>NZ_PVTF01000034.1 GCF_003002815.1 Umezawaea tangerina | reverse complement strand
TGTAGTGATTTGTGACGTTGTTGACGGTTAGGCGGCCAGTCGGCTGATCGGTGGTCGACCACCGAGGGCGCTGTGGGCCCGTCGGGTGTTGTAGTCGTGGACCCAGGCGGGCAGGGCGGCCAGACGGTCGATGTTGCTGGTCCAGGCACGGGCGTAGGCGAACTCGGTCTGCAGGGTGCGGTTGAACCGTTCGGCCTTGCCGTTGGTCCAGGGGCAGCCGGGTTTGATGAACCGGCGACGGATGCCCAAGGCGACGCAGACCGCTCGCCAGTTCGTGCCGACGCGGTAGACCTTGGCATTGTCGGTCAGGATCCGCAGCACCCTGACCCGCCGTCGGTGAAACCACTCCACGGCACGATGCAGGAAACCGGCGCAGGTCGGGTCCCGTTCGTCGGGCAGGGCCTCGACGTAGGCCAGGCGGGTCCGGTCGTCCACCGCGACGTGCAGGTAGTCGTAGCCGATGCCCCGGCCACGGACCGTTTCGCTGCGGCCGTGCATCCGCCACCCGCCGCCCACGGGTACCCGGCCCAGCTTCTTGACGTCGATGTGCAGCAGGTCGCCGGGGTGAGGGCGTTCGTAGCGGAGACCGCTGTGGCGGCGGCGCACCGGCGCACCGGTGATCGGGTCGATCGCCGACAGCGGTGGTTCGTCGTGGCGGCGCAGGACCCGACCGATGGTGGAAGCGGGCAGGCCGAGCAATCCGGACAGGTGTACCGGGCCTCGACGGGTCGTCCGACGGGTGGTCAGGATGCGCTGCTCGACCTCGGGCGGGGTACGTCGAGGGCTCAGGTGCGGACGCGAGCTGCGGTCGGCCAGCCCGGCGTCGCCCTCGTGTCGGTGTCGGGTGAGCCATTTGTGCACGGTGGTGCGGGAGATCCCAAGTTGTTCGGCGATGCGGGCGGGAGCCCACCCGGCCGCATGGCGGGTCACGATCAGTCTGCGGGCGTGAACGGTGGTACGGGCGTTACTGTGCATGCGAGGACCTCTGTGTGCGGATCGGATGCGTCAGACACATCCACTTCGCCCAGAGGTCCTCGCTTGTTCAACTCGACACGCCGTTCACAACCTCACTAGTCACAACA
>NZ_PVTF01000033.1 GCF_003002815.1 Umezawaea tangerina | reverse complement strand
CTAGTGTCCTGAGTCTTTAGTTCGTGTGCAGGCGTAGGGTTCGGTGGCATGCCGAACCCGAAACTGCCCGAGTTGGTGCTCTCCGACGATGAGGCGAGCGCGTTGCAGGGCTGGACGCGGCGTCGGAAGACGGCACAGGCGTTGGCATTGCGGGCGCGGATCGTGTTGCGATGTGCCGAAGGTGGCTCGAACAGCGAGATCGCGGCAGAGCTGGGAATCCAGCGGGCGACAGTGTCGAAGTGGCGCTCGCGGTTCGTGGCCGACAGGCTGGACGGACTGCTGGACGAGGCGCGTCCGGGGCGTCCGCGCACGATCTCCGACGATCAGGTCGAGGCGGTGATCACCGCGACGCTGGAGACGACCCCGGCCAACGCCACTCACTGGTCGACCCGGTCGATGGCCGCGGAGTCCGGACTGACCCAGACTGCGGTGACCCGGATCTGGAACGCGTTCGGTCTGCAGCCGCATCGCCGTGCGGCGTGGAAGTTGTCCAAGGATCCGTTGTTCGTGGACAAGGTCAAGGACGTGGTCGGGCTCTACCTCGCGCCGCCGGAGCGGGCGGTGGTGCTGTGCGTGGACGAGAAGTCCCAGATCCAGGCACTGAACCGCACGGCGCCGATCCTGCCGATGCTGCCGGGGACACCGCAGCGTGCCACGCACGACTACACCCGGCACGGTACGTCGAGTCTGTATGCGGCCCTGGACATCGTCACCGGCAAGGTCATCGGACGGTTGCACATGCGGCACCGTGCGATCGAGTTCAGGAAATTCCTGATCGCCATCGACAAGGAGGTGCCGGCGGATCTGGCGGTGCATCTGGTGATGGACAACGTCTCCACCCACAAGACCCCGGTGATCAAACGTTGGCTGGCCGCTCACCCGCGTTTCGCCGTGCACTTCACCCCGACGTCGAGTTCCTGGCTCAACCTCGTCGAACGCTGGTTCTCCGAGTTGACGACCAAGAAACTCCAACGCGGCAGCCATACCAGTGTCCGCGCGCTCAACCGCGACATCCGTGCCTGGATCGAGACCTGGAACGACGAGCCACGGCCCTATGTATGGACCAAGACCGCCGACCAGATCCTCGACTCCATCGCACGCTACTGCACACGAATTAACAACTCGGGACACTAG
>NZ_PVTF01000032.1 GCF_003002815.1 Umezawaea tangerina | reverse complement strand
CTAGTAGGACTTCGTTAGGTGCTGTTGAGCTGGGGTTTTGTTGGACTGCCTGTGGGCTGGACGGGTTGTCGGCAGGTATGGCAGCAACCTGTCCAGACCGCGAGTAAATGTTGGAGGTGGCGCAGGACGGCGTAGAGCGTCAGCCCTGCGCAGGGGCTTTTGGGGTGCGGCGGAGCTTGGTGCAGACCGCCTGGGCCACGGAGGCGAGAGTGACGTGGCGGTGCCATCCGAGCCAGGAGCGACCCTCGAAGTGGTCCAGCCCCAGGCCGTCCTTGAGCTCGCGGTAGTCGTGCTCGATGCGCCACCGGATCTTGGCGATCCTGACCAGGTCGCGCAGCCGGATGTCGGGCGGGAGGGTGGACAGCCAGTAGTCGGTGGGCTCGGCCGCGCCGGTCGGCCATTCCGCGAGCAGCCAGCACTCCGCAAGGCTGCCGTCGGCGCCCTTCGGGATATGACGGTTGGCCGGGCGCACCCGCAACGCCAGGAACCTCGACCGCATCCGCCCGGTCGGGTTGGCCGGGCTCTTGTGGGAGCCGTGGCGCCAGACCACGAACTTCCCCGCCGACCGACCCGCGGCCGCCACCAGCGTCTTCAGATCGATCGGCGGATCGGGGTAGCGGGGTTCGGGTCGGCGGCCGGTCCCGCCGTAGGCGGGTGTGACCGGCACCGCCGAGGCGGGGTGGACGGTGGCGATCGGGTTGACCGCCACCGCATAGGTCAGTCCGCGGTCGGTGAGTCCCTGGCGGAAGCCGGACGCGTCGCCGTAGCCGGCGTCGGCCACCACGGGCCGCGCGGGCAAACCCCACTCGGCGAGTTCGTCGATCATGTCCAGTGCCAGGCGCCACTTCTCCCGGTGCCGTTGGTCCTCGGGGATCGCGCACCGTTGCCGCCTGCGCCGGACTTCGTCGGCCTGGTCCGGGGTACCGGCCTTGCGGTCGTCCCAGGACTCGGGCAGGAACAACCGCCAGTCCAGCGCCGCAGACGCCCAGTCCGTCACCGCGTGCACGCTGACCCCGACCTGGCAGTTCGCGGTCTTGCCCAACGCCCCGCAGTACATCCGCGCCACCCCCGGCGAGGAGACCCCGTCCTTGGGGAACCCGGTGTCGTCCACCGCGAACGCGTCCGGATCGACGAAGTCCCGCGCCCACACCGCCAACCGCCGCCGCACCGCGGTGTGGTCCCAGGTCGAGGTGGTCACGAACTGCTGCAACTGCTGGTGATCCACGCCGAGACGTTCACCCATCGGCTGCATCGACTTGCGCTTGCCGTCCAACAACAGGCCACGCAGGTACAGCTCGCCTTTGCCCCGCTGGTCACGCCGGACGAACCCGCCGAACATGTCCGCAGCGAAGTCCTCGATCACCGGGCGCACCAACGCCATCTCCTCCGGCCTCACCGCTACAGAAGATCACATCGCCGACACACCCC
>NZ_PVTF01000031.1 GCF_003002815.1 Umezawaea tangerina | reverse complement strand
CTAGTAGGGCTTCGTTAGGTCGAGTGCTGGGGTGTGTCGGTGATGTGATCTTCTGTGGTGGTGAGGCCGGAGGAGATGGCGTTGGTTCGCCCGGTGATCGAAGACTTCGCGGCGGACATGTTCGGCGGGTTCGCCCGTCGTGATCAGCGGGGTAAGGGCGAGTTATACCTGCGTGGCCTGTTGTTGGACGGCAAGCGCAAGTCGATGCAGCCGATGGGCGAGCGACTGGGTGTGGATCACCAGCAGTTGCAGCAGTTCGTGACGACCTCGACCTGGGATCATGTCGAGGTCCGGCGCAGGTTGGCGGTGTGGGCGGCGGGGTTCGTCGATCCGGACGCGTTGGCGGTGGACGACACCGGCTTTCCCAAGGACGGGACCTCGTCCCCGGGGGTCGCGCGGATGTACTGCGGGGCGTTGGGCAAGCGGGGAAACTGCCAGGTCGGGGTCAGCGTGCACGCGGTCACCGACTGGACCTCCGCGGCGGTGGACTGGAGGTTGTTCCTGCCCGAGTCCTGGGACGACCGCAAGGCCGACGACGAGCGCGCCGCTGCCGAGGTCGCCCGGAAGCGGGCCCGCTGCGCGATCCCGGACGAGGTGCGGCACCGGGAGAAGTGGCGGCTGGCCCTGGACATGATCGACGAACTCCTCGACTGGGGCATGCCGCGACGACCGGTGGTGGCCGATTCCGCCTACGGCGACGCCACCGCATTCCGCCAGGGGCTGACCGACCGCGGTCTGACCTACGCGGTGGCGGTGTCGGCCTCCACCAGCCTGCACCCCGCCGACACCGCCCCGGTCCCGCCGACCTGGTCGGGCACCGGCCGGCCGCCGACGAGGACGACCTATCCGGACAGGCCCGTCACCGCCAAGGCCCTGACCGCCGAGGCGGGACGTTCGGCCGGGCGGTTCGTGGTCTGGCGCCACGGCTCCCACAAGAGTGCGGGCAACCCGACCGCGACCATGCGTTCCCGTTTCCTCGCGCTGCGGGTGCGCCCGGCCAACCGCAACATCCCCCGCGCCGCCGACGGCAGCCTGCCCGAGTGCTGGCTGCTGGCCGAGTGGCCCACCGGCGAACCCGAGCCCACCGACTACTGGCTGTCCACCCTGCCCGCTGACATCCGTCTGCGCGACCTGGTGAAACTGGCCAAGATGCGGTGGCGCATCGAGCACGACTACCGCGAGCTCAAAGACGGTCTCGGCCTGGACCACTTCGAGGGCCGCTCCTGGCTCGGCTGGCACCGCCACGTCACCCTCGCCTCCGTCGCCCAGGCGATCTGCACAAAGCTCCGCCGCACCCCAAAAGCCCCTGCGCGGGACTGACCCTCTATGCCGTCCTGCGCGAACTCCAACACTTACTCGCGGCCTGGACCGGCGTCTGCCACACCTGTCGACAACCCGCCCAGGCCACAACCAACCCACAGAAACCCCAGGTCGACAGCACCTAACGAAGCCCTACTAGGACC
>NZ_PVTF01000030.1 GCF_003002815.1 Umezawaea tangerina | reverse complement strand
GTCGGCGTGGTCGGAGTTCTTGAGGATCTGGCGGACGAAGCTGCGGACCAGGTCGTGGAAGGTGTAGTAGCCGAACTCGTGCTGCTGCAACAGGTGCGCGTCCAGCAGGACCTCCAGCGTCGTCTCCGCTACCGATTCCGAGCAGCCGAACAACGCCGCCGCCGAGCTGACATCGATGTCGCGGCCGGGGTGCAGGCCCAGCAGGCGGAAGGAGGCGCGGTGTCGGGCGTCGAGGCCTTCGTAGGAGATCTTGAGGGTGAGCTCGACGCCGCGTTCGTCGGAGCGCAGCTCGTCCAGGCGGCGGGACTCGTCGCTCATCCGGTCCACGAGGTAGGCGATGGACCAGCGGGGCCGGTTGGCCAGCCTGCTCAACGCGATCCGCAGGGCCAACGGCAGGTGTCCGCAGAGTTCGACGAGGTCGGCGACGGCTTCGGGTTCGGCGGCGGTGCGGCGGTCGCTGAGCACGGTGGTGGCCATGGCGGTGCTGTCCTCGCTGCTCATGGTGCCCAGCGAGATCCAGTGCGCGCCGTCGAGGTCGATCAGGCGGGTGCGGCTGGTGATCAGGACCAGTGATCGGGCGTTGGGGGGTAGCAGTGGGCGGACCTGGGCGAGGTCGGAGACGTTGTCCAGCAGCAGCAGGACGCTGCGTTCGGCCACGCAGGTGCGCCAGAACTCGATGCGGGCGGCGGGTTCGTCGGGCAGGTTCCCGGTGGGCACGCCCAGCATGCGCAGGAGTGCTTCGGCGGCGGCGGGGGCGGACATGGGTTGTTCGGCGGGGGTGAAGCCGCGCAGGTCGAGGTAGAGCTGGGCGTCGGGGTAGTGGTCGGACACGGTGTAGGCGGTGCGGACGGCGAGGGAGGTCTTGCCGGCTCCGCCCATGCCGTCGATGGCCAGGACGCGTGGTCCGCGGGTGGGGGGTGCTGCGATGCGGGCGCGGAGGTCGTCGAGTTCGTGTTTGCGGCCGATGAAGTCGGGCAGGTCGTTGGGCAGTGACCGGACCCCGGTCGTGACCTCGGGTTCGGGTCGGGGGGTCGTCGCGGGGGGTGGGGTGGGTTCGGGGGTGGCCAGGTCGGGGTCGTTGCGCAGGATGCGTTCGTGCAGTTGGGTCAGGTCGGTGCCGGGGTCGATGCCCAGCTCGTCGGCCAACAGCGACCGGACTCTGGCGAACTCCTCCAGGGCTTCGGCTTGTCGTCCGGAGCGGAACAGGGCGAGCATGAGTTGGCCGCGGAGTCGTTCGCGTAGGGGGTGGGCGGCGACGAGGGCGCGTAGTTCGCCGATGAGTTCGGTGTTCTCGCCGCGGGCCAGGCGCAGGTTGGTGAGTTGTTCGAGTGCGGCGGTGCGGCGTTCGAGCAGGGCGGCGCCGGCGCCGCGGATGAGTTGTCCGCCTTCGCCGGCGAGGACTTCGCCGCGCCACAACGCGAGTGCTTGGTGGAGGTGGTCGGCGGCGGTGTCCTCGTCGTGTTCGGTCAGGGCGGTGCGGGCGCCGGAGAGCAGGGTGGTGAACTGGCGGAGGTCGGATTGGGCGGTGGTGAGCACGGCGCGGTAGCCGGAGGTCTCGGTGAGCAGGATGTCGGGGCCGTGGGGGATGAGTTGGCGGAGTCGGGCGACGGCTTTGCGGACTTGGTGGGTGGCGGTGGCGGGGGAGGTGTGTTCTTCCCAGACGGCGTCGACGAGTTGGGTGACGGTGAGGACTTGGCCTGCTTCGAGTGCGAGGGCGGCCAGGACGCGTTCCTGGACGAGTCCGCCGAGTCGGATGCGGTTGCCGTCGTACCAGCATTCCACCGGTCCCAGGATGTTGATCCGGAGTGGGGACTCCCGACTGGTGTCGGTGGGCATCCGCTTCACCACTGGCTTTCTGGACGAGGAGCCGC
>NZ_PVTF01000029.1:0-3214 GCF_003002815.1 Umezawaea tangerina | reverse complement strand
AGTGTCCGTTCGTTCTTTGAGAACTGCACAGTGGATGCGAGCATCTTTGTAAGCAAGTTTTTAAGGGCATACGGTGAATGCCTTGGCACCAGGAGCCGATGAAGGACGTAGGAGGCTGCGAAAAGCCTAGGGGAGCTGCCAACCGAGCTGAGATCCTAGGGTGTCCGAATGGGGAAACCCGGCCTCAGTCATGTGGGGTCACCCATACCTGAACACATAGGGTATGTGGAGGGAACGCGGGGAAGTGAAACATCTCAGTACCCGCAGGAAGAGAAAACAACCGTGATTCCGTGAGTAGTGGCGAGCGAAAGCGGATGAGGCTAAACCGGTTATGTGTGATACCCGGCAGGGGTTGCATAATCGGGGTCGTGGGACCTGTCCGAACGTTCTGCCGGACGTTCAAGGAGTAAGAAAACACTGTGGTTAGCGGAACGTGTCTGGAAAGCGCGAGCGTAGAGGGTGAGACTCCCGTACGCGAAAACCCGGTGTCTCCTGATGGTGTTCCCAAGTAGCAGCGTACTCGTGAAATTCGCTGTGAATCTGGCGGGACCACCCGCTAAGCCTAAATACTCCCTGGTGACCGATAGCGGACTAGTACCGTGAGGGAAAGGTGAAAAGTACCCCGGGAGGGGAGTGAAATAGTACCTGAAACCGTGTGCCTACAATCCGTCGGAGCCTTTCGGGGTGACGGCGTGCCTTTTGAAGAATGAGCCTGCGAGTTAGTGCTACGTGGCGAGGTTAACCCGTGTGGGGTAGCCGTAGCGAAAGCGAGTCCGAATAGGGCGGTTTTAGTCGCGTGGTCTAGACCCGAAGCGGAGTGATCTAGCCATGGCCAGGGTGAAGCGCGGGTAAGACCGTGTGGAGGCCCGAACCCACCAGGGTTGAAAACCTGGGGGATGAGCTGTGGTTAGGGGTGAAAGGCCAATCAAACTCCGTGATAGCTGGTTCTCCCCGAAATGCATTTAGGTGCAGCGTCGCATGTTTCTCGCCGGAGGTAGAGCACTGGATGGTCTAGGGGGCCCACAAGCTTACCGAAATCAACCAAACTCCGAATGCCGGTGAGTGAGAGTGCGGCAGTGAGACTGCGGGCGATAAGGTTCGTAGTCGAGAGGGAAACAGCCCAGAACACCAGCTAAGGCCCCTAAGTGTGTGCTAAGTGGGAAAGGATGTGGGGTCGCCCAGACAACCAGGAGGTTGGCTTAGAAGCAGCCACCCTTTAAAGAGTGCGTAATAGCTCACTGGTCAAGTGGTCCTGCGCCGACAATGTAGCGGGGCTCAAGCACACCGCCGAAGCTGTGTCATTCACACATATGATCCGTGCGGGCTCGACTCGTACGCAGTCGTGTGGATGGGTAGGGGAGCGTCGTATAGCCAGTGAAGCGCCGGTGTGAACCAGGTGTGGAGGCTATGCGAGTGAGAATGCAGGCATGAGTAGCGAAAGGGGAGTGAGAAACTCCCCCGCCGGATGACCAAGGGTTCCTGGGCCAGGCTAATCCGCCCAGGGTAAGTCGGGACCTAAGGCGAGGCCGACAGGCGTAGTCGATGGACAACGGGTTGATATTCCCGTACCCGTGTGAACGCGCCCATGGCGAACCTTGTGATGCTAACCGCCCAAAGCGGGGTCACCGTCCTTCGGGACATCGACCTTGTGGAGCGCGGGACCCGAACTTGTAGTAGTCAAGCGATGGGGTGACGCAGGAGGGTAGCTCCGCCAGTGAGTGGTAGTACTGGTGTAAGCGTGTAGGCCGAAGCATAGGCAAATCCGTGCTTCATATAGGCTGAGACGTGATGCATAGCCGATTGAGGCGAAGTAGAGTGATCCCATGCTGCCGAGAAAAGCCTCTAGTGAGTGTTCATGCGGCCCGTACCCCAAACCGACACAGGTGGTCAGGTAGAGAATACCGAGGCGATCGGGCGAACTGTGGTTAAGGAACTCGGCAAAATCCCCCCGTAACTTCGGGAGAAGGGGGGCCGTAGCGCTTGAAGCCTCTTGCAGGCTAGGGCGAGACGGCCGCAGAGACCAGCGAGAAGCGACTGTTTACTAAAAACACAGGTCCGTGCGAAGTCGCAAGACGATGTATACGGACTGACGCCTGCCCGGTGCTGGAACGTTAAGGGGACCGGTTAGTCACTTGTGGCGAAGCTGAGAACTTAAGCGCCAGTAAACGGCGGTGGTAACTATAACCATCCTAAGGTAGCGAAATTCCTTGTCGGGTAAGTTCCGACCTGCACGAATGGCGTAACGACTTCTCGACTGTCTCAACCGCAGGCCCGGCGAAATTGCATTACGAGTAAAGATGCTCGTTACGCGCGGCAGGACGGAAAGACCCCGGGACCTTTACTATAGCTTGGTATTGGTGTTCGGTTCGGCTTGTGTAGGATAGGTGGGAGACTGTGAAGCCGGGACGCCAGTTCTGGTGGAGTCATCGTTGAAATACCACTCTGGTCGTACTGGATGTCTAACCTCGGTCCGTGATCCGGATCAGGGACAGTGCCTGGTGGGTAGTTTAACTGGGGCGGTTGCCTCCCAAAGGGTAACGGAGGCGCTCAAAGGTTCCCTCAGCCTGGTTGGCAATCAGGTGTCGAGTGCAAGTGCACAAGGGGGCTTGACTGTGAGACAGACATGTCGAGCAGGGACGAAAGTCGGAACTAGTGATCCGGCGCTGGCTGGTGGAAGCGGCGTCGCTCAACGGATAAAAGGTACCCCGGGGATAACAGGCTGATCTTGCCCAAGAGTCCATATCGACGGCATGGTTTGGCACCTCGATGTCGGCTCGTCGCATCCTGGGGCTGGAGTAGGTCCCAAGGGTTGGGCTGTTCGCCCATTAAAGCGGTACGCGAGCTGGGTTTAGAACGTCGTGAGACAGTTCGGTCCCTATCCGCCGCGCGCGTAGGATACTTGAGGAAGGCTGTCCCTAGTACGAGAGGACCGGGATGGACGAACCTCTGGTGTGCCAGTTGTCCTGCCAAGGGCACTGCTGGTTGGCTACGTTCGGAAGGGATAACCGCTGAAAGCATCTAAGCGGGAAGCCTGTTCCAAGATGAGGTATCCCACCCCTTTGAGGGTTAAGGCCCCCAGCTAGACCACTGGGTTGATAGGCCGGAGATGGAAGCCTAGTAATGGGTGGAGTTGACCGGTACTAATAGGCCGAGGACTTGTTTACGAAGACGCTACGCATCCACTGTGCGGTTCTGAAAGAACCGAACCGGACCA
>NZ_PVTF01000028.1 GCF_003002815.1 Umezawaea tangerina | reverse complement strand
ACCCACCCCCCTCCCGGTCGTCGTCACCGCGCCGGCACCGAGG
Organism: Umezawaea tangerina; assembly: GCF_003002815.1. Taxonomy (GTDB): domain Bacteria; phylum Actinomycetota; class Actinomycetes; order Mycobacteriales; family Pseudonocardiaceae; genus Umezawaea; species Umezawaea tangerina. The sequence goes on along the minus strand of NZ_PVTF01000028.1, from coordinate 8,448 downwards.
ACCTCCCCCTCTACCGCAGACTCGTACGCACCGAGGGCCGCTTCCGCCCCGACCAGATCGACGCCCTCAACCGCCTCTCCCGACAGGTCATGGCCGACCGACAGGCCAAGGGGGAAAGGATCACCCCCAACACCCTCGTACGCCTGGCCGTGGACCTGCTCCTGGCCCACGCCGACGACCTGCGCGGCGACACCGAGGACCAGCTCCGCGCCTCCCTGATCCCCGACCCGACACCCCTTGATACTCTGTAAGTTGCCTGCTCAACCCACACGGAACGGTGTAGTGCCTGTGTCTCCCACGAGTACCGCCCCCGACACCGGGGTCGACTCCGACGCCCACCGGCTGGTCTACACCGCCGACGCCTCGGTCCTGGCCGCCGCGACCGACCTCCGCCGCGGGATCCAGTACGGCCGGTGGACCGGCCCCTGGGACGACACGATCGACAAGCTCCGCCGCGCCGCCCAGACCCTGCAACAACTCCAGGCCCTGGGCACCCCCGCCCCCGACGGCGCGACCCCCTGCCTGTGGTGCGGCCGCCCCACCACCGAGGACCCCGGCCACGACTCCTGCCACGCCCGCGCCTGGCACCCGACCCCCACCACCCCCGCGACCACGGCCGCCACCACCCCACCCGCGTCCTCCGGCACGGCCCCGCCCGCCCCCTCCGCTACCACCTCACCCACCACCCCGGGCCTCACCACGCCGCCGTCCGCCGCCTCGGCCACCCTGTCCGCACCGTCGTCCACGACCCACGCGGCCGCCGCACCGGTGCCCTCCCACGCGGCGTCCGTCCCCACACCCACCGACCCACCAGCCCCCGCACTGCCCGCCGCCCCACCGCCCGCCGACGCGGCAGCCTCCGCACCGGGGACCCCCTCGCCCGCCCAGACCCCACCGCAGCCACCCGCGGCCTCGTCCCCACCCCCCGCCCCCCAGCCCCCACACCCCTCGCCGCACACACCCACCGCACAACAAACACCCCCCACCACACCGACCACACCCCCCTCCGAGACACCTCCCACCACCCCGACTCCCACCGCGCGCGGCACCGTCCGTCGCCCCCCGGTCCGCACCTTCTTCCAGGACCCCGCGACCGAACTGTCCGACTTCACCCGCGCCGTGCGCCGCATCACCGCCCGCGACCAGACCCCCACGCCCCCCGACACCGTGGTCAAGGCCGCCCTGGACGCCTGGCACGCCACCGTCACCGCCAAGGACGAGCCCTGCCGGTTCGTCAGCTCCTCAGGCCACACCGGTGTGTCGGCCTACCACTGGCTCATGGGCATGCACGGCGCCATGACCAAACCCACCGCCCTGCGCTCCGAGCGCGTCGAGGAGCTCTCCCGCCGCGACCGCACCCTCGTGCGCTCCCTGTCCTTCGTCGACCCCGACACCACCCCCGCCCCCGGCCAGGTGGTCACCGAGATCGACGTCAACGCCCAGTACCTCGCCGCCGCGCGCAGTGTCGACCTCGGCGACGGCGAACCCGTCGAGCTCGACCACGTCGACCCCGCCGAGCTGCCCGCCCTGCTCAAACGCCCCGGCTACCTGCGACTCGCCACCGCCCCCGACCTCGCCCACACCCCCGCCCACGTCCGCCACGCCCTCCCACGCCTGGCCCCTGGGGCATGGCTGCCGGCCCCGATCGCGGCCTACCTGCACCGCGACCACCACACCCCCCTCGACATCGCCGCCGCGATCACCTGGCCCACCGCCGGCCGCCGCCTCTCGGTGTGGTGCGAGATGTTCGCCAACGGCCGCGCCGCCCTGACCGCCGCGGCCCCCACCGACCCCGCCGCCGCGCTCGCCCTGAAGGTCGTCAAGGACGTCTACACCCGCTACCTCGGCGGCTACCTGCGCAGCAAGACCCACAACCGCGGCCCGACCTGCCGCACCGACTGGCACGACATGCTCGTCGCCCAAGGAGTGGCCAACGCCGCCCGCGCGATCGACAAGGCCGTGGGCAACGACGGCGCGGTCGTGCTCGGCTCCCTCAAGGACGCCTACTGGCTGCTGGCCGACACCCCGGTCGAGCCCGCCTCGCTGACCTTCAGCCCGCAGCCGGGCAAGTGGAAGCGCAACCGCGTCGCCCCGGTCACCCCCGCCATCGTCGAGGCCCACCGCACCGGCCGCGTCGGCCTGCTCCGCCAGGCCATCACCGCCTCCGACACCGCCACCTCCGCCTAACCCCGCCTTCGCATAACCCCGCCCCGCACACCCCCGCCCCCTCGCATAACGCCCCCGCCGCCACCCCCTCCGCCGAGGACACCCCTGATGCAGTTCACCGAAGTCGTCGACACCCTCGCCCTCAACGCCCACATCACCCACGCCCAACAAGCCATCCGCGCCGAACACGGCACCGGCGCCTCCCGCTGGCTGGCCCAACAGGCCGGCATCAGCCAACGCACCGCCCGCCGCTGGCTCTCCGCCGAACTGCCCCGCTCCCGCACCGACATCGTCGCCCGCCTGGCCAACCGCCTGTTCACCGCCGCCCAACGCCTGCGCACCGCCCAGTCCATCGACTTCGGCGCCGTCGCCGTCACCTACGACGGCCACCACGAAGGCACCCGCCACATCGGCCCCGTCACCGTCGACCCCGCCCTGGCCCGCGACCTCGCCACCGTCGCCACCCACCTCGAAACCGGCTCCCTACCCGCCGCCGCCGACGCCCTGAGCACCGCCGCCCTCACCGCCTACTCACCCGGCCTGGAAGACACCCTGGCCGTCGACCAGTACGACCACGGCGTCGACGTCACCCCCTAAGGGATGTCCCGAAACTTCCGAAGCCGGGTACTTCCGGAGTTCGTGACTCGGCTGTCCCATCCTTGTGGTGTTCGTGATCGTCCGCCGTGTTCGCTGGCGGGTAGCCGGAGCGCACGAGACCATTCGGCCTGTACCGCTGGACGGGGTGGTGGCTGTGAGCGTTCTGCGGGTACCGGTGTCAGGTGGGCTGGTGCCGGATGTGTCGTCAGCCCGCCGTAGCCGGGGAGGAGATTGCCCGGCTGTGCTTTTGAACAGCATCCCGTTGAGAACTCGCCGGTCATCCATCCGCGTACGCCCGTTCACACCCGACGGGGGCAACAACGGCTCGATCGTGTGCCACTGCTCGTCGGTCAACTCATGCCTACGCACCACGGGACAAGATCAAAGCAGATCACAGATACCTGCTTTGAGGACAGGCCTAGCGGTCGCTGCGTTCACGGCCGCACCGGTAGTTCTTGGTGCGAACGCGGGGCGGTGCGGCTTGACCGCATCGCCCTTGCGGCAAAGCGCGGCCAATGGGGCCGTCTCGAGTGCGTGCCTTCCAGATCGATCAGGAGCCCGGCCCGCAGGCCTCGGGTGGGTCGGTGACACCGGCGCCTCATCGTCGGCGACATGGATATCACCGAACCGCCGGACGGCGCCACGATCTGCGTGCAGGACTGTGACATGGGCTGGGATCGACGAGCCGAGGAGCCATGCGAGTTTTGCCAGGGGGCGGGATGGCACTGGTGAGGTCGTGGCGGGGCGGGCTAGTCGATCTCGGTGAACGTGACCTTGATTCTTCGTTCGTTGCCGTCGACGACGAGGTACCAGTGATCGTCGTAGGGCACCTCCAGGACGAACGGGGTGATCTCCTGGAAGCCGCCGTGATACTCGTACTCGTCGCCGTCGAGGTAAGCCTGGTACTCCTCGGCATCCAGCAGGCAGACGTTGGCGCTCGAACCACGCAGTGTCACCTCGAAGCAGGTGCCGCCCGCGTACGGCCCGAGGTCCCAGTAGAGGTGCTCCATACACCATTAATAGCCGATCACGCACAGCCCGTGCACCGCTGTGGTGATCGTTCCACGCGTCGGATTGTCGGTTCTCCTGACTACAGTGCAAGACAGAGCGTTACCGCAGTGTTGCCCTCTGTAGAGCCGAGCGAATGGAGTCGTTTCGACCGTGGAAGATCCTCGCGCCGAGTTACGTGGCGAGCAGCAGCGCTTGGCACTGCTCGCCGACCAGCTGGAAGCCGCGTTGGGCACCGAGCAGGAACAGGAGTTGATAACCCGTGTGACAGGCGCCTTGAACGCTGTCACACGATGTCGAGCCGCGCTACCGCGCCAACTGAGGCAGGCCGCCAACGCCGTGCACGCCCCGCGCACCCGGATCCTCGGTCTGATTACGATCGCCGCGGGCTTCGTGGGGGGAGTGGGTTGCCTTCTGGGCTGGTTCGGTCGGGGGCTGTTGCTCCTGTTGGTCGTCTACTTGATCGTCGGCGCGGCTCTGGCCACTGCCCCTGCCCCTGACCTCGACAAGCCGGTCGGCACCGAAGCCGACGACCGGTTTCAGATGGCCCTGCTCGCTGTCGCCGGACTCGTCCTGACCGGCTTGTCCGCGCTTTCGCCGTGGTGGTTGCTGGGTGCCGTTCCGATGACGGTGCTCAGCGCACTCGGCGCGGCCGCGGCCACAGGCAAGCTCGACCAGTCCACCAAGGCGGGTACGGGAGGCAGCCGTGGATGAATCCCTCGACGAACTCGGCACCAGGATCGACGAACTGACCGAGCGGCTGGACCGGGTCACCGGATTCCGCAGCTGGGGCGAGGAGACCCAGCACCACGATCGACTCGAGGAACTCGAACGCCGGGTCGGCGACCACACCCTGCACGAGGTCACCGAGACCCTCGAACTGCTGAAGTCGCGCGTCGACGACATTGCCGGGGGCGCGCAGGACTCCGGGATGTCCCTGCAGACGTTGCAGACCCGGCTGCTGCTGGTCGAGCGCCGCTTGAAGGCCTCGGGCGGCACCTCTTCCGCCGACCTGGAGCGGTGGCCCACGACCGTGCGGGACTTGGTCGAGCAGGTACAGGGCGGGCTGGAGGCGAGCGAGCGCTTATTGCCAGACCACCTGGAGGCAATGCTGGTCGAGCGCATCGGCCGACCTGGCGAACTGCGGGCACAGAGGAACCAGAGCCTGCGGGCTGCGGTCACGGCCGCCAAGGCAGCCGCCGCGGCGGCTGCGGCACTTGAGGACGGCACGGCCTACGCCGCAGCTATCAAGCAGTGGAAGACCGCCATCGACAGTGCCGCCACACTGCGCAAGCAGTTGACAGAGGCGACCGCGACTGCCCAGCGTTCGACTGACGACCTGGCCATCGCGCGTAGGGAGCACAACCTCGCGGTCGCGCCGCACACCAAGGGCCTGCAGGCCCGCAGCACCCTGGCCAAGAAGATCAGGACCCGGTTGGGCGAGATCCTGCGCGACGACCTGCTGATGCCCATCTGGTTCGACCGCGTGCTGGGCCCGACCGCTCCCGCCAACAACACCCAGGAGTGGTTGGACACTGCGGTCGAGGTCGTCCTCTACCGCCTGATGCACCACATCGAGGACCCCGTTCTTGCGTTGGGACAGCGCCCGGACGACACCGGCGGAGCGCAGGAGTACGACCGGTTGTTACGTCGGTGTGCGCGTTCCCGACAAAGCAGATAGCCAGCCCCTGCCAGGTACGGGGTGTGGCTGATCGCGGACGACCTGCCGCGCATCCACCGACACCGGCGGATGCGGCCGGGCTAGCCCACTGATCTGCGGCTATTGGTGGTTGAGGAGGTCATGAGTGGTGAGACAGGTACTCCCGGATGAGGAGGTGCTGGCGCGGTTCGTGGTGCGTACGCGACGCATTGAAGCCCACTCCTTGCTGAAGCAGGAGATCTTTGCCAAGTTCCCGACCGGCAGCATGAACATGCACCTGTCGGTAGACGGCCTGGCGACGATCAGACACCCGTTGCCGCCGGACGAAGAAGTGTTCGAGTCACTGGCCGCTCGTGTCCGCCCCTTGATCGTGGATTCGGAACCCGATCTTCCACACCACGGTCCTCGACGCGCTGCAGCGCCTGCTGGATGCTTTCCCCTCCGCTAACACCGAGCGACATGAGGAGCTCGACGAGCTGCGGAAGGCCTGGGCCTACAACACGCTGAGCCAGGATGTCCAGGCATACGCCCTGCGTTCCTACGACACCGACGGTGGCAACACCACCGACCAGGTCTCCGACGCCACCCTGGCCGCCGGATGGCTGTACGCCGACCTCGTGCACGCGGACGCCCACCGCTGGAAGCGAAAGGCCCTGGACTTCTCGCTGAACGAGCGTTACCTCGCGGCGGTCGGCGTGTTATCCCGCTTGGCCGCGCTTGCGGTGATCACGTTGCGGCTGATCAAACGGCTTCAGGACGAGGGGATCGCGGCAGTTGAGCAGCGGGCATGGGAGCAGGACGTGGTGGTGGACGCGACGGAGATCGTCTACGAAGGCATTGTCTACACTGCGGCACCGGACTCCGATGCCGCCGGATCTACCCGGACCATTGGAGCAGCCGGGCGGAGACTGGACCCGGCTGACCATTACCGAGCGCGCGCGCACCAACCCCGCCAACCACGCCCGCGTGGAACTGGCCGACGCCGATGACGCGATCACGGCCGCCTACGACGTGGCCGTGATCCACCGCGAGATCGATGACGACAGCGCCCTGTGGCACGTCCTGGTCGCAGGCAGCGTCGTCTTCGACCTCCCCTTCCGAATCGGGGACGACATCATGACGGCCCTGCCAGGGGAACTGTCCGTCGTGGGCAGCGCATGGCACACCAAGCTGGCTGCGCACACCTTCCTGCTGGCGATGCACCAGGCGCGAACGATGACCTTCCGCGTGCAGGGCGAAATGTTTCTGGCGCACGAGGTGGAGCCTGTGACGCCATGGATGCTGGCGGAGCTGCGGGCTGTGGTGGCACTGCACGACAATTTTGTGGCACTGGAAGTGCTGACCGGTCAGGAGATTAGAGCTCTGCCCGAACTGGTGTCGGTATTTGACGGAGTGAGGCTGCGGCAGACCCGGATGTTATGGGAGGCCAGGGGCGTGCAGTGGGACCGCACACTACCGCCGCTGGCCTCACCTGAAAGTATCCAACCCAGAGGGGTGAGGATCGAATCGACGATCCTGACGATCGGGGATGCCCGAATCGGCACGCCCGAGATCCTGATCTGGCACCCGGACGTGGTCTGGCACGAACAAGAACCCGAGTCTGAGGCGGGCTCAGGGAGGCGCATGGTCACCGCGACCATTCCCGCCACGACCAGGTTCCTGGCATGGGCACCCTCGCGGCGGGCTTCCGCCGAAGAACAGCCGTCGGAGGGAAACGGTGGAATCTGTCCGGCCTGGACCAAGATGCTGCGCCGTTCTGATGATCTGCGAGGACGCCCCGGCGAGCGCCCACGCCAGCATGAACCCTCCTTGTGCGCCCCCTCGACCTCGTGCGCGAGGGGCGGGGTGTGCCGGGACTTCCGGAGTACGTGAGTTCCAGAGTCTGTGAGTTGCCTGTGGGCTTGGTGGTGGTCTGTGGGCCTGGCGTCCGGGCAGGGGACGTGACATGTGTAGGTCAGTAGGTGCTGAGGTACTGATCTGCTGGTGCCCGCGGTTGCCGGAGTGGTGGACGGCGGTGCCTCGTGCCGGTTGGTGGGCTGCAGCTCGGCTACCGGTGCCTTGGGGGCGTGTGGTTGGTCGGCCTAGGCGTCCGCGGTTCCGGTACAGGCCCGACCGGGGAAGGAGGGGCGTGGTCGGCGGCGTCCTGGTGGTGATCGAGGGCGCCCTGGTGCTCGCGGAGCGGGCTCGTCTGGTTGGGCTCGCGGTTCCCGTCCCGCCTGTGCTCGCCGTGGTGGGGTCGAACGTCGGGGACGTGACATGTGATGGTCAGAGCACCCTCGAGTGTGGTGTTGCAGGGCGGTTGCCCGCGGGGTGAGGTACTTACTTCCGGACTCTGTGACTTCGGTAGTCCGTGGGTGTGCTGGTGGTTGAGGCATGTGCGGTGCACTTGGCGGTGGATGTGCACGGTGCGCAGGTCGGGGCTGTGGGAGAGGGGGTCGGTGCGTCGCCACGGCGCCCTGGTGCCGGTTGCCGGGGTGGTCCTGGTGCTCGTTGTGGCTCGGGTTCGTGCCTTTTCAGAAGGGGTTCGGAGGGTGGCGAACGGGTTCGGGGGCGTCGGTGGGACGGTCCCTGTTCCGCGGCCTCGACGTGCCCGCGGAGCGGGTCCTGGAGCCTGCTTCTGGTCCCCGCTCGCGGTTCTTCGGCGCGCGGAGCGCGCTCATACCAGAGATGATCACCGGAGATTCAACCGGGTCACCTTTCGGTCTGAAACCTTTATTTAGCAATGGAAAGCGTGTTTTCAGCATGCGTGATACTTTGTGCTTTTCGTGTATTTCTGCTGCGTAGCAAGGGAATCACTGCAATCACCCCACGTGTCAAGTTTCCTGTATGCGACTGATTGTCTTGCTTAGCAATGAGTCCATAGTAGACACTGTTAAACCTGTTGCGTAGCAACGGGTTTTCGTAGTAGAGTCTCCACTATGGATAGTGAGAATGAGCAGAGTTCCTTGCGTAGCAAGGGATTCGCGAATACGGAGGACCGCGCGCGGAGCGCGGCGGTTGGGTCGCGGAGCGAGCAG
>NZ_PVTF01000027.1 GCF_003002815.1 Umezawaea tangerina | reverse complement strand
GGTGGGGGGTGTGGAGGTGGAAGGGGTGGTTGCAGGTGGGGGGTTCGCGGTGGAGTTGCCGGGTGGGGATGGGGTGGGGTTGGGGGATGTGAGGGCTCGGGTGGAGACGGGGGATGGGTATTTGTTGTCGGAGGGGCCGGTTGTGGGTTGAGGGGGGGTGGTGGGGGTGGGTTTCGGTTGCGTTGTGGTCGCTCTGGCGAAGCCCGGCCCCCGGCGCGCGATTGTCTCAATGCCCCACCCCTGCTTGTCAAGACGGTGAAGCTGTCTTGACAAGCAGGGGTGGGGCAGGAGGGCGCTGTTTATCGGGGGCGGGAGGAGGTCTGGCTTCGCCAGCATCAGGCTGCGCCTGACACAGGCATCCTCGCTGCGCGTCGGACAAGGCATCGGCTGGCGCCGATAGGGCCCCAGGCGCTCCGCGCCGGAAGCGCGCAGGCGGGCTACGCCCAACGTGGGAACCCTCGACTCCGCCGTCGGGCAGGGCATCCTCGCTGCGCGTCGGACCAGGCATCGGCTGGCGCCGACAAGGCCCCAGGCGCTCCGCGCCGGATGCGCGCTGGCGGGCTGCGCCCGTGGCCGGATCCTCGCTGCGCGTCGGACAAAGCGGGCGGGCGCTCCGCGCCGGGTGCGCGTTGGCGGGCTTCGCCCAACGACGGATCCTCGCTGCGCGTCGGACTGGGCATCCTGGGCTTCGCCGTCGGACCAAGCATCCGCGCTGCGCGTTGGGATGGTGGTGGGCGGTTCGTGCTGGGTGTGGGTGGTGGACGTGTCGGTTGGGTGGCTGGGTCTCCTTGTTGGGTGGGGAGTGTGGTGGGTGGGTTAGTGGGTGGGCCAGACGACTCTGGCGGAGCCGCCGCCGCGGCGGGTGGGTTCTGCGGCGGCGTGTTGGTGGCCGTTGGGCAGGAGTTGGATGGCGGTGGTGGCGCCGATTTCCGTGGTGGCGGTGAACTTGTGGCCGAGTGCTTGCAGGGCGGTGGCTTCCGGGGTGGTCAGGAAGGCCTGTTCTGCTTGGGTGGTCGTGCTGTTGCGCTGGGAGGCGCGGGGGGCGGCGATGGCGTCCACCAGGGGTAGGTGGCGGTCGAGGGTGGCGGTGAGTACCTGGAGGACGGTGGTGATGATGCTGGCGCCGCCTGGGGAACCCAGGGCCAGTACGGCTTTGCCGTGGTTGAGGACGATGGTGGGGGCCATGGAGGAGCGGGGGCGTTTGGCGGGGCCGGGGAGGTTGGGGTCGGGGAGGCCGGGGGTGGTGGGGGTGAAGGAGAAGTCGGTGAGTTCGTTGTTGAGCAGGAAGCCTCGGCCGGGGACGACGATGCCGCTGCCGCCCTCCTGTTCGATGGTGAGGGTGTAGGCGACGACGTTGCCCCAGCGGTCGGCGGTGGTGAGGTGGGTGGTGTGCTCGCCCTCGTAAGGGGTGGGGGCGGGGACGCCGGAGGTGGCGCACGGAGTGGGGTTGCGGGGGTCGCCGGGCGCTACGGGGCTGGTGAGGGCCTTGTCGGGGGTGATGAGGCAGGCGCGGCTGTCGGCGAAGCGCTGCGAGAGCAGGTCGCGGGTGGGGACGTCGGTGAAGGCGGGGTCGCCGACCCAGCGGTTGCGGTCGGCGAAGGAGAGGCGGCTGGCCTCGAGGAAGCGGTGCAGGTACTGGGTGGGGGTCAGCGTGCCGACGTCCACGCCCTCCAGGATGTTGAGGGCCTCGCCGACGGTGGTGCCGCCGGAGGACGGAGGCGCCATGCCGTAGACGTCCAGGCCGCGGTAGGTGGTGCGGCTGGGCTCGCGGAGCGGGGCGGTGTAGCGGGAGAGGTCGGCCTTGGTGAGGTCGCCGGGGCGGACGACGCGGGTCGACGCCGGGTCGACGGGAGGGGTGCGGACGGTCTTCACGAGGTCGTCGCCGATGGGGCCGCGGTAGAGGGCGTCGGTGCCGTGGCGGGCCAGCTCGCGGTAGGTGTCGGCCAGGTCGGGGTTGCGGAAGCGGGTGCCGACGGCCGGGGCGGTGCCCTGCGGGAGGTAGAGGGCCCTGGTGGCCGGGAAGTCGGCGAAGCGGGCGGCGTTGTTGGCGACCTGCTGGTTGAACGTCGCGTCGACGGTGAACCCGTCGCGGGCGATCCGCTCGGCGGGCCCCAGCGCCTCGCGCAGGGAGAGGGTGCCCCAGCGGCGCAGGGCCTCCTGCCACGTCTTCGGCGTACCGGGCACGCCGACGGACAGGCCGCTGGTGACGGCCTGGTCGAACGGGATCGGGGTGCCGTTCTCCACGAACAGGTTCGCGGTCGCCGAGGCGGGCGCCGTCTCGCGGCCGTCCACAGTGGACACCCTGCGGGTGCGGGCGTCGTAGTAGACGAAGAAGCCGCCACCGCCGACACCCGCGGAGAACGGGTCGGTCACGCCGAGCGCGGCCGCCGTCGCGACGGCGGCGTCCACGGCGTTGCCGCCGTGGCGGAGCACGGAGATGCCGACCTCGGAGGCGTCCGGGTCGATGCTGGACACCGCGCCGCCCCAGCCGGTGGCCTCCGGCACGCGGGGCGGCGACTGGGCGGCCTGCGCGGTGCCCGGCAGCAGGACGGTGGACGCGACGAGCGCGGCGGCGATCAGACGGGTCATGGTGTCGTTCCTACCGGACGCGATCAGGGTCAGAGAACCTCCAGCGGGTCCAACTTCACCCGCACCGGGTCGGGGTCCTTGCGCGCGCTGCGCACGCCCAGGGCCTCCGTCAGCACCAGCGCCAGCGCACGCCCCTCGCTCCGGGACACCCGGACCAGCGCGCGCTCCTTCGTGCCCTCCTCGTCGAGCGGGACGGGGCCGAGGACCTCGCCGGTCGGGGGCAGCCGCAGCTCGTCCAGCAGGGCCGCGACCGCGTCCGGCGAGCCGTCGACGGTCGCCATCCGCACGGCGGGCGGGAACCCCAGCTCGGTGCGGGCTGCCAGCTCCTGGCGGGCGTGCCACACCGGGTCCCACCGGACCAGCGCCTGCACGGGCGCGAGCACCGAGTCGGCGATCACGACCACCCGGCCGCCGTCGGCACCCGGCTTCGCCAGCGCGGCGGCCGTCATCCAGCGCCGCAGCGCCTCCTCGGCCGCCCGCAGGTCGGCGCGGCCGAGCAGCGACCAGCCGTCGAGCAGCAGCACGGCCCCGTAGCCGCCCTCGGCCACCGGTTCGGCACCCGGTGTGGCCACGACCAGCGCGGGCCTGCCGGGCACCGACGCCAGCACCTCGTCACCGCCGGACGTGCGCACCGGGACGCCGGTGAACGCGCGGCCCAGCTCCTCCGCCGTCCGCCGGGCACCGACGACCTGCGCGCGCAGCTTCCGCGAGCCGCAGGCCGGGCAGCGGTAGGCGGCCTCGGTCGCACCGCACCAGCGGCAGTACGGCGGGCGCGGCACGCCGTCGTCCGAGCCGCCGGGCAGCGCGAGCGGCCCCGCGCAGCGGCGGCACCGGGTGGGCGCGCGGCAGCTGCCGCAGGCCAGCGCGGGCACGTACCCCCGACGCGGCACCTGGATCAGCACCGGCGCCTTGGCGGCCAGCGCGGCGCGGGCGGCGTCGAACGCGATCGAGGGCAGCCGGGCCGAGCGGGCCGCGGCGTCCTTGACCTCCTGCCAGTCGCTGTCCCCCACCGCGGCGACCCTCGGCGCGGCCGAGCGGAGGGTCTCGCGGGCGGCGACCACCTCGTGCGCCCAGTTGCTCTCCACCAGCAGCTGCGCCTCGGCGGTGCGGGCGAACCCGCCCGCGATGAACGCGGCCCCGGTGAGGTGCGCGCGCTGGACGAGGACGTCCCGGACGTTCGGGTACGGCATCCGCTGCTCGGAGTGCAGGTCGTCGCCGTCGTCCCAGACCACGACCAGCCCGAGGTCGGCCACCGGCGCGAACGCCGCCCCCCTGGTGCCGACCACGACCCGGACCGCGCCGCGCAGCACGGCGAGCCACCTCTTGTACCGCTCCGAGGGCCCCAGATCGGCCGAGAGCGCGACAACACCGCCCTCCCCCACCAACTCCGCGCACGCGGCGTGCACGCGCGTCACGTCGCGGTGGTCCGGCACCACCAGCAGCACGCCCTTGCCGGTGCTCGCCACCGTCGCGGCGGCCTCGGCCAGCCTGGTCGGCCAGTCCTCCGCGGGCAGCGCCTGCCACACCGCGCGGGCCTGCCGGCCGGTGCGCAGCGCGTCGAGCAGGTTCGGGCCGAACGGGTAGCGCGTCCAGCCCGGTGCCGTCGGCGCCTCCGGCGGCGGCGCGGGCTCCGGCGACGGCTGCGCCTCGGCACGGGCGTGCCGGGGCGGGATCGCCATCCGCAGCACGTCGATCAGCGTGCCCGCGAACCGGTCGGCGACCACCCGCGCCAGCTGGTGGACCTCCGGCGACAGCACGGCTTCCGGCGAGGTGACCCGTTCCAGGAACGCGAGCTTCTTGCCGTACTCCGACGCGTCCACCCGCTCCAGCACGTACCCGTCGACCAGCTGACCGGCGAACCGGACCCGGACCCGGCTGCCCGGCACCGCGTCCTGCGCCTGGTCTGCCGCGACCTGGTAGTCGAACGGCCGGTCGAGGTGCGCGAGCGGGACGTCCACGCAGACCCTGGCGACCGGCAGCACCTCGGCCGGGGTGCGCTCACCCCGCCTCGTCGTCGTTTTGCTCGCCATGGCTGTTGGTCTACCAGAGGGGTACGACAGCGCCGGACCGAGGCGCGGCGCCGGTGCCACCCGCTACCGTGCACGTCGAGCGCCACGGGGGGTGTGCCATGAGTCGGTTGTTCCTGATGTGCGGCTTGCCGGGGGCGGGCAAGACCACGCTGGCCAGGCGGTTGGCGGCGGAGCTGCCCGCGGTCAGGTTGTGCCCGGACGAGTGGATGGCGGGCCTGGGCGTCGACCTGTTCGACATCGCGTTCCGGGCCGAGCTGGAGGCGGTGTTCCGGCGGCACGCGCTGGAGCTGCTGGCGTCGGGGGTGGACGTGGTGCTGGAGAACGGCTTCTGGTCGCGGGCGGAGCGCGCGGAGCTGCTGCGGGACGGTCGGGCGGTCGGCGCGGCCGTGGAGCTGCGGTACCTCGACGTGCCGATCGAGGAGCTGGTCCGGCGGCTGGAGGTGCGCAACCGCGAGCCCGGCGAGGCCGTGATCACGCGGGCGATGCTGGAGGACTACGCCGGGCTGTTCGAGGCACCGGACGCCGCCGAGCTCGCACTGTTCGACCAGGGCTGATCCCGCCCGGCGCGGCGGAAACCGTTGGGCGGGAACGTTTTCAGCGCGGACGCGCGACCGCGGCCCGCTCGTCGTTCCACTGAGGACGTTGCCCGCGGGGATGCGGGACCACGAAGTGCCCGGCCCTTCCGGAGCGGTATTCGACACGCCCGGAGCGCGCGGCGGCGACAGCGGATCGACGAGTCCGCGAAGCTCGGATAGCGGATCCGGAACACCGTCGTCGTCGCGCCTTTCCGGCCGTCGAACTCGGCGTCGAACTCACCTCCGAACTCGCCTCCGATGAGCCGTTGTTCGACCCCCGTGCCGCAAACCGATCCGCCCGCTGTCGAAATAGGACCGTGATTGGGAGGCGGGAGCGCGCCCGTGATTGCCGCCAAAATGCGAAAAAGCACGGCGGACGAGCCGCCGTGCTTTACGCGCGAGTAAAACAGGAAAGTCAGGCGCCCGCCGCCTGGCGGAGGGCGTCCGCGCGGTCGGTGTGCTCCCAGGGCAGATCGATGTCCGTGCGACCGAAGTGCCCGTAGGCGGCGGTCGGCGCGTAGATCGGCCGCAGCAGGTCGAGGTCGCGGATGATCGCGGCGGGCCGGAGGTCGAAGACCTCGCTGATGGCCTGCTGGATCTTCGACGGGTCGACCGTCTCGGTGCCGAATGTTTCGACGAAGAGACCGACCGGAGTCGCCTTGCCGATGGCGTACGCGACCTGCACCTCGATGCGCGTCGCCAGGCCCGCGGCCACGGCGTTCTTTGCCACCCAACGCATCGCGTACGCGGCCGAACGGTCCACCTTGGACGGATCCTTGCCGGAGAAGGCACCGCCGCCGTGCCGCGCCATGCCCCCGTAAGTATCGACGATGATCTTGCGCCCGGTGAGGCCCGCGTCACCCATCGGGCCGCCGATGACGAACCGGCCCGTCGGGTTCACCAGCAGCCGCACGTCGGTGGCGTCCAGGCCCAGGTCGGCGATCTCGGGCGCGACCACGTTCTCGCGGATGTCGACGCCGAGCAGCTTTTCCAGGTCGATGCCGTCCGCGTGCTGGGTCGACACGACCACGGTGTCCAGCCGCACGGGCTGGTCACCGGCGTACTCGATGGTGACCTGCGTCTTGCCGTCCGGGCGCAGGTACGGCACCGAGCCGTCCTTGCGGACCGCGGTCAGCCTGCGCGAGAGCCGGTGCGCGAGCGCGATCGGCAGCGGCATCAGCTCGGGCGTGTCGGTGCAGGCGTAGCCGAACATCAGGCCCTGGTCACCGGCGCCCTGGCGGTCGATCTCGTCGGAGGAGTCGGAGACCCGCTCCTCGTAGGCGGTGTCGACGCCCTGGGCGATGTCGGGCGACTGCGACCCGATCGCCACGTTGACGCCGCACGAGTGGCCGTCGAAGCCCTTGGCCGAGGAGTCGTAGCCGATCTCGAGGATCTTCTCGCGCACGATGGACGGGATGTCGGCGTAGGCCTCGGTGGTCACCTCGCCCGCGACGTGCACCTGGCCCGTCGTGACCATCGTCTCGACCGCGACGCGGGAGCGGGGGTCCTTGCTCAGCAGTGCGTCCAGGATCGAGTCGCTGATCGCGTCGCAGATCTTGTCAGGATGTCCCTCGGTGACGGACTCACTGGTGAACAGCCTGCTTGCGTGCTGGCTCACGGCGTCTACCCCAAACCTTCGTATCTGCGCTGGACTTGGTCGAGTTTAACGAGCGTTCGCTCAACGATGCCTCAAGGTTCGACCAGGGCGCGGACCGCGTCCCACAGGACGGCACCGAGTTGCGCCTTGGAGCCGTGTGGGATAGGCGTCTCGGCCCCGGCGGAGGACAGCAGCCAGCCAGAGTTGTGCTCGACCTCGAAGGCCTTGCCGTCGCCGACCGCGTTCACCACCAGCAGGTCACAGCCCTTGCGCTTCAGCTTCGCCCGCCCGTAGTCGAGCACGTCGCCGCCCTCGTCGCCGGTCTCCGCGGCGAACCCGACGACGACCTGGCCGGGGCGGCGGCGCTCGACGAGCTCGGCGAGCACGTCCGCGTTGCGGGTCAACGCCACCGGATCGGGGTCGCGGTCGGTCTTCTTGATCTTGTGCCCGGTGAGCGAAACAGGGCGAAAATCCGCCACGGCGGCGGCCATGACCAGCACGTCCGCAGCGGGCGCGACCTCGTGCATGGCCCGGCGGAGCTCCTCGGCCGTGCCGACCCGGACCACGTCCACGCCCGCGGGCGCGACCAGGTCGGCGGTGTGCGCCGACACCAGCGTCACCCGCGCGCCGCGCTGGGCCGCGACCCTGGCCAGGGCGTACCCCTGCTTGCCCGAGGAGCGGTTGCCCAGGAAGCGCACCGGGTCGAGCGGTTCGCGGGTGCCGCCCGCGGACACGGCCACGTGCAGGCCCTCAAGATCGCGCGGGAGGGCTCCCGGACGCGCGAGCAGCAGCTTCGCCAGCTCCACGATCTCGGCGGGCTCGGGCAGCCTGCCCTTGCCGGTGTCCTTGCCGGTCAGCCTGCCGCTGGCGGGCTCGGCCACGACGACGCCGCGGGAACGCAGCAGCGCCACGTTGGCCTGCGTGGCCGGGTGCTCCCACATCTCGGTGTGCATGGCGGGCACCATCAGCACCGGGCAGCGGGCGGTGAGCAGCGTGTTGGTCAGCAGGTCGTCGGCCAGACCCCCCGCGGCCTTGGCGAGCAGGTTCGCCGTCGCGGGCGCCACGACCACCAGGTCGGCGGTCTGGCCGAGCCGCACGTGGGGCACCTCGGGCACGTCCTCGAACACACCCGTGTGCACGGGCTGGCCGGAGAGCGCCTCGAAGGTGGCCGCGCCGACGAACCGCAGCGCGCCGTCGGTGGGCACGACCCGGACCGAGTGGCCCGACTCGGTCAGCCTCCGCAGCACCTCGCACGCCTTGTACGCGGCAATGCCCCCGCCGACCCCGAGGACGACTCGGGGGCGGACAGGGGCATCCGGGTGGGGCTGGGTCGTCACTCGCCCTCGGTGTGCTCGAGCAGACCCGCGTGGATCTCCCGCAGCGCGATGGAGAGGGGCTTCTCGCGTGGGCCCGGCTCGACGAGCGGGCCCACGTACTCGAGCAGGCCCTCGCCCAGCTGGGCGTAGTAGTCGTTGATCTGGCGGGCGCGCTTGGCCGCGTAGATCACCAGCGCGTACTTCGAGCTGACCTGCTCGAGCAGGTCGTCGATGGGCGGGTTGGTGATGCCCTCGGGCGAACCCGTCAGCTGGCCCAGCTCGGTGTGCGTGGTCACTCGTCAACGCTCCTGCGGTTCGTGTATCGGCTGGGGTCGTCCCGCGCCACTCAAGATCATCGTCAAGCCGGAGGTCCGGCTATCGCACCTCGGGCTGCGGGCCGACCACCAAGTTTAGCAAATCGCGGGCCGCCGAGCGCACGTCGGCGTTCACGACGACCTCGTCGAACTCCTTCTCGGCCGCCATCTCCTCCCTGGCGATCTCGAGACGGCGCTCGATCACGTCGGGGTCCTCGGTGCCGCGGCCGACCAGGCGTTCGACCAGGTGGTCCCACGACGGGGGCGCCAGCATCACCAGCTGGGCCTCCGGCATCGCGGCCCTGACCTGGCGCGCGCCCTGCAGCTCGATCTCCAGCAGCGACGGCAGCCCGGACTCCAGGGCCCGCAGCACGGGGCCCCTGGGGGTGCCGTAGCGGTTGCCCGCGAACTCGGCGTGCTCCAGGAACTCGCCCGCGGCGGCCATCCGGTCGAACTCGACGCGGTCGACGAAGTGGTAGTGCTGCCCGTCGACCTCGCCCGGCCTCGGCTTCCTGGTGGTCACCGAGACGCTGAAGTGCACGTTCACCGGTCCCTGGCGGCGCAGCTCGGCCAGCACGCTGGACTTGCCCACGCCGGAGGGGCCGGAAAGTACGGTGAGGCGGGGCCGGGCAGATGAGCCCGACCCCGCCTCGGTGCCACTACTCACTCGCTGCTGAACTCGGCGAGCAGCGCCTTGCGCTGACGGTCGCCCAGGCCACGCAGACGACGGCTGGTAGCGATCTCAAGCCGCTCCATGATCTGTGCCGCACGAACCTTGCCGACGCCCGGAAGGGCCTCGAGCAACGCGGACACCTTCATCTTGCCCAGGATCTCGTCGCTCTCGGCGGCCTTGAGCACATCGGTCAGGTTCGTGCCGCCACGCTTGAGGCGCTCCTTGAGCTCAGCCCGAACGCGACGAGCGGCAGCAGCCTTCTCCAGCGCTGCGGCCCGCTGCTCCTCGGTAAGCTGGGGAAGGGCCACGATTTCCTCCGTGGTGTGGGAATTTAATTCAGGGATCTGTGCCGCGACCGTACCGACTGCAATTGCCTGGGTACAACGCGGGTCCGGAAGTCGATGGGTTTTGCTAAGACCCTTGCTTTCAACTTCGGCCCCAACCCAGTCGGGGTTGAGCTTTACAGCGATCAGTTGGTGCGCGGCGAGGGGTAGTAGTACCAACTCGCACCGACGGTCCTGTCACCGCCTCCGGGAACGCGATGACCACGACCTGTGTGGTATGCGCACCTCGGGCGGTAGAGCCGCCGGTGGCGTGGACCGTACCAGGGAACGTTTGCCCAGGTGAGCGGACACCGCAAGCGTGTCGGGAAACGGTCAGGGCCGCCCTGCGGCCGTCCAGGGCCCGCAGGACGGCCCCGACGGCCGTTTCGAGGGGTCAGGCCACCTCGTCGCGCACGCGCAGCGCAGCGGCCCGCAGGGAGGCCACGTCGGGGCCGTGCCGCAGCACGTCGCGCGAGGACGCGGGCAGCACGCCGCGCAGATCGGGCCCGAACAGACCGCGCAGGTCGGCCGCGGTGGCCCCCTGCGCGCCGAAGCCCGGCGCGAGCACCGGACCGTTCAGGTCGGACAGGTCGACGTCCAGGGTCGCCAGCGTCGCCCCGATCACCAGGCCGACGTCGCCCAGCGGCTCGGCGCCCGCGTTCGCCGCGGCCGCGCTGTCCACGACCGACTGCGCCACCGTGCGCCCGTCGGGCAGGACCGCGTGCTGCACGGTCGCACCCTCCGGGTTGGACGTCCGGGCGAGCACGAAGACGCCCCGGCCGCTCGCGCGGGCCGCCTCCACGGCCGGGTCGAGCGACCCGAAGCCGAGGAACGGCGAGACCGTCACGGCGTCGCCCGCGAGCGGCGAGCCGTCCGCGAGGTAGGCGGCCGCGTAGGCGGCCATCGTGGACCCGATGTCACCGCGCTTGGCGTCCACCAGCACCAGCGTGTCCGCCTCGCGCAGACCGGCGATCACGCGCTCCAGCACCGCCACGCCCTTCGAGCCGTGTGCCTCGAAGAACGCCGACTGCGGCTTGACGACGGCCACCTGTCCGCCCAGCGCCTCGACGCACGTCAGCGCGAACCGCTCCACACCGGACACGTCCTGCGGCAGCCCCCAGTCGCGCAGCAGCCCCGGATGCGGGTCGATGCCCACGCACAGGGGGCCGCGCTCGGCGACCGCTTTCGCCAGCCTGGCACCGAAGCTCACGCGCCCTCCCCCCGCAGCGAGGCCTGCAGCGACTGCAGGGAGCGGACGCCGATGTCGCCGCGGATCGCGGCCTCGATGCCATGCACGGCCGCCGCCGCGCCCTGGATCGTGGTCACGCACGGGATGTCCCGCGCGACCGCGGCGGTGCGGATCTCGTAGCCGTCGATGCGCGGCCCGCTGTTGCCGTAGGGCGTGTTTATGATCATGTCCACGTCGCCGGCGAGGATCATGTCCACGATGTTCTCGACGCCGTCGAAGTGCTTGCGCACCACCGTGCACGGGATCCCGTTGCGGCGCAGCACCTCGGCCGTGCCGGAGGTGGCCAGCACCTCGAAGCCGAGGTCGGCCAGCCGCTTCACCGGGAAGATCATCGCGCGCTTGTCGCGGTTCGCGACGGACACGAAGACCCTGCCGGAGGTCGGCAACGAGCCGTAGGACGCGGTCTGCGACTTGGCGAACGCCATGCCGAAGGACACGTCGATGCCCATCACCTCGCCGGTCGACTTCATCTCGGGGCCCAGCAAGGAGTCCACGCCCTTGCCCTCCGGCGTGCGGAACCGGTGGAACGGCAGCACGGCCTCCTTGACCGACACCGGGGCGTGCGCCGGCAGCTTCGCGCCGTCGCCGGTGGCGGGCAGGATCCCCTCGACGCGGAGCTCCTTGACCGTCGCGCCGAGCATGACCCTGGCGGCGGCCTTGGCCATCGACACGGCGGTCGCCTTGGACACGAACGGCACCGTGCGCGACGCGCGGGGGTTGGCCTCCAGGACGTAGAGCACGTCGTCCTTGAGCGCGTACTGGACGTTGAGCAGACCGCGCACGCCGATGCCCCTGGCGATGGCCTCGGTGGAGCGGCGGACCGCGTCGATGTCGGTCTCGCCGAGGGTGATGGGCGGCAGCGTGCAGGCGGAGTCGCCGGAGTGCACGCCCGCCTCCTCGATGTGCTCCATCACGCCGCCGATGAACACGTCGGTGCCGTCGTAGAGCGCGTCCACGTCGATCTCGATGGCGTCGTCGAGGAACCGGTCGACCAGCACCGGGTGCTCCGGGCTGACCTCGGTGGCGCGGGAGATGTACCCGGCGAGCGTCGGCTCGTCGTAGACGATCTCCATGCCGCGGCCGCCCAGCACGTAGGAGGGCCGCACGAGCACCGGGTAGCCGATCTCGTCGGCGATGGCCTTGGCCTCGTCGAACGAGGTCGCCATGCCGTACTTCGGCGCGGGCAGCCCGGCGTCGGTGAGCAGCTTGCCGAACGCGCCGCGCTCCTCGGCGAGGTGGATCGCCTCCGGCGGGGTGCCCACGATCGGCACGCCCGCGTCGGCGAGCCGCTGCGCGAGGCCCAGCGGCGTCTGGCCGCCGAGCTGCACGATCACGCCCGCGACCGTGCCGGAGCGCTGCTCGGAGTGCACGACCTCGATGACGTCCTCGAACGTCAGGGGCTCGAAGTACAGCCGGTCGGAGGTGTCGTAGTCGGTCGACACGGTCTCCGGGTTGCAGTTGACCATGACGGTCTCGAACCCGGCCGCCCGCAGAGCCATGGCGGCGTGCACGCAGGAGTAGTCGAACTCGATGCCCTGGCCGATGCGGTTGGGCCCGGAGCCGAGGATGAGGACCTTGGGCCGCTCGCGCTGCTCGGTCACCTCGGTCTCGGCGTTCGGGTCCAGCTCGTAGGCGCTGTAGTGGTAGGGCGTCTTCGCGGCGAACTCGGCCGCGCAGGTGTCCACCGTCTTGTAGACCGGTCGGACCCCCAGGCGGTGCCGCAGCGTCCGCACGCCGTCCTCACCGGCCAGCTCGGACCGCAGCACGGCGATCTGCCGGTCGGACAGCCCGGCCCGCTTCGCCTTGCGCAGCAAGGTCTCGTCCAGCACCGGGGCGGCCTCGATCTCGCCGCGCAGCTCGTTGAGCCAGGCGATCTGCTCGATGAACCACGGGTCGATGCCGGACGCCTCGTGCACCTGCTCGACGGTGGCGCCGAAGCGCAGCGCGCGGTCCACCGTGTACAGCCTGCCGTCGTGCCCGGCGCCCAGCGCCTCCAGGAGCCCTTCGAGGGTGGTGCCCTCGGGGTCCGGCCGCGTCCAGAAGCCCGCGTCCTTGGTCTCCATGGAGCGCATGGCCTTGCCCAGCGCCTCCACGAAGTTGCGGCCCATGGACATGGCCTCGCCGACGGACTTCATCGTCGTGGTGAGCGCGGGGTCGGCGCCGGGGAACTTCTCGAACGCGAACCGCGGGATCTTCACGACCACGTAGTCCAGCGTGGGCTCGAAGCTCGCCGGGGTCTCGCCGGTGATGTCGTTGCGGATCTCGTCGAGCGAGTAGCCGATCGCGAGCTTGGCGGCGATCTTGGCGATCGGGAAGCCGGTCGCCTTGGACGCCAGCGCGGAGGACCGCGAGACGCGGGGGTTCATCTCGATCACGACCATGCGGCCGGTGCCGGGGTGGATCGCGAACTGGATGTTGCAGCCGCCGGTGTCCACACCGACCTCGCGGATGACGTCGATGCCGACGTCGCGCATGTGCTGGAACTCGCGGTCGGTCAGCGTCATCGCGGGCGCGACGGTGACCGAGTCGCCGGTGTGCACGCCCATCGGGTCGATGTTCTCGATGGAGCAGACGACCACGACGTTGTCGTTGCGGTCGCGCATCAGCTCCAGCTCGTACTCCTTCCAGCCGAGCACGCTCTCCTCGATGAGCACCTCGGTGACCGGGGACTCCGCGAGGCCGGTCGCGGCGAGCCGCTCCAGCTGCTCGGGGGTGTGCGCCATGCCGGAGCCGAGGCCGCCCATCGTGAACGACGGCCTGATGACGACCGGGAGCCCGAGGTCCTCGACGGTGCTGCGGACCTCCTCCATCGTCTTGCACACGGCGCTGCGCGGGACCTCGGCGCCGATCTTGCGGACCAGCTCCTTGAAGATCTGCCGGTCCTCGCCGCGGTTGATGGCGTCGATGTCCGCGCCGATCAGCTCCACGTTGTACTTCTCCAGCACGCCGCGCTCGTGCAGCGCGATGGCCGTGTTCAGCGCGGTCTGGCCGCCCAGCGTCGCCAGGATGGCGTCCGGGCGCTCGATCGCGATGACCTTCTCGACGAACTCGGCCGTGATGGGCTCGATGTAGGTCGCGTCGGCGAACTCCGGGTCGGTCATGATCGTGGCCGGGTTGGAGTTCACCAGGCTGACCCGGATGCCCTCCTCGCGCAGCACGCGGCAGGCCTGGGTGCCGGAGTAGTCGAACTCGCACGCCTGGCCGATGACGATCGGGCCGGACCCGATCACCAGCACGTGCTTGATGTCAGTGCGCTTCGGCATCAGCGGGCCTCGCTCTTCAGGTGTCCCCCGGCGGAGCCGGACATCAGATCGCAGAACTCGTCGAACAGCGGGGCGGCGTCGTGCGGACCGGCCGCCGCTTCGGGGTGGTACTGCACGCTGAACGCGGGCACGTCGAGCGCGCGGACGCCCTCGATGGTGTCGTCGTTGGGGCAGTAGTGGCTCAGCAGGACGCGGCCGAAGTCGGAGGAGAACTCCTCCCCCGGCTCGCCCGCCAGCGCGAACCCGTGGTTCTGCGCGGTGATGGCGACCTTGCCGGTCCTCACGTCGATCACCGGGATGTTGATGCCGCGGTGGCCGTAGCGCATCTTGTAGGTGTCTCGGCCCAGCGCGCGGCCCAGGATCTGGTTGCCGAAGCAGATGCCGAACAGCGGGATCCGCCGCTCCAGCACCGACCTCGTCAGCGCGACGGCGTGCGTCTGGGTCGCCGGGTCGCCCGGACCGTTGGACAGGAACACGCCGTCGGCCTCGACCGCGAGCAGGTCGTCCACGGTGGACGTCAGCGGCAGCACGTGCACCTCGATGCCGCGCGCCGCCATCATCCGCGGGGTGTTCGACTTGATGCCGAGGTCCAGCGCGGCCACGCGGAAGCGCCGCTCGCCGACCGCGGGGACCACGTAGGACTCCGCCGTGGTGACGTCGCCCGCGAGGTCGGAGCCCTTCATCGGCGGGCTGTCCAGCACGCGGCCCACCAGGACCTCGTCGCTGTCCAGCGCGTCGCCGGAGAAGACGCCCGCGCGCATCGCGCCCTGCTCGCGCAGGTGGCGGGTCAGCATCCGGGTGTCCACGCCCGCGATGCCCACGACGCGCTGGCGGACCAGCTCCTCGTCGAGGCCGCGGACCGAGCGCCAGTTCGACGGCTTGCGGGAGGGGTCGCGCACGACGTAGCCCGCGACCCAGATGCGCGAGGACTCGTCGTCCTCGTCGTTCCAGCCGGTGTTGCCGATCTGCGGCGCGGTCTGCACCACGATCTGGCGGTGGTAGGACGGGTCGGTCAGCGTCTCCTGGTACCCGGTCATCCCGGTGGAGAACACGACCTCGCCCAGGCTCTCGCCCAGTGCGCCGTAGGCCTCGCCGCGGAACACGCGGCCGTCTTCGAGGACCAGTGCTGCCTTCGTCACGTCGTCGTGCCTCCCTTGGCGTCGGCGTTGAGCGCCTCGACCCACTGCTCGTACACGTCCTTGTCGTCACCGCGGAAACCGGTGTCCACCAGCTGCTCGCCCAGGTGCCACCGCACGACCAGCAGGCCGTCCTTGGTCATCACCTTGCCCGCGAGACCGCGGTCGGTGCGGGCGGAGCTGATCTCCCCCTTGGGGATCCACATCGCCGACGCGCCCGCGCGCTCGATGAGCACGCCCCGGTCGGTCAGCCGCAGCTCGGCCTCGGCGCGGTGGCCGATGTCGCCGACCGCGACCCGGTCCTGCCAGTTGTCGCCGATGGTCGTGCCGATGTACTGGCCGGTCGTCTCCAGCAGCACCGCACCGGTGTCGGTGGGCACGGCCGGGAAGTCGGCGAGCACGGCCGCCTGGCGGCGCGCGCGGCGCTGCCAGCCGTGCCACATGCCGTAGAGGCAGAGCGCGAAGAACGCCAGCACCGCCAGCGAGAGCAGAACCCTGGTCATGCCGGAATCCTCCCCGCCGTGACCCGGCCGCGCAGCAGGGTGGTCGTCACGACGCCCGGCAGCTCCATGCCCTCGAACGGGGTGTTGCCCGCGACGCTCGCCAGCTCGGCGCCGCGCACGGTCCAGGTGGCGTCCGGGTCGACCAGCACCAGGTTCGCCGGTTCGCCGACCTCGATCGGACGGCCGTGGTCGGGCAGCCCGGCGATCTCGGCGGGCCGCTCGCTCATGACCCGTGCGACACCGCGCCAGTCCAGCAGGCCGGTGCGGACCATGGCCTCGACGACCACGGACAGCGCGGTCTGCAGACCGAGCATGCCGGGGCGGGCGGCGGACCACTCGCAGTCCTTGTCCTGCACGGCGTGCGGGGCGTGGTCGGTGGCGACGCAGTCGATGACGCCCTCGGCCAGCGCCCGGCGCAGCGCCTCGACGTCGGCGTTCGTGCGCAGCGGCGGGTTGACCTTGTTGACCGGGTCGTAGGTGCTCAGCCGGTCGTCGGTCAGCAGCAGGTGGTGCGGGGTGACCTCGGCGGACACCTTCGTGCCCCGCGCCTTGGCCCACTTCAGCACGTCCGCCGTGCCGGTGGTCGACACGTGGCAGACGTGCAGCCTGGCCTCGGCGTGCAGCGCGAGCAGGCAGTCCCGCGCGACGATCGACTCCTCGGCGGCGGCGGGCCAGCCCTGCAGGCCGAGCCGCGCGGCCTGCTCGCCCTCGTGCGCCTGGGCGCCGACGGTGAGCCGGGGCTCCTCGGCGTGCTGGGCGACGACCACGTCCAGCGCCTTGGAGTACTCCAGGGCACGGCGCATGACCAGCGGGTCGTGCACGCAGTGGCCGTCGTCGGAGAACACCCGGACGTTCGCCGCGGACTTGGCCATCGTGCCCAGCTCGGCGAGCTTCTCGCCCTTGAGGCCGACGGTGACCGCGCCGACCGGGTGCACGTCCACCAGCCCGACCTCGCGGCCGCGGCGCCACACGTGCTCCACGACCACCGCGTTGTCGGCGACCGGGTCCGTGTTGGCCATGGCGAACACGGCGGTGTACCCGCCGAGCGCGGCGGCCCTGGACCCGGTCTCGACGGTCTCGGTGTCCTCGCGGCCGGGCTCGCGCAGGTGCGTGTGCAGGTCGACGAAACCGGGCAGCAGCACCGCGCCGTTCCCCTCGACGGTCTCCACGCCGTCCGCGGTGACCGCGCCGATCTCGGCGATGACGCCGTGGCGGACCAGCACGTCGACCGGGTCGCCCTCGCCGTAGGGGCGGACGTTGCGCAGCAGCAAGGTGTCCGGGGTTCTCGGTTCGCTCGCGAGCGCGCTCACGAAGCTTCCTCCTCATGGGCAAGCAGGTGGTAGAGGACCGCCATGCGCAGGTGGACGCCGTTGCGCACCTGGTCGGTGATGGCCGCGCGCGGGGAGTCGGCGACCGCCGAGGCGATCTCCATCCCGCGGAGCATCGGACCGGGGTGCAGCACGACGGCGTGCTCGGGCATGAGGCCGAGGCGGTTCTCGTTGAGGCCGTACGCGATCGAGTACTCGCGGGCCGACGGGAAGAACCCGCCGTGCATCCGCTCGGCTTGAACGCGCAGCAGCATGACCGCGTCCAGGCTGGGCAGTTCGGCGTCCAGTTCGTGCGACACCGTCACCGGCCAGTTCTGCACGCCCACGGGCAGCAGCGTCGGCGGGGCGACCAGCACCACGTCGGCACCGAGCGTGGCGAGCAGGTGCACGTTCGACCGGACGACCCGGCTGTGCAGGACGTCGCCGACGATCCCGATCCGGCGGCCCTCCACGGACCCGAGCCGTTCGCGCAGAGTGGCCGCGTCGAGCAGGGCCTGCGTCGGGTGCTCGTGCATCCCGTCGCCCGCGTTGACCACGGACGTGCCCGCCTCGGCGAGCCAGCCCGCGAGCCGGTGCGCCGCGCCGGAGGCGGGGTGCCGGACGACCACGCAGTCCGCGCCCGCGGCGGCCAGCGTCAGCGCGGTGTCCCGGAGGGACTCCCCCTTGCTGACGCTCGACCCGCCCGCGGACACGTTGACCACGTCCGCGCTCATCCACTTCCCGGCGATCTCGAAGGAGACCCTGGTGCGGGTGGAGTTCTCGTAGAACAGGGTGATGACGGTGCGGCCGCGCAGCGTCGGGAGCTTGCGGACCTCCCGGCCGAGCAGCGCGCGCTTGAGGTTGTCGGCCGTGTCGAGGATCGACGTGGCGGTCGCCCGGTCGAGCCCCTCCGTCGAGAGCAGGTGCCTCACTTCAGCACCACTCCGTCGCGCTGGTCGAACTCGACCAGCAGGACCGCCACGTCCTCGGTGCGCGCGGTTGGCACGTTCTTGCCAACGTAGTCCGCGCGGATCGGCAGCTCGCGGTGGCCGCGGTCGACGAGCACGGCCAGCTGGACCGCGCGGGGGCGGCCGTGGTCGCGCAGGGCGTCGAGGGCGGCGCGGATGGTGCGGCCGGAGAAGAGGACGTCGTCCACGAGCACCACCAGGCGGTCGTCGATCCCGCCTTCGGGCAGTGCGGTGGTCTCCAGCGGCCGGGTCGGGCCCCGCCGCAGGTCATCGCGGTAGAGGGTCACGTCCAGGGTGCCCGTGGGCACCTCGACGCCGCTGAACTCCGCGATCTTGAGGGCCAGTCGCCGGGCCAGGGGTGCCCCCCGACTCGGTATGCCCATCAGGACTACTGCGGGTGCGCTCGGTGCATCAAGAGCGGTCTTCTCGATGATCTGATGGGCCATTCGGGCGACAGTGCGTGCGACGTCACCGGCCGAGAGAAGCTCGCGCTCTCCAGCCGGATCCGTCGCACCACGTTGACGTGGCGCCACGGTTGGACCTCCTTCCCCGCCTCACGGGACGGGTCCTTAAAGGACGTCGGACACCCGGCTTCGACCGGGCTGACCTGCACGGTATCAGGCACGGAGCGCCCACCTTACGAGTGGTGTCGAGGCTCTCGCCCCCACGAGCCGACGAGATCAGCTTGACCTGGCGACCACGGAGAGCAATCATTACTCTGCGTATTGAGTCTGACCTCCCCGGCCCAGTCCCCTACCGGCTGACGGGGCGAATGAACGGAGAACCGCCATATGGGCGACTACGCCAAGGCGTTGGGGGCCAAGCTCCGCGCGATCCGGCAGCAGCAGGGTTTGTCCCTGCACGGCGTCGAGCAGAAGTCCGGCGGTCGCTGGAAGGCCGTGGTCGTCGGCTCGTACGAGCGTGGCGACCGAGCCGTGACCGTGCAGAAGCTGGCCGAGCTGGCCGACTTCTACGGGGTCCCGGTGGCCGAGCTGCTGCCGGAAGGCCGAGTGCCCTCGGGCGCGGAGCCCGCCACCAAGATCGTGATCAACCTCGAACGGCTGCAACAGCTACCGGCGGAGAAGGTCGGGCCGCTGGCGCGCTACGCCGCGACCATCCAGAGCCAGCGCGGCGACTACAACGGCAAGGTGCTCTCGATCCGCACCGAGGACCTGCGTTCGCTGGCGATCATCTACGACATGACCCCCGGCGAGCTCACCGAGCAGCTCATCGACTGGGGTGTGCTCCCCCCCGAGGCCCGTCCGGCCAAGGAGGACTGAACCGGCTAAGGCCACCCCGGTTCCCCGAGGTGGCCTTAGCCGGTCTTGCCAGTGCTCCTACAGGACGGCGCGCAACTGGTCCGCGATGACCGCGATCCGGCCGAGCACGCCGTTGACGAACCGCGGCGAGTCGTCCGTGGACAGGCCCTTGGCCAGCTCGATCGCTTCGTCGATCGCGACCGCGTCCGGCACGTCCGTCGCCCACAGCAGCTCGTAGAGGCCGATCCGCAGCACCGCGCGGTCGACCGCGGGCATCCGCTGCAACGTCCAGCCCTCGGCGTGCTCCGAGATCAGGTCGTCGATCCGCGCCTGGTGCGCGGTCACGCCCTCGACGAGCGTCACCGTGTAGTCGTTCACCGGCGGCACGTCGACCGACCCGATCCGCCCGGCGACCAGCGTCACCGGGTCCTGGCCGCGCAGGTCCGCCTCGAAGAGGATGTCGACCGCGCGTTTCCGGGCCTTGCTGCGTGCGCCCATGTCAGCTGTTCACACGGCCGAGGTAGCGACCGTCGCGGGTGTCGACCTTGACCTTCTCGCCCGTGGTGACGAACAGCGGCACCTGGATCTCGGCACCGGTCTCCAGCTTGGCGAGCTTGGTGCCGCCGGTGGAGCGGTCGCCCTGCAGGCCGGGGTCGGTGTGCTCGATCAGCAGCTCGACCGAGGTCGGGAGCTCCACGAAGAGCGGCACGCCCTCGTGGGTCGCGACCATGGCCTCCTGGTTCTCCAGCATGTAGCCCGCCGCGTCCGACACGGTCTCGCCGGGCACGGTGATCTGGTCGAAGGTGTCGCTGTCCATGAAGACGAAGTCGTTGCCGTCCTTGTAGAGGAACGTCATCGTCCGCTTGTCCACGGTGGCCGTCTCGACCTTCGTGCCCGCGTTGAAGGTCTTGTCCACGACCTTGCCGGACAGGACGTGCTTCAACGTGGTGCGCACGAAGGCACCACCCTTGCCCGGCTTGACGTGCTGGAACGCGGTGACGGTCCACAGCTGGCCGTCGAGGTTCAGCACCAGGCCGTTCTTCAGGTCGTTGGTCGTGGCCACGGTGGTGGTCTCTCCTGTTGTCCGAGGGGCAAGCCCGGCGAGGCGGGCGCTTAGACGACCACGAGTTCCTTCGTGGTCAGGGTGAGGAGCTCCGGCGCGTTCCCACGCACCACGAGCGTGTCCTCGATGCGGACACCGCCCTTTCCCGACAGGTAGACGCCGGGCTCGACGGTGACCGCCATACCGGCGGAAAGTGTACCTTCACCCGACTTCGACAACGCCGGAGCCTCGTGGATCTGCAGTCCGACGCCGTGGCCGAGCCCGTGCAGGAACCGCTCGCCGTGCCCGGCGTCCTCGATGACGCGGCGCGACGCGGCGTCCACCGCCCGCACGTCGACACCGGGTCCGAGCGCCTCCCGACCGGCCGCCTGCGACCGCGCGACCAGCTCGTACAGGTCCCGCTGCCAGTCCGCGGCCCGGCCGAGGACGAGGGTGCGCGTCATGTCGGAGTGGTAGCCGTCGACCAGCGCGCCGAAGTCCAGCTTCACGAAGTCGCCGGGCTTCGCGACGGCGTCGGTCGGCGAGTGGTGCGGGATCGCCGAGTTCGCGCCGACCGCCACGATCGTCTCGAACGACGGCCCGTCCGCCCCGTGGTCGAGCATCCGGTTCTCCAGCTCGCGCCCGATCTCCCGCTCGGTCCGCCCGGCCCGCAGGCCGCCGTGCTCGATCAGGTCCACCAGCGCCCGGTCCGCCGCCGCGCACGCCATCCGCAGCGCCTCCACCTCGGCGTCGTCCTTCACCACCCGCAGCTCCTCCACGAGCCCCGGCGCGCGCGCCAGCTCCACCCCGGCCGCGGCCCGCCCGATCCCGTCGAGCCCGTCCACGGTCACGTGCCCGCTCTCGAACCCCAGCCGCCGGACCCCGTCCCGGCCCGCCCGCGCCGCCAGCACGAGGTCGCACGGCCGGTCGACGACGCGCTCCAGGTCGGGCACCTGCGCCTGCGACTGGGTCAGGTACCGCCCGTCGGTGCAGAACACCGACTCCTCCTCCGACCCGGCCGACACCAGCAGCGCCGCGTTCGACCCGGTGAACCCGGTGAGGTAGCGGACGTTGAGCAGGTCGGTCACCAGCAGGGCGTCGAGGTCCTGTTCGCGGAGCTTGGCGCGCAGTGCGGCGCGGCGCGGGGCGTGCAGCGGCATACCTCGCAGCGTAGGGCGATCCGACGGGTTGCACAGGCCTGCGGAAGTCGGTGTTCGGGTCCCGGCACCGCTCCGGCGACCGGCTGACGGGGCATTACGCTGTTCGCCATGGGTGCGTGGCTGATCCGCGGGGTCTGGATGGGCTTGCTGCACGGTGCCGTGCAGGCCGGGGTGGTGGCCGTCAACGTGCGCAGCCCCGAGGCGAGCTCGTCGGTCCGGGTGATCGCGTTCGGGCTCGTGGTGGTGGTCGCACTGCTGTGGGGCGCGCTGGACGCGTGGCGCGGGATGGACGGGCGGGGGCTGTGCTGGTTCTTCGCCGCGCTGGTCGCGGGACCGCTGGCGGGGGTGCTGGGGGTGCTCGGCACCGGCCTGCTGGTGGACCAGACGGGCACCGAGTCGTTGTGGCCCGCGTTGACCGGCGGGGCCGCGTTCACCGCGCTGGTGGTGCTGGTGTCCGCCGCCATCGGGATGGGGGTCGGGAACCTGCTGCCCCAGCCCGACGAGTCGCACCAACCCTAGCGGCGGGACAGGTCGCCCGCCTGGTCGTAGGACTTCCACTCCTGGGCGGTGGCCTGCTTGACCGTCGAGGAGTTCAGGGCGGCGACGGACTCGTCGCCGATGAGCCACACCTTGCCGCCGTCCAGGAGCACGCCGACCTTGCCGTCCGGTGAGCGGACCGCCTGCGCGCCGGACGGGATGTTCGCGACGACCGGGAGCTGGTCGACGATCGCGGGACGGCGGTCGAGCACGACGCCCGCCAGCCGGTCGGTGACCGAGCGCCGTTCCAGCCGCACGACCTTGCCGTCGTGGACGAGGTCCATCGTGCGCTCCGGCGACGGCACGGCGAAGCCGTCGAGCACGGACGCGGCCTCCTTGGAGGCGCAGCCGGGGACGCCCGCGAGGTCCATGCCGAAGTGGGCCAGGTCCGTCGGCGCGCCCGCCGCGCCGTCCACGGTGGCCCGGACGACGTCGACCGGCACCCGACCGCACGGGTCGTCGGTGGCGATCGGCGCGTGGCCCTCGGACGTGCGCACCAGCCCCGGCCCCTCGCGCCACGGGCCGGGCACGGTGATCTGCTTGTACGGCTGGGCGGTGAAGTCGGAGTTCCAGAACGTGATGCTGGTGCCGGACTCGGTCTCGTGGGCGATGGCGAACGCGTTCAGCGCCCCCACCCACATCCAGTCCGCGCTGAACGCGTCGACCACGGACCGGGCGCGCGGCGCGTTGGTGACCGACACGGTCGCGAAACCCCTGTCCCCCAACGCCTGCACGCCCGACTGGAACAGCGGGTCCTTCGACCGCAGCACGAACTGGCCCGCCCCGTTCCACCCCGCGGCGCGGCCGGTGGTGTCGGTGAACATCAGGTAGAACCAGCCGTCCAGGTGCAGCGCGGCGGGCTGCCCGACGCCGTAGGTGTTGTCGCGGATCGTGTCGTACGCGGGCCCGATGATCGGCTGGCCGTTGTGCGCGCGCTGCCACGAGATGCCGTCCGCGCTGGTCGCGATACCGATCCCGTTGCCGTGCGCGTGCTCGCCGGACGCGCCGGTGTAGTAGAGGTAGTAGGTCGAGCCGACGTGGATGACCGACGGGTCGCAGGTGTGCATCCCGTCGAACCCGTTCACGCTGCCGCTGAGCACGGGCAGCGCCATCGAGCCGTCGGGGGCGGCGAACGGGCCGGTCAGCGACGCGCTCTCGGCGTACAGGAGGTCGTCGCCCGCGGGGACCGCGACACCGAGCTGGCTGCACCACCACATGCGGTCGCGACCGTTCTCGACCAGCACCGTGGGGCCGTAGTTGTAGGGCGAGTCACCACCACCCGCCGCGACGACCCCCGCGCTGCCGCGGGCGCGGTCGGAGGCGAGCGGGATCGCGTCCGGGGGTTGCGTGCGCTTCTGCTGCTGTTGCTGCTGCTGTGCGACCGGCGGGGCGATGGGGCCGGTGCCCTCGGCCTGGGTCATCGCGACACCGGTGCTGCACGAGGACAGCAGGGCAGCTGCGGCGACCAACGCCAGGAGCCGGAGAGGCCTCGGCATAGCGGGGACGTTCCTCCACTCGATCGGCGAGCGAACCTGGGACGGTCTTCGGCGGGCGAACCGGGACGGTCTTGGGCGGGCGGACCGGGACGGTCTTCGGTGGGCGAATCGGGGACAGTCTAGAGAGTTGTTCACCCGTCCAGGCGACTAGTCGGCACTGGTGTCGTCACTGGTGGCGACTAGTTCGATTTCGAAGCCGTCGTGGTTCTCAAGGTAGGCAGCGTAGTGGTCGGGGCCGCCCGCGTGGGGGTGGCGGTCGGGGAACAGGAGGGTCCAGCCGTTGCGCTGGGCCGCCTCGGTGAGGGTGTCGAGGGTGGATCGGGGGTTGACGTGCAGGGCTAGGTGGTTGAGGCCGGGACTGGTGCGGTGGTGGGTTGTGCCGGTGAGGGCGGGGGACTGCTCCACGACGATGTAGGTGGGGCCGAGGCGCCAGCTGATCCCGGCGTCCCAGCGCTGGTGTTCGGACCAGCCGAGTTGGCGGAGGAGCCACCCCAGGGTGTCCTCCGCTCGGGTGAGGTGGGGTACCCAGAGTTCTACGTGGTGGAGGAGGCCGTGGTTCATCTGTTGCCTTGGGGGTGTGGGGGGCGTGGGGGCACCCCAGGCGCCGAGTGTTCTATGCCCACTCCTGCTTGTCAAGACGGTGAAGCTATCTTGACAAGCAGGAGTGGGCATAGAGATGGTTTTTCGGCGGGGTGCTTGGGGGAAGGGTGGGTTTCGGGGGCATCAGGCTGCGCCTGACAGGGCATCCTCGGCTTCGCCGTCGGACCAGGCATCCTTGCTGCGCGGCGGACAAGGCGGGCGGGCGCTCCGCGCCGGGTGGGGGTGGCGGGCTGCGCCCGGCGGGGGGACCCTCGGCTTCGCCGTTGGGCAGGGCATCGTCGCTGCGCTGTCGGACAAGGCGGTGGGGCGCTCCGCGCCGGATGCGCGTTGGCGGGCTGGCGTGGGGACCGTCGGCTTCGCCGTTGGGCAGGGGATCCTCGCTGCGCGTCGGACCAAGCGGCGGGCGCTCCGCGCCGGGGGCGAGGTGGCGGGCTGTGCCCTGTCCGGAATCCTCGGCTTCGCCGTTGGACAAAGCATCCTTGCTTCGCGGCGGACACGGCCCCAGGCGCTCCGCGCCGGATGTGCGCTGGCGGGCTGCGCCCAACGTGGGGACCCTCGGCTCCGCCGTCGGGCAGGGCATCCTCGCTGCGCGTCGGACAGGGCATCCGAGCTTCGCCGGACAAAGCGGGTGGGTGCTTTGTGTTGTGGGTGGGGTGGTGGTGCCCCGCGCCAGTGGGTGGCTGGCGCGGGGCCTGGGGTTAGGGGGTGGTGGTGGTTAGGGCGCGGAGGGCTAGGGAGTAGCCGTGGATGCCTAGGCCGAGGATGGTGCCGGTGGCTACTGCGGAGATGTAGCTGTGTTGGCGGAAGTCCTCGCGCTTGTGCACGTTGGAGATGTGGACCTCGATGAGCGGTGCCGTCAGTTGGGAGCAGGCGTCGCGGACGGCGATGGAGTAGTGGGTCCAGGCGGCTGGGTTGAGGACGACGGGGTACTGGTGGTCGGCGGCCTCGTGGAGCCAGGTGAGCATCTCGCCTTCGAAGTCGGTTTGGCGGACGTCCACCTCCAAGCCCAGTTCGTGGCCGGTGCCCTCGCAGAGGGCGACGAGGTCGGCGTAGGTGGTGTGGCCGTAGACGTCGGGTTCGCGGGTGCCGAGACGGCCGAGGTTGGGGCCGTTGAGGACGAGGACCTTCACAGGACGATGCCTCCGGCGGAAGACGTGGGTTCGGCGGCGACCGCGGAGTAGGCGGCGGCGATGAGGGAGGGGTCGGGGCCTTCGAGGCGGCCGGGTTTGGCGAGGCCGTCGAGGACGACGAAGCGGAGGACGCCGGAGCGGTTCTTCTTGTCGACGCGCATGCCCTCCAGGAGCTGGGGCAGCGCGGTCGGGTCGTAGCTGGTGGGGAGCCCCAGGCTCGTCAGCACGGTGCGGTGGCGGTCGGCGGTGGCGTCGTCGAGGCGACCCGCGAGGCGGGCCAGTTCGGCGGCGAAGACCAGGCCGACGCTGATGGCGGCGCCGTGGCGCCACTTGTAGCGCTCGCGGCGTTCGATGGCGTGGCCGAGGGTGTGGCCGTAGTTCAGGATCTCGCGCAGGTCGGACTCGCGCAGGTCGGTGGAGACCACGTCGGCCTTGACCTGGATCTTGCGGCGGACCAGCTCCTCCAGGACGTCGCCGGACGGGTCCAGCGCGGCCTCGGGGTCGGCCTCGATGAGGTCGAGGATGGCGGGGTCGGCGATGAAGCCGCCCTTGACGATCTCGGCCATGCCCGCGACGAGCTCGTTGCGGGGCAAGGTGTCCAGGGTGGCGAGGTCGACGAAGACGGCGGTGGGCTCGTAGAACGTGCCGACGAGGTTCTTGCCCGCGGCGGTGTTGACGCCGGTCTTGCCGCCGACGGCGGCGTCGACCATGCCGAGCAGCGTCGTGGGCACGTTGACCAGCTTCACCCCGCGCATCCAGGTGGACGCGACGAACCCGGCGAGGTCGGTCACCGCTCCCCCGCCGAGGCCGATCACGGCGTCGGAGCGGCCGAGGCCGATCTTGCCGAGGACGTCCCAGACGAACGCGGCGACGGGCAGCTCCTTGCCGTCCTCGGCGTCGGGGATCTCGACGCGGTGCGCGTCGGCCCCGGCCTCGGCGAGGGTCTCGCGCAGCGCCTCGGCGGTCTCGACGAGCGTGGGCGGGTGGATGATCGCGATCTTGGCGATCCCCCGCACGGCCTCCGTCATGTCGCCGAGCAGGCCGCGACCCACCACCACGTCGTACGGTCGCTCCGCGGCCACGCGGATCCGCACCGGCTCGCCCATCACTGTTCTCCCTCGTTCACGGTTGGGCCCATTCGACCACGTTCGGTTCCAGCGCGGAGGCGCCCCACACCGCCGCCAGCAGCTCGGCCTGCTCGCCCAGCGCCTTGCGCGCCGCACCCCTGATCCGGCTCCAGCCCCGCACGGCGAACGTCACCGTGCGGCCGCTGAAGGAGTACCGCCAGTCCCCCACGACCTCGCCGTGCACGACCAGCGCGCCGGGGCTGCCGACCGGCCGCCACACCCGCTTGGCGACGGCGGCGTCCGGTGCCACCAGCCACCGGGGGCCGAGCAGGTACGGGTCGCGGTGGAACAGCAGCAGCGCCGCGGGCGGCGGTGGCGCCTCGCCGACGTCTTCCGACACCAGCAGCCCGCGCCCGTCCACGGTGACCGGCCGCAGCTCCTGTGGCCACGCGGCCCGCGGACCGGCGCCGAGCCACTTCTCCGCGTCCGCCTTGGCGAACGGCCCGACCAACCGGGCGTAGGCGCGCAGCAGCGTCGGCTCGCCCGCGTCCTCGACCACGGGAAGCGGGCCGGTCGGCTTGCGGAACACCAGCCTCGCCCCCACGTGCTCCAGCTCGAGGCCCGCGAGCAGCGTGCCGAGCCGGAACAGCCCGTCCACCACGTGATCGGCCCCGCAGGGCTCGCACCACGGCGTCCAGTCGGCGGGCAGCAGCGGGCTGACCGCCGCGGACAGCTCGCCCTTGGTGGCGCGGTCGCCGGGGAACTCGCGGCGCAGCAGCTCGATCAACAGGTCGAGGTGCCCGAGGTCGGGCGGGTCGAACCCGCCGACCCAGGCCGCGAACTGGCGCGGGGTGCGCGGTCGCAGCTCCCGCCGCAGCACGGGCAGGTCCGCCCGCCGGTGCAGGTGCGGCGCACCGCGCAGGCTGAGCACGCGCACCAGCCCGTCGAGGTCCACCGGTCCGGTGCGCACCGCGATGCCCACTCCGCCGGTCTTGGGCGGGCTGTCGACGAACCCGAGCGCCAGCGCCTCGACGTCGTCGAGCGCGACGCCGCCGTGCAGGCCCTGCACCGCCGCCCGGTGTGCCAGGACCTGGGCGCGCGTCGCCTCCACGGGTCAGCGCGGTTCGAGCACGGCGTCGACGACCTGCTCCGGTTCGAGGCTGTCGGTGGCGACCTCGATGGTCGCGACCTCCCGGTAGAGCGGGAGCCGCGCGTCCAGCAGCGCCTTGAACGTCGCCCGCGGGTTGATGCCGGTGAGCAGCGGCCGCGAGTTCGACAGGCCGGTGCGCTTCACGCCCTCGGCCATGCCGACGTTGAGGAACACCACGGCGTGCCCGGCCAGCAGCTGCCTGGTCGCGGCGGACAGCACCGCGCCGCCGCCGAGCGCCAGCACGCCCTCGTGCGTCTTCAGCCCGTCCGCGACGGCCTGCTCCTCCATCGCCCGGAACACCGGCTCGCCGTCGGAGGTGAAGATGTCCGAGATCGGCTTGCCCGCCGTCGCCACGATGTCCTCGTCCACGTCGCGGAACGGCACGCCGAGCCGTTCCGCCAGCAGTCGGCCGACGGTCGTCTTGCCCGCGCCGGGCGGACCGAGCACCACGTAGACCGGCGTGCTCACAGGCCCTCCCAGCGGGCTTCGAGTGCTTCGAGGTAGGACGCCACGTTGCGCCTGGTCTCGTCGATCGAGTCGCCGCCGAACTTCTCCAGCGCCGCCTCCGCGAGCACGAGCGCGAACACCGACTCCAGCACGACGCCCGCGCGCGGCACCGCGCACACGTCCGAGCGCTGGTGGATCGCGACCGCGGCCTCGCCGGTGCGGACGTCCACAGTGGACAGTGCTTTCGGGACGGTCGAGATCGGCTTCATCGCGACCCTGGCGCGCACCGGCTCGCCGTTGGTGATGCCGCCTTCGAGCCCACCGGCGCGGTTCGACCGGCGGCTGACGCCGGACGGGCCCTTGCCGCGGTCGATCTCGTCGTGGGCCTGGCTGCCCCACCGGGTCGCCGACGTGAAGCCGTCGCCGATCTCCACGCCCTTCATCGCCTGCACGCCCATCAGCGCGGCGGCCAGCCGCGAGTCGAGCCTGCGGTCCCAGTGCACGTGCGAGCCCAGGCCCGGCGGCAGGCCGTAGGCGATCACCTCGATCACGCCGCCGACCGTGTCACCGGCCTCCTTGACCGCCTCGACCTCGGCGACCATGGCCGCGGTGCCCGCCGGGTCGAACGCGCGGACCGGGCTCGCGTCCACCGCGTCCAGGTCACCGGGGCCGGGCACGGCCGAGCCCTCGGGCGTGGAGGCGCGGCCGATGGAGACCACGTGGCTGACGATGTCGACGTCGAACACCTGCTTGAGGAAGCGCCGGGCGACGGTGCCGAGCGCGGTGCGCGCGGCCGTCTCGCGGGCGCTCGCCCGCTCCAGCACCGGGCGGGCCTCGTCGAAGCCGAACTTCTGCATGCCCGGCAGGTCGGCGTGGCCGGGCCGCGGCCTGGTCAGCGCCTCGTTGCGACCGGTCGGCTTGAGCAGGCCGGGATCCACCGGGTCGGCGGACATGACCTTCTCCCACTTCGGCCACTCGCTGTTGCCGATGGTGACCGCGATCGGGCCGCCCTGGGTGAGGCCGTGGCGCACACCCCCGAGGATGGCCACCTCGTCGGCCTCGAACCCCATCCGCGGGCTGCGGCCGAAGCCCAGCCTGCGGCGTTCCAGTTGGACGGTGAGGTCCGAGGTGGTGACCTCCACCCCCGCGACCATGCCTTCCAGCACGGCGACGAGAGCGGGCCCGTGTGACTCCCCAGCGGTGATCCAGCGCAGCACGGGAGGATCCTTTCACAGGGTGAACACCGCGATGACCCAGGTCGAGGCCAGCAGTCCGGGTCCGTGCGGAATCCCGCCATTCGGACGGCCGAGCGCCACCAGCAGGGTGAACGCGGAGGCGAGCAGGGCGCCGACCGGCACCGCCGCGTAGGAGACCGCGCCCAGCACGGCGCCGAGCGGGGCGGCCAGCTTCACGTCGCCGCCGCCGAGCGCCGAGGGCGCGAGCAGCCGGACGACCAGGTGCGCGGCGCCCAGCAGCAGACCGCCGACGGCCGCGCGGAGCACCACCTGCGGACCGGCGGGCAGCAGGAGCGCCACCGCGACCGGGTAGGCGGGCAGGGTCAGGGCGTCGGGTAATCGCCGGTGGAGCAGGTCGGTCGCGGTGAGCAGCACCGCGAGCCAGCCCAGCGCCAGCGTCAGCGCGAGCCAGTGCGGCGGCGGGTGGCGGAGCGCGGCGACCGTCCAGAGCAGCGACGTCGGCAGGGCGCACCAGAGCCAGTGCACGTCCGCGCCGCGGCGCAGGCGGCGCAGCAGGAGGGCGCCGGCCGTGCCGGCCAGGAATCCGAGAGCGGTCCAGTGCATGCGTCCACGGTCCGGCCCAACCCCGCCGTCCGGCAAGGACGAGCACCGCCGAACGGACCGTTCACGGAGTCCCGGACGGGTGAACCTGGTAACGGGGGTTCACCGGATCGACGCACGGAACCCTTGCCAGGCGTCACGCGGGTGCCCTTCGATGCGCCACATGCGTCGAAGGGACACCCGCGTGAGGTCAGCGCTGCCAGGAGAAGAGCTGCTCACCGACCCCGACGGTCGAACCCTCGGCGAGGTCGCCGAGCCCGTCGGCCGGGGCGTCCAGCGCGATGACCGGGCAGATGGGCGCGAACCCGGCCGCCTCGACCTCGGCCGGGTCCCAGCTGACGACGGTCTGGCCCGCGCGCACGGTCTCGCCCTTCACCACGTGCAGGGTGAAGCCCTCGCCCTTGCGCTTGACCGTGTCGATGCCCAGGTGCACGAGCACCCCGGCGCCGCTCTCGGTGGCCACGACGAACGCGTGCGGGTGCAGCGTGACGATCGTGCCGTCGACCGGGGACACCACGTCCGCGGCGACCCTGTCCGGTTCGACCGCGATGCCCGGACCCACCATCGCCTGGGCGAAGACCGGGTCGGGCACCTCGGTCAGCGGGACGACCCGGCCCGCGACCGGGCTGCCCACGCTGAGCGTCACAGGAGGTCCTCGATGTCGCTGGCGATCGTGTCGGCCTCCGGGCCCACGATGACCTGCACGACGTTGCCCTGACGCATGACCCCGTGGGCTCCCAAGGACTTCAGCGCCTTTTCGTCGACAACCGAACCGTCGTTGAGCTCACACCGCAGGCGGGTGATGCACGGCTCGATCTCGATGATGTTGGACGCCCCGCCGAGCGCAGCGAGGATCTTCTCCGCCTTCTCGTCAGCCACTTCGTGTCCTCTCTCGACTGGTGACACCGCTTGGCCACGGTCACGTAACGGCGGTTGACACCCGCTCCGCGCGGAGAGCATTCTCCCCGCACAAACTGGTCTAGACCGGAAAGTACCAATGAGGTCGTCGGCAAGCGAGCGCGGGGAGGTGCACATGGGCGAGAGGGAGACTCCGACGAGGATCGTCGACGGTCCCAAGCCCAAGCACGCCCAGCTCCGCGACATCCTGCGCAGGCTGGCCGAGCAGGAGCTGCCCCCCGGTTCGCCGATCCCGTCCGAGCGCGACCTGGCCGACCGGTACGAGGTGTCGCGCATCACCGTACGAGCAGCCGTCGGACAGCTCGTCGCCGAGGGTCTCCTGACGAGGGCCAAGGGGCGCGGCACCTTCACCGCCCGCCGCCGGTTGGACGTCCAGCTGTACCTGGAGTCCTTCACCGACGACATGCGCAAGCGCGGCATGATCCCGGCGACCGAGGTCCTGAGCTGCGACGAGGCGCTCCCGCCGGACTCCGCGGCGAGCGCCCTCGACCTGCCCGCACGGGAGCGGGCCTACCAGCTGGTGCGCCTGCGCCGCGCCGACGGCGTCCCGCTGGCCGTGGAACGCGGCTGGTACAACCCGCGGATCGTGCCGGAGCTGCGCCGCCACGACCTGTCGACGTCCCTCTACACGTTGATCGCCGACACCTACGGCGTGCAGCTCGACCACGCCAAGCAGACGGTGTGGGCCGAGAGCGCCGACGCCGAGACCGCGAAGCTGCTCGGCATCCGCAAGGGCAGCTCCCTCCTCGTCTTCCGCCGCGTCGCCAGCTCGCATGGCAGACCGGTGGAGGACATGACTTCCTGGTACCGGGGCGATCTTTACCAGGTGACGATGCAATTGGACCGGACCGTCCCGGGTTCCGGACCGCACTCCGCCAAGGGAGGTACTCGATGAGCGCCAGCGCCCCACAGGTGACCGGCGGTCGTGAGATCAAGGGACTCGCCACGCTCCAACGCTTCGGTCGCAGCCTCATGCTGCCGATCGCCGCGTTGCCGGCAGCCGGTCTCTTGTTGCGACTCGGTCAGGCCGACTTGCTCGGCAAGGACGGTCTGGGTTGGGACAAGGTGGCCGCGGTCATCGGCGCGGCAGGGGATTCCATCTTCGGAAACCTCCCCCTGCTCTTCGCCGTGGGCATCGCGATCGGCTTCGCCCGACGCGGCGACGGCTCCACCGGCTTGGCCGCCGTCGTCGGCTACGTGGTGCTCCAGGGCGTGTTCAAGGCACTCTCGCCGCTGGTCCTCCCGCTCGCCGAGGGCGCTCTGCCCGCCGATCAGAAGTTCATCGACTACCGGGTCCTCGGCGGCATCGTCGTCGGTCTGATCACGGCGGTGCTCTGGCAGCGGTACCACCGCATCAAGCTGCCCCCGTACCTGGCCTTCTTCGGCGGTCGCCGGTTCGTGCCGATCATGGTCGCCGGCGTGATGATCATCGTCGGCGTGGTCCTCGGCCTGCTCTTCCCGCTGTTCAACAGCGGCCTGACCAGCCTGGGCAACGCGATCACCGGCAGCACGATCATCGGCGCGGGCCTCTACGGCATCGTGAACCGCCTGCTGATCCCGCTCGGCCTGCACCACATCGTCAACAACGTCGTGTGGTTCCAGTTCGGCGACTTCACCGACGCCACGGGCAAGGTCGTCCACGGCGACATCAACCGGTTCCTGGCCCACGACCCGTCCGCGGGCACGTTCCAGACCGGCTTCTTCCCGATCTTCATGTTCGCCCTGCCCGCCGCCGCGCTCGCCATCTGGCAGACCGCTCGCCCGTCGCAGAAGAAGATCATCGCGGGCATCATGGGCTCCGCGGCACTGACGTCCTTCATCACCGGTGTGACCGAGCCGCTCGAGTTCGCGTTCATGTTCGTGGCGTGGCCGCTGTACCTGATCCACGCGGTCCTGACCGGCACCTCGCTGGCCATCGCCAACGCGCTGGGCATCCACGACGGCTTCTCGTTCTCGGCCGGTGCGATCGACTTCATCCTGAACTGGAACATCGCCACCAAGCCGTACCTGCTGATCGTGCTCGGCCTGGTCTACGCGGCGATCTACTACTTCCTGTTCCGCTTCGTCATCACCAAGTGGAACCTGAACACCCCCGGCCGCGAGGACGACGAGGACCCGGAGGCCGACCCCAGCGTCGTCACCGCCTCCGAGACCTCCACGACCTCCGGCAAGCCGCTGAGGGACTGACTCCCCTCGGGGAGCACCAATGGAAAGGACGGATCATGCCTGAGCGACGGGTCACCGTGGCGAGCAAGGTCGGCCTGCACGCCCGCCCAGCCGCACTGCTGGCGAAGGCGGCGGCAGGTCAGCCGGTGAAGGTCACCATCCGCAAGGACGACGGCCAACCGGTGGAGGCCGCAAGCGTGCTCGGCCTGATGACACTCGGCGCGATGCACGGCGACGAAGTGGTGCTGACCGCCGACGGCGAAGGCGCGGACGCCGCGCTCGAAGCCATCGCAACAATCATCTCCACCGACCTCGACGAGGGCTGATTCGCCCGAGCCGCACCAAAAAGAGGCCGTGTGTCCACAAAGGACACACGGCCTCTTGGCATCCAAGACAAACAAACGGCACCATGCGACGCTTACCAAGCAAAGCGAAGCGAAGCAAGCACAACCCCCTCCACATTGGGCGCAGCCCGCCAGCGCGCATCCGGCGCGAAGCGCCTGGGGCCTTGTCCGCCGCGCAGCAAGGATGCCCTGTCCGACGCGAAGCGAGGATGCTTGGTCCGACGGCGCAGCCGAGGATGCCTTGTCGAGCGAAGCTCGATGCTTGGTCAGGCGAAGCCTGATGCTTGGTCAGGCGAAGCCTGATGCTGGCGAAGCCAGACTTCCCCTCTGCCCCCGATCCACAGCACCCTCCTGCCCGATCTTCGTTGTCAAGATGGCTTTATC
Organism: Umezawaea tangerina; assembly: GCF_003002815.1. Taxonomy (GTDB): domain Bacteria; phylum Actinomycetota; class Actinomycetes; order Mycobacteriales; family Pseudonocardiaceae; genus Umezawaea; species Umezawaea tangerina. The sequence goes on along the minus strand of NZ_PVTF01000027.1, from coordinate 18,284 downwards.
GTCTTGACAACGAAGATCGGGCATTGAGACAATCGCGCGCCGGGGCTGGGCTTCCCACCATCACCCCACCGGCAACGGCAACAAATCCCCCGTAGCCGCCCGAAGCGCCTTCCTCATCGCCTCCCGAGGCGCTTCCCGCCCCGTGAACTGCTCCACCTGCCCGAACGCCTGGTGCAGCAACATGTCCAGCCCCGTGGCCATCGTCCGCCCACGTCCCATCACCGCGACCCCCAACGGCGTCGGCCACGGGTGGTAGATCACGTCCAGCAAACAGGGCGCCGAGGCGAGCAGATCCGCCACCGGCTCCGTGGCCGAGGGCGGCACCGTGCTCACCACCACGTCCACCGCCCCGGCGAGCGCCCCGAAGTCGGCCTCAGCCCACCCCACAAGGGACAGCGCGATCCCCAGCCGGGAAGCGCAGGCGACGGCCTCCACCACCCGCGCCACGTCCCGCACGACCAGGTCCACCTCGGCCACACCCAGTTCCGCGAACGCCGCCAGCGCCGCGGTGGCCGTCCCCCCGGCCCCGAGCAGCAGCCCGCGTCCACCACCGGAGGACCCGCCGGAGAACCCGCCCGCGTACCGCAGGGCCCCGACCACGCCGTCCACGTCGGTGCAGTCCGCCCGCCACCCGCCGTCGACCCGCACCAGCGTGTTCGCCGCACCCACCACCGCGGCCCGTTCCGTCACCGACGAGGCGACGGCCAGCGCCGCGCGCTTGCCCGGCATCGTCACCGACAGCCCCACCCACGACGGGTCGAGCCCGGCGACCAGGCCGGCCACTCCGACCTCGTCGCACTCGAGGCGCGTGTAGGTCCAGTCGAGACCGAGCGCCTCGTAGGCGGCGTTGTGCAGGACGGGCGACAGCGAATGCGACACCGGCGAACCGATGACGGCGGCACGGGACACCACGACTCAGAAGACGCCTTCCGCGCGAGCCTTGTCGACGGCCTTCTCGTGCTCGTCCAGGGTCTCGTTGAAGCACGAGGTGCCGTCCTTCTGGCACTTCACGAAGAACAGCCACTTGCCGGGTTCCGGCTTGATCGCGGCGGCGATGGCCTCGCGGCTGGGCGAGCCGATCGGGGTCGGGGTCAGGCCGGGTTTCACGTAGGTGTTGTACGGGCCCGCCGCCTCTCGGTCGGCGTCGCTGGTCGTGATGTTCGGCTTGTCCAGCTTGTAGTTGACGGTGGAGTCGAGCTCCAGCTTCTGGCCGATCGCGAGCCTGCTGGTGACGACCCTGGCGACCTTGCCGAAGTCCTTGCCGATGCCCTCCTTCTCCACGAGGGAGGCCATCACCAGGATCTGGTAGGGCCGGAAGCCGGTCTCCTTGCTGCCGGAGGGGATCCCGTAGCTCTGCAGGCGGGTCGCCGACGTCGTGATGACGCTCTTGAGCAGCTCCACCGCCGTCGCGCCGGGCTTGAGCTGGTAGAGGCCGGGGGCGATGAGGCCCTCGAGGCGGCGGTCCTTCTCGACGTTGGCCGCGTCCGCGAGCGCCCAGTCCGGGATGCCGAGGGCGGCCGGGTCGGCGGTGTCCGCGGCGGTGCGCAGCTCCTCCGGGGTGACGCACTTCTTCACGCCGTCCAGCTCGACGCAGCTGGCCTCCGAGAGCAGCGAGAGGATGCCCTTGGTGACCTTGCCGTCACCGCCGGTGATGTCGTGCAGGACGTTGCCGCCCTTGACCTCCAACGGCGTGATCTTGGTCTTGGGGTCGATCATCCTGGCGACCGCGGCCGTGCCCGACATCTTCGTCTTCATCAGGTAGAAGCCGGGCTGGATCGAGGTCACCCGGTCGTCGGTCTTGCCCGCCTCGGTGAACGCGCGCGAGCTGGCCGTGACGCCCTGCTCCTTCAACGTGGTCGCGATGGCGGTGACCGGGTCGCCGTCCTTGACCTCGATGACGACGTCGGTCTCGCCCGCGCCCTCGTAGTCCTCGAACGAGCCGATGCCCCGGAGCTCCTGGTAGCCGTAGTAGGCCCCGACACCGCCGATCCCGAGCACGAGCGCCACGACGACCCACAGGATCGTCCGCTTGCGCCTGACCTTGGCGCGGCGGGCGGCCACGGCCGCCTTGCCACGCGCCGGTCGTGGGCGTTCGTCGTGGTGCGCGTCGGGATCGGTGAACAACCCGAGGTCGTCCGTCACGAGCTCTCCTCGCTAACGCTCGGACGCAGTGCCGAGCCGATGAGCTCGCTCACGTGCCGTCCTTCGCTCCGGGGGCTCGACCCTCCTCAGCGGATCGAGCCACGAATCGCGCGCGTGCGTCGAGCCAGGACTGCAGAATCTCCACCGCAGCGGCCTGGTCCACGACTGCACGTTGTTTCTTGCCCCGCACCCCGCGTTGCGCCAGTACACGGCTCGCGACGACCGTCGTCAACCGTTCGTCGGTGAGCCGTACGGGTACCGGCGCTATCCGACCGGCCAGCTCCGCAGCGTACGCGGTGGCCAGCTCGGCGGCCGGTCCGTGCCGACCGGCCAGGGTCCTCGGCAATCCGACCACGACCTCGACCACGTCGTGCTCGGCTATGAGCCCGGTGAGTTCCGTCAGGTCCCCACCGTTCTTTTCGTCACGCACCAGAGTAGCGAGTGGGGTGGCGAGGAACGGCGTGGGATCGCTGATCGCGACGCCCACCCGAACGGACCCGACGTCGACGGCCAGCCGCCTGCCGCGGCCGGGGTCGTCGACGCCGGGTCGATCGGGGCTGGTCAACGGGCTTCGACCGCGCGGTCCAGCTCGGCGCGCAGGGCCGTGATCGCCGCCGGGATGCCCGACGGGTCGGTGCCGCCGCCCTGCGCGAGGTCGGGCTTGCCGCCACCGCGGCCGCCCAGCGCCGGGGCGAACGCGGGCACGAGCTTGCCCGCGGCCAACCCCAGGTCACGGGCGGCGGACGTGGTCGCCACGACGAAGCTGGCCTTGGCGCCGTCCGGCGCGAACAGGGCCACGACGCCCGCGCGGGAGCCGAGGCGGTTGCGCACCTCGGAGCCCAGCGTGCGCAGGTCGGCCCCGGACGTGCCCTCCGGCAGCGCGAGCGCCACCAGCGCCACGCCGCGGACGTCCAGCGCGCTGTCGGCGAGCTGACCGGCCGAGGACAGCAGCTGGGCACCGCGCAGGCGCTCCAGTTCCTTCTCGGCGACGCGCAGCCGCTCCACCAGCGCCTCGACGCGGCCGGGCACCTCGGCGTTCGGCACCTTCAGCAGTCCCGCGACGTTCTGGACGAGCGCGCGCTCCTGGGCGAGGAAGCGGAACGCCTCGATGCCGACGTAGGCCTCGATGCGGCGCACGCCGGAGCCCACGGACGACTCGCCGAGCAGCGTGACCGGGCCGATCTGGGACGAGTGCTCGACGTGCGTGCCACCGCAGAGCTCGCGCGACCAGGGGCCGCCGATCTCGACGACGCGCACGGACTCGTCGTAGGTCTCGCCGAACAGGGCGACCGCGCCGAGCTCCTGCGCGCCGTTCATGTCCGTGTAGACCACTCGGACCGGCAGGTCCTTGCGGACCGCGAGGTTCGAGACCTCCTCGATCTCGCTGCGGGTCTCGTCGGACAGGCCGCCGGTCCACGCGAAGTCGAGCCGCAGGTAGCCGGGCTTGTTGTACGAGCCGCTCTGCAGCGCGGACGGGCCGAGCACCTGGCGCAGGGCGGCGTGCACGACGTGCGTGCCCGAGTGGCCCTGCCGGGCCCCCGTGCGCCACTCCTGGTCGACGCGGGCCTCCACGTGCTGGCCCTCGGCGATCTCGCCGCTGACCACGCGCACCTGGTGCACCCACAGCTTGCGGGCGACCTTCTGGACGTCCACGACCTCCAGCTCGGCGCCGTCGGCCACGATCACACCCGCGTCGCTCTCCTGGCCACCGGACTCGGCGTACAGGGGCGTGCGGTCGAGGACGACCTCGACGATCTCGCCCTCGCGGGCGGAGCGGACCCGCTTGCCCTCGCTGACGATGCCGCGCACGGTCGCCTCGGCGGCGAGGTCGGTGTAGCCGACGAACTCGGTCGCGCCGAGGTCGAGCAGCTCGCGGTAGACCGTCTGGTCGCCGTGGCCGGTCTTCTTGCCCGCCGCGTCGGCCTTGGCGCGGGCGCGCTGCTCGGCCATCAGCTTGCGGAAGCCGTCCTCGTCCACGGTCAGGCCCGCTTCCGAGGCCATCTCCAGCGTGAGGTCGATCGGGAAGCCGTACGTGTCGTGCAGCTGGAACGCCTTGTCGCCGGGCAGCGTGGCGCGGCCGTCGGCCTTGATCTGGTCGGCGGCGGTCTCGAAGATCCGCGACCCGGCGGCCAGCGTCTGAAGGAAGGTGTCCTCCTCCGCGCGCATGATCTGCTGGATGCGGACGAAGTTCTCGACCAGCTCCGGGTAGGCCTGGCCCATCGTGTCCCGGACGACCTCGGCGAACGTCGGCAGCACCGGCTCGGTCACGCCCAGCAGGCGCGAGGAGCGCACGATGCGGCGCAGCAGCCTGCGCAGCACGTAGCCGCGGGCCTCGTTGCCGGGGGTCACGCCGTCGCCGATCAGCAGGACGCTGCTGCGGGCGTGGTCGGCGATGACGCGGAACCGCACGTCGTCGGTCTTGTCGGCGCCGTACTTGCGGCCGGACAGCTCCTCGGCCCTGTTGATGACCGCGCGCACCAGGTCGGTCTCGTAGACGTTGTCCACGCCCTGGAGCAGGAACGCGACCCGCTCGACGCCCATGCCGGTGTCGATGTTCTTCGCGGGCAGCTCGCCGAGGATCGGGTAGTCCTTCTTCGCGCCACCCGGTCCGCGCTCGTTCTGCATGAAGACCAGGTTCCAGATCTCCAGGTAGCGGTCCTCGTCGACGACAGGACCACCCTCCTGCCCGAACTCCGGACCGCGGTCGTAGTAGATCTCCGAGCACGGGCCGCACGGGCCGGGCACGCCCATCGACCAGTAGTTGTCCTCGACGCCGCGGCGCTGGATGCGCTCGGGCGGCAGGCCCGCGACCTTCTGCCAGAGGTCGAAGGCCTCGTCGTCGTCGTGGTAGACCGTCGCCCACAGGCGCTCCGGGTCGAACCCGTACCCACCGTCAGCCTGGGACTTCGTGATCAGCTCCCAGGCGAGCCGGATGGCGTCTTCCTTGAAGTAGTCGCCGAACGAGAAGTTGCCCGCCATCTGGAAGAACGTCAGGTGCCGGGTGGTCTTGCCGACCTCTTCGATGTCGCCGGTGCGCACGCACTTCTGGACGCTGGTGGCGCGCTTGTAGGGCGCCGGGGCCTCACCGAGGAAGTACGGCTTGAACGGCACCATGCCCGCGTTGACGAACAGCAGGTTGGGGTCGTCCAGCAGCAGCGACGCGCTGGGCACGACGGTGTGGCCCGCGCGCTCGAAGTGGTCGCGGAAGCGCTTGATGATCTCGTGGGTCTGCACGGGGAAGTCCTTCAGGGGTATTGCGGTCGGAGGGGCGCGGGAAGGCGAACGGCGAGTGGCTCAGCCGTCCGCCCGACGCGCTCGCGCGCCGGTGCCCCTGCGCGGGGCGGGCTCGGTCGAGTACCGGCCGGGGGTGAACCCGGTCTGCCTCTCGACGGACTCCTGCAGCTCGTGCTCGCGCTCGGACATCCCGGCGCGCACCTCGGCGCCGAAGGAGCCCAGCGCGCTCGCGAGCTCGCGCAACCCGTTGCCGACGTTCTCGCCGATGCCCGCGGGCGTCGCCTGGTGGGCGACCTGCCCCGCCTTGCGCACGACGAACACCCCTGCCGCGGCACCCGCGGCGAACCAGAACAGCCGGCTCATCGCTTGCCCCCGCGGGGACGGCGGCGGGTGTGCTTGTTCGGGGACTCGGCTGCCTTGCGGCGGGCGCGGACGGCCTTGCTCACGCCGTAGGACAGCGCGGCGGCCTTGACCAGCGGTCCGCCCAGCGTGGCGGTGAACAACGAGGTGAGCGCGGAGACGTTGCCGGTGACGGCGCGGGCGTTCGCGGTGATGCCGTCGACGCGTTCCAACTGCGTGTTCACGTGGGTCAACGTCTGGTTGGCCTCGGTGAACAGCGGGTCGGTGTTCTCGTGCGCCTTGCGGATCGCGATCGTGGCCTCGTCCAACGTCTTGCCGAGCTTCAGCAACGGAATCGCCAGCAGCAGCACGAGCAGCACGAAAGCGCCTGCTGCTACCAGCGCGGCGATCTGCCCTGGCGACACTGATCCTCCTGGGGAACGCAAGATGTGGAAGGGTCACAAGGTTAGCGTGCGTCCCCCGAATGGACCCGATTGGATCGCCGTTGGTCCGACTAGCGTGGTCACCGGCAGTGAAGTGATCGTTACAGCGGACTGGAGGACCGGTGCGCCCGGTGACCAACCTGGACGACTACCGCGCCGTGTCGAGGCCTGGTGCGAACCGTCCGCTGGAGCACGGTGACCTGCTCGGGGTGCCCGCTCCCCCGCTGCCGGAGCTGACCGGCGGGTGGTCGGCGCGCCGGGTCGACCCGGACACGTTCGACCTCCAGCTGGTGCACGGCTGGATGCAGTCGCCGCACGTCGCGGCGTTCTGGCAGCAGGCGTGGTCGCGCGAGCTGTGGGACGCGGAGCTGCGCCGCCAGCTCGCGGGCGTGCACTCGCTGCCGTGCCTGGTGGGCCGCGACTCGACGCCGATGCTGTACCTGGAGATCTACCGCGCGGCCCGCGACCAGGTGGCCCGCTGCTACCGCGCCCTGCCGCACGACCTGGGCGTGCACGTGGCCGTCGGCGACCTCGCGCTGACCGACCGGGGGCTGGTGCGGGCGGTGCTGCCGGTGCTGACCGCGGCCCTGTTCGCCGCCGACCCGGAGTGCACCCGCGTGCTGCTGGAGCCGGACGTGCGCAACAAGCGGGCGATCGCGTCGTTCCAGGCGGGCGGGTTCGAGCCCGTCGGCGAGATCCTGCTGCCGGGCAAGGTGGCGCTGCTGATGATCCACTCCAGGTAGGGGGCCTCCTCAGCCGCCGCCGGACGACCGCTGGAGCCACTCGGCCCTGGTGAGCGCGTACTCGACCTCGCCGTGCCCGCTGCCGTCGATCGGGTGCGCCCAGTCGAGGTGGAAGATCCGGACCTGCTTGAGCCCGGCCTTCTCCATGACCCGCCTCGACCCGGTGTTGACCACCATGGTCTCGGCGTACACGCGGTCCAGTCCCTGCTCGGTGAACCCCCGCTCCACGAGCGCCTTCGCGCCCTCGGTCGCGTAGCCCCTCCCCCAGCAGGCGCGGGTGAGGCGGTAGCCGAGTTCGGCGTGGCCCGGCCGTTCGTCCGGGCGGACCAGGAGCGACAGCCAGCCGAGGAACGTGCCCGCCCGGTCCTCGGCCGCCAGGACGCCGAGTTCGGGGTGGTCGACGTGCCGGCGCAGGAACTCCAGCACCTCGGCGCGTGGGGTGGGGACACCGCCGGTGAGGTACCGCATGACCTCCGGGTCGCCGTCGAGCGCGACCAGGTCGTCGGCGTCGGACTCGGTGAAGCGGCGCAGCACCAAGCGCTCGGTCTCCAGGACCGGGTCAGCCACCGGCGGCCTCCCACTCCTGCCGGGTGAGCGCGTACTCCACGTCGCCGTGCTCGCTGCCCTCGATCGGGTACGGCCAGTCCTGGTGGAAGATCCGGACCTGGCGGAGGCCCGCCTTCTCCATGACCCGGCGGGAAGCGGTGTTCACGACCATCGTCTCGGCGTAGACGCGTTCGACGCCGAACTCGCGGAAACCCTTGTCGATCAACGCCTTCGAGCCCTCGGTGCCGTAGCCGAGACCCCACGCGGCCTTGGCGAACCGGTAGCCCAGCTCGACGTGGCCCGGCGGGTCGTGGGGCTGCGGGCGGAAGTGGAACCAGCCGAGGAACGTCCCCGCGCGGTCCTCGGCGACCCAGAAGCCGAAGCCCGCGAACCGCTCGTAGTAGGCGAAGTACGCGGGCAGGTGGTCCTCGACGATCTCGGCGCGCGGGGTCGCGACCCCGCCGGTGATGTACCGCATCACGTCCGGGTCGCCGTCGAGCGCGACGAGGTGGTCCGCGTCGGACTCGGTGAACCGGCGCAGCACCAGGCGTTCGGTCTCCAGGAAGGTCGTCATGCCCGTGCCAGGGTCAGGTAGGCGAAGCCGAGGTAGCCGCGGTAGCCGTGCAGCCAGAGGTCGCGGTGGTCGTCCACGACCTTGCGGACGGCGGCGGCCTCGGGGTGGTCGGGGTGCTCCAGCAGCCAGCGCTCGCGGCTCGCGCACCAGCGGGACTCGAAGCTGTCCCACTCGTCCTGGTTGGCCGTGGCCAGCGACAGGAGCCGGAACCCGGCGGCCATCGCCAGGTCGACGAGTTCGCCGATCGTGCCGTGGTCGTCGGGTTTCGCGCCGAAGCGCTCCAGGAGGACGTCGCTCGGCGGCTTCTCCCAGAACGCGTCGCCGAGCAGCAGCTGCCCGCCGGGTCGGATCCGCCGGTGCATGGCCGCCAGGGTCTCGCGGGTGTGGCCCCAGGCGTGGCTGGAACCGATGGACACGGCCACGTCGACCGGCTCGGACTCCCACGTCGTGAGGTCGGCCAGTTCCAGCCGGACGTTCTTGCCGAGCCCGCGCGAGGTCGCGTTCGCCCGACCCCTGGCGATGCCGGTCTCGTCGCCGTCCACGCCGACGGCCCGCGCCGTCGGCTCGTGCTCGACCATGCGCAGCAGCAGTTCCGCCCAGCCGCAGCCGTAGTCGACGATCTTCTGCTCGGCCAGCCGCAGGGTGCCGATCAGCTCGTAGGCGCGCGCGTCAGACATAGGGGCGTTGAAGTCGAGGAGGGCGTGGCCGTTCACGGGTGCGGGAGTCACCGGGCCACGGTGACACCGGTTCCCGGGAACGGCCACCGGATTTACTCCTCGCCGCGGATGACCCTGCGCAGCTTCGGCAGCCGTTCGGACAGCACGCGCTCGCCGCCGCGCGGGGTCGGCTCGTAGTAGTCGCGGCCGACCAGGTCGTCCGGCGGGTACTGCTGGGTGAGCACGCCGCCGGGCACGTCGTGCGGGTAGCGGTAGCCCTGCGCGTTGCCGAGCTTGGCCGCGCCCGCGTAGTGGCCGTCGCGCAGGTGCGCGGGCACGGCACCGGTCGCGCCCTGGCGGACGTCCGCCATCGCGGCGCCGATCGCGGTGGTCACGGCGTTCGACTTCGGCGCCGTCGCCAGGTGGATCGCGGCCTGGGCCAGGTTGAGCGTGCACTCCGGCATGCCGATCGTCTGCACCGCCGACTGGGCGGCCGTCGCGACCAGCAGCGCCATCGGGTCCGCCATGCCGATGTCCTCGCTGGCGTGGATCACCAGGCGGCGCGCGATGAACCTCGGGTCCTCGCCCGCCTCGATCATCCGGGCCAGGTAGTGCAGCGCGGCGTCCACGTCGGACCCGCGGATGGACTTGATGAACGCGCTCGTCACGTCGTAGTGCTGGTCGCCGTCGCGGTCGTAGCGCACCGCCGCCCGGTCGACCGTCGCCTCCAGCAGCGGCAGGTCGACCACGCCGTCGTTCTCCTGCGCCGCCGAGTCCGCCGCCGCCTCCAGCGCCGTCAGCGCCCGCCGCGCGTCACCGCCCGCGAGCCGCACCAGGTGGTCCTCCGCGTCCTCCGCCAGGCTCACCTTCCCGCCCAGCCCCCGCTCGTCGGACACCGCCCGGCGGATCAGCTGCCGGACGGCCTCGTCGGTCAGCGGCTTGAGCTGCAGGACGAGCGACCGGGACAGCAGCGGCGACACCACCGAGAAGTACGGGTTCTCCGTCGTCGCCGCGACCAGCAGCACGATCCGGTCCTCCACGGCCCCGAGCAGCGCGTCCTGCTGCGTCTTCGAGAACCGGTGCACCTCGTCGATGAACAGCACGGTCTGCTCCCCCGACCGCACCAGTCGCTTGCGCGCCTCGTCGATCACCGCCCGCACCTCTTTGACCCCCGCGGACAACGCCGACAACGCCGAGAACCGCCGCCCCGTCGCCTGCGACACCAACGTCGCCAACGTCGTCTTGCCCGTGCCCGGCGGCCCGTAGAGCATCACCGAGGCCGGCGCCGCCCCCTCGACAAGCCGCCGCAACGGCGCCCCCGGCCCCAACAGGTGGTCCTGCCCGACGACCTCGTCCAGGGTCGCCGGCCGCATCCGCACCGCCAACGGCGCGTTCGCCGCTATGCGCGCCTGCCGCTCTTCCGGATCGACCCCGAACAAACCCTCGTCGAACAGCCCTTCGTCCACGTGCCCGAACCTACCGGGGAGGTACGACAGGGACGAAAGTTACACGCTGGGTATTCGGTCGAACACGGTTAGCATCGATTCCGCGGCGAACAGGGGGCTGACCGATGGCGACCAGGAGTGGCGGGCAGGCGGAGTTCAACGACAGCAGCGCGCGGCCGAACGCGAGCGGCTCAGGCGCCAGCGGGCGGTCGAGGCGGACCGAAAGGCCGAGGACAAGGCGAAGCGCGAACGACACCTGGCCAAGCGGGCCGCGGCCGTCGAGCGCAAGTCGGCCGAGGTCTCCGGACGGGTCGCCGAACTGTCGTCGATCCTCACCGGCGGCATCGCCAGGCGGGCCCGGTTCGACGTCCGCTCGCTGCGCAGGCGGGCCGACGTGCCCGCACTCGACCTGGGTGAGCTCGCCCGTCCACAAGCCAGGCCGGACTGGGAGCAGTTCGCACCACGACCGCCCGGCCCGGTGGGTCGCCTGTTCGGCGGTCGAGGGCGGTACGACACCCGGCTGGTCGAGGCGCGGGCTGCCTTCGAGCTGGCCAACCAGCGCCACGACGCGAAGGAGGTCGCTCGACAGCAACAGGTCGTCGAGCTCCGCCGGAAGCACGACGAGGAGCGGAGGCGGCTGGAGAACGAGGTGGCCGAGCACAACCGGGGAGTCGACGAGCTGGCCAGGGCCCTGCGGAGCAGGGACAGGTCCGCGGTGGAGGACTACCTCGTCCGCGTGCTCGCTGCCACCCCGCTCCCGGCGAAGTTCCCGCGGCACAACGAGGTGACGTTCAACCCCAACGGCGAGCAGGTCGTCGTCCGCGTCGAACTGCCTCCGCGCGACGTCGTTCCTGCGGTCCGCGGGTACCAGTACGTGCGGACCAAGGACGAGGAACGCCCCCTCCCCCGTCCGGCGAAGGAGATCGGCGAGCTGTACCGGTCCGTCGTCAGCCAGGTGTCGCTGCTGTACGTGCGCGATCTGTTCGACGCCGATGGGAAGCTGGAGACCGTCGGGTTCAACGGGCACGTGCGGGCCACCAACCCCGCGACCGGCAAACGGGAGTTCCCCTGCCTGATCAGCCTCCAGGTCGAGCGGACGAGCCTGGCGGAGATCGACCTGGCCCACGTGCGGCCCGACGTGTGCCTGCGCCACCTGGACGCCCTGGTCTCGCCGCACCCGTACGAGCTGGAACCGATCAAGCCCCTGCTGGACTTCGACCTGAGCAGGTACGCGTTCGTGGACGGCTTGGACGCGGTGTCGCTGCTCGACTCCCGTCCGGACCTCATGGACATGTCGTACACGAACTTCGAGCACCTCGTGAAGCAGGTGTTCGAAGCGAGCGGCCTCAAGGGGTGGACGACGCAGCAGAGCAACGACGACGGTGTCGACGCGGTCATCGTCAACGAGGATCCGCTGGTCGGCGGCCTCTGCGTCGTGCAGGCCAAGCGCTACAGCAAGGTGGTGGGCGTGAGCCACGTCCGCGAGCTGGTCGGCGCCATGGACGAGAAGCGCGCCGGACGCGGGATCCTGGTGACCACGTCCTGGTTCACCGCGGGCTGCTGGACCAAGGCCGCCGAGAACAACCGGATCGAGCTGATCGACGGACCGAGGCTGATCCACTTGATCAAGCAGCACCTCGGCAAGGAGGTCCTGATCGGGATCAAGAACCGCCCGAAGGAGACCGGACCGAAGCCCTGACGGAGATCGCGCAGGTCACAGCCCTGATCGTGGTCCGGTGTGCCAGAATGGCGTTCCGTGCCGTCATCTCCCGTTCACGCGCGCGCCGTGTTGCTCGCGGGCCCCTCCGGCTCCGGCAAGTCCCATCTCGCCGCCCACCTGGGTTGGCCGGTCCTGCGGTTGGACGACTTCTACCTCGACGAGGACGACCCGCTGCTGCCCCGTGACGCCGCCGGGCGGCCGGACTGGGACGCGGAGGGGTCGTGGGACACCGGGGCGGCGTTGGCCGCGGTGGTGGAGTTGGCGCGGGTCGGACGGGTGGAGGCGCCGACGTACTCGATCGGCGAGAGCCGCAAGACCGGGTGCCACGAGGTCGTGCTGGGGGACGCGCCGGCGTTCATCGCGGAAGGCCTGTTCGCGGACCGGTTGGTGGCCGGGTGCCGGGAGGCGGGGGTGCTGGTGGACGCGATCGTGCTGGCGCCGAACGCGGGGGTGACGTTCGCGCGGCGGTTCGTGCGCGACGTGGTGGAGGCGCGCAAACCGGTGGGGGTGCTGGTGCGGCGGGGGCTGCGGTTGTTGCGGGAGCAGCCGGAGGTGGTGCGGCGGTGCGCGGCGGCGGGGATGCGGGTGCTGACGCCGAAGCGGGCGCGCGGTGAGCTGGAGGCGCTTCGGGTGCCGGTGCGGGTTCAGGTCGTGGCCAGGAGCTCACGTGACCGGTGGACGTCCCGGGCGACCTCCCCTACGTAGAACTCGGCAGGCAGGTCGCCGTCCAGCGAACCGGGCACGATGGTGGGGTGGTAGCCCACGATCCCGGCGGCACGCGCTCGTTCGTTCGCGAGCACCGGCCCCGCCCTCACCTTCGCGGCGACGACCCTGGACCGGTTCCTCGCAGCCGCGAAGGACGGCAGGCTCCGCGGCTGGTGACCAGTCGCGCCGGACCAGCGTGAACGGCCCGGTGCCACAGGTCGCGAGCTAGTCCAGCCGGAACCCGTAGGGCAGCTCCAGCCGGTGCGCCGCCAGCAGTTCGGTGTCCGCCAGGATCTCGCGGGTCGGGCCGTCGGCCACGACGACGCCGTCGTCGATGACCACGCTGCGGGTGCACAGCTGCAGGGCGTAGGGCAGGTCGTGGGTGACCATGAGCATGGTGCGGTCCAGTCCCAGCAGGACCTCGGCCAGCTCGCGGCGCGCCACCGGTTCCAGGTTGGCCGACGGTTCGTCGAGCACGAGGATCTCCGGGTCGCACGCGAGCACGGTGGCGAGCGCGACGCGGCGGCGTTGGCCGCCGGACAGGTGCAGGGGTGAGCGGTCGCCGTAGGCGCCCATGCCGACGGCGTCCAACGCGGACCGCACACGGGCGTCGAGCTCGGCGCCGCGCAGGCCGAAGTTGGCCGGGCCGAACGCGACGTCCTGGCGCGCGGTCGGCATGAACAGCTGGTCGTCGGGGTCCTGGAACACCACGCCGACCCGGCGGCGGATCTCCTTGAGGTTGGCCTTGTCGACGGGCAGCCCGGCGACCTCGATCCGGCCGGAGCCGCCGGTGATGACGCCGTTGAGGTGCATGACGAGGGTGGTCTTGCCGGCGCCGTTGGGGCCGAGCAGCGCGACCCGCTCACCGGGGCGCACGCGCAGGTTCACGCCGAACAGGGCCTGGTGGCCGTCGGGGTAGGCGTAGGCGAGGTGCTCGACCAGCAGGGCGGTCCCGGACCCGACGACCCGTTCGGGCGGCGGCGTGCTGGTCCCGGTCATCTCGGGCATCGTGCCACTCCAGCCGCGGGACACCATCGCGAGGTGCACGCGCTCGCCGCGTTCGTAGGAGCGGATGAACAGGCTGCCGATGCCGCGGGCCGTGGCGCCGAGCTGCCACAGGAACCGCGGGTCGTGGCCGCGCGAGATGCGCGCGACCCGCATCCGCTGGGCCTCGCCGACGATGACCTCGGCGTAGCGCAGCATCAGCGTCGCGATGGTGATCAGCACCGACGGCGTGCGCAGGCGCTGCATGCCCAGCAGCAGGTCGTGCGGGGCGGTGGTCGCGGCGAGCGTCAACGACACCAGCACGCCGATCGTCCCCTTGGCCAGGATGTTCCACCCGGCCAGCGCGCCCTCGACGGACACCGCGACGCCCAGGAGGTCGACGCGCCTGCCGTGCCCGACCAGCGGGAGCAGCACGGCGAGCACCACGAACGGCACCTCGATCAGGGCGCGGGCCGCGAACCAGCGCACCGGCACCCGCGCGACCCACCACACGGCCATGATCGCGAGCAGGTAGACCCCGAACGCCCAGAACGCCTCGCGCGGCGTCGCGACCACGCACAGCACGGCCGCGAAGGCCGCGACGATCTTCAGCTGCGGAGGCAGCCGGTGCACCGGCGAGTCACCGGGCCGGTGCAACACACCGTGCCCGTGGCCGGCGCCCACCTCCTACTTCCCCTGCGGGGAACGCTTGCGCAGCAACCAGAACAGCCCGCCCGCCAGCGCGAGGGTGGCGACCACGCCGAGCACGCCCGCGACCCCGGTGAACCGGTCGTCGCCGCCCACCGCGTAGTCCGCGAACAGCGACCCGCTCAACGGGCTGTCCTTCGCGTGCTCCGCGATGCCGTGCACCTCGGTCACGTGGTCGAGACCGTCCGGGTTGGAGTTCGCGAAGTACGAGACGAAGCCCGCCAGCACCAGCGAGACGATCGCGAACCCGATGAAGAACCGCTTCATGCCCTCAACTCCAGGTTCTGCGGGGTGGTCCTGCGGAGCAGGTAGACCAGATCGGGGCGGATCGAGGACACGGCCGTCACCGTCGCCGCCGTGATCAGCCCCTCGCCGATGCCGATCAGCACGTGCACGCCCACGATCGCCGCGGCGACCGTGCCCAGCGACACCCCGCCCTGGCCGCCGATCGCGTACTCCAGCACGAACCCGCAGGACGCGACCACCGTGTTGACCAGCGCGGACACGAACGCCACCGCCGCGATCCCGCCCTTGCCCCTGCGGGCCAGCCCACGCAGCGCCATCGCGACCAGGTACCCGGTCGCCGTGCCGATCAGGGCCATGTTCGTGACGTTCGCGCCGAGCGCGGTCACGCCGCCGTCGGCGAACAGCAGGGCCTGCAGCACCAGCACGATCGTCACGCACAGCGCGCCGACCCACGGCCCGACCAGGATCGCCGCCAGCGCGCCGCCCAGCAGGTGGCCGCTCACGCCGGGCAGCACCGGGAAGTTCAGCATCTGGGTGGCGAACACGAACGCCGCCACCAGCCCGGCCATCGGCGCGGTCTTGTCGTCCAAGTCGCCGCGGGCCTTGGCCAGCGCGATCCCGACCCCCACGACCGCGACCACGACGAACAGCAGCGACGTCGGCGCGTTGAGCAGGCCGTCGCTCATGTGCATTGCGATGGTTTCGGACACGGGGTCACGGTAGTTGCCAACCACCCGTTGTGGCCAGGGCGTGGCAACAAGTGTGCCGCCGGATACCGCCGGTCGGGTAGGGGTGGGCCGGTCGCACAGGTGGCGCTCGTACGTCGCCGGTGTCAGCCAGGTCACGTGGCCGCGCGGCACCGGAAGCCCTCCACCGCTGCCGTGTCGACAACGCCCCCCCTGTCCGACCGGCCCAGCACGACCAGCTCGTCGGGGCACGGGCCCGTGCCCCGACGAGGGTCAGCCGGTCACACGGCCACCAGGCGCCTGCGCTCCACCTGCCCGACCTGCTCCGCCCGCGCGGGCGGGTAGTGCGACAGGTCCACGCCGAACGCGTTCAGCTTCGGCACGTCGGCCGAGACGCCGCCGTCCAGCACGGTGTCCAGCTGGTTCTGGGCGTCCTTGTAGTTCGCCGCCTGGGCCTTGTCGAGGAACGCGGTGAAGGACTTGTACTCGGCGGTGGTCTTGTCCAGCACCGCGGCCGCGACGGCCGTGACGTAGGCCTCGTACCTGAAGTTGAACGTGATCTTGCGGACCGTCGCGCAGTCCGAGGTGAACTCGCTCTGCTGGGAGTCGACGGTGAGGTGGTAGTACTTCAGCTTCGGGAAGTACCGGTAGTCCGGGGCGCCGTCGGAGTTCTGCTGGACCGCCTCGTGGCACTGGCCGAGCAGGTCGACGGAGTAGGTGCGGACGCGGTCGTCCCAGCTGGTCCGCAGGGTCGTGCCGACGCCGCTGATGAACGCCGTCACGCCGCCGATGACCGAGCTGGGCACGGTGACCGCGTCGAACAGCAGCTTGACGAAGTCCGCGCTGAACTCGGCCACCACCTGGGTCTCCGAGTAGGTCTCCTCGGTGATCGCGTAGTCGGTGAGCCCACCGGTCTCCTGGAGCAGGTACTGCATGTAGTGGGTGACCGTCAGGTCCCACTGCGTCGCGGGCTTCGGGTCGCCCTTCAGCGGGGTGATCTTGCCGTTCTGCATGGCGGTGAACACCTTGACGCGCAACGTGGAGAAGAAGTTCGCGATCTTGTCGAACACCTCGGTGCCGGTCTTGTACTCGGCGCTGTGGTTGACCAGGTCGGAGGACAGGTTGACGAACGAGATCAGGCCGTCGGAGTCCTGGAAGGCGTTGGCGGGCGCCGCGGCGACGGCCTCCACCGGCTCGGCCAGGATCGCGGCCAGGCGCTCCTGCGCCACCGCGAGCCCGCCCGCGGGTGCCGCGCCCACGTCCGTCCCCAGTTCGTTCGGGGGCACGGACGGCGGGTGGCAGTCGACGCGGTTGGTGGTGATGCCGGGGACGTACGGCGGCGGGACGGCCGGGACCCAGAAGTAGACCCCGCCCGGCCGGTACTCGCTGCCGTTGGGGTTGACCCTGGGTTCGGGCGACGTGCTCGGGACGCCGACGACGAGCGTCGGGCGCTCCCAGAACCCCGGCGGGTTGGTCGACACCGGGACCCACCAGGAGCCGGTCGCGAGCCTGGCCACCTCGTAGTG
Organism: Umezawaea tangerina; assembly: GCF_003002815.1. Taxonomy (GTDB): domain Bacteria; phylum Actinomycetota; class Actinomycetes; order Mycobacteriales; family Pseudonocardiaceae; genus Umezawaea; species Umezawaea tangerina. Next base: position 1,587 of record NZ_PVTF01000027.1, on the reverse strand, counting down.
CTCGTGGTAGGAGGTCGACCACGACCAGTGCGTCATCCGCCTGAACCTGCCGCCGCCCGCGTATTCGTACACCGCGACCCCGTTCCAGCTCGAGATCGTGGTTCCGGGCAAGTAGAGCGTGTTCCACATAGGACTGTCCTCCGGTCCGGCGCGGCCGTCGGCGGCGCGCGCCGGACCAGTGTGTGGCTCTCCGCACCCGCCCGGCATCGTCCCGATCGACTACCCCGTGTCCGACAACCGCAGCTCCACCCAGCCGCCACCCGTGCGCGTGACGCCGTCGGCGAGCCGGTGCGCCCGTGCCATCGCCGGGTCCACCGCGGTGCACAGCCGGGACAGGACGGCGTCGGCGGACATCCGGCGGTGCCAGGTCCAGATCGTCTGCCACGGCCCGAACGCGACGGGCACCTCGCGCCAGGCGATCCCGCACCGGTACCGGTAGAGCACGCCCTCCACCATCGACCGCGCGTCCGCGAACGGCCGCCCCGGTCGGCCGGTCCGGGCGGGGAACAGGCCCCGGACCGGTGACCAGTCGTCGTCGGACAGCAGCCGGAACCGCCGGACGAAGCCCGGCGGCGGGGTGTTTGTCGGACACGGAGCCGAGTGGTCGGCGAGGTTCAGCTCGCGCCAGCCCGACCGCCCGGCGGCCGCGGCGGCCAGTTGGGAGGACACGCCGAGCTTGAGCAGGATCGACCGGATGTGCGCGCGGGCGGTCGCGATGGTCACCCGCTCCTGCCGGGCGATCTCCGCCGCCGCCCGGCCAGCGGCCAGGCCGGTGAGCACGGTCCGCTCGCGCGGGGTGAGCCGGTCGAGCCGCTCGCGCAGCCGGGCGCGTTCGCACAGCTCCCGCACCAGCTCGGTGGAGCGCGTGGTCGTGGTGAGCCCGCGCTGGACCGCGGCGAGGAGGTCGGGCACCGGGAGGTCCCGGTCGACCACGCTGGTGGCGCCCGCGTGCACGGCCACGATGAGCTCGTGCGGGCGGCGCACCGAGCCCACCACCACCGTCGGCAGCGCCCGCGCGACGCACTCGGCCACCACGTCGGTCGAGGACGTCCCGTCGTCGTGGATGATCACGGCCGCGCACTCGGCCACCCCGGCGGGCTCGTGCACGCAAGTCCACCCGAGCGTCGAGAGGCCCGCGGCGAGGACGGCGCGCAGCAGCCCGGTGCCCACCAGGCGCACAACGCGCACGTCCACGTGGGACAGCGGTCCACCTCCCCGAGCCGGTCGCCGACGCGACGGTCGCCGCTCGGCCCGGTCGACAGCAACGGGATCGGGGCGGAGGTAGCTCTTCGGGTGAACCGACGGCCTCTCGAACGGGAACCGCGGCCCAGGGCGTGCGTCGAAGTCTCGTTCGATGGGAGTCGCGCCTGAGGTGGTTCCTGGCGGTGCGGCCGACTGGCCCGCATACCGCTGTTGTATGCGGGCCAGTCGGCCGTGCCCCCAGGGGCCGCGTCAGGCCCGGCTACCGCGAACACGGACTTCGATACACGCCCTAGTAGGACTTCGTTAGGTGCTGTTGAGCTGGGGTTTTGTTGGACTGCCTGTGGGCTGGACGGGTTGTCGGCAGGTATGGCAGCAACCTGTCCA
>NZ_PVTF01000026.1 GCF_003002815.1 Umezawaea tangerina | reverse complement strand
ACCGGGCGAACCAACGCCATCTCCTCCGGCCTCACCACCACAGAAGATCACATCACCGACACACCCCAGCACTCGACCTAACGAAGCCCTACTAGACGGCGACAAGTTCGGCGATCTTCTTGGCGACGACTTCCAGCGAGTCGTCCTCAGTGCTGAAGCCGTTGCGGGAGCCGAGGAGCGGGCTGACCGCCCGGATTTCGTCGTAGGTCACCCCGTGCGCGACGGGGATCAGCTGGTCGCGAGCCAGCAGCTCGGAGAGCTCCTTCTCGGACACGCCACCGCCTTCGATGCGCTTGAGGAAGGCGGGCGTGATGAGGGCGAGGCCGATGCGCGTCTTGGCCAGACCCTTGTCGATCTCCCGCATGAACGGCGTGCCGAGGACGATGTCCTTCTCGCTGAACCAGACCGACACGTCCTGCGCTTCGAGCAGGCCGTGCAGCTCGGTCGCGGTCTCCCGCCGGTCGTCCCAGGCGTGGCAGAGGAACAGGTCGTAGGACTTGGCGCGCGGACCGACCGCTTCGACCTGCCGACGGTAGCGATCCAGCGCCGCGACCTCGTCAGCGCTGTAGGTGACGGAGGAATTGGTCGGCGACCACCGCGGACGAGTCGATCGGCCGCCGCCACCTCCACCGCTGGACCCGCCACCGCTCGAAGCGCGCGGGGTCGACGAGGTGTAGGAGGACCGGGAATAGGACGACCGAGATCGGCCTCCATGAACAGGGCAGTTTGCGCCACCGCCACCGGTGTGGCCCCGTACGGGCGCTGTGCATCGCATGGGTTTGAGTCTAGCCGACAGTTTCCCTCTCCGTATCCAAAACCGCAGTTCGGCGGCTTGTATGGATCACCCGATCGCGGCTTGTGGAACACACCATGCCGATCAGGCAACTCCGCCGCGAGGTCGAGCACGCGCCGCGAACCCTGGGCGTGCGGATGAGCAGCATCGGCGTGGACGAGATCCCAGTACTACATCTCGGCTGAGCGTCTCGGCGGCGTCGATGTAGAGGCGCACCGCTGCGGCGATTGTGGGCGCGAGGGTCCACGGCCACCGTTCGTCCACACCGGCCCAGAGGCCGAGGGGCATCCACCGGCCCCGGTAGGCCCAACAGCATCTCCACGTCGGCGAGGTGCTCGTGGCCCGGCACGGCGGGGTCCCGCTCGGGTGAGAGGGGGCGGACGACGAGGTCGCCGTCGTGAAGATCGGCGGGTGGCTGGTCTGCCAGCCAGGTACCGGCGAGCAAGGCCACCTGTCCGGCGGTGTCGGGATCGATGTCGTCCAGGATGTCTACGGCGAGCACGAGCATCGCCCAGGCGTTGTCCGGCACGCGCATCGGCGTCGGCCCCAACGACGGCACGAGCAGCGTCACGTCGGCGGGCAACCACTCCCGCAGCAACAACACCGTCTCCTCGTCGGGGCGTGGCGGCTCGGGATGCGGTGCGGTGTCGTCGGGTAGCAGGTCGGTGTTGGGCGCGGCAGCAGCGGGCTGGTGGGGGTGGGACGGCGTCGAATTCGGCGGTCATGGCAATGTCGGGTCGGCGGGCGACGGCGACGGGCGGGGTGTCATCGGCGCAGGACGTTCACGCGCTCGCCGCCGAGCAACGGCTTGTCCTCCGGACCGGCGAAGTGCGGGTCGATCCAGATCGGGCGGTGGTCGCTGCGGCTGGGGTAGTCCTGGTTGCGCCAGTGCCAGCGCACGATCCACCGGTGCCGGTACTCGCGCATGCCCTTCTCGACGTCGTCGTCGGGGCGGTCGGAGGGCTCGGTCCGGGCACGCCGCAGGTCGATGTAGCGCACGGTGGGGTCGAGAACCGGGTCGAGGCGTTCGATCCGACGCCGGGCGGCACGGGGCGCGGTCATCGGTTCCGACCGCACCAGGGTCTGGCCCATCAACAACCATGTCGCGAGGATGGTGCGCTGCAAGGCGATCCTGGCGTCGGTGTCGCCAGAGGACTTGCCTTCCGACACCCCGCCCGGCCAGCCCTCCATCTCGGCGAACTCCATCGGTGTGAGGGCGCACCACTCATAGCCGTGCGGTGGGGTGAACGACGGCGGCACCTGGGCGCGTTCAAGGTTCGACAGGAATGTCGCGAGAACGTGGTCGGCGGTTTGGTCGGCGATCTCTTCGCTGTCGGAAGGTTTGTTGTCCGGCGTCGGTTCGGGAAGATTCCGGGCGGCGGCCGACCTTGCCCGCGCCAACATCTCGTCATGGGGTAGCTGCGCGAGTGCGCGTCCGATGCGGACGAGTCCCTGCTGTGATGCGGATGTGGTCGCCCAGGTGTGTACCCACAGACCGCCTCGCCCCGGTCCCCACGAGACGACGGTGACGTCGTTGTGGCGTCCGGCGGCTGTTCCCTCGACAGGCGGGTGCTCGTAGACCATGACCCCGATCTGCGCGGGCAGGTCTTCGGGGTGCAGCCGGCAGTCGGTCAGCGGGTCGGCGGCGTGGCGGGCGAGGTCGGTCATGTCGGCGGAGACGTAGAACAACTTCGCCGCCGGAAGCTGGATCGCGAGCGTTCCGGCGATGGTGGCTCCCACGTCGTCGACACGGTCGAACACCCGTGATTCGGTGACACCGTCAGGGCTGGGTCCGAGGAAGAAGCGGAACCAGTTACCCGCGCCGTCCAGCTCGGGGTCACGCGCCCAGTCGGTCATGCGTGCGCGGATCTCGGGCACGTCCCGCGCTGTTGCGGCGATCACGACGCGCCTCGGCGTTCCGCGGCATCGCTGATGCGCGCGAGGTGCCGGTCCGAGCTGCGGGCACCGCGGGCTCGGCCCGGCCTGCGAGTGGGCCGGCCGCGCTCCTTTCGGTTGCGCATTCGTCAACCCCCTTTGTTCCAATGGTTTGTGGTCGGGTCGACGTGTATGGACGCTTCGTGTGTGTGGAGGTGTCAATGCCCGTGCACGGTATGGCCACGAACTGGACCGGTTTGCACTAACGACGCCACGCGAACCGGCGAACGTCCACACGAGACAAGTGGTTTTTGATGTACCGCTTGACTTCATGCGCCGAAGGAAGCGTCCATAGTTGTGCGGCCCGAACCACCCACCGGATGCGCACCGGGGGCCGCACCCGCTCCGGCCGGGGCATGACCCCACAAACCCACGCCAGCACTGCGAGGTAGTCATGTCCACCAACCGCACCCTGCAAGCCGTTCCCACCCCGGCGACCGACCCGGCGAAGCCGCGCACGGAGACCGAGGAGAAGCTGTGGCAGGCACTCCGAAACCACCCTGGCAGCACCGCCACCGCTCTGTCCGCCACCGCCGGGATCGGTAAGTCCACGGCACCCAAGATCCTCACCCGGTGGGAGAAGGACGGCCTCGTCGCACGCACCGCTGGGATCGCCGACGGCGGTTCCCGTCCCGCTGACCGCTGGTCCATCGTCACGGACGACCAGCCCACGGACGACCAGCCGATCGACCAGCCCGAGCCCGACGACCAGCCCACGGACGACCAGCCGACCGACCAGCCCGAGAAGTCTCAGCGGTTGGCACCGGGGGCGTTGCGCGGCATGGTCGAGGACTACTTGCGGGACAACTCAGGCGACTTCAGCCCGAACGCGATCGGCAAGGCACTGAACCGATCCTCTGGCGCGGTACACAACGCGCTGGAGAAGTTGGTGGAGAGCGGCTATGCCGTGCGCAAGAGTGACAAGCCGAAAAAGTACTCCCTCGCCGCGACGGCTGTTTCGTCAACGGAGTAGCCCGTCCCGGTTCCGAACGGTCGTATCGCCTTCGTGCCTCCAACGTTCATCGTTGGAGGCACGAAGGCGCCCAGGGTTCATTCAATCCTGCTGATGATTTCGCAGAAGTTATGTGTTCCCCAACAGCGGAAGGGCTGCAATTTCCCTTCAGGCGGTGACTTCTCCGGTCCTGTGGCGACCGTCGTGAGGTGGGGCGGGGGTTGGCGCGCTTCATAGTCAGCGACGGCCGACGTAGCAGACGGCACGTCAAGCGCGGGGCGATTGTTCGGCAACACCCCGGCAGGATCACGGGGTTGGCCCAGGTTCCAACCATCGCACAGTCCCCACGGTCGTGCCGCACTGGAGTATGGAGCCCCTCGGGGGGGCACCGTGTGAGTGTTCGATCCAGAGCACGAGTGTTCATCCCTGAATGCCTTCGGCTTCACTGCGTGGTTAACGGGACTTTCTTGCAGGCGTGGAAGGGCTCAAAGAGGGGAAAGCGAAGGCTCGGCCGGCGAGCCCCCGGAAGGAGAGAAAGCCCCAAAGTTGAACGGGGCTTCGGGCCTGCACCCAGGAAGGGCTACGACCCGTAGGTCGTGGGTGGGTCGAAGTCGGTGCGGCGGTGTTGTTCTGCCTTGAGCGTGAAGGCCGGCCAGCGACCCGTCGGGGTCGCTGGTGGGTGGGGCTTGGTCGCGCCTAGCCCGTTGCCGGGCTGGTGGTTCGGGGTAGTTAGGAGTGGTCGTCCCACTGTTGGTTGGTGGGGTTCCAGATGGCCTCGGTGATGAGCCGGTTGAGGTCGGGTAGGCCGGGGCCGATCATCCAGCCGAGGCGTTCACAGTCGGGTCTCGCCGGGCCAGCGGCCGAACCAGGTGTCCTTGCCGCAGTTGTGGTTGCGCTCGCAGCTCAGCCGTTGCAGCCCAGTGCGGCAGGCACCTGGCCACGTCGCAGCCTTCGATGTGCGGTTGGCTGATGGCGACCTCGCAGTCTGGGCAGCGTGGCCGAGGTGCGGTGAGGTCTGTTGGGTCGGGCATGTGTTGTCGCGCCTTTCGATTCCGGTCCTAGTCGGGTTTGGTTTCGGTGTGCACGGTCGCAGCGGATTGTTGTCGTGGCGGGTGGTCAACGAGCGGCATCGCGTAGCTCCAGATACGGCCGGTGATCACCCACGCTCGACCACGGTCGAAGATGTAGCCCCAGTCCGTGGTGCAGCTGTGCGGCCACGACCACGGCCAGCCGTCGCGGGGGTGATGGCTTCGTCCCAAGCCCCGTTCGGTGAACACGGCGAGCAGGTCGAGTACGGCGTCGGCGAACGTCGCCGGGTCCGTGGCTTCCAGCAGGAGTCGGCCGGAGGCGAGGGCGCGCAGGGTTTCGGGGTCGGCGTTGCCGTGGAGGGCTCCGAGCCAGCGAGCCCGGCGTCCGGTTTCGTCGTAGAGGTCGGCGGTCGTCGGGATCATCGGCCGGGTGTGCGTTCGACGTTGGCGGGGTGCGGGAAGTAACAGTCCTGTGCGCCTCGGCTGGTGATGAACGGGCAGTCCTCGCGGTGGGCTTTGGTGAAGGTGAGGCTGTCGTCGGGGTGCTCGATGATGTGCAGTGCCCCGCCCCAGGTGCAGGCCCGGTCGATGTCGTCGGGATCGATGCGTGCCTCGGCGTTGAAGCCGGCGCTGGTGGCGAGCAGTGCGCTGATCGCTCCGTGCACGTGCGGCAAGATGGTGCGCGTGGTCGGCGGGGCGGCAAGGATCTTGGCGGCGCGGCGCAGGAGGGTGTCGGTCAAAGGTCCGAGAACGGTGGTCGCGTGGACTGTGAGGCTGGGGCCTGGGGTGTCGTGCCACCAGTTGGCGGGTGCGTTGACGGCGAGGCTCGTCCAGGCATCTGGTCGTTGAGTACTTCGGCGACCGCGCAGCTCTGGTTGACGTAGTAGTCGCGTTCAACGCGGGCTCGGACGGTGCGTCCGGCGAGTTCGACGACGCGGGTGTAGTGGTAGCGGTTCGAGCTGGCTCCGGCGGCCTCGTCTCGTTCGGTCATGGCGATGGTCATCACGGTTCTCCTTGTGGCGGTGAGGGTTCAGCGGGTCGCGAGTTCGGTGCGCAGGTCGGCCAGGAGGCGGTTGTCGCGAGCGCGTCGCCACAGGTGCCAGCCGTTGACGGTGCAGCCGGACAGGTGGGTGGCGAGCGCGTTGACGGCGAGGTCGTGCGGTACGTGGTGCAGGCTCCGCCCGCGCCGACGGTGTGCCCGTCGAACACGACCTGCTCACCCGACTCGACCAGTTCCGGCGTTGAGCAGCTCGGCGAGACCTGTCGGCGGCGACCTCACGCCGCGGCCTCGCCGACCGAGGGCAACTCGGCGGGCACGGTCGAGGTCGTGGTCATGCCGACCACCCGAGGACGTCGGCGGCGATCGCAGGCAGGTGGCCGACCTGTTCGCCGGTGCCGAGCCACACCACGGGCGGGTCGGTGGGTGGTGTGCCGTCGCCTTCGGCGTCGTCGGGCGTGCACACCACTCGCGCGAGAGGGTGTTCCATCGGGTAGCCGGGTTGGGCGGCGATCCGTAGGGGTGTGGTCGGGTCGTAGCCGGACAGGGCGGCGATCACATCGCCCACGGTCGCGAGTGGGGTGTCGGTCATCGTGTGCTCCTGGACATGGATCGGTTGCGGACGGGGCGGTTGGGTCACCAGTCCCAGGTGTCCTTGACGCTGCCGGGCAGGTAGCCGGTTTCGTCGCCTTCGCACAGCCACACGATTTCCCTGGGGGGGTCTCGTCGTCACGTGTGACGTGTGCGGTCGCGACTCGCACCTCGTCGACTGTGTAGGTCGTGTATTCGAGGGTGGTGGAGATCCAGCGGACCGGGCTGTCGGGGTTGCAGTTCTGCAAGGCGGCGATCAGGTCGCTTACGGTCGCGAGTCGGGTGTCGGTCATCGTGATCACCTCAGGTGTTGCGGTCGGTTGGTGGCGGCGGGGTCCGGGGCGGGTGCACCGCCCCGGACCGGGCGGGCTAGCGGGTGGCGCGCAGGGCGGCGGTGGCGGCGTGTCCGATGGCGCGGGCGGTGGTGGCGGGGTCGGTCAGCACATGCACGGTGGCCCCGGCGAGGGGGCTGTCGTGTGTGCTGGTGGTCAGCCACAGCACGGCGCACCCGGACGCGCGCAACCGGTCGAGTGTGCGTTGCCCGTCGGTGCGGGGCTGGTAGCGGAAGTCGCCGTCGGACACGATGACCACCAGCCGTGCCGCGCCGGGGCGGGAGAGCCCGAGGGCGCCGTCGAGGGCGTCCAGCGCGACTGGGATGTCCTCCCAGTTGTCGTTGGAGCAGAACTCGGTGACCTCGGCCGGTGGCTTGCCGGGGCGGGTCAGTGGGCGCACGTGGTGGCCGAAGATCACGCTCGCGGTCTGCGCGGGCACCGTGGTGTGGCGGGCGGCGTTGGCCAGGATCCACGCCGCCGAGGCCACGTGTGCGCGTGCCCATCCCATTGAGCCGGACACGTCGCAGGCCACCCCGACCCGCAACGGCGGGACGGTGACCGGGGTGCGGGTGGTGCGGGTGAACGGTTCGGCGGTGACCACCGCCCCGGCGGCGCGTTGGGCTTCGGCGGCACGCACCCCGCGCATCCGCAACCGTCCCGGTGGAACTTCCGAGGTGGACTTGACCGCGACCCGTTCCCGGATTCCGGCGGTGTCCAACGCCCGCGCCAACACCCGCGCGGCAATGCGCTCCTCCGATGTGGGCGGGCGAGTGCCCGCTATCCGGGTGCGGACGGGGCGGGGACCACCGGCGGCGAACACCCGCCGCGCCGTCTTCTGCGCCTTCTGGTCGGCGGCGTCCTCGTCCGCCTTCTCGGCGGCGGCGACGGCGGCGGGGTCTTCGGGTGCCTTCTCGCGCGCCACCGTCGCCGCGACCCCGTTGAGCACGGAGGCGATCGCGTCGGCCAACGGCGACGGGTCAGGGGCGTTGGGGGTGCCGGTGCCGGGGGTGCCGGACGGGTCGGGGGTGCCGGACGGGTCAGGTGCGGCGCCGGGGTCGGCGGGGGTTTTCGGGTCGGTGCCGAGGATCTCGCACCACTGCCGGCCGAGGTCGAGCATGGTCTCGCCGTCGTCGTCGGCCGTGCGCAACGCCGTACGCCACACCGCCCGCAACCTGCCCAACACCTCGGCCCCGAGCACGTCCTCGACGACACGGGCGACCGGGGCGACCTCGGCGGGAGTGAGCACTCCCCCGTCGGCCCGTCCCAACAGCAGGGCGGCGGTGTGTGCGGCGTGCGCGGGGGTCATTCGTGGTGCGGTGGCGGGGTCGGCGAACAGGTGCAGGTCGGCGGCGACGATGCCCTTCACGCACGCCCGCAACCAGTGCCGGTCATCCGGGCGGCGGCGGACCTGCGCGGCTTCCATGCGCGGCTCTTCCAGCAGCATGGCGGCGGCGACCACGCCGGGCGGGGCGCCGTCCGGCGGTTCCCACACGGTGTGTTTGGCGTGCCCGCACTCGTGGGTCAGGGCACCCCACGCCGGGGCGTAACGGGTCCGGTCGGACAGGTTCGCGGGGTCCACGGTGGCGGGGTCCACGCCGAGGCGGTCGCCGTCGACCTCGATCAGCGCGCGGGCGGGGTAGAAACACGCCGGGGCACCCCCGCCCGCGCCGGGGGCGACGGTGACCAGGAGGTCGTCGCGGTCGGCGATGATCGGGACCTCGTCGGCGAAGGCGGCGGACAGGGTCAGCCATTCCGGGCGGGCGGGGAACACGGCGGCACCGGTGGCGGTCGGGTCGGTGGCGAAGTGGGTGCTCACGGTTGCGGTCCTTTCACGACGGTCGCGGGCGGGTCGGTGCGGGGTGTCAGGGTGTCGTGGTGATGCGGGCCCCGAGGGCGAGCGGGGCGACGGTGCGCCCGAAGGCGTCGCGCACCACCGCGGCGACGGTGGCGCGGTCCTCCTCCGGGGCGATGCCCACGAGGTTCCCGGCGGCGGCCTCGGTACCCAACACGGCGGCGATCTTCTTGAACGCCAACAACTCCCGCAGTTGCGGTGCCCACCCAACCTCGCCCTTCTCCTGCCGGGTCGCCAGGTTGCGCGCCACCCGCACCGCCTTCTTGTCCACACCCAACTGGTCGGCAAGTTCGTAGTCGCTGGACACCTGGACCTGCACCGAGAACCGGGACGACAAGGCATCGGACAACACCGCGCCGTGTACGCCGGGGTTGTGTCCGGCGATCACGTAGAACCCCGGCGCGGCGTCGACGACCTCGCCGCCGTTGGCCTTGATCACGATCTGCCGGCGGCCGTCCATCGCGGGGTAGACCACGGCGAGCACGGTGGGCGGGATCAGGGTGGCGTCGTCGATGAACAGCGGCACACCCTCGCGCATGGCGCGGACCAGCGGACCGTGCACGAACACGAACTCGCCGTCCGGGGTTTTGGTGTAGTCGCCCACGAAGTCGACGACCACGGTGTCCCCGTCGCCCTGGACCGTGAGGCAGTCCGGGAACGCAGCCTCGATCACGCTGGTCTTGCCCGTGCCGGGTGGCCCGTACATCAGCGCGGCGACCCCGGCCTCGCGCAACCGCCGAAGTGCGGTCACGTCCGGCATCCCGGACAACAACCGGGGGTGGTACTCCGTCCCGTTGGGACGCATCACCGGACCCGTCACCGCCGCCTCCAGGCCGGTGGTGGTCCCGGCCGTCCCGGATGGGGCCGGGGCGGCCGCCGGGGCCGGCGCGGGAGTCCTAGGGCGTAGCGGGCGCAACCTGGGTGCCAACACCGGCACGGCAACTGTGGCGGGTGCGGCGGCGGATGCCGTGGTCGCGGTCGCCCTGTAGGTCAACGGCGTGGTCGCCCCGGCCTGGGCCTGTCCCCTATCGGCCAACACCTTGCAGGCGTTGCCCACCGCTCCGGAGGAACGGTTCAGGGTGTGGGCGATGGTGCGCGGGGTGAGGTCGGTGCCCGCGTTGTCGACGAGGACTTTGGCGACCATCGCGCGCAGTTCGCCATTGCGCAGTCGGGACGGCGACGCACCCGGCGGGGCGATCGGTGGGGCGGCAGGTGCTGAGGCGGGCGTGGCGGGCGTGATCATCGCGGGCGTTCCTTTCGGGTGCGGGGCGGTGTGGTCAGGCGGACGCGAACGGGGACTCGGCGGGGTCGGTGGCGGTTCCGTCGTCATTCGTCGCGGTGTCGACATAACACATGACGGGCTCCCCGTTTTCGACATGGCTCGCGCCGGGTGTGGCATTCGGTTTGATTTGCAGCCCCTGACTACAATTCAATTATGACTCTGCACCGCACGTCATGCAATAGATTTGGCAGCTCATTTCAAGACTCTTTTCGAATGTTCACCCCACTATCGCTTCCGTAATCACCAACCGGCACGCCGTGCATTGCAATTGCCACAGGTCAACATTTCCGCAGGTCAGGAGACATGAAAGGCCAAGCAAATCGCGACCGCAGCCGAAAGCAAGCGATATATGAATAGGCCGATAAAAGGAGCTTGAAATACAAAAGAACAACAGAGAGGGTCAGGACAAGCAAGAACAATGCAGAACACGACAGCAGCCCCGACAGGGCAAGCAGCCAGCCACCAGCCCGCCCCGATGTGTTCACCGGCTTGTGGACAAGCGAGTCTGGGATACCAGCGGATCCCCTTGCAGCCCTCCGACCGGCATCTTCACTGCCCAGAGGGGGTGGCGTTCTAATAGGATCCCCAACCTGATCCCCAAGGTGATCCCCCACATGAACCCCCAACGGATGCGGCCTCGTGCGTAGTCGATCTTCAGGCCAACCACTGGAACCGATACCCACCGGAGACGAACCGCGCAGGCATGGTCACGTCAGTGTCGGCCACGGGGAAGGCTCTGCCGAAGGTGGCGACGAGTGAGTGAGCCGTAACCCGAAGAGCCTTTCCGAGGGCCAGCGGGCACCCACCATCCTGGTGATACTCCGAGACGCCCACCGCGTCGGATAAAGACTCTTTCCACGGTCAACTCGCACTCTCAACGAGAATTTGGCGGCAAACACACTATGCTGCACGGTAGCATTCTGATACGGACGTCTGAAATCGCACATTAACAAGGTTTCACCTCGCTTCGGAGTTGCGGCAAGTCTTTCCGCCGGAAGTCCTGCACTCGCCGACTCCAACGGTTGTCGAGGTATCGACGCTGGCGGAGCTTCTGCTCAAGCGGACTCCTGTCCCGACTCGCCGGGCGCGTCGTGACGACGGCGTAGCCGGTCAGCCAGGGCGACGGCCTGCTGTGTGGGTCGGTCGTCGACTTCGGCCAGTCGGGTGGTCAGCAGGGTCAGGGTGCGCGTGATGGCGTCGAACTGCCCGAGACGTTCCTGTAGTCGCATGATGTCGCGGTAGATCAGCTCGTTGTGCGGGTCGAACGCCCGCGCGATCTCCAGCAAGTCCAGGGTTTGCTGCGGGTCGTGCCCGATCAGAGCGCGGGCGAGGGCTGCGACGGCGTCGATGGCGTCGATGGCGTCGCGGCGGATGGCTTCGCGGGCGGTCTCGATCCAGTCGGTGCTCATCCCGTCGGCCAAGGGTCCGGTGTAGCTGTCGACGACGCGCCGGTACGCCTCAGTCCGGTCGGCGTCGGTGGTGGCGACACGGCGGGCGACCACGGCGGCGGCAAAACGGTGGTAGTCGACCTCCACCAGGCCGGGGTTCAAGCGGTAGCGGCCCTCACCGACCAGCACGACATCCGACAACGCGTTCTCTGTGGCCTGCGCCACCGCGCGGCGTACGCGGCTGAGGCTGGTGTTCATCGCGTTGGTCGTGCGCTCTGGCGGGTTCGTGGCCCACAAGGCGGCGATGAGCGCCTCGCGGCTGGCGCCGTCGGGGTGCAAGGCCAGAAACACCAGCAGTTCTCGCAGGCGCGGCTGGAACGCCGAGGTGATCTCGCGCTCGGTGGCCTCGCCGCCAGGGAAAGCTGTCGCGCGACGCCACCACACCCTTGGTGGCCCCAGCACGCTGATGCGCAATGGCATCGACTGGTCATGGCTGTGGCTTTCGCCGTCGGATTGGACGGACAGTTCTGCTTGCGGGCGAACAGGATGGAGAGGACGCAGCCGAAATGCCGGTGACCTCACAAGCGCGGACCCAAGGATCTCCAACTCGCCATCGCTTTGCCGGTTGTCGTTGCCTTCGGCTGCCGGAAGTTCCAAGTCCGTGTCAGCAACCGATCCGTTGATTGCGGCCTCGGCGAACGTGTACTCGTGATCGTCCGCTGTCGTGCTACGACCTGTGACCATGCCTGCGGGGTCGGCATGGCGCAGCAGGGTCAACAGGTCGGCGGCGTGGTCGTCGCCAAGCCGGAAAACGCGCGTGCCGCGCAACGGCTCGCCGAGGCCGGGGCTGGTGGTGGAGATGGTGCCGTCACCGCGGACGTAGGCGGTCACACCCGCGTTCCACTGGCCCAGCAGCAGCCCGGTCACGCCCACGGCCGAACCGTTGTCCAGCACCGCTTGCACCCTCCTGACCTGGCGACCAGGAGCACGGGCAAGCAGCACGACAGGCCCCCACACTCGATCGGCGGGCGGAGCTTGACCGACACGCACCAGGGTCTCGGACTCGAGCATGTCCAAAGCGGCGTCGAGGTCAGTCGTCACGTGCAACCCCGCTGGGAGCGGCGCATGGGCGGCGCGCCTGCCGAGCATCGCCACGAGGTCTTCGGCCGGCACGATCACCGCGGCCGTTTTGTCCGTAGTGGTGGGTGCCGTGCTCAGGATGGTGATAACCAGCGCACGGACCGCATCGGGAGCACCTGCGCCGAGCAGACCCAAGCCCCGCACAGCGGCCAGGTCCGCGGCGACCTCGCGACCGTCCCGCACGCCGACCGGCACCTGGTCCTCAATGCCGTTGCCATGGGCGCCGAGCACGATCGGCGGCCCCCAGGCGCGTGGCGTTCGCGCACCCGGCCGGTCGACGTCAACCTCGTTGTTGTCGTCGTGGTCGGCGCGCAGGTGTGCCAGCCGCAGTTGGTAGACCACCGGGGCGACGGGCAGGTCGCTGCGGTCGCCGCTGCCAGGCCGGTAGCGGCGGCGCTGGTGACGGCGGGCTACGGCGAAGGCGGCGCTGACCGCCGCGGCAACGCCGAGACCGACGAACAGCTCCTCGCCCCACCTGAACCCCGGCTCGCCGGATGCATCCGTGCTCGGCGACGTCCGGGTTGCCGGTGACGCCTGCGTGGTAGTAGCTGGAGGCTGCGTCGTAGAGGGCGCAGGGCTCGTCGTGGTGGGTGCTGCTGGGGTCTCGGTAGGAGTGGGCGATGAACCGGGTGGCGCGGGGCCGATGGCTGCGTCTTCGGGCAGAGCCATCTCCTCGCCGGGAAAGATCACGCCAGGGCGGGTGAAGTTGCCGCCGTCAGGTTGGGGTTTGCCTTGGTTGAGCGCGTAGATTTCCGGCCAGCGGTGGCCGTCGCCGAGGGTGCGTTCGGACATCCGCCACAGCGAGTCGTGCACCCCGGTCTCCGGGGTGTACGGGAGCACCACGGCGGACTTCGCGCGGCTGGTCCGCTCGACTGAAGGCGTGGACGCCTCTTGGCGGTGCTGCACGCCGTGGGTGGTCTGCTGCGCTCCGGCCAATGCTGTCCAGTCGGACGGTGTGCCCCGTGGAGGAGCTGTGGCCACCACCTCGTTCATGGCAGCTCCAGTGGCGGACGAGGTCGCGGACAGGCCGGCTCGTTGACCGAGGATCGAGATCAGGACCGCTCCGACGAGCACGGCCGCGACCCGGCGCGTCGGCCCGGTCGCCAACAGCTCCGGCATCCGCGCGTCGCGGATGATCCCGACCGCGTAGCGGGCGACGTCGAGGGTGAAGAAGGCCCAGACGAGCCAGGTCAGGCAGGCCAGGAAGTCCAGCAGGAACACGGTGGTCATCGGGCCGAGCAGCACGCCCTGGATCTCCGCCCAGGTGGGCAGGTGATCCGGCAGGGGCCAGCCAAGGAAGTGCGTCAACGCCCACGGCAGTCCGGCCAGCAGCGCGACCAGGACCGCGGCAGCAAAGAGTCCGCGCACCAGTCTCGCGAACCATCCGAGCGCCTGCCCGGTGCCCTGCCACATTCGACCTCGGGCTCGTAGTCTCCGGCGGGAGGTGCTCGGTGATGCGGCCATGAGGTGCTCGTTTCCTCAGCAGAACTGGACTTGTTCGCTCACCGCCGCCGTCACGTGACGGCGGCGGGTCAGCGGCGTTGGCGAATCCCGCATGGGAGGCGCGCGTGCGGTTAACTCGCCTTGGCTACAAGCCGCTCCGAGACGCCTGCACAGGCGGCGGCCAGACCCCCAGGCGAGTCGGGCATCCGCTCAGAGGTCTGAGTCCTCGGTCCCGAGGAACCGCGCGTGTCCCCTCGGTCATGGACGCTGTCGTGGTCTTCTTTCGCCTGCCGCGGGTGGCTTTGCGGCCTTCAAGCCATCCGGTGAGGTCGGATGGCTTGAGGTCGGTGAACGCCGCCAACTCGTCAACGTCGATGACGTCCTGGGCATCGGCCACCACCTCGCCGAGCTCGCGCTCCACCACGGCGAGCTGGGCGACGATCGAGGCCCGGTGCCCCGCGAGTTCTCCGACCTGCTGCGCGGCAGCTGCCCTGCGGGCGCTGCGGGCAATGTCGATCTCCTGAACGCGTTGGCGGATCTCCTCGGGCGTTGCCATGCTGCTTTCCCTTCTGCGAGCGGTGAACTGCTGTGTTGTCATGGGTCGATCGCGGTCACCCCGCGCTGCGGGTGTGCGCTGCCTTGGCCGTGCACTTGGAGCGAGCCGATGCCGATCAGTCCGAGCAGTTGAGTGGTTTGCGAGGCGGTCACGGTGACCGTGACGGTGTCGCCGGAGATGGTCACCGTGCCGGTGGCGCCCTCGGCGGCCAAGTGCGCCTGGGCGTTGGCGGCCGCTTGGGCGGGTACGAGCCGGAGAGTGCCGTCGCCTCGGTAGGTGGTGAGGTCGATGGCCTGGGCTCCGGCGCGGGCAGCGGCCTCGGCCTGGCCGTTGGCCCGCACTTTTGCGGCTAGCGTGAGGCCGCCGTCGAGGGTGAGCCCGGCCAAAGCCAGGATGCCGACGGTGAGCACGACGACGAACGCCGTAGCCCGGCCGTCGTCGGCGCGCCACCAGAGCAGGCGCGTGCGCCACCATGTCGACCACCGGCTGCGCCGGGTGTGGCGGGCTCGCCTGTTCACGGCCGGCTCCAGGTGTTCGGGGTCGAACGCCAGAGATCCACAGGCTCGATCGAGGTGGCCGACAGGGTCTTGCTTCCGGGCACGCCGAGGACCAGGGCGTCGCCGGAGTCGACAGTGCAGGCCACGGTCACGCTGACCGTGCCACCGGGGCGCAGGTCACCGGTCGCGGTGCTCACGGACAGGGACGTGCACATCACTCCCGCCGAGGACAACGCGTCCGCCGCGGTGGACTGGGCAGCGGTGGACGCGGTGGCGGGGGCGCGTTCGACGCTGGCGGCGCGGGCGGCCTGGTGGGCGGCGTCGTCGATGCGGATCCGCGCGTCCACCCCTCGGTGGACGACCACCCCGATGAACACCAGGAACATGACCAGGAACGGGGCGGCGATGGTGATTTCGGCGGCTACCGAGCCGTCGTCGGCGCGCCACCACGCTGCCCAGCCCCGCCGGTCGGGGCGTGTATGGCCATGCCGCCGTTCCGGCGGTGCGCCCGGTGTGCGGGTCGTCTGCGCGGTCATCGTGGTCACCCACCTTCCAGGTCGGGAACGAAGCGTTCGACGGGACCGGCGGCCTCGGCGTGTACAGGCAGGCTCAGGAACGGCAGCACCGACGTCGCGGTCCCGCTGACCCGTACCGACGCCGAGTCCGCTGTCCGTTCCGAGGCGACAACGGAGCCGGTGAGCGGACCGCTCGCGAGCTGATCCAGTAGCTGCTGTGCGGTGGACGTACCGGCCGCGGTAGTCCCGTTCTGGGCTCGTGCGGTGGCGAGTCCTTGTGAGGCGGCGGCTTGGGCGATGTGGGTGGCGTGGCTCCATAATGCGAATTGCACGAGGGCCAGCACCATCAGCAGGAGCAGTGGTGTCGCGATGACCAGTTCCGCGCTGACCGAGCCACGATCACCGTGCAGCGCTCGGCGGACTCGTCGCCAGCCGCGGCCAGGCTTTGCCGGGCTCGTGCTTTGCTTGTGCCCCGACGGGGTTACATGGTGATGCCGTTGGCCTTCTCGGTGACCTTGGCGATGACGATCGCGATCACCGCGAGCGCCGCGACGACGAGCAGCGCGGTCACCAGGACGGTTTCGGTCGAGTACCCGGCCTCCGGCTCGCGGCGCAGTTCCTCCCAGCGTGCTCGTACCACCGTCCACAATGCCTCCACTTGTGTGCGCATGATTTCGTCCTCTCTTGTCGTTCACGTACGGTCGATGGCCGCGTGGGGTGTCAAAGTCCATTGAGGACCTGTGTCAGCGCGGGGTAGGCGATGAAGGCAAGGAATCCGATGAATAGAGCCATCACCGGCAGTGACATGCGTTCGGTCGCGGCCTGGGCATCGCCTTCGGCACCGGTGATCTGGTGGGTGCGCAACGCTCCGGCCTTGGCAGCCAGGGAAGCGCGGACTTTGGCGCCTTCGGTGCCGGCCAGGCTGACTGAGGCGGCGAGCTCGGCCAACTCGGTGACGTCCAGTTCTTCGCCGAGCTGGCGCAGAGTGGCCCACGGGGTTGTGCGGGTCAGCCGTGCCGTGTCCAGGGCTCGGCGGATCTGCTCGAACGCCCACCCGCGGCCGATGTTCACCGAGTCGCCCAGGGCGCTGTCGACCCCGGCTCCCCCGGCCAGGGTGATCCACACCAGGTCCAGGTAGGCCGAGAGGGCGTGGCGGAACCCGGCACGCAACTTCGCGGCTTCGGCACGAGCTTGCAGGTCCGGCAGCATGAACCCGGCGGCGGCCAGGATGAGCCCGGCGATGATCGGGAACTCCCAGCCTGGCCCGAGTCCAGCCACGGCGAGGACCATGGTCAGGAGGATGGGCAGCAACAGCCCGGCAACGGCGAGGGCGGCTTTCTCGGCCAGGTGGGTCGAGGTCGAGCGGCCGATGACTGCCAGGTCCTTGGTCAGGCGCGGGCCGGGGAGCCCGAGCGCCCGTAGTGGGGCGACGGCGGGGCGGCCCAGCCGTGCGGCCCAGCCGGTGTCGTCGGTGGTGAGAATCGGTGTCGGAGCGGGCGAGGCGGTGGCGTGGGCCAGGACGGCGCCGAGTGCTGGTCGTGGCGGGAACAGGTAGACCGCCAAGGCCCACAGGCCGATGCCGGACCCGACTCCCAGGCCGATGCAAGTGATCATGGTGTTCACTCCTGTCTCGCGGCCATGACGACCTGGGCCGGGCTGGTCGTCGGGTCGTGGTCGGCGGTGGTGGAGAGGAACCGGTCGGGTCGGGTCACGCGGGCGATGCGGCTCAGCCACGCGAACCCGGCCGCGAACAGCGCCCCGATGCCCAGCAGCACGATCTGCCCGGTGGCGCTGTCGTAGGTGGCCATGTAGGCGCGGTTGAGCAGCACCACCGCTCCGGCGAAGGTCAGGGTGGTGCCGACGATGACGCGTACCGAGGTGCGGGTGCGGGTGCGTCCGGCTTCCACGCGCATCCGCATCGAGGCCTGTCCGCGGGCGGCGTCGGCCAGCGAGCCGAGCAGCTCGGCGAGCTGGCGGGTCTGCTGTTCGGCGGCCAGGAGCAGGGCGGCGATGACCAGGTCGCCGACCGGGTCGTCTAGGCGTTCACCGAGGCGGCGCAGGGCGGGTGCCAGGCGGTCGCCGTTCTCGATCCCGGTGGCAAGTTCGCCGACCTCGCCGCGGATCGCCGTGGGCGCCAGCGGCGCGGTGGCGAGGATGGCCTGTTCGAGTCCGGCGGCGGCCGAGAGGGTGTCGCGCAGCATCTCCGTCCAAGTGGCGACGGCCTCGATCCTCGCGACCCGGCGGGTGTGCTCGGGGTCGCGGCCCAACACTCGGGGCAGAGCCCAAGCCGCGAGCCCGGCGAGGACGGCGCCGACGACCCAGCCGGTGAGCAGGCCGATCAGTACCGCGGCGGCCACGGCGAGCGCGATGCGCAGGCTGAGGTGCTGGTCGGCCGTCCCAGGGGTGCGGGTTGTGGTGCGGCTAGGACGACGCGGGTCGGTACCTCGCCAGCCGAGCACCACCAGCAGCAGACCAAGCCCGGTGCCGAGGCCGAGCAGCGCGGCCGCGGCTGTGGTGGGGCCGGGGGTGATGGTCATGGCGTCCACCAGCCCTCGGGGTTCTCCAGCACGCCGGGGTCGAGGCCGACATCGACTAGGTCGTCGAGGGTGTCGCCGCGCAGTGCTCCGGCCACGGGGCGGGCGCGGCGGTCAGGGCCGGGACGGTAGACCTCGTTGGAGATCACCTGCGGGCCGTCGGCGCCCACGACCTCGCGGATCGAGGACACGACACGGGTACGGCGGTCCTGGGCTCGGGCCAGGTGCACCACGAAGTGCACAGCGGAGGCGACCAACAGGTTCGTCGCCTCCAACGGCAACCGCTCGGCCCCCTGGGCGGCGTAGGACGCGAGCCGGGTGAACGCGATGCGTGAACTGCTGGCGTGCAGGGTGGCCATCGAGCCGTCGTTGCCCTGCGACATCGCGTTGCACATCGGGATGACCTCGGGGCCGCGGATCTCCCCGACGATCACCCGGTCCGGGCTCATCCGCAGGCCCCACCGCACGAGTTCGGCCTGGCTGATCGCGCCGGCGCCTTCGACGTTGGCTTCGCGGGCCTGGAAGGCCGTCACGTCGGCGTGGATGTCCGGGTCGTGGTCCAGTCCGAGTTCGAAGGCGTCCTCGATGGTGACGATGCGCTCCAGCGGGTCCATCTCGCTGGCCAACGCCCGCAGCATCGTGGTCTTGCCCGCGCCGGTGCCGCCGGTGATCAGCACGTTCTTGCGGGCTTTGACCAGGGCGCGCACGAACTGCTCCAGGCCAGGGTCCAGGGTGCCGCGGCGGCGCAGTTCCGGGAGGGTGACGGTGAGGTAGCCGTGGCGGCGGACCGACAGCGCCGTCACGCCCTCGGCGGTCAACCCCATCACGGCGAACAAGCGTTCCCCGCCGGGGAGCTGGAGGTTGACCGCCGGGGAGCCCTGGTCGAACCGGCGCTCCTGGCTGCTGGCGCGGGCGGCGAGCAGCCTGACCAGATCGGTCAGCTCCTCGTTGGAGCCCGCGATCGGCGCGACCTGGGCACGGCGGCCATCGTCGTACTGGACGAACACCCGGTCGAACCGGTTGGCGTTGACCGTCTCCACGGTCGGGTCGTCCAGCAGCGGCTGGAGCCCGGCCATCCCGAACATCTCGTTGACGACCTCGCCCACGACCCGCTGCTCGACCTCGCGGGGCAGCAGTTGCCGGCCCGCGGCCAGTTCGTTCTCGGTGTGCGCCCGCAGCGCCTCGTCGAGGATTTCGCGGACCAGCTCATGACGTGCCTCGCGGCCGGCGGCCGTTCCGGTGCGGGCCTGCTGGTCGGCCGCGCGTTGCGGTAGTTCGGCGTTCATCCGGTCACGCAGGTACCGGTGCAGCCGGGTAGTCGCGGTGTCCGTGACCTCGAAGGTGTCTGTCGGGTAGGTCATGACGCTTGTCCACCTTCCCCGCGGTCGTTAGGTCGCGAACCGGGACGCGACATCACGTGAGAGCCAGAAGGCATGACCGCAATGGGCTGGCTGGCAGAAGGCAGTCGAGGTACAGACGCATGTGGTGCTGTCGGGCCGCCGACCGGTGGGTCGGAGAGGGGCTGAGTTGGTGGTTGGCGCAGGGCGAGTGCGGTGGCGATCGTGTGGGCGTACTTGCCCAGCGCCGAGTGGGTCGGGTCGTAGCGCCGGCGGCGCGGTGTGATCGGTCGCCCGGCCAGGACGGCGGCGCCGTAGGGGTCATCGGGCACCCGGCCCAGTGGTGGCACGCCGAGTTCGCGGGTGACGTCGGCCGCGGCGTAGCCATCGCCAACCAGCAGCAGCACCGGATACGCACTCCAGGCGCCGATCGCGGGCATCCGGCGCGGCAGGTGTGCGAGGTCGTCGGCGTGAGCACGGGTGAGCAGGACGAGGGCGTCCGAGGCACACACGATCGGTAGCGCTGGCGAGTCTGGATCGACGCGACCGCAGTCGGCGATCACCACCACACCGGGCTGGTACGCCGCCGCCCGCAGAATCCCGACGCCGCCGTCATTGTCGGATGCGAGAGCGGACAGGGCGGCGCAGGCTTGGTTGGCGTCGGGCGGAGCGGTGATAACCGCGAGACCGTCGGGCAACTGCTGGGTATGCAGCCAGATCACCTCCGGGTCACCACCTCGGCGAGCTGCGGCGGCCAGGCTCACCAGGTTGGGAGTGGTGGAGAGGCCGAACCGCAGAGCGAGGTCGCCGCCTGACGGATCGGCTTCGACCAGTAGCGGTCGAGCGGGTGCGGGCCAGCGGGCCGTCAACGCCACCGCGAAGGTGGTCACGCCGGGCGAGCCCTTCACCGACAGCAACGAGATGAGCATCAGCGTCCTCCTGCCGTGGGGAGCAGCACGATCGAGAGCCGACCGGCAGGAATCGCAGCGACCTGGCGGGCCTCGGGTTCGGTCAGCTGCACCGACACCACGGTGATCTGTTCGCTGGCCGGTGCGGTCACGCTGGTGACCACCGCGGGCCACACCGCTCCCCCGCCGTCGGCGGGTGCGCTGGTCGCGGTGCTTGTCGGGCCGGCCACAGCCACCACGAAGACGCGTGCACCGGCGCCGATCTCGGGCGGGAACTGGCCGGTCTTGAGCGCGAGAGCGGCGATCGCCTGCCCGCCTGGCGGGATCGCCGCGCTGCCAACCGCATCCGGCGTGAGCAGCGTGCCGGCCGACAAGCTCGTCGCCATCGGCCTGCCGACCACAGTGGACGTCTGCTCGGCGTCCACCACGGCCACGCCCTGATCCACTGCGACGGCGACCTGGCGGAGGTCTTGCAGGGTCACCACGTGACCGACCTGGACGGCACGGGCCAGGGCAAGGACCGGCACGCGGTCGCCGGAGTGCAGCGAGATCACCACGAACCCGCCGACGCAGGCGAGGACCAACAGGATGCCCAGCAACAGGTACGGAAGGCTGCGCCGTCGCCCTGTCGCCCGCCACCGCGGCGGTCGCTGTTTCTTCCCGCCCGCGTTCCACGGACCGTCGACGGCGCCGGAAAGCCGTCCAGTGGGCGGTCGTGTCGTGAGGTGCGTGGTCACGTCGATACCTCCTGAAGGCATGGGAGTAGTACGCCGCATCACCGACGGTGGGCGGCGACCATGAAATGGATGCTTGGGCGGATACGGTTGGTGAGCGCTTCGGGCGGGTCAGCCGCCGTTATTGAGCGCCTGCGACTCCGCGACGCGGAAGCTCGCGGTACCCGTGGTCGTCAGGTCGGGAAAGGTGCCGCTTTGACCGGCGCCCGACCACGTGACCGTCCACCTGACTGTGGCAGTCACAGCAAACGCTTGCCCCGCTTGATCTGCCGAGGATCGACGGTAGGTGTGGCCGCAGTCCGGGGAAGGAGCTGCCGGGTCCGTGCTCGCGCTGTAGGGGGTACCGGCGACGGCGCAGGTCACCGTGGTGCCGTCACCGAGAGACCAAGCCGCCGCCGTCGGCGTCGCCGTGGCCGTGGCCGAAACGCCGGGGACCGCGGCGGTGGCGTTCACCGCTTCCCACCCGCTGGCCAACCACAGCCAGGTCGGCAGATTCACCAACTGGTCACCGACGGGACTTGAGAAGATCGCGAGTTGGGGCAAGCGCAACTTCTCGTACGCGACTCGTGCGACTTGCTCCGGAGAAGGCGGGGGTGGAGTGCCGCCTTCGGCGATCCACACAGGACCGTGGGACAGCGGGTCTTTGCCATCGGGCGAGCACAGCACCATGAACCACCCTCCGCTCTCCTCGGGTTGATCAGGCGGGTTGGGGCGGTCGACCGGTTTATAGCGGCAGTCCGAGTACTCGTCGGCAGCATCGCCAGTCGAGTCAACCGGTTCTGCGGGCCTACCGGGCTGCTGGCCGTTCGTCGGAACGGTGCCCGCGGCCAGATCGCACACCGGAGTCGGATGTTGTCCGCAGTTGACGTTGCCCCACGGTTCCGCGACCGCTGAAGTGGTAGTCGAACACAGGAGCAGTGCGACGGCGAGAACCGTCTTGATCAGCATGATCCGACCTCGTGCACTCCGAAGTCGGTGACCATCCACGACCCGTCGGCTTGCTTCTCCACCACGGCATTGATGCGTCGACGTCCGCCCGGTTCGTCGGCGGGAGCGCCGTTGTCAGCCCGTTGGCTCGTCCAGTTCGTCGAGTCGCCGCAGTCGAAGACGATCGCCTTCGTCGGGTTCCCCACCGGTTCGACCGATGACACACTCGGGCGCAGGACAGGTTCTCCTCGTGCGATGAGTCCTTTGTCGTAGGCGGTGTGCAGCCCTTGGGTCAACGTCGACAACGCGGTACCGGTGGCGAACCGCGCCAGGTGCGGCGACTGCCAGTCCGAGGTGGCCGATGCATCGACGTAGGCGTCCCACATCCCCAGGTAGGCCTCGGTGGACTTCTGCTCGGCGATGTCGACGGGATCGGGTGCCGGTGTGGATGCCTCCTGTGACCGTGAAGCGTCCATACCGCCCGACGTACCCGATGATTCGGATGAAGTCGAATTCGACGGAGTGCAGGCGGCAACGACCAGCAGTACCACCAAAGACACCGCGAAGCGGTGAAAGATGTGCATGTCATTCCTCAGCACTCGATCATCGATACGAAATGGGAGACACATCGCAACCTCCTACCGAATTGCGGTCAGGGAAAGGCGGCCACGAGAAGCGCGCCGCCGATGATCGCCGGGCCGAGAGCGATCGGATCGCCCGGTCCGACTCGGCGGACCAGCACCAGCAGCGCGGCCGCGGCAGCGGCCAACACGAGCGAGAGCACCAACCCGAGCGCGACGGCGGACCATCCGTTCAGCCCCAAGTAGAAGCTCGTGGTCCCCACCAACAACACGTCCCCAGCGCCCACCCTTGGCGCGACGATGAGTGCGAACAGCAGAGCACTGGTGAACACGATCGCAGCGGCTGACAGCGCCTCCAGCAGGGTGCGCGGATCGTCGCGCAGAAGTGCGTCGTTCCCCGCCAGCAGAAGTCCACCTGCGAACATCGCTCCCACAACGAAGCGGGGAAGGCGATGGCAGACGAGGTCGATCTGGGTGAGCAGGATGCCGGTGACAGCGAACCAGGACCACACCGGCCCGACTGTCGCACCGTCGAACCGGCAGTCCACCAAAGCCAGAGTCGTGGTCGTCACCGCCGTGGACACGGCCGCTCCCTCCCCGACCTTCGGCAACCACCAGCGTCCGGCGAACAGCGGTTCGCCATGAGCCGCTCGTGATGTGGTGGACGCGATCACCGGGCCGGCCAGCAGGCCAACGGTCACCCACACGATGCTTCCAACCACGTTCCCTCCATCCTGCAATGTGCGAACGCGACGAGTAGTCACGTCCGGCGATTGGCGAATACATCACCCGATCGGGGAATGATTGAGTCTTCTCGTCGGTCGCCTGCGTCTTCTTGGACATACGCTCAACCTCTTGCACCCGCAGATTGGACAGTGGTTGATCTCAACTTCGAGTGTCGGGATCGACTGGGGCCTTGAACAGGGGGGCGGTGTATTCGGTTGAGCCGAATAACGAATAAGGACGAGGCTCCGACGACTTCCGCGGTCGGTACCGAAGTACGTGTGCTGCGCACCGGTGCGGGCTTGTCGCTGGCCGACTTGGCCAGGCTCTGCCACTTCAGCGTCGGACACATCTCCAACGTCGAGAACGGCACGAAGCCCGCTTCGATGGACTTCGCGCGAGCATGCGACGAGGCGTTGCAGACCGGCGGCACGTTGGTCGGCATGCTCGCCGCGGAGGTGCACCGCGCCCACCCCCACAACGTGAAGCCCGCGCAGTTGCCGCCGCTTCCGCAGATGGTGGGGCGGGCCCCGCTGATGCGGGCGCTGAAAGACGTGCTGGATCTCGACCGGCTGATCCCGACCACGGCGACCACGGCGCAGCTGATCGCCCTGGACGGACAAGCCGGAGTCGGGAAGACCACGGTCGCCGTGGGGCTGGCCCACCTGGTCAAGCACCGCTTCCCCGACGGGATCCTGTTCGTGGACCTGCACGGTTACGCGGCCGGTGATCGACCGGTCGACACCAACGACGTCCTGGAGGACTTCCTGCGGGTGCTCGGCGTCCGAACGTCGGACATCCCCACGTCGATGGATCGACGGGCGGCCATGCTGCGTTCGGTGCTCGACGGGTCAAGATTGCTGCTGGTCCTGGACAACGCGGCGACCGTCGAACAGGTCCGTCCGCTCATCCCCGCCGCGGCGGGTTGCGCGGTAGTCGTGACCAGCCGTCGCAGGCTGTCCGGCCTGGCCGTCTACCACGGCGCCCAGTACGTGACGGTGGAGCCGTTCGAGGACAACGAGTCGCTTGCCCTCCTCCGTGATGTGGTCGGCCCTGATCGCATGAACGCGGAACCCGATGCCGCGGAGAGGATCGCCGCCTTCTGCAGCGGCTTGCCCCTCGCGATCCGGGTCGCCGCAGAACGGGTCGCCAGCCACCGGCACCTGACCTTGACGGCCTTGGCCGACGAACTGGCCGACATCGACCGACGCTTGGACGCCCTTTCACCTCACGACGCGCACGGAGCCGTCCGCGCGGTGTTCTCCTGGTCGGTCCGCGCGCTGGAACCGGAAGCCGCTCGCCTGTTCAGGCTGCTGAGCATGCACCCCGGCAGGCACTTCGGCATCGAAGCGGCCGCGGCGTTGACCGGTGGCGGCCTCGCGGAGACGAGCCGTCTTCTGGATGTTCTATGCGGTGGCCATCTCCTGGAGGAGGACGCCCTGGGGCGCTACCGCTTCCACGACCTCCTGCGGGCTTACGCCTCCGAACGCGCCGCAGCCGACGAGCCCGCGGCCGCCGTGGCGGAATCCGTGCAGCGCATGCTGCGCTGGTACCTGCTCGCCGCTCACACGGCCAACCAGGTCACGTCGCCGCATCGCCCGCAGCAGAAGCTCGTCGTGCACGAGGACATCGGTCACCTGCGCCCGGTGTTCGGTTCGGCGTGCGATGCCCGGCAGTGGAGCGAGGTCGAGCTGCGGAACGTGGCCAGCGCGGCCAGGCGCGCCGCCGAACTGGACTTCCACGAGGTCGCTCTCGGATTGCCCGTGGTGCTGGCCGACTACCTGTACTGGCGGAAGCCCTGGACGGTCTGGATGCCCGCGTTGTCCGCCTGCCTCGCGGTCGCGCGGGAGGCCGGGAAACAGGATGCTCTGGCGTGGATCCTGAACAACCTCGGCAACGCCCATCTCGATCAACGCACCCTCGACGACGCGTCGACCTGCTATGCCGAGGCTCTTGAGATCCGACGGCGGCTCGACGACCTCATCGGCCAGCTGTGGAGCCACATCGGGCTCGGCAGGACCCTCCAGGCCGGAGGGCAGCATGAAGCCGCAGCGCTGCATTACCTGCAAGCGCAGGGCATCAGCGCCGAACGGGACGACCGCTGGGCCTGGGCGATCACCACTTCCTACCTCGGTGACACCTACCGGGCGCGAGGCCAGTACGACAACGCGTTGCACGAGCTCGAACAAGGTGTGGCGGTGCTGCAGGACCTCGGCGACCAACTGGCCGAGAGCTGCGCGCTGGACAAGATCGCAGACGTGCACCGCGATCGAGGTGACTGGCAAGCGGCGCTGGAGTACCTCAACCGCGCCTTGACGTTCAGCGCGAACACCGCCGATCTGTGGAGCCGGGCCACGGTCCTGCGGAAGCTGGGATTCGTGCACCTGGAGCTCGGCGACCCGGCGTCGGCTCGGTCGGCATGGGAGGAAGCGCTCGTGCACTTCGAGGAACTCGGGGATAGGCGCGCGCTCGACATCCAGGCTGAAATCGACGCTTTGGGGCGCCCCGACGCCAGCACCCCTCGGCGCACAGGATGATCGACGAGAGGAATCCATGGCTGACCCCACCAGCTCGCCTGCCCAGGCCGCCGAGTTCTTCGACCCCGAGAGCAGGCAGTTCACGGCGGAGGCACGGCCGGACCGCGTCCCGGTGCCGACGCTGGATGGGCAGCTCGTCATCGACGACGCCTCGCTGACGGCGGCTGGCGACGACTTCGGCCATCTCGTCCACCGCAGGCCCTCAGCGGTGCTCCTGCCAGGTTCGGCAGCGGACGTCGCGGTCTTCTCCCGGTTCGCTTCGGACCGCGCGATCCCGTTGGTACCTCGTGGTCAGGGGCACTCGACGGCCGGTCAGGCGCAAACCGGCGGGGTCGTGGTGGACATGAGCCCGTTGAACGAGGTCCACCACATCAACTCCGACAGCGTCGTCGTGGACGCTGGTGCGCGGTGGAGCCAGGTGCTCGCCGCAACGATCCCGCACGGCCTCACCCCGCCCGTGCTCACCGATTACCTCGAACTCTCCGTGGGCGGCACCCTGTCGGTCGGCGGGATCGGCGGAGCCAGCCACCACCACGGCGCGCAGACCGACAACGTCCTGGCCCTCGACGTCATCACCCCCGACGGCACCACGCACGCCTGCTCCCCCGGCTCGGACCTGTACTCCGCCGTGCTGGCAGGTCGGGGGAGGCAGGGAATCATCGTCGGCGCGACACTGCGCCTGATTCCCGCTCCCCGTCGAGCCCGCACCTACCGGCTCCACTACGCCGCGCTGGGCTCCTTCCTCACGGACCAGCGGCAGGTCATGTCGCAGCGTCGGTTCGACCACCTCGTGGGCCAGGCAAAACTCGACCCCGAGGGCGACTGGAGCTACGTCATCAACGCCACGACCTACTCCACTCCCCCGTCCGAGCCCGACACCGACATCCTGCTGACCGGCCTCAGCGGTGACCTCGGAGAGCAAGTCGACCGCGACTACCCGGCCTTCCTCGACCAGATGGCCGACGACGTCTCGACGCTGCAACGGCTTCGTCTTTGGAGCCACAGCCATCCGTGGCTGAACCTGCTCATCCCCGACGACTCCGTCGAGGAGTTCGTGGCCACAGCGTTGGGAGCGATCACCCGGCAGGACCTCGGTGACGCTGGTGTCGTCCTGCTCTACCCCGTTCCCACAAGCGCGTTCACAACACCGCGGTTGCGGATGCCGAACTCACCGACTGCGTTCCTGTTCGCCCTGCTCCGCGCCGTCGCCCAGGACGAGCACGACACGCTGCGCCGCATGACCGACCACAACGATGCCCTGACTCGGATGGTCACCCGCGCAGGTGGTACGAGCTACCTGTCCCCGCTGTAGGTGCGGTGCGCGTACGCGACGGGGAACTGGAGGAACCGTCGGAACGCGTTGGGTTGCAGGGCGGTTCGAACGCCTGATTCCTTCTTTTTCGAATAGGAAGAAAACCTACCGCTTCGCAAACACCGAGGGGATTCTTCGAATACATCTCGGACGCATCGCGCGCCCGGACGACACGAAGAGAGAATCCCATGGGAAAAACCGCGCACTTGACTCGACGGCGTGCACTCACGTGCCTGGCGGTGATCATCGCCGGTATTCCGATGACCATCGCCGAGTCTGCCTCGGCGCAGGTGGCCAAGGACGGGACGTGCGGGTTCTACTTCACCAACCCCGACCACAACTCGGCCACCGCGCGGTACCTCCACTGCGGGAACTCGTTCATCCTCATCCAGGTCGACTGGAGCAACGGCTGGCACCAGCGGGAGTGCGTGCCACCGTGGTACTCGGTGCCGTTCTACCCCGACGGACCGCATCGGGTCGTCAACGCCTACTACGTACCGGTCGCCCCGGACCTGATCGACGACGGCCAACACCGGATCTGCCGGACAGGGCAGCCTCAGGAATAACAGCCGCTCGACATTGGCTGCCCCGTCGCACCAACGCCGGGGCAGCCAACCCGCATTCTCATCACGCCTGGCGACATAAGCGAAAGATAATCCACACAGGCGGTCGTCGAACCCGAAATCATCAAGGAGCATCCACATGCCGCCGCGGACCAGCACTCCTGGACGGGGCCCGTCGGTCGTAGGCGTCCGTGTAGTCGACCAGCACCCCGATCGATGCCTCAGGCGACAACGCCAGCTCGTCGACCTGCCGCAGCTTGCGGTTCCAACGCTCAACGAGGCTCGCGTCGTCGTACACGACGGTCATGAGATCTGTTTCGGCGTAGACCAACTGGGGAACATTCGGCAGGTCAAGGCGGGTACCTCCGTGTCGCAGGCTCGCGTGCGACACACCTGAGGGAATGACGCGAATGGTGGCAGCGCCGCTCCGCACCATCATCACCAGCCCGTAGAGCTGGTCTTGCATCACCACGTCGCTGCCCAGGGACTTGCTCAACGCCGTCTCGGACAGGTAGATCAGGATCTCAGGACCGTCAGCGCCGTACACGATCTCATCGCGTCGCCTCATCCTGTTCTCCACCATGGCTTCCAGTTGTTCGGCGTCGGCGGCGGAGGCGCGCAGTAGCTCTCGCGCGTAGTCCGCGCTCTGCACCAGGCTCGGGATGACGACGGGATCGAAGGAGACGATGGTGGCGGCCAACCGTTCGTGCATCGACACAGCGGTGAGCGACTCAGGAAGGTCGAGTCCGTGGCAGCGCAGGAAGTAGCCGATGTCGGGCTCGGAAGTCAGCAACCGCAGCCGATCACGGGTGGAGCGGTCACTGACGTAGCGGCCGAGCAAAGTAGCGACATCCCATTCGATCGCACCACGGGCACCGCTCTCGAGCTTGCTCAGCTTCGCCGACGACCATCCGAGGTCTTCGCAGGCCTTCACCCCTTTGACGGTGGACTGACTCCTCGCGAGCCGGAGTTCGTAGCCCACTTCTCGAGCATGGGCTGTGGTCGTGCGAGCTTCAGGGCTATTGACTGCCATGGGAGTTCACCTTCGCGTATCAGGTCGGTAGACGATGCAATGAGGGTCAAGAACTGTCCATTGCGGACTGCGGGCCGGTACGTTGGCTCATCCGCTTCGCTTTGGACACAACCGATGGCGTGCCGGACGTAGCGGCTGCTGGTCGTAGTTCACGACGGCCAGCTGGAATTCGGTTAGCACACGGCAGAGCCGGGGACCTCGTCTCCAGCGGCGGCCGGTGACGCACACGACGCAATGCCCGTACTCATCGGGGACGTGCCGGGCCAACACCGCTTTCAGTCCGGCGATCAGTCGCGGCAGGTGACGACGAGCAACCTCAGCGGCGTCGTCCCGGTTGCCGTTGACAGCGACGTCGGCGATCGCGAGCAACTCCCGCAGCATGTCCTCGCGCACGACTCTGAAGACCATCTTGTCGTCCGCGCCGGTCACGCCCGGACCACCACTCTCAACGACGAACGCGCGGTATGACCACGTGTCATCGACGGTCGGGGAAAGGGAAGGATGCCTTCGTGCAGGCGCCACGCCGAATCGCAGGCCGCGCAGGTGGGCCAGCACCACTCCGCTTTCGACGGAGCATCATGGGGAACAGTCACGGGCCTCTCGCACAACGTCTCACCGATGTCGCCAACGGCGAGGCTGTCCGCGACGGCGTGCCGTTGACCGTCGTGCGGAAACCAGCGGAATGGTCGAGTCCCCATCACAACGCACCGATGAAAGGGCGCTCAACCTGATCAACCTCGTTGCACAGCATGCGATGTCCTTATCGTTCTCGGTTCGCTCGGGGCGCCCGGACTACAAGGTCGGATGTGACTTCGGGCGAACTCATGGCGCAGGGATGGCCATCGCCCGTGTCGTTGCGATGACCGCCGACTGAGGGGGAAGGTCTTTGAGGCTCCGTGGAATCCGCTCCCACCGGAGAACATCGAGACGCTCATCCTCAGGTGAGGGGAACTTGATGAAGTCGCCGGTGGAAGCGATCGCAACACCTAGGTCGAAGAAATCCGCCATCGTGGATTCGTCGAGCGGCCCACCTGGGCCGGTGAGGAAGATCCATCGCCCAATGCGCGACTGGCTGATCACAGGACCGGCAAGCATCCGAACACCCAGACCCGCGTCTACTCGAAGTCCAAGGGCTCGGGGCATCGTGACGGCTCCGACAAGGTCCCCGACTTCCAGGACGATCTTGCCTAGTGAAGGATCGATCACTGCGGAAATTCCGCACTCGCGGGAGTAGAACGCATGGCGGGCCTCAATGGTGGAGCCTGGGAGTGCAGCCTGGCTGGTGACGGTTCGAGTGGTCACGATGATCCACCTACCTTCGATCGGGTTCGTCTGAAGCCGCAACCGGCAGAAGCTTTCGGCTGACCGACGACTTCGGGTGCGTGCTGTCAAGCGAGGGCTGCGCGGCCGGACAACAGGTCCTCGGTAACCCCTGGGGGCAGGGCCGAGCCTGTCGTCGGCGATGTCGCGGGGCGCGGGCGTGGCGGCATCGACTCCGGCCACGCAGCCCTCCATGAGGAAGGACGCGGCAATGGTCTCCAGTGCACCCCGTAGTGTCCGTTTCAAGATCACCCGGACACAGAGGCAGCGATGACCAGCCATGAGCGCAATGCTAACTTGTGTACTCAAAGCCCTCACTTCCCTCTTGGTCTCAAGTTCGTCTGCGATTTTGGTACAAACGTAACCTGAGTACACAAATTAACAAGGGGGCCGATCGGGTGAACCGCAGATACGCTGCGCTACCGGCCACCCTGTTGACGTGGAGAAACCCGTGACTCGACAGCTTCAACTGCCACCCGCCGTGATGAAGGTCGTCCTGGGCAACGAATTGGCCCGCCTCCGGAACATCGCGGGCGCACCCCAGGACGAGGCCGCTGGCGTGCTGGGCTGCACTCAGCAGAAGATCGCCCACATCGAAGCCGGCAGCGGGATCAAGCTGATCGAACTCAACGCCCTTCTGGACTTCTACAGGGCTGGCGATACCGACCAGGCTTACGGACGCAACCTGCAAGCCGAGAGCAATCGGCGCACGAAGCGCCACGCGTTCAGCACGAGGTTCCCGCAGTACCTCCGGCTCCTGGTCGACATGGAACCCAGTTGCAACAGGTACTTCTCCTACCAGGCACTGATCGTTCCCGGCCTGCTGCAGACCGAGACGTACATGCGGACCAACGCCAGGGGTTGGCGCCCCTCCCTAGCGGCCGAGCAGATCGAGAAGGACACTGAGAACAGGTTGGGCCGCCAACAGGTGCTGGACAACCCGAGCCAGCAGTTCTGGTTCGTCATCGACGAAGCCGCGCTGCGCCGTACCGACGGAAGTCCGGATATGAAGGCTCAGATCATGCACTTGGTCGAGACCATCGATCGACCGAACGTGGAGCTGCAGGTCGTGCCGTTCAACGTGGGCTTCTACATGGGTCAAGGTCACGACTACACGATCTTCGGCTATGACACGAAGCCCGCGGTTGACATCATCTACCTTGAGCAGCACGACGGTGGCGGGTACGTCGACAACAGCGAGCGTGCGGCGCGCTACCTGAAGCTCTGGGAGTACCAGAAGGCAGCAGCCAACGGCCCGGAGCAGACCCGCCGCGTCTTGCTCGACATCGCCGCATCGATGTAGCTGTGCGCTGACTTGAGACCGGAGATTGCGAGGCACCACATGAACGTCGACGCGGCGCGACACCCCGCCCTCGACACGACCTTCGCCGAGTGGCGGAAGTCGTCGCGGAGCAACCCCAACGGCAACCAGTGCGTCGAGGTGTCCTTCAGCACCGACGCGGTCGGAGTGCGCGATAGCAAGAGCCCCCGCACCGAGATGGTCGTCTTCGACCACCGTGGGTGGGGAAGATTTCTCGCCCGTCTGACTGCCGGTAGCTTCCGTATCCGCTGAGAAGGCCAAGCCCGAACAGCGGTGTTTTGCGCTAGTTACGAAGGATCCTCGACGCGGTCGCGCAGTTCGGCAAGAACGTCGACCAGCCGGGCTTCACCTATGACCGCCAACCAGTGCAGGATGCCGATGTCCTTCAGCGAGGCAGCCTTATCGAGCCTCGGTCTCGCGAAGTGCCGCACGTCGAGTGCACGGGGCAACGGGGACCTGATCCAACTATCGGGGTCCCGTCAGCCGTCAACGAACCGGGGAACGGTTCACCAGCGCGCCTTTCCAGCGAAATACTTCGCCCCTTCGAGAAGCGATGTCGCTTTCCTACTCCAGTTTGCGGATCCGCTTGTGCAGCGCGGTGTTCTTGCTCTCCGGTGATGCCGGCATCGATAGCGGCAACCCAAGTTGTTCCGGTCGTGGCAGGTGAGCCAGTGCGTCGTCGGTCCGGATCCAGTTGCGCAGCGTCTCGTGGTTGATGCCTAGGTCCTCGGCCACCGCTCTGATCGTCGCGTCTGCTCGGGACCGGTAGAGCGTGACCGCTTCGGTTTTGGACTCTGGCGGGTAGTGCTTCATCGCCATCTGTTCGGAACTTCTGTCCACCCGGATCGTCTGGATCCAAGTGTGTCTGGTGTCTAGCCTCCAGGGTCAGGGCCCGTTTCCCCCGCCGTGCCGTGACCACGAGATCACCACTTGGACGTGCTGCTTGTCGATCAGGCGCCCAGCCGGAAAGTCGCGGGGCGATGCGCTTACGGGGATCGCCGTGAGCTGAGAGCCAGGGCCATGACGGTGCTCGCGATCCCATGCCTTGATCAGATCGATGAAGTACTTGGCAAGGCGGTCGGCATCGGGACCATGGGCCAGAACGCCGAACTCGAACCGGGTACGCTTCACGTCAAGCGCACGTGGTTTGACCCGGTAGGCCAGCGTAGTGCCCGACACGATGGCTTTTGTACCCGCGACAGCCACTGGGCCGACCAGTCCGTCGTCAATGGCGTCACTGGTCGCCGTGAGCAGTGCGAAGCTGTCGGCGGCCGACATCAACCACATGTCCAGCCCATCGAACGATTCCATCGGACCTACGGTCACGCCCGACCACCGCTCAACGCGTGCGCCCTTCAGCGCCTCTCGCAAGCCGTCAGTATCGAGTGCTTGGGCCTCGTCGACCCGCAGGTGCACGTCCTCGCCGTGGAGTTCGACCACCTGCTCGGCTCGGGCTCCGATGCCTTGCATGGGCACGAACCCGCACATCTCGTGATCCGAACTCACCAGGCGGATGCCGTCTCGGATGAAGGCCACTGATCGGGTCAAGCCGCGCATCCGCAGCGGCACGACGATCATCCCATCGTCAGTGAGTTGGTCAATCCACGCCGGCGGGATGTCCCATGCGCCGACAGTCACGATGATCCGATCGTACGGCGCGAACTCGGGCACACCGTGCTCGGCATCGGCGAGCACCACTCGGACCCGCTCATACCCAGCCGCGGTCAGGCACTCACGGGCTCGGCCGACCACTTCGGCGTCGATGTCGACCGTGGTCACTTCTCCACCTGGGCCCACGAGTTCGGCGATCAGGGCGGCGTTGTAGCCGCCGGAGCCGATCTCCAACACCTTCATGCCGGGGTACAGGTGTGCCTGTTGCAGCATCAAGGCCTGGATACGGGGTGCCGACACCGAACTCATCGGCGCTCCATGCTCATCGCGTTTGGTGATCACGACCGTTTCGGCGGCGTACACGGTCTCCAGTGGCGTGCCCGGCGTGAACATCTCGCGAGGGACCCGCGTCAACGCCGCCGCCACCTCATCCGACCGAAGCCAGCCCTGCTCTTTCATGTGCTCGACCATCGCCGAGCGGAGTGACGTGCCGAGGTCAGCGTCAGGAGCTTCGTCCGACTCTCGCGATGTGCTCACCGAACCACCTTTCCAGGTCTCGATCTTCACGATCGAGTGGGCTGAACACGGTGCCGTCGGTCGGCGTTCTCGTCATGGCGTCCACAACAGGCTTGACCGTCTGATCAACGTGGGTGCTCCGCGCCTGCCGGGCTCCGGTAGGCCGAGCAGGTCGGTGACGACCTCCTCAAGATCGGCGCGTTCCCGCGACCAGACGCATCCGCCACCGTACGAATCGTCGAGCACACGAGCTGCGGCAACGTTGTGCCGGTCGAAGATGAAAATCGCGTCCGAGTATTGCCTGCGGTTGAAACTTCCGGCTATGCCAACGGTTTCTTCGCCTTCACGGAGTTCTCGGAAAATCCACCCGGCTCGTCGTACGGCGAGGAGCACGCGCAGCTCCGGGTAGAGGTGGAGCGCTTGCTGTTCGGTGACGGGCTCGTTCATCAACTCGCCACCCTGTTCTGCACCGACAACGTCGTGAGGCGTCCGGCGATGAGGGCCGCGGATTGCGCCGCTGATCGATCGCTGCAGTACACCCGCAGCACGGTGAAGCCCGCCGCGGCCATGGCATCGGCGGCGTGGCGGTAGAACTCGACCTCGGTGAGGCTGCTGCCGGGTGTGTGCTGGAACCGGTTGTGCGGTCCGCGGTCGCTCAGCCGTTCGGCGATCACGTCGGAGTCGGCGTCGAGGATCACGGCCAGGTCCGGTCGGTGAACGTGCTCGTTGAGGTTCCAGAGGAACACCGGGTCCACCCCGTCGAAGCGCTGGACGACCAAGCCGGAGGCCAGGTAGCGATCGGAGACGACCGTTCGGCCAGCGTCGAGGGCTGGCAGAATCTCCGTCTCGACGTGGTAGTAGCGATCGGCGGTGTACAGGCAGGCCAACGCGTGACCGGTGACCGTCTCGGTCAACTCGGCCGCCAAGACGCCGATCGGCCCGGAAGACGGCTCAGCGGTGACGTGAACGTCCTGACCTTCCGCTGCCAGCAGCTGAGCCAAGTGGCGGACGATCGTGGTCTTGCCCGCGCCACCAGGTCCGTCCACGCTGACGAACACGCCGCGAGCACCGTCAGAAGAGTGCTGGTTCGTCATCATCGGCACCTCCTGGTGACAAATTGCGCAGCTCGTCCAAGGTGCGTTCAGTGGCGATGTGCACGAAGAGTCGAGCCGTGACCAGCGCGTCATAGGTGGCGCGATGCGGTGTCAGGGCACTGTCCAGGCCGTTGGCGAGTTCGAAAGCGCCGACCAGGGAGCCGAGCTTGTAGCTTCCGAGGCCGGGTAGTAAGCGTCGGGCGAGCTTGAGGGTGTCGAACACCTCCGGGCACTGCCAGTCGCCGAGCTTGCCGCGGAGCACTCCGACGTCGACGTGGGCGTTGTGGGCGATCAACACCGAGGCATCGAGAGCTGTGCGGATGTCGGCCTCGACGTAGCCGAACACCGGAGCGTCCCTGACCTGGTCGTTGGTGATGCCGTGGATCTTGCGGGCGAAGTGGGTGATGGACCGGTCCGGGCGTACCAGCCAGCTCGTCGGCTCGCCGATGATCCCGTTGACGATCGGGACCGCGGCCAGTTCCACGAGATCGGGTGGCTGTTGGCCGTTGCCTTCGACATCAACGACGACGTAGTCCAGGCTCGTCCAGTCACTCATCGCGAGGTGTGTCCTTCCATCCGATGTCGGCCCGGCCATGCCGGTATTCGTGATGCGGGTGCCGGTCGTCGTGGATCTGGAAGCCGAGTGCGTGTTGCAGGAAGTAGCGCGGCTGCTCGACGTCGAGGCCCGTCACGACGGCGGCGCGCCTCGTGATGCCGACGACTTCCAATGCGGCCGCCTCGGGCAGCACGCGCGCGATGTGGTGCACCTGCGTCGCGGTCGGAACGCGGTGAGCGCCGGCGCAGAGGTCGAGTTGGCGGACCGGGCAAATGTCGCACAGCTCTCGGATGCCGTAGTGGCCGTTGTAGTCGGGCAGGCCATGGGCGTAGGACACGGCGCAGGAGGTCTTGCGGAACAAGCTCGGTGAGCCAGCGAAGGTGTCGAGCACACGTTGTTCCAGCGTCTCGGGGACGATCTTGCGGCGGGCGGTGTCGTCGTAGGGTTCGGGGATGCCGTTGGCCCTGTAGTAGTCGGCGATCTGGTCCCGGTAGAACAGGCCCGTGAACACGGTCGCGTCGGCGTGCAGGCTCAACTCGCGCGCGGCGGCCAAGTGCTCGGCGGTGTCGTTGAGGCCGGGAACGAGGGGACGCCAATACAGGACGGTCCGGTAGCGGCGTTGCCTTGGAGCGCTCGTGAGCTTGAGCGAGTCGGCCGCGACGTGCGACGGGTAGGGCTCGACCCTCTGGTCGGTGATGCCGGAGTAGGTGAACAGCAGCGTCACCTTCAGGTGGCGCATGCGGTTGAGCCGGTCGATGTCGTCGTCATTGAGTTGGTGCCGGGTGATGATCAGGATGTGGTTGGTCAGCCCGCGGCCGTCCAGGTCGTCGAGCACGGCCAGGGTATGGGGGCGCACCGTGGGCAGGAACGGCTCGGTGGCGCGGTTGAGCAGTTGGATCGGGGTGAGGTGCGGTTGGAAGTAACGGTGGCCGACCAGGTGCTCGACGGCGTCGGCATCGGTCATCAGCGCTCGTGGCAGGTTCTGGTCCCACAGGCCGTAGGTGTGGCGGATGCAGTAGGCGCAGCCCAGCGGGCACCCCTGGATGTGGTTGAGGCTCAGGCCGCTCTTGCGGTACTCGACCACCTCACGGGCGCGGATCGGTAGCCGGTCGATCTGGTCTTGGCTCAGGAGCGGAACGGGTCTGATCACGTGGCTGGCCTCCGAGGTCGCGGGATGGACGAACTCGCAGGCTAAGTAGATCTTTACGGCGGAAACCAACAAGTTGCTCGGTATTGCTCGCAATCGTGAAACTAGTAGACGGCCGGAGCAATCACGCGGAATTGTCGGCGGTCTTGCGGGCGAGGTGATCGATGACATTGGTGATGGTGGAGCGGGCCGAGCGACCGTAGCTGGCGATGGCGGCCAGCGAGTCGAAGATGGTGCCGTAAAGGTCGATCTCATGGGGCTGGGCCAGGTTCAACTCGGCGGAGAAGGTCTCAACCATCACGCGGTCCTCGTCGAGCATCCAGAACCCATGGGCCGGGGCCACGACGTAGGTGGTGTCGAACTCGATGACGCCGAGTTTGACGTTGGGCATCGAGGTCATCGAGACGAGACGGTCGAGTTGGCCGAGCATGACCTCGGGTGGGCAGAGCCGGTAGCGCAGTGCGGCTTCTGTAAGCACGAAGTGGAAGCGCTTCTCCGGTCGGTAGAGCACATCCTGGCGGCGCATCCGCGCCTGCACCGCGTCGTCGATGTCGTTGCGCACGCCGAGCACGGTGACGCTCTGGGCGAATCGGGCTCGCGCGTACTCGGCGGTTTGCAGCAGGCCCGGCACGTTCGTGGGTTCAAAGACGCGGAAGAAGCGGGTTCGGGCGTTGATCTCGGCGATCTCGTTCTGGTGGGGCTTGAGCCCGCCACGCAACTGGCGCTGCCACTCGGCGTACTGGATCTCCAGGGTGCGCAGCGAGGCGAGCAGCCCCTCGGCCTCAGGCTCGGCACCAGCCGCGGACGTCCACGCCGTGATGTCCTCGGCGGTCGGGGTCTGCTTGCCATTCTCGATCTTGGAGACCTTGGACGCCTGCCAGGCCAACGACTCCGCGAACTGCTTGCCGTTCAAACCAGCTTGGTGGCGCAGTTCGCGGAGCCGTGTGCCCAACGCTTGGCGTGCGTCGTGCACGGTGGCGATCCCGGTGGCCTTACTGTGCGGCAAAGTCGTCCCGTCGTACCGCCCGGTGCCAGGCGGTGTCGCGCCAGTAGTTGTGGTTCACGATCGC
The DNA here is from genome assembly GCF_003002815.1 of Umezawaea tangerina. Classification (GTDB taxonomy): domain Bacteria; phylum Actinomycetota; class Actinomycetes; order Mycobacteriales; family Pseudonocardiaceae; genus Umezawaea; species Umezawaea tangerina. The sequence goes on along the minus strand of NZ_PVTF01000026.1, from coordinate 60,755 downwards.
GGCCGGATCCTCGACGACCTCGCCGCCGAGGAAGTTCTCCTGCTCGTCGAAGAGCATCCGCACCAGCGTGCGCGAGTCGAACAGCCAGTAATCGTAGTCAGGCAGGCCCATGGCGTCGTGGCGTGCGAGGTAGCGGATGTCCTCGCCCGCGGCGTTGGTGTACTCCGAGCAGAACAGCCCGAAGCGGCTATAGTCCGACAGCGGCGTCGACACCACCCTGACCCGGCTGAAACGGCGTCCTTCCCCGGCCGCGTCTTCAATCATGGTCAGCCAGTTCCGGAACCAGCTCATGTCGACCAAATCACCCGAGCTGAACTGGCGCAACGCGTCCGTCTCGTTGGCGGACTTGTAGACCTCACGCGTCTCCAACCGGAAGGCGGTGTGCTCGAAGGTCCGAAAGAGCGCTCCGAACTCGGGACCGGGCTCGATGATCCTGTTCAGCGCGCCTCCCCCTCCTCCAGGTAGCGGCGAGCGTAGAACGCGAGCACCTCTTCCGGAATCTCGATCAAGGTCTCGTGCGCAGGAACCGGCCCGACATCCGCCAGCGCCTGGGGGTCGGTCACCTTCCAGCCCTGAGCGATGTACGTGACGCGGTCTATCCGATCGGTGGCGAACAGCGTCGGCGACTGACCTTCTTGAGACTCCGGGTCCTTACCGAGGAACTGGGCACGCATCCGGCCTCCTTGCGAGCAATTTCTCACGATTTCTCGCCAAGCCTGCCCGGCGCCAGTCTCCCAGTCAATACATTGGGACGTGGATTCATCAAGATGCGCAGCGCTTGCGCCACGGCCCCCGGCATGGCGGCCAGACCGCGAGTCAAACGTTTTTGATCAGCGACCGGCTGTCGAAGCCGTCCCGCAGCAGTCGTTCGTAGGCCTCGATCACTTCGGCAGAGACGTGCTGCTCGGTGACGAAGCCGAGGGCGGGATATTCGACGAAGCGCTGCAGGTCACCGACGAGCATGTCGATGACGAGCTTCTCGTCGCCGATACTGCGCACGTAATCGCCCAGCGCGAGTTCCTCGGACGAGCACACGACGTTGACCTCTGGCCATACCGCGCCGCAGGTGGCGAACGCGCGTCGCTGCATATACGGCTTGCTCACGAGAAGCACCGTGGTGGGCATGATGCCGTGCTTGTCCAGCAGCAGGTGGGACAAGCGGATGTTGTCGCCGGTGTTGGCCGCGTCCGGTTCGACCAGGATGGCTTCGTCGGGGACGCCGAGTTCGAGTGCGCGTTCCCGGTAGTGCCCGGCCTCGCCGCGGGGGAAGCGGGCGGCGCTGGTGGGACTGGTCGCGCCGGTGAACACCAGCAGCGGGAACAGGCCGTGGTGGTAGAGCTTGGCCGCGTGCTCGGCGACGCCGAGGTCGTGGCTGCCCAGTCCGATACCAACGTCGCACGGGGTGAGTTCGTGACCCATCTGGTGGTAGTTCCAGATCAGGTGGGCGTCGGCGCGGTTCTGGTCGGTGATCGCGGTGTTCGCGGTCGTCACTAGCGGGTTGCTCCTGTGCTCATCGGCCTTAGCGCTGGAAGGCGCCCTGGATGCTGGCGAGTGGGTGGAGCAGACCGTATCGAGTGGCTCTCGGCGTGACACGTCGACTTCGCGACCCGCCTCGGCGTCGAGCAGGCAAGGGGCGGACTCGCTGCTCCCGCCGGGCTACCACGCTTGTTTCGAGGCGTCGGCACGAAGTTGCGCGAACCAGGCCTTGATCGAGCGCTTATAGCCCGCCGGCATCACCAAGCCTTCGACATCGGACTCACCGAAGAGTCCGATCTCCTTGTGCTCGTGTGAGAGCACGGGCTCGTCGGCCTGAACGGGGTAGCAGCCGTAGGTCACGATGAACACGTTCTTGTCCGCCGCGTCGATGTAGTACATCCAGCTGTCGAGGATGGCTGTCGCGATGACCCTCCAACGCGCTTCCTCGGCGATCTCGCGGACCACACACTGCTCGGGCGACTCGCCGGGCTCGATCCGCCCGCCCGGCAACTCCCATTCCTCCCGCTCGTTCCTCAACAGCAGGACCTTGTCCTCGCGCACCACGACACCCTTGATCGAGACGGGGTAGGCGATCTGGCTCGTCACTGTGTTCCTCCGAGGTCGTCGCGGTGGTTCCTACCCGTGGGCAGCTCATACGCCTTGATCACCCCGTCCAGAAACGTGAGTTCCTGAGGCTGCGCCGACGTGCCCGATGAGCCTTCGAGCAAGGCCAGCAGGCGAATCCCGACGTCGTAGGTCAGGTGCGTGAACAAGCGAGCGAGGTCAGGAGCCCACGATCCTTCGAATCGAAGCACACGGCGGGATCGCCTCGCTCGACTGGTCCATTCAGGGGTGTATGTGCGGCGTTCGAATTGCCCCGCGGTGGGCACGTGGTAGTCCTGATTGGTTGATCAGGAGGTGCGATGACCGCCCATGACAAGTTCTTCCAGGAGAAGCAGGCTGCGGCCGTGCTCAAGCACGGGATCTTGAAGCGGTACCCGGACGTGTTCACGGCGAAGACCGGGTCGGCGGCGCTCGCGGGGAAGGTGGTCTATCTCGATGGATTCGCCGGCCCAGGGCGGTACAAGCCTGAGGAGGGGCAGGCAGAGGGTGCTGAGGGGTCACCGCTGCTGGCAGTGCGTACAGCGACCAAGGCTGGGGCGTTTCATCGGACCTTGCACTGTGTGTTTGTCGAGCGTGATCCTGAGTACTTCGAGAATCTGAGCGAGACCTTGGCGCGGGAGGCACCGCAGGACATGGTCTACGAGGTTCTTCAGGGGGATGTCAATCAACACTTGGACGCCGTATTGGACTTGGCGCGCGACTCACCGCTCCTGGCCTTCCTGGATCCGTTCGGCACCGGCCTTCCCTACACCGAGATGACCGACCGCCTACTCAGGCAGCCAAAGTGGCCAGCGACCGAAGTGCTGCTCAATTTCAACCTGCAGTCGGTCTGGCGAATCGGTGGCCTCTTGGACGCAGATAAGGCCAATGCCACATCCCCGGCCTTGGCCGACGCGTTCCTGGACGAGGAGTGGCTTCCCGTAGGAACGGGGTGCGGCGGCAGGGCTAGCGGGGCTGGCTTTCAGAGCGCGGATGCCTCACTGGCACGGATCGACGCGTTCTTGGGTGACGACTGGTGGCGGGAGGTGTTCCGTACCGCCCGTAGACAAGCAGAGGGCCAGGGCGAACGTGCCGCGGCGGCAAGCGCGGCCTGGAAGGTGGCGCAGGTCTACTGCCAGAGGATCGAGAAGGACACCGGATACCGGGCTTTTCCCGTGCCTATCCGTCGCGAACCAGGTCAAGCTCCCTTGTTCATGATGATCCTGTTCTACCGGTACGCGGGCGCGCCGTACGTGTTCAACGAAGCCGCGTCCAAGGCCAACGAAGACTGGCGGAAGTTCACCAACGAGCGGTCGCTGCGCCAGCCGCCGGCCACTGCGGAACCGGAGGATCTGTTCGGCGGAACCCTAGTTTCGGAGATGGTGGCAGAGCAGAACGCCCGCACCGAGGCGAAGCTCAACCAGTCCTGGATCGACGTCATCGCCACCAACATCACCGAGTTTGTCCTCACACGCGGCTCTGCCGGTGTCCAGGACCATACCGAGGCTCTGTACGGCGCCACGCTGGGCCTGGCTCGTGAGATGCATCTACGAGAAGCGTGGGACCAACTCGCTGGCCGCGGTGTCGTGCGTCCACGCCTCAAGGGCAAAGGCAACAAGATCGAGAACCAGACCATCGTTCCGACGTGATGTCGGCCGCTTCGGCCAAGCCTGTGGCGGCGGTGATGTCAGAGGGCTGTTGCGGCGGGTTGGGGCATCTCGTCCCACGTCTGCCCGTCGAGTTCGCGACCGCCGGCCTTAGGAGTGCGGCCTCCCCACTGCTTGTGGAAGAACGCGACATCAGCTTCTTGGCACGCGTCGCGGATCTGACGTACCCAAGCAGGGTCGACCGGGCGGGCGTTGGGTCCGGACTCCCCACCGGTGATCACCCAGCCGATGCCGTCGAGGTCAAGTCCGGTCAACGGCCCCAACAGCGGTTCGCAAGACAGGAAGCGCACCGCAGCCGGTACCGAGCGCAGGTCGTCGACGCGAGCGAGTTGGTCGCTGTCCTCCACGCTCACTCCCATCCATACGTTGGAGGGCCAGTCGAGCTTGTCGGCCAATTTACGAAGCCGGGCCGAACGCTTCGTGAGCACCTGGTAGGTGTGTTGAGGGGTGTCGGCCATGACCTGGAAAACCTGCCGCACGAAGGCCAATGGGACCTTGGCGTGGAACAGGTCGCTCATGGAGTTGACGAACACCACCCGCGGGGTGCGCCACCGGTAGGGCTGGTCAAGGGTGTCCGGGTGCAGCGTGACCCCGAATCCGGGGCCTGACGTGCGTGGATCACCGTCGTTCTGGTACTTCTCCGCACCCATCGCCTTGAGCCGCTTGGACAGGGCCAGCGCGTAGCAGTTGTCACAGCCCCTCGAGATCCGATCACACCCTGTTGTGGGGTTCCAGGTGACCTCGGTCCACTCGATCGTCGAGCGACTGCCCATGACGTTGCCTGCCCATCCTCAACACCAGTTCGAACACCGGTTCGACTTTTCTTACGAGGTAGTCGTAACTTAAATCTCGTAAGATGACCATATGGCGTCACCGGATCGAGTTCTTCTGCGGGACAGGTCGCAGGCCGCGTTCGGCCAGCGCTACCGGCTGGAGGTCATGCTCGCGGTGCTCGATGCCGAAGACGGGTTCGTCTCGCTGAGCGCTCTGGCCAAGTATCTGGACGTCACCATCAGCAACCTGCAGGGTCCGATTCGGTCTCTGGTGGCGCTCGGCCTGCTGACACCGGTTCCACACGGAGATTCACGCCACCGCTTCTATCTACGCAACCCAAGCACGGCCTGGAACTGGGCAGAAGAGCTCCGAGATCAAGCTTTACTCGACATGGAAACGGTTCGGCCAGGTCCTCATCTTTCGCCATCGTCAGGGTGAGTCTGTTCCTGTCGAGCCGTGCTGCAGTCCAAGCTCATCGCGACGGTGTCGGCTGCCGGATACATACCAGCTGCGCCAAGTGTCCGATCAGGACTTGAGTTCCCAGCTACGTAGCGGTATGACCCAGCCATGAGGTCACACTGGCACGCAAAGTGATCGAAAAGGCGATGAGAAAATCGGCGGTTGCGTGTCCCCAAAGGGGTCAAATTTCGGAGTTCAGGGGTGTCGACCCAGACCACACTCCTGGAGGACAGCATGACCCGGCCGGATCCGAGTAACCATCGTCTGCTGTACACCCCCGCTGAAGCGGCAACGCTGCTGGCTGTCCGTGAGTCGTGGCTGCGGCGAAAGGCTGGCCTTCGGGAGATTCCACGTACCTTCGTGGGCAAGCACCTTCGGTTCTCCGATGCCGATCTACGATCGATCGCAAAGTCCGGCGCTCGTGCGCCTCGAACTCGTGATGGTCGCATGAGGACTACACCCCGGCGCACCAAGTCCTCTTCGGACTAACAGAAGTTCTTGTACTGCAATGCTTGCGCTTCTACGCGTATGGAGCGTTCATGCATCTGTCACGCCCGTGACCCCCACACCACAAAGCGAGAAGGGCTCCCACATGGCCTGGGCGGAGCAGTCTGGAAGCAACCACTGGCGCGTACGATTCCGCCGCGACGACGGCTCGATCGGCTCCATACCTGGCTTCCACAGCCAGAAGGCCGCCGAAGACCATGCCGCCGATCTGGAGTCGGACCAGCGGCGCGGCACCTGGCTCGATCCCACTGGAGGCCGCACCACGCTCGATGAGTGGCTGGTCGAGTGGCTCGAAGCGCTCGACGTCGACATCCGCACGGAGGACAACTACCGGGGCATGCTGCGCAACCACATCCGGCCCCGTTGGGGCGACACCGCGTTGGCCGGCATCACCAATCTCAAAGTTCAGGCGTGGGCCAAGCAGCTGCGGGCCACGAAGCTCGCTCCGACCACCGTCGCCGGGTTCGTGAAGCTGCTGTCACAGATCCTCACCGATGCTGCCGAGGAGAAGCTGATCACTGCCAATCCGATTCGGCCTCGGAGGCGTGGACGTCGCAACCATGCCGCCCGCGTGCCCGAGAAGGTCTGGGCGGATCCGGCCGAAGTGCTGCGCGTCGCTGATCAGATCGCTGCTTGCTACGACCCCGGCGCGGCCGTGCTGGTGGTCACCGCAGCCTGGACCGGTGCACGCTGGGGTGAGTTGACCGGCTTGCAACGCCACAACCTGCACCTGTTTGACGACGACACCGGAGTCATGATCGTCGACCCGCAGAATGGTGCGCTGCACGAGTCGGCGGGCGGCAAGTTGTGGCTTGGCCCGCCGAAGACGGAAGCATCGGTCCGCACCATCGCGCTCGTCCCGCCCACGGTCCGGCTCTTGCGAGCGCACCTGAGCACTCACCGCCACGCGCACGTGTTCACCAGTCCTGGAGACCACCTGCATCGCCGCAGCAACTTCAGCCGCCGCGCCATGCGCCCCGCCGCCGACGGGAACCTCCAGTGGGCCAACCCGATCCTGCGACTGCATCCGGTCAAGCCCGGCCTGACTTTTCACGGGCTTCGGCATAGCCACAAGACGTGGATGATCGCCGACAGCATTCCCGAGATCGCCCAGTCGCTTCGGCTCGGCCACATCCTCAGGGACCCCGTCCAGCGCACGTACTCCCACGTCGCACCGGAAGTCACCGTCCGACTTCTTCAGCGCCTGCAAGATCGGTGGGACAAGGCGATCGCCGACGTCGGCGACAGCACCTGGCGCAGAGCGGCCCAGTAGCCCTGACACCGCGGTACAGCCCACGCCGACACGGGATCCGGTACCCAACCGGCGTGGTCGCGGTTAGCGGGGCGCGAAGAGTCGCGACGATAGACAACCCGACAGGGTGAACGGTGCTGGAGCAATATGGCTGACCCTGTTTCGGGTCATTCCAGGCCGTGCTCCAGATTTGCTCCAGTTTCGGAGACGCAGTCCACAGTGGACGCACAGACAAGATCACCCGCTGACCAGGTAATCCCAGGTCAGCGGGTGATTTGCGTTCTATGTCAAGTTGTGGAGCTGAGGGGACTCGAACCCCTGACCCTCACACTGCCAGTGTGATGCGCTACCAGCTGCGCCACAGCCCCGTGCTTCCACGTTCCCGGTGGTCACCCGCCGTTCTTGTGTGGTCATACCGTACAACATCAGCCCCACCGGATAAAAATCGGGGGTCCCCCATCGCCGTTCGCCCTGATAGAGGAGGTGCGACGGCCCGCCCCGTGAGTGGCAGGGGCGGGCCGTCGGGGGTGATCTCAGGCCTTGAGGAGGTCGGAGATCCAGTTCTGGTTGTCGAGGCTGATGAGCTTGTCGCCGACGGCGACGGCCGGGGTGCCGCGGAAGCCCTTGGAGCCGTCGCTGCGCTCCGCCTGGAGGTGGGGGGTGGCGTCGGCCTTGTCGAGGTCGGCGTCGAGTGCCTGGTTGTAGGTGCCGTTCTCCACACAGGACTTGAAGGTGTCGCCGGTGATGCCCAGATCGGCGCCCAGCTGGGCCAGTTGGGCCTTGGTGTAGCCGGCTCCGCCTTCCTCGGGCTGCTTGGCGTACAGGGTGTCGTGGAACTCGGTGAACTTGCCCGCGTCGGCGGCGCAGACGGCGGCGTTGGCGCTGTCGCGGGAGTAGCCCTCGGGGTCGGAGAGGCGGACCAGGAGCGGTAGCACGTGGTAGCGGATGCGGAGGTCGCCCGCTTCCACGTGGTCGCGGAGCTGGGAGCCGTACTTCTCCTCGAAGGTGCCGCAGATGGGGCAGAGGAAGTCCTCGTACACGTCCACGGTGACCTTGGCGGTGTCCTTGCCGACCAGCACGGTGGCGTCGGCCTGGCGCTGCACGGGGACCGAGAGGGCCTTGAGGTCGGCGGCGGGGGTGAGGGCCTCCGGTGTGGACGGTTTGTTGAGCACGATGCCGACGACCAGCGCGGCGGCCAGTGCGGCGACGACGGCCACGCCGGTGAGGATCTTCTTGCGGTCACCGCCGGTCGACCCGCGTGCGGCGGCCACCGACTTGGCCGCCTGTTGCTGCTGCTTCCTCTTGCGAGCGTTCCGCTCAGCCCCACCCACGTCTTCGCGTTCCTTCCGTGCGCCTACTGCCCGAGAGGCTAGCGGCGGAGGCTGAGCGGAACCTGAGCGTTCACGCGTCGGGCTGGCGGGGGCGGCCGCCGACGCGGGCGCCGGTGGGCAGTTCGGGGCCTTCGTCGAGGGCGCCGCACTCGCCCGCGACGACCTCGGCGACGCGCTCGTCAACGGGCCTGGTCTCCTCGGCGACGAGCCAGAAGGCGATGGCGACGACCATGATGGCGCCGGTCACGGTGAACGCGGCCTGGTAGGAGAGCCTGTCGGCCAGCACGCCCGCGAGCAGCGGGCCGACGATGGCGCCGAGGTCGGTGACCATCTGGAACGCGGCGAGCACGGGCCCGCCCTTGGCCTTCGAGCCGATCACGTCGGCGACGACGGCGTTCTGCGGCGGGTTGAGCAGGCCCGCGCCGACGCCCGCGACGAGCGAGGCGACCATGAACAGCGGCACGGTGCCGGTGAAGCCCATGCCGAACGTGCCGACGGCCGACACGGCGAGCCCGGCGACGGCCATCGGCTTGCGGCCGATGCTGTCGGAGAGCTTGCCGGACAGCATCAGCACGGACGCGTTGCCTACCGCGAACACCGACAGCGAGATGCCCGCGACGGCCGGGCTGCCGTGCAGCGCCTCGACGACGAACAGCGGCACCAGCGAGATGCGCAGCCCGAACACCGCCCAGCCGTTGGCGAACCCGGAGGCCAGCGAGGCGCGGTAGGCGCCGGACCGGATCGCCTCGCGCACGGGCATCGTCCGCTGCGCCTTGTTCTGGTCCAGCGACGCGAGCGTGGACCGGCGCAGGAACAGCCACACGAACGCGGCCGCGATGATCAGCGCCACGGCGTAGGCGACGAACGGCGTGCGGATGGAGAACCCGACGAGCCCGGCTCCGACGATGGGGCCCGCGATGTTGCCGAGCAGGAACCCGGTCGCCCACAGCCCGGACGCGCGGCCGCGCAGCGGGGCGGGCGTCAGCCGGATCAGCAGGCCGACCGCGGCGACGGTGAACATGGTGGAGCCCACGCCCGCGACCGAGCGGAACACCAGCAGCATCCAGAAGTGGGTCGCGAACCCGCACGCGCCGGTGGCGACCGCGACGATCAGGATGCCCGCGACGTAGGTCCCCGTCTCGCCGAACCGGGCGACCAACCGTCCACTCACCGGCGCGAACAGCAGCCTGACCAGCGCGAACGCGCTCACGACGGCGGACACGGCGGTGGTGCCGACGTCGAAGCTGGCCGCGTACATCGGCAGCACCGGGGCGACGATGCCGAACCCGATGGCGATGATGAAGCTCGCCACGACGAGGACCCACACCTCGCTCGGGAGTCGGGATCCTGCGGTCTTGACCACGTCGGTCCCCTGCACTCACGGCCTCCCAGCATCGTTTAGCTGTGCTAAAGATATAACCGGTTGGCCACCGATCTCAATCCAGCAGTTCGTCGACCCTGCGGACGTAGGCCGTCACGGGGTAGCCGGACCCGAAGCCGCAGGCCTCCGCGAACCGCTCACCCGCACCGCCCTCGTCCACGTGCGCAGCGACCAGCAGCGCCCCGGCGTCGCGCAACGCGGCCACCACACCCGACACCAGGTCGACGCCGATCCCCCGCCGCCGTCGCGCGGGCAGCACCACGACCTGCTCCACCAGCCCGACGCCGCGTTCGGTGAACCCGCCCGCGAACCCGACGACCCGCTCGCCGTCGTCGACCACCAGCTGCACGCAGCGCGGGTCGTCCCAGCGCTGCCCGAGGTGGCGCACCAACCGCCGCTGGCCGCTGAGCCGCAGCCCGAGCTCGTCCGCGACGAGCACCGCGACCTGCTCCAGGTCCACGTCCCGCGCGGGTCGCACCCGTGCCGGGAGTTCCGGCCGACCGCGGTGCACGACGGCCATCGACTCCTCGACGGCGTACCAGCCCGCGTCGTCCGCGATGCCCTCGATCTCGGCCACGGTCGTCGGCGAGGCGTACACCACGGCCTCGGCGCGCCCGATGTCGGCGAACGTCCGCTCCAGCCGCATCAGCGTGCCCGCGACCTCCGCCGACGACCCGTCCAGCGCGCAGGCGAAGTTGCCGGACGGGAACGGGTTGTCGCGGTTGACGACGACCGTCGCGCAGCCGACCTTCCCGATCTTGCCGTACCGGACCGCGCCCGAGGCGACCCGTGCCGCCTCGACGAGTCCGGCCAGCTCACGGGCTCGGTACGGGTCGAGCAGGTCGGGGTCGTCGGGGTCGTGCAGCGGGTCAACCACCCGGTCAGCGTGACACGTCGCGGCCCTTCCAGGTCACGCCGCGCCACGCCGTCGAGCACGCCGCGTCCCCCCTCCGGCCAGGTTGGCACACTGGCTCACCGTGGAACTGCCGAACCTCCCAGTCCGTGCCGTGCTCGACGACGTGGTCGGCGCGCTCGCCGAGCGGGGCTGCGCGGTGCTGGTGGCGCCACCGGGTACCGGCAAGACGACGCTGGTGCCGTTGGCGCTGGCCGAGGCGCACGCGGGCCGGGTGGTCGTGGCCGAGCCGCGGCGGATCGCGGCCCGCGCGGCCGCCGCGCGGATGGCGTCGCTGCTGGGGGAACCGGTCGGGCGGACCGTCGGGTACTCGGTGCGCGGTGACCGGAAGGTGTCGAAGGCCACCCGGATCGAGGTCGTGACGTCGGGGCTGCTGGTGCGCAGGCTCCAGTCCGACCCGGAGCTGGCGGGCGTGGGGACGGTGCTGCTCGACGAGTGCCACGAGCGGCACCTGGACGCGGACCTGCTGCTCGCGCTGCTGCTGGACGCGCGCGCCGGGCTGCGGCCGGACCTGCGGCTGCTGGCCACGTCCGCGACCGTCGCCGCGGACCGGTTGGCCGGGCTGCTCGGCGACGCGCCGGTGCTGCGCGCCGAGGCCAGGACGTTCCCGACGACGACGGAGCACGTCGCACCGGCGCGCCAGGAGCGGATCGAGGGCTGCGTGGCCCGCGCGACCCGGCGGGCACTGTCCGAAGGGGACGGTGACGTGCTCGTGTTCCTGCCCGGTGCGGCGGAGATCCGACGCACGGCGGCGTTGCTGACGATGCCGGACGTGGACGTGCTGACGTTGCACGGGCGGCTGTCCGCGGGCACGCAGGACGCGGCGCTGCGGCCGGGCGCGCGGCGGCGGGTCGTGCTGTCGACGGCGATCGCGGAGTCGAGCCTCACCGTGCCCGGTGTGCGCGCGGTGGTGGACTCGGGGCTCGCGCGCGTGCCGCGGGTGGACCACCGGCGCGGGCTGTCGGGGCTGGCGACCGTGCGGGTGTCGATGGCGGTGGCCGACCAGCGGGCCGGTCGCGCCGGACGCGAGGCGCCCGGCCGGGTGTACCGGTGCTGGCCGGAGCACGAGCACAGCACGTTGCCGCGCTACCCGGAGCCGGAGATCAAGACCGCGGACCTGACCAGGCTGGCGTTGGAGCTGGCCTGCTGGGGCACACCCGACGGCAGCGCGCTGAACTGGTGGGACGCGCCGCCCGCCGGTGCGCTGGAGGTCGGGCGGACGGTGCTGCGCGCGTTGGGGGCGCTGGACTCCGACGGCCGCGCGACCGACCGCGGCAGGCGGATGTCCGACCTCGGGCTGCACCCCCGGCTGGCGCGCGCGTTGCTGGACGGGGCGGTCGAGGTGGGCGCGCGCACGGCAGCCGAGGTGGTGGCGCTGCTGGACGACGACGCGCTGACCGACAGCGCGGAGCTGTCGACCGCGTTGCGGGACCTGCGGTCCGGGCACACCGACCGGTCGCGGCGGTGGTCGCGCGAGGCGAAACGGCTGGCCGAGCTGGTGACCGGACGTGGGCACGACGACCCGGCGCTGGTGGTGGCGCTGGCGCACCCGGAACGGTTGGCGCGGCGGCGGTCCGGCGGTGCCGGGGTGTACCTGATGGCGGGCGGGACGGCGGTGGAACTCCCGCCCGGTAGCGGTCTCGGCGACGCCGAGTGGTTGGCGGTCGCCGTCGCCGACCGCGAGCCGGGACGCAGCCACGGCCGGGTCCGGTTGGCCGCACGGGTGGACGAAGCCCTTGCCGTGCAAGCGGCTCCGGCACTGGTGTCCACTGTGGACGAGGTGCGCTGGGACCGCGACGTGGTGGCCGACCGGGTCCGGCGGCTCGGCGCGATCGTCTTGTCCAGCAAGCCGTTGCGCGATCCCCCGGCCGCCGCGGTGCGCGACGCGCTCGTCGCCGGGCTGCGCTCCGAGGGGCTGGGGCTGCTGCGGTGGCACGCCGACGCCACCCGGTTGCGCGAGCGGTTGGAGTTCCTGCACCGCGTGCTGGGCGACCCGTGGCCGGACGTGACCGACGAGGTGCTGCTCACCGGGGTCGACGGGTGGCTCGGCGGCGCCCGCCGACGGGCCGACCTCGCGAAGATCGACGCGGAGAAGGTGTTGCGGCAGCAGCTGCCCTGGCCCGCGGCCGGGCGGTTGGACGAGCTGGCGCCGGACCGGCTGGAGGTGCCGTCGGGGTCGCGGATCCGGATCGACTACAGCGGGGCGAACCCGGCGCTGCTGGTGAAGGTGCAGGAGGTGTTCGGGTGGACCGGGACGCCGCACATCGCCGACGGGCGCGTGCCCGTGGTGCTGCACCTGCTCTCCCCCGCGGGCCGGGCCACCGCCGTGACCGGTGACCTGGAGTCGTTCTGGCGGACCGGCTACCCGCGGGTGCGCTCCGAGCTGCGCGGCCGGTACCCCAAGCACCGCTGGCCGGAGGACCCGATGACCGCCCCGCCCGCCCGGCGGTGACCGCACAAGTGCGTTGCGCGCGCCCGGCTTCGTGACGACTGTCTGCACAGCATGATCGGCGGCCGCGGTCCGCGGCACGGGAACGCCGTGCGCCCCCTTTCGAGTGGTTCCGGAGAACGGGTGAAACGCGGGCGCGCGGCGGAACCGATGATCCATGCGTTCGCAGGGCGCGATCCACGCGTCCGCGGGCAGTTCCGAGCTTCGGTCGGGGTCACGTTTCGGCGATGAGGGGCCAAGGACAACCATGACGGCAGATGCGGGACGCCCGGCACGGGCGTCGGTGCGGCGGCAGGAGTGGTCCGCCGTCGCACCGCCGGACCACCAGCGGATCAGGGAGATCTGGGAGGAGGCGTTCCCGCCGAACGAGCGGAGCGAGCACGACACGGTCTCCCGCCGCGACAGCACCTGGCTGTGGACCGCGCACCTGCCCGACGAAGGGCTGGTCGGGTTCGCCACCGCCCTGCACCTGCCCACCGCGCGGGTCGCCTACCTCGAGTACCTGGCCGTGGCACCGGAGGTCCGCGGCAGCGGGGCGGGTGCCGCGCTGCTCGCGGCGATCGTCGACGACCTCGACTCCGAGCCCTCGGTCCAGGGGGTCGCGCTCGAGGTGGAGGACCCCGCCCGGACCCCTGGGAACGACCCGATGCTCACCAGGCGGATCGGGTTCTACGAGCGGTGGGGCGCCCGTCCCGCGAGCCTGCTGACCGACTACTCCATGCCCGATCTCGCCGTGCCGGGCGCGCGAGTGCCGATGATCGTGCTGTGGCGCGGGGTCAGGGACAACCCCGAGCTCGACGCCGACCAGGTCGAACGCCTGCTGACCGATCTCTTCCGCGGTTACTACGCGCACGCGGCGGTGGAGGGCCACCTCGAGGAAATGGTAGGGCGAATATCCCGTGACGGTCCCCGAACAACGCGGTGACGGCGGTCGGCCCGGATGACCGGCGAGGCCGACCCCACCCGCAACGTCGTCAGCGGCCACACCGGCCACGTGGTGCAGGCCGGTGTGGTCAGCGGCGACGTGAACGTCAACCTCCCGCGCCCGGTCCACGTGCTGCCGCACCAGCTCCCCGCCACCGTCGCGCCGTTCGTCGGCCGCAAGGCCGAGCTGGAGCTGCTCGACGCCGCGCTGGACGACGAGGCCGCCCCCGTCCAGGTGATCAGCGCGACGGCGGGCGCGGGCAAGACCACGCTGGCGGTGCACTGGGCGCACCGGGCCGCGCACCGGTTCCCCGACGGCCAGCTCTACGTCAACCTCAGGGGCTTCGACCCGACCGGACCACCGGTGGTACCGGGCGAGGCCATCCGCGGTTTCCTCGACGCGTTCGGCGTCCAGGCCGACAACATCCCGGTGGCGCTGGACGCCCAGGCCGCGCTCTACCGCAGCCTGCTGGCCGAACGCCGGGTGCTCGTGGTGCTGGACAACGCCCGCGACGCCGACCAGGTCGGCCTGCTGCTGCCGGGATCGGCGAGCAGCCGGGTGCTGGTGACCAGCCGGGACCGGATGCACGACCTGATCGTCATGCAGGGGGCGCGGACGATCGCGTTGCGGCCGATGAGCGACGGGGACGCGATCCGGCTGATCGCCTCGCGGATCGGGGAGGAACGGGTGGTGAACAGCGGTGTGGCGGTGCGGGAGCTGATCGACACCTGCGTCCGGCTGCCGCTGGCGCTGGTGCTCGTCGCGGCCCGCGCCACGCTGGACCCCGACCTGCCGCTGGAAGCGCTCGCGGAGGAGGTCCGCGACGAGGAGCACCGGCTCGACGCGCTGGAGCTCGGCGACAACCGCACCGGCATCCGGGCCGTGTTCTCCTGGTCCTGCAACGCCTTGAGCCCGCAGGCGACCGCCATGTTCCGGCTGCTCGGCCCGCACGCGGGCCCGACGTTCGGGTCGGGAGCGGCCGCGGCGTTGACCGGCGTACCGGTGAAGCGCGCGAAGCAGCTGCTGGCGGAGCTGACCAAGGCGCACCTGCTGGAGGAGTCCGATCGCCGGTACTCCTTCCACGACCTGCTGCGCAGCTACGCCGCCGAGCTCGCCACCGCGGTGGAGACCGGACCCGACAACAGGATCGCGGCAGGCCGGATGCTCGACCACTACCTGCACACGGCCCTGGCCGCGGACCGGCTCATCGCGCCGCAACGCGCGCCCATCGCGGTTCCCGAGCCGCCCGACGGGATCCAGGTCGTCGCGGTCGACGACGAGCAGCAGGCGTTCCGGTGGTTCACGACGGAGCACGCCACGCTGTTGGCGGCGGTCGAGGTGGCAGGCCGGTACGGCCTGCACTCCCACCTGTGGCAGCTGGCCTGGAGCATGACGACGTACCTGGAGCGCAAAGGGCACTGGCGGGACTGGCTCAGCACCCAGACCGCGGCGGCGTCGGCGGCCGAGGAGTCCGGGGAGAAGGCGGCCGAAGCCAGGGCGCGCCGGTTGGCCAGCCGCGCGGCGATCCGACTGGGGATGCCGGACGTGGCGGCGGTGCACCTGGAACGGGCCCTCGCGCTGTACGAGGAACTGGGCAGCGCGATCGGGAAAGCCCGCACCCACATCGTGTTCAGCTGGGTGCGGGAACTCCAGGAGCGGTACTCGGACGCGGTGGACCACGCGGCGGAGTCGCTCGACCTGTTCCGGCAGGTGGGGAACAGGCCAGGGGAAGCGCGGGCGCTGGACCAGCTGGGGTGGGAGCTGGCGTTGGCGGAGCAGCACGAGGAAGGGCTGGGGTACTGCGAGGCGGCGCTGGAGCTGTTCACGGAGCTGGGGCACCTGGCGGGGCTGGCGGACACCGAAGACAGCCTGGGGTACATCAACTTCCGGTTGGGGAGGTACGAGGTTGCCGTGGAGCACCTGGTTCGGGCCATCGGGCTGTGCCGGGAGCTGGGGGACCAGCACACGGCGGCGATCTCGTGGGACCGGTTGGGGGATGTCTGCCTTGCTCTGGGGGATGTTAGGGGGGCGTTGGACGCTTGGGGGGCGGCGATCGGGGTGTTGGAGAAGAGGTCGGCGCCGGAGGTGGTGGCTGTGCGGGCGAAGAGGGATGGGGTTGTGTTGAGTGGGGGGTGAGGGGTGGAGCGAAGTCCGGCTCCGGCCCTCTCACTCCTGGGGAAGCCCAGCCCCCGGCGCGCGATTGTCTCAATGCCCGATCTTCGTTGTCAAGACGATGAAGCTGTCTTGACAACGAAGATCGGGCAGGAGGGCGCTGTGGATCGGGGGCAGAGGGGAAGTCTGGCTTCGCCAGCATCAGGCTCCGCCTGACTCAAGCATCCTCGCTACGCGTCGGACAAGGCATCGGCTGGCGCCGACAAGGCCCCAGGCGCTCCGCGCCGGATGCGCGCTGGCGGGCTGCGCCCAACGGGGTGGGGTGGGTGCTCGCTTCGCATCGATGGGCGGCGGTGGGTGGCTATTGGCCTTCGGTTGGGACGGGGATGTTGCCGTTGCGGAGGAGGGTCATGGCGTGGTTGGCGAGGGTGTGCATGTCGGCTTGGCCGCGGCTTTCGACCCAGGCGAGGACGACTGTTTCGATGATGTTGATGGCGAAGGCGGCGGTGAGGGCGGCGGTCATGCGGCAGGGTGGGGGGTCGAGGAGTTGTTCGACCTCGTGGGCGAGGTTGTCGCGCCATTGCCAGAGGACGTCGGCGAGTTGGGCGCGGACCGAGGCGTTGGTGCCGGCTAGCTCGTAGACGGCCATGACGCGGGCGGGGTCGGTGGACATGACGCGGAGGACGTTGGCGATGACGGTGTTGAGGGCGACGGGGAGTGGGGCGGGGGTGGCGTGGAGGTCTGAGAGGGCGTCGAAGAGGCTGGTTTGGACGAACTCGATGACCAGCGTCTCCTTGGTGGGGAAGTAGCGGTAGAGGGTGCGGGGGCCGACCTCGGCGGCGGCGGCGATCTGCTCGATGGTGGTGCGGTGGTAGCCGTTGCAGGCGAACAGCTCGAACGCCTTGTCGGAGATCAGACGTCTGGTCCTGGCCATCTTGAGCTCGCGGAGCCCCATCGTCACCTCCTCGGGAACGGGCGCGGGCAGCGAGGCTAGCACCGCTACCTGGCGCTTTCCGGTGATGACGTGGGCCACTTGCCGTGATGTCGCCATCACTGGCAGTGTAGAGGTCGTGGCAGTGACTGCCACATTTTTTCCCACCACGAGGGGTACCCATGACCGAGGCTCCGAGCAAGCCCACGAGCGGATCGTTCCCGACGACGCGGGCGGAGGGGTGTCCCTTCGACCCGGCCGTCGGGTACACCGAGCTCCGCGAGAAGGACCCGATCGCGCGGGTCGAGTGCCCCGCGGGCATCGACGCGTGGTTGGTGACGCGGTACGACGACGTGCGGACGGTGCTGTCGAGCCCCGGCCTGAGCTCGGCCGTGCCGGTGATGGGGCACGCCAACAGCGAGGTCGACCTGACCCAGGCGGGCACGCCGGGGTCGATCATCCAGAGCGACGGCGAGGCGCACTCGCGGCTGCGCCGCCTGCTGACCTCGGAGTTCACCGTCAAGCGCATCCAGGCGCTGCGGCCCTACATCCAGCAGCTGATCGACGACCACATCGACGCGATGCTGGCGAGCGACGAACCGGCCGACCTGGTCCGCGACTTCGCGCTGCCCATCCCCTCGCTGGTGATCTGCGAGCTGCTCGGCGTCGCCTACGAGGACCGCGACCAGTTCCAGCGGCAGAGCGCGATCCTGACCTCGGTCGACGTGGCGCCGGAGGTCTCGGCGCAGGCGAACGGCGAGATCCAACAGTTCGTGGCGCAGCTGGTCGTGTCGAAGATGCAGGCGCCGACCGACGACCTGATCTCGCGGCTCATCACCCGCGCCAACGAGTCCGGGCAGCCGCTGAGCGTGCAGGAGCTGGTCGTCCTCGCGCTGTCGCTGCTGGTCGCCGGGCATGAGACGACGGCGAACATGATCGCGCTGAGCACCGTGGCGCTGCTGCGCAACCCCGACCAGCTCGAAGAGCTGCGCGCGAACCCGGACCTGGTGCCGTCGGCGGTCGAGGAGATGCTGCGCTACCTGTCGGTCGTGCAGTTCGGCCTGTTCCGCGCGATCACCGAGGACATCCCGCTCGGCGACGAGACCCTGCGCGCGGGCGAGTGGCTGGTCACGTCGCTGGCGTCGGGCAACCGGGACACGTCGGTGTTCCCCGACGCCGACTCGCTCGACCTCAAGCGCAAGGCGTCCGCGCACCTGGCGTTCGGCTACGGCGCCCACCAGTGCCTCGGCCAGCAGCTGGCCCGCGTCGAGCTGCAGCAGGTGTTCAGCACGCTGTTCACCCGCATCCCGACGCTGCGCCTCGCGGTGCCGTTCGAGGACCTCAAGTTCAAGGACAACACCCTCGTGTACGGGGTGCGCTCGCTCCCCGTCGCCTGGGACGCGCGGACCTGACCCACCCAACACCCACAAGGAGAACACCCCCATGCGCGTGAGCATCGACGAGGACGGCTGCGTGGGCGCGGGCCAATGCGTCCTCGCCGCACCGGACGTCTTCGACCAGCGCGACGAGGACGGGATCGTGGTGCTGCTCGACAAGGAGCCCGGCGAACACCTCCACGAGGCGACGCGCGAGGCCGCCCTGCTCTGCCCCGCCCTCGTGATCCACCTGGCCGAGTGATGTCGGACATCAACCGGGTCGTCGTGGTGGGGGCCTCGGCGGCGGGGCTCACCACCGCGGAGACGCTGCGCCGCGAGGGCTTCGACGGTCTCGTGACGCTGATCGGCGACGAGCTGCACCTGCCCTACGACCGGCCGCCGCTGTCCAAGCAGGTGCTGCTGGGCACGTGGGAGCCGGAGCGGACGTCGTTCCGCGACGACGCCACCTACCAGCGGCTGGAGATCGGGCTGCGCCTCGGCGTGGCCGCCACCGGCGTCGACACGGGCGCGCGCACGGTGGCGCTGTCCACCGGCGACCGGGTGCCCTACGACCGACTGGTCATCGCGACCGGTGTCCGCCCGGCCGAGCTGCGCGCCGGGCACGAGCTGGCGGGCGTGCACGTCATGCGCACGCTCGACGACGCGCTCGCGTTGCAGGCCGGTCTGGCGCGGGCGACGTCGGTGGTCGTCGTGGGCGCGGGCTTCCTGGGCTCCGAGGCCGCCGCGGCCGCGCGCACGCTCGGCAAGGACGTGGCGCTGGTGGACATGGCGCCGGTCCCGATGTCCCGCCAGTTCGGCGACGAGCTGGGCGGCTGGATCGGCGACCTGCACCGCGACAACGGCGTCGACGTCCGCACCGGGGTCGGCGTGGCCCGGCTGCTGGGCGAGGGCGCGGTCACCGGCGTGGAGCTGGCCGACGGCTCGGTGCTGGCCGCGGACGTCGTGCTGGTGGCCATCGGGTCCGTCCCGGCCACCGACTGGCTGGTGGGCAGCGGCATCCCGCTGGACGACGGCGTGCTGTGCGACGACATGTGCGAGGCCGTGCCCGGCGTGTACGCGGCGGGCGACGTCGCCCGCTGGCACCACCGCAGGTTCGGCGTCCGGATGCGGGTCGAGCACCGGATGAACGCCACCGAGCAGGCGATGGCCGTGGCCAAGAACATCCTCGGCGAGCCGAAGCCGTTCACCCCGGTCCCGTACTTCTGGACCGACCAGTTCGACGCGCGCATCCAGGCGTACGGGATGTTCCCGCCCGACGCGAAGATGACCGTGGCGCAGGGCGACCCGGCGGACCGCAAGCTCGTCGCGCACTACCACCACGAGGGCGCGCTCGTCGGCGTCCTCGGCTGGAACATGCCGCGTGAGCTGCGGGCCGCACGAGCCCTGCTGCTGGAGGACTAAACACCCCGTGCGGTGGCGTTGATCCCACCAGCGGCACCGCACGGGTCTCTCCCGACGCGAAACCCCCGGTTCACGAACAGGAGAGCCACTCCACCATGACCACGGCCACCCTCGGACCGAGCAGGCTGAAGCTCGTCGGCTTGCTGGGCGCCCTCTGCACCCTGGGCCCGCTCTCGGTCGACATGTACCTCCCCGCATTCCCCTCGATGGCGCGGGAGCTCGGCACGACAGCGCCGCAGATCCAGCTGTCGCTCACCACGTTCATCATCGGACTGGCCCTCGGCCAGCTGGTGGTGGGCCCGATCTCCGACGCGGTGGGCAGGCGCAAGCCGCTGCTCATCGGCCTGAGCGCCTACGTGCTGTTCTCCCTGATGGCCGCCATCGCCCCCACCGCCCTCGCACTGGCCGGCATCCGCCTCGCCCAGGCGTTCGGCGTGGCCGCGGGCTTCGTCGTCGCCACGGCGGTGGCGCGGGACATGTTCTCCGGCATGGCGATGGCCAAGTTCATGAGCATGCTCATGCTGGTCAACGGCCTGGGCCCGGTCATCGCGCCGGTGCTGGGCGGCCAGGTCCTGCGGCTCACGTCCTGGCGCGGCACGTTCCTGGTGCTGGCCCTGATCGGCACCGTCCTGCTGGTCGTCCTCGCCATGGCCCTGCCCGAGACCCACCCCGAGGAGAAACGGGCTCCCGCCAACCTGAAGGGCACCCTCCGCACCTTCGGCGGCCTGCTCTCCGACCGCTTCTTCGTCGGCTACGCCCTCGCGGCGTCCTTCGCCCTGGGCTCCCTGTTCGCCTACGTCTCCGGCGCCTCGTTCGTGCTGCAGAACGTCTTCGGCCTCACGCCCCAGCAGTTCAGCCTGGTGTTCGGCCTCAACTCGTTCGGCATCCTGCTCGCGGGTTCCCTCAACACCTGGCTGACCGGTCGCATCACCCCCAGGGTCCTGCTGACCGCGGGCCTGGTCATGGCCACCGCGGGCGGCCTCGGCCTGCTCACGGCGGGCCTGCTGGGCGGCAACCTGCTCGCGTTCCTGCCGCCGCTGTTCCTGCTCACCACCAGCGTCGGCGTCCTGCTCCCCAACGCCGCCACGCTGGCCATGAACCGCCACCCGGAGTCGGCGGGCAGCGCCTCGGCCCTGCTCGGCGTGCTCCAGTTCCTCGCGGGCGGCCTGGTCGCGCCGGTCGTCGGCGCCGCGGGCACCTCCAGCGTCATCCCGATGGCGACCGTCATGTTCGGCCTCACCGTCGCCGCCACCCTGGCGTTCACCGTCCTGACCAGGGGCGACAAGGGCATCACCAAGGACACCGACACCATCCCGGAAGCCGCGGTCGAGGTCGCCCCGCACTAGGCCCCGGATGAGGAAGAGCCCCGCCCACGACTTCCGTGGGCGGGGCTCCGGCCATCTGGTGGAGGTGCCGGGAATCGAACCCGGGTCCTCTGCCGGCTCATCAGGGCTTCTCCGTGCGCAGTCGACTACGTCTCTACTCGGCCCGACCGATCACGTCGACAAGTTCGGTCTGACAGGCCCAGACACTGTGGGATTCCCAACCGGTTCCCGTGCCCGGAACCGGAGGTGAGCCTCCTTGCTGATGCCGGGATCCGGAACGGAGGCGCTTCCGGGCCGACAGCGTCTTCCCTAGCCTCAGGCGGCGAGGGCGAACGCGCGCTGGTCGTTAGACTTGGCGCTTATAGGTTTGCGATGACGCTTGCGGTGGTCTCTCGCCTGCACCGGCACGCTTCCCCTGAATCAACGAACAAAGTCGAAACCGTTCACCCCCGTCAGGTGTTGCTGGGTCTTGCCTCGTACAGCATAACGCCCCCGCCGCACCGGTTCATCCCAATAGGCTTTGGTAGGGCTGGCCCCACCCCAGGCACGCTGGCTGACCTGATGGTCGTCCGGCCACGATCCGGTGATGCTGGTCTGGCACACCGAGCGGACTAGGCGGGGACATGACGACGCGACCACTTCCGAAGATCGCCAAGGCCAGCGCTTTCCTGCTGGTCAACTTCTTCATCAGCACCCTGTGGTTCGTGGTGCTCGTGTCGATGTTCGCGACCAGCGTCGGGTTGGCGGTCATCTGGGTGGGGGTCCCGCTGCTGGCCGCGACGCTGCTGGTGGCCCGCGGCGCGTCCACGTTGGAGCGCAGGTGGGTGCACACGATGCTGGACAGCTACGTGGCGTCGCCCTACCGGCCGCTGCCGGAGGGCGGGCTGCTGGCCAGGACGAAGGCCGTGATCACCGATCCGGCCGGGTGGCGCGACCTCGGCTACTGGATGCTGATGTTCCCGCTGAGCATCGTCGAGTTCGTCCTGGTGGTCACGTTCTGGCCGGTGGCGCTGACCCTGATCGCGTACCCGCTGGTCTACCAGTGGGCGAACGGCTACCTGGTCATCGAGCTGCCCGGTGGGAACGAGTGGGCCATCGACTCGTTCGCCCACGCCGTCCCGGTGACGGTGGTCGGCCTGCTGCTCGGCCTGCTCACGGTGCCGATGGTCCGCGGTCTCGGCAGGATGCACGCGTCGCTGGCCCGCACCGTCCTCGGCCCGTCCCGCACGGCCCTGCTGTCCGCCGAGACGAAGCGGCTCCAGGCGAGCCGGGCGCGCGGCGTGGACTCGGCCGAGGCTGAGCGGCGGCGGATCGAACGGGACCTGCACGACGGCGCGCAGCAGCGGCTGGTCTCGGTGGCGATGACGCTGGGCCGCGCGAAGACGAAGATGGACTCCGACCCGGACGCCGCCCGCGAGCTGATCGCCGAGGCGCACGTCGACGCGAAGCTGGCCATCTCCGAGCTGCGCGACCTGGCCCGCGGCATCTACCCGTCGGTGCTGGGCGACCGCGGGCTCGACCCGGCGCTGTCGTCGCTGATCTCGAAGTGCCCGATCCCGGTCGACCTGAGCGTGGACGTGGAGCCGCGGCCGCCGACGGCCGTGGAGAGCGCCGCCTACTTCACCGTGGCCGAGACGCTGACGAACATCGCCAAGCACGCGGGGGCGACCCGCGCCGGGGTGAAGGTGTTCCGCACCGACCACTCGGTGGTCGTGGAGGTCACCGACGACGGCAAGGGCGGCGCCGAGGTGCGCAAGGGTGGAGGCCTCGCGGGCCTCGCGGACCGGGCTGCGACCATTGACGGTGTGGTCGTGGTGGTCAGCCCCGTCGGTGGGCCGACAGTGATCCGGACGGAGCTGCCGTGCGCGTGGTGATCGCGGAGGACTCGGTCCTCCTGCGGGTGGGGGTCCAGCGCCTGCTGGCCGACGAGGGCATCGAGACGGTCGCCGCCGTCGACGACGGGGTGGCGCTGCTCGCGGCCATCGAGGAGCACCGGCCGGACCTGGCGCTGGTGGACGTGCGGATGCCCCCGACGTTCACCGACGAGGGTCTGCGCGCGGCCATCGAGGCCCGCAAGCGCATCCCGAACCTGCCGGTCCTGGTGCTGTCGCAGTACGTGGAGGAGCGCTACGCGGTCGAACTGCTGGCCGGTGGCGCGAGCGGCGTCGGCTACCTGCTCAAGGAGCGGGTGGCCGACGTCGCCGAGTTCGTCTCGGCGGTCCGCCGGGTCGCCGACGGCGGCACGAGCATCGACCACGAGGTCATCACCCAGCTGATGGCGCGCAGCAAGCGCAACCCGGTCGACTCGCTGACCGCCCGCGAGCGCGAGGTGCTCGGCCTGATGGCGGAGGGCCTGTCGAACGCGGCCATCGCCGCCTCGCTCGTGGTGTCCGACGGCGCGGTCGAGAAGCACGTCGGCAACATCTTCGCGAAGCTCGGGCTGGAGCCCAGCACTTCGGAGCACCGAAGGGTCCGCGCGGTGCTCGCCTACCTCGACATCGGGTAGCCCAGGAGCCGCGCCGGGTTGTCGTGCAGCACGGCGCGCAGGAACGGGGTACCGAGCCGGTCGTCCGACCCCGCCCAGCCCGCGATGGCGCGCAGCTGCTCGGAGTAGGCGTACGGGATGTTGGGGAAGTCCGTGCCGAGCACGATCCGGTCCGGTACGTCGGCGATCCGCGCCGCCCAGTCCGCCGGGAGCGGCTGGTTCCGCTCGCTGAACGGCACCCCGACCATCGTGGTGTCCAGGTGCACGCGCGGGTAGCGGGCGACCAGGTCGAGCGCGTCGCCGTAGTCGGGCATCCCCGCGTGCGCGATCACCGCCGTGAGCCGCGGGTGCCTGCGGAGCACCGCCTCGTACCGGTCGAGCCCCGTGTGCGCGCCGGGCACGGGGCCGTGCCCGCAGTGCACCACGGCGGGCACACCGGCCTCGGCCAGCAGCCCCCACGCGCCGTCCAGCAGCGGGTCGGCCGGCTCGTAGGCGCCGACCTGGACGTGCGCCTTCACGCACCGGGCACCGGCGTCGAGCGCCTTGCCGAGGTAGGTCTCCACACCGGGTTCGGGGTACAGCGTCGCGGTCGGCACGGCACCCGGCGTGCGCTGCCCGAAGTCGAGCGCCCACTCGGTGAGCCATTCCGCCATGTCCGGCTTGTGCGGGTACACCAGCGGGGCGAACCCGACCACGCCCAGCGCCCGCAGCCGGTCGAGGCGCTCCGGCTCGCCGAGCCGGTAGTGGATCGGCCACGGCACGCCGTAGTGCTCGCCCGCGCGGTCGAAGAACGCCCACACCTTCGCGAGCACGCGTTCGGGCATGAAGTGCACGTGCAGGTCCACGAGACCGGGAAGTCCCAGGCCGGTGACCCAGCCCGGGACCTCCGCGTCGTTCTCGGGTCCGTTCAGTACCGGCCCCCGCGGCCCTTCAGCGCACGGCCGTACGCCTTCTGGATGTCGCGGTCGGCGTCCCGCTTGGCGATGTCCTGGCGCTTGTCGTAGGACTTCTTGCCCTTCGCCAGCGCCAGCTCCAGCTTCACGTACCCGTCGCTGAAGTACATCGACAGCGGGATCAGGCTCAGACCGCTCTCCTTGGTCTTGCCGATCAGCCGTTCGATCTCGCTCTTGTGCAGCAGCAGCTTCCGCCGCCTGCGCACCTCGTGGTTGGTCCACGTCCCCGCCACGTACTCGGGGATGTGCAGCGCGTGCAACCAGATCTCGCCGTCGTCGACCTGGGCGAAGGCGTCCACAAGGGACGCCCGGCCCAGGCGGAGACTCTTCACCTCGGTGCCCACGAGCACGACACCCGCTTCGAAGACGTCGAGGATGGTGTAGTCGTGTCGAGCCTTGCGGTTCGACGCGATCACCTTCCTGCCGCGTTCCTTGACCATGATGCGACTTTACGTGACCGGGCCAGCGGTTAAAGCCGGACGTAGAGGCGCAGGGTGACGTAGCCGGTCAGCGCCGAGATCAGCACGGAGACGCCGAACAGGATCGGGGCGATCAGCAGCACGTCGAGCTGGCTCAGCGTCGGCAGGATGCCGGAGGAGAACAGGTCGCCCAGCACCCGGTCCAGGATGAAGGCCTTGAACAGGATCAGGCCCACGACCGAGACGATGGCGCCGATGATGCCCGCGACCACCGCCTCGATGAGGAACGGGAGCTGCGTGTACCACCGCGTCGCGCCCACCAGGCGCATGATGCCGACCTCCGTCCTCCGCGTGTAGGCGGAGACCTGGATCGTGTTGGAGATCAGCAGGAGGGCGGCGAGTGCCTGCAGGAGCGCCAGGAACAGCGCGCCGTCCCGGACCCCGTTCAGCACGTTGAACAACCGGTCCAGGAACTTGCCCTGGTCGTCGACGCTCTTCACGCCCGCCTTGCCGGAGAACTCGCGCACGATCACGTCCGCGCGCTCCGGGTCCTCGAGCTTGACCCGGAACGTGGCCGGGATGGCCTCGGGTCGGGCGAGCTTCACGAGCTCCGGCTGGGCCTCGAAGATCCGCTTGAAGCGCTCGAAGCCCTTGTCGCGGTTCTCGAAGACGACCGTCTCGACGCCGGAGGTCGTCTCCAGCGAGGTGCGCAGACCGGAGCAGGGCTGACTGGAGCAGTCCTGGTCGTTGGCGCTCACGTCGTTGGTGAGCAGGACCGCTACTTCGAGCTTGCCCTGGTAGTTGGCCTGCATCTTGTCGACCATGCGGACGACGAGCAAACCACCACCGAGCAGGCCGAGCGAGATAGCGGTCGTGAGGATCATCGCGATGGTCATCGTGACGTTCCGGCGCAGGCCGGTGACGACCTCGCTGAACACGAAGCTGGTACGCATCGGGGGTGGCGTTCCTTGGGGTCGGGGGAAGGTGTGCGGAGGTAACTACCGGCCTACGCCGTAGACGCCTCGCGCGTCGTCGCGGACGACCCTGCCGTTGTCGAGCTCGACGACACGGCGCCGCATGGAGTCGACGATGCCGTGGTCGTGCGTTGCCATCACGACTGTGGTGCCGGTGCGGTTGATCCGCTCCAGCAGCAGCATGATGTCCTGGCTCGTGTCGGGGTCCAGGTTTCCGGTCGGCTCGTCGGCGATGAGGACCAGCGGGCGGTTCACGAACGCGCGGGCGATCGCGACGCGCTGCTGCTCACCACCGGAGAGCTCGTGCGGCAGCCGGTCCGCCTTGCCTTCGAGGCCGACCAGCTGGAGCACCTCGGGGACCACCTTGACGATGGTGTTCTTGGGCTTGCCGATGACCTCGAGCGCGAACGCGACGTTCTCCGCCACGGTCTTGTTGCTGAGGAGTCGGAAGTCCTGGAACACGCAGCCGATGGACTGGCGCAGGCGGGGGACCCTGCGCCGGGACATCTTGGCGACGTCGAAGTTGGACACGTAGACGCGCCCCTTGCTGGGCACCTCTTCACGGAGCAACAAGCGCAAGAACGTGGATTTGCCGGACCCCGAGGGCCCGATGAGGAACACGAACTCACCCTTGTCCATCTCGACCGAGACGTCGTCGAGTGCGGGACGCGTGGAGGTCTTGTAGACCTTGGAAACGTGTTCTAGGCGAATCACGAGGGCGGAGTCTACCCGTGGCCAGGGTAAAGCCTTCGTCTCGCCCGGCGAAGTGCGGAGCGTGACGACTCGTCACCGATCAGGACGTTTGCTGCTGCTTGCGCCACCGGATGCCCGCCTCGAGGAAGTCGTCGATCTCGCCGTCGAGCACCGCGCCGGGGTTGCCGACCTCGTGCTCGGTCCGGAGGTCCTTGACCATCTGGTACGGGTGCAGGACGTAGGAGCGCATCTGGTTGCCCCAGCTGGACCCGCTGTCCTTGAGCGCGTCCATCTTGTCCTTGTCCTCCTGGCGCTGCCGCTCCAGCAGCTTCGCCTGCAGCACGGCCATCGCGGTCGCCTTGTTCTGCAGCTGCGAGCGCTCGTTCTGGCAGGACACCACGATCCCGGTCGGGATGTGGGTCAGCCGCACCGCGGAGTCCGTGGTGTTGACGCCCTGGCCACCGGGGCCGGACGACCGGTACACGTCGACGCGGAGGTCCTTCTCGTCGATCTCGACGTGGTCGGTCTGCTCGACGACCGGCACGACCTCGACGCCCGCGAACGACGTCTGGCGGCGGCCCTGGTTGTCGAACGGGGAGATGCGCACGAGCCGGTGCGTGCCCTGCTCGACCGACAGGGTCCCGTAGGCGTACGGGGCGGTGATGCGGAAGGTGGCGGACTTGATGCCCGCCTCCTCGGCGTAGGACGTGTCGAACACGTCGACGCCGTAGCCGTGGCGTTCGGCCCAGCGGGAGTACATGCGGAGCAGCATCTCGGCGAAGTCGGCGGCGTCGATCCCACCGGCCTCGGCACGCACGGTGATGAGCGCGTTGCGCTCGTCGTACTCGCCGGAGAGCAGCGTGCGGACTTCCAGGGAAGCGATTTCCTCGCGCAGCTTCGCCCGTTCGCCGTCGGCGTCGGCGATGCTGTCCGCGTCGTCCTCGGCCTCGGCGAGCTCGTACATGATGCCGAGGTCCTCGAGGCGGCCGCGCAGGTTGGTGATGCGCCGGAGCTCGCCCTGCTTGTGGGACAGCTCGCTGGTGAGCTTCTGCGCCTTCTCCTGGTCGTTCCAGAGGTCCGGGAGGGCGGCCTGCTCTTCCAGATCGGCGACCTGGGCGCGCAACGTGTCGAGGTCCATCACCGCCTCGATGCTGCCGAGGGTCGCGGAGAGGTCCTTGATGTCTGCTTCGACGTCCGGGTTCACGTCGAAAGATTACGCCGGCACCGGCCGCGGGGAGCGACCGGTCGCCGGGTAACCGGGGCTTCAGCCGGTGGGGATGGCGTCCAGGAGCTTGAGGACGGCCTTGGCGTGCGCGAGGCCGAACTCGGCCACCGCCTTCGCGTAGGGGTCCTCGGCGGTCTTCACGGCCGTCTTGGCGCTCTCCTGCTCGGCCCCGTACACACCGCGGGCGGTGTCCACGAGTCCGGCGCGCTGCTTGGCCGTCAGCGACCCCGCGTGGACGAGGCGCAGGATCAGCGGGCTGCGCAGGTGGTCAGGTCCCGGCTCGGAGAGGAGCCAGTTCTTGAACGCCTTCTTGCCCGCCGCGGTCAGCACGTACTGCTGGCTGGAGCGCGGCCCCTGCTTGCCGAGGCGGAGCAGGCCCGCGTCGGCGAGCGCGGGCAGCTCGCGGTAGACCTGGCTGCGGGTGACGCTGAAAAACGCGCCGAAGCGCTCTCCGGCCTCAGCCACGAGCTGGCCACCGGTCTTGGGTCCGTCGTGCAGCAGCCCGAGCAGGGCAGCGGCAGTCGCATTGAGGTCCGACATATCACCAACGGTGCCACGACATCGGGGCGCTGTCCACAATGGTCAACCGTTCTGTCCACTGTGGCTGATCACGGGCTAGTGGAATTGGGCCATGCGGAGCAACGGAAAGCTCCGCACGGTGACGACGCCCTGATCGACACCACGCTTTCGGCCCCTTGACCGCCCTCGTCCAGCTCACGTGGAAAATCCGTTCACGGCAACGGAAGTCGATCCCGGTGGCGGCGGCCGCACGCCCGACCCGACTCACTCGAACGGCAGCAGGAGGGCCTCGAAGCTCACCCGCCGGAGCCGTCGCGAGCCATGTGCTCATCCCCTGTTCGCACAACAAGGTGGTTCCCGGCTCGGGGTCTGGCGCACGCCTGGAGCACTGGGACGATTGTCCTGGTGCGCGGCCTGGTCGGGGGCGCGCTCAAGCTGGAGGTGCGGGCGATGGGCATCAAGTGGATGGACGGGAAGGTCGCGCGCGGGGCCAAGGTCGTGCGCGGGGCGCGCGCGTGGGCGAGCGGCACGATCCCGGACCAGGCGGGCAAGGACGAGTGCATGGTCTGCGGGAAGCAGATCAGGCGCACCCGCAACGTCAGCGGCGGCGGCCGCGTCTGCTCCCTCAAGTGCAACGAGTACTGGATCGAAAACATGACCTGACCCACCACACCCAAGACACCCGAGAGGCCCGAGAGGCCCGATCCCCACCAGGGATCGGGCCTCTCGTCCATCCACAACCGGTTAACCACACCCGAATGCAGAAAATCCCGGCCCGACCGAAGTCGAACCGGGATCTTCCCAACAAGTAGCGGGGACAGGATTTGAACCTGCGACCTCTGGGTTATGAGCCCAGCGAGCTACCGAGCTGCTCCACCCCGCGCCGCTTAAACCATTTACTTGTTTCACTTCGTCCTGCTGAAAACAACTATACACCCTCCCGCACCCCCTTTTCACCACCCCCACCCAACGCCCACCCAACGCCCACCCAACGCCCACCCAACGCCCACCCAACCCCCCATTCCCCCAGCTCAACCCCACCCCACTCCCCACCTCACCCCCCACCAAGCCAGGCGACCCCCAACGTTCCCCCACCCGCCCGGGGGTGCAGGGGGCGAAGCCCTCCTGCCTTGGGGGCCCGGGGGCGAGAGCCCCCGTGAAACGCGAAAAATCCCCATGCGGCCGAAGCCGCATAGGGATATCCCGGATTTGTAGCGGGGACAGGATTTGAACCTGCGACCTCTGGGTTATGAGCCCAGCGAGCTACCGAGCTGCTCCACCCCGCGCCGTTGTTGCTGAGGTGAACTGTACTGGAGTGTTGTCCGGACATGCAAATCGGGTGGCCCCCTTGTGCTGGGGGCCACCCGATTCCGCTGTTCAGCGGTGGTGTCAGCCCGAGGGTGTCGCCGTGGCCGCGACCGACGAGGACGACGCCGGTGGCGTCGAACTGGTGGTGGCGGACGCGTTGGCGGTCTCGAACTTCTTCGTGGCCTCGTCCAGCGCCTTGTAGGCGTTGCCGAGCGCCGCGAAGTCACCGCTCGCCTGGGCGGACTTGATGGCCGCCAGAGCGCTCTGCATGTCCTTCACGGCCTGGGTGAGCTCGGGGCTGGCCTGCCCGGTGCCCGGTGGCGTGGAGGTCGACGGCGAGGTGGGCGTGGTCGACGGCGGTGTCGTGCCGCCGGGGACGTTCGGCACCTGGGTCGAGGCGCCGGTCAGCACCTGTTCCAGCGCCTCCGCCAGCGTCGGCGCGTACCCGACCTTGTCGCCGAAGCTGACCAGGACCTTGGACAGCTGCGGGTACGACGTGTTCTGGCTGGCCCGTTCGATGTAGACCGGTTCGACGTAGAGCAGGCCGCCGCCGACCGGGAGGGTCAGCAGGTTGCCGTAGACGACCTTGGTCTTCTGCTGGGTCAGCAGGTTCAGCTCGGAGCTGACCGTCGCCGAGGTGAGGAACTGCGTCTGGATCTGCTGCGGGCCCTTGGCCTCGTTGTTCAGCGTCAGGACGCTGATCTTCCCGTAGTTGTCCGGGTCGGACCTCGCCGTGACGTAGGAGGCCATGAACTCGCGGTTCTGCCGCACCAGCGAGCTGGTCAGCTGGAAGCTCACCTTGTTCTGCCCGGCGGTCGGGTCGCCCGCCACCACGTAGAACGGCGGTTGCTGGTCGCGCGGCTGCGAGTTGACCTGCGCCTGCTGTTCCAGGGTGGTCGCGTTGTCGACCGTGGGGTCGGACGGGACGCCCCAGAACGAGACGCCGGAGAAGAAGTCCCTCGGCTCGGAGACGTGGTACTTCGACAGCGTCTCGCGCTGGACCTTGAACAGGTCCTCCGGGTAGCGGAAGTGCTCGCGCAGCGACGCCGAGATGGCGCTGTTCGGCTTGACCGTGCCGGGGAAGACGCCCATCCAGGCCTTGAGGACCGGGTCCTGCTCGTCCATCGCGTACAGGGTCACCGTGCCGTCGTAGGCGTCCACAGTGGCCTTGACCGAGTTGCGGATGTAGCTGATCTCCTCGTTCGGCAGCTGCGCGACGCCGGGGAGCGAGTCGTTGGTGACCTCGCCGAGGGGGGTCTTCTTGGCGTACGGGTAGTTGGCGAGCGTGGTGTAGCCGTCGACGATCCAGGTGATCTTGCCGTCGACGACGGCCGGGTACGGGTCGCCGTCGACCGTCAGCCACGGGGCGACCTCTTCGACGCGGTCCCGCGGGTGCCGGTTGAAGATGATCTTCGACTCGTCCGTGATGGACTGGTTGAAGAGGATGTTCCGCTCGCCGTAGTACGAGGCGAACACCAGCTTGTTGAACAGCCCGCCGATGCGGACGCCGCCCGCGCCGTCGTAGGTGTAGGACGAGGTGTCGGTGTCGTACTCGCCCGGCGAGCCCGCGTCGCGGCCGCCGACGATCGCGTAGTCGCCCACCGCGCCCAGCTCGCCGTAGTACGTGCGCGGCTGCTGCACGCCGAACGGGCCCGGCTGCACCTTGCCGTCCGGTGCGACCTCGCTGGCCTGGAAGACCGGGTAGCCGCCGTTGCCGCCGTTGTCGGCGGGGGTGTTGACCTTGCTCGCCTCGGCGGCCACGAAGCCGTTGCCGTGGGTGTAGACGAGGTGCTGGTTGATCCAGTCGCGCTGGCCCTGCGGGATGCCCGCGGTGTTCAGCTCGCGGACCGCCACGATGTAGTCCTGCAGCTCCTGGTCCTGCACCTTGTACCGGTCGACGTCGAGCTTCTCCGGGAAGGCGTAGAACGGCCGGAGCTGCTGGAACTGGGTGAAGGTCTTGGCCACCACGGCGGGGTCGAGCAACCGGATGTTGCCCAGCGTCGCCTGGTCCTTCTTCAGCTCGTCGAGCGAGACGTTCTGCTTGCCCTCGTAGGGTTTCGTCTCGACCTTGTCGTCGGTCAGCCCGAACGCCTGCTTGGTCGCGTTGATGTTGCGCTTGATCGACTCGGCCTCGCGCTCGATGGCGTTCGGCTTCACCGAGAACTGCTCCAGCACCGCGGGCCACGCGGCGCCGACGAGGATGCTCGACAGGATCAGCAGCACCGTCGCGATCGCGGGCAGCTGGAGGTTGCGCAGCACCGCGCCGACGAAGAACGCGACCGCGCAGAACACCGCGATGCACAACAGGATCAGCTTGGCGGGCAGCACCGCGTTGAGGTCGGTGTACGTCGCGCCGTTGAACTTGTCGTTGCGGTCGGAGAACAGCAGCATGTACCGGTCGAAGAAGTACGCGACCGCCTTGAGCAGCACGAACACACCGGCCACGATGGACAGGTGGGTGCGCGACGGGCCGGAGAGCTGGCCGCCGCGACCGGCGAGGCGGATGCCGCCGAACAGGTAGTGCGCGACGATCGCGGCTACGAAGGACACCGCGGTGGCGATGAACAGCCACGACAGCAGCCACGTGTAGAAGGGGAGCTTGAAGGCGTAGAAGCCGATGTCGTGACCGAACTGCGGGTCGGTCACCCCGAACGCCGTGGCGTTCAGGAAGAGCTGGAACTGCTGCCAGTCCGCCTGGGCCGACACACCGGCGATCAGCCCGATCAGGACCGGGATGCCGATCGCGAACAGGCGCATCCGGCGCGACACGACGGCGCGGTAGCGCGCCACCGGGTCGTCCGGTCCCGTCACGGGCACGAACACCGGCCGCGTCCGGTAGGCGAGGATCAGGTTGATCGCGACGAGGCCGCCGACCAGCAGGCCGACGCCGAGGAAGAGCCCGAACCGCGTCAGCAGCATGGTGCTGTAGACGCTCTGGAAGCCGACCTCCCCGAACCACAGCCAGTTGACGTAGGTGCCGAGCAGTCGTGATCCGGTGATCAGCCCGACCAGGATCACGCCGCCGATGATGAGCAGCAGCCTGCTTCGTCGGGACAGCTTGGGCAGTCCGACCGGGGGCCGTGTGGCCACGGTGCACCCTCCAGGTTCGCAGTGGTCCGATTGTCGGCTTGCCGACTCTTCAATTAGTACGTTCTGTCCAACTCTACGGAGGCCGTGCCGAGTTCCCCGATCGGTTCTCCGTTTCCCCCCTGCCGGCGGCCGCCGGTGCCGGGGGATGCGACCATAACCACCGTGTCAGCCAATCCTTCGCCTTCGCCGGAGAACTCGCCCGTACTGCTCCGCGCCGTCGCGCGCGAGGTCGAGGAGTTCGTGTCCACGGCCGGGTGGGACCAGGGCCTCCAGCTGTTCGCCCTGGTGCCGACCGCCGAGCTGCTCGCGCAGCAGCCGGAACTGACCGGCCAGCTCGACCCGGAGGCGTCCCCGCTGACGCCCATCGCGCAGGACGAGCTGCCCGACGCCGACCTGGCCGACGCCCTGCTGGGCATCGTGTGGCCCGACGCCGTCGCGGGCTGCGCGCTGGCGCAGGAGATCCTGGTGCTGCCGCCGGAGGCCGAGGAGAAGCTGCGCGCCGAGGAGCTCGGCGACGAGGAGGCGCGCGCGTTCGCCGCGGCCCACCCGCAGCGCCGCGAGGCCCGGCTGGTCGCCGCGGTGCTGCGCGACGGCACGGCCGCGTGCGTGCTGCACCTGCGCGGCAACACGGAGATGCCCGACGAGGTCGTCGAGCACCCCGAACTGGCCCCGAACCTGACCAACGCGCTGCTGGAGACCTTCAAGCCGTAGGTCCCCCACCCACCGGGTGGTCCGCGATCCGGCGTGCCGGCCGGGCGTGTCCCGCTCCCGTGACGCGGCTCGGGCCCGTGGCCAAGGTGCACGACCTTGGCCACGGGCCCGAGTGCGTTCCCCACGGGTCAGCAGCCGGGTGCGTCCTTGCCCGCCACGACCGCCTCGACGGCCTGCACGGCCCCGGTCAGCGTCTCCACCTTCACCAGCCGCAGCCCCTCGGGCGCTTGCTGCTTGGCCTCGACGCAGTTGTCGGCGGGCACCAGGAACGTCGTGGCACCGCCTTCGCGCGCGGCGACCATCTTGAACGGGATGCCGCCGATGGGGCCGACCTCGCCCTTCTCGTTGATCTCGCCGGTGCCCGCGATGGACTGGCCGCCGTTGAGCTCGCCGGGGGTCAGCTTGTCCACGATGGACAGGGCGAACAGCAGGCCCGCCGACGGTCCGCCGACCTCCGGCACGCCGATCTTGATCTCGAACGGGGCGTCCGCGCGGTCCACGGCCAGCACGCCGAGGAAGCCGGTCTCGCGGTTGTCGGCGCGGCCGAGCGGGACCCGCGAGGTCTGCTGCTTGCCGTCGCGGTCGTAGGTCAGCTCGATCTCGTCGCCCGGCTTGGTGTTCTCCAGGGCGGCCTTCACGTCGTCGGCCACGCCGATCTGCTTGCCGTTGACGACGCGCAGCCGGTCGTTGGGCTGGAGCACGGCGTCCGCGGCGCTGCCCTTGGTGATCTCGGCGGCGAGCACCTTCACCGGGTAGCCCAGGTAGCGCAGCGCGGCGACCTCGGCGCTGGTCTGCGAGTCCTGGAAGGCCTTGGTGTTCTGGTCGCGGACCTCGTCCTTGGACACGCCGGGCTTGAAGAACTCCTCGCGCGGCGCCAGCGCGTACCGGCCGCTCACCCACAGCCCCATCGCGCCGAACAGCGACAGGTCGTCGATCAGCGACACCGTGGTCATGGTCAGGTGCCCGCCGGTGGGGAACGTGTCCTGGCCCTCGATCGAGACCACGTTGTTGCCGTCGACCTGGCCGAGGGTGTCGTAGGTCGGGCCGGGGCCGAGCGCCACGTAGGGCACGCGGGCGAACCCGCCCGCCAGGCCGAGGCCGATGACGACCAGGAAGCTGATCAGCAGCGTCCAGGTGCGGCGGGTCGGGCCCGACTTCCCGCGCGGGGGCGGCAGCGGGGTCGCGGCCAGGCCACCCGAGTCGTCGCCGTCGCCGACGACGGTGTCCGTGGTGCCGCCCTCGCTGTGCTCGCTCACGGTTCGACAGAGTACGACCTGCGCATGTGAACGACGTGACGTCCTCAAGCTCGCAGCGAACCTGGGCCGCGTCGCCAGGCGTCTCCGCGTACCGTTGTGGGCATGACTGACCTGCCGTTCGGGTTCGGCCCGTCGGACCCCGACGACCCCAACCGCAAGCCCTCCGACCAGGCCGGGCAGGGCAATCCCTTCGACTTCAACCAACTCGGCGCGATGCTGAGCCAGCTCGGCGCGATGTTCAGCAACCAGAACGCGTCAGCCGGTCCGGTGAACTACGAGCTCGCCAAGCAGATCGCCCTCCAGCAGTTGGCGGGCAAGGGCGGTCCCGCCATCGGCTTCACCGCCGACCAGGGCACCGCCGTGGCGGACGCGGTCCACCTGGCCGAGATGTGGCTGGACCCGGCGACCGCGCTGCCCGCGGGCACCCGTGCCGTGCAGAGCTGGACCGCGCGTGAGTGGGTCGAGCGGACGCTGCCGACGTGGCAGCGGCTGTGCGACCCGGTGGCGCGGCGCGTGTCCGGCGCCTGGGTCGAGGCGATGCCCGCCGAGGCGAAGGAAGCAGCCGGTCCGCTGCTGTCGATGCTCAGCCAGATGGGCGGCATGGCGTTCGGCTCCCAGCTGGGCGGCGCGCTCGCCCAGCTGGGCTCCGAGGTGCTGACCTCGACCGAGGTGGGTCTCCCCCTCGGCCCCGAGGGCACCGGCGCCCTGCTCCCGGCCAACATCGAGAAGTTCACCGAGGGCCTGGAGCGCCCGGCCAGCGAGGTCATGGTGTTCCTCGCCGCCCGCGAGGCCGCCCACCAGCGCCTCTTCACCCACGTCCCGTGGCTGCGCCAGCGGCTGCTGGACACGGTCGAGGAGTTCGCCAAGGGCATCAAGGTCGACACGAGCGCGCTCGAGCAGATGGCGGGGCAGATCGACCCGTCGAACCCCGAGAGCATCGAGGAGGCCATGAAGTCCGGCATGCTCGAGCCCCAGACCACGCCTGAGCAGAAGGCGGCGCTCACCCGCCTCGAGACGCTCCTGGCACTGGTCGAGGGCTGGGTGGACGTCGTGGTCGCGGAGGCCGTGGGCGAACGCCTGCCCGGCGCGTCCGCGCTGCGCGAGACCCTCCAGCGCCGTCGCGCCACCGGCGGTCCCGCCGAGCAGACGTTCGCCACCCTCGTGGGCCTGGAGCTGCGGCCGCGGCGCATGCGCTCGGCCTCCGCGTTGTGGAAGCTCGTGGGCGACCAGCACGGCATCGAGGTGCGCGACAGCCTGTGGGAGCACCCGGACCTGATCCCCACCACGACGGACCTGGACGACCCGCTGGAGTTCGCCGAACGCCTCGGCAACACCCGCAAGGCGCTCGAGGACCCGATGGCGGAGCTGGAGCGGACGCTGCGCGAGGAAAAGGAGTCGGAGACCGGGAAGAAGCCGGAAGACCCGACTCCGGAATCCTAGTCACCCCATTCGACCGAAAGGCCACCACGCACCGCGTGGTGGCCTTTTTCACGCTCGACCGGAAATCGGAAGGCCGGGGCGAGTTCCCCGGCGGACAGGTCGGCCACACCCGCCGACCTGCGATTACTAGGCCATCAGCTCAGTTGCCGGACCGCCGACGACAACCCCGTCGCGGGTCCACACCACCTACCGGCGCGAAGCGCGCGCACCCCACGTCGTCAACACGCGGAACGGCGAGTCGCATGTGCGGCTCCGGTACGAAAAATCATCCACCCCTGTTTCGAAATCCCCCGGTCTCCCCTATTCCTCCACCCCGATCCCCAGCCCGGCGGCCGCCGAGATCCCCTCCAGGTACCCCATGGCCCGCTCCGACTTCGGGTACCGGTGCACCAGCTCCCAGAAGTCCTTCCCGTGCCCTGGGACCCGCAGGTGCGCCAGCTCGTGCACGAGCACGTAGTCCAGCACCCACGACGGCACGTCCCGCAGCCGTTCGCTCACCCTGATCGTGCCCTCGGTGGGCGTGCAGGACGCCCAGCGCGTCCGCATCGGCGGCACCCACCGCACGCTGGTCGGTTCCGCGTCGTTGTCCAGGTACCGCCCGGACAGCTCCTCGCACCTCGTCAGCAGCGCCGCGTCCGACGTGCGGGCGGGCGACCGCCTGCGCGTCTCGCTGCGCTGCAGGCGGCTGAGCATCTCCGCCACCCAGTGTTCTTCCTCGCCCTTGCTCATCCGGGCGGGGAGCAGCACGACAACCGTGTCCCCTTCCCGGTACGCGCTGACCATGCGGCGCCGCCGCGCGCTGCGGCGGACCTCCACATGGGTTTTGGCTACCCGCGGTTCGGCCATGGCTCAACGGTAAGGCCCGCCACCGACAATTCGCGGCCGCCAAGCGGCGGTGAGGAGCGACACGGTCGGGCAGATTCCACCGAAAGGCGGCTGGACACGCGCTGGTGGACATGCACGCATCCGCACGTCCGCACAGGTAGCGTGCTGAGCAGGCCCCCGAGGGCGGTGCAGAACGCCCCGCCCTCACGACGCTGTCGCCGCCTGTGCGGCTACCGCCAAAGCAAGGGAGGAACCCGTGGCCGAGACCTACAACGGCTACTGCGTGAAGTGTCGCGAGAAGCGCGACTTCTCGGGAGAGATCCACGAGAACAACAACCGCAGGATGGCTAAGGGCAAGTGCCCCACGTGCGGCACCACGGTCACCCGAATCCTGGGCAAGGCCAAGGTCTGACGTGAACCCGCTGGTGGGCGTCCTGCGGGGGCGCCCACCAGCACCTTCGCACCACCCCCGTCAACCCCCGATCCCGCGCCCTGTGGACAACTCCGGGGCCTGTGGACGGGCGTTTTGAGCCCGCCGGATCCGGGAGCACGCTGACCCCGTGGACACCGACACCCAGGACCAGGTCGACCTCTCCCGCAGGCCCCGCGTGCTGCCCGGACTGCCCGTGCTGCTGCGCCGCGCGGGCGAGGTGCAGATAGGCACCGACCCCCGCCACGCCGTCGTCGTGGACGACCTCCCTCCCCCTTTCGTGGATGAACTGCTGGCTCTGGACGGCAGGCACACGGTCGCTGAACTGGGTGAACGTCTGGCCGCGAAGGACGCGGACCCGGCCGAGTTCCTGCACCTGCTCGACCAGCTCGCCGAGGTCGGTCTGGTCGACGACGCGGTCCCGGTACCGGGGCGGCTGACGGCCGACACGACGAGTCGGGCGCTGCGCACCGGGCGGTCGGGCACCGGGATCGTCGCGGCCCGCGACAAGCTCGCGGTCGTCGTGCACGGGAACGGCCGCATCGCCGTGGCGACCGCCTCGCTGCTCGCCGCGGCGGGCGTCGGGCGGGTGCACCTCGTCGCCGCCGGCCGGGTCGGCCCCGAGGACACCGGCTCCGGCTACCTCGACGTCGACGTGGGCCGCCCCCGGCGCGAGGCCGCGGTCGACGCCATCGGCCGGGCGTCCGGCGACGTGCGCACGGGGTGGTTGACCAGCACCGGGGCGCCGGACCTCGTCGTGCTGGCCGACTCGCTGGTGCCGCCGCCCGCGCTGCTCAACACGCTGATGCTGGAGGGCACGCAGCACCTGGTGGTCCGCGCGCGGGAGGGCATCGGCGTGGTCGGCCCGCTCGTGGTGCCGGGGCGGACGAGCTGCGTGCGCTGCGCGCACCTGCACCGGTCGGACCAGGACGGGGCCTGGGCGGCGTGCGCGACGCAGCTCGCGGACCGGACGCAGCCCACCGACCTGGCCACGGCGGCGGCGTGCGCGGCGCTCGCCGTGGGGCAGGTGCTGTCCGCGCTCGACCCCGCCGAGGTGGGGCTGAGCCCGCCGACGACGTGGAACGCGACCCTGGAGGTGCAGCCCCAACTGGGGGTCCTGGAGCGCCGGCCGAGCGACCCCCACGTGTCCTGCGGCTGCGGCAGCGCGGGCCACCCCGCCGCCGCTGTGTAGGTTTTGTGGTGGACAGGCGTTCCACTGCAGCTGCGAGAACGGGCGGGGGAGAATCACCGGGTGAGCGAGATCCCGCGCAAGGCCGTCCAGCGCACCGCCAAGCTGGCCACCCTCCCGATAGGGGTGGCCGGGCGTGTCGTCGGTGGCTGGGGCAAGCGACTGACCGGTATGAGTTCCGAGCAGGTCAACGCCGACGTGACCGCGAAGACCGCGGAACAGGTGTTCGCCGTGCTCGGGCAGCTCAAGGGCGGGGCCATGAAGTTCGGCCAGGCCCTGAGCGTGTTCGAGGCCGCGGTGCCGGAGGAGATGGCGGCGCCGTACCGCGAGGCGCTCACCAAGCTCCAGACCGCGGCGCCACCGATGCCGACGCGCACGGTGCACCGGGTGCTCGCCGAGCAGCTCGGGTCGGCCTGGGCGAAGCGGTTCCAGGAGTTCGCCGACGAGCCCGCGGCGTCGGCCAGCATCGGCCAGGTGCACAAGGCGGTGTGGCACGACGGCCGCGAGGTCGCCGTAAAGGTGCAGTACCCCGGTGCCGACGAGGCGTTGAACGCCGACCTGAAGCAGCTGCTGAGGTTCAGCAGGCTGGTGCAGGCGATCATCCCCGGCGCCGAGGTGAAACCGCTGCTCGAGGAGCTGCGCGACCGGATGGTCGAGGAGCTCGACTACCGGACGGAGGCGGACAACCAGCGCACGTTCGCCAAGGCGTTCGACGACGACGAGCACGTGCTAGTGCCGAAGGTCGTGGCCAGCGCGCCCAAGGTCATGGTCACCGAGTGGATCGACGGCACGCCGCTGGCGGCCATCATCCGCGAGGGCACCCGTGAGCAGCGCGACCTGGCGGGCCTGCGGCTGGCCGAGTTCCACTTCTCGGCCCCCAGCCGGTCCGGGCTGCTGCACGCCGACCCGCATCCGGGCAACTTCCTGCTCGGCGCCGACGGCAGGCTGCGCGCGATCGACTTCGGCGCCTGCGCCCGGCTGCCCGACGGCCTGCCCAGGACGCTCGGCGTCATGACCAGGCTCGCGTTGGACAAGCGGTCCGACGACCTGCTGGAGCTGCTGCGCAACGAGCACTTCATCCGCCCCGGCACGGAACTGGAGGGCGAGGACGTCCTCAACTACCTCGGCCCGTTCGTCGAGCCGCTGCGCAACGAGACGTTCAAGTTCACCCGCAAGTGGCTCCAGGGCCAGGCCGAACGCGTCGGCGACATGCGCAAACCCGACTCCCGCACCGGCCGCTCCCTCAACCTCCCACCCCAGTACCTGCTCATCCACCGGGTCACGCTCGGCGCCACCGGCATCCTCTGCCAGCTCGACGCCGAAGTCCCCACCCGCTCCATCGTCGCCCGCTGGCAACCGGGCTTCGACGACTAGTCCGGTGACCACTCGGGTTCACCTGGTTGTCCAGGCTGCTCGCCAGCCCCAGCGTCGTTGACGTTCGCTGCGAACGCGGGCTCGTTCGCGACGTTGGGCGGCCAGGACGTCGGGATGGCGGGCATTGGCGTTGCGCCACCGCGGACACGCCTGGGTCCGGCGGGCGAGCACGGTGTGGTTGGGGCGGTGGGAGTTGCTCATCGTGAAGGTCCGCAACAGCCCGAACCGCGCCCCGATCGGATTGGCCCAGGACGCGTTGGTCGGGGTCGGACAGAGTTCGACGTTGTTCCGCTTCGCCCAGGCTCTGGCCTTCGGGGCTTGTTCGCCAACAGGTTGTCCAGGATCACGTGGATCAGGGCGCCATCGGGTCTTACCGCTCTGATCGACTTGAGGGCGGCGAGGCTGTGGTCACCGCCTGTGCGGCGGCGCATCACACCCCAGAGGTGGTCGTCACCCAGCGGGTAGCAGCCGTGGAAGTAGCGGATGCAGTGCGTGCGGGTGTGGGTCGCGGGGCAACCGGTCGAGCCTGGACCGTGGTGCCCAGCCGGACCCGTGGTGCGGACGGATCGACAGCGGCCCGAACTGGTCGAAGGCGAAGCACCGCCGCGGGAACCGGGTCGTGACTTGCTCGATCCGGTCCAGCTTGGTGTCGAAGTCAGGATCGGTGGAGTCCTTCCAGGTGTCCTCGTGCGCGGCGAGCAACCGGGCGATCGAGGTGACCGGGGTCCCTGACGCCGAGGCCATGATGGTCGTCGCTCGGCGTACCCGGATCGACTCGTGCTTGCCGCGGCGGGTGATCCGTAGGAGCTTGCGGCCCTCGTCCTCGGTTAACCGTCGTGCTCTGACCGGGTCGGCCATTGGTGAGATCAACACGGACCGGGGGCCAGGATCTTGCCCGGCGTGTCATCAACCCGGTGAATGTTCGTGGCCAACGCGTTAGTGGGCGGACCAGTTGTCCACAGCCCCGGTACCCAGGGTCAAGGGCTGGTTCGGTGACCCGGAAACCGGACCACCACCAGGGATTCCGCTCGTGGAAGCCGCAACTCGGCGGACCGGGGTTGTCCACATCTCCACAAGTTATCCACAGGCTGTCGACTCCTGATCGCGAAGCGCTGCGCACCGCCGCACCATGGGTCCATGCGAGATGGTGTGACCAGCACGGCGGACCTGGTCCGATCAGGGGTTTCGAGGTACACGATCGACACCAGGTGCCGTCCCGGCGGCCCCTGGCTCCGCCTCCTGCCCGGCGTGATCCTGCTGACTCCGGGCAGCCCCACCCGCCTTCAACAGGTGCGCGCCGCCGCGTTGTACACAGGCCCGGAGTCGGTCATCACCGGTGTCGACGCCCTGCACGCCCACGGCCTGCCCGCGCTGCCGCTGCCGCCTCGGGTCCACGTGCTCCAGCGTCCGAACCAGCGGCTCAACGGACACGACTTCCTGCTGCTCGAACGCACGACCAGACGCCCACCCACCACCACCAGGTCCGACCTCCACCTGGCCACCCCCGCCAGAGCGACCCTCGACGCCGCCCGCCGCGAACAACACCCGCTCCGCCTGCACCAACTCCTCGCCGCCGTCCTCCGCGCCGGACTCGCCACCGCCACCGAACTCCTGGACGAACTCGACGCAGGCAGCAAACGCGGCGCCGCCGCCCCCCGCGCCGCCCTCCGCCAGCTCACCGGCGGCTAGTGGGCCGGTGGATCGGAGTCGACAACGGAGTGGCCTGCCGGACATCAAGCACCAGGTCGTGTGGGGGCAAGGCCGATACGCCAGCCGCACCAGCTGGCCCCTCGGACCACGGATCACCGCCTCGGCGCGCCGGTCACCAGTAGTCGATGGGGAGCTTGGACTCCATGTCGCGGACGTGGGCGCGGGCGCAGGTGGGGCAGAGCCAGGTGCGGGTGCCGTTGTCGGTCTGGCTGACCCAGGCGAGGCGTTGAGCGGGGTCGGTGATCGAGGCGCGGGGAGTGCCGCAGCGGGAGCAGGTGTCGGTCATGGTCTGCGGCCCACGTGCACGGTGTTGGTCTGGAGGTAGAAGACGTCGTCGCGGTCGCCGACGTAGGCGGGGTCCGCCGGGTCGAGGAGGCGGCGGACGGTGGCGCGGTCGGCGGGGTGGGTGAGGGCGCCGGTGACGTCGGCGCGCCAGCGGAGCCAGTCCTCGATGGAGTCGCGGACCACGGGTTTCGTGGGGGCCGGGTGGTCGACGAGGTAGCTGAAGGCGGTGACCTCGCGCAGGCCCGCCTCGGCCAGGACGGTGTTCCAGCCGACCGGGAGGCGGACGACGTCGGGGATCTGCTCGCGCATGCGGGTGAACCACTCGCCGCGGGCGGCGGCGAGGCGGTCCTGGAGTCCGGGTTCGCCGATGCCGAGGTCCCACGGGAGGCAGCGGGTCTCCAGGCCGCCCTCGGCGAGGGCGAACCAGCCGCCGGGGGCGAGGGCGTTGACCAGGTTGACCGCGCCCGCGCGCTGGTCGGGGAGGTGGTGCAGGACGTTCGACGCCCACACGAGGTGGGCGGACTCGGCGAACTCGGTCGGTTCCTCGGTGGCGATGTCGGCCAGCACCGGGCGCACCCGGACCGTCGTGGTCGTGGTGTCCGACTCGTAGGTGGCCGCCGACCGGGCGGCGGTGGTGGCCGCGTCGAGCAGTTCGGGCACGGCGTCGACCAAGACGACGGTGCCGCCGCCCCGCGCGCACAACGCCTCGGTGAGCGCGACGCTCATACCGCCCGCGCCGGACCCGACGTCGATGACGGTCGGGTTGTCGGGCAGGGACCGGACGAGTCTGCGCGCCACGACGCGCAGGGCGTCGGCGTGCAGCTCGTCGGCGCGCCGCATCGCGATCAACCTGGATGGCCAGTCGATTCCGTCGTGCGTGTGTCGTCCCACCTCCGCACCGTACCCATGACGACGGCCGCTCTCCCGTCGAAACGGGAGAGCGGCCGTCGTCATACCTGTCAGAGGTCGCGGGCGGAGCGCGCCGCTCGCTTCTGGGCCCAACCGGACAGTCGTCGCCATCGCTGCGCGGCGACCAGCCGGTGGGCCAACCGTTGGCGTTCAGCGAGATTTTCCCAATCCCGCATTCGGGCACGTGCTAGGTCTTCATGGAGCAACATTCGGCCGATCCCCTGGTTCTTGTGGTCGAGGTGGTGCAGTTCGTCGCTGGTGATGCGGTCCGTGGTCACGCGGCGGCCTCCTGGCTGGTAGCCCCCCGGACAACGGTCGCGGCGGGCGCCGCGGGAACTGCGGGTGCAACAGGTGCGGCGTCCTTGCGCGGACGGCCACGCGGACGCTTGCGCGCGATGACGGCACCGCGCTCGAAGATCTCGCCGCCCCAGACACCCCACGGCTCGTGGCGGGCCAGCGCCCCGGCGAGGCACTCGGCGATCACGGGGCAGCCGACGCAGAACGTCTTGGCCTTCTCGAGCTCGGCGGGCGCGTCGGCGAACCACAGGTCGGGGTTGTTGGTGCGGCAGGGCAGGTCGAGACCGGCGTCGGGCGCGGTGTCGATCAAGCAGGCGACTCCGGCTCCTCCGTGGTCGGCGGGCTCCGGGAACGTTCCGGCGGTTATCGGAACGGTTGCGGTCAACATCAGGTGAACTCCTGTCGGGTACTGCGATGGGGTTTTTCGTTCTGGGACAGCAAAAAGGCCGCGGTCCCGATTCGGGTCCGCGGCCTAGGTGAGCCAGGTAGTCCTGACAGTCCTGTGTCAGGTCCTACTTCGCTCGTGCGCGGACGGCGCATCGATCGAGTTGTCAGAGGTGGTGACGCCAGCGGTGACGACGCCCGTGATGGCGGTCGGCACCTGGATCAGCAGCAGGCCTCGCTCGGCGTTCCACGGCTGGGCGTGGCGAAC
The DNA here is from genome assembly GCF_003002815.1 of Umezawaea tangerina. GTDB lineage: Bacteria > Actinomycetota > Actinomycetes > Mycobacteriales > Pseudonocardiaceae > Umezawaea > Umezawaea tangerina. Next base: position 17,108 of record NZ_PVTF01000026.1, on the reverse strand, counting down.
GCGGGCAGACTTCTGCCCCGCAGCGAGTTCCATCGGCGACACGCAAACGACCCCGGTCGGGAGGTAACCGGGCGTCGCGAAGGCGTTGAGAGTCTTCACGGGGGTCACCTCCATCAGTGGGTTCGTAGTCGCCATGTCGGTCTTCTTGTCTTCCCCAGTCGGGCACTCCGTGCCCGGCATCAGCAGGTTACGAGGCCTCGCGGGAGGCGTGCAACTGGTTTTACGAAATCTCTGCCGATCGGATGGATTTTCACCGTTCGCCCTGGACAAGGCCCAGAACGTCGGCCCCGAACTTGTCCAGCTTCGAGGCTCCGATGCCGGAGATCGACACCAGTCCGGCGTTGTCCTCCGGGCGCACCTCCGCGATCGCCAGGAGGGTCGCGTCGGTGAACACGACGTAGGACGGCACCTTCAGCTCACGCGCGCGCCCGGCCCGCCAGGTCCGAAGGCGCTCCAGCAGTTCCTCGTCCACGTCGGACGGGCAGTTCTTGCACCGGCCGAGCTTCACGGCCACCGCCTCGACGAGCGTGGCCGAGCAGATCCGGCACGTCGGCTTGGACCGCTTCTGCAGCGAGTCGCGCTTGGTGCCCAGGGTCGCCGGGTGACCGTCGGGCACGAGCCCGTACATGAACCGGCTGCGCCGCCGGTACTTGCGACCGCCCGCCGCGCGGGCCAGCGCCCACGACAGCCAGAGGTGCTCGCGCGCACGGGTCACGCCGACGTAGAGGAGCCTGCGCTCCTCCTCGATCGCCGCGTCGTCGCCGTCGGCGTGCATGATCGGCAGCGTGCCCTCGACGAGCCCGACGAGGAACACCGCGTCCCACTCCAGGCCCTTGGCGGCGTGCAGGGACGCCAGCGTGACGCCCTCGACGGTCGGCGGGTGCTGGGCCTCGGCCCGCATGTCCAGCTCGACGGCGAACCTGGCCAGGTCCGCGTCCGCGAGGACGGTCACCAGCTCCTCGGCCAGCTCGACGAGCGCGAGCAGCGACTCCCACTTCTCACGGGCGGAGCCACCGGCGGGCGGCTCGTCGGTGAGGCCGAGCCGGGCGAGCACCTGCCGCACCTGGCTGGGCAGGTCGCCCTCGGGCGGGGCGTGGCTCGCGCCGCGCAGGGCCACCATCGCCTGCCGCACCTCGCCGCGCGCGAAGAACCGCTCGCCACCGCGCACCTGGTAGGGGATGTCCAGCTCGGTCAGCGCCTGCTCGAACACCTCCGACTGCGCGTTGACCCGGTACAGGATCGCGATCTCGCTCGCGGCCACGCCGTCGGCGAGCAGCTTGCGGACGCGCTGGGCGACCGCCGACGCCTCCTCCGGCTCGTCGCCGAACTCGGTGAACGTCGGCCGCGGCCCGTCCGGGCGCTGGCCGATCAGCTGCAACCGCGACCCCGCGGGCCTACCGCGCGCCCACTTGATCACCTCGTTGGCGAGCCCGACGACCTGCGGCGTCGACCGGTAATCGCGCTCCAGCCGGACCACGTGCGCCTCGGGGAACCGGCGGGCGAAGTCGAGCAGCGGCCGCGGCGAGGCGCCCGCGAACGAGTAGATGGTCTGGTTGGCGTCGCCGACGACGGTCAGGTCGTCGCGCTGCCCGACCCACGCGTCGAGCACGCGCTGCTGCAACGGGGTGACGTCCTGGTACTCGTCGACCACGAAGCACCGGTACCGGTCGCGGAACTCGTCGGCGACCTCGCTGTGCTCCTCCAGCGCGGCGGCCGTGTGCAGCAGCAGGTCGTCGAAGTCGAGCATCTGCGCGCGGTTCTTGAGCTGCTCGTAGGCCTGGTAGACGAGGACGAGCTGGTCGGCGGGCACCGGCGTGTCCCGGTGCGTGCTCGCCGCGGCCGCCGGGTAGCCGTCCGGCGTGATCAGCGAGGCCTTCGACCACTCGATCTCGCTCGCCATGTCCCGCAACGACTCCGCCGACGTCGGCGCCCCGACCTTGCTCGCGGCCTGCGCGACGATCCGCAGCTTCCCCTCGACGAGCTGCCACTGGTCGCCACCGACGACCTTCGGCCAGAAGTAGCGCAGCTGCCGCAACGCGGCGGCGTGGAACGTGCGGGCCTGCGCGGCCGTCACGCCCAACGCCCGCAACCGCGTGCGCATCTCCCCCGCCGCCCGCGCGGTGAACGTGACCGCGAGCACCTGACCAGGGGCGACGTGCCCGCGCTGGACCAGGTAGGCGATGCGGTGGGTGATGGTGCGGGTCTTGCCCGTCCCCGCGCCGGCGAGCACGCACACCGGCCCCCGAGGCGCCTCGACCGCGGCGCGCTGTTCCGGGTCGAGTCCCTCCAGCAGCGGGTCCATGCGGAGCATCCTCGCAGACGGTCCGGCAACGATTGTGGGAGGCGGTGAACAGGAAGTCGCCGCGCCCGTATCCTGGTGTGCATGGCTGGTAAGCAGGACAAGGCTGCCAAAGTGGACAAGACGGCTGCCAAAGAGGCGAAGAAGGAGCGGCGCGCCGCATCCCGAGCCAAGCGCGGGCAGATCTTCGAGGCGTTCAAGATGCAACGCCGCGAGGACAAGGCGCTGGTGCCGCTGATGCTCGGCGCCGTCCTCGGCGCCACCGCGCTCGCGTTCGGCATCGGCTACCTCTTCGACATGCAGTGGGTGTTCCTGCCGATGGGCATCGCGCTCGGCGCGCTGCTCGCGGTGGTCATCTTCGGCCGCCGGGTCCAGGCGAACGTCTTCAAGAAGGCGGACGGCCAGCCGGGTGCCGCGGCGTGGGCGCTGGAGAACCTGCGCGGGAAGTGGCGGGTGACCCCCGCCGTCGCGGGCACCACGCAGCTCGACGCACTCCACCGCGTGATCGGCAGGCCCGGCGTCGTACTGGTCGCCGAAGGCGCGCCGCACCGGGTGAAGGCGCTGATCGCGCAGGAGAAGAAGCGCGTGTCGCGAGTGGTCGGGGACACCCCGATCTACGACCTGACCGTGGGCGGCGAAGAAGGCCAGATCCCGCTGCGGAAGCTGCAGAGCTACCTGATGAAGCTGCCGCGCAACATCTCGGCGGCGCAGATGGACACGATCGAGAACCGGTTGAACGCGTTGGCGAGCCGGGGGGCGGCGTTGCCCAAGGGGCCGATGCCCGCTGGGGCGAAGATGCGGAGTGTTCAGAGGACTATGCGGCGGCGTTGAGGTTGGTGTGACGGAGGGGCCCTGGGTGACCGGGGCCTCTTTTTTGTTGGTCTTGCGTTGTTCTCAACCCCACGGAGCCCGGCGCACGTTGTGTCCACCCCGCGAAGCCCGGCCCCCGTGCGCGCAATTGTCTCAATGCCTCACCCTCGTTTGTCAAGACGATAAAGCTGTCTTGACAAACGAGGGTGAGGCAGGAGGGCGCTGTGTATCGGGGGCGGGAGGGGATCTGGCTTCGCCAGACATCAGGCTGCGCCTGACTCAGGCATCGGCTGGCGCCGACAAGGCCCCAGGCGCTCCGCGCCGGATGTGCGCTGGCGGGCTGCGCCCAACATGGAGGGGTGGGTGGGTGGGTGGCGCGCTTCGCGTCGGGTTTGGTTTTTGTTAGCGGACGCGGATGACGACGGTGTTGGTGGCTTTGTCGTGTAGGCAGCGGCCGTCGGCGTCCCAGATCACAGCGGGGATGACCAGGAAGATGAGGGCGGTGCGGAGGGTGGCTCTTGGTAGGCCGACCATGGGGGAGCCGTCGAGGCGGGCGACGCGGAGGCCGAAGAGGGCGTGGCCGGGGGTGAAGCCGAAGAAGGCGACGGCGATGATGGTGATGGCGAACCAGGCCAGGAGGCTCCAGTTGCGGGGGAGGTCCGGGTAGGTGAACAGGCCCGCCACGCCTGCTGCCAGCAGGAAGTCGGTCAAGATGGCGAAGGCGCGGCGGCCGCTGGAGGCGATCGAGCCGGGGCCGGTCTGGGGGAGGCCGAGGCGTTCGCCTTTGAAGCGCTGGGCGGTGCCGTCGCCTGAATCAGCGCCCGGTTCCAGGACGCTGCGCGGGCCCGTAAGCCACGAACCGGTCCATCTGCTCACTCCTACAGAGTAATGCCGTCGTCACCCGTTGCGTACCGGCAGGTCGGCTTGCCCTCGATGCGGGCCCCGTTAACACTGGCGAAACATCGGAGTGACGGCCGGGCAACACCCGCGACATAGCGTCACCCCTGATGGCCAGCCGCGATCCCGTGGTGGCGTACGACCGCGCCCAAATCTTGTCGACCGGGCTAGCGGCCAGCGCAGCACTCAAGACGTGAGGAGTCGACGAGGGTGTTCAAGAATTCCGACGAGGTACTGAAGTACATCTCCGACGAGGGCGTGAAGTTCGTCGACGTGCGCTTCAGCGACCTTCCCGGCGTGATGCAGCACTTCACGCTTCCGGTGTCGGCCTTCGACGCGGACGCGATCAGCGAGGGTCTGGCCTTCGACGGCTCTTCCGTCCGCGGCTTCCAGTCGATCCACGAGTCGGACATGCTGCTGCTGCCCGACCTCGCCACGTCGCGCCTCGACCCGTACCGGATCGAGAAGACGTTGATCATCAACTTCTTCGTGCACGACCCGTTCACCCGCGAGGCGTACAGCCGCGACCCGCGCAACATCGCGCGCAAGGCCGAGCAGTACCTGGCGGAGTCCGGCATCGCCGACACCGCGTACTTCGGCTCCGAGGCGGAGTTCTACATCTTCGACTCGATCCGGTTCGAGAACAAGGAGAACAAGTCGTTCCACGAGATCGACTCGATCTCCGGCTGGTGGAACACGGGCCGCGAGGAAGAGGGCGGCAACAAGGGCTACAAGGTCAAGTACAAGGGCGGGTACTTCCCCGTCAGCCCGACCGACCACTACGCCGACCTGCGCGACAAGATGGTCCTCGACCTCGAGTCCTCGGGCTTCTCCGTCGAGCGCGCGCACCACGAGGTGGGCACCGCCGGTCAGGCCGAGATCAACTACAGGTTCAACACGCTGCTGCACGCGGCGGACGACCTGCAGTTCTTCAAGTACATCATCAAGAACCGCGCCCACGCCGAGGGCAAGACGGTCACGTTCATGCCCAAGCCGCTGTTCGGTGACAACGGTTCCGGCATGCACACGCACCAGTCGCTGTGGAAGGACGGCAACCCGCTGTTCCACGACGAGTCCGGCTACGCCGGCCTGTCGGACACGGCGCGCCACTACATCGGCGGCATCCTGCACCACGCGCCGTCGCTGCTGGCGTTCACCAACCCCACGGTGAACTCCTACCACCGCCTGGTCCCCGGCTACGAGGCCCCGGTCAGCCTGGTCTACTCCCAGCGCAACCGCTCGGCGTGCGTCCGCATCCCGATCACGGGCAACAACCCGAAGGCCAAGCGCATCGAGTTCCGCTGCCCCGACTCCTCGGGCAACCCGTACCTGGCGTTCGCCGCCATGATGATGGCGGGCCTCGACGGCGTGAAGAACAAGATCGAGCCCCCGGCCCCGATCGACAAGGACCTCTACGAACTCCCGCCCGAGGAGGCCAAGGACGTCAAGCAGGTCCCGGCCACCCTCGACGCCGTGCTCAACAGCCTCGAGGCCGACCACGAGTTCCTCCTCGAAGGCGGCGTGTTCACGCCCGACCTCATCGAGACCTGGATCGCCCTCAAGCGCGAGAACGAGATCGACCCGCTCCGCCTCCGCCCGCACCCGTACGAGTTCGCCCTGTACTACGACGTGTGACGCGCGACTGAACGACACCGAGGGCCCCGTGCGAACCGCACGGGGCCCTCGGCCTGTCAGGGGACGCGGTAGGCGGCGGCGCCGTTGTGCAGGTAGCGGGCGCGGCCGTGGGAGTCGGTGCCGACGAGGGACATGACTTGGTGGAGGCCTGCTGTCGGGGTGGTGGTGATGAGGGTGTCGTCGTGGAGGTGGACGACCTCGACGCGGTCCTCCGCCTTGCGGAGGAAGGACTTCGCGAGGTCGTTGCGGGGGTGGCGGACCAGGAAGGCGCGGTCGGCGTCGGTGGTGAGGGTGAGGTCGTACAGGGTGGTGCGGTAGGTGCCGCACAGGCGGGCCACGTCGATCGGGGCGGGGTTCGCGGGTGGTGTGGGCGGTGGGGTCGTGGTGACACCGGCTAGGTCGGCGAGGACGGTGCTGAGGACGGTGTGGGCGAGGGGGTCGCCGCCCGCGCTGTTGGTGAGCACGGCGACGGCCACGCCCGCGGCCGGGACCGCGCGGAGGAAGGCCTTCTGGCCCTTGGAGACGCCGGTGTGGCCGACGACGCCGTCGCGGTGGAGCATCCAGCCGAGTCCCCACCCGGTGATGCCGCCACCGAAGTCGGGGACGGAGTCGAGCTGGGGTTCGCGCAGGGCGGCGAGTCCAGGGTCGGTGAGGTGCAGGCGGACGAACGCCAGCAGGTCGCGGGCGCTCATCGCGAGGTGCGAGCCGCTGGGGGCGGTGGCGTAGGAGACTGCCCACTTCGTCGTGGGCACGAGCTCGCCGCCGGACCGCACGTGGCCGACCGCGGCGCGGTGCAGGATCGCCTCGTAGGTGTTGGTGGCGACGGTGTCCAGGCCGAGCGGGGTCACCAGGTATTGGCGCAGGACGTCGTGGAAGGGCTTGGCGCGCAACACTTCCACCAGTCTGCCCAGCAGTGCGAACCCGCTGTTGGAGTACGAGTGGACGGTGCCCGGCGGGAACGGGTGGACGGCGTCGGCGAGGGTGGCGACGAACTTCGCGATGGCGTCGTCGTCCCGGCCGGTGTCGGTGAAGTGGTTGCCGTCCACGCCGCCGGTGTGGGTCAGCAGGTGGCGGGCGGTCAGCGAGTCGGTGGCCGCGGGATCGCTCAGCCGGAAGCCGGGCAGGTGGTCGCGGACGGGGCGGTCGAGGTCCAGCACGCCCTCGGTCACGAGCTGGTGGACCAGGGTGGCGGTCCAGATCTTGGTGATCGAGCCGATCTTGAACACCGAGTCGGTCGTCGCCTCGACCCGCGTGCGCAGGCTCAGCACGCCCGCGGCTTCGTCGTGGATCTCGCCGCCGACCAGCACGGCCACCTGAGCGCCCGGCACGTCGTGCTCCTCGATCAGCTCACCCAGGTTCCACCCCACCCCGCCAACCTAGCGGCGGCCTGCACGAAGGGGCCGCACCGCGCGTGTACGAATACGGGCGCCAATTGTTCAGTCGTGACGGGGAATATCGACGTGAGGCCGATCACAACCATGGCGACTGCTACTTCGTCGAGAATTTTCCACCACTGCCGGAAAACGCCGGAACGCCCCGAACACGCGGTTCGGGGCGTTCCGGGAGCAGTGGTCTAGCGCGGGATCGCGATGCCGGGGACGGCCACCGCGCCACCCGTCGGGGCGAGCGAGCCGGTGATGCCGTTGAAGGCGATGTCGATGGTCTGGGCGACCTTGCTGACCGTCTGGTCCAGCTCGATCGTGCCCGTGATGCTGGCGCCCTTGGCGATCGAGGTCGGCCACTTGCTGGTGGCCAGGGACGCCCCGTACTCGCGCTTCTGGTCGTCCACGGCCTTGAACGGGCCGAGCGGGAGGTCCATCTTGGCGGTGCTGGCGTTGACCGCCGTGATGTACAGCTTGATGCGTCCGCCCTGGTTCTCGACCTTCGTGACCTCGATGGTCAGCAGACCGCGGGACTGCTTGAACGAGCCCTCGGCGACCTTGGTCTCGGCACTGGTCGTGGTCGGCGGCTCCGCCGTGTCCGACGACGGGGTGGACCCCACGGCCCCGTTGAGGCCGCCCTGGCCGACCGGCTGGGTGGTGGACGTGCTCGGCGTCGTGGAGTCCCGCAGGTTGACGCTGAGGGCGCCGACACCGACCGTTCCCGCGGTGACCGCCTGGATGACGCCGAGGAGCACGAGCACTCCGAGCATCACCAGGCTGATCTTGAGGATCGTGTTGGTCTTCCTGAGGTGGTTTATCTCGTCGTCCATGACGTCCTTGGTCCCGGCGCGCGCCGCACTAACGTGAATGTGTCTCCGATGAACCGTGGCCAGTGTTGACATGAACAACGGTACTAGTCAATGCAGTCCGGCATATTCGTTCACACCATTCAACGCTCTGTGATCGACGTCCGACGCACCGTCGTAGACCATTCGGTCCGGTGGGCTGGAGGAGAACACCGGGCGAACGGCACGGGGCTGGCCGAGCGACGGGCGCGGCAGGGCGTTAGGGTCGCGCCGTGTCTGATGACGTTGCTGAATTCCACGCCCCGCAGTTGCTCTCCACCCAGATCGTCGACTCCGCGGCCGAGGCCGTCGAGGCGGTGCTCGCCGCCGACACGCTGGATCTCGGCGTGCGCGTCTACAACCGCCTCGTGCCCGACGACGACTCCGACGACACGCTGGTGGAGGAGTGGGTCGTCGAGATCTACACCAACGCCCCGGCCGTCGACCCCGATGACGACGAGGACGACGACACCCCCGCCGAGGCCTGACCCAGGACCCGACCGCCGATGGGCCCGCGCACACCGCGCGGGCCCATCGGCGTCTCCTCACACCGTCAGGACGACCTTGCCGCGCACGTGACCGCCCTCAAGCAGCCGCTGCGCGTCTACGGCCTGCGCCAACGGGAACGTCTGCTGCACCTCGACCCGCAGGTCACCGGCACCGGCCCTCTCGGCCAGCCACTCCAGGTCCTCGGCCACCGGCCGGGCGAACGCCCACCGCCCGCCGAGCCCGACCGCGTTGGTGTCCACGATCGACACGATCCGCGCGGGGTCGCGCACCAGCGCGGGCGAGTCGCCCAGCGCGGCACCTCCCGCGCAGTCGAACGCGACGTCGACCTTGCCGTCGCCGCCCACGAGCTCGGCCACGTTGTCCACCAGCGCGTCCCCGTACGCGGCGGGTTCGGCGCCGAGCCCGCGCAGGAAGTCGTGGTTGCGCGGCGACGCCGTGCCCACCACCCGCGACGCGCCCAGCAGCCGCGCGATCTGCACGGCGAGGTGCCCCACACCGCCCGCGGCGGCGTGCACGAGGACCGTGTCGCCCTCGCCGACGCCGACGAGCCGCAACGCCTGCAACGCGGTCAGCCCGCACAGCGCGAGCCCACCCGCCTCCTCGAACCCCAACGACGCCGGCTTGTGCGCGAGGCCCCGTTCGGTGGCCGCGATCCGCTCCGCGTACGTGCCGAACTGCACGTGGTCCTGGCGCTGGTAGCCGAACACCTCGTCACCGGGCGCGAACCGGGTCACGGCGGGCCCGACCGAGACGACCACACCGGCCACGTCCCAGCCGGGGACCAGCGGGAAGTGGTGCGGCAGCTGGCCCTGGAGGTACCCGGCGCGCACGGCGCCGTCGACGGGGTTCACCCCCGCCGTCCTGATCTCGACGAGCACCTGGTCCGGTCCCACCAGCGGATCCGGCACGTCCCGCAACGCCAGCACGTCGACGTCGCCGAAGGCTTCCTGCGCGATCGCTTTCACAGCAACCCCCACTCCGGTTCGGGCATGATCCACTCCAGTCTCTACGAGTCGTAGAAGACCCGCTCGGCGACAGCGCGCGCCCGCCTGGTCGTGCGCCGGTACTCGTCGAGGAACTCACCCGGATCGGTGCCCGGCGGGTGCCCCATCACCGCGGCGACGGCCGTGAGGTCCCGCCCGATCGTGGGGAGCTGGTCACCGGGCTTGCCCTTCACCAGCATCACGGCGTTGCGCGCCCGCGTGGCCATCACCCACGCGGCCTTCAGCTCGGCAGCGTCCTCCGGGTCCACCAGCCCGGCCTCGGTGCCCGCCTCGATTCCCTCGATCGTGGACGGCGTGCGCAACGCCGGAACCGCGTGCGCGTGCTGGAGCTGCAACAGCTGCACGGTCCACTCGACGTCGGCGAGCCCGCCGCGGCCGAGCTTCGTGTGCGTGGTCGGGTCGGCGCCGCGCGGCAGCCGTTCGGCGTCGACCCGCGCCTTGATCCGCCGGATCTCGCGCACGGCCGTCGCGTCCAGACCGCCCTCGGGGTACCGGATCGGGTCGATCATCTCGACGAACCGCTCGCCGAGGCCCTCGTCACCGGCGATGGGACGCGCGCGCAGCAACGCCTGCGCCTCCCACACCTCCGCCCACTGCGCGTAGTAGGCGCGGTAGGACTCGAACGTCCGCACCAGCGGCCCCTGCCTGCCCTCGGGCCGCAGGTCCGCGTCGACCTGCAACGCCGGGTCCTGGCTCGGCGATGACAGCAGCCGCCGCACCGTCTCGGCCAGGGAACTGGCGTACCGCAACGCGTCCCCGTCGGTCGCGCCCTCGACGGGCTCGCACACGAACAGCACGTCGGCGTCCGAGCCGTACCCCAGCTCGCGGCCGCCGAGCCTGCCCATGCCGATCACCGCGACCCGCGCGGGCCGCACGTCCCCCGCCGCGCGCACGGCCGCGTCCAACGCGGACTGCAACACCGCCACCCACACCTCGGACAGCGACACGCATACCGTCCGCACCGACACGAGCCCCAGCAGGTCCGCGCTCGCCACGCGCAGCATCTCCTGGCGCCGCAACGACCTCGCCGCCGCGACCGCCCGTTCCAGCGCGTTGTGCCGGGACACCGCGCTGCGCAACGGGTTCCCGACGGTCATCGGGTCGCGGCCCACGAGCGCGTCGGTGTCCGCCAGCATCGGCAGCACCTCGGGCGCGCGCACCAGCAGGTCCGGCACCAGTCTCGACGTGCCCAGCAGCGCCGCCAACCGCTGCACCACCGCGCCCTCGTCGCGCAGGAGCCTGAGGTACCAAGGGGTCTCGGCCAGCGCCTCGGACACCTTGCGGTAGGCCAGCAGCCCGCCGTCCGGGTCGGGCGTGGTGGCGAACAGGTCCAGCAGCAGCGGCAGCAGCGCGCCCTGGATGCGCGAGCGGCGCGACATCCCCGCGGTGAGCGCCTGGATGTGCCGCAGCGCCCCGTCCGGCGCCGCGTACCCGAGCGCGGCCAGCCGGGCGACGGCCTCCTTCGTGGTCAGCCGCAACGCCTCCGTCGGCACGTTCGCGACGGCCTGGAGCAGCGGGCGGTAGAACAGCTTCTCGTGCAGCCGCCGGACCTGGTTGCCGTGCTTGCGGAACTCCGCCAGCAGCACCTGGCTCTCCGACAGCCGCCCCTCCGCGGACAGCCCCGCGGCGCGCGCCAGCCACCGCAGCCCCGCGGTGTCGTCGTCGGCCGGGAACAGGTGCGTCCGCAGCATCTTCTGCAACTGCAACCGGTGCTCCAGCGTGCGCAGGAACCGGTAGGAGCGCCCGAACTCCACGGCGTCCTCACGACCGACGTACCCGCCCTTGCCCAACGCGGCCAACGCCTGCGTGGTCGCCGTGATGCGCAACGCCTCGTCGCTGCGGCCGTGCACGAGCTGCAGCAGCTGCACGGCGAACTCCACGTCGCGCAGCCCGCCGCGGCCCAGCTTCAGCTCGCGCCGCACCAGCTCGCTGGGCACGTGCTCCTCGACGCGGCGGCGCATGGCCTGCACGTCGGGCACGAAGTTGTCGCGGTCGGCGGCCGTCCACACCAGCGGCCGCACCACCTCCAGGTACTGCCTGCCCAGCTCCTCGTCACCCGCGACCGGGCGGGCCTTGAGCAGCGCCTGGAACTCCCAGGTCCGCGCCCACCTCTTGTAGTAGGACGCGTGCCCGTCCAGGGTCCGCACCAGCGCGCCCGCCTTGCCCTCCGGGCGCAGCGCGGCGTCGACCTCGAAGCACGCCTGGCCCGCGATCTGCATCATCGTGCTGGCCACGCGGGTCGCGACACCGATGTCACCGTCCCCGACGAACACCACGTCGACGTCGCTGACGTAGTTCAGCTCGCGCGCACCGCACTTGCCCATCGCGATCACCGACAGGGTGCACTCGTCGGAGCGGTGGGTCTGCGCGGACGCGACGGACAACGCGGCCCGCAGCGCGGCGACCGCGAGGTCGGAGATCTGGCTGGCGACGTCGTCGTAGCTCACGAACGGCAGGTCCGGGTCGACCACGTGCGCTAGGTCGTCGGCCGCCACCAGGCACACCAGCGCCCGGTACTCCAGCCGCAGCACCCGGATCGCCTCCTGGTCGCGCAGCCCGGCGACCGCGTCGGCCAGCACCGGCGTGAACCGCTCGACGTCGACGGTCTCGGTGCCCGCGAGCAGTCGCCAGCGCTTCGCGTTCGCCACCAGGAAGTCCGACAGCGCCGTGGACGAGCCGAGCACGGCCAGCAGCCGACCCCGCAGCACCGGGTCGGCGCGCACCGCGTCGGACAGCTCGGACCACTGGTCGCCGAGCGCTTCGCGGACGCGGTCCACACCGCGCAGCGCCAGGTCCGGGTCGGGGCTGCGGGACAGGGCGAAGAGCACTGGCTCGGCACCCTCGGCCGGGCGCCCGCCCGACCACCAGCCCGTGGCGTGGAGCTGCTCTTCGCTGCGCGGCCCGGTCAGCCCGAACCTGGCGGGTGAAGCGGACGTGCGGGACGGATCACTCATCGGTGTCCACGGTAGTCCGGCGCACCGCGGGGCGAACGGTCAGGCGGCCACGATCAAGTAAAGCCCGAACAGCACAACGCACGCGCACGCCGCGAAGCTCACGACGGCCGTGACCGCGCCGTTCACCCCGTTCCGACCGTCCTCACGGGCCGCTTCGCGCGCGGACACCCCGCGCAGGCCGACCGAGAACAGCAGGACCAGTCCCAGCACGACCGCGATGCTGACCCCGAAGACCGCGCCGAGCGCCGCCCAGTCGACCTTCATGCCGCCACGTCCAGCTTGTGCGTCTCGGCCTGTGCCGCGATCTCGTCCACCACGTGCTCGGGGCGGACCGGCTCACGGCGCGACAGCAGCCACACGAGCACCGCGACCGCGATGCCGAGCACGGCGACCAGCACCACGCCGTACGTGCCCTGACCGGCCAGGAGCCCGGCCAGCGCGCCGACGATCCCGGCGGCGGGCAGCGTGAACAGCCACGCCATCGCCATCCGGCCCGCCACGTTCCACCGCACACCGTCGCGCTGGCGGCCGAGACCGGAGCCCATGATGCCGCCGGAGGCGACGTGCGTGGTCGACAGCGCGAACCCGAGGTGCGACGACGCCATGATCACGGTCGCCGCGCTGGTCTGCGCCGCGAAGCCCTGCGGCGCCTCGATCGTGGTCAGCCCCTTGCCCAGGGTGTGCGTGATCCGCCACCCGCCCAGGTAGGTGCCCAGCGCGATCGCCACACCGGCGCTCAGGATCACCCACACCGGCGGACCCGAGCCCGCGGGCAGCGTGCCCGCGGTGATCAGCGTCAGGGTGATGATGCCCATCGTCTTCTGGGCGTCGTTCGTCCCGTGCGCGAGCGACATCAGCGCCGCCGACGCGACCTGGCCGACCTTGAAGCCCTTGTCGGCCACCGACGCGCGGGTCCGCCTGGTGAGGCGGTAGGTCAGGAACGTCGCCAGCAGCGCGATCACCCCGGCCACCAGCGGCGCCGCGATCGCGGGCACCAGCACCTTGTCCACGACCTTCGTGAAGTGCACCGCGTCCGCGCCCGAGGACACCCAGGTGGCGCCGATCAGGCCGCCGAACAGGGCGTGCGACGAACTGGACGGCAGGCCGACGTACCAGGTCACCAGGTTCCACACGATGGCGCCGATGAGGCCGCCGAACACGATCGCGGGGGTGATCTTGGCGTCGTCGACGATGCCGCCGGAAATGGTCTTGGCCACCTCGACCGAGAGGAACGCCCCCACCAGGTTCAGCACCGCCGACAGGGCGACGGCCGTTCTGGGGCGGAGCGCACCGGTCGCGATGGACGTGGCCATCGCGTTCGCGGTGTCGTGGAAGCCGTTCGTGAAGTCGAAAGCCAACGCCGTGATGACCACGATGACGACTAGGAGTGAGGCATCCACACTGATTCCTCCGGCTGAACCGACACAGTCGTAGGGGAACGCTACCTGGAGCACTGGTGAACGCAGGCCCAACGAACGTAGGGAGAAAGGTTTGTCACACCAGCGGGAGCTCGAGCCCGACGTGCCCGGCGGGCTCCAGCTCACCCCTGGTCAGCCGGACGAAGCGCTCGGCGAACGGCTGCCACACCTCGGCGAGGTCCGCGTGCGCCTCGGCGAGCCGCTCGGCGTCGAACGTGCCGGGCCGGGCCGTCGCCGCCGAGTCGGGTGAGCCCAGCGCCCAGTCCAGCACGACGTCCGGGGTCGTCTCGATGTGGAACTGGAGCCCGTAGGCGCTCTCCCCCACCCGGAACGCCTGGTTGTCGTACTTCGGCGACGCCGCGAGGTGCTCCGCGCTCGGCGGCAGCACGTGCACCTCGTCGTCGTGGAACTGGATCACGTCCGGCGTCCACGGCAGCTCGGCGAACAGCGGGTCGCGGCTCGACACGTCGCGCTTGGCGACCAGCATCACCCCGACCTCCGGCCCCTTCGGACCGCGGCGCACCTGGCCCCCGGTGGCCACGGCCAGCAGCTGGGCGCCGAGGCAGATCGCCAACGCCGGGACCCGCTTGGCCACCGACTGCGACAGCAGCTTGCGCACGGCGGCGAGCCAGGGGTGCTCGGCGTCGTCCAGCGCGTTCATGCGGCCGCCGAGGCAGATCAGCCCCTGGTAGCCGTCGAGGGTCTCCGGGACGGGCTGCTCGAACGCGCGGACGACGTCCAGTTCGGCGCCCGCGCCGGTCAGCCAGCCGTCCAGCGTGCCGAGCGGGTCGCCGGAGTCGAGTTCGAGCACGAGCAAACGAGGTGCGGTCACACGATTGAGCGTAGGTCGCCCGGTTCAGCAGGCGCAGGTCACCCCTTCCACCCCGTCTCCCTCCACCGGATAGCCGGCAGCCCGCCAGGCCGTGATCCCACCCGCGAGCCGCTTCACCTTGAAGCCCAGCCGCGCCAGCCGCAGCGCGCCCTTCGTCGCGGCGTTGCACTGGAAGCTCTCGCAGTAGCAGACGTAGACGGTGTCGCGGTCGAGGTCCTCAGTGGACTCCGCGCTCATCTCCGCGTACGGGAGGTTGACCGCACCGGGGATGCGCGCGTGCGCGAACGCTTGCGCACCACGCGTCTCGACGAGCAGGAACCCCTTGGTGTCACCGGATTCCAGGTCGCGGACCACGTCGTCGGGATCGGCCTCGAACGCCAGCTCTGCGGCGAAGAACGCGGCGGCGGCCTCGGGGTCCGCGGGCGGGAAGCGCAACGTGTTGGTCATGCCCCAATCCTGGTCTGACGGTGCCGCCCTGGCCCATGCGGAAGTCCAGCCGTCACGGCGATCCTGCTTACGATTTCCCGGTGGAACCGGACGAGGTGGACTGGAAGCTCATCGGGCTGCTCCAGGAGGACGGGCGGATGACGTTCGTCGAACTGGGCAGACGGGTGTCGTTGTCCGCGCCCGCGGTGACCGAACGGGTGCGGCGGCTGGAGCAGGCCGGGGTGATCACGGGGTACCGCGCGGTGGTGGACCAGCGGCGGTTGGGGCTGCCGATCGAGGCTGTGGTGCGGGTGAAGGTGCGGTCGCTGGACACGCCTCGGTTCCGGGAGCGGGTGGTGGTGTTGCCGCAGGTGGTGGATGCGGATCACGTGAGTGGGGAGGACTGCTGGTTGTTGAGGGTGGTGTGTCGGTCGACGGGGGATTTGGAGGGGTTCGTGGAGGAGGCGCAGAGGTATGGGGATACGACTACGTCGTTGGTGTTCTCGTCGCCGGTGAGGAATCGGGCGGTGGGGAGGGGGATGGTGGAGGGGTAGGTGCGCGTGGGCCTGGGGTGGGAGCCGGCGTGTGTCGCGCTGTGTGGGTCGCGGTGTGGGTCGCCCGGTATGGGTGGCTCGGTGTGTGTCGCCCGGTGTCGCTACCACGGACTACGGGGGTATCGCTGCAGCGGACCCAGGTGCGGTCGGCTTGACTTGGGGCCCCTTTTTTGGGCTTCGTCGGGCGAAAAAGGGCAGGTGGTAGAGCCTGCCCGCCGACCAATTTTAAGCCCAAAAACCCCAAGTCAAGCCGACCGCACTAGCGGACGAGCACCGCTCGCTTCCAGCGTCGCGGGCCGCTTGTTGACCGCTTCCAGCCAGCCGGATTGGTCGCAGCTCGCTTCCAGCGTCGTCGGGCCCTCTCCACAGCGCTTGCCTCCAGCTCGATTCCCTACTTCTAGCCTTGTCCCCATGGCCACTGACCGCTCTCCCTCAGGCTGGTCGGCCTTGTCCCCTTCCTCTTCCCAGGATGGTCAGGGTGGTTGGGTGAAGGTCAGTTCGGTGGCGTCGAGGACTGGGGTGAAGCCGAGGCGGTGGTAGAGGGCGTTGGAGGTTGGGTTGGCCAGGTCGGTGTAGAGGAGGACGGTGGTGGCGCCGGAGTTGAGGGCCCAGGTGGAGGCGGCGGCGGTGATGGCGGCGGCGTAGCCGTGGTTGCGGTACTGGGGTGGGGTGTAGACGGGGCTGATTCGGCTCATGTTCTGGATTGGGGGGCTGGCGGCGGCCCAGGAGACGGGGATGCAGCCGACGGACCAGATGAGGTGGCCGTAGCCCTGGGAGATCTGGCGGCGGATCACGGTCCTGGCGTCGACGGGTGGGGTGTGGGTCGTGGCTTCGACTGCGAAGGCGTGGTGCCAGGAACTGAGGAGGTCGACGTCGAGGTCGGAAGTGGTGGCGAGGGTCGCGTGGCCGGGGACGTCGGGGGTGTGGAGGGTGGTGAGGCGGTGGAGGCGCATGGACATGGATTCGGTCGCGGTGCGGCCGGTTTTCGCAGTCCAGGAGGTGGCGAAGGCTTCGGCGGTGGTGCGGTCGCCGCTGACGCCGTCCAGATCGGGGACGATCTCGTGGAGGATGGCGACGAAGTCGTCGATGAGCGGGAGCGGGATGGCGCCGGCGATGAGCGGGTGCGGTGGGGTTTGGATGGCGGCGCCGAGGAGCTCGCCGTGCTCGTGGGCGGTGACGAGGATCGCCGGTTCGGCGTCCGGGTTCGGGTGCGTCAGCCTGCGGGTGATCACGCTGAGGGCGACGGTGTGCCGGACGGGATCGGCCGTGTAGAGCTGCTGGGTCGCGGCCCAGAAGCTGGTGAGGTCGTCGTGCACCACGAGGTCGGGCATGGTTCGGACGGTAGCCCGATGGCGGAGGGCGCGGAAGCGGGTTTCGGGGTCTGAGAACGCCAAAAAGCCCTCAGGGGGAGTTCCTGTGAAGGAACTCCCCCTGAGGGAAAGATTGCCCCGCGGTGACCTACTCTCCCACACCGTCACCAGTGCAGTACCATCGGCGCAGGAGGGCTTAACTACCGGGTTCGGAATGGGACCGGGTGTTTCC
>NZ_PVTF01000025.1 GCF_003002815.1 Umezawaea tangerina | reverse complement strand
CGGTTCGGGCCGTTTCGCTCAGCAGAAACTCGCTTCGCATTCAGTTTTCTATGTTCCAGACGCTATCCGAACCGCATTTCCCTTGTCAAATCGGCTTGCAGTGGAGATAACCACCGACTTCACCGGCCCAGCAAGGGGTGCTGGTGTTCATGTAGTTCTGGGGTTTTGCCCCGCTCCGTTCCGTTTCCGGCCCGTTCCGCGCTGGCAGGGAGAAACTTACACCGGTGTGGTTCGGGCTCCAAATCGGGGGTCCCCTTTCGGGTCGACGGCCCGTTGACGTGCGCGATCACCCCCGATCGGGCGCGGCGGAGCGCGCACGGGGAGGGATAACGTCGGAGTGTGGACGTGATCGTGCTGGGTGGTGGACCCGCGGGCCGGGCGCTGGCGGGTGCCTGTGCGACTTCGGGACTGGAGACGACGCTGGTCGACCCGCGTCCGGAACGGCCGTGGACCGCGACCTACGGGGCGTGGGCCGATGAATTGCCGTCGGGCACCCCGGTGGCCGCTGTCGCCCCGGTTACCCGCGCCATTGGCGTCGAGGCCCACGTGCTGGATCGCGCGTACGCCGTCATCGACAACGCGCGGCTCCAGGTGCCGCACCCCGACGTCCTGGTGGAGACCGGCAAGGGCGTGCGCACCGTTGTCGGTCCCAGGGGGACGACCGTGCTGCTGGCCGACGGCCGAACGCTGACCGCGGCGCTGGTGGTCGATGCCACCGGTGCCCCGCCGAGCCGGGGCAGGGTGGAGCAGACCGCCGCCGGGGTGGTCGTCGCCGCCACGGACGCGAAGGCCTTGGTCGCCGAGGGCGAGGCGCTGATCATGGACTGGCGGCAGCCACCGACCACCGGCGTCGACTGGCCCACCTTCCTCTACGCCGTCCCCCTGGACGGCGACCGCGTGCTGCTGGAGGAGACGTCGCTGGCCCGTCGCCCCGGCCTCCCGGTAGCCGAGCTGCGCACCCGGCTGGCCGCGCGGCTGGCCCAGCACGGCGTCGACCTGTCCGACGTGGAGGAGCAGGTCCGCTTCCCGGTGGACCTCAACCGCCCGGCGAAGCTCGCGTTCGGCGCGGCGGCCGCGCTGGTGCACCCGGCCACCGGGTACAGCGTCGCCACGACGTTGACGCTCGCTCCCCTGGTCGCCGCCGCGATCGCCGACGCGCTGCCCCGCGGTCCCCGTGCCGCGCGGGCCGCGGCGCGGCAGGTCGTCTGGTCGCCCGCAGCGAAGGTCGTGCACACGATGCGCCGCCACGGGCTGCGCGTGCTGCTGGCGATGCCGCCCGAGCACGTGCCGGAGTTCTTCGACCTGTTCTTCGGGCTCCCCGAGGAGCTGCGGCGCGCCTACCTGTCGGACCGGGAGGACGTCGCGGGGGCGACGAAGGCGATGGCCGAGCTGTTCCGCGGTGCCCCGTGGCGGTTGCGCCGGACGATGGTGCTGGCTCCCCAGGACCGCTGAGGGGGCGACCGCACCCGAAGAGGTCGTGAACACCTGGTGAACGACCTCGGCAAACCATGATCGACCAGGCACGATCGACGGGTGCCCGCGTTGCTGGATGACGTCCGATTCGCCTTCCAGCCGCTGTTCAACCTCCACACCGGGGGTGTCGTCGCGGTCGAAGCCCTGGCCCGGCCTCATGACGGCGGCGTGCAGGACCTGCTGCGCGCGGCCCACGGCGCGGGGTACCTGACGAACACCGACGTGGCGCTCGCCTGCCGTGCGGTCGGGTCCGCCGCCGACCACGAGCTCGCGCTGCCGCTGCACCTCAACCTGATGGCGATGACGCTGGCCGACCGGCCGGAGTTCCTCGCCCCGCTGTTCGGTGCCCTGCGCGACGCGGGCCGGTCGCCGTCGAGCGTGGTCGTCGAGGTCGGCATCCCCTACTCCCGCGCGCGGCGGGGCGCGCTGCTGCGCGGGCTGGAGCTGTTGCGCGGGAACGGGTTCCGGATCGCACTGGACGGGGTGGGTGAGGGCGACGTGCCGTTGAGCCTGCTCGCCGGGGCGCGGCCGGACCTGCTGAAGCTGGACCGCGAGGTCGTGGCGGCGCTGCCGGACGACCCCGGTCAGTGCGCGGTGGTCCAGGGGTTGCTGCACATCGCCGAGCACACCGGGGCGCAGCTGGTCGCCGAGGGCGTGGAGACCGAGGCCGAGCTGGCGTCGTTGCGCAGGCTCGGGGTGTGGTTGGCGCAGGGCAACCTGCTGGCGGCGGCGTCGCGAAGACCGAGGGTCGACGCCACCATCGCGGCCGTGCTCAGCGAGGCCAACGACCCGGAGGCGGTGACCCGCACCGGCCCGATCCGGCGCGCCACCGGACCTCGGGTGACCGACTTCCTGCACCCCGCGACCACGTTGCCGGAGGACGCGACGTCCGAGCGGGTGCGCGAGCTGCTGGCTGGCCACCCGAGCCTCAGCGGTGTCGTGCTGGTCGACCCCGACGGCCGTCCGCGCTGGTCGGTGGACCGCAACCGGTTCCTCCTCGCCGTGACCGGCCCCTACGGCCACGCGCTGCACGCCCGCCGCGACGCGGCCAGGCTGGCCGACCGGCCGCACCTGATCGGCACCGGCACCAGCGCCGTGGAGCTGCTGGACATCGTCGCCAACACCGACCGCGAGCGCACCAACGACGACCTGGTCGTCGTCGACGCCGACGACCGCTGCCTCGGGGTCGTGCGGGTCGCGGACGTCGTGCGGGGCATCGCCGAGCTGAAGGTGGAGCAGGCCGCCGCGCTGAACCCGCTGACCAGGCTGCCCGGCAGCGACGCGATCGCGCGGGAGGTCGACCGGCGGATCATGGCGGGTGAGATCTTCGCCGTCGGCTGGCTGGACGTGGACGGGTTCAAGCGGGTCAACGACGGGGTCGGCTTCGCCGCGGGTGACGAGCTGATCCGCGGGATCGGACGGACGCTGTCCGAGGCGGCGGTCCCGTGGCCGACCGCGCAGGTGGGGCACGTCGGCGGGGACGACTTCCTGGTCGTGGCGGGCCTGGACGAGATCGTGCCGCTGGCCTCGCGGGTGCTGGACACCGAGTTCGAAGCCGAGGGCCTGGCCGTCACGCTGTCGCTGGCGACGCTGGTGTGCGCCGCCGGGTCGGTGCCGTCCTACCGCGAGGTGTCGCGGCTGCTGGCGCCGTTGAAGGCGCGGGCGAAGTCGTTGCGGGGCACCAGCTGGGTGCTCGGTCGGCCGGGCAACGACCGGGTCGACCTGCTGCGCGGCACACCGGTTGGTGAGAGCGGGTCCCCCCGACCTGCGGCGTGACCAGCGGATCACGACCGACAGCGCGCTGGGACAGGCGTCAACGAGCGCTCGGAACCGGCCGCCGGCCTGGGGATGTCCGAAACTGACGCCATCCGCGCGTAGAGTTCGCCAATACGCCGCATGTGCCTGTGGCTTGGTCACTCATAGCATTGTGAGGACTACCCACAGCATTGGACGTATCCCGTGAGCAAGGCCGACACCAGCCAGTTGCCCCGACCGCGGACCATCTTCGACCAGTCCCTCTCCGTGGGTGTCGAGGAGGAGTTCCTGCTGGTCGACGCCACCACCCGCGAGGTCGCCCCGCTCGCGCCGGAGGTGCTGGCGACCAAGTCGGACGGCCGCTTCGACCTCCAGGCCGAGCTGACCGACTTCCAGGTCGAGATCGCCACCCCCGTCTGCCGCTCCATGGCCGAGGTGCGCTCCGAGCTCGTCGCCGCACGGGGCGCCCTGGGCGCCATGGCCGCCGAACACGGCACCCGCTTGGTCGCGACGGGCACGGCGGTGCTCGGCGAGGTGCACCCCGCTCCGCTGACCGACGACCCCCGCTACCGACGCATGGCGGTCGAGTACGGACGCCTGATCCACGACCTGACCATCTGCGGCTGCCACGTGCACGTGGGGATCCCGGACGAGGACGCGGGCGTCCACATCAGCAACCACCTCCGACCGTGGCTGCCGGTGCTGCTCGCACTGAGCGCCAACTCCCCGTTCGCCTCCGGCCGGGACACCGGCTACGCCAGCTGGCGCTACCTGACGTGGTCACCATGGCCATCCGCAGGCGCCCCACCACGATTCGCCTCGGCCGAGGAGTACCACGCGAACACCCAGCTCCTGCAAAGCAGCGGCGCGGCCATGGACGCGGCCACGATCTACTGGGACATCAGGCTTTCGGCCAACCACCCGACCGTCGAACTGCGCGTCTGCGACGTCGCGGCCACCGTGGACGAGGCAGTCCTCATCGCCGCCTTGACCCGCGCGATCGCAGTCATGGCCCTCAGCTCCCGCGTCCCCGCCCTCGACGTCGCCCCCCACCTGCTCCGAGCAGCCCTCTGGCGCGCCGCCCGCGACGGCATCGAAGGCACGAACGTGAACCTCGCAACCGGCGAGCTGGTCCAAGCCTCCACACAACTCCACGCCCTACTCACCTGGGCCCGCCCCGCCCTGGAAGCTTCCGGCGACTTCGACCTGGCAACAGCAGCCGTCGACCGAATGCTGCTGGACGGCTCAGGGGCAGAACGACAGCGACGAGCATTCCGACAGCGGGGCGAACTGAGCGACGTAGTAGACCTGCTGATACGCCAGACCGCTTCGAAATAGGACGGCAAGGCCGCTTGCCTGTCCAACGCACAGCAAGCACCAACCCCACCCCGCCGGGCGCAGCCCGCCAGCGCGCATCCGGCGCGAAGCGCCTGGGGCCTTGTCCGCAGCGCAGCAAGGATGTTCTGTCCGCCGCGAAGCGCGGATGCCCCGTCCAACGGCGAAGCCAAGGATGCCTTGTCCGACGGCGAAGCCGAGGATGCCCTGTCGAGCGCAGCTCGATGCTGGCGAAGCCAGACTCCCCCTCTGCCCCCGATCCACAGCGCCCTCCTGCTTGATCTTGCTTGTCAAGACAGCCCTATCGTCTTGACAAGCAAGATCAAGCATTGAGACAATCGCGCGCCGGGGGCCGGGCTTCCCCCACACCCCACCCACCAACGCAAAAGACCCGCCCAGCCGAAGCCAAGCGGGCCCAAAGCACCCAACACCAAACAACACCTACACCGTGAACCCCAACGCCCGAAGCTGCTCCCGCCCATCATCCGTGATCTTCTCCGGCCCCCACGGCGGCATCCACACCCAGTTGATCCGGAAGTCGTCCACCAACCCCCCACCGGGCCCACCGGTCAACGCCTGACGCGTCTGGTCCTCGATCACGTCCGTCAGCGGGCACGCCGCGGACGTCAGCGTCATGTCGATGATCGCGACGTTGCCGTCCTCGACGCGGAGGTCGTACACGAGGCCGAGGTCGACCACGTTGATGCCCAGCTCGGGGTCCACCACGTCGCGCATGGCTTCCTCGATGTCGTCGATGGCGGCGACGTCGGCTTTGGGTGCGGGTGGCACGGGCAGCCCTTCGACGCCGCGCACGACCTCGGTGTCCTGCTCGCTCATGCCTTTGCTCCTTCGCTGCGGGCGACCGCGTCCTTGAATGCCATCCACCCGAGCAGCGCGCACTTGACGCGCGCCGGGTACTTCGAAACGCCCGCGAAGGCGATGCCGTCCTCCAGGACGTCCTCGTCGGGTTCCAGTTGGCCGCGGCTCTGCATGAGCTCCACGAAGGCGTCGAACTTCTTGAACGCCTCGCCGACGGACCTGCCGATCACCAGGTCGGTCAGCACCGACGTGGAGGCCTGGCTGATGGAGCAGCCCTGGCCGTCGTAGGAGACGTCCTGGACAGTCTCGCCGTCGAGCTTGACCCGCAGCGTGACCTCGTCACCGCAGGTCGGGTTGACCTGGTGGGACTCGGCGTCGTACGGGTCGCGCAGACCGCGACCGTGCGGGTTCTTGTAGTGGTCCAGGATGATCTCCTGGTACATCTGCTGCAGCTGCATCGTCATCCCTGCCCAGGAACCGGGCCTACACCGAAGAACCGCTGCGCTTCGCGGACGCCGTCCAGGAGCGCGGCCACCTCGTCGAGGTCGTTGTAGAGGTAGAAGGAAGCCCGGATGCTGGCCTGCACGCCGAGCTTGCGGTGCAGCGGCCACGCGCAGTGGTGGCCGACTCGGACGGCGATGCCGAGGCTGTCCAGCACCTGTCCGGCGTCGTGGGCGTGCACGCCCTCGACGCCGAACGACACCGCGCCACCGCGGTCCACTGTGGACCTCGGTCCGATGATCCGCACGCCGGGGATCTCGCCGAGGCCCGCCAGCGCGGCCTCGGTCAGCAGGTGCTCGTGCGCGGCGACCCGGTCCATGCCGACGGCGGTCAGGTAGTCCACGGCCGCGCCGAGCCCGATCGCCTGCGACGTCATGGGAACGCCCGCCTCGAACCGCTGCGGTGGCGGCGCGAACGTCGACCGGTCCATGTGGACCATCTCGATCATCGATCCGCCGGTGAGGAACGGCGGCAGCGCCTCCAGCAGTTCACGCCTGCCGTAGAGCACGCCGATCCCGGACGGGGCCAGCATCTTGTGGCCGCTGAACGCCGCGAAGTCGACGCCCAGCGCCCGGAAGTCCACCTTCGAGTGCGGCACCGACTGGCAGGCGTCCAGCACGGTCAGCGCGCCGACCTTGCGGGCCGCGGCCACCAGTTCGGCCACGGGGTTGATCGTGCCGAGCACGTTCGACTGGTGGGTGAACGCCACGACCTTGGTCCGGGGCGTCACCAGCTCGTCGAGGTTCGACAGGTCGAGCCTGCCCTCGGCGGTCACGTCGATCCAGCGGAGCGTCGCGCCGGTGCGCAGGCAGAGCTGCTGCCACGGCACCAGGTTCGCGTGGTGCTCCATCTCGGTGATCAGGATCTCGTCGCCGGGGCCGAGCAGGAACCGCTGGGCCTCCGGGCCGGAGGTCGCCGCGTTGCCCATGGCGTAAGCGACGAGGTTGATGCCCTCGGTGGCGTTCTTGGTGAACACGAGCTCGTCGAGCGAGGCGCCGACGAACTCGGCGATCCGCGCCCGCGCGCTCTCGTACGCGTCCGTCGCCTCTTCGGCGAGCTGGTGCGCGCCGCGGTGCACGGCGGCGTTCGACGTCTCCAGGAAACGCCGTTCCGCGTCGAGCACCTGCGTGGGCCGCTGCGAGGTGGCGCCGGAGTCGAGGTACACCAGCTTTTTGCCCTCGCGGACCGTGCGCGCCAGGATCGGGAAGTCCTCGCGCAATGCGACGACGTCCAGCGGAGTGGCTGTGGTGGTCACTGGTCCGACGCCTCCTCTCAGTACGGGTTCGACCACTGCAACAAACTCAGACCTTCGCTGCTTCCGCGCTGCCGGTGTACTTCACGTAACCCTCGTTCTCGAGGACGTCGGCGAGCTCGGGGCCGCCGGACTCGACGATCCGGCCGTTCGCGAACACGTGCACGAAGTCGGGCGAGATGTACTTGAGGATCCGGGTGTAGTGCGTGATCAGCATGACGCCGACCTCACCGGAGGCCTTGTAGCGGTTGACGCCCTCGGACACGACGCGCAGCGCGTCGACGTCCAGACCGGAGTCGGTCTCGTCCAGGATCGCGATCTTCGGCTGGAGCAGGCCCAGCTGGAGGATCTCGTGGCGCTTCTTCTCGCCGCCGGAGAAGCCCTCGTTGACGCTGCGCTCGGCGAAGGCCGGGTCGATGTCCAGTTCGGACATCGCGCCCTTGACCTCCTTGACCCAGTGGCGCAGGTTCGGGGCCTCGCCGCGGACGGCGGTGGCGGCGGTGCGCAGGAAGTTCGACATCGAGACGCCGGGCACCTCGACCGGGTACTGCATCGCGAGGAAGAGACCCGCGCGGGCGCGCTCGTCGACGCTCATGTCGAGCACGTTCTCGCCGTCCAGCGTCACCGAACCGGAGGTCACCGTGTACTTCGGGTGGCCCGCGACGGCGTAGGACAGCGTGGACTTGCCGGAGCCGTTGGGCCCCATGATGGCGTGCGTCTCGCCCGCCTTGATGGTCAGGTCGACGCCCTTCAGGATCTCCTTGGGGGCTTCGTCGGTGAGGACCGTGACGTGCAGGTCCTTGATCTCAAGCGTGGCCATGGCTCTGTGTTCTCCTGTAACTGCGGTCAGTCCTGGGGGACGGCGACGTACACGTCGCCATCGCGTACTTCGACGGCGTAGACGTCGACGGGCTCGGAGGCGGGCGGCGAGGACGGCTCACCGGTGGTGAGGTCGAAGCGGGAACCGTGCAGCCAGCACTCGATCCCCTGCTTCGTCACCTCGCCCTCGCTCAACGACACCGCGGCGTGCGAGCACTGGTCCTGCAGTGCGTGCACCCGCTCGCCGTCGCGGACGACGACGACGGGGTTCCCGTCGACGTCGGCCGCGAACGGCTTGCGGTCGTCCAGCTCGGCGAAGGCGCACACCTTGATCATCGTGCGCCCCCGCCGGGACGAGCACGTCGGCACGTCACGCGCCTACTGCTTCCAACTCGGCCTCGATCGCGGCCTCGAGGCGCTCGCGCACCTCGGGGACCGTGATCTTCAGCAGGATCTCGTGGAAGAAGCCGCGCACGACCAGGCGGCGGGCCTGGTCCTCCGGGATTCCCCTGGCCTGCAGGTAGAACAGCTGCTCGTCGTCGAACCGGCCGGTGGCGCTGGCGTGCCCGGCGCTGACGATCTCGCCGGTCTCGATCTCCAGGTTCGGCACCGAGTCGGCGCGGGCGCCGTCGGTGAGCACCAGGTTCCGGTTCAGCTCGTAGGTCTCGGTGCCCTCGGCCGCCGCCCGGATCAGCACGTCGCCGATCCACACGGTGTGCGCGCCCTCGCCCTGCAACGCGCCCTTGTAGACGACGTTGCTGCGGCAGTTCGACACCTTGTGGTCGATGAACGTGCGGTGTTCCAGGTGCTGGCCGTGGTCGGCGAAGTAGAGCCCGTTGAGCTCCGCGTCGCCGCCCTTGCCCGTGTAGGTCACCGTCGGGGTGAGCCGGACGACGTCGCCGCCCAGCGTGATGACCGTGTGCCGGAAGGTCGCGTCGCGGCCGAGCGAGGCGTGGTGGGAGGAGACGTGCACCGCGTCGTCGGCCCAGTCCTGGACCGAGATGACGGTGAGGTGCGCGCCGTCGCCGACCACGAACTCGACGTTGTCCGCGTACGCGCCGGAACCTCGGTGGTCGACCACCACGACGGCCTTGGAGAACAGCTCCGAGCGGATCTGCAGGTGCCCGTAGGCGACCTCGCCCTCGCCGGCGCCGGTCACGGTGACCAGCGTCGGCTCGGTGACCTCCTCGTTCTTGCCCACCGTCAGCAGCGTGCCGTCGGTGAACGACGACCACGCCTGCGCGGCGATCCGGTCGCTGGGGGTGCCCGCGACACCGAGCCGCGCGTCGCCGCGCCGGACGGTCTCGACGGTGATGCCCGCCGCCGCCTTGACCTCGACGGTGGCCGACCCCGTCGCGGGGGCGCCGTTGTGCAGGTTCTTCAGCCGCTTCATGGGGGTGAAGCGCCAGATCTCCTCGCGGCCGCCGGGCACCTCGAAGGCGTCGACGTCGAACGAGGCGAAGTGGTCCGCACGCGACGACACCGGGGTGCCCCCGACGCCGTGCGTGTGGTCCGTCAGGCCGTGCTGGGCCTCGGTTGAAACGGCCATGTCAGCCGACGGCCCCTTCCATCTGCAGTTCGATCAGGCGGTTCAGCTCGAGCGCGTACTCCATGGGCAGCTCGCGCGCGATGGGCTCGACGAACCCGCGCACGATCATCGCCATGGCCTCGTCCTCGGTGAGGCCGCGCGACATCAGGTAGAACAGCTGCTCGGCGGACACCTTCGAGACCGTGGCCTCGTGGCCCATCTGCACGTCGTCCTCGCGGACGTCGACGTAGGGGTAGGTGTCCGAGCGGCTGATGTTGTCCACCAGCAGCGCGTCGCACTTCACCGTGGACTTCGAGTGGTGCGCCCGCTTGTTGATCTGCACCAGGCCGCGGTAGGACGTGCGCCCACCACCGCGCGCCACCGACTTCGACACGATCGTCGAGGAGGTGTGCGGTGCCATGTGGACCATCTTGGCGCCCGCGTCCTGGTGCTGGCCCTCGCCCGCGAACGCGATCGAGAGGACCTCGCCGTGGGCGTGCTCGCCCATGAGGAAGACCGCCGGGTACTTCATGGTCACCTTGGAGCCGATGTTGCCGTCGATCCACTCCATGGTCGCGCCCTCTTCGGCCTTGGCGCGCTTGGTGACCAGGTTGTAGACGTTGTTCGACCAGTTCTGGATCGTCGTGTAGCGGCAGCGGCCGCCCTTCTTCACGATGATCTCGACCACGGCCGAGTGCAGCGAGTCCGAGGAGTAGATCGGCGCCGTGCAGCCCTCGACGTAGTGCACGTAGGCACCCTCGTCGACGATGATCAGCGTGCGCTCGAACTGGCCCATGTTCTCGGTGTTGATCCGGAAGTAGGCCTGCAGCGGGATGTCCACCTTGACGCCCTTGGGGACGTAGATGAACGAGCCGCCCGACCACACCGCGGAGTTCAGCGCCGAGAACTTGTTGTCACCCGAGGGGATGACGGAGCCGAAGTACTCCTGGAACAGCTCCGGGTGCTCCTTGAGCGCGGTGTCGGTGTCCTTGAAGATGACGCCCTGCGCTTCCAGGTCCTCGCGGATCTGGTGGTAGACCACCTCGGACTCGTACTGCGCGGCGACACCGGCCACGAGGCGCTGCTTCTCCGCCTCGGGGATGCCCAGCCGGTCGTAGGTGTTCTTGATGTCCTCGGGCAGGTCCTCCCACGAGGTGGCCTGCTTCTCGGTCGAACGCACGAAGTACTTGATCGAGTCGAAGTTGATGCCGGAGAGGTCGGAACCCCACGTCGGCATCGGCTTCTTCTCGAACAGCCGCAGCCCCTTGAGGCGGTGCTCCAGCATCCACTCGGGCTCGCTCTTCTTCGCCGAGATGTCCCTGACGACATCCTCGTCCAGGCCTCGGCGTGCGCTCGTACCGGCGGCGTCGGAGTCGGACCAGCCGAACTCGTAGTTGCCGATACTCGCCAGGGTCTCCTCCTGGCTGAGCGGCTCAGACTGCACCGTGGTGGGCGTGCGCTGCTCGGCAGCGGCAGTCATGCGGGCTCCCCTCCATCTGGGGTCTTAACGGTGTTCGGGATGTGCGTGGTGCACACGGCGTCGCCGCGTGCGATCGTCGCCAGCCGCTGGACGTGGGAACCGAGGAGCTCGGCGAAGGTCTCCGTCTCGGTCTCGCACAGCTGCGGGAACTCGGCCGCCACGTGGGCGACCGGGCAGTGGTGCTGGCACAGCTGCGCTCCCGCGCCCACGTCGCGCGTCGAGGCAGCGTAACCCTCCCTGCTCAACGCGCTCGCCAGGGCCGTGGCCCTGTCGACCGGGTCGGGCAGGGCCGTGATCGCGGCGCGGTGCTGGTCGACCATGGCGGCCATCCGGCGTTGCGCGAAGGCCCGTACCGCCTCTTCCCCGCCCTGTTCGGCGAGGAACCGCAACGCGGCGACGGCGAGGTCGTCGTAGGCGTGCCCGAACCGGGAACGCCCCGTCTCGGTCAGCAGGAAGAGCTTCGCCGGACGTCCGCGGCCTCGTTGGCCGCTCCGGGGAGCCTCCCTGGTGGTCGCCTCGCCATCGGCGACCAGCGCGTCGATGTGCCTGCGCACAGCGGTGGGACTGAGTCCCAGCACCTCGGCGACGGCCGCCGCGGTGACCGGGCCCCGCTCCAGCAGCAGCCTGGCGACTGCGCGCCGGGTCCGCCCGTCGTGCCCAGGGGGCCCGACGGGTGCTTCGACAGAGCCCGCGAAGGCCTGCGAACCGGTCCCGGCGTATTTCACAACACCAGTGTTGCTTATTTAGCCGGCGCCCGCAAAGCCGCGCCCCCACCGGGTGACCCGGCTCACCCGCCCCGCGCGCTCGCTACCCTCGCGTCGTGACGGCAGGCGGAGTGGACACCAGTGACGGCGTGACGGCGGGCGAACCCGGCTCGCTGGACGCGCCCGAACGCCGCCAGCTGGACGTCATCCGCAGGTGGGGAACGGTCGGCGCGCTGCTGCTCGCGGTCGGCTCGCTGGGCTCCGGCGCGGCCCCCGTCTTCAGCCCGCTGCCGGGCACCCCGGTCCTCGGCCTGTTCGTGCGGATGCCCAGCGTCGCGATGGGAATCGCCTGGACAGGCGTGTTCATGGTGGTCTCCGCGTGGCTGTGGCTCGGCCGGTTCGTGCGGCCCGGCCGCATCCGGCTGGCCACCCGCAGCCAGCTCGACCGCACGCTGCTCATGTGGACGATGCCGCTGGTCTTCGTGCTGCCGATGTTCAGCCGGGACGTCTACAGCTACCTCGCCCAGAGCGAGATCGCCGCGAGGGGGCAGGACCCCTACGAGTTCGGGCCCGCCACGGCGCTCGGCGTGGACCACCCGCTGACGATGAACGTGCCGAACATCTGGCGCGAAACACCCGCCCCGTACGGCCCTTTGTTCCTCGCCGTGGGCCGGGTGATCGCGATGCTGACCGGCGACCACGTGCTGCCGGGGGTGTTCCTGCACCGGCTGCTCGCCCTCGTCGGGCTCGGGATGATCGTGTGGGCGCTCCCCCGGCTCGCCCGCCGGTTCGGCGTGCCGCCGGTCGGCGCGCTGTGGCTCGGCGCGCTCAACCCGCTCGTGCTGTTCCACATCGTCATCGGCGTGCACAACGACGGCCTGGCCATCGGCCTGATGCTGGTCGGCCTCGAGCTGGCGCTGCGCAAGCTGCCGGTGGTGGCCAGGGGCGCCGCGCCGCCGCCGGTCACCCGCGAGGAGGTGCTGTGGGTGGCGCTGGGCGCGACCATGATCGTGATGGGCGCGATGGTGAAGATCCCCGCGATGCTCGCGCTCGGCTTCCTCGGGGTGATGGTCGCCCGGCGCCTCGGCGGCCGGTTCGCCGACCTGCTGCGCGCCGCGGCGTTCATGACCGCCGTCGCCGGGCTGGTGACCGTGCTGACCTGCCTGGGCACCGGGTACGGGTTCGGCTGGATCTCCACGCTCAACGTGGCCAGCACGGTGAAGAGCTGGATGTCGCCGCCGACCGCGCTGGGCTACCTGTCCGGCGGGCTGGGCATCACCCTGTCGCTGGGCAACCACACCGAGTCCACCATCGCGCTGGCGCGGATCCTCGGGCAGGTCGTGTCCGTGCTGATCGTGGGCACGCTGCTGTGGAAGAGCTTCCGCGGCCGGATCAAGGCGGTCAACGGGCTCGGCGCGGGCCTGGGCGCCGTGCTGG
Organism: Umezawaea tangerina; assembly: GCF_003002815.1. Lineage (GTDB taxonomy): Bacteria > Actinomycetota > Actinomycetes > Mycobacteriales > Pseudonocardiaceae > Umezawaea > Umezawaea tangerina. Next base: position 85,796 of record NZ_PVTF01000025.1, on the reverse strand, counting down.
TGCTCGGGCCGGTGCTCCAGCCCTGGTACGTGCTGTGGGCGGCGCTCCCGCTGGCCACCGCGGTCGTCGCCAAGCGCTTCCGCGGCTTCGCCATGACCACCAGCGCGTTCATCGCGATCATCCTGCCGCCCACCGGGTCCGCGTTCGACGGCCGCGCCTACGTCGTGCCGCAGGCGGTCACCGGGGCGGCCATCACGTTCGTGCTGTGCGTGCTCGTCGCCCGCAAGCAGCTCTACCCGCTGATGCGCCGCGATCCCTTGCCCAGCACCGACTGAAGCCCTCGCCGGGGTAACCCCCGCACCCCGGCCGACGACTAACGTGTGCTGGCGTGATCGCCCGCCGGTGGTCCGGGGAGGGGGAGTCGTGGCCGAGGTGCCGCAGGAGCAGATCCGGTTCGCCGTCGTGCTCAACGGCGGTGTCAGCCTCGCCGTCTGGATGGGCGGGGTCGTGCTCGAGCTCGACCGCCTCACCAGGGACGGGTCCACCTACCAGCACCTGCTGTCGATGGTCGGCTGCACGGCGCGCGCCGACGTGGTCACCGGGACGTCCGCTGGCGGCATCAACGGCGCCGCGCTGGCCGTGTCGCAGGTCAACGAGACCACCGACCTGTCGCGGCTGCGGGACCTGTGGGCCGAGCAGGGCCGGATGGAACAGCTGCTGCGCACCCCGTTCCAGGGCCAGCCGGTGTCGCTGCTGCAGGGCGACGAGTTCTTCCTGCCCCGCCTCCAGGAGATGCTGGCCCGCCTCACCACCGACTTCACCCCCACGAAGGCCGAGCACCGGCCGATGGACCTGCGGATCACGACCACGCTGCTGGGCGGCGTGCCGACGGTGACCTACGACGACCTCGGTCAGCCGCTCGTGCAGTCCTCCAGCCAGGGCAGCTTCTCCTTCCGCCGCGACGCCTACGACTGGGCCACGCCGTCGGACGAGACGGTCGGGCGGGACGACTTCACCGCCGAGGACCTGCCGCGGCGGGTGCTGCAGATGGCGCTGGCCGCCCGCTCGTCGGCGTCGTTCCCGTTCGCGTTCGAGCCCTCGTTCATCCCGGTCAACGGCCAGTCGACGCCGACGAGGCCGGACATGGGCGACATCGCCTCGTGGGCGCGGCACACCGACGCCGACCGGTCGCGGTTCGCCGTGGACGGCGGCGTGCTGGTGAACACGCCGACCCGCGAGGCGCTGGAGGCCATCGACCGGATGCCCGCCAACGGGCCGGTGCGCCGGGTGATGCTGCTGATCTTCCCGCACGCCGAGCCGGAGGCCGTCGAGCCGCCCGCGCACGTACGCGGCGACCTGCCCAGCACCGTCGGCACGGGCGGCAAGCTGCTCGGCGCGCTGTCCAGCCAGGGCGGGCGCACCTACGTGGAGAAGATCGAGGAGCACAACCGGCTGGCCGCCTCGCGCCGCGGCGGCCGCAACTCGCTGCTGGAGCGGCTCGCGTCCGGCGGCGGGGACGCCCCCGTGCCGGAGAAGGCCTACGCGCTGGCGGACACGCTGCACGAGCACTACGAGGACGTGCGGATCCGGCTGGCCGCGCGGGACATCACCACCCGGCAGTTCGCCGTGCGCGGCTCGAACGCGGCCGGGTGGTCGTTCGAACGAGTGCGCTCCGCCGCCGAGGCCGCGCAGCGGGAGTGGCGGGCGGCGCGCGGGTCGCTGCCGTACGTGCCCACCGCGCACCTGCCCGCGGCGCTGGCCGAGACCGGGTGGGAGTGGGGCATCACGATGGCCGAGGTGCTGGCCGCCTCGGCGATGGACCTGCTCAAGCGGATGGTCTGGGTCGTGCCGGACACCGACGAGGGCGAGCTGCGCGGGGCGTGCGCGTCGGTCGCGGAGTCGCGGACCCGGCTGCACCGGGTGCGGGCCGCGCTGCGGCAGCTGCGCGAGAAGGTGGACGTCACCTGGACCGGCGAGAACTCCGAGACGCTCAACCAGGCGTACTGGAGCGGCAGGCTCGGCGTGTACGGCGAGCGGATGACCGGCGGCGCGGTGGGGTCGATCGGCGCGGAGGTGCGCGCGAAGGTCGCCGAGATCGGGCTGCTGGTCGACGACGCGCAGCGGATCCTCGCCCTCATCGACGACGAGGACCGGCTGCGGCTGGGCGGGCTCGGGCCGTGGAAGGCGCTGCTGACCTCGGCCCCGACCGCGCGGGAGACCGAGGTCGGGCTGGTCCCCGGACCCGGTGTGTGGCTGTCGCGGCTGATGGCGCTCGAGGTCTCCACGATGTGCCTCGCCGACTCCAGCACGGGCCTGGACCAGGCCGTCGAGCTGGTGCAGATCAGCCTCCAGACGCGCAACGCGTTCGCCCGGCAGAGCCTCACCGCCGACGACAAGGCGGGCGGCGCATCGCTCAACCGGTTCTCCGGGTTCCTCAAGCGGTCCTGGCGGGTCAACGACTGGATCTGGGGCAGGCTCGACGGCGCCACGATGCTGTGCAAGGTCGTCTTCGACCCGCAGCGGCTGCGCCGGATGGACCTGCTCACCACCACCGGCGGCGGCAAGGACCCCGACAAGGCGGCGGAACGGGCGCACCGGCAGGTCGACGACCTCGTGGACGACCTGTTCGGCGGGCCGCACCCCGGTCTGGCGCTGGCCGTCGCGGCGGCGAAGAAGGAGCTGGCCGCGATCTACGCCGAGGAGACCCTCGCGGGCGACCTGCCGCCCACCGCGGGCGCGATGGCGGAGCTGGCCGCGTGGGGTCTGCACGTGCGGATCATCGTCGAGGAGCTGCCCGCGCTGCGGGCGTCGATCCTGGCCGACCGCAACGACGGCGGCGACCCGCGGTCGCGCGGCGAGCTGTTCCTGGAGGAGCACCGCGTGCTGCTGGCCAGGCTGGAACGGCCGGTGGACTTCGACACCGAGTCGACGCGGGCGGCGAGCGTGACGATCGGGCTCCAGGCGCTGCGCGCGTTCGACGAGGCGGGCATCGGCCGGGAGCCGCTGGCGCAGGAGGCGGGCAGCGACCAGATGATCCGCACCGCCGCGACCGCCGCCGCCGTGGCGGTGACCGTGGCCGACAGCAGGAACTCCGGGCTGGCCGCGGCGAAGCCGCTGACCCGGATGCTGCGCGGCGGCGCGCTGCTGCCGTACTGGACGATCACCGGGCTCACCAGGGGCGGCAAGCTCGCCCAGTTCCTGGGGTCCCTCGGCTTCGCCGTCGGCGGCGCCCTGCTGGTGCTGGCGCTGTTCAACCTGCTGCCGAACTGGGCCGTGGGCCCGGCCGCCGCGCTGGGCGCGGGCACCCTGATGGCCGCCTTCGGCTACGCCGCGCTGCGGTCCGGCACCCTGCTGCACGGGCTCGTGCTGCTGTCACCGGTGATCCCGCTCGCGATCATCGCGATCGACCGCACCCGGTCGGCGCTGAGCTCCGGCACGACCGGTGGCGACGCGACCACCGGCATGGTCGCCGTCGGCGGGGTCGCGCTGGTCGTGGTGGCGCTGCTGGTGATCGGCAGCCTGCCCGCGCCCATCCGCACCCCGTTCGCGGTGCTCAAGGACCGGCGCACCTACAAGCGGATCGGCAAGGTCGTGTGGCGGCTGGCCGCCGGGGTCGCGGTGGTCGCCGCGGTGTGGGCCGTGATCGAGTACCGGCTCTACGAGCTGACCTGGCTGAGCCCGCAGCTCGTCGTCATCGCCCCGGCCGTCGCGGTCGCCATCGGCGTCGCGGCGGCGTCCGCGGGCGGTCGGTCGTTGCAGCGCTGGCGGCGGCGGCACGGCGAGTGGCGCACCGAGAACGCCGAGGCGCCCGCCGCCGCGACGGCGGGCTGGGCGGTCGTCTACGGCATCGTGTTCCTGCTGGTCGCGGTGGTGCTGCAGCTCAGCGGCGTGCACTTCACCGGCTGGGAGTCGGTGCTCGCGACCTCGCTGGTGTTCGGGCTGGTCCTGGTGCTGGTGACCAGCTGGTGGGTGCCGATGCGGGCCCGCCGCGCGATCATGCGGAGCCTGTCCGAGCAGACGATCCCCGCCCGCGAGGGCGAGGACCTGGCCGACGCGCTGTACGTGAAGCTGGAGAGCTACGCGCTGCTGTACCGGTTCCTGGTGAAGAAGCAGCAGAACGGCGAGCTGGTGCTGAAGCCCGCCGCCCTGCGCGTCGTCGAGGCGGTCCGCGCCAAGCGCGGTCAGGCCGCCAGCTCCACCACCGGCACCGGCTCCACCACCGGCACGGGCTCGGCCGCGGGCACCGGCACGGCACCGGTGACCCTGGCGTAGATGGCCTCGAACCGGTCCAGCGTGGTGCCGATGGCGTGGTGGGCGATCAGCTCGCTGCTGGCCGCGCCCATCCTCGCGGTCACGGCCGGGTCGGCCAGCACGCCGTGCAGCCGGTCGGCCAGGCCGCGGACGTCGCCGGGCTGGAAGAGCCAGCCGTTGCGGCCGGGGCGGACCAGGTGCGGGAGCGCCATCGCGTCGGCCGCGACGACCGGCTTGCCCGCGGCCATCGCCTCCATGGTCGCGAGGCTCTGCAGCTCGGCGATGCCGGGCATGCAGAACACGTCGGCGTTCGCGTAGGCGTCCAGCAGCGACTCCTCGTCGACGAAACCGCGGAACCGCACCCGGTCGGCGACACCGAGGTCGGCGGCCAGCAGCTCCCACTCCGCGCGGCACGAGCCGTCGCCGACGATCTCGGCGCGCAGCCGGGGCACCAGGGCCAGCGCGCGCAGCAGCTCGTCGACCCGCTTCTCCTCGTCGAGCCTTCCGACGAACAGCACCGTCGGGTCGTCGTCGTCCCGCCGGGCGGGGCGCAGCCGGTAGCGGTCGATGTCGATGCCGCAGGACACCGCCTCCGCGGGGTGCGGGAAACCCTTGTCGTGCAACAGCTGCACCGCGCGCGGGGTGGGCGCGGTAACCGCGTCGGCGACGGAGTACACCTTGGCCAGGTCGCGCCACGCCCAGCGCGAGGCCGCGGACCGCAGCCAGCCGGGGACGTGCGCGTGGCCGAACAGGTTCTCCGGCATGAAGTGGTTGGTGGCCACGGTGGGGATGCCGCGCGCGGCGGCCTGGCGCAGCACCTGGCGGCCGATCACGAAGTGCGCCTGGACGTGCACCACGTCGGGTTCGAGCCGGTCGAGCAGCTCGCCGACGTCGTCGCGCACCTCCCACGGCAGGCACACCCGGAAGCCGCGGTAGAACGGCGTGCGGCGCGAGCGCAGCCGGTGCACGGTGATCCCGTCGGCGAGCTCGGTGCGGGCCGGGCCGACCGGGTCGGCGCAGATGACGTGGACGTCGTTGCCGCGGCCCGCGAGGCCGACCGCGAGCCGGTGGGCGAACCGGGCGGCCCCGTTGACGTCCGGGGGGAACGTCTCCGCGGCGATGACGACCCGCGGTGCGCGTCCGTTGTTCACGAGCTTCTCCGATCCGGTGGGTGTTTGTTCACGACGGGCGAGCACGCAGACGCCGCCGACGGCGATGCAGGCGCACGCGATCTGGGCCAGGGCGGTCCACCCGGTGGTGCGGGCGGACTCCCCCAGCAGCCCCGCCCCGATGCCGACGGCGACCAGCGGGTCGACGACGGTGAGGCAGGCGACGGTGAGGTGGGCGGGGCCGCCGGCGTAGGCGTGCTGGATGAACCAGCCGCCGACGAGCAGCGCGGTGGCGATGCCGAGCACGGACGCGGCGGACGACCAGTCGAAGGCGCCCTGCTGCACGTCCTGCGAGACGGCCCGCATGAGGACGGACACGTAGCCGTAGGCCACGCCCCCGGCGACGCCGAACGACAGGGCGCGCAGGTGCGGACGGCCGCTGAGCACGCCCAGCAGGCCGGGCAGCGCGACCAGGCCGAGCACGACCAGCCCGGCGCGGACCTCGGCCTCCGGCGCGACCTGCGTCGCCGTGGCGCTGCCGGCGGCGAGCAGCACGAACGCGCCGACGGCCAGCGTGGTGAGCGCCACGGCGGGCAACGCCCTGCGGCGGCCGTCCAGCAGCGCCGTCATGCCGATCGCCAGCACCCCGACCGGCTGCACGACGGTCAGCGGCGCCATGCCGAGCGCCACGGCGTGCACGCCCGAGCCGGTGACGAGCAGGACGAGCCCGCCGAGCCAGCGGGGCTGCCGCAGCAGCGCGGAGATCCGGGGACCGCCGTCGCCGTCGCACACGGCGCTGTGCTGGAGGCGGGCGGCGAGCGCGAAGAAGGCGGCGCCGACGACGGCCAGGAGGATCGCGATGCCGGTCACGCGGTCACCTCCGCCGTGGTTCGTGCGTTGTCCCGCCAGAGCGCGGCGGCGAGTGCGAACAGCAGGCCGTAGAGGACGGCGAACAGGATCCGTTCGGCGAGCCCGAGCAGCAGGGCGCCGTTTCCGTGGAATACGACGGGGACGTGGCTGAGCAGGAAAAGAAAACTCGTGATCCCGCTCGCGAACGCGAGATTGCGGACCGTGGTACTCGGGATGAATCGCCGGGAAATGAGCAGTCCGGCCAATGGCAGGCTGACGAACATGACCGCGCCCGCGTAGCGGTGCACGGCTCCGGGAAATGTTGTCGGGGTCCCCACCGGATCAGTGGGGAACAGGGTGGCCACGGTCAGACCGGCGGACCACATGCCCACCAGCACGGTGATCGGCCCCCGTCGTGGCAGACCCGCTCCGAACAGCGCGATCAGCAGCACGACCGACCCCGCGGCGAGCGACAGCGCCGTCACCGCCAGCAGCCCGGTCCCGTTGGCGACGAAGATGTAGTCGCTGATCGTGTGGCTGATGGGACTAATCTGACCGGCCGACGCCACGTGCAGGTAAACAATCGGGAACAACGACAGGACCAGGCTCGCAACAGCGAGTGGTGCCAGCACCGCCCGCCTTTTCCCCCGAATCACTTCCATGTCGAAAGTTTGGCGCAAACGCGTTTGCGCAGGTATGGGGAATTTCCCCGAGACGACCCTGAGCGCACCCCGAGACCCCGGTAGGGCTGACCCCACCACCGACTGGCGGCCCAGCCGCACTAGGCTGCCCGGTCGTGAGCCCCCAGTCCCGGACGTGCGCCGTCGAAGTGTCGGGGCTGGTCAAGCGCTACGGCTCCAAGGTGGCGGTGGACGGGCTCGACCTCACCCTGGACACCGGCTCGGTGCTGGCGCTGCTCGGCCCCAACGGGGCGGGCAAGACGTCCACCGTGGAGATCTGCGAGGGCTTCCGGACCGCCGACGAGGGCACCGTGCGCGTGCTCGGCCTCGACCCGAGGACGCAGGGCGATCGGCTGCGGCCGCGCGTCGGCGTGATGCCGCAGGGCGGCGGCGGGTACCCCGGTGTCCGCGCCGACGAGCTGCTGTCGCTCATCGCGACCTGCTCGGCCAACCCGCTCGACCCGGCGTGGCTGCTGGACGTCCTCGGCCTCACCTCGGCCGTGCGCACCCCGTACAAGCGGCTCTCCGGCGGCCAGCAGCAGCGGCTCTCGCTCGCGTGCGCCCTGGTCGGCCGCCCCGAGCTGGTGTTCCTCGACGAGCCGACCGCGGGCATGGACCCGCAGGCCCGCAGGCTGGTGTGGGAGCTGATCTCCGCGCTGCGCTCCGACGGGGTCAGCGTGCTGCTGACCACGCACCTGATCGACGAGGCCGAACAGCTGGCCGACCACGTCGTGATCGTCGACTCCGGCCGCGTGGTCGCCCAGGGCAGCCCGCGCGAGCTGACCGCCGACGAGCCGGACGACCAGCAGCTCCGCTTCCGCACCCGCCCCGGCCTCGACACCACGCTGCTCGTGGCGGCGCTGCCGGAGGGCTTGGACGTGCGCGAACCGACGCAGGGGAGTTACCTGGTGGAAGGCCGCATCGACCCGCAGGTCGTCTCGACCGTCACCTCCTGGTGCGCGCAGCAGGGCGTGCTCGCCGAGGAGCTGATGGTCGCCAAGCGCAGCCTCGAGGACGTGTTCCTCGAACTGACCGGTCGGGAGCTGCGCTCGTGACCCGGAGCAGCACGATCGGAGACCCGGTGACGTCGTCGGCCAGGTTCGCCCCCGGCACGTTCACGCCCGCGCCGGGCAGGGGGAAGCTCGGCAGGATGTTCCTCGCGCAGTCGCGCGTGGAGATGCTGCTGACGCTGCGGCACGGCGAGCAGATCCTGCTCACCGTCCTGATCCCGGTGGCGCTGCTCGTCGCGCTCACCCTCATGACCGTCATCCCCATGCCCGACCCCAGGGTCGGCTCCGCCACCGCCCGCGTCTTCGCCCTCGCGATCCTGTCGTCGGCGTTCACCGGCCAGGCCATCGCCCTCGGCTTCGACCGCCGCTACGGCGTCCTCAAGCGCCTCGCCGCCGCCCTCCCCCGCTGGCTCCTCGTCGCGGGCCGCGTCACCGCCGCACTGGCCGTCGTCGCCGTCCAGGTGCTGATCCTCGGCGGCACCGCGCTGCTCCTGGGCTGGCGCCCGCCCGCGAGCGGCATCGCGTGGGCCGTGCTGCTGATCGTGCTGGGCACGTTGACGTTCGGCGCGCTGGGCGTGCTGCTCGGCGGGGCGCTGCGCGCGGAGATCGTGCTGGCACTGGCCAACATCGTCTGGTTCGTGCTGCTGCTCATCGGCGGCCTCGCACTGGGCGTGGACGCGCTGCCTTCGGGCGTCGCGCAGGTCGTCCAACTGCTGCCGTCGGCCGCACTCGCCGAGGGCCTGCACTCCGCTGTGGTCGACGGCACAGGACCGGGCCCCGGCCCGATCGCCGTCCTCCTGACCTGGGGCCTGGCCGCAACCGCCCTGGCCACCCGCACCACGAAGCTCGACTGACCCGCCCGGACGGCTCTCAGCGGTGCCGTCCTACCATCGGGCGGTGTCCGTTCCCCCGTGGTTCACCACCCGTCTCCTCGCTCTCCAGCGCGCCATCGCGGTGGCGCTGGTCATCGCCCAGGGCGGTATCGCCGTCACCGGGTCAGTAGTCCGGGTGACCGGGTCGGGGTTGGGGTGCCCGACGTGGCCGCAGTGCGTGGCGGGGAGTCTGACGCCGGTGGCGCACCCGGAGGTCGGGCCGTTGCACCAGTGGGTCGAGTTCGGGAACCGGACGTTGACCGGTGTGGTTGGCGTGATCGCCGGGCTGATCGTGGTGGCGGCGTGGCTGGGTCGGCCGCGCAGGCGGCGGGTGCTGGGGCTGGCGCTGGTGCAGTTGGGCGGGGTGGCGCTGCAGGCCGTGATCGGTGGCATCACCGTCCTCACCGGACTGCTCTGGTGGACGGTCTCGGTGCACTTCCTGGTGTCCATGGGCCTGGTGTGGATGGCCGTGCTGCTGCACCGGTCGCTCGCCGAGGGCGACGAGCCCGCCGACACGCTGCTGCCCCGGCCGTTGATGGCGTTGCAGGTGCTGCAGGGCGTGGTGCTCGGGTTCCTGTTGCTGGCGGGCACTTTCGTGACCGCGGCAGGGCCGCACGCGGGCGACTCGGACACCCCGCGCCTGGCCCTGCCGGTCGACAACCTCGCGCAGGTGCACGCCGACCTGCTGTTCCTGTTCCTCGGCATGCTGACCGCGCTGGGCTTCGCGATCCGGGCGCTGTCCGAGGACACCGTGCTGCGCCGCCGCTTCCGGGTCCTGGTGGCCGTCGTCCTCTCGCAGGGCGCGCTCGGCATGGTGCAGTACTGGACCGGCGTACCCGAGGTGCTGGTGTCGCTGCACGTCCTCGGCGCCGGGGCCGTCGTCGTCGCCACGGCGGCGCTGTGGGTAGCGAGCCGTTCGCGCGGTCCGGTGCCCTCCCAGGGCGTGGACGACGTCCACGAACGACTCGACTTGGCGGAACAGACCGCCTAGGGGTTGTCCGTGCCCGAAGGGCAAAATTACCGTCGGTCGATGGGTGCTCCGAAGAAGATCGTCTACGTGTACGTCAAGGGCGGGGCGCCGCTGGAGCACGTGTTCCCGCGCATCGCGGGCTGCGGTGAGCTGCACGTGCTCGCGCTGACCCCGTTGCCCACCACCGCACAGGACGAGTGGCGGCCGGTGTGCGCGAGCGTCACCGACCTGCACACCGACGAGCGCGGCGAGGCGCTGGTCGAGCTCGTCGCCAAGCACGCCGAAGCCCTCGGGGCGGACGCGGTGCTGACGATGTCGGAGTTCGCCGTGCTGCTCGTCGCGCACGTCGCGGAGCGGCTCGGGCTCAAGGGCGGCGGGCCCGGTCTGGTGCGGGCCAGGGACAAGCGGCTGATGCGCGGGACGTGGGAGGCCGCGGGTGTCCCGATCCCCCGGTTCCGCCGGGTCGACTCCGAGGCCGACCTCGCCGCGGCGATGACCGACCTGCGGCCGCCGTTGCTGCTGAAACCCGCGTGGGGCGCGGGGTCCGTCGCGCAGCTCGTGCTCGACACCCCCGCGGACGTGGCTCCCGCGTGGCGGCGGGTCGCGGCGGCGCTGGAGCTGGGCAGCCGGGCCGGGATGAACGAGCTGCACGCGCCGGACACCGACCGCGACCTGCTCGTGGAGGAGATCATCGGAGGCAGCACCGAGGGCTGGTACGACGGGCCCGGCTACGGCGACTACGTGAGCGTCGAGGGCATCGTCGCCGACGGCGTCTACCACCCGCTGTGCATCACCGGGAAGCTGCCCGCGATCCCGCCGTTCACCGAGGTCGCCAGCACGCTGCCCAGCGTGCTGCCGGTGCCGGTCCAGCGGCACCTCGAAGCCGTGTCGCGCGCGGCGGTGGACGCGCTGGGGCTGGGCACCTGCGGGACGCACACGGAGATCAAGCTGGGCCCGGACGGGGCGGTCGCGATCATCGAGACCGGCGCCCGGTTCGCCGGGCTGATGGTCACCGGGCAGATCGAGACCGTGTTCGGCATCGACCCCATCGCCACCCTGGTCCGGGAACTGCTCGGCGAACCCGTGGAGTACCCGCCCGCGATGCTCGTGGAGGGCGACCGGGCGGCCGCGTCGCTGGCGGTGATCCCGACGGACGCGCGGGGCGTGCCGTGGCGGACCAACCCGCGCTGGCTGCCCGGTGAGGTCGACTGGTCGGCGCTGCTGTCGCCGGGGAGCACCGCGACCCAGGTCAGGGCGTTCGCCATGGAGGAGGGCGTACCGGTGCCCGACTACGACCCGTCCGGCGGGTCGCGGAACTGGCTCGGCGTGTTCGTGGTGGACGCCGTGGGCGCCGACGAGCTGCTGGCGGACTGCAACGCCGTGCTGAACGGGCTGGAAGCGGAGCTGGGCCGGGTCGGCGGGACCTGAGGCCGCCTACTTGGGCGGCGCGGGACGCCTTTCCCACAGCGGCGGGAGCTCGTCGGCCAGCCAGCCGTAGAGCTCGTCCACCGTGCGCAGCCGGTGCGCCCGCTGCGGGTCGCCGCTGAGCAGCCGCATCCCCGACTGCGTCAGGTCGCGGACGCTCACCAGCGCGTCCAGCCGCCGCTGCACCATGTCCGCCCACCGCTTCTCGTCGACCCGGTACTCCGCGGCCTGGCGGCCGCGCCGGGTCCGCTTGGTGACCAGCCCGGCGTTGACGAGGTACTTGAGGTTCGTGCTGATCGAGCCGCTGCTGGCCTCGAGCTCCTGGGCGAGCTCGGCGGCGGTGCGCTCGGTGGGTTCGCACACGAGCAGGTGCCCCAGGATGCGACCGCCGATGAGCGGGATGCCCTCCTCCGCGAAGTGCGCGGCAAGGCGTTCGATCCACGCGGAGAGGCGGGTTTCCCTGCCGACGCTCACGGCGACTCCTTGGTTTCGGTCAACACTGAAGTCACAGTAAGTCAGATTATGGATCTTCGCAAGACACCGCACTACTGCGGGATGAACAGCCGGAAAACCATCACGAACAACGCGAAAGAATGAATGCGGTCAAGGTGTCGGCGAAACGGACCGATGTACACCAGACCCTGCCCCCAGCACAGACGACGGAAGCGACGATGAACTTCCTCCACAACCAGGCCATCCCCGTCGAGCACGGTGGCGCGGTGGTCGACGTCGTCGCGGACATCCGCCCCGCCGGCCCGGACGTCGTCGTGCTGCTGCACGGCCTGAGCTGCACGAAGGACAGCTTCGCCGCGGTGGTGGACGCACCGGCGCTGGCGCACCTGACGACGTGCGCGATCGACCTCCCCGGCCACGGCCGCACCGCGCCCCTGCCCTCCGGCGCGCACACCCTGGAGAACTACGCGGACCTGGTCGGCCGCGTCGTGGCCCGGCTGGCGCCCACCCGGCTGCACCTGGTCGGGCACAGCATGGGCGGCGCGGTCGGGCTGATCGCGGCGCAGGGGATGCGCGACCTGGTGACGTTCACCGGTGTCGAGGGCAACCTGGTCGGGGACGACGCCGGGCTGGTGAGCAGGCAGATCGCGGACCTGGAGCTGGACGACTTCGCCGACAACGAGTTCGGCCGGTTCATCGACTCGCTGCGGGCCGCACCCGAGGCCGACCTGCGGGCGTGGGGCGAGTGGACGGCGACGTGCGCGCCCGCCGCCGTCCACGAGAGCGCGCGGTCCCTGGTGGAGTGGTCCGACAGCGGCAAGCTGCTCGGCTGGTACCGGGCGATGACGGGCACCTCGTTCCTGTACGGCGCCCAGGGCGACCGGTTGGGCCACCTGCTGCCGCTGCTCGACGAATCGAGCACGTTCGCCATTCCGGACGCGGGCCACTTCCCGATGGTCGACAACCCGCACGCGCTCTATTCCGCACTGGCCGCCGTCATCGGCGGGTAGTCACAGGATCGCGATCACCACGAGGAAGGCGAGCACCAGCAGCCACCCGGCGTCAGCCTTCGATGCCGACATGCGCTTCGAGCCGGTCGAGCCTGCTGACGAGGGGGGCGAGCTCCTGGCGCAGGGCGTCGACGACACCCGCGGGGGCCGCGTTGGGCTGGGCGCGCAGGTGCACGTACCCGGCGAGCGCGGCCACGACCGCGCCGCGCACGGCCCGCAGGTCGGCGCCCGCGGCGCGCAGGGCCTGCCCACCGAGGCCGTCCGGCTCGGCGAGCAGGCCGAGGAGCAGGTGTTCGCAGCCGACGTAGTTGTGCCCGAGGGTCACGGCCTCGGTGACGGTCAGCTCCAGCGCGTTGGCCGCGTCGACGCCGAAGCGGGTGGCCTCGTCCGAGCCTGCCGCCGCCGACGACAGCCGGTCCAGCTCCCGCGCCACGCGACCCGCGTCGACCTCGATCGCGCCGAGCACGCGCAGGGCCAGGTTCGTGCCCTCGGCGAGCAGGCCGTGCAGCAGGTGGGCGGTGCCGACGCCGGCGGCGCCCTCCTCCCGCGCCCGGCCGACGGCGAGCTTGACCACCGTGCGGACCCGGTCGGTGAAGTGCGGGAACCCGGCGGTCGGGTCGTCGGCCTCCAGGTCCCCCAGGACCGTGGCGCGGATGGCGGAGACCCGCTTCACGGACTGCTCCAGCGCGCGCTGGCAGATCGCCGAGACGGGCACGCCGGACTCCTTGACCGCGTCGGCCAGGTCGTCGGGCAGGTAGACGTTGATCTTCGGCATGGCCGTTCCCCTTCGGTCACCGATGCTTGTAACCCCATGTATACCCCCACTGGGGGTTACACATCAAGGCACGCATGGCGGAAGCCCCGACGCGGGGCGCCGGGGTGGCCGAGCAGGGATTTTGATCAGAGCTTGCGCAGGCCGCTGAGGACGCGCTCCATCAGACCGAGATCGGGGATGTTGTCGCCCTCGACGACGGCGGTCGCGTGGACCTCCAGCAGGCCGCGCTCGGCCATGTCGCCGAGCAGGACCTTCGCCACGCCCAGGGGGATGCCGAGCAGGGCGGCCACCTCGGCGACGGAACGGGGACGCTCGCAGAGCGCGATCACGTCCTGGTACTCGGCCTTGATCGGCCCGGCGTACAGCTCCTCGCCCGCGCTGACCAGCGTCTCGATCTCGAGCTGGAAGTCGGACGTGGTGCGGCCGCCGGTCCACGAGTAGGGCCGGACGATCGACGCGGCCTCGCCGTCCTCGTCCGACGAGGGCACGTCGGAGGGGGACGGCACGCTGATCGTCCGGGCCTCGGGCCGGTCGCGCTTGCGCTTGCGGCCCCGGCGCCTGCCGCTGTCGAGCGTGAGGCCGTTCAGTAAGTCGGCGAACGTCTGCTCGGAGTCCGGTCCGCTCATCGTGGCCTCACGCTGACATGCGGGTCGCACCGTGCAGCTCGGCACGGAACTCAGGCGTGAGGAGCTGGCCGACCTGGTCCACCACGACGGTCATCTCGTAGGCGACCTGGCCGACGTCGCTGTCCGGCGCGGCGAGCACCGCGAGGCACGAGCCGTCGCGGACCGACATCAGCAGCATGATGCCGTGCTCCATCTCGACGACCGAGCGCAGCACGCCCCCGCCGTCGAAGAACAGCGCGGCGCTCTGGGCGAGGCTCGTGACGCCCGCCGCGATCGCGGAGAGCTGGTCGGCGCGCCTGTCCGGCAGGCCCGCGGACGCGGTGAGCAGCAGACCGTCCACCGAGATCACCACCGCGTGTGCGACTCCGGGTACGCGCTCGGTGAAGCTGGTGATCAGCCAGCCGAACTGGTCCACCTGGCGAGACCGCGAAGCAGTCATGGATCCTCCTGTGCAGAACGTTGATCACCGGAATCCCGCACACCCTGCCGGATTCCCGTCTGGTAGTTCGAGAGGAAGCCCCGTGTCGCGTTCGGGTCCCGTCGGGCGGGCGCGACTCCGTTGGTGGCCGGCCGTTCCCCCATGAGGTTCCCGCGCGGCCGCCTCTTGGGCAGCTCGCCGTCGGGTTCGGACCGGGGGGTCGGCTCGGGTTCCGGGGGGCCGTCGAGCCGGTGGCGCGGCGACTCCCCCGCGGGCAGCTTGCCCTTGAACCAGACCGAACGCGGTGTCGCCGCGCCGCCCTGGTCGTCGATGGCCATGCCCCGGAAGGACGACCACTCGCTCTCCGTCGTCCGAGCCGGGGTGGGCGTTACGCCGTTGGTGGCCGGACGCGGTCGGGAGGCCGGCACGACGGCGGCGGCGCGGGCCGCGGCGGGCCGGGTGTCGACGACCCTCGGCGAGTGCGCGGAGGTGGGCTTGCGGACCAGGTCCGGCGGCACGCCGACGACCGCGCGCAGGCCGTCGCGGTGCGGGCCCTGGTCGACGAGGGTGACCTCGACCTGGTGCCGGGCGGCCAGCCTGGCGATGACGAACAGGCCCATCTGCCGGGTCGCGGGCAGCTCGTCGGTCGCCACTGAGCGCAGGCGCTCGTTGGCCGAGGCCAGCTCGGGCCCGGACATGCCGACGCCCTCGTCGATCACGTCGATCACGACGCCGCCACCGCTGCGGGGCCGCCCGACGATCACCACGTGGCTGCGCGGCGGCGAGAACGCGGTGGCGTTGTCCAGCAGCTCCGCGATGAGCCGCACCAGGTCGCTCGCGGCGTAGCCGACGACCTCGACCTGGGGCGTGGTCTGCACGACGACGCGCTGGTACTGCTCGATCTCCGACGCCGCCGCGCGCAGCACGTCGGCCAGCGGGATCGGCTTGCTGAACCGGCGCGTCACGTCCGTTCCGGACAGGACCATCAGGTTCTCGTTGTTGCGGCGCATCCGGGTCGCGAGGTGGTCGAGCTTGAAGAGGTTCGCCAGCTGCTGCGGGTTCTCCTCCTTGCGCTCCAGCTCCTCCATCAGCCGCAGCTGCCGCTCGACCAGGCCCTGGCTGCGGCGCGACAGGTTGACGAAGGTGTTGCGCAGACCGCCGCGCAGCCTGGCCTGCTCGACCGCGGAGCCGACGGCCTGCTGGTGCACCGCGTCGAACGCGCGGGCGAGCTGGCCGAACTCCTCGGTCGTGTGCACGGCCACCGGCTCGATGACGACCTCGCTCGCGCCTTCCTCACGCAGGTCCGCCACGAGCGCGGGCAGCTGGTGGCGGGCGACCTCGAGCGCGGTGCGCCGCAGGGTCAGCAGCGAGCGGAGCATGTTGTTGCCGACCACGACGCCGATGCCCGCGGCGGCGAGCAGCGAGGCCAGCAGGATGGTCGAGGTGAGGCCCGCCTGGTCGCTGGTGTCGTCCTGCAGCGTGGTGGCGGTCGTCGCGAGGTCGCCCTCCAGCTCGCTGATCACCTTGCCGACCAGCGTGTCGGTGATGTGGGAGGCCGACTCCCACTCCCCCAGCGGGACCTTGGACGTCAGCGACGGCGGGTCACCGGGACCGGTGGTGTCGGCGGAGGCGCGCGCGTCGTTGACCATCCGCTCGCGGGCCTGGACGTCCCGTCCGGTGACGATCCCGGTCCACTCCCCCCGCTGGTCGGAGTTGGCCAGCGCGGTGAAGTCGGTGATCCGGTCCTGGTAGCGCAGCGTCGACTGGCCCAGCGACACGGCCTCGGCGTCGAGCAGGCGGCCGCGGGTGGCCGCCGCGAGCACGACGGCGTGCTGCTGCGAGAGCTGCTCGCCCGCCATGGACAGGTTGTGCAGCGCGACGCCGGTGCCCGCCAGCGCCGGGTCGCCGAACTCGCTGACCAGCGCCTGGTCGAAGTCGAGCAGGGTGCGCAGCACGGTGGTGTAGGAGACGACGGCGACCGAGACGTCCGACCCGGCGTCGACCGACTGCCGCAGCTGCTGGAGGCCGTTCATCTGGGTGAGGACCTCGGAGTAGCGGGACTCCGACACGTCGCCGAGCAGCGTGGCGTCGGCCGCGATGGCGCGGACGTTGTCCAGCGCCCGGTTCGTCACGGCGCCCCGGTCGTGGAAGGCCTTCGGCTCGGGCGGCACGCCGTCGGCCCGACCCGCCTGGAAGGCCCGTTCGTCCTGGATGGCGGTGATCAACGGGGTCATCGCGGAACGCAGCGTGACCAGCTTGCCGACGGCGGCGTAGGAGTCGGCCCGCACGACGTAACCGCGGATCTGGAGAACGCCCGCTCCGACGGCGACCGCCACGGGGACCAGCAGCACGGCGGCGACCTTGACGGGAAGTCGCCAATTGCGCCAGTCCGCCACCGTGGCCCACCGCCAGCGAACACGGTTCTGCACAGTCACCGGATAGACCCCAGGTCGGTAGTTGATGATCACCACGCGGGTTAACCCGCGTTTTGAATCGTTGTTGTGATTCGGTAGTGGGTCGTGATTCGCGGTGGCGATGTCGTCGGACGATCGTAGGCGAGCCGTCGGCCGCCGACAACGCCCGACGGGGCAGATTCTCACCGAATGGCGTAACGCCGCGCAGACCGGCCGGTACGGAAGTGGACAATCGGGCAACGGACCAGGGCCATCCGGTTGACTCAGCGGCACGCCCGGCTACGCTGTGCGCCTCCGGCTCCCGGTCGCGCGTGGCAGCGGCGCACGTCGGAATCCCCGTGGAGGATCACGATGACGAAAGCCGTGCCGCATCCCCTAGAAACGCGGCAGACCCCTAACTCGACCCCTAATCGGGGGCGCGGGTTCGCGACATTCGACGAGCCCGGCAAGACGTTGTTGGTGGACGACGAAGGTTATCCGGACTTCGTCGCCATCCAACAGACCGAGGAATTCGCCGCCTTGCGAAGGAGCGCGCTGGTATTCATCTTCCCGGCGACGGCGCTGTTCCTCACGTGGTACCTGACCTACGTCGTCGCGTCCGCCTACGCGCACGACCTGATGAGCATGAAGGTCGTCGGTGTCGTCAACGTGGGCATCGTGGTCGGTCTCCTGCAGTTCGTGAGCACCATCGTGCTGACGCTGAGCTACGCGCGGTACGCGCGGCGCAGGCTGGATCCGCAGGCGAGCGCGGTGCGCGGCCTCGCCGAGAGCGTGGAGGACTAGAAGGTGCAGGCGAACGCCCCGGCGACCAGCGGCAACACGACGATCAACATCACCGTTTTCGCCGTGTTCGTGCTGATCACCCTCTACGTCGTCTACCGCGCGAGCAGCCGCAACGCGACGGCGTCGGACTACTACGCGGCGGGCAGCAGCTTCACCGGCCCGCAGAACGGCATCGCGCTGTCCGGCGACTTCCTGTCCGCGGCCTCGTTCCTGGGCATCTCCGGCGGCATCGCCGTGCACGGCTACGACGGCTTCCTGTACTCCGTGGGCTGGGTCGTGGCCTGGCTGATGGGCCTGATGCTGATCGCGGAGCGGCTGCGCAACACCGGTCGGTTCACCCTCGGCGACGTGCTCGCGTTCCGGATGAAGCAGCGCCCGGTGCGGGCGGCGGCGGCGAACGCGACGCTGGTGATCTCGCTGTTCTACATGATCGCCCAGATGGCGGGCGCGGGCGCGCTGATGGCGCTGCTGCTCGACGTGCACAGCCGCGCGGGCCAGGCCGTGGTCATCGCCGTGGTCGGCGTGGTCATGGTGCTCTACGTGCTGCTCGGCGGCATGAAGGGCACGACCTGGGTGCAGATCATCAAGGCCGTGCTGCTCCTGCTGTGCGTCGGCTTCATGACCGTGTTCCTGCTCGGCAAGTTCGGCTTCAGCCTGTCGGCGATCCTGGAGACGGGCGCGCGGCACTCCCCGCTCGGCGCGGACGTGCTGGACCCCGGCTCGAAGTACGGCGGCGGCGCGCTGGCCAAGCTCGACTTCGTGTCGCTGGCGCTGAGCCTGGTGCTCGGCGTGACGAGCCTCCCCCACGTGCTGATGCGCTTCTACACCGTGCCGAACGCCCGCGAGGCCCGCCGCTCGGTGGTGTGGGCGACGATGCTGATGGCCACGTTCTACCTGTGCACGCTGGTCATCGGGTTCGGCGCGATGGCGCTGGTCGGCTCGGACACCATCGCCAAGGCCCCCGGCGGCGAGAACTCGGCGGCGCCGCTGCTCGCGTTCGAGATCGGCGGCGCGGTCCTGCTCGGCGTCGTGGCGGCGGTCGCGTTCGCCACGATCCTCGCGGTGGTCGCGGGGCTGACGCTGACCGCGTCCGCGTCGTTCGCCCACGACGTCTACGCCAACGTGCTCAAGCACGGCAACGCCGACCCGCGCTCGGAGATCAAGGTCGCCCGGCTGACCGCCGTGGTGGTCGGCCTGCTCGCGATCGTCGGCGGCATCGCGGCCAGCGGGCAGAACGTGGCGTTCCTGGTGGCGCTGGCCCTCGCGCTGGCCGCGTCGGCGAACCTGCCGACGATCCTGTTCTCGCTGTTCTGGAAGCGGTTCAACACCACCGGCACGCTGTGGAGCATCTACGGCGGACTGTCCTCGTCGGTCGTGCTGATCATCTTCTCCCCCGCGATGTCCGGCGCGCCGAGCTCGATCTTCCCCGGCGTCGACTTCCACTGGTTCCCGCTGGGCAACCCCGGTGTCGTGTCGATCCCGCTGTCGTTCCTGTGCGGCTGGCTGGGCACCATGCTCAGCCGGTCCAAGGCGGACCCGGTCAAGCAGGCCGAGATGGAGGTCCGCGCGCTGACCGGTCTGGGCTCCGGGCTCAAGTAGCGACCGTCCACTCCCGACGGCGGGCCGTCGTCTAGGGACCGACCACAGCGGCTTCGTCGAGAAGCCGGTGGTGGAACCACCGCCGGGACGTCCCCGGCGGTGGTTCAGCGGTCTCGCAGCGCGGCGCGGATGGCCGAGGCGAACCGGTGGGCCGCGGCGGGGTCGGTCTCCCGGAACCCCAGCGAGGGCTCGGTCAGCTCCAGCTCCAGCAGCAGCGGCGACCCGTGGGCGCCGGTCACGAGGTCGACGCGGGCGTAGAGCAGGTCGGCCCGGCGGACGCCGAGCAGCTTCGCCGTCGCGTCCACCGCGTCCTCGGCGACCCGGCGACGGGCCGCGTCCGGGGTCGCGGGCGAGAGCCGTTCGACCGCGAAGAGTCCCGTGGGATCGAGCTCGCCGGTCGTCGTCCGGTTTCCGGCTCCGCCGGGGGCGAGCATCGCGCCCTTGGTGAACGCGTGCGAGTACTGGCCGCCGAGGAACACCAGCGCCGTCTCGCCGTGCTGGTCCACGGTCGCCTGGTAGGGCTGGAGCAGGGCCTTGGCGTCCAATGCCTTCCAATGCGCGTCCGCCGCCGCGCGGTCGCCGTCGGCCACCCGCAGCACGCCCACCGAGCCGACCCCGACGGCGGGCTTCAGCACGAACTCGCCCGCGGGCCACTCCGGCTCGTCACCGGGCACCAGCAGCGTGGTCGGCACGGTCGGCACCCCGGCGTCGGCGAGCTCGACCATGTAGGACTTGTCGGTGTTCCACCGCACCACCGGCAGCGGGTTGGCCAGCCGGGGCACCGACGCGCACCAGGCCAGGAACTCGGGCAGCCGCTCGGTGTAGTCCCACGTCGAGCGCAGCACCACCAGGTCTGCCGACGCGAAGTCCGCGCCGGAGTCCCAGGGCGCCCAGTCGGCGTGCACACCGAGGTCCGCGAGGGCGTCGACGACCGCGTCGTCGTCACCGTCGCTCTCGGGCAGCTCGGCGCAGGAGGCCAGGAAGACCTTCACCGGCCCGCCATCTTGCGCCGGTGCGCCGGGCCGATCCGCAGCGCCGCCGTCGTCTCGCGGTCCCACTCGGCGGGCTCCAGGTCCGCGACCTGCTCGACAAGCGCCTCCGCGGTGGCCACGTCGGCCAGCACCACGTCGCCCAGCGCGCCGTCGTCGGCACCCACGAGCACGACCCGCGCACCCGCGCGGCCGACCGGTTCCACCACCGCTCGCGACCCCTTCCCGTGCTTGGCGACGAACGCCGTCGCCGACCTCACCGCCGCCTTCGGGGGCACGGCGGGCTTGCCGCCTTCGTCCTTCACGTCGTCAGCCACGCCCCAACTCTAGAACCCGCCGGTAACTTCGCGCGGGTGACGGGGCGCTCACCCGCCTCGGGGTAGCTTCCCGCACGTGACCGATCACAAGACACTGCCCGGCCTGGTCGACGGTGTGCTCGCGTGGCACTTCGACCGTTCGCCTGGTCATGCCGCCATGCTGGGCTCGCTGGAGCACGACCGGACGTTCGGCGACTTCAGCGCCGACGGGTTCGCCGCGCAGGAGCGCGAGGCGGGCGAATGGCTCGCCCGGTTCGAGGCGGTGCCCACCGACGGCCTCGACCTGGAGGAGTCGGTCGACCGCGACCTGCTCGTCGCCGTGCTGCGCGGACAGCGCGCGAGAGCCGCCTGGCCCGCGTGGCGGCGCGACCCGTCGACCTACCTGTCCCCGGTGCTGTTCCCGCTGTTCACCGCGTTCCTGAACCGGCTGCGCCCGGAGCCGGAGCTGGTGGACTCGGTCGTGGTGCGGCTGGCCGAGGTGCCGTCCGTGCTCGCCGCGTGCCGGGCGAACCTGGACCCGGCGCTGGCGGCGCCGATCATCATCCGGCGCGCCGTCGGCCAGGCCAGGTCCGGTCGGGCGTTCCTCACCCGGTCGCTGCCCGCGCAGGTCGTCGACCCCGACCTGAGGGCGAGGCTGGCCGAGGCCGCCGAGCCCGCCGCGGCCGCGTTCGACGAGCTGGCGGCGTTCCTGGAGGACCTCGCCGAGCGCGCCACCGGTGACTGGCGGATGGGCGAGGAGCTGTACTCCACGCTGCTGCGCGACCAGGAGGTCCTGGGCTACGGCGCGGCGGAGCTGCACCAGCGGGGAATCGCCGCGCACGCCGAGCTCGAGGCCGAGATGGCCGAGCTGGCCGCGCCGCGGCACTGGCACGACGTGATGCTGGGGCTGCAGGACGACCACCCGCCGACCCTGGAGGCCATGCGCGCGGAGTACGAGGCGGAGACCGTGCGGGCGCGGGCGTTCCTGGCCGAGCACGGACTGGTCACCTTCGCCGACGGCGAGGAGTGCCGGGTCGTCCCGTCGCCGGAGTTCCAGCGGCCGGTGCTGTCGGTGGCCTCGTACATGTCTCCCCCGCCGCTGACGGCGGCCAGGACCGGGCACTTCTTCGTGCCCTACACGCCGGACGACTTCACCCCCGACCAGGTCGTGCAGCGGCTGCGCACCAACTCCCGAGCGCAGCTCGCGTCCGTCGCGGTCCACGAGGCCTACCCCGGCCACCACTGGCACCTGTCGTGGCTGGCCGCGCAGGACCGGCCGGTGCGCAAGGTGCTGCGCACGCCGTACTTCTCCGAGGGCTGGGCGCTCTACGCGGAGAAGCTGCTGCGCGAGCACGGCTACTTCACCGAGCCCGCGAAGGAGCTGGCGCACCTCGAGGCGCGCCTGTTCCGCGCGGCGCGCATGATCGTGGACACGGCGCTGCACTGCGGCGACCAGACCCCCGAGGAGGCCGAGGAGTTCATGACTACCAAGGCGTCCCTCACGCCGGGCACGGCCAAGGGCGAGGTCACCCGGTACTGCGCGTGGCCAACGCAGGCCCCGTCCTACCTCACCGGCGCGCTGGAGATCGAGGGGATCAGGGCGGACTACCTCGCCGCGGGCAGGGGCACCCTGCGCCAGTTCCACGACACGATCGCCGGTTCCGGCGCCCTGCCGCTCGGCCTCGCGCGGCGCGTGGCGCTCGGCGGATGAACAAGAAGACGAGAATGGGGACCGTTATGCCCAAGGCAGTGCTCGTGCGCTCGACCGGTGGACCCGAGGTGCTGGAGCTCACCGACGTCGAGCCGAAGGAGCCGGGGCCGGGCCAGCTGCTGGTCGCGGTGGCCGCCGCCGGGGTGAACTACATCGACACCTACCACCGCTCCGGCCTGTACCCGCTGGAGCTGCCGCTCGCGCTCGGCCTGGAGGGCGCGGGCACCGTCACCGCGGTCGGGCCGGACGTGACCGGGTTCGCCGTCGGCGACCGGGTGGCGTGGCACGAGTCGCCCGGCAGCTACGCCGAGCAGGTGCTCGTCGCGGCCGAGCAGGCCGTGCCGGTGCCCGAGGGCGTGGACGACGAGACCGCGGCCGCCACCATGCTCCAGGGCCTGACCGCGCACTACCTGGTCACGTCCACCTACCCGATCCACGCGGGCGACACCGTGCTGGTGCACGCCGCGGCGGGCGGGGTCGGCCAGCTGCTCGTGCAGCTGGCGAAGTCGCGGGGCGCGCGGGTCATCGCCACCGTGTCGACCGCGGCCAAGGAGGAGCTGGCCCGCGCTGCGGGCGCGGACGAGGTGATCCGGTACTCCGAGGTCGACTTCGCCCCCGAGGTCCGCCGCCTCACCGACGGCGTCGGCGTCAACGCCGTGTACGACGGCGTCGGCAAGGACACGTTCGACGGCGGTCTGGCCTCGCTCAAGCCGCGCGGGTTCATGGTGCTCTACGGCGGTGCCAGCGGCCCGGTGCCGCCGGTCGACCCGCAGCGCCTCAACGCCGCGGGCTCGGTCTACCTGACCCGCCCCCGGCTCGGCGCCTACGTGGCGACCCGCGAGGAGCTGGAGTGGCGCGCGGGCGAGCTGTTCGCGGCCGTCGCCGACGGGTCGCTCAAGGTCGCCGTCGGCGCCCGCTACCCGTTGGCGGAGGCCCGGAAGGCGCACGAGGACCTCGAGGCGAGGCGGACCACCGCGAAGCTGCTGCTGATCCCCTGACCCGCGACGGCGGAGGGCCCGTCGACACCGGTGTCGACGGGCCCTCCGCACGAGCGGTTCCGCGTCAGCCGGAGACCTGCACGGCGTCGACCACGAACACCAGCGTCTCGCCCGGCGGGATCGAGCCCTGGCCCTGCGGGTAGCCCTTGTCGGACGGGACGACCAGCAGGCGGCGGCCGCCCTGCTTCAGGCCGATCAGGCCCTCGTTCCAGCCGTCGATCACGGCCGCCTGCCCGATGTTGGCCAGGTCGAACGGCTTGCCCTGGTCCCAGGACGCCTCGCGGGTCTTCTGGTCGCTGAAGGTCGCGAGCACGTAGTGCAGGGACGCCGTGGACCCGGACTTGATCTCCGGACCGGTGCCCGCCTCGATGTCCTTGACCACGAGGCCGTCCTGCGGCTTGCAGCCCGTCGGCACGGTGATGGTCGGCTTGCTGCCGAGCGCGCCCGCGACCTTGAAGTCGTCCGGCGAGCACGGCGGGCCGCTGGCGGGCGACACCGCGCTGCGCTGCGTCTCGGGGCTGGTCGGCTGCGTCGCCTGCGGCGCGGGGGTCGAGGCACCGCTGGTGAGGGTGGACGGTCGATCGCTTGCCGTGCACGCGACGGAGGAGAGCCCGGCGGACAACAGGGTGACGAGGATCAGGGCCGTACGGCCGACAGTACGCATGGTTGCGGAGCTTAGGTGGAGCGTCCGACCGACTGACGCCCAGGCCCACCGGTGGACCAACGCCGTTCACCGTGCGCGTTCGACCGTCGAAAACAACGTGCGTTATCTGCCACTAATTGCGGCTTTCGTACGTTCACACCTGCGCGTACAGTGACTCCTCGCACTCAGACGGATACCGAACGCATTCATCCATTCGGATGAGCACCCAGGAGGTGACTTTGTGTCCGCGGACGCCAGGGGCATCCGCAGCAACCTGTTGCAGGAATTGTTTTGGACCCGAACAGGCCTGCTCCTGCTGAGCCTTATCGTCACTTCGGGCATATGCCTGATCATTTCCAGCGGTATGGATCCCGGTACGTTCAAGAATTTCCTGACCTCGATCGGCACCGGCACCATGATCTCCGCGGTGGTCGGTTTCGGGCAGACCCTGCTGACCAGCTCGGCCACGCAGCGCGCGCTCGTCACCCCCGTCGTCGAGGAGAGCCGGAAGGCGCTGCAGGAGCTGACCGCCGAGTACCGCGCGCTCGATCGCGAGTTCTTCCCCAGCCACGTGTTCGAGCCCACCGCGAAGCCCGACCCGGCGTTCAACCAGCTCATGATGCAGGACCTCGACCGCACCCGGCTGTACTGCTTCCGCGGCTTCGCGGGCAGGTACGCGGCCAGCAGGCTGCTGTTGTCGCAGTCGGAGTGCGAGCTGCGAGCGGTGCTCGCGGACCCGCGCGACGGCAGCGCCATCGGCGACCGGGCGAGGTACCTGTTGCGCAACGAGGGGGCCGACGGCGACTACGACGGCATCCAGACCCGGTTGCGCGAGCAGATCTCCATCGGTCTGGTGGGCCTGTTCCTGGCCCGCGGCCGGTGCAGCCGGATCGACGTCACGATCGTCTCGGACCCGCCGGTCGACCGACTGGAGCTGTTCGACGACAGCGCGTGGCTCACGCTCTACAGCAACACCGGCGCGGGTGCGCTCCGGCTGTACCCGCGGACGCTGCGCTTCTCGGAAGGCTCATTCCTGTACGGGATGGAAAGAGCCGAGTTCCTCCGGGTCAGCAAATCCCGAGCCGGGCAGCACTTCGTGATCGGACCGAACACGACCCGCGTGGAGTTCTCCGCGCTGTTCGAGAAGATCACCGGTGCGTCGCTGTCCGACAGCGACTTCCGTTCGTTCGAGGAGAAGTTCCACACATTCCGCCGGGAATTCTCGGCCTCTGCTCAGCTGGGGAGCTGATAGCGGTGCCCACCGACCTGACCGGGCTGGCCACCATCACCGAACTCGCGTCCCGGATCACCTCGGCCGGCCCCCCTGCCGCCGACCGGTGGTCCGACATCGGGCCGCTGTTCGGGGCGTGGGCCGCCCAACCGGGGCTGCGGGAGCGGCTGCGCGAGCACCTGCGCGCCCTCCCGCCCCAGGAGAGGACCCGCGTCGTCGCGAGGTCGCGCGAGACCACCACGCACTTCGCGTGGTGCCTGCGCGACGAGCCGTCCGAGCCGTTCACGTTCTGGTTGCACGAGTACAAACCGCAACGGGACTGGCGGCACGGGTACGCCGACTCGGTGCACAACCACCGGTACCACTTCTGCACGACGATCCTGTCGGGCTCCTACCTGCACGAGCGGTACGAGGCGCGGCTCGACGGCGACGGGACGGCCATCCTGTCCACCGGCCTGCTGCGCAGGACGGAGTGCCCGGCGGGGGCCTCCGGCACGATGTTGGCGCACGAGTTCCACCGCATCCCGCGGGCCGAGGACGACACGATGACGTTCCTGGTCAAGTCCCGTGCGGTGCGCCCGTGGAGCCTCTCGTTCGACCCGGACACGCGGTCCAGCCACCGGCACGTGCCGGTCGAGTCGCGGTGGGAGGAACTGACGAAGCAGCTCTAAGGATCACCACCGAGACCTACCATCGGCCCACCCGGCTTGGGAGGGCTCCGATGCGTGTCCGAAACGCACTTTCGACCAAGGCCATGACCGAAGTGGAGCGGCGCGTGCGGGAGTTGTGCACGCGCCTCGCTCCCCAACTGCAGTTCCACGGCTGGCACCACGTCAGCTTCGTGCGCGACAAGTCGGTGCACTTCGCCGAGCGCAACGGCTCCGAGGTCGACGTGGTGCACGTGGCCGCCCTGGTGCACGACGTCAACTACGTCGTGCGCCGCAACTCGCCCGCCGCCGAGGGCAGCGACCTGCGCATGAGGATCCTCGCCGACGCCGGTGTGGACGACTCCACCGCGGGGTGGATCGACCGGATCGTCGACGAGGCCGAGATGCGCACCCGCCACCGCGACATCTCCCCGGAGGCGCAGGCCCTGTCCGACGCGGACACCCTGTTCAAGGCCCTGCCGGTGACACCGGTGGTGCTCGCCCACAAGTACCTCCTGGAGAACGGCATCACCCTGCGGGAGCTCGCGCACAAGATCGTCGGCGAGCAGCAGGACAAGCAGGACGACGGCTACTACTTCTACGACCCCGAAGCGGCCGCGACTTACACCCGCTGGGCGACCGCGAACCTGGAACTGTGGCAGTGCATCGTCGAATCACTCGACGACCCGTGCGTGACCGATCTGCTCGCCGCCGTGCCCTGATCCCGTGGCCCGTTCGGAGGCCTCGCGGGGTCGGTGCGGTGGGGGAAAGGACAACAATGCACCCCAACGGCAATCGCGGGACCTACGAGACCGTCGCCATCGAGGTCGACGACCACGGCATCGGCTGGCTGTACTTCGACCGGCCGCACAAGCGCAACGCCATGAGCCCCACCCTCAACCAGGAGATGGGCCGCGCACTCGACGAGCTGGAGGCGGACGAGTCCGTCCGCGTGGTCGTGCTCACCGGCCGCGGCGACTCGTGGTCGGCGGGCATGGACCTCAAGGAGTACTTCCGCGAGGTCGACTCCGCCCCCAGCCACGTCGAGGCCAGGGTCAGGCGCCAGTCCAGCGAGTGGCAGTGGCGCAGGCTGATGAACTTCATCAAGCCGACCATCGCCATGGTCAACGGCTGGTGCTTCGGCGGCGCCTTCACCCCCCTGGTCGCCTGCGACCTCGCCATCGCCGCCGAGGACGCCACCTTCGGCCTCTCCGAGGTCAACTGGGGCATCCCCCCAGGCGGCCTCGTCTCCCGCGCCCTCGCCGAAACCGTCCCCTCGCGCGACGCCCTCTGGTTCATCATGACCGGCGAGACCTTCGACGGCCGCCGAGCAGCCGCCATGCGCCTCGTCAACGAAGCCGTCCCCGCCACCCGCCTCAAGGACCGCACCACCGAGATCGCCAGGAAGCTCGCCACCACCAACCCCACGGTGCTCCGAGCCGCCAAGATCGGCTTCCGCAAGGTCCAGCAGATGTCCTGGGACCAGGCCGAGGACTACCTCTACGCCAAACTGGACGCCACCACCGGCCACGACCCCGCCCACGCCAAGGCCCAAGGCCTCTCCCGCTTCCTCGACGACAAGTCCTACCGCCCCGGCCTCACGTCCTTCGAGGACGACCAACCGACCCCCTGACCCGCACCAGGACGGCTCCGACAACCGGAGCCGTCCGCGGCGGGTCGTGGGCCGGACCTGGTGGCCGCCCGACTTCGGTTCACACCCCCGGTTCGCCGGGAAGCCATCGGCGCACCTTCGCCCGCGGCGTGTCCGCGTCGACGTGCCAGAGCCCGCGGTCACGGTCCCACCGCGCCTCCACGAGGTCCTTCGCCTCGTCCTTCTCGCCGCGAGGAACGTTCAGGTACAGGCGTCCGTTGAGCACGTCACCCACCGCGACGGGCGGCCCTGATGACGTCGGCCGAGGTGGCCACCTCGGCCGGGCAGGGCGTTCCATGCGGGCGGAGGCGATGATCCGGGTGACCTGTTCGCACGCGGCCGGATCCGTGATCCGCATCATCAGGTCGGTGGGGCCGGTGTTCGCGAACAGGTTGGAAGACCCGTGCCACAGCACGGTGCCGTCGATCACCACCACCTTCTCGTGCATCCGCTCGCGCAACACCACCTGGCACCCCGCGGCGTGCAGTTCGTCCACCAGGCCCGCGGCGGACGACCCCTCGTCCTGCGGCCGGGTGTGCACGGCGACAACCACCCCGTCGAGCATCCGCCGTTCCAGGCGCTTCAACCACTTGCGCACCGGAGGTCGGTCCAGGAACGGGCAGTAGACGTCGATTCGACGTCGAGCGAGCTCGAAGTCCCAGACCAGGGCGCGCTCCACCTCGTCGGCGGGGAAGAACGCGGGTCGGGCGAGCTCGTCGGCGGTCATGCCCGCCAGGTCGGCCGCGGCGCGGACGGGCACCAGGTCGTCGACGGCCAGCCTGTCCGCGTGCCGGACCAGGTGGTCGACCAACCGGGCGACCTCGCTGTCCGCGGGCACGGCACGGCGGAGGAAGTCGACATCCGCGATCACCACCAGGTGGTCCTGCGCACGGCTCAAGGCCACGTTGAGCAGACGGCAGGTCGCGGAGGAAAGGCCTTTCTGCTCGTAGAACCACCCCGGCTTGTCGCCCGCGCCCGCGACCGTGTCGACGACGACCAGGGGCCGTTGGCTGCCCTGGAACCGGTGGACGGTGTCGACCAGCCCGTCGTACTCCTCGCCGAAGCGGTGAGCGAGGCTCTTCCGGAGCGTTTTCGCCTGGTCCCGGTAGGGAACGATGACGGCCATGCGGTCTGTGGCGCGCTCGCCGCGCGCCAGGTCCGTTCGCTTCCGGGTGGGGAGCACGGAGTCGAACTGCAGACCGCGCACGAGTTCGTGGACCACGGCTTCGTGGACGATGTTGCTCTTGTGCGCGTTGCGACGCCTCGCGGAGTAGGGGATCCTCCGCGACGTCGTGTCCACGAGCACCAGGGAGCCGCTGATCAGCCTTGATCCCGGGAGCCTGCTGACGTCGTCCCGTTCCGTGCGCAGCGGGGAGTCCGGGTAGGCGACCTCGTTCACGACCGCGCAGATCGCGCGCCGCATCCGGTACTGGGAGTCCAGGCAGATCATCCGCGAGTCGGACCGGGCGGCGCCGTCGGGGTCCACGAGTCCGGCAGCGGTGAAGGCGTCCCGGTCCATCCACGTGAGCGAGTGCCGCTGGTCCTCGGCGGTCGCCGTTCTGCTGGTCGAGCCGTGGGTGACCGCGGGTAACTGCCGGAAGTCGCCCGCGATGACGACCCGCTTGTCCGCGAGACCCGCGGCGCACCACGCGGACGGCAACGCGACCATGCCCGCTTCGTCGATGACCACGACGTCCACGGTGTCCATGAGCGGACGGGACTGGATCGCCTTGGCCACCGTGGTGGCGACCACTCGACGTCGCTCGCGCACGGCGTCGACGAGCGCACGGCGTTCGTCCTGGATCGCGGCCAGCTCCCTCGTCATCCGCGCGTCGACATCACGCAGTCCGGCAAGGGGTTCGACAGCGCTCACCGCGGCGCTGCACTCCGCCAGCTTCCGCTCCAGCGCCTTGATGGTTCTCCGGCACCGTTCCAGCTCCCCGTCGACCTGACCTCCTGCCACGGCACCGCGGGTCAGGTCGGTCCGGCGGTCCCGCTCCTCGCCGAGCAGCCGCGCGGTGTCGGACAGTGCGGCGTGCAGATCGATGCCCGCACGCACCTGGTCCCCCCTGCTTTCCACCGCCGCGGCGCGCTCGTCGATCTCCCTCGCGAGCTTCGCCACGATCATGTCCGGACTGACGCAGGGCCCGAACCCGTCGACGAGCGAACGGGACTCGATCTCCCCCAGTCGTTGGAGCAGCCCCGTGTCGAACCCCTCCTCGTGCTGGAGAAGAACGCAGAGCCGTTCCACTGCCTGATCGACGGCGATCTTGGTGGGGGCCAGGAAGAGCACCTTCAGCCCTTGGCGGAGGCAGCCCTCGACGATCCGGCAGACGACTTCGGTCTTGCCCGTTCCCGGTGGCCCCCAGATGAAGGTGACATCGCTGGCCAGCGCGTGTTCGATCGCCATCCTCTGCCGTGTGTTGAGCGCCAGGGCGCGGTAGCCGTGGATGAGGCGGTCGACGTCAGCGCACCGACCGATGCGCGGTGCTCCTTCACCGAGGACCAGGTCGGCCGTGGCCCGGTTCACCGAACCGCTCACACCGGACACGCGCCCCGCCAGCAGCTCGGACGAACCGGTCTCGTCCTTGGCCAGTTGCACGGTGCCGGGAGTCCTGCCCAGTTCGGCCGCGGTGGTGACCCGGACCTTCCCGTCCGGCATGGGTGCGACGGTGGCGCGCTCCCATCGTCGCCGTGACGCCGACGAGCGGACGAGGAACCTGTCCCCCGCGTCGGCCTCCCACTTCTTCACCGGGGAGAACACGTAGTCGAACTCCGAGCCGTCGACACCGACGAGCAGGCCGTCCTTCAACCCGATCCTGCCGTCCCCCGGACCACTGCCCGCCAGCTGCGCCTCGATCTCGTTCCCGATCGCCCGGAGGAAGTCGTCGACCGGGTGGTTCCTCTTGCCCGCCACCATCCGCCCGTCCTACCTCCTGCCGCTCGAAGTCCGCACCGCTGTCAGATCCCCATGCGCCTGCGCAACCGCTGCCACCAGGACAGCCGCACGGGGCGCCGGTACGCGGGCCTCGGCACGAACGGCGGCGGCGAGGCCTGCCTCGGTGGGGGAGGTTGGCTCTGCGGCCGGGGCGGTTGGCTCTGCGGCGGCCGCGGCGGGAAGTGCTGCGGCGGTTGCTGGTTCGCCGGCCCCGACCGGGACGGGTTCGAGGCGGGCCGAGGCGGGTTCGACAACCGGTAGGGGGACGGCTGACGCGGTGGGGCGGGCTGCGCCGCCGCGGGTCGAGGTGTCTCCCGCGCAGACCGGGGCGGTGCCGGAGTGGCAGGTGACCACACGAACCCCGGTGTCGAGTAGAGGCGTGAAACGCCTTCGTCGATGTCGTCCGACAGCTGCTCGGGCGGTACCGGACCGCCCGACGGCTGCTCGGGCGGGGCCGACCAGCGGTAGAGGCCGTCCGCGGGCGGATCGGTCCTGGGCCGGGGCCGGTCCTCCCTCTGCGGACGGCCGAGCGTCGGCTCGTCGTGCACCGACGGCTCGACCTTCGGGGCAAGCAGGTCGGCGGCCCTGTCCTCGTCCAGCGACCTGAGCGCGCGCAGCTGCTTGAGCTGGATCTGGGGTGTGACCCTGGTGCCGTGCTTGTCCGGCTTGTACGGCGTCACCATCCCGGTCACCGACACCCAGGAGCCCTTCAACCGGCCGAGGTCGGCGCCGAAGGCCGTCTTCAGCTGGGCCGACACGTGCTCGAATGCGACGACCCCGAAGTCACCCCGCCGGTAGTCGCCGAAGTCGACGAAGGTCATCGGCTTCCCGAACCTCGTGATGAGCTGCTTGACCCCGACGACCCGGCCCACCACCGTGACCTCGTCGCCGAGGTGACCGAGCAACGCCTCCCGCTCGGTCGCGGCCACCACCGCCTGCTCCGGCGCACGTACTCGGGCCGCCCGCGAACGCCAGGGGCCACCTGCCACCCGATCACCGGCCAGGATCGACGGCACCGCGGCGAACTCCGCTCCGCAGGCGTCCCGAAGCCGACGGGCGCGTTCCGCGAGCGGTGCCCTGCCCAGCAGCTCGGTGAAGAGCGCCGACTTCTCCGGTGACGCGAAGTCCTCCGCGACGAAGATCAGGTTGTCGCTGTTGTTGAACTCCGACCACAGTCCGGGGTCGAGCCTGAGCGCGTCCAGCGAGAGGTCGATCACCGCCGCGGAGAACCGGTCCAAGCTCGCGTCGAAGCTGCCGCCTCGCTCGGGGTGCTGGTAATGGCGGTGACCGACCTCCTGGACACCGAGTCCGCCCAGCGCCGGGAGGTACATCCCGTCGTAGTCGACGAGCCTGACCCGACCACCCGAGTCGACCATGACGTTGCCGTGCTGGAGGTCGCCGTGGGCGACTCCGGCCGTGCTCATCGACCGCACGGCGCGGGCCAACTGCGCCCGCACGTCGTCGAGCGCGTCGGGTTCCGCGAGGTGGTCGTCGACCCAGCTGTCCAGCCTCGTGCCGTCGACCCACGACATGCGCACGATCGGGTAGACACCGGCGTCCACCCGGATGCCCTCGTGCTGGTACTCCACGTCGACCAGGAAGTCCATGCCCGCCCGGTTGACGCGGATGAACTCCGCGATCTCGGAGTAGCGCCGCTCCAAGTGGTCGCCGAGCCTGCGGAAGCACCTCACGGCGAACCGGGTGCGGTCGACCGTCACGTCGAAGGTGATGGCGAATCCGCCGGTGGCGGCCGTCGGTCCACCGAGCTGGTCGAGCTTGACCCGTCCGCGGCGCAGGGCGGGATCCACGAACAGCTTGTCCGGGAACTGGACGGCTTGCTGGTAGTCGATGAACTGGGGCAGCCTCACGTGCGCACCACGCACACCGTCGAGTCGTCGTTGTCCAGCCCCCGGTCGCGCTCGCGTTCGACGAACTCGGCGAACACCTCGTCGTCGGACACGTGGTCGCAGACCGGCCAGAGGGTGCCGTGCTCCTCGTGGTGGCGGAGCAGGCGCTTGGAGACGGCGTCGGTGGCCAGCAGGAACAGGTCCCCGTCGACGAACTCCCCCCGACCCGACCACACGTCGTCCGGTGCGTGACCACCGTCCACACCGGTGCCGAGCAACGGGGTGAAGCGGGAGAACCGCGCCGAACCGTCCAGCGGGGCCGCGAGCAGGAGCGCACCTTCCCTGATGTGGAACAGGCAGGAGTCGCCGATCGCGGTCGCCTCGTAGGAGTGCCCCGACAGGCGCAACCCGACGAGCGTCGCCGCGGATCCCCGGACCAGTTTCTCGTGGGCGAACCACGGCAGGTCCGGGGCGAACACGGCCTCCCACCACTCACTGCCCAGCCTGGCTGTCGTCACGGGGTCGAACGGATCCTCACCACGGGTGAAAGCCCTCGTCAGCAGCCCGCTCCACACCTCGGAACGAGCTGCCGTGGACGCTCCGTCGGACACGGCGAACCAGCCCTCCTCGGCGTTCACCGAGACGCTGTCCTCGTTCTCGTGGGGCAGGCCGTCGCGCTTGCCCGTGGTCCTCGTCGTGGCGCGGAACACCGCCCCGTTCGTCCGCGTCGAACGCGTGCTCACGACGTCGGGTCACCGCCGCCGAGTTCCTTCAACCCCGTCGGGGTCACCGCTCGGGTGCCGATGTCCAAGAAGTCGATCACCGAGGTCACCTGGGCGTTGTAGAGGAACCCGCGAGCACCCTCGGTGATCCCGTACCCGAGACCGGACGCCGCCTCGGCCATCTGCGCCGGCAGCACGCTCGACATCTCGAACAGGTGTGACGCATGCCGGTCGACCAAGGTGGCGGCGGAACTGGGGAACACCACCTCACCCGCGGCGAGGGCCGACAGGTGCAGGTTGAACAGCAGCGCCTGACCGTCATCGGTACCCACCGACCGGATCGCCTCCGCCGCGGCGGACGGGTCGCCGTCCGTGCTGACCCCGTCGGTCAGGTTGATGACGATGGGCGGGAAGCTGGTCGGGTGCAGGTGGCACCACGCCGAGACGACCTTCTCGGCGGTCTGGAACGCCTCGACCATGGGCGTGGGTCCGTTGGTGACCGGGTCGATCCACACGGCCGCGTTCATCGGCACTTCCATGATCCCGCCGGCGCCGTCGGACATCCTCCGCATCACCTGGTCGACACGACGCGGGTTCCTGGCGACCTCACCGATGGGGAGCACGGGACGCGCCGGGTCCGCGCCGTGGAGCGCGAGGGTGATGTCCGCGCCGTACCCGACCACCCCGACCTCGAAGTAGTCGTGCACGCGGTTGTCACCCTTGCTGCACTGCAGGACGGCGTTGCCGAGCAGCCGGTTGACCGCCAGCGCCAGGGTGTTCGCCTTCGACTGACCACTGGTGCCCCACGGTTCCGACATGGAGTACGACTGGTCGACGAGAATCAGCAGCAGAGCGGGCTGCTTGCGATTGATTTCGGCCGAGTACAAGAAGAGCTCCCAAGACTGGTACCGACGATCACCTGATCGTAGCCGGCCGAAATGGGCCTTGATCGGAATACCCGACGGTAACTCGAGGAATGCGCGCGTCGCTATCGTGCGACAGGGAACCGTTGTGCGGCAACAGTTCCCTGCACACCACACACAACAAGAAAGCCTCTGCCACCGGCGAACCCCGAGCGCGGAACCAGAGGAACCCGTCAGGGTCTACGCAGTTTTGCGGATAAACGAAGCCAGAATTCGCCCGAATGGCCATGCCCGCGAATCCGGCGGTCACCGTCCTGATTGGAATCGCGAACATGCCATGAGGGCCGCCCGAATGGACCGGGCGACCCTCATGGCACAGGTGTTGAGGTGGTGAACCCCGACCGGACGACAGGACTAGAACGGCCACCCGAGGATGGGCAGGCCGACGACGGCGTCGACGGCGAGGCCGCAGAACACGAACATCAGGTACAGGTTCGACATGTGGAAGAACTTCATCGTGTTCGTCGACCCGCCCCGCCGGACCACGTTGTGCAGCTTGTGGGCGAACACCGCGAACCACACCCCGGACACGGCGGCCACGCCCACGTAGATCCACCCGGTGACCGGCGCGAGCAGCAGCGTGCACACGACGGTGATCCAGGAGTAGATCACGATCTGCCGGGTCACCTGCTGGGCGGTCGCGACCACCGGGAGCATGGGGACCCCGGCGCGCGCGTAGTCCTCCTTGAACTTCATCGCCAGCGCCCACGTGTGCGGCGGGGTCCAGAAGAAGATGACGCCGAACATGACGAGCGCGGGCCAGCCGACGGTGCCGGTCACCGCGGACCACCCGATGATCACCGGCATGCAGCCGGCCATGCCGCCCCAGATGATGTTCTGCGACGTGCGCCGCTTGAGCACCAGCGTGTAGACGAAGATGTAGAACAGGATGGTCGCCACGGCGAACACCGCGGACATCAGGTTCGTGGTGATCCACAGGAACGCGAACGACAGCACGCCGAGGACGACGCCGAACACCAGGGCGTTGCGCGGCGGGATCGTCTGCTGGGCGAGCGGGCGGGCCGTGGTCCGCTTCATGACCGAGTCGATGTCGGCGTCCACGTAGCAGTTGAGAGCGTTCGCGGAGCCGGCCGCGAGCGTCCCACCGGCGAGCGTGCAGGCGATCAGCCACAGCGGCGGCACGCCGCGGGCGGCGAGCAGCATCGCGGGGATCGTGGTGATCAGGAGGAGCTCGATCACGCGGGGCTTCGTCAGCGCCACGTAGGCGCCCACCACCTGTCGGGGCGACCGCGTCGGGGCCTCGGTGACGGCACTCATCGCGTCGCGCTCCTCTACCAGGTCGGGGATGCCGGAATCGTAACCGCGTGCCACCGGTCACACCCGACCGGGGCCGCCCCGGTCGCACCTGAACAGATCAACAGCCTCGTCCGTATGACTCCTTACCACCTTGTGCCGACACGCACAGTCGTGTCGTCCGCGCTCAGATCACATGCGCGGACCCTCGGGACTAGGCTGGGAGGAGGACGAGGGAACCCGCGGGAACAGGTCGACTGTATCGATGGAGAAGGCCGTTTCCGCCTACGTGAGAGTGGAGCTGTGTCCGTGTCCGTGAGCGACGACATCACCCGGTTGACCGAGGCCCATCTGCCCGACGACTGGACCGAGCTGGACAAGCGAGCGGTGGACACGGTGCGGGTCCTCGCGGCCGACGCCGTGCAGAAGGTCGGCAACGGCCACCCCGGTACGGCGATGAGCCTGGCGCCCCTGGCCTACACCCTCTTCCAACGCGTCATGCGCCACGACCCGGCCGACGCCGACTGGATCGGCCGCGACCGCTTCGTGCTGTCCGCGGGCCACTCCAGCCTGACGCTGTACATCCAGCTGTTCCTGGCCGGGTACGGCCTGGAGCTGGACGACCTGAAGGCGTTGCGCACGTGGGGTTCCAAGACCCCCGGCCACCCGGAGTACCGGCACACCAACGGCGTCGAGATCACCACCGGCCCGCTGGGCCAGGGGCTCGCCTCCGCGGTGGGCATGGCGATGGCCGCCCGCCGCGAGCGCGGCCTGTTCGACCCGGACGCCGCGCCGGGCGAGAGCCCGTTCGACCACGACATCTTCGTGATCGCCTCCGACGGCGACATCGAGGAGGGCGTGACGTCCGAGGCGTCCTCGCTCGCGGGCACCCAGCAGCTGGGCAACCTGACGGTCGTCTACGACGACAACAAGATCTCCATCGAGGACGACACGACCATCGCCCTCGGCGAGGACACGGCCAAGCGGTACGAGGCGTACGGCTGGCACGTGCAGGTCGTCGAGGGCGGCGAGAACGTCACCGGTCTCGAGGCGGCGCTCAAGGCCGCGAAGGCCGAGACCGACCGGCCGTCGTTCATCCTGCTGCGCACGATCATCGGCTACCCCGCGCCGAAGAAGATGAACACCGGCGCGGCGCACGGCGCGGCGCTGGGCGACGACGAGGTCAAGGCCGTCAAGGTCGCGCTGGGCTTCGACCCGGAGCAGACCTTCGAGGTCTCCGACGAGGTCCTGGCGCACGCCCGCGAGGTCGGCAAGCGCGGCGAGCACGCGAAGGCGGAGTGGCAGAAGGGCTTCGACGCCTGGGCGCAGGCCAACCCGGAGCGCAAGGCGCTGCTGGACCGGCTCGTGGCCAAGAAGCTGCCCGAGGGCTGGACCGACTCGCTGCCGACCTACCCGGTCGACGCGAAGGGCACCTCGACCCGCAAGGCCTCCGGTGAGGTCATCAACGCGATCGCCGGTGTGCTGCCCGAGCTGTGGGGCGGTTCGGCCGACCTCGCCGAGAGCAACCTGACGTCGATCAAGGGCGAGAAGTCCTTCGGTCCGACGAGCATCACCACGGACATGTGGAAGACCGACCCGTACGGCCGCACGCTGCACTTCGGCGTCCGCGAGCACGCGATGGGCTCGATCCTCAACGGCATCGCGCTGCACGGCCCGACCCGCCCCTACGGCGGCACGTTCATGGTGTTCTCCGACTACATGCGCCCGGCCGTGCGGCTCGCGGCGATCATGGAGGCGTCGGTCACCTACGTGTGGACGCACGACTCCATCGGCCTGGGCGAGGACGGCCCGACGCACCAGCCGATCGAGCACCTGTCCGCGCTGCGCGCGATCCCCGGCCTGGCCGTGGTCCGCCCCGGCGACGCGAACGAGACCGCGTTCGCGTGGCGCACGATCCTGGAGAACGCCGCCCCCGCGGGCCTGGCGCTGACCCGGCAGAACGTGCCGACCCTGGAGGGCACCTCCTACGAGGGCGTGGCCAAGGGCGCGTACGTGCTGTCCGAGGCGTCCGGCGGCACGCCGCGGCTGGTGCTGATCGGCACCGGCTCGGAGCTGCAGATCGCCGTCGAGGCCGCCAAGGTCCTGGAGGGCGAGGGCGTCCCCACCCGCGTCGTGTCCATGCCGTGCTTCGAGTGGTTCGAGGCGCAGGACAAGTCCTACCGCGACAGCGTGATCCCGCCGTCGGTCAAGGCGCGCGTCGCGGTCGAGGCGGGCATCGCCCAGTCCTGGCACCGCTGGGTCGGCGACGCGGGCGAGATCGTCTCGATCGAGCACTTCGGCGCTTCCGCCGACTACCAGACTCTGTTCAAGGAATTCGGTTTCACCACCGAGAATGTCGTTGCGGCGGCTCACCTTTCGCTGCAGCACGTGGAGGAGAGCAAGTGAGCAACCCCAACCTGACCGCCCTGAGCGAAGCGGGCGTCTCCATCTGGCTCGACGACCTGTCCCGCGAGCGGCTCAACACCGGCAACCTGGCCGAGCTGGTCGCCACCAAGAACGTGGTCGGCGTGACCACGAACCCGACGATCTTCGCGAGCGCCCTGTCGAAGGGCGAGTCCTACGACGAGCAGGTCCGGGAGCTGGCCGCGCGCGACGCGAGCACCGAGGCCACCGTCAAGGAGATCACCACGACGGACGTGCGGGTCGCGTGCGACCTGTTCCGCGACGTGTACGCGGCCACCGACGGCGTCGACGGCCGGGTGTCCCTGGAGGTCGACCCGCGGCTCGCGGGCGACACCGAGGCCACCATCGCCGAGGCGCTCGACCTGTGGAAGACGGTCGACCGCCCCAACCTGATGGTGAAGATCCCGGCCAGCCTGGAGGGCATCCCCGCGATCACCAAGGTGATCGCCGAGGGCGTCAGCGTGAACGTGACGCTGATCTTCTCCGTCGAGCGCTACCGGCACGTGATCGAGGCCTTCATCGCGGGTCTGGAGCAGGCCAAGGCCAACGGCCACGACCTGTCCACCATCCACTCCGTCGCGTCCTTCTTCGTGTCCCGTGTGGACACCGAGATCGACAAGCGCCTCAACGCGATCGGCACGCCCGAGGCGCTCGCGCTGCGCGGCCAGGCCGCCATCGCCAACGCCCGGCTCGCCTACGCCGCCTACGAGGAGGCCTTCGCGGGCGACCGCTGGGAAGCCCTCGTGGCCGCGGGCGCGCGGGCGCAGCGCCCGCTGTGGGCGTCGACCGGCGTGAAGGACCCGGCGTACTCGGACACGCGCTACGTGGACGAGCTCGTCGTCGAGAACGTCGTGAACACCATGCCGGAGAAGACCCTCGACGCGGTGGCCGACCACGGCAACGTCGTCGGCGACACGGTGACCGGTGGCGCCGAGGAGGCCCAGGAGGTCTTCGACGCGCTGGTGGAGGCCGGGATCGACATCGACGACGTGTTCGTCACCCTGGAGACCGAGGGCGTCGAGAAGTTCGAGAAGTCCTGGGAAGAGCTGCTGGAGACCGTGACGGGCCAGCTCGACAAGGCGAAGGGCTGAACCTCCACATGACCGACGTGATCTCCGTGGAGATCGTCCGCACGCCGAACCAGGACCAGGTCGACACGATCGTCGGCGAGCTCGTCGCCGACGGCGTGGCGGGCCGGATCGCCGCCCACGACGCCACGCTGTGGGGTCCCGAGGCGGAGTCCGAGTCGGCCATCAGGCTGTCCTGGACGTCGTTGCACGAGACGTCCCGGCCGCTGGTCGACGAGGTCCTGGCGCTGCGCGCCGAGCTGCACGCCGAGGGCGTGGACCGGGTCGTGCTCGCGGGCATGGGCGGCTCCTCGCTGGCACCCGAGGTGATCACCGGCACGGCGGGCGTCCCGCTCGTCGTGCTGGACACCACGGACCCGGCGCAGGTGGCCGACGCCCTGGCGGGCGACCTCCAGCGCACCGTGATCGTGGTGTCGTCGAAGTCCGGCGGCACCGTCGAGACCGACAGCCACCGGCGGATCTTCGCCAAGGCGTTCGCCGACGCGGGTGTCGACGCCGCGTCGCGCATCGTCGTGGTGACCGACCCCGGCTCCCCGTTCGAGTCGCTGTCGAGGGAACTGGGCTACCGCAAGGTGTTCCTGGCCGACCCGAACGTCGGCGGCCGCTACTCCGCGCTGACCGCGTTCGGCCTCGTGCCGTCCGGTCTCGCGGGCGCGGACGTCGGCGCGCTGCTCGACCAGGCAGGCGAAGCGGCGAAGGTGCTGTCGGCGGACTCCCCCGACAACCCCGCGATCCAGCTGGCGGCGACGTTCGGCGCGGCGCACGCGCACGGTGCCGAGAAGGTCGTCTTCGCCGACACCGGTTCGGGCATCAAGGGCTTCGCCGACTGGGTCGAGCAGCTGATCGCCGAGTCCACCGGCAAGAACGGCACCGGCCTGCTGCCGGTCGCGGTCGACGGACCGGGCGTGCCCGGTTTCGTGGACGCGCGCTCGGACACCACAACCGTCGCGATCGGCCCGGCCACCGGGTCCTCGTCGGTGGCCGTGGAGGGCTCGCTCGGCGCGCAGTTCCTGCTGTGGGAGTACGCGACCGCGATCGTCGGCCGGGTGCTGGGCATCAACCCGTTCGACCAGCCGGACGTCGAGGCCGCGAAGAAGGCCGCCAGGGCACTGCTGGACGCCCCGGCCTCCGAGCCGGTCGCGCCGCTGTTCGTGGAGGGCCCGGTCGAGGTCTACCCGAGCGGCGACTGGCTGCCCAAGAACACCAAGACCGTGGCCGACGCGCTGAAGGCGCTGTTCGCGGTGGCGCCGGAGCACGGCTACATCTCGGTCCAGGCCTACCTCGACCGGCTCGACGACGCGTCGTTCGCGTTGCTGCGCCCCGAGATCGGCCGCCGGTCGCACCTGCAGACCACGTTCGGCTGGGGTCCGCGGTTCCTGCACTCCACCGGCCAGTACCACAAGGGCGGACACCAGAACGGCGTCTTCCTGCAGATCACCGGTGCGTCCGAGACCGACCTCGAGGTCCCCGACCGGCCGTACACGCTGAGCGTCCTGCAGCTCGCGCAGGCACTGGGCGACGGCCAGGTGCTGGCGAGCCGCAGGCCGGTGCTGCGACTGCACCTCACCGACCGCGTCGCCGGCCTGGCGCAGCTGGTCGAAGCCATTCAGGAGGATGGTTCGTGAGCCCGAGTACCAAGTGGCGCAACCCGTTGCGCGACCCCCGCGACAAGCGGCTCCCCCGCATCGCGGGGCCGTGCGGCCTGGTGATCTTCGGTGTGACGGGTGACCTGTCGCGCAAGAAGCTCATGCCCGCGATCTACGACTTGGCCAACCGCGGCCTGCTGCCGCCGGGCTTCGCGCTCGTCGGGTTCGCCCGCCGCGACTGGGCCGACCAGGACTTCATGGAGGTCGTGCACCAGGCGGTCAAGGAGCACGCGCGCACCCCGTTCCGGGAGGCCGTGTGGGAGCAGCTCGCCGAGGGCATCCGGTTCGTGCAGGGCAGCTTCGACGACGACGAGGCGTTCGACAACCTCGCCACGACGATCGCCGACCTCGACCGCGAGCGCGGCACGGGCGGCAACCACGCGTTCTACCTGTCGGTGCCCCCGAGCGCGTTCCCGCTGGTGATCAACCAGCTGAAGCGCTCGGGTCTGGCGCAGCCGCCCGGTGACAACGCCGCCCAGTGGCGCCGCGTGGTCATCGAGAAGCCGTTCGGCCACGACCTGGCCAGCGCGAAGCAGCTCAACAAGACCGTGAACGACGTCTTCCCCGAGGAGTCGGTGTTCCGCATCGACCACTACCTCGGCAAGGAGACCGTCCAGAACATCCTGGCGCTGCGCTTCGCGAACCAGCTGTACGAGCCCATCTGGAACGCGAACTACGTGGACCACGTGCAGATCACCATGGCCGAGGACATCGGTCTCGGCGGTCGCGCGGGGTACTACGACGGCATCGGCGCGACCCGCGACGTGATCCAGAACCACCTGCTCCAGCTGCTGGCGCTGACCGCGATGGAGGAGCCCGTCTCCTTCGCGCCGTCGGACCTGCGGGCGGAGAAGGTGAAGGTCCTCTCGGCGACCAAGCCGGTCGAGCCGTTCGACGAGACGAGCGCGCGCGGCCAGTACACCGGTGGCTGGCAGGGCGGGCAGAAGGTGCCCGGTCTGCTGGAGGAGGGCGGTTTCTCGCCCGAGTCGAAGACGGAGACGTTCGGCGCCATCACCGTCGGGGTCAACACCCGGCGCTGGGCGGGCGTGCCGTTCTACCTGCGCACCGGCAAGCGGCTGGGCCGTCGGGTGACGGAGGTGGCCGTGGTGTTCAAGC
Organism: Umezawaea tangerina; assembly: GCF_003002815.1. GTDB lineage: Bacteria > Actinomycetota > Actinomycetes > Mycobacteriales > Pseudonocardiaceae > Umezawaea > Umezawaea tangerina. The sequence goes on along the minus strand of NZ_PVTF01000025.1, from coordinate 44,488 downwards.
GCGCGCCGCACCTGCCGTTCGACGACACCGCGACCGAGGAGCTGGGCCAGAACGCGCTGGTCGTGCGCGTGCAGCCCGACGAGGGCGTGACCATCAGGTTCGGCTCGAAGGTGCCGGGCAACACGATGGAGGTCCGCGACGTCACGATGGACTTCGGCTACGGCCACGCGTTCACCGAGTCGTCGCCGGAGGCCTACGAGCGGCTGCTGCTGGACGTGCTGCTCGGCGAGCCGTCGTTGTTCCCGAAGAACGACGAGGTGGAGCTGTCGTGGGAGATCCTCGACCCGATCCTGGAGTTCTGGGCCAAGAAGGACGAGCCCGCTCTCGAACCGTACAAGGCGGGCACGTGGGGGCCACCGTCCGCCGACGAGATGGTCGCCCGCACCGGGCGCAACTGGAGGCGACCGTGATCATCGACCTGCCGTCGACGACCACGTCACGGATCAACAGCAAGCTGGTGCGGCTGCGCGACGAGGGTGGCGCGGTCACCCTCGGGCGCGTGCTGACGCTGGTCATCGTCACCGACGACGGCGAGAAGACCGAGGAGGCCGTGGAAGCGGCCAACGAGGCCAGCCGCGAGCACCCCTGCCGGGTGATCGTGGTGGCGCGCGGCGCCCGCAAGGCGTCGCCCCGCCTGGACGCCCAGATCCGCGTGGGCGGTGACGCGGGCGCCAGCGAGGTCATCGTGCTGCGCCTGTACGGCGAGCTGGCGGACGAGGGCGCGAGCTGCGTCGTCCCGCTGCTGCTGCCGGACACCCCCGTCGTGGCCTGGTGGCCCTTCGAGGCGCCCGCGGTGCCGTCGAAGGACCCGATCGGCGTGCTCGCCCAGCGGCGGATCACCGATGCCGCCGCGGAGAAGAACCCGATCAAGGCCCTGGAGAACCGCAAGGCCGCCTACGTTCCGGGTGACACCGACCTCGCGTGGACCAGGTTGACGCTGTGGCGCGCGATGCTCGCCTCCTCGCTCGACCTGCCGCCGTTCGAGAAGATCACCGACGCCGAGGTCAGCGGCGAGGCGGACTCCCCGTCCACCGAGCTGCTCGCGGCGTGGTTGGCGTCCGGGCTGAAGATCCCGGTCAAGCGCACCAAGGCCGTGCGCGGCGAGGGCATCTGCAACGTCGTGCTGGACCGCAAGTCCGGCGCCGTCGAGCTGTCCCGCCCGGACGGCCGCATCGGCACCCTGGTCCAGCCCGGCCAGCCCGAGCGCCGGGTCGCCCTGCAGCGCCGTTCCATCCGCGACTGCCTCGCCGAGGAGCTGCGCAGGCTCGACCCCGACGAGGTGTACGAGCTGGCGCTGAAGTCGCTGGGCAAGGTCGTCCGCGGCCGCACCCCGGCCACCAAGCCCACCGTCCGCAAGCCCGCGGCGAAGCCCGCCGCCGCCAAGGTCCCGGCCAGCGCCAAGGCCGCGGCCAAGGCGGAAGCCGAGACCAAGGCCGAGCCCTCGACCAACGGTGCCGCGGCCCCGAAGGCGGCGAAGAAGCCCGCCAAGGCGAAGGCCGGTTCGTGAACGACCCGCAAGTGGTGGTGCACCGTGACGGCGACCTCCTGGCCGCCGCCACGGCCGCACGCCTGGTGACCCGCCTGGTCGACGCGCAGGCCGCCCGCGGCCACGCCTCGCTCGTGCTCACCGGCGGCCGCACCGGCACCGCGGTGCTCGAACACCTCCGCGCCCTTCCGGCCCTGCACGCCGTCGACTGGTCCAAGGTGGACCTCTACTGGGGCGACGAGCGCTTCCTCCCCGCCAACCACCCGGACCGCAACGAAACCCAGGCCCGCGAGGCCCTTCTCGACCACCTCCACCTCGACCCGACCCGCGTCCACGCCGTCGAACCGTCCGACGGCCGCTTCGGCGACGACCCCGACGCCGCCGCCGAGGCCTACGCCGACGTCCTGGCCGCACAAGCACAACCAGAGGACCACGGCGCCGTACCCGCGTTCGACGTGTTCCTCCTGGGCGTCGGCGAGGAAGGCCACGTGGCCTCCCTCTTCCCCGACTCCCCCGCCATCCACGAGTCGACCCGCTCGGTCGTCGCCGTCCGCAACTGCCCCAAACCCCCACCCACCCGCATCTCCCTCACCCTCCCCGCCATCCGCCAGGCCCGCGAGGTCTGGCTCATGACCACCGGCGAGGCCAAAGCAGCCGCCGTCTCCATGGCCCTCACCGGCGCAGGCGAAATCCAACTCCCCGCCGCCGGCGCCACCGGCCAACGCCGCACCCTCTGGCTACTGGACACCACAGCAGCCTCAAAAGTCCCAGACCTCTTCACCCCACCCCTCGCCTAAAAGGCAAGACAAGGGAAGGGCAAGGGCAAGGAGAAAGACAAAAGCAGGGACAAAGCAAACAAAGCGAAGACGGCGCCCCAAGAAACAAGGGGCGCCGTCTTCGCTTTACCCAACGCACAACGAACACCCACCCCACCCACGATGGGCGAAGCCCGCCAGCGCGCATCCGGCGCGAAGCGCCTGGGGCCTTGTCCGACGGCGAAGCCGAGGATGCCCGAGTCAGGCGAAGCCTGATGCTGGCGAAGCCAGACTTCCCCTCTGCCCCCGATCCACAGCGCCCTCCTGCCCGATCTTCGTTGTCAAGACAGCTTTATCGTCTTGACAACGAAGATCGGGCATTGAGACAATCGCGCGCCGGGGGCCGGGCTTCGCCAGAGGGTGGGAGGGCAAAAAGCCGGGTCCACCAGGGGCCGAACTCGCCGGGCAACCGACCCGGCTCCACCAGACGCGAGAAAACCCCCAGGGCAACAGAACCAAACCCACCCCTCCAACACCCCCTCACCCCCGATGCACCACCGAACTCCCCGCCTCCACCACAAACGACGCCGCAGTACTCACCGGCGACTCCCTCACCTCAACGCTCTCCACATTCCGCACATCCGTCCTCCAACTACCCCGATCCACCTCACACCTCAAATACCCCCTCTTCAACCCGTCGAAGTACTTCACATGCGGGTTCAACACAGGATTCGCCGCCTTCAACGGCCCATCCAAAGCCACCGGAAAATCCGAACTGACAGACGTACCCACGAACTCCACAGCCACCGGCGCCGACCCCAGATCATCGAAGTCGGCCCTCAACTCGTTCACCCACGTCGAATGGATGTCCCCCGCCAGCACAACGGGATTGGCCACCCCCGCCTCCCCCACGAACCGCAACAGCCTCTCCCGGTGCGGCTGGTACCCGTCCCACTGGTCCAGGTTCACCACCGTCGGCGGCACGTGCGGCGGGAACGGGTTGGGCAGGCGGGTGCGGGACATCATCACCTGCTGCGCGATCACGTTCCACCGCGCGGGCGACCCGACGAGCCCTTCGTTCAGCCACGCCTCCTGCTCGCCGCCGGTCAGCGTCCCCGCGGTGTTGCCCGCTCCGGCCGCCTCGGGCCCGATGTTGTCGGGGAAGCCGCCTGGCTGCTGGGTCCGGTACTGCCGGGTGTCCAGCACGTTCAGCCGGACCAGCCGCCCGAAGTCGAAGCGCCGGTAGATCCGCATCCCACCGGTGCCGGGCAGCACGGACGCCCGGATCGGCATGTGCTCGTAGTAGGCCTGGTACCCGGCCGCCCGCTGGACCGCGAACTCCTCGGGCGTCTGGTGCCGCTCTCCGGTGTCGTCCGCCTCGTCGACCACCCCGGCGTAGTTGCTCTCCACGTCGTGGTCGTCCCAAGTGGACACGAAGGCGTGCGCGGCGTGCGCCGCCCGCAGCGCCGGGTCGCCCTTGTACTGCGCGTGCCGAGCGCGGTAGTCGGCCAGGGTCTTCAACTGCCCCAGCCCCGGCGTCTCCGGTGTCGTGTGGACCCGGTCGGCGAACCGGCTGCCGGGGTCGTTCTCGTAGATGTAGTCCCCGAGGTGCAGCACCACGTCCAGGTCCTCTTCGGACAGTCCGACGTACGCGGGCCAGTACCCGTTCTGGAAGTCCTGGCAGCTCACCACGCCCAGCCGCAACCGCTCGTCGGACCCGGTGGTCTTCGTCCTCCCCACCGGGCTCAGGTCGGCGCCGGTGCGGAACCGGTAGAAGTACTCCCGGCCGGGCAGCAGCCCCCGCACGTCCACGTGCACCGAGTGCGCCAGTTCCGGCCGGGCCAGGGCGACGCCCGACCGCACGACCCGGCAGAACCGCTCGTCCTCCGCGACCTGCCACCCCACCGACACCGCGCGGTCGGGCAGCGGCTCCTCCCGCACCAGCCGGGTCCACAGCACGACCCCGTCGGGCAGCGGGTCACCGCTCGCCACGCCCAGCAGGAACGGCGAGGCCGTCTCCGCGATCGCCGACGGCATCCCGACCACCGCCGCGCCGACGGCGGCCGCGACCCCCACCAACGCCTTGCGCCTGCTCACCACGAACTCGGACACGAACGCCTCCCCCTTGATCATCTCCGTACGGCGTCCGCACCCTAGCGAACCCGTGGACGACCGCGGGCGAATCCACGAGCCCTCCTCACCTACCACGCAAACGTTCGCCCTGGCGTTCCAACAGCGCCGCGATGTCGGCCGGGTCCTCCAGCGGCAGCGGGTACACCAGCAGCCGGTCCACCCCCAGATCGCGGTACTCGTCGGCATGGCCGTCGGGGATCTCCACCGGGTCCACCGGCATGAACGTGATCTCCAGCTTCCCCAGCCGGGCCGGGCGCTCCACCTCCTCGGCCGCCTTCGCCAGACCCGCCAGGTGCCCGCGCAGGTCGGCCGGGCTCGTCCCGTTGCCGATCCACCCGTGCCCACGGGCCACCGCGCGCCGGAACGCCGCCGGGCTGTGCCCGCCGACGAGCACCCTGGGCCCGCCGACCGGGCGCGGATGCGCGTCGACGTGGTCGAACGAGACGTACTTCCCGTGGAAGCCCGGCCGCTCCTGCGTCCACAGCGCGGTCATGGCGTCGATGTACTCGTCGGTGCGCCTGCCCCGGTCGGCCATCGGGACGCCGATCGCGGTCATCTCCGGCTCCAGGTACCCGGCCCCGACGCCGAGGTGCAGGCGGCCGCCGCTGAGCACGTCGAGGCTGGCGGCCTGCTTCGCGAGCACCACGGGGTTGCGCTGCGGCAGGATGACGATCCCGGTGCCGAGCTCGAGCCGGTCGGTGACGGCGGCGACGAACGCCAGGTGCACGAGCGGGTCCAGGATCGGGTCGAGCGGGTCCATCGGCGTGCTCGGGGTGCGCGGGGTCGGCAGGACGACGTGCTCTCCCACCCACCACGACGTGTAGCCGAGCTCCACGGCCTTGCGCGCGAGCGAAGCGGTCTCCCCAGGGCCTGCCGCCGCTTTGGCGTTGAGGCCGAACACACCGATGTCCATGGGAACCATGGTCGGCCGCCCACCATCCGGGCGTCCAAGACCGGTTGTAATAACCTCTGGTTATGGATGTGCGGGTACTGGACCTGCGGTACTTCGTCGCGGTCGCCGAGGAGCTGAGCTTCACGCGGGCGGCGGGCGAGCGGCTGTACGTGTCGCAGCCCGCGTTGAGCAAGCAGATCCGGCAGCTGGAGACGTCGCTGCGGGCGAAGCTGTTCGACCGCGACCGGCGCTCCATCCGGCTGACCCCGGCGGGCGAGGAGCTGCTGCCGAGGGCGCGGTCGATCATCGAGCAGTGGGACGCCGCCCGGCTGGCGGTCGTCGAGGTGGGCGCGACGACGTTGACCGTCGGGTTCCAGACCCGGATCGGCCGCGGCCTCATCCCGTCGGTCACGGCGCGGATGGCCGACGAGCTGCCCGACTGGCGGCTGCAGTTCCGGCAGGTGTCCTGGGCCGACGCCACGGCCGGGCTCGCCGGCGGCGACGTGGACGTGGCGATCGCCTGGCTGCCGGTGCCCGGCACCGGCGACTTCGCGTGGCGGGTGGTGAGCACCGAGAACAGGTGGGTCGCGCTGCCGCCGCGGCACCGGCTGGTCGACGCGGGCGTGGTGCCGTTCCAGGAGCTGCTGGACGAGCCGTTCATCGCCCTGCCCGCCTCCTCCGGGGAGCTGCGCGACTTCTGGCTCGCCACTCGGCACCGCGACCGGCCCGCGAAGGTCGCCGCCGAGGCCGCCACGTCCGACGAGACGATCGAGGCCGTCGCCTCCGGGCTCGGCGTGGCGCTGCTCGCGTCCGGCAACGTCGAGCCGCGCGAGGACGTCGTCTACCGGGCCGTCACCGGGCTGCCGCCCGCCGAGCTGGCCGTGGTGTGGGGCAGGGCCGATCGGCGGGACGCCGTGCGGGTGTTCGTCGACTCCTGCGTGCGCTGTTTGTGCGCTTGACGTGTGCGTCCGCACATTTGTGTCATGTTCTGCCGACTCAAACGTCCCGTTCCCGTGTTCGACTCGTCTCCATGGGTAACGGGGCACGTCAGGTGCGCCGGGGTGAAGGGGCGGCCATGCCAACCGTGACACCGGCGCAGTACGGTGAGGATCGGCAGTTGGGTGACTCTGGAGGTCGGGTCCTGGTCGGCAACGCGGTGCGGAGACGTCCCGACGCCGACGTGTCCGGGACACCGGTCGCACCCGCGGAACCGCGGGTGCCCGCCCGGTGGGCGCGGCTGGCCAAACACCGGCAGCTGCTGCTGGACATCGCCGCGGTGCTCATCGGCGCCGCGGACGTGTGGCTCGGCTACAGCTGGAACCGCGACGCCGAGCTGTACTCGCTCGTGCTGTCCGGCGTCGCCGCCGCGGCCCTCGTGCTGCGCCGCCGCTTCCCGTTCCTCACGCTGCTGCTGACCGTGCCCGGCTTCTTCGTCGGCTGGTCCGAGCTCGCGGCGATGATCGCGCTCGGGACGGTCGCGCGCAGGCGCGTGCTGGGCTGGCAGACGATCGTCGGCGCCGCGCTGGTGTGGGCGGCCCGGTTCTTCTGGTGGCCGCCGGACAAGTTCCTCGCCGCCGAATGGCAGCAGCACGTGCACAACGCGATCTACGGGTGCCTGGTCGCCGGGCTGCCATTGGCGATCGCACTGCTCGCCCATGCCCGCGAGGAGCTGGCGAACCGGATCGCGGAACTGGCGGTGAGCCGCGAACGGGAGCGGCTGCTGCACGCCCACGCGATCCGGGCCGACGAACGGGCCAGGCTGGCGCGCGAGATGCACGACGTGGTGTCGCACCAGGTGAGCCTGATCGCGATGCAGGCCGGGGCGTTGCGGGTCGCCTCGGTGGACCAGAACGCGAAGCAGGTCGCCGGGACCATCCGGACGTTGAGCACGCGGACCCTGGACGAGCTGCGGCAGCTGGTGAGCGTGCTGCGCACGACATCGGGGGACGACTCGCCGCAGCCGGGCGTGGAAGAGCTGGGGCAGCTGGTGGCGGGGGCCGGGATGCCGGTGACGCTGACGGTGCTGGGGACGACGCCGATGCCCGCGTCGATCTCGGGGGCGGCTTACCGGACGGTGCAGGAGGCGCTGACCAACATCCGGAAGTACGCGAACGGGTCGGTGGTGACCGTGCGGGTGGACTTGAACGACGACGCTTTGAGGGTTGAGGTGAGGAACGGGCCGCCGCCGGCGCAGCAAGGGGGTGGGGGGCTGCCCAGCGGGGGGCACGGGTTGATGGGGTTGAAGGAGAGGGCGAACCTGTTGAACGGGGAGTTCGAGGCGGGGGCTACGGAGGATGGGGGGTTCGTGGTGAGGGTGGAGATTCCTACGTTGAGGTGAGGGTTCTCGGATTCCGGGGGGTGTCCGCCCCGTGTAGCCCAGTCTCGGGCCCCCCTGGTGAAGTCCGGTTCCGGCCCTCCCACCCCAGGGAAGCCCGGCCCCCGGCGCGCGATTGTCTCAATGCCCGATCTTCGTTGTCAAGACGATAGAGCTGTCTTGACAACGAAGATCGGGCAGGAGGGCGCTGTGGATCGGGGGCAGAGGGGAAGTCTGGCTTCGCCAGCATCAGGCTCCGCCTGACTCAAGCATCCTCGCTGCGCGTCGGACACTGCATCCTCGGCTTCGCCGTTGGACAGGGCATCGAGCTTCGCTCGACAAGGCATCGGCTGGCGCCGACGAGGCCCCAGGCGCTCCGCGCCGGATGCGCGCTGGCGGGCTGCGCCCAACTGGCGTGGGGTTGGTGGGTGTTTGTTTGCCGTGTGTTGGGCGCGTTATCCCTGCTGGTGTTTAGCGGGTGGCTGTTCTGCGGGTGGCTATGGCGATGCAGACGGCGGAGGTGGCGCCTAGTAGGCCGCAGGCGAGGGTGGGGAGTAGGGCGGGTTCGTTGCGCAGTAGGACTGTGGGGAGTAGCCAGACTGCTGCGCCTAGGCCGAAGCCGAGGGGGGCGGCGATGAGGGTGGCGCCGGTGCCGGCTTGGCGTTTGCGCAGGGAGCGCAGGATGGATTCGAGGTAGGCGAGGGTGAAGAGGAGGAGGACGGCGCTGCCCACGCCCATGATGCTGAGCATCGGGTTCTGCGGTGGGGTGATCAGGTACTCGCGGTCTTCCGTGCCCGTCTTGACGGTGCCCAGTGCTGCGCCGCCGACGATCCAGCGGGTGGCGCCGGGGAGGGTGAAGCCGGTGTTGGGGTTGCCGGTGACGTCGGCCAGGGGGATGCCGGCGGCGGAGATGAGCAGGTGGGCGGAGGGGGTTTCCGGCAAGGGGACGACGAGTGGGGTGCTGAGGTCGGCGGGGAGGGTGGGGAGGGTGCGGCTGGTGACGGAGAACGGCAGGGCGAGCATGACGAGGGCGGTGAGGGTGCCTGCCAAGGCGAACCAGCGCGGGGTCTTGCGGTGAGGGGTGTCGGCCAGGACCGAGCTGGCGGGGATGAGGGTCTGGCTGCCGAGCTGGGCGGCGGTCGCCGGTGGGGTGTGGTCGACCATGGTGGCGCGGACGCGGTTCTGGCCGAGGGCGAGGGTTTCCCGTGGTTGGGTGGGGTGCAGTGACGGGCGGGTGCTGCCGGTGGCGACGGCGGGCGCCAGGTGGACGCGGACGCCGAGGCGGGTGAGCCAGTCGGGGCCGAACACCTGGGCGGCGGCGCCCGCCAGGTCGATGGCGAACGTCTCGGCGTTGCGGTAGCGGGCCTGCGGGTCCCTGGCGAGGCTGCGCATGACGACCTCGGCGAGCGGGCGGGGCACGGACGGGTCCAGGGGGCGGGGTTCCTGGTAGACGTGGCGTTGGATCATGGCGAGAGCGCCGCCGCCGCTCTCGTACGGCAGGGTGCCGGACAGCAGCTCGTACAGGACCGTGCCCGCGCCGTAGACGTCGGCGGCGGGCGTGAGCGGGTTGCCGAGCGCCTGCTCCGGGGCGATGTAGGCGGGGGTGCCGAGCACCTGGCCCGCGTGGGTCATGAGGGTGGCGCCCTCGCTGACGACCTGGGAGATGCCGAAGTCGGCGACCTTGAGGACACCGGACGAGGTGAACAGCAGGTTCTTGGGCTTCACGTCCAGGTGCAGCACACCGGCGCCGTGCGCGGCGTGCAGACCGGACAGGGTCGCGAGGCCGATCGCGCAGGCCTGACCGGCGGTAAGGCCTTCCTCCGTGAACTTGGACCAGACCGTGCCGCCGTCGAGCTTCTCCATCACCAGCAGGTGCTCGCCGTGGTTCTGGACGTAGTCGTACACGGGCACGATGTGCGGGTGGTCGAGCCGGGCCAGCAGGCGGGCCTCGTGCTCGAAGCGGGCGCTCATCTTCTGGTCCTCGGCCAGCATGCCCGGCAACCGCTTGATGGCGACGGGCCTGCCCAGCGGGCGGTGCACGGCCGAGTAGACGACGCCCATGCCACCGGAGCCGATCTGCTCACCGAGCTGGTACTGCGGGAGCGCGGCGACCACGCTCGGAGCGATGCTCACACCGCACCGCCGGGCGGCAGCGGCCGCGTGATGCGCTCGGTCAACGGGGTCTCGTCGCGGTCGAAGTCGCGGTCGAACCGGTCGGCGGCGTCGACCTCACCGGGGTGCGGGGTCAGGTAGCCGAGACCGAGCGCGATGGCGGCCGCGCCGAGGATGAACGGGATCTCGGCGGTCGGCGACGGGGCCATCAGCTTCAGCACCGACAACGAGATCACGGCGACGAGCCCGGTGCCGATGCCCGCGGGCAGGAAGCGCATCGCGCGCTGCCACCGGTTGGCGGGCAGCCTGCGGCGGGCCAGCGCGAACAACGCGCCCGCCCACGACAGCACGGTCAGCAGCAGCACGCCGAGACCGAACACCGCGTACACCGACCACATCGAGCCGCGCACGTCACCGGTCGCCTCGACCGAGGCCACCACATCGCGGGAGCTGTCGAGGACCTCGAGCTCCGTGGGCAGCAGGCCGGTGGCCTGGCCGCCGAGGTCGGCGAGGTCGAGCACGAACGCGCGGGTGGCGGTCTCCTGCGCGGGCACGTCGAACGGGAGCGTCGTGTCGTAGGCGAAGAACGTCAGCGCCAGCGCCGTGCCGGACAGCCGCACGGTCTTCACGTGGCGCACGGTGTCCGTCTCGTTGTGGACGGTCACCTCGACCCGGATCGACTTGGCCGGGTCGAGCACCAGGCGCTCGGTGCCGCCGACCGGTTTCCGGTCGACGGTGGCGTCCAGGGTGACCTCGCCCGCCGCCGCGGAGGCCGGCAGGACCGATCCCAGCAAAATGCCGCACAGCAGGAGTGAACCCGCACCGCCGGACAAACGTCTCACAAGGCACCTCTAGTTCAGCACGGCGTTCTGCGGGCGGATGCTACATTCCGGCGCCGCCGACAGCGACACATTCCGGGAGATGGCATGCGGGCGACCAGGACATTGGGTGTACTCGGTTTGGCCGCCCTCTCCGTTACGGTGCTCGCGGTCGCACCCGCCGTCGCTCAGCAGGCACCGTCCGTCACGGCCGCACCGAACTCGGGCGCGCCGGGCAGCGGGTTCACCGTCACGTGGGCCAACTTCGCCTACCCCTGCAAGGACAACACCGTCACGGTCCTGTGGGACAACCAGCAGCCGATCGGCAGCGGCACGTTCGGCAGGACGAGATCCGGCTCGGCGGGCGTGGCCGTGCCCGCCGGGGCTTCAGCCGGCACCCACACCGTCGTCGCGCAGAGCGCGTGCGACGGCCCCAGGGCCGTCTTCACCGTCGTCATCCCGGTCCCGCCGACGACCACGACCACGCCGCCTCCCCCGGTGACGACCACGACGCCGCCGGTCGTCGTGAACCCGACGACGACCACTACGCGGCCCGTCGTGACGACCACGACGACCGCCACCACGACGACGACCACCGACCCGAGCTCGTCGTCCTCGTCGTCGGCCCCGTCGTCGAGCAGCAGCGGCTCGTCGAGCACGGCCCCGCTCATCGGGGACGGCGCGCTGACCCTGGACAAGGACAACATCCAGCCCGGCGACCCGTTGAACGCCACCGGCACCGGCTGCTCCCCCGGCTCGGACGTCCAGCTCAGCTCGCTCGACGAGAAGGTCGGCAAGGCCAAGGCGGACGGCTCCGGCCGGTTCAGCGCGCCGGTCGAGTTCGGCACCATCGAACCGGGCCGCCACGTCATCCGGGCGCAGTGCGACATCCTGCTGGTCGGCAGCGTCGACGTGTCGCTGACGAGCGCGACCGGCGGCACGTCGTCGACGCTCGTGGTGCTGGTGTTCTTCGTGCTGATCGGGGCGACCATGCTGCGCCGCCAGTTCAGCGCGCTGCGCGTGCCCACCAAGAACTGACGCCGAAGCGGTTCTGCACCGAATGGCCGCGGACCGTTTTCCGGAAAACACCTGATGCGAATGCGCGCGCATTCGGCCCAACGCACGACGAAGGCCCGCACCCCGAAAGGTGCGGGCCTTCGTCGACATCCGATTTACGGCACTTCGCGCTGCTTGCGCAGTTTGGTGAGCGCTTCCTGGAGGATCGCCTCGCCGTCGGCGTCGGAACGCCGTTCCTTCACGTACGCCAGGTGCGTCTTGTACGGCTCGTTGCGCGGAGGAGCAGGCGGGGCCTGCTCGTCCCGTCCGGCCGGGAGCCCGCAGCGCGGGCAGTCCCAGACCTCGGGGATGTCCGCCTCCATCGCGAACGAAGGCCGTGACTCGTGCCCATTGGCACACCAGTACGACACCCGATTTCGAGGCGCGGACTCCCCGCGCTCCGACTCGCCCATCGGACCTGCGCCGACGCGGGTACCGCGAATCGCGTTACCACCAGCCATCGACCCTTACACCCCCACCACGTGGTTGTCCTGCACCTGATAGACCCGAGCTCAGCCGACCTTGACGAGCAGCCCGATCCCGACGATGGCGATGACCCACACCGCGCCGACGAACAGCGTCAGGCGGTCCAGGTTCTTCTCCACGACGCTGGAGCCGGACAGGCTCGACTGCATGCCGCCACCGAACAGCGAGGACAGACCGCCGCCACGGCCGCGGTGAAGCAGGACCAGCAGAATCAGCAGCAGGCTGGACACGATCAAAAGGATCTGAAGGAACAGGATCATTTCTTCCTCGCTGTCAGGCAGTTGACGCCACAGAGTACCGGTTCAACTGCCGAACGTGGACCCACCCTGTGGAAAATGGGGACGAATGGGGATCAGGGTAGTGGACCGCCCGCGGCGAGGGCGCTGAGCTTCGTGAACTCGTCGGCCTGCAGGCTCGCGCCGCCCACCAGGGCGCCGTCGATGTCCTTCTGCGCGATGAGCTCGCCGATGCTGCCGGACTTCACCGAACCGCCGTAGAGCACGCGGACGGTGGCCGCGACCTCCTCGCCGAAGGACTCGGCGATCTGGACGCGGAGCGCGGCGCAGACCTCCTGCGCGTCGGTGGAGCTGGCCACCCGGCCGGTGCCGATCGCCCACACGGGCTCGTAGGCGATGACGACCTTGGTGACCTGCTCGCCGGTGAGGCCCTTGAGGCCCTCGACCAGCTGGGCGTTGCAGTGCTCGACGTGGTTGCCAGCCTCGCGGACCTCCAGCCGCTCGCCCACGCACAGGATCGGCGAGATGCCGTGCTTGAGCGCGGCCTTCACCTTGCTGTTGACCAGCTCGTCGGACTCGTTGTGGTACTCGCGGCGCTCGGAGTGCCCGACCGTGACGTAGCTGCAGCCGAGCTTGGCGAGCATCAGGCCCGACACGTCACCGGTGTAGGCACCGGAGTCGTGCGGCGAGAGGTCCTGCGCGCCGTACTTGAGCAGCAGCTTGTCGCCGTCCGTCAGCGTCTGCACGCTGCGGATGTCGGTGAACGGCGGGAGCACCACGACCTCGACCTTGGCGTAGTACTTCTCCGGCAGCGAGAACGCGATCTTCTGCGTCAGGGAGATGGCCTCGAGGTGGTTGAGGTTCATCTTCCAGTTGCCCGCGATGAGCGGCAGACGGGTCGCCATCACTGCTCCAGAACGGAAACGCCGGGGAGTTCCTTGCCCTCAAGGAACTCCAGGGAAGCCCCACCACCGGTGGAGATGTGCGAGAACCCGTCCTCGGGCAGGCCCAGCGCGCGCACGGCCGCGGCCGAGTCGCCGCCGCCGACCACGGTGAACGCGTCGCTCGCGACGAGCGCCTCGGCGACGGCACGCGTGCCACCGGCGAAGGACTCGAACTCGAACACGCCCATCGGGCCGTTCCAGAACACGGTGGCCGCGTCGGACAGCTTGGACGCGAACAGCTCGCGGGTCTTCGGGCCGATGTCCAGGCCCTCGCGGTCGGCCGGGATCGCGGTCGCGTCGACGACCTCGAACTCGGCGTCGGGCGCGAACTTCGTCGCGGCCAGCACGTCGACCGGCAGCACCAGCTCCACGCCGCGCTTCTCCGCCTCGGCGAGGAAGCCGCGGACCTGGTCGAGCTGGTCGGCCTGGAGCAGCGAGTTGCCGACCTCGTGGCCCTGGGCCTTGAGGAAGGTGTACGCCATGCCTCCGCCGACGAGCAGGCGGTCGACCTTGGACAGCAGGTTCGCGATGACGCCGAGCTTGTCCGACACCTTCGCGCCGCCGAGCACCACGACGTACGGACGCTTGAGATCCTCGGTGAGCTTGTGCAGCACCTGAACCTCGGACAGCACCAGGCCACCCGCGTAGGCGGGCAGCTTCTTCGCGACGTCGTAGACCGACGCCTGCTTGCGGTGCACGACGCCGAAGCCGTCGGAGACGAACGCGTCGGCCTTGGCCGCCAGCTCGTCGGCGAGGGCCTCGCGCTCCGCGTCGACCTTGCTGGTCTCGCGGGCGTCGAAGCGGATGTTCTCCAGCAGCACCACGGTGCCCTCGGCCCCGGCCTCGGTGCCGATCTCCACCGGTGCCCCGAGCAGCTCGCCCAGCCGCGCCACGACGGGCGCGAGGGAGAACTTCGGGTCCGGCTCGCCCTTCGGGCGGCCGAGGTGGGCGGCCACGAGCACGCGGGCACCGGCCTCGGTCAACGCCTTGAGGGTGGGCACCGACGCGCGGACGCGGCCGTCGTCGGTGATCTTGTCTCCGTCGAGGGGCACGTTCAGGTCGGCGCGCACGAGGACGCGCCGACCCGAGACACCCTCGGCGAGCAGGTCGCTAAGAGTCTTCAACGTGATCCTCAGAGCTTGGAGGCGACGAGGCTGACCAGGTCCGCGAGGCGGTTGGAGTAGCCCCACTCGTTGTCGTACCAGCCGACGACCTTGACCTGGTCGCCGATGACCTTGGTGAGCGGCGCGTCGAAGATGCACGACGCCGGGTCCGTCACGATGTCCGAGGACACGATCGGGTCGGTGTTGTAGCGCAGGTAGCCCTTGAGCGCGCCGTCGGCCGCGGCCTTGTAGGCGGCGTTGACCTCTTCGACGGTGGTCTCGCGACCCAGCGTCACGGTCAGGTCGGTCGCGGAGCCGGTGGGGATCGGCACGCGCAGCGCGTAGCCGTCCAGCTTGCCCTTGAGCTCCGGCAGGACCAGGCCGATGGCCTTCGCGGCACCGGTGCTGGTCGGCACGATGTTCAGCGCGGCGGCGCGCGCGCGGCGGAGGTCCGCGTGCGGCGCGTCCTGCAGGTTCTGGTCCTGCGTGTACGCGTGGATCGTGGTCATGAGACCGCGCTCGATGGTGAAGGTGTCGTGCAGGACCTTCGCCAGCGGCGCGAGGCAGTTCGTGGTGCACGAGGCGTTGGAGATGACGGTCTGCGAGCCGTCGTACTTGTCCTCGTTGGCGCCGAGGACGACCGTCAGGTCCTCGTTCTTCGCGGGCGCCGAGATGATGACCTTCTTGGCACCACCCTCGTCGACGTGCTTGCGCGCGACGTTGGCGTCGGTGAAGAACCCGGTGGACTCGACGACCACGTCGACGCCCAGGTCCTTCCACGGCAGCTTGCCGGGGTCGCGCTCGGCCAGCGCCTTGATGGTCTTGCCGTCGACCGAGATGCCCTCGTCGTTCACGGCCACGTCGAACGGCAGGCGGCCGAGGATGCTGTCGTACTTCAGCAGGTGGGCCATGGTCTTGACGTCACCGAGGTCGTTGAACGCGACGATCTCGATGTCGTGCCCACTGGCCTGAACGGCGCGCCAGAAGTTGCGACCGATGCGGCCGAAACCATTGACACCTACGCGAACCGTCACGGTGCGTCTCCTCGATACTCGACTGGCGGGTGCGCCAGGGCGTACGGATGGGCTGTACGGGTGGCCTGTACAGGTGAGCTGTCGGAAAGCCACGGCCAGACTATCCCCACCGTTGCGGCGCTGGTCACGTGGACCTACAGGATCTCTTGATCGAGCAAGAAAATCCAGGTTGCGGGGGTGTTAATCCCAGCACCTGAACTTTTTGGGGGGGGTGTTCTGGGTGTGGGGGTGCTCGGTGTGGGGGTGCTCGACGCTGGGGGTGGTTGACGCTGGGGGTGGTTGACGCCGGGGGTGGTTGACGCCGGGTATTGGTTGGCTGATGCCTCGGCGTTGGGTGGCGCTGCGGCCGTGGGGGGTGCGGCCGACTTGACTTGGGGCCCCTTTTTTGGGCTTCGTCGGGCGAAAAAGGGCAGGTGGTAGAGCCTGCCCGCCGCCGCAAGTTTAAGCCCAAAAACCCCAAGTCAAGTCGGCCGCTGGCGGACGGGTGGGGTCGGTTTGGTGCTCAATCGGCAGGTTGGTTCGGCTCGGTGTGGCTCGGCTCGGTGCGGTGCTCTGTGATGGGTTGGCTTGGATCGGTTGGTGCTCTGGGCGGGTTGGCTTGGATCGGTTGGTGCTCTGGGCGGGTTGGCTCGGGTGGGCATGGCAGTGCCCCGCACCCGGGTGGGGGGCGGGGCACTGAGGTGGGCTGCTGTGGGTGTGCTTGGAGGTCGGTGGTTAGACCTCGGCTTCCAGCATGTCGGCGGTGACGGCTGATTCGGTGTCGTCCATGCCCAGGTCCTTGGCGCGTTTGTCGGCCATGGCCAGCAGGCGCCTTATGCGGCCCGCGACGGCGTCCTTGGTCATCTGGGGTTCGGACAGTTGGCCCAGTTCTTCGAGTGAGGCCTGGCGGTGGGCGAGGCGGAGGGCGCCGGCTGCGGCCAGGTGGTCCGGGGCCTCGGGGCCGAGGATTTCGAGGGCGCGTTGGACGCGGGCGGCCGCGGCGACGGCCGCGCGGGCGGAGCGGCGGAGGTTGGCGTCGTCGAAGTTGGCCAGGCGGTTGGCGGTGGCGCGGACCTCGCGGCGCATGCGCCGTTCCTCCCAGGCCAGGACGCTGTCGTGGGCGCCGAGCCTGGTGAGCATGGCGCCGATGGCGTCGCCGTCGCGGATGACGACGCGCTCGGCACCGCGGACCTCGCGGGACTTGGAGGCGATGCCCATCCGCCTCGCGGCTCCGACCAGGGCCAGCGCGGCTTCCGGGCCGGGGCAGGTGATCTCCAGGGACGAGGAGCGGCCGGGCTCGGTCAACGAGCCGTGGGCGAGGAACGCGCCTCGCCAGGCCGCTTCGGCGTCGCAGACGCCGCCGGAGACGACCGGTGCGGGCAGGCCGCGGACCGGTCGGCCGCGGGGGTCGAGCAGGCCCGTCTGGCGGGCCAGGCCCTCGCCGTCCTTGACGACCCGCACGACGTAGCGGGTGCCCTTGCGCAGGCCGCTGGAGGTGATCGTGAAGACCTCCGACTGGTGCCCGTAGAGCTCGTGGATCTCCCGTCGCAACCTGCGCGCCGTGGACCCGAGGTCAACCTCTGCTTCCACCACCACCCGGCCCGCCACGATGTGCAGGCCACCGGCGAACCGCAGCAACGAGGACACCTCGGCACGGCGGCAGCAGGTCTTCGAGACGGCGAGCCTGCTCAGCTCGTCCTTGACCGCCGAGGTCATCGCCATGATTCCTCGCCTCCCCTGTGCTGACTACTCCTGTGGAGCGTTGTACTGGACGCCTGACCGGCGCTTTCACCTGGGCCACCCAACGCGTGGCGCAGACTCGCGGCCAACGCGACGGGGTCGTGGCGCTCCGGTTCACCCCGTTCGGCGATGGGCGAGAGGAGCGCCGCAGCGCCCAGAGCAGCGGCTGCGCGGCGCAGGCGGTCCGGAACGGGCACCGAGTCGACGTCCGCGATGATCGCGTCGATCTTGAGATCCGGCGCGTGCTGCCACAGCACGTCGAGGTGGTGCTCCGGCGAGAAGCCTTCGGTTTCGCCCGGTTGGGGGACGAGGTTCAGCACCACGACGCGCTTCGCGGCGGTCGCTTCGAGCGCCTCGCGCAGTTCCGGCACGAGCAGGTGCGGCAGCACGCTGGTGAACCACGACCCCGGTCCGAGGAGCACCACGTCCGCTCCCAGGACGGCGTCGACGGCCTGCGCGCAGCCGCGCGCGCGTTCGCCACCGGGGCCCCGCAGCCGGATGCGCTGCACCCGGCCGGGGGTGGTGGCGACCGCGACCTGGCCGCGGATGCGCCGCACCTGGGCCGCGTCCTCGTCCAAGCCGATCACGTCCGCCTCGATCTGCAACGGCTGGACGCTCATCGGCAGCACCCGCCCGCGAACGCCGAGCAGCTTGCACGCCTCGTCCAGCACGGCGACCGGGTCGCCCAACTGCTCCAACAGCCCGGCGAGCACCAAATTCCCGACCGCGTGGCCCGCGAGCGCGCCGGTGCCGCCGAAGCGGTGCCGGAACAGGCTCGTCCACAGCTGGCTGGACTCGTCCGTGCCCGCCAGCGCGGCCATGGCCTTGCGCAGGTCGCCGGGCGGCAGCAGGCCGAGCTCGCGGCGCAGCCGTCCGGACGACCCGCCGTCGTCGGCGACGGTGACCACGGCGGTCACGTCGTCGGTGATCAGCCGCAGCGCGGTGAGCGTCGCGTGGAGGCCGTGACCACCACCGAGCGCCACCGCCCTGGGACCTCCCGTGCCGCTCCGCACGGTTGTCGGCTCCGCCGACGGCATTCCCGTCACTCGCGACCCAGATCCCGGTGGACGACCTTCACGGCCATGCCGTCCTCGGTGGCCAGCCGCGAGGCCAGCTCCTCGGAGATCGCGACGCTGCGGTGCTTGCCGCCGGTGCAGCCGACCGCCAGGGTCAGGTAGCGCTTGCCCTCGCGCCGGTAGCCCGCACCGATCAGGCGCAGCAGCTCGTGGTAGCGGTCGAGGAACTCCTCGGCGCCCTCCTGGCTGAGCACGTAGTTGCGCACGTCGCCGTCCAGGCCGGTCTGCTCGCGCAGCTCGGGGATCCAGAACGGGTTCGGCAGGAACCGGACGTCCATGACCAGGTCGGAGTCCATCGGCAGGCCGTACTTGTAGCCGAACGACAACACCGTGACGCGGGTGCGGGTCGCCGACTCGGTGCCGAACGTGTCCTCGATCTTGGCGCGCAGCTGGTGGATGGACAGCGCCGAGGTGTCCAGCACCAGGTCCGCTTCCTCGCGCAGCGGCGTGAGCAGGATCCGCTCGGACTCGATGCCGTCCGCGAGCCGCCCGTCCCCCTGCATCGGGTGGCCCCGCCGGACCGCCTCGAACCGGCGGATCAGCACGTCGTCGGTCGCCTCCAGGAACAGCACCTTCGGCTTGTAGCCGCGGGCGTCGAGGTCCTTGATGATGGCGGCCAGGTCCTCGGTGAACGCGCGGCTGCGCACGTCCATCACGACCGCGACCCTGGTGATCGCGCCGCGCGCCTGCGCGCCCAGCTCGACCATGGTCGCGATCAGCTCGGGCGGCAGGTTGTCGACCACGAACCAGCCGAGGTCCTCCAAGCACTTCGCGGCCGTGCTGCGCCCTGCTCCCGACAGGCCGGTCACGACCGCGACTTCGATGCCGGACTTCTCGCCGGCCGGTGCACTCACGATTTTTCCCCTTCGGTACTCGCCGCGCCGCTCCCCGTCGTCAGGGACGCGTGCACGGCTTCCGCGGTGCGCCTGCCCACGCCGGGCACACCGCTGATCTCGTCGATGCTCGCCTCGCGAAGCTTCTTCAGCGAGCCGAAGTGCTTGAGCAGCGCCGCCTTGCGGGTCTGGCCGAGGCCGGGCACCTCGTCGAGCTCGGAGGTGGTCATCCGCTTGGAGCGCTTCTGCCGGTGGTAGGCGATGGCGAACCGGTGCGCCTCGTCGCGCACCCGTTGCAGCAGGTAGAGGGCTTCGCTGGCGCGGGGCAGGATGACCGGGTCGGGCTCGCCGGGCACCCACACCTCCTCCAGCCGCTTGGCCAGGCCGATGACGGCCACGTCGGTGATGCCCAGCTCGGCCAGCACGTCGGAGGCGGCCTGCGCCTGCGGGCCCGCGCCGTCGACCACCAGCAGGTTCGGCGCGTAGGAGAACCGGCGCGGCCTGCCCGTCTCGGGGTCGATGCCGGGGGTCTGGCCGGGCGCGTCGTTCGCGGTCTCGCGCAGGTAGGCCTGGAACCGGCGGCGGACGACCTCGGCGATCGAGGCCACGTCGCCCTCGTCGGCGGCTTCGCGGATGGCGAAGCGGCGGTACTCGGACTTGCGCGCCAGCCCGTCCTCGAACACCACGAGCGAGGCCACCACGTCGGTGCCCTGCACGTGGCTGATGTCCGTGCACTCGATGCGCAGCGGCGCCGTGTCCAGGCCGAGCAGCTCCTGGAGCTCCTGCAACGCGGCCGAGCGGGCCGTCAGGTCGCCCGCGCGCTTGAGCTTGTGCTGCTGGAACTGCTCCTTCGCGTTCCGCTCGACCGTCTCCATCAGCGCCCGCTTGTCCCCCCGCTGCGGGACCCTGAGCTGCACCTTGCTGCCGCGCAGGTCGCTCAGCCAGCGTTCGAGGACCTCGGCGTCGGCGGGCAGCTCCGGCACGAGCACCTCGCGCGGAACGGCCATGGCGACCACACCCGTGGACTCCGCGCCCTCGACCTGCTCGCCGTAGAACTGGGTGGCGAACTGGTCGACCAGGCCGGGCACGTCGACGTCCTCGACCTTGTCGACCACCCAGCCGCGCTGGCCGCGCACCCGGCCGCCGCGCACGTGGAAGACCTGCACGGAGGCCTCCAGCTCGTCCTGCGCGAAGGCCACCACGTCCGCGTCCGTGCCGTCGCCGAGCACCACGGCCTGCTTCTCCAGCGCCCGGCGCAGCGCCCCGAGGTCGTCGCGCAGCCGGGCCGCGCGCTCGAACTCCAGCTCCTCGGAGGCGGCCAGCATCTCCTTCTCGACACGGCGCACCATCGCGTCGGTCCTGCCCGCGAGGAAGTCGCAGAAGTCGTCCACGATGTCGCGGTGCTCGTCCGCGCTGACCCGGCCGACGCAGGGCGCGGAGCACTTGTCGATGTAGCCGAGCAGGCAGGGGCGGCCCATCTGGTTGTGCCGCTTGAACACGCCCGCCGAGCAGGTGCGCGCCGGGAAGACCCGCAGCAGCAGGTCCAGCGTCTCGCGGATCGCCCACGCGTGCGCGTACGGGCCGAAGTAGCGGACGCCCTTGCGCCGGGGGCCGCGGTAGACGTGCAGCCGGGGGAACTGCTCGTTCAGGGTGACCGCGAGGACCGGGTAGGACTTGTCGTCCCGGTACCGGACGTTGAACCTCGGGTCGAACTCCTTGATCCAGTTGTACTCGAGCTGCAGCGCCTCGACCTCGGTGCTGACGATCGTCCACTCGACACTGGCGGCCGTGGTCACCATCTGCCGGGTGCGGTCGTGCAGCCCGGCGAGGTCGGCGAAGTAGGAGTTCAACCGGGAGCGCAGGCTTTTCGCCTTGCCCACGTACACCACACGGCCGCCGGCGTCGCGGAACTTGTAGACGCCGGGGGCTTCCGGGATGGTGCCGGGCGGGGGGCGGTAGGTCGACGGGTCGGCCACGCGACAAGCCTACGTGCGGCCACCGACAGTTCTTCGCGTGGCCGACCCGAGGCCGGGCTCAGGCCATGACGACCTGGCCGTCGGCGACCTTCACGGGCACCTCGGTGAGGCCCTTGGTGGCGGGCCCCTTCTTCAGCGAGCCGTCGGTGGCGCTGAACTGGCTGCCGTGGTTCGGGCAGGTGATGACGCCGCTCTTGGGGGCGCCGACCGTGGTGCCCTGGTGCGGGCACGCCGCGCCGAACGCCTTCACGGTCTCGCCGGTCCGGGTCAGCACCAGCGGCTTGCCCGCCGACTCGACGATCAGCCCGCCGCCGTCCGGCACGTCCGCCAACGCCGCCAACCCGCTCGCCGCGCCACCCGTCGTGCCGGTGCCGCCCGTCGTCGGCGTGGAACCGCCGCCGGTCGTCCCGCCGGTGCTGGGGGTGCTGGTCGTGGTGGAGCACGCGGCGAGACCGCCGGGCACGACCATCGCGACCGCCAGACCGCACAGCATCGACCTGCGGGACGTCAGGGCCGCGTTCTCGGTGAGGGAAGTCAACCGATCCTCCGCTTGGTGGTGGGTGTGGTGGTTCGGGTACACCAACCCATTACGCGATCGGCCGATCACCAGTTCAGGTATTCGACGCATATCGAAACCATCAGGCGAGCACGACATCCGTTCGGGTGACCACCACCGCCACCTCCGCCAGCCCCTTCGGCGCAGGTCCGGAGCGCACGGCCCCCGTCGCCGGGTCGAACCCGCTGCGGTGCGTCGGGCAGGTGATCTCCCCACCCGTCGGCGGGTTCACCGTCGTCCCCTGGTGCGGGCAGGCCGGGTTGAACGCCTTCACCACGCCCTCGGTGGGCCGGACGAGCAGCAGCTGCCCGTCACCGGGCATGTCGACGAGGACTCCCCCGCCCACCGGCACGGCGTCGAGCGCGGCGACCCGGTCCCCCGGCTTCGCGGTCCCGACACCGGGGGTCTTCTTGCCCGTCGCGGTCGTGGCGCACCCGGTGACGGCGAGCGCGGCCAGTCCGCACAGGAGGGTTCGGCGGTTCACCCCGCCCAGTCTGCCCGCGCCCCCGGCACGGCTCCCGGTCGGTGGCGCGGTGGGTGCGGGGCCCGGAGGCGGACGACAGCCGTCGACGAGCACCGCACCGGTCTCCCGGACCCGAGGCGGATCCGGTGTCAGGTCGGCCACCAGCACGAACACCCCGCGGCGAGCGCGGGATCACCAGTCCGAGCACCTGGCCCCGGGATCGCCGTAACCAGGTGCGTCGCGGTCGGACCCCCACCGCGGTCATGCCGCGGTGGCGTGTCCTCTCCCCTGCCCCTTCCCCGTGGACAGCGGACCTGCGTGGAACTCCGGCTCGGGCAGGGCGAAGTCCTGCCCGGCGGACATCAGCGGTCGTTCGCCGCCGCGCTCCTGGCCAGCGCCAGCACCGCCGTGAACGGCGGGAACCAGTGCCTGCTGTGCGACGGCGGGTTCGCCCAGCGCAGCGAGCCGTAGCGGGTCATGGTCGGCGGCAGGGCGATGCGCTGCGGGGAGCGGACGAACTGCACCTCGGGCGGGGCCTTGAGGTGGGTGGGCAGCAGCGCGACCAGCTCGGCCAGGAAGATCCAGTGCTCGCGCGGGCCGGGGATGACGGTGACCGGGCCCGCGAGCATGCGGGCCTTGAGGTCGGCCAGCACCCGCGACCCGATGCGGGCGGGCATGACGAGCGCGGTGGTCGAGGGGCCGAGCAGCAGGAACACGCCCTGCTCGGTGACGGATACCCGCCAGCCGAGGAGTCGGTACCCGGCGATCGCCTCGCCGAGTAACTGCTCGTGAGCCCGACTGTGCGGGACCCCCGGCCGCCCCTCGGCGGTCTCGGCGGTGGTTGCGGCGGTGATGCTCATCGGCTGTCGTCCTCCCTGGTCGGGTGGTCGCACTCCTGGACGTTCGAGGTGTCCTCCGGCACGGGGATCAACCCGTTGTCGGTGATGGGTGCAGGGTCCGTCGGCGGAGGCGCCGGCACCACACGCCGGACGGGTGCGCCTCATGCACCGGATGCATCAGCGACATCCACCACTCGGCGTCACGTTCGGGCTTTCACGACGCCGACCGCGACTTATGCACGAAATGCATGGACTCCCGATCACCAGGACATACACTGTTGTGCACGCTCAGTGACGGGAGCGAAAGCCATGGCACAGATCAGCCACAGGGGATCCAGTACCAGGCGCGCATGCCCGTGCGGGGCGCTGATCGCCGCCGACAACACCGACCGGCTGTGCCACCGGTGCAGGCGCAACGCGCGGATCGACGTCTTCGGACCGCCCGAGGTGCCCGCCGAGTTCTGGGACCACTCGGTCATCGCGGGCGCGCTCGCGGAACGCGACATGGGCGCGGTCCTCGCCGCGTACCGCCACCACCCCCAGCACGTCAGCCGCGTCACCCAGGACCGCATGGCCGGGTGGCTCGGGATCAGCCAGGCGCAACTCTCCCGGTACGAGAGCGGTGAGAACCCGATCGACCGGATGGACCGACTGCGGCACTTCGCGCAGACGTTGGGCATTCCCGGTGACCGGTTGTGGTTCGACCGCGCCGGGATCCAAAGCCAGGCGGGCCCGGACACCGGTGCCCCGCCCGATGTGCTCGCCGCGGCGTGGGACGCGTCGAGCATTGCCCGATCGGTCGAGGAGACGGCGAGGAACGACTTGGCGATCAGCAGACGAGCGGCGCTCGCGGGAGCGGCCGCGGTTGCAGTGGGTCCCGCACTGGTCGAACCGCTTCAGCGGTGGCTACATCCGTTGCAGACGATGTCCCGGTGGTCGTCGAGTTCGGCGATCAGCGAGGAGGAGTTGGCGGCGTTGCAGCGCGTCGCGGACGGGTTGCGCGGCTGGAGCGGGAGGGGCGGGTTCGGGTTGGCCCGCAAGGCGGTCCTCGGCCAGTTGGACGAACTGGCCGAGAGGCTGTCGCGGGCACCGGCGGGTCCGACCACGGAACGGGCCTTCTTCATCGGTGCGGAACTGTCGAAGGTGGCGGCAAGCATGTCGTGGGACGCGGGGCTGCACGACGCGGCCCAGCGCTACTACGTGCTGGCCGTCCGCATGGCGAAAGCGGGCCGCAACGACCCGTTCGCCGCCCTGTGCCTGGCCGCCATGGCCAGGCAGATGTTCGACCTCGGACGTCCCGAGGACGGGCTGGAGCTCGTGCAGCTCGCGCAGTACGGCACCCGGCGCTCGGCGACGCCCACGTTGCAGTCCCTGCTGCTGACCAGGGAGGCGTGGGCGTACGCGCAGCTGGGCCGGGTGCGGGAGTTCGAACGGGTCGTCGGCCTGGCGCAGGACAGCTTCAGCCAGCGCAAGGCCAAGGACGAGCCGAGGTGGCTGCACAGCTTCGACGAGGCCGAGATGGAGGGCGTCATCGGGGCGCGGACGCGCGACCTGGCCGCGGGGCACGACCCGCGGCTGGCGGTAGCGGCCGAGAAGCACATCCGGCGGGCGCTCGACCTGCGCGACCCGTCACTGGTGCGCAACCGGGCGTTCGACGTGATCGGCCTGGCGCGGACCAAGATGGTGGCGGGCCAGCCGGAAGAGGCCTGCGATCTCATCAAGGAGGTCCTGCCGACCGCGGAACGGCTCTCCTCGGGCCGGGTGCTGCGCAAGCTGCAGGACTTCGCGAAGGAATCGGAGCGGCACCGGGACCTGCCCGGAGTCCAGGAGACGCGCGACGCGATCCGCGCCATGCGGACGGCCTGAATGCGGATAGGCATCACCGGGCACAGCAACTTGGTGCCGGAGTGCGTGGACGCCGTGCACGCGGCGATCCGCGAGGTGCTCCACGAGGAGACGGCGGGCGGGTCATCCCTGATCGGGGTGACCTGCCTGGCCCCCGGCGCGGACCAGGTGTTCGCGCGGGTGGTGCTGGAGCTGGGCGGGAAGGTGGAGGTGGTCCTGCCCGCCAGCGACTACCGGGGGAAGATCAAACCGGACGGGGTGGCGGAGTACGACGAGCTCATCGCCAAAGCGGACGTGGTGAGCGTGCTGCCGTTCATGCTGTCGGGGCGGCAGGCGTACGTGGCGGCCAACGAGCGGATGCTGGCGAGCGTGGAGCTGCTGGTGGCCGTGTGGGACGGGGGGCCTGCCGGGGGGCGGGGCGGGACGGGGGAAGTGGTGGAGCACGCTCGGGCGAGTGGGGTGCCGGTGGTCGTGGTGTGGCCTGAGGGGGCTCGGAGGGGGTAGGTCTTGGGGGCTGTCGGTTGCGTCGTGCCAACCCGTGCGAAGCCCGGCCCCCGCAGCGCAATTCTCTCAATGCCTTGCCCCATCTTGTCAAGACGATAAAGCCATCTTGACAAGATGGGGCAAGGCAGGAGGGCGCTGTGTATCGGGGGCAGGGGTAGTTCTGGCTTCGCCAGCATCGGGCTCCGCCCGACTCGGGCATCCTCGCTCCGCGTCGGACGAAGCGGCGGGCGCTCCGCGCCGGATGCGAGGTGGCGGCTGCGCCGACAACGGCTCCGGTTGCGGTTCGGCCGAATGAGCGTAGTTCGGGGTGGGGGTGATGTTGGGGAACTGGGGTGGGGGTGGGGGCGTCACACTGAAGATCGTCGTGTGGGCGGCGGAGCGGTGGGGTGGCCGTGAGGGGTGGGGTTGTGGTGGGGATTGCCGGTCGTGCTGTTGTGGCGGTTGCCGTTGTGGTGGTTGGGGTTTCGGGGTGTTCCGGTGGTGGCGGGGGTGGGGGTGGGGCTGTTGCGGCCAGCAGTTCCAGTGCGCCGGTGCCGGTGTCGCCCGCGGAGTACCAGGCCGCGTTGACGAAGTTCGACGAGGCGGTGCGGCCGGTGTTGGAGCGGGTGCACGGGGCTGGGGCGGACGCGGATTTCGGTGTGGCGCAACGGGAGTTGGCCGATGTGCTGGGGGCGCAGGCGGTCGTGCTGGACGGGCTGGTGGCGCCGGTGGCGGTGGAGACCGCGCACAGCGGGCTGGCGCGGGGGTTGACGGTGGCGGCGACCGGGGTGCGCGGGGTGACCGTGGCGGCGGCGGCGCCGAACAGCTGCGGGGTCACGGTGCCGACGTTGCCGGCGGCGAAGACCGCTGTGGACGACAAGGTGCGGGATCTGGGGCAGGTGTACTTCGCGCCGTTGACGACGTTGGGGTTCCAGGTCGGGGCGTTCGTGCCGCCGCCCGCGGTCGCGCCGGTGCTGGAGGAGCGGCGGGCAGGCAACGGTGAGGTCGTGCAGCGCGGCGGTGGGCAGGGGCCGGGGACGTTGAAGATCACGAACGGGACGCCGGGGGACGTCGCGGTGTCGGTGGTGTCGGGAGATCCGGCGAACCCGCAGGTCACGGTGTACGTGCAGGGCAGCTCGGACACGTCGGTGAGCGGGATCGACGGGGACTACGAGGTGTACTTCAAGTCCGGGGTGGACTGGGACGCGGGGCGCAACGGGTTCACGCGGGACTGCTCGTACGAGAAGTTCGACGACCTGTTCACCGGCGAGTCGGACTGGCAGATCGACCTCCAGGCGACGCCCGCGGGCAACGCGTCGACCAGCGACGTCCCGGCGTTCTGAGTCATCGCGGACACGAGGTGTCCGCGATCGGTGCGAGACTCGGGGCATGTTGGAGACCTCGGCTCGCCTGTTGCGCCTGCTGTCGCTGCTGCAGGTCCGACGCGACTGGACCGGCTCGGACCTGGCGGAGCGGCTGGGCGTGGACGTGCGGACGGTGCGCCGCGACGTGGACAAGCTGCGGAGCCTCGGCTACCCGGTGAACGCCACGTCCGGCGTGTCCGGCGGCTACCAGCTCGGGGCGGGCGCGGAGCTGCCGCCGTTGCTGCTGGACGACGACGAGGCCGTGGCGGTGGCCGTCGGGTTGCGGACGGCGGCGAACGGCACGGTGTCCGGCATCGAGGAGACGTCGGTGCGGGCCCTGACGAAGCTGGAGCAGGTGCTGCCGTCACGGCTGCGGCGACGGGTCTCGGCGTTGAGCGCGCACACCACGACGCTGGCGGCGTTCGGGCCGACGGTGGACGCGGACGTGCTGACGGTGGTCGCCGGGGCGAGCCGGGACCACCAAGCCCTGCGGTTCGGGTACCAGGGGCGGGACGGGGCGGCGACCACCCGGCACGTGGAGCCGCAGGGGATGGTGCACACGGGGCGGCGCTGGTACCTGGTCGCCTGGGACGTGGACCGGCGGGACTGGCGGACTTTCCGGTTGGACCGGGTGGAGGGGACACCGGTGCCGGCTGCCCGGTTCCCGCCGCGGGAGCCGCCGCACGCGGATCTCGCGGAGTACATCTCGCGGCAGGTGAGCGGGGCGGTGTACCGGCATCGGGCGAGGCTGGTGATGCATGCGCCGTTGGAGGTGGTGCGAGGGGAGACGTCGCCTACGTCGGCTCACTTGGAGGCGATCGACGAGTCGAGTTGTTTGATGACCACGGGGGCGGAGAGCTTGTACGCGTTGGCGGTGCACCTGGGGATGATGGGGATCGAGTTCGAGGTGCTGGAGCCGGAGGAGTTGAGGGAGCACTTGAGGGTGATCGGGGGGCGGTTGAGTCGGGCGGCGGGGGATGTCGTACCCGAGTTGTAGCGTGTGCATCGGGGGGTTCTCACGGGTGGGGGACGCCTGGTTCGGGGTGGGCGTGGGGAAGCGAAGCCCAGCCCTCGGCGTGTTTCGGGGTCCCCACCCCGCGAAACCCAGCCCCCGGCGCGCGATTGTCTCAATGCCTCACCCTTGTTTGTCAAGACGATAATGCTGTCTTGACAAACAAGGGTGAGGCAGGAGGGCGCTGTGTATCGGGGGCAGGGGTAGATCTGGCTTCGCCAGCATCGAGCTGCGCTCGACAGGGCATCCTGGGCTTCGCCGTCGGACAAGGCATCGGCTGGCGCCGACAATGCCCCAGGCGCTCCGCGCCGGATGCGCGCTGGCGGGCTGCGCCCAACTGCGGATCCTCGGCTGCGCCGTCGGACAAAGGTGTGCGCGCCGCACCCAAAGCCAAGGCGCGCACACCCTTTGTCAGGCGTTGGAGAGGGAGCGCAGGGCGATTGCGGCGCGTTCCAGTTGGGTGAGGACGTCAGGGCGTAGTTGGGCCAGTTGGCGTTCGTTGCGGGCGTCGCCGACTTCCTGGAGGAGCACCTGGGTGGGGGCGGAGCCGTCTGATTCGGAGACCGCGAGCACCTTGAAGGCGGTGGCGGGTGGGAAGAGGACGCGTTCGTTGACGACGCCTGCGCGGCGGTCGACGACTTCGACGCGGCGGCCGGTGAGGGACCAGACGAGGTATTCGACGCCGCCGTCGAAGGATTCCTGGGGGTTGGCGTGGGTGTTGAGGATGCCGTGTTCGACGAGGACGTCGCCGGTGCGGAAGTGGGTGGCGATGTTGGGTGGGGCGATGCTCCAGCAGGTGGTGATGCCCTGGTGCAGGGGGAGGCGGCGGAGGCCCGCGACGACGGCGGCGACGTAGGGCTGGAGGCGGCCGAGGGTGCCGGTGCGGAGGGTTTCGACGACCAGTTCCTCGTCTTGGCCCAAGTAGGCCGAGAGGGCGGCCAGTTCGGTGACGGTGGTCTCGACCGGGACGGGGTCGACGAGGGGGCCGGGGCGTTGGGCGAGCAGGCGGCCGACGGCGGTGGCGAAAGCGGGGTAGCGCTCGCCGAGGATGCGGCGGACGGCGTCGCGTTCGAGGTCGGTGGTGCGGTGGTCGGCGGCGACGGTCTCCCGGTCGCTGGCCAGCTCCTCGCCCCACCTGGAGTTCTTCTGCTGCCACGACGGGGACGGCGGGGTCGGGACCGGGCCCTCGATGCGGAGGGGGATCTCGAGGGCGGCGGCGTCCTCGGGTGGTTGCTCGGCGGGAGGTTCCTCGATCGCGGGTGAGGACGTGAGCTGGGTCGGGAGCTCGACGTGCGGGGAGAGCTGGGCCCGCACGGAGTTCGGGACCGGCGCGGGCACCCGGACCGTGTCGGGATCGGGACTCGGCACGGGCTCGGGTTCGGGCTCGGGTTCCGGGTCGGTGATGAGGGCGTGGGCCGGGCCGGAGCGGGTGTTCTCCTCGTCGTCCACGACCGGGTCGGGGACGGCGGCGGGCTCGGTGGTGGGTTCCTCGGGGGCCTCGGGCCACGGGATCGCGGTCTCGGTGGCGTCGCAGAACACCAGGCGGAGCAGCTTGCGGACCTCGGGCTCCAGGCGTTCGACGAGGGCGGCGCCCGCGACGGCGACGGCACCGGGGGTGGTGCGGCCGGGGGTGCCGACGGTGAGGCGCGCCCACTCCGGGTCGACGGGCAGGGCGCGCACCTCGGCGCCGCCCGCGTTGGTGGCCTCGCGGACCCACAGGCCGGAGGCGACGACCTCCAGCACGACGCCGTCGCCGAGGCCGAACACGCCGGGGGTCAGCTCGACCAGGCCGGGTACCGGGTTGCGGTAGCCGGAGACCTCGTTCTCCTCCTGGAGGGCGCGCGGGACGCAGCGCATCTCGGTGACGAACGGGTGCCACGTCGGCTGGCCGCGCCGGTCGACCGCGACCACGACGGCGCCGCCGCCCTCGCGCAGGTTCGACACCGGCAGTCCGGTGTAGATGTTGATGGCCTCGCCGAGCTGCTCGGCGACCAGCTGCGCCTGCTCCCCCGCGTCCAGGTCGTACTGCACGAGCCGGACCCTGGTGCGCGCGGCCGAGGGCAGCGCGGTCAGCAGCCTGCAGATCTCCTCGGTCGGGATCGACGGCTGGCCGGGGCCGCCGACCACGATCGTCAGCACGTTCTCGCGGCACGGCAGCGCGACGATGGCGCGCGCGTCCTGCGAGTTGGGGTCGAACGGCACGCTCTGGGCGCGCAGCCACAGACCGGCCGGGATGGGTTCGGCGATGCCGATCTCACCGGTCGGCCAGGCCGAGTTCGGGTCCATGGCCTCCCACGCGGGGACCGGGAAGCGCCTGCCGAACGGGGTGGGGGACGCGCCGGGCAGGAACCGCAGCCAGCTGCCGTAGCCGGTGGCGCCGGTGACGAACGCGGCACCGGGCACGGTGGTGAGCGCGCCGTCCGGGGCGATCACCTCGGCCTGCAGCTGCGCGGCGAGCCACTGGGCGGGGGCGGTCGGCCGCATGCTGCCCGCGTACGACACGGCCAGCCGGATCGGGCCGCGGCCGCGCAGCGCGTTGGCGGCGGACTGCCAGAACGTGGTCTCACCGCCCGGCGGGAAGTCGATGACGGCCACTGTGCGGCCGCGGTCGGCGGGCAGCGACCGCGCGAGCGACAACGCCATCTGGCTCGCCCCCTCGGGCGGCCCGACGACGAGCGTGGGACCCGCGAAGACGACCGAGGCGTTCACCGGCGCAGGCGCCTGCGGCTCGGGTTCGGGACGCATTTCCTGGAGCTGCTCCACCGGCATGACCTGTTCCACCTCAACCTGCTGCTGCACCACGGCACGGTCCTCCTGCGCCGCGGAGTCCTTCCGCACGCCCCGCCGACCCCTCAACCGCTCGAACACCTCCAGCTCACAACCTTCACCCCGCCGTGGCGGCCTTGTGCAGGTCCCGCAGCGCCCGAACCGCGGCGACCGCGTGGTCGCGGTCGACGGCCTGCACGGCCATCACCGAGACGTACTCGTCGTCGGGCAGCTCCAGCCTCGCCCACGAAGCCCCGTCAGGGAAGCTCACGTGCAGAACGTCCTGCCACGAGTAACGGTTCGCGGTCACGACGTTGCGGACCTCGATGCCCTCGGCGTCGGCGCGGACCCTGGGCCTGCCCAGCAGCAGGACGCCGCAGGCGAGCAGCACGCCGAGGCACACCATGGCGATCTGGTCGGACACCCGGAAGATCACGCCGGTCGGGGTGTCGCCGAGCAGGATGCCGACCACGGTGAACACGGCGACCAGGACGACCGCGCACACGGCGGTGACGCGGCGGATGCGCTTGGGGCGGAACTCGACGACCCGCTTGTCGGTCACGGGCGCGCTCACCCGAGTCCCCGCAGGACCAGCGCGGTGTCGAGCGCGGCCGAGACGGCCTCGACGCCC
Organism: Umezawaea tangerina; assembly: GCF_003002815.1. Taxonomy (GTDB): domain Bacteria; phylum Actinomycetota; class Actinomycetes; order Mycobacteriales; family Pseudonocardiaceae; genus Umezawaea; species Umezawaea tangerina. Next base: position 13,556 of record NZ_PVTF01000025.1, on the reverse strand, counting down.
TTGTCCTCCGCGGAGTCGGGGAACCCGGCGCGGTCGAGTGCCTGCTGCTCGGTGTCGCAGGTGAGCACGCCGTTGCCGACCGGGGTGGACTCGTCCAGCGCCACCCGCGTCAGGCCGGCGGTGACGGCGTCGCACACGTACTCGAAGTGCGGGGTGCCGCCGCGGATGACCACGCCCAGGGCGACCACGGCGTCGTGGGTGCGGGCCAGCGCCTGCGCGACCACGGGCAGCTCGACGGCGCCCGCGACCCGGATCACCGTCGGCTCGTCGATGCCCGCCTTGGCGGCGGCCTCGACGGCGCGGGCCACCAGGTTGTCGGTGATCTTCGTGTGCCACCGCGTCGCGACGATGGCCAGTGTCAGGCCCTCGCCCCGCGGGACGTCGATCTCCGGCCTGCCCTCGCCGCTCATTCCTGGCCTTCCGTCCCGGCAGCCGCGATGCCCGCGCGCTGCGCCTCGTACTGCTCGAGCTGGTGCAGCTCGTGGCCCATCCGGTCGCGCTTGGTGCGCAGGTACCGGAGGTTCTCCGGGTTCGGCGAGATGGGCAGCGGCACGCGGTCGATCACGCGCAGACCGTAGCCCTCCAGGCCGACCCGCTTGGCCGGGTTGTTCGTCAGCAGCCGCATGGACTTGATGCCGAGCTCGGCGAGGATCTGCGCGCCGGTGCCGTAGTCGCGGGCGTCGGCGGGCAGGCCCTGCTGGAGGTTGGCGTCGACGGTGTCCGCGCCCTGGTCCTGCAGCTGGTAGGCCTGCAGCTTGTGCATCAGGCCGATGCCGCGGCCCTCGTGGCCGCGCATGTAGAGCACGACGCCGCGGCCCTGCGCGGCGACGGCCTCCAGGGCGGCGTCCAGCTGCGGGCCGCAGTCGCAGCGCAGCGAGCCGAAGATGTCGCCGGTCAGGCACTCGGAGTGGACCCGGACCAGCACGTCCTCGCCGTCGCCGATGTCGCCGTAGACGAGTGCGACGTGCTCGATGCCGTCGAGCAGGCTGTCGTAGCCGACGGCGGTGAACGTGCCGTGCGCGGTCGGGATGCGGGCCTCGGCGACGCGCGCCACCTGGGTCTCGTGGCGCCTGCGGTAGGCGACGAGGTCGACGATCGAGATGAGCGTCAGGCCGTGCTTCTCGGCGAAGACCTTCAGGTCGGGCATCCGCGCCATGGTGCCGTCGGCGTTGGCGATCTCGCAGATCGCGCCCGCCGGGTGCAGGCCCGCCATGCGGGCCAGGTCGACGGCGGCCTCGGTGTGGCCGGGGCGGCGCAGGACGCCGCCCTCCCTGGCGCGCAGCGGGAACACGTGGCCGGGGCGCACGACGTCGAACGCCGTGGTCGTCGGGTCGGCCAGCGTGCGGATCGTCAGCGCCCGGTCGGACGCCGAGATGCCGGTCGTGACGCCTTCGCGGGCGTCCACGGAGACGGTGAAGGCGGTGCCCATGCGCTCGGTGTTGTGGGAGACCATCTGGCCGATCTCCAGGCGGTCCAGCGCCTCCGCCTCCATCGGCGTGCAGAGCAGGCCGCGGCACTCGTTCATCACGAACGCGACGAGCTCCGGGGTGGCCATCTCGGCCGCGAAGACCAGGTCGCCCTCGTTCTCGCGGTCCTCGTCGTCCACGACGACGACGGCCTTGCCCTCCGCGATGTCCTTGATCGCCTGCTCGATGTCGGAGAAGTCCCTCATGAGCGGGTCACCTCCTGGTCGGCGCCGGGCGTGGGTGCATTGTGGCGCAGGTGCGGTGCGGTGAGGCGTTCCACGTACTTGGCGAGCACGTCGACCTCGAGGTTGACCGGGTCGCCGACGCCGCGCCTGCCCAGCGTGGTCAGCTCCAGCGTGGTCGGGATGAGGCTGACGGTGAACTCGTCGTCGGTGACGGTCACGACGGTGAGGGACACGCCGTCGACCGTGATGGAGCCCTTCTCCACGACGTAGCGCGCCAACGAGGGCGGCAGTCCGATGTGGACGATCTCCCAGTGCGGGGTGGTCTCGCGCGCCAGCACCGTGCCGGTGCCGTCGACGTGGCCCTGCACGATGTGGCCGCCGAGCCGCTGGCCGACCGCGGCGGCGCGCTCCAGGTTGACCCGGTCGCCCGCGGCGACCTTGGCGAGGCTGCTGCGGACGAGCGTCTCGCGCATGACGTCCGCGGTGAAGGAGCCGTCGGCGACCTCCACGACGGTGAGGCACACACCGTTGACCGCGATCGAGTCACCGTGCTTGGCGTCGCTGGTGACCAGCTCGCCCGCCACGGTCAGACGTGCCGCGTCGGGCAGGTCGGTGACCTGCACGACCTCACCCAGTTCTTCGACGATCCCGGTGAACACCGTTCCTCCTCAGCCGCTAACCACCGCCGGCACGGCGGAGATCCGCACGTCCGGCCCGCACATACTGACCTCTTCGACCACCAGCCCGACAGCGTCGGTGATGGTCGCCACCCCGGACTCACCCAACGCCATCGGACCCGCGCCCAACAGCTTCGGTGCCGCGTACAGCAACACCCTGTCGATCCGGCCCGCCGCGACGAACGCCCCGACGAGGGTCGGACCGCCTTCCAGCAGGACGTCCACGACCCCACGACCCGCCAGTCCGGCGAGCACCTCGTCCGGGTCGTGGGTGCGCAGGTGGACCGTCTCCGCCTCGGCGTCCAGCACCCTGGCGCCGGGCGGCAGGTCCCCCTTGCCCACCACCACCCGCAACGGCTGGCGCTCCACCGGGATTCCCCGAGCGGTGAGCCGGGGGTCGTCGGCGCGGACGGTGCCGCCGCCGACCATGATGGCATCGATCTTCGTGCGCAGTGCGTGGACCTCCTGGCGGGATTCCGCCGAACTGATCCACCGGCTCGTGCCGTCGGCGGCGGCGACCCTGCCGTCCAGCGTCGAGGCGTACTTCCAGGTCACGTGCGGGCGGCCGGTGCGGGCGTAGTGCAGCCACGCGCGCAGCGGGCCGCGGGCGACCTCCAGGCCCAGCGGGCCCTCCTCGGCGTCGACCCCGGCGGCGCGCAGCACCGCCCCTCCCCCGGCGGCGAGCGGGTTCGGGTCGGGCACGGCGTAGCGGACGCGCGCGATCCCCGCGGCGAGCAGCGCGCCCGTGCACGGCGGGGTGCGGCCGTGGTGCGAGCAGGGTTCGAGGGTCACGACGGCCGTGCCGCCGCGGGCCCGCTCCCCCGCCTCGGCCAGCGCCACCACCTCGGCGTGCGGCCCGCCCGGCGGCCGGGTCGCCCCGGTGCCGACGACCTCGCCGTGCGCGTCCAGCACGACCGCGCCCACCGGCGGGTTGGGGCTGGTGGTGCCGCGCACGGACTCGCTGCGCCCGATCGCGAGCGCCATGGCCTGCTCGACGTTCATCCGCGGTGCGGCGAGCTCGCGGCGGCCAGCGCGCGCAGCGCCTCGACCGCGCGGCCGGGGTCCTCGGCGTCGTAGACGGCCGACCCCGCGACGAAGCAGTCGACACCGGCCTCCGCGGCGGCGGCGATGGTGTCGGAGTTGATGCCGCCGTCGATCTCGACCAGCAGCCTCAGGTGGCCGGTGTCGACCAGCCGGCGCGCGGTGCGCACCTTGTCCAGCACCTCGACCATGAACGACTGCCCGCCGAAGCCGGGCTCCACGGACATCACGAGCAGCGTGTCGTAGTGCTTGAGGACCTCGACGTAGGGCTCCAGCGGCGTGCCCGGCTTGATCGACAGGCCCGCCTTCGAGCCCGCCGCGCGCAGGTTCTTCGCCAGCTGCACCGGGTCCGCCGCGGCCTCGACGTGCACCGTCACGTTGTGCGCGCCCGCCTCGGCGTACCCGATCGCCCAGCGGTCCGGGTCGTCGATCATCAGGTGGCAGTCCAACGGGATGTCGGTCGCCTTGAGCAGCGACTTCACCACCGGCAGGCCCAGTGTCAGGTTCGGCACGAAGTGCGCGTCCATCACGTCGACGTGCAGCCACTCCGCCCCGGTGACGGCGGCGGCCTCGCGCGCCAGGTTGGCGAAGTCGGCGGACAGGATGCTCGGGGCGATCATCGGCTGGTGGACCACGGGACAGGAGTCTAGGTACCCCCCGGTCCTCCCGCGGTCCGGGACTACTCGTTCGTGCTGTATCAGTGTCAGAAAACCTGTGACCTGCGGTTATTCCACGAGGCGCGCACTACACACACAGGTAGTTCCGCCTGCGCGCGCCTGCGCATACCGTCGAGGAGGGGGCTTGATCTGGGAGTGGCTGTGATGAACCGGGAGTTCGACCGCAAGACCGCCGTGGTGACCGGGGCGTGCGGTGCCGTCGGCGCCGAAGTGGTGACCGCGCTGGCGGCACGAGGTGCCGCGGTGACCGCCGTCGACCGCGACGGGCGGGGACTGTGCGACCTGGTGGAACGCCTGCAACGCGGCGGGCTGCGCGTCGCGGGCAGGCAGGTCGACATCGCCTCCGGACCCGCCGTGGAGTCGCTGGTGGACCAGGTGGAACGCGAGGTCGGACCGATCGACATCGTCGTGAACGCGGCCGACCTGGTCCGGACGGGATCCGCCGTGGGGCTGACGGAAGAGGACTGGACGCAGAGCTTCGCGGTCAACGCGCACGCGGTGTTCCACCTGTCGCGGGCGGCCGCGGCGCGGATGGTGCCGCGCCGGGGCGGGGCGATCGTGACGATCGCGGCGTCGCCCGTTGCGCACCAGGGTGGGTTGGCGGCTTACGCGGCGTCGAAGGCGGCGGCTACGGCTTATGTGAACGGGTTGGCGGCGGAGGTGGCGCGGTTCGGGGTGCGCTGCTCGGTGGTGTCGCCGGTGGAGGGGCCGGTGTTGAGGCCGGTGGATGAGGTGGGGCAGGCGTCTGGTGTGGCGGGGGTGGTGGCGGCTGTGTTGGCTGGGGTGTCGGGGTTGGCGGGGTATGTGGGTGGGGCGGCTGTGGGGGCCTGAGCACTGGGGGTGCTCAGGGTCCTGGGTTGGGTCTGGGGGATCTGGCTTTGGCCGGGAAATGTCGTACCCCGTGGGTAGCGTGTGTATCGGGGGGTCTTCACGGGTGGGGGACGCCTGGTTTGGTGTGGTCGTGGGGCTGATCGCGGCACGTTCTGGGATGCCCACCCCTGGGGAAGCCCAGCCCCCGGCGCGCGATTGTCTCAATGCCTTGCCCATGTTTGTCAAGACGATAAAGTCATCTTGACAAACATGGGCAAGGCAGGAGGGCGCTGTGTATCGGGGGCGGGAGGGGATCTGGCTTCGCCAGACATCGAGCTCCGCTCGACTCAAGCATCAGGCTTCGCCTGACTCGGGCATCCTTGCTGCGCTGCGGACAAGGCCCCAGGCGCTTCGCGCCGGATGCGCGCTGGCGGGCTTCGCCCGTCGTGGGGATCCTCGCTGCGCGTCGGGCAAGCGGGGTGGGCGCTCCGCGTCGGATGCGAGGTGGCGGCTGCGCCGGTTCCGCATCCCCTGCCCTCGCTATCCCGTTCCCGGCAACCCCCCGTTCCCGGCCACCCCCCGTTCCCGGCAACCCCCCCGTTCCCGGCAACCCCCCCGTTCCCGGCAACCCCCCGTTCCCTCGCTTCGCATCGGGCACCTTGCCCCGGTCAGGAGCGGGTGGTGGTTTGTTCGTGGGCGAGTCTGGCCAGTTCGACGCGGGAGTTGATGTTGAGTTTTCTGAAGATGCCGCGCAGGTGGTAGTTGACGGTGTGGGGGGAGAGGAAGAGTTGTTTGGCCACTTGGCGGTTGGTGAGGCCTGCGCCGACCAGGCGGGCTATGTCGCGTTCTGGTTCGGAGAGGCGGTGCCAGTCCTGGGTGGAGGTGGGGTGGGGGTGGGGTGGTTCGTCTGGTTTGGTGCGTAGGCGGGCGATTTCGCCATCAGCGCCCATGCGTTCGAGGATGCGGCGGGCGACGGCTAGGTGGAGTTCGGCTTCGCGGGGTTCGCCTCGGTCGGTGAAGAGGACCATGAGGTCGGCGTTGGCGCAGGCTTTGGCCCAGGGGTGGCGGTGGCGGCCTGCCGAATTCAACACAGCGTCGATGTCGCGGTCCACCAGGCCGTGGGCGTGGGCGGCGGAGACCGAGACGGAGCTGTAGCCGGGGTTGTTGACGGCGAGGTCGTCGGCGCCCGCGAGGACTGTTGTGGCGAGGCGGCTGTCGCTGACGGTGAGGGCGAGGCGGACTAGCCAGGGGGCGGCGCCGGGTTCCTCGATGAGCATGCGGCGGAGCGAGCTCTCCTCGGCGACGCGGAGGCGGGCGAGCTCGGCGGCGCGGGCGGGGCCGCCCTGGGCGTGGGCCAGGAGGAGTTCGACCCAGTCGTACTGGCCGGAGTGGAGGACGGCCTCGCCGCCCGCGAGGTCGCCGCGGTAGCGGCGGACGTGCTCGGCGGCGAGGTCGTACTCGCCGCGGTGGATGGCGACGGTTCCCAGGACGGTGGACGCGAGCGGGACCAGCAGTCGAAGGCCGCGGTCGTGGGCCATGGCGAGGCCTGCCTGGGCGGCGGCCTGGGCTTCGCCGAGGCGGCCCGCCTGGAGGAGGACGCGGGAGCGGCCGATGAGGCGGGCGGCGGGGCCGCCGCTGGTGACGGCCTCGTCGGTGTCGGGGCCGTCGCCGAGCAGGAGCTCCTCGGCCTCGGTGAACTCGCCGAGCGCGGCGAGCTTCAGGGCGTAGGCGACCGGGGTGTGGGCGAACCACCACGCGGACGGGCCGGTGGGCGGCCACTTCGTCGACTCGCGGCCCCAGTAGACGCCCTCGGTGAGGTTGCCCGCGTTCCACTCCAGGCACGAGTGGACGGTCGCGGCCATGACGGCGTCGGCGTCGCTGGGGTCGCGGTCGCGGACGGTCAGCAGCGACAGCGCGTGCTCGCGGACGCGGCTGCCGTTGGCGAAGTACAGGCCGAGCAGCCTGGCCGCGGCGGCGAGACCGCGCAACGGGCCGGTCAGGGACGGGATGGTGAGGGCGTGGTCGGTCTCGACGACGGCGTCGCCGGGGCGGCCGTCGGCGAGCAGGATCCCGGCCAGGACGCAGTGCAGCTCGGCCGCGACGGTCGGGGACACGCGCTGCGCGAGGGTGTCGCGAGCCAGCGCGATGGCCGAGCCGAGCCTGCCGCTCGCGGCGAGCGTGCGGACACCATGCACGACGTCGGCGCCGACGTCGGTGGGCAGCGGCGGGCGGGCGGTGGGCTCGACGGTGAACGGCGGCCGCAGCACGGCGACGTCGTGGCGCAGGGCGTGCAGGATCGACCGCGGGATGGACTCGACGACCGCGCGCCGCACCAGGTCGCTGGGGAACTCCAGCCGCTCGTGCACCGGCACCAGCAGCCCGGAGTCCAACACCTCGTCCACGGCCAGCAGCAGCGAGGCGGTCGTCTCGCTCATCATCGTGGCCACGTCGTGCAGCAGGAACGACCGGCCGACGACGGCGGCGACCCGCAGCAGCTGGGTGGCCTTGGCCGACAGGACGTCGACCCGGTCGCGGACCAGCGTGGCGACCCGTTGCGGCAGCCACCCGCCGCGCACGTGGGCGACACCGCCGCGCAGCTCCAGCTGCCCCTCCTCGCGCAGGCCCTCGACCAGCTCGGTGACCAGCCGGGGGTTGCCGCCCGCGCCGGCGATCAGCGCGCGCAGGTCCGGGTGCGGGACGGCGCCGAGCAGCTCGTGGGCCATCTCGTCGACGACGCTGTCGTCGACCGGCCCCACGACGACGACCTCCGCGCGCGCCCCGACGGCCCGTTGCACCTCGGGGCCCGCGGTGGCGCCGTTCATGGCCATCAGCAGCGACAGCGGTCGGTCGCGCAGCTTCGGCAGCAACGCCAGGACACCGGCGGGGTCGAGGTGGGCGTGGTCGATCGCGACGAGCGCGGACCTGTCGTCGGCCAGCGCGGCGTCCACATCGGACGACCCGCCGAACAGGTCACCGGACGCGGCCGAGACCAGCACGACCGGGAGGCCCTGCCCGCGGGCCAGCCGCACGGCCTCGTGCAGCAGCAACGTCTTGCCGGTCGCGGGCGGGCCGTCGATGACGAACACCCCACCCGAACCGGCGTCGGCCGCGAGCAGAAAACGGCGCACCGAGTCCAGCTCACGCGCACGCCCGCAGACCTTCGACACGGTGCACCCTGCAACGCCCGTCAGGTGCGTGTCAATTCGACCCGGATGAATACTTCTAATGGCCGAACGGCCCGGTCAGACCAGGTCCGACCCGGTCGGCAAGATCATCGCCCGCCGCACGCGGTCCAGCTCGGCCAGCACCGGCCCCGGCCCGCCCTCGGGGACGAGCAGCACACCGGCGGCGCGCAGGGTCGCCAGGTGCCCGGCCCACGCCGGGTGCCGCCGCTGCGCCTCGTTGGACTGCGGCTGCACGAGGACCGGCACGTCCGGCAGCCCCAAGGCCTCGTTGAGGACGGTCAGCGCCTGGTTGTCCGAGATGCCCAGGGCGAGCTTGACCACGGAGTTCGCCGTCGCGGGCGCGAACACGAAGCAGTCCGGCGGCGGGTGCGGCTTGGGCTCGCTGGGCAGCCGGGACGTCCAGCGCACCGGCAGGTCGGTCAGCGCGGCCAGCTCCTCCAGCTCCCCCGCCTCGTCGAGCCAGCGGGCGGCCGTCGGCGTGAGCGTGACCGCCAGCCGCCAGCCGCGCTCGGCCGCGGGCGCGGCGAGGCCGGTGCGCAACCACCGCTCGACCCCACCTCCGCCTGACGCGACCAGGCCCAGCACTCCACCGTCCACGGGGCGCCGCTCACCCCTCCGCGGGCCGCCGGAGCAGCGCGCAGAACATCGCGTCGGTGCCGTGCAGGTGCGGCCACAGCTGGACGTTGTGCGGGTCGGTGAGGTTCGGGACGCCGGGGAAGAACTCCTTGGTGTCCAACCGCTCCGCGCCGGTCCGCCGGGCCACGTCCGCGACGATGCCGACCGTCTCGGACAGGTGCGGCGAGCACACGACGTAGGCCACGACCCCGCCCGGACGGACCAGCTTCAGCGCCTTGGTCAGCAGCTCGCGCTGCAACCGGGTCAGCGGGGCCACGTCCGACGGCTGCCGCCGCCAGCGCGCCTCCGGCCTGCGGCGCAGCGCGCCCAGCCCGGTGCACGGGGCGTCGACCAGCACGCGGTCGAAGCCGCCCTCGGGCAGCTCGGTCTCGCGGGCGTCGCCGACGTGGACGGTGATCGGCAGGCCCTTGGTCGCCTTGCGGACCAGCTCCGCGCGGTGCGGGGCCAGCTCGACGGCGTCGAGCGTGCCGCCGTTCAACGCCGCCAGCGCGCCGAGCATCACGGCCTTGCCGCCAGGGCCCGCGCACAGGTCGAGCCAGCGCTCGTCGCTGCCCTCGACGGGCACGTTGGTCAGGGCCACCGCGCACAGCTGGCTGCCCTCGTCCTGCACGACGGCGAGGTGTTCGCGCAGCGGGTCGAGGTCGCCGGGGTCGCCCGCGCCGGACTCCAGGTGCACGCCGTAGGGCGAGTACGGGGCGACCTCGCCGCCCGTCATGGCGGCCAGCTCCTCCGCGCTCACCTCGCCCGGTCGGGCGGCCAGGTGCACCTCGGGGCGGCTGTCGTCGGCCGCGAGCGCCTCGCGCAGCGGCTCGTCCCGGCTGCCCAGCGCCTCCGCGAACGCTTGCGCGATCCACCGCGGGTGGGCGTTGGCGAGCGCGACGTGGCCGATCGGGTCGGTGTCCGGGTCCGGGGCCAGCTCGTCGATCCACGCGGCCTCGTCCTGCTGGGTGATCCGGCGCAGCACGGCGTTCACGAACCCCGCGGCACCCGAGCCCTGCCCGCCGCGCACGAGGTCCACAGTGGACGCCACCGCGGCGTGCGCCGGGATCCTGGTGCGCAGCAGCTGGTAGGCGCCCAGCCTCAGGGCATCCAGCAGCAGTCCGTCCACATCGGACAGCGCGCGGTCGGAGCACGCCCCGATCACCGCGTCGAGCAGGCCCTGCGCGCGTGCCGAGCCGTAGGCGAGCTCGGTGGCCAGCGCGGCGTCGCGGCCGGTGATCCGCCGTTCCCGCAGCAGCTTCGGCAGCACGAGGTTCGCGTACGCGTCGCGCTGGCGGACCGCGCGCAGCGTGTCGAGCGCGGCCAGCCTGGCCGGGTCCTCGACGGGGGGACGCTCGGGGCCCATGCGCCGACGCGGCGGCGCGGGCTTGCGCGGCCGTGAGGGTCGCGAGGGTCGGGAGGAGGAATTGCCGTTCATGAGATCCGCTCCCCGGCCTCGACCCGGACGCCGCGCGCCCAGTCGGTCGCGGCCATTCGCTTCTTGCCCGGTGCCTGCACGTCGCCCAGCGCCACCGGTGTGGTCGCGGTGCCGACGAGCACCTGCCTGCGCTGCACCAGGATCTCCCCCGGTGCCGGCTTGTCCTCGACGTCGACCGGCGTGACCGGCCCCAGCTTGAGGCGTTCGCCGCGGAACTCCGCCCACGCTCCCGGGTCCGGGGTCACCGCGCGCGCCAGCCGGTCGACCGCGAGCGCGGGCGCGGTGAAGTCCAGCCGCGCGTCCTCGACGGTGATCTTGGGGGCGTAGCTGACGCCCTCCTCCGGCTGCTCGACCGCGCGCAGCGTGCCGTCCTCGATGCCGTCGACGGTGGCCAGCAGCAGGGCCGCGCCGCGTTCGGCGAACCGGGCCAGCAGCTCACCGGCGGTGTCGCGCGGTCGTGCCTCCTCGGTGATCGTGCCGAACACGGGGCCCGCGTCGAGCGGCTTGACGATCCGGAACGTGGAGGCGCCGACGACGTCGTCGCCGTTGCGGACGGCCGCCTGCACGGGGGCCGCGCCGCGCCAGGCGGGCAGCAGCGAGAAGTGCAGGTTCACCCAGCCGTGGACGGGGATGTCGAGCGCGGACTGCGGCAGCAGGGCGCCGTAGGCGACCACCGGGCACACGTCGGGGGCCAGCTCCTTGAGCCGGGCCTGGAACTCCGGGTCGCTCGCCTTGGCGGGCGTGAGCACCTCGATGCCGTGCTCGTCGGCCAGCGCGCCGACCGGTGAGCGCTCCAGGTGGCGGCCGCGGCCCGCGGGCGCGTCGGGGCGGGTGACCACGGCGACGACCTCGTGCCGGGACGACTCGATGAACGCCCGCAGCGAGGGCAGGGCGGGTTCGGGCGTGCCGGCGAAGACCAGTCGCACGTCACTTCCCCCCGAACAGGGGGTGCGGGCTCTGCTTGAGGATCGGGACCCCTCCGTCGAACCACTCGGCCTGGCGGATCTCGCGCATCGCCTGCTTGCGGGTCTCGGCGTCGAGCCGGTCCAGGAACAGCACGCCGTCGAGGTGGTCGGTCTCGTGCTGGATGCAGCGGGCCAGCGTGTTCGTGCCCTCGACCTCGACCGGTTCGCCGTGCATGTTCCAGCCCTTGGCGACGACGTCGAGGTGACGACGGCAGTCCCAGCGCATCTCCGGGATCGACAGGCAGCCCTCGGGGCCGTCCTGGAACTCCTCGCCGACCACGGTCCACGTGGGGTTGACCAGGTGTCCGGCGAAGCCGTCGACGTGGTAGGTGAACACCCGCAGGCCGACGCCCAGCTGCGGCGCGGCCAGGCCGGCGCCGCCCGCCTCGGTCATCGTGTCCCACAGGTCCTTGACCAGGATGCGCAGCTCGGCGTCGAAGTCGGTGACCTCGGTGGCGGCCGTGCGCAGCACCGGGTCGCCGAACAGCCGGATGGGTTGGACGGTCACGCACACTCCTCGCGCTGGGCAGACGTCCAGTCTAGGAGAGTGCGGACGGCGGGTCCGACGTGCTCCCTCGGCCGGGGCCGCGGGGACTCAGTGGTCCAGACCCGTGCCGAGGAGGGCGACGCCGAACAGGGCGAGCAGGAAGTGGCCGAGGAAGCGGGCGACGGTGACGACGCCGCGGGCCGCGGCGACGACGACGACAGCGGGGGTGTGCGGGGTGGCGATCGTGGTGGCGACCATGGCTTGCTCCTCTTCGTTGGTGCCTCCACGGTCCCCCGGTGGGACGTCCGCGCGCGTCCACTCGGAGTAGTGGTCCACTCTCATCCCCAGGTCGTACGGACCCGCGCAACACCCCGAGGGGTCGCGGACACCTACTGGCATGAGGCTGACGAGATCCGGCCGACGAGGGGCGACCACCTTGGCGGGCAGGGCCGACACCGACGCGGAGCTGTGGGCGCGCGGCGACGACGACGCCTTCGGCGAGCTCTACGACCGGCACGCCGAGGCGGTGTGGAACCACGCCTACCGGCTGACCGGCTCGTGGTCCACGGCCGAGGACCTGACGTCGGGCACCTTCCTGACCGCGTGGCGGCGCAGGCACGCCGTGAAGCTCGTGCGGGACAGCGCCCTGCCGTGGCTCTACACCGTCACCGGCTACCTGGCGGCGGGCGAGCTCCGGCGCACCACCCGGTTCGGGCGGCTGCTGCGGCGCGTCCCGCTCGACGACACCGTGCGCGACCACGCCGACCAGGTGGCCACCTCCGTCGACAACGACCGCGAGCTGCGGTCGGTCATGGCCGCAGTCGCGAGGCTGCCCAAGGGCGAGCGGGAGGCGGTGGAGCTGGTGCTGATCGGCGAGGTCCCGGTGGCCGAGGCCGCCGTGGTGCTGGGCCTCGCCGAGGCGAGCGTCCGGTCGCGGATCTCGAGGGCGCGGGGGCGGCTGCGGGCGAGTCTGGAGGAGATGGGATGAACGACGTGCTGCCGGTGCCTGCCCACCGCGAACTGCCGGACGACGTCCGGGAGCGGATGCGGGACCGGGTGATGCGAGGACGGCGGGACAGGTCCTCCCGGCGGGGGCCGTTGCTGGTCGCCGCGGCGGTGGTGCTGCTCGCCGCGGGCGGGGTGGTCGTGGCCCGCTCCGTCGGCGGTGAGCACCCGCCCGCGGCCGGGTGGACACCGGTGCCCGCGGACTCGGTGACGACCGAGGCGACGACGGACGAGGACCTGGCGCGGTGCGGGGTGGACTGGCGGCCGGACTACACCGTCGTCATGCGGGGGCGGCGGATCGTGGTGAGTCCGGTGAACGAGTTCTGCGAGCTCACGTACGCGTCGGTGCGGACGTCCGCGAAGAAGGACCCCGTGGTGGTGGGGGACGGGGTGGTCCTGTGGCAGACCCCCGGTCACCTCACCATCGGGAAGGCGCCCGCGGGGTCCACGTCGGTGAAGTTCTCGGACACCGAGGGGACGGTGGTCGCGGGGGCGCTGGACGCGGTGGTGGCGTTGTTGCCGGACGGGAGGTTCGTGGTGCGGTCGGGGCGGGAGGTGGACGCGCTGGAGTTCGGGTCCGGGGGGTGGGCGCCCCGGACGATGAAGGTGGTGAAGGGGGATCTGCCTGGGGACTGGTCGGTGGTGAGGTGGGTTTTTCCCAGTGGGGTGGGGGATCCGGGGGTGCCGGGGAACCGGATGGCCGCGTGCCTGGATCGGTGGATGGTGGACGTGCCGGAGCCTTCGGATCCCGCGGGGTGGGGGGTTGTCGTGGGAGTGGAGGGGGAGGTCGGGGTGCAGGTGATTCGGAGTGGTGGGCGGATGGCTTTTTGTGAGTTCAGGGGTGGGGAGTTGGTGGGGGTTCGGGTTGGGAGGGATGGGGCGTTGGGGGTGTCCGAGGGGGCGGTGGACGTGATGTACCGGTCGGGGGGTGTGGGAGGGGACGTGGTGCTGGCCGGGAGTTTGCGGGCGGGGGTGGGGAAGGTGGTGTTCACGGAGGGGGGTGTG
>NZ_PVTF01000024.1 GCF_003002815.1 Umezawaea tangerina | reverse complement strand
GTGTGCGGATCGGATGCGTCAGACACATCCACTTCGCCCAGAGGTCCTCGCTTGTTCAACTCGACACGCCGTTCACAACCTCACTAGTCACAACATCTAGGCGCCGGGTTCCGGACGTCGGGGCCGGACCGGTGCTAGCGGTCCGCGGGTGCCCTGTCCGTGACTGCCCCGTCCGCGACGGCTTTGTCCGTGGTCGCGTTGTCGGTTGCCTTGTCAGCGGTTGCCCTGTCCGGGGTAGTGGTCGTGGCCGTCGTGCGGGTGGACCGGCGCCTGCGGAAGACTACGAGCAGTACGCCCAGCAGGCCCATCAGCGCGCACGTGACGACCGCGGACGTCACCAGGAACTCGTCGAGCCGGCCGCGGGCGAGGTAGGCGCCGAGGGCGACGGCGACCACGGCGCACACCGCGCGGTCGATGATGGACTCCATCGACAGCAGGGTGGCCCGGTAGCGGGAGTCGGGGATGGCGTCGTTGAGCAGCTGCTTCTGGATCGGGAACGACACCCCGGACGAGACGGCGAAGGCGCACAGCAGCACGACCGTCACGACGGGGCCGACGAGGACGATCAGGCCGAGGCTCGCGGCCATCACGATGGTCAGCAGGAACACCGACCTGGCCGCGCCCACCTTGCGCCGCAGCAGGTGCGGGCGGGCGGCGCCGAGCGCCTCGAAGACCGTCATCGCCGCCAGCACCGAGCCGAACCAGGTGACCGACAGGTCCTTGCCCTCCAGGATGGGCTGGAACAGGTTCACCTGCGCGATCCGCACCAGGGTGAACATCGCGACGCCCTGCACCATGAGCAGCAGCAGCCACCGGGACCTGCCCAACGCCGAGAACGCGCCGCTCACCCCGGCCAGCACGGTCGCGGTCCTGCCGTTGCCGACGGTCGGCGTCCAGCCGGGGATCGGCGGCAGCTTCAGCGCGAGCACGACCGCGATACCGGCGTTGATCGCGGTCAGCCAGTACGGCGAGGGCGTGTTCCACTGCATCAGCAGGCCGATCACCGGCCAGAACACGATCTTGCCGACCAGGCTGTAGGACCGGCCGACGCCTTCCGCCTTCAGGTACAGGTGGCCCGCGTCGTGCGCGTGCAGGAACTCGTACAGGTACGCGCTCTGCGCGCCGGAGATCAGCGACCTGGCCAGCGCGATGAGCAGGAAGTGCACCAGGAACCCGGTGTAGGAGCCGAGGAACACCGGCACCAGGTTCGCGGCCACCAGCACACCCGCGCCGCTGACCAGCGACGTCCGGTAGTCGAAGCGGTCGGCGACCATGCCGGTCGGGATCTCCAGCAGGCAGAACGCGATGTAGTAGACGCTCTGGATGCCGAAGATCTCGGCGTCGCTCATGCCGAGCTGCTTCTGGTAGGCGTAGAAGATCGGCACCCACAGCAGCAGGCCGAAGAAGAACTGGAAGCCGAAGGTCAGCCGGATCGCCCGCGTGATGGCGGGGTTCGTGGAGAGCGCCATCAGATCGAGTACGGCCGGAGCTGCACGACGAACAGGTGGTCGGAGTCGGCCAGCCACTCGACGTCGACCGGCGAGTCGAACGTGTAGTCCGGCGAGAAGTGCGCCTGCAACAGCCGTCCGACGACCGCTAGGCGTTGCAGCTGGTCCTTCGCCGCCTTGCCGAGGTCCTCGGTCGCGTCGCCCAGCGACACGGTCCGGCCGCCGCCCTCGACGGTGCTGTAGAGGTACTGCATCGGCTGCGTCGACCCGTCCACGACGTCGGTCACCTTCGGCGAGACGTTCACGTAGACGTTGCGGAAGTCGTTGCGGTTCATGGGGTTCGTGGTCACCAGCACACCGCCGAAGTCGGCCGCCACCTGCTCCTGCACGACCACGCCCATGTAGCAGTCGTCGAGCGAGATGCCCGCCTGCTGGCGGAGCCGGACGCTGCGCGGCGACACCAGCGAGGCCCAGACCTCCTTGATGCTCTCGACGATCTTCTCCGCCGTGGTGACGTGGTTGATCGACTCGTAGATGCCCGCCGCGGAGAACCCGGCCAGGTCCTCGGCGTTGGACGAGCTGCGCACCACGAACGCCCGCACGCCCGCGAGCCGGGTGACCAGCGCGGTGTCGATGTCGTGCAGCATGTGGTCGGGCATCCTGGTCGTGCGGATCAGCCGTTGCAGCTCCAGGCAGAGCGGCTCGACCTCGCGGGCGTCCAGCTCCAGGGCCATCTTCAGCTTGCCGATGGCCTGCTGGACGCGCGGCGAGGACTCCAGGAACCGCTGCTGGATCGAGAACGGCAGCGCGACGCCCCTGGGCACCCGGACGCGGTCAGCGAGCAGCTTGCGGGCCGCGAGCGTCAGGTCGGCGTCCTCCGGCACGTCCAGCAGCCGGGCGAGGTGCGGCAGCAGGTTCTCCCGCGGCGGCCGCGGCACCTGGAAGAAGCCGAGCAGCCTGCGCGAGCCGCCCGCGAGCACGTGGTGCAGCTCGCCGAGGTTCGCGGCCTTCGTGCCGTAGCGGTGCCGGTCGTGGTGGCGCAGCTCGCCCAGCCCGGCGATGGGGCTGTAGCTCGCCTCCGGCTCCTCCAGGGTGATCCGCTGGGCGTACCAGGCGGGGCGCCGGCCGAGCTCGGCCGGTTTGTCGATCAGCGTGAGCCCGACCTCGGCGTCGGCCGCGTCGACCCGGTAGGACACCCACTGGCCGTCGAGGTGCTCGCGGTCGATCAGGTCGAACGCGCCGAGCTGGATCGCGTTCGGGATCTGCCACCCGGTCGCGAGCACATTCGTGTGCGAAAGCGGTGTCGTGTGGTCGGCGTTGATGATTCCGGCGAGCCGGGGAATGTCGTCCGGAACGCGGTGCATCACGATGATGTCGTGCCACTCCAGCGTGTCGACGGCCGCGCGGTATTCGTCGGCCGACCGGAACGCGCGCAGCCCGCCCTGCGCCTCGCCGGGGTTCAAGGCGACGAACTGGGCGCTGGAGAACAATTCGTGGGCGAGGATCCTGGGCAGTTCCGCGGGCGGCAGCTGCGCGACGGCCTGCTCCTGGAGGTGGTTCGCGGGCTTGAACAGCAGCGGCAGCGACGGGTCGACGTGGTCGCGCACGAAGTGGTGGAACCAGACGATCATGTCCGACGACATCGTGTCGACCTCGACGGTCTCCAACGAGAAGATCCGCCGGTCCTCACGGGTGTGCAGGGCGAGAATCCCCAGGTAGAAGCGCCGGTCGGGGTCGTGGTAGAAGCCCTGGTTGTACTTGTCGATCGTCCGGCCCATCTCGTCCTTCGAGACGCCGAGGATCTGCTCGCCGATGTAGACCGCGTGGAACGCGTGCTCGGCGTTGTTGATGAAGTGGATCGTCGAGTTCACCCGGTCGACGACGACCTTGACGAACGAGTAACCGCCCAACCGGCCCGAGAGCTGGTTGAACGCGGAAATGCTCAGCTGTTCGCCCACCAACGCGGCAACGTCCGGCACTTGCTCTTCCTCCTTTGAGCGGAAGAGGAACGGTAACACCGTGACGGGGTGTGCCGCGGGTGCCGGATTTCCCATTTGCCGGGGATAGGGGCCCCTATTCTCAAATGCCCATCAAATACATGACCGGCGTCACGGTCCAGTGGAGTGAGATGTCCAATGGACTGGGACGCCGGTCCTGCGCAGTGGGCGGGTGATCCTCGTTACCGCAGTGCGGACGCCGCCGCGGCGAGCGCCTCGATCCGCCCGAAGTCACCGGCCGCCAACGCGTCCTTCGGGGCCAGCCACGAGCCGCCGACGCAGCCCACGTTCGGCAGCGCCAGGTACTTCGGCGCCGTCTCCGGCGTGATGCCGCCGGTCGGGCAGAAGCTCAGCTGCGGCAGCGGGCCGCCGATCGACTTCAGGTAGTCCACGCCGCCCGCGGCCTCCGCGGGGAAGAACTTCAGCGCCGTCAGCCCGCGTTCGAACAGCCGCAGCGCCTCCGACACGGTCGCCGCCCCCGGCAGGAACGGCAGCCCGGTGTCCTCCACCGCGTTCAGCAGCCTCTCGGTGCAGCCCGGCGTCACCAGGAACGCCGCCCCCGCCTTCGCCGCCTCCTCCGCCAGCTCCGGCGACGTCACCGTCCCCGCCCCGATCACGATCTCCGGCACCTCCGCCGCCACCCGCTCGATCGCCGCCAGCGCCGCGGGCGTCCGCAACGTCAGCTCGATCACCCGGACCCCGCCGCGCAGCAGCGCCTGCGCCAACGGCACGGCGTGGTCGGCGTCGTCCACGACGACGACCGGGATGACGGGGGACAGCGTGAGCAGATCCGCGCTGGTGGTCACCGCGAAACCTCCTGGGTCTGGTTGTCGGCGCTGGTCACCGAGAAAACGTCCGCGGCCCCCGCCTCACGGCCGGAAGCCCTGTTCGCAGCCTAGTTGGCGGAGACCGACGGCCGATCCTGGTCAAGATCGACTGTCGGTACCCGGTCGTACTGTGGAACTCGGGGGACCCACCCGACGGGAGGACCCTTGTTCGACGACGGCCGTGCTGCCTGCCTCCGGCGTGGCGGGATCGGACCGCCGTGACGTTGACCTGGCACTACACCGGTTTTGTCGGACCCCGTCGCTAGTGTGGATCTCGGGGGACCCACCCGGCCGGGGTACCTCCGCCTCGGGCCGCCCCGACCCGGCCGAGGCCGAGCCGAAGCAGAACTGAGTCGAAGCAAAGCCGAACCGCACCGTGGCCGAACCGCCGCCACGTCGAACCGCGGCAAAGCCGACCCCGCTGCCTTGGCCGAACCGCAGCCACGCCGGACCGCGGTCGACACCGAACCGCAGCCACATCAGGCCGCTGGCGACGCCGAACCGCAGCCACATCAGGCCGCTGCCGACACCGCCAGCCGAAGCCAGGTCCTGCCTACCGGGAAGCCCGGTCCCACTGCCCCTCGAAGTGCGAGGCGGCCACGGGGCCGAAGACGCTGGCGCCGCGGTCGGCCGGGCCGACGGCGCGGCGGAGGGCGGCGAACAGTTCGCGTCCGGTGCCGGTCCACGCCTGGGCGTCCGCGGGGAAGTCCACCATGGGGCGGTCGGCGAGCTCGTTGGCGTCGACGAACACCTCCAGCGTCCCGGTCTCGGCGTCGAGCCGGACGACGTCGCCGTCGCGGACCCGGCCGAGCGGGCCGCCGACGGCGGCCTCGGGGGTGAGCTGGATGGCGGCCGGGATCTTGCCGGAGGCGCCGGACATGCGGCCGTCGGTCACGATGGCGACCTTGTGCCCGCGGTCCATCAGCACGCCGAGCGGGGGCGTGAGCTTGTGCAGTTCCGGCATGCCATTGGCCTGCGGTCCCTGGTTGCGGACGACCACGACGACGTCGCGGTCCAGCTCGCCCGCCTGGAAGGCCTCGGCGAAGCCCTCCTGGGTGGTGAACACGCGGGCGGGCGCCTCGACGATCCGGTTCTCCGGGGCGACGGCGGACACCTTGATGACCGCGCGGCCGAGGTTGCCGGACATCATGCGCAGGCCGCCGTCGGCGGCGAACGGCTCGTCGACACCGCGCAGCACGGACTTGTCCAGGCTCTCGGCGGGGCCGTCGCGCCAGACCAGCTCGCCGTCGACGAGCACCGGCTCGGTGCGGTACCGGTCGAGCCCGAACCCGGCGACGGTGTGCACGTCGCGGTGCAGCAGACCGGCGTCGAGCAGGGTGCCGACCAGGAACTGGACGCCACCGGCGGCCTGGAAGTGGTTGATGTCGGCGCTGCCGTTCGGGTAGACCCGCGACAGCAGCGGCACGACCGAGGAGAGGTCGGAGAAGTCGTCCCAGCTGAGCTCGATGCCTGCGGCGGACGCGATGGCGACCAGGTGCATGGTCAGGTTGGTCGAGCCGCCCGTGGCCAGCAGGGCGATCACGCCGTTCACGATCGAGCGCTCGTCGACGACGTGGCCGAGCGGCGTGTGCTCGGCGCCGCGGCTGATCGCGATCACGCGGCGGGCGGCCTCCTCGGTCAGCGCGCGCCGCAGCGGGGTGCCCGGCGGCACGAAGGTCGCGCCCGGCAGGTGCAGGCCCATGACCTCGTTGACGAGCTGGTTGGAGTTCGCGGTCCCGTAGAACGTGCAGGTACCGGGGCTGTGGTAGGACGCGGCCTCGGCTTCGAGGAGGTCCTCGCGGGTGGCCTTGCCCTCGGCGTAGAGCTGGCGGACGCGGCTCTTCTCGGAGTTCGTCAGCCCGGAGCTCATGGGGCCGGCGGGCACCAGGATCGCGGGCAGGTGGCCGAACGACAGCGCGCCGATCAGCATGCCGGGGACGATCTTGTCGCACACCCCGAGCAGCAGCGTCGCGTCGAACATGTCGTGGGCCAGCGCCACGCCGGTGGACATCGCGATGACGTCCCGGCTGAACAGCGACAGCTCCATGCCGTCGCGGCCCTGGGTGATCCCGTCGCACATCGCGGGCACGCCGCCGGCGAACTGCGCGATGCCGCCGACGCCCCTGGCGGCTTCCTTGATCCACGCCGGGTACTCGTCCATCGGCTGGTGCGCCGACAGCATGTCGTTGTACGCGGACACGATGCCGATGTTCGGCTTGCGCAGCGCCCGCAGGGCGGCCTTGTCGCCGCCGGTGATGCCCGCGAAGCCGTGGGCGAGGTTGCTGCACCCCATGCCGCTCCGGGTGGTGCTCTCGGTCGCGGCGGCGGCCAGGCGCTCGAGGTAGGCGGTGCGGCCGACGGCGCTGCGGGTGGCTATGCGCCGGGTCACCTCGGTGACGACGGGGTGCGTTGGGCTCATGACTGGCTCCGGTGATCAGGGGCCGTGATGGGCCCCGGTGGACGACAGTGCTGCGGACTTCGCACGAACGGTCATGACCCATTCAGGGTAAGTCACCAGGGCGTTTTCCAACAGAACCGATACAGGGACCGATTCAGTAACTCCTGGGTAAGTGCGAATTAAATCTTGGTGTGTGTCGCTTGTCACAAGGCTCTGGACAAGGCAGAGTCGGCGTCGGGATCACTGACGGGGACCTCGGCAACGGAGGTGCGGCATGACGTCCACGGAGATCGTCGAGTTGAGGCGTGCACTGGGTCAGCTCAGGCAGTGCGTCGGCTCCCTGCGCGGGCGGTATGGCGACGTTGCCGCAGTGCAGCGGCTTGCCAACGACATCGAGCGCATGGACATCGACGCCACGGAGTTGATCGACATCGACTCCCCGCCACGGCCTCGGCAGGCGCCGCTGGTCGAGCGGGAGGTGGTCGTCGTGCCCGACACGCCGTACGACTCGTCCCTCTGGCAGGACGCTGACGACGAAGGCCTGGGTGGCTATCGTCAGCGATAGGTGACCTGCGACACTCCACCTCGGCCCCCGCCGGAACACGCGGGGGCCGAGGCCTTTGCAGCCACAACGACGTGGAAACCGAGGTGGGCCAGTTGGTGAGGGCGCAGATCTCCGAGCGCACGCTCCGCACGGACCGGTGGTGGCTCTCACCGCTGCTGACGGTCGCGGGCCTGGGCCTGATCTCGGTCTACGCCGCGATACGCACGTTCATGAACGACTACTACTGGGTCGGGGAGTACCACTACCTGACCCCGATGTACTCGCCCTGCCTGAGCGCCGAGTGCGTCCCGGCGGCCAGCCACTTCGGCCAGCCGCTGCCGGAGCTGCCCGGCTTCCTCACGCCGCCGATCTTCATCATCCCGTTCCTGCTGGGATTCCGGATCACCTGCTACTACTACCGCAAGGCCTACTACCGGGCGGCCTGGATGTCGCCGCCCGCGTGCGCCGTGGCGGAGCCCCACAAGACGTACACCGGCGAGACCAAGGCGCCGCTGATCGCGCAGAACCTGCACCGCTACTTCTTCTACGCGGCCTCGATCCTGCTGCTGATCAACATCTACGACGCGATAGCCGCCTTCTCCGGTGAGAAGGGCTTCGGCATCGGACTCGGGAACATCATCCTGCTGGTCAACGTCGGCCTGCTCGCCGCGTACACGCTGTCCTGCCACTCGTGCAGGCACATCATGGGCGGCAAGCTCAAGCACTTCTCCAAGCACCCCGTCCGCTACTGGATGTGGCAGAGGATCTCCACGCTCAACGGCAAGCACATGCAGCTCGCCTGGTCGTCGCTGATCTTCGTCTGCCTGACCGACCTCTACATCGCGCTCGTCGCCTCCGGGGTCATCGGCGACCTGCGTTTCGTCAACTAGGGAGCACAACCTTGGCCGAGCTGGAACGGCACTCCTTCGACGTCCTCGTCATCGGTGCCGGAGGCGCCGGACTGCGAGCCGCGATCGAGGCCCGCGAGCACGGGATGCGCACGGCGGTGCTCTGCAAGTCGTTGTTCGGCAAGGCGCACACGGTCATGGCCGAGGGCGGCATCGCCGCGGCCATGGGCAACGTGAACTCCAACGACAGCTGGCAGGTCCACTTCCGCGACACGATGCGCGGCGGCAAGTTCCTCAACAACTGGCGGATGGCCGAGCTGCACGCCAAGGAGGCCCCGGACCGGGTCTGGGAGCTGGAGACCTACGGCGCGCTGTTCGACCGCACCGCAGACGGCCGGGTCAGCCAGCGCAACTTCGGCGGCCACGAGTACCCGCGGCTCGCGCACGTCGGCGACCGCACCGGCCTGGAGCTGATCCGCACCCTCCAGCAGAAGATCGTGTCGCTCCAGCAGGAGGACCACGCCGAGACCGGCGACCACGAGGCCAAGCTGAGGGTGTTCCAGGAGTTCACGGTCAGCGACCTGCTGGTCGAGGACGGCCGGATCGCCGGCGCGTTCGGCTACTGGCGCGAGTCCGGCCGGTTCGCGCTGTTCACCTCGCCCGCCGTGATCCTGGCGACCGGCGGCATCGGCAAGTCGTTCAAGGTCACCTCGAACTCCTGGGAGTACACCGGCGACGGCCACGCGCTGGCGCTGCGCGCGGGTGCCTCGCTGATCAACATGGAGTTCATCCAGTTCCACCCGACCGGCATGGTCTGGCCGCCCAGCGTGAAGGGCATCCTGGTCACCGAGTCGGTCCGCGGCGACGGCGGTGTGCTGCGGAACTCCGAAGGCAAGCGGTTCATGTTCGACTACATCCCCGAGGTCTTCAAGGAGAAGTACGCCGACAGCGAGGCCGAGGGCGACCGCTGGTACACCGACGCCGACAACAACCGGCGGCCACCGGAGCTGCTGCCGCGCGACGAGGTGGCGCGCGCGATCAACTCCGAGGTGAAGGCCGGGCGCGGCACCGAGCACGGCGGCGTCTTCCTGGACGTGTCGACCCGGCTGCCCGCCGAGGAGATCACCCGTCGGCTGCCGTCGATGCACCACCAGTTCAAGGAGCTGGCCGACGTCGACATCACCGCCCAGCCGATGGAGGTCGGGCCGACCTGCCACTACGTCATGGGCGGCGTGGAGGTCGATCCGGACACCGGCGCCTCGTCGGTGCCCGGCCTGTTCGCGGCGGGCGAGGTGTCCGGCGGCATGCACGGCTCCAACCGGCTCGGCGGCAACTCGCTGTCGGACCTGCTGGTCTTCGGCCGCAGGGCGGGAACGGGCGCGTCGGACTACGTGAGCGCGCTGCCGGTGCGGCCGGTGCCGTCCGAGGCGGCCGTGGCGGAGGCGCAGGCGACCGCGCTGGCCCCGTTCTCCGGTGAGGGCGGGGAGAACCCGTACACCCTGCACATGGAGCTCCAGCAGGCGATGAACGACCTCGTCGGCATCATCCGCAAGGCCGAGGAGATCGAGCAGGCGCTGGAACGGCTGGAGGGCCTGAAGGCCCGCGCCCGCACGCTGACCGTCGAGGGCCACCGGCAGTTCAACCCCGGCTGGCACCTCGCCCTGGACCTGCGGAACATGCTCGTCGTGAGCGAGTGCGTGGCCAAGGCCGCGCTGCTGCGCACCGAGAGCCGCGGCGGCCACACCCGCGACGACTACCCCGGCATGGACCCGGAGTGGCGGCGCAAGCTGCTGGTGTGCAGGACGACCGGACCGTCCGAAGTGGACGTCGAGGTCAAGGCGCAGATCCCGATCCGCGAGGACCTGCTGGAGCTGTTCGACCGGGGCGAGCTGGAGAAGTACCTCACCGGTGACGAGTTGGGGAGCTGACATGGGTTACCAGGGGAACTTCCGGGTCTGGCGCGGGGACGCCGACGGAGGCGGGCTGGAGGACTTCACCGTCGAGGTGAACGAGGGCGAGGTCGTCCTCGACGTCATCCACCGCCTGCAGGCCACCCAGGCCGGGGACCTGGCCGTGAGGTGGAACTGCAAGGCGGGCAAGTGCGGCTCGTGCTCGGCGGAGATCAACGGCAGGCCGCGCCTGCTGTGCATGACCCGCATGTCCACGTTCACCGAGGGCGAGACCATCACGATCACGCCCATGCGCACGTTCCCGATCATCCGCGACCTCGTGACCGACGTGTCGTTCAACTACACCAAGGCCCGCGAGATCCCGTCGTTCAAGCCGCCGAAGGGGCTCGCGCCGGGCGAGTACCGGATGCAGCAGGTCGACGTGGAGCGCTCGCAGGAGTTCCGCAAGTGCATCGAGTGCTTCCTGTGCCAGGACACCTGCCACGTGATCCGCGACCACGAGGAGAACAAGGAGGCCTTCGCGGGCCCCCGGTTCCTCATGCGGGTCGCCGAGCTGGAGATGCACCCGCTGGACGAGGGCGGGCGGGTCGACGCGGCGCAGGAGCAGCACGGGCTGGGGCTGTGCAACATCACCAAGTGCTGCTCCGAGGTGTGCCCCGAGCACATCAAGATCACCGACAACGCCCTGATCCCGATGAAGGAGCGCGTCGCCGACCGCAAGTACGACCCCATCGTCTGGCTGGGCAACAAGATCTTCCGCCGCCAGCCCTGACCGGGTTCTCCACCCGATCGTGTGCCTATCGCCCATGGGATGACCACGTGGATCTGGATACGTTGGTCAGTGGGCGGCACCGAGGTGGGAGGGGAAGGTCATGGCGGGTATCGATGGTGACGGGTCCAGCGGATGCGACGGCAGCTCGTCCTCGTGAGGTGACGAGGGCGCGGTCGTCCATCCGGTGGGCGGCTTTCCGGTGACCCCGGCCTGAGATGAGGGGTTCCGGATGCGCGGGTCCAGGTGACCGAGGCTCGTGGGCTGGTGCGGCTCGTCCGGTGAGCGCGGTGAGCAGGCAGGTGCGGTGAGCGCGCTTGCCTGGTCGGTGCGGCTTGCCCTGTGCGTGCGGCTTGCTTTGCACGTGCGGCCGGCCCGGTGAGTGCGGGTCACGGGTGAACCTGGAGCGGTACGCGAAAGGGGCGCCCCCGGAGTTCCGGGAGCGCCCCCTTCGGGACTGACCACCAAGCTTCACAGCGCCAGCCGTCACAGCGCCAGGTGTCGCGGCGCCAGGCTTTGCCTGACCCGGATCGCTCGATGGACCCTGGTCGCTGCCTAGACCGCTACATGGACTGGGAGGCGGCCGGGATCGCCACGTCGTCCAGTGCCTTGGTGTCGATCGGGGTGAGCTTCTTGTCGCGGCGGTTGCGCTTCTCCAGCGTGACGGCCAGCCAGGTGAGCAGCAGGCACATCGTCACGTAGATCGCGGCCACCACGAGGGTCACCGGCACCAGGGGCCTGCCGAACTGGCCCTGGCCGCCGAGGTACTTCGCGTAGTCGAGCAGTTCCTTGTAGTTGATGATGAAGCCGAGCGCGGTGTCCTTCAGCAGCACGACGAGCTGGCTGACGATGGTCGGCAGCATCACCCGCAGGGCCTGCGGGAGCAGGACCAGCACCATCACCTGGGTCTTGCGCATGCCGAGCGCGTATGCCGCCTCGGTCTGCCCGCGCGGCAGCGACATGATGCCCGCGCGGAAGACCTCGGCGAGCACCGACCCGTTGTACAGGGTCAGACCGACGACGACCGCGGTGAACTGCGACATCTTGATGTCGATGGCGGGGAGGCCGAAGTAGAAGAAGAAGATCATGATCAGCAGCGGGATGGCCCGGAAGACCTCGACGATGACCGTCGCCGGTCCGCGCCAGATGGCGTGCTCCGAGAGCTTGCCCGCCGCGAGGATCGCGCCGAACAGCATGGCCATGACGGCGCCGAGGGCGAAGGCCTTCAGCGTGGCCAGGATCCGCTCGGCGAGCTGCTCCTGGATCGTCGTGTACTGCAGCCACTCCCACATCTTCGGGGCGAACTGGCCGCTGTCGTAGAAGCGGTAGCCGATGAACCCGACGATGCCCGCCACGCCGATGACGCCGACCACGGCGAGGATCTGGTGGCGCAGCCTGGCCTTGGGACCGGGTACGTCGAACAGCACGTTGCTCATCGGGCGACGCTCCAGCGCTTCTCGAGGCTGCGTTGCAGGAAGGTCAGCGGCAGGACCAGGACCACGAAGAAGAACGCGACCCAGGACAGGCCGACCAGCATGTTCGCGCCCTCCTCGGAGAGCGTCGACTGGATGGCGCCCGCGTCGCCGACGGAGAAGCCCGCCGACACGGTCGTGTTCTTCAGCAACGCGATCAGGGTGCTCACCAGCGGCGGGACGACCGACCGCATGGCCTGCGGCAGCACGACGCTCCCGAGCATCTGCGTGAAGGTGAGTCCGAGCGCTCGCGACGCCTCGGCCTGGCCGACCGGAACGGTGTTGATGCCCGAACGGACCACCTCGCAGATGAACGCGGAGGTGTACAGGGTCAGGGCCACGATCGCACCCTGCTCGTAGTCCAACTTGAGGATCTTCAGCAGCGGGTAGGCGAACGTGAAGAAGAAGAACACCAGGGTCAGCGGGGTGTTGCGGACCAGCGTGACGTAGGTGGCCCCGGCTGCCCGGAACACCGGCACGGGACTGACCCTCATCATCGCGAGGATCGTCCCCAGCAGCAGGGATCCGACCGCCGAGAACGCGAACAGCTTCAACGTGGTGGCGAACGCGCTCAGGAAGAGGCCGGAATAGGTGGAAAGGAGACTCATCGGGGTTCCTTGCCGGTGGGCTCGGGTAGAGAGATGGCCGGTGACCCGCCCTCAGGCGCGGTCACCGGCCACCGTCGTGGGTCAGTAGCGCTCGATCAACGGCTTGGTGGCCGCGGATCCCGACTTGCCCAGCGTGGAGTCGTAGATCGACTGCCACGTGCCGTCCTTCAGCGCCGCCTCGAGGATGTCGAAGAGCTTGCCGCGCAGCACGGTGTCCTCCTTGGACAGACCGATGCCGTAGGGCTCGTTCGAGAACGGCTTGCCGACGACCTTGAACTTGTCCGGCTCCTGCGCCGCGTAGCCCTTGAGGATCGCGTCGTCCGTCGTGACGGCGTCGATCGAGCCCTCGGCCAGCTTGGAGACGCACTGCGAGTAGTTCTGGAACTCGGTGATGTTCTCCGGCTCCGTCAGGCCCTCCTCCTTGACCTTCTTGATCGGCGTCGAGCCGGTCACGGAGCAGACCTTCTTGCCCTTGAGGGCGTCCTTGCCGGTGATCGCCGTGTCGTCCTTGCGCACCAGCAGGTCCTGGCCCGCGGTGTAGTACGGGCCCGCGAAGCCGACCTTCTCCTTGCGGCCCGCGTTGATCGTGTACGTGCCGACGTAGTAGTCGACGTCGCCGTTGATCAGGGCCTGCTCACGACCGGCGGACGCGATCGCCTTGTAGTCGATCTTGTCCTCGGCGAAGCCGAGCTTCGCGGCGACCAGCTTGGCGATCTCGATGTCGAAGCCGCTGTACTTGTTCGTCGTCGGGTCCTTGAAGCCCAGACCGGGCTGGTCCTCCTTGACGCCGATGACGACGCGGCCGCGCGACTTGATCTTCTCGAACGTCGGCGAGCCGTCCAGCTTCACGTCGGATGCGACAGCCTGCGAGGGGGCCGTGCCCCCCGTGTCTCCAGGGGTGCCTTCCTTGCCGCATGCGGTCAGCGCGAGGCCGCCGGCAAGCAGCACCGCCGCAAGGGTACGAGCCCTCATCGTCCTTCTCCTGCTCTGTGTAGATCAGGCGACGCCTGTCGGGCGTCGCGAGTGCTGGGACTTCAGTGGGTCAGGATCTTGCCAAGGAAGTCCTTCGCGCGGTTGGACTTCGGGGCGGAGAAGAACTCCTTCGGGGTGGAGTCCTCCACGATCTCCCCGTCGGCCATGAAGATGACGCGGTCCGCGGCTTTGCGGGCGAAACCCATCTCGTGGGTGACGACGAGCATCGTCATGCCTTCCTTGGCCAGCGTCGTCATGACGTCCAGCACCTCCTGGACCATCTCCGGGTCCAGCGCGGAGGTCGGCTCGTCGAACAGCATGACCTTGGGCCGCATGGCCAGCGCACGCGCGATCGCGGCGCGCTGCTGCTGCCCGCCCGACAGCTGGGCGGGGTACTTCCCTGCCTGGTTCGCGATGCCGACCCGCTCCAGCAGCTCCGTCGCGTGCTCGAGCGCCTCGTTCTGCGGGACCTTGCGCACCTTCACCGGCGCGAGCAGCACGTTGTCGACGATGCTCTTGTGCGCGAACAGGTTGAACGACTGGAACACCATGCCCACGTCCGCGCGGAGCCGGGCGAGCTCCTTGCCCTCGGCGGGCAGCGGCTGGCCGTCGACCTCGATCGTGCCGGAGTCGATGGGCTCGAGGCGGTTGATGGTGCGGCACAGCGTCGACTTGCCGGAGCCCGAGGGGCCGAGCACGACGACCACCTGGCCCTTGGGCACCTCCAGGTTGACGTTCTTCAGAACGTGCAGAGGGCCGAAGAACTTGTCCACGCCCGCCATTTTGATCATCGGCGGTGCGGTGGTGGGGGCGGTCATCGAATCCTCCAACTGGCAATTGTCAGCGCTGGGCAAAACCTAG
The DNA here is from genome assembly GCF_003002815.1 of Umezawaea tangerina. GTDB lineage: Bacteria > Actinomycetota > Actinomycetes > Mycobacteriales > Pseudonocardiaceae > Umezawaea > Umezawaea tangerina. The sequence continues at coordinate 108,338 of NZ_PVTF01000024.1, read as the reverse complement.
GTGTGCGCCACCACACCAGTCCACGACATTGAGCAAGACTTAGGGTCTCAACTCTGTCACAGGTCGGCGACCCCTACCCGAAAGGGACCACAGTGCGTGTGCTGCTCGTCGAGGACGACGACCGTGTCGCAGAAGCGCTGGTCCCGGCGCTGACGCGACGTGGGTTCACGGTAGATCGTCAAGCTACCGGTAGGGGTACTTTAGACAGATTGTTAGGGGTGGATGTCGTCTTGCTCGATCTCGGTCTGCCCGATGTGGACGGTGTGACGCTGTGCCGGAGCATCCGCGCGGCGAGCGACGTGGCGATCATCGTGGTGTCCGCGCGCGGCGAGATCGACGACCGGATCCTGGGGCTGCACGCCGGCGCGGACGACTACCTGGTGAAGCCCTACGACGTGGGTGAGCTGGTGGCGCGGGTGCACGCGGTGCGCAGGCGCCGCGGCGACCCGGTGGGCCTCGGCGGTACCGGAACCGAGGTGTTCACGATCGGCGACGTCCGGGTCGACCTGGCGCGGCACGAGGTGACGGTCGCGGGCGCGTCCGTCGCGCTGTCGCGCAAGGAGTTCCAGGTGTTGGCGCTGGTCGTCGCGGCGGGCGGCGCGGTCTGCACCCGCGAGCGCATCCTGGCCGAGATCTGGGGGCGCACCTGGTCGGGCGCCAACCGGACGCTGGACGTCCACGTCGCGACCCTGCGGACCAAGCTCGGCCGCCCGTGGCTGCTGGAGACCGTCCGCGGTGTCGGCTACCGGCTGGGCACGCCCACCGCCGAACCGGGCGACGGCTGACGTGCGCTCACGGCTCCTCGGCATCGTGCTGGCACTGGTCGTGCTGGTGCTGGTCGGGCTCGGCGGGCCGCTCGGGCGGGGGGTGGCCGCGGCCGAGCAGCAGGAGCTGTTCCTGGACCGGCTCACCGACACCAGCAGGTTCGCCTCGGTCGCCCAGCGGCCGCTGATCGACGGACGGCCCGAGCTGCTCGTCCCGGCCCTTCAGCGCTACGACGAGGTCTACGGGATCACGGTCGTCCTGCTCGACCGCGAACGCCAGGTCAAGGCCGCCTCGCGGGCGGACGTGGACCTCGACGCGGACGGCGTGTCGGAGATGATCACCGGCGCGCTGGTCGGGCGGCTGCCCTCGGCGCCGCCGGTGCTGATGCCGTGGGACGAGGAGCAGCTGGTGCTGGCCGAGCCCGTGCTGGTCGACGGGGAGGTGCGCGGCGCGGTCGTCACGTTCTCGCCCACCGACAAGGCCCGCGGCCAGGTGCTGGTCTGGTGGTCGGTGCTGCTCACCGGCAGCGCGCTCGCCCTGTCGCTGGCCGTCCTCGCCGCGCTGCCGCTGGTCCGGTGGACCCTGCGACCGGTGGAGCGGCTCGACGACGCGACCGGCAAGCTGCTGGCCGCGGTGGTGTCGGGCAGACCGGTGACGCCGGTCGGGGCGTCCAGCGGCCCGCCCGAGCTGCGCCAGCTCAGCCGGTCGTTCGACCAGATGGCCGCCAACGTCGGCGACGCGCTGGCCGCGCAGCGGGCGTTCGTCGCCGACGCCTCGCACCAGCTGCGCAACCCGCTGACCGCCCTCAAGCTGCGACTGTCCAATCTGGAGGGACACGTCGACGAGTCGGCCGAGGTGCACCAGGTGGCGGCGGTCGCGGAGGCCGACCGGCTCAACCGGATCCTGGACGAGCTGCTGTCGATGGCGCGCGCCGAGTCCAGCTCCGTCGACCCGCTGGTGGTCGACGTCGACCGGGCCGTCGCGGGACGGCTGTCCGCGTGGCAGCCCGCCGCCGTGGCCAAGAACGTGCACCTCGTGCTGGACGGCGAACGCGGTGGGGCTGCCCTGGCACCGCCGCGGGGCGTCGAGGCGATCCTCGACGCGCTGCTGGACAACGCCTTCAAGTTCACCCGCGAGGACACCCTCGTGCACGTCGACGTCCGCCGTCGCGACGGCTGGGTGCGGATCTCGGTGCGCGACGAGGGGCCGGGGCTGGCGGCCGACGAGCTGGAGCGCGCCACCGACCGGTTCTGGCGGAGCCAGGCCCACCAGAACGTGTCCGGGTCCGGGCTGGGGCTGTCGATCGTGCGGCGGATCGTCGAGCGGGTGGACGGCGAGGTCGTGCTGGAGAGCCCCGAGGGCGGCGGGCTGGAGGTCGTCGTGACGCTGCCCGCGGTCGACTAGCGCGGTGACCACCGGGCCAGGGGACGTCCGCCCTAGACCTTCACGTCCCGGTAGTAGCGCAGCGCGCCGGGGTGCAGCGGGATGGGCGTGGTCTCGATGGCGGAGCGGATCTCGATGGACCGCGCGGCCAGGCTGGCCGCCTCCAGGCGTGGCTGCGCCTCGATCAGGCCGCGCACCAGGGCTTCGGCGGCGTCGTCGCTCATGGCGTCGGTGACCAGCAGGAAGTTGCGCACGACCAGGGTGGTGATCGGCTCGTCCTGGCCGGGCAGGTTGTACGCCGAGGCGGGCAGCTCCGCCGACCCGTAGACGGGGAAGTCGGCGCGCAGCTTGGTCAGGACGTCGCTCAGGTCGAGCATGGTCACCTTGACCGACTGCGCGAGCTGGGTGACCTGCGCGGTCGGCAGGCCCCCGGACCAGATGAACGCGTCCAGGTTGCCCGCGAGCATCGCGGCGCTCGCGTCGTTGAGGTCGAGGTGCTGCACCCGCAGGTCGGCGTCCGGCGAGATGCCCGCCGACTTCAGCAGCCGGTCCGCGATCAGCCGCACGCCCGACGTGGACGACCCGATCGACACCCGCAGGCCCTTGAGGTCGGCCAGCCGGTTCACCTTCAGGTCCGCGCGGACGACCACCTGGAGGTAGTCGTCGTGCATCCGGGCCAGCGCGTACAGCTTGTGCTGCCCCGGCGTGCCCGCCGCCTCCTCGGCCGCGTCCGCCTGCGAGAACCCGACGTTGGCCTGCCCGGTCCGCAGCCGCCCCAGGTTGTCCACCGACCCGTTGGTCGACACCACCTGCGGGTGCTCGATCCCCAGCTGCTCGGTCCAGGCGTCCGCCAACGCCATGCTCAGCCGGTTGTAGACACCCTTCTCGACGCCCGACGCCATGGTCAGCTTCAGCGCGGACAGGTCGTTCCCGCAGGCGCTCAGCGCCATGGCCGCCAGGGCCAACACGGCCCCAGCGGCGTGTACTCGTCGCACCGTTCCCGACACCTGCGCATCGTGTCATGTTCGCGCTCTACCCTGAACCCGACGGAAGGATGGGTGCAGTGACCCGCAGTTACCAGATCCGCACGTTCGGGTGCCAGATGAACGTGCACGACTCCGAGCGCCTCGCCGGCCTGCTGGAGGACGCCGGGTACGCGGCCGCCACCGGGGACGTCGCGCCGGATGTCGTCGTGTTCAACACCTGCGCGGTCCGGGAGAACGCCGACAACAAGCTGTACGGCACGCTGGGGCACCTCGCGCCCGCGAAGACGGCCAACCCGGACATGCAGATCGCCGTCGGCGGCTGCCTGGCCCAGAAGGACCAGAAGGAGATCGTCCGCCGCGCGCCGTGGGTGGACGTGGTGTTCGGCACCCACAACCTGGGGTCGCTGCCGGTGCTGCTCGAACGCGCCCGGCACAACCAGGAGGCGCAGGTCGAGCTGCTGGACTCGCTGGAGACCTTCCCGTCGACCCTGCCCGCCAAGCGCGACTCGGCCTACTCGGGCTGGGTGTCGGTGTCGGTGGGCTGCAACAACACGTGCACGTTCTGCATCGTGCCGTCGCTGCGCGGCAAGGAGAAGGACCGCCGTCCCGGCGACGTGCTCGCCGAGGTCCAGGCCCTGGTGGACCAGGGCGTGCTGGAGGTGACGCTGCTCGGGCAGAACGTCAACTCCTACGGCGTCGAGTTCGGCGACCGGCTGGCGTTCGGGAAGCTGCTGCGCGCCACCGGGGCGATCGACGGGCTGGAGCGGGTGCGGTTCACCTCGCCGCACCCGAAGGACTTCACCGACGACGTGATCGCGGCGATGGCCGAGACGCCGAACGTGTGCCACTCGCTGCACATGCCGCTCCAGTCCGGCTCGGACCGGCTGCTCAAGGAGATGCGCCGCTCGTACCGCTCGGCGAAGTACCTGTCGATCCTGGACAAGGTGCGCGAGGCCATGCCGGACGCGGCCATCACCACCGACATCATCGTGGGCTTCCCCGGCGAGACCGAGGAGGACTTCCAGGCGACTCTCGACGTCGTCCGCCAGTCCCGGTTCACCAACGCGTTCACGTTCCAGTACTCCAAGCGCCCCGGCACGCCCGCCGCGTCGCTGCCCGACCAGCTGCCGAAGAAGGTCGTGCAGGAGCGGTTCGACCGGCTGGTCGAGCTGCAGGAGGCCATGGCCCTGGAGCTCAACCAGGAGCAGGTCGGCCGCCGGATCGAGGTGCTGGTCGCGACCGGCGAGGGCAAGCGCGACACCGAGACGCGCAGGCTCAGCGGCCGGGCCCGCGACGGCAGGCTGGTGCACTTCACGCCCGGCGACGCGGCCGTGCGGCCCGGTGACGTGGTCGAGACCGTGGTCACCTACGGCGCGCCGCACTACGTGGTCGCCGACGGCCCGCTGATCAGCCACCGGCGCACGAGGGCCGGTGACATGTCCGAGGCGGGCCTCAAGCCGAAGACACCCGGCATCACGCTCGGCCTGCCGTCGTTCGGCGCCCCCGAGCCCCTGCCCGCCGCGGTCGGCGGGTGCGCCGTCCAGTGAGCGGTGAGTCCGAGGACCTGTCCCGGCTGCGGGACGAGATCGACCAGGTGGGCAAGTCGGCGGCCAAGCGCGTCGACCCCGGCGCGGGCGCGCTGCTCATCGCCGTCGCGGTGTTCGCGCTGCTCGTCGCCGAGCTGCTGCCGTGGGCGGGGGAGGCGCGCGGCTGGCACATCCTGCTCGGCCAGATCCCCGACGGGGTGAGGGTCGGCGCGCTGCCGAGGCTGTTCGCCTTCGCCGCCGTGGTCGCCGGCGTGCTGCTGTCCGCGCTCGGCCTGCTGCTGCGGCAGTGGGTGGTGGTGTGGTTCTGCGCGCTCGGCTGCTTCGCGGGCTCGGTCATCGGCGTGCTGTCCATCTGGATGCAGCAGACGACGACCAGCCACGCACCCGGTCCCGGACCGGGGCCGGGGCTGATCGTCGCGGTGCTGGCCATGCTCGTCCTGCTGGTGCGGTGGCTGAAGCTGGCGGCGTCCCGACCGGGGCTGTGACCGACCTCCTGGCGGACTACGACCGCCCCGACCGGGGTGTCGCGGTCGTGGTCCGCCACCGGGACGGCTCGGTGACCTCGACGACCCGCGGCCACGCCCGGCCGGGCGAGCCGTTCACCGCGGACACCGTGTCCTACTGCGCGTCGGTGTCCAAGCAGATGGTGGGCGTGTGCGCCGCGCTCCTCGACGTCGACACCGAGGCTTCCGTGCGGCACTGGCTGCCGGACCTGCCCAGGTGGGCCGACGGCGTCCGCCTGCGCCATCTCCTGCACCACACCGGCGGGCTGCCCGACGACGCCGAGCTCCAGGAGCGCATGCCGTTCGGGTGGGACAGCCCCTCGGTCCTGCGGGCGTTGGCCGAGTGCCCCGAGCCGCGCTTCCCGCCCGGCGCCGAGCACCGCTACGACAACGCGGGCTACATCTGCCTCGCGGCCGTGCTGGAACGGGTCTCCGGCACCCCGTTCGCCGACCTGGCCCGGCAGCTGCTGTTCGAGCCGCTGGGCATGCGGCGCACCCGGTTCGCCGCCGACGCCGTCCCCGCGGAGGCCGCTCCGGCCAACCCCGACGGCGACGGCCCGTGGCCTCGACCGCTGAGCCTGGGCGACGGCGGGGCGTGGAGCACCGCCGGGGACCTGCTGCGCTGGAACGACGCGCTGATGCCCGGCGGCCACTTCGACGGGCGCGTCCGGACGCTGGTGCACACCCCCGGCCACCTCGACGACGGCACGCCGCTGGACTACGCCTGGGGCGTGGGCGTCACCCGGTCCGACGGGGTGCTGGTGCACGGCCACGGCGGCAGCTGGCCGGGCTGGACGGCCAGGGTCGTGCGGGTGCCGGAGCTCGGCGTCTCGGTCGCGGCGCTGGCCAACGTCGACGACGTGCCGGCCCTGGTCGCCCTGACCGACCAAGCACGACGGGGGCTCTCAGCGCGCTGAGAGCCCCCGTCGTGGTGGACCGGCTAGCGGGTGGCGACGGCCGCCTCGGCCGCGGACAGCCACTCGCGCCACTGCTTCGCCTGCGCCTCGGCCTGCTCGGCACGACGCTTGTCGCCCGCCGACCGAGCCTTCTCGGCCTGGGCCTCGAACTGCTCGACGCGCTCGCGGAACTGGGCCACGCGGGCCTCGGCCTCGGGGTCGGACCGGCGCCACTGGGCGTCGACCGCGCCGCGGACCTTCTCCTCGATGGCGCGCAGCTTGCCCTCCAGCTCGCGGACCCGCTCCCTCGGCACCTTGCCGATCGCGTCCCAGCGCTCCTGGATCTTGTACAGCTGGTTGCGCGCGGCCTCGAGGTCGCTGCCCGGGTCGATGGCCTCGGCCTCGGCGAGCAGGGCCTCCTTGAGCTGCGCGTTGGTGCCGAACTCCGCGTCGCGCTCGTTGAACGCCTCGGAGCGGCGCGCGAAGAACGCGTCCTGGGCGGCGCGGAAGCGCTGCCACAGCACGTCGTCGGCCTCCTTGGGCGCCCGGCCCGCGCTCTTCCACTCGACCATGAGGTCCTTGTACCGACCGGCGGTCGGACCCCAGTCGTCGGACTGGACGAGCTTCTCCGCCTCCTCCACGAGCTCCTGCTTGCGGTTCTTCGCCACGCCGCGCTGCCGGTCGAGGTCCGCGAAGTGCGAGCCCCGGCGCCGGTTGAACGCGTCGCGCGCCTTGGAGAACCGCCGCCACAGCTGCTCGTCGGTCTTGCGGTCGACGCCGCGGATGGTCTTCCACTCGTCGAGGATCTGCCGCAGCCGGTCGCCCGTGGTCTTCCACTGGGTCGACTCGTTGGCCAGCGTCTCGGCCTCCTCGACGAGCTCCTGCTTGCGCGCCACGGACTGGGTGCGGGCGGCCTCCTTGGCCGTCTTCGCCTTCTCCAGGCCCTCCTCGGCCTTGGCCAGCACGTGGTCGACGCGCTTGGCCAACGACTCCAGGTCGCCCACGACGGCGGCGTCCTTGAGGGTCTCGCGCACGTGCTTGGCGCTCGTCAGGGCGTGCTTCGGGTCGCCCGCGCCGGAGGACAGCCGCGCGACCAGCAGCTCGACCTCGGTGCGCAGGTCGTCGAACCGGCGCGCGAAGTGCGCGAGGCCCTCGGCGGGCTCGCCCGCCTGCCACGACCCCACGACGCGCTCGCCGTCGGCGGTCTTCACGTAGACCGTCCCGTCCGCGTCCACACGTCCCCAGCGGTCAGGGTGGTCCGACGCCACGGGGACCGGCGGAGCGGCCACCGGGGCGCTCTCCTGCTTCGTTCCCTCGACCACCGTTGTCGTGCCGCCACTGTCACCAGTGGTCTCCGGTGTCGTCTCGTGCTCCGTCATCGCCGGCTTCCTCCTCGCCTGCCCACTTCGTGGTGCCCGTGCCAACCACGGGCGCCCCGCCACCGGCGGGGCCCAGCACCGGGTACCTGGTTCCGCCTCATCGTCCCCAGTACCCCGCGCGCATTCAAACAGGTCAGAGCTCAGCCCGGTACTGCGGTCTCGAAGATGGGTACCGTGACGAGCTGTGATCCTCCGCCTCGCGATCCTGCCGCACGCGCCGCTGCTCGTGCCCGAGTTGGTCGGAGGAGCCGCCGACGAGACCGAACCGTTGCGCGCGGCGTGCGTCGCGGCGGCGCGGGAGCTGGCGGACAGCTCACCCCACTGGGTGGCGATCGCGGGCGATCCGTCCGGTCCGCGCACCATCGGCCCGGACATCTCCGGGACGTTCCGCGGATACGGCGTCGATGTTCCGGTCGCCCTTTCGGCCGTCGAGTCCTCTTCGGACCCCGGCCTGCCGCTGGCCGCCCTCGCGGCGGGCTGGCTGCGGGCGCGGGCGGGCGCGCTCGACGTCCGGGTCGAGCTCGTCCACCCCGACCTGCCGACCGCCGACTGCCTCGCGGTGGGCAAGCGCCTCGCCGACGAGCCGGAGGTCGGCTTCCTCGTGCTCGGCACCGGCTCGCACCGGCACGGCGACGCGTCGGTCGGCCGCCCCGACGACCGCGCCGGGCCGTTCGACGACGGCGTGCGCGCGGCGCTGGCCGCCGCCGACCCTGAGGCGCTGCTGGCGCTGGACCCCTGGCTGGCGGCCGAGCTGGGCGCGGACGGCCGGGCCGCCTGGCAGGTGCTCGCCGGGCTCGCCGAGGCCACCGGGCCGTGGCGGTGCACCCGCTCGGAGCTGCTCGTGCCGTACGGCGTCGGCTACCACGTGGCCGTCTGGGAAACTGGGGTGTGACCGTCCCCGTAGCCGTCGTCGGCCCCACCGCCACGGGCAAGTCCGACCTCGCCGTGACCCTCGCCCTGCGACTGGGCGGCGAGGTCGTCAACGCCGACGCGATGCAGCTCTACCGGGGCATGGACATCGGCACGGCGAAGGTCACCGAGGCCGAGCGCCGCGGCGTCCCGCACCACCTGCTCGACGTGCTCGACGTGACCGAGACCGCGTCCGTGGCCGCCTACCAGCAGCACACCCGCGGGGTGGTCGAGGACCTGCTGGCGGCCGGGCGCACCCCGGTCCTCGTCGGCGGCTCCGGGCTGTACGTCCAGGCCGTGCTCGACGACCTCAGGTTCCCCGGCACCGACGAGGGCATCCGCGCCCGGCTGGAGGAGGAGCTGGCCGTGGTCGGCGGCCCCGCGCTGCACGAGCGGCTGGCCGTGCTCGACCCGGCCGCCGCGCTGGCGATCCTGCCCGGCAACGTCCGCCGCGTCGTGCGCGCGCTGGAGGTCATCGAGCTGACCGGCGAGCCGTTCTCGGCGAACCTGCCCAAGCCGGGGCCCGCCCGCTACGGCACCGTGGTCGTGGGCCTGGACCGGGAGGTGGCCGAGCTGGACGGGCGGGTCGACCTCCGGGTGCGGCGGATGTTCGAGGCCGGGCTCGTCGACGAGGTCCGCGCCCTGGAGGCCGTCGGGCTGCGTGAGGGCAGGACGGCGGCGCGCGCTCTGGGCTACCAGCAGGTGCTCGCGGCGTTCGACGGCGACGGGGACCTCGCGGTGGCCGTCGAGGAGACCGCGCGGGCCACCCGGCGATTCGTCCGGCGGCAGCGGTCCTGGTTCCGCCGCGACCGGCGGGTCACCTGGTTCGACGCGGGCCGTCCCGACCTGGTCGGGGACGTGCTGGCGCTGGTCGGCAAGTAGCCTGGTGCGCGTGGGTGGAGTGGAGTTCCTCAAGGGGCACGGCACCGAGAACGACTTCGTGCTGCTGCCCGATCCGGACGGCGTGCTGGACCTGACCGAGGCGCGCGTGCGGGCGCTGTGCGACCGGCGGCGCGGCCTCGGCGCGGACGGCGTGCTGCGCGTCGTGCGGCCGGCTGCGTCCGATGTCGCCTCGGCGGCGAGCCCCTGGTTCATGGACTACCGCAACGCGGACGGCTCGATCGCGGAGATGTGCGGCAACGGCGTGCGGGTGTTCGCGCACTACCTCGTCGAGGCCGGGTTGGTGCCCGCGGGCGAGTTCGTCGTCGGCACCCGCGGGGGTGACAAGCCCGTCGTCGTGCACCCGGACGGCGGCGTGACCGTGGACATGGGCCCGGCGCGGATCACCGGCGAGTCCACCACGAAGACCGACGGCGTCGAGTTCACCGGCGTCGGTGTCGACGTGGGCAACCCGCACCTGGCGTGCGTGACCGACGTGCCCGTCGCGACCCTCGACCTCACCGAGCAGCCGCACTTCGACCCCGCGGTGTTCCCGAACGGCGTCAACCTGGAGTTCGTCAACGTCCTGCGCGACGGCGCCCTCCGGATGCGCGTGCACGAGCGCGGCGTGGGGGAGACCCGGTCCTGCGGCACCGGCACCGTCGCCGCGGTCGCCTCGTGGCTGCACGGCACCGGCCGGAGCACCGGCCGGGCCACCGTGGACGTTCCCGGCGGGCAGGTCACCGTCGTCGTCGGCGAGCGGACCGCCACCCTCACCGGCCCGGCCGTGCTCGTCGCGCGCGGCGAGCTCGACCAGGCCTGGTGGGACGCCCTCTAGCTACTCGCCGACCTTCACCTGGACGGTCTCCAACCTGCCGACGTGCTGCTTGCCCACCACGTCGGGGTCCGACGTGGGCGCGGTGCAGACGACCAGCGTGTTGCCGACCAGGCCGACGGCGTAGGTGAGCTGGCTGGTCTCGACGCGGTCGGTGATCGCGCCGCCCTCGACGACCCGCACGACGACGGGCTGCAGGGCGGTGGCCACCCAGACACCACCCTCGGAGTCCACGCAGATCCCGTCCGGCGCGATCATCTGGCCGCGCAGGTCGGCCCACACGCGCCGGTTGGACAGCGACCCGTCCTCGGCGACGTCGAACGCGGTCAGCCGGAACGCGGTCGTCTCGGCCACGAGCAGCGAACCGTCGGGCAGCAGCACCGTGCCGTTGGGGAAGTGCATGTCGGTCGCGGCCACGCTGGTCGTGCCGTCCGGCTCGACGAGCGCGAGCGACGTGCTCGGCGACACGTAGTCGGGGGCCAGGACGGCCTCGATGCCCTCGTCGTTGATCGTCTTGTGCAGGTCGAACCCGAAGTTGCCGACGTAGGCGCGGCCGCGGGCGTCGACCAGCATGTCGTTGGTGTGGTACCCGGCGATGTCGACCAGGTCCGCGTGCAGCGAGAGGACGCCGTTCGGCTCCAGCCTGCGCACCGTGCGGTCCAGCATCGACACCACGAGCAGCCTGCCGTCGGGCAGCCAGCCCAGGCCCGAGGGCTGTCCGGGCAGCGAGCAGACGACCTGCTTCTCCCCGGTCTCGAGGTCCACCGTGAAGACGGCCTTCTCGTAGAAGTCGGAGATGTAGAACCTGCCGTCCGGACCGTGCCGAGGCGCTTCGCCGAAGTGGAGTCCGTCGAGGAGAACGGTGGTGTCAGCCATGGTCGGAGACGGTAGTCGCTCGGTCGCGCGCCGTCCGCAGAGGTGAGAGCAGAACCCAGACGACGGCGAGGACTTGCCCGATCATGCCGATCCAGAGCGTGGTGCGCAGGCCGACCCAACCGCCCAGGACGCCTCCGACGAGGCCGCCGAGCGGGATCGTGCCCCACACCAGGAACCGGATGCTGGCGTTCATCCGGCCGAGCAGGTGGTCCGGGCACACGGTCTGCCGGAAGCTGACCTGGCTGACGTTGTAGACGGTCGCCCCGCAGGTCGCGATCGCCACGCCCACCATGGCCAGTCCGACCCGCCAACCGTCCGCCACCAGCGGCAGCAGCAGGCCGAACGGCTGGGTGACCAGCATCGACAGCCAGATCACCCGCGTCTGGCCCAGTCGCCGGTTCCACCGGTTCGCCGAGACCGCGCCGAGCACTCCGCCCACGCCGCCCGCGCTGAGCAGCACGCCGACCACGCCCTCGGACAGGCCGATGTCGCGGATCAGGAACAGGATCAGCACGGCCATCTCCAGGCCCGCGAAGAGGTTCGACGTGCCGGTGCAGCCCACGATGGCCCGCAGCGACCGGTTGCCGACCACGAACCGCAGGCCCTCGGCGATGTCGGTGCGCAGCGAGCGGCCCCCGTGCGGTCGTGGAGGGGGCTCGACGCCCTTGATCCGCCACAGGAACAGCGCCGAGCCCAGGTAGCCGACCCCGGTGGCGAGGACGCCGTTCGCGGCGCCGATCGCCTGGGCGACGCCACCGGCCAGCGCGGGCCCCGAGACGTCGGCGACCGACTGGCTGGCCTGGAGCTTCGAGTTGCCCTCGACCAGGTGCTCCCGGCCGATCAGCGACGGCAGGTACGACTGGTAGGCGACGTCGAAGAACACCGTGCACACGCCGACCAGCAGCGCGACCACGACGAGCTGCGCCAGCGTCAGCACCCCGAGCCACCAGGCGAGCGGCACGGACAGCATCAGTCCGGCCCGCAGCAGGTCGGTGGAGATCATCAGCGGCCGTCGGCGCACCCGGTCGACCCACACGCCCGCGGGCAGGCCGATCAGCAGGAACGCGGCCGTGCCCGCCGCGCTGAGCACGCCCATCTCCCAGGGCGACGCGGCCAGCGTGGTCGCCGCGAGCAGCGGGAGGACGGTTCGCCCGATCGAGGAGCCGAACTGGCTGACGGTGTCGCCAGCCCAGAGGAGCCGGAAGTCCCGGTGCGTCCGGAGAGCCATGCGACGAGTGTCGCCGAAGTGATTGGAAACAGTCAATCACTTATGCTGGTCGGGTGCAGAGGCGAAGAGCCACCCCCGAGGAAGCCGCCGCGCTGGCGTCCGCCGTCCGGCTGCGGATCATCCGGTTGACCTACCGGGACGCGCTGACCAACAAGGAGATCGCCGAACGGCTGGACAAGGACCCGGCCACGACCCTGCACCACGTCCGCAAGCTGGTGGCCACCGGTTTCCTCGAAGCCCAGCCCGCCCGCTCCGGCAACCGGGGAGCGAAGGAGATCCCGTACCTGTCGACCGGCCTGTCCTGGCGGCTGGACGACGTCGGGCTGTCGTCGGGCACCGCGGAGGCGATCCTCCAGGCCTACCTCGGCGAGGTCGCCGACGTCGGCCCCACCGCGTTGGAGCAGACCAGGCTCATCGTCAAGATCGATCCAGCGGAACTAAAGCGGCGCCTCTACTCGTTGATGGAGGAGCTAGCCGCCCACCCCGTCGACCCCGAGGCGCCCGGCACAGCCATCTACCTGGCCGTGTACCCCGGTGGTTAACCACTCGGCCGAGTGGGCGCTCCGTGGGACAATGAAGGGCAAATGACGGAAAACACGCTGAACACCGACACCACCGACTGGGCCGACGAGGACGAGAACATGTCCACGGGCGACCTCGCACTCGCCGACCGCGCGGCACTGCGCCGCGTCGCCGGGCTCTCCACCGAACTCGAGGACGTCACCGAGGTCGAGTACCGGCAGCTCCGCCTGGAGCGGGTGGTGCTCGTCGGCGTGTGGACCGAGGGGACGGCGCAGGACTCCGAGGCGTCGATGGCCGAGCTGAAGCTGCTCGCCGAGACCGCCGGTTCCGAGGTCCTCGAAGGGCTCGTGCAGCGCCGCGACAAGCCGGACCCGGCCACCTACATCGGCTCGGGCAAGGTCGCCGAGCTGCGCGACGTCGTGATCTCCTCGGGCGCGGACACGGTCATCTGCGACGGTGAGCTCTCGCCCGGCCAGCTGCGGCAGCTGGAGGAGAAGCTCAAGGTCAAGGTGGTCGACCGGACCGCGCTGATCCTGGACATCTTCGCCCAGCACGCGAGCTCGCGGGAGGGCAAGGCGCAGGTCGAGCTGGCCCAGCTCCAGTACATGATGCCGAGGCTGCGCGGCTGGGGTGAGTCGCTGTCCCGGCAGGGCGGTGGCGCGGGTGGTTCCGGCGGTGGCGGCGTGGGCACGCGCGGTCCCGGTGAGACCAAGCTCGAGACCGACCGCCGCCGCATCCGGTCCCGCATCGCCAAGCTGCGCCGCGAGATCGCCGGGATGAGCACGACCCGCGACACCAAGCGCGGGCGCAGGCACTCCGCCGAGGTGCCCAGCGTGGCCATCGCGGGGTACACGAACGCGGGCAAGTCCAGCCTCCTCAACGCCCTGACCGGCGCCGGTGTCCTGGTGGAGAACGCGCTGTTCGCCACCCTGGACCCGACGACCAGGCGCAGCGAGACCCCGGAGGGCCTGCCGTACACGCTGACCGACACGGTCGGCTTCGTCCGCCACCTCCCGCACCAGCTCGTCGAGGCGTTCCGCTCCACGCTGGAGGAGGTCGCCGAGGCCGATCTGGTCGTGCACGTGGTCGACGGCTCCGACGGCATGCCGGAGTCGCAGGTCAAGGCCGTGCGCGAGGTCATCGCGGACATCGGCGAGAAGCGCGACGACCCGATGCCCGCCGAGCTGCTGGTGGTGAACAAGACCGACGCCGTCGGCGACCTGGTGATCGCCCGGCTGCGCCACCTGTTCCCCGGCGCGCAGTTCGTCTCCGCGCACACCGGCGAGGGCATCGCGGAGCTGCGGGAGCGCATCGCGCAGCTCATCCCGCGGCCCGAGGTCACCGTCGAGGCCCTCGTGCCGTACGCGCGGGGCGAGATCGTGGCCAGGATCCACCGGGAGGGCGAGGTCCTCTCGGAGAAGCACACGGAGGAGGGCACCGAGCTCAGCGCCCGCGTCCACCCCACGCTCGCCGCACTGCTGGAGCAGTACGCGGTCGGAAGCCACGCCTGAACGTGCGCGTTCCGCTCGTCGCAGGACTGCTCCTGCTCGTCACGGCCGGGTCCGCCCACGCGGACCCGGCCGTTCCCGTCGCGCTGTGCACCGTGACCGACCAGCGCCTGGAGGAGCTGTCGGGGCTCGCCTCCGACGGCGACCGGCTGTTCGCCGTCAACGACAGCGACGACGGCGGGATCGCCGTCCAGGTCGTCGGCCGCGACTGCGAGGTCCGGGACACCATCACCGTCGCGGTGAACCCGTTCGACGTGGAGGACCTGGCGCTCGCCCCGGACGGCGCGCTGTGGCTGGCCGACACCGGCGACAACAACCGCACCCGCGAGACGGTCGCGCTGCACGTCGTGTCGCAGGCGGGGGACTCCGCGCTGTACCGGCTGACCTACCCGGACGGGAAGCACGACGCCGAGGCGATCCTCCTGGACGGCAAGGGCGTGCCGTACGTCGTCACCAAGGAGCCGATCGGGTCGGCGCTGGTCTACCGGCCCGCCGGGCCGCTGGTGGACGGCGCGACCGTGCCGATGGAGAAGGTCGCGTCGGTGTCCATCAAGGGGACCGACACGCCCGGTGGGCCGTTGCAGAGCTCCGTCGTCACCAGGGTGGTGACCGGCGGGGCGGTGTCGCGGGACGGCAAGGTGATCGCCTTGCGGACCTACACCGACGCCTACCTCTACCCGATGCCCGACGGCGACGTCGTGGCCGCGCTGAAGGCCGACCCGGTGCGGATCCCGTTGCCGAACGAGGCGCAGGGGGAGGCGATCGCGTTCGACCCGGACGGGACGCTGCTGTCCGGGTCCGAGTTCGGCAAGGACACCTCGTCGACCATCACCGCGGTGGCCGGGGCGGCGGCGCTGGCCGCGCCCCCACCGCCCCCGTCGTCCAGCACCCCGGCTCCCGCGCCCACCGGCACCTCCGCCGCGCCCGTGGTCGCCGCGGAGTCGACCCCGCTGTGGCCCGTGGTCGGGTTCGGGGTGGTCGCGCTGGTGCTGGTCGGCGCGTTCGTGCGCCGGTCGCGGCGCAGGGCCTGAACACGCGGATCGGGTGCCTCCCGAGGGAGGCACCCGATCCGGACGCGGAGTTCTGTCAGAGCCTGCGCAGCACGGCCACGACCTTGCCGAGGATGCTGGCCTCGTCGCCCAGGATCGGCTCGTAGGCCGGGTTGTGCGGCATCAGCCACACGTGGTCGTCGCGCCGCTTGAACGTCTTCACGGTCGCCTCGCCGTCGATCATCGCCGCGACCACGTCGCCGTTGTCGGCGGTCGGCTGCTGGCGGATCACGACCCAGTCGCCGTCGGTGATGGCGGCGTCGATCATCGAGTCGCCGACCACCTTCAGCAGGAACAGCTCGCCCTCGCCCACGATCTCGCGCGGGAGCGGGAACACGTCCTCGATGGACTCCTCGGCGAGGATCGGCCCACCGGCGGCGATCCGGCCCACCATCGGCACGTAGGCGGGCGTCGGCTTGTGGCTCGGGTCCATCCCGGCGTCGATCTCCGTCGGCAGCACGCCGACAGCTCGCGGCCTGTTCGGGTCCCGGCGCAGGAAGCCCTTGCGCTCCAGGGCCCGCAGCTGGTGCGCGACGGACGAGGTGGAGGTGAGGCCCACGGCCTCGCCGATCTCGCGGACGCTGGGCGGGTACCCGAACCGGTCCAGCCAGTCGCGGATCACGTCGAGCACCTTGCGCTGCCGCAGCGTCAGGCCCGCGTTGCCCGCGATGTCCGTCTGCTGCTTGGGAAGGACGGGGTCACCTGCCGCGGTGGCCAGGTCCTCGATGATCTTGCGCGCCACGGTGCTTCCTCCTCACCGGTCCCGATCGCCCAGGCCGGATATCCGTCGATCTTCACGTTCGACGGTAGTCGCACTTGATGTCCAGATCAAACACCTGTTCGAAGTAATAGTCGGCGTGTCCTCGATATTCGAGGCCCGAAGTGGTAGACATTCGCACGGACGTTCGATCGAACCTGTGTTCGATCTTGTTCGGTTGACCTGCGATGGAGGGTGTCATGGCGGTGCTGATCGGGACCCGGTCCGGCTTCGAGCTGGTGGACGCGGACGACCTCCAGGACGTCTCGTCCGAACGTGGACTCCGACCCGGTCCGCGCGTCCTCCGGCGCTTCGACGTCGGCGACGGCCGCAGGCCCGCCTCGCGGACCAAGACCCTCTCCGTCCCTGCTACGCCGGACGCGATCGAGTGCGGTCCTGAGCGCCGCGAGCGCGGTTCCGCCCTCCGGCTGGTCGGCGCCTGCGTCCTGGCGGTCGTGCTCGCCGCCTGCCTGGGGCTGCTCTACCTGTACGCGTCGGGCGCGACGAGCGTCCCCGAACGGACGGGCGTCGCGTACGTCCAAGTGGGTGAGACCCTGCACGACGTCGCCGTGCGCTCCGCCCCGAACAGCGATCCGGACGCCGTCGTCGAGCGCATCCGGGAACTCAACCGGTTGGCCGACTCCGAGGTCCTCCCCGGACAGTCCCTGGTCGTCCCGCAGGGCGTGGTGGAACCCGCTCCGTAGTCGTCCGATCGCGCTCGTGGACGGACCGCTCGTTCCGTCGAACGGGGGGTGTGTCTGAGTTGCCTCGCGTCGACTTGTCGCATAGGTTCACCCCTACATCTAGTGGTTGTACCGACGAAGTCAGTCCACAGGTTGTGGGTAACCCGGTTCCTGGGGCTGATGCGGTAGGTGCTGCCCTGAGAAGGGGTGAGTTGGGGTGCGGTGCCCGTTTTGCCGGAATTCGGAATCTCGCGTGGTGGACTCCCGCGAGGCCGATGAAGGGCAGGTCATCAGGCGCAGGCGCTCCTGCTCGGCGTGCAGCCGCCGGTTCACCACCGTAGAGGAAGCGGTCCTCGCGGTCGTGAAGCGGTCCGGCGTGACCGAGCCGTTCAGCCGGGACAAGGTCGTCACCGGTGTCCGCAGGGCGTGTCAAGGCCGTCCCGTGGACGAGGACGCGTTCCAGCAGCTCGCCCAGCGGGTCGAGGAGTCCAT
Organism: Umezawaea tangerina; assembly: GCF_003002815.1. Taxonomy (GTDB): domain Bacteria; phylum Actinomycetota; class Actinomycetes; order Mycobacteriales; family Pseudonocardiaceae; genus Umezawaea; species Umezawaea tangerina. The sequence goes on along the minus strand of NZ_PVTF01000024.1, from coordinate 91,141 downwards.
CCGCTCGACGGGCAGCGCGGAGATCCCCAGCCACGAGGTGGGACTGGCGATCCTCGGACCCTTACGGGAGCTCGACGAGGTCGCCTACCTCAGGTTCGCCAGCGTTTACAGGTCCTTCTCGTCCGTCGAGGACTTCGAGAAGGAGATTTCGGATCTTCGTACGGCGCGGGTAGACGAACCGCGTTCGTAGGGCACCACTCGCACGCAGACCGCATCGGACGGGCTCTCCGGACGCTGGGCCGTGCACGTATTTTTCTTGAGCACATAGGGAGAGACCGGGCATGACGGAGACCGTCAGCGGCGCAGGCAAGAAGACAGCCGCGCGCAACGGCAGTGGGGACAAGCGGGGGGCCGCTCTGAAGGTGCGCCGGGTCTACACGACCGAGGGCAAGCACCCCTACGACGAGGTGACCTGGGAGCACCGCGACGTCGTCATGACGAACTGGCGCGACGGCACGGTCAACTTCGAGCAGCGCGGCGTCGAGTTCCCGGCCTCGTGGTCGCTCAACTCCACGAACATCGTGACGAGCAAGTACTTCCGCGGCGCCGTCGGCAGCCCGCAGCGGGAGACCAGCCTGCGCCAGCTCATCGACCGCGTCGTGAAGACGTACGTGGCCGCGGGCGTCAAGCACGGCTACTTCGCCACCGAGGCCGACTCGGTGGTCTTCGAGCACGAGCTCACCTACATGCTCCTGCACCAGGTGTTCAGCTTCAACTCGCCGGTGTGGTTCAACGTGGGCACCAGCTCGCCGCAGCAGGTCAGCGCGTGCTTCATCCTCGCCGTCGACGACACGATGGAGTCGATCCTCAACTGGTACCGCGAGGAGGGCCTGATCTTCAAGGGCGGCTCCGGTGCCGGCCTGAACCTCTCCCGCATCCGGTCGTCCAAGGAGCTGCTGTCCTCCGGCGGCACCGCGTCCGGCCCGGTCTCCTTCATGCGCGGCGCCGACGCGTCCGCGGGCACCATCAAGTCCGGTGGCGCCACCCGCCGCGCGGCCAAGATGGTCGTCCTCGACGTGGACCACCCCGACGTCGAGGAGTTCATCGAGACGAAGGCGCGCGAGGAGGAGAAGATCCGCGTCCTGCGCGACGGCGGCTTCGACATGGACCTGGGCGGCAAGGACATCGTGTCCGTGCAGTACCAGAACGCCAACAACTCCATCCGCGTCTCGGACGAGTTCATGAACGCCGTCGAGTCCGGCGGCCAGTTCGGCCTGCGCGCCCGCCAGACCGGCGAGGTCATCGAGAAGGTCGACGCCAAGGACCTGTTCCGCAAGCTCGCCAAGGCCGCGTGGGAGTGCGCCGACCCCGGCATCCAGTACGACGGCACGATCAACGACTGGCACACCTGCCCGGAGTCCGGTCGGATCACCGCGTCCAACCCGTGCTCGGAGTACATGCACCTCGACAACTCGAGCTGCAACCTGGCGTCGCTGAACCTGATGAAGTTCCTGCGCGAGGACGGCACGTTCGACGCGGGCACGTTCGCCCAGGCCGTCGAGGTCGTCATCACCGCGATGGACATCTCCATCTGCTTCGCGGACTTCCCGACCGAGCCCATCGGCGACACCACCCGCAAGTTCCGCCAGCTGGGCATCGGCTACGCCAACCTCGGCGCGCTGCTGATGGCCACCGGCCACGCGTACGACTCCGAGGGCGGCCGTTCGCTCGCCGCGTCCATCACCTCGCTGATGAACGGCGTCGCCTACCGGCGTTCGGCCGAGCTCGCGGGCATGGTCGGCGCGTACGAGGGCTACGCCCGCAACGCCGACGCCCACAAGCGCGTCATCCGCAAGCACGCCGCCGCGAACGACTCGATCCGCACGCTCGGCGTCAACGACGGCGCCGTGCACAAGGTCGCGACCCGCGCGTGGCAGGAGGCCATCGAGATCGGCGCCCGCAACGGCTGGCGCAACGCGCAGGCCAGCGTGCTCGCGCCCACCGGCACCATCGGCCTGATGATGGACTGCGACACCACCGGCATCGAGCCCGACCTCGCGCTGATCAAGTTCAAGAAGCTCGTCGGCGGCGGCTCCATGCAGATCGTCAACCAGACGGTGCCGCGCGCCCTGTCCGCCCTGGGCTACCAGGACGAGCAGGTCGAGGCGATCGTCGAGCACATCGCCGAGCACGGCAACGTCGTGGACGCGCCGAGCCTGCGCCCCGAGCACTACGAGGTCTTCGACTGCGCCATGGGCGAGCGCTCCATCGCGCCCATGGGCCACGTGCGGATGATGGCGGCCGTGCAGCCGTTCATCTCCGGCGCGATCTCCAAGACGGTGAACATGCCGGAGAACGCGACGATCGAGGACGTCGAGGAGATCTACTTCCAGGGCTGGAAGATGGGCATCAAGGCCCTCGCGATCTACCGCGACAACTGCAAGGTCGGCCAGCCGCTGTCCGCGGGCAAGGGCGCCAACACCGGTGGCGAGGCCACCTCGTCGGCCGCTCCCAAGGTCGAGACCGTCGTGGAGTACCGCCCGGTCCGCAAGCGCCTGCCGAAGAAGCGCCCCAGCCAGACGGTGTCGTTCACCGTCGGCGGCGCCGAGGGCTACCTGCACGCGGGCTCCTACCCCGACGACGGCCTCGGCGAGATCTTCGTCAAGCTCGGCAAGCAGGGCTCCACGCTCGCGGGCGTGATGGACGCGTTCTCCATGTCCATCTCCGTCGGCCTCCAGTACGGCATCCCGCTGGAGTTCTACATCTCGAAGTTCCAGAACCTCCGCTTCGAGCCCGCGGGCATGACCGACGACCCGGACGTCCGGATCGCCACCAGCGTCCTGGACTACCTGTTCCGCAGGCTCGCCCTGGACTACCTGCCCTACGAGAAGCGCTCCCAGCTCGGCATCTTCACCGCCGACGAGCGCACCGCCACGGTCGCCAACGAGTACGGCGGCGGCGCGGACGTGGACATCGTGGGCCTGCAGACCTCCGTCGACGCCAGCCCCGCGAAGGAGACCAAGCCCAGCAAGCAGGACGTCCGCGTCGGCAGCTCCACCGAGCTGCTCGAACTGCACCTCGGCACCACCGCCGACGCCCCCCTGTGCATGACCTGCGGCACCAAGATGCGCCCCGCAGGCTCTTGCTACCTCTGCGAGGGCTGCGGCAGCACCTCCGGCTGCAGCTAGTACTCCCCACCTGACGAGGGCGGCCCCGATCCGGGGCCGCCCTCGTCGGCGTTCGTCGGGCGGAAGTTCTTGGGAGCGAAGGAAGGGCGGTTCTTCAGGACGCGGCCGTAGTTCGGTCGTGGAGTTCCGGACGGCGCCGCCACTCGGGTGATGCCGTCTCCCAATAATTCAACACCCGTTGAACTTTCCGTCGAACCCTCGTAACCTCCTCGCCATGGAGACACGCCTCGACGACCGGCTCATCCGCGACTTCACGGCGATCGACGCGCGCATGCTGGCGGAGGTCGGCGGCAAGGCGGCGAACCTGGGGGAGCTGACGCGGGCGGGACTGCCTGTGCCGCTGGGGTTCTGCGTGATGACGGAGGCGTACCGGCGGGTGGCGGAGAGCGTCGGTGGGGTGAGCGGGGAGCCCGCGAAGGCGCGGGAGCTGTTGCTGGCGGCGGAGATGCCGGGTGACGTGCGGGACGCGGTGGTGGCGGGGTACGAGCGGTTGGGGGTCGCGACGCCGGTGGCGGTGCGGTCGTCGGCGACGGCGGAGGACCTGCCGTTCGCGAGTTTCGCGGGGCAGCAGGACACGTTCCTGAACGTGGTAGGCGCGGAGGCGGTGCTGGACGCGGTGCGGCGGTGCTGGGCGTCGTTGTGGACGGACCGGGCGGTGGCGTACCGGGAGAGCAACGGGATCGACCACGACGTGGTGCGGCTCGCGGTGGTGGTGCAGGAGATGGTGCAGTCGGCGGTGGCGGGTGTGCTGTTCACCGCGAACCCGGTCACCGGCAGGCGCCGCGAGGCGGTGGTCGACGCGAGTCCGGGGCTCGGTGAGGCGGTGGTGTCGGGGGCGGTGAACCCGGACCACTTCGTGGTCGACACGGAGTCCGGCGAGATCCGGGAGCGCGGGCTCGGGGACAAGCGGGTGCTGATCCGGTCGCTGCCCGGCGGTGGCACCGAACAGGTGGAGCACACGGCGGACGGGGCGTGCCTGACCGACGAGCAGGTGCGCGACCTGGCCGCGCTCGGCGCACGGGTGGAGGCGCACTACGGGGCGCCGCAGGACACGGAGTGGGCGCTCGACGCGGACGGCACCCTCTGGCTCACGCAGGCGCGGCCGATCACGACGCTGTTCCCGCTGCCCGACGGCGCCACGGCCGAGGACCCGCGGGTCTTCCTGTGCTTCAGCGTCGCCCAGGGCCTGCAACGGCCGATCACGCCGATCGGCCTGGCGGGGTTCCGGCTGATGGCGTCGGGTCTCGCGGACCTGTTCGGCCGTCCGGCGCGCGACCGCCTCGCGGGCCCGGCGCCCTACCGCGAGGCGGGGCAGCGGCTGTGGGTGGACGCGACCACGCTGGTGCGCAGCAAGCCCGGCCGGGCGATCGTGCCGCGCGCGCTGGACGTGATGGAGACGCGGTCCTCGGTCGTGCTGCGCGGCCTGTTCGACGACCCGCGGTTCAGCCTGGTGCACACGTCGTGGCGGCCGTTCCTCCGCCGGTTCGCACGGGTGGCCGCCCGCTACCGGCTCCCGGTGCACATCGTGCGCGCCGTGGCGGACCCGGCGTCCGCGCACCGGCGCATGGCGCAGATCGCCGCGACCCAACGGGAGCTGCTGGCCGTCTCCGACACCGCGACGGCCGTCCAACGGCTCGACCACTGCGAGGACGTGCTGGGCGAGCGCACGGTCCGGGTGCTGCCGATGATCTTCCCGCTGGCCGCCGCCGGGTTCGCGATGCTGGGGCTCGCGGGCAAGGTGCTCGGCAAGCAGTGGCGGCCCGGTGACCTGCAGCCGGTGCTGCGCGGCCTGCCGCACAACGTCACCACCGAGATGGACCTGGAGCTCTGGCACGTCGCCGTCGCGATCCGGGCCGACGCGGAGTCGGGCGCCGCCCTGCGCGACCGGTCGGCGCGCGAGCTGGCGGCCCTCTTCCACGAGGGCGCGCTGCCGGAGGTCGCCCAGCGCGGGCTCGCCGGGTTCCTGCGCGACTACGGGCACCGCGCGGTCGCCGAGATCGACCTCGGGCTGCCGCGGTGGTCCGACGACCCGGCGCACATCCTCGGCGTGCTGGCGAACTACCTGCGGCTGGACGACCCGGCGCTGGCCCCGGACGTCCAGTTCGCCCGCGGTGCCGCCGAGGCGGAGGAGACCGTGCGACGCCTGGCGCGCAGGGTGGGCCGGGTCCGCGGTCGGTTCGTGCGGTTCGCGCTGGGCCGGGCCAGGCTGCTCGTCGGCCTGCGCGAGATGCCGAAGTACCACCTGGTCGTCGCGTTCGCCCACGTCCGGGAGCAGGTCGGGCTGATCGGCGCCGAGCTGGCGGCCGAGGGACTTCTGGAGACCGTCGACGACGTGTACTTCCTGGACTTCAAGGAGATCCGCGAAGCCTTGGGAGGCAAGGACTTCCGCGCCGAGGTGGCGGCACGGCACGAGGTCTACGACCGCGAGATGCGTCGTCGCCGGGTGCCGCGGGTGCTGCTGTCCGACGGCACCGAGCCGGAGGCGGTGGCCTCGCAGGGCGGTCCCACGGGACCGGGGGCACTGGTCGGCACACCCGCTTCGGCGGGCACGGTCACCGGTCGCGCGCGGGTCGTGCTCGACCCCGTAGGCGCGCACCTGGAGCCCGGCGAGATCCTGGTGGCGCCGTCGACGGACCCCGGCTGGACGCCGCTGTTCCTCACCGCGGGCGGCCTGGTCATGGAGATGGGCGGCGCGAACTCGCACGGTGCCGTGGTGGCCCGCGAGTACGGCATCCCGGCCGTGGTCGGCGTCGCGGAGGCGGTCGACCGGATCACCACCGGCCAATTGATCACCGTGGACGGTGCACTCGGCACGGTCGTCCCGGCCGATCAGGACTGAGGGAAACTCCCCGCCAGCAAGCGGAGCCCGTCGTCGATGCGGTCCACCGGGATCGCGCCGAACCCGATGACGAGTCCGAAGTGGACCTCCGGCGAGAACGAGCTCAACGCGCGGATCGCGACACCGCGGGACCGGGCGACCCCGACCACCTCGTCCGGGTCGCACCGGGTCCGCGCGGCCAGGTGGATGCCCGCCGCGGACGGCACGACCTCCAGCCACCGGGCGAAGTCGTCGCGCAGCGCGGCGGTGATCCGCGCGTGCCGCGCCGCGTACACCCGCGTCGCCCTGCGGATGTGCCGCGCCAGCAGGCCCTCGTCGATGAACCGCGCCAACGCGGCCTGCGCGATCGGGTCGCCGTGCCAGTCGGTGAGCTGCTTCGCCGCCCGCAACGCCGGGCGCAGCGACGCGGGAGCCACCAGGAACCCGAGCCGCAACGTCGGCAGCAGCGTCTTCGAGAACGACCCGACGTAGACCACCCGCCCGGCCCGATCGAGGCTCTGCAAGGGTTCCAGCGGCCGGTCGGAGTACCGGAACTCGCTGTCGTAGTCGTCCTCCACCACCACGGCGCCGTGCCGCCGCGCCCAGTCGAGCAGCGCGGTCCGCCGCCGCAACGACATCGGCGTGCCGAGCGGGAACTGGTGCGACGGCGTCGTGTACACCAGCCGCGCCGACGGGGGCAGCGCGTCGACCACCAGCCCTTCGCCGTCCACGGGCACACCGACCACGCGCGCGCCGTGCGACCGGAACAGAGCGCGCGCCAACGGGTAGCCGGGGTCCTCGACCGCGACGCACTCACCCGGTTCGACCAGCACCCGGCAGACCAGGTCCAGCGCCTGCTGCGCGCCCTGCGTCACCAGCACGTCGTCGGTGTCCGCGCGCACCGACCGGGACACCCCGACGTGCCGCGCGATCGCCTCGCGCAGCTCGGGGAGCCCGGACGGGTCGCCGTAGTCGGCGCGCGCCGCCTCGGGCCGCAACAGCCTGCGCCACGTGCCGAACGGGAACAGCCCGACGTCCGGCACGCCCGCGCTGAAGTCGTAGGGCAGCCCGGAGGCGGTGTCGCGCTCGGGTTCGGCCGCTGCCGCCCACGTCGCGCGCGGCCGCACGTCGGCCCCCGCGGGTGCCTGCCGGGACCGCGGCCGGTCGCCGTCGGAGTACACGTACGTCCCGGCGCCGACACGGCCGACCAGGAACCCCTCCGCGGTCAGCCGGTCGTAGGCCACGGCCACCGTGTTGCGCGCGACACCGAGCCGTTCGCCCAGCTCACGGGTTGGCGGCACGCGCTCGCCCGGCCGCAGCCGCCCGTCCAGGATCGCCTCCAGCAGCTGCCGGTAGATCCTGGTCGACCGGTCGCCGCGCCCGTCGAGGGTGACGTGGAAGTCCATCGGATTGGCCCAATCGGATCGCTCGGAATCGGACCTTACCCCCGGCCAATCGGCTTCCTAGGGTTCCGGTGTGAACGGATTCCTGCCGCCTCCCGGACCGGCTCGGGTGCTCGCGCTGGCGCAGCTGGCGAACTCGCTCGGCGACGGCGCGTACCTCGTGTGCTCGGCGCTGTACTTCACCCGGATCGTCGGGCTGTCCGCGACGCAGATCGGGTTCGGCCTCACGCTGGGCTGGGCGGTCGGGTCCGTCGCGGGCATTCCGCTGGGCCACCTCGCCGACCGGCGCGGTCCCAAGGGCACGGCGGTGCTGCTCGCGGTCGCCACGGCCGTCGCCGTCGGGTCGTTCCTGGTGGTCCGCTCGTTCGTCCCGTTCGTCGTCGCGGCCTGCCTCTACGCGAGCTGCCAGTCCGGCCTGTCCGCCGCGCGGCAGGCGCTGCTGGCGGCGCTGGTGGACAAGGCGGAGCGGACGGCCGTCCGCGCTTACCTCCAGTCCACGGTCAACGCCGGGCTGGCGATCGGCGCCGGGGTCGGCGGGCTGGCCCTGCAGGTCGACACCCGTGCGGCCTACCTGGTGGTGTTCGCGCTGGACGTGCTCGGGTTCCTCGCCGCGGCGGCCGTGCTGCGCGGCCTTCCGCCGGTGCCGCCGGTCCCGGTGACCACGACCGGGGGACCGGTGTTCGCGGTGCTCCGCGACCGGCCGTACGCGCTGGTGACGTGCCTCAACGCGGTGATGCTGCTCTACATGCCGCTGCTGAGCCTGGTGGTGCCGCTGTGGATCGTGCAGCGGACCGAGGCGCCCCGGTGGATGGTCGCCGCGCTGCTCGTGCTCAACACCGTCGGCGTCGTGCTGTTCCAGGTCCGCGTGGCCCGGCGGGTGACCGGGCTGGACTCGGCCGCGCGGCTCGTCCGCCGCGCGGGGTTCGCGATGCTGGCGTCGTGCGCGGTGTTCGCGCTGTCGGCGGGCGGCTCGGCGTGGACGGCGGTCCTGGCGCTGCTGGTGGCCGCGGTCCTCCAGGTGCTCGGCGAGATGATGCTGGCCTCGGGGGCGTGGGAGATCGGCTTCGACCTGGCTCCGGCCGACAAGCAGGGCCAGTACCAGGGCTTCTTCGGCACGGGGGTGCCGGTCGCCAGGATGGCCGGGCCGCTGCTGCTGACCGCGCTGGTCATCGGCTGGGGTACCGCGGGCTGGCTGGTGCTGGGCGGGGTGTTCCTGGTCGCGGGCCTGGCGATGGGTCCGGCCGTGCGCCGGGCCGCGCGGCGGAGGTCAGCCGTCGGGGTCTGAGTGGTGCCGCTGGTAGTACCGGCTCGCCCGCGCCCGGTTGCCGCACGACGGCTTGCACCACGCCTGCCGGGGGTGGTCGCGCACGAAGTACCGCACGCACCGCGGCGCCGGGCACGCCCGCAGCCGGTCGCGGTCCTCGCTCACCAGGAACTCGATCGCGGCGCGCGCCAAGTCCGCGACCAGCCGCGTCGCCTGGTCGGCCTCGGTCAGCCGCTCGGTGACCCGCGGCGCGTGCGCCGACGGCCACTCCAGCCGCGGCGCGCGCAGCACGGCGCCCGCGGCCTCGTTGACCTGGTCCAATGCGGCGCCGGGGTCCAACAACCGGTCCGCGTCGGCCCGGCTCGGCGGCCCCGGCTCGACCGCGCGGGCGAACAGCGTCCGGACCGCCTTGCGCAACGCCAGGACACGCGCCCTGACCTGGTCGTCCGCCGCCAGCGCGACGGGGGCGTCGGTGTGCAGGCCGAGCCAGTCGGCGAACCCGGCCGCGGTGGCGAGGTCGTCCCTCTCGTACCGGACCGTGCCCACGAAGGCGAGGGTTGGATGGGTGTCCACCAGGTGATCCTAACGGTCTTCGGGCTTGTTCCCATAAGACTGCGGTCGCTAGTCTCTAATGGCATCCCCGTTGAAGCCCGTTAGGAGTCGTTGTGGCCGTGAACCCCGTTCCCGTGTGGGCCGCGAACACCCGCCTGCCCGGTCTGCTGCACGGGCTGACCGACAGCGCGGTGCACGCCGACTCGACGCTGCCCGGCTGGTCCCGCGGGCACGTGCTCGCCCACCTGGCCGGGGTCGCCTCGGCGTTCACCCGCCAGGTCGAGTACGCCCTCGAAGGCCGCAAGATCGAGCCCTACGACGGCGGCAGGCCGGCCCGTGACGCCGCCATCGCCGCGAACGCGGGCAACCCGGCCGTGGACCTGGTCGAGTCCGTGCTGGCCGCGGCCGGCTCGTTCGACCGCGCCCTGGCGAAGATCGGCGACGACGACTGGGACCGCGCGGTCGTCTACCGCGACGGCACGGTCGCCGACGTGGTGCTGGGCTACTGGCGCGAGATCGAGATCCACAGCACCGACCTGCGGCTCGGCTACACGCCCGCGACCTGGCTGCCCGAGTTCGCCGACCACCTGCTCGCGTTCACCGCGCCCCGCGCGCCCGAGGGCGTCCAGGTCCTGCTGCGCGCCGACGACGGGCAGGTGTGGACGTGGGGGAGCGGCACGCCGGTGGAGGTCCGCGGTGCCCGCAACGACCTTGCCGCGTGGGCCGCGGGGCGCACGCCGGTCGGGTCGCTGACCGGCGAGCTGCCGGAGCTCAGGCCGTACCCGTGAGCTGGTGTCACGTTCGGCTCGCCTGGCCCGTCCACTGGTCATGAGCGACGATTCGGACGTGAAGACGGTCGTGGTGACCGGTGGCACCGGCACCCTGGGGCGCGTGGTCGTGGAGCTGCTGCGGGCGCGCGGCCACGACGTCCGCGCGGTCGGCCGCAGCTCGCCGGAGTGGCCGGTCGACCTGGGCACCGGTGCCGGGCTCGCGGTGGCGGTCGAGGGCGCGGACGTGGTCGTGCACTGCGCGAACGTGCGGAAGGGCCTCGTCGAGTCGACCCGGCGGCTGGTCGTGGCGGCGCGTGCGGCGGGCGTGCGGCACCTCGTGCACATCTCGATCGTCGGCATCGAGGACGTCCCCATGGGCTACTACCGGGCGAAGCTGGCCGAGGAGCGCGTGGTCGAGGAGTCCGGCGTGCCGTGGACCCTGTTGCGCGCCACCCAGTTCCACGACCTGGTGGCCACCGCGCTCGGCGCGCTGGCACGGGTGCCGCTGCTGATGATCGTGCCGACCGCGCGGATGCAGCCGGTGGAGGTCCGCGAGGTCGCCGCCCGGCTGGTCGACCTGGCCGACGCCGAGCCCGCGGGGCGGGTCGACGACCTCGGCGGTCCGCAGGTGCGGGCGGTCGCGGACCTCGCCGCGGCCTACGCGACGGCCCGTGGCCTCAAGCGCCGGGTCGTGTCCCTTTCCCTGCCGGGCAAGGCTTTCCGGGCGTTGCGCGAGGGGCGGGTCACCACCCCCGAGCACGCCGACGGCAAGGGCACGTTCGAGGAGTTCCTGGCCGCCGGTAAATAGGTGGCGGGCCTTCGCGGGGCCTTGTTACGGTCGCCGGGTGAAGTGAGAAGGAACCCTCCGCGCCGCCGCCGACGTTCGCGTGCCGCGCGTGACCTCATCCCACCGGTAGCCCTCGCGGGCTCTTCCCGACGACCCGTCGCGGTCGTCGACGACGCACGCCATCCCGACAGTGAGGAGGCGCTCATGACCACGCGCTCCGAACCGCCAGTTCCCGAGTCCGACGCCGTTCCCGCCGGCAGGCGGGACCGCAGGGCGGCCCGCAGGTCCCAGGTCCCGCCGCGGGCGTTCGCCGCTCCCGTGGCGGCCCAGCGGCAGTACGCCGTCCGCAGGCGCGGGTAGTGCGGCGGGGAGCGGGTGCGAGCCCGCTCCCCGTCTCATCCGCGCCAGTCCGCCAGCAACCGGTCGACGTCCGCGCGGATCCGTTCGCGCGCCACGGCTCTGTCCACACCGGACATCAGCATCCGGTCGTAGTCGGTGTCCTCGTGCCGCAACGAAGCGATGACCGCCAGCGTCGTCTTCCGCTCGTCCAGGGCGCGGCCGGCCGCCGACCGGCCGACCCGGCCGCTGCCGCGGGTCCCGGCGTGGACGGCGATGGCCTCGGCGCGCTCGGCGGGGCAGCGCGGGAACAGCCGGAGGATCTCCTCGGCCAGCGCGGCCTGGAAGTCGACGTCCCAGTCCGCGCGGCGCTCGCGGTCGCGTTCCCGCCTGCGCAGCCGCACGTCCTCGTCGGCGAGGCAGGAGTCCTCGGCCTCCTCCAACGCGGCCTCCTCTACCAGGATCCCCTTGCGCTGGTAGCGCTTGCGCGACTTCTCGAACCGCCGCACGACCGCCGACAGCCCGCTCGCCTTCTTGGCCCGCCGGGTCAGCGTCGCGTCGCCCGCGCCCAGGAACACGAGGTGGTCCAGGTCCGCGCAGACCAGGCAGAGCGGTCCGCCGGGGTCGGCGACGAACAGGTCGCCGGTGCCGCGGCACTCCGTGCACGACCAGTCGGCCGTGGCCACGTCCACCACCAGGTCGGGCGCCTTGTTCTGCCGTTCCACCAGGCTCCTGCGCCGCGTCTCGGACAGGCCGACGGCCATCCAGTGCGTCCGGTAGGCCGTCTCCGGCCCGGTGTCGAAGCGCAGCGGCCGCCGGTCCAGCGTCGCCGCCGGGTACTCCACCTCGGTGGCCGCCAACCCCTCGGACTCGGCCCACCGCCGCAGCACGTCCAGCGCTTCCCGCGCCTTGTCCGGGGTCACCGCGAGCACCACGCCGAGGTGGTCGACCTGGCCGCGCCGCCACCGGTCGAGCTGCTTGTCCGGCAGCCACCCCATCGTCGTGAACAGGTCCAGCGGCGCCACGAACTTCCGCTTGGCCAGGAGCGCGGACGCGGCCGTCCTGACCCGGTTCTCCAGTCTCACCCGGCGCATCCTCCCACCGGCGGGGGCGGGCCCGTCGCCCCGGCGGGTGGAAACGACCACGACCGCCGACCGCTCCGGAGCGTGCCGGATACGCTTCCGACCGAATCCACAGGAGGCTCCCATGACCGAGACACCGGCATCGAAAGACGCGACCGACGCGACCGACACAGCCGTCGAGGCCGTCGAGGCTCCGAACCCCGAAGCCGAGGCCGTGCCCGAGTTCGTCCCGAACCGCAGGGACCGCCGCGGGGGCGCCAAGAAGGCGAACCAGAACAGCAGCATCCCCGGCCAGATGCACAACAGCAACGTGGTCGGGAAGCGCTCGTTCACCAACCGCCGCAGCGGCTGAGCGGCCGTGCCGCCGATCCGGGTCACCACCGGATCGGCGGCCGCAGTGGTCCTATCGGGCGTCCCGACCTCCCGTTCGGCGCCGATCCGAACTAGCCTGGGTGAGGTTAGTCACCGTCCAGTGCGGATCGGAGGCGCCACATGAAGATCGCTGACGTGTTGCGGACCAAGGGCTCGGCGGTGGCGACGGTCGAGCCGAGAACCCCGGTGAGAGAGCTGCTGGCGGGTCTGGCCCAGCACAACGTGGGTGCCATGGTCGTCCTGGGTCCCGACGGCATCGCGGGGATCGTCTCGGAGCGGGACGTCGTCCGGAGGCTGCACGAGCGCGGCGCGGAACTGCTGGACGCGCCGGTCTCGGAGATCATGACCAAGATGGTGTTCTCCTGCGACCCGCAGGACACGGTCGACAGCCTGACCGTGCAGATGACCGAACGCCGCATCCGGCACGTGCCGGTGCTCGGCGACGGGGTGCTCATCGGCATCGTGAGCATCGGCGACGTGGTGAAGAGCCACATCAGCCAGCTCGAGGAGAGCCACAACCAGCTCCAGGCCTACATCGCGCAGGGCTGAGGCGTGCCCCCGGCCCGTCGTGCGGGCCGGGGGCTCCCCGTCGGTCCGGTTGGAGTCGACTGACCATGACCGACGTCCTCACCGAGTCCACCCGCGCGCTCGTCGCCTCGTTCGACGAGCGGCAGCGGGCCGTCGCGCTGCGCCCGATCACCGACGACGACCTGCGGCACCGCTGGGCGTACACCCCCGGTCCACGGCCCGGCGTCGTCTACGGCGACCTGGCCAGGGGGCAGCGCAAGGCCGTGCTGCGGCTGCTGGCCGAGGTGCTCAGCCCGCACGCCTACGCGCAGGTCGCCACGATCATGGCGCTGGAGGACGTGCTGGACCACCGCGAGGGCGGCGACCGCGACCGCCACCAGGGTGACTACTGGTTCGTCGTGTTCGGCACTCCCGGTGACGACGCGTGGGGCTGGCGGTTCGAGGGCCACCACATCTCGCTCAGCGTGGTCGTGGTCGGCGGCCGGGTGTCAGCGACGCCGTTCTTCCTCGGCGCCAACCCCGCCCGCACGACCTACGCCGGGCACTCCGTCGTGCGGCCGCTGCGGCTGGAGGAGGAGCTGCCCCGGCTGCTGCTCGACCGGATGGGCGCGGCGAACCGGCTGGTGGCCGTCGTGTCCGACCGCGCCCCCGAGGACGTGCGCACCCGCAACGCCCCGCGGCTGGGTCCGGTGCTGGAACCGGTCGGCATCGCCATGTCGAGCCTGGCGGGCGAGGCGCGGGAGCTGTTCGTCGACGTCGTCCGCTACTACCTCGACCGCCTGCGGCCCGACCTCGCGGCCGCCGAGCTGGCCCGGCTCGACCTGGACCGCGTGCACTTCGCCTGGGAGGGCTCCGACCGGCCCGGCGAGGGGCACTACTACCGGATCCAGGCGCCCGAGCTGCTGATCGAGTACGACAACACCGCCAACGGCGCGAACCACGTGCACGCGGTGTGGCGCAGGCACGCGGGTGACTTCGGCGACGACCTGCTGGCGGCGCACCACGCTGAAGTGGATCATTGATCCGGTGGAACCCGACTGGCCGCGCACGCCCGAGGCCGCGATAGCCCTGCAGGAACGACTCCGCCCGTTGGTCAGCACCACCACCGACCCCGGTCTGGAGGTCCGCGCGGTCGCGGGCCTCGACGTCGGGTACGCCGACGACGACCGGCTCGCCGCCGCGGTGGTCGTGCTGGACGCGGTCACGTTGGAGACGCTCGACGAGGTCGTGGTGCTCGGCACCTCCGACTTCCCGTACGTGCCGGGCCTGTTCGCGTTCCGCGAGCTGCCGTCGCTGGTCACCGCGCTGGACCGGCTGTCGGTCGCGCCGGACCTGCTGGTGTGCGACGGGCAGGGGCTCGCGCACCCGCGCCGGTTCGGGCTGGCCTGCCACCTCGGCGTGGTGACCGGGCTGCCCAGCGTCGGCGTGGCGAAGACGCCGATGGGGCCGTTCACGATGCCCGACGACGAGCGCGGCTCGGCCACGGACCTGCTGCTCGACGACGAGGTCGTCGGGCGCGCGCTGCGCACGCGTGCGGGCGTGAAGCCGGTGTTCGTGTCGGTCGGGCACCGCCTCGACCTCGACCGGGCGTGCGCCGAGGTGCTGCGGCTGTGCACGGAGTTCCGGCTCCCGGAGACCACCCGGCGGGCCGACTCGCTGGGCCGCCTTCAGCTCAGGTAGGCCAGTCCGGGGTGGTGCGCGCGGTAGCCGTCGAGGAGCCTGCGCGCGACCCCGACGGAGTCGACCAGCGGGTGCAGCGCGAACGCCCTGAGCGCGTCGGCCCGAGACCCCGACGCGGCCGCGGCGAGGATCGCCCGGTCGACGGCCTTGACGCTGGTGACCAGACCGGCGGCGTGGTCGGCCAGCGGGTTGACCGACAGCGGGCGGGCGCCGTTCCCGTCGACCAGGCTGGGCACCTCGACGACGGCGTCGGAGTCCAGGATGGACAGCGTGGAACCGTTGGGGACGTTGAGGATCAGCGTCGCGCGCCGGTCGTTCGCGATGGCGTGCATGAGGGCCAGCGCGACCTGCTCGTAGCCGCCGCCGTCCAAGTCGCCGGAGTCGCGCTCCTCCGCGCGCGTCTCGGCCATGTAGGTGGCCTCGCGCTCCAGCCGGGTGCGGTCCCAGTTCGCGAACGACGGCTCGCCCGCGTAGAACCCCTGCTGCTGCTCCAGCAGGAACGCGCCGCGCGCCGCACCCGAGGCGACGGCTTCCCTGGTGTCGTAGTAGTAGTGCAGGTACTCGTTGGGGATCGCGCCGAGCGCGCGCAGCCAGTCCGCGCCGAAGAGCCTGCCCTCCTCGAACGACTCCAGCCTCGCCGGGTCGGCCAGCAGCCGGGGGAGCAGGTCCTCGCCGCCGACGTGCAGACCGCGCAGCCAGCCGAGGTGGTTGAGGCCCACGTAGTCCGGCCACGCCGTGTCCAGGTCCGCGCCGAGCGCGCGGGCGACCCGGCGGCCGAGGCCGACGGGGGAGTCGCAGATGCCGATCACCCGGTCGCCCAGGTGGTGCGACATGGCCTCGGTGACCACACCCGCGGGGTTGGTGAAGTTGATGACCCACGCGCGCGGGGCGATCGCGGCGATCCGGCGGGCGATGTCGACCGCCACGGGGACGGTCCGCAGCGCGTAGGCGATGCCGCCCGCGCCGACGGTCTCCTGGCCGAGCACGCCCTGCTCCTGGGCGATCCGCTCGTCGACGGCCCGGCCTTCCAGGCCGCCCACGCGGATCGCGGAGAACACGAAGTCCGCGCCCCGCAGCGCCTCGTCGAGGTCCGTGGTCGCCGTGACGACGGGGGCGTCCGGCACGCCCTCCGAGCGTTCGGCGAGCACCCGGCCGATGGCGTCGAGCCGTCCGCGGTCCAGGTCGTGCAGCACCAGCTCGGTCACGCGCCCCGGCGTGCGGTCCGCCAGCAGCGCGCGGTGGACGAGCGGGACGCGGAACCCACCGCCACCCAGGATCACCAGCCTCATGCGGCCTTTGTACTACCCTCGGGGTGACTCCACCGCCTTCGATGGCTCGGGCGTGCCGCGAAACGCCCTCCCCATGGTCGTGCGCACGCGCACCCGTTCGGAACTGTCCAGGCAACGCCGTCCGCGCCCCCACCGCTGCTGGGACCACCTGCTGGTCGCGCCCCTGTGGCCGTTGCACGGCTCGAACCTCGGCACCCTGCTCCGCACCTGCGACGCCGTCGGCGCCTGCCTCGTCGTGCCGCCGTTCCGGTGGGTGGACGAGGCGGTCGCGCGCGGGAACACGTTGCGCCGCCCCGGATGCGTCCACCGGGTGGGAGACCCGGTGCGCTGGCTGGCCGCGCAGCGCGCCGCCGGGACCAAGTTGATCGGCGTGGAACTGGCCGAGGAGGCCGTTCGGCTGGGTGACCTGCCCGCGGCTCGGGAGCGCACGGTCGTCGTCCTCGGGCACGAGTCCGACGGCATCCCGGAGGACGCGCTCGACCTGCTCCACCTGGTCGTGGAGATACCGATGGTCGGCGCGGGGCACTCGCTCAACGTCGCCGTCGCGGGCTCGCTGGTGGCGTACAAGGTCGCCGGACTCCTCTGACGGCACACCGATCCCCGCTGGTCAACCGCCGATCGTCGGGTCTGCGTCTTAAGTCCTTTGTGGACTGTCGAGGTCTTGACACGGCTCGCGGACAAGCGGGAGGGTGCGGGTCGGTCTGTTCGGTTCGGTCTCGGATGGGGGTCCCGGTGAGGGCTGCTCGAAGAATCGCCATGGTGGCGGCGCTGGTGTCGCTGCCGTTGACGCTGGCCCCGGTGGTGGCGCACGCCGCGGCCGAGGGGCCGGTGTTCGTCGACGGCGAGGCGCAGCCGGTGTTCGACCCGGCGGACGTGGTGCGCGAGAGCCTCTACGTGCGCGCGCCGGTCGACAGCGACCGCGACGGGAAGCCCGACGAGGTCTACACCGAGGTCGTCCGCCCCAAGGCGACCGACCGCGGCCTCAAGGTGCCGGTCGTCTACATGAACAGCCCGTACTTCTCCGGCGGCAACGACGTGGCCAACCACGACGTGGACGTGGAGCTGTACGTGCCCGACGGCCGGGGGCACTACGACCGGCGCGACGGGCGCGCGCTCACCGCGCAGGCGGACGAGCGCATCGCCGCGGCGGTCGGACCGAACGCCGGACCGATCACGTCCGGCCGCTACGAGGCCTACTTCATCGCCCGCGGCTTCGCCGTCGTCTACGCCGAGTCGCTCGGCACCGGCAAGTCCAGTGGCTGCCCCACCTCCGGCGGGCGCAACGAGACCATCGGCGCCAAGTCGGTCGTCGACTGGCTCAACGGCCGGGCCACGGCCCGCGACGCCACGACGAGCGCGCCGGTCAAGGCGGCGTGGACCACCGGCAAGACCGCGATGATGGGCGTGTCCTACAACGGCACGCTGCCCAACGCGGTCGCCTCGACCGGGGTGCGCGGCCTGGAGGCCATCGTCCCGATCGCGGCCATCTCCAGCTGGTACGACTACTACCGGGCCGACGGCGCGGTCGTGGCGCCCGGCACGTACCAGGGCGAGGACCTCGACGTGCTCGCCGAGTACGTCTACACCCGCGCCGACCGGGAGATCTGCAAGCCGGTCATCGCCGAGGTCGCCGCCGCGCAGGACCGCGTGACCGGTGACTACAGCGCGTTCTGGGACGAGCGGAACTACGTCAAGGACGCCGACAAGGTGCGCGCCGCGGTCCTCGCGGTGCACGGCCTCAACGACTGGAACGTCAAGGGCAAGCACGTCGTCCAGTGGTACGAGGCGTTGCGGCGCAACGGGGTCGAGCACAAGATCTGGTGGCACCAGTCCGGCCACACCGACCCCGACACGCTGCGGTCCGTCGAGTGGCGGCGGACGCTGAACCGCTGGTTCAGCCACTACCTGTACGGCGTGGCCAACGGGGTGGAGCGGGAGCCCAAGGCGACCATCCAGCGCGAGGACAAGACGTGGGTGGACGAGGCCGACTGGCCCGCGCCCGGCACCTCCAAGGCGTCGCTGAGGCCCACCGCGGGTGGTGTCGCGAAGGGTGGTCTGTCGACGCGTCCGCCGGCCGGCCGCTCCGTGGTGGAGAGCCTGCGCGACGACTCGTCGATCCTGGCGGAGACGCTGGTCGACGCGGCCACGTCGCCGAACCGGCTGTCGTACGCGACCAAGGCCACCACGACGGCGCTGCGGCTGTCCGGGACGCCGAAGGTCGACCTGTCGGTCTCGTTCGACCGGCCCGCGGCCAACGTGACCGCCCTGCTGGTCGACCGGTTCCCGGACGGCACGAGCAAGATCGTCACCCGCGGCTGGACCGACCCGCAGAACCGCTCGCGGCCGGACCGGACGCAGGCCGTGCAGCCCGGCAAGCGGTACCAGATCGAGGTCGAGCTGGAGCCCAAGGACTACGTGTTCGCGGCCGGGCACAGCCTGGAGTTCGTGGTCCTGTCCAGCGACTACGACTACACGCTGCGCCCGAAGCCCGGCGCGGGGCTGTCCGTCGACCTCAACCGCACCACGCTCGACCTGCCCGTCGTCGGCGGCAAGTCCGCGTTGCGCGGCGCTGTCGGCTGATCTTTCCGCCGGGACGTGCGGGGCTTCCGACTTCGGGAGCCCCGCACGTCCCGTTCCGGGGGCGGCGCAGGGTACTCGTCGGCACCGACAGAACCGCTCGGCGGACGTCGAGTTGTCCACAGGCCGACCGGTTGTCCACAGTGGAGGGATTCACCCTGTCGCCGGGCCCTCCGGCGGTCCATCGTCGAAGCATGAGAACCGCACAGCCCTTCCCCGTCCAGGTGGAGAACCCCGGCGACCTCATCGCCGCGCTCCCGTACCTGCTCGCGTTCCACCCGGTCGACTCCCTGGTCGCCCTGGTGCTCGGCCGGACCGGTCCGAAGCGGGTCGTCCTGAGCCTGCGGGTCGACCTGCCCGCGCCCCGACATCGACGCGCACTGGCCCACCAGCTGCTGGTCCCGATCACCGAGACCGAGGGTCCGGTCGTGCTCGTGGTGGTCGGCGGTGGCACGGCCGACCCGCCGCACTCGTTGCCGCACCGGGGGCTGGTCGAGTCGATGTGGGCCGCGCTCGACTCCGAGGGCGTCGAGGTCGCCTGCACGGTGTGGACCTCCGCCACCGCCCACGGTGCGCCGTGGATCAGCTACGGCGACCCGACCGACCGGGGGACTGTCGCCGACCCGGACAGCAGCGAGATGGCCGCGGCGTGCACGGCGGCCGGGATGGTCACGTTCGCCAGCCGAGCGGACTTGGCGGCCGTGGTCGCCCCGGACGACGACGAGAGCCTGGCCAGACGGGCGAAGCTGCTCGACGAGGCGACCCTCGCCGCGGAGGACGCCTACGACCCGGAACAGGCCGCCCACCAGGGGGTGGCGCTGGTCGGCCGCGCCGTCGCCGAAGCCGCGGACCGCGCAACACCGCTCGCCGACGAGGAGGTCGTCGCCCTCACGATCGCACTCGGCGACATGTGGGTCCGCGACCGGTGTCTGGCCTTCGCGATCGGGCCGCAGGTGATGGCGGCGGAACGGCTGTGGACGGAGCTGACCAGAGTCACGCCGATACCCGAACGGGCCCAGCCCGCGGCTCTGCTCGCGTTCTCGGCTTATCTGCGTGGGGATGGTGCCTTGGCGTCGGTGGCGCTTGACCAGGCGGAGGAGGCGCATCCGAACCACCGGTTGGCCTCGTTGCTGCGCGGGGCACTGGATGCGGCGCTGCCGCCGGAGCAGTTGACGCGGATGATCCTCAACGCTTCCCGGTCGGGGTGGTCCTCGGATGGTCCGCGATGGCCGTGATCTTGTCCGGGGGGAGGTCCGGGGGGAGTTCAGCGGGGCGGTCCGGGGGGCGTCATCGGGTGGTGAAGGCTGCTCGGGTGGGCTGGTGGCGGTGGGTTCTGGTCTGGCGCTGGGCGGGTCGTTCCACTCAGTTGGTTCCTGGTGATTCTGTGGTGGCTTCAGGGAAAGATCTCAGCCCCCGCTCGCACGATTGTCTCAATGCCGCACCCCCGCTTGTCAAGACGATAAAGCCATCTTGACAAGCGGGGGTGCGCCAGGAGGGCGCTTCGGATCGGGGGCAGAGGGTAGGTCTGGCTTCGCCAGCATCAGGCTTCGCCTGACCAGGCATCGGGCTTCGCCTGACAAGGCATCCTCGCTGCGCGTCGGACAAGGCATCGGCTGGCGCTGACGGTGTCCGGCCCTTGTTGGCACGGCATCTGGCGCTTGGGTCGGACAAGCGTTCCAACCCCGAAACGGGGTTGGGGCAGACCGGATTCGGTCTGCCCCAGCGTGAAGCCCTGTGTCAGAGCAGTTCAGGTCGTTTCCAGTCCTCGGCGAGCACGTGTTCGGCGAGGAAGGCGAAGATCGTCTCGTACCAGATCCGGCTGTTGCCGGGGGTGAGGATCCAATGGTTCTCGGTGGGGTAGTACAGGAACTTGGCGTTGACGCCGTGGCGCAGCAGGTCGAAGTACAGGCGTTGGCCCTCGCCGATCGGGACCCGGTAGTCCTTGTCGCCGTGGATGACGAGCATCGGTGTCTCGATGTTGGCGACGTACAGGTGCGGCGAGTTGGCCTTGACCCGGTCGGGCTGGGTGAGCGGGTCGCCCATCTCGCGGATCCAGTAGAAGCTGCCGTCGGTGCTGCCGGTGAACGCGTCGAGGTGCCACAGGGACGCGTGCGTGACGATGGCGCGGAACCGGGTGGTCTGGGTGGCGATCCAGTTGGCCATGTAACCGCCGAACGAGCCGCCCATGGCGGCCGTGCGGCTGTTGTCGATGTCGTCGCGGCGTTCGGCGACGTCGGTGATGGCCATCAGGTCGGTGTACGGCTCGGCGCCCCAGCGGCCCCAGCCCGCCTTGACGAAGTCGTGGCCGTAGCCGGTGGACAGCGCCGGGTCGGGCAGGAGGACGGCGTAGCCGCGGGCGGCCATGAGCCACCAGTTCCAGCGCCAGCTCCAGTTGTTCCAGCTCATGACCGGGCCGCCGTGCACCCACAGCAGCAGCGGGGCGGGGCGGTCGGCGGAGGCGCCCTCGGGCAGGACCAGCCAGGCGCGGACGGTGCGGCCGTCGGCGACGGTGGTCTCGATCTCGGTGAGGGTGCCGGGCAGCGAGGACACGGTGCCGGGCGCGGGCAGTCGCACGGGCTCCTGCTCGACGGCGGTGGCGTCCAGGCGCACCGGGGTCGGCGGGTGGTCGACGGCACCGCCCATGGCGTACACCGTGGTGCTGTCCGGGCTCACGATGACGTCGGTGTAGGCCCCGCGGGCGGTCAACCGGGTGACGTCGCCGGACGCCAGGTCGAGCCGCCACACGGGCTGGTGGCCGCGGTGGCTGCTGGTGAAGTAGACCGCGGAGCCGTCGGGGCTGACGACCGGGGAGGCGGGCTCCTCGGGGAAGTCCGGCGTGAGGTCGGTGGTCTCGCCGGTGGCCACGTCGATCCGCACCAGGGTGCCGAACCAGGGGCTGTCGGCGGTCGAGTCGACGACGCGGACGGCGATCACGGCCGTCGAGTCCGGGGTGAAGGCGCCACCGACGAAGGAGTGGTCCGGCTCGTCGGCGAGCACCCGGTTCGAGCTGCCGTCGGTCGCGGCGAGGCGCAGGTTGTAGCGGTCGCCGTAGGCCGGGCTGACCGGCACCTGCTCGGAGTACAGCGCCCACCGCCCGTCGGGGCTGATCGCGATGATGTCCTCGATGGTGCTGCGGGCGTCCGGGGTCAGGTCGCGCACGTCGGCGGCGTCGACCCGCCCGCTGTCCGCGGTGACCGGCCCCGTGGTGAGCGCGCGCCGATAGGCGGGGCCGATGTCGGAGTCCCAGTACCGGATCGGGTAGCCCTCGTGCAGGATCGCGGTGATCCCGGAGTCCTCGCGGGCCTTGCGCTTGGTCGCGTCCTCCTCGCCGAACGCGGCGGTGGGGTGCGCGGTCGCGGACAGCAGCAGGGTGCCCGAGTCGGCGGCGACGGCGAACTTCTCGACGCCGCCCGCGGGCCGGTAGACCTCCCTGGCCTCACCGGCGGCGGGCAGCAGCCACAGCGCGGTCTTGTCCTTGCCGGGTTTGTCCTTGTCGGTGGCCTGCGGGTCGGGGCGGCTGGAGAGGAACAGCAGCGAGCCGTCCGGAGCGAAAGCGGGGCTGGACTCGCCCTTGGTGGCGCTGGTCAGCCGCCGGGGCGCCCCCTCGCCCTTCGGGTCGATCTCCCAGAGCGCGCCCTGCCAGGTCTTGCCGTCCGGCGCGAGCTCGGACACGACGGCCACGAGGCGCGACCCGTCCGGCGAGAGCGCGGGCGAACCGACGCGGGGCAGGGCGTTGAAGGTGGCGAGATCCGCGAAGTCCGCGGCTGTCGCCGAACTGGTGGTCATCCGGGCTCATGCCTCCTGACGGGACCGGGTGAATTCCCAGGCGTCGCGCACGATTCCGGTCAGGTCGGCGCGCTCGGGCTTCCACCCGAGGTCGGTCCGGGCCCGCTCGCTGGAGGCGACCAGGACGGCGGGGTCGCCCGCGCGCCGGGGTGCGATCACGGCGGGGATGGGGTGGCCGGTGACCTCGCGGCAGGTGTCGATGACCTGCTTCACCGAGAAACCGGTGCCGTTGCCGAGGTTGTAGATCCGGTGCTCGCCCGCGACGGCGTGCTCCAACGACAGCAGGTGGGCGTCCGCGAGGTCGGTGACGTGGATGTAGTCCCGCACGCAGGTGCCGTCCTCGGTGGGCCAGTCCTCGCCGTAGATCTGGATCTGCTCGCGCTGGCCGAGCGCGACCTGGAGGACCAGGGGGATGAGGTGCGTCTCGACCGCGTGCCGCTCGCCGACCGGGCCGTGCGCGCCCGCCACGTTGAAGTAGCGCAGGCTGACCGCGGCCAGGCCGTGCGCGGCGGCGTAGGAGGTGATGGCGTGGTCGATCGCGAGCTTCGTCGCGCCGTAGGTGTTCGTCGGGCGGGTCGGCGCGGACTCGGCGATCGGCACCTCCTCCGGCTCGCCGTAGGTGGCGGCGGTGGAGGAGAACACCAGCCGCGGGGTGCCGTGCTCGCGCATCGCGTCCAGCAGGCGCAGCGAGGTGACGACGTTGCCCTGCCAGTACTTGGCCGGGTCCACCATCGACTCGCCGACCAGCGACTTGGCCGCGAAGTGCAGCACGCCGTCGAAGCCCTCGGCGAGCACCGAGCCGATGACCTCGTTGATGTCGCCCTCGACGAACCGGGCGCCGGAGGGGACCGCGTCCGCGTGCCCGGTGGACAGGTCGTCGAGCACGACCACCTCGTGGCCGGACTCGATCAGTCGAGCCGCGCACACGCTGCCGACGTACCCGGCACCGCCCGTCACGAGCAGCTTCACCGTGGTCCTCGCTTTCGTTCGTGGATCTGTTCGGTCGTGAGGTCAGCGGTCCCGGCCCGCGCCCGCGGAGGGCACGGCCGTGAACAGCCTCGGTTTGGGCAGCGAGCGCTCGGCGAACGCGGCGAGGACCGACTTCTCGACGGCCGGGTGCCGGTCGACCGGCACCAGCGCGATGGCCGAGCCGCCGAACCCGCCGCCGACCATCCGCGCGCCCAGCGCGCCCGCGGCCATGGCGGCGTCGACGGCGAGGTCGAGCTCCAGGCACGAGACCCGGTAGTCGTCGCGCAGGCTGGCGTGCGAGGCGCTCAGCAGCGGGCCGATGTCGCCCAGTCCGCCGGCGCGCAGCAGGTCGACGGTCTGCAGGACCCGGTCGTTCTCGGTCACCACGTGCCGCACCAGTGGCCGCAGGTCCTCGGGCAGCCTGGCCAGCGTCCCGGTCAGCTCGCTGACCTCGACGTCGCGCAGCGCGGGCACGCCGAGGATCCCTGCGGCCCGCTCGCAGCCCGCCCGGCGCGCGCCGTAGCCGCCGTCGGTGTGCGAGTGGCTGGCGCGGGTGTCGACCACCAGCACCTCGAGCCCGGCCGCGGCCGCGTCGAAGTGGACCTGCTCGGACTTGCCGGACCGCACGTCGAGGAACAGCGCGTGCGCCTCGACGCAGCACAGCGACGCGGTCTGGTCGAGCAGCCCGGTCGGGGCGCCGACGAAGTCGTTCTCCGAGCGCTGCACCCACCGGGCGATCTCCTGGCGGGTCGGCGAGGAGGCCTCGTCGCCGTCGGGGGACAGGCCCGCGAGGCCGAGCAGCGCGAGGGCGACCGCGCACTCCAGCGCGTGCGACGAGGACAGGCCCGCGCCCGCGGGCACGTCGCCCGCGACCATCAGGTCGGCCCCGCCGGTGATGCCCTGCGACCGCAGGACCCAGGCCACCCCCGAGGGGTACGCGGCCCACCCGGACACGAGGCCGGGCTCCAGGTCCGCGATCGGGAACGGGTCCGCGTGCTGGACGTTGCCGTCGACGCCCAGGGTGCCGACGGCGAGGACGCCGTCCGCGCGAGGCGCCGCCGCCACCGCGATCCGGTAGGGCAGCGCGAACGGCAGCACGAAGCCGTCGTTGTAGTCGGTGTGCTCGCCGATCAGGTTCACCCGGCCGGGGGCCGACCAGATGCCGTCGGGCACCCGGCCGTACACCTGCTGGAACGCTGCGGCGGCTCGGTCCGCCGTCGTCACCGCGCCTGCACCATGACGGCGTGGGCGACCGACGGGTCGAGCGTGGCGCTGCTGCCGTTGCCGCGGACCTTGATCACCTTGGCGCCCGCGAGCGGGTCGACCTCGACGGTCCCGCCGGGCACGACGCCCGCGTCCTTCAGCTCGGCCATCAGGTCGGGGTCGAGCTGGATGTGCTCGGCGATCCGGCGCACCTCGACCTTGCCGCCGCCGCGGCGGGCGACCTCGTCGATGCGGATCAGGTCCGCCTCGGCGGCGGGCGCGGGCTTGCCGTCGCCCAGCTTGTCCAGGCCGGGGATCGGGTTGCCGTAGGGCGAGGTCGTCGGGTTGTTGAGCAGCTTGACGAGCTTGCGCTCCACCGCCTCGCTCATGACGTGCTCCCAGCGGCAGGCCTCGCTGTGGACGTGCTCCCACTCCAGCCCGATGATGTCGACGAGGAGGCGCTCCGCGAGCCGGTGCTTGCGCATGACCGCGATGGCCAGGTTGCGGCCCTGGTCGGTCAGCTCGAGGTGCCGGTCCCCGGCCACGATCACGAGACCGTCGCGCTCCATGCGGCCGACGGTCTGGCTCACGGTCGGACCGCTCTGCCCAAGGCGCTCGGCGATCCGAGCCCGCAGGGGCACCACGCCCTCTTCCTCGAGCTCGTAGATGGTCCGGAGGTACATCTCCGTGGTGTCGATGAGGTCGTTCACGCCCGCTCCCCTTCGTATGTCGTCAATGCTAGTCGCACCCGAGGTCACTACAGGCCACGTGTGGTGCCGAGGTCGGTCGCGGGCGGTGCAGGATGGTGTCGTGCATCCCTTGATCAGCACCGAAGCGCTCGCCGCGGCACTGAGCGGTGACCGTCCACCAGTCGTTCTGGACGTGCGTTGGCGACTCGGTGGACCACCAGGACGTCAAGACTACGAGGTCGCGCATATTCCCGGTGCGGAATATGTCGACCTCGACCAGGAACTCTCCTCACCACCCGGTCCGGGCGGCAGGCACCCGCTCCCCGAACCGGTGGCACTGGAGCGCGTCCTGCGCGCCGCGGGCGTCCGCGCGGGCCACCCCGTGGTCGCCTACGACGGTGGTGACGGCTCGGTCGCGGCGCGCGTCTGGTGGCTGCTGCGCTGGGCGGGCCACGACGAGGTCGCCGTCCTCGACGGCGGCTTCGCGGCATGGACCTCCGAGGCCCGCGAGGTCACCGCCGCCACCCCGGCCCCGAAGCCCGGCGACATCGAGGTCCGCCCCGGCGCCATGCCCGTGGTCGACGCCGACGGCGCCGCCACCCTCGCCCGCACCGGCGTCCTGCTCGACGCCAGGGCGGGCGCCCGCTACCGCGGCGAGACCGAACCCGTCGACCCCAGGGCGGGCCACATCCCCGGCGCCCTCAACGCCCCGTCCGCCGAACACGTGGGCGCCGACGGCCGCTGGCTCACCGCGGCTGCTCTCGCCACCCGCTTCCAGTCCCTAGGCGTCACCGCCGACACACCCATCGGCGCCTACTGCGGCTCCGGCGTCACCGCCTCCTCCGTCATCCTGGCCCTGGAAGTCGCAGGCTTGACCGACAAAACCACCCCCGCCACCCTCTACGCGGGCTCCTGGTCCAACTGGTCCACCGACCCCACCCGCCCAACCGCCACCGGCCCCGACGCGGGCTGACCCACCCCCTCCGGCGCCCTGCCGCCGGAGGGGGTGGTGTGTTTGGCCCGTCGGCGCAGCTCTGACGCGGATGTCCTGCCGTCGGAGGGTGCCGGGGTGGTCTGCGCTTCGGCGCTGCCCTCGCACGGATGTCCTGCCGTGGTAGTGGGACCGGTGGTTCGCTCACCGGCTCACCCTGCACACGGGTGCTCAGCCGCCGGGATGGCGGCGCGGACCGCTCCTCGGTGTAGTCCGCACATTGGTGCTCGCCCCCCGTTAGGTGCCGGTCTGGTCCGCTTGTTGGTGGAGCCCGCCATGCGGGTGTTCTGCTGTCGGGGCCGGTGTGGTCCGTGCTTCGGCGCAGCCCGTACTCGTACGGCCCGCCGTCAGAGGTCGCTGTTGGTCTGCTCGCCAGCTCACCCGCACGCGGGTGTCCCGTCGCTGGAGGGCGCCGGTGTGGTGCGTTCGGAGTAGCCGCAGGCGAGTGTTCTGCCGTCGGTGCATGGCTGGCGTGGTCCGCTCGGCTCACCCCCCGCACGCGGGTTCTTGGCCGGATGCCGGGCGCCCCGCGCCTCGGTGTGGCCTGTACGCGGTGTTCGGTTGTCCGGGGGCCGGTGCGGCGCGCTTCCACACAGCCTGCATGCGGGTGTCCTGCCGCCGGAGGGCACCGGTGTGGTGCGTCTCGGCGTAGCCGCGCGCGGGTGGGCGCCGTCGCTGGTCGCTGGTGCGGTCGCCTTGCCTGCCCACATTGCACGCGGGTGCTCGGCCGCCGGTGGTCTGCTCGTCGGCGCAGCTCTTGCGCGGGTGCTTGGCCACCCTGCGACCGCGTCCGGCGCTCGCCGGCCGCGTTCCGGAATGCCCACCTGCCCCCGGACCTCGGCCCCCCCGGACACATCCACCGCTCCCCTCGGCTCACCCCCCGCCCGACCCACCCCACCGGAGCGGGGTGTGTCGGGCGGGGTGGGGTCAGGCGTTGGGGATTTTGTTGAAGCCTGCGGTGGCGAGTTTCAGGGCGATGCCGCAGGTGTCGATCTGGTCGACCGGGGTGACCGAGGCGAGGAAGGCAGGGGTGATCTCGTCGGGGTCGTCGGTGAGCATGACCATGACGGAGCAGTCCTCGCCGTCCTTGATCTCGTAGGCGGTGTTGCCCGCCACCTCGATCTCCTTGGCCTGCCCCTCGTACTCGGCGAGGGTGACCATCATCAGGACCACGGCGAACGGGTCGGAGGTGGTCTGGACGCAGCCCTTGGTGGGGGAGGGCTTGGCGCCGACGGCGGCGCCGACCTCCGCGGGTGTGAGCAGGTCGCAGTTCTCGTAGCCGGAGGTCTTCTTCTTGGTCGTGATCTTGATCTTGCCGGTGGGCTTGCCCGTCGTGCCGGTGGAGCCGGTCGACGCGGCGGTGGGCTTCGACGCGCTGGTCGGGGCCTTGCCGGTGGTCGACGGCTTCGTGGTCGAGGTGGTCTCGACCGGGCCCGCGTCGGCGGCGATGACCGCGGTGCCGTTGATCTTCTGCGCGCAGCCGCCGAGGCCGAGGGTCAGGGCCACGGTCAGGGCGGCGGCCAGCGCGGGGACTCGTCGCATGTGCATGGGGGCTCTGACCTCGTTCCGTTGGACGCGGTTCCATCCTCGATGGCGGGCGTCTTCGGGAGGACTCTAGGTGCGGGCCGCCCCCGCCGTCCGCAGGGCTGCCAACCTGTGATCTGGGCTAGGTTGCGACCCATGGGCAAGGCAGCCGCAGTCGTCTGGGACCAGTCCTTCCTCGGGTACGACCTGGGCGGGGACCACCCGCTGAACCCCGTCCGGCTGGATCTCACGATCCGGCTCGCGACGGAGCTCGGCGTGCTCGACGGCGTCTCCCTGATCGCCCCCGACGCGGCGACCGACGACGACATCGAACGCGTCCACGAGGCGGCCTACCTCAACGCCGTCCGGGCGGCCCCGCACGCGGCCTGGGACGTCGGTCATGGCCTCGGGACCAGCGACAACCCGGTGTTCGAGCGGATGCACGAGGCGTCCGCGCTGATCGTCGGGGGCACGATGGAGGCGGCGCGGCGCATCGCGTCCGGCGAGGCGGACCGGGCGGTCAGCATCGCGGGCGGCCTGCACCACGCGATGCGCGACCACGCCGCGGGCTTCTGCGTCTACAACGACTGCGCGGTCGCGATCTCGTGGCTGCTGGACAACGGGTTCGACCGGATCGCCTACGTCGACGTCGACGTGCACCACGGCGACGGCGTGCAGAACGCGTTCTACGACGACCCGAGGGTCCTGACGATCTCGGTGCACCAGAACCCGATGACGCTGTGGCCCGGCACCGGCTGGCCCGCCGAGCTGGGCGGGAAGGGCGCGGAGGGCACGGCGGTGAACCTGCCGCTGCCGCCCGGCACCCGCGACGGGAACTGGCTGCGCGCCTTCCACGCCGTGGTGCCCGGCCTGCTCGGCGCGTTCCGGCCGCAGATCCTGGTCACCCAGTGCGGCGTCGACAGCCACCGCGAGGACCCGCTGGCCGACCTCTCGCTGTCGGTGGACGGCCACCGGGCGATCTACCGCGCGCTGCGCGACCTCGCCGAGGCGCACGCCGGCGGGAAGTGGCTCGCGCTCGGCGGCGGTGGCTACGAGCTGCTGCGGGTGGTCCCGAGGTCGTGGACGCACCTGCTGGCCACGGTGCTGGACCGCGACGTGGAGCCGAACGTCCCGCTGCCGCCGGGCTGGGTGTCGCACGCCTCCCGGCTGGCCCCGAACCGGCCGCTGCCGTCGTCGATGACCGACGCCGCCGACACCACCTTCACGCCGTGGGGCGGCGACGGCGACACCCCGGTCGACGGGGCGATCCGCAACACCCGGCGGGCGGTCCACCCGCTGCACGGCCTGGACCCCGACGACCCGCGGGACTGAGCGCCGACCAGCGCTCGCCGTCCGGGTCGGTCACTGTGGGGGTACCCGAACCCAAGGAAGAGTGGAACCGGTGGCGGACATGGCCGAGGTCGACCCGTACGACTTCCCGGAGCACTGGGAGGCCGACGTCGTGCTGTCCGACGGTGGCACCGTGCACCTGCGGCCGATCACGCCCGACGACGGCGAACGGCTGCTGGCCTTCCACGGCAGGCTGTCCGAGCGCACCCGCTACTTCCGCTACTTCGGCCCGTACCCGCGGATGCCCAAGCGGGACCTGGAGCGCTTCAGCACGGTGGACCACCGCGACCGCGTCGCGCTGGTGGCGTCGCTGGGCGACGACATCGTGGCCGTCGGCCGGTTCGACCGGCTGGACGGTGGCGACTCCGCCGAGATCGCCTTCGTCGTCCAGGACGGCCACCAGGGGCGCGGGCTGGGGTCGATCCTGCTGGAGCACCTGGCCGCGGCGGCCCGTGAACGCGGGCTCGGCCGGTTCGTCGCCGAGGTGCTCGCCGAGAACGGCCAGATGGTGCGGGTCTTCCGCGACGCCGGGTACGTGGTCAGCCGCGAGTTCGAGGAGGGCGTGCTGCACCTGGAGTTCGCCATCGACCCGACCGACCAGTCCGTCGAGGTGGCGCGCTCCCGCGAGCAGGCCGCCGAGGCGCGCAGCGTGCACAACCTGCTGCACCCCAGGTCGGTCGCGGTGATCGGGGCCTCCACGGACCCTACGAAGATCGGCAACGCGGTGCTGTCGAACCTGCTCGCCGCCGACTTCACCGGCCCGGTCTACCCGGTCAACGCCGAGCACCGCTCGGTGCGCGGGGTCCGGGCGTACCCGTCCGTGCTGGACATCCCGGACGACGTGGACCTCGCCGTGGTCGCGGTGCCCGCGGCGAGCGTCGACGAGGTCATGGACGCGTGCCTGGCCAAGGGCGTAAAGGCGCTGCTGGTGGTGTCGTCGGGGTTCGGCGAGACCGGCCCGGACGGCCGCAGCGCGGAACGCAGGCTCGCCGCCGAGGCCCGGTCGCACGGCATGCGGGTGGTCGGCCCGAACGCCCTGGGCGTGCTCAACACCGATCCGGGGGTCCGGCTCAACGCCACCCTCGCGCCCCGGCTGCCCGCCCGCGGCCGCACCGGCTTCTTCTGCCAGTCCGGCGCCTTGGGCACCGCGATCCTGGCCAACGCCGCCGAACGCGGCCTCGGCCTGTCGACCTTCGTCTCGGCGGGCAACCGCGCGGACGTGTCCGGCAACGACCTGCTCCAGTACTGGGAGACCGACCCGGCCACCGACCTGGTGCTGCTGTACCTGGAGTCGTTCGGCAACCCGCGCAAGTTCGCCCGCCTCGCCCGGCGGCTCGGCCGCACCAAGCCGATCGTCGCGGTGAAGTCCGGGAGGCACGCCGTGACGCCCGCGCTGGCCGAGAACTCGGTCGCCATGGACGAGGCGAGCGTGCAGGCGCTGTTCGAGCAGGCGGGCGTGATCAGGGTCGAGTCGCTGGCCCAGCTGTTCGACACCGCGCTGCTGCTGGCCCACCAGCCGCTGCCGCGGGGCAACCGGGTCGCGGTGGTCGGCAACTCGACCGCGATCGGCCTGCTCGCGGCGGACACCGCCCTCGCACAGGGGCTGGAGCTGGCGGGCGACCCGGTGGACATCGGCGCGCAGGGCGGGCCGGAGGAGTTCGCCGCGGCCGTCCGCGACGCGCTGCTGCGCGACGACACCGACGCGCTGGTGGTCGTCTTCGTGCCGCCGCTGGCGGTGCCCGGCACGGCGTACGCCCGCGCGCTGCGCGAGGTCGTGGAGGAGTCCGGGCTGGCCAAGCCGATCGCCTCGACGTTCCTCGCGGTCGAGGGCGTGCCGGACGAGCTGGCCGTGGCCGGTCCCGGCGGCGCGCCGGGCCGCGGCTCCGTGCCGTCCTACCCCTCGCCGGAACGCGCGGTGCTCTCGCTCTCCCGCGCGACGCGGTACGCGCGGTGGCGCTCGGCGCCGCAGGGCACGTTCACCCGGCCGTCCGGCATCGACAGCGACAGGGCGTCCGCCCTGGTCACAGCCCTGCTTGCGGAGGGCGTGGAACGGGTGGACGACGACACGTCGGTCCGCCTGCTGGCCTGCTACGGCATCGACGTGGTGCCGTTCCGGGTGGTGACGTCGGCGGACGACGCGGTCGCCGCGGCCGTGGAGCTGGGCTACCCGGTGGCGATGAAGTCGACCGACGACCGGCTGCGGCACCGCTACGACCTGGTCGGGGTGCGGCTGGACCTGGGCGGCGAGGAGGCGGTCCGGGCGGCGTACGAGGCGCTCACCGAGGTGGCCGACGGGCCCGGCGCGTACGTGCAGCGGATGGCGCCCAAGGGCATCTCGTGCACCCTCGGCCTGCAGGACGACCCGTCGTTCGGCACGCTGCTGTCGTTCGGGCTGTCCGGGCTGGTCAGCGACCTGCTGGGGGACCGGGCGTACCGGTCGGTCCCGGTGAGCGACACCGACGCCGCCGCGCTCGTCCGCGCGCCCAAGGCAGCCCCGCTGCTGGCGGGCTACCGGGGCGACGTGCCCGCCGACCTGCCCGCGCTGGAGGACCTGGTGCTCCGGTTGGCCGCACTGGCCGAAGACCTGCCCGAAGTCAGGTCGCTGGCGCTCGAACCGGTGCTGGCGTCGGCCGCGGGCGCTTTTGTGAGTAGTGCTCGCATTGTTGTCGGCCCACCTCCGTCGCGCAACGACGGCGGACCCCGACGATTGCGGTCGACCGGCATCGGACGGTAATCGGATTTTCTTATCGCGGTTACGGCTCGCGACGTCAGCGTTGACATTTATCGGATCCTTGACCGGTCAGGATGGCGTTTTCGCGATCGGGCCTAGACGGAAACGTTTTCGCCGCCTAGATTCCCGGCGAGCACGTGGACCGATAACCGATGACCCGTCCGATTATCGGACGGGTGTTCGACGGATGCGTCCGTCGACGACTCCCGCGGAGGGGAAGAACAGTGCCGAAATCGTTGTTGCGGCTGGTCGCGGCCTGTTCCGCATTTTTGCTCGTCGGCGCCTGCGGTTCCGGTGACGAGTCCGGTCTGGTCGGCAAAGCGGGCAAGGGGACGATCGACATCGGCATCTCGTTCGACCAGCCGGGGCTGGGCGTGCGGAGGCTGGACGGGACGTTCAAGGGCATCGACGTCGACGTCGCGCGGTACGTGGCGGGCGAACTGGGCGTGGATGAGACGGGAATCACCTGGTCGGAGGCCCAACCGGCCAACCGGGAGAAGCTGCTGACCTCCGGCCAGGTCGATCTGGTGCTCTCCACCTACTCGATCACCGAGAAGCGGAAGGAGGTCATCGACTTCGTCGGTCCGTACTTCCTGGCGGGTCAGGACCTGCTGGTCCGAATGGACGATGGTCGGATCACCGGACCCGAGTCGCTCAATGACGATCCCAATCTCAGGTTGTGCTCCGTGCAGGGCACGACATCGGCGGAGTTCGTGAAGACGGAGTTCGCGAAAAACGTAAAACTCGTCGAGTACCCGAAGTTCAGCGACTGCGTCACGGCGGTGCTGGCGGACAACGCCGACGCGATGACCACCGATGACGTGATCCTCGCCGGTTACGCCGCTCAGAACCCCGAACTGCTGCGGGTGGTCGGCCATCCGTTCAGCAAGGAGGAATACGGCATCGGCCTGCGGAAAGGTGACGCCCCCGGCAAGGCCAAGATCGCCGACGCCGTCCGGAAGATGATCTCGAGCGGTGAATGGCGGAAGATCATCGAACGCAACGTCGGCCCGTCAGGATATGTGATCCCGGACCCGCCGACGGTGGCTTCCTGAGACGGTCCACACTCGGGGTTCACTCGTATGCGCACTGTGAGCGACGTAGGCTCACTGCTCGTGACTGCTACGCATCGCATCCCCTCGTACCGGGCCGACGGCCCGGTACGGGCCGGTATCCCCGATCACGGCCGGATCCCCCGCTACTACGCCGTCAAGACAGAACTCCTGTGGTTGGTCGACGCACTCGGGGAGGGTGCCGCGCTACCGTCCGAGCGAGAACTCGCCGAACGCTTCTCCGTGTCCAGGGTGACCCTGAGGCAGGCGGTCGGCGAGCTCGTCCTGGAGGGCAAGTTGCAACGTCGCCAAGGCAGTGGCACCTTCGTCGCCCCGCCCAAGCTCGTCCAGCCCCTGTCGCTGGTCAGCTACACCGAGGGCATGCTCCGCCAGGGGGTCGCCCCGGCGCGCACCGTGATCACCTGCGAGCTGCTGCCCGCCGACGAGGTGCTGTCGCGCGACCTCAGGCTCGACGTCGGCGCGCCGGTCGTGCACCTGGAGCGGGTGCTGCTGGCCGACGAGGAGCGGGTGGGGCTGGAGTCGACCTACCTGTCGGTCGCCCGGTTCCCCGACCTGCTGGACGTGTTCGACGCGACGACGTCGCTCTACTCCTGCCTGACCGACCGCTTCGGTGTCGTGTTCGACGAGGCGGAGGAGCGGGTCGAGACGGTGCTGGCGACACCGCGCGAGGCGCTGCTCGTCGGCAACAACCCCGCCCTGCCGATGCTGCTGCTGCACCGCGTCTCCTACGACACCGCCGGCGAGCCGATCGAGCGCGTCCGGTCCCTGTTCCGGGGTGACCGCTTCAGCTTCGTGGCCAGGCTGACCGCGGAGAAGTGACCTGTCCGTCCACTGAGGACACCCGTCGGCACCGTTGCCGAGCCGTTGCCGACAACCGCCCGTTAGCAGGAACTTCGGCCGGCCTCGACCGGGGTACCGTGGTGCGACGCAGCTGCGCGGCGTCCGCGACGCGGCGGACGGATCGAGGTGTGCCGTGACGTTCAAGGCGGAGTTCCTCGCAGAGCTGGAGGACTGCCTGCGCGGCTACGGGGTGGTGCCGGTGAGCCACCCCGGTGCGCTCGCGCGGTTCATCGAGTACGTCCGGCTGCTGCCGGAGGACGACCCCAAGCTCCGCTGCCTGGCCGGTGTCGACCAGGGGTCCGGCTCGTTCTGGAACAACCCGGCCGTCTGGTGGGAGCGGGTGCCCACGTTCGGGGGCGCGGACGCCGACTGCGCCGCCCTGCTGGACGACCTGCTCGACGAGGCCGTGCACGACGAGATCGACGTGCTGGAGATGGAGATCCGCGAGCTCCCCGGCTGACCCCGGACACGGCGGAACCCGTTGCGCGGCCGGTGGTCGTTCCGGGTGCGCAACGGGTTCGCGGGTCACCGCGTGCGGTGGTTCAGACGTTCAGCAGCTTGTCGAAGAAGGCGCGGTACTGGCGCAGCGCCACCCGCAGCTCCTCGGTCTGGACTTCCTCGCCCGCGCTCCACTGGCCTTCGAGCGACCGCTTGTGGTCGGCGAACGTGGTGGCGAGGCTCTGCATCACCTGCGCGACGAGCTCGTCGGCGTGCTGCACGGCGTCACGGGGGCTGTCGACGAAGTCGGCTTGCAGTCCGCGCCACTCGGTGCGGAACCGGTCGACCTCCTCGCCGGTGAACAGCGTGGCGATGGAGACGTCGTCGTTCGTGGAGGGCTTCGCCTGCACCGGCTCCTCGACCGCCACCGGCTCGTCGTCGACCGTGTCCTCGTCGACCACGGTGTCCTCGTCTGCCACGACGTCGTCCGAGTCGTGCAGGTCGTCCACGGAGTCGTCCGCCGCGGTGTCCGCGTCGGTCCTGGTGTCGTGGTCGACCGCGTGGTGCGCGGCCGTCGGGTCGTCGTGCGTCGCGGGCTGCTCGTCGTACTGGCTCGCCGGCTGGTCGTCGTACTGGGCGTTGTCGTACTTCTCGGCGTCCACGGCCACGTCGTCGTACTGCCCCGACCCGGCCGGGCGGTCGTCGTAGTGCTCGCCCTTGTCGGTGAGGTCGGCGTGCCCCTCGGTCCTGTTCCGGTCGTCGGGCAGCAGGTCCTCAGTGCTGAGCGGCCGGACGTCTTGGCGCTCGGTCATGGTTTCGCTCCCTCTCATCAGGCCTTGTGGGCCCGGTCGTCGGTGGTCGTGGTGCCGAGGAGGTCCTGGAACAGGGTGCGGTAGTGCACCATGGCGTTGCGCAGGTCTTCGGTGGTGGCGTCCCCGGCCTCGTCGCGCTGCGAGATCTCGTGCGCGGAGCGGTAGTGCTCCAGCGTGTTCGAGTGCTCGACGGACAACAGCTCCGCCTGCTTCTCGTAGCCCTCGGTCGGGTAGCCGCGCTCGGACATCAGATCGGTCACGAGCACATCTGCCTCGGCCACCGCACCGGCGGGGGCGTCGACGAACTGCTCCTGGATGCGGGTCCAGTGCCGCGCGTAGCTGTCCCGCGCCTGCGGGCTCAGCTCCTTCACTTCCAGTTCGGCGTGCTTCTTCTGGCGGTCGAGCAGCTCGCGCTCCGCAGCCGTGCGGTCGCCACTGCCCTCCACCGCCCTGTCGTACTCAGGGCCGAACTTCTCCTGCAACCGCCGCCTCTGGAGGTACTTGTTCAACAGGACTGCGATCACAGCAAGTACGACCAGCACGACGACGATGCCGATGATGGCGCCCGTGGACATCGCAGCCTCCTTCGGTCGGGGGGAAGAGTTGACGAAGCACGGGTTCCCTTGTGCCACAGGGATAAACATCGTGTTTCCAGCGGCGCAGACCACTACTGCAAAAGGCCGCACCCAACCCCCGAACGCAACCACCCGCACACGTTCAGTCGCCACCCGCCAACCAAGATCCCTTGACCCCGAACGCTTTCCGCACCCACCCCCACCCGCGACACCAAGTCCACATGCGAACACCACCACAACAACCAAGAGCAGAAGGAAAGGAGTCAGAACCCTCTATCCAAAGCCCAGCAAGGAATCCCGAACCCCACACCACCACCAAGCATCCGACGCGGAACACCCGCCACTCGCCCAACGCGGAGCAACCACCCACCCCACCCCACCCCACCTCAGCCACGTTGGGCGCAGCCCGCCAGCGCGCATCCGGCGCGGAGCGCCTGGGGCCTTGTCCGCCGCGCAGCAAGGATGCCCTGTCCGCCGCGAAGCGCGGATGCCCCGTCCAACGGCGAAGCCGTGGATGCCTCGTCGGGCGGAGCCCGATGCCTGAGTCAGGCGCAGCCTGATGCTGGCGAAGCCAGATCCCCTCCCGCCCCCGATAAACAGCGCCCTCCTGCCCCACCCCTGTTTGTCAAGACAGCTTCACCGTCTTGACAAACAGGGGTGGGGCATTGAGACAATCGCGCACCGGGGGCCGGGCTTCGCTCTTGCCCCTCAACCCCCACCCCTACCGAGCCACAGCCTTCCGATACTGCCGAATCGCCAACGGCACGAACAACGCCAAGATCACCACGCTCCACACCACCGACGCCACCACCGAGTGCTTCAACGGCCACACGTCCGGCGGCGGGAACTGCGGACTCGTGTTCCCGAACAGCTCCCTGGCCGCCTGCGTCACCGCCGAGATCGGGTTCCACTCCGCGAACGCCTTCAGCGGCCCAGGCAGGTTCGTGGTCCCCACGAAGGTGTTCGCGATGAACGTCAGCGGGAAGATCACGATGAAGCTCGCGTTGTTCACCACTTCCGGGCTGCGCACCGCGAGCCCGACCACCGCCATCCCCCACGACACCGCGTAGGCGAACAGCAGCAGCAACCCGAACCCGGCCAGCGCCTCCAGGAACGACGAGTGGATCCGCCACCCCACGATCAGCCCGGTCACCGACATCACCACGATCACGATGACGTTGTTCACCAGGTCGCTGGTGGTCCGGCCGATCAGCACCGCGGACCGCGCGATCGGCAGTGACCGGAACCGGTCGATGATGCCCTTCTGCATGTCCTCGGCCAGGCCTGTGCCGGTGATGGTGGCGCCGAACAGGACGGTCTGGGCGAAGATGCCCGCCATCAGGAACTCGCGGTAGTTGATGCCGGGGATCTCGATCGCGCTGCCGAACACGTAGGCGAACAGCAGCACGAACATGATGGGGGACAGGGTCGAGAAGACGATGAGGTCGGGGACCCGCTTGACCTTGATGAGGTTGCGCTTGGCGACGACCGCGCCGTCCGCCAGCGCCTCGACGAACCCGTTCACGCGCCACTCTCCCCGTCGGTCAGGTCTTCCTCGGCCGCGCGGCCGGTCAGCGTCAGGAACACGTCGTCCAGCGTCGGTCTGCGCAGGCCGACGTCGAGCACCTTGATGGCCTCGCCGTCGAGGAGCCGGACGGCTTCGACGAGCACGTCGGCACCGCCTGAGACGGGCACGATGACGTGGTTGCCGCGTTCGTCGACGGAGATGTCGGCGATGGCGAGCGGGGCGAGGGCGGCCTTGGTGAGGGCGACGTCGCGGGCCGACGCGACGGTCAGCTCCAGCCGTTCGCCGCCGACCTGGGCCTTGAGCTGGTCGGAGGTGCCCTCGGCGATGACCCTGCCGTGGTCGATGACGGCGATCTTGTCCGCCAGCCGGTCGGCCTCCTCCAGGTACTGCGTGGTCAGCAGCACGGTGGTGCCGCCTGCGACCAGCTCCTCGATCACGTCCCACATGCCGAGCCTGCTGCGCGGGTCGAGGCCCGTGGTCGGCTCGTCGAGGAACAGCACGACCGGTTTCGCCACCAGCGCCGCGGCCAGGTCCAGGCGCCTGCGCATGCCACCGGAGTAGCCCTTCACGGGCCGGTCGGCCGCCTCGACGAGGTCGAAGCGCTCCAGCAGCTCGCGCGCCCTGTCCCGGCTGGGCTGCTTGCCGAGGTGGTAGAGCCTGCCCACCATGTCGAGGTTCTCGAAGCCGGTCAGGTTCTCGTCGACGGCCGCGTACTGGCCGGACAGGCCGATCTTGCGGCGCAGCTCCCGCGCGCCCTTCACCACGTCGAGGCCCGCGACCGACGCGTTGCCGCCGTCGAACTCCAGCAGCGTGGTGAGCACCCGCACGGCCGTCGTCTTGCCCGCGCCGTTGGGGCCGAGCAGGCCCATGATGGTGCCCTCGGGCACCGCGAGGTCGAGACCGTCGAGCGCGACGACGGCCCCGTAGCGTTTGACCAGGCCTTCGGCCAGGATTGCGTCTGCCATCCGCACATGATGCGGGTGCGCACCGACAATTTCGTCCGAATTGCGCTCGCGCCCCCCTGACCAGGTGATATCGGAACACCAGAACGCCGCCGGACCGGGGGGACCGGTCCGGCGGCGACGCGGCGCGCTTCGCCGGCGGTGTCGCGGATCGCGTCGACACCGCCGTGTGCCGCGCCGTGGTCGGTGGTCCGGACGGCGGGTGGGGGAGTCCCCGACCCGCCGTCCGGACGGTCAGCTCAGGCTGCGGTAGCGGCGCACGGCCAGCGGCCAGAACACCGCGGTGATCGCGAGCGGCCACACGACCGCCATCAGCAGCGAGTGCTGCGCGACCCACGAGTCGCCACCCCAGCCGGGGTTGCCGAACAGGCCGCGGATCGCGCCCACCGTGGCCGACAGCGGGTTCCACTCCGAGATGACGCCCATCCAGTGCGGCATCGTCTGCGGCGACACGAAGGTGTCGGAGAACATGGTCAGCGGCAGCAGGATCGTCCACACCACGGAGGTGTTCTCCGGCTTGATGACCAGGCCGAGGAAGATCCCCAGCCAGATCATCGCGAACCTCAGCAGCAGGAGCAGCCCGAAGGCCGCCAGCACGTTGCCGAAGCCCAGCCGCCACTCCCAGCCGACCGCGAGGCCGCACACCATCAGCACCGCGATGTCGAGCGTGGAGTTCAGCAGGTCCGCGGCGCTGCGGCCCGCCAGGAAGCCGGTGCTCGACATGGGCATCGAGCGGAACCTGCTGTTGACGCCCCGGTGGGTGTCCTCGGCTATCGCGACCAGCGTGACGCCGACGCCGAGCACCACGCTCTGGCCGAACAGGCCGGGCATCAGGAACTCCCGGTAGTTCCAGCCGCCGCTGGCGACCATCACCGCGTTGCCGAACACGTACCCGAAGATCAGGATCGAGACCACCGGGTACATCACGCTGCTGAAGATCCGGACCGGTTGCCGGACCCAGTGGATGAGGTCGCGCGAGGCGACGTTCCACGTGTCGCTGACCACCCACCGGAAGCGCTGCACCAGGCTGCGCGACGCCATGGGGGTCCTGGGGGGCAGGGTGAGTGTCATACCGCTTCCACCTCTTCCGCGTCCTTCCCGGTGAGCAGGAGGAACACCTCGTCGAGGGTCGCCCTGCGCAGCGTGACGTCCTCCGCGTCGATCCCCGCGTCGTGCAGGGCCCGCGTGACGTCGGTCAGCGCGTGCGCCCGGTCGGCCACGGCCGCGCTGATCCGGTGTTCCCCGGCGGCCGTCTGGAGCTTGCCGCCCGCGGCGCGCGCCATCACGCCCGCCGCCGCCGGCAGCTGGGCGATGTTCCGGACGGTGACGTCGATCCAGTCGCCGCCGGTGCGCGCCTTGAGCTCGTCGGGCGTGCCGCTGGCGATCTCACGACCGCCGTCCATCAGCACGATCTGGTCCGCCAGCTGGTCCGCCTCGTCGAGGAGCTGGGTGGTGAGCAGCACGGTGGTGCCCGCCTGGGCCAGCGCGCGCACCGCCGACCACATCTCGATGCGGTTGCGCGGGTCGAGGCCCGCGGTGGGCTCGTCCAGGAACATGACCCGCGGTGCCGTGATGAAACTCGACGCGAGGTCGAGCCTGCGGCGCATGCCGCCCGAGTAGTACTTGACCTGCTTGCTGGCCGCCGCGTTGAGGCCGAACTGCTCGAGGAGCTCGTCCGCGCGGCGCTTCGCGTTGGCCGCGCTCAGGTGGTAGAGCCTGCCCCAGAGGGCGAGGTTCTCCCGACCGGTCAAGATGTCGTCGACCGTGGACTGCTGCCCGATCATCCCGATGTTGTTGCGGACCTCCGCTGCTTGTCGTGTGACGTCGTACCCGGCGACCGTGGCGCGCCCGCCGTCGGGGCGCATCAGGGTGGAGAGGATTCGCAGCACCGTCGTCTTCCCTGCGCCGTTGGGGCCGAGCAGCCCGCAAACCGTTCCCGCTGGGACCGACAGGTCGAATCCGTCCAGTGCGTAGTACCCGCCGAACCGCTTGCGGAGGCCTTCAGCGAAGAGAACAGGTGAGCTCACGACAACCTCCTAAACTGTGTATGTCGTACACCCTGTGTACTATATATACAGTTGTGTGGCACGATGTCAAGGCGAGGGAGCCCGGGATGGTCTCGGAAGTGGGTGATCCGGAACGCAGTGTGGAACTGCTCTGGGGTGGGAAGACGCACCCCGGCCGGGGGCCGAAACCCGCGCTGACCCTGGACGGCGTGGTCGCGGCCGCGGTCGAGGTCGCCGACCAGGAGGGGCTCGCCGCCCTGTCCATGCGGCGGGTCGCGGAGAAGCTCGGGTTCACGACCATGTCGCTCTACCGGTACGTGCCCGGCAAGGCTGAGCTGCTGGACCTCATGCAGGACGCGGTCGTGGCCGAAGTCGTGCTGCCGGACCACCGCATGGGGTGGCGCGCGGGGCTCGCCTACTCGGCCCGGCAGGACTGGGAGCTCTACCAGCGGCACCCGTGGATGGTGCAGGTCGCCTCCACCCGGAGCGTGCCGGGCCCGCACTACATGGCCGACTTCGAGGCCCGGCTGAAACTGCTGGTGGGGACGGGGCTGAGCGGCCGGGAGATCATGGCCGTGGCGAACCTGGTGTCGCAGTACGTGGAAGGCGCCGCCCGGCGGGTCGCGGAGGCGCAGCAGGCCGAGCGGACCAGCGGCGTGAGCCTGGAGGAGTGGTGGACCTCGCGGGTGTCGCTGTGGGGGCACCTGACCGAGGACCGGTACCCGACGCTGGCGCGCGTGTGGATGGGCGGCGGCTACGAGGGCATGGTCGACGACTTCGAGTTCGGGCTCCAGCGCGTGCTCGACGGCATCGAGATGCTGGTCCGCGGCCGTGGTGAAACCTCGGATCGTGATGAAACTCCGGGTACTTGCGTCACGTGCGGGAAGCCGGTGGAGAAACCGGCCACCGGGCGCCCGAAGGAGTACTGCTCACGGGCGTGCCAGCAGCGGGCCTACCGGGCGAGGCAGGCGGCGGGGTCGTGAGCAGGGCGGACGGGTGCCGGGGTCCCGGTGCGCGCGACGGGACCCCGGCGGTCGTCGCTAGTGCGTGCCCAGCACGCCGTCGACCCGGCGCGGGATGCCCAGCGGGTTGCCGTCCTTGAGCTCGGCGGGCAGCAGGCCGTCGGGCCAGGACTGGTAGGTGACCGGGGCGATCCAGCGGCGGATGGACGTGGAGCCCACCGAGGTGTGCAGCGGGTTGGTGGTCGACGGCCACGGGCCGCCGTGGTGCATGCCCCAGGCGACCGCGACGCCGGTCGGCCAGCCGTTGAACACCAGCCGTCCCGCCACCCGGCGCAGCACCTCGGCGACCTGCCCGGCCAGCGGGTGCTCGGTCGGGTCGGAGTGCACGGTGCCGGTGAGCGTCCCCGGCAGCTTCGGCAGCACGGCCAGCAGGTCGGCCGGGTCGTCGTAGGTCACGACCAGGGCCGCGGGACCGAAGTGCTCCTCGGTCAGCTTCTCGACGTTGTCGGCGAACACCGCGAGCGGGACGGTGAACAGCCGCGGTGCCACGCTCCAGCCGTCGGCGGGCCGGTCGCCGGTGGAGACCTCGGTGACCAGGTCGCCCGCCGCCAGCGCGTCGGTGCCCGACCGGTAGGAGTCGCACATCCGCTCGTTGAGCATGGTGCCGCCGTGGCTGGCCGCGACCGCCGCGCCGAGCGGTTCGACCAGCGCCTCGGGTGCGAAGAGCAGGCCGGGGTTGGTGCAGAACTGGCCGACGCCCATGGTGAGCGACTGCGCGAACGCGGTGGCGATCTCCTCGGGGCGCGCGGCGGCGGCGTCCGGCAGCACGACCGCCGGGTTCACGCTGCCGAGCTCGCCGTAGAAGGGGATGGGGTCGGGGCGGCCTTGGGCGATGTCGAACAGGGCGCGGCCGCCGCCGGTGGAGCCGGTGAAGCCGACGGCGCGCACCCGCGGGTGCCGGACGAGCGCGACACCCGCCTGGACGCCGTGGACGATGCCGAACAGGCCTTCGGGGGCACCGGCCGCGGCGAGCGCGGCCGTGACGACGCGCGCGGTCTCGCGGGAGGTGCCGGGGTGGGCGGAGTGGGCCTTCACGACGACGGCGCACCCGGCCGCGAGCGCGGAGGCGGTGTCGCCGCCGGCGACGGAGAAGGCGAACGGGAAGTTCGAGGCGGAGAACACGGCGACCGTCCCGAGTGGACGGAGCACGCGGCGCAGGTCCGGGCGGGGCGGGACGGTGTCGGGGTCCGGCGAGTCGATGGTCGCCTCGACGTAGCTGCCCTCGCGCAGCACCTCGCCGAACAGCCGGAGCTGGTTGGTGGTGCGCTTCAGCTCGGTGGTCAGCCGGGGCACGCCGAGCGCGGTCTCGCCGTCGGCGGTGGCGACCAGCAGCTCTGACTCGGCGTCCAGCGCGTCGGCGACGGCCTCCAGCACCACCGCGCGGTCGGCGGCGGGCGTAGTGGACCACGCCTCGAACGCGGCTGCCGCGGCGGTCACGACTCCGTCGACCTCGCTGTCGGTGGTCTCGGTCACGGGCTCGCCGATGGGCTCGCCGGTCCGGGGGTTGTAGCCCTGCACGATCACTTGCCCGCCTCCTTCACCGCGGTGTCGAACTCCGGACCGCACCACACGCCGCCGACGTGCCTCTGCGCCAGGGAGTCCGGGTCGGGGGTACCCACTTCGGACGCGAACACCTCCGCGTCGTCCTTGGACTCGTAGCCCAGCGCGAACGCCTCGTCGAGGGAGAACCAGCGCCGGGTGTTGTCGGAGACGCCCCACACGACCCGGAAACCGGGGCTGGGCGCGGCGACGCACGCCTCGAACAGGCGGGCCGCGTCGTCGGGGGACAACCAGGTGGACAGCATCCGGGCGTCACGGGGCTTCTCGAAGCACGACCCGATCCGGATGGCGATCACGTCCATGCCGTAGCGGTCGGCGTAGAGGCTGCCGAGCCCCTCCATCGCGACCTTGCTGACGCCGTAGTACGTGTCGGGCCTGGGGAACAGGTAGTCGCCCGCCTCGCCGTCGGACCTCGGCGCGTAGCCGA
This sequence comes from Umezawaea tangerina, assembly GCF_003002815.1. GTDB lineage: Bacteria > Actinomycetota > Actinomycetes > Mycobacteriales > Pseudonocardiaceae > Umezawaea > Umezawaea tangerina. The sequence goes on along the minus strand of NZ_PVTF01000024.1, from coordinate 48,069 downwards.
CGGCGTGGTTGGAGCTGGCCAGCAGCACGCGGGTCACGCCCTGCCTGCGCGCCGCCTCCAGCACGGTGTGCGTGCCGTCGATGTTGACCTCGAGCGTCCGCTCCCACGAGCTCTCGAGGCTGAGCCCGCCGAGGTGGATGACCGCGTCCACCCCGGACATCGCCTCCTCCATCGCGGCCATGTCCGTGACCGAGGCCTGGACCACCTCGACGTTCTCGCCGCCGTCCGCCGCCGGGATCTCGGCGATGTCCAGCAGGCGCAGGACCCGGTCGCCCTCGGCGAGCCGGGGGCGCATGAGCGTGCCCAGCCCACCGGCGGCGCCGGTGATCAGGATTCGTGCGGTCACGGGTGGGACCCCTCCGGAGTGCGGTGTGGACGGTCAGCGGCCGAACTGGCGCAGCAGCTCGGTGATCGTGCGGGCGGCGTCGAGCAGCGCGGCGATGACCTGCCGCTCGTGCTCGTCGTCGAGCCTGCCCAGCGGGACCGAGCAGCTCATCGCGTCGAGCACGGGGTTGCGGTAGGGCAGCGCGACGGCGAAGCAGCCGAGGCCGGGGGTGTTCTCCTCGCGCTCGTGGGCGTAGCCGGTGTTGCGGAAGCCCGCGAGCTGCGCGTGCAGCGCCCCGCGTTCGACGACGGTGTTCGGCGTGAGCGGCACGAGCTCGGCGGGCAGCAGCGCGTCGACCTCCTGCGGGGTGCGGGTGGACAGCACCGCCTTGCCCAGCGACGTGGAGTGCGCGGGCAGCCTGCGACCGACCCTGGAGACGACCCGCAGGTGGTGCTCCGACTCGCGGCTGGCGAGGTAGACCACGTCGGCGCCGTCGAGCCGCGCGAGGTGGACGGTCTCGTTGACGGTCTGCCGGACCTGCTCCATGACCCGGATCGCGGCGCGCACGACCGGGTCGTGGTCGAGGTAGGACGTACCGACGAGCAGGGCCCGCACGCCGATGCCGTAGGTGCCGCGGTCCGGCTCGACCTCCACCCAGCCGCGGTTCACGAGCGTCTGCAGCAGCATGTACAGGCTCGACTTCGGGTAGCTGAGCTCCCGGTGCAGCTCGGTGAGGGTCAGCCTGCGGTCGGACGCCGACAGGACTTCCAGCAGCTCGACGGTCCGGTCGGCGGATTTCACCGCCCCGGGGCGGGTGGGCGAAGCGGCCTCGGTCACCAGGTCCTCCAGGGAAACATTCCGGCAACACGCTCTTGACACGTTGCTGTGCTGATTCTTACAGTCCGGCATCAGGTTCACAAGTACGACTCCGTTTCATGGATGTGAACAACGAGGAGAGTGAGATGCCCCGTTCCCGGTACGCCTCCGCGACTGCCGCGCTGGTCGCTGTGGGGGTCGTCCTCGCGGGGTGCGGCTCGAAGCCCGCTGCCACGAGCGGCGGGAGTGCCGGGGTCGCACAGGACCCGAACGCGGCGTTCGAGGTCTGGACGCGGAGCACGGAGGCCACCGCGAAGGTCTACGGGAAGATCTTCGCCGACTTCAGCGCGAAGACCGGGGTGCGGGTGGACTACAAGCCGGTCTTCGCGGACTTCGACAAGCAGATCCAGCAGCGCGCGGCGTCGAAGGACCTGCCCGACCTGGTCGTCACGGACACCGGCTCGCTGGGCGTCTTCACCTCCCAGGGCCTGGTCGGCGAGGTCGACAAGGGCTCCGTCGCGGGCGGCGCCGACATCGGCGAACGGGCCTGGGACAACGGCAAGGCCTCCGACGGCAGGTACTACGCGATCCCGTTCTCCACCCAGGCGATGGTCACGCTGGTCCGCAAGGACTGGCGCGAGAAGCTCGGCAAGCCGGTCCCGAGGACGTGGGACGAGCTCGCGGACCTCGCGACCGCGTTCACCAAGGACGACCCGGACGGCAACGGCCAGGCCGACACCTACGGGATGCTGGTGCCCGGCACCACCGACCGCGGCTACCTCGGCTGGTGGGCGTCGAGCTTCGTCTGGCAGGGCGGTGGTGACGTCGTCAAGCAGGACGGCGACAAGTTCACCGTCGCCGTGGACTCCGCCGAGACGGTCAGGTCCGTCGAGTACCTGCGGAAGATGTTCTGCGACACCAAGGTCGTCCAGCCCGGCGCCCTCACCACGGGCACGAACGACGCGCACGCGTTCTTCGAGACCGGCAAGACCGGCATCTACGTGACCGGCCCCTACATGTTCGGCAGGTTCGACAAGAACCTCGGCAAGGACAAGTACGAGGTCATCGCGGCCCCGAAGGGCCCGGCGGGCGACACCGTGCTGGGCGAGGGCGAGAACATCTACCTGATGGCGGGCTCGCCGAGGGCGGACGCGCAGAAGCAGCTGGCCGAGTACCTGATCAGCGCCGAGGCGCAGCGGGCGGGCATGAAGGGCGACCCGACCCCCGTGGTCCGGCTCCCCGTCAACAGCAAGGTCGACGTCGACGCCGTCTACGACGACCCGCGCTGGACGACCACCGCGAAGGTCTACGCCGACAGCGCGCGGCCGTTCCCGAGCGTGCCGAACTTCCAGCCCTTCCGGCAGCAGTTCTCCGAGACGCTGAACTCCCTGTTCGCGACCTGCGGCGGTGACGTCGAGGGCGACCTCGGCAAGCTGGCCGGGAACCTCGAGGAGGAGCTGCGGGCACAGGGAATGTCGAAGTGACGGTGTCCGACACCGTTCACGACACCAGAGACGTGGGACCGGCGGCTAGTGGCGGCGGTGCCGTCGGCTCCCACCCCGTGAGGCGGCGCCACCGGCGTCGCCTCACGGGATCCACCTTCACGCCGTGGCTGTTCCTGCTGCCCGCACTGCTGATCTTCGCCGTCTTCAAGTACCTGCCGATGGCCGAGGGCGTCCGGCTGAGCCTCTACCGGGTCCGGCCGTTCCTCGGTGACCTCTGGGTGGGGCTGGACAACTACGCCCGCATCCTCGGCGACGAGCGGTTCCGCGCCGCGATCGGGCACACGCTCGTGCTCGCCGTCGGCCAGACGCTGGGCTCGATGGTGATCGGGTTCGCGCTGGCGCTGCTCCTGGAGGGCCACGCGAAGTCGCTGTGGTTCGTGCGGTCCGCGGTGTTCCTGCCGGTGGTCGCGGCGACCGCGGTCATCGGCGAGATCTGGCGGCTGCTGTTCTTCCCGGCGCCGGAGGGGTTCGTCAACAGCGCCCTCTCCCTCGTGGGCCTCGGCCCGTGGACGTTCCTGGACAGCCCCGACACCTCGTTGGCCTCGGTGGTGTTCGTCGGGATCTGGAAGGGCGCCCCCTACGACATGGTGCTGATCCTCGCGGGACTCGCGGGGATCGACCGCCGGCAGTACGAGGCGTCCGCCATCGACGGCGCCTCCACGGCGCAGCGCGTCCGGCACATCACGCTGCCCGCGCTGCGCCCGGTGATCACCATCCTGCTGACGCTGGCGTCGATCCGCGGCCTGCGGGTGTTCACCGAGGTCTACGTCCTCACCGGCGGCGGACCGGCGGGCTCGACGGACGTGTGGATGACGCGGGTGTTCACCGTCGCCTTCGAGCGCGACGAGATCGGCGTCGCGTCCGCGGGCTCGGTGCTGCTCTTCCTGGTCACGTTCGCGCTGACGGTCGTGGTCCAGGTCCACCGACGGCGGAAGGAGGCCGGGTGAGCATCGCGGAGGAGTGCGACACCGCGCTCGGGTGGTCGACCGGCCGCGGGGCCCGGCTGGGCAAGGGGATCAGGATCCTGCTCAGCGCGGGTGCCGTGCTGCTGTTCGCGGGGCCGCTGGTCACCGTGTTCTCCGGCGCGTTCGACCACAACCCCGACCCCACGCGGCTCTCCCTGCTGCCCGACCGGCCCTCGATGGTCAACTTCACCGAGGCGGGCGACAAGGGCGTCTGGGGCTACCTGGCGAACTCGCTGATCATCGCGGGCGGGGCGCTGCTGCTCCAGCTCGCGGTGAGCGTGTTCGCCGCGTACGCGTTGGCGCGCAAGAAGTTCCGGGGACAGGCGGCCGTGCTGCTGCTGATCCTCACCACGATGATGCTGCCCGAGGAGGTCATCGCGATCCCCCTGTCCCTGGTGATCGGCGACCTCCCGCTGCTGCACGTCAGCCTGAAGGGCACCCTGCTCGGCGTGATCCTGCCCCTGGGTGCCTGGGGCTTCTCCATCTTCGTCATGACGGAGTTCATGAAGGAGATCCCCGTGGAGCTCGAGGAGGCCGCGAAGGTCGACGGGGCGGGCGAGCTCCGGATCTTCGCCCAGATCATCCTGCCGCTGGTGAGGCCCGCTCTCGGCGTGGTGGCCGTGTTCGGGTTCACCATGGTCTGGGAGCAGTACCTGCTCCCGCTGATCGTCGCCGACGACCCCTCCGACTACACCCTGACCGTCGCCCTGCTGTCGTTGAGGTCCGACCAGGAGGTCGGACCTGGGATCGTCTTGGCCGGAGCATTGCTGGCGCTGGTACCGAGCCTGCTCGTGTACCTGTCGCTGCAGAAGTCTTTCCTGCGTGGGATCACCACCGGAGCGATCAAGGGATGAAGGTCTATGCAACTCGATGGGGTGCTGTTCTTTCCGGTAACGCCGTTCGACCCGACGGGTGCGATCGCCGAGGACGTGCTGGCCGAGCACGTCAAGCACGGCGTCTCGGCGGGGCCGGGCGCGGTCTTCGTCGCCTGCGGCACGGGGGAGTTCCACGCGCTCGGCCTTGAGGAGTTCGAACGCGCGGTCGCCGTGGCGGTCGAGGCGACCGCGGGTCGCGTACCGGTCTTCGCGGGCGCGGGCGGTCCGCTGCCCATCGCCAAGGACTTCGCCAGGGCCGCGGCGCGCGCGGGTGCCGACGGGCTCCTGCTGATGCCGCCGTACCTGGTGACCAACCCCCCGAAGGGCCTGGTGCGCTACGTCACCGACGTGGCCGCCGCCACCGACCTGCCGGTGATCGTCTACCAGCGCAACAACGCCGTGTTCACGCCCGACACCGCGGTGGAGGTCGCGTCGCTGCCGACCGTCGTCGGGTTCAAGGACGGCCTCGGCGACATCGACCAGCTCCAGCGGATCGTGCTGGCCGTGCGGGCCCGCGTCGACAAGCCGTTCCAGTTCTTCAACGGCCTGCCGACCGCCGAGCTGACCGTGCCCGCCTACCGCGGCATCGGCGTGGACCTGTACTCCTCGGCGGTGTTCGCGTTCGCGCCGGAGATCTCCCTCGGCTTCTACCAGGCCGTGCAGGACGACGACACCGCGCTGGTGCGCCGCTACCTCGGCGAGTTCTTCGTGCCGCTGGTCGAGCTGCGCGACCGGGTGCCCGGCTACGCCGTGGCGCTGATCAAGGCCGCGGTGCGGCTCGGCGGCCTGGACGCCGGGGGTGTGCGGCCGCCGCTGGTCGACCCGACACCGGAGCACGTCGAGGAGCTGGAGCGGATCATCGCGGTGGGAAGGGCGCTGGCGGCATGAGGATCACCGACATCACCATCACCCCCGTCGCCTTCCGGGACCCGCCGCTGCTGAACTCCGCGGGCGTCCACGAGCCGTGGGCGCTGCGGTCGATCGTCGAGGTGCACACCGACGAGGGCGTCAGCGGGCTGGGCGAGAGCTACGGCGACATCGGCCACCTCGACCGGCTGAGCCGGGTCGCGCCCGCGCTGGTCGGCCTGGACGTGCACCAGCTCAACGTGATGCACCGGCGCGTCGCGGAGGTGCTGGGCGGCAAGTCCGGCGACGACCGGCACGGCCTGACCGGCAAGCTCACCGTCGAGGGCACCGTGGACCGGGTGTTCTCGCCGTTCGAGGTCGCGACCTGGGACATCCGCGGCAAGGCCCTCGGCCGCCCGGTGTCCGACCTGCTCGGCGGCGCCGTCCGCGACGCCGTCCCGTACAGCGCCTACCTGTTCTATAAATGGGCGGGGCACCCCGGCGCCGAGCCCGACCAGTGGGGCGAGGCGGTCGACCCGGCGGGCATCGTCGCGCAGGCCGAGCGGCTGATCGCCGAGTACGGGTTCGGCTCGATCAAGCTCAAGGGCGGTGTCTTCCCGCCCGACGAGGAGATCGCGGCCATCCACGCGCTGCGCGAGGCCTTCCCGACCCTCCCGCTGCGGCTGGACCCGAACGCCGCGTGGTCGGTGGAGACGTCGATCCGCGTCGCCGAGGCGCTCGACGGCGTCGTGGAGTACCTGGAGGACCCGACCGAGGGCATCCCCGGCCTGTCCGAGGTCGCGGCCAAGGCCCCGATGCCGTTGGCCACCAACATGTACGTCGTCGCGTTCGAGCACATCGCCCCGTCGGTCGCGGTGGACGCGGTGCAGGTCGTCCTGTCCGACCACCACTACTGGGGCGGGCTGAGCCGGTCGCGCAACCTCGCGTCGACCTGCGAGACGTTCGGCATCGGCCTGTCGATGCACTCCAACTCCCACCTCGGGATCAGCCTCGCCGCGATGACGCACCTCGCCGCCGCGACCCCGAACCTGAGCTACGCCTGCGACACCCACTACCCGTGGAACCGGGAGGACGACGTCGTCCTGCCCGGCGCGCTGACCTTCGTGGACGGTGCCGTGCCGGTGCCCACCACGCCGGGGCTCGGCGTCGAGCTGGACCGCGACGCGCTGGCCAGGCTGGCCGAGAACTACCGCACGTGCGGCATCGTCCAGCGCGACGACACCGGCTACATGCAGAAGTTCGACCCCACCTACGAAAGGCTGCGTCCCCGGTGGTGAAGAGCGTCGCGCACGTCTACCCCTGGGACGTCGTCGGCGATCCCCTTGCGGCACAACGGTATGCGGACCTCGGCGTGGACGCGGTCGCGCTCGCGGCGTCATACCACACCGTGCGCGCCGCGACCCCGCTGCACCCGGAGCACCGGATGGTCGACGCCCGGCACGCGGCGTTCTACCTGCCGGTCCGCGACGAGGCCTGGCACGGCAAGCGGCTCGTGCCCGCCGAACCGTCCTGGGTGGACGGTGACAACTCCTTCGGCGCCGCGGCGGACGCGCTGCGCGCGGTCGGGCTGCCGGTGTACGCGTGGACGGTCCTGACGCACAGTAGCAGGCTCGGCGACCTGCACCCGGATGTCAACGTTGTCAACGCTTTCGGCGACCGCTACCCGTACGCGCTGTGCACGGCGAACCCCGACGTCGTCGAGTACGCGCGCACACTCGTGACCGAGGTCCTCGACCTCGGTCGCCCGGACGGGATCGTGCTGGAGGCGTGCGGACCGCTCGGCTTCTTCCACGGCGGCCACCACGAGAAGACCGACGGCGCCGACTGGGACCCGGTCCGGCAGAAGCTGCTCTCGCTGTGCTTCTGCGTCGCGTGCGCCGTCCGCTACCAGGACGCGGGTCTCGACGTCGACGACCTGCGGGCCGTCGTGCGAGCCGGGGTCGACGCGGGCGCGCCGAGCGTCGAGGAAGCGCTGGGGGAGCGGGCGAAGCAGGTGTCGCTGGTGCGCACCGGGATCGTCCGGGAGCTGCGCGGGGCGTTGGTGGAGCTGGTGCGCGAGCGGGCGCCGGGCATCCGGGTCGTCCTGCACGCCACCGCTGACAAGTGGGCCACCGGCCCGTTCGCCACGGTCGCGCCCGCCGTGGGGGCGGAGGTGGACGTGCTGACCGTGTTCTGCTGGGGCGGTGCGGAGGCGAGCACCCCCGGCATCCGCGCGCTGCGCGAGGTCGCCGGGCCGGACGCCCGGATCGCGGGCTACGTCCTCGCGCTGCCGCCGAAGGCGGTCGACGGCGAGGCACTGCTGACCGAGTGGAAGCACTACGCCGACGAGGGCGTCGAGGAGTTCCACCTCTACCACGCGGGTCTGGCCTCCCGGCCCAGGCTGGACGCGGTGAAGCACGCCGTCGCGGGGATCAAGGAGTACCTCGACCGGTAGTCGGGGGCGGGTCGCTCCGGCTGTTTCACAGAAAAGCAGGCAAGGCGTGAACAGGACGGAGCAACCCGAGAACGGGGTTGCTCCGGCTGTTTCACAGAAGAACGGCCAAGGCGTGAACAGGACGGAGCAACCCAAAAACCGGGTTGCTCCGTCCTGTTCACATGAGAAGCCTAGGAACCGCAGTCGGCGCCGGCGTTCTGTTCCTGCTGGTGGCCGCGTGTGCGAACCCCCAGTCATCGGTCGACGCCGGGAGCGGGTCCGGCGAACCGCAGCTCAGCATCTCGTCCTCGCCCGCACCCACGACGACCTCGACGGATCCGGGGGTCGCGGTCGGTGAGCCGCCGCCCAACGGCGGTGTCGCGGTGCCCGCGGAGAAGATCGACGCGGCCGCGCTGCCCGAGCAGTACCCGCGCCAGGTCTGGACCGAGAGCGAGGGCTCCGTCATCGGCGTGATCGGCCAGGAGGGCGGGTGCAGCAAGGTGACCGCCGAGGTCGCCGAGCAGTCCCCGACCACGGTCCGGCTGGTCCTCGTCGAGACGATGCCGTCGACCCAGCAGATGTGCACCATGGACATCCGCTTCCCGCCGTTGACCGCGAAGCTCGACGCGCCCCTGGGCGACCGGACCGTCGCGCTGGCCACCCGCCAGCAGCAGTAACCGGCTCCGACCCGGTGTCCGGTCGACGCCCCGTCGGCCGGACACCGCTGGTCGGGCGCCTTTCTGTCCTGTCTTGTCCGGTCCGGCGGGGTCCTGCAACCACATCGGCGCCTGTACCGTCCTTGCGATATGAGGAACGCCAAGGTGCTCGTCGCCCTCGCCGTGGGACTGTGCGCACTAGCCGGTTGCGGTAGTGGAGATGCCCCGTTCGGGGCAGGTGGATCGTCCGGCACGCCTTCGTCGTCGCCGTCCACGGCCTCGTCGTCGCCGTCGGCGTCCGGTCTGCCCGGTGGGACGGCCACCCTGCCGTCCTCGGGCGTCCGCCCGCCCGGCCAGAGCCAGGTCCCGCCGCAGCCGTCGCAGTCGAGCGCGCCGCCGCTGCCGGGCGGGTCGACCGAGGTGCCGCCGTCGAAGGTGGACGGCACGGTGCTGCCGGAGACGTACAAGACGCAGGTGAGCGTGGCCTCCGACGGCCGGACGCTGCAGGTGGTCGGCCAGGCGGGTGGCTGCAAGACGGCCACCGCCGAGGTGACCACGCAGGCCGCCGACCAGGTGCAGATCACCCTCGTGACCACGTACTACGCGCCCGGTGCGGGCGGTGTGTGCACGCAGGAGATCCGCGACGTCCCGCTCAACGTCACCCTCGCCGCGCCCCTGGGCGACCGCAAGGTCGTCCTGGAAGCCCGCCAAGACGCCGCGTGACGGGTGGGGGAGGGGACGCCGGGTCCCCTCCCCGCCTGCCTACCTGCGGAACGACACCTGCAGCAGCGGGGCCGACGTCTCGGAGAAGAAGTCGTTGCCCTTGTCGTCGACCACGACGAACGCGGGGAAGTCCTCCACCTCGATCTTCCACACCGCTTCCATGCCCAGCTCGGCGTACTCCAGCACGTCGACCTTGCGGATGCAGTCCTGCGCCAGCCGCGCGGCCGGGCCGCCGATGGAGCCCAGGTAGAAGCCGCCGTGAGTCTGGCAGGCGTTGGTGACCTGCTTGGACCGGTTGCCCTTGGCCAGCATCACCAGCGACCCGCCCGCGGCCTGGAACTCCTCGACGTAGGAGTCCATCCGGCCCGCGGTGGTCGGGCCGAACGAGCCGGAGGCGTACCCCTCGGGCGTCTTGGCCGGACCGGCGTAGTAGACCGGGTGGTCCTTCAGGTACTGCGGCATGCCCTCGCCCGCGTCCAGGCGTTCCTTGATCTTCGCGTGGGCGATGTCGCGCGCCACGACCAGCGGGCCGGTCAGCGACACCCGCGTCTTCACCGGCAGGGAGGACAGGGTCGCGCGGATCTCGTCCATCGGCCGGGTCAGGTCGATCTTCACGACCTCGTCGGACAGGTGCTCGTCGTGCACGTCGGGCAGGAAGTGCGCCGGGTCGCGCTCCAGCTGCTCCAGGAACACGCCGTCCGCGGTGATCTTCGCCTTGACCTGGCGGTCCGCCGAGCACGACACGGCGATGCCGACCGGGCAGGACGCGCCGTGCCGGGGGAGCCGGACCACGCGCACGTCGTGGCAGAAGTACTTGCCGCCGAACTGGGCGCCGATGCCGAAGTTGCGGGTCAGCTCCAGGACCTGCTGCTCCAGGTCGGTGTCGCGGAACGCGTGGCCCAGCGGGGAGCCCTCGGTCGGCAGGTCGTCCAGGTAGCGGGCCGACGCGAGCTTGGCGACCTTGAGGTTCTGCTCGGCCGACAGCCCGCCGACGACCACCGCGAGGTGGTAGGGCGGGCACGCCGCCGTGCCGAGCGAGCGCAGCTTCTCGTCCAGGAACGTGGCCAGCCGCTTGGGGTTCAGCAGCGCCTTGGTCTCCTGGTAAAGGAACGTCTTGTTCGCGCTGCCGCCGCCCTTGGCCATGAACAGGAACTCGTACTTCGGCTCCGTGCCGGGCGCGGTGAACAGGTCGATCTGCGCGGGCAGGTTGGTGCCGGTGTTCTTCTCGTCCCAGAACGTCGTCGGCGCCATCTGCGAGTAGCGCAGGTTCAGCTCCTGGTAGGCCTCGAAGATGCCGCGCGACAGGGCTTCCTCGTCGGTGCCGCCGGTGAGCACGGTCTCGGTGCGCTTGCCCATGATGATCGCGGTGCCGGTGTCCTGGCACATGGGCAGCACGCCGCCCGCGGCGATGTTCGCGTTGCGCAGCAGGTCCATGGCCACGAACCGGTCGTTGCCGCTGGCCTCGGGGTCGTCCACGATCGCGCGCAGCTGCGCCAGGTGCGAGGGGCGCAGCAGGTGCTGGATGTCGCGGATGGCCGCCTTCGCCAGCAGCGTCAGCGTCTCGGGCGCGATCTCCAGGAACGTGCGGCCCGCGGCCTCGACGACCTTGACGCCGTCGGCCGTGACGAGCCGGTACTCGGTGGTGGTGTCCTTCGCCAAGGGGAGGACGTCTGAGTAGTGGAAGGGGGTCGTGGTGGTGGACACGTCGCGGGCTCCCTTGCGCGCTTCGGAATCCGCCGACCGTATCCGATCGCCATCGGGCGACCGAGCCGTCGTGATGTGATTCGCGTCGTGCACAGCGACACCAAGCGGAAGCTGACCGGGTCCGAGCTGTCGTCGATCACCCGCCGGGCGACGGGGGCGGGGCTGGCGGAGCACGTCGAGCTGACCGACGGCATGTTCAACGCGGCCTACCGGCTCACCACCGACGACGGGCGGGTGGTGGTGCTCAAGGTCGCGCCGCCGCCGGGGACACCGCTGATGACCTACGAGCGGGACATCATGCGCACCGAGGTGATGGCGTTCCGGCTGATGGCCGCGCACGGCGTGCCGGTGCCGGAGGTGCTGCACGCCGAGGACGGCCTGCTGGTGATGAGCTGCCTGGACGGCGGGTCCTGGGCGTCGCTGGACCAGGAGCTGGCGCCGGGGGCGCGCGCCTCGCTGAGGCGTGAGCTGGGCGGGATCGTGGCCCGGCTGCACCGGATCGAAGGGGACTCGTTCGGCTACCCGGAGGGACCGGGCGGTGACACCTGGCGAGGGGCCTTCCTGGCCATGGTGGCCTCCGTGCTGGCCGACGCGGACGTGTTCGGTGTCGGGCTCCCGGAGGGCCTCTCCGACTGGTTCCAGGCCCGCTCAGCCGTTCTCGACGAGGTGACCACACCGGTCCTCGTCCACTTCGACCTCTGGCCGGGCAACATCTTCGTCGACCCGGCCGCCCCGGCGGTGGTCGGGATCATCGACCCCGAGCGGGCGTTCTGGGGCGACCCGCTGGCCGACTTCGTCTCGCTCGCCCTGTTCGGCGACATCGAGGACGAACCGGACTTCCTGCTCGGCTACGGGGCCGTGGACCTGACGGAGTCCGCGCGGCAGCGCGTCCGGCTCTACCGGGTGTACCTCTACCTGATCATGATCGTGGAGTGCGCGCCCCGCGGGTTCGTCGGCGAGGACCACGAGAAGGCGGTGCGCTTCTACCGGGAGCGGCTGGCCGCCGACCTGACCTGAGATCCGGGTCGGGGAATAGCGGAAGGCCGGGCCGGCCCCCGACCGCCCCGACCTTCCTTGGCATGCGACTCGCCCCCACGAGATGGGGTGGGGGTTGCCGCAAGGTCTGTGTAGAGCAAGACCGTGCCGTGACTCGGATCACAAGTCAACGCGGCCAATCGGGTGACTCAGCTCGCGTACGCGCGCAGCTTCTCCGCGCGCTCGCCCTGGCGGAGCTTCGACATGACCTCGCGCTCGATCTGCCTGACCCGCTCGCGGGACAGCCCGAACCGCTTGCCGATCTGGTCCAGCGTCCGCGGCTGCCCGTCCTCCAGGCCGTAGCGGAGCCGGATGACCGCCTGCTCGCGCGGGTCCAGCGTCGAGAGCACCCGCCGCAGGTCGTCCTGGAGCAGGCCGGAGATGACCGCGCTCTCGGCGTCCGTCGCGTCGGAGTCCTCGATGAAGTCGCCCAGCGGGGCGTCCTCCTCGGCGCCGACCGGCATGTCGAGGCTCACCGGGTCGCGGGCGTGGTCGAGGAGGTCGGAGACCTTCTCCGGGCTGATGCCCGATTCCTTCGCCAACTCCTCCGTCGTCGCTTCCCGACCGAGCTGCTGGTGCAGATCGCGCTTGATCCGCGCCAACTTGTTCACCTGTTCCACCAGGTGGACGGGAAGGCGGATGGTGCGGCCTTGATCCGCCATTCCGCGGGTGATCGCTTGGCGGATCCACCACGTCGCGTAGGTCGAAAACTTGAAGCCCTTGGTGTAGTCGAACTTCTCCACCGCGCGGATCAAGCCCAGGTTGCCTTCCTGGATCAGATCGAGCAGCGGCATTCCGCGACCCGTGTATCGCTTGGCGAGCGAAACGACGAGACGGAGATTCGCTTCGAGCAGGTGGTTCTTTGCCACGTGGCCGTCCCGCACCAACGCGCGCAGTTCCTCGCGGCGCGTGGGGGACAGGCGCTTGGCGGTCTCGGCCATGTGCTGAGCGAAGACCCCGGCTTCGATCCGCTTGGCGAGCTCGACCTCTTCGGCCGCTGTGAGCAGGGCGGTCTTGCCGATTCCGTTCAGGTAGACTCGAACGAGATCGGCGGCCGGGCCCTGTGCGTCGAGGTCCAACTCGGCGGCGGTGAGCGTGCTGGTGGTTGTGGTGTCGACCTCTCGGTCGAAGACCCTCGGGACGGTCATGGAACTCCCTCCCCCTTTGTCGCGGGCTGGCGTGCGGGTGCGTCACACACCTGCGCTGCACTGCGCAGTGAGCCTTTCGGCGTCGGGGCCCGCTGGGTACCCATCGCTTGCCGGCTGGACACTTGGGAAACGCGTCGGAATGCCAATTCGTTCCCGACTCCCTGAACTGAAGACGTCGTCGCCATCACACGCGTTGCGCCCGCAATGCTGAGGATTTCCTGAGAGCTCGACTTAGAGATCCACCATCACCGTGAACGGACCGTCGTTCACGCTGTGCACCGACATCATCGCGCCGAACCGTCCTGTTTCGACTCGCGCGCCCTTCTGCCGCAGTTCCCGCACCACTCCCTCGATCAAGGGCTCCGCCTTCTCCGGCCGGGCGGCGGCCGTCCACGACGGACGCCGCCCCTTCCGCGTCTCCCCGTACAAGGTGAACTGGCTCACAACCAGCAGCGGTGCGCCGGTCGTGGCGCAGGACTCCTCGTCCCGCAGCACGCGGAGCTCGTGGAGCTTGCGCGCCATGACCGGAACCAGCGCCTCGTTGTCGTCCACGTGCACCCCGAGCAGCACCAACAGGCCGGGCTCGTCGATGGCGCCGACGACCAGATCGTCCACCACCACGCTGGCCTGTGTGACTCGTGCCACAACGGCCCTCACGCGGGCCTCAACATGCCGTGCCGCACCAGGTCCCGGACCACCGGCAGGGCGTTGGCGATCAGCCCGTCCAGCGGCTGGTCGTGCGCGAACGCCAGCAGCGTCACCAGGTCCTCCAGCGGCAGCGCGCCCCGGCAGCCCGCCAGCAGCGCCGCCGCGACCTCGTCCAGCTCGTGCTGCCACCCCGGCCCGTCCTGCCGGTGCAGCCTGCGCACGACCGCCGTCCAGCCCTCCTCGTCCGGTGAGGACACCTCCTCCAGGAGCACGGACTCCGGCACCGTGAACCGGGTCGCCAGCAACGACTCCGCCGACCCGTTCGCCCGCAGCCAGTCCACCCGGTCCAGCCACGCCGACGTCTCCGGGCCCAGCGGGTCGACGTAGGCGTGCCGCAGGTCCTCGCACACCACCTCCGCGTGCTCCCCGCCGGTGCGCCGCACCGTCACGAACCCGAACCCGACGCCCTCCACGTCGTTGCGCGCGAACCAGTCCAGCCACACCGCGGCCTTCTCGCGCCCCTCCGGCGACCGCGGGTCGACCCCGGCGTCCCGCAGCCACGTCCCCACGTACAGCGCCGGGTCCGCGACGTCCCGCTGCACGAACCACGCGTCCACCCCACCCCGCGGCAACCACCCGGAAACCCGGTCCGCCCAGTCCTCGCCCTTGCGGTGCAGCCAAGACGCCAGCAGCTGCCCCACGCCGCCCTCGTTCAGGAACGACGGCATCTGCCGCACCACCAGCGCGCTCGCGTCGTCACCACCGAGCCCGGAGTCGCGGTAGGTGTAGTCCACCCGCGGCGGGCCGACCACGAACGGCGGGTTGCAGACGACCTGGTCGAACCGGCGGTTCCGCACCGGCGCGAACCACTCGCCCTGCGCCACCTCCACGTCCAGCTCGTTGAGCAGGAAGGTGCCCTTGGCCAGCGCGAGGGCGCGCTCGGAGAGGTCCGTCGCGGTGATCCGCCCGGCGTGCCGGGAGGCGTGGAGGGCCTGGACGCCGCAGCCGGTGCCGAGGTCCAGGAGGGTGCCCACGGGGCGTCGCGCGGTGGCCCTGGCGAGGCTGATCGAAGCCTGGCCGATGCCCAGGACGTGATCGGCGGGAACGGGGCCGCCGCGCTGTTCGGCGTCCAGGTCGGCGATGACCCACCAGGAGGTGTCCGCGTACGGGCGGACGTCCAGACCCGCGCGGAGACCCTGGTCGGTCCTCCGGAGCAGCTCGGTGGCGAGGAGGGTGTCGATGTCGAGGGACTTGAAAGCGGTGCGGATGTCGGGTTCGGGTTCGGGGTCGCCGAGGAGGAAGAGGCGGATCAGGGTGCCGAGGGGGCCCGCGTCCTTGGTGGCGCGGCGGGCGGGTTCGGGTTCGCCGCGGGTGAGGGCGGACTGGGCCTGGGGGCCCAGGGCGGAGAGGACGCCGTCGGTGTCGTAGCCGGCGGTGAGGAAGGAGTCGCGGAGGCGGGAGGTGAGGTCGGGGGTGAAGTTGGGGAGCACTTGGTCATGGTTTCATCCGGGGGATGGGGAATGTCGGACCCGGTGAGTAGCTTGGGTTTCGGGGGGTGCTCACGGTGGGGGGACCTTGGGTTTTGGTTGTGCATTGGCTGGTGAGGCTCGTTTTGGGGTTTCCGGGGCGCGAAGCCCGGCCCCCGGTGCGCGATTGTCTCAATGCCCCACCCCCGTTTGTCAAGACGATAAAGCTGTCTTGACAAACGGGGGTGGGGCAGGAGGGCGCTGTGTATCGGGGGCGGGAGGGGATCTGGCTTCGCCAGCATCGAGCTGCGCTCGACAGGGCATCGGGCTGCGCCCGACAAGGCATCCTCGGCTTCGCCGTTGGACGAGGCATCGGCTGGCGCCGACAAGGCCCCAGGCGCTCCGCGCCGGATGCGCGTTGGCGGGCTTCGCCCGACGTGGGGATCCTCGCTGCGCGTCGGACAAAGCTGTGGGGCGCTCCGCGCCGGGTGCGGGGTGGCGGGCTGCGCCCATCGGGGTGCGCGGGACAGGCGTCGTCGCTTTGCGTCGGAACAGGCATTCGGGCTTGCTGGACAGACTGTCCATTACGGCGGCCACGAAAATGTCGTACCCCCTGAGTACCTTGTGAATCGGGGGGTCTTCACAATCGGGGGACCCTCGGCCAGGCGTGTTTCAGGTGACTCTGCGGGCCTGTACCGACAGGGCGATGGCCATTGCGAGTCGTTGTTCTGGGTCGTCCAGCGGTAGTGCCGTCACCTCGGCCATTCGTTGCATGCGGTACCGCAGCGTGTTCGGGTGCACCGCAAGCGTTCGCGAGGCTGCCCGCGTGTCCCCTTGAGCGGCCAACCAGGCTCGCAGGGTGATCGCGTAGTGGGTTCCGTGTTCCTTGTCGTGCCGAAGCAGATCCGCCACGGGGCCGCGTGTCGGGAGGCGGCCGCTGTCCGCTGCTGCGGACAGGCGGTGGAGCAGGACGCGGGCCCAGGAGTGGTCGTAGACGAGGGGGGTGCCGGTGGAGAGGGTTAGGCATTCGTCGGCTTCGTGGCGGGAGGCGGAGACCTGGATGGCGTCGGCGGGGCCGCCGATGCCGGTGAGCATGGTGGCTTCGGTGGGGAGTTCGCGGGAGAGGGCGTGGACCCAGTCGAGGGCGGCGGTGGGGTCGTCGCCGCAGGGGATGACGGTGTAGAGGACGTTGCCGAACAGGGCGCTGCGGCCGGGGCGGGACCAGCCGAAGCCGGCGGTGGCGCGTTCGAACGCGAGCAGGGCGGCGCCGTGGTCGGCGTCGCCGACGTGGGCCTGCACGGCGATGACGCGCAGGTCCGTCGGCGGTAGGCCGAGGCGGGTGAGGGCGGCGGGGGCGGCTGAGGGGGAGTCGAGGAGGGCGATGACCAGGTCGGCTTCGGCCTGGCGTTCGAGGTCGGCGCTGGCGCGGGCGCGCAGCAGGTGCAGGGCGGCGGTCCTGGCGCCGTCGACGAGTGCGGCGGCGCGGGTGGGGTCGACGGGGGCGTCGACCTCGACCCAGACGGAGCCGAGGAGCTCGCGGCCGGCGCGGACGGCGGCGACGAGCCTGCCGCCGAGCTGGTCGGTGAGCCTGGGCACGTAGATGGGCTCGTCGGTGGCGCCGAGGTGGGTGAAGACGCCGTAGGAGTCGAGGGCGCGGCGGGCCTCGTCGGGCACCTTGCGGCCGAGGATGGTCTGCACGCGGACCTGGTCGACGTCCTGCTGGCGGTAGGAGTAGGCGAGCACGCGGGACTGCTGGTCCTCGATGGTCACGGGGCCGCCGACCACGGCGGCGATGGCGTCGGCGACCGCGAACAGGTCGCCGGACCCCTTCTGCTGGCCGCCGAGCACGAGCGTCTGCGCCACGTTCGCCAGCTGGCTCCACGGCACCGACGGCTCGACCAGCAGCACGGCCGCGCCGGACCGGCGGGCGGCGGCGGCGATCTTCTCGTCCAACGGCGGCCGCCCGTGCAGGACGACGACGGCGGCACTGGTCGAGGCCACCAACCGGACGGCGGCGGCGGGTGACGGAATGCCCAGGCCGAGCAGGACGTCGTCCGGAGCGGCGGGCGTCTGCTCGGCGGCGTCGTGCAGCGCGACACCGCGCAGCTCGACGTCCCGGCCGCGCGGAGCGCAGCTCAGGTGCGTGCCGAGACTGCCGAGCACGTCGACCAGCCGGTCAAGGGCCACCACGTGCGGATCCTAAGCGCGGCGGCCCTGTTGTGCGGGAGTCACTCGACCGGGTGTTGGATGGGGAACAGCGGTGCGACAACGGAAGGCGGAGGTGGTGTCGTGAGCACATCCGAGCGTGACGACACCCCGGTGCTGATCACCGAGGCGGCGCTCTCCCTGGACGAGCAGCACAAGGCCAGGAAGCGGAAGTACGCGATCATGATGAGCGCGCGCATCCCGTGCATCATCCTGGCGATGGTCTTCATCGACATCTGGTGGTTGTCCGTGGCGCTGCTGGTGCTGTCGATCCCGCTGCCGTGGATGGCCGTGCTGATCGCGAACGACCGCCCGCCGCGCAAGGCCGAGAAGGCCAACCGCTACCGGGTCGAGGCGAAGGCGATCGAGTCGTCGGGCAAGGATCACCGGGTCATCGACGGCTGAGGCCCCACCGAGGACACCGCCCGCGCGCTCGCCCTGATCCCGCCGAGCAGCGCGTCCCGCTTGGACGCGCCCCGCTGCCACGCGGCCAGGAACCCGGCGTCGAACGCGTCGCCCGCCCCCGTCGAGTCGACGCACTCCACCAGCTCGGCGGGCACCGAGACGACCTCGTCCCGGTCGACCCAGCTCGCCCCGTCGGCGCCGGAGGTCAGCACGACCGCGCCGACCACGTCCAGCAGCGCCTTGGCGGAGGCGGGATCGGCCGAGCCGGTCAACGAGACCAGCTCCTCGGTGTTGGGCATCAGGAAGTCCACGCCGCGCACGTCGTCCAGGAACCCCTGGGGATCCAGGTCCAGCAGCACGGACGCCTGCGGGTCCACCGACGTCGTCAGCCCGGCCTCGTGCGCCGCGGCCAGCGCCGCCAGCGCGGCGGGCCGCGAGGAGGCGTCGAGCAGCACGTAGCCGGACAGGTGCAGGTGCGTCGCGTCGGCCAGCAGCCCCGGATCGAGGTCCTGCGGGGAGAAGCGGGCGTTCGCGCCGCGGTCGGCCAGCATGCTGCGCTGGCCCTGCGGGTCGACCAGGCACACGACGCAGCAGGTCGCGGCCTCCTGGTCGACGGCGAACGCGCACCGCACGCCCGCCGACGTCAGCTCGGCGTGCACCTGGCGGCCCGCGGAGTCCGCGCCGACCCGTGCGACGAGCACCGGCCGGGCGCCGCACTCGGCCAGCCACGCGGCCGTGTTGGCACCCGCGCCGCCGGGTTCGATGGTCACGTTCGCCCGCACGTCGCCGCCGTGCGGGATGGGGCCGTGGTGCCGGGCGACCACGTCCAGCCCGGCGTCGCCGACCACCACGATGGTCACGGCGCCAGCTCCACGGCGACCTCGGCGGCCAGCCGCGCGTTGGACATGACGAGCGCCTCGTTGGTGTCCAGGCTCACGCCGCCGCTGGCGCTGTGGAAGTGCTCCAGCAGGACCGGCGTCACGTCCTTGCCGTGCACGCCGCGCGTCCTGAGCAGCTCCAGGCCGTCGGCGAGCAGCCGGTCGTGCAGGTCCCGGTCCATCTCGAACTCGAACGGCACCGGGTTGGCCAGCAGCACCCCGGACCGGCCGGGAACGCGGTCGCGGTGCGCCGCCACGACCGCCGCGACGTGCTTCGGGTCGTCCACCCGCCACGGCACGTCGAACTCCGACTCCCGCAGGTAGAACGCGGGGAAGCGGTCGACGCGGTAGCCCAGGACGGGGACCGAGCGGGTCTCCAGCAGCTCCAGGGTGGCGCCGATGTCGAGCACCGACTTCACCCCCGAGCAGACGACCAGCACCGGCGTCGTGGCCAGCACGTCGAGGTCGGCCGACACGTCCCACGAGTCGTGGGCGCTCTGGTGGATGCCCGCCCCCGCGGACGGGACTCGGCGGTGCACCCCACCGAGCCCGCCGGTGGCGAACACGTGCACGCCCGCTGCGTCGGCGAGAGCCGCGGTGCCGGCCACCGTCGTGGCGCCGTCGCGGCCGAGCGCGTAGGCGGGTCCGAGGTCGCGCCGGGACAGTTTCACCAGGTTGTTGGCCGGGTCGCAGACCCGGTCCAGCTCGTGGGAGGTCAGCCCGACCACCGGCACGCCGCCGAGCACGGCGATCGTCGCGGGCACCGCGCCCGCCGCCCGGACGACCGCCTCCAGCCGTCCGGCGACCTCGCGGTTGCGGCCCGGCGGCAGTCCGTGGGCCAGGATGGTGCTCTCCAGCGCCACCACTGCCCGGTTCTCCGCCAACGCGTCGGCGACCTCTTCGGCGATCCTCGTAGTCGTCACGAGCGGTAATCATTGCCGACCGACCGGCTAGGCCGAAAACGAGCGGTGGGGCATCATGGTGCGGTGAGCACCTTGACCCAGACGCTGCCGGAGACCGACGAGCGGTCCCAGGGCACCGACTCCACCGGTGACGACTCGCCGAAGATGTTCCACTACGTGCGCAAGGCCAAGATCGCGGAGAGCGCGGTCATGGGCACGCACGTGGTGGCGCTGTGCGGCGAGGTCTTCCCGGTCACCAAGTCGGCCAAGCCCGGCTCGCCGGTGTGCCCGGACTGCAAGAAGATCTACGACGGCCTGCCGCCCGGCGGCGACGACTAGGACCGATGTCCCAGGGGCGTGCGCACGGGCGCCCGCCCCTTTTCGGTCTGCCGCGCGGGGGCCGTCGTCGTGCGTTTCGGCTGCTCGTTGACCGGTGGGCACGGCCCGCACGGCCACTGTCCGACCTCGTCCGACCTGGGCGATCACCCGCCCCGGAGCCCGCGCGATCGGGGCGTCGATCGACCTCGAAGTGTTCGCCCGACCGCGCGACCTTAAGCTCCCCGCATGGCCAGGTACTTCGATGTGCATCCGGACAACCCCCAGAAGCGGTCGATCGCCCAGGCCGTCGACCTCATCCGGAACGACGGCCTGGTCGTCTACCCCACCGACTCCTGCTTCGCGCTCGGCTGCCAGCTGGGCAACCGCGACGGCATCGACCGCATCCGCGAGATCCGCCACCTCGGCGACGGCCACCACTTCACGCTGGTCTGCCAGGACTTCGCGCAGCTGAGCCAGTTCGTCTACGTCGACAACACCGCGTTCCGCGCCATCAAGGCCGCCACGCCGGGCAGCTACACGTTCATCCTGCCCGCCACCAAGGAGGTGCCCAAGCGCCTCATGCACCCCAAGAAGAAGACCGTCGGCGTCCGCATCCCCGACCACAAGGTCGTCCAGGCGCTGCTCGCCGAGCTCGGCGAGCCCCTCCTGTCCAGCACCCTGCTGCTGCCCGACCAGGAGGAGCCGCTGACGCTGGGCTGGGACATCAAGGAACGGCTGGACAACGTCGTCGACGCGGTCATCGACTCCGGCGAGTGCGGCACCGTCCCCACCACCGTCATCGACTACTCCAACGGCGAGGCCGAGATCGTCCGCGTCGGCGCGGGCGACCCCAGCCGGTTCGAGTAGGCCCGCGGGCTCAGCCCTGCGACCGCGGCACGGGCAGCCGGGTCGTCGGGGTCGTGTCGGCGGGGGAGGGGGCGCTACCGGGCTCCGGTTCGGGCGCGGGCTCCGGTTCCTGCGCGGGCTCCGGCGACAGCTCGGTGGTGGACCGCTCGTCCGCCCGGATCCGCTCCGCCGTCCTCTCCATCTCCAGCCTCCGCCACCTCCTGCGCTGCCTCCGCGTCATCCGCGCGGGCCACATGTCCTGGATGGCGCTGTTGAAGTACGCGCCGATGGTGATCGCCAGGCCGATGAAGTAGGCGAACAGCAGGAACGCGATGGGGGTCGCGAGGGCACCGTAGGTGTAGCCGGTGGTGGTGATCCACTGGATGTACAGCCGCAGCCCGATGCTGGAGAGCAGGAAGACGGCCATCGCGAGCACCGCGCCGGGGACAAGGCGGTGCCACGGGAGCTTGCGCGGCAGCGAGAGCTTGTACAGCGTGGCGAGCGCCAGGATCAGCAGCACGGCGAGGCCGGGGTAGTAGAAGACGCCGATCCAGTACGACACGGTGTTCTGCCAGCTCGTGGGCAGGAACTGGGTCAGCAGGTCGGGGCCGAGCGCGAGCACCGGCAGACCGATGATCAGCAGCACCAGGCTGGCCATGTAGAGCAGCAGGGCGAAGATCCGCTGCCACACCTCGTTGCGCACGCCGTACTGGTCGTGCGCCACGGTGATCGCGTCGACGAACGACGACATCGCCGACGACCCGGCCCACAGCGAGATCACGAAGCCGATGGAGACGATCTCGCCCTTGCCGGTGGTCAGGATCTGGTCGACCGTCGGTTCGATCACCCCCGACACGACGTCCCGGCTGAAGATCGTCCGGCAGAAGCCGATGATCTTCTCCTTGACCTGGCTGACCACCTCCGGGCCGAGCCAGTCGCCCAGGTAGCCCATGCTGCCGAGCAGTCCGAGCAGCAGCGGCGGGAACGACAGCGTCTGCCAGAACGCGGCCTCGGCCGCCTCGGAGAACAGGTTCCCCTGCCAAGCCTTCTTCAGCGTGCGCGCGACAAGGCGCCCCGACCCGCGGCGCACCGGCTCCTGCGCGGTGGCGGGCGAGGCGCGCCTGTTGTCGTCCGTCGGCAGACCCATCGAGGTCAAGCATGGTGCATGGCGGGCCGTTCCGCGCCACTGGCGGGCCGAGGCGGCCTCGGTGTCCGCCCTGCGGCCCGCGAACGGGTAGGCTGAACTTCGCCCTCACCGGGCTCCCGCGCTGTCGCGGGACCACACCGGCCTGAGGGCATTCGACTGTCACAGCCCACCTTTGACCTGCGCTGAAGGAGCGATGAGTTCGTGGCACAGCCCGACACGCAGGTTGTCGAGTCCCCGGTCGCCCAGCGTCCGCTGCGGGCCTGGCAACGGCGAGCGCTGACGAAGTACCTGGCAGCGAAGCCGAAGGACTTCCTCGCGGTCGCGACCCCCGGCGCGGGCAAGACCACGTTCGGCCTGCGCGTCGCCGCCGAGCTGCTGGCCGACCGCACCGTCGAGTCGATCACCATCGTCGCGCCGACCGAGCACCTCAAGCACCAGTGGGCGCAGGCGGCCGCGGCCGTCGGCATCGCGATCGACTCGAACTTCCGCAACACCAACGCGGTCACCTCCCGCGACTACCACGGTGTCGCCGTCACGTACGCGCAGGTCGCCGCGCACCCGACGCTGCACCGCGTCCGCACCGAGAACCGCAAGACGCTGGTGATGCTGGACGAGGTCCACCACGGCGGCGACGCGAAGTCCTGGGGCGACGCGATCCGCGAGGCGTTCACGCCCGCCGTGCGCAGGCTGTCGCTGACCGGGACCCCGTTCCGCAGCGACGACTCGCCGATCCCGTTCATCTCCTACGCGCCGGGCGGCGACGGCCTGATGCGCAGCCAGCCCGACCACTCCTACGGCTACTCCGACGCGCTGCGCGACGGCGTGGTCCGGCCGGTGATCTTCCTGGCCTACTCCGGCGAGGCGAGCTGGCGGACCAGCGCGGGCGAGGAGTTCACCGCCCG
Source organism: Umezawaea tangerina (assembly GCF_003002815.1). Lineage (GTDB taxonomy): Bacteria > Actinomycetota > Actinomycetes > Mycobacteriales > Pseudonocardiaceae > Umezawaea > Umezawaea tangerina. Next base: position 25,320 of record NZ_PVTF01000024.1, on the reverse strand, counting down.
CCTCGGCGAGCCGCTGACCACGGAGCAGACGGCGCGGGCGTGGCGCACGGCGCTGGACCCGAGCGGCGACTGGATCAAGTCGGTGATCACCTCGGCCGACATGCGGCTGACCCAGCTCCGCAACGGCGGCATGCCCGACGCCGGAGCCATGATCATCGCGACCGACCAGACGACCGCGAAGGCGTACGCCGAGGTCCTGCACCGGGTCACCGGCCACACCGCGACGGTCGTGCTGTCCGACGACCCCAAGGCGTCCGGGCGGATCGCGGAGTTCTCGCAGACCACCGAGCGCTGGCTGATCGCGGTCCGGATGGTGTCCGAGGGCGTCGACGTGCCGCGGCTCGCCGTCGGCGTGTACGCCACCAGCTCGTCCACCCCGCTGTTCTTCGCCCAGGCCATCGGCCGGTTCGTGCGCCAGCGCGCGAAGGGCGAGACGGCGAGCGTGTTCCTGCCCAGCGTCCCGGTGCTGCTGGGGCTGGCCTCCGAGCTGGAGCAGCAGCGCGACCACATCCTCGGCAAGCCGCACCGCGAGAAGGACGGCTGGGACGACGAGCTCCTGGCCGACGCGAACCGCACCAAGGACGAGGAGGGCGAGGACGAGAAGTCGTTCACCTCGCTCGGCGCCTCGGCCGAGCTGGACCAGGTGATCTACGACGGGTCCTCCTTCGGCACGGCCGCGTTCGCGGGCAGCGACGACGAGCAGGAGTACCTGGGGCTGCCCGGCCTGCTCGAACCCGACCAGGTGCGCGCGCTGCTGCGGCAGCGCCAGGAGCACCAGCTCGTCGAGGTCGCCAAGCGCAAGGCCGCCGAGCCGCCGCCCGCGCCGCCGCGCGCCGCCCGTCCGCAGGGCGTGCAGGAGCAGCTGGCCGCGTTGCGCAAGGAGCTCAACTCGCTCGTCGCGATGCACCACCACCGCACCAAGAAGCCGCACGGCAAGATCCACAACGCCCTGCGCGAGCACTGCGGCGGCCCGCCCACCGCGATGGCGACGATCGAGCAGCTCGAGGAGCGCATCGCCACGTTGCGGTCCTGGTAACCGCCGCCCGTTCGGCCGTTCGTGGCGGCCCGTTCGACGCCCGTTGGCCATCTGTTCGCTTGACGGGCGCACGCGTCCGCAACGCGGACGACACGTCCGGTTGATGCCGTCACGTCCCGGTTCCAATTGAGACGGCGGACACACTACGCAACCGGTTAATGTGACTGAACGTGACTTGGACATGCATTTGCAGTAGTCACATGTCGGCTCGGTTACCTCTCCGTTGCAGCATCGTGCCCTCTTTATCGATGCAGTGTGGTTCCGGTCACCCGGTCCCAGGGCATACGTTGTGCGCCACAACATTTTCTGCCCGGTCCTCGGGCAGTGCAGTGAAAGGGATGGCGGATGCGCAGCAAGAGCCTCGCCCTCATCGCCGTAGGTACCGGCCTTGCCGTGGCCATGACGGCGTGTGGTGCCAACAGTTCGACCGGCGGCAGCAGCACGAGTGCCGGCAGCACCGGGTCCGCGGGCGGTGGCGTCAAGGTCGGTGTGATCCTTCCCGAGACCGCCAGCTCCGCCCGCTGGGAGGGCTTCGACAAGCCCCTGCTCACCGAGGCGCTCAAGGCCGAAGGTCTGGACGCGGACATCCAGAACGCCCAGGGTGACAACCAGAAGTTCACCACCCTGGCGGACGGCATGATCAGCGCGGGCGTGAAGGTCCTGATCATCGCCTCGCCGGACTCCTCGGTCGGTGCCGCGGTGGCCGCCAAGGCCGACGCCCAGGGCATTCCGGTCATCGACTACGACCGCCTGAACCTCGGTGGCACGTCGAAGTACTACGTCTCCTTCGACAACGTGAAGGTCGGCGAGCTCCAGGGCACCGGTCTGAAGACCGCGCTGGCGAGCAACAAGGGTGCCCAGGTCATCGAGATCGAGGGTGCGCCGACGGACAACAACGCCACGCTGTTCGCCGAGGGCCAGAAGAAGGTCCTCGCCCCGCTGTACGCCTCGGGTGACCTGAAGCTCGTCCAGTCCCAGCCGATCGAGAAGTGGGACAACCAGATCGGCGCCACGGTCTTCGAGCAGATCCTGACCGGCAACGGCCAGAAGGTCGACGGCGTCGTCGCCGCGAACGACGGCCTCGCGGGTGCGGTCATCACCGTGCTGAAGAAGTTCGGCCTCAACGGCAAGGTGCCGGTCACCGGCCAGGACGCCACCCCGGACGGCCTGCAGGCCGTGCTCCGCGGCGACCAGTACATGACCGTCTTCAAGCCGATCAAGGCTGAGGCCGAGGCCACCGCCAAGCTCGCCGGTCTGCTCGCCAAGGGCGACACCGCGGGTGCCGACAAGATCGCCACCGGCGTCACCAAGGACACCACCGCGAACCGCGACGTCAAGTCGGTGCTCCTCGACGCCCAGCTGATCACCAAGGACAAGGTCAAGACCGTGGTCGACGCGGGCGCCGTCAAGGCCTCCGAGATCTGCGTCGCCGACCTGGCCGCCACCTGCACCGAGCTCGGCATCAAGTAGCAAGCCGCTTCACCGCAACCGCCGCGGTGGGTGCCAGCCCCCGACTGGCACCCGCCGCGGTTTCCGCAAGCAAGAACCAGGTTTTGGAGGACAGCCGTGAGCGAGCCGATTCTCGAGCTGCGCGGCATCAACAAGAGCTTCGGGCCCGTGCACGTGCTGCACGACATCGACTTCACCGTGCGGGCCGGAGAGGTCACCGCGCTCGTGGGTGACAACGGCGCGGGCAAGTCGACGATGGTCAAGTCCATCGCCGGCATCCACCCGATCGACTCGGGTGAAGTGCTCTTCGAAGGCCAGCCGGTGACCATCCACAGTCCCCGCGAAGCGGCGGACTACGGCATCGAGGTCGTGTACCAGGACCTCGCGCTGTGCGAGAACCTGGACATCGTCCAGAACATGTTCCTCGGTCGTGAGCGCGGCAAGTACGGGCTCCTCGACGAGGCCGACATGGAGCAGGCGGCCCGCAAGACCCTCGCCTCGCTGTCCGTGCGCACCGTGAAGTCCGTCCGCACGTCCGTCGCGTCGCTCTCCGGCGGCCAGCGGCAGACCGTGGCGATCGCCAAGTCCGTGCTGTGGGACAGCAAGGTCGTGCTCCTCGACGAGCCGACCGCCGCACTCGGCGTCGCGCAGACCCGCCAGGTGCTCGACCTGGTCCGCAGGCTCGCCGAGCAGGGCCTCGGCGTCGTGCTGATCAGCCACAACATGAACGACGTCTTCGAGGTGTCCGACCGCATCGCCTGCCTGTACCTGGGGCGCATGGCGGCTCAGCTGCCGACCAAGGACGTCACCCACGGACAGGTGGTCGAGCTGATCACCGCTGGTCGCTCCGGCGACCTGGGCATCGCCCGCCCGGAAACCGCGACCATCTGATGCCCGAGGAACTGAGCATGACTGACACACCCTCCACCGGTGAGAAGGCCCCCGAGACGGGGGCGATTTCCGACTTCGGCATCGACACGACGTCCAAGTCGGCTGGCGAGGCGCTGCGCGAGTACTGGGCCAAGGTCCGCGGCGGCGACTTCGGTTCGCTGCCCGCGCTGCTCGGCCTGCTCGTGCTGGTGATCTTCTTCAGCGCGCAGTCCGAGACCTTCCTGACCCTGGGCAACATCGCGAACCTGCTGGCGCAGGGCGCGGGCATCGTGATCATCGCGATGGGCCTCGTCTTCGTGCTGCTGCTCGGCGAGATCGACCTGTCGGCGGGCACCGCGTCCGGCGTCGCCGCCTCCGTGATGGCGCTGCACCTGGTCAAGAGCGGCAACATGCTGTCCGCCTTCGGCGACGGCGTCTTCTACATCACCTGCGCGTTCATGGTGGTCGCCGCGGTCCTGTCGGCGCTGCTGCGCATCTGGCCCGGCGTCGTCCTCCCCGTCGTCGGCCTGGTGATCCTGCTGCTCGGCGTGCCGCCGAACGCGTGGATCGAGATGCTGCTCGCGCTGTGCATCGGCACGTCGATCGGCAGCCTGACCGGCTACCTCGTCGCGAAGGTCGGCATCCCGTCCTTCGTCGTGACCCTCGCGCTGTTCCTGGCGTGGGGCGGCGTGGTGCTGAAGTACATCGGCCAGGGCGGCACCCTGCCCATCCGCAACGACAAGATCCTGTTCGACGTCGCCAACGGCAACCTGAACACGGTCAACAGCTGGATCCTGTTCCTGATCGCGGCAGGCGGCTACGGCGCCGTCGTCCTCGGCAGGCACTTCACCCGGCTGCGCAAGGGCCTCGTCGCCCAGCCCACGCCGCTCGTCCTGATCAAGGTCGCCGCGGTCGTCGTGCTCGGTGCCGCCGCCACCCTGCTGCTCACCCAGAACCGCGCGGTCAACCCGACCGTGACCATCCTGGGGGTGCCGTACGTGGTGCCGATCGTCCTGGCGCTGCTCACCCTCGGCACGTTCGTCCTGGACCGCACCCAGTACGGCAGGCACATCTACGCGGTCGGCGGCAACGCCGAGGCCGCTCGTCGTGCAGGCATCAACGTGGCCAAGATCCGGATGAGCGTCTTCGTGATCTGCTCGTCGGTCGCCGCTCTCGGCGCCATCGTGTACTCCTCGAAGGTCGGCTCGGTCGCGCCCGACTCCGGTGGCGGCAACACCCTGCTGTTCGCGGTCGGTGCCGCGGTCATCGGTGGTACGTCGCTGTTCGGCGGCAAGGGCCGACTGCGCGACGCGGTCATCGGTGGCGCGGTCATCGCGATCATCTCGAACGGTCTGGGCCTGCTCAAGCAGGAGGCCGCGGTGGTCTCCATCGTCACCGGTCTCGTGCTGCTCCTGGCCGCCAGCGTGGATGCGCTGTCGCGTCGTCGTTCGGCCGCTTCGTAGGAGTTGTGACATCACCGACTGCGGGAGCCCGGCCCGACGAGGTCCGCAGGCACAACCGCACGGCGCTGCTGCGCCGGTTGCACGTCGACGGTCCGTCCACCAGGGCGTCGCTCGCGGCTGAGCTCGGGCTCAACCGCAGCACGATCAAAGCCCTGGTGGACGGTCTCGCCGAGACCGGCGTGGTGGCCGAGCGGGTCCCCGCACAGCGCAGCGGTGCCGGCAGACCTTCGCTGCTGGTCCTCCCGCAGCCGCACGCCGCCGTCGTCCTGGCCATCGACATCCGCGTGGAGCAGGTGGCCATGGCGATGGTGGGGCTCGGCGGGGAGATCATCGGCCGGGACAGCTGGAACCTCCACACCCGCACTCGCGACCCCCGCGAGGTCATCACCCACATCGTCGACTCGGCCAAGCTGCTGACCGACGAACTGGACCTCCAGCCCGTCGCCGTGGGCGTCTCCGTCTCCGGTGTCGTCCGCCGCTCCGACGGCTGGGTCCACGAGGCCCCCAACCTCCACTGGACCAACGTCGCACTCGGCGAACGCCTCAGCGCCGTCATGGGCCTGCCCGTCCAGGTCGGCAACGACGCCGAGCTGGGCGCCCTCGCCGAACACGTCCGCGGCGCGGCCCGCGGCGCCTCGGACATGGTCTACATCTCCGCCGACGTCGGTGTCGGCGGCGGCGTCATCTCCAACGGCATGCCCTTGCGCGGCACCGGCGGGTACGTGGGCGAGCTGGGCCACATGGTCGTCCGCCCAGGCGGGCTGCGTTGTTATTGCGGCTGTGAGGGCTGCTGGGAGACCGAGGTCGGCGAAGCAGCCTTGTGCAGAGCCCTGGCCCTCCCCGAGAACGCCTCCCGCGGCGCCGTCGTCGCCGAGCTGCGCTCCCTGGCCGCCGACCCCGACAGCGTCATGCACCGCCTCGGCGAGTTCACCGAATGGCTCGCCGTAGGCCTGGTCACCGTCGTCAACATGCTCGGCCCGGAACTGGTCGTCCTCGGCGACCTCTTCACCGCCCTACCGGAACCCGTGGTCGCCGAGGTCAGAGCCGTCGTCCAACGCCGCAGCCTCGTCAGCAGAGCCGTGGGCGGCACCCGCATCGTCAGCTCCCCCCTGGGCCGCGACGCCAAACTCGTCGGCGCAGCCGAAGCCGCCTTCGAACCCGTCCTCGGCATCGTCTGACCCGACGCGCAGCAGCCACCCCACTCCGACGCGCAGCGAGGGCGACACACGCCTTGTCGGACGCAGTCCGATGCCCTGTCCGACGCGGAGCGTCGGATGCTGGCGTAGCCAGACCTACCCCGGCACCCCCCGAAAACCCCCAGAAATGCGAGGGGGGCGGGGATCCTCTCGGATCCCCGCCCCGGAACGGCAAGGGTGCTTGAGGGCCACACACGGCCCCGATTGTTAGCCCTGCTGCAGTTCGGCAGCGAGCTCGCGCAGCTTCGTGCTGTGTTCACGGGCGTGGTGCCCGCAGAACAGCAGCTCGCCCCCGGAGGGGAGTACGGCGCGAACCTGGGCAGCAGCCCCGCAGCGGTCGCAGCGGTCGGCAGCGGTCAACTCGGGGCGGGTGAGCGTGGGTGTAGTCATTAGAGTCTCCCTCCGTCCCGGCACCGGGGATTCGGTGCCCTCTTACCAAGCTGCGACCACTACGCATCTGGCTGGTGCGTGGTGCTCGCTGGCTCCACTCTCTCAGACGTTCGCGCGGAAGTCAGTGTTCCCGTGGTGGTGGCGACCCGCGTCACTCGCGTTTTCGCCACTCGACGGTGCGCCGATCCCGCCCGAACGCCGATTTCGGCGGTTCAAAATCACTATCCGCAGTCGTGGCAACGGTTTCAGACCTGCGGTTTTGGCTGCCCAGGACCCTGGATTGCTCCAAAAGGTGGGACCGGCGCGGCCGTTGGTGTGATCGGTAACACTTTGGTCCGCTCAGAGCGAACAAGGCCCTGGGTTCCACCATTCGGACGTGCCGAGGACCCCTGGTCCGCGCTCCGGAGACCTTCCCGTGACCTCGGCACTACGGAGAGCCGAACGCGCGGTGCCACACGCGCGATGCCACGCAGAAGGGCCCCGCGCACGTGCGCGGGGCCCTTCTGCGTGGCTGTCTAGTCCAGGTAGTCGCGCAGGACCTGCGAGCGCGACGGGTGGCGCAGCTTCGACATCGTCTTCGACTCGATCTGCCGGATCCGCTCACGGGTCACCCCGTAGACCTGGCCGATCTCGTCGAGCGTGCGCGGCTGGCCGTCGGTGAGGCCGAAGCGCAGCCGGACCACGCCCGCCTCGCGCTCGGACAGCGTCGCGAGGACCGACTGGAGCTGGTCCTGCAGCAGCGTGAACGACACCGCGTCCACGGCCACGACGGCCTCGGAGTCCTCGATGAAGTCGCCGAGCTGGCTGTCGCCCTCGTCGCCGATCGTCTGGTCGAGCGAAATGGGCTCCCGGGCGTACTGCTGGATCTCCAGCACCTTCTCGGGGGTGATGTCCATTTCCTTGGCGAGCTCCTCGGGCGTGGGCTCGCGGCCCAGGTCCTGGAGGAGTTCGCGCTGTATGCGGCCGAGCTTGTTGATGACCTCCACCATGTGCACCGGGATGCGGATGGTGCGGGCCTGGTCGGCCATGGCGCGGGTGATGGCCTGGCGGATCCACCACGTCGCGTAGGTCGAGAACTTGTAGCCCTTGGTGTAGTCGAACTTCTCGACCGCGCGGATCAGACCGAGGTTGCCCTCCTGGATCAGGTCCAGGAACGCCATGCCGCGGCCGGTGTAGCGCTTGGCCAGCGAGACCACGAGGCGGAGGTTGGCCTCCAGCAGGTGGTTCTTGGCGCGCTCGCCGTCCCGGACGATCCACCGCAGGTCGCGGCGCATCTGAGGGGTGAGCTTCTCGTTCTCGTCCTCGGCCCGGCGCACCCGCTCGGCCGCGTAGAGGCCGGCCTCGATCCGCTTGGCGAGCTCGACCTCCTCTTCGGCGTTGAGGAGGGCGACCTTGCCGATCTGCTTCAGGTAGGCGCGGACCGAGTCGGCGGAGGCGGTGAGCTCGGCGTCCTTGCGGGCCTGCCGCAGGGCCTCCGACTCCTCCTCGTCCCAGACGAAGTCGCCCTCGCCGGGCTTCTTTTCGTCCTCGGGCTCTTCGGGCTCGTCGACCACGGGCTCGTCGACGATGACCACGTCCTCGCCGAGGTCCTCGTCGCCGGGAGCGGCTTCGAGGTCCTCGGGGTCGTCGCCGTCCTTCTTGGTCTTGGCGGGACCGGTCGCCTTGGCGGCCGTCTTGCGAGGCGCCTTGGCCGCCGGCTTGGCCGCCGCAGTCTTCGCCGCGGCGGGCTTGCGAGCCGGAGCCTTGCGGGCCGAGGCGGCCTTGGGGGTCTCCTCAGACTCGCCGGCTGCGGCCGAGGTCGTCTTCGCGGCGCTCGTGGTGCTCGAGCGTCGGGTTGCGGTTTCTGCGGCTGCCACGTACGCCCTTTCGCGACTGTCGATCACGGCGATCCGAAGGGCGCGAAACCTCGGACGCCAGAGTTCGGGGGAGCGCCCGCCGAAGCCTTCCGGCGGGGCACCGTTCCATTGTAACGACGAGAATCGCGTGCTGTTGCGCCCCGCTCGTTTTCGAGGGGGTCAGACCCGTGTTCCCGCAGCTAGATCGAGTAAGGAGATTTTCCGGATCAGTGCTTGATGCCCTGCGCGGCGGCCGCGGCGGCGCCCACGATGCCCGCGTCGTTCTTCAGCGAGGCGGCCACCACTTCGGTGCGCACTTCGAGGAGCGGCAACCACTTCTCGGCCTTCTTGCTGACCCCGCCGCCCGCGATCACCAGGTCCGGCCAGATGAGGTTCTCGAGCACGGAGACGTAGCGCGAGACGCGGGGCGCCCACTCGGCCCAGGACAGGCCCTTGTCCTCCTTGACCGACGCCGCCGCGCGCGACTCCGCGTCGTGGCCGTCGACCTCGAGGTGCCCGAACTCGGTGTTCGGGACGAGCTTGCCGTCCAGGAACAGCGCGCTGCCGATGCCCGTGCCGAACGTCAGCAGGACGACCAGGCCGTCGCGGTCCACGCCCGCGCCGTACCGCATCTCCGCCATGCCCGCCGCGTCCGCGTCGTTCAGCACCACGACGTCCTCGACCGGCTTGCCCAGCCGCTTCGCGAACAGGGCGCGCGCGTCGGTGTCCACCCAGTGCTTGGACACGTTCGCGGCCGTCAGCGCCACACCGTGCTTGACCACGCACGGCAGCGTCACGCCGACCGGTCCGGTCCACTCGAACTTGGCGACGATCTCGGCCACCACGTCGGCGACCGCGTCCGGCGTCGACGGCTGGGGCGTGGCGATGCGCAGCCTCTCGCCGTCCAGTGCGCCTGCTTCCAGGTCGACCAGGCCGCCCTTGATGCCGGAGCCGCCGATGTCCACACCGAACCCGCGGGTAATGCCCATCCCCGGTGGCCTTCCTACTCGATTCAGTAACCGTGGCCGCAGACACTAGCCTGAGCACCACCGATAGTCCCGCGAGAGTGACGTAGGTGGAACAGTTGAGTTTCGATCCGCGCCCGTTGGTCGACGTCGCCGTGACCGTCGCGAAGGAAGCCGCCGCTCTCGTCCAGCGGGCCAGGCACGACGCCGTCACCGCCCAGGTCGACACCAAGAGCACCGAGACCGATGTGGTCACCCTCGCCGACCGCGCGTCGGAGCAGTTGGTCCGCGACCGCCTCGCCGTCCTCCGTCCGGGTGAACCCGTCATCGGCGAGGAAGAAGGCGGAAGCGCCGCCGTCGAGGGTCTGACCTGGGTCGTCGACCCGATCGACGGCACCGTCAACTACCTCTACGGCTACCCCTGGTACGCCGTGTCGATCGCCGCCCAGCTCGACGGCGTGTCGGTCGCCGGCGCCGTCGTCGAACCGGTCAGCGGCCGCGTCTGGACCGCCGCCCTCGGCCACGGCTCCTTCCTGGACGGAAACCGCCTGTCGGTCTCGAAGGCGACCCGCCTCGACCTCTCCCTGATCGGCTACGGCTTCGCGTACCGCCCCGAACGCCGCCAACGCCAGGCCACCACCTGGGCCGCCCTCTCCACCCGCGTCCGCGACATCCGCCGCGCGGGCGCCGCGTCCCTGGACCTCTGCGCCGTCGCCGCCGGCTGGCTCGACGGCTACGCCGAACACGCCCTCGGCCGCTGGGACTGGGCAGCCGGCGCCCTCATCGCCTCGGAAGCAGGCGCCACCGTCCACCTCCCCGGCACCGACCCCGCCTTCGGCGCGGACGCCACCGTCGCCGCCACCCCCGCCATCGCAACCGCCCTCCGCACCGCCCTCATCGAATGCGGCTTCGCCAACGTCTAGGCAAGCGCTTGCCAACGCTAGATCCGTTGCACGCCCCCGACTTCCCCTGGGCAAGGCCCGCCAGGGGTCCTCGTTCGAGTTGAACCCCCCGATTCACAACCTACTCAGGGGGTACGACATTTTCGGCTGGGACGGCTGCCCGGTTTGAGGCTTTTGACCACTTGCGGGACGACTTGGCAAAACAAAGCCAACCTCCCCAACCCCACCCCAAAACCACGGAAACCAAGCCAAGAACCCGCCCAACACCAACCCGACACAGACTTCGACGCAGCCGCCACCCCGTCACCCCACTCGGCGCGAAGCGCCCGCCCGCTCCACCCGACGGCGAAGCCGAGCACGGCCTCCACGTTGGGCGCAGCCCGCCAGCGCGCATCCGGCGCGGAGCGCCTGGGGCCTTGTCGGCGCCAGCCGATGCCTTGTCCGACGGCGAAGTCGAGGATGCTTTGTCGGGCGCAGCCCGATGCCTGAGTCAGGCGCAGCCTGATGCTGGCGAAGCCAGACCCCCTCCCGCCCCCGATAAACAGCGCCCTCCTGTCCTGCCCTAGTTTGTCAAGACAGCTCTATCGTCTTGACAAACTAGGGCAGGACATTGAGACAATCGCGCACCGGGGGCCGGGCTTCGCGCAGTCCCCCCACCCCCACCCACCAAAAACCCCCGCCGCAACCAACACGACGGGGGCTTCCTCACCTCTACCCAACCCTCAACAACCAACCCTCAACAATGCACATCCCGAGCCGCAGCCACGTTCGACGCCACCAGCGTCGGACTGCTGGCCTCGGCCACCTGCCCCCCGCCCTGCTCCGGCTGCTGCTCCGCCCACGAAGCCAGCTGGTCCAGCACCTTCCGGGCATCGTGGTTCGGCTTCACCTCGTCGAACTTCTTCCCGATCGCGATGTCCACGCTCGCGTCCTGCCGCTCGTCCCGCACCAGCTCGAGGCACGGTTCGATCAGGCTCAGCGTCCGCGCCGCACCGGCTCCCGGCGCCCCGAACCGGATCTGCCCGCGGCACGTCATGTCCTGCGCCGGGTAGACGGGGTCGTTGTCGGGCTCCGCGGCCTGCTTCAGCCCGAGCTCGGTCAGCGTGGTGGCGACGAACCGCGCCTGGTTGCGCTGCGTGCTGGCGTTGAAGACGCGGAACTGGATGTCCGACACCGGCGCGGGGTCGGTGCGGTCCAGGGCGTCGTGCGCGAGGACGCTGCCCAGCTTGGGCGCCTCGGCGACCGGGGCCGCGGGAGGTGCGGCGGGGTCGACCGGGGGCACCGAGGAGGCGCTGGCGACCACGTTCCCCGGTGAGTTGCACTTGATGGCCGCGTCGACGTCGTTGGCGGTGTCCAGCACCTTCGCCCACACGAAGATCGCGCCCACCGCCAGGACTACGAAGAGGATGAGCGCGGGTAGCGGCCGTCGTCGCTTGTACCGCGACAACCCGCTGTTCCCCGTGCTGCTCGCGGGTCCCACGTCCGCCGACCTCCCCTGGCGTTGTGCCCATGTGCTCGCTGTGAACCAGCCTAGGTGGTCCGGGACCATCCCGCGTGCCCGACCGGCCGTAGCCGCCCGCAATCACCCGGTAGCGGAGGGTTCACAACCGCTTGGGCGGTGCCAACGGCCCCGACAGGTGGGCAAGAGCCCGTGTACAGCCTATCGGGCCAGCTTACGTGGGTCCTGTCACCCTTCTGCTCATTTAGGGGGAACCCGATGAACAACACCCCGAACCGTGAGCTACCCTCTGCGCGCTCCGGGACCGTCGAGTCGCCAGAAGCGTCGACTGCAGGGGGTTGGCGCACGGCGTCCGGGGCGAGACCTCCGTCACTTGGCGACGAGGGCACAAAAAGGGGCGCTGGGACGTTAACCAGCGACACGAACACAGTCTCCGTAGACCGCAGGGGTGAAAACAAGATGGCGACCGACTACGACGCGCCGCGTCGCAGCGAGGCCGATGAGCTCGCTGAAGACTCTCTCGAGGAGCTGAAGGCGCGGCGCAACGAAACGCAGTCCGGCGTAGTCGATGTCGACGAGGACGCGACTGCCGAGAACTTCGAGCTGCCCGGTGCCGACCTGTCCGGTGAGGAACTCACCTTCAAGGTCCTGCCGAAGCAGGCCGACGAGTTCACCTGTTCCAAGTGCTTCCTGGTGCACCACCGCAGCAGGCTCGCCGAGGAGCACAACGGGCAGTACATCTGCCGCGACTGCGCCTGACCGCGCCGCGGCCCGAGGGCCGACCGAACCGCGGGCGTCTCCGCTGAACGACAAGTCCACAGAACGAACTGGGCGCTCACCCGAAGGGGTGGCGCCCAGTCGCTTTTCACTTCTTCAGCAGCTCGGCCAGCCGGTCGGCCTTGCGGGCGCTGAACAACCAGTAGGGCGTGGGGTCGTCCGGGTCGACCAGCGCCACCTTCACCATCGGCCCGACCCAGCCGCGGTGCGCGACGAACGCGGCCGGGTCCAGGTTCGGCCCCATGGCCTTGCGCTTGGTCTTCGCGGTGAACACCTCCACGTCGCCGAGCAGCTCCAGCGGCACGTGCGCGTCGCCGACCCGCAGCTCCCCGTCGGAGACGGCGACCTTCAGCGAGCCGAGCCGCAGGATCATCAGCACGACCAGCGGAACGGTGATCACGTAGGGCAGCCAGGAGCGGACTCCTGGAAACCCCATGTGGATCTCCGCGGCCAGCAGCACGGCGGCGCTCACCGGCAGCAACCAGCCCCACCAGGGGACGTAGAGCCGCTCTTGGAAGGCACTTGGGGCGGTCACAGCACTCTCGCTCACGTCTTCAGGGTAATCTCGCCCGCCGTGCCCAGCGTCGAGGTATTGCTGTCCCGGCTCGATCCAGGAGTCCCACCACCGACGTACGCCCGTCCGGGTGATGCGGGTGCCGACCTGGTCACGACTCGGGACGTGGTGATCGGACCGGGGGAGCGCGCGGTGGTCGGCACCGGCATCGCGATCGCGCTGCCCGAGGGCTACGCGGGGTTCGTGCACCCGAGGTCCGGGCTCGCCGCGCGGGTGGGGCTGAGCGTGGTCAACACCCCCGGCACGATCGACGCGGGCTACCGGGGCGAGATCCGGGTGTGCCTGGTGAACCACGACCTCCGCGAGCCGATCACGCTCTCCCGAGGTGACCGGATCGCGCAGCTGGTGGTGCAGCGCGTCGAGCACGCGGTGTTCCGCGAGGTCGACGAACTGCCGGGCTCCGAGCGCGGCACGGGTGGGTACGGCTCTACTGGCGGGCACGGCGTGCTCGCGGCGACGGCGAAGGCCGACGCCATGCAGCGGACAGAGGGGTAACGCAGATGTTCGGACGGCGCCGCAAGCGGGGCAGGCACGCGACGAACCGGGAGACCGCGCTGGACGTCGAGCTCGACGACGACGGGCTGGACGTGGCCGACGACGGTCCCTACGACGAGGCCGACGCCCCCAACGACGGAGTGACGCGGCTGGAGCTGGGCTCGGTGAGGCTCCCGGTGCCCGACGGCGCGCAGCTGCAGGTCGAGATGGACCCGGCGGGCGCGGTGCGCGCGGTGCACCTGCTCACGCCCGTCGGCCAGCTCACGGTCAGCGCGTTCGCCGCGCCCCGCACCGGCGGCCTCTGGAAGGAGGTCGGCGCGGAGCTGATCGCGCAGCTCAAGGAGGACGGCGCCCGCATCAACCGGGAGAACGGCGACTGGGGCGAGGAGATCACCGCCCGCAACAGCGGCGTGCACCTGCGCTTCGTCGGCGTGGACGGCCCCCGGTGGCTGCTGCGCGGCGTCGCCGCGGGCCCGGAGGAGCACGCGCCCGCCATCGCCGCGGCCCTCTACGACCTGCTGCGCGGCACGGTCGTCGTGCGCGGCACGCAGCCGATGCCGGTGCGCACGCCGCTGCCGATCGAGCTGCCCGAGGCCATCGCCAAGCACATCGCCGCCCAGGCGGGCGGCTGAGCCGTCGGCGTGGGGCTCCACCCGGATCCCCACGCCGACTATCGCTTCAGTGCTGATCGAGATCAGCCCTTCGGCACCGCGGTTCGGCCCCAAGCGCTCAGCAGCGCGAGCACGGCGGCGCGACCGAGCGCCGCCCGGTCCGCGCCCAGCGCGGCCAGCGTCGTGGTGCGCAGCACCGCCCCCGGAAGCGCCGCCGTCCACGAACGGGCGATCCCCAACGGGTGAACCGGGTCGTCGGAGCACGCCGCCACGCCCGCCGGGACCGCCAAGCGCGCCAGCTCGTCCGGTTCGGGCGCGGTCGACCCCGCGGCCGCGCGCAGCGTCCCGGCCAGCCGCGGCCCGTGCCGGTGCCACACCCGGCGCAGCTCCGCGCCGAGCCACCCGTCCACCCCCACCAGCGCCGCGTCCACGCCGTCGCGGTCCACGACGGCAGCGCTGGCCCGCGCCGCGAGCGCCGCAGGCGAGTCCCCGGCGGGCCCGTGCCACGCGGGCAGGGCCACCAGCAGCGCGGCGCACCGCTCCGGGTGCCGCACCGCCCAGCCCGCGGCCACGTGCGCGCCGAGCGAGATCCCGCCGACCACCAGCGGGGTGCCCGTCCACGCGGCGTCCAACGCGGCCAGGTGCTCGTCGACCGACACCGTCGCCGGCGTGGTCAGACCCGCTCCCACCTGTGCCAACGGCTCCTCGAAGACACTGCGGACAAACACCTCGTCAGAGGCTGTTCCGGGCAGCATCACAGCGGTTTGACCGACCAGACCGACCATCGGGCGCATCACGGCCAGGATCCTCCCCCAGTCGGATACCGGCGCCCTCATACCCGGTTACGCTGGTTACTGGACGGGCTTCGCTGCCGATGCCCCTTGCGATGCACCAGGAGTCGGGGATGAGTGTTTCAGGAGACGGCTATTGGCGCCGTCTCATGCGTCGCCTCACCAGTGATGTGACCGAGCTGGACGCGGACGACCTCTCCCGCGAGGCCGAGGCGGTCGGCGCCATGAGGGCGTGCGACTGCAAGTCCGGCGAGGAGGTGACCGTGATGGGCAGGCTCCGCTCCGTGGAGATGTGCCCGCGCGACTCGGCCGCCACGCTGGAGGCCGAGCTCTTCGACGGCACCGAGGGCGTCACCCTGGTCTGGCTGGGGCGCCGCCGCATCGCGGGCATCGAGCCGGGCCGCACCATCAAGGCCCGCGGCCGCATCGCGGTCCGCGACGGCCGCAAGGTGCTCTACAACCCGTACTACGAGCTGCAGAACGCCTCATGACCCCGACGAACGGCCAGGACGTGACGGAAGAGAACACGAAGACAGAAGAACCCGAGAAGATGCCGACCATGCTCGAGCAGATGGGCGGCGTCAGCGGCCTCGTCTACTCCTCGCTCCCGGTCGTCGTCTTCGTGCTGGTCAACACCTTCGCGGGCCTGTACCCGGCGATCTGGAGCGCGCTGGGCTCCGCGGTGCTCATCGGCGTCGTGCTGGCCGTGCGCAAGGGCTCGATCCAGCCCGCGGTGTCCGGCCTGTTCGGCGTCGGCATCGCGGCGTTCATCGCCTACCGCACCGGCTCCGCGAAGGGCTTCTTCCTCTTCGGCATCTGGCAGAGCCTCGTCTACGCGGGCGCCTTCGTGCTCTCCATCGTCGTCCGCTGGCCGCTCGCGGGCGTCGTCTGGTCGTTCCTCAACGGCCGCGGCACGGCCTGGCGCAAGGACAAGCCGTCGGTCCGCGACTACGACATCGCCACGCTGGTGTGGGCGCTCGTCTTCGGCTCCCGCTTCGTCGTCCAGCAGTGGCTCTACGACACCGCCTCCGTCGGCTGGCTCGCCTTCGCCCGCCTCGCCATGGGCTACCCGCTCATGGCGATCGCCGTCGCCGCCACCGTCTGGGCGGTCCGCCGCTCCGACAAGCGGCTCAAGGCGATCGAGGAGGCCGAGGCGACCGAGGTCCGCGAGACCGAGGAGCAGCTGCGCGCCCGCTACGCCACCGCTCCCGAGCCGCACCCGACCGCCAAGCCGGTCACCGAGAGCTGACGACCCCGGAGCACCGGAACCGCCCCGCCCGGACGTCCGGGCGGGGCGGAGTCGTCAGCAGCCCAGCGCGTCAGTACCCCAGCGCGGAGCGGATCTCCTGCTCGACGGCCGCGGTCGCCACGAACAGCAGCTCGTCGCCGCCCTCGAACGTGTCGTCGACCGACGGCACGATGACCCGCCCGCCGCGCAGGATCGTCACCAGCGCGGCGTCGCGCGGCAGCACGAGCTCGCTGACCGGCTCGCCCGCCAGCGGGGTGTCGTGCGGGAGGGTGATCTCGACGAGGTTGGCCTGGCCCTGGCGCAGGGTGAGCAGGCGCACCACGTCGCCGACGGTCACGGCCTCCTCGACCATGGCGGCCAGGATGCGCGGGGTCGACACGGCGACGTCGACGCCCCACGACTCGGTGAACAGCCACTCGTTGGCCGGGTCGTTGACCCGTGCGACGACGCGCTTGACGGCGAACTCCGTCTTGGCGAGCAGCGACACCACCAGGTTGACCTTGTCGTCGCCGGTGGCGGCGATGACGACGTCGCAGAGCTGCATCCCGGCGTCCTCCAGCGAGGACAGCTCGCACGCGTCGGCCTGCACCCACTCGGCCTGCTCGACGGTGTGCGGCTCGAAGTGCGCCCAGTCGCGTTCGATGAGCATCACCTGGTGCCCGTCGGACACCAGCTCCTGCGCGATGGAGCGGCCGACCGCGCCCGCTCCGGCGATGGCGACCCGCATCAGCTCTCCTCAGGTGCGCGGCCTGCCGCGGCGGTCACGTCCGTGAGCGTCCCGGACAGGGCTGCGACGTAGATCACATCGTCGGCCTGGACGACGGACTTGGAGTCCGGGAGCACCCCGGTGCCGAACCGCATGATGAACGCGACCCGGCACGCGGTCGCCTCCTGCAGCTCCGCGACCGAGTGCCCGACCCAGTCCTCGTGGACGCTGATCGGCAGCACGGCGACCGTCCCGGACGGGTCGCGCCAGGCCGTCGTCGCGCCCTCCGGGACGAGCACGCGGAGGAACCGGTCGGTGCTCCACGGCACGGTCGCGACCGTCGGGATGCCCAGGCGCTCGTACACCTCGGCCCGCTTGTGGTCGTAGATGCGGGCGACGACGTGCTGGACACCGAAGGTCTCGCGCGCCACCCGCGCCGAGATGATGTTCGAGTTGTCACCGCTGGAGACGGCGGCGAAGGCACCCGCGCGCTCGATCCCGGCCTCGATCAGCACCTGCCGGTCGAAGCCGTTGCCGATCACCTGCTGGCCGTGGAAGTCGGCCCCCAGGCGCCGGAACGACTGCGCGTTCTTGTCGATGACCGCGACCTGGTGGTCAAGTCGCTCCAGGGCCTTGGCCAGGGATGTCCCCACCCGGCCGCAACCCATGATCACCACGTGCACCACGTGCCTCCTCGTCGTACGCGCACGACGTGCGCGACTGGCGTGACCGAACCTACCCATGATTGGTCCGAAACGGTGAGCGCAGCCCTTACGCTCTGACCTCGTGTCCAAGCTCGCAACCGCGGCCAAGCGCCTTGTCGTCGGCAGGCCCTTCCGCAGTGATCGACTCGCCCACACGCTCCTGCCCAAGCGCATCGCCTTGCCGGTGTTCGCCTCGGACGCGATGTCCTCCGTGGCGTACGCGCCGGAGGAGATCTTCCTGGTGCTCTCCGTCGCGGGTCTGTCCGCGTACACCTTGGCACCTTGGGTCGGCCTCGTGGTCGTGGCTGTGATGCTCGTCGTGGTCGCCAGCTACCGGCAGAACGTGCACGCCTACCCGTCCGGCGGGGGTGACTACGAGGTCGCGACGGTCAACCTGGGCAGGCAGGCGGGCCTGACGGTGGCCAGCGCGCTGCTCGTGGACTACATCCTCACGGTGGCGGTGTCGATCGCCTCGGCGATGGCGAACATCGGCTCGGCGCTGCCGTACGTGGCCACGCACAAGGTCGAGTTCGCGGTGGCGGCGATCGTGGTGCTGACCGCCATCAACCTGCGCGGCCTGCGCGAGTCGGGCACCGCCTTCGCGATCCCCACCTACGCGTTCATGATCGGCATCCTGCTGATGATCGGCTGGGGCCTGTTCCGGGTGTTCGTGCTCGGCGACGTGATGCACGCGGAGAGCGCGAACATCGAGATCCGGGCCGAGGACGACCACCTGATGGGCCTCGCGTTCGTGTTCCTCGTGCTGCGCGCGTTCTCCTCCGGCTGCGCGGCCCTGACCGGCGTCGAGGCGATCAGCAACGGCGTGCCCGCGTTCCGCAAGCCGAAGTCGCGCAACGCCGCCACGACGCTGCTGCTGATGGGCCTGATGGCCGTCATGATGCTGATGGGCCTGATCGTGCTCGCGCAGGTCACGGGCGTGCGGATGGCCGAGAACCCGGCCGAGCAGATCGTCAACGCGCCGCCGGGCTACGAGCAGAAGACGATGGTCGCGCAGATCGCGGGCGCGGTGTTCGACGGCTTCCCGGTCGGCTTCTACTTCATCGCCTCGGTCACCGCGCTGATCCTCGTGCTCGCCGCCAACACCGCGTTCAACGGCTTCCCGGTGCTCGGCTCGATCCTCGCCCAGGACCGCTACCTGCCCCGCCAGCTGCACACCCGCGGCGACCGGCTGGCGTTCAGCAACGGCATCGTGTTCCTCGCGGGCGCGGCGATCGTGCTGGTCATCGCGTTCGACGCCGAGGTCACCCGGCTGATCCAGCTCTACATCGTGGGCGTGTTCGTGTCGTTCACGCTGAGCCAGCTCGGCATGATCCGGCACTGGAACCGGCTGCTGTCCACCGAGGAGGACCCGACCGCCCGCAACCGGATGCGGCGCTCGCAGACGATCAACACCGTCGGCCTGGTGATGACCGGGTCCGTGCTGGTGGTCGTGCTCATCACCAAGTTCACCAAGGGCGCCTGGATCGCCATCGCCGCGATGGCCGCCATCTACGCGCTGATGACCGCGATCCGCAGGCACTACGACCGGGTGGCCGAGGAGCTGCGGCAGCAGGAGCGGCAGAAGATGCTGCCCGCCCGCAACCACGCCATGGTCCTGGTGTCCAAGCTGCACATGCCGACCTTGCGCGCGCTGGCCTACGCCAAGGCCACCCGACCGGACGTGCTGGAGGCCGTCACGGTCAACGTCGACGACGCGGACACCCGCAAGCTCGTGCAAGACTGGGAGAAGGAAGCCTTCAAGATCCCGTTGAAGGTGATCGAGTCGCCCTACCGCGAGATCACCAAGCCGGTGCTGGACTACGTGAAGCGGATGCGCTCGGACAACCCGCGCGACGTGGTCACCGTGTTCATCCCGGAGTACGTGGTCGGCCACTGGTGGGAGCAGATCCTGCACAACCAGAGCGCGCTGCGGCTCAAGGGGCGACTGCTGTTCGAACCCGGTGTGATGGTGACGAGCGTGCCGTGGCAGCTCGCGTCCTCCAGCAGGGTGCACGAGAAGGACGTGGTCGCGCCCGGCGCGATCCGTCGCGGTCTGGACAAGAGGGACCCCAGGTGACTTCGCAGGACAAGCCCACCGACCACGACCCGCGCGCGGGCGAGTCCGAGCAACGGCCCGCTGCTGTACCTGATGGACGGCCCGCCGAGGTATCCGATGGACGGCCCGCCGTCGTCGACAAGCCCGACTGGCGCCACCGCCGCATCGAGGTGGAGATCGGCGCGGTGGCGCACGGCGGCCACTGCGTCGCCCGCCACGAGGGCCGGGTCGTCTTCGTCCGGCACGCGCTGCCCGGCGAGCTCGCGGTCGTGCTGGTCACCGACGACACCGGCGGCTCGTTCTGCCGCGGCGACGCCGTCGAGGTCCTCCGCCCCTCCGCCGACCGGGTCGAGCCGCCGTGCCCGTTCTCCGGGCCCGGCCTGTGCGGCGGCTGCGACTGGCAGCACGCCTCGTGGGACGCCCAGCGCGAGCTGAAGGCCGCCGTGGTCGAGGAGCAGCTGCAACGGCTCGCGAACGTGCGCAGGTCCGTGGTCGTCGAGGAGCTGCCCGGCGGCCCGGACGGCTGGCGCACCCGGATGCGGATGGCGGTCGGCCCCGAGCGCAGGGCCGGGTTCCGCGGCCACCGCAGGCACAGCGTCGTCGTGGTCGACGAGTGCGTGATCGCCGCGCCCGGCGCCCTGGACGAGGCCGTGCGCCGCGAGTGGGCGGTGGGCGGCGAGCTGTCCATCACCCGCGACGCGGGCGGCCAGGTGCACGTCACCGAGTCCGGCAAGCCGCAGCCGCGCAACGGGCGCCGCGCGGTGCCCGGCAGGCCGATCCGCAGGCGCGGCAGCGGCACCGCCGTCGAGCTGGCCGCCGAGCGCACGTGGAGGCTGGACGCCGAGGGCTTCTGGCAGGTCCACCCGGCCGCCGCGGACACCCTCGCCTCCGTCGTCCGCGACTGGGCCGGCGGCGAACCAGGCCAGCTCGCCTGGGACCTCTACGGCGGCGTCGGCCTGTTCGCGTCCGTGCTCGCCGGGCAGGTGGGCCCCACCGGCCGCGTCGTGGTCGTCGAGTCGTCCCACCGGGCCGTCCAGGACGGCGTCGCGAACCTGTCCGACCTCGCCCAGGTCGAGTTCCGGCGGGGCAAGGTCGAGGACGTCCTGTCCTCGCCCGACTTCGTCGACCAGGTCCCCGACGTCGTAGTGCTCGATCCGCCCCGCAAGGGCGCCGGGAAGGTCGTCGTGGGCGAGATCGCCCGACGTTCACCCGCTCGGGTGGTCTACGTCGCGTGCGACCCCGCCGCGCTGGCACGGGACGTGGCGACGTTCGCGGAACTGGGGTATCAGCTGGCCGAACTCCGGGCCTTCGACGCGTTCCCCATGACACACCACGTCGAGTGCGTGGCGCTGCTCGTCCCCCGGACGTGAGCCTCCATACACCCTGAGAAGCCAACCGGACGGGTGGTCTTCACGTCCTGGTCAGGGGGAGCGGGTGAGGAACTGCGCCTCAGCCGTGCCTCCGTAGACTGACCGGACGATGCGCGTCCACCACGATGCGTAATCCGAACCGACGCAGACCACAGGCGAGGTGGAGCGGTGACGCTGCTGGAATCCGTGCAGGGACCGGCGGACTTGAAACGGATGACCGCCGAGGAGCTGGTGCGGCTCGCGGAGGAGATCAGGGGATTCCTGGTCGACAAGGTCTCCCGGACCGGTGGTCACCTGGGCCCGAACCTGGGGGTCGTCGAGCTGACGATGGCCGTGCACCGGGTCTTCGACTCGCCGCACGACCCGGTCGTCTTCGACACCGGTCACCAGAGCTACGTGCACAAGATCGTGACCGGGCGGCGCGACGGGTTCGACACGCTGCGCCAGCGCGACGGCATGTCCGGCTACCCGTCGCGCTCCGAGAGCGAGCACGACGTGGAGGAGAACAGCCACGCCTCGACCGCGCTGTCCTACGCCGACGGCCTGGCCAAGGCGTTCCAGCTCACCGGCTCCCAGCGCACCGTCGTCGCGGTCGTCGGCGACGGCGCGCTGACCGGCGGCATGTGCTGGGAGGCGCTCAACAACATCGCGGCGGACAAGACCCGACCGGTCGTCATCGTCGTGAACGACAATGGCCGCTCGTACTCGCCGACCATCGGCGGACTCGCGGACCACCTGTCCTCGTTGCGGCTGCGGCCGGGCTACGAGCAGGTGCTGGAGAGCGGCAGGCGCGCGTTGCAGCGCACCCCGGTGTTCGGCAAGCCCCTCTACGCCGCCCTGCACGCCGCCAAGCGCGGCATCAAGGACGCGCTGGCCCCGCAGGCCATGTTCGAGGACCTCGGCCTGAAGTACATCGGCCCGGTCGACGGCCACGACCTGCCCACGCTGGAATCCGCGCTGGTGCGGGCCAAGGCGTTCGGCGGGCCGGTGATCGTCCACGCGGTCACCCGCAAGGGCAACGGGTTCGCCCCGGCCGAGAACCACCAGGCCGACCAGATGCACGCCACCGGCGTCATCGACCCCATCACCGGCGAGGCCGTCGGCCCGTCCAAGCGCACCTGGACGCACGTCTTCGCGGACGAGCTGGCCGTGCTCGGCGGCGAGCGCGAGGACTTGGTGGCCATCACCGCCGCCATGCGCGGCCCGGTCGGCATGGACAAGTTCGCCACCGCCTACCCGGACCGCTGCTTCGACGTCGGCATCGCCGAGCAGCACGCCATGACGTCGGCCGCGGGCCTGGCCATGGGCGGCCTGCACCCGGTGGTCGCGGTCTACGCGACGTTCCTCAACCGGGCGTTCGACCAGCTGCTGATGGACGTCGCCATGCACAAGCAGGGCGTCACCGTCGTGCTGGACCGCGCGGGCATCACCGGCCCGGACGGCGCGAGCCACCACGGCATGTGGGACATGTCGATCTGCGGTCTCGTCCCCGGCGTCCACGTGGCCGCCCCGCGCGACGCCGCGACGCTGCGCGAGGAGCTGCGGGAGGCCGTGGAGATCGACGACGGACCGTCGGTCGTGCGCTACCCGAAGGCCTCCGTAGGCCCCGACCTGCCCGCGCTGGAACGCGTCGGCTCGGTCGACGTGCTGCACAAGCCCGCCGAGGGCGAGCACCACGACGTGCTGCTGGTCCCGGTCGGCGCCTTCGGCGAGCTCGGCGTCGCCGCCGCCCAGCGCCTCGCGGACCAGGGCATCGGCGTCACGGTCGTCGACCCCCGCTGGGTGTTCCCGATCGCGCCCGAGCTCGTCGCGATGGCCTCCGAGCACAAGCTCGTGGTGACCGTCGAGGACGGCGGCCGCCACGGCGGCTTCGGCTGGACGCTGGCCGCCGCGCTGCGCGACGCCGACGTCGAGGTGCCGCTGCGCGACCTCGGCGTGCCCCAGGAGTTCCACCAGCACGCCGAACGCCCCGAGGTGCTCGCCTCGCTCGGCCTGACCGCGCAGGGCGTCGCCCGGCGCGTCACCGAGTGGGTGGCGGGCCGCATGGTCGAGACGTCCCGGCCGTCCGAGATGGACGCCAGGGCCGAGAAGTAGCCGACGACCCGCCGATGGCCTCCGCGGGGACGACCACCGTCCCCGCGGAGGCCATCGCCCGTTGTGGGGACGTCGCACCCCGACGGCCCCGGTAGCGTTGAGGTGTGCGGATCCTGGTTGTTGAGGACGAAGTGCCGTTGGCCGACGCGATCGCGCGCGGCCTCCGGCGAGAAGGCATGGCCGTGGACGTCGCCTACGACGGCGAGTCCGGCCACGAGAAGTCCACCATCACGCGGTACGACGTGGTCGTGCTCGACCGCGACCTGCCCGGCATGTCCGGCGACGAGCTCTGCAAGGAGATCCTCAGCTCCGGCGCCCTGACGCGGGTCATGATGCTCACCGCGAGCGCGGGCGTCGACGACCGCGTCGCCGGGCTGTCGCTGGGTGCGGACGACTACCTCGCGAAGCCGTTCGCGTTCCCCGAGCTGGTGGCGCGCGTCCGCGCCCTGGCCCGCCGCGCGACCCCCGCGACGCCCCCGTTGCTCAGCGCGCGCGACGTGGAGCTGGACCCGGCGCGGCGGACCGTGCGGCGCGGCGGCGCGCTCGTGGAGCTGACCCGCAAGGAGTTCGGCGTGCTCGAGGTCCTGCTCGCGGCCAAGGGGTCCGTGGTCAGCAGCGAGGAGCTGCTGGAGCGGGTCTGGGACGAGAACGCCGACCCGTTCACCACGACCGTCCGGGTCACCGTGATGACGCTGCGCAAGAAGCTCGGCGAGCCCGGCATCATCGACACCGTCGTGGGCTCGGGGTACCGGGTGCCCAGTGCGGGGACCTCCGCTGAGGACTGACTTCACCCGACGGCGCGGGCCGGGCCTGCGCCTGCGGATCACCCTGCTCGCCACCGCGCTCGTCGCCTTCGTGAGCTGCCTGCTGCTCCTGCTGGCCTGGATGCTCGTCGGCCGGGTCGTTGACTCGATGCCGACCTACCCGGCGGGCAGCACCGTCCAGGTGGACGGCGTCGAGGTCGCCACGGACGCGCTGAGCCAGGTGCTCGGCGCGCACGCCCGCACCGACGTCGTGCGGTCCGGCGCCATCGCGTTCTGCTTCGTGGTGCTGGCCGCCGCGGTCCTGGCGTGGGCGCTGACCGGCCGGGTGCTCAAACCCGTGCACGACGTGACCGACGCGGCCCGCAGGCTGTCCGCGGACTCGATGGGGGAGCGGCTGCGGTTGGCCGGTCCCCGCGACGAGGTCGCGGAGCTGGCCGACACGTTCGACGAGATGCTGGACCGGCTGCAGGCGGCGTTCGACTCGCAGCGCCGGTTCGTCGCGAACGCCTCCCACGAGCTGCGGACGCCGTTGTCGGTGATCCGCACCGAGCTGGACGTGACGCTGTCCGACCCGGACGCCGACGACGCCGAGCTGCGCCGGATGGCCGGGGTGGTGCGGTCGGCGACCGAACGCGCCGAGCAGCTGGTGAGCGCGTTGCTGCTGCTGGCCCGCACCGAGGGCATCGGGCTGGCCGTGCACGAGCCGGTCGACCTGGCCGCCGTGGTGGACTCGGCGTGGCGGGCGGTGCGGACGGAGTCGGTGGACCGGCAGCTGCGGGTCGGCCTGCGCACCGCGCCCGCGCCCGCGGTCGGCGACCCGGCGCTGCTGGAGCGGATCGCGGGGAACCTGCTGGAGAACGCCGTGCGGCACAACGTGGTCGGCGGCTGGATCGACGTGGTCACCGAGGGCGGTCCGCAGTGGTCGGTGCTGCGGGTGTCGTCGTCCGGGCCGCCGATCGCGCCGGAGCGGGTGGACGAGCTGTTCGAGCCGTTCCGCCGGGGCGGGACCGACCGGACCGCGCGGACCGGGACCGGCCTCGGGCTTTCGATCGTGCGGGCGGCGGTGTCCGCGCACGAAGGGCGCGTGCACGCCGAAGCCGTGCCCGGCGGAGGGCTCGCGGTGACCGTGCACCTGCCCGCCGCGGGGCAGTGAAAGAAACTTCCAGTGGTCCCGGTCACAGTTGTGTGTGATTCGGGGCCGAACGGGGCACTCTGAGAGGTCGGACAGGGGCCCCGAGCTGGGGTTTTGTTGACCTTGGACGTAGGGGTACCCCCGATTTGGACTCAGGTTCATGGGGGTGTAACTTTCTCCTTGTCACCGCGACACAGACCGGAAACGGGCTGAGGCGGAGGCCGAAAAACTTAAGCGAATCGAATGCCTCGCAAGCCGATTTGACAGTCTGAAAAATCGCTTGCTAAGCTTCAAACACAAGCCCCGGATTGCACCGCGGTAAGACGCGGAACAAGATGGTGTGCGCGTGTTCTTTGAGAACTCAACAGCGTGCCGAATAGCCAGTAACTTATATGAACCCAGTCAATGGGTTTCCTTTGAGATTGAACTGGA
>NZ_PVTF01000023.1 GCF_003002815.1 Umezawaea tangerina | reverse complement strand
GTTGACCGGTACTAATAGGCCGAGGACTTGTTTACGAAGACGCTACGCATCCACTGTGCGGTTCTGAAAGAACCGAACCGGACCACCTGGGTCCAGAGTCCATCCTTGGGGTGGGTGTCTGGAGACTCGGGTGTCTACGGGTTGGTAATTTCATAGTGTTTCCGCGGTCATGGCGGAGGGGAAACACCCGGTCCCATTCCGAACCCGGTAGTTAAGCCCTCCTGCGCCGATGGTACTGCACTGGTGACGGTGTGGGAGAGTAGGTCACCGCGGGACAATTATTCCCTCAGGGGGAGCACCAGTTCTGGTGCTCCCCCTGAGGATTTTTTGCGTTCCGGGGGTGTTGGCAGGCTGGGGCGGGGGTCGCCTGGTGGTGAGGACCCCCCGATTCACAACTTACTCAGGGGGTCCGACAGTTTTCGCGGGTCAGGAGAGCCTGGTGGCGAGGGCGCGGCCCAGTGCGGTGCCGGACGTCCAGGCGGTTTCGACCCGTGGGCTGCCCCAGGCGTCGCCCGCGATGCCAATGTGCTGGTCGTCCAAGTGGTACGGGCTGCGTCCTGGTTGGGATGGGCGGGCGTAGGTCCAGCGGTGGACGTGGGTCGTGGTGGCGTGGTCGGTGAGGCCGAGGACGGTGCGGACGGCGGTTTCGACCTCGTCGGCAGCCGCGGTCGGGTCGGCGACGTAGTGCTCGGTGAAGTCGGCGGTGGTGTGCGCGACCAGGACGGGTGCGCTGTCGCCGCGGCGTTCGCCGTCGTCGAACACGGTCTGCAGGATCGGGTGGTCGTTGACGAAAGCGCCGTGGAAGTCGGACCAGGAGCGGTCCGGGAACACGAGCGTGACGGCCAAGGACGGCAACCAGACCTGGTTCTCGACAGCCTGGCGGGCGTCGGCGAGCTCGGGGTGCAGGACGCGCAGGGCCTGCGGGCCCGGCATGGCGAGGACGACGGCGTCCGCGTCGACACCGTCGACCTTGGGGCCGGGCTCGATCCACTCGACGTCGTGGCCGGTGGTCACGTCCAAGCCGGACGCCAGGTCCTCGGCGAGCGAGCGCAACCCGCCCGGAGCGGCCCAGCGCATCGGGCCGGTGGTCCGGTGGGCGCCCTCGGGGTCCAGGACGGACAGGGTGTCGGTCCACTCGCGGACCAGGCCCGCGTCCCGCCACCTCGCGGCGAGCGCGACGAAGTCGTCGTCCTGCGCGGTGAAGTAGGCGGCACCGATGTCGGTGCGCCGACCGCCGTACCGCTTGGTCGCCAGCCTGCCGCCGCACACCCGGCCGCGTTCGACCACCCGGACCTCGACACCGGCCCCGGTCAACGCCCTGGCGCAGGCGAGGCCCGCGATTCCCGCTCCCACTACGACGACAGCCACACCGACACCCTATGAGTGGCGCTGCGTCACGGCCGAATCGCCCTGAGCGGCCGACCGGGCAACGAGTCTGCTGCGAGCGGGTGATCCCAGGGGGCATTCCGGGCGGCGCTGCCTAACGTGATCTCCATGAACGTCGACCTGGAGGTACCCGTGTGGTGGCGCGGCACGCGAAAACCGGGAACGCGCAAGAGGAAACGGGGCAGGCACGCTCGGGAGAGAGCACCTGCCCCGCCTACTGCCCTGGCCGCGTTCTTCGGTGTGGTCCTGCTGGTGGCGCTGGTCCTGCTGGTCCTCACCTACGCCTGATCACCGCGACTGGAGCGCGTCCACCGCGACGGCCTGCGCGATGACGACCCGGCGGTCGACGTACGGGTCCTTGATCTCGATGAGGTAGTGGTCCCGCAGCCACGTCTTCTTGTCGACGTTGAAAACGGGCTGGGCACCCCGGACGAAGTCGAAGTGGTACCGCATCGGGAACGGGAAGTTCTCGATGAACGGGATGAAGTTCCACAGCCTGCGGAACACCGCCACGCCCTGGCTGCGCTCCCGACCGGTGGCCGTGGGGGCGCCGGGCTGGTCGAGGTGCCACGTCGAGTTGATCAGCGACTTGCCGAAGTCCTTGCGGAAGAAGCCGATCGCCTGGCCGTTCCCGTCGACCACGTCGTAGCCGCTGGCCAGGTCGATCACCTTGCGGGCCTTGAAGCCCGCCAGCACCACGTTCTTCGACGAGTCCGTGTAGATCGTGACCTGCTCCTTGAACGCCATCCGCTTCTGCTCGACGAACGCGATGAGAGCCCCCGGCTCACCCGCGCCGTCGTCGGCGAAGATCTCGTACCGGTTCACCATCAGGGTGACCTTCTGGTGCATGTGGAGTCTGTTCATCGCTTGCGGGTTCAACATTTCCCCCTGCGTTGGTCCGGTTGAGCGAAGAGCATGTCACTCGACCGGGCGAAGGTCTCCGGTGGGGAACCTCTTCTCGTTCCGCTCGATCTTCGCGAACGCCGCTTCCACCAGGTCCACGTCCAGCTTGTCAGCCAACCTGACCAGGTAGTGCACGACGTCGGCGAGCTCGTCGCGCACGTTCCACGCCAGCTCCGGGTCCTCCATGGCCCGCGCGGCCTGCTCCGGCGTCAACCACTGGAACAGGTCCGTCAGCTCGCCCACCTCACCGGACAAGGCCATGACCAGGTTCTTCGGCGTGTGGTAGGTGTCCCAGTCGCGTGCCGCGGCGAACCGGCGCAACGCGTCCCGCAGGTCTTCGAGGGTGTTCATGCGTGCCAGAGCTACCACATCGCGGAAATCCGCGTCGCACTGCGCGACCTGCCGCCGCTGTGCGCCAGCGAGCTGGCACAACGGCCACGCCGACACGCTTCGACGGTGCCGGGGGTGAACGACCACTCCTCGCCGAACGCCGAACAACCCGTTCGAGATCCACTATCTTGTCGCCGTGGCACGTACCTGGCTGTCGATTCGCGTGGAGCTCGTCGAAGGTCGCGGTGAGCAGTTCTGGCCTCGTCCGGGCCGCGACTTCGTGGTGTCCCGCTCGCACTCGTTCGCCCAGCTCGCACGGGCTGTGGACGTCGCGTTCGCCCGGTGGGACCTGGCGCACATGCACATGTTCACCCTGTTCGGCGGCGCCTGCATCAGCGCCTTGAACCTCTGGGACGGCGACGAGCCGGAGGGGACGATCGACAGCGGGAAGACGAAGCTCGGCAAGCTGAAGTCCGGTGACCAGTTCGCCTACGTCTTCGACTTCGGCGACGAGTGGGCGCACCTGTGCACCGTCGGCGCCGACCGCGTGGACCCGTTGGAGCAGCTGGGTTTCGTCCCGGACGGTCCCGCGCCCTACTGGGGTTGGGGCGAGCTGCCCGACCAGTACGGGCGGCACTGGGACGATGACGACGACATCGCCCCCAAGGCGCCCAAGCCCCTGCTCAGCGACCTCCCGCCCATCCTGCCGCTGTGGGGCAAGCGCCGCCGGTGACTCACCGCACCAGCGACAACCGCCCCTGCCGGGCGCTGGTCCGCCGTGCGCCCGGCAGCACTGTCAGCACCAGCCCGAACAGCAGACCGTCCAGTTCGGCCCCGTCCAGCAACAGTTCCCGCGCAACCTGCTGCGGTGTCGTCCCCCGCTCGCGCAACACCCGGAACACCTTGGCCAACAGCAAGGACCCTTCACGGGCCACCACGCCGTCCGGCTCCGCGATCCGGTAACCGCGCCCGCTCAGCTCCGCGCACACCGCGCCGTACTGCTCGGCGGTCAGCAACCCCATATCCCGCAACCGGTAGGTCAACGCCAACGCCGACACCCGCCAGCGCGCCCGGTGGCCGAGCACCTGTTCGGTGACCGGGCCACGGGGCACCGACGCCACCACCCCGGCCCTCGGCATCAGGAACGCGCCCGCGAACGCGTTCGCCTGCTCCTCCGCGTCCACCGGCCGCCCGTTCCCGTGCAGCACCAGGTGCCCCAGCTCGTGCGCCGCGTCGAACCGCCCCCGCTCACCCGACGTCGTCGGGTTCAGGAACACGTAGGGCGTTCCCCCGCTCCGGAACGAGAACGCGTCCACCTCCGCGCAGTCCGCGGGCAACGAGAACACCCGAACCCCGTGCGCCTCCAACAGGTGCACCACGTTCGGCGCCACTCCCGTCCCCAACCGCCAGCGGGCGCGCACCATCTCCGCCGCCGTCTCCGGGTCGGGGTGGTCCAACGTGGGGACGTCCGCGGTGGGCAACGAGAACGTCCGCTCCAACCACCGGTTCACCCCGATCGCCAACCGCCCCACGGCCACCGCCGCGTCCCGCCTCACCGCGGGCACCCGCCCCGCCGCCCGGAACGCCACCGCCCCCACGGGCAGCTCGTCCTCGTCCGGCGCTTCCAGGAACCCCACCGGAAACCCCAACGCCTCCGCCAACGCGGCCGTCCGACGGGCATCGGGCTGCCGCCGCCCGCGCTCGTAGTCACCGATGCTGGCGGCACTCACCCCGACGACCCGCGCCAACGCACCCGCGCTCAGACCACGCCGCTTGCGCGCCAAGACAAGCCGGGATGCGGTGAGCATGATCCCGCCATTCTGGTACCTGCCTCGACGGAGCCGCCAAACGGGGTTCGATCACGCCCTCGCCCACACCACCCACCCCGGAGCCGCCTCTCTGCCCGACGAAGCCCGGATGTCCCACCCGGCACGACGTCCGGATGCTTCGTCCGGTGCGAAGCAGGACGCCCTGTCCGGTACAGGGCACGATCCGGCGAAGCGCGGATGCCTTGCCGGCTGCGGCTGGAAGTTGGGTCACGCCTGGGCGGGTGGTGTCACCGCAACGTCACCGGGAAGTCCACCTCCACGGCACCGTCCTCCTCTCCGCCCACCATCGGCCCGAAGTCGTAGGGCGGCAGCACGATCCGATGCGCCCAGTGGTCGATCACCTGCCCCTGCGGCGTCGGCTCCGGCTGCGACACCTCCCGCAGCACCACCAACCGCCCGTCCCGCACCGTCGGGAACGTCACCAGGAACCACAGCTTCAGGCCCCCGTTCCGCTCGAAGTCCGCGAACAGGCTGAACTGGTCGTGGTCGTTGTCCTGCGTCATCGCCGTGATCGCCGGACCCTTGGTATAGTCGCTGCGCAGCTTCGCGGCCTCGTCACCGGTGTGCCGGTTCCCCTGCAACGCCCCCAGCACGACCGGCTTGCTCGGATGCCTCACCAGCCCCGCGTTCCACTTGTCGTACCGACTCCACCCCTGCCCGACCAGCACCTCCCGCAACCGCCCCACCCGATGGATCCAGTCCAACAACCCAGGCCCGTTGGTGGGCCCCAACGGCGGCGCCGACATGCGCGCGTTCACCCCGGCCCAGATCGCCTCGTCCAGGTACCCCACCCTCAGCCCGAGCTCGGCCAACCGCTCCTCAGGACCCGGCACCGACCCTGCCGGGTGGAACACGATCTCCGTCATACCCCCACGCTAACCACGGGGTACGACAATTTCGGGCAGCCGCCGAAGCCCCACACGCCACGGAACGGCCGGTACCTCCGTCGCAGGTTCTCGCTTACCGCGTGCTGTCCGCGAGCAGTTCCGTGACCGCCGACGTCAGCCGCGGGTGGTCGGCGGCCGCCAGCGTCGCCCACCCCCGTCGCCGGGTGAACTGCCACCGGCCCTCCGGGGTGTCGTAGAACGACACGACATACGACGCCCGTCGCCGCGGCCCCGGATGTCCTTGGTGATCACGACGATGTGCCGCACCGAACTGGCCCATCGCGACCACGTCACCCAGCACCGCGCAGACCTGCCGCGCGTCCTGCCCCGTCAGGCCGCCCTCCCGCAGCACCTGCTCCATCCGCACACCGGCGGCGGCCGCACGATCCAGCAGCTCGCCGGGCATCGTGATCGAGCGCGACCTGGGTACGGGTGCCGCGGGGAGAAGCCCCACGAGCGCGCCCGCCAGCCCGGACTCCTCCACAGCGTCAAGAGTCAGCTCCTCGGCCGTGAGCACCGCGACGACCGCCTTCCCGTTGTGGGCCGCACCCATCGCCCGCGTCCGCGGACCGTGCCGGTCCAACCGCAGCCGCGCGTCCACCTCACGCTCCGGTCGGGCAAGGACTCGCAACCGCTCCGCGAGCACCGGATCCAGCTCCCCACGACCGGTGAGCCTCCGCTCACCCAGCCCCCGCCAGGCGTGGTGGAACAGCTCCCGCCGCTCCTCCAACGTCTTGCCGTGACCAGGGATCGCCAATGCCGTCGGCTGCTCGCCGAGCCGCAGGTGCTCCCAGCACAGGTCGTACTCCAGGCGGGTCAGTACGAACCGGCTCACCGCTGGTCGTCCCCGATCACCGGGGGAGCGACCAGAACGTCGTCCCCGCCCCACACGTCGTCCAGCTCCTGGAGGTACTCGGCGGCCTTGTGCTCCCCGTCCTCCTCGCCCTGCACCCCTTGCGGAACCCCACCCATCGCCATCCCCGCCGCGCCTTTGAGGCCCGGCCGGACACCGAGCGCCGGTTCGGTCGCGGAGC
Organism: Umezawaea tangerina; assembly: GCF_003002815.1. Lineage (GTDB taxonomy): Bacteria > Actinomycetota > Actinomycetes > Mycobacteriales > Pseudonocardiaceae > Umezawaea > Umezawaea tangerina. The sequence continues at coordinate 136,433 of NZ_PVTF01000023.1, read as the reverse complement.
TGCCGGACTTGCCACGCCCCACCGGTTGGCCGGGCTGTTCTGGTCGGCCGGAGACGGTCGGACCGTTGGGTGTGGATGACCCTGGGCCGCCACCGCGCGTGCCGGTCCCGATTCCTGGACCGCCGCCGCGCATGTCGACCCCGAGACCTGAACCGCCGCCGCGCGTGCTGATCCCGATTCCTGAACTGCCGCCGCCGCGTGCGCCGGGTCCCATGTTCCCGACGCTTTGACCGCCTGTGGTTGTCCCACCTGGAACATTGCGGCCAGGTGTCGAGGTAGTGGACGACGAGGCGGTAGTGCCCGCAGGGGAGTGGTGTGCCGCCAGCGGTGCAACGGAAGTGGACACGTGCGTCGAGCCCTGCGCGGTCTGCGGCGACGGGAAAGCGTTGCCCTGGGCCAAACCCGTGGGTGGCACCACGGCGCTTTGCTGAGTCTGCGGCGCTGGTGTCGAAGCAGCCTGGGTCGTTGTCTCGCCGGCGCCGAACCGCTCACCGAACTCCCGTGAGTACTGCCGCTGCTCCACCGACTGCTCCACCCGCGGCGCAGGCACCTCCACGGTCACGGTCGGCGGCGGCGTGAACGCGCCCACCCGCGACACCGCCTCCGCCGCACCGCCCTGGTACCCGTTCATCATCCGCACAGCCTCACGCTTGGCCTCAAGCGCCCGCTGCTCCTCCACGTCCTGGTCCGTCTGTCCACCGACCAGGTGCGTCATCCCGGCCGGGATCCCGAAGAAGTCGTCGTTGGCCGTCGACGACACCACCACCGGCTCGGGCATCCGTTCCCGCGTCCCCGTGTAGTACGACTGCTGCGCCTGGAACGCGTCATGGCTCTCGACCCCGGCGGCACGGGCGTTCTCCGCCCACTGCACTAACGGCGCCATCCCACCGCCGAACGAGTCACTGGCCGCACCCGTCCACGACACCTTCGCGTCCCGCAGCGCCGACTCCACCTCCGACTTCGCATTCCCCATGACCGCACGGAAGCTCAACCACGCGTCATTCGTCGCCTGCGCCAGAGCGGCATCGGCACTGCTGTGGATCTTGTCGTAGAGCTGCTTGTGTGACTGCGCGTCGAAGTTGTGGTTCCCCACCGGCATGACGATCCCCCTTACTTCGTCAGGTTCTGCATAGCCGCCTCCGCAACCGCCCTGGCCCCGTCACACGGCTTCGGAAAGCGATCCGTGAAGCTTTTGCTCACCTCGAACCCGGTGAACAGGTACTGCCCGTCCGCCACGTCGACGGCTACATCGCACCGGGCCTCGTCGCCGGAGCGGGTGACCGTGATCGCGGGGAACCCGTCGACCGGCGCGATCGCGGTCGGCTGTCCCTGCCGTTTGCCGCTGGTCCACACCTCGAAGCCCTCGGTCACGACCGTGGTGATGTTCCAGAACGCGCCGGTGGCCTCGAACATGCAGTTGGGTGACTTGAACGTCTGGTCGACGTACTGCCGTGACGACAAGGTCTGGGCGATGGCGGACGCCTGCTGCCCGGTCATCAGCTCGCAGGGGTTTCTCCCGTCGATCCGGACCTCCTTGGGCCTGCTGGACGAGAGGCCTGTCGAGGGGCCTGTTGAAGCCGACACAGAGGTCGGCGAGCTCGTCGGGCTTGTGGAGGCCGCCGGTTTGGCGGTGCCGCCCGCGGAGGTGCCGCAGGCTGCCAGGAGAAGCAGCAGGGCGGTCGCCGTCACCAGGTGCCGAGTCATCATCGCCCGATTCCGGTGCCGAGGTTCTTCATCGCCATGGCGTGGGTGTCGTCCGCCAACTGGTAGGTATCGACAGCCCCTTGGAGGCCTTCGATTGTGAGGTTCAGCTGGTCGATGAACTGCCGTGTTACGTCGATCGCCTGGTCCGCGTTCGCGGTGAAGTCCTTCGCCGCGTCCTGGGACACGTCGTCCTCGGCGAACGGGACGACGGCAAGCGCGTGGCTGTTGGCGAGGACGAAGTCCGAGACAGTCGCCCGCACCGCCTCCAGCCGGGTCTTGAGGCGGACCACCTCCGCGGGGTCCACTCGCATGGTGGCGCCGCCCTGTGGCATCGACATGGCACTCCCTCCCGCACACCCTCCGCGACCGAACGGTTGCCAGGCGTGGTCGGACTCCTGGAATCGGAGGGTAATGGAGAGGCCGGTCGTTCCGAACGGGGAATGTGAATGTTGAATGCGTGCATTCACTCGTACGGATGACAGGAAAGGTGAAGGCGAATCAAAATAGCTTTCATTCCGCATATCTGCGGAATGGGTTACCTCACCGCGCGGCGGTATCCACCTCGGCGAACAGCGCGGTGGTCGTGCGGACCGCCTCGGTGTGCCACTTGCGCAGTTCCGCGGCCGTCGGTGCCAGTTCGTAGTCCTGGTGGTTGGCGACGCGGGTCAGCGCTTCCCAGAGCCGGGAGGTGGCGCTGGCGATGCGGGGGTCCGCGTAGAGCGGGAGGGTGAGCAGGTCGGTGCGGGGGGAGGTGTCGGGTTCGTCGTGGGAGCGCAGGACGGCGGAGACGGTGCGTTCGAGGGCGGTGCGGAGCAGCCAGACGCAGCACCTCGGCCAGATGCCGCCGGGCAGTCTGACGGCGCTGAGGAGGCCGTTCGCGAACACGAGGCGTTCCGCCACCTCGTCCTGGATCGCTGTCGCTGTCGCCGAGTCCACGTTTCCTCCGGTGTCGCGATGCCACTCGTCGAAAACGTAAGGGTCAAATAGACCTACCGAAGAGTTGTCACACCATCGTGTGCATTTGTTGGAGTGGTGGGCCGACTTGTGGTGTACCCGCCGTGGCCGGTCGCCTCTGATGGGTTATGCGGGTGGGGTGACATGGGGTGACATGGAGTTGTGCCGGGTTTGGCACGGCGGGTGGGCAGGGTGGTGCGCAGTTCGCACAACCACGAGGGGGAGAGCCCCATGCCATGGGCTTTCCAGGCCGAGGGCCTGGTCAAGAGGTACGGGAAGACGACGGCGCTGGCGGGGATCGAGCTGGCGGCGGAGCAGGGGAGCGTGCTGGGGGTGCTGGGCCCGAACGGGGCGGGGAAGACGACCGCGGTGCGGATCCTGGCGACGTTGCTGAGACCGGACGCGGGGCGGGCGACCGTGGGCGGGTTCGACGTGGTGCGGGACGCGGCGAAGGTGCGGCGGCTGATCGGGCTGACGGGTCAGTACGCGTCGGTCGACGAGGACCTGACGGGCACGCAGAACCTGGTGCTGATCGGGCAGCTGCTGGACCTGCGGACGCCGGACGCGAAGGCGCGGGCGGTGGAGCTGCTGGCCGGGTTCGGGTTGAGCGAGGCGGCGGGCAAGCAGGTCAAGACGTACTCGGGCGGCATGCGCAGGCGGCTGGACCTGGCCGCGAGCCTGGTCGGGCGGCCGGAGGTGATCTACCTCGACGAGCCGACGACCGGGCTGGACCCGGCGAAGCGGGAGGACGTGTGGTCGATGGTCCGCTCCCTCGCCGACGACGGGGTCACGGTGCTGCTGACCACGCAGTACCTGGAGGAGGCCGACGCGCTGGCGGACACGATCTCCGTCATCGACCACGGGAAGGTCATCGCGAACGGCACGCCGGGCGAGCTCAAGCGGGTCGTCGGCGGCCAGACCGTGCTCATCCGGCCCGCCGACCCGGCCGACCTGGTCACGGCCTCCGCGATCGCGGGCGCCGTCGCCGACCGGCAGGTGGAGTCACCCGCCCGAGGGGTGCTGACGGTGCCGGTCGACGGCGACGCGGCGTTCACCGAGATCGTCCGCAGGCTCGCCCAGGAGCGGATCGCGGTGACCGAGCTGTCGCTGCGGCTGCCCAGCCTCGACGAGGTCTTCTTCACCCTCACCGGCCACCACACCCAGCAGGAGGCGGCATGACCGCGCTCGCCGAACCGCGGCTGACCGCGCCCGCGCGGATCGAGCCCAGGCCCTTCGGTCTCGCCCGGCACAGCCTCGCGCTGGCCAGGCGCAGCGTCCTCAAGACCCTGCGCACCCCCGAGCAGCTGCTGGACGTGACGATCCAGCCGGTGATCTTCGTGGTGGTGTTCGTGTACCTGCTCGGCGGCGCCATCGCGGGCGACACGGGCAAGTACCTCCAGTTCCTCGTGCCCGCGATCATGGTGCAGACGGTCATGTTCGGCGGGATGGCCACCGGGGTGAACCTGAACACCGACATCGGCAAGGGCGTGTTCGACCGGTTCCGGAGCCTCCCGATCGGCCGGTCCGCGCCGCTGATCGGGTCGGTGGCGGGCGACCTCATCCGGTACGTGGTCGCGATCGTGTCGCTGCTGGTCTTCGCGTCGCTCATGGGCTTCCGGTTCCAGACCGGCGTCGGGTCGGTGCTCGCCGCGTGCGTGCTGACGACCTTCTTCGCGTTCTGCCTGAGCTGGGTGGTCGTGCTGATCGGGATGGTGATGCGCACGCCCGGCGCGGTGCAGGGCACGGCGTTCGTGATCATGTTCCCGCTGACGTTCGGCACCAGCATGATCGCGCCGAAGGACACCCTGCCGGGCTGGCTGCAGTCCTGGGTGGGGGTGAACCCGGTGGCGCACATGATGGAGGCCTCGCGAGCCCTGATGCTCGGCGGTCCGCTGGGCGACCACGTGGTCTGGGTGCTGGTGTGGTCGGTCGGGATCCTCGCGGTGTTCGCGCCGCTCGCGGTCCGCGCCTACCGCCGCCGCACCTGATCGATCGCCGACGCGCGGTCGAGACCGCGGCCCTTGGCGTGGGCGGCGTCGTACGCGGCGTCGCCCATCGCCTTGCGCAGCAGCGGGCCCAGCACGACGAGGTCGGGGTTGAGCACGTCCGGCGCGCCGCGCAGCTGCTCGGCGGCCCCCAGCACCAGCGCGGCGGCGGAGTGGTCGCCGACGTGCGCGTGCACGGCCGCCACGGTGACGGCGATCCTGGCCAGCACCGGCATGTCCTTCGTGGTCAACGCCTGCTCGACCGCCTGCCCCAGCAGCGCCCACGCCGCGGGCACGTCCGACCTGGCCGCCCGCACGTGCGCCTTCGACGCGAGCACCAGCGCGCGCAGCTGCGGGGCCACGACGACGGAGTCCTCCAACGCCGCCATGGCCGCCGAGTAGTGCCGGTCCGCGGCGTCGAGGTCGCCGTCGAGGCGGTCCATGTCGCCGAGCGCGGAGTGCGCGAACGTGACGCTGTGGCTGGACACCAGCCCCCGGCCGCCCTCCTTCGTGATCGCCTCGTACTCCGCGCGCGCCGACGACTGGTCGCCGTTGTGCGCGCGGATCCTGGCGAGCATGAGCCGGTCGTGCGACACGTCGTCGTCGCGCTGGAGCTCGAGGCGCAGCGAGATCGACTCCTCGATCGCCTCGATCGCCTCCTCGTGGTCACCGAACAGCAGGTGGCCCTCGGCCAGCGACGACAGCGACTGCGACAGCCCGAACCGGTCGCCGACCGCGCGGAACCCGGCCACGGCTTCCGCCATGTCGCGCCGCATGCCGTCCATGTCGCCGTCGTTCTCCCGGACGATCCCGCGCACCATCCACAGCGCCGCCCTGGTCCACGGGTCGGGGTGGTCGAGCCGCTGGTCGACCAGGGCGACCCCGAGGGCGACGTCGTCGGTGACGATCGCGAACATCGGCTCGAACAGGGCGAGCACCGGGTGCGCCCGGTGGACGTCCACCACCGCCAGCGCCTCGCGGTACTCGGCGATCAGCCGTTCCCGTTCGCTGCCGCCGCTCCACAGGGAGCCGTTGAGCAGGTACAGCGCGGCGGTGATCGTCCGCGCGGGCTCGGGTTGCTCGCCGGGCACGTTCAACGCGATCCGCAGCCACGCGCCGGTGTCGGAGGTGGTGCCCAGGATCCAGCCGAACATGCCCAGCGACGCGCCCAGCCGCACGGCGGTGTCCGCGTCGCCGGTGTCGGCGGCGAAGTGCAGCGCCGCCACCAGGTTGTCGCGTTCCAGGAGCAGCTTGCCGAGCCACACGACCTGGTCAGGCCCCCGCAGGTACGGCTCGGCGGTCTCGGCGAAGTCGAGGAAGTACGCCGCGTGCTCCCGGCGCGCGGCGGTGGCCTCCCCGCGTTCGACGAGCCGTTCGAGGGCGAACTCCTTGATCGTCTCCAGCATCCGGAAGTACGGCTCCGGCGCGTCGACGACCTGGAGCAACGACTTGTCCGCCAACGCCGTGAGCAGGTCCAGGCCCTCGCCGGGGCGCACGTGCTCGGCGGCGTCCAGGCTGATCGCGGCCGGGAACACCGCCAGCCGCTCGGCGAACGACCGCTCCCGCTCGCCCAGCAGGTCCCAGCTCCACGCCACGACCGCGCGCAGCGTCTGGTGGCGGGGCAGCGCCGTGCGGCTGCCGCCGGTGAGCAGGCGGAACCGGTCGTCGAGGCGGTCGGCCAGCTGCCGCAGCGACAGCGACCGCAGCCGCGCGGCCGCCAGCTCGACGGCCAGCGGCAGCCCGTCGAGCCTGCGGCAGATCTCCGCCACGTCGGCCGCGTTCGCCTCGTCCACGGCGAAACCGGGCCGCACGGCCGCGGCGCGGTCGACGAGCAGCCGCACGGCCGGGCTCGCGACGGCCTCGGCGACCGAGGGCGCCGCCTTCGGCACGGCCAGCGTCGGGACCGGGTGCAGGGTCTCGCCGAACACGCCGAGCGGTTCCCGGCTGGTGGCCAGGATCAGCAGCCTCGGGCAGCGGCCCAGCAGCTCCTCGGCGAGCCGGGCGGCGGCGTCGACCACGTGCTCGCAGTTGTCCAGCACGATCACCGAGTCGCTGCGGGACAACAGGTCCACCAACCGGTCGGTGGTGTCGGCGGGCGGCAGGTCGGGGTCCGGGTTGCGCTTCTCGCGGATGCCGAGCGCGCCCAGGACGGCGACGGGCACGTCGGCCGGGTCGGTGACCGGTGCCAGCTCCACGAGCCACGCGCCGCCCGGCAGCAGCCGCGCCGCGGTCGTCGCCAACCGGGTCTTGCCCGCGCCGCCCGGCCCGACGAGCGTGACCAGCCTGGTCGTGGTGAGCAGCGAGGTGACCCGCTCGACCTCGGCCTCGCGGCCGACGAAGCTGGTCAGGGCCGCGGGGAGGGTGCCGCGGGCGGGTGCGGCGTCGGTGCGCAGCAGCGCCTGGTGGACCTGCCGCAGCTCCGCGGACGGGTCGGTGCCCAGCTCGTCGGCCAGCCTGCGCCGCACGTCCTCGTAGACCGCGAGCGCCTCGGACCGCCGGTCGGCCGCGTGCAAAGCACGCAGCAGCAAGGCGTGCAGGGGCTCGCGCAACGGGTGCCGGGCGGCCAGTCCGGTCAGCTCGGCGACCACGCGGTCGTGCCCGCCCGCCGCGAGGTCGGCCTCGGCGCACGCCTCGACGGCGGTCAGCCTGGCCTCGTCGAGCCGGGCCGCGTAGGCGGTGGCGTACTCCGCGTCGCCCGCGTCCAGCAGCGCCCGTCCGCGCCACAGCGCCAACGCCGCCCGCCGGTCGCCGTCCTCGCCCGACCGCGCCAGCCGTTCGAACGCGTGCGCGTCGACCGCGTCCGGCGGCAGGTCGAGCCGGTAGCCCGCGGGCGCCGAGCACAGCACGGCCGGGTCCGGCAGGGCGCGGCGCAGCCTGGCGACCAGCGACCGCACCGAGTTGACCCGGTCGACCGGCAGGTCGTGCGGCCACAGCGCGTCGGCCAGCTCGTCGACGGTCACCACCCGGCCGACCCCGACGGCCAGCCGCACCAGCAGGGTCCGCAGCCGGGCACCGCCGATCGCGACCGGGACGCCGTCCTCGGTCACCTCCAGCGGGCCCAGAATCCTCACCTGCACGGTTCAACTGTGCCATGCGGACGCCCCCGCGGTGCGCGTCACCGAAGAGGTCCACTGTGGACGGTGCTACTCCACCGGGATGCGGGTCAGCTCGCGCAGGGCGTCGTGCTCGCCGTCCAGGTGCTCGCGGGCCCAGTCGAGCACCGCGGTCTCCTGGGCGAACAGCACGACCTGGCGCTCGGTGGCCAGCTTGAGCAGCAGGTCCAGGATGGCCGTGGTGCGGCCGTCGTCGGCCTGCACGGTGATGTCGTCGAGCAGCAGCGGGCACGTCTCGCCGGTGACCGACAGGTGCTCGGCCAGCGCGAAGCGCAGCAGCAGGTACACCTGCTCCGCGGTGCCCAGCGACAGGTTCGCCGCGGGTCGCCACGGGCCCGACGGGCCGCGGACGCTGACCTTCAGCGTCGCCGGGTCCACACGGGCGTCGGTGTAGCGGCCGTCGGTGATGCCGGGCAGCCGGCTGCGCAGCGTCACCGCCAGCGACGGCGCGATGTCGCGGTGCACGGCGGCCTGCGCGGCGGCGATGTACCCGCCGGTGGCCTTCAGCGTGGCGGACAGGCCCGTGATCGCGGCCAGCTCCTCCTGTGCGGCCGCCAGCGCCTCCTCGGCCTCGGGCACGTCCGGCAGCGTGCGGCCCCGTTCGGCGAGCGCGCCGCCGAGCTCGTCGGCGGCGCTGGCCACCTGGCGCGCCTCGGCGCGGGCGGTGGTGACGGCGGTCCGCGCCTCGGCCAGCAGCGCCTCGACCTCCTCGGCGTCCCCGGTCGTCCCGCACGCCGCCGCCAGCTCGTCGCGCCGGACCAGCGCGGTGGCGGCCTCCTCGGCGTCGTGCTCGGCCTCGGCCAGCAGGGTCGCGTGCTCCGCGCAGGTCACCACGAGCCCCGCGGCCAGCTCGTCCGGGGTGGAGTCGGCCAGCAGCGTCGTCAGCTCGGTCCACGCGTCGCGTTCCGCCGCGGCGGCGCGGAGCTGGTCCTCCCAGCCGCGCTGCCACCTGTTCAACGACGCCAGCAGCTCCGCGGCGGTGGTGGCCTGCGTGACGGCGGCGTTCTTGTCCGCCGCCCGCACGGCGTCGCGCACCAGCGCCAACGCTTTAGCGCGCACGGCCGCGACCTCCACCGCGGCCTCCTCGGCGCGGTCGCGCTCCTCGACCGCCCGCGTCAGCACGTCCCGCTGCGCGGCCATCGCGGCCTGCCGGGCGGCGATCGCGCACGCCCGCTCGTACAGCGCGAGCAGCTCGGCCACGGGGAGGTCGGGTTCGGTGTAACCCTTGTCCACCAACGCCGAGCGCAGCTCGTCGTCCCGCGCGGTGACGGCCTCGGTGTACTGGAGCTGGTGCTGGTCCCACACCGCGCGGCCCGCGCGCAGGCCGATCTGCCGCTCCGCCCTGGTCGCCAGCTCCTGGAGCACCAGCGGCTCCGCGGGCAGGCCGAGCACCGCGCACCGGGAGGACGCCTCGACCACGGCCGGGCTCGTGCGGCGGATGTGCTGCCCGGCGTCGCGGCCGTCGGACGTGGCGGACTCGACGATCCGCAGCACGCCGACGAACAGCGCGGGCGTGAGCAGCGCGAGACCGGGCAGCAGCCGCCCGGCCACCAGCAGCGCGATGCCCGCGACGCCCACCACCCCGGCCAGCACGGACATCGCCGTGCGCAGACCGGTCTTCGCGGGCGGTGGCGGTGGCGCGTCGAGCGCGGCGGCCAGCTCGCGCACGACGGCCGGTCCGGCGGCCAGCGCCGCGGTGAGCTTCGGGTCGCCGATCTGATCGGCGATCGCGGGTCGGCGGCCCTCGTGCGCGGACACGACGGCGAGCGCGCGTTCACGGGCCAGCGCGAGCTCGCGGATCCGGGGCGCCACCTCGGTGTCGCCGGTCGGCGGGTCGGGCACGGCGGCCAGCTCCTGGCGCAGCTCGGCCGACGAGGACCCGGTGAGCTTGCGCGACGACGGCGCCGCCCGCCACGCCGCGAGGGCGGCGTGCACGATCCGGGTCACCTCCTCCTGCGCGGCCAACCCGGCGGGCGGGGTGCCGCCGAACCTCTCGTCCAGCTCCTTCGTCCGCGCCAGCCGCCGCTCGGCCTTGGCGACCTCGGCCGCCCGGTCGTCGGCCTTCTCCTTGGACCGCAACGCCTTGCGCTCCGCGGCGGTGTGCGCGCGGGTCGCGCTCAGCAGCTCGTCGAGCGCGGTCGCCGCGGTGTCGGCCCGTTCGGCGAGCTCGGCGGCCGCGTCGGCCTCGGCGCGGCGGATCTCGGCCTCCTCCACCAGCTCCAGGTACCGCTGGTGCGCGCCCCGCGCCTCCGCCAGGTCGTGCTTGGCCTGGTTGAGCCGGTTCTTGGCCACCTGGAGGGGCTTGGTGGACTTCGGCCGCTCCTGGCCGACGTGGTCGCGGTGGAACGCGTCCAGGCCCGCCAGCGCGGCGGCCGCGGTCGCGTCGGCACCGGCGGTGGCCGCGGCCCGCTGCAGGTGGTCCTGCAGCCCGTTCGCCGCGGTCAGCACGCCCAGCAGCTCGGCCTGGTTCACGCACGCCGTGGCGGCGAACGACTTGCGGTCAAGCCCCAGCCACCGGCTCGCGTCCGGCGCGCCCTCGAACATCACCTCGGCGCTGATGTCCTGGTCCAGCCCCAGGTCCGTCGCCCGGCAGCCCGACTTGCCCGCGAGGTCCTGGTGCAGCCCGACCCGCCGCCCGTCGTCCAGCACCACGACGGAGGAGACCTTCCAGTCCTTGTCGTGCCACGGCTTGTGCAGCTCGGCGAACCGGCGCTCCGGTGTCGTCAGCGCGCCCCGGCCGCGGCGGCGTCCGCACAGCGCCGCGTAGATCGCGGCGTGCCAGGAGGACTTCGCCGACTCGTTGGCGCCCGCGACGACCGTCAGCCCCGGCGCCAGCTCCAGGGTCCGGTCGGCCAGCGGGCCGAACGCGTGCGCGGTGACGGACTCTATTCGCATGTCTTTCCCCGTCTTGTCCCTCAGAGCACGGCAAGGTCGGCGGTGCGCCCGTCGAAGGCGCGCAGCCCGGTGACGAGCACCCGCCGCCGGGTGTCGTCGTCCAGGTCCTCGTCCGCCCGCACGTCGCGGACGAACCGGCCGCGCACCGTGGGTTCCTCGGCGAGCGCGGCGAAGTCGGTGGTGGGGCGGACGGTCCCGACGCGGACCACCAGCGCCTCCAGGTGCGGTGCGCAGCGGGCGAGGTCGTCGGGGCGCAGGTCCGCCTCCGGGCCGACCGCGCCGCCGAGGGTCACCCGGACGACGCCCTCCAGCCCGGCCACGGCGGCGGCCACCTGCTCCCGGACCTGGTCGGTGCGCGCGGCCCCGGCCAGCTCCACGGCGACGTCGTGCACCCGGCTCGTCGCCACGTCGTGGCGCACCCGGTCCACCCGGCCGTCGTCGTGCACGGTGTGCAGGACCGCGCCCCGCCGCCCCTGCTCGCCGAACGTCAGCGGGTCGGGGTTGCCGGGGTAGGTGTGCCGCTCGGCGTCGCGCGGCGCGTGGAAGTGCCCGAGGAACGCGTGGTGCAGCCCGGCCTGCTCGACCTGCCGCGCGGTGAACGCGGCGTGCGGCATCCGGCCGCCCTCCTGCACCGCGAGCCCGGTGAGCTCGGACCCGTGGAACAGGGCGAGGTGCACGCCCGCGCGGTCCACGGCGAAGTCCTCCAGGAACCCGTCGCCGTCGGTGGTGCCGCGGTGCGCCGCGCCCCACAACGTGACCCCGTCCGCCAGCGTCTCGGCCACCAGGCGGTCCTCGGCGAACACGTGCACGTTCCCCGACCACGCCACCTGGTGGTACGGGCTGCGCGGGCCGTACCGGTCGTGGTGGCCCGGCGCCAGGTGCACCGGCACGGCGGCCTCCTCGAACGCGTCGCGCAGGAACGCGGCGGTGTCGGGGGAGAAGCGGTCGTGCTCGTACAGGTCGCCGCCGCACAGCAGCGCGTCCACCCGCTGCTCGCGGGCCAGCGCGACGATCCGCAGCAACGTCGTCCGCAGCGCGGCCCGGCGGGCGCGCGCGTGCCGCGGCCCCACACCGTGGAACGGCGTGTCCAGGTGCAGGTCGGCGAAGTGCAGCACCCTCATCCGCGCCTCCTGGACCCGGCCTCGACCCGCGGCCGGGGCAGCAGGTCCGGCAGCTCGGCGAGCAGCGCGTCGGCCAGCCGCGCGGTGTCGCAGTGCCAGCCGCGCAGCTCGTCGACGGTCGGCGCGATCTCGTAGTCGTGGTGGTGCGCGGCCCGGCACAGCGCGTGCCACAGCTGCGCGGTGTCCTCGGCGACGTCGTCGTCCAGGTACCGCGGCAGGCTCAGCAGCATCGCGTGCATCGAGCCGTTCGGCCCGCACCTGGCGGCGCACAGCGCGACGACGGCGCGTTCCAGGGTCGTGCGCAGCAGCCACGCCCCGCACCGCACCCGGACGCCGTCGAGGGTCCGCGCGTCGGAGAGCATCCGCTCGACGTGCGCCAGCCGGTCCAGCACGTTCCGGTCGTTCACTTCAGCCCATCTCTCAGCCAGGTGGTGAGGCGTTCGGTGTCGCGGATCAGCGTCCGCAGGTCGCCGTCGTACGGCCTGCCGGTGCCCTCGCGGCACGCGTGCAGCACGTCGACGGCCCAGGGGCCGAGCACGTCGGTCAGGTGCGCGGGCAGGCTCCCGTTCGCGGACAGGTCGTCGAAGACCGCGAGGGCCACCCGTTGGCGGGTGGTCAGCGCCTGCTCGAGCACCAGCTCGACCTCGGCGTGGGACTGGCCGCGTTCCAGCCGGATCCGGCGGAACCTGGTGTCGCCCGCCGACTCCAGCGCGGCCCGGCAGCAGGCGGCGACCAGCTCGGCGCGGGCCTCGTCGGGGAGGTCGTCGGTGGTGCGCATCGCCCGCGCGTCGGCCAGGTAGCGGCCGACCGGGTCGTCGCACATCCGCACCTGCACCAGGGAGTTCTCGCCGCGGCACACCTCCCACACGGTCGCCGGGAGCCGCAGCCTGCGCACCGCCTCGACGAGCCGCTCGTCGTGGGTGAAGACCACGACCTGGCGGGTGAGACCGACGTCGGCGAGGACCTGGGCGAGACCGTCCACCTTGGCCGGGTCCATGGCCTGCACCGGGTCGTCGATCACCACGAACCGGAACGGGCTCTCGTCGACCACGGCCCTGGGCAGGAACAGCGCCAGCGCGAGGGCGTGCAGCTCCCCCTGGCTCATCACGGCGAGCGCGGCGTTGGGCATCCCGTCGACCGACACGTCCAGCTCCACCCGCCGGTCGTTCTGGCCGGTGCCCTCCAGGTGCACGGTGCCCAGGTCGATGTTGCTCTGCTGGCGCAGGCGCTGCCAGATCCGCTGCGACTCCTTGGCGAAGGGCGCGATCCGCTCGGACCTCAGCAGCGCCGCGGTTCTTCGGATCCAGTTCTCCGCCTCGGTCACGTCGGCGAGCACCTGCTGGTCGGCCAGCGCCCGCTCGGCCTGCGAGTGCCACTCGAACAGCGCGAGCGCCATCGGTCGCCACACCAGGTCGCGCTTCGCGATCTGCTCCTGCGCCACGGCCCTGAGCGCGTCCACGGCCGCGAGCACCGCGGCGTGCCGACCCGGCAGGTCGCCGCGCAGCCGCACCGGGTCCTCGGAGGTCGAGCACTCCGCCCACGACGCCCACGCCGCGCGCGCCGCCTCGGTGTCCAGGAAGCCGTCGACCTGCTTGAGCAGGTCGGGCACCGGCTGGCACAGCGCGCGGGCGGCGGCGGTCTCGGTGTCCAACCGGGTGCCGGCGTCGTGCAGCGCGGCCGCGGCGTTCGCCAGGGTCTCGGCCCGCCGGGTGGTCGCCACGTACCAGCGCCGGTCCAGCACCCCGTTGCCGCACACCGGGCACGACTGGTCGCCCTTGGTATCGTGCAGCTCCAACGACACCCGCAGCACCTCGCTGGTGCGCAGGCACGTCTGCGCCCCGTCGGTCGCCACCGCGGTCACCGCCGCCAGCGCCGCGTCCAGGTTCTCCAGGCAGTGCGCCAGGTCCGCGGCCGACGGCAGGGCCAGCTCGGTCACCTGCTGCAGCAGCGGCATCCCGCCGCCGCCCATGTCGGCGCCCAGCGCCAGGTCCGCCAGGGCGTCCAGGTCCGGGTGGTCCTGCCCGAGCAGCTCGGCCGCCCGCTGCGCCCGGCCGTCCGGTGACGCCGCCAGCTCCGCGCGGATCTTCGCCCGCCGGTCGTGCGGCCGCGCGACCACGTCCGCCAAGCGCTTGCGGTGCTCGGCGAGCCGGTTCTGCGCGTCCGTGATGGTCTCCAGGCCCAGCAGGCTGTGCACGGCGTCGTGCAGCTCGCTCGGCTTGCCCTCCAACGACTTGCCCAGCTCGCTGTAGGGCAGGAACGGCCGGTAGGTCTCCAGCGCGGCCCGCCACCTCGGCTCGTCGAACGGCACCGGCTCGTCGCCGCTGCGCCGCTCGGTCCACGTGCCGCCGCCGAAGTCGTCACCGGGCGTCCACGCCCGCCGGATCGTCGTCGCGCCCTCGTGCCCGGCCCGCACCAGCGTGATCGCCACGGACGTGTCGCCCGGCGCGTGCAGGTTGCGCCACCCCTGCCGCCACACCTCGTTGAGCGACCGCGTCCACCGCGTGTTGTCACCGGTCAGCGCGAACTCCGCGCCCTCGGCGAAGCTCGACTTGCCCGACCCGTTGCGCCCCGTCACCACGGTCAGGCCGGGGCCGCTCGCCAGCGGCAGGTCGACCTCCGGCCCGATCCCCCGGAACCCCTTGACCCTGATGCCGGACAGGAAGATCCCGCTGCCCGGCCCGCGCCGCGGGTGGTCGGGCGGCGCGTCGTCGCCGACCACGCCGTCCAGCACCCGGTCGAGCGCGGACTCCCCGCGGCAGGCCGCGACCACGAGCTCGGCGGCACGCGGGGTCAGCTCTCGATCACTCGCCACCCGGCTCAGCATCAGCCCGTGTAATCCGGTTTCGGCAACCGCCACCGTTACGTCTCCTCTTCGTGCTGATGCACGGCTAGGCGGGAAACGTAGGCGCAACGAAAGTGCTTACTGAAGGGTGTTCACACGATCGTGTGGATCCAATTCGGGGGGTGTGATCTCTCTGCGTAACCGCTGTCGGGAGGAATTCCCGTGGTCACCTACCTGATGAATGCTCGAATTCCACCGGGCCGGAGGGCGGGATTCGAGGTGCGGGGGAATCGCCTTTTCCGGACTCCCGTGGATCATGGCGGGATGGTCCCCCTAGCGCTCCCACACCTGGATCGCGCGGACCACGAAAGGCGCGTTCGGCACGTAGGTCCCCCGACCCGGATAGGTGGTGAACTCGGCCTCGGTGGAGCACGTCTCGCCCTGGTACACGCTGGCGTCGCGGGTCAGCCGGTTCACGAACGAGTGGGCCACGAGTCCGCCGGGGAGCGGGATGCACTCGCCGGGGTTGGCGGACTCGAGGTCGAGGCGCCTGGCGGGACCGGTGTAGTCCGGGCCGCCCCAGAGGCAGAACTCGCCGGGGTCGCAGGTCGGTGTGCCGGACTGCTGGGCCGAGGCGGTGCCGCTGGAGACCAGTGCGCCCGTCGTGATGGCCAGCGCGGTCAGAAGGGTTCGGGTCGACATCGGTACCTCCGTCGGCTTCGCGGACCGCTTCAGACTCAGCCGTTCGGCGGAATCCCGCGTGGGCGTTCGGTCGGATTCACCTGATCGTGTGGGCGACACGCCGAGGCGGCTGCTCGACCCTGGCGAGCAGCGCGATCGCGTCGCGCGGGGCCATGACCTTCGCGTCGTTGTCGAAGTAGACGAACACGTCCGCCGCCGCCGACCACGCGCGGACCTTCGCGGCCCACCGGTCCAGCCCCTCGTCGGTGTAGCCGCTGACGTACAGCTCGTCGGCGCCGTGCAGGCGCACGTAGACGAAGTCGGCGGTCACGTCCTCGACGAGGGGGAACCTGCCCGCGGAGTCGGCGACCACGACGGCGACCCCGTGCGCGCGCAGCAGCTCCGGGAAGCGGGGGTCGACGAAGCTCGGGTGGCGGACCTCCAGCGCGTGCCGGACCGGGCGGTCGAGGTCGGTGGTCGTCCACGCCGGGTCCACGCGCTCGTCGTGGCGGGCCGCGAGCTCCGCCGCGGCGGTCGTGGTGCGGGGGAGCTCGCCCAGGAACTCGTCGAGAAGCGCGGGGTCGAACCGGAGCGTCGGCGGCAGCTGCCAGAGCACCGGGCCCAGCTTCGGGCCGAGCGCGAGGACACCGGAGGCGAAGAAGTTCGCCAGCGTGTCCGCGCTGTCGCGCAAGCGCTTGAGGTGCGTGATGAACCGGCCGCCCTTGAGCGAGAACACGAAGTCGTCCGGGGTCTGCGCGGCCCACTTCCGGTAGCTCGACGGGCGCTGCAACGAGTAGAACGACCCGTTGATCTCGACCGACGTGACCTGCCGCGACAGGTGCTCCAGCTCGCGCTTCTGCGCGAGACCGGGCGGGTAGAAGACGCCCCGCCACGGCGGGTACACCCACCCCGACGTCCCGACCCTGATCCGGCCCATCGCGCCATGCTGCCGCAGCGGAGCCGATCGCGGAACTTGACCTTGAACCGGCCGAACCGGATGCTCGAAGGGGTGATGGGACGAACGCACGCGCTCACCGGGTGGTGTGCGGGACTGGGGATCGCCCCACTGCTCGGCCACGGCGACCTCGCCGGGGCGGTGCTCGTCGGCCTCGTGACCGCCGGCTTCGCCCTGCTGCCCGACTTCGACCACCGGCACTCGACCGCGTCGCGCTACCTCGGCCCGCTCACCGGCGCCCTGTCGTGGATCCTGCGCAAGTCGTCGAGGTACGTCTACGCGATCACCAAGGGGCCGCGCGACGAGCCGGTGACCGGCGAGCACCGGCACCTCTCGCACACCGTGCTGTTCGCCGTGCTGCTCGGCTACTTCACCGCGGGCGCCACGCAGCTGGGCGGCAAGTGGGCCGTGCTGGGCGTCGCGCTGTTCGCCGTGCTGCTGGCCGAGGCCGCGCTGGGCGACTGGGTGGCGGTGCTGTCGGTGGCCGCGGTGGTGTGGTGGCTCGTCCAGTTCGGCCTCGACGAGGCGCTGGTGCAGCTGGACGGGCTCTCCGGCGTGCTCGGCATCGCGGTGGCCGTCGGCTGCTTCGTGCACTGCCTCGGCGACTCCGTGACGGTGTCCGGCTGCCCGTTCCTGTTCCCGCTGCCGATCGCGGGCGAGACCTGGTACGAGCTGCGGCCGCCCAAGTGGCTGCGGTTCCGCACCGGCGGCCCCGTCGAGACGCTGTTCATGTTCCCGGTCGTCGCCGTGGGGGCGCTGCTGCTCATCCCCGGCGCGTGGACGGTCGTGACCTCGATCATCCCGGCGATCCAGAAGTTGACAGAACCCGGCGCAGGTTAGCTGCGCGAGCCGGCATGATGTCCGGCATGGGGTTGCTCGCCGTGAGGGATTTCCGCCACCTGTGGGCGGCGGACGTGATCAGCCAGCTCGGCACCGGGCTCAGCCAGCTCGCCGTGCCGCTGCTGGCGATCTCGGTGCTGGACGCGTCCGCGTTCGAGGTGTCGCTGCTGAGGGTCGGCCAGATGATCGCGTTCCTGGTGATCGGGCTGCAGGTCGGCGTGTGGTGCGACCGGCTGCGCTGCCGCCCCCTGCTGGTCGTGGCCGACCTTGGGCGCGCGGTCGCGCTGCTCAGCGTGCCGGTGGCGGCGCTGCTCGGCGTGCTGGCGCTGTGGCAGCTCTACGCGGTCGTGCTGGTCACGGGCACGCTGACCGTGGTGTTCGACATCGCCCACCCCTCCTACCTGCCCCGGCTCGTGGACCGCGAGCACCTCGTCGAGGCCAACACCCGGCTGGAGCAGAACCGGTCCGTCGCCGCGGTGGCCGCGCCGACCCTCGCGGGCTGGCTCGTGCAGTGGGTCGGCGCCCCGGTCGCCCTGCTCGTGGACGCCTGCACGTACCTGTGGTCCGCGCTGTGGCTGCGCACCATCCGCACGCCCGAGCCGCGGCCGCCGCACGTGGAGGACCGGCGGATGTGGCGCGAGGTCCGCGAAGGCCTCGGGGCGGTGTCCGGCCACCCCGTGCTGCGGGCGTTCGGCGGTCACGGCGCCACGATGTCGCTGTTCCAGTCCGCGCACATGGCCGTGGTCGTGGTGTTCCTGGTCCGCGACGTCGGCCTGTCGCCGGGCGTGATCGGGCTGCTCGGCAGCGTCGGGCTGCTGGGCGCGCTGTCGGCCGCCGCGCTCACCGGGCGGCTCACCCGCCGGTTCGGCGGCGCCAGGGTGCTCGTCGTCGGCGGGGTCGGCTGCGGCGCCGCGTTCCTGGCCTACCCGCTCACCACGTCCGGCTGGGGGCTCGGCTGGTACGTGCTGGCCACGTTCGGCGCGAGCTTCGGCATCATCTGCCTGTCCATCCTCCAGGTCAGCTACCAGCAGGCCGTCTGCCCACCGCACCTGCTCGGCCGCGTCAACGCCACCATGAGGGTCCTGATCTGGGGCGCCATCCCGCTCGGCAGCCTCCTCGGCGGCGGTCTCGCCACCGTCCTGGGCGCGCGCGGCGCCATCACCACCGCCGCGTTCGGCGTCCTGCTGTCGTCGGCGTGGCTGGTGCTGTCGCCGTTGCGGGGTATGCGCGAGCTTTAGCGGTTTGTCCGATCGGTGCCCTTCGGGCGAAGCTCTGGGGATGGAGATGATCGACGCGTACCTGGACCGGATCGGCGCCACCCGGACGACGTCACCGGCCGACCTGCAGGAGCTGCACCTGCGCGCGGTCCCGTTCGAGAACCTCAGCATCCACCTGGGCGAACCGATCGTGCTCGACGAGGACGCGCTCGTCGCCAAGATCGCCACCGGTCGCCGCGGCGGCTTCTGCTACGAGCTCAACGGCGCCTTCGCCGTCCTGCTGCGCGCCCTCGGCCACCCCGTCCACCACCTCGCCGCCAGGGTCTACCTCGGCGACCGCCTCAGCGCCCCCTTCGAACACCTCGCCCTCCGCGTCGACGACACCCTCCTCGACGTCGGCTTCGGCGACTTCGCCCTCCGCCCCCTCTCCCTGACCAGCCGCGCGGACCAGCCGGACGCCGAGGGCGTGTTCCGCGTCGTCGAGGCGGAGTCCGGCGACCTGGACGTCTACCAGGACGACGAACCCCAGTACCGGCTCGAACTCCGCCCCCGCACCCTCTCCGACTTCGCCCCGATGTGCTGGTACCAGCAGCACTTCCCAGGGTCGCCGTTCGCGAAGGCGCCACTGGCGACGTTGCCGACGGGGGAGGGGAGGGTGACGGTGAGCGGGCACCGGGTGATCACGACGGTGGGTGGGGTGAAGGAGGAGCGGGAGGTGGGGGACGCGGAGCTGCTGGGGGTTTACCGGGAGGTGTTCGGGATCGAGCTGGACCGGGTGCCGGGTCGTTCGGACAGCGCTGCTCCTGCATCTCGACGGGCTGATTGACTTGGTGGGGTCGGGCTCGGAAGCGCCGTTTTCCTCACTCGGTGGTGTGGATGTCTGAACGGGAACGGCACGGAGGAACGTCGCGGGGCGAGGGTGTGTCCAACGACTTCGACGGCACTGCCACCGGCTTGGTCGTGCAGGCGCGCGATATCGGTTCCGTGGTCTACAACGCGCCGTTCTCGACGGTGCGGCTGCCCGGCACGCTGATTCGAGTTGCCTTGGCGTGCGCGGCCGGGGTCGCGCTCTTCCTGTCGATCAGGTTTCTGGGTATCCCCGATTGGCGAGCCGGCGCGATGATCGCTCTCGGAACCCTCTGCGTACTGGTGGCGAACGTTCGTCAGAGGGGGCCGCGGTGGCAGACCTGGGGCAGCTTCCTCTTGTCCTTGGTGTGCTTCGCCGGCTCGTTGAGCTTCGTCGAGCGGCCGCCGCCGCGTTCGAACCCCGAGCCGCCGGGTCCCGGTGTCGAGTCGGAGCTCCTGGCGTACAGCCGACGGGATGGTGTTCGCCGTCCCGGACCAGGGTGGAACGGCCGCCTATGGAGGTCCCGAGGACGTCTACGCCGTGAAGGCCGATGGCACGGTCGTCCGGATGTACGGCACCAGCAGCAACAAAGCGGTCATGTTGCCCGCCACCAGGGGTGATGCCGACTACCTGGCGTGGAAGACGGGCTGGAGGAATGGTGGATGTCAGGACCACGAGTACGTTCGTGCCTTCCGGACGGCGAACTCCTCGACGTACGAGATCAAGTCGCCGGACGCGGACTCGGCTTGGGCAGTTCTTTCGCTGAGGTGGAGCAGGAGCCGGGCGCGTCCAGGATCGCAGTGGGTGCTCTACTCCGTGCAGATGCCGACCCGGTTGGACGGTCAGCGGTGCCGGGAGGGCGGACGTCAGCTGTGGCGCTCGATGCCGGACGGTGTGTGGGAACAGGTTCCCGCGCCGCCCGACGTCGTGGAAGGCGTGGCGAGCGCGTCCGGTGTGCTGGCTGTTCGCACTGGTCAGTACGGGGCCGCGGAAGGAACCGTGTCGTTCATCCGGAACGACGTGCGGGAGCCCGTGGCCGAAGGGGTCGTCGAAATGGCCTGGTCCAAGTGATCCTGCCGGACCGTGACGGTTGAGCCGAACTGACGTCGGGGAAGGCGGGTCACCAGAGCCCGTTCGGGATCGGGGTGGACTGGATGCCGAGCCGTTCGGACAGCGCCATCGCGTTGTAGGGCGCGGCGCCGCTCATCGTGTTGTCGAAGTACACGAACACATCCCGCTCCACCGCCCACCCCCTCACCCGCTCCGCCCACCCCTCCAGCGCCGCCTCTGAGTAGTCCCCCACGTACAACTCACCGGGCCCGTGCAGGCGGATGTAGATGAAGTCGGCGGTGGGGGTGTCGAGGACCGGGTACTTGCCACCGGAGTCGGCGAGGACGGTGGCGATGTTGTGGGAGTGGAGCAGGTCGGTGAACTCCGGGGTGTCGAAGGTGGAGTGGCGGGCTTCGACGGCGTGGCGGCCGGGAGGTAGTTGGGTCAGGAAGGTGGTGAGGCGGGAGGCTTCGAAGGGCAGCCACGGGGGGAGTTGCCAGAGGACGGGGCCTTGTTTGGCGCCGAGTTCGGAAATGCCGGAGGTGAAGAAGGCGGTCAGGTCGGACTGGACGTCGTGCAGGCGCTTGGTGTGGGTGATGTGCTTGGGGCCCTTGACGGACAGGACGAAGTCGGTGGGGGTGCGGGTGGCCCAGGAGTGGTAGTCGGTGGGGCTGCGCAACGAGTAGAAGGTGCCGTTGACCTCCACGGAGTTGACTCGCGCGGCCAGGTGTTCGAGCTCCTTGGGCCTCGGCAGTCCCCTGGGGTAGAAGGCGTCGCGCCATTCCGGGTAGGTCCAGCCCGAGGTGCCGATCCTGATGTCGTGCATCGGCCGGTTGTTCCCGGTTCGGCAGTGATCGAAACAACAGTGGCAGGCGGCCTCGGCGGGGGTACTACGGAAGGAGCAACCGCCGTGGCGAAAGCGAGATCCCGATGACCAGCACCCTCTCCTCCCCGTCCACCCTCGTCGACGACCGCGCCGCGCTGGTCGACGAGGTGTCCGCGCTGCTGGCGGACCAGCCCGACCTGCTCGCGGCCCACGGGACCGTGGCGGTGCTGCGCGGGTTCGACCGGGCGAGCCGGGAGGCGCGGGACGCGGTCACGGCGGTCGTGCGGGCGCACGGTGGCCGGGTGCTGGACCTGACGGCGGCGTCGTGCGCCGGTGGCGTGCAGGACCTGCCCGCGGTCGACCTGGTGGTGGCGGTGAGCCGGTCGGTGATCGGCACGGCCGAGCGGGCCGCCGGGACCTGGGGCGCACCGCTGCTGGCTGTAGCACCTCTGTAGCACTTTTCCCCCGAGAGAGCTACAGTGGTGGTATGACGACGGCCATCGGGCAGCGGGAGCTGCGCAACGACAACGCGGAGATCATGCGCCGCGTCGAGGCGGGGGAGCGGTTCGTGGTGACGCGCAACGGACGTCCGGTGGCCGACCTGGTCCCGCACGCCGCCGAGCCCGCCCGGCCCCGCCGCACCCTCGGTGAGCTGCAGGCCCACTTCCGGACGCTGCCGCCCGTCGACGTCGACCGGTGGGACGCCGACCGGCTGGCCGACGACGTCGTGTTCGGCGCGGACAACCCCCTCGAGGACGCGTGGCGCCGGTGACCGACCGGATCCTGCTCGACACCTGCGTGGTCATCAGGCTGGAGGAGATCGACTTCGGCGTGCACGTGGACGCCGAGCCGACGATCAGCGCGGTCACGGTGGCGGAGCTGGCCTACGGCCTCGACGTGGACGACCCGGTGGAGCGCTCCGCGCGCACGGAGCGGTACTACGCGGCGCTCGACGAGTTCGAGGTGCTGCCGTTCGACACCGCGGCCGCCAAGATCTACGGCACGCTCGCCGCGCTCGTGCGCCGCAGCGGTCGCAGCCCGCGGCCGCGCCGGATGGACCTCCAGATCGCCGCCACGGCCGCCGCGCACGGCCTCCCGGTGCTGACCCGCAACATCAAGGACTTCACGGGCCTGGAACGGGTCGTCGAGGTCATCGCGGTCTGACCGCTCACAACCCGGCGCGGTCCAGCGCGCTGCCGATGACGTGCGGCACGGTGGCGTCGCTGGGGTCGGCGGCCAGCGCCGCCGCGCACGGGCACTCGCCGAGGTCGCGGCCCGCGACCGCGCACAGGTAGACGCCGAGCACCCGCAGGTTGCGCGCGGTGTGCCGCTGCCGCGTCACCCCCTTGAACGGCACCCGGCAGTGCACGGCCTTCGCGAGGTCGAACGTCACATCCGGCCGCGGCTCCACGGTGACCTGGGTGTCCAGCTCCTCCGCCAGTTCGGCGACGCGCACGCAGGACGTGCGCTCGACCAGTCTCGGGTCCAGCCGCGCGACCAGCCTCGTGCGCACCTCGTCGCGCCACCCGGTGTCGCCGTCGAGGAACTCGGCGAGCTCGTCCAGGCGCACCGGCTCCGGTTTCCTCGGCCTGCGGTCGCGCACCCTGCGGCGGTGTGTGTTCATGTGACGAGAATCGGGCCGTCCAGGGCCTTTCCGGACAAGCTCACCCGGCTGCGTGGGCGCTGTGACTCGCCCGTACCAACGCCACGCGGCCCGCGAACCCGGACCGTGTGGTGCAGCTACCCCGGACGTGGGCCGTCACGCACGGTTCGGGTCCACTGACCGGTTGAAGTCGGGGTAACAGCGAATCATTCACCGTCGATAATGGTTTCATGACAGACGGCTTCACGTTGGCGGACAGGATCGTGGCGCTGCTGGGCCACTTCCCCAACGGGCTCACCGACGCGCAGATCGCGTCGCAGTTGCGGGTCGTCCACGACCAGGTCAACTCGCGTTGCCGCACGCTCGCCGACGCGGGCATCCTGCACCGCGACGACTTCGGACGTCCGATCATGAACAGCCTGGTGACCGAGCTGCCCAGGGCCGAGATCAGGACGAACCCCTCCCACGAGTGGTACTGGGAGGGCAACGTGCTGGCCGAGCTCGTCCGGTACTTCGAGATGGACGGCTGGGTGTTCCTGCGCGGCGACCGGATCATGGCGCAGCGAGCCGGACGGCTGCTGCACGTCGAGTCCAAGGGGTTCCCGACGAAGCGGTCCACATCGGACTCCAAGCCGCCGCACCCGATGGAGCAGGCCGAGGCCTGGTACGCGGACTCGCTGCTGAAGGTGCTGCGGCTGCGGCAGGACTGCCCGGACGACGTCGTGGGCATCGGCCTTCCCGACTTCGTCTGCTACCGCGAGCTGCTCGCCGACACCTCGGAGACGTTGCGCGCCATGCGGATCGACGTGTTCCTGGTGCGCGCGGGAGGCCGCGTCGACTGCGTCGCCAACCACTGACCGGCACGCGACAGCGCCCGGCCCCCTGGTGAACGGGGACCGGGCGCTGTCGCGTGCGACGACCTAGGCGGGCAGGGAGGCCACACCGGGGGCGAGGAAGCGCTGCCCGGTCACCTTCTCCGAGATGCCCTCGCGGTCCAGGTACGGGGTGATGCCGCCCAGCCAGAACGGCCAGCCCGCGCCCAGGATCATGCAGAGGTCGATGTCCTTGGCCTCGGCCACGACACCCTCGTCGAGCATGAGCCGGATCTCCTCGGCCATGCCCTCCAGCGCGCGCGCCTTGACCTGGTCGGCGGTCAGCGGCATGTCGCCGAACTCCCAGAGCGCGGCGACCTCGGGGTCGACGGTCTGGTTGCCCTGCGCGTCCCACTGCCACACCGCGGTCTTGCCCGCGGCGACGAACTTCGCCATGTTCGGGCTGACGCTGAAGCGGTCCGGGAACGCGTTGTGCATCGTCTCGGACACGTGCAGCGCCACCGCCGACCCCACGAGCTGGAGCAGGATCAGCGGCGACATCGGCAGGCCGAGCGACTCGGTGGCCTTGTCGGCGACCTCGAACGGCGTGCCCTCGTCGATGGACTTCACGACCTCGCCCATGAAGCGGGTGAGGAGGCGGTTCACCACGAACGACGGCGCGTCCTTCACCAGCACGCAGGACTTCTTGAGCTGCTTGCCGACCGAGAACGCGGTGGCCAGCGCCTCGTCGTCGGTCTGCTCGGCGCGCACGATCTCCACCAGCGGCATGACCGCGACCGGGTTGAAGAAGTGGAAGCCGACGACCCGCTCCGGGTGCGCGAGCTTCGACGCCATGTCCGTGATGGACAGCGACGAGGTGTTGGTGGCCAGGATCGCCTGCGGGGACACGTGTTCCTCGACCTCGGCGAACACCTGCTGCTTCACCGCGAGGTCCTCGAACACGGCCTCGATGACGAAGTCGGCGTCGGCGAACGACGCCTTGTCCAGCGAGCCGGTGACGAGCGCCTTGAGCCGGTTGGCCTCGTCGGGCGAGACGCGCTTCTTGCCCAGGAGCTTGTCCACCTCCGAGTGCACGTACCCGACCCCTTTGTCCACGCGCGCCTGGTCGATGTCGGTCAGCACGACCGGCACGTGCAGGCGGCGGGCGAACAGCAGCGCCATCTGGGACGCCATCAGACCGGCGCCGACGACACCGACCTTGGTGACCGGCCGCGCCAGCGACTTGTCCGGCGCGCCCGCGGGCTTCTTGACCCGCTTCTGCACCAGGCCGAACGAGTAGAGGCTCGCCCGGAGCGTGTCGCTCATCAGCACGTTGGCCATGGCCTCGTTCTCGGCCGCGAAGCCGCGGTCGAGGTCGTTCTCGCGGGCCAGCTCCAGCAGCTCCAGTGCGTACCCGGCGCCGGGGGAGGCCCCCTTGGTCTTGCCGTGCACGATGGCCTTGGCCCGCGCCACGGCGGCGTCCCACGCCTCGCCGCGGTCGATCTCCTTGCGCGGCGGGGTGATCTCGCCCGCGACGACCTTCGCCAGCCACGCGAACGACTGCTCGAGGAAGTCCGGGGACTCGAACATCACGTCCGCGATGCCCATCTCCAGCACCTGGGCGGGCTTGAGCATCTTGTTCTGGTTCAACGCGTTCTCGAAGATCACGGTGACCGCGGCGTCCGCGCCGACCAGGTTCGGCAGCAGCTGCGTGCCGCCCCAGCCGGGGAACATGCCCAGGAACAGCTCGGGCAGCGCGATCGCGCCCGCGCTGGCCGACAGCGTCCGGTACTGGCACGACAGCGCCAGCTCCAGGCCGCCGCCGAGCGCCGCGCCGTTGACGAACGCGAAGGTCGGGATGGTCGAGTCGGTGAACTTGCGGAACGTGCCGTGCCCCAGCTCGCCGATCATCATGGCCTCGTCGCGCTGGTCGCCCTCGACCGCGCCGAGGTCGGCGCCCACCGCGAAGATGAACGGCTTGCCGGTCACCACGATCGCCGCCGGACCGGCCGCGGCGGCCTCGTCGTAGGCCGCGCTCAGGCTCAGCAGGCCCTGCGGGCCGAACGTCGACGGGCGGGTGTGGTCGAGGCCGTTGTCGATGGTGATCACGGCGACCCGGCCGTCGACACCGGGCACGTCGACCAGGCGGGTGGTCGCGGTGGTCACGACCTCCTTGGCGTACTTCGCCTTCGCCTCTTCAGGGGACAGCGTGCTCACTTCGTCTCTCCCGTCCAGAGGGGGTTCTCCCAGATCACGGTGCCACCCATGCCGATGCCGATGCACATGGTGGTGATGCCGTAGCGCACGTCGGGGCGCTCGGCGAACTGCCGGGACAGCTGCGTCATGAGCCGCACGCCCGAGGAGGCCAGCGGGTGGCCGGTGGCGATCGCGCCGCCCCACTGGTTGACCCTGGGGTCGTCCTGCTTGATGTCGAAGTGGTCGAGGAAGGCCAGCACCTGCACGGCGAAGGCCTCGTTGATCTCGAACAGGCCGATGTCGTCGATGGTGAGCCCGGCGCGCTTGAGCGCCTT
The DNA here is from genome assembly GCF_003002815.1 of Umezawaea tangerina. Classification (GTDB taxonomy): domain Bacteria; phylum Actinomycetota; class Actinomycetes; order Mycobacteriales; family Pseudonocardiaceae; genus Umezawaea; species Umezawaea tangerina. The sequence continues at coordinate 110,517 of NZ_PVTF01000023.1, read as the reverse complement.
CTCCGTCGCGGGCACCGGGCCGATGCCCATGACCTCGGGCTCGACACCCAGGAACGAGTAGCCGACCAGCCGCATGCCGATGGGCAGGCCGAGCTCGCGCGCGGTCTCCTCCTCGGCCAGGATGCAGCCGGTCGCGCCGTCGTTGAGACCGGCCGCGTTGCCCGCGGTGATCCGGCCGTGCGGGCGGAACGGGGTCTTGAGCTTGCCGAGGTCCTCCAGGGACGTGCCGGGGCGCGGCGGCTCGTCGGCCGTCGCCAGTCCCCAGCCCTTGTCCGCGGAGCGGGTGGCCACCGGGACGAGCTCGGGGCCGATCTTGCCCGCCGCCACGGCCTCGGCGTACTTGGCCTGCGAGGCCACCGCGTACGCGTCGGTGCGGTCCTTGGTGATCTCCGGGTACCGGTCGTGCAGGTTCTCCGCGGTCTGTCCCATGACCAGCGCCGAGGTGTCCACGATCCGGTCGGAGATGAAGCGCGGGTTCGGGTCGACGCCCTCGCCCATCGGGTGGCGGCCCATGTGCTCGACACCGCCCGCGATCACCACGTCGTAGGCGCCGAACGCGATGCCGCCCGCGGCGGTCGTCACGGCCGTCATGGCGCCCGCGCACATGCGGTCCACGGAGTAGCCGGGCACCGACTTCGGCAGCCCCGCCAGCAGCGCGGCGGTGCGGCCCAGGGTCAGGCCCTGGTCGCCGATCTGCGTCGTGGCGGCGATGGCCACCTCGTCGACGCGCTCCGGCGGCAGCTCGGGGTGGCGGCGGAGCAGTTCGCGGATCACCTTGACCACCAAGTCGTCGGCGCGGGTCTCCGCGAAGATCCCCTTGGGTCCGGCCTTGCCGAACGGCGTGCGGACGCCTTCGACGAAGACCACGTTCCGAACGCCACGAGCCACGTCGTGTCCGCTCGGTGCCGGCGCTGCTGGTGCGGCCACGGCGTCTCCTCCACGTTGAACCGATGTTGGGAAGTCCGCCCGGTCGGCGGCGTCGCGAGGCGAGCCGCTACCGGTCGGTAACACTGACTTTAGACCTCGTTACTCGTCAGTAACCACCGTGGTGGCACTGTCGACTGCGTCACACCGCAGGTGCGGGCTCCTCCTTGCGCGTCCGCAGTGCTCGAACGGGCAGGAACAGCAGGAGTCCGACGGGGGCCACCATGATCGTGACCACCAGGATCGGCGCCATCAGCAGGGGGTGGATGTCCAGCTCACGGCTCTGCCGGTACATCCACCGGCCGACGAACAGGTCGAAGGCGATGAAGTGCGCCCAGGCGATCGCCGTGCCCGCGGGCGTGCCCAGGTACTCGGCCAGCGGTGCCAGCTCGGGTCGTGAGACCAGCGGCAGGACCGTCGTGAAGTCCGGCACCAGCAGCACGAGGTAGATCAGCGCGGGCGGCACGACGATCAGCGGCGACGCGACGGCCCGCTCGGTCACCCGCCACTTCGGCGCCAGGATCATCAGCAGCCAGAACGGCGCCGCGGGCAGGAACGTGATCGAGAACAGCGTTTCGCTCATGCCGCCACCGCCGGGGTGGTGGTCGTGCCGGGAACTGCGCGGGTCATGGTCGGCTCCATTCGGATAGTGACACTCTCCAATAATGGAAAGGTAGACTATCCATTCGGTGGCCACCAGGAGGGAGGGGTGTCCGTGCGCATCGCGGAGCTGAGCTCGACCAGCGGGGTCCCCGTGCCGACGATCAAGTACTACCTGCGCGAGGGCCTGCTGCCCTCCGGCGAGCCGACCGGCCGCAACCAGGCCGTCTACGGCGAGGAGCACCTGCGCAGGCTCAAGCTCGTGCGCGCGCTCGTCGAGGTGGGCGGGCTGTCGATCGCGGTGGTCGGCGAGATCGTCGCCACCCTCGACGCCTCCGCTGAGGTCACCCACCACGTGCTCGGCGTCGTGCAGCGCAGCATCGCACCGGTCACCCCGCCCGTCGACGACCGCGACGCGGACGCCGAGGTGGCCGCCTTCCTGGCCCGCCGCGGCTGGGCGCACATGGCACGCGACCCGTCGGTGCTCGCGCTCGTGGGCGTCGTGGCGACGGCCAACAGGCTGGGCCACCACCGGTTCGCCGACCTGCTCGACGGGTACGCCGAGGCGAACGTGGCCATCGCCCGGCGGGACCTCGACTACCTGGTGCTCAACTCCAAGCCCGACGAGGTGGTCGAGGACATGGTCGTCGCCACGGTGCTGGGGGACGCGGCGCTCAAGGCGCTGCGCAGGCTCGCCCAGCGCGAGGCCTCGGCCGGACTCCTCGCCGAGGAGTGAGGGCCGGCGCTCAGGCCGCACGGGACGAACGGGCACCGCGTGCCCTGGCTCCGGAAGTGGACGCGGGCGGTCGCTGCGGGCGGTCGCCGCGGATCACGAGCGGCCGGGCGTGCCCGAGGACGGGCGGGATCGTGAACGGCCCCGACTCGACGCGGACCGGCACCCGGCCGTGGGCGACGACACCGAGACCGGTGACCGCGACCAGGGCGAGCGGGGCCAGCACCACCGGCATCAGCGGGGTACGCCATCGGACGATCTTGTGCCGCATTCCGACCTCGCAGTGCCGTGGTGGCCGACTACCGCCAAGTCAAACGGCATGCAACCGCTTCCACTACCCCTGACCTGGGCGTTGGTCCGGTCAGATCAGGGGTAGGGGTAGCGGGGTCACTCGGTAGGGGGTGGCGGAGGCGGCTGGAGGGCCGCCGTGAGCGCGTCGACCGTCAGGTCGATCTGCCACCGCCGGGCGCCGCCGTCCAGCAGCGCCCGCTCCACCCCTGCCGGGGTGAGGTCCTCGGGCGGTTGCCAGCAGGTGCGGCGCACCAGGTCCGGCAGCAGCAGGTTCTCCACCGGGAGCGTGTTGGCCTCGGCGATGGCGGTCAGCGCCGCCCGCACCGCGGCCAGCCGCACGGCCGCCGCGGGGTCCTTGTCGGACCAGCGGTTCGCCGGGGGAGGACCGTCGTGGTGGGGAGAAGGCTCCGGCAGCTCGGTGCGCGGCAGCGCGGCGGCGCGCTGCAAGGCGCCCAGCCACGTGCCCACCATGCGCCGTTGCGCCCGCCCGCGGAACACGGGCAGCGCAAGAAGCGCCGCTTCGTCCGCGGGGTTGCGGACGGCGGCGTCGACGAGAGCGGCATCGGGCAGCACTCGGCCGGGCGCGATGTCGCGTTCCCGTGCCACCGAGTCCCTGGTCTCCCACAACGCGCGCACCGCGGCCAGCTGCCGGGGGTTGCGGATGCGGTGGATACCGGAGGTGCGGCGCCACGGTTCGGCACGAGGACGGCTCAGCGGAGCATTGCGCGCCGCCTCGAACTCCTCGTGCGCCCATTCGAGCTTGCCCTGGTGCTTGAGCTCCTGCTCGAGCACGTCGCGCAGCTCGACCAGGAGCTCCACGTCGAGCGCGGCGTAGTTCAGCCAGTCGGCGGGAAGGGGGCGGCGCGACCAGTCGGCCGCGCCGTGCCCCTTCTCCAGCCTGTAGCCGAGCAAGCGCTCGACAAGTGTGCCCAGAGCGACCCGTTCGAAACCGGCCAGCCTGCCCGCCAGCTCGGTGTCGAACAGGACGCTCGGATGGAGGCCGAGCTCGGCGAGGCACGGCAGGTCTTGCGACGCCGCGTGCAGCACCCACTCGGTTCCATCCAGCGCCTCGACCAGCGGGTCGAGCCGACCGCCCAGGGCGATCGGGTCGACCAGCACGGTTCCGGCGCCTTCCCGGCGCAGTTGCACCAGGTAGGCACGTTGCGAGTAGCGGTAGCCCGAGGCTCGCTCGGTGTCCACCGCGACCGGACCCTTCGCCCCGGCGAGAGCCGAAGCTGCTCGCCGGAGCGCTGACAGGTCGGACACCACTGGCGGAACCCCCTCTGCGGGTTCCGTCAGCGGTACCGGTTCTGCTCCGGTTGGTTCGGTTGGCTCGTCGGCGGGTACGTCCACGACGGATGACCCTATGACGAACGCCCCGCTCGCGGGTGTATCAGGCCGGTTCAGTGCTTCGACCAGCTCAGCGGATCACGCCGGCACGCATGGCCAGCGCGACCATCTGAGCCCGGTCACCGGTGCCCAGCTTGCGCCCGATCCGACTCAGGTGGGACTTCACCGTGAGTGCGGAAAGGCTGAGCGCTTCGCCGATCTCCTTGTTGCTCTGGCCATCGGCGACCAGCTGGAGGACCTCGACCTCACGTGCGGAAAGCTCCCGCGGCGTGTTGTCGGTGCCCGGAACCCTGGTGCCCGCTGCGAGCACCGGAGCCACGCTCGGATCCGCGTAGACCCCGCCGTCGAGAACCCTGCGCACCCCGTCGGTGACCACCATGGGCGAAGCCGACTTCAGGAGGTACGCCTGAGCGCCCGCCTGGAAAGCCGACCTGACCGCATAGGGGTCGTCGGAGGATGCGAGGACCACGATTCGCGGCCAGCCCTGGGCACGGAGTTCCGTGACCAGGTCGATGCCGGTGCCATCCGGCAGGCCCAAGTCGAGGATCGCGAGGTCGCAAGGTCCGGTTGCCAGAGCCCGCGCCCGAGCCTCTGCAACCGATGCGGCCTCATGCACTGTCCCGGCTCCCATTTGGGTGAGCCGAGCCGATATCGCCTCCCTCAGCAGTGGGTGGTCGTCGACCACCAGCACTGAGAACAACTCTTCCCGCGGGTGCGGGACCATGTTCGCCGGCAACGAGCCGGCTGGCGTGGTACGAACGGCCTGACCTAAGCCGACGGCAGCCACGTCACTACCTCCCTGGAGTCGGTCGTGCCCCCCCGACCGGCACCGGGACTTTCGGCCAATCAGCCGCGCCACTGATCGACCGAAAGTGGTGTCGTCTGGGGCAGCGTAGCCGCCCGAGAGGGTCTACGGGACGATCAATCGGGTATCTATCCCTATCGAGTTGTGACTGGTGACCCCTTCTGTCACACGATCGGCTGACAACTGGATGGGGCCGTAACGCGAGTCTCACTCACAACGACATCTAGGAGTTCCCAGTGGCGAGCAGCGCAAGCCGGGATCGTGCGCAGGTACTTCTCGAGCGGAACCAGCTCGCCGACGGGCACAACGACCTCCCCTGGGCCCTCCGCGAGTTCTTCGAAACCGACGACAAAAGTGAAAAGTCAACGGACGACGTCTACGCCACGGCGGCCAAGGTGGACCTCTCCGTCCGGCAACCCACACTCCACACCGACCTGGTGCGGCTGCGCGAGGGCCGGGTGGGTCTTCAGTTCTGGTCCGTCTGGGTCCCGTGCAAGCTCGCCGGTGACGCGGCGGTGACCGCCGTGCTGGAGCAGGTCGAGCTCGTCCACGAGCTCGCCGCCCGGTACCCGGACGACCTGGCGATCGCCACGACGGCCGAGCAGGCCGAGGAGGCGTTCGCGGGAGGCCGCATCGCGTCGCTGCTGGGCGCCGAGGGCGGGCACAGCATCAACTCCTCGCTGGGCGTCCTGCGGGCCCTCAGGAGGCTCGGGGTGCGCTACATGACGCTCACGCACAACGAGAACACCCCGTGGGCGGACTCGGCCACCGACGAGCCCGCGCACGGCGGCCTGACCGGCTTCGGGCGCGAGGTCGTGCGGGAGATGAACCGGATCGGGATGCTGGTCGACCTGTCCCACGTGGCGCCGTCGACCATGCGCGACGCGCTGGCCACCTCGGCCAAGCCGGTGATCTTCAGCCACTCGTCCTGTCGGGCCGTCGCCGACCACCCCCGCAACGTGCCGGACGACGTGCTGGGCCTGCTCGCCGACAACGGCGGGGTCTGCATGGTCACGTTCGTCCCGAACTTCGTGTCGCAGCGCTACGTCGAGTGGGACGTCGCCCTCAAGGGCGCCATGGACGCGGCGGGGGAGAGCCACAACGACCTGGAGGTCCGCGGCCGGTTCGCGCGCACGTGGACCGCGGGCGGGCCCCCGCCGAAGGTCACCATCCAGGACGTCGTGGCCCACGTGGAGCACGCCCGCGAGGTGGCCGGGATCGACCACATCGGGCTGGGCGGCGACTACGACGGGGTGAGGGCGCTCCCCGAAGGCCTGGAGGACGTGTCCACCTATCCGGATCTGTTCGCGGAACTGCTCGACCGCAAGTGGAGCGAGGAAGACCTCGCGAAGTTGGCGGGAAGCAACATTCTGCGCGTCTTGCGCGACGCTGGTTGACCGGAATTCCGCCGGTGCACCTGCACGTGCATTAATACTGTGCAATTCGCTACCACAAGAGGGTGGTGAAGCGGTCGTTTCCGGCGTGTTGTCGCCAATGCGCCGGAAACGGGGACTAGTGGCCGGAACGCTGCCCGAAGAGCGAGACGCCGACCGGCGGCAGGCCCACGGCGGTGGCCATCAGGTCGTAGAACGCGGTGCCGTGGGCGGCGAGCTCGGCGTCCTCGGCCGTCCACGACGCCCGCAGCTCCAGGTCGTCGGTCCGCGCGGGGCCGGAGATGTCGCCGAAGCGGGCCGACGAGGTCTGCGTGACGGTCCCGCCCAGCGCCGTGAAGTGCGCGCCCGAGACCTCCAGCGACTCGGCGAGCCAGGACCAGCCGACCTCCGGCAGCAGCGGATCAGCCGCCAGCTCCGGGTCCAGCTCGACCCGCACGTAGGCCACGAGCCGGAAGACGCCGTCCCAGGCGTCGACGCCTTCGGGGTCGTGCAGGAGGACCAGCCTGCCGGTGGACAGCTCGTCGGACGGGCCGGTCACCTCGGCCGTCATTGCGTACGCCCAAGGTGCGAGTCTTTGCGGCGGGCGCACTTCGGTGATTTCCAGCTCTGGTCGGGTTCGCACCGACTTGAGCGTCGCCACCGCCCGCCGGAACAACTCGGGCTCCGCCGCGATTCCGGTCACGTCGCCGACTGTATGCCCAAATGCGCCCCCTCCGGACGGCGGCACGCCGAGCGGAGGCACCGCGCCGAAGCGCTTTCCCGTCGCGTGGGACGATGGGAGGCGATGACGAACTCCCAACTCTCCGAGGCTCCGCTGCTGGTCGCCGCACGCGGTGGAACCCCTTCCCGGACCCCGGTCTGGTTCATGCGCCAGGCGGGCCGTTCGCTGCCGGAGTACCGCAAGCTGCGGGCGGGCACCGCGATGCTCGACGCGTGCATGGACCCGGAGATGGTCCGCGAGATCACCATGCAGCCGGTGCGCAGGCACGACGTGGACGCGGCGATCCTGTTCAGCGACATCGTGGTGCCGCTGAAGGCCGCGGGCGTCGACCTGGACATCGTGCCGGGCACCGGTCCCGTCGTCGCGAACCCGGTGCGCACGGCCGAGGACGTGGCCGCGCTGCCGGAGCTGCGCACCGAGCAGGTGCAGCCGGTGCTGGACGCGATCGGCCTGCTGCTCAAGGAGCTCGGCGGCGTCCCGCTGATCGGGTTCGCGGGCGCGCCGTTCACGCTGGCGTCCTACCTCGTGGAGGGCGGCCCGAGCCGCAACCACGAGCGCACCAAGGCGCTCATGCACGGCGACCCGGAGCTGTGGCACCTGCTGCTGGGCCGGATCGCGGACCTCACGGCGGCGTTCCTGCAGGCGCAGGTCGCGGCGGGCGTGTCCGCCGTGCAGCTGTTCGACTCGTGGGCGGGCGCGCTGTCCGAGCGCGACTACCGCGAGTTCGTGCTGCCGCACTCGACCCGCGTGCTGTCGTCGATCTCGGGCGTGCCGCGCATCCACTTCGGCGTGGGTACCGGCGAGCTGCTGCCCGCGATGCGCGAGGCGGGCGCGGACGTCGTCGGCGTCGACTGGCGCATCCCGCTGGACGTGGCCGTGCGCAGGCTGCGCGAGGCCGCCCCGGAGCTGCCGGTGCCGGTCGTGCAGGGCAACCTGGACCCGGCGCTGCTGTTCGCGGGCGTGCCCGCGCTGGAGCGCGAGATCGGCCGGATCGTCGGCGAGGGCAAGGCCGCCGCGGGGCACATCTTCAACCTCGGTCACGGCGTGCTGCCGGACACCGACCCGGAGATGATCACCAAGGCCGTCGAGCTGGTGCACGCCGCGAGATGAGGCCACTCCACGTCGCGGTCGTCGGGGGCGGTGTCTCCGGTCTGGCCGCGGCGCACCGCCTGCGCTGCCTGCTGGGCCCGACGGCCCTGATCACCGTCATCGAGCAGGCCGACCGGCTGGGCGGGAAGCTGCGCACGGTCGAGCTGGCGGGCCACGCCTACGACGTCGGTACCGAGGCCTTCCTGGTGCGCAGGCCGGAGGCGGCGGAGCTGATCCTCGAACTGGGCCTCGCGGGGTCCGTGGTGCACCCGACCGCCGCCGCCGCGAGCATCCGCGCGGGCGGCGCGGTGCGGGCCATCCCGCCGCACACCTTCATGGGCGTGCCCGCGTCGGCCGAGGCCGTGCGCCCGGTGCTGACCACCGAGGGCTTTCACCGCGTGCAGGCCGAGCCGTCGCTGCCGCCGATCCGCCTCGACGGCAAGGACGTCGCCGTCGGCACGCTGCTGCACGAGCGGTTCGGCCCCGAGGTCGGCGCCCGCCTGGTCGGACCGCTGCTCGGCGGCGTGTACGCGGGCAGCCCCAAGTCCCTCGGCCTGCGCGCCACCATGCCGCAGCTGGCCGCCGCCCTGGACTCCGGCGTCGGGTCGCTGCTCGCGGCCGCCGCGACGACCACGCCCGTCCCGCCGCAGGCCCGCGCCAAGCGCGCCCCGGTGTTCGGCACGCTCTCCGGCGGCCTGTCCGCGCTGACCGACCGCCTCGCCGAGGCGTCCGCCGCCGAGATCCGCCTCGGCCTGCCGGTGCGCGCGCTGATCTGGCGCGACGTCGGCTGGCGGCTGGAGATCGGCTCGGCGTCCGCGCCGGAGTACCTCGACGTCGACGGCATCGTGCTGGCCGTGCCCGCGCCGTCCTCGCGCAAGCTGCTCGGCGACGTGGCCCCGGCCGCCGCGAAGCGGTACGCGGAGATCGACGTCGCCTCGATGGCCGTGGTCGCCATGGCGTTCCCGCCGGGCACCCCGCTGCCGGAGCGCTCCGGCGTGCTGCTGGCCGAGGGGGAGCGGTACGCCGACAGCACCCCGTTCACCGCCAAGGCCTTCACGTTCTCCAGCCGCAAGTGGGCGCACCTGGACGACGGCCCGCTGCTGGTCCGCGGCTCGGTCGGCCGCTTCGGCCAGACCGCGCTGCTCCAGCGCTCGGACGCCGACCTGGTCAAGGTCGTGCGCGCGGACCTCGCCGAGCTGACCGGCATCACCGCCGCGCCGATCGACACGGCCGTCACGCGCTGGGGCGGCGGTCTGCCGCAGTACGGCGTCGGCCACCTGGACCTGGTGTCGGGCATCGAGCAGGCCGTGGCCGAGCTGCCCGGCGTCGCGGTGGCGGGGGCGTCGCTGCACGGCGTCGGCGTGCCCGCGTGCATCGCGACGGCGGACTCGGCGGCCGCACGTGTCGCCGCCCACGTCCTCGGCCGCCTCCGACGGTGAGAGGATGGGTGCCATGGCCCGCCTCAACTTCTCCGAGCTGAACGACACCATCCGCTACACCATGTGGTCGGTGTTCCGCGTCGAACCCGGTCGCCTCCCCGAGGACCGCGGCCCGTCCGCCACCGAGGCGCAGAACTACCTCGACTCCTTGGAGGGCAAGGGCGTCGTGGTGCGCGGCGTGTACGACGTGGCGGGCCTGCGGGCCGACGCGGACTACATGATCTGGTGGCACGCCGAGGAGATCGAGCAGCTGCAAGCCGCCTACCAGGGTTTCCGCCGCACCGCCGTGGGCCGGGTGTCCGTGCCGGTGTGGAGCCAGGTCGCGCTGCACCGCCCCGCCGAGTTCAACCGCAGCCACATCCCCGCGTTCCTGGCGGGCGAGGAGGCGCGCAAGTACATCTGCGTGTACCCGTTCGTGCGCTCCTACGAGTGGTACCTGCTGCCCGAGGAGGACCGGCGCAAGATGCTGGCCGACCACGGCAAGGAGGCGCGGGACTACCCGGACGTCCGGGCGAACACGGTGTCCTCGTTCGCGCTCGGCGACTACGAGTGGATGCTGGCGTTCGAGGCGGACGAGCTGCACCGCATCGTCGACCTCATGCGGCACCTGCGCGGCACCGAGGCGCGGCTGCACGTGCGCGAGGAGATCCCGTTCTACACCGGCACCCGGATCCCGGCCGCCGAGCTCGTCACCAACCTGCCCTGAGCGCGGGAGGGCCCGTGGCGCGGGTGCGCCACGGGCCTTCCTCCACCGCTACTTCTTGGCGATCTTGTAGGCCCTGATCACCGTGTTCTCCACCGAGTTGCCCCTGCTGTCGGTGGTCTTGGCGCGCAACGAGGCGTAGTCGGACCCCGGCGCGTTGAGCACGAGCGCCGAGTCGCCGACGACGGGGACGTGCCGCCAGGTCTTGCCGTCGTCGAACGACACGTCGACCGAGACCCGCCCGACCCGGCCGTTGGCGGCACCGGGGTTCTGCTGCACGACGAGCGGCACCCGCAGGAGCCGCCCGGCGGGCGCGGAGTTCGTCGCGTCCAGCGCGGGCTGGAACCGGACGACCGACAGCGGCAGGTTCGTCAGCGCGTCCACGTGCCCCGAGCGGAACTTCCACACGGCGCTGACCTTGGTGCTCACGTCCGAGACGCCCTTGGCGCGGGTCGCCTCGGTCTCCAGCCGGTACGAGGCCGCCGCGGCGGGCACGGCGAACTGGCCGTACGCGTCGTAGGCGGTCTCGCCGACCTTCACGCCGTCGCGGAACAGGGTGGTCCTGGCCGCGTCCACCGCCGAGTAGCCCGAGCCGCCCGTGCTGTCGCCGAAGAGCGGCACCGAGACCCGGATGGTGTCGGCCGACCTGGCCAGCGCCTGGTCGTAGCCGCCGATGCCGGGGCCGAAGACCGCGAAGCCGAGCTTGTTCTCGTACTGCTTGCCCGCCCGGTACGCCTTCGGCGACGAGATCTGCTCCGCCTCGCTGGTGTTCCCGGCGTCCTGCAGGTGCATCGAGCTCCACTTGACGCCGTCACCGGCGATGTAGTCGACCCCGGTGCCGGTCGGGCTCATCGGCGCGAGCCACGACCACCCGCCACCGCCGCGCGAGTCCACCGCGGTGAGCCCCAGCAGGTGCGTCCTGCCCTCGGGGCTGGGCCCGATCGTCGTCCTGACCTCGGCGAGGTCGCCCTTGCCGAGCTCGCGGACGTGCCCGGTGGGCACCTTCCCCGCCCACGACGTGGTGTACCGGTAGCTGATCGGCAGGTCGCCCTGCGGCGTGCCCCGCCACTGGGAGCCGACCCGCGAGGCCAGCGCGTCCGCGGCGACGTCCGGGCCGATCTGGGCGGAGTACATCGAGTCGCCGAAGCCGCCGAAGAAGACCGTGCCGTAGCCGAAGCTCCTGGTACCGGTCCACCTGGTGACGCTGAACTCGGCGAGGATGCCCTCGGCGCCCGGCTCCGGGACGGACACCTTGACCGGCTTGGCCAGCCGCGCGTCGACGTCGACGGCGGTGTCCCCGGTGACGGTCAGCTCCGGGTGGGTCAGGACGGCGTACCTGTCCCCGGTGATGACGCTGCTCGTCCCGAAGTAGCGGCCCTTCGGCACGCGGACGGTCGTGCCGCTGCCGCTGTTGAAGTAGTACGCCTTCGTGGCGTCCAGCGACACGAGGACCGTGTACGCGTCCGCCGCGGGCTTGCCGTCCTGGTCGACCTGGTTCACGGTCACCTGGTAGCTCTCGACCTCGCGGACGATCCCGAGCGGGCTGCGCACCGCGCCCGTGCCCGAGGTGGCGACCAGCGCGCCGGTGTAGGCGCCGTCGGGCGCGTCGACGCGGGTGTCGCCGACGACGGTCACCTTCGCCTCGCCGCCCGCGGGCACGGTCACCTTCGCCGGGCTCGCGGTGAGCAGCCCCGCGGGTGCGGGCTTGCCGTCCGGGCCCTTGACGTCCACGGCCACGTCGAGCGACACCGACTCGGTGCCGGAGTTGCGGTAGACGACCTCCTTGGTGACCGGCACGTCGTCGGAGTGCGGCCACTGCTGCAGACCGAGGTTGACGTTCGCGGGCTCGGCGGTCACCGTCTGGGTGATCGCCTTGGCCACGTCGACCCGCCCGGCGCCTTGGTCGTACGCGGTCAGCGCGGGGTTGGGCTTGGCGGAGGCGACCAGTGCCGCCTTGATCCGCGACCCGGTCCAGTCGGGGTGCTGCTGCTTGATCAGGGCCGCCGAGCCCGCGACGTGCGGGGTGGCCATCGAGGTGCCGGACAGCGACACGTAGCCGTCGCCCGCCGGGGTGCCGATGACGCCCGTGGAGGACTTCGCCGCCACGATGTCGACGCCGGGTGCGGTGATGTCGGGCTTGATGGCGCCGTCGCCGACCCTGGGGCCGCGGCTGGAGAACGGGGCGATGTTGTCGTTGCGGTCCACCGCGCCGACGGTCAGGGCGGCGTCCGCGCTGCCGGGGGAGCCGACCGTCTCCGGTCCGCCGTCGTTGCCCGCCGCGATGACGAACAGCGTGCCGTACTGGGCGGAAAGCGTGTTCACGGCCTCTTCGAGCGGGTCGATGTCCGGGGTGTCGCCGCCGCCCAGGCTGAGGTTCACGACGTCGGCGCCCTCCTGCGCCGCCCACGTCATCCCGCCGAGGATCCAGGACTCCGCGCAGCCGCCGTTGACGCAGACCTTGCCGTCCATGATCTTCGCGTCCGGCGCGACACCGCGGTACTTGGCGCCGTCGCTGGCGATGGTCGACGCCACGTGCGTGCCGTGGCCGACCGTGTCGGTGTTGTCGGGGTCCGGGGTGAAGTTCTTCTCCACCAGCTCCTGGCCCACGAGGTCCGGGTGCGTGGCGTCGACGCCGGTGTCGAGCACGGCGACCTTCACTCCGGTGCCGGTGTACCCGGCCTTCCAGGCCTCCGGCGCGCCGATCTGCGGCACGCTGCGGTCGAGGCTGAGCTGCCGCAGGCCGTCCAGCCGGATCTTCGTGTAAGCGCTGTCCTCCAGCAGTGAGCGCCAGGTCCCGGTCGCCTGCGCCTTGGCCGTGCTGGCCGCGAACGACCGCACGGTGGGCAGGTCGCCGGTGACCGTCGTGCCCGTGAGGGCGCCTGCCGCCCGCAGGTCCTTGCCGGTCGTGATGATCAGCGGCACCGAGTCGCGGTGCGCGTCGTCGTAGCGCGAGGCGATGAGCTCGGTGACGTCGAACAGCCGCCGGTCCAGCCTGCCCGAGGCGAGGTCGCGCCGGGCGTCGGCGGGCACGACGAACAGGTGACCGTCCTCCGTGGACGTGGAGAAGACGACGCCGTTCCGGCCGGAGCCGGGGACGATCGAGCCCGCCCCCGCGCCGTCGAGCACGACGCGGTCACCGGTGATGAGCGTGACGGAACCGGCGCCTCCCGGCGCGCTGAAGCCCGGCGGAGACCCTTCCGCCTCCGACACGCCCGTGGACCCGACCACGAGTCCGAACGCGAGCGCGGCGACTCCCAGTAGAGCGCCGTGTCGTCGAGTTGATCGCAACAGCCACCTCCCGATTCGGTGGAGCGCGTGCAGGGGTGCACAGCCCAGGGGGCGTCGGCCGATCGGTGGGGGGCGGTGCACCGATCGTGACGAAAGTCCCGGGCGCTCCGAACATATCGATCTCGAAGAGTCGTGCGACCCTCCCGTGGCGGGAGGGCGAATGTGTGTCACGGGTCCGCTCCGGTGCAACCCGCGAATTCCCGGCTCGGACACCGGCGTCCGTTGGTCGGACGCCGGCGCCGGGCTCGTGCGGGCCGGTCCACGGCCCTGACCGGGCCCGTGGCGACGATGTGCCACGGGCCCGGCCGCGGACTACCTCCCGGCGATCTTGTACGCCCGGATCACCGTGTTCTCGGCCGTGTTGCCCTTGCTGTCGGTCGTCTTGGCGCGCAACGACGCGAAGCCGCCCGCGGGACCGCCGGGCACCAGCGCCGAGTCACCGACGACGGGCACGCGCCGCCAGGTCTTGCCGTCGTCGAACGACACGTCGACCACGACCCGCCCGATCCGGCCGTTGTCGGCGCCGGGGTTCTGCTGGACCACCAGCGGGACCCGCAGCACCCGCCCGGCGGAAGCCGAGTTCGCCGCGTCGAGCTCGGGCTGGAACCGGACCAGCGTCAGCGGCAGGGGTTCGAGCGCCTCGGCGCCCGCGTGCCCGGAGCGGAACGTCCAGGCACCGCCCACCTTCGTCGTCACGTCCGAGACGCCCTTGGCGCGGGTCGCCTCGGTCTCCAGCCGGTAGGAGGCCGCGGCGGCGGGCACGGGGAACTGCCCGTAAGCGTCGAAGGCGGTCTCACCGACCTTCGTGCCCTCGCGGAACAGCGTGGTGCGGGCGGAGTCGAACGCCGAGTAGCCGGGGTTGCCCGCGCCGTCGCCGAACAGCGCCACGTCGACGTAGACCGTGTCCTCCGCCCTGGCGAGGTGGTACCCGGTCGCCTGCTGGGCGGGCCCGAACACGGCCGCGTTGACCGTCTCGGAGTAGCGCTTCCCGGCCCGGTAGCCGCGGGGGTTGCCGTTCAGGACGCTGTCGAACGCCGAGTTCGGGTCGCCGGGGTTGTACGCCCGGAAGGACGGCCGCCACTCGACGCCCTCGCCCGCGAGCCGGTCGACCACCTCGCCGGGCGCGGCGACGGGCTTGAACCACCCGCTGGAGCCGCCGAGGGGGGTGACCGCGCCGAACGCGAACAGGGTGTCCCGGTCCGCGGCGCTCGGCCCGATCCTGGTCTTGACCTCGGCGAAGTCCCGCTTGGCCAGGACGCGGGAGTACCCGGTGGGCGCCTTGCCGGTGAACAGCTTGCCGGTCCGGTAGGTGACGGGCGTGGTGCCCATCGGCGTCCCGGTCCAGTGCGTGCCGACCAGCGCGTAGAACTCCTCCGCGCCCACCGCCGGTCCGACGTTGCCGAGCGAGACCTTGCCGTCGAAGCCGCCGGGGAAGCCCGTGCCGGTGAGCAGGCTGCTCTCGCCCTGCACGCGCGCCTCGAGGATCTCGGCGTAGTCCGGCGTCGCCGTCGGGTCCGGCACGGTCACGGAGACCGGCTTCGCCAGCCGCGCGTCGAGCTCGACGGTGGCCGCCCGCGACACGGTGAAGGCGGGGTAGGGCAGCACCGCGGTCCGGTCCCCGGTCTCGATGGTCGTCGAGGCGTAGTAGTGCCCCTTGGGGAGCCGGAGCTCGACGCTGCCGTCCTCGTCGTAGGGGAAGTAGAGGCCGCCGTTGTCGAAGCCGAGCAGGAACGTCGAGTAGGTGGAGGAGGGCGCGCCGTCGTCGCCGGTGTAGTTCAGCGTGACCTGGTAGCTCTCGACCTCGCGCACGAGGCCGACCGGGGTGCGCGCCGTCGTCGTGCCGGAGGTGGCGACGATCGAGCCGCTGTAGCCGCCGTCCAGCGTGCCGATCCTGGTGTCACCGGTGACGGAGACCTTCGCCGCGCCGCCCGCGGGGACGGTGACCGTCTTGGGGTCGACCGTGAAGACGCCCTCGGGCGCGGGCTTGCCGTCCGGGCCCTTGACGTCGAGCGCCAGGTCCAGCGTCACGGCCTCGGTCCCGGAGTTGCGGTAGGTGGTCTCCTTCGTGACCGGCACGTCGTCGTCGTGCGGCCACAGCTGGAGCCCCAGCCCGACGCTCACCGGGTCGCTGGTCACCGTCTGGGTGATGGCCCTGGTCAGGTCCACCCGCCCGGCGCCCTGCTCGTACGCGGTCAGCGCGGGGTTCGGCTTGGCGGAGGCGACCAGCGCCGCCTTGACCCGCGCGCCCGTCCAGTCGGGGTGTTGCTGCTTGATCAGCGCCGCCGAGCCCGCGACGTGCGGGGTCGCCATCGAGGTGCCCGACAGCGACACGTACCCGTCGCCCGCCGGGGTGCCGATGACGCCCGTGGAGGACTTCGCCGCCACGATGTCCACGCCGGGCGCGGTGATGTCCGGCTTGACCGCGCCGTCGCCGGTGCGCGGACCGCGGCTGGAGAACACCGCGAGGTTGTCGTCGCGGTCCACCGCGCCGACGGTCAGCGCGGCGTCCGCGCTGCCGGGGGAGCCGACGGTCTCGGCGGCGCCGGAGTTGCCCGCGGCGATCACGAACAGCGTGCCGTACTGGGCGGAAAGCGTGTTCACGGCCTCTTCGAGCGGGTCGACGTCCGGGGTGTCCCCGCCGCCCAGACTCAGGTTCGCCACGTCCGCGCCCTGCTCGGCGGCCCACACCATCCCGTTGAGGATCCACGACTCCGCGCAGCCGTAGGTCACGCAGACCTTGCCGTCGAGGATCTTCGCGTCGGGTGCCACGCCGCGGTACTTGGGCCCGTCGCTGGCGATGGTCGCCGCGACGTGCGTGCCGTGGCCGACCGTGTCGGTGTTGTCCGGGTCCTCGGTGAAGTTGCGCTCCACCAGCTCCTGGCCCGCCAGGTCGGGGTGCGTGGCGTCGACGCCGGTGTCGAGCACGGCGACCTTCACACCGGTACCGGTGTACCCGGCCTGCCACGCCACCGGCGCGCCGATCTGCGGCACGCTGCGGTCCAGGGTCGGTTGCCGCAGGCCGTCGAGCCAGATCTTGCGGTAGTCGTCCGGTGAGCCGGCAAGCGCTTGCCAGGTCGTCGTCGCGGTGGCCTTCGCCGTGGTCGCCGCGAACGAGCCCACCGTCGGGATGTCGGCGGTCCGGACCAGCCCGGTGACGGCCGCGGCGCCGCGGCCCGGCGCGCGGGTGACCAGCAGCGACAGGCTGTCGCGGTGCGCGTCGTCGTAGCGCGACGCGATGAGCTCGGTGACGTCGAACAGCCTGCGGTCCAGCTTGCCCGAGGCCAGCAGCGGCGCCGCGTCGCTCGGCAGCACGTACCGGTGGCCGTTCGCGGCGTAGGTGGAGAAGACCACCTTCTCGCGGCCCGGACCGGGGACGATCGTGCCCGTCCCCGCGTCCGCGACCACCCGGTCCCCGGTGATCAGCGTGACGGAACCGACGTCACGGGTGTCGAAGTGCCGGGGTCCGCCCGGCGCGGCCGTCGCCACCTGCGTGGCCCCGACCACCAGTCCCAGTGCGAGCACGCAAGCGCCAAGCCGCTTGCCGTGCCGTCGTGTCGATCGCAACGGCGAACTCTCCCCTCCAGGGACGCGCACCCACCCGGATGCGCTGCTGGAAGGCGTCTGGCAGACGGCGGCAGCGGTGTACCGAAAGTGACGAAATCCCCCCAGCGCCCCGAACCTAGCGACCCCGTCACGACCGCGGCTGCTCCCAATGGCCCAAGTTCCACGATCCGAACCCCTGACTTGCGCGGGTCAGGTCCGCTCGGTCACGACCCCCGCGGCGGACACCACCAGGCCGGTCTGCGGGCCCTGCCCGCCGCACTCGACACCGTTGGGGTAGGCGGGTTTCGGCGTCGCGGTCAGCACCTCGTCGACGAGCACCACGCCGTTCGCGTCCGACAGCCGCAGGGTGACCCGCACCGGCGCGGTGGGCAGGTCGGGGACGTCCGCGAAGCCGTTGCGGCCGCCGGTCGGCACGACCGACACCCCGCACGAGTCCGTCGGGGCGGTGCCGGTGCACGTCTGCGGGCCCGCCGAGGACGACGGGTGCAGCTCCACGACGGGGTCGACGCACTTGTCGTCCCAGCAGACCTGCATGGTCGCGGTCCGCACCTCGGGCATCGCCACGTCCAGCCCGATCCCCACCGGTGTCCCGATCATCGTGCAGCCGACCTCGGGCTCAGACCCGCACGCACCCAGCACCAGCAGGCAACCCAGCACCCCGACGATCCTCATGACCACCAGACGGGGGTGGACCGCTTCAGGTTGCCTTCCTCCGCCACCAGCGATTCGGTTTCTCGGTGGGGAGCTCGCCGCGTTCCCGCGCCCACGCCGCGAAGTCCACCGCGTCCTCCCGCGCCCGGCTGCCCGTCCTGCGCGGGTGCGCGCGGGCGTACTCGTCGAACAGCGGCCGGAAGCGGTCGGCCAGCACGTCGGCGACCTCGGGGTTCAGCATCGCCACGATGCCGCGCCTCTTGGCCAGCAAGGAGTTCGCCTCGACCGCCAGCAGCCGCTGGTCGAACCCGGCGGGGGAGGGGCCGCCCGCGAGCAGCGCGCCGAGCAGCTCCGCCTGCGCCCGTGCGAGCCGCTCGCGCTGGTCCCCGTTCACGCGTGCCTCGCCAGCACCCCGCGGATCGCGGCCAGCTCGCCCGCCAGCTCGGTGTCCGACGGGTAGTTGTCGTCGCGCTCCAGCAGCACGCCCGGCGGGTCCACCCGCGACCGCAGCTCGCCCAGCAGCTCCAGCACCTCCGGCCGCACCGCGTGGGCGTGCGTGTCGTGGTAGACGCCGTTGTGCTCGACGCCGCCCGCCACGTGCACGTAGGCCAGCCGCTCCAACGGGATCTCGTCGAGGAACCGGTTCGGGTCCGTGCCCAGGTTGAGCGCGTTCGCGTGCAGGTTCGCCACGTCGATCAGCAGGTGGCAGTCGGTGCGCTCGACCAGCTCGGCGAGGAACTGGCCCTCGGTCAGCTCGCCGTCGGGCCACTCCAGCAGGGCGGCGATGTTCTCCAGCGCCAGCGGCACCGGCAGGTTCGCCTGCGCCGTCTTCACGTTGGCCACCAGCACGTCCAGCGCGTCGCGGGTGCGCGGCACCGGCATCAGGTGGCCCGAGTCGAGCCCGCCCGCGCGGACGAAGCAGACGTGGTCGCTCACCAGCGGCGCCCCCAGCGCCTCGGCGACCGCGCCCAGGTGCTCGACGCGGTCCGGCTCGACGGGGTCCGCGCTGCCCAGCGACAGCGACACCGCGTGCGGCAGCACCGGGACACCCCGTTCGCGCAGCAGCAGGATCGACTCCGGCAGGTGCTCCACGTGCAGGTTCTCGGCCACCACCTCGACGAAGTCGACGCCGGGCAGCCGTTCCACGGTCAGGTCGATCTCCGGGCGCCAGCCGATGCCGACGCCGAGCTTGTCCAGCACGCCCATCAGTCCCCGCCCCCTCCACCGCACGACGACCCGCAGGACGAGCCGCTGCTGCACGACGACCCGCTGTCGCCGCTCGACCCGCAGCTGCTGCCGCTGCCGCACCCGCTGTTGTCGGCACCGCACCCGCTGGAGCAGCTGGAGCAGCTGTTGCAGCTGCTCCCGTACATCGTGCCGGTGTCGCCGCTGTTGCGGACGGGCTTGCGCCTGCGCAGCGTGGCACCGGCGCTCGGCACGATGCCCAGCATCTCCCACACGTAGTACATCCGCGGGAACTGGCCGACCCGGCCCAGCAGGCCCATCTGCGCGACCATGCCCACCCGGTCGCCCGCGGCCACCTTGACCCGGCCGACCTCGCGCCTGCCCGCCCGGCGCACCGGGCGCCGCATCCGGCCCGCGAACCAGCGCAGCAGCAGCGCCACCACGGCCACGCCGATCGCGACCCCGAAGTGCACCCGGAACACGATCGTGAGGGCGATGGCGGCGAAGAACGCGACGAAGCAGAGCACCCGGACCGTCGACCACGTCTTGCGGCGGGCGTCGGACACGACCAGGCCCCGGTCGACCAGGTGCTGCCGCAGCGCCGAGGCCGCCTCGCTGGTGGCCGTGGACTTGACCAGGTCGCCCAGCATCCGGCCGGTGCGGGCCGCGCCCAGCGCGTACGCCTCCAGCGGCGTGCCCGCGCCCGCGGCGCCCGAGGCCACCGCGCTCACCACGCCCTCGCGGGAGATCCGCAGCAGCCCGCCCTCCAGGAGCCGGACGACCGCCACCTCCGCGGCGCGGCCAGGACCGCCCGCCAGGTAGCCGAACTCCTCGGCCGAGATCCCTGGTCTGCCCGATATCGTCGTCCCGGAAGTCATGACCGCCGCCTTTCACCCAAGCCGATGGCCATCCGACTCCGCGGCGGGCCTGTTCGTTCCGCGTCACGCGGCCAAGGCCATCACGAGGACGTCACGACGTCCGGTGATGGCCTTGGCGCCCCCCTGCGGTCAGCCGCCGCCCCCACCGCAGCCGCCGCCACCCCCGCAACCGCCACCCCCGCTGCCGCAGCTGCTGCCGCTGGAGCTGGAGCAGGAGTTGCCGCTGGAGCTCGAGCACGAGCTCCCCACGTACGTCGAGCCGCCGCCGCCGGACGAACCCGACCCGTAGGCCTGGGTCATCAGCGCGGTCCGCAGCGTCAGGTCAGGGTGCGCCGACAGGCCGCCGAGCGCGACCAGGCCGACCGCCCCGCCCACGGCCACGGCCGGGCCGGTCACCCCGGCCCCGGTGCCACCGGTGCGGGCGCCGTCCAGCGCGCGGTCACCCCTGGCCGTGCGCCGGATCCGGCCCGCCCTGGTCATCAGCACCGCCAGCAGCGCGGTGACCACCAGCTGGAGCGTCAGCCAGCCGACGGGAGCGCCGATCGCGATCCCGTTGACCCAGCGGACGACCCCGATCAGGAACAGCACCAGCATCGGCACGACACCCACCCGCGCCTGCCGCTTGGCCACGACGGGGTCCACGAGCAGTCCCTGCTCACCGAGGCGGGTCGCGATCGACTTCACCGCGTCGGTCTGCGCGACGGTGGCCATCAGGAGGTTCAGCGTGCGCTTGCTGTAGCGGGCGGCGTCCGCCAGCACGGCCTTGTCCACCGGGTTCACCGCGGTGGGCTTGCCGATCAGGCTGACGGTGCCGCGGCGCGTCGAGCGCAGGGCCTCGGCCTCGATCAGCCGGGCCAGCGAGGCCTCGACGACCCGGCGCGGCCCGCCGGACAGGTACGCCAGCTCGTCGATGCCGAGATCGCGTGCGGGCCCGTCACCCCGACTGGCCCGCATGCGCATCCGGACGAAGACCGCGAACAGCAGGGCGACGCCCAACGCGATCCAGTAGATCCTCAGGAATTCCGGGCCCGAGAGCCCCCACGGCTGGTCCACGGTCCACCCCCTACCGCTCTTGGCGGAACGAATCCGCCAATCGAAAGGCAATACTGTGCTGCGGAACACACAGCGGCAAGGGGCTTGAGCAAGACTTAGGCTGGTATTAGGCGGTTCTTAGGAGGACGACGACCCGTCGACCCCACTGGACCCCTCACCGTCGGTGCCCTTGCGCGAAAGCATGCTTCCTCCCAGGTCAGAGACGAGTCCGGGTGGCGCCGCGGACTGGCGCCATCCGGTGCGACAAGTCCAGTCTGCTGCACCGCGAGCGCTGTGTCGCCTGTTGCTTTCCGCACTCGTGCGACCGCGTTGCGGCGCTATTCGGGAATGGGCACGTCACCGCGCGGAGTCGTCGACCAAACGCAGGCTGATGCTGTTGATGCAGTAGCGCTGGTCGGTCGGGGTCTCGTAACCCTCGCCCTCGAACACGTGCCCGAGGTGGCTGTGGCAATGCGCGCAAAGCACCTCCGTGCGGACCATGCCCATGGCGCGGTCCTCGCGCAGGATCACGCGGTCCGCGGCCAGCGGGGAGAAGAACGACGGCCACCCGCAGTGCGAGTCGAACTTGGTCTCGCTGCGGAACAGCTCCGTGCCGCACGCGCGGCACTCGTAGACACCGACGGTCTTGGTGTCCGTGTACTCGCCGACCCAGGCGGGCTCGGTGCCGCCCTGGCGGAGCACCCGGTACTCGCTCGGGGTCAGGCTCTCCCGCCACTCCTGCTCCGAACGGACGTCCTTCGGCGTGGCGCCGACAACAGGTTCCATGCCTCCACGCTAATGCGGTTTCCGGGCCGGGGTGGGTTGCGGGTGTCTTACGGCTCAGCCGAACAGCACGGAGATGATCTCGCCGAGCCCGAACCACACGCTGATCAGCACACCGAGCAGGATCAGCCCCACCACCAGCACCGCCACGAGACGTTGCTCACCGCTCGCGCGGTTCGCCGAGTCGGCGAAGTCCGCGACCCCCGCGAGGTACCCCTCGACGGTGTAACCGGGGCGTTCCCGCTCCATCCGGTCCAGGTGCTCCGCGAAGGCCTTGGCCTCGGGGTCCGCCGGATCAAGCCCGATGAGGTCGTCGGCGAACCGCTTCTCCGGTCCGTCCTCCGGTCTTCCCGCGCCTGGAAAGGTGGCCATCACCCGAGAATAGAGGTTCCTCAGCCCGCCAGGGCCAAAGCCGGCCGCACCGCGCCGACCTCGCGCCCGTGCCCCAGGACCGGGACCGTCGCCAACGTGGTCAGCGACCCCACGTCCACGCCCAGCGCCCGCAGCGCCGCCACCATCACCACGGCCCGCGCCCGGCTGGACCCGTCGGCGATCTTCAACGCCACCGCCGACCCGTCCGGCAGCCCGATCGCGTACACGCCCTCGGCGCCGTCCTTGGCCATCGCCCCCGGCAGCGCGCGCATCAGCGCCGTGACGTCGCGGCCCGTGCCGCCGACGTGCTCCGGGTGGGCGTTCATCGCCGCCGCGACCCGGTGCTCCTCCGTCCCGGCCCGCGCGCCGGCCATCCTGCCGAACGCCCTGGCCAGCCCGTTCAGGCTGATCCCGAACAGCGGCGCCCCGCAGCCGTCCACGCCGACCGCCCCGACCCGTTCGCCCGCCAGCTCCTCCAGGGTGGCCCGGATCGCCACCTGGAGCGGGTGCTCGAACGCCAGGTAGTCGTCGGTCGACCAGCCGTTGCGCACGCAGGTCAGCAGCATCGCGGCGTGCTTGCCGGAGCAGTTCATGTACTCGGGTGCCCGCCCCCGGCCCGCCTTGAGGTGCGCGGCCAGCGCAGCCTCCCCGATCGGCAGGTCCGGCGTGCACTGCAGCGCGTCGAAGCCCAGCCCCGCCTTCGCCAGGATCCGCCGCACGCCCTCGACGTGGAAGTCCTCACCGGAGTGGCTGGCGCAGGCCAGCGCCAGCAGCTCACCGTCGAGGTCGAGCCCGTGGCGGACCATCGCCAGCCCCTGCACCGGCTTGTTCGACGAGCGGGGGAACGCCACCAGCTCCGGCCGCCCCACGCTCAGCACCGCCCGCCCGTCGGCGCCCAGTGCCACGACCGTGCCGTGGTGCACGGACTCCAGGAACTCGCCCCGCCACACCTCGGCCACCACCTCGTGCACCACACCGCCTCCTCAAGTACTGCCAACTGTCGACAGTTAACATGAGGTACTCGTCGCAGACCAGCCCCGGGAGACGCACGTGACACCCCCGCTCCACCTGAGCCTGGCGGGCCAGACCGTCGACGTCCTGCGCGAGCTCGTGCTCACCGGCGAGATCCCGCCGGGCGAACGCGTCAACGAGGTCGAGCTCGCCCACCGCCTCGGCATCAGCCGAGGCCCCCTCCGCGAGGCCATCCGCCACCTCTCCAGCGAAGGCCTGCTGGTGCTCGTGCCCAACAAGGGCGCCCACGTCCCCAAGGCCGACGCCGACGAGGTCCGCGCCCTCTTCGAGCTCCGCTCCGCCCTCGAATGCGCCGCCGCCGAGCTCGCGGCCAGCCGCCGCACCGACGGGGACGTCGAACGGTTGCGCGAGGTCTGCGCCGAGTCCCGCAACACCCACCGCACCGGCGCCCGCTTCCCCTACCGCCTCGACCTCGCCTTCCACCAGGCCCTGCTCGACGCCGCCCGAAGCCCCCGCATCGCCGAACAGGTCCGCCTGGTGCAACAACGAGTCGTCCTGCTCCGCGCGGGCCTCAAGGACGACCCGCCGCACCAGCAGGCCTCCCTGGACGACCACGACGCCCTGGTGGCGGCCATCGCCGCCGGCGACACCCACCAGGCCAACCGCGCCATGCGCCGCCACCTCTCCAGGGTGCGCGCGCAGATGCTGACCAGCCTGGACAGCGCGTAGGACGGAACTACCCTCCACCCCACTGTTCCGATTCCGAGGAGGACCCGATGCGCAGCGAGGCGATGACCCGCCTGGACGTTCTCACGGGCTCGTGGCGCACAACGTTGCGCAACGCCTGGTTCCTGGAACCCGCCGACCTGGAGGTACCGGGCTCCGCCACGGCCGAATGGCTCAGCGACGCCTTCGTCGACTTCCGCTGGACCATGGAGGGCGACGTCGGAGGAGCCACCAGCGAAATGGTCCTGGTCCTCGGCCGCAACGACGCCCAGGACACCTACACCGCCCTCTACCACGACGAACGCGGCGTCTGCCGCGTCTTCGCCATGACCTTCACCGACTCCCGCTGGACCCTGCTCCGCGAAGACCCCGACATGCACCAGCGCTTCACCGCCGACCTCACCCCCACCCGCATCACCGGCCGCTGGGAAGCCTCGGACGACCAGGGCAGAACCTGGCGCAAGGACTTCGACCTGATCTTCGACCGCCAGTAACCAATCAAGCCAAGCACAACACCAAGCCCAACCAGCCCCACCAGACCCACCAAGCCCGAGCCTTTATCCCTGACCTGAGCAAACCCGCTGGCACGCAACGAAAGCACGCAACGTGGCCGATTTGACTTGGGGTTTTTGGGCTTACAATGAGTCGGCGGGCAGGCTCTACCACCTGCCCTTTTTCGCCCGACGAAGCCCAAAAAAGGGGCCCCAAGTCAAATCGGCCACACCACAACGCAACCCGGCCGTGTCTCCACCAAAAAGACCTCCCAATACCGGACAGATTATGTCCAGTATCCCGGTTAGCGTCGCGATCATGACAACGAACACCGTCCAACTGGCCTCCGTCCGCGTGATCACCGACGACCTGCCGCGGCTCGTCCGCTTCTACGAGGTCCTCACCGGCGCCACCCCGCAGTACCTGACCGACGACTTCGTCGAGCTGGTGACGCCGTCCGCGACGTTCGCGCTCAGCACGCCGGAGCGGGTCGCCTTCATCACGGGCAACCCACTGCGAGCGGCCGCCAACCGCACCGCCATCGTCGAGTTCCTCGTGGAGGACGTCGAATCCCTGCTCGCCCTCATGAAGGCCGAGCTCGGCGATGACCTCGACGTCGTGCAGGCGCCGACGTTGATGCCCTGGGGCAACATGTCCGTTCTGATCCGCGACCCCGAGGGGTCGCTCATCAACCTCTACACGCCGGTCACGCCGCAGGCGCTGCTGCTGCAGCAGAACCGGACCCCCAGGATGCTGGCGCCCACCACCAAGGCGGACTGACCGCGGACGCGGGGCGAGCACGGGTACGACGCGACCTGACGGACCTCGAACGAGGAGTCCCGACGTGAACGGGAACCGCTGGAGGCGCCTGCTTCACGATCGGGCGCTCCTCGTGCCGTCGGAGTCCGCGCGGGCGCCACGCGGTCCTAGCCCGAGTCGCCGCCGGGATCGACGACCGCCGCGGCGATCAGCTTCCGCCCCAGCGCGGCGATTGCCCCGTGCAGGGCTTGCGGCCGCTCGATGACGAACGGTCGGTCGAGAGCGGCCAGTCTTCCCGCGACCCATTCCAGGCGTTCCGCACGGACGAAAACCCTCAGCCGGTGACCGTTCCCCGCGACGTCGGCCACCGGTTCGACCGACGCCAGCGTCTCCGGGAACAACGCCCGCACGTGCGTCGCGTCAGCGTCGACGAGCACTGACACCTCATGTCGTCCAGGACCCGCCGCGAGCGGGCCCACGACGCGCTGCACCGGGTCCAGGTCGTCCGGCACCTCGAACGTGCCCTCCAGCAGGCGCAGGCCGGCGATGCGGTCCAGGCGGAACGTCCGCTCCGCCTGGCGCCCGACGTCGTGGCCGGTGAGGTAGAGCAGTCCGTTCACGGCGACGATGCCGTGCGGGTGAACGGTGCGCGACCGGGCACGTCCGTGCCGCGGGACGTAGTCGAAGGCGATCGGACGCCGGTCCGCTGCCGCCTTCGCCAGTCCGAGGAGCACCCTCGCGCTCGCCTCCTCGCGGCCGCCGGTGCGCTCCGCCTCGCCGGTCCGACCGCCGGTGAAGTCCACGGTGTCGACCACCGCGTCGATCTGCCGCGCCAGGGCCGGGGGCAGTACCCGGCGCACCTTCGAGGTGGCGGCCTCCACGTCACCGATCGAGGCCGGACCGGACCCCGACCGGCCCGTCAGCAGAAGCCCCCAGACGACCGCCAGCGCTTCCTCGTCGGTGAGCATCAACGGAGGCATCCGGTAGTGGCGCGCCAGCCGGTAACCGCCGTAACGGCCGCGCACGGTGTCCACCGGAATGCCGAGGTCGCGCAGGTGCTCCACGTAGCGGCGCACCGTGCGCCCGTCCACGTCCAGCCGCTCGGCCAGCTCGGCGGAGGTGCGGGTGCCACCGGACTGCAACAACTCGAGCAACGTCAGCACCCGAGCTGTCGGCCGTGCCACGTCACCTCACACCATGATGGCCCCAGGACCCCCGAATCCCACCCTACCCACGGGGTCCGACAACCCCGCCCTCCTCAGAACTTCCCCAAGTGCTCCAACAGCAACGACGTCGTCCTCTCCGCCGCCTCCTCCGGCACGAAGTGCCCCACCTGGTCCAGCACCTCGAACCGGTACGCGCCCGTCACCCACTCGCTGGTCGCCTGTGCCGCCTCCGGCCCCACGGCGTCGTCCTCGGACCCCCACAGGTACATCGTCGGCACCGACACGGGCTGGTAGTCGCCGGTGAACGTGTTCGCCCGGTACCAGTTGAGCGCCGCCGTGAGCGCTCCCGGTTCCGACAGCTGCCGCACGTACTGCTCGACCCGCTGCCTCGGGATCACCGCGGGCCAGCCCTGGCGCAGCCGGGCCGCGCCGTTGGCCAGCATCTCGCGTTCGGGCACCTCGGGCTGCCGCAGGTAGTCGAGCAGGGCCGCCCGGCGCTGCTGGTCGGGGTCGTTGCGCAGCGCTTCGGCGAACGCGCCGGGGTGCGGCGCGGACACGGCGGTCAGGGTCCGGACCCGCAGCGGCAGCCGGGCCGCCGCCTCCCAGCCGACCACGGCTCCCCAGTCGTGCCCGACCAGGTCGAACCGGCGCCAGCCGAGCTGGTCGGCGATGGCGGCGACGTCGTCCACGGCGTTCTCGACCCGGTAGTCGTCGACCCGCTTGGGCCGTACGCCCGGCGAGTAGCCGCGCTGGTTGGGCGCCACGGCGCGGTAGCCGTCGGCGGCGAGGGCGCGCAGCTGGTGGCGCCACTCGATGCCGCACTCGGGCACCCCGTGCAGCAGCAGGACCTTGCGGCCGTCGAGGGGACCGGCGGCGACCGCGTCGAACGTGCCAGCGGCGGTGGGGATCCGCAGCCGGGTCAACGCGGTGGCGTCGGTCGCGGTGCTGAGCTGGAAGACGTCGCGTCGTGATCGCATGACTACAGAGTGCGCGAACGGCCACCCATGATCGATGGGGCGGGCTACCACCTAGGAACGGGGGATAGCCCTACCGTCGTCGATCACCGTCGTGTGGTTGGCGGTCGTCCGGAACCGGACCTCCCCGTCCTCCACCCAGGCGCTGACCTGCAGCTCGTCACCGGGGTACACCGGGTGGGTGAACCGGCCGCCGACGGCGACCACGGACAGCGACTCGGCCAGCAGGCGCGCGGTGATCCCGTAGGTGGCCAGTCCGTGCAGGATCGGGCGGGGGAACCCGCCGCGCCGCGCGAACGCCGGGTCCCAGTGCAGCGGGTTGTCGTCGCCGGTCAGCCGGTACAGCTCGGCCTGGTCCTCCGACGTGCGGAAACCCAGCTCCACGTCCGGCGCGCGGGTCGGGACGGGGTGGCGGACGGTCGTGCCGCGCGGGCCGCCGAAGCCGCCCGCGCCGCGCACGAACAGCGACGCGCGGGTGCTGAACCGGGCGTCGCCCTCGGCGTGCCACTCGCGCACGACCAGCGAGCCGGAGCCCTTGTCGAACACGTCGGTGACCGTCCTGGTCACCTCCACCGTGCCCGCCACGGGCAGCTCGCCGGGCAACGTGAGCGACTGCTCGGCGTGCAGGACCCGCGTGAGGTCCGCCTCCAGCCCGAACTGCGGCCCGCCGAACTGCGCGACCGCGATGGCGAACCCCGGCTGCATGCCGGTCCCGCCCACCGCGGCCGCGTAGCGCTCGACGTCGTCGGCGGTCCAGGACCGGACGACGGTGGTGCTCACCCCAGGGATCCGCTGACCTTGGCGTGGCCCTTGAGCAGGTTGCGGGCGATCGTGCGGCGCTGGATCTCGTCGGTGCCCTCGTAGATGCGCAGCAGCCGCAGCTCGCGGTACCAGCGCTCGATCGGCAGCTCGCGGGTGTAGCCCATGCCGCCGTGGATCTGCAGCACGCGGTCGACGATCTCGTTCGCCTTCACACCGCCGTAGAGCTTCGCCATCGACTGCGCCTGCCGCGAGTCCGCGCCCTGGTCGACCAGCCACGCGGCGTGCAGCACGAGCCAGCGCAGCGCCTCGATCTCGACCGCGGAGTCGGCGATCATCCACTGGATGGCCTGGTACTCGGCGATGGGCTGGCCGAACGTGACGCGGCTGTTGGCCTGCTCGATCGCCATGTCCACCAGGCGCTCCACCGAGCCGATGGCCCGCGCGGGCAGCAGGTAGCGGCCGGCGCCGATCCACTGCATCGCCATGGCGAAGCCCTGCCCGACCTCGCCGAGGACGTTCTCCTCGGGCACCCGGACGTCCTCGAACACCAGCGCCGCCGGACCCCACTGGCCCATGGTCGGGATGGGCTCGGACTTCCAGCCCATGTCGCGGTCCACGAGGAAGCAGGTGACGCCGCCGTTGGCGCCCTTCTCCTTGTCCGTCACGGCGAACACCATCACGAAGTCGGCCTCGTTGCCGCCGGTGATGAACGTCTTCTCGCCGTTGACCACCCACTCCGCGCCGTCCTTGCGCGCGGACGTGCGGATCGCCTTGGCGTCCGACCCGGCACCGGGCTCGGTGATCGCGAAGCACGACTTGCGCTCGCCGGAGATCGTCGGGAGCAAGTAGCGCTCCTTCTGCTCGGCGTTGCCGTGGTAGAGGATGTTGTCCGCGTTGCCGCCGAAGCGGAACTGCACGAACGACCGGCCCAGCTCGGCCTCGATGAGCGCCGTCATCACCGCGCCCATGCCCATGCCGCCGTACTCCGTGGGCGTCTGCACGCCCCAGAACCCGGCCTTCTTCGCCTTCTGCTGCAACGCGTCCAGCTCTTCGGAGGTCAGACCCGGCTGGTTGGCCCGTTCCCGGCGGAGCACCTCCGGCTCCAGCGGGATGATCTCCTTGCGCACGAACGTGCGCACCCAGTCCCTGATCTCCTTCTGCTCCTCGTCGAGCGCGAAGTCCATGGTGTTCCCCGTTTCAGAATGCGTTGACGCCGGTCAGCGCCCGGCCGATGAGCAGTTTCTGGATCTGGCTGGTGCCCTCGTAGAGGGTCGTCACGCGGGTGTCGCGCAAGTACTTCCCGACCGGGTACTCGTCGATGTAGCCGTACCCGCCGAAAACCTGGATGGCGCTGTTCGCGGCCCGCACGGCCGCCTCGCTGGCGTAGAGCTTCGCCATCGACGCCTCGGTGCCGAACGGCAGCCCGCGGTCGGCGAGGTCGGCGACCCGCCAGGTGAGCAGCCTGGCCGCGTCCGCCTCGACGGCCATGTCGGCCAGCAGCTCCTGGACGAGCTGGTAGGAGGCGATGGGCTTGCCGAACTGCTCGCGCTCCTTGGCGTAGCGCAGGCTGGCCTCCAACGCGCCGCGGGCGGCGCCGACGCAGCCCGCCGCCACCGACATCCGGCCGCGGTCGAGCGCCGCCATGGCGATCTTGAAACCGGTGCCCTCGTCGCCGATCCGGGCGCTGTCGGGCACCCGGACGCCGTCGAGGGCGAGCTCCGCGGTGGCCTGGCCGCGCATGCCGAGCTTGCCGTGGATCTCGGTGGCGGCGAACCCCGCGGAGTCCGTCGGCACCAGGAACGCGGAGATGCCCCTCGGTCCCGGCCCGCCGGTGCGGGCGAACAGCAGGACGACGTCCGCCCACGTCCCGTTGGTGATGAACACCTTCCGGCCGGTGAGCAGCCAGTCGTCGCCGTCGCGCTCGGCCCTGGTGGCGAGCGACCCGGCGTCGGAGCCGGTCTCCGGCTCGGTGAGCCCGAAGCAGCCGACCAGCTCGCCCGAGCACAGCCCGGGCAGCCACCGCCGACGCTGCTCCTCGGTGCCGTGCTTGGAGATCGTCTTGCCGACCAGGCCGAGCGAGACGGAGATGATGCCGCGCACGGCCGAGTCGCCGCGCGCGATCTCCTCGAGCACGAGGCAGTAGGCGAGGTTGTCGCCACCCGAGCCGCCGTACTCCTCGTCGATGCCCAGCCCGAGAAAGCCGACCTCGCCCAGCTTCGGCACGAGCGCGCGGTCGATCGCCTCGTCCCGGTCCCACTGCAGGGCGAAGGGGACGATCCGCTCGTCGGTGAAGCGCCGGGCCAGTTCACGGAGCTGGCGGTGCTCGTCGGACAGGCTCAGATCCACGCCACGACCTCCTAAACCGAACGGCGTTAGGTATAACGTAGGCGCGTCGGAGAACCCAGTGCAAGGGGTCGTCATGCCTCGACCGAGCATCCCCATCCTCAGCGGGGACCGCATCCGGGAGGTCGCGCTCGGCATCATCGACCGCGACGGCCTGGACGGGCTCTCCATGCGCAAGCTCGCCACCGAACTGGGCGTGCGCGCGCCGTCGCTCTACGGGCACGTGGCGACCAAGGACGACCTGCTGCACGAGATCGCCGCCGAGGTGCTGGAGGAGGTCGACGTGTCCGGTTTCGAGGACGGGAACTGGCGGCGCGGCCTCGTCGTCAGCGCGCGCTCCTACCGGGCCGCGCTGTCGCAGCACCCGAACATCGTGCCGTTCCTCGCCTACGGGCCCGCCGGTCGCGACGCGTCGCTGCGGCGCCTCGACGTCATGCACGGCGCCCTCGTGGACGCGGGGTGGCCGAGGCGGCACGCCACGATGATCGCCGCGTCGCTGATGTACCTGGTGTTCGGCGCAGCGCTGAGCACGTTCTCCAGCGGGTTCTCCACCGACGCCTCGGTCTACCAGGGCCGGTACCCGCACCTGGACAAGGCGCACCTGCTGTCCACGGTCGCCGAGGAGCTGGACCGGGACAGCTTCGAGCTGGCGCTGCGGGCCTTCGTGGAGGGGCTGGAGCTACTTCGCGTGTCCCCTGACCTCGAGGTGCGCGAGTAGCTCCACGGTGGCGGCGGTGATCTGGTCCACGGCTCGTTCGAACGCCTCGGCGTTGTGCGCGGCGGGCGACCGGAAACCGGACACCTTCCGCACGTACTGCAGGGCGGCGGCGCGCATGTCGCCTTCGGTCACCTCGTCCTCGAAGGGCGGGCGGAGCGTCTTGATGCTTCGGCACATGCCGCCATTGTCCTTTACCCTGCCGGGATGGCGCAGGCTTTGGAGCTGGAGGTCCCCGGTCCGCACGGTGTGCGGACCGTGCGGGTGTCGAATCCGGACAAGGTGTACTTCCCCGAGCGCGGCATCACCAAGCGCCAGGTGGTCGAGTACTACCTCGCCGTGGCCGAGCCGCTACTGGGCGTGCTGCGCGACCGCCCGACCACGTTGAAGCGGTTCGTGGACGGCGTGACCGGCGAGGCGTTCTACCAGAAGCGCGTGCCGAAGAACGCGCCCGAGTGGCTCGAGTCCGCGCGCATCAGGTTCCCCTCCGGCCGCCCCGCCGACGAGGTCTGCCCGACCGAGCCCGCCGTCATCGCCTGGGCGGCCAACCTCGGCACGTTCGACTTCCACCCCTGGCCCGTCCGCAGGCCGCTGGTCGACAACCCCGACGAGCTCCGCGTCGACCTCGACCCCCAGCCCGGCACGGACTTCCGCGACGCCGTGAAGGTCGCCGCCGTGCTGAACGAGGTCCTGTCCGAACTGGGCATGACCGGCTACCCCAAGACCTCCGGCGGCCGCGGCGTCCACGTCGCCGTCCGCATCCGCCCGGAGTGGGACTTCGTCGACGTCCGCCACGCCGTCATCGCCCTCGCCCGCGAGGTGGAGAACCGGATGCCCGCCCTGGCGACCACGTCGTGGTGGAAGGAGGAGCGCGGCCAGAAGGTCTTCATCGACTTCAACCAGGCCGCCAGGGACCGCACCATCGCCTCCGCCTGGTCGGTCCGCGGCACCCCGCGCGCCACCGTCTCCACCCCCGTCACCTGGGACCAGCTGTCCACAGTGGACCCCGACGACTTCGACGTCCTCACCGTCCCGGCCTACCTGGCCGAACACGGCGATCCGCACGCCGCCCTCGACTCGCAGGCCTTCGGCCTGGAGACCCTGCTCGAGTGGTACGCCAAGGACGACCGCGGCGAGATGCCCTACCCGCCCGACTACCCGAAGATGCCCGGCGAACCGATGCGCGTGCAGCCGTCGAAGGCGAAGAAGCCCGCCGAGTAGCTACCGCGCCGCCCAGTCCCGGAACGCCCGCGCCACCGCTGGCGCGTCGGTGCCGGGGCTGTTGAGCCGGAACACGACCCGCACGTCGTCCTTCTGCACGGCGCCCGGCAACGTCAGCGCGAACGGCGTCTGCTGCTTGCTGGTGCTCGTCAACGTCGACCCACCCACCCACAACGTGACGGCCCGTCGATCCAGGACGGTCAACCGGATCGGCGACCGCGCCGCCAACGGCGCCACCTGGAACCCGAGGTCGCGCACCATCAGGTCCACCAACGCCGGCGCCGTCGAGGCCGGGTCGCGCGCCAGGTAGTCCCGCAACCGCCGCGTCACGTCCTCCCGCAACAACGGCCCGCTCGCCGTCGCCCGATCGAACCTCACCACCGTCTCCGCCCCGTCCTCGGGCCGGACCAGCGTGACCTCGGTGCACCCCACGGGCAGGACTACTCGGTAAGCGGCCATGAGGGACCGTACTTCGCGGTGAAGGGGGTCCGCAGCGCGGGCGGGTCCGCGTAGCATCGGGGGCGTGTTGAGGAACACCGCCACGAGCATGTGCGGCCGG
Organism: Umezawaea tangerina; assembly: GCF_003002815.1. GTDB lineage: Bacteria > Actinomycetota > Actinomycetes > Mycobacteriales > Pseudonocardiaceae > Umezawaea > Umezawaea tangerina. The sequence goes on along the minus strand of NZ_PVTF01000023.1, from coordinate 78,026 downwards.
ATGACGTCGTCCGGCTTCCTCCGCACGTCCTGACCCGCAGACGAGGAGGCCCCTGGGGCCACCTCGTGCGAGCCTGTCGTCAGGGGCGGAGAGGCAGTGATGAGCCGCTACAACGTGACGACCTCCATCCCGTACGTCAACGGCAGGCCCCACATCGGGCACGCGTTGGAGCTGGTGCAGGTCGACGTGCTGGCCCGACATCGGCGGCAGCGCGGGGACGAGGTGCGGGCGCAGACCGGGACCGACGACAACGCGCTGAAGAACGTGCACAGCGCCGAGGCCGCGAGGGTGACGCCCGCGGTGTACGTGGCACGGGTCGCGGAGCGGTTCCGCGAGTTGGGGGCCGCGTTGGGGACGGGGTTCGACGACTTCATCCGGACGGGTTCCGACCCGCGGCACGCGCCGGGGGTGGCGGAGCTGTGGGCGGCGTGCGCCGACGACTTCTACCGGCGCGAGTACACCGGGCTGTACTGCGTGGGGTGCGAGCTGTTCTACCCGCCCGGCGAACTGGTCGACGGGCGGTGCCCGGAGCACGGGACCGTGCCGGAGGAGGTGACCGAGGAGAACTGGTTCTTCCGGTTGAGCCGGTACCAGCACCAGGTGGAGAGGCTCGTCGCCGACGACGTGGTCCGGGTGGAACCCCTGTCCCGCAAGAAGGAGGTGCTGGCGTTCGTCCGATCAGGACTGGAGGACTTCAGCGTCAGCCGCGGCGTCGCCCGCGCCCGCGGGTGGGGCGTCCCGGTGCCCGGCGATCCGGGGCAGGTCGTCTACGTCTGGTTCGACGCGCTCGCCAACTACCTCACCGCGCCGGGCTACGGCACCGACGACGAGGGGTTCCGGCACTGGTGGGACGGCGCCGACGAGCGGGTGCACGTGATCGGCAAGGGGATCGTCCGCTTCCACGCCGTGTACTGGCCCGCGATGCTGCTGTCCGCCGGGCTGGCGCAGCCGACGACGATCTTCGTGCACGAGTACCTGACGGCGGGCGGCGAGAAGATCAGCAAGTCCCTCGGCAACGCCGAGGACCCCGCCGCCGTCATCGCCACCCACGGCACCGACGCCGTCCGCTGGTGGCTGCTCCGCGAGGTCGCCCGCGCGGGCGACACCGACTACACCCCCGAACGCCTGGTCGCCCGCGCCAACGAGGACCTGGCCAACAACATCGGCAACCTGGTCAACCGCACCCTCACCATGCTCACCAGGTACGGCCCCGCCCACGGCGACGACCCCCGCGCCACCACCCTCCGCGCGGCCCGCGCCGAGGCCGCCGCCACGATCGACCACGCCCTGGCCGACTTCGACTTCCGCCGCGCCGTCGAGGCGGTCACCCGCATCGCCACCGAGGCCAACCGCTACATCCAGTCCACCAAACCCTGGGCACTCGCCAAGCGGAACGACCCCACCCTCCCCGCCGTCCTCGGCGAACTGCTCACCACCTGCCACTCCCTCGCCACCCACCTCACCCCGTTCCTCCCCGCCGCGGCCGCCCGCATCCAGGCGCAATGCGACGGCACCGCCCCGATCGCACCCGTGTTCCCCCGCCTGTGAAGCGGTGGAGCCTCCTCCCGAGGGGGCTCCACCTACTTCAGGTCGAGCTTGACCCCGATCCGCCGGTCGGCCGCGATGTCCTCGACGACCAGCCGGACGACCGGGACCGCCTCGGTCGCGGGGTCGAGCGTGAACCTGTCCGACTCGCCCAGGCCGACGGGGTCGCAGTCCACCTTGGTCGAGGGAGGCAGGGTGACCTCGTAGCTGAAGTAGGCCAGCGGTCGCCCCATGGCCATGACGAACTCGTCCGGCTTGCGCTGCCTCATCAGCGGAAAGCCCTTACCGGGCCAGTCGTAGACGACGTTCAGCGTCAGCTCCTCGCCCTTCTCGGGCACGGTGGCGCCGAAGTGCACCAGCACCTCGAACCGGCCGTCCGACAGCCAGTGCGTCGTCAACGGCCAGCGCGTGCCACCGATGCCGTTGCGCTTGATGCTGCTCACGGTCACGTGCACCCGACGCCGGTCCTTCTCCGGCTGGTCCCAGTTCGGGCCGACGCGCAACCGGAAGAACGGCAGGTCGTCCGTCTCCACCATCGCCCGCACCGCGATGGTCCCCTTGGCGTCGCCGTTCGCCCGGATGGTGACGGCCTCCTCCCACCGGTCGATCCGCCACAGGTGGTCGGACTCCTCGTAGGTCCTGTTGCACTGGTCGGACAGCAGCTTGCGGTAGTCGGCGTTGTCGCGCCGCAGTCCGGTGTTCGAGCCGATCTGCACCGCCAGCAGGCCGAGCGTGCCCAGGATCCAGATGACGATCCCCGCGGCCTTGAACGCGCTGGTGCCGAACAGCGCGCTCAGGACGCTCGCGAACGCGAGGATGCCGAGAGCGCCCCTGGCCAGACCCTGGAGTCCGGCCCTGTCCAGGTAGTCCTCCAGGTACGTGATGAAGCTCGTCAGCATCGCCCGCCCCCTTCCGCTGGGGTGCGCGCGGCACTCGGTCCGCGGTTGATCGAACTAAAACAGCGGATGAGGGGAGGGTCAATTCACCCCGCGTATGAACGGGACCGCATTACGCGGGGCGGTCATCGCGAATGCGCAGTTGTGCGGTCCGAAATCCGCGGACTGCTCGGACCAGAACGTGAACGGACCCCGTTCGCGCAGGTCGTGCGCGCAACGGGGTCCGTGATCACTCGCGGACAAAACCCTGGTGGGGGCTATTTGTCGCCGCTCTCGCCGCCGAAGAAGCCGCGGTCGTGAGTGGTGCGCATGGACCCTCCAAGGAGATCCGCGGCCAAAGGTGCGACCCGAGGGAGTGGATGGTGCTCCACGTGCGGGGAATGGTTTGCGGCCATTCCGCCGATCGTCAGCCGTGGGGCGGACCTCGCACTTCCAGCGGACGCCCCGGTGACCACTTTCGTCGATTTTCGACGCGATCATACGACAAAGATCCACTTGGCCGCGCACCGGCGGCACGTTCGGGTGACAGCCTTGCTGACCTGTGCTTCCACCCCCGAACCCCCTGAGCCAACCGGCTGGAAGTACCGCCGGATTCCCCTGAATGCCCGTCCGCCCTCGTACGATGGGCTGGACGGTCGAGGCGAGGGAGTGGGAGGTCGCGATGACTCATGCCTATGTGGTCCGGTTCGTCGGTGGGCCTCTGGACGGGCGGGTGGACTCGCTCGCGGAGCCGCAGGCGGAGCCGAAGCCGACGTTGACGCACGTCCACCTGCACGGCGGGCCGAAGATCGTGCACCACTACGACCTGCAGTACGCGGTGGAGTACGGGTGCGAGTACCGGTTGCGCGATGTCGGGGAAGACGCGGACTGAGTTTCCAAGCAAGACGCGCGGCGGAAACAAAGCGTGGACACGCCGTCACGCGGGGTTTACCGTGTCTTTAATGTGAGAGCGCTCTCACAGTGTGAGTCCCTGTCACTCCACTGGAGGTCCCCCGTGCGTTCTACCCGTCCACGCCTGGCCGCGTTCGCCGCGGCGCTGGTCGCGGCCACCGCGATAGCCGTCGTCCTGCCTCCCGCCGCCAACGCGGTCGCGGTCGGCGCCGGGAGCTACGCCACCGGGAGACCGGCGGGAACGGTGGGTCCGTCGAACTCCGACGGGGCGCCCGTCACGCCGAAGGTCACCTCGCGGATGGCCGGTCAGCCGGTGCCGACGAACGAGTGGTGGTCCTCCCTGGTCTGGCAGCGGTACGCGGGCAACCCGTACGGCGAGAACCTCTACGCCCACCCGATGTCGTTCCACGCCGCGGCGCAGGGCCTCGGGGTCGGGTACCCGAACACGGCCGCGGTCGTCTCCAACGGCACCGCCTACGAGATGATGCACCGCGACGACCTGTTCGTCGGCGTCTCCGGCCTGAGCTCGTCCGGTGTCGCGGTCGACGGCTGGTCGGACTGGACCGTCAGTCCACTGTGGACCGGAGGCGGGCGCACCCTGCGCGCCACCATCGGCCACGGCCTGCCGTACGTGTTCGCGGAGGCGACCGGCGGCACCGCCCGCGTCGGCTTCAACGCGACCGCGACCGTGTGGAGCAGCACGACTCCCGGCGTCCTCGGGGTGACGGTCAACGGCCACGACTACGCCGCGTTCTCGCCGAGCGCGTGGACGGTCTCGGGGTCCGAGGCGACCTCGGCCGCGGCGTTCTTCTCGGTGGCGCTGCTGCCGTCGCGCGACGCGCTGCCCCTGTTCCAGAAGTACGCGTTCTCCTTCGTCACCGACACGAAGGTCACGTGGTCCTACGACTCGGCCACCGCGCAGTCGTCGGCGACCTACGCCGCGACCACGGTCGCCCGGCAGGGCACGCAGACCGGCACGCTCCAGGCCCTCTACCGCCACCAGTGGCTGAACTCCGCCGACGCGGTCACCGCCCACCGCTACACCTCGCCGCGCGGTGAGATGCGGCTTCGCGAGGGCGGCTCGTTCACGACCAGGCAGGCGTTCAGCGGTGTGCTGCCCGCGCTGCCGCTGTCCGGCCAGGCCGACACCGCCCGGCTGCGCACCGAGATCGACGCCGAGCTGAACGCGGCGGACCCGTGGAAGGGCGCGTCGGACACCTACTGGACCGGCAAGGCCCTGAACCGGCTGTCGAACCTGGCCAGGATCGCCAACCAGATCGGCTACACCGCGGGCCGCGACCGGTTGATCGCGCTGCTGCGCGACCGGCTCAGCGACTGGCTCACCGCCACGCCGGGGGAGTCGGGCAGGCACTTCGCCTACGACTCGACCTGGGACACGCTGATCGGCTACCCGGCGTCGTTCGGCTCCGACAGCGAGCTCAACGACCACCACTTCCACTACGGCTACTACGTCCTGGCCGCGGCCGTCGTCGCGCAGCACGACCCGGCGTGGGCCGCGGACGCCCGCTACGGCGGCATGGTCAAGCTGCTCGTCAAGGACGCCAACAACTACGACCGCTCCGAGAGCCGGTTCCCGTTCCTGCGCACGTTCGACGCCTACGCGGGCCAGAACTGGGCGTCCGGCCACCAGGGCTTCGCGGCGGGCAACAACGAGGAGTCGTCCTCGGAGTCGATGATGTTCGCGACCGCCGCGGTGCTGTTCGGCCAGGCGACCGGCGACAACGCCCTGCGCGACGCGGGGATCTACCTCTACACGACGCAGCAGTCCGCCATTGGCCAGTACTGGTTCAACGTCGACGGCGGAGCCGGCAATCAGGCACAGGGTTCCGTGTTCCCGCCAGCATTCCCACACAGCACGGTCGGCATCGTGTGGGGCAACGGCGGCGCCTACAGCACGTGGTGGACCGCGAACCCGGAGGAGATCCACGGCATCAACATGCTGCCGATCACCGGCGGCTCGCTCTACCACGGGGCCTGGAAGGCCGACATCGTCCAGAACATCAACGAGATGCGCGCCAACAACGGCGGCACCGAGGTGGAGTGGAAGGACGTCATCACCGAGTTCCTGGCCATCGCCGACCCGGCGCAGGCGCTGGCGAACTACGGCGGTGGGCTGGAGCCGGAGTCCGGTGACTCCCGGCCGCACGCCTACCACTGGATCACCTCGCTCAACACCTACGGCACGCCCGACCACTCGGTCACCGCGAACGTCCCGACCTACGCCGTGCTGAACAAGAACGGCGCGAGGACGTACGTGGCCTACAACCCCGGCGCGACCGCGGCGACGGTGGCGTTCTCCGACGGCCAGACGCTGTCCGTCCCGGCGGCCTCGACCGGGTGGCGCGGTCCGGCGGGCTCGGGCGTCGACTCCGGCACCGGCAGCAGCAACCCGCCGACCACGACCACGACGACGACCACCACGACCACGCCGCCGCCGACGGGCAGTCGCAACGCGTTCGCTGCCATCCAGGCGGAGTCGTTCGACGGGCAGGACGGCGTGGTCACCGAGACCACGACCGACACCGGCGCGGGGCAGAACATCGCCGGGCTCCGCAACGGCGACTGGGCGCTGTTCCGGGGGGTCGACTTCGGCTCCGCCACCGGGCGGCAGTTCAGCGCGCGGGTCGCCAGCGGCGCGGCCGACGGCGTGAGCGGCCTGGTCGAGGTGCGCACGGGCAGCCCGACCGGGACCGTGCTCGGTTCCTTCGCCCTGGCCAACACCGGCGGGTGGCAGAGCTGGCGCACGGTGCCCGCGAACATGTCGCCGCTGACCGGCAAGCAGGACGTCTACCTGACCTTCACGAGCGGGCAACCGGCCGACTTCGTCAACGTCAACTGGTTCTCGTTCGGGCAGTGATCCGCCGCCGCTTCACCCCTTGAGGAGGAAGCTGACATGCGCAGGAGGCTACGAGGAGTCATCGGGGCCACGGCCACGACGATCGCGGTGCTCGTGATCGGCGTGGTCGTGTCCTACCAGCCCGCGGGAGCGGGGCCGCAGCACGGCAGCCACCCCGGTGCCGTCGACCAGCAGCAGGCCAGGGCCATCGCGGACCAGGTCGGAGTCCAGGGCGTCTCGGAGTTCCGGGTCGCCTGCTCCAGCAGCCACCGGGCGGGGAACGACCCCATCGTGTTCCCCGGTCAGACCGGCGTCTCGCACGTCCACGAGTTCTTCGGCAACCGGTCGACGAACGCGAGCTCGACGACCACGTCGCTGAAGGCGGCGACGACGAACTGCAACCCGGTCGCCGACCTGTCGGCGTACTGGGTGCCGACGCTGTACAAGAACGGCCAACCGGTCGCGCCGGAGAGCGTGACGGTCTACTACCAGGGCATCCACGACATGGCGCAGGCCAAGGCGCCACCGCAGGGACTGCGGTACGTGGTGGGCAACAGCAAGGCGGTCAGCCCCGCCGAGAACCCGTCCGCGCGCTGGTCCTGCACGACGCAGAGCCCGTCGAGCCCGGACTTCATGAACTGCCCCTCGGGCACGAAGCTGGAGACCTACCTGGACTTCCCGACCTGCTGGGACGGCCGGAACCTGGACTCCGCCAACCACCGCGACCACGTGGTGTTCTGGGCGGGCAGCTGCCCCGGCACCCACCCGGTCGTGCTGCCCCGGCTCGAACTGCTGATCACCTACCCGGTGAACGGCGGTGGCCTCTCGCTCGGCGGGACGGTCAACGGGGTCAACACGACGACCGCCCCCGGCTTCACGTTCCACGGCGACTTCATGAACGCCTGGGACGCGAACGAGCTCCAGCGCCGGATGACCAACTGCATCAACCCCGGCCGCAAGTGCGGCACGGACGGCAACCCGGCCTGACCGCGGGGAGCGCGCCGGCGGACGGCCCAGCCGTCCGCCGGTGTCCTGTGTGGATGGTGGTCCGGACGGCCGCCGGCGGGCAGTATCCGTGCATGGAACGCGAACCGATCGTCCAGGTGTCGCTCGTCGTGGCGGCCGTGGCGGTGTCCGCCATCGGGCCCAAGAGCTACGGCACGTGGCTGCTGGAGGTGGCGCCGATCCTCGTCGCGCTGCCGATCCTGGTGCTGACCCACCGCCGGTTCCCGCTGACCCGGCTCGCCCGGTGGCTGGTCGTCGGCCACGCCGTCGTGCTCGCCGTCGGCGGCCACTACACCTACGCCGAGGTCCCCGTCGGGTTCCGGGTGCGCGACCTGTTCGAGCTCCAGCGCAACCCGTACGACCGGTTCGCCCACGTGGTCCAGGGGTTCGTGCCCGCGATCGTCGTGCGCGAGCTGCTGCTGCGCCGGACGCCGCTGCGCCAGGGCCGCTGGTTGTTCGCCCTGGTCACCGCGACCTGCCTCGGGATCAGCGCCGCCTACGAGCTGCTGGAGTGGGCCGGGGCCGTCATCGGTGGCGACTCGGCGGAGGACTTCCTTGGCACGCAAGGGGATGTGTGGGACAGCCAGTGGGACATGCTCCTTGCCCTACTGGGTGCCCTCAGCGCACAGTTGGCGCTGGGTCGGGTGCACGACCGGCAGCTGTCGCGGATGCCGATGGCAAAACTGTCGGTGCCATAAGGCAGTCTGCACCCGGTTGGGAAAATCAAGATCGTTCTTGGAGGGGCAGATGGCACAGGGCTCGTTGTCACCGCAGGATCTCGACCACCTGCGCGCGGAGCTCGCCGAGGGGCGCCAGCCCGCTGTCTGGTTCACCTCGGCCGCGGTCGGGGTCGAAACCGGGCGCTCGGCGAAGGTGATCTCGTTCACCGAACCCGAGGAGGGCGACTTCATCCAGGTCCGCCCGACGGGGGACCGGGACGAGATCTCGTTCTCCCCGGCCGAGCTGACCACCGAGAAGCCTCCGCGCAAGAAGGCGCCGGCGGCCAAGCCGCCGGTCAAGGAGGCCGAGCCGGAGAAGCCGGCGGAGATCGAGCACGTCTACACGCCCGCGCCGCCGCCGGTGGTGGAGAAGCCGAAGCCCGCTCCGGCCAAGCCCGCTCCGGCCGCGCGCAAGGGCGCGAAGCCCGCCGAGGTCACCATCACGCTCACGTCGACCATCGAGGGCGAGTGGGCGGCGGAGGTCCTCGTCGGCGTCAAGCGCACGCTCAGGCAGGCGGCCCTCACCCCGAGCGCCGTCGCCCAGGCCGCCAAGCTCCTCCACCCGGAGGTCGCCGCCGCGGTCGACGCCGTGCTCACCGCGGCCCGCGAAACCCACCTCGCGAGGGTGGAGCAGCTGCGGGCCGAGCTGGAAGTGGCCCAGCGCGCGTTGGATGAGCTGTCCGGCTGACAAGTCCGAAGCAGGTGAACACGTATTGCGACGTATTGATGATTCACCGTTCGCGATCGAGTGAAGGGACTTCCCCTGGCTAGCGGTAGGGCGGACGGTGAGGTCGAAATACCTTCGGTGCTGGAGGTCCGCTCGATCACGGGGAGGCCATGATGGCGGTAGAGATCACGACGGTGGAACAGGCCCAGCTCGGGGGCTGCAACTGCTGTGGTGGATGCACCGGCCCAGGTTGCGGGTGTTGCTCGAGCTGTTGACATGACGGTGGTGACGGCCCCGGTCCTCGCGGACCGGGGCCGTCGCCTTGTCCATCGGGGGTTCGGAAATGGCCGTTCCCGACCGGTCGCGCGGAATATGAGCGCAACTCGGCTATTTCGGGGTTCTTCGTCGGCTGGAATTGCCGGACCCGTGGACGGAATCGGGATTTTCCCGATTGGGAATTCCTGGACGTGCCAGGTTCAGTTGCCCACGCCGAGGCTCGCCATGTGGTTGGCCGGGTAGCGGTCGCCGCGCGCCGAGCCCGCGGGGACGGCCTTCTCGATCTCGGCGAGGTCGTCCTCGGTGAGCACCAGGTCGATGGCGGGCAGCGCCTCGGCCAGGCGGACGCGGGTGCGGGCGCCGACCAGCGGCACGACGTCCTCGCCCTGGGCGGCCACCCAGGCGATGGCCAGCTGGGCGACGGTGCAGCCCTTGGCCTCGGCGACCCGGCGCAGCGCGTCGGTGAGGGCGAGGTTGTGGGTGACGTTCTCGGCCGAGAAGCGCGGGGTGAACCCGCGCTGGTCACCGGGGGCGCCCGCGCGGTCGGGGGTCCAGTGGCCGGAGATGAGGCCGCGGCCCAGGACGCCGTAGGCGGTGAGGCCGATGCCGAGCTCGCGGAGCACGGGCAGGACGTCGGCCTCGACCGAACGGGTGAGGACCGAGTACTCGATCTGCAGGTCGCTGATCGGGTGCACGGCGTGGGCGCGGCGGATCGTCGTGGCGTCGACCTCGGACAGGCCGATGTGGCGGACGTGGCCCGCGTCGACCATCTCCTTGATGGCGCCGATCGTGTCCTCGATCGGGACCGCCGGGTCCAGCCGGGACGGGCGGTAGACGTCGACGTGGTCGGTGCCCAGCCGGGTGAGCGAGTAGGCCAGGAAGTTCTTCACCGCCGCGGGCCTGCTGTCCTGCCCGGCGGCCTCGCGGCCGGGCCCGCGCTGCTGGCCGAACTTGACGCTGAGCTGGTAGCTGTCGCGGTCCCGGCCGCGCAGCGCCTCGCCGAGCAGCAGCTCGTTGTGGCCCATGGCGTAGAAGTCGGCGGTGTCGACCAGCGTGACGCCCGCGTCGAGCGCGGCGTGCACGGTGGCGATGCTCTCGGCCCGGTCGGACAGGCCGTAGGCGCCGCTCGACATGCCCATCGAGCCCAGCCCCAGCGCCGAGACGGCCGGTCCGGTGCTGCCGAGGTTTCGTGTGCGCATCAGTTCCCCTTCATCGGTGTCCCCACCACCATGCGACCCGGTCGGGGGATGCGGGAGTGGAGCGTTTCCCCCGGGAGCGCCGCTCCCTGGATGGGGTCGCCGCCGTCGGGGGAGCATGGGGTCATGCAACGCGAGCAGCTCGCCGACTTCCTGCGCAGGCGCCGCGAGGCGATCCGCCCGGCCGAGGTCGGCATCGCCGCGGGGCCCCGTCGCCGCACCGCGGGCCTGCGCCGCGAGGAGGTGGCCACCCTCGCCGGGATGTCGGTCGACTACGTCGTCCGCCTGGAGCAGGGCCGCAGCAGCCAGCCGTCCACGCAGCTGCTGGGCGCGCTGGCCAGGGCGCTGCGCCTGTCCGACGACGAGCGCGCCCACCTGTTCCACCTGGCCGGACACCGGCCGCCGCCGTCCGAGGGCGTGGCGCAGCTGGCCCGTGCCGGACTGCTGCGCATGCTCGACCTGCTCGGTGACAACCCCGCCATGGTCGTGTCCGACCTGGGTGAGGTCCTCGCCCAGAACCGGGCGTCCACGCTGTTGGCGGGTGACCACACCGCGTTCTCCGGGTACCAGCGGTACGTCGCCTACCGCTGGTTCGCCGACCCCGACTCCCGCTCGATCGGCCCGCCGGAGGAGCGCGAGCGGCACACCCGCCACATCGTGGCCGACCTGCGCGCGGTCGTCGGCAGGCGTCCCGGTGACCCCGTGGTCGCCGATCTGGTCGAGCGGCTGGCGGCGGCGAGCGCCGAGTTCCGCGAGTACTGGGCCGAGCACCAGGTGGCCGTCCGCCGCGCCGACCGCAAGACCTTCCTCCACCCGCGGGTGGGCCGCCTGGTCATGGACTGCGAAACCCTGGTCACCCCCGACCAGGGCCAGCAGCTCGTCGTGCTCACCCCGGCCGACGCCGAGTCCCGCGAACGCCTCGCCCTGCTGCACGTCCTGGGCACCCAGGAGTTCCCCACCGGCTCCTCGAACGCCGGCCGCTGAGCCGTGGTGATACGTCAGCGTTGACTGTACTGTTTCGTGGATGCTGACCTGTGAGACGCGGGAGTCGGCGCTGGCCCGTCTCGGCCGGGCGCTGGCCGACCCGACCCGCTGCCGGATCCTGGTCGCGCTGCTGGACGGGGTGCGCTACCCCGGTCAGCTCGCGACCCGGCTCGACCTGACCCGCTCCAACGTGTCCAACCACCTGTCCTGCCTGCGCGGGTGCGGTCTGGTCGTGGCGACCTACGAGGGGCGCCAGGTCCGCTACGACCTGGCCGACGCGCACCTGGCGCGAGCGTTGGGCGAGCTGGTGCAGGTCGTGCTGGCCGTGGACACCGCGCGACCGTGCGCGGACGACCAGGAACCGGCCGCGGCAGCGCGCGGAGCCGAGCGGTGAACGAGGACGGCCGCTTGGACCTGCGGCTGGTCGCGGTGCCGCAGGAGCACGACGGGTGCTGCGCCCCACGGCCCCCGCTCGTCGAGCCGGGACGCCGCGCCGCCCTGACGCGCCGGGTGCGGCTCCTCGTCGCCGCGACCATCTCCTACAACGTCGTCGAGGCGGTCATCGCGATCTCGGCGGGCACCGCCGCCTCGTCCACCGCCCTGGTCGGGTTCGGCCTGGACTCGGTGATCGAGGTCGCGTCGGCTTGCGCCGTGGCGTGGCAGTTCTCCGGACAGGATCCGAAGTCAAGGGAACGGGCCGCGCTCAAGGTCATCGCGATCTCGTTCTTCGCCCTGGCCGCCTACGTCGGCGTCGAGGCCATCCGCTCGTTGGCGGGCGTGGAGGCCGCCGGGCACTCGCCGGTCGGTGTCGCGCTGGCCGCCGTCTCGCTGCTGGTCATGCCGTTCCTGTCCACCGCGCAACGCCGCGCCGGGCGTGAGCTGGGGTCGGCCAGCGCGGTCGCGGACTCGAAGCAGACGATGCTGTGCACGTACCTGTCCGGTGTGCTCCTCGTCGGCCTGCTGCTGAACTCGCTGCTCGGCTGGTGGTGGGCGGACCCGGTCGTCGCCTTGGCGATCGCCGCCGTCGCGGTGCGGGAGGGCCGCGAGGCCTGGCGCGGCGACCACTGCTGCTGACGGCGCCGCGAGACCCGCCCGACCACCGTCACGGCGGGCAGACGGTGCCGTTGGCGGGGACCTTGGCGTCGAGCAGGAAGTCCTTCGCGGCGGTGGTGGCGCACTGCGAGAGCCCGAGCGCGCCGTGTCCGCCGCCCTGCCACCCGACCACGACCCCCGCGGGCAGCTGACCGGCCGCGCGTTCGGTGCCCTGCTGCGGGGTGACGGGGTCCGTGGCGGTGCTGACGACCAGGATCGGCGGGGCGCCGTTGAGGGCGGGCACCTTGAGCGGGGACGGGACCGGGAAGGACGCGCACAGGAGCAGGCGCTGCGCGTACAGGGCGCCGAACAGGGGGTGCTTCTCGCGCCAGTCGGTGGTCAGCACCGTCACGCGGTCCGGCGGGATGCGGGTCGACGTGTCGTTGCAGCCGGTCACGAGGGCGGCGTCCAGGCGCGGCGGGTTCTCGTCGACGTCGGCGACCAGCGGTTCGACCAACCCGACGAGGCCGTTGCCGTCACCCGCCTTGGCGGCGGAGATGGCGTCGGCCAGCGCGGGCCAGCGGGCGCGGTCGGCCAGGCCGACCAGGACGGCCTGCGACGCGGTGCCGGGGGTCAGGGCGATGCCCAGGACCCGCAGCGGGGTGGTACGGAGCTGGTCGAGCAGCGCGGTGAACTCCTGCTTCGCGTTCGCGCCCAACGCGCAGCCGCGCACGGCGCAGTCCTTGGCGAACGCGTCGAACGTGGCCTCGGCGGCGACGGCCCTGGCCTCCGCGGCGCCGATCGCGTCCAGCGTGGGGTCGGGGGCGCCGTCGAACACCATCCGGCCGATGCGGTTCGGGAACCGGCTCGCGTAGAGGCTGAGGACCCTGGAGCCGTCGCCGACGCCGACCGCGTTGAGCCTGCCGACGCCGAGCGCCTCGCGCAGCTTCTCCAGGTCGGCGGCCGCGCGCCACGAGTCCATCGCGGTCAGCCGGTTCTCCAGGTCGAGCACGCACTCCTGGCTGGCCGTGGTGATCGCGCCGCGCAGCTCGGTGTTGTCGGTGCTCGCCGGGTCGAACTCGACGATGTCGAGCCGGGCCGACTCGGGGACGCAGGTGACGCCGTCGGACTTGCCGGTGCCGCGGCGGTCGACGCCGATGAGGCTGAACCTGCTGAGCACCTCCGGCGGCAGCGACGACGCGAGCCGGGCGGCCTTGAGGGTGCCGGGCTCGCCGTCGGCGTCGCTGACGACGACCAGCGGGCTCTTGCCGGTGCCCGCCTTGAGCACCGAGACGCTGAGGCTGCCGCGGCCGGGCCTGCTCGGCGCGTCCAGGGTGGACGACATGCGCGCGCACTGGAACGAGCCGCCCTGCGGCGCGGTCGGGCCGAGCCGGAGCAGCGTGGAGTCCGTGCACTCCTGCCAGTTCAGGCCGCTGTCCTTGCCGTCCTCGAGGTCCGGCACGGGCTGCTGGCCCGACGGGGCGGCCTCGGTGGGTGTCCCGCTGTCGCCGCGCACGGCGATCACCGGGCGGATCGACGGTCCGGCGCTGCACGCGCCCAACGCGGTGATCATGACCAGCGGCAGCAGCAGGGCGGCGTGGTGCCGACGCGGCACGGGTGTTCCTCGCTCTCGGCGGAAAATGCGACCGGACAGGGCGAAAGGGTCGCACGGTCCAGGTGAGACTTCGGTGAGCGGAGCGCGCCCGACCTGTGGGTATCGGGGTGCGCCGATCCTCTTCGGACGGGCAGGATGGCCTGGTGGCGATGGCACAGGCGGGACCGGCGTCGGAGCGTCCGTTCGACGGGGTGGGTGGTCTCCCGACCGCCGCCCGCGTGCTCGGCGCGGTCCCTCCGCCCGCGCTGGTGCTGCTGGGGATCGTCAGCATCCAGGTCGGCGCGGCGCTGGCGAAGCAGCTGTTCGCCATCGCGGGCACGTCGGGCACGGTGGCGTTGCGGCTCGCGTTCGCGGCCGTGGTGCTGGTGGTCCTGTGGCGGCCCTCGGTGCGGATCGGCAGGCGGATGCTGCTCACCGTCGTCGGCTACGGCGCGGTGCTCGGGGCGATGAACCTGCTCTTCTACCAGGCGATCGAACGGATCCCGCTGGGCGCGGCGGTGACCATCGAGTTCCTCGGCCCGCTGGCCGTCGCCGTGGTCGGGTCGCGGCGGTGGGTCGACGGCCTGTGGGCGCTGCTGGCGGCGGGCGGCGTGCTGCTGCTGACCCGCGCCGACGGCGGCCTGGTGTGGACCGGTGTGGTGTTCGCGCTGCTCGCGGGCGTGTGCTGGGGGACCTACATCCTGCTCGCGGCCTCGTTGGGCAGCCAGTCCCCGGACGGGCGGGGGCTCGCGCTGGCGATGGTGTTCGCCGCGCTGGTGGTGCTCCCGTTCGGCGTCGGCGACGTCAGCCAGGTGCTGCTCGACCCGCTGGTGCTGCTCTCCGGCCTCGGCGTGGCGCTGCTGTCCACGGTGGTGCCGCACTCGTTGGAGCTGGAGGCGCTGCGCCGCATCCCGCCGCGGGTGTTCGGCATCCTGATGAGCCTGGAGCCCGCGATGGCCGCGCTCGTCGGCCTGGTCGTGCTCGGCGAGGCCCTGCGGCCCGTGCAGTGGGTCGCGGTGTGCTGCGTGGTGCTCGCCTCCGCGGGCGCCACCCGGACCGCTAAGCCGGTTTGACCTCGCCGCGCAGCACCGACTCCACGTCGTAGCGCGCGGGCTGGTCGAGCTGGTCGTAGCGGCACGAGTCCGCCTCGCGGTCCGGCCGCCACCGGGTGAACTGGCCGTTGTGCCGCAGCCGGGCCGGGTGCCCGCCCTCGGTCTGGGTGTAGGAGATCTCCAGCACGCGCTCGGGCCGCAGCGGGACCCACGACGCGTGCTCGCCGCGCCACCGGTTGATCGCGCCGGGCAGCCTGCGGCCGTCCTCGGCGTCCGGGCCGAGCCACGGGTGGTCCCCGGCTTCGGTGATCAGCTCGCGCAGCTCGTCGGCCAGCTCCCGGCGGCGGTCGGCCTTGAACGACCCGACCACGCCGACGTGGTGCAGCACGCCCTGGTCGTCGTGCAGGCCCAGCAGCAGCGACCCGACGGCCGTGCCGGGGTCGGTGTCCTTGTGCCAGCGCAGCCCCGCGACCACGCAGTCCGCCGAGCGGGCGTGCTTGACCTTGATCATCGACCGCTTGCCCGGCGTGTACTCCGAGCCCGCGGGCTTGCCGATCACGCCGTCCAGCCCGGCGCCCTCGAACAGCTCGAACCACTGCGCCGCCAGCCCCGCGTCGGTGGTCGCGGGCGTCAGGTAGAGCCCGTCACCCGGCTTCACCAGCGCCACCAGCGCGTCCCGGCGTTCGGTGCACGGCTTCTCCAGCAGCACCTCGTCGCCGAGCGCGAGCAGGTCGAACGCCACGTAGGCCGCGGGGATCTGCTCGGACAGCAGCGCGATCCGGCTGGCGGCCGGGTGGATGCGCTCCGACAGCGCGTCGAAGTCCAGCCTGTCGTCCTTCGCGACCACCAGCTCGCCGTCGAGCACCACCCGGTCGGGCAGCGTCCGGAGCATCGCGGCGACCACCTCGGGGAAGTACCGGTTCAACGGCTTCCCGCTGCGCGACTGGAGCACCACCTCGTCGCCGTCGCGGAACACCAGGCAGCGGAACCCGTCCCACTTCGGCTCGAACAGCAGGTCCTTGCCGGACGGGATCGCGTCGACCGCGGTCGCGAGCATCGGCTGCAGCGGTGAGGTCAGGGGTAGCGGCACGGGGCCATCCTGCCTCTTGCGGCAGGTCAGCGCACGCGTTGGTAGCGCAGCAGCAGCGCCGACTCCGAGTGCAGCACCGAGGTGAGCTCCATCCCGCGCGGCACCTCGGGCGTCGCCCCGTGCGCGATCCGGCCCGCGTCACCGCCCACCAGCGCGGGCGCGACCGTGACGCACAGCTCGTCCACCAGGTCCGCGGCGATCAGCGCCCCGAACAGCGTCGGCCCGCCCTCGCAGTCCACCCGGCGCAGCCCGCGCCGCTCCAGCTCCCGCAGCGCCGCGACCAGGTCCACCTCGTCCTCGCCGACGACCACCACGTCCGCACCGGCCTCGACCAGCGCGTTCCGGCGTTCGGCCTGCGCGGACGACGTGGTCAGCACGATCGGTGGCACGGACGTGTCGGTCAGCAGGGGAGAGGTCGGCGGAACGGACGCGCGGGCGGTCACCACGGCGATCGGCGGCACGGGGGCCAGCCCCAGCCGGGCCCGGCGTTCCGCGCGCACCTCGCCCGCCCTGATGCCGCGGTAGCCCTCGGCCTCGGCCGTGCCCGCGCCGACCAGCACCACGTCGGCGAGGTCGCGGCCGAGCGCGAACACCTTCTTGTCGGCCGCGTTGCCGAGCGCGCCGGACTTGCCGTCGACCGACACCGCCCCGTCGACGCTGGACACGAAGTTGACCTGCACCCACGGGCGGTCCAGGGCGGGCGGGTAGTCGTAGACCCGCTCCAGCTCCGCGTCGCCGATCTCCCCGGCCTGTGGTGGCCACAACATCTGCACACGGCCATCCCAGCACGCCGATACCCTCCACCCATGTCCGCCCCGCGCCTGGCCGACCGAGATCCCCGGATCGAGGCGGACGAACTGGTGAGCTCCCTGGTCCCGCCGCCCCGGTTCGACGGTGTCCGGTTCGACACCTACGTCCCCAACCCGGACGAGCCCAGCCAGGCCGCGGCCGTCACGGCGTGCGCCGCGTTCGCCAAGCGGGTCGGCGCGGGCTCCGACGGCGGCTGGCTCACGTCGCTGTTCCGCAAGTCCGCCCCCGAGGGCAAGCGCGGCCTCTACCTCGACGGCGGGTTCGGCGTCGGCAAGACCCACCTGCTCGCCTCGATCTGGCACACCGTGCCCGGCCCGAAGGCGTACGGCACGTTCGTCGAGCTGACGAACCTGGTCGGCGCGCTCGGGTTCGGCGAGGCCGTGCGGCGGCTGTCGGACCACCGGCTGCTCGCGATCGACGAGTTCGAGCTGGACGACCCCGGCGACACGACCCTGGTCGGGCGGATCATCAAGGAGCTGACCGAGGCGGGCGTGTTCGTCGCGGCGACCTCCAACACGCTGCCCGACAAGCTCGGCGAGGGCCGGTTCGCCGCCCAGGACTTCCTGCGCGAGATCCAGGCGATGGCGGCCCGGTTCGAGGTCGTCCGGGTCGACGGCCCCGACTACCGGCACCGCGGCCTGCCCGACGCTCCCGCGCCGATGTCCGACGCCGAGCTGACCGCCAGCGCCGACGCCACCCCCGGCTCGACCCTCGACGACTTCGACGAGCTGTGCGCCCGGCTGGCCAGGCTGCACCCGTCCCGCTACGGCCGCCTGGTCGACGGGGTCGCCGCCGTGCACCTGCGCGGCGTGCACCCGGCCGCCGACCAGTCCGTCGCGTTGCGCCTGGTCGCGCTGGGGGACCGGCTCTACGACCGCGACGTCCCGGTCGCCGTGTCCGGGCTGCCGCTCTCGGAGCTGTTCACCGAGGAGATGCTGCGCGGCGGGTACCGGAAGAAGTACCTGCGGGCCGTCTCGCGGCTCGTCGCGCTTTCCCGCGGATAGTCGGGATTAGCCGACCCGGATCGGGGTACTCCCACCAAGCCTGGAGCATGTGGAGGAGCCCCCGATGCTGAGTGAATCCGAGCGCCGTTCGCTGGACGAGATCGAGCACCAGTTCCGCCTCGACGACCCCCACCTCGACAACCGGCTGGCAGTGGGCCGGTCCCACCCCAAACCCACCACGGTCCTCGCCGTGCTCTTCGGCGCTCTCGGCGTGTTCCTGCTGTGCATGGGGGTGATCGGCGCGGCCCTGCTCAGCTTCGGCATGGTGTCGGTGTCGCTGCTCCTGCGCGGGACGACCTGGCGCTAGACCACCGGGCCTCCGGGGGCGTCAGAACACGACGCCCTCCAGGAGGTGGTGCTTGAGGTACTCGGCACCCAGATCGCGCTTGGCGTACTCCACCTTCAGGTGCACGACGTCCTCCTCGTAGTACTTGCGCAGGGTCGCGGCGTCGCCCGCGTACCCCTGCTCCTTGAGGTTCCCGGACATCCTGGTGATCAGGGGCTCGTAGTGGGCGTTGAGGTCGAACGCCGCGCCGTCGTGCTGGTTCCGCTGGCTGAGCTGACCACCGGGCGAGACGAGGTCGCGCCACTCCTCTTCGACCTCGGCGTCCCGCTCTAGGATCCTCTCCCGGAAGACCTCCACGGCCATCGCGTGCAGGGTGAGCTCGTGGGCCAGCACGCGGGCGACCTCGAGGTAGCCGCGCGTCAGGACCCCTGAGCGGTTGTTCAGCTCGATCGACGCGCCGACCCGGTTCACCGGCTCTCCCGTGGCGGCGCGGGCCGCCTTGAGGCTGGTGCCGGTCCGCACCCAGTTCCCGCTGCCCTTGACCATGTAGTCGGTGCTCGCCGCGATGTCCCCCAGGTCGGCGGAACCCACGTGGACCAGGACCGTCGGGTCCTGCACGATCCAGGTGAGGAAATCCGTCGCACCCTTCGCACTCATCACCACCAGGGTGAACGCCGACGAGAACCCCTTGACGCCGATCTTGGCGTCGTTCTGGCTGCTTGCCTCGATCACTGCTTCCTCCGTGCTCGGGAACCGGTGCCCGTCCGGGCTTCGACCGTCACGGGAGAAGTCGCCCCACCCCGCCTCCGCGTACGGTCGGCGGTCGAACACCACCCCGTCGGACCAGCCGCCCGCTACGGCACCAGGGTCACCCGCGCCGTCACCGTGTTCCGGCAGACGATCGTGTCCACGTTCTCCCAGCGGGTCACCACCCCGGCCTTGGGCGGCCACGGGTCGGCGACGCGGAGGGCGGCGAAGCTGGCGCCGATGAGCAGCAGCGAGCTGGTGCGGGTGTAGCCGGTGACCACGCGGCAGTGACCGGGGACGAAGCTGATGACCGGTCGGTTCGCGCGGATCTCGGAGCGGTACTCGGCGAACGTCGGCGTGGTCGACATGGCCGCCGACAGCGACTTGCCGGTGAGGTTCTCCAACGCCCTGACCACGTCGAAGTCGCGGCTCGCGGGCAGCCCGCTGGGGTGCTCCTCGGTGCCCAGCCCCAGCTCGTCGGCCAGCCGCTCCTGGTCGTAGCGGTACCGGTAGAAGTCCAGCACCATCTGCGCGCTCGCCGCCGAGCTCCACCGGTTGGTCTCCTGCCCGAGCAGGCCGAGGCAGCTCGACTGGTCGGAGAACCGGTGCGAGTACTGCAGCTCCAGCGCGTCCACCCTGGGCTTGAGCACCTGCTCCACGATCTTGCGGTCGAACCTCCGCACCACCGGGTCGTCGACGTGCAGCACGTTCGCCAGGTGCGTCAGCGCCTCCCTGCGCTGCCGGTACCGCTCGTCGTGGGTGTGCCGGGCCTGCGGGGACAGCTCGTCCAGGAACGACCACCGCTCGAACTCGCCGGGCGGCTCGGACAGGTCCGCGCGCACCGGCGGCACCCGCTCCCACGTGTGCAGCTCCAGCAGCGCCACCTCGACCCCGTCGAGCAGGTACCGCACGGCCAGCTTCGGGAAGCTGTAGGCCACGAACTGCAGCTCGTCGTGCTCCACGCCCCTGGCCCGCGCCTCGGCGAGCAGCGCCTCCGGTTCCCAGACCGCCTCCGGCGCGACCGCCACCAGCGGCGCGCCCAGCATCGGGTGCGCGGCCACGTCGACGTAGCCGCGACCACCGCACGTGCCGATCCGCCACAGCAGCAGCTCGCCGTTGACGTCGTGCACCGGCGTGGGCGAGCGGTCGAGGCGGGGCCCGTCCGGCAGATCGGGCAGCGCCCCGAGCGTCGCCAGCACGCCCAGCTGCGCCGCGACCAACCGAGCCGACTCGATGCGGGTCATCGAGCTCCTTCCCTGTGATGCGCCTCTCCTGTTGGAGTCGCGACCGCGCGGCCTGATACCAAATGATTTGGTCGCGCGGCACATGTCAGACGACGATGGCCCACCGTGGGGTTCCTCGATGCGAACGGTCTCGCCTTCCGCCTGCCGGATGGGCGCGAGCTGTTTCGCGATGTGTCGTTCAAGGTCGGTACCGGTTCCGTGGTCGCGCTGGTGGGTGCGAACGGGGTCGGCAAGACCACGTTGCTGCGGATCCTCTCGGGTGAGCTGACCCCGACGACCGGCAGCGTTCGCGTGCAGGGCGGCCTGGGGGTGATGCCGCAGTTCGTCGGTTCGGTCCGCGACGACAGCACCGTCCGGGACCTGCTGCTCGCCGTCGCCCCACCTGGCCTGCGCAAGGCCGCGCTCGACCTGGACGCCGCCGAGCTGGCGCTGATGGACGTCGACGACGAGCCGACCCAGATGAGGTACGCCAACGCCATCACCACCTGGGGCGAGCACGGCGGCTACGACATCGAGGTCCTCTGGGACACCGTCACCGTCGCCGCGCTCGGCGTCCCCTACGACCGCGCCCGCTTCCGCGACGTGCGCACGCTGTCCGGCGGCGAGCAGAAGCGGTTGGTGCTGGAGGCGTTGCTTCGGGGTCACGAACAGGTGCTGCTGCTCGACGAGCCGGACAACTACCTCGACGTGCCCGGCAAGCGCTGGCTGGAGCAGCGGCTGTCCGAGACGGACAAGGCCGTGCTGCTGGTCAGCCACGACCGCGAGCTGCTGTCCATCGCGGCGACCCAGGTCGTCACCGTCGAAGCGCACAGCGCGTGGACGCACAGCGGCTCGTTCGGCACCTGGCACGCCGCCCGCACCGCCCGCATCGAACGGCTCAAGGAGCTGCACCGCCGCTGGGACGAGGAGCACGAACGCCTCAAGGAGCTCGTGCGCACCCTGCAGATCCAGGCCACCATCTCCGAGGTCATGGCCGCCAAGTACCGGGTCATGTCGGCCAAGCTCAAGAAGTACGAGGACGCGGGCCCACCGCCCGAGCTGCCCACCGACGAGAAGGTGACGCCCAGGCTGAGGGGCGGTCGCACGGCCGTCCGCGCGGTGACGTGCGAGAAGCTGGAGCTGACCGGCCTGATGAAGCCGTTCGACACGGAGATCTTCTTCGGGGACCGGGTCGCGGTGCTCGGGTCCAACGGGTCCGGCAAGAGCCACTTCCTGCGGCTGCTCGGCGGCGGCGAGGTGGCCCACACCGGCGTGTGCAAGACCGGCTCACGGGTCGTACCGGGCCTGTTCGCCCAGACCCACCAGCACCCGGAGTGGATCGGCCGCACGCTGGTCGACATCCTCTGGCACGGCGAGGGCACCCGCACCGGCAAGGACCGCGGCGCCGCCATGGCGATCCTCACCCGCTACGGCCTCGGACCGAGCGGCGACCAGAAGTTCGAGTCGCTGTCGGGCGGGCAGCAGGCGCGGTTCCAGGTCCTCCTGCTGGAGCTGTCGGGATCGACCCTGCTGCTGCTCGACGAACCCACCGACAACCTCGACCTCAACTCGGCCGAGGCGCTGCAGAGGGCGTTGGAGGAGTTCACCGGGACCGTGGTCGCGGTGACCCACGACCGCTGGTTCGCGCGGTCGTTCGACCGCTTCCTGCTGTTCCGCTCCGACGGCGTGGTGTCCGAGGTGGACGAACCGGTGTGGGACGAGGCCCGCGTGCAACGGGCCCGGTAGCTCAGACCAGCAGCAGCCTGGTCCACGAGTCGGCGATCCACACCCGGAACCTCTCCGGGCTCCGACGCTTGACGTTTCTGGCTACGCCGCCCCGACGGCGGCCTCAGCTACATCGACGTCCGGGAATCCGAATCCGCCTGCACCACCGCCTTCAACACCCGCATCCACCCCGCCGTGGACGCCGCTTTCGGCGGCCAACGCCCAAGCCAAGCCGCCCAACGACACTGGAACGGAACACAGGTAACCCAACCCAGCTGGAAGCGAGCGGTGCTCGTCCGCTAGTGCGGTCGGCTTGACTTGGGGTTTTTGGGCTTAAAATTGGTCGGCGGGCAGGCTCTACTACCTGCCCTTTTTCGCCCGACGAAGCCCAAAAAAGGGGCCCCAAGTCAAGCCGACCGCACCCGGAGACGGCTGTAGCGACACCCCGCCTCGACCTCGGCAAATCCAATACCGAACTACCCCGTCCTCCTCCAAGCCCTGGACCGAGTAGCCCTCCAAGTACTAGGCCGCACCGGCACCTCCACAGTCGGCTCCTCCGACCCCGCGACCTCCGACCCCGCGACCTCCGACCCCCCAACCTCCAGATGCTCCACCGAATGCTCATGCACCAGCCGGAACTCCGCGTCCGCCCGACTCCACGACGTCAACGACCCGTTCGCCACCACCGAGCTCCGAGCCACCGCCAACAGGTCCTTCTCCGGCACCCCCTCCAGCAGGTACCGCAGCAGGTAAGCCGTCACCTCGTGCCCGAACAGCAGCACCCGCTCACCCGGATGGTCCCTCTCCAGGTCCGACAGCAGCGACCGCAGCCGCAGCGCCACGTCCGCCCAGGACTCCCCGCCCGGCGGCCGGTAGTAGAACTTGCCCAGTCTGCGCATCCGGGCCAGCTCACCGGGGTACTGCTTGGCCACGCCGTGCCCGGTCAGCAGGTCCAGGATGCCCAGTTCGCGGTCCCGCAGCCGTTCGTCCACCACCTGCACCGGCTGGAAGTCGATCTCGCGGGTGGCGAGCCACGCGGTGGCCAGCGTCCGCTGGTACGGCGAGCACACGATCACCTGGGGGCGCTGGTCGGCGGGCAGCGAGGTCAGCCAGCGGCCGACGGCCCGGCCGTGCTCCTCGCCGCGCGGCGACAGCGGTACGTCCGCGTCGCGCTCGGCTATCTCGATGACGTCCAGTCCCGCGGCCTCGGCCCGGTCCCTCGCGATGTTGCCGGTGCTCTCACCGTGCCTGATCAAGCCGATCCACCCGAGATCCGTCACGCCGCGAGACGTACCCGATTCCCGTGCGCTAAAACCCCCGCATGAACAACTACGTCGACGCCTACTGCGAGCGGCTGGCTCCGGGCCTGTGGGGTGAGCCGCTCAACGCGCTCAGCAACCTGGGGTTCCTGCTGGCGGCGGCGGTGCTCTGGTTCCGGTTCCGGCCGGAGCAGCGGAGCATGCGGGCGCTGGTCGTGCTGCTCGCGCTGATCGGGGTGGCGAGCCTGGCGTTCCACACCGCGGCGACGGAGCTGACGCGCGTGTTCGACGTGCTGTTCATCGCGGTGTTCGTGTTCTTCTACGTCGTGTGCTTCGGGCACTGGTTCTGGGGGCTGCCGTGGCACCGGGCGTGGTGGTTCGCGCCGGGGCTGGCGGTGCTCGGTGTGCTGCTGGTCCCGGTCTCGCTGGCCATCCCCGGCGGCTCGGGGTCCTACCTGGCCGCCGGGGTGGCGCTGGTCGGGCTGGCGGTGGCGCTGCGGTTCTTCGGCCCGACCGGGACGCGGCACCACTGGCGCGCGTTCGCGGTCGCCGGGGTGGTGTTCGCGGTGTCGCTGACGTTGCGGACGGTCGACCTCACGTGGTGCGCCGACTGGCCGTCGGGCACGCACTACCTGTGGCACCTGCTCAACGCGGTCGTGCTGTTCCTGGTCGCGCGGGAGGCGCTGGTGCGGGTCAGTCCTCCTCGATGAGCGCGGGCATCCGGCCCGCGTCCACCTCGGCCACGAGCCGCGCGTGGTCGGACTCGGTCTGGTCGGCGTAGTCGATCGCGTACTTCGCGAACGCCTCGTCGAGGTCCTCGCCGTCGTCGCAGTAGCCCGCGAGCAGCCGGGGGTCGACCGAGCGGGTGTGGGCGCGGGCCAGCAGGGCTCCCGCGAACCGGCCGTAGTCGTCGAGGTCGTCGCGCTTGAGCGTGGTGGCGTCGATCTCGCCCTTGCGGTTGCGGAACTGGCGGACGATGAACGGCCTGCCCTCGATGGTCGTCCAGCCCAGCAGGATGTCCGTCTCGGCCTGCACGAGCCGCGCGCCGTGCACGATGCGCTTGCCCTCGTGCCTGGCCATGGGCGCGCCCAGGAACGGCGCCAGCGCGGACGGGCGGGCCTCCTTGGCCTGGAGGATGAGCGCCTCGTCGCCGTTGCCGTGCAGCAGGACCAGGTAGTTGCGCAGGCCGACGCTGCCGGTGCCGACGACCCGGAACGCCACGTCGGACACCCCGTAGCGGGTGATCAGGTTGCGGCGGGACTCGCGCAGCGTGTCCACGTAGGACGGCAGCGCGCCGAGCACGGCGTCGGCGGTCGCCTCGGGGATCCTGGTGAGCACGGGCGGGTCCGCGATGAAGCGCCAGTGCTCGCCCTCCTTGCGGGTCCACTTCGCGGCGACCCGCGCGCTGGTGTTCTTCCGCGCCTTGGACGCCGCCTTGCTGAACTCCTCGGTCAGGTCGTCGGCCTTGGCCTTGCTCAGCACCGACTCGTCGCCCAGCGCGCTCCACGACTCCAGGAACGGCACCTCGGCCAGGTGCCGCAGCGCGCCCCGGTAGGCGCGGACGGCGTCCTCGGCGGCGTCGCGGCAGCCCTTCTCCGACACCCCGCCCTCGCGGCCCGCGAGCACGAGGCTGGTCGCCAGCCGCTTGAGGTCCCACTCCCACGGGCCGGGCAGCGTCTCGTCGAAGTCGTTGATGTCCATGACGATCTGGCCCTCGGGCGTGCCGTAGAGGCCGAAGTTCGCCGCGTGCGCGTCCCCGCAGAGCTGGGCGTCCACGCCGCTGCGCGGGCTCACCGCGAGGTCGCCCGCCATCAGGCCCGCGCTGCCGCGGAAGAACGAGAACGGGGAGGCGATCATCCGGCCGATCCGCAACGGGATCAGCTCCTCGAGCCTGCCCTGGTTGCTGGCGCGCACGTAGTCCGGGATGGATGGCCGGTCCACGGCCAGCAGCGCCTTGCGGTGCGCCTGGTGGCCGACGGCGTCGCGCAGCGCGCGGCCGTTCGCGAGGACCTCTTCCGGCTCGGTCCACCGACCGAGCGCCGCTGCCGCCTGCGCGCGTACCCGTTCACCCATGAACGGCATCATGCATGCCGTCCGGGCACCTCACGAGGTGTTTCACGCATCGTGAGGTGCCCGAACGCCGATCGTGACTATCGCGCGACGACCGCCGCGATGGCCTCCACGCCCAGGTCCAGCTCCTCGCGGGTGATCACCAGCGGGGGAGCGACGCGCAGCGTCGAGTCGTGCGTCTCCTTGCACAGCACGCCCCGCGCGGCCAGCGCCTCGGATGCCTCCCGGCCCTTCGGACCGCCGGGCGCGATCTCGACGCCCGCCCACAGGCCGCGGCCGCGGACCTCGGACACGCCGTGCCCGACGAGTTCACCCAGTCGGGCGTGCAGGTACCCGCCCAGCTCGCGGGAGCGCTCCTGGAACTCGCCGGTCGCCAGCAGCTTCACCACGGCGCGGCCGATGGCGCAGGCCAGCGGGTTGCCGCCGAACGTGGACCCGTGCTCGCCGGGCTTGAGCAGGCCGAGCACCGACCGGCTGCCCACCACGGCCGACACCGGCATGATCCCGCCGCCCAGCGCCTTGCCGAGCGTGTAGAGGTCGGCGCGCACGCCCGCGTCGTCGAGCGCCAGCAGCTCGCCGGTGCGGCCGAGCCCGGACTGGATCTCGTCGGCGACCATGAGGACGTTGTTCTCGTCGCAGATCCGCCGCACGGCCGCCAGGTAGCCCGCGGGCGGCACCACGATGCCCGCCTCGCCCTGGATGGGCTCGATCAGCACGGCCGCGGTGCGCTCGGTGATCGCGTCCCGCAGCGCCTGCTCGTCGCCGTAGGCCACGACCGTGAAGCCGGGCGTGAACGGCCCGAAGTCGGCGCGCGCGACCTCGTCGGTCGAGAACGACACGATCGTGGTGGTCCGGCCGTGGAAGTTGGCCCCCGCGACGACGATCTCCGCGGTGCCCTCCGGAACGCCCTTGACCTGGTAGGCCCACTTGCGGGCGACCTTGATGGCCGACTCGACGGCCTCGGCCCCGGAGTTCATCGCCAGCACCATCTCGGTGCCGGTCAGCTCGGCGAGCTCGCGGCAGAACAGGCCGAACTGGTCGTGGTGGAACGCGCGGCTGGTCAGCGTGACGCGGCCGAGCTGCTCGACCGCGGCGGCGACCAGGGCGGGGTGCCGGTGGCCGAAGTTGAGGGACGAGTAGCCGGACAGGAAGTCCAGGTACCGGCGACCGTCCACGTCCGTCACCCACGCCCCCTCGCCGTGGGAGATCACGACCGGCAGCGGGTGGTAGTTGTGCGTGCTCCAGGCCTCGTCGAGCGCGATGTAGTCGGCCGCGTGGGCCGGGGTCACGGTGGTGGGAACGGCGATGGCGGTCATAGGACAAGGCTAAGGGGGAAATGCCAGCGATTTCATCCGTGAGGTGTTGCGCATGTGTCAGGTTCGTTGCGCAAACGCGATGATCGGCGGAGATCCGTTGCGCGCCCTGCGAAGTGATCACGTCCTGGTTACCCTCCGACGATGGCGAAGAAGTCGGCGCACGTCCAGTCCGTCCGCGACGTCCTCCGGATCGACCCGGAGGCCGTCGACCTCTCGGCGGTCGACCCGGCGGGCTCCCCGGTCGGCCCGAAGAGCAAGTCCGACGCGGCCGAGGACCTCGCGGGGATGGCGGCCGAGCTGGACCAGCTCCAGGAGAACCTCTACGCCGAGGGCGTCCTCGGCGGGAAGCGGCGCGTGCTGGTCGTGCTCCAGGGCATGGACACCTCGGGCAAGGGCGGCACGATCCGGCACGTCGCGGGGTTGGTCAACCCGCAGGGCCTGCGGATCGTGTCGTTCAAGAAGCCGACCCGCTCGGAGCTGTCGCACGACTTCCTGTGGCGGATCCGCCGCCAGCTGCCCACGCCGGGGGAGATCGGCTTCTTCGACCGGTCGCACTACGAGGACGTGCTGGTCCCCAGGGTGGACAAGCTGGTGCCGCCGTCGGTGTGGCGGGCCCGCTACCAGCAGATCAACGACTTCGAGGCCGAGCTGGCCGAGTCCGGCGTGACGATCCTGAAGTGCTTCCTGCACATCTCGCCGGAACGGCAGAAGGAACGGCTCGTGGCCCGGCTGGAGACGCCGGAGAAGCGGTGGAAGTACAACCCGCAGGACCTCGCCGTGCGGGCCAAGTGGTCGCAGTACCAGCTGGCCTACACCGACCTGCTGACCAAGTGCTCGCCGCCGACCGCGCCCTGGTACGCCGTGCCCTCGGACCGCAAGTGGTACCGCAACTGGGCCGTCGCCCGGCTGCTGCTGCACACCTTGCGCGACCTCGCGCCGACGTATCCTGTGCCGGACTACGACCCCGTAGCGGAGCTGGCCACGTTGACCGAGGCCGACCCGTTGCGGTAGGCGCAATCTTCGTTGCATCCCTTGTCGGGACGCAGTGGTCTAGGCCACTGTGGGTTCGCCGCCAGTGATGAAGCGGAGGTGCGCAGCGATGATCGACAGGCGAAGGTTCCTCGGAGCCGTGGGCGTTGGGGCGGGGATGCTGGTGACCGGTGAGGCCGCTGCGGCACAACCACGCGCGGAGACCACCGCGTACTTGGGGACGTACACGACCTGGTCGGGCGGGGGGACGGGGATCGGCCTCGCGGCCTACGACCAGACCACCGGTCAGCTGCGGCAGACCGGCGTGTTCCCCGGTGTCGCGAACCCGTCGTTCGTCATCGAGGCCGGGCGCACGCTCTACGCGGTCAACGAGCAGTCCGCGGGCGCGGTGACCTCGATCGCGATCGGTGCCGGCGGTGGGCTGCGGGTGATCAACAGCCAGAGCACCGGCGGCGCGGACCCGTGCCACCTGGCCCTGGACCCCAGCGGCCGGTACCTGCTGAGCGCGAACTACTCCTCCGGCAGCGTCGCCGTGCACCCGGTGCGCGCCGACGGCGGCCTGGGCGCCCGCGTCGACCTCGTGCAGCACCAGGGCTCGGGGCCGGACAAGGAGCGCCAGGAGGGCCCGCACGCCCACCAGGTCCTGCCGGACCCCGCGGGCAAGCACCTGCTCGCCGTCGACCTTGGCACCGACTCCGTCTACAGCTACCGGCTGGACACCACCACGGGGAAGCTGACCCTGGTCGGCACCGCCAAGGTCAAGCCCGGCGCCGGTCCGCGCCACCTCGCGTTCCACCCGTCCGGCTCGTTCGCCTACCTGGCCAACGAGCTGGACTCGACGATCGTCGCGGCCGCCTACGACCCGGAACGCGGCCTGCTGACCCCCGCGCAGACCCTGCGCACCACCCCGATCGGCACCCCCGCGACCCCGCGCAACTACCCGGCCGAGGTCGTCGTCTCCGCCGACGGCCGCTTCGTCTACCTGTCCAACCGCGGCCACGACAGCGTGGCGCTGTTCGCGGTCGACCAGGGCGGCGCCCGGCTGCGCTTCGTGGAGACCGTGCCCACCGGCGGCAAGTTCCCCAGGCACATCACGTTCGACCCGACCGGGCGATTCCTGTTCGCGGCCAACCAGAACTCGAACACCGTCACCTCGTTCAGGGTCGACCTGGCCACCGGCCGCCTGCGCCCCACCGGCACCCCGCTGTCGACCCCGATCCCGGTCTGCGTGGTCCCCACCCGGCTGGGTTAACGCCCTACCGCCGGGACTGTCCACAGTGGTACCGCTAGGTCATGGGTATCGCCGCCGCACTCGTCCTCAGCCTGGTCATGGTCCCCGCGCCCGTCGCACCGGAGTACGCCGCACTCGGCGACTCCTACGCCGCGGGCGTGGGAACCGGCAGCTCCAGCGGCGGCTGCGGCCGCACCGCCTTCGCCTACCCCAACCTGTGGAAGGACGCCCACAGCCCCGCCTCCTTCCAGTTCCCCGCCTGCTCCGGCGCCACCGTCGGCGAGGTCCTGGAACGCCAACTCCCCACCCTCACCCCCGAGACCGGCCTCGTCACGCTCACCATCGGCGGCAACGACATCGGCTTCAGCGACGTCATGAGCACCTGCTCCCTCAAGTCCGACCGCGCCTGCCTGCAAGCCGTCGACAAGGCCAACACCACCACCAGGGACGAGCTCCCCGCCAAGCTCACCCAACTCTTCACAGCCCTCAACAAGGCCGCCCCCGCCGCCAAGACCTACGTCCTCGGCTACCCCCACCTCTTCGAACCGACCTCCTGCGCCGCCGGCCTCACCGAAACCAAGCGCACCGCCATCAACACCGGCGCCGACCTCCTGGCAGACGTCGTCAAATCCGCCACGACCACCGCCGGCGCCACCTACATCGACCTCCGCACCCCCTTCGCCAACCACGGCATCTGCTCCGCGGACCCCTGGCTGAACGGCATCACCGTCCCCTTCGAAGACTCCTACCACCCCACCAAACAAGGCCAGCTCGCCTACCTCAAGGCCCTGGAATCAGCACTCGGCGAGCGGTAGACAGAGGGAAAGCAACGGCAACCGGACAGAGCCCACCCAAGCCGCTGGAGAGCAAGACACAAAGCCAGACCCACCAAAGTCAGGCCTACCAAAGTCCGACCCGCGCAAGCCGCTGGTACGCAACGAAAGCACGCAACCGTGGTCGATTTTACTTGGGGTTTTTGGGCCTAAAATTGGTCGGCGGGCAGGCTCTACCACCTGCCCTTTTTCGCCCGACGAGGCCCAAAAAGAGGGGCCCCAAGTCAAATCGACCACACCACCGCGGGTCGTAACCCCCACCCAGCCACGCACCCCGGCGAACTCGCTACGCCTCGACAACCACGCACAACCCACCCAGCCACGCACCTAAACGAACTCGCTACGCCTCGACAACCACGCACAACCCACCCAGCCACGCACCCAGACGAACTCGCTACGCCTCGACAACCCCACCCAAACCAACTCTCCACCCACCACCCCCACCCACCAACCAGTTCGCGAAACCCCCACCCCCAGACCATGATGTCCGCGTGGAATCCCCCAACGGCCTGCGGACGGTCGCGGCCACCCGGTACGTCACCCCCTTCCGCGAAGGCGGCTCCCTCCCCGGCCTCGTCGAAGCCGACGACCTCGGCATGTACGTCCTCAAGTTCCGCGGCGCAGGCCAGGGCGTCAAAGCCCTCATCGCCGAGATCGTCGTCGGCGAGCTCGCCCGCCGCCTCGGCTTCCGCGTCCCCGAGATCGTCCTGGTCGACCTCGACCCCGAGCTGGCCCGCTCCGAGCCCGACGAGGAGATCCAGGACCTGCTCCGCAAGAGCGGTGGCGTGAACCTCGGCCTGGACTACCTGCCCGGCTCGTTCGACTACAACCCCGTCGTGCGCGAACCGGACCAGGAGACGGCCACCCGGCTCCTCTGGCTCGACGGTCTGACCGTCAACGTCGACCGCAGCTGGCGCAACCCGAACACCTTGTTGTGGCACCGGCAGCTCTGGCTGATCGACCACGGCGCCGCCCTCTACTTCCATCACGGTTGGCGCGCGGATCGCTTCCCCGCCAAGGAGTACCGGTTCGACGCCGCCGACCACCTGATGCTCCCGTTCGCCGGTCCGCTCGCGGACGTCGACGCCGAGCTGGCCGCGAAGGTCACCCCGGAGCTGCTGCGGGAGGTGCTGGCGCTGGTGCCGGACGAGTGGTTGGCGCAGGACCAGGTGTTCGAGGGGGCGCCGGCCGTGCGGGAGGCGTACCTCGCGTACTTCGCGGCCCGGCTGGCCGGTCCGCGGGCGTGGGTCGAGGCGTTGGAGGTGGCCCGTGCCGCACGTGTTTGAGTACGCGGTCCTGCGGGCGGTGCCCAGGCCCGAGCGCGGCGAGTTCGCGAACGTCGGTGTCCTGCTCTACTGCCCGGAGCTGAAGTTCCTGCGCGCCAAGACGTTCGTGGACGCCCAGCGGGTCAAGGCGCTGGATCCGGGGTTCGACGTGGAGCTGCTGGAGGCGACGCTGGCGCACCTGGGCACGTCGTGCGACGGCGCGCGGGAGGCCGGGCCGGTGTCCGGGACGACGCAGGGGCAGCGGTTCCGCTGGCTGACCGCGCCGCGCAGCACGGTGGTCCAGACGTCGCCCACGCACACCGGTCTCACGGCCGACCCGGAGGCCGAGCTCACCCGGCTGCTCGGGGCGCTCGTCCTGCCGCTGACTGACTAAGGTGGCAACCTCTCCGCTTGCGCCGCGTCTCTAGGTGCAAGACCGGTTGACCGAAGACATCCATCCAGATCGGGGTTGGCGACATGAGCGCTGGATACCAGCAGGGGTACCAGCAACCGCCCGCGCGCAGGCCGATGCCGCAGCGGCGCAAGGTCAAGAAGGGCCGTGTGTTCCTGGCCGTCGTGTTCGTGTTGTTGCTGGCCGTGGTCGGTCTGTGGTTCTACGTCGACTCGTCGCTGAAGCGCTCCGACGCGCTGCCGGACTACGAGGGCCGACCGGCGGACACCCCCGGCACCAACTGGCTGCTGGTGGGCTCGGACGCCCGCGACGACCTGACGCAGGAGCAGAAGGACGCGCTGTCGACCGGTGACGCGGGCGGCAAGCGCACGGACACCATCATGATCCTGCACATCCCGGACGGCTCCGGGAAGGCGACGCTGGTGAGCCTGCCGCGCGACTCCTATGTGGACATCGCGGGCAACGACAAGAACAAGATCAACGCCGCGTTCTCGCTCGGCGGCGCGCCGCTGCTGGCGCGGACGGTCGAGACCGCGACCGGGCTGCACCTCGACCACTACATGGAGATCGGCTTCGGCGGGTTCGCGGGCATCGTGGACGCCGTCGGCGGTGTCGACATGTGCATCGACGAGCCGATGCAGGACCCGTTGGCGGGCCTCGACCTCAAGGCGGGCTGCCAGGAGCTGGACGGCACCCAGGCGCTCGGCTACGTGCGCACCAGGGCGTTCGCCACGGCGGACCTCCAGCGCGTGCAGAACCAGCGCAAGTTCCTCGCCGCGCTGTCCGAGCGGGCGACGAGCGTGGGCACGCTGGCCAACCCGTTCCGGGCGTTCCCGCTGCTGTTCGCCAGCACGGACGCCATCTCGGTCGACGACAGCGACCACCTGCAGAACCTGGTGGGCCTGGCGTTCGGCATGGGTGGCGGCGTGGACACGGCGACCGTGCCCATCGGCAGCACGCCGACGCTGGACGGGGTCGGCTCGGTCGTGCAGTGGGACCGGGAGAACGCCCTGCGCCTGTTCGGCGCGTTGGAGAAGGACGAGCCGGTCCCCGCGGACCTGCTCCAGCAGCCCGGCTAGGTCTCCGGGTCCGCTAGCTGGCGAGGGGGTCGTCGAGCTTCTGCTCGGCGGCCTTCTCCGCGTTCGCGGTGTCCGCCGCGACCTGGGCCTGCTTCGCCTTGCTGGCTGCCATGATGCCGTCGAGCTCGCGCATGACGTCGTCGTAGATCGGCGTTAATGACATTTAGTTACCCCCAAGTACGTGGTCGTCCCCCGAACGGATCAATGAAGAGTACTCATGCACCAGGGGTGATTGCACCAGGTATTGCATAAGCCGAGAATCACAATCCGGACTGTCGGCCGGGCACATGAAGCAATACGCCGTTATGTGCTGGTCACA
Source organism: Umezawaea tangerina (assembly GCF_003002815.1). Taxonomy (GTDB): domain Bacteria; phylum Actinomycetota; class Actinomycetes; order Mycobacteriales; family Pseudonocardiaceae; genus Umezawaea; species Umezawaea tangerina. The sequence goes on along the minus strand of NZ_PVTF01000023.1, from coordinate 45,653 downwards.
CATGTGCTGACCCACGTGCCCCTCGCTAGCGTCGTGGGCATGAACAGTGGTCTCGGTCACACCGGCGAAGGCCTCGCGGGCCGCACCGCCCTCATCACGGGGGCCGGGGGCGGCATCGGCCGCGCCTGCGCCCTCGCGTTCGCCGAAGCCGGTGCGAAGATCCACCTCGTCGACCGGGACGACGCCGCGGTGCGCGCCGTCGCCGAGGAGGTCGAGGGCACGACGCACGTGGTCGACCTCTCGGCGCCCGACCCGGTGCGCGACCTCCCGCGCGACGTCGACGTCCTCGTCAACAACGCGGGGCTCCAGCACGTCGCGCCGATCCACGACTTCCCGCCCGAGCGCTTCGAGCTGATGCAGCGGGTCATGGTCACCGCCCCGTTCCTGCTGATGCGGCACTGCCTGCCGCACATGTACGAGCGCGGCTGGGGCCGGATCGTCAACCTCACCAGCGTGCACGGGCTGCGCGCCAGCGCGTTCAAGTCCGCCTACACCGCGGCGAAGCACGGCCTGGAGGGGCTGAGCAAGGTCGCCGCGCTGGAGGGCGCCGAGCACGGCGTGACCAGCAACTGCGTCAGCCCCGGCTACGTCCGCACGCCGCTGGTCGAGGGGCAGGTCGCCGACCAGGCCCGCGCGCACGGCATCCCGGAGGACCGGGTGCTGGCCGAGGTCATGCTCCAGCGCACCGCGATCAAGCGGCTGATCGAGCCCGTCGACATCGCGGCGACCGTGCTGTGGCTCTGCGGAGCCAACTCCGGGCACGTCACCGGCACGACGTTCACGATCGACGGCGGCTGGTCCGCCCAGTAGTCACCCGCAAGCCCACCCCGAAGAAGTGGTGATCTCATGGTCGAGACCCCTGCCCCACCGAAGAAGTCCATCGTCAAGGTCGTCGCGGCGAGCCTGATCGGCACCACCATCGAGTGGTACGACTTCTTCCTCTACGGCTCCGCGGCCGCGTTGGTGTTCAACAAGCTGTTCTTCCCGAGCGTGGACCCGCTCACCGGCACGCTGCTGGCGTTCACGACGTACGCCATCGGCTTCCTGGCCAGGCCGTTGGGCGGTCTGGTGTTCGGCCACTTCGGCGACAAGATCGGCCGCAAGAGGCTGCTCGTGCTGGCGCTGGTGCTGATGGGCGGCGCGACGTTCGCGATGGGCCTGCTGCCGACATACGCCACGATCGGCATCGGCGCGCCGATTCTGCTGACCCTGCTGCGGCTGGTGCAGGGGTTCGCGCTGGGTGGCGAGTGGGGCGGTGCGGTGCTGATCGTCTCCGAGCACGGGGACGCGAAGCGGCGCGGCTTCTGGGCCTCGTGGCCGCAGGCGGGTGTGCCGCTGGGCAACCTGCTGGCGACCGCGGTGCTCGCGGTGCTGGCGGCCGTGCAGACCGACGACGCCTTCCTGTCCTGGGGCTGGCGGGTGCCGTTCCTGCTGTCCGGCCTGCTGGTCGGCATCGGGCTGTGGATCCGGCTGACCGTCAGCGAGTCGCCGATCTTCCTGGAGGCGCAGCGCAAGGCGGAGCTGGCCAAGGCCCCGATCGTGGAGAAGGCGCCGATCGTCACGCTGATGCGGGAGCACTGGCGCGAGGTGCTGATCGCGATGGGCGCGCGGATGGGCGAGAACGTGTCGTACTACGTGATCACCGCGTTCATCCTCGTCTACATCACCGGACCGCTGGGGCTGTCGAAGTCCTACGGGCTCAACGCGGTGCTGATCGGCTCGGTGATCCACTTCGTCTCGATCCCGTTGTGGGGCGCGCTGTCCGACCGGGTCGGCCGCCGCGCGGTGTACCTGTTCGGCGCGGTCGGCGTCGGCGTGTGGATCTTCGTGTTCTTCACGCTGCTCGACACCAAGTCCTTCGGCGCGATCCTGCTCGCCACCGCCGTCGGGCTCGTGCTGCACGGCGCGATGTACGGACCGCAGGCCGCGTTCTTCTCGGAGCTGTTCGGCACCAGGGTCCGCTACTCGGGTGCCTCGATCGGCTACCAGCTCGCGTCCATCGTGGCCGGTGCGCTGGCCCCGCTGATCGCGACGGCGCTGCTCAAGGCGTACGGCAGCACGGTCCCGGTCGCGCTGTACGTCGGGTTCGCCTGCCTGCTCAGCGTCATCGCGGTGGTGGTCGCGAAGGAGACCAGGGGCGTGTCGCTGGAGAAGAGCGCCACCGACCCCGCCGAAGTGCCAGCATGATGCCATGACCGACCCGGTGGAGCGCCTGCTCGAACTGCTCGCCCAGGACGCGGGGAGCGAACGGCTCGCGCAGGTGCTCCCCGCGGCCCGTGCCGCGGGGGCCGCGGGCGCGGACCTCGACCGGGTCGAGCGGGCCACCGAGTGGGCGCTGCGGATCCGTCGCACGCTGACCGAGCACCGTCGCCGCGAGGCCGAGCTGGAGGCGCTGTTCGACACCGCCAGCGACCTCGCGGGCGCCCGCGACCCGGACGCCGTGCTGAAGTCCATCGTGCGCCGCGCCCGGCTGCTGCTCGGCACGGACGTGGCGTACCTGAGCATGAACGAGCCCTCGGCGCACGGGACCTCCATGCGGGTCACCGACGGCTCGGTGTCCGCGCTGTTCCAGGAGGTGCGCCTGGGCATGGGGGAGGGGCTGGGCGGCCTCGTCGCCCAGACGGCCCGGCCGTACGCCACCGCCGACTACTTCGCCGACCTGCGGTTCGACCACACCACCCCGATCGACACCGCCGTGAAGGACGAGGGGCTCGTCGCGATCCTGGGCGTGCCGCTGACGCTGGGCAGCCGGGTGATCGGCGTGCTGTACGCGGCGAACCGGACGACCCGGCAGTTCCCGCCCGACGAGGTGGCTCTGCTGTCCTCGCTGGCCGACCACGCCGCCATCGCGCTGGACACCGCGCACCTGCTGGAGGAGACCAGGGTCGCGCTGCGCGAGCGCAACGAGGCCAACGAGGTCATCCGCGCGAACAGCGAGGCGATGCGCCGGGCCGAGGAGGCCCACGACCGGCTCGCCGACCTCGTGCTGCGCGGCGCCGACGTGCCCGAGGTGGCCGCCGCGGTCGCCAAGGTGCTCGGCGGCGCGATCGCCGTGCACGACAGCGACCTGGGCGAGCTGGCCAGGATCGGTGCCACCAAGGGGACTCCGGCGCGGTCGGCGGTCAACTCCTCGCGCGCGACCGGCCGGGCCGTGGCCCAGGACGGGACGTGGGTGTGCGCGGTGCTGGCCGGGCGGGAGCTGCTCGGCAGCATCACGCTCGCGGGCCGTCCCGACCTGACCGACGCGGACCGGCGGCTGTTCGAGCGCGCCAGCGTGGTGACGGCGCTGCTGCTGCTGTTGCGCCGCAGCGTGGCCGAGGCGGAGAACAAGGTGCGCGGTGAGCTGATCGCCGACCTGCTCACGGCTCCGGACCGCGACCCCGCCGGGCTCACGGCCCGTGCCCGCCGCATCGGCGTGGAGCTCGGGGTGCCGCACGTCGTCCTGGTCGCCGACGGTGCGTCCGCGCCTCGCGAACGCCTGCTGGCCGCCGCCGCGCACCTGGCCTCGGTCGGTCGCGGGCTGGCCGGTGCGCACGGCGAGCACGTCGTCCTGCTGCTGCCCGGCACGGACGCGGCCTCCGCCGCCGCCGACACCGCCCGTGTGCTGGGGAAGGCCGTCGGCGCCCCGGTGACCGTGGGGGCGGGTGGTCCGGCCGCCGGGCCGGACCAGGTCGTGCAGGCGCACGCCGAGGCCGCCCGCTGCCTGTCCGCGCTGCTGGTGCTGGACCGGTGCGGTCAGGGCGGGACGCCCGCGGACCTCGGGTTCGTCGGGGTGCTGCTGGGGGAGCGCGCCGACGTGGCCGGGTACGTGCGCACGACCCTGGGGCCCCTGTTGGACTACGACGCGAGCCGGGGGACGGAGCTGGTGCGGACGCTGTCCGCGTACTTCGCGTGCGGCGCGAACCTGAGTCGTGCCAAGGACGAGCTGCACGTCCACGTGAACACGGTCGTGCAGCGGCTGGACCGGGTCGCCACCCTGCTCGGGGACGACTGGGTGTCCCCGGAGCGGGTGCTGGAGGTCCAGTTGGCGTTGCGGCTGCTGCGGTTGGTCGGCTAGCCCAAGGCGCAGTCGTCGGGGGAGACCGCCGTCGGCCTGGCGATGGTGGCTGAGGCAGGTGGTCGGACGCCGTCCAGCCACCGTTCCAGCGCGGCGAAAGCCGTGTGGTGGCAAGGGGTCAGCGGGCGGACCCGGTCGGGATGCGCGTCGTACAGGGAGTCGACGTGGGTGCCGCCCTCGATCCGGTAGTACCGGAACAGCGCCGCCCTTCCCCTGCCCCGCACCATGTCCGCGTACACGTCGGAGTCCTGGGTGATCGGCAGCAGCCCGTCCAGGGTGCCGTGCAGGGTGATCAGCGGTCTGCCGATCCGGCCGGTCAGCGCGATCCGCCGCACGGCGCGCTGGGCCGCGGGCCTGGTCCGGTAGTCGTAGTCGGCCTCGGCGCCCTGGTAGTCCGGGTCCAGCTCCTCGCGGTAGACGCGCTGGGTCAGCTCCCAGTAGTACTGCCGGTAGAAGGGCCACAGGAACTCCGACTCGGCCGGGAACACCGGTTCGCCGCGCAGCGCGGGCGGCAGGAACGTGAGCAGGTTCGGCCCCTCCTCCCGCCACAGCACGCCTTCCCAGTCCACGCCGCCGTCGTAGAGCTCGGGGTGGTTCTCCAGCTGCCACCGGACCAGGTAGCCGCCGTTGGACAGGCCGGTCGCGATGGTCCGGGTCGGCGGACGGCAGTAGTGCAGGCGCACCAACGCCTTCGCCGCGCGGGCGAGCTGCGTCACGCGCTCGTTCCACTCCTCGATCGCGGCGCCGTCGGTGTGGAACTCCACGCCGGTGTTGCCCTTGTCCGTCGCCGCGAACGCGTACCCGCGCTGGAGCACCCAGTCGCCGATGGCGCGGTCGTTGGCGTACTGCTCGCGCACGCCCGGCGACCCGGTGACCACCAGGCCGCCGTTCCAGTGCCGCGGCAACCGGATCACGAACTGCGAGTCGTGGTTCCAGCCGTGGTTGGTGTTGGTCGTGGAGTCGTCGGGGAAGTACCCGTCGACCTGCGTGCCGGGCACGGCGGTCGGTGCCGCCAGCCCGGCCGGTGTCAGCCCGGCCCAGTCGGCCGGGTCGGTGAGACCACCGGCGGTGGTCAGGTCGGTGGTGCGCGACGACTCCTGGTGGTCGGCGCCGGGGACGCGCGATGAGCCGCAGCCGACGGCCGACGGGGCCGGGGCGGGGACCGTGCCGAGGACGGCCAGTGCGGCGAACAGGGGAACGACGATGTTCACGGCGGTCACGTTAGGGCCGTAGCCGTTGCGGGGTAATGGTTGTGGCCGCCACTCCGCGCGCCGCGGATGTGGTGGCGCGGTCCATCGCGGGGCGCCGGCGGCGTTCCTACCGTGGGGTGCGGACAAGGAGGTCCGCATGCGAACCGTCTTACTGGCCCTGCTCCTGTTGACGACCCTCACGCCGTCCGCCCAGGCCGCGGGTATCACGGAGGTCACCGGGTTCGGCACGAACCCCGGCAACCTCAGGATGTTCCGCTACGTTCCCGACGACCTGCCCGCCGGCCGCCCCGTCGTGGTCGCCCTGCACGGCTGCACCCAGGACGCCGCCGGGTACGGCACCGCGTCGGGCTGGGTCGCGCTGGCCGACCGCTACCGCTTCTCCGTGCTGCTCCCGCAGCAGCAGACCACCAACAACGCCAACAAGTGCTTCTCCTGGTTCCAGACCGCCGACACCACCCGCGGTCAGGGTGAAGCCGCCTCCATCGCCCAGATGGTCACCAAGATGGCAGCCGGCCCCGCCTACGTCACGGGCTTGTCCGCCGGCGGCGCCATGACCTCCGTCATGCTCGCCACCTACCCCGAGTCCTTCCGCGGCGGCGGCATCGTCGCCGGCCTCCCGCACGGCTGCGCGGCAAGCATCATCGACGCCTACACGTGCATGAACCCCGGCAAGAACCTCACCCCGCAGCAGTGGGGCGACAAGGTCCGCGCCGCCAGCCCCTACACCGGCCCCCGCCCACCCGTCACCATCTGGCACGGCACCGCCGACTACACCGTCGCCACCGCGAACCAGCGCGAACTGGTCGACCAGTGGACCAACGCCCTCGGCACCGACACCACCCCGGACACCACCGACACCGTCGCCGGCTACCCCCACTCCACCTACCGCGCCCCGTCCGGCACCCCCGCCGTCGAGACCTACACCCTCACCACCATGGGCCACGGCCAACCCGTCGACCCCGGCACCGGCCCCAAGCAATGCGGCACCGCCACCGCCTACGTGCTCGACGTCAACATCTGCGCGGCCTGGTACCTGGCGCACGGGTGGGGTTTGGACGCCTAGCGCCCACGTCTCCAACGCTCACGAAGCTCAAGGTGGCCGGGCCTCATGTCGGCTTGGAGGCCTGGCCACTCGACGTTGTCCAATCTGGTCCCTGGGCGCAGGCCATCCGGTTTCAACAGGGCGACCTCATCGGGGCCATCCGGCTCCCAACCGAGCTCGGCGGCGCTGCACAACATCCCGTGCGACGTCTTCCCGCGGAACTTGGTACGCCGTATTTTCTTCCGGCCGGGGAGCCTCGTTCCGGGCAGGGCGACCGGGACGAAGTCGCCCGCCCTCACGAGATCGGGCCCTCCGAACACGATCTGCACTTTGTTGTGTCCGACATCGACTGTGGCAAGGCGGATGAAGTCACCGCCGGGGTGGATGTTGACCTCAACGACCAGTCCCGCAACGACACCAGTGGGCATCGCGGGATCGTAGATCATTCATGCCGTCCGGAGGCCCACAGTGTGTTGAAGGCAGCCTTGGCGCGGTTGCGGTGTCCATTGCTCATCATCATGTCGCTGTTCGAGTCCTCGTTCGGGCGAATGACGTAGCCGAGTTCCCCGTGGGCTCCGATGTAGTCCTGCATCTGTGTGAGCAGAGCGGGCTCTTCCATGCCGAGTCTGCCCAGGTCGAGTCGGTATATCACCATTCCAGAGTAGACCGGTTGAGCTGTACGGCGGAATGAGCAGTTGCGACGGACCAGGTCCCGACCGACCTGGTTCACGAGAAGGAGTCGGAACTGTTCGATGACGTGCTCCGAATCGACGGGTACGAGGAACCTGTAGGTGCATCCAGCCAGCAGGTTCATCGCCACGACGTCCATGAACCTGCCCGCGGCGGCACTGCCGTCCGGCAGGTTGACCATGTCGAAGTCCAGGTTCAGCGTGAGGATGTCGGCGGACAGGCAGAAGCGTTCCAGTCGCGCTGCCTCGTCGTCCTGGATCAGACCTTCACGTCCTGCGGTCGGGGAGTTCGCCAACTCGCGGGCCACCTCGTCAACGCGGTCGGCGAGCAACCTGCCCATCCGCCCGACGAGGGCCGAATGGCGGCGGGTGTTGGCCATTACCCGCTGCCAGGTGCTCTCGATGTAGCCGGTCGTCGTGCTGTGGTCGATCATCGGTTGCCCGTAGACCAGGTAGTCGAGGCTCACGCCGAAGAAGTCGGCCAGTGCCACGAGCTTCTGGAAGCTCGGTCGCGTCTGGTTCCGCGCGTACTGGGACAGGGCCGCCGGGCTGATGTCCAGGGCGGTGAGGATGTCTCGTCTATTTCTGCTGTAGCCACCCCGCTCGATCAGTGAACTGAGCGTTTGTCCCAGCTTCACTTCGCGTTTTTCCACTTCATCCACCCGCTGTCTGAGCTGGAATCGACTCGAAGCGGCCGACCCCTTGAGTGAAGTTTGGCTGTACAAGCGTCAAGTATGGCTTACGAGGCTGGCTTGACCGGCCGCACAAAGAGCGCATAATTCAGGCTGCACGGCCAGAAATCAAGTCCGCAAAAATTGCGGATAGCTTGATCGGAAGTGGGCGGGTGGTCGCGATGACGGTTCTGATCTTCCTCATCGGCGCGTTGTTGGGTGTGCTCATCGGTGCGGTGGCTTGTGTCCGGTACGTCAGGCAGGAGATGACGGCGCACGTGGCGCCTTCCATGCACCTGATGGAGGCGCGGATGAGCACCTTGCAGTCGTCGGTCGACCTGGCGTTGTCCAAGTGGCACGAGGACATGCACACGCACAGGATCCGGCACGACCGCATCCTCGACTGAGCGATGAGTGGAGCTTCCCCGCCGGGAAGCTCCACACCTGGTCACGTGCCGCGGATCAGGTCCGCTGCCCGTTCGCCGATCATCAGCACCGTCACCATCGGGTTCACGGTGGGCATGGTGGGGAAGACCGAGGCGTCCGCGATGCGCAGCCCCTCCAACCCGATGACCTTCAGCGACCGGTCCACCACCGAGCCGATGGCGCAGGTGCCGGCCGGGTGGTAGACGGTGTGGGCGGCGCGGCGGCCGTACTCGGAGAGGGCCTCGTCGGTCGTGACGGTGGGGCCGGGGGCGATCTCGCGCAGCAGCCAGGACTTCAGGGGTTCGTGGGAGGCGATCTCGCGGGCGATGCGGAAGCCGTCGACGAGGGTCTGCTCGTCGTAGCCGTCGGGGTTGGTGAAGTAGCCGAAGTCCAGTGCGGGTTTCACGGTCGGGTCCGCGCTGGTGAGCCACATCCGGCCGACGCTGTGCGGGCGCGGGATGTTCGGGGTCATGCAGACGCCGTGCTCCACCACCGGGAAGCCGAGGCGTTCGGTGTTGGCGGTGAAGGGGATCTGGTAGAAGTGGAACATCAGGTCCGGGCGGGGGTCCGCGGTGTCGCGGCGGACGAACAGGCCCGCGTCGGAGTCCATGACGGAGTTCAGCGGGATCGGGCCGTCGGTCTCCCAGATGATGACGGACTCCGGGTGGTCCAGCAGGTTCTCGCCGACGCCGGGCAGGTCGTGCACGACCTCGATGCCCAACGCCGCCAGGTCCGAGCCGCGGCCGACACCCGAGAGCATCAACAACCTCGGCGTGTCGATGGCCCCCGCGCACAGCAGCACCTCGCGGCGCGCGGTCACGGGGCCGGCCGACGTCTCGACGCCGACGGCGCGACCATCCACAAAGGTCACCCGGCTGACCCAGGTCTCCAGCATCAGGGTCAGGTTGGGTCTGGACAGGACCGGGTGCAGGTACGCCGTGGACGCGGACGAGCGGTGGCCGTTCTCGGGGTGGTAGGCGACCGAGAAGAACCCGGTGCCCTCGGCGAACGGCTTCGCGTTGAAGTCCTGGATCTCCGGAACGCCCAGCGCGGCCTTCGCGGCGGCGATGAAGTCCAGCGCGATCGGGTTCCGGTCCGCGGGCGCCACCGGGATGATGTTGTTCAGCAGCCGGTCGTAGTACGGCCCGAACGTCTCCCAGTCCCAGCCCGGCCCCCAGTCCGCCACGTCCTGCGGGAACGGCGCGAAGCTGATCAGCGTGTTGTGCGAGGAGCACCCGCCCAGCACCCGTGCCCGCGAGTGCCGGATGTGGGAGTTGCCGCGCGGCTGCTCGACGGTCGGGTAGTCGTAGTCCAGTTCGGACCCGAGCAGGTTGATCCAGTTCCGCAGCTGCAGCACGCGCTCGTCGCCGACGTCGCTCGGGCCGCCCTCCACGACGCACACCGTCACGTCGGGGTCCTCGCTGAGTCTTGAGGCGAGCACCGATCCGGCGGTGCCCCCGCCGACGACGACGTAGTCGTACTCAGGCATCGGCGCTCCTCGCGAACCAGTTCTGGGCCGTGGGCTTGAGGTTCTGGTAGACGTGCTTGGGCTCGCAGTACTCGTGCAGCCCGGACGGCCCGAGTTCGCGGCCGAGACCGGACCGCTTGAACCCGCCCCACTCGGCCTGCGGCAGGTACGGGCCGAAGTCGTTGATCCACACGGTGCCGTGGCGCAGGCGCCTGGCGACCCACTGCGCCTTCTCCAGGTCCTGCGACCACACGCCGCCGGCGAGCCCGTACTCGGTGTCGTTGCCCAGCAGCACGGCCTCCCGCTGGTCGCCGAACCGCTCGGCGGTGATGATCGGCCCGAACGTCTCCTCGCGCACCAGCCGCATCTCCCGCGTGCAGTCCGCGAACACGGTGGGGCGGAAGAAGAACCCGTCCTGCAGCTCCGGCTCGGTCGGCCGCTTCCCGCCCGCCAGCAGCCGGGCGCCCTCGGCCTGTCCGATCCGCACGTACTCCTCGACCTTCGCCCGGTGCTCGGCCGACACCAGCGGCCCGCTCTCCGAGTCGGGCGAGAAACCGTTGCCCAGCCTCACGAGGTCCGCCCGTCGGGCCACCTCGGCGACGAAGTCGTCGTACACGGAGTCCTGCACGATCAGCCGCGTGCCCGACGAGCACACCTGGCCCGCGTGGAAGAACGCGGCGGTGAGCGCGTAGTCGACCGCGATGTCCAGGTCGGCGTCGGCGAACACGATGTTCGGGTTCTTGCCGCCCAGCTCCAGCGCGACCTTCTTCACGGTGTCGGCCGCCGCCCGCATGACGTACTGCCCCACCTTGAGGCTCCCGGTGAACGACACCAGGTCCACGTCCGGGCTCTCGACCAGCACCGAGCCCACCTCGGGACCGGTGCCCAGCACCAGGTTCGCGACACCCGCGGGCACACCGGCCTCGGCGAACAGCTCGAACAGCTTGATCGTCGACAACGGGGTGATCTCGCTGGGCTTCACGACGAACGTGTTGCCCGCCAACAACGCGGGCGCGATCTTCCACGCCACCTGGAGCAGCGGGTAGTTCCACGGCGCGATCATCGCGCACACGCCGACCGGGGCGTAGTCGATCCGGCTGATCACGTCCGGACCAGCGCCGGTCACCACGCGGGGGTGCAGCGCGCCCGCGAGGTTGCCGTAGTAGCGGAACACCGCGGCGACGTCGTCCACGTCGATCCGGCTCTCCACCAGCGTCTTGCCGGTGTCGAGGGTCTCGGTGCGGGCGATGTCCTCCTTCGCCCGCTCCAGCAGGTCCGCCACGTGGTTCAGCACGGCCGCGCGGTGCTCCGGGCTGGTGGAGGTCCACGCGCCGTCGTCGAACGCGCGCCGCGCCGCCGCGATGGCCGCCGCGGCGTCCTCGGCGGTGCCCTCGGCGACGGTGGCGACCACGCTCCGGTCGAACGGGTTGATCACCTCGCGCTCGGCGCCGCCACTCGCTCCGCCCCACCGGCCGTCGACGTACAGCTTCGACACGGGTGCCCGCCTCCTCAAGACCTGGACTGGTCGTAGCACCGTTCCCGCCGGGGGCGGGCCCTGTCAAGCCGGGTCAGTTCGGTGTGGACAGTGCGGCGGTGCCGAGCTGCCTGCGCAGCCGGGTGAAGTGGCGCGCGTCGTTCATCGACACCACGCCGACGACCACGTCCTCGCGCAGGTACACGGCGGCGAACTTGCGGTCCTGGGCCGACCCGTCGACGTAGCGGATCTCGTCGTAGAGGTGCGTCTCGCCGATGAACTGGATCCGCACCCCGTACTGGTCGGACCAGAAGTAGCCGGGCTTGTCGTGGGTGTCCACGGTGGCCCCCGCGAGCAGGTTGCGCACCGCGACGGCCGCTTGTTCGGCGGCGCTGGTCCAGTGCTCGTGCCGCTGCCCGCTCCACCGGGCGACGTCGCCGACGGCGACCACGCCGGGGACGTTGGTCACACCGCCCTGGTCGCACAGCACGCCGTTGCCGACGGCCACGTCCGAGCCCGCCAGCCAGTCCGTCTCCGGCCGCGCGCCGACACCCGCGACGACCACGTCCGCGGGCAGCACCTCGCCGTCGGTGAGCACGACCCCGGAGGTGGACACCTCCTCCACGCCCACACCGCAGCGCAGCCGCACGCCGTGGTCGAGGTGCAGCTCGCCGCACACCGCGCCGATCTCGGGTCCGAGGATCCGGCCGAGCGGGATCGGCAGCACCTCCACCACCGTCACGTCCAGGCCGAGCAGGCGCGCGGTCGAGGCGACCTCGGCGCCGATGAAGCCCGCGCCGACCACCACGAGCCGTTCCGCCCCACCGGTGAGCGCGGCCCGCAGCTCCACCGCGTCGTCCAGCGTGCGCAGCGCGCGGGTGCCGGGCAGCGTCCGCGGCGCGCCGCCGGTCGCGATCACCACGCCGTCCGCGACCACGGTCGCGCCGTCGGACAGGTGGACCTCGCGGGTGCTCGTGTCGAGCCGTTCGGCCCGCACGCCCAGCCGCCACTCCGCGTCCAGCGCGGCGAGCCCGTCGGCGTCGGCCAGCGCGAGCGACTCGCGGTCGGTGGTGCCGAGCAGGAAGCCCTTCGAGAGCGGGGGCCGGTCGTAGGGCTCGTGGGGCTCGTCGCCGACCACGACCAACCTGCCGTCGAAACCCTGTGCGCGCAACGCCTCCGCGGAGCGCAGTCCGGCGAGCGAGGCGCCGATGACCGCGATGGTCCTCACGCCACGTCCTGCACGGCGGTGTCCACGTAGACCACGTCGTCGCGCACGACGACCGGGTAGGTGCGGACGGGTCTCTTGGCGGGCAGCCCGTTGGGCAGCCCGGTCCGCAGGTCGAACGACGACGCGTGCAACGGGCACTCGACCCAGCAGCCCTCCAGCCAGCCGTCGGCGAGCGAGGCGTCCTGGTGGGTGCAGGTGTCGTCGACCGCGTACAGCTCGCCGTCGGCGTTGAACACCGCGATGGGCACGTGCGCCACGACGCGGACCGCCTCGCCAGGGGGGAGGTCGAGGACGGTGCAGACGCGGATCATGGGGCGCCTCCGTTGCGCGATGCAGAACACGACCTGGATAACGCAACAATGTGAGGCTGGCGGGGGCCGCCGTCAAGGGGTTCGCCTGGTTGGAGCAGACGTGGTTTACCCGGTGGTTACTGTTGCGCCATGAGCAACTCGGACGCAGATCGGGGAACGGTGGCGCAGGTCCAGTCCGTGGACCGCGCCATCAGCGTGCTGGAGATGCTGGCGCACGGCGAGGCGGGCATCACCGAAATCGCTGGTGAGCTGGGTGTGCACAAGTCCACCGCGTCCAGGCTGGTGAGCGTGCTGGAGTCCCGCGGGCTCGTGGAGCAGCTGGGCGACCGGGGCAAGTACGCGATCGGCTTCGGGGTCGTCCGGCTGGCCGGTGCGGCGACCGGCCGCATGGACCTGGCCAAGCTGGGGCAGCCGACGTGCCAGTCGTTGGCCGACGAGTTTGGCGAGACGGTGAACATCGCGGTGGCCGACCAGGGGGTCGCCATCAACATCACGCAGGCCAGGGGGTCGGCGGCGATCAGCGCGCAGAACTGGATCGGGCAGCGCACGCCGCTGCACGCGACCTCGAGCGGCAAGGTGCTGTTCGCGTTCATGGTCCCGGAGGAGCGCAAGCGGTTGCTGGGCCTGCCGCTGGACCGGTACACGCCGCGCACGGTCGTCGAGCCGGACGAGCTGTCGGTGGAGCTGGACCGCATCGCCGTCGAGGGGTACGCGGCCTGCTACGAGGAGCTGGAGCTCGGCCTGCACGCGGTCGCCGTGCCGATCCGGGGGCAGCGCGGCGAGGTGATCGCCGCCATGAGCGCGTCCGGGCCCTCCTACCGGCTGTCCCGGCAGCGGGTGCGCCAGATCGTGCCCCCGATGACCGAGGCGGCCTCCGAGCTGTCCGCGCAGCTGGGCTACTTCGCCGACTAGCCCCGACGATCTTGGACCCCGTTTCACCTGGTGGGACGGGGTTGTTGTCGTTCTGTCCCATTACCTGCGAGTAGCGGCCGAACGCCGCGTTTCCGGCGTGCTACTACTCGGATGGAGGGATTGACATCGGGGAGCGCTGAGCGCAGCTTGTTGCAGAGGGCGGAACACCAAGCGCCTTTCGCAACTCCGGTGGGAGGGTACGGATGGCGGGTCGACCACGGGTGGTCATCGTCGGCGCGGGCATCGTGGGGTGCGCGCTGGCCGACGAGCTGACCGAGCGGGGCTGGACCGACGTCACGGTCCTGGAGCAGGGACCGCTGTTCGCCACCGGCGGGTCCAGCTCGCACGCGCCGGGGCTGGTCTTCCAGACCACCGGCAACAAGACCATGACCGAGTTCGCGAGCTACACCGCGCGCAAGTACGGCGAGCTGGGCTGCTTCGACGCCGTCGGCGGCCTGGAGGTCGCGACCACGCCGGAACGGCTGACCGAGCTGAAGCGGCGGCACGGCTGGGCGACCGCGTGGGGCGTGGAGACGTCGCTGGTCTCGCCCGAGGAGTGCGTCGCGCTGCACCCGCTGATCGCCGCGGACAAGGTGCTGGGCGGGTTCCACATCCCCACCGACGGGCTCGCGAAGCCCGTGGCCGCCGCGCGGGCGCAGGCGGAACGGGCCATCGCGCGCGGGGCGACGTTCGTGCCGGACCAGCAGGTGACCGCGGTCGAGCGCTCCGCGGGCCGGGTCACCGGCGTGACCACCCGCGGCGGCACCTTCAAGGCCGACGTCGTGGTGTCCTGCGCCGGGATGTGGGGGCCGCTGCTCGGCGAGATGGTCGACCTCACCGTGCCGCTGGTGCCGATGGCCCACCAGTACGCGAAGACCACCGCGCTGGCGTCGGGTCGGGTCGGCGGCCCGATCCTGCGGCACCAGGACGCGGACCTCTACTTCCGCGGGCACGGCGACCGGCTCGGCATCGGCGCCTACGGGCACGACCCGATGCCGATCGATCCCCGCGAGATCGGCGACCCGCGGTTCACCAAGTCGATGCCCTCCGAGCGGCTGTTCACTCCCGAGGACTTCGACGACTCGTGGGCCGCGGCGGTGGACCTGCTGCCCGTGCTCGCCGAGTCCAAGGTGGACGACGGCATCAACGGGCTGTTCTCGTTCACGACCGACGGGATGCCGCTGCTCGGCGAGCACCCCGACCTGGACGGGTTCTGGGTCGCGGAGGCCGTGTGGATCACGCACTCCGCGGGGGTCGCGCGGGCCGTGGCGCAGTGGCTGGTCGACGGCCAGCCCGAGCAGGACCTGCACTCGGCGGACCTGAACCGGTTCGAGGACGTGCAGCTCTCGCCCGGTTACATCCGCGAGCGCAGCTGCCGGAACTTCGTCGAGGTCTACGACATCCTGCACCCGTTGCAGCCCATGGAGAGCCCGCGGCCGCTGCGCACCAGCCCGTTCTACGAACGCCAGCAAGCGCTGGGCGCGGTGTTCCTCGAAGGTGCGGGCTGGGAGCGGCCGCACTGGTACGAGGCCAACGCCGACCTGTCCGAGGTCGCCGAGGTCCCCGCCCGCAACGAGTGGGCGTCGCGCTTCTGGTCGCCGATCGCCGGTGCCGAGGCGCTGGTGACCCGCAGCCGGGTGGCGCTGTTCGACATGACCCCGTTGAAGCGGCTGGAGGTCACCGGCCCCGGCGCGCTGGACTTCCTGCAGACCATGACCACGAACAACCTGGCCCGCAAGCCCGGCGCGGTCACCTACACGCTGCTGCTCGGCGAGGACGGCGGCGTGCGCAGCGACCTCACCGTGGCGCGGCTGGCGGACAACCGGTTCCAGGTCGGCGCGAACGGCAACCTCGACCTCGACTGGCTGGGCAGGCACCTGCCCGGTGACGGCAGCGTCCAGGTCCGCGACATCACTTCGGGCACGTGCTGCATCGGCCTGTGGGGACCGCTCGCGCGCGAGTTGGTAGAGCCGATCTCCACAGTGGACACGAGGCTCGGCTACTTCAAGGCGCAGCGGGCCTACGTCGGCCACGTCCCGGTCACCGCGCTGCGGCTGTCCTACGTCGGCGAGCTCGGCTGGGAGCTGTACACGACCGCGGACCTCGGCCGCGAGCTGTGGGACACGCTCTGGGAGGCCGGCCAGTCGCACGGCGTCATCGCGGCCGGTCGCGGGGCGTTCAACAGCCTGCGGCTGGAGAAGGGCTACCGGTCCTGGGGCACCGACATGACCACCGAGCACGACCCGCACGAGGCCGGTGTCGGGTTCGCGGTGCGGATGGACAAGGGCTACTTCGTCGGGCGCGACGCGCTGGCCGCGCGGACCCGGACGCGGAAACTGGCCTGCCTGACCATCACCGACCCGCACGCCGTGGTGCTCGGCAACGAGCCCGTGCACGTCGACGGCGCCCCGGTCGGCTACGTGACCAGCGCGGCCTACGGGTACACGACCGGCGTCAACATCGCCTACGCGTGGCTGCCCGCCGAGCTGGCCGAACCCGGTCGGGCGGTGGAGGTCGAGTACTTCGGCGAGCGCGTCGCGGCCGTCGTCGCCGAGGAGCCCCTGTTCGACCCGAAGATGACCCGGCTGAGGAGCTGACGCCGTGCCCAACACCCATGACGTCATCGTGATCGGCCTCGGCGGGATGGGCAGCGCCGCGGCGTACCGGCTGGCCGAACGCGGGCAGCGCGTGCTGGGGCTGGAGAAGTTCAAGCCCGTGCACACGCAGGGGTCCAGCCACGGTGGTTCCCGGATCACCCGGCAGGCCTACTTCGAGGACCCCGACTACGTGCCGCTGCTGCTGCGCGCGCACGAGATGTGGGACCAGATCGAGGCCGACTCCGGACGGCGGATCTTCCACCGGGTGGGCGGCGTCATGGTCGGCAGGCCGGAGTCCCGGACCGTGGCGGGCAGCCTGCTGTCCGCGCAGGAGTGGGACCTGCCGCACGAGCTGCTGGACGCGCGGGAGATCCGCCACCGCTTCCCGACCATGCGACCGTCCGAAGAGGACATCGCCCTCTACGAGGCGGGCGCCGGCCTGGTGGTCCCGGAGGCCAGCGTCGGCGCGCACCTCGACCTGGCGGCCAGGGCCGGTGCCGAGCTGCGCTTCGAGGAGGAGGTCCTGTCCTGGACCGCCGACGGCGGCGTCGAGGTCACCACCGCCCAGGGCACCTACCGCGCCGACCAGCTGGTGATCTGCCCCGGTGCCTGGGCACCCGGCCTGCTCGCCGACCTCGGCATCCCTTTCACCGTCGAGCGGCAGGTCCAGTACTGGTTCGAACCGGCGGGGGGCGCGACCCCGTTCCTGTCCGACCGGCACCCCGTCTACATCTGGGAGAACCCGGAGGGCCGCCAGTTCTATGGCTTCCCCGCGCACAACGGGCTCGACGGCGGTGTGAAGGTCGCGTTCTTCCGCGGTGGCCTCACCTGCACCCCCGAGACGATCGACCGCACCGTGCACCCCCACGAGGTGGCCGCGATGGCCGACTTCGTCGGCGCCGCCATGCCCACCCTGCCCGGTGACTTCCTGCGCGCGGCGACCTGCATGTACACCAACACCGCCGACGAGCACTTCGTCATCGCCCGCCACCCCGACCACGAGGCCGTGGTCGTCGCGTGCGGCTTCTCCGGGCACGGCTTCAAGTTCGTGCCGGTGGTCGGCGAGATCCTGGCCGACCTGGTGGCCGACGGCGCCACCCGGCACCCCATCGCGTTGTTCGACCCGGCGCGGCTGGCCGGTTCCGAGGAGAGGGTGGCCACCAGATGACCGCGACCGAGCAGCCGAGCAGCCTGATCCGCACCCTCGGCGGGAGGTTCTACACCGACCCCGGGGTGTTCGCCGCCGAGCAGGAGAAGATCTTCGAGCAGATGTGGTTCTGCGCGGTGCGCGGCTCCGACCTGCCGAACCCCGGCGACTTCCGCACCGTCACGATCGGCCGCGAGAGCGTGCTGATCTCCCGTGGGCGCGACGGCGGGCTGCGCGCGTTCCTCAACGTCTGCCGCCACCGCGGCGCCCGGCTGTGCACCACCGAGACCGGCTCGGTGAAGCGCGCCTTCCAGTGCCCCTACCACGCCTGGACCTACGGTCTGGACGGCAAGCTGATCGCCGCGCCCAACCTCACCTCCATGCCGGACGTCGACCGCGTCGAGTACGGCCTGACCGGGGTGCACCTGCGCGAGTGGCTCGGCTACGCGTGGATCAGCCTGGCGGAGGAGCCAGCCTCCTTCGCCGACACCGTCCAGAGCGCCGTGACCGAACGTCTCGGCGCTCTGGACGCCATCGACGGGTACGAGATCGACGAACTGAGGGTCGGCAGGCGGATCAGGTACGAGGTGAAGGCGAATTGGAAGCTCATCATCGAGAACTTCATGGAGTGCTACCACTGCGCGACGATCCACCCCGAACTGACCGAGGTGCTGCCCGAGTTCGCCGATGGGTACGCGGCTCAGTACTACGTCGGACATGGCGCCGAGTTCGGCTCGGGGATCAGCGGTTTCACCGTGGACGGCAGTGAGGGCTTCGAGAAGCTGGACGGCGTCAGCGACGACCAGGACCGCCGCTACTACGCCATCACCATCCGCCCGCAGGTCTTCATCAACCTCGTCCCCGATCACGTGATCATCCACCGCATGTACCCGATGGCGCCGGATCTCACGATCGTGGAGTGCGATTGGCTGTACGCCGAACAGGTCGTGTCCGGGGGGCGTGACGTCTCGCGGTCGGTCGAGTTGTTCCACCGGGTGAACGAACAGGACTTCGACGCCTGCGAACGCTGCCAACCGGGTATGTCGTCACGCGCGTATGCCAACGGAGGTGTGCTCGTACCGTCGGAACACCACATCGGGCAGTTCCACGCGTGGGTCGAACGGGTACTGATGTGACGGTCCGAGGTTCGCTCCTCTAGGGGATGGACCATCCCACCGCCGGGGGTGAACGCTGCTGTGGTGATGGAGCAACGGCGCTCGCAGGTCTCGGACGAAGACCTGGTACTCATTCGGCGGATTCAGCACCTGGCCCGGCGTGCTGAACGGACGGCCCACGACCACTCCAACTTCGTGGGTCCACCCCCCTCCCAGGAGCACTTGGCGCTCTTGGCGGAGATCCGCGCACTCACCGAGTCGCACCTCACGGTGACCTCGAAGTCCATGATGCCCCGACAGGCCGAGCCCGCGGACGACCACAGGGTCGTCCTCGCTGTCCGGACCCAGTAGTAAGCACACCGATGCCCCGGCAACCAACCGGTCCGGGGCATCGGCCGTGCCGAACAACAGCACGACACCCGGCGGGCAACCCCCGCCGGGGTCGCCACCCCCAAGCCTTCGGTCCAACGCACAGCGAAGACCACAGAACAACACACCCGCCCGCTCGGTCCGACGCGCAGCGAGGATGACCCGCCGGGCGCACCGCCACTCGCATCCGGCGCGAAGCGCCTAGGGCCCGTCGGCGCCAACCGATGCCGTGTCCACGCGCAGCGAGGACCACCCCGACGGGGCGCAGCCCGCCAACGCGCATCCGGCGCGGAGCGCCTGGGGCCTTGTCCGCAGCGCAGCAAGGATGCCCTGTCCGACGGCGAAGCCGAGGATGCCCTGTCAGGCGCAGCCTGATGCTGGCGAAGCCAGATCCCCTCCCGCCCCCGATAAACAGCGCCCTCCTGCTTCACCCTTGTTTGTCAAGATGGCTTTATCGTCTTGACAAACAAGGGTGAAGCATTGAGACAATCGCGCACCGGGGGCCGGGCTTCCCCCAAGACCTCCAACCCCTACCGCCGCTTCACCATCTTCACCAACCCCTTGAACGTCTCCTCCAACCCCGACGAGAACGGGTTGTCGTGCACGAGGTACGTCCAGGTCGTGTTCGGCCTCTTCACCCCCGCCTTAACCAGCTCCACCCCGTCCTCCCCGACCTTCGCCTCCGCCAGCGTCTCCTCGGCCGCTTCCCACGAGTCCGGCACGATCCGGTTGAACGCCGGGATCGCTTCCCGGTGGAACTCGTCCAGCGGGTTCTGCCGGGCCAGTGCCCGCAGGTGGATCCCCTCGCGCAGGTCGGTCAGGAACGTCAGGTGTTCGCTCCACCGCTGGTCCAGGTGGTACAGCGTGATCAGGCGCGCCGCCGAGACGAGCACTTCCTCGTCCGACACGGCTTCCTTCAGCTCCGCCGCCCTCTCCGGCGACCGCGTGGACAGCTCTTCCCAGGCGGCGTCGGACGTCAGCACCTTGTCCCGGTGCGACATCAGCAGTTCGCGCTGGTGTTCGACCAGCTTGTTGTACCGCCACGTGTTCCGGTGGATCTCCAGGTGCACGCCCTCGGCCACCCGCTGCGCGTGCTCCACCGTGTGCAGCGTCCCCGCGTCCGTGATCAGCCCGTCGTCGTCCACCTCGACGGGCGAGTCGTGGTCCGGCGCGAACTGCGTCACCAGCTCGTCCTGCAACGACCCGAAGAACACCGACCCGCCGGGGTCGCCCTGCCGTCCGGCGCGTCCGCGCAGCTGGTCGTCCAACCGGCTGGAGGTGTGCCGTCCGGACCCGACCACGTACAGCCCGCCGAGCTCCACGATCCGGTCGTGGTCCTCGCCGTCGTGCCCGCCCAGCCGGATGTCCGTCCCCCGCCCGGCCATCTGCGTCGACACGGTGATCCGCTCGAACGACCCGGCGTCCGCGATGATCGTCGCCTCCTCGGCGTCGTTCTTCGCGTTCAGCACCACCGGTTCCAGGCCCGCCGCGCGCAGCTTCGTCGAGAGCCGCTCGGACTCGGCCACGTCCAGCGTGCCCACCAGGATCGGCCGCCCGGTCTCGTGGACCGAGGCGATCTCCTTGACCAGCGCGGCTTCCTTGAGCTCCAGCGTCGTGTACAGCCGCGGCGCCTCGTCCTCCCGGATGCACTCCTGGTTCGAGGGGATGACCAGCACCTCGAGGTTGTAGAACGTGCGCAGCTGCTCGGCGACGGCGACCGCCGTACCGGTCATGCCGCACACGGTGGGGTAGCGGTTGAGCAGCGCCTGCACGGTGATCGAGTCCAGCACCTCGCCGCTGTCGGTCGCCGCCACCGACTCCTTGGCCTCCACGGCCGCCTGCAGGCCGTCGGGCCAGCGCTGGAGCCGGGCGATCCGGCCGCGGGTGTCGTTGATCAGGTGCACCTTGCCGTCGCGCACGATGTAGTCGATGTCGCGGTGCAGCAGGACGTGCGCGTGCAGGGCCACGTTGACCTTGCTCAGCGTGGTCTGGACGTGCTCGTCGGAGTACAGGTCGATGCCACCGAGCGCCCGCTCCACGGCCTCGGAGCCCGCACCCGTCAGGTAGACGTTGCGCTCCTCGTCGTCGACCTCGTAGTGCAGGTCGAGGCGGAGCCTGCGGACCAGGTCGGCGATGACGGGGTCGGCGGCCTCGTTCGCGGTCGACCCGGCCAGCACCAGCGGCACGCGGGCCTCGTCCACGAGCACGGAGTCCGCCTCGTCGACCAGCACCACGCGCGGCTCGGGCACGATCCGGTCGGCCTCGTCGGTGGCCAACCGGTCGCGCAGGACGTCGAAGCCGATCTCGCTGACCGCGGCGTAGGTGACCTCGGCCTCGTAGGCCGCGCGGCGCTCGTCCGGCTTGGAGCTCTGGTTCAGCCACCCCACGGACACGCCGAGCAGCTTGTACAGCGGACCCATCCACTCGGCGTCGCGCTGGGCGAGGTAGTCGTTGACCGACGCCACGTGCACCTGGTCGCCGCGCAGGGCGAACCCGGCCGCCGCGATCGCGCCGGACAGCGTCTTGCCCTCACCGGTGGCCATCTCGACGACGTGACCCTCCAGGAGCCCAAGGGCGCCGAGGATCTGCACGTCGAACGGCCGCAGCCCCAGCGCGCGGTCGGCGGCCTCCCGCGCGAGGGCGCACACCTCGACCAGCTCGTCCTTGCCGAACGTCGACCGTTCGCGCAGCTCCTTGGCCGCCTCGGTGAGCTCGGAGTCGGTGAGCGCGCCGATGCGCTCCTCGTGGGTGTTCACGGCGGTCAGCAGGGTCCGGTAGGGCGTGAGGTCGGCCGAGCCGGGGCGTTGTGCGAACCGACGCATCCGCTGCTTCAGCCGTGCCATGAGTGTGGTCACGGTGCCGAAACGTACGGCACGGCGGTTGCGTTCCCCGTGTGGTGGGGGAGCGGACCTTCACAGTTGCCGCTCCCGACGCCGTTCGCGCGCCCGTGACCAGCGAATACTCCGGGCGAAGAAGGTGAACGGAGGCCGTGGGCACCCCCGATCGGGGCGGGGGTGCGCACCCGATCAGCCCACGCTCACCAGGTGTCCACGACCTTCCGCCTCCGCTCGCGGCGCTGCTCGCCCCGGTCCGCGGTCAGCGACGAGCTGATCCACCGCCGGGTGTCGGCCGGGTCGATGACGTCGTCGATCTCGAACGCCGCCGCCAGGTTGAGCGCCTTGCCGTGCTCGTAGGACGCCGCGACCATCCGGTCGAACGCAGCCTGCCGCTCCGCCGGGTCGTCGATCGCCTCCAGCTCGCGCCGGAAACCCAGCCGCACGGCCCCTTCCAGCCCCATCGGGCCGAACTCGCCGCTGGGCCAGGACACCGCAAACCCCGGCACGGCAAGGCTGCCGCCCGCCATCGCCTGCGCGCCCAGCCCGTAGGCCTTGCGCAGCACGACGAGGCCGAACGGCACGTCCAGGTCCGCCGCGGCGACCATCATCCTGGTCAGGTGCCGCACGGTGGCCGTGCGCTCGGCGTCCGGGCCGACCATGAACCCCGGTGTGTCGCACAGGGACAGCACCGGCAGGTCGAACGCGTCGCACAGCCGCAGGAACCGCGCCGCCTTGTCCGCCGCGTCCGCGTCGATCGCGCCGCCCAGGTGCGCGGGGTCGTTGGCGATCAGCCCGAACGGCCTGCCCTCCACCCGCACCAGCGCCGTGACGATGCCGCGGCCGAACGCCCGGCGCAGCTCCAGCACCTCGCCGGTGTCGGCGATGGTCTCCACCACGGTCCGCACGTCGTAGGCGCGCAACCGGTTCTCCGGCACGGCGTGCCGCAGCAGCCGCTGGTCCGGAGCCGTCCAGTCGGCCTTGGGGCCGCCGAAGTAGGAGAGGTACCTGCGCGCCACCGCGACGGCCTCCGCCTCGTCGGCCACGGCGACGTCCACGACCCCGTTGGGGACCTGGACGTCCATCGGCCCGATCTCCTCCGGCCGGAACACGCCCAGCCCGCCGCCCTCGACCATCGCCGGGCCGCCCATGCCGATGTTCGCGTCCGCGGTCGCGATGATCACGTCGCAGGTGCCGAGCAGCACCGCGTTGCCCGCGAAGCACCGCCCGGACACCACGCCCACCAGCGGCACCAGGCCGCTCAGCTTCGCCATGGCGTGGAACGACCCGGTGTCCAGCCCGCTGACCATGCCGTGGTCGGTGTCGCCGGGCCGCCCTCCGCCGCCCTCCGCGAACAGCACCACCGGCAGCCGCCGCTGCTCGGCCAGCGCGAGCATCCGGTCCAGCTTCGCGTGGTTGCGCACGCCCTGGGTGCCCGCCAGCACCGCGTAGTCGTAGGACATCACGACCGCGCGGCGGCCGTCGACCGTGCCGATCCCGGCGACCAGGCCGTCCGCCGGGGTGCGTTCGACCAGTTCGGCCACCGACCGCCGCTGCCGCTGCGCCGCGATGGCCAGCCCGCCGTACTCCACGAAACCGTCCGGGTCGCACAGGTCCGCGACGTTCTCGCGGGCCGTCCGGCGACCGGCCGCGTGCCGCTTCGCCTCGGCGTCCGGACGGCGGAAGTCGTGGCGCGCCAGCACTTCCGCGAGGTCCGGGCGGATCGCGTCGAGGTCGGCCTGCTCGACCTCGGCGACCGCGTCGGCCGTGCCGGACTCGGCCAGCGGCGCGCCCTCGGTCACCGTGTCGCCGACCGCCACGAGGACCCGGCCGTCGCCCACGGGGACCACGTGCTGCATCTTCATCGCCTCGACCACGACCGCGCCGGGCTCGACCGCGACGACCGTGCCGTGCACGGGGGAGCGCGGGCCGTCCCCGGTCGGCGGCGCGGGCAGCTCGTCGAGGAACCCGGTGTGCGCGTCG
Source organism: Umezawaea tangerina (assembly GCF_003002815.1). Classification (GTDB taxonomy): domain Bacteria; phylum Actinomycetota; class Actinomycetes; order Mycobacteriales; family Pseudonocardiaceae; genus Umezawaea; species Umezawaea tangerina. The sequence goes on along the minus strand of NZ_PVTF01000023.1, from coordinate 22,119 downwards.
GTGAGGTCTCGCTCCAGCAGGTCGTGCAGGAACGGCAGGTTCGTCGGCACACCGTCCACGCGGAACTCCGCCAGCGCGCGGCGGGCCTTGCGCAGCGCGGTGTCCAGGTCGTCGGCGTGCACGACCAGCTTCGCCAGCAGCGCGTCGAACCGGTCGCCCGCCCGGTACCCGCCGTAGGCGTGGGTGTCGACCCGCACGCCGGGGCCGGTCGCGGGCTGGAACACCGCGACCGTGCCCGCCGAGCCCAGGGTGATCCGCAGCTGGACCGCGCAGCCGCGGTCGTGGCGGGTGAGGTCGGGCGTCCCGCCCGCGGCCAGCACGAGCTGCGCGCGGACCAGGTCGACGCCCGTCACCTCCTCGGTGACCGTGTGCTCGACCTGGAGCCGGGGGTTGGCCTCCAGGAACACGAACCCGCCGTCGGGGGAGACCAGGAACTCGACCGTGCCCACGCCCGTGTAGTCGACCGCCTCCGCGATCCGCGCCGCCGCGTCGTGCAGACCCGCGCGCACCCCGGCCGCCAACCGCGGCGCCGGGGCGATCTCCACGACCTTCTGGTGTCCACTTTGGAGGGAGCAGTCGCGGTCGCCGAGCACGGTTGTGCCGACCAGCTGCACCTCGACGTGCCGGGCGCGGGTCAGCAGCCGCTCCAGGTAGACCTCGCCGTCGCCGAACGCCGCCAGCGCCTCGGCGCGGCACCGTTCGAACGCCGCGGGCAGGTCCTCCGCGCGGTGCACCTCGCGCATGCCCTTGCCCCCACCGCCCGCGACCGCCTTCACCATCACCGGCCCGGTGAAGAACTCCCGTGCGGCGGCCAGGTCGACCGGCCCGGTGCCCTCCAGGACCGGGATGTCCAGGCTCGCGGCCAACGCCCGCGCCCGGCTCTTGTCACCCAGCAGCGCCAACACCTCGGGGCTGGGCCCCACGAACACCAGCCCCGCCTCCGCGCACGCCCTGGCGAAGTCGGCGTTCTCGGACAGGAAGCCGTAACCGGGGTGCACGAGGTCGCAGCCGTGTTCCAGCGCGGCCTTCACCAACTGGTCGGGGTCGAGGTAGGGCGCGGGCCCCTCGCCGTCCAGCCGGACCGCCACGTCGGCGAGCCGGACGTGCAGCGCGTCCGCGTCGTCGGTCGAGTGCACGGCGACCGTGCGCAGACCCAGGTCGGCCGCGGTCCGCAGCACCCGGACCGCGACCTCGCCCCTGTTCGCGACCAGCAAAGTGGACACACGACCTCCTGAGCGACCGCTTAGTATGTTCCGGCCGCCATGGTCGCAGCGGAAGCGGTACCACGTCTACACGGAACCGAAACCCCCTGTCAGGCGTCAATGGGACACTTCACCCAAGCCGTCAGCCGCCCCCAGGAGGTCCCCCAGTGGTGTTCAAGAGGATGTTGCGCGCGTTCGGTGTCGGCGGGCCCACGGTGGACACCGTGCTCACCAACCCGAACGCGCGTCCCGGTGAGCTGCTGACCGGGGAGGTGCGCATCGCCGGCGGCGACCACCCCGTCGACATCGACCACGTCGCGCTCTCGCTGGTCACCAGGGTCGAGTTCGAGGGCAGCGACAGCGAGACCGTCCGCAACGTCGACTACGGCCACGCCTACGTCGCCCAGCGCGTCGCCGTCGCCCCCGGCCAGCAGCTCTCCATCCCGTTCCAGTACCAGGTGCCGATGGAGTCCCCGATCAACGTCGTCGCGGGCCAGCAGCTGCACGGCATGACCCTCGGCCTGCGCACCGAGCTCGCCGTCCGCGGCGCCATCGACCCCGGCGACCTCGACCCGGTCGCGATCCACCCGCTCCCCTCGCAGGAGCGCGTCCTCAACGCCTTCATGCAGCTCGGTTTCCGCTTCACCCGCGCCGACAACGAGGGCGGCAGGCTGCACGGCGTCCCGCAGCAGCTCGGCTTCTACCAGGAGATCGAGTTCCACCCGCCGCACCAGTTCATCAGCAAGATCAGCCAGGTCGAGCTCACCTTCGTCGCCGACCCGCACAGCCTCTGGGTCATCCTCGAGGCCGACCGCCGCGGCGGCATGTTCCGCTCCGGCGGCGACAGCTTCGGCCACTTCCACATGGGCCACCACGAGGCCATGGGCGCCGACTGGGCGGGCATCCTCCACCAGTGGATGGACCAGACCGCGGGCCGCCGCGGCGTCTTCGGTCACTGAAGCGGGCGAATGCCCCGCTTGCCGCGCTGCACCCCGCTCCTCCGGTGGAATGATGCTCACCGAGGCCCCGACCCGATCGGGTCCTCTTCGAGGGGTTGACTGACCCGCAGGAGGCAGCATGAGCATCGGCAGCGTCATCGGCGCCCTGGTCATCGGTTTGGTCCTCGGCGTGCTGGGCAAGCTGGTCGCTCCCGGCAAGCAGGGCATTCCCATCTGGCTGACCATCGTGGTCGGCATCGTCGCGGCGTTCCTGGGCACGTTCGTCGCACGCATCTTCGGCGTCGTGGACACCCCCGGCATCGACTGGATCGAACTCCTCGTCCAGATCGCCCTGGCCGCGGTAGGCGTCACCCTCGCCGCAGGCATCTACGGCAAACAAGCCCACTAGCTCCACCCCCACCGAGCGCCTGCCGACCCAGTCGACAGGCGCTCGGCCATTCAACCCCCGGCGTAGCCGCCACCCCCACCCGGCGCGGAGCGCCCGCCCGCCTTGTCCGGCGAAGCTCGGATGCCTTGTCCGACGCGCAGCGAGGATGCCCCGTCCGACGGCGAAGCCGAGGATCCCGGACAGGGCGCAGCCGCCACCTCGCATCCGGCGCGGAGCGCCCGCCCGCTTGAGTCCGACGCGCAGCGAGGATGCCCTGTCGGCGCAGCCGATGCCTTGTCGGGCGGAGCCCGATGCCTTGCTGGCGAAGCCAGATCCCCTCCCGCCCCCGATAAACAGCGCCCTCCTGCCCCACCCCTGTTTGTCAAGACAGCTTCACCGTCTTGACAAACAGGGGTGGGGCATTGAGACAATCGCGCGCCGGGGGCTGGGCTTCCCTCTTTCCCTCAACCCCCGCCCGCTCCACCCACCCGCAGTGCAAGGATGTCCCGCACGACGCCGGTGCTGACGTCCGCGCCGCTCGAGCCTGACGTTTCGGCATCGAACACGTGTTCTATGATATGGCCGGGTCGACCCGGTATTGCCAGAGAGGAAACCAGAACGTGGCCAACACGCTCACGGAGCAGGATGACCAGGTAGACGCGGTGGAAGCCACGATTCCGGCGGCCCCCGAGGCCTCCGCGAACCCGCTGTCCCCGAAGCCCGCCGACAAGCCGGCAGACACCCCCGCCGACACTTCCGCCGACAAGCAGGCGGACAAGCCCACCGACGCGCCGGTGCAGGAGGACCCCCCGGCCAAGCCGGTCAAGCGGGCCAAGAGCACGGCCAAGAAGACGCGGACCGTGGAGCTCACGCTCACGGTCACCGGCACCATGGACGGCGACTGGCAGGCCGACCTGCTGCACGGGACCACCCGTGTCGTGCAGGGTCTCTCCATCCCCGCCATCGCGGTGTCCAAGGCGGCCAAGGAGCTGCACGAGGACATCTTCAGCGGCATCGAGACCGTGCTGGAGGCGGCGCGAGACCAGCACCGCACCCGCATGGAGGAGCTCGAGGCCGAGCTCGCCAAGGTCAAGCAGGCCCTGGCCGAGCTGAGCGACTGATCTTTCGCACGAAGGGCCCCTCTCCCGCTCGGGAGAGGGGCCCTTCCGCGTGGACGGGGGACTACCGGTTCGGGTCCAGCAGCAGCTTGCCGCTCGTGCGCCGGGCCCGCAGGTCCTCGTGCGCCTGGCGGACGTCGGACATCCCGTACTCCCCGCCTGGCACGGCGCGCAGCTTGCCGTCCAGCACGAGCTGGAACATCTCGTCCATCGCCGTGTGCACGACGCGGCCCGGCAGCCGGAACGCGTGCGGCAGCCACATGCCGATGACGGCCGTGGAGTGCACGAGCAGGTTCACCGGCTGCACCGGCTTCGGCCGTTCGCGGCTGGCCATGCCGTAGAAGACGAGCCTGCCGAACGCGGCCAGCGCGGCGACGCTCTGGTCGGTGACGGCGCCGCCGGTCATGTCGAGCACGACGTCCACGCGGCGGCCGTTGTTGGCTTCCCGCAAGGCTTCCGTCATGTCCTCCTCGGTCGAGGAGATCGCCACGTCGGCACCGAGGTCCAGCGCCAGCTTGCGCTTGTCCTCGGTGCTGGCCGTCGCGATGACCCGTCCCGCGCCCCACAGCTTCGCCAGCTGTACGGCGATCGAGCCGACCCCGCCTGCGGCGGCGTGCACGACGACGCTCTCGCCCTCGGCCAGGTGCGCGCTCTTGCGCAGCAGCAGCCACGCGGTCGCGCCCTGCACGACGAGGCTCAGCGCGGTCAGGTCGTCCACGCCGTCCGGCACCTCGAACGTCGTCGCGGCCGGGGCCACGGCCTTCTGCGCGTAACCGCCGCCACCACTGGTCAGCGCGACCACGCGCTTGCCGTCCGCGGTGACGCCCGCGATCTCGCCGCCGGGCACCAGCGGGAGCGTCATCGACGACAGGTAGGAGTTCTCCGCCTGGTGGGTGTCGGCGTAGTTGAGGCCGGCGCGGCTGACGTCGATCAGCACCTCGCCCGGACCGGCGACGGGGTCGGGCAGCTCGACCTCGGTGAGGACCTCGGGCCCGCCGAACGCGGTGATCTGGATGGCACGCATGGGTTTCAGGCCTCCTGCCCGGTCGCGAAGGCGCCGGGATCGACGGACATGCGCTCACCGGTCGCGGTGCGCGGACCGGGGGCGTTGCGGAAGGTGAACGGCTGGGACTCGCGGCCGGGCACGACGAACCAGCACTCGCCGGTCCCGTCGGACTCGGCGATCGCCATGAACGCCTTCACGACGTCGGCGACCTCCATGATCGGCATGTTCGTCGACTCGAGCTGCGCGCGGAAGGGCCCGATGATCGCGGTGTCGGCGAACGACGGGCACAGCGCGTTGACCCGCACGCCCGTCTTCTGCAACGACGGCGCGAGCGAGCGCACGAGGCCCACGACGGCGGTCTTGTTGGCGCCGTAGATCGGGTCCATCGGCGTCGGCGTGATACCCGCCATGCTCGCCGTGGCGATGATCTGGCCGCCGGTCTCCCGCAACGCGGGCAGCGCGGCGTGCACGCCGTAGACGACGCCGTCGAGGTTGATGCCCATGACGCTGCGGTAGCGCTCGGGGTCGAAGTCCTCGCCGAGGGTGAACCCGGTGGAGATGCCCGCGTTCAGCGCGACCAGGTCCAGCTTGCCGAACCGCTCCACGGCGGCCGCGACGGCGGCCTTGCTGTGCTCGGGGTCGCGCACGTCGCAGTGCACGAACAGGCCGTCGACCTCGTCGGCGATCACCTTGCCCCGGTCGCCGTCGATGTCGGCGACCACGACGTGCGCCCCCGACTCGGCGAGGCGGCGGGACGCGCCCGCGCCGATTCCGTTCGCCGCACCGGTGATCAGCGCGACCTTGCCCTCGAACCTGCGGTCCTCCACCGGCACGTGCCTCCTCGTGACTACATTCCGACCAGTCGGTATGGTTCTGGTGACATGCTAGGCCGTCAAGCTGGCGCTAGCCAGCCCGCGCGGAGTACTTTCTAAGCGCTTGCTTAGCTCACGTTCAAGGAGGAACCAGTGGCTGCAGAGACCGCTTCGCGGGTAGCGATCGTGACCGGCGCGGCACGGGGCATCGGTGCCGCCACCGCGTGGCGGCTGGCGCAGGACGGCTTCGCCGTCGCGCTGCTCGACCTCGACGTGGAAGGCTGTTCCGACGCCGCCGAGAAGATCAACGCCTCCGGCGGGCGCGCCCTGGCCGCCGCGCTCGACGTGAGCGACTCGGCCCAGGTCGCCGAGGTCGTGCAGAAGGTCGCCGACGAGCTCGGCGCCCCCACGGTGCTGGTCAACAACGCGGGCATCCTGCGCGACAACCTGCTGTTCAAGATGACCGACGACGACTGGGACGCCGTCATGAACGTGCACCTCCGGGGCGCCTTCCTGATGAGCCGCGCGGTCCAGAAGTTCCAGACCGAACAGGGCTGGGGCCGCATCGTCAACCTCTCCAGCACCTCCGCGCTCGGCAACCGCGGCCAGGCCAACTACGCCACCGCCAAGGCGGGTCTGCAGGGCTTCACCAAGACCCTCGCCATCGAGCTCGGCAAGTTCGGTGTCACCGTCAACGCCATCGCCCCCGGCTTCATCGCCACCGAGATGACCGCCGCCACGGCCGCCAGGGTCAAGATGGACTTCGAGGACTTCAAGAAGGCCGCCGCCTCCCAGATCCCCGTCGCCCGCGTCGGCACCCCCGACGACATCGCCCACACCGTCTCGTTCCTCGTGAGCGACGGCGCGGGCTTCGTCTCCGGTCAGGTCATCTACGTCGCCGGCGGACCGAAGGACTGAGGGGGCTTCCGATGCGCGTTTTCGCTTCGCTCGACGAGTACTCCGAGGCCAAGGGCGAACACCTCGGCTACGGCGACTGGCACGAGATCACCCAGGACGAGATCAACCTGTTCGCCGACGCCACCGGCGACCACCAGTGGATCCACATCGACCTGGAGAAGGCCAAAGCGGGCCCCTTCGGTGCCCCGGTCGCCCACGGCTACCTGACGCTGTCGCTGATCCCGTTGCTGGTGAAGGACATCTACACCATCGAAGGCCTCAAGATGGGCGTCAACTACGGCCTCAACAAGGTCCGCTTCCCCAGCCCCGTGGTCGTCGGCTCCCGCGTCCGCGCCGGCGCCGAGATCCTCGACGTGGTCGACTTCCCACCGGGCAAGCAGGCTGTCGTGAAGGTCACCGTCGAAATCGACGGCAACCCCAAACCCGGCTGCGTCGCGGAGACCGTGGTCCTGTTCGTGGCTTGAACGATCTTCACGTCCGACCGTCGGCCGGAATTGTCGTACCCCTTGGGTAGCCTTGGATTCGGGGGACCCCCGCCCGCGCGCGTGTGGGATGGGCCCCCGGATTCGAGGCTACTTCGAGGGTCCGACAATTCCGGTGTCAGGGGTGCGTTCGGCGTCACGGACGTGCTCACTCCACGGCCGACAACCCCTCCGGGAGCGGCGAGTCCGCGACGTGCGCGCGGATCATGGCGGTGAACAGCCCCGGCTCCTCGCCGTTCCACGCGTGCCCCATGCCCGACGCGATCCGCGCCGAGCCCGCGGCGAACCCGGCGGCCAACCGGGGCAGCGACCGGAGGATCAGCTCGTTCTCGTCCCCGCCCGCCACCGCGAGCAACCGGCACGGCGACGTGCCCGCGGCGGCCGGGACGCGGAAGGCCATCACGTCGCCGGTGACGCGCCCGATCGTGCCCTTGGCCATCGCCTTCGCGGAAGCCCGGTAGGCCTGGAAGTCCTCGTCGCGCACGCGGAGCGTCCGGGCGTTCGCCCGCAGTACGGGGCCCGATGTCGCGAACGGCCCCATCACGCGGCCCGCCAGTCGCATCACCGCGGGGTTCGGGAACGGCAGGACGTTGACCCCGCTGACGATCGCGCTGTCCACCACCTCCGGCGCGTCCGCCGCCAGCAGGGCGGCGACGTACCCGCCCAGCGACAACCCGACGACGTGGGCACGGCCCGACGGCGTGCGGGAGGCGATGACGTCCGCGACGACCCGGACGGTGTCGGACAGGGAGATCCACGGGTGGTCGTTGCTGAGGCCGTGTCCGGGTAAGTCCGGGATCAGCACGTGCAGGTCCCCGACCAGCGCGGCCGCCTGCTCGCGCCACATCCATCCGCTGGTGCTCAGACCGTGGAGCAGGACGACGCTGGGCGCGTCGCGCGGCCCCAGCTCGTTCACGAAGACCGTCATCACGGGATCCTGCCACGCGACGCGGCTGCGCGGGATCTCCGGAACGGCGCGGATGTCCGCGACTAAAGTCGCAACGAAGCCAGCAGCAGATCGGCGTAGTGCCGTCCGATGTCCTTCGCCGCCAACGGCCCCTCCGGGCTGTACCAGGTGCCGAGGTGGTGCACCGAGCCGAAGTAGTAGTGCACCGTGAGGTCCGCTGGGATGTCGGTGCGGAACACGCCCGCGGCTTGGCCTTCCTCGACGAGGGCGCGGAAGCGTTCGTGGTAGGTCCGGCGTTCGGCGCGCATCGCGAGGCGCTTGTCCTCGGCGAGGTGGTCGGCGGAGCGGAAGTAGACCTTGGCCTGGTCGAAGTTGTCGATGCTGGTGACGATGACGTCGGCGGCCGCGGCGTGCAGGCGGTGGGTGATCGGTTCCGGGCCCGCGGCGATCTCCTCCAGGCGGGCGGTCTGCATGCGCAGGACGCTGCCGTAGATCTCGTGCAGCAGGTCGTCCTTGGAGCCGAAGTAGTGGTACATGGCGCCCTTGGTGACGCCCGCGCGGTCCACGACCTCCTGCACGGCCACCCGGTCGAAGCCCTTGGCCGCGAACAGTTCGGTGGCCGCGCTGATCAGGCGCTCGGGGACGGTGGCGTTGCTCACCGGCGAAGCCTACCTACCGGCGCGCGGAAAGCAGGATTCCGGCCAGCAGGGCGGCGATGTTCCAGGCGTCGTCGTCGCCGCGGTGGTGGGTGCCCTCCAACGGGAGACCCGCGATGCGCAGCGCCTCGGCGAGGCCGACTTCGCGGGGGAGGTTCCTGGTGAGGGCGAACAAGGTCTTGACGTTGAGGTGGCGCGGGCCGAATGGGTAGGCGCCTTGGCGTTCGAACTGCTTGCGGTCGTAGTCGCCGTAGCTCGCCCACACGCGGTCGCGCGAGCGGAAGTCCTTGCGCAGCAAGCGGCACGCTTCCGCGTAGGTCACCCCGCCCGCGACCTGCTCGGGGGTCAGCGTCGTCAGCGACGTGCAGAACTCGCTGACCGACGACCGTTCCGGCCGCACCAGGATGCTGTGCTTGCCCATCCGCCGCCCGGACTCGACGTCCAGTTCGCACAGTCCGATCTCGATGATCTCCGACGTCTCGCCGTCCGGCGGTCGCCCCGCCCAGCAGGTCGCCTCGACGTCCACCACCAGCACCCGATCCAGTTCCACGTGAGGATCGTCGCAGGAATGCGGGAACCCCGCGCCCGACTTTCGCCGGACACGGGGTTCCCGGAGCGTTCTCAGCCCGCGATCGACAGGCCGCCGTCGACGACGAGGGTGGCGCCGGTGACGTAGCCGCCCGCGCTGGACGCGAGGAAGACCACGGCCGCGGCCAGCTCCTCCGCGTCGCCGACACGGCCCATGGGCGCCCTCTTCAGGTGCGCCTCCAGGTAGCCGTCCGGGTACGTGTCGGTCATCTCGCTCTCGAAGTAGCCGGGCGCGATGGCGTTGACGCGGATCCCCTTGCGGGAGCTCCACTGCGCGGCCAGGTCCCTGGTGAGGCCGAGCAGCGCGGCCTTCGACGACGAGTACGCGGCCTGCGGCAGGCCACCGGACATCAGGCCCAGCACGCTGGAGATGTTGATGATGGAACCGCCGCTCGCCATCGCCGCCGCGGCGGCCTGCGCCATCCAGTACGCGCCGTTGAGGTTCACGTCGATGACGTCGCGGAACTGCTCCGGCGTCTCGCGCGAGGCGGGCACGGCCGTGCCGACACCGGCGTTGTTGACCAGGATCGACACCGGCCCGAACGCGGCGGCCTCCTCGGCGACCCGACGGCAGTCCTCGGGCAGCGACACGTCGGCCTGCACGATCAGCGCGCGCCGACCGGCGGCCTCGACCAGCTGCGCGGTCTCCTTGAGCCGGTCCGCGCGGCGGGCGGCGAGCACGACGTCCGCGCCCGCCTCGGCGAGGCCCTTGGCGAACGCGACACCGAGACCGGAGGAGGCGCCGGTGACGATGGCGACCTGACCGTCGAGGCGGAACTTGTCGAGGATTCCCATGTCAGCAAAGCCCTTCCGGGTGGGTGGTCACAGGCCGAGGTCGCGGCCGATGAGTTCCTTCATGATCTCGTTGGAGCCTGCCCAGATCCTGGTGACCCGCGCGTCCATCCAGGCGCGGGCGACCCGGTACTCGGTCATGTACCCGTAGCCGCCGTGCAGCTGCACGCAGGCGTCGAGCACCTCGTTCTGCACGTCCGCGCTCCAGTACTTCGCCTTCGCCGCGTCCACGGCGGTCAGCTCGCCGCGGGTGTGGGCGAGCGTGCACTGGTCGAGGAAAGCCTGCGTGACGTCGACCTTGGTGACCAGCTCGGCGAGCAGGAACTTGTTGGCCTGGAACGACCCGATGGACTGGCCGAACGCCTTGCGCTCCTTGGTGTACTCGATGGTCTCCAGCAGGATCTGCGCGGCGTGCGCCAGGTTCGAGATGGCACCGCCGATGCGCTCCTGCGGCAGCCGCTCCATCATGTAGATGAACCCGCGGTCGACCTCGCCGATGACCTGCTCGGCGGGCAGCCGCACGTCGCTGAAGAACAGCTCCGCGGTGTCGGACTCGGGCTGGCCGACCTTGTCGAGCTTGCGGCCGCGCTCGAAGCCCTTCATCCCGGTCTCGACGGCGAACAGCGTGATGCCCTTCGCGCCCTTCTCCGGGGAGGTGCGGGCGGCCACGACGATCATGTCCGCGGAGTAGCCGTTGGTGATGAACGTCTTGGAGCCGTTGAGGATCCAGTCGGACCCGTCGCGCACGGCGACGCTGCGCAGCGCGGCCAGGTCGGACCCGCCCGACGGCTCGGTCATGCCGATGCCGGTGGTCATCTCGCCGGAGCAGAACCGGGGCAGCCACCGCTGCTTCTGCTCCTCGGTGCACAGGTCCACCAGGTAGGGCGCGACGACGTCGGCGTGGATCCCGATGCACGACGCGATGCCCGCGCTGAGCTTGCACAGCTCCTCGCCGAACACGGCGTTGAACCGGTAGTCGCCCGCGCCGCTGCCGCCGTACTCCTCGGGCACCTCGAGGCCGAGCAGCCCCTGGCGACCGGCTTCCAGCCACGCCTCGCGGTCGATGAACCGCTGCTCCACGTACTTCTCGTAGTTCGGACGCAGCGCGCGGTCGACGAACTCCCGTGCCGACTCCCGGAACGCGTTGTGGTCCGCGTCGAACAGCGTCCGCTGCACGAAAGCCTCCTCAAAACGACATACTAAGCGGTTGCTTAGAGATAAGCGTGCGCTTAGATTGCAGTACCATCCGACCCCCTGTCAACACGATCGCGGAGGGCACATGACCAGCCTGGGTGAGTACGCCCTGCTCGACCAGTCCTGGCACGACGTGGTCCCCGACGCCGCCCGCCGGATGCTGATCGCGGCCGCCCAGGCCTTCGCCGACAAGGGTTACCACGCCACGACGACCCGCGACATCGCCGCGCGCGCGGGTATGAGCCCGGCCGCGGTCTACATCCACTACCGGTCCAAGGAGGACCTGCTCTTCCAGATCAGCAGGATCGGCCACGAGCGCTCCCTCAAGGTCCTCACCGGCGTCCAGGACCCCGACCCGGTCGACCGGATGGCCAGGACCGTGGCGTCGTTCGCCCGCTGGCACGCCGAGTTCCGCACCACGGCCCGCGTCGTCCAGTACGAGCTGGGCGCGCTCTCCCCGGAGCACCACGCCGTGGTCGCCGAGCTGCGCCGCAAGATCGAGACGCACGTGCGCTCGATGGTCGAGGAGGGCGTGCGGTCCGGCGCCTTCACCGTGCCGGACCTCAAGGGCACCTCGTTGGCCGTGCTGTCGCTCTGCATCGACGTCGCCCGCTGGTACCGCCCGGACGGCACCCGCACCCCGGAGCAGATCGGCTCCCTCTACGCCGACCTCGTGCTCCGCATGCTCCGCACCCCCTGAGCCCGCGCCCGACCGTGAACGTCCCCGTGCGGCGCCGCAGGCGGGGAGAGGCGCTCCTGGGATGTGCGCTGCCTGCCCGAGCCGTCCGCCGCGCGGCACGGTGGTGGCATGACGGACAGCCTGTTCCGCACCGCCCGGCACATCCCCGTCGTCGAGGCGACCCCGACCGCGGCGGTCAACCCGGTCACCCTGCCCGCACCCGACCGGGCACTGCCGCTCGCGCTGCGCGTCACCGCACCGGTGACCGGAAGCGACCTGCCGGTGGTCCTCCTCTCGCACGGCGGCGGCGAGTCGACCTACCTCCCGTCGAAGGACGGCTACGGCCCGCTGGTGGACTTCTACGCCGCGCACGGCTTCGCCGTGGTCCAGCCGACGCACCTCAGCGCGCGGGTCGGCGGACTCGGGCTCGACCCCGCCGCGCCGGGCTTCCCGATCTTCTGGCGGTCCCGCGTCGCGGACCTCGTGCGGATCCTGGACGGCCTCGACGAGATCGAGGCGCAGGCACCCGCGGTCGCGGGCCGTCTCGACCACGACAGGATCGCGGTGGTCGGGCACTCCGGCGGCTCGCACACGGCCGCGATGCTGCTCGGGGCGCGGCTGACCGACCTGGAGGACGGCGACGGGTACCTCGACCCGCGGGTCAAAGCGGGTGTCCTGCTCGCGCCGGTCGGCGGCGGTGCCGACGTCCTGCCCTCCCTGCGGGAACGGCTGCCCGAGCTGAGCACCGACTTCTCCGGCATGACGACCCGGACGCTCGTGGTCTTCGGTGACGACGACGTGAGCCCGGCGCTGACCGCGCGCGGCGCCGACTGGCACGCCGACCCCTTCCACCACGGCCCCGGCGCGGACGCCCTGCTGACCCTGGTGGGAGCCAAGCACTTCCTCGGCGGCGTGACGGGCTACGACGCGCGCGAGTCGGACGACGAGGACCCGGACCGGCTGGCCGTCACCCAGCGCATGACGTGGGCCTACCTGCGTTCCGCGCTGGTCGAGGGTGACCCGGCGTGGGCACGGGCGTGCGAGGCGTTCCAGGAACACGGTGCCGCGCAAGGGCGGGTCGACCGCAAGTGAGCGACGAGGCCGCCCCCCGACGGCCTCGGACGCGCTCAGGGACCCTCCGGCGGCAGCACCCGGACACCCCGCTGCCGCTCCACGTCGAGCACCCCGTCGACGGCCGCCAACGCGGCCAGCCCCCCGGCTCGCACCGCCCCGGTCACCAGACCGAGTGCCTCGAGGACGTCGTCCACGACCAGCCCCGCCGCGCGCAGCGCGGCGACGACCTCGGGCAACCGGTCCAGCCTGTCGTCGGCGATCGAGACCACGACCTTCTCCACCGGCGACCTCCGGGTGCGACCTCAGGGAGCTTGCACCAATCCTGCACCGACATCGGTGGAAGGCAAGGGGAGTCGGCGAGCGGTTTGCGCCAGCCGCGCCCACAGCTCGAACCCGCGCGCCCCGTACCGCTCGGCCATCAGCGCCGCGACGCCCGCGACGTGCGGGGTCGCCATGCTGGTGCCCTGCAGGCGCTTGGTGCCCGGAGCCGCGTTCCAGCTGGAGTACACGTCGACACCGGGTGCGACGACGTCCACGGCGCCGACCGCGTCGACGGTGCCGCAGGAGAAGAAGCCGAGCGCGCCCTGCACGTCGGTGGCGCCGACGGCCATGATCGACGGGCAGTTCGCCGGGTGGCCGACCGGGTTGACCGAGCCGGGCCGCCTGCTCTCGTTGCCCGCGGCCGCGATGATCAGCGTGCCCTTGGCGAGCGCGCGCGACGCCGCCTGCTCGAAGATCGCGGAGTACGCGGTGCCGGGGCGGGTGGCCGCGCCCAACGACATGGAGATGACCGCGCACCCGTTGGCGATGGCCCACTCGATGCCCGCGAGGATGCCGCCGTCGCTGCCGGAACCGGCGTTGCTGAGCACCTTGCCCGCGAAGATCTCGGCTTCGTAGGCGACCCCGTAACCAGGGCCGCTCGCCGGCTTGCGCGGACCGCACGAGACGCCGACGCAGTGCGTGCCGTGGCCGTGCGCGTCGTCGACCGCCTCACCGGGGATGAACGAGCTCGTGGTCACGGTGCGGCCGACGAAGTCGGCGTGCGCGACGGTGAACCCGGTGTCCAGCACCGCGACCCGGATCCCCTTGCCGGTGGCGGTGCTCAGGTTCGCCCGGACGGCCTGCAGGCCCCAGGTGAACGCGCTCTCGTCGACCGCGGTCACGTCGGCGTCCTGGTCGGTCGCCGTGATCGCGTGCACGACCCGCTCGGCCTCGACGGCGAGCACCGGGCCGGGCTCGTCGACCGCGCGGTTGAGGCCGGGCAGCTGGTCGGGGGTGGCGTCCACGAGCGCGATGCCCAGCTCGTGGAAGATCAGGCCGTCCGAGCTCGCGATCTGCTCGGCGACGGTGTCGGTGGTGCTGGCGACCTGGATGCCCGCGACGTGGTCCAGCTCGCGCACGCTCGCGGCGGTGGAGCCGGACTCCAGGAGCACCAGGTAGCGACCGGTGGTCTCGGTGCTCGTCGGTTGTGACATGACGACCCCCTTCGGGGACGGTGGCGGCGGATCCCTACGCGAGTAGTGAGACGCCGCCACCGGCCTGGATACCGGGGTTCACTCGAATGCCCAAGGGGTTCAGGCGGTTGCCGTGCGCAGGCCCCGACGCTTGCGGACGAACCCGACCACCGGCTCCACGATCCGCGCGGTGACCGGCCCGAACACGGCCATCAGCAGCACGTACGCCGTCGCCAGCGCGGCCAGCTTCTCGTCCACCGCGCCGGAGGCCACGGTGAGCCCGGCGATGACGATCGAGAACTCGCCGCGCGCCACCAGCGCCGCCCCGGCACGGGCCCGGCCCATCTTGGCGATCCCCTGCCGCTTAGCCGCCCACCACCCGGTCGCGACCTTCGTCAGCGTCGTCACCACGGCCAGCGCCACGGCCACGCCGAGGACGGGCGGGATGGAGGAGGGGTTGGTGTTCAGGCCGAACACCACGAAGAACATCGCCGCGAACAGGTCGCGCAGCGGTTCGAGCATCCTGGTCGCGTTCTCCGCGGTGGACCCGGAGATCGCGATGCCCAGCAGGAACGCGCCCACCGCGGCGGACACCTGCAGCTGCGAGGCGATGCCCGCCACCAGCAGCGCCGACCCGAGCACCTTGAGCAGGAACACCTCGGCGTCCGGCGAGTCCACGATCGCGGACACGTACCGGCCGTACTTCAGCGCGATCACCAGCACGACGGTGATCGCGGCCAGCGAGATCCCCACCGCGCTCAGCCCGCCGAGGAAGCTCACGCCCGCCAGCACGGCGGTCAGGATCGGCAGGTACAGCGCCATCGCCAGGTCCTCGAACACCAGCACCGACAGCACGACCGGCGTCTCCCGGTTGCCGAGGCGGCCGAGGTCGCCGAGGACCTTCGCGATGATCCCCGAGGACGAGATGTAGGTGACACCGGCCATCGCGAGCGCGCCGACCGGGCCCCAGCCCAGCAGCAGCCCGGCGACCGCGCCCGGCGTCGCGTTCAGCACGATGTCGAGCAGGCCCGCCATCCACGACCGCTTCAGGCCGGTCACCAGCTCGCTGGCCGAGTACTCCAGGCCCAGCAGCAGCAACAGCAGGACCACGCCGATCTCGCTGGCGATGTGGGTGAACTCCTCGATGCCGTCCAGCGGGACCAGGCCGCCGTGCCCGAAGGCCAGACCGCCGATCAGGTAGAGCGGGATGGGGGAGATGCCGATCTTCCACGCCACCCGGCCGAGCAGGCCCAGGCCGAAGAAGACCGCGCCGAGTTGGATCAGGGCGATCGCTGTCGTGTGCACGGGTGCTCAGCCACCACCCAGGATCTCGGCGGAGGACGAGAGTCCGTCCGACGTCCCCACCACCACGACCAGGTCACCGCCCGCGAACACGAAGTCCGGCCGGGGCGACGGGTGCACGGTGCCCGCCCGCACGACCGCCACGATCGACGCGCCGGTCCTGGTGCGCAGCTGGGTGTCGCCGAGCTCGCGGCCGTCGAAGTGCGAGCCGGGGACGATCGGGAACTGCTTGGTGTCGATCCCGGTGACCTCGCTGTGCTGGTTCGCCAGGTGCGCCACCAGCTGCGGCGCGCCGAGCAGGCCGGCGAGCGTGCCCGCCTCGGCGGGCGTCAGCGGTATCGACGCCATGCACGCGTCGGGGTCGTCGGTCTTGGAGACGATCAGCTCGAACTTGCCGTCGCGGTAGGTGATCACCCCGATCCGGCGATCCGCGCGGATCATGAAGTCCTGGCGGGTGCCGATGCCAGGCAGTGGGGTCACCTCGACGTTCATGAGCTAAAGCTTACTTTACGTCCCATGACAGGACCGGCCGCTGCGCCGCCGCGACCGCGTGCCGGCACCGTCCACGGCAGTACCGTGCCCGGATGACGGGATGGCTTCAGCCGGTGCGGCGGGGATGGGTGGTGCGCGACCGGGTGCCCGGTCCGGACGTCGACGAGTTCGCCGAACCGGACCGCGTGGTCCGCGCGCTGGCCGGTCCCGACGGCGGTCGAGGCACGCTGCTCGCGGTCCAGCACCCGCACCGCACGCCCGCCGCCCTGGCCGCCGGGACGAGCCTGCTCGACTCGCTGCCGGTGGCCCGCGCGGCGCTGGCGGAGCTCGTGCGCCGGTCCTACCGGCCGGTCGTCGACGTGGTCGCGCCGTACTGGGTGGACGGTCCGGACGGGACCGCGTGCGGCCTGCTGTGCATGGTCGACCCGGCCGCGGTCGACGCCGACGGGTTCACCCGCGTGCGGCATAGCGAGCAGGTCTACCCCGAGGTCGTGGCCGAACGCGCCCGCGTCCTGGCCGGGCTCGGCGTCGCCACCAGCGCCGCGATGCTCGTGCCGGTCGCCCCGCACGACGAGCTGACCTCGTTGCTGCAGGCCGAGTTCGGCTCCGAGCCCGCCGTGTCGCTGGTGGACTCGGGCGGCCGTCGGCACCGCCTCTGGCTGGTCGGTCCCGGCGCGCGCCAGGACACCCTGCTCGACGCGGCGGGCGCGCACCCGTTGCTCGTCGCGGACGGCAACCACCGGGTGGCCGCCGCGGCCGCCGCCGGGCTCAGCGGCCTGCTGGCACTGGTCACCGCAGGCCCCGCGCTGCGGATCGGCCCCATCCACCGCGCGTTGGTCGACACCGGCCTCACCGCCGACGACCTCGCCACCGCCTGGCGCGGGGTCGGCCTCCGGGTGGACGACCTCGCCGCCGTCGAACCACCCGCGCCCGGCGCGGTCGTCGTGGTCTGCCCGGACCGGGTGCTCCGCGTCGGGCTCCCCACCCCCGGCATCGACCACGCCGCCGTCGAGTCCGTGCTGCTGGAGAAGGCGCTCGGCCTGGACCCCGAGTCCCCGCGCGTGCGCCCGGTCGCCGACGACCGGTGGCGCTCGGTCGCCGCCGACGCCGTCCTGCTCGTGGCCCCGGTGCCGCTCGCCGACGTGCTGGCCGTGCACGCGGCGGGGGAGCGGATGCCCCGCAAGAGCACCTACTTCACCCCCAAACCGCGCAGCGGCCTGCTGCTCGCCGACCTCGCCTGACTAGAGTCCCCCGAATGGCGGTACGAGCGATTCGCGGAGCGACCCAGATCGACGCGGACGACCGGGACCAGGTGCTCGAGGCGACAGCCGAGCTGGTCCGCGAGGTCCTGACGCGCAACAGCTTGAGCACGGACGACCTGATCAGCGTGATCCTGACGGCCACACCGGACGTCGTGTCCGAGTTCCCGGCCTACGCCGCGCGGCTGGCCGGGCTGGACGACGTGCCGCTGCTGTCGGCGACCGAGATCGCGGTACCCGGCGCGATGCCCAGGGTGATCCGGCTGATGGCGCACGTGGAGACCGACCTGCACCGCGACGAGGTGAAGCACGTCTACCTGCGCGGCGCCGCGGGCCTGCGCACCGACCTCAACCACTGACGGCCGGGAGCCGCCCGGAGGACCGATCGGTTCACGAGCGGTAGCCGGTCGGCTCTGCAGGGTGAGTACCGTTGACGGGGTCGGACCCCGTGAACGGAGTGGCTCGTGCGCAAGGCGATCGTCACCGGCGGCGGCAGTCGGATCGGTGCCGCGATCACGTCGGCCCTGGTCAAGGAGGGCTACGACGTCGTCGGCACGTACCGGGAGGACCGCGCCCGCGTCGAGGCGCTCGGCGTCCGCGCCGAACCGTTCGACCTGGCCCGACCGGGGTCCGCGGCCGCGCTGCTCGACGCGGTCGGCCCGGTGGACGTGCTGGTGCACAACGCGTTCGCCTGGTCCGACCCGGCCGTCGACTGGCGCACGGCGCTGCGCGCCAACACCGAGGGCATGCTCGACCTGGTCGGCGCGGCGATGCCCGGCATGACGGCCGCGGGCTGGGGCCGGGTCGTCCTGCTGTCCAGCGCCGTCGTGCGCGCGGGCATCCCCGGCCTCGGCGCGTACGCCGCCGCCAAGGGCTCGGTGCACGCCGCCGCCCGCAGCCTGGCGTGGGACGGCGGGCCCTCGGGCGTGACGGTCAACGTGGTCGTGCCCGGCCTCATCGCCTCCGAGCGCACCGCGGCGGCGACGGGGGACTTCGCCGACCACGTCGCGGACGTGGCCTCGCGCACCCCGTTGCAGCGGCTGGCCACCGCCGACGAGGTCGCCGCGGCGGTGCTGTTCCTCTGCTCCGAGCAGGCCTCCGGCATCACCGGGCAGGAGCTGTTCGTGGACGGCGGCAAGGACTAGCGGGCCGAGTTCGGGGACTAACCACGCCTGCTGCGGGCGTGACGCTCCGCACCAGGCACAATGGAAGCGCGCGGGCATCGGAAAATAGCAGCCCTCGCCAGTCGACAACAGGAGGAAGTCGCGGTGGGACAAGGTGAGCTGCGTGGCGTGGTGGCCCTCGACGGGCCTTCCGGCACCGGCAAGTCCTCCGTGGCGCGCCGCCTCGCGGCGATCCTCGGTGCCCGGTACCTGGACACGGGCGCGATGTACCGGGCGGTCACGCTCGCCGTGCTCCGCGCGGGCGTCGACCCGCTCGACACCGAACGGGTGATCTCGATCGCCCGCGCGTGCAGGCTGGAGCTCGGCACCGACCCGCAGCACGCGACCACGACGCTGGACGGCCAGGACGTCGGCACCGAGATCCGCGGCGCCGACGTGACTCTGGCCGTGTCGCCCGTCTCGGCCGTGCGCGAGGTGCGCGAGCTGCTCGTCGCCGAGCAGCGCCGGATCATCGCGGAGGCCGACGGCATCGTCGTCGAGGGCCGCGACATCGGCACCGTCGTCTCGCCCGACGCCGACCTGAAGGTGTACCTGACGGCGTCCGCCGAGGCCCGCGCCCAGCGCCGGACCAGGCAGGACACCGCCGCCGGGCGGGTCGTCACGGTGGACGCGACGCTGGCGGACGTGCAGCGGCGCGACACCTACGACTCGACGCGCGCGGTGTCCCCGCTGCGGCCCGCCGACGACGCGGTCGAGGTCGACACGACCTCGCTCGACCTCGTGGGCACCGTGGACGCGCTGCTGGACCTGGTCGACGAGCGCGGCCTCCGGGTGGCGGATCGGGTGACCAGGTGACCGGACAGCTCCCCGACGGCGCGTCGGCGGGGTGGACGGATTTCGGCAGGTGGATCGCGCGGTACCCTTATGGGCTGCCGTTCCGCGTGCGGGTGCGCGGCCGTGAGCGGGTGCCGGTGACGGGCGCGGTCGTGGTGGTGGCCAACCACAGCTCGATGGCGGACGGGCCGCTGCTGTTCGGCTTCCTGCCGCGCCGGGTGGTGTTCCTCATCAAGCAGGAGATGTTCGCGGGGCCCCTGGGCTGGTTCCTGCGGAAGATCGGTCAGCTGTCGGTGCGCCGCGGCGTGCCGGACCGGGCACCGCTGCTCGCCGCGTTGAAGGTGCTCCGCGCCGGTGGCGTCGTCGGGGTCTTCCCCGAGGGCACGCGGGGCGCGGGCGACGTGGCGGACGCGCAGCACGGCGCCGCCTGGCTGGCCCGGTCGTCGAACGCGGTCGTGCTGCCGGTGGCGTGCCGGGGCACGCTGCGCCCGGCGGGCACGACCCGCCGTTTTCTGCCCGTGGTCGACATGCTGGTCGGCGAGCCGTTCGAGCTGCCCCCTGGGAAGGGAAAACAGGCACTCGACGTTGCCACCGAGCAGGTGCGCGACCGCCTGGCCACCCTGGTGGCCGAACTGGACGATTTTCGCGACAGAAGTCTGAGTGGAGAAGCAAAGTGACGGACTTGGACGGCACGTGGACGGACGAGTCCGACTGGTCGGGTTTCGACGGTGACGGCTCGGAGGACGGCGAGGAGGGCGTCGCCGTACCGCAGCCGACGCTGGCCGTGGTCGGACGCCCGAACGTCGGCAAGTCGACCCTGGTGAACCGCATCATCGGCCGCCGCGAGGCGGTCGTGCAGGACGTGCCCGGCGTGACGCGCGACCGGATCGCCTACGACGCGCTGTGGAACGGCCGCAAGTTCACGGTCGTCGACACCGGCGGCTGGGAGCCCGACGCGACCGGCCTGCAGGCCGCCGTCGCGGCTCAGGCCGAGCTGGCCATGGAGGCCGCCGACGTCATCCTGCTGGTCGTGGACGCCACCGTCGGCGCCACCACCACCGAGGAGGCCGTGGCGAAGATCCTGCGCCGCTCCAAGCGCCCGGTGCTGCTGGTGGCGAACAAGGTCGACGACGAACGGCTCATGGCCGAGACCGCGTCCCTCTGGTCGTTGGGCCTCGGCGAGCCGTGGCCGGTCAGCGGCCTGCACGGCCGCGGCTCCGGCGACCTGCTCGACGAGATCCTGCGCGCCCTGCCCGAGTCCCCCCGCGACGACTTCAACCCCGTCGCGGGCCCCCGCCGCGTCGCGCTGGTCGGCAAGCCCAACGTCGGCAAGTCCAGCCTCCTCAACCGCCTCACCGGCGAGAACCGCTCCGTCGTCGACTCCGTGGCGGGCACCACCGTCGACCCCGTCGACACCCTCGTGGAGCTCGACGACGAGACCTGGCGCTTCGTCGACACGGCCGGGCTGCGCAAGCGCGTCAACTTCGCCAGCGGCGCCGAGTACTACGCCTCGTTGCGCACCAAGGCCGCCATCGACTCCGCCGAGGTCGCCATCGTCCTGCTGGACGCCAGCGAGCCCATCAGCGAGCAGGACCTCCGCGTCCTCACCATGGCCGTCGAGTCCGGCAAGGGCATCGTCCTGGCCATGAACAAGTGGGACCTCGTCGACGAGGACCGCCGCAAGGAGATGGTCCGAGAGCTCGAACGAGGCCTCGTCCGCGTCCCCTGGGCCGAAACCGTCAACATCTCCGCCCTCACCGGCCGCGCCGTCCGCAAACTCGCCCCCGCCCTCCGCACGGCGCTCGCCTCCTGGGACACCCGCGTCCCCACCGGCCGCCTCAACTCCTGGCTCACCGACCTCATCGCCGCCACCCCACCCCCCGTACGTGGTGGCAAGCAGCCCAAGGTCCTCTTCGCCACCCAGGCCGCCACCAGGCCCCCCACCTTCGTCCTCTTCACCTCCGGCTTCCTCGAGGCGGGCTACCGCCGCTTCATCGAACGCAAGCTCCGCGAGGAGTTCGGCTTCACCGGCAGCCCAGTCCGCATCTCCGTCCGCGTCCGCGAGAAGCGCGGCGCAACCGGCAAGCCCGGCAAACCCACCAAGCGATAACCCCCAAACCCCCAGCTCACCCCCCTTGATCACCAAACCGACCCCCCGTGTCGAAGCACTACTGCAGATGCGCTAAGCTTTCCCAGCACCCCGGAGACGGGGAGCGGCCGGGACGTGGCGCAGCTTGGTAGCGCACTTGACTGGGGGTCAAGGGGTCGCAGGTTCGAATCCTGTCGTCCCGACGGTCTGAATCAGCCCTGCTGACCACGGCATAATGCCTGGTCAGCAGGGCCTTTTCATGCCTTCGGATGGATCATCCTCATGATCTTGCCTGTGCGATCAGTTGTGGACCGGAGTGACTAACTGAGTGACAACGGCCTAGCTGGCTGACGGGAAGATGTCGTTCATCGTGATCGCGGCGTGCTGCATCACGGGCACGATCTGGTGGCGGTAGACCGTCTCCGTGACGGTGGTGCTGCTGTGGCCGACCAGGCGTGCGATGTCCTCAAGTGTCACCCCGGACGCGGAGAGCACCGACACGAAGCTGTGCCGCATCTCCCGCAGCGTCCACTCCGCACCGATGAGTCCAGCCGCGTTGACGACTCGCCGGAACGCCCGGCGGACGTTGTGGGAGTCGAGCGCCGTGCCGACCTCTTAGAGGGCGTCTCATGTGGGTAGCTTCTTGAAGCAGGTCAGCGCTGCGGCCAGAGTGAGAAACGCGCAGAAGTTGTTGCCGTGTCGTTCGTATCGGGTGGCTAGTAGGACTTCGTTAGGTGCTGTTGAGCTGGGGTTTTGTTGGACTGCCTGTGGGCTGGACGGGTTGTCGGCAGGTATGGCAGCAACCTGTCCA
>NZ_PVTF01000022.1 GCF_003002815.1 Umezawaea tangerina | reverse complement strand
GAACATGTCCGCAGCGAAGTCCTCGATCACCGGGCGCACCAACGCCATCTCCTCCGGCCTCACCGCTACAGAAGATCACATCGCCGACACACCCCATCACACGACCTAACGAAGTCCTACTAGGCGACGGTAGTTGAACACCCAGGCGATGGTGCGTTCGATGACCCAACGGTGTCGGCCCAGTCTGTCGCTGGACTCGATGCCCTTGCGGGCGATCCGGACGCCGATGCCGCGGTCGCGCACCCACCCACGCAGCTCGCGGCTGTCATAAGCCTTGTCCGCGTGCAACTTGTCGGGTCTGCGACGGCGGCGACCACGTCGGGACCGGATCGCGGGGATCGCCATCACCAACGGCTTGAGCGCCTGGGAGTCGTGGGTGTTGGCGCCGGACACCCCCACCGACAGCGGGATGCCCTGACGGTCGGTCAGGACGTGGATCTTCGAGCCCGACTTGCCGCGGTCGACCGGGTTCCGGCCGGTCATGGTTCCCCTTTTTTCGCCCGAACGGATGCTCCGTCCACGACAGCGCGGGACCAGTCGATCAGCCCTTGGGCGCCGAGCTCGTCCAAGACCGCCTGGTGCATCCGCCGCCACAGCCCAGCCTTGGTCCACCTGGTGAACCGGCGGTGCGCGGTCGGCACCGTGACCCCGAACGACGGCGGCAGCAGACGCCATGGACAACCGCTGGTCAGTACGAACACGATCGCGGTGAACACCGCCCGGTCGTCCACGGGCGCAGTCCCGCCACGTTGAGGACGGGTGGTGAAACCGGGGATCAACGGTTCGACCAAGGCCCACAACTCATCGTGCACCAAGCGCAGCGATAGGTCATCCACGACCGACGATCATGCCAAGTCGCCATGATCGACCCACGTGAGACATCCTCTAAATAGAGGCTCATTTTGTTAGTCATAGCCCAGAGGGCCATTGTGCGAGAGCGCTGCGACAGAGTCTCGTAGTCTCGTGCCAGTCGACGGTGCTGTGTCAGCCAGTCGAAGGTCCGCTCCATCACCCAGCAGCGGGGAAGTACGTGAAACCCTGTGGCGGCAACACGTTTGACGACCTCGACGCGAACGCCACGGTGGGCGCCGTGGCGCAGGATGGAGTCGTTGTAGCCGCCGTCCACCCACGCCAGGGAGATACTCGGATGAGACGACAAGCCTCCAGCTAAAACCTCCGAGGACGCCGTCTCATTTTAGTCCTCGTAGGACAAGCGACCGAAGCGTTCCTCGGAGGTCCCAGCCATGAGAGAAGGTAGTTCTATCAGCGACGGCAAGCCGGTCCAGGATCTCTTTGCCGCCGGTCGAGTCCTGGACCGACGCGGCGGTGACGACCACAGCGAGCAGCAGGCCGAGGACGTCGGTGGTGATGTGCGGCTTGCGACCCTTGATCTTCTTGTTCGCATCGATCCCCTGATCGGATTCGTTGATATTGCACGAGGTTTTGACGCTCTGTGAGTCGAGGATCGCCGCGGTGGGAGTGGCCGACCGTCCACTCGCGACACGGACCCGATCCTGTAGGAGGTTGTGCAGCGCCTCGGTGGTGCCGTCGGTCTCCCACTTGGCGTAGTAGTCGTAGACCGTCTTGTACGGCGGGAAATCGTGCGGCAGGTATTCCAAGGCGATCCGGGTCCTGCACATGTACAGGATGACGTTGACGATCTCTCGCAGGTCATGAACCCGCGCCGCCGTTCCCGGTCCGCGCCGGGCGGCGCGTCACGCCGTCATCGTCGGCTCGATCAACGTGTGCCGCTCGAAAAGTCGTCGCTGCTGGTCAGGCGGCATGTCTGTATTCGTTGATGAGTCCGCCGAGGATGCGGGTGCGGAGCACGCTGTAGGTGTCGGGGTCATGTACTGCGGTGGGGTGTTGCAGAACGTCGGGTGGTAGCTGGTTGCGGGCTTGGTGAGGCCGGTGTTGGTTGTAGTGCTCTTCGTAGGTTTTCAGGACTTGTCGTGCGTGACCCTCGTTCATGATCAGGATGTGGTCGAGGAGTTCGCGTCGGATGGTGCCGATGACTCGTTCGCAGTGGGCGTTCACCCGGGGCGCTCGTGGCGCGCTGGTGATGACGCGCAGGTGGTCGGCGTGGAAGACGGTGTCGAACGTGTGGCCGTACTTGCCGTCGCGGTCGCGGAGAAGGAATCGGAGCGACTCCGTTCGGTGTCCGAGGTCGGCGGCGAGGTTTCTGGCCTGCTGCGCAGTCCATGCCTGGGTCGGGTGGGCGGTGACGCCGGTGATGTGCAGGCGCCTGGTGTGATGTTCGAGGAAGGCCAGCGCGTAGAGCCGCTTGCCGAGTGCGGTGTCGATGTGGAGGAAGTCCGCCGCGATGATGCCTTCGGCTTGGGCGGTGAGGAATTCCCGCCAGGTTGGGCCACTGCGGCGTGGTGCCGGGTCGATGCCCGCGTCGTGCAGGATCTGCCAGACGGTCGAGGGGGCGATGCGGTGGCCGAGCCTGGCCAGCTCGCCTTGGATGCGGCGGTGTCCCCACCGGGAGTTCTCTCTGGCGAGTCGTACTACGAGCGTCGTGATCGCTGCTCGTGTTGGCGGTCGGCCGATGCGTCGATGTGCGGTGTAGTCCCACTTGGGGGCGATGAATCTGCGGTGCCAGGCGAGCAGGGTGCCCGGCGTGACCGGGAAGACCTCCCGCCAACGGTGACGATCCACCAATCCGGACAAGGCGGCGAACCAGAACCGGTCAGCGGGCTCGTAGCGGATCGGACCCGTCAGCTGCCGTCGCAGTATCGCGTTCTCGTGCCGCAGCACAAGCAGCTCGGCATCCTTGGCCGTCTCGCTGCGCAGCACCACCGACAGGACGGACAGCAGCTTCCTGGCCACCTTGTACAGCAGGGACACGATCACCAGGACATGCTCTCAGCACGGTGACGCCTCCTGGCTCTACCAGCGGCGACGACTTTTCGAGCGGCACAACACCAGTTGAAGTCGCCACAGCCATCCGCCGACTTCACGACCTTCCGTACCGACTGACACTGCCCTCGCCAATCTCGCCCCGTTCGTCCGGCTCGCTGAACGCATCGACGCAGCCACGACGCTCACCAAAGCGGACCGGACCTGGCTCAGCGAACACCTGGAATCCCTCCAGGGCCGCTACGCCAACCTTCCTCTCGGCCTGCCGCACTGCGTCGTGCACGGTGACGCCTGGGTCGGCAACGTAGTGGCCACCGACGACGGTCAGGTGGTGGTGCTCGACCTCGAACGCTGCTCCGTCGGGCCACCCGAGTGGGACCTCGTGAGCACCGCCATCAAGTACACCAGCTTCAACTGAATCACCGCGGAGGACTATCGCGACTTCTGCGACCGTTATGGCTACGATGTCATTGATTGGCCCGGCTTCGAACTACTCCGCGACATTCGCGAACTGCGTATGTCGCGGTACGTCGCTCAATGCGCAGGTGAAGAACCCAACGCATTTGCGGAGGCCAGCCTTTGTGTCGCCTGTCTGCGCGGAGATAAGACGCGGCCTTGGCGATGGACTGCAGCGCTGTGAACCGACGGGCCGAGTTCGCTATGAGCCAGGACTATGGTCGTCAGAGGCGCGACCGAACAGTAGCGTAGCACGGGTCTCCCTCACCTGTCGAATACGTTGATGTCGCAACGGCCGCCCTCCCGTGAACGTCCTCTTTTACCGATGACAGCCGTTCCAAAGTTGACACAGGGAATATACGAGAGCCCGGATAGTACCCCCGAGCTGGTCCGGGCAACGGGCATTACTACCTTCGCAAATTCGCTCTCGGCAGCAACCATGGGCCAACCCGACGATCTCGCTGAGACTCGCCATCCACACCTTCCGGGTTGCGACGAGAATCAAAACCAGCCCGAGTCGGGTAGCATCAATTCACCGAGCAGCCGGAACCGGGACGGATCGTTCGCAATACCTGATTTGTTAGGCGAACGGCGAAAAAGTCCTTCGACCAGAACGGCGCGATCTGCGTTTTTTCATTCCCAGGCTTTGCCGTAGCCCTTGAGAGGGAGTCGCACCCTGACCTCTGATGGCCCACCTCGACGCATGGTCGACACCGCAATTTCTCCGAAAGAATCGTCATGGTCCTCATGTCAAAACTGGACAATGGCGCCATAGAAGATCGGCTTGAAGGGAGCTTTCTGCTGTCGCAACCGCTCAGAGAGGGACCGGATGAGGTCGGTGGCTTCCGCACTGATCGACACTGCCGTGGCATCGTGTCTAGCGCAGGCACCACCGGCGCCCAGTCGACCGTGGTCTCAAATTCCCCGATCACACTCTCATGCAGGACGTTATCCAGTGCCGAGCGCTCTCAGGCCCCGCAGTTCGTCGAAGCACGGCCCAGCGTTTCCGCGGACCCCGCCAAGCCTTCAGCGCCCGAATCGCCTTTGGTGAGATCACTCAATGGCCACGCGATGCTTCTTTACCATTTCCCAAAACTCAATGGAGGACGACAACGAAAGGCTGCCACGGTTACGCAGGCCCTGAATTGCATTGACCTTAACTCGACAAACCGCCGGACCTCCAGCATCGATAGAAACCAGCTTTCCAGCACCCGACTCCTTAAGAAGGCGAATAAAGGCCGCCCAGGCTTCACCTCCGTATTCCAATTGCCATGGAGGGTTATCGTCGGCAGGCATCAAGCCGTCAGCATATACGACAACTATGTCAGTTCGAATACTAAACCTCTCCAGAAAATACTCAACGGCCTTGACAAATTCGCTTTCTGTTTCCGGTTCATCAACGACCGGGAGCGGAGCGCCGAGTTCACGTAGCGCACGCTGCACTTCCTCCGGTTTCTCAACAAGTGAAACTCGGCGAATCAACTGCTGCACACGAACGTCTTCAAATTCAGTTACGCCGCGAAGGGGAAGATCCTCGTTTGCAACTCTAAGGGAGTCGATGACGCAGTTCACAAATCGCACATTCTTTGATTCGACAGCCGGAAGCGTCAGAAGGTCGAACCGGCAATTAATGAACTTCACGTTCACGGCCGCCACGCCCGTAAGATCGAGATGACCAAATACCATCTCGGATAGCTCAACACTTTCGACCCGGCCGGTCTGATGGATGAGCGTCTCCCACAGCAAACCCAGATTGGCCGCGAACGCCTTCTGGCGAACCGCATGCAGCTCGCTTATATTCTTAATGTTGGACCTAAGCATGAGCTCAACACGATCAGCCTGCTGACGCACAAGTCGTGAAATCGTCGCTATTCGCAGCTGAGATCTCCCCAACAGCTCGATGACATCGCTAAAGTTATCTGCATAAAGATCACGCAAAATTGAATCAGCAAGAAAAATGTCATAGAATAGTTCATGCTGAAACGCAAACTTCTTGGGGACACCAGACTGCTCTGACACGTCCAGATTACACAGTACTGAAAGTCTCCGCGTTAGCCCTGGTCGAACAGTAAGATCGGTTTCATTCAGAGCGGTCTGTACCGCGTACTCCAGATCGTCCAGTACGACTTCGCGAACTCCTTGCTCGGCCATGATGCGAGCAAGCGTCTCGAACGTCACATGCAACTCATCGGGACTAAGCAGAGGCGCTCCCTGATCACCGGATGAAATGAGCTTTGGTGATTCACGCTCGATATACTTCCGCAAAAGCAGATCAGGAAGCGAGTTCCCGTAACCCTCGACTGAATTTAGCGACTCAGCGAAGACTCGCGCAAAGAAGGGAAGGCCTAGAAGATTCCGATCATTCTTTTCCAGGGCGCGTTCCTTAAGTAGATCAACGCCGTGCTGAATAAGGAAGCTCTCGACTTGATCAGAGTCCCAACGCTGGACAGCAGCCACCCTATGTTCAACCATCAAGTCTTGGCGCTGCTGCTCTTTACGAAGGCTTGAGCTGTACTGGTTGAGATAGTAGGACGACCTAGCAGATACAACAATTACACCACGCCCGTCCATGGCCTTTATCCAAGGTTCGAGAGCGCCGAGAGCGTTGTCGTATCCCGCACTCCCCAGAAACTCGTCGAATCCATCGACAAGCAGAGCGACCAGGCCGTTTCGACACAACGCTTTAATATTTTGAAGCTTGAGATTTTGCGTTTCCGTAGCAGCTGCACCAATCACGGTATCCAGACTGGCGGTAGCGTGCCCAGTAGAGCGCACATAAAAATAGAGTGGGCGACGTGCTTCGGAAGGCGTACTTTTATCCTCTTCTTCAATTTCATATGCACGACGAAGTGCGGCATTAACCATCAACCTGGTCTTGCCGATCCCCGCTTCTCCGCTCACGAAGTAGATACGCGTACTGGGGCCGCGCGTGCTCAATCTCTTGTCAATATCCTGCTTAAGTTGATCGAATAGTATTGTAGGTTCATTACCAGTAGTCTGGAGGTCAGAAACTCTGACCCTTGGCTCTATCGACGCAAAAGACCTCTTCGCCCAACCAAGGGCCTTCTTCTCGGCTTCATTCAATTCGCTCTCGACCCGCTTGAGATTCTGCCGAACACGCCTAGCCACCACGTTCCAGTTAACTATGTGGCGCAGAAAGTCGGGGTAGGGCACCCAGTCGTCCGATTCGCGATTCTTCCACTGACGTTGATCACCATTACCAAGTCGAAACATGTCAGTGCGCTCATCCGCTCCGCTTCCGACACCCGTAGCCAGATTCCAGTAGACAGTGACCTCGGCATCTTCCTCGTAGTGATGCACCGGATGGTCCTGCTCACGAAAGCCTTCGAGGTCAGCACGGAGATCGTTGACAAAATCAGCGAACATCGTGCCCAGTGTGGCGTGCTGCATTGACCTAGCGAGCGCTAGTGTTAGTTCTTCTCCGCGACCATCGATGCGGACTTCGTCCGGACTCGAACGTAGATACGCTGGCACCGTCGAACCGAATGTGGAGAACACACACAGCCGACCGTCGTCATCCACACATATAAAAGGCCACAATTT
This sequence comes from Umezawaea tangerina, assembly GCF_003002815.1. Lineage (GTDB taxonomy): Bacteria > Actinomycetota > Actinomycetes > Mycobacteriales > Pseudonocardiaceae > Umezawaea > Umezawaea tangerina. The sequence continues at coordinate 145,555 of NZ_PVTF01000022.1, read as the reverse complement.
CATTCTCGCATTATCCCAATGCAGCTCAAGTCGCTTTAGCGACTCCTCTCCTGGCGCGACGGAAGCTACAGCCCCTGACAGATATTCGCGGATCAGAATTGACATTGCCGACATAGTATTCTTTACGCGCTGCGCCACCTTGCGACCCGCGTCACCGGATGGCAGTGGATTTCCGTGAAATAGGTGATTACGCAGTTTTTCAAGCGTACCAAACTGAGGGTCTTTACCATTTCCTGCGCGGACTTCACCAAGAACTGCGTCAATAAGGTCCGACGTTGACCCTATGGCATCCCTCTGAGCTGATCCGCGCAGGAACGGTCCAGTGCTTTTCAGGAACGCTTGGAAGCTGCCGAACCCTGGCGAACGGCTCAACTTGACCTTGCCTGGGTCCAGACTCTGCACCGCTGCTGCACTGCACATAGTGACGAAACGCAGTTGGAATTCGATAGTCGCGATATACTGGTGAACTGATGAGTCCCCCTCCAGTCCATCAGGCAAGTAGCTTGATTCGAGCTCGTCGTAGAGCTGGACCGCTGAATCCATCGAATCCCCTAGCGCTCGCTTGCGTCAGCTCATTGTAAATCGCGATAAGTTCGACAGGCGTTACGTGCCTCTGTACTCGTGTTGGGCGCGCCCCACATACGGTCGAGTCACGTTCCAACAACCAAGACTCTGCGGCACACTGCCCGTAAAGGTCTGGCAACCACCGTACAGGGCAGCATGCAGCGCGAACGCCTGAACCGCATCTGTACCTGGTGCGCAGACAGCGGCATCACCGAGATCGCATGACTGGCGACCACCTTCACAGTAAGGTGATCTTACCAACGGCGATTCGGGCGCTGAAGGCTTGACGGGGTCCGCGGAAACGCTGAGCCGTGCTCCGACGAACTGCGGCCTGAAAGCAGATAGTTCCCCGTGATCACCTGCCATGACACACTCGGCGTACCCATGAACTCGCCCAGTACCTCGGTCGACTGCTCCGCGGCGGACGCCGCGACCGCGGTACCCGGACTGGCGTCGGGGTGCTGACCTGCTACGAACAGGCTGTGTGAGCTGCCCCGAGCTTGGTGGGGACCTTGAAACCAGGATGATCGTCCTGGCAGATGGGAGATCGACCGTCGATGGCTCCTCCGAAGAAGTACCCCGACGAGCTGCGTGAACGAGCGGTGCGCGAGGTCGCCGAGTCCGGCCGTCCGACCGCGCATGCCGCCCGTGACCTCGGCATCCACCCCGAGGCCCTGCACACCTGGGTCCGCCAGGCCGAGGCCGACTGCGGTGACCGGACCGACCGGGCAACGACCGGTGAGAAGGAAGAGCTGGCCCGGTTGCGGCCGAGAGGTCGCGGAGTTGCGTCGTGCCAACGAGATCCTCAAGGCGGCCAGCGTGTATCTCGCGAAGGAGTTCGACCGTCCCCGGACGAAGTGACCGCGATGATTGATGATCACAAAGACCGCTTCGGGGTCGAGCCGATCTGTCGGGTGCTGGAGTTCCCGCCCAGCACGTACTACGCCCGCAAGACCCGCCGTCCCTCGGCGTGGGCCCGACGCGACGAGGGACTTCTCGCTCGTATCCGTGCCGTCCACGAGGCCAACCACGGCGTCTACGGGGCTCGGCGGGTCTGGCACCAGCTGCGCCGCGACGGTGTCGAGGTCGCCCGCTGCACCGTCGAGCGGTTGATGCGCGTACACGGCATTGAGGGCGTGATCCGGGGCGGCAAGCGCAGGACCACGATCCCGGAACTGGCAGCGCCCCGACCGCCGGATCTGGTCGACCGCCGGTTCACCGCGGACCGGCCCAACCGGTTGTGGGGGGCGGACATGACCTACGTCCGGACCTGGACGGGCTGGGTGTACGTCGCGTTCGTCCTGGACGTGTACTCCAGGATGATCGTGGGCTGGCAGTTGGCCGGTCACCTGCGCACCGACCTGCCTCTCGATGCGTTGGAAATGGCTCTATGGCAGCGAAAGGTCCGACACGGTGACGGTTTGATCCACCACTCCGACAGGGGCTGTCAATATTTGTCGATTCGCTACGGGCAGCGGTTGGCCGAGGTAGGGGTGACCGCCTCGGTCGGGTCGGTGGCCGATTCCTACGACAACGCCATGGCCCAAGCGCTCAACGGCACGTTCAAGGCTGAGTTGATCGACCGACGTACTTGGCCTGACCAGGCAGCCGTCGAACGAGCCGTTGTGTGGTGGGTCGGTTGGTACAACCACGACCGGCTGCACAGCTCGATCGGCCACGTCCCACCGGTCGAATACGAGGCCCTGCACTACAGTTCGATCGATACCCCGATGACCGCCTGATCCATATAACCCGGTCTCCATCAAAGCCGGGGCAGTTCACCTGGCCACCGTCGTCAAACCCGTGCTCGAACGCTGGCATGCCACTTCATCCGACAACCGCGCCGCGCGACTGGCGTTCATCGGCCACTCCATGGGCGGACTCGTACATCGAACACTGCGGCGGTGCCGAGATCACCGCAAACTCATCACTCTTGTCACCCCCTACCGCGGCGCCGCCAAAGCCCTACTCTTCTCGTCAACGGCATCCGCAAAGACCTCGGCTCCTTCGCCGTCGACCTCACTGCCTTCGCCCGCAGCATGCCCTCAGTCCATCAAACTACTTCTCACTGCACCTGCGTCGACCAACCCGAAGCCTGGCCACCCTCACCGAAACCACCCTGCCCGAACTCGACATCACCATGACCACAGACGCACATGCCTTCCGCCACCACCTCAACGTGCGCCGAAGCAGCACAGTTCGCCAGCCTGGCCATGATCCACGCCATCATCGGCGCCCGTCAGTCCACCATCAGCATCATCGATGGTAGAGGCGAACCCCTGGACACCAGCGGCAGCGACAACGACTATGGCGACGGCGACGGCACCGTCCTCTCACCGGCACCATTGGACACGATCAACCGATCGACACCAACACCGTCCGCCGCATCATCGACCACCACGGCAGCTTCCAAGCCAACCCCTACGCCCTCAACGAAGTCGAAGAAATCCTGACCACCAACCCCATCCGCCGACGAGCACGAGCGACAATCCCGGTCCAACTCACCGCCCCGACATCGTCCTCATCGGTGACCAGATTCCCATCTCTGCGCAACTCCCGCTCGACGCACGAGACGCCATCCAGATCACCATCGTCAACGAACACCAACGACCAGTCTTCTCGCGCTGCCTGCGCAGCACTGGCGGAATCTTCCACACCAGTGCACCACACTCCCTCCCGGCGGCTACGAAATCCGTGTCACCGGAACCCGCCCCGGATCACCCATCACGCCCGTCGCGATCCCGCTCCTTGTCTGGGACCCCGCAAACGCCGTTGCCTGAGGCACCTGCATGTACTGACCTCTCACGACGGTTGCATGTCGGCGGCAGCGAATGGTTAAGGCTGCCGCGCACGCGGCGACGGACGCCCCTAAGGCCGCGCGTGGTGAGAAGATCATCCACTACGCCAATGGCAAGGGGACCGCCTCTCTTGTACGCGCTGTCGTCAACGGCCTGGAAATGGGTTTCGGAAGGTAACCTGCTCCGTCGAGCGATCCTGGTCCTTCACCAGCGGTGAGGCAACCTGGGTTGCCAACCGGCTCCTGGACCTGGGCCCCGTGGGCGTTCTCGCTGAGTTGCCGCGCCTATAAGGGGCAAGGCAGTCCTTACGGCGTCGACGAGAGTGGCGTCCAGTTGTCCCGAAAAGTTTCCCGTGTTGATTCGGTCATCCTTGACGTACATCAACGCGTTGACGCTAGGTGATTATATGCTCGACTCCAGAATGGTGCACAAGGGTGTCACCTTTCGCCGACGAGCAGGTGTCGCCCGACCGGATCTCCCTCTGACGTGACCCGTTGGGTCAATTCAGGTGCTGTGGCCTTTCGGAACTAATCCACGGTTGTGAGAGCTGAGGCTGAGTGATCATCAGGAGCTCACTGCGCCCGTGTAGTATTTCTTGTCAGTGCGTCGTCTGTCACGCTGCGCGTTGCGATAGGTCATCCACGACCGACTATCTTGCCAACAAGAAGTTCGTGCAAACCATCATAGATGAAGCTCGGTGAATCGCCTGTGAGTGAAGCAAGTGGCTCTCGTGTTCGTGCGCTGTCGCGGATCCTGTACGACCGTGACCCTTTTTCGATGGGTTCGTCCATAAGTGCGCCGGATGACGAGTACGACTCGTTCGCCGTCAAACTGGTCCCGCTTCTCGGTCGCGTTGTGAACATCGAGGAATGTGGTCGAGTTCTAGAATCCCAAGGTATTCACGACGATGGTGTGGTGCGAGAGGTGTGGGCGATGTTCAAGAAGGACGACTAGCTCGCGTCACCACGCGGACGTTGCGTTCAAGTGCTTCCGCATCGTTGAGCTCGTGGTCATCGTGGTTGGTGGAGTTCACCCTGCAGTTGGACCAGGTCTACGAGCGGGGCTTCGAGTTTGGAGATCACCAGGGCGAGTTTGAGCAGCAGGTCTTCTGCTTTCAGTGCGGATTTGGCGATCACCTGCAATGCGCGGCGGGCGGCGTCGGGGGCGCCGGCGACGCTTGCCGCCTCGATCGCGCAGGTGACGAGGGTGCCCGCCAAGTCGGCGAGGATGTCGCGGACTCCTCCGCGGACGGTGTCGACGACGTCCTTCATCCTTGCGGCGGATTCTGAGAGCGCTTGAGCGGTCAACGCCGCACCGGCGGCCTGCTTGATCGTCATTAGGGCACTCGCGCGGTAGGCGTCCGCGGCTTGGCCCTTCCACTGCCGTGTCTCGTCCTGCATCGCCGACAGGTGGACGGTGGCTTTCTCGGCCATCCGCTTGGCGATGTTCTGCCAGGTGTTGGCGTACGCCTCGACCATTCCGGGATGGCCGGTGAGCTGGTGCAGGAGCAGGCGAAGCGGTTCGACGTGCTCGAGCATCCAGCCGACGAGTTGGCCCGCGACGAAACCGATGGGATCCATGATGGCGCCGGTCGTGTCGACGAGCAGACCGAGTGCGCTTGTGACGGCGGACGCCCAATCGCCGTCGCCTACCTGCTCGCACAGCTGCTGGATCGAGTCGATCACAGTGCCGTCGTTGAGCCCGTCGAAGTCGTCGGTGTTGGAGAATTGCCCGGTCGCGATGCCGACGGGGAGCATCGCGGGGTTCACGCTGCTCACGAGAACGGCGACGGTGCTGGTCACCATTTTGTCAGTGCTGTACTGGTTGTGGATGTCGGTGCCTTTGTCGACGAGCGCGTTGTCCGTCGTGGCGTCGTTGCCGATCATCGTCATCAGCGTTCTCCGACCTTCGGGGCCTTGGTCGTCTTGTCGAGCGCGGTCGCAATCTTGCGCATCAGCTCAGCGAGGCGCTCGTCGATCTGTTCGTACGTGTCCGCGCTGGCCGCGAGGTTGGTGGCGTCGTCGCGGAGCACGTCGGTGATGGCGGAGATGGCTTGTGCTCCCCGTTCCTGGGGTCCGCGAAGCATCGCGGGAAGGCCCATTGCCTGGCAGGTCCAGCCGTACGCGTCGTCGAGTGCCGTCACGTGGGCACCTGCCGCGGCAGCCTCAGCTGTTCCGTCGGCCACGCCCCGCACAGTCTCCGCGTGCTGGCGCAGCCTTGCGATGTCGACTTCGATGCTGCTCACTGCGCCTCCGGTCAGCGGTAGACGGATCCACCGAAGTCGGTGTCGTCCGGGTTCGGTGGATGTTGCGTTCGCGATGGCCCAGGCGCGGTCTCTTCAGACTCGAAGCGCATCACCTCGACTACCGCGTCGTCTTCGGCTGGAGGGTCGGGAAAGCGTTCGCGGTACTTCGCGACCAGGTCGTTGCCGGGACCGTCGTCGCCGACCGTCGCCGTGGTCAGGTCGACGACCTCGTCGCGCAGTCGTACGTGGGCACGACGCAACGTCGCCAGCAGCGCGGCCGACATCGTCGCCGTGTCCATGCTGCGGAAGCGCTCGGTGAAGGTGAAGGCGGTCGGCACTCCGGTGGCGTCGACCGCCACTCGAACCCCACCGTCAGGGGACGTCTCGGTGACGCTGGTCCGGTTCAACTGCGCCTGGAGCCGACCGTAGAGCTCCGCTTTGCGCTGGAGGTCATCGGCCAACTTGCGCAGATCACCCGGCATCACCGGTCGTTCCTGGCTGGTCATGGGCTGAACGTACCAGTGCGTGTCACTGAGTGTGTTCGAATTGACTGGATCCGGTGACGCTACGCTCATATCGGAGGTGGGGGACGTGGAGTTGCCTTTCGCGGTGCACGAGGCGGTGCGGGTGGAGTTCGAGGGGCGGTGGGTGCGGGTTCGGCGGTGGTTGGTGGCTGGGTTTCTGGTGCCCGTTGTGGTGGCGGTGGTCGTGGCGGTGGTGGCCTGGAGTGGTGGGGCGGTGGTGGGGTGGTTGGTCTTGGCGGTCGGCTGTGTTGGGGCCGTTGGGTTCGTGTTGGCGCGTGGGTTTTCGCAGCGGTGGGATGTCCCGTTGGTGGGGGTGTTCGGGGTGCCGCAGGTAGTTGGTGCGGGGATGGTGGCCGGGCGCGGGGGTGTGGTGGTGGTGGTGGCCGTGGTGGTTGGGGTGTTGTTGGTGGTGCGGGCGCACGTCGTGCTGGTGGATCCGGTCGGTGGGGTGGTGGCGGGGACCGGGTTGCGGGTGAGGAGTCGGACGCGGGCGGTGCGTGGGGCGAGTTTGGGGTTGTGCCGGGCGTTCGCGGCTGTGGACGGGGAGTGGTTGCGGTGGGAGATGGGGCCGGGGCCTACCGCGGTCGATCTGGTCGGGGGTGCGGTGCCGTTGCGCGAGGTGACCGGGGTGTGGGTGGCGGAGGCGGTCGGGGTGCCCGCGGGGCCGGTGGTGGTCGTGCGGACGGTGCGGGGGTGGGCGCAGGTGTTGGTGGGTGATCCGGTGGGGTTCGCGGCGTTGGTGGACCGGCGGTTGAGGATGGTCGCCGGCATCGGGTGATCCACAGGAAACTGCCGGCTGTTTCGCAGACCGGTCACAGCGTGGTCCGTGACGATGCGTGGCCATGAGACGTGGTCGTCGGCGGTTGAGCCGGGTTTGGGTCGTCAACGGGTTGTTGGTCGTCGTGCTGGTCGGTGGTGGGGTGGCCGGTTACCTGGTGTTCTTCGCTCCGGGGAGCGGGGCGTCGTCGGCCGCGGCGGTGCGGACGGCGGCCGTGCAGGCGCGGGACGTGGCCGAGGTGGTGACGGCGGCGGGGGCGGTGCAGAGCGGGTACTCGGCGGGGGCGTCGTTCGCCGGTAGCGGCACCGTGAACTCGGTCGACGTGAAGGTCGGCGACGTGGTGGTGAAGGGCCAGAAGCTGGCGTCGGTGGACAGCGCCCAGGCCGCGTTGCAGGTGACGATCGCGCAGAACGCGGTGAACCAGGCGTACCAGACGCTGGTGGACGCGCAGGCCAGGGGGACGAGCACGCCGCAGCAGCAGACGGCGCTGGACTCGGCGGTGCTGACGCGGGACGCGGCGAACGAGGCGCTGGCGGCGACGACGTTGACGGCGCCGGGTGACGGCACGGTGACGTCGGTGTCGGGCAAGGTCGGCGACAAGGTCGGTGGTGGGTCGGGGAGCTCGTCGACGGCGTCGACGGGGACCACGACCTCGTCGTCCACGGCGGCGAGCGGGTTCGTGGTGATCACGGACCTGAAGAACTTCGTGCTGCACGCGAACGTGGCCGAGAGCGACGTCAACAAGCTGAAGAACGACCAGAGCGCGGTCGTGACGGTGAACGCGCTGCCGGGCCAGCAGGTGCAGGCCAAGGTGACCGGGGTCGACCTGCTGCCGACCACGTCGAACAACGTGGTGCAGTACGGGGTCGACCTGGCGCTGGCGAACCCGCCCGCGGCGCTGAAGCCGGGGCAGTCGGCGAGCGTGGAGATCACCGTGGCGTCGGCGACGGGTGTGCTCGCGGTGCCGTCGGCGGCCGTGTCGACGCTCGGCGCGGCCAGCACGGTGACGGTGCTGGAGAACGGCGCGCAGACGCGCAAGTCCGTCGAGATCGGTGTGCGCGGTGACCAGTACGTGCAGATCAAGTCCGGGCTCGGCGAGAACGAGCAGGTGGTGCTGCCGCAGGTCGCCACGGGCGGCGGGACGCAGCAGCAGAACGGCACGCGCGCCGGGACCGGCTTTCCCGGCACCGGCAACGGGAACGCCGGGGTCGGCGGCGGTCGGGTCGGTGGCGGCACGGGGACCGGGCCGGGCCGATGAGCGGGCCGGTCATCGAGGTGCGCGACCTGCGCAAGACCTACGGCTCCGGTGACACCGCCGTGCACGCCCTGCGCGGGCTGAACCTCACGGTCGGGCGCGGCGAGTACCTGGCGATCATGGGCGCGTCCGGGTCCGGGAAGTCCACGCTGCTCAACATCCTCGGCTGCCTCGACGTGCCCACGTCCGGCTCGTACCTGCTCGACGGCATCGACACCGCGGAGTTCGACGAGTCCCGGTTGTCGTTGCTGCGCAACAGGAAGATCGGTTTCGTGTTCCAGTCGTTCAACCTCATCCCGCGCACCACCGCGCTCGCGAACGTCGAGCTGCCGCTGGTCTACGCGGGCGTCAAGCGCGCCGAACGGCGGGAACGCGCGCACGCCGCGCTGGAGCTGGTCGGCCTGCTGGATCGGGCGCACCACGCGCCCAACGAGCTGTCCGGCGGCCAGCAGCAGCGCGTCGCGATCGCCCGCGCGCTGGTGACCAGCCCGGCGATGGTGCTGGCCGACGAGCCGACCGGCAACCTGGACACCGCGAGCAGCCGCGAGGTGCTCGGCATCCTGGACCGCCTCAACGCGATCGGCCGCACGGTCGTGCTGATCACGCACGAGGACGAGGTCGCCGAGCACGCGTCGCGCACCGTCCGGGTCGTCGACGGCCAGGTCGCGGAGGTGCTGGTGTGAGGCTCCTCGAGATCGGCGTGTTCGCCGTGCGCGGCGTGACGGCCAACAAGCTGCGGTCCACGCTGACCACGCTCGGCATCCTGATCGGCGTCGCTTCGGTCATCCTGCTGATCGCCGTCGGCAACGGCGCGTCGACCGCGGTGCAGCAGAGCATCGCGGGGCTGGGCACCAACATCCTCACCATCTCGCCCCAGCGCGGGACCCCGCAGTCGGCGAGCTCGGCCAAGCCGCTCACCGTCGCCGACGCCACCGCGCTGGCCGACCGGACCGAGGCACCGGACGTGAAGTCCGCCTCCCCGGTCAGCTCCGTCGCGGCCACGGCGAGCTTCCAGGGCACCAGCTACAGCGTCCCGCAGTTCGTCGGCACGGACCCGGCGTACTTCGAGACCACGAACTCGGCCGTGGCCAACGGGAACCTGTTCACCGCCGACGACGTGCTGCAGGCCCGCAAGGTCGTGGTGCTCGGCGCGACGGTGGCGACCTCGCTGTTCCCGTCGACCGACCCGGTCGGGAACGCGGTGCTGGTCAACAACATCCCGTTCACCGTCATCGGGGTGCTGGCGACCAAGGGCTCCAGCGGGTTGCAGGACAGCGACGACCTCGCGGTGTCGCCGTTGACGACCGTGCAGAACGCGCTCACCGGGTACGGCGGTCTGACGCAGATCGTCGTGCAGGCGACCAGCGCCGACTCGTTGCCCGCCGCGCAGGCCCAGGCGACCACGATCCTCAACGGCCGCCACCGGATCGGCGCCGGGCAGACCGCGGACTACCGGATGCTCAGCCAGGAGCAGCTGCTCACCGCGCGCACAGCGACCACCGACACGTTCACCGTGCTGCTGGCCTCGGTCGCGGCGATCTCGCTGCTCGTCGGCGGCATCGGCATCACGAACATCATGCTGGTCACGGTCACCGAGCGGATCCGCGAGATCGGCATCCGCAAGGCGGTCGGCGCGCCGAAGTCCACGATCCTGGGCCAGTTCCTGCTGGAGGCCACCATGTTGAGCCTCTTCGGCGGTGCCCTCGGCGTGGCGGCGGGGGTGATCGGCAGCCAGTTCACCATCGCGGGCATCAAGCCGGTCGTCGTGCCGTCGTCGGTGCTGCTCGCGTTCGCCGTGTCCGCGCTGATCGGCCTGTTCTTCGGCAGCTACCCGGCCAGCCGGGCCGCCTCGCTGCGCCCCATCGAGGCGCTGCGCCATGAATGACAAGGGAGACGACGTGTCACAACCGACCGACCCGGAGCGCGTGCTCGCGCAGCCGCTGCCGGACGCCGACCTCGACGCCGAGCTGGCCGCCAAGCCGAAGGCGGGCGTCAGCAAGGTGACCCTCGGGCTGGGGATCGGCGTGCTCGTGCTCGCCGCGTTCGGCGGCGGCGTGTGGACGCACTCGGCGTTCGGGTCCACCACGTCCGCGTCCGCACCTGCCGCCGGACGGGCCGGTGGCGGCGGGTTCCGCGGCGGAACGGACGGCGGTACGCCACCCAGCGGCGTACCGGGGAACCGGGGCAACGGCACGGGGTTCGGCCGCGGCACGGTCGGCACCGTCGACCACGTGGACGGCACCACGGTCTACGTGAAGACCCAGGACGGCAAGGTCGTCAAGGTGTCCACTTCGGACTCCACCAAGGTGGAGCTGTCCAAGCAGGGTGCCGTGGCGGACCTCGCCGCGGGCAACCAGGTGGTCGTGGTCGGGCAGGCCGGTGATGACGGGACGGTCGCCGCGCAGACGGTGACCCAGCGGCCCACCACGGGCTGATGGGAGGATCGCGGGATGGCGGAGTCGGGCGAACGCGGCAGGCTGCTCGTCGTCGAGGACGAGTCGAGCATCCGGGAGCTGCTGGCCGCCAGCCTGCGGTTCGCCGGGTTCCAGGTGGACACGGCGGCGACCGGGGCCGAGGCGCTGCGCCACGTGGAGCGCGAGCGCCCGGACCTCATGCTGCTCGACGTGATGCTGCCCGACCGCGACGGGTTCGAGGTGGTGCGGTGGCTGCGGGCGGCCGGGCAGGGCGTGCCGGTGCTGTTCCTGACCGCCCGCGACGCCGCCGACGACAAGGTCACCGGGCTGACCATCGGCGGTGACGACTACGTCACCAAGCCGTTCAGCCTGGAGGAGGTCATCGCCAGGGTGCACGCCGTGCTGCGGCGCACCAGGGCGACTCCGGAGCAGCGGCCGTCCGGCTGGCTCAGCTGCGCGGACCTGGAGCTGGACGTGGACGGCCACCAGGTGCGCAAGGCGGGCAGGCCGGTCGAGCTGTCGCCGACGGAGTTCAAGCTGCTGCACTTCCTGCTGCGCAACGCGGGCCGGGTGCTGTCCAAGGCCCAGATCCTGGACCAGGTGTGGCACTACGACTTCAACGGCGAGGCGAACGTGGTCGAGTCCTACATCTCCTACCTGCGGCGGAAGGTCGACGACGCGGAGCCCCGGCTGATCCACACCGTCCGGGGCTTCGGCTACGTGCTGCGCCGACCGTCCACGTGATCCGCGAGGCCTTCGGGCGGCTGCCGCTGCGCGTGCACCTCGTGCTCGTGCTGGTGCTGCTGGCCGCGGTCGGGCTGCTGGGCACCTGGCTGATCGGGTCGAAGGTCATGGAGAGCTACCTGCTCGGGCAGGTGGACGCGCGGCTGACCAGGATCAGCGCGCTCGCCGAACGCGGTGTCGGCCGCGGGTTCGGGCCGTGGCAGCAGGAGGTCGCGGTGCTGCGCAAGCCCGACGGGTCGTCGGCCGACCTCGTGCAGGTGGCGGGCAAGCGCCCGGACCTGCCGCCGGTCGGCGACATCGCGCCGGGCGCGCACGTCACCGTCGGCTCGGTCGGCGACTCCGGCACGCGGTGGCGGGTGGTGGTCCGGCAGGTCGACGGCGGCGAGCTGGTCGTGGCGACCAGCCAGGTCGACGTGGACAACGCGGTGGACGACCTGCGCCGGACGTTCCTGCTGATCAGCATCGGCGCCCTGGTGCTGATGGCGGCCGCCGGGTACGCGCTGGTGCGCGGCAGCATGCGGCCGTTGGAGGAGGTCGAGGCGACGGCGGAGAGGATCGCCACCGGCGAGCTGTCGCTGCGCGTCCCGGTCCGCAGGCCGGGCAGCGAGGTGGGCAGGCTGGCGACCGCGCTGAACGCGATGCTGGGCCAGATCGAGCAGGCGTTCCACGCCAGGGCCAGCTCCGAGGAGGCGGCGAAGAGCTCGGAGCGGCGGATGCGGCAGTTCGTCGCGGACGCGAGCCACGAGCTGCGCACCCCGTTGACGTCGATCCGCGGTTACGCCGAGCTGTACCGGCAGGGCGCGGTGACCGAGCCGGACGACGTGGCGGCCGTGCTGCGCCGGATCGAGGACCAGGCGTCGCGGATGGGCCTGCTGGTCGAGGACCTGCTGCTGCTGGCCAGGCTGGACCAGCAGCGGCCGCTGGAACGGGCGCGCGTCGACCTCGCGGTGCTGGCGGTCGACGCCGTGCACGACGCCAAGGTCATCGCGCCGGACCGGCCGATCGCGCTGAGCCTCGACCTGCCCTCCGGCGGGGCGTCGGTCCTGGGCGACGAGACGCGGCTGCGCCAGGTGGTCGCGAACCTGGTCGGCAACGCGCTCACCCACACCCCCGACGACGTGCCGGTCGAGGTGCGGCTGGGCACCGCGCTCGTCGAGGGCGTCCCGGCGGCCCGGCTGGAGGTCGCCGACCAGGGGCCCGGTCTGACGGACGAGCAGCGCGAGCGGATCTTCGAGCGCTTCTACCGGGCCGACGCCGCGCGCAGCCGGGAGAACGGCGGCACGGGGCTGGGCCTCGCGATCGTGTCCGCGCTGGTGGCCGCGCACGGCGGCCGGGTCGAGCTGGACACCGCGCCGGGACGGGGTGCGGTGTTCCGCGTGCTGCTCCCGCTCGTCGTCGAGGATTGACCACACCATTTCCTTTCGGGGAACGGGAACGGCGTGGATGAATTCACTACCCGATTTCCGGACGTCGAACCGCGCAATCCGGCGGAACCGATGAAGGTCCCCCTGGCGGGTGAAAGAACAGCGGGACCACGAAGCGACCGCTTGACACCTCCACGGGTGATTGCCACGTTGAGGCGGAAAGGCACTTGTCGCATCGACAAAGGGGAACGATGAAGTTCGCATCCGGATTGACCGCTGCCGTCCTCGGGTTCACCCTGCTGTCGGCGCCCGCCGCGACAGCGGTACCCGCGGTCGGCACGCAGGCGTCCGCGCAGGTGGAAGTCCTTGCGGTATCCCGGCAGGAGCTGATCGACCGGGCGAAGACCTGGCACCCGCACACCGAGCAGCGCGTGCCCTACAGCCAGTCGGCCACGCACGGCGGATATCGCACCGACTGTTCCGGCTACGTCTCGATGGCGGCGAAACTGCCCGCTCCCGGACCGAATACCGTCGGTCTCGCGTCGTCGAAGTACAGCACCCCCATCAACAAGAACGACATGCAGATGGGTGATCTGTTCATCGACGCGGACGGCACCTCGGACACCCGCCACGTCGTCATCTTCGAGAAGTGGGCAAACGCGCAGCACTCGTCGTACTGGGCCTACGAGCAGCGCGGTGGTTACGGCACCGACTACCGCACGCGCGACTACGGCCTGACCAGCACCCAGTACAAGCCGTACCGGCTCAAGGGCATCACCGGCTGACGTCGGGGACCGGGGGATCGCGGCGGAACCTGTCCACCGGACAGGTTCCGCCGTTCACCTGCCCGTTCCTGGTGCGCGATTGGTCCGGACCTTACTGTCGGGTGGCCTCCCGCCCGTGGAACAGATGGGGTCCTGATGCGCGCGCTGACGATCGGCCTGGCGGCCGTGCTGCTCACCGGCGTGGCGGTGGCGCCGCCCGCCGCGGCCAAGGGGCCCAAGGCGGTCGAGGACGTCGTCCGCTTCGTGGACCCGCTGATCGGGTCGGCCAACGGCGGCAACACCTACCCCGGCGCCGTCCGCCCGTTCGGGATGATCTCGTGGAGCCCCACCAGCACGCGCGGCGACCAGACCAACACCGGCGCCGCCAACGGGTACGCCTACGACGCGACGCGGGTGCGCGGCTTCGGCCTCACCCACGTCAACGGCGCGGGCTGCCACCCCGGCGCGGCCGGCGACGTGCCGATCATGCCGTTCGTCGGCGACGTCACCTCCTCGCCCACCGCGGACGTGCGCGACGAGGTGTACGCGAGCGACTTCCGGCACGAGGACGAGTCCGCGACACCCGGCCGGTACCGGGTGGCGCTCGCGTCCGGCGCGTCGGCGGACCTCGCCGTGACGACCCGCGCGGGCATCGGCGACTTCGCGTTCCCCAAGGGCGCCAAGGGTTCCCTGCTGTTCCGGGTGTCGAACTCGTTGAACGGCAGCGAGGACGCCGAGGTCACCATCGACCCGGCCGCCCGCACGGTGTCCGGCTCGGTGCTCACCGGCGCGTTCTGCGGCAGGCGCGCCAACGGCGGCGCGAACAACAAGAAGACCTACTACCGCCTGTACTTCACGGCGTCCTTCGACCGCGCGTTCGCCGCCAACGGCACGTGGGTCGACGGCGCGCTGAACGCCGGCGCCACCAGCGCGCACGGCGGCGAGGGCTACGAGACCGGGGCGGCGCGCGCGGGCCGCGGGTCCGGCGGGTACGTCACGTTCGACACCGCGTCCGACGACGACGTGCGCGTGCGGGTCGGGATCTCCTACACCAGCGCCGACGCGGCGAAGCGCAACCTGGCCAAGGAGATCGGGGCCGGGGACGACGTCGACTCCGTCGCCGCGGACGCCGGCGGGAGTGGGAGGGGAAGCTGCGCGACGTCGAGGTCGCCGGCGGTTCCGACGACCAGCTCAAGACCTTCTACACCGCCGTGTACCACACCTTCCTGCAGCCCAACGTGTCCAGCGACGTCGACGGCACCTACCTCGGCGGCGACCGGCTGGTGCACCGCCTCGAACGCGGGCAGCGGGCGCAGTACGGCAACTTCTCCGGCTGGGACCAGTACCGCGCGCACACCCAGCTGCTGGCGCTGCTCGAACCCCGCGTCGCGAGCGACTACGCCCAGTCCCTGCTGAACCTCGCGACCCAGCACGGCGGCGTGTGGGACCGCTGGGTGCACGTGAACGGGCCGACGCACGTCATGACCGGCGACCCGTCGGCACCCGCGCTCGCGGGCATGTACGCCATGGGGGCCAAGGACTTCGACGTGCGCGCGGCGTTCGACTCGCTGGTGCGGCAGGCCACCACGCCGCACCCGGACGGGCTGTCCGACAAGGGGTGCCCCGGCCAGTGCGAGGGGCAGCGGCCGAACCTCGCCGAGTACCTGCGGCTCGGTTACGCGCCGCAGGACACCTGCCACTGCTGGGGTGGCGCGGCGGAGACGCTGGAGGACTCGACCGCGGACTTCGCGCTCGCCGACTGGGCGGGCAGGCTCGGCCGCGACGACGTCCGGTCCGCGCTGCTGCCGCGGGCCTCCTGGTGGCGCAACACGTTCGACCCGTCCGCGGCCGGAGGCGGTTACCAGCAGGCCAGGAACGCCGACGGCACGTGGGTGTGGCCGTTCTCGCCGTCGTCGGACCTCGGGTTCGCGCAGGGCAGCAGCGCCACCTACACGTGGATGGTGCAGCACGACGTGTCCGGCCTGGCCGCCGCGATGGGCGGCAAGGGCCAGGCCGCGGCGCGGTTGGACGACTTCTTCCACCGCCCCGACGGCTCGTGGGCGACCGGCGGCGACGCGCTGCGCTACGACCCGACCAACGAGCCCGGCATCCACATCCCGTGGCTGTACAACGCCTTGGGCCAGCCGTGGAAGACGCAGCAGACCGTGCGCGCGATGGCGTCGCTGGTCTACCGCACCGGCCCCGCGGGCCTGCCCGGCAACGACGACCTCGGCACGATGTCCGCGTGGTACGTGTTCGCCGCACTGGGCGTCTACCCGCAGACGCCCAGCCGCGCCGAGCTCCTGCTGTCCAGCCCGGTGTTCCCCAAGGCGTGGATCAACCGCGAGGGCGGCAAGGACATCACCATCACCGCGCCGAACGCCTCGCCGGACAACGTCTACGTGCGGGGCGCGCGGCTCGACGGCAGGCCGCAGACCAGGTCGTGGCTGTCGGAGGAGGTCGTCGAGCGGGGCGGTGACCTCGTTGTGGATGTCGGCCCCACCCCGAACACGGCGTGGGGCGCCACCGACCTGCCGGTCGACCACGTGCCCACCGCGGGGGACCCGGTGCCGAACCTGCCGCCCGCGTGCACCCCGTCCGGAACGTCGTGCGCGCACGACCTGCGGGCGCAGTCCGATGTGGACGGTGTGGCGACGGCGGACGCCAAGCAGCAGGGGAACCTGGACGGCAAGGGGTGGAGCCTCCCGGCCGAGCAGCTGCCCGCGCCAGGGGTGCGATCTGTCGCGGGGGTGGACTACCTGGTGCCCGAGACCGCGGGGACGACGCGCAACTTCGCGACCCTGCGGGGCCAGCGCACGTACCTGACGCCGGGGCGGTACGCGAAGCTGGACCTGCTGGCGACAGCGGTGAACGGGGACCAGCAGGCGGACGTGACGGTCTCCTACAGCGACGGCACCACGTCCACGGCGACGCTGGCCGTCACGGACTGGGCGGCGGCCGGGCCGAAGTTCGGCGAGGACGCCGCGGTCACCGCGACCACCCGGTACAACGTGAACGGGACCGCGGACGGGCGGACCGTGCGCCTGTGGCACGTGGCCGTCCCGCTCGACGCCGGTCGCACGGCCATGTCCTTGACGAGCACCGCCAACCAGAACCTGAAGGTGTTCGCGCTGAGCGCAGGCTAGGCCTGTGGGCACGACGACGGGCGCACCCGTCGTCGTGCCCACGCTCGTGCCGTCGAACGCGGTCCGCCAGTGCGTGCTCGTCGACGGAGCGCCACCCGGTTACGAGCGGACGGCGTCCGCCGCGAGGATCTTGCCGTGCTCGCGCGCGCTCTCCTCGGCACTCGCCCGGAGGTCCTTCGCGAGGTCCCGCAACGACTCCATGGCGGGCGTGGTCTCCGCGAGGGTCAGCTCCGACTCGATCACCCGCAGGTCCATCTCCCACACGTCGGCGAGGATGCGCCGCATCCAGCCGGTCGCGTGGTCCCAGCCCGCGCGCGGGGTGCCCTCGCCGTAACCGCCGCCGCGCACCGTCACCAGCACGGCGGGCTTGCCCTTGGTCGCCGGCGTGGCGCCCGGCGCCATGCGCGGGTCGGTGATGACCAGGTCGACCCAGGTCTTGAAGTGCTGCGACACGCCGAAGTTGTACAGCGGCACGGCGAAGAGCAGCGCGTCGGCGTCGACCAGGCCGTCGACCTCCGCGGTGGCCAGCGCGATGGCCTCGCGCTGCTCGTCGGTGCGGTCCGCCTCGGGGGTGTAGCCGGCGAACGCGGCGGTGCCCCACGCCGTCGCCGGGACGGGGTCGACGCCGATGTGGCGGGTGACGACGGGGGAGTGCGGGTGGGCCGTGCGCCACTCCTGCTCGACGATGTCGGCGATCGCGCGGCTGTGCGAGCCCTCGACGCGGATGCTCGCGTCCAGGCGGAAGAGCGACATGGTGACTCCAGTGGTTCCTAGTAGGTAGCGAACTGCGAGCAGATACGAGTTAGCTAGTCACTAGGAATATACAAGTACCAAGGCGGGTGCGAGCGGGGAGGTACTATGGCGTGCGTGACACCTCCCGAGTCGGACACCGCCGTCGAGGGGCATGACCTGCGCGTATGCGACGTCCAGCTGCGGCGTGCCTTCGGTTTCCTCGGCAAGCGGTGGAACGGCGTCATCCTGGCCACGATGGGCGCGCGCGGGTCGATCGGGTTCGCTGACCTGAAGCGCGCGGTCGACGGGATCACCGACTCGATGCTGTCGGACCGGCTGACCGAACTGGCCAAGATCGGGCTGATCCGGCGGTCCGTCACGAACGCGAAACCGCCCGCGGTGAGCTACGCGCTGACCGCCGAGGGCGTGCGGTTGCTACCGGTGTTCGACCAGCTCGCGAGGTGGGCCGCGGAGAACCTGGCCGAGCCGTGCTCCGGGGTGGAGTAGGGCGCAGGCGGGGATTGGTTTCGCTAGCGGGAGCTTGTTGGTGAGGGTGGCTGCCGGCGAGGGTGAGGGCACCGTCGCCGGTGGGGTGGGGACGGCCTCGGTTGGGTGGCCTGGCTGGGTGTTTGTCGGTGGGGTTGGTCGGCGGCGGTGCCTGCTGGCGGAGTGGTCGCCTGCGGGGATGGTTGGCCTGCGGGCCAGGTGTTCCCCGGATCTGAAGACCTGGTGCGCGCGGTGGTGAGGGCGCCTGCCAGTGGGGTGGTCGTCTGCGAGAGCCG
Source organism: Umezawaea tangerina (assembly GCF_003002815.1). Taxonomy (GTDB): domain Bacteria; phylum Actinomycetota; class Actinomycetes; order Mycobacteriales; family Pseudonocardiaceae; genus Umezawaea; species Umezawaea tangerina. The sequence continues at coordinate 127,445 of NZ_PVTF01000022.1, read as the reverse complement.
GCCGGGAATCGGGCACAGACGCGCACGGCGTTGAGTGCCGGGGGAGTGGTCGTCGGCGGGGGTGGTCACGGTGGACCAGGTGTCCCCCGGAAATCAGGACCCCCCGACGCACACGCTACGGGTGGGGTACGACATTTTTCGGAATGCGGCTGGCGGGGGCCGTGGGTTCGGCTGGGGCGGGCGTCCGGACCTGCCCGTCCGGACGCCCGCCCCAGCCGGGTTGTTCGCCCTGGTCTGGTGGGGTGAGGTTGGCGGTCTGGTCGGGAGTGGGGCCTTGGGCGAGCGTTGGTGCTCGTTCGGTGGGCCCCGCGAGCCGAGCCGGCCGACCTGGGCTGGGTGGAGGCGGGGGGTGGGGCTAGATGTCGGCGCGGCCGTCGGCCAGCCATTCGAGCTCGGTGGTCCACTCGAGCTCGGTGACGTCGACGAGGCTGGGTTCCTGGCCGAGGGGCATGACGTCCTCGGTGTAGCGCAGGAAGTGCTCGACCCAGGTGACGGACAGCCGCAGCGTGATGTCCTTCGCGGGCGAGTCCAGCTCCAGGCTCGTGACGAGGCCGTGGCGGACGCGGACGTCGCCGATGCCGCCGCCCTCGATGAGCAGCTCGCGGGCGAACACCCACGTGTCGGCCTCACCGGACTCGTCGTCGTGGACGAGCATGGTGATCGCGTACGGGTCGGTCGTGTTCCAGCTCAGCGAGACGAGCGAACCCGACCGCGACTCGGCCACACCGGTGTCGTCGCCACCGCGCACGGTGATGGCGGTCTTGGTGGTGGTCCCGGTGACGCAGTGGCGGTTGTCGATGCCGAACCGGCACAGCCACTGGTGAGCGTCGCCTTCACGGTGCTGGTACGCGTGAGGGTCGTCGATCATGGGAGTCGTCCTTCCAGCACGGGGCAGCGAGCCGTTCTACGACTAAGAAGACGCGTCAGGTTCCTCCAGGATGCGCCCCGTGATCTAAATGCGACCTAAGATAGGGGTATTAGGGGGTCGGCTGGGGTGCGCTCGGAGCCGCTGCGCAGCTGGTGAGCTGCTGTTTCACCACATTCTCACGATTTGGTCGCCCGGCCGCGGTCCGGCGTCGAAAACATTGTGGGACGGACATTCAGGACCGCGGGTGGGCCAGCTGCTCGTTCATGATGACGAACGCCCCGAGCCCGTGGAAGTCGTCGGTGGCCCGCGGCCGGTCGAGGTAGTACCGCTCGTTACCGACGTTCGTGCCGACGCCGACCTCGTCCACGTGCGCCCGCCCGTCGGCCCCGACCGACGTCCTGGCGAGCACGCCCCGGTAGCCCCGCTCGGCCACCGGCAGGTAGCTCGCGGGCAGGTAGCCGCGCTGGACGGCCCGCGAGACCGTGAACGCGAACATGCTGGAGCACGACGTCTCGGTCCAGTTGCCCGCGAGCCCCGGCTTGGTGGGCAGCTGGAACCAGCGGCCGGTCGCCGGGTCCTGCCAGCGCTGGAACCCGGACGCCAGGTGCTCGACGATGCCCACCAGCGCGGCCCGGTTCGGGTGGTCGCGCGGCAGCACCTCCAGCACGTCCACGGTCGCCATGCCGAACCAGCCGACGGCCCGGCACCACACCTCCGGCGACAGGCCCGTGGTCGGGTTCGCCCAGCCCTGCTTCCGCGTCTCGTCGTAGGCGTGGAACAGCATGCCGTCCGGCGACCTCAGGTGGCCGAAGTAGGTGACGAGCTGCCGGGTCGCCTCGTCGAAGGCGTAGGCGCTGTCACCGACCTGCGCGCCGTAGCGGGCCAGGAACGGCTGGGCCATGAACGCGCCGTCGGACCACAGCTGCCCGGTGAACGAGACGTTGTGCAGGAACCCGCCGTCGGTGGTGCGCGGGTAGGTGGTCAGCCGCTGCCGGATCCTGGTGGCCGCCAGGGTGTAGCGCTGCTCGCCGGTCTTGGCCGCCAGCGCCAGGAACACGTTGCCCGCGAGCATGCTGTCGAGGTTGTCGTAGGAGCTGCCGGTGCCGCCGTCGGCCGCGACGTGCGCGTCGCCCCACGCCTTGAGGTAGTCCAGGTAACGGGGGTCGCCGGTGCGGTCGTGCACGAGGTGGGTGCCGTAGAGGAACAGCGCGTCGGTGTAGCCGAGCCCGAGCGACGCCGCGGGCCGCCGGGCGATGGTGGCGTCGACGACCGCCGTGGACCAGTCGGCGGGCGCCGGGGCGGCGACGCCGTTGTCGACGACCAGGGAGTCGAGGTTCGGACCGCCGTCCGCGGTGGTGGAGACGGCGCGGATCGTGTTGCGGCCCTTGACGAGCGCCGCCGTCGTGCGCCGGGTGGCCCACGTCGTCCACGCGCCGGTGCCGGGGAACGGCAGCGCGGCGGTGACCACGGTGCCGTTCACCTCGATCCTCAGTGGACGGTCGACCGCGGTCCCGTTGGCGTAGCGCAGGACCAGGTCGTGGTTCCCGGCGACCGCCGCGTCCACGGCGAACGCGACCGAGCTACCGGAGGTGTTGTCGAAGTTGACGAACGCGGACCCGGTGAACCCGACGTGGTTCGACTCGACCACGGCCATCGACCGCGTCGCCTGCTCGGCCTCGTACCTGGTGGTCGCGGCCGCCGCGGGCGCGACCACCAGCGCCGTCGACGCGAGCGCGGCGACCAGTGCGGTGGTCAGGCGCACGTCACCCTCGCCTCGGTCCAGTCGGCGTGGTCGAAGTTCTTGCCGTCACCCGCGTCGGTCACCCGCAGGGCGAGCATCCGCACACCGGTGGTGTCCACCGAGATCGCGCGGGCCGCGCCCTTCGCCCGGACGGCGCCGCTGTCGAACAGCACCCGGCCGTCGCCGACCACCTGGAACACCACGGATCCCGTCTCCGTGGTCTCGTCGTCCAGCCCTATGCCCGCGGTGAACCGGGAGCACCTGCGCCCGGTGTAGACCGACACCTCGGACGTGGCGTGCACGCCCAGGCCCTTGGCGTAGGCGACCCCGCCGACGCGCAGCGGGTTGCCGTCGCCGCCGGTGTTCTCGTTGTTGGAGCGGTCGCGCTCCACCGGGCCCCAGCCGTTCTCCTCCCCGATGAACTGCAGGTCGCTCACGTACGGCGTCCCGGACGGCACGTCCGGCGGCACGAACACCCGCACCGCCTTCTCGACGTGCACCCGCTCGCCGTTGAACTCGGCGTAGACCGGCACGTCGGTGTACCCGCTCGGGCTGCTGTCGCCGACCCGCACGGTCCAGCGGCCGGTCATCGTCTCGCCGGGCGCCAGCATCCCGCGGCGCACCGGGAGGCCGGTCACCGTCCAGCCCGCCGGGGCGGTGGTGGTGAGCACCACGTCGGTCAGCGCGCTGCTGCCGGTGGCGGTGAACGAGCCGGTCACCTCGAACGACGTGCCCCTGGCGGCGTCGAGCTCCTGCGCGGGCGTGATCGCCAGCGAGGTCGTGGGGACCTGCTTGACCGGCTCGTCGCAGGTGGTCCGGCCGGTCTGGGCCGGGCAGATGACCGCGGCGAACCCGCCGTTGCGCGGCACGGCGACCGACAGCACGTCGGTCGACCGGCGCACCGAGCTGTCGCGGACCACGTCGCCGCGGGCGGACGACGTGGTGTCGCGGACGACCTCGACCAGCCAGTCACCGCTGCCGAGGAAGCTCAACGGGGCGCTGAGGGTGCGGGCGTCGCCGGAGGCGATGGCGCCGAGGAACCAGCGGGTCCCGGCGCGGCGGGCGATGGTCGCGCCACTGCTGGGGTGTCCGCCGACCAGCCTGGTCTCGTCCCACACCGTCGGCACCTGGTCGAGGAACCGCAACGCCTGCGGGCGCGCCTCGTAGGCCTCGGGCTTGTCCGCGAAGTGCGTCCAGCCCGACTCGTAGACCACCGGCAGCGCCACCTCGTGCGCGACGGACGCCTCCTTCGGGCCGACGTCGAGCGACACCGGGGTGTAGTCCATCGAGCCGACCACGTTGCGGGTGAACGCCTGCACCGGGTTGTTCGCCGCGGGCGGCTGGTTCTCCGCGCCCCGCACGGCCTCCATGCTCATCACGTGCGGCCACGTCCGCGCCAGGCCGTGCGGGATGGTCGAGCCGTGGAAGTTCACCATCAGGTGCAGCTCGGCGGTCTTCGCCAGCACCGCGTCGTACCACTGGTAGCGCTCGCGCGAGTCGGACTCCATGAAGTCCAGCTTCACGCCCTTCACGCCCCAGTCCCGGATCCGCGGCAGGGTGGTGTCGCGCTCGGCGGCCGTGTCGAGGTTGCTCCAGTGCAGCCACAGCAGGATGTCGACGCCCTTGGCGCGGGCGTAGCGGACCAGCTCCGGCACCCAGCTCGCGCTCCAGCCCTCGTCGACCAGCACGTACGGCCACCCGTTGCGGGCGGCGAAGTCGACGTAGGCCTTCTGCCGCTCGAAGTTGCCGGGGCTCGAGTTCTCGCTCAGCCACGACCACGCGACCTTGCCCGGCTTGACCCACGACGTGTCGGAGATCTTCGAGGGCGGCGCGAGGTCGTCGACGAGCGTGGACGCGGTGACCGTCGCCAGGTCCCCGATGACCGCCGTCCGCCACGGCGTCCGCAGCTCGCCCGTCGCGGTGACCTGCTCGTCGGCGAGCACCACCTGGTAGGTGCCGGAACCCGCGGTGTGCCGGAGCTTCGAGCCGGGATAGCGGCCGTCCACATCGGACTCGGACAGCAGCACGAAGTCCTCGCCGCTCTGGAACAGCGACGGGTTGCCGTAGTCGCCCGCCGCCGCGCCGCCCGCCGTGGTCTGCACCCGGTTCGCCTCGTACCAGGCGTTGTAGGGCAGCAGCCAGGCCGACGCGCCGGTCGGCACCGTGAACGCAGACGCCTCACCGGTCACCGTGACCGGCCCCGGCACGACGTACCGGTAGGCGACCCCGTCCGGCGCGACCCGCACCACGAGGTCCACCCGCGCGCCCGCGGCCGTCGCGAACGCCAGCCTTGCCTCGGTGCCGCTCACGGTGCGGTTGCGCCGTTTGCCGGTCGTCATCGCGTACTGCTCGGAGACCGTCCGGTCCGCCCGGCTGACGAACCGCAGCCCCCGGCTCAGGTCGGCCCCGGTCGTGCGCAGGCCGACCGGGGCGGGCGCGAGCACCGCCCGCCCGTTCCGGGTCGCCCCCAGGGACAGGGTGCCCGTGGTCTGGTCGAGCGCCACGGTGGCGGTCAGCGACGGACCGGACACCACCCACCGATCGGCGGGTTGCGCTTGTGCTGCGACCGGTGTCAGCGCGCCGGAGGCCAGCAGGACCCCCGTGACGGCTAGCGACCACTTCGATCGACGGGACGGTGACGGCATTGTCAGTCCTCCGGACGCACCTCGGCAGGGATGGTGGGAGCGCTCCCTTGATCGTGTGTCGCGGCCCGGTGCCGGTCAAGATCGCCGATGCTTATTACCAGGACAGCTTTTGTCCGGCCGAATCCGCCTCCGGCGGTTGACGTTCCATGATCAGTGCGGTATTAAGGGCGTCCACTGTGGACGTCCACAGTGGAGCGATGTGGGTGACCTGTCGCCGAGCGGCGACCTTGGACTCCGCGTGACCGGCCGTATCCTCAGGGTGACCATAGCCCTGGTGGTCATCACTCGGGGTGTTGCGCCGGATGGCGGTGGGCCGAACGGGTTGACCGCGCGCCGTCGTGCTCCGCGAGCCGGCATGGTGCGGGTGTGGGGGTCATGGGCGGGCGCACCGTGGTGGTCACCGGTGCCAGCGCGGGCATCGGCGCGGCGGCCGCACGCCGGTTCACCGATCTCGGCGCACGGGTCGTCGTGGTCGGCCGGTCGCCGGGGAAGACCGCCGCGGTCGCCACCGACGTCGGGGCCGAGGCGCACACCGTCGACTACGCCAGTCTCGCCGACGTCCGGGACCTGGCGCGGGTGCTGGCGGAGCGCCACCCGGTGATCGACGTGCTGGCCAACAACGCGGGCGGGCAGGTGCGGCCGCGGACCGTGACGCGGGACGGGTTCGAGGCGATCTTCCAGGTCAACTACCTGGCCCCGGTGCTGCTCACCCGGCTGCTGCTCGACCGGCTCGCGGCGGCACCGGACGGCCGGGTGATCACCACCAGCAGCTCGTCCAACGCGGTCGGGTGGGTCGACCTCGACGACCTCGACGGCGTGCACCGCAGGCACAGCGCCTTGCGCGCCTACGGTTCCGCGAAGCTGGCGATGATCCTGTTCACCCGCGAGCTGGCCCGCCGCGCCGCCGGGACCACCGTCACCGCCTGCGCGTTCCACCCCGGCATCGTGGCGAGCGACATGTTCCGCGACGGCGACCTGATCTCGGTGGTCATGCGGTCCCCGTTGCACCGGTTGGTGTCGGTCACCCCCGACCGCGGCGCCGACCCGCTCGTGCACCTGGCCACCGTCGCCGACCCGCTCCCGTTCAACGGCGCGTACCTGCACCGGATGAACCGCCGCGAACCGCTGGGGCGCAAGGCGTGCGACGCCCGGCTGGCGCGGGAGCTGTGGTGCCGCACGGGGGAGCTGCTCGGGCTGCCCGGCTGACGGTCAGGTCCGGGCCTGCCCGACCTTCCAGTAGCCGGAGAACGCGATCCTGCGGCGGTCGACGCCCCGCTCCCCCACCAGGTGCCTGCGCACCGAGGTCGCCAGGCCGGACTCGCCGCACACCCAGGCGTGGTCGACGTCCTCGACGGGGGCCGCGGCGACCGCGCGCAGGACGTGGTCACCAGGCCGGTCGGCACCGCGGAACACGAGCTCCACCCCGGCGGGGACGGGTGCGGCGTAGGACTCGTCCGGCAGTTCGACGAACGCCAGGACGCGGTCGGCGGGCGCGCTCTCCAGGATCGCCGACAACGCGGGCAGCGCGGTCTCGTCGGCGACCAGCAGCCGGGACGCGGTCGCGGGCCGGTCGCGGTAGGCCGACCCGCAGGCCCGGAACCCCGCCACCGCGCCGACTTCCGCCGCCGCGGCCCACGTCGACCCCGGCCCGTGCGCCGAGTCGCCGTCGTGCAGCACGAAGTCCACGTCGATCTCGGCCTCCTCGGGGCGCAGCGCGCGCACGGTGTACCAGCGCAGGTCCGGCCGGATCGCCTCGGGCAGCCGCGCCATCGCCGCCCGCACGCTGACCCGCTCCACCTCCGGCATGACCAGCTCGCCGCCGCGCGGCATCAGCAGACCGAAGTACTCGTCCGCCCCGCTGGTCCGCCACCACGCGAACTCGGGCGCGTGGAACGTGATCCGCCGCAGGTGCGCGTGCACGGCCAGCGTCCGGACCACCGTCATCGGGAACTGCTCGAACTCGTCGCGCCGGTTGGGTGCCGCCATCACCAGCGCCGTCACCTTGCCGACGACCCTGGTCCGGAGCTGGTCGAGCGCCGTGCGGGTACCCACGATGTGCCTCCCTGACCGCTTTGGTCAGGTTAGGCTAGCCTCATCACTCCGGAATGCCGATGGCGGTGGCGACCTGGCCCATCTGGTACCCGAAGTAGGCCTCCCGCGCCTCCACGACGTTGTCCAGCTGGCCGAAGAGCTCGAAGCTGACCGCGCCGAACAGCTGGATCCAGCCCATGCTGCCGCGGGCCAGCAGCACCTCGGGGAGGTCCGGGACGGCGCGGTCGCGCAGGCGGGCCATGTCGGTGCGGACGTCGGCGGGCACGCCGTCGGCGGGGGGCTCGGTGATGACGCCCGCGTCGAAGCCGTCCTTGAGGATGCGGATCAGGGTCGTCGGGGTCCGGGAGGCTGCGGCGACGGTGTCCTGGGGGGCGCGGTAGTCCGGGACGGGGCTGCCGAAGAGCAGCGCGTACTCGGCGGGCGTGCCCAACGCCCAGGTGCGCACGGCGTGGCAGGTCGCGAGCCAGCGGCCGCGCAGGTCGGCGCGGTCGGCCACGGTGGCGTCGCCCGCCTCCGCCGCGGCGCCCAGCGCGTTGTACCCGTCGAGGATCAGGGCGGTCAGCAGGTCGTCGCGGCTCGCGAAGTAGCGGTACAGCGCGGACGACACCATGCCCATGTCCCTGGCCACGGCGCGCAGGGAGAGGTTGGCCCCGTCGGTCGCCAGGTGGCGGCGCGCGGTCGCCTTGATCTCCTCGGTCATCTCCGCGCGGACACGGGCGCGCAGGCCGCCTGCTGTCATGCCGAGAGTGTCGCACAAATTCGAGAGCACTGTTCTCGGAAGTGTGCTCTACTTAGAGAGCACTGCTCTTTCCCTGAGGAGGATCCCCATGTCGTTGCACGTGGTCGTCGGCTCCGGTCCCGTCGGTTCCGGCACTGCCTCGCTGCTCGCCTCGCGCGGCGAGCGGGTCCGGGTGGTCAGCCGGAGCGGCGGCGGACCGGACCACCCGAACGTCGAACGGGTCGCCGCCAGCGCGACCGACGCCGGCAGGCTGAGCGCGTTGGCCGAGGGCGCGGTCGCGCTCTACAACTGCGTCAACCCCGCCTACCACCAGTGGCTCACCGACTGGCCGCCGATCGCGTCCGCGCTGCTCACCGCGGCCGAGCGCTCCGGCGCGGTGTACGTGATGACCGGCAGCCTCTACGGCTACGGCGAGGTGGACGGGCCGATGACCGCCGCCACGCCGCTCGCCGCGACCCACCCGAAGCTCAAGCTCAAGGCGGACATGTGGCGCGCCGCGCTGGCCGCCCACGAGGCCGGCCGGATCCGGGCCACCGAGGTCCGCGGCAGCGACTACATCGAGGCCAACTCGATCTTCACCTTCGGCCTCGGCAAGCCACTGCTGGCAGGCCGGAAGGCGTGGTCGCCCGCGCCGCTGGACGTGCCGCACAGCTGGACGTCGATCGCCGACGTCGTGGCGGCGCTGACCACCGCCGCCACCGACGAACGGGCGTGGGGCCGGGCGTGGGCCGTGCCGACCGAGCCGCCGTTGACGGTGCGCGAGCTCGCGACCCGGTTCACCGCCGTGGCAGGTGTGGCCGCGCCGAAGCTGGGCCGGATCCCGACCCCGGCGCTGCGCGCGATCGGCCTGTTCTCCCCGATGGTCAAGGAACTGCGCACCACCGCCTACCAGTTCGCCCGGCCGTTCGTCCTCGACTCCGGCGAGACCACGGAGGTGTTCGGGCTCAAGCCGCGGCCGATCGACGACTCGCTGCGCGAGGCGGTGCGGTCGCTGGCGTAGGTCTATGGACGGCCGGGGCGGCGTAGTCGATCATTACGGCGGCGCGTCCCCGCCCGCCGTTCCGACTGATGAGAGTGACGCCCGGATGACTATCGCGCTCGGTGCGCTCGGTGTCCACCTGCACTACCAGGCCGCGACCCCAGAACTGGTGGTGGAGATCGAGAAGGCGGGCTACGGCGCGGTGTGGCTGATCGGCTCGCCGCCCGCGGACCTCGCCGTGGTCGAGCGGGTGCTGGACGCGACCGAGCGGGTGGCGGTCGCGACCTGCATCGTGAACATCTGGGAAGCCGAGGCGAAGGTCGTCGCCGAGTCGTGCCACCGCGTCGAGGAGAAGCACCCCGGCCGGTTCCTGCTGGGCATCGGCGCCGGTCGCCGCAACGTCGACGCCGGGTACGCGCTGCCCTACGACGCGCACGTGGAGTACCTGGACGACCTGGCGGCCGCCGGTCTCCCCGCGGACCGGGTCGCGCTGGCCGTGCTCGGGCCGCGGGCGCTGCGGTTGGCGGCCGAGCGCTCGGCGGGCGTGCTCGCCGTCCTGGTGACGCCCGCGCACGCCCGGCGGACCAGGGAGATCGTCGGCGCGGACGCGCTGGTGGCGGTCGGCCAGCACGTCGTGCTCGACGTGGACGCCGACCGGGCGCGGGCGACCGGTCGGGCCGCCGTCGCGTTCCCGGCCCTGCACATCCCCGAGATCGCCAACAACCTGCGGCGCGCCGGGTTCACCGAGGATGACCTCACCGACCCCGGCAGCGACCGCCTCGTGGACGCGCTCGCCCTGCACGGCGACGTCGCCACCATCGCGGCCGGTCTCGTCGCGCACCTCGACGCGGGCGCGGACCACGTCGGCGTCACCGTGCTGGGCGGCGACGTGGTCGGCGGCCTCCGCGCGGTCGCCGCGGCCGTGGCGGAACTTCGCCGCTGACGTCGTCGCACGCCCGCTCGTGACCTTGCTACGTTGGGTTGAGATGTCATCCCGACTCGACGGAAGCAGGCACTGGTGAAGATCGGTATCGGACTGCCCAACCAGGTTCGCGACGTCACCCCGGCGGTACTCCCGCGGTGGGCGTCGCAGGCCGAGGAAGCCGGGTTCTCGACCCTCGGCACGGTGGGCAGGATCGCCTACCCCGGTGTGCTGGACACCGTCGCGCTGGCCGCCGCGGCGGCGGTGACGAGCAGGATCGGGCTGTTCAGCAACGTCATGCTCGCCCCGGTGTGGCCGCCGGTGCTGCTGGCCAAGGAGCTCGCGGGCATCGACGGGATCTCCGGCGGCCGGCTGACCCTCGGGGCGGGCATCGGCGGCCGTGAGGACGACTTCGTCGTCGACGGCCTCGGCCCGCGCGGCCTGGGCAAGCGCATGGACCACGACCTGGAGGTGTACCGGTCGGTGTGGGGCGGCAAGCCCGTCGGCGGGGGCGCCAACCCGGCCGTGACGTCGGGGAGCAGGCAGATCCCGCTGATGTTCGGCGGTTTCGCGCCCGCCGCCCTCGCCCGCATGGCCAAGTGGGGCGAGGGCTACATCGGCGCGTCCATGCCCGCGTCGATGGTCGCCCAGTCCTTCGACGGCGCCCGCGCCGCGTGGCGGGAGGCGGGCCGCGAGGGCGAGCCGCGTCTGGTCGCCATCGCCTACTTCGCCCTCGGCGACACCGAGCAGGGGCGTCGCAATGTCGGCGACTACTACGCCAACCTCGGCGAGGAGATGGCGGGCGGTATCGCCGCCGGGCTCCACGGCACCGCCGACGCCGTGCGGGAGGCCGTCCGGGCGTTCGACGGGATCGGCGCGGACGAGCTGATCTTCAACCCCGGTACCGACGACCCCGACGACATCGCCCGGCTGGCCGACCTCGTCCTCTGACGTCGCCGCAGGTGGTGGACTCGCGGTGAACCGCCGAGCGGGTCAGGATGGCGCCGGTCGCGCGGGATGTAGAGAACTCGCCGCCGGCCCCGTCCTACCCATGACGGCGCCGGAACCGGCGCGGCGGACGACGAGGAGTCTGTGATGCCGAAGTTCATGCTGCTGATGAGCTACGCGAGGATCGAGGGTGTCGAGCCGATCACCAGCTGGGCGCCCGGTGACATCAAGGCGCACATCGACTTCCAGCACGCGCTGGGGCAGGAGCTCACCGACAAGGGCGAGCTCGTCGACGGCCAGGGCCTGGCGGGCCCCGAGCTGGCGAGGATCGTGGTGTTCAAGGGCGAGGGCGCGCCGGTCGTGACCGACGGGCCGTTCCCCGAGGCCAAGGAGTTCCTCGCGGGCTACTGGACGGTCGACGTGGAGACCCTCGACCGCGCGCTGGAGATCGCCGCCCAGGCCTCGGCCGCCCCCGGCCCCGGCGGTCGGCCGATCGGCCAGCCCATCGAGGTGCGCGAAGTGATGGGCGCGCCCAGCACCGAGCAGTGACCGGCCGCGTCGAAGGCCTGCTGCGCGACCTCGCGCCGCAGGTCCTCGGCGTGCTCGTGCGCCGGTTCGGCGACTTCCCCGCCGCGGAGGACGCCGTGCAGGAGGCACTGCTCGCCGCCGCTCTGCACTGGCCGGGTGAAGGGGTGCCGGACAACCCGCGCGGCTGGCTGCTGCACGCCGCGCAGCGCAGGCTCACCGACCAGTTCCGCAGCGACCAGGCCCGACGGCGGCGCGAGGAGACCGTGCTGGCGCTGGAACCGCCGCCCGCCGACGTCGACGACCACGACGACACGCTGGTGCTGCTGTTCCTGTGCTGCCACCCGGCGCTCACGCCCGCGTCGGCGATCGCGTTGACGCTGCGGGCGGCGGGAGGGCTGACCACGGCGGAGATCGCGAACGCGTTCCTGGTGCCGGAGGCGACGATGGCGCAGCGGATCAGCCGGGCCAAGCAGAAGGTGAAGGCGTCGGGCGTGCCGTTCGGGATGCCCGTCGGCGACGACCGCGCGCCCCGGCTGCGGTCCGTGCTGCGGGTGCTGTACCTGCTGTTCAACGAGGGGTACACGAGCAGCGTGGGCGAGGAGCTGCACCGGGGCGAGCTGTCCGGCGAGGCGATCCGGCTGGCCAGGGTCGTGCACGCGCTGCTGCCCGACGAGGGCGAGGTCGCCGGGCTGCTCGCGCTGATGCTGCTCACCGACGCCCGGCGGCCCGCGCGGACCGGCGCGGACGGGTCGCTGGTGCCGCTAGCGGAGCAGGATCGGGCGCTGTGGGACCGGGCGCTGATCGTCGAAGGTGTGGCGCTGGTGACCAGCGCGCTGTCCAGGGGATCGGTGGGGGAGTACCTGCTGCAGGCCGCGATCGCCGCGGTGCACGACGACGCGGCCACCGCCGAGGACACCGACTGGGCCGAGATCCTGGGGCTGTACGGGCTGCTGGAACGGATGACCGGCAACCCGGTGGTGGCGTTGAACCGGGCCGTCGCCGTCGCCGTGGTCCACGGTCCCCAGGCGGGGCTGGAGTTGTTGCGGGCGTTGGAACCCCGGCTGGCCGGGCACTACCGGCTGGCCTCGGTGCGGGGGCACCTGCACGAGATGGCGGGGGACGTCGGGGCGGCGGTGGAGAGCTACCGGGAGGCGGCGGCCCGGACGACGAGCACGCCGGAGCGGAACTACCTGGTGACGCGGGCGGCGCGGCTGCGGGAGGGGTAAGGGGGTAAGCCGTTTCCGGTCAGACGGTCGTCCGGCCGGCGGAGCGGTACGTGGCCGGGTCGAAGCCGGCTTCGCGGAGGGCGTTCTCCAGGCCGCGCAGGGCGAGGCGGTCGGCGTGTTCGTTGCCCGGATCGCCGGCGTGGCCCTTCACCCAGTGCCACTCGACCGTGTGACGGGCGACGGCCTTCTCCAGCAGCACCCACAGGTCGGCGTTCTTGACCGGTTGCCTGGCGGAGGTGAGCCAGCCGTTGGCCTTCCACTTCGCCATCCACGACGTGATGCCGTTGCGGACGTAGGTGCTGTCGGTGAAGAGCCGCACGGTGACGGGGCGTTTCAGGTGGTCCAGGGCGCGGATGGGGGCGGTGAGCTCCATCCGGTTGTTCGTGGTCTCGGTGGCCTCGCCGCCGCACAGCTCCTTCTCGTGCTCGCCGTAGCGGAGCACGGCACCCCAGCCGCCGGGGCCGGGGTTGGTCCAGCAGGCGCCGTCGGTGTAGATGTCCACGATCTGGTCCACGGCCGCAATCTACCGCCGCTTCCGGTAATCTCGGTCACGGGTCGAGAGGCGCTGCAACGGACCACGTGTCCGCCACGCTCGACCCGCACTCCGGTCGAGCAAGGGCGCCTCCACTCGTGGAGGCTGCCCGTGAGCGACCTGCGTGACCTGCTGGAACGTCGGATCGCGGTGCTCGACGGCGCGTGGGGCACGATGCTCCAGGGCGCCGGGCTGACGGAGGCCGACTACAAGGGCGACCGGTTCCTCGACCACACGCACGACGTGACCGGCGACCCCGACCTGCTGAACCTCACCCGGCCGGACGTCATCCTCGACGTGCACCGGCAGTACCTCGCCGCGGGCGCCGACATCACGACGACGAACACGTTCACGGCCACGAGCATCGGGCAGGCCGACTACGGGTTGCAGCACCTGGTGCGCGACATGAACGTGCGCGGCGCGGAGCTGGCCCGCCAGGCCGCCGACGAGTTCGGCGGGCGGTTCGTGGCGGGGTCGATCGGGCCGCTGAACGTGACGCTGTCGCTGTCGCCGCGGGTCGAGGACCCGGCCTACCGGGCGGTGTCGTTCGACCAGGTCCGCGACGCCTACGCGGAGCAGATCAGCGCGCTCGCCGAGGGCGGGGTCGACCTGCTGCTGATCGAGACGATCTTCGACACGCTCAACGCGAAGGCGGCCATCGCCGCGGCCCGCGAGGTCGCGCCGGACCTGCCGCTGTGGATCTCGGTGACGATCGTCGACCTGTCCGGCCGGACGCTGTCCGGGCAGACGGTCGAGGCGTTCTGGAGCGCGGTCGAGCACGCGGAACCCCTGGTGGTCGGGGTGAACTGCTCGCTGGGCGCCGAGGAGATGCGGCCGCACGTCGCCGAGCTGGCGCGGTTCGCGGACACGTTCACCGCGTGCCACCCGAACGCGGGGCTGCCCAACGCCTTCGGCGGCTACGACGAGACCCCCGAGCAGACCGCCGCGCTGCTCAAGGACTTCGCCGAGCAGGGCATGGTCAACATCGCGGGCGGCTGCTGCGGCACCTCGCCCGCGCACATCGGGAAGATCGCCGAAGCCGTGTCCGGGCTGGCCCCGCGGGTCGTGCCCGCGTCACCGGAGCGCACCAGGTTCAGCGGGCTGGAGCCGTTCGCGATCGGGCCGGACACCGGGTTCGTCATGATCGGCGAGCGCACCAACGTGACGGGGTCGGCGAAGTTCCGCCGCCTGGTCGAGGGCGACAACCACCAGGCGGCCGTGGACGTGGCGCTGGAGCAGGTGCGCGGCGGGGCGAACCTGCTGGACGTCAACATGGACGCCGACCTGCTCGACAGCGAGCGGGCGATGACCACGTTCCTCAACCTGATCGCGACCGAGCCCGAGGTCGCGCGCATCCCCGTGATGATCGACAGCTCGCGGTGGTCCGTGCTCGAGGCGGGCCTGAAGTGCGTGCAGGGCAAGGGCGTCGTCAACTCGATCAGCCTCAAGGAGGGCGAGGGCCCGTTCCTGGAGCAGGCCCGGCGGATCCGCGACTACGGCGCGGGCGTGGTCGTGATGGCGTTCGACGAGCAGGGCCAGGCCGACACGACCGAGCGCAAGGTCGCGATCTGCGGCCGCGCCTACGACCTGCTCACCCAGCAGGCCGGGTTCCCGGCCGAGGACATCGTGTTCGACCCGAACGTGCTCGCGGTCGCGACCGGCATCGCCGAGCACAACGGGTACGCCAAGGCGTTCATCGACGCGCTGCCGCTGATCAAGCGGCGCTGTCCCGGCGTGCACATCAGCGGTGGCATCTCGAACCTGTCGTTCTCCTTCCGCGGCAACGACGTCGTGCGCGAGGCCATGCACTCGGCGTTCCTGTTCCACGCCGTGCAGGTGGGCCTGGACATGGGCATCGTCAACGCGGGCCAGCTCGCGGTCTACCAGGACATCCCGGCCGACCTGCTGGAGCTGGTCGAGGACGTGCTGTTCGACCGGCGCGAGGACGCCACCGACCGGCTGGTGTCGTTCGCCGAGAACGTCAAGGGCTCGGGCACCAAGCGCGTCGTCGACCTGGCGTGGCGCGAGGCCCCGGTGAAGGAGCGGCTGGCGCACGCGCTGGTGCACGGCATCGTCGACTTCATCGAGGCCGACACCGAGGAGGCCAGGCTGGAGGCCGACCGGCCGCTCCAGGTGATCGAGGGCCCGCTGATGGACGGCATGAAGATCGTCGGCGACCTGTTCGGCGCCGGGAAGATGTTCCTGCCGCAGGTGGTGAAGAGCGCGCGGGTGATGAAGCGCTCGGTGGCCTACCTGGAGCCGTTCATGGAGGCCGAGAAGGAGCTGGCCCGGCAGGAGGGCCGGGTCGAGGTCAGCCGCGGCCAGGGCAAGGTCGTGCTCGCCACGGTCAAGGGCGACGTGCACGACATCGGCAAGAACATCGTGGGCGTCGTGCTGGGGTGCAACAACTACGAGGTGATCGACCTCGGCGTGATGGTGCCCGCCTCCGTCATCCTGGACACCGCCGTCGCCGAGAACGCCGACGCCGTGGGCCTTTCCGGGCTGATCACGCCGTCGCTGGACGAGATGGTCGCGGTGGCGAAGGAGATGGAGCGGCGCGGGCTGAAGCTGCCGCTGCTGATCGGCGGCGCGACGACGTCCCGCCAGCACACCGCGGTCCGCATCGCGCCCGCCTACGAGCAGACCACCGTGCACGTCCTGGACGCCTCGCGCGTCGTCGGCGTCGTGTCCGACCTGCTCGACGAGGACCGCGCCGAGGCGCTGGCCGTGAGCAACCGCGAGGAGCAGCAGCTGCTGCGGGAGCAGCACGAGAACAAGCAGCGCAAGCCGATGCTGACGCTGGCGGAGGCGCGCGCGAACCGCGAGGTCGTCGAGTTCGGCGAGCTCCCGACGCCCGCGTTCACCGGGGTCCGGGTCGTCGAGCCGGACCTGGAGTCGTTGCGCGCCATGGTCGACTGGCAGTTCCTGTTCCTGGCGTGGGAGCTGAAGGGCAAGTACCCGGCCATCCTCGACCAGCCGGTGGCGCGCGAGCTGTTCGACGACGCGAACGCCCTGCTCGACCGGATCGTCGCGGACGGCTCGTTCCAGGCCAAGGGCGCCTACGGCTACTGGCCCGCGCACTCCGAGGGCGACGACATCCTGCTGGACGGCGGTCCGAGCTTCCCCATGCTGCGCCAGCAGACCCAGAAGCCGCTGAGCCGCCCGAACCGCTGCCTGGCCGACTACATCGCGCCCTCCGGCGACCACATCGGCGGCTTCGCCGTCGCCATCCACGGCGCCGAGGCCCTGGCCGCGCACTACGAGGCCCAGCAGGACGACTACCGCGCCATCATGGTCAAGGCGCTGGCCGACCGGCTGGCCGAGGCGTTCGCCGAGCACATCCACCTCCAGGCGCGCCGCGACTGGTTCGAGCCGGACGCCCAGCCGCTCCTGGAGGACCTGCACGCTGAGCGCTTCCGCGGGATCCGGCCCGCGCTCGGGTACCCGGCCTCGCCCGACCACAGCGAGAAGGTGGCGCTGTTCGAGCTGCTGGACGCGGAGTCGTTGGGGATGGGGCTGACCACGTCCTACGCCATGACGCCCGCCGCCAGCGTGAGCGGGCTGATCTTCGCGCACGAGGCGTCGCGGTACTTCACCGTCGGCAGGCTCGGCCGCGACCAGATCGAGGACTACGCGGTGCGTCGGGGAATGTCCGTCGACGAGGTCGAGCGCTGGCTGCGCCCCAACCTGGCCTACGAGCCGCGATGAGGCGCTGACCACTCCGGACGGTGGGACGCCGGTCGTGCGGGCATGCTGGCCCGCATGACCGGTACTCCCGACGGCCCGGTGACGGTGGCGATCACCCGGCGAGCCGATCCCGCGCACGGCACCGAGATGCACGCGTGGGTGCAGGCGGGCATGACGATGGCGCAGCAGTTCGACGGGTACCTCGGCGGCGGCTGGGTGCGGTCCGGGGTCGGCTCCGGGGAGTGGCACATGCTCTACCGGTTCGCCGACGCGTCGTCGTTGGCGGCCTGGGAGGGTTCGCCGCAACGGCAGTGGTGGCTGCACACGGCGCAGGGGCTGGTGGAGCACACCCGGACCGAGCGGCGGACGGGGATCGAGGGCTGGTTCGACCCGCCGGAGGAGCGGTCGCTGGTCGAGCACACGGCGTCGGCGCCGCCGCGGTGGAAGCAGGCCACGACGATCTGGGTGGTGTTCTTCCCGCTGAACCTGCTGGCGACGGTGACGCTGGGACGGCTGCTGGCGGACGTGCACGTGGTGCCGCGGGTGATGGTCACGACGCTGGTGCTGACGCCGGTGATGACGTACCTCCTGCTGCCCTGGGTCACCCGGCGGTTGGACTGGTGGCTGCACGGCCGGCCGCGGCGCCGGCACGGGTGACGCCGGGGCCTGCCGGGGTGGTCCGGCAGGCCCCGGCGCTCACGGGGCGATGCCCTTGACGCCCTGCCACTCCCAGATCTTCGACTGGAGCGGGGTGAGGGCGGGCCAGTGCGTGCCGCCGGGGCGGGGGTTCACGCGGGAGGCGTAGGGCGCGGGGGTGTACCGCGGGTCGAAGTAGCAGCCGGTGCCGTACCTGCCGTCGTTGGCGGGGCAGGCGGCGGCGACGGAGGCCGGGGTGGGTTTGCGGCCGGTGCGCTCCCAGCCCGCGAGTGCCTGGAGCGCGCTGGCGTACTCGGAGTCGCTGAGGGCGCTGTGCTCGGCCTCGGTGGTGAAGGTCTGCACGAGGTTCCGCCGCGGACCGAGCGAGGCCCGGTAGGCGGACTCGTGCTCGACGAACGCGGTGGGGTCGTCGATGGCGTGCATGGTGAGCACGGGAACCGAGACCGCGCCGGTGATGTCGCTGTCGTAGGACAGGTCGCGGCGGGCGGTGGGGTCGGCGTCGAAGCGCTCCACGCCGGCGTTGAGCGCGGCGTCGTCGTGGGAGCCGGAGTAGTGGACGCCCTTGTTGCCGAACGGGTTCCGGTCGCCGAGTCCGTTGTGGACGATGTCGCGGAAGGTGAACGTGGCGAAGTTCAGGTGGGACGCGAGAGCGCTTTCCCGGATCTTCGTGACGGCGAGGATGTCGTCGAGGTTGCGCTGCTGCACCGGGGTCCGGGTGGCCGACTGGTAGCCGGTGCACTCCTCCAGCCTGGCGCGCAGGCCCGCGCTGGTCATGGTGGAGTCGGCGCGCAGGCCCATCCACAGCGGGTACTGGGGCTCGGTGGGCCTGGGGTGGTTGCCGCAGTAGTACTGGTAGACGACGCGGAGGTCGACGCGGTAGTCGTAGCCGCGCGAGCCGCCCGCCAGGACGCCGCTGGTGAGGAGGACGGCGTCGTAGGACCGGGGGTGGAGCTCGGCGGTCTTCGCCGCGACGTCGCCGCCCCACGACTGGCCGTGCAGGAAGGTCTTGCGGGGTTGGCCGAAGCGGGCGACGACGAGCTTGCGCAGGTTCTCGGTGTCGGCGGCGGCCATGCGGGTGCCGTAGCCGCCGCGGCGGTAGGACGAACCGGCCCAGGCGTAGCCCTCGCGGACCATGACGGACCAGCGGGTGAGGTCGTCGGTGGTGCGGGCCGGTGTCGGCGGGCCGAGGTCGGGGCCGCCGTGGGAGTGGACGACCAACGACCTGTTCCACGCCTTGGGGATGGCGATCGCGTAGAACGCGCCGTTCGCGTCCTGGCCGCCGTAGCAGGTGGTGTCGGCGGGCAGCGCCGCCGGGCACGCGGTGACCTCGGGGCCGGTGGCCGCGGCGGCGGGGGAGGTGAGGCCGAGGGCGAGCACGACGCTCAGCGATCCGGCCAGTACGGCTCTCACGGGAGGACCTCCTGATGGCACTGGGCGCCTCGTCGCGCCGCCGCGCCATAGTCGGCTCCGGCGGCCGGTGAGTTCTACGGTCCGGGGTGAAACTTGGGCTCCACCTGACGTCTACTCGTCGGCACCACCGGGGTCGGCCGCGCCGTCGCGCTCGTCCCGCTCGGCCCACTCCAGCAGCGGGGCCAGCGAGAACGCGGTGTCGTCGATGCCCGCGTGCAGGTCGCCGAGCTCGGCGAATCGGGCGGGCACGGTGGCGATGGTGAACTCGCGCGGGTCGACGTCGTCGACCTCGGCCCACGTGATCGGGGTCGACACGGTGCCCTCGGGGACACCGCGCACCGAGTAGGCGGCGGCGATGGTGTGGTCGCGCGCGTTCTGGTTGTAGTCGACGAACAGCTTCGCCGGGTCGCGGTCCTTGCGCCACCACGTGGTCGTCACGTCGTCGGGCGCCCGCCGCTCGACCTCGCGGGCGAACGCCAGCGCCGCCCGCCGCACGTCGGCGAACCCCCACTCGGGCTCGATCCGCACGTACACGTGCAGCCCGTTTCCGCCGGACGTCTTCGGCCAGCCGACCGCGCCCAGGTCGTCGAGCACCTCGTGCGCCACGTGCGCGACCCGGCGCACCGTGGCGAAGTCGCAGTCCGGCATCGGGTCCAGGTCGATCCGCCACTCGTCCGGCTTCTCGGTGTCCGCCCGGCGCGAGTTCCACGGGTGGAACTCCACGGCCGACATCTGCACCGACCACACCACGTCCGCGACCTCGGTGACGCACAGCTCGTCGGCGTGCCGGTTGTACCGGGGGAACGTCACCCGCACCGTCTGCACCCACGGCGGCGCCCCGTTCGGCAACCGCTTCTGGTGCACCTTCTCCCCGCCCACGCCCTCCGGGTACCGGTGCGTCATGCACGGCCGCTCCCGCAGGGCCCGCACGATCCCGTCCCCCACGCCCAGGTAGTAGCGGGCCAGGTCGAGCTTGGTCTCACCGCGCGCGGGGAAGTACACGCGGTCCGGGTTGGAGATCCGCACGGTCCGGTCGCCGACTTCCAGTTCCACCGCCGGAGACCCGCTCTTACCAGCCATGCGGGCCAACCTAACCCGGAATCAGCTGGTCAGCTCGTGGAACATCGCCAGCAGGGCGGCCAGGGCGCCGCCGAACGCGTGCTTCGTGGACGCGCCGTACCCGACGACCACGCCGCCCTCGCGGTGGGCGGGGTCGACCCAGAACCGGCTCAGGGGCTGGATGGCGAGGGAGTGGCGGGCGGCCGCGGCGGGGACGTGGGTCTCGGCGTCGAGCGGTAGCGGCAGGACGAGGTGCAGGCCCGCGGAGATGCCGCGGATGGGCAGGTCGCGGGGGAGGGCGGCGACGAGGCGGTCGCGGCGGGAGCGGTACTCGAGGCGGCAGCGGCGGACGTGGCGGTCGTAGGCGCCGGAGGAGATGAGGTCGGCGAGCACCAGCTGGTCGAGGGCCGACGGGCGGGCGCCGCTGGAGGTCAGGGCCTCGGTCACCGGGTCGACCAGCGAGCGGGGCAGGACCATCCAGGCCAGGCGCAGTGACGGGGCGAGCGTCTTGCTGGCGGTGCCCGTGTACACGACCTGCTCGGGCGCAAGCGCTTGCAATGCGCCGACCTGCTGGCGGTCGAACCGGAACTCGCCGTCGTAGTCGTCCTCGACGACGACCGCGCCCGAGCGCACCAGCGCGGTGCGCCGGGCCGGTGCCATCGTGACGCCGAGCGGGGACTGGTGGGCGGGCGTGACGACGACCGCCGGACTGTCCAGTTCGGACACCCGCAGGCCGTCGTCGTCGACCGGGACGACGACCACCTGCTGGCCGGACGCCGCGGCGATGTCGCGGAACAGGTGGAACGACGGGTCCTCGAACGCCATCCGGGTGCTGCCGAGGTCGCGCAGCGCCCGGCCGAGCACGGCGACGGCCTGGGTGAAGCCCGCGCACACCACGATCCGCGCCGGGTCCGCGCGCACGCCGCGGCTGCGCCCCAGGTAC
This sequence comes from Umezawaea tangerina, assembly GCF_003002815.1. GTDB lineage: Bacteria > Actinomycetota > Actinomycetes > Mycobacteriales > Pseudonocardiaceae > Umezawaea > Umezawaea tangerina. The sequence goes on along the minus strand of NZ_PVTF01000022.1, from coordinate 106,509 downwards.
GCGGCGAGGGCCTCGCGCAGCGCGGGTGCGCCCGCCGGGTCGTGGTAGCCGAACACCTCGTTGGGCGAGCGCTGCACGACCCGCTTGGTCGCGGCCAGCCACGCCTCGCGCGGGAACAGCGACGGGTCGGGGCGGCCGGGCATCAGGTTCCACCGGGGCGCCCGGTCGGTGCTCACGACCGGTGGCCCGGAGCGGGGTTCGGTGCCCGCGGTGGCCACGCGGGTCGGCGCGCCCTGGCTGGTCGACAGGTAGCCCTCGGCGCTCAGGTCGGCGTACACCCTGGTCACGGTGCCGCGCGCGACGCCGAGGTCGTGCGCGAGGGCGCGGGTCGACGGCACGACGGCGCCGGGCCGCCACCGCCCGTCGCGGATGGCCGCGCGCACCGCGCTGGCCAGTGCGGCCCGCCCGCCGCCGGGTGTCCAGTCGAGGTGCGCGTCGACCGAACTGGTCCATGAATCCGCCATGGAACTGGACCATACCCGTGAACCAGTTCCGGGTAGCGTCGGTGCCGTGACCAAGCGAATCCAGATGAGCTCCGGCCTGACCGGACCCCGCAAAGCCATGCTCGCCCTTTCCGCGGAGGCCGCCCGCGCGGCGGAGGACAACGGGCTCGACCACCTCCTCCTCGAACTGGTCAAGATCAGGGCGTCCCAGCTCAACGGGTGCGCGTTCTGCCTCGACATGCACACCGCCGACGCCGTCAAGGCGGGCGAGAGCCCGCGCCGGATCTTCGTGCTCGACGCCTGGCGCGAGGTCGACCTGTTCACCGACGAGGAACGCGCCGCGCTGGAGCTGACCGAGGCCGTCACCCGGCTCTCGGAGACGCAGGACGTGCCCGACGACGTGTACGACCGCGCGACCTCGACGTTCACCGAGCCCCAGTACCAGGCGCTGCTGTGGTCGATCGTCGTCATCAACGCGTGGAACCGGCTGTCCGTCACGAGCCGCGCCCCGCTGCCCGTGTGAGACGACCGTCCTTTGTGGATCGGACGGCGGCGTGGCCACGAGGGCGGGCCCGGTAGGCGCGTCCGGCTGACGCCGGTCCCGGAGCACCCGGTCTTCGGACCCCCGATCCGGGTCCGCCCAAACCGCTGACGCCCGGTCCGCGGGTGCGGCACACTCCTGCCCTCGTCGCGCTTCCGCGGCACCGGGGAGGGGTCGCTCGTCCGTGTCCACAACCGTGCGCGCCGCCTTGGCGGTCGCGGTGCTCCGCGCGTACTCCGTCCTGCTGCCGGTGGTCGCGACCGCGCTCGTGGTGCTGGTCGTGCTCGCGTTCGGATCGTCGCCGTGGGCCGGGATCGGCGTGTGCGTCCCGGTCCTGCCGCTGCTCGTGCTGCTGGCCCGCCGCCCCCGCCTGCTCGACCGGCTCGCCTTCGAGGAGGTGCCGGGCGTCCCGGTCGCGCCGCGGGAGCAGCCGGGGCTGTGGGGACTGGTGCACCAGGTGTGCGAACGGGTCGGGGCCGCGCCGCCGGACGGCATCCGCGTCCTGGCCTCCGCCTCCGCCGGTGTCTCCCACCGCGCCGGGCTGCCCGGTCTGCGGGTGACCCGCCGCGAGCTGCACGTCGGCGCCCCGCTGTTCCTGTGCCTGGGCGAGGAACGCCTCGCCCGTGTGCTGGCGCGCGTGCTCGCCCCGCGCGACACCGCCCTGGTCGGCCGCGACCTGCTGGTGCGCGTGCTGGCGCACCCGCGCACCCGCCGGTGGTACGTGTTCCGGCTCTGCGCCGCGGCCTACCTCGCGCTGGTCCGGCCGCTGTGCCTGCGCCACGACCGGCCCTCCGGCGGGGCGGACCTGGCGTGGGTCGAGCGGGCCTGGCGGGAGTTCGTCGACGACCACCTGACCCCCGGCTGGGCCGCGGGCTACCTGCCGACCTCCTGCGTCGAGGGGTTCGCGCTGTTCTGGGCGGAGCACTCGGAGTCCGCCGACTCGTGCACGGACCTGCTGGTCGACCCGCGGACCCTGCTAGACGAGGCGGTGCGGCTCACCATGGTCGACGAGGCGGACACCAAGACGCGGGTCGACTGGCTGACCCTCGGCCACGTCGCCGGGCGCCACGCCGCGGTCCTGGCCACCGCGCGGCTGCTCGACGCCGCGGGCGCCGTGATGGCACGCGAGGGCACGCTCGGCGCGGTGCTCGACGCGCTCGACGCGGGCCGGATCGCCGAGCTCGGCCCACCCGACGCCCGGCCCGGTGACCGGCACGCGGGTCCCCGCGCCCTCCGCGAGTGCGTCCGCGGACCCGTGCGGGCGGACCTGGCGGCGCTGGTGGGGCTGGCGCTGGCCGACCACGGGCTGGCCAGGTGGCAGCTGTCCTGGTCCGGGCTGCGGAGCCTGGTCGTCCGCCCTCCGCACGGCGACGGGCTGGACGACCTGCTCGCCGCCGCCACCGCCGACCGGGGCGACACCGGCGCGTTGCGCGCCGCGCTGGCCGACGCGGGGGTCGCGCCCGACTACCGACCCGAAGTCCACTGAGGAGCGAACGCGACGATGTCCATCCTCGGCACGTCGAGGACCCTCATCCGGACAGCGGCGTTGCGGCGGGCGGCGGACCGCCTCGGCGTCGGCGTCGACGACCTGCCGGACGAGGTCGTGATGGCCAAGCTCGCGCCGGGGTTCGACGCCACCCGCTGGGGCCTGCCGCCGGACGCCGGGATCACGGCGGACCGGGTGGTCGCCCCGGAGGTCGCCGACGCGGTGCGGGCCGCGCAGGAGGGGCGCTGGTCACCGGCGGCCGGGCTGGTCGGTGCCGCGCGGGGGGAGTGGGGGCGCCGCGCCGCCGTCGTGGACGAGCTGGCGCGGCTCGCCGCGGACGACGACGGGTGGCTCACGGCGTGGCGCGAGGCCAGGCCCGATGACGGTGACGCCGCGGTCGTGCACGCCGAGTCGTTGGCGCGACTGGCCTGGCAGATCAGGGGACCCGCCCGCGCGGCCGCCACGACGCGGGGGCAGTTCGACGGCTTCCACCGGGTGATCGCGCTGGCCGAGACCGCGGCCAAGGAGGCGGCGCGGCTGCTGCCCGCCGACCCGACGCCGTGGGCCACCCGGATCACCGCGGCCACGGCCCTGGGGTACGACCACGGGCGGTTCGGGGCGCTGTGGGACGAGCTGGTGGCCCGCGACCCGCACCACGTCACGGGGCACGAGCGGGCGTTGCAGTACTGGTGCGCCAAGTGGCGGGGATCGGACGAGCTGGTGCTCCTGTTCGCGTCGGCGGCCGCGGGGTCCGCGCCGTCGTTGGCGCACCTGCCGCTGCTGGCGGCGCTGGAGGTGGCCCACGACGATCCGGCGGTGTGGCGGTCCGACCCCGTGCGCCGAGCGCTGGACCGGGTGCTGGCGACCGGGGCCGCCCCCGGTCCCGCCGCGGTCGCGCTGGCCGCCACCGGGCGCCACGCCGAGGCGGTCGAGCAGCTGCGGCGACTCGGGCCGAACGTGCTGTGCCCGCCGTGGGACGCCCACGAGTCGCCCAGGCTGGCCCACCTCCGGTTCCGCGCGGAGGTCTGCCGGAAGGCCCGCCGGGCCAGGGGCGGCTGACTACTCGCCGCGCTTGGCGCGAGCCCGCCGCTTGCCCTCGTGCATCGCCTGCACGCGGGCGACCGGGATCGTGTGGCCCTCGGCGATCAGGTCCGCGCCCAGCTTCTGCGGCGCGGGCATCGACTCGGCCCACGGGTCGCGGTCGCCGAGCAGTTCCGCGGCCGTGCGCAGGGTGAAGTCGGCGGGCGACACCCGGTCGAGCTCGTCCCACGTCACCGGGAACGACACCGGCGTCCCCGGCCGCAGCCGCGGGCTGTACGCGGCGGCCACGGTGGCGCCGCCCGCGCGGGTGGAGTCCAGGTACACCTTGCCGCCGCGGTCCTCCACGATGAACGCCGACGTCGCCACCTCCGGACCGAGGCGTTCGGCGCGGGCCGCGATCGCACGGGTCGCGGCGGCGACGTCGTCCGCCGGGGTGTCCTCGATCGGCACGAACACGTGCACACCCTTGGCGCCGCTGGTCTTCACCGCACCCGCGAGACCCTCGTCGGCGAGCGCGCGGCGGACCAGGTGGGCGGCCTCGACGGCCAGCGGGAAGGCGTTGTCCTCCGGCGGGTCGAGGTCGAGCACGAGGTGGGTCGGGTGGTCCCACCGGTCGCGCGGGTAGAGCGTCGGGTGGTACTCGACCGCGCGCTGGTTCGCGAACCACAGCAGCGTCCGGCGGTCGTCGCACAGCCCGTAGGAGATCTCCCGCTTCGAGGCCTCGGCCCAGATCGGCAGCCTCGGCACCCACTCCGGCGTGTACTTCGGCAGGTTCTTCTGCATGAACGGCGCCTGTCCGGGCCGCACCCGCATCACCGACAGCGGCCGGTCGCGCAGCACGGGGACGATCTTGTCCCGCACCGCGTCCAGGTAGTCGACGAGGTCGCGCTTCGTCGCCCCGGACCCGTCGAACAGCGGCTGGTCGAGGTTCGTCAGCGACACCCCGTCCCGCTCCTCCGCAGCGCTCATCGGCCCACCTTCCCCGCACCGCGCCACGGGGGCAACCCGGCCAGCACCCGGTCCAGCTCGGCGGTCGGGTACGGGGTGGTCCGGTCGTGCCGGTGCAGCTCGCGGAAGAACGGGTCCAGCACCTCGGCGATCGGCGCGTAGTGCTCGACCAGCGACGCGGCCGAGTCCGGCAGGTCGGTGAAGTTCCGGCCGAACCAGCCGTGGAAGTGGGCGGCGGTGTAGCAGCGGTCGTAGTCGCGGTGCGCCGCGAAGAACTCCTCCTCCGCGGGCGACAGCGCGAAGCCCGAGCTCGTGGTGAGGCCGAAGTCGGCGAAGTACAGCCGTTCGCCGTCGGTCATGACGTTGTCGAAGTGCGCGTCGAAGTGCAGCAGGCCGCGCGAGGCCATGAACCGCGTGCCCGCCAGCAGCTCGCGGTGCACCATCCCCAGCGCCGCGTCCAGCACCTCGCCGCCGTCGGCGATCCGGTCGAGCAGCCACTGGTGCACGGTCCGGGGCAGGAACTCCAGGAACAGCACGAGCTGCGCGGGCGACCGGCGCAGCGCCTCGAACCGGTCCCGCACGCCCGCCGAACCGCCCCAGTACCCGACCACGCGCTCCAGGTCGTCGTGCTCGTCGGGGGTCGGCGACGCCCCCGGCAGCACCCGCCAGTGGTGCATCAGCGGGAACCCGTGGTAGTCGCCCGCCAGCACCCACCCGGTGGTCGTGGTGTGCGCGGCCAGCTCCCGCCAGGCGCCGAACCCGGCCGACCCGATGCCGTACTGGAAGAACGCGGGCAGCCCGAACAGGTCCGCGGTGGACCGGACGTTCTCCGGCCGCAGCTCCCGCTCGGTCAGCGGCACCTTCTTCACGAACACCCGCGCGCCCGCCACGTCCAGCGCCAGCGCCGTGCCACCGATGCCGGTCCCCAGCGGTGTCGCGCCCACCAGCAGGTCGGTGAGCCCGTCGTCGTTGAGGGCCGACAACGCGGCCGAGACCGCCGCGTGGCGTCGCGACCGGGTCAGCACAGGCCCTTGGAACGCAGCACGCGGTGCAGCGCCTCCGCCACCCGGTCCTTGGGCAGCCCGCCGTCGGCCACGGCCTTCTCCAGCCCGTCGAGCACCTCGCCGACCCGGCCGCCGGTCGACCACAGCGCCACGTCGGCGCCCGCGGCCAGCGCGGTCCGCACGGCCTCGGGCAGGTCGACCAGGTTCGTCACGGCCTTCATCGCGCCCAGGTCGTCGGTCATCACCAGGCCGTCGAACGCGTAGTCCTTGCGCAGCAGCTGGTAGGCGGCCGGGCTCAGGGTGGCGGGCTGGCCGGCGGTGAGGTCGGGCACGTCGAGGTGGCCGACCATCACGGCGACCTTGCCGTAGGTCTTGATGTCCTGGTAGGGGATCAGGTCCTTGGCCTTGAGGGCGGCCAGCGGGGCGGTGGTGACGAGCCCCTGGTGGGAGTCGCCGCTGGCACCGCCGTGACCGGGGAAGTGCTTGAGCACGGCCTGGACGCCCGAGTCGCGCAGCCCGGCGGCGAACGCCTCGGCGTACTTGCGGGCCACGACCGGGTCGTCGCTCCACGAGCGGTCGCCGATGACCGTGTCGTCGGGCTGCGAGCTGGTGTCCACGACCGGCGCGAGGTCCATCGTCACGCCCCTGGCGCGCAGCTGGGCGCCGCGCGTCTTGGCCAGCTCGCGCACCTGCTCGGGGGTGTTCGCGGCGACCAGCGCGCGGGCGCTGGGCAGGTTGCCCTCCAGCTCGTCGATCCGCTGCACCCGGCCGCCCTCGTCGTCGACCGAGACCGTGATGGGGAGCTTGGACGCGGCCCTGACCAGCGCGAGCGCGCCACCGGTCAGCAGACCGGGCGCGTCACCGCCGATGAAGATGCCGCCGACCTGCTCGGCGTTCACCACCGCCAGCGCGTCGTCGGCGTTCTCCGGCTTCACCCCGACCTGGATGAGCTGGGCGAGCTGCTGCCGGGGCGTGAGTCCCGCGATGGCGGGCGAGCACGGGTCCGTGGGCACGGCGGCCTGCGGCGTGCCACCCGGTCCGGCCGCGGGGGGTGCGGCGATGTCCGGTATGCCGAGCTTCGGCGCCACCTCCTGGTGGAACGTGGCGGCGAGCATCGCGCCCAGGGCCAGTGCGGCCAGCGTCGTCGCAATGCTCCGGCGTCGCACGAGTGGTGGCCTCCTGGGGTTGTCTGCCGGTCGGGGTGACCCCACCAGTGTTCCCCAGGAGGCCGCCCAGCACTAAACCGAGGTGTCCTCACGTGTGCGTCGCCACGCGACCACGACGAGCGCCACCAGCCCGAACAGCGGCAGCGAGCTGATCGCCCAGCTCAACCCCATCGGGGGACCGGGCTGCTCGTGGACCGGCAGCACCAGCACACCCGAGCCCGGCCCGTCGGCCCCGTCGATCGTGAACTCGAACCTCCAGTCGCCCGGCACGGACAGCGACTTGACGTCGAGGCCCCACACCTCCAGCTTGCGCGGGTGCCGGACGAGCGGGTTGATCTTCCGGACCTGCGATCCGGGCTTGCCCTGCGCGAGCGTGCCGGTCCTGCCCTCGATCCCGCCCTCGGGGACGAAGGTGAAGTCCAGCGACTGCAGCGCCTTCACCGGCCACGTGCTGAACCCGACGGTCAGCGCGTACGGGCCGACCTGCACCTGCTCGGTGTGCACGACGTTCACCGGCTCGTAGGCCAGCGCGGTCCCGGACGTGCCGAGCAGCAGCCCGACCACCCCCAGCAACGCCACCACGGTCTTCCTCATGCCGCCACCGCCCTGTCCTGAACCGGGGCGAGGTGCCGCAGCATCCCGCCGAACCGCATGCCGAGGAAGCCCGCCACCGCGCCGAAGACCGCGCCCGCGACCGCCGTGGCGACCACACCGGACACCGGGGGGAGGCCGATCGAGTAGAGCCACCCGCGTTGGACGGGTGCCAGCGCGGCCACCAGCAGGCCGCCGGCACCACCGGCGAGGAGGCCGAACAGCTTCGGCGACCGGCCGCCGCGCCGGGCGACGAGGAACACCACCTCGACCAGCACGCCCACCGCGAGCAGGCACATCGGGATCAGCGAGGGCAACGAGGGCGCGAGCGAGACCTTGTCGCGCATCGGCAGTCCGATGGCCTCCGCGTAGACCCGCGAGGCCCACGGCGAGAACCACCAGAACACGGCCTGGACCAGCGCCACCACGACGGTGACGCCCAGGGCGCCGCCCGGTCGGTCGAGCACGCGGGCGCCCATGACCACGAACAGCACGCCCACGAACGCCCCGCCGACCGTGACCGCGTCGACGGCGCCGCCGTTCACCTGCTGCAGGCCGAGCGTGGTGACCATGCTGAACACGAGCAGGACCGCCAAGGCGACCAGCGTCCAGCCCGCGCCCCAGCGCCGCGCGCGGACCGTGGCGAACACCATGACGGTGCCGACCATCGTGATCGTGATCGACAGCAGCAGCCCGATGTGCGGCGGCGACGAGATGACCGCGTCGAACCCGTACAGGCTGTGCCACCACTGGTCCCACAGGCCGTAGAGCAGGAACGACGCCGCGCCGATGCCGGAGACCAGGTAGCCGACCGGTGCCGCGAACGTGCGGCCGAACACGCCGACCGCCCGACCGCCGACGAGCGGGTCCACCGGGCGTCCCGCGCGTTCGGCGGCGGTCGTCGCGAGCACGACGAACAGGCTCGCCAGGCCGGAGAACGCGCTGCCGGAGTACAGCAGCAGGTGCGGCAGCGTGAAGAACGTGTCCGGGCCGACGTCGTTGTGCCACTGGACGTCCCAGGTCAGCCCGACCAGCGAGAGCACCGTGCCGCCGAGCACGAAGGCCGCCGCGGGCACGCCGCGGCGCGCGGTCCTGGTCTTGGCGGGTTCCACTCGGGTGGCCGCGGTGGCCCCCGGAGCTGTCAGATCCATCTCTCTCCCCATTGTCACTTCACCAGCAGCGGTAGGACGACTTGGTCGACACCGCCCGCGTCGCGCAGCGAGACGGTGATCTGCCACGCCCCGGCCATCGGCAGGTCGGTGGCGGCGGCGCGGAACCGGCCCGGCCCCTCGGCCGTGGCCGTGACGGGCGGGTAGGCGTGGCCCATCTGCGGCATCACCGGTTCGACGGTGACCTCCTGCGGGGCCGCGGGTCCGCCGTCCGGGTCGGTGACCTCCAGCCCGATGGAGTTCGGGCCGCTGCGCGGGTCGTCCACCGAGAGCCGGACGGTGTACCGCGCGGTGGAGGCCTTGGCGGTGGCCGGGACGTCGGCGGCGGGCCAGAAGGCCACCGCCAGCACGGCGGCCAGCGCCACCAGCGCGGCCGCCCCGAAGATCGCGTTCCGGTTCACCTGGTCGCCCCCTCGGCCGCGGGCACGTCGACCACGGCGGGCACGGTGCGCACCGAGTAGCCGCGTTCGGCCTGCACCCACACGAGGTACCGGCCGGGCAGCGGGAACGTGTAGGTGAACGGCACGTCCGGCCCGAACGCCGCGACGCTCTCGTCCGGCCGGTCCGGGCGCCCCGGCGTCGGCGGTGCCATCGAGTGCACGTGCCCCCACACCGGCGCGTCCGCGACCTCGCCGGTGACCGGACCGGTGACGATCATGTGGCCGACCATCCCCAGCCACGGCTGGAGGTCCGGTGTGCCGAACCTGGCGGTGATGGTGCTCGGCGACCCCGCCTCGGCGATCTTCCTGACCAGCTCGACGGACTCGGTGGCGGGCGCGGACGTGCCGGTGGCGTCGAGGGCGATCGTGGTCCGCAGCAGCTGCCTGCCGCCGCCGCGCCGGGCGATCTCGGCGGCCACCGCGTACCGGCCGGTCTCCGGGGTGTCCAGGGCGACCCGGTAGTCGCCCGGCCCGACCCGGACCGGGTGCAGGTGCCACAGCCTGCCCGACGGCGACACGACCCCGAGGTGCACCAGCGCGTTGTCGTGCACCAGCAGGTCGTCGACCGGACGGCCGGTCGACCCGTCGGTCATGGTCAGCCGGAGGTCCCCGTCCCTGGTGGCCACCAGGTTCACCGGCGGTCGGGAGTAGTCCGTTGTGGACGGTGGCGTCGCCGCGTAGGGGTCGGTGACGTTGTCCACGGTCGGGTCCAGGTCGCGGCCCGGCGGGGCGGGCGGCGGGATGCTCGCGGACAGCAGCGCGGCGGTGACCGCCACGGCCAGCGCCGCGACCACCCCGCCCGCGGGCACGAGCGCCGCGCGGCCGTGACCGCGCACCGCGACCAGCAGCGACACCAGCAGGAGCACACCCGCGGCCACGAACCCGCCGTACGCGGCGTTCTGCCACGGCGACATCACCCGCGCGGGCACCACGAACGGGATCGTCGCGACCCGCACGCCGTCGTCGACCGCCAGCTCCCACGGACCGGGGCCGCTGACCCGCAGCGTCGCGCCGTGGAAACCGGGGGTCGCGCCGAGCACGACCTTCGCTTCGCTGACCACCGCGCCGTCCTGGCTCAGCCGCAGCGCCAGCTCACCCGCCGGCGTGCCCGCGTGCGTGACCACCTCGACGTGCACCGGACCCGGCACGGGCTCGACCCGCCGGATGACCACGGTCAGCTCCCGCGCGCCGAGCGTCTGCGCCACCTGCACGTCGGCGCCGTCCTGCGCGCCGTCGGCCGAGGCGGGAAGTGTTGTGCCCCAAGCGAGACCGATCGCGCAGAGGACCACCAGGAGTGTTCTCATCGCGGATGAACCTAGGGCCGGGAGCACCGGGGAGGCGTCACGGTGCCGGGTGAACGGGCCTCCCCCGTGAGAGGGACCCCCGACCCTGGGGGGTGGTGGATCCCCCTGGCGGGGGACTCGTGCGCGGCGGGTGGTGGCGCAGAATCGCCGCTGTGATGGGGGGACTGATGCGCTCGGACGACCCGATGCTGTCGCTGACCCGGCAGACGCTGCTGGTCGCGCTGGTGTGCGTGGTCGCGGACGTGTCCCACTTCCTGCTCAGGGCGACGGGTCCGCTCACCGCCCTGCAGTGGGCGTGCGTCGGCGCGATCGCGGTCGTCGACCTCGCGCTGGCCGGTCCGGCGCGGCTGTCGGGAGTGGTGGCCGTCGCGCACGCCGTCGTCCAGGCGGGGATCCCGGTGCTGCTGGACCGGCCGCTGAAGTGCTGCTCGAACGAGGCGGGCATGATGATCGCCGGCTACCGGGCAGGCGCCTGGCTGCTGGGACCGCCCGCGTTCGCCGCGCTGGGCGCGCTGCTGGCGGGCGTGGTCGGCGCGTACCTGGCGGTCAACCACGGTCTGGCCAACCCCAGGGTCCTGCTGGTCGGCGGCCTCACCACCGCCCTGCTGCCGTGGATGGTCGGCCGCTACACCTCCGCCCACCGCAACTACCTCGCCGAGCTGGACCAGCGGTCCGAACGCGAGCGCCGGGACGCCCAGGAGGCGCTGGCCAACGCGCTCGCCGCCGAGCGCAGCTCGATCGCCCGCGACCTGCACGACGTGATCGCGCACCACGTGAGCGCGATCAACCTGCACGCGGGCGCGGCCAGACTCGGGCTGGAGCCCGGCAACGACCGGCTGGCCACGTCGCTGAGCGCGGTGGAGACCGCGAGCCGGGCGGCGATGGTGGACCTGAGGCACCTGCTGGACCTGCTGCACGGCGACGACACCGACGGCACCCGGCAACCGGGGCTGGACAACCTCGACGAGCTGTTCGACGGGGTGCGGGCGGCGGGGATACCGGCCAGGTTCACCACGTCCGGGGTGCCGTGCGAACTGCCGGAGTCGTTGGGGGTGACGGTGTACCGGATCGTGCAGGAGATGCTGACCAACGCCCTGCGGCACGGCGACCCGTCCGGGGTCGACGTGGAACTGGCCTACCGGACGACCTCGCTGGCACTGACGACGACGAACCGGATGCCCGACGCGGTGGTACCGCGCCCCGGAGGTGGGCACCCCGACGGCGGGCACCGCAGGGGCCTGGAGGGGATCCGGAACCGGGCCCGGCTGTTCGCCGGGGTGACCACCTGCGGACTCGAAGCGGACGGCCGGACGTGGCGGACCGCCGTGGCGTTCCCCCTGGAGGCAGGAGCTTGATGTTGCGCGTGCTGCTCGCCGACGACCACGCGATGCTGCGCTCCGGGATGCGGGCGATCCTGGACACCCAGCCGGACCTGGACTGCGTGGGCGAGGTGGCGGACGGGCGGGCGGCGGTCGCCGAAGTGGCGCGGCTGCGACCGGACGTGGCCGTGCTGGACATCCGGATGCCGAAACTGGACGGGCTCAGCGCCACCGAGGCGATCCTGGCGGCACCGGACAACCGGACGAAGGTCGTGGTGCTGACGACCTACGACAGCGACGAGTACGTGTACCGGGCGCTCAACGCCGGGGCCAGCGGGTTCCTGCTCAAGAGCCTGCCGCCGGAAGAGCTGATCGGGGCGATCCGGGTGGCCGCGCGGGGGGACGCGTTGATCGATCCTTCGGTGACGCAGAGGTTGGTGGCAAGGTTCGCGAGCAGCATCGCGCCTGCGACGAGTGCGCCGGGGTTGGAGCAGTTGACGGTGCGGGAGAGGGAAGTGCTGCTGCTGGTGGCGGCGGCTTATACGAATGCGGAGATCGCGGCGGAGCTGCACGTGGGGGATGAGACGGTGAAGACGCATGTGTCGCGGATCTTGGCGAAGTTGGGGTTGAGGGATCGGGTGCATGCGGTGGTTTACGCGCATTTGAATGGGTTGGTGGCGCGGTAGGGGGTTCCCTGTGGTGGGGCGCGGTTTCCGGCCCTCTCACCGTGCGAAGCGCGGCTATCAGCCGTCCCACCAACTGGTGAAGCCCGGCCCCCGGCGCGCGATTGTCTCAATGCCCGATCTTCGTTGTCAAGACGATAAAGCTGTCTTGACAACGAAGATCGGGCAGGAGGGCGCTGTGGATCGGGGGCAGAGGGGAAGTCTGGCTTCGCCAGCATCGAGCTGCGCTCGACTCAGGCATCAGGCTTCGCCTGACCAAGCATCCTCGGCTTCGCCGTTGGGCGGGGCATCCGCGCTTCGCGTCGGACAGGGCATCCTTGCTGCGCGGCGGACAAGGCCCCAGGCGCTTCGCGCCGGATGCGCGCTGGCGGGCTTCGCCCAACGGGGTGGGCTTGGTGGGGTTGGTGGGTTTGCTGGTGCTGTGGCTTGGGTTTTGTTCTTGTTCTTCAGGTTGTGAGGTCGCCGGTGAAGCGGTCTTCGTAGTGGCGTTCGAGGAATGCGATGAAGCGTTCTACGTCGCGGATTGCTGAAGGGGCGCCGAAGGAGACGCGGATTGTGCCGTCGGTGGGGAGGCCGGCTGTGTCGATGGGTTCGCCGACGTGTTTGGTGCCGTGCTTGAGGAGGGCGCGGAGGGAGCGGGGGCAGAGTTCGGAGGCGTTGGTGCCGGCGTTGGGGGTGCCGGAAGGGCCGGTGTGGAGGGAGATGCCCGCGGAGGCGGCTTCGTCGGCGACGATCTTGAGGTCGATGACGTGGCCTGCGGGGTCGAGGAGGTTGAAGCTGACGGTGGCGCCCCTGGCGAGGGTGGTGGTGGGGCCGTAGACGCGGGTCATGGGGGTGCCGTTGCCGTGGCGGAGGGTGGTGAGGCGGTCGAGGAACCAGCCGGTGAGGTAGCGGACGCGGCGGGAGATGAGCTCGACGCCGTTGTCGGCCAGCAAGGACAGGCCGACTTCGACGTCGGGGACGGAGTGGAGGTCGACGCCTTCCTCGAGCGGGGCCTTGGTGAGGCGGGAGAGGGCGTCGTTGCGGATGACGAGGCAGCCGACGCCGGTGGGGTAGCCGAAGACCTTGTACCAGCTGACGGTGACGAAGTCGGGGCGCACGAGGCTGAGGTCGAGGGTGTTGGTGGGGAGGTAGGCGGCCGCGTCGAGCAGGACGTCGTAGCCGCGGTCGCGGGCGATGTCGATCCAGCCCAGCGCGTGCTGGACACCGGAGAACCCGCTCTGGGCCGGGAAGGCGAAGAGGCCGCGTTTGCGCTCGGGGCGCTTGCGGCCGAGGGCGGCGATGACGGTGCTGGTCGAGATGCGCAGATCCGGGCGCTGGGTGGAGATCACGGTGGTCTCGGCGTGCGCCGCCTTGGCGAAACCGCGCAGGGCGGTGACCGACTGGTGGTTGTCGGAGGTGAGCACGAGCCTGCCGTGGCGCGAGAACGGGTACCGCTCGCCGACCAGCCTGGCGGCGGCGGTCGCGTTGGCGGTGAAGACGACGGAGTACTCCTGCGGGGAGGCGTTCAGGTGCCGCAGCACGGCGCGGCGCGCGTGGTCGACGGCGGCGGCGGTCGTGCTCGGACCACCGGGGACCACACCGGACACGCGGTGCTGGTGCGCGCGGTGCTGCGCCGTGGCGGCGAGACCCGACCCGGCGAAGTCCAGGTACAGGTGGTTCTGCTCGTCGAGGTAGGCGAACTCCGTGCGGCGCAACCGGTCCAGCCCGCGGGTCAGCTCGTAGCCGGGGTAGGCGGCCAGGAACGCGGACGGTTCACCGGCGGGTCGTATCGCCGGACGGATGTCGGTGTGGCGTGAGGTCATCTTTGCTCCCCGCGGTCGAGATGACGTTGGCATCAATTCGCCGAATGGGAATACGGGCCTGCTGACCTCGTGCGACGGCGTGTTCGAAACATACACGCAGAATAAGTTCGATCATGACGACTCGCGGGCGTTGTAATCAGGCCCACAGTTCGTATCCGGCGTTCCCGAACGGGAATATCCCAATCCGCAAGAATGTGGAACGGACGTCCGGTCACACCGCGTTGTGCGGACGTTGTCGTGAGGCGTCGGGAGAACGCGGTGGACAACGCCGCCGACTGGTACGAACACGGCATGGGGGACCGGGTGAAGGTGTGGGCGTCCGCGGGGATCGTGCTGTTCGCGCTGGTGGCGAGCACGTGGGCGCCGGATCGTCCAGAGGTGTCCGGTGGTCTGCCCGAACGGGTGGCCGAGGTGCCGCGGTGAGTGCGACCGGCGGTGCGCGTTCGAACAGGAAATGCCTCCCGAACGTCCACACCCGCGTCGTCGCGCTTCTCGACCGACGCGGGTTCGCCTACGGTCGAACCACATCACCGAACGGGACCAGGGGAGCTCGGGCGTGTCTGGCGAATCGCGCGACAACGGCCTTTCGCCGGACGACGACTGCCCGGTTTCCGCTATCCCGGACGCGTGGATCGACGAGGGTCTCGGCATGGAGGGCGTCTACTGCGTGACGCTGATCAAGGACGTCACGCCGGACGAGGCGCTGCGCCGGTTCGGCGCGCGGGACATCACCACGGCGACCTGGCCGGAGCTGCTGGAGCGGGCCAACGTCGAGGAGGCCGACCTCGACGACCACGTCGTCGCCGCGTTCGCGCTCGGCCCGCACGTCCTGCTGGTCGAGGACAACGGCCGCGAAGGCGTGCGGCGGCCCGACCTGTCCGCGGGCACGTTCGCCGTGTCCTCCTACCGCAGCGTCAACGCCCAGGCGGACTTCGTCGTCAGCCGGGACGGCGTGGTGCTGGCCCGGCTCGACGGCACGGCCACGGGGGCCGACCTCGGCGTGCTGAAGACCGCGCTGGCCGAGATGGGCGTCCACGACCCCGGTGCGTTCGAGGCGGACGGCGACCTGGAACTGCTGTGCAGGCTGACCGGCGTCCGCCCCACCGTGGCCGACATGACGGGGTCCGCGCGGGTCGCGATCGTCCGCGGCTAGCCGTTCGCCCCTTGTCGCTCAGTCCTTGTCGCGCAGTCGTCTGCGGATCGCGTCGAGACCTTCGGCGAACGCGGTGAACTGCTTGCCGGTCAGGCCGTCGAGGAACAGCTCCCGCACCAGCCCCACGTGGCCGGGGGCGGACTCGCGCAGCTTCCGCCAGCCCGCCTCGGTGAGCGTGGCGATGACCCCGCGCTCGTCGGACTCGCAGGTGCGGCGCTTCACCAGGCCGCTCTTCTCCAGCTGCGCCACCTGGTAGGTGAGGCCGCTCTTCGACGTCAGCGCGGCACCCGCCAGCTCGGTCATCCGCAGCTCCCCGCCGGGCGCGCCCGACAGCCGGGCGAGCACCTCGTACTGCGGGTGGGACAGTCCGGCGTCGTCCTTGAGCTGCTGCTCGACGCGGCGGTTGAGCATGGTGCTCACCTCCAGGTAGCCCTCCCAGGCCGCCAGTTCCCGCGCGTCGAGCCACTTCGGTTCCGCCATGGTCGGGACTCTACCTTATTGTTCAAATTCGAAACAGCACGTGTGGGTGCCCGTCCGGCCGAGTGGTTACGCTGCCCCGGTCCCCTCGGAGATCCAGGAGCTGCCTTGTCCCGCCGTGCCACGCCGTCGACCCGCACGTTCACCGACTACCTGGGCGAGGCGACCGATCGCAGGGGCATGTACTCCGCCGTCGCTGCCCACACGGGTGCCCGGCGCGTGGTCTACGCGGTGTCGTCGCTGGACGTCACGCCGTCCTACGTGTGGCCGGACGTCACCTACGTCGACACCGACCAGCGGGCGCGGGTCGCGTTCGCGGACACGGCGTCGGCCGTCCGGTTGGCCGACCAGCACAAGACCTACGAGGGCGAGCCGCGGATCCGGTTCCTGGGCGGGGAGTACGACCGGGTGCTGGGCGCGCTGCCGGTGGCGAGCTGGGACCTGGTGATCTCGCTGCACGCGGGCCCGGTGGGGGCGAACGCCGCGCGCTGCCTGAAGCCGGGCGGCTGGCTGCTGGCGGCCGGGCGCGAGCCGGGGGAGGGGTACCGGCTGGACGCCGCGGTCCTGCTGTCGAAGGGGAAGTACCGGCTGGTGACCGACGGGCTGGACCGGGCGGCGGCGGGGTACGTGTTCCGGCGCGAGGCCTGACTACTTCCGCAGGCGCCGGGCCAGAAGTCGGCAGAGCAGGACGCCGAGCATCGCCACCGCCACCAGCGCCCCGTTCGCGCCCGCGGCCTTCGGGTCGCCCGGCGCGCGGGCCAGCTCGCGGCCCAGTCCGGTGCCGAACAGCGCGGCGGTGAAACCGAGCCAGCACCACAGCGCGGTGGTGGACAGGGCGGCCAGCGCCTTCGAGGTGCACCGCCCGAGGACGCCGTCGAGTGTGATGCCCGGCGACGTCCTGCCCACCGCCGACACCACGAGCGCCGCGGCCGCGAGGACCGCCAGGTCGACCAGGAGCCGCACGCCCAGCGGCGTACCGCCCAGCACTGTGTCGACCGCCCCGCCGACGACCACGCCGACCAGCAGCGGCGGGAGCAGGGCCACGCCCCACCTCCGCAGGAACGGCCCGGTGCCGGAGATCCGGACGGGGTGGGTCGGCGTGTAGAGCGGCCGGGGAGGCGGGGGCGTGGTGTGGAAGTGCACGCCGCCGTGGATGGTGCCCGCCTGCACCGAGGGACCGTTCACCACGCCGTCCACGCGGTTGGTGGTGCCGGGCGACGGACCCGCCGGGTCCGAGGAGCTGGTCACGCTGGGTCTCCCTGATGCGGTCGCGCACTGGTCGTAGGGGTTGTCGGCGCGACGGGTCGGCGGGTTACGGCGCGCTCCGGACCAGGACCGCGACCGGCTCGTTCGTCCTGGTGGGAATGGTGGTGAGGACGATCGCCCCGCAGACCAGACCGATGCCCACCCACTGGCTCGCGGTCATGTGCTCGCCCAGCAGCAGTGCGGCGATCGCGGTCGCGCAGGCGGGTTCCAGCAGGCTGATCGTGACCGCCGCCGGTGCGCCGAGGTGCCGGATGCCGTAGGCGAACAGCCAGTACGAGACGCCCGCCGTGACGGTGCCCAGGTACAGCAGGCTGAGGACGGCCTTGCCGGTGAGCAGGCTGGGGGTGGCGTGGGCGATGGTCATCGGGGTGAGCAGCAGGGCCGCGATGGCGAACATGGCGGTGAGCACGACGGTGTCGGCGTGCCGGTCGGTGAGGTGCTTGATCGACAGCGCCTGGAGGCTGAAGCAGGCGGCGGCCACTGTGGACAGCGCGAGACCCTTGGGGGACAGGCTGACGTCCGCGCTGCCGCTGAGCATCAGCAGCGCGAGGCCGAACGCGGCCAGCGCCGTCCCCGCGAGCCACCAGCCGGTGGGGCGCTGCCTGCCCGCGGTCGCCGTCCACCCTCCGGTGAGGACCGGCGCCAGTCCGATGGCGACGGCGGTGCTGATGGCGACGCCGCTGGTGCCCACCGCGGCGAAGTAGGAGAGCTGGAACCCGGCCAGGCCGAGGGCGGCGGCGAGCAGCGGCAGGACGTCGTGCCGCCGCCAGGCGCGGGTGAAGGGGCGGCCGCCGAGGGCGAAGAGGGCGCAGGCGCCGATCGCCAGCCGGATCCCGCCGTAGGCGAGGCGTTCCCGGTCGGTGAACAGGCTGGCCACCGGGCCGATCGTGCCCCAGAGCGCGGCTCCCGCCATCGCGCTGAGCACGGCGAGACGGGGCATGGAGGTGAAGGTAGACGGTATGACCGTATAACTCAATCGAGTACGCTGGGGTGGTGAGTCCGGTGCTGCAGACGACCACCACGAGGGACGCCCTGGTGGCCGAGGTGCGCAGGCGGATCCTGAGCGGCGAGCTGGCTCCCGGTGAGGTGCTCACCGAGAACGGCCTGGCCACGACGTTCGGGGTCGCCCGGCCGACCGTGCGGTCGGCGTTGCAGGTCCTCGTGGCCCGCCACCTGGTGCACGCGGGCGGCGGTCGTTCGCTGACCGTTCCGGTGCTGACCGAGGACGACGTGCGCGACCTCTTCTTCGTCCGCACTCCGCTGGAGGTGCGGGCGGTGCGCGAGATCGTGGAGAAGGGGCTGCCGCTCGACCGGGCCGAGGAGTTCCTGGTGGCGATGGAGGCGTTGCCCGCGACCGCGGGCTGGGCGGCACGGGTGGAGGCGCACACCGCGTTCCACGTCGCCCTGGTCGACTGCGCGGGCAGCGCGCGCCTGAGCCGGATCTACCCCGCCGTGCAGGAGGAGATGCAGCTCTGCCTGGCCCAGCTGCACTCCGCGTACCCCGGCCCCCACGACCTCGCCGTGGAGCACCGCGCACTGCTGGCCGTCATCGCCGCGGGCGACGCGGACCGCGCCTGCCGCGCGATGTCCGACCACCTCTCCCGTGCCGAGGCCCGGCTCACGTCGTCGCCATCTCCACACCCGTGATCTCCCGGCACACCGCCAGCAGCCCTTCCTGGACCTCGATGTCGGACACCGCGGGGTGCGTGTCGCTCATCCGCTGGTGGTAGTAGTAGCCACCGCTGCCCAGGTCGTCCACGGCCAACCGCACCTGCGTCACCGGCCCCTGCGCCAGGTCGTCCGGCGCACCGGGCCCACCCATCCTCGTCGCGACCCAACCGGGGTCCACCGCGTTGGACCGCACGTCCGCCCACCGCCGCGCCACCGCGAACGCCAACGCCACGTCGAACAGCTTCGAGTCCGAGTACGCCTGCGACGCCCGCCACGGCCTGCGCTTCCACTGCGGGTCACCCAGGTCCGGACTACCACCCAGGTGCATCCCCGAGCTCAGGTACACCAGACTTGCCGGCCGCCGCACCAACGCCGTCAACAGGTACGGCGCCACCACGTTCACCGCGAACACCACCGACAGCCCGTCCACCGTCTCCACCCGCTCCGGCACCAGGTACACCCCGGCGTTGTGGATCACCGCGTCGAACCGCCCGATCGCGTTCGCCTGCTCCGCCACCCCCACGACCTCGGCCACACTCGCCAAATCCCCGACCACCACCCCGGCCGCCCCCGGCACCGCCGCCAACGCCTGCTCCGCCCGCCCCTCGCTCCGCGCATGCAACACCACCTCATGCCCTTCGCCGAGCAACAGCTCCGCCGCCATCAACCCAAGACCATCAGCCGAACCAGTGATCAGGACGGTGCTCATGGCCACCGATCTTCGACCACACCCCCACCCCACGCACACAGACTCGCCGAACCAACAGACAAGCCAGCCCACAACGCTGAAAGCAAAGCCAACGTCTCAACCCAGCTGGAACCGAAACACAAGCCACCCAACCCAGCTGGAACGAAACACAAGTCACCCAACCCAGCTGGAAGCAACCAGCAAGCGCCCAACGAAGCTGGAAGCGAGCGGTGCTCGTCCGCTAGTGCGGTCGGCTTGACTTGGGGTTTTTGGGCTTAGACTTGCGGCGGCGGGCAGGCTCTACCACCTGCCCTTTTTCGCCCGACGAAGCCCAAAAAAGGGGCCCCAAGTCAAGCCGACCGCACCTGGGTCCGCTGTAGCGACACCCCCGGAGACAGCTGTACCGACACTGGGCGACCCCCACGACGCCTCCCACACCGAGCAAGCCCCACAAAACCCCCAAACACCCCCCTCAAGCCACCGGCTCCAAACTCCCATCCCTCCGAACCAACGCCGCGTACTCCCCGTTCAAAGCCACCAGCTCCCCGTGGTTCCCCCTCTCCACGACCTCCCCCCGGTCCAGCACCACGATCTGGTCCGCGTCCCGGATCGTCGACAGCCGGTGCGCGATCGTGATCGTCGTCCGCCCTTCCGACAGCGCGTCGATCGCTTCCTGCACCGCCAGTTCCGTCTGGTTGTCCAGTGCGCTGGTCGCTTCGTCCAGCACCAGGATCGGCGGGTTGCGCAGGATCGTCCTGGCGATCGCCAGCCGCTGCTTCTCCCCGCCAGAGAACCGGTAGCCGCGTTCGCCGACCAGCGTGTCGTACCCCTCGGGCAGTTCGCTGATGTGCTGGTGGATCTGCGCCGCTTCCGCTGCCGCCACCAGTTCCTCGTCAGTCGCGTCGGGTTTGGCGAACCGCAGGTTGTCGGCGATGGAGGCGTGGAACAGGTAGGTCTCCTGGGACACGACGCCCACGGCTTCGGCCAGCGTGGCGAAGTCCAGGTCGCGCACGTCGACGCCGTCGATCGTGACCCGGCCCGCTGTCACGTCGTAGAGCCGCGGGACCAGGTAGCTCAGGGTCGTCTTGCCCGAGCCGGTCTCGCCGACCACGGCGAGGCTGGTGCCCGGTGGGACGATGATGTCGACGCCGGTCAGCGTCCGGTGCTCGGGGGAGTAGGCGAAGGACACGTCCTCGAACCGCACCTCGCCCCGGATGTCCTTGAGCGGCAACGGTGTCGCGGGCGGTTCGACGTCCACCGGCAGGTCGAGGTACTCGAAGATCCGCTGGAACAGCGCCAGCGAGCTCTGCAGCTCCACTCCGGTCTGGATCAGCGACACGGCCGGGCGGAACAGGGTCTGCTGCAACGACACGAACGCGACCAGCGTGCCCAGCGAGGCGATCGGCACGCCCAGCGCGCCGCTCGCGCCCGCGGCCCAGTAGATCAGGGCGGGCATGGCGGCCATGACGATGCCCACGGTGGACATCCGCCAGCGGCCCGCCATGCTCGCGCGCACCTCCAGCTTGGTCAGCTTCGCCGACTCCTGCGCGAACGACGTGGTCAGCGAGTCCGTGCGGCCCATCGTGTGGCCGAGCAGGATCCCGCTGACCGACAGGGACTCCTGCACGTTCGTGGACATGGTGGCGAGCTGCCGCTGGCGCTCACCGGTGATCTTCTTGCGCTCGGTGCCCACCCGGCGGCTGATCCACACGAACAGCGGGAGCAGCGCGAGCGACACGATGGTCAGGCGCCAGTCGAGCGCGGTCATGGCGACGACGGTCGCCACCACCGTGGTCACGTTCGACACCAGCGAGGTCGCGGTGGAGGTGACGGTGGACTGCATGCCGCCGATGTCGTTGGCGATGCGCGACTGCACCTCGCCGGTGCGGGTCTTGGTGAAGAACGCCAGCGACATGCGCTGCAGGTGGTCGTAGACGCCGGTGCGCAGGTCGTGCATGACGTCCTGGCCCACGGCCGTCGACACGTAGGTCTGGATCACGTTGAAGACGCTGGTCGCCACGGCGACCGCGATGAGGCCCGCGGCGAGCGCGGTCAGCAGACCGACCCGACCCTGCGGGATGGCCACGTCGAGGATCTCGCGCAGCAGGAAGGGCGACGCCACCGACACCAGTGACGACAGCAGGACGAACAGGGCGACCGCGGACAGCCGCAGCCGGTAGGGCCGGAACAGCCCCAGGATCCGGCGGACGCTCACCGGGTGGTCTTGTGCGGTGGTCGGCAAGGACACCTCCATGGGTTTGACTCTTACCTAGGGTAACAATGAACGCACCTCTGTTATTCTGTGTTCGTGGACACGGACGAAACCGCAGGTGGGCTGGGTGAGCTCTTCCTCCGCCAGGCCCGACGCATCAGGCGCGCCTACGGCGAACGGCTCGCCCCGCTCGGCTTCACCCTCGCCCAGTCCCGCGCGCTGGAGGTCATCGCCCGCTACGGCGGCACCCCACCCCGGATGGTCGACCTCGCCGACCGCCTGCACGTCGTGCCGCGCGCGGTCACCCCGCTGGTCGACGCGCTGGAGGAGGCCGACCTGGTCCGCCGCCGCGTCGACCCGGCCAACCGCCGCTCGGTGCTCCTGGAGCTGACCGAGCAGGGGACGCGCACGCGCGAGCTGTTCCGCGAGGCCCGCGCCGAGGCGGCGGCCAGCCTGTTCGCACCGCTGTCCGAGGACCAGCAGGCGCAGTTGAGGGAACTCCTGGAGAAGATCGAGGTCGCGGCCGACCAGTGAGGCGCCGCTAGCGCGCCATCAGCTCCTCCGCCACCGCCCACAGCTCCGGCAGGTACCCCAGCGTCCGCTCCGCCCGAGCGCGCAGGTCCGCCGTCGTCGTGATCCCGAGGTCCGCCATCAGCTCGTCGAACGCGGGCCGCAACTCCCGGTCCACCTCGGGCGCGTCGAGCGCGAGCACGGTGTGGCAGCGGGCGTAGGTCACCACCATCCAGAACACCGCCTCCCGGTGGTCTCCCGCGTCGATCAGCTCACGACTCCCGTCGATCGCGACCGGCCGCGCCGCCGCCGTGATGTCGGTGCTGAAGGACAACGGCGTCCTGGCCGCCCGCACCGCCAGGTCGAACGTCACCGCCAACCGCTCCAGGTGGTGCCGGGCCCGCGCCACCGTCCACTCCGCACACCCGAGCTGCTCCAGCAGCTCCCGGTAGACCGGAGCGGGCGTCACCGGCCTCGCCGCCAGGTACCGCAACCGCACCGTCGGGTTCCGCCGCGCGGCCACCAGCACCACGTGCGCCGCCACCCCGGTGGGGAACACCCACCCCATCACCTGCTGGTGCCACGGCGCGGTCCCGTCCACCACCGCCAACCGCGTCTCCACCCGCGCCCGCGCCTCTTCGCACCGCCGCCGCACCCACACCTCGTCGGAGAAGTGCTCGGCCACCACCGCCTGCAACGGCCGCAACCTCCCGACCGGATCGTCGATCACCGTGTCCGTCCGCAACCCACCCGCGAGGTGATAGGACCCCAACGCCCCCCGCACCTCGTGCCACGGCACGTAGGTCACCTCGACCAGCACCCCACGATGAACGAACTTCCCAGCCTTGGCAGGCGCCACCTCGACATCCAGCACCACCACCACATCCACATCGGACCCCACCGGCAACTCATCCCCGACCGCCATCCCCACAGTCGACCCGGCGAAGTACGCCCCCGAATACCCGACCTCCCCCCTCCCCACCCCCACCACCCAGTCCACCGCAGCCGCCCGCGCCTCACCCACCCGCAAGACCCGACCCAACCCTCCACATCAGACTGCCCAACAACAGCAACAGCAACAGCAACAGCAACACACAGACTCAAGAACGCCGGAACGAAAGACAAACACCCAACAACGCCGGAACAAAAGACAAACGCCCAACGACGCTGGAAGCGAGCGGTGCTCGTCCGCTCGTGCGGTCGGCTTGACTTGGGGTTTTTGGGCTTAAAATTGGTCGGCGGGCAGGCTCTACCACCTGCCCTTTTTCGCCCGACGAAGCCCAAAAAAGGGGCCCCAAGTCAAGCCGACCGCACCCGGAGTCCGCTGTAGCGATACCCGGTGCCAAGCTCGGCGAATCCGACAACCGCTGTCGACGCACCCACCCCGATCCCCAAAGCCTCCTCCCGAGCCCTCCCCAACCGCCCCCGAACCCCCTCCGCGAACGCCCCCTCCAGCCCCTCCAAGGCCTCCCCCCTCCACAACCCCTCCGCCGACCGCAGCAGATCCGCCGCCGCCCCCATCGCCCCTCTCTCCCGCGCCTTCGCGGCCGCTTCCACCCTCATCCGGAACCGCCCCCAGTCCACCGCCCCGGTTTCCACCGCCATCGCGTACCCGCCCCCGGCCGACGCGATCACCTCGTCGTCGCCGTCCCCGAGCGTCCGCCGCAACCGGTGCACGTACGTGCGCACGGCCCCACGAGCCCCGCGCGGCGGCTCGTCGCCCCACACCGCGTCGATGACCTCCTCGACCGACACCGCCCGCCCTTCGCCCAGCAGCAGGCGCACCAGCGCCACCCGCTGCCGGGGGGAGCCCAGCGGCAGTTCCTCACCCCCGCGCCACGCCCTCACCGGACCCAGCAACGCGAACCTCAGCTCCGCCATCCCACGCCCACCACCCCGACCCCGTCTGCGAACCCGGACGTCCAGAAGGACGTCCGGGACCGCCTTGAGGTTCGCCGTCGTCCGCGACGAAACCGCGGACCGGCTGGTCCACGGGCCTACTCGGCCGCCGCGGTCAGCCGTTCGCGGAAGAACTCCACCACCCGCGTGCGCGCTCCCAGCGCCGGGTGGCCGGGCACGTCCCGCACCTCGCCGGTGACCACCGAGTGGGCGTTCTTCGTGAACCCGCCCGCGTTGCCGGGCGAGGAGTCCAGCTCGATGACCTCGAACGCGTCGCCGAGCAGTTCGCGGAGGTGGGCGAACCGGGCGGGCGGCACCAGGGAGTCCTCGCTGAACCGCATCCCCAGCACGCACAGCCCCTCGTCCTTGGTGCGCTGGACGATCCGCGCCGCCTCGTCCGGTGCCAGGCCCAGGTCGCGGCGGCGGGTCTCGCCGATCGGGAACGGCACCGACGGCTGGCTCAGCACCGGGGCCAGCACGACGTCGTCGACGGCGGCCGCGAGCGCGAACCCGCCGGAGAAGCACATGCCGATGACGCCGACGCCCTTGCCCGGCGTGCGGGCGGCGAGGTCGCGGGAGACGGCGCGCAGGTAGTCGGTGACGGGGCGGTGGGCGTTCGTGGCGAACGCCCGGAACTCCGCGGACACGCACGCCTTGCCGATCGAGGACAGCGAGTAGCCCGCCGAGACGGCCTTGCCGGGGATGCCGTAGAGCGACACCAGCACCACGGTGAACCCCTGGTCGACCAGGTGGTCGGCGAAGCCGAGGACCTCGGGGTGGATGCCGGGGATCTCCGGCATCACCACGACGCCGGGGCCCTCGCCCTTCTCGAAGCAGTCGTGGGTGATCCCCGCGGCGGTGAACGACCGGTGCTTCCAGCCGGTCAGGTCGGAGGCGGGTGCGGTGTCGGTCATGGTGCTCCTCGTTCTGGTTGGCCTGCGTCGATCATGCCGCCCGGCGGGGGATGAACGCGGCAAGCAGGAGTCCTACCAGCGCCGCGCCCGCGGCCGTGATGAAGCTGATGTGGAAGCCGAGCCTGGACGGGCCGGTGGCCGTGGCCGTGTTGGCGAGGATCGTCGCGAGCACCGCGCTCGCGGTGGACGTGCCGATCGACCGCATGAGGGTGTTGACGCCGTTGGCCGACGCGGTCTCGCCCCGCGGTACCGACCCCATGATCAGCGCGGGCATCGCGGCGAACGCGATGCCGATGCCGCCGCCCATCACCGCCGAGGCGACCACGATCTGCCACACGGCCGTGGTCAGCAGGACCGCCGAGCCGTTGCCGACGGCGATGACGAGCACGCCGACCAGCAGCGTGGTCCGGGCGCCGTAGCGCGCGGACAGGCGGGCCGAGAGCGGGGACAGCAGCATCATCACCAGTCCCAGCGGGGCCACCGAGAGCCCGGCCTGCAGCATCGACAGCCCGAACCCCTGACCGGTCTCGACCGGCGCCTGCAGCAGCTGGGGGAACAGCAGGGCGGAGGCGTACATCGCGAAGCCGATCAGCACGGCCGACAGGTTCGTCAGCAGCACCGGGCGCCGGGCCGAGACGCGGAGGTCCACCAGCGGGTCGGTGGTGCGCAGCTGGTAGAGGCCCCACGACGGCAGGACCGCGACGGCCGTGCCGAACAGCCCGAGCGTCGCCGCGCTGGTCCACCCCCAGCCCGCGCCCTTGATCGTCGCCATCAGCAGCGCGGTCAGCCCGACCGACAGCCACAGAGCGCCGAGCAGGTCGAATCGCGCCCGCGGAGCACGGGGGCTCTCCGGCACGACGAAGCGGACCAGGGTCGCGCAGACGACCCCGAGCACCGCCGAGCCCCAGAACAGCACGTGCCAGTCGGCCTGCTGCGCGACGACCGCCGACAGCGGCAGCCCGATCGCGCCGCCGACGCCGAGCGTGGCGCTCATCAGGCCCATCGCCGCGCCGACCCGGTCGGCCGGGAGCTGGTCGCGCATGATGCTGATCCCCAGCGGCACCACGCCCATGGCGCACCCCTGGAGCACCCGGCCGAGCACCATCGGCCACACCGACTCGGTCAGCGCGCTGACCACCGAGCCGACGACCAGCGCGGCCAGGCTCACCAGCAGCACCCGGCGCTTGCCGTAGAGGTCGCCGAGCCGTCCGCTGACCGGTGTGATCACGGCCGCGGCCAGCAGCGTCGCGGTGATCACCCACGAGGTGTCGACGGGGGAGGCGTGCAGCAGGCGGGGGAACTCGGGGATCAGCGGGATGACGAGCGACTGCATCAGCGACGCGGCCAGGCCGCCGGAGGCGAGCACCGCGACGACCAGTGCGGGTGAGCGGGTCGCGAGCGGTGCGGAGGTCGGCTGGACGTCGAGTACTTGTCCTGTCACCTGTCCAGGGTATTGGACTAACAGGTTGGTTAGCCGTGGTTGTGACGAGATGCGGCCAACGTTCGCCCGGCTGGTCGGCGGGCTGGTTCGATCTACGGCGAATTGCCCGAATTGCACGCGGAAGCCCTTTGGTGCCACCGCGTTCGCCCTAGAGTCGACACCATGGGCGTGCGGACGGACGACGGGTGCGAGCTGTGGGCGAGCGCGACGGGTGCCGGTGAGCCGGTGGTGCTGTGCCACGGCGGCCCCGGCCTGTGGGACATGTTCGGCGACCTCGACCTGCCCGCCCGGCTGGTCCGCTGGGACCAGCGGGGGAGCGGGCGGTCGCAGCGGCGCGGCCCGTACTCGACGGCCCGAACGGCGGCCGACCTCGACGCGGTCCGCGAGCACTTCGGCCTCGACCGGATGGTGCTGCTCGGCCACTCCTGGGGCGCGCAGCTCGCCCTGCGCTACGCGCTCGACCACCCGGACCGGGTCACCGCGCTCGGCTACGTGTCCGGCGTCGGGCTCGGCTGGGACTGGCGCGAGGCGTTCTCCGCGAACTTCGAAGCCCGCCTCGGGGACGGGTTCGCCCGGTGGGAGGAGCTGCGCGGCCGGGCGCGCGACGAGGCCGAGGAGCGCGAGCTCGCGGTCCTCCAGTGGTCGGTGGAGTTCGTCGACCCGACCACCGCGACCGCGTTCGCCGAGCGGATGGCCACGCCGTGGTTCGGCGTCAACCACGAGTGCAACGCCGCGATCGACGCCGAGGACCGGCGCACCTGGCGGGAGGACGAGCTGGTCGAGGCCTGCCGAGGGCTGGAGGTGCCGACGCTGATCGTCGACGGCGCCCACGACGTCCGGCCGCGCACGGCGGTCGACTCGCTGGAACGCGCGCTGCCGAACGCGACGCGGGTGGTGCTGGACACCGGGCACGTGCCGTGGCTCGAGGCACCGGAGGAGTTCACGGCGGCGTGCACGAGGTACCTGCTGCGCGGGTGAAGGGGCGGGCCGTACCGCCCGCCCCTCCGCCCGCGTGGACGTCCTCCCCGGCGGCTGGGCGGGCGTCCGGGTGCTGCCCGGTCCGGAGCGGACGGTCAGAGCAGCTTGTCCAGGGTGATCGGCAGGTCCCGCACGCGCCTGCCGGTCGCGTGGTGGACGGCGTTCGCGATGGCGCCCGCGACACCGGTGATGCCCACCTCGCCGATCCCGCGCAGGCCGAGCGGCATGGTCGGGTCCGGGTCGTCGAGGTACTCGACGTCGATGCGCGGGATGTCCGCGTGCACCGGCAGGTGGTACTCCGACAGGCTCGGGTTCATGATCCGGCCGGTGCGCGGGTCGACCAGGGTCTCCTCCGACAGCGCCATGCCGATGCCCATCACGATGCCGCCGCGCAGCTGGCTGCGCGCCATCTTCGCGTTGACCACGGTGCCGACGTCGAACACGCCGAGCCAGCGGGACACGCGCACCTCGCCGGTCTCCGAGTCGACCCGCACCTCGCAGAACTGGGCGCCGGACGACGCCTTCACCCAGCGCCGCTGGTCGAGCATGAACTTGGACATGAACCTCAGGTTCCCGGCCAGCTGCCCCAGCTTGGTGTCCGAGCCGACGGTGGCGTCGATGGACGGCCTGCCCGCCCTGGCCAGGATCTCTGCGTAGGTCTCGCCGACACCGCCCGCGAACAGCCCGCCGTCGCGGGCGGTGAGGTCTTCCAGCTTCCGCCCGGTCAGCGGGGACGAGCCGGACTTCTTGGCCAGGCCCAGCAACGACTTCTTCAGCTTCTCGCACGCGGTCAGCAGGCTCGCCGCGACGCTCGCGGTCTGCGTCGACCCGCCGGCCATGGGCGCGATCGGCATGGTCGTGTCGCCGTACTCGACCCGCACGGACTCGTAGGGCACGCCGAGCGCGTCGGCCGTGATCTGCGCCTGCGCGGTCGCGCCGCCCATGCCCATCTCCTGGAAACCGCTGCGCACCACCACGGTGCCGTCCACCGACAGCCGCACCACGACGTTCGCGCCGAGCTGGAGCTGGGGGAAGAAGGCGGTGGCGACCCCCATGCCCACCAGCCACTTGCCGTCGCGCATCGAACCGGGCTCCGGTGTGCGGTCTGCCCAGCCGAACTGCTCGGCGCCGCGGGCGTAGGCCTCGGTCAGCCTGCGCTGGGAGAACTTCTTGCCGTGCAACGGGTCCGTCTTCGGCTCGTTGCGCAGGCGCAGCTCGATCGGGTCGACGCCCAGCTTGGCGGCGAGCTCGTCGACCGCCACCTCCAGCGCGTACGTGCCGATCGCCTCGCCGGGGGCGCGCATCGGGGTGTTGGAGACCTGGTCCAACCGGACGACGTCCTGCTTCAGCAGGATGTTGTCCGCCGCGTACACGTACCTGGACTGCGAGGTCACGGGTTCCGGCATGCCGCCGACGTTGCCCGTCTGGGTCACGCTGGTGTGGATCAGCGACGTCAGGTGCCCGTCCGCGTCCGCGCCGAGCGCCACCCGCTGCACGGACGGCGTGCGCGCGCCGACCGTGCGGTAGACGGCCTCCCTGGTGAGCACCATCCGCACCGGCCTGCCGGTGACCCTGGCCGCCATGACGGTGAGGATCGTGCCCGGCCAGATCATGCCCTTGCCGCCGAAGCCGCCACCGACGAACGGGGCGATCACCCGGATGCCCTCGACCGGCACGGAGAACTTGTGCGCCAGGTGCTTCTGCAGCCAGGTGATGGCCTGCGCGGCGTCGTGCACGGTGAGCCGGTCGCCGTCCCACGACGCCGTCGTGGCGTGCGGCTCGATCGCGTTGTGGTGGTGCATCGGCGTGGAGAACCGGAGGTCGACCGACACGGCCGCCGCGGCGAGCGCCGCCTCCGCGTCGCCCTTGTCCGCCCCCACGGGCATGATCATGCTGCTCGGCTGGGGGACGGAGTTGGGGACCTCGGCGTGGAAGTCCAGTGTGGACGGCAGCTCGTCGTAGGTGACGCGGACGAGCGCGGCGGCCTCGTGCGCGGCGTAGGGCGTGTCCGCCACCACGACGGCGACCGGCTGGCCGTTCCAGAACACCTCGTCGGTGTTGAGGTAGTTGACCGTCGAGCCGGACGCGAGCGTCTCCATGTTCACCATGTTGACGGGCACGGGCGGCTTCATCGGCGGGGCGGTCTCGTGGGTGATCACCGCGATCACGCCGCGCACGGCGGAGGCCGCGGCCGTGTCGATGGCGGTGATCCGCCCGCGGGCGATCGTCGAGTGCACCATCGCGGCGTGCGTGATGTCGGGGTAGGGGACCTCGGCGGTGAACTCCGCCTGACCGGTGGTCTTCACGACCCCGTCCACGCGGTCGATCGACCTGCCGACGTACCTGGTGGGGACGTCGACCTTAGGTGGGTTCTGGACCTGGGTCACGCCGCGCCTCCCTCGGTGAGCAGCTGCCGCAGCGTGGCCACGACCGCCCGCTTCGCCAGCTCGATCTTGAACTCGTTCTGCGACCGGCCGACGGCGGGCGCCAGCTCGGCCTCGGCGGCCAGCCGGAACGACTCCTCGGTCGCCGGGGCGCCGAGCAGCACGCGCTCGGCCTCGTAGGCGCGCCACGGCTTCGCGGCGACGCCGCCGAGCGCGAGCCGGACACCGGTCACCGTGCCGTCGGCGACCTCCAGCGCGGCGGCGACCGACACGAGCGCGAACGCGTACGACGCCCGGTCGCGCACCTTGCGGTAGCGCGAGGTCGCGGCCAGCGGCGACGGCGGCAACTCGACGGCGGTGATCAGCTCGTCGGCCTCCAGCGCCGTCTCGACCTGCGGCGTGCCACCGGGCAGCAGGTGGAAGTCCACCAGCGGGATCCGGCGCTTCCCGCGCACGCTCTCCACCTCGACGACCGCGTCGAGGGCCGCGAGGGCCACGCACATGTCCGACGGGTGCGTGGCGATGCAGTCCTCGGACGTGCCGAGGATCGCGTGGTTGCGGTTGAAGCCGCCGATCGCGTCGCAACCGGCGCCGGGCTCGCGCTTGTTGCACGCCGCCGTGCCGTCGTAGAAGTAGGCGCACCTGGTGCGCTGCAGCACGTTCCCGCCGACCGTCGCCATGTTCCGCAGCTGCGCGGACGCGCCGGTCAGCAGAGCCTGGGACAGCATCGGGTAGCGGCCGCGGATGAGCCGGTCGCCCGCGAGGTCGCTGTTGCGCACCAGCGCGCCGATCCGCACACCGCCGTCGGGCAGCTCCTCGACCCCGGTCAACGGGAGCCGGGTGATGTCGATGACGGTGTCGGGGTGCTCGACGCCCTCGCGCATCAGGTCGACCAGGTTCGTGCCGCCGCCGAGGAACTTCGCCCCCGGCTCGGTGGAGATCGCCTGGACGGCCGTGGCCACGTCGTCGGCGCTGAGGTAGGCGAACGTCCTCATCGGGTCGCCACCTCCTGGATGGAGGCCACGATGCCGTTGTAGGCGCCGCAGCGGCACAGGTTGCCGCTCATCCGCTCGCGGATCTCGGCCTCGGACAGCTCGACGTCGGTCGCGCACAGGTGCTCGGTGACCGCGCTCGGCACGCCCGCCTTGTGCTCGGCGAGCATCCCGACGGCCGAGCAGAGCTGGCCGGAGGTGCAGTAGCCGCACTGGAGGCCGTCGTTGCGGACGAACGCCGACTGCAGCGGGTGCGGGCCCTCGTCGTCGGCCAGGCCCTCGACCGTGGTGATGTCCCGGTCGTCGTACTGCACGGCCAGCGCCAGGCAGGAGTTGATCCTCCGCCCGTCCACGAGCACCGTGCACGCGCCGCAGGCGCCCTGGTCGCACCCCTTCTTGGTGCCGGTCAACCCGAGCGTCCCGCGCAGCGCGTCGAGCAGGCTGACCTGCGGTGGGAGGTCGAACTTCTCGTCGACCCCGTTGACCCGCATCCGAACCTCGACCACGTGAACCGCTCCTTCGTGACGTGCCCTGCTTGCTCGCCACGTTAACGGAACGACGTTGCTTTAACAACGTCCCAGTGTCCTCTTATGTCTCAGGTGGTCTCCAGGGACCGGTGCCGCTCCTCCGCGATGGCCGCGAACTCGTGGATCAGCGGACTGCGGCGGGAGGCGTCCCAGACCAGGCAGACGTGGTCGGGGCCGATGTCGCCGATCGGGACGTGCGTCAGGTCCGGGCGGCTGTGGAACGTCGCCACCGACAGCGGCAGGACGACCACACCGGCACCCGAGGCGACGTGTTCGAGCCTCTCCTCGACGGTACGGACGTCGGTGCGCGCGTGCCGCGATCCGGCGCGCACCCCGGTGGCGACATCTCGCCATTCCGGTGCGGCGGCGGGATCGCGCACCAGGTGCTCGTGGGCCAGGTCGGTGATCGAGACGGACTTCCTGGCGGCCAGCCGGTGCCCGACCGGCAGCACGACCACGCGCGGCTCGGTCGTCAGCGGCCGCACCTGGAGCCCGTGCCGGTCGACCGGCAGCCGCACGAAGCTCACGTCCACCCGTCCGTCGTGGACCACGTCGGTCTGGTCGTCCCAGCCGGTGCGCACCACGTCCACGGTGAGTCCGGGGTGGCGGCTCGCCAGCTCCCGGATCGGCGCGGACACGGCCAGCCCCGGCAGGGACCCCACGGTGAACCGGTCCGCGCCGCGCGCCGCCCGCCCCACCCTGCGGCGCAACGCGTCCGCGTTCGCGAGCAGCGGCCGGGCGTCGGCGAGCAGCTGCTCCCCGGCGGGGGTGAGGGTGGTGCCCCGCTTGTCCCGCAGGAGGAGCCGGGCCCGCAAGTCCTCCTCCAACGCCCTGATCTGCCGGGACAGCACCGGCTGCGCGATGTCCAGCGCCCGTGCCGCGCGCCCGAAGTGCAGCTCCTCGGCGACCGCGACGAAGTACCGCAGCTTGCGCAGGTCCACGTCCACCGCCCACCTCCACGAGTCGCTTCCAGCGTAGGACGCCCGCGGGGCCCCGCCGGGCGGCGAAGGCGAACGGCGCAGCCGGTTGCGACCGCGGCCCGGCCGTCCGGCGCCCGAACGCGCGGAGCCGCGGGGAAAACCGGTGACCACGGCGGTGACGGGTCCGCGGGCGGCCGGGAAAACACCACTCGCGCCCGGCCCGCGACAGTCCACACCGGACCGCTCTTTCCCGGTGCGCCAAGCGTTCCCGGCGGCCCGATAGGATCGCCGCCATGTCCCGCGCCGAGGCCACGAAGGCCCGCATCCTGGCCGCCGCGACGGCGGAGTTCTCGGCGTTCGGCATCGCGGGCGCGCGGGTCGACCGCGTCGCCGCGGCGGCGGAGGCCAACAAGAACCTCATCTACGTCTACTTCTCCAGCAAGGACCGGCTGTTCGACGCGGTCTTCGACGCCCACGTGGTGCAGGTGATGGACGAGGTCCCGTTCACCGCCGAGGACCTGCCGTCCTACGCGGGCGCGCTGTTCGACTTCTACCTGGCGCACCCGGACCTGCCCCGCCTGGCGACGTGGCACCGGCTCGAACGCGGTGCCCTGGAACAGCTGCCCGCGGTGGCCGCGTCCTACCGGTCCAAGGTGGACGCCGTCACGCGGGCCCAGGCCGAGGGGCGGGTCACGACGGCCCGGTCACCGGAGATCGTGCTGGCACTGGTGTTCGCGCTCGCCGGGACGTGGGGCCCGGCGTCACCGACGGCGTTCCCGTCCGCCGACGGCGACGCCGCGCGACGGGAAGCCGTGGTGGACATGGTGCGCGGGCTCGTCGGCGTGCCGGGCCCGCTCTAGTCGACGCCCGTGACCAGACCCGCGATGAAGACGCGGGCGAACCGGCTGACGGTGGGCATGAAGTCGAGGCACGCCTTCGCGAGCTTCGGGTCCGCGGCGTAGAGGGCGGCCAGCGCCTCCGGCGGGTGCGAGGCCTGCCAGGCGGTGGCGGCGAAGCAGCCGACCGCGCTGATCACCTCGAACCCGCGGTCCGCCCCGATCTCCGGCACGACCCGCACGGCGAGCGCGGACAGCGAGTCGACGGCCTCGATCGCGGCGAGCTTGAACTCGCGCACGGCACCCGGCGAGACGTGCCGCTCCAGGTTCATCGGCGCGTGCGCCAGCAGGTCGCAGAACAACGGCCGTTCCGCCAGCGTCCGCGACAGCCCCTCGGCCAACGCCCGCGCACCGGACGCGCCCTCCAGCTCGGCGTGCACGGCGGTGCTCCACTCCTGCCAGCACTCCGCGCCGATGAGCAGGAAGATCTCCTCGCGCGTCTCGAAGTACCGCAGGATCGCCGACTTGTGCACCCCGACCTCGGCGGCGATGTCGCCGAGGCTGACCGACCGCACGCCCCGGCGCAGCGCGAGCTCCCGCGCCGCGGCGCGGATCGCGTCGTGGCGCTGCTGCTTGTGCTCGGGCCTGCGGGCGCGCAGGAAGGTCGGAGTGCACTCCACGACCCCAGGTTAGTCGACCCTCACCTGTCGGCGCGTCCCTGCGCCGAAGGTCGTGACCTGGCATTGTCTACAGCTCCTGGAACGGACAACGGAGGACTCATGACCCGGATCGAGGTCACCGTCGCCGCACCGGTCGACGCGGTGTGGCAGGCCCTGCGGGACAAGGAGCAGGTCCGCCAGTGGCACGGCTGGGACTACCACGGTCTCGACGACGAGATCGACCAGGTCTTCTTCGCCGACGTGCTGGAGGAAGGCCGGGCGCTGCGCGTGCGGGGCGGCGACCGCTTCACCGTCGAACCCGACGGCGAGGGCACCCTGGTCACCCTGACCCGCGCCCCGCACGGGGACGACCCGGCGCTGGACGCCTACTACGACGACATCACCGAGGGCTGGACGACGTTCCTCCAGCAGCTCAGGTTCGCCCTCGAACGGCAGCCGGGGGTGGCGCGGCGGACTCTGCACTTCGCCGGGTACGCGGGGGCGGTGGGGGTCGAGGAGGCGTTGGGGTTGTCGGGGGTGGAGGGTCGGTACGCGGTCGATCTGGTGGGGGAGGCCGCGGCGGGGGAGGTGTGGTTCCGGTCGGAGAACCAGGTGGGGGTGACCGTGGAGAGTTGGGGGGAGGGGTTGCTGGTCATCGCTCGGACGCCGCCGTCGGAGGCGAAGCCGCATGCGGCGGTGATGGCGGTGTTGAGTACGTACGGGCTGGGGGAAGTGGAGTTCGGGGAGCTGGATGCGCGGTGGACTGCTTGGTGGGCGCAGAGGTATCCGGGGGATTGAGGGGTTCGGGGTGTGTCACCCGATTGGCGGCGGTGTTGGGGTCGCCGGGTGTTCTAGCCGCGGTGTGTCGCCCGGTATGGGTGCCGCGGTCTCCGGGGGTGTCGCTACAGCGGACCCATGTGCGGTCGGCTTGACTTGGGGCCCCTTTTTTGGGCTTCGTCGGGCGAAAAAGGGCAGGTGGTAGAGCCTGCCCGCCGCCGCAAGTCTAAGCCCAAAAACCCCAAGTCAAGCCGACCGCACGAGCGGACGAGCACCGCTCGCTTCCAGCGTTGCTGGGTGACGTGTGTGCTGCTTCCAGCGTTGCTGGGACGTTTGGCTTTTGTTCCAGCGTCAGGGTTTGCGGCCGATGGCGCCGACGATGCAGTGGGAGACCTGGTCGAGCTGCTTGATCTGGGGGCCGTCGGGCCACCATTCGGCGCAGAGGGCGAGGCCGGGTTCGATGAGGTCGAGGCCGGGGAACATGGCGAGGATCTCGTCGCGTGTGCGGAAGAGGCCGGTGCCCATGGGGCTGTGGAGGAAGGTGTCCTCCATGCGGCGGGCCAGTTCGCTGTGTTCGGGGGTTTCCGGGTCGTAGAAGTGCGAGATGCCGACGTACGAGCCGGAAGGCAGGGCGTCGACGTAGGTCTTCATGATGTCGGCGGGGGAGCGTTCGCCGTTGTAGTGGTGCAGCGTGCCCATCTGGAAGAGGGCGACCGGCTTGGTGAAGTCGATGTGCTTGCGCACGACCTCGTTGGCCAGGATCTTCTCCGGCTCGAAGATGTTCTCGGCGGTGAAGTGGGTCTGGTCGTTCTCCTCCAGCAGCGCGCGGCCGTGGGCCAGGACCACCGGGTCGTTGTCGACGTAGACGACCTTGGCCTCGGGCTGGAGGCGTTGGACGACCTGGTGGGTGTTCTCCGCGGTGGGCAGGCCGGAGCCGCAGTCCAGGAACTGGGTGATCCCGGTCTGGCTCGCGATGAAGCGGCTCGCCCTGATCAGGAACGCCCGGTTGTCCCAGGCCAGCGTGGCGGCCTCGGGCGCGACGCGCTGGACGCGGCGGAGGACCTCGCGGTCGATCTCGTAGTTGTCCTTCCCGTGCAGGAAGGCGTCGTAGACCCTGGCGATGCTCGCCTTGGTCGTGTCGATGTATACGGGTGCGGCAACGTCCGACGTGGGGGCGGTGCTACCGGGCATCAGAGGCCTCACAGAGCGTTGTTAACGAGGGTGTTTGTGCACCAGATCACAGTGCACCTAGCGTAAGCATATGGGCTCGAAGTGCGAGCATCAGGCACGAAGTTGACCTTGGCACCACGCGGTGTACGTTCTGTGACCAGGCGAAGTCGCCATCACTGAGCGCAACCGCTGTTCGGGTGGACCGGCTGCCACGTGTGGGCGCAAGTGCCGGGAAACTCAGGAGGACGGTTATGACCACGGTTGATCCCGCTGCCTCATCCGGTGGACCGACCGCTCTGCGGATCGTCCTGGGAGCCCAGCTGCGGAGGCTCCGCGAAGCCGCGGAGATCACGCGCGCCGACGCGGGGTACTCGATCCGCGGCTCCGAGTCGAAGATCAGCAGGCTCGAGCTGGGACGGGTCGGGCTCAAGGAGCGCGACGTCGCCGACCTGCTCACGATGTACGGCGTCACCGACCAGACCGACCGGGAGACGTTCCTGGAGATGGTCAAGCGGTCGAACCAACCGGGCTGGTGGCACCGCTTCAACGACCTCATGCCGGACTGGTTCCAGGACTACGTCGGCCTGGAGGAGGCGGCGGTCCGGATCCTGACCTACGAGCTGCAGTTCATGCCCGGTCTGATGCAGACCGAGTCCTACGCGCGGGCCATCGCGAGCCACGGCAGGCCGGACTCGGCGGGGCAGGACGTGGAACGGCGGGTCGGCCTGCGGATGAACCGCCAGAAGATCCTGCACAGGTCCGGTGCGCCCAGGCTGTGGGCGGTGATCGACGAGTCCGTCCTGCACCGGCCGATCGGCGGACGCGAGGTCATGCTGGACCAACTGGACCACCTGCTGGAGCTGACCAAGGAACCGCAGATCACCCTTCAGGTGGTGCCCTACCAGCTCAGCGGCTACGCCGCCGAAGGCCCGTTCACCATGCTCCGGTTCGGTGAGCCGGAGCTGCCCGACCTGGTGTACATCGAACACCTCGCCGGTGCCCTCTACCTGGACAAACGTGACGAGGTCGAGCTCTACAGCCGGGTCTTCGACCGGCTCACCGTGGACGCGCTGACCCCCGACCGCACCCGTCAGATGCTGAGCAAGGTGCGCGCGGAGATTTAACCCGATCAGCCTATGCACTCGCAGGTGCACGTGCATTTACCCGTGCGGCACCGGGTGCTACGGTCGGTGCTCAGTCGGATGCACGTGCAGATGCGCTCGGGGGCGATAGGTGGTGGCAGTGGTGACGAACGAGGTCCACAACGGCATGTCGGCGGCGCACCTCGCCGGGGCGACGTGGCGCAAGAGCGCCTACAGCGGCGCGCTCGGCAACTGCGTCGAGCTGGCCGAGCTGGCCGGTGACGTGGTCGCGGTGCGCAACTCCCGGTTCCCCGCCGGTCCCGCGCTGGTCTACACCCGCGCCGAGATCACCGCGTTCCTGGCGGGTGCCAAGAACGGTGAGTTCGATGACTTCGGTTGACGGCGCCGAGGTCCGGCTGCGCGAGTTGATCGCCCGCGGCTTCCAGTTCCTGCACCCCACCGACGAGCGCGGTGAGCTCACCGCTGTCGTCGGCGTGCGGGCGCACGACAACGTGATCGACGTGGTCCGGCTGCACACCGAGGACGACGCCGTCGCCACGCGCATGCCCGCCGACGAGCCCGACGTGCTGACCCCCAGCCGCTTCTCCTGGCGCACCCACGGCCCCGTGTGCTCGGTGCTGGAGGAGCTGCTGGACCTGCCGGACGACCGGATCGCCTGACGGATCCGCGGTCCCGTGTGGACCGCGGGCGCGTTTCCGCTTCGCCCCAAGCCTTTCCGCTCGACCGGCCCACGTCGACCGCACGGGGTCGATCCGCCCTCGGACACCGCCCGTTCACGCGGGCGCGGGGCCGGTGGGCCGAGCGACTGAGGGGTTCGCTCGACCCACCGGGCCTCGGCTCGTCCGCGGTTCGGGATGGGCCGCCGCGAGTCGTGGCGGCGCCGGACCACTCGGCCTCAGCGCGTCCCGGTCTCCGGGGCGAAGAGGGTGGCGAGCTCGGCGGGGGCGACCGCTTCGAGCTGGGCGTAGGTGCAGGACTCGGGAGTGCGGTCGGGGCGGAAGCGGGCCAGGCGGCTCATGTGGCGGAAGCGGCCGCCGGACACGTGCTCGTAGCGGACCTCCGCCACCCACTCCGGTCGCAGCGGTTCCCACGACAGGTCCTTGCCGACGCTCCAGCGGCTCTGCGCGCCGGGCACGCGGCCCCGCGCCTCGGCCCAGTCGCGCCACGGGTGGCCGTCCAGGGCGTCGGCGCGCAGCGGTTCCAGCTCGTCGACGAGCTCGCGGCGACGGGCGGCGGTGAAGCTGCTGGCGACGCCGACGTGGTGCAGCACGCCCTCGTCGTCGAACAGGCCGAGCAGCAGCGAGCCGACGCCGACACCGTCCTTGTGCCACCGGAACCCGGCCAGCACGCAGTCGGCGGTGCGCTCGTGCTTCACCTTCCACATGACCCGCTTGTCCTGCTCGTACGGCACGTCCGGCTTCGCCATCACGCCGTCGAAACCGGCACCCTCGAACCGGGTGAACCAGTCCGCCGCCACGTCCGGGTCGGCCGTGAGCGGGGTCAGGTGCACCCGTGACAGCCCACCGCCGAGCACGCCCTCCAGCAGCGCCCGCCGTTCGCTGAACGGCGCCGCCGTCAGGTCCCGGTCGTCCAGGGCCAGCAGGTCGAACGCGACGAAGCTGGCCGGGGTCTCCTCGGCGAGCTTGCGCACCCGCGAGGCGGCGGGGTGCAGGCGGAGCTGGAGGGTGTCGAAGTCGAGCCCGGTCCCGGTCACCATCACGATCTCACCGTCCACGACGCACCGCTCGGGCAGCACGTCGCGCAGCAGCTCGACCAGCTCGGGGAAGTAGCGGGTCAACGGGCGGTCGTTGCGCGAGCCGAGCTCCAGCTCGGCGCCGTCGCGGAACACCACGCACCGGAAGCCGTCCCACTTCGGCTCGTACACCAGTCCCGGCGCGCGCGGCACCTCGTGCACGGCTCGGGCCAGCATCGGCTTGACCGGCGGCATCACGGGCAGGTCCATCGCTGCAGGGTAGGTCGAACCGCCCGACCCCACCTCCCGGAACAGCAGAACGCCGCGGACCCCCCGAGGGGGCTCCGCGGCGTTCCGGAGGTGGAAGAGCGGCGCGCGTCACGACGCGACGCGCGCCGCCCGGCTCACGGGTAGCTGACCACGTAGGAGATCTGGTTGGCCTGGTTCGCCGTGGCACCGACGTTGTTGATCACGTTGGTGATCGTGCCGACGCCGCCGAGCGACACCGCCACCAGGTCCCGGAACTGCACGCCCGGCTTGTTCGGCACCTCGAACCCGCGACTGGCCACGACGGCCGGGTTCGTCTGGAAGAACGCGTAGCTGCCCAGCCCCCACGCCTGGTGGGTGGTCACCGAGTCGGCCACCTTGTAGGCCGCCCAGCCCTGGCTGCCGTTCCCGCTGCCCCACGAGGCGTTGTTCGGCGGGTCGTAGGGCATCTCGTTCTGGTAGAAGTACGTCTTGCCGCCGTTGCCGTTCCAGAGGGTCTGGTACTCCTGGTAGTGCTCGACGAACAGGCCGTACATGGTGACGTCGTTGCCGTTGACCACGAGGCCGTTGGCCGCGGTGTTCTGCGTCCAGCCGACGTTGTTGCCGTGGTCGGCGCGCCACAGCCACATGTGGTCGCCGATGACGTTGTTGCTGTTGACCTTCAGGCTGACCGAGGCCCGGCCGAGCGTGCCCGTTCCGCCGATGCGGATGAACACGTCGTGCAGGGACGTCGGGTTGCCCGAGTGGCTCGCGCTGGAGCCGGTGGGACCGACCTCGACGAGGACCGGCGAGTTGACCGGGCCGGCGTCGACGAGCAGGCCCGCGAGCTTGACGCCGTCCACATCGGACACCTGGATGGCGGCGGAGCCGTTGTCCGGCATCAGGGTGGCGAGGCCGAGGCCGAGCACGACGGTGTCGGGCCTGGTGACCTTGATGGACTCGCTGAGGTGGTGGACGCCGGGGGTGAACAGCAGGTTCCGGCCCGCGGCCAGCGCCGCGTTGATGGTGGACGTCGGCGAGCCCGGCTTCACCACGTAGAACTGGCTCAGCGAGATCGACGACCCGGCGGGAGCGCCCGCGCCCCACGTGGTGCCGCGCGAGTTGGCGCGCAGCGACGGGACGAAGACGTTGTAGTCACCGGAGCCGTTGATGTAGAGGAACGGCTTCTCGCGCACCTGCGGGGTCTGGTCGATGACGGTGTGCGAGGGGTTGGGGAAGTTCTGCGGCGGGGAACCGTTGGTGCCCTGGAACACCATGTTCCACACCGACCCGTTCCAGCCGCCGTTGAGGTCGGTGTTGCGGGTGTAGAACTGCTGCTGCGAACCGGACACGACGACGCCGTCGATCTTCGAGTCGGCGATGAAGCCGCCGCTCGCCCAGCCGTCGCCACCGTTCCACAGCTGGACCTGGCCGCGCAGGTGCATGCGCCGGTACGGCGCGGCCTGCGACACGGCCCACCGCTCGATCTGCCCGGCGGGCAGGGTCACCGAGAGGTTCTCGGCGGAGCGCCAGAAGTTCTGCGTCGCGTTGCCCTTGTTGTTCGGGTTGTCGCCCTGCTGCAGCCAGTCCGCCTCGACGCGCACGTGGCCGTTGAGGTTGACGTCGTCGGGGGACAGGCCCAGACCGGCGACCTGGGTGTAGAAGCCGAGGTTCACGTCGGCGTTGTAGCTGCCCGGCTTGAACAGCAGTGCGTAGCGCTCGGGGCCGAACTGGTTGGTGTGCTGCTGGTTCGCGACGGCGGTCAGCTTGGCCTGGATGTCACCGGCGGGCGTGGACGGGCTGAACACCGACACGTTCGGGCCGAAGTCCGGGTTGCGCGGGTCCGTCACGGGCACGTCGACGGTGCCGCTGGTGGTGTTGACCGAGAGCTCCCACAGGGAGTACCCGTAGCCGGTGCCGCGGACCGTGCCGAGCACCCGGACGTAGCGGCCGGTGCCGGTGACGTCCAGCGTCTGGTTGCCGCCGGTGCCGGTCGTGGTGCTGTAGACCGTCGTCCACGCCGACGCGTCGGCCGAGGTCTGGATCTGGAAGGACTTGCCGTAGGCGGCCTCCCAGCTCAGGCCCACCCGGCAGATGGACTGCGACGAGCCGAGGTCGACCTGCAGCGACTGCGGGTCGCTCGCGGCGCTCGCCCAGCGGGTTCCCGCGTTGCCGTCGACGGCCGCGGAGGCGGGCGTGCCCGCGTTCTCGGTCGAGGACGCCGTGGCGGGCTTGTTCAGCGCCACGTTCGCCGAGCCGCAGGCCGCGGACGGCGGAGCGTCGCCCTGGGAGCCGAGCACCTGGAACTCCCACAGGGAGTAGCCGTAGCCGGTGGCGCGGGCGGTGCCGAGCACCCGGACGTAGCGGCCGGTGCCGGTGACGTCGAGCGTCTGCACGCCGCCGGTGCCGGTGGTGGTCGTGTAGACCGTCGTCCACGTCGAGGCGTCGGCGGAGGTCTGGATCTGGAACGACCGCGCGTAGGCGGCCTCCCAGTTCAGCACCACCTGGTTGACGGTGGCGCTGGAGCCGAGGTCGACCTGGAGCCACTGCGGGTCGGCGGCGGCGCTGGACCAGCGGGTGCCCGCGTTGCCGTCGACGGCGGCCGAGGCGGGCGTGCCCGCGTTCTCGGTCGACGAGGCGGTGACGGTCTTGCCCTGGGAGAGCAGGACGGGGGCGGCGTTCGCGCTGGGGGCGGAGTCGGTGGACGAGAGGGTGCCGAGCAGCGTCGCGGTGGCGACGAGCAGGACGGAGAGCCTGCGCAGGGAGCGTCGGCGTGGGGACGGGGAGATGGGGACAGCGAGTCTCATGTTCCTGCCTGTCGGAATGAGGAGACGGCTTGGAGCCCGGAGGGGTGGGCAGGGTGTTCTGGGCGCGGTGCGACCCGCCGCGATGATCGGCGGGCCCTGCTGAGAGAGCGCTCTCTCGTTGATGTGTAACCGGTCCCGGAACCGGTTCCATGGGTGTGTGGTGGAGTTAACATCCCCGAAATTCGGCCGTCAAGGTTCCGCTCGAAGTTTCCTGGACCGGGACGGGCGCTACGCCGAACGTGGTTCTCCCCTTGGTGCCAACGGGTGTGCCGCGGCGTCCGGTCGTCGAAGGTGTCGCCGAATCGAGACGCCGTTTTCCGTTATTCCGGACCACCCCGGAACGTCGTGCGGCGGGACGTGCGTCACGCGGGCGGGAGCCCTTGCCGCCACTAGCATCGAAGGCGGTCAGGACCCGCGGTGAAGGGCGGTGCGATGGGTGCCGACGTCGACCGGCCGGGCGCCGTCCGCCTGCTCCGCTCGCCCTGGGCGCGACTCGTGCCGCTCGTCCTCCTCCTTGGTGCGCTGGCCGTCCTCGCCCTGGTGTACGGGGCGGGCGCTGTCGACGTCGCCAAGGGCTGGGTCGACGGGCTCGGCGTCCTCGGCCCGGTGGTGTTCGTCGTGGTCTGCGCCGTGGCGGTCATGGGCTTCGTGCCCGCGACGCTGCTGTGCGCCGTCGCCGGGCTGCTGTTCGGGCCCGTGCTCGGCATCCCGGTCGTGTGGACCGGCGCGGTGCTCGGTGCCGCGGGGTCGTTCCTGATCGGCCGACGGCTGTCGAAGGACGCGGTCGAGCAGCTCGCGGGCAAGCGGATGGCCGGGGTCAACTCCCTGCTGGACCGCTACGGCGCCGCGACCGTGTTCGTGCTCCGGCTGCTGCCGCTCGGACCGTTCGCACTGCTGAACTACGTGCTCGCGGTGACCAGCCTCGGGCTGCGCCGGTTCCTGGTCGGCACGGGCGCGGGCATCGCGCCCGGCATCGTCGTCTACACCGCGCTGGGCGGCACCGCCGACGACCCGTCCTCGCCCGCGTTCCTGCTGTCGCTGGGCGCGCTGCTGGTGCTGACGGTCGTCGGCGCGGTGGTCGCCCGCCGGGTCGCGAAGCGGACCCCACCAGCCTAGGACCTCCATCGCAAGAGTCCGCGTGACCTCCGGGGGCCGTGTCGCCCCCTGTCATCCCGCCGTTCGGCCGTTCCGCCTGGGCCGAACGGCTCCAGGCGTGCGCGAGGAGTAACTCCACGGTCGCGGGACCGTTGACGTAGCTGTAGCGCGTCTGTAACTCTTGCTCAACTCGACGCAAAAAAGTTGCATGATCTTGGAAAATCCTGGCAACGCTTCGTAATTACGTCTGGACCACCGTTCCCACTCCCCATCCCGTCGACGACCGGCCACCCCCTGTCCGTGACCGGCGGCCCCGCACCCGGTGTGTCCGGAGGTCTCCTTGCCACACCCGCTCCCCCTGCAGAGAGGAACGCAATGAGAACCACAAGCCTGATCACGCGGCTCACCGCCGCGTTGCTCGCGGGCAGCCTCGTGCTGCTCGCCGGGCCGGGCCTCCCGGCGAACGCGGCCCCGGCCGCACCCGCGGCGAACGCCCTGGGTGCCCGGCTCGCCGCGGCCGCCGTCTCCATCTCGGCCAGCAGTTCGCACGGCGAGTACCCGGCGTCGAACGTGAACGACGGCAACCAGGCCACCTACTGGGAGAGCGGCAGCAACGCCTTCCCCCAGTGGATCCAGGCCGACCTCGGTTCCTCGCTCGCCACGAACAAGCTCGTCCTGAAGCTGCCGACGGGCTGGGAGACCAGGACGCAGACCCTCTCCGTGCAGGGCAGCACCAACGGCAGCAGCTTCTCCGACCTGGCCCCCTCCAAGGGGTACGTCTTCAACCCGGCCACCGGGAACTCGGTGACGATCGACATCGCCGCCACCACGGTCCGGTACGTGCGGCTGAACATCACCGCCAACACGGGATGGCCCGCGGGCCAGCTGTCCGAGCTCGAGGTCTACGGGCCGTCGGGCGGTGACACGCAGGCGCCCAGCGCGCCCGCCAACCTCTCCTTCACCGAGCCGGGCACCGGGCAGATCCGGCTGTCCTGGAGCGGGTCCACCGACAACGTCGGCGTGACGGGCTACGACGTCTACGCCAACAACGCGCTGCGCACCAGCGTCGCGGGCAACGTCCTCACCTACACCGACACGCAGCCGGGCACCGCGACCGTGTCCTACTACGTGCGGGCCAAGGACGCCGCGGGCAACCAGTCGGCCAACAGCAACACCGTGACCCGCAACGGGACCAGCATCCCCGGTGGCACGAACCTGGCCGTGGGCAAGCCGATCACCGCGTCCTCGACGGTGTTCACGTTCGTCGCGACCAACGCGAACGACAACAGCACCAGCACCTACTGGGAGGGTGCGGGCGGCTCGTACCCCAACACCCTCGCGGTGAGCCTGGGCGCGAACGCCTCGGTCGACTCGGTCGTGCTGAAGCTCAACCCGGACAGCTCGTGGGGCACCCGCACGCAGAACATCCAGGTGCTCGGCCGCGAGCAGAGCGCCTCCGGCTTCACGAACGTGGTGTCGGCGGCCGACTACGTCTTCACCCCGGCGTCGAGCAACATCGTGACGATCCCGGTCGGCGGCGCGGCACTGGCCGACGTCCAGCTCCGGATCACCTCCAACACCGGCGCCCCGGCGGGGCAGGTCGCCGAGTTCCAGG
Organism: Umezawaea tangerina; assembly: GCF_003002815.1. Taxonomy (GTDB): domain Bacteria; phylum Actinomycetota; class Actinomycetes; order Mycobacteriales; family Pseudonocardiaceae; genus Umezawaea; species Umezawaea tangerina. Next base: position 62,536 of record NZ_PVTF01000022.1, on the reverse strand, counting down.
TCATCGGCGTCCCCGCGCCCAACCCGGACCTCACGATCACCGGTGCCTCCTGGTCGCCCAGCGCCCCCGTCGAGACCGACGCCGTCACGCTGTCGGCGGTGGTCCGCAACGCGGGCGCGGTCGCCTCCGGGGCCACGACCGCCAACTTCTACCTCGGCTCGACGAAGGCGGGCACCGCCAACGTCGGCGCGCTGGCACCCGGCGCCTCGGCGACGGTGAGCGCCAACGTCGGCGCGCTGGCACCCGGCGCCTCGGCGACGGTGAGCGCCAACGTCGGCACCCGCACCGCGGGCAGCTACCCGCTGAGCGCCAAGGTGGACGAGGGCAACGTCGTCGTCGAGTCCGACGAGACCAACAACGGCTTCGCGAGCGGCAGCCCGCTGGTCGTCACCCCGGTCGCCAGCTCGGACCTGGTCGCGAACGTCGGCTGGACGCCGAACAACCCGGCCAACGGCAACGCGGTCACGTTCTCCGTGGCCATCAAGAACCAGGGCACGGTCGCCTCCGCGGGCGGCGCGCACGGCATCACGCTCCAGGTGGTCAACTCCACCACCGGCGCGGTCGTGCAGACCCTGACCGGCTCCTACAGCGGTGCCATCGCCGCGGGCGCCACCACCGCACCGGTCACCGTCGGCACGTGGACGGCGGCCAACGGCAAGTACACCGTCAAGGTGGTGCTGGCCAACGACGCCAACGAGCTGCCGGTCAAACAGCCCAACAACACCAGCGAGCAGCCGTTCTTCGTCGGCCGCGGCGCCAACATGCCCTACGACATGCTGGAGGCCGAGGACGCGGCCGTAGGCGGCGGCGCGACCGTCGTCGGGCCGAACCGCAAGATCGGCGACCTCGCGGGCGAGGCGTCCGGCCGCAAGGCCGTCACGCTGAACTCCACCGGCAGCTACGTCGAGTTCACCACCAAGGCGAGCACCAACACGCTCGTCACCCGCTTCTCCATCCCGGACTCCGCGGGCGGCGGCGGCATCGACGCGACCATCAACGTCTACGTCGACGGCGTGTTCCACAAGGCGCTGCCGCTGACGTCGAAGTACGCCTGGCTCTACGGTCCCGAGGCCGGTCCCGGCAACTCGCCCGGCGGCGAGGCCCGGCACATCTACGACGAGGCCAGCATCATGCTGAACTCGACGGTGCAGGCCGGCCACAAGATCAGGCTCCAGAAGGACGCGGCCAACACCACCAACTACGCGATCGACTTCATCAACACCGAGCAGGTCACCGCGATCGCGAACCCGGACCCGGCCAAGTACGCCGTGCCGACCGGCTTCGGCCACCAGGACGTGCAGAACGCGCTGGACCGGGTCCGGATGGACACCACCGGAACCCTCGTCGGCGTCTACCTGCCCGCGGGCACCTACCAGACCGCCAGCAAGTTCCAGGTGTACGGCAAGGCGGTCAAGGTCGTCGGCGCCGGTCCGTGGTTCACCAGGTTCCAGGCACCGTCCACCCAGGACAACACCGACGTCGGCTTCCGGGCGGAGGGCACGGCCAACGGCTCCACGTTCTCCGGCTTCGCCTACCTCGGCAACTACACCTCGCGCATCGACGGCCCCGGCAAGGTCTTCGACTTCGCGAACGTGGCCAACATGGAGATCGACGACATCTGGGTCGAGCACATGGTCTGCCTCTACTGGGGCGCCAACACGGACTTCGTGACGATCAAGAACTCGCGGATCCGGAACCTGTTCGCCGACGGCGTCAACATGACCAACGGCAGCACCAACAACCACGTCGTCAACAACGACGCGCGGGCCACCGGTGACGACTCGTTCGCGCTGTTCTCCGCCATCGACGCCGGTGGCGCCGACGAGAAGGACAACGTCTACGAGAACCTGTCCACGACCCTGACCTGGCGCGCCGCCGGTGTCGCGGTCTACGGCGGGTACGCCAACACCTTCCGCAACATCTACATCGCGGACACGCTGGTGTACGCGGGCATCACGATCAGCTCGCTCGACTTCGGCTACCCGATGAACGGCTTCGGCGCCGACCCGCCCACGAAGTTCGAGAACATCTCGATCGTCCGCGCGGGCGGCCACTTCTGGAACGGCCAGACCTTCCCCGGCATCTGGGTCTTCTCCGCCTCGAAGGTGTTCCAGGGCATCAGGATCTCCGACGTCGACATCGTGGACCCGACCTACAGCGGGGTCATGTTCCAGACGAACTACAGCAGTCCCGGCAACCCCCAGTTCCCGGTGAAGGACACGATCTTCACCAACGTGTCGATCACGGGTGCGCAGCGCAGCGGTGACGCCTACGACGCCAAGTCCGGTTTCGGGATCTGGGCGAACGAACTGCCCGAACCCGGCCAGGGCCCGGCGATCGGCACGGCCACGTTCACCAACCTGCGGTTGGCCAACAACGCGCAGGACGTCAAGAACACCACCTCCACCTTCACCATCGTCCGCAACTAGCGGACGTGGTGAAGCGGACGGCCGGCGGGGTCGACGGAGCCCCCACCGGCCGTCCCGGCACCTGACCACGGCGGGCCGGTCGCACCGACAGGGGCGCGACCGGCCCGCCGCCGCGGGTATGACGCACGGCTCACCCGTCGTGGGGTAACGATGGTGGGCGCCCGCGCGTTGCAGCTGTCGACCCGGCCTCTCCCCCTACCCGAGGAGCGTTCCACCGATGTCCGCTGCGCCCGCGACCCTGACGATGTACTCCACCTCCTGGTGCGGTTTCTGCTTCAGCCTGAAGAACCAGCTGAAGCGCGAAGGCATCGAGTACGTCGAGGTGGACATCGAGCGGACCCCCGGTGCCGCCGACTTCGTGATGAGCGTCAACGGCGGGAACCAGACCGTGCCCACCCTGCACTTCCCCAACGGCGAGACCTTGACGAACCCCTCGATCGCCCAGGTCAAGTCGCAGTTGGGCTGATCCTCCGATCGTCCGCCGGGCTCGGGGTCCCTCCTCGGGTCCGGCGGCTCGTCGAGCCTACGAAGCGCGCGGCGCGCGGTGGAAGTACCAGGACCGGCCCGTCCGCGGGGAGCCAATGACGGTCAGGTCACGCGAACGCGCGGCGCATTCTCGCCAAGCCCTCGTCCAGGGCCTCGGTCGCCACCAGCCCGTAGCCGAACACGAACCCCTGACGTGGCACCCGGTCGACGCCGCACAGCGCCATGGTGTGCAGCGCGACGCCCAGCGAGGCCGCGCGGGCGGTGACGGCGGCGTCCTCGCCCGGCACGTCGGAGCGCAGGTAGGCCGTCAGGTGCAGCCCGGTAGCGCTGGTGATGGGTTCCAGGTGGTCGGCGAAGTCCTGGTCGAACGCCATCGACATCCGGTCGCGGCGGGTCCGGTAGACGCGCCGCATCCGGCGCAGGTGCGCGGCCAGCAGCCCGTTCTCGATGAACTCCGCCAGCGCGCCCTGCACCGGGCTGGAGGAGTGCCAGTCGGCCAGGTGCTTGGCCTTGCGCAGCGCGGAGTGCAGCGGCGGGGGAGCGACGCAGAACCCGACCCGCAGCGTCGGCAGCAGCACCTTCGAGAACGAGCTCACGTACACGACCCGGCCGGTCCGGTCGAGCGCGTGCAGGGGCTCCACCGGGCGGCCCGTCCAGCGGAACTCGCTGTCGTAGTCGTCCTCCAGGACCACCGCGTCCACCCGTTCCGCCCACTCCAGCAGCGCGAGCCGCCGCGACAGCGACAGGGCGTGGCCGAGCGGGAACTGGTGCGACGGGCTGAGGTACACCAGCCGCGCGGACTCCGGCAGCTCGTCGACCACCAGGCCCTGCGCGTCCACCGGCACGCCGACCAGCCGCACGCCCATCGCCTGGAACAGCCGCTTCACCGGCGGGTAGCCGGGGTCCTCCATCGCCACGACGTCGCCGGGCGCGAGCACCACCCTGGCGACCAGGTCCACGGCCTGCTGCACGCCCGCGGTGACCATCACGTCGGCCGCGGTCGCCCGGACCGCGCGGGACACGCCGACGTGCCGGGCGATCGCCGCCCGCAGCCCGGCGTGGCCCATCGGCTCGCCGTACATGCCGAGCGCGGTGCCCGAGCCGCGCAGCTGGTTGGCCAGCAGCGCCCGCCACGTCGGGAACGGGAAGCGGGTCGCGTCCGGCATGCCCGGCCGGAAGTCGAACTCGAGGGTCCCCGCGGACAGGTCCGGCGGGTCGGGCATGTCGTCCCACATCGGCCGCGGCCGCAGCGGCGACGGGCGCGCCTCGGGCTCGCGGGAGCCGCGGAACGGCAGGTCGCTGACGAACGTGCCCACGCCGACCCGGCTGGTCAGGAAGCCTTCGGCGGCCAGCTTCTCGTAGGCCGCGTTGGCGGTGTTGCGGGAGACCTGGAGCGCCGCCGCCAGCTCCCTGGTCGGCGGCAGCGCCTCGCCGGGCCGCAGCAGCCCGTCCAGGATGGCGGCGCGGACCTGCAGGTAGATCTGGGCGGTCAGGTCGCGCCGTCCGTCCAGGCTCACGTGCAGGTCCACGCTCGGTCCACCCTCTTCGCCGGGAGCGGCCGATCAGACCAGGGTCAGGGCGTACACCTCCACGCGGGGGTCGTCGGGCAGGGTGACCGACTGGAGCACCTTGGTGCGGTCCACGGGCAGCGCCTGCCCGAACAGCCGCACCGGCGGTCCGTCGACACCCTGACCGGCCTTGATCCGGTGCGGCATGTCGAGCACGACGGTGCTGCCCGGCGGGGTCGACCCGGCCCAGTCGCCGACGGTGACGGGCACCTCGGCGCTGGTGCCGTCGGAGTACCGCACGGTCAGCGCCACCGTCACCGGCCCGTTGTGCGAGGCCGCGACGAGGTTGGCGCTGCTGTAGTTGCCCTGCGGCAGGAGCATCGCCTGGCCCCGCGTCTCGACGAAGTTGTTCGCCGGGCCGGTCGGGTCCGGCGTCGAGTACGTCACGCCGCCCCACACCACCTGGCCCGCCGCGGGGAGCAGCGCGCCGTCGTAGCTCCAGCCGCCGCCGTCGAAGTCGCCCTGCGCCGAGTCGGCCACGGTCGCCGCCCCGTCGTGGTTGCGCTCGCGCGCCAGGTCCACCGCGCACTGCCCGTCGACCACGGTCGCGCAGCTGCCCGCGGCCTTGATCTCGATGGTGGCCATCCGGGTCACGGTGCCCGCGGTGGCCTGCACCCGGTAGGTGCCCGCCGCGGTGTTGGCGGGCACGGTGACCGGCACCGTGACGGTCTTCTGCACGGGCAGCCGCTTCGACTCGATCAGCAGCGGCGCGCGTTGCACCGTCACGCCCCAGCCCTTGGGCACGGTGACCTTCAGCGGCACCGACAGCGTGCCGGGGGACTGGCCGAGCACGTCGACGTTCAGCGTCACGGTCTGCGCGGCGGCCTTGGTCGGCACGATCACCGACGCGGGCCGCAGCGAGGCGTCCACGTGCTCGCGGCCGTCGGCGGGGGCGGAGTTGACCGACGGCGGCTCGTCACCGGACCTGGTGCCCCACGCGGACGGCTTGGAGCCGACCTGGTGGGCGAGCGTGCCGCCGCGGGCGAGCGCCTTCCAGTCCAGCCACGTCCTGGACTGGTCGGCACCGTTGAACTTCAGGCTCTGCACGTACCGGTTGGTGTCGCTGACGCCGGGCGCGGTCACGGTGAGCGTGCCGCCCTGCGACGACTTGTACGACCCGATGCGGACGGTCGCCGACTCGAACTGCGGGCTGGACAGCGCCATGAAGTCGCCGCCGCTCATCGTCGGGTACAGCCCGAGCGAGGAGAACACGTACCAGGCCGACATCGTGCCCAGGTCGTCGTTGCCGGTCATGCCGTCCGGGCCGGTGGTGAACAGCGTCATCGCGGCCCGCACGACGGTCGCGGTCTTCGCGGGCGCGCCCGCCCACAGGTAGACGTAGGGCGCGAGCAGGTCGGGCTCGTTGTTCGGGTTGTAGGTGGGCTTGCCGTAGTAGTCGTAGGGCTGGGTGATCCAGTCGGTCCGCGCGGTGCCCGCGGGGTCGGTGAGCAGCTTGTCGTAGACGAAGAAGTCGTCCAGCCGCTTCTCGGTGGCGGCCTTGCCGCCCATCAGCCCGACGAGTCCCTTCGGGTCCTGCGGGACGAGCCACTGGTACTGGTAGGCGCCACCCTCGTGGAACTGGTGGGAGGCCTCGACGGGGTTGTACGGCGCGAGCCAGGTGCCTTCCTTGGTGCGCGGCCGGAACTGGGAGATCGAGGAGTCCCACAGGTTGCGGTACCACTGGCCGCGACCGGCGAACATGGTCGCGTCGGCGGTGTGCCCCAGGCCCTTGGCCATCAGCGCCAGCGCGGCGTCGGCGGCGGAGTACTCCAGCGTGGCCGAGGCCGGGTGCACGCAGTCGTTGTCGCCGCCCTTGTGCGCGCAGTCGGTGCCGAGGGTCAGACCGGACGGGACGTAGCCGCGGTCGTTGTAGTAGGCGACACCGGACCGGCCGTTGTACGGCGAGTCGGCGGGCGGCAGGCTGGTCGCGTTCTTGCGCAGCAGCGCGTACGCCTCCTCCTCGTGCCCGGCCAGCAGCCCCTTGGACCAGGCCTCGACGAGGAACGGAGTGACCGGGTCGCCGGTCATGATGTTGGTCTCGCTGTTGGCGAGCGCCCAGCGCGGCAGCCACCCGCCGTCGCGGCCGCTGGCGACCAGCGACAGCGCGACGTCGCGCGCCACCTCGGGCCGCAGCATCTCCAGCAGCTGGTTCTGCGGCCGGTAGGTGTCCCACAGCGAGAAGTTCTGGTACGGCGTGTACCCGTCGGCGGTGTGCACGGCCCCGTCGAACCCGACGTACTTGCCGTCCACGTCACCGGCGACGTTCGGGTGCAGCAGCGAGTGGTAGAGCGCGGTGTAGAACGCCGTGCGCCGCTCGGTGGTGCCGCCGCCGATCCTGATGGAGCCGAGCTGTTCGACCCAGGAGTCGTGCAGGCGCTGCCGCACGGCGTCGAAGTCGTAGTCGGTCGTCTCGGCGGCGAGGTTCTTCCGCGCCCCCTCGGCGCCGGTGTAGGACAGCCCCACCTTCACCACGACGTCGCGGTCGGCGTTGGCGTCGAACGTGACCCACGCGCCGTTCCCGCCGGTGCCCGCGGCGTCCCGGCCGCCACCGGTCGTCGTGGAGCCGCGCCAGGTGCCGAACGACGCGAACGGCCGGTCGAACGTGGCCGTGAAGTACACCGTGTGCTCGTCGTGGCCCGCGCAGAACTGGCCCGCCCGGACGCGCCCCTCGACCGTCCGGTCACCGACGACGTGCACCTCGGAGTCGAACACGTTCTGGTTCGCCTTGCCGGTGTTGAACAGGATGTTCGCCGCGCCGGTGGCGGGGAAGGTGTGCCGCTGCCACCCGGTCCTGGCGGTCGCGGTCAGCTCGGAGCCCACGCCGTACTTCGACAGCCCGACCCGGTAGTAGCCGGGTGTGGCCTGCTCGTCGGAGTGCGAGTACGGGGACTTGTAGACGTTCGGGTCGACGCTGCTCACCGCGCCGGTCGTGGGCATCATGGGCAGCTCGCCCGCGACCCCGCAGCCCACGCCGGACAGGTGCGTCTGGCTGAACCCGTAGATCGTGCCCTGCTGGTAGTCGTACCCGCCCTGGCCGCCGGTGTCCGGGCTGACCTGCACCATCCCGAACGGCGCGCTGGCGCCGGGGAAGGTGTTGCCGAAGTTCTGCGTCCCGACGAACGGGTTCACCAGCGCCGTCGGGTCGTCCTCGGGCGCCGCCGACGCGGGCGGTGCGGCGAGCACTCCCGCCACCAGCGCTCCTGCGAGCACCGCCACGACACGGGTTCGTCTGCTGCGCACCAGGTCCTCCTAGCTGACATCGTTGTCATGCCCCACAGTTGCCGCCTAGAGACGCACCGTGTCAGGAGGACTGACCGGCTGTCAACGACAGACCGCAGACCCGACCGGACAAAAGCGGACAGCCGCCTGACCGTTCGTTTCGCGGCGAACGGGACCACCCGCGGCGCAGCAGGACCCCGACGAGGGCCCCGAAGGCGAGGTGGTCGGCGTACTGCGGCCACCTCGGCAGCGCCCGGACGGCCGGGTACCGCCGTCCGACCACCTCGAGGTCCAGCACCGCGATCGCCAGTCCCGCCGCGGCCCCGCCGAGCGCCCCGAACGGCCGCCGCCCGTGCACGGCGGCGAGCACCGCCGTCCACCCCGCGGTCAGCACGACGTGGGCGACGGCGCCGCGGGCGGTGCCGGGGCGGCCGCCGGGCAGCAGCGTCCCGGCCGCGCGCGTGGCGGCCAGGACGTCACCACCGGTCGCCAGCGCGTGCAGCGTGGACGGCGCCCCGCTCAGCACGCCCGCGACGGCCGCGGCCCGCGGGCCCCGTCTCACGAACCGCTGCCGTACGGCCTGGTGATGATCTCCAGCGCGTGCCCGTCCGGGTCGTCGAAGTACACGCCCCGCCCGCCGTCGTGGGTGTTGGTCCGGCCCTCGCCGCGGTGGCCGTGGTCGGACCAGTAGGTCACGCCGCGCTCCTTGACCCGTCCGAAGATGGCGTCGAAGTCGTCCTCGTCGACGAGGAACGCGTAGTGCTGCGAGGTGATCTCCCCGCGCACCTCCATGAAGTCGAGCGTGGTGTCACCGTCGGTCCGCACGGTGACGAACGGCCCGAACGGCACGGGTGCGGGCAGGCCCATCACCGACGCCAGGAACTCCGCCGAGGCCTGCGCGTCCCGAGCGGCCACGATCGTGTGGTTCAACCGCACTGCCATGCTGGTGGATCCCCCTTTTCCGGTCTGGTGGAACCGACGAGCGTAGAACCTCGAGCGCGCTGGAAGTCAACTCGGATCCGCCGTTGTCGGTGCCCCCTCGTAGGATCTGCGGGCATGGCGACTCCCGACATCGGAACCGATCCGAGCGAGGCCCGGCAGGTGCTCCACCGGGTCTTCGGCTACGACTCGTTCCGCGGCAGCCAGCAGGACGTCATCGAGCACGTGGTCGCGGGCGGCGACGCGCTGGTCCTGATGCCGACGGGTGGCGGCAAGTCCCTCTGCTACCAGATCCCGGCCCTGGTGCGGGCGGGCGTCGGTGTGGTCGTCTCGCCGCTGATCGCGCTCATGCAGGACCAGGTCGACGCGCTGCGCAACGTGGGCGTGCGCGCGGGCTTCCTGAACTCCACGCAGAACCCGGACGAGCGCAGCATGGTCGAGTCCGAGTTCCTCGCGGGCGAGCTCGACCTGCTGTACCTGGCGCCGGAGCGGCTGCGCCTGGAGTCGACCATGCGCCTGCTCGACCGCGGCAAGGTGTCGCTGTTCGCGATCGACGAGGCGCACTGCGTGTCCCAGTGGGGCCACGACTTCCGGCCGGACTACCTGGCGCTGTCGGCCCTGCACGAGCGCTGGCCGGACGTGCCGCGGATCGCGCTGACGGCGACGGCCACCGAGGCCACCCACGCGGAGATCGCGACCCGGCTCAACCTCAAGGAGGCGCGGCACTTCGTCGCGAGCTTCGACCGCCCCAACATCCAGTACCGCATCGAGCCGAAGAACGAGCCGAAGCGGCAGCTGCTCGACCTGCTCAAGACCGAGCACGCCGGCGACGCGGGCATCGTGTACTGCCTGTCCCGCGCGTCCGTGGAGAAGACGGCCGAGTTCCTGGTGCAGAACGGGATTCCCGCGCTGCCCTACCACGCTGGGCTGGACTCGCGGGTGCGCGCGACCAACCAGTCGCGGTTCCTGCGCGAGGACGGCCTGGTGATGGTCGCGACCATCGCGTTCGGCATGGGCATCGACAAGCCGGACGTCCGGTTCGTCGCCCACCTCGACCTGCCGAAGTCCGTGGAGGGCTACTACCAGGAGACCGGCCGCGCGGGTCGGGACGGACTGCCGTCCACGGCCTGGCTTGCCTACGGGCTCCAGGACGTGGTGCAGCAGCGGAAGATGATCGACACCTCCGAGGGCGACCAGGCGCACCGGCGCATGCTCGGCATGCACCTCGACGCCATGCTGGCCCTGTGCGAGACGGTCGACTGCCGCCGCACCCGCCTGCTCGCCTACTTCGGCCAGCAGGGCGAGCCCTGCGGCAACTGCGACACCTGCCTGTCGCCGCCCGAGTCGTGGGACGGGACCGTGCCCGCGCAGAAGCTGCTGTCGACCGTGGTGCGGCTGCAGAACGAGCGGCGGCAGAAGTTCGGCGCGGGCCAGCTGATCGACATCCTGCTGGGCAAGAAGACCGCGAAGGTCATCCAGCACGACCACGACTCGCTGACCGTGTTCGGCATCGGCACGGACCTGCGGGAGGCCGAGTGGCGAGGGGTCGTCCGGCAGCTGCTGGCCCAGGGCCTGCTGGCCGTGGAGGGCGACTACGGGACGCTGGTGCTGACCGAGGCGAGCGCCGAGGTGCTGTCGCGGCGGCGCGAGGTGATGCTCCGCCGCGAGCCGGAGAAGGCCCGCGCGGCCCGTCCCGCGAAGGCGTCGAAGGCCGCCGCGGTCGTCGACCTGCCCACCGAGGCCGTGCCGGTGTTCGAACGCCTGCGGGCCTGGCGGGGCGCGGTGGCCAAGGAGCAGGGCGTGCCCGCCTACGTGGTGTTCCACGACGCGACGCTGCGCCAGATCGCCACGCTGGAGCCGTCGACGCTCGCGGAGCTGGGGACCGTGAACGGGGTGGGCGAGAACAAGCTCGCCAAGTACGGGCAGGGGATCCTGGACACGCTGGCGGAGTAAGGCCGTGGGGTCGGGCGTGACCCCGCCCGCGGTGGCCGGGCCGCCCACCGCCTCGACGCCGGCCGCGCCACCCTTCGGGTCTCGTGGCCCTGCCGCCGGCGGGTGAAGGTGCAACCGGTTCACTTAGTGCTCGGTGCACCTTCCGGTTATGCTCCGGCCATGACCCAGCCCCCGGTCGGTCGACGCGAGCGCAAGAAGGCCGCCACCCGGCAGGCGATCGCCGACGCGGCGCTGCGGCTGTTCCTGGAGCGCGGCTACGACCAGGTGAGCATCCGCGACATCGCCGACGAGGCCGACGTGTCGACGACGACGCTGTTCAAGCACTTCACCGGCAAGGAAGCGCTGGTGTTCGACGAGGAGGCGGACAAGGAGGCGCGGCTGGTCGCCGTGGTGCGCGACCGGGCCGAGGGGCAGAGCGTCGTGGAGGCCTTGCGCGAGCACGTCCTCGCCACCTGGCTGCCGCTCACGGCGCACCCGCAGCTGGCGGAGTTCACCGCCCTCGTCGACACCACGCCGGCGCTGCGGGACTACGCCGAACGCATGTGGACGCGGCACACCGACGCCCTCGGCGCCGCCATCGCCGAAGCTTCGGGCGTGGACCGCGACGACCTGGCGTGCGTCACCCTGGCCCGGTTCGTGCTCGAGGTGCCCGCGCTCACCCGCGGCAGGCAGGACCGCCGCGCCGCCGTCGAGACGGTCTTCGACGTCCTCGCGCACGGCTGGTCCCCGCCCACCGCGTGACCTGCCCGCGGGTCCGGACGGAGTCGGCTACCCGGCGATCCGGCGGATCGTGTTGATCGGCCCGATGTCGTCGATGTTGGCGATCTTCACCGGCACGCCCTCGGTGGACGCGTGCACGGCCCGCACGTTGTCCACGGCCATCGCCACGTGCGACTGCCCCGAGTAGTAGATGATCAGGTCACCGGCCTTGACCTCGCCGCGCGACACCGCCCGCCCGGTCGTCGCCTGCGTGTAGGTGGTGCGCGGGATGCTCACCCCGGCCGCCCGGTAGGAGGCCTGCGTCAGGCTGGAGCAGTCCCAGGAGTTCGGCCCGTTCGACCCGAACACGTACGGCTTCCCGCGCTGCGCCAACGCGAAGTCCAACGCCGCGCCCGCCGCGCCCGAGGGCGTGTCGACCGACGTCGTGTCGCCGCGGTCGGCCAGCACGGCCCGGTCCGCCGAGCTGAGCGAGTTGTACTGCGTCCGGGCCGCGTTCACCTGCGACACCAGCGCCACCCGCCGGTCCTCGATGTCCGTCACCAGCTTCGTGGCCGCCGCGGAGGCCTCGTCGGCGCGCTTCTGCGCGTCCACCGCCCCGGCCCGCGCCGCGGAGGCGTCCGCCAGCGCCCCGGACAGCGCGTCCAGCGCGGCGGCCTGGTCGGCCGCCATCACGGTCATCGCCGACATCCGGCTGAGGAAGTCCTGCTGCGAGGAGGCGGTCAGCATCGCCGACAGGCCGGTGAACCTGGCCCCCTCGAACGACGCCTCGGTCAGCAGGTCGACCTTGCCGCGGAACTCCCGCTCCGCGGCGGACGCCTTCTCCAGCGCCGATCCGGTCGTGGCGAGGTCCTGGTTGGCGCGGTCGAGCTCGCCCTGCTTCTTCTGCCGGTCCTCCTGCGCGCGCAGGTGCTCCTCGTTGAGGGCCTCCGCGTCGTGGGTCAGGTCGGTGTACCGCTTGAGCGCCTCGGACGCGTTCGCCGGCAGCACGGGATCGGCCAGGGCCTGCGTCGGGGTGACGATCAAAGCGGCCACGACGACCGCGGCCGCCAATGCCGCGCGAGTGGTCCGCCTACCGGGGAACGACGTCATACCCGGCCCTACGGGATGCGGGGGCTCCCGGTTCAGTATTCGTGTGGAAGGTTTCCCAAATGCTTGACCGTTATGTCCGAGGTCGCTAACGTGGCTGGTCTAGACCACAGGAACAAGTGACGACCTGGATCCGCTGACCAGCGGAAACTCGTGTCCGACCTGCCCGTGTCGATTCCGCCGCGTCGACACGGAGGACCACGTACCGCTGCACCGGGTTCCCAACCCTGCGGTGGGAGGCGCTCCCGAATTGCTTCCCACCTGGGAACAGCCGTTCATTCCAGAGGAGCTGTCATGAGTTTGAGGAGCAAGCTGGCCGCGGCGGCGGTCGCCATCGGTGTCGCGCCCCTGATCGTCGTCGTCGCACCCGCGGCCACGGCGAGCGCGCACGGCTACATCTCGTCCCCACCCAGCAGGCAGGCGAACTGCGCCCAGGGCAAGGTGCAGAACTGCGGTGACATCGTGTGGGAGCCGCAGAGCGTGGAAGGCCCGAAGGGCGCGACCAACTGCCACGGCAACAACGGGCGGTTCGCGCAGCTCAGCGACGAGAGCAAGGGCTGGCCCGCGACGTCGGTCGGCGGCACGGTCACCTTCAACTGGGTGCTGACGGCCCGCCACGCCACCAGCACGTGGCAGTACTTCATCGGCGGCACCCGCATCGCCGAGTTCAACGACGGCGGCAGGCAGCCGGGGGCGACCGTGAGCCACACGGTCAACCTCGGCGGGCGCAGCGGCAGGCAGAAGCTCCTCGCCGTCTGGAACATCGCCGACACGGCGAACGCGTTCTACTCGTGCGTCGACCTCCAGGTGAACGGCTTCGCGGGGGGCACCCCGAACGCGCTGGCTGCTGTCTAGTGCGGTGGCCACGAACCCTTGCCGGGGAGTTCCGTCGTCCAGTCGGTCCCTCGGTTCTCCGCCCCCGCGCCCTCGTACTGGCAGTACGGGGGTGCGGGGGCGGAGAAGCGAGCGAGCGGCTGGGCCCGGAAATGCCCGCCGAGGATCGTGGTCACCGCACTAGCCGGTGGGAGGGGCCCGCGTTCCGCGCCGGAGCGCGGGCCTTCCGCCGTCCGTTCCCCTTGCCGTGGAGGACTTCCCGCCCATGAAGCGCCACCCGTTCGCCGCCGTCGCGGCGGTCGTCCTGCTGCTCTCCGGCTGCGGTGCGGCCGCTCGACCGTCCGGGGCCGCCGAGTACAACGCGGCCGACGTGATGTTCCTGCAGATGATGCTGCCGCTGCACGCCCAGGGGCTCGAACTGACCCGGATCGCCAAGGAGCGCACCACCAGGGCCGAGGTGCGCGACATCGCGGACGAGCTCGACACCGCGCAGCGCGACGAGACCGCGAAGATGACCGGGTGGCTGACCGACTGGTCCCAGCCGACGGCGATGGACGGCGACCCGGCCGCGCACGAGCACCACGGCGGCCTGCACCAGACGAGCCCCGCCGAGATCGACGCGCTGGCCAAGGCGCCCGACGCGGACTTCGACACCACGTTCCTGAACCTGATGACCGGGCACCTGCACAACTCCGTGGAGCTGACCAGGTCCGAGATCGAGGGCGGCACCAACCAGCCGGCCAAGGACCTGGCGACCACGATCCGCGAGTCGCGCACCAAGGAGATCGCCAGGCTGCTCAGCCTGGTGGGAGCCGGGTAGCCACCGGACCGGCCAGCCACCGCTCCCGAGACTCCCACGCCAGCAACGTCGACGGGCTCTCGAACCGGCGCGGCCGCCCGCTGACCGGGTCGGTGAACGACAGCACCTTCGCCAGCAGCTGCAACGGCTTGCGGTAGTCGTCCAGCGCGGTCTCGGTGAGCACGGGGTAGAAGTCGTCACCCAGGATCGGCACGCCGAGCCCGTTCATGTGCAGCCGCAGCTGGTGCGTGCGACCGGTCCTGGGCAGCAGCCGGTAGCGCCCCAGCCCGTCGCGGTGCTCGACCAGCTCCACCAGGGTCTCGCTGTTGGGCGGCGCGTCCAGCTCCCGCGCGGTGATGACGCCCTTCTCCTTCACGATGTGGCTGCGCACCGTGCGGGGCAGCTCCAGCGCGGGGTCGTGCGGCGCGATCGCCTCGTACTCCTTGTGCACCACCCGATCCCGGAACATCGTCTGGTAAGCCCCGCGCCGGGCTGGGTTCACGATGAACATGATCAGCCCCGCGGTCACCCGGTCCAACCGGTGCGCGGGCACGAGGTCCGGCAGGTCCAGCTCGCGCCGCAGCCGCACCAGCGCCGTCTCCACCACGTGCTTGCCGCGCGGGATCGTGGCCAGGAAGTGCGGCTTGTCCACGACCAGCAGGTCGTCGTCGCGGTGCACGACCCCGATCTCGAACGGCACCGCCACCTCGTCGGGCAGGTCCCGGTGGAACCACACCGATGAGTTCGGCACGAACGGCGCGCCCGGCGCCAGCGGGCCGTCCATGTCCACGATCCGGCTCTCGCGCAGCATCGTGTCGATCCGCGCCGGGTCCACCTTCGGCAGCCGGTCCACGAGGTGGTCCCGCAGCGTCGTCCACGGCCCCTCGGCGGGCATCCGCAGCCGCGCGGGGTCGAGCCCGTGCCGCTGGGGCAACGGGGGCTTCTGCTTGCGTCTCATCAGGATGGCAGCGTAGGCGGCCGTCCTCGCGCGACGCGCGGCGGCGTCCCGCACGCCTTCCCCGCCCGGCGCACCGTCCTGTGTGACCCTGACGCGCATGCCGGACTGGACCTACCACCCCCTCAGCGGCCCGGCCGCCGCGCTCCTGGGCGAGCGGCGGTCCCGCCACGCGGCACTGCACGCCCTGGCCGTCCTCACGGGCCTCCCCGGCGGCAGGCGCCTCGTGACCGGGGTCTTCGGCCACCCGCCCGTGCCGGGGGTCGGCGCGGTGGTGCCCCCGCACCTGGCCGAGGACGCCCGCCGCGCCCTCCCCCCGCTGGGCGCGAGCGTCGTGCGGGTGGGGCCGCCCGAGCCGCACGAGGTGGTCCTGCACGACCCCTCGACGGCCGCCGCCACCGCCCTGCTGGCGGACCGGGGGACCACCGTCCTGGCGTCCCCGGCGCTCCTGCTCGAAGCGGGACCCGGCTGGTTCCAGCGCGTGGCCGAGGCGACCACCCCGACCACCGCGCCACCACCCGTGCGCGACCTGCCGCGCAACCCCCTGAGGTGGCCCGCCTGGTGCTGGGGCGCGCTGGTGGGCCTGGGCATGCTCGTCGCGGGCACGGGTGCCGCCGCGATCACGCTGGGCCCGGTCCTGCTCTGGTACGACCGCTCGTTCCTGGGCATGACCCTCGACGACCTGCACGCCGTCAACCACAACCTGGTGCACTTCCTCCAGCACGACCGCGTCACCATGGCGGGCACGATGGTGGCGATCGGATTCCTGTACACCGGGCTGTCGGCGGGCGGGATCCGGCACGGGTGGCCGTGGGCGCGCACCGCGCTCCTGGTGTCCGGCGCGATCGGCTTCCCGACCCTGTTCTTCTTCCTGTCCTACGGTTTCCTGGAACCGCTGCACATCCTGGCGACGGCCGTGCTGGTCCCGATGTTCGTCGTCGCCACCCGGCGCGCCCCGAGGAGCCCGCGGTGGACCGCCCTGCCGGACGGGCCGGAGGCCGTGCGCCGCCGCGCCCTCGTCGGCCAGCTGCTGATGATCGTGACCGGTGTCGGCCTGTTCGTCGGCGCGGTGGTGGTGACGGCGACCGGCCTGTCCGCCGTGTTCGTGCCCAGCGACCTGGGGTACCTGGTCACCGACGCGGACGCGCTGAGCGCGGTCAACCCCCGGCTCGTCCCGTTCGTGGCCCACGACCGGGCCGGGTTCGGCGGTGCGCTGATGGCGGCCGCGGCGGCCATCGCGCTGCTGGCCCTGTGGGGGTGGCGGCGCGGCGACTCCTGGGTCTGGTGGACGCTCGCCCTGGCCGCCGCCGCGGGGTTCGTGCCCGCGCTCGTCGTGCACGGCGTCATCGGGTACACGGACTTCTGGCACCTGGCACCGGTGTACGTCGGGGTGGTGCTCACCGCGGTCGCGTTGGTGTTGTCCAGGCCCTACCTGTGCGCGCGCGACGAGGTCTCCGCGAAGTCGACCGGTTGACGTGCGCGGTGGTTGGGCCGCTTGAACCGCGTTCCACTGCCGGGTGCGCGACCATTCCGGGCCGACGACCGGAAATCGCGGGATCGCGCTTCCTCCGGGGGATTCGGACGACGCCACGCGGGCGGCCGACCGCCGGAGGACGGTTCCCGCGGTCGTTCCCGACCCCGCGTCGGTCCGCGCCTGCGAAGACCCGGACGCCGGTTCGGAACATGCTGAACGGGTGTTCCGGAAAACGCTCTCCGGGTGTTCCCGCGCGGTGCGGGGCCCCGGTTCACAAACTACCGGTGGTCGCCGGCGGGAATTCGCGGACCGGACGGCAAGATCATTCGGCGGAGCCGTTCTCGGGGTCCTTCTCCTCGCCGCGCTTGCGCAGGAAGTTGAATCCCGGAATACCGAGGATCGCCTGGCGCACGTCGTTCGTCACCTCCAGCAGCTGGTGGACGTCGGGGCCGACCTTGTCGAGCGTGGCGAGGATCGGCAGCACGTCGGAGATGATGTGCTCGGTCAGCACGGGGAGCTGGTCGACCAGCCGGATGGCGGCCTCGATCTCCTGCGGGGACAGCTCGTCGACGAACCGCTTCAGCAGCGGCACGGCCTTGCGGGCCAACGGCGAGTAGGCCTCCAGCAGCTCGTGCGCCGTGCGGGCGGTGGACTCGGCGGTGGCGACGACCCCGGTGGCCTGGTTGGTGACGTCCACGACCTCGGTGACGACGGCCTCGGCGGCGGTGGAGACCCGTCGCGCGTCGGCGACCACGACCTGGGCGGCGGAGGAGACCACCCTGGCCTGGGCGACGACCGCCTCGACCTCGCCGACGAGCGCACCGGTGCGCTGGATGAGGTCGTCGGCGCGGGTGACGACGCCGTCGACCCGCGCGACCAGTGCTTCGGCCGAGTCCAGCAGGCCCAGCACCCGGCCGGGGACGGCGGCGACCGCGACGGCGGAGTCGACCGCCCAGCCGACGGTCGACTTCGCCAGGCCGAACAGCTCACCGGGGGCGGGCAGACGCATTTCCATGCGACCACTCTGCCCTACCCGGCGCCGATGTTCAGTTCTTGATCGCGAAGACGGTGCGGACGCCGGTGTCGGGCGGTGGCGCGGCGGCCCGGTGGCGCGGCTGGTCCGGGTCGGTGCGCCACGGGTGGTGGATGTGTTGTCGGACGTGCGCGGCGGGTAGTCGGGCGTCGTGGAATATGCGGCTCGGATGTTGTTCCCGGAGGTGTTGTGCGGTTCGGCCGCCGCGCCTTGGCCGGTTGCCGGTTCCGGGTGGAGTCGATGCTGGTCCTCGGGGTCGCGGGTCTGGTGGGCGTCCGGTGGCGGGGTGAGTCGATAGGTGCGGTAGGGGCACCGGATGCCGGTGTTCCAACTGGGAAAAGCGGGGCGGTCGGGTGAGGTGCGGACGGCCGCGGATATCCGTCCGGTGCGCGGTGGTGCGGGGTGTGGTCGGTGTTCCGCCAATTGGCGTTGTCATTCGTGCGGCGGGTGTCGTCCGTTGTTCGCGGATTCAGGTCGTTCGTTGTTCTGGGATTGCCGGATAGGCGGCTCTTTCCGGTGCGGGTTCTCCGGGAGTCGGAGTGGTCGCCGTGATCCGGCCGTCCACGGGGTGGGAATCCTCCGTACGTCGGCGGGGCTTCGCAGGCGTGGTGGAGGGCGTGCGCGTGGTGGTCGCGTCGGGGGGAGTGCTGTTGGTGGACGGGTATCCGCACGTGTCGGAGTCGGTGGTGGGGGAGGGGCCGTCACCGCGCGGACCGGTGCCGCGGCGGTGGGTCGACGCCCGAGGTGCGGTGTCCGGAGCCCCTGCGACGGGGTCCGCTCGGCGCGAATAAATCGATCCGGCAAGGCTCCTGTGTCATTTGCGCCGCCATACCGGTCGGACTTCTCGGCGGGATTTCCGCACGGGTGCCCGACGTTTCGTCGGGCGGGGAAAAATGGTCCGGGGAAGTGGTCCACCGTTCCTCGCGGCGGTACTCACCGGTTCCGGTGTGCCGGCTCCGCGCCCTCGATTTCGAGGCGGATTGGTAGGGGAGTGGTCCACACCGGAGGCCGCCGCGGCGTTGGGCCGGTCGGGTGGCGCTGGTGCGGCGGCGTCTCCCGTGGTGCGGACGGGCGCCGGGATAACGGTTGCCCTCGAACGGGTGACGTTTGGAGCGACTCCAAACTCCGAGTGGTGCGGTCGTTGACTTTTTTCCGGTACCGGACTATTAACTGCGTTTGGTTTGGTATTGTCGTGACATTCCGCCCGTTCGACTCGTTGTGAGGTTCGACCCATGGCCCAGAAGGTTCTCGTCCAGCTGATCGACGACCTGGACGGCACGAGCAGTGAAGACATTTCCACGGTGCAGTTTTCACTGGATGGTGTTACCTACGAGATCGACCTGAATGAAGCCAACGGCGCGAAGCTGCGTGACGGACTGGCCAGTTTCGTGGCCGCCGCACGGCGCACCGGCGGTCGCGCCAAGCGCGGAACCGCCGCCATCGTGGGGGGCAAGCCCGCCGGTGAGGGGCGGAGCAAGGAGCAGACGCGGGCCATCCGCGACTGGGCCAAGGCCAACGGGCACGAGCTCGCGGACCGGGGTCGGATCCCGGCGAGCGTCGTGGACGCGTTCGAGTCCGCCCACCGCTGAGGGGGCTGTTGGATCTGTGTGCGCGGGAGTCCCGGGGCGTGTCGGCCTCGGGGCTCTTGTGTGTCTGGGGGTGGGTGTGGGGGTGTGTCCGGGGTCTTCGGGAATCCGAAGGTGTGGGGGCTGGGAGGCTGTGGGTTTGCTGTGAATGGGCGGGGGTTCGGATGGCTTGGTTCCCGCCCCTGGTGAAGCCCGGCCCCCGGCGCGCGATTGTCTCAATGCCCTGCCCCAGTTTGTCAAGACGATAGAGCTGTCTTGACAAACTGGGGCAGGGCAGGAGGGCGCTGTGTATCGGGGGCGGGAGGGGATCTGGCTTCGCCAGACATCGAGCTGCGCTCGACTCAAGCATCAGGCTTCGCCTGACTCGGGCATCCTCGGCTTCGCCGTCGGACCAGGCATCGGCTGGCGCCGACAGGGCCCCAGGCGCTCCGCGCCGGATGCGCGCCGGCGGGCTTCGCCCATTGGCGGTCCGTGCTCGCTGCGCGTCGGAAAGCGGGGGCGCTTCGCGCCGGATGCGTGCTGGCGGGCTGCGCCCGACGACGGATCCTCGGCTGCGCCGTCGGACTGGCGGTCGGCGTTTCGTGCCGGTGGTTTAGGTGGGGGTTGGTTTGTCCGAGTGTTTTGCGAGGGTGGTGAGGACGGCGTCCGCGGCGTCCTGGAGGGTGTCCAGGCGTTCTGGGCCCACTGCTTCGATGAACCAGGCGCGGACGTTGGCGGCGTGGGAGGGGGCGGCTTCGGTGATGGCGTTGCGGCCCTCGTCGGTGAGGACGATGTCGGCGTAGCGGGTGTCGTCGGGGCAGGGTTCGCGGCGGACCAGGCCGCGTTGGGCCATTCTGGTGAGGTGGTGGGACATGCGGCTTTTCTCCCAGTCGGTGACCTCGCCCAGTTCGAACGCGCGCATGCGGCCGGTGGGGGACTCCGAGAGGATGACGAGGATCTCGTAGTCGGAGGAGGAGAGGCCGAACTCGCGCTGCAGGTGCCGGTACAGGTGCGTGCTCAGCTGTCTCTGCATCGCCAGGAAGCTGCGCCAGGCGCGCTGCTCGGTCTCGTTCAGCCACGGGTCGTCGCTCACGAACCGAATACTACGCTTTAGGTTGACATATCATCCGGTAATGGAAAGCCCGGTGCGGTCGTGACCGGATCCGGTCGAACCGGTTGGCGTCCCGCCGACGAACGTGGGGTGTACCCCGAGCCCCACACTCGGGGTACACCTCGTTCGTCAGGCGCCGCTCTCGGCGGCCTTGACCTCGCGGAAGCCGTCCTCGGTGAGGCCGCGGCGCCAGTAGCCGGAGATGGACAGGCGGTCCTTGGTGACGCCGCGCTCGTCGAGCAGGTGGCGGCGCAGCTCCTTGACCATCGACGCCTCGCCGTGCACGAACGCCTGGGGTTCGCCGGTGGGGAACTCCATGGCGCGGACGACGTCGACCAGGGAGCCGCCCGCGGAGCGGTGGACCCACTGGAGGTCGACGGAGCCGGGGCTGTCGATCTTCTGCTCCTCGTCGGGGCCGTCGACCTCGACGACGACCTTGGCGACGGCACCTGCGGGGAGGTGCTCGACGGCGGCGCTGATGGCGGGCAGTGCGGCTGCGTCGCCGAGCAGGAGGTGCCAGTCGGACTCCGGCTGGGGCGCGTAGGCGCCGCCGGGGCCGAGCAGCGAGAACTCGGTGCCCGGCTGGACGGTGGCCGCCCAGGGGCCCGCCACGCCGACGTCGCCGTGGTGGACGAAGTCGATGGCCAGCTCCTGTGCGACGGGGTCGTGGTAGCGGACGGTGTAGGTCCTGACGGCGGGCCACTGGTCGCGCGGGAAGTCGCGGCGGACTGCCTGCATGTCCAGCGGGCTGGGGTAGTCGACGCCCTCGAGGGGGAACAGCACCTTCACGTAGGCGTCGGTGTGGTCGTTGCCTTCGAAGTCCCGCAGTCCGGGGCCTCCCGCCACGACGCGGATCATGTGCGGGGTGACGCGTTCGGTCCGCAGCACTCGTAGAGTGGTGACCTGGCGGCGGTCCCGCTTGGGCGCGTCGCTCGCAGGGGCGTTGCTCATCCGACCTCCCGGTGGTGGTTCATTCTTTTAGGGTAGCCTAAGTAGGCCGATCGGGTAGGGCGGCCGAATGCGAGGCCCCCTGAATGTGTGCTAGGGGCTCCCCTAGATCCGTGCTCAGCTGCTGTGGCGAAACCGATACAGCCCTAGCGTTTCCCGGCATGAGAGCAGACGGGCCCGCGATCGTCGTGAGCGACATTCGCAAGTCCTACGGCGACTTGCGTGCCGTCGACGGTGTGTCGTTCACCGTCGCGGAAGGAGAGTTCTTCGGTCTTCTCGGCCCCAACGGGGCAGGGAAGAGCACCACCCTGGAGATCATCGAGGGGCTGCGGAAGCCGGACTCCGGTTCCGTGCGCATCCTCGGTGAGAGCCCTTGGCCGCGGAATCCCGCGCTACTGCCCAAGATGGGCGTGCAGCTGCAGGCGTCGTCGTTCTTCGAGCGGCTCACGTCCAAGGAGCAGCTGCAGACCTTCGGATCGCTCTACGGCGTCAGCCGGGCTGCCGCCGTCGACATGCTGGAACTGGTCGGCCTGACCGACAAGGCCGACGTCCAGGAGAACAACCTCTCGGGCGGGCAGCGGCAACGCCTCTCCATCGCGTGCGCGCTGGCGCACGACCCCGAGATCGTGTTCCTGGACGAACCGACCGCGGCGCTCGACCCCCAGGCGCGCCGCAACCTCTGGGACGTGCTGCGGGCCATCCAGGCGCGCGGCAAGACGATCGTCTACACCACCCACCACCTCGACGAGGCCGAGATCCTCTGCGACCGGGTGGCGGTCGTCGACAAAGGACGGGTCATGGCGATGGGCGCGCCGGCGTGGCTGGTGCGCAAGCTCGACGCGCAGACCCAGGTCATCGTCGAGCACGGCACGGTCACCGTCGAGATCGCCAGGAACCTCCCCGGTGCCGACAAGGTCATCGACGACGGCGTCTCGGTCATCATCGCGACCAACGACGCGGGCCTCACGATCAAGGCGTTGGGGGAGCTCGACGCGTTGAACAAGGCGCAGGTCCGGACGGCCACCCTCGAGGACGTCTTCCTGCACCTGACCGGCCGCGCGTACCGCGAGTGACCCACCAACCCCCTGGCGTCGCAACGGTGCTCGTGCCCCGGACGTCGTCAGCACTTCGAGCGGAGACGGCGACATGAACGCCTTTACCAGCCTGTCCGTGGCCATGTTCAAGGCCTCGATCCGGGACAAGGCAGCACTCTTCTTCACCTTCATGTTCCCCTTGATGTTCCTCGTCGTGTTCGCCCTGCTCTCCGGTGTGAAGCTGGCCAGCAACGTCGAGATCGCGGTGGTCGGCGACAGCCGCGTGGTCGCCGCGCTGCAGAACTCCGAGGGCGTCAACATCCAGCGGATCAAGGAGTCGAGCAGCGCGATCGACATGCTGCGCGACGGCAAGGTGGCGGCGATCGTCGTGTCGCAGGGCGACACGATCGACGTCCGCTACGCCAACGGCGACCGCGCCGAGACCGGGCCCGCGCTGGCCAAGATCTCCGACGCGATCGCGAGCGCGAACCTCGGCGCGGGCACCACCCCGCCGAAGTACGCGGTGCGGCAGAAACCCATCGAGGAGACGGCTTTCGAGCCGATCCAGTACCTCACCCCCGGTATCCTCTCCTGGGGTGTCTCCACCGCCGCGGTGTTCAGCTCCGCGCTCACCCTGGTGGCGTGGCGCCGCAAGCAGGTCCTGCGGCGCATCCAGCTCGCCCCCATCGGCCGCGGCTCGGTGCTCTCGTCCAGGCTGCTGCTCTCGGTCGTGATCGCGCTGCTGCAGGCGGTCCTGTTCGTGGCGGTGGCGACCCTCCCGGTGTTCGGTCTCAAGCTGTCCAACCAGTGGTGGCTCGCGATCCCGCTGCTCATACTCGGGACGCTGGCGTTCTTCTCGGTCGGCATGCTGCTGGGCGCCATCTGCAAGACCGAGGACTCGGTGACCGGCGCGGCGAACCTCGTCGTGCTCCCGATGGCCCTGCTGGCGGGCAGCTTCTTCCCGATCGACAAGGCCCCGGACTGGGTCAAGCTCATCACCAACGCGCTTCCCCTGCGGCACATGAACGAGGGCATGCTCGACGTCCTGGTGCGCGGCAAGGGTTTTGACGCGCTCGTCCTGCCCGGCTCGGTGCTCATCGGCTTCACCCTGGTGGTCAGCGCCATCGCCGCGGTGTCGTTCCGCTGGGAAGACAAGTGATCGCCGGTGCGGGCGTTCGGTGACGGGATTCGGATGCCGAGGCGCGTCGTCGTCGGCATGACCGGTGCCACCGGTGCCGCGATCGGCATCCGGATCCTGGAGACCTTGAGCGCGGTCGGTGTGGAGACGCACCTCGTGCTCAGCAAGTGGGCGCGGGCCACGATCGAGATGGAGACCGACTACACGGTCCGCCAGGTGCAGTCGTTGGCGGACCACGTGTACGGCTCGCACGACCAGGCCGCGGCCATCTCCAGCGGCTCGTTCCGCACCGACGGGATGGTCGTGGCCCCGTGCAGCATGAAGACCCTGGCCGCGATCAGGGTCGGGTACGGCGAGGGCCTGATCGCGCGGGCCGCCGACGTGACCCTCAAGGAGCACCGCAAGCTGGTGCTCGTGCCGAGGGAGACCCCGCTCAGCGAGATCCACCTCGAGAACATGTTGGTGCTGGCCAGGATGGGCGTCGTCATGTTGCCCCCGATGCCGGCCTTCTACAACCACCCCAGGGGTGTGCCCGACATCGTCGACCACGTGACCAGTCGCGTGCTCGACCAGTTCGGCGTGGACAACGACCTCACGACACGGTGGGACGGCGGGAAGGCAGCACGCCAGCACCGGAAGGAGAACGGCGATGAAGCACTTCACTGATCTGCGCGGCTACCTCGACGCGTTGGCGGACATCGGGGACCTGGTGACGATCGACCGGGAGGTCGACGGCGACATGGAGCCCGCCGCGATCACGAGGCGGAGCTACGAGATCCGCTCCCCGGCACCGCTGTTCACCAACATCCGGGGCGCCCGCGAGGGTTTCCGGATACTCGGCGCCCCCGCGGCCATGTCGTCGCGCAAGGACATGCCCTACGCCAGGATCGCGCTGTCGCTGGGCCTGCAGCCCGACAGCACGGGGCAGCAGATCGTCGACGCGCTGGCCGACGCCCAGACCCGCGAGCCGATCCCGCCGGTGATCGTCGAGAGCGGACCGTGCCAGGAGAACGTCCTGCTCGGCGACGACGCCACCCTCGACTCGTTCCCGATCCCGATCGTGCACGAGAAGGACGGCGGCCGGTACGCGAACACCTGGGGCGCCCTGATCGTGCAGACCCCGGACGGCGAGTGGACGAACTGGTCCATCGCGCGGGTGATGAAGATCGACGGCAAGCGGATGGCGGGACTGGTCGCCGACGGCCAGCACATCGGGCACGTCTGGAACCAGTGGGTGGAGATCGGCAAGCCGATGCCCTACGCGCTGGTGCAGGGCGCCGAGCCGGGGATCCCGTACGTGTCGGGCTTCCCGCTGCCCGACGGCGCGTTCGACGCGGGCTTCCTCGGCGCTCTGGTGGGCGAGCCCATCGAGCTCGTCAAGGCGCAGACCGTGGACCTGCTCGTGCCCGCCACGGCCGAGGTCGTGATCGAGGGGCACGTGTCCCTGGAGCGCGACGCGCTGGAGGGCCCGTTCGGCGAGGCCGCCGGCTACCACCCGATGGACGTCACCAAGCAGCCGACCTTCCACGTCGAGGCCATCACGCACCGCGACGACCCCATCTGGCCGCTGGTGGCCGAGGGCCGCCCGCCGGACGAGTACCACACCGTCACCTGCGTCGGCGCCGCCAGCCAGTGCCTGGCCCGGCTGCGCGAGGTCCAGCTGCCGGTCAGCACAGTGTGGTCGCCGATGGACTCCGCGGGCATGTGGCTCGTGGTGACCGTGCCGCCGGACTGGCGCGACATGATGGACCCCGACACGACCAGCGACACGCTCGCGCAGTACATCGGGCAGACGCTGTTCTGGAACAAGGCGGGCCTGTACTTCCCGCAGATCTTCCTGCTCGACGACGACATCGACCCCACCGACCTCGCCGAGGTCACCTGGGCGATCGCCACCCGCGTCCACCCCGTCTCCAAGCGGGTGCAGATGGACAGCGTGGTGCTGCCGCTCTTCGTCAGCCACACCGACATCGAGTACAAGCGCGGCTGGGGCCCCAGGGTCGTCTTCGACGGCCTGCTGCCCCCGATCGGGGAGCGGATGGCGCACACGTCGTTCGCGGCCTCCTACCCGGTCGAGCTGCAGAAGCAGGTGGTCGACAACTGGGTCTGAGAGCTCCTCTGCCGAACGGGAAGGGCGGGTCCGGGGTGGTCACCCCGGACCCGCCCTTCCCGTCGTCCTGGGGCCTGTCGAAAAGTGAATGGCCAGGTGTACAAGCGTGCAGAGTTGCACCGGAGCCCCCGTGGCGCGTTGCGGCACGGGGGCTCCGACGACAGGGTTGGGAGTGATGCGACTCACTCAGAACTCCGGCAGCTCCAGGGGGGCGATCTCGCTGAAGACGTCACCGGGACCGGGGTTGCCGCGATGAGTGCGGCCCCCGAGGTGGTGCAGGACGCCCCACACCGCGTTGAGCGCCGTCGTGACGGCGCCCTCGGCGAACCCGCCGCACCAGGAGATGTCGTCGCCCGCCAGGAAGAGCCCGCGCTGCGCGTCGGTCAGGTCGTCCTGCATGAAGTGCGTGTACAGCTTGCGCTGGTAGCGGTAGTGCCCCGGCAGGTTCGACTTGAACGCGCCCATGAAGTGCGGCTCGGTCTCCCAGGTGATGGTCACCGGGTCGCCGATGATGTGCGTGCGGATGTCCACGCCGGGGTAGATCTCGGCCAGCGAGCCGAGCACGACCTCCAGCCGCTCCTGGAGGGTGAGCGTCGCGAGCTTCAGCGAGTCGTCGTTCCACGTGTAGGACAGGCACATCACGCCCGGCTTGTCCGGCCCGTCGTCGAACAGGTAGACGCCGCGCGGCATCCGGTCGGTGAGCGTCATGCTCATGACGTGCCTGCCGGTGCGCGGGTCGACGTCCAGCCAGAACGGCCTGTCGGTCACCACGAACAGCTTCGACGAACCCATGTAGTGCGTGCGCTCCACCGCGGTCCACAGCGGTTGCGGCAGCAGGGCCTCGTCGCACTTCACCTTCGACAGCAGCGCCCAGCTCTGCGCGGTGAACACCGCGGCCGGGTAGGTGCGGATGCCGTGGTCGACGTCCTCGACGGTGATGCCGTGCCCGGTGCGGCGCATCCACTTCACCGCGTTCCTCGGCACGCCGCCGGTGTGCAGCGACGCCAGCGTCGTGCCCTCCGGCCAGTGGTCGAGGAACTCCGGCTCGTGCGTCCACAGCCTGGTCGGCAGCTGCTGGCTGCCGCCGATGATGCGCTGCTGGTCGACGTCCGCGCCGTTGTAGACGACCCGGAGGATCTCCAGCATGGAGTTGGGGAAGTCGGTGTCCCAGCCGCCGGTGCCGAAGCCCACCTGGCCGAAGATCTCGCGGTGCTGGAACGAGGCGAACGCGGGCGAGGCGGTGAGGAAGCCGTAGAACGACACGTCGTCCAGCCGCGGCACGAGCCGGTTCCAGATCGCCTTGATGGTCGCGACGTCGCGGCTGCGGACCGCGTCCTCCATCGCGGAGACCTCCGCGGTCTCCTGCAGCGCCTTGTCCCACGCGTCGGCGACCTGCTGGTAGATCATCGGCAGGTCGGTCATCGTGTGCGCGAAGTGGCTGACCCCCTTGAGGTCCACCACCGTGCTCGGGGTGTCGGTGGACAGCGGGTTGGGGAACGGCGTGGTCTTCAGCCCCACCTTGTCGATGTAGTGGAACAACGTCGTCGCGGCGACCGGGAAGCGCATGGCGCCCATCTCCGCGACCGACTCCGGGTGCTCCCGGAACGGCACCGACCGCATCCGCCCGCCGAGCTGCTCGGCCTCGTACACCACCGGCCGCAGCCCGAGCTTCATCAGCTCGTAGGCCGCGACCAGCCCGGCTATGCCGCCGCCGACGACGGCGACCTCGGTGCCGTGCGCCGAGGCGGGCACGGCACCGAGGCCCGCGGGGTGGGTGAGCCAGTCGTCGTAGGCGAACGGGAAGTCGGGGCCGAACATCGTGACCGGGGCCCGCAGGCCCCGGAGGTCGTCGATCGGGCTGTGCTGGTCCATGTGCGCTACCCCCGTGTGGCGGTGGAGGCCTGTGATCAGGCGGTGTCGGTGGAAGGGGGTCCGAAGAGCTCGGGTCGTCGGTCGGCCAGGTAGTCGTTGACCTGCTTGGCCTTCGTGATCCGGGTGGCGTCGAGGTCGGCCAGCACGAGCTGCTCGCCGTGGACGTCGTCGTGCAGGGCGTGGCCCGAGGGGCCGACGACGCGGGTGAGTCCGCAGTACTCCAGCTCGCGTTCGGCGCCCGCCCAGTTGACGTAGGCGATGTAGAGCTGGCTCTCCAGCGCGCGGGTGTGCACGAGGGTCCTGGCGACGATGTCCCACGGCTTCATCAACGCGGTCGGCACCACCAGCAGCTGCGTGCCCGCCAGGGCGTGCGCGCGCACCGTCTCCGGGAACTCGACGTCGTAGCAGATGACCATCCCGACGGTGAAGCCGCCGAGCTCGGCCTGGACGACACCCACGTCGCCGGGCTCGAAGATGGCCCGGTCGATGTCGCCGAACAGGTGCGTCTTGCGGTAGGTGGCCAGCGCCCGCCCGGTGCCGTCGACCATGCGGACGGTGTTGTAGACCTTTCCGCCGGACGACTCCGGCCAGCCGAAGACGATGGCGACACCGGTTTCCTCGGCTATTTCCGAGGCCTCCTCGCACATCGGGCCGTCATCGGGCTCGGCCAGTTCGCGGAGGCGGCGCGGGCCGAGGTGGTAACCGGTGAGGGAGATCTCGGGCGTGACCAGCAACTGGGCGCCGGCCTCGGCCGCGCCGCGGGCCGCGGCTCTGAGCCGCGTGCGGGGCGGCTCACCACCGGCGACCGTCTGCCAGCAAGCGATCCTCATGCGCGTCGGTCCTTACTCCGCCGATCGTCGTGGGGCGGCGGCTCGTGAAGGCGCTCGGTAATGTCCGTAGTGATAACGTCATTATGAAACGGCATTATGATTCAATTCCGAGAAACTTCGAGTACGCCGACGCTATGTAGTGCGCTTGTTCTGCGGCAACCCCTGTCGTGCCCCAGTACGCCCCTAGGGGGCTTGATACCCCTTATTAGGCCTGGTAGCAATGACCCGGCGGGTAAGTAGCCAGCGTTGCTGTTTCGCCTGGCTAAACAACCGGCCCTGGTCCAAACGCTAGCGAAGGGGTGTTCAATCGGGCAATGATTACTGCCCTTGTCTCAACAGGGGAGTTACCGACCGTAATCAATTCATGAAAACCTTACGGGTTTCTGACCGGCTTGACCTGTGGTTTTGCCGGCCGGAGCGGGGCATTCGCCCCATGTAGGACGGGGTGCAACCTACGAAAGTAGGGTTTTATCACTCCCGTGTTTCATGCAATTCTCACGATCCTTCACGAGACTTGTCCGCAGTTGTGCCGGGAACTTCGTAACACCCACGTTGCAAGTGCGACGGGTTACCGATCAGTTCTCGCCGACGTTATCGACAAGGTTCTTATTGTCCTGATACTGTCGTTGTGTGTTACCAGGACAGCCTGGTGGGACAACCCGACTTGAGTTGGCCACTGTTTGTTCACCGCGGGCTCGTGTGCGGGACAGGTGACCACACCGGGAAAGGAACGCGGTCTTAGATGTTGGTCGAACGGACTAGAGAACTGGCCACCCTCCAGCACGTGCTGGAGGACTGCCTCCGAGGTCGGTCCGGCGTGGCCATGATCACCGGTGCCAGAGCCACCGGGAAGACCGCGCTGCTGCACGCCTTCGGCGAGGAAGTCCAGCGTTCGGGAGCGCTGTTGCTCAACGCCTCCTGCACCGCGGGAGAGCGCTCTCTGCCGCTGGGCGTCCTCAGCCAGCTCCAGCGCAACATCCCCCTCGAGCTCTGCTCGGGGGATCGCGCCGCCTACCTGGCGGGGCTGCTGGAGGAAGCCGCGAGTCCTATCAGGACCGGCGAGAGCGATGCGGACGGCGCGGAGGTCAAGCGCGGACACGTGCTGCACCAGCTCGGTGCGGCGCTGCTGAACATCGCCGAACAGCGCCCGATCGTCGTCGTGGTCGACGACGCGCAGTACATGGACGACCTGTCGAAGGAGACCCTCCGGCACGTGCTGGGCAGGCTGCGGTCGGCGAGCGTCGCCGTGGTGTTCACCGAGTGCGTCGGCTCCCGCGAGCCGCGCTCGTTGTTCCACACGGAGTTCCTGCGCCACCCGCACTGCCACAGCATCCGCCTGACGCTGCTGTCGCCCGCGGGCGTCGGCGAGATGGTCGCCTCCGAGCTGGACGCCCGCATCGCCGACGCGTTCGGCGCGCAGTACTACGAGGTCACCGGCGGCAACCCGCTGCTGGTGCGCGCGCTGCTGGAGGACCAGCAGCGGGTGCGGCTCGGCCACGGCGACGCCCCGGTCGCGGAACCCGTTGTGGGGGAGGGGTTCGCCGAGGCGGTCATGAGCTGCCTGCACCGCGGCGACCCGGCCGTCCGCGAGGCCGCGTACGCGCTCGCCGTGCTGGACGCGCAGTCCGACCGGCCGAAGCTGTTCGGCCGCATGACCGACCGCTGCGCCAAGACGGCCGCCAAGGACATCGAGAGCCTCGTGGTCATGGGCCTGCTGCGCGGCGACAGCTACCGCCACCCGGCGATCCGCGAGGCCGTCATGGACGACGCGCTGGCCAACGCCGACCTGCCCGACCTGCACCTGAAGGCCGCGTGGCTGCTGGCCCAGGACGGCGCCGAGCCGCGCACGGTCGCGAGCCACCTGGTCGCCGCGGGCACCGACTGCCCGGAGTGGGCGCAGCCGCTGCTCCGCGAGGCCGCCGAGGCCGCGCTCCTGGACGACGAGGTCGAGGAGGCCGTCGAGTACCTCGAGCTGGCCGTCCGCGACCAGGCCGACGAGGAGACGCCCATCGAGCTGGTGATGATGCTGGTGCGCCTCAAGCTCCGGCTCAGCCCGGCCTCGGCGTTGCAGCACGTCCCCGCGTTGGGCGAGGCGATGCGCGAGGGCAAGCTCCTCGGCCGCGGCCTGCTCTGGTTCGTCCGCTTCCTCGTCGTGCACGGCCGCGTCGACGACGTGACCGAGGGCCTGTCGCGGCTCGTCGAGCGGATGGACGAGCTGGACGAGCACAGCAAGGCCGAGATCACGATCACCAGGATGTGGGCGCTCGGCTCGTACCCGGAGATCGTCAGCGGACTGCCCGCCGAGGTGTCCGACGCCGACCGGGTGTCGGTCGACCTGGACATGCGGGTGCAGGCCGCCACCGCGTTGACGAAGGTCATCGGCGGCCACTTCGACGACGGCGTCGTGATGACCGCCGAACGCGTGCTGCAGAGCGCGAACCTCGCGGAGGAGCCGACCGAGGAGGTCAGCGCCGCCCTGCGCACGCTGCTGTACCTGGAGAAGCTCGACAGCGCCAAGTCCTGGTGCGACACCCTGATGACCGACCGCCACGAGTCGTCCAGCCCTCCCGGCTGGCGCGGCGAGCTGGCGATGATCCGCGCGGAGGTCGCGCTGCGGATGGGTGACCTGGGTGCCGCCCGCCAGTACGCGAGGTTCGCCATGGACAAGGTCGACCCGCGCACGTGGGGCGCCAGCGTCGGGATGGCGCTCGGCACGCTGCTGCAGGCGACGACCGCGATGGGCAAGTTCGACGAGGCCGCCGAGGCGCTGGCGCAGCGCGTGCCGCAGCACATCTACCGCGGTCGCTACGGTCTGCACTACCTGTTCGCCAAGGGCCACCACCACCTCTCGACCCGGCAGCTGCCCGCGGCGCTGGGCGACTTCCTGTCCTGCGGCGAGCTGATGGTCAAGTGGCACCTGGACTCGCCCGGCCTGCTGCCGTGGCGCACCGGTGCCGCCGAGGTCTACCTGCGGCTGGGCAACCAGGCGAAGGCCCGCGAGCTCGTCGACCAGCAGCTGGCGCTGCCGGTGATGGGACCGTCGTTGTCGCGCGGGATGGCCATGCGGGTCAAGGCCGCGACGCTCGACCTGCGGCAGCGCTCCCAGCTGCTGCACGGTGCGCTGGACGAGGTGCAGGCGGCGGGCGGGCAGCTGGAGGTGGCCCGCGTGCTGGCCGACCTGAGCCACACGCACCACCAGCTCGGCGAACCCGACCGGGCCAGGATGATGGTGAGGAGGGCTTGGCGAGTGGCCAAGGACTGCCAGGCGGAACCGTTGTGCGCGCAGCTGATCCCGGACCAGAACCGGTCCGCGGGATCGTCCGGTGAGGGTGCCGCCGAGGTCGGCGCGGCGACGTTGTCGGACGCCGAGCGCCGGGTGGCCGGGCTGGCCGCGCTGGGGCACACGAACCGCGAGATCGCGAACAAGCTGTACGTCACGATCAGCACGGTGGAGCAGCACCTGACGAAGGCCTACCGCAAGCTGAACGTCACGCAGCGCAAGGACCTGCCCGCGGACCTGTGGAGCGACGCCGCCTCCATCGCCTGATCCCTGGATCCGCGCGGCGCACGCCGCGCGCGTCCAGGGGCCGGGCGGTGGGAGCGGCGCTCCCCGGTAGTTGCCAGTCCCCCTCGGCGAGGGGGACTTCTTCGTGTCCGGGGGCTTTTCCATGTCGATCGCGAATGGACCGGTGCCCCTGGGGCATTTCCCATCGGGATAACGGAAGCGGCGCGGAATTCATCTTCCCGTAAAGGCGGACACGTTCTACGATCAGCGCGATCCGGAATGGACTTCCGGGCAGTCGCCGTTGTGCGCCAGGGCATCCCCGCACAGCCGAACGCCCTGTCCGCGGTGCCACGCGGACAGGGCGTTCGGGGTCTCGGAGACCTCGGGGGTCAGCCGGTCTGACGGCGGTACCCGCCGACGCCCTCGTCGTCGGCGCCGTGCCAGAGATCGGGGTTGTACGGGGCGTCCGGGATCATCACGACCTCCGCCAGCTGGGCGTCGCGGCGGGGGCGCGAGGCGTTGCCGCGCAGCTCGGTGATGTCGATGTCCAGGCGTTCCACGTCGTTGAGGAGCCTGCGCACGTCGGGAACGTCGCCGAAGTGGAACCGCAGCGAGGCTACCTTCCTGCGGAGCACGCTCACGAGCCGCTGCACCTCGGTGATCTCACTGTTCGGCACGCCTACCTCCTGATGTGCGCAACTGCTTGCACGACACGGGCTTCCGGTCCGGTGCGTCCTGGCGAATGGCCACCGTATGCGGGTGTGATCTGGACTACAACCCCTAGAAGGCCCCAGTTCCGGGGCGCCCCCTGGTGGTCCACCGGTTCCCCGTGAACGGATCGCGGGCTGTCCGGAATTCGGGACCGAACCGGGAACGGGCGGTCGCGTTCCACTGTAGACCGACGGCTTTCGCACATGGCAACCCCGGTTGTGCACGCAAGGGGCCTTAGGGGGCCGCTAGGGGTTTCTGCGCCTCTGCGCGGAGGAAACGATGAGCCGACGGTCGCACATTCTGCCTGCGGATAGTGGAGCGCAATGTTGAACGAGTCCGAGCACAACACGTCCGCCACGTCCACCAGCAGCGACGGGGCGGAGCAGCCTTCGTCGTGGCAGCTTCTCGTGCAGGCGCCCGAGGCGGAGCAGGAACAGCTGCTGGTGGAACTGGTCGGACGGGCTGCTGCCGCGGTCTTGCGCCGTGCCGCGGGCGAGGTGGTGGCGGCCGACCGGCCGTTCCTCGAGCTGGGCTTCGACTCCATCGCCGCGGTGGACCTGCACGCGAAGCTGACCGAGGCGACCGGTCTGCACCTGCCGATCACGCTCGTGTTCGACTACCCCACACCGGCTGCCGTCGCCCGGTACCTGCGCGCGGAGGCGCTGGGGCTGTCCGCCGCCCCGATCCTGCCGCCCAGCGCCAACACCGCCTCGGACGAGCCGATCGCGATCGTCTCGATGGCCTGCCGGTTCCCCGGCGGCCTCAGCTCGCCCGAGGACCTGTGGCGCTTCGTCGCCGACGGCGGCGACGCGATCAGCGGACTGCCCACCAACCGAGGCTGGGACCTGGACGGGCTCTACGACCCCGATCCCGAGCACCAGGGCACGACCTACACCCGCGAAGGCGGGTTCCTGCACGACGCCGACCTGTTCGACCCCACGTTCTTCGGGATCTCGCCGCGGGAAGCGGTCGCGATGGACCCGCAGCAGCGGCTGCTGCTGGAGACCTCGTGGGAGGTGCTGGAGCGCGCGGGCATCGACCCCGGAACCCTGCGCGGCAGCGCGACCGCCGTCTACGTCGGCGCCGAGCAGCAGGAGTACGGGCCGCGGCTGGCCGAGGCGCAGGGCCACGAGGGCTCGCTGCTGACCGGCAACACCGCCAGCGTCGCGTCCGGCCGCATCGCCTACACGCTCGGCCTGGAAGGCCCGGCGCTCACCGTCGACACCGCGTGCTCCGCGTCGCTGGTCGCCCTGCACCTGGCCGTGCAGACGCTGCGCCGCGGCGAGTCCTCGCTCGCGTTCGCGGGCGGCGCGGCCGTGATGGCCAGCCCCGGCTCGCTGGTCGCGTTCAGCCGCCAGCGCGGTCTCGCACCCGACGGCCGCTGCAAGGCGTTCTCCTCCTCCGCCGACGGCACCGGCTGGTCCGAGGGCGTCGGCATGGTGCTGCTGGAGAGGCTGTCCGACGCCCAGCGCAACGGCCACCCGGTGCTCGCGCTCATCCGCGGCTCCGCGATCAACCAGGACGGCGCCTCCAACGGCCTGACCGCGCCGAACGGCCCCGCGCAGCAGCGGGTCATCCACCAGGCGCTGGTCGACGCCGAGCTCACCACCTCCGACGTCGACGTGGTCGAGGCGCACGGCACCGGCACGGTGCTCGGCGACCCGATCGAGGCGCAGGCCATCCTGGCGACCTACGGCCAGGAGCGCGAGGCGCCGCTGCTGCTCGGCTCGCTCAAGTCCAACCTCGGCCACACCCAGGCGGCCGCTGGTGTCGCGGGCGTCATCAAGATGGTCATGGCCCTGCGCAACGAGATGCTGCCGCGGACCCTGCACGTCGAGCGCCCGTCGCCGCACGTCGACTGGTCCGCCGGGTCGGTGCGGCTGCTCACCGAGGCGACGCCGTGGCCCGCGGGCGACCGGACCCGCCGAGCGGGCGTGTCCGCCTTCGGCATCAGCGGCACCAACGCGCACACCATCATCGAGGAGTACCGGGGCGAGACCGTCGAGGTCCCCGCCCCGACCCGCACGCCCGGCGTGCTGCCGTGGGTGCTGTCCGCCAAGTCCCCCGAGGCGCTGGCCGACCAGGCCCGGCACCTGCTGGCGCACCTCGACGAGCGGCCGGAGCTGTCCGAAGTGGACATCGGCTTCTCGCTCGCCACCTCCCGCGTCGCGTTCGACCACCGGGCCGCCGTCGTCGGCTCCACCCCCGAGGACCTCCGCGAGGCGCTCACCGCGCTCGCCGGCGGGACCTCGTCCCCCGCCGTGCTCAGCGGCACCGCCGTGCCCGGCAAGGTCGCGTTCCTGTTCACCGGCCAGGGCAGCCAGCGGCTGGCCATGGGACGCGAGCTGCACCGGGAGCTCCCGGTGTTCGCGGCCGCGTTCGACGACGCCTGCCGCCACCTCGACGTGCACCTGGACCTGCCGCTGCGCGACGTCGTGTTCGGCGACGACGCGGACCTGCTGGACCGCACCGAGTACACCCAGCCCGCGCTGTTCGCGATCGAGGTCGCGCTGTTCCGCGCGCTGGAGTCGTGGGGCGTGCGCCAGGACTACCTGGCGGGCCACTCCGTCGGCGAGATCGCCGCCGCGCACGTCGCGGGCGTGCTGTCGCTGGACGACGCGTGCGCGCTGGTCGCGGCGCGTGGCCGGATGATGCGGGCGCTGCCGGGCGGTGGCGCGATGGTCGCGTTGCAGGCCTCCGAGGACGAGGTCCGGCCGCTGCTCGACGACACCGTGTCGCTCGCCGCGGTCAACGGGCCGACGTCGGTCGTCGTCGCCGGTGACGAGGCCGCGGTGGACCGGGTCGTCGCGCACTTCGCCGATCGGAAGTCCAAGCGGCTGGCGGTGTCGCACGCGTTCCACTCGCCGCACATGGACGCGATGCTGGAGGAGTTCAGCTGGATCACCGAGGTCCTGAAGTACTCGCCGCCGCGCACCCCGATCGTCTCCACCGTCACCGGCGCGGTCGTGTCGGCCGAGGAGCTGTGCTCGCCACGGTACTGGGTGCGGCACGTGCGCGAGGCCGTGCGGTTCGCCGACGCCGTCACCACGCTGGTGGGCCTGGGGGTGTCCACGTTCGTCGAGCTGGGCCCCGACGCCGTGCTCACCGCGATGGCCGCCGAGACCGCGCCCGGCGCCGAGCTGGTGCCGACGGTCCGCAAGGGTCGCCCCGAGACCGAGGGCCTGGTCCGCGCGGTCGGCAGGCTGCACGTGTCCGGTGTCCGGGTCGACTGGGGCAGGCTGTTCGACGGGACCGGTGCCCGCCGGGTCGACCTGCCGACGTACGCGTTCCAGCGCGAGGGCTTCTGGCTCAGCGCGGGTTCCGCGCCCGCCGCCGTCGACCGGCACGAGGCCGACTTCTGGGCCGCGGTCGACCGCGGCGACCTGGACTCGCTGGCCTCGGAGCTGTCGCTGGACGACTCCGGGGCTCTCGCCGATCTGCTGCCTACGCTGGCCAAGTGGCGTCGCGGCCGTGCGGACGCGTCCACTGTGGACGGCTGGCGCTACCGCGTGACGTGGAGCAGGCTGCCGGAGTCCGGTGGCCGGATCACCGGTCGGTGGCTCGTCGTCGCGGCCGAGAACTTCACCTGGCTGGCCGAGCGCGGGGTCGACGTCGTGCGGGTCGAGCCGTCCACCGACCGCGCCGCGCTCGCGGAAGCGCTCGCGGCGGCCGGACACGTCGACGGGGTGCTGTCGCTGTCCGCCGACGTGGTCGAGACCGTCGTGCTGGTGCAGGCACTGGGTGACGCCGGGGTCGCCGCACCGCTGTGGTGCGCGACCAGGGGCGCTGTGTCGACCGGTCGCGGTGACGAGGTCGACCCGGCGCTGACCCAGATCTGGGGCGTCGGCAAGGTCGTCGCCCTGGAGCACCCCGAGCGCTGGGGCGGCCTGGTCGACCTGCCCGCCGACGTGGACGACCGCGTGCTCGACCGGCTCGTGTCGGTGCTCGCGGGCACCGAGGACCAGGTCGCGATCCGCGGCACCCGCGTGTTCGGCCGCAGGCTGGCGCAGGCACCCGCGAAGAGCGGTTCGACCGAGTGGACTCCCCGCGGCACGGTTCTCGTGACCGGTGGCACGGGCGCGCTCGGCACGCAGGTGGCCCGTTGGTTGGCCGGTGCCGGTGCTGAACGCCTGGTGCTCACCTCGCGTCGGGGCTTGGACGCGCCTGGTGCGGAAGCGTTGCTGGAGCTGGGGATTCCTGTCGTCGTCGCCGCGTGCGACGTGGCCGACCGGGACGCGGTGGCCGAGCTGCTGGCGGAGTACCCGCCGGACGCCGTCGTGCACGCCGCGGGTGTCGACTCGCTGGTGTCGCTGGCCGAGCAGGACCTCGACGAGTTCCGGAGCGTCGTCGCGGCGAAGGTCGCGGGCGCGGCGAACCTGGACGAGCTGCTGGGCGACCGCGAGCTGGACGCGTTCGTGCTGTTCTCCTCCATCGCCAGCACGTGGGGCAGTGGCGGACAGGCCGCCTACGGCGCGGCCAACGCCTACCTGGACGGGCTGGCCGAGTCGCGCCGGGCACGCGGGCTGACCGCGCTGTCGGTGGCCTGGGGCGCCTGGGCGGGCGCGGGCATGGCGACCGTCGAGGACGTCGAGGAGCACCTGCGGCTGCGCGGTGTCCGGGCGATGGCGCCCGAGCTGGCGATGGCCGCGCTGCGCCAGGCGATCAAGCTCGACGAGGGCCTGGTCACCGTCGCGGACGTGGACTGGGCGCGGTTCGTGCCGATCTTCACCTCCGAGCGGCTCAGCCCGCTGCTGCGCGACCTGCCGCAGGCCCGTGACGCGCTCGCCGCCGCGCCCGGTGAGGCCGGCACCGGGCTGCTGGCGCGGCTGACCGGGCTGGCCGAACCGGAGCAGCGCCACCTCGTGCTGGACCTGGTGCGCACGCACGCCGCCACCGTCCTCGGGCACTCGTCCGATGACGCGATCGAGCCGAGCAAGGCGTTCAAGGAGCTGGGTTTCGACTCGCTGACGGCCGTGGAGTTCCGCGGCGTGGTCGCGGCCGAGACCGGGCTCGCGCTGCCCGCGACGCTGGTGTTCGACTACCCGACCCCGGTCGCGCTGGCCGAGCACCTGCGCTCCGAGCTCGTCGGCTCGCGGCCCGTCGCACTGGCCACGGCCGCGACCGCCGCGAGCGTGGACGAGCCGATCGCGATCGTGGCGATGGCCTGCCGCTTCCCCGGTGGGGTCGCGTCGCCGGAACAGCTGTGGGACCTGGTGTTCGAGGGCACCGACACGGTCGGCGGCTTCCCCACCGACCGCGGTTGGGACCTGGCGGACCTCTACGACGCCGACCCCGACGCGGCGGGCAAGTCCTACGCCCGTGAAGGCGCGTTCCTCTACGAGGCTGGGGAGTTCGACCCGGCGTTCTTCGGGATCTCGCCCCGCGAGGCGCTGGCGATGGACCCGCAGCAGCGGTTGCTGCTGGAGACCTCGTGGGAGGTGTTCGAACGCGCGGGCATCGACCCGGACTCCCTGCGGGGCGGTCCGGTCGGCGTGTTCGCGGGCAGCAACGGCCAGGACTACGGCACGCAGCTGCGGTCGCTGCCCGCCGAGCTGGAGGGCTACTTCGGCACCGGCAACGCGGCGAGCGTCGCGTCCGGCCGCATCTCCTACACGTTCGGCTTCGAGGGCCCCGCGGTCACGGTCGACACGGCGTGCTCGTCGTCGTTGGTGGCCCTGCACCTGGCGGTGCAGGCGCTGAGGTCGGGTGAGTGCT
The DNA here is from genome assembly GCF_003002815.1 of Umezawaea tangerina. Lineage (GTDB taxonomy): Bacteria > Actinomycetota > Actinomycetes > Mycobacteriales > Pseudonocardiaceae > Umezawaea > Umezawaea tangerina. The sequence goes on along the minus strand of NZ_PVTF01000022.1, from coordinate 24,502 downwards.
CGCTGGCGCTGGCCGGCGGTGTGACGATCATGTCGACCCCCGCCGCGTTCGTGGACTTCTCCCGTCAGCGCGGTCTCGCCCCCGACGGGCGCTGCAAGGCGTTCGCCGCGGGTGCCGACGGCACGGCGTGGGGCGAGGGTGTCGGCATGCTCCTGGTGGAGCGGCTGTCCGACGCCCAGCGCAACGGCCACCAGGTCCTCGCCGTGGTGCGGGGTTCCGCGATCAACCAGGACGGCGCGTCCAACGGTCTCACCGCTCCGAACGGGCCGTCGCAGCAACGCGTGATCCGCAAGGCGCTGGCCAACGCCGGACTGTCCTCTTCGGACGTCGACGTGGTCGAGGCGCACGGCACCGGAACGGCTCTGGGTGACCCGATCGAGGCCCAGGCGCTGCTCGCGACCTACGGCCAGGGCCGGGAGCACCCGCTGCTGCTCGGGTCGGTCAAGACCAACATCGGCCACACGCAGGCCGCGGCCGGTGTCGCCGCCGTGATCAAGATGGTCATGGCGATGCGGCACGGCGTGGTGCCCAGGACGCTGCACGTCGACGCGCCCTCGCCGCAGGTCGACTGGTCGGCGGGGGCGATCGACCTGGTCACCGAGCGGGTGTCCTGGCCGGAGACCGACCGGCCGCGTCGCGTCGGCGTGTCGTCGTTCGGCTTCAGCGGCACCAACGCGCACGCGATCCTGGAGCAGGCCCCGGTCGTCGAGGAGCCCGCGCGGCCGCGGACCACGCCGGTCGTGGTGCCGGTGGTGCTCTCGGCGAAGTCGCCGGAAGCCCTGCGGGCGCAGGCGACCGCGCTGCTGGAGGCCGACCTGGCGGACGCGGCCGACCTCGGGTACACGCTCACCACCGGCCGGGCACTGCTGGAGCACCGCGCGGTGCTCGCCGTGTCCGACCAGGAGGACCTGCACCGGGGTCTGGAGGCCTTGGCCTACGCCGAGTCCACGCCCGCGACGGTCGGTCGGCTCGCGTTCCTGTTCACCGGGCAGGGCTCGCAGCGGCTCGGCATGGGCCGCGACCTCTACGGGACGTTCCCGGTGTTCGCGGACTCGTTCGACGACGTCTGCGACGCGCTCGACGTGCCGCTGCGGGACGTGGTCTTCGGTGACGACCCCGACGTGCTCGACCGCACCGAGTTCACCCAACCCGCGCTGTTCGCGCTGGAAGTGGCGCTCTACCGGCTGGTCGAGTCCTGGGGTGTCCGGCCGGACTTCCTGGCGGGGCACTCGATCGGCGAGATCGCCGCGGCCCACGTCTCCGGCCTGCTGTCGTTGGCCGACGCCGCGAAGCTCGTCCGGGCGCGCGGCAGGCTGATGCAGGCACTGCCCTCCGGTGGCGCGATGGTGGCCTTGCAGGCCTCGGAGGACGAGGTTCTGCCCCTGCTGGACGACACGGTGTCCATCGCCGCGGTCAACGGGCCGAGCTCGGTCGTGGTCGCGGGCGACGAGGACTCCGTCGAGCTGGTCGTGGCGGAGTTCCCGGACCGCAAGTCCAAGCGGCTCACCGTGTCGCACGCGTTCCACTCGCCCCTCATGGAGCCGATGCTCGACGAGTTCCGCGCGGTGGTCGCGACGCTGGAGTTCGACGAGTCGCGCATCCCGATCGTGTCGACCGTGGGCACCGAGCTGCCGATGACCGACCCGGAGTACTGGGTGCGGCACGTGCGCGAGACCGTCCGGTTCGCCGACGCGGTGCGCACGCTGGAGACCCAGGGCGTGCGGACGTTCGTGGAGCTGGGCCCCGACGGCGTGCTGACCGCGATGGGCGCGGACAGCGTCGTGGACGCCGAGCTGATCTCGGCGCTGCGCCGGGACCGGGTGGAGACGCGGCAGCTGGTCGAGGCGATCGGTGCCGCGCACACCCGCGGTGTGCCGGTCGACTGGTCGGTGTTCTTCGCGGGGACGGGTGCGCGGCGGGTCGACCTGCCGACGTACGCGTTCCAGCGCGAGCGGTTCTGGCTGACCGGCGACGACGTGCCGGTGGTCGACGGCGACGAGGCCGAGTTCTGGGCCGCCGTCGAGAGCCAGGACCTGACCGCGCTGAGCTCCTCGCTGTCGCTGGCGGACTCGGAGGCCTTCGCCTCGGCCCTGCCGGTGCTGGCCAAGTGGCGCAGGGCCCGCCGCGGCTCGTCCACTGTGGACAACTGGCGCTACCGGGTCGAGTGGCAGCGGGTGTCGGAGTCCGGGACCCGCGCGACCGGCCGCTGGCTGCTGGTCGGCCCCGCCGCCACCGAGCTGGTCGACGGGCTGGCGGCCCGCGGCCTCGACCTGGTGCGGGTCGACGCGTCGACCGACCGGGTCGCGCTGGCCGCCGAGCTGGTCACCGTCGGCGCGCTGGACGGCGTGCTGTCGGTGTCCGACGACGTCGTCGAGACCGCCGTCCTGGTGCAGGCACTGGGTGACGCGGGGATCGACGCCCGCCTCTGGTGCGCCACCAGCGCCGCGGTGTCGACGGGACCCGACGACGCCGTCGTGGTGCCGGAGCGGACCGCGGTCTGGGGCTTCGGCCGCACGGCCGCGTTGGAGCACCCCGACCGGTGGGGCGGTCTCGTCGACCTGCCGCCGGAGCTGGACGACAAGGCGCTGGACCGGCTGGTGAAGGTGCTCGCCGGTGGCGAGGACCAGGTCGCGATCCGCGCGTCCCGCGTGGTCGGCCGTCGGCTCACCCAGGCCCCGGCCGGGGTCGGGACCGAGTGGTCGCCGCGCGGCACGGTGCTGGTCACCGGCGGTACCGGCGCGCTGGGCGGGCAGGTGTCGCGCTGGCTGGCCGGTGCCGGTGCCGAGCACCTGGTGCTGACCTCGCGCCGGGGCATGGACGCTCCCGGCGCGGTCGAGCTGGTGGCCGAGCTGACCGGGCTGGGCGCCCGCGTCTCCGTGGAGGCGTGCGACGTCGCCGACCGCGAGGCGCTCGCGGCGCTGCTGGAGGCCTACCCGCCGGACGCCGTCGTGCACACCGCGGGCATCGAGGCGCTGACGCCGCTCGCCGAGCACGACATGGCCGACTTCCGCCGGGTGCTCGCCGCCAAGGTCACCGGCGCGGCGAACCTGGACGAGCTGCTGGGCGACCGCGAGCTGGACGCGTTCGTGCTGTACTCCTCGATCGCCAGCACGTGGGGCAGCGGCGGCCAGACCTCCTACGCCGCCGCCAACGCCTACCTGGACGGTCTCGCCGAGTCCCGTCGCGCCCGCGGGCTGACCGCGCTGTCGGTGGCCTGGGGTGCCTGGGCCGGTGGCGGCATGGCCGCCGAGGACGAGGTCGAGGAACACCTGAGGCTGCGCGGTGTCCGGCTGATGGCGCCGGAGCTGGCCGTGTTCGCGCTGCGCCAGGCGGTTGGGCTCGACGAGGGCCTGGTCACCGTCGCCGACGTGGAGTGGGGGCGGTTCGCGCCGCTGTTCACCTCGGCGCGGCCGAGCCCGCTGCTGCGCGACCTCCCGCCGGTCCGCCAAGCCCTTGCGCAGACCCCGGCCGCCGGCGCCTCGGCGCTGGTGGCGAAGCTGACCCCGCTGGGCGAGGCCGAGCAGCGCCACGAGGTGCTGGAGCTGGTGCGCTCGCAGGTCGCCACCGTGCTCGGGCACGCGTCCGTGGACGCGGTGGAGCCGACGCGGGCGTTCAAGGAGCTGGGTTTCGACTCGCTGACCGCCGTGGAGCTGCGCGGCTCGATCGCGAAGGTCACCGGCCTGCGGCTGCCCGCGACGCTGATCTTCGACTACCCGACGCCGCTCGTGCTCGCCGAGCACCTGCGCGGCGAGCTGGTCGGCTCGCGCCCGGAGGCGTTGGCGGCGCACGACATCGCGCTGCGCGCCGACGAGCCGATCGCGATCGTCGCGATGGCCTGCCGCTTCCCCGGCGGCGTCGCGTCACCCGAACAGCTGTGGGACCTCGTCGCGGGCGGTGTCGACACCATCGGTGGCTTCCCGACCGACCGCGGCTGGGACCTGGAGAACCTCTACGACCCGGACCCCGACCACGAGGGCAAGTCCTACGTGCTCCAGGGCGCTTTCCTGGACGACGTCAGCAGGTTCGACCCGGCGTTCTTCGGGATCAGCCCCCGCGAGGCGTTGGCGATGGACCCGCAGCAACGACTGCTGCTGGAGACCTCGTGGGAGGCCTTCGAACGCGCGGGCATCGACCCGGACTCCCTGCGGGGCAGCCAGGTCGGCGTGTTCGCGGGCACCAACGGCCAGGACTACCTCGACCTGGTGCCGGGCATCCCGACCGGGCTCGAAGGCCACGTCGGGACGGGCAACGCGGCCAGCGTGTTCTCCGGCCGCATCTCCTACACGTTCGGGCTGGAAGGCCCGGCCGTCACCGTCGACACGGCGTGCTCGTCGTCGTTGGTGGCACTGCACCTCGCTGTGCAGGCGCTGAGGGCCGGTGAGTGTTCACTGGCGCTGGCTGGTGGTGTGACCGTCATGTCCACGCCGATCGCGTTCATCGACTTCTCCCGCCAGCGCGGTCTTGCCGCCGACGGACGCTGCAAGGCGTTCGCGGCGGGTGCGGATGGCACGGCGTGGGGCGAGGGTGTCGGCATGCTGCTCGTCGAGCGGTTGTCCGACGCGCAGCGCAACGGCCACGAGGTCCTTGCCGTGGTCCGCGGCAGCGCGATCAACCAGGACGGCGCGTCCAACGGTCTCACCGCCCCCAACGGTCCGTCGCAGCAACGCGTGATCCGCAAGGCGCTGGCCAACGCCGGTCTGTCCACTTCGGACGTCGACGTGGTCGAGGCGCACGGCACCGGCACCGCGCTGGGCGACCCGATCGAGGCCCAGGCCCTGCTGGCGACCTACGGCCAGGACCGCGAACGGCCGCTGCTGCTGGGATCCCTGAAGTCCAACATCGGGCACACGCAGGCCGCCGCCGGTGTCGCCGCGGTGATCAAGTCGGTCATGGCGATGCGGCACGGGATCGTGCCCAAGACGCTGCACGTGGACGAGCCGTCGCACGAGGTCGAGTGGGCGGCCGGGTCGGTCGACCTGGTCACCGAGGCCGTCGCGTGGCCGGAGACCGGGCGGGTGCGCCGGGTGGGTGTGTCGTCGTTCGGCTTCAGCGGCACCAACGCGCACGCCATCCTGGAGCAGGCCCCGGTCGTGGTGTCCGCGGGTGAGCGGGTCGCGCCGCCGGTCGTGCCGGTGGTGCTCTCGGGCAAGACCCCGGAGGCGTTGCGAGCGCAGGCCCTCGCGCTGCTGGAGACCGACGCCGACCTGCACGACCTGGGCTTCTCGCTGGCCACCGGCCGGTCGCGCCTGGCACACCGGGCCGTGCTCGCGGTCTCGGACCACGACGAGCTGCGCCGGGGCCTGGAAGCCCTGGCCACGGCCGAGTCGACCGAGGCGTCGGCCGGACGGCTGGCGTTCCTGTTCACCGGTCAGGGCTCGCAGCGCGCGGGCATGGGCCGTGGGCTGCACGCGGCGTTCCCGGTGTTCGCGAAGGCGTTCGACGAGGTCGCGGCCTTGGTGGATGTGCGGATCGACGACCAGGAGACGTTGGACCGCACGGAGTTCACCCAGCCTGCGTTGTTCGCGTTGGAGGTGGCGCTGTATCGACTTGTCGAGTCGTGGGGTGTGCGGCCGGACTTCCTGGCGGGGCACTCGATCGGCGAGATCGCCGCGGCCCACGTGGCCGGGGTGCTGTCGCTGGAAGACGCGGCGACGCTGGTCAACGCCCGTGCCCGCCTGATGCAGGCACTGCCCGCCGGTGGCGCGATGGTCGCGTTGCAGGCAGGTGAGGACGAAGTCCTCCCACTGCTCGACGACACCGTGTCGCTCGCCGCGGTCAACGGGCCGACGTCGGTCGTCGTCGCCGGTGACGAGGCCGCGGTGGACCGGGTCGTCGCGCACTTCGCCGATCGGAAGTCCAAGCGGCTCAGCGTCTCGCATGCGTTCCACTCGCCGCTGATGGAGCCGATGCTGGACGAGTTCCGAGCGGTGGTGTCGACGCTGGCGTTCCACGAGCCCAAGATCCCGCTGCTGGGCGAGGTCACGGACCCGGAGTACTGGGTGCGGCACGTCCGCGGCACGGTCCGCTTCGCCGACGCCGTCACGACCCTGGAAGCGCAGGGCGTGCGGACGTTCCTGGAGCTGGGCCCCGACGGTGTGCTCACCGCGATGGGCGCCGACAGTGCCACCGACGCGGTGCTGATCGCCGGCCTGCGCAAGGACCGGGACGAGGCCAAGAACCTGGTCACGGCGGTCGGTGCTGCGCACAGCCGCGGCGTGCCGGTGGACTGGGCGGCGTTCTTCGCCGGGTCCGGTGCCCAGCGGGTCGACCTGCCGACCTACCGGTTCCAGCGCGAGCGGTTCTGGCTGGAGAGCGACGGTGTCGCCGGTGACGTCACGTCGGCGGGCCTCGGCTCGGCCGACCACCCGCTGCTCGCCGCGGTGCTGCGCACCCCCGACGGCGGTGTGCTCGGCACGACCCGGCTGGCCGCGGCCACCCACCGCTGGCTGGCCGACCACGTCGTGGCGGGCGCGGTCGTCGTGCCCGGCACCGCGCTGGTCGAGCTGGCCATCCGCACCGGTGACGAGGTCGGCTCCGGGCACGTGGAGGAACTGCTCCTCCAGGCCCCGCTGATCCTGCCCGAGGGCGGTGCGGTCAACGTGCACATCGTGCTCGACCCCGCCGACACCTCCGGTCGGCGCGCCATCACGTTGTCGGCGCAGCCGGACGGCGGCGAGTGGACGACGCACGCGGTCGGTGTGCTCGCGGAAGTGCTGCAGGCACCCGACTTCGACCTCACGACCTGGCCGCCCGCGGGCGCCGAGGTCGACCTCGGCTCGGTGTACGAGGACCTGGCCCGCGCCGGACTCGCCTACGGGCCGGTGTTCCAGGGCCTCAGGGCCGCCTGGCGCGACGGCGACGACGTGCTCGTGGAGGCCGCGCTGCCCGAGGCGGAGCACAAGGCCGCCACCGGGTTCGGCGTGCACCCCGCCCTGCTGGACTCGGTGCTGCACGGCATCGGCGTCGGCGGCGCGCAGTCCGCCGCGCTCCCGTTCTCCTGGAACGGCGTCAGCCTCTTCGCCGCCGGTGCCTCCGTCGTGCGAGCCCGGATCTCCCCGTCCGGCCACGGCGACGCGGTGTCCGTGCGCGTCGCGGACGGCGCGGGCAGCCCGGTCGCGCACGTCGAGTCCCTGGCGCTGCGGCCGATCTCCGGCGAGCGGTTCGCCACGACCGGCGGCGACTCGCTGTTCCGCGTCGACTGGGTCCCCGCCCCGAACGCGGGAGAGTCCTCTGTGGACGACGTCACCGTGCTGGTCGTGCCGGACGGCACGACGCGCGAGGTGACCGGCCACGTGCTGGTGGAGATCCAGTCGTTCCTCGCCACCGGCGACGGCACGCTGGTGCTGGTGACGGGGGAGACCCCCGGCCAGGCCGGTGTCCCCGGCCTGGTGCGGTCGGCGCAGGCCGAGCACCCGGACCGGATCGTGCTGGTGTACGCGGAGTCGTGCGCCGAGATCCACGCGGCCCTGTCGCAGGTCCTGGCGACCGGCGAGCCCGAGGTCGCCCTGCGCGACGGCGTGGCGCTCGTGCCGCGCCTGGCGCGGGCCACCGCGGACGCCGAGCCGGTCGCGCTCGACCCCGACGGCACCGTGCTGATCACCGGCGGCACCGGTGGTCTCGGCGCGGCGCTGGCCCGCCACCTGGTGGCCGTGCACGGCGTGCGGCACCTGCTGCTCACCTCCCGCCGCGGTCCGGCCGCGCCCGGCGCCGCCGAGCTGGTGGCCGAGCTGGACGCGCGGGTGGACGTGGTGGCCTGTGATGTGGCCGACCGCGACGCACTGGCCGCTGTGTTGGCCTCCGTCGATCCCGCCCACCCGCTGACCGGCGTCGTGCACACCGCCGGTGTGCTGGACGACGGCGTCCTGGAGTCCCTGACGCCCCAACGCCTCGACGCGGTGTTCGCGCCCAAGGTCGACGCCGCGTGGCACCTGCACGACCTCACCGGCGACCTGGCGCTGTTCGCCCTGTTCTCCTCGACCTCGGGTGTGCTCGGGTCGCCGGGGCAGGCGAACTACGGCGCCGCCAACACCGCGCTCGACGCGCTCGCCGTGCACCGGCACTCGCTCGGCCTGCCCGCGGTGTCGCTGGCCTGGGGCCTGTGGGACCAGCACTCCGGCATGGGCGCGGGGCTCTCCGACGCCGACCTGGCCCGGATCGCCCGTTCCGGCATGCCCGCGCTGGGCATCGACGAGGGCATGGCGCTGTTCGACCGCGCCCTGCTCGTCGGCGAGCCCGTCGTGGTGCCCGCGAAGCTCGACCTCGCCGCCCTGCGCGCCACCGGCCACGTCCAGCACGCGCTGCGCGGCCTGGTCCCGATGCCGCGTCGGCGGATCGCCGCCGGTGCTTCCGGTGCCGCGGCGGCACCCTGGGTGGCCAAGCTCGCCGGACTGCCGAGCACCGACCAGGAACGGCTGCTCGTCGACCTGGTGCGGGCGCAGGTCGCGACCGTGCTGGGCTTCGGCTCGGCCGACGACATCAACCCCGCGCGCGGCTTGGTCGAGCTCGGCCTGGACTCGCTGTCCGCGGTGGAACTGCGCAACGCGGTCAGCGCGGCCACCGGCCTCCGACTGCCCGCCACCCTGGTCTTCGACTACCCGACGGCCACCGCGCTCGGCGCGCACCTGCGTACCGAACTTGTGGGTGACGAGGAATCCACCGAGGAGTTCACCGCGGCCTCGATCGGCACCGACGAGCCGATCGCGATCGTCGGCATGGCCTGCCGCTACCCCGGCGGGGTCGCCTCGCCCGAGGACCTGTGGCGGCTGGTCGACTCCGGCACCGACGCCATCTCCTGGTTCCCGACCAACCGCGGCTGGGACGTGGAAGGCCTGTACGACCCGGACCCCGACGCGGTCGGCAAGACCTACACCCGCTCCGGCGGCTTCCTGCACGACGCGGGCCGGTTCGACCCCGCGCTGTTCGGCATCTCGCAGCGCGAGGCGCTGGCGATGGACCCGCAGCAGCGGCTGCTGCTGGAGACGTCCTGGGAGGCCGTGGAACGGGCGGGCATCGACGTGGCGTCGTTGCGCGGCAGCAGGACCGGGGTGTTCGCCGGTCTGATGTACCACGACTACGCCACCGGTCTGACCGCGATCCCCGAGGAGGTCAGCGGTTACGTCGGTACCGGCATCTCCGGCAGCGTGCTGTCCGGTCGGGTGTCCTACACGTTCGGGCTGGAAGGTCCGGCCGTCACGGTCGACACGGCGTGTTCGTCGTCGTTGGTGGCACTGCACCTGGCGGTGCAGGCGCTGCGGTCCGGTGAGTGCTCGCTGGCGTTGGCCGGTGGTGTCACCGTCATGGCGACCCCCGAGACGTTCGTCGACTTCTCCCGCCAGCGCGGCCTGTCCGCCGACGGCCGGTCGAAGGCCTTCTCCGCCTCGGCGGACGGCGTCGGCTGGGCCGAGGGCGTCGGCATGGTGCTCGTCGAGCGGCTGTCCGACGCGCAGCGCAACGGCCACGAGGTGCTCGCGGTCGTCCGCGGCTCCGCGGTGAACCAGGACGGCGCGTCGAGCACGCTGACCGCGCCGAACGGTCCGTCGCAGCAGCGGGTGATCCGCCAGGCGCTGGCCAACGCCGGACTGTCCACTTCGGACATCGACGTCATCGAGGCGCACGGCACCGGCACGAAGCTGGGCGACCCCATCGAGGCGCAGGCGGTGCTCGCGACCTACGGCCAGGACCGCGAACGCCCGGTGCTGCTGGGCGCGCTGAAGTCCAACGTCGGCCACACGCAGGCCGCCGCCGGTGTCGGTGGTGTGATCAAGATGGTGGAGGCGATCCGCCGCGGCATCGCGCCGAGGACGCTGCACGCCGACGAGCCGTCACCGCACGTCGACTGGGCCTCCGGGTCCGTCGCGCTGCTGACCGAGGCCACCGCGTGGCCCGAGACCGGGCGTCCGCGCCGGGCCGCGGTGTCCGCGTTCGGCATCGGCGGCACCAACGCGCACACGATCATCGAGCAGGCGCCTGCACCGCTTGTCGGGACCGGCCAGGTACGCAAGCCGCTGCCCGCCGTTCCCGTGGTGCTGTCCGGCAAGACGGCCGCCGCCGTGCGCGGTCAGGCCGACCGGCTGCTGGCGGCGCTGGACCCGTCCGTCGAGCTGGCCGACCTCGGCTTCTCGTCGGTGACCACGCGGACCTCCCTCGACCACCGCGCTGTCGTGGTCGCCACCGACCACACCGAGCTGCGGCAGGGCCTCGAAGCGCTCACGTCGGGCTCGGTCGTGGGCGGGCGGCTCGCGGTCTTGTTCACCGGACAGGGTTCGCAGCGCATCGGGATGGGACGTGAGCTCTACCAGGCGTTCCCGGTGTTCGCCGAGGCGTTCGACGCCGTGGCGGCACTGGTGGACGTCCGGCTGGACGAGTCCCTGGAGCGGACGGAGTTCGCGCAGCCCTCGCTGTTCGCCCTCGAAGTGGCGCTCTACCGCCTGGTCGAGTCCTGGGGCGTGCGACCGGACTTCCTGGCCGGGCACTCCATCGGTGAGATCGCCGCGGCCCACGTGGCCGGGGTGCTCTCCCTCGAAGACGCGACCACGCTCGTGGGCGAGCGTGGCCGGTTGATGCAGGCACTGCCCGCCGGTGGCGCGATGGTCGCGTTGCAGGCGACCGAGGACGAGGTCGCGCCGCACCTGACCGACCTCGTGTCGATCGCCGCGGTCAACGGGCCGACGTCCGTGGTCGTCGCGGGTGCGGAGGACGCCGTCGCCCAGGTGGTCGCGGAGTTCGCCGACCGCAAGTCCAAGCGCCTGGCCGTGTCGCATGCTTTCCACTCGCCGCTGATGGACCCGATGCTGGACGAGTTCCGCGCGGTCGTGTCGACGCTGACGTTCCACCAGCCGAAGATCCCGCTGCTCGGCGAGGTCACCGACCCCGAGTACTGGGTGCGGCACGTCCGCGACGCGGTGCGCTTCGCGGACGCGGTGACCACGTTGGAGGACAAGGGCGTCACGACGTTCCTGGAGCTGGGCCCCGACGGTGTGCTCACCGCGATGGGCCAGGACTCCGTGCGCGAGGCCGAGCTGGTGTCGGCGCTGCGCAAGGACCGCTCAGAGGTCACCTCGCTGCTGCGGGCGCTGGGCGCGCTGCACGTGCGCGGCCAGGCCGTCGACTGGACCGCGTACTTCGCTGGCTCCGGCGCGCGCAAGACCGCACTGCCGACGTACGCCTTCCAGCACGAGTGGTTCTGGCTCAGCTCGCAGGTCGCGCCCGTGGTCGACGAGGCCGAGTTCTGGTCCATCGTCGACAACGGCGATCTGGCGGCGGCTGTGGACGCGCTGCCCGAACTGGTGGAACGGCGTGCCGGTTCGGCCTGGACGTACCGGGTCGAGTGGCAGCCCGTCACCCCGACGGGCCGGGCGACCGGTCGCTGGCTGGTGGTGTCGCCGGACGACGAGTCCGCGCTGGTCGACGGACTGACCGCGCGCGGCCTGGACGTCGTGGTGGCCGAGCCGACCGCAGTGCCGGTGGGGGAGTTCGACGGTGTCCTTTCGCTGGTCACCGACGTGCTCGCCGCCGTGGACCTGGTGCGGAACGTCGACGCCCCGCTGTGGTTCGCGACCCGCGGCGCGGTGACGACCGGCCGGGACGACGTCGTGGTGACGCCCGAACTCGCGCAGCTCTGGGGTCTCGGTCGGGTCGTCGCGCTGGAGCACTCCGCCCGCTGGGGCGGTCTGGTCGACCTCCCGGAACTGGACGCGCAGGCGTTGGACCGACTGGTCGCCGTGCTGGCGGGCACTGAGGACCAGGTCGCCGTCCGACCGTCCGGCGTCTTCGGTCGACGGCTGGTGCCGACCCGAGGTGGCACGACGGACTGGACGCCTCGCGGCACGGTCCTGGTGACCGGTGGCACGGGCGCCCTGGGCGGTCGGGTGGCCCGCTGGCTGGCCGAGGCCGGTGCCGAGCAGCTGGTGCTGACGTCCCGTCGTGGCCTGGACGCGCCAGGTGCCCAAGAGCTGTTGGAGCTGGGGATCCCCGTGGTGGTGGCCGCGTGCGACGTGGCCGACCGGGACGCGCTGAAGGCATTGCTGGACGAGTACCCGCCGGACGCCGTCGTACACGCCGCGGGCATCGAGGCCTTCTCGCCGTTGGCGGAGCAGGACCTGGCCGAGTTCGAGGGTGTGCTGGCGGCCAAGGTCGCGGGCGCGAAGAACCTGGACGAACTGGTCGGTGACGTCGACGCGTTCGTGCTGTTCTCCTCCATCGCGGGCACCTGGGGCGCGGGCGGGCAGGCGGCCTACGCCGCGGCCAACGCCTACCTCGACGGGCTCGCCGACTCGCGGCGCTCCCGCGGTCTCGCCGCCACGTCGATCGCCTGGGGTGCCTGGGCCGACGGCGGCATGGCCACCGAGGGTGATGCCGAGGAACACCTGCGGGCACAGGGGATCCGCCCGATGGCACCGGAGCGCGCGCTGACGGCATTGCGCCGGGCCGTCGGTTCGGACGTCGGGGTGCTGACCGTGGCCGACGTCGACTGGGAGCGGTTCGCGCCGCTGTTCACGTCCGTGCGGCCGAGCCCGCTGCTGGCCGACCTCCCGCAGGTGCGGCAGGCGCTGTCGTCCGCGCCGGTGGGCGACTCGGGTGTGGTGGCCCGGCTGACCGGGCTGTCGGAGGCCGAGCAGCGGCACGTGCTGCTGGAGCTGGTCCGCGACCAGGTCGTGGCCGTCCTCGGTGGCGACGCGGTCGTGGAGTCGGGGCTGGCGTTCAAGGAGCTGGGCTTCGACTCGCTGACCGCCGTGGAGTTCCGCGGCGCGATCGGCACCGCGACCGGGCTGAAGCTGCCCGCGACGCTGGTGTTCGACTACCCGACCCCGGCCGTGCTGGCCGAGCACCTGCGGGCCGAGCTGGTCGGCACCAGGCCGGAAGCCCTGGCCACGGCCGGGGTCGCGGGCCGGGTCGACGAGCCGATCGCGATCGTGGCGATGGCCTGCCGCCTCCCCGGTGGCGTGGCGTCGCCGGAACAGCTGTGGGAGCTGCTGGAGCAGGGCCGGGACGCGATGACCGGGTTCCCGACCGACCGCGGCTGGGACCTGGCGAACATCTACGACCCGGACCCCGACCACGAGGGCACGTCCTACGTCGTCGAGGGCGCTTTCGTCGACCGCGTCAGCGAGTTCGACCCGGCGTTCTTCGGGATCTCGCCGCGCGAGGCGACCGCGATGGACCCGCAGCAACGACTGCTGCTGGAGACCTCGTGGGAGGCCTTCGAACGCGCGGGCATCGACCCGACGTCCGTGCGCGGCGGCCAGGTCGGCGTGTTCGCCGGTACCAACGGCCAGGACTACCTGGACCTGCTGCCCCGGATCCCCGACGGCCTCGAAGGCCACGTCGGCACCGGCAACGCGGCGAGCGTGGTGTCCGGCCGCGTCTCCTACACCTTCGGGCTGGAGGGCCCGGCCGTCACGGTCGACACCGCGTGCTCCTCTTCGCTGGTGGCACTGCACCTGGCGGTCCAGGCACTGCGCTCCGGTGAGTGCTCGCTGGCGCTGGCGGGCGGTGTGACGATCATGTCGACGCCCGCGGCGTTCGTGGACTTCTCCCGGCAGCGCGGTCTCGCGGTCGATGGTCGTTGCAAGGCGTTCGCGGCGGGTGCGGACGGTACGGCGTGGGGTGAGGGTGTCGGCATGCTGCTCGTGGAGCGGTTGTCCGACGCGCAGCGCAACGGGCACGAGGTGCTCGCGGTGGTGCGGGGGAGTGCGATCAACCAGGACGGCGCGTCCAACGGGTTGACCGCTCCGAACGGGCCGTCGCAGCAACGCGTGATCCGCAAGGCGCTCGCCGGTGCCGGACTGTCCTCTTCGGACGTCGACGTCGTGGAGGCGCACGGCACCGGAACGGCTTTGGGTGACCCGATCGAGGCGCAGGCGCTGCTGGCCACCTACGGCCAGGACCGGACCACCCCGTTGCTGCTGGGCTCGGTCAAGTCGAACATCGGGCACACGCAGGCCGCCGCCGGTGTCGCCGCGGTGATCAAGTCGGTCATGGCGATGCGGCACGGGGTCGTGCCGAAGACGCTGCACGTGGACGAGCCGACGCACGAGGTCGAGTGGTCCGCCGGGATGGTCGACCTCGTCACCGAGTCGGTGCCGTGGCCGGAGACCGGCCGGGTCCGCCGGGTGGGTGTGTCGTCGTTCGGCTTCAGCGGCACGAACGCCCACGCGATCCTGGAGCAGGCCCCGGTCGTCGAGGCGCCGGTCGTGGAACGGGTCGAGCCGCCGGTCGTCCCGGTGGTGCTGTCCGGCAAGACCCCGGAGGCGTTGCGGGCGCAGGCCTCCGCGCTGCTCGACACCACGGCCGACCTGACCGACCTCGGCTTCTCCCTGGCCACCGGCCGGGCGCGGCTGGAGCACCGGGCGGTGCTCGCTTTGACCTCCGCGGACGACCTGCGGCACGGCCTGGAAGCCGTTGTCGCGGGCGAGTCCACGGCCGCCACCGAGGGACGGCTCGCGTTCCTGTTCACCGGTCAGGGCAGTCAGCGGGCCGGGATGGGTCGCGAGCTGCACGCGGCGTTCCCGGTGTTCGCGAAGGCGTTCGACGAGGTCGCGGCACTGGTGGACGTCCGGATCGACGACCAGGAGACGTTGGACCGTACCGAGTTCACCCAGCCCGCGTTGTTCGCGTTGGAGGTGGCGCTGTATCGACTTGTCGAGTCGTGGGGTGTGCGGCCGGACTTCCTGGCGGGGCACTCGATCGGCGAGATCGCGGCCGCGCACGTCTCCGGCGTGCTGTCGCTGGAAGACGCGGCGACGCTGGTCAACGCCCGTGCCCGCCTGATGCAGGCATTGCCCGCGGGTGGCGCGATGGTCGCGTTGCAGGTGACCGAGGACGAGGTCACGCCGCTCCTGACGGACCTGGTGTCCATCGCGGCGATCAACGGGCCGTCGTCGGTCGTCGTCGCCGGTGACGAGGACGCCGTGGACCGGGTGGTCGCGCACTTCGCCGATCGGAAGTCCAAGCGGCTCAGCGTGTCGCACGCGTTCCACTCGCCGTTGATGGAGCCGATGCTGGACGAGTTCCGCGCGGTGGTCTCGACGTTGGCGTTCCACGAGCCCAAGATCCCACTGCTGGGCGACGTGACCGACCCGGAGTACTGGGTGCGGCACGTCCGCGGCACGGTCCGCTTCGCCGATGCCGTGACGGGTCTGGAGGCCAAGGGCGTCACGACGTTCCTGGAGCTGGGCCCGGACGGTGTGCTGACCGCGATGGGCGCCGAGAGCGCCGTGGACGCGGTGCTGATCGCCGGGCAGCGCAAGGACCGCGACGAGGTCACCACCCTGGTCCAGGCCGTCGGCGCGGCGCACAGCCGCGGCGTGCCGGTCGACTGGGCGGCCTACTTCGCCGGGTCCGGTGCGCGGCGGGTCGACCTGCCGACCTACGCGTTCCAGCGCGAGCGCTTCTGGATGGAGGGCTCAGGCTCGGTCGGCGACGTGTCGTCGGCTGGCCTGGACTCGGCCGGACACCCGTTGCTGGGCGCGGTGCTGCCGATGCCCGACGGCGGAGTCCTCGCCACCGCAAGGCTCTCGGTGACCACGCACGGCTGGCTCGGCGACCACGTCGTGGCCGGTGCCGTCGTGGTGCCGGGGACCGCGCTGGTCGAGCTGGTCGTCCGCGCGGGTGACGAGGTCGGCTGCGGCCACCTGGAGGAGCTGCTGCTCCAGGAACCCCTCGTCCTGCCCGAGCGCGGCGGCGTCAGCCTGCACGTGGCGGTCGGCGAGGACGAGGACGGCCGTCGCGCCGTCACCGTGCTCTCCCGACCGGACGGCGAGGACGTGCGCTGGACGACCCACGTCACCGGTTTCGTCACCGACGAGGCCGGGACACCGGACTTCGACCTGTCGACCTGGCCTCCGACCGGTGCGACCGCGCTGGACGTGACCGACCTCTACACCGAGCTGGCCCAAGGCGGACTGGCCTACGGGCCGGTGTTCCAGGGCCTGACGGCCGCGTGGCGCGACGGTGAAGACGTGTACACCGAGGTCGCCCTGCCCGAGTCCGAACAGCGCCACGCCGCCGGGTTCGGCGTGCACCCGGCGCTGCTGGACTCCGTGCTGCACGCGATCGGGATCGGCCAGACCGGGCCCGGCGCGCTGCCGTTCTCCTGGGGCGGCGTGAGCCTGTTCGCCGCGGGCGCCTCGGTACTGCGGGCCAGGATCTCGCCGACCGGTCGCAGCGGCGCGGTGTCGGTCTCGGCCGCGGACGGCACCGGGTCGCCGGTGGTCCGGATCGACTCGTTGGTGCTGCGCGAGATCAGTGCCGACCGGATCGACCGCAAGGCCGCGGACCCGTTGTACGGCGTCGAGTGGACGCCCGCGCCCGCCGACGACGTGGCGCCCGACCCGGACGCCCAGGTGCTGGTCGTGCCGACCGGCGACCTGCACGACGTCGTGGCCGGTGTGCTGGCCGACCTCCAGGAGTTCCTGGCGGGCGAGCGGGACAGCCTGCTCGTCGTCACGTCCGGCGCGGTGTCGGTGTCCGGCGAGGACGTCGACCCGACGCAGGCAGCCGTGTCCGGCCTGGTGCGCTCGGCGCAGTCGGAGCACCCGGACCGGATCGTGCTGCTGGACATCGACGAGCCCGCGCTCGCGGGCGTGGTCGGAGCGGTCGAGCCCGAGATGGCGGTCCGCGGCGGCACGGTGTTCGTGCCGCGGCTGGTGCCGCTCGCCTTGGGGGCCGGGAAGACCCTCGACGGCACGGTGCTGGTCACCGGCGGCACCGGTGGTCTGGGCGCGGAGCTGGCCCGGCACCTGGTGGCCGAGTACGGCGTCCGGCACCTGGTCCTCACCTCGCGGCGGGGCCCGGACGCGCCCGGCGCGGCCGAGCTGGTCGCCGAGCTGGACGCCCACGTCGACGTCGTCGCCTGCGACGTGTCAGACCGCGAAGCGCTTGCCGCCGTGCTGGCGGGCATCGACGACCTGACCGGCGTCGTGCACACCGCGGGTGTGCTGGACGACGGGGTGTTCGAATCCCTTGACGCGCGGCGCTTCGACACCGTGCTGGCCCCGAAGGCCGACGCGGCACGGCACCTGCACGAGCTCACCGGCGACCTGGAGCTGTTCGCGCTGTTCTCCTCGGCCTCCGGTGTGCTCGGCGCGCCCGGCCAGGCGAACTACGCCGCCGCCAACACCTTCCTGGACGGCCTCGCCGCCCACCGGCGGGCCAACGGCCAGACCGCGGTGTCGCTGGCCTGGGGCGTGTGGGAGCAGAGCACCGGGATGGGAGCGGGGCTCTCGCCCGCCGACCTCGCCCGGATGGCGCGGGCGGGCATGCCGGTGCTGCCCGTCGCCGACGGCCTCGCGCTGTTCGACGCCGCGCTGCGCGCCGACACGGCCCTGGTGCTGCCGATGAAGCTCGACACGGCCGTGCTGCGCACGAGCGCCGACGTGCCCGCGCTGCTGCGCGGTCTGGTCCGCACTCCCAAGCGCCGCAACGCCGCCAAGGCCTCGGCCGAGTCGGCGTCGTGGTCGCGCAGGCTGCTCGGCCTGCCGACCGAGGAGCAGGACCGGCTGCTGCTGGACTTGGTGCGCGGCCGGGTCGCCGCCGTCCTGGGCTACCGGGACTCCGGTGTCGTCGAACCGGGCCGCGGCCTGGTCGAGATGGGGCTGGACTCGCTGTCCGCCGTGGAGCTGCGCAACGCGCTCGGCTCCGCGACCGGCCTGCGGCTGCCCGCGACCGTGGTGTTCGACTACCCGACGTCGATCGCCCTGGCGACGCACCTGCGCACCCAGCTGGTCGACGAGGACGAGGTGGTCGACGCGGTCGCCTCCGTGAAGGTCGCCGACGGCGACCCGATCGCGATCGTCGCGATGGCCTGCCGGTTCCCCGGCGGGGTCAGCTCGCCGGAGGACCTGTGGCAGCTCGTGGCCGAGGGCCGCGACGCGGTCACCGGCTTCCCGACCGGTCGTGGCTGGGACCTCGACGGCCTGTACGACCCGAACCCCGACGCCATCGGCAAGACCTACACCCGTGAAGGCGGCTTCCTGCACGAGGCCGGCGACTTCGACCCGGCGTTCTTCGGGATCTCGCCCCGCGAGGCGCTGGCGATGGACCCGCAGCAACGACTGCTGCTGGAGACGTCGTGGGAGGCGTTCGAGCGGGCGGGCATCGACCCGGCGAAGGTGCGCGGCACCAGGACCGGTGTGTTCGCGGGCCTGATGTACCACGACTACGCGACGAACCTGTCGGCCATCCCGGACGAGGTCGAGGGCTACCTCGGCACCGGCACCTCCGGCAGCGTCGTTTCCGGCCGCGTGTCCTACACGTTCGGCCTGGAAGGCCCGGCGGTCACGGTCGACACGGCCTGCTCGTCCTCGCTCGTGGCGCTGCACTGGGCCGTGCAGGCCCTGCGCAGCGGTGAGTGCGACCTCGCGCTGGCAGGCGGTGTGACCGTGATGGCCACGCCCGACACGTTCGTCGACTTCTCCCGCCAGCGCGGCCTGTCCGCCGACGGCCGGTCGAAGGCCTACTCCGCCGGTGCGGACGGCACGGGCTGGTCGGAGGGCGTGGGCGTGCTGCTGGTCGAGCGGCTGTCCGACGCGCGGCGCAACGGGCACCAGGTGCTCGCCGTCGTCAAGGGCAGCGCGATCAACCAGGACGGCGCGTCCAGCACGCTGACCGCCCCGAACGGCCCGTCGCAGCAGCGGGTGATCCGCCAGGCGCTGGCCAACGCCGGACTGTCCACTTCGGACGTCGACGTGGTCGAGGGCCACGGCACGGGAACCCCGCTGGGCGACCCGATCGAGGTGCAGGCGCTGCTCGCCACCTACGGGCAGGACCGCGAGACCCCGCTGCTGCTGGGCTCGCTCAAGTCGAACATCGGCCACGCCCAGGCGGCGGCGGGTGTCGGCGGTGTGATCAAGATGGTGATGGCGCTGCGGCACGGGACGGCGCCGAAGACGCTGCACGTGAGCGAGCCGACACCGCACGTGGACTGGGCCTCCGGGGCCGTGGAGCTGCTCACCGAGCAGCGCGCGTGGCCCGAGGTGGACCGGCCGCGGCGGGCCGCGGTGTCGTCGTTCGGCATCAGCGGGACGAACGCGCACACGATCATCGAGCAGGCCCCCGAAGCGGACCTGCCGGTCGTCGAGCGGACCCCGTTGCCGCTGGTGCCGGTCGTGCTGTCGGCCCGGACGCCGGAGGCGCTGCGGGCGCAGGCCGACCAGCTCGCCGCGCTGCCGCCGACCGACCTCGCGGACCTCGGCTTCTCGCTGGCCACCACGCGGGCCCGGATGGAGCACCGCGCGGTGCTGCTGGCCGCGGACCAGGAGGAGCTGCGGCGGGAGCTGGCCGCGCTGGAGCCGTCGTCGGCGGTGTCCGGCGGCAGGCTGGCCGTGCTGTTCACCGGTCAGGGCAGCCAGCGGGTCGGGATGGGCCGCGAGCTGCACGCGGCGTTCCCGGTGTTCGCCAAGGCGTTCGACGAGGTCGCCGCGCTGCTGGACGTCCGGCTGGACGACCAGGAGGTGCTGGACCGCACGGAGTTCGCCCAGCCCGCGCTGTTCGCGTTCGAGGTCGCGCTGTTCCGGCTCGTCGAGTCGTGGGGCGTCCGCCCGGACTTCCTGGCGGGGCACTCGATCGGCGAGCTGGCCGCCGCCCACGTCTCCGGCGTGCTGACGCTGGAGGACGCGGCGGTCCTGGTCGGCGCTCGCGGTCGGCTCATGCAGGCCCTGCCCGCCGGTGGTGCGATGGTCGCGTTGCAGGCCACCGAGGACGAGGTGTTGCCGCACCTCGCCGTCGGCGGAGCCGACGATCTGGCGAAATCCCTGGTTTCCATCGCGGCGGTCAACGGGCCGACCTCCGTCGTCATCTCCGGTGCCGAGGACGAGGTCGAGCGGGTGTTGAGGCACTTCCCCGACCGGAAGTCCAAGCGGCTGGCCGTGTCGCACGCGTTCCACTCGCCGCTGATGGACGACATGCTCGACGAGTTCCTGGTGGCGGCCAAGGGCATGGCCTTCGCCGCGCCCAGGATCCCCATCGTGTCGACGTCGACCGGGAAGCTCGCCACCACCGAGGAGCTGTGCTCGCCCGAGTACTGGGTGCGGCACGTCCGCGAGGCCGTCCGGTTCGCCGACGCGGTGCGGACGCTGGAGTCCGAGGGCGTGTCGACGTTCCTGGAGCTGGGTCCGGACGGCGTGCTCACCGCGATGGGCGCGGAGACCGCGACCGACGCCGAGCTGGTCGCCGGGCAGCGCAAGGACCGCCCCGAGGTCGCCACCCTGCTCCAGGCGCTGGGCAAGGCGCACGAGCGCGGGGTGCCGGTCGACTGGGCCGCCTACTTCGCGGGCAGCGGCGCCCAGCGGGTCGACCTGCCGACGTACGCGTTCCAGCACGAGAGGTTCTGGCTGGCGGGCGACCCGGCGGCGATCGCCGTCGACGAGGTGGACGCCCGCTTCTGGGAGGCCGTCGAACGCGGGGACCTGGAGTCGTTCAGCGCGGCCCTGGACCTCGACGGCGACCGCCCGCTCAGCGAGGTGCTGCCCGCGCTGTCGTCGTGGCGGCGCTCCCGGCGTGACCGGTCCACAGTGGACGGCTGGCGCTACCGGGTCCGCTGGGAGCCGGTCACTACCGGCCCGGCGACCGCGTCCGGACGCTGGCTCGTCGTCGCCCCCGAGGGCGGCCACGACGCCGCGCTGCTGGCCGGGCTCACCGCCCGCGGCCTCGAGGTCGTGCCGGTCGACGCGTCGACCGACCGCGAGCTGCTGGCCGAGGTGCTCGTCACCGCGGGCGAGGTGGACGGGGTGCTGTCCCTGGTGGGTGACGCCCTGTCGACCGTGGTCCTGGTGCAGGCTCTCGGCGACGCCGTGGTCGACGCGCCGCTGTGGTGCCTGACCCGCGGCGGCGTGGCGACCGCGACCGAGGACGTGGACCCGGTGCAGGCCGGGCTCTGGGGCCTCGGCCGGGTCGTGGCGCTGGAGCACCCCCACCGCTGGGGTGGCCTGGTCGACGTCCCGTCCACTGTGGACGACCACGTCCTGGACGGGGTCACCGCCGTGCTGGCGGGCACCGAGGACCAGGTGGCCGTCCGCGAGAACGGCGTGTTCGGCCGACGGCTCGTGCACGCACCGGCGACCGACGGCGCGACCGAGTGGACGCCGCGCGGCACGGTCCTGGTCACCGGCGGCACCGGCGCGCTCGGCGGGCACGTGGCCCGCTGGCTGGCCGGTGTGGGCGTCGAGCACCTGGTGCTCACCTCGCGCCGCGGCCAGGACGCGCCGGGCGCGGCCGAGCTGACCGCCGAGCTGGAAGCCCTCGGCGCGCGGGTCACCGTGGTGGCCTGCGACGTCGCCGACCGCGCCGCGGTGCGGGCGCTGCTGGCCGAGTACCCGCCGACGTCGGTGGTGCACGCGGCCGGTGCCGAGCTGTTCCAGCCGATCGAGGAGCACGGCCTCGCGGAGTTCGACGCGGTCCTCGCGGCGAAGGTCGCGGGCGCCCGGCACCTCGACGAGCTGCTCGGCGACCGCGAGCTGGACGCGTTCGTGCTGTTCTCCTCCATCGCGGGCACGTGGGGCAGCGGCGGCCAGTCCGCCTACTCCACGGCGAACGCCGCGCTGGACGGCCTGGCCGAGTCGCGCCGGGCACGGGGGCTGGCGGCGCTGTCGGTCGCCTGGGGCCCGTGGGCCGACGGCGGCATGGCCGACGGCGACGCGGCGGAGCAGCTGCGCCGCCGGGGCGTGACCGCGATGCCCGCCGCACGGGCGGTCGCCGCGCTGCGCGAGTCGTTGGCGCAGCGCGACACGACGGTCACGCTGGCCGACGTGGACTGGGAGCTGTTCGCGGCGGTGTTCACCGCGGCCAGGCCCAGCCCGCTGCTGGCCGACCTGCCGGAGGTGCGCGAGGCGATGGCACCGGCCCCCGCCGAGCCCGAGCAGTCGGAGCTGGTGGGCCGCCTGGCCGCGCTGACCCCGATGGAACGGGACCGGCTGCTGCTCGACGTGGTGCGGGCACGGGTGGCCGCGGTGCTGGGCCACAGCGGGATCGACGCGGTCCAGCCGAACCGGGCGTTCAGCGAGCTCGGGTTCGACTCGCTGTCCGCGGTCGAGCTGCGCAACACGCTCGGCGCGGCGACCGGTCTGGCGCTGCCCGCGACGCTCATCTTCGACTACCCGACGTCCGCCGCGCTGGTCGACTTCCTGCGCGACCGGCTGGAGCTCGACGAGCGGGCACCCGAGCCCGTCCTGGACGAGCTGGGACTCCTGGAGAGCGCCGCGGCACGCACCGACCTGGACTCCGAGGCGCGCACCGCGGTGGTCGCCAGGCTCCAGGCGCTGCTGGCCCGCTACGCGCCCGCGGGAGGCGTCCAGAGCGTCGCCGACCAGCTCAACACCGCCGATGACGACGAGATCTTCGACTTCATCGACAAGGAGTTCGGCGTCTAGAGGAATGCGTTCACACCCGATAAGGGTCGCGTATTTCCCCTTGTTCTCGGGGTGAATGCGTAGGGGGCGCCTAGGGGGCCGTCAGGGGTGTCATCCCTGACGGCCCCTCGTTAGTTTTCGAATCAGTGGTCTGTCGGAAGTGCCGGGACGTGCTGGTTTCTGTGAAGAGGTGGCGTTGAATGTCCAACGAGCAGAAGCTTCGTGATTACCTCAAGCGGGTGACTGCGGACCTGCACAACACACGCCACCGTTTGCAGGAGGTGGAGGAGAAAGGGCAGGAGCCCATCGCGATCGTGGCGATGGACTGCCGATTCGCGGGGGGAATCGGCTCACCCGAGCAGCTCTGGGATTTCATCGTCGAGGGCCGCGACGCCATCGTCCCGTTCCCGGCCGACCGCGGTTGGGACCTGGAGAACCTGTACCACCCCGACCCCGACAACGAGGGCACCTCCTATGTCATGGAGGGCGGCTTCGTCGACGGCGCCGCCGAGTTCGACCCCGGCTTCTTCGGCATCTCGCCGCGCGAGGCGATCACGATGGACCCGCAGCAGCGCCTGCTGCTGGAGACCGCGTGGCGCACCTTCGAGCGCGCGGGCATCGACCCCCAGTCGCTGCGGGGCAGCCGCACCGGTGTGTTCACCTCCACCAACGGCCAGGACTACTTCACCGTCCTCATCGAGGGCGACGCCGACGGCATGGAAGGCCACATCGGCACCGGTACCGCGGCCAGCATGATCTCCGGCCGGGTCTCCTACACGTTCGGTCTCGAAGGCCCCGCCGTCACCGTCGACACCGCGTGCTCCGGCTCGCTGGTGACCCTGCACCTGGCCGTCCAGGCGCTGCGCAACGGCGAGTGCGACCTGGCGCTGGCCGGTGGCGCGACCGTCATGGCCACGCCCGGCGCGTTCATCGACTTCAGCCGCGCCCGCGGCCTGTCCTGGGACTCCCGCTGCAAGTCCTTCGCCGACGGCGCGGACGGCACGGTCTGGGGCGACGGCGTCGGCCTCGTGCTCGTCGAGCGGCTGTCCGACGCGCGCCGCAACGGCCACCAGGTGCTCGCGGTCGTCCGCGGCTCCGCGGTGAACCAGGACGGCGCCTCGAACGGCCTGACCGCGCCGAACGGCCCGTCGCAGCAGAAGGTCATCCGCAAGGCGCTCGCCAACGCCGGTCTGTCGCCGATGGACGTGGACGCCATCGAGGCGCACGGCACCGGCACGAAGCTGGGCGACCCGATCGAGGCGCAGGCCCTGATCGCCGCCTACGGACCTGAGCGCGCCACGCCGCTGCTGCTCGGTTCGGTGAAGTCGAACATCGGCCACACGCAGGCCGCCGCCGGTGTCGCCGCCATCATCAAGACCGTCCTCTCGCTGCAGCACGGCATCGTGCCGAAGACGCTGCACGTGGACGCGCCCTCGAAGCAGATCGACTGGAGCTCGGGCGCGGCCAAGCTGGTCACCGAGACGCAGCCGTGGCCCGAGACCGGCCACCCGCGCCGCATGGGCGTCTCGTCCTTCGGTTACAGCGGAACGAACGCGCACGCGATCCTGGAGCAGGCGCCCGAAGGCGCGAACAGCGCCTTCGGAAGTTCTTCGTCTTCCCAGGTTGTCGGTGGGATCACCCAAGAGCGGCACGAACTCCCTGTTGTGCCGGTGGTGCTGTCGGGCAAGAGCGAAGAGGCGCTGCGGGCCCAGGCGGCGAACCTGCTCCCGCTGGTGGAGCAGGGGATCGACCTCACCGACCTCGCGTTCTCGGCCGCCACCACGCGGGCCAACCTGGAGCACCGCGCGGTGGTCGTCGCCGACGGCCGTGAGGACCTGCTCGCGGGACTCCAGGCCCTCGCCGGTGGTTCCGGCGCGCCCGGACTGGTCGTCGGGGAGGCCGTCACCGGCCGCACGGCGGTGCTGTTCACCGGTCAGGGCAGCCAGCGGATCGCGATGGGTCAGGAGCTGTACGGCGCTTTCCCGGTGTACGCCGAGGCGTTCGACGCCGTGTGCGCGCACCTGGACCCGCGGCTGTCCGAGGCGCTGGCCGACCAGGACCTGTTGAACCGGACGGAGTTCACCCAGCCCGCGTTGTTCGCGGTGGAGGTGGCGTTGTACCGGTTGGTGGAGTCGTGGGGTGTGCGGCCGGACTTCCTG
>NZ_PVTF01000021.1 GCF_003002815.1 Umezawaea tangerina | reverse complement strand
ACGAGCCACGGCCCTATGTATGGACCAAGACCGCCGACCAGATCCTCGACTCCATCGCACGCTACTGCACACGAATTAACAACTCGGGACACTAGCTCCCACCGAGCAGGAGAACCCCATGGCGTCGACCGCCCGAGACTCGCTGGCCGCCCTCGCCGCACTGCTCGCCCCCGGCATCCCGGACGTGGCGGAGAGGGTGACGAGCGCGCACGACGACCCCGACGGCCACCTGCGGGCGCACGCGGACCGGCTCGACGACCGCGGCGTCGACGAGCCGGTCCCGAACCTGGCGTGGATCGCGCTGGTCGACGCGCTCACCGACCACGGCCTGCTGGCCGAGGTCGACTGGAAGGAGGAGCCGGAGGAGGTCGTCGCCCGGCTGCGGGCGCTGGGCTCCGCTCCGGACGCGCCCGCGTGGGCGTGGCTGGACGGCGCCGACACCGGGGTCCCCACCTACGACTTCCTCGAGCTCGCGGGCGACGGCCTGCACGAGGCGGGCACCGCGCTCGCCGTCCTCGACATCGAGTCGGACTGCTACCCGCTCGTCCTGCTCCCCGCCGCCCAGGGCCCCGACCTCGTCGACCTGGCCGCCGAGGCGGGCTTCCGGGCCGACGTCCTCGGCACGCCCGAGGCCGAGTAGGACCCCCGACCACCCCGCAGGAGGTTGACAAAAACCTCCCCCTTGTCCAACCCGCTTTACAAAAGCTACCGTCTTGTACAACGGCGGACGCGGGAGGTCGACATGGCGGGAGACGACACCGGCACGGTCACAGCGGGTTCCACGCAGGGGTGGCGGGACCGGAAGCGGTACCTGTGGCTGATCGGGCTGGTGGTGCCGTCGCTGGCGTTCGCGGCGCTCGGGCTGCACGCGTGGACGGGGTGGGGCGCGTGGTTCTGGCTGGGGCCGGTCGTCGTGCTCCTGGTGGTGCCCGCGGTCGACCTGCTGACCGGCCTGGACCGCTCGAACCCGCCGGACGACGTGATCGAGGCGCTGGAGAACGACCGGTACTACCGCTGGATCACGTTCCTGTTCCTGCCGATCCAGTACGCGGGCCTCGCCGTGGCGTTCTGGACGATCGCGCGCGGCGACCTGTCCACTGTGGACAGGATCGGGCTCGCGGTCACCATCGGGTGCGTGGGCGGCATCGGCATCAACACCGCGCACGAGCTGGGGCACAAGAAGGAGAGCCACGAGCGGTGGCTGTCCAAGATCGCGCTCGCGCAGAGCTGCTACGGCCACTTCTACATCGAGCACAACCGCGGCCACCACGTGCGGGTGGCCACGCCGGAGGACCCGGCCAGCAGCAGGGTCGGCGAGAGCTTCTACCGGTTCTGGCCGCGCACTGTGGCCGGGTCGCTGGTCAGCGCGTGGCGGTTGGAGCGCAAGCGGTACGCGCGGCGCGGCAGGCACCCGTTCCGGATCGGCAACGACGTCCTCAACGCGTGGCTGATGTCGGTGGTGCTGTGGGGCGCGATGGTGGCGTGGCTGGGCGTCGGGATCCTGCCCTACCTCCTGGTCCAGGCGGTCGTCGGCTTCTCGCTGCTGGAGGTCGTCAACTACATGGAGCACTACGGCATGGCGCGCCGGGTGGTCGGCGCGCCCGGTCGCAGGCGCTACGAGCGGGTGGCGCCGCGGCACAGCTGGAACTCGAACAACGTCGCCACGAACGTGCTGCTCTACCACCTGCAGCGGCACAGCGACCACCACGCGAACCCGACCCGCCGCTACCAGTCGCTGCGCGACTTCGAGGAGTCGCCCGCGCTGCCGACCGGGTACGCCGGGATGATCCTGCTGGCGCTGGTGCCGCCGCTGTGGCGCCGGGTCATGGACCCCAGGGTGCTGGCGCACTTCGGCGGGGACATGAGCCTGGCGAACGTCGAGCCGCGCCGCCGGGAGGCCGTGCTGGCGAGGTACCCGGTGCCCGTGACGGCCCCGCGCCCGACGGCGGACGACCCGCCCGTCGTGGCGGCCGCCCCGGTCACCGCGGTCGGCGGGCGGTGCCCCGGCTGCGGCTACGTCTACGACGAGCGGGTCGGCGACCCGCGCGAGGGCTTCCCCGCGGGCACGCCGTGGTCCGCCGTGTCGGACTCGTGGTGCTGCCCGGACTGCGGCGTGCGGGACAAGACCGACTTCGTCGTGTCCACACGGGAGCCGACGCGGGAGGCATCCGCCTAGGATGGCGCCATGACGGAGCCAGCCACGGCCGCGCAGGGCACCGGCGGCGCGCACCGGGCGCGGATCATCGCCGCCGCGATCGAGCAGACGGCGCGGGAGGGCTGGTCGACGGTCACCATGGCCAGGCTGGCCGTGGCGGTCGGCGTGAGCAGGCAGACGGTCTACAACGAGATCGGGTCCAAGCAGGCGCTGGCCGAGGCCATGGTCCACGACGAGCTGGGCCGGTTCCTCGCCGTGGTGGAGCGGGCCTTCGACGAGCACGCGGGCGACCTCGCGGAGTCGGTCCGCGGCGCGGTCCGGGGCGTGCTCGACCTGGCCAGGGACAACGTGCTGCTGCGGGCCATCGTGTCCGCGACGCACGACGCGGACACCGACCTGCTGCCGCTGCTCACCACGCACGCCGGTTCCCTGCTGTCCGCCGCGAAGGCCGTGCTCGGCCACCGGCTCGCGGCGTTCGAGCTGCCGCTGGAGGACCACCGGCTGGCCGTGACGATCGACGTCGTCGTGCGCGCGGTGCTCAGCCACGTGATGCAGCCGTCCGACAGCCCGGCGCGCACCGCCGACGACATCACCTGGCTCGTCGGCCGCGTGCTCGGCGCGGCCGCCTGAGCCCGTGCCGTTCGACCACAACGACCACTACCACCGGCTGCTGCTCCGGCACGTGCCGCCCGGCGCCCGGACGGCGCTGGACGTCGGCTGCGGGACCGGCCGGTTCGCCCGGCGGCTCGCGGACCTCGGCCTGGCGGTCGACGCGATCGACCCGGACGAGGCGGTGATCGCGCGGGCCCGTGGGTCGGAGAACCCGCGGTTCACCCTCGCGGACGTCACCGAGGTCGACCTCCCCCGCGGCCACTACGACTTCGTGTCCTGCCTGGCGAGCATCCACCACATGCCGTTCGCCACCGTCACCGCGCTGCGCCGCTCCCTCGCGCCCGGCGGGGTCCTGGTGGTCCTGGGCTGCTACCCCGAGCGGACCCCGGTCGACTGGGCGTGGAGCCTGGCGGCCGTCCCCGTCAACGCCGCCGCCCGGCTCGCCACCGCCGCGGCGGACCGGCTCCGCCCACCACCCGAGCCGTCGGTGCGGGCACCGGTGCGGCCGCCGACCACTCCCCTGCCCGTGATCCGCCGGGAGTCGGCGGTGCTGCTGCCCGGCCGCCGGGTGCGCAGGCTGCTGTTCTGGCGCTACCTGCCGGTGTTCCGCGCCGCCCGGTGACACCCCCGCCCACCAGCGGGTCCGGCCTCGCGCGGCGGCGATATCGGGACGCTACGACGGCGACCTAGCGTGGCGACCGTCCACCACGGTCGTCCCTGGTCGCCCGCTCGACGGTGCCGCCGACACGAGGAGCACCATGCGCGTCGTCCTGCTGACCATCGGTTCCCGCGGCGACGTGCAGCCCTTCGTCGTGCTGGGTGCCGAGCTGCGCGAGCGCGGCCACGAGGCGGTCCTGGTCAGCGGTGCGGACTTCAAGGGCATGGCCGAGCAGGCCGGGATCGGGTTCCAGGCGCTGGACACGATCGGCACCGACCACGCCACCTCCGTGCTGACCGACCCCAAGGTGCGCGCCGCGCTGCTCAAGGGCCCGTCGCTGTACCGGATGGCCGCCGCGGCGCCCCGGCCGAGCCGGGCGGACCGGCAGGCGCTGACCGACGAGATGGTGGCCGCCGCCGAGGGCGCGGACATGATCGTCAACACCACCCTGACCAGGATCGGCGCGCTGACCAAGCCCACGGTGCCGTGGTGCTCGGTCGCGTCCTGGCCCATCACCGGCACCGCCGCCTGGCCCGCGCTCGGCATGCCCGCGCTCCCGCTGGGCGGCGGCTACAACCGGCTCACCCACCGGGCGACCGGCGCGCTGGAGTGGCTGCTGTACCGGCCTGAGGTCAACGCGGGCCGGACCGCGGCGGGCGTGCCGCCGCTCGGCCTGCGATCGCCGTTCCGCGACGACGGGGTGCTCCGGCCGATCCTCTACCAGTTCAGCCCGCACGTGTTCGCGCCGCCCGCCGACTGGCCCGCGCGCTGCCACGTGACCGGGTACTGGTCCGACGACGTGCGCTGGGACCAGCCCGCCGAGCTGACCGACTTCGTCGAGGGCGGACCGCCGCCCCTGGTGGCCGCGTTCGGCAGCGCCTGGCTGGTGGGCGGCAGGCGGCTGCTCGACGCGAGCGTGGCCGCGGCCGTCGAGACCGGGCGCAGGCTCGTGGTCGTGGGCGGCCCGGTCGACGGCCTGCCCGACCACGTCGACGCGATCCGCACCGAGGGCGCCGACTTCACCTGGCTGCTGCCCAGGGCGGCCGCCGTGCTGCACCACGGCGGCCAGGGGACGACCGCCGCCGTCGTGTCCGCGGGCGTCCCCCAGGTCATCGTGCCCACCTACGCCGACCAGCCGGTCTGGGCGGCCAGGATGGCCGCCCTCGGCGTCGCGGCACCGCCGGTGGCCTACTCCCGGCTCACCGCCGGGGCGCTGGCCGCCGCCGTCCGCGCGGCCGTCGACGACCCCTCGGTCGCCGCACGGGCCGCCGCCCTGGCCACCGCCGTGCGCGGGGACCGGGGCGTGCGCGAGGCAGCGGACGTCATCGAGGCCTACGCCGCGACCGCGCGCTGACGCCGACCGGACCACCAAGACCCGGAGGCCCCGTGACCCTGTCCCCGATCACCCCCGGCAGTCCACTGCGGACCCAGGTCTCCGGCCTGCCGCTGCGGATCGCCCGGTCGACGCTGTCCCGCCAGGGCTCCGCGACGTCCACACCGGAGTTCCACCGGTGGTTCGCCGCCCGGCTGGCCAGGGCGCGGGCCACCGTCGTCACCGGGGTCGACTTCGCCGACCTGGTCGGCTGGGGCTTCGACCGCGACACCGGGAACCTGGTGCACGACAGCGGGAAGTTCTTCTGCGTCCAGGGCCTGGCGGTGACCACCGACCACGGCCCGGTGGCGAGCTGGTCGCAGCCGATCATCAACCAGCCGGAGACCGGCGTGCTCGGCATCCTGGTCAAGGAGTTCGACGGGGTCCTGCACTGCCTGATGCAGGCCAAGGTGGAGCCCGGCAACGCGGGCGTGCTCCAGCTGTCCCCGACCGTGCAGGCCACCCGCAGCAACTACACGGCGGTGCACCGCGGCCGGGCCGTGCCCTACCTCGACCTGTTCCTGTCCGCGCGGCCGGAGTCGGTGCTCGCCGACGTGCTGCAGTCCGAGCAGGGGTCGTGGTTCTACCGCAAGCGCAACCGCAACATCGTCGTCGAGGCGACCGGGGACGTCGAGGTGCGCGACGGGTTCCGGTGGCTGACGCTGGGGCAGCTGCACGAGCTGCTGGCGTTCGACAACCTGGTGAACATGAACTCCCGCACGGTGCTGTCCTGCCTGCCGTTCTCCGGACCCGACCTGCTGGAGGCGCTGGGCTGCGACGGCGAGGGCTTCCGGGCGGCGCTGGTGCGGTCGATCGGGTCGGCCTGGGGCGCGGTGCACACCAACGGCGAGATCCTGAGCTGGCTGACCGACCTGCGGTCGCGCCGGGAGGTCGAGGCCACCCCGATCCCGCTGCGCGAGGTGCGCGGCTGGACGCGCGGCGCCGACCGGATCGCCCACGAGACGGGCGCGTTCTTCGACATCCGCGCGGTCGCGGTGGCGGGCGGCGACCGGGAGATCGACACCTGGTCCCAGCCGATCATCGCCCCGCACGGGCTCGGCGTCGTGGCGTTCCTCGCCGCCCGGTTCACCGGTGTGCTGCACCTGCTGGTCAACGCGCGGGTGGAGCCGGGCTACCTGGACTTCGTCGAGCTGGCACCCACGGTGCAGTGCACCCCGGAGTCCTACGAGCACCTGCCCGCGCGGGCGCGGCCGCCGTTCCTGGACCAGGTGCTCGACGCGGCGCCCGACCGGATCCGGTTCGACACGCTGCTGTCCGAGGAGGGCGGCCGGTTCTACCGGGCGGTCAACCGGTACGTGATCGTCGAGGTCGACCCGTCCGAGGTCTCCGAGGACGTCGGCCCGTCGCGCTACCGGTGGATGACCGCGGACCAGGTCGTGGGCCTGCTGCGGCACAGCCACTACGTGAACGTCCAGGCGCGCAGCCTGATCGCGTGCCTGCACAGCCTGGTCGGCGGCTCCGCGGCCGACCCGGTCGCGACGCGGGACGGGGTCCGCTGATGGGCACCGGACCGCTCGAGCCCGTGCGGGTCGGGGTGCTGGGCGCGGCCTCCACGGCGTGGCGGCGGATGCTCCCGGCGCTGGCCGGCACGCCCGGTGTCACCGTCACCGCGATCGCCAGCCGCGACCGCGCCAAGGCCGCCCGGTTCACCGACCGGTTCGGCGGCGAGCCCGTCGAGGGGTACGCGGCGCTGGTCGGGCGCGCCGACGTGGACGCGGTGTACGTGCCGCTGCCCAACGCGCTGCACCACGAGTGGACGACGGCGGCGCTGCTGGCGGGCAAGCACGTGCTGGCCGAGAAGCCGATGACCACCGACGCCGCCGCCACCGCGCGGCTGCTGGGTCTGGCGGAGGCGAACGGGCTGGTGCTGCGGGAGAACTTCACGTTCCTGCACCACCCCGCGCACGCGACCGTGCGGGACCTGTGCGCGGCGGGCAGGCTCGGCGAGGTGCGCTCCTTCACCGGCTCGTTCTGCTTCCCGCCGCTGCCCGCCGACGACGTGCGGTACCGGCCGGACCTCGGCGGCGGGGCGCTGCTGGACGCCGGGGTCTACCCCATCAGGACGGCGCAGCTGCTGTTCGGCGACGACCTGGAGCCCGTCGGCGCCGTGCTGCGGGTGGACGCCGACACCGGCGTGGACGTGGCGGGCACCGCGCTCCTGGTCTCCGCGGCGGGCGTGGCCGTCACCGCCGAGTTCGGCTTCCAGCACAGCTACGCGGGCGGCTACCGATTGTGGGGGTCGACCGGGCGGCTGTCCCTCGACCGGGCGTTCACACCGCCCGCGACGCACCAGCCGGTCCTGCGGATCGACGAGCAGGACCACGCCGAGGAGCTGGTGCTGCCCGCGGCCGACCAGTTCGCCCGGTCGGCGGCGGCGTTCGCGGACGAGGTCCGCGCCGCACGGGCCGGGACGCCACCACAGCGGCAGGCGGGCACGCACCGCACCGCCGAGCTCGTCGACGCCATCCGCGCCCTCGCGCGCACCACCACCACGTCCGGAGGCCGTTGATGCGCATCGTCGGACGAGGGTTCATCGCGGGCAACCTGGCCGGGATCGCCGGGCGGCACCCCGACGCGGTCGTGCTGGCCGCGGGCGTGTCCAGCACCCACGTGACCGACCCGGCCGAGTTCACCCGCGAGCACGATCTGCTCGCCGACGTCGTCCGCCGGTGCGCCGAGGAGGACCTCCGGCTGGTCGTGCTGTCCAGCGCGTCGCACGCCATGTACGGCTCGACCGACGTGCCCGCAACCGAGCTCGACCCGGTCGACCCGGTCTCGCCCTACGGACGGCACAAGCTCGCCCTGGAACGGCGGGTCGCCGAGTCCGGTGTGCCCTGGCTGGTGCTCCGGCTGTCGCACGTGGTCGGTGCGGGCCAGCGCCCGCACCAGCTGCTGCCCGCGTTCGTCGAGCAGGTCCGCTCGGGGGTCGTCCGGCTGCACCGGGACACCTTCCGCGACC
The DNA here is from genome assembly GCF_003002815.1 of Umezawaea tangerina. Classification (GTDB taxonomy): domain Bacteria; phylum Actinomycetota; class Actinomycetes; order Mycobacteriales; family Pseudonocardiaceae; genus Umezawaea; species Umezawaea tangerina. The sequence goes on along the minus strand of NZ_PVTF01000021.1, from coordinate 153,293 downwards.
TGGTTGACGTGCGCGACGTCGTGTCCGCAGTGGACGGTCTGCTGGCGGCGGGCGTGCGCGACGAGGTCGTCAACGTCGCCTCGGGCACGCCCTACCCGGTCGGCGCGATCGCCGAGGGCGTGCGGGCCAGGATGGGCCTGCCCGCCCGGCAGGAGGTCGTGGACGCCACCCCCGTGCGGACCGCCGTGTCCACGGCCCGGCTGCGCGCCGCGGTGCCGGGCCTGGCGCCGCTCGGGGGCGACGCCTACCTGGAGCGGTTGCTCGACCGGTACGTGCGCCATTACCCGGCCCCGGTGCCGACGCCCTGACGCGACGATTCCGCCGGGGTCCGCCGATCCCCGCGGAATCGACTCCGCCGACCGGGGCGGACGACTCGGGAACAGCGCGGGCCGGACCGGCGCAAAAGGGGAAACCCGTTCGGTCGACCGCATTTCCCGGCGCCCGAACGGCTCACCCCACTTCTCCCCGCCGATCTGCACGTGCAGATGACTTCCACGCTCGACATCCTCACGCGGATCCCGTGCAACCGATTTCATTTCGCCGGTCGGCGATGAACCGATCGGTGCGCTCCCGCGCCGAACGCGAATCGGCGGCGCACGCGGTCCGGTCAATTGACTCCCGCACCGCGGCAAACGGGCACGAAACGGGTCCGGCGATCACGGCGAACGGGCAGGAGCACGATTCCCGGTCGTCCGACCGGAGGCGTCCCGTTTACCGGAAACCAGGTAAATAAGGTTGCCGAATTCCTTCGGGCACCCTACCCGAACACCTTCCCGCACCGCACCAGCACCACGCCCGATCGAGTGACGCACCCCGTGGACCAGGCACAAGGTCGACCACGAGGAGGAAGTCCATTAGCACATGGTCGCGAGTGGTGCGATGTGGACCACTCGACGCACTCCCCGCATCTCACCCAACTGTGGATGAACAAACATTGACCAACCCCGCGACTCCCGGTTATGTCGACCATGAGGCGGAGAGGCGTTGCGACGAACACCGGCACGCATTGCCGGTACCGAAGTTCCAATGCTGCGTGACCTACATCACTGCAATTCACCTTACCAGTGGCGATTTATACGGTTAACACCATCCGGGTGAGCAATACCGAAGGTGATTTTTCACGCTAGACCCCCTGAACCATCACCCGATCGGCCTAGCGATCAGGGCTCTCCGTCACCACGTTCCACCGAACGTGTCAGCACATGGGCTGCCGCGAAGAGCAAGCCAATCAAGACGGTAATCGAAAGGGGAACCACCCGAGTGTGCGCTGTACACACAAAGCCCATTGATCTCCGTGGTATCAACACTCCACGATAGGACCGCATTCACCGAGTCGGCACAGGCACAACAGGGAGAGAGGCCGCTCTATGGGGCGTGCACGGGAGCTTCGTCCACGAGAGACACGAATCCGTTTCGGGATATTCGGGCCAACACAGGCCGTTGTCGACGACGTGGAGGTTGCGATACCGGCCGCCCAGCAGCGGATCATCCTCGCCGGACTGCTGCTCTACAACAACCGCGTGGTGTCCATCGACCGCATCGCGTGGTTCCTGTGGGGCGAGAAGCTCCCGCCGAGCGCGGTGCCCACGATCCGCACGTACGTCATGCGCCTGCGCCGCACGCTCGGCCCGCAGGTCGCCGAGCGGATCGTCACCAAGGCGCCGGGCTACATGATCACCGTGAGCCCCGGCGAGAGCGACCTCGCCTCGTTCTTCGACCTGCACGGCCGCGCGGGCGAGCTGGCCGCGGAGGGCAGGCACGCCGAGGCCTCGACCGCGCTGTCGTCGGCACTGGCGCTGTGGCGCGACGCCCCCCTGCTCGACGTGCCGTCGCCGACGTTGCAGGACATGGAGGTCCCGCCGCTGCTGGAGCTGCGGATGCAGACCCTGGAGTGGTGGATCGACCTGGAGCTGCAGCTGGGCAGGCACGCGCGGCTGGTGCCGCAGCTGTCGCACCTGGTCCGGGCGCACCCGTTGCGGGAGACCCTGACCGCGCAGCTGATGCTCGCCCTGCACGGCGCGGGCCGCCAGTCCGACGCGCTCGCCGCGTTCCTGCACACCCGCAACCTGCTCATCGAGCAGCTGGGCAGCGAGCCGGGCCAGGAGCTGCGCCACGTGCAGCGGCTCATCCTGCGCACCGACGGCGGACCCCGGCACGCCCGGCCGCAGGTGCCCGCGCAGGCCACCGACCGCGGCTCGGCGCACAGCGGCCACCTGGAGAACCGGTGGCGGCTGATCGGCTCGCCCAGCTTCGGCTGGTGACCGGGACGCGGTGCTCACCACTCCCCCGGCGGCCTCGCGCCGCCCGGACCACGGAAGGCGAAGAGGGCAGGGCATGGGCGTGACGACCGCGGTGACCGGATCCCCCGCCGAGCGGGCGGCCGAGCTGGCGGAGCTGGTCGGTGACCGAGCGGGCGCGTGGGACAGGGCGGGGCTGCTGCCGCCGGACCTGCTGCGCGGCCTCGGCGCCGACGGCCTGCTGTGCGCCGAGGTGCCCGTCGAGCACGGCGGCCTCGGTTGGACGAGCCTGGACAACGGCGAGCTCACCGCCGCCACGGGCGCGCTGTGCAGCTCGCTGCGCAGCGTGCAGACGTCGCAGGGCATGGCGGCGTGGACCGTGCAGCGGCTGGCCGGACCGGCCCAACGCGGCGAGTACCTGCGCAGGCTCACCGGCGGCGAGCTGGCCGCGGTCGGGTTCAGCGAGCCGCACGCGGGCAGCGACCTGATGTCGATGTCCACCACCGTGCGCCCCGACGGCGACTCGGTCGTGGTCGACGGGCACAAGGTGTGGGTCACGGCCGCCCACTACGCGGACCTGCTGGTCGTGTTCGGCCGGTACACCGAGGGCGGCGGCGCCGTGGTCGTGGTGCCCGTGGGCACGCCGGGCGTGCGGATCGAGCGGGTCGCGGACCCGCTGGGCTGCCGCGCCGCCGGGCACGCCGCCGTGGTCCTCGACTCGGTGCGCGTACCCGCGTCGGCGGTGCTCGGGGCGGGCGCCGGACTCGGGCTGCTGGTGTCCTCGGCGCTGGCGTACGGGCGCAAGTCGGTGGCGTGGGGCTGCGTCGGCATCCTGCGCGCGTGCCGGGACGCCGCCGCGCGGCACGCCGCGACGCGCGAGCAGTTCGGCCGACCGCTGGCGGAGCACCAGCTCGTGGCCCGGCACCTCGCGACCCTGGTCACCGGCGAGCAGGTGGCGACCCGGTTGTGCGAGCACGCCAGCCGGTGCTGGGACAGCGGGTCGCCGGAGTCGGTGATCGCCACGCTGCTGGCGAAGAACGAGAGCGCGCGCCGGGCGGCCGAGGGCGCGGCCGCGGCGGTGCAGGTGCTGGCGTCCGCGGGGGCCCAGGACGGGCACGTGGTGGCGCGGGCCTTCCGGGACGCGAAGCTGATGGAGATCATCGAGGGCAGCACCGAGATGTGCGAGCTGCTGCTGGCCGAGCACGTGGTCCGCGGCGTCCGGGGCTCCCGGTAGGACGGTCGCCCGATCGGGCGGACGGCCTCGGCGCCCGACCGGGTGCCGAGGCCGTCCGCCGTCACAGGTGGACCTTGGTCTCCAGCACGGGCGGCCGGACCGCGGCCAGCCGCTCGCGCTTGGCCGGGTCGCTCACCCCGAGACCGGCCTCCGGGGCGAGGCAGAGGACCCCGACCTTGCCGACGTGGCCGTTGGCCTGCACGAGCCGGGCCGCGTCGCCGACGTTGTCGAGCGGGTGCACCTCCGACAGCACCGGCAGCACCTGCCCGAGGTCGAACAGGCGGTTGGACTCCCACTGCTCCTGGAGGTTCGCGCCGTGGCTGCCGATGAGCCGCTTGAGCTTCATCCACAGGTACCGGTTGTCGTAGGTGTGCTGGTAGCCGGTGCTGGAACCGCACGTGACGACCGCGCCGCCGCGGCGGGCGACGAACATCGAGATGCCGAACGTGGCGCGGCCGACGTGGTCGAACACGATGTGCGGGTCGTCGCCGGTCTCCTTGCGGATGATCGACCCGATCCGCTTGCCCGCCTTGAGCACCGCCTGCGGGTCGCCGGGGTCGCCCATGCCGATCTCGGAGCGGTCGATGACCACGTCGCAGCCGAGCCTGCGGACCAGGTCCGCCTTCTCGCCGGACCCGACCACGCCGACCGCGATCCCGCCCGCCTGCTTGACCATCTGCACGCCGAACACGCCGAGACCGCCCGCCGCGCCCCAGACCAGCACGACGTCGCCGAGCTTCATCCGGGCACCGCGCTCGCTGATGAGCATCCGGTAGGCGGTGGCCGCGCACACCGGGGTGCTGGCGGCCTCCTCCCAGGTGAGGTGCGCGGGCTTGGGCACGAGCTGGCTGGCCCGCACGACCGCGTAGTGGCCGAGACCGCCGTAGTTGGTCTCGTACCCCCACGCCCGCTGCGACGTGCCGATCATGCCGTCGCCGTGCACGGCCGGTTCCTGGTCGTCCACGTGCACCGGGGTCACGACCACGCGGTCGCCGACCTGCCAGCGCCGCACGCCGACGCCCGTGCGGACGATGACGCCGGAGGCGTCCGAGCCGAGCACGTGGAACGGCTGGTCGTGCCGCCGCGCCCACCCGCCCTCGCGCCCGAAGTGCTTGAGGAACGCGAACGTCGGCACCGGGTCGAAGGTGGCCGACCAGACGGTGTTGTAGTTGATGGAGCTGGCCATCAGCGCCACCAGCACCTCGTCCGGCGCGAGCTCGGGCATCGGCACGTCGCCGACCCGGATGGACTTGCGGACGTCCTTGTCCTCGACGCCCTGGAACATGTCGGCGTCCTCGGCTCGGATGTGCGCGGCCCGGTACCGCTCGGGCACCGCGTGCCCGAGCAGCTCGTCCGCGTCTGCGCCGCGCACCGCGGCCGCTGCGAGAGCATCCATGGCTGTTCGTCTCCTCGGTCGGGTCGGACGCGGCTACTCGGGGCGCCTGCGGGCGACGCTGTGGACGTAGCTCTCCACCGGGAGCGTCCACGCCGAGGGCAACTTGCCCATCTTCTGCAGGGCCCGCACTGCCGGGCTGGTCTCCATGCCGATGAAGGGGCTGCCCATGGTGGTCGCCTGCATCTGGAAGGCGACGTGCCGCTTGAGCTTGCTGGTTCCCACCTCGGACACCCGGCGGAAGTGGCTGCCCGGAGCCATCCTCTTGCGGATGCCCGCGCGCACGAGCTCGGAGATGTCCACTTCGGACAGCCACTCGAACCCCGGCACGTCCCGCTTGAGCAGGGTCGTCTGGTCGTAGCGGTGCTCGGTGAAGCCGTCGAGGTAGGAGAAGTACCCGCCCGGCTTGAGCACCCTGGCCACCTCGGCGATGAACCGGTCCGGGTGCGGGTAGTTGTGCGAGCTCTCGACGCTGATCACGACGTCGGCCGAGGCGTCCTCCAGCGGCAGCGACTCGGCGTCGCCCTGGACGTAGCGCAGCTCGTCGCCGCGGGCCAGCAGGGCGTTGGCCCGCCGCACGGCCATCGGGGACAGCTCGACGCCGAGGAACCGGCCACCGGGCGCGGCGCGGGACAGGAAGTTCAGCCCCTCACCGGCGCCGCTGCCGATCTCCAGCACGGTCTTGCCCGCGTAGTCGCCCAGCGCGAGCGGCAGCTCCCGCAGGGCGCGGAAGTAGAGCTGCTCGGACACGCCGTCGGTGCAGAAGTCCAGGCTGCCGGGGAGGACCTCGTCGATCTCCTTGGCCAGCACCGGGTCGTCCATGCCCCAGTTCCAGATCTCGCCGCGCGCGGCCATCATCGCGGCCACGTCGTAGAGCCAGATGGAGTGGCCCTTGAACTCGTCGCTGGCCTCGGCGTCGAGCACCGCGGACTCGCTGGGACCGTTGAACCGGCTGACGGTGTCCATGAACGCGTTGATCGCGGCCGGACCGCCGGTGGATTCCATGTGCTACCCCTGTCGGTTCGCTGATGGGCTCGAGTCTCGCGGGGCGCCGTAGCGCCCGGATATCTGCGCGGTGGCGGCGGTCACCAGGTGACGGGCAGCGAGTTGAGGCCGTACGCGGCGGCCTCGTCCTTGAACGACAGCTCCTCCGCGGGCACCGCGAGGCGCAGCCCCGGCACGCGGCGGAAGAGCGTCTCGAAGACGATCTGCAGCTCGGTCCTGGCCATGTGCTGGCCGATGCACATGTGCGCGCCGTAGCCGAACGATAGGTGCCGTCCGTCGGTGCGGGTGACGTCGAGCCGGTCGGGGTCGGCGAACACCTCCGGGTCGCGGTTGACCGCGGTGCCCAGCGCCACCACGCCCTCGCCGCGGCTCATGGCCACGCCCGCGATCGTGACGTCCTCCTTGACCACGCGGTAGGACACCGGGTTGAGGATGCTGCAGTAGCGCAGCAGCTCCTCGACGGCGGCGGGCCAGCGCTCCGGCTCCCGCCGCAGCAGCTCCAGCTGGTCGGGGTGCTGGAGCAGGGCGGCGATGCTGAGCGAGATCTGGTTGGCGGTGCTCTCGAACCCCGCCACCAGCAACGTGAGCGCGAGCTCCACCAGGGACTGGTGGTCGGTGCCGTCGCCGTCCTCGCGGGCCTTGAGGACGCGGCGGCCGATCAGGTCGTCGGAGGGGTTCTCCTCCTTGCCCGTCACGAGCTGGTCGATGTAGCCGAGCAGCGCGCCGATCGCGGCCATCCGCTCCTGCGGCGGGGTGAACAGGTCGATCATCGTGGACGACCGGTCGCGGAAGGTGTCGCGGTCGGCGTCGGGCACACCGAGCAGGTCGCAGATCAGCGTGGTCGGCACCGGCAGCGCCAGCGCGGGCACCAGGTCCGCGGGCTTGGGACCGTCCAGCATGGCGTCGATCAGCTCGTCGACGACCTTCTGCATGTCGGCCCGCATGGTGTCCACGCGGCGCTGGGTGAACTCGCCGTTGATGGCGCGGCGCGCGGCCCCGTGCTCGGGGGCGTCCATCTCGCCGATGGAGGCGCGGAACCCGACGTCGGCGTTGTAGGGCACGAGAGCCGGGAAGTCGGGCTGCTTGCGGTCCACGCTGAACGCGTCCGACAGCAGCAGCTCGCGGGCGGCCGCGTGCGTCCACACCGCCCACGCCTCCTTCCCGGACCCGAGGCGCACGCGGGTGACCGGTCCCTCCTCGCGGAGCTCGGCGTTGCCGTCGGGCTCGCCGTACGGGCAGCCCCGCCGGATGGCGAGATCGGGCGCGGACGGGGTCTCGGTCATGCGGTCGCCTCTTCCTTGTCGACGTCTTCGCGGTGACCCGGCGGAACCGGGTCGAGGGTTCGGAGCCACTTCTCCACCGCGGCGGTGCAGTGCTCCAGGTGCTGCTCGGCGAGGGTGAAGTGGTTGCCGGGGACGTCCACGACGGTCTGCGCGGTGTCCCAGCTGGCCCGCCAGTCGTCGGACTCCGGGTCGTCGGTCATGCCGTCGATCGGCTCGGAGGCCCGCACCAGCAGCAGCGGCGCGGCGCACGGCCCCGGCGTCCAGTCCTCGAACATGCCGCCGTACCAGGCCATCGCGGTGAGCCGGTCGGCGTCCATCCGCACGTACTGGTCCTCGCGGTCGAACATGCCGCCCATCAGGTACTCCTGGACGCGGTCCTTCATGATCGTCGGGTCGCCGATCAGGTAGGTGTCCAGCAGCGCCACGCCGGCCGGGCGGACGCCGCGGGCCTCCAGCGCGGTCGCGGTGGCGTGGGCGAGGTAGCCGCCCGACGAGCTGCCCAGCAGCACGAACGACCCGCCGACCCGCTCGGCGATCGAGTCGGCGTACGCCCCGACGAGGGTGTCGACGTCGGCGGCGAGCAGCTCACCGGGGCCGAAGCCGGGGACGTCGAACGCCAGGAAGGGCCGCACGCCGCGGAACTGGCCCGCGAACCGGGCGAACTGGTGGGCGCCCGCGATGGCCACGATGGACGAGAAGCACACCAGCGCGGGGCCTTCCGGGCCGTCGGCCAGGCTCACCGGCTCCGGCGGGGCGGGCCACTGGTCGGGCGAGGTGGCCATGGGCCGCAGCCGGGCCGCCTCGCGGACCAGCCGCTGGCCGGCCTTGCGGTGGCCGAGGCTCAGCGCGTGCCGGAACAGCCCGTCGAGCGCGTCCATCGGGTTGGCGGTGGGAGCCGGGGGCTCCGGCGCCGGGCGGGTGACCCGCGCGAGCTCGCGGACCAGCTCGTCCGGCGTACCCGCGTCGAACGCGACCGTCGCCTTGAGCCGCAGCCCGGTGACGCGGCTCAGCCCGTTGCGCAGCTCGACCGCGGTCAACGAGTCCAGCCCCAGCTCCAGGAACCCGCGGTCGCCCACGACGGCCTCCGCGCCGGGGTAGCCGAGGACCTCGGCGACCTGGCCGAACACGGCGTCCCGCAGCGCGGGGCCGTCGAGCGCCACGACCGGGCGGCGCTGGGCCGGAGCGGCGCCGCGGACGAGGGCGCGCAGCAGCGGCGGCACGTCGGCGGTGAGCCCCTTCGGCAGGGCCAGCCGGGCGGGCACCAGCAGCGGTGCGCCGTCGGCCACCGCGGTGTCGAACAGGTCCAGCGCCTCGGCGGGGCTCAACGGAGCGCCGAACCGGCGCAGCCGTTCCCGTTGCGCCCGGTCGAGGTCGCCGACCACGCCCTCCTCGACGTCCCAGGTGCCCCAGGCCAGTGACTGCGCGGGCAGGCCCGCGGCGCGGCGGTGGTGGGCGAGCGCGTCCAGGAAGGAGTTCGCGGCGGCGTAGGCGCTCTGGCCGGGGCTGCCGAACACCCCGGCGGCCGAGGAGAACAGCACGAACGCGGACAGGTCGAGGTCGCGGGTCAGCTCGTGCAGGTGCAGCGCGCCGTCGACCTTCGGGCGCAGCACGAGGTCCGCGCGCTCGGCGTCGGTGTCCTCCAGCAGACCGTCGGCCAGCACGCCCGCGGCGTGGACGACGGCGGTCAGCGGGTGCTCGGCGGGGATCGCCGCCAGCACGGCGGCCAGCGCGTCCCGGTCGGTCACGTCGCAGGCGACGACGTCCACGTGCGCGCCGGGTACCGACACCTCGGCCTGCGTGCGGCCGACCAGGAGCAGCCTGGTGACGCCGTGCGCGGCGACCAGGTGGCGGGCCAGCCGCGAGCCCAGTGCCCCGGCTCCGCCGGTGACGAGCACGGTGCCGTGGGAGGGGAACGCGGTCCCGTCGTTCCCGGCGGGAGCCCGGACGAGCCGCGGCGCGAGGAGCGCGCCCGCGCGGACGGCGATCTGGGGCTCGCCGGTGGCGAGCGCGGCGGCCACCGGCGGATCGTCCGCGGTGTCCACGTCGACCAGCACGAACCGGTCCGGGTGCTCGGACTGCGCCGCGCGCACCAGCCCCCGCACCGCCGCACCGGCCAGGTCCTCGACGTCCTCGGTGGCGGTCGCCCGGCGGGTGAGGACCACCAGGGTGGTCCGCTCGCGGCGCTCGTCGGCCAGCCAGTCGCGCAGGGTGTCCCGCACCCGGTGCACGGCCTCGCGGACGGTCGCCCGCTCGTCCACCAGGGACAGCACGACGAAGTCGGCCGTGTGGTCGGGCACGGGGGTCGGGACCGGCTGCCACTGGACGCGGAACAGCGAGTCCGCCGCGGACCGCGGGGGCGCGCCGGCCTCGCGGAGCACCAGGGAGTCGATGGTCAGCACCGGGACGCCGTGGTGGTCGGTGGCCTCGATGGTCAGCCCGCCTCCGGCCGGGCGGGTGCGGACGCGCAGCGCGGTCGCGCCGGGCCGGTGCACGGTGACGCCGCCGAAGCCGAACGGCAGCGCGCCCTGCGGCACGGTTCCCGACGGCAGCAGGCCCGCAGTCTGGACTGCGGCGTCCAGCAGGGCCGGGTGCACGGCGAACCCGGCGGCGTGGCAGCGCTGGTCGTCGGCGAGCGCGACCTCGGCGTACACGTCGTCGCCGAGCCGCCACGCGGACCGCAGGCCGCGGAACGCGGGTCCGTAGTGGACACCGGCCGCGGCGAAGTCCTCGTAGCGCCCGACCAGGTCGACCGGCTCGGCACCGGCGGGCGGCCACTCCCCCAGCCCGTCCGGGGTCCGGTCGGAGTCGGACACCGTGCCGGTGGCGTGCACTGTCCACCCGGTGTCCTGGCGGGAGTGGACCTCGACCTCGCGGACGCCGTCGTCGGCGGGCGGGCCGATCCGCACCTGCACGGCCACCTCGCCGGAGGCGGGGAGCACCAGCGGGGCCGACACGGTGAGGTCGTCCACGGTGGCGTCGGCCGCGTGCAGGACCAGGTCGACGAACGCCGCCCCCGGCAGCACGGCGGTGGAGCCGAGGGCGTGGTCGGCCAGCCACGGACTGGTGGCCAGCGAGAGGACACCGGTGAGCACCGCGCCACCGCCCGCCAGCTCGACCCGTGCCCCGAGCAGCGGGTGCGGTGAGGTCTCCAGGCCCGCCGCGGCGAGGTCGGCGGGTCCGGTCGTGGCCGGGCCGAGCCAGTACCGGTCCCGTTGGAACGCGTAGGTGGGCAACGGGATCCGGCGGGCGGTGGTGCCCGCGAACACCGGCGCCCAGTCCACCGGCACGCCCCGCACGTGGGCCTCGGCGAGCGACCGGGTCATCCGGTCCGCGCCGCCGTCGTCGCGGCGCAGCGAGCCGACGGCCACGACGTCCTCGCCCGCGTCCTGGGCGGTGTCGAGCACGGCGGGGACCAGCAGCGGGTGCGGGCTGCACTCGACGAAGGTGCGGTGGCCGGAGCCGAGCAGGTCGCGCACCGCCCCCAGGAAGTCCACGGGCCTGCGGGCGTTGGCGAACCAGTACTCCGGACCCAGGTCGGCGCCGCGGACCCAGTCGCCGGTCGCGGTGGAGCGCAGCGGGATGCGCGGCACGAGCGGCCGGATCCCCGCTACGACGTCGAGCAGCCGGTCCCGGATCTGGTCCACCTGCGGGGAGTGCGAGGCGTAGCCGATCGGGATCCGCCGGGTGCGGACGCCCGCCGCGGTCAGCTCGGCGGCCAGCTCGTCCAGGTCGCCCAGCGGTCCGGACACGGCGACGGCCTCGGGGCCGTTGACCGCGGCGACCGACAGCGCGGGCCTGCCCACCAGCCGTCGGCCCACCTCGTCCGGGGACGCGGACACCGACAGCATCCCCTCCAGGCCGGCCAACGCGGTCAGCTCGTGGCCGCGGCGGGCCACGACGAGCGCGGCGTCCTCCAGCGACAGCGCGCCCGCGAAGCAGGCGGCGGCGATCTCGCCCTGCGAGTGCCCGACGACCGCGGCGGGCCGCAGGCCGTGCGAGCGCCACACCTCGGCCAGCGACACCATCACCGCGAACAGCACCGGCTGGATGACGCCGTCGGAGTCCAGCGGACGCCCGTCGCGCAAGGCCGCGGTGAGCGACCAGTCCAGGTGGGGCGCGAACGCGGCCTCGCACTCGGCCATGCGGTCGGCGAAGACCGGTGAGGTGTCCAGCAGCCCGGCGCCCATGCCCGCCCACTGCGAACCCTGGCCGGGGAAGACGAACACGACCCGGCCGCCACGCCGGACGCGGCCGGTGACGAGCCCCGCGGCCCGACCGCCGTCCGCGAGGGCCGCCAGGCCGTCGGCGTGGTCCGGGCCCAGCACGGCGGCGCGGTGCTCGAAGTGGGTGCGGGTCAGGGCGAGCGAGCACCCGACGTCGGCGGCCTCCCCAGCGGCGTGCGGGGCGAGCCTGGCGGCCTGGTCGGCCAGACCGCGTTCGGTGCGGGACGACAGCAGCCACGGCACGGAGGCCGGACGCGATCCTTCGGGGACCGGTGCGGGAGCAGGTGGTTCCTCCAGGATCACGTGCACGTTCGTGCCGCTCGCGCCGAACGACGACACCCCGCCGCGGCGCGGGCGCTCCCCGCGCGGCCACGGGCGGCCGCCGGTGAGCAGTCGGACGTCGCCCTCGGTCCAGTCGACCTGGCGGGTCGGCGCGTCCACGTGCAGGGTCGGCGGCATGGTCTCGTGCCGCAGCGCCAGCAGCACCTTGAGCACTCCCGCCGCACCCGCGGCTGCCTGGGTGTGGCCGATGTTCGACTTGAGCGAGCCGAACCACAGCGGGTCGGCGCGGTCCTGGCCGTAGGCGGCGAGCACGGCCTGCGCCTCGATCGGGTCGCCCAGGGTCGTGCCGGTGCCGTGCGCCTCCACCAGGTCCACGTCGGACGGTCGCAGCCGGGCGTCGGCCAGCGCGCTCGCGATGACCCGTTGCTGCGACGGGCCGTTGGGGGCGCTCAGGCCGTTGCTGGCACCGTCGGAGTTCACCGCCGAACCGCGCACGACGGCCAGCACGGGGTGGCCGCGGCGCAGGGCGTCGGCCAGCCGTTCGACCAGCAGCACCACCACGCCCTCGCTGAACCCGGTGCCGTCGGCGGCGTCCGCGAAGGACTTGCAGCGGCCGTCCGGGGCGAGCGCGCCCGCCGCGGACGCGGCCCGCAGGTACTCCGCCGGGTCGGGCAGCACGGTGGCGCCCGCGGCCAGCGCGAGGTCGCACTCCCCCGCGCGCAGGGCACTGGTGGCCAGGTGCAGCGCGACCAGCGACGACGAGCACGCGGTGTCGACCGTGACCGTCGGCCCCTCCAGGCCGAACGCGTAGGCCAGCCGTCCCGACGCCACGTTGACCTGGGTGCCCATGGTGACGAAGTTCGCCACGCCCTCGGGGAGGTCGTAGGCCGACGCGTGGGCGTAGTGGGTGCCCATCACGCCCGCGTAGACGCCGGTGCGGCTGCCCTTGAGCTCGGGTTGGGTGAGCCCGGCCCGTTCGAACGCCTCCCACGACGTCTCCAGCAGCAGCCGCTGCTGCGGGTCCATCGCCAGCGCCTCGCGGGGTGAGATGCCGAAGAACGCGGCGTCGAAGTGCCCGGCGTCGCGCAGGAACCCACCGCGCAGGTCCTCGCGCACCGGGCGTTCGCGGTCGGTCGGCAGCGGGCCCACGGCGTCGCCGCCCTCGGCCAGCAGCCGCCACAGGGCCTCGGGCGTGTCGATGCCGCCCGGCAGCCTGCACGCCGCGGCGACGATCGCGACCGGGGCGTGCGCGGCCTCCGCCAGCGCGCGGTTCTCGGCGCGCAGGTGCTCGTTGTCCTGCAACGACTTCCGCAGGGCTTCGACGATCTTGTCAGGCACAGCCATCGGTCGCTCCGTCATTCGTCGTCGGGGAGACCGGAGCCGCCCATGGCCAGCCGGACCAGGTCGTCGGCGTCCAGCTCGCTCAGGTCCCTGGGGGCGGCGTCGGGCACGGGTACAGCATCGGGCGCAGGGGTCGCGGCGAGCCGCAGGAGGCCGTCCAGCAGCCCGGCGGCCCGCAGTCGGTCCACCGGGATCGTGCGCAGCAGGTCGCGGACCTCGCCGTCGCCCACGACGGCCACCGGTCGCGCCGGAACGGCCGGGGCCAGGCGGACCGCGAGGTGCGCGGCCACGGCCGCGGGTGTCGGGTGGTCGAACACCAGCGTCGGCGGCAGCCGCAGCCCGGTCGCCGCGCCGAGCCGGTTGCGCAGCTCCACGGCGGTGATCGAGTCGAACCCGGCCTCGCCGAACGCCCGGTCGGGGTCGACCGCGGCCGGTCCGGTGTGGCCGAGCACGGCCGCGACCTGGGTGCGCACCAGCTCGTCCAGCAGCAGCCCGACGCCCTCGGCGTCCAGTCCGGCCAGCTTCCGCCGCAGGTCGGCTCCCCCGTCGGCGGGAACGGCGGCCGCCGCCGTCCGGCGGGTGCGCCTGCCCGTGACGAGTCCGCGCAGCAGCGGCGGCTCGTCGCCGGGGCGGACGCCGCGCAGGTCGATCCGCAACGGCAGCAGCAGTGCCCGGTCCGGTCGGGCCAGGGCGGCGTCGAACAGGGCGAGCCCGTCGGCGTCGGAGAGCTCACCGACGCCGTCGCGGTAGCCGCGGGCGACCTGGGCGTCACCGAGACCACCGGTCATCGCACCGCGCCGGGCCCACAGGCCCCAGCCGAGCGACTGCGCGGGCAGCCCGCCCGCGCGACGGCGGCGGACCAAGGCGTCGACGAACGCGTTGGCGGCGGTGTAGGCGGCCTGCCCCGGTGACCCGGTCGTGCCGGACGCCGAGGAGAACAGCGCGAACACCGGCAGCGGCAGGTGCGCGGTCAGCTCGTGCAGGTTCAGCGCGCCGTCGACCTTGGGCCGCAGCACGCGGTCGAGCCGGTCGTCGGTGAGCGCGGTGACGGGGGCGTCGTCGGTCACGCCCGCGCAGTGCACGACCCCGACCAGCGGCCGGTCGGCGGGAACGGACTCGAGGACGGCGGCGAGCGCCGTCCGGTCGGCGACGTCGCACACGGCGAACGCGACGTCGGCGCCCAGGGCGCGCAGGTCGGCCACCAGCTCGTCCGCGGTGTCGCTCCGGCCGACCAGCAGCAGGCTGGTGACCCCGCACGCGGTGACCAGGTGCCTGCTGACCGCCCCGCCGAGGACGCCGCCCGCTCCGGTCACCAGCACGGTGCCGTCCGGGAGCCACGGGGACTCCGCGGCGGTGGGGTCGCCCGCCCGTGCCAGCCGGGGCACGCGGATCCCGCCGTCGCGCAAGGCGATCTGGGGTTCCCCGGTGGCCACGGCCGCGGCGAGGCCGTTCTCCGACGTCCCGTCGGTGTCGACTAGCACGAACCGGCCGGGGTGTTCGGCCTGCGCGGTGCGGACCAGACCCCAGACGGCGGCACCCGCGAGGTCGAGCACGTCCTCGTCGTCGACGCCGACGGCCCGGCGCGTCACCACGACGAGCGGCCGGTCGTCGGTCTCGTCCCGCTCCAGCCGGACCCGCACGGCCTCCAACGCACGCCGGAGAGCCGCGCGCACGTCGGTGTCGGCCGGGTCGAACCGGACCACGACGGGCTCGGCGTCCACCTGTTCGGGCTGTGCGGGCGGCACTTCCGGCCAGTCGAGGACGAACAACGCGTCCGGCACCGACACCGCCCTCGGGTCCGGCAAGGGCCGGGCGACCAGGGAGTCGACCGAGGCGACCGGCGCACCGGTCGGGTCGGCCAGCAGCACCCGCGTACCGCCGTCAGAGGTCGGCGCGAGCCTGACCCGCACGGCCGTGGCGCCTGCCGAGTGCAGTCGCAACCCGGTCCAGGAGAACGGCATGGACACCCCGGTGCCGCCGGATCCCGCCGCGTCCAGCCAGGACGGGTGCAGGGCGGCGTCGAGCAGCGCGGGGTGGATGCCGAACGCGCCGGGCTCGCCGGGCAATGTCACCTCGGCGAACACCTCGTCGCCCCGGCGCCACGCCGCGGTCAGCCCGCGGAACACCGGCCCGTAGTCGTACCCGGCGGTGGCGAAGTCGTCGTACAACCGGCTGATGTCCACCGTGGACACCCCGGCCGGAGGCCATTCCCCGGCCAGCGCGCGGAACCCGTCGGGCAGCGGTGGCTCGTCCGGGGCCAGCACGCAGGTCGCGTGCGGCCGCCACGGGCCGTCGTCGTCGGAGCGGGAGTAGATCCGCGCCTGCCGGGTGCCGTCGGGACCGGGCTCGTCGACCTGGACCTGCACGGTGAGCCCGCCGGTCTCGGGGACGACGACCGGCGCCTGGAGCGTGAGCTCCTCGACGTGCGGGCAGCCGACCTCGTCGCCGACCCGGATCGCCGTCTCCGCCAGCGCCGCGCCGGGCACGACGACCGCGCCGAGGAGGGCGTGCTCGGCGAGCCACGGCTGCGCGGCCAGGGACAGCTGGGCCGTGAACAGGTAGGCGTCACCGCCCGCGAGCGAGACGCCCGCGCCGAGCAGCGGGTGGGCCAGGTCGAGCAGCCCGGCGCCGGTGACGTCGCCGGTGCTCGTGGCGGGGGTGTCGGGCCAGAACCGCTCGTGCTGGAACGGGTAGGTGGGCAGGTCGACGCGGGTGCCGCCGGACAGGCTCGTCCAGTCGACGTCGACACCACCCACCCACGCGCGGGCCACCGACTCGAGCACCCGCTCCAGGCCGCCCTCGTCGCGCCGGAGGGTGCCGGTCACCGCGACCTCGCGGCCCAGCCCGAACGCGGTCTCCTCGATGCCGGGCACCAGCACCGGGTGCGGGCTCGGCTCCACGAACACGCCGTAGCCGTCGCCCACCAAGCCGTCCACGACATCGGCGAGCCGCACCCGTTCGCGCAGGTTGCGGAACCAGTAGTCGCCGACGGCGGCGGCCTCGCGCACCCACTCGCCGGTGACCGTCGACCGCCAGGGGATCACGGGCAGAAGCGGCTCGACGTCCCGCAGCAGGTCGGCGAGCTCGTCGCGGATCTCCTCCACCACGGCCGAGTGCGACGCGTAGTCCACCGCGATCCGCCGCACCCTCAGCGCACCGCACCGGGCGACGAAGCCGTCCAACGCGGCCGACTCCCCCGACACCACCACCGACGCCGGTCCGTTCACCGCCGCGATGGACACGCCCTCACCCAGCAGCGCCTCGACCTCGGCCAGTGGCGCGGCCACCGACACCATCCCACCACGGCCCGCCAACCGCCCGATCGCCTTGCTGCGCAACGAGACCACACGGGCGCCGTCCTCCAACGACAACGCCCCGGCCACCACAGCAGCCGCGATCTCACCCTGCGAATGACCCACCACGGCCGAGGGCTCGACACCCGCCGAACGCCACACCTCGGCCAGTGACACCATCACCGCCCACAACACCGGCTGCACCACGTCCACGCGCAGCAACAGGGCCTCGTCGGACAACGCCTCCCGCAACGACCAGTCCACGAACGGCGCCAACGCCCGCTCGCACTCGGCCATCCGCTCCGCGAACACCGGCGAGGACGCCAACAGCTCGACACCCATCCCGACCCACTGCGACCCCTGACCGGGGAAAACGAACACCACCCGGCCGTCGGACCTCACCGTGCCGCTCACGACGTGGGCTCCGAAGTCGCCAGCGGCCACCACGTCCAGCCCGGCCACCAGGTCCGCGCGGCCGTGGCCCACCACGACCGCGCGGTGCGCGAACGCCGCCCGCCCGGCCAGGGACAGGCCGACGTCCGCGGCACTCCCGTCGACACCGGCCAGCCGCGCCGCCTGCGTCCGCAGCGCCGGGCCGGTCTTGGCCGACAGCACCCACGGCACCACCGCGGGCACCGGTGCGGAAGCCGGTTCCGCGGCAGGAGCCTCCTCGATGATCAGGTGGGCGTTCGTGCCGCTGATCCCGAACGCCGACACCCCGGCCCGCCGGGGACGGTCCGTGCGGGGCCACGCCACCGGTTCGGTCAGCAGCGACACCGCGCCCGCCGACCAGTCGACCTCGGACGTCGGCTCGTCCACGTGCAGGGTGCGCGGCAGGACACCGTGCTTGAGCGACAGCACCACCTTCAGCACTCCCGCCACACCGGCGGCGAGCTGGGTGTGGCCGATGTTGGACTTCACCGAGCCCAGCCGCAGCGGGTCTCCCGAACGGTCCTTGCCGTAGGTGGCCAGCAGCGCGTCCGCCTCGATCGGGTCGCCCAGGGTCGTGCCGGTGCCGTGCGCCTCGACCGCGTCCACGTCGTCCGCGCTCAGCCCGGCGGCGGCCAGCGCCTGGCCGATCACCCGGCGCTGCGCGAGCCCGCTGGGCGCGGTCAGGCCGTTGGAGGCGCCGTCGGAGTTCACCGCGGACCCGCGCACCACGGCCAGGACGCGGTGCCCGAGCCGCTGGGCGTCGGAGAGGCGTTCGAGCAGCACCATCCCGGCGCCCTCGGACATGCTCATGCCGTCGGCGGCACTCGTGAACGGCTTGCACACGCCGTCCGGCGCGAGCCCGCGCGTCTGGCTGAAGCCGACGAACCCGGCCAGGTTCGCCATGACCGTCACACCGCCCGCGAGCGCGAGCGTGCACTCACCACCGCGCAGCGCCTGGGCGGCCAGGTGGATGGCCACGAGCGACGACGAGCACGCCGTGTCCACGGTCAGCGCCGGGCCTTCCAGACCGAGCGCGTAGGAGATGCGACCGGACGCGACGCTGCCGGAGCCGCCGGTCACCGAGTGGCTGTCCACGACGCCGGACGTGTCGCCGGGGCGCGGGGTGTAGCCGTTGACCGCGCAGCCCACGAACACACCGGTCCGGGTGCCCCGGCAGGACGCCGGGTCGATGCCCGCGCTCTCGATGACCTCCCACGAGGTCTCCAGCAGCAGCCGCTGCTGCGGGTCCATCGCCAGTGCCTCGCGCGGCGAGATGCCGAAGAAGTCCGCGTCGAAGTCGCCCGCGCCGCGCAGGAACCCGCCGCGGCGGGTGGAGGACTTGCCGGGCACGGCGGGTTCCGGGTCGTAGAGCCCGTCGAGCGCCCAGCCGCGGTCCTCCGGCCAGTCGGTGATCACGTCGCGGCCCTGCTCCAGCACGGCCCAGAGGTCGTCGGGTGTGCGCACGCCGCCGGGGAACCGGCCGCTGATCCCGACGATCGCGATCGGCTCGTCCACGGCGGCCGGGGACGCCTGCGCCTGAGGTGCCTCCTGCTCACCGCGCAGCACCTCGCGCAGGTGGCGGGCCAGCTCGTGCACCGTCGGGTAGTCGAACACCACGGCGGCGGGCAGCCGCAGGCCGGTGAGGGCGGAGAGCCGGTTGCGCAGGTCCACGGCCGTGAGCGACTCGAACCCGAGGTCGCGGAACGCGCGGGACGGGTCGAGGTCGCCGTCGGTGTGACCGAGCACCTCGGCCGCCTGCGCGCGGACCAGGTCGTGCAGGACGCGGTCGGCCTCGGCGGTGTTCAGGCCCGCCAGCCCGCGCAGCAGCTCGGACTCGACGACCGGCGGCGCGGTGTCGTCCGCCGCGACCTCCGGGATCTCGGCGAACAGCCGGGACGGGCGGGCGGAGGTGAACACGTCCAGGAACCGCGACCAGTCCACGTCGGCGACGGCCAACGTGATCTCGTCGTCGTCCAGGCACCGGCCCAGCGCGCGCGCGGCCACCTCGGGGTCCAGGAACGGCAGGCCGCGCCCGCGCAGCCGGGCCAGGTCCAGCCCGCCGGGCAGGACCAGGTCGTCGGTGAAGCCCGGCGAGTCCCACACGCCCCAGGCGATCGACGTCGCCGTCAACCCGCGGGCCCGGCGGCGGCGCGCGAAGGCGTCGAGGTAGGCGTTGGCGGCGGCGTAGGCGCCGTGGTCGCCACTGCCCCACACGCCCGCGATGGACGAGAACAGCACGAACGCGTCCAGGTCGGCGTCGGCCAGCGCGACGGCGAGGTGCTCGGCGCCCATCGCCTTCGCGTCGAAGCCGCGCGCGAGGTCGCCCAGCGGCGTGGTGGCCAGCGACCCCAGCTCCATCGCGGCCGCGGCGTGCACCACCGCGCGGACCGGCGTGCCCTCGTCGGCCAGGCGGCGCACCAGCGCGGCCACGGCGACCGGGTCGGCGACGTCGCAGACGGCGGCGGTGAGCCGGACACCGGGCAGGTCGAGGTCGAGTTCGGTGCCACGACGGCTGGGCAGCACGATGTGCTCCGCACCGGCACCCGCCAGCCAGCGCACGACGTGCGGGCCGACCGCGCCGGTGCCGCCGGTGACCAGCACCGTGCCGGTCGGTCGCCACGTCCGCCGCTTCGCGGAGGTGGCCTGCGCCCGTACCAGGCGGCGGACCAGGACACCCTGCCCGCGCACGGCCAGCTGGTCCTCGTCACCGCCCGCGGTGAGGGCTTGGGCGAGCAGCGCGGGAGCGCAGTCGACGGGCACGTCGACCAGACCGCCCCACGAGCGCGGGTGCTCCAGCGCGGCGACGCGGCCGATGCCCCACACGGCGGCGGAGGCCGGGTCGACGTCCTCGGAGCCCTGCGCCACGGCGTTCCGGGTGACCGTCCACAACGGGCCGTCCACGCCGGAGTCCAGCAGTGCTTGCAGCAGGAGCGTGGTCAGCGCGAGCCCGGACGGCAGGGCCGGGTGCTCGGGGTGGTGGCCGTCGGCGAAGGCGAGCAGCGAGAGCACACCGGTCACCGGACCGGCGGGCAGCAGACCGGCGAGCGCGGCCCGGTCCGGGAAGCCGGGCACCTCCACGACCAGCGGGGAGTCGAAGGCCTCCAGTGCCCATCCGGCGTCGAGCCCGGTCGGCACGACGACCAGCCACGTACCCGTGACGCGGGTGGCCGGCTTCGCGGGCAGGGGACGCCACGCCTCGCGGTAGCGCCAGCCGTCCACGATGGACGACTGCTTCGTCCGGCGGCGCCACGTCGACAGCGCCTTCAGCGCCGGGGCGAACGCCTCGGCGGGGGTGTCGAGCGTGTCGGTCAGCGCGTCGAGGTCCTCGCGGTCGACGGCGTGCCAGAAGGCGTCGTCCACCGGGTCGGCCACGGGGGTCGCGCGCAGCCAGAAGTGCTTGTGCTCGAACGGGTACGTGGGCAGCTCGACCCGCCTGCCGCTGCCGCCGAACACACCGGTCCAGTCCACCGGGACGCCGTGCACCCAGGCCCACGCGGCGGCTTCGAGCAGCCGGTCCCGGCCGCCTTCGTCGCGGCGCAGCGTGCCGGTCACCGCGACCTCGCGGCCCAGCCCGAACGCGGTCTCCTCGATGCCGGGCACCAGCACCGGGTGCGGGCTCGGCTCCACGAACACGCCGAACCCGTCGCCGACGAGGGCCTGGACCACGTGGTCCAGCCGGACCCGGTCGCGCAGGTTGCGGAACCAGTAGTCGCCGTCGGCGTCCGCGCCGCGCATCCAGTCACCGGTCACCGTCGAGCGCCACGCGACCTCGGGCACCCGCGGCGCCACGTCGCGGAGCAGGTCGGCCAGCTCGTCGCGGATCTCCTCGACCACGGCGGAGTGCGAGGCGTAGTCGACGGCGATCCGCCGGACCCTCGTCGAGCCGCAGCGGGCGACGAACGCGTCCAGCGCGGCCGACTCGCCGGACACGACGACGGACGTGGGCCCGTTGACGGCGGCGATGGACACACCGTCGTCGAGCAGCGCCTCGACCTCGGCCACCGAGGCCGAGACCGAGACCATCCCGCCACGACCGGCCAGGCGTCCGATCGCCTTGCTGCGCAGCGCGACGACCCGTGCGCCGTCCTCCAGCGACAACGCTCCGGCCACCACGGCCGCCGCGATCTCGCCCTGCGAGTGCCCGACGACCGCCGAGGGCTCGACGCCGACGGACCGCCACACCGCCGCGAGCGACACCATCACGGCCCACAGCACCGGCTGCACGACGTCCACGCGCAGCAACAGGGCCTCGTCCGCCAGCGCCTCGCGCAGCGGCCAGTCCACGAACGGCGCCAACGCCCGTTCGCACTCGGCCATCCGCTCCGCGAACACCTTCGAGGACTCCAGGAGTTCGACACCCATGCCGACCCACTGCGACCCCTGGCCGGGGAACACGAACACCACCCGGCCGTCCGTCCCGGCCATCCCGCTCACCACCCCGGTACCGAGCCCACCGCCCGCGACCGACTCGATCCCGGCCAGCAGCTCGTCGCGTTCGCGGCCGACGACGACCGCGCGGTGCGCGAAGGCCGTGCGCCCGGCCGCCAGCGACAGGCCGACGTCGGCGGTACCGACGTCCGCGGAGCCCGCCACCAGGTCGGCCAGTCGGCGGGCCTGCCTGCGCAGTCCGTCGGCGCTGCGGGCGGACAGCACCCACGGCAGCACGCCGGACACGACCGCGGGGGTCTCGACCGCCGGGGGCTCCTCGATGATCACGTGCGCGTTGGTGCCGCTGATCCCGAACGACGACACACCCGCCCGGCGCGGCCGGTCGGTCCGGGGCCACGGCACCGGCTCGGCCAGCAGCGACACCGCGCCCGACGACCAGTCCACCTCGGACGACGGCTCGGCCACGTGCAGCGTGCGCGGCAGTTCCTCGTGACGCAGGGCGAGCACCATCTTCAGCACGCCCGCGACACCCGCGGCGGCCTGGGTGTGCCCGATGTTCGACTTGACCGACCCCAGCCACAGCGGGTCGCCCGCGCGGTCCTGACCGTAGGTCGCCAGCAGTGCCCCGGCCTCGATCGGGTCACCGAGCCGGGTGCCGGTGCCGTGCGCCTCCACGGCGTCCACGTCGGCCGCCGACAGCCCGGCGGCGGCCAGCGCCTGCCGGATCACGCGTTCCTGCGACGGCCCGTTGGGCGCGGTCAGCCCGTTGGAGGCACCGTCCTGGTTGACCGCGCTGCCGCGCACCACCGCCAGCACCGGGTGGCCCATGCGCCGGGCGTCGGAGAGCCGTTGCAGCAGCACCACACCGACGCCCTCGGCGACGCCGAAGCCGTCCGCCCGCTCGCTGAACGCCTTGCTCCGGCCGTCGGCGGCGAGCCCGCCCTTCTGGCCGAACTCCAGCAGCCCGTCGGGCGCGGCCATCACGGTCGAACCGCCGGCGATCGCGAGCGTGCACTCGCCTGCCCGCAGCGCCTGGGCGGCGAGGTGGATCGCGACCAGGGACGACGAGCACGCCGTGTCCACGGTGACCGCGGGACCCTCGAACCCGAGGGCGTAGGAGATGCGGCCGGACGCGACGCTGCCGGAGTTGCCGGTGGCCACGAACCCGGCGGCGGCCTCGTCCGAACGCGCCACCAGCATCAGGTAGTCGTGGCTGCTCAGGCCGATGAACACACCGGTCGACGAGCCGCGCAGGCCCGCCGGGTCGATACCCGCGCGTTCCAGCGTCTCCCACGACGTCTCCAGCAGCAGCCGCTGCTGCGGGTCCATGGTCAGCGCCTCGCGGGGCGAGATGCCGAAGAAGTCCGCGTCGAACCCGGCCGCGTCGGCCAGGAACGCGCCCTGGGCGACCCGGTGTTCCAGGTCCGAACCGGAGTAGAGGGCGTCGAGGTCCCAGCCGCGGTCCACCGGCGGTGGGCCAACGGCGTCGCCGCCGGCGTGCAGCAGGTCCCACAGCTCGGCGGGTGTGCTCACGCCGCCGGGGTAGCGGCAGCCCATGCCGACGATGACCACCGGGTCGTCGCCGGTCACGACGGGGGCGACCGGCGTCGTCGCGCGGTCGGCCGTGCCCAGCGCGGTGGTGCGCAGGTGCGTGGCCAGCCGGATCGCCGACGGGTGGTCGAACACCAGCGTGGCGGGCAGTCGGAGACCGGTGGCGGCGGCGAGACGGTTGCGCAGCTCCACGGCCGTGAGCGAGTCGACGCCGAGGTCCCGGAACGCCGTGTCGACGGGCACCGAGTCGGCGGAGGGGTGGCCGAGCACGACGGCCACGGTGGTGCGGACCAGGTCGGTCAGCAGCCGGTCGGCCTCGGGGGTGGTCAGCGCGGCGAGCTTCCGCGCGAACGCGGGCAGGTCCGCGGCCGCCGCCCCGGTGCTGCGCCGCCGCTTCGCGGCGACCAGGCCGCGCAGCAGCGGCGGCACGTCCGAGTCCGACCGCACGGAGGTGTCCAGGGCGACGGCGACGACCAGTGCCTCGTCGAGGACGTCCCCGGCGTCGAAGAGGGCGAGGCCGTCGGCCGTGGTCAGGGCGCCGACGCCGGAGCGGTGCATCCGGTCCAGGCCGGACGCCGCCCCGCTGTCGCGCCACAGGCCCCACGCGATCGACCGCGCGGGCAGGCCCCGTGCGCGGCGGTGCTGGGCGAGGCCGTCGAGGAAGGCGTTGGCCGCCGCGTAGTTGGCCTGGCCGGGGCTGCCGAACACCGACGCCCCGGAGGAGAACAGCACGAACGCGGCCAGGTCCAGGTGCGCGGTGAGGTCGTGCAGGTGCCGGGCGCCGTCCGCCTTCGCGCGGAGCACGGCGTCCAGGCGGTCCGGGGTGAGGTCGGCGACGAGGCCGTCGTCCAGGACGGCGGCCGTGTGCACGACGGCGGTCAGCGGGTGCTCGACGTCGGCCAGCACGCGGGCCAGGGCGTCGCGGTCGGCCACGTCGCAGTCCACGAGCACGACGGTCGCACCCAGCGCGACCAGGTCGTTCCTCAGTTCGGTGGCGGCGGACGCGGTGCGCGAGAGCAGCAGCAGGTGCCGCACCCCGCGTTCGGCGACGAGGTGCCGGGCGACCTGACCGGCCAGGGCTCCGGTGGCCCCGGTGACCAGCACCGTGCCGTCCGGGTCCCACGGCCTCGGCAGCCGCACGGCGACCTTGCCGACGTGGCGGGCCTGGCCGATGTGCCGCAGTGCCTCGGGCAGCCGGGTGATGTCCCAGGTCCGCAGCGGCAGCGGCCGCAGCGCGCCCGCCTCGAACAGGGCCAGGAGCTCGCCGAGCATCTCCTGGGTCCGGTCGGGACCGGCTTCGCCGAGCCCGAACCCGCGGTACCGCACGCCGGGGTGGGCCCGTGCGACCTCGGCCGGGTCGCGGACGTCGGTCATGCCCAGCTCGACGAACCGGCCGCCGCGCGGCAGCAGCCGCAGGGAGGCGTCCACGAAGTCGCCCGCCAGCGCGTTGAGCACGACGTCCACGCCGTGCTCGAACCGCTGCTCGAACTCCAGGGTCCGTGACGACGCAAGGTGCGCCTCGTCCAAGCCGGTCGAGGCCCACTTGGCCGGGCTCGCCGTGCCGTGGACCTCGGCGCCGAGGTGGCGGGCCAGCTGCACCGCGGCCATGCCCACGCCACCCGCGGCGGCGTGCACGAGGACCGACTCGCCCGCCTGGAGCCCGGCGACGTCCACCAGCCCGTAGTAGGCGGTGAGGAACACCGCGGGCACGGCGGCGGCCTGCTCGAAGGACCACAGGTGTGGCATCGGCGCGACCAGCCGCCGATCCACCACGGCTGTGGTGCCGTAGGCGTGGAAGATGCCGAACACCCGGTCCCCAGGAGCCAGGTCGGTGACGCCCGGACCGGTCTCGACGACCACGCCGGAGCCCTCGACGCCGAGCGGTCCGGCGGCCTCGGCGGGCATCATGCCGAGCGCGTTCAGGGCGTCGCGGAAGTTCACGCCCGCCGCGCGCACCGAGATCCGCACCTCGCCCTCGGCGAGGGGGACGTCGGGCCACGGGGTGACGACCAGGCTCTCCAGGGTGCCGCGGCCGGTGTGCCCGATCCGCCACCCCTGCCGCTGTCCGGGCGGCACGAGCCTGCCGCCGGCCGCCGCGCGCACCAGGCGTGGCGCGAACGCGGTGCCTCCACGCAGCGCGACCTGCGGTTCCGGCGAGCACGCCACCGCGGCGGGCACCTCGGCACCGTCGAGGTCGAGCAACCCGAACCGACCGGGGTGCTCCGACTGGGCCGACCGCACCAGACCCCACAGCGGGGCCTGCTCCACGTCCACGTCGTCGTCTTCGGCGGTCGCGACGGCCCGCCGGGTCACCACGACCAGCCGGGCCGCGGTGAACCGGTCGTCGGCCAGCCACTCCTGGAGCGCGCCGAGCACCCGACCGAGCTGGTCCCGGACGTCGCCGGGGGCCGGGGCGAGCAGCACGACCTCGGGCACTTGCCCGAGGTCGGCCAGGTCAGCGCTCTGCTGTGCACCGGGGACGATGAGCCCAGTACCCACGACCGCGACCGGCAGGGTGTCCTCGACGGCGACCGGGGACCACTCGACGCGGAACAGCGACTCCCGGACGACCGGGTCGCCCACGGCGAGCTGGTCGGCCGAGAACGGCCGGGCCACCAGCGAGTCGATGGACACGACGGGCGCGCCGGAGGTGTCCACGGCGTCGATGGCCACGGCCTCGGACCCCGCGGCGCGGATCCGCACCCGCAGGGCGGACGCGCCCGCGGCGTGCAGGGACACGCCGGACCAGGAGAACGGCAGCCGGAAGCGGTCGTCGCCGTCGAAGAAGTCGCCGAACGCGGTCGCCTGCACGGCGGCGTCGAGCAGCGCGGGGTGCAGGCCGAACTCGTCCGCCTCGCCGACCAGGCCGTCGGGCAGCGCGACCTCGGCGAACACCTCGGCACCGGACCGCCACGCCGCCCGCAGCCCGCGGAAGGCGGGCCCGTAGGCGTGGTCGGTGCCCTCGGCGGCGGCGTAGTGGGCCTCCACGTCGACCGGCTCGGCGCCGGGCGGGGGCCACTGGGCGGACGGCGCCGCGGGTGCGGGCTCGTCGGGGACCAGGACGCCGGAGGCGTACCGGGTCCACGGCAGGTCGTCGGGGGCGTCATCGGGTCGGGCGTGCACGTGGACCGTGCGCGCGCCGGTGCCGTCCGCGGCACCCGCCACGACCTGCACCGCCATGCCACCGCGCTCCGGGAGCAGCAGCGGCGCCTCCAGCACCAGCTCGTCGACGCGGCCGCAGCCGACCTGGTCACCGGCCCGGACGGCGAGCTCCAGGAACGCGGTGCCGGGCAGCAGCACCGTGCCGCCCAGGGCGTGGTCGGCCAGCCACCCGTGGGTGCCGGTGGACAGCCGCCCGGTCAGCAGCAGGCCCTCCTGTTCGGCCAGCAGGACCGACGCGCCCAGCAGCGGGTGGTCGGCGGTGGCCTGGCCGACCGACCGGACGTCCCCCGAGGTGCGGGCGGACTCCAGCCAGTAGCGGCGGCGCTGGAACGGGTAGGTCGGCAGCTCCACGTGCCTGCCGCCGGGCACCGGGGCCCACTCGACCGGACCGCGCCGGACGTGCAGCTCCGCCACGGACTTGAGGAACCGGTCCGTGCCCCCGTCGTCGCGGCGCAGGGACCCCACCGCCACGGCGTCGCCGCCCGCGTCCTCGGCGATCTCGACCAGGGCCGAGACCAGCGCGGGGTGCGGGCTGCACTCCACGAACAGGTCGTGACCGTCGGCGAGCACGCGCCGCACGGCGCCGACGAAGTCGACCGGCAGGCGGGCGTTGTCGAACCAGTAGTCGGCGTCCAGCGCGGTGCCGGGCATCGGCTCCGCGGTGACCGTGGAGTAGAAGACCAGGTCGCCGTCGGTCGGACGCAGGTCCGACAGCGCCGCCAGCAGCGGTCCGCGCACCGGCTCCACCTGCGGGCTGTGGGTCGCGCCGCTGGCCGGGACCACCCTGGCCCGCTCCCCCGCCGCCTTCCAGCCCGCCACCAGCTCGGTGACCGCCTCCGTCTCACCCGAGATCGACGTGGCGGTCGGCCCGTTGACGCCGGACACGACGACCCGGTCGCCCCACGGTGCGAGGTCCGCGCGCACCCGCTCGGCGGGCAGCGCGACGACGGCGATGACGCCCTTGCCGACGAGCTCCGCGGCGAGCAGCGTGCTGCGCAGCACGAGCATCCGGGCGGCGTCGGCCAGCGGCAGCACACCCGCGACCACCGCCGCGGCGACCTCGCCCTGCGAGTGGCCGACCACGGCCGCGGGCTCGACGCCCAGGGAGCGCCACAGCGCGGCCAGCGACACCATCACCGAGAACAGCACCGGCTGCACGACGGTCGTGTGGTCGAGCTTCGGGGCGCCCTCGGCCTCGGTGAGCACGTCGAGCACGGACCACCCGGTGTGCGGGCGGAACGCCTCGTCGCACTCGCGCAGCCGGGCCGCGAACACCGGGTGCGCGGCGGCCAGGTCACGGCCCATGCCGACCCACTCGGAGCCCTGGCCGGGGAACACGAACACCGGTCGGCCGCCGCCACGCCCCGCCTGGCCGGACACCACGGAGGGGTCGGGCAGGCCGTCGGCGAGCGCGGCGAGCCCGCGCAGCAGGTCGTCCCGGCCGGTGCCGACCACGACGGCCCGGTGGTCGAACGCCGTCCGCCCGGTGGCCAGCGTGCGGGCCACGTCCGCGACCGCTAGGTCCGGGTGCCGGTCGACGTGGTCGCGCAGGTCGCCGGCCTGGGCCCGCAGCGCCTCGGCACCGCGGGCGGACAGCGGGAAGGCCAGCAGGCCGGGCTCGGCGGCCGGGACGCGGGCCGGTTCGGGGAACTCCTCGATGATCAGGTGGGCGTTGGTGCCGCTCACGCCGAACGACGACACCCCGGCCCGGCGCGGCCGCCCGTTGGGCGCCCAGTCGCGCGCCTCGGTCAGCAGCTCCACCGCACCGGTGGACCAGTCCACCTCGGGCGTCGGGGCGTCCACGTGCAGGGTGCGCGGCAGCGTCGCGTGCCGCAGGGCGAGCACCATCTTGATCACGCCCGCCACCCCGGCGGCGGCCTGGGCGTGGCCGATGTTCGACTTCACCGACCCCAGCCACAGCGGGTCGCCCGCGCGGTCGCGGCCGTAGGTGGACAGGAGCGCGTTGGCCTCGATCGGGTCGCCGAGCCGGGTACCGGTGCCGTGCGCCTCCACCGCGTCCACGTCGGCCGCCGACAGCCCGGACGCGGCCAGCGCCTGCTGGATGACCCGGCGCTGCGCGGCGCCGTTGGGGGCGGCGAGGCCGTTGGACGCGCCGTCCTGGTTCACCGCGCTGCCGCGCACGACGGCCAGCACCGGGTGGCCGTGGCGGACGGCGTCGGACAGCCGTTCCAGCAGCACGACACCGGCGCCCTCGGCCATGCCGACGCCGTCGGCCGCGGCGGCGAACGCCTTGCTCCGGCCGTTGGGGGCCAGACCGCGCGTGCGGCTGGAGTCGACGAACAGCAGCGGCGTGGACATGACGGTGACGCCGCCCGCGACCGCCAGCGAGCACTCGCCGTTGCGCAGGGCCTGTGCGGCGAGGTGGATGGCCACCAGCGACGACGAGCACGCTGTGTCCACGGTGATCGCGGGGCCCTGGAAGCCGAACGTGTAGGAGACCCGGCCGGACAGCACGCTGGGCGAGTTGCCGAGGCCGACGAAGTCGACGGCCTCTTCGGGGATGCGGTCCAGGCGCAGTGTGTAGTCGTTGGACATCACCCCGGCGAACACGCCGGTGTCGCTGCCGCGCAGCGAGGCCGGGTCGATGCCGCCGCGCTCGAACGCCTCCCAGGTGACCTCCAGCAGCAGCCGGTGCTGCGGGTCGGTGGCGATGGCCTCGCGCGGGGAGATGCCGAAGAACGCGGGGTCGAAGTCGGCGGGGTCGACCAGGAACCCGCCTTCACGGGTGTAGGTCGTGCCGGGGTGGTCGGGGTCGGGGTGGTAGAGCCCGTCGACGTCCCAGCCGCGGTCGCGCGGGAACTCCGACACGGCGTCGGCCTCGCCGGACACCAGGTCCCAGAACCGCTCGGGGGTGTCGGCGCCGCCGGGCAGGCGGCAGCTCATCGCCACCACGACGACCGGGTCGCCGTCGACGGCCGCCACGGGGGCGGCCGGGGTGATGACGGGCGCGTCCGCGGCGTCGAACAGCCGCTCCAGCAGGTGGGCGGCGAGCTCGGCCGGGGACGGGTGGTCGAACACCAGCGTCGCGGGCAGCCGCAGACCGGTCGCGGCGGCCAGCCGGTTGCGCAGCGCGACGGCGGCCAGCGAGTCGAAGCCCAGGTCGCGGAAGGCGCGGCGGGCGTCGACCTCGGCCGCGGAGCCGTGGCCGAGGACGGCGGCCACGTGCCCGCGCAGGGTCTCGGTGAGCAGCCGGATCCGACCGTCGGTCGGGAGTGCGGCCAGGTCGCGGGCCAGGCCCGACGCGCCGTCACCGGCCAGTGCGGCCAGCGGGCGGCGCACCGGCGTGCGGACCAGGGCCCGGAGCACCGGGGCGAACGGCTGGTCGCGCAGCACGGCCAGGTCGAGGGCCATCGCGGTCAGGAACGCCGGCCCGGCGTCCACGGCCGCGTCGAACAGGGCGAGGCCGAGCGCGGTGGGCAGCGGCCGCATCCCGGACTCGGCGATCCGCCGCAGGTCGTCCGCGCCGAGGTGGCCGGTGAGCCCGGTCGGGGTCTCCCACAGCCCCCACGCCACCGACACCGCGGGCAGGCCGCGGGCCCGGCGGTGCTGGGCGAACGCGTCGACGAAGGCGTTGGCGGCGGTGTAGCCGCCCTGGCCCGCGCCGCCGAGCAGGCCCGCGCCCGAGGAGAACAGCACGAACGCCGACAGGTCGAGGTCGCGGGTCAGCTCGTCCAGGTGCACGAGGGCGTCGACCTTGGGCCGCAGCACCGGGCCGAGCCGGTCGGGGGTCAGCGAGGTGACCACCCCGTCGCTGAGCACGCCGGCGGCGTGCACCACGGCGGTCGGCGGGTGGGCGGCGATCACGGCGGCCAGGGCGTCCCGGTCGGCGACGTCGCAGGCCACGGCGGTCGCGGTGGCGCCGTGCGCGGCCAGCTCGGCCACCAGCTCCGCCGCCCGACCACCGCGTCCGGCCAGCACCAGGTTGCGGACGCCGTGCTCCACCACCAGGTGCCGGGCCACGATCCCGCCGAGCACACCGGTGCCGCCGGTGACCAGGACCGTGCCCTCCGGGTCCCACGCGGGCCGCGGGCCCGCCGGGGTGCGGACCAGCCGCGGCACGAGGACCTCTCCCCCGCGCACGGCGACCTGGTCCTCGTCGGGGCCGAGCGCGCCGAGCCCGACGGCCAGGTCGGCGTCGGCGTCGAGGTCGAGCAGGCCGAAGCGGTCGGGGTGCTCGGACTGGGCGGAGCGGACGAGGCCGCGCGCCGCCGCGGCGGGCAGGTCGAGCACGTCCTCGTCGTCGTGCGCGGCGACCGCGCGGCGGGTGACGACCACCAGCCGGGAGTCGCGGTACCGCTCGTCGGCCAGCCAGGTCCGCACCAGCTCCAGCGCGGCCCGCACGGCCTCGTGGGTGGCCGCGACGACGTCCGCGGCGTCCGGGTCGCCGATCCGCGCGACCACGACCGGCGCCACGTCGGGCAGCTCGGCCCACCCGGTCGCCGGGGCCGTGCCGGGCAGCCGCACCCAGTCCAGCCGGAACAGGGCGTCGCGCAGCGGGTCGCGGCCGGTCCTCAGGCCACCGGCCGGGGTCGGGCGCAGCAGCAGCGACTCGACGGTCAGGACGGGGGCGCCCGCACCGTCGCGGGCTTCGAGCGCGAACCCGTAGGGCCCGGCCGGGGTCAGCCGCATCCGCAGCGCCGCCGCGCCCGAGGCGTGCAGCGTGACGCCGGACCAGGAGAACGGCAGCCAGCCCGCCGGGGTCGACCCCGCGCCGGAGGCGTGCAGCGAGGCGTCGAGCAGCAGCGGGTGCAGCCCGTACGCGGTGGCCGTGGCGCGGTGGTCCTCTGGCAGCTCGACCTCGGCGAACACCTCCGCGCCGAGTCGCCACGCGGCCCGCAGGCCGCGGAAGGCGGGCCCGTAGTGGAAGCCGACGCCCGCGAAGTCGTCGTACAAGGTGGACACGTCGATCGGCTCGGCCCCGGCGGGCGGCCACGCGGTCGCGGTGGCGGGCGCGGGTGCCGGGGTCGCGGCGAGGACGCCGCCCGCGTGGCGGGTCCAGTCGTCGTCGCCGACGCGGCCGAACACCGTCAGCGGACGGCGGCCCTGCTCGTCCGGCGTGCCGACGGCGACCTGGATGGTCACGGCCCCGTCGTCGGGGAGCAGCAGCGGCGCTTCGAGGGTCAGCTCCTCGACCCGGCCGCAGCCGACCTGGTCACCCGCGCGGATGGCGAGCTCCAGCAGCGCGGCCCCCGGCAGCAGGACGGCGTCGCCGACGGCGTGGTCGGCCAGCCACGGGTGGGTGCGGCGGGAGAGCTGCCCGGTGAACAGCACACCGTCGCCGTCGGCCACCGACACGACGGCACCGAGCAGCGGGTGGTCCGGGGTGCCCAGTCCGGCGGCGCGCAGGTCGCCGGTCGCGGGCACGGTCTCCAGCCAGTAGTGCTTGCGCTGGAAGGCGTACGTGGGCAGGGCGATCACGCGGGGCGAGCGCGCGGCGTTCACCGCGGCCCAGTCCACGACCACGCCCGCCGCGTGCAGCTCGCCCAGCGTGGTGAGCACGCGGCTGGGGCCGCCGTCGTCGCGGCGCAGCGACCCGAGCGCCACGGCGGTCGACCCGGCGGTGTCGGCGGTCTCCTGCACGGCGTTGGTGAGCACCGGGTGCGGCCCGACCTCCAGCACCACGCCGTGGCCGTCGGCGAGCGCGGCACGGGTGGCCTGCTCGAACTCCACGGTGCGGCGCAGGTTGCGGTACCAGTAGGCGGCGTCGAGCGCGGCCGTGTCGAGCAGGCCGCCGGTCACCGACGAGTAGAACGCGATGTCCGCCGACACCGCCGAGACGTCGGCCAGCGCGGTGAGCAGGTCCTGCTCGATCCGTTCGACGTGCGCCGAGTGGGACGCGTAGTCCACCGGCAGGATCGTGGCCCGGACGTCGCGGCCGTGCAGCTCGTCGCGCAGTGCCACGAGCTCGGCCGGATCACCGGACACGACCACCGACGAGGGCCCGTTCACGGCCGCCAGGGAAAGGTCACCGGTCAGCCGGAGCTCGGCGGCGGGCAGCGCGACGGACATCATGCCGCCCGCGCCGCTCAACGCCCGCAGGGCTCGGCTGCGCAAGGCGACCACGCGCGCACCGTCCTCAAGCGACAGTGCTCCCGCGACCACGGCGGCGGCGATCTCGCCCTGCGAGTGGCCGACCACGCCGGCCGGGGTGACCCCGCACGACTCCCACAGCGCCGCCAGCGACACCATGACCGCGAACAGCACCGGCTGCACGACGTCCACCCGGTCCAGGCCGGGTCCCTCGCCGCGCAGCACGTCGACCAGCGACCAGTCCACGTGCGGGGCCAGCGCGTCGGCGCACTCCAGCAGGCGGTCGCGGAACACCGGGGCCGTGTCGAGCAGGTCGACCGCCATGCCCGCCCACTGCGTGCCCTGGCCGGGGAAAGCGAACAGGACGTCCGGCGGGTCGCCCGCGACCACCCCGCGGACGGCGTCGGCCGTGGGCGCGTCGGCGGCCAGGTCGGTCAGCTTGGCCAGGAAGGCGGCCGGGTCGGCCGCGACCACCACGGCCCGGTGCTCCAGCGCCGCGCGGGTGGTGGCCAGCGAGTGCGCCACGTCCACGGGCCGCACGCCGGGCCGTTCGGCGAGGAAGTCCGCCAGCCGTCCGGCCTGGCCGCGCAGGGCCGCCTCGGTGCGACCGGACAGCACCCACGCCACGGGGCCGTCGACGGCGTCCGGCTCGGCCTCGGCGTCGGGTTCGGGTGCCTGTTCGAGGATGACGTGGCTGTTGGTGCCGCTCACGCCGAACGACGACACGGCGGACCGGCGTGGCCTGCCGGTGTCCGGCCACTCCTGCGCCGACGTCACCAGCCGCACGGTGCCGTCCGACCAGTCCACCGCGGGCGTCGGCGCGTCCACGTGCAGGGTCGCGGGCACGATCCCGGCCCGCATGGCGAGCACCATCTTGATCACGCCGCCGACCCCGGCCGCGGCCTGGGTGTGCGCGATGTTGGACTTGAGCGACCCCAGCAGCAGCGGCCGCTCCCGGTCCTTGCCGTAGGTGGCGATCAGCGCCTGGGCCTCGATCGGGTCGCCGAGCGGGGTGCCGGTGCCGTGCGCCTCGACGACGTCCACCTCGGACGGTGCGAGCCCGGCGCCCGCCAGCGCGGTGCGGATGAGGCGTTGCTGCGCGGGACCGTTGGGCGCGGTGAGCCTGCTGCTGGCGCCGTCCTGGTTGACCGCGGACCCTCGGATCACCGCGAGCACCGGGTGCCCGTTGCGGCGCGCGTCGGACAGCCGTTCCAGCAGGAGCAGGCCGACGCCCTCGCCCCAGCCGGTGCCGTCGGCGGTGGCGGAGAAGGACTTGCAGCGGCCGTCGGCGGCGAGGCCGCCCTGGACGGCCATCTCGGCGAACGCGGCATCGGTGGACATCACCATCACGCCGCCCGCCAGGGCGAGGTCGCACTCGCCGGACCGCAGCGACTGCCCGGCCAGGTGGATGCCGACCAGCGACGACGAGCACGCGGTGTCGATGGAGACGGCCGGGCCCTCCAGGCCGAACGCGTAGGCCACGCGTCCGGACACGATGTTGTCCGAGCTGCCCTGGCCGAGGTAGGGCCGCACCTCGTCGGACACGGCCAGCGGGCGGGAGGCGTAGTCCTGGTACTGCACCCCGGCGAACACCCCGGTCTTGCTGGTCTTCAGCGACGTGGGGTCGATCCCGGCCCGTTCGAACACCTCCCACGCGGTCTCCAGCAGGAGCCGCTGCTGCGGGTCCATCGCCAGCGCCTCGTGCGGGGAGATGCCGAACAGGTCCGCGTCGAACCCGGCGACGTCGTCCACGAACGCGCCGGTGCCCTCGATGGCCCAGCCGCGCTCGGCCGGGAACGCCGTGACCGCGTCGACCTCGCCCGCGACCAGGTCCCACAGCTCCTCGGGGCTGGTCACGCCGCCGGGGTAGCGGCAGCCCATCGCCACGATGGCGATCGGTTCGCCGCCGCCCTCCTCGACCTCGCGCAGGCGGGCCTTGGTGCGCTGGAGGTCCGCCGTCACGCGCTTGAGGTAGTCGCGGAGCTTGTTCTCGTTCACGGGAGTCCTCACGGTCGGCACTTCGCGGGCACCCGTCACGAGGTGCCGAGTTCGTTGTCGATCAGGTCGAACAGCTCGTCGTCCGTGGTGACGTCCAGCACGCTGACCAGCTCTTCCACGACGTCGGCGGGGACCAGCTCGGCCACCAGGTGGTCGGCGATGGCGCCCGCGGTCGGGTGGTCGAACAGCAGCGTCGCGGGCAGCCGCAGGCCGGTGGCCGAGGCGAGCCGGTTGCGCAGCTCGACCGCGGTGAGCGAGTCGAACCCGAGGTCCAGCAGCCCCTTGCCCGCCGGGACGGTCGCGTCCGGCGCGCCCAGCACCGTGGCGACCTGCGCGCGCACCAGGTCCAGCAGCGTGCGGCGACGTCGTTCGGGGGTCAGCGGCAGCAGCCGGGCGGCCAGGTCGGTGGTGTCCTGGCCCGCCGCGGTGGCGGTGCGGCGCACGACCGGGACGAGACCGCGCAGGAACGCGGGCACGTCCTGCCCGGCGAGCGCGGTGGTGTCCAGGCGCAGCGGGGCCACGACCGGCAGGTCCGCGGCGACGGCCCGGTCGAACAGCGCCAGGCCTTCGGCCACGGTGAACGGCACGATGCCGCCGCGCGCGATCCGGCGCAGGTCGCCGTCGGTGAGCTGACCGCTCATCCCGCGCTTGGTGGCCCACAGGCCCCACTGGATCGACAGCGCGGGCAGCCCTTCGGCACGGCGCCGGTGGGCGAGCCCGTCCAGGAACGCGTTGCCCGCGGCGTAGTTGGCCTGCGCCGCCCCGCCGAACGCGGCGGCGATCGACGAGAACAGCACGAACCGGGCGGGTGCGCGGGACGCGGTCAGCTCGTGCAGGAGCGCGGCGGCGTCGACCTTCGGTCGCAGCGCGGTCGTCACCTGCTCGTCGGTGAGGGTCTCCAGCAGGCCGTCGGCGACCACGCCGGCGCAGTGCACGACCCCGGCCAGGGGCCGGTCCGGCAGGCTGTCGACGAGCGCGGCCAACGCCGTCCGGTCGGCGATGTCGCAGGCGACGATCCGGACGTCCGCGTCGAGGGCGGCCAGCTCGGCCGCGCCCTCGGCGTCCGGGCCGCCGCGGCTCACCAGCACCAGGTGCCGCACGCCGTGGGCGGTCACCAGGTGGCGGGCCACCTCGGCGCCGATCCCGCCCGTGCCGCCGGTGACGAGCACGGTGCCGGTGGTGTCCCAGCCCGCGTCGCCCGCGGTGTCGGCGGA
Organism: Umezawaea tangerina; assembly: GCF_003002815.1. Classification (GTDB taxonomy): domain Bacteria; phylum Actinomycetota; class Actinomycetes; order Mycobacteriales; family Pseudonocardiaceae; genus Umezawaea; species Umezawaea tangerina. The sequence goes on along the minus strand of NZ_PVTF01000021.1, from coordinate 118,205 downwards.
GCGGACCCAGCGGCCCGCCCGCACGACACCGGCGCGCAGCACCAGCTGGGGCTCACCGCTGGCGACGGCGTCGGCCAGCACGGCGTCGGAGGCCGGGTCGTCGTCGGTGTCGACGAGCACGAACCGGCCGGGGTGCTCGGTCTGCGCGGTGCGCACCAGGCCCCACACCGCCGCGTGCACGAGGTCCGGCACGTCGTCGTCCGCCTCGGCCGGGATCGCGCCGTGGGTGACGAGCACCAGCCGGGTGGTGGGGCGGTCGGCCAGCCGGTCCCGCAGCAGCGCGAGCGTGCGGGTGGTCGCGGCGTGCACGGCGGCCGGGAGGTCGTCGGGGTCGGTGATCCGGGGCAGGTCCACGACTTCCGCGTCCGGCGCGTCCGCGGCACCGGGCAGCGGCTCCTGCCACACCATCCGGTAGAGCGGGTCGAGCACGGCGGCGGGGCGCACCCGGTCGGCCGACACCGGTCGCAGGACGAGGGAGTCGATCGTGGCGACCGGCAGGCCCGCCGGGTCGGCCACGTGCACGGCCACCGAGTCGCGGCCGTTCGGGACGAGCCGCAGCCGCACCGACCCGGCGCCGGAGGCGTGCACCTGGACACCGCTGAGCGCGAACGGCAGCCAGCCGCCGTCGCGACCGTCCAGGACGCTGAACGCGAGCGAGTGCAGCGCGCTGTCCAGCAGCGCCGGGTGCAGGGCGAACGCCCCGGCCTCCGGCAGCCGGTCCTCGGGCAGCACGGCCTCGGCGAACACCTCGTCCCCGCGCCGCCACACCGCGCGCAGCCTGCGGAACGCAGGCCCGTAGGCGAACCCGCCCGCTTCGAGCCGGTCGTACAGGTCGGAGACGTCCATCTGCTCGGCACCCGGCGGCGGCCACTCGGCGAGGTCGACGTCGGCCACGGGCAGCGGTCCGGAGAGCACGGCGCTCGCGTGCCGCGTCCACGGCCCGCCAGGCGTCGTGCGGGCGTGCACGGTGAGGGTGCGGTGCCCGGCCGCGTCCGCCGCGGCGGCGGTGAGCCGCAGGTCGGCACCGCCGGACGGCGGCAGGGCGAGCGGGGCCTCCAGGGTCAGCTCGGCCACCCGCGGGCAGCCGGTCTCGTCGCCCACCCGGACGGCCAGCTCCAGGAACGCCGTCGCCGGGAAGATCGCCGTACCGAAGACGCCGTGGTCGGCCAGCCAGGGCTGGGTGGCGGTGCCGACGCGGGCGGAGAACAGGTGACCGCCGGTCTCGGGCAGCTCGGCACCCGCGCCGAGCAGCGGGTGACCCACCGGGTCGAGCCCGGCCGCGGCCGCGCCGCCCGCGCCGGGCGGGGCGTCGAGCCAGTAGCGGCGGCGTTGGAAGGCGTAGGTGGGCAGGTCGACCCGGCGGCCGGGCAGCGCCGTCCAGTCGACCGGGACTCCCCTGGCGTGCGCGCGGGCCAGTGCGGTCACCGCGGACCGCTGCTCCGGCAGCCGCCGGTCCAGCACGGGGATCGCCGCGCGGTCGGTGTCGTCGGCGGACAGCGACTCCGGTACCAGCGCCGTGAGCTGGGCGTCCGGCCCGAGCTCGAGGAACGTCGTGACGCCCTCGCGGACCAGGGTCGTGACGCCGTCGGCGAACCGGACGGCCCGCCGGGCGTGCTCGACCCAGTAGCCGGGGGTCGCGATGTCCTCGGCGAGGCCCCCCGTCACGTTGGACACGACGGGCAGCGTCGGCGCGTGCAGCGCCAGGCCTTCCGCGACCTCGCGGAACTCGGCGAGCACCGGGTCGAGGTGGGTCGAGTGGAACGCGTGGCTGGTGCGCAGCCGCTTCACCCGGCGGCCGAGGCCGCTGAAGTGCGCGGCGACGGCCAGCACCTCGGTCTCGTCACCGGACACGACCGTGGCGGTGGGGCCGTTGACCGCGGCGATGTCGACCGCGGCGCCGAACCCGACCACCTCGGCCTCGGTCGCCCGCAGGGAGACCATCAGCCCGTCGGCGCGGGCGGACTGCATCAGCCGACCCCGTGCGGCGACCAGGGTGGCCGCGTCGGGCAGCGAGAACACGCCCGCCACGTGCGCGGCGGCCAGTTCGCCGATGGAGTGGCCGAGCAGGAAGTCCGGGCGGACGCCCCAGTGCTCCAGCAGCCGGAAGAGCGCCACCTCGACGGCGAACAGCGCGGGCTGGGTGTACTCGGTGCGGTCGAGCGCCGTCGGGTCCTGGTCGAACACGACGTCGCGCAGCGGCCGGTCCAGCAGTGGCTCGAACGCCGCGCAGACGGCGTCGAACGCATCGGTGTAGACGGGGAACACCGAGTGCAGCTCGGCGCCCATGCCCGCCCGTTGGCTGCCCTGTCCGGGGAACAGGAACGCCGTGCGGCCGGTGCGCGCCGCCACCGCCCGCACGCCGTCCCAGGCCTCGCCCTGGTCGGCGAGGGCGGTCAGCCGTTCGACGAGCTCGGCGCCGTCGTCGCCGATGACCACCGCGCGGTGCTCCAGCGCGGCACGGGTGGTGGCCAGCGAGAAAGCCACGTCGGCCGGGCTCGGGTCCTGCCCGGCCAGCGCGTCCCGCAGCCGGGCGGCCTGGGCGCGCAGCGCTTCGGGGCTGTGGCCGGACAGCGGCCACGCCGTGGTCGTCCCGATCGGCTCGGCGACCACCGCGGGCTCGGGCGCGTCCGGTGCCTGTTCGATGATGGTGTGCGCGTTGGTGCCGCTCACGCCGAACCCGGACACGCCCGCCCGGCGGGGCCGGCCGACCTCGGGCCACGGCGTCCGCTCGGCCACGACCTCCATGGACCCGGCGGTCCAGTCCACGTGCGGGCTGGGCGCGTCGAAGTGCAGGGTCGCGGGCACCACGCCGTGGCGCAGCGCGAGCACGACCTTGAGGATGCCCGCCATGCCCGCGGCGGCCTGGGTGTGGCCGATGTTCGACTTCACCGAGCCGAGCAGCACCGGGTGCGCGCGGTCGCGGCCGTAGGTGGACAGCAGGGCCTGCGCCTCGATCGGGTCGCCCAGCTTCGTGCCGGTGCCGTGCGCCTCCACCACGTCCACGCCGGCCGCGGTGATCCCGGCGTCGGCGAGCGCGGCCCGGATGACCCGTTGCTGCGACGGCCCGTTCGGCGCCGTCAGGCCGTTCGAGGCGCCGTCCTGGTTCACGGCGGTGCCCTTGACGACGGCGAGCACGGGGTGGCCGTTGCGGCGGGCGTCGGACAGGCGCTCCACCAGCATCAGGGCCACGCCCTCGCCCCACGCGGTGCCGTCGGCGCTCGCGGAGAACGGCTTGCAGCGGCTGTCGGTGGCGAGCCCGGCCTGCCTGCTGAACTCGACGAACGTGGTGGGCGTGGCCATGATCGTCGCCCCGCCGACCAGGGCGAGCGAGGACTCGCCGTTCCGCAGGGAGCGGACGGCCATGTGCAGCGCGACCAGCGACGACGAGCACGCGGTGTCCACCGTGACGGCGGGTCCTTCCAGGCCCAGCACGTAGGAGATGCGGCCGGAGGCCACGCTGCCCGCGCTGCCGATGCCGAGGTAGCCCTCGTACTCCTCGGCGGGCTCGGTCAGCCGCGAGCCGTACTCGTGGTGGCTGGACCCGACGTAGACGCCCGTGTCGCTGCCGCGCAGCGACGCCGGGTCGATGCCCGCGCGTTCCAGCGCCTCCCACGCGGTCTCCAGCAGCAGCCGCTGCTGGGGGTCGATGGTCAGCGCTTCGCGCGGGGAGATGCCGAAGAACGCCGGGTCGAAGTCGGCGGCGTCGTGCAGGAACCCGCCCTGCCGCGCGGACGTCTGGCCGGCGCGGTCGCCGAACAGGCCGCTCAGGTCCCAGCCGCGGTCGGTCGGGAAGTCGGAGATGGCGTCGGTGCCGCTGTCGAGCAGGTCCCAGAACTGCTCCGGGGTGCTGACGCCACCGGGGAAGCGGCAGCTCATCGCCACGATCGCGATCGGGTCGTCGGTCGCGACCTCCCGCGCCGCGGGTGCGGCGACGGGCTCGTCGTCCCCGGCCAACCCGGCGCGCAGGTGGGCGACTAGCGCTTCCACCGACGGGTGGTCGAACACCAGGGTCACCGACAGCGGCACGCCGGTGCGTTCGGCCAGCCGGTTGCGCAGCTCCACGGCCGTGACGGAGTCGAAGCCGAGGTCCTGGAAGGCGCGGTGCACGTCCACCGAGCTGGGGTCGGCGTGGCCGAGGACGTCGGCGACGGTGCCGCGGACCAGGTCCAGCAGCAGCCGGTCGCGTTCGGCCGCCGCCACGGCGGTCAGCGCGGGCTTCACCGCATCCGGCAGCACCGCTTCGGGCAGGTCGGCGAACATCCGGGTCGGGCGGGCCGTGGTGTAGACGTGGGCGTAGCGCTGCCAGTCGAAGTCGCCGACCACCACACGGGTGTCGCCCAGGGTCAGCGACCGGCGCAGGGCGGCCAGCGCCCGGTCCGGCGGCATCGCGGGCAGGCCGTCGCGGGCGATCCGCTCGCCGACGGCGCCACCGGCCAGTCCGTCGGCCGCCCAGAGGCCCCAGGCCGCGGACGTGGCGGGCAGACCCACCGCACGCCGGTGTTCGGCCAAGCCGTCGAGGTAGGCGTTGGCCGCCGCGTAGACGGCCTGGCCCGCGCCGCCGAGGGTGGCGGCGAGCGAGGAGAACAGCACGAACGCGGACAGGTCGAGGTCGAGCGTCAGCTCGTGCAGGTTCCGGGCGCCCGCGACCTTCGGCCGCAGCACACCGCGGGCCCGGTCGGGGGTGATGGCGCCGACGACGGAGTCGTCCAGGACGCCCGCTAGGTGGAACACGGCGGTCAGCGGGGCGTCGGCCGGGACGGCGGCGATCACCTCGGCGAGCCGGTCGCGGTCGGCGGCGTCGCAGGCCGCGACGGTGACGCGCGCGCCGAGCCCTTCCAGGTCCCGCACCAGTTCCGCGGGGGCGTGACCGGTCCGGCTCGCCAGCAGCAGGTGCCGGGCGCCGAGGCCCGCCAGCCAGCGGGCGACGTGGCCGCCGAGCGCTCCGGTGCCGCCGGTGACCAGCACGGTGCCGTCGGTCCGCCACGGCGTGCCACCGGGCGGGGTGGCGGCGCGGTGCAGGCGGCGGCCGAAGACGCCGGACGCGCGCACGGCGACCTGGTCCTCGCCACCGGGGTCGGCGAGCGCACCGGCCAGCCGGTCGGCGACCCGTCCGTCCACATCGGACGGAAGGTCGACCAGTCCGGCCCAGCGGTGCGGGTTCTCCACGCCCGCGACGACACCGAGCCCCCAGAGCGCGGACTGGGCGGGGTCGACGGACGTGCCGGAGCCGCCGACCGGCACCGCGTCACGGGTCGCCCACCACAGCGGGGCCGCGACACCGGCGTCGGCGAGGGCCTGGATCACCGCGACCGCGCGCAGCAGTCCCGGCTCGGCCTCCGGGTGGTCGAGCGAGCACAACGACAGCACGCCGACGGGCGCGCCGTCCGCGGTCGCGAGGCGGACGCGGTCCGCCACCGTCGCGCGATCGTCGTCGCCGACCTCCGCGGTCACCACGGACGCGCCGCGGTCGCGCAGGGCGTCCAGGAGCACGGTCGGCGCGCCGCCCTCCGGGACGAGCACCAACCAGGTCCCGGACAGCCTCGTCGAGCCGCCGGTGACCGGCTGCCAGGCGGTGCGGTAGCGCCAGGAGTCCGCTTCGGACCTCTCGCGGCCGCCCCGGTACCACTCCGCCAGCGCGGGCAGCGCCGGGCGCAGCGAGTCCAGCTCGGCGGGCAGCCCGTCGCCGCTGGTCACGGCGTCCCAGAACCCGCGCTCCACCGCGGACTGACCGGTGACCGGTGCCGCGGCGGGCGGAAGCCAGTACCGCTCGCGCTGGAAGGGGTAGGTCGGCAGCGGCACCACCCGGCCGGTCGGCAGGGCGGACGGCCAGTCCACCTCGACGCCGCGGACGTGCAGGCCCGCCAGGGAGGTGAGCATCCGCGCCGCTCCCCCGTCGTCGCGGCGCAGCGAGCCGACGGCGGTCACCGTCGCGCCCGCGTGCTCGGCGATCTCCTCGACGTTCGTCAGCAGCGCCGGGTGGGCGCTGCACTCGACGAACGCGCGGTGCCCGTCGGCCAGCAGCGACCGCACCGCGGCCAGGAAGTCGACCGGATGGCGCAGGTTGTCGTACCAGTACCCGGCGTCCAGGCCACCGGTGTCGAGGAGGCCACCGGTCACCGTGGAGTAGAACGGGACCTCGGCCGGGCGCGGGCGGATCCCGGCCAGCGCGGTCAACAGCTCGTCGCGCAGGGACTCGACCTGCGGGGAGTGCGCGGCGAAGTCGACACCGGGCACGACCCAGCGCCACACGCCGTCCTTCGCGAGCGCGGCGCTGAGCTCGTCCAGCGCCGCGACGTCGCCCGCGACGGTCACGGCCGACTCGCCGTTGACCGCGGCCACCGACAGGCCCGGCCACGGCGCGAGCCGTTCCAGCACCTCGGCGCGCGGGCGCAGCACGAACATCATGCCGCCGGTGCCGGTCGTCGCCCGCAGTGCGCGGCTGCGCAGCGCCACTACGGTGACGGCGTCGGCCAGCGACAGCGCGCCCGCGACGCAGGCCGCGGCGACCTCGCCCTGCGAGTGCCCGACCACCGCGTCCGGCCGCACGCCGAACGACCTCCACAGCGCGGCCAGCGACACCATGACCGAGAACAGCGCCGGCTGCACGACGTCGACCCGGTCCAGGTCGGGCCCCTCGCCGCGCAGCACGTCCAGCACCGACCAGTCCAGGTGCGCGCGGAACGCCTCGTCGCACTCGCGCAGCCGGTCGGCGAACACCGGGTAGCGCCCGGCCAGCTCCAGTCCCATGCCCAGCCACTCGACGCCCTGGCCGGGGAACACGAACACGGTCCTGCCCCGCTTGCCCACGGTGCCGCGGACGACACCCGGCGCGGACTCGTCCGCCGCCAGCGCCCGCAGTCCGGCCGCCAGGTCCGCGGCGTCCTCGCCGACCACGGCGGCGCGGTGGTCGAACGCGGTGCGCGCGGTCGCCAGCGACCGCGCGACGTCGGCCGGGGCCGCGTCCACGGCCAGCAGCCGGGAAGCCTGCTCCCGCAAGGCTTCCGGCGTGCGCGCGGACAGCACCCACGCCACCGGGCCCGACCCGGGATCGGCGGCGGGAGCCTCGGGCGCGGCCTGCTCCAGGATCACGTGCGCGTTGGTGCCGCTCAGCCCGAACGCGGACACGCCCGCCCGCCGGGGCCGTCCGCCGGTCTCCCACGGCCGGTTCTCCGTGGCCAGCTCGACCGGGGCGGACGCCCAGTCGATGAACGAGGACGGTGTCTCGGCGTGCAGGGTGCGCGGCAGGACGCCGTGCTCGAAGGCCAGCACCACCTTGATCACGCCCGCCAGGCCGGAGGCGGCCTGGGTGTGGCCGATGTTCGACTTCACCGAGCCGAGCAGCAGCGGACGGCCCTCGGGCCTGCCCTGGCCGTAGACCTCCTGCACCGCTTGGGCCTCGATGGGGTCGCCGAGCCGCGTGCCGGTGCCGTGGGCCTCCACGACGTCCACCTCCGCGGCGGTCAGCCCGGCCCCGGCCAGCGCCTGCCGGATGACCCGCTGCTGCGCGAGCCCGCTCGGCGCGGTGAGGCCGTTGCTGGCGCCGTCCTGGTTGACCGCGCTCGACCGCACCACGGCCAGCACCCGTCGACCGGCCGCGCGGGCGGTCGACAGCCGTTCCAGCAGCACGAGACCGGCGCCCTCGCCGATGCCGAAGCCGTCGGCTCCTTCCGCGAACGCCTTGGACCGGCCGTCCACCGCCAGCGCGCGCTGCCTGCTGTACGTACCGAACGCCAGCGGCGCGCCCATCACGGTGACGCCACCGGCCAGTGCCAGCGAGCACTCGCCCGAGCGCAGCGACCGCGCGGCCAGGTGGAGCGCGACCAGTCCGGACGAGCACGCGGTGTCCACGGTGATCGCCGGGCCTTCGAGCCCGAAGGTGTAGGACACGCGGCCGGACAGCACGCTGGTGGAGATGCCCGCGACGATGTGGGTCTCGACGCTCGGGTCGGCCTGCGCCGGGTCCCCGCCGTAGCCCTGGTAGGCCGCGCCGACGAAGACCCCGACGGGTGCGCCGCGCAGGTCGTCGGCGCGGATGCCCGCGCGTTCGAACGACTCCCACGCCAGCTCCAGCGCGAGCCGCTGCTGCGGGTCCATGGCCAGCGCCTCGCGGGGCGAGATGCCGAAGAAGCCGGGGTCGAACCGGTCGGCGTCGTGCAGGAAGTACCCGCCGCGCACGTAGCTGTGGCCGGGGCGGTCCGGGTCGGGGTCGTAGCGGCCCTCGACGTCCCAGCCGCGGTCCAGAGGCAGGTCCGTGCAGGCGTCGCGGCCGTCGGCGACCAGCCGCCACAGGTCCTCGGGCGTCCGCACGTCGCCGGGGAACCGGCAGGCCATGGCGACGATCACGACCGGGTCGTCGGCGTCGTCGGCGACACCCGCCGGGAGGACGGTGTCCGCGGTCTCGTTCCTGCCGCCGAACAGCTTCCCGACCAGGTGGCGGGCGAGCGCGTCGACGCTGGAGTGGTCGAACACGACGGTCACCGGCAGGGGCAGGCCGGTCACGGTGGCCAGCCGGTCGCGCATGGACACGGCGGTCAGCGAGTCGAACCCGAGGTCGCGGAACGCGCGGCCGTCGGCGATCTCGTCCGGCGAGTCGTAGCCGAGCACACCCGCGGTCTGGTCGCGGACGAGGTCCGCCAGCGCGCGCAGCCGGTCGGCCGCGGGCAGTCCGCGCAACCGGTCCCGCAGCAGGGCGGCGATGTCGTTGCCGTCGTCGGGTTCGGTGTCGTCGACGCCGAGGACGCGCCGCACCTCGGGCAGGTCGGCGATCAGCGGGCTGGGGCGCGCGGAGGTGAACACCGGCGCGAACCGGGTCCAGTCCACGGCGGCGCAGACGGTCAGGGCGGAGTCGCCGGAGAGGATGCGGCCGAGGCCGTCCAGCGCGGTGGCCGGGTCCATGAACGGGATGCCCTGCGCCAGCAGCCGGTCCTCGGCGAGCTCGGCGGCCATGCCACCGCCCTCGGTGGGATCCCAGATGCCCCAGGCGATCGAGGTCGCCGCCAGGCCGCGGCCGCGGCGGTGCTCGGCCAGCCCGTCGAGGAAGGCGTTCGACGCGGCGTAGGCGCCGTGCACGGCACTGCCCCACACGCCGGAGATCGAGGAGAACAGGACGAAGTCGGTGACGTCGGCGCCGACCTCCGCGTCCAGGTTGACCGCGCCCGCCATCTTGGCCCGCGCGGTGGCGGCGAACTCGGCCACGTCGGTGTCCGCCAGCGCGACCAGCTCGCCGGACGCGGCGGCGTGCAGGACCGTGCCGATGCGGTGGCCGTCGGCCCGCAGGCCCGCGACCGCCGCGCGCAACGCCTCGGCGTCGGCCACGTCGCAGGCCACAGCGGTGATCTCGGTGCCCAGCGCGGCCGCGCGGGCGACGAGGTCCGCCGGTGCCGCGCCTCCGCGGCTCATCAGCACGACGCGCCCGGCACCGCGCCCGGCCAGCCACTCGGCGAGCTGGACACCGATCCCGCCGGTGCCGCCGGTGACCAGCGTCGTGCCCGTGGGCCGCCACGCCGTGTCCGCGGGCAGTGCCGTCCGCACCAGCCGTCGCACCGACAGGCCGTTCGCGCGGACGGCGATCTGGTCCTCCGGTCCCGCGCCGGCCAGGGCGCGGGCCAACAGCGGCGCGGTCGAGGAGTCGAGGACCGCGGGCAGGTCGACGAGGCCGCCCCAGCGGCCGGGGTGTTCGAGGGCGGCGACCCGGCCGAGCCCCCAGGCGACCTGCTGGGCCGGAGCGGTCACCGGGTCGTCGGCACCGGTCGTCACGGCGCCGCGGGTGGCGCACCAGAGCGGCGCGGTCCCGTCGAGCGCCCGGACCAGGTCGAGGGTGCTCGCGACACCGCGGGGCAGGAACGGGTGGTCGGGGTGCGGGCGGTCGTCCAGGGCGAGCAGGGACAGCACACCGGTGGCGCCTGCGAGGGCTTCGCGGTCGGCCGCGGTCGTCGTCACCGCGCCGGGACCCACTGCTTCCAGGACGGCGGCGAGCACGGCGGCGTCCAGGTCCGGTGGCGTGACGACGACCCAGCGGCCGTCGAGCGGGGCGTCCTCGCGGATCGCGAGCGGCACCCAGGACACGGAGTAGCCCCAGTCGTCGAGGCTCGTCGCCGACTCGTCCGCGGTGGACTTCATCGGCAGCCAGTAGCGCTTGCGCTGGAACGGGTAGGTGGGCAGGTCCGGGGTGCGCACGGCGCCGGCGGGCAGCACGGCGGTCCAGTCGACGGCCACCCCGGCGGTCCACGCCTGCCCGAGCGCGAGCGCCCAGGTGACGGGGCCGCCCTGGTCGCGGCGCAACGTGGGGATGACAGCGATGTCGGCACCGGCCTGCTCGGCGGTGTCGTGCACTGCCAGGGTGAGCACGGGGTGGGCGCTGGGCTCGACGAACACGCCGAACCCGTCCCCCACCAGGCTCCGCACCACGTCGGCGAGGCGCACCCGCTGCCGCAGGTTGCGGTACCAGTAGCCGGCGTCCGCCGACGCGTCGCGCACCCACTCACCGGTCACCGTCGAGCACCACGGGACCTCGGGCACCAGGGCGACGACGTCCCGCAGGACCTCCGCCAGCTCCTCGCGGACCTCCTCCACGACAACGGAGTGCGACGCGTAGTCCACGGCGATCCGGCGCACGCTCGTCGAGCCGCACCGGGTGACGAACTCCTCCAAGGCGGCGGTGTCGCCGGACACCACGACCGCGCCGGGCCCGTTGACCGCCGCGATGGACACGCCATCACCGAGCAGCGCCTCGACCTCGGCCAGTGGCGCGGCCACCGACACCATCCCGCCACGACCCGCCAACCGCCCGATCGCCTTGCTGCGCAACGAGACCACACGGGCGCCGTCCTCCAACGACAACGCCCCGGCCACCACAGCGGCCGCGATCTCACCCTGCGAATGACCCACCACCGCGGACGGCTCTACACCCGCCGAACGCCACAGGTGCGCCAAGGACACCATCACCGCCCACAGCACCGGCTGCACCACGTCCACGCGCAGCAACAACGCCTCGTCGGACAACGCCTCCCGCAACGACCAGTCCACGAACGGCGCCAACGCCCGCTCGCACTCAGCCATCCGCGCCGCGAACACGGGCGAGGACGCCAACAGCTCGACACCCATCCCGACCCACTGCGACCCCTGACCGGGGAACACGAACACCACCCGACCGTCGGACCTCACCGGTCCGGTGCCGAGCACAGCGCCGTCGGCGGGCACACCGCCTTCGGCGAGGACGTCCAGCCGTGCGGCGAGATCCGCCGCGTCACACCCGGCCACGACGGCCCGGTGCTCCCACGCGGACCTGTCCAGCGCCAGCGACGCGGCCACGTCCGCGGGCCGCGCGTCCCCGTTGCGGGCCACCCACGCCGACAGCCCGGCGGCCTGCGCGCGCAGAGCGGCGCCCGACCGCGCGGACAGCACCCACGGCACGACGCCACCGGCCTCGACGACCTCGGCGGGCTCCACCGCCGGGGCCTCTTCGAGGATCACGTGCGCGTTGGTGCCGCTGATCCCGAACGCCGACACGCCCGCACGGCGCGGCCGGTCGGAGGCGGGCCAGGCGCGGGCCTGGGACAGCAGCCGGACCGCGCCGGTCGACCAGTCCACGAACGGCGAGGGCTCGTCGGCGTGCAGGGTGCGCGGCAGCAGCTCGTGCCGCAGCGCCTGCACCATCTTGATCACACCGCCGATGCCCGCGGCGGCGGAGGTGTGGCCGATGTTGGACTTCAGCGAGCCGAGCCACAGTGGACGGTCGGCCTCGCGGTTGCGGCCGTACTCCGCGAGCAGCGCCCCGGCCTCGATCGGGTCGCCGAGCCGGGTGCCGGTGCCGTGGCCCTCCACGGCGTCCACGTCGACCGGGGCGAGCTCGGCCGCGGCCAGCGCGTCGCGGATGACCTCGCGCTGCGCGGTGGCGTTCGGCGCGGCCAGGCCGTTGCTGGCGCCGTCCTGGTTGACCGCGCTGGACCGCAGCACCGCGAGGACGCGGCGGCCGTTGCGCAGCGCGTCGGACAGCCGTTCCAGCAGCACCACCCCGACGCCCTCGGACCAGCCGGTGCCGTCGGCCCCGGCGCCGAACGCCTTGCAGCGCCCGTCCGGGGCGAGGCCGCCCTGCTGGCTGAACGAGACGAACGGGTCGGGCACGGGCATGACCGTCACGCCGCCCGCGAGCGCGAGCGCGCAGTCACCCGCGCGCAGTGCGCGGGCGGCGAGGTGCAGTGCCACCAACGAGGACGAGCACGCGGTGTTGACGGTGATCGCCGGGCCGCGCAGCCCGAGGGTGTAGGCGACCCGGCCGGACACGACGCTGGTGTGCGTCCCGGTGTCCAGGAACCCTTCCGCCCCAACGGGGACGTCGAACGCGCGCGAGCCGTAGCCGTTCTCGATGGCACCGAGGAACACGCCGGTCCTGCTGTCGCGCAACGACGAAGGCGCGATGCCCGCCCGTTCCACCGCGTCCCACGAGGTCTCCAGCACGAGCCGCTGCTGCGGGTCCATCGCCAGCGCCTCGTTCGGGGACACGCCGAAGAACCCGGCGTCGAAGTCGCCCGCGTCGTCGAGGAACCCGCCCTCGCGGCACAACGACTTCCCCGGCACGGCGGGGCCGGGGCGGTACAGCTCGGCGGTGTTCCAGCCGCGGTCGGCGGGCCACTCGGCGATGGCGTCGCGGCCGCCGGCGACCAGGTCCCACAGGTCCTCCGGGGACCGGACCCCGCCGGGGTAGCGGCAGCTCATCGCCACGATCGCGATGGGCTCGCCCGCCTTGGCCTCCAGGTCGCGCACCTGGGTGCGGGCGTCGGCCAGCTCGCCCATGGCGCGGCGCAGGTACCCGAGCAGCTTCTCGTCCTCGGCCATCGGGGTCACACCGTCCCGAAGTGGTCGCCCGCGCGCTGTGCCCCGTGCCAGAACATCCGTTACCCCGTCTTCGACTTCTTCCGCGCAGAACTCGGCGGCCCTGAAGGACCCAGCCCAAGCTAGGAAGTGGGCATAGCGCGTGAATATCGCCCTTCACCAGCGACGACGCGGCGGGGCACCGCACCGGGATCCGGCGCTATCACGGCGATAGGGACGATGACCGATCATCACGGCCGAGGTCACCCGAACGACCGGGCCGCCGCGCGGACGTGGGAACGCGGCGCGGGCGACCGGGACGTGACGATCCGGCGCGGGCCGCCTCGGGGACCGACTGGCCCGGGAGGAATCGCATGAGCACGCAAGAGACGACGCCGCAGTACCCGGTCGGCGACACCAGCCGGCTGAGCGCGGACCCGTGGTACCGGGCCGCCCGCGAGGAGGGCCCGGTGGCCAGGGTGCGGATGCCCTACGGCGGCGAGGCGTGGCTGGCGCTGCGGCACTCGTCGGTCCGCACGGCGCAGTCCGACCCCCGGTTCAGCCGCGCCGCCTCGGCGGAGCTCGGCGAGGCGGCGCCGCGGATGGTGCCGGGCACCCCGCCGGTCGGGTCGGTGCTGACCATGGACGGCGCGGACCACACGCGGGTGCGCAGGTTCATGGCCAAGGCGTTCACCGTGCGCCGCATCGAGCAGCTGCGGCCGCGGGTGCAGGAGATCGTGGACGGGCTGCTCGACGAGATGGCCGCGCACGGGTCGCCCGCGGACCTGAAGAAGTTCGTCGCGGAACCCCTGCCGGTCATGGTGATCTGCGAGGTGCTGGGGGTGCCGCCCGCCGACCGCGCCGACTTCCGCGTGCTCACCGAGACGATCATGTCCGGGGTGTTCACCTCCGACGAGGCCCAGGAGTCGATCACCAGGTTCCTCGGCTACCTCAACGGGCTGGTCGCGACCAAGCGCGCCGAGCCCGGCGAGGACGTGCTCAGCACGCTGGTGACCGCGGTGGACGGCGAGGACCGGCTCAGCGAGATCGAGCTGGCCTCCCTGGCGATCGCCCTGCTGGTCGGCGGGCACGAGACGATCCTCAACACCGTCCTCAACTTCACCTACACGCTGCTGACCACCCCCGACGAGCTCGCCAAGCTGCACGCCCGGCCGGAGCTGGTCAACCAGGCCGTGGAGGAGCTGCTGCGGCACGTCCCGATCAACTCCGGCGGCGCGTTCGGCACCGTCGCCAAGGAGGACGTCCAGTTCGGCGAAGTCGTCGTGCGGGCGGGCGAGACCGTGGTGGCCGACATCGCCTCGGCCAACCGCGACGCGGGCGTGTTCCCGGACCCGGACGTGCTGGACCTGGACCGCAAGGGCGTCCAGCACCTGACGTTCGGGTTCGGCCCGCACCACTGCATCGGCGCCCAGCTGGCGCGGATGGACCTCCAGGTGACCCTGGGGACCCTGCTCCGCCGCTTCCCGGACCTGCGGCTCGCCGTGCCGCCGGAGGAGGTCGAGTGGCGCGAGGGCGTGCTCATCCGCGGCGTGGAGGCGCTGCCGGTGGCCTGGTGACCGTCCTCCGCGCGGTGTGACGGGCCCAGGGGCGCACGGGTACCGCTTCGGACACAAGGGACGGGGCCGCGGGCCCCGTCCCTTCGCGCGTTCCCCGACCCGCCGGTCCTGCACCCGCCGACGGCGCCTGGTTGACTGGCGCCGCCGTGCCGTGCCGGGAGAGAGGGCTTGCGATGGGGTCGTTCGACGTGCCGCTGGACGACGAGCGCACGCAGCTCGACGCCTTCGTCGAGGAGTACCGCGGCGCGATCGAGGCGACCCTCGACTCGCTCACCGAGGAGCAGGCCCGCAGCAGGCTCGTCCCGTCGGCGACCACGCCGCTCGGGCTGCTCAAGCACGTCACGTGGATGCAGCGGGTGTGGTTCGAGGAGTGCGTCGGCGGCACGACCCGCCGCGAGCTCGGCCTGGTCCAGGGTCCGGACGACTCGTTCCGGCTCTCCGACGACGACACCATCGCCTCGGTCACCGCTGCCCACCGGCAGGCCTGCGCCACGGCCAGGGCAGCGGTCGCGGACCTGCCGCTGGACACCGTCGTGACCGGTCACCGGTCCGGACCGCGCACGCTGCGCTGGGTGTACCTCCAGGTGCTGCGGGAGCTCGCGCACCACTGCGGGCACGCCGACATCCTGCGCGAGCAGCTGCTCACCGGCTGAGTCCCGCAGCCTGCCAGGAGGGCGGGGCCGCCACCGCGGCCCCGCGCCGGGTCACCAGGTGATCGGCAGCTCCACGACGCTGCGCATGAACGTGCCGGTGCGCCACTTCAGGTCCTCGTCCGGCACGGCGATCCGCAGCTCCGGGAACCGCTCCAGCAGCGTCTCCACCGCGATCTGCATCTCCATCCGCGCCAGCGCCGCGCCGAGGCAGTGGTGGGCGCCGTGGCCGAAGCCGACGTGCGGTCCCGGCTGGCGGGTCAGGTCGAGCTCGTCGGCCCGCTCGAACACGTCCTCGTCGCGGTTGGCCGACCCCAGCGACGCCACCACCGGTTCCCCGGCGCGCACGAGCACCCCGCCGACCTCGACGTCCACCAGCGCGTAGCGCGCCAGCACGGGGCCGAGCCCCAGCGGGATGTACCGCATGAGCTCCTCCACGGCCTGCGGCACCAGCTCCGGGTCGGCGCGCAGCCGGGCCAGCTCGTCCGGGTGGCGCAGCAGCGTGTAGACGAAGTTGGGGATCTGGCTGGTGATGTTCTCGTGGCCAGCGCCGAGCAGCACGATCGCCAGGCTGAGGATCTCCTCGGCGGTGAACCGGTCGTCCTGGTCGCGGGCCAGCACCAGGCCGCTGAGCAGGTCGTCGGCGGGTTCCTCCTGGCGCTGGCGCAGCAGCTCCGACATGTACTGCACGAGGCTGCCCAGGCGTTCCTGGGTCTCCTCCGCGGTCAGCGTGGTGGACGAGGCGAACACCTCCGACCAGACCAGGAACCTGTGCTGGTCGGCCACCGGGACGCCGAGCAGCGTGCAGATCATCGCGACGGGCAGCGGGGAGGCGAAGTTCTCGATCAGGTCGACCGGCGAGCCCTGCTCGACCATCCGGTCCACCAGCTCGTTCGCGACCTGCTTCGCCTTGGGGCGCAGGCGTTCCACGTTGCGGTGGGTGAAGGCCTTGCCCGCCAGCCTGCGGATGCGGGAGTGCTCCGGCGGGTCCATCGACAGGATCACGCCGGGGCCGACGGTCTGCGGTGACGTGCGCGGCTCGTCGAGGCCCGCGGCGGCCGCGGCGGCGCGGCTGAAGCGCTGGTCCCCCAACACGGTCCGGACGTCCTCGTGGCGGGTGGCGAGCCAGCCCTCCTCGCCGTAGGGCATCTTGACGCGCACCAGCTTCCGGCCCGCGCGCGCCCTCGCGTAGCGCTCGTCCAGCTCCAGGTCCTCGGCGCGGTTGAAGGGGTAGCCGACCGGCTCGGCCCGAGTGGTGTCCACGGTGTCCTCTCCCAGGTGTCGCCGGGCCGGGCGGGGGTGCGACAGGTGACCCGGTCTGCCGGTCGGGGAGGTTAGCCGGCGGGCATAGCGCGGTCCTAGCGGGAACGCGGGCGCGGCCACGCTATCGGGACGATAGCGGCGGTGGCCGACCATGGCGGGCAGCAGCACATCCGACGCAAGGAGGTCCCGTGACGGCCGCGGCACGCGAGGAAGGTGGTCCGCTGGTCGTGGTGGGCGCGGGGGTGATGGGCACCGGGATCGCCACGCTCGCCCTCGTGCACGGGGTGCCGGTGACGCTGGTGGACCTGGACCGGGCCGTCCTGGACCGGGCGGAGGTCGCCATCGCGCGGAACCTGCGGACGGCGGCGCTGCTGGGCGCCGCTCCCCCCGACACCGCGCCGGGTGCCCTGACGACCTCCACGTCGCTGCCCGACGCGCTGACCGGGTCGACCGCGGTCGCCGTGGTCGAGGCGGTGACCGAGGACCCGGCGACGAAGGCGGCGGTGCTGGCGCGGGTGTCGGCGGCGGTGCCGGAGGGCACGCCGTTGATCTCGAACACCTCGTCCATCCCGATCGACGAGCTGGCGGCGGCCGTGGCGCGTCCGGCGGACCTGCTCGGCACCCACTTCATGAACCCGGCCTACCTGATCACCACCGTCGAGGTCGTCCCCGGTCCGCGCACGGCGCCGGACGTGGTGGCCTCGGCGACGAAGCTCCTCGGCGAGCTGCGCCGGACACCGATCGTCGTGCGCGACTCGCCGGGGTTCGTGACCAGCAGGCTGCTGCACCCGATGATCAACGACGCGGCCCGGCTGGTGGAGGAGGGCGTGGCGTCCGTCGAGGACGTCGACGCGCTCATGCAGGGATGTCTGGGACATCCCACCGGTCCACTGAGGACGGCCGACCTGATCGGCATCGACAACCTCGTCGACGCGCTCGACGTGCTGCACCTGCGCACCGGCGACGAACGCAGCCGTCCGTGCGGGCTGCTGGTGGCGAAGGTGCGCGACGGGCACCACGGCCGCAAGAGCGGCCGGGGGTTCTACGACTACGAAGAGGCGCTGCCATGACGGTCTCGGTTACCCCGGACACCATCGAGCGGGAGCTGGTCGAGTTCCTGGAGACGCGGACGAAGGCCGGGTGGACGGCCACCCGCGACCTGTTCGGCGAGGGCGGGCTGTCGTCGCTGTTCGCGATGGAGCTGGTGGTGCACCTGGAGCAGCGGTACGGGATCGCGATCTCGGGGGCGGACCTGAAGCTGGCGAACTTCCGGACGGTGCGGGCGATGGTGGAGCTGGTGGTGCGGCTGCGGGACGGCGGCTGAGCGCCGGGCGGGGGACGACGGTGTCCCCCGCCCCGTGTCAGACCGTCCTGCGCCGCACCAGGGTGAGGCCGTCCGCCACCGGCAGCAGGACGACGTCCACCGAGTGGTCGTCGCGGACGCGGGCGTTGACCTCGCGGACGCCCTCGGTGTCCGGGTCGGTCGCCGAGGGGTCGACGACCCGGCCGAAGAAGAGCGTGTTGTCCAGGACGACCAGGCCGCCGGGGCGGACCAGCCGGACGGCCCGCTCGTAGTAGGCCGGGTAGCCCGCCTTGTCCGCGTCGATGAAGACGAGGTCGAAGGTGTCCGCCCCGCCGTCCTCCAGCAGCGCGTCCATCGTGGACTCGGCCGGTCCGACGCGCAGGTCGATCCGGTCGGCCACCTCGGCGCGCTTCCAGTACGGCGCCCCGATGTCGGCCCAGCGGGCGGTGATGTCGCAGGTGAGCAGGCGGCCGTCGGGCGGCAGCGACCTGGCCATGCAGAGCGCGCTGTACCCGGTGTAGGTGCCCAGCTCCAGCACGGTCCTGGCGCCCACCAGGCCCACCAGCATGGCCAGGAACTGGCCCTCCTCCGGCATGACCTGCAACGAGCGGCCGCCGGGCAGCTCGGCGGTCTCCTCGCGGAGCTCGCGGAGGACCGCGTCCTCGCGCAGGGACATCGCGCGCACGTACCCGGCCAGTTCCGCGGAGACGTCCAGCTGGTCAGCCACGGCGCACCTCCACCGCGGCCAGGTCGACCGCGTCGAGCGTCACGACCGGCGACACCGGTCGGGGTTCGGGCAGCAGGTGCAGCCGCAGGACGTCGTCGGACACCGCGGGCGCCAGCGTGGCCAGGCACGCGCAGGCCTCGTCGTCGAAGCCCGCGAACCGGTAGGCGATGTCCATCATGCGGTTGCGGTCGGTGGGCCGGAAGTCGGCGGCCAGGTGGACGCCCGCCAGTGCCGCCCGGTCGACGACCCAGTTGAGCAGCGTGGACCCGGCGCCGAACGCGACCACCCGGCAGGAGGTGGCGAGCAGCTTGAGGTGCCACACGTCGGCGGTGCGGTGCAGCAGGACGATGCCGACGGCGCCGTGCGGGCCGAAGCGGTCGGACATGGTGACCACCAGCACCTCGTGGTCCGGGTCGTCCATGAGAGCGCGCAGGTCGGCGTCGTCGTAGGGCACGCCCGTGGCGTTCATCTGGCTGGTGCGCAGGGTCAGCTCGGCCGCGCGGGCCAGTTCGCGTTCGGTGGCGCGCACGACGGACATGCGCAGGTCGAGGGTGCGCAGGAAGTCCTCGTCGGGGCCGGTGAACCGCTCGCGCTCGGTGTCGCGGCGGAAGCCCGCCTGGTACATCCGCCGTCGGCGCGCCGAGTCCTCGGTGACGACGGGCGGGGTGAACTCGGGCAGCGCGGCCAGGTCGGCCGCCTGCTCGGCGGGGTAGCAGCGCACCTCGGGGAGGTGGAAGGCGACCTCGGCGCGTTCGGTCGGCTGGTCGTCCACGAACGCGATGGTGGACTCGGCGAAGTCCAGCCGCTCCGCGATCTCCTTCACCGACACCGATTTCGGGCCCCAGCCGATCCGCGGCAGCACGAAGTACTCGGCCAGGCCCACCTGTTCGAGGCGGGCCCACGCGACGTCGTGGTCGTTCTTGCTGGCGACCGACTGCAGGACGCCGCGCGCGTCCAGTTCGGTGATCACGCGCCGGATCTCCTCCGGCACCTCCACGTCGTCGCCCTCGGCCAACGTGCCTCGCCACAGCGTGTTGTCGAGGTCCCACACCAGGCACTTCACGATCGTCATGCCGCTCCGTTCTCGTCAGCCCGTGCTGAAGTCGGTGTCGAGCAGTGCGAACAGCTCGTCGGCGCTGGCGGACTCCAGCTCGCCGCCACGCGCGGGGGCGCCGCGCTCGTCCCAGCGCCGCACCAGCGCCCGCAGCCGGGCGCCGACCTTGTCGTCGGCGGGCAGGGCGTCGAGCACGCCGGTCAGCCGGTCGAGGTCCGCGAGCGCCTCCGCGACCGGGTCCGGTGGCGCGCAGAGCCGTTCGTGCAGGTGCCGGGCCAGTGCGGCCGGGGTGGGCTCGTCGAACACGACGGTCGCGGCGATGGCCAGACCGGTCGCGGCGACCAGCCGGTTGCGGAACTGGACGGCCAGCAGCGAGTCGAACCCGGCCGCGGCGAACGGCGCGTCGGCGCGGACCTCGCCGGGGCCGGTGTGGCCGAGCGCGGCCGCGGCCTGCTCGGTGACCAGGCCCAGCAGCACGCGCAGCTGCTCGTCGGCGGCCAGTCCGGCCAGGCGGTCGGCCAGGCCGTCGCCGACCGGGACGTCCCGCCGCGCCTCGCGGCCCTCGGGGAGTTCGGCCAGCAGGTTGAGCTGGCGCGGGGAGGACACCGTGGACACGAGCGAGGACCAGTCGACGTCGAGCACGGCGGTCTCGGGCTGGTCGTGGTCCAGGGCCTGCCGGACGGCGGCCATCACGTCGTCCACGTCCACCGCGCGCTGCTGCGGGTCCCAGCCGCCGACCGCGACCACCGCGGCCCGTCCGCCGCCTGCCCGCAGCCGGCGCACGTGGGCCGCGGCTCCGGCACTGCGGGCGGCAGCAGCGCCTTGCCGGGCCGCGCCCCAGAGGCCGCTGAGCGGGTGCAGCAGGACGACGGTGGCGGCGATCGGGAGGTCGTCCAGGGAGCCGAGGTCCCCGTCCGGCAGCACGCCCGCGGGCGACTCGGCGGCGAGGACCTGGATGACGGTGTCCGGCACGTCGTCGGCGCTTGCCTCCTCGACACCGTTGCGGTCGAACCAGGCCGTCAGCCCGGCGGCGAGGTCGGCGTCCGCCCCGCGCACCAGGACCTTGCCGGGCCGCCACGGGCGGTCGGCGCGCGGCGGTGAGCCGAACGGGACCAGCCTGCGCACGCGCACGCCGTCAGCCCGCACCCTGAGCTGGTCCTCGCCCCCGCCGAGGACCCCCGACAGGTGGGCGACGACCGCGTCGTCGACCTCGGCGGGCAGGTCGACCAGGCCGCCCCAGCGCTCCGGCTGCTCAAGGCCGAGCACCTGGCCCAGGCCCCAGACGCGGGCCTGGTCGGGGTCGTGCTCGGCGTCTGTGGTGACCAGCCACAGCGGGGTCCCGGCGTCCAGCCGCCGCACGAGGTCGAGGGTGGCCTCGGCGGGCAGCAGCGACACGACGGCCACGGCCATGCCGATGTCGGCCGGGTCGGTGACGACCCTGGCGCCGGGGAGCCGGGCAGCCGGGTGGCCGCCGACAGGGGTCACGACCACCCAGCCGTCGAGGGGGCGCGGTCGCGGATCGGGTTTCTTGCGCCACTCGGTGCGGTAGGTGAGCTGTCGGGCCGGTGCCGCGCCGGTGCGGCCCGGCGTGGGCAGCCAGTAGCGCTCGGTCTGGAACGGGTAGGGCGGCAGCGCGACCAGCCGCCCGGCACCGGTGACCTGGCTCCAGTCCACGTCGGCGCCCGCCACCCACGCCCGCGCCAGTGCCGAACGCAGCTCGCGGCGGCCCGCGGAGTCGCGGCGCAGCGTGCCGAGCACGGCGACCGGCCTGCCCGCGGCCGTGCCCTCGATCGCGGCGACCAGCACCGGGTGCGGGCTGACCTCGACGAACAGCGTGTGGCCGTGGCCCATGAGCTGCTCGGTGGCCGCGCCGAAGCCGACGGGTTCGCGCAGGTTGCGGTACCAGTACTCGGCGTCGAGGGCGGTGCCGTCCACGAGCTCGCCGAGCACGCTGGACAGCAGCGGCACGTCAGCGGCCCGCGGCCGGATCCCGACCAGCGCGGCGAGCAGTTCGGCGCGCAACGGCTCCACGTGCGCCGAGTGGGCGGCGTAGTCGACCGGGATCGACCTGGCCCGCACGCCGTCGCGGGCGCAGTCGGCGACCAGGTCGGCCAGCGCGTCCGGCTCCCCGGCCACCACCACGGCGTCAGGTCCGTTGACCGCGGCGATCTCGATCCGACCGGCGTACCCGGCCAGCCGCTCCCGTGCGGCGGCCTCACCGGCGGCCACGGCGACCATGCCGCCGTTGCCCGAGATGGCCAGGATCGCCTTGCTGCGCAGGGAGACCACCCGTGCACCGTCCTCAAGGGACAGTGCGCCCGCCACCACGGCGGCGGCGATCTCGCCCTGCGAGTGGCCGACCACGGCCGCGGGCTCGACGCCGTGCGCGCGCCACAGCGCCGCCAGCGACACCATCACCGCGAACAGGGCGGGCTGCACGACGTCGACCCGGCTCAGCGCGGCCTCGTCGGCCAGCACGTCCCGCAGCGACCAGTCCACGTGCGCGGCCAGCGCCTCCGCGCACTCGTCGAGCCGGGCCGCGAAGACCGGCTCCGACCCGGCCAGCTCCAGCGCCATGCCGGTCCACTGGGTGCCCTGGCCGGGGAAGACGAACACCACTCCCCCACCGGTCGTGCTGCCGCGCACGACGTTCGGGGCGGTGTCGGGTGAGGCGAGCCCGGTGAGGTGGTCGCCGACGACCACGGCCCGGTGCTCGAACCGCGGCCGCGCCGCCAAGGTCCTGGCCACGTCCGCGGGCGCGTGGTCCCGCACCGACCCGTGCAGCCGGGCGAACTGGTCGGCCAGGGCGCGGGCGGTGCGCGCCGACAGCAGCAACGGCAGCGAGTCGTCCGCGACGGGCTCGGCGGCCTCGACGGGGACGTGTTCGAGGACCACGTGCGCATTGGTGCCGCTCATGCCGAACGCGGACACCCCGGCCCGGCGC
Source organism: Umezawaea tangerina (assembly GCF_003002815.1). GTDB lineage: Bacteria > Actinomycetota > Actinomycetes > Mycobacteriales > Pseudonocardiaceae > Umezawaea > Umezawaea tangerina. Next base: position 95,877 of record NZ_PVTF01000021.1, on the reverse strand, counting down.
GGCCCGTCCCACGGGCGCGACTCGCGCAGCAGCAGGGCGTTCCCGGCCGACCAGTCCACCTGCGTGGACGGTTCGGCCGCGTGCAGGGTGCGCGGCTGCACGCCGTGCCGCATGGCCATGACGACCTTGATGATCCCGGCGATCCCGGCGGCGGCCTGGGTGTGGCCGATGTTGGACTTGACCGACCCCAGTCCGAACGGCCGGTCGCGGTCCTGCCCGTAGGTCGCCAGCAGGGCCTGGGCCTCGATCGGGTCGCCCAGGGTGGTCCCGGTGCCGTGCGCCTCCACCAGGTCCACATCGGACGGTGCCAGGCCGGCGGCGGCCAGCGCCCGCCGGATCACCCGTTGCTGGGCGAGACCGTTCGGGGCGGTCAGGCCGTTGGACGCGCCGTCCTGGTTGACCGCGCTGCCGCGCACCAGCGCCAGCACGGGGTGGCCGAGCCGGCGGGCGTCGGACAGCCGTTCCACGACCAGCACGCCCACGCCCTCGGACCAGCCGGTGCCGTCGGCCTCGGCGCCGAACGACCGGCAGCGCCCGTCCGCGGACAGGCCGCGCTGCCTGCTGAACTCGACGAACAGGTCGGGACTGGCCACCACGGCCGCCCCGCCGACGATCGCGAACGAGCACTCGCCCGACCGCAGCGACTGACCGGCGATGTGCAGCGCCACCAACGAGGACGAGCACGCCGTCTCGACCGTGACGGCCGGGCCCTCGGTGCCCAGGGTGTAGGCGATCCGGCCGGACGCGACGCTGGTCACCGTGCCCGCGAGCAGGTGGCCCTCGACCTCGCCCGCCGGTCCGGTGCCGTAGCCCTGTCCGGCGACACCGACGAACACCCCGCCGTCGCTGCCGCGCAGCGCGGAGGGGTCGATGCCCGCCCGTTCCAGGGCTTCCCAGCTCGCGGTCAGCAGCAGCCGCTGCTGCGGGTCCATGGCCAAGGCCTCGCGGGGCGAGATGCCGAAGAAGGCGGCGTCGAAGTCACCCGCGTCGGCCAGGAACCCGCCGCCGCGGGCGTAGAACGTGCCCGCCTTGTCGGGGTCGGCGTCGTAGAGCCGGGCGAGGTCCCAGCCGCGGTCGCCGGGCAGCTCGCCGATGGCGTCCCGGCCCTCGTCGACCAGCCGCCAGAGGTCCTCCGGGCTCGTGACGCCGCCGGGGAACCGGCAGGCCATCGACACGATCGCCAGCGGCTCGTCCGGGACCGCCGACGGCACCGGGGTCTCGGCCGCGGGGACGTCGTCGCCCAACGCGGCGGCGAGCGCGGCGATCGACGGGTGGTCGAAGACCACGGTCACCGGCAGCGCGCGACCGGTGCGCTCCACCACGCGGTTGCGCAGGTCGACGGCCATGAGCGAGTCGAAGCCGAGGTCGCGGAACGACCGGTCGGCGTCCAGCGCCACCGCGTCGCCGTGCCCCAGCACCTCCGCGGCCAGCTCCGCGAGCTCCCGCTGGGACAGCGACCTCACGACAGCGTCCACAGTGGACTGCTCCGGGAGGCGCGCCTCGGGGAGGTCGCGGAACAGCGCGCTCGGCCGGGTCGCGGTGAACGGCGGCAGGAAGCGCGCCCAGTCCACGTCCGCGACGACGACCGCCGTCTCGTCACCGTCCAGGGCGTCCTGCAAGGCCGCCAGCGCGACGGCGGGCGACAGCGCGGTCAGGCCGTGCCGCCGGATGCGCTCCCCCGTCTCGCCCGCGGCCATGCCCGGTCCCGCCCACGGGCCCCAGGCCACCGACGTGGCCTTCAGACCGCGTCGCCCGCGGTCGACGGCGAGCGCGTCCAGCGCGGCGTTGGCGGCGGCGTACCCGGCCTGCCCGCCGCTGCCCCACGTCGCGGCCACGGAGGAGAACAGCACGAACGCGTCCACGTCGCCGACGAGGGCGTCCAGGTGCCGGGCGCCGCGGACCTTGGCGGCGGTCTCGGCGGCGAGGTGGTCGGGTGTGCAGTCGACGAAGGGGCGGTCGGTGACGACCCCGGCCGCGTGGAACACGGCCGTGAACGGCCCGGCCTCGGCGACCAGCCGTTCCACCTGGTCGCGGTCGGCGACGTCGCACGCCAGCACGGTCGTCGGCACCCCGAGGTCGGGCGCCTCGCCGCCCGACCGGCTCACCAGCACCAGCTCCTCGGCACCGTTCCCGGCCAGCCAGCGGGCCACGTGCCCGCCGAGCCCACCGGTACCGCCGGTCACCAATACGCGGCCACGGGGCCGCCAGCGGGAGCCGGACCGGGGCCGGTCGGCGCGCACCAGCCGCCGGGCCCGCACGCCGTCCGGCCGGATGGACACCTGGTCCTCGCCAGAGTCGCCGGTCAGCACGGACACCAGGTCCGCCACGTCGGCGTCCGGTGACCAGTGGACCAGTCCGCCCCACTTGTCGGGGTGTTCCAGGGCCGCGACCCGGCCCATCCCCCACAGCGGTGCCTGCTCCGGGTCGTCGGGGTCGGCCAGCACCCACACCGGGGCCTCCGCGCCCGCCACCACCCCGACCAGCTCGTCGGGCGCGCAGCCGGGCAGCACCAGCACCCCGGACGGGTCGCCCTCGCCCAGCGCGGCGGCGATCCGGTCGGCACCCGGCAGGTCGCCGACCAGGCGCCACGATCCCGGAGGCCGGGTGCCCGTGACGGTGACGGGGGTCCACTCGACCCGGTAGCGCAGCCGGTCGAGCGCGGCCGTGAACCGGGCTCCCGGCCAGAAGCGCGTGCGCTGGAACGGGTACAGCGGCAGGTCGACGTGGGGACCGCGCGCCGGCCAGCGCACCGGCACGCCGCGGAGGTGGGCGTGGGCGAGCGCGTCGACCACCGTGTCCACCTCGGGCCGGTCGTCGCGCAGCAGCGGCACAGCGCCGTCGACCAGCGTCGACAGGACCCCGCCGGGGCCGAGCTCGAACGCGGTGGCGGCGTCGAGGGCGCGGACGCCGTCGGCGAACCGGACGGTCTCGCGCACGTGCCGCACCCAGTACTCCGGCGAGCGCAGCTGCTCGGCCGTGGCGACCGCGCCGGTGCGGTTGGAGATCACGTCGAGCCGTGGAGGGCGGTAGGTGAGACCTGACGCGACCTGCCGGAACTCGGCGAGCACGGGGTCCATCCGGGCGGAGTGGAACGCGTGGCTCACGGGCAGCCGCTTGGTGCGCCGACCGCGGTCGCGGAACAGCCGCGCGACCCGTTCGACGGCGTTGGTGTCACCGGAGAGCACGACGGCGTTCGGGCCGTTGACCGCGGCGACGGCCACCTCGTCCGCCACCTCGCGGGCCTCGGCCTCGGTCGCCTCGACGGCGACCATGGCGCCGCCGGGCGGCAGCGCGTCCATGAGCCTGCCGCGCGCGGCGACCAGGTCGACGGCGTCGGCGAGGTCCAGCACGCCCGCCAGGTGCGCGGCGGTCAGCTCGCCCACGGAGTGGCCGAGCAGCACGTCCGGCCGCACGCCGCGGTCCTCGAGCAGCCCGGCCAGCGCGACCCCGATCGCGAACAGGGCGGGCTGGGCGTAGCGGGTGCGGTCGAGCAGGCCGTCCCCGCCGTCGGACATGACCTCGCGCAACGGCCGGTCCAGGTGCCGGTCGGCCAGTGCGCACACCTCGTCCAGGGCGGCGGCGAACACGGGTTCCGCCGCGTGCAGGGCGACCCCCATCCCGGCGCGCTGGCTGCCCTGGCCGGGCAGCAGGAACGCGATCCGGCCGGGGTCGCCCGCGAGACCGGTGGTCAAGCGCGTGCCGAGCACGGCCCGGTGCGGCAGGTGCGCCCGTCGGGTGGCCAGCGCGTCGGCCGGGTCGGGAGCCCCTGGGAGCGCGCGGACCCGGTCGACCTGGGCCTGGAGCGCTTCGGCGGACGCGGCCGACACCAGCACCGGGGTCGGCAGGCCCGCCGGGCGGACCGGGTGCTCCGGTGCGGGTGGCGCGCTCTCCAGGATGACGTGGGCGTTGGTGCCGCTGATGCCGAACGCCGACACCCCGGCCCGGCGCGGCCCGTCGTGGGCGGGCCAGGGTTCGCGCTCGGTGACCAGCCGCAGCACGGCCGGGTCCCAGTCGACCTCCGGGTTCGGCTCGGCGGTGTGCAGGGTCGGCGGCAGCTCGGCGTGCTTCAGCGCGAGCACGGTCTTGATCACGCCTGCCACGCCCGCCGCGGCCTGGGTGTGCCCGAGCACCGACTTCACCGCGCCCAGCAGCAGCGGCCGGTCGCGTCGCCCGTAGGCCGCGCGCAGGGCGTTGCCCTCGATCGGGTCGCCGAGCCGGGTGCCGGTGCCGTGCGCCTCGACGGCGTCGACCTCGTCCGCCGCGACGCCCGCGTCGGCCAGCGCGGCGGCGATGACCCGCTGCTGGGACAGCCCGTTCGGCGCGGTGAGGCCGTTGGAGGCGCCGTCCTGGTTGACGGCGCTGCCGCGGATCACCGCGTGCACCCGGTGCCCGTGGGCCAGGGCGTCGGACAGCCGTTCCAGCACGAGGACGCCGACGCCCTCCGACCAGCCGGTGCCGTCGGCGTCGGCGGAGAACGACTTGCAGCGGCCGTCCGGGGCCAGCCCGCGCTGCCTGCTGAACTCGGTGAACAGCCACGGCGTGCTCATCACCGACGCGCCGCCCGCGATGGCCTGCTCGCAGTCGCCCCGGCGCAGCGCCTGCACGGCCAGGTGCAGCGCGACCAGCGACGCCGAGCACGCGGTGTCCACGGTCAGCGCCGGACCCTGCAGGCCCAGGACGTAGGAGATCCGCCCGGACAGCACGCTGGCCAGGGTGCCGGTCAGCCGGTGGCCCTCGGGGACGGCGGGGTCACCGGCCAGCGCGACCGGGTAGTCCTGGCCGTTGGTGCCGACGAACACGCCGACCGGGCGGCCGCGCAGGTCGGTCGGCGCGATCCCGGCGTCCTCCACGGCGTGCCAGGTGGTCTCCAGGAGCAGCCGCTGCTGCGGGTCCATGGTCAGCGCCTCGCGCGGGGAGACGCCGAAGAACCCGGCGTCGAAGTCGGCCGCGCCGGTCAGGAACCCGCCCTCGCGGCAGTAGCTCGTGCCGGGGTGGTCGGGGTCGGGGTGGTGCAGCGCGTCGAGGTCCCAGCCGCGGTCGGTGGGCCACGGCCCGATGGCGTCCTGCCCGGACACCAGCAGCCGCCACAGGTCGTCGGGGGTCTCCACGTCGCCGGGGAACCGGCAGCCCATGCCCACCACGGCGATCGGCTCGTGCTCGGCCACGGCGGTCCGCGGCACCACCGGGGCGTCCACCGGGATGCCCGTCGGTGTACCGGTGGGGGCGTCGAGGTGGTCGGCGAGCGCCCGCGGGGTCGGGTGGTCGAACAGCGCGCTGGTCGGCAGGCGCAGACCGAGTGCGGCGTTGAGCCGGTTCCGCAGCTCCAGCACGGTCAACGAGTCCAGGCCCAGCTCCGCGAACGCGGTCCGCGCGGGCACCGCGTCGCCCGAGGCGTGCCCGAGGACGGCCGCCAGGTGCGTGCGGATGACCTCCAGGGTGGACCCGCGGGGCTCGGGAGTGGTCGTCACGCCGGGAAGTTCGCTGACCAGCGCGGCCCGCAGCCCGGCCGCCCCGGCGTACCGGCCCCAGTCGACGTCGGCGACCACGGTGGTCGCCTCGGTGACCCGTCCGATCAGCTCGACGGCCCGGTCGGGGTCCATGCCCGGCAGGCCGCGGGCGGCCAGCTTCGCGGCGAGGTCGTCCTCCAGCATCCCCGGACCGCCCCACACGCCCCAGGCGATGGACAGACCCGGCAGACCCGCTTTGCGGCGGCGGGCCACCAGCGCGTCGAGGGCGGCGTTCGCGGCGGCGTAGTTGGCCTGCCCGGCGTTGCCCACCACGCCCATGACGGACGAGAACACGACGAACGCGTCCAGCTCGCCCGCGAGCTCGTGCAGGTGCGTCGCCGCGGTGACCTTGGCCCGCAGCACGGACGCCAGCCGGTCGGGGGTGAGCGCGTCCAGGGTGGCGTCGTCGCGGACGCCCGCCGCGTGCACGACCGCGTCCACCGGGTGCTCGGCCAGCAGCCGCGCGACCGCGTCGCGATCGGTGACGTCGCAGGCGAGCACGGTGACAGCGGGCCCGGGATCGGGGAGTCCAGGGGTGTCCGGGCCCCGACGGCCGACCAGCAGCACCCGGTCGGCACCCGCGGCGACCAGCCAGCGGGCGACCGTCGCGCCGAGCCCGCCGGTGCCGCCGGTCACCAGCACCGTCCCCCGTGGACGCCAGCCGTCCGACGAGCGCAGCCCCGGCAGCAGCCTGCGGCCGTGCAGTCCGTTCCGGCGGACCGCGAGCTGGTCCTCGTCGCCGAAGGCGAGCGCGGCGACCACCAGCGCGGCGCCCTGAGCGTCCAGGACGTCGGGGAGGTCGATCGCGCCGCCCCAGCGGTCCGGGTTCTCCAGTCCGAACGACTTGGCCAGCGCGACCGCCGCGGCCTGCGCGGGCGACGGGTCCTCGGTGCCGTCGACGACCACCGCGCCGCGGGTCAGCACCCACAGCGGCCGGGTCGTCGACCGCGCCAGCTCCACCGCGGCCCACAGGTCGGCGTGCTCGCCCAGCGACAGCACGCCCGCGAAGTCGCCGTCGGGCAGTCCGTCGGTGGTGACGTCGAGCCCGGCGTCCCGCAGGGCCGTGACGACCTCGGCCCCCGAGCCGTCGGGCGGGAGCACCGCCAGCCATCGTCCGGTGGGCGCGGCGGCCACGGGGGTGAGCCGACGCCAGCCGATCCGGTAGCACCACCCGTCGTCCACCGCGTCCGTCGTGGGACGCGCGGGGTCCAGCCAGAACCGGTCGCCCCCGAACGGGTACGTCGGCAGGTCTACGGACCCGGTCACGTCGGCGAAGAACGGCGTCCAGTCGACCGGGACGCCGTGCACGTGGAGCCTGCCCACGGCGGTGGTGAACTGCCGGGGACCGTCCTCGTCGCGGCGCAGGGTGCCGGTGACGACCGCGTCGGGCACCGACTCGGTGACCCCCGGCGTGAGCACGGGGTGGGCGCTCGTCTCGACGAACGCGCCGAACCCGTCGCGCGCCAAGAGGTCCACGGCCTCGGCGAACCGCACCGGCTGCCGGAGGTTGCGGTACCAGTACCCCGCGTCGAGGTCCGCGCCGTCGGCCCAGTCCGCGGTGACCGACGACAGGAACGGCACCCGTGCCGCGCGGGGCGCGATGCCGTCCAGTGCGGCGCGGACGTCCCGCTCGATCCGTTCCACCTGCGCCGAGTGCGACGCGTAGTCCACCGGCACGCGCCGGGCCCGTGGCACCGAGGCCACCACCGCGGCCACTCCGGCGACGTCACCGGAGACGACGACCGACGACGGGCCGTTCACCGCGGCCACCGACACGCCGTCCGGGAGCAGGGCCCGCACCTCGTCGAGCGGCAGCGGGACGGACGCCATGGCGCCGCTGCCCGCGATGGCCAGGATCGCCTTGCTGCGCAAGGAGACCACCCGTGCACCGTCCTCAAGGGACAGTGCGCCCGCGACCACGGCGGCGGCGATCTCGCCCTGCGAGTGGCCCAGCACCGCGTCCGGCTCGACACCCACCGAGCGCCACAGCTCCGCCAGCGACACCATCACGGCCCAGAGCGCGGGCTGGACGACGTCCACCCGCTCCAACGCCTCCGCGTCACCGAGGACGTCGGCGAGCGACCAGTCCACGAACGGGTCCAGCGCGGCCTCGCACGCGGCCATCGAGCGCGCGAACACCGGTGACCAGTCCAGCAGGTCGCGGGTCATCCCGGTCCACTGGGCGCCCTGGCCGGGGAAGACGAACACGACCTTGCCGCCGTCGCCCGCGGCCTCGCCGACCACGAGCTCCCGCAGACCGGCCAGCAGCTCCGCGCGGTCGGCACCCACGACGACGGCCCGGTGGTCGAACGACGTCCGCGTGCGGAGCAGCGACGCCCCCACGAGCGCGGGGTCGGCGTCGGCCCGTGCCGGCAACCGGGCGGCCTGCTCGCGCACGGCGTCGGCCGTGCGCGCGGACAGCACCCACGGCCGCACCCGCGCCGGGACGTCGACGGTCCCGACCGGCTCGTCGGGCGCCTCGGCCAGCACGGCGTGGGCGTTGGTGCCGGACACGCCGAACGACGACACACCCGCGAGCCGGGGCCGGTCGGCGGACCGCGGCCACGGCCGGGGCTCGGTCAGCAGGGCCAGATGTCCCCGCGACCAGTCGACCCGCGACGAGGGCGCGTCCACGTGCAGCGTGCGGGGCAGCAGCCCGTGCCGCAGCGCCAGCACCGTCCTGATCACGCCGACCACCCCGGCGGCGGCCTGGGTGTGGCCCACGTTCGACTTCAGCGACCCCAGCCACGCCGGGCGCGCCGGGTCGCGGTCCTGACCGTAGGTGGCCAGCAGCGCCTCGGCCTCGATGGCGTCACCGAGGACCGTGCCCGTGCCGTGCGCCTCGATCGCGTCGACGTCCGCCGCGGCGACCCCGGCGTCGGCCAGCGCGGCGCGGATGACCCGCTCCTGCGACGGCCCGTTCGGCGCGGTGAGCCCGTTCGAGGCACCGTCCTGGTTCACGGCGCTGCCCTTGACGACCGCGAGCACCGGGTGGCCGTGGCGGCGGGCGTCGGACAGCCGTTCCAGCACCACGACCCCGACGCCCTCGGCGAGGCCGAACCCGTCGCCCGCCTCGGCGAACGCCTTGCACCGCCCGTCCGCCGACAGGGCGCCGAGCTGGGAGAACTCCACGAACATGGACAGCCCCGGCAGCACCGTCGCGCCGCCCGCCAGGGCGAGGTCGGTCTCCCCGGACCGCAGCGACCCGACCGCGAGGTGCAGGGCCACCAACGACGACGAGCACGCCGTGTCCACCGTGACCGCGGGCCCTTCCAGGCCCAGCGCGTAGGCGACGCGGCCGGAGGCCACGCTGCCGGTGGACCCGGTGAAGCCGTAGCCCTGCAAGCCGGACGCCGGGTCCAGCGGCGAGCCGTAGCCGAGGGTGTAAAGGCCGGTGAACACGCCGGTACGGCTGCCGCGCAACGCCTCCGGCACGATCCCCGCCGACTCCAGCGCCTGCCACGACGTCTCCAGCAGCAGCCGCTGCTGGGGGTCCATGGCCAGCGCCTCGCGGGGCGAGATCCCGAAGAACGCGGCGTCGAACCGGTCCGCGTCGTGCAGGAAGCCCGCCTCGCGCTGGTAGTGGCGGCCGGGTGTGCGGGGGCGCGGGTCGTAGCCCGCGGTGTCCCAGCCGCGGTCGACCGGGAACGGCCCCACCGCGTCCACGCCGTCCACCAGCAGCCGCCACAGGTCGTCGGTGTCGGCCACGCCGCCGGGGAGGCGGACTCCCATGCCCACCACGGCGATCGGGTCGTCGTCCACCCGCGCGGGGCGGGCCGGTGCCGCGGCGGCGGGTTCACGCCGTCCGTCCAGGTACCCGGCGAGCCGGGCCGGGGTCGGGTGGTCGAACACCACGGCCGCGGGCAGCGCGACGCCGAGCACCTCGGCGAGCCGGGCCCGCACCTCCAGCGCGGTGGCGGAGTCCAGACCGAGGTCCACGAAGGACCGCCGGTGGTCGGCCGGGGTAAGCGGGTCGCCGCCGAGCACGGCGGCGGTCACGGAGCACACCACGTCCAGCGCGGCGACGGGCCGGTGCGCCGCGGGCTCCGCGGCGGTGACCTCGTCGAGCTCCACCGGTGCGTCCACGTCGCCCGCGGGCCAGTCGATCCGCGCGCCCGCCGCGTACAGCTCGCCCAGCGCGGCGTTGACCGCGTGCGACCCGCCGTGCCCGCGGCGCAGGGTCGCGCACACGCTGCTGCTGTTGCCCGCCTCCTCGACCAGCTCCAGCATCGCGCCGGTGAGCAGCGGGTGCGGGCTGACCTCGAGCAGCACGTGCCGGTCGCCGGTCGCCAGCAGGGAGCGCAGCGCCTCGTCGAACCGGAGCGGGTCGCGCAGGTTGCGGCACCAGTAGTCGGCGTCCATCGGCAGCCCGTCGAGTGGACCGCCGGTCAACGACGAGTAGTACGGCAGGCCCGGCGCCACCGGTCGCACCGGGGCCAGGTCCGCGCGCATCCGCGGCACGATCGCGTCGAACTGCGGCGAGTGCGTGGCCAGGTCGACGGCGGACCGGCGGGCGGAGATCCCGGCCGCGGCCATCGCGGCCACCAGCTCCGCGGCCGCCTCCGCGCCGCCCGACACCAGCACCGACGTGGGGGCGTTCAGCCCGGCCACGACCAGCTCGCCGTCCCAGCGGGACACCCACTCCGCCACCACGTCCAGCGGCGCCCGCACCGACACCACGTCACCGCGACCGGCCAGCGGCACCTGAGCGAGGCCCCGCAACGCCGACACGCGCGCCCCGTCGTCCAGGGTCAGCGCGCCGGTCACCACCGCCGCCGCCACCTCGCCGAGGCTCTGCCCCACGACCACCGCGGGCCGCACGCCCAGGTCGTCCCACACCGCCGCCAACGACACCTGCACGGCGAACAGCAGCGTCTGCACCACGTCGACCCGGTCGAGCGCCGACCTGGTCAGCGGGTCGGCCACGACCTCGGCCACCGGCCAGTCGACGAACGGCTCCAACGCCTGCGCGCACTCGTCCATCCGGGCCCGGAACACCGGCGAGGCCGTCATCAGCGCGCTGCCCATCCCCGGCCACTGCGAGCCGATGCCGGGGAACACGAACACCGGGTCGGCCTCGGGCGCCGACCCCAGCGCCACCGCGCCACCGCGGGCGAGGTCCGCCAACCCGTCCAGCAGGGACTCCCGGTCCCGTCCGCTCACCGCGGCCCGGAACGGGCGCGCCACCGCCGCCCGTGCCATCAGCCAGCGCCCCACGGTGTCCGCGTCCACGTCGGGTCGCGCCCGCAGCCGTTCCGCCAGCCGTCGCGCGGTCTCCCGCAGTGCCGGGAGGCCGTCCGCGGACAGCACCCAGGGCAGCGGACCGCGGTCCCCCGCTGACGACACGTCCATCCGCTTCCTTCCCCACCCGCGTTCGGCACCTCGGCGGCAGGCGGTCCCCGAGACCCGCGCGGGACACGCCGACGACGGGCTCTCGGCCCGTGCGCCATTGCACCGGGTCGGTCGCCGCGCGCGGATAGCGTCCGGATAGCACTCACCGGCGGCACGCGGGACCGCCGGACCAGGGCGGTCCGGTCGGGTCTCCGGGTCGGTCAGCGCTCCGGGCTGATCCCCACCACGGCCAGCGCCAGCAGCCTGCGGGCCTGACCGGCGGGATCGGCGTGGTGCTCGGTGGCCAGGGCGATGCCCGTCACCAGCGCCACCAGGTCGGCGGTCGTCACGTCCGCCCGCACCTCACCGGCCCGCACGGCCTCCAGCAGCAGCGGGTCGACCGCGCCCACGAGCTGGGTCGAACAGGCGTGCACGTGCTCCGGGGTCGCCTCGTCCAGCGCCAGCGCCGCGGCCAGCCCCCGCGCGGTCGTGGCGTAGTCGGTGAGCGCGTCCAGCCACTCCAGCAGGGCGGACCGCGCGTCGTGCGACGCGGCCAGCTCGCGGGCGCGTTCGGCCAGGTCCTCGATGCGGCCGCGGAACACCGCCTCCAGCAGCTCGCGCCTGCTCGGGAAGTGCCTGCGCACGGTCGCCGACCCGACACCGGCGACCCGCGCGATCTGCTCCAGCGAGGCCTCCGCGCCGTGCAGCGCGACCTCCTGCTCTGCCACCGCGAGGATCTGCGCGTAGTTGCGCCGCGCGTCCGCACGCTGACCTGGCATCGCACACCTCCGGGACGGCCAAGCGGCGGGGTCCGCCACATCCACGCATCCTAGCGTCCCGGACCTGCGGGGCGGCCGACGTGCCCCGACTGTCAGAACCCCTTGCGCAGCGGCCGCCGTGGTGGCGGCAGCTCGTCGTCCGGCGCGGCGACGCGGTCGTAGGTCGCCAGCCAGCCGGTGGCGCGGTAGTCGCCGCGGCGGGTGAACACCGCGAGACCGGTCTCGGCGTCGGAGTCCGGGTCGGGCGGGTAGTCGAGGTCGGTGGTCGCCTTCGTGACGACGACGGGGCCGCGGACCTTGCCGCGCCAGGCGACCGCGGTCGCGCCCGCGATGCCGGACACGACCCCGCCCGCCGCCGTCGCGGTGATGCTCGCCCCGGTGGCCCGGTCGCGCAGCAGCGCGGTGTACCCGGCCTGGTCCAGCTCGCAGCCGGTCGGCGGGACGCCGGGCTTCCAGTCGGGGGCGCGCAGGCCGGACTCGACGGCCGAGCGCCACATGGCGGGCACCAGGTCCTTGGCGCGGGGGCGGGTGGCCATCTGCTCGCACAGCCACAGCAGGCGGCCGGAGCCGCGGTGCGGCGCGAGGTGGCGCCACCGGAGGCGCTGGTCCAGGTCGGCGGCGACGATCGCGATCCACGGGTGCACCGTGCCGAGCACGCCCTGCGCGGCCAGCCAGGACAGGTAGCGGGGCGCCTGGTCCATGACCGGGTGGATGGTGGAGAGCGGGATGCCCGCCACCACGCGGCGGGGCTCGCGGAACAGGTGCGGCGAGCGGGCGGCGAGCAGCAGGGCCGCCCACGCCAGGTCGCCCGGCGAGGTCGACACCGACGAGCCGAGGCCCTTGACCGACGTGGTGTGGGTGATCCGCGACGTGCGCCCGCCCGCCTTGATCGCGGTGGCGACGGCGGGCCGCACCTGTTCGGCCACCGGCACCCCGGCGAGCTCCGGGACGGCGACCGCGAGCACCAGGCTCAGCGCCTCCTCGGCGGCGTCCGGGTCCTGCGGCACGGGGAGCAGGCCGAGCGTGCGGCGCAGCCGCTGCCCGGTGTAGGTCGACACCATCATCCGGGCGGTCAGCCTGCCCAGCTCCGTGGTGGCCAGCACCAGGTCCTCGCCGCGCCGGACGCCGGTGAGGTGGCCCTCGGCGACCAGGAAGTCCACCGCCGTCTGCACGGGCTCCAGGTCGTCGTCGCCCTGGGCGTGGGCGAGGGTCTCCACCCACCACGCCTGCGCGTCGGCCAGCGTGGTGATCCGGGCCTGGAGCACCTCGGCGAGCACGTGGTCGGCCAGGCTGTCGTAGATCCGCGAGTACACCGAGTACCCGGCCACCAGCCGGGTCTGCCACGCGGCCCGCTCGGTCTCCTCGGTCAGCAGGTAGGACCACCCCTGGGTCTCCCCCGCGCCGATGCGGCCCGCGCGGCCGAACATCTGCTGCACGGTCGAGGTGTCCATCGGCTCGCCGCCGATCTTCGTGTCCCGCACGACCACGGCCCGCGCGGGCAGGTTCACCCCCGCCGCGACGGTGGACGTCGCCACCAGCACGTCGGCCTCGCGGCTGCGGAAGGCGCGTTCGGCGGCGTGCTTGTGGTCGTAGTCGGCGTAGTGCATCCGCACCCCGACCGACGCGCACACCTTCGTCAGCGCGTCGACGTCGTCGGCCGCCGCGGTGTGCACCGGGGCGCCCCGCGAGGCGGCGACCGCCATCGCGGTGGACCGGACGTTGCGCTTGGACCCGCAGAACACCAGCACGCTGCCCGCCTCGGCGGTGTGCCGTTCGGTCAGCTCCACCACGGCCTGCTCGCGCACCCGGTTGCCACCCGCGAACCCGGTGCTCGCCGGGAGCACCGGCAGCTGCCAGGTCACCCGCGACGGCCGCCAGGTCGTGGTCACCAGCGTGGCCTGCAACCACTCGGCGACCTCGGCGGCGTTGGACACCGTCGCCGACAGCCCGACGATCCGCACCGGCGACTCCGCGCCGCGCACCCGCGCCAGCAGCGCCTCCAGCAGCGCGCCGCGGCCGGGGCTGCCGAGCAGGTGGATCTCGTCGACCACCAGGCAGCCGACCTCGCCCAGCGCGGCCTGCAGCGACCCCGCGCGGCAGATGGCCTCGAACTTCTCGGTGGTCGCCACCCACAGGTCGGCCTCGCGGACCTTCGCCACGTCCACGGCGTACTCACCGGACAGGCGTTCCACCCGCAACCCGTTGCGCCGCCACGCTTCCAGCTCGGTGTTCAGCTCGTCGGTCAGCGACCGCTGCGGCACCAGCCACGCGGCCTTGCGGCCTTCCTCCAGGATCGACCGCAGGGCGGCCAGCTTCCCGATCGTGGTCTTGCCCGCGCCGGTGGGCGCGGCGATCAGCAGGTGCTCGTCGGTGTCCAGGATGTGCGGCGCCGCCTGGCTCTGGGCCGGGTTCAGCAGCGGGAACGCCAGGAACGGCAGCCACTCCGGCGGCACCAGCGCGGCGGCGGGCGTCGAGTCGGGCACGGTCGCCGGGTCGACGGGCTCGTGCAGGTCCCACAGCACCTCGAACGCCAGCATCGCCGCCAGCGCGCCGTCGCCGGTGACCTGGTCGCACCGGTCCGGCACGAGCCCGCCCACCTCGGACAGCCACGCGCCCGCGGTGACCGGCGCCAGTCGACCGCCCGGTCCGACCGAGGAGACCAGCTCCTCCTCGATCCAGTGCGGCACCGACCGGAACGGCACCTCGGCCTGCTTGAGCCGTTCCCGCAGGCCGTCGAACCGGGGCTGTTCGGGCAGCACGACCCGCGCGTCGACACCGGGCGGCAGCTCCGGAACGTCCAGGTGCGGGTCGACCGTCTTGCGCCACCACACCAGGCGGTGCTCGCACGAGTCCACCAGCGCCGTCGGCAGGACCGGGATCGACGCGGTCGGGGTCGCGGCGACGGCCGTCGACCCGGTGAGGATGGAGCGGATCCGGGCCGCCATCACCGCGGTCGACACCCGGCGCCGCGCCGGAGCGGGCGTCTCGGGCCCGGCGACCTCGGGTTCGGGGACCTCGGGCTCGGTGACGGCGGGCTCGGTGACGGCGGGCTCGGTGACGGCGGGTGCGGGCTCGACGGCCTCCGGCTCCACCGGTTCCGGCTCGACCTCGCGGACCGGCCTGGTGGGGCGGGCCGGTGCGACCGGCTTCGCCGGGGACGGCCGTTGCGCGACCGACCGCCGCACGACCACGGGCTCCGGGCGTTCGAGCGCGGCGAGCTGCGCCTCCTCCCGCAGCCGCTGCGCCACCGCCTCCGGCCGCAGCTCCCCCAGCACCGCCCGCTGCGCCAGCTGGAGCTCGCGCAACGTGAACGAGGCCGGGCACGCGGGGCACACCACCGCGGCCTGGAGCTGCTGCCGCCCCTTGTGCGGGTGCGACCGGTACAGCCCGTGCAGCTGCCCCTCGCAGCGCGGACAGCGGCGTTCGACCGGCATCGGCGAGAGCTGCCACCCCGGCTCGGCGTAGCGGGCCATGGCGGGCTCCGGCCGCACGCCCCAGCGCGCGAAGGCCACGCCCGCCACGGACGTGTCCCTCGACGGCGGCACCGCCGCGTCCTGGTCCACCCGATCGCCTCCCCCCGCGCTCGGGCGTCCCCGACCGGAACCGCGATGTTATGCCACCCGGAGGCGCGACGCGGGAGGTCGTCCGCCCGGTCGCCGCACTAGCCTGACCGCGTGACGACCGAGCTGGCCCTGCTGTCGCGGGTGGCCTTCCGCGGGCAGGAGATCACCAGGCCCCGGTTGCGGGGGCTGCTGGCGCTGCTCGCCGCCGACCTGCGCTCGGGCTGCGGCACCGGCAGGCTCGTCGAGGGGCTGTGGCCCGACGAGCTGCCGGACCACCCCGCGAAGGCGCTGCAGGTCCTGGTCTCCCAGGCCCGTGCCCAGCTGGGGTCCGAGGTCATCGTCCGGACTCCGGTGGGCTACCGGCTCTCGTTGGCGGAGGACCAGGTCGACGCCTCCGCGGTGCTGCTCCGGGCCGCCGCGAGCGCACAGCACTCGCGCTCCGGCGACCAAGCGGCCGCGCTCGACCAGGCCGAGGCCGGTCTCGCGCTGTGGGACGGGCCCGAGAGCTGGGACTCCCACCCCGCCGACCCGGTGTCGGAGCTGCGTTCCCAACGGGCCTCCACCCACCGCGCGCTCGTGCGGGCCCGAGCACTGGCGCTCGCCCGCCTCGGTCGCCACGCCGAGGCCGCGGATCCCCTCGCCGCACTGGTCGCCGAGCACCCGCGCGACGAGGAGGTGCTGGCCGAGCTGCTGCGCTGCGAGGCGGCGACGGTCGGCGCCTCCGCCGCGCTGGCCCGCTACGACGCCTACCGCCGGTCCCTGCGCGACGAGCTGGGCACCGACCCCGGCCCCGAGCTGCGCGCCGTGCACCAGGGGCTCCTGCGCGGCGGGACGCAGGCGGTCCGGCACCGGGTGCCGCACGAGCCCAACGAGCTGCTCGGCCGCGAGGACGACATCGAGGCCGTCACCGCCCTGCTGCGCACCTCGCGGGTGACTTCCGTCGTCGGCGCGGGCGGCCTGGGCAAGACCCGGCTCGCGCACGCGGTCGCCCGGCGGGCCGAGCAGCGCGTGGTGCACGTCGTCGCGCTCGCGGGCGTCACCGCGGCGGCCGACGTCGTCGCCGAGGTCGCGTCCGTCCTGGGGGTCGGGGAGACCACGATCGGCAGGGCGGGCAGGCGGGTCGACGTCGTCACCGGCATCGTCGACGCGCTCGGCCCCGGTCCCGCGCTGCTGGTGCTCGACAACTGCGAGCACGTCGTCGACGCCGCAGCGGACCTCGTGCGGGCACTGGTGTCCACCAGCGGGGACCTGCGCGTGCTCACCACCAGCCGCACCCCGCTGGGCCTGTCCTCGGAGTCGGTCTACCCGTTGCCGGAGCTGAGCCCGGCCACCGCGGTCGAGCTGTTCTCCCGGCGCGCCCGCGCGGCCCGCCCCGACGTCGACCTGCCCGACGACGTGGTGCGCGAGGTGTGCGGCCACCTCGACGGGCTCCCGCTCGCCGTGGAGCTCGCGGCGGCACGGGTGCGGGTCATGTCGGTCGCCGAGATCGCCCGCAGGCTCGACGACCGGTTCGCGCTGCTGCGCGGCGGCGCCCGCGACGCGCCACCCCGGCACCGCACGCTGCACGCCGTGATCGACTGGAGCTGGAACCTCCTCGCGCCCGAGGCCCGTGCGGCGGTGCGCGCGCTCTCGGTGTTCCCCGGCGGTTTCACCGCCGACGCCGCCCGCTACCTGGTCGGCGACGACGACGTGCTGGAGCAGCTGGTCGACCAGTCGCTGCTCAAGGTGTCCGACACCGGCTCGGGCACGCGCTTCCTGATGCTGGAGACCGTGCGCGAGTTCGGCGCCGCCCACCGGGAGGACGCCGGTGAGGCCGCCGCGGTGACCGACCGCTTCCTGGTGTGGGCCCGCGACTTCGGCGTGGCGCACCACGAGTCGCTCTTCGGCGCCGACCTGCTCGCGGGCGTGCACCGGATCAGGGCCGAGCAGGACAACCTGGTGCTGGCGCTGCGCCACGCGCTCGAACGCCGCGACGGCGCCACCGTCGCGGCGACGACCGCCGCGCTAGGCGGCCTGTGGACGACCGAGTCCAACCTGACCCGCGCGGCGACGCTGACCGGGGACCCGACGTGGGCGCTGTCGCACTACCGCCCCGAGCCCGCCTTCGTCGACGTCACCCGCACGGCCGTGGTCCTGTGCGTGATGAGCGGGTTCCTCTTCCTGTCGGGGCCGACCCCGGCGCGGTCGCTGGTCGCCCTGCGCGCGCTGCCGCCCGCGGAGCCGACCACGCTGATCCGGGCGGTGGACGCCCTCTTCCGGGCACTGGTCGGGGGCGCTCAGGACCTCGAAGCGCTGTGCGGCAGCGACAACCGGCTGCTCGCGGGGGTCGCCAACACGGTGGCGGCCTACGCGTTCGAGAACGACTACGACCTCGACAACGCGCTGGCGGCGGCCAGGCGGACGCTCGCCGCGTTCGAGGACGCCGACAGCCCGTGGCTGCCCGCGGTCGCGCACTCCCGGATCGGCGAGCTGTGCCTGCCGCTCGACCGGGCGGACGAGGCCAGGGGCCACTTCACCGCCACGATGACGATGCTGGAACGGCTCGGGGCTGGCCCGACCGCCGCCCGCGGGCGGTGGGCGGTGGTGCTCGCCAACCTGCAGTGCGGCGACGTCGACGAGGCCGAGCGCTGGCTGGAGCAGGCGGAGCTCGGCGGGGACGAGGTCGGCGACGTGCGGATGTTCGCCGCGGGCATGCGCGCGGAGATCCTGCTCGCACGGGGCGACACCGACGCGGGACTGCGGCTGTGGCGCCAGGCCGTGGAGCGGCTGGGGCTCGCCCCGGAGCTGTCGCGGGGGCGGGAGCCGTGGGAGTCGGAGGTGCGGACCGTCGCCGTCGTCGCCCACGCGAGGCACGGCAGGCTGGACCTCGTCCGGGAGGTAGCGGCCGCGACGCGCACGACGCTGACGGCCAGGCTCACGAGGTTCGGCGCGAGCCCCGTTCCGTCCTACTCGGACTTCCCGGTCAACGGCGCGCTGCTGGTGGCCGCGGCGATGCTGGAGCT
This sequence comes from Umezawaea tangerina, assembly GCF_003002815.1. GTDB lineage: Bacteria > Actinomycetota > Actinomycetes > Mycobacteriales > Pseudonocardiaceae > Umezawaea > Umezawaea tangerina. The sequence continues at coordinate 77,695 of NZ_PVTF01000021.1, read as the reverse complement.
CGACCACGCCGAACGCGCCGACGACCCGCGCGCCAGGGCGTCCGCCGCCCGGATGATCGCGCTGGCCGAGCGGTTCCGCTTCTCGCGGGGGTTCCAGCCGACCATGTCCCCCGCGCACACCAGGGCGACCGCCGAACGGGCCGACAGGTCGGCGTACGAGGACGCGGTGTCCTCCTACGCCGACCTGGGGTACGCCGACCTGCCCGCCGCCGCGCTGGCCCTGCTGGGGACTACCGCACGGGATCCCGCCTGAACAGCGCCCGAGCCCAGAGGTAGCCGACCACCGCGAGGCCGACGCACCACGCCACGGCCACGGCGGCGCTGCCGCCGACGGGTGTGCCCGCCAGCAGGCCCCGCAGCGTGTCGATGACCGGCGTGAAGGGCTCGTTCGCCGCGAACCAGCGCACCGGTCCCGACATCGAGTCCGGCGGCACGAACGCGCTGCTGAGGAACGGCAGGACCTGGACCACGAGCACGAACCCGCTGGTGCCCTCGGCGTTGCGGGCGGCGAGGCCGATCGCGACGGCCAGCCAGGTGAGCGCGAGGACGAGCAGCACGAGCAGACCGGCCGCCGCGAGCCACCCGACCGGGTCTGCGGCAGGCCGGAACCCCAGCAGCAGCGCGACGAGCACGACCAGCACGGCGCTCGCCACCGTCCGGATCACCGCCGCGCCGACGTGCCCGACGAGCACCGAGGCGCGGAAGACGGGCATCGTGCGGAACCGGGCGATGATGCCCTCGGTCATGTCCCTGTTCACCGCCAGCGCCGTCGACTGCGACCCGTAGCCCGCGGTCATCAGGACGATGCCGGGCACCAGGTAGTCGATGTAGTCGCCGTCGTGCACGGCACCGGTGACGCCCGCCCCCATGGCGCTGCCGAACACGCCGACGAAGAGCAGCAGCATCACGATCGGCACCCCCAGCGACATCATCACCATCGCCGGGTAGCGCCGCAGGTGCCTCAGGTTGCGCCGCAGCATCGTCGCCGAGTCGTTCACGGCGTGCGGGAACGTGCTCATCGGACGCTCTCCTTCACGGTCGTCGCCTGCCCGGTGAGGGCGAGGAAGACGTCGTCGAGGTCGGGGGTGTGGATCGACAGCTCGGCCACCTCCACCCCCGCGTGGTCGAGGCCGCCGAGCAGGTCCCGCAACGCCCGGACGCCGCCGTCGCCCGCGACCTGGAGGGTGAGCTCGTCCTCGTCTCGGGGCGCGTCGCCGAGGACCGCGGCGGCCGCGGCGAGCGCCGTGGTGTCGGCGAACCGCAGCAGCACGTGACCGCCGGGGACGCGGCGCTTGAGCTCGTCCGGGGTGCCCTCGGCGACCACCCGGCCGTGGTCGAGGACCGCGACCCGGTCGGCCAGCTCGTCGGCCTCCTCCAGGTACTGGGTGGTGAGGAAGATGGTGACGCCGTCGGCGACGAGACCGCGGATGACCTGCCACGTCGTGCGGCGGCTGCGCGGGTCGAGGCCGGTCGTCGGCTCGTCGAGGAAGATCACCCTCGGGTCGCCGACCAGCGTCATGGCCAGGTCGAGCCGACGCCGCATGCCGCCGGAGTAGGTGGCGGCAGGCTTCCCGGCGGCCTCGACGAGGTCGAAGCGGGCCAGCAGCTCGTCGGCGCGGCGCCGTCCCGCGGCCCGGCCGAGGTGGCGCAGGTCCGCCATCAGCACCAGGTTCTCCCGGCCGGTGAGCAGGTCGTCCACGGCCGAGAACTGCCCGGTGACGCCGATCGCCGCGCGGATCCCCTCGGGGTCGCGGGCCAGGTCGCGGCCCGCGACCAGGACGTCGCCGCCGTCGGGGCGGATCAGCGTGGACAGGATCTGCACGGTCGTCGTCTTGCCCGCCCCGTTGGGGCCGAGCAGGGCGAAGACCGCGCCCTGCGCGACCTCCAGGTCGATGCCGTCGAGCACGACGTGGTCACCGAACGACTTGCGCAGCCCGGTGGCCCGGACCGCCGGTTGGGGCGCGGTGGTGGTCACGTCCCTCCTCCCGTGGTGGTGGCCCTGGTGGCCACGGCACGGGAAGCGTGCGCGGTCGGGGGTTCAGCGCGGTTGCACCGCGGTTCAGACCGGTTTCAGCCCTTCACCGCGCCCGCCGTCATGCCCGCCACGATCCGGCGGTTGGCGACCAGGAACGCCAGCAGCGGCGGCACCGTGATCAGCAGGATGTTGGTGAACAGCAGGTTGTACTGGGTGCCGTACTGGCTCTGGAAGTTGTACAGCGTCAGCTGCACGGTCACGTTCCGGTCGCCCGGCAGGAAGTACAGCGGGTTGGTGAAGTCGTTGTACACCACCACCGACTGCACCAGGACGGCCGTGACCGCGACCGAGCGCATCAGCGGGAAGACGACCAGGAAGAACACCCGCAGCGGGCCCGCGCCGTCGATGACGGCGGAGTCGTCGAGCTCGCGCGGCACGGTGGCGAGGAAGTTGCGGAACAGCAGGACGCAGAACGACAGGCCGAACGCCACCTCGACCAGGATCAGCCCGGTCATCGTTCGGAACAGCCCGAGGCCTTGTAGCACCCGGATGGTCGGCACGACGGCGGGCGGGATGATCAGGCCGGACAGCACGAGGAAGTCGACCAGCCGCGTCCACCGGCTCGGGCGGCGTTGCAGCACGAACGCGGTCATCGCCGCGAGCACGACCATGACCGCCACGCTGGCGACGGTGAGGATCGCGCTGTTCGCGAACGCGATGACCAGCGTGTAGTCGCGGGCGGTGACGACCTCGACGAGGTTGCGCGCGAACCGGAACTGGTGCGGCCAGGAGAAGTCGAGCTCGGCGGCCTGGGCGCGGTCCTTGAACGCGGTGAGCACGACGAACGCGAACGGCACCAGGAACACCACTGCGGACACCAGGATCGCGGTGCCGCCCAGCACGTGCCTGCCGCGCGGCCTCACAGCTCGACCTGCTTGCGGCCCAGCAGCAGCGAGAGCGGCAGCACGACCACCGTCACCACCAGGAACAGCACGACGTTGCCCGCGGTGGACAGCCCGTAGAACCCGGCCTGGTACTGCTTGTAGATCACCGACGCGATCACGTCGGAGGTGAAGCCGGGGCCGCCGCGTGTCATGGTCCAGATCAGGTCGAACGACCGCAGCCCGCCGATCAGCGACAGGATGACGACCGTGACCGTCGCCGGCCTGCACAACGGCAGCAGGACGTGCCAGAAGGCGGCGAACCGGCCCGCGCCGTCCACCGTGGCGGCCTCGAAGTACTCGCGCGGGATCGACACGATCCCGGCGATGTAGATCAGCGTCGCGAGCCCGACCCCCTTCCACACGTCGACCAGCGCCACCGACAGCAGCGCGTAGGACGGGTCGGTCAGCCAAGCGGGCCCCTTGATCCCGATGGCGGCGAGCCCGTCGTTGATCAGCCCGTCGCCCGGCCGCATCAGGACGGTGAAGGTGATGCCCACCCCTATGGTGCTGACCAGGACCGGGAAGAACACCACCGAGCGCAGGTAGGCGCGGCCGACCACGTCGGAGGTGAGCAGCACCGCCAGCGGCAGCCCGAGCACGACCTTGAGACCGGAGGTGACCACCGCGTAGACCGCGGTGTTCGTCATCCCCTTGACCAGGGCGGGTTCCCGGAAGAGCACCGCGAAGTTCTCCAGGCCGATGAACTCGTGGTCGAACAGCGTCCACCTGGTGAGGCTGAAGTAGAACGACGCGACCGTCGGCGCCAGGAAGAGCGTCCCGTAGACCACCGCGGCGGGCAGGTAGAACCAGTGCGGGTACACCGACCCGGCCCGGTGTCGGCGCGCGATCGCCACCCCGCTCACCAACCCGGTAGTCCGAGCTGCTTGGCCTGCTTCTCCACGTCGCGGTCGTAGAGGGCGGCGCCGTCGGCGGCGGAGCGGATGCCGGACCCGACCTCGACGGTGATCTGCTCCAGCGCGGGGCCCTTGACGGGCGAGACGAACTCGAGCGCGGGAGTCGTGCCGCCCGCGGCGGCGAAGTACGGCAGCATGTCCTTCACCGCGCGCGGCAGGTCGTCGGGCAGCGGGCAGTCCTTCACCACGTACGGGCCGGTCGGCGCGTAGGCCTTGGTCTGCGCCGCGCAGCCCTCGGGGCTCGCGACGAAGGCGAGGAACCTCTTGGCCGCGGCCAGCTTCTCGCCCCCGGTGGTCTTGGGGATGTAGATCCCGGACGGGGTCCACACGGTGAGGCCGTTCTTGGCGGCGTCGTCACCGGGCAGCGCGAAGAACCCGATGTCGTCGACCTTGTCCGGGTGGTTGGCCACCAGCGTGCCGACGACGAACGTGAGGATCGGGAAGTGGGCGCCCTGCCCCGCCGCGAGCAGGCGCAGGCCGTCCTCGTACTTGGCGGAGGCGAAGTCCGGCGACAGGTACCCGGCGTCGTGGACCTCCTGCAGGCGTTGGAAGCCCTTGAGCGCGGCGGGCGACCTGGCGTAGCTCGTCCTGTTGGCCGTGTAGTCGTCGGCGAAGCGCGGTTCGGCGGCGGCGACGTTGTGGTAGTCGGCGAGCACGAACATCTGGGAGGTCCAGGTGTCCTGGTAGGTCTGGACGACCGGCGCGACGCCGGCGGCCTTGATCTTCGCGTTGTTGGCCATGAACTCGGCCCACGTCCTGGGCACCTGGAGGCCGAGCCTGCTGTAGACGGCCCGGTTGTAGAGCACCCCTCCGCCCATGGCGCCGCCGATCGGGACGCCGAACACCCCGTCCCCGGCGGACACGGTGGGGAAGAAGGTGTCCTGGACGTTGGCCAGAAAGCCCTCGCCCTTCAACGAGACCAGCGTCTCGGCGGGCTTGAGCGCCTGGAGCAGCGACCCCGAGTTGTAGAGGAACACGTCGGTCATGTCCCCGGTGGACAGCCGCGTCTTCACGACGTTGTCGCCCTCGCCGCCCTGGGGCCGGACCTCGACTTCCACCTGCACGTCCGGGTACTTCTCGCCGAACGCCTTGGCCAGCCCCTCCGCGGGGCGGACGCTCGCGTCGGAGTTGTCGACCAGGAACGTCAACGAGACCTTGCCGTCGCCGGAGCCGAGGTCACCGGGACTGCACGAGGCCAGGGCGAGAGCCGTGACGAGGACGGCGGCGACCACGGTCCACCGGGGTCGGCGTGGCGGCAGTGCTTTCATCGTGACCTCCGGGGCCGGGTGCGGTTCAGCGGTCGGCGTCGACGGGCGGGGCGAGCAGCCCGTCCACGCGCGACCGGAGCTCGGTGGGGACCGGCGCGAGCGCGCCGGGCCCGAGTGCGGCGACCAGCGCCGAGGCGGGGGCGCCGAGGTGGGGCAGCAGCCTGCCCGCGGCGCGCGCCTCGCCGTCCACGACTCCGGCGGCGACGGCGGCCTCGACGACCGCGGTCCACGTCGGCCGGTGGTCGAGCACGTCGCGGACCGTGGCGTCGGCGGGCAGACCCCGGTCCGCGGCGACGGGGTCGGGCACGGTCCACTCGTGGGCGCCGTGCCCCACGACGACCGGGTCGGGCCGACCGGGCACGTGCACGGTGGCCGTGGTGCCGACCGGGACGACCACGCCCAGCACGAGCGTCCCGTCCGCCCTGCTCCAGGACACCGACGCCGCGCCGTAGGGCGTGAGGTGCCGGGCCGACGCCCAGGTGAGGTCGGGGCCGATCAGGGGGCGGACCAGCAGCTCGCGGTAGCCGGGACCGGCGGGGGCCAGCCCGGCGACGGTCCGGTGCAGCCAGTCGGCGACCGCGCCGAGCGCGTAGTGGTTGAACGAGGTCATCTCGCCGGGGTTGACCCGACCGTCGGGCAGCATGCTGTCCCAGCGCTCCCACACCGTGGTCGCGCCCATGGTGACCGGGTGCAGCCAGGACGGGGCCCCGGTCTGCGACAGCAGCCGGTAGGCGACGTCGAGGTGCCCCGAGGCGGTCAGCGCGTCCATCACCAGCGGCGTGCCGATGAACCCGGTGCCGATCCGGAACCCGGCCCCGCGGACCAGGTCCGCCAGCCGGTCGCCCGCACGGGCGCGCTGCTTGGCGGTGGGCAGCAGGTCCCACACCAGCGCCAACGCGTAGGCGGTCGGCGAGTCGCTGAGCACCCGGCCCGCCGCCGTCACGTACTCGCGGGCGAACGCCTCCCGCACCCGCGTCGCCAACGCGGCGTACCGCGCGGCCGCCTCGTGCGCGCCCAGCAGCGCGGCCGACTCGGCGACGAGCAGCGCGGAGCGGGCCAGGTGCGCGGTGGCGACCACGTCGGGGTCGGTCTTGGCCGCGAACGGGTCGTCCGGCGGCGCGTCGGGGTCGAGCCAGTCGCCGAACTGGAACCCGCCGGACCAGAGCCCGTCCTCCCCCGCGAGCCCCGCCGCGTGGTCCACCCAGGCCCGCATGCTCGGCCACTGCGAGCGCAGCAGCGCCAGGTCGCCGGTGCGCTGGTGGACGACCCACGGCACCAGGACGGCCGCGTCCGCCCAGCCCGCCGCGGCCCGCGGAGCGTCGGGCAGCACGTCGGGCACGACCGACGGCACCGAGCCGTCGTCGTGCTGGCCCGCGGCGAGGTCGGCCAGCCACGACGTGAGGAAACCCGCGCTGTCGAACAGGAAGCACGCGGTGGGCGCGAACACCTGGATGTCGCCGGTCCACCCCAGGCGCTCGTCGCGCTGCGGGCAGTCGGTCGGCACGTCCAGGAAGTTGCCGCGGGCGCTCCAGACCACGTTGTCGTGCAGGTGGGCCAGCAGGTAGTCGGAGCACTCGAACCAGCCGGTGCGGCGCAGGTCGGTCCCGATGACGACCGCCCGCACGTCCTCGGCCCGCAGACCGGGGACACCGGTCACCTCCGCGTAGCGGAACCCGTGGAACGTCAGCGAGGGCTCCAGGACGGCCCGGCCGCGCGCCGCCACGTAGCTGTCGGTCGCGCGGGCCGAGCGGAGCGGGCGGACAGCCAACTCGCCGTCCTCCAGCACCTCCGCGTGCCGCACCACCACCTCGTCGGCGAGGTCCCGGTCGCCGACCTCCAGCCGGACCCAGCCGACGACGTTCTGCCCGAAGTCCACCAGGGTCGCGCCGGACGGGGACGTCCACACCAGCACGGCGGGCACCACGGCGGTCACCCGCACCGGCGGCCCGTCCGGGGCGACCAGCCGGTCCAGGCGGCTGTCGAGCACGTCCACCGGCCCGGCTGCCCAGCTCGTCGGACGCAGGTCGGTGCGCTGCCCGTCGTAGAGGTCGTCCGCCACCACGCCGCTCTCGTACGCCGTCCACGAGCCGTCGGTGGCCAGCACGTGCACGGTGCCGTCGACGGTGGTCACCTCCAGCTGGGCCAGCAGCGCGAGCCGGTCGCCGTAGGTGGCGCGGCCGCCGTCGAAGCCGAGCCTGCCCCGGTACCAGCCGTTGCCCAGCAGGACCTCCAGGACGTTCACGCCGGGGCGGACCAGGTCGGTCACGTCGTGGGTCTGGTAGCGCAGCCGGTGCTCGTAGCCGGTCCAGCCGGGCGCCAGCACGTGGTCGCCGACGCGCTCGCCGTTGAGACCCGCGACGTAGACCCCGTGCGCGGTGGCGTAGAGCCGGGCGGACACGACCCCGTCGGGCACGGTCAGCTCGCCGCGCAGGATCGGGGCGGGCGCGTCCAGCCCACCGATCGCCCGCGGGCTGACCAGGCGCGCGGTCCAGTCGGTGGCGGACAGCAGTCCCGCCTCGACCCAGGTCGGGTCGCTCCACGGGGACCACTCGTCGTCGCGGACGCGGACGCGCACCCCGACCCGTTCCCGCGACACCAGCGGCGCGCCCGGCCACCCGACCAGCACCTGGTCGGCCGACTCGACCCGGAACCGCCGCGGCGCACCGGTCCCGCGGGTGAGCTCCACCTCGTAGGCCCGCTGGCGGAACCCCTCCTCGGCCTCCGGCACGCACCACGACAGCCGCGGTCGCGCGTGTCCCGTCCCCAGTGCCGGTCCGGGGTGGTGCTCGAACCGGAGGTCGGTCGGGGCGGCGGCGCCGGGCATGGGGCTCCTCGATGGTGAAACGATTCAACAGGCGGCCCCACGACGCCGTTAACGGAGGGTGTCGCGGGGGTTTCTCGCCTAGATCGTGGGCTGGCGGCCCGCGCGGTGCTAGCCCGTGGTGCACCGGTGGTAGCACGATCTTCACCTCGGCCACCGGGACGTCGTAGGGTTGGCCGGCATGGACGGCTTGCCCGTGGGCAACGCGAACGACCTGCTCCACTTCACCGACGGGTCGCTGGCCTACGCCGGGCGCCACCGGCACGACACCGGCCACCGCCTGCACACCCACAGCTTCGTCGAGGTCGCGGTGGTGACCGGCGGCGAAGGCGTGCACGTGTCCCCCGACGGCCACCGGCCGGTCCGCGCGGGCGACGTCCTGCTGCTGCGCCCCGGCGTGTGGCACGGGTACGAGGAGTGCACCCGGCTCGACGTGTTCAACTGCTGCTTCTCCCCCGAGCTGCTGCACCGCGAGCTGGCCTGGACGCGCGAGGACCCGCTGCTGGGCTACCTGCTGTGGACCGGCCCGTACTCGGCCGAGCGGCGCGGGATGCTCACGACCAGGCTGCCGCCGGAGGCGTTCGCGGAGTGCGTGGGGCACCTCGACGCGTTGGCGGAGCTGCGCTTCCGCGCCGCGCACCTGCACCGCGGCGACATCATCGGGCGCCTCGCGCTGTTCCTGAGCGCTGTGGCGCGCACCGTCGCGGGCGACCGCGAGGCCTCCGCGCACCCGACGCACCCCGCCGTCGTGCACGCCATGCGGCTGATGGAGGCCAGGCCGGAGTACCGGTGGACGCTGTGCGACCTGGCCGACGAGCTGCACCTGGCGCAGGGGTACGTGGTGCGGTTGTTCAAGAACACCACCGGCCTACCGCCGATGGCCTACCTGTCGAGGCACCGCGTCGAACTGGCCGCGGGCCTGCTGCTGCACACCGACCAGCCGATCGCGCAGATCGCCCGGTCGGTGGGGTGGCCGGACCAGAACTACTTCGCGCGGCGCTTCAAAGTCCACTTCGGACTGAGCGCGTCGACCTACCGGGCTCGGTTCGGCCAGTCCTCCGTGCGGTTGGAGGCCGCGATCGCCGTCGGGGCGGGCGGAGGCTGACGCCGCCGCTCCGCCCCGTGTGCTTCGGTCCGCACTGAAACAATGGGAATGACAACAGTCCGCACGACGCGTCAGCCGAGGAAACCGCCCTTCAGCTTCTTCTCCTTGGCGAACCGGGCGCGCATCGCGGGCCGCGTCACGAACCAGAGCAGCGCGGCCAGGACGGCCGCCTGGGCGACCTGCTCGACCCGCATCCACCACGGGTAGCTGTCGGACAGCACCAGCGACAGCAGGCCCAGCAGGCCGCCGATCGAGATCCAGAGGACCCGGCGGTAGGCGGCGCGGTGGCCGCGGCGCAGCCGGTAGCCGACGCGCAGGTACATGGCGGACACCAGGAACACCCCGGCCACGCGGAACCACACCTGCTGGTGGAGCACGGACCGGAACCGCTCGACGTCGGTGCCGGGCGGCAGGACCGCGTGCGCCAGCTGGTAGTCGACCAGGCTGTCGCGGAGGACGAACACCAGGACGGTCAGCACCACGCTCAGGCCGAGGTTGGCGAACAGCAGGACGAAGACCGTCCGCAGCTCGGGTGGCACGGGCCCGTCGGCGGGGTCCGCGGGAGCGGTGACGCGAGGGGCCTTCGGCAGGCCGGTGTCCATGGTTGCCTTCTTCCGCCGGGTCCGAGCGCCGATCGCCGGACTGGGACCATCGTGTCGGCCCGGTGGTGCCCGGCGCATCGGTCGCCGAGCGACGCGCACCCCTCCGGAAGTCGACGATCCGCGCGGCCCGGCCTACGACTTTCGGACCGCACGCGTAGCCGGTCGGCCACCTGTGGGCACCGCCGGACCGACCTAGACTGGGGCCGTGGCCACTGTGGACAGCGCACCGGACGCACCCGCTTTCGGCTGGTGGCGGACGCCGCGCGGGGCGGCGCTCGACGTCGTCCTCGCGCTCGTCGTCACGGTGCTGCCCGTCGCGACGTGGCTGCTGGCCGTGCGGGTGGCGCCGTTGCTGCCCGCGGTCGCCACCGCCCAACCGGCCATCGCGGCGCAGACGGTCTCGTTCGCCTCGGCCTTCGCCCACCTCGCCGGGTCGGCCTTCGACCTCACCCTGGTGGCGCGCCGCCGCTTCCCCGTGGCCGTCGCGCTGGTGGTGGTCGCCGCGGAGGCGTTCGGCCACTCGACGCTGCTGGGGCTGACGATCGCCCTGTACACCCTCGCCGCCTACGGGACGTCGCGGGCGGTGCTGGCCGGGATCGGCCTGCTCGCCGTCGTCGCGGGCCTGAAGCCGTGGACCTGGGCGGACATCCCCAGCACCGCCGAGCTGTTCGTGGTGCTGGGGTTCACCGGCGTCATGGTCCTGGTGGCCGTCGTCCTGCCGGTGGTGCTGGGCCTGTACCTCAACGCCCGCCGCGGCCTGATGGCGTCGTTGCGGGAACGGGCGAAACGGCTGGAACGGGAGCAGACGCTGCTGGCGCGGCAGGTGCGGACCGAGGAGCGCACCCGGATCGCCAGGGAGATGCACGACGTCGTGGCGCACCGGGTGAGCCTGATGGTCGTGCACGCGGGCGCGCTGGAGATGAAACCGGACCGCGAGCCGGAGACGGTGGCCGAGGCCGCGAGCAAGATCGCCGACATCGGCAGGCAGGCGCTCGGCGAGCTGCGGCAGGCCGTCGGCGTGCTCAAGGTCGACAACGCCGACGACAGCGCGCCGCTGGCCCCGCAGCCGACGCTGGACGACCTGGCAGAATTGGTCGAGCAGTCGCGCAGCGCGGGAGTGCCGGTCGACTACCGCGTGGAGGGCAGGCGGCGGCTGGCGAACGTGGCGGAGCGGACGGCGTACCGCATCGTCCAGGAGGGTCTGACCAACGTGCACAAACACGCGTTCGGGGCGCGCACCGAGATCTCGCTGCGCTTCCTGCCCGACCGGCTCGAGGTGAGCGTCCGCAACGACGCGCCGCGCCGGTCGACCGGCATCGACCTGCCCAGCGGCGGGCACGGGCTGGCCGGGCTCAAGGAGCGGCTGACGCTGGTGGGCGGCGAGTTCGAGTCCGGTCCGTCGCGCAACGGCGGCTTCCGGATCGCGGCCCGCATCCCGATCGCGGTGCCCGCCGGATGATCCGGGTCCTGATCGCCGACGACGAGGAGCTCATGCGCGTCGGCCTGCGCACGATGCTGGAGGCCGACGACGACATCAGCGTGGTCGCGGAGGCCCGCAACGGCGACGAGGCCGTCGCCGAGGCGCGGCGGCACCGGCCGACCGTGGTGCTGATGGACATCCGGATGCCCCAGTCCGACGGGCTCACCGCGACCAAGGCGCTGGCCGCGCTGGCCGAGCCGCCGAAGGTCATCGTGCTGACCACGTTCGACCTGGACGAGTACGTGCACGCGGCGCTGCGGGCGGGCGCGGTCGGCTTCCTGCTCAAGGACACCCCGCCGCGCGACCTGATCAAGGCCGTGCACGTGGTGGCCGACGGCCAGGCGATGCTGTCGCCGTCGGTGACCCGCAACCTGATCTCGGCGTTCGTCGAGCGCGACTCCCCCGTCGGCGACGACGCCCGCAACCGGCTCAAGGCGCTGACCGACCGGGAGCGCGAGGTGCTGGCCCTGGTCGGCCGGGGGCTGTCCAACACCGAGATCGGCGAGCAGCTGCACAACAGCCAGGCCACGGTGAAGGCGCACATGAGCCGCCTGCTGACCAAGCTCGACCTGTCGAACCGGGTGCAGGCCGCGATCCTCGCCCACGACGCGAACCTGGTCGAAGGCGGCTGACCTGCGCACTGATCCCCCCGGCGCGGCGGTTGACCGGTCACTCTGCCTGTTGTAGTAAGGAGGGGACCCGCGCGACACCGCTGTCGACAGGAGCCCGACCATGGACGTGGAAGTTCTCGGACGCGTGCTCAGCACCCTGCCCGAAGACGACGACCACCCCTACCGGACCGGGCCGTGGCAGGGGCAGACCGCGGAGTGGCGGGCCGACAACCTCGCGGTCGAGGGCGAGATCCCCGCCGACCTCGACGGCGTGTACCTGCGCAACACCGAGACCGCGCTGCACCCGGCGATCGAGCGCTACCACCCGTTCGACGGCGACGGCATGGTCCACGTCGTCGGCTTCCGCGACGGCAAGGCGTTCTACCGCAACAGGTTCGTCCGCACCGACGGGTTCCTCGCCGAGCAGGAGGAGGGCCGCTCGCTGTGGTCGGGGTTCATCGAGGACCCGAACAAGGCGGTGCGGCAGCAGGGCTGGGGCGCGCGGGGGCGGATGAAGGACGCCTCCAGCACGGACGTCGTGGTGCACGCCGGCGTCGCGCTGACCAGCTTCTACCAGTGCGGCGAGCTGTACCGGCTCGACCCGCTCACCCTGGACACGCTCGGCAAGTCCGACTGGCACGGCGAGTTCCCCCGTTCCGAGGGCGTCAGCGCGCACACCAAGGTGGATCCGCACACCGGTGAGCTGCTGTTCTTCGGCTATGGCACCGAGGCCCCCTACCTGCACTACGGCGTGCTCGGCGGTGACGACAAGCTCCTGCACCACACCGGTATCGAGCTGCCGGGGCCGCGGCTGCCGCACGACATGGCGTTCACCGAGAACTACGCGATCCTCAACGACTGCCCGCTGTTCTGGGACCCCGAGCTGCTCAAGCAGGGCGCGTACCTCGCCCGCTTCCACCGCGACGTCCCGCTGCGCATCGGCGTCGTGCCGCGCCGGGGCACCAACGCGGACGTGAGGTGGTTCGAGGCGGACCCGACGTACGTGCTGCACTGGGTGAACGCCTACGAGGAGGGCGACGAGATCGTCCTGGACGGGTTCTTCCAGGGCGACCCGATGCCGAAGGCCGACGGTGAGACCGGCAGCCACCGCATCTACCGCGGCCTCGCCCTCGACCGCCTGCAGACCAGGCTGCACCGGTGGCGGCTCGACCTCGTCACCGGGCAGGCCAAGGAGGAGCGGATCTCCGACAGCATCACCGAGTTCGGCATGATCAACGCCGCGCACGGCGGCCGCCCGTACCGCTACACCTACGCCGCGACCGGCGAGCCGGGGTGGTTCCTGTTCAACGGCCTGGTCAAGCACGACGTGCTGACCGGCGCCGAGGAGCGCTACGCGTTCGGCGACGGCGTGTTCGGCAGCGAGACGGTGATGGCGCCGCGGCCGGGCGCCACCGGCGAGGACGACGGCTACCTGGTCACGATCACCGTCGACATGAACCGGAACCTGTCCGAGTGCCTGGTGTTCGACGCCCGCGACGTGGCAGGCGGCCCGGTGGCGCGGGTTCGGCTGCCCGAGCGGGTGTCCAGCGGGACGCACGCCACCTGGGCCGCCGGGGCCGAGCTGCCGGGCTGGCGGAAGGGCGACGATGCCGCCGCCTCCCTCGGTCTCTGAGGACGTCCGGGTCACCGACCTGCCCGCGGGCGGGCGGAACCCGATCGGCGTGGCGCTGGGGCTGCTCGGCGACGAGTGGACGCTGCTGATCCTGCGCCACGCCTTGCAGGGCGTGCGGCTCTACGGCGGGTGGATGCGGGAGCTGCCGATCTCCAACGCCGTGCTCACCGGCAGGCTCGGGCGGCTCACCGAGCTGGGGCTGCTCGACCGCGTCGCCTACCAGCGGCGGCCAGAGCGCTTCGAGTACCGACTGACCCGGCGCGGCCGCGGTGTGTGGCCGATCCTGCTCGGCATCTGGTCGTGGGAGCTGTCCTGGGTGCCGCGCTACACCGAGGCGCTGCCCGGCATGCGCCACCAGGTGTGCGGGGAGCTGTTCTCCCCCGTGCTGGTGTGCGGCGCGTGCGGGGAACCGGTGGGGCCGCGCAACCTCGTCGGCGGGTTCGGCCCGAGCGGCACGTGGGAGCGGTCCATGCCGTCGGCGACGACCCGGCGGCGCTCCTCCGGCGCCCAGCGGGCCGGGTTCTTCCCGCAGACCACGGCCCTGGTCGGCAACCGCTGGTCGTGCGCCCTGCTGGGCGCGGCCTTCCAGGGCACCCGCCGGTTCAGCGACTTCGAACGCCAGCTGTCCGCGCCGCCCGTGATGGTCGCCGACCGGCTGCGGACGTTCGCCGACCTCGACGTCATGACCCCCGACTACCGCCTCACCGCCAAGGGCCTCGCGTTCTTCCCCGTCGTCGTGCACACCATGGACTGGGCCCAGACCTGGTTCCGCTCCCCCGAGGGCCCGGCGATGGTCTACACCCACCGGACCTGCGGACACCCCTTCGAGCCCCGGTACCGCTGCTCGGTCTGCGCGGTGCGGCTGCGCGGCGGGGCGATCGACCGCGTGCCCGGCTAGCTCGGTGTCACCTCCGCCTCGCACTGGTGGACCCCGCGTCCGCCTTCCCTGCCCCTGATGGGCGGACGCGTCAGGCGTCGACCCGGTACAGGGCGGCCTGGCCGGTCGACGCGGTCAGCCCGCCGTCGACCGGGACGTGGGCCCCGTTGACGTACCCGGCGTCGGGCCCGGCCAGGAACGCGACCACCCCGGCGACCTCCGCGGGCTGCCCCGCCCGCCCCATGGGCACGCGGTCCGCGAAGCGCGCCAGCAACGGGGACCCCTCGGCCAGCGCGTCGCGCAGGAACTGGCTGCTCAGCGTCACGCCGGGGTGGACGGCGTTGACCCTGATCTCGCCGCCGTGGTCCAGCGCCATCACGTCGGTCAGCCTGGCCAGCGCGCCCTTGGTCATGTTGTACCCGGCCTGTCCCCAGTCCCCGCCGAGCGCGCTCACCGACCCGACGTTCACGATGCACCCGCGCACCGCCCGCAGGTGCGGCAGCGCGGCCCGCGAGGCGTAGAACGCGCCGTCGACGTTGGTGCTCATCATCGTGCGGTAGGCGTCCGGGTCGAGCCCCTCGACGGTGCCGGGGATCGCCACGCCCGCGTTGTTGACCAGGACGTCCAGCCGCCCGAACCGCTCGGCCACCCCGTCCAGCGCGGCGGTGATCGCGGCGGGCGCGGAGACGTCCGCGACCGCGATGTGCATGTCCGCGCCCTCGGGCCCTTCCTCGACGGTCCGCCGGAGGGTCGCCTCGGTGCGGCCCAGTACCACCACGGTGTGACCGTCGGCGGCGAACCGGTGCGCGATCGCCACCCCGATGCCGGCACCGGCACCCGTGACGACGACGACGCGACCGGAGTTCTGCTGGTTCACGGATATCCCTGTCCTTCTGCTCGGGCATTCGTCCTGAACGCCGCTGGGTAGCCTAGGAAGGACGGCCGCGCGCACGCTTGGACGGCGCCGCCGTCCGGATGGGAGATCGGCGCCAGGAGATGGCGGGAAATCGCAAGGGGTGCGTCGTGGAATCCACCGCAGCGGACGGGAACGCGTCGGCGGGCGCGTTCTCGTTGGACTCCACCGTCCCGAATGCCGCGGCGCACGGGTTCGCCGCCTTCCGCGACGGCTGGGAGGCGGAAGTCGGCGCCGGGTTCCCGCTGCCCGCGTTCAGCCCGGCCACGACCGCCGACTTCCGGGTCAGGGGCCGGGCCGCCAGGGTGCGCGACGTGGCGGTGACCGACGTCCACGGCACGACGCCCATCCGCACCGCGAGCGTCCTCGGCGGCACCGAGGACCAGGTCCGCCTGGTCGTAGTGCGGCGCGGCGCGTGGACGCTGGGCGGGCCGCACGACCGCACCGCGTACACCGTGCGGGCCGGGCGGTTCCTGCTGCGGCACGTGGGGAGGCCGTCGCACTTCCAGACGGAGCCGGGCACCACCGCGAAGATCCTCGTGCTGCCCACCGCGACGCTCGCCCCACTGCTGGGCGACCGGATCGTCACGGGGCTGGCGGACTCGGCCGAGGTCCGGTTGCTGGTGGCCCACACGAACATGGTCCACACGACCGTGGCCGACCTGGGTCCGGCCGGTCTGCGGGCCGTCCGCAACACGCTGGTCGAGCTGGCCAAGGCCGTGGCGCTGCGCCGGTTCGACGACGTGGAGCCACAGCTCGCCCCCGCGCTCACCCAGGCCGCGAAGGACCTGGCGGACAGCAGGCTCACCGATCCGGGGCTGTCCTCGGAGGTGCTGGCCCGTGAGCTGCACACCTCCGCGCGCACGCTGCAACGGGCGTTCGCCGCGACCGGCGAGTCGGTGACCTCCTACATCCGCCGCAGGCGGCTGGAGGAGGCCGGGCTGGCCCTCACCGCGCCGACCGGCCCGTTGAGCGTCTCGGAGGTCGCCGCCCACTGGCAGTTCTCCGACAGCAGCCACTTCACCCGCGTCTTCAAGAAGCACTACGGCCGGACGCCCACCGAGTACACCCGCGCCACCGGATCGCACGACGGCTGACCCACACCGCCGCGGCACATCGGCATTCTTTCGCCATTCCCGAAAAGGCGGGGAACACCCCTCCACCGCCTGTCCGGAATGGTCGCGGACGTGCTCCCAAATGGGACGAGGCCACCCCAGGACGAACGCGCTACCGCCGCCGCATAAAGTGCCCCCCACCCTGTGCGCCGACCACTCGGCGCGGCCGGCAGGAATGCGGAACACCTGCCTGCCGAATGCGGAATGAACGGTCTGCCCCGAAAGGACCCTGCATGGCGATCCGAGTCGTGCCCACCACCGTCCGCCAGCAGGTCTCCCGCCTGGTGGAGGTCACCCTGATCCTGCTGGGACTGGTCTCCGTCGCGATGCCGACCGTGGACCTGCGGGTCCTGGTGTGCTGGGACCTCGTGGCGGTCCTCTACCTGGTGATCCGCTGGCAGCGGGTCCGGCGGAGCAGGCGGTCGCGGACCGACGACCCCGCCGACCGCCCCGACTGGCTCGGCAGCCTGATGAGCAAGCGGGGCGGCTTCGCGTTCACCCTGCTCACCAGCCTCGTCGGGATCACCGCGGGCCTGAACATCGTGGTCAACGACCTGCTCAGCGACCCCACCATGAAGGCGCTGGTCAAGCCGGTCGGCGTGCCCGCGGTCATCGCGGCCTGGATGATCCTGCACTTCGGGTACGCCGAGCGGTACGCGCACCAGTTCTACGAGGACCCGTCCGTGCGGCCGCTGGTGTTCCCCGAGCTCACCCGGCCGGCCATGCTGGAGTTCGCCTACCTGTCCTTCACGATCGGCACGTCGTTCGCCGTGTCCGACGTGGAGGTCCGGGACTCCCGGATGCGGGCGCTCGTGCTGGGCCACAGCGTGCTGTCGTTCTTCTACAACACGGCGATCCTGGGCATCGCGATCGGCGTGATCAGCGGCTCCGTGGGCTGAGGGTCCCGTCGCCCACGACGAAGCTGACGGTCGTGGTGGTGCTGCCGCCGATGTTCAACGTGGCCGCGCGGCGGGCGCCTGGCACCTGGTAACCGCCCGCCTGGTCGGTGACCTGCTTGTAGGCGTCGACGAGCATCCGCACGCCGGTCGCGCCCACCGGATGCCCTCCCCCGATCAGTCCGCCGCTCGGGTTCATCGGGATCCGGCCGCCGATCTCCAGGTCGCCGGACTCGACCGCCTTCCAGCTCTCGCCGGGCGCGGTGATGCCGAAGTGGTCGATCGCGGCGTACTCGCTCATCGTGAAGCAGTCGTGCGTCTCGACGAGGTCGAGGTCGTCGACCCCGCCGATGCCCGCGCGGCCGAACGCGTCGCGGATCGTGTCCCGGACGTGCGGCAGCACCAGCGGGTCGTCGGCGCTGCGGGCGAGCTTCTGCTCCAGCGACAGCCCGACCGTGCGGTGGCCCCAGCCGAGCACGCGGGCCCGCGGCCGGGCGGCGACCTCCGGGTGGTCGGCCAGGTAGTCGCCCGTCACCAGCACGACCCCGGCGGCGCCGTCGGTCATCGGCCCGCAGTCGGCCTTGCGCAGCCTGCCCTCGACGAACGGGTTGGCCTCGTCGTCGGCGCTGAAGCTCCGGTCGGTGAACGACCACGTCCTGGTCTGCGCCAACGGGTTCGCGCGGGCGTTGCGGGTGTTCAGCTCGGCGATGGCCAGCAGGTGCCCGCCGTCGATGCCGTAGCGCCGGTCGTACTCGTCGGCCAGCGCGCTGAACATGTGCGGCCACAGGTACTTCGCGTCCTGCCCCTCGTGCCCGACCCACGCCGCCGCGCCCATGTAGCGGGCGCCGACGTCACCGGGCACCGTCTTCTCCAGCTCGACCCCGAGCACCAGCGCGGTGTCGTACCGCCCGGACTCCAGGTCCGCCATCGCGGCCAGCGCCGCCAACGACCCGGACGCGCACGCACCCTCATGCCGGGTCGCGGGCACACCCCACAGGCCCGGCTCCACGGTCGCGGGCAGCGCCCCGAAGTGCCCCTGCCCGGTGAACAGCTGCCCGAACGCGTTGCCCACGTGCACGACACCGACCTGGTCGGCCCGCAGGTGGGCCGCGGCCAACGTCTCCCGCACCGCCTCCGCCGCGATCCCCGCGACGTCCAGGCCCTCCCGGCTCGCGTTGCGCGCGAAGTCCGTCTGGTACCCGCCGACGAGCCAGATCTCCGTCGCGGTCATCGGCGTCCTCCACGGTGGGGCGAAGCGTTCCCTGACCCCACCGTAGCCGGACGAGCCGTCAGGCGGCCTCGCACTTCGCCTGGGTGACGGTGGCGTAGCGGGTGAACGAGCCCCACGTGTCGACGGTGCCGTCGCAGAACCTGGTCGTACCGCCGACCGGCAGCTCGCGGTCGGCGGAGGAGTAGAAGGTGGTGGTGCACTGGTAGCCCGACTTGCAGGCCGGGAGGGCCTGCGCGGTACCGGCCGACACGAGCGGGACGACCGCGGTCGCGAGGACGAGGGACAGGGCGGTCGCTAAGCGGCGGGTCATGGGACTCCCTTGGTCGTCGTGGACGTCCATCCGACGTTAGGGCGGGTGCGGAGCCGCGGATACGGCTGTTCGGGCCCAGCGGACCGCAAAGCCGTAGTGCCGTGGGCTTCGGGCCCGGTCAGCCCACCGCGGCCCCGACGAGGTCCTTGCCCGGCACGCCGACCGGACCGGGCAGGGTCGTGGTGACGGTCAGACCGCCGCCCTCGCGCGGTTCTGCGTGGACGTCGCCGCCGTGCGCCCTGGCGACGGCGCGGACGATCGACAGGCCCAGGCCCGCGCCGGGGGTGGTGGCCGACTGGCGCGGGGTGGTCAGCCTGCGGAACGGCTCGAACAGGGCGGGGACGTCGTAGCGCGGGACGACCGGGCCGGTGTTGGTGACCTCCAGAACCGCCGAGCCGTCCGCGGCCGTGCCGGTCCGGACCCGGACCCAGCCGCCGCTGGGGACGTTGTGGCGCACGCCGTTCTCCACGAGGTTCTGCACCAGCCGTTCCAGCAGCACCGGGTTGCCCGTGGTCGGGGCCTCCCCCGGCTCGACGTCCACCCGGCCCTCCCCCGCCGGGGTGTGGTCGACGACGTGGTCCGCGAGGTCGGCGAGGTCCACGTAGGACGCCTCGGTGATCTCGCGCTCGGAGCGGGCCAGCAGCAGGAGGCCGTCGATCAGCCGCTCGTGCCGGGTGTTGATCTCCAGCAGGGTCTCGCCGAGCTGGAGCACGTCCGGCGACGCGGTGGGGCGCTGGAGGGCGATCTCCAGCAGCGTCCGGTTGAGGGTCAGCGGTGTGCGCAGCTCGTGCGAGGCGTTGGCGATGAACCGGCGCCGGCCGTCGAAGGAGCGGTCGAGGCGCTCCACCATGAGGTCGAAGGTGTCGCCCAGCTCCTTGATCTCGTCGTGCGGCCCCTCCAGGGCGATGCGCTCGTGCAGACTCCGGTCGGCCGCGGGCGCGCGCGCTATCCGCCTGGCGGTGTCGGTGACCCGGTGCAGCGGCTGGAGCAGCCTGCCCGCGATCAGCCGGCCGAGCGCGACGGCGACGACCCCGACGACGGCCAGCGCGATCCCGCCCTGGGTGAGCACCGAGTCCAGCACGTCCTGCCTGGCCTCCCGCGCGTACTCGGTGATGAAGGTCCGCCCCTCCTCCGGCGGCGCGAGCGCGGCCGGGTCGGTGGTCGAGTTCGTCACGGTGAGGGCGGGCTGGTCGTGCGTCCGCTGGGCGACCAGGGCGTAGGTGACGGCCAGCATGAGCACGCCCGCGAGGAGGAAAAGCCCGCCGTAGACCAGGGTCAGGCGGGCGCGGATGGTCAGGTTCGACGGGGTGAGCCTCTTCACGGGATCCGGTACCCCACTCCGGGATCGGTCAGCACGACGGCCGGGTCGCCGAGCTTGCGGCGCAGCTTGGGGATCGTCATCCGCACGGTGTGCGTGAACGGGTCCGCGTGCTCGTCCCACGCCTTCTCCAGCAGCCGTTCCGCGGACACCGCGGCACCGTCGGCGCGCAGCAGCTCGAACAGGACCGCGAACTCCTTGCGGGACAACGGGACGTACCGCCCCTCCCGGTACACCTCGCGCCGGTGCGGGTCGAGCCGGATGCCCGCGCGGTGCAGCACCGGCGGCACGGCGGGCCGGGACCGCCGCCCCAGCGCCACGACCCGCGCGGACAGCTCCGCGAACGCGAAGGGCTTCGGCAGGTGGTCGTCCGCGCCGAGCGCGAGCCCCGCGACCCGGTCGTCGACCTCCACGGCGGCGGTCAGCATCAGCACCCGCACGCTGCCGTCGCGGGCGGCGAGCACCCGGCACACCTCGTCGCCGTGCACCACCGGCAGGTCGCGGTCGAGCACCACCGCGTCGTGGTCGTGCACGTCGACCCGCTCCAGCGCCGCTCCCCCGTCGTGCACGACGTCCACCGCGTGCGCGTCGGCGCGCAGCCCTTCCGCCACCGCGCCAGCGAGCAACGGCTCGTCCTCCACCACCAGGATCCGCATGCCCCCATGGTGACCGCACCCCCGTCACGTCGACGTCATCGTTCTCGGAGACGCCCCGGTGATGCCGCGTCCGGTCGACTGCGTCCCACGGCCGGGACAGCCCCGGCCGGTGTCACGGGAGGTGACCATGCGCACCAGGACGACGCTCGTCCTCTGGCCGCTGCTGGTGTGGGGACTGGCCGCGTGCGGCGCGGCGGACAACGGGAACGACGTGGCCTCGGCGGGCACCGGAGCCACGTCCGCCAGCGCGGTCGCCGGTCCGCGCGATGAGGAGGCGGCCGCGCTCGAGTACGCGAAGTGCATGCGGGACAACGGTCTGCCGGGCTTCCCCGACTCGGACGAGAACGGCGGGATCAAGATCGACGGCACGCCAGGCATGGACCCGATGAGCCCCGACTACCGGTCCGTCGAGCAGACCTGCGCGCAGCGGCACCTGCCCGACGGCGGCGGCACCCGTTCCGAGAAGCAGGAGTCCGGCCGGTGACCACGAGACGCAGGAGGACCTGCCGGGTGGTGGTCGTGGTCGCCGTCGTGGTCACGACCGGCGCCGCGGTCGCGGTGTCCACCGGAGCCGCGGCCGGGCTGTGGGAGACCGACCGGGCCGACGGCGGCCACGTGGACCCGCCACCCGCGACCGCCCGGCTGACCAGGCAGACCCTGGTCGACACCGAGACCGAGAGCGGCGACCTCGGCTACGGCGCCGCCACCACGGTCGACGCGCGGCTCGACGGGGTGCTGACCTGGCTGCCCGAACCGGGGACCTCGGTCGACCGCGGGCAGGCCCTCTACCGGGTCGACGACACCCCCGTCGTGCTGCTCTAGGGGCCGCTGCCCGCCTACCGCACGCTGGCGCCGGGGACGACGGGCGCGGACGTCGCGCAGTTCGAGCAGAACCTGTCCGCACTGGGGTACACCGGGTTCACCGCCGACGACACCTACACCGAGGCCACCGCCGCGGCCGTGCGCGGGTGGCAGGGCGACCTCGGGGTCGCGAAGACCGGGACGGTCGACCAGGGGCGGATCGCGCACGCCGCGGGCCCGGTGCGCGTGGACGGCCTCAAGGCCGCCGTCGGCGACCGGGCCCGGCCGGACACCGCCGTGCTCACCCGCACCGGCACCGTCCGGCTGGTCACCGCCGAGCTCGACGTGTCCGACGAGCGGCTGGTGGTGCGCGACGCCCCCGTCACCCTCACCTTGCCCGACGGGAAGCCCACCACGGGGAGGATCACCGACAGCCGGACCGTGGTCGACCCCGGCGACGGGAAGGCCGACCCCGTCACGAAGATCGCCGTCACCGTCACCCCCGACGACGCCGCGGTGCTGGCGGGGCTCGACCGGGCGTCGGTCCGGGTCGGGTTCACCGCCGCCGAGCGGGAGGACGTGCTGACCGTTCCGGTGGCCGCGCTGCTCGCGCTCGCCGAGGGCGGGTACGGCGTGCAGGTGGTGGAGGACGGCGCGACCCGGATCGTGCCGGTGCGGACCGGGATGTTCGCCGCGGGCCGGGTCGAGGTCACCGGCGACGGGCTCGCCGAGGGCACGACGGTGGGGATGCCCGCGTGAGCCCGGTGGTGGAGCTGGCAGGCGTCGGCAAGGTGTACGAGGGCGGGGTCAGGGCGCTGGACGGCGTCACGCTGTCCATCGACCACGGGGAGATGGTCGCCGTCGTCGGCCCGTCCGGGTCGGGCAAGTCCACGATGCTGCAGCTGATCGGCACGCTGGACCGGCCGTCGGAGGGGACGGTGCGGGTGGAGGGGTACGACGTCGCCGCGCTGTCGGACGGGCAGCTGTCGGCGTTGCGGGCGCGGCGGGTCGGGTTCGTGTTCCAGCAGTTCCACCTGGCGCGGGGGCAGGCGGCGCTGGACGACGTGGCGGACGGGCTGCTCTACGCCGGTGTGCGGCGCGGGAGCGCAGGCGGCGAGCGGAGGCCGCGCTGGTGCGGGTGGGGCTGCGCGACCGGCTGCACCACGCGCCGCACGAGCTGTCCGGCGGTGAGCGGCAGCGGGTGGCCATCGCGCGGGCGGTGGCGGGGGAACCCGCGCTGCTGCTGGCCGACGAGCCGACCGGGAACCTGGACACCGCGTCCGGGGCGGGCGTGCTCGCGCTGCTGCGCGAGCTGCACTCGGCGGGCACGACCGTCGTGGTCGTCACGCACGACCGGGAGATCGCCGCCGGGCTGCCCCGCCGGGTGTCCATGCGCGACGGGAAGGTGGTCTGAGGTGGTGCTCGACCTGACCCCGTCCCGGCTGCGACCGCGCGACGTGCTCCGCACCGGGGGCGCGGGGCTGCGCACCAGGCCGTTGCGGGCCTTCCTGTCCGCGTTGGGGATCGCCATCGGCATCGCGGCCATGGTCGCGGTGGTGGGCATCTCGGCGTCCGGCCGGGCGCGCCTCGACGAGCAGCTGGCCGCGCTCGGCACGAACCTGCTCACCGTCGCGCCCGGCGACCGGCTGTCCGGCGGGAGCGCCGTGCTGCCCGTCGAGTCGGTCGCCATGATCTCGCGGATCGGTCCGGTCGAGCGGGTGGCGGCCACCGGCAAGGTCACCGGCGCGAAGGTGTACCGCAACGACCGGATCCCCGAGGTGCAGAGCGGGGGTCTGTCGGTGCAGGCGGCCCACCTGGACCTGCCCGGCACGGTCGGCGCCTCGCTGACGAGCGGGACGTGGCTCAACGCCGCGACCGCCGGGTACCCGACCGCGGTGCTCGGGTCGACGGCCGCCCGGTCGCTCGGCGTCGGCGCGGTCGGGCAGGGCGTCCAGGTCCAGCTGGGCGGCAGGCCGTTCACCGTCATCGGCGTCCTGGAACCGGTCACCCTGGTGCCCTCGCTCGACACGGCGGCCCTCGTGGGGTGGGCCGCCGCCGAGTCCTACCTGGACTTCGACGGGCACCCGACGACCGTGTACACCCGGTCCGCCGACGCCGCCGTGGAGGCCGTGCGGGGTGTGCTCGCCGCGACCGCGAACCCCTTGGCGCCCAACGAGGTCGACGTGTCCAGGCCGTCGGACGCGCTCGCGGCCAGGCAGGCGACCGACCGCGCGTTCACCGGACTGCTCCTCGGTCTCGGCGCGGTGGCCCTGCTGGTCGGCGGGGTCGGCGTGGCCAACACCATGGTCATCTCCGTCCTGGAGCGCCGCGCCGAGATCGGCCTGCGCCGCTCCCTCGGCGCGACCCGCGGCCAGGTCCGCCTGCAGTTCCTGGCGGAGTCCCTGCTGCTCTCGGCACTGGGCGGCCTGGGCGGTGTCGTGCTCGGCAGCGCGGTCACGACCGTCTACGCGGGCATGAGGTCCTGGCCGCCCGTCGTCCCGGTCTGGTCGAGCGCCGGGGGTCTCGCCGCCACCCTGCTCGTCGGCGCCGTCGCGGGCCTGTACCCGGCCGTCCGCGCTGCCCGCCTCTCCCCGACGGAGGCGCTGGCGGCACCGTGAGACCCGCCCGCCCGTCGCCATCCGCGGCGGGCGGGCGGACGGGCGCGCGAGGGCTCGCGGGACCACCGGGTTCGGCGGGCTCCCGTTGCGGTCACGGCACTCTGGGCGGTTTGACGGAAACGCCACCGTTTGTCATGCGCCAATCGGATGGCGCTCGGAGATTCCCCTCCACCGGTGGGAACGGCGGGCACACAGTGTTCGTCGCACCGAGCGCCCAACCCGGTGGAGGGGATCGTGATGACTGGTCCGATACCTGGCGGAAGCGCGAGCGCGGGGATCGACGCGTGGGTCGCGCAGGCCAAGGCGAAAGCCGAGCGCTACCAGGAGATGCGCGTGCTGGCGCAGGCCGTCTCCGTCACCGAGACCGAAGGCCCGGTGACCGTCACGATCGACTCCGGCGGCAACGTCACGGACCTCCGGATCAAGGAGCACGACGAGCTGGCGAAGGCCGTCCTGCTCACCATGCGCCGGGCGCAGGCCAGGCTGCCGGAGGCGCTCGCGGGTGTGATGGCCGAGACGATCGGCGACGACAAGCAGACCGTCGACACCATCGTCGGGACCTACCGCGCGAGGTTCCCCGAGCCCGATCCGGGGGACAGGCCGTCGCCACCGCCGAAACCCGACGACGACGAGGACTTCGGGTCGGTGATGGACCGATGAGCGGCTACCAGGTCACGCCGGGCGAGCTGCACACCCACGCCGGGTCCGTGCGGCAGGTCGCCGACGCGCTGGGCCAGGCCGTGGAGGCCGCCCAGCAGGTCACCGTGGGAGTGCAGGCCTACGGGATGATCTGCGGCCCGCTGTTCGTGCCCATCGTCATGGCGGTCAGCGCCCCCGGTGTGCTCGCGCTGCGGGCCGCGCGGCAGGCGATCACCGACACCGCGAACGAGGTCGAGGCGACCGCCGAGCACTACGACACCGTGGACCGCACCCTGGCGGACAGCTTCTCCGCCATCGGGAAGGAGCTGTCGTGACCAACCCGCTCCTGGCCCAGAAGCAGGACTCCACGACCTGGCACACCGGGATCAACCTGGTGGACGACGCCGCGGGCGTCTACGACGCGGTCGAGTCGGGGAGCTGGATCGAGGGCGGCATCTCCGCGCTCGGCGCGGGCATGGACCTGCTGACCATGGCGATGAACCCGGTCGGCACGCTCATCTCCTACGGCCTGAACTGGCTCATCGAGCACGTCAAGCCGCTCCAGGACGCGCTCAACCAGCTCGCGGGCGACGGCGACCAGATCGCCGCGTACTCGCAGACGTGGGCCAACGTCGCGAAAGCCGTGCAGGACGCCGGGAAGAGCCTCACCGACGCAGCCACCAAGGACACGGCGACCTGGTCGGGGCCTGCCGCCGACGCCTACCGCAAGCACGTCGGGGACAGGGTCGACGGGCTCTCCACCATCGCCACCTGCGCGAGCGCGATCAGCACGGTCGTGAAGGTGGTCGGCGTCATCACCGGTGTCGTGCGCGCCCTGGTGCGGGACATGGTCACGCAGGCCGTCGGCGACTTCATCCAGGACGCGCTGGAGGAGGTGTTCACCCTCGGCCTCGGCACGCCGTTCGTCGTGGCCCAGGTCGTCGAGCAGGTCGCGGCGTGGACCGAGAAGATCGGCGCCACGATCAAGAAGCTGATCAACTCGGTCGAGAAGCTGCGGCCGATCATGAGCAAGCTCGAGGAGATCTGGCAGGGCGTGCAGAAGGTGATGGCCGCGCTGCACGGGCACGTCGAGGAGCCGCGCCTGCACGCCAGCGAGGGCGGCGGCACGCACGTGTCGTCGGCCGAACCGCACACGGGCGGCGGTGGCGGTGAGACGCACGTGTCCAGCGCGGGCGGGGAAACCCACGTCGCCAGCGCGGAACCGCACCCGGCGGGCGGCGAGCACGCCCCGCCCGGCGGCGAGACGCACACCTCCACGGCCGAGGGCACTCCCGGCGAGCCGTCGGGCAACGGGAAGCCGCCCGCCGAGGACTCGTCCGTGCGGAGCCAGACCGAGGACCCGCGGTCGACCGTGCAGGAGGCGGAGAACCGCACGGGCTGCGGCGACCCGGTCGACGTCGTCACCGGCGACATGTTCCTCACCCAGACCGACGTCACGCTGCCCGCCGACCTCGGCCTCGTCCTGCAACGGACGCACATCTCCTCCTACCGGGTCGGCAGGCTCTTCGGCCGGTCCTGGGCGTCCACCGTGGACCAGCGGCTGGAGGTGGACGAGCAGGGCGTGTGCTTCGCGGGCGCGGACGCGATCATGCTCGTCTACCCCGCGCCGGCGCGCGGCGAGTCCGTCCTGCCGGTGGAGGGGCCGCGCTGGCCGTTGGCGCTGGACGCCGACGGCACCTACCGGATCACCCGGCCGAACGGGCACGTCCTGCACTTCGCGCCGTCCGGCGTGGCCGGACTGGCGCCGCTGCGGGCGATCACCGACCGCAACGGCGACCGCATCGACTTCGTCACCGACGCGGACGGGATGCCCACGGAGATCAGGCATTCCGGCGGCTACCGCGTCACCGTCGAGACCGCACGCGGCCGCGTCACCGGCTACCGGCTCGGCGACATCCCGCTGATGTCGTTCGGCTACGACGACTCCGGCGACCTCACCCGCGTGACCAACGCCTCCGGTCTGCCGCACGTCTTCGACTACGACGGCGACGGGCGGATCGTCGGCTGGACCGACCGCAGGGGAACCCGCTACCGCTACCACTTCGACGCGCGCGGCCGGGTGGCGTGGGCCGAGGGCACCGGCGGCATCCTCAACGCCCGGTTCCGCTACGACGACTCGGCGACGACCGTGCAGGACTCGCTCGGCAACGAGTCGGTCTACCACCTTAACGCGCTGCGGCAGATCGTGCGGGTCGTGGATCCGCTGGGGCACAGCGTGACCAGCGAGTGGGACCGCTACGACCGCCTGCTCGCCCGCACGGACGCGGTCGGCAACACGACGCGCTACCGGTACGACGAGGCCGGGCACGTCGTCGAGATCGTCGAGCCCACTGGGTCGACCAGGAGCCTGGCGTACAACAGGTTCGGACTGTCCACTTCGGTCTCCGACGGGGTCGCGACCACGGAGTACACCTACGACGCCCGCGGCAACCTCCTCGCGGAGACCGGTCCGGGCGGGACGACCCGCACGACCTACGACGCGTACGGGCACCTCGCGAGCCGGACGGACGCGACCGGCGCCACCAGCGTCATCACCTGCAACGCCGCGGGCCTGCCGATCACCATGGTCGACCCGCGCGGCAACCGGCACCGCTACGAGCGCGACGTCTTCGGACGGCTGGTCGCCGTCGTCGACCCGCTCGAGGGCACCACCCGCTACGGCTGGACCGTCGACGGCCAGCCCGCGTGGCGGCTCGGGCCCGACGGCGGCCGGGAGACCTGGCGCCACGACGGCGAGGGCAACCTCGTCGAGCACGTCGACGCGGGCGGCAGGCGCACGACGTTCGAGATCGGCGACTTCGACCTGCCCGCCGCGCGGGTCACCGCCGACGGCGCGCGGACGGCGTTCGCCTACGACACCGAGCAGCGCGTCACCGCCGTCACGAACGCGCAGGGCCGGACGTGGACCTACACCTACGACCCGGCCGGGAACCTGGTGCGGGAGCAGGACTTCCACGGTCGTGTCGTCACCTACGCCCACGACGCGGCCGGTCGGGTCGTGTCCAGCACCAACGGCGCGGGCCAGACGGTCACCTTCGCCTACGACGCCGCGGGCAGGCGCGTGCGGCAGGTCGCCGACGACGGCGGCGAGACCACCTACGAGTACGACTCGCAGGGCCAGGTGGTCCGCGCGGTCAACGAGGCGGGTGAGATCACCCTGACCCGCGACCCGGTCGGCCGGGTGCTGACCGAGGCGTTCAACGGCCGGGTGCTGGTCAACAGCTACGACGCCGCGGGCAGGCGGGTGCGCCGGGTGACGCCGTCGGGCGCGGCCGTGGACTACGGCTACGACCCGGCGGGCGGCCTGGCCTCGGTGCGGGCGGGTGGGCACGCGCTGACGTTCGACCGCGACCGCCTCGGGCGCACCGTGGCGCACAACCTCGACGCCCACCTGGTCCTGGCCCAGACCTGGGACGCCGTCGGCAGGCTCGCGGCGCAGGAGTTCGCGGGACAGCGCAGGCAGCTGCGCTGGCGGCCCGACGGCTACCTGGTCGGCGACGGCCCGACCCGCGTCGACCTGGACGTCATGGGCCGCGTCGCCGCGGTCCACTCGCCGGACAACACCGAGCGCTACGACTACGACCTGGCGGGCAACATCACCGCCGCCGCGTGGCTGCCCGGCGGCGACGCCGAGGGGCAGCGCGAGTTCGACCGCGGCCTGCTGCGGGCCGCGGGCCGCACGACCTGCGCTTACGACGGCCAGGGCCGGGTGAGCGAGGTCCGCAGGCACACGCTCTCCGGCCAGGTCCTGCTCTGGCGCTACTCGTGGAACGCCTACGACCAGCTCGTCGAGGTGTCCACACCGGACGGTCGTACCTGGCGGTACCTCTACGACGCGCTCGGCCGCCGCTGCGCCAAGACCTCCGGGCAGCTGCGCGTCGACTTCGCCTGGGACGGCTTCGACCTGGCCGAGCAGCACGCCACCGGCGTCGGGGTCACGACGTGGGTGCACGAGGCGGGCACGTCCACCCCGCTCGCCCAGCTCGACGGCACCGGCTTCCACGCCGTCGTCACCGACCACGTCGGCAGGCCCACCGCGCTGGTCGGCGCCGACGGCCGGACCACCTGGCAGGCCTCGTTCTCGGCGTGGGGCGCGCTGCTGGGCTCGCGGTCCACCACGGACTGCCCGCTGCGCTTCCCCGGCCAGTACCACGACACCGAGACCGGCCTGCACTACAACGTCTTCCGGTACTACGACCCGTGGACGGGCCGCTACACCGGCCCGGACCCGCTGGGGCTGGCACCGTCGCCCAACCACTACGCCTACGCGGGCAACCCGCTGCGGTTCGTCGACCCCTACGGGCTCGCGGTGTGCGGCAGGCAGGGACCGGTGCGCCTCGGCGAGACCGACCTCAGCAAGATGGCCTACGAGCACCGGCTGAACGAGGGCGTCGGCTCGCACCAGAACGTCGCGGTGTACGAGTACGAGACACCGACCGGCAAGCAGTACCTGGTCCAGGCCAACGACCCCGGTGGTCTGCACTCCGAGCAGATCATGCAGGCCGAGCTGCAGGCCCGCGGCATCAAGCCCGAGCAGGTCACCCGGATCTACTCCGAGCGCGTGCCGTGCTCGATGCCCAACCACGACTGCGCGGGCGTCGTCGGCCAGTACAAGAACGCCGCCATCACCTGGAGCCTCGACGGCACCCGGAGGGAGAACTGGTCGGCGATCAACAGGTGGATGACCCAGGGGCACCCGTAGGATCCGACGCCGTGGAACCACTGGAGCTCTACGAGCACTCGCTCTCCGCGCCGCTGGACGACCTGGTCGTGCCGTCGGTGCAGACCATGCCACCGGCGTCGGTGACGTCGTGGCGGCTCCCGGACGCCGACCTGCGGGCGTACCGGAGGTGGGGCCTCCCGGTCATCGCCCCGTCGGAGCTCCGGCCGTCGTTCGACGCGGTCATCGAGGACGAGGACCGCGTCTACTACCGGCTCGGCACGCTCTCGCACGCCGACCTCGTCACCGCCGCCGACACGGGCACGGTCGAGGGGTTCTCCACGCTGGAGACCGCGACCGTGCCCCGGTACTGGGTCAACGGCTCGGGCGCCCTGCTCGTGGAGACGGCGTGGCGCTGGTACGGCGTGAACACCGCGCTGCGCGCCGCCCCGTTCGACGACGAGACCTACGACCGGCTGGACCGGTTCTTCGAGCTCGTGCGGGAGAAGGACCCCACCGTCGGCGAGGACTCGCTCTGGTGGGGGCTCGTCGAGGGCTGGTGAGCGCGGGTCAGCGTCGTGGCGACCCGCCGAGCGCGCCGAGGAGGGTCGTGACCAGGAGGCCGACCCGCGCCTCCACCTCGTCGTCGGCGTCGGCGTCGTCCCCGAGGCCGAGGCTGGGCGAGTCCGCCGGGAGGCTGTAGACCTCTTGGAGCAGGGCAAGGTAGACGACCCTCGCCCAGGCCGGGTCGGAGGTCGTGGTGTATCCGCCTTCGTGCAGCCTGGTGAAGAGGATCTCCAGCCCTTCCACGATCTCCGGGTGCGCCGCGGGCGCGCCGGGGCTCTCGTGGGTGGGCGTCAGGCTGGTGACGAACGGGTGGCCGTACTTCAGCCTGAGCGAGATCTCGGTCGCCCGGTGCAGGACGACCATCGGCGGCGCGGTCTTCACCCGCACCTCCTTGATGATCGCGAGGTAGCGGTCCGTCAGATCCCGCACCAGCGCGTCGAGCAGCGCCTGGCGCGAGGCGAAGCGCCGGTGCACGGTCGCCCGCGCCAGTCCAGCCGCCTCCGCGACCCGTTCCAGCGACGCCGTCGGGTCCTCCGCGAGGACCTGCTGGGCCGCCTCCAGGATCCGGGCACTGCTCCGCCGCGCGTCGGCGCGCAGCCCACCCCGCTCTGTCGCGGCCATCGGCGACCTCCCATCACCTGTCACACTACACGGCGTAATTGAGACAGGTGCGTCGTCACTGTTGACGTAACTGCGACACCGATGCTTCAGTTAGGGCATCCGCACCCCTCCTGGAGAACCGATGCCCCAGCACGACCGCACCCGCGTCCTGGTCCACGGGGTCCCCGAGACCTCGGCGATCTGGACACCCCTGGTCGGGGAACTGCGCCGCCTCGGCCACCACGACGTCGTCCGGCTGTCCCCGCCCGCGTTCGGCGCCCCCGTCCCGGACGGCTTCGGCGCCACGGCCGACGAGTACCGCGACTGGCTGA
This sequence comes from Umezawaea tangerina, assembly GCF_003002815.1. Classification (GTDB taxonomy): domain Bacteria; phylum Actinomycetota; class Actinomycetes; order Mycobacteriales; family Pseudonocardiaceae; genus Umezawaea; species Umezawaea tangerina. The sequence continues at coordinate 46,788 of NZ_PVTF01000021.1, read as the reverse complement.
TCGGCGAGCTGAGCGCGTTCGACGGGCCCGTCGACCTGGTGGGCCACGACTTCGGCGGCGGCCACGTCATGGGCGCGGTGTGGACGCGCCCCGACCTCGTGCGCAGCTGGGTGAGCGACGTCAACGGGGCGCTCGAACCCGACTACACCTGGCACGCCCTCGCACGGACCTGGCAGACACCCGGTGACGGCGAGGCGTCGGTCGCCGACCTCTTCGGCGGGACCGCCGCCGACCGCGCCGCCCGCATGCGGGAGTGGGGCATCCTCCCGCCCGCGGCCGACGAGGTGGCGGCCGCGCAGGGGCCCGAGATGGCCGCCGCCGTCCTCGCGCTCTACCGCTCCGCCGCCCAACCGGCCTTGGCCGACCGCGGCAGGCGCCTGCCCGAAGCCGCCCGGCGACCGGGGCTGGCCGTCATCGCCACGGCCGACGGCGACGTCGGGTCGGCCGAGCAGCACCGACGCGCCGCGAGCCGCGCGGACGCCGAGACGCACGTGCTGGAAGGACTCGGGCACTGGTGGATGCTCCAGGACCCGGCCCGTGGCGCCCGCATGCTCGCCGACTTCTGGGACCGCGTGTAAGCGCTCCCACCCCGGAACACCCCAACCACGGGAGATCCCATGAGCCAGCCCGACACCGTCCTGGTCACCGGCGCGTCCGGCTTCATCGCCGGCTACTGCGTCGAGGAACTGCTCCGGCACGGCTACGCCGTCCGCGGCACCGTCCGCGACGTCACGAGGACCGAGAAGGTCGCCCACCTCACCGCACTGGCCGCCGAGTTCGGGGGTCGACTGGAGCTCGTCGCCGCCCGGTTGGACTCCGACGAGGGCTGGGCCGAGGCCGTCGAGGGCTGCACCTCCGTGCTGCACGTGGCCTCGCCGAACCCGCCCGCGGTCCCCCGTGACGAGGACGACGTCATCCGCCCCGCCGTCGAGGGCACCCTGCGCGTGCTGCGCGCCGCCGCCGCGAGCAGCACCGTCCGCCGGGTCGTCCTGACCTCCTCGTCCTCCGCCATCGCGGGCGGCCGCCCCGACCCCGTGGCAGGCCGCCACACCGAGGACGACTGGTCCGACATCGCGAACTGCACCCCGTACGAGAAGAGCAAGACCCTCGCCGAACGGGCAGCCTGGAAGTTCGTCGACGAGTTGCCCGAGCAGCGCCACCTGGAACTGGTCGCCATCAACCCCGGCCTCGTCGTCGGCCCCCTGCAACGCCCCGAGGTGGCCACGTCCAACGAGACCGTGCAACGGCTGCTCGACCGCTCCATGCCCGCGGTCCCGCACATCAGCTGGAGCATCGTCGACGTCCGCGACATCGCCCTGGCCCACCGCCTGGCCGTGGAGAGCCCGAAAGCCGCGGGCAACCGCTACATCTGCGCTGGGCCGGACGTCTGGATGCTCGACATGGCCCGCACCCTGGCCACCAAGGGCCTGCGCGTACCCACCCGCCGCCTCCCCTACTGGGCGATGTGGCTCGCCGCCCGCTTCGACCCCACCCTGCGCCTCGCACTCGCCTTCGTCGGCCACCCCGAGAAGCTGTCCAGCCAGAAGGCCGCCGACGACCTCGGCTGGACCACCCGCCCCACCGACGAAACCCTGCACGACACCGCGCAAAGCCTCATCGACCACGGACTCGCCCACCCACGCCGCTGACCGGAGACCACCGCCATACCAGCCAGTCGAGCACCAGCGCGGCCGAGACGATCCTCATCCACCTTGGTAGACCCTCGGCTTCACGATCGATCGTGCGACCGTCCACCAGCCGAACCTGCCGCGTCGAGATCGAGCGGATGTGGGCCTGGCTCGCGCTGTGCGCGCGAGCGGCTGAAATCGCAGATGTCGTCGACGGTGACCGTGGTGGCGTCAAGGTCGGCACGAACCGTCTCCGCACACCGGTCTTGAGGACCCACGTGCTCATGACTGGCCAGAATCAGGACGCGGACCTGCCGCAGGCCGCGTCGTCGGAGGTGCTCCACCACCCAACGTCCCACCTCCGCCTTCGGCATGGCGCGTCCCCCTCACCCCCGACGCCGACGCATAGCCGACTTGTCGGCTTCCGGTCACGCACTATTGCGGTCGACCTGTCGAGCGGCGCACGACATCAGCGCGCTGTAGCGCCGTACTGCGAGGGCTCAAAGAACAAGCCGGGCGCCGCGGCGCCAGACGGCGCGGGTGTTGAGGGTGTTGGAGATCGTGGTGGTGGGGTCGCCGTCGACGAGGAGGAGGTCGGCGCGGAGGCCTTCGGCGATGCGGCCGCGGTCGGTCAGGCGGAAGCGGCGGGCGGTGGTGGAGGTGGCGGCGCGTAGTGCCTGGGTCGGGGTGAGGCCCGCGCGGACGAGGTACTGGAGTTCGTGGTGGACGCTGGCGCCGTGGGCGAGGCCGCCGAGGAACGGGACGGGGACGGCGGAGTCGGTGCCGACCAGTAGGTCGACCCCGGCGTCGCTCAGCACCTTGACGGTGGTCAGGACGTCGTCGATGTCGCCCTGCGGGTACCGGTCGAAACTGGAGCGCAGGGCGGTGTCCCAGGCCTCGTCCAGGCGCGAGGAGACACGCGGGTCGTCGGCGAGCTCGGTGCCGGTGATGCCCATGAGCGAGGCGTTGAGGACGGTGCACGGGACGACGAACACGTCGGCGTCCTCGATCAGGGCGATGATCTCGTCGTCGTGCGGCTCCACGAACACGTGCGCCAGACCGTCGACACCGGCCTCCAACGCCATCCGGGTGGCGTCGATCGTCAACGCGTGGGCGATGGTGAGCACGCCGTACCTCTTGGCCTCGGCCACACCGGCGTCCAACGTGGCCGGGTCGATCATCGGCAGGCCGGGGTGGCCTTCGACGCTGCCGTCGTCGACCATGAACTTGATGTAGTCCGCACCGTCCGCGAGCAGTCGCGGAATGGACGCCGCGGCGCCTTCCGGGCTCGTGGCGTCGGGGGTGAACGGGGCCGTGCCGTCGGCCGACTCGGCGCCGATCGGCACGAAGCCGGGCGGGAAGAGCTCGCTGGGGTGGCCGCCGGGCGGGGTGAGGCCGAGGCCGGCGGAGCGCACGTCCGCCATCGTGTCGTCCGCGCTGATGGCGGCCCGCCTGCCGCGGGTGCTGGTGCCCTGCATCTCCAGCTCGGTGGTCACCCCGAACCGCAGGGCGAGCGCGAGCGAGTCCGGGCCGGTGTGGACGTGCGCGTCGATCAGGCCGGGCAGCAGGGTCGCCCCGGTGCCGTCGACCACCTCGACCCCGTCGGGCACCTCGCCGCCGACGCGGACGATCTTGCCGCGGTCGACGAGCACGGTGGTGGCGCCCAGCACCTTCTCGCCGTCGAAGATCCGGGCACCGGTGATGGCGGTCCGCTCCGCACGCGGGCGCGTCACCACGCCACCGCGCCGTCGTCGTCGAACAGCCCGCCGGTCGGGCCGTCGTCGGGCAGGGTGGCCAGCCGGATCGCGATCCTGGCGCCCTCCGCGGGTGTGCGGTCGCCCTGGTGACGGGTCATGTCGGTCGCCACGAAACCGGGACAGGCACAATTGACCTTCACCGCCGTACCCGCCAGCTCCTTCACGTACTGGACGGTCACGGCGTTGAGGAACGTCTTCGTCGGCGCGTAGGCCCCGTCCACGTCGCCGAGCTCGACACCGGGCGTGGTCTGCAAGGTCATCGACCCGACGTGGCTGGACTGGTTGACGATCCGCGGATGCTCGGACCGGCGCAGCAGCGGCAGCATCGCGTTGGTCACCCGGATCAGACCCAGCACGTTCGTCTCCACCACCTCCCGCACGGCGTCGACCGACATGGTCGACGGCCGCGCGGGCCACGGCCCCGCGACACCCGCGTTGTTCACCAGCACGTCCAACCGCCCGGCACGCTCCTCCACCAACGCCGCGGCAGCGGCCACACTCGCGTCGTCGGTCACGTCCACGGGCACGGCGAACGCGTCCACCCCCTCCGCCCGCAGCTTCTCCACCGTCTCGGGCAGCCGCTCGTCCCGGTCGCCGACCCCGACGCTCCAGCCCAGCGCGCCGAGCCCCGCCGCGATCTCGTACCCGATCCCCTTGTTCGCGCCGGTGACCAACGCGATCGTCCGCTCACTCATGACTCGATCTTGTCCGCGCACCGGCGGGACACCAACACCGTCCGGGTCGGACAGCGATACCCCACCGGTATCGACGCTACGACGGCAGCGGGTCCCGCCCCATGAGCCACAGCCCACCGATCCCGGCACCGATGACGACGACCTTGTTCACGCGCATGGCGAAAGCCCCTTCGCAGACATGTGGCTGGGAAGGGAGGCACAACGCGCCCCCGAAGCCCTCCGTCAACCAGCAGGACCAAGCCCGCCACCACGACCGTCGGAGGCGGTGGACCGGACAGGTGTCCGGTCCAAGGCCGTGAAGTGCTCCGGCCCTACCGGCGCGAGGGCACCTGCATGGCCTAACGTTCGTTCCTCCACAAGGGAACACGGTCCCGACGAGAGGGGTGCGGAGTGGGTGCGACGGGACTGGCGGGCAGGCTGGCCGCGGCGCGCGCCGGAGCACTGGTGGGCCGCGAGCCCGAGCGGGACGTGCTCGACCGGATGCTGGCCGGGGCGGCGGACGCCCCGCTCGTGGCCTACCTGCACGGACCGGGTGGCATCGGCAAGTCCTCGCTGCTGCGCCACGCCGCGCGGCAGGCGGAGGTCGCGGGCCGCCGTGTGGTGCACGTCGACGCGCGGTTCCTGGACGCGGACCCGCGGCGCATCGAGGAGGCCGCCGCCCTGGTGTGCGTCGAGCCCGGCGCGGTCCTGCTCATCGACTCCTTCGAGCACTGCCAGCAGCTCGAACCGTGGCTGCGCGACACCTTCCTGCTCCGGCTCGCGGAGGGCGCGCTCGTGGTCCTCGCCAGCCGCGTCGCCCCCGACACCGACTGGACGCTGGACCCCGGCTGGGCGCCGCTGTTCGCCGAGCTGGCCGTGCGACCGCTCGACGCCGCCCAGTCCGACGCCCTGCTGGCGTCCCGCGGTGTCGCCGCGGAGCGCCGCGACGCCATCGTCGCCTTCGCCGGGGGCAGCCCGCTCGCGCTCTCGCTCGCCGCCTCCGTGCCCGTCGAGGCGCCCAACGCGCTGTGGCGGCCCACCGGCGACGTGCTGACCACGTTGGTCGAACGGCTGGTCGGCGAGCTGCCGAGCGCGGCGCACCGGCGTGCGCTGGAGGTCGTCGCACGGGCCTACGTCACGCGCGAGTCGCTGCTGCGGGCGGTGCTGGGCGACGAGGACACCGCGACGGTGTTCCCCTGGCTGCGCCAGCTGCCCTACGTCGAGGCCACCCCCGAGGGGCTGCACCCCCACGACGCGGTGCGCGCCACGCTGGAGGCCGACCTGCGGTGGCGCGACCCGGAACGCTACGAGGACGTGCGCGTCCGCGTCTCGGTCGCCTGCCTGCACGCCGTGCGCGCCGCCTCCGAGCACGACGCCCTGCTGCGCGTGGCCGAGTGGATGTTCCTCTTCCGCGACCACGGCGACCTGTACGACTGGCACGTGCACCCCCATGTCGAGGACACCGCCCTGCGGCCCGAAGACGTGCCGGACGTCCTGCGCCTGATGACCGAGGCGGAGAACGCCGCCTCGGCGACCGCGGTCGCGCACTGGGCGCGCCGCCAGCCACAGGGCTTCCGCGTCTACCGCTACGCCGGCTCGGCCACACCGATCGGGTTCATGGCCGTCCTGCGGCTGGAGGCGGCGCTGCCCGAAGACCGGGCCGCGGACCCGGTGGTCGACCAGGTCTGGGGCTTCGTCGAGGCCGTCGCTCCCCTGGCCCCCGGCGAGCACCTGGGCATCCGCCGCTTCGCCGTGCAACCCGGCGCCCACCAACGACCCTCGCCCCTCATGGACCTCATCAGCAGGCGCACCATCGCCGCCGAGATGCGGACCCGCGGCCGCGCGGTGACCTTCACCGTCTTCGAGGACGCCGACCTGTGGCGGCGCTACCTCGCCGACGCCGGGATGCTGGAGGTCGTGGCGGTCGACGTCGGCGGCCGCCGCCAGCACGTCTTCGGCCGCGACTGGCGGCGGCAACCGGTCGAGCAGTGGGTCGAACACCGCGCCCGAGCCCTGGCCGAACCCGTCGCGGGCTGGCCGGGCACGGTCCCGGCCCCGACCGACGACCTGCCGCGCGCCGCCTTCGAGGAGGGCGTGCTCGAGGCGCTGCGCACCTGGCGCAACCCCCGCCAGTTCGCCACCAGCGTCCTGCTCCGCTCCCGCCTCGTCCCACCCGGTTCGACCGACCCCGTCGCGGACCTGCGCGACGCCGTCACGACCGCCCTCGACGCCCTCCAGGTCGACCCCGCGGGCGTGAAGGCGCACGAGGCGCTCACCGCCACCTACTTCACGACCTCCCGCACCCACAAGGCCACCGCCCGACGCCTGGGCCTGCCCTACGGCACCTACCGCCGCCACCTCGCCCTCGCCAAGGAACGCCTCGTCGACCAGCTCCTGCGCCAGACGGGGTCGTCACCGGAGGCGTGAGGTGACCGCTGGAGCGCGGCTGGTCGCGCCGTGCAGGGCGGGCAGGAGACCCGCCACGGCACCACCGCCGGACTCGAGAAGTGCCACCCGCGGGTTCACGTCCGGCAGCCAACCGTCGCCCAGCGCAACCTCCACAGTGGCCACCACACGCCCATCAAGCCGCCGAGCAGCCCCACTAGGGTCGTCTCCCCGACGAGCTGGCCGAGCACGTGAACCGGTCGGGTTCCACCGCGCGGCGCGAGCCGATCTCCGTCAGATGAGCCACGATTACAGACGGCCCTCTCCCAGGGACCGACTGGCTGCACGGATCGGCTGGGAGACAGATGCGTCCACCCCACTGGTGATGCCGGATGCGGACAGGTCACTTCGCTCATGCGTCGAGCACGGCCACGGTTTGTCCACCGGTCTTACCCGAGCGGATGCCGACCACCAGCCCCTTCGGAGACTTCCTCGATCAAGCAACCCGCTCGTACCTGAGCCGTGTTCAGTTCCTTCCTGCTCCGCCGAGCTGCTAACGATCTTCCGTCACGCGGCGACCCACAGTGGGAGTTGCCGACTGCGATGACACGCCACTGGGAGAAGTTCGCCATGCCCGACGAGATCGACCAGCACTTCGACTCGATCCAGCGAGAACAACAGCGCTTGCAAGCGTGGACAGCGTGGACCTCGAAGTACACAGTCCATCGCCACAGCGCGATCGAGCGGTGGCCACTGACCCCTTACAACGGCCCCTACCTTGATCTCGTCACCAATTTCGTGACACGAGCCCTGGCGGCGGGGATGGGTAGACAAGCACTACTCATGCGCGGACCGCACAACGAGTTGCACGCCGCCTCGCTCCTTGAACCATCCGTCGCCTCAATTGCGACTCCGTTGGGCAAGATCGATCACGCTTGGTGGAAGCCACAGCGACTCCAGTACAGGGAATGGAAACGGATCCTGTGGGCCCAGCGAGCCGACCTTGCGAAGGACGTCGAACAGGTGAACAGAGACCTGCGACTTGCTGGTCGTGCCGCCACTCTCCTGGAAATGCCGGTAGACACAGCCGGGGAATGCTCTCGCAATGCCCACCTCTGCGTTTCCGACTCGGAACTGTACGTCCACTACTACGGGACCGTGCCCAGATGGGCCGATCGCGACACCTTCGCGGCCGTCTGCGCACGGACGCTCCTGGACGCTCAAAAGCACCGCAACTCCGCCTGACGCCCTCGAACGTGGTTTGAAGTTGGGCGTCGTCGAACGCACATCAAGGTCGACGACACCGGTTCCTGAACTACGCAGGCTGGACCGACCGGCGCCAGTGGTCATTCCCCGCCGGGCGGGACAGGGTGACGGTGGTGGGGGTGAGCTCGGCGTAAGCGGTCCGACCGCGGTGACCTCGTTGTGCCGTCCGGTGAACAGCGGCCGCCACCCGACAGCGCAGCGGGCGAGGTCCTCTTGCGACACCCACCCCCGCCGCACCCGGTACCGGTTGTCCACGGTGAGCACGCCACCCCGAGCGGTCCCGGCCGACGGGGCATGAACTCCAGGTGTCACCGCAGCTCGCTTACCCGTGCGACCAGGCGATGACGTGCCGGGCGGTGGCCAAGCCTCCCGGTGGTCGGGTCACCAACCCGAAGCCGTCACGCCGTCCACCGCCGCCCGCACCCGCACGTACCGGGCGGTGGCGGGCCACAACCGCACCGTCGTGGCCGCTGTGCCGGTGAAGGTCCCCGACGCCACCGCGCTCCCCCACGACGAGCCGTCGGTGCTCACGTGCACCTCGTACGGTCCGGCCTGCCGAGGCCGGCAGGTGACCGCCGTGACCGTCCGCGCCTGCCCGACGTCCACCCGCACCTCACCGGCGGACGCCGTCGAGGTGCCGGCCAACGTCCCGGATCCCATGACGGGGTCGGACGTGCTCTCCGCGCCGTTCTCCACGTGCCCGGCGAAACGGCGCACGAACCCGTCGGGGCCGGACGCGGTCAGGTCGTACCAGCCCGACGTCCGCCCGACGGAGAACCAGTCCTCGACGGTCGCACCGGGCCCGGCGGTGTAGGTCCACGGCCCGCCCGCGCGGTTGCCCACCCGGACGGTCAGCGTGCACGCGGCCTTCCCGCTGTTGGTCATCGCCAACCACACCAGGCCGTCCGCGGGCGCGTACCGCATCGTCACCTCGGGGTTGGCCCCGCCCGAGGTCGCCACGACCCGGTCACCCGCGAACCGGCGCAGGAAACCGTTGGGCCCCAACACCGTCAGGTCGTAGGACCCGGTCGGCGTCCCCGCCTGCCAGTAGTCGGTCAGCGTCCGCCCGGCCCCGACGGTGTAGCGCCACGGCCCGTCCGTGCGGAAAGCGTTGGCGTAGACGGAGAAGTGCGCTCCCGCCTCGCCCGACGACGTGAAGTCCACCCAGAACTTCTCCGCCGTCACCCGCCCCGACACCGACAGCACGTACGGCAACGGCCGGGCTGGCCGCACACCCGGCTCCTGCACCGGCATCACCTGCGCACCAGGGGGTGTGGGCGAGGTGGGCCGCGGTCCGGACGTCGGCACCGGCGCGGGCAACGCCGGACAGGTCCCCGTCCCCGACAGGTCCAGCGCCGAGGTCAGGTCGCCGCACACCGCGCGCCGCCACGGCGAGATGTTCGGCTCGGCGACACCCGTCCAGCGCTCCAACAGCCGCAGCACCGACGTGTGGTCGAACACCTCCGAGCACACCTTCCCACCGCGGCTCCAGGGAGACACCACCAGCAGCGGCACCCGCTGCCCCAGCCCGATGGGCCACCCGTCGTAGATCTCGTCGGCCACCGCCGCCGTGGAGAGCCCCTGCGACGGCGACACCGGCGGCGCGGGCTGCGGGACGTGGTCGAAGAACCCGTCGTTCTCGTCGTAGTTGAGCAGGAACACCGTCTTGCGCCACACCTCCGGGTTCGCCGCGATCGCGTCCAGCACCCGCTTCACCAGCTCGGCCCCGGTGTTCGGCCCCCAGTCCGGGTGCTCGCTCTGCGACTCCGGCGCCACCACCCACGACACCGCGGGCAACCGCCCCGCCGCGACGTCCGCCCGGAACACCGACGCCAGCTCCCCCGTCCGCTGCCGCGCCAGCCCCCGGTCGTAGAGCGACCGGTCCGCCGCGGACAACGCCGCCACGCCCTTGTCCAGCTGCGCCAGCAGTTCCTCCCGCCGCGCCGCCGAGGCCGAGGCCACGTCGTAGTAGAAGTACTCCAGCTTCGCGTACGCCTTGCCCGCCGAGTCCTTCGTCGCCGCCAACGCCTTGCGCCCCACCGCGAGGAACGACGCGAAGTAGTCCAACGAGTTGTCGCCGTAGTTGTCCCACTCCTGGTACACCCGCCACGACCGCCCGGCCTGCTGCAACCGCTCCGCGTAGCTCGTCCACGTGTACCCGGTGTGGCCGGGGTTCTGCCAGCTGTCGTTGCCGATCGCCCGCTTCGTGGTGCCCGGCTCGTAGCCGATCGTCCCGGAGAACAGGTAGAAGCGGTTCGGGTTCGTCGGTCCCGCCTCCGAGCAGTGGTAGGCGTCGCACACCGTGAACGCGTCGGCCAACGCGTGGTAGAACGGCAGGCCCGCGCGATCCAGGTGCGTCATCGTCCGCACCCCCTTCTGCGCCACCCACTGGTCGTGCCGCCCGTCGTTCCAGGCCCGGTGCCCGTCCGCCCACCCGTGCGGCGTCCCCGACATGAACTCGTCGCCCACCCGGTACGGGAGCAGGTGCCCGGACCCGTTGGGCTGGCGGAACACCGGACCGCCGTCGGGCAGCGTGATCGCCACCGGGTCGTTGAACCCGCGCACCCCGCGCAACGTGCCGAAGTAGTGGTCGAACGACCGGTTCTCCTGCATGAACACCACCACGTGCTCCACCGCGTCCAACCCGCCCGCGGGAGCCTCCATCGCCAGTGCCCGTCGCAGGCTGACCGGCAACAGGGCCAACCCGGAACCCGCGGCGGCGGCCTTCAGCAGGGAACGGCGTTTCATCACATCTCCTCGTCCGGGCGCAGGGCGGCGCCCGGCGATGCTCACCGCACCGGGTTAACCCGGCATGACCACCGGCAGGCATCGACAAGCACCCTCCATGACAACCTGCCGGCCCGTCCCGAACCCGATCAACGGGCCGGAAGTCGGGCTTCCGCCCTCCCGCGACCAAGCACGTCCCGGCACCGGGATGTGGGACGGCATCGACAGCGGATCAGGCGCTCGTCGAGTCCGACGAGGCTGTCGCGGCAGCGCTCAACGCCGGGACGCGCCGACCCCGCCGCCCGACCAGTCCTGCCGGCTCAGCTGGTCCAGCAGGGCGATCTCGGCCCGGCCCGGTGAGGGGCGGAGACCCGCGATCACCGGCTCGGAGAGGTTCGGGCGGAGCGGACGGGTCAGGTGCTCGAAGCCGTCGGGGATCGCGGAGGACGGCGCGACGGTGACGCCGAGGCCTTCCGCGGCGAGCCGCACCGCGGTGGAGATCTGCGAGGCCCGGCCGACCGTCCGCGGGGCGGGGCCGCGACCGGCGAGCAGGCCCGCCAGGTACTCGTCGAGCTTGCTGCCGCGGCGGAAGCGCACCCACCCCTCGTGGGCCAGGTCCTCGAGGAGGAGCGGCTTGTCCCGGCGCAGCAGCGGGTGGCCCTCCGGCAGCACGGCGACGTAGGACTCCCTGCCCAGCGGGTGGACGTCGAAGGTGCACCCGGACGGGATCTCGTGCACCAGGACCATGTCGAGCGTGCCCAGGCGCGTGAGCCGCTCCATGTCGGCGGGGTCGGGCTCCTCGTGGATCGTCACCTCCAGGTGGGGGTGACGGCGGCGCAGCTCGCCGAGTGCGCGCGGCAGCACGCGGGTCCCGAGTCCCAGGTAGACGGCGATGACCAGCTCGCCCGTCAGGTCGGCGTCGGCGGAGCGGGCGGCCGTGAGCGCGCGCCGGGACGCGGTGGTGGCGACCTCCGCCTCCACCAGGAAGGCCCGGCCCGCCGCCGTCGGCAGCATCCCCTGCGGGGTCCGGGTGAACAGGCGCACCCCGACCTGCTTCTCCAGCGTGCCGATCTGCTGGGACAGCGAGGGCTGCGCCACCCCCAGCCGCTCGGCCGCCGCCGTGATGCTGCCCTCCTCGGCCACGGTAAGCGCGTACTCGTACTGCCGCAGGTTCATCGGAGCCGCCTCGCCACATAGAAGTGTTCTATGTGAATCATAGCAAGCGACTCTTTGCGCCTATGTCGACTACTTGCGTACCTTCTGAATTGCACAGCCGATCCGGGAAAAGCGCGGAATGACCGCGCCTCCCGACAATGGCGCTCGCGTCCACCGACGCGCGCCACACCAGAAAGGCCGAACAAAGCCATGAGCTCGACGAAGAAGAACGTCCTGATCACCGGAGCGGGATCACGGGGCGGAATCGGCTCCGCGATCGCGCACGCGTTCGCCCGTGACGGCGCCGTGGTGCTGATCACGGGACGGCACCGGGAGCGCGGGGACGGCGTCGTCGCCGACATCGTCGCGGCGGGCGGTGAGGCCCGGTTCATCCTCGCCGACCTCGCTGACCCCGCCGAGGTCGACCGGCTCGTCAAGGAGGCCGGTGACGTCGACGTCCTCGTCAACAACGCGGCGAGCTACCGGGAGAGCGTCAGGCCGAGCCTCGACCAGGACCTCGACGCGAACGCCGAGTCCTGGGACGTCAACATCCGGGCGGCCTTCGCCCTGACCGCGGGCTTCGCCAGGGGAATGGCCGCCCGTGGCGGCGGCGCCGTCATCAACATCAGCAGCATCGCCGGCGCGCGTCACATGCCGCACATGTCCACCTACGGCGCGCAAAAGGCGGCGATCGAGTCCTACACCAGGTCGTGGGCCACCGAATGGGGTCCCGACAACGTCCGGGTCAACTCCGTCGCGCCGGGCACGGTGGCGAGTGAGAACGTGACCGAGTTCATGGGCGCCGAGGAATTCCGGACAATGGCCGAAAGCAATCCGCTAGGCCGTCTCGGCACGCCGGAGGAAATCGCCGAGGTCGTCGTTTTCGTCGCGAGCGACCGCGCGAGCTTCCTGACCGGCCAGACCATCGTCGTGGACGGCGGCCGATTGGCGAGGGCGGTCTGACACCCCGGACGGGAAACGATCCGGGTGGCCGGGCCGTGGATCGGCTCGACCCGGCGGGGAGGTGGACCCGGCGGCGGGAACCGGGCTGTCCGCCGGTCCACACGCCAGCCTGACAGGAACGGACAGGATCGTTGTCGACACGTTCCGTGAGCACCGTTTCGTGGTGCACTGGTCCGCGGCCCGGCCGCGGGGTACCGGTGCCGGAGAGGTGTGCGGGATGAGCCTTCGGCGGCGGATCCACCGTGTCCTGCTGGTGATCGTGGCGATGTGCGGCGTGGTCATCGGTGTGCCTCCGGGGACGGCGGGAGCCGCGCAGGCACCGTCGCTCCGGTTCGCGAACCCGTCGAGCCAGGAGCTGTACGGCAACGCGTACGCGGCCGCGCTGGACAACCTGCTGCGGGTGAACACGTTGGGCTACGACTCGCGCTACAACCGGAGCGGCCTGCAGGACCCGGCGGTCGGCTTCGTCCGCGCGGGTGGTGGCTACCAGCAGCCGTGGACCCGCGACGCGTCGGTCAACAGCTGGAACGCCACCAGTCTGCTGTCGCCCGCACTGGCCGAGAACACGCTGTGGGCCGTGGTGGACAAGGACTCCGCGGGCGCTCTGCGCGTGCAGCAGGACGACCAGCAGTGGGACCAGGTCATCTGGCTCACCGCAGCGTGGAACCACTACCTCGTCACCGGCGACCGGGCGTTCCTCGACAACGCCTACCGCACCGCCAAGAACACCCTGGCGATCCGCGAACGCGCGGGCTCGGCGGGCTTCAACGCCACCTACGGGTTGTTCGTCGGCGCCTCGTTCTTCAACGACGGCATCGCCGGTTACCCCGCTCCGCCCGCCGACGCGACCGAGTCGGTCAGCACCGGCAGCATGCCGTGGCCCGGTGTGGCGAGCGGGATGTACCTGAGCACCAACGAGGTCTACTACGCCGCGTACGTCAACGCGGCGAACATGGCCGACCGGGTGGGGCAGTCGCAGGACGCCGCCGGCTACCGCACCAAGGCGGCGGCGCTCAAGACCGCGATCAACCGGTACTTCTGGAACGCCCAGACGGGGCTGTACAACTACCAGCTGCTCGCGAACGGGACGCCCGGTGCCTACCAGGAGGGCACCGGGCTCGCGTTCGCGCTGCTCTTCGACATCGCGACCCCGGCGCAGGCGCAGTCGATCATCTCGCGCGCCCGTTCCATGACGTGGGGCATGCCCGACACCTACCCGAACTGGGACCGCTACTCCGACGCGCAGCCCGGCAGGCACAACGCGATCATCTGGCCGCTGGTCCAGGGGCTGTGGGCCAAGGCGCTGGCGCGTCAGGGAAACCAGAGCGGGTTCGCCGCGGAGGTGACGCGGCTGGCGAAGCTGGCGAACAACAACAGCGGCTTCTGGGAGATCTACAACGGCAACACCGGCGTCGTCGACGGCGGCTACCAGAGGCTCGGGGACACGGTGAAGTTCCACTGGGGCTCCGAACCCGACCAGACCTGGTCCGCCACGGCGTTCCTCGACATGGTCCACACCGGACTGTTCGGCCTGCGGCCCACCGACCAGGCGCTGACCTTCGCGCCGAACCTGCCCGCGGGCTGGGGCGACGTGACCCTGCAGAACCTGCGTTACCGCGACGCCGACCTGACCATCACCCTGCGCGGAGCCGGCACCACGATCGGCTCGGTGAAGGTCGACGGTCAGCAGGCCCGCGCCGAGATCCCCGCCTCGCTCACGGGCGCGCACACCGTCGAGATCACGCTGACGGGAGCGGCCGCCGGTGACCGCGACGGCGACGGGGTGCCCGACGCGCAGGACCGCTGCTCCGACATCGGCGGCCCGGTCTCCGGTTGCCCGTCACCGGCTCGGCTGGACGCGGAGGACGCCCGCAACACCGGCGGCGTCAAGACCAACGACAACCACACCGGGTACTCCGGCCGCGCCTTCGTCGACGGGTTCTGGGCTCAGGGCGCCGCGTCGTCGTTCACGGTGCACCGCGCGTCGGCCGGGCAGGGCACCGGTTCGGTCACCCTGAGGTACGCGAACGCCAACAGCGACGCGCGCACGATGACGCTGTCGGTGGACGGTCGCGCGGTGCGGCAGGTGAGCTTCCCGAAGGTCTCGGACAGCTGGGACGCCTGGGGCACCGCGACTTTCGACGGCGTGCCGGTGAGCGGGCTCGACCCGGTGGTGACGTTCTCCTACGGGGCGGCCGACACCGGGAGGGTCAACCTCGACTGGCTCGGCTACAGCGGCTCGTGACCACAGCGGTCCAGGGGCGCCGCCCCAGGACGACCTCGTCCAACGCCGCCCCCGTTGGAGGCGCTTCATCCTGAGGTCGTAGGCGGGAAGGCGACCGCGGTCGGACGCGTGACGATCCGTACGGCGAGCACCATCTCCTCCGTGCAGAACGTCACCTGCGTCCGAGGAGCGTCATGATCCGCAGAACGACAGTGCTCATCGTCGTCGGCGTCACCGCGATCGCCGCGGCGGCGACCGGTGTGGCCTTGGCCGAGACGAACGCCGCGAACACCGCGGAGCACGGTGCGGGCGCCATCGCCTGGCAGCCCTGCCCCACCGGCGACGTCGCCCTCGAGTGCGGCCGGGTGACGGTGCCGGTCCACTGGCGGAAACCCGACGGCGGCACCATCTCCCTCAAGGTCGCCCGCCTCCCCGCGACCGGCAGGCGGCTCGGGTCGGTGGTGGTCAACCCCGGCGGCCCCGGCATCCCCGGCACCCGGTTCCTGGTCGGTTACGCGACCAGGTTCGGCACCGCGCTGCGCTCGTCCTTCGACATCGTCTCCTGGGACCCGCGCGGCGTCGGCGAGTCGGCCCCGATCGGCTGCCCCGGCATCCCCAGGGACTCCGGTGACGTCCCCGCATCGGTCACCGAGCGGGAGCGGTTCGAGCAGGCCACCGCCACCTGGGCCACCGCGTGCCGCGACGCCGTGGGGCCGCTGTTCGACACCGTCGACACCGTGAGCACCGTGCGGGACCTCGACCAGCTGCGCAGGCAGTTGGGCGAGAGGAAGCTCAACTACTACGGGGTGTCCTACGGCACCCGCATCGGGCAGTTCTACGCCGACCTCTTCCCGGACCGGGTCGGTCGCATGACGATCGACTCGGTGGTCGACACCACCAGCCAGAACGCGGAGTTCGTCGACGGCGCGGCGCGCGCCAAGGAAGAGGCGTTCGCCGACTACGTCGCGACCTGCGCGGACCGCGCAGGGTGCCCGCTGACCGGGATGACGCTGCCGGACGTGCGGTCCCGGCTGGTCCCCCTCATCGCCGAGGAACCCGCCGTCGGCGGCGAGATCGTCGGCGACCTGACCTCCCCCGCGTCCTGGCCGAAGATCGACGAGCACCTGACCAAGGTCCTCGCGGGCACCTACCAACCGGAGGAAGGCCCCGACGTCTCCGGTGACGTGCTCAACGACGACGTGAACTGCCTCGACGTGCCCGATCACCGGTCGGCGCGGCAGGTCGTCGACGACAGCGCGCTCGCGGCGGACCGCTACCCGCTCTTCGGCAGGCTGTTCGCCGCCACCACGGTGTGCAACCGGTGGCCCGCGCCGGCCACCTACCGGCCGCACCGGATCACCGCACCGGTCCCGGTCCTGGTCCTGGTCGTCGGCACGACGCACGACACCGCCACCCCGTACGACTGGGCGGTGCGCGCGGCGGAGAACCTGGGCACGGGCAGGCTGTTGACGCGCCGGGCCACCGACCACGGCGCCTACGGCAAGACCGACTGCGTCACCACGGCCGTCGACCGGTTCTTCGTCGACGGCGCGCTCCCGCCGGTCGGGCAGGTGTGCGTGGGCTGACCCGAGGACGGGCGGGTGTACCGGGGATGGCTCCCCGGTCAGCCCGCCCGTCCCAGGCACCACCGCGGTTCGAGCCTGCCCTCCCCTGCCTCCCGGCTCCCGTGCGCCTCAAACGTCGCGAGCGCCTCCGCCCAGGCCGCGCGGGAGCCGGGCGCGTCGCCGGTCATGGCCAGCGCACCGGACACGTCCCGCAGCGTGCGCGCCCGCCACAGGGGCAGGTCGAGCCCGGTCCACCACTGCAGGGATCGGTCGAAGTGGCCCAGGGCGGCCTCCGGGCTGCCGACGGCGAGCTCGCGCTCACCGAGGGTGCGCAGGACCAGGGCCTGTCCGAAGCCGTCCTTGAACTCGTGGCAGGTCCGCAGGCAGTCGGTGAGCCAGCCGAGGACCCTGGCTCCGCGTCCCTGGCGGATGAGCACCTTGGCCAGCGACTGGGTGGCGTAGGCGAGCATGTGCTGGTCGCCGATCTCGGTGAGCGTGCGGCGCGCCGACTCGCACGCGCGTTCGGCGTGGTCGAGCTCGCCCGCGGCCCGGTGGGCGATGCCGGTCGAGCGGGTGGCGAGGGCCTGGCCGAAGCGGTCGTCCAGGTCGCGGTACGCGGCGACGGCGCGTCCGCACTCCTCGATGGCGGCGGGCAGGTGGCCCAGCTCGATCAGGGTCATCGCCCGGTTGTGCGTCGCCCGCGCGGTCAACTGGGGCTCGCTCAGGGAGCTCAGCACGGGCGTCAGGTCCTCCAACGTGGAGAGCGTGACCCGCAGTCGTCCCCATTCGCGTTGGGCGCTGGACAGCTTCAGCTGGGCGACCGCCCGGCCGTAGTCGTCGCCGACCTCCGCGTAGACGTCCCGCGCCCGCTCCAGGTAGCCCACCGCCTCCTCCAACCGGTCCTGCTCGAAGCGCAGGTTGCCCAGCCCGACGAGCAAGGAGGCCTCGCTGGAGCGGTCCCCGGCGCGGTGCACGGCGTCGAGCGCCGTGGCGTGCGCGTGCCACCAGTGGCTGAAGTGGTCGCGCACGGTGAAGGCGGAGGAGGACAACGTGGCGGCCAGCGTCGCCGCCGGGGCGGCCAAGCCCAGTTCCGAGGCCCGCTCGACCAGGCCGACCAGCACGACGCCCTCGGCGTCCAACCAGGCCGTGGGGTTGGTCCGCAACCTGCGGGTGACCCCCTCGTCGAGCGCGACCCGGCCCAGGTGCCGGGTCAGCTGCGGCGCGGTCCCGCGGGGCATGTGGTTGGTGGCGTACTCCACGAGCGCGGCGGCGTACCGGGCGCAGCGCTCCACCACCTCGGGCTCGACGTCGCGTTGCGCCTGCTCGCCGCAGAACTCGCGGACCAGGTCGTGCAGCGCGTAGCGGACCGCTCCGGTGCCGTCCGGGGCGGCGGTGTCCACCAGGGTGGCGTCGACGAGGCGTTCGAGGACCTCGTCGGCGGCCTGCGGGGACACGTCGAGCAGGGCGGCCACCAGCCAGCCGGAGAAGTCCGTGACCCCGAGCAGGCCCAGTCGCCGCAAAGCGGTCCGCTCCAGCTCGCCGAGCCCGTCGTAGCTGAGCAGCAGGCTGCCGCGAACCGCGAGGTCGCCCAGCACCAGCTCGTTGAGCAGGCGGTGCTGCGCGCGCAACCGACCCCGCAGCTCGGCGATCGGCCACCGCGGCCGCGCTGCCAGCTTGGCCCCGACGATCCGCACCGCCAGCGGCAGGTAGCCGCACAGCCGCACGATGTCCGCGGCCTGGTCCCGTTGCGCCGCAACGCGTTCCCGGCCGGCCAGGGACTCCAGCAGCGCCAGGGCCTCCTCGTCGGCGAACATGGGCAGGTCCACGTGCACGGCCCCCGCCATCGCGCCGAGGCGCCGCCGACCGGTGACCAGGACCGCGCAGCCCTCGGTGCCGGGCAGCAGCGGACGCACCTGCTCCTCGTCGGCGGCGTCGTCGAGCACGACCAGCGTGCGGCGCCCGGCGAGCAGGGAGCGGAACAGCGCGGCCCGATCCTCGACGCCACCGGGAACGTCGTCCTCCGACACGCCCAGTGCGTGCAGGAACCGCGACAGCACAACGGAGGGCTGCTGCGGCGCGGCGGTGGCTCCGTGCAGGTTGACGTACAGCTGGCCGCCGGGGAAGTCCGCCCGCACGAGGTGCGCGACCCGGACGGCCAGCGAGCTCTTCCCCGATCCCGGCTTGCCCGCGATGGCGCCGACCACCACGGCGGGTTGTCGGGTGAGCAGGTGCCCGGCCAGCCGCGCGACCTCGTCCTCGCGGCCGGTGAAGTCGGAGATGTCCGGTGGCAGCTGGGCGAGCACCGGAACGGCGTGCCGCCGTTCGACGCGTCGCCGCCCCTCGCCGCGCAGCACCCTGGCGTGCGCCGCCCGCAGCTCCGGGCCGGGATCGACCCCCAGCTCGTCGCGCAGGAGCGTGCGCCCCTCCTCGTAGCAGCGCAGCGCCTCGGCGGTGCGGCCCGCCTGGTGCAGCGCCAGCATCAGCAGGCCGCGCAGGCGTTCCCGTTCGGCGTGCCCGGCGACCAGCCCGGTCAGCTCGGCGACAAGCTCCGCGCCCTCCCCCATTGCCAGGCGCGCGTCGGTCAGGTCCTCGACGGCGGCCAACCGCGCTTCCGCCAGGCGGGCGCGCTCGGCCTCGGCCCACTCGCCGTCCACGTCGAGCAGAGCGGGGCCGGTCCACAGGTCCAGGGCGGCGCGCAGCAGGTCGGCCGCGGGACCGAACCTGTTCTCGCCCAGCAACCGCCTGCCCGCGGACGACTGCTCGGCGAACACGTGGGCGTCGACCCGCACCCGGTCGCCGACCAGCACGTAACCGGCGGACCGACGGGCCACCGCCTCGCCGCCGAGCACCGTGCGGACCGCGGACACCAGGCTGTGCAGGCGGGCCCTCGGATCGGCGGGCAGGTCGTCGCCCCACAGCGCGGAGATCAGCGCGTCGGCCGACACGACCCGTCCCGCGTCGACCGCGAGCACAGCCAGCAGTGCCTTGGGTTTGCGGCCCGTGATCGGTACTTCCCCACCGTCCCGACGGGCCTGCACGGGCCCCAAGACGCAGATGTCCACACGCTCCCCCTCCCCCGCCGCGAATCATGGTGAGGGGTCTGAGCGGTGTCAAGGAAACCTGCGGCGGGCGAGCAGAAACCGCGCAGGAATCGGGAAGGGCGCCCGGCGACGCTGTCGCCATGACGCAGACACCAACCATCCAACGGCGCAGGGGGCGTGGCAGACGCGCACTCGCCTGCCTGCTCACCGCGGCGGGCCTCCTGGTGAGCGGGCTGAGCGCGGGCGCGCCATCCGCGACCGCGGCTCCGGCGAGCTCGGTCGGCGGCGCGATCACCAGGGACGAGGTCCTGTCGCGGGCCCAGGACTGGATCGACGAGCACGTGCCCTACAGCCAGTCCCGTTCCTGGACCGACGCCAACGGCACCTACCGGCAGGACTGCTCGGGCTACGTCTCCATGGCCTGGCACCTGCCCAAGCTGCCCGGCGGGGGCGACTACAGCACCGCCACCATCACCCAGGTCACCGACACCATCGCGCGGGGCGACCTCAAGCCGGGCGACGCGCTCTGGCGACGCGACTCCGCCGTGCAGCACATCGGGCTGTTCATCCGCTGGGCGGACGCCGCCCGCACCAGTCCGGTGGTGCGCCAGGAACCCGAGGACGGCAAGTTCGCCGAGGAGGTCACCTGGCCCGCCTCCTACGCCAACACCTTCACCCCGGTGCGCTACAAGAACATCGTCGACAGCTCCCCCGACCCGCTGCCCGGCTCGGCCTCCTACCGGTACAACGACCAGCAGCTGTCGTTCGCCCGCGGCTCCGACGGCACGTTGCAGCACTACTGGTGGATCCCCGGCGAGGGCACGCGCCACGACTCCTGGGGCGGCCAGATCGTGGGCCAGCCCACCGGGTTCGTCTACGGCAACCAGCAGCACGTGTTCGCCCGAGGCGTCAACGGCACCCTCCAGCACTGGTGGTGGATCGACGACGGCAGCGGCGTGCACTTCGCCGACTGGGGCGGGGAACTGACCTCCGACCCGACCGCGGTGGTGTGGGGCGACCAGCAGCACATCTTCGCCCGCTCCCGGTCGGGCACGCTGGAGCACTGGTGGTGGACCCCGCAGGACGGCCTGCACGTCGCCGACTGGGGCGGGGAGCTGGCGGGCAAGCCGTCCGCGATCTCCTACGGCAACCAGCAGCTGATCTTCGCCCGCGGCTCCGACAACCAGCTGCACCACTGGTGGTGGATCAACGACGGCACCGGCCTGCACTACGACTCGTGGGGCGGCTCGCTCGGCGGGGACCCGGCCGCGATGGTCTGGGGTGACCAGCAGCTGGTGTTCGCCCGCGGCTCCGACGGCACGTTGCAGCACTACTGGTGGATGCCCGACTCCGGTACGCACCACGACTCCTGGGGCGGCCAGATCGTCGGCAGGCCCGCGGCGATGGTGTGGGGCGACCAGCAGCTGGTATTCGCCCGCGGCTCCGACGGCACCCTCCAACACTACTGGTGGATCAGCGGCGAGGGCACCCACCGCGACTCCTGGGGCGGCCAGCTGACCGACGACCCGTCGGCGTTCGCCTACGACAACCAGCAGCACGTGTTCGCCAAGACCACCGACAACTCGCTGTTCCACTGGTGGTGGATCAGCGACGGTACCGGCACGCACACCACGAGTTGGGGCGGGACCCTCGGATGAGAACCACACGACTGATCGCCGTCGCGGCGAGCCTGCTGGCGACCGCGGTACTGCTCGGCGCGCCGACCGCCGGCGCGCAACCCGACACCACACGGGTGCCCGCGGGCGTGGTCATGCCGGCGAACTGCCCGTCGATCCCGCCCGACCGCGACCTCGACGTCACCACCACCGTGCACCAGGTCGGACTCGACCTGGGCGTCTCGGACACGGTCATGCTGTCCGGGTTCGAGACCGGCTGGGTCGAGTCGCACATGAACAACCTGCCCTGCGGCGACCGGGACTCGCTCGGCGTGTTCCAGCAGCGCCCCAGCCAGGGGTGGGGCACGCCCGCGGAGATCATGGACGTCCGGCACGCCTCGACGTCGTACTTCACCCGCGCCATCAACAGCGAGCGCAACCACCCCGCGTACTCCGCCGCCCAGATCGCCTGGGACGTGCAGCGCTCCTGCTGCCCGCAGGCCTACGCCGACGCCCAGGCCAAGGCCCAGTCGCTGCTGGCCGAGGTGGCCGGTTCCGGCACCGTCGACGGCGTGGGCGGCGCCAGGGCGTTCAAGTGGGGCGACCAGCAGCTGATCTTCTCCCGCGGCACCGACGGCGCGTTGCACCACTGGTACTGGATTCCCGGCGAGGGCACCAGGTCGGACTCCTGGGGCGGCACGGTCGTCGGTGAGCCGACCGGGTTCGCCTACGGCAACCAGGAGCACGTCTTCGCCAGGGGTCCGAACAACACCCTGCTGCACTGGTGGTGGATCGACGACGGGTCCGGGCTGCACTTCGCGGACTGGGGCGGCGAGGCCTACGGCGACCCCACCGCGTTCGTCTGGAACGGACAGCAGCACATCTTCGCCAAGAACGCCGCGGGCCAGCTGTTCCACTGGTTCTGGGACCCCACCGACCTCCAGGTGCACACGGTGACCTGGTCCGGCGCACCCGGCGCGTTCGTGGGCGGCCTGTCGTCCTTCGCCTACAAGAACCAGCAGCACGTGGTGGCACGGGGCCCGAACAACACGCTGTACCACTGGTGGTGGGACCAGGCCACCGGCCAGGTCACCTTCGCCGACTGGGGCGGCCAGGCCTACAGCGACCCCACCGCGTTCGTCTGGAACGGACAGCAGCACATCTTCGCCAAGAACGCCGCGGGCCAGCTGTTCCACTGGTTCTGGGACCCCACCGACCACCAGGTGCACACCGTGACCTGGTCCGGCGCACCCGGCACCTTCGTCGGGACGCCGTTCGGGTACTCCTTCGGCAACCAGCAGCACGTGGTCGCGCGGGGCCCGAACAACACGCTGTACCACTGGTGGTGGGACCAGGCCACCGGCCAGGTCACCTTCGCCGACTGGGGCGGCCAGGCCTACGGCGACCCGGTCGCGTTCGTCTACGGGGACCAGCAGCAGATCTTCGCGACCTCGGCTCGCAACACGCTCTACCACTGGTGGTGGACACCGCAGGAAGGCGGGCAGCAGAACGACTGGGGCGGCAACGCCTCCTGATCCGGCAGCACGGAGCGAGGCGGTTCCCACGGGACCGCCTCGCTCCGTGCCATACAGTGGGCCAGGCGCGGTTTCCTTGCACCGCAAGCAGGACGCAGTCGCGCCGGGGGGCGCTCGGACACGGTGGGGATGTTCCAGGTGGTACCGGAGAAGGACACGAGTGGCCCGCGAGCTGTCGGGGCGGCCAAACGGGGCGGTTCGCTGTTCCGCGACCGCGACTACACGGCCTGGTGGATCGGCACCACGGTCTCCGGCTACGGCAGCGCGCTGGCCGCGTTCGCGTACCCGCTGCTCATCCTGTCCGTCACCGGCTCGTCCGCGAGCGCCGGGATCGTCGCGTCGGCCGAGGGCATCGGCACGCTCGCCACGATGCTGGTCGGCGGAGCGCTCGTGGACCGGGTCTCCCGTCGCGCCATCCTGGTGGCCAGTCCGCTCGTCCAGGCCGTGGCGGTGAGCACCGTGGTCGTCGCCGTGCTGACCGACCACATCGGCATCGTCCACGTGGCGGTCGTCGGCCTCGTGCAGGGGCTCGCCGTGGGCGTCGCCAACGGCGCCGAGCTCCCGGTGCTGCGCCGCCTGGTCCCGGAGGAGCGGCTGGCGACCGCCTTCGCCCTCGTGCAGGGCCGGGACATGGCCATCCGGCTCGTCGGTCCGTCCACCGGTGGTGTCCTGTTCGGGCTCGCCCGCTGGTTCCCGTTCGTCGGCGACGTCGTCTCGTTCCTGGTCGGCGCGCTGGGGGCGGCGCTCGTCCGCAGGCCGCTCGGCCCCGACCCCGAGCAGCGCGAAGCCCGGCGCGAGCCGTTGCCCACCAGCATCGCCGAGGGCCTGCGGTTCATCCGCTCGAACGCCTACCTGCGCTACCTGACCGTGTGGTGCGCGCTGTCCAACGCCATCACCGGCGGGCTGCTGCTGTCGGTCGTCCTGCTGATCACCGACCGCCGCGGCGACCCGGCCCTGGTCGGGGCGGTCACCTCGCTCGGCGCGCTGGGTGGGCTGGTCGGGGCCGCCGTGTCCGGCCGGATCGCCAGGAAGGTACCGGGACGGCTGCTCGTGGTCGCCGTGTCGTGGATGGTGGTCGCGGCGCTGGTCGGCATCGCGCTCGTACCCGCCCCGTGGGCCATCGGCGTGCTGCTCGCGCTGGTCTTCGTCTTCATCGCGCCGCTCAACGTCGTCTTCGGCACCTACGAGGTGCGGCTGATCCCGGACGCGCTGATGGGGCGGGTGTCGAGCGCGATCAACTTCGGCGCGGTGTCGATCCGCTGGCTCGGGCCGCTCGTCGCCGGGGCGCTGGCGTCGGCCTTCGGCCCCACGGCGGCCATGCTCGGCTTCGCCGGGATCCAGGCCGCCCTCGCGGTCAGCACCGTCCTGGCCTCCGGCCTGCACGTGCTGGACGTGCCCGTCGACGAGGTGACGGCGGCGGGCTGAGCGCGGGTCCGGGCGGCCGGGGTGGCCGCCCGGACCCGGTCACTTCCGCACGCCTGCCAGCCGGTCGTCGCGGTAGGCCGCCAGGTCCGCCCGCGTGTACAGGCGCCGCCCCCACCGTTCCCGGTCGTCCGGCACCAGCTCCCGGCCTTGGCTGACGGCGGTCGCGACGCGGTAGCCGCCGATCCCCCGGTAGCGCGGCACGGACGGGTGGACGTTCACCGCGTGCCCCCTGACCCCGGACAGCATTCGGTCCGGGATGACGAAGTCGGCCTTGAACGACAGCAGCAGGTCGCAGCCCGTCCAGCCGTCGAACGAGCGGGTGTGCGGGGTCCCGTGGTCCCAGGGGTACCAGTCGACCAGGTCGAAGACGTCGTCCAGGAAGTGGTCGGTGCGCCCCACTCCGTGCGACGCCGCCACCGCGGTTTGAAGCCGGTCTCGTCGAGGCACAGGTCCACCCGCGCCAGTCGGCTGACCGGTCCGCCCGCGCCGCGCAGGACCGCGGCGACCTCGACCTCGGTCAGCCGGTGGCCCGTGCGAACGCACCCAGGTCCCCGCCGAACAGCCTGTCGGGCTGGCTCAGCAGCGCCGTGCGGAAGTTCTCCAGGTCGGCCACCACGCGGTCGAGCTCCGCCCGGCCGAGGAACAGCGGAAACGCACCCTGCACACAAATGGGCAAACAACGGAATTCGCCACCAGTGCGGGCAACTCGGATCGTGCCGGTCCAGACAGTGGAATGCAAGCAGTACCCGGAACACAATTCCACCAGCGCGGAACGCCTCACCATTCACATTCCCATGCCGACTCGAACGACGTCAAACGTTGCTATCCCGGCCATTGTCGAGGATCCACACGGAATTGTTTCGAAGACCTTCCCAGTAAAGTCGCCGCCCATGACCGCTGAATCATCGCCAATTACCACGGACAACCTCGCGACGAATTACGAGAACGTGCTCCGGCGCGCGTTCGACCTCGCGGTCACGCCGCGACCAGTCGTCGGGCCGGGCCCGCTCGGCGTGCCGTCAACTGGGGAATTTCCTCAGTTGGCAAGCCGCCGAGCCGAGTGCCCGATCACGTCGTCGCCCTCGGCGGACAGTCCGCGCTCCCGTGTCCGCACACCCTCGGCGAACCCGCGCCACGTGCCCGCACAGGTCCAGGCCATGTCCTGCACCATCTTCAGGCAGTGCGCCGGGAGGTTCGCCACCAGGTCCTCGGCGTTCGAGGCCCACGTCAGCTGCGCCTCGAACGCCCGGATCAGCGTGCGCCCGCTCTCGGTGAACCGCAGCGACGGGTCACCGCGCAGGACGCGCAGGATCTCGGCGGCGCCGGCTTCCGACGGCGCGACGGCGTGCGGATGCCCACCCGCTCGTGCGGCCTCCCCGCGGACGTGCTCTCGTGCGGCCTCCCCGCGGACGTGCTCCGGCTGACGTGGGCCCGGTGACGGGTCCGTGCGGGGCTCGGCTCGCCGCCGCGTCGGCACGTCGGCCCGTTCGGCGGGACGGCCGTTCGCCGACGGGTCGGCGGCACCGGACTTCACCCGGCGCAGCCGACCGTCGATCCCCAGCCGGGCCTGCGCGTCCCCGAGCTCGTCGGACCGGCGGCGCCGCAACGCGCCCACGGTCTTCGGCGACAGTCCCGCCGACGCCGCGATCGCCCGGTCGGACCAGGTCGGCCGCGTCATCAGGATCCGCTCGGCGGCCGCCCGCCGGTCGGCCAACGTGAGCGGCAACCCGTGCGCGATGTTCTCCCGGACGGCGATCACGAAGAGGTCGTCCTCGCTGCCGTCGACGTAGCGGACGTCGATCATGTCCTCACCACGCCGTTGGGCGGCGCGGAGCCGGTGCATCCCGTCGACCACCCGCATCGTGGCGCGGTGCACCAGGATCGGGGGCAGCTCCGCGCCCGATCCCACGAGGACGTCCACGTGCTCGTCCTTGGTACCCGTCAGCCGCGGCGTGTCCGACGGGCGCAAAGCGGTGACCGCGACCCGTGCCACGACCTCCCGCACCGGCGGACCACCGCCGCGGGTGCTGTTCATTCGCCTCCCCCCGAGGCCACCGGACACCGCGAACCCTCGAACCGGTACTTGCGATCCAGCCACGCTCCCACTGGTGATCCCCCCTGCGATCGACTTCACCCACCACCACGGCCACACCGGCAAGGGACTCACCCCGCGGGTGCACAGGTCATCCCCGTTCGAGTGGCACCCGAAGTGGAACAAGACGACCTTGCACGGACCTTTCACGGTGCCGTCGCCGCCCCGAACCCCCTGTTGAACGCCCCGCGACGGGGTCAGTCCGGTTGTCGAACCGTTCACGGAGCTTCGTCGGCCGATGTCCGATATCGCAACCCGACTTCCTCCTGCGCTGTTCGAGGGGATTGTGACGATTCGAATCCGCACACCGGACCAGGGAGGCTCTCGCAGTACCTGTACCACCAGGATCTCCCCGCCGTCCGGGACGACTGCCAACCTGGTCGAGTCGGCTCCCGGCCACGCGGTGGAAAAGCGGTGGATCCACGGGAGGCGCCCACGACCAGAACGGGAAAAATCAATGGCGGACAGCCAGTTCACCACCCACGCGGACCTCTTCGACCTGAGCGGGAAGTACGCACTCGTCACCGGGGGCACCAAGGGCATCGGGATGATGATCGCGCGCGGCCTCCTGCAGGCGGGCGCCCGTGTCGTCATCAGCTCACGCGACGTGGACGCGTGCGCGAAGGCGCAGCACCTGCTGTCGGAGTTCGGCGACGTCCAGGCGATCCCCGCCGACCTGTCCGAGTACAGCGAATGCCGGCGCCTCGCCGATCTCGTCACCGCCGACTCCGAACGCCTGGACATCCTCGTCAACAACGCGGGCGCGATGTGGCGCGAACCGCTGGAGACGTTCCCGGCCGAGGCCTGGGACGCGGTGGTCGACATCAACCTCAAGGCGCCGTTCTGGCTCGTGCAGGCGCTGCTCCCCGCACTCCGCAAGGCGGGCACCGCCGACGACCCCGCGCGGGTCGTCAACATCGGCAGCATCGCCGCCATCCACGTCGCCGAGTCGCCCAACTACTCCTACGCCGGCAGCAAAGCGGCGCTGCACCAGCTCACCAGGGTGCTCGCCAGGGAACTGGGCCCGCAGCACATCACGGTGAACGCGGTGGCACCAGGACCGTTCCCGTCGCAGATGATGGCGTCCACGCTGGACGCCATCGGCGACAGGATCACCGCGAAGGCCCCTCTGCGCAGGCTCGGCCGCGACGACGACATGGCGGGTGTCGCCGTGTTCCTGGCCAGCCGCGCCGGTTCCTACCTCACGGGCAGCATCATCCCGGTCGACGGCGGTATCGCCACGACCGCGACGGGCACGTAGGACGCCGCCTTTCCCGCTACGACTCCGGCCGCGTGCGGGGTACCGGCAGGACCTCCCTCCGCCCGCGGCCGGGGCTTACGGTGACGAGGTGGCCACGACCGACCTGCGCACCGAGATCAAGGAGTTCCTGAGCTCCCGTCGCGCGCGGATCACGCCCGACCAGGCCAGGCTGCCCGCCTACGGCGGCAACCGCCGGGTCAAGGGTCTGCGGCGCGAAGAGGTGGCACTGCTGGCGGGGGTGTCGGTCGACTACTACGTCCGCATGGAGCGCGGCAGCCTCGCGGGCACCTCCGACGGCGTGCTCGACGCGTTGGCCACCGCCTTGCAGCTCGACGAGGCCGAGCGCGATCACCTGTTCCGCCTCGCGCGGCGGTCCAGGACGCCCGGCGGTGCACGCCGCAGGCGAGCGGCCGTGACGGTGCGTCCTGCGCTCCGGCGGGTGCTCGACGCCCTCACCGACGCGCCGGCGTGGATCTGCAACGGCCGCTACGACGTGCTGGCCATGAACCACCTCGCCCGCGCGCTGTACTCACCGGTGCTCGCCGACGTCCGGCGGCCGGCGAACACCGCGCGGTTCGTGTACCTGGATCCCGAGGCGGCGGAGGCGTTCTTCGTCGACTACGACCGGATCGCCTCCGACGTGGCCGCGAAGCTGCGCCTGGAAGCAGGCCGCGATCCCCACGACGAGGAGCTGATCGCCCTGGTCGGTGAGCTGTCGACGCGCAGTGAGCTGTTCCGGCACCGGTGGGCGTCCCAGGACGTGCGGCTGCACCGGTCCGGCCACAAGCGCGTGCACCACCCGGTGGTGGGCAGGCTCGACCTGGACGTCGAGTCGATGGAGCTGCCCGTCGAACCCGGCCTGCTGCTGAACGTCTACACCGCGCCCGCCGGCACGGCGAGTGCGGACGGCCTGGCCCTGTTGGCGTCCTGGGCGGCGGACCAGGAGGAGCTGGCGACCGAAACACGGGCACTCGGCTGAAAAACCGGTCCGACGTACTGGCAACGCGCGGGCGGGCCGAGCTGTCCGGTCAAGATCACATGACAGCGGTTTGCGGGCGCCCTCGGTGGGGAAGACCGGGCTTGCCCTGAGGTTGCGATGAGAGGTCCGGCCGTGCCACTGCCCGTGAATGACGAACCGCTCGCCGGCCGGTACCGACTCGGGGAGGTGATCGGGGTCGGTGGAGTGGCCACGGTCTACCGGGCCTGGGACACCCGCCTGCACCGCCAGGTCGCGATCAAGCTGTGCGCGGCCCACGGCGACCTCGCCAACGCCCGCCGGTTCGACAACGAGGTCCGCACCCTGGCCGGACTGCACCACCCCGGTCTGGTGTCCGTGCACGACGCGGGCACCTCGCCGGACGGCAGGCCGTTCGTCGTGCTGCGCCTGGTCGAGGGGCGGACGTTGCGCGACCGCATGGCCGACGGTCCTCTGCCGGTCGACGAGGTCCGGTCGGTGGGAGCGGCGGTGGCGGACGCGCTGTCCTACGTGCACGCACGGGGTGTGGTCCACCGCGACGTGAAGCCGTCCAACATCCTGCTGGACGAAGACGGTGTGCCGTACCTCGCCGACTTCGGTCTGGCCCACTCGGTCGGCAGCACCCGGCTCACCCGCACCGGCCTGCTGGTCGGCACGGCGGCCTACATCGCCCCCGAACAGGTGCGTGGCGCCGACGTGGACTCCCCCGCCGACGTCTACGCCCTCGGGTTGGTCCTGCTGGAATGCCTGACCGGCCGGTTCGAGTACACCGGCAGCGACGTCGAGGCCATCGTGGCCCGCCTGCACCGGGCCCCGGTCATCCCCGACGACCTGCCCGCCGACCTGGCCCGGCTGCTGGCGCTGATGACCGAGCAGTCCCCCGGCGACCGCCCCGGTGCGCGCCAGTGCGCCGAAGCCCTGCGCACCGGTCAGCCCACCGCTGTCACGGCGGTCCCGCTGCCGCGGCCGCGCCGGAGGGTGCTCGTCGCCGCCGCGGGCCTGCTCGGGGCCGTCGGCATCGGCTGGGCCGTCGCACCGGGCCCCGTCGCGCCGGTGTCCGAGCCCCCTGGTGCCGCGAGACCCGCCGTCGTCCAGTCGAGCGCGCCGGTCACCTCGACCACGCCGGAGACACCGGTGCAGCTCGTCGCGATCTCCACCGCTCCGCCGGTGACCGAACAGCAGGCACCCGACGTGGTCGAGCCCGCGGCCGTGCCGCAGCAGGAGCCCGAGCACGACCAGGTCAAGGGATCCCTGCCAGGAGCAGGACCACGACCAGGCATGAGGCCGGGACCAGCACCAGGGGTGAAGCCCGGACCGGGTGAGCAGCGCGGGCCGGGCAAGGACCGCACCCCGGCTCATCCCGGCGGCGCCAGGAAGGGCAAGCCCTGAGCGGTCCGCTCAGCACGCTCGACCGCCACCCCGTTCACCGGATGACGTCACCCGTTCCCGTGACAAGGGGTGGCCCGACGACTTTCCGGGTAACCGAGCCACGTCGACCACCAACCCCGATGGTGGTCCGCCCGTGGTGGATGTGAGGAGCACGACGATGGCCGAGTCCGACCTCAAAGCACGCTCATGGCCCACCACGTCCGCAGACACGCCGACAGGGCGGTCCCTGTTCCCGGCACAGCCGCGGACGCCGGGGGACGCCCCCTACCAACCGGCGCGGGGTGCGCGGAGCAGTGTGCTGGTGGCCATGTCGGTCACCTCCCACCACGACGTGGCCATCGTGCGCAACCGGCTGCGGCACGTGCTGCACGGGTGCGATCCGGACGTGGTGCAGGACGTGGAGCTGGTGACCACCGAACTGCTGGCCAACGCCCTGGAGCACGCCCGGCCGCCGTGCGGGGTGACCGTCACCGGCTACGCGACCGAGGACACCGCTCTGGGCGAGGTCGTGATCGAGGTCCTGGACGGTTCCCGCGAGCTGGTCCCGCTGCTCGACCGCTCCGTCTCGGCCCCCTACCGGGGGCGGGGAATGCGGCTGGTACGAGCCCTGTCGAGCTCGTGGGGAGTTCTCGAGTCCGGGCGCACCAAGACGGTGTGGGCCGCGATGCACCTGGTCTAGCGAGCCCCTTCGACCAGCTCGAAGGTGGCCACGTCCTGCTGCCCTGAGCCCGTGGACCTCAGGGAGTCAGTCCGCCCGTGCGTCCGACAGCTCGCGCACGATGTCGAGGTGGCCGACGTGCCGCGCGTACTCCTGAAGCACGTGGAACAGGATCCAGGCGAGCGTGGGGCGCTCGTCACCAGGCTGGAAACGGCCGCCCTCAGCCGAGACGTCGTCCAAGGACGACTCGGCCACGATCACCCGCGACCGCTCGCACTGCTCCTGGAAGTACGCCACCACGCTCGCCGCGGTGTCCTCGGGCGCGAGCGCCCAGCGCCCCCGGTCCGCGGTGTGGTCGCCCCAGGGGTTCTCGACCGGCTCGGCGCGGAAGCCCCAGCGCAACCAGCGGAGCTCGACGTGGGCCAGGTGCTTCACCAGCTCCAGCGGCGACCACCCCGACGGGACCAGGCTGCGACGCAGCTCGGCCTCGGACAGACCGTCCACCTTCTCCAGCACCGCCGCGCGGTAGTGGTCGAGGTAGCCGGCCAGCAGCTCCGCGGGCCCGGTCAACGTCTTGGCAGGTTCCACGCCGGTCCACGCTAGCCGATTTCGATCCCCACCCAGGGCTGCCCTGGGGTTCGCGGAACTCCGGGGAAGCCGCGGTCCGCCGTGACACCCGGAAGTGCCACGGCGGGTCGGCTCTCAGTCCTCGCAAGTGGTTCCCTCGGCGGGCAGGGTGCCGTCCAGGAGGTAGGCCACGATGTGCTCGCCGACGCACTGCCTGCTGTTCAGGAACCCGGTGTGACCCTCACCCCGGTAGGTCAGCAGCCTGCCGCCGTGCAGCGTCGAGGCCAGTGCGACCGCGTCCGGGAACGGGGTGTCCGGGTCGCCGGTCGAGCCCACCACGAGGATCGGCGGCGCGGTGGGGGCGTCGAACGGCCCGGCGAAGCGGGAGCGCGAACGCACCGGCCACTGCGTGCAGGCGGTGGCGTGCGCGTGGTCGTAGCTGGGCACCGCGTAGGCCATCGCGGGTCCCGTCAGCGGGGCCACCACCGACGCCAGGGTCAGCTGGACGCGCAGCTGCGCCTTGCCCGTGGGGAACAGGCGGTCGGCGCACTCGACCGAGGTGTTCGCGGCCAGCAACGACGCGGGCGGAGCTTCGAGCAGTCCACCGGAACGGTCCCGCTGGGCCGCCAGCAGGCCCTGCGCGATCTCCGGCCAGGCGGCCAGTCCGCCGCCCAGCGCGCGCACGACGTTGAACGTGAGCGTGGCGCCGTTGCCGACGAACGCGCCGTCCGCGGCCCGCACCGGCTCGGCGTCGAGGCTGTTCTGCAGCGCCACGAACGCCGCGCGCGGGTCGCCGTCGCCGAACCCGCACTCAGCCGGGGTCCGGCGGCACCAGTCGAACAGGCGGGTCAGCGCGGACTCCACGGCGACGAACTGGCCGAAGTCGTAGCGGTACGGCCGGTTCGCGTAGGTCTCCGGGTTGTAGGCGCCGTCCAGCGCCAGCACCCGGACCCGGTCCGGGAACAGGTTCGCGTACACCGTGCCGATGTAGGTGCCGTAGGAGATGCCGAAGTAGCTCAGCTTCTCGTCGCCGACGGCCTGGCGCATCAGGTCGAGGTCGCGGGCGACGTACTCGGTGCCCACGAACGGCAGCAGCCGCGCGCTCTCCCGTTCGCACGCGTCGGCGAACTCCTTGCCCTGCGCCAGGGCGCGGTCGAACGCGCCCGGCGCGGGCCTGCTCCTGGCCCGCGACCACGCTTGCGTGTACTCGTCCTGCGACTGGCACGCGAGCGGTGAGCTGCGGGCCACACCACGGGGGTCGAACCCGATGATGTCGAACCGCTCGCGCAGCTCGGCGGGGCCCGTGGTGCTGAAGAGGCGCACCAGGTCGTCGGTGCCGCCGCCGGGCCCACCGGGGTTGAGGAACAGCGACCCGATCCGCCGGGTCGGGTCGCCGGCCTGCTTGCGGGTGACACCGAGCCCGATCTTGGGACCGCCGGGGTCGTGGTAGTCCAGCGGCACGTCGGCGGTGGCGCACTGGAAGCCGTCGCCGCAGTCCGTCCACGCCAGCGACGGCACCGGGGGCGCGTCGGCGTGAGCCATGACGGGTGTGCCGCCCAGGATCAACGCACCCGCGATCACGCCGACCACGGCGCGCGTGAGTGTTCCGGTCATCTTCGGTACTCCCGAGTTGTCGAACGACGTTGCAGTGCGACCGACGGTAGACGTAGCGGGAATTACGTGAAAAAGTGCTCCGGTGGGACGACGACCGCAACCAGAGATCAAGGACCGGCTGCTCGACCTCTGCGCCGATCACGCGCTCGAGCACGGCCTGCCCGACAAGCTCGACCCGTTGGCGCGCGCCGCGGGCACCTCGACCCGCATGCTCATCTACCACTTCGGCACCCGCGACGTCCTGCTGCGCGCCGTCCTCCAACGTGCGCGGCAACGCCAGCTCACCGTGTTCGGCGACCTGCTGCGCGTGCGACCGGGCGAGCCCTTCACCACCACGCTGGTGAACGCCTGGACCTTCATCACCGGCCCCGAGGCGCAGCCCTACCTGCGGATGTTCGGGCAGTTCCGGGACAGCGACGCCCAACGACTGCTGCCCGGTTTCCGCAGGGCGGCGACCACCGACTGGCTCGGACCGCTGGAGGAGGGCCTGCGCAGCGTCGACCGCCCGGAGCTCGCCACCCTCGTCCTCGCGGTCTTCCACGGCCTGCTCATGGACCTGGACACCACCGGCGACAGCGCCCGGACCAACGCCGCGTTCGCGCAGTTCATCGCCACGCTCGACGACCAGATCGCCGACAGGCGCCCCGTCGCCGCGCACAGCCGAAACTGACTGCAAGGCCGACCGGGCCAGGGCGGCCTGGCCCGGTCGGCTCGCGGAAGGGCCCGCGCGGACCCGCGTGCCACGGGCCGGGATCAGCTCCGTGCCACGGGACCGGGGATGGTCACGACGGTGCGGCCCGCGGCGTGACCGGTCTGGTTGCGGGCCTGTGCGGCGGCGGCCTCGGACAGCGGGAAGGCGGCCTCGACGGGGATGTGGAGCACACCTTCGGCGTGCAGCCGGGCAGCTTCGCGCAGGGCTGCGGCGATGTCGAGCGCGTGGAACGAGACCCGGGCGCCGTGCTGCGGAGCGGTGAAGTCCGCGATGGAGACCACCTTCGCCGGGTCGCCGGTGAGCGCCACGCAGTCGGCGACGACGCCCGAACCGGAGATGTCGAGTGCCGCGTCGACGCCGTCCGGGGCCAGTGCGCGGACCCGGTCGACCAGCCCGTCGCCGTAGGTCGTGGGAACGGCGCCCAGCTTGCGCAGGTAGGACTCGTTGGCGGCGCTCGCGGTGCCGATGACGGTGATGCCCCGGTCCCGCGCGATCTGCACCACGGCGGTGCCCACCCCACCGGAGGCACCGCTGACGAGCAGGGTCCGGCCCGGCCGGAGGTCGACCAGGCCGAGGACGCGCAGTGCCGTCTCGACCGGGATCGGGTAGCCGGCGGCCTCCTCGAACGACAGCCCGTCCGGCATGAGCGCCCAGGCGTCGAGGACCGCGTGCTCGGCCAACGCGTTGGTACCGACGCCGAACACGCGGTCGCCGACCCGGACGTCGGTCACGCCGTCGCCGACCTCGTCGACGACCCCCGCGGCGTCCGAACCGGTGCCACTGGGCAGTTCCACCGGGAAGAAGTCCCGCATGAGCCCCGCGCGGATCTTCCAGTCGAGGCCGTTGACGCCCGCGGCGCGCACCCCGACGCGCACCTGGCCGGGTCGCGGGTGCGGCTCGTCGACGTCGACCAGGGCGAGCACCTCGGGTGGGCCGAAGCGGTCGAACCGGATCGCCTTCACGATGTCCTCCTCTTCACTCGCCGCGGCGCACTAGTGCGCGACCGGGACTTCGGCGGCGGGGAAGTTCCCGCTCATCGGGGTGCGCTGCGGCTCGATGACGCGCCGGGCGACGCGCCACCCGCCGCCGTGGCGTCGGACGACGTCGTGGTGCACCAGGCTTTGCACCGTTGCGTCGGGCATGAGGATGAGGCCCTTGGACAGGACGGTCGCCGTGTCGTCGTCCTCGGCGGTGATGACGACGTTGGTCAGGTGGTGGGCGACGGGGCCGTGCGCGCCGATCCGCAGGGCGGCGGCGCGGATCGCGTCGATCCCCTCGACCGCGCCCACGCCCGCGGCGGAGAGGTCGTAGACGGCGTCCGGCGTGAAGGCCTCCTCGAGCCGGTCGAGCCTGCCGCTGTCGATGACGTGCCCCAGCAGGGAAAGGGTCTCGGTGATCTCGTAGCGGTCCTGGAGGGTCAAGGTCGTCATGTCGCGTTCCTTCGGTCGGTTGTCGTTCGAGGACGGGGAAAAGGGGCGGGTCACGCCGTCGTGGTGCTGAGGTCGCGGTCCGCGCCGGCGGCGGTCCACTCCTGGAGGGCGGCGAGGTAGCCGATGGGGCCGCCGCCGTGCTGGCCGCCCGCGACCGTCGGCTTCCGGTCGTCCAGGGCGCCTTCGTTGTTGTAGTAGCTCGGAGTGCACTCCGCCTCGTAGCGGGAGAGGTCGACGTGGACGCGGGCGAGCTCGTCGGCCCACCGCCGCTCGGCCTCCGCGGTGGGCTCGGCGACCGCGACCCCCTCCCGCAGCAGGCGCGCGACCAACGCCGCGACGTGCTCGGCCTGGCGCGAGGCGACGTGCGGGAAGTTCATCGAGATGGCGGCCTGCTCGACGCCGCCGATGATGAACAGGTTCGGGAACCGGCTGGTCATCATGCCGTGCAGGCTGCGCATCCCGTCGCGCCAGTGCTCGCCCAGCGTCACCCCGCCCCGCCCGGTGAGCCGGTAGCCGCCGGACTTGTCGGTGTAGGCGACCGCGTCGAACCCGGTGGAGTAGACGATGAGGTCGACCTCGTACTCGACCCCGTCGAAGACGATCCCCCGCTCGGTGACGTGGTCGACGCCGCGGCCGTCGGTGTCGACGAGGGTGACGTTGGCGCTGTTGAACGCCGGGAGGTAGTCGTCGCTGAACAGCGGCCGCTTGCAGAAGTAGCCGTACCAGGGCCGCAACGACCGCGCCGTGGCCTCGTCCCGCACGGTCCCGGCCACCCGCGCGCGGATCTCCTCCATCTTGCCGAGGTCGACCGCCAGCACCGCGGCGGGGTCCGGCGCTCCGCCGGGGCCGCTCCTGGCCACCGCAGCCACCCGCTTGCCCATCTCGGTGCCCGCGTCGTCGACGAGGTCCACCTCCACCGGCCGCCCGGCCATGACCTCCACGTAGTTGTCCATGCGCCTGCGCTGCCACCCCGGCTCCAGGCCGCGGAACCACTCCACGTCGGTCGGCCTGTTGTCACGGGCGTTGACCGTCGCCGGAGTGCGCTGGAACAGGTGCACGTGCCGCGCGCTCGCGGCCAGGTGCGGGAGGATCTGGACGCTGCTCGCGCCGGTGCCGATCAGCGCGACGCGCTGGTCCGCCAGCTTGTCCAGGCCGCCGCTCCAGTCGCCGCCGGTGACGCCGTAGTCCCACCGGCTGGAGTGGAAGGCCTTCCCGCGGAAGCTCTCGATCCCCTTGATGCCGGGGAGCTTGGGCCTGTTCAACGGGCCGGTCCCCACCGTCACGAACCGCGCGTGGAGCAGGTCGCCCCGGTTCGTGGCGACCGCCCACCTCGACCGCTCCTCGTTCCAGGCGACCGAGGTGACCGTCGTGCCGAGCAGTGCCCGCGAGTAGAGGTCGTAGTGGCGTCCCACCGCACGGGCGTGCGCCAGCATCTCCGGGCCGCCCGCGTACTTCTCCGTCGGCACGGTCCCGACCTCTTCGAGCAGCGGCATGTAGATGTAGGACTCGATGTCGCAGCGCACGCCCGGATACCGGTTCCAGTACCAGACACCGCCGAAGTCGCCCGCCTGGTCGACGATCAGGAAGTCGGTGGCCCCCGCCTCGTCCAGCCGCACCGCCATCTGCAGTCCGGACCAGCCCCCGCCGAGGACGAGCGCGTCCACATCGGCCACCCGTGCCCGCCGCGGCCGACCGCCGGGGCTCGCCTCCAGGTACGGGTCGTCCGCGAAGTCGGCGTAGTCGCCGGTGACGTCCAGGTACTGCGCGTTCCCGTCCGGCCGCAGCCGCTTGTCCCGCTCCTGCCGGTACTTCTGCCGCAGCAGGGCCGGGTCTCCCCCGCTCGGCGGAACCCGGCCACTGCCGGCGCTGTCGTCCATGACGGCCCCTCACTCGTAGCTGTTGTCGCGGCGCGACATCACCGTAGCACCGATGTCGCGAAGTGACATCACCTCGAGGTTGATGTCTTGTCGTGACATCGAACACGTGGCGAGAGACCCGACGAGGCGTACCGGGAAGGCTCGTCCGGGCGTCGACGTGACGCTCACCGCGCCCTGAGCAGC
Source organism: Umezawaea tangerina (assembly GCF_003002815.1). GTDB lineage: Bacteria > Actinomycetota > Actinomycetes > Mycobacteriales > Pseudonocardiaceae > Umezawaea > Umezawaea tangerina. The sequence goes on along the minus strand of NZ_PVTF01000021.1, from coordinate 10,068 downwards.
GGCTCCACGTTGTCCCGGCATGTCATCACGGGCGTTACCATCACCCCATGCCACGGTGGGAGCAGGGCAGCGAGGAGCGGCTGAAGCAGGCCGCCATGGAACTGTTCGCGGAGCAGGGTTTCGAGGGCACGACCGCCGTCCAGATCGCGGAGCGCGCCCGCGTCACGACCCGGACCTTCTTCCGGTACTTCTCCGACAAGGAGGAAGTGCTCTTCGCCGACCAGGAGGTGCTCCACGACGCCCTCGTCGAGGGGGTCCTGCGGACGACCGACGTCGCGGAGCCGCTCCGGGTGGTGACCCTGGCACTGGCGGGGTTCGACTGGGAGCGCCTGGGCTCGCGGGAGTCCCAGCACCGCCGGGACGCGATGATCGCGTCCCACCCCGGCCTGCTGGAACGCGACCTGATCAAGCAGCGGCGGATCGCCGACGGGATCAGCGACGCGCTCCAGCGCAACGGGGTCGACCCCGACGTCGCGGACCTCGCGGCGCGCGTGGGGATCGACGTGTTCCGCACGGCCTACCGGCAGTGGCTCGACGGTGACGACGACGCCGACCTGCCGACGTTGACCACGACCGCGCTGTCCCTGCTCGCCACGATCGTGCCCACCGCGGCGGGGTGAGGCGGGACCGGCGGTCAGAGGTGGACGGTGACGGTCTTGGTCTCGGTGTAGGCGTCGAGGACCTCGATGCCGTGCTCGCGGCCGATGCCGGACTGCTTGAATCCGCCGAAGGGCACGCTGCCCGCGGTCATGTCGGCGTAGGCGTTGACCCAGACCGTCCCGACCCGCAGTCCACTCGCGACCCGGTGGGCGCGTTCGAGGTTCGTGGTCCACACGGAGGCGGAGAGGCCGTAGATGGTGTCGTTGCCCTGCGCGACGGCGTCCTCGGTGTCGGTGAACGTCATCAGCGCCGCGACCGGGCCGAAGATCTCCTCGCGGACCACACGGGCGTCGGCGCCGACGTTCTCGACGAGCGTCGGCGGCATGTACAGGCCGTGGCCCAGCTCGCCCGCCGTGGTCAGGACACCGCCTTCCGCGCGGGCGACGTCCAGGTAGGACGACACGCGGGCGAAGTGCTGGGGAGAGGCCAGCGGACCCATCCGGGTGTCGGGGTGGAACGGGTCGCCGAGCGCGTACGCCGCCATCTCGCGGACCAGCAGCTCGCGGAACCGCTCGCGGACGGACTCCTGGACGAAGATCCGCGTGCCCGCCACGCAGCCCTCGCCGCTGCCCTGGGCGAACCCGGCGACCGCGCCCCTGGCCGCGGCCTCCAGGTCGGCGTCGTCGAACACGATCGTCGGTGACTTGCCGCCCAGCTCCAGGGTCACCCGCTTGAGGTCCTTGCTGGAGACCTCGAGGATGCGCTTGCCCACCGCGAGCGACCCGGTGAACGAGATCTTGTCCACGTCCGGGTGGTTCGTGATGGCCTCGCCGGTCGTGCCGTCACCGGTGACGATGTTGACCACGCCGCGGGGCAGGTCGGTCTCCAGCAGCAGCTCGCCGATGCGCAGCGCGGTCAGCGGCGACCACGCGGCTGGCTTGGCGACCACGGTGTTGCCGGTCGCGAGCGCGGGCCCGAGCTTCCAGGCCAGCTGCAGGACCGGGCCGTTCCACGCGGTGATGGCGCCGACCACGCCCAGCGGCTGGCGCAGGGTGTAGCTGAACACCGACGGGGCCGAGGGAGCGGTCTGGCCGTAGATCTTGGTGGGCCAGCCCGCGTAGTGGTGGAAGACCTCCACCGAGTGCTCCACCAGCCAGCGGGTCATCCACAGCGGACCGCCCATGTCCAGCGAGTCGAGGACCGCCAGCTCCTCGGTGTGCGCCTCGAGCACGTCGGCGATCTGCAGCAGGATCCGGCTGCGCCGGTACGGGGTGATGTCGGCCCACGAGGGGTCCTCGAAGGCACGGCGGGCGGCGGCCACCGCGAGGTCCACGTCCTCCGCCCCGGCGGCGGAGACCGAGGCCAGGACCTCCCCCGTCGCGGGGTCGCGGGTGTCGAACGCGACGCCCGAGCGCGCGGCCGTCCAAGCGCCGTCGATCAGCAGCCCCTTGGTCGGGCCGTCCAGGAACGCGGGTGTCGGCCGGGCACCGGCGTCGAGGGTCAAAGGCGTGCTCATGTGCTCTCCTCGGTAGCGGAACGAACTGGTTCGTTCTCCTCTTCGACCGTAACCCGGTCGGGCGAGGTATGCAAACGAACCAGTTCGTTTAGACTGGACCGGTGGACAAGGCACAGGCCAGCAGGCGACGGCTCCTGGACGCGGGCGCCGTCGAGTTCGCCGAGCACGGCATCGCGGGCGGGCGCGTCGACCGGATCTCGGCCGAGGCGAAGGTGAGCAAGGCCCAGCTCTACGCCTACTACGGCAGCAAGGAGGCCCTGTTCGACGCGGTCCTGCACGACCAGGTCAGCGGGATCCTCGACGCCGCTCCCCTGACCGCCGAGGACCTGCCCGGCTACGCAGTCCGCCTCTACGACGCCTACCTCGACCGCCCGCGACTCGTGCGGCTGGCCACCTGGGCACGGCTGGAGCGCACGCCCGAGGGCCACCTGTTCACCGAGGCCGACGAGACGCCCAAGACCGACGCGATCGCCCGCGCGCAGCGGGCGGGCCACGTCGACCCGTCGCTGCCCCCGGCCGACGTGCACTCCATGGTCATCTCGCTGGCCATGACCTGGTCCCCCAGCAGCCTCACCTACACCGCCACCACCGCGGACGCCGAGGCCGACCACGACCGCCGCCGCGCGAGCCTCGCCGCCGCCGTCCGCCGCGCCTTCGGTCCGTGACCGCCCGGCGTCAGAGGTAGGCGACGTCGGTCAGGCGCTCGGCGGCGCTCCACAGCCGTCGCCCGACCGCGGGGTCGGCCGCCTCGGCGCTGGGCCGGACCTCGGTGACCGGGCCGCGCGTCTCCCGCAGGTTCGCGGGCCCGAAGAACTGACCGCCCCGGACACCCGGCGCGGTCGCGGCGTGCAACTGCGGCAGCGCCCCGCGCTCGACCGGCTGGGTCAGCAGGAGGAAGGCCCGCCCCAGTGCCCTGCCGACCGCGCCGTTGTCCTGCCACGCCCGCGGGGTGAGGTTCGTGTTGGACAGGCCTGGGTGCGCGAGGACGCCGACGACGGGTGAGCCCGCGGCGCGCAGGCGGCGGTCCAGCTCGAGGCCGAAGGCGGTGGTGGCGAGCTTGGAGCGGCCGTAGGCTCGGCCGGCGTCGTAGTCGTGCCTGGACATCAGGTCGTCGAAGTCGAGGTGGGCGTTCTTGTGGGTGATCGAGCTGAGCGCGACCACCCTGGCCGCCTCCGCGCGCTCCAGCGCGTCGAGCACCAGCCCGGTGAGGGCGAAGTGGCCGAGCATGTTGGTGCCGAGGTGGAGCTCGAACCCGTCGGAGGTCGTGCGGGCGGGTCCCAGGTGGACCACCCCGGCGTTGTTGACCAGCAGGTCGACCACCGGGAAGTCGGTGGTCAGCTCCTTGGCGAACGTCCGGACCGACGAGAGCGAGGCGAGGTCCAGCTCCCGCACGTCGAGATCGGCACCGGGGACGGAGCCGCGGATCGACGCCGCGGCCCGCTCCCCCGCCGCGGTGTCGCGCACGGCGAGCACGACCCGTGCCCCGTGCCGGGCCAGCTCGGTGGCGGTCACCAGGCCCAGCCCCGAGTTCGCACCCGTCACGACGGCGACCCGGCCGCCCTGGTCGGGGATCCGGCTGGCGTTCCACTCGGTCATGGCGGGGCTCCTGGTCCGTGTCTTCGGCTGTGGGACCAGGTCTACGGGCACTTCGGCGGAGTTCGGTCGTCTTCGCCTCCCTAGGAATCCCAGACCTACCTTCACGCCGCCGGAACAGCGCCCAGCACCGCCGCGCGGCCGGTTCGGGTCCGCCAACGGTCGTCGTGAGCGTGCGGGTCTCGGCGCCCGGCCGTTCAGGCCTTGACGAGCGACTTGCGGATCAGGCTCTCGGCACTGGCGACGATGGCGTCCTCGGACTCGCGCGGCTCCCACCGCAGCACGCGGCGCGCCTTCTCGTTCGAGACCTTCTTCACGTGGTCCAGGTCGGGCACGATCGAGCGGAACTCCTTGCCGAACAAGGAGGCGAGCCGCACCACCACGTTGGGGATCGACCGGCTCGGCACCCGCTTCGCGGCGTCGCCGAAGTGCTCCTTGAGGATGGCCCCGATCTCCTTGAGCGCGACCACGGGTCCGCTGGAGACGAGGAACCGCTGACCCGCGGCACCGCTGGCGGTCATGGCGAGGATGTGCGCGCTCGCCACGTCCCGCACGTCCACGATCGGGATCCACACGTTCGGATAACCCGGCATCGCCCCGTCGAGACTGCGCTGGATGAGGTGGTTCGCGCCGGAGATCTCCTTGCCCATCACCGGACCCATCACCGCCACGGGCAGCATCGTGACGAGCTCCAGCGACCCGCCCTCGGCGGCCACGAAGTCCCACGCGGCGCGCTCGGCGAGGATCTTGCTCCGGCCGTAGGCGTCAACGCCCGGTCCGTCGAGGACGGACCAGTCGTCCTCGGTGAACGTGTGGTCGGTGTGCGGGTGGCCGAAGCCGACGGCGTGGAACGCCGACGTGAGCACGACCCTCTTCACCCCCGCGTCACGGGCCGCACGCAGCACGCGCAGGGCGCCGTCGCGGGCCGGGACGATGACGTCGTCCTCGTCCTGCACGTGTCCGATGTGGACCGGGGAGGCCACGTGCAGCACGAAGTCGCAGCCGCTCACGGCATCGGCCCACCCGTCGTCGCTCGTCAGGTCCGCGGCGACGAAGCTCAGCGCGTCGCCGTGGACCATTCCCGCGTCGGTGAGCACGGCGCGTACGGCATCCTCCCTCGTCAACGACCGCACGGTCGTGCGCACGAGGTAGCCCTGGTCGAGGAGCTGCAGGACGCAGTGCCCGGCGATGAAACCGGACCCTCCGGTCACGAGGACGCGCTGCTGGGTGGTGGTCATGGTGGTCGCCCCGGTTGTTCGGTGGGATGGGCTGGAGTGCTGACGACCACGATCCGGCGGACCGGCGGACCGAACCAGTACCCCGGCGAGCCAGGGGTGTGGCAGGGCCAGGCACGGGCGCGTCCCCGCGCCTACCGTTGACGGCATGACCGAGGAGCCGAACCTGCTGGGCGCGTTCCTGCGCGCCCGCCGCGAGCTCGTCACGCCCGAGGAGGCGGGCATCCCCGCGCTGGGCGTGCGGCGGGTGAAGGGGCTGCGCCGCGAGGAGGTGGCGATGCTGGCGGGCATCAGCGCCGACTACTACCTGCGGCTGGAACGCGGTCGCGACCGCAAGCCGTCGGTGCAGGTCCTCGAGTCGCTGGCCCGCGTGCTGCGCCTGGACGAGGACAGCAAGGCGTACCTGCTGAGCCTTGCCGCCGACAAGCCCCGGCGCGTGCGGCGGCCGCAGAAGGAGGTCGTCCCGCCGGGCACGGCCAAGCTCGTCGCGATGCTCCCGCTGCCCGCGTTCGTCGAGGGGCGCTACCTCGACGTCCTGGCCGCCAACCCGTTGGCCACCGCTCTCTCACCACGGCTGGTGGTCGGCGGCAACCGGCTGCGGGACGTGTTCCTCGACCCGGCCGAGCAGGCCATGTTCCCGCAGACGGAGCGGGCCGCCGCCGCGCTGGTCGCGGGCTTCCGCGAAGCGGTCGGCACCGACACCGACAACCCGCGCTTCATCGAGCTGGTCGGCGAGCTGTCCCTGGTCAGCCCGCTCTTCCGACGGCTGTGGGCCCGCCACGACGTGCGCCACCGGGCGGGCGCCGTGGTGCCCTTCCAGCACCCGCAGGTGGGCGAGTTGCGGCTGAACCGGGAGAAGCTGCTGGTCAGCGGCACCGAGGGCATCATGCTCGTCGTCTACCACCCCGACGCCGGCTCGGACGCCGAGGAGAAGCTGGCGCTGCTCGGCTCCTCGATCCTGGCACCCGCCTCCCACCGGGAGCGCCACGCGGAGCGGTGAGCGCCGTCCGACAACCCGGACAGCGCCCACCGGGGCTCAGCCCGTGACCTGGCCAACCACCATCGTGGACTTGTCCGCGCCGGAACACGTCTGCTGGTCGTGCGGCACGAACACGGCCGCGGTCTCGCCCGGCGGGTAGACGCGCAGGCCCCGCACGTCCGCGGGCTTGCACTCGGCCGGGTCGAACACACCGGCGTTGGTGATCGACAGGGTGCTGGTGGCCGTCGCGCCGGGCGCCAGCGGCACGACGGGCCCGCCGTCGGCCTCCCTGGTCGCCGGGGCGCCGACCTGGGCACCGTTGTCACCGGTCACGAACGAGACGCCGGGCGAGCCCTGGAGCGTGCACTCGACCGTGCCCTTGTTCGTGAACGCCAGCGTGAACCGGGTCTTGTTCATGCCTCCCCCGCCCTGGTCGGGGTTCAGGGCGACACCGAGGTCCGCCGACTTGCACCCGACCGGGCCGGACGCGGCCTGCGGCGCGGCGGGCGTGGACGGGGCGACACTGGGGGCCGAGGACGAGGCGGACGGGGACAGCGAGCGGACCGCGGCGGACGCCGGGGCGCTGGGGGCCGCGGTGCCGCTCTGCCCCGCGCACGCGCTGAGCAGGGCGACCGAGGCGGCCGCGACCGCGAGTGACGTCTTGCCGGTGGTGTTCACGGTTGAACCTCCTGGATGGTGCTGACGGGCGTCAGTTCTCGGCGGTGACCGGGCTCAGCTGGAGCTCGGCACCGGTGACGGGCTCGGCGGGCCACTGGACCCGCACGGAGGTGTCCGCGCCCGTCGAAGGCAGTCGGAACGCGAGCGCGGAGACCGGGTCGGCCTGCTCGTCGGTGCGTTCGACCAGGTAGGAGATCCCGGCGTGACCAGGCGTGATGGTCACCGCTGTAGCGGTCGCGCCCGGCTGCGGCGTGGTCCAGACGCCGGGCGCGGTGTCGCCGTCGGGTCCGAAGAAGACGGTGTCGGTCGGCACACCCGCGAGCGTGCAGTCCGTCGTGTCCGAGGCGGCCGCGTAGCGCAGGACGAAGGCGGAGTGGCCCGCCGCGTGCTCAGGGCTCTTGGCGACGGACACGTCGACGTCGGTAGCGCCGCAGGCCGCGATGTCACTGGGCATGGCGCTGGCGACTCCCGTGAAGACGGCCGTGGACGCGACCGCGAGGACGACTCCGGCGCTGACGCGATTGCTCATGGCATTCTCCTGACGCTTTGTACGTGGACGAGCGCTTTCACCAGGGATATGCCCGACGACTATTCGCCACACACCTTTCTTGAGGCTTGTCACACCCCACCAACTTCCGCCGCCGAAAGCGGTCGGAAATGGCGTTCAGCCCGCTCGGACGCCGTCGAGCAGCCATCGCACGGCCGCGCCACCGCCACCGCGGACCTGCACGACGAGCACCACCGGGTCGGCCCCGGTACCGGTCAGCACGGCCTCGTCGACGCTGCGGCCGGGGCACCGCTCCCACCGGCGCACCACTCCCGACCAGCGCGGGGAGTCGAACCGCGACTCCTCGGCGGCCCCGCACCCCTCGTGCGTCCGCTCCCCCGCCCACGCCGCCGCGTCCCGCGCGCGGATCCGGCCGACGAACACCCCCGGCGCGTCCGCCGCGAGGTCGTGGAAGCGGCCGAGATCGGGCGCCGCCTCGATCGCGGGCTGCCGGTCGTCCGCGCCGGGGGTCCAGCCGCCCAGCCTGACCTGGCGCGCCCACGTCACGGGCACGGTCACCCGCAGGCCGCCGTCCGGGGCGGCCACGGTCGTCTCGGCGCTGCCCGGCGGCCCGTCGGCGCAGGCCAGGCCCAGCACGAGCGCGACGGGCACGACCAGCACAGCGGCGGCGCGGAACCACCGGAGGCCGCGGCGGTCGCCCGCGGCGTGCCGGAGCGCGGCGGCGTACGCGTCCGCCGAGGCCCACCGGTCAGCGGGCAGCGGGGCCATCGCGCGGCCGACGACGGCGGCGATCCCTCGCGGCAGGGTGCGCAGAATCCGGTCGCGCGGTCCGTCCTCGGGCGGGTTCGCGCCGGTCAGCACCCGGTAGGTGAGCGCGCCGAGCGCGTAGACGTCGGTCCGCCGTTCCACCACCGCGCCGGGTCCGCGCTGCTCGGGGGCGGTGTAGCCGGACGAGCCCGCGGCCATCGTGAAGCCGGAGCCGTCGGCCAGCGACTTCGACAGCCCGAGGTCGGCCACGACGGCCACGTCCCGCCCGGTGTCGGGGTCCCGGCGGAGCAGGATGTTCGACGGCTTGAGGTCGCGGTGCACGACGCCCGCGCGGTGCAGCGCGGACACCCCGGCGCAGACCTGGTCCAGCACGTCCAGCGCGGCGGGCAGGTCCATCGGCGCGGCCGCGGTGCGCTCCTCCAGCGTGCCCCGGTCGGCCAGCTCCATCGCGAAGTACGGCCTGCCGTCGGCGGCCAGCGCGAGGTCGTAGACGCGCACGACGTGCGGCGACGACACCCGGCGCAGCACCCGCACCTCGTCGAGGAACCGCTCCCGGACGTCCGGCACGGCGGTCCAGTTGTCGGCGAGCACCTTGACCGCGACCGTCTCGTCCAGGACGGTGTCGTGCGCCGACCAGACCGAGGCGAACCCGCCGACGCCGAGGAGCGCCTCCAGGTGGAAGCGGTCGTTCACGATCGGCGGCGCGGTCCTCATGCGCTCAGCATCGCAGCACCGGACGACGGCTACCGAATTCGCCGTTTCACCCGAATGCCGAAATGCCACTAGGGTCGATCGGGAACACCGGGGAACAGGAGGGCGGGACGCGATGTCGGGAATTCCACGGCGGACGGCGCTGGTCCTGTCCGGGATCGTGCCGGTCGCGCTTCTCGCAGTGGTCGCCGTGGTGTCGGCACCGGCCGCGCGCACCTCGACCGTGCTGGCGGGCGACCCGTCACCGCTGCCCGCCCTCACGACCAGCCCGGTCGCGGTCGACTCGTCCTCACCCGTCCCGTCGTCCACGTCCTCGGTGCCGCCCACGCCCTCCTCCCCGGTCGGCACGGTGCCGGACGTGCCCGTGCCCTCGGTCACGAGTGCCGCCCCGCCGCCGACCGCCGTGGTCCAGCCGTGCCGGGCGCAGGGGCTGAGCGGGCGGATCGACGCGCCCGCGAGCCGGTTCGACGCGGCGGGACACCGGGGTTTCCTGGTGGTGCTGACGAACGCGGGCGGTGTGCCGTGCTCGGTGCTGGGGTTCGGCACCTACTCGCTGCTGGACGCCGCTGGCCAGTCGATGCGCAGCGTCCAGCACAACACGGTCTGGTCCGCTGTGGACACGATCGTGCTCGCACCCGGCGGCCAGGCGTACGCGCGGGTGTCGTACACGGTCGTGCCGACCGGTGACGAGCCGACGCAGGGGCCGTGCCAGCCGCCGACCGGGGCGCTGAGGGTGGTGCCGCCGGGTGACGCGGGGGCGGTGGACCTGCCGCTGCGGGTCAATGTGTGCGACCACGGTCGGCTCGAGGTGACCGAGTTCGCGGGGTCCGATGTGTACTGACCGGGAGGCGGTGGCGTGACCGGGCTCGACGCGCTGGTGGCGGCCGCCGCGGGTGGGGACGCGGCGGCGATGAACGCCCTGCTGGACCGCGTCCGACCGGTGGTGCTGCGGACGTGCGCCCGGTTCCTGGAGGTGCCCGAGGACGTGGAGGACGCCGCGCAGGAGGCGTTGCTGCGGATCTCGGAGACGTTGTCCGCGCGGCCGTCCGGCGAGTCGTTCCGGGGGTGGATGTACGTCGTCGTGGTGAACGTGGCCCGGCAGCGGTTCCGGGTGGTGCACCGGGGCGGGGTCGCGGGCGCGGTGCCGGGCGACCTGGTGGACCCGCGGCGGACGAGCGTGGTGGCGGGGTCGCGGCTGGACCTGCTGAGCGCGTTGGAGCGCTTGCACGTGCGGCAGCCGCGGTTGGCGGAGGCGCTGGTGTACCGGGACGTGTGCAAGCTGGGCTACGGGGAGATCGCGGACGTGCTCGGGGTGCCGGTGAGCACGGTGAAGTCGCGGATCCACGACGCGCGGCGGTGCATGCGCGGGGAGCTGGACGGCTAGGTGTTGTGACTAGTGAGGTTGTGAACGGCGTGTCGAGTTGAACAAGCGAGGACCTCTGGGCGAAGTGGATGTGTCTGACGCATCCGATCCGCACAC
>NZ_PVTF01000020.1 GCF_003002815.1 Umezawaea tangerina | reverse complement strand
GACCAGGTTCCTGGAGTTCTGTCGTTATCTGCGCACGCTGTATCCGCCGACGGTGCGGTTGGCGATCGTGTGCGACAACTACGCCCCGCACCTGAGCACCAGACGGTGTCGTCGGGTCGCCGACTGGGCCGAGGCCAACAACGTCGAGATCGCCTACACCCCGACGAACTCGTCGTGGCTCAACCGTATCGAGGCCCAGTTCACCGCTCTGCGGTACTTCACCCTCGACGGCACCGACCACCTCGACCACAAGCAGCAGGGCAGCATGATCCGCCGCTACATCATCTGGCGAAACAAGCACGCTCAGGATCGGCGGCTACGCGAGGTCGTCAACATGGCGAACGTTGCCTGATACGGCACTAGTACTCGGACTCGTAGAGGTCGGCGAGCTCCGCGTGGATCGCCGAGGAGTCGGCGAGCGGCTTGCCGTCCAGCGTGTGCACGCGGGTGATCTTGCGGACGCTGGACACCAGGAAGACGCCCGCGGCGGAGTGCAGGTCGACGACGGCGATCGGCTCGACCACCACGGTCCAGCCCTCGCGCTCGGCCGCGCGGAACAGGGCGGCCTGCGTGGTGCCGGGCAGGATGCCGAGGGTCGCGGGCGGGGTGGTGAGGGTGCGGCCGTTGACCGTGACCAGGGTCGACGTCGGCCCCTCCAGGACGCTGCCGTCGGACGTGGTGAACACGACCTCCTCGGCGCCCCGGCGCTCGGCCTCGCGCAGCGCGGCCATGTTGACCGCGTACGACAGGGTCTTGGCGCCCAGCAGCAGCCACGGGGCGCGCTCGGCGAGGCCGGGCTCGATGCCGCGGTCCAGCGTGATGGCGGACAGGCCCGCCTCCCGCTGGGTCAGCACCTTGGCGCCGATCGGCAGCCCCAGCGCGAAGCCGGTGGGCGTGCCGTCACCGCCTTCCACGCCGCGCGTGTAGACGAGCTTCAGCGCCATCTCGGTGCCGCCGGACCAGTTGTCCAGCACGAGGGTGAGCGCCCGCTCGAACGACGCCCGGTCGGGTTCCGGGAGGTCGAGCATCTCGGCGGACCGGGCCAGCCGGTCGAGGTGGGGGTCCAACTCCCGTGGCTTGCCGTTCACGACCAGGACTGTCTCGAAGATGCCGTCACCGCGCATCAATCCGAGGTCGTCCACCCGCAGCAGCGGGGCGTCCGGGTCGGCCAGGGTTCCGTCGAGAAGAGCCAGCACGCGCATACGGGGCAGCCTACTCACGGCCTACCATCACCATCGTGGAGACCGCAAGCAGCCGCAAAGCTCTGCGCAAGACGCTGCACGAGCGCGGCATGCGCATGACCCCCCAGCGACAGCTCGTGCTCGACGCCGTGCGCGAGCTGGAGCACGCCACCCCCGAGCAGATCTGCCAGCGCGTCCAGGCCACGGCGTCGACCGTGAACATCACGACCGTCTACCGGACGCTCGACCTGCTGGACAAGCTCGGCCTCGTCCGGCACACCCACCTCGGGCACGGTGCCCCGACCTACTCGGCGGACGACCACGAGCACGTGCACCTGGTCTGCCACCGCTGCGGGCGGACCGACGAGATCCCGTGCGAGATCCTGGACAGCCTCGCCGGAACACTCGGGGACTCCTACGGGTTCGAACTGGATGCAAGCCACCTCGCGCTTTCCGGCACCTGTCGGGACTGCCTGGAACAGGAGACCGCGTGACCTCACCGCTGCTCGCCGTGCCGGGTGCCATCGCACCGTTCGACGGCCTCCCCGACCAGGGGGTGCCGTGGCACTTCGGGGACCCGTTCGCCGAACAGCGGTCGGCCGCCCGGTCCGTCGCCGTCTTCGACCGCTCGCACCGCGGTGTCATCGCCGTGCCCGGTGAGGACCGGCTGACCTGGCTGCACTCGCTGACCAGCCAGCACTTCACCGCTCTCGCCGAGGGCCGCGGCACCGAGGCCCTGGTGCTCGACGTCCAGGGCCGGGTCGAGCACCACGCGGTCGTCGCGAACGTGGACGGCACCGTGTACCTCGACATGGAGGCCAGGACCACCGAGCCGCTGCTCAAGTACCTCGACTCGATGCGCTTCTGGTCCAAGGTCGACCCGCGCGACGCCACCGCCGAGCTCGCCGTGCTGTCCCTGGTCGGGCCGGAGGTCGCCGACCTGCTCGCGAAGCTCGACCTCCCGGTCCCCGGCAAACCCGACGGAGCCCTCGGCCTGCCCAGCGGCGGCTTCGCCCGCCGCATGACCTGGCCCGGCCACGACGCCGTCGACCTGCTCGTCCCCCGCGCCGACCTGCTCACCTGGTGGCGACGCCTCACCGACGCGGGCGCCCGACCCGCGGGCACGTGGGCGTTCGAGGCGCTGCGCGTCGAGTCCCTGCGCCCCCGGCTCGGGATCGACACCGACGAGAAGACCATCCCGCACGAGGTGAACTGGATCGGGTCGGCGGTGCACCTGGACAAGGGGTGCTACCGGGGCCAGGAGACCGTCTCGAAGGTGCACAACGTCGGCCGCCCCCCGCGCCGGATGCTCCTCCTGCACCTGGACGGCTCCCGCGAGGTCCAACCCGAGACCGGTGACCCGGTGGTGCTGGGTGAGCGGGTGGTCGGCCGGGTCGGCAGCGTTGCGCTGCACCACGAGCTGGGGACCATCGCGCTGGCGCTGGTCAAGCGCTCGGTGCCGGTCGACGCCGACCTGCTGCTCGGCGTCGACGACCGCGTCGTCCAGGGCTCCATCGACCCGGACTCGATCCCCCCGGACACCCCGGCACTCGGCCGCGAGGCGGCCCGGAACCTGGGTCGCTAGCGGTCGGCCCGTCGGCGGGTGGTGACCGGGATCCGCGAGGACGACCCCGGATGCAGGACGGTCGTCGACGTGCACGTGCTGCTCGTCCGAGGCGACCGGTTGCTGCTCATCCGGCGGCGCGGCCGCTACGGCGGCGGGATGTGGCACCTGCCGTCGGGCAAGCTCGACGCGGGTGAGTCGGTGCTCGCCGCGGCGGCGCGGGAGGCCGAGGAGGAGGTCGGGGTGGTCGTCGGCCTGCCGGACCTGCGCCACGTGCACACCTTGCACGTGGCTGGCTCGGGACCCGTGCCGCGGCTGGGTCTGTTCTTCGAGGCTCGGCGGTGGGTCGGCGAGCCGGTCAACCGGGAGCCGGGGAAGTGCTCGGCGGTCGAGTGGTTCGACCGGGACGCGTTGCCCGACGGGGTGATCCCCTATCCGCTGGCCGGTATCCGCGCCTACCTCGACGGCGTGCCGTTCGCGGTGCTCGGGTGGGCCGACCACCCGTGAACACCTCAGTCACTTGTGGCGTGAGCTGGGCTTTTGCGGGCGCGCCGGGGAATTGTCGGTGGTGCCCGGTACAACTCCTCCTGTCTGCTTTTCCACGACGGAGGGGGTCGTCTTGAGGAAGTTCTTGGCCGGGGTGCTCGCGGTGGGGGCCGTCCTGGGCGGTGTGGGTGTGGCGCGGGCGTCGGGTGAGTGGTTCGCGCACGCGCAGGTGATCCCGGTGCTCGCCCGCGACGTCGAGAGCGGCACGACCGTGGCGGACGTCTACGAGGGGCGGCAGGGTCTGCCGGTGCCGTGCTGCGAGGAGGTCCGGCCGGTGGGGCACTGGCAGGGCTCCAGTCCGTTCGCGATCGGCCTTCGGGTGCTGAGCGGCGGTGTCGACGGGGGTTCCGGGGGTGTGGACGAGCACTTCCGGCTGGTGGGAGCCGATGATCGGACCATCTACGCGCTGCTGGGGGCGGACAGCTCGGTCGTGTGCGCGGCGGACGGGACCGTCCGCGGTGACACCGGGGTGGTGCGGGTGCAGAGCGACGCCGGGTACCACTGGGTGGACGGTGCGACGCCGGACCCGGTGACCGGTGTGCCGGTGGACGCGGCGACGGTGGTGGACTTCGAGCTGGTCAGGATCACCGACCCCGCCCAGGTCGAGGAGTTCGTCGGCACGGGTGAGTCGGACGTGGCGGCCGGGTCGGGCTGGGTGCTCGACGCGCTGCTCAGGGACGTGGCGACGGGTGCGCCGACGGCTCACCACCGCTACCTGGTCGCGGCGGGGTACTGCTCCGCTCGGTCAGGTCCCGCAGCAGGAAGCGAGCGGTAGCGGCGGCCGCGGCCGCGAGCACCAGCGCGGCCTGCCAGGAGAGCGCGACGACCACCCACCCGGCCAGTGCCGGGGTGATCGACGCGCTCAGGTAGTTCGCCGAGTTCTGCATGCCCAGCGCGGTGCCGCTGCTGCCCTCGGGCGCCAGCTCGACGGCGGCGGTCACCGCGAGGCCGTTCCAGCACACCGCCAGGGCGGTCGTGGGCACCAGCGCGGTCGCCAGCAGCCACACGGGGGCGTCGACCAGCAGGGCGCAGAGCAGGAAGAAGGCGGCGACCACCACGGCGACGGTCCGCAGCGGGCCCAGCCTGCTGCGGACCGCGTCGGACCACAGGCCCGCCCCGAGCCTGCCCGCGCCGCCGAGCACCTGGGCGGCCGCGAACAGGCCCGAGGCGAGTCCGAGCGCCACGCCGCGGTGGTCGTGCAGCAGCTCCACCATGAGAGCGGCAGCGGTGAACTGGGGCACCACCAGCAGGCCGCTGGCGGTGCTCAGCCGGATGAGCTCGGGGTCGCGCAGCACGACGCCCTGGCTGTGCGAGGCGCGGGCGGCACCGGGTGGTTCCCGGATGAACACCGCGATGGCGGCGGCGACCAGGGCCGTGAAGGCGCTCAGCGCCAGGAAGGAGGCGGGCACCCCGGCGTTCGCGGCGATCACCGGCAGCACGACGGCGGCCAGCGCCGCGCCGACGGGCGTCGCCGTCTGCCGGATGCCCATGGCCAGGCCGCGGCGGTCCGCGGTGAACCAGCTCATGACGGCCCGCCCGCTGGCGGCGTTCACGCTGGCGCCGAAGACACCGGCACCGAACAGCGCCAGCCCGGCGAGCAGCGCGTTCCCAGTCGCGACCAGGGCGAGGAAGGCGGCGGCGCCGATCCCGCCGATGGTCATCACCAGCCGTTCGCCCCGGCGGTCGGCCATGGCGCCCCAGGGGACGAGGGTGAGCATCGTGCCCAGGTTGACCGCGCCGATGAGCAGGCCGACCTGCGGCAGCGTGAGGCCGAAGTGGGCTCTGAGCTGCGGCGTCAGCGCGGGGAGGCCGAGGAAGACCGCCGCGTTCGTGCCCTGCGCGAGCGCGCCGACGCCGAGGACCACCCACCGGTAGCGACCTGCCATGTCCTGCACGCTAGGTCCGCCGCTCAGCCCTTGGGAAGAAATTTCCACTTGGTGAGATGAGCAACGGCGAGCCTTGGCCTGCTGAGGGCTGAGGTGGGCGGACGCGCCCGGACGCCCGGACTGGACGTCACGGCGTACGCACGACTAGTGCATTTGCACGTGCAGAACGAAGAAAGCCGCCCGACCCGCCCGGTGGGGCACGTCGAAGCGGCAGAGGTCCGCCGTGCCCGCGGTGGTGGCCGGGCGGTCGGGTGGTGCCCGGATCAGTCCTTGACGATCCGGTGGTTCGGTCGGCTGCGCTCGTCCGCGAGCAGGTCGTCCACCGAGGCGCTGCCGCGCTGGTACCGGCCCGCGATCTCCGCGTTGAGCTGGTCCATCACGACCTGCACCTGGCGCCTGCGCTGCGACACCGACGCCTCCTCACCGATGAAGGTGCGGAGGGTCAGGTCGAGCTTCTCGTCGGACAGGGTGCTGACGTCGGACAGGTCCACGTCCGAGACCAGCGCTTCCACGTGCCGCTGGTGGGCGTCGGCCCGCGACGGCTCGTGCGTCTGGTACCGGCCGAGACCGGTCGACGGGCCCACCGCGTTGGACGCGAGGATCGTCGCCAGCTGGTCCACGACCGACGAGCCGCCGTCGGTCCGGCGCAGCTTCTCGGCACGCACGATGTCGATCCGCGCGTGCAGCAGTCGTCGTAGGTAGGAGAGGTCGGTCTCTTCTTGCGCCGCTTCGTCGCGCAACGCGCGCACGTCGGCCAGAGGGCGCTGCTCGACGCCCTCTGCGTAGTCAGGGGCGAGCACCCGGTCGATACGGCGGCGTCCGCCAGGACGCACCTCGATCACGTACTCATCCTGAGGTAGATCCTGCTCAGCCGCCAACACAAACCTGCTTCCAAAGTGGTGTCAAACCCGTACCGGACCGCGCACACCCAGTAGTTCCCGTACCTCGGCCACCGGCAGCGGCGGCCGTTGAGCGATCTTCGCCAGCCCCGCGGCCCTCGCCACCAGCTGGACGTCGTCCCGGACCGGCTGCCCCTCGGCGTAGCTCGTGGTGTCCGCCGTCCCGACCCGCAGGTGCCCGCCGACCGCCAGCGCGGCCAGCATCACCGGGATGGTCGCGGCCCCGATGCCCGCCGCGGCGAACGACGCGCCCTCGGGCAGCAGCCGCAGCACCTCGACCAGGGTCTCCGCGTCCCCCGCCAGCCCTCCGGGAGCACCCAGCACCAGGCCCACGTGGACCCGGCCGCCCGCCGTCGGCCCGTGCTCGTCCAGCAGCCTGCGCAGCACCTCGAGCTGCCCGGCGGCCGTGACCTCGTACTCGGGTGCGACACCGCGTTCCCGCATGGCCCCGTGCAGCTCGACGAGGGCGTCCCAGGGTTCGTCCAGGGGGCAGACCAGCGAGTCGGGCGCCGCGTCCAGCAGGCGGAGCCGGTCGGCGTCGGCCGCGACCTGCGCGACGACCCCGGTCTGCTCCCGCAGCCCCGCCACGACCTCTCGCGCCTGGTCGAGCCCCCTGACCCGCACCTGGGCCATGGCCACCCCGACCCGCTCGCCGTTGCGCGCGGCCGCCACCCACTCGTCCACCGTTCCCGTCGCGCGGGGCGCGACGGTGAGCAGCGTGCCGTGGGAACCAGGGCGGGCCATGCGGAAATACTGGCACAGGTCCCGGACCGCACGGTCGACACCGCGCACCACCAGCCGTTCGGCGGCAGCCCGCGCTTTCGGCGCCCGCCCCGCTGGGCCGTTCGGGGCCCGATCCCCTACGACCCGCGCACCAGCCTCCCCGGCGGGTCGCGCCGCGGGAGGGCGAGCGGGCACCTACCCGTGGCGCTCGCGAAAGCCCAGCTCACCCCAGAAGTCGCGGAGGTGTTCGTAGCGCAGCGCGACCTCCTCGGCGTCCCCCGCCTCCAAGGCGTCGATGATCGCGTTCACGTCCTGGGCGGAGGTGTCCTCCAGGAGGTCCTTGTCCTCGATCAGCTGCACGAGGCCGCCGTAGTCGAGCTCGACGGCGGAGTGCGGGTGGAAGTGCTCCAGCCAGCGGCCGGTGTCCGCGAGGATCTTCGCGGGCCCGTTCTCCCCGATCGAGCGCTTCACGATCGTGTGGGCGCGGGCGACCCGCCTGCGGGCGTCGGCCATCGCGACCCGCCAGGACAGCTGGCGGGCGGGGTCGTTCTGCGGGGCGAGCACGATCCGCCGGGTGTCCGGGTCGACCAGCGCGAACCACGGCAGCGGCACGGTCCAGGTCGTGGACACCACGTGCACCGCGCCCGCGTTCAGCTCGGCCATCACGAACGCCGCCCGCGAGCGCACCTCGTCCGCGGCCCGGTTGAGCGCCTCGGCCTGCAACGGGCCGGTGGAGTTCGCCAGGAAGCCGATCAGGCCGGCCGCGGACCGGGCGCGCAGGTCGAGGGGGCAGACCAGCGGTCCGGGGCCGACGCGGGCGGCGTCGCTCGTGGGCACCTCGGCCGGGCTGATGGTCATCACGTCGAAGGGGGCGTCCTGGACGACGCCACGCCCGTCCGAACGATCTCCTGGGAGCAATCTGGACGGCGTGGCCAGCTGTGACCGCAACCACAGTTCCCGTTCCCGGTCCCCGACGTCGGCCCGGCTCAGCGCGCCTTTTTCCAGCGCACGACGCACCTGATCAGCCAACGGGGGTTCCAGCACCGACAGCGGCTCGTACACCCGCAGGTAGGCGACGAACGGTCTGGGCACGTGTGCATCGTGCCACGAGGGGCCTCGGAGGAGATTGGGCGGTGCGTCTCACAACTCCCAAGGCCTACCGCGTCGCGAGGAACCCCATCGACACGGTACGGTAGTTAGCAGGAACTAGTTGTCGAGACGAGTGGGGCCGCCGTTCCCCCGGCCGCCCCCGTCCCTGTCTGAGGGGGTCGAGCCATGGGGCGCGGCCGAGCGAAGGCCAAGCAGACGAAGGTGGCCCGAGAGCTTAAGTACAGCTCCCATTCCACCGACTTTGACGCCTTGCAACGCGAGCTGTCCAGCGGCGAGTCCGCGAATGGACACTTCAGCGACGAGCGACCAGACGATCCGTCGGAAGACGGATACGACGACTACCGTCGCTGAATCAGCCTGAGGCTTTCGAGGGTTGAGCCGCTCCGGCGGCTCAACCCTCGAAGTCTCGGGACCTGCTAAAACGCCCTTGCGTACTGCTTGGGCGCCCTCACCTCCGCCCCGAGCTGCACCGCTGCGTGCAGCGGCCAGTACGGGTCGCGGAGCAGTTCGCGCGCCAGAAGCACGATGTCGGCCGACCCGTCGGCGATGATCGCTTCAGCCTGCCGGGCGTCGGTGATCAAGCCGACCGCCCCGGTGGGCACTTCGGCCTTGCTTCGGACGATGTCGGCGAACGGCACCTGGTACCCCGGCCCCAAGGTGATCTTGGCGTCGGGCACCAGGCCGCCGGACGACGCGTCGACGAGGTCTGCGCCGACTTCGGCGAGCGCCCGTGACAGCGCGACGCTGTCGTGCTCGTTCCACCCGCCGTCGACCCAGTCGCTGGCGGAGATGCGGACGAGCACAGGCACGTCTTCGCCGACCGCTTCGCGCACCGCGGCCGTGACCTCGACGGTCAGCCTGGTGCGCCCCTCGAAGTCCCCGCCGTACCCGTCGGTCCTCCGGTTGGTGAGCGGCGAGAGGAACTGGTGCAGCAGGTAGCCGTGGGCGGCGTGCACCTCGATCAGCTCGAAGCCCGCGTCCAGGGACCTGCGGGCGGCCGCGGCGAAGTCCGCGACGACCTGCCGGATGCCCTCCTCGTCCAGCTCGTCGGGCACCCGGTAGTCCGGCGTGAACGGCTCGGTGCCGACGCTGACGGGCGTCCAGCCGCCCTCCTCGTCCGGCACGCCGCCGTGGGCGTCGTCGAACGGGGCGTGGGTGGACGCCTTGCGGCCCGCGTGGGCGAGCTGGATGCCCGCGACCGCGCCGTGCTCGCGGATGAACTTCGTGACCGGCCGCCAGGCGGCGACCTGGTCGTCGTTCCAGATGCCGGTGTCGGCGGGCGAGATGCGCCCGATCGCCTGGACCGCGGTCGCCTCGGCCAGCACCAGTCCGGCGCCGCCGACCGCCCGCGAGCCGAGGTGCACCAGGTGCCAGTCGTTCGGCACGCCGTCCACGGCCGAGTACTGGCACATCGGGCTCACGGCGATCCGGTTGCGCAAGGTGACCGAGCGCAGGGTGAGAGGGGCGAACAGGGGGCTCATCCGACTCCTTAGGTATGGGGGTCCTCCCACGTCCAAGGCGTATCAGGGGGTCGGTTGTTCCCGTTCCGACGCGGATCACACCAGGTGGGAGCAGCGGAATTCCAGTCCGACCGGTATCCCATTCGCATAGCTGTTGATCATCGAATACGGATAAGCCCGAGGCTCGGCGGCATGCGTCCAATTGGGTGTACTCTCCGCTGCACGTTCGGGGACTCCGCCGCGCGCACTTACTCTCAGGTACGAGCGTGCGCTCACGATGAATTCGATTTTCACATCGCCCGCCGGTACCGACGAGTAACCAGGATCCAAATGCCATTGCCAACAGCAACACCGGATCTCGCGTGGCCGTCGAACAGCCTGCTGGGGCGCTTGCGCGACGCACCGAGACAAGAACTCCTGAACATCGGCACGGTCGTGCGCTATCAGGCCGACCGCGAGGTCATCGAGCAGGATGCGAGTGACACTCATGTGCTGCTCCTGCTGGACGGTGTGGTGAAGGTCCAGGCCTCGGACGAGACCGGCAACACCGCGCTGCTGGCCATCAGGGTCGCGGGCGACCTCGTGGGCGAGATGTCCGCATTGGACCAGAAACCCCGCTCGGCCACGGTGGTGACCTGCGGGGACGTCGTGGCCAAGATGATCAGCAGTGCCGAGCTCATGAGCTTTCTGCTGCGCCGCAACGACGCGTTCGTCGAATTGTTCTCCATGATCAATGACCGGTTGCGGTGGGCGAATCAACGACGACGTGATTTCCTCTCGCACCCGGCGGCCGAGAGGGTCGCCCGAGTGGTCTACGAACTCGTGCAGACCTATGGTCGCGAAGAACCCGAGGGGTGGGTGCTCGGAATCCCGTTGACGAAAGTCGAACTGGCGTCGATCGCCGGCATGAAGCCACGAACCGCCGAGAAGGCGTTCAGCGATCTGCGCAAGGCGGGTGTCGTGGTGAGCCATCTCCGGCGCAATGTCGTCGTCCCGGACCTGCAGCGCCTGCGTGAATTCGCAAGCTGCTGAGACGAGACCGCACTTCTGCGGTTTTCCATCCGATGCCGTACCCCACAGTGACTCTGTGCAGCTGCCGGTTCAGCACACCCCCTGGAGGTCATGAGCGATGGACCAGGCCAACTTTCGACGCAGCACACTGGTGTGCTGCGACCTGCGGAAGTACGGCGCCGCCGACGACCAGCTCCAGCGCATCCTGCAGGAGCTGCTGATCCAGAGCCTCGACCGCGCGGGAGCCGCGGCGGGCCTGGACCGCACCACCTGGCACCGGCAGCCCAAGGGCGACGAGGAGTTCGCCGTGCTGCCCGCCGACACCCCGGAGCACCTGGTCGTCGACGACTACGTGCGCGCCCTCGACGCCGAGCTCCGGTCGGTCAACCGCTACCGCGTACCCGAGGCCAAGGTGCGGATGCGGCTCGCGATCCACCACGGCGTGGTCGTGGACGGCGCGAACGGGTTCCCCGGCAAGGACGCCGTGCTGGTCAGCAGGCTCCTCAACAGCCGCGCCGCCCACCTCGCCCTGGAGGAGACCCCCACCGCGGACCTGGTCGTGGTGTTGTCCGAGCACCTCTACGACACGCTCGTCGCCACCGGCCACACCACGCTGGAACCGAGCGCCTTCCGCCGCGTCGAGGTCACCGAGAAGACGTACAGCGGCCACGGCTGGATGTGGGTGCCGAACGGCGACGTCCACGCCCTGGACCTCACCGAGGCGCCCGCCGCCGGGCGGACCGGGTCGGTCACCCAGCACGCCACCGCCAGCGGCGGCTCCACCGTCTACATGGCGGGCAACGACATCCGGATCCCGCGGTCCGTCCAGAACACGGACGTGATCCAGAACTTCGACCGCAACGACATGAAGGGCTCTCACTTCGGCCCGAACTACCACCAGGGGACCGGCAAGAACTGATGGTGCGCACGGAGAGGAAACGCCGGATGCCGGACGAAGGACTCCGCCTGCTCGCAGGAACGGTGGCCGGAGCACTGGTCAAGGCCATGGACACCCACCTGTGGAACGGGGTGCGCAGCGAAGTCGCGGGCGTCCTCGGATCAGGTGTACCCCGACGGGTCGAAGTCGTCAGCACGAGGCTGCAGGCGTCGCGGGACGAGCTGGCGCTGGTGCCCTGGGAGAGGCAGACGCAGGCACGGGCGGACTTCGCGACGGAGTGGAGGGGGTCGATCCACGCGGTGCTGTGGGAGCACCCGGAGTTGGAGGGGGAGCTTAGGGCGGTGTTGGGGGCGATCAGTCCTGTGTTGCCGCATACGCCGGTGGATGCGGCTGTGGTGCATCCTGGGCCGGCTACTGGGTGATGTTTTGGGGGCGGGGTGTGTGGTTTCTGGGGGCACCCCGGTCGCCGAGTGTTCTATGCCCACTCCCGCTTGTCAAGACGGTGAAGCTGTCTTGACAAGCGGGAGTGGGCATAGAGGTGGTTTTTCGGCGGGGTGCGTGGGGGAAGGGTGGGTTTAGAGGGCATCCGACGCTCCGCGACGGACAGGGCATCGGCTGGCGCCGACTGAGCATCCTTGCTTCGCGGCGGACAAGGCCCCAGGCGCTCCGCGCCGGATGCGCGCTGGCGGGCTGCGCCCAGTGGGGATCCTCGGCTGCGCCGTTGGACAGGGCATCCTTGCTGCGCGTTGGACAAGGCATCCGAGCTTCGCCGGACGGGGCTGGCTGGTGGGTGGTTAGTTCAGGTAGCGGAGTTGGCGGGTTTTGTCGGTCTGCATTTGGTTGTGGGCGTCGGTGATGGTGGTGTGGTGAGCGGTTTCCGGGATGCCCACTTCCCACCATGCGCCTGCCTCGGTCCACGACGAGGGGTGGGTTTGGAGGGTGATTATTGCGGGGCGGTGTTCGCCGGTGGCGGCTTCGCGGGCTTTGCGGTAGGCGTCTGGTAGGTCGGTGAAGGTGGTGACTGGGAAGACGGCGCAGCCCATGGAGGCGGCGTGGGCGGTGAAGTCGGTGCGGGGTGGGGTGGTGTGCGAGGTGCGGACGTCGGGGTACATGTTGTTGAAGGGCTTGCCGCCCTGGCCGGTTTGCAGGCGGTTGATGACGGCGTAGCCGTCGTTGTCGCAGACGACCGCGACGAAGCCGTGGCCGGCGAAGGCGGCTGAGAAGAGTTCGGAGTTCAGCATGAGGTAGGAGCCGTCGCCCAACAGCGTTGTGACGACGCCGTTCGGGCGGGCGATCGCGGCGCCCCAGGCGCCTGCGAGTTCGTAGCCCATGCAGGAGAAGCCGTACTCGACGTCCATGGTGGACTCGCCGACGGCGCGCCAGCCGCCGATCAGCTCACCGGGCAGGCCGCCGGAGGCGGTCATGACGTAGTCCTCCGGGGTGCTGAAGTCGTTGATGACGCCGACGACCTGGGCGTAGGTCGGCAGGTCGGGTCCGGGGGTGCGGAGGCCGTCGATGTGCTCGTCCCAGCGGCAGCGCTCGACGACGGCCTCGTCCGCCCAGTGCGAGTCGGCCCGCCAGTCGCCCAGCAGGTCGGTCAGCTCGCGCAGGCCCTCGTCCGCGTCGGCGACCAGCGCCTGGGCGCCGTGCTTCACGGCGTCGAAACGGGCGGCGTTCAGGGTGATGATGCGGACGTCCGGGGAGAACACCGTCCACGAGGCGGTGGTGAAGTCCTGGAGGCGGGTGCCGACGGCGAGCACGACGTCGGCCGCGGCGGCGAGGACGTTGGCGGAGGTGGAGCCGGTGACGCCGAGCGGGCCCGCGTTGAGCGGGTGGTCGTGCGGTACGAGGGTGCGACCGGCGGTGGTCTCCACGATCGGGATCCGGTGTTGTTCGGCGAACCGGAGCGCGCGGCCCGCCGCGCCGGAGTAGCGGACGCCGCCGCCCAGCACCAGCAGCGGTTTGCGGGCGGCGGTGATGGCGTCCGCGGCGCTGCCGAGCGCGCGCAGGTCCGGGCGCTGGCGCTGCAACCGGTGGACGACGGGGTGGAACAGGGCGTCGGGGAAGTCGTAGGACTCGGCCTGGACGTCCTGCGGGAGCGCGAGGGTCACCGGGCCGCAGTCGGCGGGGTCGGTGAGCACCCTGGCCACCTGCGGCAGCGTGGACATCAGCTGCTCGGGGCGGGTGATCCGGTCGAAGTAGCGGCTGACCGCGCGGAACGCGTCGTTGACCGTGGCGCCGGGGTCGTGGAAGTGCTCGACCTGCTGGAGCACCGGGTCGGGGGCGCGGCCGACGAACGTGTCGCCGGGCAGCAGCAGGAGCGGCAGCCGGTTGGCGTGCGCGACACCGGCCGCGGTCACCATGTTCAGCGCGCCGGGCCCGATGGAGGAGGTGGCCACGCCGACCTGGCGGCGGTGGGTCGCCTTGCCGATGCCCACGGCGGCGAGCGCCATGCCCTGCTCGTTGTGCCCGCGCCACACCGGGAGCTGCTCGCGGACCTCCTCCAGGGCGTTGCCGACGCCGAGCACGTTGCCGTGGCCGAAGATCGCGAACACACCGGGGAACAGCGGCGCCTCCGAGCCGTCGAACAGCTCGGTGCGCTGCGCGAGCATCCAGCGGACCAGTGCCTGTGCCGTGGTGAGCTTCATGCCGATCGCCCCTTCGCGGTCGTCACGGGGCAGCGCGGGTCCAGGTCCTGCTCGGCCCAGCTGTCCCGGATCCAGGTGTGGGCCGGGTCGTCGCAGAACGCGAGCGAGCGCTCGGCGCCGGGCCCGGCCAGGACGTTCAGGTAGTACATGGGGTAACCGGGGGCGGCCACGCACGGACCGTGGTAGCCGCGCGGGATCAGGAAGACGTCGCCGTCGCGCACCGCCACGTCCTCGTCGACCTCCCCGTCACCGGTGTAGGTCTTGTGCAGCCCGAACCCCTCGCGCGACGGGGTCACGCCGTCGCGCCCGGCGATGCGGAAGTAGTAGACCTCCTCGTTGACCACCTCGCACGGCTCGGTGTCGTCGTGCTTGTGCGGCGGGTAGGAGGACCAGTTGCCGTCGGGGGTGATGAGCTCGCACGCGACGAGCTTGTCGGCGTGGTCCCAGACGCCGGGGACGCCGAAGTTGGTGACCTGCCTGGTCGCGTTGCCCGCGCCGCGCACCTCCACCGGCACGTCCTCGGCCGGGCCGTACCTCGGGGTGAGCCGCCGTTCGCAGCGGGCCATCGGCAGTGCCAGCTCGGCACCGGCCTCGGAGGTCAGCGTGACGCGGGCGTCCCTTGGCACGTAGGCGAAGTCGGTGACCCTGGTGAACACGGAGTCGCGGCCGGTCAGCTCGAACCGCTCGCCGCCGACCTCCACCACGCAGCCGCCCGCGAGCGGCAGCACGAACGCCTCGAACTCGTCGGTGTCGATCGTGCGGCTCTCCCCGGCGGCCAGCACCAGCACGCGCAGGCCGGTGTAGGTCCAGCCCGCCTCGGCCGGGCCGAGCCGGACGGGGTCGTCGCCGTAGGTGAGCGTCCCGTGTGGACGGTGCCAGCTCATGCCGTGACCTCCTCGTGGGCGGCGCGGAGCACCGCGGCCGCCGAGGCGACCGCGCCCGCCACGTCGCCGTCCGGCGGGTAGAGCAGGGCGCGGCCGACGACCAGGCCGCGCACGGTGGGGTGGCGCAGGGACCGGCCCCACGAGGCCAGGTCGTCCTCCGGGCGCGGGGACGGCACGCCGCCGAGCACCAGCGCGGGCAGCGTCGTGCTGCCCAGCGCGACCTCGGGGTCCGCGGGCGCGGGGAGCTTGAGCCAGGTGTACGCCGAGGTCACCCCGAGGCCCGCGGCGATCGCGGCGGCGCGGGCCAGCGACGCGGAGTCCTTGCGCAGCACCAGTCCGCCGGTCGCGTCGCGGTCGTAGGGCAGCGGTTCGACCATCGCCATCAGGCCGTGCTGCGCCAGCGCGGACACGGCCTGCGCGCAGCTCTCCAACGTCGGGGCGGTACCCGCGTCGGAGTCCACCAGGCGCAGCAGCATCTTGCCGCCGTCGAGCCCGTTGGTGGCGATGGACGCGGCGTCGTAACCGGTGAACCGGTCGTCGATCTCCCAGTCCGCGCCCGCGAGCCCGCCGCGGTTCATCGAGCCGATCACGACCTTCTCGTGCAGGCCGTCGAGCAGCAGCAGGTCCTCGACGACGTCGGGCGTGCCGAGCACGCCGTCCACGTCGGGGTTCTCCAACGCGGTGAGCAGCCGTTCCAGCAGCGAACGCCGGTCCGCCATGGCCATCGGGTCGCCGCCGACGCCGAGCGCGCCGCGGGCCGGGTGGTCCGCAGCGACCAGGAACAGCGTGCCGTGCTCGGACAGCAGGCTCTTGCGGCCGCGCCGGGCCTGGTAGGCCCGGCGGATCGAGCCGGGGTCGGTGGCGCGCGTGGTCAGCAGCTCCGCCCACCGCTGGTCGGTGATCACAGGTGCTCCTCGATCTCGTGCGGTTCGGGCATGGCGTCCGCGCAGGCCAGCCGGGACGCCACCAGCGCGCCCGCGACGTTGGCGTAGCGGGCGATCCGCACCGGGTCCCAGCCCGCGAGCAGGCCGTGCGCCAGCGCGCCGCCGAACGCGTCACCCGCGCCGAGGCCGCACACCACGTCGATCGGGTGCGGCGGCACGGTCCACGAGCCCTCGCGGGTCGCGACCAGCACGCCCTCCGCGCCCTTCTTCACCAGCGCGAGCTCCACCCCGCGGTCGAGGAGCCTGCGGGCGGCCTCGTCCGGGTCCGCCGTGCCCACGGCGACCTCGACCTCGGTCCGGTTGCCGACGGCCACCGTCACGTGGTCCAGCATCCAGCCGATCTCGCGCCGAGCACTGTCCACATCGGACCAGAACATCGGCCGGTAGTCGAGGTCGAGCACGGTGTGCGCCCTCCTCCCGCGGTGCTCCAGCACCTTGCGCTGGGTTCCCCGCGCGGGCTCGGTCGACACCCCCGTCCCGGTCACCCACAGCACCGGCACGTCCGCGACGACGTCCCACGGCACGTCGGACTCCACCAGCGTGAGGTCGGGAGCGACGGGCGAGCGGTAGAACAGCAGCGGCGGGTCCTCGGGTGGGTTGAGCTCGCAGAACACCACGGGCGTCTGGAGGTCCCGCGCCGTGCCGACGAACTCCGGCGAGACGCCGAACCCCGCCAGCGCCTCGCGCACGTAGTCGCCGAACCCGTCCGGGCCGACCTTGGTCAGCACCCCGGTCCGGCGGCCCAGCCGCGCGGCGGCGACCGCGACGTTGGTCGCGGTGCCCCCCAGGGACTTGGCGAACGTGCGCACGGCCGACAGCGGGACACCGCTCTGCTCGGGGTAGAGGTCGACACCGACACGACCGACCGTGAGCACGTCCAACGCCATCAGCCCACGTCCTCCTTGTCGACGACGCCATCGGAAGCCGCACCGGAAGCCTCCGGATCGACCTGGGCCGCGCGCAGCTCGTGCGACAGCGCGTCCAGCTCGGCGCCACCGGCCATCTGCCGGGTCAGCTCCTCGATGGAGATGTCGGCCTTGTCGTAGGACCCCAGCGAACGCCCCCGCTTGAGCAGCAGGAACCGGTCGCCGACCGGGTAGGCGTGGTGCGGGTTGTGCGTGATCAGCACGACGCCGAGACCGCGGTCGCGGGCCCGTGCCACGTACTTCAGCACCACCCCTGCCTGCTTCACGCCGAGCGCGGCGGTCGGCTCGTCCAGGATCAGCACCTTCGCGCCGAAGTGCACGGCCCGCGCGATGGCGACGCACTGGCGTTCACCACCGGACAGCGTGCCGACCGGCTGCTCCACGTCCCGCAGGTCGATGCCCATCTCGGACAACGCCTTCTTCGTCACCTCGCGGCCTTGCCTGCGGTCGAGCACCTTGAACGGCCCGACGCCCTTGGTCGGCTCGGAGCCCAGGAAGAAGTTGCGCCACACGCTCATCAGCGGCACCACCGCGAGGTCCTGGTAGACCGTGGCGATGCCGTGGTCGAGCGCCTCGCGCGGCGAGGCGAAGCTGATCTCCTCGCCCTCGACCTTGAGGCTGCCCCGGTCGTGCTGGTGCACACCGGCGAGGATCTTGATCAACGTGGACTTGCCCGCGCCGTTGTCCCCGAGCACGCAGGTGACCTCACCGGCGTTGACCACCGTGGAGACGTCCCGCAGCGCGATGACGCTGCCGTAGGTCTTGCCGATCCCACTGGTCTCGATCAGTGACGTCATCGCCGCACCCGTTCCGCTCGCCGCCGCAGGGCGTTGTTGACCAGCACCGCGGACAGCAGCATCACGCCGAGGAACAGCTGGAACCAGTCGCTGTTCCAGTTGGCGTAGACGATGCCCTGCCGCGCCATGCCGAAGATCAGCGCGCCGATGGCGGCGCCCACCGCGGAGCCGAAGCCGCCGGTGAGCAGGCAGCCGCCGATGACCGCCGCGATGATGAACTGGAACTCCAGGCCGATGCCCTGGTTCGCCTGCACGCTGGTGAACCGCAGGATGTTGATCGACCCGACCAGCCACGCCGCGAACGCCGTGGTCATGAACAGGAAGATCTTCGTGCGCATCACCGGCACGCCGACCGCGCGGGAGCTCAGCGCCGACCCGCCGACCGCGAAGATCCAGTTGCCGAACCTGGTGCGCACCAGGACGGTCGAGGCGACCACCGTGAACAGGATCCACCAGACGATGGAGATGTAGAACGACGTGCCGCCGAAGGTGAACGTCGACGCGAACAGGAACCCGGCCGACGAGTAGCCGTCGGTGGAGCGCATCCCGGACACCTGCACGGTGCCGGTGACGGCCCGCGTGATGCCCAGGTTGAGGCCCTGCAACGCGAGGAACGTGCCCAGCGTGACGATGAAGCTCGGCAGCCCGGTCCGCATCACCAGCCACCCGTTGAGCGCACCGACGCCCAGTGCGAACAGCAACGACACGAGCAGGGCGAGCCAGACGTTCCAACCGAGCTGGGTGGAGAGGATGGCCGTGACCAGCGCGGTGGACGCGGTCATGACACCGGCGGAGAGGTCGAACTCACCGCCGATCATCAGCAGCGACACGGCCACCGCCATGATCCCCAGCGTCGACGCGTCGTCGAGCCAGGTCGCGACACCGCCGGGGCTCAGGAACTGCTCGGTGACGACCGAGAAGAACAGGAACACCAGCAGCGCGCCGAGCAGCGAGCCGATCTCCGGTCGCACGACCAGGCGGTCGAGCACCCCTGGCTTGCCGACGCGCTCGTCGGCCGGTGGAGCTTGCGCCGCCACGGACATCTCCCTCCCTCCAGCCGGGTTTCTAGCGGGTTCCGCGCTTGGCGTATTCCTCGACCTTGTCCACGTTGGACTTGTCG
Organism: Umezawaea tangerina; assembly: GCF_003002815.1. Classification (GTDB taxonomy): domain Bacteria; phylum Actinomycetota; class Actinomycetes; order Mycobacteriales; family Pseudonocardiaceae; genus Umezawaea; species Umezawaea tangerina. The sequence continues at coordinate 145,662 of NZ_PVTF01000020.1, read as the reverse complement.
ACGAAGCCGGGACCGGTCAGCACGGGCTGGCCACCGCCGACGGTGTTCGCGTTGTCGTGGTAGAGCTTCAGCATCACGATCGGCAGGTAGCCCTGCTCGTACTGCTGCTGGTCCACGGCGAAGAGCACGTCGCCTGCCTTGATGCCGGAGACCACGTCGGCGTTGAGGTCGAAAGTCGCCACGGCCGCCTTCGAGGACGCGCCCTTGACCGCGCTCGCGGCGTTGACGGCGACCTGTGGGTTGAGCGCCAGCACGGCGTCGATCGACGAGTCGGTCTGCAGCGCGCCCTTGATCCGGGCCTCGATGTCTGTCGGGTTGTTGATGTCGACCTGGAGGTTCGTCACGGTGCCGCCGAACCCGGTCTTCGCACCGTCGCAGCGCTGGTTGAGGCCGATGTTGCCCGCCTCGTGGATCACGCAGAGCAGCTTGGTCTTGCCCGCTTCCTTGAGCTTCTTGCCCGCCTGCTCGCCCGCGATCCCCTCCTCCTGGCCGACGTGCGCGAGCGCGCCGAACGACGCGCTCTTGTCACCGCCGGAGTTGATGGTGATCACCGGGATGCCCGCCTTCACGGCGGCGTCGATCGACGTCTTCAGCGCGTCCGGGTTCGCCATCGACACGACCAGGCCGCCGACCTTCTGCGACACCGCGTTGTCGATCAGCTTGGACTGCGCGCCGGGGTCGCCGTCGGAGTTGTAGTCGACCGTCACGCCGAGCGCCTTGCCCGCGTCGGTCGCGCCGTTCTTGACCACGTTCCAGAACGTGTCACCGGCCGAGCCGTGGGTGACCACGGCGACCTTGAGCGGTCCGCCGCCGGTGGCGGAGCCGGTGTCCGGGCTGCCGGAGCTGCTGGTGTTGTTGCTCGCGGCGGGACCGCTGCACGCGGCCAGCAGTGCGACGGCGGCCATCCCGAGGCCTACGCGCAGAGCACTTCGTCTTGCAGAGCGGACAGACGTCATCGTCCCTAGCCCTTTCCGGTGATCTTGTTGAGGTGCGCGAGGCTGCGCGCGGTGTCCAGCACCGGGGTGTCGGCGGGACCGCCGTCACCGAGCGCGGTGTCCTGCTCGAGGACGAACCAGCCGGTGTAACCCGCCTCCTGGACGAGCTCCACCAGCTCCTCGATGTCGACGTCACCGTCGCCGAGGGGGACGTAGATGCCCTCCTGGACCGCGGCGGTGTAGCCGACCTGCCCGCCGCGCACCTTCGCCGCGATGTCCGCGCGCACGTCCTTGAGGTGCACGTGGCCGACGCGGTCGGGGTGGCGGCGGACCAGGTCCACCGGATCCGCGCCACCGATGAGCAGGTGGCCGGTGTCCAGGCAGAGCTTCAGCTCGGAGTCCGCGAGGAACCGCTCGACCTCGGCGGCGCGCTCGACGTGCGTGCCCACGTGCGGGTGCAGCACCGTGCGCAGGCCGTGCCGCGCGGCGATGTCGGAGATCTTCGCGGACGTCTGGATCAGCGTGCGCCACTGCTCGACGGTCAGGTCGGGACGCTCGTCGTAGCCCTCCAGCCCGGTCGCGGCGGCCAGCACGAGCACCTCGGCACCGCCCGCGGCCAGCAGCGCGGCGACCCGTTCGGCTTCCTCCACGGTGGACGGGACCCGCGGCGGGTCGTGCAGCACGACGGCGAGGAACCCCGCGACGAGGCTGAGGTTGTGCTCCGCCAGCAGCGCGCGCAGCGCCTCCGGGTCGGCGGGCAGGTAGTCCGGCGGCCCGAGCTCGGTCGCGGTCAGCCCGAGCGACGCCATCTCGCCCAGCACCCGCTCTGGCTCCAGCACCCGCCCCCAGCCGGGCACCTCGCACACGCCCCAGGAGATGGGGGCGCCGGCGATCTTCATCATTCGGTGTCCCCTGTCAGCCGGACCGGTGCGCCGGAACGCCGGGAAGCCTCGCACGCCTCGGCGAGCCGGAGGCTGATCAAACTCTCCCGCGCCGGGGACGGGTTCGCCACTTCGCCCGCGACGACCTGCGTGAACACCGACATCTCGTTGAGGTAGGCGCGGTGGAAGCGCTCCGGGAAACCGGGGTAGGCGTCGTCGGCGACGACGGGGCCGCCGGGCTCCAGCGAGGTCAGCGGGGTGCGGGCGTCGACGCCGACGGCGAGCGAGTCCTTGCTGCCGAGCACCTCGATGCGGTGGTCGTAGCCGAGCGGGTCGTGGCGGCCGCCCGCGAGGGTGGCGTGGGCGCCGCCCGCGAACTTGAGCAGCACCACGGCGTTGTCCACGTCGTCGGCGTCGGCGAACGCCTGGTGCACCAGGACGGAGCCGGACGCGTAGACCTCGACCACCGGTTCGCCGACCAGCCACGGGACGGCGTCCAGGTCGTGGATGAGCAGGTCGCGGAAGATGCCACCGGACGCGGGCAGGTAGCCGAAGTCCGGTGGCTGGGCGTCGTTGCCGACGGCGCGCACCAGGTAGACGTCGCCGACCTCGCCCGCGCGGATGCGCCGGTGCAGCTCGAAGACCGCCGGGTCGAACCGGCGCTGGAACCCGACCAGCACCTCCACGCCGGAGGCCTCGACGTCGTCGACCAGCGCGCGCATCGCGTCGAGGTCGCTCGCGATCGGCTTCTCGCACAGCGCGGGCACCCCGGCCGCCAGCGCGGCGCGCAGCAGCGTCGGGTGGGTGTCCGTCGGGGTCGCCAGGAGGACGCCGTCACTCGCCGTGAGCAACGCGTCGAGGTCGTCCACGGCCTTCGTGCCGGGCAGTCCGGCCGACGCCTGCGCCGCGCGACCTGGCACCGGGTCGAACAGGAGGACCTCGTCCACCCGGTCCAGCGAGGCGAGGTTGGTGGCGTGCATCGTGCCGATCCGGCCGACTCCAGCGACTCCGATCCGCATGCGGAGGGTCTCCGTCCTGGTAGGAGGTCTGTGGCGTTAGAGCGCTCTATTGGTTGGAGCGCTCCAATGCTGTAGCTTCCGTCACACGGGTGTCAAGGGGGCGTTTCCTGCTCGTGACCGGCGGACGAGGGAGGTGGCGGTGGCCAGACCGACCATGGAGGACGTCGCCAAGCGGGCGGGGGTGTCCAGGGCACTGGTGTCGCTGGTGATGCGGGGATCACCGAAGGTGAGCGAGCAGCGACGCACCGCGGTGCTGCGGGCCGCCGAGGAGCTGGGCTACTCCCCGCACGCGATGGCCCGCTCGCTGGCCAGCCGCACGTCCACCGTGCTGGGCGTGATGGTCTCCGACCTGCACAACGCCTTCTTCGCCGAGGTGGTGGACGGCCTCGACTCCGTCGCCCGCGAACAGGGTTTCGAGCTCATCATCAACACCGGCGGCCGCAGCCCGGCCAGGGAGCGGCGCGCGCTGGACAGCCTGCTCTCGTTCCGCCCCGCGGGGTTGGCGCTGCTCAGCCCGGTCGTCCCGACCGCGGCCATCAGCACCGCCGCCGACCACCTGCCGATCGTCCTGGTGGCCAGGTCGTCGCGGGTGTCGACGGTCGACACCGTCAACGACGACGGCGAGCAGGGCGTCGGGCTGGCCGTCGACCACCTCGTGTCGCTTGGTCACCGCGACATCGTGCACCTCGACGGCGGCGAGGGCAGCCAGGCGGGCCCGCGGCGGCGCGGCTACGTCAGCGCCATGGCCAGGCACGGCCTGGACCCGCGGGTGGTCGACAGCGAGTACACCGACACCGCGGGCGCCAGGGCGGTCCAGGAGCTGCGCGGCGGCGGCCGGATGCCCACGGCCGTCATCTCCTGCAACGACTTCAACGCCGTCGGCGCCATCTCCGCGCTGGAGGAGGCCGGGCTCGGCGTGCCGGGGGACGTCTCCGTCGTCGGCTACGACAACACGTCGCTGGCGGCGCTGCGGCACGTCTCCCTCACCACGGTCGACCAGCCCCGCAACGAGATGGGCAGGCTCGCCGCCGAGGCGCTGCTGCAACGCGTGCGCGGCGAGCGCACCGACCCCGTCCGCCACCTCCTGCACCCGTCATTGGTAGTCCGCAGCACGACCGCACCCCCAGGAGGAGCGTCTTGAGCCCCACCACGCCGCACTGGATCGACGGCGCCCGCACCGCCGGGGTGTCGACCCGGACCGGTGACGTGTTCAACCCCGCCACCGGTGAGGTCACCAAGCAGGTGGGCCTCGCGGACCAGGCGGACGTCGACCTGGCGGTCGGCTCGGCGCTGAAGGCCGCCGCCTCCTGGTCGGAGTCCTCGCTGACGACCCGCACCCGGATCCTGTTCGACTACCGCCAACTGCTGCACGAGCACCGCGACGAGCTGGCCGCGATCATCACCGACGAGCACGGCAAGGTCCTCGACGACGCCGCGGGCGAGGTGCAGCGCGGCCTGGAGGTCGTCGAGTTCGCCTGCGGCATCCCCCAGCTCCTCAAGGGCGAGCACTCCGAGCAGGTGTCACGGGGTGTGGACGCGTACTCGGTGCGCCAGCCGCTGGGCGTGGTCGCGGGCATCACCCCGTTCAACTTCCCCGTGATGGTCCCGATGTGGATGTTCCCGGTCGCCATCGCCAGCGGGAACACCTTCGTGCTCAAGCCCTCCGAGCGCGACCCGTCGGCGTCGGTGCGGCTGGCCGAGCTGTTCGGCGAGGCGGGTCTGCCCGACGGCGTCCTCAACGTCCTGCACGGCGACGCCTTCGCGGTCAACGCCCTGCTCGACCACCCGGACGTCGCCGCCGCGTCGTTCGTGGGCTCGACCCCGATCGCCCGGCACGTCTACGCGCGCGGCACGGCCGCGGGCAAGCGCGTGCAGGCGTTGGGCGGCGCCAAGAACCACATGGTCGTCCTGCCCGACGCCGACCTGGACGTGGCGGCGGACGCGGCCGTGTCGGCCGGGTACGGCAGCGCGGGCGAGCGGTGCATGGCCATCTCCGTCGTGGTCGCCGTGGGCGACGCGGCCGACGAGCTCGTGGCGAAGATCGCCGAACGCACCGCCGGCCTGACCACCGGTCCCGGAACGGATCCCGCCTCGCAGATGGGCCCGCTCGTCACCGGCGTCCACCGCGACAAGGTCAAGTCCTATGTAGACGGTGGCGAGGCCGCGGGCGCGACGCTGGTGGTCGACGGCCGTGGTCACGCCCCCGAGGGCCACGAGAACGGCTTCTGGCTCAAGCCCAGCCTGTTCGACCACGTCACCCCGGACATGGCGCTGTACCGCGACGAGATCTTCGGCCCGGTGCTCGTCGTCGTCCGGGTGCCCACGTTCGAGGCCGCGGTGGAGCTGGTCAACGCCAACCCCTACGGCAACGGCACGGCCGTCTACACCGGCGACGGCCTGGCGGCCCGCGAGTACCAGCGGCGGGTGCACGTGGGCATGGTCGGCATCAACGTCCCCATCCCGGTCCCGATGGCCTACTACTCCTTCGGCGGCTGGAAGGACTCCCTGTTCGGCGACACCCACGTGCACGGCGCCGAGGGCGTCCGCTTCTACACCAGGGCCAAGGCCGTCACCGCCCGCTGGCCCCGTCAGCACGGCGTCGACCTCGGCTTCCCGACCCACGGCTGAAGCGCTCCCCGGTTCCACCGCACGAGGGGCGCGGTGGAACCGGGGAACCGTCAGACCTCGACCCTCTCCTCCTCGGGGGAGGACGGCTTCTCCGGCCGCACCAGCTTCCGGATCAGCGGGAAGAACAGCAGCACCGCGACGACCGCGTAGACGACGATCGAGAACGGGGTGTTCACCAGCCCGACCAGGTCGCCGTCGGACAGCTGGAGCGCCCGCCGCATCTGCTGCTCGGCGGCCGGTCCGAGGATCACCCCGATGATCGCGGGCAGCACCGGCAGCCCGTACCGGCGCATCACGAACCCGAGCACGCCGATCACGAACATCACCAGCAGGTCGAACACGTCGGCGTTGACCGCGTAGGCCCCGACACTGGCGAAGAACAGGATCCCGGCGTACAGGTAGGGCCGCGGGATCCGCAGCAGCTTGGCCCACAGCGGCGCCAGCGGCAGGTTCAGCACCAGCAGCAGCGTCAGTCCGATGAACAGCGACGCGATCAGGCCCCACACCAGCGAGGACTCGCGCTGGAACAGCAGCGGACCCGGCTGGATCCCGTACTGCTGGAACGCCGCCAGCATCACCGCGGCCACCGCCGTGGTCGGCAGGCCGAGCGTCAGCATCGACACCAGCGTCCCCGCGGCCGACGCGCTGGCCGTGGCCTCCGGCCCGGCGACCCCCTCGATCGCGCCCTTGCCGAACTCGTCGCGGTGCGCCTTCGACAGCCGCTTCTCCGTGACGTAGGACAGGAACGTGGGGATCTCCGCGCCACCGGCCGGGATCGCGCCGAACGGGAACCCGATGAACGGCCCGCGCAGCCACGGCTTCCAGGCGCGCTTGAGGTCCGCCCTGCCGAGCCACGGTCGTCCCACCGGGATGGGCGCGGCGACGTTGCGGCGCAGGTGGGCCGCGACCCACAGCGACTCGCCGACGGCGAACAGCGCCACCGCCACGATCACCACGTCGATGCCGTCGGCCAGGTGCAGCGACCCGAACGTCAACCGCTGCTGCCCGGTCATCTCGTCCAGCCCGACGAGCCCGATGGTCAGCCCGATCAGCAGCGAGGCGAACCCGCGCACCCGCGACGCGCCGAGCACCGACGTGACCGCGATGAACGCCAGCACCATGATCGCGAAGAAGTCCGGCGCGCCGATGTCGACCGCGTACTTCGCCACCGTGGGCGCCAGCAGCACCAGCGCGGTCGTGCCGATGATCCCGCCGACGAAGTGCCCGATGGCCGCGGCGGCCAGCGCCTGCGCCCCGCGTCCCTTGCGCGCCATGGGATTCCCGTCGATGGCCGCGACGACCGCCGCGCTCTCCCCCGGTGTGTTCAGCAGGATCGACGTGGTCGACCCGCCGAACATCCCGCCGTAGTAGATGCCTGCGAACATGATGAACGCCCCGGTCGGCTCCAGCCCGTAGGTCACCGGCAGCAGCAGCGCCACCGCCATCGCGGGCCCGATGCCCGGCAGCACGCCGATGGCAGTCCCGAGCAGCACCCCCAGTGCCGCCAGCGCGAGGTGCGTCGGCGTCAACGCGGTGGCGAACCCGCCCATGAGATCGTCGAACACCTAGAGCACCCCCATCAGCGGGCCGCCCGGCAGCGGGACCCCGAGCAGGTTGTTGAACACCAGGAACGTCGCCACGGACAGCCCGGCGGCGATCAGCGGGTCGCGCACGAGGTCGCGGCTGCCCAGCGCGTAGGCCGCGCCCCAGAACAGGACCGCTCCCGACAGCGGGAACCCGACGACGCCGATCAGCGCCGCGTTGGCCAGGAAAGCCCCGCACAGCAACAGCACCGTCCGCCAGTCCGCCGGTGCGGCGAGGTCGACGTCCTCGCCGCCCTCGGCCTCGCCCCGGCCGCCGCGCAGCACGTCCCGCGCCAGCAGCACCGCCACCACGAGCAGCAGCGACCCGACCAGGATCGGCACCGCCTTCGGCCCGACGGGCCCGCGCTGGGCGAAGTCGGTGTGGATCCGCAGCGCGTCGGTCAGCACGAGCACACCCAGCACCACGAGCACGGCGGACACCCCGAGCTCGGAGCGCTCCTTCAGCCACGCGTTCATGCCAGCCCCAAGTCCTTCAGCACCGTCGCCACCCGTGTGTTCTCCTCTTCCAGGAAGGTCCCGAACTCCTCGCCCGGCGCGAACGCGTCGGTCCACCCGTTGCGCCGCACCGCCTCCTGCCACTGCGCGGTCTTGTGCAGGGTGGTGAACAGCCCGACCAGCCGGTCGCGGTCGACGTCCGAGATCCCCGGCGGCGCGACGATCCCGCGCCAGTTGCTGAACTTCACGTCGACCCCGGACTCGCCCAAGGTCGGCGCGTCCACGCCGGGGATGCGGTCCGCGCTGGTCACCGCGAGCACCCGCAGCGTCCCGGCCTCGATCTGGTCGCGGTACTCGCCGATCCCGGACACGCCGAAGGCGACCTTCCCACCGAGCACCGAGGCCAGCAGCTCGCCGCCGCCGTCGAACGGGATGTAGTTCACCGTCCGCGGCTCGATCCCCACCGCCTTGGCCATCAGCATCGGCGCGAGGTGGTCGGGTCCGCCGGGCGAGGAGCCGCCGCCGACCGGCACCGCGCCCGGATCCGCCTTCCACGCCGCCACCAGCTCGGCCAGCGTCCGGTACGGCGACTCCGCGCCGACCACGACGATGTCCGGCTCCTCGATCAGCTTCGCGACCGGTGTGGTGTCCAGCAGCGAGGACGGCGCCTTGTTCGTGTAGACGCTCCCGACGACGCCGAGCCCCATCGACATGATCAGCTTGCCGTTGCCGCGCTCGGCCACCGTCCGCCCGAGCCCGACCGTGCCGCCCGCGCCGGGCAGGTTGAACACTTCGGCGTTGCGCAGCAGGTCCGCGTCCTCCATGGCCTTCGCCGCCGTGCGCGCGGTGATGTCGTACCCGCCGCCCGGCGCGTTCGGCACGAGCACGCGCAGCCCGCGCAGCTGACCCGTGGCACCGCTGTCGCCACCGGGTGTGAGCAGCGGCGGCACGACGACCACGGCCACGAGCGCCGCCCCCGCCGCCAGCCAGTTCCCCATTCGCACCGCGACCTCCGCCTCTCCCGCACCTGGACCGGGATGTTGCCCGCGTGTTAACCCGAAGTCCCGATTGCGGGCTTAGCGGTTCTTTTGGTCTTTGTGGTCACGCGCACCACACCCCCCGACGTCCTAATGTCACTCCCACGTGAACGGGCGGGAGGTGCGATGGGCGGCCGGGGAACGCTGGCAAGGCAACTGCTCGCCTGGCAACTCGTAGTCGTCGTGGCCCTGCTGTGCGCGGTGGGCGCGCTGTCGGTCGTCCAAGCGGGTGCGAACTTCACCACCACCGAGGGTCGCCGGATGCTGTCCGTGGCCGAGGACGTGGCCGCGACGGCCGGGGTGCGGGCCGCGCTGGCCGACCCCCTGCGGCACTACGCGCTGGCGCCGTTCGCGGAGAGCGGGCGCAGCCTGTCCGGCGCCAGCTACGTGATCATCGCCGACGCCTCGCGGCGGGTGCTGACCTCGCCCGACCCCGCCCAGGTCGGCCAGCCGCTGGACGTCGGCGGCAGCACCGCGCTGAGCGGGCGGTCGTGGGTCGGCGAGCTGGGCGGCGCGATCGTGGCGCACGTGCCGGTGATGGGCGACAGCGGCCAGGTGCTCGGCGTGGTCGCGGCGGGCCAGGAGTCGCCGGGGTTCTTCGAGGGCGTGCTCGACTCGCCCGGCGACGCCCTGCGGCTGCTCGGCATCGCGCTGGCGATCGGCGTGGTCGGGTCGCTGCTGCTCACCAGGCGGGTGAAGAAGCAGACCCTCGGCCTGGAGCCGCGCGAGATCACCGAGCTGGTGGAGCACCGGGAAGCACTGCTGCACGGCATCAAGGAAGGCGTGGTCGGCCTCGACCCGCAACACCGGATCACGCTCGCCAACGACCACGCCCGCTCCTCCCTGGGCCTGCCCGCGGACTGCGTCGGCCGCGCGGTCGCCGACCTCGACCTCGACGACCGGCTCCAGGACGTGCTGACCGGCCGCGCGACGGGCGCGGACCAGCTGGTGATGCGCGGTGGCAACGTGCTGACCATGAACCGGATGCCGATCGCCGTGCACGGCGTGGAGGTCGGGTCCGTGGTGACGCTGCGGGACCGGACCGAGCTGATGGTGCTCCAGAACGAGCTGGACGCGAACCGGCACGCCACCGACACGCTGCGGGCGCAGGCGCACGAGTTCAGCAACCGGCTGCACACGATCTCCGGGCTGATCGAGCTGGGCGAGTACGACGAGGTCCAGGGGTTCGTGAACCGGATCAGCTCGTCGCAGGGGCAGTGGCAGGCCGAGGTCGGGTCCCGCGTCGACGACGCCGCCGTGGCCGCGCTGCTCGTCGCGAAGTCCAGCCTCGCCGCCGAACGCGGCGTGGGCCTGCGGATCGACCCCGACAGCCACCTCGGCGAGGTGGACGAGGTGCTGTCCACGGACCTGGTGACCGTGCTGGGGAACCTGGTCGACAACGCCCTGGACGCGCTGGCGGGCGCCCGCGGGTGGATCGAGGTCTCGGTGCACGAGGACGACGGCGAGGTCCTCGTGGTCGTCCGGGACTCGGGACCGGGCGTGGCGCCGGAGATCGCCGAAGAGGTGTTCAAGAACGGCTTCACGACGAAAGCCGCCGAACAGGGGCAACGCGGGCTCGGCCTGGCCCTGACCCGGCAGACGTGCCTGCGGCGGGGTGGCGCGGTGCGGGTGCACAACGACGAGGGCGCGGTCTTCACCGCCCGGCTGCCGAGGGAGGTGTCGGTGTGATCCGCGTGCTGGTCGTCGACGACGACTTCATGGTGGCGAAGGTGCACAGCGGGTACGTGTCGCGGACACCGGGGTTCGAGGTCGTCGGGGTGGCGCACACCGGGGCGGACGCGCTGCGGCTGGTGCGGGAGGTCCGACCGGACCTGGTGCTGCTGGACATCTACCTGCCGGACCTGGACGGGCTGGAGGTCCTGCGGTCGTTGCGGGCGCGCGGGGACGAGGCCGTCGACGTCATCGTGATCACCGCGGCGACGGACGTGGAGACCGTGCGCGGTGCGATGCGGGGCGGGGTCCTGCACTACCTGATCAAGCCGTTCGAGTTCGGGGCGCTGCGGGACCAGCTGGCGCACTTCTCGGCGCTGCGCAGGAAGTTGGACGGGTTGGGGGCTGCCGGGCAGGCCGACGTGGACCAGGTGTTCGGGGCACGGCCGGGCAGCGCGGCCCCGGTGCTGCCGAAGGGGCTGACCGCCCAGACCGCGACCCTCGTGGAACGAGCGCTGCGCGCCAGGCTGGACGGGCTGTCGGCGTCGGAGTGCGCCGAGGTGACGGAGCTGGCGCGGGTCAGTGCGCGGCGGTACCTGGAGTACTTCGTCGGGATCGGGAAGGCCGAGGTCCGGTTGCGCTACGGCGGGACCGGACGGCCCGAACGGCAGTACGTGTGGCTGGGCGGCGACGCCCGCTAGGGCGTGTGTCGAAGTCTCGTTCGACACACGCCCTAGTCGTCGAACCCGCCGCTGCGCCCGCGCTTGGTGACGCTGCGGCGCTTCTTCTGGGCGATCCGACGTTCCTTCGAGCCACGACTGGGCTTGGTAGGACGGCGGACCGGCGGCGGAGCGGCCGCGGCCTCGCGCAGCAGGTTCGCCATCCGGCCGCGGGCGGCCTGCCGGTTCTGGAGCTGCGCGCGGTGCTCGCTGGCGGCGACCGTGAGCACGCCGTCCACCAGCCGGTTCGCCAACCGCTCGACCATCCGGTTCCGCAGCCACTCCGGCACGGACGGCGAGGCAGCCAGGTCGAAGCTGAGTTCGACCCGGCTGTCCGCCGTGTTCACGCCCTGGCCACCGGGGCCGCCCGACCTGGAGAACCGTTCGCGGAGTTCGGCCGCCGGCAGCACCAGCGCCCGCGTCACGGTCAAGTCGTCGGCCACCGGGTAAGCCTAGAACTCCAGGCCCGGCAAGGTCACCAGGTTTCCGAGCTGCTCGAGGTCGAGTGGCTGCCAGCCGGGGTTGATCACGACGGGACCCCCGGTGGGGGGCTCGTGGTTGCACGAGATGACCATGACCCGCGAACCGTCGGCTTGGTCCGCGTAGGCGGTCACGAGGACCACAGCCGCGTCACCGTCGCCCTGCGAGGAGGTGGTGAACAGGACTTCCAGCCCCCTGATCCAGCGGGTCTCGCAGGAGATGGGACCGCCGCAGTCGGGCCGGGTCACCGCCGTGGTGGCGACGCCGATCTCGACGGAGACGGAGCCCACCCGGCCGTCCGGGCCCTCTGCCCGGTAGAGGAGCTGGTAGTCGCGCGGCTCGGACCGATCGGGGTACGCGGCGGAGCCCGCGTCCCCGACCAGCGAGTACGCGAAATCCTTCGGCAGCACCCCCGAATCGAAGATCACCTCGTCCAGGGTCGCGGCGCGCACGGGGTCGTGCAGGCTCTGCTTCCGCGGGGGGCAGGAGGTGCCACCCACGCAGTCCGCCGGAGGCGAGGGGTCGATCGCGGGGGTGGCGCTGTGCGGCACCGCGGTCGCCAGGGACACGGCGAACACGGCACCGACCACGACGAGCGCGACCGCCACGACCGACGAGAACCTGCGCCCGCGGAGCCGGGCCCGGCCGGCCTTGAGGGCTTCCTCGCTGGTCAAGTGGCTGGGTGGTTCGTCGGCCAACGCGATGGCCAGCACCTTCTTGAGATCGTCCTCGCTCACCGCTGCTCCTCCAGGACGTGGGTGCCCAGGAGAGCCCTCAGGGTCGCGAGACCCTTGGCCGCCTGGCTCTTGATCGTGCCCTCGGACTTGCCGAGCAGCCGGGCGGTGTCGCCAACCGACTGGTCCTCCCAGTAGCGCAGCACGACCACGGCTCGTTGCCCTGGAGGCAACTTGTCCAGCGCGGAGCGCACGTCCACCCGGTCCTCCGGACACGCGGGGTCGTGGTGCTGCTCGGGAATCGTGCCGACGGTGCGCTCACGTCGGCGGTAGGCGCGGCGCGACTCGTCGACGGACACGCGCACCAGCACCTTGCGGGCGTACGAGTCGACGGTGCCGCCGCGCACCAGGCGCGGCCAGGCCACGTACAGCTTGGCAAAGGTGGTCTGCACCAGGTCTTCCGCGCGGTGCCAGTCACCGCACAGCAGGTACGCGGTTCTCCGCAGCACCAGCGCGCGGGCGTCCACGTACTCGGAGAACTCGCTGTCGCGATCTCCCACGGGCCCCTCCCCTCGGTCGTCGTCCTGTACGTGGACGACGACCGGGGAGGTTGCCTCGACCTCAGAACCTGGGGTGGTCCCCGGCGAGCGTCGCGCGCGGCGCGTCCGCGTCGTCGGCCTTGTTGACCTCGCCCAGCACCCACGCGGGCACGTGGCGGGCGGTCAGCACGGCGAGGGCGCGGTCGACGTCCTCGGGGGAGACGACCGCCATCATGCCGACGCCCATGTTGAACGTCTTCTCCATCTCCTCGCGCTCGACCCGGCCGCGCTGGGCGATCAGGGCGAACACGGGGGCGGGCGTCCAGGTGCCGCGGTCCAGGTCGGCGTGCACGCCCGCGGGCAGCACGCGGGCCAGGTTGGCGGTCAGGCCGCCGCCGGTGATGTGCGCGAACGTGCGCACCTCGGCCTCGGCGGCCAGTGCCAGGCAGTCCTTGGCGTAGATGCGGGTGGGCTCCAGCATCTCCTCGCCGAGGGTGCGGCCGAACTCCTCGACGTGGCCCTCCAGCGGCATCCTGGCCAGCTCCAGGAGCACGTGGCGGGCCAACGAGTACCCGTTGGAGTGCAGGCCGGACGAGCCCATGCCGATGACGACGTCACCGGGCTTGACCTTGTCCGGGCCGAGCATCCGGGAGGCCTCGACGACGCCGACGCCGGTGCCGGAGATGTCGTAGTCGTCGTCGCCCATCAGACCGGGGTGCTCGGCGGTCTCGCCGCCGAGCAGCGCGCAGCCCGCGAGGACGCAGCCCTCGGCGATGCCCTTGACCAGCGCGGCGATCTTGTCCGGGACGACCCGGCCGACGGCGATGTAGTCCTGCATGAACAGCGGTTCGGCGCCGCAGACGACCAGGTCGTCCACGACCATCGCGACCAGGTCGTGGCCGATGGTGTCGTGCTTGTCCATGGCCTGGGCGACGGCGATCTTGGTGCCGACGCCGTCGGTGGAGGCCGCGAGCACGGGCTCCTTCCAGCGGTCGAGCTTCAGCTGGAACAGGCCCGCGAACCCGCCGATGCCACCGAGGACCTCGGGTCGTTGCGCCTTCACCGCCCACGGCTTGAGCTTCTCCACCGCCTCGTCCCCAGCGGCGATGCTCACTCCGGCCGCGGCGTAGGTCGCCTTGGCGTTGTCGGTCTCGGCACTCACGTCAACGTGCTCCATCGTGGGGGGATTCAGGGCCTTTGCAGGGCGTCCTCGGCACCGTACCCGGTGGGCAGGACCGGAGCCGCCGAGCCCGCTACTCCCTTGATGCCCTCCAGCAGGTGCTTGCCCATCAGCGCGTCCTCGGGCAGCGGGATCGGGTAGTCGCCGTCGAAGCAGGCGCTGCACAGCCGCGTCTTGGGCTGCTCGGTGGCGGCGATCAGCTGCTCCAGCGACACGTAGCCGAGCGAGTCGGCGCCGACGGAACGGCGGATGCCGTCCAGGTCGAGGCCGTTCGCGACGAGCTCGGCTCGCGAGGCGAAGTCGATGCCGTAGAAGCACGGCCACTTGACCGGCGGCGACGCGATCCGGACGTGGACCTCCAGCGCACCGGCCTCGCGGAGCATCCTGACCAGCGCGCGCTGGGTGTTGCCGCGCACGATCGAGTCGTCCACGACGACGAGCCGCTTGCCGCGGATGACGTCGCGCAGCGGGTTCAGCTTCAGCCGGATGCCGAGCTGGCGGATCGTCTGCGACGGCTGGATGAACGTCCGGCCGACGTAGGCGTTCTTGACCAGGCCGGACCCGTACGGGATGCCGGAGGCCTGCGCGTAGCCGATCGCGGCGGGCGTGCCGGACTCCGGGACCGGGATGACCAGGTCGGCCTCGGCCGGGTGCTCGGCGGCCAGCCTGCGGCCGATCTCCACGCGGGTGGCGTGCACGCCGCGGCCGGAGATCGTGGTGTCCGGGCGGGCCAGGTAGACGTACTCGAAGATGCAGCCCTTGGGCTCGGGCGTGCCGAACCTGGTCGAGCGCAGGCCGTTCTCGTCGATCGCGATCAGCTCGCCCGGCTCGACCTCGCGGACGAACGACGCGCCCACGATGTCCAGCGCGGCCGTCTCGCTCGCGGCGACCCAGCCCCGTTCGAGCCGTCCGAGGACCAGCGGGCGGACGCCGTGCGGGTCGCGGGCGGCGTACAGCGTGTTCTCGTCGGAGAACGTCAGGCAGAACGCCCCGCGCAACGTCGGCAGCAGCTCCAGGGCGGCCTGCTCGATGCCGATGTCCGCGGCGGTCGCGGCCAAAAGGCCGCAGACGAGGTCCGAGTCGGTGGTGGCGCCGTTGCGGGACACGATGCCCAGCTTCTGGGCGCGCTCCAGCAGCTCGGCGGTGTTCACCAGGTTGCCGTTGTGCCCCAGCGACAGACCGCTGCCCGCCGCCGTGGTGCGGAACGTGGGCTGCGCGTTCTCCCAGGTCGTCGACCCGGTCGTGGAGTACCGGCAGTGCCCGACGGCGACGTGGCCCTTCAGGGACTGCAGGACCTGCTCGTCGAACACCTGGCTGACGAGGCCGAGGTCCTTGAAGACGACGACCTGGCTGCCGTCGCCCACCGAGATGCCCGCGGCCTCCTGGCCGCGGTGCTGGAGGGCGTAGAGGCCGTAGTAGGTGAGCTTGGCGACGTCCTCGCCAGGAGCCCACACGCCGAACACACCGCACTCTTCGCGCGGGTCCGAGTCGATGGTGTCCACAGGTGGGGTGGTTGTGCGGCCGGCGTCTGACTGGTCGGTGACCACCGAGTGCTCCCTAGCGACGATGTCGGGCGGCACCACGAGTGTACGGCGAACAACCGGTGAACCCACCCCATCCTGACCCCGCTGACGTGACGAAACGCACGCTCAAGCCCGCTTGCACGGGCCGATCGCGGTCTCCGTGTTGCCCCCGTCGAAACCGTTGGCGTCGTGCTGGCGCACGGAGCAGACCACCACGTCACCCACCTTGACGCCGGCGGGCAGCTGGTCGGGCTTGGTGACCCCGGAGGTCAGCTGCTCCAGCGTGCCGGAGGGCTTGTCCCCGTCGACGTCGAGCGCGACGACCGGCCCGCTGGAGATCTCCCCGATCGTGCGGACCTTGAACCGCACCTCGCCGTTCCACTCGCTCGCGCACCCCGAGAGCAGGAGGACGACCGGCACCAGCAGGAGGAGCTTCCTCATCGGTCCATCCTCACTGCCCGCAGCACCGCCTCGTCGCCGACCGCCTTGAGCGGCAGACGACCCCACAGCCCGTAGTGGATCAGCTGGGCCTCGCCGTCGACCTCGACGTCGGCCACCTCGCCGGGCGCGACCGCCCGCACCTCGGGGACCTCGCCGGGGGTCAGCCGGACGTGCCAGCCCTCGGGCACGTCGGTGCAGCGCACGATCACCGTCCCGGCGGTCTCCAGCGGCACGTCGGTCGTGTACTTCGCGGCCAGCAGCGTGCCCAGCGCCTCGTCGATGCCGTCGGCGGCCAGGTCCGCGTCGCCGAGGACGAGGTGGCGCAGTGCGGCCTGGGCGTCCCAGCGGCGCAGGTCCAGCTCGTGCGCGATCCGACGGTGCCACACCCACGCCAGATCCGGCGCGGCGGGCGAGAACGTCCAGGTCGGCCGGTTCCCTGGCACCAGGGGCAGCACCTCGGCGGCATCGGCGAGCTGGGTGTCCAGGTACTCGATCGGGGACGAGCCGACCGGCGGGGGCGGCGGCTTCAGCCGGACGGTGCTGCCGGTGCGCAGGTACTCGATCGACGTCTCCAGGAACCGCGCGACGTGCACCGCGAGGTCGGCGAAGGTCCAGCCGGGGCAGCTCGGCACCGCCGCGGCCGGATCGGCCTCGGCGACCGCCTCGCGGAACATGGCGGACTGGTCGAGGAAGACCTCGGTCCACCGCTGCGTGGTCCATCCTGCTGGCACGTGTCGCCTCCTGGTTCGGTCGTTCTCGGTCATCGTGCCGGAACCGGTCGCGGTCCGGGCGCGTCGCAGTGCAAGCGGTCGGTGTCACGAAGGGCGGGAATCGTGTTCGGTGTGCGACCAGAGGCGTTGCGGGGCGCCTCCAAGGGGTTCCACGACGGGGCGGACGCCACCGCCGACGGTGCCGAACTGATCTCCATGCTCACCCTTGACGCCGGTGCGCTCGGCGAGGTTCCGGCGGCCGCCGAGTTCGCGGACGCGCTGGCGCGGTTCACCTCGCGGCAGTCGGACGACCTGCGGCGCGGCGCCGCCTGGTACCGCGACGCGGGCGACGGGCTCACCCAGAACGCGGAGACCTACGAGCGCTCCGACGACACCTCCAGCGAGGGCTTCCGCAAGATCGGCGGCGGCCGGTGAACGACCCCGAGGTCCTCTACGGGCAGCTCGCCTCCGGTGACGCGGGCCGGATCGTCGCCGCCGGTGACCCGATCAACGGGGCGATCAGCGCGGTGGGCCGGGCGCGCGAGTCGGTCGCGGGCGGCGGTTCGACCGCCAAGGCGGGCTGGACCGGCCAGGCCGCGGAGAAGTTCGGCGCCCGCGCCGAGCTGTCGACGAGGTCCGCCGTCGTGGCGGGCGAACGGCTCGGTGTCGGTGTCGACGTCGTGCAGGCCGCGTCCCGCGCGTACGCGCAGATGCGCGGCAGCGCGGACCAGGTCATCGCGGTGTGGCGGGGCCGCTCGCCGCTGATGGACCCCCAGCAGACGGCCGAGCTGGCCGAGAAGGTCACCACCGCGCTCACCGGCGTGAAGAACGGCTACGAGCGGGTCCTGCGGTCCTACGCGTCGGCGCTGGCGCAGGTGAAGCCCGGTTTCGAGGAGACGGCGAAGGCCGATCCCGGCTGGGCGAAGACCGTGGAGGCCATGCGCACCTCCGCCACCGTGCCCGGACCCGGCACCGACCCCAAGCAGGTCGCGGCCTGGTGGAAGTCGCTCACCAAGGAGCAGCAGGACGAGCTGCTGCGCTCCAAGTTCCAGGACCTGGGGCAGCTCCGCGGGCTGCCGTCCGACGTGCTCGACACCGCCAACCGCGCCCGCATCAAAGACGACGCCCAGCGCTTCGGCGCGGAGCGCGACCGGCTCGACGCGGCCATGGCCGAGCGGGCCGCCGCGCTGGGCATCGACCCCAGCACGTCCGACGGCCAGACCAAGCTGCTCAACGACCCGCAGTACGCCTCGCTCATGGAGGACCGGCAGGTCGCCGCGACCAAGGCGGAGAACGCCGCCATGGCGCAGACGAGCGTGGACAAGGCCGAGAGCATCGCCTTCGGGAAGGGCTGGCCCGCCTCCGACGTGCGCGTCATGGCCTACGACCCGTACGGTCCGCGCGGCGACGGCGGGATGGCCATCGCCTACGGCGACCCGGACACCGCGAAGAACCTGGCCGTGTGCGTGCCGGGCACCGGGTCGAAGCTGGACAGCTTCGGCATCGACCAGGCCGCCAACCTCCGCGAGGAGATGGGCCCCGAGGGCAACGCCACGATCGAATGGCTCGGCTACGACGCCCCCGGCTGGACGCCCGGCGAGGTCGGCAGCCCCGAGCTGGCCAAGGAGGGCGGCGGCAACCTCGTCGCCGACGTGGACGGCTACCGCGCGGCGGCCGACGCGGCGGGCAACCACCAGCACCTGACGGTGATCGGGCACTCCTACGGCAGCACGACGGTGGGCTACGCGGGCATGAACGGCCTGGCCGCCGACGACATCGCGTTCGTCGGGTCGCCCGGCGTCGGCGCCTCCAACGTCGACCAGCTCTCCGCGGGCCCCGGCCACGTCTACGCGGGCGCCACCGAGCACGACCCCGTCGTGCAGGGCACCAGCTCCGACTGGTTCACCGCCGACGGCTCGTCGACCGGCCCGTACGACAAGGGCTTCGGCGCCAAGGTGTTCGGCACCCCCGACTCGGCGAGCCTGCTCGGCGCGCACTCCGACTACTACGACCCCGGCAGCGAGTCGGTGTCGAACCTGGCCAAGATCGCCACCGCCGACGGCGGCTCGGTGACGTCGCAGAAGTGGTACGACAGCCCCACCGGCCCCACCCTGCCGGGCTCGAACCTGCCCGGTGTCGGCCCGGTGGTCGACATCGTCAGCGACGTCGGCGCGGGCGGCGCGGAGATGATCGGCGACGTCGTGGTCGGCACCGGCCACGTGGTCGGCGACCTGTTCTCCGGCAACTGGTCCGACGCGGGCCACGGCGCGGTCGCCACCGGGACCGAGCTGCTCAACGACGCGGGCGACATCGTCGTCGGCACGGTCGGCAACGTGGCCGAGTTCGGCCGGGACGTCTACGACGGCGCGGGCAGCGTGGTGAAGAAGATCGGATCCTGGTTCTAGCCGCGGGACCTGAGGCGGGCGTTGGGCAGCGCGGGGGCGGGCAGGACCGAGGTCCACGGGTCGGGGAACGTGCCGTACGGACCCGTTCCGCCTGCCTGCGCCTGCTCCTGCCACTCCGCGCGGAACCGCTCGACCTCCTCGTGGGTGCGGCCGATGAAGTTCCACCACATGACGATCCGCTCGTCCAGCGGCGTGCCGCCGAGCAGCAGTGCGCGCACCGGGCGGTCGCCGGTCTCGACGGTCAGCGTCGACGACCCCGGTGGCAGGTAGAGGAGCTCGGCGTCGGTCGCGGCCGCTCCGGCGACCCGGACGTCACCGGAGTCCACCAGGATCCCGTGCTCGAACGCCGGGTCGACGTCCAGCACCAGCGCGGCACCGGCGGGGACGTCCAGCTGCGCGCCCAGCAGCGGCGTGCTCGTCGCGACCGGCGACACCGACCCCATGAGCGACCCGAGGAACACCGTCACCCGCGCGTCGTCGAGCGTCCACGGCTCCGGCACGTGGTGCTCGAAGCGCGGCTCGCAGAACCGGTCGCGGTCGGGCAGCGCGACCCACAGCTGCACGCCGTGCAGCACCTCGTCGCCCGCCACGGCGTACTCGGAGTGGGCGATGCCCCTGCCCGCGGTCATCAGGTTCATCTCGCCCGCGCGGACGACCATGTGCGACCCCACCGTGTCGCGGTGCTCGATGGTGCCCGCGAACAGCCAGGACACCGTCTGCAACCCGGTGTGGGGGTGGCCGGGGATGGACATGAGCCCGACGTCGTCGGTCGGCCCGTAGTGGTCGGCGAAGCACCAGGCGCCGATCAGGGACCTGGTGCGCTGCGGCAGCGTCCGCCGCACCGGCTGGGCGCGCGGACCGCCCAGGGGGACGAGGCGCGGCTGGAGGAGCTCCGGCCCCGAACGCGCGTCCGACGGCTCGTGGGCCACGACCTCGGGCCCGGCTTCCACGTTGCTCATCAGGACAACCTAACCGGTTGATCCATCAACTAGCTAGAAGCGGAGCACCGGCAGCACGGCCGACAGGTCGGCCCTGCTCCCCGACGCGCTGACCTTGGCGTCCGCCAGCGCCTCGTCCCAGCCGACCCGGCCGGTCGCCAGCTCCAGCCAGGTGCGAGGGTCGGTCTCCACCACGTTCGGCGGCGTGCCGCGGGTGTGCCGGGGGCCGGGCACGCACTGCACGGCCGCGAACGGCGGCACCCTCACCTCGACGCTGCGCCCCGGCGCGATCTGCTCCAGCGTCCGCAGGCTCAGCCGCACCGCGGCGG
Source organism: Umezawaea tangerina (assembly GCF_003002815.1). Taxonomy (GTDB): domain Bacteria; phylum Actinomycetota; class Actinomycetes; order Mycobacteriales; family Pseudonocardiaceae; genus Umezawaea; species Umezawaea tangerina. The sequence goes on along the minus strand of NZ_PVTF01000020.1, from coordinate 125,514 downwards.
CCAGCACGGTCCGCTCGGGCTGCTCGGCCTCGCCTGCCAACCAGGGCAGGACGGCGGCCACGGCGGCGCGCAGCTCCTTGGGGTCAACGGTTTTCGACGGCACACCACCAGATTAGTGCCGGACGGGCCCGTGACAGTCCGGAGAAACGCCTCGGGCCCGTGGCACTCCTGCGGCACGGGCCCGAGACGTCGAACATCAGCTCTTCGCGTCGCGCACGGCTTCCGCGAGCAACTCGTCCAGCTGGAAGGTGAGCCTACGCAGGTCGGTGGGCGTGAAGGTGCTCCAGGGTTCGGTTCCCCCCGAAGCTCGACGTTGCTGCAGGTAACGGCCGTCCTCGGTGTCGAAGAACGCGACCACGCGGTCCGGGCGGCAGCGCTTGCCGTACTTGTCCCGCGCGGCCGCGCCGAAGTTCCCCGTGTGCACGAGGCCGGTGAACATCTTCACCAGCGTGGTGGCGTCCTCGTCGCGGACACCGCGGGCGCGCAACGAGTTCTCCAGGCCCTTCTCCGAGCCGTCGGAGCCCTTGACGGCGGCCTCCAGGTCGGCGCTCGGCATGGTCACCGAGTGCCCGGACCCGGCCGGGTGCTGGGGCAGCGCGCCGAGCACCGCCGTCGGCAGCCCGGACCCCGCCACGCGCTGCAACGTGATCCGGTTCTCCGACAGCGTCGCCATGGCACCCCAGTCGCCGTTCGCGACGGCCAGCACCCGGACGCTCCTGCCCACCCAGACCCTGGCGTCCACCTCGCGTTCGGGGCGGACGAACATCCGGAGCAGCCCGTCGAGCTCGGGGTGCAGGCCGACCGGTCGACCCAGGCCGCGGGCCTCCAGCGCGTGCCAGACCCGCGTCTCCAGGTCACGGCGTTCGCGCGACGTCTTACCCGGCGACGGCACCTTGATCACCAACGGCATCGGCCCCAGGTTCAGGTGCTCCCACAGCACGTCGAACTCCTCGGCGGAGAGGGAGATGGGCTCCCTCTCCGCCTGCCCCCCGAAGTACGTCACTGCTGCGGCGCCTCCCCGATCACGGGCGGCGCCACGAGCCGCTCGTCACCGAAGACGTCCTCGGTCTCGACCAGGTAGTCGGCGACCTTGTGCTCGACGTCCTCCTCGCCGTCGCCCCCGCGACCGGCGCCCATGCCGCCCGCGCCCTGACCGGGACGGCCACCGGGGCCGCCTCGACCGGCCGCGCCCGCGGCACCGGCCCCACCGGGACCGAAGCCGCCGGGTGCGCCGGGACGGCCGAACTGGCCCGCGGGACCCCTGGCACCACCGGTGCCGCCGGGCGTCCCGCCGGGGCCGAAGCCGCCGCGGGCACCGGGGCCGTTCGGGCCGCCGACACCACCCGGACCGCCGGGCGCGCCGGGACGGAGACCGCCCTGGCCGCCGGGACGACCGGCGACGCCGGGGCCACCGGCCGGGTTCGGACCGGGGCGGAGACCGCCGGGCGGGACCGGGGCCCTGCCGGGCGGCACGGGGCCGCGGCCGGGACCGGTGACCGGCGGGCGGACCGGACCGCTGCCCGGCGGCGGGAAGCCGACGGGCGGGGGCACCGGCGCCCTGGGAGGCGTGGGCTGCGGGAGGTTCACCGGCGGCTGCACCGGCGGACCGGACGGCGGGGGCGTCCACGACGGGTTCGTCGTGCCACCGCCACCACCGCCACCACCGGTGAAGACCGGCGGCGGGTTGACCTGCGCGGGCGGCAGCACCGGGGCCGCGGCCGACGACGTGCTCGTCGTGCCACCGCCGCCGTTGCCGCCGTTCGGCGTGTAGGTCGAGGAGTCGGCGCTCGTGTAGTTCGCGCTGGAGCTGTTGTACGACCCGGCGCCACCCGGCGGCGGGGTGTCGATGACCACCTGCGGCGGCGGGACGAACTGGCCCAGCGTGCCGCTGTTCCACTCGCTGCTCGACTGGTAGTTGTTCATGACCGTGATGGCCTTCTGCTCAGCGTTCTCCTGAGCGGCCTCCTGGGCCTCGTGGTCGCGCTGCTGGTCGATCACGTGCATCATGCCGACCGGGCCGGCCAGCGCGCCGAGCACCTTGTCCGCTGTGGACGGTGCCTCGGTCGTCACCGCCACCGGTTCCGGCATCTCCTTGCGAGCGTCCGCGATGTAGTCGCCCTGCAGCTGCGCGGAGACCTTCATCGTGTCCGAGCCCTGGCCCGCGTCCGCGGCCCACTGCGACAACGGCGACAGCGCGCCCGTCGCGGCCTCGGCCGAGGCGCCTTCCCAGCCGGCCCCGACCTTCTCGAGTCCTTCGTGGATGGACGCGTCGATCCGGCTCAGGGTGTCCGAGAGCGACGCCCACTTGTCCTCGAGCGGGATCGACGCGGACACGCCGGGACCGGCGTTGATCATCTTGTGCAGCTCTTCGTGGGTATACCCGCGCCAGCGGTGATCACCCATAAGTCCTTCGCCCCCTCAGGTGCGGTCTATCCAGTTCGTGGTGAGCGATGGCCGGTCAGGCGGGGTTGATGCGCCCCCAGGACGCGACGTTGTCGCCTTCGACCCGGCGGTAGGTGGCTTCGATCTGCGTGAGCTGAGTCACAACGCCGTTGAGCTGCTCGCGGTAGGCGAGGATCGCGGTGAGCGCGGCCGAGTCGCCGGAGGCGAACGTGTCGTGGTTGAACTTCTCCGCGGTCTCCTTGCTGACCGGGTCCATCGCCCACTGCTTCGCCTTCAGCGCGGAAGCCGTGTCCCTCAACTGCGTGTCCAGCTCCGTGAGAGCGTCCTCGAACACCTTCCGAGCAGCGGGAATGGCCGACGGGTCGACCCTCAGGCCCTGCTTCGAGCCGCTGTACTCGGGGATCGAGGGCTGCGACGAGCCCCCACCACCATCCGCGACGAACACGGCACACCCTCCTCAGTGATGCACATACCCCAGTGTGTGCAATTGAGATGACTTTAACTCGGATGCATGACGCGGTGGGATGGTTCCGCCGCTAATCACGCGGTTCTACTCAAGCGCTCTACTCAGAGCAGCATTTCAGCCCGCGGTGAGGGTCTGGACCACTGCTTCCGCGATCGTCTTCGCCCGCGCGCACAGCTCGTCCATCGGCAGCTTCGTGCTGTCCACCCCGAGGTCCACCAGCTGCCCGTCGGCCACGTCCAGGTACACCGTGCACGTCGGCAGCACGGCCGTCGACCGACCCGTGAGCGCCGGGAAACCACCCACCTGGACCGGCGTCAGCTCACCGCTGGAGACCCCCGACTCGTAGAGCTCCACGCCCTCGTTCGCGGACACCACCACCCCGACGCCGTAGGTCAGGTCGCCCGCCCCGATGCTGCACAGCGTCGCGTCCCGGTAGGCCGACGACCTCAGGGTTCCCGGCGGCTTCGTCAGCCCGAACCGCTGCTTCTGCTCGTCCGACAGCACCGCGCACGAGTCGACGCCCTTGAGGTCGACCTTCTTCGGCCGGGTCGCCGACGGCTTCGCGCTGGCCGGCGTCGACACCGCGGACGCGGCCCCCGTCGCACTCCGCTCCTGGACCGCCCCGGCCGACGCCGTGCCCGCCGTCTTCTCCGAGCAGCCGCCGAGGAACGCCGCGGCGACGACGACCACCGCGGCCCGCTGCCAGTGACTCCGCATGGGGGCAAGGTATCGGACCGCGAAACGCCGGGAAGGCCGATTCGGGTTTCCGCACCGGGCTCGTCGGACGGATAAACGTCCCACCCCTAAAAGGAATTCCGTTCACCTTCACTCCGCCCGATGTGGACCACCGCGAGCGGGGTGCCGAAGATCCGGTCGAACGCCCCGGCGAGCCCACCGACCGGCGACCTGCCCCGACCAGGCCGCCCGGATAGCCTCCGGTGGTGGCACACGACACCGGACCCGGTCGCATCGAGGACTACGCGCTGCTCTCCGACCTCAGGACGGCGGCGCTGGTCGGGCGGGACGGGTCGGTGGACTGGTTGTGCATGCCGCGGTTCGACTCGCCGTCGTGCTTCTCGCGGCTGCTGGGCACCGAGGACGACGGGCACTGGCGGATCGCGCCGACGGCGCCGGTGACGGCGGTGCGGCGGCGGTACCGGGAGAACACGCTGGTGCTGGAGACGGAGTTCGACACCGACGAGGGCACGATCCGGCTGGTCGACACGATGCCGCCGGAGGACAGCGACGACGACGCGGACACGCGGCTCGTGCGGGTGGTCGAGGGCCTCACCGGGTCGGTGGAGGTGAGGCTGCGGTGGGTGGTGCGGTTCGCCTACGGCGACTCGGTGCCGTGGGTGCGCCGGTCCGCATCGGCGAACGGCGACGAGTGCGTGTTCGCGGTCGCGGGGCCGTCGGCGATCGCGCTCTACGGCGACCGGCTGCCCTACCGGGTCGAGGGGAAGCGGGCGCACGAGGCCGTGTTCACCGTGGACGAGGGCGACCGGCTGTCGTGGGTGATGGAGTTCTCCTACTCCCACGACCGGCCGCCGCTGCCGGTGGACGCGGTGACCGAGGTGCGCCGGTCCGAGGCGTTCTGGAAGGACTGGACGGACGACCTCGGCTACCACGGGCCGCACGGCGACGTAGTGCGCCGGTCGCTGATCACGTTGAAGGGCCTCACCTACGCGCCGACCGGCGGCATCGTGGCAGCGCCGACGACGTCGCTGCCGGAGACCTTCGGCGGCGAGCGCAACTGGGACTACCGGTACTGCTGGCTGCGCGACGCGACGCTGACCCTGTTGGCGCTGGACAACTTCGGCCGGTCCGGCGAGGCGGAGGCATGGCGGCGGTGGCTGCTGCGCGCGGTCGCGGGCGACCCGGCGGACCTGCAGATCATGTACGGGCTGGGCGGCGAGCGGCACCTGGTGGAGTGGGAGGCCGACTGGCTGCCCGGCTACCGCGGCGCGAAGCCGGTGCGGATCGGCAACGCGGCCTACCGGCAGCTCCAGCTCGACGTGTACGGCGAGGTGATGGACGCGCTGCACCTGGCCCGCGAACGCGGCATCGCGGAGTCCGCGGAGTCGTGGGCGATGCAGCGCGGCATGATGCGGCACCTGCGCGGGATCTGGGACCGCCCGGACAAGGGGCTGTGGGAGGTGCGCGGCCCGGACCGGTACTTCACCCACTCGCGGGTGATGGTGTGGGTCGCGTTCGACCGGGCCGTGCGGGCGGCCGAGCAGTACGGGCTGCCCGGACCGGTGGACGAGTGGCGCGAGCTGCGCGACCGGGTGCACGCCGAGGTGCTGGAGAAGGGCTGGAACGCCGAGCTGGGCGCGTTCACCCAGTTCTACGGCGGCACCGAGCTGGACGCGGCGACGCTGCTCATCCCCGCCGTCGGGTTCCTGCCGGGTGACGACCCCCGCGTGCTCGGCACCATCGACGCGATCCGCCGCGGCCTGAAGCACGGCGACCTGGTGGACCGATACGACACCGATCCCGGCGAGTCCGAGGTGGACGGCCTCAGCGGCGAGGAGGGCTCGTTCCTGGCCTGCTCGTTCTGGTTCGTCGACGCGCTCGCCCTCTCCGACCGACGAGACGAGGCCGTGGAGATGTTCGACCGCTTGGTGGACCTGGTGAACGACGTCGGGCTCCTCGCCGAGGAGTACGACGCGCGCACCGGCCGGATGTCCGGCAACTTCCCGCAGGCCTTCAGCCACCTCGCGCTGGTCAACAGCGCCGCGGTGCTCTACGGCCAAGGCCACACGCGCGACGAGCGCGACCGCCGCAACGGCGGTGACCGGTGAAGGCGGCGTTCGCGGTCCCCGGTAACCCGGAGCAGGCCGAGGTCGTCGAGTGGGACGAGCCCGTGCCCGCCGACGGCGAGGTGCTGGTGGAGGGCCTGCTCGTGGGGATGTGCGGCACCGACGTGGAGATCGTGCGCGACGGCTTCGGCACGCCGCCGCCCGGCAGGTCCGGGTTCGTGCTGTTCCACGAGTCGCTCGGCCGCGTGCTGGCGGCCCCGATGGGCGGCGACCTGGCACCGGGCGACCTGGTCGCCGGGGTCGTGCGCAGGCCGGACGCCGCGCCGTGCCCGGCGTGCGCGGAGGACGCCTGGGACTTCTGCCAGAACGGCCGGTACACCGAGCGCGGGATCAAGGAGCTCGACGGCTACGGGATGCAGCGCTGGACCGTGCCGCCGAAGTTCGCCGTGAAGCTCGACCCGACCCTGGGCGACCTCGGCGTGCTGACCGAGCCGGGGTCGGTGGTGGCGAAGGCGTGGGACCAGGTCCTGCTGAACTGCCGCCGCGCGCACCTCACCCCGCGCACGGTGCTGGTCACCGGCGCGGGCCCGATCGGCCTGCTGGCCGCGATGCTGGCCGTGCAGCGGGGTCTCATCGCGCACGTGGTCGACCGGGCGACGTCCGGGCGCAAGCCGGACCTGGTGCGCGGGCTGGGCGCGACCTACCACTCCACTGTGGACACCGTGCCCGAGGTGGACGTGGCGATCGAGTGCACCGGCGTGGCCGAGCTGGTCTGGGAGGCCGTCCGCCGCTCCGCGGTGACGGCGCTGACCGGGCTGTCCGGCGACACCGGGACGTTCGCCGCCGACCGGGTCGTGACCGACGAGCTCGTGCTGCACAACCGCGTGGTCGTCGGGTCGGTCAACGCCGGGCTGGGCGACTACCGCACGGCCGCCGCCGCGCTCGCCGCCGCCGACCGGACGTGGCTGGGCGGGCTGGTCACCCGGCGGGTGCCGCTCGACTCGTTCACCGACGCGCTGGAGCGCAGGCCGGACGACGTGAAGGTCGTCGTCGACCTGGCCTGAGTTCCCCCGTTCGCACCCCCGGCGAAGATCGGACCGCGTAGGTTCGGTGCCTTCTTCGTCGAGGGGGGCGCATGGCGGACTGGACGGGCATGGCGTTGCGGTCCTGGGCGGACCGCACCGAGGTGCTGGCCCGGCTGGACGCGGGCGCCGACCCGAACCCCGCCGGGCGGTCGACGCCGCCGCTGCACCTGGCGGCCCGGTACGGCTCGCCCGAGGTGGTCGCGGAGCTGGCGGGCCGGGTCGACGACGTCGAGGCGCTCCACTCGGGCCGCGGCGCCCTGTGGCTCGCGGTGACGGCGGGCCGGTCCGACAACGCGCGCGCACTGGCCGCGGCGGGCGCCGACCCGTGGCGGCCGGTGCTCGCGGGCTGGTCGGCGGGCAGGCTCAGCCTCGCGGGCCCGGACCCCGACCTGTTCACCAGACCCGCGGACGAGCCCGGCCTGTCGCGGGCGGAGGCCGCGGCGGGCGCGGAGGCCAGGCGCCTGCTCGCCGCGCTGGGCACCCCGTGGATCGAGGGCGCCAGCCTGGCCTGCGTCGCGGGCGTCGACGCGGCCGAGGTGGCGCGGCGGCTGGGCGCCGTCCGCCTCGACGTCCCCGGACCGATCTCCGACGTCGTCGGCGGCAACCCGCTGGACGACGTGAACCTGCGGACCGTCGGCGCCACCGACGTGCCGGGCGGGTGCGTGGTCAGCCAGCCCTGGGCGTTCGGGGCGTCCACGCCGGGTGTCGTCGGCCGCCTCTCGGCGGGCACCACCTGCTACGGCCTCTACGCCAACCCCAAGAGCGGCTACCAGGCCACCGCCGCCCACGACGGCGTCTTCGAGCGGCGGCACCTGTCCCCCGGCGGCGGCCCCGACGTGGACCACACCCCCGAGGAGGCCCTCACGGCCTACCTCCACCACGGCCACGCCGTGGCCCACTGCCTCGCCCTCGCGGGCCTGCGCCCCGCCGACGCCCGAGCCGTCACCGGCCCGCCCGACGTCTGGCTGCGGCTGCCCGAGCACGACTACTGGGCGTGGCCCGAGCCGGTGTGACCGGCGAACCCGGTCACCTCGTCGAGCAGCAGCTCGGGGGTCTCGATCTGCGGCACGTGGCCGGTGCCGGGCAGCACGTGGAACACCGAGCCGGGGATGGCCTCGGCGTACGCGCGGCCGTACTCGGGGTCGACGACCTGGTCGGACTCGCCCCACAGCACCAACGACGGCACCTTGACGCCCGCCAGGCGCTCCCGCAGGGTCGGGTCGGCCATCGACGCCCCGTAGACGGCCAGCGCGGCGCGGTTGGCGGCCATGCCGGCCTTCTGGGCGTCGGTGAACGTGGACGGGTCGATCCCGAACTTCGCCGGGTCGTGGTAGCTGAGCTTGGACAGCTCGTCCAGGGTCAGCGGGAAGATGTCGACCACGGGGTGGCCCTCCACCTCGATGCCGACCGCGTCGACCAGGACGATGCCGCTGATCCGGTCGCTGCCGAGCAGCGCCATCTCCGCCGCGGTCCAGCCGCCCATGGAGTTGCCGACGACCACCACGTCGTGCAGGTCCTCGTCCTCCAGGAGCTGGACGTACACCTCGGCCAGGCCGGCCATGGAGCTCAGCCACTCGGGGCGCTCGGTGCCGCCGAAGCCCGCGTGCACGGGGGTGATGACGCGGCCGTGCGCGGCGAGCCTCGCGGCGAACCCCGCGACCGTCTGCGGCCCGCCGCCGCCGTGCAGCAGCAGGAACGCGCGCCCCTCGCCCTGGTCGTCGAACCGGACGTCGACCTCGCCACCGGAAACCTTGGTCATGACTGCCTCCTCGTTGATATAAGCAACCTTATCTAAGCATCGTTAGATAAGCAAGACGAGGGGGCGCGGAAGTTCCGGCGTCGGTGGCGCGGCACGCCTCAACCGGACGTCCACGCAGGTCAGCGCGCGCCGAGGTCGTGCGGGTGAACGGCTAGAGGCCGCCGCGGAGCAGGTGGTCGATGTCCTCGGGGCGACCCGGTCGGGCGAAGAACCAGCCCTGACCGGTGTCGCACCCGATTCGGTGCAGCCGCTTGGCCTGGGACGGCGTCTCGACGCCCTCGGCGGTCACGCCGAGTCCCAGCGCGTGGGCGAGCTGCACGAGGGTCGACACGATCTGGGCGTCCACGGCGTCTTCCTCGTCCGCCGCGCGCAGCCCCTCCATGAACGACCCCGCGATCTTGAGCTCGTGCACCGGCAGGTGCTTGAGGTAGGCGAGGTTCGAGTAGCCGGTGCCGAAGTCGTCGATCGCGATCCGGACCCCCATGTCCGACAGGGCGCGCAGGGCTTCCAGCGGCTCGTCGGCGGTGCCCATGATCGCGCTCTCGGTGAGCTCGAGCTGGAGGTGGTGCGGGGGCAGCGCGCACTCGTCGAGGATGCGCTTCACGTCGCGCACCAGCTCCGGGTCGCGGCTCTGCCGCACGGCCAGGTTGACGCTGACGAACGGGGCCGAGTCGCCGAACTCCTCCAGCCAGCGACGGGCCTCCTCGCACGCCTTGCGCAGCACCCAGCGGCCCAGCGGCACGATCAGGCCGGTCTCCTCGGCCAGCTCGATGAACCGGTCGGGCGCGAGCCTGCCGAACTCCGGGTGCTGCCAGCGGACCAGGGCCTCGACGCCGGTGACCCGGCTGTCCGCGAGGCGCACCAGCGGCTGGTAGTCCACGTAGAACTCGTCGCGCTCCAGCGCGGCGGGCATGGTCGCCGACAGCGTGAACCGGGCGACCTCGCGGGCGTTGCGCTCGGGGTTGTACAGCGCCCAGCGCGACTTCCCGTCCGCCTTCGCCCAGTACAGCGTGATGTCCGCGTCGCGCATCAGGTCCGCGGCCGTCGTGCCCTCCAGCGGCCGTTCCACGATGCCGATGCTCGCCGACACGGTCAGCTCGTGGCCGCCGATCTTGATCGGGGCCTCCAGCTCGTGCAGCACGCGGTCGGCGACGTTGACGATGTCCTGGGTGCTGGCCGAGCCCTCGACGAGGATGACGAACTCGTCGCCGCCCATCCGCGCGACCAGCTTGCCGTCGCCGGAGACCGAGTGGTCCAGCCGCCTGCCGACCTCGACCAGCAGCTGGTCCCCTATGTCGTGGCCGAGGCTGTCGTTGATGACCTTGAACCCGTCGAGGTCCAGGTAGCAGAGCCCGGCGCGGCGGCTGGTCGTGCCGCCGACGGCGTTGAACACCCGGCCGAGGCGCTCCAGGAACAGCGCGCGGTTGGGCAGGCCGGTCAGCGGGTCGTGCAGCGCCTGGTAGCGCAGCCGGTTCTGCAGCAGGTGCCGGTCGGTGACGTCCTCGATCATGGCGACCTGGTACTGCGGCTCACCGTGGTCGTCGCGGACCAGCGACAGCGTGAGGTGCGTCCACACCTGCTCGCCGTCGGCCCGGTGGAAGCGCTTCTCGGCCCGGTAGTGGTCGCAGTCGCCCGCGATGAGCTGGTCGTAGAGCCGCCAGACGTTGCCGCTGTCCTCGGGGTGCATGAGGTCGCGGATGTTGTACTGCCGCATCTCCTCGACGCTGAACCCGAGCATGTCCTGCAGCGCCTGGTTGACGTCCAGTATGCGGCCCTCGATGTCCGCTATGCCGATGCCTATCGCGGCCTCGGTGAACATCGCGCGGAACCGCGCCTCGCTGGCCCGCAGCGCCGTCTCGGCCTGGTCGCGGGCGTCGAGCACGGCGGCCCTGATCGCCTCCTGCTCGGCCAGCGTCCGCTCGCGCAGCGCCCGCGCGTACCCCGCGGCGAGCGCGCCCTGCAGCGCGGAGAGCCGGGACTCCATCCGGCCGTCGACGCCGATCCCCAGCTCGGTGAGCAGGTCGTCGCCCAGCAGCTGGACCGTGCGGCCCAGCGTGTCCGTGCCGGTGAAGTGCGCCTCGACGAGCCGGGCGCCGATGTCGTAGCCGGGTGCCGTGCGGAAGGGGTCGGCGATCAGCGCCTCGACCAGCACCTCGGTCAGGGACTGGAGGTGCTCGGCGACCTCGGCCCTGGTCATGGGCACGTAGCTGCTGCCGATCACCGCCGTCGCCCAGGTGCGCGCGAACGCCTCGGCCCCGGCCACCATGGCCGGGTCCAGTTCCGCTCGACTGCTGGGCACCCGCTGGTCAACCCGTTCCGTCATGTTCGCCGGCCTGCCACCACAAACGCAGAGGATACGGCCGGTAGCCCGCCGCAGTCGACCATCACGGTTTCCTCCCCAGCGCGGCGAACCCGGGGAAGCGGTCCGCGGACTCGTCGACGTCGTCCGGTGAGTCCGGGCGCCAGTGCGGTAATCGGACCACTCCGGGCTCCACGAGCTCCAGTCCGCCGAGCAGCGAGATGAGCTCGGCGCGGGTGCGGTGGACCATCGGCGCGACCTGCTCGCTGTAGCGCCGACGCGCCTCGGCCACCGCGGCGGACTCCTCGCCCTGTTCCCCACCCGAGTGCGAAACACCGAGGTAGCTGCCGGGGACGAGGGCGTCGAGGTAGTCGGCGATGATCCCGCACGGGTGGTCGGCGTCCGGCACGAAGTGCAGCACCGCGATCATCAGCACCGCGACCGGCTGGTCGAGGTCGAGCACCGACCGCACCTCCGGGTCCCCGAGCACCGACGCCGGGTCGCGGATGTCGGCCTGAAGCGCCACCACGTTCGGCAGGTCCGCCAGGAGCGACTTGCCGTGCGCGATGGCGACCGGGTCCATGTCGACGTAGACCACGCGGGCCGTCGGGTCGACGGCGTGCGCGATCTCGTGGACGTTGCCCGCCGTCGGGATGCCGGACCCGAGGTCGAGGAACTGGCGGACGCCCAGGCGCAGCAGGTGGCGGACCATCCGGCGCAGCAGCGTCCGGTTGGTGAGGATCACGCGGCGCAGCTCGGGCATGGCCTCCAGCGTCCGGTTGGCCACCGCGCGGTCCGCCGCGAAGTTGTGCGCGCCGCCCAGCCAGTAGTCGTACACGCGCGCCACGCTGGGGCGTTCCAGGTCGATGTCACCCGGCACCCACTTCGGCCGTTCCGCCACGCGCTCTCCTCCGGCACACCTCGGGACGCCCATCATGGTCCACGGCGGCCCGCGGGCGCACCGCCCGGAGGTCCCGGTTCCCGGATTCGGTGACGGCGGTGGCGATCACCGAGCAGAATGCCGGTCTTGTGAAGCACCTCTGGATCGCGGGAGCGGTCACCACCGCGGTCGCCCTCGTGCTGCTGCTGGTCAGCCTGCGCGGGAAGCGGAACATGCTGGCCGCCACGATCGTGGGCGCGATCGGCGCCTTCCTGCTGGTCACCGGCTGGCTGTTCGTGGTCGACAGCACGACCGCCAAGGGCGAGGCGATCAAGACCGGCGGCCTGGCGGGCGGCTCGGTGATCGCGCTGTACGCGTTGTGGCTCAACGACCGGAAGCGACGGACGGAGGAGGCCAGGCAGGCGATCGAGAAGGACCGGCAGGACTTGGAGAACCAGCGCTCCGAGCACGACCGGTCGCGGGTGGCCGACGAGCGGTTCGCCCGCGCCGTCGAACTGCTGGGCCACGAGACCGACCAGGTGCGGGTCGGCGCGCTGCACGCGTTGGCGGGCCTGGCGAAGTCGCGCGTCGAGTACACCCAGACCGTGCTGGACATCCTCTGCTCCTACCTGCGGCGCCCGTTCGACGGCCAGTCGCCGCTGGAGAACGAGGTGCGGACGACCGCGCAGCAGCTGATCTCCGACCTGCTCCCCCGGCTCGACCAGGTCGACGCGCCCCACTACGACCTCAACCTCACGAACGCGCGGCTGGAGTACTTCGACCTGGAGAACCGGCAGGTGGGCAACTTCGCCGCGCGACGGGCCCAGTTCATCAGCTCGAACGCCTTCCACCACACCGCGTTCCACGGCAACACCTACTTCACCGGCGCCCAGAACCACGGCAGGCTGTACCTGCACGACTCCGTGTTCCACGCGCGGGCGTGGTTCAGCAACTTCGTCTCGCACGACAACGTCGACTTCCACGACAGCAAGTTCTTGGGAAGCGCCAAGTTCGCCTATGGCACGTACCTGGGCGGGGTGTCCTTCAGCGGCACCGCGTTCAGCGCCGAACCCGACATCCGGGCGCTCCGGGTGGGAGGCGGCGGCACCGCGGTGCTGCCCGACGGCTGGACCGCCGACACCGTCGAGGCCGCCGAGGAGGAGCTGTGATGCGCGGCCGGTGGATGCTGCTGCTCAGCGTGCTGGCGGCCGTCGTCGTGACCGCCGCGACGATCGTGGTCCTGCTGGTGGTGGAGCCGAAGCTGTCCAAGGCCGAGGCGCTCAAGACCGGTGGTCTCGCGGGTGGCGCGGTCGTGGCGCTGTACGCGTTGTGGCTCAACGACCGGCGGCGGCGCACCGAGGAGGCCCGGCACGAGCTGGAGAGCGTGAAGGTCGCCGACGAGCGGTTCGCGCGGTCGGTGGAGATGCTCGGCCACGAGGCCGACCAGGTGCGTGTCGGCGCGATGCACGCGCTGGCAGGGCTGACGTTCTCGTCGCCGCGCTACAAGCAGACCGTGCTCGACGTGCTGTGCGCCTACCTGCGCAGACCGTTCGACCACGAGGGGTACAAGCGCTACTCCGACGACCCGGAGAAGCTGGTCCGGGACGGCGTCGAGGAGGAGCCGGCGAAGACCGACCGCGAACGCGAGGTGCGGCGCACGGCCCAGCGGCTGATCACCGACCTGCTGCCGTGGGGGATGGACACCGACCCGACGGCCTACCACCTGGACCTGACCGGGGCGAGCCTCGAGTACTTCCGGCTGTCCGGCAGGCGGGTCGGGCGGATCGTCGCGCGGCGGGCGAACTTCTACGGCATCACCATGATCAACGAGGTGGAGGCGTCCAAGCCCTCGCTCTTCTCCGGGGCGCGGTTCCACGGCCGGGTGTCCGCCGCGGACGCGCGGTTCGACGGCGGCCTCTCCTTCCAGGACGTGCGGTTCGCGGGTGAGCTCGACGTGTCCCGCGCGGAGGTGGGCACGTTCCTGCACCTCAGCACCGACCTGCCGAAGCCGTTGAGGGGCGTGCTCACGGTCCGGCCGGGCACCGGGATGCGGGTGGCGAAGCCGGAGGGCTGGGAGCTAGCCGGGGCGTACGAGGTGCAGCAGCGCCCTGGCGGCGGCGCTGACGGTCGCCCCGGTGACCACGACGGTCTCCGCGACCGGGCCGCCGTCCAGGCCGACGAACCGGACGCGGTCCGTCTTGAGCGAGAACGAGCGCGGCACGAGCGCGACGCCGAGTCCGAACCGGACGAAGTCCAGCAGTGAGTGGACGTCGTTGACCTCCACGCCGACGCGGCGGTCCACCCCGGCCGCCGCCAGCGTGCGGTCGACGACGTCCCGCGTGCCCCACCCGGCGTTGAAGTCCACGAAGGACTCGCCCAGCAGCTCCGGCAGGGCGACCGAGGACCGTTGCGCCATCGGGTGATCCGGTGCGCACGCCAGCGCCAGCGGTTCGGTGTCCAAAGTGGACATGCGGACGTCCCGGTCGGACGACCGGGTCACGAACGCCACGTCGACCCGCCCGGCCCGCACCTCGTCGACCAGGTCGGCGGTGCCGCCCTGGCGCAGCCGGATCTCCACGCCGGGGTGCGCGGAGTGGAACGCCGCCAGCACGGCGGGCAGGTCGACGACGTGCAGGCACTGGAGGCTGCCGACCGACAGCGTGCCGCGCAGCAGCCCCTGGACGGCCGCGACCGCGTCCCGCCCGGCGTCGACCGAGCCGAGCGCGCGGCGCGCCTCGACCAGCAGCGCGCGGCCCGCCTCGGTGAGCTCCACCTGGCGGGTGCTGCGCACGAACAGGGCCGCGCCCAGCTCGTTCTCCAACGCCCGGATGGACGCGGAAAGACCCGACTGGGCGACGTGCACGCGTTTGGCGGCCCTGGTGAAGTGGCACTCCTCGGCTACCGCGACGAAGTACTCCAGCTGGCGAAGCTCCACGATTGATCACCCACACTGCTGAATGCCATCCGGACGTTCTGTTGGACAGCTTAATCCGGTCGGCGCACACTTCGAAGCAGCAGTTCCGCACGTTCCCCCAGGAGGTACACCTGATGCTCACCCGCCGGATCGGCGAAGTCGAGGTCAGCGCCATCGGACTCGGCGGCATGCCGTTGTCCGTCGAAGGCCGCCCCGACCGCGAACGGGCGCTGGCCACGGTCCGCGCGGCGGTCGAGGCGGGCGTGACCCTCATCGACACCGCGGACGCGTACTCGAAGGACGACACCGACTTCGGGCACAACGAGGAGCTGATCGCGGAGGCCCTGCGCGGCCTCGGGTCGGCGGGCGCCGACGTGTTCGTGGCCACGAAGGGCGGCCACACCAGGACGCCCGGCGGCGGCTGGGGGCTCAACGGCAGCCCCGAGTACCTGCGGTCGGCGTGCGACGCGTCGCTCAAGCGGCTCGGCGTCGAGGCGATCGACCTCTACCAGTTCCACCGCCCCGACCCGTCCGTCCCGCTGGCCGACTCGTTCGGCACGATCGCCGAGCTGCTGGACGCGGGCAAGATCAAGCAGGCGGGCATCTCGAACTTCGACCCCGACGAGATCAAGCTCGCCAACGAGGTCCTCGGCGGCAGGCTCGCCGCCGTGCAGAACCAGTTCTCCCCGGCGTACCGGTCGAGTGAACCCGAACTGGAGCTGTGCGCGGAGCTGGGCATCGCGTTCCTGCCGTGGAGCCCGCTGGGCGGCATCGGCAAGGCGGGCGGGCTCGGCGAGGTCAACTCGGCGTTCATCGAGGTCGCCGAGGCGCACGACGCCAGCCCGCAGCAGGTGTGCCTGGCCTGGATGCTGGCCAAGGCGCCGGTCGTCATCCCCATCCCCGGCTCGTCGCGGCCGGAGAGCATCCGCGACTCGGCCGCGGCCACCCACGTGGAGTTGACCGCCGACGAGCTCGCACGCCTGGACTAGTCCGGGCACGTCCCCGAACGTGCCCTTCCACTGGTCCACTCGGGTGATCACCAGGTGCGGTTCGCCGGGATCGGACGGAAGATCTAGGCCGTACGGCCCATGATCTACGACCGGATGGGGGCGTCCTGTGGCCCGAACCCGCTTCCGCACCTGGACCACCCGGTTCGCGGTCCTCGCGCTCGCGGCGGGCGCGCTCGTCCCCGCGCCCGCGGCGGCCGACCCGCTGCCCGAGGGGTCGGCCGACCACTTCGCGGGGTCGCAGATCGAGAAGCACGAGGGCAGTACCCGGACCTCCCGCTCCCTCGCGCCGGTCGGCGAGGTGCCCGGCATGGACGTGAGCAGCCACCAGGGCGACGTCGACTGGCAGCGGTCGTGGAACGACGGCGCCCGGTTCGCCTACGTCAAGGCGACCGAGGGCACCGGGTACAAGAACCCGAAGTTCGCCCAGCAGTACGACGGTTCCTACGACGTCGGCATGATCCGCGGCGCCTACCACTTCGCGCTGCCGGACCGCTCCGGCGGCGCCGAGCAGGCGGACTTCTTCGTGGACAACGGTGGCGGCTGGTCGGCGGACGGCAAGACGCTGCCCGGCGCGATGGACATGGAGTACAACCCCTACGGCGACACCTGCTACGGCCTGAGCCAGGCCGCGATGACCCAGTGGGTGCTGGACTTCAGCAACCGGGTGGTCGCGCGGACCCAGCGCTACCCGACGATCTACACGTCCACCAGCTGGTGGAACAGGTGCGTCGGCGGCAGTGTCCACTTCGGCCGGACCAACCCGTTGTGGGTCGCGCACTACGCCGAGGTGCTGGGCGCGCTGCCGATCGGCTGGGACTTCCAGACGATCTGGCAGTGGGAGGCGGCCGGGCTCTTCCCCGGCGACCAGAACCTGTTCAACGGCAACGCGGACCAGCTCGTCCGCGTGGCGCTGGGCTGACCGCTGAGCACCGCGCCCCGCAAGCACACCGACCGGACCGAGACGGGCGTCGACGTCAGCGACCTCGGCGGCGACGTCGACTGGACCGGGCACTGGCAGCACGGCAAGCGGTTCGCCTACGTCCGGGCGACCGACGGCACCGGGTACGTCGAGCCCGGTTTCCGGCGGCAGTACGCCGAGTCGTTCGACGTCGGCATGATCCGCGGCGCCTACCACGTCGCGCTGCCGGACCGGTCGAGCGGCGCCGAGCAGGCGGAGCTCTTCGTCGACAACGGCGGCGCGTGGTCCGGTGACGGCATGACCCTGCCGGGTGCACTGGACCTCGGGTACAACCCGTACGGCAAGGCGTGCTTCGGGATGTCCAAGGCCGGGCTGTCGGAGTGGGTGCTCGAGTTCAGCGAGACCTACCGCGAGTGGACCGGCCGCCACCCCGTCGTCTACACGTCGCCGAGCTGGTGGCGGCGCAGCGCGGGTGCCGACGTGGGCCAGGTGAGCCCGCTCTGGGTGGCCCGCCACTCGGCCGCGCCGGGAGCGTTGCCGGTCACCAGGGGCGTCTACCCGGTCTGGCACCACGTGGCGGCACCGGCGGACCACGACGAGCGCATTCGGGTGATGACGGTGAGTGCGTTCGCCTAGGCCATTCTCGTGACTAATTCACGTGAAGGCTGGCCGGCGTGTTAGTAGGTGCTGCACACTCTCGGATCGAGTCATCCACCCTGCACTGGCTCGAGGAGTCCGAGACATGAACCCACTTGTGCGCAGCGCTGTCGCGCTGGCGGCGTGCACCGGTCTGCTGGTCACCGCGTTCTCCCCTGTCAACGCGGCTCCGGCGGTTCCGAAGAAGGACCAAGCGGTCCAGCAGGACCACGCCATGGGATCGCAGATCCGCAAGCACGAGGGCGGCGCGAGACTTCGCGTCAAGCCCAGGAAGGACCCGTCGATCCAGGCGACCGTGGCGGGCATCGACGTCAGCGGCTACCAGGGCAACGTCGACTGGGCGGCCTACTGGAACCAGGGCAAGCAGTTCGCCTACGTGAAGGCGACCGAGAGCACGGGGTACGTGAACCCGTACTTCGCCCAGCAGTACAACGGTTCCTACAACGTCGGCATGATCCGCGGCGCCTACCACTTCGCGCTGCCGGACCGGTCGAGCGGCGCGGCGCAGGCGGACTACTTCATCGCCCACGGCGGCGGTTGGTCACCGGACGGCCGGACCCTGCCGGGTGCGCTGGACGCGGAGTACAACCCATACGGCAGCACCTGCTACGGCTTGAGCAAAGCTGCCATGACCAACTGGATGCTGGACTTCAGCGACACCTACCGCGCGCGGACCGGCGTGTTCCCGGTCATCTACACGTCGACGAGCTGGTGGAACCAGTGCGTCAACGCGGGCTTCAGCACCACCAACCCGTTGTGGGTGGCCAGGTACGCCTCCGCCGTCGGCGCGCTCCCCTACGACTGGGGCAACTACACGATGTGGCAGTACTCGTCCTCGCCGATCGACCAGAACCAGTTCAACGGCGGCTACGACCGGTTGCAGGCGCTGGCCTTCGGCTGACGTGCCGGTGGGGAGGCGTTTCCCGCCTCCCCACCGACCGCCTTAGTCGAACAGCGCGGGAAGCGTGCCTTCCCAGGCGGCGCGCAGCTCGCCGAGCGGGAGCTGGCCGAGGTCCTGGAACTCCAGGGACTCGGACTCCGGGTCGACGACACCGACCTTGCGCCAAGGCAGCTGGCGCGCGGTGCACATGTCGGTGAACCGCAGCTCCTCGCTGCGCGGCACGGCCACGAGCACGCGGCCCGCGGACTCGCTGAACAGCTGCGTGAACGCGTCCTGCTCGCTGTCGAGGAACACCCGCGCACCGGTCTCGCCGATGAGGCAGGCCTCGACCAGCGCCTGGGCCAGGCCGCCGTCGGACAGGTCGTGCGCGGCGGACACCATGCCGTCGCGCGACCCGGCCAGCAGCACCTCGCCGAGCAGGCGCTCACGGGCCAGGTCGACCTTCGGCGGCACGCCGCCGAGGTGGCCGTGCACGTGGTGCGCCCACTCGGAGCCGCCGAACTCGTCGCGGGTGTCGCCCAGCAGCAGCAGGGTCTCGCCCGCCTCGGCGCCGATGCCCGTCGGGATGCGGCGGCGCACGTCGTCGATCACGCCGAGCACACCGATGACCGGCGTCGGCAGGATCGCCGTGCTGCCGGTCTGGTTGTAGAAGCTGACGTTGCCGCCGGTCACCGGGATGCCCAGCTCGCGGCAGCCGTCGATGATGCCCTGGATGGCCCGCTCGAACTGCCACATCACGGCCGGGTCCTCGGGCGAGCCGAAGTTCAGGCAGTCCGACACCGCGATGGGCGTCGCACCGCTGACCGACACGTTGCGGTAGGCCTCGGCCAGCGCCAGCTGCGCGCCCGCGTACGGGTCGAGCTTGGTGAACCGGCCGTTGCAGTCGGTCGCCAGCGCGATGCCGCGGTTGGTCTCCTCGTCGATGCGGATCATGCCCGCGTCCGACGGCTGCGCCAGGACCGTGCCGCCGCGCACGTAGCGGTCGTACTGCTGGGTGACCCAGCGGCGCGACGACAGGTTCGGCGAGGCGGCCATGGTGAGGACGGTCTTGAGGACGTCCGCGGGCTCGGTCGGCCGGGCCAGCGACTCGGGGCCGTTGGCCACGAGCGCGTCCTGGTCGGCCGGGCGCTCGATCGGCCGGTTGTACACCGGGCCCTCGTGCGCCACGGTGCGCGGCGGGACGTCCACGACGACCTCGTCGTTCCACGTGATCACCAGGCGTTCGCCCTCGGTGACCTCGCCGATCTCGGAGGCGATGACGTCCCACTTCCCGCAGACCGCCATGAACGCGTCGACGTTCTCCGGCGCGACGACCGCGCACATGCGTTCCTGCGACTCGCTGGACAGGATCTCGGCCGGGGTCATGCCGGTCGCCCGCAGCGGGACCCGCTCCAGGTAGACGTGCATGCCGCCGTCGCCCGCGCTGGCCAGCTCCGAGGTGGCGCAGGACAGCCCGGCACCGCCGAGGTCCTGGATGCCGACCACGATGCCCTCCTGGAACAGCTCCAGGCAGCACTCGATCAGCACCTTCTCGGTGAACGGGTCGCCGACCTGCACGGCGGGCAGCTTCTTGCGCTTGCCGCCGCCGTCGTCGCCCGCGAACGTGTCGCTGGCGAGGACGGACACGCCGCCGATGCCGTCCAGCCCGGTGCGCGCACCGAACAGGATGATCTTGTTGCCCGCGCCCGACGCGTGCGCCAGGTGCAGGTCCTCGGTGCGCAGCACGCCGACGCACAGGGCGTTGACCAGCGGGTTGCCCGCATACGACTCGTCGAACACGACCTCGCCGCCGATGTTCGGCAGGCCGAGGCAGTTGCCGTAGCCGCCGACACCCGCGACGACACCGGGCAGCACCCGGCGCGTGTCCGGGGCGTCCGCCTTGCCGAAGCGCAGCGAGTCCATGACGGCCAGCGGCCGCGCGCCCATCGCGATGATGTCGCGCACGATGCCGCCGACACCCGTCGCCGCGCCCTGGTAGGGCTCGACGTAGGACGGGTGGTTGTGCGACTCGACCTTGAACGTGATGGCCCAGCCGTCGCCGATGTCCACGACGCCCGCGTTCTCACCGATGCCCGCGAGCATCTTCGAGCGCATCTCGTCGGTCAGCGACTCGTCGAACTTGCGCAGGAACACCTTGGAGGACTTGTAGGAGCAGTGCTCGCTCCACATGATCGAGTACATCGCCAGCTCGGCGTCCGTCGGCCTGCGGCCGAGGATCTCGCGGATGCGGGCGTACTCGTCGTCCTTGAGGCCCAGCTCCCGGAACGGCTGCTCCTGGTCCGGCGTGGTCTCCGCGTGCTTCACGGTGTCGATCGTCATGCGTTCACCACTTCGTCCATCAGGGAGAGGAACATGCCCAGTCCGTCGTCCGTGGGGCCGGTCAGCGCGTCGATCGCGTGCTCCGGGTGCGGCATGAGGCCGACCACCCGGCCGTTCGCGCTCGTGACGCCCGCGATGCCGTCGCGCGACCCGTTGGGGTTGTCGCCGACGTAGCGGAACACCACGCGGCCCTCGCCCTCCAGTTCGTCCACAGTGGACTGCGTGGCCTGGTAGCCGCCCTCACCGGACTTCAGCGGCACGAGGATCTCGGCACCCAGCTCGTAGCGCGACGACCAGGCGGTGGTGTTGTTCTCCACCTTCAGCCACTGGTCCTTGCACACGAAGTGCAGGCCGGAGTTCCGGATCAGCGCACCGGGCAGCAGCCCGGCCTCGCACAGGATCTGGAACCCGTTGCAGATGCCCAGCACCGGCATGCCCTTGCCCGCGGCCTCGATGACCGAGTCCATCACCGGCGCGAACCGGGCGATGGCGCCGCAGCGCAGGTAGTCGCCGTAGGAGAACCCACCCGGCACGATCACCGCGTCGACGCCCTTGAGGTCCGGGTCGCCGTGCCACAACGGCACCGCCTCGGCCTCCGCGTAGCGCGCCGCGCGCGCGGCGTCGACGTCGTCCAGCGTGCCGGGGAACGTGATCACCCCAACGCGGACGCTCATGCCTCGACCCGCCGAACCACCCAGTCCTCGATGACCGGGTTCGCGAGGAAGGTCTCGGCGATCTTCTCGAGCGTGGCGTCGTCGACCGAGTCGTCGACCTCCAACTCGAAGTGCTTGCCCTGGCGGACACTGGTGATCCCCTCGAAACCCAGCCGGGGCAGCGCGTTCGCCACCGCCTGGCCTTGCGGGTCGAGGATCTCGGGCTTCGGCATGACGTCGACAACGACACGAGCCACAGCAGGCTGCTCCCTGTTACGAGGGCGGGGGATACCCGCAGCCTACCTGACCTGCACGTTCACCCCGGCCACGGGTGCTCTGGGCCACATCCGCAGGTCATCACACGTTCGGGTTACACAGCTTGATCGGCGGAGGCGACGATGTATATTTGAGGAGCCGAGGCCCCGTAGGCCGAGGAAGTGAGCGCGGTTCCCGTCCGGACGGTCGGCAGCCGCGCTTCGCGCTATCCGGACCAGGTGTCCAGGTCGACCTCCCTGCCCACGAGCGGTAGGACCCGTCGCTTCCAGTCCCCTCCCGCGCCGTAGCACCACCCGACGACGTCGGCGATCCACAGCAACGGCTCCTGGGTGCTCAGCATGTGCTCGTAGATGAACTGCGACTCCGCCGAACGCTTGCCGAGCACCGCCTTGACCGTCCGCTTGTCGTGGTGGTCGCGCACCTCACGGCTGTCCAGCACGAGGCGCACCACTCCGACGGCCACCAGGTCGAGGACCATCGCGATCAAGCACTCCTGCCGGGCGCGCTCCTCACCATCGGCGCAACCGCGCTGGTAGACGTGCACGACCGGACCGCACCGGCCCAACCGCGACAGGATGACCTTGCGGTGCCCCGGTTCCTCCTTCTTGAAGTGCACCTCCTTCTGCCCCGGCAGCAGCAGGGTCCTGAGCAGCTTGCGCAGCCTGGTCAGGTCTCCGGGATCGATGATGGCAACCACCAGCAGGTACCGGTCGTTGCGACGGGACTCGTCGACGAACGCGTGCAGACTCACGGTGGTGACCATCGGCGGGCACGCCGACGCGCTGGAGGATCACCCACTCGCACGTGCGGCATTCCGGGCGCTTTGGCCAGTGGTCAACATGGCCGAGGTGGGTAACACGCCAGCCGCCACTGGCGACCACTCATCGACCGACCGTTCGAGGACGACCGGCACGGACGGAGGCAGCGCATGTCGCTCACGCCGCGTCGATGGGCTTCAGCAGCGGCGGCGACCGTGTTCGTCCTGGGTTTCGGCGCCCTCGCCACCGCCTCGGCCCTGGGGCTCGGCGACCGGTCGCTGCCCGGTCTGTTCACCTTCCGCGCGGCGACCATCGGTGACGGGATCCTGTTGCCGCTGCTCGCGTACGCGCTGGTGAGGTCCGCCGGGCCGGTTCGCGGGTGGGGCCGGACCACCCGACGGGCGGTCGGCGCGGCCGCGGGCGTGGGCGCGCTGGGCGGGATCGCACTGCAGGCGCAGTGGCTCGCCGCCCCGGCGCCCGTCGTGAACTGGACGTTCCCCGCGCCCGGAACCTTCAACGCGGTCGGGTGGTACCACGCCGCTTTCCTGGTCCTGGCCAGTGGTTTCTTCGCCGGGGCCTGCGCCGCCGCGGTGAGCCGGTTGCGTCAGGGCGCGCCGCCGGAGGGACTCGGCCCGGCCGGTGTCCTGGGCGCGCTGGTCCCCGCGCTCACGTTCACCGCGCTGCTGGCCGAGGACAACTCGACCGGCGGGTCGACGCTGACCACCACGTCGGTCATGGTCGCGGGGTCGGCGATCGCGGCGGCCTGCGTGCTCGTGTGGGCCACCCGTCGCACCGCCGTGCTGCCGTGCCTGCTCGCGTGCGCCGCCGCGGCGCTGCCGGCGATGGCGACCGCGCTGCTGTTCCTCCCCGGTCGGACGAACAGCCTGGTGACCGTCCTGCCGGTGGTGTGCGCGGCACTGGTGGGAGCGTTCGGCGCGAGCGTCCTCGGGCCGCGGACGAGCGGTGGCCGGATCGCCGTGGCGGTGTGTTCGGCGTTGTGCGCGGCGGGCCCCGTCCAAGCGGTGTCGGGTCTGCCCGCGACGACGATCCCGTTGCTGTCGACCGGGTGCGCGGTCTCGATCTTCGCGGTCGCGGTCCAGGTGCTCCTCCTGCGCGCCCTCTTCGGGCTCACCGGGGAGAAGGTCGTGCCCGTGCTGCTCAAGACCCTCGCCGGGGCTCCCGTGATCGCGTTCGGCCTCAGCGGTAGGTACTTCGCCCAGGAGCAGGAACTGGTCGGCGCGTACAGCGTCGTCGTCGGCGTGGCCGCGGCGCTGCTGTTCCTCAGGATCCCCGCCCTCGTCATCCGCCTCACCTTCGACCGCGTCGTCGAAGCCGAGACGACGAACGCCGCCGCGACGGAGCTGACCGCGCTGAAGTGGAACGCGTACCTCGCGATCTCCACGATGTACAGCGCCGCCCTGCTCTCCTTCCTCGCCTCGGTCGTCGGAACCACGTCCGAGGACCGCTGGGTCGCGGGCCGGAACGAGTTCGGGCCGCTTGTGGTCCCGGTCATCACCCTGGTCCTGCTGGTCGCGGTCGGCGTGGCCACCGGGAGCAGGCCCGTGCCCGCGCCCAGGTCGACCACCTCGGCGGGCTGCCTGCTGTGGTCGGGGCTGATGGCCTACCAGCTGACCGACGGCTACGGCGACTGGAAGCAGGCGACGCTGTCGACCTCGCTCGCCGTCCTGTCCGGGTTGTTCGTCCTGGAGGGCGTGGTCGGCAACGCCGGGCACCTGTCGAACGTCCCCGTCGACAGCGGGTTGCTGGGCACGGCGGTGTCCTGCGCGCTGGCGTTCGGGACGACGGCGGCGTGGATGACCGGCCCCGCCCTGTGGTCGGCCTCCGGGGCGACGTCGCTCCCGGTCGCGCTGACGAGCCTGGCGGTCGGCGTGTCGGCGTGCGTGCTCCTGCCGAGGTTCGCCGTGGCCGCGGCCGTCACCGGGCACCCACCCCGCAAGTACATCCTGGGCACGCCGGTCGGGAACATGGTCCAGGACTGCTCCATGGCCGTCATGCTGACCGTCAGCGTGGCCTGGGTGCCGATCCTGTTCATGGCCCACCTGAGCGACGGCGCGTCGTGGTGGAGCGCGATCCCGCCCTTCCTCGCGCTGCTGTCGGCGGCCTACGTGTACATCCTGAAGACCAACATCGGCCACGTCGAGCGCGAGCGCGTCCGCATCACCGAGCTCGCGGCACCCGACGGAGCGCCGCTGCCCGCCGACGCCGACCAGGTCCTCAAGGCGCTGGCGAGGCACGTCCGGCGGCAGAACTGGATCGCGTTCGCCGCCTTGGTGCCCTTCAGCTTCTTCGCGTTGTTCAACGAGATCACCGGTTTCGACAAGAGCGGGCTCGGTCAGATCCTCAAGGTGTGACGCCGACCGGTGGTGAGCATCACCCACTCGCACGTGCGACATTTCAGGCGTTTGGGCCAGTGGTCCGCATACCACCCGCAAATGAGCGGTTTCGTTGCCCTGGTCGCAAGTTCCGGGAAGATCACTTACGGCCATCGGGCGATCACTTTGGCGTAAATCACCTGGTCGGGGTGTTCGCCCTCTGCGAGACCGGTGGCGGGAACGCGAATCGGTTGTCAGTGTTAGGGCCATGCGAATCCTGGTGCTGGGTGGAACCGTCTTCCTCAGCAAGGCGGTGGCGGCGGAGTCGGTGCGGCGCGGCCACGAGGTGGTGTGCGCGGCACGCGGAACGACCGGGGCGGTGCCCGACGGAGCCGAGCTGGCGGTGGTGGACCGGGACAGACCCGGTGCGCTCGAGGTGCTGCGGGGTGAGCACTTCGACGCGGTGGTCGACGTGGCGAAGATGTCGGTGAACTGGGTGCGCGAGGCGCTGCACGTGCTGGGGGACAGCGCGCCGCACTGGACGTTCGTGTCCAGCTGCTCGGTGTACCAGGACCACTCGAAGCCGGGTCAGAGCGTCGAGTCGCCGACGTTGCCGCCGTTGGAGGACGACCCGACCGCGCCGTT
Source organism: Umezawaea tangerina (assembly GCF_003002815.1). GTDB lineage: Bacteria > Actinomycetota > Actinomycetes > Mycobacteriales > Pseudonocardiaceae > Umezawaea > Umezawaea tangerina. Next base: position 100,475 of record NZ_PVTF01000020.1, on the reverse strand, counting down.
CGACGCGAACCGGTACGGGTCGGTCAAGGTGGCCAGCGAGCACGCGGTGCTGGACGCGGTGGGTGACCGGGCATTCATCCTGCGGGCCGGGCTGATCACCGGGCCGGGGGATCCGAGCGACCGGTTCGGGTACTGGCCCGCGCGGATGTCGCAGGGTGGGCAGGTCGCGGTGCCGGACGCGCCGGACCAGGCCGCGTCGCACGTGGACGTGCGGGACCTGGCGGCGTGGATCGTCGACTCGGCGGAGAACCGGCTGGTGGGGACGTTCGACGGGATGGGGCCGTCGGAGCCGTTGAGCTTCTTCCTGGGCGAGATCGCCGGGGCCGTGGCGCCGCAGGGCACCGAGCTGGTGCGGGTGCCGCTGGACGTGCTGGAGCGGCTGAAGATCGCGCCGTGGGCAGGCCCGCGGTCGATGCCGCTGTGGCTGACCGAGTCGCACCTGGCGATGATGTTCCGCGACGCCCGCCCGGCGATGGCCGCCGGGCTGCGGGTGCGGCCGGTGGGCGACACGGCCCGCGACTCGCTGGCCTACGAGTACGAGCTCGGCATCGACCGGGTGCGGCGGGCCGGTCTGACCGCGTCCGAGGAGTACGAGCTGCTCTCCGCGCTGTGACGGGTGGTCCGGCGCGGAAGGGGTCTTCCGCGCCGGGCCCGGTCAGGAGATCCAGTCGGCGAACGAGCGGCCGGAGATCCGCTCGTAGGCCTCGATGTAGCTCGCGCGGGTGGTGGTGACCACCTCGTCCGGCAGTGCCGGCGGTGGCGTGTCCGACGCGCGGTCCCAGCCGGAGGCGGGCGAGGTCAGCCAGTCGCGCACGATCTGCTTGTCGAACGACGGCTGCACGCGGCCGGGCCGGTAGGTGTCCGCGGGCCAGTAGCGCGACGAGTCCGGGGTCAGCACCTCGTCGCCGAGGACCAGCGCGCCGTCCCGGTCGTGGCCGAACTCGAACTTCGTGTCGGCCAGCAGGATCCCGCGCTTGCGGGCGAAGTCGCGGCCCTCGCGGTACACGGCGAGCGTGGTGTCGCGGAGCTGGTTCGCCAGCTCGGACCCCACCTGCGCGCTCACGGCCTCGAAGCTCACGTTCTCGTCGTGCGAGCCCAGCTCGGCCTTCGTGGCCGGGGTGAAGATCGGCTCCGCCAGCTCGTCCGCCTCGACCAGCCCCGGCGGCAGCTCGACGCCGCACACCGCGCCGGTGCGCCGGTAGTCGGACAGGCCCGACCCGGTCAGGTAGCCGCGGGCCACGCACTCGACCTGCACCATCTCCAGCCGCTTGACCAGCAGCGCGCGCCCGCGCACCTCGGCGGGGACGCGCTCGTCGTCGTAGGCCACGAGGTGGTTGGGCACCACGTCCGCCAGCTGCTCGAACCAGAACACGCTCATCGCGGTGAGCACCCGGCCCTTGTCCGGGATCTCGCTGGACAGCACGTGGTCGTAGGCGGAGATGCGGTCGGTCGCCACGAGCAGCAACAGCTCGTCGTCCACGGCGTAGAGCCTGCGGACCTTGCCTACGGCGACCTGCTGGTAATCGGCGAGCTTGGGCACGCGGACCAGCGTACTTCGCCCGAGTCCCCCGCCCGGCCGGCGGCCGCGGGTGCCGTCGATCACGCGGATCGCCTGGTTGTTCAGACCAATCGGACTACCTCGTCCACAGACATACCCGCAGGTCACAGGCAGATTTCGGATTTCCCGGATGGCGAGCCTCCTGACCGAAAACGGCCGGAGGAGGCTAGATTCCCCGGCATGCGCGCTCCCGCCCTGCTCTTCGCAGCCCTGCTGCTGGCCGCCTGTGCCCCGGTGGACCAGGCCACGCCCCCGTCCGGCCCGACCGCCGTCGACGGCGTCCCCTGCACGAAGGACAACCTGGCGACCCTGGTCAAGGGGAAGCTCACGTTCGGCACCGACCAGCCCGTCTACCCGCCGTGGTACCAGGACGACGACCCCACCAACGGCAAGGGCTTCGAGTCCGCCGTGGCCTACGCCGTCGCCGAACAGCTCGGCTACGCCAAGACCGACGTCGCCTGGGTGCGGGTGCCGTTCAACGCGGCCATCCAGCCCGGTGCGAAGACCTACGACCTGAACCTCACCGAGTTCTCGATCACCGAGGAGCGCAAGCAGGCGGTGGACTTCTCGGCGCCGTACTACACCGTCGCCCAGGCCGTCGTCGCGCTCAAGACCGCCCCGGTCGCGGGCGCGAAGTCGGTGGAGGAGCTGCGGAAGGCCAAGATCGGCGCCCAGGTCGGCACCACCAGCTTCAACGCCGCCAAGCGGTTGGTCGCCACGCAGGACATCGCGGTCTACAACACGAACGACGACGCGAAGGCCGCGTTGCGCGCCGGGCAGGTCGAGGCGCTCGTGGTGGACCTGCCGACGGCGTTCTTCATCACCTCCTCCGAGATGGAGGACGCGACGATCGTCGGCCAGATCCCGCCTGGCGACGGCAAGCCCGAGCAGTTCGGCATCGTTCTGGACAAGGGCAGCAAGCTCACCGGCTGCGCGTCCACGGCCGTCGAGGCGCTGCGGTCGCGCGGCAGGCTGGCCGAGATCGAGAAACAGTGGCTGACGACCGAGGGCAAGGCCCCCGAGCTCAAGTGACCAGTGACCTCCAGCGGGAGCGCTTGGCGTACAAGCGTTCCCGCTCTCGTCGCTCCACCGCGGTCGCCCTGGTGTCCACGGTGGTGTTCGCCGCCGCGGTGTGGTTCTCGGTCACACGGGCACCGGGCTGGCCGCGGGTGAGGCTGTCGTTCTTCAACCTCTCCACGGCGTGGCGGACGCTGCCCGCGGTCCTGGACGGGCTGTGGCTCAACCTCCGGGTGCTGGTGGTCGCCGAGGTGCTGATCCTGGTGCTGGCGCTGGGGATCGCCGGGCTGCGGACGTTGCGCGGCCCGGTGTGGTTCCCGCTGCGGGCGCTCGCGACCGGGTACGTGGACCTGTTCCGCGGGCTGCCGCTGATCATCTGCCTGTACCTGGTCGGCTTCGGCCTGCCCGGACTGCGGCTCAGCGGCATCCCGAACGACCCGGTGCTGCTCGGCGGCATCGCGCTGGTGCTCGTCTACTCCGCCTTCGTGGCCGAGGTCTTCCGCGCGGGCATCGAGTCGATCCACCCGTCGCAGCTGGCCGCCGCGCGGTCGCTCGGCCTTGACCACCGCAAGACCATGCGCCTGGTCGTGCTGCCGCAGGCGGTCCGGCGCGTGCTCCCCGCGCTGCTCAACGACTTCGTGGCGCTGCAGAAGGACTGCGGCCTGATCTCGGTGCTCGGCGCGGTCGACGCCGTGCGGGCCGCGCAGATCGAGTCGGCGGGGTCGTACAACTTCACGCCGTACGTCGTGGCCGGGCTGCTGTTCGTGCTGCTGGCCGTGCCGTCCGGACGGCTGGCCGACTGGATGTCGCGGCGCGCCGCGCGCAGGCAGGGGGCTTGATGTCCACGTCCGCAACGGATCCGGTGCTCGCCGTGCGGGGGCTGGTGAAGCGGTACGGCCAGGCCACCGTGCTCGACGGCGTCGACCTCGACGTGCACGAGCACGAGGTCGTGGTGCTGATCGGCTCGTCCGGGTCCGGCAAGTCCACGCTGCTGCGCTGCGCGAACCTGCTTGAGGAGCTGGACGACGGCCAGGTGCTGCTCGACGGGGTCGACGTGTCCGACCCGCGGGTGGACGCCGACCGCGCCCGGCGCGCGATGGGGATCGTGTTCCAGGCGTTCAACCTGTTCCCGCACATGTCCGTGCTGGACAACGTGACCCTGGCGCCCCGCGTCGTGCACGGCGTGCCGCGCGGGACCGCCGACGACCGCGCCCGCGACCTGCTTTCCCGTGTGGGCCTGGCGGACAAGGCGGACTCCTACCCCGACCGGCTGTCCGGCGGGCAGCAGCAGCGGGTCGCCATCGCGCGGGCGCTGGCCTACGACCCGCGGCTGCTGCTGTTCGACGAGATCACCAGCGCGCTCGACCCCGAACTGGTCGGCGAGGTGCTGGCGCTGGTGCGCGAACTGGCCGGTCAGGGCCGCACGATCCTCATGGCCACGCACGAGATGGGCTTCGCCAAGCAGGTCGCCGACCGCGTCTGCTTCCTCGACGGCGGCAAGCTCGTCGAGTCCGGTCCGCCCGAGCAGGTGCTCGGCGACCCGACCCACGAGCGCACCAGGCGGTTCCTGCGGCGCATCATCGACGCGGGGCGGCTGTAGCCCGTTCAGGGGTTCTGGTTGCGCCCATCCGCACCTATGGTGCTTGTCGTGCCGTTCCGGAAGAAGGCCGTCTGGTCCACCGCAGCAGTCGCGGGCGCAGGCTTGGTGGTGCTGCTCATCGCGACGAGCTGCGGATCCCCCGACGCCGCGCCGAAACCCCCACCGACCGTGCCGAGCATCTCCACGTCACCGCAGACCAGCTCGTCGACCGCGGCGTCCGTGCCGTCCAACAGACCCATCTCGGTCCAGCCCCTCCCGCCGGCGGAACCGGTCGCCGAGCCCACCCCCGAACCACCTCCACCACCACCCGTCGAGACCCTTCCGCCCGCACCGCCGCCTCCGCCCACCGAGGTCGCGCCGACCCCGCCGGAGAAACCGCAGGACGGGCCGATCGTCGTGCAGGGAGCGACCTGCGCGATCGAGGGCGCGATGGCGGTCAACCGGCGGCTGCGGCCGATGAGGTGCGTGCCGGACGGGCAGGGCGAGCTGCGGTGGCAGCAGCTGTAGCCGACGCATGATCGTCCTCAGCACCCGCTGAAACTGTCGGACCACCCGGGTAACGTGAAGATCAGGGGTCCCCCTCGCCGGGGGACCCCTGATCGCTGTGGCCGGTGTGCTGCTCGGTGCTCAGTCCGCCCAGGTGGTGACGTCGAGGACGTCGCCGACGGACACGGTGCCGTGCCGGAGCACCATGGCCTTCATCCCGAACGTCACCCCGCCCTCCGCGCGCCGGTACTCCGCCAGCGTCCTGGTCGGCTCGTGGCCCGCCCGGACACCCAGCTCCTGGTCCACGGTCGGCACGACGCAGCGCACGCAGATCCGGGCGTAGCCGAGCACGGCGGTGCCGATCGACACCCGGCGCACCCGGTCCTCGGTGTGCGGTTCGGGCCAGCCGGAGACGACGATGTTGGGGCGGAAGCGGTTCATCGGGACCGGGTCGGCGCCGCGTTGCAGGATGCGCTCGTTGAGTCCGTCGAGCGACGACAGCGAGGTCATCAGCAGCGCGTGGGCGTCGGCGAAACCGACCTTGCCCTCCCCTTCGAGGCCGCGGTCCAGGTCCGGTGGGACGCGGACCAGCCTGCACGGGCGGTCGAGGACCGCGCTGAACCAGTCGGCGGCGTCGTCGCCCTGGTCCACGCCGACGCCGTCCCACCAGTGCACCTTCACCGGTCTGCGGTCGCCGTCGCGGCGGGTCTTGTGCTCGTGGTCCGGACGTCCGGGTGCGGAGACCACGAGGCGGTCGCCGCCGTCCAGGACGGTCGGGCGGATGACGGCCATGGCGGCGAGCTTGCGCTGGCTGATGAAGTGGCCGTCCTCGGCGTCGACCAGCATGAACTCGCGGTCGTGCGCGAGGCCGGTCTCGCCGACCGCGCTCGTGGTGAGCTCGGTCGGCGCGCAACCCTTGATCGGGTAGAGGGACAGACCGTGGACGACCGGAGTCACAGGATGGGCTCCGGCACGTACCCCGCCGCGGTCGGGAACTTGGTCAGGACGTCCTCGACCTGGCCCACGACCGACTCGACCTGCTGCGCGGCCACGCCGGTGAACGAGAGCCGGTCGGCCAGCAGCGCGTCGAGCGCGGCCCGGTCCAGCGGCAGCCGGTCGTCGGCGGCGAGCCGGTCGAGGAGGTCGTTCTCGGCGCCCTGCTCGCGCATCGCGAGCGCGACGGCGACCGCGTTCTCCTTGATCACCTCGTGCGCGGTCTCCCGGCCGACACCGGCCCGGATCGCGCCCATCAGCACCTTGGTCGTGGCGAGGAACGGCAGGTAGCGGTCCAGCTCGCGGGCCACCACGGCCGGGTAGGCGCCGAAGTCGTCGAGCACCGTCAGCAGCGTCTCCAGCAGGCCGTCCAGCGCGAAGAACGCGTCCGGCAGCGCGACCCGGCGGACGACCGAGCACGACACGTCGCCCTCGTTCCACTGGTCGCCTGCCAGCTCGCCGACCATCGACAGGTAGCCGCGGAGGACCACCGCGAAACCGTTCACGCGTTCGCACGAGCGGGTGTTCATCTTGTGCGGCATGGCGCTGGAGCCGACCTGGCCGGGCCTGAAGCCCTCGGTGACCAGCTCGTGGCCCGCCATCAGCCGGATGGTCTTGGCCAGCGACGACGGGCCCGCGGCCAGCTGCACGAGGCTGGAGACCACGTCGAAGTCGAGCGAGCGCGGGTACACCTGGCCGACGCTGGTCAGCACCTTCTCGAAGCCGAGGTGGCCCGCGACCGTGCGCTCCAGCTCCACGAGCTTCGCCGGGTCGCCGCCCAGCAGGTCGAGCATGTCCTGCGCGGTGCCGACCGGGCCCTTGATGCCGCGCAGCGGGTAGCGGGCGATCAGCTCGTCGAGCCTGGTGAACGCCACCAGCACCTCGTCGGCCGCGGACGCGAAGCGCTTGCCCAGCGTCGTGGCCTGCGCGGCCACGTTGTGCGACCGGCCCGCCACGACGAGGTCGGTGTACTCGGTCGCCAACCGGGCGAGCCGGGCGAGCACGGAGGCCGTGCGGGCGCGGACGTGCTCCAGCGAGCGCAGCACCTGCAGCTGCTCGACGTTCTCGGTCAGGTCGCGCGAGGTCATGCCCTTGTGCACCTGCTCGTGCCCGGCGAGGGCGTTGAACTCCTCGATGCGGGCCTTCACGTCGTGGCGGGTGACCCGCTCGCGGGCCGCGATGGACGCGAGGTCCACCTGCTCCACGACCCGTTCGTAGTCGGCGATGGCCTGGTCGGGCACCTCGATGCCGAGGGAAGCCTGCGCCCGCAGCACCGCGAGCCAGAGCCTGCGCTCCAGCACGATCTTGTGCTCCGCGGACCACAGGGTCGCCAGTTCGTTCGAGGCGTAGCGACCTGCGAGGACGTTCGAGATCCGGGGCTTGCTCACGGTGCGAGCCTAGTCAACCGGCCGGTCACGGGGTCAGCGTGATGCCCCGATTGGAGGCCATCGCCGCCAGCTGCTCCCCCGTCAAGGGGATCAGGTCGTCCGTGCTCGACTTCTGCACGGAGGAGATCATGGCGTTGCTCGACCTCATCATGACGACCGACCCGTCCGGCCGGTAGTGGAACGCGCTGCGCTCGGCCGGGACCCTCTTGCCCTGCACGTCCCTCATGTACTCGCCGATGACCAGCACCGACCCGTCGCCCTGCGCCGTCGACGTGCAGGTGCTGGGCTCCGAGTAGTACTTCTGGCAGAGCTGGTCCGGCGCCGGGTCCCACGCGCCGGGGCCCGCGATGGTCACGTCGAGCTGCGCGGACCCGGTGGGGCCGGAGTACACCACCGACCCGCGGAGCACGTCGGACACCGAGTTGTCCTGCACGTAGGACGACCCCTGGAAGTCCGGGCTCCACGTCCCGATGCTGTTCGGGTCGACCCCCGTGCGCTGGATCGCGGGGCTCAGGTAGTCCTGCCACACGACCAGGAGGTGGGGCTGGACCTCGGCGTACACGTGGTTCTGGCGGGTGGCGCCGTTCGGCGGCCACTTCATGGTCGCCAGCCCCTTGGTGGAGCTGGGCGGCGCGGCCTCGCTGCTCGTGGCGGTGTCGACCTGCGACCTGTTGGCCATGATGGCCGCGGGCAGCGTCGCGACCGTGGCGATGATGAGGGCGGTGGCGACGCCGACGCTGGCCAGGGCGCGTCTGCGCTTGGTCAGCTTCTCGGCTCGTTCCATGAAGGAGTCGGGGTCGAAGTTCAGCGGAGGCTCGTCCCACAAAGCTTCCCGCATGCAGTCACGCAAGTCCTGCTCGCTCACGACGCCACCTCCGATTCCATAGTCGAGCCGTTGTTCTCCAACGCGTCGACGGCGGCTCGCAAAGCCACGAGCCCTCTCGCCGTCTGGCTCTTCACCGTGCCTTCGGTGCACCCCATCACCGCCGCGACGTCCGTGACGGACAAATCCTCGAAGTACCGCAGGACGAGCACGGCACGTTGTCTGGGAGGCACCTTGATCAGTGCTTTCTGGATCAGCTCGCGGGCCCACAGGCGGCCGCTCACCAGGTCGGGGTCGGCGTTCGAGTCGGCCTGCTCGGGGAGTTCCCCGTCGCGCTGCTCGGCACGCCTCCACGGCCTGCGTTTCTCGTCCAGCCACGTCCGTAAGAGGATCTTGCGGGCGTACGCCCCCGCGTGGTCCTGCTGCTGGACCCGGTGCCAGGCCTGGTAGAGCTTCATCAGGCTCTGCTGCATCAGGTCCTCGGCCGTGTGCCAGTCGCCGCAGAAGAGGAACGCGGTGCGGCGCAGTGAGGCGGCGTGGGTCACCGCGAACTCACGAAAGCCCTGCTCCTCGGCCTTGCGCATGCATACCCCTTCCGCGCACTCACCCCTTGTCACGCACCGCGGGCGAACGGGGTTGCACGGCGTCTCAGGACGTTCGCGCCAACGCCACGGTGAGCATCCGGTGGGCTGCCGCCCTGGGGTCGGGGCTGACCTCGACGAGCGCGTTCACCACGGCGCCGTCGACCAGGGCGATGAGCTCGGCGACCTGGTCGGCGGTGACGTTCTTGCCCGCCTTGGTGAAGATCGCCAGCATCAGGGCGTGCAGCTCGCCGCTCAGCTCGCGCATGAGCGGCCGCAGGAACGGGCGGCGGCCGGTGGCGACCAGCCGCTCGTAGCGCAGGACGACCGCCTCGACGTCGCCGGGCGGGCCCAGCAGCAGGTCGAGGACCAGGTCGGTGAACGCCTCGCCGCCGCACTCCGCCGGGTCCAGCTCGGCCAACCGGGCCTTGCCGTACGCCATCTCGGCGCGGCCGTGGTGGTCGAGCGCGGCCGCGATGAGCTCGTCGAGGGAGTCGAAGTAGTACGTGGTGGACGCCAGCGGGAGGCCCGCGCGCTCCGCGACCGCCCGGTGCCGGACCGCGTCGAACCCGCCGTCGACCAGCAGGCCGATGGCGGCCTCGACGAGCGCCTGACGGCGGCGCTCGCCCTTGGGTGTTGCAGCGGTCATAACGGCCCATTGTCCCATGTCGGCGTCACCCGCTCGCGCGGTTGGGGCCGAGGACACCGGGAGGGCCGGTCAGAACCTCTCGCGGATCTTCGCGGTGACCGCGTCGACCTTGCCCGCGAACGCGGCGGAGTCGGTGACCACGTACAGCGTGTTCCCGTTCTTGGTCAGCTTGCCCGTCAGCTGCTCACCGGTGGCGCTGGTCAGCGGCTGCCTACCGGGCGTGACGACGGCGTAGAACGCGCCGCCCGCCACGGCGTAGGACGCCGCCTTGGACCCCGTGGGGCAGGTGAGCGCGGCGGGCGCGGAGACCGTCGAGGCATCGGCCGGGAGCTCGCCAGCGAGGGCGTTGGCGAGCTCCCGGTCGACGGTGCACCCACTGGGGGCGCTGTCAGCCGGGGGGCTGACACTCCCCGAAGCCGCCTCTCCCTGCAAGGAGGTGTCTCCGGGGACGCTGTTGACCGACGGCACTTCCCGTTGCTCGGGCGCGGTGTCGGTGGCCATTCCGTAGGGCGTGGCGGCTTTGGGCGCGTTCGCGGACCCGGCGGCGTCGGCACTGGTGAGCGAGTCGCTCGCCGCACCGTTGAACAGGCCGGTGCCGAGCGCGACACCGCCGAACAGGACCACCGCGGCCATCGTCGAGCCGAGCGCGACGGCGGAGCGGTGCCGCCTGGTCGCGCGGTCCGACGCCGCGCGGACGTCGCCCGCGTCGAAGGACGGCGGTGGCGCGTCCCGCACCGCGTCCTCGAACAGCTCGGCGAGCTTCTTCTCGTCCACCTGCATCCACCTCCCCGACGCGTTCACGAAGCCGGTCGCAAGTCGTCGATCGCGTCGCCGAGGGCTTCGCGCAGTGCCGCCAGCCCCCTCGCGGTCTGGCTCTTGACGGTGCCCTCCGAGCATCCCAGCGCCTCGGCGGCCCCTGCCACGTCCAGTCCTTCCAGGAACCTCAGCACGAGCACCGCCCGTTGTCGGGGAGGTACCCGCCGCAAGCCCTGGACCAGGGCTTCCCGCGTGGCGACCGCGTCACCGATCTCGCCGTCGCCCGCGGGTGCCTCGGGTAGCCGGTCAACGAACCGCTCCCTCCGCCAGGGCCGCCGGGACTCGTCGATCACCGCGCGCACCACGGAGCGGCGGACGTAGGCGTCCAGGGCCTGCTTGTCCCGGATCTTGCGCCACCTGCGGTGCAGCGCGACGAACGCGGTCTGCGCGAAGTCGTCCGCCCGGTGCCAGTCACCACAGAGCAGGAACGCCGTTCGGCGCACGGCCTCCCGGCGAGCTGCGAAGTACTCCGCGAACTCCTGCTCGTCGTGCTGGTCCACGCGGACTCTCTCCGCTCGTCGTGCTTGCGAATACGGGACGTAACTCGTCGGGCCAACGGTTGCACGGACACCCCGGGAGATGTGCGTCACCCCCCATCGTCCTACTTCGGTTCGCGTTCGGTGTGCACCCGTCCGGTGTGATGTGATCCATTCGTGACCCAGCTCTCACCCATTGACCTCCGCTCGGACACCGTGACCCAGCCGGACGAGGCCATGCGCATAGCCATGTCGGCGGCCGAGGTCGCGGACGACGTCATCGACCACGACCCCACGATGCGGGCGCTGGAGGAACGCGTCGCCGAGCTGCTCGGCGTCGACGCGGCGCTCTGGGTGCCGAGCGGGACGATGGGCAACCTCATCGCGCTCATGATCCACCTGCGCCGGGGCGACCGGTTCCTGGCTCCGGTCGGCGCGCACGTGCTGGACGCCGAGCTGGGGAGCGGCGCGTGGCTCGCGGGCGGCATGCCGCAGGCGCTGGAGTGGGACGCGGCGCCCGGCCGGGCCTCGGCGCAGGCCATCCGGGCCGCCGCGGGCACCGAGGGGCCGTACTACGACCTGCGCACCACGCTGCTGTGCCTGGAGAACACGCACAACTACGCCGGTGGCACGGTCACCCAGCCCGACGAGCACGCGATGCTGGTGTCGGTGGCCAAGGAGACCGGGCTGCGCGTGCACCTCGACGGCGCCCGGCTGTGGAACGCCGCCGTGGCGCTCGGGGTCCCGCCCGCCGCGCTGACCGTGGGCGTCGACAGCGTGCAGGTGTGCCTGAGCAAGGGCCTCGGCGCGCCCGTCGGGTCCGTGGTGGCGGGGTCGCCCACGTTCGTCGCCGAGGCGCGGCGGACCCGCAAGATGCTCGGCGGCGGCGTGCGCCAGGGTGGCGTGCTCGCGGCCGCGGGGTTGGTCGGGCTGGACCGGATCGACGACCTCGCGCAGGACCACGCGAACGCGCGGACGCTCGCCGACGGGCTGGTCGAGCTGGGCTGGACCGTGCCGACGCCGGAGACGAACATCGTGCTGGCCGAGGTGCCCGACCTGGAGGTCACCCTCACCGGGCTGCGGCACCTGGGCGTGTACGCCGGGCCGATGGGCGGCAAGTTGCGCTTCGTCACGCACCGCGACGTCACCGAGGCTGATATCAAGGAGACGTTGCGCCGCATCTCGTCCGCCAGCTGAGGGAGCGTCCCGCGTGTGGATCGTGTTCGACTACGGCGAGGTCATCAGCACCAGGACGGCGGCGCTGCCGACGCTCGCGGCGCTGCTCGGGGTGCCGGTGGACGCGCTCGACGCGGCCTACTGGGCCCCGCGCGACGCCTACGACCGCGGGCAGGCCGACCTCGACTACTGGCGGGCCGTGGGTGACGGCGTCGGCGTGTCCGTGTCGCCGGAGCTGGCGGCCGAGCTGACCGAGGTCGACATCGAGGGGTGGCTGCACCCCGCGCCGGAGAGCCTGGCGCTGCTGGACGAGCTGGCCGACCTGCCGCTGGCGCTGCTGTCGAACGCGCCCGTGTCGTTCGCGCGGGTCGCCGAGCGGCAGGAGTGGACCAAGGACTTCCGGCACCTGGTGTTCTCCGGCGACCTGGGCGTGGCCAAGCCCGACCCGGCGATCTGGGAGGCGCTGGCCCGGCAGCTCGGCGCGGAGCCGCGGGACTGCGTGTTCTTCGACGACCGGCAGGTCAACATCGACGGCGCGCTCACCGCGGGCATGGGCGGCGTGCTGTGGCGCGGCGCCGTGCCCGCGCGGGAGGAGCTGGTGCGGCTAGGCGTGCTCGGGGCCCGCTGAGCCGTTGAGCGGCTGGCCGCCGAGCGCGGTCCTGTTCAGCTCGGCGCGCAGCTCGGCCAGCTCGGTGCGCAGCGAGCGGACCTCGGCGACGAGCGCGTCGTCGGTGCGCTGGAGCTGCTCCTCGACGCCGCTGAGCTTCTCCACCAGCCACGACGCGATCGTTCCCGTGATGACACCCAGCAGGGCGATGCCGCCGACCATCAGCAGGCCCGCGACCAGCCTGCCCTCCCAGGTCACCGGGTAGCGGTCGCCGTAGCCGACCGTCGAGATCGTGGTCAGCGTCCACCACACCGCGTCCGCGAACGTGGTGATGGTGGCGTTCTCGTGGTGCCGCTCGGCGTCCAGCACGGCCAGCGACGCGCACAGGCCGACCATCAGCGTCACGCCCGCGACGTAGATGCCGACCCGCTGGCGGATCTTGCCCGCGAGCCGCTTGTTCAGCACGTTCAGGACGGTGACCAGGCGCAGGACGCGGAGCTGCCGCACGATCGGCAGCAGCACCGCGAGCAGGTCGAACAGGTGCCGGACGATGAACCGCGGCTTGTTCACGGCCAGCTTCAGCCGCACCACGTAGTCCACCGCGAACACGAACCAGACCACCCACAGGGCGATCTCCAACGCCGTCCGCACGCCCGGCGTGGCGCCGTCGTCCAGCACCTGCCAGGCGTAGGCGACGAGGAAGACGACCGCGAGGCCCGTCAGCGGCCACTCGGCACGGTTCTCCCAGGCGACGAGGCGGCGTTCGTCCGCTTGGAGCATTGGTCCATAGTGAACCCTCGACCTGGGGTTTTCCAGTGGTTCAGGTCCTGGACTTGCCCTTGATCGCGCCGTATGCGGCCGTGCCGAGGAACAGCACGCCCCCGATGACCGCCAGCCACACCAGGCCCTTGACCACGGCGCCCAGGATCGTCAGCGCCAACCAGATCGCCAGCAGAACCGCGATGATCCGGATCATGATGTCCTCCCCCTGAAGTTTCTCACCCGGTGAACGACCGCCGGGGCACGTCGGTTCCCGGAATTGTCGGCCCACCCAGGTAGAACAGTCCCATGCGCCCCGTCTTCACACCCAGCGGACCGATCACCGACCCCGTCACCAAGTTCGGCGGCCAGCCCGTGTGGCTGGACACGCCCACCTGGCCGCTGTCGCGGGAGCTGGGCACGCAGATGAGGTTCCTCGGCCAGATCGCGCTGCCCGGCGAGCGGCTGGTGTACCTGTTCATGACCGAGGACGAGGAGTACGTGGACGACACGTGGGAGCCCGAGGGCGGCGAGAACGCCTGCCTCGTGCAGCCCGGCCCGGTGCCGTCGTTCCTGCGCGTGTCGGACCAGGCGACCGGGCCCACGTACGGGCCGGACTTCGCGGTGGACCTGATGCCGACGCGGGGCGAGACGGGGTCCGCGGACAACCTCGTGGGCGGGTACCCGGAGTGGGTGCAGAACAACGACTGGCCCGAGGGGGACTACCGGTTCCTCGCCCAGTTCGGCGACCTGCCGTTCGAGAAGCAGCCGAACTTCGGGGACGCCGGGACCGGGTACGCGTTCGTGGACGAGATGGCGGGGGAGGGCCGGTTCCTGTGGCAGTGCCACTAGAGCCAGGTCTTGAGCCGCCGCAGACCTTCCTCGATGTCGTTGGTGGAGCCCGCGAAGCTCATCCGGACGAACTCGTGGCCGTGGACGGGGTCGAAGTCGACGCCGGGGACGATGGCCACGCCGGTGCCTTCCAGTAGTTCGCGGCAGAAGGTCATGGTGTCGTCGGTGAGGTGCTTGACGTCCGCGTAGACGTAGAAGGCGCCGTCGGCGGGGGCGACCTCGGTGATGCCCAGGTCGCGCAGGCCGTCCAGCAGCAGGTCCCGGTTCGTCTTGTAACCGGCGACCAGGAGGTCCATCTCGGCGTACGACTCGGGGTCGAACGCCGCGATGGCCGCGTGCTGGGCCAGCGCGGGCGGGCAGAGGGTGAAGTTGCCGGTCAGGCGGTCGATGGCCCGGTGCAGGTGGGCGGGGGCGAGCATCCAGCCCAGGCGCCAGCCGGTCATGGCGAAGGCCTTGGAGAAGGAGTTGACGACGACGGCGTCGCGGGACGTCTCCCAGGCGCAGCTCTGGGGGCGGCCGTAGCCGATGCCGTGGTAGATCTCGTCGCTGACGAGCTGCACGTCGTTCGCCGTGCACCAGTGGGCCAGGGCGGTGAGCTCTTCGGGGGCGAGGACCGTGCCGGTGGGGTTCGCGGGGCTGGCGACCACCAGGCCCTTGAGCGGGCCGGCTTCCTCGAGCATCTCGACGGTGGGCTGGAACCTGGTGTCCGGGCCGCAGGGCAGTTCGACGACATCGCAGCCGAGGGCGTTGAGGATGTTGCGGTAGGCGGGGTAGCCGGGTCGGGCGAGGGCCACCCGGTCGCCGGGGTCGAAGGCGGAGAGGAAAGCCAGGAGGAAGGCGCCGGAGGAGCCGGTGGTCATGACGACGTCCCGCGGGGAGATGTCGAGGTCGTACTGGCGGCGGTAGTGGGAGGCGATGGCGGTGCGGAGCTCGAGGATGCCCAGTTGTTCGGTGTAGCCGAGGGGGAGGTCGGTGAGGGCGCGTTGGGCGGCTGCGCGGACGGGGGAAGGGGCTTGGCTGGAGGGTTGGCCGGCGGCGAAGGAGATGACGTCGCCGTGGGTGCGTTGGCGGGTGGCGGCGGCGGACATGACGTCCATGACGTGGAAGGGAGGGATGTCGGCTCTGGAGGCGGGGGTCAGGGGGTGGGGCATGTGGGGGAGGTTAATGGTGGGGTTGAGGTCTGGGGGAAGAGCGAAGCCCGGCCCTCGGATTGCATTGTGTCCACCCCCTGGCGAAGCCCGGCCCCCGTGCGCGCAATTGTTCCAATGATTGATCTTGGTTTGTCAAGACGATAGGGCTGTCTTGACAAACCAAGATCAATCAGGAGGGCGCTGTTTATCGGGGGCGGGAGGGGATCTGGCTTCGCCAGACATCGAGCTGCGCTCGACAGGGCATCGGGCTGCGCCCGACAAGGCATCCTCGGCTGCGCCGTTGGACAAGGCATCGGCTGGCGCCGACAAGGCCCCAGGCGCTCCGCGCCGGATGCGCGCTGGCGGGCTTCGCCCAATGTGGCTGGGGCGGGTGCTCGCTGCGCGTCGAGTGGGCGTGGTGTTGGCCGTGGCGTGTTGGCACGCCACGGCCTCACTTTGTCTTTGCCTTTGTCTTTGTCTTTAGTAGCCCTGGTAGCCGCCGCCGCTGGCCATGGAGGCCAGGCCGGGGTGGCCTTCGAAGCCGCCGTAGCGGCTGAAGGTGTAGCGGACGCCGGCGATGATGTTGTCCACGGGGTTGTAGATGTCGTCGTGGCCGGGGAGTTTGTAGGAGTTGAAGGTGGGGTCGATGCATTGCATCAAGCCCTTGGAAGGGGTGCCCGCGGCGGCGTTGGAGTCCCAGTCGTTGATGGCGTGCGGGTTGCCGCCGGACTCCTTCTCGATGATGGTCCAGATCTCGTCGATGTTGGCGTCGGTGACCGGGATGCCGTTCTCCTGGAGGATGCGGATGGCCTCGCGGATCCACTGGTCGACGTTGCCGGGCGGGGGACCGCTGGTTGGCGGGGGGCCGCTGGCGCCGAAGCCGCCGAAGCCGCCGCCACCGCCGCCGGATTCGCCACCGCCTCCGCCGCCACCGCCGCCTCCGGCGAATGCGGCGCCGCCGCCTCCGCCACCGCCGCTACTGCTACCACCGCTGGGGGTGGAGGTGCTGGGCGGCTGGTTGACCGGGGTGGTGTCCTGGGGGGCGGGTGGGGCGTCGGCGCTGGAGGTGTTGGTGTCGGCTTCGGTCTTGGGGGTCCACTCGACGGGGTTGTCGGTGGCGGGGACGAACTTCTGGATGGTGGGGTCGCCCAAGGCGGAGAACTTGGGGGAGATGGCGGTGGCGCGGCCCTTGAGGGCGCTCAACGCGGTGTTGAGGGCGTTCTCGGCGGTGGCGATGACGGGTTGGGCGTCGCCTGCGGCGTCGGCGCAGAGGCCCTGGATGTGGGCGTCGATGTCGGTCGGTTCGGCATCGGGGTTCTGGGCGCGGACGCGGCGGGCGGCGCTGAGCAGGTCTTCGCAGATGCGGGTGATGGAGGTCTTGGCGGTTTCCAGGGCGGCCGCGGCGGATTCCAGGTCGGTGGCGGCGTTGGTCAGGGCGTCCTTGACGGAATTGCCGCTTTTGGTGAACTCGCCCATGTAGGCGACGAAACCGTCGGCGGACACGCCTTCCCAGGCGCCGTCGAGCTGGTTGACCGACTGCTGGACCGTGTTGCCGCTTTCGCCGCACTTGTCCGCGGCTTCCTTCCAGCGGGTGGCGATCTCCTTGACGGCCTCGGGCTGGGCGGTGTCGACCTTCTCCGCGAGCGCGGCGAGCGCCTGGCCGCCGGGCAGAGCCGCGACCTCGTCCTTCGCGCTCATGGTCGCACCGTCCGGAAGGCGTGGGCGGCCTGGTCGTCGAGGTCGACGACGGAGTTCTGGACCTTGTCGAGGGCGCGTTCGACCTTGCCGAGCACGGTCTCGGCGGCGGCGAGCTCGGTGCCCACCGCGCTGTCCAGACCGGACACCGCGGACGCGAGTCCGCCGGAACCGGCGAGCTTGCCGAAGATGTCCGGATTCCCGTACTGGTCGGCGAAACCGTCGCCCACCGCGCCGAATTGCCCGGCTTGGCTGGAGACGGTGCTCCGGCACTGTTCCATCGCCTCGGCGTTGATCTTCGCGATAACCACGCCAACCCCCTTGCAGTCGTCTTCGATGTTAGAACGGCGATGGGGCGCCGTCCCGGTTTAGCGCCGAAAGTCATCCATCGAGGTCACGCAGGAGCGTGACGACCCTCTCCTTGAGCACCTCGGGGTCGGCGGCGGTGCCGTCGGACAGGAGGCGACCCGTTTCCGCGTCGTGGAAGTCGACGGAGTCGGCGGCCCGGCGCCTGCGGCCCGACGGGTCGAGGACGGCGGCGCCGAACCGGCCGCGCAGCCGGGTGGCGGGTGCGAACGGCGGCACGAGCGTGACCAGTTCGGCGGCCAGGTCCTCGTGGGCGAGGTCGCGGACGGTCAGCTCGTGGTCGCTCAGCACCGCCAGCACACCACCGCCGCCCGCCGACCCGGCCAGCGCGCGCACGCCCGACCGGCCGATGCCCAGGCGCAGGTCGGCCGAGCGCGGCGGGTTGGCCAGCAGCGTGAACGCGGCGGTGAGCCAGGGGTCGATCTCGTTGCCCCGCAGCAGGTCCAGGTCGGACAGCTCGCTCAGGGCCGCGGCGACCGCCAGGCGGTCGTGCTGGACGTGTAGGACGATCGGCATGGCGCCGAGGTCGAGGTGTTCCCATGCCGCGAGGTAGGCGGCGGAACTCATGGTCTGTCGCTCTGGGGTCACCAGACGTCAACTCCCGATGGCCGCGGGCATGGCTCCGGACCCCCCGAACCCGCTTGGGTGTTCGACGCGACGGGCGGTGGCGCGGTTCCGCCGTCAGACCTCTTGCAGCAGCTCCCACACGCAGGCGGCCAGCCGGGCGTTGTCGACGGGCGTGATCGTGCTCCAGCTGCGGCCGTCCGTGCTGGGCCGCACCTGGTGCAGGAACCGGCCGGAAGCGGCGTCGTGGAAGGCGACCACACGGCCCGCGCGCAGCGGCGGACCGCCGTTCTGGCCGCGTTCGGCGCCGAACTGGCCGCGGGTGCCCATGCCGTCGGCCATGCGGGCGAGCTCCTGGGCCTCGCTGAGCGGCAAACCCTTGCGCTCCAAGGCGAGCACGAGCTTCTCGGCGTTGCGACCGGCCTCGTCGGAAGCCGCGCGCAGGACGTCGTTGGGCAGGCTGATGGACCGCCCGAAGCCCGCGGGCATGTCACCGGCCACCGACACGGCGGCCTCGGCGAGCGCACTGCCCCTGGACTCGATCAGCCACACCTCGCCGCCGTCGACGACGGCCAGCACCGCCTCCTCACCGGCCGCCGCGGCGAGTCCGGTGATCTTGCGGCCGCCCGCCCAGATCCAGATGTCGATCGAGACCTGGGGGTTGGACAGCAGTGCCAGCGCGTCCGCGATCTCGGGCACGACCCGGCCACCGCGGGCCAGACCGCGCCCTTCGAGCGAGGCCCACGCACCGCGCACGAACTCCGCGCGCTCGGTGTGCGTGATCCCCGGACTCGGCACGTCCAGCGCGACGTTGCGCCGCACCAGCCGGGCGGCCTCCCACACGACGTCGAACTCCAGGGTGGAAAGCACGACCGAGCCCGGCGTTGTCACTTGTTCTGGGGTTCCTCACCGATCACGGACTGGACGACCATCCGATCGTCGCCGAAGACGTCGTCGGAGTCGACCCCGTACTTGCGCACGTGCTCGTCGTCCTCCTCACCCTGGGCCCCACGACCACCGGCCGCGGCGGCGGGCTGCATCATCGACCCGGCCCCACCGCGCGCGCCGGCCGCGCCGCGACCCGCCGCACGCCCTTCGCCTTCAGCGGCCATGCCACCCGCGGCCGTGCCGCCCTTGCCGATCGTGCCGTTGCCGCCCACACCGGGCGCACCCGGCTTCGCGACCGGGACCTTCGGCGCCGCACCGGTTCCGGGCCCGCCGGTACCGCGCACGACCCGCGCGCCCTTCGCCGTCGCCGCGGCCGCACCCAGCCCGGCCGCACCGGCCAGCCCGAGCCCGATCCCCAGCCCCGGCCCGATCCCGCCGCCCTTCGGCACCATCCCGGCCGCGGCCGGGTTGACCGTGGTCCCACCACCGGTGAACGGCGGCGCGATCCCCGTCGTGCCGCCGGGGGGCAGCACGACACCGGGAGGAGGCACGACCCCGCCACCGGGCAGGTTCGGCGTCGGCACCACACCGCCACCGCCGGGCGGGTTCGGCACACCACCCACCGGCACACCACCGGTGGTGCCACCGGGAATGCCCGGCGTCGGGTTGCCGATCCCGGAGATGCCCGAGCCGACCGGGGTGCCCACCGCCGACGACGTGCTCGTCACCTCGAAGTTCGGCGGCTTGCCCGGCGCCTGGAACTCGTCCAGCGCCGCCTGGCTCGCCTGCGTGTACTGCGTCAGCCCCTGGATCGCCTGCTCCCGCGCCGCGTTGGTCTCCTTGACCTCCGCCGCGTGGTCCGTCTCGTACCCGAAGAACCCGCCGACGTCGTCCACGAACGACGTCTCGGTGGCACCGTTGAGCTTCGCGGGCTCCGGCATGCTGTTGCGCGCACTGCTGTGCGACTCGCTCTGCACCATCGTCGCCGTCGAGTTCTGCTGCCCGCTGGTGTTCATCTCATCCGCGTAGTCGGCCTCCGCCTTGAACGCGGTCCCGGCCTTGTCCCCGGCAGCGCCCTTCCACGCGATGCCGAGCTTGCCCAGCTCGCGACGCAGGGTGTTGTCGGTGTCCTCCAGCTGCGCGGCCAGCTTGCGCAGCTGCTCGGAGGCCTCACCGAAGGCGCGGGCGCTGTCACCGGCGTTGAACTGGGCGACCAACTGCGAGAGGGCGGCGTTGTCACGGCCCTCGAACCGGAAGTCAGGAAGCTGCTCGTACGACATGGTTCCCCTCACGCCAAGGTCTTGAGCGTTGCCAGTGCTAGTTCAGTGCCCTTCTGCGCCTTGTCGCACACCTGGTCGAGGGTCATCTCGTCGATGGGCAGGAAGTTCACGTAGACCATCTGCCCGTCGGCGACGTCCACCCAGAAGCTGCACGAGTCGTGCTGACCGATGAGGTTGGTGCGGATGGCGTCGTACCCGGCGACCTGGGTCTCCTTGCGGTCCACGTTGCCGCTGCCCTGGCGCCAGTACCCGACGCCCTCGTTCGAGATGAGCACCACGTTGTACGTGTAGTACCCGACGCTGCTGTACAGGCAGCCGGGAGCCTTGCCCTTCTTCACCAGGTCGGCGTCCTGCCGGGTGGTGGTGGGCGCCCCGATCTCCTTCGCCTGGTCGGCGGTGAGCGCCTTGCACGGGTCGAGGGTGTTGACGTTGATCACGCTGGGGCGCACCGGAGGCGCCACCTTCGAGGACGACCCCGCGGAGGAGGTCGACGAGGCGGGCGCCTTGGTGGTGTCGGTACCCGCGGACCCACCGACCTCGCTGGTGCACCCCACCAGCACCAGACCTGCCGCGAGAAGGGCGAACCCGGAAAGGATCTTGGACATCAGTGCTTGGGCCCCAATGCGGCTACTACTTCTTCATCGGTGAAACCGTAGTGCTCCGCGGCGGTGCGGAGCTGCTCGACCAGGTTGCGGAGACTCGCGATGTACTGCCGGACCCGCCCCGCGTAAGACTCCTCACCCTGGACCAAGCGTGAGTTCCAGGCCTTGGCGATGGCGCTGTTCACCTCGTCCTCGGCGTTCACCTGGAGCGACCCGGTCGCCTCGGTGAGCTTGTTGCCGAGCTTCGCGATCTCGCCCTGGATGATCTGGCCCGCCTGCAGGACGCTCTCTCTGTCGATCTCGAAACCCTGGGTGGGGGCGCCGCTGCCGAGCATCTTGCCCAGGGCGCCCTCGGCGGCGAACAGCGAGCCGACGGCTGCGCCGATGGCACCGCCGGCAGTGGCGGCCGCCCCGAGAAGGGCGTTGCCTGCCATGTTCTCCTGTGCCACGTCGTCCTACCCCCGTACGGTCGGTGACGGTCCGGTCCCGCTTCGCAGGCTACCAACGCCGGCGTGAGGCGCACCTGTGGTTGGACGAAGTGCGGGCGTGGCCGGTTCCGCTGTTCGGGGAATGGTGACCCGGCGTGGTTACGGGGTGGTCACCTCGCCGTTCGCGGCCTTCAGGGCGATGTCGGTGCGGTGGTGGGAGCCGGTGAGGTGGACGCCCGCGACGCGGGTGTAGGCGTCGGTGCGGGCTTCGGCGAGGGAGTCGCCGGTGCCGACGACGGAGAGGACGCGGCCGCCCGCGGAGACGACGGCACCGTCCTCGCGGCGGCGGGTGCCCGCGTGCAGGACGCCCTCGGCCTCGCTGCCGCCGATGACGTCGCCGGTGCGCGGCATGCCGGGGTAGCCCTCGGCGGCGATGACGACGGTGACGGCGTAGCCGTCGGCCCAGTCGAGCGGCGGGTGGGCGGCGAGCTCGCCGGTCGCGGCGGCCAGGAAGAGGCCGGCGAGCGGGGTGCGGAGCAGGGAGATGACGGACTGGGTCTCGGGGTCGCCGAAGCGGCAGTTGAACTCGATGACCTGCGGGCCGGTGGAGGTCATGGCGAGCCCGGCGTAGAGCAGGCCGGTGAACGGGTTGCCGCGGGCGCGCAGCTCGTCGACGACGGGCTGCACGCAGGTGCCGACGATGGTGTCGACGAGGTCGGGGCCGCCCCAGGAGAGCGGGGAGTAGGCGCCCATGCCGCCGGTGTTGGGGCCCGCGTCGCCGTCGCCGACGCGCTTGAAGTCCTGCGCGGGCAGCAGCGGGACGACGGTGGTGCCGTCGGTGAGGCAGAACAGGGAGACCTCGGGACCGTCCAGGAAGGACTCCAGGAGGACGGGGTGGCCGCCTTCGAGCAGCGTCATGGCGTGCGCGCGGGCCACGGCGCGGTCGCTGGTGACCACGACGCCCTTGCCCGCGGCGAGGCCGTCGTCCTTCACCACCCAGCGCGGGCCGAATCGGTTCAGCGCCGAGTCGAGGCGTGCCGACGTGTCGACGATCTCACTGGTCGCCGTGGGCACGCCCGCGGCCGACATCACGTCCTTCGCGAACGCCTTGGAGCCCTCGATGCGGGCCGCGTCCTTCGACGGGCCGAAGCACGGGATGCCCGCGGCGCGCACGGCGTCGGCCGCGCCCGCCACAAGGGGCTGTTCGGGGCCGACCACGACGAGGTCGGCGTTCCACTCCTTGGCCAGGGCGGCGACAGCCCCGGCGTCGCCGACGTCGACCCCGTAGACCTCGGCCAGCCCCGCTATCCCGGCATTCGCCGGTGCGCAGGCAAGCGCGATCACCTCGGGGTCCTTCGCCAGAGCGAGGACAAGGGCATGTTCACGGGCGCCAGACCCGATGACCAGGACACGCACGATGGAGCAGCGTAGTTGACTATCCGGCCTAACCCTTCAGTGCCTGCTCCGATCCGGGGTGCAGGGGCACCGGAGCGGTCTCGGCGGCCTTGCCCTTGGTGATGTCCTTGGCCGCCGGGTGCACCTTCTCCAGGTCGGCCTTCTTGTCGTAGATCAGCTTCGTGATGGCGCACGCGTTCGCGGCCGGGAAGTCCTCGCGCACGAGGAGCACGTTCGGCACCACGATCGAGGGCACGTCGGCGGCCATGCCGTAGGTGGCGGCGGGGATCGGGGCGACGTCGTAGACGGGGTTGATCTTCTTGAGGGCGTCCAGCTGACCGCTGATGTCGATCAGCTTCACCTTGCCCTTCAACGAGGTGGTGATGTCGGTCATCTGCGCGGTGGGCAGGCCGCCGGACCAGACCAGCCCGTCGATGCTGCCGTCCTTCATGCCGTCCGCGGTCTTGGTCAGGTCCAGCCGCTGCGCCTGCACGTCGGCGGCCGGGTCGAGGCCGACCGCGGCGAGCAGCCGGTTGGCGATGACCTCGGTGCCGGACTTGGGGGAGCCCGTGGAGATCCGCTTCCCCTTCATGTCCGCGATGCCGTCGATACCGCTGTCGGTCCGCACCAGCACCTGCGTGTAGTTCGAGTACAGCCGGGTCAGCGCCTTGACCTTCTGCGGCTTCCCGTCGAACGCGTCCTTGCCGTTCACGGCGTCCGCGGCGGTGTCGGCCAGCGAGAACGCCACGTCGTAGTTGCCAGCGACGAGCTGCTGGATGTTCTGCACCGACGCGCCGGTCTCCGCGGCGGTGGCCTTGAGCTTGGTGTTGGCGCTGATCAGCTGCGCCAGCCCGCCGCCGACGACGTAGTACACGCCGCCCGCGTTGCCGGTCGCGATGGTGATCCGCCCGTCGGCCGCCTCGCACGAGCCCGCGGCGGCGTCACCGGACCCGGCCGCCTCGCGCTTGCCGCCGCACCCGGCGGCGACCAGCCCGACCGCGAGCACGGCCACCGCGACCTTCAGGTTCCAGCTACGCATCCTGGGTTCTCCCCTTCCGCAACACGAGGTGCACGACCACGGCCACCGCCAGGAACCCGATCCCTACGGCGATGGTGGTCGGCTGGAGGTAGAGCAGCAGCAGCGCGGCGGGCACGCAGAGCAGCCGCTCGGGCAGGCCCGCCCGGCCGACCAGCCAGCCGCCGGTGACGACCGCCAGCGCCGCGACCCCGAGCGCCGACACGGCGGTCACCCACACCGCGTCGACGGCGGAGCGCTGGAGCAGCAGCGCGGACCCGTTGTCGGTCAGCACGAACGCGATCGGCACGAGGAACGCGGGCAGCGTGTACTTCCACGTCTGCCACATCGTCCTCATCACCGCGCCGCCGGTGATCGCGGCGGCGGCCACGGCGGCCAGCGCGGTCGGCGGCGTGACCTCGGACAGGACCGCGTAGTAGAAGATGAACATCGCGCGTTCCGGCGCGGCGACGCCGAGGTCGGCCAGCGCCGGTCCGATCACGACCCACGAGATGATGAACGACGCGGTGACCGGCACGGCGAGGCCCAGCACGCCGACCGCGACCGCCGCGAACACCACCGTCAGCGCCAGCACGGCGGTCGGGTTGGACGACACCGCGCGGGCCGCGCCCACCAGCGCGGAGGCGAGGACCTGGCCGAGACCGGTCTTGGTGATCGTGGACGTGATGATCCCGGCCGCCGCGCACACCGCGATCACCGGCAGCGCGCCGCGCACCCCCGACGACAGCGCGTCGGCCACGGATCGCAGCCACGCCAACAGGAAACCGTCCTCACGCGACCGCCAGCGGGCGACCAGCGCGAACAGCGCGGCCACCCCGGTCGCGTACACGACGGCGGCGAACGGCGGGATGTCCAGCGCCAGGAACAGCACGATGATCCCGAGCGACAGGAAGTGGTAACCGCCGCGCAGCAACAGCTTCCACGCGCTGGGCGAGTCCACGGCGACGGGTTTCGCGCCGAACCGGCGGGCGTCCGCCTCCACCGCGAGCACGATCCCCAGGTAGTACAACAACGTCGGCACGGTCGCCCACAGCAGCACGTCGAGGTACGAGGTCTGCAGGTACTCGGCGATGATGAACGCCGCCGCGCCCAGCGTGGGCGGCGAGAGGATCGCGCCGATGCCGGACGCCGCCAGCAGCCCGCCCGCGTTCTCCCTCGGGTAACCCGCTTTGCGCAGCATCGGCCACGTGACCGCGCCCAGGCTGACCGTCGTCGCGGTGCCCGAGCCGGACACGGTGCCGAGCAGGAACCCGGACAGCGCGGCGGTGCGGCCGGGCGCGGTGCGGGAGTTGCGGAACGCGGCGAAGCTGATGTCCACGAAGAACTTGCCCGCGCCGGACGAGTCGAGCACCGCGCCGTAGATGGTGAACAGCACGATGTAGGTCGCGGCGACGTCCAGCGGGGTGCCGAAAAAGCCGCTCGCGTCGTTGTAGAGCGCGTTCACGACGTGGCTGAAGTCGATGCCCGCGTGCGCGACCGCCCAGCCCTGCGGCAGGTACCCGCCGTAGTAGGCGTAGGCGAGGAACACCAGGCACACGACCGGGAGCACGAGACCGGTGGTGCGGCGGCACGCCTCCAGCACCAGCACGAGCAGCAGCGCGCCCGCGACGACGTCGAGCGCCGACAGCTGCCCCTGCCGGTCCAGGAACGCGTCGTAGCCGCCGAGCACCGGGTACAGGCCGACGAGCAGCGCGACCAGCGCGAGCACCCAGTCCAGCGGGCCGGGGCGGTCGGCCGCCGACCTCCACGGCCGATAGCCCAGGAACACCAGCGGGAGGGTCAGGCCGAGGAACACCACCAGGTAGAACTGGTTGCCCTTGGCGAACGGGTCGAACACCTGCTTGAGCACCAGCAGCGCGACGGCGAGGGCCGCGACCCGGACGCCGAGCTCCCAGCGGCCGGTCAGCCTGCGCGAGGGGCGTTCCTCGTCGTACTCGGCGACCAGCTCCGCGACGTCCGGCCGCTCCTCCGGGGAGGAGCTGACCCGCTCGACTGGACCAGCCACGGACACCCCCGATGTCGATCAGCTGGTCGCACCGTACCCGTGACCGTCGTCACAGAACACCCTCAGACGATCCGCAGGTCCTCGTAGCACCAGCGCCAGCTCTCGCCGGGCTCGAACGAGCGCATCACCGGGTGGGACGTGGCGTGGTGGTGCGCGGTCGCGTGCTTGTGCGGGCTGGAGTCGCAGCAGGCCACGTGTCCGCAGGTCAGGCACATGCGCAGGTGCGCCCAGCTCTCCTCGCCCAGTCCGACGCAGTCGGAGCACGCGCCGGCGGAGTCGGGCATCACTTCGGCGGGCAGTGTGTTCACGTGTGGGCAGGTCATGCCCGACATCCTGACGGAAGATGAGCACATGCACGGACCAGAGATCCTCGTGTTGTTCCTCGGCGCACTGCTGGTCACCGGCGTCGCCCGCCGCTTCAACTGGTCGGCGCCGCTGCTCCTGGTCGCGCTCGGCCTCGCCGCCTCGTTCATACCGGGCATGCCGGAGTTCCAGATCGAACCCGAGCTGATCCTGGTGCTGGTGCTGCCGCCGCTGCTGTACTCGGCCGCGCTGGACAGCTCGTTCCTCAACATCAAGGCCAACCTGCGGCCGATCGGGCTGCTGGCCGTCGGCCTCGTGCTGTTCACGACGTTCGCCGTCGGGTTCGCCGTGCACCTCGTGCTGCCCGACCTGCCGCTGGCGGCGGCGCTGGTGCTCGGCGCGGTCGTGGCGCCGCCGGACGCGGTCGCGGCCGTGACGATCGGCCGCAGGCTCGGCCTGCCCCGCCGGGCGATGACGCTGCTGACCGGCGAGAGCCTGGTCAACGACGCCACCGCGCTGACCGCGTACAAGGTCGCGGTGGCGGCCGCGACGGGCGCGGCCGCCACCAGGTGGAGCGGGGTGCTGACGTTCCTGGAGGCCACCGGGGTCGGCGTGCTCGTCGGCCTGGTGGTCGGCGTCGTCGTGCAGTTCGTCCGGCAGCGGCTCGACGACGGCGTGCTGGAGAGCGGGCTCGGGATGCTGGTGCCGTTCGGCGCGTACCTGATGGCCGAGGAGCTGGAGGGCTCCGGCGTGCTCGCCGTGGTGGTCGCGGGCCTGTACATCGGGCACAACTCGACGCGGGCCTCGTACTACACGCGGTTGCAGGACACGGCGGTGTGGCGGTCGGCGGACGCGCTGCTGGAGGCGTTCGTGTTCGCGCTGATCGGCCTGCAGCTCAAGACCATCGTGACCGACGTGGAGATCACCGGTTCGCTGATCACGGCCGCCGTGGTGGCGCTGGCGGTGGCCATCGTCGCCCGGTTCGCGTGGGTGTTCCCGTCGGCGTACCTGCCGCGGCTGTGGTCGGCGGGGACCCGTGAGCGGGAGAAGGACACGACCTGGCAGCAGATCACGGTGATCTCCTGGGCGGGGATGCGCGGCGTGGTCTCGTTGGCCGCCGCGTCCGCGCTGCCACCGGGGATGCCGGGCCGCGACGTGATCGTGTTCTGCACGTTCGTCGTCACGGTCGGCACCCTGCTGCTGCAAGGGCTCTCGCTGCCGCTGGTGATCCGCAAGCTGTGCGTCACCGGCAACGAGGGCAGCAAGGACGCGCTGGCCGAGGCGCAGGTGCAGCAGAACGCCGCCACCGCCGCGGTGACCAGGCTCGACGAGCTGATCAACGACGGCGACACCACCCCCGCGCACATCGTGGAACGGCTGCGGACGCTGGCCGAGCACCGCGGCAACGCGGCGTGGGAACGGCTCGGCAGGCAGGAGCTGGAGAGCCCGGCGGCGGCGTACCGGCGGTTGCGCCGCACGATGCTCGACGCCGAGCGGCAGGTGTTCGTCGAGGCCCGCGACAACAAGCAGATCGACGACGAGGTGCTGTTCAGGGTCATGCGCGAGCTGGACCTGGAGGAGGCCGCCCTGTCCCGCGACTGACCGGCCGCCCGCTGTTCACCGTGACGTGGCCGCCGGTACCTCATAACGTGGCCGGCAGGACGCTCCGCGCGGCGAAGCTGCCGCCGTGGGAGTCGGGACACGAGGAGGTCGACCATGGCGCGCACGGTTCTCGCCGGGGTGGTGTTCACCACCATGGCGCTCGTAGGCATCGCGGTGCTGCCCGCCGCATCGGCCGCGCGGCAGGACACCGGCGAGGTGGCCGTCCAGCAGTGGCGGCACCCGGACGGCCCGCTGGTGATCGGGCACCGCGGCACGGCGGGCTACCGGCCGGAGCACACGCTGGCGTCCTACGAGCTGGCCGTGCGGATGGGCGCGGACTACCTCGAGCCGGACCTGGTCTCCACCAAGGACGGCAAGCTCGTCACCAGGCACGAGAACGAGATCGGTGGCACGACGGACGTCGCGGCGCACCCGGAGTTCGCGGGCCGCAAGGCCACCAAGGTGATCGACGGGGTCGCGCTGACCGGCTGGTTCACCGAGGACTTCACGCTGGCCGAGCTGAAGACCCTGCGCGCCAAGGAGCGCATCCCGGAGACGCGGGCCCGCAACACCCTCTACGACGGCCGGTTCGAGATCCCGACGTTCCAGGAGGTGATCGACCTCCAGCGGCGGCTGTCCAAGGAGCTGCGGCGCGACGTCGGGATCTACCCGGAGACCAAGCACCCCACGTACTTCCAGGACATCGGGCTCGCGCTGGAGCCGAAGCTGGTCGACGCGCTCAACCGCAACGGGCTGAACCGCCGTGACGCCAAGGTGTTCGTGCAGTCGTTCGAGGTGGCGAACCTCAAGACCCTCAACCGGTCGCTGCGGGTGCCGATCGTGCAGCTGGTCAACGCCACCGGCGCGCCCTACGACTTCGTCAAGGCCGGTGACAGGCGCACCTACGACGACCTGGTCACGCCCGCCGGGCTCAAGGAGGTCGCGACCTACGCCGACGGCATCGGCCCGTCGAAGGACCGGATCATCCCGCGCGACGCGGCCGGTTTCCTGCTGGCGCCGACGAACCTGGTGCGGGACGCGCACGCCGCGAAGCTGGTCGTGCACCCGTTCACCTTCCGCAACGAGAACACGTTCCTGCCCGCCGACTACCGGTCCTCGGCCGACCCGGCCGCCTACGGCCGCGCGTTCGACGAGTACGCGAAGTTCTTCGCCACGGGCATCGACGGGCTGTTCAGCGACAACGCGGACACCGCGGTGGAAGCGCTTTCCACCCTGCGGCGCTGACACCACCGCACGCGCGACGGCCTCCCCCGCACGTCGTGGGGGAGGCCGTCGCGCGCGTCAGCCGGTCTTGACCAGGTCCTCCTGGCCCGCGAGCAGGCCCCGCCGGGCGAGCTCGGGCCGGACGCCCTCGCCGAACCAGTACGCCTCCTCCAGGTGCGGGTAGCCCGACAGCACGAACTCCTCGACGCCCAGCGAGTGGTACTCCTCGACCAGGTCGGCGACCTCGCTGTGGCTGCCGACCAGCGCCGTGCCCGCACCGCCGCGGACGAGCCCGATGCCCGCCCACAGGCCGGGGTGGATCTCCAGGCCGCGCACGCCCGCGCCGAGGTCGCCGCCGTGCAGGGCGACCATCCGCTGCTGGCCGACGGACTGGCTCGCGCCGAGCTGCGACTGGGCCTTGCGCACCTGTTCCGGGTCCAGCGCGTCCAGCAGCTTCGCCGCCTCCAGCCACGCCTCGGCCGACGTGTCGCGGCTGATCGTGTGCAACCGGATGCCGAACCGGATCCTGCGGCCCCGCGCCTCCGCCAACGCGCGCACGCGGCCGATCTTCTCGGCCACCGCCTCGGGCGGCTCGCCCCAGGTCAGGTACACGTCGGCGTGCCGGGCCGCCACCGGGAGCGCGGCGTCCGAGGAGCCGCCGAAGTAGATCCGCGGCGTCGGGTCCGGGGCGGCCAGCACGGTCGCGCCCGCGACCCGGTAGTGCTCGCCGGAGAAGTCGAACGGCTGCCCGCTCCACGCGTTGCGCACCACGTGCAGGAACTCGTCGGTGCGCGCGTAGCGCTGGTCGTGGTCGTGCCAGTCGCCGAACCGCTGCTGCTCGACCGCGTCCCCGCCGGTCACGACGTTGAGCAGCAGCCGCCCCCTGGAGATCCGCTGGTAGGTCGACGCCATCTGCGCGGCCAGCGTCGGCGAGATGACACCGGGCCGGAACGCCACCAGGAACTTCAGCGCCTTCGTCTCGGCGATCAGCGCGGCCGTGGTCAGCCACGCGTCCTCGCACCAGGTGCCGGTCGGGGTGAGCACGCCGACGAAGCCGTTCGCCTCCGCGGCGCGGGCGACCTGCGCCAGGTAGTCGATGTCGGCCTCCCGCTGCGCGGGCGCGCCCTGGGTGCGGTTCGCGTGGAACCGCTCGACGATCGTGCGGCCGTCGCCCGAGGTCGGCAGGAACCAGTGCAGGGTCACGCTCATGAGTTGCCTCCGCGGGCGGCCTTGAGGTCCTCCTGGAACCGGCGGTCGGTGAACTTCGCGAAGTCCACCTTGCCGGGCAACGTCCTGTCCTCGCTGAACGCGTCCGCCAGGTCCTGTTCGGACTTCACGACGGCGTCGTCGAGCGCGACCGGCAGGTCACCGCCGCGGTCGACGGCGGCGCGGGCGACCTCGATCTTCAGCCCGGTCTCCTCCGCCCACGCCCGCGCCCACTCCTCGCGGTGGGTGTCGGCCCACTGCTGGGCCTTCGCCAACCGGATGAGCAGGTCCTTGATCGCCGAGTTCTTGCCCGCGTCGGACAGCGCGGCGGTGCCCGCGACCTGGAACGTGTAGCCGTTCGAGGTGCCCTCACCGGTCGCCAGCACGCGGGCGCCCGCCTCCAGCTCGGCCTGCGCGGTGTAGGGGTCCCAGACCGCCCAGGCGTCGACCTGCTTCTGCGTGAACGCCGCGTAGGCGTCCGACGGCTGCAGGAAGTTCAGCGTCACGTCCTTTGTGGACAAGCCAGCCTTGCGCAGGGTCAGGAGCACCTGGCCGTGCGCCGAGCTGCCCTTCGCCACGGCGACCTTCCTGCCCTTGAGGTCGGCGACCTCCTTGAGCGGCGAGTCGCCGGGCACCAGGAACGCGTCGCTGGTGACGTTGCCCTTCGCCACCGACACGGCGGCGATCTTCGCGTTCGCGGCCGCCGCGAAGATCGGCGGCGTGTTGCCGACCCCGCCGACGTCGATCGCCCCGGCCGACGCGGCCTCCAGCAGCGGCGGACCGGACGTGAACGTGGCCCACTCGATCTTGTACGGCGCGTCGGCGAGCAGGTTCGCGGCCGTGAGCAGCGACTTCGAGCCGCCCTTCTGGTCGCCGACCTTCAGCGTCACCTTGGCCAGGTCCTCGGCGCTGACGGCGTTCGGCACCCGCGAGGACGTCGTGGCCGCCGTCCCGCAGGCGGCCAGCAGTCCCGCGGCGAGCACACCCACCAGCAGATCCCTAAGCGGCTTCAACGTCGTCAACCCCCAAGTCGGCCAGCACCCTGGTGCGGAGCTCGGCGAAAGCGGCTCGGCGCCTCGGCCTGGACAGGCCGACGCGGTGTTCGGCGACGATCCGGCCCTCGTCCAGCACGAGGATCCGGTCGGCGAGGAGCAGTGCCTCGTCCACGTCGTGGGTCACCAGCAGCACGGCGGGCCGGTGGTCGCGCCACAACTGGTCGACGAGGTGGTGCATCGCGAGCCTGGTCAACGCGTCCAGCGCGCCGAACGGCTCGTCCAGCAGCAGCACGTCCGGTTCGCGGACCAGCGCGCGGGCCAGCGACACCCGCTGCGCCTCACCACCGGACAGGGTCAACGGCCACGCGTCCACGTGGTCGGTCAGCCGCACCTCCGCCAGCGCCTTCTCGGCGACGGCGCGCCCGGCGGCCTTCTGCTTGCCCGCACCCCTCAGCCCGAGGGACACGTTGCGCCACACCCGCCGCCACGGCAGCAGCCGCGGCTGCTGGAACGCCACGGACACCGTGCCGGGCACCTCGACCGTCCCCCGCACCTCGGCGTCGAGCCCCGCCAGGATCCTCAGCAGCGTGGACTTCCCGGACCCGCTGCGCCCCAGCAGCGCCACGAACTCGCCGGGCCGGATGTCGAGGTCGACCTCGTCGAGCACCCGCCGGTCACCGAACTCCTTGACCAGCCCCCGAACGCTCACCGCACCTGCCACCGCAGCAACCTCCTCTCCAGCCCGCGCACGAGCCCGTCGGTCGCCAACCCCAGCAGCGCGTAGACCAGCAGCCCGACCACCACCACGTCCGTG
The DNA here is from genome assembly GCF_003002815.1 of Umezawaea tangerina. Lineage (GTDB taxonomy): Bacteria > Actinomycetota > Actinomycetes > Mycobacteriales > Pseudonocardiaceae > Umezawaea > Umezawaea tangerina. Next base: position 69,161 of record NZ_PVTF01000020.1, on the reverse strand, counting down.
CGCAGGAACTCCCGCGCGTTGTTGATCAGGTACCCGATGCCCGCGTCCGCGTTGACCTGCTCCGCGACGATCAGCGACAACCAGGCCGCACCGAGCGAGATCCGCAGCCCCACCAGGGTTTGCGGCAGCGCCGACGGCAGCACGACGTGCACCACCCGCTCGACGGCCGTGTACCCCAGCACCCGGCTCGCCTCCAGGAGACCGGGGTCGGTCTGCCGGATGCCCGCGTGCAGGTTGAGGTACAGCGGGAACGCCACCCCGGCCGCCACCAGCGCCAGCTTCGGCTCCTCGCCGATGCCGAACCACAGGATGAACAGCGGGATCAGCCCCAGGTGCGGCAACGTCCGCAGCATCTGCACCGGCGGGTCGAAAATCCTTTCCCCCCAACGGGAAAGCCCCGACGACAACCCCAGCGCGACACCCACGAGCGCCCCGATGGCGAACCCGCCGAGGACCCTCCCCATCGACACCAGGAACGCACTGCCCAGCTGCCCGTCCGCGGTCAGCTCCACCGCGGAGCCCAGCACCGTCACCGGCGACGCGAGCTTGTCCGGCGGCAGCACACCGCTGCTGCTCGCGACCTGCCAGAGGACGACCAGCGCGAGCGGGCTGATCCAGCGGCGCAGATCGGGCGGACGACGTTTTCGAGATCTCCGGGTGCCACCCGCCACGGCCGTTGCATCATCCGGGCGCGCGAGTACACCCGCGGCGGAAATCGACACGATTTCTCCCAGCGGTGACCGAAAAGGAATGCGGGCGTCAGCGCCCGGACGTCAAACGATGATCAGCGCGCGCGACAGATCGCACTCGCCTGCCGCCGGAGGTCGACGTGCAGACGAGCGACCAGAACCTCGCGCTCACCCATGACCCCGAGTTTTGGGGCCGCGCAACACGATGTCAACGCACGGACACCCCCGTCCCGAATGCTGACACACCTCGGTGTACGAGCCTTCCCGGCAAAAGGAGCAACCAGGCGGACAGGCTGACAGGCCGACTCCAGCCCTAAAGCCACCAGCCCGACCAACCGCCGGACACCCCACGGAACGTGGCCGATTTTACTTGGGGTTTTTGGGCCTAAAATTGGTCGGCGGGCAGGCTCTACCACCTGCCCTTTTTCGCCCGACGAGGCCCAAAAAGAGGGGCCCCAAGTCAAATCGGCCACAGCACGCTGACAGCCGAAGCCACGGCCCGACCCCGCCGGAACCCGAAGCCAGAACCAATCCACCCCAACGAAAAGGGGCGGTCCGAAGACCGCCCCTCCTCACCGAGCCGTGATCACCCCAGCATGTCGTGCCGCACGATCGTCTGGTCGCGTCCCGGACCGACTCCGATCGCCGACATCCGAGCCCCGGAGATCGACTCCAGGAACTCCACGTAGGCCCGTGCGTTCGCGGGCAGCTCGTCGAACGAACGGCAGCCGCTGATGTCCTCGAACCACCCCGGCAGCTCCTCGTAGACCGGTACGGCGTGGTGCACGTCGGACTGCGACATCGGCATCTCCTCGACGCGGGTGCCGTCGATCTCGTACGCTACGCACACCGGGACCTTCTCCAGGCTGGAGAGCACGTCCAGCTTGGTCAGGAAGTAGTCCGTGATGCCGTTGACCCGTGCCGCGTACCGGGCGATCACCGCGTCGAACCACCCGGTGCGCCGGTTGCGGCCGGTCGTCACGCCGACCTCGCCGCCGGTCTTGCGCAGGTACTCGCCCATGTCGTCGTTCAGCTCGGTCGGGAACGGCCCGGAGCCCACGCGTGTCGTGTACGCCTTCAGGATCCCGATCACCGTCGTGATCCGCGTCGGCCCGATGCCCGATCCGGCGCACGCGCCACCCGACGTCGGGTTGCTGGAGGTCACGAACGGGTAGGTGCCGTGGTCCACGTCCAGCAGGGTGCCCTGCGACCCCTCCAGCAGCACCGTCTCGCCGCGCTCCAGCGCCTGGTTCAGCAGCAGCCGGGTGTCGGCGATCCGGGAGGCGAACTTGCTGCCGTGCTCCAGCACCGTGTCGACGACCTGGTCGACCTCGAGGCCCTTGCGGTTGTAGACCTTGACCAGCATCTGGTTCTTGATGTCCAGCGCGGCCTCGACCTTCTGCCGCAGGATCTTCTCGTCGAGGAGGTCCTGGACGCGGACGCCGACGCGGGCGAGCTTGTCCTGGTAGCACGGGCCGATGCCGCGACCGGTGGTGCCGATCTTGGCCTTGCCGAGGTAGCGCTCGGTGACCTTATCGATGGCCACGTGGTACGGCATGATCAGGTGCGCGTCGGCGGAGATCAGCAGGCGGTCGGTGTCGACGCCCTTCTCCTCCAGCCCGCCCAGCTCGGCCAGGAGCACGCCGGGGTCGACGACGACACCGTTGCCGATGACGTTCGTCACTCCGGGCGTGAGGATGCCCGAGGGGATCAGGTGGAGGGCGAAGTTCTGGCCGTCGGGCAGCACGACGGTGTGCCCCGCGTTGTTGCCGCCCTGGTAGCGCACGACCCACTGGACGCGCTCCCCGAGCAGGTCCGTGGCCTTGCCCTTGCCCTCATCGCCCCACTGGGCACCGATCAGCACGACGGCCGGCATGTGAAACTCCAAGGGGTAGGACTGGGAAGGGCAATGCCGGTGCATGAGGGTAGACCAGGAGCTGATGGTGCGCGGAATCGTGCTGGCCTGCGGAAACGCCAGCCTCGACAATGAGTCGCCGATGATCACTGAGCGTGACGGCATCGAGGTGCTCCAGGTGCCCTCCCGGCCTGGAAAAGCGCACGTCGACGCGATCACGTCCGATTTGGGTGACCGGCGTCTCGTCGTCGCGGGGACCGACGCGGACCTCAACGCGGTGGTGTTGAGGTTGTTGCGGACCGAGCGTGTCGCGGAGGTGCCGCTGGCCTACGTGCCGTCGTCGCCGGAGTCGGCCGTGGCCGCGCTGTGGGGGCTGCCGACCGACACCGGCCGCGCCCTCGACCTGGCGCTGTCCGGCGACCCGGACAAGGTGCCGGTGCTGCGCGACGACACCGGCGGCGTGCTGGTCGGCCTCGGCGTGATCAGCCCGGTGCGCGGTGTCGGCTACTGCGACGACGACAACGTGCTGCGCGGCCAGGCCACCCGCCTGGAGGTCACGCCGGACCCCGACGGCGGCGCCGGGCTCATCGTCCGGGTGATCCACAAGCGGCTGCTCGGCCGGAAGGTGCGGGAGACCGCCGGACGCGCTTTCCAGCTCGGCTGCCTGCCGACCGCGGTGACGTCCGACGGAATCGCGCACCCCCGCCAGATGAACAAGTGGACCTGGTACCGCCACACGGAGGATCTGCGACTGGTGCGCGGGTTGTAGACCCCGAAGCATTCTTCGAGAAGTAACCGGAAAGCATTGTTCTGAACCGTTCGACGGTCCGACAGTAATTCCGATCCACCAATCGGGAGGTCGGAAACATGTCAACGGTCAACAATGCCGTCCGCAGGACGGCCCTGTCATTGCTGACAACCGCCGCGCTCGCACTCGGACTCGCCACGTCCGCGAACGCGACACCACCGGGCATCCCCAGCACCGCCACCGCGAAGTCCGAGCTAGCGGCGTTGACGGTGGCCACCGACGGAGCCATGACGGGGTATTCGCGCGATCTCTTCCCGCACTGGATCACGATTTCCGGTGCCTGCAACACCAGGGAGACCGTGCTCAAGCGCGATGGTTCCGGCGTGGTCACGGATTCGAGCTGCGCCGCTACTTCCGGAAGCTGGTTCAGCCCTTATGACGGGGCCACCTGGACGGCCTCGTCCGATGTGGACATCGACCACGTCGTGCCGTTGGCCGCGGCATGGCGGACCGGTGCGCGGAATTGGACGACGGCCAAGCGCCAGCAATTCGCGAACGACCTGAGCGGGCCGCAGCTGATCGCGGTCACGGACAACGTGAACCAGGCCAAGGGCGACCAGACCCCGGCCACCTGGAAGCCGCCGCTGACGTCGTACTGGTGCACCTACGCGAAGATGTGGACGCGCACGAAGTACAAGTGGGCGCTTACCGTGAACTCGTCGGAGAAGGCAGCGTTGCAGGACATGCTCGGAAGGTGCTGATGGCCGAATACTCGTCACCGTTCGTCGCGGGCCCCGGCGGGATCATGACCGACGACGTCGGCGTGATCACCGGCGAGCTGGAGCTGCGCACCGTGCTGGCCGAGGACGGGTCGGTGCGGGCCGAGGTGCGCTACGAGGGAGCGGACGAGTGGTACGCCCTCACGGGTGGTGCCTGCGCGCTCAAGGACCCGGAGGACCTCTCCGCCGTGCACGAGCTGCTGGTCGGGGTGCTCAACCGGCCTGAGGGCTGACGCCGTGAGGGGGCCCCGGTCCCCTCACGGCTTGCGGGACAGCGGCGGCAGCGCCTCCGCGGCCTCCGCCCGCGTGAGGCCGGTGGCCTGGAGCAGGTCGACCGCGACCGAGCGGATCTGGGCGAGCACCACCCTGGTCGAGAAGCCGTCGCCGCCGAGCTCCCGCGTGGTCGCCGTGCTGGCCGCGTCGCGGACCGCCGCACGGGTCCGTTCCGGCCGCTCGCCGCGGGCCAGCTCGGTGCGCAGCAGGTCCACCGCGTCGGCGTAGCTGCGCAGCACGTCGGGCAGGATCTCCGGCGTGCCCTCGCCGTCGCGCAGGGCCGCCATGGCGCGCCGGGCCAGCACCCTGGTGTTGCGCAGGGCGTAGTCGACGGGGGCGGCGGCCTCGCGGTAGCGGTCCAGCTCGTCGCGGCGGCGCCAGCGGATCGGCGCGATGGTCGCGATCTCCTTGCCCGCCTTGAGCGCGTCCTTGAAGTCGTCCACGGCCGACTGGCTCTTGCGCAGCTGCGCGAGCACACCCGCCGCCTTCACGGTGTCGTGCTCGTCCACGGCGCTCGCGATGCCGCGCAGGGCCGTGGACAGCTCGCCGAGCACGACCTTGCCGTGCCGGTGGGCGATCGTGAGCGGGTTCGCGGGCAGCAGCGCCGTCACGGCCAGGCCGACGAGCCCGCCGACCAGCGCGTCCACCATCCGGTCGAACCCGCCGTTCGTGCTGGGCGGCAGCAGCGTCGCCACCAGCACCGCGGACGACCCGGACTGCAGCGCGATGACCGCGCCGCCGTCGAGCAGCACGGCCGCCGACATCGCCAGCGCCACGACCAGGGCGATCTGCCACGGCCCCGAGCCGATCTGCGAGATCAGCACGTCGCCGACGCCGACGCCCACCGAGACGCCGACCACGAGCTCGGCCACCCGGCGCGGCCGCTGCCCCAGCGAGACGCCGAGGCAGACGACCGCGGAGATGGGCGCGAAGAACGGGTGCGGGTGCCCGACGAGCGCCGTCGCCACGAACCACGCCAGCCCGGCGGCCAGCGCGGCCTGCACGATGGGCAGCGCGGTGCGCTGCCACCGCCGCAGGCGCCGCGACAGCTCCGCCCGCACCGCGCCCATCCGGATCAGCCCAGGCCGAGGGCGGCGGGCGCCTGCGGGTCGCTGTCGACGAGGAACTTCGAGCAGCGCTCGTACTCCTCCGCCTCGCCGATCTCGTCGGCCGCCCGCGCCAGTGCCGCGAGCGCGCGCAGGAAGCCCTGGTTCGGGCGGTGCCGCCACGGGACCGGCCCGAAGCCCTTCCAGCCGGCCCGGCGGAGCTGGTCGAGGCCGCGGTGGTAGCCGGTGCGGGCGTAGGCGTACGCGGCGACCGGGTCGCCCGCCTGCAGGGCGCGCTCCGCGAGCAGCGCCCACGCCTCGCTGAAGTCCGGGTAGGCGCGGACGATCTTGCCCGGATCGGTGCCGCCGTCGGAGGCGGCCTGCGCCTCCGGGCGTTCCGGCAGCAGGGTCGGGTCCGGACCGAGGAGGTTGGTCATGGGGTAATCGTGCCCCACCGCCGCCGTCAGGACAGGAACACCCTCGCGACCACGGCCACCATCGCGAACACCAGTGCCGAGACGACGACGCCCGCGACGACCTTCTTGCCCATGTCGATCTCCTGTTCGTTCTCAGCGGACTCTCAGCGGGGTACCTTCCCGCGATCCGCCGTCCGGAGCAAAGCCGCTCACCCGTTGGGGTGTCATCGCCGCCATTCGCCCTGGTCGGCGGCGACCCCTAGGGGACATCTCGGCAAAGACCAGGGAGAGCCGCGCTTCCAGCGGGAACTCCCGCCGCGCATCATGACCGGGTGAACACGGGGGTAAGGGGACGCGTCGCGGACTTCCGCGACCAGTACTGGGAGCGCGGAGAACCCGGCCGCGACACGCCCACGCCGCTCGCCGAGCTGCTCTACCGGCTCTGGCTCGTCGGGCTGCTGTTGAAACTGCTCGGCTCGTCGTGGGACGTCGCCTGGCACTTCAAGTGGCTGCGCGACGAGCTCGCACCGCCGCACCTGCTCAACACCGCGGGCACGATCATCGTCGTCGCGCTGACGCTGTTCCACACGTTCACCGGCTACGGGGTGGACCGGCTCGCGCTGCGGCTGATGCAGTGGGGCACCGGGGTGTTCCTCATCGCGCTGCCCATCGACCTGATCAACCACCGCATCAACGGCCTCGACATCACGTCGTGGAGCGGCTCGCACGCGATGCTGTACCTGGGCACCGCGATCATGCTCGCGGGCGCCATCCGCGGCTGGCTGCGCCACTACCCGAAGGGCCGCGCGGGCACGTTCGGCCTGGCGGCGCTGTGGGCGTTCTTCCTGGAGAACACCTGGTTCCCCAACCAGCACCAGGAGTACGGCGTGGTCTCGCTCGCCGCCTGGGACGCCGGCAGACCCGAGGCCGAGCCGATCCTGCTCCAGTTCGCCGCCGACCAGATCGGCCGCCCGGTCGACCGCAGCGCCGTGCTCAGCTTCGCGCTCCCCATCGCCGACTGGGTCTACCCGCTGTGGGGCCTGGTCTCCACCGGCGTCGTGCTCGTGCTGGCCAGGCGCACCATCGGCAGGCCCTGGTCCGCCACCCTCGTCGCGGGCGGCTACGTCGCCTACCGCTGCCTGGTCTGGCCCGTCCTCATGGGCATCGGCTTCCCCACCTCCGCCATGCCCCTCTTCCTGCTCCTCGTCGGCGTCTGCGTCGACCTCGCCCACACCTCCGCGCTGCCCAGGGTGGCCGCCGCGGTGCTGGGCGCGGCCGCCGTGACCGGCATCGGCTACGGCGGCATCTGGGTCCAGCAGCAGTGGCTCGCCGCACCCCCGATCCTGTACCCGTCGGCCTGGGTGACGTTCGCCCTGCTGACGGCGCTGTGGCTGGGCGTGGACCAGTGGGCACGACGACGGGCTCCGGCGCTCGCCTGAGCGGTCCTAGAGCCCGACGAGGCGGAACAGGGCCTCGATGGTCCGCCCCACTGTCCTGCGGACCGACTCGATCCCGGCGAACAGGGCGGTCGTGGCGAGCACGACCAGGCCGACGAGCCTGGTCGTGCCGTTCACGCCCCCTGCCGCCTCACCGACCACCAGGACGCTGCCCAGCACCAGCGCGACCATCGCCAAGGCGTAGCCGCCGCGTGTCGAAGCGGGTGAGGTGAGGCCCAGCGCGGCGTACTGCTCGGGCCGGTAGAGCCGTTCGCGGTCGGGTGGGTCCACGTCGTGCGGGTACAGCCGGGCCAGCGCGTCGACCACGTGCACCCAGAACGCCGAGCTCGCGGGCGGCACCTCGCCGACGAGGAACGCCCTGGTCGCCACCGGGTCGAACGGGACGGCGCCGAGCGGCTGGGCGCCGAACGAGCTGGTCCCGTTGCGCAGGACCACGGTCGGGTCCTCGAACACCTTGTTGAGGACGAACCCGGTGATCTTGTGCCCCAGCCCCTCGTCGCTGAGGGACTCCGCGAGGTGGCGGGTCGCCTGGAACGAGGTGGTGTCCGGCTCCGACACCAGGATGATGTCGTCGACGACCCGTCCGATGGCGAACGTCTCCTCGTCGACCCCGCCGCGGCAGTCGACGACCATGGTCGCCTCCTCGGTCATCAGGGCCGCTTTGAGCCTGCCGAGCGACCGCTCCAGGAGAAGGGCCACCGGTGGCTCGGAGGGGACCACGGGCTCGGAACGCACCAGCTTGAGCTTGCGGAAGTCCCCCACCGGCAGGAACAGCGCGTTGCCGGAGCGCGGAGCGAAGGTGACCCGCTGGAGGTACCGGGAGCGCAGTTCCCCGTCCTCGACGGGTCTGCCGAGCAGCAGGTCGGTGAGGCCGTTGCGGATGTTGCGCACGTAGTTCAGCGCCAGGTAGTACGAGAGCCCGCCGGTGCCGAGGTCGCCGTCGACCAGCAGGACGGGGTGGTCCTCGCCCGAAAGCCTGCGCGCGATCGTGGTCGCGACCATCGTCTTCCCGGACCCGCCCTTGCCGGACATGACGGCGATCACCCGGCCGCGTGCGCTGTCCGGTCGCAGCTCGCCGGTGGACGGGGTGTCCTCGGTCATCTCCGCTCCCCTCCGCTGCCGGGTTGGCGGTCGAGGGAGCCGCGCTGCCCCAGTTCCTCGATCTTCGCCTCGTACTCGCGCTTGGCGGCCGACTCCGAGCGGCCGCGGAGGTGACCCGCGACGCGGACGACCACCAGCAGGAAGGACGTCAGCGCGACCGAGAGGAACGCGCTGAAGACGCACAGCACGTTGAACTGGCCCGGATCTATCCCGAACCCGTCGACGAAGACGTGGTAGACGCCCTTGCCCGCGAAGAACCCCGTGCAGGCGAGGCACAGGATGAACACCGCGAAGCCGAGGGTCACCTCCTGCCCGGAGGCCCGCATGGTGATCAGGGCCGGGATCTTGATCTGGAACAGCTGCCCGCGCTGACCGGGCAGGCGCACCACCTGCGTCGCGAGCTTGCCCGCGACGATGATCGCGATCGGGGCCAGCACGATCCACGAGAAGACGAACTTGAGCGCGTTCTCCAGCAGCTGCTGCCACTGGTCGGGGTCGCCGGAGGACGGCTGACCGCCGGGGACCGGCGCACTGGACGACTCCACCACCACGCCCTCCCGACTCGGCCTGGTGATCACATCGACCGGCCGGCGAAGGGCGTTACCGGACAACGAGAATGCCCCCCGGCGAACCGAGGGGCATTTCGCGTCGAACCGAAGGACTCAGCCGGCGATCATGCGGCCGGAGGACTTCAGGTGTTCGCAGGCCTGGGCGATGCGGGCGCCCATGCCGACCTCGGCCGCCTTGAGGTAGCTGCGCGGGTCGTACACCTTCTTGTTGCCGACCTCGCCGTCGATCTTCAGCACACCCTCGTAGTTGGTGAACATGTGCTGGACGATCGGCCGGGTGAACGCGTACTGCGTGTCCGTGTCGATGTTCATCTTCACGACGCCGTAGGAGAGCGCCTCGTGGATCTCCTCCAGCAGCGAGCCGGAGCCGCCGTGGAAGACGAGGTCGAACGGCTTGGAGCCCGCGGGGAGGCCGAGCTTCTCCACGACCGCGTCCTGGCCCTGCTTGAGGACCTCGGGACGGAGCTTGACGTTGCCCGGCTTGTAGACGCCGTGCACGTTGCCGAAGGTCGCGGCGAGCAGGTAGTGGCCCCGGTCGCCCGCGCCGAGTGCTTCCACGGTCTTCAGGAAGTCCTCGGGGGTGGTGTAGAGCTTGTCGTTGATCTCGTTGTCGACGCCGTCCTCCTCGCCGCCGACGACACCGACCTCGATCTCCAGGACGATCTTCGCCTTGACGGCTTCCTGGAGCAGGTCGGCGGCGATCTTGAGGTTCTCGTCGAGCGGCACCGCGGACCCGTCCCACATGTGGGACTGGAACAGCGGGTTCTCGCCGCGGGCGACGCGTTCCTGGCTGATCGCGACCAGCGGGCGGACGTAGCCGTCCAGCTTGTCCTTGGGGCAGTGGTCGGTGTGCAGCGCGATGTTGACTGGGTACTTCGCGGCGACCACGTGTGCGAACTCGGCCAGTGCGACAGCGCCGGTGACCATGTCCTTGACCTTGGTGCCGGACGCGAACTCCGCACCGCCGGTCGAGACCTGGATGATGCCGTCGCTCTCGGCCTCGGCGAATCCGCGGAGTGCCGCGTTGAGGGTCTCCGACGAGGTGACGTTGATCGCGGGGTAGGCGAATTCGTTCGCCTTCGCGCGACCGATCATCTCGGCGTAGACCTCGGGGGTTGCGATGGGCATCGGTCGTCCTCCTCAGGTGCCCTGAACGCCGTATCAACGGCATCCTACGACGCCGCCGTGCGGACCCAGTCGATCATGGGCATAGTTGGCCCATGGCTACCGCGCGGTGGAACGGCGAAATTATCGCGAGCAGTGACGAAACGCAGGTCGTGGAGGGCAACCAGTACTTCCCGATGTCGTCGGTCGAGTCGAAGTTCCTCAAGCCCTCGGACACCACCTCGCGGTGCCCGTGGAAGGGCACCGCGAGCTACTTCTCCCTCGACGTGAACGGCGCGGAGAACACCGACGCGGCCTGGTACTACCCGGAGCCGAAGGCGGAGGCCGCGCAGATCAAGGACCACGTGGCGTTCTGGCGGGGCGTCGAGATCACCGCCTAGAACAGCGCGGCGGCCAGCTCCCGGAACGCCTCGGGGTCGTGGCCGCCCTGCGGGGCGATGACCTGCACGGCGACGTGGTCGGCGCCCGCGGTGAGGTGGGCGTGCAGCCGGATCGCGACCTGCTCCGGGCTGCCCCACGCGACCAGGGCGTCGACCAGCCGGTCGCTGCCGCCGTCGGCGAGGTCGTCCTCGGTGAAGCCGAGGCGCAGCCAGTTGCCGGTGTAGTTGCGCAGCCCGAGGTAGAGCTGGATCGACTGGCGGGCGAGCGCGCGGGCGGCGTCCGGGTCGGTCTCCAGGACGACGTGCTGCTCCGGCGCGAGGACCGGGCCGACGCCGAGGACCTCGCGGGCCGTGGCGGTGTGCTCGGGCGTCACGAGGTACGGGTGGGCGCCCGCGGTGCGGTCGGCGCCGAGCTTGAGCACGCGCGGGCCGAGCGCGGCGAGGATCCGGCGGTCCTGCGGCACGTCAAGCTCGTCGAGGTACGACACGAGCTTGTCGTAGGGCTTCACGTACTCGCCGACGGCCTCGGGATGGCTCGCGCCGATGCCGACCAGGAACCGGCCGGGGTGCTCGTCCTCGATCCTGCGGTAGGTGGCGGAGAGCCGTTCGGCGGGCTCGGACCAGACGTTCACGATGCCGGTGGCGACGGTGAGCTCACGGGTGCCCGCGAGCACGTCGGACACCGCTTGGAGGTCACCTCCGGGGGAGCCGCCGAGCCACAGGGTCCGGTAGCCGAGCTGCTCCAGCTCGGCCGCGGCGTCCCCCGCCCCGACCCACAGCTGCGCCTGGCTCCACACGCCGAACGTTCCCAGCTCCACTGCCATGTCGACTCCCCGTTGATCGGATCGGACCTCTCCGGCCAACCCTTCCCCTGCGGCTTTTAATCCGCCCGGTGGAGTCCCCGCCGTGCGGTTAGATTCGACCCATGACGAAACTGGGGAACAGCGACCTGGACGTGTCCCGCCTGACCCTCGGCGGCAACGTCTTCGGGTGGACCGCCGACGAGGAGCAGTCCTTCGCGGTGCTGGACGCCTACACGCGGGCGGGCGGCAACTTCATCGACACCGCCGACCTGTACGCGGGCGGCAAGTCCGAGACGATCCTGGGCAGGTGGCTGGCCGCGCGCGGCAACCGGGCGGACGTCCTGATCGCCACCAAGGTCGGCATGACCAAGGGCCTGGACAACCTCAAGCCCGCCACGATCGAGGCCGCGGCCGAGGCGTCGCTCAAGCGGCTCGGCGTCGACCACATCGACCTGTACTACGCCCACCGCGACGACCTGGACACGCCGACCGAGGAGTCGCTGGCGGCGTTCGACCGGCTCGTCCGGGCGGGCAAGGTCCGGCAGATCGCGGCGTCGAACTACTCCGCGGAACGGCTGGCGAACGCCCTGGCCATCTCCGACCGCGAGGGCCTGGCCGGGTTCGTGGCGCTGCAGCCCGAGTACAGCCTGGTCGCGCGCTCGGCCTACGAGGGCGACGTGGCCGACGTCGTGGCCGCGAACGACCTGTCCGCACTGCCCTACTGGGGCCTGGCGAAGGGCTTCCTGACCGGCAAGTACCGCCCCGGCGTCGACGTGGACAGCCCGCGCGCGGCGGGCGCGACCAAGTTCCTCGACGACCGCGGCCTGCGCGTGCTGGCCGCCCTCGACGAGATCTCCGCGGCCCGCGCCACGTCGGTCGCCGCCGTCGCGCTCGCCTGGCTCACCGCCCAGCCGACCGTGCCCTCTGTGCTCGCCAGCGCGCGCAACACCGAGCAGCTCGACGCCCTCCTCCCGGTGCTCGACCTGACCCTCAGCAACGCCGAGGTCGACCGCCTCACCGACGCCAGCGTCTAATTGAACTCGCCAGTAGCTTACTGGCGGTAAGTTGAGCTACGGTGGCCTTCCGGAACTGCTCGGGAGGTCACCGTGGACGTCAACGGCAAGGTTGTCCTGATCACCGGCGCGGCCAGGGGCATCGGCGCCGACGCCGCCCGGCGCCTCGCCGCCCGGGGCGCGAAGCTCGCCCTCATCGGCCTCGAGGGCGACCTGCTGGCCCAGGTCGCCGCCGACTGCGGCGGCCGGGCCTGGGAGGCCGACGTCACCGACTGGTCCGCCCTGGAGACCGCCGTGGCCGGCGTCGTCGAGCACTTCGGCGGCATCGACGTCGTCGTCGCGAACGCCGGCATCGCCTCGGCGGGCTTCGTCCGCTCCATCGACCCGCCCGCGTTCGAACGCGTCATCGAGGTCAACCTGCTCGGCGTCTGGCGCACCGTCCGCACCTGCCTCCCCCACCTCATCGCCAGCCGCGGCTACTGCCTCGTCGTGTCCTCACTGGCCGCGATCGTCCAGATCCCCGGCAACGCCGCCTACTCCGCCGCCAAGGCAGGCGTCGAGGCCTTCGCCAACAGCCTCCGCGCCGAGGTCCGCCACCTCGGCGTCGACGTCGGCATCGCCTACTTCTCGTGGATCGACACCGACATGGTCAACGGCGCCGACCAACACCCCGTCCTCGGCCCCATGCGCCAAGCACTACCAGGCCTGGCCAGCAAGAAGTACGACGTCTCCGACGTGGGGAAAGCCGTCGCCAAGAGCGTCGCGAAACGAGCGCGGGCAGTACACGTACCAGGCTGGGTCGGCCGCGTGAAGGTGCTCCGCGCCTTCACACCGGCCGTGGTCGAACGACGATCAGCCGCAGTCGTCCCCAAGGGCGACAAAGCCATGCTGGCCGACATCGCCCAACGCGGCGCCAAAGAATCCTCACGCCCCGTAGGCCCAGGCGGACAAGCGGCAACCCGCTAACCAGCAAACCCAACCCAACCCACCCCACCCAGCGACGCGGAAGCGAGCAACCCGCCCACAACGCTGGAAGCGAGCAACCCGCCCAACGACGCTGGAAGCGAGCACGCCCGTCCGCTGGCGGCCGGCTTGACTTGGGGTTTTTGGGCTTAAAATTGGTCGGCGGGCAGGCTCTACCACCTGCCCTTTTTCGCCCGACGAAGCCCAAAAAAGGGGCCCCAAGTCAAGCCGGCCGCACCGCCCACGGCCGCAGCGATACCCCGTTGACCTAGGCAGCGACACCCCGTTCACCTAGGCAGCGACACCCAGCCTCAACCTCGGCGAACACACCCCCTAAAGCAACGTCCCCTTCACCGCATTCCACTCCCGCACCCCGATCCTCCCCACGACCCCCGCCGGCGCGTACGGGTCCGCCGCCAGGTACCCCCGCACCTCCGCCTCGTCCGCCGCCTCGAACACCAGCAGCGCCCCGAGCCCGTCCGCGTAGGGCCCCGAGAGCAGCAGGACACCCTTCTCCACCAGCGTGTCCAGGTACTCCCGGTGGCGCGGCCGGACCTCCTCCAGCTTCGCCGTGTCTGGGCCGTACACGAACTCGACCGCGAACCTGGCCATGCGCACCTCCAGCGAGAACCTGTGTTGCCGAACCGAAGCTACCCGGAGACCGGTAACGTCCTCCCCGTGGTCGGTCCCGAGCAGAACAACAGCGGCGTCGTGCGCGTGCAGGACACGCTGACCAACCTCCGCATCCAGGACGGCGCCGCTCCGGCGCCCGCCGGTCCGCTGACGCTGGAGGACCTCTACCGCCAGCACCGGATGCGGTTGGTCAGACTGGCGCTGCTGCTCGTCGACGAGCCCGCGACAGCCGAGGACGTGGTGCAGGAGGCCTTCACGGGTCTGCACCGCAACTGGGGCAACCTGCGCGACGCGCAGGCGGCCCTGGGGTACCTGCGGACCGCGGTCGTCAACGGGTCGCGCAGCGTGCTGCGCAGGCGCAAGACGGCGCGTGACTACACGCCGCCGCACGCGGTGAACGCGCGTTCGGCCGAGAGCCTCGCGATGCTCACGGCGGAGCACCAGGCCGTGGTCGCGGCGCTCCAGCAGCTGCCGCCGAGGCAGCGCGAGGTGCTCGTGCTGCGCTACTACGGCGACATGTCCGAGGCGGAGATCGCCGAGGCCACCGGGATCTCGAAGGGCACCGTGAAGTCGACGGCCAGCCGTGCCCTCGACGCGCTGCAGAAGATCATGGCGGCGCGCTAGTCCCGCGATGACCCGCCGGGTGCCCGCGTGGTCCCGGACGGCCGCGTCGCGCTAGGCGCGGTGGACCTCCACGCCGCGTTCGAGGTACGGCGCGACGGTGTGGTCCGTCGCGCCCTTGTCGGTCACCAGCACGTCGACCTCGTCGGTGCCGCAGATCTTGGCGAGGGTCCGCCTGCCGAGCTTGGACGAGTGCGCGACCACGACGACGCGTTCGGCGTGGGTGGCGAAGACCCGGTTCAGCTCCGCCTCGCCCTCGTGGCGGGCGGTGGCGCCGAGCTGCGGGTCCAGGCCGTCGACGCCGACGAAGGCGATGTCCAGGGACAGCTCGTCGGCGATCCTGGCCGCCAGCGGACCGATCAGCTGGTAGGACTGCGGCCGCGCCACCCCGCCGGTGACGACGAGCTTCACCCGCGGTCGGACGACCAGCTCGCCCGCGATGTTGAGGGCGTTGGTCACCACGGTCAGGTCGAGGTCCGGCCTGGTCACGAGCCCCCTGGCCACCTCGGTGACGGTGGTGCCGCCGGTCAGCCCGACCACCGAGCCCGGTTCGGCGAGGGTCGCCGCGGCCCGGCCGATGCGCTGCTTGTCGTCGGCTTTGAGGGTGCTCTTGTAGCGCATCGGGAGGTCGTAGGACACGGCCTGGGCGATCGCCCCGCCGTGCGTCCGGCTGAGCAGCTGCTGCTCGGCGAGGTGGTCGAGGTCCCGGCGGATGGTGGCCCCCGAGACGCCCAGCTCGGCCGCCGCCTCGTCGGTCCCGAGGCGGCCGCGGGCGGCGAGCATCTCCAACAGGGCGGTGAGCCGCTCGTACCGGTTCATCGCCCACATGATTCCGCGACCGGACCCATTCCGGTGCTTGGTATAGACCAATGGGCGGTGCATGCCGCAGTATCGACCCTCGTGGCACGCACGAGACACGTGGTGGCCGTCGACGTCGGCGGAACCGAGACCAAAGCGGCGCTGGTGGCGGGTACGCCCGAGCGCGTCGTCGCGGTGGAACAGCGGCGGCGGGGTACCCCCAGGGGTGTGGACGGTCCGTCGACAGCCGAGGCGGTCGTCGACCTGGTGGTCGACGTCGTCGACGCGCTGCGGCCGACCGCCGAGCACGGGATCGACGCCGTCGGCGTCGTCGTTCCCGGCGTCGTGGACGAGCGCGAGGGCATCGGGGTGTACTCCACCAACCTGGGCTGGAACGACTTCCCGTTCCGGGATCTCATCGCCGAGCGCACCGGGCTGACCGTCGCGTTCGGACACGACGTGCGCGCGGGCGGTCTCGCCGAGTGCCGGATGGGCGCCGCGCGCGGCCTGCGCAACGCGGTGATCATGCCGATCGGCACCGGGATCGCGGGCGCGCTCGTGCTGGACGGCCGGATCTACGGCGGCGGCGGGTACGCGGGCGAGGTCGGCCACGTCGACGTCGGCCACGGGGACCCGTGCGGCTGCGGGCAGACCGGGTGCGTCGAGGTGCGCGCGTCCTCCGGGGGCATCGCCCGCCGGTTCACCGAGCGGACCGGCGTCCGGGTGGGCGGCGCGGCGGAGGTGGCCGCCATGGTCCGCGCGGGTGACGACGACGCGGCGGTCGTGTGGGACGAGGCGATCGACGCCCTCGCCAGGGGGATCGTGGTGCTGGCGGGCGTGCTCGGGCCGGAGGCGGTCGTGCTCGGCGGCGGACTCGCGCTGTCCGGCGACCTGCTGGTCGCGCCACTGGGCAAGAAGCTGGACGGGTTGATCACCTTCCAGCGACGACCTGAACTGCGGCTGGCCGCGCTCGGCGACGAGGCCGGTTGCCTCGGTGCGGCGCTGCTCGCCATCGACGAGTTGGAGGGTTCATGAGCACGTGGGGCGGACCGGTGGACGTGACCTTGACCGGTGGTCGGGTGGTCACGCCGGACGGCGTGCTCAAGTCCGGCTGGCTGGCGGTGCGCGACGGCCGGATCCTGGCCGTCGGCGAGGGCACCCCGCCCGACGGGCCGACCACGGACGTGGGCGGGTCGTTGGTGGTTCCTGGTTTCGTCGACATCCACTGCCACGGCGGCGGCGGTGAGGCGTTCACCAACGCCGACCCCGACCGGGTGCGCAAGGCGGCGTCGGCGCACCGCAGGCACGGCACGACCACGCTGCTGGCCAGCCTGGTGTCGCGGCCGGTGCCGGAGATGGTGGAGCAGATCGCGAAGCTGGCCGAACTGGTGCAGGAGGGCCTGATCTCGGGCCTGCACCTGGAGGGCCCGTTCCTGTCGGCCGCCCGGTGCGGCGCGCACGACCCGGCGATCCTGCGGCCGCCGGACCGCGACTCGGTGACCAGGCTGCTCGACGCGGGCAAGGGCGCGGTCCGGATGATCACGCTGGCCCCCGAGCTGGAGGGCGCGGTCGAGGCCGTCCGGCTGCTGGTCGACAACGATGTCCTGGCCGCCGTCGGCCACACCGACGGCACCGAGGCGCAGATCCGGCCCGCCATCGAGGCGGGCTCGACCGTGGCGACGCACCTGTTCAACGGCATGCGCCCGCTGCACCACCGCGAGCCCGGCCCGATCGGCGCGTTGCTGGACGACGAGCGGGTCACCGTCGAGCTGATCTGCGACCTCGTGCACCTGCACCCGACGACCGTGCACCTGGCCGCGAAGCACGCGGGCGCGGGCCGGACCGTGCTGATCACCGACGCCATCGCGGCGGCCGGGGTCGGCGACGGCGTCTACGACGTGGGCGGCCTGGAGGTGCGCGTCGTGGACGGCGTGCCGACGCTCGCGGGCGGCGGCTCGTTGGCGGGCAGCACCCTGACCATGGACGCGGCGTTCCGCAACGCTGTTACGGCTTGTGGGCTGAGCATCGTCGAGGCGTCGCACGCGGCGTCCACCCGGCCCGCCGCACTGCTCGGTCTGGGTGACCAGACCGGCGAGCTGCGCGCCGGGCTCGCGGCGGACCTGGTCGTGCTGGACTCCGAGCTGCGGCCGCGCGACGTGATGAGCAAGGGCGCGTGGGTGAAGGACTAGACCGACCCGATCGGCTAGTTTCGAGGTCATGCACGACGACCAGGAACGGCTGGTGGCCAACGCGTTGCGCGCGCAGGCCACCAGCTCCGGCCTGCACGTGGTGCGGCCCGCGCCCGCCGCGCCGGAGCGCCCGCCGTCGCTGTCCATCTGGTGGGTGCTGCTGCTCGCCGTGCTCCTCGGACTGGCCGCGGGAACGGTCGTCGGGGTCTTCACGTTGCGCTGAACGCCCACGGTCGACGTCGGGGATGACCAGTTCGTCCAGCCTGTACGGTGTCGTGTGTGACGGCTGCGCTCACCACCTCCACGGTTGCCCTCGGCCCGCAGTGGCTGAACCCCGAGTACATCCTGAGCAGCTTCGGGGGGTTCGCGCTCTTCGCGGTGTGCTTCATCATCTTCGCGGAGTGCGGCCTGCTGGTCGGCTTCTTCCTGCCGGGTGACTCGCTGCTGTTCACCGCCGGGCTGTTCGTGGCCACCGGCGCGCTGGACTACCCGCTGTGGCTGGTGTGCCTGCTCGTGACCGTCTGCGCGATGGCGGGCAACGTCGTCGGCTACTACATCGGCCACCGCGCCGGACCCGCGCTCTTCAGCAAGCCGGACTCCAAGATCTTCAAGAAGGAGTACGTCGAGAAGACCGAGGGCTTCTTCGAGAAGTACGGCGCCCGCGCGATCGTGATGGCCCGCTTCGTGCCGATCGTCCGCACGTTCATCACCGCCATGGCGGGCGTCGGCCGGATGGACCCGAAGAAGTACTTCACCTACTCGGCCATCGGCGGCGTCGCCTGGGCCGCGGGCCTGACCGTCCTGGGCTACTTCCTCGGCCAGATCGACTTCGTGCGCAAGAACATCGAGATGATGCTGATCCTGATCGTCCTCGTGTCGGTCGTGCCGATCATCATCGAGTTCCTCAAGGCGCGCCGCGAGAAGAAGTCCCTGGTGGAGCAGGAAGCCGCCGACATCACCCAGGTGTTCCCGCCCGTGGACGCGGAGGCCACCCAGTACATCCCGCGCGTGGACCGCGACCGCTGACCCCGGAGCACCGAACGCCTCCCCCAGGCGAGTCCGTACCGACTTCCCGGTAGCACTTGCGGCACGGGGTCCCCCGCCGCCAGGGTTCCGCCTGTGCACCCGGCGGCGCACGTCGCCGGGAACCTCTGGGGGGACTGGGAATGGCGACCAGGAAAGCAGTTCGGCGTGCCTTGGGCGCGCTGCTGATCAGCGGGCTGGCGACGACCGGGGTGGTGGCGTACTCCGCCGCGCCCGCCTCGGCGATGCCCAGCCCGGTGCACTCGTCCGCGAACCTGCTCAGGATCGCGGACTCCGCCCGGCCGTCGGAGGACGACCTCGACTACCGCATGGCCCCGGTCGGGACGTGGCGGGACGGGAACGGGCCGGAACGCACCTCGAAGTCCTACTTCACGTTCCTGCTGCAGAACTACTTCGAGGTCGAGATCGTCTCGGCAACGGTGTCGGTCACCGAGATCTCCGCCAACGACTGCGCGAAGCCGCGGGCGACCGAGCTGTGGCGGACCGAGGTGGCGCACAACCCGTCGTGGCTCAACCAGCCCGCCGAGCTCTCCAGGGTCGAGCAGACCGGTGCGGAGCCGGGGTGCGTGTCGTCCCGGATCACCTGGGACGTGCTCGACGAGGTGCGGGACGCGGCAGGAAGCCAGGAGATGTCGCTGACGCTGGCGCTGCTCATGCCCGAGGAGCGGATGGGCGACCCGGCCTACGGCAGGAAGTACGCCGACGACCTCTCGATCGACCTCGTGTACACCGACGCGCCCACCGCACCCGCCGACCCCACGGTCGACGGCGAGGCCTGCCGGTGGGACGGGAACTACACGCTGAGCCCGCGGCCCGTGCTCGGCGCGCTCCGGCGGAACCCGTGGTACGGCTGGTCGCAGACCGTCTTCACGGCGTGGGACGCTGCCGACCCCAGCGCGGCGTTCACCACCGTCGTCGACTACGGCGAGAACGGGCCGATGGAGGTCCGGCTGCCCGAGGGCTTCACCGTCGACGGGCACACCTACGAGTGGACGGCTCGCGCGCGGGACGTGATGGGCGACCTCTCCCGGCCGGAGCCGCCGTGCCGGTTCACCATCGCGCCGACCCCGGTGAACCCGCCCGTCACCACTCCCCACGACCCGGCACCGGGAACCCCCGCGTCCTAGCCGACTTCGGGGCGCGACCGTCCTGTTCGGACGGTCGTGCCCCGAAGTCATTGCTACAGCGAGAACATCGAGCCGGGGTTGAACAGGTTGCCGGGGTCGAGGGCGCGCTTGATCTCGCGGTGCACGCGCAGACCGACGGGACCGATCTCGCGTTCCAGCCACTCGCGCTTGATCTTGCCGATGCCGTGCTCGCCGGTGACCGTGCCGCCCAGGCCGAGGCCGATCGCGAGGATGTCGTCGAAAGCCTTGCGGGCGCGGGCGAACTCGTCTTCGGACGCGGGGTCGTAGACGATCGTGGGGTGCATGTTGCCGTCGCCCGCGTGGCCGACGACGGCGATGCGCAGCCCAACCTCGGCGCTCACCCGCTCGCAGCCCGCGATGAGCTCGGCGATCCGCGTGCGCGGCACGCACACGTCGTCGGTGAGCCACGCGCCGTAGACCTCCAGCGCGGTCAGCACGGCGCGGCGGGCGGTCAGCAGGTCGCGGCCCTCGGAGACGTCCTCGGTGGCGTAGACGAGCTCGGCGCCCGCGTTGCGGCAGAGCTCCTCGATCACGGCCAGCTCGCGCATCCCGGTCTCGACACCGGTGTCGGACTGGCAGATGAGCAGCGCGGCGCAGCCGGGTCCGGCGCCCAGCTCGGTCTTCAGGTACAGCTCGACCGCCTCGATCGAGGTGCGGTCCATGATCTCCATCAACGACGGCACCAGGCCCTCGCGCACGACCGCGCTGACCGCCGCCCC
The DNA here is from genome assembly GCF_003002815.1 of Umezawaea tangerina. Classification (GTDB taxonomy): domain Bacteria; phylum Actinomycetota; class Actinomycetes; order Mycobacteriales; family Pseudonocardiaceae; genus Umezawaea; species Umezawaea tangerina. The sequence continues at coordinate 48,792 of NZ_PVTF01000020.1, read as the reverse complement.
GGCCGCCTCCGTGCTGGTGAACGCCGCCACCAGCGTCACCGGGGCCTGCGGCAGCGGCCGCAGCGCCAGCGTCGCCCTGGTGATCACGCCGAGCGTGCCCTCGCTGCCGATGAACAGCTTCGTCAGGTCGTAGCCCGCGACGCCCTTCACGGTCCGGCGACCGGTCTTGAGCAGCTCGCCGTCGGCCAGCACGACCTCGAGGCCGAGCACGGAGTCCGTGGTCACGCCGTACTTCACGCAGCACAGCCCGCCCGCGTTCGTGGACAGGTTGCCGCCGATCGTGCACCAGTCGTAGCTCGACGGGTCCGGCGGGTAGAACAGGCCGTTCTTCTCCACGGCGCCGCGCAGGTCTAGGTTGACCACGCCGGGCTCGACGACGGCGAGCCGGTTGTCCGCGTCGATCTCCACGATCGCGTTCATCTTCGTGGTCACCAGCACCACGCACCCGTCGACCGCGTTGGCCGCCCCGGACAGGCCGCTGCCCGCGCCGCGCGGCACGATCGGCACCCCGGCGGCCGCGCACGCCCGCACCACGGCCTGCACCTGCTCGGTGCCGGTCGGCAGCACCACGGCGAGCGGGGTGCCGAACGGGGCCAACGGCATCATGTCGCGCTGGTAGGCGGACGTCACGTCGGTGTCGGTCAGGACGGCGTTCGGACCCAACGCCGCGCGGAGTTCCTCGACCAGTGCCATGGTCCCAAGCTAGCGTCACGCGCCTCACACCGGAACCGGGGCGAAGACGACAACCGGGCACATAAGGTCCCCCGACCGGCGGTAATCGTGCAGCGGCATCCCCGCGCATGGCGCAGACTCGTCCAATGGTCAACGCCGAGGCTGGGGCTCCCCAGCTCACCCACAAGCAGATCCTGGCCGTGCTGAGCGGCCTGATGATCGGCATGTTCCTGGCGGCACTCGATCAGACGATCGTCGGCACGTCCATCCGGACGATCGCGGACGACCTGCAGGGGCTGAGCCTCCAGGCCTGGGCGACGACCGCGTACCTGATCACGTCGACGATCTCGACGCCGATCTACGGCAAGCTCTCGGACATCTACGGCAGGCGGCCGTTCTACCTGACCGCCATCACGATCTTCGTGGCCGGCTCGCTCGCCTGCACGTTCTCCACGTCGATGTACGAGCTGGCCGCGTTCCGCGCGATCCAGGGGCTCGGCGCGGGCGGTCTGATGTCGCTGGCGTTCACGATCATCGCCGACATGATGCCGCCGCGCGAGCGCGCCAAGTACCAGGGCTACTTCCTCGCGGTGTTCGGCACCTCGAGCGTGCTCGGGCCGGTCATCGGCGGCTTCCTCGCAGGTCAGGACACCATCCTCGGGGTCACCGGCTGGCGCTGGGTGTTCCTGGTCAACGTGCCGATCGGCATCGTCGCGCTGGCCGTCGTGTTCCGCGTGCTCAGGCTCCCGCACGAGGCGCACGACCACCGCATCGACTACTGGGGCGCGCTGTTCCTGACCGTGGGCATCGTGCCGCTGCTGATCGTGGCCGAGCAGGGCCGCGAGTGGGGCTGGGGCTCCGTCGGGTCGGTCAGCTGCTACGTCATCGGCGTGCTCGGCGTGGCGCTGTTCATCTGGGTCGAGTCCAGGATGGGCGACGAGGCGCTGATCCCGCTCAAGCTGTTCAACACCTCGACGTTCACGATGATCATCATCGCCGGGTTCATCGTCGGCATCGGCATGTTCGGCGGCATCTCGATGATCCCGCAGTACCTGCAGATCGTGAAGGGCCACACGCCCACCGAGGCGGGCCTGCTGATGATCCCGATGACGCTGGGCATCATGACCGGCTCCATCCTGTCCGGCCAGATCACCTCGCGCACGGGCCGCTACAAGATCTTCCCGATCATCGGCACGGCGCTGATGGTCGTCGCGATGTTCCTCTTCCACACGGTGGACGCGGACTCGGCGATCTGGCAGCCGATGATCTTCATGACCCTGTTCGGCTTCGGTCTCGGCAACTGCATGCAGACCCTCACGATCGCCGCGCAGAACGCCGTCCCGATGCGCGACCTCGGCGTCGCCACCGCGTCCGCCACGTTCTTCCGCCAGATGGGCGGCACGGTCGGCGTCGCGGTGTTCCTGTCGATCCTGTTCAGCACGGTGCCGGACAGCATCAGGGACGCGTTCGCCCGGATCGTGCCCACGCCCGAGTTCCAGGCGGCCCTGCGCGACCCGGCGGTGCTGAACAACCCGGTCAACAAGCCGGTCCTGGACGCGTTCCAGGGCGGCGGCAACGCGGGCGTCCTGCAGGACTCCTCGTTCCTCCAGCAGGTCGACCCCCGGCTGGCGCGGCCGTTCCTGGAGGGCTTCGCCGAGTCGATCGACGCGGTGTTCCTGACCGGCGCGTTCGTGATGATCCTGGCGTTCGTCACCACGTGGTTCATCAAGGAGATCCCGCTGCGCACGGCCGTGGGGTCCGACCCGGTCGCGGCGCCGCCCGCGCACTGAACCACCTGGTCGACCGGTCCAGCGCCACGCCCCCTTACCCCGCGGTGAGGGGGCGTTCGCGTGACCGCGCGTGCACGACCAGTCACGACGCACAGGATTCCACTACCGGTTGGGTCAAGGTCGCCCTGCGGACACCGGGGCTCGACGTAGGCTGTTCGAGTGGTTCTGTCCGGATCGACCATCACGCTCGCGTTCGGCCCCCTCGACACCGCAGGTCCGGTGGCGGTGTGGCTGATCACGCTGGGCTTCCTGTTCGCCGAGTGCGCGTTCATCTTCGGACTGTTCCTGCCCGGTGACTCGCTCCTGTTCGCGGCGGGCGTGATCATCGCCCAGCAGAGCGGCGCGCTCAACGCGTGGCTGCTCTCCGCCGCCGCGATGGTGGTGGCCGTGGTCGGCAACCTGGTCGGCTACTACATCGGGCGGACGACCGGGACGCACCTGCTGGCCCGCAAGGGCGGCCGGATACTCAACCGGACCAACCTGGAGAAGGCGCGGGACTTCCTCGACCGGCGCGGGTTCTGGGCGATCGTGCTGGCCCGCTGGATCCCGTGGGTGCGCACGCTGGCGCCGATGGTGGCGGGCGCGGCGCGGATGGACACCAAGCGCTTCCTGCTCGCGACCACGTTGGGCGCGCTGGCCTGGGTGCCGACGTTGGTGCTGGCCGGCTACTACGGCGCGGGCCTGCTGACGTCGCTGCCGTGGCTGGAGACCGCCGCGGTCGTGGTCAGCATCGCCTTCTTCGTGCTCGGCACCGCGTACGGCCTGTGGCGCTACCGCCAGGAGATGCAGAAGCCGATCGACGAGGAGGTCGAGGTCACACCACGTCGGTGATGAGCAGGTCGGCGCCGGACTTGGACGAGTTCACCATGAGCGCGTTCACGTGGTCGGTGCCGTGCAGGACCCGCTCCTCGGCCTCCGCCAGCGTCCGGCCGAACCTCAGGTGCCGGTCTATCAGCCGCTGCACCCTCAGGTCGTCGTCTATGAACAGGAACCACGCCTCGTCGAGCACGATGCGGACGCGCTTCCACTTGTCGTAGTTCAGCAGCAGGTAGTTGCCCTCGGTGACGATCAGCGGCACGCCGGGGTCGATCGGGACGGCGCAGGCGACCGGCTCCTCGATCTCGCGGCGGAACTCCGGCGCGTAGATCACGTCCGGCCCGGCGGCCTTGAGCCTGCCGAGCAGGTCGACGTACCCGGCGACGTCGAACGTGTCCGGCGCGCCCTTGCGCTCGCTGATGCGCAGCCTGAGCAGCTCGCGCTGCGCGAGGTGGAACCCGTCCATCTCGACGAGCGCGGCGTCGGCCCCCAGCGCGTCGACCAGGCGGCGGGCGAGCGTGGACTTGCCCGACCCCGGTGCGCCGCCGATGCCGAGCAGCCTGCGCTCCCCGGTGTCCACGAGCGCGCGAGCACGATCGAGGAGCTCGTCGAACTTCACCTGCTGTCCTGCCACCTTGCCAACTCCTCAACCCAATCCTGCGCGGTGTTGCGCACCCTGACCGCCGCCACCGCGTTCGCCCACCCGACCGCTTCCGCGACCGGGTCGTGCCGGGCGAGCGCGACGGCAAGGGCACCGTGCCACACGTCCCCCGCGCCGTTGGTGTCGCGCACCTGGACCACCGGTACCGGCCGCTCGTGGAGCTCCCCGTCACTCGACCACGTGACGGGGTTCGGGCCGTTCGTCCGGATCACCAGCGGCACCCCGCGGGCGTGCAGCTCGTCCTCGGTCGGCCCGAAAGCCGACGAGCACGCGGCGACGTCCACCAGCGGCAGCAGGTCTTCCAGCACAGGTTTCCAGCTACCGGCGTCCAGCACCACCTGCAAACCGGCATCTTTGGCGGCAGTTGCCACCGCGAGGGCCAGCGGACCGAGGTGCCCGTCGAGCAGGACCACGTCGGCTTGGAATACAAACGGTGTTACGACGTCCACTGTGGCCGCGAGCGAGACTTCGGCGGCGTTGCGGGAGATCACGGTGCGCTCGCCGTCGCGCTCGCGGACGGCGACCATGCTGAGCGAGATCCGCGAGTCGGGGGCGAGGTCGTGGAACTCCACGCCCCGCTCGGCGAGCCCGGCGGCGGCGAACGCGCCGAAGGCGTCGCGCCCGAGCGCGGTCAGCAGCACCGCCCGGTGGCCGAGCGCCGCGACGGCCGTGGCGGCGTTGGCCGCGGGACCGCCCGGCGCCACGTGGGCACCCCCGGACTGCACCTTGTCACCCGGAGCGGGGAATTCAGCCACCTGCTGGCTGACGTCGACGGTTGTCAGGCCGACACACAACACCGCAACCAGTGGAAACGCCTCCTGCCAGGTAGGGTCCCGTCGCAAGCGATTGCGCAAGCGAACACCTGCCCAGCGGAACGGGGCGAGCACCATGATCACCATGCGGGAGGTCGCGACCCTCGCCGGGGTCTCCATCACCACGGTCTCACACGTCATCAACGAGACCAGGTCAGTGGCACCGGACACCAAGGAACGCGTCCTCAAGGCCATCGAGGAGACCGGCTACACCGGGGACGCCATCGCGCGCTCGCTGGTGACCGGCGGCACGAAGTCCTTGGGGCTGGCCGTGTCGCTGGTGTCGCACCCGTACTTCGCCGAGCTGATCGCGGCGATCGAGAACGAGGCGACGACCGCGGGCTACTCGCTCGTGCTGATCGACACCCGCGACACCGCCGAGTCGGAGCAGGCCGCCGTGCGGATGCTGCGCGGGCGGCGGGTCGACGGCCTGCTGCTGACGCCGTCGGCGGGCGCGGGCGGCGCGGTGCTGCCGGAGCTGCGGCGGCTGGGCATCCCGACCGTGCTCGTGGACCGGCTGACGATGAGCCAGGACATGGACCAGGTCGGCCCGGAGAACGTGCAGTCGACCTCGCAGCTCGCCCGGCACCTCGCGGAGCTCGGGCACCGGCGGATCGGCATGGTGACCGGCCAGATCGGCCTGGCCACGACCGACGAGCGGGTGCTCGGCTACCGGCTCGGGCTCGGCCGTTCGGGACTCCAGTGGGACGAGGAGCTGGTGTCCTCCGACGGCAAGCTCGGCCCGCTGCTGGACCTGGCCTCGCCGCCCACCGCCGTGATCGCGGGCGACCACATGGTGCTCACCAACGTCATGCACGAGGTCCGCGCGCGCGGACTGCGGATCGGCCACGACCTGGCGCTGGTGTCCTACGACGAGGTCGAGTGGTCCGAGCTGGTCGACCCGCCGCTCACGACGATGGCGCAGCCCATCGAGGAGATCGGGCGGACGGCCGTCCGGCTGCTGCTGACCCGGATCACCGAGCCCGATCGGGCCCCGGAAACCATCCGGCTCGCTCCGACGTTCAAACACCGTCGTTCCTGCGGCTGCCACTGAGCGCAATATGATTTACATCAACCCCTATCCGCCTGCGCGTTCTCGGAGGGTGTCCTTTTCCTCCCTATCGTCGAACGCATGCTCACCAGGACACCTGTAGACGAACACGCGGGGGCCCTTCCAAGATCCATTCCGGACGTCCCCCTCCGCCGCGGCCGGAACATCCGGCTTTCGCCGCCCAGGAAGTTCATGCGCGACCTGCTGCACCATTCGCGCAAGGTCCCCAGCGTTCCGATGCAAAGGCGGATGCGGCTCGGCGACGTGGTCGCCGCCCGGACCGCGATGCCGGACCGGGTCAGCTGGTGCGCGATCTTCGTGAAGGCCTACGCCCTCGTGTCGTCGCGCCACCCGGAGCTGCGGCGCGCGTACTTCTCCTTCCCCTGGCCGCACCTCTACGAGCACCAGGAGACCGCCGCCTCGTTCAGCGTCGAGCGGACCTACCACGGCGAGGACGCGGTGTTCTTCAGCCGGATCGTCCACCCCGAGGCGCTGTCGGTGCGCCAGGTCGACGCGATCATCCGGCGGCACAAGACCGCGCCGCTGGGGACTTTGCGCAGCTTCCGGCGCATCCTCGGGCTGAGCGGCCTGCCGTTCCCGGTCCGCAGGCTCGTCTGGTGGCTCGCGGTCCAGGCGCGCGGCCCGTGGCGCGCCCGCTTCCTGGGCACGTTCGCGGCGAGCATCACCGCGTCCGAGGGCGGTGCCAGCCTGCACCAGCTCTCGCCGTTGACGACGACGCTGAACTACGGGCAACTCGAGCCGGACGGCACCCTCGACGTCCGGCTGACCTACGACCACCGGGTGCTCGACGGCAGCACGGTCGCCAGGGCGCTGGTCGCCCTCGAGGACGTTCTGCGCGGCGAGATACTCGCGGAACTGGCGAGCGACTCATGAAGACTTCAGGAAACCTCGTTTCGGTCGACCTCTCCTCGGAGGATTTCTGGGCGTTGTCCCCGCGGGACCGGGATTCCCGATTCGCCGACCTCAGGCGGAATCGACCGGTGTCGTGGCAGGAACCGATTGAAAACCCCGTTATGCCGACCGCGGAAGCGCAGGGCTATTGGGCCGTCGTCTCCCATGACGGTGTTTCGGAAGTCAGCCGCAATCCCCGGACGTTCTCCTCCTCCGCCTACTTCGGCGGCGTGACGCTGGAGGTGCTGACGCCCGCGCTGGCGGAGGCGACGCAGTCCATCATCGCCATGGACGGGCCCCGCCACTCGCTGCTGCGCAAGCTCATCACGAGCACCTTCACCCCGCGCCGGATGGCGCTGATGGACTCCGCCATCCAGCGGGCCGCGCGGGACGTGGTCGCCTCGGTCGCCCACCTCGGCGAGGTCGACTTCGTGTCCGGCATCGCCGAGCGGCTGCCCATCTGGACGATCTGCGAGATCCTCGGCCTCCCGGAGGAGGAGCGCGACCGCGCGCTGGTGCACGCCAACGCGATGATCGGCTGCAAGGACGAGGAGTACGGCCACGGCGACCCCGCGCAGGCGCTGCGCGACGGCGTGGTGGCGTTCACCGCGATGGCGTTCGACCTGATCGACGAGAAGCGCGACCACCCGGACGACGACCTGATGAGCGCGCTCATCGAGGCCGAGGTGGACGGCGAGCGGCTCACCGACGACGAGATCCGGGCGTTCTTCATCCTGCTGTTCATCGCGGGCAACGAGACCACCAGGCACTCCATCAGCCACGGCGTGCACGCGCTCGACCGGTTCCCCGACCAGCGCGCCCTCCTGCTCGGCGACCCCGACGCGCACCTTCCGGGCGCGATCGAGGAGGTCATCCGCTGGTCCACCCCGATCATGACCTTCCGCCGCACCGCCGTGGAGCGCACCGAGCTGGGTGGGCAGACCATCGAGGCGGGGGAGCACGTGGTGCTCTTCTACTCGTCGGCCAACCGCGATGAGCGGGTCTTCACCGACCCGTGGACCTTCGACATCACCCGCCGCCCGAACCGGCACATCGCCTTCGGCGGTGGCGGACCGCACTTCTGCCTCGGGGCGCACCTGGCCCGGATCGAGCTGCGGCACATCCTCACCGAGGTCTACCGGCAGCTGCCGGACCTGCGCGTCGGCACGCCCCGCTACGTCGCGGGCAACTTCATCAACGCCATCGGCCGGATGCCGGTCAGCTTCACCGCGAGCGGGCGGTGACCGGCGCACACGCCGTCACCGGCGCGACCGGCCTCGTCGGGGCGGCGCTGGTGCTGGAGCTGCTGGCGCGCACCGACGACGAGGTCGTCTGCCTGGTGCGGCCCGGCCGCAAGGCGGGCCCGGAGGAACGGCTGCGGCAGGTGCTGGGCACGGCGGCGCGCGAGTACGGCGCGTTCGGCCTGGAGGTCGACAAGCGGTGCCGGGTCGTCACCGCCGACCTGGCGGCGCCCCGGCTCGGCGTCGAGGGGCTGACCGGCGTGGCGGAGTTCTGGCACTGCGCGGCGGACCTGCGCTACGAGGACCGGCACTGGGAGGCGTTGCGGGACACCAACATCGGCGGCACCCGGCACGCGCTGGAGCTGGCCGAGGCGGCGGGCGCGACGACGTTCAACTACATGAGCACCGCCTACGTGGCCGGGCGTCTCGACGGGGACGTCGCCGAGGTGCGGATGGACGGCGTCGAGACGAACAACCGGTACGAGGAGAGCAAGGCCGCGGCGGAACGGCTGGTCGCGGGGGCGACCGCGTTCGCGACCAGGACCCTGCGGCCGAGCATCGTGATCGGGCACAGCCGGACGTACGCGCTGTGCGGCGGGCACTCCGGGCTCTACGGGATCCAGCGGCGGCTCTCCCAGTTCAAGCGCGCGCTCGGTGCGCTCGGCTCCGCGGAGGACCTGGCCAGGCCGATGCGGATCCGCGCGGACGCCGAGGCACGGGTGAACCTCGTGCCGGTCGACCTGGTGGCGGCCGACGCGGTGAGCGTCAGCCAGTCCGGTGCCGCCGGCGGGATCTTCCACCTGACGCACCCGGACCCGGTCGTCGTGGGGCCGGGTCTGGGGCTGATGTTCGAGAAGACGGGGCTGTCGCGGCCGGTGTACACCGACGACGTGGACAGCTTCAGCCAGCTGGACCGCGAGTTCGACCGCAAGATCGAGTTCTACAACTCCTACCTGACCGGGCGCAAGCGCTTCGACCAGGCCAACCTCGTCGCCGCCATCGGCGACCCCGCGCTGCGGTCGTGGAAGTTCGACCTCGACGAGCTGACCAACTACCTCGACTGGTACCACGCGTACCTCAGGCGCTAGGACGGTCGGAGGTCGTGGCGTTCTAGCAGCGCCGCGGCCTCCAGCGCCATCCAGCCGCCGAGCTGGACCGACAGGTCGCTCTCGGGCGTGCGTTCCCGTGACGGCACGACGGCGGGGGTCGTCCACTCCGGACCGAACAGCGGACCGCTGACGGCCACGGTCCTGTTGTTCCACACCGCTTCCGCCGACAGGAACACGATGTCGGCCGCGAGCCGCGCGGCGCCCGCCCGTCCTGGGTCCAGCTCGGGCAGCGCGACGGCCGCCTGAGCCAGGTACCGCAACAGGATCCCGCCGAACAGACCTCCGTCGCCGCCGCCGTGGCCGCGCAGCACACCGTGGACGGCGAGCTCCTTGTCGACCGCGCGGATCAGCCGTTCGACCCGGTCGAGCCACACCGGCGAGGTCGACGTGCGGGCCTGCTCCAGGTTCGCGCCGAGCAGAACCCCTTGGCAGTACGAGTAGATCGTCGTCTCGACCTCGCGCACCTCACCGGTCGGGTGGACGTGCAGCCCGTCCCACGCCAGCCCCGACTCGGGGTCGACGAGCGCCTTCTCCATCCAGTCCACGATGGACCGCGACCGGACGAGGTCGCTGCGCGAACCGCCCGCCTCAGCCAGCCGCGCGAAGAAGATCGCCGTCGGCCCGTTCGCGGGGACGTTCTTGAAGTCGTCATCGCGCTTCCACCAGATCCCGCCACCACCGTGGTCGGTCCACCCCTCGCGCAGCCGGGCCGCGATCGCGTCGACCGCCGACGGCCGCGACACCCCGACCTCCTTCGCCGCCCGCAGCAGCGCCAGCCCGAGCCACGCCACGTCGTCGTAGAAGTCGTTGGTCCAGCCCACCAGGTTGCGCACCCGCACCCCGCGCACCAGCCGCCGCACCACCTGCCGCCGCGCCTCGTTCGGCGAGCGCAGCTGCGCGTCCACCACGCAGTCCAGCAGGTGCGCCTGCCACCAGTAGTTGAACCTCAGGTGCAGGTGCCCGCGCCAGTCCATCGGCCAGGCGGCGACGCCCAGCAGCGTGCCCGGCACACCCCAGACCCGACGCAGGTGCCGCGACTGCACGGCCCGTTCGGCGACACCTGCGCGGGCCGCCAGCAGCTTCGGGGTGGACCTCTCGACCGTCACGACGCCATCGTGATCTCTTGATCGTTCAAGAAGCGCGCTGGAACAACTCCCAGTGGTACAGCGCCATCGCCACGCTCGTAGTCAGGTTGTAGCTCGACACCAACGGCCTCATCGGCAACGACACCAACCGGTCCGCCCGCTCCCGCACCGCCCCCGACAACCCGTGCCTCTCCGACCCGAACGCCAGCACCGCGTCCCCCGGAATCCGCACCCCACCGATGTCCTCCCCGTCCGCGTCCAACGCGAACACCGGCCCCCGCACCCCACCCACCCCGTCGACCCGGCCCACCGGCAACGCGAAGTGCAACCCCGCACTCCCCCGCAGCACGTTCGGATGCCACGGATCCACATCCCCCACCGACACCACCCCACCCGCCCCCAACCCCGCCGCCACCCGGATGACCGCACCGAGGTTGCCGAGGTTGCGCGGGTTGTCGAGCAGCACAAGCGGCGAAGTCCGACCGGCCAGAAGCCCAGACACATCGACGTCAGGCTTCCGAGTGAACCCCGCGACCCCTGTCGGATGCTTCTTTCCGACGAGCCGCACGAACTCCTCGCCCGACACTTCTCGGGCCGCTTCGAACTGTTCCAGCAGGTCAGGCGCATGAGAGGCCGCGAGACCCATCATGCTCGCCCGACTCGTGGTGATGAAGGAGTCCAATTCGGCACCGAAACGAAGCGCGTGCTTAACGACGTGGAATCCCTCTAGGACGATCACTGGCGTATGGTACGACCCCGTCTGGACTAGCCCGTTCAGGCGTATTTGCATTTGCGAAACCAGAAGCGAGGGTCAATCGGTGTTGCGGCGTGCGATGTTGCGGACTGGCGGAGAAGGCGGCAGTGGAGGCGACTCCAACAAGTAGGAGCCTTCACACCGATCCAGGCCCAACACTAGGGCTGAGCTTCATGTCGCAGGTCGAGTCGCATCCCGAACTTCCGGTTCGCGGGTGCGTTGTGAACGACGAGAGTCGTCTCCACTTGCCCTGACCTGGTCGGAAAGCTCTTGAGCGTGAAGTCGTCCGCCGTCGTCAGGCCGAGCTTGTCGAAGCAGACCCTGAAGCCCGGCGGTAGGACGACCACGCACTTCACCTCCTCGACGGGCTTGCCGAACTGGAGTACGAAGTCGTCCGGGTCGTAGCCCCGCATCAGCGGCACGCACTTCGCAGGCCATTCCAAGTCCACGACGAAGCTGACCTCACTGCCCATGGACGCGGGCTCGTGCAGGTAGACGATCACCTTCAGACGACTGCGTTCCAACCAGTCGGACATGTAGTCGAAGCGCGTCCCACCCTCGTCGCTCATCTCGAAGCTGCGAACCTTCAGTCGGACTTTCGGCTTGTTCCGGTCGGGCCAATCCCAGTTCGGACCTGTGGTCAGCGTGACGAAGTCGAGCTGTTCGCACTCCGCCACGACCGAGAGGGAAATTCGCTGGCGGACATCACCGTTGGCCTGGACGTCGACTTCTTCGACCCAGCTCTTCGTGCGCCATTGCTGCCCGCGTGATTCAAGGCTGTCGCAATAGTTCCTGAGGACCCGTCGCGGGACGTCGGCTCGCCGCCGCCACTCGACCTTGTTGGCGACCAGGAGTATGAAAAGCGCGAGGATCACGAAGAGGACGGTGACTATCGCACCGGCCTTGATCGCCGCCGAGCCCAACAGGGCGCTCAGCAGCGCACCGAAGGCCAACAGGCCCAGGACGGCCTCGACGATGCCGAGAACTCCGGTGTGGATCACGTAGTCCTGCAGCCAGGCCATGAAACTGCCGAGCATGGATGTCGACTTGCCACGACCGACGCGGTGTGTCGACTGCCGAACATCAGGACGTGCTCGCGTCACCCCCATAGCCGACCGCCTCTCCACGACCCATGGTCGAAGGATAAGGCACGTTTCAGCGATGTTAATGAAAGTTGGTACGGATGGGACGCACCCGTTACGCCACTCCGGTCAGAATCGGCCTTCGCGAACAAAGAAGGGCTCCGCACCGCGAAGTGGCTAGACCGTTGGAGTGACCGACCATTCTCACGTCACCAGGAATAGGCATCGAATCAATTGCACTGAACGCCACTGAAAAACAGTGAACTTCAGCACGCCGAACCTCAGTGCGCCCCGACGTGGTTCGCCCCGGCGTGCCGTTCCCCGCGCCACTTCCGGTAGTACCCCGTCCAGGAACCCAGCACGAGCACGGCCACGAGCAGTTGGACGATGCCGGCGGCCGACTGCGGGTAGACGACGCCGTCGATGTAGTGGTCGATGAAGCCGTCCACCAGCTCCGGTTGTCCCGCCCGCGTGCGGAAGAAGTTCTCGGCGGCGGTGAGGGGGCAGTTGAGCGGGAAGGCGACGACCAGGATCCCCCAGGTGGCCATGGCCAGGTGGGGGTAGATCAGGCCGCGCCAGTGCCGGGCCAGGAAGCCGCCCACGACGAGGAACACCAGGACGGCGAAGTGCACGATCATGATCAGCTCTGCCAGCGCTTGAGAGACCACGTCCCACCTCCCGTTCCAATGTAGAACGGGGGTTCCACGCCGCGCGCGTGATAAACGCGGGGTTCACCCGCGTGGTAGCGCCTGCCACGGCACTCGGGTGCCGAGGTCGAGCAGCAGATCGGCCAGATGACCCAACGGGGCCTGGACGAGGCCGCCGGGGACGACGGCGGCGAGGGCGTGTTCGTCGAACGCGATCGCGACGCCCGCGGCGCGCGGGTCGGCCAGCAGGGCGGGGACGAGGCCGGAGGCGAGCAGGGCGGTGGCGAAGGCGGGGTTCTTGCGGCGGACCTCGTAGCGCTGGTCGAACGCGGGGTCGCCGGTCTGGACGAACTGCTCGAACAGCCCCCACACGGAGTCGTCGCGGGGGCTGATCAACACCCACGGGCCGGGGACCGGGCGGGGGACGACGACCGCGGAGTAGGTGCGGTACTCGTGGGTGACGACGTTGTCGGTGCGCAGCACGACCTCGACGGCGAGCACCGGGACGCCGCGCCAGTGGCCGACCAGCTGGAACTTCACCCGGCTGCGGTCGGCCTCCAGCATCCGACCGATCCGCGGGACCCGCTCCTGGAAGCCCTGGTCCTCGGCGACGAACCGCCAGCCGAGGGCGGCCTCGACCGCGCGCATCCGCTGTTCCCACTCGGACGCGTACTGCTGGTTGAGCATGGGGTTGCGCTTGCGCCGGGACAGCCCGACCGCCACCCCGACCCCGAGGACGACCAGGACCACCAGGAGCAGGACGACCGCGGTCATCAGCTCAAGCCGAGGTCGGCCAGGTCGAGGAGGTAGCGGTAGGGCAGCCCCCGCGCCTCGATGATCTCCTTCGCGCCGGTGCCGCGGTCCACGACGGTGGCGACGCCGACGACCTCGGCTCCGGCCTCGCGCAGCGCGTCCACGGCGGTCAGCGGGCTGTTGCCGGTGGTGGTCGTGTCCTCCACGGCGAGCACGCGCTGGCCGGTGACCTCGATCCCCTCGATGCGCCGCTGCATGCCGTGCTTCTTGGCCTCCTTGCGGACCACGAACGCGTCCAGCACGTCACCGGCGGCCGCCGCGGCGTGCAGCATCGCGGTCGCCACCGGGTCGGCGCCGAGGGTGAGGCCGCCCGCGGCGACGTAGTCCCAGTCGGCCGTGAGCTGCCGCAGCAGCTTGCCGATCAAGGGGGCGGCGGCGTGGTGCAGGGTCGCCCGGCGCAGGTCGATGTAGTAGTCCGCCTCGCGACCGGAGGACAGCGTCACCTTGCCGTGCACGACGGCCAACTCACTCACCAACCGGGCCAGCTCGGCTTTGGCTCCGGCGTCAAGGACCACTTCGGTTCGCACGAGGCCCAACCTTTGCACACCCACCGGGAGCAGCGCGATCAGGTCCGGCCACGACCGCCCGCGAAGCGCGACGCGGCCTTGCGCAGCAGCGACCTCGGGATGAGCCTGCTGGCCGTGACGATGGCCTTGTACTGCAGGCCGGGGATGGACAGGGGCTTGCCGCCGCGCAGGTCGGCGAGGCAGTCGTGGACGACCCGGTCGGCGTCCAGCCACATCAGGTCGGGGGTGGTGCTCATGTCGATGGACGCCCGGCGGTGGAACTCGGTGCGGACGAAGCCGGGGCACAGCGCCATCACCCGCACCGGCGACCCGGTGGCCTCGATCGACATGGAGATGCCCTCGGAGAACACCGTGACCCACGACTTCTCGGCGCTGTAGGTCGTGCCGCGGCCGGGCAGGAAGCTGGCGACGCTGGACACGTTCACCACGGCGCCGCGACCGCGGTCGACCATGCCGGGCACGGCGGCCTTGGTGAGCCGCAGGACGCTCGTCACGTTCACGTCGAGCTGCGCCTGGAGTCGGTCGACGTCCATGGTCAGGAACTCGCCAGCGCTGGCGAACCCGGCGTTGTTGACCAGCAGGTCCACCGGTCGGGCCGGGTCGGCGAGCCTTTTCTCGACGGCGGCGCGCTGACCGGCGTCGGAGAGGTCGGCGGCGAGCACCTCGACGGCGACGCCGTGGCGCGCGGTGAGCTTCTCGGCCAGCTCCTCGAGCTGGGGGGCGGTCCTCGCGACGAGCACGAGGTCGTGTCCCTCGGCGGCGAGTCGGCGGGCGAACGCGGCGCCGAGCCCGACGGTCGCGCCGGTCACCAGTGCGGTAGGCATGGGGAGGACGTTAGCGGGTCCTACCGACGGGTAGGACGGGTGTCGCGGATCACGTCAGCTGGCGGGCTTGCGGCCGAACGACGGGCGGTAGACCTCGCCGCCGCTCTCGGCCTCCTGGTCGGAGTCGAACGGGTCGACCACGTCGGCCAGCTCGCCCACGTCGCGCAGCAGGCGCTCCAGGCGGGCGGGGCTCGAGTTGGGCGGCGCGGCGGCCATCACCCAGTCGCCCTCGAACCAGACCACGGTCACGTCCGCGCCGATCTCCTCGGCGGCGTCGACCAGGTCGGGGGTGATCAGCTTGCGGGCCGCGGCCAGCTCCGTGACGAACGCGTAGCGCGAGCCGACCGGTCCGAGCAGGTCCGGCATCTGGTCGCGCTGGAACGGCACGCTGGGCAGCCACAGCTCGATGACCACCGGCAACGGGCGGCGGCAGCGGACGCCGACCAGCACCGAGTTGACCTTGCCGTTGGTCTCGTGGTCCAGCACGTAGACCTGCCGCCTGCCGTCCGCGGTGAACGTCGACCCGGCCACCACGTCCCTGGCCATGCCGGTCCCGTAGTAGGCGATCGCGCCGCTCTCCCACCTGGTGGGGAGCACGTGGTCGGTCTCCTCGAACTGCCAGCCGCGCAGCGCGGCCCACCTGCGGCGTTCG
The DNA here is from genome assembly GCF_003002815.1 of Umezawaea tangerina. Lineage (GTDB taxonomy): Bacteria > Actinomycetota > Actinomycetes > Mycobacteriales > Pseudonocardiaceae > Umezawaea > Umezawaea tangerina. The sequence goes on along the minus strand of NZ_PVTF01000020.1, from coordinate 33,344 downwards.
CGGTTGCGCGCGGTGCGCTGCGCCCGGTCGGTCGCGAGCAGCGCGAAACCGGCTACTCCCGCCACCGCGCAGACGGTGAACCAGACCCAGGCAGGTATTCCCACAGTGCGAAGGGTAGCGGTCCCACCCACGAGAACGAAGATCACTTGCGTGGTGGTTCGCACGAACAGATCAACCCGTTACCTCGGTCGGTGGCGCCGACCCCGCCCGCGGGGAGCGCGGGCGGGGTCGGCCGGACCGGTCAGGAGCGGCCGAGGATGAGGCCGGAGCTGTCCTCGACCATGTCCACCTTGATGGTGTCGCCGTCGCGGATCTCGCCCGCGAGCAGCTCCTTCGCCAGCTGGTCGCCGATGGCCGACTGCACCAGCCTGCGCAGCGGCCGCGCGCCGTACACCGGGTCGAAGCCCTTGAGGGCCAACCAGTCCCGTGCCGACGGCGTGACCTCCAGGGTGAGCCTGCGCTGCGCGAGCCGCCGCGCGAGCCTGCGCACCTGGATGTCCACAATGGACGACAGCTCCTCGGTGCCCAGCGCGTGGAAGACCACCACGTCGTCGAGCCGGTTGAGGAACTCGGGCTTGAAGTGCTTGCCCACCACCGACATCACGGCCTCGTACCGCTGGCCCTCGTCCAGGTTGGCGTCCGCGATCGCGTGCGACCCGAGGTTCGAGGTCAGCACCAGGATCGTGTTGCGGAAGTCCACCGTCCGGCCTTGGCCGTCGGTCAACCGACCGTCGTCCAGGACCTGGAGCAGCACGTCGAACACGTCCGGGTGCGCCTTCTCGACCTCGTCGAGCAGCACGACCGAGTACGGCCTGCGGCGGACCGACTCGGTGAGCTGCCCGCCCTGGTCGTAGCCCACGTAGCCGGGCGGGGCGCCGACCAGCCTGGCGACCGAGTGCTTCTCGGAGTACTCGCTCATGTCGATCCGGACCATCGCCCGCTCGTCGTCGAACAGGAACTCCGCCAGCGCCTTGGCCAGCTCGGTCTTGCCGACGCCGGTCGGGCCCAGGAACAGGAACGACCCGGTCGGCCGGTCCGGGTCCGCCACGCCCGCGCGGGTCCGGCGGACCGCGTCGGACACGACCCGCACCGCCTCGGCCTGGCCGATGACCCGGTTGCCCAGCTCGTCCTCCATGCGCAGCAGCTTGGACGTCTCGCCCTCCAGCAGCCTGCCCGCGGGGATGCCGGTCCACGCGCTGACCACGTCCGCGACGTCGTCCGGGCCGACTTCCTCCTTGAGCATCGCCGAGGCCTGCTCGGTCGACTTGGTGGCCGCCTCCAGGTCCTTCTCCAACGCCGGGATGCGGCCGTAGCGCAGTTCCGCGGCCCGTCCGAGGTCGCCGTCGCGCTCGGCCCGCTCCGACTCGCCGCGCAGCTGCTCCAGCTGCTCCTTGAGGTCGCGGACCTTGTCGATGGAGCCCTTCTCGTTCTGCCAGCGCGCGGTCAGGCCCGCCAGCGCCTCGCGCTTCTCGGCCAGCTCGGCGCGCAACGCCGTCAGCCGCTCCTTGGAGGCCGGGTCGGACTCCTTCCCGAGCGCCATCTCCTCGATCTCCAGGCGGCGCACGGCCCGCTCGACCTCGTCGACCTCGACCGGCCGCGAGTCGATCTCCATGCGCAGCCGGGACGCGGCCTCGTCGACCAGGTCGATGGCCTTGTCCGGCAGGAACCGGGAGGTGATGTAGCGGTCCGAGAGGGTCGCGGCGGCCACCAGCGCGGTGTCGGTGATCCGGACGCCGTGGTGGACCTCGTAGCGCTCCTTGAGGCCGCGCAGGATGCCGACCGTGTCCTCCACGCTCGGCTCGCCGACCAGCACCTGCTGGAACCGGCGCTCCAGCGCGGGGTCCTTCTCGACGTACTTGCGGTACTCGTCGAGCGTGGTCGCGCCGACCATCCGCAGCTCGCCGCGGGCCAGCATCGGCTTGATCATGTTGCCCGCGTCCATCGCGCTCTCGCCCGTGGCGCCCGCGCCGACGATCGTGTGCAGCTCGTCGATGAACGTGATGACCTGACCGGCCGAGTCGGTGATCTCCTTGAGCACCGCCTTGAGCCGCTCCTCGAACTCGCCGCGGAACTTCGCGCCCGCGACCATCGAGCCCAGGTCCAGCGCCACGACGCGCTTGCCGCGCAGCGACTCCGGCACGTCACCGGCGACCACGCGCTGGGCCAGGCCCTCCACGATGGCGGTCTTGCCGACGCCGGGCTCGCCGATGAGCACCGGGTTGTTCTTGGTCCGCCGGGACAGCACCTGCACGACGCGGCGGATCTCCGAGTCGCGGCCGATCACCGGGTCCAGCTCGCCCTTGCGAGCGCGCTCGGTGAGGTCGACGCCGTACTTCTCCAGCGCCTTGTAGGTGCCCTCCGGGTCCGGGCTGGTGACCCGCGCCGAGCCGCGCACCTTGGTGAACGCCTCGCGCAGCGCCTCCGGCGACGCGCCGTGGCGGCGCAGCAGGTCGGCCACCTGGCCGCCGTGCTGGGCGAGACCGACCAGCAGGTGCTCGGTGGAGACGTACTCGTCGCCCATCTCGGTCGCGAGCTCCTGGGCCTTGCCCAGCACCCGCGCGGCGTCGCGCGAGAGCTGCGGCGCGGACACCGAGGACCCGCTGGCGGCGGGCAGCCCGCGCGCGATCTGGTCCAGCTCCTTGTGGACGAGCGCGGGGTCCGCGCCGACGGCGGACAGCAGTGGCGCGGTCAGCCCGTCCCCCTGAGCCAGCAGCGCGCCGAGCAGGTGCACGGAGCCCACGTCGGGGTTCCCGGCGACCGTCGCGGCCTGCACCGCGGCCGACACCGCCTGCTGGGTCTTCGTGGTCGGGTTGAAAGCGTCCATTCCTCACCTCATCGCAGATGTCCCTCGGCCAGCCTTCAGCACTGGCCCACACAGTGCACAACGTCAGCAAAGTTGAGTCCGTTCCGCTCAACTTGAAAAATCGGTGTGGCGTGGCACACCGACTGGGGATGATCGCCCGATGAGCGCCACACCGCACCACATCACCTTCAGCAGCGTCGACCCGTTCGCGCTGGCCACGTTCTGGAGCGGGGTCACCGGCGCCCCGCTGGCCGACGACGACTTCGCGGGCGACCCCGAGGCGTCCGTCCTGGTCCCGGACGGCACGCCGCTGCTGTTCGTCCGCGTCCCGGACGGCAAGACCGCCGCCCGCAACCGCGTGCACCTCGACCTGCGGCCGGACACCACGCGCGACGAGGAGGTCGAGCGCCTGCTCGGCATCGGCGCGACCCTCGTGGACGACCAGCGCAGGCCCGACGGCCGCGGCTGGGTCGTGCTCGCCGACCCGGAGGGCAACGAGTTCTGCGTCGAGCGCGGCGCCGCCGAGAAGGCCGCCATGCCCTGAACGCGGAAGTGCCCCCGACGCGTCGCGCGTCGGGGGCACATCTTGGCCTTGCCTACCGCCGATCACCCACATGTAGTAGCGAGTTGTCCACAGCAGGGGCCGAGTTGTCCACATTCCGCAGGTCGGCATCCACAGGCAGGTGGACAGGTGCCTCACCGGTCGGCGCACCGACCACCGGCTGCGGGATGTCCATCGAGGTCCGCAGGGGCACTTCCTTGATCAACGCCACCGCGACCACGGTCACGACGGCCGCGCAGGCCGCGATCAGGAACAGCGTGGCCATGGCGTCGCCGTAGGCGCCGCGCACCAGCGCCTGGATGGGGCCGGGCAGGTGGGCCAGGTCGAGCGTGCCGCCGCCGGTGCCCTTCGGGGTACCGGGGGGCAGCCCCGCGGCGATCTTGGTGCCGACCTGGCTGGCCAGCACCGAGCCGAGCACCGCGACACCGGCCGTGCCGCCGAGCGAGCGGAAGAACGTGACCGTGGAGCTGGCCGCGCCGAGGTCAGCCATGGCGACGTCGTTCTGGACCGCCAGCACCAGGTTCTGCATGGTCAGGCCGAGGCCGACACCGGTCAGCGCCATGTAGCCGCCCATCAGCACCAGGTTGGTCTGGTGGTCGATCGTGGACAGCAGCCCGAGCCCGGCGACCAGGACCACCGCGCCGGACACGAGGAAGTTCTTCCACTTGCCGTACCGCGAGATCAGCTGGCCGGACACGGTCGAGGCGATCGTCAGGCCCGCGACCAGCGGCAGCGTGAGCAGGCCCGCCTTCGTGGGCGAGAAGCCGCGGGAGAGCTGGAAGTACTGGCCGAGGAAGACCGAGGCGCCGAACATCGAGGTGCCCACGGCGACGCTGCCGAGCACGGCCAGCGAGAGCGTGCGGTGCTTGAACAGGCGCAGCGGCACGACCGGCGAGCTGGCCCGGCGCTCGACGAAGTACGCCGCCACCAGCGCGACCGCGGCCCCGCCGAGGTAGCCGAGGGTCTCCAGCGAGATCCAGCCGAAGTCCTTGCCCGCGAACGACACCCACATCAGCACCAGGCTGACGCCACCGGTGATCAGGAACGCGCCCGCGTAGTCGATCTTCACGTCCTTCCTCACGGTCGGCAGCTTCAGCGTCTTCGCCAGCACGCCGAGCGCCAGGACCGCGAGCGGCACGGTGATGAAGAACGTCCACCGCCAGCCGAGTCCGGGGGTGTCGACGATGAACCCGCCGACCAGCGGGCCGCCGACCGTGGCCGCGGCCATGACCGCGCCGGTGTAGCCGCTGTAGCGGCCGCGTTCGCGGGGGCTGACCATCGCGCCGATGATCACCTGCGCGAGCGCCTGCACACCGCCCATGCCGAGGCCCTGGACGACGCGGAAGCCGATCAGCTGCTCCATGTCCTGCGCGAACCCGGAGAGCACCGAGCCGATCGTGAAGATCGTGATCGCGATCTGGAACAGCAGCTTCTTGCTGAACAGGTCGGCCAGCTTGCCCCAGATCGGGGTGGTGGCCGTCGACGCCAGCAGCGTCGAGGTGATGACCCAGGTGTACTGGGTCTGGTTGCCCTTGAGGTCGGCGAGGATCGTCGGGAGGGCGTTGGCGACGATCGTCGAGCTGAGGATCGCGACCAGCAGCGCCAGCAGGATCCCGGACAGGGCCTCCAGGATCTTGCGGTGGGTCATGGGTGTCGCGTCTGTCATCGAATGGCCTCCGGGACCAGCAGTCGGGAACGCAGGTCGTCGGTGAACAAGCCGAACTGGCGTGCGAACGCTTGGACGTCTTCTTCGGTCCAGCCGGCGAGCGCCTGCCGGACCAGGTCGATCTGGGTCCGCCGCCAGCTGTCGAGCCGGGCGAGCCCGAGGGCGGTGACCGAGATCAGCTGCACCCGGCCGTCGTGCTGGGCGACCCGGCGCTCGACCAGGCCCGCCCGTTCGAGCTGGGCGATCTGCCTGCTGACCACGGACGTGTCGACCAGGTGGGCCTGCGCGAGGTCGGAGACCCGGCTCTCGCCGCGGCGCGCCAGTTCGGCCAGCAGACCGACCGCGGCCGGGTGCAGCTGCGGCTCGTCCGCCCACACCCGCGCGGTCATCACGTGCTTGAGCTGGAACGCGGCGTGCAGCTGGCGGAGCACGTCGACGCAGGTCTCGCTCGTCGGGCCCATGTCCCTCTCCTTTAGTTGTCATCAACAACTATATGCCTGGATAGTTGCTCGATACAACCTTTTTCGATGTGACGTGGAGACCACTCGACAGGAGGAACCGGGGTCTCGACAGGGAGGACACCGCGTGACGTCGGGCGATTACTGCGGGCAACGCACGCGCGACCGCGCCGGACAAGGGGCGATCAAGGTACACACAACTGCGGATATTGACCCGATGGCCGGTAGTCGTGCGACGCTATGTAACCAAGCTGCACTCGAAGGTGGCATCAAGGAGTCAACCAGCCAGATGAAGGGTTAATGTCGACGCGTCGGGGTTGGATGCTTGACGTGGACGGTGCGCCTTGCTGGCGCCTCTAAGAACGTGGAGACTGCGCCCGGATCATGACTGCGAACGCCGTGCTTAGCCCCATCCCTACTCCGCCACACCGCGAACCGCCCCCCGGCGTCACCGCAATGGTGCGCATGATCCGGGAGAGCTTCGCGGTGGTGGAGCCGCGCGCCGAAGAAGTCGCCAAGTTCTTCTACGGCATGCTCTTCAGCCTCTCGCCAGCCACTCGCGAGATGTTCCCCGCCAACATGGAGGTGCAGCGCAGCCGCCTGCTGCGCGCCCTCGTGCACACCGTGCAGATGGTGGACCGCCCGGACGACCTCATCCCGTTCCTCCGCCAGCTCGGCCGCGACCACCGGAAGTTCGGCGTCGTGACCGTGCACTACGAGGCCGTGGGCACCGCGCTGCTGGCCGCCGTGAAGAAGTACGCGGGCACCGCCTGGACTCCGGCCGTGGAGCTGGCGTGGGCCGAGGCGTACACGATCATGGCGCGCTCCATGCAGGAGGCGGCCGCCGCGGACGACGGCCCGGCCTTCTGGCGCGCCACGGTGCTGGAGCACCAGCGCGTCAGCTGGGACCTGGCCGTGGTCAGGCTGATGCCCGACCACCCGCTGCCCTACCGGGCGGGCCAGTACCTGAGCGTGGAGACGCCCCAGCGCGGCAGGCTGTGGCGGTACTTCTCGCCCGCCAACGCCCCGCGCGAGGACGGGAGCATCGAGTTCCACATCAGGTCCGTGGAGGGCGGCTGGGTCAGCCGTTCCGTGGTCGGCCACACCCAGCCGGGTGACGTCTGGCGCCTCGGTCCCCCGATGGGCCGCCTCGGTGTCGACCGCGCGTCGAGGCAGGACGTCCTGATGGTCGCGGGCGGCACCGGCGTCGCGCCGATGCACGCGATCATCGACGACATGGCGCAGTGGGGCGAGAACCCCAGGGTGCACCTGTTCATGGGCGGCCGGACCCGCGAGGACCTGTACGACCTCGACAACCTGCAGCGCATCGCCATGACCAACCCGTGGCTGACCGTCGTCCCGGTGCTCGAGTCCGACCCCGGCGCCCGCGGCGTCGAGCAGGGCACGCTCGCCGACGTCGTGACGCGCTACGGCGCCTGGGAGGACCGGGACGTGCTCGTGTGCGGCTCGCCCGCCATGATCCGCTCCACGGTCTCCAGGATGCTCGTCGCGGGCACCCCGCTCGACCGCATCAAGTACGACCCGTTCACCCTGGACTGAGCCGCGCCCAGCCGGAGCGGTCGATTCCACTGGGGCACTCGAGCGACCGCCGGCCGCGTCCGATGGCAGACGACCAGGGGTGGACGGGGTGGACTTCGACAAGGCGGTCGAGCTCCTCCTGCACCGGGCCGTGTCCGAGCTCCACCGGGACACGGCCGACAGGGGGCTCGACCGGCTGCACGACGTGGTGGCGGGGGAGCTCGCGGGCACCCGCGAGCTGGAGACCCTGCGGGCCGAGGTGGAGCGGTTCGGCGACGCGAGCGCGGCCACCCGCGAGCGGATCGCGGCCGCCCTGCGGTCCACGGCGGCGCACGACCACGACTTCGAGGCCCGCCTGGGTGCCGCCATCCGCGACCTTGGCCCCAGCACGTGGGCGCCGGTCACCTTCACCGGTGGCATCACCTCCGAGGGCAACACGCTGGCGGTCGGGCAGATCAACGGCTCCGTGCACATCGGGCAGCCGCCGCACCCTCCCCCTGCCGGGCCGGTGGCACGCGCCGCGCCCGGCCTCCCCGCGATCCGCTCCGACATCGGCGTCCCCGCGCAGGTCGTGGGGCGCAAGAAGGAGCTCGCGGCACTCCGTTCCGCCTTCACCCGCGCGGAGAACACCGGCCTGCCGGTGGTCAGGACGCTGACCGGGCTGGGCGGCGTCGGGAAGACCAGCCTCGCCCGCGCCTACGCGCAGCGCCACCACGCCGACTACGACGTCGTGCACTGGATCGCCGCGGGTGACCCGAGCGCCGTCGAAAGCCAGTTCAGGGCCCTGCTCGACGACCTGGCACCGGGGCTGGCCGACACGGCCGAGGACGTCGTCATGGCCGCGCACACCCAGCTCGGCAGGTGCCGCGGCTGGCTGCTGGTCCTGGACCAGCTCCCGGACATGGGCTCGCTGAGCGACCTGGTGCCTCCCCGCGGCAACGGGCACGTCCTGGTCACGACCAGGCACGTGGACGCGGGTGACCGCGGCGGCCCGGTCCGGGTCGGCCCGCTGCGCCCGAAGGCCGCGGCCAGGCTGCTGGTCCAGCTGTCCGGTGAGGACGACCGGCGGGCGGCGTCCGCCCTGGCGGGCCTGCTGGGACACCTGCCGCTCGCACTGGCCCAGGCCGGGGCCTTCTGCGGCACCACCGGGATGCCGCTGGCCGAGTACGCCACCGCGTACCGCGACCACCCGGCCCGGCTGCACCGCACCGGCGGCCTCCCCGACTACGGCGAGAACGTCGCGACCACCTGGGAGCTGTCGTTCACCAGGCTCTCCGCACGGGCGAAAGCCCTGCTCACGCTGCTGTCGTTCGTCGCGGGGGACGCCATCCCGATCGGCGTCCTGCTGGCACCGGCGAACCCGGACGAGATCGCCGCGCCGCCGGAGCTGCGCGACCTCATGACCGACCCCGTCACCCGCTACGACACCGCCAAGGAGCTGATCTCCTACAGCCTGGTCACCCGGTGCGCCACACCCGCGATGGTGAACGTGCACCTGCTGGTCCAGGCCGTGGTCCGCGACCGGCTCGAGAACCGGGTACAGCCGTGGCTCACCACCGTGAAAGCGCTGCTCGACGCCGCGTGGCCGACGACTCCGGTGACCGCGGTGAGCACGGCCCGCTGGCGGTTGCTGCGCCCCCACGCGCAGGCCCTGCTGGACCACCTCCGCCCGGACGACCCGGACGCGCTCGACCTGCGGCACGCCATGGCCACCTGGACCGGCCTGACAGGGGACCCGGCGGCGGCGCGCGACCAGTTCACGCGGCTGGTCGACCTCCACGAACGCGTCCTGGGCGCCGCGCACCCGCGGACGCTGGCCGCCCGCGGCACCCTCGCCCACTGGACCGGTGTGGCGGGCGACCCGGCGACCGCGCGAGCGCAGTACGCGGACCTGCTCGCCGCGCGCGGGCTGGTCCTGGGGGACGACCACCCGGACACCCTGGCGACCCTCGGGAAGGCCGCTCACTGGTCGTTCAGGGCGGCCGACGTCCCCGAGGGTCTCCGCCTGCTCACCGGGCTCCTCCGCGCGCGTGAGCGCGTTCTGGGCCCCGAATGCCCCACCACCCTCGCGAGCCGCCAGGACGTCGCGGGGTGGACCGGCCGGGCCGGGGACGCGGCGGGCGCGCGCGACCAGCTCGCGGACCTGCTCGCGGTGCGGGACCGCGTGCTCGGCCCTGACCACCCCGACACCCTCGTGACCAGGCACGACTGGGCATACTGGACGGCGGAGGCCGGGGATCCCGTCGAGGCGCACGCCCAGTTCGCGGAGCTGCTCGCGGTGCGCGAGCGCGTCCTGGGCCGCGACCACCCCGACACCCTCGTGACCAGGCACGACAAGGCGTACCTGGCAGGTCGGACGGGGGACGTGGCAGGCGCGCGCGACCAGTTCGCGAATTTGCTCACCGTGCGGACCCGCGTGCTCGGCCCTGACCACCCCGACACCCTGGCCACCCGGCGCCATCTGGATTACTGGGCGGAACGAGCGCGTTAGGGCGAACCGGGACGGGCCACTAAAACAACGTCACGGATGTTCGACATTTTCTTCGGAGGTCGCGCATTTCCGGAGTGCGACACCGGAATCCGACGCGGAAAACTCTCCGATCGGACTCGAACGGGTAACAAATTGCCATTTCCGCTGCTCAGCGACAAATTGCGCGCCGAAGCCCTTTCCCACCCGTTCTCCGACCGGTCGCGCCGACCGGCGACCTGCGGATTCCTACACGCGAGGCATCCTCAGTTATCACCCTCCGCAACCAATCACGTCGATCCATTCATGATCGTCACCATGGGCGGGCGCGGCGGACGTCTCCCGAAAGGAGGTGGAGCAACCCCTACAGAGGTGCCCGTGAAGACGGGCACCTCCTGGCGTCAGCGGCGGGGTTGGGGCTTCCAGACCACGAGGGCGGTCTCGTGCCGGAGCGGGACGAGGTCGCGGCGGTAGGTCTTGTGCACGGAGGCCGCGGCGTGGTCGGCGGCGGCGAGCGCGTTGGCCAGCTCCTGGGTGAGCTCGGCGAGGCGGCCGCGGAGGGCGTCGACCTCGTTCTCCAGGTCGATGATCCGCTTGATGCCCGCGAGGTTGACGCCGTCCTCCTGGGACAGGCGCTGGACCTCGCGGAGCAGCACGATGTCGCGCATCGAGTACCGGCGGCCGCCACCGGACGTGCGGCCGGGCGAGACCAGGCCGAGGCGGTCGTAGCTGCGCAGCGTCTGGGCGTGCAGGCCGGAGAGCTGGGCCGCCACCGAGATCACGAAGAACGGGGTGTCCTCGTCGGTGCCGGGCGGGAAGGGGAACCCCGGTGTGGTCATGTCGCCCTCCCCTTGCTCTCCAGCAGTGCGTTCAGCTCCGCTCGCGGGTCGTGCTGCGCGGTGGCCTCGGCGTAGGCCTTCAGGGCCTCCTCGGCCTTGGCGTCCATGTTGTTCGGGACGGCCACCTGCAACGTGATGAGCAGGTCGCCGACCTTGCCGTCGCGCTTCTCGATGCCCTTGCCCTTGGCGCGCAGGACGCGGCCGCTGGCGGTACCCGCGGGCACCTTCAAGGTCACCTTGCTCTCCAGCGTGGGCACCGTCAACGTCGTGCCGAGCGCGAGCTCGGCGAACGACACCGGCACGTTCAGCGTGAGGTCGTTGCCCGAGCGGCCGAAGAGCGGGTGCGGGTTCACGTGGACCCGGACGAACAGGTCGCCGGTGGGGCCGCCGTTGCGGCCCGGTTCCCCTTGTCCGGCAAGGCGGATGCGCTGGCCGTCGTCGACCCCGGCGGGGATCCTGATGGTCAGCGTGCGGGTCTTGGTGCTGACGCCGTCGCCACCGCACTCGGGGCACGGGTCGTCGATGATCTTGCCGGTGCCGCGGCAGTCCTGGCACGGCTCGCTGAACGCGAACGCGCCCTGGCTGCGGGTCACCAGGCCGGCGCCACCGCAGTTCGTGCAGGTGTGCGGAACGGTGCCGGGCTTCGCGCCGGACCCGCCGCAGGTGCCGCAAGCGGCCGGGCTGGACAGGCGCATCGGCACCGTCGCGCCCTTGACCGCCTCGGTGAAGTCGATGCGGACGTTGGTCTCGACGTCCTCGCCGCGCCGCGGCCGGGTCGCCGACGAGGCGTTGCCGCCGCGGCGGTTGAACAGCCCGCCGAGCAGGTCGCCGAGGCCACCGGCCCCGCCCGCCTGCCCGCCCGCGCGGTTGAACACGTCGCCGACGTCGAACCTGTTGCCGCCGCCACCGCCGAAGCCTCCGCCGAAACCACCGCCGCTGGAGAACAGCCTGCGGGCCTCGTCGTACTGCTTGCGCTTGGCGGTGTCCGACAGCACGCCGTTCGCCTCGGACACGGCCTTGAAGCGCGCCTCGGCCTTGGCGTCACCGGGGTTGGCGTCGGGGTGCAGCTCCCGCGCCAGCTTCCGGTACGCCTTCTTGATCTCGTCCGCCGAGGCGTCGGAGGAGACGCCCAGCTCGCGGTAGAAGTCCTTTTCGATCCAGTCCCTAGCACTCATCCGGACGTCTCCTCCTTTCCGTTAGTACCTAGTACCTAGTCCTGCGCCTGGTCAGGCACGGACACGTCGCTCGCCTCGAAGTCGGTCACCGCGACCAGCGCGGGCCGCAGCACGCGCTCGCCGAACCGGTAGCCGCGCCGCAGCACGGCGCTGACGGTCGGGCCCGCCACGTCCGGGGACGTGCCGTGCTGCACCGCCTCGTGCACCGACGGGTCGAACGGTTCGCCGTCGTGGCCGAACGACTCGAGCCCGGTGTGCTGGAGCGCGCCGACGAGCTTGTCCGCCACCGCCTTGAACGCGCCGGTCAGGTCGCCGTGGGCGGCGGCCCTCTCGACGTCGTCCAGCACGGCCAGCAGCTCGCCCGCCACCTGCGCCTTGGCGTTGGCGACCACGGCCTCCCGGTCGCGCTCGACGCGCTTGCGGTAGTTCGCGTACTCGGCCGTCAGCCGCTGGAGGTCGGCCGTGCGCTCGTCGAGCTGCGCCTTGAACTCGGCGGCCGGGTCCTCCTCGAAGAGGACCTCGGGCGCCGCGTGCTTGCCGCCCTCGAACTCGACGTCGAGCACCTCGGCCTCGACGGCCTGCTCCGGCTCGGGCTCGGCCCGGCGGTGGTCGTTCACCGCCGGGGCCTGCTCGTCCTCGTGTGGATGGGTCACTTCTTCTCGTCCTCGTCGACGATCTCGGCGTCCACGACGTCGTCGGCGCCCTTGTCACCGGCGGCCGCGCCCGGAGCGCCCTCGGCACCTTCGGCGCCGGGAGCCGCACCCGTGTTGGAGTACAGGGCGGTGCCGATGGCCTGCGACTCGGTGGCGAGCTTCTCCACGGCCGCGCGGACCGCGGCGATGTCGGTGCCCTTGAGCGCCTCGTTGGTCTCGGCCACGGCGGCCTTGACCTTCTCCTTGACGTCCTCGGGGAGCTTGTCCTCGTTCTCCTTGACGACCTTCTCGGTCTGGTAGACGAGGGTCTCCGCCTGGTTGCGGACCTCGGCCTCGTCGCGGCGGCGCTTGTCCTCCTCCGCGTGGGCCTCGGCGTCCTTGACCATGCGCTCGATGTCGTCCTTCGGCAGCGCGGAGCCACCGGTGATCGTCATCGACTGCTCCTTGCCGGTGCCCAGGTCCTTGGCGCCGACGTGGACGATGCCGTTCGCGTCGATGTCGAAGGTGACCTCGATCTGCGGCAGGCCGCGGGGGGCCGGGGGCAGGCCGGTCAGCTCGAACATGCCGAGCTTCTTGTTGTCCGACGCGAAGTCGCGCTCGCCCTGGAACACCTGGATCTGCACCGACGGCTGGTTGTCGTCCGCCGTCGTGAAGATCTCGGACCGCTTGGTCGGGATCGTCGTGTTGCGCTCGATGAGCTTGGTCATCACGCCGCCCTTGGTCTCGATGCCCAGGGACAGCGGGGTGACGTCGAGCAGCAGGACGTCCTTGACCTCGCCCTTGAGGACACCGGCCTGCAGAGCCGCGCCGACGGCGACGACCTCGTCCGGGTTCACGCCCTTGTTGGGCTCGCGGCCACCGGTCAGCTCCTTGACCAGCTCGGCCACGGACGGCATGCGGGTGGAACCACCCACGAGCACGACGTGGTCGATGTCGCCGACGGAGACGCCGGCGTCCTTGATCACGTTGTTGAACGGCGCGCGGGTGCGCTCCAGCAGGTCGTTCGTGATGCGCTGGAACTCGGCGCGGGACAGCGTCTCGTCCAGGAACAGCGGGTTCTTGTCCGAGTCGACCGTGATGTAGGGCAGGTTGATGCTGGCGTTGTTCGAGCTGGACAGCTCGATCTTCGCCTTCTCGGCGGCCTCGCGGATCCGCTGGAGCGCCATCTTGTCCTTGGTCAGGTCGATGCCGTTCGCGGACTTGAAGCGCTCGACCAGCCAGTCGACGACGCGCTGGTCCCAGTCGTCGCCGCCGAGGTGGTTGTCACCGGAGGTCGCGCGGACCTCGACGACGCCGTCGCCCAGCTCCAGCAGGGACACGTCGAACGTGCCGCCGCCGAGGTCGAAGACGAGGATCGTCTGCTCCTTCTCGCCCTTGTCCAGGCCGTAGGCCAGGGCGGCGGAGGTGGGCTCGTTGACGATGCGCAGGACGTTGAGACCGGCGATCTGACCGGCTTCCTTGGTGGCCTGGCGCTGGGCGTCCTCGAAGTACGCGGGCACGGTGATCACGGCGTCCGTGATCTCCTCGCCCAGGTACGCCTCGGCGTCGCGCTTCAGCTTCATCAGGACGCGCGCGGAGATCTCCTGCGACGTGTAGGCCTTGCCGTCGACCGGCTCGGTCTTCCAGTCGGTGCCGATGTGCCGCTTGACCGAGCGGATCGTGCGGTCGACGTTGGTCACCGCCTGGTTCTTGGCGGGCTGGCCCACGAGCACTTCGCCGTTCTTGGCGAAGGCCACGATGGACGGGGTGGTGCGGGAGCCCTCGGAGTTGGCGATCACCGTCGGCTCGCCGCCCTCCAGGACCGCGACGACGGAGTTGGTCGTCCCCAGGTCGATGCCGACTGCTCGCGCCATGAATTCCTCCTGGTAGTACGTGCTGGTGGGTATCGCGTTGAGCGCTACCGGCTCAAGTTTGCCAGGTCCACCGGACTTGAGTCCAACGGGCTCAACCTTCTTGCCTGTCCAACGGACGGACCGGCGGTGTTGTTCCCGGACCGGAGTGATCCGGGACACCCACCCGCTAGAAGTTCGACAGCACGTCGATGACCACGTTCGTGATGGTCGTCGGGTCCTTGGCGTCGTACTTCTTCGCGCCGGTCCCCTTCGAGACCGTCTCCAGCGCCTGCGCGCCCGCCTTGCCGTCGGCGTCCAGCTCGCTGCCGTAGGCGATGGTGAACACCCGCACCGGCTTCTCGCCCGCCTGGTCCTTCGCCTTGATCGCGTCGAGCAGCTCGGTCGGCAGCTGGATCCCGCGCGCCTTGTCGTTGACGCCGTCGGTCAGCAGCACCACCGCGTTGATCGAGTTCAGGTCGTAGGTGCCGCGCACGAGGTCGACGGCGGCGTCGATCGTGTCGTACAACCCGGTCGCCCCGTTGGCCTGGAGCCCGTCGATGTTCGCCGCGATGTCCTGCCTGCGCGCGCCGTCCATGGTGCCGATCGGCACCAGCGGCACGAAGTCCGAGCCGCCCGCGCCGATGCCGGAGGAGAACTTCCACAGCCCGACCCGGTCGGTGTCGTCGAACCCGTCGGCGAGCTGGCGCATGGCGGGCTTCACCAGCTCCAGCTTGGTCGCGCCGGTGCCGGGCACCTTCTCGTCCATCGACAGCGACGAGTCGATGCACACCAGCACGTTCGCGGGCTTGCGCAGCGCGGGCCACGAGCTCAGCACCTTCGAGAGCACGTCGTCCGGCGGCGAGCCCAGGGTCTTGATCGTCGCCTTCGGCAGCCACCCGTAGGCCGGCCCGTCGGGGTCGACCGGCTGCTGCTTGAAGTCGCGGAACCCGTACTTGGCGAACTCCCGCTGCACGGTCTCGGAGTGCAGGTAGGCCAGGAAGTCGTCGGCCACGGCCTTCTTCGCGCCCTCGACCCCGTTCAGCGTGATGAACGGGTGGTCGGAGAACAGCACGCCCTCCTTGGGGTACAGCGCGACCAGCTTCGTCTTCGGCGGGTCGGTCTTCGCGCAGCCCTCGTCGTCGCTGTAGGAGCCGCACGGGTAGCCCGCGTTGTAGGCCACCACCGAGTTCTCCTCCATGGTGACCGCCGAGATGTACGCCGGGGCGCCCGCCTCGTCGGTGTCGGCCTGCCGCAGGTTCGCCAGGAACGTCAGCGTCGTCTTGCCGTAGTGCACGACCGAGTGCTCGACGGCCTTGAGCCGTTCGGCCACCTCGGGCTTGTCGACGTCGTCGGGCCGCAGCTCGCGGATGCTGCCCACGGTGGAGAACACCGCGCCGAGCGTCGCGTTGAGCCCGGACGTGGAGAAGTTCGGGTTGGTCTTGCCCAGCTTGAACGCGCCCCACTCGGGGTGGCCCTTGCCCGCCCAGAAGTGCGGGTCGCCTGCCCACGAGGCGAGGTCGGCCCAGCCGAACGCGGTGTCCGGCCAGCCGAGCGCGCGGGCCATCGGCTCGGGCATCGCGATCGTCGACGGGCTGGTCGCGATCGCGGGCCCCGGCTTGTCCGGGAACAGCGCCTTGGTCTCGGGGGTGGCCCGCGCCCTGGCCAGCGGCAGCCACGCCGACCCGGCGGGCGACCACACGTCGGGCTTGCGGCCGTCGGACTCCGCCCAGCCGCGCGCGAGCGCGACCATCGCGGTGCCCGAGTCGACCGACGTCACGTCCACCTTCACGCACTGGCCGTCGGCCTCGTGCGGCCCGTAGGACCCGGCCAGCTCGGCGAGCTGCTTCGACTTGTCCACCGACGCGGCCACGGTCAGCGTCGCCGACGTCGCCCCGGAGCAGGTCGGCAGATCCGTGGCCACGTCCGGCACGGATCCCCCGCCGCCACCGCCGCCCTTCGGCCACAGCACGAACCCGAGCACCACCAGCACCACGAGCAGGAAGGCGATGCCGACGCCCCAGCGGGCGCGGGGGCTGCTGCTGAACCGGAGCGCGGTGCCCGTGGTCGTCGTCGCCGCCACCGGGGCCGGCGCGGGTGCCGCAGTGGCCGTGGCCTTCGCGTGGTCCCACCACGGCCGCCACTGCGCGGGGTTGTCCCCGCACGCCGCGATGTAGGCGCTGGTCAGCTCCCACGCGGGCAGCGCGTGGCCGTCGGTGGCGTGCGCCAGCGCCTGCTCGGAGTACCCGGACGCGGCGGCGACCTCGGCCAGGCTCAGCCCGACCTCCTCGCGCAGGCGGACCAGCCGGTAGGCGAACGCCTCCGCGGGCGGGCCGTCGGGGCTCAACGGGCTCACTGCGCCGCACCGCGTTCGAGCGGCACCCACGACTTCGACAGCATGGTTCGGCAAACCCCTCGTTCGACGGCCCGGATGGGTTCCATCGTGTTCACCTGATCGTCCGAGATCGAACAGGCGGCACGAATACAGCCGTCCTATCACCCGATCGGCCCAGCCGGAACAGCAGGAAGCGGGTGTTCCCGCAGGAACACCCGCCTCCCGGAGCGGTCAGACCGCCTTGAGCGTCAGGTCACCGCTGCCCGCCGACAGGGTCAGCTCGAACTGGCCCGCCGGGTCGTTCTTGACGTCGATCTTCTTGTCGCCGCTGCCGGAGTCGACGCTGACCCGGTAGGCCGCGTTCGGCACCGTCACGGTCACGTCGCCGCTGCTGGAGTCGGCCTTCACGTTGTGCGGCTTGGCCAGCTCGACCACCACGTTGCCGGAGCTCGCCTCGGCGGAGATGTTCCCGTCGACCTTCTCGGCGCGGACGTCGCCCGAGGCGTTCACGACCTGCACCTCGCCGCGGACGTCGGACAGCACGACGTTGCCCGAGCCGATCTTGCCGGTGAACGCGCCGCCGATGTTCGTTCCGTTGACGTCGCCGGAGTTGTTGTCCAGCCGCACGGTGCCCGCGATGCCGCGCACGGTCGCCTTGCCGGAGCCGACCGTGACGTCCACGGTGGCCACGTCCTGCGCCTCGAAGTCGCCGGACCCCAGGTCGCCCTTGACCGTCGTCTCCTTGGACGGCACGGCGACGTCGTAGTAGGCCTCGCAGCCGTTGCCGCAGCCGTTGAGCACCAGCGCGCCACCGCTCACCTGGTGCGTGGGACCGCTGGGCTTGGACGCCGTCTTGGAGTACTTGAGCGTCCGCTTGATGGTGGTGGCGCTCGCACCCTCGACCGAGCGGATCTTGACGTCACCGCCGTCGTTGTCGATCTGGACGGTCGTGATCTGGTCGTTCACCGTGTAGTCGTCGGAGGAGCTCTCCTGGGTCAACCTGACACCGCAGGCCGACAGCGACAACGTCGTGGCCACCGCCGCTACGGCTAGCAACGCGATTCGCTTCCCCACCACTGCCCCCTTTAACTCGCCGGTCATGACACCAACGCTAGGGGCCCGTCCCCCGGCGTGCACCAGGGTGGACCCCCGGCTCCATACGGGGGCTATCCCTACCGCCTCAGGCGAGGTCCTCGACTACCGCGCGCAGGGCGGGGGCGCACCTGGCCGGGTCCTCGAGGAACCGCTGGGACGCGATCACGTGGTTGGGCGTCATCCGCTCCCACACCAGGCCCTGCACCGGCACGTCCGTGATGACCAGCCGGAACGGCTTCACCTGCCTGCCCATCCTGACCTCGACACCGCGGACGACCTCACCGATGGGAAGCGCCCCCGGACGGGGGCGCCTGCCGCGGGTGGACTCCCAGGCCGCTGCGGGATCCCGCAGCGCCCTGACCGCGGCCCGCAGGGCGGGTCGGGTCAGCAGCGACGTCGAGTCCTCGTTGGTCGGGACGGACCGCGCGTCCACGGGCGTCTCGGCGCGGGCGTGGTCGAGCACGTCGGCCCACCACCCGAGCCACTCCTCGGTGACCCCGGCCCGGTCGACGCCGGACGGGATGAACACGGGCACCGACGGGTCGAGGCCGGGCAGCTCCGGCACGGTGTCCACCGAGAGCGCGAGCGTGTCGCGCAGGAACAACGCGGTGTTCACCGCCTGGTTGGTCCCGTGCCCGACCTGCCACGACTCACGACCGGCGAACCTCATGCGCCCATTGTCCCGCCGCGGAGCCGATCCAGGTGCTCCTGCGGACGTATCAGGTAAGACACAACCGGTTCCAGGTCGGACACGCTGGGTGGCTCGTCGGCGATCAGCCCCTGCATCAGCAGCCCGTCGAGGGCGGCCAGGAACCCGCGGAACGCCACCGGGTCGGTGTTGTACGGCCGCGCGGCCTCCGTGATGAGGTCGAGCCACCGCCGGGCGGCCGACTTGAGCTCGGGCCTGCGGGCGGCCAGCAGGTACAGCTCGTACTCGGCCATGGTCCGGCCGCGGTGCACGCCCACCAGGTCGGCGAGCCGCTGGGTGATCTCGCCGACGCCGCTGTCGGGCGCGTCGACCAGCTTGACGATCAGCCCGCTGATGTCGTCGGCGAGCTTGTCCGCCGACCACGTCAGGGTCGCGATCAGCAGGTCGTCGAGCGAGGCGAAGTAGTAGGTGGTGGACGTCGTGGGCACCCCGGCCTCGCGGGCCACGGACCGGTGGCTCACGCCGGACACCCCGTCGCGCTCGATCACCCGCAGTGTCGCCTCGAGGATCGCCTGCCTGCGGCGCTCCCCACGAGCTCGTCTGCCGTCCACCTGTTCGCTCAGGGCGCGCTCCCCAACTCGATCGTGATCACGCCGCACACCACCAGCGCGAGGCCGACGACCATAGTGGGCGTCAGCCGTTCGCCGAAGAACACGGCCCCGATGCCCGCCATCGCGGCGATGCCGAAGGCGCTCCAGACGGCGTAGGCGACCCCGATGGGCATCCCGCGGTCGAGCACCCTGGCCAGCGCCGTGAACGCGACCAGGTAGCCGACGACCACGACGACGGTGGGGATCGGCCTGGTGAAGCCCGCCGACAGCTTCAACGAGACCGTCGCGGCTATCTCACCGAGCACCGCGATCGCGAAGATCAAGTAGGTGAGCACGCAGTCTCCAACCCCTGGCGTGGGAACGCGGCGACGGGTTCCGACGCGTTGATGGTGCGGGCAGAAGGGGCCGAACGCGGGAAGACGTGCCGGGTCGGCAGCTTTCTGACAGCTTCCTTCTCAGTTGGCCCGGCGTCCGCCGCGACCGTGTAGCGACCCGCGCCAACTACTGGAACGAGTGTCCCACAAGTTCGGTGTTGATCGATACACTTCTGCGACCCCCGCCACGCCCAAGTGGTTACCGGCGAGTAATGAGGCGTAATCTCCTCAGCCACGAGCTTCTGGAGAAAGGCCGCCACCACATGGGAGCCCTGCAACTGGTCCTCGGCGTCATCGGCGTGGCCATCAGCGTCGTGGCTTGGGCCGTCTTCGTCTCGGGTGCCGTCCGGATGGTGCGGATCATCCGGCTCGGCCAGCCCGACCCGACCCGCACCGGGCCGTTCTGGCCGCGGCTGCGGACGCTGGTCGTCGAGTTCGTCGCGCACACCCGGATGGCCAAGGTGCGCACCGTCGCCCCGTGGCACTGGATGGTGATGTGGGGCTTCCTGATCGGCTCCGCCGTCCTGTTCGAGGCCTACGGCGAGGTGTTCGACCCCGGGTTCCACTGGCCGGTGTTCGGCGCGTGGCCGATCTGGGGCCTGCTCGTCGAGCTGCTCGGCATCGGCACGGTCGCGGGCGGCGTGGCGCTGATCGTCATCCGCCAGCTCAACCACCCCCGGCGCGCCGACCGCGTGTCCCGGTTCGCGGGCTCGAACTTCAAGGCCGCGTACTTCGTCGAGGCCGTGGTGGTCATCGAGGGCCTGGGCATCCTCGGCGTGAAGGCGTTCAAGCAGGCCAGCGGGATCGAGGAGCTGCCGCTGTGGTCGAGCTTCGTCACCGGGCCGGTCAGCGGGCTGCTGCCCGCGTCGCCGGACTGGGTCTCGATCATGGCGATCACGAAGCTGCTCTCCGGCATGATCTGGCTGATCGTCGTGGGCCGCAGCCTCACCATGGGCGTCGCGTGGCACCGGTTCAGCGCGTTCTTCAACATCTACTTCAAGCGCGAGGACGACGGCGCCGTGGCGCTGGGCGCACTGCGCCCGATGATGAGCGGCGGCAAGGTCCTCGACCTGGAGGAGGCCGACCCCGACAAGGACGTGTTCGGCGTCGGCAAGGTCGAGGACTTCACCTGGAAGGGCCTGCTGGACTTCAGCACCTGCACCGAGTGCGGCCGCTGCCAGTCGCAGTGCCCTGCGTGGAACACCGGCAAGCCGCTGTCCCCCAAGCTGCTGATCACCCAGCTCCGCGACCACGCCAACGCCAAGGCGCCCTACCTGCTGGCCGGCGGCCGCAAGGACATGGCGGGCGACGAGGTCGGCATCACCGGCGACGACTACCAGAAGCGCCTGGAGTCCATCGACGTCCTGGCGCTCGCCGAGGCCGAGCGCCCGCTCATCGGCGGCCCCGACGAGCTGGGCGTCATCGACCCGGACGTGCTCTGGTCGTGCACCAGCTGCGGCGCCTGCGTCGAGCAGTGCCCCGTGGACATCGAGCACGTCGACCACATCGTCGACATGCGCCGCTACCAGGTGCTCATCGAGTCGAACTTCCCGTCCGAGCTGGGCGGCATGTTCAAGAACCTGGAGAACAAGGGCAACCCCTGGGGCCAGAACGCCAAGGACCGGCTGGCGTGGACCGAGGGCCTCGACTTCGAGGTGCCCGTCTTCGACGGCGAGCTGGGCGACGCCGAGTACCTGTTCTGGGTCGGCTGCGCGGGCGCCTTCGAGGACCGCGCGAAGAAGACCACCCGCGCCGTGGCCGAGCTCCTGCAGACCGCGGGCGTCTCCTACACCGTCCTGGGCCCGGAGGAGACCTGCACCGGTGACCCGGCCCGGCGCGCGGGCAACGAGTTCCTGTTCCAGATGCTGGCCCAGCAGAACGTCGAGGTGCTCAACGGCGTCTTCGAGGGCCGCGAGCCGGGCAAGCGCAAGATCGTCGTCACCTGCGCCCACTGCTTCAACACGCTGGCCAACGAGTACCCGCAGGTCGGCGGCCAGTACGAGGTCGTGCACCACACGCAGCTGCTCAACAAGCTCGTCCGCGAGCGCAGGCTCGTCCCGGTCGCCGAGGTCACCGAGGACATCACCTACCACGACCCCTGCTACCTCGGACGGCACAACAAGGTCTACGACGCGCCCCGCGAGCTCCTGGGCGCGTCCGGCACCACGTTGCGCGAGATGCCCCGCCACGGCGACCGCTCGATGTGCTGCGGCGCGGGCGGCGCGCGGATGTGGATGGAGGAGCGGATCGGCAAGCGCATCAACGTCGACCGCGTGGACGAGGCGCTCGGCACCGCCCCGTCGAAGATCGCCACCGGCTGCCCGTTCTGCCGCGTCATGCTCACCGACGGGCTGACCGCGCGGCAGAACGAGGGCAAGGCGGGCGCGCACGTCGAGGTCGTCGACGTCGCCCAGCTGCTGCTCACGTCCGTCCGCCGCGGCCTGGACAAGCCCACCCCCGCGCAGGAGTCGCCGGTCGAGGCCTGACACCCGCGTGACCAACGGCGCCCCCGGTCCGAGTCGGACCGGGGGCGCCGTCGTGAACGCGGGACGGCGCTGCGGCCAAACACCTGGGTGATGACTGTGGTCGACAAGAACCCGCCGCCGGAGGTGCCGCCCGAGCGCGTCGCACCCCGGACGGCGGCGGACTTCCAGGCGCTGTTCAGCGCGCACGCCGACGAGCTGCACCGGTACCTGTCGAGATGGGCACCAGAGGCGGCCGACGACCTCGTGGCGGACGTGTTCGTCGCGGCGATCCGCGGCCGCTCCGGGTACGACCCGGACCGGGCCGCCGTCCGGCCGTGGCTGTACGGGATCGCGACGAACCTCATGCGGACCCACCTGCGGTCGCGGCGGCGGGAACGCGCCGCGACGGCTCGGGTCCAGACGCCGGGGCACGCCGACAGCCACGAGAACCGGGTCCTGGACCAGGTGGACGCGCAGGTCAGGGCCCGCCAGCTGGGCAAGGCGCTGGACGGGCTCGCCCAGCGCGACCGGGACGTGCTGCTGCTGACCGGGTGGGCCGGGCTGGACTCCGCCGAGGTCGCCCAGGCGCTGGACATCCCGGTCGGCACCGTCCGGTCGCGCCTGCACCGCGCCCGCCGCCACCTGCGGGCCGCGTGCCCGCTCATCGACGCAGAGGAGAACGGCGATGCCTGACCAGTGGACCGACCAGGAACTGGACCGGGCGCTCGCCGACCAGCCCGCCGGACCCGCCTTCGGCCCCGAGGCCCGCGCCAAGGCGCTGGCCAGGATGGAGGAGGCCTGGACCGAACCCGTCCAGGCCCCTCGGCGCGGCAGGTGGCTGGCCGCCGCGGCCGCGACGGTGCTCGTCGCCGCCGGGCTGTTCGCGGTGCGGGCCGCCTCCGACGAGGTGCCCGCCGCGAGCGCCGCCGAGTCGTTGGAACTGGCCGCCCGGAGCGCGTTGAAATCGCCGGACGAGCCGTTGGCCGACGGCGAGTACCGCTACCTGGCCCGGCACTCGTGGGACATGGGCAGCGCCAAGACCACGACGGGCAAACCCCTGGGCGCGCTGGTGCACGACGTCCAGCAGACGTGGATCCCGAAGCAGCGGTCGGGCGAGTGGCTCCAGCGCTCGTCCACGCTCGACTGGCGGTGGGTGCTCGGCAGCGAGGAACTGGCCAAGGCCGAGGGCGACAACGGCCTGCTGGACTCGCTCAAGCGCACCACGCAGGACCGCAGGGGGCCGTGCGGCGACTGGCCCGACTTCCACGTGCTGGGTGGGACGCCCGACGACGGCAAGCCGTGCGACGAACGCCGGGGCAGCTGGTACACCCCCGCCCCACCGTTCCTGGCCAGCCTCCCCCTCGACCCGGACGCCCTGTACGGCGAGCTGTGGTCGGCGGCCAAGGCCGACGCCCCGCAGGCCCTGTCCCTCGCCGTGTCGGTCCTGAGCACACCCGAGGCCCCTCCCGCCCTGCGGGCCGCGCTCTACCAGGCCCTGATCCGACTGCCGGGGCTGAAGACCACCGAGAACGCCGCCAACCTCGCCGGGCAGACCGGTGTGGCGCTGGGCGTGACCACCGAGCACCTCCGCGACGACATCATCATCGACCCGACCACCGGCCGGTTCATCGGCAACCGCATGGTGCTGGCCAAGCCCGGCACCGACTACTACGAGGGCCTGCCCGCGGGCACGGCCATCGAGTTCTCCGCCTTCACCTCGGCCACCGTCCCGGCCGAGGGCGTCGAACCCTGACCGGCACCTCGGTTCCGGCGGGTTCCGCGCCACCGGAGCCGAGGAGGCTCAGTCCTCGTCGGTGATCTTCTCGTAGACGATGTTCAGCACTTGGTGCCCCCGATCCATGGATCGGGGGCACTTTTCTTGTGGTAGTTGCACACCTATCACCTGGTGTCGAATCCGCCTCATTGCGGAAGGAGGAGACACCTCACTACAGGACGGATTGCACGCGACTAAGGGTAGAAGTACACTTTGCTCTCATGGGCGATACACAGTCCGACACGCAGGCCGAGAGCGCCTGGCCCGTCCTCAAAGAGGATGCGCGCGTCGATGCCGCCTGGCCCGTCCTCGAAGAGCACGAGATCCGCTACCTCGACCATGTGGGGAAACTCCTGGCACCGCGCTCGCCGGAGCAGATCTTCTTCCACGAGCACGAGGAAACCGACGAGGTCCTCCTCATCAAGAAGGGCCACGTGAAGGTCGTCGCAGGCAGGCCGCCTCGGATCGTGGCCATCCGCAAGCCCGGCGACATCATCGGCGAGATGGCCTTCCTCCGCGGCAAACCGCGGTCGGCCAGCATCGTCGCCTACGACGAGGTGCTCGCCCTGCGCATCCCCGGCCAGCAGTGGTTGAACTTCCTCTACCTGTTCCCCCGTGCCATGCACGCCCAACTGGTGGCGGCGGACGGACGGCTGGATGAGGCCACGAGCAAGTTCGTCGGCTCCGACTGGGCGATCGAGCGGAAGCTCGCCAACGTCCTACTCGAACTGCTCGACCTCGATCTCGGCGAACAGGTGGACGGCAAGCAAGTTCTCCGCTTCAACCAGCGCGACCTGGCATCACTGGCCGCTGCCTCGCACGATTCGATCAAGAAGATCATGCGGAGGCTCCGGGACGCGGAGATCATCTACACCGGCAGGCAGACCATCGAGATCTGGAACAGGGAAGCGCTCGGGGAAATCGCTTCGGGCAGCCAGACTTCGATCATCTAAGCCATCCACGACGAGGCGGGAGCCGGTATGAAGGGCCAACCAGGACCAGCAAGGCGGGAGGGTGACCGCTTGTTGGAACTGGTCAGGGAATTGGACCTCGACCCCGACCACTTCGTGATCTTCGGTAGCGCCCCCCTGTTCGTACAGGATCTGCGCGACGACATCCAGGACTTGGACGTGCTCGCGAGAGGAAGTGCCTGGGAGAAGGTCACTTCGTCGGGCGGCGCGAAGGCGACCGGCACCGAGACCGGCGACGTCGTCTGGCAGTTCCACGGCGGGCGGATCCAGTTTTCACAGCAGTGGATCTCCGCCGACTTCGACACCGACGCGCTGATCGACGGTGCGAAGCTCGTCGACAACCTCAGGTTCGCCCAACTGGACGAGGTTCTTCGCTACAAGGAACTGCTCGGCCGTTCCAAGGATCACGATGACATCGCGGCCCTGCGGGAGCACCTGCGACTCACCCCTGCCTTGGCCGGTGCCACATGAACACCGCGCCGTCGAACCCATCCGCTCCGACCACGGGCGGATGCCACCGCCGACTCGGGAGAGGGGGTGAGAGATGGTGGATTCCTCCGCGCAATCGATATCGCCACAGGGGCCCGACAGACAACAAGTGGCCGCAGTGAGCGCGATTGTGATCATCCTGGAGGTAATGACCCTCCTGAGCAGCAGTCCGGCGCCGCACGTGGCAGCAGCCGGACTGCTGGTGCTGGGCTTCCGCATCTGGTTGGACAGAGCTGCTAGCGGAAGTTGACTCCAACAGGAGTGGTAGGCACTGGTGACAAGAGGCCTGGACCGCCTTCGGTCACCGGATGACTACCCCGAGTGTTGCTCCGTTCTCGGTTGAACGGAGCAACACTCGGATTCACTATATCGACGGCCTAGCGTTCGGCGAAGTGTTATCACTCCTCGTGACAACGTGATGAGCTGTACGTACGTTCGTGATGCGTACGTTCGTGATGAGCTCAGTCCTCGTCGGTGATCTTCTCGTAGACGATGTTCAGCACCCAGCCGGTGATGGCGACGATGATCGCGCCCCAGAACGCGGGCCAGAAGCCGGTGACCTCGAACGGCAGGCCGACCGACTCGGAGATGGTGCCCGCGAGCCAGAACAGCAGGCCGTTCACGACCAGGCCGAACAGGCCGAGGGTGATGAGGTAGAAGACGCAGCCGAGCAGCTTCACCACCGGCTTGATGATCGCGTTGATCAGGCCGAAGACGAGGGCCACCAGCACCAGCGTGCCGATCTTCGCCGGAGTGGACGCCTCACCCAGATCGATGCCGGGGATCACGGTGGACACCCACACCGCCACCGCCGTCAACAGCACCTGCACCAAGAATCCCATGGCGCAGGCTAACCGCGCAGGTCACGTGCGCGCGGGATTTTCGACACAAAGTCGCCGGGCCGGGAAACCGGCGGAGCCGCCCGCGTCCTAAGTGGACGCGGGCGGCTCCGCCACCCCTTGGTCTGCACCTGCTGTCGAGATCCCACTTGTAAGGACTCCGGAAACGTCCCGTTTGTTGCACAACGGGCCGGATCTCACCCGGACGCACCAATGGGCGGCCGGCGGCGAGCCGCAATAGGGTCAGCACCATGAGCGAGGAAGCGGCAGATCAGGGCAGCGAGAGCAAGCTCACCGTGGTGCTGGCCCTCGTCGTGAACCTGGCCATCGCCGTGATGAAGGCCGTCGCGGGCATCATCACCGGGTCCGCGGCGATCCTGTCGGAGGCCGCGCACTCGGTCGCCGACACGTTCACCGAGGCCCTGCTGCTGACGGCCCTGCGCCGCTCGGACAAGCCCGCGGACCGCAAGCACCCGTTCGGCTACGGCAAGGAGCGGTACTTCTGGTCGCTGCTCGCCGCCGTGTCGATCTTCGCGTCGGGCGCGATGTTCGCGTTCTACGAGGGTTTCCGGACGGTGTTCGGCGAAGCCGAGGAGCAGACCCGGCCGCTGGTCGGCTACATCGTGCTGGCGCTCGCGTTCGCCATGGAGTCCGTGTCGTGGGCGCAGGCGGTCCGCCAGGTCCGCCGCGAGTCCAAGGCGCAGGACCGCTCGATCGTCGAGTACCTGCGGATGTCCGACGACCCGACCGTGAAGACGGTGTTCCTGGAGGACTCGGCGGCGCTGACCGGTCTGCTGATCGCGTTCGCCGGTGTCGGCCTGCACCAGCTCACCGGCTCGTCGGTGTGGGACGGCATCGCGTCGCTGGCCATCGGCGTGCTCCTCGCGGCCGTCGCCTACTCCCTCGCGCGCACCAACCGCGGCCTGCTCATCGGCCGCCAGGCCGACCCCGTCATGATCAGGGCGATCGGCCAGCGGCTGCGCGAGGCGCCCGAGGTCGAGGCCGTCGTCGACCTGCTCAGCATGCTCACCGGCACCGACCGCGTGCTCCTGTGCGCCCGCCTCGACTTCGACGACGCGCTCGGCGCCGCCGACCTGGAACGCGCCTGCGTCCGCATCGACGGCGAACTGCGCGCCGAGTTCCCCGACCTCGACGAGATCTTCCTCGAACCCGTGCCCCGCAACGACCCCGCGATGCGCGAACGCGTCCTGTCCCGCTACGGCTTCAACCTCTAGCGGGGTTGTCGCCGGTTCGCGCCGGTCAGCGGTTCGGGCTGCTCGGTGGTTCGTACCGGTCGGTGGTCGTGCCGGTCAGCGGTTCGTGTCAGTCCGGTGGAAGTTCAGGTAGGCCCGCGACGGCGTCGGCCCCCGCTGCCCCTGGTACCGCGACCCCGCTTGCTTCGACCCGTACGGGAACTCCGCCGCGCTGCTCAGCTGGAACAGGCACAACTGCCCGATCTTCATCCCCGGCCACAGCGTGATCGGCAGGTTCGCCACGTTCGACAGCTCCAACGTGATGTGCCCCGAGAACCCGGGGTCGATGAAGCCCGCCGTCGAGTGCGTCAACAACCCCAACCGCCCCAACGACGACTTGCCCTCCAACCGCCCAGCCAGGTCGTCCGGCAACGTCACCTTCTCGAACGTCGACCCCAGCACGAACTCACCGGGGTGCAACACGAACGGCTCGTCCGCCGCCGTCTCCACCAGCGACGTCAGGTCGTCCTGCTGCATCATCGGGTCGATGTGCGTGTACTTGGTGTTGTTGAAGACCCGGAAGAACCGGTCCAACCGCACGTCGATGCTCGACGGCTGCACCATCTCCCCGTCGAACGGGTCCAGCAGCAACCGACCGGACTCGACCTCTTTGCGCAGATCACGATCACTCAGCAACACAGCCACAGCCTAACCACCCCCGACCCCCGCGCACCCCGACCCCGCTCTGTGTATGATCGGTCCCGCAGTGCACGCGGGTGTAGTTCATTGGTAGAACGACAGCTTCCCAAGCTGTAGAGGCGGGTTCGATTCCCGTCACCCGCTCAACGACGAAGGCCCAGGTAAGAGCCGATTTCCGGTTCCCCTAGGCCTTCGTCATACCGTGGGCAGAACCGCGCCGTGCACTCCACGTGCACTAGCCAGCCGGGACCAGCGCCCCCGCCTCGCCCTCGTCGTCATCCACTACGAGCGGCCCGACCGCTCGGGCATGGCCACCGCGAGTTGCCGAACCGCTTCCCGCTGTTCCTCACTCAGCGCCCGCCACGCTGCCACCTTGTTGGCCTCCTCTCCCCCAGGCACACGCTCCCTGGCGATCAGCCCGTCCAGCCCGGCCGCCATCTCCCTGTCCGCCTCGCTGGTCGCGTGCTGGTAGATCAACGCCGCTCGCGGGCTGTCGTGCCCCATTCGCGCCATCAGGTCTTTGGTGCTGGCCTTGGTCCGCGCGGCAAGCGTGTTGCCCGTGTGCCGCAGGTCGTGGAAGTGCAGATGCGGAACACCAACAGCGGCCACCGCCTTCTTCCACCCTGTCCTCGGGTTGAAGTCACCCCGCCGAAGCGGATTGCCGCGCTTGCCTGTGAACACCCAGGCATCCGCCCCCGACTGGGTGAACTCCTCCAGGTGCGCGAGGAGGTCGGCACGAATCCTGACCGGCACTGTCACCTTCCGCCGCCCGGCACGCGACTTCGGCGGCCCCCAGACCAACTCCCGACCAGGCAGCTCGACGAACGCCCCGGCGACCTGAACCCAACTCCCATCGGGTGCGACGTCCATTCGCCGAAGTCCGGTGATCTCACCCCATCGCAGCGTGCAGAACGCGGCAAGCAGCACAAACGTCCGATAGCGAGGCTCGGACATCCGAGAGGCCAGGTCGAAGACCTGGGAAACGGTCAGCACTGGCCGCTCATCCGGGCTCTCGGCACCGGCACCCGCCACCTGACACGGGTTCCGCAGAATGATCCGGTCCTCATTTGTCGCGGTCATCAACACCGCGCGGAGGAGCCGATAAGCTTTCGCCGCCATCGTCTCCGAGACGCCCGCGCGAAGCAGGTCAGCACGCCACTTCCGGATCATCGGGGTATCCAGGTTACCGAGCTGGACATTGCCGAGGTGCGGCGCAATGTACTTCTTCAGCAACCAGCCGTAGAGCTGGACCGTGCGCGGACGCAGCTTCGGCCGCTCGGAGATCCACGACTCCGCGTAGTCCTGAAGCCTGATCTTCGCCCGCTCCGGATCAGTCCACTCACGGCGCGCAATGGCGCTCTCGACGTGAACCAACCACCGGTCCGCGTCCCGCTCGGTAGCGAACGTCTCCGGTGCCGGATGCCGCTTGCCGTCCGGCCCGGTGTACATCGCTTGGAAACGTCCGGACGGCAGCTTGCGCACCAGGCCGAACCGACGACGTCCGCTCTTCTTGCCCGCCATCAGGCCGCCTTCCACAGGTCACGGCGAACCGAGTCGGGCGTGATCGCGTCCACCCGACCGGCCTGAACGAACGCCTCGAGGTCTCCAACAGCACTGTAAGCGTCGGCAAACGCGGACTCGATGCAGGTCTCGGCTGTCTTACTGATGCGAAAACTGCACAGATGGGACGGAAGGGACGAGGGCGAACGGCAAGCTGGCTGGGTTAGACACTCGGCTGCCGCGGTTGTGGACAGGTCAACCTTGGCAGCGGCGACGGTCCACAAACGTGCCCTCGGATAGAATAGGAACTGTAGCTTGTTGCCTGCGAAGGGTTAGAAGCATAGAACGCTTCGCACGCGATGACCAATAACGGCAACCCGACCGGCCCGAGGAGACCTCCTGATGGAAAATTATCCGCCGAACCTGGCGATGGACAATGCGTCGAAAACGTTAGAGGACAATGCCCACGTGGAGGCATAGCGTTGGAAGCGCCCTCAGAGCTTACGGCAGCATTGCGAGGAATAGCGAATGTAGCCTACAGTCGCTTCGGTGATCGGCCCGGATTCGATTGTCTCACCGTCTTTTTGACTTGGGAGCGGATGCTCGAACTGGATGCAAACTATCACGGGTCCATATTTTTTGATCCCACCGAACAGTATCGCGCTTTCAATAATCGGTATAGCGCACCACAGGCGCGACTGGAACTGATTGTCGTTATCCTTAAATTAGCGCAAACCGCCGCCGATCACGAGAGCAAGATTCTGGCCAGGCGGATACTGAAGCGAATGTTGCCTGACCTACT
Source organism: Umezawaea tangerina (assembly GCF_003002815.1). Lineage (GTDB taxonomy): Bacteria > Actinomycetota > Actinomycetes > Mycobacteriales > Pseudonocardiaceae > Umezawaea > Umezawaea tangerina. The sequence continues at coordinate 3,557 of NZ_PVTF01000020.1, read as the reverse complement.
TGGAAGCTCGCCATCCAAGCCACTTATGTATACAGGACTCCAAGAGTCCGGTGTGGCTGTTGCGTTAGCAGTGTATGATGAATTCTGGACACAAGATTGGTGATCAAATATGTCAAAGTCTTATGTGCTGTCCGTTGGTATCGATAAGTACCAATCGATCGCGATACCAAACCTGTCGTGGGCGGCAAATGATGCACGGGTGTTCTATGACGAATTAACTCAGGGACGTGCATCAACATCCGTAGAATCACTGCTTCTCATTGACGATCAAGCAACTACGTCGACTATACGCGACGCGATGGGTGATTGGTTAAAGACGGCAAACGAAGAGGATAATATCGTCGCCTTCTTCGCTGGCCATGGGGCTCGCGAACTGCCAGTTGGCGCTGACATCAGAAATGGCACGGAAGCCTACTTGCTTCCGTCTGACGCAGACATGGATCATTTGTATGCAACAAGTATCTCACTCAGCAATGAGCTGCCAATAATTCTCAAAAGAATTAGCGCGGGAAATGTTACCTTTATTTTTGACTGCTGTCTCGCGGGCAGTAGTCGTACGTTCGATTCAAAATTTCGTTCACGAGGAATGGACGGGCCAAACTTTACAAAAATTCAAGCTATTTCTGATGTTTGGCTGAACGCAGCGGTCACCGCAGATAATGGAAGTCTCCACGACGTCGGAGAGGGCGTTTCAGTACTAATGGCGTGCGGGCCGAATCAAGTCGCATTGGAGGACAGCGCTCTAAAACATGGCGTATTCACTTATCACCTTCTAGAGGTTCTGGCTGAATACCGAAAATCAGGCTCCATCTCGGTCTCTCTGGGCAACGTGTACGCCGAGGTCGTGAAATTGGTCCTAGATCACACGCAAGCGACTCAGGTGCCCGTGCTTGAAGGTAGACTTGCTGACCAGCAGTTATACGTAGGGAGGTAAGAGTTCAGTTGAATATCGACCGCTCTATGCTGAAAATTCTTGCCGATACACGATGTGCAGATCAGGTAATAAGGTTGACCAATGAAGCCCTAGAGAATACGCCGGGTCGCAGCATTGGTCAAAATGACGTTTTCCGTCATGAGTGGGTTCATTATCTCCAATTCAGTGGCACTCCCACAGGGGTGATGTTATCGTATTTTCGACGCAATTGTTTTAATTTACTTAAACAGACACTGATAGATTCGCCGAAGGGCAAATACGACACGAAACCATTTTGTGATAAATTGGCAATGTTCAAAACACTCTGGGAGGCATGGCCCCCCAACTGGTACAGCGCTGGTGTAGCGAACCCGCTTCCCGTCTCAGCAGTGCGACTGGAACTTGATGGACTTCACGTCGAGTTGTCGGGATCCAACTTCGAATTTCGACTGCCTATTGGATTGCAGGCGGTTTATGAGGCGCTAGCATGGTGCGCCGCGATCTTGGAATCAGACGATTTTGACATGCAAGTAGTCCCTAAGACAGCTGACTATTTGCTCTACACCTGGCCCTTGTGGGTGCTGGCCAGCAGGCAGTCGAGCAGCATTGATTCCATCAAGCGTGAAGATATTGCTGGAGTTCTTCCACTCTTATTTATCGCTTGTTTCTATGATCACCGCGTTCTTCCCGCACCGAATCCTGGTCTAGCTGAAAGTTTCATGAGCATTAGACGTGATCTCGAAAAGCGAAATGTAACAACAGGTCGATTTATATGGCAAATATTCCGCGACTATGAGAGATTCTGGAAGCAGAGGCCATCCCTCGGAAATGTTAATTCCTACCTAGGACAGATCGGCCTTCCTTCGATTGGGTTAATGCTAGAAGAAACTGTAGAGACCGTCCGAAGATCACTTACGCACACTGAAGAGTTTTTTTCGCAAATGTCTGCCTCAATGAAAGGCGGCACTATACTAATTGCGGATGACATGGTGGCGGAGATCGATCTCCTTCGAACCTCAATCGTCAACCTGGAGATCGTTAACGAACAATTTGACCGCGCCCTGCTGTCCCCATTGTTACTTTTGCCTGATCTCGTTCCTGCCGTATGTTCGATCGAGCGACCAGATGGTTACGACTGGTTCTCGGTAACGTTTCAAGATGGCCCTCAGCACCACGATGCTAGTCAAGTTGACAACCGAATCATCTTGCGGGAGCAGCTGTCGATCACTGAACATGTCATGATGCAGGCGGCTTTCGGGACGCATCTCGGATGCTATGGGTCCATCGATTGGCGATTGCCTATAAATAACTGCCCAGCTACTAGAGATTGCATGAATATTCCAGATAAGATTGGAATCAAATTTTGTGTCGACCCAGCCTGGCGGCAACGTGTCGGAATGATTTTAGATGGACTCTGCGGACATCACAACACACCTCCGCCGGAAAGTGTATTTCCTGGCATAACCGCAGCAGTGAAGGAATATCGCAAGGTGCTACGCGGCGACGATCCCGATATCGCTAGAGCTAAAATCGATTTCGACCAATTGGGCCTAAATAGGTATTTAAGCGCCCTCTATCAACCGGATAGAGATAGTTGATTAATGACTTTACAGTCGACCACGAGATCCATCACGGAATAGTCCATCAAGCCGTATTAACCCCTGGTCGAGTTTGATCCCAGTTTTCGAAGTACTCGTTCTTGAACGACATCCGCACGGCCGTATTCGATCGCACCCGATACCAACTGTGATGAAATCATTGCTGCAGGACCTGCCTGTGTCACGCACTTCTATTCGCCAAGCTGCCTGAGCTTTCTCGGAAAGCGTAAAGCCGCCTATGCGACATTTAACTGACTCCAGTGGGGCTGGTCGTCCTCAGCAGTAAAGCTACTAGAAGGATTCGTGGCAGAACTTGTACTGCTTACCGCGCTCTTCACCTGCTCGGTTCCGCAGGCTTACTCGCCAGAAGCGCAATTGCGTTGTCAATGAAAATTCTCGTGGTCATGGTCTTCATGGTGACTGTCTGCGCGGGTAGACTTTTGACTCCACAACATCGGCGAACCACCCGAATGAATTTTGTGAACAGTGCTACAGATCTTGAATGGCCAGGGTTGATCGTGCTGTCCACGGCGTGTTCTTGATGACCATGCCCCAGGAGTGGGTATCCCCGAGTCATGAGATACGCGGATGGAGGTGGCCTGTCCGAGCAGGGCAGAGCCAGACGTGAAGCGGTGCGATTACAGGCGGCCGACCTGTTCGTCCGGGATGTGCCCGTCGCGGAGATCGCCCGGCGGTTGCGGGTGTCGACCAACGCGGTCTATGTCTGGCGCCGTCGATGGCGGGCCGGTGGCACGGCGGCGCTGGCGTCGAAAGGTGCCGGCGGGTCATCCTGCCGCTTGGACGACACCCGTCTGAATCGGTTGGCCCAAGCGTTGGAGCAGGACCCCGCCGCGCACGGTTACGACGAGGACCAACGCTGGACGCTGGCACGGGTCTCGGATCTGATCGCCCGGATGTTCCATACCCGCTACACCCTGCGCGGGGTGTCGTATCTGTTGCATCGCATGGGGTTCTCTCTCTCTCTCTCTCTCTCTCTCTCTCTCTCTCTCTCTCTCTCTCTCTCTCTCTCTCTCTCTCTCTCTCTC
>NZ_PVTF01000019.1 GCF_003002815.1 Umezawaea tangerina | reverse complement strand
GCCTCATCGTCGGAGAGCACCAACTCGGGCAGTTTCGGGTTCGGCATGCCACCGAACCCTACGCCTGCACACGAACTAAAGACTCAGGACACTAGATGGTGACGATCACCTGGTCCATCGACTTGCGGACCAGGTTCGGCACGACGCAGTCGTCCGCCGGGTAGCCGATCGGGATCACCGCGAACGCCTTCTCGTTGCGCGGCCGCTTCAGCACCTCGGCCAGGAACCTCATCGGCGACGGCGTGTGCGTCAACGCCGACAGCCCCGACAGGTGCAGTGCGGTCAGCAGCATCCCGACGGCGATGCCGACCGACTCGTCCACGTAGTAGTGCTTGCGGGTGCTGCCGTCGGCCTCCAGGTAGAACCGCTGCTCGAACACCACGACCAGGTAGGGGGCGTCGGTCAGGTGCGGCTTGTAGTCGTCCGTCCCGAGTGGACGGAGGGCGTCGAGCCACTGCTCGCCCAGCCTGCCCTGGTAGGAGATCCGCTCCTCGGCCTCGGCCGCCTCGCGGATGCGCGCCCGGACCTCCTTGTCCTTGACCACGACGAACGTCCACGGCTGCTGGTGGGCGCCGCTCGGCGCGGTCGAGGCGACCGCGATGGCGTCGAGCACGAGCTGTTCCGGCACGGCTTCCCTGGAGAACATCCGCACGGTTCGGCGTTCGTCCATGCGCTCCCGGAGCCAGGCCGCCGTGCGCAGCGACTCCTCAAGCGGGAGGCGCGCGGGCCGGTAGGGCACCGGCTCGTAGTCGAGTCCGTGGTCGGGTGTCCACCGTGTGCTCGTCACGTCACCGAGTGTGGCCCGGTGCACCCGTTCAGCAGAACCCCTGACCCGTCGACCGTCCGCGTAGCGGTCCCCCCTAGCCGGTCGTGAATGATGGGCGCCGTGGAGGACAAGCTGCCGACCGGACGACGCCGCCGTCGAGCCCAGCCGAGCACGGGGCACGGCCACGGCCATGGGCACGGTCCGGCGGAACCGGCGTCCAGACAGGTCCGCAAGCTGCTGCTGGTCCTGCTGCTGCCGCTGGTGCTGGCCACCGTGGTGGGCGCACTGGTGCTGTACCCGTTCGGCCACGACCAGAAGACCGGCGCGCAGCTCGGTCTGCACCAGACGCCGGTCAAGGCCGACGTGACCGGTGTGGTGCAGGGGTCGTGCGGCGGGCAGGCGGGCACGGGCAACTGCTTCCTGGTGACGGTGAAGACCACCGACGGCAACGCCGCGGGCACGACGCTGACGCTCCCGGTGCCCGACGAGCCCGCCACGCCGAAGTTCACCGCGGGCGACGCGGTGGTGCTGGCCTACTCCGGCGCCGACCCGAAGAACCCGCAGTCCTACCAGGTAGTCGACTTCCAGCGCGGACTGCCGCTGACGCTGCTCGCGGTGCTGTTCGTGCTGGCCGTGCTGGTCCTGGGCCGCAAGCAGGGGCTGGCCGCGCTGGGCGCGCTGGTCCTCAGCTTCGTGGTGCTGATCATGTTCGTGCTGCCCGCGATCCTGGCGGGCGAGAACCCGCTGACCGTGGCCGTGGTGGGCGCCGGACTGATCATGTTCATCGTGCTGTACCTCACGCACGGGCTGACCGCGCGGACGTCCACGGCGGTGCTCGGCACCCTCGTCAGCCTGGTCGTCATCGGCACGCTCGGCGCCCTGTTCTCGGCGTTCGCGAAGCTCACCGGGCTGGACGAGGAGACGGCGAACGTCATCGCGCTGCTCGGCCACGGCATCGACACGCGGGGACTGCTGCTGGCCGCGGCGCTGATCGGCGCGCTCGGCGTGCTGGACGACGTGACGGTCACCCAGACCAGCGCGGTGTGGGAGCTGCGGAGGGCGAACCCGTCGCTGACCACCCGCGAGCTGTACATCGCGGGCCTGCGGATCGGCCGCGACCACCTGTCGTCGGTGGTGAACACGCTGGTCATGGCGTACGCGGGTGCCGCGCTGCCGGTGCTGCTGGCGTTCGCGCTGTCCGGGCGCGGGCTCGGCGAGATCTTCACCGCGCAGCAGGTCGCCCAGGAGATCGTGCGGACGCTGGTCGGCAGCATCGGTCTGGTCGCCGCGGTGCCGGTGACCACGGTGCTGGCCGCGATCGTGGCCTCGCGGGAGCCCGTGTCCACTGTGGAGGAACCGGAACCGGAACCCGAGCCCGAACCGGACCTGGAGCCCGAACCGGTCGCCCCGCGCAGGCGGAGGCGACCGGTGGCGAGGCTGTCCGGCGACATCTACACCGGGTACCACCCGGACAAGGGGCCGTGGCGCAGGCCTCAGTGAGTGACCAGCACCGCGATCAGCGCGACCGTCGCGGGCAGGGTCTGCACGAAGATGATCCGCTTGCTCGCGGTCAGCGCGCCGTAGATGCCCGCCACGATCACGCACACCAGGAAGAACACGGCGAACTGGAACGACGGCTGCCCGTCGACGACCAGCGAGTACAGCAGGCCCGCGCCCAGGAAGCCGTTGTAGAGGCCCTGGTTGGCGCCGAGCGCCTTGGTCTCCTTCGCGTACTCCTCGGTGAAGCCGAACGCCTTCATGCCGCGCGGCTTGTCCCAGAGGAACATCTCCAGCACGAGGATGTAGAAGTGGATGATCGCCACCAGGCCGACCAAGATGTTCGCCGCGATCTGCACGGGGTTCCTCCAGGGTTGAGCGTGTGCTGCCCCGTATCGTGACAGCGCGCACCCGTTCCGGCTCGACCCGGTCTCCTATTAGGGGGTACGGGCAGCCGATCCAGGGGTGTTCGGGCAAGCCGGTCGTCAGGTCCACCTCCGGGGATGGCGGATACTGGTGGGCGTGGCACGCGGCAGGAACACACCCCAGACGGTGAGCGAGCAGGTCGACTCCGGCACGGCCGAACTGTCGCCGGACCCCGACCGCCCCAACGCCTGGCTCCTGCGCCTCAACGGCACCGCCCAGTCCCACGTGGACCTGGACGACCCGACCCACCTCGAGTTCGAGTACGTCCAACGCCTCGCCCACCTCGTGGACCTGCTCGCCCCCACCGGCAGACCGATCCGCGCACTGCACCTCGGCGGCGGCGGGTTCACCCTGCCGCGCTACATCGCGGCGACCCGACCGCGATCCACGCAGCAGGTGGTGGAGATCGACGGCGCGCTGATCGAACTGCTGCGGCGGGCACTGCCGACGGACAAGAACGCCCGGATCCGCATGCGCAACGGCGACGCGCGCGAAGTGATGTCACGAGCCCCGACCGACACCTTCGACCTCGTGGTGTCGGACGTGTTCTCCGGGGCGCGGACACCAGCCCACCTGACGTCGGTCGAGTACGTCCGGGAAGCCGCCCGGACGATGGTGGCGAGCGGGGTCTACGCGTCGAACATCGGGGACGGGAACGGGTTGGTCTACGCACGGGCCCAAGCGGCGACGGTGCGGGCGGTGTTCGAACACGTGGCGGTGATCGCGGAGCCGGGGATCCTGCGGGGGCGGAGGTTCGGCAACCTGGTGATCCTGGGGTCGGCGGTGGAGCTGCCGATCGAGCAGCTGGTGCGGAGGACGGCGGGGGACCCGTTCCCGGGGAGGGTGGAGCACGGGGGTTCGCTGGTGAAGTTCATCGGTGGGGCGAAGGCGACCACGGATGTGACGGCTACTCGGTCGCCTAGTCCGCCGCCTGGGACTTGGGGGTTGCCGGCGGAGTGATGGCGTGAGGTTGGGCGTTGTGTGTTGGCGGGGTCGGGCTCTCGACCCCGCCCGGGGGCCTGGGCCCGGTGCGTTGTGCTCCCCTGGGGAAGCCGGTTTTCGTCCCTCCAGCCCCTGGTGAAGCCCTGCCCCCGGCGCGCGATTGTCTCAATGCCCCACCCCTGTTTATCAAGACGATGAAGCTGTCTTGACAAACAGGGGTGGGGCAGGAGGGCGCTGTGTATCGGGGGCGGGAGGGGATCTGGCTTCGCCAGACATCAGGCTGCGCCTGACACAGGCATCGGCTGGCGCCGACAAGGCCCCAGGCGCTCCGCGCCGGATGCGCGCTGGCGGGCTGCGCCCAACTGCGGATCCTCGGCTCCGCCGTTGGACAGGGCATCCTCGCTGCGCGTCGGACAAAACGGGCGGGAGCTTTGCGCCGGGTGTGGGGTGGCGGCTTTGCGTTTGGTTAGTGGGGGTATTCGGCGGGGCGGTTTTGGAAAGCGAGGATGGCTGGGTTGCGGATGGTGCCGTTGGCGATTTCGATGGCGCGGCGGATGGTTTCGTCTTTTTCCCAGGTGGGGTGGCCGGAGAGGACGGTGCGGATGTGGGGTAGTAGAGCCTCGCTGATTTCCCAGGTGGCGGAGTTCCACAGGTGGGAAGGGCTGTGGTCGACGGCGTAGTAGGTGATGTTGTCGCCGACCACGAAGGTGGGGGCGGCGAAGGTGGTGGGGCGGGCCCAGCTGAAGCCCATGCCCTCGTCGCAGGAGACGTCGACGATGAGGGTGCCGGGCGGGAGGGTGGGGAGGTCGGCGTCGATGAGGAACGTGAGCGGGGCGGCGGTGTCCTGGAGGACGCAGTTGACGATGATGTCGTGGCCCGCGAGGAACTCGGCGAGCGGGACGCGACCGTCCTCGGTGTCGGCGTGGCTGCGGCGGGGGTCTTCGTCGTCGTGGTCGAACTGGACCATGACGGAGGACGGGATGGGGGAGCTGACGGCGGCGACGTCGCGGTTGGTGAGGACGTGGACGTCGTGGACGCCGAGGGCGTTGAGCGCCGTGACGGCGCCGCGGGCGGTGGCGCCGAAGCCGATGACGACGGCGCGCATGCGCCTGCCGTAGTCGCCGGTGGAGCCGACCTGCTCCAGCGCGTGCAGGACGGAGCAGTAGCCGGCGAGCTCGTTGTTCTTGTGGAAGACGTGCAGGCCGAACGAGCCGTCGCTGGTCCAGTGGTTCATCGCCTCGAACGCGATGACGGTCAGCCTGCGGTCGATGGCGGACTGGGTGAGCTTCTCGTCCTGGACGCAGTGCGGCCAGCCCCACAGCACCTGGCCGTCACGCAGGCCGGCCACGTCACCGGGCAGGGGCTTGGCGAGCAGGACGACGTCGCATTCGGCGATGAGCTCCGCGCGGGTGCGCAGGCCCGCGACCTGCGAGGCGAGGCGTTCGTCGGAGACGCCGAAGCGTTCGCCGTAACCGTGCTCGAGGTAGGTCACGGCCAGCAGGTCGGCGTCCATCCGGTCGAAGTGCGACGGGTGGATCGGCAGTCGGCGTTCATTCTCCTTGCTCGACCGAGAGATCACTCCGAGTGTGAGCAGGTCCACCTGAATCCCCTTTTCGCGCACGACTGAGAAACCGATCGCACGACTGTTGACCAGCTGAAATCTGGCCTGGCCGACCCTACGCCATTTTCCACCGGTCAGCCGGGTGGCGTTTTCGGTCGGGGCGCGGGGAAATCGACGGGGTTCCGGTCGGAAAAACGCGGGCCGGTGGAAATCGACGCGGCGGGGTGACGTACCGCGGGCTCAGACCGAGCCGGCGAGTGCGGCCAGACCGGTGTTGCCGCCGGACAGCACGAGCACGGTGACACCACCGGCGGGTGGGGTGACCAGGCCGGAGCGGACGGCGGCGAGACCGACGACGGCGGACGGCTCGACCAGCAGCTTGGTCGCGTCGACCACGCTCCACCAGGCGTCGCGGATGGCGTCCTCGGTGACCTCGACGACCTCGTCGACGTACTCCTTGACGTGCGCGAACGTCTTGATCCCCGCGAACGGCGCGGCCAGCCCGTCGGCCAGGGACACCGGTCGGATCGGCAGCGGCGCGGCGCCGCCCATCCGCAGGGCGTGGCTCATCGCGGGGGCGGTGACCGGCTCGACGCCGATCACGGCGGCCTGCGGCGCGAGCGCTTTCACGGCCGCCGCCACTCCGCTGATCAGCCCGCCGCCGCCGACCGGCACGAGCACGAGGTCCGGTGGCGGACCGGCCTCGACCAGCTCCAGGCCCACCGTGCCCTGGCCCGCGATCACGTCGAGGTCGTCGAACGGGTGCAGCAGGGGGTAGCCGCGCTCGGTGGACAGCGCCTCGGCGTCGATCAGCAGGTTCGGCGTGAACGCGATCTCACCGCCGTACCGGCGGACCGCGTCGACCTTGGCCGGGACCGCTCCCGGAGGCATGCAGACGACCACCCGGACACCGAGCAGCTGCCCGGCGCACGCGGTCGCCGCCGCGTGGTTGCCCGCGGAGAACGTCACCACCCCGGTGGGCAGCAGGCCGCGTTCCTTCTTGCGCAGCAAGGCGTTCAGCACGCCCCGGATCTTGAAGCTGCCCGCGTGCTGGAGGTTCTCCGCCTTCGCGAACACCCGCGAGCCCAGCTCGTCGGACAGCCGCTCGACCTCCAGCAGCGGAGTGCGCACCACCCGCCCCGCGATCCGGTCGGCAGCGGCCCGCACGTCCTCGATGGTCACCACGCGACCAACCTAGTGGTGCCGGGTGAACGGACGGCAGACGCGTGCGCGCCGACCGCGCGGAAACCCGGCGGGTGCGGTCTCCTGCGACCGCACCCGCCGAGGCTCAGCAGCGGCCGAGGTCCTCCCACTGGGCGGTCAGGCCCGGCTCGGAGCCCTGCGTCCACCAGCGGGCGCGCCACAGGTGCTGGACGTGCGCGACGCGGGCGTTCTCCAGGTAGACGTCACCCCACTGCCACGCGGGCACGCCCGCGCAGCCGACAGGCTGGCCCGGCGTGGTGGTGGTCGTCGTCGTGGTGGTCGTGGTGGTCGTCGTGGTCGTCGGCGGGGTGCCGCAGTCGCCCACGAGGTTGTCCACGAACTTCACGCCGCCGGACCGGTAGGACGCCGCGTTCGCCGCCGCGGCGGCGGGCGTGAGCACCTGGTTCTTCGCGTAGTAGACCCAGTCGGCCTGCTCCAGGTAGGTGGCGAGGCCGCCGTTGTGCGCGGCGAGGTCGATGAACCACTGGTTGAAGTTCAGCGACATGGCCTGGCGCGGGTACACGTCGAACGGCCCGGAGCGGTCGTGGTCGGCGACCAGCGTGCCGTCGATGTAGTACTTCACGTGCCCGTCCGCGACGGTCGCGACGACGTTGTGCCAACCGTCCACACTGGACCGCTGGCTGTTGTTCTTGTTCTTCGACACCCACGGTTCCAGCTGGTAGGTGTTCCAGCTGGTCTGGTAGTTGATCGGACCGGTCTCGCCCCACCCGCCGTTGGGCAGGTACTCGGAGAAGTCCAGCTCGCTGTAGAGCGGGTCGTTGTCGTAGCGCAGCGGGCTGATCGTGAAGAACGTCTGGTTCACGTGGTCGCCGTCGGGGCCGCTCACGGGGGCGTCGGAGAACCGGATCCGGCTCGCGTACGTGCCCTCGAAGAACCGGCGCTCCCCTTGCAGCACCTCGGTGTGCTTGGTGCCCGACGAGGTGCCGTCGGTCGACGAGGCCAGCTGCATGACCTTGTCCCCCGCCACCGTCGGGAACGTGACGTTCTCCGGCGCCCAGGTCGCGCCCGGAACACCGGGCCCGCCCGCGTTGGACCGCACCTGCCAGCCGTGCGAGCCGAGCGCGCCGTCGGTGTGCGACGTGTAGTCGAAGTCGTCGAACAGCACGCCGCAGCCCGCCGCCGCGGCCGGAGCCGCCGCGCCGTGCGCGCCACCGGTGGTGGCGAGCGAGACGACCACCACGGCCGCGGCGAGCGCGGCACCCGCTACCTGGAACGTCCTCGCGCGCCCCATCAGGCACGCTGCCAGAGTGCGGGGGTGTTCGTGGGCTCCCAGCCGGCGATGGCGGTGTGCTGCTGGAGGCAGCGGTAGGTGACGCCGTCGTAGGTCGTGGTCGCGCCGACCGCGTAGAACGTGCCCGCGGCCCAGGAGCCGGTGGCCGGTGGCTGCGTCGGGCTCGTCGGGGGTGGCGGGCTGCTGGTGCAGCTGCCGCTGCCGAGGTCGTCCTTGAAGCGCACGCCGCCCGAGCGGAACGAGGCCGCGTTGGCCACCGCCGTCGCGGGCGAGAGCACCTGGTCCTTCGCGTAGTAGACCCAGTCCACCTGCTGGAGGTAGGTGGACGTGCCGCCGCTGTGACCGGCGGTGTCGATGAACCACTGGTTGAAGTTCAGCGTCATCGCCTGGCGCGGGTAGACGTCGAACGGACCGGTGCGGTCGTGGTCGGCGACCAGCGTGCCGTCGATGTAGTACTTCACGTGCCCGGCGGAGACCGTGGACACGACGGTGTGCCAGCCGTTGATGCTGCGGCGCTGGGCGTTGCTCTTGTTCTCCGCGTACCAGGGGTCGGGGGTGTAGGTGTGCCAGCTGGTCTGGAAGTTGACCGGGCCGGTCTCGCCCCACCCGCCGTTGGGCAGGTACTCGGAGAAGTCCAGCTCGCTGTAGATCGGGTCGTTGTTGTAGCGCAGCGGGCTGATGGTGAAGAACGTCTGGTTGACGTGGTCGCCGTCCGCGCCGCCGGAGGGCGCGTCGGAGAACCGGATGCGGCTGGCGTAGGTGCCCTCCAGGAACCGCTGGGCCCCTTGGAAGATCTCGGTCTGCGTCGTGCCCGCGCCGGTGCCGTTCGTCGCCGACGCCAGCTGCAGCACCTTGTCGCCGTCCGACGTCGGGAACGTGACGTTCTCCGGGGCCCAGCGGGCACCGGGGACACCGGGACCGCCCGCGTTGGACCGCACCTGCCAGCCGTGCGACCGGAGGGCGCTGTCGGTGTAGGAGCCGTAGTTGAAGTCGTCGAACAGCGCGCCGCACGCCGCGGCGCCGACATCGCTTGAGGTGAGCGCCGGGGCGGCGGACGCGGTGGAGACGCCCACCACGGCCATCGCCAGCGCAGACACGGCCGCCGCTGCGGCCGTGGTGGTGCGGGTACTGCTGGATCGCGACATGAGCGTCCGCTCTCTCGGTGGGGACGGGGAGAACCGCGGCGACCGGTAGATCCGCTGCTGTTTACCACTGGTCCAGCAGCAGATCCCCCATCAGCAAAGTGGTCTACCTCACAGGTAAAGTCAAGAGGTCTAGACCGATATTCTGCCTGCGGTTCCAAGGTTAGGGGATACCGGCAACAGGTAATACCACTGGTCACTTTCCAACCGGCTGAACACCCTCACCAGTTGCTACGATGCACAGGGCGCAACGGGAGGGAGCCTGCGGTGCGGCGAACAGAGGTAAGAGAGCGTCTGCGCGAGCTCATCCAGCAACGCCAGCCCGGAGAGGTCATGCCCTCCGAGCGCGCGCTCAGCGAGGAGTTCGGCGTCTCCCGCCCCACCCTGCGCGCGGCCATGGACGACCTGGCGCGCGACGGCCTGCTGGTCCGCGAGCACGGCCGGGGCACGTTCACCGGCACCCGCAAGATCAGCCAGGAGCTGACCCCCACCACCCCCGGCGACTTCACCGTCCCGCCCGCGGAGGGCACCTGGTTCAGCAAGGTCGTCGAGTTCCGGGTCGAGGCCGCGGGCGCCCGCCTCGGCCGGCGCCTGGAGGTGTCCCCCAGCCACGAGCTCCTGACCGTCGCGCGGGTCCGCATCGTCGAGAAGGCGCCGATGGCGATCGAGCGGATCATCCTGCCGCACAACCTCGTCCCCGGCATCGGCCCGGAGGACTTCGAGTCGGGCTCGCTCTACGAGCTGCTCAGGATCCGGTACGAGATCGTCGCCACGACCGCGTTGCAGACCACCGAGCCCACGGTCACCGACCCGGAGGAGGCCGCCCTCCTCGGCGTCCCCCAGTACGCGCCCGCGCTGCTGTTCGAGCGCACCACCAGGGACGCCAACGAGCGGGTCTTCGAGTACACCAGGTCGATCTACCGCGGCGACCGCTACCGCATCACGTCCCACCTGCGCTTCGACCGCACGTCGGGCTGACCGGTCGGGGTGACCACCCCGTCGTGGAGGCTCATCACGACCTCGACGACGAGGTCCCGGCCGGGCCTGACGATCCTCGGCCTGTCCCAGCACAGCGCGGAGCCGATGCCGCGGTACTGGGCGACGCGCACGAACCACGGGTCGCGGGGTCCGGACAGCACCGCCGTCCACGGCGCAACGGGGTCGGCGACCACGACGGCCAGCCAGTCGGCGACGACGCCGTTGAGCTCGTCGGTGCCGCCGCCGTCCGGCGCGACCACCCGCACCAGCGCCGGGTCCACGTCCGGCAGCCGCCAGAACCAGCCGCCGTAGCCCGCCCCCCGCCTGCCCAGGCTGGCGGGGCTGTTCAGCACCACCTCGGCGTCGGCGGACAGCACGCTGGTCCACGTCAGCTCCCACCCGCCCGGCACGACCCGCCTGCGGATCTCCCGGCGTTCGCGCAGCAGGACTGCACCCAGCGAGTCGCACCACCGGACGGTGCCGTCGGCGGCCTGGCGGACCTGTCCCAGCTCGCCCTCGACGTACCCCCGGTCGCGCCGGTAGCTCCGACCGCCCCACAGGTTCACGCCGTCGACGTCGGGCAGCGCCAGGCCGATCCCCCGGTGCCACGGGTGGTCGACGGGGTGCTCGCCGGTGACGACCGCGCCGCCGAGCGTCCGGACCGGGTGCAACGCCGGTCGCGCCACCACCTCCGGTGGCACGACGGTCTCCACGCCGTACTCCGCCACCCGCCCGAGCACCGACCACGGGACACCCAGCTCGGCGAAGGTCCGCAGCTCGTCGGCCGCGCGGACCACCGCGTCGTCGACACCGTCCACCACGACCCGATTCCCCTTCCGCCGCAACCACTTCCGGTCGATCGGGACCGGCTCCGCGGCCGTCCGCACGGCTTCCAGCACGCGCATGAAGCCGCCGCACGCCGCCAGCGGCGACTGCAACGGCACCGCGGGGTCGGCCAGGTGCGCCAGCAGGTTCTCCAGCGGCGTGACGTGGTCGAACACCTCCTCGACGCCGTCGAGCACGAGCCGGTCGAGCGTGTAGTGCAGCTCGGCGCGGCCGCGGCTGCCGTGGACGACGAGCACGGGCTCCTGCTCGACGTCTGCGCACAGGGTCACCGCGATGACGACGGTCGTGCCGCGGTCGGTGCGCAGCCGCAGGCAGGACGTGTCGTCGGCCTCGATGTCGTTGGCCCGCAGCAGTTCCAGCTCGATCGCCGACACGTCGTCACCACCGTCCACGGCCAGCGCCGTCACGACGGCGTGCGCGTAGGGGTTGGTGATGGCGCCGTCCACCACGGGTTCACCGTCCAACGTGCGCCGCCCGGCCCACGGTGCGCGGGCGTAGTAGGCGTCGTCGCGCGACCACGCCCCGCGCACGCCGAACCCGGTGACCTCACCGAGCTCGCCGCGCCGCACCAGGTCGGCGAGCCGTCGCACTGCGCCGGAGCCCAGGCTTTGGAAGCCGACCTGGCAGGCTGCGCCGGCCGAGAGGTCGACGAGCTCCTGCCACTGCCGCAGGGTTGGCGTCGGGGGTTTCTCCAGGAGGAGGTGGGCGCCGGAGGTGAGGATGTGGCGGGCCAGCGGCAGGTGGGTGTGCAGGGGGGTGGAGACGATGCCGATGTCCGGGTGGGTGTCGGAGAGGAGCTGGGGGAGGTCGGGGGTGGAGGGGCGGTTGCCCAGTAGGCGTTGGGTTTCGGAGTCCAGGGGGGCGATTTCGCAGATGCCGGCGAAGTGGATCTTTCCGGTGGATTCGAGGTGGAGCAGTTCGCGTAGGTAGTGGCGGCCGTAGCCGGAGGCGCCGGCGAGGATGACGGTGGGTGGGCTGTTGGGCCTTGGCGTCATGTTTGTCTCGCTTGGAGAGGAAAGCGTTTACCGGGTTGGGGGTGTGGGGTTGCTCGGTGCTGGGGGGGGTGTTCTAGCCGCCGTGGGTGTCGCCCGGTGTTGGTGCCGCGGGCTCCGGGGGTGTCGCTGCGGTGGTTTCCGGGGGGTGTCGCTACAGCGGGCCCAGGTGCGGTCGGCTTGACTTGGGGCCCCTTTTTTGGGCTTCGTCGGGCGAAAAAGGGCAGGTGGTAGAGCCTGCCCGCCGCCGCAAGTTTAAGCCCAAAAACCCCAAGTCAAGCCGACCGCACGAGCGGACGAGCACCGCTCGCTTCCAGCGTCGCTGGGTGACTTGTGTGCTGCTTCCAGCGTCGTGGGCCGCTTGCTGGTTGCTTCCAGCGTCGTTGGGTGGCTGGCTGGCTGCTTCCAGCGTCGTTGGGCGTTGGCTTCTGGTTCCAGCGTTGGCGGGTAGTTGGTCGCTGTTGGTTCGTTGTTGCTGTGGATGTGGGAAGTGCTGTGCCGCAGCGTTGTGGTGACAGCGCTTCCGGTTGGGGTTCGTCTTGTTTAGGGGGTGGCGAAGCTGGGGTGTGGGGGTTGGTTGTAGGCGGTGTTCTGCCAGGCGATGGCCAGGCGGTACTGGCGGTCCTGCATGAGGGAGGGGTGTTTGATGGTGGTGGTGTCGGTGGTGGAGTAGATGCGGAGCGCCTTGTTGTCCGAGGTGCGCCAGATGACTTCCTCGCGCCAGTCGCCGAGGATGTCGGCGGAGAGGGCGGGGGTGGCTTTGGTGCCGTTGTTGGAGGAGACGCCGGAGCCGGTGAGGAGGCGGGTGTCGGCGGAGGTGCCGTACTTGTCGATGGTGGTGTCGTTGAGGAGCTCGCGCTGGGCGTCGCCGTCCCACCAGATGACGAAGTTGGCGGAACCCGGTTTGCGGCTGGCGACCTGGGAGCCGGTGGTGGCGGAGCGGAGGCCGCCGACCGCTGAGGACCAGACTTCGGCGCCGGTGTTGCCGGACCAGATGTCGGCGGCGACGCCGCGGCCGTTGTCGCAGCCGCAGGAGGGTGCGCTCCAGATGATCTGGCCGGTGCGGGCGTCGCCGATCCAGTCGGCGGGATCGGTGGTCGACTCGGAGGGCTTGAAGACCTCGAGGCCAGCTCTGGAGGGGATGAAGTCGCCGACGTGCAGGGCGTCGCCGTGGTGGGTGTTGTTCTGCCAGAGGCCGCTGCCGTTGTCGTCGACGGCCATCGAGCCGTAGATGATCTCGTCGCGGCCGTCGGAGTCGACGTCGGCTACGGACAGCTGGTGGTTGCCCTTGCCGGTCCACGCGGAGCCGTTGGTGGAGGACGAGGAGTCGAAGGTCCAGCGCCGGGTCAGCGCGCCGCCGCGGAAGTCCCAGGCCGACAGGGTGCTGCGGGTGTAGTAGCCGCGCGCCATGACGATGCTCGGCGAGGAACCGTCCAGGTAGGCCGTTCCGGCCAGGAACCGGTCGACCCGGTTGCCGTAGCTGTCGCCCCAGCCGGAGACCGTGCCGCGCGCGACCACGAAGTTCTCGGTGTCCAGGACGGCGCCGTCGGTGCCGCGGAACACCGACAGGTACTCGGGTCCGGTGAGGACGTAGCCGGAGGAGTTGCGGTAGTCCGCCGACGAGCTGCCGATGACCTGCCCGGTGCCGGACCTGGTGCCGTCACCGGTCTTGGTGACCACCTCGGCCTTGCCGTCGCCGTCGTAGTCGAACACCTGGAACTGGGTGTAGTGCGCGCCCGCCCGGATGTTGCGGCCGAGGTCGACGCGCCACAGCCTGGTGCCGTTGAGCTTGTAGGCGTCGAGGTACACGTTGCCCGTGTAGCCCGACTGCGAGTTGTCCTTGGCGTTGGTGGGGTCCCACTTCAGCACGATCTCCCACGAGCCGTCGCCGTCCAGGTCGCCGACCGAGGCGTCGTTCGCGACGTAGGTGTACGACTCGCCGCTGGGCGTCGTGCCGCCAGCGGGGATCTGCAGCGGGACGTCCTGGCTGGTCGCGGTCGCCGCCACGCCGTCGGCGCTCGCCGCGAGCTGTTCGACGCCGCCGACCACGGGCCGGACGGAGTAGCGCGCGCCGGGTGGGGCGCCCGCGTCCCGGTAGCTGGTCGCGGTGGTGACGGGTGTCGGGGTGACCAGCTTCCCGTCGCGGTAGACGTTGAACGCCGAGTCGGTGGCGTCGGTCCGGAGTTGCCGCCAGGACACGAAGTTGCCGTCGTCGGTGGACGACCGGATGCTGATCAGGCCCCGGTCGAGGTTCTCGGTCGTGCTCGTGGACGACGGCGGTGGCACCGCGTTCGCGGGTGCCGCGGCGGCGTTCACCGCCGCCGCGCAGGAGGCGACCAGCACGACCGCCAACAGGTGTCGTCGAGCCCGACCAGTACTGCCGTTGAGGATTCTCATGGCACCGCCCCGATTTCTCCGCACAGGTATCCGATTTCCAAGACAATGCGAAACCGACGAGGGCGACAGCCCCCGCCTTGCTCGACCCCGGCAGCGGTCGCGCTTGTTCGCGGCACCACCCGGAACACCGGGCGAGTGACCACTGGAAAGCGCTTTCCAAATTATCAACATAGGCGCGGCACCCATGCACGTCAACAAGGACTTCCCCCGGCGGGACCCGTCGAGCTCCCGCGTCGAAGCCGTTCGACAGCGCGTTCGACGGATTCGACGGCGAACCGCCGTTTTCCTTGCGGTGAAAGGAAAGCCGCATTGACCGCGGCGCGACGGCCTCGTAGCCTTCCCGGCACGACGGCACGAAACGGCGTCCTGCCAACGCGAATGCGACCGGAGGTACCACCGTGGTCGGATTGAAACGATTCAGGTCGCTGGTCGTGCCGGTGGTGGCGCTGCTGCTGGCCGCCACGACCGCGTGCGGCGGATCGGGTGGAGCCGACGGCGCGGAGGAGTCCGGCCCGGTCACCCTGCGGTTCTCCTGGTGGGGCAACGCCGAACGCGCGGCGCTCATGCAGCGGGCGCTGGACCTGTTCCACAGCAAGAACCCCACCATCACGGTCACGCCGAGCTTCCAGGAGTTCGAGGCCTACTGGCAGAAGATCGCGACCGAGACCGCGGGCGGGAACGCGCCGGACGTCCTGCAGACGGACTTCGCCTACCTCAGGGAGTACGCCGACCGCCACGCGCTCTACGACCTGAAGGAGCAGGAGGGCAAGAACCTCGACCTCGGCGACCTCATCGAAGGGCTCAAGGGCGCGGGTGAGATCAAGGACGGCCTGTACGGCGTGCCGGTGGGCGGCAACACCTGGGGCTACATCTACAACCCCGCTCTCTACGCCCAAGCCGGCGTGGCGGAGCCCGAGCTCGGCTGGACCTGGAGCGACTACCGCGCGGCCGCCAAGCGGATCACCGAGAAGACCGGGGTCGCGGGCAGCGGCAACCCCATCGACACCTACTACAACCTGGAGCTGCAGCTCCTCCAGGAGGGCAAGTCCCTCTACACCGACGAGGGGAAGCTCGGCTTCGACCGGGCCCGGCTCGCCGCCTTCCTCGGTGACGGCAAGAGGATGGCCGACGACAAGTCGGTGCTGCCGGTCGAGAAGGGCGTGCAGATCAAGCCGAAGCACCCGCTGGAGTCCGACCTGGTCGCGGGCGCGGGCGCGTGGGACAACTTCCTCGACCGCTACTCCAAGTCCACCAGGGCGGAGCTGAGGATCGCCCCCTCCCCCAGCGACACCCCCCAGGTCCTGGGCCAGTACATCAAGCCCGCGCTGCTGCTGAGCGTGTCGCGGAAGTCCGAGCACCCGGCGGCGGCCGCCAAGCTGGTGTCGTTCATGATCAACGATCCGGAGGTCGGCAGGATCTTCGGCGCCAACCGCGGCCTGCCACCGACCAACGCCCAGCGCGCGGCCGCACAGCTCACCGGACCCCTGGCCGCCGTGGCCGCCTACGAGGACGGGCTCAAGGGCAAGCTCACCAGGACGCCGCCCGCGCCGCCCAAGGGCGCGGGCGCGCTGGAGCAGGCGTTCATCCGGATCAACGAGGAGCTGCTGTACAACAGGATCACGGTGGACCAGGCCGTGGACCGGTTCTTCACCGAGGCCGACCAGACCCTCGGCTCCTGAGCCGATGGCGACGGTCACGCCGATCCGCGCCGCCGACGCCGCCCCGTCCGGAGCGGGCCACCGGCGCGGGCGGGCCCGCCGCTCCGACGACGGGATCACCGGGTACCTCTTCCTGTCGCCGTGGATCCTCGGCGTCCTGCTGCTGACACTCGGCCCGATGGCGACTTCGCTGTACCTCTCGTTCACCGACTACGACCTGTTCGACACCCCGGAATGGGTCGGCCTGGACAACTACGCGCGGATGTTCTCCGACCAGCGCTGGCTCAGGTCGGTGCGGGTGACCGCGCTCTACGTGGCGCTCGCGGTGCCCGTCAAGCTCGCCGCCGCGCTCGGCGTCGCCCTGCTGCTCAACGGCAAGCGCCGTGGCCAGGGGCTGTACCGGGCGGCGTTCTACGGGCCGTCGCTGATCGGCGGCAGCGTGAGCGTCGCGATCGTGTGGAAGACGATGTTCAGCGACGACGCCGCGGTCGACCGGGTGCTGCGGGCGTTCGGCGTCGACACCGGCGGGTGGGCGGGCAACCCGGACCTCTCGCTGCTGATGCTGGTGCTGCTGGCGGCGTGGCAGCTCGGCGCGCCGATGGTGATCTTCCTGGCCGGGCTCAAGCAGGTGCCGCGGGAGCTGTACGAGGCCGCCGAGGTCGACGGCGCGGGGCCGTGGCGGCGGTTCGCCTCGATCACCTTGCCGATGATCTCGCCGGTGGTCTTCTTCAACCTGCTGATGGAGACCATCCACTCGTTCCAGGTGTTCACGTCCGCCTACGTCGTGGGCGGGCCGAACGGCGCCCCGGCGGGCACGACGCTGTTCTACACCGTCTACCTGTTCGACCGCGGCTTCGGCGACTACCGCATGGGCTACGCGTCCGCGATGGCGTGGGTGCTGCTGCTGGCCGTCGGCCTGGTCACCGCGCTGCTGTTCCGGTCCGCGCGCGGCTGGGTCCACTACTCCGGGGAGAAGGCGTGAAGCGGGTGGTGTGGCACGTCGGCGTCCTGCTGCTGCTGGCCGTCCTGCTGTACCCGCTGGTGTGGATCGTGGCGGCCACGTTCAAGCCCTCGGCCGAGATCGTGGGCGACCTGCGGCTGCTGCCGACCGATCCCACGACGGCGAACTACGGGCGCGCCGTGGACGGGGTCGGCGGCGTCGGGATCGGGCGGTACTTCCTCAACTCCGGCCTGCTGGCCGTGCTGTCCGTCGTCGGCACCGTCTCGTCATCGGCGCCGGCCGCGTTCGCGTTCGCCCGGCTGCGCTTCCGCGGCCGCTCGGCGATGTTCGCCGTGATGATCTCCACGCTCCTGCTGCCGTTCCACGTGCTGATCATCCCGCAGTACGTCGTGTTCCAGCGGCTGGACCTCGTCGACACCTACGTGCCCCTGCTGATCGGCAAGTTCCTGGCGGCGGAGGCGTTCTTCGTCTTCCTCGTCGTCCAGTTCATCCGCACCATCCCGCACGAGCTCGACGAGTCGGCGAAGATCGACGGCGCGGGCCCGTGGCGGATCTTCTGGAACATCGTGCTGCCGCTGGCCAGACCCGCCCTGGTCACCACCGCGATCTTCACGTTCATCTGGACCTGGAACGACTTCTTCGGTCCGCTGATCTACCTCAGCACCCCGGACAAGTACCCGCTGCCGCTGGCGCTGCAGCTGTTCATCGACGAGGCGGGCGGTTCGGACTTCGGCGCGCTGATGGCGATGTCCGTGCTGGCCCTGGTGCCGGTCGTGCTGTTCTTCCTGTTCTTCCAGCGCTTCCTCGTCGAGGGCGTGTCGACCTCGGGGATCAAGGGGTGAAGCGGCTGCCGCTGTTCGCCGAGTGCCTCACCGCCGGGGTGCTGGTGGTGCTGACCGCCCTGCCCCTGGTCACCCTGCTGCCCGCGCTCGCCGCGGGCTGCGCGCACATCAGGGCGCACGTCGACGGCGAGACCACCGCGGTCCGCGCGTACTTCACCCGCGTGCGGGCGGCTGCGTGCGGAGGTGCGGGCCCGTCGGTCGGCGTGGTCGCCGGGTTCGCGGTGCCCGCCGCGGACCTGGTCGTCCTGCGGCACACCGGGTTGCCGGGCGGCGGCGCGGTCGGCGCGGTCTGCACGGCGGTGGCCGCCGGGCTCGCGGTGGTCGTCCTGCGGGCCGCCGCGACGTGGTCACCGGGTGGGCGCTGGACCGCACTCGTGCGGACGGCCGCGCGCCGCGCCGTGGTCGACCCGACCGGTTCGCTGCTCCTCGGCACGGCGCTCGGCGTGCTCGTCGTCGTCACCTGGCAGCTCCCACCGCTGGTCGTGCCCATGCTCGGCTGCGTCCTGATGGCGGCGGTCGCCGTGGAACGCCGCGCCACCCGGCTCCACGACCCGAGCCGCTCCGGGCGGTGAGTCCCGCTTCCGGTGGAATACCGGGAAATCCCCTAATCCGTTCCCGGTCCACGCAGCACACTGTGGCCCAGGAACGGGCCCGCCGTCGTGCCGGGAGTTCCTCCAACGGATGGGGTGCCGGATGAGTTCTGTTCAACCGCCGGGAGGCCGCTTCCCCGGCAACGGCGATTGGCCGACGGGAACGTACATGGACATGCTGCGGCCGCGCAGCCAGGCCGCGCTGCTCAGGTTGGGGGTACCGCTCACCTACCGGCACGGCGACGTGCTGCTGCGGGAGTCGGAGCGGTCCTCGCACGTCATGCTGCTGTGCCAGGCCGTGGTCAAGGCGACGGTGAGCCTGGAGAACGGGCGCATGGCGCTGCTGAGCATCAAGGTCGGCGGCGACGTGATCGGCGAGATGGCGGCGCTGAACGACGAGCCGAGGTCGGCCACGGTGACGGTGTTCGGCGAGGCGCGGGTGCGGCTGATCCAGTCCGAGGAGTTCCAGCACTACCTGGCGGAGTACCCCGACGCGAGCATCGCGCTCACCCGGATGATCATGCAGACGCTGAAGTGGGCCGACAAGCGCCGCGTCGACTTCAACGGCTACCCGGCGTTCGTCCGGCTGGCGCGGGCGGTGCACGAGCTGGCCGCGAACTACGGCCGCCGGGTGCCGGAGGGCATCACCGTGGACATCGGCCTCACGCAACGGGAGCTCGGTGCGCTCGTGGGCGTCGAGGAGGACACCGCGCGCAAGGAACTGCGCGAGCTCAAGAGCCGCGGTGTCATCAGTCTGGGCTACCGCACCATCACGGTAACGGACGAGAAGGCGTTGAGCGCCATCGCTGACGGCAACGGCGAACCCCGGTGATTCCCCTATTCGGTACCGCGGAACCGGGCGATGCTGACTCGCATGGACCAGTACACGATCGGGAACCCGCTGACTCGGCGAACCTCCACCCCCGTGGCCGGGGAGAGAGGTCGGCTGCTCGTCGCCGAGCGCGG
Source organism: Umezawaea tangerina (assembly GCF_003002815.1). Classification (GTDB taxonomy): domain Bacteria; phylum Actinomycetota; class Actinomycetes; order Mycobacteriales; family Pseudonocardiaceae; genus Umezawaea; species Umezawaea tangerina. The sequence goes on along the minus strand of NZ_PVTF01000019.1, from coordinate 146,410 downwards.
CGCGCCGGAGGCGGCGACTCCCGATGAGCCGGGGCACCCGGCCACGACGGCGACCCACGGCGAGCTGGTGTACCGGCTCGTCGTGGCCGTGGACATCGCCAACTACAGCAAGCTGGACGCCCTCGACCAGTCGCTGGTGCAGAGCAGGCTGAGCGAGGTCCTCGACCGCGCGGGGCAGCGCGCGGGGCTGGCCAGGAGCCAGTGGTACCGCCAGCTCCGCGGCGACGGGGAGCTCGCGGTGCTGCCCGCGAACGTGGACGCGGCCTGGGTCGTCGCGGAGTTCACCGAACAGCTCGTCGCGGCACTGGCGGACGTCGCGCGGGCCCACCCGACCGAGCCGGCCCTGCGGCTGCGGATCGCGATGCACCACGGAACGCTGGCCGCGGGCCACTTCGGGTTGGCGGGCAACGCACCCGTGGTCACGTGCAGGCTGCTGGACTCCGACAACGCGCGCGACGCGCTGACCGAGGACTCGTCCGCGCACCTGGTGCTGGTCGTCTCCGAGCAGCTGTACCAGGACGTCGTCGTGAGCCGGTTCCACGGCCTGTCCCCGCAGCGGTTCCGGCAGACCAGGGTGTCGGCCAAGGACGTCGACTACGCCGGGTACCTCTGCACCGGCGGCCCGCGGACGCCGGACCGGCCGGACAACCGGGTCGGCGCCCTGCCGGGGAACGTCCGCAACATCAGGGAAGCCAGCTGAGCCGGGCACCACGGGGACCCCGTGCCGGAGGGCGCGTCCTGGTCGTTCGGCGTGGACCGCGACCAGGACGCGCCTCCCGTCGGTGGGGATCAGGGGGTCAGCCCGTCGCGCCCAGCGGGCGGTGGTTGATGGACAGGGCGCTCAGCCGCCGTTCGTGCTCCCGCAGGGTGGTGAGGAAGGCGGGCCAGTCGTCCCCGCCGGACCAGGCGCTGCCCGCCAGCGCGCACAGGCGCGGGAAGGCCAGGTACTCGGCGTGCGTCGGGTCCTTGACGAACTCCGTCCACAGCTGCGCCTGCGTGCCGAGCACGAGCGCCGACTCCTCGTCGGACCACCCCGGCGGCGGGAGCTCCTGGGTGTAGACGTCCTTGAGCGTGACCACGCCCGCGGGCTGGCCGGGCGGCTCGTCGGCGGTGTTCGCCTGCGGGTAGTCCAGGTAGGTGGAGCGCCACGGGGTCATGATCACCGGGTGGCCGTTGCGGGCGGCCTGCTTGCCGTGGGCGGGGTCCCGCCAGACCATGACCGCGGTCTCCGCGGGCAGGTCCGGCGCGCCGCCGCCCTCGTCCCAGCAGACCGGCGTGCGGCCGTTGGCCAGCAGGAACCTGCTGATCCTGGCGAGGAACCAGGAGTGCAGGTCGTCCGGGCCGGACAGGCCTTCCGCCGCGACCCGGTCGAGGGCCAGCGGGCTGCGGTGCCACTCCGCGGTGGGGCACTCGTCGCCGCCGATGTGGATGCGCTCACCGGGGAAGACGTCCATCACCTCGGCGAGGACCTCCTCGCAGAAGTCCAGTGTGGACTCCTGGACGCCGAACACCTCCTCCGAGACGCCCCAGCTGGTCCACACCGGCAGGTGGCGGTCCGGGAAGTTGCCGAGCCGCGGGTAGGCGGCGAGCGCGGCCCGCGCGTGGCCGGGCATCTCGATCTCCGGCATGATCGCGACCCCGCGCTCCTCGGCGTGCGCTACCAGGCCGCGCAGCTCCGCGGTGGTGTAGGCGCCGCCGTGCGGGCTGGCGTCGAACCGGGTGCTGCCGGCCGGGCCGACCATGCTCTCCGCGCGCCACCCGCCGACCTCGGTGAGCCTGGGGCGACCGGGGACGGGCATCCGCCAGCCCTGGTCGTCGGTCAGGTGCAGGTGCAGGACGTTGAGCTTGTGCAGCGCCAACAGGTCCACGAACCGGTGCAGGAACTCCACCGGCATGAAGTGCCTCGCCACGTCGAGCATGGCGCCGCGCCACGGGAAGGCCGGGACGTCGACCACGTCGACGCACGGCACCTCGACCGGACCGGCACCGGGCAGCGGGAGCAGCTGGCGCAACGACTGCACGCCGTGCAGCAGACCCGCGTGGGCGGCCGCCCGCAGCCGGACGTTGTGCTGGTCCACCCGCAGCTCGTAGCCCTCGTCGCCGAGGTGGGACAGCGCCGGGTTGACCGCCAGCACCACGGCGCCCTCCGACGACGGCGCCAGCGCGACGCCGTGCGGCCGGAGGTAGTCGCGGAGCAGCCGGACGGCCCCGGCGGCCTGCGGTCCGATGTGGACGGTCGTCGACCGGTCCAGCGCGAACGAGCCGGGAAGCCGCACCAGGTGTCTCGGCGGGGGAACGATCACGCCTGCACTCCTCATCCTTTGACCGCGCCCGCGGTGATACCGGAGGTGACCCGCCCCTGCAGGGCGAGGAAGACGAGCAGCACGGGCACCATGAACAGGGTCGAGGCGGCCATGGTGGCGCCCCAGTCGGTGCCGAAGGTGTTGCTGAACGAGGACAGCCAGACCGGGAGGGTCCGGTCGTCGCGGTTCTTGATGATCAGCAGGTTGGCGAAGGCGAACTCGTTCCACGCCGTGATGAAGCCGAACAGCGACGTGGACATGAGGCCCGGCGCCAGCAGCGGGAAGACGATCCGGCGGAACGCCTGCACCCGCGTGCAGCCGTCGACCAGCGCGGCCTCCTCCAGGTCCACCGGGATGGCGCCGAGGAACCCGCGCAGGGTGACGATGGTGAACGGGAGCGTGATCATGAAGTAGATCAGCGTCAGCATGGACAGCTTGTCGAGCATGTCCGTGTCGCGGGCGATGACGTACATCGGGATCAGCAGCGCCTCCCACGGGGTCATCTGGGCGACGAACACCATGAGGATGAACCCCCGCCTGCCCTTCCACCTCATCCGCGCGACGGCGAACGCCGCCAGCAGCGCGACGGCCAGCGCCAGCAGGACGCCACCGATCGACACGACGAGGCTGTTGCGCCAGAACAGCCAGAAGCCGCTGGCGTGGACCGCGGTGGCGAAGTGGTCGAAGCTGACCGTGGTGGGCCAGAACGTCGGCGTCGGGGCCTGGATGTCCTTGGTGGGCTTGAAGGCCGTGAGGACCATCCAGTACACCGGGAACACCGCGACCACGCAGACGAGCAGCGCGGAGAACGCGAGCGGGAGCCTGCGCCAGGTCACAGTTCCGCCTCCTGCCTGAACATCTGGCGGAAGTACGCCAGCAGCACGACCACCAGCAGCAGCACCGTGATCATCGAGACGGCCGCGCCGAGGTCGTACTTGTTGAGGGACTGGGCGATCTGGAACGCGTAGACCGGCAGCGTCGTCGTGGCATCCCCCGGACCACCCTGGCTGATGGCCCAGATCTGGACGAACGACTTGAACACCCAGATCACCTCCAGCGACAGGATCAGCCCGAACATCGGCCGCAGGATCGGGAACGTGATGGAGGTGAACAGCCGCCACGCGCCCGCGCCGTCGATCTTCGCCGACTCGTAGAGCTCGGACGGGACGGTCGTCATCGCCGAGTACAGCGACAGCGCGGCGAACGGGACCGACTGCCACACGATCAGCGCGACCAGGATGCCGAAGGTCGACGTCCCGTGCGCGAACCACGTGTAGTCCTGGAACCGCTCGAACCCCAGCTGGACCAGCACCCAGTTCACGACGCCGAGCCTGGACTGGAACAGCCACTGGAACACCGTGGTGGCCGCGATGATCGGGGTCGCCCAGGTGAGCACCAGGCAGCCCATCACCAGCAGCCGCAACCACTTGCCCAGCGCCGAGAGCAGCAGCGCGACCGCGGTGGACAGCACCATGATCAGCACGACGTTGACCGCGGTGAACAGCAGCGTCCGCCGGACCACCGCCCAGAACACCGGGTCGGCCAGCGCCTCCCGGTAGTTGGCCAGGCCCACGAACGCCGCGCCGCCGCGGATCAGCTCGCCGAGCCGGAAGTGCTGCACGGAGATGACCGCGTTGCGCACCAACGGGTACAGCAGCAGGTACGCCGACGCGAGCACGGTCGGCGCGACCAGCAGGTAGGGCCAGAACACCACCCGGCGCCGCCGCCTCGGGCGCTGAGGCGGCGGCGGTCCCTGGGTGGTGGCCGGTCGGGACGACAGGGTCGTCGACACGGCCGCGGCCTACTTGCCGGAGTTCAGCGCCGTGGCGATCACGTCGTCGGCCTTCTTGGCCTCCGCGGTCGGGTCACCACCGGTCAGCACGGCGGTGAGGAAGTCCTTCACCGGGTTCTTCGCCTCCACCGCGGCCCAGTTCGGCGACTGCGGCGTCCCGTGCCCGTTCACGGCGCCCGCGGCCATCGCCGAGGCACCGGGGTTCTCGGCCAGCGCGGAGGCGAGGCTCGTGCGGTTCGGCACGTAGTTCATCGCCTTCGCCAGCTCCGTCTGCCACTTCTCCCCGGCCAGCGCCTTGATCATCCGGTAGGCCTGGTCCTGGTGGTCCGACGACTCCGGCACGATCAGGTCCGACCCGCCGGTGAACACCGCACCCGGCTTGTCCGCCGTCTTGCCGGGGATCGGGAAGAACCCGAGCTTGCCCTCCAGCGCCGGGTTCGCCTTCGTGATCAGCGCGGCCGCGCCGGGCACAGCGATCAGCTGCGCGACGTCACCCCTCGAGAAGACGTCGGTCTGCTGCGGCTTCGCCTCGTCGGAGTCCTTGGGCCCCTTGCCCAACGCCTGGAGCTGCTTGTAGAAGTCCACGGCCGCGGCGCCCGCGGGCGTCCCCAGCCCGCCCTTCCACTTGTCGCCGTCCTTGGTCGCGAGGTCTCCCCCCTCGTCCCACAGGAACCCCGACAGCACGTACCAGTTCTGACCGGGCAGGTAGATGCCCTGGTTCGCGCCCTGGTTCAGCTTCGCCGTCGTCTCCAGCCACTCGGCCCGCGTCTTCGGCGGCGCCGCGACCCCCGCCGCCGCGAACAGGTCCTTGTTGTAGATCACGACCCGGTTCGCCGCGTAGTAGGGGATCCCGAACTGCTTCCCGTCCACCGCCCCCGGCTCGCTCAGCCCCGGAATCCAGTCCTTGCCGTTCAGCTCGTCGACCTTCGCGCTGAGGTCCACCACACCACCGCTGGCCGCGTACTGCGCCACCTGCGTGTTGCCCACCTCGATCACGTCGGGCGCGTCGTTGCTGGCCAGCGCGCTGACCACCTTCTGCCCGATCCCACCCCACTCCTGGATCTGGATGTTCAGCTTCACCTGCGAGTTCTGCGACTCGAAGTCACTGGTGAACCGCTGCAGGAAGTCCGGGGTGACGCTGTCCTTCATGAGCCAGACGTCCAACGTCACCGGACCGTCCGAAGTGGACGTCGGCGTGGACGAACCACAGGCCGCGGCGGCGAACGCCAGCGCGAACACAGCGGTGATCAGGCGGGGGCTCTTCATCAGTCACCTCGAGGCGCGATGTTGACCATTGGTAAGACCAGATCTGTTGCCCCAGAAGGTGGCATAGACCAATCCTCCGGTCAAGGGTCGAGACCCAAAGGATGTTTTCGCAGACCAGGGAGGGGGGTGATGATCTACCGAACGGCGGTTGACACCGCGGGCGGTGATGAGAACGAGGGCAAGTGGTCAGTTTTTGGCTAACCAGTTGGGTGGTGGGTGCCGAGGGGGTGGCTGGTTGTTCGACGCTGGGTATGGGATGCGCCGAGGTCGAGATCGGGTATCGCTGCGGCCGTGGGCGGTGCGGCCGACTTGACTTGGGGCCCCTTTTTTGGGCTTCGTCGGGCGAAAAAGGGCAGGTGGTAGAGCCTGCCCGCCGCCGCAAGTTTAAGCCCAAAAACCCCAAGTCAAGTCGGCCGCACGGCGGACGAGCATGCTCGCCGGCGTTGTGGGCGGGGTGTTTGCTCGGCTTGGTGGTGGGTTGCGCTGTTTACTCGGCCTGGTGGTGGGGCGCTGGGGGCAGTCGCACTACCCCAGGGAGGCCACGAACTTCGATACGGCGTCCGGGTGCAGTTTTTGGGCCAGGCGGCCTCCGGGGGCCAGCGAGCCGAGCTTGTACAGCGGGCGGTCGGCTGCTGCTTCTCCTCGTGCCTCCGCCCTCAGCTGGGCGATGAGCAGTTCGCAGAACACCAGGCCCCGTGCGTCGCCGCGCGAAGCCAGCACGTCCGCCAGTCTCCTCAGCGGGAACACACCCTGCTCGCGGCCGCCGGTGCCCGCGTAGATGGCCAGGGCCAGGTTGATCGCCTTGCCGCCGCCGCGCACGAACAGACCGACGGTCCTGCTGCCCCGGACGTCCGTGACGAGCAGGTCCAGTTCCTCCGCGCCCTTCAGGTCCACCGAACGGGTGCCGAAGGCGCGCACGGACAGGACGTGGCCTTGCAGCCAGACGCGCCGGCGCGCTTCGCTCCACGCCAGCAGCATCAGCGGCAGCGCCACGATCACGAACGCGATCAGGCCCGGCACGCGGCCGGCGATCAGGCCGATGACGCCGCCGAAGAACCCGGCCACGAGGACGGCGCCGATGGCGACCATGCGGGCGCGCTTGCGCACCATGACGGGGTCGAGGAGGTCGAGCGGGATGCGTTCGGCGTCGTCGGTCACCGGTCGAGGGCTTTCCGGACGGTGGTGACGACGTCGGTCAGCGGGACCGCCTGCTGGTCGCCGGTGGCGAGCTCCTTGAGCTGGGCGACACCGGCTTCGATGTCGCGTTCGCCGAGGACGAGGGCGTAGCGGGCGCCGGACTTGTCGGCGGCCTTCATGGCGCCCTTCATGCCGCGGCCGCCGTAGGCGAGGTCGAACCGCACCCCCGCCGCGCGCAGCTCACCGGACAGCCCGACCAGGCGGGACTTGGCGGTCTCGCCGAGCGGGACGCCGTAGACGTCGCACCTCGTCACGTCGCCGGGGGTGAGGCCCTCGGCCTGGCAGGCCAGCAGGGTGCGGTCGACACCGAGGCCGAAGCCGACGCCGGAAAGCGGTTGCCCGCCCAGCTGCTCCATGAGCCCGTCGTAGCGGCCGCCGCCGCCGATCCCGGACTGGGAGCCGAGACCGTCGTGCACGAACTCGAACGTCGTCTTCGTGTAGTAGTCGAGCCCGCGCACCATCCGCGGGTTCTCGGTGAACTTCACGCCGAGGTCGTCGAGGTAGCCCTTCACCTGCTCGTAGTGCGCCCGCGTCTCCGCCGCCAGATGGTCGAGCATGAGCGGCGCGTCGTCCATCAGCGCGCGCACCTCGGGGCGCTTGTCGTCCAGCACCCGCAACGGGTTCAGGTTCGCGCGGGTGCGGGTCGCCTCGTCCAGCGGCAGCTTCGCGAGGAACGCCTGGAGCTTCTCGCGGTACTGCGGGCGGTCCGAGCCGTCGCCCAGCGAGGTGATGTCGAGCCGGTAGCCGGTCAGGCCCAACGACCGGAAGCCCGCGTCGGCGATGGCGATCACCTCGGCGTCCAGCGCCGGGTCGTCCACGCCGACCGCCTCGACGCCGACCTGCTGGAGCTGGCGGTAGCGGCCGGCCTGCGGCCGCTCGTAGCGGAAGAACGGCCCGGCGTAGTACAGCTTCGCGGGCAGCTGGCCGCGGTCGAGGCCGTGCTCGATCACGGCCCGCATCACGCCCGCCGTGCCCTCGGGCCGCAGCGTCACGGACCGCTCGCCGCGGTCGTTGAAGGAGTACATCTCCTTGCTCACGACGTCGGTCGACTCGCCGACGCCGCGGGCGAACAGCGCCGTCTCCTCGAAGACGGGCAGCTCGACGTAGCCGTAACCGGCCAGGCGCGCGGGCTCGGCCAGCGCCTCGCGCACGGCGAGGAACGACGCGGAGGTCGGCGGGAAGTAGTCGGGGACACCCTTGGGTGCCGAGAAAGAAGTCACGTCACAGTCCTCGGTGCGGGGCGGCCGGTGCGGAGTCACCCAGTTGGAGCAGGTACGGGTTGCTCACGCGTTCGCGGCCGATGGTGGTCGTCGGTCCGTGGCCGGGCAGCACCACCGTGTCGTCCGACAGCGTCAACACCTTGCGGCGCAACGACGTCAGCATGCTCCGGTGGTCTCCGCCCGGCAGGTCGGTGCGGCCGATCGAGCCCGCGAAGAGGGTGTCGCCGGACAGCACCAGCCGTCCGCCCTCCTCGGTGCCCGCGCGGAACATCACCGACCCGCCCGTATGGCCAGGGGAGTGGTCGACGGTCATCTTCAGCCCGGCGAGGTCCAGCTCGGCGCCGTCGGACAGCTCGCGCACCTGCTTGGGCTCGCGCATCTCCAGCTTCCCGCCGAAGAACGCGGCCGACTCGGCGCTGATGCCCTTCAACGGGTCCGACAGCAGGTCCTGGTCGTCCGGGTGGATCCACGCCGGGACGTCGTGCCCGTCGCACACCGGCGCGACCGAGTACGAGTGGTCGAAGTGCCCGTGGGTCAGCAGCACGGCGACCGGCGACAACCGGTGCTCGCGCAGGGCCTTCTCCAACGGCTCGACGGCGTCCTGGCCGGGGTCGACCACCACGCAGGCCTCGCCCTCGCCCGTGGCCAACAGGTAGCAGTTGGCCTGCAGGGCGCCGGTCGGGAACCCGATCACCAGCACGGCGGTACCTCTCGACGGCAACGGATTGGCAACAGAAGGCGGCGGAACCGCTCCACCAGCCTAGCCGGCACACGCCAGTCATATGTGCGCCCCCTAGACTGCCCAGGATTGTCGGCTCTGCCGACGCGCTCTATCCACCCGCAGCACGACATCCCTGGGGAGGGAGCAGGTGCCGAACAACGAGCAGCGCCGCGAACAAGCAAAGCGGAAGCTGGAGCGTCAGCTCGAGAACCGACAGAAGCGGGCCAAGCGCCGCCGGACCACCGCACTGGTGGCGACGGTCGTGACCGTGGTGGTCGTCGCGGGCGGCATCTACTTCCTCGCGACGCGCGACTGGAGCAACGGCGACGCCACCGCCGCGACCGGCGAGAGCAGCACCGCTCCGAAGCCGATCCAGATCCCGACCGAGGTCAAGGCGCTGCCCAAGCGCCCGACCGCGCTCGCGGACCCGGTCACCTGCGAGTACCGGCCGTCCGCCGAGCCCGGCTCGAAGGAGGGCATCAAGGCGCCCGAGGCCGCCGGGATCTCCTCCACGGGCACCCAGGCGATCACGATCAAGGCGAACATCGGCGAGCTGAAGCTGACGCTCGACAAGTCGCTGGCGCCGTGCACGGTCAACAGCTTCGTCAGCCTGGTCACCCAGAAGTACTACGACGGGTCCAGCTGCCACCGGATCGGCACCGAGGGTCTGCAGATGCTGCAGTGCGGCGACCCGACCGGGACCGGCAGCGGCGGTCCGGGGTACGCGTTCGACAACGAGACGTGGCCGGAGCTGACCTACGGTCGCGGCTACCTCGCCATGGCGAACGCCGGGCTCGACCAGACGACGCAGAAGGGCACGAACGGCAGCCAGTTCTTCATCGTGTACGGCGATGCCCAGCTCTCGCCCGACTACACGGTGTTCGGCAGCCTCGACGAGGCGGGCCTGAAGCTCATCGACGACGTGGCGCGCGCCGGACACGACGGCTCGTTCGACCCGTCGCCCGGTGGCGGCAAGCCGAACAAGGAAGTGAAGTTCGAGACGGTCACCGTCGGCTAGTACCCAGGCGCACGGAGGCCCCCGGCACGATCGTGCTGGGGGCCTTCGCGTCTTCCCCGTGGGTGTCGCGACCCTGGCGGCATCGTGCCGAACGGCTCTAACGTTTCGCTGACGCGCGGGCGAGGTCGATCTCCGCCATGTGCTCCTCCGCCCACGTCCGCACGGCCGCCAGCGGACCGTCCAACGAGAGGCCGAGCGGCGTGAGCCGGTAGTGCACCCGCACCGGCACGGTCGGCTCGACCCGCCGTTCGGCCAGCCCGTCGTGGACCAGGTTCTGCAAGGTCACCGACAGCATCTTCTGCGAGACCCCCGGCATCCGCCGCCGCAGCTCCGCGAAGCGCACCTCCTCCGGGTCCGCCTCGGCCAGCACCTTGACCGCCATCGACGTCCACTTGGAGCCGATGCGGTCCAGCAGCCTTCGGGTCGGGCACTCGGGGCTGAACAGGTCGCCACGGGTCACCTGGAACTCACCACCTGTCGCGGAAGTGCCGTCTTGGCAGCTCGGAGCCGGTTACCTAGCTTGACCGGGTAACCAATCGTAACCCCCTCTGGAGCTCGCATGGTCGACATCACCGAACGCCTGGTCACCGCGAACGGGATCGAGGTGAACGTGGCGACCGCCGGACGCGGACCGGCCGTGCTCCTGCTGCACGGCTTCCCGCACACCTGGCGGCTGTGGTCGCGGGTCGTCCCCGCGCTCGCCGCGCACCACCGGGTGATCGCCCCGGACCTGCGCGGACTCGGCGCGAGCACCCGTGCGGCCGACGGCTACGACGCGGGGAACCTGGCCACGGACGCCGAGGGCGTGCTGGACGCGCTGGGCGAACCGACGGCCGCGGTGGTCGGGATCGACGCGGGCACTCCCCCGGCGTTCCTGCTCGCGATGCGCCGACCCGAACGAGTGCGGCGGCTGGTGCTGATGGAGTCGCTGCTGGGACCGCTGCCCGGCGCGGAGGCGTTCAGCCCGCCGTGGTGGTTCGGGTTCCACTCGGTGCCGGGGCTGGCCGAGGAGGTCGTCCAGGGCCAAGAGGCCGCCTACCTGCGGTTCTTCCTGAACGCGGGCACGCTCGGCCGGGGCGTCCCGGCGGAGGTCGAAGCGGCCTTCGTCGACGCCTACACCGGCCGGGAGTCGCTCCGCTGCGCGTTCGAGCACTACCGGGCGATGCCGGAGTCCGGACGGCAGATCCAGGACGCCGCCCGGACGGGCAGGCTCGCGGTGCCGACGATGGCGATCGGCTCCCACCCGGTCGGGAAGGCCCTGGAGCACCAGCTGCGGCCGGTCGCCGACGACCTGACCGGCCACCTGCTCGACGACTGCGGGCACATCATCCCGCTCGACCGGCCGAACGACCTGCTGCCGCTGCTGGAGGGGTTCCTCAGCTAGCCGACGTCACCCGGTACACGTCGTAGACGCCCTCCACGCTGCGCACCGCCTTCAGCACGTGGCCGAGGTGCTTCGGGTCGCCCATCTCGAACGAGAACCGGCTCACCGCCACCCGGTCGCGCGAGGTGGTGACCGACGCGGACAGGATGTTGACCTTCTCGTCGGCCAGCACCTTGGTCACGTCCGACAGCAGCCGGTGCCGGTCCAGCGCCTCCACCTGGATCGCCACCAGGAACACCGAGGACGCCGACGGCGCCCACTCGACGTCCAGCAGCCGCTCCGGCGAGGCCAGCAGCTCGTCCGCGTTCGTGCAGTCCGTGCGGTGCACGCTCACGCCACCACCGCGCGTCACGAACCCGAGGATGTCGTCGCCGGGCACCGGGGTACAGCACCGGGCGAGCTTCACCCACACGTCCGTGGCGTCCTTGACGACCACACCCGCGTCCCCGGTGACCCGGCGGCGCGTGACGGTGGACGGCGTGGAGCGCTCGGCCAGCTCCTCCTCGGCGTGGTCGACCCCGCCGAGCTGGGCGACCAGCCGCTGCACCACGTGCCGACCGGAGGTGTGGCCCTCCCCCACCGCGGCGTACAGCGCGCTCACGTCGGGGTAGTGCAGCTCCTTGGCCAGCGCGCCCATCGAGTCGGCCGACACCAACCGCTGCAAGGGCAGTCCGACGCGGCGGACCTCCTTGGCGATCGCGTCCTTGCCGACCTCGATCGCCTCTTCCTTGCGCTCCTTGGCGAACCACTGCTTGATCTTCGCCTTGGCCCTCGGCGAGGCCACGAACGACAGCCAGTCACGCGACGGGCCCGCTCCCTCGGCCTTCGAGGTGAAGATCTCGACGACCTCGCCGTTCTCGAGCTTGCGCTCCAGGGCGACGAGGCGGCCGTTCACGCGGGCGCCGATGCAGCGGTGGCCCACCTCGGTGTGCACCGAGTAGGCGAAGTCGACCGGCGTCGACCCGGCGGGCAGCGTCTCGACATCACCCTTCGGGGTGAACACGAAGATCTCGCGCGCGGCGAGGTCGAAGCGCAGCGACTCCAGGAACTCGCCGGGGTCGGCGGCCTCGCGCTGCCAGTCGAGGAGCTGGCGCATCCAGGCCATCTCGTCGACCTCGACGCCCTTGCCGTTGTGCGTGCCGCGCGTCTCCTTGTACCGCCAGTGCGCCGCGATTCCGTACTCGGCGGTGCGGTGCATGTCGTACGTGCGGATCTGCACTTCCAGCGGCTTGCCGTCCGGACCGATCACCGTGGTGTGCAGCGACTGGTAGACGCCGAAGCGCGGCTGGGCGATGTAGTCCTTGAACCGGCCGGGCATCGGCTGCCACAGCGCGTGCACGACGCCCATGGCGGCGTAGCAGTCGCGGACCTCGTCGACCTGGATCCGCACGCCCACCAGGTCGTGGATGTCGTCGAAGTCGCGGCCGCGGACGATCATCTTCTGGTGGATCGAGTAGTAGTGCTTCGGCCTGCCCTCGACCTTCGCGGTGATCCGCGAGCCCTCCAGCTGGCCGGTCAGCTCCTTGATCACGCCACCGAGGTAGGTGTCGCGCGAGGGCGCCCGGTTCGCGACCAGCCGGACGATCTCGTCGTACTTCTTCGGCTGCAGGATCGCGAACGCGAGGTCCTCCAGCTCCCACTTCACCGTCGCCATGCCCAGGCGGTGCGCGAGCGGGGCGAGGACCTCCAGGGTCTCCCGCGCCTTGCGCGCCTGCTTCTCGGGCGGCAGGAACCGCATCGTGCGCATGTTGTGCAGCCGGTCGGCCAGCTTGATGACCAGCACGCGCGGGTCCTTGGCCATGGCGATGACCATCTTGCGGATGGTCTCCGCCTCGGCCGCGGCGCCGAGCTTCACCTTGTCGAGCTTCGTCACGCCGTCGACCAGCCGGGCGACCTCGTCGCCGAAGTCCTCGCGGAGGGCCTCCAGCGAGTAGTCGGTGTCCTCGACGGTGTCGTGCAGCAGGGCCGCCACCAGCGTGGTGGTGTCCATGCCCAGCTCACCCAGGATCGTCGCCACGGCGAGCGGGTGGGTGATGTAGGGGTCGCCGGACTTGCGGCGCTGGGGCCGGTGCTTCTCCTCGGCCACGTCGTAGGCGGCCTGCAGCAGGGCCAGGTCGGCCTTGGGGTGCAGTCCGCTGTGCACGGCGGCGAGGGGTTCGAGCACCTGCTTGACGGGCGCCGCCCGCTGGGCGGTGATGCGCCGCGCGAGTCGCGCGCGCACGCGCCGGGTGGCTGACGGCGGCCGTGCGGGCACGGGCTGCGTCGTCGCCGCGGGTTCGGTGTCCTGGCTCAACCACGCTCCTCAGGGGCTAGAGACCCGAGGATAGCCCCGCGAGCCGGCAAAACCGGCGCGCGGGGCGACGAGCGGGGCACTTCACACGGCGAGCAGCGCGCTGACGTTCCGCCCGGCTAGTCGCTCGCGACCGCCCAATGCGGTGATCTCCAGGACCACGGAGACCCCGGTCACGATCGCCCCCGCGCGCTCCACGAGTGTGCAGGCGGCCTCGGCGGTGCCCCCGGTGGCGAGCACGTCGTCCACGATCACGACGTGCTGACCAGGCCGGATGGCCTCGGAGGGCAGTTCCAGCTCCGCCGTGCCGTACTCGAGCTCGTAGGGCTCTCGGTCCGCGACCGACGGCAGCTTGCCCGGCTTGCGCAGCGGCACGACGCCGTAGCGCCAGCCGTACCCGAGCGGGGCGCCCAGCAGGAAGCCGCGCGACTCGATCGCGGCGACCACCTGCGTGTCCGGGTGGATGTCGTCCTGCAGGGCGTCGACCACGGCGCGCAGTGCGTCCGGATCCGCCAACACCGGCGTGAGGTCCCGGAAGACGACACCCGGACGGGGGAAGTCCGGGACCTCACGCAGGAGCTTCAGCGCGTTCTCCAGCTTCAACGCTGCTTCTTGCCGGTCGGACGGCCGCGACGGAGGTCGCTGGCCTTGGGGGTGCGCGACGGCACGCCCGCGGCCGCGGCGTACGCCTTCTCCTTGCGGATCTCGGCGTCCACCACGGTCTCGTCGGTCGACTCCACGGCGTCGTCGACGGACTGGCCCGCGGCGAGCTTGCGGGCCTGGCTGGCGCGGCGGTCGAGCACCCGCTTGGCCTGGGCCTTGTACTTCGGGTCGCGCATCTTCAGGTCGACGGCCGCGGGCGTCGCGATGAAGATCGACGACAGGGCACCGATGAAGATACCGGTGAGCTGCACCAGCGCGAGGTCCTTGAGCGTGCCGACGCCGAGGAAGCCGACGCCGATCACGAGCAGGCCGAGCACCGGGAGCAGCGCGATCAGCGAGGTGTTGATCGACCGCATCAGGGTCTGGTTGACCGCCAGGTTGGCCGCCTCGCCGTACGTGCGGCGGGTCAGGCCCAGGATGCCCCTGGTGTTCTCCTTGACCTTGTCGAACACGACCACCGTGTCGTAGAGCGAGAAGCCGAGGATGGTCAGCAGGCCGATCACCGTCGCGGGCGAGACCTCGAACCCGACGAGCGAGTACACGCCCGCCGTGATGATGACGTCGTGGAGCACGGCGATGAGCGCCGCGATGGCCATCGACAGCTCGAAGTACAGCGCCAGGAAGATCGCGACCGCGATCAGGAACACGACCAGCGCGATCAGGGCCTTGGTGGTGATCTCACCGCCCCAGGACGCGCTCACCGCGCTGTCGCTGATCGCCTGGATGCCGCCGGTCGGCTTCAGGTCCGCGTCGAGCGTGCTCTTCAGCTTGGCGACCTGCTCGACGTTCAGCGTCTCGGACCGGATCTGGATGGTCGCGGTGTCGCCGACGCCGACGCTCTGCACGGCCGTCGCGTCCTCGCCGAGCGCCTTGGAGAAGCTCGACTTGACCGCCTCGACCGTGATGGGGCCCGAGGAGCTGGTGGACGGCATCTGGACCTTGGTGCCGCCGACGAAGTCGATGCCCAGGTTGAACTGCTTGATGCCGATCGAGGCGATCGAGATCAGCAGGATGATGCCGAAGAGCACGTACCAGCGCTTGCGCTTGCCGATGATGTCGAAGGCGCCCGTACCCACGTAGAGGCGGTGGAAGACACCGTTCCCCTTGACCTTCGCCACGTCAGGCCTCCTTCACGGCGGTGCTCTTCGAGCCCGCGTGAGCGCGCTGGTCGACACCGGCCTGCTGCGCCCCGCCGAGGCCGGACAGCTTGGGGTTGGACAGGAACTTGGACTTCGACGCCATGGCCACCAGCGGGTGCGTGACCAGGAAGACGACCACCAGGTCGAGCACCGTCGACATGCCGAGCGTGAACGCGAAGCCCTTCACCTGGCCGACCGCGATCACGTACAGGATCGCCGACGCCAGGAAGCTCACGCCGTCCGCGGACAGGATCGTGCGCCGCGAGCGGATCCACGCCCTGGGCACGGCCGACCGGAACGACCGGCCTTCGCGCACCTCGTCCTTCAGGCGTTCGAAGAACACCACGAACGAGTCCGCCGTGATGCCGATCGACACGATGAAGCCCGCGATGCCCGCGAGGTCCAGGGTGAACCCGATCCAGCGGCCGAGCAACACCAGGACGGCGTAGACGATGCCGCCCGAGAGGACCAGCGACATGATCGTCAGGATGCCGAGCAGGCGGTAGTAGAACAGGCAGTAGAGGAACACCAGGCCGAGGCCGATGCCACCGGCGATCAGACCGGCCTTGAGCGAGGCCAGGCCCAGGGTGGCGGACACCGTCTCGGCCTCGGAGGCCTCGAACGACAGCGGCAGCGAGCCGTACTTCAGCACGTTCGCGAGCTGGTCGGCCTCCTTCTGGGTGAAGGTGCCGCTGATCTGGGTGCTGCCGCCGAGGATCGGCTCGTTGATGTTCGGCGCCGACACGACCTGGCTGTCGAGCACCACGGCGACCTGCTGCTGCGTGTTCGCGGTGGTGAACTTGCCCCACTTGGAACCGCCGTCGCCCTTGAAGTCCAGGCTGACGACGAAGCCCGCGCCCTGCGGGTCGCTGCCCGAGGTCGCGTTGTTGATGTCCTCACCGGTGAGCCGGGTGTAGAGCGAGAAGTCGTCGGCCTTGGTGGTCTTGTCGTCCGCGGCCGGGTTGACCGGGGCGAGCACGTACTTCGCCGTCTGGTCCTGGTCGCAGGTGATCAGCGGCTTGTCGAAGTCGTCGTTGCCCAGCAGCGGGTCCTGCTTGGGGCAGGTGAACGCCGTCAGCGCCTGCGTCACGGTCTGCGCGTCCAGCGTGGTGAGCGCCGGGTCCTGGCGGCAGGCCTTGGCCTCCGCGATCGCCTTCGTGACGTCCTTGTCGTACTCGCCGCCGAAGACCTTCATGCAGTCGGGCTGGCCCGCGGGCGGCTGGGCCGCGTCGCTGGCCGGGGGCTGCGCCGGGTCGCTCGCGGCGGGCGACGACGGTGCCGTCGGGTCACCGCTGGCGGGCTGGTTCTCCAGCAGCGGGGCCGGACGGCCCTGCGGGGCGGCGCTCGACGACGGCGTCCCGGAGCCCGCGGTCTCGCCCGGCGGGACGGACCCCGACGTGGGGGGCGTGCTGCCGGACGTCGGCGCGGCGCTGCCGGTGGTGGACGGCGTGCCGCTCTGCGGGACGGTCGGCGCGTTCGGCAGCGGCTGGCCGACGACCTTGCGGAACGCCAGTCGGGCCGTCTTGCCGAGGCTCTTCGCGCCCTCGCCGTCGGCGCCGGGAACGGTGATGACCAGGTTCGTGCCGTCGCGGACGACCTCGGAGCCGGACACACCGAGACCGTTGACGCGGGTCTCGATGAGCGTGCGGGCCTGGTTGAGCGCCTCGTCCGTCGGCGTCTTCCCGTCGGGGGCTCGCGCGGTCAGCGTGACCCGCGTTCCACCCTGGAGGTCGATGCCGAGCTTGGGGGTCGCCTTGCCGCTCCCGGTGAAGAACACCAGGGAGTACAGCGCGACCACGATGAGGACAAATGCGCCCAGGTACTTCGCTGGGCGGATCTGCCCGGCCGGAGGTGCCACGGTCCGTCCGTCTCCTCGAACTGGAAGATGATGTCAGGTCGGCCACCCGTTCCCGGTGGAACGGACAGCACGCCCTCACCCGAAGGTGTTCAGTCCGGGCGAGGGCGGAGCGTACCCCGCGTCGTGTGAGCTGGACGTCACTGCCCGCAGTTGGCACTTTTGACCGTTGCCAACCGCGGGACCGCACGCCCGTTCAGGCGCTCACTTCTTGGCGTTGTGCTCCAGCGGCTCGGCGACGACGGCGGTCGACGCGGGGGTCGCGGACGGCGACGCCGGGGTCTCGACCTCGGTCACCTCGTCGAGCTCCTCGTCGTCCTCGTACTCGTCGTCGACGGTGTCGGCCGCGACGATCTTCTCGCGCACGGCCTGGCGCAGCCAGGTCGTCACGACGCCGTCCGCGATCTCCAGGTCGATCGTGCTCTCGTCGGTGGCGTCCGCGACCGTGGCGTACAGGCCGGAGGTCGTCATCACGCGGTCACCCGGCTCCAGCGAGCTCAGCAGCGTCTGCTGCTCGGCCGCCGCGCGCTTCTGCTTGCGCGCGCTGAGGAACAGCGGCACCGCGAGCAGCACCAGCAGCAACGGGAACATCAGGGATGAGAGTTGCATCATTCTCCGTTCGGCCGGACGACCGATCGGTGTCCGGAAAGTCCGATTTTTCTGGGTGCCAACGGCGATTGTGCCAGGTCACCGAACCCGATCACTCGTCAGGCCGACGGTGGCCGCAATCCCAGGTGCAGCCAGGCCGCGTCGGTGGCCACCCGTCCCCTGGGCGTACGCGCCAGCATGCCGGCTCTGACCAGGTAGGGCTCGCACACCTCCTCCACCGTGGTCACCTCCTCACCGACCGCGACCGCGAGCGTCGCGACGCCCACCGGGCCGCCGCCGAACGAGCGCACCAGCGCGCCGAGCACGGCCCGGTCCAGCCGGTCCAGGCCCAGCTCGTCCACGTCGTAGACGGCGAGCGCGTCGCGGGCGACCTGGAGGTCCACCACGCCGTCCGCGCGGACCTCGGCGAAGTCGCGGACCCGGCGCAGCAGCCGGTTCGCGATCCGGGGAGTGCCGCGGGACCGGCCCGCGATCTCCAGCGCGCCGTCCTCCCGCAGGTCGACGCCCAGGATCTTCGCCGAGCGCCGGACGATGTGGTCGAGCTCGTCGGCGGTGTAGAACTCCATGTGCCCGGTGAAGCCGAACCGGTCGCGCAGCGGACCGGTCAGCGACCCGGACCGGGTGGTGGCGCCGACCAGCGTGAACGGCGCGATGTCCAGCGGGATGCTGGTCGCGCCGGGGCCCTTGCCGACGACGACGTCGACCCGGAAGTCCTCCATCGCGAGGTACAGCATCTCCTCGGCGGGGCGGGCGATGCGGTGGATCTCGTCGATGAACAGCACGTCGCCCTCGACGAGGTTCGACAGCATCGCGGCGAGGTCGCCCGCCCGTTCCAGCGCGGGGCCGGAGGTGATCCGCAGCGACGCGCCCAGCTCGGCGGCGATGATCATCGCGAGGCTGGTCTTGCCCAGGCCGGGCGGACCGGACAGCAGCACGTGGTCCGGCGGCGAACCGCGCCGCATGGCGCCGTGCAGCACCAGCTCCAGCTGCTCGCGGACCTTGAGCTGGCCGACGAACTCGGTCAGGTCCTTCGGCCGCAGGGTGCCCTCGACGTCGCGCTCGGTCGGGACCACCAGCGGCGAGAGGGGCTCGTCGGAGTCGTCGAAGTCGAAGTCGGTGCTCACGACGCCTCCGCGCGGGCGGGCACGTCGGCGGTGCCCGCGGCTGGGACAAGCACGTCGGTGCGACTCACCGCTTGCGCCCCAGGGCCGCGAGCGAGCGGCGGAGCACGGTCGGGGTGGACTGGGCGGAGTCCTCGGCGATGACCGCGTCCACCGCCGACTCGGCCTGCTTGGCCGGGAACCCGAGCCCCAGCAGCGCCTCCACGACCTGGTCGCGCACCTGCGGCGCGCCCTCCGCGACGCCGTCCGCGCCGGGCAGCGGGCCCGCCTTGTCGCGCAGCTCGATGATCAGCCGCTCGGCGCCCTTGCGGCCGATGCCGGGCACCTGGGTCAGCACGGTGATGTTGCCGTCGGCCAGCGCCGCGCGCAGCTTGTCCGGCTCCAGCACGGCCAACGTGGCCAGCGCGAGCCGCGGACCGATCCCGGACACCGTCTGCAGCAGCCCGAACAGCTCGCGGGAGTCCGCGTCGGTGAAGCCGAACAGGGTCAGCGAGTCCTCGCGCACGACGAGCGCCGTCGACAGCCTCGCCTCCTCACCGCGGCGCAGCCCGGCCAGCGTGGACGGGGTCGCCTGCACGGCGAACCCCACTCCCCCGACCTCCACGACCACGTGGTCGAGCCCGATGGACAGCACCTGTCCGCGCAGCGACGAGATCACTTGGCCCTGCCTCCGTTCTTCGCCGCCGCCTGGGCGAGCCTGAGCTTGTGGGTGCGGGCAATCTCGGCGGCCTTCGCCTGCGCCTGCGCCATCCTGGTCTGCAGCGGCGCCCGCCAGATGTGGCAGATCGCCAGCGCGAGCGCGTCCGCCGCGTCCGCGGGCTTCGGCGCCTCGGCGAGACCGAGCAGCTTGGTCACCATGGTGGTGACCTGCGACTTGTCCGCGCGGCCCGACCCCGTGACGGCGGCCTTGACCTCGCTGGGGGTGTGGAACATGACCGGGAGACTCCGGCGCGCGGCGGCCAGCGCGACCACTCCGCCCGCCTGCGCGGTGGCCATCGCGGTGCGCACGTTGTGCTGGCTGAACACCCGCTCGATCGCGACGACCTCGGGGCGGTACCGGTCCAGCCAGACCTCGACCTCGTCGGCGAGGTGCAGCAGCCTCGTGGCCAGCTCGTCGTCCGGTGAGGTGCGGACCACGTCGACCGCGACGATCCGCACGGTCCGGCCCGGTCCGCCGTCCACGACGCCGAACCCGCACCGGGTCAGGCCTGGGTCGACGCCGAACACGCGCACTGGGGTCCCTCCACCGAGACGAACATCCGTTCGAACTTTAGTGGGTGCGGTCCGGGCGGCTCCGCCCGACACGCGACAGTCACGGATCAGCGACATCGGGCGCGCCTTCGGTCGACACTGCGTCACCGCGTCACTACAGTGACCACGTCCCATTGATCCACTTCTTCCTTCTCGACCGCGGCGAAGCGGGGGCCATGACACTGAGAAGATTCGGTGCCCGGGCGGCCTTCCTCTGCACCCTCCTGGTGCTCTTGGTGGCGGTCGTGGTGTCGGGCGTCCTCGGCCACGGGCTCTCCGTCGCGCTGGACAAGACCTCGCAGCTGGCCGTGTCGGTCACCGCGGTCGTCGTCTACTGGCGGACCGCCCACGCCCAGGAGGGCGTCGAACGCCGGTGGCGGCTCTGGATGACCGCCGCCATGACCTCGCTGTCGATCGGCCTGCTGGCCCTGGGCTGGACCCAGCTGGTCCTCGGCCTGTCGCTGACCGAGCCGACGCTGCTGCCGGTGGGCTTCATCATGCCGACGGTGCTGGCGATGGGCACGGTCCTCACGCTGGGCTTCCTGCTCTCGCCGGTGCTCGCGATGGGCGCGGTGCTGGCGCTGGCGCGCGGGTCGTCGGACTCGGTGCGCATCCCCCGCGGCCGGGTCGTCGTCGTGCTCGACGGGCTGATAGTCGTGGGCTCGCTGTTCGTGCTCACCTGGGTGGCCGCGCTGGAGTCGATGGTGCAGGCCTCGGTGACGTCGAGCCCCGGCTTCGCGATCAGCATCGCCCACCCCACCGTCTACCTCGTGCTCGTGGTGACCCTCCTGGTCACGTCGTGGACCCACCAGCCCGTGCGCAGGCTGCCGATGCTGCTGCTCGCGCTCGCGGCACTGGCCCAGTCGGGCTCCGGCTGGGTGTTCGCCTGGTTCGTCACCCACGGCGTGACCACCATCCCGCCGATCGCGGACGCCGGTTTCATGGCCTGCCCGGTGCTGCTGCTGCTCAGCGCCCTCGCCCCGGCCAAGACCCGCTCGGCCCGCCGCACCGGGTCCAAGGAACTGCCGCACCTGCTGGTGCCCTACCTCCCGCTGCTGGTCACCGGCCTGTTCATCGCGATCGGCACCGCCACGGGCGTCCGCTTCAACCCGCTGGAGATCTACGTCGGCCTCGGCGTGATGTTCCTGGTCATCGTGCGCCAGCTGATCACCCTCATGGACAACGCCGCCCTCGTGGCCAAGCTGCACGAGAGCCAGGAGCAGCTGCGCCACCAGGCCTTCCACGACCCGCTGACCGGCGTGGCCAACCGCGAGCTGTTCCGCGAACGGCTGACCGCCGCCCTGCGCCGCGGCGAACCGGTGGTGCTCGCGTTCATCGACGTGGACGGCTTCAAGACCGTGAACGACAACTACGGCCACGCCGAGGGCGACGCGGTGCTGCGGATCGTGGCGACCAGGCTCCAGCGCTGCGTGCGCGACCAGGACACCGTGGCCCGGCTCGGCGGCGACGAGTTCGGCCTGCTCGTGGAGAGCGGCGCGGTGGACCCGTCGGAGATCGGCAACCGCGTCCTCGACGCCCTCAAGACCCCGCACCAGACGCAGGGGCGCGAGCACGAGGTCCGCGCCAGCATCGGCATCGCCCACCGGCACGACTGCGACGAGGACGTCACCGCCGACGACATGCTGGGCACGGCCGACGCCGCGATGTACACGGCGAAGCGGCTGGGCAAGGGCATGGTGGTCGTGCACGGGTCGGTTCCCGAGCTGCGGTGAACGCCCCCGCCCCGCTGACGGCCGACGAGGTCGTCGCCGCGCTCGGACTGGTGGAGCTGCCCGTGGAGGGCGGGTACTTCGCGCAGGGGTACCGGTCGGAGGACCTGTCGACCATCTACTACCTGCTGCGGGACGGGGAGTTCTCGGCGGTGCACCGGTTGAGCGGGGTGGAGGTGTACGCGCACCACGCGGGGGCGCCGTTGCGGTTCCTGCTGCTGCACCCGGACGGGACGGTGACGCGTCCGGTGCTGGGGTCCGATCTCGGGGCCGGGGAGAGGCCGCAGCTGGTGGTGCCCGCGGGGGTGTGGCAGGCGAGCGAGCCGGTGGGAGGGTGGGCTTTGGTGACGACTGTGGTGGTGCCGCCTTATACGGATGAGGGGGTGGAGTTCGGGGAGGGGGAGTTGGGGGAGGCGTATCCGGGGTACGGGGCGGAGGTGCGGCGGTTGTGCGGGGTTGTCGAGGGGTAGCGAGTGCGCCTGGTCCGTGGCTGGGTGGGGGTTACGACCTGCGGTGGTGTGGTCGATTTGACTTGGGGCCCCTCTTTTTGGGCTTTGTCGGCGTAAAAGGGCAGGTGGTAGAGCGTGCCCGCCGACTAATTGTAAGCCCAAAAACCCCAAGTCAAATCGACCACGGTTGCGTGCTTTTCGTTGCGTACCAGCGGCTTTCGTGGGTCGGACGTTCTTCGTTGGTGCTGCCTTGTTGCTGCTCCTGCTCCCGCCCCTGCTTTGTTGTTGCTCTTGGTCTTGCTCTTGCTTGGTCGGTCAGCGGTAGGGGCCCTGGCCGGTGGGGCGGATGAGGATTTCGTTGACGTCGACCGTGGTGGGTTGCGAGACGGCGTAGAGGACTGCGCGGCCTACGTCGGCGGGGGCGAGTTTTGGTTCGGTGGTGCGGGTTTTCGGGATGGCGGTGGTGTCGGTGAGGCCTGGTTGGAGGAGGGTTACGCGGACGCCGGTTTCGGTGCATTCGGCGCGGATGTTCTGGGCGAGGGCGGTGACGGCCCATTTGGTGGCGGAGTAGAGGTTGCCGGGGCGGGTGCCGCGGCCGGCGGCGGAGCCGGTGAGGACGAGGTGGCCGGTGCTGCGCATGAGGGCGGGCATGGTGGCGCGGGCGGTGTAGGCGGGGCCGCAGATGTTGGTGAGGACCATGTCGGACCAGTCCGGGGGTGGGGCGCCCTGGTCGGTGGTGAAGGACGTGACGACGCTGCTGCCGGCGTTGGCGAAGACGACGTCGATGGAGCCCCACTCCTCCTCGACGCGCGAGGCGAGGAAAGCGAGCTCGTGCCAGGCGGTGACGTCGCAGCCCGCGGCCCACACGCGGTCGGGGCCGCCGAGTCTGGTGCCGAGGTTGACTAGGTCCTCGGGGTGGCGGGACGTCAGCACCAGCCGGTAGCCCGCGGCGGCGGCGAGTTCGGCGGTGGCCGCGCCGATGCCGCGGGAAGCACCCGTGATCATGAATACCGGATCGCCCATGACGCGCACGCTACTCAAGGTCGTCAGCGAAATGAGAGCGACACCTGATTGGATCAACGCGTTGGTCCGAACCAGGTGGGGGACACCATGAACATCACACGCAGATTCGCACTGGGGCTCGGTTCCGTGGCCGCCGCTTCCGCCGTTCTGGGGACGTCGGCGGCGACCGCCTCGGCCCAGGCGGACGAGGTGGACACCGAGCCGGAGCTGGAGAGCGTGATCCCGGGGACGGCGGAGGTGGCGCGGCGCAAGGTCGCGCGGAAGTACCGGCTGGAGACGCGCAAGGCGCGGGGCACGTGGTCGTCGTACATCGGGGTCGCCGACCCGAACGGCACCGTGCGGTCCGCGGTGGAGGAGAACGCCGACGCCGTGGTCGAGGCGTACAGCGTGAACAAGATCGCGGTCGCGGTGACCGTGCTCGACAAGGTCGACCGCGGTCTGCTGACGCTGGACCAGCGGATCGAGGTGACGGCGGACATCGTCATCCAGGACACCGACGGCATCTTCGGCCTGGACGGCGCGTACCCGAGCTCGGTGACGATCGGCCACGCGCTCGCCGCGCTGCTGACCGTCTCGGACAACACCGCGGTGCGGCTGTGCGGCCTGGTGGTGCCCGCGGCGGAGATCAACGAGATCCTGCGGTCCAAGGGCTTCGTGCACACCCAGGTCGTGCCGGTGGCCAACCCGAACCGGTACTACCTGGGCACGACGACGCCGCGCGAGACCTTCACGCTGCTGCAGAAGCTGGTGAAGGGCGAGCTGCTGTCGGAGGCGTCCACGGCCCACCTGCTGACCGTCCTGCGGTCGCTCACCGCGTTCACCGACGGCATCCGGCTGGAGCTGTCGTCGAACGAGCGGCTGCAGGTCGCGACGAAGGCGGGCTGGTTCGACGACGGCCGCAACGAGGCGGGCGTCGTGTTCGACAAGACCGGCAAGCCGATCATCACCTACGCGCTGTTCGCGTCGGGGGCCTTCCGCGGTGACGCGGCGGAGAACCTGGAGAACTACGGCGCGACGCACCCGGCGCTGCGGGCCCGCACGGCGATCGGCCGGACCCTGTTCGACTCGGTCCTGCGGATCACGTCGAGCACGCCGCGCTCCTGGCGTTCGCAGGGCTACCGCCCGTGGAAGGGCGCCTGAGGTATTTCCCGGCGCCCAGCGCCCTCCGGGAAGGAGACCGGGTCGGTCGTCGCCGCCGTCGACGACCGACCCGGTCGGGCGCGGAAAACGCTTGCGGTGAGCGCCGTGCCGCACCCGTCGCCTGCGACGACTACGCTCCGGAGCAGGCGAACGAGGAGGCACGGGTTTGACTCCCAGGCAGGTCACGCTGGCGGAGGTCGCGAGCCACGCGGGGGTGTCGCTGGCGACCGCGTCCCGCGTGCTCAACGGCAGCACGCGGCAGGTGAGCGACGAGCTGCGCGACCGCGTCGTCGGCTCGGCGGAGGAGCTCGGCTACCTCCCCAACGCCGCCGCGCAGTCGTTGGCGCGCAACAGCAGCGTCCTGGTCGGTCTGGTGGTGCACGACATCTCCGACCCGTACTTCTCCAGCATCGCCGCGGGCGTGACGAGGGTCGCCGAGGAGGCGGGCCTGGTCGTCGTGCTGGGCACGACCGGCCGCGACCCCGACCGCGAGGTGGAGCTGCTCTACACGCTGCGCGCGCACCGGGCGCGGGCCGTCGTCATCGCGGGCAGCCGCACGACCAGCCGCGCGAACACGGCCAGGCTCGCCGCCGAGATCGAGGCGTTCGGCGCCCAGGGCGGTCGGGTGGCGTGCGTCTCGCAGGCGCGGATCCCCACCGACACCGTGGTGCCGTCGAACCGGGCGGGCGCCCGCTCGTTGGCGCGCGAGCTCGCCGCGCTCGGGCACAAGAGGTTCGCCGTGCTCGCCGGACCGCCCTCGCTGGTGGTGGCGGGCGACCGGCTGGCCGGGTTCAAGGCGGGCCTCGCGGACGCGGGTGTCGACCTGCCCCCGTCGGCGGTGATCACCGGGGCGTTCACCAGGGACGGCGGCTACGCGGCCGCGAACGACCTGCTGGCCGCCAAGACCGGCGCGACCTGCGTGTTCGCCGTCAACGACGTGATGGCGCTGGGCGCCATGGCGGCGCTGCGCGACCGCGGGCTGAGGGTGCCGGAGGACGTGTCGGTCGCCGGTTTCGACGACATCCCCACGCTGCAGGACCTGGTGCCGGGGCTGAGCACCGTGCGGCTGCCGCTGGAGGAGCTGGGCGAGCGGGCCGCGCGGCTCGTGCTGGACGAGGGCTCGGTCGAGCCGCGGACGGTGAAGGTGGCGGGTGAGGTCGTGCTCAGGGCGAGCACCAGGGCACCGTCCGGAACCGGACTGCGCTGAGGGCCGTACGCTCTAAACTGGACCGAACTCTGTCCCACCTGCAAGATCCATCGAGGAGTGACTCCTTCCGTGCGCGACGCGCAGTCACCTGGTTTCAGTACTGAGCCGGGTCGAACACCCGGCTGCCATACCAGCCCGATCCCGTCCCTCGCCGGAGGCGGCAGGTGATCGGAACCCTCCTGAGCGTGCTCGGCCTGCTGGCCGTGATAGCCCTCACCGTCGGGACCGCCACCGCGGTCGCCGCCGAGTTCTCGTTGACCGCCCTCGAACGCAGCACCGTGGACAACCACGCGGCCGTCGTGGGCGACGCCAAGGCCCTGAAGCTCCAGAAGGCGCACAAGTCGCTGTCCTTCCAGCTCTCCGGCGCCCAGCTGGCCATCACCATCACCACCCTGATCACCGGTTACATCGCCGAACCCGCCATCGCGGAGCTGGTCGAGCCCGGCCTGACCGCGCTCGGCGTGCCGCTGGCGGTGGCCGACCCGTTGGCGCTGGCCATCGCGTTGGCGCTGGCCACGGCCGTGTCGATGGTGTTCGGCGAGCTGGTGCCGAAGAACCTCGCCATCGCCAAGCCCATGGAGACCGCCCGCGCGGTCGTCGGCTTCCAGTCGGCGTTCTCCAGCGCGTTCCGCTGGCTCATCAGCGGCATGAACCTCACGGCGAACTGGCTGGTCCGCAGGCTGGGCGTGGAACCGGTCGACGAGCTGGCGTCCGCGCGCTCGCCGGAGGAGCTGGGCGCGCTGGTGCGCTCCAGCGCCGAGCACGGCACGCTCGACCAGGGCACGGCGACGCTGCTGGACCGCTCGCTGCGCTTCGGCGACCGCACGGCCGGCGAGCTGATGACCCCGCGCGTGCAGGTCGAGTCGCTGCGGGTCGAGGCGACCGTGCTCGACCTGATCGAGAAGACCCGCGCGACCGGGTTCTCCCGGTTCCCCGTGCACAACGGGGACATCGACGAGGTGCGCGGCATGGTGCACGTGAAGCAGGCGTTCAGCGTGCCGGTGCACCAGCGCGCGAGCACCCCGGTGTCCGCGCTGACCAGGCCGGTGCAGACCGTGCCGGAGACCCTGGAGGGCGACGCGCTGCTGGACCGGTTGCGCGCCTCCGGGCTGCAGACCGCGCTCGTCGTCGACGAGTACGGCGGCACGGCGGGGCTCGTGACGCTGGAGGACGTGGTCGAGGAGATCGTGGGCGACGTCCGCGACGAGCACGACCGCGGCGAGGCGGCCCCGGTGCGGCCGTTGGGCAAGGGGAGCTGGATGGTGTCCGGCCTGCTGCGCGACGACGAGGTCGCCGAGGCGACCAGGTTCCGGATGCCCGAGGGCGACTACGAGACGCTGGCGGGGCTGGTCATGGCCAGGCTGGGCCGCATCCCCGACGTCGGGGACGAGATCAGGGTGGACGGCTGGCGGATCACCGTGATGCGGATGGACCGGCACCGGACGGCCGAGCTGCGGGTGGCCAAGGTCGTCGAGGCCGAGCAGGTGGCGGCGCAATGAGCCTCCTCGTGCTCCTGCTGTTCCTGGCGGGCAACGCGTTCTTCGTCGGCGCCGAGTTCGCCATCATCACCGCCCGCCGCGACCGGCTGGAGGCGCTGGCCGACCGCGGCAGCAGCCGGGCCCGCACCGCGATCAAGGCGGGCAGGCAGCTGCCGCTGATCATCGCGGGCGCGCAGCTCGGCATCACGCTGTGCTCGCTGGGGCTGGGCGCGATCGGCGAGCCGGCCGTCGCGTCGATCCTCGAGTCGCCGTTCCACGCGGTCGGCATCCCCACCGCGCTGCGGCACGGCATCTCCTTCGCCATCGCCCTGATCATCGTGGTCGCGCTGCACACGATCCTCGGCGAGATGGTCCCGAAGAACCTGGCCATCGCGAACCCCGAGCAGCTGGCGATCTGGCTCGTGCCGGTGCACTACGGGTTCTGCAAGCTGGTCGGCCCGGTGCTGCGGATGTTCACCGTCGTGTCGACGGCCGTGCTGAGGCTGATGAAGGTCACGCCGAAGGACGAGCTGGAGTCGGCGTACACGACCGACGAGCTGGCCATGCTCATCGCCCAGTCCCGCCAGGAGGGGCTGCTCGAGGACTCCGAGCACCGCAGGCTCGCGCAGACGCTGTCGTCGGCCGAGCGCACGGTGGCCGACGTGCTCGTGCCGCTGGACAGGTTGACGACGTTGTCGGCCAACCCGACCGTGGGCGAGGTCGAGTCGTCCGTGGCGCGGACCGGTTTCTCCCGGTTCCCCGTCCGCGGCGACAACGGCCGCCTGCTCGGCTACCTGCACGTCAAGGACGTGCTCGACCTCGCGGGCGCCGACCCCGGCACCCCGGTCCCGCGCACCCGCATCCGCGGCCTGCCGGACCTGCCGGTCGACGCCCACCTGGACGAGGCGCTGGCCGCCCTGCGCCGGGCGCAGTCGCACCTGGCGCGGGCCGTCGACGCCGACGGCGGGCTGTGCGGCGTCGTCGCCATGGAGGACCTGGTCGAGGAGTACGTGGGCACCGTCCGCGACGGCACCCACGTCAGCCGCGAGCTGTAGCTCCCGGAGGGGAGGCCCGAGCCGTCACGCGGCGACTCGGGCCTCCTCCACCGCGAACCCCTTCGGCGAGACCGTCCGCCACATCAGCACCACGGACAGCAGCTGCACCGCCGCCGCCATCACCCACACCCAGCGCAGCCCCCACTGCGCCGCCACGAACCCACCCGTGAGCGCCCCCAGCGGCGTCAACCCCCACGCCAGCGCCCGGTGGCTCGTCAACACCCGGCCCAGCAGCGGTTTCGGCGTGAACCGCTGCCTGCTCGACTGCGAGCACACGTTCCACAGCAGCGTCGTGGACGACAGCAGCCCCAACGACACCGCGACCAGCGCGAACACCGGCGGCAGCACCGCGATCAGCAGCTGCGACACGACCCCGGCGATCGCCGCGAACCTCATCGACCACGCGTACCCCAGCCAGTCGACCACCTTGTGCACCACGAACGACCCACCGATCCACCCCACCGCCAGGCACGCCAGCAGCACCCCGTAGCCGAACGAGCCGACGTGCAGCTCCTGCGTCGCGTACAGCACGAACATCGACACACCCGCGCTCGACGCGAACGACCCCAGCGCCACGGCCAACGTGATGTTGCGCAGCAACGGGCTCCCCACCAGGAACGCCAACCCCACCTTCACGTCCCGCAACGGGTTCCCCGGCGGACTCGGCTCGTGCCGCGCCGAGATTCCCCGCGCCAACCACAGCGCCACCACCGCCGTCCCGCACGCGATCCACGCCGACAACCCCAACGCCACCGCCAGCAGGAACCCGCTCAACGGCGGCACCAGGAACTGCACCACCCCGCGCTCGATCACGATCATCCGCGCGTTCGCCGCCGCCAGCCCCTCCGGCCCCACCACATCCGGCACCAACGCCCCACTGGCCCCGTCACCGAGCACCTGCGAGGTGACGACGACGAACGACACCACGAGCAGCAGCGGCAGGCTCAACCACCCCACCGCCGCCGCCACCCCCAATGTCGCCGCCGCCACCGCCTGCACCACGAACGCCGCCCCCAGCACAGCCGTCCGCGGAAACCGATCGATCAACACCCCGGCCACCAACGAGAACAACAACCACGGAAGCTGCCCCACCACGTTCACCAACGCGACCTGCCGCGGATCAGTCGTGATCGTCACCGCCATCAACGGCAACGCCGTCAACAACAACCCCTCCCCAGCCGACCCGCTGACCGCCACCACCTGCAACCGCCGCCACCCAGACCCCATCCCCACACCTTGTAGGCCAGAGCCGGAGACAAGCGAGCGTTTTAGCGAGCAGCGAAAGACCATCGACCAAAACCAAAACCAGCGAGCAAAACCCACCCCACCCCCTCCACGATGGGCGCAGCCCGCCAGCGCGCATCCGGCGCGGAGCGCCTGGGGCCTTGTCCGCAGCGCAGCAAGGATGCTCTGTCCGACGCGCAGCGAGGATGCCTCGTCGGGCGCAGCCCGATGC
This sequence comes from Umezawaea tangerina, assembly GCF_003002815.1. GTDB lineage: Bacteria > Actinomycetota > Actinomycetes > Mycobacteriales > Pseudonocardiaceae > Umezawaea > Umezawaea tangerina. The sequence goes on along the minus strand of NZ_PVTF01000019.1, from coordinate 117,043 downwards.
CTTGCTGGCGAAGCCAGATCCCCTCCCGCCCCCGATAAACAGCGCCCTCCTGCCCCACCCCCGTTTGTCAAGATAGCTTCACCGTCTTGACAAACAGGGGTGAGGCATTGAGACAATCGCGCGCCGGGGGCCGGGCTTCGCCAGGGGTGGGAGGGCCGGAAGCCGGACTTCACACGATAGGAGGCCCACAAGCCAGGCTCCACCCACGTGGACACAACGCACCGGGGCCCGGCCTCCCCTCACCCCCACCCCCGTACCGTTCCCCCCATGGAGGTGCTCACCCAACCCGACTGGACCTCACGCCAAGCCCACCACCGCACCCGCGTCCAGCACTGGACAACCCCCCACCACGCCCGCAAGGCCACCGGCGAGAAGCACCCCGTTCTCGACTTCCTCTTCTCCTACTACTCCCACCGCCCCTCCAAGCTCGAACGCTGGCACCCCGGCCCTGGCGTCGTCCTCACCGGCCCCGCCGCCCGCGAGTTCCTGCGCTGGCCCGCCTACACCGAAACCGCCGAAGGCGTCACGCTCGACGTGGCGCGGTTCGCCGAGGCGCGGTGGTCGACGGTGGGGTTCGCGCACCGGTTGTTGAGCGCGACCGCGTCGAGGGCGCCGCGGCTGGGCTGTTTCGGGTTGCACGAGTGGGCGATGGTGTACCGGCAGCGGGCCGAGCAGGTGCGGCACAACGCGTGGCCGTTGCGGCTCGGGTCGGCGGGGACGGACGCGGTGGTGGACGGGAGCCGGGTGCAGTGCGGGCACTTCGACGCGTTCCGGTTCTTCACGCCGGACGCGCGGCCGCACAACACGTTGCAGCCGACGCGGGAGACGCAGGTCGAGTTCGAGCAGCCGGGCTGCCTGCACGCGAACATGGACCTGTTCAAGTGGGCCTACAAGCTGGATCCGGCGACGCCGTCGGAGCTGGTGGCGGACTGCTTCGAGCTCGCGGCGGACGTGCGGGAGCTGGACATGAGGGCGAGCCCGTACGACCTGGCGCCGCTGGGCTACGAGCCGGTGGCGATCGAGACGCCGGAGGGGCGTGCGGAGTACGTGCGGCGGCAGGCGGAGTTCGCCGAGCGGGCGGTACCACTGCGAGCGGCGTTGTTGGAACTGAGCGTGACGTTGCTTCGCTCTTCCGCACCCGTGGACTGAGCCGTCCGGGGAAGAATGACGGCATTCGATCTACACATTCTTAACGTTCCCCTCAGTCCTCACCTGTTAGCGTGACGGCCGACCGGTACAGGTGTCGTCGGGGACGGTTGATCGGTCACCGGACGCGGTGGTCGTCCCACGTGCCGTGGTCAGACTCTGAAGGGGTAGTCGATGTCCCGACATCGCACGCTGCGCACACGGGTCAAGCGCGGCATAGCCGGGTGGCCGGTCGCGGTCATCGGAGTGGTCGCGCTGCTCGTCCTCGGGGTCTTCGGCTGGAGCTGGCTGGGCGGTGTGCTCGAACGCCGGGCCGCGGCCGAGGCCGGTGACTGCGCCGAGGGCGAGGCGCTGCTGCGGATCGCGTCGACGCCGAGCGCGGCCGACGCGGTGCGCGACGTGGCGAAGGCGTGGAGCGCGCAACGCCCGGTGGTCTACGACCACTGCATCCGCATCGAGGTGCAGTCGATCGACTCCGAGGTCGTGCTGGACAGCCTCACCCAGGGGTGGGACGAGGGGAAGCTGGGCGCGAAGCCGCACGCGTGGATCACCGACTCGATGCTGTGGGCGAACCGGTTGGGCGCGCAGAACCACGCGCTGCTCGGTGCCGCCCCGCAGTCGATCGCGCAGAGCCCCGTGCTGCTCGCCCTCCCCGAGGCGGGCGCGACGGCCGTGCAGTCCTCGGCGGGCTTCCGGTGGACCGACCTGCCCGGCGTGACGTCCGCGCCCGGCGGCTGGGACCGGTTCGGCAAGGGCGAGTGGGGCCAGTTCAAGGTGGCGATGCCCGACCCGACGACGAACGCGGCGACCGCGATGGCGATCCAGTCGGCGCTGGCGGGCGCGAGCCCCGAGGGCAAGGGCCCGGTCACCACGGAGATGCTGGGCCTCGACCCGGTGAAGAACACGATGGCGAGCCTGGTCGCGGCCAAGCCCGTGGAGACGCCCGGCAGCACGTGGGAGGCCATGAACCTGCTGGCCGACAGCTCCGCGGTGAACGGGTCGGGTTTCAGCGCGGTGCCCGTGTTCGAGGTCGACCTCTACCGGCACAACACCGGCAAGGACAGCGGCACTCCCCCGCTCAAGCCGCTCTACGGCGTGGCGCCGGGCGGTCCGACGCCGGTCGCGGACTTCCCGTTCGTGGCGCTGGCGGGCGACTGGGTCGGCGAGGCCCAGGTGCGGGCGGCGCAGGCGTTCCGCGAGTTCCTGACGGGCACCGGCCAGCAGAAGATCCTCGCCGAGGCGGGGCTGCGCGTGCCGTCCTCGACCGAACGGCCGAAGCCCTCACCGGGGGTGCGCTGGGCGACGATGACCGAGGGCCTGGCACCGGCGGACTCGAACACCACGCAGCAGATCTCGGCGGCGTGGGCGACGGCCGACAACGGCCAGGTCGTGCGGGTGCTGGTCGACTCGTCGAAGTCCATGGAGGAGTCGGGCGGTGACGGGAAGAGCCGGATGGAGTGGCTGAAGGCCGCGCTGTCGGGCCAGGTCAACCGTTCGCTGTCCGGGTCGGTCGGGCTGTGGGAGTTCTCGCGCCAGGTCGACGGCGACCTGCCGTACCGCGAGCTGGTGCCCACGGGCCCGGTCGTGGAGCAGCGGCAGGAACTGCTGGACGGCATCGCCGGGCTGAAACCGCTGAGCGCGACGCAGCTCTACACGAGCCTGGTGGCGCTGTACAAGGACGCGCTGAACGACTACCAGGACGGCAAGCGCAACCGGATCGTCGTGTTCACCGACGGGCCCAACGACGGCGGGCTCGACTTCGACGGGCTGCGCTCCCAGCTGGACAAGCTCAAGGACGAGGCCCGCCCGATCCCGGTCAGCATCATCGCGATCGGCTCCGCGCCGGAACGCGACCCGTTGACCCAGATCACCCAGTCGACCGGCGGCACGTTCTCCGTCGTGGAGGACGGCAGGGCGATCGACTCCGCGCTGGCGCAGGTCCTGTCGGCGCCCTAGCGCGGGATGGCGAGCTTCGCGAGCTCGGCCTCGAAGTCGATCCACAGCTCTTCCTCGCCGGGCGACACGAGGTCGTAGGAGAGGTCGAGGAACTCGGAGATGTCGTCGGACGGCACGGCCAGCACGGCGAACCCGGCGGGCGCGTTCAGCTCGACCAGGACGTGCTCGGGGTCCTCCGGCGACGGCTGGACCGCGATGTCGCCCTCACCCGTCGGCGAGAGCAGTCCGTCGGCCAGTAACTCGCGGCCGAACATCCACTCGACCTCGCCGTGGCCGGTGTGGAAGCGGACCGCGACGGCGTACGGGTCGTCGGGGTCGTAGCGCAGCTCGGCCGCGATCGGCGCGGGCGCGCCACCCGGCCCGAGCAGCTCGAACGTCGTCGAGACGGTGATCACGAACTTGTTGTCCATAGCATCGACGATAAGTACGCGACCAGGCACCCGATACCCCTAGAAAAGGCGAACGGACCCCAAAAACACCACAACTTGCCCTCTTGTGCCCGTGCCGGTCCGGGCAGCTCGGATCACGACCGCGTTTCGTAGACGGCGGCCATCGCGGCCACCCTCGCGATCATGCGGTCGCGGAGCTCCGGCGGACCGACGACCTCCGCGTCCGGACCGAGCCGCATGAGGTCGACCTCGGCGTGGTCGAGCGACTCGACGGGGACCTCCACGGTCGTCCAGCCGTCGGCGTCCGGCTCGGCGGTGGAGTCCCGCAGCGCCCGCGCGGCGACCAGGCTCAGCAGGAACTGCGCGCGGCCGAGCCCGGTGGGCGACATCCGGACCGTGACGCGCATGCCGTACATCCGCTGCTCGAAGTGCTCCGACCAGTCCGCCCAGAAGTCCGTGAGGTCGAAGTCGTCCGGCCGGTCGAACCCCTCGTCGACCGCCGTCAGCTCCAGCACGCGGGCCACGCGGTAGGTGCGCAGGTCGTCGTCGGCGCGCGCCACGAGGTACCAGACGCCCGCCTTCAGCACGAGGCCGAGCGGGTCGACCGTGCGGCGCACCTCGATCGCCCGCCCACCCCACCGCCGGTACCGGATGTCCAGCCGCCGCTGGTTCCACACCGCGTCCGCGATCGTCGACAGGAGCGGCGTCTCGTCGGCGTGCCGGAACCAGCCCGGCGTGTCCAGGTGGAACCGCTCGCGGATGCGCCCGGCCCGCGACCGCAGCTCCTGCGGCAACGCGGCCTGCAGCTTCAGCTGCGCCGCCGCCACCACCGTCCCCAACCCCAGCTCCGCCGCGGGCCCCGGCATCCCCGCCAGGAACAACGACTCGGCCTCCTCGCTGGTCAGCCCGGTCAACCGGGTGCGGTACCCGTCGAGCAACCGGTACCCGCCCGCGGGCCCCCGCTCCGCGTACACCGGCACCCCCGCCGCCCCGAGCGCCTCGACGTCCCGGTACACCGTCCGCACCGACACCTCCAGCTCGTCGGCCAGCTCCTGCGCCGTCAACCGCCCGCGCGACTGGAGCAGGAGCAGCAGGGACAGCAGTCGACTCGCGCGCATACCCCCAAGTTTCCCCCCTTACCTGACGTTCGGTGTCAGGTAAGGCGGGTTCACTTCCCGGCATGAGCACCACAGCGAGCGGCACCATCGAGATGAAGAGCTGGGACGAGAAGACCTGGGACGGCAAGCCCCACAACGAGGTCTCCGGCCACAAGCTCACCCAGGGCACGATGGTCGGCGCCTACCACGGCGACCTGGACGCCTCCGGCGAAACCCGGTTCGTCATGACCTACGCCGACGACGCCAACTGCGAGTCCACCGGCCACGAGCTCGTCACCGGGACGCTCGGCGACCGCACCGGCACGTTCGTGCTCCAGCACGTCAGCGGGTTCCACGACGGGACCGTGACGGGCGGGTTCACCGTGGTCGCGGGGTCGGGGACGGGGGAGCTGGAGGGGTTGAGCGGGCACGGGGAGGTCGTGTGGGCCGAGGGCCAAAGCGGCACCTACACCCTGGAGTACGACCTGCCCGCGTGAGTCGTGCCCGCATTCGATGACACGGGGTCAACGATGCGAAATCGCCACCCAAAAGAGGTCGGGTCGCATTACACTGCCCGCCATCGCGTGGGCTAACGTCGCCCGTGCACCGAACACACCGCGAAGTTGCCACAGGTGGCAACCCGATCAAGGGACTCCCATGGGCGGCGAGGAGGGTGACGACTAGGGTCGTCACGGCAGGACCGACCCGCACGCCCCGTGGTGTGCGGGTCATTTAATCTCCAGCCGCATCCCGACCGTGGTCTTCGACGGGAAACCGCACCCGCGAAAGGTGAACACCTTCCGTTCCTCCGGGTCCTCGCCGACAGTGATCGACAGGTTCTCGACCGGCTCCCGGAAACCGATGGCGGCGTGGTAAGCATCGACTTTCGCGGGCAGCACGACGGAGTACTCGACCGCCTGCACCGGCATCAGGTTGCTGAACCGGAACGTGAAGTCGTCGGCGATTCGGTCGCGCATCAGGGGAATGCACTTCCCCGGCCACACCCTCTCGACTTCGAGCCTGATCTGCCATGAGGGTCAGGACCTCGCGGACGTCCCCGTTCTTCGGAACGTACACGGTCTGCTTCCACTCCTCGACCAGGATCAACGGCTTGGGGTGGTTGTCGATCACGAAGTCGCAGTACCGCCCCAGGAGGAACTTGTGCGAGTCGTACTTCTTCTTCAGCTTCCGCCGGTCCGCGAGCAGCAGCAGAATGACCGACAGCACGAAGAGAACGACCGACACCAATGCGCCCAATTTGATGGACTGCGAGTTGCCGAACACCACGCCGAGCAGACCCGCGAATCCCATGAGGCCGACAATCGCCCGGATGACCGATGACGGTTCCTCACGGAGGAGGTAGTCGTCCAACCAGGCCACGAAGCTCTTGAGCATACCGCCTCCTCGGTCCGTCACCGCACCGAAACATCCCGTGAACGCCAGGGTAAATGGTGCAACTCGAAAACCTGCTGGTACGTTCGGGTAGTCCGGGCGAATTCGGAAAAGTGAAAGTCCGAGATGGCTTTCGGTACCGGATTGGCACGGGCGAATCCAACCGTTACCGATTTGCTGATCGAGGCGTGATCGCCGTCGAAAGCGAAAGCGGCCCCGTCCTGGTAGGACGGAGCCGCCTGCGGTGGGGTCAGGTCAGCCGACGGTGATGTCGACCTTGTTCGGGTAGAACGCCACGTGGCCCGCGATCTCCGCGACGGCCGGGTAGGGCTCCTCGTAGAACCAGACGACGTCGGTCAGGTCTTCGCCGCCGGTGATCGTGTAGTACGAGGCGTCGCCCTTGAACGGGCAGTACGTGCTGGTGTCGGTGCGTCGGAGCACGGACTGGTCGATGTCGCCGACCGGGATGTACTGCACGGCCGGGTAGGTGGACTCCTGGAGCGTGAGCGCCTTGGTGGTGTCGGCGATGACGCGGTCACCGGCGCGCACGACGACGCGGTCCGCCGTGGGCGTGACGGTGATGGGGTGGTCCGGGCCGGGGATCTTGACTTCGCGTGCCATGAGCGGGTGCTGCCTTTCGGTGGGGTCAGCGGGTCCTCCCCTGGTGCAACTCCCGGCGGGGGCGCGGCATTTCCGGGTCAGCCGACCGGCTGCTTGCGGGCGTACTTGAGCAGGTGGTACACGCCGACGACGGCCGCGGCGAAGCCCGCCGTGGCGCCGAGGCCGAGTGACCAGCGGGGGCCGAACGCGTCGGCGACCCAGCCGACGATCGGGGCGCCGATGGGAGTGCCGCCGACGACGATGGCCAGCAGGATGGAGATCACGCGGCCGCGCATCACGGGGTCGGTGGCCAGCTGGATGGAGCTGTTCGCGGTGGTCGTGAGGGTCTGGGAGGCCACGCCGACCACGACCAGCGCCATCCCGAACAGCCAGAACGTCGGCATCACCGCGGCCAGCGCGCACCCGACGCCGAACACGGCGGCGCCGACGGCGAGCAGGGAGACCCGCGGGCTGGCGCGGCGGGCGGACAGCAGCGCGCCCACGACGGAGCCGACGGCGAGCGCGGACGTGAGCAGCCCGAACTCCCGCGAGCCGAGGTGGAACACGCTGACCGACATGCTGGAGATGAAGATCGGGAAGTTCATCCCGAACGTGCCGACCAGGAACAGCATCAGCAGGATCGTCCTGATGTCCGGCCGCGCCCACACGTAGCGCAGGCCCTCGGCGAAGCCGCCGCGACCACGGGCCGCCCGAACCGCGGGGTGCAGCTCGCGCAGGCGCAGGAAGCGCAGCGACAGCAGCACGGCGCCGAACGTGGCCGCGTTGACCAGGAACACCCACCCGGAGCCGACGACCGAGATCAGCACCCCCGCCACCGCGGGCCCGATCATCCTGGCGGCGTTGAACGAGGTCGAGTTGAGCGCCACCGCGTTCGACAGGTTGGGCCCGACCACCAGCTCCGACACGAACGTCTGCCGCGCGGGCGCGTCGAACGCGGTCACGCAGCCGAGCAGCAGCGCGAACAGGTACACCTGCCACAGCCGCACGGCCCCGGTGACGGTCAGCAGGCCGAGGCCGAGCGCCAGGAACCCCATGGACGCCTGGGTCGCCATCAGCAGCTTGCGGCGGTCGAGCCGGTCGGCGGCGAGGCCGGTGAACGGCAGCAGCAGCACCTGCGGGCCGAACTGGAGCGCCATGACGACGCCGACGACGGTCGCGTTGTTGTGCGTGAGCTGGGTCAGCACCACCCAGTCCTGGGCCGTGCGCTGCATCCACGTCCCGATGTTCGAGACGATCGCGCCGCTCGCCCACACGCGGTAGTTGAAGACGCCCAGCGACCGGAACGTCCCCGTCGCCAGGACCTCAGGCGTCGCCATCACCACCGTCGAGGAGGGCGGTGATCTCCTCGGTCGTGCCGGTCTCGCCCAGCCTCGGGAAGATCCGCGTGACGCTGTTGTCGTGCGCCTCCGCGCTCCGGTCGGTCATCGCGTCGACTGCCAGGGTGACGTGGTAGCCGAGCTCGTGCGCGTGCCGCGCGGTCGACTCGACGCCCGCCGAGGTGGCGACGCCGACGACCACGACCTGCGTGACGCCCCGCCCCTTCAGGTACTCGTCGAGGTCGGTGCCGGTGAACGCGCCCCACGTCCGCTTGACGACGTCGTGGTCGCCCGGCTGCCGGTTCAGCTCCGGCACCAGCTCGCACCACTCCGCGGGGATGTCCCCCAACCGCGCCCCCTCCGTCCGGCCCGGCGCGCCGCCGGTGACCGTGACGAGGACGACCGGCAGGCCGTGCGCGCGGAACGCGTCGGCCAGCGCGGCGGAGTTCTTCACGACCTGGTCTACGGGGTGCGCCGCCGGGATGGCGACGACGCCCTTCTGCAGGTCGACGACGACGAGCGCGGTGTTCGGGTCGATCGTGGTGACTGGCATGGTTCCCCTTGGTTGCGGGCACGCCGAAGAAGCCCTCCGGCGTGGTGTTCCTACGAGTCCGCGACGCGCTTGAGCAGCTCGACGGCCGACGCCAGCTCCCGCTGTTCCGCGGGCGTGAGCGTCGCGCGGACGGCCTGGAACAACCAGCCCTCCCGCGCGGCCCGCCCCGCCGCGACCTTCTCCCGCGCCTCGGCGGTCAGCGACAGGATCGTGCGCCGCCCGTCAGCCGGGTCGGGCACACCCTCGACGAACCCGGCCGCCTCCAGCACGGCCACGTTCGCCCCCATCGACTGCGGCCGCACGCCCTCCGCACGGGCCAGGTCGGTCACCGTCGCCGGACCACCGTTCTCCAGGCGGACCAGCACGGCGATCTGCGACGGCGTGAAGTCGGTCGAGCTCGAATGCTCCCGCATCCGCCGCCTCAGCTTGGCGACCAGCGCCCGCAGCTCCGCTGCCAACGCCGCCACGTCCACGGTCTCGTCCACGCCTCCAGCGTAGCCGTTAGGAAGGCAAACTACAAAGGTTGCCTTCATAGTTTGGCCATGGAAATCCGCTGTCGGATCGTCAACGGATGCTGTTCACCTCGCCAGCACAGCTCAACTGGCACAGCACGGCCGGCACAGTTCGGCCGGCACAGTTCGGCCGGCACAGCCCCCGGCCAGCGCGAAACAGACGTCCCCCCTCAGGGGTCCCCCGGTTTTGATTCTACCGACGGGGTACGACAGTTTTCGCTGTTCAACGTGGCGGCAAGATCAAGTACTGGACCCCGGAAACGCGGAAGGGCCGCCCCGCAGGACGGCCCTTCCGCGGTGGTGGGAGCTAGCTGTATGCGGAGATGGGTGGGCAGGAGCAGACGAGGTTGCGGTCGCCCTTGGCGCCGTCGATGCGGCGGACCGGCGGCCAGATCTTCGGGGTGCCGGTGCCCGCGGGGAAGACGGCGGTCTCGCGGCTGTACGGGTGGTTCCACTCGCGGGTGATGGACGCGGCGGTGTGCGGTGCGTTGCGCAGCGGGTTGTCGTCGGCGGGCCATTCGCCGGAGGCGACCTGGTCGATCTCGCGGCGGATGGCGATCATGGCGTCGATGAACCGGTCGATCTCGCCGAGGTCCTCGCTCTCGGTGGGCTCGACCATCAGCGTGCCCGGCACGGGGAACGACATGGTCGGGGCGTGCAGGCCGTAGTCGGCGAGGCGCTTGGCCACGTCGTCCACGGTGACACCGGTCGACTTGGTGATGCCGCGCAGGTCGAGGATGCACTCGTGGGCGACGAAGCCGCCCTCGCCGGTGTAGAGGACCGGGTAGTGCTCGTCGAGCCGTCGGGCCACGTAGTTGGCGGCGGCGACCGCGGTCAGGGTGGCGCGGCGCAGGCCGTCGGCGCCCATCATGCGGACGTACGCCCACGAGATCGGCAGGATCGACGCGGAGCCCCACGGGGCGCCGCTGATCGGGCCGACACCGGTCTCGGGACCGGCCAGCGGCTGGAGCGGGTGGTTCGGCAGGTACGGCGCGAGGTGCGAGCGCACGCCGATCGGGCCGACGCCGGGACCGCCGCCGCCGTGCGGGATGCAGAACGTCTTGTGCAGGTTCAGGTGCGAGACGTCCGAGCCGAACTTGCCGTACTGGGCGAGGCCGATCAGCGCGTTGAGGTTCGCGCCGTCCACGTACACCTGGCCACCGGCGTCGTGCACCAGGCCGCAGACCTCGCGGACGGTGTCCTCGTACACGCCGTGCGTGGACGGGTAGGTGATCATGATCGCGGCGAGGTCGTCGCGGTGCTCGTCGACCGTGGCGCGCAGGTGCGCGAGGTCGATGTTGCCCTTGTCGTCGCACTTGACCACGACGACCTTCATGCCCGCCATCACGGCGCTGGCGGCGTTCGTGCCGTGCGCGCTGGACGGGATGAGGCAGATGTCGCGGGCCGCCTGGCCGCGGCCGCGGTGGTAGGCGCGGATCGCCAGCAGACCGGCGAACTCGCCCTGGCTGCCCGCGTTCGGCTGGATGCTCACCGCGTCGTAGCCGGTGACCTCGGCCAGCCAGTCCTCCAGGTCCTCCACCAGCGCGAGCAGGCCCTCGGCGTCCGACGCGGGCGCGAACGGGTGCAGGTCGGCGAACTCGGGCCAGGTGATGGGCTCCATCTCGGCGGTGGCGTTGAGCTTCATCGTGCACGAGCCCAGCGGGATCATGCTGCGGTCGAGCGCGACGTCCTTGTCCGACAGCGCGCGCAGGTAGCGCAGCAGCGCCGTCTCCGAGCGGTGCGCGTGGAACACCGGGTGCGTCATGAACTCCGACGTGCGGCGCAGCTCGGCCGGGATGCCGTCGGCGGTGTCCGCGTCGAGCGCGTCCACGTCCGACACCTCCACGCCGAACGCCAGCCACACGTCGACGAGGTTGGCGCGGGTCGTGGTCTCGTCGCAGGCGATCGCGACCGTGTCGCCGTCGACCAGCCGCAGGTTGATGCCGCGGGCGCGGGCGGCCTCGACGACCTCGGCCGCGCGGTCCGGCACGTGCGCCTGGACGGTGTCGAAGAACTCGCCGTGCACGACCTCCACGCCGCCTTCGAGCAGGCCGGCGGCGAGCACGGTGGCCATCCGGTGCGCCCTCGTGCCGATCGCGCGCAGGCCGTCGGGGCCGTGGTAGACGCCGTACATCGAGGCGATCACGGCGAGCAGGACCTGCGCCGTGCAGATGTTGCTGGTCGCCTTCTCGCGGCGGATGTGCTGCTCACGGGTCTGCAGCGCGAGCCGGTAGGCGCGGTCGCCGTCGGCGTCCACGGACACGCCCACCAGGCGGCCGGGCAGCTGGCGCTCCAGGCCGGTGCGCACCGCCATGTACCCGGCGTGCGGGCCGCCGAAGCCGATCGGCACGCCGAAGCGCTGGGTGGTGCCGACGACGACGTCCGCGCCGACCTCGCCGGGCGGGCGCAGCAGCGTGAGGGCCAGCAGGTCCGCGACGACGACCGCGAGCGCGCCCGCCTTGTGCACCTCGGCGATCACGGACTCGTGGTCGCGCACCACACCGGACGCGCCGGGGTAGGACAGCAGCACGCCGAAGAAGTCGCCGCCGAGGCCGAGGCCCTCGATGCCCTGCGACAGGTCCGCGACGACGATCTCGATGCCCAGCGGCTCCGCGCGCGTCTCGATCACGGCCAGCGTCTGCGGCAGCGTGTCGGCGTCCACCACGAACTTGGCCGACTTCGACTTGCCCGCCCGGCGCACCAGCGTCATCGCCTCGGCGGCCGCGGTGGACTCGTCGAGCATGGAGGCGTTGGACAGCGGCAGCGCGGTCAGGTCGGCGACCATGGTCTGGAAGTTCAGCAGCGCCTCGAGGCGGCCCTGCGAGATCTCCGGCTGGTAGGGCGTGTAGGCCGTGTACCAGGCCGGGCTCTCCAGCACGTTGCGGCGGATCACCGGGGGCGTGATCGTGCCGTAGTAGCCGAGGCCGATCATCTGCGTCATCGGCCGGTTGCGCGAGGCCAGCTCGCGCAGCTCGGCCAGCGCCTCGGTCTCCGTCGCGGGGGCGGGCAGGTCGAGGACCAGCTCGCGTTCGCGGATCGACGGCGGGACCGCCCGCTGCGCCAGCTCCTCCAACGAGCCGACACCGATGACGTCGAGGATCCGGGCCAGCTCGGCCGGGCGGGGACCGACGTGGCGGTCGGCGAACGGGGTGCCGTGCTCGAGAGCGGCGAGAGGAATGCGGTCCTGCGTCATGGAGGCGCCTCCGGCGGGGGTTGGGCTACGGACACACTTCTGCCGTTGCCCTCCCCCTCTGTCTCCAACCCGCTCAGCGGGCGCCTGAGAGCTTCACCCGGCACGAGACCGGGTTTTCACCGTCGGCGGGGTCGGTTTCCCGGCCCACTTTCCAGAGGCGTCTAGCCCGTGCGGTCCTTGCGCCTGAGAGGTTCCGGGGAGGATTTGCTCCTTCGGCGCCGAGCGGACGGGAACTCGGACTCTCCCGCACGGGTTCAGCGACTACCCGGTAATCGTACCCGGCCGGCATGGACGCGGTACCACGGGCGCGATGCGGATCACTAGGGCGGATCACCCGGCCGATCAGCGAAAACGACACCACGAGACCGGGGTCCCCTCGACGGGTGGGCCCCCGGTCAACACCGTACGGACGGGCACCGACATTTTCCGTTGGTCAGCCGACGGCCTTGCGGGCGAGCAGGCATGCGCCTTGGCGCTTGGCGCCCTCGGTGACGAGCCGCATGGTCACCTCGAACCCGCTCTCCCCCAGCAGATCCGCCATGGCTTCCGGCCGGTGCAGATCAACGGTGTAGGACACCGGATGCCCGCCGTAGGCGCTCCGCGGACTCAACCGCTCATCACCCACGTGAAACCCGACCAGCAACCGACCACCCGGCGCCAGAACCCGGTGGAAGCCATCGAGCACGCCCGGAAGCTCCTCACGGGGCACGTGGAAGATCGACCACCAGGCCACCACACCACCCAGCTCCCCGTCCGGAACGTCGAGCGCGGTCATCGACCCGACCTCGAACCGCAGATCGGGATAGGTGCGCCGAGCGATGCCGACCATGTTCGGCGACAGGTCCACACCGAACGCCTGCACGCCAAGAGAGCTAAGAAGCGCGGTCACCTGCCCCGGACCACACCCCACATCCGCGATCGGCCCACCCCCGTCACCCCGGACCAACTCGGCGAACGCCGCAAGAAGGTGACGCCCAAGCGGAAAGTTCGCAAAAAGCCCCTTCACCACCTCCGCGTAGTCCTCGGCAACCGTGTCGTAGGAGATCCGCGTAGCAGCAAGGTAAGCAGGCTCGACCATGCCGAAGAACCCTAGTCACCCCCACCACCCATAACTCAGGGATACCAAACCCCCAAGAAGCCTTGAAGAAACCCTCAAAGGGTATGTGTTGCGAAGACGCAACTAAGAACCGTTGCATCGAGCCCTGGCCAGGGCTCGTACCCGACTAGCCGAACCGCCCTTGCCAGTCATATGAAGGACATGAGGCGTGTACTCCGCTACGAAGACTCGCCCAGCCTACTGGTCACGATTGCTTCCCAGTGCGTGTCGCCGGTCTCCTGGAATGCGGTTACTGCTTTCCTCCAGGCACTCTTGGCCTCATCCAGCCGTCCTAAATTCTGCAGTGCGAGCCCAAGGTTGCATAGCGTTCGCCCTTCGCGGTGGCGATCATTGGTCTCTCGGTAGATGATGGCTGCATTCTGGTAGGCAGTGATCGCGTCCTCGAACTTCTGCAGCTCCTGTAGTGCGTTTCCGAGGTTGTTCAGCGCCTTGCCTTCGCCGTGGCGGTCGCCGGTCTCTCGGCAGATGGTCGAAGCGATCTGGTGAGCGGTGATCGCTTCATCGAACCGCCGCACCCGCCGCAGTGCGATCCCGAGGTTGTTCAGCGCTGTGCCTTCGCTGTGGCGGTCGCTGGTTTCCTGGTAGATGGTGGCGGCGTTTTGGTGGGCGGTGATCGCCTCGTCGAACCGCCGCACGTCCTGCAGTGCGTTTCCGAGGTTGTTCAGTGCCGCGCCTTCGCCATGGCGGTCGCCAGTTTCCAGACAGATGGCGAGGTCTTGATAGTGGGCGGTGATTGCTTCGTCGAACCGCCGTATCTCCCGTAGTGCGAGCCCAAGAAAGCTCCAGGCGTCGGCAAGTGTACTGGGGGTGTTGAGGTGTTTGGCGGCGGTGAGTGCGTGTTCACTGACGCTGACCCAGTCGGTGAAATGGCGACGCCACTCCAGGTATTGGGTCAGGTTGGTGGCGAGTTGGGTGGTGAGCTCGTAGTGGCCGGTGTCCAACGCGAGTGTGACTGCGGTGGTGAGGTTGGTGTGTTCGATGTCGAACCAGGCTAGCGCGTCTTGGCGGCCGGTAAACCGGTCGGGCACTGGGTTACCTGGTAGTGCCCGCAGGTGAGCATCTGCTGCTCTTGCGGTGTGCTGGTATTGCTCTAGTAGTCGGTGTGTGGCGGGGTTTCGTTGTTGGGGGTCGAGGTGGTCACGGGCGTGCAGGCGGATTACGTCGTGCATGGACCATCTGCCGTTGGTGTGGCGGAGCAGGCTCGCCTGCCGCAGTGCCCGCAGCCAGGGTGCTACGTGTGCGGGTGGGTGTCCGGCGAGAGCTGCTGCAGCGTCGGTGTGGAAGTCGGATCCGGGGTTGAGGGTGAGCAGTGGCAGTAGGTCGGCTGCTTCGGGCTCGCGGGCGCGGAGCCTTCGCCAGGACAGGTCGAAGACGGTGGTCAGGGATTGTTCGCCGTGCCGGACGCGATGCACTCCCAGCCCGTCGGTGAGTTCGGCGAGCAGGGTAGTGATGGTCATGGTGGGTTCGTCGGCCAGGATCGAGGCGGTGATTTCCACAGCCAGCGGCAGCGCCCCGCAGGTGTTCACCAGCTGAACTGCCGCATCCGGTTCCTGGGTGACTCGGGTGTCATCGGGGTGGCGTCGGGCAAGGATGCGGGTGAGCAGGTGCACGGCCTCATCGGTAGCGAGGACGTCCAAGTCGAGTTGGCGAGCACCGGCGAGGGTGTCGCGGGTGGTGACCAGCGCTCGGTGTGCCGGATGTCGTGGCAGCAGGTCGGACACCTGTCTGCCGGTGGAGGCGTTGTCGAGGACGAGAAGCACTCGATGGTCTTGGTCGGCGAGCTGGTCGAGAACCTGGTGGTACACCGTGGCTTGCTCGTCGACTGTGGCCGGAATTTGCTCGCTGGCTAGGCCGAGGACGCGCAGCACCGGTGCGTACACCTGTTCCGGTTGGACAGGGTTGTCGTCGAGGTCGTAGCCGCGCAGGTCGACGAACAGCACGCCACCGCTGAACCAGCCTTGCTCGGCGGCCTGGGTCGCGGTGTGGCGGGCGAGTGCAGTTTTGCCGATCCCGCCCATGCCCGCCACCGCTGACACCACCACCGTCCCCGAACCCGACTCAGTAGCTGCGGGGGCGAGCAGATCCAACAGTTGTTCCACCTGCTCGGCACGGCCGACGAACAGCTCACCCCGACCTGGCGCACCGCTCAGCCTGATGACAACTGCGGCTGCACCGGTCGCGGCAGCAGCCTAATAGACGACGTTGAAGTCTCGTCCGACGGTCCTGGCGGCGGCACCGCCAGGGCCGGTGTGTGCGTAGCCGGTCTGTGAGGTGGCCGGGGGCGTGGGGTGAGCGGGTGTGGTTCCGGGGGCGGGGTGCTCTAAGCCCGGTCCGGCCGGTGAGGGTCCGGTGCCTGCCCCAGGTTCGCGTCACGCCCGACCGCGCCGATCGCGATACTGCCGCTGCCGAAGCGTTTGCGGTGCCGCTGACGACAGTCACACTCTCCGAGGCCGCTAGGCCGCTGTTCTTCTCAGCTTCGACGAAGGTTGCGCCTCGCTCAATCGCTCCGTCACCGGAGGGCGTGTGCGATTCGGCAGGAGTGTCCATTCGGTGCATCGCGGTGCTGTCGGGTTTTTGCCGCATCGCTACCACCAGCGCCACGACAGCCACCGCCAGGCCGCCGATGCCGGCGATCCAGCTCAACGCCTCCAAGGTAGGGCGAGCCGGGTGGTTCTCGTCGGTCAGGAAGACCGGCACGCCGAACCGCAGCACCGCCCACACCAGACCACCACCAGCAAGGGCGCCACCGGCCACCCACCACGCGCGACTCCGACCGACCATGACCGATCCCCTCACCCCAAGCCCCCAGTGCGCCCGCGGACGGTAGTCGATGATCGCACCTCACCTGCTCCCCGTTACGGAAACACGCCCCGTTCACGACATCCGCCCGCGCACGTTCACCGCCGGGGCATAACCGCACGCTACTCAATGCTGGCCCGAACTGGTCACAAGAGATTCACCCCAAGAGACGAAACCGCAAAAATGCGACCTTGCTACTTAGTTCAAGACCAAGCGAACCTTTAACTACTGGTCTCAACGAAGGGTGTGTGTTGCGAAGACGTAACTAAAAACTTGAGGCTCACGCACAGGCCAGGACAGGTACCCGTCCCTCTGGATCAGCCGTACCTGTCCCGCCCGTTATACATGGGACAGGTAGGGCAGGACGGGCATGTGTTGCCTCTGAGCAGCGTTGACGTATCCGGTGGAGCGATGGGACGGGTCGTCGTGAACCCGTCCCGCCCGTCCCGAAGTCCACGTTCGGTGTCCATGTGAACGTCACCTTGCACGGGACAGGCGGCCGCGGTGACTCCGCCACCGCTTCAGCAGCGAGGAGCAGGAGCCATGATCGACCTGCACAGGTCCAGGGCTCCGGTGCGCGTAGTGGTGGATCGGTACGGCATCGAGGTACGCGCGATCAAGCGGCTACTTCAAGCACACAGCGTCCGCAAGCGGTAGTGCGGATGGTGGGCTTTATGAGGAAGCCCTGTGAGGGCGGAAGTTCTACACCTCCACAGGGCCTCTGTTTCGCCTTACGTAGGGCTAACGGCGTAGCCATGTCGACTGCTGCCGCCGTTAGAGTGATCGCGCAGTGTCGTCAGCCAGGTTTTGATCGCTGGGCTCTATAGTGTGCCGATGTCCTTAGGGCCACTTGTTCCTTCGCTTGGAGTCGCTGGCAGTGGTACCCCGGTGACTGCAGCCGAAATGGTGCTATCAGTGGTTCCAGCAGAAGACTCCGGGTCAGACACTGCCGATCGCTATGAGTGGCAGGCAGCCATGGCTGCTGCAGACAGCCTGGCACTCTACCTACGGTCGCTCGACGACCAAGGGAGGTTGCCGCATGATTGCGACGGTCGTGTTCTGTGCGAATGGCAGGAAGACTGGGTTTTGCTTGAGGGAGACGACGCTGAGCTCGTATCGGGCAAACATCGCGATCCTTCAGTTAGCGCCTTTACTACTGTAAATAAGCTCGCTGATGAGGGCGGGCTTGCGCATTTGTTTGAGCGCTGGTCTGTTTTGGATGAGACCCCGCTGTGTCGATTGGTCACTACCGGAGGAATCGCTGCTGGAGACCCCCAAGATGTTCTGGCGGCGTGTGACTACTTCCGTCAGATGAGACTGTCTGGCGTTGCCATTACAGTGACCGATGACCACCGTAATGTTGTGGATAAGCTGCGAGAGTCGATCGCTCGCTATCACTCTGCCGTCAAATCCCGATGGAAGGGAACAGGCGGTTCAGCGCCAGTATCAAAGGACAAGCAGTGCACTGAAGTGGCTCGGTTCCTGTCTATGTTGCGCTTGGATCACGGCAAACCGCAGCGCGCTCACATTGAGTATGCAGCACCGTCGATGTTTGCTCAACCCGTGCTTGACAGACTAGCTATGAGCGGAAGAGTCGCCGTCGTGTGGGAAGCCGTAGTGCGGCTGTTTCGAGCCCGTATGCGCGCCAAAGGGCCCATACCAAGCGCGGCTTTGCCCGCCGTGATGGCCTACAGAGTGGGGGCCTCCGTGCCAACCGCCAACGACGTCGAGCGCGACCTAGCCGCGCGGATCGTCACAATGAGCGACATTGACATAGCCATCAGGACGGCTCTCGCCATGCCAGCTGGATACGAGCCGGTGCAGCGGGTGCCGCTGACCACTCGACTGGCCGTGAAGATGAACACCGGCGGATGCTCCGACAATGCCGTCGAGCGTGCCGAGCACTTGCGCATGGAGTACCAGGATTACTGGCGTGACCGCATCAGCGGCGACGCCCTGGCTCGCGTGGAGCAAAGAGGCTTCGAGCGTCGGCTACTCCGCATCAATGACGAGGCCAACGACTCCGTTTCTGTCGCTGGCGGAGTGTTGTGGCGGCGGCTGCAACAGCGGATGGACGAGCTTCCTAGCGACTCGTTGCCCGCTGGCATGGACGCCGATCTCGCCCTAGGTGGGCTATGCGAGTGGGCTAATCGATGCAAGGTGTGGTTCGGGCAGCGTTTTGACGTCGACGCAGTGATTGCGCGGCTGCGCGCTGAGCGGGAAGCGGCATCATGACCCAACCCGAAGACGTACTCGAACGTACACTGTTGCGTGAAGACCTTGCCTATCATCAGGCGCGGGTGCTGCTGTTGGTCACCGCGGTGGCCGCTACTAAGGGGCATGCAAATAAGCTCGACGGGCTGACCAAGTTGGCAAAATTGGACTTTCTCCTCCGCTACCCGGCCTTGGCTCCGCAGGTTCTCGACCGACTCGATCGGACTGACCCGCGGTTGCACCTCGGTGTGCATGAATTATCCGCACCTACACACGTCGAAGCGCCAATGACGCGGTACAAATATGGGCCTTGGGATGATCGGTACTACGCCATCATCGGCGCATTGATCGGCCGAGGACTACTACGCTACACAGGTGCCCGCAAGGGCAGCGTTGCCGTGACCCCCACTCCTGCTGGCCGACGCCTCGCTGATGACCTGGGGAATAGTCAACAGTGGATCGACATCAACGATCGCAGCCGCGCGATTGCTGAGGCGTCGGCGAACATGACAGGAAATGCGTTGAAAGACCGCATCTATGAACGGCTTGCCTACCTCATGGACCGTCCGCACCGGCAGGTGATCCGGTGACCGTTCAGTTCCGCATCGACGCCTTGACCCTTGACACAACTGAAGGCGAGGTTGGTTATCAGTTCACCTCCGACCTTACCGTTCTAGCAGGTCCGACGGGGGTAGGTAAGACCACGCTGTTGGAGCTGATCAAGTTCGGCTTCGGAGGTGACGCTCGCCTTGCCCCAGTCGCAGTTGAGCACGTAGAGGCTGTGTCGCTCGACGTCACGCTCGGCGATGAAAAGCTGCGACTTACGCGCAGCCTGGATCAGGCTAAACGTAAGACTGCGCGTGTCACCGACCTGGTCACACTAGAACGGCAACCTGACCATAACGTCGGCAATGAGCAACCAAGTCTCAATACGCTCCTCTTGCGCTGCCTCGGCCTACCCGATGATATGCGCGCTGCCGCAGGTGGCAACAGTGTTCGTGAAGGCAACCGTATCACCTTCAATGACATTCTGACCTACCTCTACATCCCTCAATACGAGATCAACCGCGACATCGCACGTAGTCAAGACAGCTACCTTGAACCCAAGCGCCGGGCAGTGTTCGAGCTTCTTTTTGGCTTGACTGACGCAAACATCCTGGCAATGCGCTCGCGCATCAACAAACTCAAAGCTAAGATTGACAGTGCAGAAAAAGAGCACTCCACGGTGGTGGAATTTCTGCGTGCCAGCGGCACTACCGCCCGCAGCGAAGCCGTCGAGACCGGCGAGCAAGCACGGGCCAACCAGGAAGCCGCCGAGCGGGAACTGGGCGCCCTTCGGGAAGAAATTGAGCCGATCGCTGACCGGGAAACGCAAGTAGTGCGGGATCTTTTGGCGGAAGCCGAACGGGCCCTCGCTGATGTCCGTACCGCTAATGTTGACCTGAACAGGCGACAAGCCGAATACATGGCTGAACGTCGCCGGGTCCAAGGCGACCTCGATCGGCTAGACAGGATGCGCACGGCCGGCGAACGTCTGGCTGACATCGAATTCACAGTATGTCCTCGCTGCATGCAGTCCCTTGAACGACACATACCCGCAGGCGCCTGCCGGTTGTGTCTGCAAGCTGACACTGTCGTCGACACCGGGCAAATTGATCAGTACGAGGTTCGGCAACTTGCGTCTCAGCTGACCGAGATGGAAGACCAGCTCCGCGCTCTGGACACCCAGCAAGCAGTACTCATACGCGCTATTGGCGATCGCGAGCGACTCATCGAACACCTCTCTAGCACGCTCGAAACTCGCACGGCCGAGCGGGTGACTCCGCGGCTGCAAGCGTTCAGTGACGCCTCACAGCGTCTCGCCACAGCGCGGACGCAGCAAGAACTCCTCGAAGCCACGTTGCGTCAGTGGGATCGGGTAGCAGACTTGGAAAATGCCGCAGATACTCTCCGAGGTGAGCGTGAACAGCTAAAAGGGCAGTTGAAACGGGCTACCGCACAACTGGAAGAACGCCGTACCCGCATCGTCGATGAGATTAGCGAAGAGTTCGCCAGCACTGTCGCGGCAGTTGGTATCCCCGGTGTGCAGACTGCATCCGTTGACAAAGACAAGTACCTGCCGTTCCTTAACGGTAAGATTTTCTCCCAAGTGGTTCAAGTGGGCGGTGGCATGGCTACCGCCACGCAGGTGGCCTACTGGTCCTCTCTGCTGGCTATAGCCCTACGCAACCACGACACAAACTATCCAGCATTTCTGCTCCTTGATAGCCCTCGGCTAGCGCTAAACACAGCAGAGAAGCTTACGGCAGCGCTCTACCGGAGGCTTGTCACTCAGGCTGACGCCAATCCTGGCCGTGTCCAGTTCATCATCGCTGACAATGAGCTTCCAGACAGCTACCGTGGGCACTACGCACAGGTAGACTTTAACTATCTCCACCCGACTGTTGCCACCATCGAGCACCCAGGCGAATCCGAAGTGGTCACTATTGATGACCTTCATGACGAGTAATTATAATATCTGACGTACGTTTTGCATTGCTAGTTTATGGATTCCATGTCGGTCGGATATTTTTTCCTCTTGCGCTCGGAAGAAGTGCCAACGAGCTAACTCGAACTGGTCGCAAGAGATCCACCCTAAGAAGAAACCGCAAGAATGCGAATTTTCTGCTTGGCTCCGAACTGAATGAACCGCTAACTATTAGTCTCGATAAAGGGCGTGTGTTGCGAAGACGTAACCGCTGAGTAGCGTCCGACGTCGCCAGGGCGCTTCACGATCGTGGATTGGGCAAGTGGTCGCTACTCGACGAGTGACGACCGCATGTCCGGGGAGTCCGGTGGTCGTGACTTCAGGTCGAGTGGCAGCCGTGGCTGATAGCCTGACCGTGTCGGTGGTTTGCGTATCTGAAGAGAGTTCGCATGCCGCGCAAGCGGCCCCACAAGTTCAGGCGGATGACTCGCCATCGTGCGATGTGGCGGCACACGCCACACATTCGGGGTCTTCCCGCAGCGGTGCAAGGGAAAACGCTCAGATCGAGATCAAAACCGCGGCCAACTGGGCACAGTTCGGACTTTGGCCTGGTGCGGTGTCAGAAGCACTCGCGGGGTGGTCGCGGACCGCGTTGACCCCACGGGCTGTGGAATCTCACCCATGTGCGTGCTGTGGTCGCGGGAGTTGAGCGCTTCTGGACGAAGTGCTCGCGATGATGTCCACGTCGTCAGGGCGAGCCCTCACCCGCTTGATTGCCCTGATGGACGATGAGTTTCGTCAGCGAACATTGCCCAACCCTCTCGCGCCAGAGGAATGGCCGTGGTGGGAACGCACATGTGAACGTTGTTAAGGCTCGACCACCACAGCCGATAGCACCGCGTGGCCGGAGGCGTGATCATGCCGCATTCCGCTGGCCGCTCCTGCTGGTCTTGCCGAAGGGTATGTGTTGCGAAGACGCAACCAATGCCAGTCGTCCGCCGTATGCGTCAGCACGGCTGCGAGTCACTGACGCTCCCTCCGGCTGGACTCTGCGGTGTCCAGACATACCTTGCGGATCGCGTTGCTTGCGCGGCTTAGCCAGCCGAGGGGATGCCGACGATGATCGGTCTGGATGTCAGCGATGTGCTGAGGCTGGAGCGGAGCAGGCGGAGCGCCGAAAACGCGTGAGCCGTGGAGGGCCATTCGTTCGGGCCATAACGATGCGGCGTGGATGGGCGATGCAGGGGTGTGACGAACTAACGCACGAGCAGTCAACCTAGGTCGTTTGGGTGGGCAACTTGTTCGGCGCGGTCGTGTTCGGCTGGACAACGTCGGCAGTGTCTCCGGCTATCGACATGTGGGATGGGTGGGTCGGGATCAAGGTGATGACTGGCAGTGGTAACCGTTCTGGGCTGGTGTACGGGGTTGGTGCGGCCTTGTGTGTGGCTGTGGCAGTCGGGATGGGGGTGAGGCTGATACCGCAGGCGAAGGTCGGTGATGTCGACCCGGTGTCCGCCGTGGTGGCGCTGGCTGCGCTGGCGGTGGCGTTCCTGTCGGCTCGGCAGTCGGCGCGTGCGCTGCGATCCGCGCATCCAGTCGCGATGGAGGTGGCGGCGCGATTAGCCACCGAGGTACAGCGCAGGGAGGGACAGGCCCGGACGCAGTTGTTGGGCGGGCAGGGGCGCACGATCGATGTGGATTTCGACTTCCGCTCGGCGCTTGCCCACGACGCCCGCCACGCCGAGCCTGTGGGCCGTCTCAACGACGTGGTGGCCTACTACCGGGCTCTGCACCCGCAGCGGTTGGTCATCACCGGTGCTCCCGGTGCCGGGAAGACGGTGCTGGCGCTGGAACTGGCACTCGGACTACTTACAGATAGAGAGCCCGGCGACGCAGTGCCGGTTCGGGTGTCGGCGGCGGCCTGGGACACCGAACGCCCTCTTCGCGGATGGTTGATCGAGCACCTTGTCGAGGCTTACCTTCTGACGCGCTCGTCGGCCGAAGCACTCCTTGACGGGGGTTTGATTCTACCGGTCGTCGACGGCCTGGACGAGATGGACGCCGACCAGACTCCTGGCTACGCCTCGCGAGCGGCTCGCGCTGTCCAAGCACTCAATGCCTACCAGCATGGGCGCGACGTGGCGCCACTGGTGCTTACCTGCCGCAGCGGCCAGTATCAGGCTTTGAGGGAGGTCCGGGTCTGGGCACACGACGCGGCACGCGTCGAAATCCGCGCGGTCGACTCAGCAAAGGCTGCACAGTTCATCCGATCCCGCGTGACCGACGTGACCCGCTGGCGACCGGTCTTGGACACCATCACCGACCACCCCGGCGCTGTCCTGGCTGTCGGCCTGTCTACGCCGTGGCGACTGACCCTGGCCACCACTGTCTACGAGCAGCGGGAACCGGAAACCGGAAGCTATCTACGTGATCCCGTGGCATTGACCAGGCTCAGCGCGAACAGCCCCGAGTTGGTACGAGATCACCTACTGGAACACTTCATCCCCGCCGCCGTCGCCGCCCATATGGTTGCTGCCGAACTTTCAGAACAGTGCTACCCCGACCACCTAGTTCACCAGTGGCTCCGTGTGCTTGCCAGCTACCTTGAGCATAACGCCAGGATCGGTCGCACCCTGGGCGGCGTGCCGCTATCCGGCACTGATCTCGTTTTGCACCAGTTATGGCCACTTGCTGGGGTCAACCGTGTTCGCATTACAGTACTGGCAGCGTTCGCCCTGATCTGGCTCATCGCTACCCCGATCCTGCTGGTACAGGTTGGCATTGGCTTCAGCGTTCGTCAGGTGGTCGGCGCGGGTAGTCCGATGATCGGGGTCGTCTACATGGCCTACGCATCATGGTCAGAGCTCTGGCCTGCGCCAGCTCTCATCAACATCAGCAAGCTCCGAACCCGACGAGGCCGCCGTCAGTTTGCCGGTCATCTTGCGGGAGGGCTCGGGTTCGGACTCGTGATCGGGCTCGGGCTCGGGCCTGTGATTGGGCTCGTGAGCGGGCTCGTGTTCGGGCTCGCAAACGGGTTTATGCTCGGGCTCACGGCCGGGCTTGTGATCGGGCTCACGGCCGGGTTCGTGTTCGGGTTTGTAGAGGGGCTCGCGGACGACAGGACAGCTGCGTCGTGGGATCCGCGCGAAATCGTCAAGTTCGATCTAGCGGGTGGCCTCGTGATCGGCCTCGTGTTCGGGCTTGTGATCGGGCTCGTGTTCGCGGCCCGGCTCGTATTCGTGCCTGGACTCGTGTTCGCGGTCGTGGTTGTGGTCGCGTTTGGACTTACGTTCGGCCTCAGGTTTGGGCTCGCCGGAACCCGTTATGTTGCTCTTCTGTTCTGCATTAGGCGACCGTTCACGACTCGACCATTGCCGTGGCGGCTCGGTCAATTCCTCAACTGGTGCTACCAAGCGGGTCTGATCCGCCAAGCCGGTATCGGCTACCAGTTCCGCCACCGAGAATTGCAGCACTATCTTGCTCATTCCCCACCGCAGCCCGCTCCATCCACTCGATAATGATCTTCATCCCGTCAGGAATTGATCCAGTTCTCGAACGGCGTGTGTTGCGAAGGCGCAACCAAGGAGCCGCGAGTTCATGTACTGATCGGAGCGGGTATCCCGATCGACCCGGTCTTGCAAAGATCGCCACCTCGGTGAAGGCGGCCATCCGCCGCAGTGGAGTCATGCGAATACGGGGTATCCCAGTGCGTCGACAGCGGAGGAACACGGGGGCTCGGGTGGGGTACTTGATCGGTGTGGGCGGGTTGCTCCTGGTCGTCGTCGCGGTGTGGTGCGGCGGAAATCGCGAGGCAAGCGGCTTGCGCTCTTCGCCTACGTCGTGGCGCTCGCGGGCGGGTCACTGGTGGCGCAGTTCCTCCTCAAGCCACTCGTACCGCACTCCGTGGTGGCCGCGGTCCTGCTGGGTGGCATCACCGCGGGCATTCTCGCTGCGGCCGTCATCGGTAAACGTCGAACGAATCCGTGATCGCAGCGTGCCATCAGCGTTGTAGCCACGCACGTACTCGAAAGGCCTGCTGCCGGGCGGAGTCCCGTTCGCCGAGTTCTCCACCAGCCGGTCGTTGATCGGGCGTTTGAGCTTGCGGACCTCGCAGACCACCGAGTTCCCGACCAAGCCGATCGGTGACACCTACGAGGTCGCGAAGCGCATCGCGCAGGAACTGGAGAACTAGTTGCCACCGAACGCCTTGACCCGCTCCTCGCCGTCCACGCTCTCCCCGAACACCCGCGCGTCCGGGTCGTGGTCCCCTCGGCCGCGCACATCACCCGACGGCACGGCGGCCGCCAACGCGTTGACCCGCACCTGCGGAAGTGCTCCGGGTTCCCGGCGCCGCAGCCAGTCGACCAGGTGCTCCCGCACCAGGCACCGCAGATCCCACAACCGCGGGGCGTCCGGCGCGCTGACCAACGCCCGTACCCGCACGAACGAGTTCACCGCGTCCGTCACCTGCAACACGCACACCCGCCCGTCCCACAGGTCCACGCCCTCCAGCGCACGCCGCAGTTCCTGCCGCATGTCCTCGACCGGCACGGTCCAATCCACATCCAACTCCACTGTCCCGAGCAACTCGGATTGACTCTTCGTCCAGTTCTCGAAGGGCGTGTGTTGCGAAGACGTAAGCATCGACGCCGCTGCCGTGCTCTCTGATCAGAGTGGGTACCTCGATCGGCCCGGTCTTGCGAAGGTTGCCACCTCGGTGAAGGCGGCCATTCGCCGCAATGGAAGTCATGCGATACCGGGTATCCCAAGTGCGTCGACAGCGGACGAACAGGGGGGCTCGGGTGGGGTACTTGATCGGCGTGGGCGGGTTGCTGCTGGTCGTCGTCGCGGGTGTGGTGCGGTGGAAATCGCGAGGCAAGCGACTTGCCGTCTCCACCTATGTCGTGGCGCTCGCGGGCTGGTCACTAGCGGCGCAGTTCATCCTCAAGCCACTCGTACCGCCCTCCGTGGTGGCCGCAGTCCTGCTGGGTGGAATCACCGCGTGCATCATCGCCGCAGCCGTCATCGGCAAACGTCGAACGAATCCATGATCACGGCGCTGGCTCCCGCATCCCTGCCCCGCTCACAGAACGGGCAGCGGACCAACAACGAAGGGAAAGAACACCCCACACAAGATCACCAGTGACGAAACCCAACCCCACCACCACGACGCTGAGTCCAACCCGCCCCGCCGGAACGTCCAACCCTCCCCGCCGGAAGTTCCAACCCACCCCGCCGGAACGCACCGGAAGCACCCAACCGTGATCGATTTTACTTGGGGTTTTTGGGCTTAAAATTAGTCGGCGGGCAGGCTCTACCACCTGCCCTTTTTCGCCCGACGAAGCCCAAAAAGAGGGGCCCCAAGTCAAATCGATCACACCACCGCAGCCCGTACCCCATGCCCAACCACGAGCCAACAGCAGCAAGCATCAACACCCACAACCAACACGAACCGACCAATCAGCCGATCGCCCGGTTCCGCCGCCGCCGGGAAAGCTCGTCCTCGCTCACCGGGTCGATCTCCGCGCCGTCCACCCGCTCGGCCGGGAACTCGTGGATCGTCCCGCTGATCTCCCGCATCGCACCGCTGACCGCGATGCCGAACACCCCTTGGCCCCCTTGCAGGAGGTCGACGACCTCTTCGGCGGAGGTGCACTCGTAGACGGTGGTGCCGTCGCTGAACAGCGTGATCCGGGCCAGGTCCTGCACGCCGCGCTGGCGCAGGTGGTCGACGGCGACCCTGATGTTCTGCAACGAGACGCCGGTGTCCAGCAGGCGCTTCACGACCTTGAGGACCAGGATGTCCTTGAACGAGTACAGCCGCTGGCTGCCGGAGCCCTGCGCACTCCTTATGGTCGGGTTGACCAGTCCGGTGCGCGCCCAGTAGTCGAGCTGGCGGTAGGTGATCCCGGAGATCTGGCACGCGGCGGGCCCGCGGTAGCCGACGTACTCGTCTGGCAGCGAGGAGTCCGGGAACAGCTCACCTTGTTCCCCGGATCCGGCCCGGATGGGCGCTTCCTCTGCCACGCCTGCCTCCCCTCGGCCGGCCTGACGACCGGCGACCGTCACCGGTTGTTCCCGCGGACGGAGAACACCGGCCGTGAAGCTGCTGCGCTGTGGAATCACATCGTCGCAATTCACTCGAGTTCGACGGTAGGACCGGGTTGGGGGCAGGTCAACGCGACGCGCGGGACGGGTCTTTCCTCAACCTCAGGTTGAGGGTGAGAGAATGCGCCCGCCTCACCGTTCGAGTGACGTTTAGTGATCGTTTAGCCGAACGCCAATGACGTTGGGTAGCGCGACCGTGTGACCGCCGTAAGCGGGCCTCGCCCGAGCGGTCGTCACGCTGCGTCGCCAGCGTAACGAGGCCCAGACGCCGAGAAGGCCACCCACGAGACCCGTGGGTGGCCTTCTCGGCGCGTTCAGGTTCGATCTCAGGTGTCGGCGCCGCGGAAGTCCTCCGGCGAGATGGAGTCGAGGAACTCGCGGAACTTCTCGACCTCGTCCTCCTGCTCGTCCGGGATGATCAGCCCCGCCTCGGCGAGCACGGACTCGTCGGCGTGGATCGGCACCCCGACCCGCAGCGCGAGCGCCACGGAGTCGCTGGGCCGGGCCGACACCCGCACGTCGCCGTCGAAGACCAGCTCGGCGTAGTAGGTGCCCTCTTGCAGATCTGTGATCCGGACCTGTTCCAGCTGACGCCCCAGGGCGCCGATGACGTCCTTGAGGAGGTCGTGGGTGAGGGGCCGCACGGGCCGCACACCCTGCTGTTCCAGGGCGATGGCGGTCGCCTCGACCGATCCGATCCAGATCGGCAGGTACCGCTCGCCCTCGGTTTCGCGCAGCAACAGGATCGGCTGGTTGGCGGGCAGCTCCACCCGCACACCCACGACGCGCATTTCGCTCATCGGGTATCGCCTCCCTCAGCGCGCTGAACCACGGCGTCCCCGTACGACCACGAGGATCCTCCACGTACATCTTCGACGCTACCCGCCAAGCGGGCAGGTTGCCCCATTGGAGCCCACTTCGACATCACGATGCGGACAACGGGGTCAGACCGGTCCGGTACCGGCGATATCGCTATCCACCTGCGACACCCCGCAGACCGGCCTTCACCAGCAGTGTGTGCAACGTGACGGACAGCACTGCCAATTCCCGGAGCACTTCGTCGGCTCGGCCGCGCGCTTCGGGATCGCGCTGCCGGTACATCGGCGTGACGATCTGCTCCAGCAATCCGACTTCGCGGTCGGCGGACGCCCGGAATGCGCGGAGGTGCCGCGGTTCGATGCCGTATTCGGTCATCGCGCGCACGGTCGTCGCGACGACCACCGAGTCCGGGTCGTAGAACCCGGCCGCGCCCGCGCGGATGATCCCGTACTGCTCCAGGTCCGCCAGCATGGTCTTGCTGATGCCCGCCTGCGCGAGGAACTCCTCGCGGGTCAGCCTCGACGTGCTGGACGGCTGCTCGAAGTGCTCGACGGTCGGCACGCCCTCGACGGCCGCGAGCGCGCGCCTCGGCGGCTCCTCGGCGGTGTCGAGCTGCTGCTTGATGACCTTCAACGGGAGGTAGTGGTCCCGTTGGGCGGCCAGGACGAAGCGCAGCCGCTCGACGTCGGCCGAGGTGAACTGCCGGTACCCCGAGGCGGTGCGTGCCGGGCGGACCAGCCCCTCGGACTCCAGGAAGCGGATCTTCGAGATGGTCACGTCGGGGAACTCGGGGCGAAGCTGCGACAGCACCGCCCCGATGCTCAACCCACCGCGCTGCGGCCGCCCGGCAGCCGTCACTGCGCCCCCTGGCCCCCGGCTCCCGGACCGGTCAGGAACACGAGGCGGAACTTGCCGATCTGGACCTCGTCGCCGTTCGCCAGCACTGCCTGGTCCACCGGCTCGCGGTTGACGTAGGTGCCGTTGAGGCTGCCCACGTCGATGACCACGAACTCCCCGCCTTCGCGGCGGAACTCGGCATGGCGCCGGGAGACCGTCACGTCGTCGAGGAAGATGTCGCTGTCCGGGTGCCTACCCGCGCTGGTGGTGTCGCGGTCGAGCAGGAACCTGGACCCCGCGTTCGGGCCGCGCTTCACCACCAGCAGGGCTGACCCGGCGGGGAGTGCGTCGACCCCCGCGACCGCGGGCTCCTTCGCGGGCGCTTCCGCGCCCTCCACGTCGGCGAGGAAATCCGCCCGGAAAACGGAGGTCCGCTCCGGGGACTGCTCTGGCGGAACGCCTGGCCCGTCGTTCATGCTCACCTGAGCTCTCCTCCTGCTGCTGGAACCGTCGAGACCACTAGAACCTATCGTGCCCGATCCCTCACCCGAGGAGCGGCTCCCGAAGAGGCCGAGAAGACGTCGGAAGATCGTCGTCACTCCCCCGCCGCCAGCTCTTGGTACGCGGTCGCGTCGAGCAGGTCGTCGACCGCGCCGGGGTCGCCCAGCCGCAGTTCGATCATCCAGCCCTCGCCGTACGGATCGGAGTTGACCAGGTCGGGCTGCTGGTCGAGCGAGTCGTTGCGGGCGACCACCTCGCCGGCGAGCGGCGCGTAGATGTCCGAGACGCTCTTGGTGGACTCCACCTCACCGAGCGTCTGCCCGACGTCGACCGTCTCGCCGAGCTCGGGCAGCTGGACGAACACGACGTCCCCCAGCTGCTCCTGGGCGTAGTCGGTGATGCCGATGCGCACGGTGGCGTCACCTGTGCGCTGCACCCACTCGTGCTCCTCGGTGTACTTGAGCTCCTCGGGAATCACCGCGGTGCGCTCCTTCATGGTGGTCTTCCCCGCTCGCCCGGATGGACGAGTCCGTCAGTGTCGAAGGGTGATCTTCGCACGCGGAATCCTCCCACGCGTCTCACCCGTTCAGGCAGCCAGCACCCCTGGAGAGCGACGCACGGCGAGCACGAGTTGGTAGACGTACAGCCCGGCGGACCACAGGTACAGCGCGCCACCCCACAGCATGAACGCGTACGCGATCGGGCGAGCGATCTGCGCGGCCGTCGAACCGCCCTGCGCCAGCAGCAGCACCGGGAACGCGTAGAGCAGGTTGAAGGTCGCCGCCTTGCCCAGGTAGCTCACCTCGAACGGCCCGTAGCCGTAGCGCCGCAGGACCAGCAGGCACACCCCCACCAGCGCTTCTCGACCCACCAGGACCGCCGCGATCCACCACGGCACGATCTCCCGCACCACGAACGCCAACAACGTCGCGAAGATGTACAACCGGTCCGCCGCCGGATCCAGCAACGTCCCCAGCCTGCTCGTCTGGTCCAACCACCGCGCCAACTTGCCGTCCAACCAGTCCGACGCACCGGCCGCCGCCAACACCACGACCGCCCACCCGTCGGCGTGGGGGCCGAGCAGCAGGTAGAGGAACAGCGGCACGCCGAGCAACCGCAGCACGCTCAACGCGTTCGGAACAGTCACCCACCGATCCCCAGCGCCCTGACCAGCCTGGACCACGACCTCACACTCCCCCGTCACGCGCCGCCCATCACGACCGGCCACCCCCGGAATGCTAATCCCGCAGGTCGAACCCCACCCCGACCAGGCTCACCGGGATGTCCGGAGCAGGCGACGAGGGACGAGACGGTGGGTGAGCGGGCGCACGACGGGCAGCCCACAACAGGGTGATGACACACAGGCGAGTGACCGAGCCGACGGCAAGACCGAGGCCAAAACAATGATCAAAACAATGGAGTGGACGACAACTCCGAAGCCTCATGACTACGGACGCAGTTCACTCATGCGAGTGGATCTAGACCACAGCCCCCACACCAGGCCAGCACCCCCAGGTGCCCCTGCCACAGCAGCACACCACCCAGTCCAACGCGCAGCGAGGACGCCTTGTCCGGCGAAGCTCGGATGCCTTCCCTACCCGACGGCGCAGCCGAGGATCCGTCGTCGGGCGCAGCCCGCCAGCGCGCATCCGGCGCGGAGCGCCTGGGGCCTTGTCGGCGCCAGCCGATGCCCTGTCCGACGCGCAGCGAGGATGCCCTGTCCGACGGCGAAGCCGAGGATGCAGTGTCAGGCGAAGCCTGATGCTGGCGCCAGCCAGACCTACTCCCGCCCCGATCCGAAGCCATCTCTGGGCTTGACGGAGCTTGTCAAGACAGCTTCACCGTCTTGACAAGGTTCGTCAAGTCTAGAACACTCGGCGAGCGGGGTGGAGCCGCCTTGAACCCGCGAGCCCAACGCAAACCCGGATCACAGCCCGACCCCAACGCAAACCCGGATCACAGCCCGACCCCAACGCAAACCCGGATCACAGCCCGACCCCAACGCAAACTGGGATCACAGTCCGGACCCAACACGAACCAGGCCCAGACCCACACCCACGACCCGGATCAGTTCTGACTCCCCCGCGTGTACCCCCACCCACGCCGCTGAAGATCCGCCCCCGTGAACGCCTGCGGCCGCCCCCGGTCGTCCACCCCCACCCACCGCGCCCGGAACCCCTCCAGCACGTACGCGTGCCCCTTGCTCCACACCACGCTGCACGGTGCCGTGGGCAGCACCCTCGGCGCGGCGGAGGGCATGACGGCCTCGGGGCGGGTTTCGGTGGTGGTGCTCATGTGCATCCCTCCGCTGGGACTGGTTCGACGTGGCGTTCGGGGTTGTCCACGTGCCGTCGATTCTGCGGGACTGTGGCGCGGGACACCGTCCGTTCCCGGCCCCCGCTCGCCCACCGAGCACCTCCTCGCGCCGAGCTGTTCCCGAATTACGCCGGACTGTCGACAGACCGATCGGGCCGACAACCGTTCACCGCTCGCCGACGGCCGCACGTCGCCCGATGAACTACAGCCCCACTGATCAACTAGCACAAAACCGCAGCTCAAGACCCGACCATGCAACTAAACTCGATCACCCGGCACCGCCCGCGACGATCACCGGAACCACCGCGGAACCACCCGTCCCCGCCCGGACGGGCACCGGAAAAGCCCGCGAGCTGGGCCAACAGGACGCACCCGCGACGAACGACAACTTCCACCGGACGAGTGGTCACCGAAGAGGCACTCCCGGCCCCACCACCCAGAAGTGGCCTGCGAAACCAACCCCGCACTGGCCCTGTTGACCAGTCCACTTCACGACCACACTCAGGCCATGCTGATCCACCCCTGGGACTCGCCCCCGGACGACGAGTGGCGCCCGTGGCTAGCCGCCCACGACTTCGGCCAGCTCATCGCCTGCGGCCGCGACCGCGACCTGCCCGTGGTCGTCCCCACCCACTTCTCCTTCAACGGCGACAACACCGTCCGACTCCACCTGGCCCGCCCCAACCCCATCTGGCAGGCACTGGAGGAGAACCCGAACGTCCTGCTCACCGTCCTGGACGACTACACCTACGTCCCGGCGGCCTGGGGCGGCACCGACGTCCCCACCTCCTACTACGCCACCGTCCAGCTCGCCTGCACCGCCCTGGTCCTCGACGACCCGGCGGCGAAGGCCGAGCTGCTGACCCGGCAGCTGGCGCACTTCGAGCCGCCCGGCGGTCGGTCGGACGTGTCGGCGGACGACGAGGCCGACCGGAGGCTGCTGCCGGGGATCCGGGGGCTGGAGCTGACCATCAGGGAGGTCAGGGCGAAGTTCAAGTACGGCGGGAACAAGTCGCCCGAGGTCCGCGCGCGGGTCGCCCGGCGGCTCGCGGAACGGGACGGACGTCACGACGCGGCGGCGCGGTCGCACGTGCTGGATCGCGACCCGGCGCCTTAGCCTGGGCTAACGTGGGGTTCGACCGCGTGACACGGGGCCGTCCCCCGTGCGGGTACCGGTCGGGGTGAAGAGGGTGCCACGTGACCGGGTTCAGACGGTTGAGCACGACGGACCACATGGAGATCCGCCGCTGGGCGGAGAGCAGGGAAGCCGCGCCCGTGGCGCAGCTGGGGTTCGACTTCCCCGAGTACGACGACGACCTGGACCCGATGCCGTGGGACCGGTGGTTCGAGGAGTTCGACGCGCGCGGCATGGAGTTCGTCTACCAGGTCAGCGAGACCGAACGGCCGACCAACTTCTTCCAGCTCAGGCCCCGTGATCCCGACCGGGCTCTGACCACACAGGACTCGCGGGCGCCCCGGTCCTTGTGATGGTTCATCACGTTACGTACGGTGGTGCACGCAGCGGTTGAGCCAACAGCCGCGCCGGGGAGTTCCGGCGGGCCCGCACGGCCACCGTTCGCTGCACACGCGTAGCGTCACGCCGCCTGTGCCCACCAGGACTCCCCGCTCCACACACAGGGCTACACACCAAGAGGGAGATCCCACGTGACGGTCCAGGATCCGAACGTCGCGGAAGCGAACCGCGACGAACAGGCCATCGGCCTCGCGGTGAGCAACCCGGCGCAGGACGTCACCGTCGTGTCCGTCTCCGGCGAGGTCGACATGGTGTCCGCTCCGGCGTTGCGCGCGGGGGTGACGGCGAACCTGGTCGACGGCGGCAAGCTCGTGCTGGACCTGACCGGCGTGTCGTTCCTCGGCTCCGCCGGCCTCGCCGTGCTGGTGGAAGCCGCGCAGCAGAGCAGGAGCAGAGCGATCGCGTTCAGCGTCGTGGCCGCCGACCGCGCCGTGACCAGGCCCATCGCGGCCACCGGTCTCGGTGAGGTGTTCGACGTGCACCCGACGCTCGACGAGGCGATCGGCTGAGTCGTCTCACCCGATGGGCGCCACCACATCCGCCAAGTGCCGCACCCCGGACGCCTCGAGGGCCGTCCACACGGGAGTGCCGGGTCCGGCGAGCACGACGACCCGGTTGCCCGCGGCCGAGGCCGCGTCGGCGACCGCGAACACGGCGTGCACCGCGCCCGCGCACCGCGCTCCCAGCTCCGCGAGGTCGACGACGACCGGCACCGCGCCGCCGCGTGCCGCTGTGAGCAGCGAGCGGCGCAGGGCGGACCCGGCGTCCTCGGGCACGTCGCCGCGCACCACCACGTGCACGCTGGCCTCCCGTTCCTCCACCAGCACCTCGTGGCCGTGCCGCCGGGCCGGGACGCCCTCGTCGGCCGGTCGCGGCCGCAGCGACCGGCACAGCCGCACCGTCGTGCCCGCCGCCGTGCGCTCCACGACGACCTGGTCCACGTTCTCGCGCATCAGCAGCAGCCCCCGGCCGCGATCGGACAGCGCGGTGGGCGGCACCCGCCAGCGGCCGTCGTCGGCCACGACCACCACCACCGTGCCGTCGGACTCCAGGTCCGCGCAGACGCGCACCGTCCCGTCGACGCCGGGCTGGTAGGCGTGCTCAGCGGAGTTGGACACGGCCTCGTTGACGGCGACCAGCAGGTCGTACGCGGTGTCGTCGTCGGTGCCGATCGACTCCGTCCAGTCGCCGAACCGGGCGCGCAGCTCGGCGAGGTGGTTCGAGCGCGTTCGGAAGTCAAGCACGAAGCGCTCGACGGGGGCCTCCCCGTCGGCGCGGTGCCCTGGGCCTTCGGCAGGCGGTTGCACGCGCATCAAACGGGACTTCCCACAACGGGCCGCGCTCACACGTGTGAAACGCGACCAGTTCGGGTAGATAGGGCCATGGCCATCGCAACAGGACGGACTATGAGGTGAGCGTGTCGCAATCGGAGCCGGAGCGCGGTGAGTCGGAGAGCCCCCTCCAGGGGGTCGAGCTGCGCATGGCGGCCAACCCCACGCAGTTGTCGATCGTGCGCGCGGTGGCGGCGGACATCGCCATGCGGCAGGACTTCGACCTCGACTCCATCGAGGACCTCAAGCTCGCCGTGGACGAGGCGTGTTCCACGCTGATCGCCCTGGCCGCGCCGGACGCTGTGCTGAGCGCGCGGTTCGTGGTGACGGACGGGGTCGTGCAGGTCGCCACCCAGGTCGGGTCGAAGCGCTCGTCGCCGCCGGACCGGGACAGCTTCGGCTGGCGGGTGCTGAGCGCGCTGGTGGACTCGGTGACCACGTGGGTCGCACCGCAGGCCGGTGATGACGAGTACGTGGTCCACATCGACTTGGTCAAGCGCGGGCTGGTGGATGCGTGACCGAGACCGGCGCGGAGACCACGACGACCCCGGCCCCCGGCCCGGCGGCGTCGTCGTCGGGCACACGGGGCGATTACGACCACCTCGCCCCGCTTTTCGTGACGTTGGCGGCCACCCCGGCCGACGACCCGCGACGGGAGCGGTTGCGCGACGAGCTGGTGACCGAGCACCTGCCGGTCGCCAAGCACATCGCGCGCAGGTTCGGCAACCGCGGTGAGCCGCACGACGACCTCGTGCAGGTCGCCACGGTCGGCCTGATCAACGCGGTGGACCGGTTCGACCCCGAGCGCGGCAGCGACTTCCTGTCGTTCGCCGTGCCGACGATCATGGGCGAGGTCCGGAAGTACTTCCGGGACTCCAGCTGGTCGGTGCGGATGCCCAGGCGGCTCAAGGAGCTGCACCTGGCGATCAACGCGGGGTCGTCGCGGCTGTCGCAGACGTTGGGCCGGGCGCCGACGCCCAGTGAGCTCGCCGCGCACCTCGGGCTGTCCCGCGAGGAGGTCCACGAGGGGCTGGCGGCGGGCAACGCCTACCACAGCGCGTCGCTGGACGACATGCTGCTGGCGGACGACAGCTCCATCTCGCTGGGCAACACGCTGGGTGCCAACGACCCGGAGATGGAGGTGATCGAGCAGCGGGAGGCGCTGAACCCGCTGCTCGAACAGCTACCGGAACGGGAACGGAAGATCGTGGTCATGCGGTTCTTCGGCAACATGACCCAGACCCAGATCGCGGAGAAGATCGGCATCTCGCAGATGCACGTGTCGCGCTTGCTGGCGAAGACGCTGCGCCAGCTGCGCGACGGCCTGGAGGAGTAGTTCCGGGCCCTAGGCGACACGGAGGCGACGACGGGCCGACGCGATGATCTTGCGTCGCTCGTCCTCGCCCATCCCGCCCCACACGCCGTACGGCTCCTGCGCCTCAAGGGCGTGCTGGCGGCACTGCTCCAGCACCGGGCAGGCCGCGCAGATCTGCTTGGCGTGGTTCTCCCGCGCCGACCGCGCCGAGCCCCGCTCGTTGTCCGGGTGGAAGAAGATCGCGCTGTTGGCCCCTCGGCAGGAGCCCTCGATCTGCCAGTCCCACACATCGGCAACCGGCTTGGGCAGGCGGGTCGTGCACGTCATGGCGTTCTCCTCGCGGTAACTGTTCGGCGAGACAGAACTACCCGTGCACGAGACGGGCGCAAACCTGTCGGGAAGCGCTTTTTGCGGCCTGCACCGGATCGTGTCACCGGCCGGGGCGAAGATCCGCCGGAATGCCTGGTGACGGGCGCGCGGAGGCCCGGTTCGGTGATCACGGGCACACCGGATCGGGTGGTGACCAGCGGCGGCGGGCGTTTTCGGGGGTTCAGACCTCGTCGGGCTGCACGTCCGGTTCCTCCTGCGCCAGCCTGGCGTCCAGCGGCTCACCGGCGCGCTGCTCGGCCGACGTGGTGCCGAAGCTGTTGGCACCGGACCACCTGTACGGCGCCTCCACGCCCTCGTCGAGCGGGTCGACCCCCAGTTCGTCCTCGTCCGTCTCCTCGGCGGTGTCCAACGGGTTCTCGTTCGGGTCGGTCATCTCGCTCCTCCGCAGATCGTCGCTACCCACCGTATGCCGCGCGCGGGGAGCCCGCAGCGCTCAGCCGAGGAACTCCCGCGACTTGGTCCACAGCCCCTTCACCACGACGTCCCAGGCGTCGGGGTCGCCGCGCAGCACGGCCTCGGTGACCGACTTGAGCTGGTCGAAGGTGGCGTGCGGCGGGATCGGCGGGATGTCCGGGTCGCAGCGCACGTCCAGCACGACCGGCAGGTCGGCGGTCAGCGCCCGGTCCCACGCGGGCCCCAGGTCGTCCGGGTCGTCGACGGCGATGCCCTCCAGGCCGATGCCGCGGGCGAACCCGGCGTAGTCGAACTCCGGCAGCGACTGGGACTCCTCGAACTTCGGCGCCCCGCCCATCCCGCGCAGCTCCCAGGTGACCTGGTTGAGGTCGTTGTTGTGGAACACGCACACGACGCACCGCTGGTCGGCCCACAGGTGCCGGTAGCGGGCCAGCGTGAGCAGCTCGGCCAGTCCGTTCATCTGCATCGCCCCGTCGCCCACCAGCGCCACCACGGGCCGGTCGGGGTGCGCGAACTTGGCGCCGATCGCGTAGGGCACGGCCGCGCCCATCGTCGCCAGCGTCCCGGACAACGAGCCCCGCATAGTTCCGCGCATCCGGAGCTGGCGCGCGTACCAGTTCACCGCCGACCCCGAGTCGGCCGTGACGATCGCGTCCTCCGGCACGCGGGCGGACAGCTCCGACACGATCCGCATGGGGTTCACCGGGTCCGCCGCCACCGCGGCCTGCTTGGCCATGACGTCCCACCACTGCTCGACGTCGCGCTCGACCTTGGCGCGCCAGGAGCGGTCCTCCTTGCGCCGCACCAGGGGCAGCAGGGCCCGGAGGGTGCCGCCGGAGTCCCCGAGGAGCGTGGACTCGACCGGGTAGCGCAGGCCCATGTTGCGGCCGTCCACGTCGATCTGCACGGCCCGCGCCTTGCCGTACTCGGGCAGGAACTGCGAGTACGGGAAGTTCGAGCCGACGATGACCAGGGTGTCGCAGTCGCGCATCATCTCGTAGCTCGGCCGCGTGCCCAGCAGCCCGATCGACCCGGTCACGTAGGGCAGCTCGTCGGACAGCACGTCCTTGCCCAGCAACGCCTTCGCCACACCACCACCGGTCAGGTCCGCCAACGCCCGCACCTCGTCGCTCGCGCCGCGAGCGCCCTGGCCGACGAGGATCGCCACCCGCTCCCCCGCGTTGACCAGCTCCGCCGCGCGGACGAGCTCGGCCTCGGCCGGAACCGCGATGCTGACCGGGTCGCTGGGCGGGCTGGACGGCACGTGCTTGAACTCGTGCTTCGGCGGCGAGTAGGGCAGCTCCTGCACGTCGGCGGGGATGATCACGACCGTCGGCGCCTGCCGCGCGACCGCCGTGCGGATCGCCCGGTCCAGCGCGTTCGGCAGCTGCTCGGGCACGTCGACCTGGACCAGGTACTCGCTCGCGACGTCCTTGAACAGCGCCTGGAGGTCGACCTCCTGCTGGTAGCTGCCGCCGCGCGCGGTGCGGGCCGTCTGCCCGACGACCGCCACCACCGGCACGTGGTCGAGCTTCGCGTCGTACAGTCCGTTGAGCAGGTGGATCGCCCCCGGCCCCGACGTGGCCACGCAGACCCCGACCTGACCGCTGAACTTCGCGTACCCGACCGCCTCGAACGCGGCCATCTCCTCGTGCCGCGCCTGGATGAACACCGGCCGGTTGCCCGCCTTCCCGAACGCGGCGACGATCCCGTTGATGCCGTCCCCCGGATAGGCGAAGACCTGCTCCACACCCCAGTCGCGCAGGCGTTCCAGCAGGTAGTCGGCAACGGTCTCGGACATGGGTCCTCCTCGGCTGGGCAACAGCCACGGGTACCCGCCCAGGAGCCGACGTCACATGTCGACGAGCAGCAATCCGCCGAAGTACAGGCATGCGAGCGCCACCGCACCGAACACCAGCACCCAGACCGTCCCCGGCACCCCGGTCAGCCGCGCCAACTGGTCCGCGTCCGAACTGGGCGCCCGCCCCCGCACCCGCTTGCGCTGCAGCTCCCACACCGGCCGCACACCACCCAGCAGCAGGAACCAGCACACGAGGTACCCGAACGCGTCCTGCACCGGCTGCGTCGCGAACCACGACACCGCGAACACGATCCCCCCGGTCACCACCACGGAGATGACGCCGAACACGTTGCGGATCATCACCAGCATCGCCACCAGCAACGCCGTGCTGACCCACAGCAACGGCCGGATCTGCTCCGCCGCCACCAACACCGCCCCACCCAACCCCAACAGGGACGGCGCCACATACCCCGCAAACCCCGTCAGCACCATCCCGAACCCCGTGGTCCGCCCCCGCGACACCGTCACCCCCGACGTGTCGGAGTGCAACGTGATCCCCGACAGCCGCCGACCGCTCAACAACGCGAACAGCGCATGCCCACCTTCGTGCGCGATCGTCACCACGTTCCGACTCACCCGCCACACCGGACGGCTGACCACCAGGAACAACGCCACCACAGCCGACCCCAGGACCACCACAGCATCAGGCCGGTCCCAGAACTGCTCGATCGTCGCCATCGCGTCCATCACACCAGTGTGCTTGTGCACGACCACAGGACAGCCAGAGGGTCGCAGACCACGGCGACGGACAGCCGCGAACGATCAACGACAACAAAGCCAACGCAGCCGAACGGCGAAGCGCCCACCAACCAACGGCCACACACCGAAGCGCCCATCAACCAACGCCCGACCAAGACAACCCGCTGGTACGCAACGAAAGCACGCAACCGTGGTCGATTTTACTTGGGGTTTTTGGGCCTAAAATTGGTCGGCGGGCAGGCTCTACCACCTGCCCTTTTTCGCCCGACGAGGCCCAAAAAGAGGGGCCCCAAGTCAAATCGAGCACACCACCGCGGGTCGTAACCCCCACCCAGCCACGCACCCCGGCGAACTCGCTACGCCTCGACAACCACGCATAACCCACCGAGCCACCCAGGTACGGGACTCGCTACGCCTCGGAACCCCGCACAACCCCACCCAGCAGCCGCACCAACCGCACTCGCTACGCATCGAAACCACACGCAACAAACACGCCCCCACACCCAGCCAACCCCTACGCGCTGGCCCCGAACTCCTCGATCAACTCCACCAGCCCCCGAGCCTCCCCGCACCCCCGCGCCACCCTCAACAACGGCCTCATCCGGTCCGCCGTCCGAACCGACCGGATCGGGATCGCCTCCCGGACCGCCGTGTGCCCGACCTCCACCCCTTCCTCCACCTCTCCAGCCAGGAAACTGGCCGTGGACAGGGAGATCAGGCAGAACACCCGGCTCCGCGCCATGTCCTCCGGATACCCCTCAACGGCCTCCGACAGCGCCGGTACCGCCTCCTCCACGTGGGACAGCTCCCCGGCCTCGGCCAGGTCCGCGTGCACGGTTCCCGCCATCGCCACCAGGTCGTTCGCGGTGAAGAACCGCGCCCAGTCCGGCGCGGCGGCGATGTCCGCCTCCGCGAAGCCCTCCTGGGCGCGGGCCAGCAGCCGGGTCGCGTCGGTGGAGGACCCCATCTTGGCGTGGGTCCAGGCGAGGTTCGCGTCCACGATGGCGAGCTCCAGGCCCGATCCCGCGGCCGCCTGCCCGCTGGCCTCGAACTCGCGCAGCGCCGCGCCGAAGGCGTTGTGGTGCAGGAAGACCCGGCCGAGCCGGTAGTGGACGTTGGCCGCCAGCGAGTCGTTCCCCGCGGCGAGAGCCAGTTCCAGCGCCGAGTCGAAGTGCGACCGCGCTGCCTCCGCGCGGCCGAGGTCGAACAGGATCCAGCCCGCCAGGTTGTGCAGGTCGGCGAGCGCCACGTGCAGGCGGGTGCGGATCTCGGTCGACGCGATGCCGCCCAGCAGGCGGCGTCCGGTGGACAGCTGGGCGAGCACGGCGTCGGCGCAAGCGCCGCCGCCGTGCTCGTAGTCCAGTGCCCTCAAGGTGTGCGTCGCGGCTTCGAGGCCCGCCACGTCCGCCGCACCGATGTGGGTCAATGGCCGACCCGGTGCCGCTTGGGGTCGTCGGTCTGCACGGGAACGGGATCCGTGCGCGGCTCGGTCACCTCGTTGGCGCGGACCTCGTGGGCACGCACCTCGTCGGCGCGGACCTCGTCGGTGCGCAGGTCGCGGTCACGCAGGTCGTGGTCGCGGTTCTGCTCGGGCACGATCCGGTCGTGGTGCACCGGCTCGGGCTCGGTCACGACGTGCTCCTCGACGACCGGCTCGTCGACGACGATCTTCCGACGGGCGGGGAGCACGGCGATCAGCAGGCCGACCGCGGCGAAGCCGAGGTGCAGCCAGTTGTCGTTCGAGTTGAGCGCCAGCGGGTTGCCCAGTGCGGACACCGGGTTGCTGGAGATGACGCCCGCGAGCATCAGGCCCCACACGAAGACCGCGCCGTAGGCCAGGAACAGGATCCAGCCGTAGACGCGGGCCATGGCGGAGCTGCCCGCCAGCAGGAGCCCGAGCACACCGAAGGCGAGGTGGATGACGTTGTGCAACGGGTTCACCGCGAAGCCGAGCAGCATCGAGTGCTGCTCACCGGCGAAGTCGCCGAACCCCGTGCGCAGGAAACCCGCCACGCCCGCTGCGATGAACAGCACGGACATGAGGGCCACCAGCACCTGTGCCGGTTGCAGGCCGGCGACCTTGACACGCCCAGCAGTCGAGTTCTTCATAACGCGTGGTTACCCACATCACGTCGGTTCAAACCGATGGATGCTCACGTTGGGTTGACCAGCGGTCGTCGGAGGGCGACGAACCGGGCAGCCGTCGCCGCCCCACGACGGGAGTGGGGAGATCGGTGGGACTCGAACCCACTTGCACCGGGATCACGACCCGGCCCCTCGTCCACTTCGGGATCGATCTCAGTACCTCCGGCGCGAGTCGAACGCGCACTGGCCGGGTTCTGAACCCGGTGCCTCTTCCAGTTGGGCTACGAAGGCTCGGATGGGGAGCGGGC
Organism: Umezawaea tangerina; assembly: GCF_003002815.1. Lineage (GTDB taxonomy): Bacteria > Actinomycetota > Actinomycetes > Mycobacteriales > Pseudonocardiaceae > Umezawaea > Umezawaea tangerina. Next base: position 75,753 of record NZ_PVTF01000019.1, on the reverse strand, counting down.
GCAGCGGACCCGCTCCCCACCGGTACCGGACAGGAGTTCCTCACAACGGACCTCGCCGTGCCGAGGTGTTCCCGACCCACCCCATAGAAGGTCGGGCTGTGGCGCGTACGGGGGTCGAACCCGTGTTTCCGGAGTGAGAGTCCGGCGTCCTGACCACTGGACGAACCCGCCTGGTCGCCGAACTCGCGAAGAAAGGGCGGCTTGCATTGCCCGCACCCCTTCCCCGAACCGCCGGCAGCACCCCAACCCGGATTCGAACCGGGGACCCCGGCGTTCGTAGCGCCGTGCTCTGTCCAGCTGAGCTATTGGGATATCGCACACCGAAAACAATGAAAAGAGCCGCCGACCGGTCTCCCGGTCGACGGCTCCCCGTCGCGACCTCGACCGCAGGTCACAACCGGGAGCCCCGACCACGTCGGAGATGGGGGAATCGCGTCGCCGCGCCGGTCCACTCCGATTCGCGCTCGATCATGGCCTCCCCCTTCCGTTCGCGGTGTCGGCACAACTATGAACGATTCCGCGCCGACCGGCAAAGCATTTATCCGGCGGTGGTCGCGGGCCATTCGGGTGGCAGCCAGCTGATCGCGCACCACAGGTCGGTGCGGTCCTGGGCCGAGGTGAGGTCGAGGCCGAGCGCGCGTTCGACGTGCCCCATCCGGTGCCGGACGCTGTTGCGGTGCACGCCGAGCGCCGCGGCGCTGCGGTCCCAGTTGCCGTGCTGCGCGAGCCACGCCCGCGCGGTCTCGACGAGCTCGACCGCCGAAGGCGAGCGGTGGTCGGCCAGCGGGGCGAGCAGGCCGCAGGCGAACCGGCGGGCCTGCGCCGGGTCGACCAGGCCGGTGACACCGGAGCCCTCCACGGCCAGCGCCGTGCGGCCGGTGGCGCGGGCCCGGCGCAGCAGGGCGGCGGCTTCCCGGTGCGCGGCGGGCAGTTCGGCGGGCGGGGCGGGCGCGCTGACGCCGACGACCAGGTCGGGGTCGATCGCGGTCCCGGAGACGACGACCGCGCGGAACCCGTCGTCGGCCACGTCCACCAGCGGCGTGCCGAGCACGTCCGCCAGCCGCTCGTACCCCTCGCCGTCCGCACCGGCGACGACCTGGAACGACGTCCCGCCCAGCAGCCCTTCGAGCAACGGGGCCGGGTCGCCGCCGAACACCAGCCGGGCGGCCAGCCGCGCGGTCGGGTCCGGGTCGGGGCGGAGCAGGGCGAGCAGCGCCAGCGCGACGGCGACCACGGCCCGGTCGGCCACCGAGAACGAGCGCGGCCTGCCGAGCACGAGCACCGACGGCCGCCGCCCGACCCGTTCGACGGGGTTGAGCACGAGCTGGTCGCCGTCCAGCGTGGTGCCCGCGCTGCGCGGACCGCTGCCCTCCCGGACGCGGTCGGCCAGGCGCACCAGGTCGGTGGTGGGCCCCGGCGCCTCCCCGGCGCGGGCGAGCACGCCGTTGTCGGCGTCGAGCAGCAGTGCCCAGCAGCCCAGCGCGTCGACCAGCGCGGCCAGCGTCCCCTCGACCGGCGCGGGCCGGACGGCGGCCCTGGTCATCGCGCGCTGGCTGTCGGCGAGCAGCCGCAGCTCCGCGTTCTGCGCTTCGGCCAGCGCCGCGCCCACGGCCTGGCTGACCGCCATGAACGGCGTCCCCGGCGGCACGGCGACCAGCGGCAGCCCGTGCGCGCGGCAGGCGTCGACCAGCTCCCGCGGCACGGCGTTGTGCACCGGCGTGACCCCGAACCCGAGCGCGGACACCCCGCGCCCGACCAGGCCCGCCACGTAGGCGTCCACGTCCTCCGGGTAGGTCACCCCGGCGGTGAGCAGCAGCTCCTGCCCGAGCAGGTACGGCACGGGGTCGACCAGCTCGCTCACGTGCGCCCAGCACACCGGCCGGTCGAGGTCGTCCTCGCCGACCAGCACGGTCAGCCCGAGGTCGTCCCGCCCGACCAACGCGGCCAGCGGAACGGTGCGCAGCACCATGAACGCCTCCGAAGTGCACAACGCCGACCCGCGCGTTGTGCGGATCGTCCACTTACCGGCGCAAGCGTGCGCTTCCTACCGTGGGCAGCACAAGGTTCGGGGGGAGGCCTGCGACGTGGTAGCGGAGCACGGGGGCGCGGGCCCGGTCGGCCCGACCGACTCCGCCAGGACACCCAGGTTCGCCGGACCGGCGACGTTCGCCCGGCTGCCGCGGCTGGACCAGGTGCCGGGCGCGGACATCGCGGTCGTGGGCGTGCCGTTCGACACCGGGGTCTCCTACCGCCCCGGCGCCCGGTTCGCGCCCACGGCCGTGCGCGAGGCCAGCCGCCTGCTCCGGCCCTACCACCCCGGCCTGGACGTGTCGCCGTTCAAGGCCTGCCAGGTGGTGGACGCGGGCGACATCGCCTGCACTCCCTACGACATCGGCGCGGCCATCGCCGAGATCGAGCTCCAGGCCTCGGGTCTGGTCGACACCGGCGCGCGGCTCGTCGCGATCGGCGGCGACCACACCGTCGCGCTGCCCCTGCTGCGGGCGGTCGCGCGCAGGCACGGACCGGTGGCGCTGCTGCACTTCGACGCGCACCTGGACACCTGGGACACCTACTTCGGCGAGCCGTACACGCACGGCACGCCGTTCCGCCGCGCGGTGGAGGAGGGCCTGCTGGACACCGAGGCCCTCTCGCACGTCGGCACCCGCGGCCCGCTCTACGGCAGCGGCGACCTCGCCGAGGACCGGCGGCTCGGCTTCGGCGTCGTCACGGCGGCGGACGTCCTGCGGCGCGGTGTGGACGAGGTAGCGCACGCGCTGCGCGAGCGGGTCGGCGACCGGCCGCTGTACGTGTCGGTCGACATCGACGTGCTCGACCCCGCGCACGCGCCCGGCACCGGCACACCCGAGGCGGGCGGGCTGACCAGCCGGGAGCTGCTGGAGATCCTGCGCGGCCTGGCCGGGGCGAACCTGGTCGGCGCGGACGTGGTCGAGGTCGCCCCGGCCTACGACCACGCCGACATCACGTCGGTCGCCGCCGCGCACGTCGCGTACGACCTGGTGTCCTTGTTGGCCCTCAACAGGATGGGGAGGTCCCGGTGAGCGAACGCACCGGTGGCGACGTGGTCGCCGAGACGCTGGCGGCACTGGGCGCGCGGACCGTGTTCGGTCCACTGGCCCTCGGCCCGTTCGACGCGGTCCGGCGGTCCGGGCTCAGGCACGTCAGCGGCCTGAACACCGCGGCCATGGCGGACGGCCACGCCAGGAGCGGCGGCGAGGTGACCGCGCTGCTGGTGCCCGGTGACGCGGGCGACCTCGTGGAGTCGACCCCGGTGGTGGCCATCGGCTGCCGGGCGGGCGGCGAGGTCGTGGGGTCGGCCGCCGAGATCCCGGCGGTGCTGACGCGGGCCTGGGACGACGCGGCGACGGCGCCGTTCGGCCCGGTGCGGGTGGAGATCCCGGAGCACGTGCTGCTGGGCCGGACCGCCGTCCCGCCGGTGCCCGCGATCGTGCCGTGCCCCCGGTCGGTCGTGCCCGACGCCGACCTGATCGCCTTGGCGGCCAAGCTGCTGGACGACGCCCTGCGGCCGGTGGTCCTCGCAGGCGGCGGTGTCGTGCGCGGGGACGCGCGCGCGGAACTGCTGGCGCTGGCGGAGAAGCTGCGCGCGCCGGTGCTGACCACGTTCGGCGGCAGGGGCGCCTTCCCCGTCGAGCACCCGCTGTCCGCCGGGTCGTGGCTCGGCGACCCGCGCACCACCCGGTTCCTCGCCGACGCCGACGTGGTGCTGGTGGTCGGCTCCGGGCAGGACGTGCCGCACCGGATCCGGATCGACGCCGACCCGGCCAGGCTGGACCAGCGGGCGCTCGGGGTGCACGGCGAGGCCCGGTTCGCGTTGGCGGACCTGGCCGACGCGGTGGCGGCCCGCCCGGCGGACGGCGTGGCGGAGGGCGAGGTGCGGGCGCTGCTCGACCTGGTCGGCGAGCCGGAACCGGCGCTGCTGACCGCGATCCGCGCGTCCCTGCCGGACCACTCGCCGACCTACTGGGACCGCACACCCCTCGGCGAGCTGGTCTGGTCGACCTGGGACCCGCGCGACTCCGAAGCCGTGAACGGCTCCCCGGACGGCCTCGGCTACGCCCTGCCCGCCGCGCTCGGCGCCGCCGCGGCGCTCGGCGACCACGTGCCCGTGCTGGCGGTGTCCGGAGGCGAGGGCGCCGCGCTGGGGCTGGCGGAGCTGAGCGCGGCCAGGCGGCACGGCCTGCGGGTGACCTGGCTGGTCGTCGACGGCGGGTCGGACGTGGTGGCGCTCGCCGACGCGTTCGGCGTCCCCACCGCGGCGAGCACGGCGGCTACCGTGGGCGAGGACCTGGGCGACGCGTTCGCGCAGGCCGGACCGCACGTCGTGGTGCTGCGACCGACGTGATCGGGGCCCGTCGCAAGACACCCGATGATCCCGCCGTTACGCGGAAGTAACCAAGACGGGGCACCATCACCCAATGGGAGAACGACGGCTGCGCATCGGGTGCGAGTTCACGTACGAGGCCGCCATCAGGACGCCCACGGTGTTCCAGGTGCAGGCGAACGACGAACCGCGGGTCAAGGTCCTGTCCGAGGAGTGGTCCATCGAGCCCGCGGTCGGGTCGCACGGCTACGTCGACCTCTACGGCAACCCCTGCCTGCGGGTGGTGCTGCCGCAGGGCATGTCGACGCTGACCTACGACGCGCTGGCGGTCGTCCCGGACGCGGTCGAGGAGTTCGACGAGGACGCGCCGGAGGTCATGCCGGAGCAGCTGCCCGACGACGTCCTGATCTACACCCTGCCCAGCCGCTACGTGCTGCCCGACATGCTGGCCGACGAGTCGTGGGCGCAGTTCGGCGCGATGCCGACCGGCTACCGGCGGGTGCGGGCCATCACCGACCACGTGCACAACCACCTGACGTTCAGCTACGGCAGCAGCGGCCCCACGTCCACGGCGGTGGACGTCTTCAACTCCGGGTACGGCGTGTGCCGCGACTTCACCCACCTGGCGATCTCGTTCTGCCGCGCGCTGAACATCCCCGCGCGCTACGTCTTCGGCTACCTGCCCGACATCGACATCAAGCCGTCCCCGGACGTGATGGACTTCGCGGCGTGGATGGAGGTCTGGCTGGGCGACCGGTGGTGGACCTTCGACCCCCGCAACAACCGCCGCCTCAAGGGGCGGGTCGTGGTCGGCCGCGGCCGCGACGCCTCCGACGTCGCGATGGCGACGACGTTCGGCGGTCCCGTGCTGCACTCGATGGTGGTCCACGCCGAGGAGGTCCTGCCATGACGCTCAGTCCTGAGCTGCTGTCCCGCCCGCTGCTCGACCACACCGGGCTGGACCTGGAGGCCGCCGACCGGGTCACCTACGTGCTGGAGCAGAGCCTGCACTACGGCTACGACCAGCCGATCGAGCTGCTCGACCACCGGCTGGTCGTCGTCCCGCTGGCCCGGCACGGCAACCAGCACCGCCGCGCGCACCGGGTGGACGTGGCGGGCGCGTCGGTGCGCCGCCGCTCCCGGCTCGACGGGCACGGCAACACCGTCGTGCGGGTGCGGGCCGACCGCGTCGAGGAGGGCGTGAGCTTCACCGTCGTCGCCCTGCTCGAACGCGTCCGCGCCGACGGCCCGACACACCTGTCCGCCGCCGCGCTGCACGACCCCAGGCTGCTGCGCCCGACCAGGCTCACCACACCGGACGACCGGTTGCGCGACCTGGCCGCGGGCGTCGGCGGGGGCACGCCGCTGGAGCGGGCCGAGCGGATCTGCGCGCTCGTGCACGACGCCATCCACTACGAGTACGGCGTGACCTCGGTCGAGACCACCGCGGCCGAGGCGCTGTCCGGCGGCCGCGGGGTCTGCCAGGACTCGGCCCACGTGATGATCACCCTGTGCCGCTTGGTGGGCGTGCCCGCCCGGTACGTGTCCGGCCACCTGCTCGGTGAGGGCGGCACGCACGGCTGGATGGAGGTCGTCGTGGCCGACGGCGACGCGGCCGTAGCCGTGCCCTTCGACCCGTGCAACGGCCGCCGGGCGGGCGCGGACTACATCACGGTGGCGACCGGGCGCGACTACTCCGACGTGGCGCCCACCTCGGGCAGCTACAGCGGGACCCCCAACAGCACGTTGACGACCAGCCGCCGCGTCGGCGTGCTGAGCGCCGCGTGACCGTGCCCGGCGAGGTGCGGACCGGCGTCCGCCTGGCGTTCGACGCGCTGGGCGGCGTGGTCCGCGTCGTGCAGGACATGCACCGCGCCATCGCCAAGCGCGGCCTGGGACCGGTAGGCGAGTTGCAGAGCGCTTTGGCCGCACCGGTCTACGCCGCGATCCGCGCGGGCCTGGCCGTGGGCGGGGCGGCGGCGCACGCCGTGCTGCCCGACGCCGCGGGCGCGTTGCCGGTCAAGCTCACCGGCGCGTTGAACGGCGCCGTCGGCGACCGCCTCGCCCGCGACTACCCGGCGCTGGCCACCCGCCTGCACGCCACCGGCGACGGCCCGGTCGGCGGCCACGTCGTCGTGTTCCTGCACGGCTTGGTGCACACCGAGCTGCACTGGGGGCACGGCGACCTCGCGGCCGAGGTCGGCGCCTCCGCGGTGCACGTGCGCTACAACTCCGGCCGCGACATCACCGCGAACGCCGCCGATCTGGCCGCACTGCTGGAAGTCCTGGTCACCGACCACCCCGTCACCCGGCTGTCGCTCGTCGGCCACTCGATGGGCGGCCTGGTCGCCCGCGCGGCGGTGCACCGGGCGGTGGCGGAGGGCGGGACCTGGCTCCCGCCGCTCGGCGACGTCGTCTGCCTGGGCAGCCCGCACCTCGGCTCGCCGGTCGAACGCGGCGCGGCCGTGATGGCGTTGCTGCTCAACGGTTTCCCGGAGTCCGCGCCGCTGGGCGCGCTGGTCGACCGCCGCAGCGCGGGCATCAAGGACCTGGCGCACGGCACCCCGTACCAGGCCGCACCCCAGGTGCGGCAGCACTTCCTGGCCGCGACCGTCGCCGCGAACCCCGCGGGCCTCCCCGGCAGGCTGGTCGGCGACCTGCTGGTGTCCACGGCCAGCGCGACCGACCCGGCGCAACGGGCCGACCGGCACGTGCTGGGCGGGGTCAGCCACCTCGGCCTGCTGCGGCACCCCGAGGTCCGCGCCAGGCTCGTCGAGATCCTGGCCGGTCCTTGACCTCCAGTTAACTGCAGCTCCTACGTTCGGCTGACCACCGAACCGAGGAGACGACCTTGCGCGCCATCCGCCAGCACGCCTTCGGGCCCGCCGAGAACCTGGTCCTCGAGGAGGTCGACGACCCGGTCCCCGGCACGGGGCAGGTGCGGATCGCCGTGTCCGCCGCGGGCGTGCACGTCGTCGACACGACGATCCGGTCCGGCCTCGGCCGGGGCCCCTTCCCGCTACCCGCACTCCCCATGACGCCGGGACGCGAGGTGGCCGGGGTGGTCACCTCGCTCGGCGACGACGTGGACCCCGGCTGGCTCGGCCGCCGCGTCGTGGCCCACCTCGGCCAGGCCAGTGGTGGTTACGCAGAGACCGCCGTGGCGAACGCCTCCGCGCTGCACGCCCTGCCCGACCACGTCTCCGACGACGTGGCGGTCGCGATGATCGGGACCGGCCGGACCGCGATGGGCGTGTTCGAGGGTGCCGCGATCCGGCCCGACGACACGGTCCTGGTGCTGGCCGCGGCGGGCGGCATCGGCGCGCTGGCCGTGCAGGAGGCGCACGCCGTCGGGGCGCGGGTGGTGGGCGCGGCGGGCGGAGCGGCGAAGGTCGACCTGGTCCGGAGCCTGGGCGCGGACGTCGCCGTCGACTACTCGGAACCCGGATGGGACAAGGGGATCGGGGGTGTCACGGTGGTGCTGGACGCCGTCGGCGGCACGCTCGGCCGGACCGCGTTCGACCTGCTCGTGCCCGGAGGCCGGGTGGTCCTGTTCGGCTGGGCGCTGGGGACCGAGCCGACGAAGTTCACCGGCGACGACCTGTTCGCCCGCAGCCTGACGGCGTCCGTCGTCCTGGGGCCGCACGTGTTCCGGCGGCTGCGCGAGTTCGAGGAGAAGTCGTTGGCGGCGGCCGCTTCCGGCAGGCTCACCCCGGTGGTCAGCTCGACGTTCCCGCTGGCCGAGGCCGCGCGGGCGCACCGGGCGCTGGAGAACCGGGAGACCGTGGGCAAGGTCGTGCTGAAGCCGTGAGACCCGGTGTCGCGCGCCGTCTCCCCTGCGGAGGCGGCGCGCGACACCGGGCGGTCCGCGCTCGAGGCGCGGATGGCGTGCGAACCGCATCCCCTGCAGAAGCGGTGCGCACGTGGTCCGAGCCGGGTGTCGCCACCCGGCGCGACGGCCGGCCTAGACCGGTACCGCGACGAACTTCTTGCCGTCGAAGTTCACGACCTCGACCGATGCCACGTCGTCCGGGGCTATCAGAGCCGAACCGTCGAGGTTCGTGCCCTCGCTCTCCCCGGTCTTGGACACCAGCCAACTCCCAATCTCCTCGCGGTGGCCGTCCTTCGCCACCACGAACAACCGGCACTTCTCATTCTGCGGAATCCCGCCGATGGCCGCGTTCACGCGCACCCACCCCGCGGCCGGTTTGACCTGGACGGTCATCACGGCCCCGGTGCCGGGGTCGGTGAACGACGAGACCTTCGTGCCCGCGGGCGGTTTCGCCGCCGACGTGACCGGGGCGGGCAGCGCCTCCTCCTGCGGAGCGGTGCTGCGGCCGACGACGACACCGCTGCCGAGGACGACCGCGATGACGACGGCCGCGGCCGCGCCGAGCGCGAACTGCCTGCGGCGGACGGCACCGCTGCGTTCGGTGCGCATCTGCCGGAGCGTGCGCTGCAGCAGGAGGTCACCGCCTTCGGGCGGACCGTCGAGCAGCGCCTCCGGTGGCACGTCGCCGAGCGACGCCTCCATGGCGCGCAGGTCCTCCAGCTCGGCCCGGCACTCGGGGCAGGTGGAGAGGTGGTCCTCCACGGCCCGCACCTCCTGCTCGTCGAGGGCTCCCAGCACGTAGGCGCCAAGCAGTTGTGGATCGTGCTGCGTGGTCATCCGGCCACCCCCTTCAAGGCCACCTGTTGCCCGGCGAACGTCTCGCGCAGCGCGCGCAACGCGTAGTGCGATCGGGACTTCACCGTGCCGGGTGGCACGCCGAGGGCCTCGGCCGCCTCCGTCACGCTGCGCCCGTTGAAGTAGATCTCGCGCAGGACGTCGCGGTGGTCGGAGGAGAGCTGGTCGAGGGCTTCGAGCACGACGACCGAGTTCACCACCGAGTCCGCGTGGTCGCGTTCGATCGGGGGCGTCGCGGGCGACTCCGCCACTTCCTGCGGTCGCGCCGCCTTCGCCCTGATCCGGTCGGTCACGATGTTGCGCGTCACGGTGAGCAGCCAGCCGCGCACCGAACCCTTGCCGTTGACGAGCGCGTCGGGGTGGCGCCAAGCTCGGAGGAGGGTCTCCTGGACCACGTCCTCGGCAGCCGCCCGGTCGCCGGTCAACCGCGTCGCGTAGGCAAGCAGAGCCCGACCGTGCTCCTCGTAGAGCGATCGGATCAGCGCCTCGTCGGCCGCGGCCTCCCGTTTGCGGGACCACAGTGCCGCCATCCACCCACTCCTCTCATCAACCGATTACCGCACAAACGGCCCCAGGGCCGATCCGGTTCACGAACCGGCCGAGAATTTTCAGCCGCAGGCGCGGCCCTCGTTGAGACATGCCGTGACCTGGGCCATCAGGGCCACCGGGAACGCGTTGACGAACATCGCGTGGTCCGTCATCGGGTCGCGGTGCTCGTCGGGGAAGCTGTCGACGGCGAACGGCCTGCCCGCCGGGACGTCGTAGGTCACCACCAGGTGCAGCTCGGGGACGGGGAACGTCCGCGCCGGGCACACGCCGTCGGCGGTGGCGAAGGCGACGTGGTCGCGGTGCGACGCGCTGTCGACGTTGCGACCGTCCCAGCAGCTCGGGAAGTCGAACGTCCGGACCACCTTGCTCCCCGCCGGGCAGCGGGGGTACTTCATCGTGGTCCGCCCCTCGAACCCGGAGCAACCCCACTTGGCGTTCGCGTTCAGGCCGCCGCCGGTCGCCGCGGACGGGTTGCCGGTGATCATCCGCACGAACCGCGGCAACGGCACCACCCGGCTGTTCGGGTTGCCGTCGAACACCACGCCCACCGACGCGGGCGGCAGCACCTCACCGGTGTTGCCGTGCACGCCCCCGCCTTCCGCGTGCTCGTCGTGCCCGGTCACGTCGGTCAGCCGCAGCACCGGCCAGAAGTAGGCGGACAGGTCGCCGTCGGCGCACGTGCTCGCCGCCGCGGCCAGGCTCTCCGGTGTCGAGAACGCGTCCGTCGACAGGTTGCCCACGTACTCGTGCGTGTGGTGCGCCCCGAACCGCACCCCCGGCGAGATCACCGCGTTGTCCGCGTTGAGGTGCCGCTCCCCGTTGCGCCCGCAGTCGATCCTGAACGACCCGGTCGAGGCGTCCGGACCCGGTGCCACCGCACCGGAGGAGACCACGACCTGCTCGATCCCGACGAACTGCCCCTCGTCCGCCGTCGTGCACGCCGCCAGCAGCGCCACGACCGCCAACACCACCGTCCGGAACACGGAGACAGCCAACCAGCCCACCACGTTGACGCGTCGACTACCCCCTCCACCGAACTTCGGCGAAGCTCTCCCCATGACCTCCACCCCAGCGGCAGGCGTTCCCGACATCCCCAGGTTCCACCTCGCGGTCCCCGTCACCGACCTGGCCGCGGCCAGGACCTTCTACGGCACCGTCATCGGCTGCCCCGAGGGCCGGTCGAGCGACCGCTGGATCGACTGGAACCTCTACGGCCACCAGTTCGTCACCCACCTGGTCGACCGCCCCACCGCCGGTGAGGCCCACAACCCCGTGGACGGCCACGACGTCCCGGTCCCGCACTTCGGCGTCCTGCTGACCGTGGAGGCGTTCCACGAGCTGAAGGACCGGCTGCTCGCGGCGGACACCGAGTTCGCCATCGAGCCCTACCTGCGCTTCGCGGGGCAGCCCGGCGAGCAGTGGACGATGTTCTTCCGCGACCCGTCGGGCAACGCCATCGAGGTCAAGGCGTTCGCCGACGACGCGCAGGTGTTCGCGACCGGCTAGCGCAGCGAGTTCCACCGTCCGGGCGCGACCGCGGTCACCGCGCCAGGGCGGTGACCAGGACCTGGCCGTCGACCGTCTCGACGCTCACCGACCGCACGTCGTCCGCCGCCACGAGGGCGGCCCCGTCGAGCTCGACGCCCCGGCCGTCCTCGCGGTCGGCGGCGACCCAGCTCCCCGCCACGAACCTCGTCCCGTCGGCGGCGGTCACGACGAGCCTGCACCGGCTGCCCGGCGCGACGCCGCCGACGTCGACCCGCAGCCGCGACCAGCCCTCCGCGGGGGTGATCACGGCGGTGAGGCCGGTCCCGTTCGCGACCCCGCTCACCACCAGCCCACCGGGGTCGGCGGTCAGCTCGCGCCCGATCACCACGCCACCCGCCAACGCCACCGCCAGCAGGCCCGTCGACACCGCGACGGCCAGTCCCTGCCGCCGCCTGCCCTCCCGCGCCTTCTCCTGCCGGACCCGGCCGAGGGTGCGCTGGAGCATCAGGTCCCCGCCGTCGGGAGGACCGTCGAGAGCGGCCTCGGGCGGCAGGTCGAACGGTGTGTCCAGGTGCATCGTCGTCTCGTTCAGCTCGGACTCCTGTGGGGACCACGGCGGCAAGCGCACGTCAGCGGACATGGCCCGTGACGGCGGATGTCGAGGCCTCGCCGCGCTCCGCCGCGGAAGCGGTGCCACCCGCCGGCTCCGCGCGTCCCGTCGTGGGGCGCGGGGCGTTCAGCGCGGCGGCGGCCCATTCCGAGGCGGCGCGGGCGCCGGGCGCGGAGGCGGTCAGGACGCGGCTGGTGCGCATGAGTGGCTCTCCTAGACGTTTGGGACGTCCCGCGGTTCCGCGTGACCTGCAACTGGGAAACGAGCCGCCCCCGGAATCGGTTCAACGGCACCCCAATCACGAGCAATCGTCACAATTACGGTTGGATCAACCCCCGTGACGATCACCATCCGCGATGTGGCACGCAAGGCCCACGTGTCGGTAGCGACGGTGTCGCGCGCGCTGTCCTCCCCCGACCTCGTGCGGCCCGACACCCGATCACGCGTGCTGACCGCCGCCACCGAGCTCGGCTACCACCCCAACCGCGCGGCTCGCGGCCTCATCACCGGCAAGACCGGCAACATCGGCATCGTCGTCCCCGACCTCGACAACCCCTTCTTCACCGGCGTCCTCAAAGCCGTGCGGGCACGAGCCGCCCAAGCCGACTACGCCGTGTTCGTCGCGGACAGCGACGACGACCCGACCGCGGAGGCGAAGCTCGTCCAAGCGATGGCGAAGCAGGTCGACGGGCTGGTGCTGTGCTCACCGGGACTCACGGACGAGCACCTGGCCGAGACGGCCGGGAGCACCTCGCTGGTGCTGCTGAACCACGAGCTCGCCGGAGTGCCCAGCACGGTGATGGACCGGCGGGGCGGGGTGGAGCAGGTGTTCGCGCACCTGGTGGCGTTGGGGCACCGGAGGGTGGCGGTGCTGAACGGGACCGATCGGTGCGCCGCGCTGGACGTGGTGAACCTGGGGCCGTTCGCTCCGCGGTACGAAGGTGGGCTGCACGCGGCGGATCTGGCGTTGGCGGCTGGGGTTACGGCGATCGTGGCGTACAACGACGTGATGGCGTTGGGGGTGATGGCCCGGTTGCGGGATCGGGGGGTGGGGGTGCCGGACGAGGTGAGCGTGACGGGGTTCGACGATCTGGCTTACGCGTCGTTGGCCACGCCGGCGTTGACGACGGTGGGGATGCCGTTGGCGGCTGCTGGGCGGACGGCTGCGGGGATGCTGGTGGAGAGGATGGAGTTGGGGGGTGGGGGGTTCGTGGGAGGGGAGGCGCCTCGGGTGGTGCTGCCTACGCAGATCATCATTCGGGGGAGTACGGGGCCTGTTCGGGGGTGAGGTGGGCGAGAAAGAGGGAAGCCCAGCCCCCGGCGCGCGATTGTCTCAATGCCCGATCTTCGTTGTCAAGACGATGAAGCTGTCTTGACAACGAAGATCGGGCAGGAGGGCGCTGTGGATCGGGGGCAGAGGGGAAGTCTGGCTTCGCCAGCATCGAGCTCCGCTCGACACTGCATCCTCGGCTTCGCCATCGGACCAGGCATCCGCGCTGCGCGTCGGACCAGACATCGGCTGGCGCCGACAAGGCCCCAGGCGCTCCGCGCCGGATGCGCGCTGGCGGGCTTCGCCCAACGTGGAGGCGGTGGGTGGGTTTTTGTTGGTTTTGTTGTTGTTATTCGAAGCGGACGGTGAAGCGGGCGTCGCGGGCGGCTACTGAGGTTAGTACTGAGCGGATGCGGTCGAAGGTTTCTGCGCCGAGTAGGCGTCTGCTGGTGGTGGAGGCGCGCCAGACGAGTTCTACTGGGCGGCTCAGGTCGGAGGAGAGGCGGCGCCAGAGGGCTTCCAGGGTTGCTGCGTAGTGGGGGCCGAAGTTGAGGCGGTGGGCCAGGAGGTCGTGGAGGTCGGCTTCGGTTCTGATGGTGGTGCCGTCGACGAGGACGGTGGTGCTGCCGACCTCCAGCCAGGAGCGGGCCAGTTCGGTGCGGACGTCGGTGGCGAGTTGGCGTAGTTCGCGCCATTCGGTGGTTTCCGCCAAGGCCTCTTCGGTCCACAGTGGAGCGGAGCTCTCGGTCATGGCGTCGACGTGGGCGCCGACCAGTTCGATGAGGTTGAGCTCGTGGCGGAGGAGGAGCTTGTCGCGCCACCGGGCCTGTGCGGTGACGACGGCGTCGTCCAGCTCCAGGAGGAGCTCGTCGACGCCGACGCCTGCGTCGCGCAGGTAGCGGACCTGGTGCAGCGGGTCGGCGGCGATGGTGTCCAGCACGGCGAGGATCCAGCGGCGGAAGCTCGCGAGGTCGTCTTCGGACATGCTCAGCAACTCCGGCCGCGGGTGTGCGGGGGCAGACCTTCGGGGCAGGTGTGTGTCCACCGAGGACACTCGGTCACGATCACTCGTACGAGTTAACTCCTTCGTGTCGGCACCGCGGCGAGCGGGGGTGCGGTGCCGACACGGGTGGTGGTCGCGCTAGGAGTAGAGGCGCTGGTAGAGGTCTTCGTGGACGGAGTGGATGACCTTGCGCTTCACCTTCAGGGTGGGGGTGAGCTCACCGTCCTCCTGGGACAGGTCGCGGTCGAGGATGGTGAACTTCTTGATCTGCGAGTCCTTGACGAAGTGGGCGTTGGCCTCGTCCACCAGGCCCTGCACCAGGTCCACGACCGTGGGGTGGGCGGCGAGCTCGGCGAAGGTGCCCGCGATGCCCTGCTGCTCGGCCCAGGGCAGGATCTCCTCGGCGTCGAGGGTGATCAGGGCGACGAGGTAGGGCTTGCGGTCGCCGAAGACGACGGCGTGGGAGATCCAGCGGGACTGGCGCAGCTCGTTCTCGACGTTGGCGGGTGCGATGTTCTTGCCGCCCGCGGTGATGATGATGTCCTTCTTGCGCCCGGTGATCCGCACGAACCCGTCGTCGTCGACCTCGCCTAGGTCGCCGGTGTGCAGCCAGCCGTCCTGGAGGACCTCGGCGGTGGCCTCGGGGTTGCGCCAGTAGCCCGCGAACAGGTGCGGGCCGCTCATCAGGATCTCGCCGTCCTCGGCGATGCGGACGTCCAGACCGCTCTTGCCGAACGTGCCGACCGTGCCGATCCGGAACCGGTCCAGGGTGTTGACGGTGCCGACGCCGGTGGACTCGCTCATGCCGTAGCCCTCCAGCACGGGCACACCCGCGGCGAGGAAGAAGTTCAGCACGTCGGGGGAGATCGGCGCCGCGCCGGACAGCGCCTGGCGGAGCCTGCCGCCGAAGACGCCGCGCACACGGGCGAACACGGCGTCGACCTGGGCGAAAGCGGCCTCCAGCTCCGGTGGGACCGGCTGGCCGGCGGCGGTGAGGGCGCGGTGCTTGAGGCCGACGCCGACGGCCTGCTGGAGCTGCTCGGCGGGGATGCCCGCGGTGGCGATGGTGTAGATCTTCTCGAAGATGCGGGGCACCGAGGGCAGGAACGTCGGCTTCACCTCGGCAAGCTCCGGCACGATCCGCTTGGCGTCACCGCCGAAGAACGCGAGCGTCGCCCCCATGTACAGCGCGCTGAACTGGACGATCTGCGCGAACACGTGCGCCAGCGGCAGGAACAGGTACACCGTGTCGTCGGCGACGACGTAGGACAGCTCCTCGGTGAAGTGGCACATCGTCAGCCAGTTGCGGTGGGTCAGCACGCAGCCCTTGGGCGGCCCGGTGGTGCCGGAGGTGTAGATGATCACGCTCGGGTCGTCCGGCGAGACGCCCGCGCGGCGGGCCTCCAGCTCGTCGGCCAGCGGGTTCGCCCTGCCCTCCTCGGCCAGCTCGGCGGTGGTCCGGTGCGCGGAGTCGGCGTCGATCACCAGGACCTCGCGCAGCTCGGGCCGCGCGGCGACGTCGATCTTGCCCGCCTGGGCGGCGTTCTCGGCGACCAGCAGCACCGCGCCGGAGTTGTCGATGATGAACGCGCACTCCTCCGGGGAGCTGCTGGCGTAGATCGGCACTACGATGCCACCCGCGGCGAGCACCGCCAGCCCGGCGATCGACCACTCGTAGCGGGTCTCGGCCAGCACGGCGACCCGGTCGCCGACCTGGACACCCGCGTGCGCGAAGCCCGCGGCCAGCTCCCCCACCGCCTCGGCGACCTCGACGAACGTCTTCTGCTGCCAGGCGTCGTGCTCGCGGTAGCGCCACGCGACCCGGTCCTGGTGGACCTGCGCGGCGACGAACGGGAGGTCCGACACGACGCGCGCGGAACCGACCGTGGGGACGGACATGGGCTCTCCTCTAGTTTGCGGCGGGGCTGACGTGCACGCGAACCCCGTTGAGCACGGCGGTTCCGGACAGCGGGTCGATCCTGAGGTCGTCGGTGAGCAGGTTGACGTTGACGCCCGCGTGCGCGCTCGCCACGGACATGCGGGTGCCGGGCCGGTCGTGGCCCCACCCGTGGGGCAGGCTCACCACGCCGGAGGCGATGTCGTCGGTGACCTCCACGGTGGCCTCGACCTTGCCGACCCGCGAGGACACCTGGGCCACGCCGCCGCCGGTCAGGCCGAGCCGCAGGGCGTCGGCGGTGTTGACCAGCAGCGTGCACGTCGGCTTGCCCTTCACCAGGGTCGGCACGTTGTGCATCCAGGAGTTGTTGGAGCGCAGGTGCCTGCGCCCCACCAGGAGCAGGTCGTCCGGGCGGTCGCGCAGCGCGGCGAGCACGCGCGGGACGTCCTGGGCGATCGGGTCGGGGCACAGCTCGACCTTGCCGGACGGGGTGCGCAGGACCTCCGGGATCCGCGGCTGGAGCGCGCCGAGGTCGACGCCGTGCGGGTTGGCCAGCAGCTTGGCCATGGACAGCCCGTCGGGGACGGCGCCGAACCAGTCGCCGTAGGCGCCGGTGCGCAGCTTGAGGTCCAGCAGCCGCTCCTCGCGCGTGCCGTCCACGAGCGCGGACCGCAGCTCCTCGGCGGTGCGGCCGTGCAGCGGGCTCTTGGGGTGCTCGACCAGCTTGGCCAACGCGGCGTCGAGCTGCTCGGCGGCCGCGGCGTCCAGGTCGGTGTCCGCGCCGCGACCGGCGAGGACGGCGGCGAGCCGCAGCAGGATGTCCGCCTCCGGCATCGAACCCTCGTCGAGCGCGATCACCGGCGGCGAGAACTTGGCGACGTTGCGGACGGCGAAGCCGAGGAAGGCGATGTCGTAGTGCGGGCGCCTGCTCGGCGGGGGCGGCGGCAGGACGACGTCGGCGTGCCGGGTGGTCTCGTTGAGGTACGGGTCGACCGACACGACGAAGTCCAGCGTGCCCAGCGCGGCCTCCAGCCGGGCGGAGTTGGGCAGCGACAGCGCCGGGTTGCCCGCGATGGTGACGAGCGCCCGCACCTGCCCCTCGCCGGGCGTCTCGATCTCGTCGGCCAGCGTCACGGCGGGGAACTCGCTCGCGACCTCGGGCAACCCGCGGACCCGGCTGTGCCAGCGTCCGGTGGTGAACCCCTTGCCCGACCCCCTGCCCTTGGCCAGGTGCGCGGGCAGCGGGAACATCGAGCCGCCGGGCCGGTCGAGGTTGCCGGTGAGCGCGTTCAGCACGTCGACCAGCCAACTCGCGACCGTGCCGAAGTCGACCGTCGTGGTGCCGATCCGGCCGTACACGGCGGCGCGCTCGGCCGCGGCGAACCGGTGGGTCAGGGCGCGGATCGTGGCCGCGTCGACCCCGCACTTCCCGGCCACCGCCTCCGGCGTGAACGGCGCGACCAGCTCCCGCACCCCGTCCAGCCCGGTCACGTGCGGGGCCAGGTCGCCGAGGTCGACCAGGTCGGCGGCGAACAGCTCCTGCGCCATCGCCAGCAGCAGGAACACGTCCGTGCCCGGTGTGATCGGCACGTGCTGGTCGGCGGCCGCCGCGGTCCGGCTGCGCCGCGGGTCCACCACGACGAACGCGCCGCCGCGGGCCCGCAGCGCCTTGAGCCGCTTCGGCATGTCCGGCGCGGTCCAGAGGCTCCCGTTGGAGGTGTAGGGGTCCGCGCCGAGCAGCAGCAGGAAGTCCGTTCGGTCGATGTCGGGCACCGGGATCGTGTACATCCCGCCGTACATCAGGCCCGACGAGACGTGCTTGGGCATCTGGTCCACAGTGGACGCGGTGAACACGTTGCGCGAGCCCAGCGCCCGGCGCAGCTCACCGGCGTACAGACCGCCCGCGAGCGAGTGGACCATCGGGTTGCCGAGGTACATCGCGACGGCGTCGCGGCCGTGCTCGGCCATGATCGCGGTCAGCCTGCTCCGCACGACCTCGAACGCCTCGGCCCAACCGACCGGCACGTGCACGCCGTCGCGCTTGACCAGCGGCGTGGTGAGCCGGTCGGGGTCGGCGTCGAGCTGGCCGAGCGAGGCGCCCTTCGGGCAGAGGAAGCCCCCGCTGAACCCGTCGAGGCGGTCACCGCGCACCCCGGTGATCCGGTCGTCGGTGACGGTCAGCTCAAGGCCGCAGGTCGCCTCGCACAGCGGGCAGGTGGTGAGAGCGGTCCGGGTCGTCATGCTGGCCTTCCCCTAACGACGCGGGGCGAACGCGCGCCTGGTGAGCGGGTCCGCTGCCGCGGGACCCGCCTCTGACAACGGGTACCCGCCACCGGGCGGTGCCGGCAAGGCGCCGACGACCGGTCCGGGTCGTGCGGGAGGGGGATCGCGCAGGTCGAGGGGGCGACCGGCCGTCGGCCGGGGTGCGCGGTCGGACCGGACCACGTCGTGGTCCGGTGGTCGCAGCACACTGCCCCGTGTCGCCCGCATCCCCACAGCCAACCCCGTGGGGCGGGCGCAGACAAGTACCCGCCTCGCCCGGCCCGTTGACCGGCACGTCCGGCCGCCGGGCTCGTACCATGGGCGCGAGGCGGTGGTCCCAGTGATCGAAGTCGTGCGCAGCGGCCGGGTGTCGGCGTCGCCGGAGCGGGTGTGGCACGTCGTGTCGAAGTCCGAACGCGCCCCCGAATGGCTCAGCTCCGCGGAGAGCGTGGAGATCATCTCCGGCAGCGGCTGCGGCCAGCGCCGGCGGATCTACGGCAAGTGGGGCAGGCGGCGCTCCGAGGTCGACCAGGAGGTCATCGAGTACCGCAGGCCGCTGGTGCTGGCGTGGCGGCACCTCGCCGAACGGCTCGACGGCAGGCCGGCTCCGAGGTTCGCGGCCAGCACGGTGTTCCGGGTCGAGCTGGAACCGGCGGGAGAGGGCACGCTGGTGCGGCTGCGGTCGTTGCAGGAACCGGCGTCCGCGGTGCGCGGCCTGCTGATCAAGCTGTTCGGCCGCAAGGAGATCGCGCAGGGCATGGAGCGGTCGCTGGTGCGGCTCGCGGACGTCCTGCGCTGAGCCCCCCCCCCCCCCCCCCCCCCCCCCCCCGCGGTGGCAGCGGGCTACGCGCCGTACACCGAGCGCAGCCAGATCAGGGTGAGGGCGTCGACCAGCTTGCGGTCGCGGGCCGGGGAGCGGCGGGAGAGGGACTGGTTGAAGCAGGCCTGCTCGTTCATGTTCTCCAGGACGGTCGCCAGCAGGCGGGCGTCCGGCGGGCCCGCCAGCGCGACGCCTGCGGCGCGCTCGCGTTCGATCTGCTCGGCGGCGGCGTCGATGAAGCGGCGGGCGACGTCGGACCAGAACTCCTGCATGCGGGGGTTGACGTCGCGGGCGCGCATGGCCGCGCGCAGCACCGGACCGTGGTTGCGCCAGAGGGCGACGGTCGCGGTGAGGGCGCGGCGGATGGCGTCCTCCGGGGGCTCGCTGCCGCGGCGCAGCCAGAGCGCGGCGGACTCGTGCAGCTCGACGGCGACCTGTTCGGAGAGCGCGTGCAGGACCGCTTCGCGGGACTCGAAGTGGAAGTAGAAGGTGGAGCGGGAGACACCGGCGCCGTCGGTGAGCTCGTCGACGGCGATCTCGTCGAGGGAACGGGTCTCCAGCAGGCGCTCGGCCGTGTCGAGGATCGCCTGCGACGTCAGGTCGCCCTTGCTGCGCTTGCGCCTTGACGCGACCTGGCGCACCGGGGCGCCCGCCTGCGGTCGTGGGGACATGGCGGCCATCCTGACCCACTCGCCCCGGTGCGGCAACGATTTCGGCCGTCGGATCGGCGCGTCTTCGATTCAGAAGGCCGATGGCACCAAAGGAGACGGTCCTGTCGGGACGTCACACGCGGGCGGGGGTTTTCGGGGCGGCCACGGTGAAGCGGACGGCGGTGGTGAGCACGAGGTCGCCGTCGGCGGAGCGGGCGGACTCGATCTCGGCCATCGCGGCGGCGCGCGCCCGTGCGAGCTCCGCGGTCGGCACGCGGTCGAGCAGCTCGCGGCCGCCGTGCGCCCACATCCACTCCAGCCAGTGCTCGGCGTCGCGGAACCGGATCTCCAGCACGTCCTCGGTGATCTCCACCCGCTCGTACCCGTGGTCGGCGAGGAACCCGCGGATCGCGGCCTCGCCGCGGAACGGGCCGCGCGCCGCGCTCAGCTTCGGCGCGAACCGGGCGATGGCGCCCAGCGCGTCGACGAACGCGCGGTCCGGCGCGGCGACCGTGCTGAACGCGATCCGGCCGTGCGGGCGCAGCAGGGTCGCGTAGTGGCGCAGCGCGGCGGCCGGGTCGACGAGCTGGAAGACCATGAGGTTGGCCAGCACCACGTCGAAGGAGCCGGGTTGGAAGTTCGGCTTGTCCACGTCGTCCAGGCGCACGTCGGAGTTCGCGGAGTGCCGGTCGCGCAACCGGGCGGTGGCCAGCTGCACCATGCCGGGGCTGCCGTCGACCCCCATGACGGACCCGGTCTCCCCCACGACGTCCAGCGCCGCGAGCAGCGTCGAGCCCCGACCGCAGCCGACCTCCAGCACGTGCTCGCCCGACCGCAGGCCGGCGCGGTCGACGAGCACGCGGCCCATGGGCCGGAAGAGGTCGACGGCGAACCGGTCGTAGCCGCGCGCCGACAGGTCGAACGTGTCCGCGATCGACGACTCCAGCTCCTCTGACGTGCTCACGGGACCAATTGTCCGCTTCGCTCGTTTCGGTTGTGTTGCCCAGCGGGGTGCGGCGTGCGGCCGAACGGGTGGAGCACGCGCCCCGGTGCGGCGGGCGGCGCGGCGCCCGCGGGTATAGAACAGGGGCGTGGATCCCCTCTGGGCACTGCGGCAGGTCGCCTTCCGGCTGGAACGGGCCGGTGAGCCCACGTACCGGGTGCGCGCGTTCCGGCGCGCGGCCGAGATCGTGGCGGGGCTGCCGCCGGGCGAGCTGGACCGGCGGGTCGCCGCGGGGACGTTGACCGAGCTGTCGGGCATCGGCAAGGCGACCGCCGGGGTGATCGTGGACGCGGTGCAGGGGCGCGAGCCCGCGTACCTGGGGAAGTTGGGCGAGCCGGAGCCGGTCACCGGCGGGCACGAGCTGCGGGCCGCGCTGAAGGGCGACTGCCACACGCACTCGGACTGGTCCGACGGCGGCAGCCCGATCCGGGAGATGGCCGAGGCCGCCCGTGACCTCGGTCACGAGTGGGTGGCGCTGACGGACCACTCGCCGCGGTTGACGGTGGCGCGCGGGCTGACCGCCGACCGGCTGCGCAAGCAGCTGGAGGTCGTGGCGGAGCTGAACGTGGAGCTGGCGCCGTTCCTGGTCCTGACCGGGATCGAGGTGGACATCCTCGACGACGGCGCGCTCGACCAGACCGACGAGCTGCTCTCGCGGGTGGACGTCGTGGTGGCCAGCGTGCACTCGAAGCTGCGGATGGCGCGGGCGGAGATGACCGAGCGGCTGCTCACGGCCGTGGCGAACCCGCACGTGGACGTGCTCGGCCACTGCACCGGACGGCTCGTGGTGGGCAAGGGGCGGCCGGAGTCGACGTTCGACGCGGAGGCGGTGTTCGAGGCCTGCCGGGAGCACGGGACGGCCGTGGAGATCAACTCCCGGCCCGAGCGGAAGGACCCGCCGACGCGGCTGCTGCGGCTGGCGGTCGACCTCGGGTGCGAGTTCGCGATCGACAGCGACGCGCACGCGCCGGGTCAGTTGGACTGGCTCGGGTACGGGTGCGAGCGGGCGGAAGCCAACGGGGTGACCCCCGACCGCGTGATCAACACCCGCGGTGCCACCGAGCTGCTGGGCCGGTAGCGGGCGAGGCACCCGCGCGCCCTCCCGATCAGGTGATCCCGGCTCCTGGTCGGCGTTTCTGGGAGCGCTCCCGACGTGATCGTCCTTTGTGGATCGGACCGGTCGATGTGTAGACGGCGTGCCCACGGGTACTCACTGCACCAGACGGCAACCGAATCCCAAGGAGGTTCCCAGTGACCACCATCGAGAAATCGGTCGGCGTCCGGGTCCCGATGCGGGCCCGTGCCGGGAACATCGTGGAGGGAAGCCCGCGCGGCGGCGTCGTGACGTCCAACCGACCCGACGAGCGGCCCACCAGGATGACCGGCGGACAGCACATGGCGTGATGGGCACTCCGGAGCAGGGCCCCGCGACGACGACGGATCTCGACATCCGGGTCCCCGCGGGGCCCGCTCACCTCTCCAGCATCA
Organism: Umezawaea tangerina; assembly: GCF_003002815.1. Classification (GTDB taxonomy): domain Bacteria; phylum Actinomycetota; class Actinomycetes; order Mycobacteriales; family Pseudonocardiaceae; genus Umezawaea; species Umezawaea tangerina. The sequence goes on along the minus strand of NZ_PVTF01000019.1, from coordinate 53,666 downwards.
GGATCGCCACGTCCGGGATGGCGCAAAGCGCCGCGTTCGACAGCGACACGGTCGCGGAGCTCGTCCTGGCGGTCGACGAAGCCTGCTCACTGCTCATCCGACGCGCGTCCGAAGGAGCGCGGCTGACCTGCCACTTCGCGGTGGCGCACCACGTCCTGCTGTTCCGCGCGCAGGTGTCGTCGCCCAGCACCTGGGTGCCGAAGACGACGTCGTTCTGCTGGCGCGTGATCAGTTCGCTGGCCGACTCGGCGTCGACCATGGTCGACGCGGACGGCATGCTGCACATCGAGCTGCGGCGGCGGGAAGCGACGCTGCTATGACGACCTACCCCGCGATGGAACCCGTCTTCCGCGAGCTGGCCGAGACCGACCCGCGCAGACCGCGGTTCAACGAGCTGCGCGACCTGCTGGTCACCTCGCACCTGCCCGTGGCCGAGCACATCGCGGAGCGGTTCGCCGACCGCGGGGAGAACGCCGAGGACCTCCGGCAGGTGGCGGCGGTCGGGCTGATCAACGCGGTGGACCGGTTCGACGTCGAGCGCGGGATCGAGTTCCTGGCGTTCGCCGTGCCGACGATCACCGGCGAGATCCGCCGCTACTTCCGGGACCTGTGCTGGACCGTGCGGGTGCCGCGCAAGCTCAAGGAGCTGTGCCTCGCCATCGACGCGGCGCGCGCCGACCTGAGCGACGAGCTCGGCCGGGCGCCGACGCCGCGCGAGGTCGCCCGCCACCTGGGAGTCAGTCCCGAGGAGGTCTACGAGGGGCTGCACGCCAGCAGCGCCTACCACCTGCTGTCGTTGGACGACCTGCCCGATGAGGAGATCGACGACCAGCTCCAGTCCGACGACCACGAGCTGGAGGTCGCGGAGCTGCACCACGCGCTCAACCCGATGCTGCGAGGGCTGCCTAAGCGGGAGCGCAGGATCGTCGTGCTGCGCTTCTTCGAGGACAAGACGCAGACCGAGATCGCCAACCTGGTGGGCGTCTCGCAGATGCACGTGTCGCGGCTGCTGGCCCAGTCGCTGGAGCGGTTGCGAAATCTGTTGGAGGAAGAGTGAGCGCGAGTGGTCCACTGGTGGTAGGACTGTGACCATCTCCCGGATCGGGGTGGCAACCGTGGTGGACGTCCGCGTGACCTCTCTCCCGTGGCCGCAGATGGCGGCCCTGGTGCTCAGCGCGTTCCTCGCGCTGCTCGGGCTGGCCGGTTTCGCGGTCACCGGGTTCGACGACTACTTCGGCGCGGGCCCGGACTACGTGCTGGGGCTGCGGGTGAACCCGTTGCAGAACACCATCTACCTGGTCACCGGCCTGCTCGGTCTCGCGCTGTGCTGGCGCTGCCGCTCGGCCCGGATCTTCGGCGCCCTGATGGCCCCGGTGTACCTGGTCGTGTTCGCCATCGGCGCGCCGTCCGGCGAGGTCGCGGGCACCGGGCCGCTCAACGCCAACAGCGCCATGGGCTTCGTGCACCTGCTCATCGGGTTCGCCGCGGTCGTCATCGCGCAGGGCTGCGTCCGCACCGAACAGGCCAGGCGGCACCACAAAGCGTGAACACCGGCCCGGTGGGGTAACCACACCCCGTGACCAACCGGGAGGAGAGCCATGGACACGGGTGATCTTCGGGGGCTCGTCCACGGCGCCGGGCCCTGCGTCTCGCTCTACTTCGACGCCTCCAGCCTCGTCGACCTGCGCTGGCGCGCCATGCGCGACCAGCTCGAGGCCCAGTCCGCACCCGAGGAGACCCTCGACGCGCTGACCTCCGCCGTTCTGTCCGGCGAGCTCCCGCCCGGCTCCACCGGCCGCGCGCTCATCGCCCGCGGCGCCGAGATCGTGCTCGACCGCTACCTCCCGCTGCCGCCCAACGGTTGCACCGCAAGGCTTTCCCCGCTCCCCTACCTGCTTCCGCTGGTCGACCTCGCCGAGCCGCTGGTGCCGCACGTCGTCGTCCGCCTCGACCACCTCGGCGCCGACCTGCGCGGCATCGACCACGCAGGCCGCCCCGTCGCCGTCGCCACCGTCGGCGGCAGGCTGCCCCCGTCCGGCCAGCACCTGCGCGCCGCCGAGCTCGCCGACATCGCCGAAGAGGCCGTCCGCATGGTCACCCGCCTCAACGCCCCGCTCCTGGTCCTGGCAGGCCCCCTCCACTCCCGCCGCGCCCTCCGCAACGCCCTCGCTCCCGCCCACCAGCACATAGTCGTCGAAGTCGACGCCGACCCCAGGCCCGGCGACATCAGGCTCGACAACGTCGTCCAGCACCTCGCGAGCCGCGGCAACCACGACGAACGCCGCGCCGTCGTCGACCGCTTCCGCGACGAGTCCAGCCGCCTCACCGGCAACGCCGTCCACGGCATGCGCTCCGTCCTCGCCGCCCTCAACTCCGGCGCAGTCGCCACCCTCCTCCTCAGCGAACCCCTCGTCGGCGAACGCGCCCTCTGGGCAGACCCAACCCTCACCCAGATCTCCCTGTCCCCCCACCACGGCCTACTCCGCCACCGCGCAGACGAAGTCCTCCCCAACGCCGCAGTAGCCACCAGAGCCGACATCATCCTGGTAGGCGACCGCCTACGCCTGCACGAAGACGTAGGCGCACTACTCCGCAGCTAAAACAGAACACCCAACAAACCCACGCCACCCCCACACCACCCCCGCGCCACCCCCGCGCCACCCCACCCCGATGGGCGCAGCCCGCCAGCGCGCATCCGGCGCGCAGCGCCTGGGGCCTTGTCGGCGCCAGCCGATGCCTTGTCCGACGGCGAAGCCGAGGATGCTTTGTCGGACGGAGTCCGATGCTTGGTCAGGCGGAGCCTGATGCTGGCGAAGCCAGACTCCCCCTCTGCCCCCGATCCACAGCGCCCTCCTGCTTGATCTTGCTTGTCAAGACAGCCCTATCGTCTTGACAAGCAAGATCAAGCATTGAGACAATCGCGCGCCGGGGGCTGGGCTTCGCGCAATGGGAGGGCAGGGCTGGGCTTCCCCAGGGGTGGGAGGGCAGGGGCTGGACTTCACGCGGCGGGAGAGCTGGGAGCTGGGCTCAGCACGGTGGAAGGACCAGGCCTGTCCCAGGGGCAAGCCACACGGGGGGCCGGGTTCCCCAGGGGCAAGAGCACCGAGGGCCGAACTCCACGCAGTGGGAGAACCAGAAACCGCCCCCACACCACAACCAAACCCACCCCTCACCCCCTCTTCACCAACCTGATCACCGCCCGATCCCTCTCCCCCCGATCCCCTATCCCCTCCCGAATCGTCCTCCCACCCTCGAACGCCCTCACCACCCTCGGATCCACATAGGACCTCCGAGCCACCGCCGGCGTGTTCCCCAACTCCTCCGCCACCTCCCTCATCACCTCCGCCTCCACCCTCTTCACCCCCGTCTTCGACCCCGGTGTCCCCGCTTTCGCGAACCCCACCGCCGCCGACACCGTCCCGTGCCACGTGCGCAGGTCCTTCACCGAGTACTCGTCCCCCACCAGCTCCTTGAACCTCCCGTTCACCTCCTCCGCGTGCACTTCGCACCGCTCCCGCCCGTCCCGGTACACCAGCAGCCGGTCGTCCCCGGTCCGCCCGCGCCGCAGTGACCGCACCACCCGTGCCAGCGCCTTGTCCTCGACCACCCGCTCGAACTCGATCCCGCTCTTGGCGGGGAACCGGAACCCGACCGCGTCGCCGTTGACCTCCACGTGGGAGCGGAGCAGCGTGGCGACCCCGTGGGACCCGTTGTCCTGCGCGTAGGACTCCCCGCCCACCCGGAACACCCCGCTGTCCAGCAGGTGCAGGGCGGTGGCGAGGACCCGGTCGGCTCCCAGGCCGGTCGCCAGCATCGACTCCTCCAGCGACTCCCGGAACGCGGGCAGCCGGGGCGCGAGCGTCAGCACCCGGTCGTGCTTCTCCTCGTCCCGGTCGCTGCGCCAGCGCTCGTGGTAGAGGTACTGCCGCCGTCCGGCGTCGTCGGTCCCCACGGCCTGGATGTGGCCGTTCGGGTACGGGCAGATCCAGACGTCGCGCCACGCGGGCGGGATCACCAGGTCCTCGATCCGCTGCCGCGTCGGCGCGTCCGCGACCGCCCCGTCACCGTCGGTGTAGGTGAACCCACGACCGCGACGACGCCGGCGCCAGCCCGGTCCGGTCACGGCACTGCGCCGGAGTCTCATACCGCGCCTGTGCCCCGCCACCCGCCCGACCAAACTCCGATCGATGGTTGGCCATCCCACCGAACGGGTACAGGGACTCATGACCTCCCCCTGGACCGTCGGTGTCGAGCAGGAGCTGTTCCTGGTCGACCCGGAGACCCGTCGACCGGTCCCCCTCGCCCAGCTGGTGGTGGACGAGGCCGGTGACGCCTTCGACGTGCAGCGCGAGCTCACGCCGTTCCAGATCGAGGTGGCCACTCCGGTCTGCGGGACGCCCGGTGAGCTGGTCGAGCAGATCCGCGCCGGCCGCGAGCACCTGGCCAAGGCGGCGCGCGCCGTCGGGTGCAGGCTGATGGCGGCGGCGATCCCGCCGTTGGGGAAGGCGGGCCCGCCGCCGGAGACCGACGACCCCCGCTACCGGTTGATGGAGCACTCGCACCGCAAGCTCCTCGGCGGGCAGGGCGTGTGCGGGTGCCACGTGCACGTCGGCGTGCCCGACGAGGACACCGCGATCCTGGTCTCGAACGCGGTCCGCCCCTGGCTGCCCACGCTCCTCGCGCTGACGGTGAACTCGCCCGTCATGGACACCGAGGACACCGGGTACGCGAGCTGGCGGGCGATGATCTGGTCGCGCTGGCCCGTGGGCGGCGCGCCGCCGCACTTCGAGTCCGGCGCGCACTACGAGCGGCTGGTCCAGTCGTTGATCGACTCGGGAGCCCTGCTGGACAAGGGGATGGTGTACTGGGACATCCGCCCGTCGGCGAACCACCCGACGATCGAGGTGCGGGTGGCCGACCTGCCGATGACCGTGCGCGAGGTGGCCGTGTTCGCGGAGCTGGTCCGCGCGCTCGCCGCCACCGCGGTCGCCAACCCGCCCCAGGACGAGCCCGCCGACCCGGTGCTGCTGCGCGCGGCGGCGTGGCGGGCGGCGCGCGACGGCATCGACGGCCAGGGCGTGGACGTGCGGACCGGCGCGCTGGTGCCCGCGCACGAGCAGGCGGCCAAGCTCGTGGCCTACACGGCGGACGCGCTGCGCGACGTGGGCCAGCTGTCCACTGTGGAAGACCACCTGGAGTGGTTGCGCGTCAACGGTTCGGCCGCCGCCAGGCAGCGCCGGGCCCTCGCGGAGGACAACGACCCCCGCACGCTGGTCGACCGCCTCGTCGACTGGACCCTCGAGTAATCGGGCGGCCCACGCCCCCCGAAGCAGGTCTAACGTAGGTTAACTGCCGAACCGGCAGTCGAAGTGAGAGGAGACCGGTGTGCCAGATCCCACAGCGACGGGAGCGACCGCGCCGCAGCCCGCCGTTCTGGCTTCCGTGCAGGTGAACCGCGCGAAGCAGGACCTCGTGGTGCTGCACGTGTCCGGTGAGCTGGACACGACCAGCGCCCAGGAGCTCTCGGTGCCGCTGCAGACGCACCTCACCGAGGGGGTCCGCACCGTGGTCGTCGACCTCGGTGGCGTGCGGTTCCTCGGTTCGGCGGGTCTGGAGGCCCTGGTCATCGGCCATCAGCGCGCGACCGAACTCGGCAGCGACTTCATCGTCGTGGCCTCCAGCCGGGCCGCGCTGCGGCCCATCGAGGCCACCGGGCTGAACGCCGTGTTCACGATCCTGGGCAGCGTCGACGAAGCCGTCGAGCAGCACGACAAGGCCGCCGGCGCCTAGAGCAGCGAGCGCCGGACCGTCCGGATGGCGCAGCGCACCGCACCCACCGTGGGCAGTGCGCTGCGCCCCGGCGCGACCACCCAGCGCAGCGCACCGGTCTCGAGCCGCCGCGGACCGTCCCAGCACCGCACGTCGGGCGGCAGCACGTAGCGCTGAGCGGGCTCCGGCTCGTACTCGGCCAGGAACAACCAGCGGATGCGGGCCCCGGCCACGGCCAGGATCGGTCCCAGCGGCCCGGCGGACCTGAGCTGGTGGCTCACCTCTCCCGCCCACCCGGCGGGCACCTCCACCGCCACCACGCCTTCGTCCAGCAGCAGCGCGTCTTCGCCGTCCACGAGCCAGTTGTGCATGCCCGGTGATGCTCAGCCCACCACGTGTCCGGGATGTGTCGTGACGCTGCGTGGCGTGTTACGGGTTGTTTCGAGTCCGGCGGTCAGCGCAGGGTGACCGCGCTAGTCCTGGCCGATGTCCTCGAACCACAGGTCCGGCTTGGCGGCGATGAAGTCGGTCATCAGCCGGACGCACTCGGGGTCGTCCACGATCGTGATCTCCACCCCGTGCTCGGCCAGCCAGTCGTGGCCGCCGGAAAACGTTTGCGCCTCGCCGATGACCACGTGCGGGATGCCGAACTGGCGCACCAGGCCGCTGCAGTACCAGCACGGCGACAGCGTGGTGACCATGATCGTGTCCCGGTAGCTCGCCCTGCGGCCAGCGTTGCGGAAGGCGGCGGTCTCGCCGTGCGTGGAGGCGTCGCCGTCCTGCACCCGCCGGTTGTGGCCGCGGCCGAGCACGACGCCGTCCCGGTCGAACAGCGCGGCCCCGATCGGGATCCCGCCCTCGGCCAGCCCGGCGCGGGCCTCGGCGACGGCGACCGCGAGCATCTCCTGTGCGTTCATCGGCCCAAGCTAGGGCCGATGCGCGCGCAGGAACAACCGGACACCCCCGGTGACGAGCTCGTCCACCCGCTCGTCGGACACCGGGACGGCGCCGTAGAGCGACAGGTTGTTCACCATCGAGGTGGCGAGGACGCCGAAGTGCGCGGCCGCCTCCACCGGGTCGTCGATGGCGAGCAGACCGCGGGAGGCGAGGTCGGCGAGGCGGTCGGCCAACGCGCGCTGGGTGCGCCCGACACCGCCCCACTGCTCGCGCAACGCCGGGAAGTGGGTGATCTCGGCGATCAGCAGCCGCATCACCGCCGAGCGCTCGGGTGACCGGGCGACGGCCGTCGCGAACTCGCGGCCGAACGCCAGCAGGGCCGCCTCGACGTCGGTGACCTCGCCCAGCGTCCGGTCGAGCATCGCCGTGAACGCCTCGGCCATCCCCTCGTCGGTCTCGGCGATGACGCTGAGGAACAGGTTCTCCTTGTCGCCGTAGTGGTTGTAGACCGTCCGCTTCGAGACCCCGGCCTCGGCGGCGATCACGTCCACGCTCGCGCGCGCGTACCCCTCGCGGAGGAACACGGCGAGCGCCGCCTTGGCGATCGCGGCGCGCTTCTCCGGTCTGGGCATGCCAGGAGTCTAGCCGATTTGCACTACACGGTGTAGTTTACCCGCCGTGAATGACCCCTTGGACCGCGAACTGCTCGAAGTCGGCCTCATCGTCGTGCTCGGTGCCGTCACGTCGATGCTGGACATCACGATCGTCTCGGTGGCGCTGGCGGGCCTGGCCGCCGAGTTCCACACCTCCGTCGGCACCATCGGCTGGGTCGGCACCGGCTACCTGCTCGCGCTGGCGCTGGTCATCCCCCTCACCGGCTGGGCGGTCGACCGCTTCGGCGCGAAACGGGCCTGGCTGTTCGCGCTGGCGGTGTTCCTGGTCGGCTCCGTGCTGTGCGGTGCCGCGTGGGACGTGGGCAGCCTGATCGCGTTCCGCGTGCTCCAGGGCGTCGGCGGCGGCATGGTCCTGCCGCTGGGCCAGACGATCCTGGTCCGCGCGGCCGGGCCCCGCCGACTCGGCAGGGTGATGGGGGTCGTGTCGGTCCCCGGCCAGCTCGCGCCCGTCCTCGGGCCCCTGATCGGCGGGGTGATCATCGACGCCGCGCAGTGGCGGTGGATCTTCTGGGTCAACGTACCGCTGTGCCTGGTCGCGCTGGTGCTCGCGTGGTGGCGGATCCCCGCCGAGGAGGCGAACCCCGCTCAGCGCCTCGACGTGCGCGGGCTCGCCCTGCTCTCCCCCGGTCTCGCGGCCGTCCTCTTCGGACTGTCCCACCGGGACGCCGCGCCCGCCGCGGTGGGAGCGGTGCTGCTGGCCGCGTTCGCCGTGCACGCGCTGCGCACCCGGCGCACCCCGCTGGTCGACGTGCGGCTGTTCGCCGACCGCGCGTTCGCCACGTCGTCGGTCCTGCTGTTCCTGGCCAGGGTGTCGATCTTCGGCGCGATGTTCCTGATGCCGCTGTACTACCAGCGGGTCCGCGGGCACGACGCGCTGACCGCCGGACTGCTCATGGCGCCGCAGGGCATCGGCACGGCGGTCGCGCTGCTGCTGGTCGGCGGGCTGACCGATCGGATCGGACCGCGGCCGGTCGTCCTGGCGGGCCTCGCGACGACCATGGCGGCGACGTTCGCGTTCACCCGGATCACCCCGGACACCAGCGAGATCGCCCTCGCGGGCGCCCTGCTGGTCTGGGGTGTCGGCCTGGCCGCGGCGGCCGTGCCGGTCACGGCCGCCGCGTACCGCGACCTCGACCGCGCACGGGTTCCGCGCGCCACCAGCGCGCTCGCCGTCGTGCAGAGCGTCGGCGGGCCGCTGGGCACGGCGCTGCTGGTCGTCGTCCTGGAGGCCACCGGGGACTACGGCGACGCGTTCCGGTGGGCGTTCGCGTTCACCGGGCTGTCGTTCGCGGTCGCGCTGCTGCTGCCCCGTCAGCCCGCGCCGAAGCAGACGAACCCGACGCTGGCGGAGTAGGCGATGTCGTCGCCGCCCGCCGAGTGCGCCGACTGGGCCTCGGCCAACGCGACGGCGGGCGCCACCCCTTCGCCGAGCCGCCGGTGCAGGTCGACCATCAGCGGCGTGGTCATCTCGGTCGGCACCGGCATCACCGGCGCGATCAGCGTGGCAGTGCCGAGCCCGAGCAGGGCCGCGGTGAACCCCATCAGCTCGTCGCCGGGCCGCACGGCCGACATGCCCGAGTCGCACGCCGACAGCACCACCCGCACCGGTGGCGTGCGCAGCCGTTCCAGGTCGTAGACGGTCAGCGGCCCGTCGGCCAGCTCCAGCGCGGAGAACAGCGGGTTGTCCGCGCGGAACGAGCCGTGCGCGGCCACGTGCGCCAACGGGGCCCCGTCCATCGCGGCGGCGACCTCGTCGACGGTCGCCTCCTTGCCCACGAGCACCCGCGCCCCCGGCACGTGGTCGGCCACGGCGGTGATCTCGGTCGGCGCGGCGGGCAGCCGCGGCCCGGCGGCCAGCACGGACCGGTCGCCCGGCCTGGGCACCCGCGAGGACGTGGCGGCGCGCAGCCACACCGTCGCCGACGGCGCCACGGTCACCGAACGCCCCTCGTTGCCGGGCAGCACCGACCACGGCAGGCCGTTGAGCACCCCGGTCGGCACGACCACCAGCGCGCGGCCGTCGACCCGCTTGCGCAGCGGCCCGAGCAGCCGGTCGGCGAGCCTGCGGGCGGCGTGCGCGGAGGTCGCGCGCAGGTGCGAGCGGTCGACGGTCGTGGGCAGCGTGACCATGCGGTGCAGGGCGAACCGCAGCAGCCGGATCTCCCGCACCGCCCCCTCGACGTCGCCGAGCCGGTGCAGCGACGCCCGACCTCCCGCGACCACGACGGCCAGCAGCTCGTCGTCGAAGTTCACGTACTCCACCAGCGCCGCCTCGCCCAGCGCCCACGCGAGGTCGCGCACGGCAGGTGGGCGGTGGATCGCGCCGCCGCCGCTGGCCTGGCGGCTCAGGTCGCGGACCCGCTGCTCCATCCGCACCTGCCGCTGCCGCAGCGCGCCCGAGGCCCTGCCCGCCAGCAGCGCGCCCTCCAGGTCCGCGGTCACGGCGCGCAGCTCGGCCAGCGCGTCGGCCACCCCGGAGTCCTCCGGCGGCCGGGCGGGTGTCATCCGCAGCGCGCCCGCCCGCCAGCTCTCCGCCCAGCTCAGCACCTTCGCCGCGTGCCCGGTCGCGACCGCCCCGCGCAGCCCCTCCAACGCCAACGCCTTGCCCTGCGCGCCGGACAGCGCCCGCAGCTCCGCCGCGCCGAGCGACACCCGGTACTCGTCGAGCAGCGCGAGCCCCCGGCGCAACGCCGTCTGAGCGCCGCGGGTGTTGCCGTCCAGCCCGCGCCGCAGCGCCTCGGCGTACCAGCCCTGCACCCGGTCCGCCGCCGTGCCGCCGCGCCGGGCGGCGCCCGCGACCTCCAGGTGCCCGCGCGCCGACGCGGAGTCGCCGAGGTCGCGGGCGATCAGCGCGGCGTCGACGCGCGCCTCCAGCGCCTGCGTCCGCCAGCCCAGCTCGTCCAGCCGGTCGGCCACCTTGGCCGTCGCCGTGACCAGCGCGCGCGACCGCTGCCCGCTCAGGTAGGCCGCGTGCAGCTCGACGTGCCGGGCGCTGGCCTCCCACACCTCGCGCTTCTCCCGCCGGAACCCCTTGCGCGCCGACGTCGCGAACTCCACCGCCCGGTCGAGCTCGCCCTCCTGCAGGGCGACGCGGGCCCGGTAGAACAGGGCCTCGGAGCGGCCGAGCACCAGGTTGCGGCCGCCCATCTCGGCCAGCGCCCGGTCGGCGGCCGCGCGGGCCTCCTCCACCAGCGGCACCGACACCAGCAGCTCCAGCCGGTTGATCAGCAGCAGCGGCCGGGGCACCTCCAGCCGCCGGTACTCCAGGTCCGCCTCGGCGAACATCGTCAGCGCCCGCGGGACGTCACCGGCGCGGACCGCGGAGATGCCCGCGTTCCACCGCACGTCCGCGACCGCCAGGTCCTGGCCGAGGTCCCGGTACAGCCACGCCGCCCGGTCGAAGTCCTCGTCGGCCTCCCGCAGACCGCCGGTGTAGGCGCGCAGCAGGCCGCGGTTGTTGAGCACGCGCGCCTCGGTGAGCCGGTCGTCGAACCGGCGCACGACGTCCACGGCGGCGTTGTACTCGCGCAGCGCCTCGTCGTAGCGGCACAGGAAGTGCAGCACGATGCCGCGGGTCGTCCGGCCGCTGCCCGCGTCCTGCCCGTGCAGGTCCGGCAGCGCCGCGGTGATCGCGCGCAGCGCCTGGACGTGGCGGCCGGTGTTGGACAGCACGAACGCCAGGCTCATCCGCGCCAGCGCCGTCAACCTGGCCGAGTCCGCTTTCCGCGCGATCCGGATCGAGCTCCGCAGGTGGCGCTCGGCGGCGTCGAAGTCGTGCAGCTCGCGGTAGGACAGGCCGATCGCGCGCTCGGCCAGCGACGCCTCCTCGGCGTCGCCCGCCGCCCGTGCGCGACGCAGCGCCGAACGGCCCATCTCGATTGCCGCGTGCGGGTCACGTTGTCTCGCGTCCAGCGCATCGGCGGCGGAAACTTCGGCCACCGCTGCACTTTATCGGGCGGCCGTTTGGGAACGCCGTTGTGGTAGCTTGATCAAGCTGATCGGTGGCCGCCTGTCCCCCTCCTCGACGTTGTTGTGAGGCTTTGGTGTCAAAATCGTCGGACCGCGCCGAGCTTTACCTGAAGGCACTTGACCAGGTCATCGCGAAGGACGAGCGCATTCGGCTGCACGCCGAACCCGGTCGCGAGTTCCTGTTCCGGCCCGGTCAACTGCTGGTCACCGCCGAGGACCTCCAGCGGGTTATCGCCAAACTGCGGGAAAACGGCTTCCGATTCGAATTGGGCAAGGGATTCCTCGGTTTGGAACGGGTGAATCTCCCGAACAATCCGGATGACATTCCGCGGATCGTGCGGCTGCTGCGCGACCCGAAGACGTGGCCCGGTGAGCGCATCCCGCTGGTCCAACCGCACCACCTGCTGGTCGGCCACGGCGGCAACATGCACGGCTGCCCCGGCGACCGGCCCCGGCCGACCAGCCCGCTGCCCAAGCCAGGCAAGCCCGACCTCGGCAAGGGCGTCACGATCGGCGTGATCGACACCGGCATCTCCGCCAGCGCGGGCACCGACCACCCGGACTGGCTGGGCGGCTGGTACACCCCGCAGGCCGACGACGTGGACGTCGCCTACGACCACGGCGACCTCTTCGCGCTGCAAGGTGGGCACGGCACGTTCGTCGCGGGTGTCGCCCGGCAGGCCGCGCCCGGCTCCCGGTTCGACCCGGAGGTCGCGCTCGACCCGAACGGCCTCGGCGACGAGGAGGCGCTCGCCACCGCGATCACCGGGCTGTCCAGGGACGTCCAGATCGTCAACATGTCGCTGGGCTGCTTCACCCTGGACAACGTCGCCTCCGAGCCCATCCGACGCGCGGTCAACCTGCTGCCGAAGGACGTCGTGGTGGTCGCGTCGGCGGGCAACCAGGGCACCGAGCGGCCGAGCTGGCCCGCCGCTCTGAGCAACGTCGTCGGCGTGGCCGCGCTGGCGCTCAACGGCGACGGCACGATCGTCCCCGCCTGCTACAGCAACCACGGGCACTGGGTGGAGCTGTGCGCGGTCGGCAACCGCAGCAGCACCTACCTCAAGGGCGAGTGGCAGCTGCCCGGCGAGCCCGCGCCCGAGGCGTTCGACCGGTTCGCCTACTGGGCGGGCACCTCCTTCGCGACCCCGCACGTGGCGGGCACCATCGCCGCGCTCATGACGACCGGCGGCCTCACCGCCGGGCAGGCCCGTGACCAGCTGCTCGCGGGCCCCGAGTTCCACCCCGGCTACGGCGTCCAGGTGCCCTAGCCCGAACGAGAAGCACCCCGATGTGTATCTGACGGCCCCCTGGGCGCTCCGCACCTTGTGGCAGCATTCCGAAGTACGGCGCGTCAGTCCCTGCTGAACAAGAGGAGGGGACGTGACCCATGCATCCCCGATCGCCTCGCTCGTCGACGCGGCGAACGACGGCGATCAGCGTGCCTGGAACGAGATCGTCGACCGGTACACGCCACTGGTGCTCTCGGTGATCTACCAGCACAGGTTGCGCCCCGCGGACGCGGCGGACGTGAACCAGACGCTGTGGCTGCGGCTCGTGGAGCAGATCGGCAGGCTCCGCGACCCGGAGGCGCTGCCCGGCTGGATCGCGACCACCACGCGCAACGAGTGCCTGCGCATGCTGAAGCTCCAGCAGCGGACCCAGCCGTTCGACCCCCAGGCGACCGACGAGCAGCCGGTGGCCGTGGACCAGGGCGACGTCGAGGCGGAGCTGCTGGCCGCCGAGCGCAGGCAGGCGCTGCGCGACGGGTTCGACATGCTGTCCGAGCAGTGCCGGGAGCTGCTGGCGAAGCTGATGGCGGACCCGCCGCCCAGCTACGCCGACGTCGGCAGGCAGCTGGACATGCCCATCGGCAGCATCGGGCCCACCCGGATCCGCTGCCTGAACAAGTTGCGCAAGACGCCCGCGATCCTCGCGTTCACGGGCGGGACACCGGAGGGAGGTGTTCTGGGTGCAGCACTGGGACAGCGATGAGAACCTGCTGGGCGACCTCCGCGCCGCGCTGACCGAAGCGGACGCCGTGCCGCCTGCGTTCCTGGAGGCGGGCCGGGCCGCGTTCGCGTGGCGCACGGTCGACGCCGAACTGCTCCTGCTCACCAGCTACGACTCGATCCTGGACACCGAGCTCGCGGGCCGGGCGAGGGCTGTGCTGACCGCGCGGCAGCTCGTGTTCGACTCCGACGGCGTGTCGTTGCAGGTCGAGGTCACGGCCGCGGGCATCGCGGGGCAGATCATGCCGCCCGGCGCGGCCGTGGTCGAGCTGCTCACCCCCGCCGGTCCCGTGGAGGAGACCGGGGCCGACGAGTTCGGCTCGTTCCTGCTGGGCCCGCCACCACCCGGCCCGATGCGGCTGCGCTGCACGATCGACGGCACCGCCGTGCAGACCGACTGGATCTGCGTCTAGCCCCGTCGCGTTCTCCACGCGGTCCGCGACGGGGCTGCCGTCCTCCCGGCACGGGCACGCGGCCATCCGGCACACGGGTGAACCTCGGCGTGAGCCATTCGGTCGATGGCCCTCATCGGTAGGGTGGTCGTCTTCGGAGTGGACGCGGCACGAGAACGGGCAGGTGCGGTGTGGTCGACCGGGTCGAATGGGTTCCGGAGGGCGTCGACGTCGAACTCCCCAGCTCGGCGCGCATCTACGACTACCTGCTGGGCGGTGGTCACAACTTCGCCGCCGACCGGCGCACCGCCGAGGAGCTGATCAAGGTCCTGCCGGTCCGCGACATGGCCCGGCTCAACCGCGCCTACCTGCGCCGGGTCGTCATCGAGCTCGCGGGCCTCGGCGTGCGGCAGTTCCTCGACCTCGGCTCGGGCATCCCGACCGTCGGCAACGTGCACGAGGTCGCCCACGAGGCGGACCCGTCGTGCCGCGTCGTGTACGTGGACTTCGAGCGGGTCGCGATCACCCACGCCGAGCTGCTGCTCGCCGACAACCCGAACGCCACGGCCGTCCTCGCCGACCTGCGCGAGCCGGAGGACGTGCTCGCCAAGGCGTCCCTGCTCGACTTCTCCGAGCCCGTCGGCCTGCTCGCGGTCGGCGTGCTCCAGTTCATCCCGGACTCCGACGACCCGTGGGGTCTGCTGGCGCGCTACCGCGACGCGCTCAGCCCCGGCAGCTACCTGGCGCTGTCGCACTTCACCCCCGACCGGATGCCGGAGGCGATGGCCGCGGGCAAGGACGTCTTCCGCAGCACCGCCGAGCCGATCACCCCGCGGACCGCCGCCGAGGTGCTGCGCATGGTGGACGGGCTCGAGATCCTGGAGCCCGGTCTGGTCATGACACCCGAGTGGCGGCCGGAGACGCCCGACGAGGTCGGCGACGACCCGAACCGCGCGAACCTGTACGCGGTGGTCGGCCGCAAGCCCTGATCCACCCAGCCCTGCGACGCCCAGCCCTGCGACGTCCGAACCCCCTGCGACGCCCCGTCGACCCGAGCACCCGCCGCACCAAGAGAGAACGATGAGCACGATCCGGGGACCCGAGCACTCTGCCGACGGCGCACCGTCCGAAGTGGACCTCGCACGTCCGGCGCTCGGCGAGCGGTGGGCGAAGTCGTTGGCGCGCACCGCTTACTCGCCCATGGCGCGGCGCAGGATCAGGCGCGAGCTCGACGCGCACGTGGCCGCGCTGGTCGCCCTGCTCCGCGCCGAGGAGTTCACCGCCGACCCGGCGGGCTCGGTCGGCGACTGGCTCGTCGCCTCCCGCTACACCGGGCAGCGCAGCCTCCAGGCCACCGTCGACCTCCTCGGTCCCGCCCTGCGCACCGACCCCGCCCTCACCGCCGTGCCGGACCTGGCTGACCGCGTCACGTTCGTGCTGAGCGCGTTGTCGGCCGGGTACGCGAACGCCGTGCGGAACCAGATCTTCGAGGAGCAGGAGAAGGTCAGGAACTCCCTGCTGCTCACGCTGACCGAGACCCAGCAGGAGCTGCACGACAGCGAGGCCCGCTTCCGCCAGGTCTTCGCCAGCTCCGCGGCGGGCATCGCGATCCTCGACCTGCCCGGCGACCTCGTCGAGGTCAACCCCGCCCTGGTCCGCATGCTCGGCCACGAGGCCGACGTCCCCGACGAGGTCTTCACCCCCGACGACCTCGCCGAGCTGCGCACGTCGTGCCACCGGATGCTCGTCGCCATGGAGGAGAGCTCCCGCTTCGAGCACCGCTTCACCGGCGCGGGCGGCGAGGAGATCTGGGCCAACGTCGTGCTGTCCGTCGTGCGCGACAGCGACGACCGCCCGAAGTACTACGTCGCCGTCACCGAGGACGTCACCGACCAGCGCAGGCTCCGCGAGTACCTGCGGTTCCAGGCCCTGCACGACGTCCTGACCGGCCTGCCGAACTGGCAGAGCTTCCTGCCGCACCTGGAGAAGGTGCTCGGCGGTCTGCGCGTCCCGGACACCATCACCTTGTGCTACCTCGACGTCGACAGCATGGCCATCATCAACGACGGCCTCGGCTACCACGCCGGTGACCGCGTCCTCACCGAGATCGCCCGCAGGCTCACCGCCGTCGTCTCGTCCGAGACCGCCATGGTCGCCAGGGCGGGCGGCGACGAGTTCGTCATCCTCGTCAAGGACTCCCCCACCACCCCCAGCATCTCCCAGCTCGCCGAGGCCGTCGACACCGCGCTCGCCGCCCCCATCACCATCGACGGCCACCGCTCCACCGCCGTCTCCGCGTGCATGGGCTTCGTCCGCACCTCCGCCCGCGGCACCGACGCCGCAACCCTCGTCCGCCAGGCCCACAGCACCTTGCGCGGCGCGGAACGCAAGGGCAAACGCCAGTGGGCCTACTACGACCACGACCAGGACAAGATCAACCGCCCCCGCCTGGTCCTCCTCGCCGCACTACCCGGCGCCCTCGCCACCGGCGACATCTACACCGAGTTCCAGCCCGTCGACAACACCGCCACGATCGCCAACCTGCGCTGGGAACTCCAGGACGACACCGTCCTGCACCACACCGACTGCCTGGACCACGCCGACGAGCTAGGCCACACCATCCCCTTGGCCCACGCCCTCCTCACCCAAGCCTGCACCAGAGCCTCAGAAGACCCGGACTCCTTACCCGTCCTCGTAAGACTCTCCCCCGAATACACCCGCGACCCGGACCTCACCAGAACCATCGGCACCATCCTCACCACCACCGGCTTACCCCCCAACCACCTCTGGCTCAGCCTTTCCCTACAGGGCATGACCGACGTGGAAGGCGAAGACAACCTCGCGGTGCTCAAGGACATGGACGTGCACGTACTCCTGCACGACCTCACCGGCAACACCGAAGAACTGTCCATTGTGGAACAACACACCCCACACGCCGTAATACTCGCACCAACCCCCGACAGCAAAATCGCCAAAGCAGCAACAGCCGCCCTAATCCCCCTACTACACGAAACCGGCGCCCTAGTCATCGCCGAAGAATCCACCCCGGACCAGTCCAAGTGGTACAGATCAATCGGCGTCGACCTACTACTACCAACCCAACCAGCACCAGACGAGTACTAACCACCAACGCAAAACCAAGGGCAAAACCTACCGCCACCCCCACCCCGTTGGGCGCAGCCCGCCAGCGCGCATCCGGCGCGAAGCGCCTGGGGCCTTGTCCGCCGCGAAGCGCGGATACCCTGTCCGCCGCGAAGCGCGGATGCCTTGTCCAACGGCGAAGCCGAGGATGCTTTGTCGGACGGAGTCCGATGCTTGAGTCAGGCGCAGCCTGATAGCTGGCGAAGCCAGACTCCCCCTCTGCCCCCGATCCACAGCGCCCTCCTGCCCGATCTTCGTTGTCAAGACAGCTTTACCGTCTTGACAACGAAGATCGGGCATTGAGACAATCGCGCGCCGGGGGCTGGGCTTCCCCACGAGTGAGAGGGCCGGAACCGAGCTTCACCAGGAGCGAGACAGCCGGAACCGAGCTACGAGAGGCGAGAAAGCCGAACCCCGGCCTTCACCACCCCCTAATCCACGAACTCCCCCCGCCACACCCCAGCAGCCTTCAACGTCCGAAACGCCGCCTCAACCTCCGCCTTCTCCCGAGCATTCGGATTCGGGTTCGTGCACCCGATCCCCGCGCTACTCCCCGACATCAGGCTCGTACAAGGCCCGGGCTTCCGATCCGGCTGCCCCAGGATGTGCCCCAGTTCGTGAGCCGCGATCCGAGTCGGGTTGTACCCCTCGTTCGTCGCTTCCCGGCCCATCCACACCGTCCCGTTGCCCAGGCTGGTCGTCTGGGCGCGCGGCCACCCGTTGTCCGCCACCACCCGGATGTTCGCGCTGGACGACGTGGTCGACACCAGCTTCACGTTGGCCACGCTCGAATTCCACACGGCCGCGCCGGCGTCCACCGCCGCTTTGAACTCCGCCGCTCCGCTCGCGTTGTACGTCAACGTCCGCGCGGCTACAACGACATCCGCCGATGCGGCGGGCGCTTGCAGGCCGACCAGGCCCACCACGCCGACCGCCGCCACCAGCGCACCAACAGTTTTTCGGAACACGATGAGTTCTCCTCGTCGCAGGGGAGGGAACTTGCAGGGATTTCGACCGTAACGACGTCTCCGAGCCGACCGCAAGAACGGTTAATGTGATCCGGTGACGCCGAAGGGCCGCGGTCGCCGGTCGGCGGCCGCGGCCCTTCGGGTCGGACTCGGGGTCGGGCTCGTGGTCACACCCCGCGGTGCGGCCGGGAACCCTCTGCTCGGTTCACGCGTACGTCGGCTGGCGCAACGCGTGTTCCACCAACGTGATCAGCGTCTGCTTCGTCGACTGCCGGTTGCGCGCGTCGCACGGCACGATGGGGACCGACGACGCGATGGTGAGCGCTTCGCGGATGTCCTCCACCTTGTGGTGCATGAGCCCGTCGAAGCAGTTCACCCCCACCACGTAGGGCAGTTCGCGGTCCTCGAAGAAGTCGATCGAGGCGAACGCGTCGTCGAGCCTGCGGGTGTCGACCAGGACGACGGCGCCGATGGCGCCGCGCACCAGGTCGTCCCACATGAACCAGAACCGGTGCTGACCGGGCGTGCCGAACAGGTACAGGATCAGGTCGCTGTCCAGGGACACGCGGCCGAAGTCCATGGCCACGGTGGTGGTGACCTTGTTCGGGGTCGCCGACAGGTCGTCGATGCCGACACTGGCCTCGGTCATCACCGCCTCCGTGGTCAACGGCACGATCTCGGACACCGAGCCGACGAAGGTCGTCTTGCCGACGCCGAAGCCGCCCGCGACGACGATCTTCGTCGACATGGTGGGCTTGGCGGGCGACCCCGGTCGTCCGAGAGCACCAGAGCTCATCGCTGGTCTGCTTTCTCCTGAGTAGTGGTTCAGCCGCGCATCGAGACGTGGAGCTGCGAGCGGATCTCCGGCGTGAGCTGGATGCCGACCCGCTCGACCAGCCGGGTCATGGCGTAGCCGATGAGCCCGATGTCGCAGTTGGGGGCGGCCAGCACCGCGAGGCAGGAGCCGTCGCTGATCGACATGAGGAACAGGTAGCCCCGCTCCATCTCGACCACCGTCTGCCGGACCTCGCCCGCCTCGAAGCAGCGCGCCGCGCCCTGGTTGAGGCTGACGAGTCCCGACGCCACCGCGGCCAGCTGTTCAGCACGGTCGATCGGGAGCCGCTCGGACCCCGCCAGGAGGAGGCCGTCCGCGGACACCACGATGGCGTGCGCTACACCGGCCACTCGGCTGACGAAGTCCTCGACCAGCCAGCTGAAGTTGTCCAGTTCTTCGGACGTGGTGGTCACTGCTGCTCCTTCTCTGCGCTCATGTCCCCTGAGGTCGTGCTGAACAAGGGGCTGTCCCACGACTCGATGTCGTCGAGGGATTCGCGACCCATCTGCACACCGCGCTGGTAGGTCGCGAACTGCTGCCGCAGCCGCTCGGCCGATCGCCTCCGCGGAGGCGCGGTCGTGGCGACCGAGGCGGACTGCCCGCTCGGGCCGCTCTGACCGGTGGGCGCGCTGCTCTTCGCGGGCGCCGCCTGCTGCTTCGGCGAACCGGGGATGAGACGCGCGTTCGGAACCCGCTTGGGCAGACCGGCGGTGGTCTTGTCGTCCACCGCGGTCTTGAGCACCTTGTTCGCGGTCTGCCAGCCCTCGTCCGCGCCGCCCCAGTCGGCGGCGGCCTTGGAGGACGCGGCCGGGGCCTCGGGGGTCGGGAGCTGGTCGAGCCGCGGTGCCTTCTTGCGGACCGGCATCGGCGGGGTGTCCTGGACCTCCCGCTTGGGCAGCTGCGGGGACGCGGTCCGCTGGGCGGGCGCCTCGAGGGTGCCCACCGGGGCGAACAGCTCCGTCGCCTCGCTGCCGTTGGCGGCCTTGCCGTTGCCGTTGCCGTTGCTAGCGGGCACGGCCGCGGCGCCCTTGCCGGGGGGCTCGGTCACCTCGCCGCCCTGGAACCAGCGGGACAGCACGTCCTCGTAGATCGGCAGCCGCTCGGTGACCGGCTCGACCTTCGGCTTCGCCGGGGGTTTGCGCGGCAGTGCCGTGCGTTCCGCGGCGGGCGGGTACGAGTAGTCGATCTGCTCGACGCCCTCGGGGGCCACGGGCATGCCCGCGACCGTCGCGGTGAACAGCCCCTCGGTCGAGGTCCGCTCGACCAGGTGCTCCGCGTGCGGGTCCTCGTCGGGCGTCCGCATCACCTGCGGGAACTGGGCCGAGTCGAACTGGCCGGTGTCGACCTGGCCGGGCGTCCACTTCGGGACACCGGCGATGACGCCGACGCCGGTCGACTCGGACTCGCCGGACAGGTGCTGCTCGAAGCTCGCCGCGTTCGACGCGCGGGCGGGCTGCGGGGGCGGGAGCTGCGAGGCGCCCTTGTGCAGCAACGAGACCGGCAGCACCACCTGCGCGGTGACACCGCCCTCGATGTCGTCGTTGTTGGTCAGCGTCACGCGGATCTCGTGCCGCTTGGCCAGCTGGCCGACCACGTAGAGACCCATCTCGCGGGCGACGGAGACGTCGACCTCGGGCGGCTCGCTCAGCTTGTGGTTGGCCTCGATGATGTCGTCGTCCTGCATGCCGACACCGCGGTCGTGGATGCGGATCGCGATCTCGCCGCGCCGGGTCTCCGTCGCCCGCACCGTGACCTTGGTGGTGGGCTTGGAGAACGCGGTCGCGTTGTCCAGCAGCTCGGCGATGAGGTGCGCGAGGTCGTTGACGACCCGGCCCTGCACCTTGATCTCCGGCCCCGGCGCGATCTGGATCCGGGCGTACTTCTCCACTTCGGACACCGCGGCGCCGAGCACCTCGGACACCGGCACCGGGCGCGTGACGCGTCGGTTGACCGTCGTGCCGGAGAGCACCAGGAGGTTCTCGCTGTTGCGGCGCATCTGCGTCGCGAGGTGGTCCAGCTCGAAGAGGCTCGCGAGCTGGTCCGGGTCCTGCTCGTCCTGCTCCAACCGGTCGATCACGCCGATCTGGCGCTCGACGAGCGCCTGGCTGCGACGCGACAGGTTGATGAACATGTCGTTGACGTTCGCGCGGAGGGCCACCTGCTCGACCGCGAGGCGGACGGCCTCGCGCTGCACCGCGTCGAACGCGCGGGCCACCTGGCCGACCTCCTCCGTGGTGTTGATCGGCACCGGGAAGAGGGCTTCCTCCGCTGCGCGCTCCGGGTCGCGGTGCTGGCGGATCCTCTGGATCGCCTCCGGGAGCCGGTTGCGCGCCACGTCCAGGGCGGTGCGGCGCAGCACCCTGAGCGGGATGATCATGGAGCGGGCGACGATCGCCATGAGGCCGAACGCGATGATGAGGGCGACGAGCACCAGTGCCGCGTCGCGCCACGCGTTCGCCCGACCCACGTCGATCAGCCTGGTGGTCTCGACGTCGATCTGCTTCTGGATGTCACCGGAGACCGTGGTGAGGAGGTTCGCCGTCTCCTCACCGGCCTGCAGGACGTCCGCGTCGCCGATCTCCACGCGTCCTTCGTCGTTCTCCTCCTGCTGCACCAGTGCGAGCTGGACGAGCCGGTTGCGGCCGTCGACGGCGCCACCGCTCACGACGTCCTGGAACAGCTGGCGGTTCTCCTGCGAGGCGGCGGCGGTGAAGTCGGTCAACGCGGCGTCCAACCTGGACTGCGCGGACCGCAGGGAGGCCACCTGGCCGGGCGCGAACCCGCCGCGCCTCGCCGTCGCGACGAGGATCGCGTTCTGCTGCGTCAACTGCTCCTGCGCGCTGTAGAGCGCGAGGTTGGCCTCGGACAGCGGGTTCAGCCGCGGGTTGCTCACGCTGCTCGCGGCGACCCGGTGCACCTGGTTCACCGCGGCGAGGATCTGGCTGTAACCGCTGAGGACCGAGGCGTCGGGGTACTTCGTGGTGAGCATGGTGTTGCGCAGCGAGCTGAGGTTGTCCAGCGACTGCAACGACTTCTGGAACGCCTCCGCCACCGCGGGGTCGATTCCCTCGGTGGCGGCCGCGACGTCCCGGTACTTGCCGACCTCGACGTCGACCTTGCCAGAACGCGCCACCTGCTCGGCGCTGATCGCGTTGTCCGAACGCCCGGCCGCCACGAAGTGGACGGCGGTGTCGCGTTCGAGCTGGATCGCGTTGGACACCGACGCGGCCTGCGCGCTCAGCGCGAGCTCGCGCTGGACCTTGCCGAACAGCTCGACGTCGTCGAGCTGGCTGTTGAGGCGGAGTCCCGCGAGCGCGAGCGTGCTCAGCGCGGGGACCAGCAGCACCACCGCCAACTTGCTGCGCAGGCGCCAGTTCGTCAGGCGCCAGCGTCGGATGCCGCCGACCGAGGCCTGCGCATCCGTGTCAGCGCGACCATCCCCACCGCCGGCAGCGGGACGGGATGACGCGGAATTCGAAGTCGGAACCGAGTAAGCAGGTCTACCGCCCTCGGAATCCGACTCTTGTCGGGCTCGCTCCGGATCGGATCCGGACGCGGGGTCACCGTGACCGCGCACCGTCAGCACACTCCCCAGCTTCCAAGCCGATGAAAGAAACGTCTGTACAAACCTGGTGGATCTTCGAGTAAAAGCGGCCCCAGTCATACCGCCATTTGGCGGACGACGCCGGTCGTTTTGAAATCAACCAGTATGAGTCAAGGGGGTGAGAACCCCACTAAACACTCGCTAACCGAGGTGCTTCCGGACATTTTCCCGGACGTGACGACCCGGAAACAACTGCGGGGAGCCGCAAGGCTCCCCGCAGTTGCCTGATTCGTCAGCTACCAGGGGTGGCGATGATCAGGGGCTTGACGTCGAGCTCCTTGTCCAGCAGGCCGTACGTCTTCATGAGCGTCGCGACGCGCTGGAGCCGCGTCGCGTCCAGGCTGGTCGGGTACTCACCGAAGTGGACCAGGCTGGCGGTTTCCTTGTCGACCTTCGCGTAGTCCTGGAGCAGCGGCTCCACGATGGAGCGGTCGGCGGCGTCCTTCTGGCCCTTGGCCATCGCGCGCTGGAACGCGGCGACGGTCTTCGGGTTCTCCTTCGCGAACTTCCCGGACGTCGTGTAGCCGGCGATCGGGATGTTGTCGGTCGGGCCGGAGGCCGCGTCCATCACCGTGACCTGACCCGCGGAGCGCTGCGCACTGGTGATGAAGGGCTCGACCATGAACGCCGCGTCGACGGAACCGTTGTCCACCGCCGCCTGCATGTCGCCGAACTTCATCTCCTTGAACGTCACGCCGTTCGGGTCGACGTTGTTCGCCTCCAGCGTGGCCTTCGCGGTCAGCTCGGCGATGTTCCGCTTCGCGTTGATCCCGATGGTCTTGCCTGCGAGGTCCTTCGGGCCCTTCACCGGGCCGTCCTTCTTGCCCAGGAGCAGGAACATCTCGGGCTTCGCCTGGTAGCCGTCCGAGACGAGCTTGAACCCGCCGACGTCCTTCAGCGCGTCCTTGGCCTCGGCCGAGAAGAACGAGACCCAGTTGCCGAAGGAGAAGTCCAGGTCACCCTTGACCAGGGCGGGGATGGACGCCGCGCCGGTGTCGAGGACCGTCAGCTTGACGTCCAGGCCCTCGTCCTTGAAGTAGCCCTTCTTGAGCGCGACGTGGACCGAGGCCACGTCGAGGACGTTGAGGACACCAAGGTTGATCGAGGGCTTCTCCACCTTGCCGTCGGCGGCCGCGGAGGTGGCGGGGGCGTCCGCCTCCTTGCCGCCCAGCAGGCCGCAACCTGCGACGGAGGTGAGCATCGCGAGGACGGACAAACCGCCGACGATCATGCGTGCGTGGCGGCCGACTCTTCGAGTCATGTGGGGCACTCTCCTGGTTGGAGCGGGGCGTTCGTTGCGGGGGATGCTCGATCGACCAGTCGCTGCGGCTAGCCACTCAAAGTGACACTCGCGGTTCACCAAGACCCCGGTCGACCGACACACGAAGGTGAAATCCACTACCTTCGGTGAGCATCTTTGCACAGGCCGTCCAGAGGCAGGGGTACATGGTGAGACAAGCTCATCTCGAATGGACCATTCAGAGCACAACCCGTCCCGTGGTGGTCGTAGGCGCGGGACCTGCGGGTTTGATGGTCGCGAACCTGTTGCGGCGAGCCGACGTGCCCTGCGTCGTGCTCGAGCGCGGCACTCGTGAGTACATCGAAACGAGACCTCGCGCGGGAATGCTCGAAGACCGCTCGGTGAGGATGTTGGAACAGCACGGTCTGGCCGACCGCTTGCTTACTCAGAGTGACACTCACAGTGCGTGCGAATTCCGGGTCAACGGGGAGGCGCACGAGCTGAACTACTCCGACCTGTCGGAGGGCAAGCTGCACTACGTCTACCCCCAGCAGGAGGTCGTGAAGGACCTCGTCGCGCAGTACCTCGCGAGCGGGGGCGACATCAGGTTCGAGGTCACCGACGTCGAGCTGCACGACGTGCTCGACGACAAGCCGTCGGTGTCGTGGACGGCGAAGGACGGCAACCGGCACCGCCTCGACTGCTCGTTCATCGCCGGGTGCGACGGCTTTCACGGCGTCACCAGGAAGAGCATTCCGGAGGGTGCGGTGGAGGAATTCACCCACCAGCACGGCATCGGCTGGCTCAGCATTCTGGCGGAGGCGCCGCCTTCGACGGAGAAGGTCATCTACGCCTTGCACGACGACGGATTCGCGGGGCACATGCTGCGGAGTCCGACGGTGAGCCGCTTCTACCTCCAGGTGCCGGTCGGCGAGAACGTCGACAACTGGCCGGACGAGAAGGTGTGGGCGGAATTGAAGAAACGCCTCGCCCTGCGCGACAGCGACTGGTCGCTGACCACCGGGCCGATCATCGAGAAGCGCGTGCTCGACATGCGTTCCCACGTGGTCGAGCCGATGCGCTACGGCAGGCTCTACTTGTTGGGCGACGCCGCCCACATCATCACGCCGATGGGCGGGAAGGGAATGAACCTCGCGCTGAACGACGCGGAGGTGTTCGCCGACGCGATCGTCTCCTACTACGACCACAAGTCCACCACGGGACTGGACGACTACTCGGCGATCTGCCTGCGCCGCGTGTGGCGTGCGCAGGAGTTCTCGCAGTGGATGGTGGACCTCATCCACCGGAACGAGCAACCGTTCATGAGCCGATTGGGTCACGCCCGGTTGCAGCACTTGATCGAGTCGCCGGCGGCAGCCGCCGCGTTCGCCCAGGACTACGTGGGCGCCTCCTATTCGGGTACGGGCCTCTACGAGGCCACCGCGACGCGCGAATAACACACCGCGGGATAGCTCTGGGGCCGAATTGTTAACACCTTTCGACAACGGCACGCCGAAGACGCTCGTCGTCGAGGTCGAAGAGACGATTCGACCATCACCGGCAGGGCGGCTGCCCATTCCCCCCGATCGGGTTCGTCGTGGAGTGGACAGCCGCACCGGCGCCAGCGGACACCGCTGACCGGATACCACAGGAAGCGGATGCGCGAGGACGGATTCGCCGAGGGCCATCCGACCCCTTTTGTTGGGCCACCCGGCGGGATGGGCCGGAATGGCGGACCGGACGGTTTGCATTGGCCACCAATCCAGTGGGCCGCAGAACGGCGGTGACCGCCCAGGAGCCCTCGACCGCGCATCGGCACCCAATCCCCACCCGATGACCGCCCCGGCTCCACAGCGCCGCGCAGGATACGCGGAACAGGTGCGGCGAATCGCGAACAAGCCAAGGGGAAACCGCATTCACAGGTCGCCCGCACGCCGGTAGGGCCGATCGTCGGGCTTCCCGGCACGGGTCCCGCACGGCTACCGGAGAGGGTCTCCACCGCCCTCCCAGGGCGTCCCGCAGCGGTCCTGGGACTGCCCGGGAGCACCCCGACAGCGGCGCCGGAGGGCGCGCAAAGGCATGGGACAAGACCTTTGTGGACGCCTTGGACCGGCGGTCCGGTCCGACGATTTGCCTTGCGCGTCAGGGAAACGAGCGTTAACGAGTGTCCACACCCGATCATGAAGCCGCCGGGTCTCGATCTGGACACGCAACGTTCGGTAACCGAAATCCCATAGCCAGGACCGAAAACGGACGTCTCTCCGGTGCCATCAGACCGTTCGATGCGGTCATCTGGTCCGCAAATCCTGTCCCGGACAGGGCGGAACACGGCGGTTGACAGCCCAGTGTGTCCTACCCCACACACCCGATTACGGCCGCACATTCCAAGTCGCGAACATTTCGTGCGGGAAGACGAAAGTCACCAATTGAGACGCGGGTGGGACCACGCCTCGAACGTCCCAGAACACCCACGGGGGAAGGAAAAGGCCCTGAAACGGCGCAGGCGCCCCTGGAACCCCCGATGACGGGAGTTGCCAAGGGCGCCCGGTTTCACGCGCCTGCGGGAGAACTCAGTTGGTGGCGCGCTCCTGCGCCTGCGCCTCGAGCAGCGCCGCGCGCTCGGCCTCGGCCCACTTCGCGGCCACCGCGGCCTCGTTGTCGACCTTCCGGGGCGTGCCGACCGCCGTGCGGTCGACGTGCAGCAGCCTGGCCACCTCGCCGCGCAGCGCCACGAAGGCGTCCGACTCGCGGGTGGTGATCTGGTTGCGGTGCACGGGCAGGTCGACCCTCAGGTCGGCCACCACGGCCGCCGGGGAGCTGGAGAGCACCAGCACCCGGTCGCCCAGGTAAACGCTTTCGTCGATGTCGTGCGTGACGACCAGGACCGTGGTGTTGTTCTCCCGCTTGACCTTCAGCAGGAGGTCCTCCAGCTCGAACCTGGTCTGCGCGTCCACCGACGCGAACGGCTCGTCCATGATGAGCAGCGCGGGCCGGTAGGCCAGCGCCCGTGCGATGGCGACGCGCTGCTGCATGCCGCCGGAGAGCTGCCACGGGTGCTTGCCGCCTGCCTTGTCCAGCCCCACCAGCGCCAGCGCCTCCGCGGCACGGGCGCGCCGCGCGGAGCGGCCGAGGCTGCGGCGCAACGGGAACTCGACGTTGCGCTGCACCGTGAGCCACGGGAACAGCGAGCGGCTGTAGTCCTGGAACACCACGGCGAGGTCGTCCGGAACGCCGTGGACCTCGTTGCCGTGCAAGCTGATCCCGCCCTCGGTGGGCTTGATCAGACCGCAGATGGTGCGCAGCAGCGTGGACTTCCCGCAACCGGACGGGCCGACCACGCAGACCAGCTCACCCGCGCCCACGGTGAAGGTCAGTCCGTCGATGGCGCGGTGCGCCCCGTCCTTCGCCTGGTACGTGTGGCCGAGTCCGGCCACCTCGAGCATGGCGGTCATATGTCGTCAGTCCCCTATACCGTCGCGAGTTGTGCGGGCTTGCTGTGCTCCTGCTTCGGCTGCCAGCCGAGCACTCGGCGTTCGGCCACCAGCAGCAGGGAGTTGAGCACGTAGCCGATGACGCCCAGCAGGACGATGCCCGCCCACATGTTGGCGTAGTCGAACTCCCGTTGCGCCAACAGGAGCTGGGCACCGATCCCGTTGTCGGTGCCGACCAGTTCGGACACCACCATCAGCACCAGGGACAGCGACAGCGAGACGCGCAGCCCGGCGAAGATCTTCGGCGCGGCCGAGGGCAGCACGACCCCGAGGACCCACTGGACCCTGGGGACGCGGAACACCTTGGACGTCTCGACCTTGGTGGCGTCGACGGTCCTGGCGCCGTCGATCGTGTTGAGCAGGATGGGCCACAGGATGCCGAACACGATGGTGGCCAGCTGCATGAACGAACCGATCTTGAACAGCAGCATGAACACCGGCACCAGCGCGGGCGGCGGGATGGACCGCATGAACGTCAGCACCGGTCCGGTGTACTCGAGCGCGGTCCTGGACCTGCCGAGCGCGATGCCGATCGAGATCCCCACGACGGCGGCGATGGCCCACCCGCCCAGGAGCCTGGTCAGGCTGTCCAGCACGTCGTCGTAGACCACGTCGGTGAGGAACAGCTTGTCCGGCGGACCGGACAGCCAGAGCTTGTACGCCGCCTCGCCGATGTCGCTCGGCGGCGGGAAGAAGGGATCGTCCGTGTACACCGTGACGACCTGCCACACCACGAGCAGGCCGACGAACACGACCCAGCGCTTGAAGAAGTTCGTCACGACCGGCCTCCGATGGCGGTGTCCCAGCCGAACCAGCGCTGCTGGGCCCGTTCGAGGCCCTCGTTGAGCAGGTAGCCGAGCACGCCGGCGACGACGGTGCCCGCGAGCACCAGGTCCATCCGCCCGGCGCCGCTGCGCGCGACCATGATGAACTGCCCGAGCCCCGGACTCCCGCCCAGCAGCAGCTCGACGCTGACCAGCACGACGAGCGCCGTCGTCGCGGCCAGCCGGATGCCGGTGAACACGAACGGCAGCGCGCTGGGCAGCGCGACGGAGAACATCACGCCTACCCTGCCGGTGCCGAAGACCTTCGCCGTCTCCACCAGCAACGGGTCGAGCTCGTCGAGCGCGTAGATCGTGTTGAACAGGATCGGCCAGATCGCCGCGTAGACCGCGAGCGAGATCTTGGTCTCCGGTCCGATCCCGATCAACATGATGGCCAACGGGATCGTGGCCACCGAAGGAATGGGTCGCAGGAACTCGACCACGGCCCTGGTCGCGTACCGGACAGCGGGAACGCTGCCCAGCAGCAGACCAAGGGGAACCGCGATCCCCACGGCCACTCCGACTGCGATGAGCAGGGACAGCACCGTCGCGATCACGTCGCGGAGGAACTGCTCATCACCCAACAACTTGCCTAGCTCGCCGAAAACCACACTTGGTGGCGGCAGGTATTGCGCGGAGACGAACCCGAACCGGCCGAAAAGCTCCCACAGAATCAGGAACCCGACCACGCCGAGCACACCTCGGGTGAGGGCACGCACGCCGAACGCCTCTCCAGTTGATCAACTTCCGGGACGACCCGGACCAATCTAGAGACTGGACACCCGAAGCCACAATGAGTGCCGAGGAAACTTCACAAAGTGATACGTGAATAACATGGTCAATTTCAGTCAACACTGAAGCCACAGCGGTGCCACCCACGTGGGAGGACCGTCGATCCCGCTGCCCCAAGGCGACCTGGATGCCCTAACAGCGGTCGCACGGCCCACGGGCAAGCGCATTCCTCGTCGTACCCCACCAACGCCGGAGAAGCGCGATCCACGCCCCCGACGGGAACGCCGTCCACGCCCGCACCGACCATTCCACGCCGTGCGGCCAGAATTCCACGTCCGGGGTGCGCGAAACGGGCCCACCGGCATGACCGGCGGACCCGAAGGGCGCGGGGAACAACGCGGGTTAAAGTCCCACAAGCTTGTAAAGCGAGCCGACTTCCTGCCGGTTCAGCACGCGCATCGAACCGGGCCGCTGGTTGCCCAGCTGGACCTCGCCGATGTGCGTGCGCACGAGGCTCGACACCGGGTAGCCGACGTGGTCGAGCAGGCGGCGCACGATGTGCTTGCGGCCCTCGTGCAGGATCACCTCGACGAGCGCCTTGCCCGGCATGGAGTCGACGAGCTTGAACGAGTCGACGCGGGCGAAGCCGTCCTCCAGCTCCACACCCGCGCGCAGCCGCTTGCCGACGTCCTTGGCGACCGGACCCTGCACCTCGGCCACGTAGGTCTTGGGGACCTCGTAGGAGGGGTGCATGAGCCGGTGGGCCAGGTCGCCGTCGTTGGTGAGCAGCAGCAGGCCCTCGGTGTCCGCGTCGAGCCTGCCGACGTGGAACAGGCGCTCGCGGCGCTCGTGCAGGTAGTCGCCGACGCACGGGCGGTGCTGGTCGTCGTGCATGGTCGACAGGACGCCCCGCGGCTTGTTCAGCACCAGCGTGACGACGTCCTCCTTGAGGACCACGCGGACGCCGTCGACGTGCACGACGGCGGTGTCCGGGTCGATGCGGCGACCCTGCTCGGTCACCACCTCGCCGTCGACGGTGACGCGGCCGAGGTCGATCAGCTCCTCCGAGACCCGCCGCGAGGCGATCCCCGCCTTGGCGAGCACCTTCTGCAGCCGGATCCCCTCGTCGTTGGGGTCGGGCCGCGCGGAACGGGTTTCAGACATCGTCGATCGCATCCACTTCGGGCAACAAGGGAGCGATCGGGGGCAGGTCCGCGAGGGACGACAGGCCCAACCGCTCCAGGAACAGTTCGGTCGTGCGGTAAAGGATGCCACCAGTGTCGCTGTCGGTACCGATCTCGCTGATCAGCCCGCGGGCGACGAGGGTGCGGATCACACCGTCCACGTTGACCCCGCGAACCGCGGCGATGCGCGCCCTGGTGACCGGCTGCCGGTACGCGATCACCGCGAGGGTCTCCAGAGCGGCCCTGGTGAGCTTGGCGCGCTGCCCGTCGAGCAGCAGCTTCTCCACGTAGGGCGCGTACCGGTCTCGCGTGTAGAACCGCCAGCCGTCGCCGATTCTACGCAGGTCGATACCGCTGCCCGACTCGGTGTACCTGGCGGACATCCGCTTGAGGGTCTGGGTGACGCGCTTCACCGACTGGCCGAACACGTCGGCGAGCAGCTTCTCGCTCGCGGGCGAGTCGATCACGAGCAGCACGGACTCCAACGCGCCCTCGAGCTCGGCGTCGTCGGACAGGTCCGGTCCGGTCTCGACGACCTCGACCTCGTCTTCCTCCTCCGGACCGACCACGGGCTCCGGCGCGACCGGCTGGGTCACCCGTACTCCTCTTCTCCGTCGGGCTCGACCGGCGGCGGCGCGTCGTCGTCGCCGATCCAGCGGACCAGCAGCTCCCCGAGCGCCTCGGGCTGGTCGAACGCCAGCACGGTCTCGCGGTAGAGCTCCAGCAGCCCGAGGAACCGGGCCACCATCCCCAGTGTGTCCTCGCAGTCGGCGACCAGCTCGCTGAACGTGAGCTGACCGGCCGCGATCAGCCGTTCGCGCATCAGGTTCACGTGTTCGCGCACCGACACCTTGGCGACGTGCAGGTGCGTCAGCGACACGGTGCGCGGCGGCTTGGGGCGGAACACCGACGCGGCGATGTCGGCGAACTTCTTCGGCGTCACGCCGAGCATGACCTCGGGCAGCAGGCCCTCGTAGCGCGGTTCCAGCGCGACCGAGCGGGGGTAGCGGCGGGCCGCGCCCTGCTCCAGCTCGCCGAACAGCGCCGCCACCTGCTTGTAGGCCCGGTACTGGAGCAGCCGCGCGAACAGCAGGTCGCGCGCCTCCAGCAGGGCCAGGTCCTCCTCGTCCTCCACGTCGCCCTGCGGCAGCAGCCGGGCGGCCTTGAGGTCGAGCAGGGTGGCGGCGATGACCAGGAACTCGGTGGTCTCGTCGAGGTCCCACTCGTCGCCCATCGCCCGGATGTAGGCGATGAAGTCGTCGGTCACGGTGTGCAGCGCGACCTCGGTCACGTCGAGGGTGTGCGCCGAGATGAGCTGGAGCAGCAGGTCGAACGGGCCCTGGAAGTTGGTCAGGTTGACGGTGAACCTGCCGTTCGCCGGGTCGGCGTCGACGGCGACGTCGGGCTCCCCGGTCACCGCTCGCTTCCCTGGCGCAGCCTCCGCACGAGGTGCGAGCGCTCGCCGTGCTCCTCCAGGTCGGCCAGCAGCACCGCGATGGCCTCGCGGACGATGCGGCCGCGGTCCACGGCCAGCCCGAACGTGCCGCGCAACGACAGCCGCGCGTGCTCCAGCGCGAGCAGCTCCTCGTCCGACACGTACACGGTGATCTTCGTGTCGTGCTTCTGGCGGCCGGTGCTGGGGCGGTCCGGTGCCGCGGGCTGGGCTGGTTCGGGGTCGGTCGGGCGCACGAGACTGGTCGGGCGGAACAGTTCGGACGCGCCGGGCAACGAGGCGCGACGAGTCACCTGGCGATCACCTCGCGCGCCAGCGCGCGGTAGGCCTTCGCGCCCGCGGAACGGGGCGCCCACTTGGTGATCGGCTCGCCCGCGACCGTGGTCTCCGGGAACCGCACGGTCCGGTTGATGACCGTGTCGAACACGATGTCGCCGAACGCCTCCACGACCCTCGCCATCACCTCGCGGGAGTGCAGGGTGCGCGGGTCGTACATCGTGGCGACGATCCCGGTGATCTCCAGCTTCGGGTTCAACCGCTCCCTGACCTTCTCGATGGTGTCGATGAGCAAGGCGACCCCCCGCAGCGAGAAGAACTCGCACTCCAGCGGGATGAGGACGCCGTCAGCCGCCGCGAGGGCGTTGACCGTGAGGAGTCCGAGCGACGGCTGGCAGTCGACCAGCACGTAGTCGTAGTCGTCGATGACGGGGCGGAGGGTGCGCACCAGCGTGTGCTCCCGGCCGACCTCGGACACGAGCTGGATCTCGGCCGCGGACAGGTCGATGTTGCTGGGCAGCAGGTGCATGTCCTCGACGCCGGTCTCCATGATCACGTCCTGCACGCCGACCGCGCGCTCCATGATCACGTTGTAGATCGTCTGGTCGAGCTGGTGCGGGTGGATGCCGAGGCCGACCGAGAGCGCGCCCTGGGGGTCGAAGTCCACCAGCAGCACCTTGCGGCCGTACTCGGCCAGCGACGCGCCCAGGTTGATCGTGGACGTGGTCTTGCCGACCCCGCCCTTCTGGTTGCAGATCGCGAGGATCTTCGCGGGACCGTGCCGGGCGACCGGCTCGGGGTCGGCGGTGAACCGCAGGACTCTGCCGGTCGGGCCGATCTCACCGGCCTCCTGCTCCGCCGCGTCCTCGTCGTGCGGTGCGGCGTGCGGCGCTAGGCTCAGTTCGACCGAGGCGCGGGGCACACCGGGCGGCTGCGGCGGGGGAACGTCGAACGTCCTGCCCTCCACGTGCTCCGGTGTCGACATCGCAACCTAACTCCTCGTAGTCCTCGACCTGGGCGCAGCCTAAGGCCGTGACTCGACAGCGGCAACGCGCCTCGCCGTAGCGCCCGAAGCCTATTTCCGGTGGCTGTCGGCCGGTCGGCTCAGTGCACCGCCTCCATCCGGGCGGCGGCCGAAAGGACCACGTCGAGCAGTCCGGGGAACAGCTGCTCCAGGTCGTCGCGGCGCAACGACACCCAGCGCTGGTTGCCGCAGCACCGGGTCCTGGTGATACCCGCCTCGCGGAGCACCCTCAGGTGCTGGGAGAGGGTCGACTTCGCCACGTCCACGGCCATCGCGCCGCACAGGCGTTCGCCGTCGGCCTCGATCTGCCGGACGACGGCGAGCCTCGTGGGATCGCTCAACGCGTGCAACACCGCCGAGAGCTCGATGGCCGACGCCTCCGGCTCGTCCAGGTTCGGCACGGTACGCGGTACCTCCCGCTCCGGTGGGACTGCAAGGTGCGCACACCGTACCCGCGGCCGTCGAAAGATCGGCGATGTTCACGAAACCCTCATTGTCACGAACCGACGCGCCTGCGCGGGGTCTTGCCGGCCCCTCACGGCGCCGTGACCGCCACCACCGTGCAGACCTGCGCAGTCAGCCCGGAAACGCGCCCGCGACGGGCATGCGCGACGTGGACGTGGAGTCATCCTCCGATCAGGCGGGTGGCGAAAGAATGCCGCCGCGGGGACGACCGCGCCGGAGTTCTTCCGCGGCGGCTCCGGCGGCGGTCGCCGCGGCGGGCCGGGAGTCCCCGCGACCGCGCCTGCCCTGGCCGGGTGGGAGTTGGCGTTTCGGGGCGGTCGGAGGTGACCGATCGGATACCGTTCCCGCCGTGTCAGGACCTTTCGAGCCGAACTCCGTGCGCATCGGCAACCAGCAGCGCGAAGAAGCGATCCGCGCCCTCAACGACCACTTCGCCGCAGGCCGGATCGAGATCGGCGAGTACGAGCAGCGCGTCGCCTACGCGTCGGCCGCGCAGACCGTCGCCGAGCTGGGCTCGTTGTTCGCGGACCTGCCGCAGCCGCACCCGCCGTTCCTGGTCGTCCCGCCCCCGCCGTCCTACCAGGTGCCGCCACCCCCTTACGGCGCACCGCCTCCCGGCTACGGCCCGCCCCCGCCCGGCTACGGCACCGGCGGCTACGCGACCGGCGGCTACCAGGCGGGCTTCGCGCCCTACGGGGTCGACCCGATGACCGGGATGGCGCTGTCGGACAAGTCGAAGGTCGTCGCCGGGATCCTCCAGCTCTTCCTCGGCGGGTTCGGCGTCGGCCGGTTCTACACCGGGCACACCGGGATGGCCGTCGCGCAGCTGCTGACGTGCGGCGGCTGCGGGATCTGGGCGCTGGTCGACGGGATCATCCTGCTGGTGAACGGCGGGACGGACGCGCAGGGGCGGAAGCTGCGGGACTAGGTCTCCGGCGGTCTGGTTCGCGGGGATCTACGCGAGCAGGTTTCTGGTGATCATCCAGGTCGTGGCGACCACGAGGATCGTCGTGGTCGTGCGGCGTGGGAGCGGGGGTGTGGGGACGCCGGAACTGCTGGCGCGGAACCACCTGAACCAGAGCCAGGCGAGCACGGGGAGCCCGGCGACGAGCATGACCGCGTTGTAGTGCCAGGCGGCGGGGAGGTCGCCGTGCAGCAGGGCGTGGACCATGCGGGTGGAGCCGCAGGCGGGGCAGTCGAGGCCGGTGAGCCAGTTGAACGGGCACCTGGGGAGCCAGGAGCCGGGTTTGGTGGGGTCGGCGAAGAGGAGGACGACGGCGCCTGCGGCGGCGGCCACGGCGGCGGCTGTGGGGCCGGTCAGGGCTTTCCGCATGTGGGGGGCTTTCGGGGGGTGTGGGTGTGGTCTTTGTGGCTGCTGCTCGGTGAGTTGGGGGGTGGGGGCTGCTGCTCGGTGAGCGGCGGTTGTGGGCTGCTGCTCAGTGAGCTGTGGGCTGTGGGCTGCTGCCCGGTAGGTGGGGGTTGGGGGCTGCTGCTCGGTGGGGTGAGTGGCGGGGCGGGTTGCGTTGTGGTGTGGCCGATTTGACTTGGGGCCCCTCTTTTTGGGCCTCGTCGGGCGAAAAAGGGCAGGTGGTAGAGCCTGCCCGCCGACTCATTGTAGGCCCAAAAACCCCAAGTAAAATCGGCCACGGTTGGGTGCTTCCCGTTGCGTGGGGCCGTGGTTGTCATTGAGCACGGCGGCTTGGGGTGGCGGCTGTGTGGGGCAACGACTGTGTGTGGGGCGGCTGCTTGGCGGTGGTGTCCTTGGCCTTCGCTGTGCGGGGTGGTGGTGGGCTTGGCCTCGCCCCTTGGCCTCGCGCCTTGGCCTCACTCCCTGACCTCGTCCCTTGGCTACGCCTGTGCGGGGTGGGGTTGGGTGTTTTGGTTGCGTGGGCGGTGGTTGTTGTCCTGGGTGGATGGCAACCACCGCCGCAGGCGGCGTTTTTCTCAGTTTTGGCGTGCTGCGAAGGTGTGCGGCCTGTCCGGCCAGGGGGCGTCGGCGGGGCGGGGGGTTGTGCCTGATTTGACTGCTTGTGCGGCTAGTAGGCCGGCGACCGCGGCGCCGTTGATGATGTCGCCCGCCAGGGCCATGCGGACCGCTTCGGTGAGCGGGAAGCGCTTGACCACTAGGTCGGCTTCTTCATCGCCTTGCAGGTCGCGGTCCACAGTGGACAGGTCCTCGGCGAGGAAGACGCGGACGACCTCGTCGGTGAAGCCGGGTGAGGCGGCGACGTCGACCAGGGTCGACCAGCGGGAGGCGTCCAGGCCGACCTCTTCCGCCAGTTCGCGGCGGGCGCCTTCGACCGGGATCTCGTCCGGGGAGTCGAGGAGGCCCGCGGGGAGCTCCCACAGCCGGTGGCCGAGGGGGTGGCGGTACTGGTGGATGAGGACGACCTGGTCGTCGTCGTCCAGTGCCACGACGGCGACCGCGCCGAGGTGTTCGACGACCTCGCGGAGCGCGGTCCCGCCGCCGGGCATCGCGACCTCGTCGACGCGGAGGCCGACGACGCGGCCGATGTGCACGTCGCGCGAGGACACGGTGCGGAACTCGTGTGCGCCTGCCTCGGTCACTTCGCGACCGCCACGGCGGGTTCCGCGAGCTCGACCGGGAGGCGGTCGGCGAGGCGGTAGTCCAGGGCCGCGCGCACGAACGCCGCGAACAGCGGGTGCGGCTTGGTGGGGCGGGACTTCAGCTCGGGGTGGGCCTGGGTCGCCACGAAGAACGGGTGCACGTCGGAGGGGAGCTCGACGAACTCGACGAGCCTGCCGTCCGGTGAGGTGCCGGAGAACACCAGGCCCGCCTTGGAGAGCTTGTCGCGGAACGCGTTGTTGACCTCGTAGCGGTGGCGGTGCCGCTCCGACACCTCGTTGGTGCCGTACGCGCGCGCCACGACGGAGCCGGGGGTCAGCTTGGCCGGGTAGGCGCCGAGGCGCATGGTGCCGCCCATGTCGCGTTCACCGGAGACGACGTCCTGCTGGTCGGCCATGGTGGAGATGACCGGGGTGCCGCCCTCCTCGAACTCGGCCGAGTTGGCGTCCTGGATCCCGGCGAGGTTGCGGGCCGACTCGATGACCATGCACTGGAGACCGAGGCACAGGCCGAGCACCGGAATGCCTCGGGTGCGGGCGTAGGTGATGGCGCCGATCTTGCCCTCGATGCCGCGCACGCCGAACCCGCCGGGCACGAGCACGCCGTCCAGTCCGCCCAGCGCGTGCGCCGCGCCGGAGGGCGTCTGGCACTCGTCGGACGGCACCCAGACGACCTCGACCTTGGCGCGGTGGGCGAACCCGCCCGCGCGCAGGGCCTCGGTGACCGACAGGTAGGCGTCCGGCAGGTCGACGTACTTGCCGACCAGGCCGACGCGCACGGTCTCGGTGGGGTTGTGCACCCGCTCCAGCAGGTCGCCCCACACGGTCCAGTCGACGTCGCGGAACGGCAGGTCGAGCCTGCGCACGACGTAGGCGTCCAGGCCCTCGCCGTGCAGCACCTTGGGGATGTCGTAGATCGACCGCGCGTCGACGGCGGCCACGACGGCCTCGTTGTCGACGTCGCACATCAGGCCGATCTTGCGCTTGAGCGCGTCCGGGATCTCCCGGTCGGCCCGGCACACGATGGCGTCGGGCTGGATGCCGATGTTGCGCAGCGCGGCCACGGAGTGCTGGGTGGGCTTGGTCTTCAGCTCGCCTGACGGCGCGAGGTAGGGCACCAGCGACACGTGCAGGAAGAACACGTTGTCGCGGCCCACGTCGTGGCGCACCTGGCGGGCGGCCTCCAGGAACGGGAGCGACTCGATGTCGCCGACCGTGCCGCCGACCTCGGTGATGACGACGTCGGGCACCAGGCCCTCGGCGTCCGGCTCGGCCATCGCGCGGATGCGGCGCTTGATCTCGTCGGTGATGTGCGGGATGACCTGGACGGTGTCGCCCAGGTACTCGCCGCGGCGCTCCTTGGCGATGACCTCGGAGTACACCTGGCCGGTCGTCACGTTCGCCTCGCCGGACAGGTCACGGGCGAGGAAGCGCTCGTAGTGGCCGATGTCCAGGTCGGTCTCGGCGCCGTCGTCGGTGACGAACACCTCGCCGTGCTGGAACGGGTTCATCGTGCCGGGGTCGACGTTGAGGTAGGGGTCGAGCTTCTGCATGGTCACCCGCAGACCACGGGAAGTCAGCAGCTGGCCGAGGCTGGAAGCGGTGAGCCCCTTGCCCAAGGAGGACGCGACGCCTCCGGTGACGAAAACGTGCTTGGTGGTACGTGCTTGAAGCACCAACGAGGCTCCCGTGGTCTGAAAGGTTCCGAAAGGGGATAACCCCTGTCCACGGGCCACAACGCTAACACGTGCCCGACCGCCGATTCCCTCCAGACCACGCGAACGCATCCCCCGTACGGGTTAATCAGCTGGCCTGACCAGGTGATGGGGCCTCGGCGTTGCCCGCCACGCCGTAACGGCCGGACTTGCCGTCGAGCTGCTCGCGCAACGCCAGCACGGCCACGACGCGACCCGCCGCGGTGTCGGCGTTGTCGACGGTCGACAGGACGGAAGTCGCCGCCGTGTCCGCCCGCACGACGCCGATGGCGCCCGTGCCGTCGGCCGACCCGGAGCCGCCCGCGAGCACCGCGCCCGCGCCGGACCGGTCGAGCTGGATGGCGAAGCGCGCGATCGTGGCGGCGCGATCGCCTGCCGAGTCGCCCGCCACGGCGCCACCGGTGAGCACGACGGCGAGCTGCGCGGGTCGAAGCCCCTGACCGGGCTTCACGAAACCCGCGCCGGTCAGCCCGCCGAGCGCGGAGGCCGTCTCGTCGGCCGAGGCCTGCGGCTGGTTGGTGTCCTTGTTCAGCAGCAGCAGCGCGCCGAGCAGGCCGCCCGCGCGGGTGCCGGGGTCGGACGCGGTCGGCAGCTGGGTGCCCGCGGGCTGCAGCCGGGCGACCAGGTCGCGCAGCTGGTCGGCCTTGTGCGGGTCGGCGAACGAGTCGGTGAGCTGGAGCTCGCCGGTGACCGTGGCACCCGCGGCGCGCAGCAGCCCGGCCAGCGAGTCGCGTTCGCCCGGCCGCGCGTCGGAGGTGGTCACCAGCACGACGGTGCGGTCGGTGAGCTGGCCCTTCACCGACAGCGGGCCGACCGACGTGGCGAACCGGTCGGCCTCGGTGAGCTTCGAGTTGAGGGTGTTGCGCTCGGTCTGCAGGTCGACGACCTGCCTGCCCAGCGCGCCGTTGTCGTCGCTGAGCCCGGAGAGCAGCCTGCTGCTGATCGCCGTCGAGCCGAGCACGACGCCGACCGCGAGCGAGAGGAAGACGGCCGTGATCGAGACGATGTGGTAGCGCAGCGAGATCAAGAGAACAGCCCCTTCGACCAGTCGGAGACGGTGCGGAACGCGTCGACGGCGATGTCGACGTAGACGTGGCCGACCCCGGAGACGGCGACCGCGGCGACCATCGCGAGCACGGCGGCCAGCACCAGCAGGAGGATCACGCCGAACGAGACCCGGCTGCGGTGCAGGGTGGCGACGGCCTCGCCGTCGACCAGCTTGCTGCCGAGCTTGAGCCTGGTGAGGAAGGTGGACGGGTTGGAGCCCGAGTGGCCGCGGTCGAGGAACTCCCGCAGCCCGGCCTGCACGCCGACGGTCACCACGAGGCTGGCGCCGTGCGCCTCGGCGATCAGCAGCGCGAGGTCCTCGGCGTTGCCCGACGACGGGAACGTCACCGCGCCGATGCCCAGGTCCTGGATGCGCTCCAGGCCGGGCGCGTGCCCGTCGGTCTGCGCGGGCACGACGACCTCGCGGCCCGACTTCAGCGTCTCGGTCCCGATGCCGTCCGGGTCGCCGACGATGACGTCGGGCTTGTAACCCGCGGCGAACAGCGTGTCGGCGCCCGTGTCGACGCCGACCAGCACCGGCCGGTACTCGCGGATGTACTTCCGCAGCCGCCGCAGCTCCTCCGCGTGGCTCGGGCCGCCCGCCACGACGAGCACCTGCCGGTCGCGCATCGGCACGTACAGCTCGGGCACGCCGACGCCGTCGAGCACGAGCGCGCGTTCCCGGCGCAGGAACTCGATGGTGTTGGCGGAGAAGGCCTCCAGCTGCGCGGCCATGCCGGCCTTGGCCTCGATCATCGCGTCGGCGATGGACTCGGCGCTCTGCTCGTCGCCGCGGGCGATCTCCGTCTCGCCGTCGTAGACGACCCCGTCGAGCAGCCGCAGCTTCGTGCCGTCCCTGATGTCGCGCAGGACGGAGCTGCCGACGTTGTCGATCAGCGGGATGCCCGCCTCGATCAGCAGCTCCGGGCCCAGGTTGGGGAACCGGCCGGAGATCGACGGGGAGGCGTTCACGACGCCGACGACCTCGGCGGCGACCAGCGCCTCCGCGGTGCGGCGGTCGATGTCGACCTGGTCCAGGACGGCGACGTCGCCGGGACTCAGCCGTCGGAGCAGGTCACCAGCGCGGCGATCGACCCTGGCGACGCCGATGGCGCCCGGGAGGTCGTGGTTCGTGCGGCTGAGCAACCCGGAGAGCTTCATGCGTCCGATGGTGGCCGATGCCGGGGTGGCGGGCCGAGCGCCACGCCGACCTGTCGGGGCTGCTCAGGTGGGTGATGATTCCTCTGTGGACACTTCCGGGTGAATCCCGACCCCCATCGGAGGGGTGTCCGCGGCGGTGTCGTCCGGGAGCTGGTAGACGACCGCGCCCTCGGGTTCGACGGCCCGGCGCGGGCGGCGTTGGACGAGCAGGGCACCGACGAGCGCCGCGCCGCACGCGGCCACCAGCAGCCACATCGCGGAACCGCCGGAGGAGTCGACCGATCCCGTCGTGATGTCGTCGCGCCTCGCCATCACCACCACGAGTTGACCGATGGTCCACACCGAGCCGAGGAGCAGCGCGGCGGCGGCGACCGCTCCCACCCGCGCCGCCGCGGCCGCCCGCGCGGGGAGCCGCGACTCGGCCAGCACCAGCACCGCCGCGACCACCAGCAGCACCGCCGCGACGACCACGGGGACACCGAAGCGGACCGGGTCCATCCCGGCGGCGACGATCCCGTCGGGGGACGTGTACTCGCTGCCCCACAAGGACATCCGGTACCCCGTGCGGTGCCCGCTGTCCACCCGCACCTGCTCGAACAGCGGCCGCGACGAGGCCGCCACCACCAGCGCCGCTCCGCCGAGCAGTCCGGCCGCGCCCACGACCCGGCTCACCGGTCACCGCCCGCGGTGTCGTCGGGAACCGGGATCACGGGCCCGCCGGAGTCGTCCGGGAGCCGGTGCACCACCACGCCCCGCTCCGGTGGGGGCACGGCGGCCCGAACGGGCCAGGCCTGCACCAGCAGACCACCCGCGAGGGCCACGACGCAGGCCAGGCCCAACACCCACACGCCTTCGCGCACGGAAGTCGTGACGGTGGCGAACGCGCTCTCCTCGTTCCGGAACGACGACAGCAGGACTTGACCCACGGTCCACCCGGAGCCGGTGAGCAGGAAGGCCGCGAGCACCGCGCCGACGTTCACGGGCGCCGCGAACCGGTCGGGCAGCCTGCGAGCACCCAGCACCAGCGCGGCCGTGACGACGAGCAGTACCGCCGCCACGACGACCGGCACGCCGTAGCGAACTGGGCTGGGGTCCAGCACCGAACCGATGTCCGAGGACGCCCTGGTGCCCCACAGGCCCGTCTCGTACCAGGACGCGCCCTCGGGGAACCGGATGTCCTGCCGCGTCAGCGGCAGCCGCGTGGCGACCAGCGCCAGCACCGCGCCCGCCGCCAACGCGACCCCTCCGACCACCCGCCGTCGCGGGGACCGCGACACGTCCTCGCGCAGTTCCACGGTCCCCCCGGTTCGGACGGCTACGACACCTGCTCGTGCTCTTCGCTGTCGGGCAGCCGGTAGACGACCGGGCCTTCGGGCTCGGGCGCCCGTTCGAGCTGGTCCGGCACCCGCTGCACCAGCACACCACCGACGAGCGCCACGACGCAGGCGATCGCCAGGATCCACAGGCCGAGGCCGGGCGAGGTCAGCGTGATCGGGTCGGCGCGGCGGTTGCCCTGGGCCAGGCGCAGGTAGACCTGGAGGATCGTCCACACCGCGCCCACGAGCATGAGCGGCACACCGGCGGCCAGGAACCGCGCGACCGCGCCGAACCGGCGGTGCCGCAGGAACAGCGCGGCCAGGACGAGCAGACCCGCCGCGACCGCGAGGGGGATGCCGTACTGGACCGAGGAGCGGAACTCGTCGCTGTCGGGCTGGGGACCGGTGATCGTGCGGACGTTCCAGGCCGTGACCTCGAACTCGAGCTGCTCGGCCAGCCGGTAGGCCTGGTGGTAGAGCGGCAGCAGGGCGCCCACGAGGGTCAGCACCGCCCCGGCGAGCAGTGCGAAGAGCCCGAGGCGGGACCTCATGAGCGGCCGGGCGGGTCGACCGGGTCGAGGGTCACCCTGGTGGTGGAGGCGTCGGGGTCGTCCTCGGGCCCCTGGGGGCCGAACTCCGCGGGCGGGAAGCCGAACGCGGGGGTGTCGAGGTCGTCCGTCGGCGCGTCGGGCAGCTGGTACACGACCGCCTCGCCGGTGTCCTCGACGCGTTCCCGCTCCTCGACGCGCCTGCGCCTGCCACCGCGCCCGCGCTCCTCGTCGCGTTCCCGCGGGCGTTCCCGCTCCCGCGGGCGTTCCTGCTCCTCCTCGCGTTCCCGCGACCGCTCCTCGACGGCGTGCCTGCGCCTGCGGCGGGGTGCGCGTTCCGGGTCCGGCACGGTCTCGGGTTCGGGCTCGCGCACCCGGTCGCGGATGCGGTCGGCGCGCTCCTCCAGGTCCCGCCACTGGGAGCGGTCCTCCTCCTCGGGCAGCTCCTGCACGAGGACGGCGCCGAGCGTGCCCACGAACCAGCCGCCGCCGAGCAGGAACAGGCCGAGGTCGAGGGTCTGCACGAGCTGGCCGCCCGGCGGCACGGACACCACCGCGACGGCGGCGGCGTTCGTGACGAACAGGTAGACCGACCAGGCCACGCCCAGCAGCACGGCGGCACCGGCGACGGCCGTCATCCGGCCGACCGGCGAGGCGCCGCGGAACACCAGCACCGCGGCGAGCAGCAGCAGCAACGCGGCCAGCACCAGGGGCACCGCGAACACCGGGGTGGACGCCGTCACCCCCGGTGTCAGCGTGCTGCCGAGCGCGGTGACGACCAGGGTGGCCTGCTGCCCCGGAAACGTCCGCACCTCCGTGTACAGCGGCAGCAGCACACCGCCGACGGTCGCGACCGCGCCCACCGCCAGCGCGCCCGCGCCCGCGAGGCGGCGCTTCATCCCGGCTGGGTTCATGTGACCTTTTTACGCGTCTTGCGCCGCACGACCGGGGCGCTGTCCTTGTCCGCCTTGGCCGCCGCGAGCAGTTCCACGGCGTGCGCGCGGCCGGTGTCGGTCGAGTCCATGCCCGCCAGCATCCTGGCGAGCTCGACGACCCGTTCCGACTCGTCGAGCACCCGCACACCGCTGCGGGTGAGGATGCCGTCCGCCGTCTTGTCGACGACCAGGTGCCGGTCCGCGAACGCGGCGACCTGCGGGAGGTGGGTGACCACGATGACCTGGTGGCTGCGCGCCAACCGGGCCAGCCGCCTGCCGACCTCGACCGCGGCCCGGCCGCCGACCCCGGCGTCGACCTCGTCGAAGACCAGCGTCGGCACCGGGTCGGAGTGCGAGAGCACGACCTCCAGCGCGAGCATCACCCGTGACAGCTCACCGCCGGAGGCGCCCTTGTGCACCGGCAGCGCGGGGGCGCCGGGGTGCGCGATCAGGCGCAGCTCGACCTCGTCCACCCCGCTCGCACCCGCGTGCAGCAGGACCTTGCCCACCTGCAACGCCTGCGTGTCGCCCTTCTCGGCGGCACGGGGGTGCACGGCGACCTCGATGTTCGAGTGCGGCATCGCGAGCCCGGTCAGCTCGTCCGACACCTCCTTGCCCAGCTCCTCGGCGGCGCTGGTGCGCGCGGCGGAGACCTGGGCGGCGTAGACCGCGAGCTCCGCGGCCAGCTCGTCGCGGCGGGCGGCCAGCGCGGCCAGTGCCTCGTCGGACGTGTCCAGCGTCGACAGCCGCTGGTTGGCGTCCTCGGCCCACGCGATCACGCCGTCGATGTCGGCCGCGTACTTGCGGGTCAGGTGCTTGAGCTCGGACTGCCGGGCCAGCACCGTCTCCAACCGGTTCGGGTCGGCGTCGAGGTGGTCGAGGTAGGAGCCGATCTCGGCACCGACGTCGGCCAGCACGGCGGCGGCCTCGACGAGCCGGGACTCCAGCGCGCGCAGCGCCGGGTCCTCCGACGTCGCCACCCGGCGGCGCGCCTCGCCGATCAGCCCCAGCGCGCCGGGGTTGTCCGGGTCGCCGTCCGCGGCACCGCTCACCGCGTACTGCGCGCCCGTGGCGGCCTCGCGCAGCTGGTCGGCGTCGGCCAGCCTGCGGGCCTCGTCGACGAGCTCGACGTCCTCGCCCGGCTTCGGGCCGACGGCCTCGATCTCGCCCAGCCCGTGGCGCAGCAGGTCCGCCTCGCGGGCGAGCTCGCGGGAGCGCTCGGAGCGCTCCGTCAGCTCGTTCGCGACGCGCAGCCACTCCTCGCGCAGCCGCTGGTACTCCTGCAGCGGCTCGGCCACCTCGTCACCGGCGAACCGGTCGAGGACCGCCCGCTGCTCGGAGGGCCGGAGCAGCCTCAGCTGGTCGTTCTGCCCGTGCACGGCGAGGAGCTGCTCCGCGAGCTCAGCGAGCACACCGACCGGCACGGAACGGCCGCCGAGGTGTGCCCTCGACCTGCCGTCCGACCCGACGGTGCGCACCGCGATCACGGTGCCGTCCTCGTCCGGTTCGCCGCCGACCTCGTCGGCGACCTTCGCGGCCGGGCTACCCGCTGGTGCCCGGAACCTGCCCTCCACCACGGCTTTGTCGGCACCGGTGCGCACTCTCGACGCCTCGGCCCGACCGCCACCCAGAAGGTGGAGCCCGGTGACGACCATGGTCTTGCCCGCACCGGTCTCACCGGTAACGACGGTGAACCCGGCATCGAGTTCTAGGGTTGC
Organism: Umezawaea tangerina; assembly: GCF_003002815.1. Taxonomy (GTDB): domain Bacteria; phylum Actinomycetota; class Actinomycetes; order Mycobacteriales; family Pseudonocardiaceae; genus Umezawaea; species Umezawaea tangerina. Next base: position 9,690 of record NZ_PVTF01000019.1, on the reverse strand, counting down.
CTCATCGATCACACCGAGGCCCTGGATGCGCATCTCGGCCAACACAGGGCGAACCCTAGCCGCACGCACCGACACCGCGGTGCCTCGGGAGGCGAATCCGGTCACGACCGCGTGTCCCAGCGGTGCCGTCAGCCGCGCGACGGCCCGCGCCAGCCCTGCACGGGGAGCGAGAACTTCTCCACGAGCCGGTCGGCGAACGGTCCTTCGCGCAGTCGGACGAGCTTGATGGGCGTCTTCCCGCCGACGACCTCGATCCGGGTGCCCGCGGGCAGGTCGAACGTGCGCCTGCCGTCGCAGCACAGCACGGCGGGGTGGCCGTTGGGGTCGACCTCGAACGCCACCACGGACGCGGGCGACACGACCAGGGGGCGGGCGAACAGGGCGTGCGCGTTGCTCGGCACCACCAGCAGCGCCTGCACGTCCGGCCACACCACCGGTCCGCCCGCGGAGAACGCGTATGCGGTGGACCCGGTGGGGGTCGCGCAGAGGACGCCGTCGGTGCCGAACGCCGACACCGGGCGGCCGTCGATCTCCACGACCACGTCGAGGATGCGCTCGCGGGAGCTCTTCTCCACGCTGGCCTCGTTGAGCGCCCACGTCTTCGCGATCTCGAGGCCGTTGACGCTGGCCGTCACGTCGACCGTCATCCGGTCCTCGACGTGGTACTCGCGGTCGATGACGTGGGTGATGGCCTCGTGCAGCATGTCCGAGTCGGCCTCCGCGAGGAACCCGACCCGGCCGAGGTTCACGCCCAGCACCGGGACGCCCGCGGCGCGCGCCAGCTCGGCCGCCCGCAACAGGGTCCCGTCGCCGCCGAGCACGAACACCAGCTCGGTGCCCTCGGCCGCCTTGTCGTCGGCGGGCACGATGCTCATCGAGCAGCACGGGTAGAGCTGCGGGGCCTCGTCGTCGAGCAGGCGCAGCCGGACGCCCGCCTCGGCGAAGCGCAGCGCCACCTCCATCGCCAGCTTGATGTTGCTCTGCCGTCCGGTGTGGACGACGAGCAGGATCTCGCGCTCGGTCATTGAGGTCCTTCCGCGACAGCGGTTCGCACGAGTGCGGCGGCGGCGTCCGGCTCCAGGGGGTCGCCCAGTCGGAGGCGGACGAAGAACTCGACGTTGCCGGAGGGGCCCGGCAGCGGACTGGCGATCACGCCGTGCAGGCGCAGGCCGAGGTCGGCGGCCGCGGCGACCACCGTGAGCACGGCGTCGGCCCGCAGCTCAGGGTCGCGCACGACCCCGCCGGACCCGAGCCGTTCCTTGCCGACCTCGAACTGCGGCTTGACCATCGGGACCAGGTCGCCGTCGGGCTTGAGGCAGGACTTCAGCGCGGGCAGCACGAGCTTGAGGGAGATGAACGACAGGTCGGCCACGATCAGGTCGACCGGCCCGCCGACGTCCTCGGGCGTCAGCGCCCGGACGTTGGTCTTGTCCTTGACGACCACGCGGTCGTCGGTGCGCAGCTTCCAGTCCAGCAGCCCGCGGCCGACGTCCACCGCGACCACCTGACCGGCGCCCTTGCGCAGCAGCACGTCGGTGAACCCGCCCGTGGACGCGCCCGCGTCGAGGCAGCGCGCGCCGGTCGGGTCGATGTCGGAGAACGCCTCCAGCGCGCCGACGAGCTTGTGCGCGCCGCGCGAGGCCCAGTTCGGGTCGTCGACGTCCTCGCGCACGACCACCGCGGCGTCGATCTCGACCGCCGTCGCCGGTTTCGTCGCGACCGTGCCGCGCACCGTCACCCGACCCGCGGACACCAGCTGGCTGGCGTGCTCACGGGACCGGGCGAGCCCTCGCCGGACCAGCTCGGCGTCGAGCCGAGACCTCCTGGGCACGGGATCAGACCTTGTCGATGCTCGAGAGCGCGACCGTCAACGCCGTGTGCGCGATGTCGAACCGCGCCACGTGGTCAACGATCTCGAGGTGCTCCAGGCCCTCCAGGCCGGCCAGGGCCGCGTCGATGCCCAGCACGGGATCGACCGGCGGGCCGGGCAGGGGAACGTCGACGTTCACGTGTTCACGGTAGCGGATCGTCCCGGCGGAACACGCGCGAGAGTGGCGCACGGCGCTTCCGGGCGCACGGGTGAACCGACGGCCCCGAACCCACGTAGAACCCGTGGTGAACCCTGTCCGAACACAGGTCAGACGGGGCGTGCGGGCAGCGCCATCGTGAAGACCGCGCCCGCTCCCGGCGTGGCCGTGACGAGCAGGTCCCCACCCTGCGCGACGACCAGCGACCGGGCGATCGCGAGCCCCAGCCCGGCACCCCCGCCGTCGGCGCGGGTGCGCGAGGCGTCCGCCCGGTAGAACCGCTCGAAGACCCGCTCCGCCTGTTCCGGGGTGAGCCCCGGCCCCTCGTCGGCGACCTCCACCACCGCGCGCCCGTCGACGGTGCCGACGCCGACGCGGACCGCCGTGGCGGCGGGGGTGTGCCGGACGGCGTTGCCGACCAGGTTCGTCACCACCTGGCGCAGTCGGGCCTCGTCGCCGAGGACGGGCGCCGGACCGACCGGTCCGCCACCGGGTCCGGTGAGCTCCACCGGGCGGGTCGGGTCGAGCGCGCGCAGGTCGTGCAGCGCGTCCACGGCGACCGCCCGCAGGTCCATCGGCTCCATCCGCAGCGCGGTGGGGTCCGCGTCGTCGAACCGGGCGAGCAGCAGCAGGTCGTCGACGAGCCGTTCCAGCCTGCGCGACTCCCGTTCGATCCGGTCCATCGTCCGGTCCACGTCCGCGCGCTCCGGCAACGCGCCCATCCGGTACAGCTCCGTCGACCCGCTGATGCCCGCCAACGGGGTGCGCAGCTCGTGGCTCGCGTCGGCCACGAACCGCCGGGTGCGCGCCTCCGACTCCGCCCTGGCCGCGGCCGCCTCGTCGAGCCGGTCCAGCATCCCGTTCATCGTGGCGGCGAGGCTGCCCACCTCCGTGCTGGGCGCGGCGATGTCCGGCACCCGGCGGCCCGGCTCACCGGCCGCGATCGCCGCCGACGTGGCCTCGACCTGGCGCAGCGGCCGCAGTCCGGCGCGCAGCGCGAAGAACCCGAGCAGCGACAGCAGCACGAGCAGCGCCGAGCCGATCAGGTAGCAGTTGGTCCTGACCCGGCCGACGACCGCGTCCACGTCCGCCAGCGACGCGGCGAACACGACCACCACGCCGTCGGCCCCGGAGTACCGGGCGGGCAGGACGAGGACGCGCCAGGTAGTCCCGGTGTCCGACTCGATGTCGAACGGCCCCTGCCCGCTCCTGGCCGCGGTCGAGGCGCCGAGGTCCGGCAGCCCCGGATCCGGCGCGGTGCCCGCCGTGCCCAGCCGGAACATCCGCTCCTGCCCGCCGTCGGGGGACACGTAGGTGATGTGGGTGTCGGTGACCAGGTCCAGCAGCCCCGAGCTGTTCGCGGGCGCGCCTTGCCCGACCGCGGCCCGACCGACCGCGTCGAGCGCCTGCGGCGGGAAGCGCGAGAGCAGCTCACCACCCGCCCGCAGCCGGCCGTCCACCCGGTTCACCAGCGGCCCGCGCAGCGACGCCACCACCACGGCGGTGGTCGCGACCAGCCCGACGGCCAGCAGCACCAGCGTGATCACCAGCAGCCGCGCGCTCAGCGGGACCCGGCGCAGCACCGTCACGGCCGCGGTGTCCGCAGCACGTACCCGATGCCGCGGACCGTGTGGATCAGCTTGGGCTCGCCCCGTTCGACCTTGCGGCGCAGGTAGCTCACGTAGGACTCGACGATGCTCGGGTCGCCGCCGAAGTCGTGGTTCCACACGTCCCGCACGATCCGGGACTTCGCCACGGTCTGGTCCGCGTGCTCCATCAGGTAGCGCAGCAGCTTGAACTCCGTCTGCGACAGCTCGACCCGTTCCCCGCCGCGCGTCACCAGGTGCGCGTTCGGGTCCAGCTCCAGGTCCCCCACCGCGAGCGGCGTCCCGTTCGGCACTCCCGCCGACCGCCCGGCGCGGCGCAGCACCGCGTGGATGCGCGCGATCAGCTCCTCCAGCCGGAACGGCTTCGTCACGTAGTCGTCACCACCGACCGACAGCCCGTCCACCTTGTCCTCGTGGGTGTCCCGCGCCGTCAGGAACACCACCGGCAGGTCCTCCCCGTGCGCCCGCCGCAACCGCCGCAGCACCTCGAACCCACCGATGTCGGGCAGCATCACGTCCAGCACCACCAGCCCCGGCGCCTCCCGCTCCGCCAACCCCAGCGCCGCCGCCCCGTCCACCGCCGTCACCACCTCGAACCCCGCGAACCTCAGGCTCGCGCCCAGCAGCTCCCGCAGCGTCGGATCATCCTCGACCACCAACAACGACGCCATTCCCAGCCCTTCCGCCCACCCGCCCCCCGACCACGAACACCACGGCACCCAACGCCCCCGCCACCGCTCCCGCGACGGTCCCCACCAGGGCAGCCTCCCACCACACCCCCACCACCCCAGCACTCCCGTCCAGGAACACCAACCCCCGCACCGACACGGCCACGTGCGCCCGGACCGACGCCACCACCACCATCACCACGGACACCACACCACCCACCACCCCCAACCCGGCAGCACTCCGAGCCACCCTCTCGACCGCCCCGTCCCCACCCGTCCACCACCCGGTCAACAGCCCACACCCCAAAAGCAGCAGAACGGACACCACCGACATCGGCCACACCGGCACGTCCAGCACCCCCAACTCCACCATCCCCCCACCACCAACCCTCTCCAACACCCCCTTCACAGCGTCATCAACCCGCACCTCCCACCCGACCCCCATCCCCCGCGTCACCACCGCGAACACCACACTCGGCCCCAAAAGCACAACCACCCCCACCACCCACGCCCCCCGCCCCTGCGCAACCACAACCCCCACCCCCACAACCATCGCCACCACAACCGCCCCACCCAATACCCGCACCACAGCCACCACCGCGGGCCTCACCACCTCCACAGTGGTCAACCCCCACACCCCCACCACCAGCAGAACGAACAGAACCCCTTGCACCACAACACTTCCCGACTCCACCCACACCCCCGCACCCCCACCAACCCCAAAAGCCACAAGGGACAAAACCAAGGCAAACCCACCTACGACCCCAACAGCCACCCCCCACCGCCCCACCCACCACAACCCAACCCCCACAACAACAACCCCGACAAACGCGACCCCCGTCGCCACCACCCCAAGCCCCACCTCAACCACCGCCCCCACCCCAGCCCCCACCCCCGGCAACTGCGGCACAACCCTCACCGGCACCCCAACCGCCGCCCCCACAACCCCAACAGCCCGCCGCACAACCTCCCCAACCCCCAACAACCCCAACCCCGCAGCCGCCACCCCCCACATCACAACAACCGCAACCGCCCCGATCCCCACCCCGACCAACACATCCCGACCACGCACATTTCCCATACCCAGCAACGTATGCACACCACATCGCGCCACCCTGAACGTCTCCTGGACACCACCTGGGAAACGACCCCACCCCCGGCCAAAACACAGGAGAAGACAACCCACACCCAGGAAGCACAAGGAAATTGCCGGCAAACCCACAGCAACACTTGGAAGACAGAACGACGCAAAGCAAGACACACAAAACCGGCGCAGCCGCCACCTCGCACCCGACGCGGAGCGCCCGCCCGCTTCGTCCGACGCGAAGCGAGGATCCCCACGACGGGCGCAGCCCGCCCGCGCGCATCCGGCGCGGAGCGCCTGGGGCCTTGTCCGCCGCGCAGCAAGGATGCCCTGTCCGCCGCGAAGCGCGGATGCTTGGTCCAACGGCGAAGCCGAGGAAGCCTCGTCGGGCGGAGCCCGATGCTTGGTCAGGCGCAGCCTGATGCTGGCGAAGCCAGACCTACCCCTGCCCCCGATACACAGCGCCCTCCTGCCCTGCCCATGTTTGTCAAGACAGCTTCACCGTCTTGACAAACATGGGCAGGGCATTGAGACAATTGCGCACCGGGGGCCGGGCTTCACCAGTCGGTGGACACAACACAACCGAGGGCCAGACTCCCCCAAGAGAACTTGCAAGGCAGACACGCCCCACCCAACCCCCTACAACAACCCACCCAAATCCGCCGCGATGTACGTAGGCCTCCACCCCTCAGCCAACGCCATCGCCTCCGCCTCCGTCGACACCCCCGTCAACACCAACAACGAGTCCATCCCCGCGTTCACCGCCCCCGCGATGTCCGTGTCCAGCCGGTCTCCCACCACCAACGGCCTCTCGGCCCCCAGCGATTTCGCCGCCTGTTCCAGCAACGGCGCCGCGGGTTTCCCCGCCACCATCGGCTCCCGATCGGTGGCCGCCTTCAACGCCGCCACCAGCGCCCCGCACCCCGGCAGCAGCCCGCGCTCGGTCGGCAGCGTCACGTCCACGTTGCACGCCACCCACAACGCTCCCCGGCGCAGAGCCACGCAGGCCTCGGCCAGCTCACGCCAGCCGAGGTCCTGCGACAGCCCTTGCACCACGGCCACCACGTCGTCCGAAGCCTCGCGGACCGGCACGAACCCGGCCCGCGACACCTCTTCGGCCAGCGCGTCCGTGCCCAGTACCAGGACCTTGGTCCCGGCGGTGAGGTGTTCACCCAGCATCGCGGCCGCGGCCTGCGCGCTCGTGCTCACCTCGTCGAGAACGGCTTCGAACCCGATCTCGGCCAGGTGGTCGGCGACGTCCTGCGGTGCCCGAGAGGCGTTGTTGGTCACGAACCGGATGCCCACCCCCAACGCGCGGGCGGCCGCCACGGCCTCCGCGGCGCCGGGGACGGGCTCCTTGCCCCGGTACACAGTGCCGTCGAGGTCCAGCAGCAGTGCGTCGTACCGCGCCAACAACGTCTCGGTCACTTCTCCGCGTTCCCCTCGTCTTCGAGGGCGTCTTCCTCGACGTCCTCTTCCACGATCGAGAACCCGAACGCCCGCTCGGCGGCGTCCGTCTCGTTCTCGTCATCGGCTTCGGCCGCGTGCAGGAACCACTGCACCGACTCCTCGGCGCGGCCCGCGGCCTCGAGGTTGTCCGCGTAGGCGTAGAACAGCCGGGCGCTCCACGGGTCGCGGCGCTTCGGGTCGAGGTCCTCGCCCTGGAGCGCGACCACGGCCGCGTCGAACTGCCCCATGTCCCGACGGGCCCCGGCCGCGACGATCCGCAGCTCCACGGCCTCGTCCGGCGCCAGCGGCTGGCCCTGGACCTCGCGGGCCAGCTCGATCGCCCGTTCCGGGCGGCCCAGCGCGCGCTCGCAGTCGGCCATCACCGCGATGTGACCGGTGCCGGTCGACATGCGGCGCGCGGCGCGCAGCTCGGACAGCGCCTCGGCCCACTCGCCGGCGTGGTACGCGGTCAGTCCCGCGGCCTCGCGGATGACGCCGATGCGAGCGGCCTTGCCCCGCGCGTAGCGGGCGTGCTCCAGTGCCAGCACCGGGTCGGTGTCGACCAGGAGCCCGGCCGCCGCCAGGTGCCGACCGACGATCTCGGCCAACCCCTTCGGCAGGCCCCGCAGCTCACCCTTGATCTCGGGGTCGAGCGCGGAGATGTCGGCCTCCGGCGGGAGCTCCGGCGCACGTGCCCGCTGGTAGCCCTCTTCCACGACAGGAGCCGCGGGAGCGGACTCCTGCGCCGGCGCCTCGGCTGCGGGAGCGGACTCGGCGTCGGAACGCACGTCGGCGTCGACGACCGGCGCCTCCACCGACTCGTCGCCCTCGGCTTCCGGGGCCGCACCCGACCCGTACTGGGGGGTGCGCTCCTGGAAGCGGGCGGCCCGCTGGCGGCTGCGCTCGTCGCGCTTGTCGTCCTTGGCGGAGGTGGTCTCCTGGGGAGCGTCCACCTTCGGCTTGGTGTGCCGCGGCTTCTCGTGCCGGGGACGGTCCTCGCGCGACGTCGTCCGCTCGCCGCCCGCACGCTCGTAACGCGGCTTGTCGTCGCGCTGGTAGCCGCTCGACCCGCGGTCCTCGCGGGGCTTGTACTCCCGGCGTTCACCACCGGAGCGGTCGTCACGGGACTGGTAGCCGCTGCCGGTCTCGGTGCGCGGCTTGTACTCACGACGCTCACCGCTACCGGCGCGGTCGTCCCGACGCTGGTAACCGGTGCCGGTCTCGGTGCGCGGCTTGTACTCACGACGCTCACCGCTGCCCGCGCGGTCGTCCCGACGCTGGTAGCCACCGCTGCTCTCGGTGCGCGGCTTGTACTCACGACGGTCGCCACCGCGGTCGTCGCGCGACTTGTACTCGCGGCGCTCGCCGCCCGCGGACTTGTCGTCGCGGTACTGGTACCCGCCGCGGCCACCCTCGTCGCGGCGCGGGGCGCTGCCCCGGTCGTCGCGCGGCTTGTCGTAGCGGGGGCGGTCGTCGCGCTGGTAGCCGCCGGAGGACCCGGTGCGGGGCTTGAAGTCCCGCCGGTCGTCGCCGGAGCGGTCGTCACGGGGCTTGTCGTAGCGCGGCTTGTCGTCGGAGCTGCGGTAGCGGCTGTTGCCGTTGCTGGAGATGCCACCGCGCTCGTCACGACGCGGGTAGTTGCTGCTGCCGCCTTCGGTGCGGGGCTTGTACTCGCGGCGCTCGCCACCGCCGGAGCGGTCGTCGCGCTTGAAGCTGCTGCCGGTGCCCGTGGTGCGGGGGCGGAAGTCGGGACGGCCGTCGCGGCTGTCGCGCTTGTGCGTGCCGCCCGAGGCGCCACCGGTGCGCGGCCGGAAGTCCGGCCTGCTGTCGCCGCCGGAACGCTGGTAGCCGCCGCCGCGGGGGGCGTCGTCCTTGCGATAGGTGCTGCCACCGCGGTCGTCGCGCGCCTTGTCGTACCGAGGCCGGTCGTCACGGGGCTTGTACGAGCTCGAACCGCTGTCGCTGCGCGGCTTGTAGGTGCTCTCGCGCGGCTTGTACTCCCGGCGTTCGCCACCACCGGAGCGGTCATCGCGAGGCTTGTACTCGCGGCGCTCACCGGAGCCCGAACGGTCGTCACGGGGCTTGTACTCGCGCCGTTCCCCACCACCGGAACGGTCGTCACGGGGCTTGTAGGAGCCGCCCGTGCTACCCGAGCGGTCGTCGCGACGGGGGTAGCCGCCGCCACTGCTGCCGGAACCGGTGCCACGGGGCTTCTCGTAGCGGGGGCGGTCGTCGCGGGGCTTGTACTCCCGGCGTTCGCCACCACTGGACGTGCCGCGCTGGTCGCGCCGCGGTCCGTCGCTGTTGGGGGCGATGTGCTTGTCGTCCCGCCGCGGGTAACCGGCGGCACGCTCACTTCCCGTCGGGCGGCCACTGCTGGACGGCCTGCGGTCACTGCTTTGGGCTGGACCACCATCGGAACGGCGCGGTCGGTCTCCCTGGCCACGCTGACGGTCGCCGGGACGTTCCCCGAACCTGGACACCTGATTCCTCCTATGGACAACGCCTGAACACGCCGAAAAGGGCTTGTGATTTGAGCACATAAGATGTGCCCCCATCACAAGCCCTTTCAGGGAATAATTGTCCCGCGGTGACCTACTCTCCCACACCGTCACCAGTGCAGTACCATCGGCGCAGGAGGGCTTAACTACCGGGTTCGGAATGGGACCGGGTGTTTCCCCTCCGCCATGACCGCGGAAACACTATGAAATTACCTACCGTGGGCACCAGAGTCTCCACCCCCGTAGGAGTGGACCCTGATGGTCCGGTTCGGTTCTTTCAGAACCGCACAGTGGATGCGTAGCGTCTTCGTAAACAAGTCCTCGGCCTATTAGTACCGGTCAACTCCACCCATT
>NZ_PVTF01000018.1 GCF_003002815.1 Umezawaea tangerina | reverse complement strand
CAGGAAGTCCGGCCGCACACCCCACGACTCCACCAACCGGTACAACGCCACCTCCACCGCGAACAACGCGGGCTGGGTGAACTCCGTCCGGTTCAGCAGGTCCTGGTCGGCGAAAGCCTCGCGCAGCCGCGGGTCGAACCGGTCGCACACGGCGTCGAACGCCTCGGCGTACACCGGGAAAGCGCTGTACAGCTGCTGCCCCATGGCGACCCGCTGGCTGCCCTGGCCGGTGAACAGCACGGCGGTGCGGCCCTCCACGGCCTCGCCCGCGACCGGTGCGGTGCCGTCGGCGAGCGCCCCCAACGCGGCCAGCAGGCCGTCGCGGTCGTCGGCCACGAGCACAGCCCGGTGGTCGAGGTGCGCCCGCGTCGTCGCGGTGGAGAACCCGAGGTCCGCCAAGTCGTTGCCGGGCAACGACTCCAGCAGCGCGGCGGCCTGCGCCCGCACCGCCTGCTCGGTCTTCCCGGACAGCAGCACCGGCACGACCGGCAGCTCGCGGGGGGCGGCCGCGGGCTCGTCGCCCTCGACGTCGAGGGGGTCCTCCGGTGCCTGTTCGAGGATCGCGTGGGCGTTCGTGCCGCTGTAGCCGAAGGACGACACGCCGGCCCGGCGGACGTGCCCGGTCTCCGGCCACGCCCTGGTCTCGGTCACCAGCTCCGCGGTGCCGGAGCTCCAGTCGATCTGCGGCGACGGCGCGTCCACGTGCAGCGTCTTGGGCACCACGCCGTGGCGCAGCGCCATCACGGTCTTGATGACGGCGGCGACACCGGCGGCGGCCTGCGTGTGGCCGATGTTGGACTTCACCGAACCGAGCAGCAGAGGGGTCTCGCGCTCAGGTCCGTACGCCGCGATCAGCGCCTGCGCCTCGATCGGGTCGCCGAGCTTCGTGCCGGTGCCGTGCGCCTCGATCACGTCGACGTCCACCGCGGACAGCCGCGCGTCGGCCAGGGCTTGCTTGATCACCCGCTGCTGCGACGGGCCGTTCGGCGCGGTCAGGCCGTTCGAGGCGCCGTCCTGGTTCACCGCGATGCCGCGCACGACGGCCAGCACCTCGTGGCCGTTGCGCCGGGCGTCGGACAGCCGTTCCACCAGCACCAGACCGACGCCGTCGCCCCAGCTCGTGCCGTCCGCGCCCGCCGCGAACGACTTGCAGCGGGAGTCCCACGAGAGGCCGCGCGCGCGGCTGAAGTCGATGAACGCGCCCGGTGTCACCATGATCGTCGCGCCGCCGGCCAGCGCCAGGTCGCACTCGCCGTTGCGCAGCGCCTGCACCGCGAGGTGCAACGTGACCAGCGAGCCCGAGCACGCGGTGTCCACGGTGACGGCGGGGCCTTCGAGGCCGAACGTGTAGGAGATGCGCCCGGAGATCATGCTCGCCGCGGTGCCGGTGCCGACGTGGCCCTCCAGCCCGTCGGGCAGCTCGCCCTGCAGCTTGGTGATGTAGTCCTGGCCGTTGGTGGAGGTGAACACCCCGGTCCGGCTGCCGCGCAACGCGTGCGGGTCGATGCCCGCGCGCTCGAACGTGTGCCACGTGGTCTCCAGCAGCAGGCGCTGCTGCGGGTCCATCGTGATCGCCTCGCGCGGCGAGATGCCGAAGAAGCCGGGGTCGAACTCGGCGACGCCGTCGACGAAGGCGCCCTCCATGACGTACGACGTGCCCTGGTGGTCGGGATCGGGGTGGTAGAGCGCCTCCAGGTCCCAGCCGCGGTCGGTGGGGAAGGGCGCGACGGCGTCCCCGCCGTCCACGACGAAGTCCCAGAGCTCCTCGGGGGAGGTGATGCCGCCCGCGAAGCGGCAGCCCATCGCCACGATCGCGATGGGCTCCTGGCCCGTCCCCTCGACCTCCTGCAAACGGTGGCGGGTGCTGTGCAGGTCCGCGGTCACCCGCCTGAGGTAATCGCGAAGCTTCTGCTCGTTGGACATTCAGCGCCACCCTTTTCACAGAAACCCGCACGTCGTCTTCCGCCACAGATCACTGGATCGAAAGCTAATGACGGGTTTGTGCCCCGGACACCCCTGGCGGCCCCTAAACGGCCCCTAGCAGGGCCCCTGTCCGGGCGGAAGGCGTGGTCAGCGGGGTTCCCGCGACCCCGCCGGGGTGGGCGGCGGGGTCGCGGGGTGCGGTCACCCGTGCACGGTGATGGCTCCCGCGGGGCACAGCGCGGCGGCTTCGCGGGCCGCGGCGTGGTGCTCGGGACCGGGCTCGCTGACGAGGACGAGGACCGTGCCGTCCTCCTCGCTCTGGTCGAACAGCTCCGGGTCGGTCAGGGCGCACATGCCGGACCCGCAGCACTTGTTCACGTCGGCCTCGATCCTCATGACCACTCCACCGGCAGCGAGTGGACACCGTAGATGGCCATGTCGGTGCGCAGCGGCACCTCGTCGGCGGGCACCGCCAGGCGCAGGTCCGGGAACTCGGCGAACAGCGCCGAGTAGGCGATCCGCATCTCGATGCGGGCGAGCTGCTGGCCGAGGCACTGGTGCACGCCGTGGCCGAAGCTCATGTGCCCGTTCGCCGAGCGGTGGACGTCCAGCCGGTCGGGGTGGTCGAACCGCTGCGGGTCGCGGTTGGCGGCGGCCAGCGAGAGCGACAGCGTGTCGCCCTCCTTGATCACCTCGCCGGCGATCTCCACGTCCTCCAGCGCCGTGCGGGTCGTGCCGAACTGGATGATCGACAGGTACCGCAGCAGCTCCTCGACGGTGTTGTCGACCAGCGACGGGTCCGCCTTCAGCGCGGCGAGCTGGTCGGGGTTGCCGAGCAGGGCCAGCGTGCCGAGGCCGAGCATGTTGGCGGTCGTCTCGTGCCCGGCCACCAGCAGCAGGACGCCCATGCCGGTGATCTCCTCGTCGTCGAGGTGCTCACCGCTCGCGATCAGGCCGCTGAGCATGTCGTCGCCGGGGTTGGCGCGCTTGCGCCGCACGAGGTCGCGGATGAAGTCCTTGATCCGCTCGAACGCCGCGATGGCCTCGTCCGCGGAGGTCTCCAGCCGCAGCGCCGTGGCGGTGTCCTCCTGGAACCCGTGCCGCTCGTCGTAGGGGACGCCCAGCAGCTCGCAGATCACCAGCGAGGGGATGGGGAGCGCGAACGCCTGGACGAGGTCGCCCGACGTGCCGTTCGCGCGCATCGCCTTCAGGTGCTCCTGGACGATCTCCTCGATGCGGGCCGACAGCAGGTTCATCCTGCGCACGGTGAACTGGCCGGTCAGCAGCTTGCGGTACCTCGTGTGGTCCGGCGCGTCCATCCCGATGAACATGCCGGGCGTCGCGGCGGGCCTGCGGACCGGCTTGCCGTCGGCGCGGGTGATGACGGAGTGGTGCAGCTCGCTGCGCGAGCTGAAGCGGCGGTCCGCCATGATCTCGCGGACCAGCTCGTGGTTCGTGACGAGCCAGCCCACGTGCCCGTCGGGGAACTGGAGCCGGTTCAGCGGCCGCTCCTCGCGGAGCACCCCCAGTTCGGCGGGCGGGTCGAACGCGTTGTCGCGCGTCGTCGGCAGGGCAGCGGTGATCGTTCCGGTCAACTTGCACACCTCCCAGTGCGTAGGGACCTGCTTCAGAAGCTACAGAAGCTTCACTACTCTGTGAAGAACATTGTTTTCAAATGAGTTCCAGCTCCGGCCAGTCGCCCAGGTCGGCCCGCAGCCGCCGGTCGTGGGTGGCCACGACGACGGCCGCGGCGGTCACCAGCAGGGCCTCGGTCAGCTCGTCGACCAGCGCGATCGACAGGTGGTTGGTCGGCTCGTCGAGCAGCAGCACGTGCGGCGCGCGCAGGAGCAGCAGTGCGAGCGACAGCCTCCTGCGCTGCCCGGTCGACAGCCTGCCCACGGGCCGGGTCAGGTCCACGTCGGCCAGCAGGCCCAGTCCGCGCAACGGCTCCGCGTCGCCGCCCGCCAGCCGCACCGGGCTCAGCGACGGGTCCGGGAAGTCCGACTCCTGGGCCAGCAGCCCGATCCGGGTCCGCCCGCCGCGGTGGACCGCGCCGGACGCCGGGACCACCCGCCCGGCCAGCACGCCCAGCAGCGTCGACTTGCCCGTCCCGTTCGCGCCGGACACGACCAGCCGCCCGCCCGCGGCCACCGCGAGGTCCGGGTGCGGCCGCAGCCGACCGGGCACGGTGACCCCGGAGGCGCCGAGCAGCACCTCGTCCGGACCCGCCTCCAGGTCGGGGCTCGCGAACCGCAGCGGGGCGGGCGGCTCCGGCACCCGGCGGTCGGTCAGCTCCTCCAGGCGGCGGGCGACGGTGCGCATCCGGCTCGGCGCCCGCGTCGCGCGCTTGTGCCTTCCGGCCCCCTTGGGCGGCCGCCAGGACGTCACCAGCCGCGCCTCGGCGGCGGACACCTGCTCCCGCAGCTCCGCGTCCCTGGACGCCTCCAAGGCGTACCGCTGCTCCCACCGGGCCCGCTCCGCGGCCTTGGCCGACCGGTAGGCGGAGTAGCCGCCGCCGTGCAGCACCACCTCGCCCTCGGCGTTCGGGTCCAGGTCGAGCAGGGCCGTGCACACCTCGTCCAGCAGCGCCCGGTCGTGGCTGACCAGCACGACCACGCCCTGGTGCTCGCGCAGCCGCGCGGTCAGGTACGCCATGCCGGAGGCGTCCAGGTGGTTGGTCGGCTCGTCGAGCAGCAGGATGTCCGCGCGCTCGGCCAGCACGCAGGCCAGCCGCACCCGGTAGCGCTGCCCCACGGACAGCTCGGCCAGCCGCAGCGCCCGGTCGGCGGGCGCGTCCAGGGCCGCGAGCGCCAGGTCGGCCCGGCGCTCGGCGTCCCACGCCTCCAGCCGCTCGGCCTCGGCGAGCGCCACCGCGTACCGGTCGTCGGCACCCGGCTCGGCGTCGGCGAGCGCGGCCGCGGCGCCGTCCACCTCGGCGACCGCGGCACGGGCCGGCGCGAGGGCGTGGTCGAGCAGCGTGCCGACGGTGTCGTCGGCGGTGAACGGGAGCTCCTGCGCGGCCGTGGCGACCGAGCCGTGCCGGGTCACGGTGCCCGCGTCCGGTTCGAGGTCGCCCGCGAGCAGGCGCAGCAGGGTGGACTTGCCGCGGCCGTTCTCGCCGATCACGCCGAGCCGCTGCCCGGTCGACGCGGTCAGGTGGACGCCGGACAGGACGGGGCGGGCTTCGAAGCCCTTGCCCAGGTCCTCGGTCCTCAGGTGGGCATGGCGGGGTTGCACGAGTCGTGCGCGCACTGGGGTCACCTCTTCGGAACGGGAGCGCGCGACCACGACGGGGGCGCTCCGCGAGCTCTGGCGCTCAAGCCGGACGGCGAGCGCTCTCGGGCACGTCGAGGACGCGGCGAGCGACCGCCCGCCGCGTCGCGGCCGAGATCAGAGGTAGAACACGAAGAACGGCGGGACCATGGCCGCGACGATAGGGAAGCCGTCGGGGGCCCGCCACCGGATTACCGGGCGGGGGACCGCCGGGCGAGCACGCCGGTGAGCGCGGCCAGCGCCGCGCGGTGCAGCTCGGCGAGGCTCTCGGGCGTGCCGGGCGCGGGCGCGTGGGCCGCCCCGCCGCCCGCCAGCCGGTAGAACAGCAGGCCGTCGACGAACGACACCAGGTCGTGGCCGTCCCGTTCCGGGTCGGTCGAGCCGAGCGCCGCCACGAGCTCGCGCGCCTGGGCCCGCGGCCGGTCGCCGTAGGCGAGGATCGTGCGCAGCTCGGGGTGGTGGGTGGCCTCCAGCAGGCAGGCGAACCTGGCCAGGCTGCGGTCGCGCCCGGCGCCGAGCCAGTGGTCCAGCAGCGCGGCCACGCCCGCGGCGACCCGGTCGAGGTCGGGCGGGCCGTCGGAGGTCTGAGAGGTCAGCCGGGTCGCGTCGATGTCGGCCGTCTCGACGTCCGCGAGCCGCCGGACGAGCCCTTCGACGAGCGCCTTGCGGGTCCGGAAGTACGCCGACGTCGAGCCCTGCGGCACCCCGGCGCGCGCGTCGACCGCGCGGTGGGTCAGCCCGCGCATCCCGTGGGTCGCGACGACGTGGATGGCCGCGTCGGCGAGCAGGTCGGTGCGGTCGCTCAACGCCTTGCCCCTTCCTTCTACAGCTGTAGTATCGCTGTCTCTACACCTGTAGAAACGAGGGGGTCAGCATGCGGGGCACGGCGGTGGTGGTCGGCGGGGGACTGGGCGGGCTGACGGCGGCGGTCGCGCTGCACCGGGTCGGCTGGCGGGTGACCGTGCTCGAACGGGCGCCGGAGTTCGGCGAGGTGGGGGCGGGCATCGGCGTGATGCCCAACGCCCTGCGCGCGCTGGACGCCCTGGGCCTGGGCGAGGCCGTGCGCCACGACGGCACGCCCCGGCTCCCCGGCGGTGTCCGCGACCATCGAGGACGCGCTCTAGGGCACCTGGACGCCGCGGAGCTGGAACGCGCGGGCAGGCTCGTCGCGATCCACCGGGCCGACCTGCACCGGGTGCTGCGCTCGGCGCTGCCCGCGGAGTGCCTGGTCACCTCGGCCGACGTCGTCGAGGTCGTCCCGAGGGTGCGCTACCTCGCCGACGGCGACCCCGTCGAGCTGGAGGCGGACCTGGTGGTCGCGGCCGACGGCATCGGCAGCCGGGTCCGGTCGCGGCTGTGGCCGGAGGTGCCCGCGCCGGTCTACTCCGGCACCACGGCCTGGCGGGCGGTCACCGACCACACCGGTGACCTGGAGATCGGCCAGTACCTCGGGCCCGGCACCGAGTTCGGCGTCCTGCCGCTGGCCGCGGGCCGGGTCTACTGGTACGCCGCGACCCTGTCCGCGCCCGGCCTGCGCGCGCCGGACGAGCTGGCCGAGGTCGTGCGGCTGTGCGGCGACTGGGCCGACCCGATCCCCGCCCTGCTGGCGGGCACACCGGGCGGGTCGGTGCTGCGCCACGACGTCCACGAGCTGGCCGCGCCGCCGTCCACCTACGTGCACGGGCGCGTCGCGCTGCTCGGCGACTCCGCGCACGCCATGACCCCGTTCCTCGGCCAGGGCGCGTGCCAGGCGATCGAGGACGGCGTCGTCCTCGCCGCCGCGTGCGCGGACGCCGACACCGTGGCGGCCGCGCTGACCCGCTACGACCGGGAACGCGGGCCGCGCACCCGGTCGGTGGCCAGGGCGTCGCGGCTCATGGGCCGGGTCGGGCACGGGCTGCGCCACCCGGCCGCCGTCGCCGTGCGGAACGCGCTGATGAGGTCGGTGCCGACGGGGGTCGCGCTGTCCGGGATGACCAGGTTCAGCGCCTGGACCCCACCGGCACTCGCGGCGCCGCCTTCGCCGGACCGACCAGTCTGACCGCCAGCAGGGCCAGCAGCGCGCCGACCGTGGCGCCCACCAGGAACCCCGCGGCGACGTCGTGCGGGTAGTGCACACCCACGAAGACCCGCGAGAACGCCATAAGCATCGCCAATGGGAACACCAGCAGGGCGACCCGACCCCAGACGGTCGCCAGCACCGCCGCGCAGGCCGCCGCGATGGTCGCGTGGTTGCTGGGGAACGACCAGTCGCCGACGGCCGGGCACTCGGCGATGAACACCGCCCCGGCGACCGCGCGGCACGGGCGCTCCTCCTGGATGAAGGTCTTCGCGACCTCGCTCACCAGGTAGGCGCCGATCACCGCCAGGGGTGCCACCAGCGCGAGCCGGTACTCGGGCGTTCCCCTGTTGCGCCAGGCATTCCACGCGAACAGGGCGACGAACACCAGCAGGCCCGCGTCGGTGCCGATGTCCGCGATCGTGTGCACCCAGTCGGGGGTCTCGTGGGCGATGCCGGTGATGAACAGGTAGAGGGCTGCGCTCAACTCGATCATGATCCGGCGAGTATTCCGCTTGGTGAACGGAAGGTGAACACGGGGGCATCGTTCCGGAAGCCCTCCGTGTCACCGGACCGGGTTGTCTTTTGGTGTGATCTTCGTCATGGGTAACCGGCAGGCTTCTGGCGGGTAACGATTGCAGCACCACCCGTAATCGCAGCTCTGATCACCCGATTGACGGATCAAGCACTTTGCGTGCCCACCGGCCGTACCTGGCTCGCGCTTGCCGGTGACCGTCACGGCGGTGCACCGTCCACCGATGTGCAATTACGGTGACCCGCCATGGCCCCCGTCCCAACGTGTCCGGATGACGTGATGCCCCTCCCCCCGTCGCTTGTCGAGAACGCGGTGGCCGTGCCGGCCACCGAGGTCGACATCGCCGAGGCGGAGGAGTTCATCCGGCTCCACCACGAGGAAAACCATGACCTAGGCCCGGTGGAGGACCGTCTCGCCGAAGTGCACGCGGAGATCGCGGCGACCGGCACCTACCGGCACACCACAACCGAGTTGACCTTCGGCGCCAGGGTTGCCTGGCGCAACAGCGCGCGATGCATCGGCAGGCTGTACTGGCGCAGCCTGAAGGTGCGGGACCTGCGAGATCTCCACGACCCCAAGGAGGTGGCGGACGAGTGCGTCGAGCACCTGCGGATCGCCACCAACGCGGGCAAGATCCGACCCGTGATGACCGTGTTCGCCCCCGACGAACCCGGCCACCCCGGTCCTCGCGTCCGCAACGAGCAGCTCATCCGGTACGCGGCCTACCGCGGCCCGGACGGTGGTGTCCTGGGTGACCGCCGCAACCTCGAGCTCACCGACCTCGCGATCACCCGCGGCTGGCAGCCCCCGCGCACCCGCGGCCCCTTCGACGTCCTCCCCGTGCTGGTCGAGACCTCGGACGGCGAGTCCGGCATGGTCGACCTCCCCCCGGACGCCGTCCTCGAGGTCCCGCTGAGCCATCCGGAACTGCCATGGCTTGCCAAGCTCGGCCTCCGCTGGCACGCCGTGCCCGTCATCAGCAACATGCGGATGCGCATCGGCGGCATCGACTACCCGGCCGCCCCCTTCAACGGCTGGTACATGGGCACCGAGATCGGCGCCCGCAACCTCGCCGACAACGACCGCTACGACCTGCTCCCCTACCTCGGCAAGAGGATGGGCCTGGACACCTCCTGCGAGCAGACCCTCTGGCGCGACCGCGCACTCGTCGAGCTCAACCGCGCCGTCCTGCACTCCTTCGCCGAGGCCGGCGTCACCATCACCGACCACCACACCGAATCCCAGCGCTTCCTGACCCACGTCCAGAAGGAAGAAGCCGCAGGCCGCAAGTGCCCCACCGACTGGACCTGGATCGTCCCCCCCATGTCCGGCTCCCTGACCCCGGTCTTCCACCGCTACTACGACAAGGAGGAACAGGTGCCCAACTTCTTCCCCAACGGCACCACCGGAGTCTGCCCAGTCATCCACTGACGAAGCCGAGCACAGGGCGAGAGCTCACCCGCCGGCAGACCGATGGCGAAGCCGAGCACAACACAACGTTGGGCGAAGCCCGCCAGCGCGCATCCGGCGCGGAGCGCCTGGGGCCTCGTCGGCGCCAGCCGATGCCTCGTCCGCCGCGAAGCGCGGATGCCTGGTCCGACGGCGCAGCCGAGGATGCAGTGTCGGACGGAGTCCGATGCCTGGTCCGACGCGCAGCGAGGATGCCTGAGTCAGGCGAAGCCTGATGCTGGCGAAGCCAGACTTCCCCTCTGCCCCCGATCCACAGCGCCCTCCTGCCTGATCTTGCTTGTCAAGACAGCTTCACCGTCTTGACAAGCAAGATCAGGCATTGAGACAATCGCGCGCCGGGGGCTGGGCTTCGCCAGAGGGCGGGAGGGCCAAAACCGAACCTCACCAGCGGGCGGTCTCCCACTCGCACTTCGCACGGGTAGCCACAGCCAAGCGCCATCAGCCAGCAACCTGCACCCCCGGCCCAACCCCCGTTAACACTCAGCCGTACGGCCGTACGGCGATCACCGTTAAAACCGCTCTGTGGTCCAGATCACTCACCAAGCCTAGGGTGCTGAGGTGTGAGAGTCGGGATTCCCGCGGAGTCGCGGCCCGCCGAGCGCCGCGTGGCCTGCGTCCCGGATACGGTGCGCACGCTGGTCGGCGCGGGTCTTGTCGTGGACGTCCAATCGGGCGCTGGGACGCACGCGTACGCCGCTGACGCGGCGTACCGGGCGGCTGGTGCCCAGGTCGTCGCGCAGGACACGGTCGGCGAGGTCGAAGCTGTCCTGTCCGTCCAACCTCTGGAGATCGCCCAGGCGCGCAGGTTGCGTCCCGGCGACATCACGATCAGCTTCTTGTCCCCGCCCAACGAGCTGGAGCTCGTGCGGGTGCTGGCCGAGCGCGGGGTCACCTCGTTCAGCCTCGACCTGCTCCCGCGGGTCACCCGTGCGCAGGGCGCGGACGCCTTGTCCTCGCAGGCCCTGGTGGCGGGTTACCGCGCGGTTCTGGTGGCGGCCGAACGGCTGCCGCGGTTCCTGCCCATGTTCACCACCGCCGCCGGTACCGTGCCGCCCGCGAAGGTCCTCGTGCTCGGCGCCGGTGTGGCGGGGTTGCAGGCCATCGCGACCGCGCGCAGGCTCGGTGCCGTCGTGGAGGCCTACGACGTGCGGGCGGCCGCCGCGGAGGAGGTGCGCAGCCTGGGGGCCCGGTTCGTCGAGCTGCCGTTGGAGACGCAGCAGGGGGTGTACGCGGCCGAGCAGTCCGAGACGTTCCTGGAGCGGCAGCGGGAGCTGATCGCCGAGCGGGTCGCCGCGTCCGACGTGGTGATCACGACCGCGGCGATCCCCGGTCGGGCGGCACCGGTGCTGGTGACCACCGACATGCTCAAGGCGATGGCGCCCGGTTCGGTCGTGGTGGACCTGGCCGCGGAGTCCGGCGGCAACTGCGCGGGCTCGGTGGCGGGCCAGGAGGTCTGGGTCGGCGACGTGCTCGTGCACGGCGCCCGGAACATGCCCAGCGGCATGCCGATCCACGCCAGCAAGCTCTACGCCCGCAACGTGGCGAACCTGCTGATGATGATGACCGAGGACGGTGTCGTCGAGCCGGACCTCACCGACGAGGTGCTCGCCGGGTGCTGCCTGACGCACGCGGGCGAGGTGCGGCACGAGCCGACCAGGGGGCTGCTGTGATCGACCTGCTCACGATCTTCGTGCTGGCCGCGTTCGTGGGGTTCGAGGTGGTCTCGAAGGTGTCCACGATCCTGCACACGCCGCTGATGTCGGGAGCCAACGCCATCCACGGGGTGATCCTGGTCGGCGCCATCCTGATCACCGGCGCCGCCGAGGGCGCGGTGCAGCTGGTGCTGGGGCTGCTCGCGGTGTTCCTGGCCACGGTCAACGTGGTCGGCGGGTTCGTGGTGACCGACCGGATGCTGGAGATGTTCAAGGGGCACAAGCGATGAGCGCGCAGCTGGCCTACCTCGTCGCCGCCCTGTGCTTCCTGTTGGCGCTCAAGGGGTTGAGCACGCCGCGGTTCGCCCGCGCGGGCAACCTGCTCGGCGCCGCGGGCATGGTCCTGGCCGTGGTCACGGCTTTCGTCCAGGGCGCCGTCCACAACGGACTGTGGATCCTGGTCGCCATCGCGCTCGGCGCGGTCGTCGCGGTGCCCGCCGCGCGGTCGGTGAAGATGACCGCCATCCCGCAGATGGTGGCCCTGTTCAACGGGGTCGGCGGCGCGGCCGCCGCGCTCGTCGCGCTCGCGGAGTTCCACGACGGCGGCCCGCTGCTGTTCCGGATCGCGACCGTGCTCACCGTGCTGATCGGCTCGGGCAGCTTCTCGGGCAGCCTGGTCACCTTCGCCAAGCTCCAGGAGATCATGACCACCCGCCCGGTGGTGCTGCCCGCCGGTCGGGTGCTGAGCATCGGCGTCGTGGCGGTCAGCCTCGTGCTGGCCGTGGCCGTGCTCGCCACGTCGTCCACCGCGCTGCTCGTCGCGCTCACGGTCGCCGGGCTGCTGCTCGGGATCGCGTTCGTGCTGCCGGTCGGCGGCGCGGACGTGCCGATCGCGATCTCGCTGCTCAACGCGTTCACCGGTCTCGCCGTCGCCGCCTCCGGGTACGTGCTGGCGAACACCCTGCTGATCGTCGCGGGCACGCTCGTCGGCGCGTCCGGCACGCTGCTGACCCGGATGATGGCGCAGGCCATGGGCAGGCCGCTGACCAACATCCTGTTCGGCGCGTTCACCGCGACCGCCGTGCAGGTGCGCGGCGAGGAGCAGCGCACGGTCCGCTCCGGCACCGTCGAGGACGTCGCCATCCTGCTGGGCTACGCGCACTCCATCGTCGTCGTGCCCGGTTACGGCCTGGCCGTCGCGCAGGCCCAGCACGCCGCCCGCGAGCTCGTCACGCTCCTCGAGGGCCGCGGCATCACCGTCGACTACGGCATCCACCCGGTCGCGGGCCGCATGCCGGGCCACATGAACGTCCTGCTGGCCGAGGCCGACGTGCCCTACGAGCAGCTCAAGGAGCTCGACGACGTCAACCCCGGCATGACGAGCATGGACGTCGCGCTGGTCGTCGGGGCGAACGACGTGGTGAACCCCGGCGCGCGCGACGAGCCGACCAGCCCCATCTACGGCATGCCGATCTTCGACGTGGACCGGGCCCGTGCGGTGGTGTTCATGAAGCGGTCGATGCGGCCGGGGTTCGCGGGGATCGACAACGAGCTGCTGTACAACGCGAAGACGACGTTGCTGTTCGGGGACGCGAAGGACTCGCTGACGAAGCTGCTGGCGGCGGTGAAGCAGTTGTAGTCAGGCGCCGACCTGGTCGGCCAGCCGTCGGAGGTAGGCCGCGAACCGGTCGCGGTCCTCCTCCGGCCAGGTGGCGGTCAGCTCGGCGAACGTGCTCCGCTGCCAGCCGCGCGCGGACCGCAGGAGGGCGCGGCCCCCTGGGGTGAGGCGGAGCGCGCTGCGACGGGCGTCGGAGGCCGCGCGGGCGCGGTCGACGTACCCGCCCGCCTCCGCCGCCGCGACCATGCGGCTGGCCCCGGATTGGTCGAGGCCCAGCAGCCGGGCGACGTCGCCGACGGAGCCGTCGGTGCCGGACGCGGCGACCGCCTCGACGGTCAGCACCAGCTGCGCGTGCGACGCGTCCCCCTCGGACCCCTTCGCCCACCGGCGCGACCAGAACCGGACGAGGCGGAAGAGGGCGGGCCCACCGTCGTTCGAAGGCATGGAGGAACCCTAGCGGACGTATGCGGATCGCATCTATATTGCATGCGGATCGCATGCTTTGGAGGTGTCCCGTGACTCTTGTCCTCAACCACACCATCGTCCGCGCCACGGACAAGGACGTGTCGGCGGCGTTCTTCGCCGGGCTGGTCGGCCGCGAGGTCGGTGAGCCCGCCGGGCCGTTCACGCCGGTGCGGGTCAACGACGACCTGACGCTGGACTTCGACGAGCGGCCGCCGTTCTCGGCCGGGCACTTCGGGTTCCTGGTGGACGACACGACCTTCGACCACCTGCTGGCGAGGCTGGAGTCCGATGTGGACGTCCGGTTCGGGTCGGGGCCCGGCGGCGGCTGGGACCGCCGGATCAACCGGCTGGCGGGTGGACGAGGGGTCTACGTCGCCGACCCGGACGGGCACAGCTACGAGTTCTTCACGACCGTGCCCGCCTAGGGTCTGTCCTGGAACAGGGCGGCGAGGGGGCCGGTGGTGCGGGAGGCGGTGTAGAAGTCGCCCTGGGCGGCGTCGGTGCCGATGCCCGCCCACCAGTCGGCCTCGGCGTCGGTGGTGACACCGGCGGCGGTCACGCTCACGCCCGCCTGGCGGACGACCGCCACGAGGGAGGCCATGGCGTTGTGGGCCAAGGGGTTGCGGGCGGTGCGGTCGGCCAGCGCCCGGACGGTGGCGGGGGCGATGGTGAGGGAGTGGATCGGCAGTTCGGTGAGCAGGGCCAGCTCGTCCTGGCCGCCGTGGAAGTCGTTCAGCCCGGTGGGGATGCCGGAGTCGGTCAGCACCTGCACGTTGTCGTCGCTGCCGCCGATGAGCACGGCCCTGGTGTGCAAGGAGATCCGCAGGTCCCCGACGGGTAAGCCGGTCTCGTCGAGGGTGCGCTTCACGGCGCCGACCAGGTCCTCGTCGCGCGACTGCATGGGACTCAGGGCCACGTGCAGCGGGAGCGGGGTGACGCCGGTGGCCTCGCGCCAGAGCACCACGCGCTCGGCGGCGTACCGCAGCATCCACTGGCCGACCGGGAGCGACAGGCCGGTCTCGTCGGCCATCGCGAGGCACTGCCGGTGGCCGAGCGAACCCCAGCGCAGCCTGGCGGACACGCCGACGACGGTCCGGTCGGCGAGCCCGACGACGGGGTGGAAGTCGACCTCCAGCTCGCCGTTCTCGAACGCGCCGGGCAGGGCCGCGGTGACCCGCGCGGCCGCGCGCTGCCGGGCGTCCTCGTGCGGGTCGTAGGGCAGCCACTGCCGCTTGCCCTTGGCCTTCGCCAGGGTCAGCGTCATGTTCGCCGCGCGCAGCAGCTGCCCCACCGTCCACTCCGGGGACGGCCGGTCGAGCACGCCGATCGTGGCGGTCACGGCGATGCCCCGGTCGTCGACGAACGTCGGCTCGGCGAGCTCGTCGTTGATCTTGTCGATCATCGTGGGGACACCGGGGGTGGTGGGGGAGTTGTCCACGACGACGGCGAACTCGTCGCCGCCGATCCGCGCGACGAACGCGTCCTGGTCGGCCACGACCGCCCGCAGCCGCGACGCGGTCTGCTTGAGCAGCCGGTCGCCGGTGTCGTGGCCCAGCCCGTTGTTGATCAGCGAGAACGAGTCGAGGTCCAGGTGGTAGAGCGTGATGCCGTGCTCGGAACGGCTGTGCACGGTCTCCAGCTGGGTGACGAAGTGCTGCCGGTTCGACAGCCCGGTGAGCGGGTCGCGCAGCAGCAGCGAATCCAGGTTCTTCTGCATCAGGTGCAGCTCGCTGACGTCCTCGACCATCGTCACGTGGAACGCCGGCTCGCCGTCGGCGTCGCGCAGCACCGACACCGCCAGGTACACCCACGCGGGCTCGCCGTCGATCCGCACGAGCCTGCGCTGCTCGCGGAACCGGTCGACCACGCCCTCGCGCACCGAGCGGTAGGACGCGGTGAGCACCTCGGCGTCGTCCGGGTGGAAGTGCCGGGGCAGCGACCGCCCGATCAGGCTCCTCTCACTGCCCAGGATCGCGTTCATCGCCTCGTTGGCCTCGACGACCGTGCCGTCCGGCTCGGTGATCGCGATGCCCATCACCGACGAGTCGAACACCTCCCGGAACCGCGCCTCGCTGACCCTGAGCACCCGTTCGACGCCCTGCTTCGCCTGCAGCAGCGCGCTCTTGATCTCCTCCTGCTGGCGGAACGCGTCGAGCCGCATGGCCGTGGCGAACCGGGCGCCGAGCGCGCCGAGGACGGCGACGACCTTCTCCGCCAGCCGGTCGACGCCGCGCAGCTCCGGGGTGAACAGCAGCGCGCGGCCGAGCACCTCTACGGTGCGCTGCAACGTCTCCATGCCGGTGAAGTGCGCCGCCACCATCCGGTCGCCGACCACCGCGACGGGCTTGGCCGTGAACGGCTCGGCCCGCAGCGCGTCGGCGATCACGTCCACCAGGTCGAGCAGGAACAGCTCGATCTCGGCCGACGACATCGGGATGTAGGTCGTGGAGTAGACGGCCTTCATCCACTCGCGGGCGAGCTCCCGTCGACGTCCGTGCGGCTGGTCCGGCGGCGTCACGCTCCGTCCCCCCGAGCCGGTGGTCTTCGCGGATCGGGGGCGGTCACCGCTTGCGGCCCACGCCTCCGAGTATCCCGGCCTTCGCGGGGTCGTCGTCGGAGAGCCCTTCCGGCCGCCACAGCGGCAGCGGCACGACCCCCGGCTCGACCACGTCGAACCCGGCGAACAGGCCCGTGATCTCCGCCAGGGTGCGCGGGAACATGGGGTTCATGCTCTTCTTCATCACCTCGACGATCCCGGCCATCTCCACGGGCTGCAGGTCCGCGGTGAACTGCGAGAGCGCCAGGTGGCTGCCGGGCACGACGGCGTCGCGGTAGGCGGCCACCACCGCCTCCGGGTGCCGCTCCGGCGGGACGAAGTGGAAGACGCCGACGGCCAGCACGCCCAGCGGCTCGGCGCGGTCGACCAGACCGGTGCCCAGCGCGGCCTCCAGCACCACCTCGGGCTCGGTCAGGTCCTGCTGCACGATCGTGGCGAGCGGGTCGTCCGCCAGCATCATCCGGCTGTGCGCCACCGCGATGTCCTCGAAGTCGACGTACACGACCCGCGACTCCGGGGCGGCGCGCCTGGCGACCTCGTGGACGTTGCCGACGGTCGGGATGCCGGACCCGAGGTCCAGGAACTGGCGGATGCCGTTGTCGATCATGAACAGCACGGCGCGGCGCAGGAACGCGCGGTTGAGGCGGGCGATCGCGCGGGCGTTCGGCTGGGCCTTGAGGAACTGCTCGCCCAGCGCCCGGTCGCCCGCGAAGTTGTGGCCGCCGCCGAGCAGGTAGTCGTAGAGCCGGGCCGCGCTCGGGAGGCCGGTGTCGACGTCGTCGGGCACCCAGTTCGCCAGTTCCACCGCACAACCTCCCGTCCGCGTCGTCGGGGTACTGGCGTAGAAGCTACCGACCGGTGGCGCCCTCACCGGTTCGGAGTACCGGTGTTGACAGGGCGGACACGACGGCGACCACGGCCAGCACGGCGAACGTCGTGCGCAGCGCGTGGGCACCCCCAGTGTGCAGGACGAACGTGCTGACCGCGATCCCGAGCGCCGTCCCGAGGCCTCGCGTGGTGTTGACCAGGCCGCCACCCAGACCGGCCTGTCCGGCGGGCAGCGCCGCCATGACCGCGGCGTTGTTGGCGGGGGTGAAGACGCCGAGGCCGAACCCCAGCAGCGCCAGCGCGGGCACCAGCGCGCCGGGTGCGACGACGGGCACCAGCGTGGCCGCCGCCGCCAGCCAGGCGCCCACCCGTGCCGTCGTCCACGAGCCGGGGAGCACCCGCTGGCCCAGGGTCGCCGCGAGGGCGAACCCGGCGGGCAGGGCGGTGAGCGTCAGCCCGGTGGCCAACGGCGACCCGGTGCTCGCGAACGGAACCGCTACCAGTGGTCCGAACAGCACGAGGTAGCCGCACAGCGCGCCGAGCAGGCCGCGGCTGATCGGCGCCCGGCGCAGCAGCGCGAGGTCCAGCAGCGGCGTGCCCGCCCGGCGCTCCCACCACCACAGCGCCGCCGTGGCCGCGACCGCGACGGCCACCAGCGGGAGCACCGGCACGGCGAGACCTGACACGCCGGACAGCACGAGCAGCGCGGCGGTGGTGGCCGTGCCGAGCAGCAGCGTGCCCGCGAGGTCGAACCGGCCGGGCTCGGCGCGGTCGACCGTGCGCGGCAGCAGGTAGTGCCCGGCGACCACGGCCACCACGCCGATCGGGATGTTGATCGCGAACACCGAGCGCCAGCCCAGCGCGCCGACGAGCACACCGCCCACCGTGGGTCCCAGCGCCAGTCCGAGGGCCTGCGCCGCCGCCTGCACGCCGAGCGCCCCGCGCATCCGGTCGCGCGGCACGCAGGCCACGACCAGCGCCACGCTGTTGGCCTGGAGCATCGCCGCGCCGACGCCCTGCACGACCCGGAACACGACCAGCGACGTCAGGTCCGGCGCGAGCGCGCAGGCCGCCGACGCGGCGGTGAACACGGCGAACCCGTAGACGTAGACCAGCTTGCGGCCGATCACGTCCGCCAGCCGCCCGACGGCGGCCAGCAGCGCGACCAGCGCCAGCAGGTAGGACAGCGAGACCCACTCGACGGCCGCGGGCGGGGCTCCGAAGTGATCGGCCAGCGCGGGGAACGCCAGCGTGACGATGCTCGCGTCGAACTGGCCCATGAAGGCGCCGAAGCACACCGTCGCGATCACCAGCCGGGACGCGCCCGCCCAGGTCGCGATCCGCCGCGGACGTGGTGACTCCGCGACGAACCACCGCCAGCCCCGCGTCGCATGATCCATCGGACCCCGATCATATCGGAGTCCGAGGTATGTCGGATCAGTAATCTGCCCCCATGTCAGAAGAGGCCCGGACGCTCACCGACGTGGTGACCCGGCTGCGCAGGGCGTTGCGGACGAGCATCCGGTCGGACTGGCCGTGGGAGTCGCTCCCGATGGCCCAGATCGAGCTGCTCCAGACACTCGCCGAACGGCCGCCCATGCGGGTCGGCGACCTGGCCGCCGAGCTGCGGCTGGCCCCGAACACGGTCAGCGGACTGGTCGGCCAGCTGATCGACTCGGGCCTGGTCTCCCGCGCCGGCGACCCCGCCGACCGCCGGGTCGCGCGGCTGTCGGTGACCGCGCAGGGGCACGACCAGCTGGCCGTGTGGCAGAGCGCGCACGAGAAGCGGATCGGCGCCGCGCTGGACAAGCTGGACGTCCAGGAGCGCGCCGACGTGGTCCGCGCGCTGACCGCCCTGGACCACCTGGTGGACCACCTGCGCTGACCCCCCTAGATTTTCTCTGGGGTGTTTGAACGGCGTCTAGGGGATGTCGGGAGGGCTCCGCGAGTCGACAGTGGACGCAAGACACGTCCTCTGCCGTCGGGGAGAACCGCAATGAGCGAACTGCTGGACACCACTCGCACCCTCTCCTACTGGCCCGAGGTGGGGGAGATCTCCGCCCTGTTCGGCGACTGGAACGCGGCGCTGGCCACCGGCGACCCGTACCGGGTCGCCGACCGGTACACCCCGGACGCCGTGCTGCTGCCGACGATGTCCGCCGACGTGCGCACGGACCGCGCGGGCATCGTCGACTACTTCGCGGGCTTCATGCTGGCCAGACCACTCGCCGTGGTGAAGAGGTCGTTCGTCCGGGTGCTGCGCTCGACCGAGGCCATCGACTCCGGCCTCTGCCGCTTCACCATGAAGAAGGGCGGGCACACCGTCGCGATGGACGCCCGCTTCACCTTCGTCTACGAGAAGATCGACGGGAAGTGGATGATCGTGACCCACCACTCCTCGGCCGTGCCGTCCGAGGGGGTCTGACCCCTCGGGAGGGATCGTGGCGCTCCGGGTGCTCGGCGCCGTCGCGTGCGGCGGGGCGCTCGGGGCGCTGGCCCGCTACGGGCTCGGCGTCGCCTTCCCGTACGGGCCGTGGACCGTCCTCGTGGTCAACGCCACCGGGTGCCTGCTCATCGGCGTGCTGATGGGGCTGACCGAGGACGTGCTGCTCCGCACGTTCCTCGGCACCGGGGTGCTGGGCGGCTACACGACGTTCTCCACCTACGTCGTCGACTTCCAGCGGTTCGCCTCCCAGGGACGACCCGCTATCGCCGTCGCCTACCTCGGCGGCACCCTGGCCCTGGCCCTGCTCGCCGTCTACTCGGGCACCGCCCTGGCCGGGCGGGTGCGCCGATGACCGTCCTCGCCGTCGTCCTGGGCGCCGCCGTCGGCGCCCCCCTGCGCTACCTCGTCGGCCGCGCCCTCAACGGCCGCTTCCCCCACGGCACCCTGCTCGCCAACACCGCGGGCTCCGGCCTCCTCGGCTTCCTCGTCGCCCTGCCCGCCGACCCCACCACCCTCGCCCTGCTGGGCACCGGCTTCTGCGGCGCGCTCACCACCTACTCCACCTTCAGCCTGGAGACCCTCCGCCTGGTCGAGGAACGCGCTCACCGCGCCGCCCTGGTGAACGTCCTCGCCAGCCTCGCCCTCGGCCTGCTCGCCGCCTACGCCGGCATGGCCCTCGCTACGACGATCGGGTAGCCGTCACCGACCCGAGACCTCCCACCCGTTTCCCCGCGCAACCCCGCTCGTTGACCGAACAAGCCCGTCCTCGGGGGGCGTACTCGGGACTGTCGGGGCTGCCACCCTCTGCGGTGGCCCCGACAACCCCCGGCACGCGGTTCAATCAATTGCTCCAATTGGCGCAACCAGAATTACTACAGTTCTTTTGTAACGTCCTGGGCGGGGTAAGAGATTACATTGTCAGATACCTGGATGCGCTCGCAGATGCACGTGCGTCACGTTCCGTCGAAAGGCCCAACCTCATGACCCAGACGACGGCATAGCAGTTCAAGACCCACGGGTCTGACCGTGAAGTCGCAGCTCCCTGCCCCGGAGCATGCCTCTTCAGGTCACCGACGACAAGCACCGCGTGCGCTGACAACGTTATTTATTCCGATCGGACGAAGAGATTCCAGCAATACCGGAACCCCTGAGTTCCTCGGTCCGCACAAGAACAATAACCACCCAACGAGCTGCCCCCGCTCGTCACGGGCTGTTGAGGCCACCACCCTCTGCGTGGCCTCAACAGCCCTTTTTCACACCCCGCTACCAATTGACCCCGGAGCGCTCCAAGCAGCCCCACCAGACCTCACGCGCGAGCCACCCACCGAGCCAACTCGCCCACCAGCACCAGCACCCACCCGAGCCAACCTGCCCACCACCACGAGACCGAGCGCACACCCCACCCACGACCCCGGCGAGCCCACCCGTCCGCCCGTGCGGCCGACTTGACTTGGGGTTTTTGGGCTTAGACTTGCGGCGGCGGGCAGGCTCTACCACCTGCCCTTTTTCGCCCGACGAAGCCCAAAAAAGGGGCCCCAAGTCAAGTCGGCCGCACCCGGAGACCACCGCAGCGACACCCGGTGTCGAGCTCGCAGCGACACCCGGTGTCGAGCTCGACGGATCCCGACACCCCGCTTCGGCCCCGTCACCCCAACACCGACGCCCCCTTCAACCGGCTCAACACCCCCGGCAACCCACCCTCGTGCACGACCCCCAACCGCTGAGTAGCCCGCGTCAGAGCCACGTACAGGTCACTGGCCCCCCGGGGCGACTCCGCCAGGATCCCCGCCGGGTCCACCACCACGACGGCGTCGAACTCCAGCCCCTTCGCGTCGACCACCCCCAGCACCACCGCCCGCGCGTCCAGCGCCGCCGACTGGCTGCCGACAGCCGCTCCTGGGATCGCCGCGGTGATCGCCTCTCCCAGGTCCGCCACCCTGGCCGCGGGGACGATCACGGCGAGCTTCCCCTCGCCGATCTCCCCCGCCTCCCGCGCCACCAGCCCCGGCAGGTCGGCCACCAGGTCGCGGACCTGCGCGTGCCAGGGTTCCACGCCGCTGTCGCGCACCGACGTCGGCGGCACCAGCTCGGGGTCCACGCTCGCCAGCACGTCGGCCGCCACGGCCATGATCTCCGACGGCGTCCGGTAGTTCACGGTCAGCTCGGTGAGCTTCCACCGGTCCATCACGTACGGCGAGAGCACCTGCCCCCACGACGTCGCGCCCGCGATGTCCCCGGTCTGCGCGATGTCCCCGACGACGGTCATCGACTTGCTCGGGCAGCGCCGCATCAGCGTCCGCCACGCCATCGCCGACAGCTCCTGCGCCTCGTCCACGATGATGTGCCCGAACGTCCACGTCCGGTCGGCCGCGGCGCGTTCGGCGGCGGTCTCGTAGTTCTCGCCGCCGTGCCGCTCGGCGAGCCGGTAGGCGTCCATCAGGTCGTGCGCCATCAGGATCTCGGGGTCGGCGTCGTCCTCGAGGTCGAGGATGTCCAGCACGCCCTGCGCGTAGTCGATGGCCTGCCGCCGCTGGCGTTCGGCGCGCGCCTTGGCGTCCGCGTCGTCCTCGCCGAGCAGCTCCGCGGCCTCGTCCAGCAGCGGCACGTCGGCGGGCGTCCACTCGGCGTCCGGTTCGCGCAGCAGCAGCGCCCGGTCCTCCTTGCTCATCCGCGGGGCGGCGGTGGCGAGCCGCTTGGCCGAGGAGAACAGCTCGGACAGCAGCTGCTGCGGGGTGAGCGTCGGCCAGAGCCGGGCGAGCGCGTTCTGCACGTTCTCGTCCTCGCGCAGCTCGCGGCGGATCTCGTCGATGTCGTCGGCGTCGAGCAGGTGCCTGCCCAGCTTGTTGACCGCCTGGTTCGCCATCGTGGAGATCATCTCCCGGACGAACGTCCGCCTGGCCTCGTTGTGCGGCCTGCGGGTGCGCCGCGCCCGGCCGCGCGCCTCGGTGATGGCCCGCCGGTCCAGCCGCAGGGTCTCCTGCTCGAACGGCACCTCGATCATGCCCGGCGCCTCCTGCCGGTCCTTGATCGCGTGCGAGATCACGTCCGCCATCGTGATGCGGCCCTTGATCGCGGCGGCCTCCGGCGACTCGCGGCCGACGGCGTTGAGGCCGGGGTACAGCTCGCCGACGGTCGACAGCAGCACGCCGGTCTCGCCGAGCGACGGCAGCACCTGGCCGATGTAGCGCAGGAACGTCGCGTTCGGCCCGACCACGAGCACGCCGCGCTTCGCGAGCTGCCTGCGGTGGGTGTAGAGGAGGTAGGCCGCGCGGTGCAGCGCGACCGCCGTCTTGCCGGTGCCCGGACCGCCCTGCACGACGACGACGCCGTTCAGCTCGGTGCGGATGATCTTGTCCTGCTCGGCCTGGATGGTCGCGACGATGTCGCTCATCTGCCCGGTGCGGTTCGCGTTCACCGCGGCGAGCAGCGTCGCCTCGCCGGTCAGGCCCTCGTTGCGGCTGGGCTCGGTCGAGTTGATGTCCAGGACCTCGTCGTCGAACGCCACGACGGTGCGCTGCTTGGTGCGCATGTGCCTGCGCCTGCGCACGCCGTCGGGCGACGCCGCGGTCGCCAGGTAGAACGGCCGCGCCGCGGGGGCGCGCCAGTCCATCAGCAGCGGCTCGTACTCCTTGTCCTCGTCGAACAACCCGATGCGACCGATGTAGAAGCGCTCGCCCTCGTGGAAGTCCAGCCTGCCGAAGCACAGGCCGTTCTCGACCGCGCTGTACTGGGCCAACTGGTCGGAGTACATGGCCACGGAGGTGTCCCGCTCCGAGCGCATCTGGTGCGTGCCACCGGTTTGCCGGAGGGATCCGGCCAGTCGCTTCGAGCTCTGCTCGCGGAGGTCGTCCAGCCTGCCGTACAGCATCGACACGTACTCCTGCTCCGCGGAGATTTCCTGGAGCCGGGAGTCATCGGAGGGGCTTGACAACGTGCCTCATTTCTCGATACCGTCTTTTGTCGTCAGGTTTTTTGGCCTGACTACTCTGCGTGCCCCCAGAGTGCGCGCGCAGAACATCTAATCTACACCCCGGAAGCCGCTCTCAGCGCCGCACCTCGTGATGCGCGTAGGCCTTCAGCAACAATTCGGCCAACTGGCGGCGTTCCGCGGCGGTCAGACCCCCGAACAGCCGGTCGTCGATCTCCTCGGCCACGTCCAGCCGCTCGCGCAGCAGCGTCCGCCCCGGTCCGGTGACCTCCACGGCGTACCGCCTGCGGTCCCGCGCGTCGCGGTGCCTGCTCGCCAGGTCCGCCCGCTCCAGGTCGTCGAGCAGCGTGACGAGGTCGCTCGCGTCGATGCGCAGCGCGTCGCTGATCTCCTTCTGCGAGCACGGCCCGCTCTCGGCCAGCAGCGCCAGCACCGACACGTGCGGTGCCCGCAGCCCGTCCGTGCTGACCTCCGCGCCGATCCTCCTGGCCTGCTTGGACAGCTGGAGCACCAGGTAACCGGGGTGTCGCCGCAGCTGTTCGATGCTCATGGCGACCAATCATAAGAAGGCCCCATGATGGGACACCGCATGGATTGCCGAGGCGCGGGCACCGGGCGAGGATGCGGTGATGCGCCAAGATCCGATCGCCGTCCTGGGACTGGGGGCCATGGGCCTGCCGATGGCCCGCAACCTCGCCCGCGCGGGCTTCCCGGTCACCGTCTGGAACCGCACGCCGGGCCGCGACGGCGAGGCCAGGTCGGCGGGGGCGGTCGTCGCCGCGAGCCCGGCCGAGGCCGCGCTGCCGGTCGTGCTGACCGTGCTGCCCGACCTCCCGGAGCTGCTCGACGTCCTGGAGGGCGACGACGGCCTGCTCGCCGGGTGGCGCAAGGCCGGGGTCGACCGGCCGCTGCTGGTCGTGGCGGGCACGGCGTCCCCGGCCGGGATCCGCGCGCTCGGCGACCGGCTGGGTGACGTGGGGCTGGTGGACGCCCCGGTCAGCGGCGGGGAGGTCGCCGCGGACGCCGGGACGCTGAGCGTCATGGTGGGCGGCCACGCCGACGACGTGCTCCGGTTGAGGCCGTACCTCGCCGTCCTGGGCACGACCGTCCGGCACGTGGGTCCGCTCGGCGCCGGGCAGCTCGCCAAGGCGTGCGACGGGGTCGTCGTCGCGGCCACCCTCGCCGCGGTGTCCGAGGCGCTCGCGCTGGCCGCCGCGGGCGGGCTCGACCCGGCCGTCGTGCTGGAGGTGCTGGGCGGCGGGCTCGCGGGCGGCCGGGCGCTGGAGGCGGGGAAGGACAGGTGGCTGTCCCACGACTACGCGCCCGGTCACCGCGTGTCAGACCAGCTGCGGGACCTCGTGTCCGCGACCGGTGCCGGACGCGAGGTCGGCGTGCCGATGCCGGTGGCGGCGACCGTCGAGCAGCTGTACTCGGCGACCCGCGCACTCGGGTTCGGCGACGACGACCACGCGGCCGTCCGCCGGTTCTACGAGGCGCTGGCTGGCAAGGAGTCGGCGATGTAGGCGCCGATGCCGGCCATGCCGCGCTGGTTCGGGTGCAGGGGAGCGGCGACCGTCGTCGGCACCAGGCCCTCGAACCAGCGCCGGGAGACCGGCGCGCACACGTCGTGGCCGACGCTGGGCGGGGCGATGTCCACGAACCGGGCGCCGTGCGCCGCGGCCTGGTCCGCGAACAGCGCGTTCAGCCGGTCGATGCTCGCCTGGAGGTAGTCGGAGTCGCGGCCCCACAGCGGCTGCACGGGGTAGCACCCGCCGGGGCGGATGTAGGTGCCGTACCCGACGACCACGACGTCCGCCCGCGGCGCGCGGGCGTGGACGCCGTCCAGCACCGCCCCGAACTCGTCGGCGAACGCGTCGATCTTCACCGCGAGCTGGTCGGTGCCACCGGCGGTGAGCCGGTCCTCGCAGGACAGGCCGACGGGCTCGGGCAGCAGGTTCACGCAGCCCAGCGCGGCACCCACCAGACCGATGTCGTTGCCGCCGATGGTGAGCGTGACCAGGTCGGTCGTCGGGGTGAGGGCGTCGAACTGCGGCGGCACCGCGCCGAGGAACGTGGTCTGGCCGCCCTCGAAGTCGTCGGCGACCGCGCCCGAGCAGGTGACGTCGCGGAACTCCGCCACGCCCAGGGTGGAGGCCAGCACCGACGGCCAGTTCCTGGTGGACCGCAGGCAGCCCAGGTGCAGCACGTCCTGGTTCGGGATCAGCGGCCCGGCCGCCGCGGAGTCGCCGAGGGCGACGTACTCGGTGTAGCGCGGCGCGGCGGACGCCGTGCCGGTCGTGGCTGTGATCGACAACGCCGCCAACAGCACTGGTAGCAGCCTGCGCACGGAATCCTCCTGAGTGTCACCAACTGGTCTGGATGACATGATGTGGCCAACACCGGTCCACCGCGCCTGGGAGTTCACGCAAAACCCGATGGGGGCACTTGTGACGGGTCACAAGCTCACCGTGAACGGCCGTCCCCTGCACGAGCAGCTGGTCCGCGGCCGGTCCATCGCCCGCGACCTGGTGGCCCGGTTCGTCGAGGAGATCCCGCTCTACCAGGCGCTCCCGCGCGAGGAGCTCGACGGCGACATCACCCGGATCACCGCGACCAACCTGCGGATCGTCGAGCGGATGCTGCGCACCGGTCTCCCGCCCACCGAGGCGGACCTCGGCGACCTGGCCACCTCCGCCGCCCGCCGCGCCACCGAGGGCGTGCCGCTGGGCGCCGTGCTGACCGCGTACAGCCTCGGCATCCGCGCGATGTGGCACGCCCTGCTCGACGACGCCGCCCCGGAGGACCTCGCGGACGTGCTCGCCGCGACCGACCTGGTGTTCCGGTTCCAGCAGACCGCGGTCTCGGTGGTCGCGACCGCCTACGCCGAGGAGCGCCAGACGATCTTCGGGCACGAGCGGGACGCCCGGCACGCCCTGGTGTCCGCGCTGCTCGCGGGCGAACCGGTCGGCAGCCGGGTCGGCGACCGGCACCTCGTGCTCGCACTGGCGATCGGCGGGGTCCCCGAGGACGGCGCCGACGCGGGGATCGCGGCCCGGCGCGCGCTGCGGCGGGTGCAGGACGAGCTGGACCCGACGGCGCTGCACCTGCTCGACACCACCGGAGGTGTCGCCCTGCTGCCGCCCGACCAGCTCGACCGGCTGCCCGCCCTGGTCGCCAGGCTCGGCGCCGCGGCGGGGGTCGACATCACCGCCGCGCACGACGCGGCGGACACCGCGGACCTGCCGGAGGCGCACCGGCGCGCCCGCGACGTGCTCGACACCGTGCTGCGGCTCGGCCGTCCACCGGGGCTCTACCGGCTCCAGGACGTGCTGCTGGAGTACCAGCTCGGCCAGGTGACCCCGGCGACGGCGGCGCTCGCGGCGCTGCTCGACCCGTTGGCGGGCAACCCGGACCTGCTGCCGACGCTGGAGGTCCACCTCGCCGAGGACCTGAACCGGCGGCGCACCGCGGCCCGGCTGCACATCCACCCGAACACCGTGGACTACCGGCTGCGCCGGGTGGTCGCGCTGACCGGGCTGGACCCGGCCCGGCCGCAGGACCTCCAGCACATCGGCGCCGCGCTGGCGGCACGCCGCGTGATCGGGTTACCCCTGAAGGGCGGTACCGGCGGGGCAGCGGGGTGAACCCCCACCGCGGGTGGCCCGACCACGCCACTCTGGGCGGGTGAGGGATCTGCGGCGGGAGTTCGTGCGGCTGTGCCGGTGCGTGGTGACCGGGCCCAGGTGGCAGCTGGTGATCGTGGTCGTCGTGTCGGCCTGGTCGTGCGCCTGGATCCTCGGGCAGGTCGGGGGGACCCCCACCTCGCCG
Source organism: Umezawaea tangerina (assembly GCF_003002815.1). Lineage (GTDB taxonomy): Bacteria > Actinomycetota > Actinomycetes > Mycobacteriales > Pseudonocardiaceae > Umezawaea > Umezawaea tangerina. The sequence goes on along the minus strand of NZ_PVTF01000018.1, from coordinate 139,909 downwards.
CTCGCCGTCCTGCGCGGGCCCCTGGACTGGGCGGGCGTCCCGATCGGCTGGCTGGACGCGGTCGGCGGCTGGATCCGCGACCGGCAGGACGTGCTCGCCGGGCTCGCGGTCGTGGCCGGGCTGCTCTGGGCGGTCACGACCGAGCGCGGCAGGCTGGCCGCGCCGACGGGCTGGTTCGCGGTGCTGGTCGCCGCCGAGGCGATCGGGTACGCGGCGGCCGTGCACCGGGCGCTGCTCACCCTCGCGGTCGTGATCGGCGTCTTCGCCGTGCTGTCCTACGTCGGGCGCCGGGCGTTCGTGGTCGACCGGATCGCGCTGCTGCCCAGGGGGGTCCTGCACGCGGGCGCGACGGCCGTGACGCTGTCCGCCGTGGTGCCGCTCATCGCGCCGGGGCTGCTCCTGGCGGGGCTGGTGCGGCCGTACGTGACCAGGCCGCCGAGGTTGGACCCGACCCGGCCGCACATCCCGCGCCAGCGCTCCCACCCGGTCGGGAACCCCGTCGGGAACCCCGCCGAGGAGCACCGCTCCGCCTGACCGCCGGGAACCGCCCCCGCGCACGGCGACCGGGCGCCCGCGCGTCCTCTAAGCCCTGGACGCGTGCCCGTCCGGGCGCCCGAACGGGCGATCGCTCGGAAGTCACCCGATAGGGGGACGCGATCCAGGGTGGCGTGAGCGGGTTCTCTGTAACGAAGGCCTCTCCGGGGTCGATAAGAACTTTCGCTCGTTCACCCGAAAGGTTCACATCGGCCGATCGTGCTTTATCGGCAGCCCCTGTAATGGGGGCCAAACGAGCGGTCTGCGGGGAGGATACGGGTGGATTTCTATCGATTTGGATCACGCATGCGCAGGTGGCGCAGGGTGCGGACGCTCCGAGGAATGCGATAATGACTCACGGTTGGCCTCTCACGAGTTAATCTCTTGGCGACCAGGTGAAAATGCGGTACCCCGAGCCAAGTGTCCAGAGAAACTCGCGCTGGTCCTACTGGTCCGTAACTTTTAAGGATGCACACGTGCCTGACAATCCCGCCAGAGGACGACTCGCCAGAGTCATGCGTCGGCAGCCGGTCCAGCAGCGCGGGGCGGCGACCGTGACCGCGATACTCGACGCCTGCTCGACGCTGCTGAACGAGCAGGACTACGACGACATCACCACGGCGCGGATCGTCGAGCTGGCGGGCGTGCCGATCGGCTCGTTCTACCAGTACTTCCCGGACAAGCGGTCCGTCGTGCACGCGCTCGCGCTGCGCGGCATGGAGGAGTACCTGGCCGAGGTCGACGTCCTGTTCGACGGCGGCACGCTGTCCGACGACTGGCGCGAGGCCATGGGCCAGGTCGTGGGCGTGTACATGCGGATGCTGGTCGACGTGCCGGGTTTCGGGCGGATCCGGTTCAGCGACCTGCTCGACGGGCACCGCCTCGACTCGAGCGTCGACCAGTACGAGCTGATGGCCGAGCGGCTGGCGGAGCTGTTCGTCGACCGGTTCGGCGCGCCGGGCGACGGGCCGGTGCGGCTGACGTTCCGGATGGCCGCGCAGACCGCCGACAGCCTGTTCACCCTCGCCTCCCAGCTCTCCGGCGAGGACCGCTTCCACGTGCTGCGCAAGGCCGACGAGGTCATCTCCACGATGCTCGCCGAGGTGCTCGACCCGAGCTGACTTGCCCTTCCCCATGCGGTGGTGTGGGCTGGTCCGGTGACGAGCGACGAGTTCGACGTGATCGTGATCGGTGGCGGCCCGGTGGGGGAGAACGCGGCGGGGCGGACCGCCGCGGGAGGTCTGCGGACCGCGCTGGTGGAGGCCGAGCTGTTCGGCGGCGAGTGCTCCTACTGGGCGTGCATGCCGAGCAAGGCGCTCCTGCGGCCCGGCCACGTGCTGGCGGCCGCGAAGCGGATGCCGGGGGTGCCGGTCGGGGACCGGCTGGACGCCGCGGCCGTTCTCGAGCGCCGCACCCGGTTCACCTCCGACTGGGACGACTCCGGTCAGGTCCAGTGGGCCGAGGGCGCGGGCATCGTGCCCGTCCGCGGCCGGGGTGTCATCACCGGCGAGCGCGAGGTGACCGTCGGGGACCGAGTGCTGACCGCGCGCCGCGCCGTGGTGGTCGCGACCGGCAGCGTGCCGCGCGTGCCGTCGCTGCCGGGGCTGTCCGACGTGCCGCACTGGTCCTCCCGCGAGGCGACCTCGGCCAAGGAGGTGCCAGCCTCCCTCGTCGTGCTCGGCGGCGGTGTGGTCGGCGTCGAGATGGCGCAGGCGTGGGCCGTGCTGGGCGCCGAGGTGACCCTGGTGATCTCGCAGGACCGGCCGCTGGCCAAGTTCGAGGACTTCGTCGGCGACCTGGTGGCCGACGGGCTGCGCGCGGACGGCGTGACGATCCACACCGGGGCCAAGGCGTCCTCGGTGTCCGAAGTGGACGGCGGGGTCGAGCTGACCCTCGGCGACGGCACGAAGGTCGTGGCCGAGCACCTGCTCGTCGCCACCGGCCGCGAGCCCGCCACCCGCGACCTCGGCCTGGAGGCGTTCGGGATCGAGGCGGGCAAGGCGCTGCCCGTGGACGACACCGGCCGGGTGTCCGGTGTGGACTGGCTGTACGGCTGCGGCGACGTCACCGGCCGCGCACCGCTGACGCACCAGGGCAAGTACGCCGCCCGCGCGGTCGGCTCCGCGATCCTGGCCGACGCCCGCGACCCCGAGCCGTGGACGGTCACCGTCGCGACCGCGGACCACGCCGCCGTCCCGCAGGTCGTGTTCACCGACCCCGAGGTCGCCTTCGTGGGCCGCACCGCCGACCAGGCGCGCGCGGCGGGGCTCACCGTGAAGGTGGTCGACCTGGACATCGCCGTCGCCGGGTCCTCGTTGCACGCCGACGGGTACAAGGGCAAGGCGCGCATGGTCGTGGACGAGGACAAGCGGACACTGGTCGGTGTCACGTTCGTCGGGCAGGACGTCGCCGAGATGCTGCACGCCGCCACGATCGCCGTCGTCGGCGAGGTGACCGTGGACCGGCTGTGGCACGCGGTCCCGGCTTACCCGACGATCAGCGAGGTGTGGTTGCGGCTGCTGGAGTCCTACGGGCTGTGACCCGGCCTACGCGCTGGCTGTCCCCGTCGGACCGGGTATCTAAGCTGAGGACGTGACCAGGGGCGTCGTCGTCACCGCGACAGCGGCGTCGCTCTGGTGCGCGTTCGTCCTCGCGGCGACGTTTCGCCACGCGGCGCCGCCCTCGGCGATGGCGGTGTACGTCCCGGCGGTCCTCGTGCTGCCGGTCGTCCTGCTCACGTTGCGGCGCGTGGGCAAGGACGCCCTGCTGGCGTTGGCGCTGGTGCCCAGAGCGCTGCTGGTGCTCGGCCTGCTCGTCGCGCTGTTCGGCTGGCTGTTCGCCTGCGGCGCGCTGCACGGGCAGCCGGGCACCGAACGCCTCGGCACGTTCGCCGGTGTGGTCCTGGTGCTGCACGCGGTGTTCGGGCTCGTCGCCGTGGGTCTGGTGAAGGTGGACGAGAACCCGCACCTGCGCTGACCGGACGTCATTGCCCGGTGGGCAAGCGCAGTGCGCGCTCGGCCGCGGCGACGAGGTCGGCGTCGGTCGCCGAGGAGTCGCCGTCCAGCCACACGGCCTGGGCCAGCCGCACCTGCGTCCCCTTGGTGGTGCTGGCGAAGGCGGACCGGTCGAACGACCTGGGGCCGCCCGGCCACGCCTTGCCGTCCTTGAGGAGCGTGGTGACGCCGCCGGAGCCCGCGGCGGCCGCGACGGTGTGCAGCTCTTGCGCGCTGGGCACGTCGGCGAGCGCGATCTCGGCGACGGCCACCGCGATGTGCCGATCGCCCGCCGCCGTCTCGTACTGCGCGCGGTGCAGCGCGGTGCACGGGTGCGCGGCCAGCCAGGCCTGGACGTCGCCGAAGGCGTGCCCGGCGCAGTCGGTGTCGCGGCCGGTGCCCCGCGGGGTGAAGTTCGCGCCGTCCACGACCACCGTGGTCGGCATGGACTCCGAGGTGACCGCGGGCGCGGTCTGCGGTGCCCCGCCGGAGTTCGACGCCACCACGATCCCGACGACGACCAGCAGGCACAGCAGCCCGGCCGCGAGGTAGGGCACCGCCTTGGGCAGCCGGGCGACGGTCCCCTTGACCGCGGTCGTCGCCGCCGAGCCCCTGGCGGGCACCTTCGGCAGCAGCATCGTCTGCGCCGACGACAGGTCCACGGCGATCTCGTCGGCGAACCCCTCGGCGAGCAGGTCCCGCGTCGAGGGCGGACCGCCGCTGGGGGAGAGCACGGCCAGCAGCCTCGCCGCGTGCTCCACCGAGCACGGCCGGTCGCCGGTGGCGAGCTCGCGCACGGCGGCCAGCAGCGAGGTCGGCTTGGGGTGCAGCACCCGCACGCCCCGGTTGAGGTCCGCGGTCGGCTGGTCCACGTGGCCGACGTACGGCCCGACCGCGACGACCGTGGTGACCGGCAGCGGCTCGGCGCGCATCGCCTGGATCCGGGCGCCCACCGCGAGCGCGGCCTCCAGCGCCTCGGCGGCCGGGCTCACCTCGCCGTCGGGCCGGTTCAGCGGCCAGCCGTCGATCTTCCACTTCCCGGTCAGCGGCGCCTCCAGCCGCACCGCCGGGTCGGGCAGGTCCACCCCCACGACGACCACGACACCGCGCGGCAGCACCACGACGGCCTCGACCGCACGGGGGCTGTCCGGGGGCTGGACGCCCAGCAGCGCGACGCCGCCGAGCACGTGGTCCCCCACACCCCAGGTGGTCAGGGCCGCGCGCACGTCCTTGCCGACGTCCGACGGTGACGCCCCCAGCCGGATCAACCGCACGTGATCACCCTCATCCACACGGTGCGACACGGTAGTCGCGCTGGGACCGGACCGATCGCCAGGCTCGCGGCGCGCCACCGCCGTGTCGGTCGTCACCGGCGCGCGCCTCGGCAGTCGCTACTCCTTGGGGCGCAAGCACTACCGTCCGTGTGAAGCACCTGCCCGGAGGGGGCGCGGCGGCGCGGTCGCCGGATGATCACGCGAAGATCACGCGGAGATCTCGGGTTTTGCCCGAGCGGTTCATGATTTGGGCCGTCTGCACGCACTTTAGGGTCAAAAGTCCTGTATCTGGGCCGCCAGGGTGGTGATCGCGCTGGTTCTTCTGGCGGACAGCTGCGACAGCAGGCAGAATGGCCGCAGCGGGAATTCGCTTGATCGTCCGTTTCGACAGGTCGTAGGGGAAGACGTCCCTCGTCGAGTAGCGGAGGTCAGCTGTGAGCACCCGTGGCAGCACCAGTGGCGTGGTCTACGTCCACTCGTCGCCGTCTGCGGTCTGTCCGCACGTCGAGTGGGCTATCTCGGGCACCCTCGGTGAGCGAGTGGACCTCCGGTGGGCGGCACAGCCCGCGGCGCCGGGGCAGTTGCGCGCCGAATGCGCTTGGACCGGCGACGTCGGGACGGGCAGTAAACTCGTGTCCGCGTTGCGGGCGTGGCCGATGCTCCGATTCGAGGTGACGGAGGATCCGAGCGACGGCGTGGACGGCGAGCGCTTTTGCTTTGCCCCCGTGCTAGGCCTGTGGCACGCGAGGACCAGTGCCAACGGCGACATCATGGTGTCCGAGGACCAGCTCCGCGCGCTCGCCTTGCGCAGCCGCGGTGGCGAGTCCTTCGCACACGGCGTGGACGAACTGCTCGGCGCCGCGTGGGATGACGCGCTGGAGCCATTCCGCCGTGCCGGTGACGGCGCGCCGGTGACGTGGCTGCACCGTGTCGGCTGAGACTTCGCGGACGGGTGCCCCCGCATTGTGGAATCGCGGGGGTTCCCGTCCGTCGAGCGTTCGTGAGAATTTTATGAGCACCCCTCGGAATTAGCGGCGCTAATACGAAGGCCGCGCACTTTCGGCCGGAAGCCACGCCTGCATGAGTTCCGCGTAAGCGGGTGAAGTCCGGACCAGATCGGTGTGCTCGCCCACCAGCGCCGGACCGCCGTCCATCACGAGCACCCGCTTCGCCCGCAGCGCCGAGGACAGCCGGTGCGCGATCACGACGAGAACGCCGCCGCGTTCGGCGAACGCCCGTTCCACTTTCGCCTCGGCCGTCGGGTCGAGGTGCGAGGTCGCCTCGTCCAGGATCACGATCTCGGCCGGGCACGCGAACACCCGAGCCACCGCGAGCAGCTGCGCCTCGCCCGCCGACATCCCCGAGCCCGCGTGGCCGAGGGCGCCGTCCAGCCCGCCCAGCCCGGCGACGAGGTCGGTCGCGCCCACCGCGTCGACCGCCGCCAGCAGCTCGGCGTCCGTCGCGTCCGGCGTGAACAGCGCGAGGTTCTCCCGCACGGTCCCGGTGAAAAGGTAGGTCTCCTGGGGGATCAACGCGATCCGCCGGTGCCGCACCGCGGGCCGCACCAGGTGCACGGGCACCCCGCCCAGCGCCGCGGTGCCCTCGCGCGGGGCCATCAGCCCGGTCAGCAGGCCCGCCAGCGTGGACTTCCCGATCCCGCTCGGACCCACCACGGCCAGGTGGTCGCCCGGCGCGAGGTCCAGGTCGAGGTCGCGCACGACCGGCTCGGCGTGCTCACCCCAGCCGAACGTCACCCCGCGCAGCGACACCGCGTTCCCGGTCGGCACCTCGTCACCCGCCGGGGGAGCGGGGGCGGGCGCTGCTTCGGAGAGCCTGCGCAGCGCGACCATCAACCGCAGCACCACCGTGCTCGTGGTGTCGGCCAGCCGCCGCAGCGCGGGCTGCACGCTGGTGCTCAGGTACACCACGGCACCCAGCACCGCACCGGCCGTGAGCTGCCCGGACGCCACCTTCGCCGGTGCGGCCACCACCAGCAGCGCCAACGGCGCGAACCCGCCGACCGCGATCACCAGCCCGCGCAGGGAGTTCGCCCACGCGACCCGCACGGACGCGTCCGCCTGCCGGTCGATCGCGGCCGACACCTCGTCGCCCGCCTCCTGCTCGGCACCGCAGGCGACGACGTCGCGGATGCCGACGAGCACCGTGCCCGCGACCTCCGCGCTCCGCTCGTCGGACATCACCTGCTCGCGCTGCCGCCGGGCCAGCGAGGGCAGCAGGAGCCCGAACAGCACCAGCGCGAGCACGACCGGCGACACCACCAGCCACGCCAGGTCCGCCACCGTGGTCACCAGCCCGACCAGCGCCGCGGTCGTCGTGACCAGCAGCGCGCGGGCCTGCACCAGCACACCCGCGGTGGCGTCGCGCACCACCTCGACGTGCCGGGTGATCCGCGCGACGGCGCTCGCGTCGGGCTGCCGCCGGTGCGTCGCGCCGTCGTGCAGGACACCCCGCACGACCACGCCCACCAGCGCGTCCCGCATCGGCTCGATCACCGCGCCGAGGTGCCGGAACACCTGGCGCAGCCCGAACCCGCCGAGCACCGCGACGGCGGCGAACACCAGCAGCCACCCGACACCGACCAGCGGCTGCCCGACGGCGAACCCGCGGTCGACCGCCAGCGACACGAGCCGTCCGGACAGGAAGGCGGGCACGCCCTCCAGCACCGACCAGCCGAGCAGGACCAGCACACCCCGCCGTTGTCCGGCCAGCGCTCCGAAGTACAGCCGCAGCACGTCCATCAGATCCAGCCTCCGGGGCGGTAGGCCCGAACCAGCAATCCTTCGATCAACAGTCCTTTGTCGGAGAACGCGTGCATCAGACGTCGCCCCCGGTGAACACGGCCCGGTAGTCGGGGTCAAGCCACAGCGCCTCGTGCGGACCGGTGGCGCGCACCTCGCCGTCCACCAGCCACACCACGAGGTCGGCGCGGCGGGCGGTGGCGGCGCGGTGCGTGACGACGACCTTGGTGCGACCGGGTAGGGCGGCCTCGATCGCCTTGTCCACGGAGGCCTCGGTGACCATGTCCAGGCTGGCGGTGGCGTCGTCGAGCACGAGGACGTCGGGGTCGCGCGCGAGGGCCCTCGCGAGGCCGAGGCGCTGCGCCTCACCACCGGACAGCGGCGTGTCGGCCATGGGCGTGTCGTAGCCCTGGGGCAGCCGCACCACCACGTCGTGGACCTGCGCGGCCACGCACGCCGCGCGCACCCGCCGCTTGCCCGCGTCGGCGCCGTAGCGGATCGACTCGCCGACGGTCGCGCCGAGCAGCGCGGGCCGTTCGAAGGCGTAGCCGACCTCGCCGTCGCGGCGCACCTCACCGGTGTCCGGAGTGGACAGTCCGCCGATCACGGCCGCCAGCGCGGACTTCCCCGCGCCGGACCGGCCGACGACCGCGACGAACGTGCCCGCGGGGATCCGCAGGTGCACGTCGCGCAGCGCGCCCTCGACCGTCACGTTGTGCAGCTCCAGGTCGCCCGCGGACGCCGGGGCGGGTGGCGCGTCGCGGCGGGGGAGCGGGGTGTCGAGCACCTCGACCAGCCGGGTCGCGCTCGCGCGGGTCCTGGCGAACGTCGTCAGCGCGGGCAGCTGGCCGACCACGCCCATGCCCAGCGCCACGTACCCCAGCGTCGCCAGCAGGTCGCCGATGGTCAGCCGACCGGCGACGACGCCGAAACCCGCGGCGGTCAGCACGGCCAGCTCCACGGCGGGCAGCAGCAGCCCGGCCCGCCAGATCATCTTCGCCTGGGTGCGCCACATCCCGATGCCCGCCGCGGCGAGCGTCGGCAGCGGCCGCAGCACCCGGCGCGACTCCTGCTCGGCGGTGCCGGACACGGCGATCGTGCGCAGGCCCGACACGGCGTCGAGCAGCCGGGCGGACAGCTCGCCCGACACGTTCTGGTAGGTGGCCACGTCGTCGGCGGTGAGCCGCATGTGGGTGCGCACCAGCAGCATCGCCAGCGGCACGCTGAGCAGGAACACCGCGGCCAGCCGCCAGTCCATCAGCGCCAGCGCGACCACCGCGCCGACCGAGCTGACGACCGTCACGACCAGCACGATCAGGATCACCGAGATGCCGCCCGCGATGGCGGAGTCGCCGGTCACCCGGCTGACCGCGTCGCCCGCCGCGAACGGGGACGGGTGGCCGAGCCCGAGCAGGTGGGCGGACACCCGGTGGCGCAGCCAGGCGGTGACCCTGGCGGTGATCGCCGCGGCCAGGACGACGCCGATCGCGTCGCCCACGACCTCCACGGACACCAACGACACCAGCCACAGCACGGTCGTGGGGTCCAGCCTGCCCGCCAGCGCCATGTCGACGGTGTTCGCCAGCGCCGCGGGCAGCACCAGCCCGGCGGTCGTGGCCAGCGCGGCGTTGAGCACGAGGAGCAGCCAACGGCGGTCGTGGTCGGCCGCTTCGACCAGCAGCGCGTCGCCCGGTTGGGCCATCGCTGTTCCCTCCGGTGAGAGGTGGGCGCATCATGGGAGAAGGGCCCGACGGCAGCCGCACCGATTCGTGGTCGGTCGCTGCCGTCGGACCCTTGTGTCACCGGGTGAGCGGCACACTTCGCTTGTGCCGCTCACCCGACCTCTGCGGGAAGACCTAGCAGAGGACCAGGCTCGCGGAGGAGTGGCTGCACGGCAGCAGCAGGCTCGCGCTGGAGGCCGTCGTGCTGCCGCCGCCGCCGTGGCCGCTTGCCATGGCGTTGGACGGGGCCTCGGGGGTCTCGAGCTCCTGCATGTCGAGGATGAATCCCATTGTCTTGCTCCTCATTCAGCGAACTTCTCGGGGTTTACTGCTCCACCGGCCACTCGGGACCGGGGGTCTATGGGGTGGGCGCGGCTCCGAGGAACGGGAGCACCGAGGCGTCCCCGTCCATCACGGAGGCCAGCGCCAGCAGCACACCGGCACCGCCGGTGTTGAGGTCCATCGACAGCCGCCGCAGCTGCATGCCGGGGAACGCCAACCCGTCCCGGTAGGGGACGGCGTGCCACGCGAGCGCGGCCAGGTGTCGTCGCATCGCCTGCTCGAACACCGGGTCGGGCTGTCGCCGCACGGCCTGCGCCAACGTCGCGAGCAGACCCATCCGGCCGAGCACCAGGCCGGGGTGGATCACGAACTCGCCCGCGGCGCCGCGCAGCAGGTCGGGAAGTCGGGTGACGCTCTCGGCGTCGGGTGCGTGCCGGGCGTACTGGTTGAGCACCAGCGCGATGCCCGCGCCGCCGACCTCGACGTAGGGCAGCGTGCGGTAACCGCCGTCGCGAACCTGCGTCGAGCCGTCGAGGGCGACCATGCACTCCGCGAGGTCGCGGTCCAGCGCCTGCCCGGCCAGGTCGAGCCAGCCGCGGTCGCCGCTGTGCTCGAACAGCCGCAGGAACAGCAGCGCCGGGCCCGACCAGCCGTGCAGCAGACCGGCCTTCGCCTTGGGACCGGGCCCCTCGGCGAGCTGGAGCTCCAAGCCCAGCCGGTCGGCGATCCCGATGGCCTGGCCGAGGAAGTCGTCGTCCTCCCGGACGTCCGCGAAGTGCAGCAGGTTGAGGCCCACGCCCGACAGCCCGCTGCCGAGCCCGTGGTCCACCGTGCCGGGCAGCGTCTTCGCGTACTCGGTGACCAGGTCGGTCGCCAGCTCCTGGTGGCCGAACTCCTCCAGCACGTAGGCGATGCCGTGCGCGCCGGTGAAGAAACCGGGCTGCTTCGGCGGGTCGCGCCGCACCGAGTCCTGGAGCCACTGCTCGTACTCGGGGAACCGGCCCTGCCCGCTGACGTGCAGCGCGTGCAGCACACCCGCCGCGCCGTAGGCGAAGCACGCGCCGCCGACCTCGAACTGCTCGATGTCGCCGGGGAACAGCCGGTCGGTCCGCTCCGGGGTCGCGCTGGCCAGGATCGCGGTCGTGATGTCCCGGCACACCGCACGCCAGTCCGGGTCGCGCTCGTCGAGCGACGTCCTGGCCGGTGCGGGCGGCACCTCGCCGCGGGGGGTGAGGACGCGCTCGATCCGAGCGCAGTACTCCTCGGACAGGCCGAACCGGCGCCGGATGAAGTCGAGGTGCGACCGCAGCCGGGACGGTGCCAGCTCCAGCACCTCGTTGAGCGGCAGGAACAGCCACAGCCGCAGCGCGGCCAGCGGGTACTCGTCGATCTCGAAGCCCTCGCGGTCGGGCGGCGCCTGGAAGCCGGGCGCGCCGAGCGTGGGCCTGCGGGGGGCGTCGAGGTGGAAGGAGAGCTCGAAGTCGATCAGCGACATGCTGTCGTCGTCGTCGAGCAGGATGTTGAGGGAGTGCAGGTCGGCGAAGACCACACCGCGCTGGTGCAGCGCCTCGACCGTGGCCTCGACCCGGTCCACCACGGCGAGCGCGCGGGCCGTGTACTCGGTGATCCGCTCGTCGCCGACCCCGTTGTGCGTCAACGGGTAGTGCATGCCCAGCCACTGCCCGAGCGGCCTGCCCGGCATGTACTCCATGGCCAGGAAGTGGTGCTCCCACACGGTGAAGCGGTCGTACACCTGGGGCACGCCGGGGATCCCGTCCAGCCTGGTCAGGATCTTGAACTCGCGGTCGAGCCGGACCACGGCGTCGGTGTTGTCGCGGTCCAGCCCGGCGTGCGGCCGGGCCTCCTTCAGCACCACCTCGGCGCCGTCGGCCTTGCGGGTCGCCAGGTACACGCCGCCGCCGTTGGAGAAGTGCAGCGAGCGCACCACGTCGTAGGGGAACTCGTCCGGGTCGCCGCCGTTGCGGGCGGCCAGGTGCGGCACCAGGAACGCGGGCAGCTCGACCCACTCGGGGACCCAGAAGTTCGGCTTGCGCTGGTCCGGCACGAGCTCGCCGTCCGGGCCCTCGATCGCCAGCACCTGCTTGCCGTCCCGCTCCAGCCACTGCTCGACGAACCCGCCGTAGCGCACGTAGAGCGGACCGGCGCCGTAGCGGAGGTCGCTGAGGATGTACGCGCCATCCTCGCCGTCGAGCAGCTCGGACAGCTCGACCAGGATCCGCTCCAGCTCGACCTCGTCGGCCGGGTAGATCGCGACCAGCTTGCCGCTGGCCTCGCGGGGGGCGTACTTCGAGTTGCGGGCCAGCACGATCGACTGGGTGCGCAGGTACTTGAAGGAGATCCGGTGCTCGACGCAGTAGTCGTAGGTCGCCTTGAGGACGCGACCCGCGTTCGCCACCGTCGCCGACACGTGGATCTTCCAGCCCTGCTTCGCCAGCACCGCACCCTTGGGGTGCAGGTGCCGCCAGATGTTCTTCTCGCCCTGCGACCAGCCGTCGGGGAGCTCGGGGAGCTCGCGGGAGAAATCGTCGACGGAGGTTTCCGCATGGCTCTGGACGTCGTAGAAGTGACGATCCGCGAAGCAGTAAGCCTCATAGCGGAGATCCACCGGAATTCCCTCCCTTGGATGTTCCCAACTCGTTATCGGGACCGGCATATTTCCGCACAGTTGGCACAGTGAATCCAATCCGCCAGTCGGGCGACGCGTCTTGGACCGTTGGAGGGGCCGAATTCAGTGACCTACCCTCGCATTTACGACGCGCTGTCGACCATTGTCGAATGAATTCACCCGATCGCGATGTTTGTCAGGGTGTAACGCTCCCGTAACGACGGCGGCCCCAACTAAACGGAACTAGTCAGTTCACAAAGCCGTACCCCGCTCTACCAGCGGTATTTCCGCTTCTCGTTCGAATGACGACCCGCGTTTTGGGGGTCATCACCCTGCGTGCTCATCGGACAGGTGGGGCAACCGCGCGAATGGGGCCTTCCGCCGCACCGGGTTTGTCCATTCAGCGGTACGGAACCGCATTTCCCCAGGTCGCTCTGCCGGCCTGTTCTGTTCGACTCCTGATCGATGTCGCACTCTGCAACTCGCGAACGTGGGAACTTGTCACGCCATCGACCCTGTCGATGGCCACGATAGGATTATCAATGTCCCCCGATCGGTTGTTATGAGGATTCCTCACGCGATAATCGCAGAACAATTGTGCACATTCGTCACACGTTCGAGTGGAATAAAAGTCTCATCCGTGTCACCCGGTAGCGCACAGCCGGTTCCCGGTGCACCTGCTGGTTGTGGCACGCTCGAAACGTGACGACCGACGAGCACCGGCGCCCCCGCGCCCGCTGGGTCCTGCCGACCGCTGTCCTGGTGGCCGCCGCGTCCGTCGCGGGCGGCTTCCTCGCCCGCGACCTCTACCAGCGCCCCGCGAGTCCCGGCGCCTCCGGCACCGCCCCGTCCACCAGCTCCACGTCGAGCTCCGTCCCGCGCTCCAACCAGCCCGGCGACCCCGCCGTCACCCTCAGCGTCGACGCCTCGTTCCACCCCGACGGCACCCGCGTCAAGGAGGTGCTCCAGCGCTACTTCGACGCCATCAACTCCCGCGACTTCCAGACCTGGCGCACCGTCGTCACCAAGGACTTCAGCCGTCCCTTCACCGAGGCCAAGTGGCAACGCGACTACGACTCCACCACCGACGGCACCGTCATGGTCCAACGCATCGAAGCCGCCTCGACCGACCGCCTGCGCGTCATGATCAGCTTCATCAGCGTCCAAGACCCCACCAAGGCCCCCGTCGAACTCCCCGAGGACTGCATCCGCTGGCACGTCGTCTACCCCTTGCGCAACGAAGACGACAGCCTCCGCGTAGACACCGGCCCCGAGGGCTACACCCCCCAGTTCGAAGCCTGCTGACAGGCCACGGCGCGAAGGGGGAAGGCGGAGGGGTGGAGCGCGGAGGGGTGGAGCGCGGAGGGGTGGAGCGCGGAGGGGTGGAGCGCGGAGGGGTGGAGCGCGGAAGCCGCACACAATCCACCCAACGACGCTGGAAGCAGCGAGCCAGCTACCTGACGACGCTGGAAGCGAGCAACCCACCCAACAAATGCTGGAAGCGATAAGCCGCCCTACCAGCGACGCTGGACCAACCCACAAGCCCCCGACGACGCTGGAAGCGAGCATGCTCGTCCGCTCGTGCGGTCGGCTTGACTTGGGGTTTTTGGGCTTAAAATTGGTCGGCGGGCAGGCTCTACCACCTGCCCTTTTTCGCCCGACGAAGCCCAAAAAAGGGGCCCCAAGTCAAGCCGACCGCACCCGGAGACAGCTGTAGCGATACCCCGGAGTCCGCGGTAGCGACACCGGGTGAGCCCCACCGAGCCACCCATACCGGGCGAGCCCACAGCGGCACCCCCAGAACACCAAAAACCCGGCCCCACGCCACCCCACCCCCGGACCACGCCACCCGACGCACCCCAAGAACAGACCAGCGCACGACCGGGCTCCCGGACCGCACTACCCGAAACTCAAACCCAAAACCCAACCCACCTACGCAGGCGTGAACGCCAACGCCACGTTGTGACCACCGAACCCGAAAGCGTCGTTCACCGCCGCCTCCAGCTTCACCTTCCGGGGCTCTCCCGCCACCACGTCCAGCTCCACCGCCGGATCCAGGTTGTCCAGGTTCAGCGTCTGCGGGATCACGCCGTCCCTGATCGACAGCAGCGTGACGATCCCCTCCACGGCCCCGGCCGCGCCCAGCAGGTGGCCGAGCGCGCCCTTGGGGGCGTTCAGCACCGGGTGGTCGCCGATGGCCTTGCGGATGGCGACCGTCTCCGCGACGTCGCCCACCGGGGTGGACGTGGCGTGGCAGTTGACGTGGCCGACGTCGCTCGGGTCGAGGCCCGCGGTCCGCAGGGCCGCGCTGATCGCCCGTGCCTGTCCGGTGCCCTCGGGGTCGGGGGCGGTGATGTGGTAGCCGTCGGAGCTGGTGCCGATGCCGGCGAGCCGTCCGTAGACCTTGGCGCCGCGGGCGGCGGCGAAGTCCGCGCGCTCCAGCACCATGATCCCGGCGCCTTCGCCGAGGACGAACCCGTCGCGGCCGGTGTCGAAGGGCCGCGAGGCCTTCTCCGGCTCGTCGTTGCGGGTGCTCATCGTGCGCGCCTGCGAGAACCCGGCCACCGGGATGGCGCAGATGCACGCTTCCGCGCCTCCGGCCACCACGACGTCGGCCTCACCGGTGCGGATCATCCGCCACGCCCACGCGAGCGCCTCGGCGCCCGACGCGCAGGCCGACACCGGGGCGTGCACCCCGGCGCGGGCCTTGAACTCCAGGCCCACGTGCGCGGCCGGGCCGTTCGGCATCAGCATCGGCACGGTGAGGGGCGAGACCTTGCGCAGGCCGTGCTCCTCGAGCAGGTCGTCCTGGTTCAGCAGCGTCATGGCGCCGCCGATGCCGGTGCCGACGATGACCGCCAGGCGGTCCTTGTCGACGGTGTCGTCGCTGTGGCCCGCGTCCTTCCACGCTTCGCGGGCGGCGATCATCGCCACCTGCTCGCTGCGGTCCAGCCTGCGGGCCTCGACCCTGGGAAGCACCTCGGTGGGGTCGACCGCGAGCTGCGCGGCGATCCGCACCGGCAGGTCGAAGCGCTCGACCCAGTCCATGTTGTTGGTCGACACGCCGCTGCGACCGGCGAGCAGCGCGTCCCAGGTGGTGGCGACATCGCCACCGAGCGGGGTGGTTGCACCCAGCCCGGTGACGACGACGTCGTGATTTGTGGTCATGCCTTGCTAGCGATGTAGGTCACCGCATCGCCCACGGTCTTGAGGTTGGCCAGCTCGTCGTCCGGGATCTTCACGCCGAACTTGTCCTCGGCCTGCACGGCGATCTCCACCATGGACAGCGAGTCGATGTCCAGGTCGTCCACAAAGGACTTCTCGACCGTCACGTCGTCGGCTGCGACACCGGCGACCTCTTCGACGATCTCGGCAAGCCCCTTCTGGATGTCCTCGTTGCTCACTGAAAGTCCCTTCCTTCTTGCTGTGGACGGCGGGGACGGCAGTCCCGTCCCGCCGGGGCACTGATGGGTGGTCCGCTCACGGACACCGGACGACCTGTCCCGCGTAGGACAGGCCCGCTCCGAAGCCCATGAGCAGCACCACGTCCCCGCTGGAGATCTCGCCTGCCGCCCGCATGTGGTCGAGCGCCATCGGGATCGAGGCGGAGGACGTGTTGCCGGACTCCACGATGTCACGCGCGATGACCATGTCCTCACGCGCACCCTTGCTGCGCAACCGCTTCGCGATCGCCTCGACGATCCGCAGGTTCGCCTGGTGCGGCACGAACACGTCCACGTCGGACAGCTCGACGCCCGCCAGCTCGACCGCGCGGATCGCCACGGGGGCGATCTGGGTGGTCGCCCAGCGGAAGACCGCCTGGCCCTCCTGGTGGATCGAGGAGTTGCGGTCGGCGATGGCGATGGTGTCCGCCAGCTCGCCCGCGCTGCCCCAGGCGACCGGGCCGATGCTCGGCTCGTCGCCGGGACCGACCACGACGGCGCCCGCCGCGTCGGCGAAGATGATCGCGGTGGAGCGGTCCGTCGGGTCCACCCAGTCGGTGAGCTTCTCGGCGCCGATCACCAGCACGTTGCGGGAGCTGCCCGAGCGGACCATGTCCGACGCGGTCGCCAGGGCGTAGCAGAAGCCGGCGCACGCGGCGTTCACGTCGAACGCGGGCGCGGCGGTCACGCCGATGCGCTCGGCGACCTGCGCCGCGGCGTTCGGGATCGGCGACGGCATGGTGCAGGTCGCGACGATCACGGCGTCGACGTCGCCGGGGGTGAGGCCGGAGTCGGCGATCGCCTTCGCGCCCGCCTCCACGGCCATGTCGGTCAGCTTCTCGTCCTTGCCCGCGAACCGGCGGCTCACGATGCCTACGCGGTCGCGGATCCACTCGTCCGACGTCTCCATGACCTTCGCGAGGTCGTGGTTGGTGACGATCGTCTCGGGCTGGTAGCTCCCGATGCCGAGGATGCGCGTCCCGGACAGCGCCGCCGGGAGCTTGATGGAGGTCATCGACCGGCCTCCGCGGTGGCCAGGAGCTCGGCGACCTTGTCGAGGTGCTCCGGAGTCTTCAAAGCCAAGGTGGGGGTGCCCTTCAACTCTCGCTTGGCCAGACCCGTCAGCGCGCCCGCGGGAGGCAGTTCGACGACCGCGTGCACGGCGTGCCCGGCCAGGGTGGCCTGGCAGGTGTCCCACCGCACGGGGCGGGTCACCTGGGAGATCAACCGGCGCAGCACGTCCGCGCCGTCGGTGACGATCGTGCCATCGGCGTTGGAGAGCAGCGGCAGGGCGGGGTCGTTCGCGACGACGTCCGCCGCGCGGGTGCGCAGCGCTTCCTCGGCCGGGGCCATGAAGGCGGTGTGGAACGCGCCCGCGACCTGCAGCTTGCGGATCTTCGCGGTGCCGGGGGGCGACTCGACCAGCTTGTCGAGCGCGTCCAGCGGGCCCGCGGCGACGATCTGGCCCGCGCCGTTGCGGTTGGCGGGCGTGAGCTCCAGCTCGGCGAGGCGGGCCAGCACCTCGGCCTCGTCGCCGCCGAGCACGGCGGCCATGCCGGTCGGGTGCAGCGCGCACGCGGCGGCCATCTCGGCCCCGCGCACGGCGGCCAGCGCCACGGCGTCGTCGGCGCTGAGCACACCGGCCATCGCGGCGGCGGCCAGCTCGCCGACGGAGTGCCCGCCGATGATGGTGTCCGACGGCAGCTCGACCCGCCGGCGCAGCTCCTCGAACGCGAGCAGCGCCAGCGCCACGACGAGCGGCTGGGTGATCGAGGTGTCCTTGATCTCCTCGGCCTCGGCGGTCGTGCCCAGGCGGACCAGGTCCAGGCCCGTGGCCTCGGCCCAGGCGTCGACCCGCTGCCGCGCCCCGTCGAGCTCGAGCCACGGGGCGAGCATGCCGGGAGTCTGCGAACCCTGTCCGGGGGCGAGGAGTGCGATCACAGTGCAACTGAACACGGTCGCGGGCGTCCGCAGTGATGCCGTTGTCGACGAAGTCCAGGGTGCGTAGTTGTAGGGTTTCCACAAAAATTGCCGCGACATGTCCGAAGAACGTCAGCACGTGTTGTACAGAGCGACCTGTGTCACCCACCAACCGGTGCGGTGTCGGTCACATCCGACGGGCGCAAAGCGACATTCGGCGGCACATCACCACAGACCGCGCGCCTTCGCCAGCCGCCCGACCGACAGCGCGATCCGCAGCACGAGGGCGTCGCGCGCGTCGTGGGCGTTGCGCCCGGTGAGCTCGGTGACCCGGCGCAGCCGGTAGCGCACGGTGTTCGGGTGCACGAACAGCTTCCGCGCGCACGTCTCCAGGACCCCGCCGACCTCCAGGAACGTGTCCACGGTCTCCAGCAGCGACCCGCTGGCCTCCTCCAGCGGCCTGGCGATCCGGTCGACGAGCTGCCACTCGGCCTCCGGGTCGCCCGCGAGCGCCCGTTCCGGCAGCAGGTCGAGCGACCGCACGGGCCTGGGCGCGGTGGGCCAGCCGACGACCGCGCGCAGCCCGGACAGCGCGTCGCTGGCGCTGCGGTGCGCCTCGGCGAGGCTGGCCACCGTCGGCCCGGCGACCACCGCGCCGTCGCCGAACGCCTCGGCGATCTTGCCCAGCACGTCGCCGTCGTCGGTCTCGCCGCCCAGCACCACGACCAACCGCGAGCCCTGCACGCTCAGCAGCACCGGCCGGGCGCTGCGCGCGGCCCGGCTGCGCACCTCGTAGACGACCGCGGGCGGGTCGTCCGACGGCGGGTTGCCGACCAGCACGGTCGCCTCCGCGGCCGGGTCCCAGCCGAGCGCGGCCGCGCGGGACAGCAGCGACTCCTCGGCGTCCCCGCGCACGATCCCGTCGACGACGAGGGCCTCCAGCCGGGCGTCCCACGCGCCGCGCGCCTCGGCGGCGGCCGCGTACGACGTGGCCGCGGAGAAGGCGATCTCGCGCCCGTAGCGCAGCACGCCCTCGGTGAGCCGCGCCCGTTCGGCGTCGTCGGCCGCGAGCCTGGGCAGCTGCTGCTCGAAGAGCTCCAGCGCGATCCGCACCAGCTCCACGGTCTGCCGCAGGCTGACCCAGCGCGAGATGTCCTTGGGCGCGGACCGGAACGCCTCCGCGGTCAGCCGGATGGCCTGGCGCGGGTCGTCCAGCCAGGACACGAACCCGGCGACCCCGTTCTGGATGAGCAGCAGCACGCTCGCGCGCTGGTCGGCGGGCATCCGCCGGAACCACGGCAGCCTGCGCTCCATCTCCGACACGCTGGACGCGGCCAGGTCGCCCGACGCGCGTTCGAGGTCGCGCAACGTCGTGCGGGACAGCTCGGGCCAGGCCTGCTGCCCCTCAGCACCGGCTGAGCTGGTCATACCGACAACGATCGCACGTCCGGTCAGGAGATCACCGCAACGGGTGACAGAAGCGCTCGGACCGGGGCGCGGCGCCCTACCTTCCTACCGGTGCGCTCATCAACGGGAGGTCCGGTCTTGCGAAGGCTTGTCCCAGTGGGTCTTGCGGTGCTCGTGGTCCTCGCGACCTCGTCGCCGGCGGTGTCGGCCCGGACAACACCGCCGGACCCGTTGGCGGAGTTCCACAACCAGACGCTCACCTGGGCGCCGTGCCAGGGCGACCTGGAGTGCGCCTCGGTCGTCGTGCCGCTGGACTACGCCGACCCCGGCCTCGACCGGATCTCGCTCGCGGTCAGCAGGCGCAAGGCGACCGAGCTGCGGCGCGGTGTCCTGGTGGCCAACCCCGGCGGTCCCGGAGGGTCCGGACTGCGGATGCCCGCCTTCCTCTCCACGACCGCGCTGGCCAAGTCCTATGACCTGATCGGGTTCGATCCGCGGGGCGTCGGCGGCTCGACCGCGCTCACCTGCCGGGCGGTGCCGGAGATCACCACGACCGACTCGCGGCCGCCGGACTCGGAGTTCGCGAAGTGGACGGCGGAGGCGCGGGCCGCCGAGGACGCGTGCCAGGCCTCGGCGGGCGGCATCCGGCGGTTCGTCAACACCGCCAACACAGCGCGGGACCTGGACGTGATCCGCGAGGTGCTCGGCGAGCCCCGGATCAGCTACCTCGGCTACTCCTACGGCACCTACCTCGGCGCCGTGTACGGGTCGCTGTTCCCCTACCGGCTCGACCGCAGCGTCCTGGACTCCTCGGTGCACCCGGAGTGGCTGTGGCGCCAGCAGGCCAAGGGGCAGGCCGTCGCCACCCGGCGCAACGTCGAGCTGTGGTCGGAGTGGGCCGCGGAGCACGACGACGTGTTCGGGCTCGGCCGCAGCGGCCCCGAGGTGCTGGCCACCATCGAGCGGACGTCGGCGAGGCTGGCGCTCGACCCGGTCGGCGCGCACACCCGCAGCGAGTTCGACGCCGCCGTGGGCGTCGGCTCCCGCTACCGTCCACTGTGGACCGACCTGGCGGGTGTGGTCGGCGGGCTGAACGGCGGCGCGGGCACCACGCCGCAGGCCGCCGCCGAGCAGAGCGCCAGGTTCGCCGCCTCCGCCAAGGGGGAGCTCAAGTCCGGCGTCTTCACCACGATCACCTGCGAGGCCGACTGGCCGCGCGACCTGGAGACCTACTACGAGGACATGCGGGTGTTCCGCGACCGCTACCCCTACGGCTTCGGCGTGCTGCGCGCCGCCCCGACCGCGTGCACCTTCCGCTCGTTCACCCCGCCCGGACCGATGGTCCCGCTCAAGCGCGACGGCTACCCGGTGGGCCTGGTCGTGCAGGCCGAGGGCGACACGCAGACCCAGTACGAGGGCGGGCCCGCGATGGCGAGCAGGCTGGGCGACAACCTGCTCACCGTGCTGGACGAGGGCAAGCACGGCGTCTACAACAGCGGCAACGCCTGCGTGGACGCGGTGGTCGACCACTACCTGGTCGACGGGGTGCTGCCGCCGAGCTCCTCGACCTGCCCCGGCGACCCCCGGCCCGACCCGGCGCGGCCGTCGACCCGCCCGGCCGGCTCCTTCCTGGACACCGCGGGGCTCGCCGAGCGACTGGCCCGTTGACGAAAACCGCCCGGCGCGAGCTGCTGCGCCGGGCGGTTCCCTCTCCCCGGTCCCCACCGGTCCGTCCACTGTGAACGGAGTCCGCGGGAAACGCCAATCGGTCACCCTTTCGTGCTCGTGCGCCGAATTGCCGGGTGGTCAACGTTCGGGAAACCATTTCCCGGTCAGTCGACAAGCTACGAAGAAAGTTAGGAGGGCGTCGTGGGTTCCCAGATCACCGAAGGTCTTGGACAGGCCTGGGCCATGATCGCCACGTTCGTGCCGAAGCTGCTCGGCTTCGCGCTCGTCATGGTGGTCGGTTGGTTCATCGCCAAGGCGCTGTCGAAGGCGGTCGGCTTCCTGCTGAAGCGCGTCGGCTTCGACCGCCTGGTCGAGAGGTCCGGCCTCGGCGCGATGACGGCGCAGTCGCCCGTGGACGCGTCCGGTCTCATCGTCAAGCTCGTCTACTACTTCGTGCTGCTGATCGCGCTGCAGATGGCGTTCGGCGTGTTCGGCACCGGCAACGCGGTGAGCGAGCTGCTCAACGACGTGATCGCCTACCTGCCGCGCATCGTGGTCGCGCTGGTGCTGGTGCTCGTCGCCTCGGCGATCGGCAAGGCCGTCCGCGGCCTGGTGACCGGCGCCCTGGGCGGCCGTTCGTACACCCGGATGCTCGGCACGGCTGCCTACGGCTTCATCATGGCGCTGGGCGTCATCGCGGCCCTCAACCAGCTCGGCATCGCCGTCTCGGTGACCATGCCGGTGCTGATCGCCGTGCTCGCCACGGTGGCCGGTGTCGTCATCATCGGCGTCGGCGGCGGCCTGGTCCGCCCCATGCAGCAGCGCTGGGAGGGCTGGCTGACCCGCGTGCAGGACGAGGCGGCCCGCACCGCCCCCGCGCCGCGCCGCTCGCAGGAGCCGGTCTCGGCGGGCGCGCGTCGCCACGCGACCGCGCAGCAGATGGCGTCGGACGCCCCGACGCCGCCCGCGGGCATGCCCATCACGCCCGGCGAGTAGCTCCCCGGCGATGCCACGAGGGCCGTCCCGCTTCGCGGGGGACGGCCCTCGTGGCGTTGTGCGCACAGGAAAGCCGTCAGGGCGTCCCCGCGAGTGCGGGGACGCCCTGACGGGGTCGTGCGGTGGAACTAGGCGGCGCGCTTGCGGCGCACCACGACCAGCGCCGCGGCACCCGCGCCGACGAGGCCGAGGCCCGACAGCAGCAGCCAGCCGGGCGAAGCACCGGTGGAGGCCAGCGGCGGAGTGGCCTCACCCTCACCGCCACCGCTCCCGACCGGGGTGGTGGACGTCACGGGCACGGTCTCCGAGGACGACTCCGTCGTGCTGGTGGTCACCTCGGTGGACGGCGGGGTGCTCTCCGCCGGCGTGCTGGGCTTCGAGACGGTCGTGGTCGTGCTCGGCGCGGTGGGCTTCACGCACGCCTCGACCTTGAGCGTCTTGGAGTAGTTGTACTGGTTGCCGTCCGAGGCCTTCACGGCGATGGTGAAGGTGTGGGCGACGTCGCCGGCACGCGTCCAGGACTTCTCGTAGTTGTCGCCGAACGAGGTGTTGACCAGTTCGGTCTCGCCGTCCTTGACCACGACGGTGTTGCCGTTGCGGGCGTAGGACGCGAGTTTCACGCTCACCACGGCCTTGTCCGCGACGCACTCGGCCTTCGAGGTGGGCGTGTGCGCGGAAGCCGGGATCGCCAGTGCCAACAAGGTCAGACCAGCCGTCGCGGTCACCGTGATCGCACCGAGAACTCTGCCTGGCATGTGGTCTCCCGCTCTGGTTTCTTGCGAAGTCACGCAACGCGAAATGCAAACAAGTCACCCTTGTGGGTGACACCGCAGGGGACCGTAGCAACGTCCGTAGATTCAAAGGTCGCTGTTTGGCAACGCTCTGATCACGGGTAGGCCGGAATCCGACATGTAGGCACCCGTTCGGGTAAAAGCCCGCCCAAGATCACCCGTGTCCATCAGCGGATGACCTCGCCCCAGCGGACGTAGGGGAAACCGGTCGTCGCCAGGTCGCCCGCCGTGGGCTCGCGCTCGCCGTCGTGGAGCACCAGCATGCCCTCGCGGAAGCCGCGGCCGAGATCGGCCGTGACGACCTGCGCGCCGTCGGAGTGCTCCACCGGGTCCAGCCCGCGGCCCGCGCCCACGACGAAGTCGCCCAGCACGCGGTGCCGCCCGGTGCGCTCGTAGCGCACGAACCGCGAGTCGCCCTGGCTGGAGGCGACCAGCTCGCCGCCGCCGTCCGGGCCCTCCGCGATCGTCAGGCCCTCGGCGTCCGCGCTCAGCCACCTGCCGCCGAAACCGGGGTCCGGCCCGTCCGTGACGCATTCCTCGGCCGCCTCGTCATACCGTTGGGGTGCCCCGAAAGAGCGAACCTCGTCCATCAGTTCGGGGGACCCGAAACCGTCGGCGCGGACCGGGATCCGCCAGATCCCGACGTCCTCCTGCGCCGCGTACGCGACGCCGTGGAGGGAGTCGACCACCATCCCCTCGGCCTGCGGCCGGTCGCCGGGGTCCTCGCACGGGGTCCACGTCGAGCCGTCCGGCATGACGAAACCCGTCGGCAGGTCCACAGTGGACACGACCTCGTTGCCCACCGACCCGGCGGGGCCGGGCACGACGCGCAGCAGCGCGATCCGGCTCTCGCCGCGGCGGCTGGCCAGGACCAGCGGTGCGCCGGTGCGCCGGTCGACGCCCGCCGCCAGCCCGTAGGCGTTGCGCTGGTCGTCCACCTCCGCCTCGGAGGCGGAGAACACCGGCCGCGCGCCGGGGTCCGTCACGTCGGCGAGCACCCGCGAGCCCGCCGCCGAGCCGCGGCCGTCGACCTCGTACACCCGGATCCGGTCGCGGCCCCGGTCGCTCACGAACGCCAGGTCCCGCACCCGACCGCCGACCCGGACGCCGCCGAGCACGTCGACGTTGTTGTACCGCCCCGGTTTCGCCCCCGGCGCGGGCGCGGCGGGCGCCGGGTAGGTGTCCAGGGTGCGACCTCGGAGGTCGAACGCGGCCAGCCCGCCCTCCTTGAGGGTGCCGAGCACGACCGTGCGCTCCGGCCGCGTCGGGTGCACCCAGACGGCGGGGTCGTCTGCGTCGGCGTTCGCCGGGGTGCCGGACGGGTCGTCGACGAAGGCGCGGGTCTGCGCGACCGGGACGACGACCTCCGGAGCCGCCGCGTCGGCGGGTGGCGCCGGCACCAGCAGCAGGAGGGGGACGGCGAACAGGGCTCGCGAGGTGGTGACCATGGCCGGAAGCCAGCGGGGCGAGGTGAACCGCCGATGTACTCCGGACGAGTGCCGCACGTCACAAACGCTGACGGAACAGCCCGTCCGCGCGACGATGTTCTGGCAAGTGGAAGACGTGCGTTCCGGGGTCGGTGGAAGTCCGAACCGGTGGTGACAGCCCACGACCCGCGTGCCCCACGGCCCGCGGTTGACCCGGTGGAACTCCGGGGCCGACGGTGAGAGTCCGGATGAGAGGCGCGCACGCCACCGGTGTCCGGCATGCCCGCCGCACCGGTGACGCGCCACGCCCCCGGACCGCCCTGGGGATGTGGAGGACGCGGTGCACGTGTTGCTGGAGCAGGGTTTCACCGTTCTGGGGCAGAAGATCGCCTACGCGGAGTTCTTCGGCCAGCTGTTCGCCCTGGCCGTGGTGTTCCTGGCGCAGCGGAGGTCCCTCTGGACGTGGCCGGTGCAGCTGGCGTCGGTCGCGCTGCTGTTCACCGTCTACCTGTCCGCCCACCTCGGCGGTCTCGCGATCAGGCAGGTCGTCGTCGGCCTCATCGCGTTCTACGGCTGGTACGCCTGGCTGCGCAGGCGCGACCCCGTGTTCGGCGTCGTCGTCCGCAAGGGCTCGACCCGCGAACGCCTCGCCGTCGCCGCAGCCTTCGTCGTCGGCACCACCGCGTTCGCCCTGGCGCTGGACGCCCTGCACGCCTCGTGGGCCCCGTGGCCGGACGCCGCTATCTTCGTCGGCACCGTCCTCGCCTTCGCCCTCCAAGGGCTCGGCCTCGTCGAGTTCTGGATCGTCTGGCTCGTCGTCGACGCCATCGGCGTGCCCCTGCAGATCCAGTCCGGTCTCTACTTCAGCGCCCTGATCTACACCGTGTTCGCCGTCCTGGTCATCCGCGGCTGGCTCGACTGGAACCGCGCCGCCAAGCGCACCGCCGTCGAGGCGGCCGCCTGACGCGCCACGAGGGGAGCCCCGCGAACGGGACTCCCCTCGTGGACCTCGGTGCCTAGGCCAGCCCGGCGTCGCCCGTGGAGGGGCCCGCCGCGCCGACGTCGTCGATCCGGTACTGCTGCGCGGCCTTCACGACCAGCGCCGGGTCGATCTCGCCCCGCTTGGCCAACGCGGCCAGCGTGGCGACGACGATCGACTCGGTGTCGACCAGGAAGTGCCTGCGCGCGGCCGGGCGGGTGTCGGAGAAGCCGAACCCGTCCGTGCCCAGCGTGTGCATGTCCGTCGGCACGTACGGCCGGATGAGGTCCGGGACGGCCTTCATCCAGTCCGACACCGCGACGACGGGACCCGTGGACTCGGAGAGCACCTTCGTCACGTACGGGACGCGGGGCTCGTTCTCCGGGTGCAGCAGGTTCTCCCGCTCGACCTCCACGGCCTCGCGGCGCAGCTCCGAGTACGAGGTCGCGGACCACACGTCGGCCCGCACCCCCCACTCCTCGGCGAGGATCCGCTGGGCGTCGATCGCCCACGGCATCGCCACACCGGACGCCAGGAGCTGCGCGTGCGGGCCGTCCTGGCCCGGCGACACCTGGTAGCGGTACAGGCCGCGCAGCAGGCCCTCGACGTCGAGGCCCTCCGGCTCCGCGGGCTGCCGGTACGGCTCGTTGTAGACGGTCATGTAGTAGAAGATGTTCTCGGCGTTCTCGCCGTACATCCTCCGCAGGCCGTCGCGCACGATGTGGCCCACCTCGAACGACCACGCGGGGTCGTAGGACACGACGGCGGGGTTCGTGTGCGCCAGCAGCAGCGAGTGGCCGTCCGCGTGCTGGAGGCCCTCACCGGTCAGCGTCGTGCGGCCCGCGGTGGCGCCGAGCACGAAGCCGCGCGCCATCTGGTCCGCCGCGGCCCACAGGCCGTCACCGGTGCGCTGGAACCCGAACATCGAGTAGAAGATGTAGATCGGGATCATCGGCTCGCCCTGCGTGGCGTAGGACGTGCCCACCGCCGTGAAGGACGCCGTCGACCCGGCCTCGTTGATGCCCTCGTGCAGGATCTGGCCCTGTTCGGACTCCTTGTACGCCAGCATCAGCTCGGCGTCCACGGAGGTGTACATCTGCCCGTTGGGGTTGTAGATCTTCTGCGACGGGAACATCGAGTCCATGCCGAACGTCCGCGCCTCGTCCGGGATGATCGGCACGATCCGGTTGCCGATCTCCGGGTCCTTCGCGAGGTCGCGCACGAGCCGCACGAACGCCATGGTCGTGGCGACCTGCTGCTTGCCGGAGCCCCGCTTGAGGACGTCGTAGACCTTGTCCTCGGGCAGCTTCAGGGCCTTGGCCGTGTTGCGCCGCTCCGGTACGTAGCCGCCGAGCTGCTTGCGCCGCTCCAGCAGGTACTGGATCTCCGGGGAGTCCGGGCCGGGGTGGTAGTACGGCGGCAGGTAGGGGTCCTTCTCCAGCTGCTCGTCGGTGATCGGGATCCGGAGGCTGTCGCGGAACAGCTTCAGGTCCTCCAGGGTCATCTTCTTCATCTGGTGCGTGGCGTTGCGCGCCGCGAAGTGCGGGCCCAGGCCGTAGCCCTTGATGGTCTTGGCGAGGATGACCGTCGGCTGGCCGTGGTGCTCGGTGGCCGCCTTGTACGCCGCGTACACCTTGCGGTAGTCGTGGCCGCCGCGCTTGAGGTTCCAGACGTCGTCGTCGCTCAGCGGCGCGACAAGCTCCTTCGTCCGCGGGTCGCGGCCGAAGAAGTGCTCCTTCACGTAGGCGCCGTCGTTCGCCTTGTAGGTCTGGTAGTCGCCGTCGGGCGTGGTGTTCATCAGGTTCACCAGCGCGCCGTCGCGGTCGGCGTGCAGCAGCGAGTCCCACTCGCGGCCCCAGACGACCTTGATGACGTTCCAGCCCGCGCCGCGGAAGAACGACTCCAGCTCCTGGATGATCTTGCCGTTGCCGCGCACCGGGCCGTCGAGGCGCTGCAGGTTGCAGTTGACCACGAACGTCAGGTTGTCCAGCTGCTCGTTCGCCGCCAGCTGCAGCAGGCCGCGCGACTCCGGCTCGTCCATCTCGCCGTCGCCGAGGAACGCCCACACGCGCTGGTCGGACGTGTCCTTGAAACCGCGGTCGTGCAGGTAGCGGTTGAACCGCGCCTGGTAGATCGCGTTCATCGGGCCGAGGCCCATGGACACCGTCGGGAACTCCCAGAAGCCCGGCATCAGCCGCGGGTGCGGGTAGGACGGCAGGCCCTTGCCGAGCCCGCCGTGCGAGTACTCCTGGCGGAACCCGTCGAGCTGGTCCTCGCTCAGCCGCCCCTCGAGGAACGCGCGGGCGTAGACGCCGGGGGAGGCGTGGCCCTGGATGAAGACCTGGTCGCCGCCGCCGGGGTGGTCCTTGCCGCGGAAGAAGTGGTTGAAACCGACCTCGTAGAGGCTCGCCGAGGACGCGTAGGTCGAGATGTGACCACCGACACCGACACCGGGTCGCTGCGCGCGGTGCACCGTCATGGCCGCGTTCCAGCGGATCCACGCCCGGTACCGGCGCTCGACCTCCTCGTCACCGGGGAACCACGGCTCCCGCTCGGTGGGGATGGTGTTCACGTAGTCCGTGCTGGTCAGGGACGGGATGCCGACGCCACCCTCGCGGGCCTTCTCGAGGAGTCGGAGCATGAGATAACGGGCACGCTGCTGGCCGCCACCCTTGAGCGCGGCGTCGAACGACTCCAGCCACTCCGCCGTCTCGTCCGGATCGATGTCCGGCAGGTGTGCGGCGAGGCCGTCACGGATGACGCGCACCCGTTCGGGGGCGGTGCCGTTGTTCTGCGGGGCCAAGGGTTCTCCTCGCCAGGGTTGCTGCCGGCTGCTGCCGGCGTTCACTGCGGGTTCAGGCGGTCTACCTGTCCATGATTCCTCATCGGCGCCCGTGGGACACCCCAGAGGACCCCCTACCGACCAGTAGTTCTGGATCGTGTCCCTCGCGCGCGCGGTATGAGGTGTGTTCAGTGTGCGTCATCCTGTCGGGTGACAGTTCAGGGGGGTCGGATTGCGGCGTGTCATGAGGTCAACGGTTGCGCGGAGGCCGTCTATCAGTGTTCGCTAGCCGCGACAGGTGTTGATACATCGCGCGGCAGTCGAGTCGACTGCCGCTCTTGCGTAGTTGGAGGAGTGGAAGCCGTGGTCGCCGCGGGAGACGCCGACAAGGGCGGTGTCGCCGACAAGCTCGGGATTGCACCGGGCCAGGCAGTTCAGGAGATCGGCTGGGACGAGGACGTTGACGACGACGTTCGTGCCGCCATCGAGGAGCGGATCGGCAGCGATCTCCTCGACGATGAGGCCGACGATGTCGTGGACGTGGTCCTGTTGTGGTGGCGGGACGGGGACGGGGATCTGGTCGACGACCTGATCAACGCGACCGGGCCGCTGGCCGAGAACGGCGTGGTGTGGGTGCTGACGCCCAAGACCGGACGCCCTGGACACGTCGAGCCGAGTGAGATCGCCGAGGCGGTGCCGACCGCTGGGCTGTCCCAGACGTCCAACATCACCGTCGCCGAGGACTGGTCGGGCACGAGGCTCGTGCGTCCCAGTTCGGCGAAGGTCAAGCGCTGATCCGAGACTGAGCACGGGTTCCCCGGGACGTACGGGGACCCGTGCCGGTCGCCCGACCGGGGGAACTCCGAAGTGCTGCCGGACGAGGGTTCCCAAGCCCCGGACTTCACCCTCCGGGACAGCAACCGCCAACAGGTGTCGCTGTCCCGGTACCGAGGCGTGCGCCCGGTGCTGCTGGTGTTCTACCCGTTCGCCTTCAGCGGCACCTGCCAGGCCGAGCTGGACGCCCTCCAGACCGACCTGGACCGCTACGAGAAGGCCGACGTGGCGGTCCTCGCCATCTCCGTCGACACCCCCTACAGCCTCAAGGCGTGGTCCCGCGCCCAGGGCTACCGCTTCCCCCTGCTGTCCGACTTCTGGCCCCACGGCGCCGTCGCCAAGTCCTACGGCACCTTCAACCCCACCAACGGCATGTCCAACCGCGGCACCTTCCTCGTGGACCCCCACGGAACCATCCGCTACGCCGAGGTGAACGAACCCGGCGAACCCAGGGACCAGACGGCATGGCAGCATGCTGTTGCCGCGTTGACGGCCTAGAGGGCGCGTAGCTCAGCGGAAGAGCACTCGGTTTACACCCGAGCGGTCGCAGGTTCGAACCCTGCCGCGCCCACCAACAACGGCACCGAACAAACCCCCAACAAAAGCTGAAAGCGGCCGGCTAACAGCGCTGAAAGCAAACGCCCAACAAACGACCGCCAACGACGCTGGAGCAGCGGCACTCGTCCGTTCATGCGCAGGCCCGACGACGCTGGAAGCGAGCACACTCGTCCGCCAGCGGCCGGCTTGACTTGGGGTTTTTGGGCTTACAATGAGTCGGCGGGCAGGCTCTACCACCTGCCCTTTTTCGCCCGACGAAGCCCAAAAAAGGGGCCCCAAGTCAAGCCGGCCGCACCGCACACGGCGGATGCGATCCCCGCCGATTGACCACGGTCAGCGACAGGCGCCGATCACCACGATCAGCCGGCACACCACCCCTACCGGTCGAACTCCGAAATCAAAGACCCGAACAACCGGATCGACCCCATCACCTTCTCGTGCGGCAAAGCCCCCACCTGGTGGAAGCTCATCAGCCGGTCAATCCCCAGCTCCTCGTACACCCGCAGCTTCTTCCGGCACGTCTCCGGACTCCCCACGATCAACGAGTCCTGCGCGTTCAGCGCCTCGAAAACCTCCTCCTCCGGCACCTCCTCGCCCTGGATGATCCGACCGATCACCAACTGCGCGTCGTTCGGCCCGGCAGACGCCGCCGCAGCCTCCGCACGCAGGAACTCACCGGTGAGCCCACCACCATCAGGCGCCGCCAGCACCGCCTTCTGACGATCCAACTCGGTGACGAACGCGTCAGCGGCCTCGAAGAACGTGAGGGCGCGGACGGTGTACCAGGCGGCGGCCGCGGCGGCGCCGTTGCGCATGGCCTCCTGGTCGGTCTCGGCGCAGTGCACGAACGTGAAGAACGCGACCTGGTTGTTGACGAACGCGCCCGCGGGCGCGGTGCAGGCGGCGGCCGCGGTGCGGTACAGGTCGACCATGCGGGCGACGCGTTCCAAGGACTCCCAGATGGTGGTGCCGAGGACGCCGACGCCGCGCCTGCCCGCGTCCTCGAACGAGCCGGGGCTGGTGGCGGCCTGCCAGAGGGGTGGGTGGGGTTTCTGGTACGGCTTGGGGACTACCGGAACGTCGGAGATCCGGAAGTTGGTGCTGGAGTGGGAGAAGCGGTCCTCCGTCCACATGCGCGGGATCATGTCGAACGCCTCGGCGGTCTGCGGGCGTACGTCAGCGGGGTCGGTGTTGAACAGCCGCCATTCCGGTGTGGTCGAGCGGGTGAGGCCCAGTTCGACGCGGCCGCCGCTGAGGTGGTCGAGCCACGCCGCGCGCTCGGCGATGCGCAACGGGTGGTTGAAGCGGGACGGGGCGAGGACGGCGGAGTGGCCGAGCCGGATGTTCGTGGTGCGCTGGGAGAGCGCGGCCAGCAGCATCTCCGGCGCGGACGACAGGCTGAACTCCTCGGCGCCGTGGTGCTCGACCTGCCACCAGCACCCGTACCCCGTCTCGTCGGCTAACTCCGCCTGCTCGATGGCCTGGGCGATGCGTTGGTGCTCATGGCCTTCCGCCCACGGCCGCGGGTCCTGGATCTCGTTGAAGATGTCGAGTTTCATGCCTCGGGGCTCCCGTCGTCGGTCCTCAGCGGAAGCTAGTTGTGAAAAAGTCCCCGGAACAGCGGCCGAAGGGGGAGAAAACCGCCATCGGCCGAGTTGATCAACATGGGCCGTTCGGACTCTGTACGCGAGTCCAAATCGGACGTAACTTCATGTTCATGGCGCTGAGGACGGTCACGTTGGTGATTGGTCTCGCATTCCTGCTGTCCGGTCTCCTGATCCTGTTCCTGCCGATGTCGTCGGACACCCCCAGCGGTTCGGCCGTGTCCTGCGGCAACAGCATCGGCATGGGCTTCGACCCGGCGGAGGTCGAGAAGATCGACCCGGCGTTCGTCGGGATCTGCGGACGGCTGCGGAGCGAGCGGTTGGGGTGGGCGCTCCCGGTGGTGGTGGGCGGCGCCGTGCTCCTCGTCGCGGGCGGCTTGGCGGGAAGACGTCGTTCCGACGCATAGCTACTCGCTGGTAGCGTTCGGCCATGACCACGTGGATGCTCTACGGCGCCAACGGGTACACCGGCGTGCTGATCGCCGAACTGGCCGTGCGACGCGGCCTGAGGCCGGTGCTGGCCGGGCGGTCCGCCGCGAAGGTCGCGCCGCTGGCCGAGCGCCTCGGCCTTGAGCACCGCGCGTTCGGGCTCGACGACGCCGCCGACGCGCTGCGGGACGTCGACGTGGTCGCGCACTGCGCGGGCCCGTTCTCGGCCACCTCGCGGCCGATGGTGGACGCCTGCCTGGCGACCGGCACGCACTACACCGACATCACCGGCGAGATCGACGTGTTCGAGGCCGTCGCCGCCCGTGACGGGGAGGCGAAGGCCGCCGGGGTGGTCCTGCTGCCCGGCACCGGGTTCGACGTCGTGCCGACCGACTGCGTGGCCGCCGTGCTCGCCGCCGCGCTGCCCGGCGCGACGCACCTCGACCTCGCCTTCACCACGGGCGGCGGCGCGAGCCCCGGCACCACGAAGACGTCCGTCGAGGGCAGCGCGAACGGCGGTCGGGCGCGGGTCGACGGCGAGCTGCGGACCTTCCGCGTCGGCCACCGCAGGCGCAGCGCCGCGTTCCACTCGGGCGCGCGCGACGTCGGCGCGATCCCGTGGGGCGACGTGAGCACCGCCTACCGGTCGACCGGCATCCCGAACATCACCACGTTCACCGTGCTGCCCGGCCTCGCCGGACACCTCCAGGCGCTGTTCGGGCCGCTGCTGCGCACGTCTCTGGCGCAGGGCTTCGGCAAGGCCGTGGCGCAGCGGATCTCCGGGCCCGGCGAGGAGCTGCGCGCCAAGACTCGGTCCGAGGTGTGGGGCGAGGTGTCCGACGTCGAGGGGCGCACGGTGTCCGTCGCGCTCACCGCGCCCAACGCCTACGACCTCACCGCCGACGCCGTCGTCCGGGCGGTGCAACGGCTCCTCGACGGCGGCGTGCCCGCCGGGTCTCACACGCCGTCGAGCGCGTTCGGCGCCGACTTCGTGCGCACCCTCGACGGCGTCGTGGTCCACGAGCTCGTCCGCACATAGCTGTGCCCCGACGCGGACGCCGGGGCACAGTGGACTAGCGGGGGGCGAGCAGCGAGCTGGCCTCCTGGGCGGCGCTCCCGGCCTGCAGCAGGTGCTGGAGGTTCTCCGGCAGCTCCTCGCCGCGCTCCTGCACGGCGGTCGCGTACAGCCGTCCGGCGCGATAGGAGGACCGCACCAGCGGACCGGCCATCACGCCCGAGAAGCCCATGGCCTTGGCGTCGTCGGAGTGCGCGACGAACTCCTCCGGCTTCACCCAGCGCTCGACGGGGTGGTGCCGCGGCGAGGGCCGCAGGTACTGGGTGATCGTGATGATCTCGCAGCCCGCGTCGTGCAGGTCGCGCAGCGCCTGGGTGACCTCTTCCGGGGTCTCGCCCATGCCGAGGATCAGGTTGGACTTGGTGACCAGGCCGAACTCGCGGGCCTTGGTGATCACGTCGAGCGAGCGCTCGTAGCGGAACGCGGGGCGGATGCGCTTGAAGATCCGCGGCACGGTCTCCACGTTGTGCGCGAGCACCTCCGGCCGCGAGGCGAACACCTCGGCCAGCTGCTCGGGCACCGCGTTGAAGTCCGGGATCAGCAGCTCGACACCCGTGCCGGGGTTGAGCTGGTGGATCAGCCGCACGGTCTCCGCGTACAGCCACGCGCCGCCGTCGGGGAGGTCGTCGCGGGCGACACCGGTGACGGTCGAGTAGCGCAGGCCCATCGCCTGGACCGACTCGGCGACCCGGCGCGGCTCGTCGCGGTCGAGGTCGTCCGGCTTGCCCGTGTCGATCTGGCAGAAGTCGCAGCGCCGCGTGCACTGCTCGCCACCGATGAGGAACGTGGCCTCGCGGTCTTCCCAGCACTCGTAGATGTTGGGACAACCGGCCTCTTCGCAGACCGTGTGCAGCCCCTCGCGTTTGACGAGGCCCTTGAGCTCCCGGAACTCGGGGCCCATCTTGGCCTTCGTCTTGATCCACGAGGGCTTCTTCTCGATCGGCGTCTGGCTGTTGCGGACCTCGAGCCGCAGCAGCTTCCGACCCTCTGGTACCGGCGTCACGCTGGTCACCCTACGCTTCGCGCGCGCGTGGTCGGGGTCACGCCGGATCCGGGGTTACCCCGGTGAGAGTGGCCGTGAGGTCCCACAGCCGGTCGGCCGTGACGTCGTCCCGCGCGGCCTTGCTCCTGGAGGCCGGCTTGGGGTGGCCGCGGGTCTCGCCCAGCGCGCCGGGGCCGTAGTAGTCGTCGGGCAGCACGCCGGGTGCCGTCGCGGCGTGGAGCTGCGGCAACGCGCCCTGCTCCACGCTCTGGGTGACCACGGCGTCCCACACCTTCACGACGCCGCCGAGCAGCGCGCTGCCCTGCGACTTCGCGTGGTTGGCGCCCAGGTTCGTGCCGGTCAGGCCGGGGTGGGCTGCGACCGACGTCACGTCCAGTCCGGCCGCCGCCAGGTGCCGGGCCAG
This sequence comes from Umezawaea tangerina, assembly GCF_003002815.1. GTDB lineage: Bacteria > Actinomycetota > Actinomycetes > Mycobacteriales > Pseudonocardiaceae > Umezawaea > Umezawaea tangerina. The sequence continues at coordinate 106,401 of NZ_PVTF01000018.1, read as the reverse complement.
GGCGTTGGCGAACAGCAGGTTGGCCAGCTTCGACTGGCCGTAGGCCTGCCACGCCGAGTAGCCGCGGGCCTCGAAGTTCGGGTCGGCGAGCTGGAGCCCGCCCATCTTGTGGGCGAGGCTCGACAGCGTCACCACGCGCGCGCCCGGCCGGGTGCGCAGGGCGGGCATGAGCAGCCACGTGAGCGCGGCGTGCCCGAGGTGGTTGGTGCCGAACTGGGTCTCGAAGTGGTCGACGGTCCAGCCGCGCGGCGTCGCCATCACGCCCGCGTTGTTCATCAGCACGTCGACCGCGTCACCGGTGCGCTCCCGGACGTCCGCGGCGGCTCTGCGGACCGACGAGAGGTCGGCCAGGTCCAGTTCGACGAGCTCGGCCTTCGCGCCGGTCGCGAGCACGCGCCGCAGCGCCTCGGCGCCGCGTTCGGGGGAGCGGCAGGCCATGAGCACCCGCGCGCCCCTGGCGCCGAGCACCTCGGCCGAGCGCAGCCCGAGGCCCGAGTTCGCCCCGGTGACCACCACGGTGCGGCCGGTCTGGTCGGGGATGTCCGCTTCGGTCCACATGCCCGTCACCTAACCAAGTTCGCTCAGGCCCTGCTCAACAGGCGCTTGCGGGACGTTCGCACGGCGGGCTCCGAACGGATCAGCGCGAGGAACGCCGCACCGATCGCGGAGACCTCGGCGGTGGGCTCGGAGAGCTCGGCGAGACCGGAGGTCAACGCCAGCAGGCGCTCCTCGCGCCCGACGGCCTCGGGGTCGGTGAGGTGGGCGTCCAGCAGGCCGCGCAGCGCGGGCTGCTCGGCGGCGAGCGCGCGCCAGGTCGTGAGGACCGCGTCGACGCGGTCGTCGCCGTCGGTCAGCGCCACGCCCAGCCGACCGGTGAGCTGCTGGAGCCACCGGTGGTGCAGGGCGAGCAGCAGCTCGTCGGCGTCGGCGAACACGTCCGGGTCGAACTCCGGCGGGGCCGCGGGGTTCCGCTCGGCCCGGTCGAGCACGGCGGCCAGCTCGTCGCGTCGCCGGTAGAAGTCGCTCCAGCCCATGGTCGGGCCTCCTCTCGTGGGTGAGGGGGCTCATACTCGGGGTCTTTAGCATACCGTCGGTATGGCCCGTCGTGGCCAACATACCACCGGTACGTACCGTCGGTATGTCGTACGGTTGTGAGCGTGGTGACAACGGGGTCGAGACGCGTCGAGTACTCGGAGTCCACGAGGCAGGCGCTCGTGGACAACGCGGTGGAGCTGTTCACCAAGCGCGGCTACGCGGGCACGTCCCTCGACGAGGTCACCAAGCGCGCCAGGGTCACCAAAGGCGCGCTCTACCACCACTTCAGCGGCAAGCAGGCCCTGTTCGAGGCGGCCTTCGACGCCGTGGAGAACAAGTTCATGAGCAGGCTGTCGGCGATCGTCTCCGCTCCGGGCGACCCGTGGGAGACCGCCATCGAGGGGCTGCGCGCCTACGTCCGGGTCTGCCTGGAGCCCTCCTACCAGCGCATCGTGATCCACGAGGCCCCGGTCGTGATGGGCTGGGAGCGCTGGCGCGAGGCCGAGGAGCACTTCAGCTACGGTCTGCTGCGCACCGCCATCGAGCTGCTCGTGGAGTCCGGCGAGATCGAGGACATGCCGGTCGAGATCACCGCGCGGCTGCTGTTCGGATCGCTGTCCGCGGGCGCCAGCACCATCGCCGCCGCGTCGGACCCGAAGAAGGCCAGCGCGGACGTGGAACGCACCATCGTCCGGGTCGTCGAGGGCCTGCGGGTGCGCGACGGCGTGCCGCCCGTGGCCCCGCCGAGGGGCCGGTCACGTTCACGCCGCCACTAGCCGGCCGGCGCGCTAGTTTGGGCCGGGTGGAACTCCGGATCTTCACCGAGCCCCAGCAAGGGGCCAGCTACGACGACCTGCTGCGCATCGCGCGGACCGCGGAGGACGCGGGCTACGACGCCTTCTTCAGGTCGGACCACTACCTGCGGATGGGCTCCACCGACGGCCTGCCCGGCCCCACCGACGCGTGGGTCACGCTCGCCGGCCTGGCCCGCGAGACCTCCCGCATCCGGCTCGGCACGCTGATGACCGCCGCCACCTTCCGCCACCCCGGCCCGCTGGCGATCAGCGTCGCCCAGGTGGACGCGATGTCCGGCGGCCGGGTCGAGCTCGGTTTCGGCGCAGGCTGGTACTCCGACGAGCACTCCGCCTACGGCATCCCGTTCCCGCCGGTCGGCGAGCGCTTCGACCGCTACGCCGAGCAGCTGGAGATCGTCACCGGCCTGCTGGGCACACCCGCCGGGGAGACGTTCTCCTTCGAGGGCGAGCACTACCGGCTCACCGACTCGCCCGCGCTGCCCAAGCCGGTGCAGTCGCCGGTGCCGGTGCTGATCGGCGGGGTCGGCGCCAAGCGCACCCCCGCGCTGGCGGCCAGGTTCGCGCACGAGTTCAACCTGCCGTTCCAGGACTTCGACACGGCGAACCGGCAGTTCGACCGCGTCGCGCGGGCGTGCGCCGAGATCGGCCGCGACCAGGCGGAGATCACCCGCTCCGTCGCGCTGGTCACGTGCGTCGGCCGCGACGACGCCGAGGTCGCCCGCCGGGCCGCGAAGATCGGCCGCGAGGTCGACGAGCTGCGCGCCGGCGGTGTCGCGGGCACGCCCGCGGAGGTCGTGGAGAGGCTGTCGCAGTGGCGGGAGCGGACCGGGGTCACGAGGGTCTACCTCCAGATCCTCGACGTGGCCGACCTCGACCACGTCGAGCTGGTCGCCGCGGAGGTCGCGTCCCACCTGGCCTGAAAGGCGCTTTGAGGTTTTTCGAAGGTCCCGTCGATAGCTTCGGTCGTGCGGCTGTCGACGGAGTCTTGGGGGAACGCGGTGGTGAAGGCGCACGGGTTCGGCTCGGCCCTGCTGGGGCTCACCGCCCTGGCCGTGCTCTCCGCGCCGTCGGGTGCGGCGGCCGCGGTCCCGGACCACCCTTCGGGGCCGCGGGACGCCCAGGGCTTCGCGCGTGCCGCCGACGGGAGCGTGATCCACACCTACGACACCGGCGCGGGCTGGTCGCCGTGGACGCCCGTCGGTGACCAGAAGATCGTCGGCACGCCCGGCTGGGTGCACGAGCCGCGCCGCCACGCCACCGAGGTGTTCGCCCGCGACCTCGGTGGCAGGCTCGTGCACACCGACCGGACCGTCGAGGGCTGGTCCGGGTGGGAGGTCCTGGACGACACGGGCCTCGCGGGCGACCCGGTGGCCGTGTACCAGCCGAACACCGGGATCACCGAGGTGTTCGCGCGCGGCCAGGACGGCTCGCTGCTGCACACCGACGACTGCTCAGGCGGCTGGAAGCCGTTGACGCCGGTCGGCGACGTGCGGATCGTGGGCACGCCGGTCGCCGAGCGCAATGCGACCACGCAGGTCACCGAGGTCACCGCGAACACCGTGGACGGCAGGCTGCTGCGGGTGTTCGACGTGTCCGCCGGGTGGTCCCTCTGGTCGGTCTCCTAGGTCTCCCAGGTCGTCACGCTGGCGTCGGAGACCATGCGGACGAGCGTGTCGACGAGCTCGTCCGCGGTGGTCCGCCACTTGTCGCCGTCGAGGTGGCCGCTGAGCTCCATGCCCGCGATGCCGTGGGCGCTGGTCATCAGCAGCGCGCCGTAGTGCCGCGCGTCCGCCTCCCCGACGAGGGCGGCGACGATGGCCTGGAACTCGTCCTGGAACCGCCCGGCCGCGCGGACGGCCGCGGTCGGGTCGCCCTCCGGTCCGCACAGCTGGAGCCGGACGCGTTCGAGCCCGTCCCCGCGTGCTCCCTGCGGCTTGAACAGCAGCTGGTAGAGGTGCGGTTGGCGGCGGCCGACGTCGATGAGGGCGCGGAGGGCGCCGCGCAGCCTCTCGGAGGCGGGCAGGTCGGGGTCGGCTCGCAGGGCCTGCACCCGGTCGCCGACCCGCTCCCAGCCCTCGGCAGCCACGGCGGTCAGCAGGCTGTCCTTGCCCGCGAAGTGCCGGTACGGCGCTCCCCGCGTCACACCTGCCCGCGCGCCCACCTCGCGCAGGGTGACCGCCTCGGGCCCGCCCTCGTCGAGCAGCTCGGCGGCCGCGTCGAGCAGGGAGCGGCGGGTGACGGCGGCGGACTCCGCGCGGGTGGCCATGGGCCCAGCATACAGTTGACACCGTCATCTGAACGGGTACCGTCGAAGAGGTGACAACGTCATCTGAAACTCAGGAGCTGGTCGTCGTGACCGGGGCCTCCACCGGCATGGGCGCCTCCGCCGCCCGCGAGCTCGCCCGTCGGGGGTTCCACGTCCTGGCCGGTGTCCGCCGCGACCGCGACGCCGACGCCATCAGGGCGGACGGCGTCGAGCCGGTCATCCTCGACATCACCGAGCCCGAGCACGTGCGGGCGCTCGCCGCGCGGGTCGCCGCCGACGCGCGGCCGCTGCGCGCGGTCGTCAACAACGCGGGCATCCAGGTCAACGCCCCGGTCGAGTCCCTGCCGATGGAGCGGTGGCGGTGGGTGTTCGAGGTCAACCTGTTCGGCCACGTCGCCGTCACCCAGGCGCTCCTGCCCGCCCTGCTGGACAGCGGGGGACGCGTGGTCAACATCAGCTCGGTCGGCGGCAAGGTCGCCATGGCCACCTACGGCGCGTACGCCGGGGCGAAGTTCGCCCTGGAGGCGGTCAGCGACTCGCTGCGCCGGGAGGTCGCCCCGCTGGGCGTGCACGTGGTCGTCGTCGAGCCCGGCGGTGTGCGCACGGAGATCGCCCACCGCGGGGTCGCGACGGCGAACGACCTGGCCGCCGGGATGACGCCCGCGCAGCACGAGCGCTACGGCGGCATGGTCGAGGCGACCAACAGGCTGATGGCCACGGGCACCGCGTCGGGCGTCACCGCCGACGCCGCCGCGCTGGTGATCGCGAAGGCCGTGACGGCCCGCAGGCCGCGCACCCGCTACACCGTCGGCCGGGACGCCGCCCTGATCACCCGGCTCGTCCGGGTGCTGCCCGACCGGGCGGTCGACCGCGTCGTCACCACCAACCTGCGCCGCCACTACCCGAAGGCGTAGCGGTCAGTTGCCCGCGCTCTCGTACCGGCGCAGCCCGCGCGAGAACGCCACCAGGGCGAGCGCCACGCAGTAGGCGGCCACCAGCGGGGTCAGCAGCCCCAGCCACGGGGAGGACCCGGTGCCGAGCAGGAAGCCCAGCGGGAACGTGGTGATGAAGGCGAACGGCACCACGAGCCCCAGGGTGGCCTTCAGCGCCGTCGGGAAGATCGACAGCGGGTACCGGGCCAGCTCGCCCACCTGGTGGACCGCCATGGCGAACAACGGGCTCGGGCCCGCCAGCCAGAACGAGATCGAGTTGGTCGCGAGGTTGACCGACACCTTGATCATGACCGCGCAGACGGGCAGCACCACGGCCAGCAGGACCAGCCCCACCGACCACCGGACGTCCAGGTGCGCCAGCGCGGTGGCCAGCATCGCGCCCCCGGTGATGATGTTGGTCAGGCCGTTGATCCCGATCTCGGCGCTGGTCACCTGGAGCACCACGGGGTAGGGCCGCACCAGCGCGTAGTCCAGCGACCCCTGGTTGATGGACTCCGACAGCCGCCAGGTGCCCTCGAAGAAGAACGAGCCGACGCCCTCGGCGATGGCCATCAGCGCGAACATCGCCACCACGGCCCAGAACGACCACCCGCGCAGGGTGGGGATCCGGGCGAAGACTGCGGAGAGGAACACCAGGTTCACCACCTGGATCAGCACGGTCGCTGCCGCCATGACCCAGAAGTCGGACTGGTACTCGAGCAGCGCCCGCAGGTGCAGCCCGAGGAACCGGAAGTAGAGCCGGACCACCCGTGCCACGCTCAGCCCCCGTTCACGGTCAGCTGCCGGACCGCGGTGCGCCACAACAGCTTCGCGCCGAACCACAGCACCACCACCCAGCCGAGCTGGACGGCCACCAGGAACGCGGCCTGCGCGCCGGTGGCCCGTCCGATGAGGATCAGCCCCGGCGTGGACGTCATCCCGGCGAACGGCGACCACGCCGCCACCGACGCCAGCCAGCCGGGCAGGTACGCCAGCGGCACCAGCGCGCCGGAGAACAGGTTGACGATCGCGATCCGCGCCCACTGCACGCCCACGTAGTTCTGCGTCCAGAACGACGCCAGCCCGCACAGGTACACGACGAGGAACTTCAACGGGATCAGCAGCACCATGCTCGCGGTGAACAGCGCCAGCTCCGCGCCGCCCGGCCAGGTCGGCGCCCCGGCGACCAGGACCGTGACCCCGCCGACGAGCAGCACCACGAGCACCTCGATCCACACCCCGCCGAGCACCTCGGCGAACCGGGCCTCCTGGTACCGCACGGGTTTGATGAGGTCGAGCGCCACGAGCCCGCTGCGGATACGGAACGACATCCGGAAGTCGGCGAACAGCCCGACGACGGCACCGGAGGCGAACGCCACCAGCAGGTAGCCGCGCATCTGCGGCCAGGTGAAGCCGGTGCCTGTCGTGCTGTCGGCCAGCAGCACCCGCCACACCGCCAGCAGCGCCACGAACTGGAACAGCACACCGAACAGCGCGAACGCGAACTCCAGGCGGTAGGTCAGCGCGTTCTTCGCCGAGATCCGCGCCAGCGCCCGGTACCCCCTCACGGCGCGGTCACCACGGCGTCGGGCTCCCCGGACCCCTCGACGTCCGGCTCCGAGTCCGTCTCGGCATCCGTCTCGGCGGCCAGGCGGAGCTCGCCGGAGTACACCCGGCGGATCACGTCCTCGATGCCCGGCTCGTCGATGCGGAAGTCGACCACGGCGGCGATCCCGGTCACCGCGGCGACGGCCTGGCCCGCGGTGATCGCGAACCGGTCGAAGCGGATCGAGTGCCACAGCGGTGACTCGCCCGCCGCGACGACGGCTCCCGGCAGCACCGCCCGCACCCGGTCCGGGTCCACCCGCGTCTCGGTGTGGACGTGCAGGATGCGGTCGCGGGCGAACTCGTCCTTCACCGCCTCCAGGTCGCCGTCGAAGACGATCCGACCCTCGTCGATGATCACCAGCCGTCGGCAGAAGCCCTCGATGTCGGCCAGGTCGTGGCTGGTGAGCATCACCGTCGTGCCCTCGTCGCGCAGCTCCCGGAAGAACTCGCGCACCCGGTCCTTCACCGACAGGTCCAGCCCGATCGTCGGCTCGTCGAGGTACACGACCTCGGGTCCGTGCACCAGCGCCGCGGCCAGGTCCGCGCGCATCCGCTGTCCCAGCGACAGCTTGCGGCCGGTGACCGCCATCAGGTCGTCCAGCCCCAGCACCTCGTCGAACCGCTTGAGCCGCTTGCGGTAGGTGCCCTCGTCCACGCCGTACAGGTCGCGCAGCACCGCCAGCGAGTCGGCCACCGGCAGGTCCCACCACAGCTGGGTGCGCTGCCCGAACAGCACGCCGATCCGGTGCGCCACGGCCATCCTGTCGTCCTGCGGCACCAGGCCGCCGATGCGCACCTCGCCGGAGGTGGGCTGCAGGATCCCGCTGAGCAGCTTCACCGTCGTCGACTTGCCCGCGCCGTTCGGGCCGACGTAGGCCACCGCCTCGCCCGCCTCGATGGACAGGTCGACGTGGTCGACCGCCACCTTCTCGACGTACCGCCTCGTGGCCAGGTGCCGCAGCGCGCCCGCCAGTCCGGGCGGCTTGTCCGGCCGCCGGAACACCTTCGTCAGTTGTCGTGCCTCGACCAGAGCCATGGTTCCCCCACCCCGCCAGGCGGTCGAGTGTGTCCACGGCGACGACGCGCGTCAATCGATTAAGGGCGCGGGGAAAGCGCTCTCAGCGCAGCTGTCCGGCCACATCGGACGCCGCGGTCAGCAGCACCAGCACCGGCACGGTCGCGGTGGGGCGCAACCGGTAGCTGCCGCGCTTGTCCTGCTCCACCACGCCGGAGGAGGTGAGGGTCTTGAGGTGGTGGTAGAGCTGGCCGGTCGACCCCAGCCCGGCGGCCTCCTGCAGCGCCGCGCCCGGCTGGGGACCGTCCACGAGCAACGACCGGACGATGCCGACGCGCACCGGGTGCGCGAGCGCGGCGAGCACCTCGACCGGTCCGCGGTCCGGCAGCGCGAGCACGCGCTCGGGTGCCGCGTCGATCTGCCAGCTCACCTCGCCGCCCCCGAGCGTCACCCGGCCGTGGTAGCCGACGGTGCCGCCCCCGTCACCGCCCGGCGGCACGTCGGAGGTCGCCCGGTCGTCGCCTTCGAGCGCGGCGACGCGCTCCTCCAACTCGGCCAGCTTCCGCGCCACGTCCACCGTGGTCATCCTACGAGGGTGGTCTCCAGTTCTCGCAGCAGATCCCGGTCCAGCAGGGGACCGAGGACGAGGTCGGCGAGCTCCCCGGCCTTTGTGGACAGCGACTCGTCGACCTCCTCGGCCAGCAGCACGCCCGTGCCGATCCGCCCGTCGTCCCACCGCACGGTGAACGCCATCGTCAGCACACCGGGCAGCGACCCGGCCTTGGACCCGATGGCCGTGACGCCCGCGGGCAGCGGACCGGGGAACGCGCGCTCCAGGTGGGTGCGCGCCTGCGGGAACCGGCCGCCCGCGACAGCCCGGTGCAGGCGGTGCAGCCCGGACGCCGAGCCGTGCCACGTCCGCCGCGCCCACGGGCGCTGGTCCTCGTAGGTGGCCGGGATGCCGGGGAGCCTGCCGATGATCTCCAACTGGAGCTTCGGGTCGTGCAGGGCCTGCGCGGCGAGCTGGTCGCCTACCCGCTTGCGCTTGGCTGGGTCGGCCGGCGCGCGCTCGGGCAGGATCAGCATGAGCATCTCGCCCGCGATGGAGCGGGTGTCCACGCCCGGCCAGCCGCAGCTCAGCGCGGCCGCCCGCAGGGACGCGTCGCCGACGCGGGCGCGCACGAGGTCCGCCGCCGCGTTGTCGCTGTGCACGACGGCCACCCGTACGAGGTCGTCGAGGCTCACGAGCCGGTCGGGGTCGTCCGCGGTGCGGCCGTTGGCGAACGGGATCCCCAGGTCCTCCAACGCCTTCTGGTGCGCCCCGCCGTCCAGGGGGAGGTAGTACTCCTCCCAGTCCCCGACCCGAACCCGCTCGTCCGGTCGCACGTGCCCCCGTTCGACGGCGAGCGCGTACCCCGCCGCGTGCACGACCTTGACCGCCGACGCCAGGGGCTGCTCCGCGTACGGCCGGTGGCTCAGCCGCCCGCCGCGGCCGTCGTCGACCACCGCCGCGACGTGCCCCCGGTTGGCGGCGAGCCACCCTTCCCACCCGTTCGGCTCTGCCGCCGCCCGCCCGGCACCGATCAACATCGAGGCACCGGCCACCCCCGCGGCGGTGAGCACCTGTCGTCGGTTCAAGAGCACGACAATCCCCCTCTGGTAGTCCGTAATTCCGGAATACTAGAGGAACGGGGTCCGCTTGTCAGCCCGTCCGCACCGCGAAGGTGATGCCCGCGGCGTTCGGCCCACCGCGCCGCAGCTCGCGGTCGGTCAGCGGCAGGGTCCCGTCGACGGCGGCCAGGACGGCGTCGCGGGCCATCGGCAGCACTTCCGCCACCGTCACGTCCCGATCCAGCTCCCGTGACAAGGAGGCCACACCGGCATCCCTGATACCGCACGGGATGATGTCGTCGAAACCGCCGAGGTCGGCGTTGCAGTTGATCTCGAAACCGTGCATGGTCACGCCCCGCTGGACGCGGATGCCGATCGCGGCGATCTTGCGCTCCGGACCGCGGTCGTCGGCCGCCAGCCACACGCCGCTGCGCCCGTCGACCCGCCCGGTGGGCACGCCGAGCTGGTCGCACACGTGGATGAGCGCCTGCTCGAGGCGGCGCACGTACTGCACGACGTCCATCGGCTCGGTGAGCGCCAGGATCGGGTAGCCGACGAGCTGGCCCGGACCGTGCCAGGTGATCTTCCCGCCGCGGTCCACGTCGATCACCGGGATGGTGCTCTTCACGGGCCGGTCGGCCTCTTCGGTGCGCCTGCCGCAGGTGTAGACGGGGGTGTGCTCCAGCAGCAGGAGCGTGTCGCCGGCGGTGCCGTCCGCGCGGGCGTTCGCGAGGTCGCGTTGCAGGTCCCAGGCGGCCATGTAGTCGATGGTGCCCAGCTCACGCACGTCGAAGGGGTCGCTCGAGGTGCGGCAGGAGACGTCAGGTCCGGTCACGGTTCGACAGTACCCCCGGCCCCACGAGCCCGAGGGCGAGACCGGCGAGCAGCCCCACGCCCACGACGGCCGTCACGGCACCGGCGGTGTCGGTGAACCAGTGCATCCGCAGCACCACCCGGCTCGCCGCGGTCAGCACCACCGCCGACGCGGCCAGCGCCACGGCCACCCGCAGCCACCGCCGGGCCAGCCACGCGCACGCCACCACCGCGGTGAACGCCAGCGCCGTCACCGCCGTCACGTGCCCGCTGGGGTAGCTCCACTTCGGGAAGTCGATCGGCCGCACCCGCCGGTAGGCGTACCGGACCAGGACCGTGCACCAGCACAGCCCGAGCAGCACACCGACCCGGAACAGCAGGAAGTCCTTGGCCAGCCACGACCTCACGGCCAGCCCTAGCAGCACGATGGTCGCCAGGCCGGGGCTGAGCACGAAGCTGACCCACTCCGCGACGAACGTCAGCGGACGGGTGTGCAGCGGGTCGTAGGAGTTGAACCGGACGTCCAGCGCGGGCACTTCGTCGCGCACGAACACGCCCAGCGCGGTCGACACCCCGATGAGCAGGAGGCCGACCAGCGCGATGACGACACGGCTCAACCGTTCACCGCTGCCGACACCGCCGCTCCGAGCGCGGGGTGCAGGAACTGGAACCCGTTGCGCTCCAACGCCTTCGGCACGGCGCGCTGGCCGACGAGGACGCCTTCCTCGGCGAGCTCGCCGAGCGCGGCCTTGAGCACGAAGCCGGGCACGACCCACGGCGTCGGCCGGTGCAGCACGTGACCGACGGTCCTGGTGAACTCGGCGTTGGTCACCGGGCTCGGCGCCGTCAGGTTGACCGGACCGCTCACCTTGTCGTTCTCCACGGCGAAGCGGATCGCGGAGATGGCGTCGTCCAGGGAGATCCACGGCATGTACTGGGTGCCGTCGCCGAGCCTGCCGCCGAGGAAGAACGCGAACAGCGGCTTGATCCGGCCGAACAGCCCGCCGGCCTGCGCGATCACCAGCCCGGTGCGCAGCCGCACCACCCGCACGCCCGGCGCCTGGTCGGCGACCGCGGTGGCGGCCTCCCACTCGCGGCACAGGTCCGCCAGGAACCCGCTGCCCGAGCCGCGGGTCTCGTCGACCACGTCGTCACCGGTGTCGCCGTAGTAGCCGATCGCCGAGGCGTTCACCAGCGTCGGCACGCCGTGCTCCACGACCGCGGCGGCCAGCACCTCGGTGGGCACGTTGCGGCTGTCGCGGAGCACCTGCTTGCGGGCGTCGTTCCACCGCTTGTCCGCCACGCCGGCGCCGCACAGGTTCACCACCGCGTCGACGCCGTCGAGCGCGCCCGCGTCGATCCGGCCCGCGGGCGGGTCCCAGCCCCGCTCGTCGGGCGCGGCCGGCTTGCGCCGCACCAGCCGGAGCACCTCGTGCCCCTCACCGCGCAGCGACGCCACCAGACTGGTTCCGATCATCCCGGACGAACCGGCGATCACGACGCGCATGGGTTGATCGTCTCCCAAGGGTGGGGTTCGTGCACAGCAGGGGGACATACCGGCCCGAACGGGACACGGGTGGGGACAAGGCAGAGCCCCCCGACGCGGACACCGCGCCGAGGGGCTTGCCCAGTCGTCCTACAGGCCGAGGTCGGCCTCGAACGCGCCCTCTTCCAGGCGGTTCTTGATGGTCGTGAGGAACCGACCGGCGTCCGCGCCGTCGACCAGGCGGTGGTCGTAGGTCAGCGCCAGGTACGCCATCGACCGGATGGCGATGTTGTCGTCGCCGTTCTCGTCGGTGATGACCACGGGGCGCTTTTTGACCACGCCGACACCCAGGATGCCGACCTGCGGCTGCTGGATGATCGGGGTGTCGAACAGCGCGCCGTTGCTGCCCAGGTTCGTCAGCGAGAAGGTGCCGCCGGACAGCTCGTCCGGGGTGACCTTGTTCGCACGGGTCCGGGCGGCGAGGTCGGCGATGTTGTGCGCCAGACCGGCCAGGTTGAGGTCACCGGCGTTGTGGATGACCGCGTTGAGCAGGCCGCGCTCGGTGTCCACCGCGATGCCCAGGTGCTCGGCGCCGTAGTAGGTGACCTGCTTGGCCTCCTCGTCGATCGAGGCGTTCAGCTTCGGGTGCTGCTTGAGCGCCTCGACGGTGGCCTTCGCGAAGAACGGCAGGAACGTGAGCTTGACGCCCTCGCGCTGCTCGAACGCCGCCTTGGCGCGGTTGCGCAGCCGGGCGATCTTGGTCACGTCGACCTCGAACACCTGGGTGAGCTGGGCCGACATCTGCAGCGACTCGCGGGTGCGCTGCGCCACGATCTGGCGCAGGCGCGGCAGCTTCTGGGTGCTGCCCCGCAGACCGCTGGTGTCCGCGGCGGCCGGGGCCGCGGCGCGGGCGGGAGCGGCGGCGGCCGGAGCCGGGGCGGCGGGCGCGGGAGCCGGGGCCTTCTTGGCCTCGACTGCGGCCAGCACGTCCTGCTTGCGGATGCGGCCGCCGACACCGGTGCCGGTCAGCGAGTTCAGGTCGATGCCGTTCTCCGACGCCAGCTTGCGCACCAGCGGAGTGACGTACGGCGTGCCGTTGGACGACTCCTCGGCCGGGGCCGACTGCTGCGCGGGGGCGGCGGGAGCCGGAGCGGCCTTGGGGGCCTCCTGCTTCGGGGCCTCCTGCTGCTTCGGCGCTTCCTGCTGAGGGGCCTTCTGCTGGGGAGCCTCCTGCTTGGGGGCTTCCTGCTTGGGGGCTTCCTGCTTCGGCGCCTCGGGCGTCGGGGCCGGAGCGGGCGCGGAGGACTGGGCCGGGGAACCGGACCCGATCACGGCCAGCCGGCCGCCGACCTCGACGGTCGAGTCCTCGGCCGCGGTGATCTCCAGCACGGTGCCCGCCACGGGGGAGGGGATCTCGGTGTCGACCTTGTCGGTGGACACCTCCAGCAGCGGCTCGTCGACCTCGATCGAGTCGCCGACCTGCTTGAGCCAGCGGGTGACGGTGCCCTCGGTGACGCTCTCGCCGAGCGCGGGCATGACGACCGGGGTGCCCTCACCGGAACCGCCCGACGGCGCGGGGGCCTCCTGCTTCGGGGCTTCCTCCTGCTTCGGGGCCTCGGCCTCGGGCTCGGGCGCCTGCTCGGGCTCGGGCTGGGCTTCCTCGGCGGGCGCCGCCGGGGCGGACTCGCCGCCACCGGCACCGTCGCCGATCACCGCCAGCTCGGCGCCGACCTCGACGGTCTCGTCCTCCTGGGCGACGATCTTCTGCAGGACCCCGGCCGCGGGCGAGGGGATCTCGGTGTCGACCTTGTCGGTCGAGACCTCCAGCAAGGGCTCGTCGACCTCGACCCGGTCACCCTCCTGCTTCAACCAGCGGGTGACCGTGCCCTCGGTGACGCTCTCGCCGAGTGCGGGCATTTGGACGGAGAAGGCCATCGTTCGCTGACTCCTCGTGCTTGAGTTGCAGGTTCGGCTGACTTGTTTGCGACGGTCAGCCGTGCACGTGCAGCGGCTTGCCGGCCAGGGCGAGGAATGCCTCGCCGAGGGCTTCTGTCTGGGTCGGGTGGGCGTGGATCAGCGGAGCCACGTCCTCCGGGAAAGCCTCCCAGCTGTAGATCAGCTGGGCCTCACCGATCAGCTCGCCGACACGCTCACCCACCAGGGTGATGCCGACGACCGGGCCGTCGGGCGCCTTCACGAGCTTGACGCCACCGGCGGTCTTGAGGATCTGGCTCTTGCCGTTGCCCGCCAGGTCGTAGATGAAGGTCTCGACCGAGCCGTACTTCTCCTTGGCCGCGGCCTCGGAGAGGCCGACCGAGGCGACCTCGGGCTTGCAGTACGTGACGCGGGGGATGCCCGCCTCGTCGATGACCTTCGGGTTCTGCCCCGCGATCTCCTCGGCGACGAAGATGCCCTGCTGGAAGCCGCGGTGCGCGAGCTGCAGGCCGGGCACGATGTCGCCGACGGCGTACACGTTCGGCAGGTTGGTGCGCAGGCGCTCGTCGGTGGTGACGAAACCGCGGTCGGTGGCGACACCGGCCTCCTCGTAGCCGTGGCCCGCGCTGTTCGGGCCGCGACCGACGGCCACCAGCAGCAGGTCGGCCTCGATGACGTCGCCGGACTCCAGCGACACCGACACACCGGAGTCGTTCTGGGTGGCGCCGGTGAACCGGACGCCGGTCTTGAACTTGATGCCGCGCTTGCGGAACGCGCGCTCCAGCTGCTTCGAGGCGTACTCGTCCTCGACCGGGACCAGTCGCGGCAGCGCCTCGACGATGGTCACCTTGGCGCCGAACGAGCGCCACACGCTGGCGAACTCCACGCCGATCACGCCGCCGCCGAGGACGACGACCCGCTCCGGGATGAAGTCCAGGTTCAGCGCCTGGTCGCTGGTGATGATCCGGCCGCCGATCTCCAGACCGGGAAGGCTCTTGGCGTAGGAACCGGTCGCGAGGACCACGTTCTTGCCGGTGTAGCGGTCGCCGTTCACCACGACGGTGTTCGGGCCGACGAACGTGCCCGCGCCCTCCACCAGCGTGACCTTGTTGGCCTTGGCCAGACCCTGCAAACCCTTGTAGAGCTTGCTGATCACGCCGTCCTTGTAGGAGTTCACGCCCGCGATGTCGATGCCCTCGAGCGAGCTCTTGATCCCGAACTGGTCGCCCTCGCGGACGTTGTCCGCGACCTCGGCCGCGTGCAGCAGGGCCTTGGTCGGGATGCAACCGCGGTGCAGGCAGGTCCCCCCGAGCTTGTCCTTCTCGACCAGGACGACGGACAGACCGAGCTCGGCCGCGCGGAACGCGCAGGCGTAGCCGCCTGAGCCGCCACCGAGGATCACAAGGTCGGCGGAGGTGTCGGTCACTTCGAACTCCTCGACAGTTTCATCTTCACCTGTGTGCATGCCTTGCATCCGCGCGGGTGCGCGCGGGTACTCAAGTCATCTTGTCACCTGCTCGGAGCAAGCGGCCACGGGGCCTCGATCGGGTGTCCCTTCCGGACGACTTGCCACCTGCTTCACAGCCCGGCCGGCACCATGGTCACGACAGGTCTCGTAGGAGGTGGCCCCGTGGGGCTCTTGGATCGTTTCCGCAGGAAGCCGAAGCCCGGCGTGCTGCGCGCCGCGTCGTCCACCGACACCGGCCACCTGGAGGAGTGGGCGGCCGCGCGGCACGGCGTCGAGGCTTTCGTCGAGCCGAAGACCACCGTGACGGAAACCACCGTGGTGCTGGTCGCGCACGACGGCGAGTGGACCCGCCGCCGCATCGACGGCGAGGACGGCGCCCGCAAGTTCGCCCGCAAGCTCGGCATGCCCATCTACGACGCGGGCATCGTCGGCTACCCGCAGCGCATGCGCGACTACACCGCTCGCCAGAAGCTGCGGCCGGAGCAGAGGTGACCGAGGGGGAGCCCCGGCGCGCCGGAGCTCCCCCTCGGTCCTCGGTCAGCCGTTCGCGGCGATGTCCGCCAGCACGGCGGCCAGGGTGCGGACCGGCACGCCGGTGCCGCCCTTGGTGGTGTAGCCGGAGGGCCCGCCGGAGTGCCAGGACGGTCCCGCGATGTCGAGGTGCGCCCACTGGACGCCCTCGGCGACGAACTCGCTCAGGAAGATGCCCGCGGCGAGCATGCCGCCCCAGCGGTGGCCCATCACGTTGGCCAGGTCGGCCAGCCGCGAGTCGAGGTCGGCGCGCAGCTCCTCGGGCAGCGGCATCGCCCACGCGTTCTCGCCGACCGCGCGGCCCGTCGCGGCCACCCGGTCGCGGAACTCGTCGGAGCCCATGACGCCCGCTGTCTTCTTGCCCAGCGCGACGACGGCCGCGCCGGTGAGCGTGGACGTCTCGATCAGGTAGTCCGGCTCGTCCTCGCAGGCGCGCGCGATCGCGTCGGACAGGATGAGCCTGCCCTCGGCGTCGGTGTTGAGCACCTCGACGGTCTTGCCGCCGTACATCGTCAGGACGTCGCCGGGGCGGTAGGCCGAGCCCGACGGCATGTTCTCCGCCATCGGCACCCAGGCCTCGATGGCCAGCGGGTACTTGAGCTTCGCGGCCAGCACCATCGTGGCCACGACGGCCGCGGCACCGCCCATGTCGGAGGTCATTTCGTCCATGCCCGCGGCGGGCTTGATCGAGATGCCGCCGGTGTCGAACGTGATGCCCTTGCCGACCAGCGCGACCTTCTTGCCCGCCTTTGGCCCGACGTAGGACAGGTGCACCAGGCGCGGCGGGCGGGACGAGCCCATGCCGACGCCGAGGATGCCGCCGAAGCCGGCCTTGCGCAGCGCCTTCTCGTCGAGCACCTCGACCTCGAGGCCCGCGGCCTTGCCGAGCGCCGCGGCCCGCTCCGCGAACGAGGCCGGGAACAGGTCGTTGGGCGGGGTGTTGACCAGGTCGCGGGTGGTGGTCACGGCCTCCGCGATGGCGGTGGACGCCTTGAGCGCGGCGCGGTGGTCCTTGAGCGAGCCCTCGGCCGGGGTGGCGAGGTCGAGCTTGCCGACCGGGCCGTCACCCGCCTCGGACTTGTAGTCGGTGAACGAGTACCCGCCGAGCAGCGTGCCCTCGACGGCGGCACCGAGGTGCACCGCCGACAACGTCGTCACGGCGCGCTTGCGGCCCGCGAGGGCGCGCGCGGCGGCACCGGCGGCCCGGCGGACCTGCTCCTCGGAGACCGCGCCGTCGGCGCCGGGCTTGCCGAGGCCGACCGCGATCAGCAGCGGCGCGGCCAGCTTGCCGAGCGTCGGCAGCTTGACGACCTCCTCGGCCCTCCCCTTGGCACCGAGGGTGTCGAGGATCCCGACGAGCCCTCCCTCGAACGCCGCGTCGACGGCGGCGGCGCCGTCGGCCAGCACGAGGCCGTCCGGACCCTGCACCGTGCCCACCACGACGACGTCGGTGGCCAGGGTGGTGAGGTCACTGTCAGTAAGCGCCAGCTTCGGCCCTGTCACGTAGTGCTCCTTGGCGATTCCTCCCGGCACTTCTGAGCTGTGCGGCGGGAACGGGGGTGGATCCTGATGGATGCTAAAGGTCTGCGGACGTCCACTGTTGACAGCACCGTCGATTGCGCGGAGTAACAATTAACACGATCGGGGGACCGCCGTCGGATGGTTCCCGCCCCGCCGGGCAATCTGGGAGTGTGTAGCCGTGACGCAAACGCCTCATGGCCGCTCGGCGGTGCCGGGAGCCGTGGTGCTCGGGCTCACCTCCACGGTCGGCGCCGGCGTCTTCCTCGGCCTGGCCCCGGCGGCGTCGATTTCCGGCCGCTGGTTCGTCCCGGCCGCCCTCATCGCCGCGCTCGCCGCCCTGTGCTGCGCCTTCTCCACCGCCGACCAGGCGCGCGGCCACCCGCACGCGGGCGGCGGCTACGGCTACATCCGCACCCAGCTCGGCCCGTGGCCCGCCCGGATGGGCGCGAGCGCGTACCTGCTCGGCCGCGCGGGCGTCGCCGCCGCGGTGGCCGGGATGGCGGCGGCCTACGCCTTCCCGGAGAACCGGGTGCTCGTCGCGCTGCTCGTGCTGGTGTGCGGTGGAGTGCTGAGCGCCACAGGTGTGCGCTTGGGCACCGGCGTGCTCCGGGCGTCCGCCGCGCTGGTGGTCGTGGTGCTCGTGCTCGTCGTCGTGACCTGCTTCGGCGTCGCGCCGCCGCCCGCTCCCGCCGAGCTGCCCGGCTCGGACGACTTCACCGGGTTCATGGGCGCGGCCGCGGTCCTCTTCGTCGCGTTCACCGGCTTCGAACGCGTCACCGCCCCCTTCCGCGGCGACCCGGTGCACTCCGTCCGCACCCAGCGCTGGGCGATCCCGCTGCTGCTCGTGCTCGTCCTCGGCCTCACCCTCGCGGTCGCCGCGGCCGTCCGCCACCAGCTCGGCGCCGCCCGGCTCGCCCTGTCGCCCGCCCCGCTGCGCGACGCGCTGCTCGCCGCGGACGGCGGCTGGCTGGTCCCGCTGGTCCAGCTCGGCGCCTTGGTCGCCGCGCTGTCCGTGCTCACGTCCGTCTTCGCGGGCTCGCGGCGCGCGCTCGGCGCGATGGCCAGGACGGGGGACGTGCCGGGGCGGCTCGCGCCGGTGGGCGAGGGCCGCGCCCCGTGGCAGGTCGACGTGCTCTCGGGTGCCGCCGCCGTGGCCGTCGTGCTGCTGGCCCCGCCCGCGACGGCGTTGGCGATCGGCGCGTGCGGCACCCTGTTCTACTACGCGTTCACGAACGCGTCGGCCCGCCTGCTGCTCCAGGAGGAGCGCACGTGGCCGATGCGCACGGCGTGCTTCGGGCTCGGGCTGTCGGTGCTGCTCGCGATGAGCAGTCCGGTCGACGCCCTCGTCACGACGTTCGCCGCGATGGTGATCGGCACCGTCCTGCTGGGACTGTGCGCCCGCATCGCCGCTCGTAGGCGTGCGGCGGCGATGGTGGTCCCGCCCGCGGAAAGTCGGACGTCCGATTCTCGGGATGGCGATTTTCTCCTGCGGGAGTAGGCACTATCGTCTAACCATGACGACAGCGCTGCCTTTCACCGTGACCTCCCACCCGCAGCCGGCCACCCCGGAACGCGTAGCGGAGGTACTGGCGAAGCCGGGCTTCGGACAGCACTTCACCGACCACATGGTGACGATCCGCTGGGACCGGGAGCAGGGCTGGCACGCCCCGGCCGTCGAGCCCTACCACTCGTTGGAGCTCGACCCGGCCTCCATGGTGCTGCACTACGGCCAGGCGATCTTCGAGGGGCTCAAGGCCTACCGCCGGTCCGACGGCTCGATCGCGTCCTTCCGCCCCGAGGCGAACGCGGCCCGCTTCCGGCTGTCCGCGAACCGGATCGCGATGCCCGAGCTCCCCGACGAGCTGTTCCTGGAGTCCATCCGCCGGCTCGTCACCGTCGACGAGCGCTGGGTGCCCTCGGCCGCCGAGGAGTCCCTCTACCTGCGGCCCTTCATGATCTCCAGCGAGGTCGGCCTCGGCGTCCGCCCGTCGAGCGAGTACCTCTACGTGCTGATCGCGTCCCCGGCGGGCATGTACTTCCCCGGCGGCGTGAAGCCCGTGAGCGTGTGGCTGTCCACCGAGTACGTCCGCGCGGCGCCCGGCGGCACCGGCGCGGCGAAGTTCGCGGGCAACTACGCGGCCTCCCTCATCGCGCAGGCCCAGGCCGCCGAGAAGGGCTGCGACCAGGTCGTGTGGCTCGACGCCGTGGAGCGCCGGTGGGTCGAGGAGATGGGCGGGATGAACCTGTTCTTCGTCCTCGGCTCGGGCCAGGACGCCCGCGTCGTCACGCCGGAGCTGAGCGGCGCCCTGCTGCCCGGCATCACCCGCGACTCGCTGCTGCGGATGGCGGCCGACCTCGGCTACGCGGTCGAGGAGCGGCGGATCTCCACCGAGGAGTGGGAGAAGAAGGCCGAGTCCGGCGAGCTGACCGAGGTGTTCGCCTGCGGCACCGCGGCCGTCATCACGCCCGTCGGCCACGTCAAGCACGGCGAGGGCGAGTTCAGCGTCTCCGGCGGCGAGACCGGCGAGGTGACCAAGCGCCTGCGCGAACGCCTGACCGGCCTCCAGCACGGCACCGTCGAAGACACCCACGGCTGGATGACCCGGCTCGTCTGAGCTGGTGAGGGCCGGGCTGGGCGGTCCGCCTAGCCCGCCTTCTCCAGCGAGAGGTCGACCCGGCCGTCGGTGGTCATGTGCACGTACACGTCGAGCCGGTTGCCGTGCGCGATGTACACGCTGCCACGTCCGGTGGCGACCGTTTTCTGCAACGTCCCGAACCGGTCGCGCCACCAGACGGCGCCGTCCACGACGTACGAGTAATTGCCCGTCTCGGATCCCGTGATGCTTTCGGTGACAATGGGATTGTCGTCGTCAGCGCGGAGCGTCGCGACTTTGCTGCCTTCGAGCGACACCGTGACGAGTTCTTCGACGGCGCCCTCCGTCAACTGGTCGGAAATCGTGAAAACTATCTCCGCGGGCTCTGTGGTCCGGGTGGATCCGGTCGTCAGGGGTGCGGAGATGTCGACCTGCTTCGACGAGGTCGTCGGATTCGCGGAGGTGGTGAGGACGCCGCCGCTTGCCGAGGTCGCCGAGCTGAAACCGCTGGTGGCGATACCCGTGATGGCGGTGCCGAGCAGGCCGATCACCGCGACGAGCAGTGACACCTGACCCGTTGTGCCGATTCGACTCCACCACCCTTTTTGCGGATTCCCCGGCGCGGGTCCTGGTGCTGGCTGGTAAGTCATCGTGCGGCGCCTTCGCATTCGGCGGGATCACTGTGCACCAGCAACGTCGGTGCCCACCGGAATACCGTTACGGAAAATCGAAGTGCAGTTGCAGGGGAATCACCCCAGCGCGAAGCCGACCAGCGCGGTGAGCGTCGCCAGCTCGCACGCCGCGCCCAGCACGTCCCCCGTGATGCCGCCGAACCGCTTGCGCGTGTGCCGCACCAGGAGCAGCACCAGGCCGAGCGCTGCCGCGACCGCGACCGGGCCGTGCGGCACGACGAGCGCGCTCGCGCCGGCCAGCAGGATCCACCAGAGCGCGACGACGACCCACGACTGGCTGCCCGCCACCAGGGCGCCGAGGCCTTCCGGGCGGGCGGCCGGTACGCCGCGCAGGCAGCACACCGCGAACGCGGCCCGGCCGGTCGCCAGCGCCACCAGGACCGCGCCCCACGGCACCGCGCCGAACGCCGACGCCTGCGCGCCGAGCACCACGACGAGCGTCACGACGGCGAACGGGCCCGCGCCGCCGTCCTTCATCACGGCCAGCGCGCGCTCCGGCGGCCCGTAGCAGCCCAGCCCGTCCGCGGTGTCCGCCAGCCCGTCCAGGTGCATGCCCCTGGTGGCCAGCGCGAGCAGGCCCACGGCCAGCAGCCCCGCCAGCATCGGCGGGGCGCCCAGCCAGGCCAGTGCGTACAGGAACGCGGCGGTGACGACGCCCAGCAGGGCACCCACCAGCGGTGCCAGCGCGATCGCCTGGCGCGCCGTGCGCGCGTCGACCACACCGGACCGGACCGGCAGCACCGTGAGCCAGGACAGCGCGAGCCGGACGCCGTCCACCGCGCTAGTCCCGGCCCGCGATGCCCGCGCTGTCGAACGTGGCCATCTCGGCGAGCACCTTCGTGGCCATCATCACCAGGGGCAGCGCGGCCACCGCACCGGTGCCCTCGCCGAGCCGCATGTCGAACTCCAGCAGCGGCTCCAGGCTCAGGTGGCCCAGCGCCAGCGCGTGCGCGGGCTCGGCCGACAGGTGCCCGGCCTTCCACCACTCGCGCGCGCCCGGCGCCAGCTCTTCCGCCACGACCGCCGCCGCGCCGACCACGACGCCGTCGAGCAGGACCGGCGTGCGCCGCACGGCCGCCTGGCCGAGGAACCCGACCATGGCCGCGATGTCCGCGCCGCCCGCGGTCGCCAACAGCGCCACCGGGTCGCCGATCACCTTGCGGGCCCGGCGCATCGCGTCGCGGATGGCCGCGGTCTTGCGCATCCAGCCCGCGTCGTCGATGCCCGTGCCGCGGCCGACCACGCTCACCGGCTCCGACCCGGTGAGCGAGGCGATCAGCACCGCGGCCGGGGTCGTGTTGCCGATGCCCATGTCACCGGCGATCAGCAGGTCCGCACCGCCGTCGACCTCCTCGTCGGCGATCCGCATGCCCGCGGTGACCGCCGCGATGGCCTCCTCGCGGGTCAGCGCGTCCTCGCGGTCGATCGAGCCGGACCCGCGGCGCACCTTGAACGTGCTCACGACGTCCGGGGTGTCGCCGTCGACCGCCATGTCGACCACCCGCACCGTCGCGCCCGCGACCGTGGACAGCACGTTCACCGCCGCGCCGCCGGTGAGGAAGTTCGCCACCATCTGGGCGGTGACCTCGCTGGGGTATGCGGACACGCCGTGCTTCGCGATCCCGTGGTCGCCCGCGAACACCACGACCCTCGGCCGGGTGAACGGCCGTGGCGGGCACACGCCCTGGCACGACGACACCCACGCGGCGACGCCCTCCAGCCGCCCGAGCGCCCCCACCGGCTTCGTCAGGGTGTCCAGCCGGGCGAGCGCCTGGAGCAGCACCTGCTCGGCGGGCGGTTCCACGGGCGGGAACGTGAAGTCCGCGTCCTCGTCCTCGCTGGTGCTCACGGCCCAGTACCTCCGGCTTCGCGCAGTGTCAGTGGGATCCCGGCGACGAGCAGCAGCACCTCGTCGCACACCTCGGCCAGCCGCGCGTTGAGCCGACCGAGGTGATCACGGAAGAGCCTGCCAGAGCGGGTCGACGGCACGACACCTAGCCCGACCTCGGCGGACACGACGACCAAGCGCCCGCGGAACGCGCGAGCCGCCTCGACGAGCCCGTCGCACGCCAGGTCGACCGCGTCGGTGTCGTCGGACTCCCACGCGCCCGCGTCGTCGAGGACGTTCACCAGCCACGTCGACAGGTCGTCCACGAGCAGCGGGACGGCGGGCGCGGTCCCGAGCAGGGTGGCCAGGTCCTGGGTCTCCACGGTGGTCCACGTGTCCGGCCTGCGCTCGACGTGCCGGGCGATGCGCCGGTCCCAGTCGGCGTCGCCGTCGTAGCGGCGGGCCGTCGCCACGTAGGTCACCACCGGGTCGGTGAGCAGGCCCTCGGCGTGCGCGGACTTGCCCGAGCGGGCGCCGCCGAGCACGAGTGTCCGACGCGTCACACCCGACTCCGTTCCTGGATCGCATAGCCTGACCTGGAACGTTACCCGGAGGACATCGCGAGGAGGCCGTTGTGGACTACCGGTGGCGCTACCAGGACGCGCAGGGACGCGAGGTCGACGGTCCCGACGAGACGTTCGCCGACCAGACCGACGCCGAGGACTGGTTCAGCGCGCAGTGGCAGGAGCTGGCCGACGCGGGCGTGGCGCA
This sequence comes from Umezawaea tangerina, assembly GCF_003002815.1. GTDB lineage: Bacteria > Actinomycetota > Actinomycetes > Mycobacteriales > Pseudonocardiaceae > Umezawaea > Umezawaea tangerina. The sequence continues at coordinate 83,480 of NZ_PVTF01000018.1, read as the reverse complement.
GGTGACGCTGCTGCGCAGCGAGGCCGAGGTGTACGGGCCGATGTCGCTGGCGTCGGCCGAGTAGGGACTTCCGCGGACCGGGGAACGCCCCGCCGGTGTCGGCGGGGCGTTCCGGCGGTCACGCGACGACGGTCAGCCGCGGGTCCGTCTGGGCCACGCCCTCCAGCACCTTGTCGATCTTCTCCAGCACCTCGGCGTCGAGCTTCACGCCCGCCGCCTTCACGTTCTCGTGGACCTGCTCCGGCCTCGACGCGCCGATGATGGCGCTGGCCACGTTCGGGTTCTGCAGGACCCAGGCGACGGCCAGCTGCGCCATCGTCAGGCCCGCCTCCTCGGCGATCGGCTTGAGCTCCTGGACCTTGGTCAGCACCTCGTCGCGCATGAGGTTCGCGATCATCTTCGAGCCGCGCTCGTCGGTGGCGCGCGAGCCCGCGGGCACCTCGCCGCCGGGCAGGTACTTGCCGGTCAGGACGCCCTGGGCGATGGGCGACCAGACGATCTGGCTCACGCCCTCGCGTTCGGAGGCGGGGACCACCTGCGACTCGATGACCCGCCACAGCATCGAGTACTGCGGCTGGTTGGAGATGAACGGCACGTTCAGCTCACGCGCCAGCGCGGCACCGCGGGTGATCTGCTCGGCGTTCCACTCGGACACGCCGATGTAGAGCACCTTGCCCTGCCGCACCAGGTCGGCGAACGCGAGCATCGTCTCCTCCAGCGGCACGCTCCGGTCGAACCGGTGCGCCTGGTAGAGGTCGACGTAGTCGGTCTGCAGGCGCTTGAGCGACGCGTTCGCCGACTCCAGGATGTGCTTGCGCCCCAAGCCCTTGTCGTTGGGGCCACCGGGACCCGTCGGCCAGAAGACCTTGGTGAAGATCTCCACGCTCTCGCGCCGCTCCCCGGCCAGCGCGCGCCCGAGCACCGACTCCGCCTTGGTGTTGGCGTAGACGTCGGCGGTGTCGAACGTGGTGATGCCCGCGTCCAGCGCCGCGCGCACGCACGCCTGCGCCTGCTCCTCCTCGACCTGCGAGCCGTGGGTGAGCCAGTTGCCGTACGAGATCTCGCTGATGTTCAAGCCGCTGCGACCCAGCCGTCGAAACTCCATGTCCCGGAGCCTAGACCAGCATCGTTCGTCTTGCTAAGAACCTACTTGACGGTGTCACCCGGAGAGACGCGCGGCTTCGGCACCCGGAGCTTGCGCAGCTGGCTCGCCCGGATGAACGAGTACCAGCCGATCGACAGGCCGCGGATCGGCTCGGTCGGGAACTTCGCGCGCACCCGCTTCGTGACGATCCGGCCGAGCACGATCCCCTCTAGGACCATCGCCAGCAGCATGAACGTCGTCACCAGGGTGGCGTACTGCTGCACGACCACCAGCGGGGTCAGCAGCGCGATGAACACCAGGATCGCCAGCGGCATGAACAGGCCCATGAGGTTGCGGCGCGAGTCCACCAGGTCCCGGATGTAGGCCTTGACCGGCCCGCGGTCGCGCGGCAGCAGGTACTTCTCGTCACCCGCCAGCATCTTCGCCCGTCGGTCGGCCGAGGCGGCGCGGCGGTCCTCCTTGGTCATCTTGCTCTTGTTCCCGCGCGCCCGCTTCAGGGCCTCGCGCTGGGTGCGCGGCGGCGGCGGGACCGGGCCCGTGCGCCTGCCCTGCGCCTCGCGGCGCTTCGGCGTCGGACGCCCCTTGCCCGGTGTGCGGCTCTTGTCCGGGTCGTCGGCGACCACCTCCGGGACGGTGTCGTCGACGGCGGTGGCGGACTCATCGGAGCTGCGGCGCAGGAACCTCACCCGACAAGGGTATGACAATGCCTTGGGTACCCTGCGCGAGGTGCGCGTACTGGTGGCTCCGGACTGCTTCGGCGGGACGCTGACGGCGGGGGAGGCCGCCGCGGCCATCGCCCGCGGTTGGCGCGACACCGCCCCCGACGACGACCTGCTGCTCCGCCCCCTCGCCGACGGCGGACCCGGCTTCGTGGACGTCCTGCACGCCGCGCTGGGCGGTGAGCTGCACGCCACCGAGGTGACCGGCCCGCTCGGCACCCCCGTGACGGCCCGTTGGCTGGAGCACGACGGCACCGCCTACATCGAGTCGGCCGAGGCCTGCGGCCTGCACCTGGTGCCCGCCGACCAGCGCGCCGAGTGGTGCGAACGCGCGACGACCCGCGGCGTGGGCGAGCTGGTGCTCGCCGCTCGGGACGCCCGCAAGATCGTCGTCGGCCTGGGCGGCTCGGGCACGACCGACGGCGGCGAGGGCCTGTTGTCCGTGGTCGACGGCGTGACGGCCGAGCTGGTCGCCGCCTCGGACGTGGAGAACCCGCTGCTCGGCCCGCACGGCGCCGCCGTCACGTTCGGCCCGCAGAAGGGCGCCACGCCCGAGGCCGTCGCCAGGCTCGAGGCGCGGCTGGCCGGGATGGACCGCCTCCGGCCCGTCCGCGACCTCCCCGGCGCCGGTGCCGCGGGCGGTCTCGGCGCCGCCCTGCTCGCGCTCGGCGCCACCGTCACGTCCGGTGCGGGCCTGGTCAGGGAGCTGACCGGCCTCGACGACGCCCTCGCCGTCGCCGACCTGGCCATCACCGGCGAGGGCAGCTTCGACTGGCAGTCCCTGCGCGGCAAGCTCGTGACCGTGGTCGCCTCCGGCGCCGCCGCCCGCGGCATCCCGTGCCTGGTGCTGGCGGGGCAGGTCAGCGTGGGCCAGCGGGAGGCCGGTTCAGCAGGCATAACGGACTCCTACGCCGTCGCCGACCACGTCGGCTCCGTCCAGGCCGCCATGGCCGATCCCGCGGGCACCCTGTCGTCATTGGCGGTCCGCGTGGCGGGACAGTGGTCACGCTGACGCCCGACTTGTCGGTGTCCTGTGCCACCATGGGTGGTGGAACAAAGCGGGTACCGCCCGTGTTGTGAGGGCTGACCGCCCGTTTCGACCTCCGAGGGAGAGCTATGACCACCGCTCAGGACGCAGCCGCCTCCACCGAAGCAGCCGCACCGGCTCCTGAAGCGCCCACGCACGGCGTGACGCTCACCGACCAGGCGGCCGCGAAGGCGAAGGCGCTGCTCGACCAGGAGGGGCGCGACGACATGCACCTCCGCATCGCCGTCCAGCCCGGTGGTTGCGCGGGTCTGCGCTACCAGCTGTTCTTCGACGAGCGCAGCCTCGACGGCGACGCCGTCCGCGACTTCGGCGGCATGAAGGTCGCCGTCGACCGGATGAGCGCCCCGTACGTCGAGGGTGCCGTGATCGACTTCGTCGACACCATCGAGAAGTCCGGCTTCACGATCGAGAACCCGAACGCGGGCGGCTCGTGCGCCTGCGGCGACTCGTTCCACTAGTCGCTCACGCAGTCCAAGCCGTCAGGGCGGCCACCCACGGGGGTGGCCGCCCTGACGCGTGTTCGGGGACCTGTCGGCCTGCTCGGCTGATCGCATCCCGGCGCGGTGGTGCTGGTCGACTGCCTGCTGCCTGCCTGGCCGTCGGGGTCGCCGGCGCTCGCGGTGACCGGCGAGACGCGGGGCGTGGCGGTGCGGACGCCCGGACCTCAGACGCCGTACTCGTTGATCCCCTCGAACCGGCGCGCCGTCGTGTCGTCGACCTCCCAGGACGCGGCGGCACGAGGCGCGGGCAGCGGGTGCTCGGCGTGGGTGATCGAGCGGGGGATGTCCGCGCAGTCCTCGATCAGCTCGGTCATCGTGGCAGCCTCGGGCGTAGTCATCGCCCGACCGTATGACGTGCCGTCTGACCTGCGATAGCCCTACCAAACGGTAGTCTTCGCCGACCGCCGCTCCGCGTGGCCCGGCCGGTCAGCCCGCCACCCCGGCCCGCGCCGCGATGCCGTCGAGCAGGCAGTCGAGGCCGAACTCGAACTGCTCGTCGTGGTCGAGGTCCTCCGCGTCGCTGATCCGCCGGTTGACCTCCGGGTAGCGCCCGCTCGCCACCACGTCCGAGATGTAGGGCGACACGGCCGCCCGCCACTCCTCCTCCGTGAGCCCCGTGCGGCGGCGCGCCTCCTGTTCTGCGAGCTCGTTGACGACCGCGCCCAGCACGTAGTTGCCCACGGCGCCGAGCAGGCTGGACGCGCGGGTGATGTCCTTGCTCACCCCACCGGCCGCCGTGAGCGCGAAGTCGAGGTGGCGCAGCGCGTTCGGCCCGATGGCGGGCCTGCTGGCTGCCTCGGCGGCGAGCCACGGGTGCCGCCGCATCATCGTCCGCGAGGTGTGCGCGACGAACCGCAGGTCGGTCCGCCACTGCCCGGACGGGCGCACGGGCAGCTCGACCTCGCCGTACACCGCGTCGACCATCAGGTCGATCAGGTCGTCCTTGCCCGCCACGTGCCGGTACAGCGACGTGGTGCCCGACCCCAGCTCGGTCGCGATCCGCCGCATCGACAGCGCCCCGACGCCTTCCTGGTCGGCGATCCGCAGTGCCGCGCCGACGATCCGGTCGCTGCTCAACGAGGGCCGTTGCCGGTGGTTCTCCTGGGCTCGCCGGGTCCAGACGACGTCGAACCTGTGGGGGCTTTCGGTGCTCACGCTGCTCCTGGTGAAAAGGGGGTGGCGCACATGGTAACCGAAAGCGTACAGTGTGCCCAGAACGGGAACACTGTTCCCAACTCGAAGGGGGAGTCGCATGCGTGAGGTGGAGGTCCTGGTCGTGGGCGCCGGGACGGTGGGGTTGACGACGGCGTTGTTCCTGGCCAGGCACGGGGTCGGAGCGGTCGTGGTCGAGCGACATCCGGGTCTCTCGCGCCATCCGCGAGCGTTTGCGGTGAACGGCCGCAGCGCGGAGCTGTTCCGCGAGGCGGGCGTCGAGTCCGCGCTGGTGGAGGCGTCGGCGCGGTTGGCGAGCAGCCAGGGGGTGCTGACGGTGACGACGCTGGCCGCGGCCGACGAGTCGTCCGCGGTCCGCGTCGGGGTCACAGCGGATCTCAGGGTGGAGGCCGACCGGATAAGCCCGGCGCTGCTGGGCACCTGCCCGCAGAACCTCATCGACCCGGTGCTGCTGGCGGCGGCGCGGGACCAGGGCGCGACCGTCCACTTCGGCGTCGAGCTGCAGTCCCTGCGCCAGGACGAGTCCGGTGTGGTCGCTGAGCTGCACGACAGGTCCACCGGGGAGCGCCAGGAGGTCAGGGCCCAGTACCTGGTGGCCGCCGACGGTGCCGCCAGCACCGTGCGCAAGCTGCTCGAGATACCCACGACCGGCCCCGGTGAGCTGGGTGGCCACATGATCAACGTGCTGTTCCGCGCCGACCTGGCCGAGGTCGTCGGCGACCTGGAGTTCGCGATGTGCACGATCGAGAACCCGGAGTCGAGCGGCATCCTCATCCCGGTCGACAACGTGGACCGCTGGATCTTCCACATCCCGTACTCCACAAAGGACGGCACGAAGCCCTCCGACTTCCCGCACGACCGCTGCCGCGAGCTGGTGGTCGCGGCCATCGGATCGTCCGATGTGGACGTCGAGGTCCTCGGTGTCCTGCCGTGGCAGTCCACCGCGGTGACCGCGACCAGGTTCAGCGAAGGCCGTGTCCACCTCGTGGGCGACGCCGCGCACGTCGTCCCGCCCACCGGCGGTTTCGGCCTCAACACCGGCCTGGCCGACGCCCACAACCTCGCCTGGAAGCTCGCCGCCGTCCTGAGCGGCCAGGCAGGGCCCGCCCTGCTCGACACCTACGAGTCCGAACGCCTGCCCATCGCCCTCTCGACCATGGACCAGGCCGTCCTCCGCGGCCACCACCGCGAGCTCCACTGGGACCTCAGCCCCGCCAGGGCCGCCGACCGCGCCGCCGTCGGCATGGAGCACCTGTTCGTCACCGCGTTCGGCTACCAGTACAGATCCACCGCCGTGCTCGACCCCAGGCCGACCTCACCCTCGACCGAACACGTCGAACAGGTCCTCGACGGCTCCCCAGGCACCAGGGTCCCGCACGTCCGCCTGCTCAAGAACGGCCAGGCGATCTCCACCGTCGACCTCTCCGCCGGCGCCTTCACCCTCCTCACTGGCCCCGAAGGCGCCGCCTGGGCCACCGCCGCCAAAACAGTCGCCACCCACTCCGACCTCTTCATCCAAACCTGCGTCATCGGCCCCACCGGCGACGCCCAGGACCCCGACGCCACCTGGCCCACCACCTCCGGCGTAGGCACCCACGGCGCCCTCCTCACCCGCCCGGACGGCTTCGTCGCCTGGCGCACCCCAACCTCCAGCCCCACCCCCGAACACACCCTCAGCCAGGTCATCGACCACCTGCTCCACCGCCAACCCCAAACCACAACCACCTAGCCCCGCCCCACGAAGTGCTCAGGCCGGATGGGGTAGGACACCGACGGCAAGGACGGCGACCACAACTCGTGGTGCTCCTCCTCGACAGCAACAACCTGCTGTCGAGGAGGAGGCCCACCGATGGCCAAACCACCCAGAGCCTCCCCGTCTGGCGGATCCGCGTCGGGCGGGAATGACTCCGACAGGGATCCTGCGCGGCCACGGGATCACCTTCCAGCACACCCCAACCTGAAAGGACTTCACCGCCCCAGACGCCGAGCGCGGCCGGGTGCCGGGTTTCGGTACGCAGGCGCCAGCGGGTTTGCAGTAGGGCACAGAGGCCGGACTTCGCTGGGCCGAGCCGCAGTGACTGGCTCTGGGACTGGCTCTGGGAATCGGCCAGTTGGCATCTGGGCACGGGGCTGTACCCCTCCGCCCGCGGTGAGGTGCCATTGCTCGCTCATCGGTACTACTGCTTGTCGGTACTGCCTGCTGCCGCACCACCCCGCGCTGCTGCTCGGCACCAACTCCGCCCTACCGGCTCTCACCACTCAGGCTTGCCCGCCAACTAGGACCAACCCTCGGACCGCCCACCCGCGCTGCTGGCCGCTACCGACACCTCCGCCCCGAGCCACGCCGAAGCTCACCCGCCGAAGCTCACCCGCCGAAGCCCACGTGCCCAAGCTCACCCGCCGAAGCCCACCTGCCCAAGCTCACCCGCCGAAGCTCACCTGCCCAAGCTCACCTGCCCAAGCTCACCTGCCGAAGTTCACCTGCCGAAGTTCACCTGCCGAAGCCCACCTGTCGACGCCAGCCAGCCTCTTGCTGTCCGCTCGCACTGGCCGCCCGGCGCCGCCCCCACCCCACCCGGTCCCACTAGCCCAAGCCCGTCCACCGGTGCCCGCCTGCACCTCTACTGCCATCCGGAGCCGCTACTCGGAGCCCACTCAACTTGAACGGGGTAAGCCCGTCACCAGCGATGCCCGCCTCGCATCACCCCCCACACCCCACCCACCGCCAAGCCCCGACCGCCTAAAAACCAAAGACCCCCGGCCACCAGGGCGCGGAGGTCTTCGGGCGGAACAGGCTCAGGTCAGAGTTTGACCGGGTAGTGGGGTTCCGGGACGACGGGGTTGATGCGGTGTTCGATGAAGATGCCGTGCCAGATCATGAAGACCAGCAGGGCCCAGATGCGGCGGCTGTGGTCCTGCACGCCGGAGCGGTGTTCTTCGATGATGCGGCGCACGGCGGCCTTGTCGATGTACTGGTCCGTTCCCGAGTCCGCGACGATCTGCAGCGCCCACTCGTGCATCTCGTCCTTCAACCAGTGCCGGATGGGCACGGGGAAGCCGAGTTTGCGGCGGTTGATGACGTGGGGCGGGATGATGTCGCGGATGGCTTGGCGGAGGGCGTACTTGGTGGTGTCCTTGGTGATCTTCAGTTCGGAGGGGATCTGGGAGGCGATCTTGAAGACCTCGGGGTCCAGGAAGGGGACTCGGAGTTCCAGGGAGTTGGCCATGGTCATCTTGTCGGCCTTGACCAGGATGTCGCCGCGCAGCCACGTGAAGAGGTCGACGTGCTGCATGCGGGTCACCGGGTCCCAGTGGGCGGACTCGCGGTAGGGCTGGGCGGTGGCGTCCTTCTGCGTGACGGACGGGTCGTAGGTGCGGAGCACCGCGCGGACCTGGTCGTCCATGAAGATGCGGGCGTTGCCGTAGTAGCGCTCCTCCAGCGTGAGCGCGCCGCGGCGCAGCAGGTCCTTGCCGCGCACGCCCTGCGGGATCTTCGTGGAGACCTTGCCCATGGCCTTGCGCAGGGCGCCGGGGACCTTCTCGAACGGGGCGAGGGACAGCGGTTCGCGGTAGATCGTGTAGCCGCCGAACAGCTCGTCGGCGCCCTCGCCGGACAGCACCACCTTGACGTGCTGGCGGGCCTCGCGGGCGATGAACCACAGCGGGACGAGGGCGGGGTCGGCGACCGGGTCGTCGAGGTACCAGGTGATGAGCGGCAGGGCGTCCATCATCTCCTGGGCGGTGACCGTCTTGACCACGTGCTTGACGCCGATGGCGGCGGCGGACTCGGCGGCGACGTCGATCTCGGAGAAGCCGGAGCGCTCGAAACCGGTGGTGAACGTGATCAGGTCCGGGTTGTGCTCCTTGGCCAGCGCGGCGATGACCGTGGAGTCGATGCCGCCGGACAGGAACGAGCCGACGGTCACGTCGGCGCGCATGTGCTTGGCGACGGAGTCGCGCAGGACGTCGGTGATCTCGTCGTAGAGGCGGTTGGCCTCGGAGTCGCCGCGCACGGTGCGGGTGCGGAAGGTGGCGGGGAAGTACCGCTCGGTGACCGGCTTGCCGCCGGGGCGGATGGTGAACGAGGTGCCGGACTCGATGCGGTGCACCTGGGTGTGCAGCGACTCGGGCTCGGGCACGTACTGCAGGATCAGGTAGTGCTGCAGCGCCTTGACGTCCAGCGCGGGCTGGATGCCGATGGTGGGCGCGAGCTCCAGGACGCTCTTCTTCTCGCTGGACAGCGCGACGCCGTTCGGGCCCGCCGCGTAGTACAGGGGCTTGATGCCGAACGGGTCCCTGGCGCCGAAGACGACCTTGCGCTGGGAGTCCCAGATGAGGAACGCGAACATGCCGCGCAGTCGGGCCACGGCGGCCGGGCCGAGGTAGTGGTAGGCCGCGACGATGGTCTCGGTGTCGCCGTCGGTGGTGAACCGGGCGCCGTACTTGCTGGTCAGCTCCGCGCGCAGCTCGAGGTAGTTGTAGATCTCGCCGTTGAACAGGATCGTGTACCGACCCGGCTCCTCCGGCGGCCCCCACGGCAGCGGCTGGTGCGAGTGCTCGATGTCGATGATCGACAGGCGGTTGAAGCCGAAGACGACCTCGTCGCCCTGCCACGTCCCGCTCTCGTCCGGCCCGCGGTGCCGTTGGCAGCGCAGTGCGGCGGCCACAGCCGACCGCGCGTGCTCTGCCTCGTTCCTGCCAGGGCTAACCAGTCCCACGAAGCCGCACACAGCGATTGGCACCTTTCGTGTCGCGTAAGGAAGGCACCAGTATGCCGGGGTCGCTCGGTGTGACCGAAACTGCACTACGGCGCACTGCCCCCGAGGGGTGGGCCTCACCGTGCTGGGCTACGCTCCCGCATGATCCCGGCCAGGACTTCCTCTTGGTCGGACAACGTGTTTCACCGGCCCGCAGACCACCACCGCGGGCCGTGCACCGTCTTTGAGGAGGCGCGAGCAGTGGGCCTGAAGGAGGGCACCAGGGCAGCACGGACGGCCAAGGTCGCCGGGCTAGTCGGCCTGGTCGGCATCGGGGCCACCGGTTGCTCCACGGAAGAGGTCATGCGCTTCGGATGGCCCGTGGCCGTCACGCCGCAGGCCGAGAGGATGCGCGAGCTGTGGACCTGGTCCGTGGTCGCCGCGCTGGTCGTGGGTGTGATCGTCTGGGGGCTGATCCTGTGGTCGGTCGCGTTCCACCGCAAGAAGAGCGAGGAACTGCCCCGTCAGACGGCGTACAACCTGCCGCTGGAGCTCGTGCTCATCGTCGTTCCGACGATCATCGTGGCGGTTCTCTTCTACTTCACGGCGATCACCCAGAACTACGTCACGGACAAGTCGAAGCCGGCTGACGTGACGGTCGACGTGATCGCGTTCCAGTGGAACTGGGAGTTCCAGTACCCCGGTTTCAAGGCCGAGGACACCAACGAGGCCGTGCGGACGACCGGCGCGTCGGGCGAGGTCCCGCTGCTGGTGCTGCCCGCGGGCAAGTCGATCCGCTTCACGCTGAAGTCGACCGACGTCATCCACTCGTTCTACGTCCCGGAGTTCCACTTCAAGCGGGACGTCTTCCCGGAGCCGGACAAGAACAACCAGGACAGCGTCTTCCAGATCGACCGGATCGACCGCCCCGGCTCGTTCGTGGGCCGCTGCGCCGAGCTGTGCGGCACCTACCACTCCATGATGAACTTCGAGGTCCGCGCCCTGGAGTCGGCGGACTTCGACAAGTACATCAAGCTGCGCCAGCAGGTGAACGAGAAGACCGGCCGCACCTACACCGCGGCCGAGGCGCTCACCGAGCTGAACTGCGCCGACTGGTGCACGCCGCACGCTACGACGACCGAGCCCTTCAACACCGATCGGACCGCCCGCGAGGCGTCCGGCGGGTCGAAGTAAGTCCGGGTAGCGAGCGCGGAGAGCGAGGAACAACCCCATGAAGGTCGAAGCCCGGATTTTTGACTTGATCACCGCCTTCTCGTTCCTGATGGCCGTGGTCTACGGCGTCTGGTCCAAGGAGCCGGTGGGCATCGTGGCGCTGGCGCTGACCGGTGGGCTGGCGTTGATCGTCGGCACCTACTTCCGGTTCGTGTCGCGGCGCATCGAGCAGCGTCCCGAGGACAACCCGAACGCGGAGATCAGCGACGGCGCGGGCGAGCTGGGCTTCTTCAGCCCCGGCAGCTACTGGCCGATCGGTCTCGCCGCGTCGGCGGCCATCGCGGGCCTGGCGCTGGCGTTCTGGCACATCTGGCTGCTGGTGATCGCGGTCGTGCTGGTCCTGATCATGGTGGGCGGCCTGGTGTTCGAATACCACACCGGCCCCGGCCACGAGTAAGCACCGACGGACAGCGGAAGGCCCCCACGGGATCCCGTGGGGGCCTTCTCGCGTCCTGGGTGGACCGGGTGTCAGGCGGCGCTGGGGGTCGCCTGGTAGTTGTCCACGTAGTCCTGACCGGACAGCTCGAGGATGTTGTAGACGATCTGGTCGGTGACCGAGCGCAGCACCGGCAGCGAGTCCTGCATGCCCGCGTAGCGCGAGAAGTCCAGCGGCTTGCCGAACCGGACGGTCACCGGGACGATCTTCGGCAGCTTCCGGCCGACGGCCATGACCTTGTCCGTCCCAACCAGACCGATCGGCACCACCGGTGCGCCGGACTCCAGCGCGATGCGCGCCACACCCGTGCGGCCGCGGTGCAGCATGCCGTCCAACGACCTGGTGCCCTCGGGGTAGATCCCGAACGCGTCGCCGTCGGCCAGCACCTTGATCACGGTGTCCAGCGAGTCGCGGGCGGACCGGCCCTGGCCGCGGCGCACCGGGATGTTGCCCATCCCGCTGAAGAACCACCGGGACACAGCGCCGCGGAAGCCGGTGCCCTCGAAGTACTCCGCCTTCGCGAGGAAGTACACCCGCCTCGGCACGACGATGGGGATGACCATGCTGTCCACGAACGACAGGTGGTTCGCGGCCAGGATCACCGGCCCTGTCCCCGGGATGTTCTCCAGACCCTCGACCGTCGGTCGGTACACCATCCGCGCGATGGGGGCGACCACTCGCGTCATGACCGTGGACAGCAGTGTCATAACTCCTCGCTCGCTAGGGTTCGGCCGCGTGGGAACCCCACAGGTGCGGCCTCGCGTTCCTGTGCACACCAGCATGGGCCTGGTTCGTTGCGCGGGCATTACCCGAGTGACTGAAACCTCAGACGAACCACCTCAAACAGCCCGAACGGCCGAATCAGGCGGCGGGTCCGGCCTTCAGCTCGGTCGACCGGGTGGCCCAGCGGCGCAGCAGGTCCGCCGCGGCACCGGAGTCGATGGCCTCGGCGGCCCGGCCCAGCCCGGCCGCCAGGTCGGCGTGCAGGTCGGCGGACAGGCCGCTGTGCGCGGCGATCGCGCCCGCGGCGTTGACGAGCACGGCGTCGCGCACCGCTCCGGGCTTGCCCGACAGCAGCTCGCGCACGACCTCGGCGTTGACCGCCGCGTCACCGCCGCGCAGGTCCTCCGGCAGCGCCGGGCGGACGTCGAGGCGGGTGGGGTCGATCACGTCGGTGCGCACCGTCCCGCCGTCGGCCACCCACACGGCCGTCGTGGTCGTGGTGGTGATCTCGTCCAGGCCGTCGTCGCCGCGGACCACGAGCGCGGTCCGGCCGCGCCGGGCGAACACCCCCGCGATCAGCGGTGCCGCGTTGGCGCGCGCGCAGCCGACGAGGCCGACCGCGGGCTGCGCGGGGTTCGTCAGCGGGCCGAGCAGGTTGAACACCGTGGGGATGCCGATCTCCTTGCGGGTCGGCCCGGCGAAGCGCAGCGCGGGGTGGAAGATCGGCGCGAAGCAGAACCCGACCCCCAGTTCCGCGACCGTCGCCTGCACGCCCGCGGGCGGCAGGTCGATCGCCACGCCCAGCGCCTCCAGCACGTCGGCCGTGCCGCACTGCGACGAGGCGGCGCGGTTGCCGTGCTTGACGACCGGCACGCCCGCGGCGGCGGTGACGATCGCCGCCATCGTGGAGATGTTGACCGACCCGGAGTTGTCGCCGCCGGTGCCGACGATGTCCACGGCGCGCACGTCCACGGTGAAGCGGCGCGCGTGCTCCAGCATCATCGTGGCGAAGCCGTCGACCTCCTCGGGCGTCTCGCCCTTGGAGCGGAGCCCGACGGCGAACGCGGCGATCTGGGAGGGCGTCGCGGACCCGGTCATCACCTGGTCCATGGCCCAGCCGGTGTCCTCGGCGGACAGGTCGGCCTTGTCGATGAGCTGGTTCAGCAGTAACGGCCAGGTCCTGGTCATGACCCGGCTCTCAGCCGCGCACGACGGGCAGCGACACCGTGGTCCGCAGCACCTCGGCCACGGTCTCGGCGGCGGCCAGCGGGTCCAGCGGGTGCACGATCACCGCGTCCGCCTGCGACCAGGTGGCGAGCCACCGGTCGTCCCGGCGCCGCACCGCGACGACGATCGGCGGGCACTCGGTGATCTCGTTCTTCAGCTGGCGGGACAGGCCCATGCCACCGGTCGGCTGCGCCTCGCCGTCGAGGATGAGGAGGTCGGCGTTGCTGTTGTCCACCTCGTAGAGGACCTCGGCGATCGTGCCTGCCTCGATGTAGTCCACCTTGCCCAGATCCGGGGCGGGGCGGCGACCCACGGCCGTGATGATCGTCTCACGCACCTCGGGGCGGTGGCTGAACACCAGGATCTTCGTGGTCGGCGTGCTCATGTGGACGATCCTCCGGCGGGTCGGGTGACCAGGTGCGCCGATGTTATCGGCCTAGGCGGGCCGTGGTTGCAGCGCGTCCCACCCCGTGGCGTCCCCGCCGAGCCGCTGGGCCAGACCGGCCATCCGCGAACGCTCCTGCGCGCAGTGCAAAGCGTCCAGCCGCTGCACCCTCAGCGCGTGCAGGTGGTCGCCCCCGCGGTCGCTCGGGCGCAGCTCCCAGCCGTCCTGCGCGAGCATCGTCGCGGCGCGTTCGACCTGGTCAGGGGGTAGGGCGAGGTGGTGGCGGAGCACCGCTGGCTCGTCGGGCCGCCACGCCGGGGACCGGGCGAGCACGGCCGAGTCGGCCTCCGCCGGGTCGAACGCCTCGGCGACCACCACGAGGTCGGGGGAGTCCACCAGGACTTCGGAAACCCGTCCCCTTCCGACCAGTTCGCGCAACCGGTCCAGCAGCCCCATGGGATTTGCCACCCTCCGTGATTTCGGACGCCCGCTGACCCGGTCCGGACCCGATGGGCGGACGGAAAACCTGCAAGCAATAATGCGTCACGTGACAACGGCAGCGCCTTCCACCGGCCAGCGCGTGCACTCGCTGAACCGCCCGAACATGGTCAGCGTCGGCACGATCGTTTGGCTGTCCAGCGAGCTCATGTTCTTCGCTGGGCTCTTCGCCATGTTCTTCACGGTGAAAGCCCAGAACGAAGGTGTCTGGCCCCCGGAGCCGACCGAGCTGAACAGGCCCTACGCCCTGTTCTTCACGGTCATCCTCGTGGCCTCCTCCTTCACCTGTCAGTGGGGGGTGTTCGCCGCCGAGAGGGGCGACGTCTTCGGTCTGCGCCGCTGGTACGTGGTGACGCTGATCATGGGCGCGATCTTCGTCGCGGGTCAGGCAGGTGAGTACTACACGCTCGTGCACGAGGGCACCACGATCCCCAGCTCCGCCTTCGGCACCGTCTTCTTCCTCACCACCGGTTTCCACGGTCTGCACGTGATCGGCGGCCTCATCGCGTTCGGGTTCCTGCTCATCCGCACCAAGCTGAGCAAGTTCACCCCGGCGCAGGCGACCTCCGCGATCGTCGTGTCGTACTACTGGCACTTCGTCGACGTCGTCTGGATCGGCCTGTTCGCCGTCATCTACATCGTGCCCTGACCCACCACGAGCACGAGCCCCGAACTGACAGCAAGGGTTGCCGCACACATGACCACCAACACCAAGAGGGCCCGGACGCGCACCAAGATGCGGCGGCGGATCTCGGGCCTGCTCGCGCTCGGGTTCGCACTGCTCAGCGCGGGTCTCCTGTTCACGGCCCTCGCGCCGAACCCGCAGACCGCACAGGCGCAGGACGACCCGGCCCTCGTGCGGCAGGGTGAGCAGCTCTACAACAACACCTGCCTGACCTGCCACGGCGCGGCGCTCGACGGCGTCAAGGACCGCGGGCCGAGCCTCATCGGCGTCGGCGAGGCCGCGGTGTACTTCCAGGTCTCCAGCGGCCGCATGCCGATGGCCCGCCAGGAGGCCCAGGCCCAGCGCAAGCCGGTGAAGTTCACCCCCGAGGAGATCGACGCGCTCGGCGCGTTCATCCAGTCCAGGGGCGGCGGCCCGGAGGCCCCCGAGGAGAAGGGCGCGGCCCTGCGCGGCGACGAGCCCGCCCGCGGCGGCGAGCTGTTCCGCCTCAACTGCGCGGCCTGCCACAACTTCACCGGTCGCGGCGGCGCGCTCTCGTCCGGCAAGTTCGCGCCCGAGCTGGACGGCGTGACCGAGGAGCAGCTGTACACCGCGATGCTCACGGGCCCGCAGAACATGCCGAAGTTCTCCGACCGGCAGCTCACGCCGGAGGAGAAGAAGGACATCATCGCGTACATCAAGTCGGTCACCGACGGGAACAACAACCCCGGCGGTGCCGCCCTCGGCGGGTTGGGGCCCGTATCCGAGGGTCTGATCGCGTTCATCGTGGGGATCGCCGCCCTGATCGGCGTGACCCTCTGGATCGGAGCCAAGGCATGAGCGGCGACACGCCGACCGAGCTGCCCACCGAGGACGAGCTCGGGCAGATGAGCAGGGACGAGCTGGTCAAGCTCGGTCTGAAGATGGACGGCGTCGAGCTGGTCCACTACGAGGACAAGTGGCCCGTCAAGGGCACCCGCGCGGAGAAGCGGGCCGAGCGCACGGTCGCGCTCTGGTTCCTCATCGCCGCGCTGGGCGGCGTCGCGTTCCTCGCGGCGTTCCTGTTCTGGCCGTGGCAGTACGAGCCCCCGACGAGCGACCGCCACCTGCTCTACAGCCTGTACAACCCGATCATCGGCATCACGCTGGGCATCGCCATCCTGGGTCTGGGTGTGGGCGCTCTGCTCTACACCAAGAAGTTCATCCCGGACGAGCTCGCGGTCCAGCAGCGCCACGACGGCCCGTCGGCCCAGGTGGACCAGGCGACCGTGCTCGCGGAGCTGGCCGACGCCGGCGAGCGCAGCACCCTCGGCCGCCGGTCGCTGATCAAGAAGACCGCAGGCCTCGGCGCGGGCGTCTTCGGCCTCGGCGTGCTGGCCGTGCCGCTGGGCGGCCTGCTGAAGAACCCGTGGAAGGACAGCGACAGCTCCAAGTCGCTGTGGCACACCGCGTGGAAGCCGGAGAACGGCGAGAAGGTCTACCTGCGCCGCCACACCGGCAAGTTCCACGAGGTCGAGCTGGTCCGCCCCGAGGACCTCGAGGCCGGTGGCTTCGAGACCGTCTTCCCGTTCCGCGAGTCCGAGCGGAACAACGAGGAAGCCCTCGTGCACGCGATCAAGAGCGCCGACGGTCCGGTCATGCTGATCCGCCTCCGCCCCGGCCAACCGGTCGTCAAGCGTGCAGGTCAGGAGGACTTCAACTACGGTGACTTCTACGCGTACTCGAAGATCTGCACCCACTTGGGCTGTCCGACCTCGTTGTACGAGCAGCAGACCGGCTTGCTGCTCTGCCCGTGCCACCAGTCGCAGTTCGACGTCTTCCACTACGCGAAGCCGCGGTTCGGTCCGGCCACCCGTGCCCTCCCGCAGCTGCCGATCACGGTGGACGAGGACGGATACTTGATCGCTCGCGGCGACTTCATCGAAGCCGTGGGTCCGGCGTTCTGGGAGCGTAAGTCATGAGTGCCATCACCACTCCGACGAAGCAGCCCAACGCGGCCGCTCGTGCGGCCGGCGGGGCCGCGAAAGCCGCTGACGAGCGTTTCCACTTCGCGGGCGGCATGCGCAAGCAGCTGAACAAGGTCTTCCCGACGCACTGGTCGTTCCTGCTCGGCGAGATCGCGCTGTACAGCTTCATCATCCTGCTGCTGTCCGGCACCTACCTGGCGCTGTTCTTCGACCCCTCCATGCAGGAGGTCGTCTACAACGGCACGTTCCAGAACCTGCAGGGCATCGAGATGTCCCGCGCGTTCGAGTCGACCCTGCAGATCTCCTTCGAGGTCCGCGGCGGCCTGTTCGTCCGCCAGGTGCACCACTGGGCCGCGCTGCTGTTCATGGCCGCGATCGTCGTGCACATGTTC
Organism: Umezawaea tangerina; assembly: GCF_003002815.1. Classification (GTDB taxonomy): domain Bacteria; phylum Actinomycetota; class Actinomycetes; order Mycobacteriales; family Pseudonocardiaceae; genus Umezawaea; species Umezawaea tangerina. Next base: position 66,713 of record NZ_PVTF01000018.1, on the reverse strand, counting down.
CGGATCTTCTTCACGGGCGCGTTCCGCCGCCCGCGCGAGATCAACTGGGTCATCGGCATCCTGCTGTTCATGCTCGGCGCGATCGAGGGCTTCCTCGGCTACTCGCTCCCCGACGACCTGCTCTCCGGCACCGGCCTCCGCGTGATGGCGGCGCTGCTGATCTCGTTCCCGGTCGTCGGCACCTGGATCAACTGGCTGGCCTTCGGCGGCGAGTTCCCCGGCACCGAGATCATCCCCAGGTTCTACACGCTGCACATCCTGCTGATCCCCGCGATCATCCTGGGTCTCGTGGCGGTCCACCTGGCGCTGGTCTGGTACCAGAAGCACACGCAGTTCCCCGGTGTCGGTCGCAAGGAGACCAACGTCGTCGGCGTGCGCATCATGCCGGTGTTCGCGGCCAAGGGCGGCGGCTTCTTCGCGGTCGTCGTCGCGGTCACCGCGATCATGGGCGGTCTGTTCCAGATCAACCCGGTGTGGAACTTCGGCCCGTACAACCCGGCGCAGGTGTCCGCGGGCGTCCAGCCCGACTGGTACATGGGCTGGACCGACGGCCTGATCCGGCTGTGGCCCGCGTGGGAGCTCTACCTGGGCAACTACACGATCCCGGCGGCGTTCCTGCCGTTCATCCTCGGTCTGCCGCTGCTGACCCAGGTCGCGGCGTTCTACCCGTGGATCGAGAAGAAGCTCACGAAGGACTACGCGCACCACAACCTGCTTCAGCGCCCCCGCGACGTGCCGGTGCGCACCGCGCTCGGCGCGATGGCGATCTCGTTCTTCATGGTCCTGCTGCTCTCGGGCGGCAACGACATCATCGCCGTGAAGTTCGACATCTCGCTGAACGCGCTGACGTGGGCCGGTCGCGTCGGCATGCTGCTGGTGCCGCCGCTGGCGTACTACATCACCTACCGCCTGTGCCTCGGCTTGCAGCGCGGTGACCGCGAGGTGCTCGAGCACGGTGTCGAGACCGGCATCATCAAGCGCCTCCCGCACGGCGAGTTCATCGAGGTCCACCAGCCCCTCGGCCCGGTGGACGACCACGGCCACCCGCTGCCCCTGACCTACCAGGGCGCACCGCTGCCGAAGAAGATGAACAAGCTGGGCTCCGCGGGCCACCCCGTGGCGGGCAGCTTCCTCACGCCGGACGCCCCCGAGGAGACCACCGCTCTGGCGAACGCCCGCGCGGCGCACGGTGTCTCCGAGGAGATCTCCGCCGAGAACAAGCCCGCCGAGCTGGCGGGCAAGCCGCAGCAGCCCGACGCCTGAGGTTCGACCCAAGAGGAGGGCCCCGCACCGGATCAACGGTGCGGGGCCCTCCTTCTGCGTCCTGGGGGCGTGCTCAGCCCTCTTCGAGGCCGATGGAGAACGCCGCCTCGGTCTCGCGCTTGGAGTACGAGCGGAACGAGATGTGCGTGTCCGTGTTCAGCACGCCCGCGACCTTGCTGATCTGACCGGGGACCAGCTCGGCGAGGTCCTCGTGCCGGTCCACCTTCACGATGGCGATCAGGTCCACGTCACCGGCACAGGAGTAGACCTCCGTCACGCCCTCGATCTCGGCGATCGTCTGCGCTGCCTCGGGGATCGATTCGGCAGCGGCCTGGATCAGCACGATCGCGTTGATCACGGAGTCCTCCTCGTCAGATGGTGTCCGGGCAATGCTAGTAGGCGGGCACGCCAGGGGCCGCGCAGAGGCTCTGGAGGGGCCTCAGGGCGTCGAGCCGGGCGCCCGGACGCCGACGAGGCCCGACGGCGCAGGACGCGGAGCTATCGCCACTTTGCTTTCGCATGGCCCACCGCGGCGGAAAGCGGGACAAGCGTCCTGCGGGGATCGGGCGGCTTTACCCGCCGTTTCGGGCTTCCGAAAGCAAATGACACGGCTCGGGACTTCAGGACAAGGCGAAGTCCCGAGCACGGGATTGACCGGTCCGTCCTGTTGCTAATGCAAGCCGATAGCCCGCGGTCTTGAATGATCGCTCCATGAGTAATTCGTGAAGAACCTTCCCGTTGTCCTGACCAGCGGGAACGCGACCCCTGTTGTCCTTTCGGGCAACCTCCAACACGCGTCCGCGTCCTCCGTTAGCGTGGCGTTGGTGAGGCGTTGGGGATCAGGAGTGCACTGGGCAGTGCACTGGGCCCCCAGCCTGCGCTTCGCGCGCCCGGTCCGAACAAGATGCACCGCCGCTGACTAGGAAGGCCCTGCGCATGGTCTCGTCACCCCCCGGTATGGAAATCACCGAGGAGAACAAGTTCAAGGGTTCGATGTTCATCTCGGCTTTCGACGAGCTGATCGACTCGGTCGGCAAGGACGCCGAGAGCGAGACCGAGAAGGTCCTGGACATCACGTTCGCCGCGATCGGTGCGGCGTCGTCGCTGGCGATGCTGGCGATGGACCCGTTCGGCACCCTCCTCGGTGCGGGGATCGGCTGGCTGATCGAGCACGTGAGCTTCCTGAAGGAGCCGCTCGACCAGCTGATGGGCGACCCCGACGAGATCAACGCGAACGTCGAGGCGACGAAGAAGACCGCGGTGGACATGCGGACGCTGGCGGAGACGCACCGCAACACGCTCGCGCAGCCGCAGGGCTGGACCGGGCAGTCCTCCGAGGCGTTCAAGTCCAACATGGAGTCCCTGGGCGGGGAGCTGGACTCGCTGGCCAACGCGGTCGAGAAGAAGGCCAAGATCGTCGCGATCTGCGGCGTGCTGGTGTCGGTGCTGCGCGACATCGTCCGCGACCTGATCTCCCAGCTGCTCGGGTCGCTGCTGGCGGGTGCGATCGCGGCGGCGGCCGCGGCGTTCTTCACCTTCGGCGCCTCGATCGTCGGCTTCGTCGGTTTCGCGGTCGGCAAGGCCGTCGCGCTGGGCGTGAACATCGCCTCCCGCATCGCGAAGCTGGTGGGCGCCATCAGCCGCCAGATGGGGCGGATCAAGAACCTGGACGAGATCACCGAGCAGGTCGGCAAGGGCTGGAAGCGGTTCGAGAACGTCGCCGACGTCGCCGAGGTCTCCTACGAGTCGTGGAAGGCCCAGAACAAGGTCGACAAGGCGGTCGACAAGGTGGGCGGCTGACCGCTCCCCCGCTCGTCCCCCTCACCCATCCCGGCGATCTCGAAAGGCGCGACATGGCGCGCAACACCGGCAGTCCCAGTGCGAACCCAAGCGCGAACCCGAACCCGAACCCCGGCAGTCCGCCGCCCGCCCCGCCGCCGCCACCGCAGCAGTCGGTCCCGGCCGGCTACACCGGCACCTCCGGGTTCTCGGTCACCGAGGGCTCGCTGCAGACCCTCCAGAAGCAGGCGGGCGACCTGGAGTCCGGCTACCAGCGGATCGCGTCGCAGCTGTCCTCGCAGACGCTCAAGCTCAACGCCCTCGGCATGTTCGGCATCCCGATGACCGTCGCCGTGAACGACTCCAACGGCAAGTCCATCGACAAGGCCAACCAGGCCGCGGAGACGATGGCCAAGGTCAGCGACGGTGTGAAGGCCACCGGGGAGACCCAGACCAAGACCGACCAGATGGTCGCCGACGAGTTCGGCAAGATCGTCCCGGACTCCGGCGCGAAGAACCCGAACGGCGCTCCCAACACCGCCCCGCCGCCGCAGCAGCAGAGCGGTCCGCAGGTCAGCAAGACCGACCCGCCGCCCGGTGCGACCAACCCCGCGCCCGCCGTGACCCCGGCGACGCCCGGCCCGGACGTGAACAAGGTCCAGCCGCCGCCCGGCGCCACGAACCCGCCGCCCGCCGCGCCTCCGGTGAACACCGGTCCGCCGACCAACCAGTACACGCCGCCTCCGGGTGCCGACACGACCAACCCCGCGGCCGCGCCCCCGCCCCCGCCGGGTGGGCAGCACGCCAACCCGTACACGCCGCCGCCCGGCGCGGACACCACCAGCCCGGCCGCCGCGCCCCCGCCGCCTGCGGCGCCGCCGGTGTCGGCCTACGTGCCGCCGCCCGGCGACAACAAGGTGCCGACGCCGAACGTGCCCACCCCGCAGGGCGGGCCGCAGGTGAACCCGTACACCCCGCCGCCCGGTGCGAACAGCAACCCGGCGCCTGCGGCGCCCAAGCCGCAGAGCGCCCCGCCGATCGAGTCGTACGTGCCGCCGCCCGGCAACAACAAGGTGCCGACGCCGAACGTCCCCAGCCCGCAGGCCGCGCCGCCGGTGACCTCGTACACGCCGCCGCCCGGCTCGCAGGGCACCACGAACGCGTCCTGGACGCCGCCGCCCATCCCGGACCCGGTCGCGCACGTCCCCGGTGTGCCCGGCACGCCGTCGCCGACCGGTCCGGCCATGCCCAACAACGCGCCGAACAGCTCGATCATCTCCCAGATGCCGCCCATCCCCGGCGCCAACGGACCGGTGAAGCCCAACGACCGCCCGAACCTCCCGAACGCCCGTCCGCCGGGCGGTGGCCCGCCGCGGCCCGGTGTGGTCCCGAACATCCCAGGGGTGGACGGCGCGCCGAAGCCGGAGTTCTCGAAGCCGTCGACGTCGGCCTTCGACTCGCTGAAGCCGATCAACACGGCGTTCCCGCCGCAGGGCGCGCCGATCCCGCCGCCCTTCGCACCGGTCGCTCCTCCGTCGTCGCCGACCGACCCGATGCCGGTGACCGGTCCGTTCCCGCCCGCCGAGGCGCCGCCGGTCCCGCCGGTCAAGCCGGTGCTGGCCAACCCGAACCTCCTCGACCTGATGAACCCCGCCCCCGGTGTGGACCACCACGCCCCGGAGGCCTTCCCGCTGACCACGATCGACGGCAAACCGACGACGGACCTCTCGGACTTCTCCAACATGCCGCCCAAGCAGCAGCAGATGTGGATCGACAACCTGAAGAACCTGCTGGCCAGCAAGGAGAACGGTGCGTTCCTCTGGTCCGGCAACGTGTGGAACGCCGACGGTGAGCGCATCTCGGTCATGTACGAGGCCGAGGCCCAGGCCCACGGCATGGGGCGCAACACGCTGGAAGGCCGGTTGGACGACCTCGGCATGAAGATGCCGGGGTGGAAGCCGGGAGACGTCGCGGTCCAGAACCTGTGGGACAACGCGTCGTCCAGCGTCGCGCACGGCGCCAGCGGTGACGTCTACGTGCTGCTCGGGCCGTCGCGCAGGCCGGACAACGTGTTCGACATGAACGAGTTCCCGATCCTGGAACAGAACGACGGGGTCAGGAGGGTGATCGCGATCGACGTCATGAAGAACAACGCCGAGACCGTGATCCTGGACAAGGGGCCGAGGCCCCCGAGGCACTAGCCGGGCGGGCGGCCGGGAGGGTGACTCCCGGCCGCCATCCTGGTCAGTGGTCGTACTCGCGGTACTGGTCGCGGCCCGCGTCGGCCAGCTCCACCCAGGTGCGCCAGCTGCCCGCCGACGCCGCGGGCGAGGACCACGGCTCGGTGCAGCGGACGAGCCGGGTGCCCGGCTGGTTGAGCCAGCGCAGCACGAGGCCCGCCTCCTCCGGGGTGGCGCCCTTGAGCGGGCCGTCGAGCGGGACGACGGTCTCGGCCGAGGCGATCAGGGCCTCGACCACCGGGACGTAGCGGGTCCCGCGCCTGGCCACGCCCGCCGAGGCCAGGCGGCCGTGGCGGACCACGGCGAACTCCCAGCCGCCCTCCTTGTCCGGCCTGGCCGCGACCAGTTCCGGCACGGCGGCGAGGGCGGCGAGGCGTTGGCCCCGGTCCAGCACCCGGACCAGGCTCGCCATCCGGTCGCGGCGGCCCGCCGCATCCTCGAAGCGGTGGGCCTTGGCGTAGTCGTCGAGCTGGGCGGCCAGCCCGTGCAGCGGGGCCACGTCGTGGCCCGCGATGAGGGCCCGCAGCGCCGTGACGGCGGGGGAGTACTCCTCGGCCGTCTGCTTCCCGGCGCACGGGGCCGCGCAGCGGTCCAGCTCGTGCAGGGCGCACGGCGTGCCGCGCTGGCCCTTCGCCGGGATGCGCTGGTTGCAGGCGCGCAGTGGCAGGGCCTCGAGGACGGCGTCCGCGGCGGTCTCGGCGGCCCGGCGGCTGCGGAACGGGCCGAGCGCGCCGGTGCGCGGCTCCCGGACCATCGAGAGCCGGGGGAAGGCCTCGTCGGTGAGGGTGAGCCACCAGGCGTGCTGGGGGTTCTTGGACCGCCGGTTGTACGCGGGCTTGTGCGCCGACAGCAGGCGCAGCTCGCGGACCTCGGCCTCCAGCGAGTGGGCGCAGGACACCGAGTCGACCCGGACCGCCAGCGCCACCATCTCGCGGAGCCTGCGGCGGCCCTCGCTGGCGGTGAAGTACTGGCGCACGCGTTTGCGCAGGTCCGACGCCGTGCCGACGTAGAGGACCTCCTCGTTCGGGCCGCGGAACAGGTAGACGCCCGGCTCGTGCGGGAGGTGCGCGGCCAGCTCGCGCTTGCGCCGCTGCTGCGGGGTCACCTCCGGCAGGTAGGCCAGCAGCTCCTCCAGCGACTGCACGCCGAGCGGGCCGACCCGTTCCAGCAGCCGGTGCAGGACCTCGACGGTGGCCCTGGCGTCGTCCAGGGCGCGGTGCGTCGGCTGGGTGGCGGTGCCGAACAGCTGGGCCAGCGCGCCGAGCCTGCAGCTCGGGGCCTCGTCGCGGCTGAGCACGCGGCGGGCCAGCCGGACCGTGCAGACCACGCTGGGCCTGGGCCAGGGGTAGCCGTGCCGCTCGCAGGCGGCCTTCATGAAGCCGACGTCGAACCCCGAGTTGTGCGCGACCAGCACCGCGCCCGCCGCGAACTCCAGGAACGCGGGCAGCACGGTGTCCATCCGCGGCGCGCCGGTCACCATCAGCTGGGTGATGCCGGTCAGCGCCACCACCTGGGGCGGGATGCCCCGTTCCGGATCCACCAGGGTGGCGAACTCGCCCAGCACCTCGCCGCCGCGGATCTTCACGGCGCCGATCTCCGTCACCGCGTCGTCGCCCGCGCGGCCTCCGGTCGTCTCCAGGTCGAAGACCACGAACGTCGTGTCGCGAAGGGGGGTGCCCAGTTCGTCGAACGAGAGTTGCGCGTTCACATCGCGGAAGCTAATCGAGGGGTCCGACAATTCCGATCGGGGCTGCGGCGAAGGGGTCACGTTGCCCGACGCCGCCGATCCGACAGGGTGTCGCTGGCTACTGAGCCGTAGCCTGTACCGGTGCACGACCCGAACCCGGAACCCGACGAGCTCGCGACCCCCGACGCTGATCAGGAGGACGCGGACGCGGTGGCGGCCGCGGTCGAGTCCACTGTGGACTGGGGCACCCTGCCGGACGGGCTGCGCGCGCGGCTGGCCGAGCTGGCGGCCGACGCGCTCGGGGACATGGCCAAGGTCGACGTGCCGCAGCAGCTGCGCCCGGTGGCCAGGTTCGCGCCGACCAAGCGCGCCAGGCTGGGCGGGTCGACGCTGATCGCCGGTCTGCGGACGTCGGCGAACTTCCGCACCGCCGTGGTCGAGTGGCTGCGCAAGAACCGGCCGTCGACGCTGGAGCTGACCGCGCCGGACCCGGTGGCCGCGGCCGCCGCGGCGGTGCTGCTCGGCGAGGACGTGGCGCAGCACTACGTGGAGCTGGTGACGCGGCGGGCCGGTGACGCGGCGCTGCGGCTGGAGCGGGACGCGGCCGTGCTGCGGGCCGACCGGATGGACGCCGAGCTGGAGCGGCTGCGCGCCGACCGGGCCCAGAACACCGGCATCGCGGAGAAGATCCGCGAGGAGGCCGACGTCGAGCTGGAACGCCTGCGCAAGCGGTTGCGCGAGCAGGGTGTACGGCTCAAGGAGGCCAAGGACCGCGCCGAGTCGGCCGCCGCGGAGGTGGCCAAGGCGCGCGCCGAGGCGGAGGCGCAGCTGACCCGGCTGACCGCCGAACGCGACCGCGAGCGGGAACGGGCCGAGTACGAGCGGGCCAAGGCCGCCCGCGCGGAGGCCGACGCCGACGTGGCCCGGCAGTCCGCCCGCGAGGCGAGGCAGGCCGACGAGGTGCGGCTCGCGCTGCTCGTGGACACCCTCGACGGCGCGGTCAACGGGCTCCGCCGCGAGCTGGCGCTCGGGGGCGGCGGAACGGGCCCGCGTCCCGCCGATCTGGTGCGCGGTGCCAGCGCGGCGCAGGGCACCGTCGGCCGGGTCGAGGACCCCGCGGCGCTGGACCGGCTGCTGGCCCTTCCCGCGGTTCACCTGATCGTGGACGGCTACAACGTGACCAAGACCGGCTACCCGGACCTGCCGCTGTCCGACCAGCGCGACCGGCTGGTGCACCAGCTCGCCGTGCTGGCCGCGCGCACCGGCGCCGAGGTGACGCTGGTGTTCGACGGCGCGGGCGTCATCGCCGTGCCCGCGGCGGCCCCGCGCGGCGTCCGAGTGCTGTTCAGCGACCCCGGAGTGCTCGCGGACGACGTGATCCGGGCACTGGTGACCGCGGAGCCGGAGGGGCGGCCGGTGGTGGTCGTCACGTCCGACCGCGCGGTGGCCGACTCGGTGCGCCGCCGCGGCGCCCACCCCGTCCCGTCGGCCGTCCTGCTGTCCCGCCTCGGTCGTGTCTGATCGTCCTGAAAAGGATTTCCGGGACTCCGCGGCCCCCGCTAGGTCACGCTTGTGCATTTTTTCCCGATCACCAGGTGGACGTGGGCGCTCACGTTTCGTAACCTGGCCGAGACCTCGTGGCGGTAGCCGTCCACCCTGGACGGCGACGCGGGGTCACCGCCGGATCGGCCCGTCGGGGAGCCGTGCCGGACAAGATCGATCTGCGGGCTGCGCGTCGGCTCGGCGCACGTGTGCGCCTTGAGTCCGGCCGGCCTTCCGGTAGGCGGTTCCACGACGAAGGAGACATGCGCGACTGTGGCGTCGCAACGACTCAAGCGCGGTATGCGCGGGGCGATCGCAGCCACTGCGGTTGCCGCCGTGGCAGCAAGCATCGCCCCCGCCTCGGCGGGTGCCCAGCCGAACACCCCGGCGAACGCTTCCGAGGCGCTGAAGCAGTACAACGACCTGTCGGAGCAGGCCTCCAAGCTCAACGAGGAGCTCCTCCAGGCGGAGGAGAAGCAGGGGAAGAACCAGGAGGAGCTCGACAAGGCCAACGCCGACGTCGCGGCGGCCAACCAGGTCGGCGACCAGGCGAAGGCCGACGAGGAGACCTTCCGCGGCAAGGTCGACCTGCTGACCGAGGCGTCGTTCGAGGGTGCGCGGTTCAACCAGCTGTCGGCGCTGCTGGTCAGCGACTCGCAGCAGGAGTTCCTCAACCGGATGTCCGCTCTGGGTGTGCTGGCCGCGGACAACAACGAGGCGCTCGACAAGCTCTCCGGTGCCGTGGACACGGCCGCCGACGCGCTGAAGAAGGCGACCGAGGCGCAGGCGCGCGCGAAGACGGCCAACGACGAGGCCATCAAGATCACCGAGGACATCAAGAAGCGCGCGGCCGACCTCGACACCCAGAAGAAGGACGTCAAGGCGGCGCTGAACAAGCTGACCGGCGCGGAGAAGTCCAACCTCGCCGACTCGGGTGACATGAGCGACATCGCCGTGCCGTCCGGTGCCGCGGGCGCCGCGGTGGCGTTCGCGCTCGCCCAGCGCGGCGACATGTACTCCTACGGCGCGACCGGACCGGACGTCTGGGACTGCTCCGGCCTGGTGATGATGTCCTACCGCGCCGCGGGCGTGAACCTGCCCCGCACCAGCCAGGGCCAGGGTTCGGCGGGCCGCCCGGTCACCCGCGGCGAGGTCACCGCGGGCGACATCATCGCCTACAACGGCTTCGGCCACGTCGCGCTGGCGATCAGCAACACCGAGGTCGTCCACGCCTCGACCGACGGTGTGCCGGTCAAGATCGTGCCCCTGGAGAGCCCAGGGTCGATCTCGGCCATGCGGCGCATCGCGGGCTGATCTCCACGCTGTCGAAGGCCACCTCGCCGACTACTGTCGGGGAGGTGGCCTTCACCGCATCACGGGTACGGGCGCTGCTCGTCGCGGCGATCGTCGCGACCTTCCTGGCAGGCCTCGCCCAGGTCGTGCAGCCCGTCGGCGCCTCCACACCACCGCCCGCCGCCGTCTCGGCCGCCCGCTCGCACGCCGTCCACGACCTGCTCGACCGCCGCGCCGCCGCCCTGCGCGACCGCGACGAGACCGCCTTCCTGGCCACCGTCGACCTCGCCGACCCGGCGTTCCTCGACCGCCAGCGCGACGTGTTCCGCAACCTCGCGGGCGTGCCGCTCGCCGAGTGGGGCTACCAGGTCGACGACACCGACCAGACCACCCCGACCTCCCGTCCCGCCGCCGACGAGCTGTGGGCACCCGCCGTCCGGCTGCGCTACCGGCTCGCCGGCGTCGACACCGAACCCAGCACCCGCCCGATGGGCTACCTGTTCGCCCGCCACGGCGACCAGTGGCTCCTCGCCTCCGACACGGCGGCGGGCGAGACCTGGCGCGGCCCCTGGGACTTCGGCCCCTGCCACGTCCTCACCTCCCCCTCCGGCCTGGTCCTGAGCCACCCCGGCGGCGAGGCGCTCGCCGCCCGCGTGCTCGCCGAGCTGGACAGCGCCGTCACCACCGTCACCGACGTCTGGGGCCCCGCCTGGCCCCGCCAGGTCGCCGTCATCGTCCCCTCCACCAAGGACGAGATGCGCTCCCTCGTCGGCCCCGCCTTCGCCGTCGACTCCATCGCGGGCGTCGCCGTCGCCGAACAGATCGACCCCGTCGCCCACACCGCCCGCGGCCAACGGGTCGTCCTGAACCCCGACAGCGCCACCGCGTTGTCACCGCTGTCGTTGCGGGTCCTGCTCCGCCACGAGATCACCCACGTCGCCGTGCGCGGCGAAACCGCCGACAGCGCCCCCATGTGGCTTCTCGAGGGCTTCGCCGACTACATCGGCTTCCGCAACACCGACATCCCCCCCACCAAAGCCGCCCCCGCCCTGGCCACCCACCTCACCCAAGACGGCCCACCAGCCACCCTCCCCTCCGACACCGACTTCCGCGGCCCCAAGATGGACCTCGCCTACCAGGAAGCCTGGTCCGTCAACCGCTACCTGGCAGACCAGCTGGGCGAGGCAGGACTGGTCAGGCTCTACCGAGCGATGGCCGCGGACAAGTCCGATGTGGACAGTGCCCTCCACACGACCGCAGGCGTCGACCGCACAGGCCTGACCGAAGGCTGGCGCGAATTCCTGCGCACGGAATTCTTCCGCTAGCGCAAACGACCACCTGCCCAACCACGCTGGAAGTGCTCCCGAGAGCCCAACGAAGCTGGAAGCGAACACAAGCCGCCCAACGACGCTGGAAGCGAGCCCAAGGGGCCAACTCAGCTCACAGCGAGCGCGCCCGTCCGCTGGCGGCCGGCTTGACTTGGGGTTTTTGGGCTTAAACTTGCGGCGGCGGGCAGGCTCTACCACCTGCCCTTTTTCGCCCGACGAAGCCCAAAAAAGGGGCCCCAAGTCAAGCCGGCCGCACCCCCCCACGGCCGCAGCGACACCCCGCTCACCTCGACGGCGACACCCCGTTCAAGCAACCCAGCACCAACACACGGCGGACGCGCCCCCCAGCACCCCCACAGCAAACCCGACCCCACCCCCCCGATCCAGTAACCTCACCCCGATGCGTCGCACCCTCCTGGTGACCAATGACTTCCCGCCCCGCCCCGGCGGCATCCAGTCCTACCTGCACTCCTTCGCCTCCCACCTCCCCTCCGACGACCTCGTCGTCTACGCCCCCTCCTGGACCTCCCCCACCGGGTCCCACCCGGAGTTCGACGCCGCCCAGCCGTTCCAGGTCGTCCGCCATCCCGGCACCCTCATGCTCCCCACCCCGGACGTCCTGCGCCGCGCCGCCGACATCATGAGGGCCGAGCGCTGCGAGGCCGTCTGGTTCGGTGCCGCCGCCCCGCTCGCCCTGTTGTCCCCGTGGTTGCGCAAGGCCGGTGCCGAGCGGGTCCTGGCGTCCACCCACGGTCACGAGGTCGGCTGGTCCATGCTGCCCGGTGCCCGCCAGTCGCTGCGCGCCATCGGGTCCGAAGTGGACGTCGTCACCTACGTCAGCAAGTACACCCGGTCCCGCTTCTCCGCCGCGTTCGGTCGGATGGCGGCCTTGGAGCACCTGCCGTCCGGTGTGGACACCTCCGTGTTCGCCCCGGACCCGGCCGCCCGTGCCGAGATGCGCGCCCGCTACGGCCTGGGCGACCGGCCGGTCGTGGTGTGCGTGTCGCGGCTGGTCCCGCGCAAGGGGCAGGACGTCCTGGTGCGCGCTCTCCCCGCGATCCGGCGGCAGGTGCCGGGTGCCGCGCTGCTGATCGTCGGCGGCGGTCCCTACCGGAGGAGGCTGGAGGCGCTCGCCGCGTCGACCGGTGTCGCCGAGCACGTCGTGTTCACCGGCTCGGTGCCGTGGGCGGAGCTGCCCGCGCACTACAACGCGGGTGACGTGTTCGCGATGCCGTGCCGCACCAGGGGCAAGGGGCTCGACGTGGAAGGGCTCGGCCTGGTGTTCCTGGAGGCCTCGGCCACCGGGCTGCCGGTGGTCGCGGGCGACTCCGGGGGAGCGCCGGAGACCGTGCTGGACCACGAGACCGGCATGGTCGTCGACGGTCAGGACGTGGAGGAGGTCGCCGAGACGATCGGGGACCTGCTGGCCGACCCCGAGAACGCGGCCAAGATGGGCGAGCAGGGCCGGGAGTGGGTGTCCGAGCAGTGGAGCTGGGACGACCTCGCCGCCCGGCTGCGTGCTCTGGTCGACGGCTGACCGGACCTACCAGGGCAGCGCCTGGCCGTTGCGGTCCAGGTACTGCAGGCCGCCGTGGCCCGCCTGCTTCTCGATCGTGTCGACCACCAGCGGGATGCTCTCGTCGATCGAGAGCAGCGCGTCCGGGCCGCCGAGCCCGGTCCGCACCCAGCCCGGGCACATGAGCAGCAGGGTGCGCGGGTCGTCGGCGTGCCGGGCGGCGAAGCTGCGCATCAGCTGGTTCAGCGCGGACTTGCTGGCCCGGTAGATCTCGTGGCCGCCGTTGGTGTTGAACGAAACGCTGCCCTGGCGCGACGACATGACCCCGATGGTCCCGGTCGGTGGCACGACGTCCTGGAACGCCTCCACCACGCGCATCGGGCTCAGCGCGTTGGTGATCATGACCTTGGTGAACGACTCGGTGCTCACCTCGCCGACCGGGAGGTTCCCGAGCGTGATCGCGGCGTTGACGAAGACCAGGTCGAACGCCTGGTCGCCGACCCGTTCGCGCAGCGCGGCCACCTGCTCGGGCACGGTGATGTCGACCTCCTCGACGGTCAGCCGCCCGCCGGAGGAGTCCGCCAGGTCGTGCAGTCCCGTCCGCGCGGTGCCGCGGGCGGTGGCGGTCACCCGCCAGCCGCGGTCCAGGTACTCGGCGACCAGCGCGAGCCCCAGTCCGCGGGAGGCCCCGAAGACGAGGGCGGACTTGTCGGTGGTGCGGTCGGTCATCGTTGCTCCTGGGTCCAATCGGGTTTCCAACGCGAGCGTTGGCCAACGGCTCAGACCGTACTGCGGGCCGTTACCAACGTCAACGTTGCCGTTGGCAGAGGTAGGTTGTCCGGCATGGTGCGGGATGTGGAGCAGACCAAGCGGCGGCTGCGCGAGGCGGCGCTGGCCGAGTTCGCCGAACACGGCCTGCACGGGACCACCGTGGAGCGCATCGCGTCCCGAGCGGGTGTCAACAAGGAGCGGCTCTACAGCTACTTCGGCGACAAGACGGCGCTGTTCACCAGCATCGTCGTCGAGGAGGTCGACAAGGTCACGGCCGCGGTCCCGCTGGTGGCCACGTCCCTCGACGACGTCGCGGAGTTCGCGGGCCGGACGTTCGACTACAACCAGGACCACCCCGACCTCACCCGGCTCGTGCTGTGGGAGGGGCTCGCCGACACCGGGGTCGTGCACGACGCGGCCAACCGCGGCCCGCACTACGAGGACAAGGTCGCCGTCATGGCCGCCGCCCAGCGGGCGGGCCTGGTCGCCGACACCCCGGCCGCACCGCACCTGGTGTTCCTGCTGCTCGCCCTGGCGGGCTGGTGGTCGGCCACCCCGCAGATCGCCCGGCTGTTCGCGGGCGCGGACACCGACCCCGAGAGCGAGCGGGCCGCCCGCCGCGCCGCGGTCGTCGAGGCCGCCCGGCGCATGGCGGCCCCGCGCCCCTGACCGCCCTCAGGCGGGCTTGGCGCCGGTCTCCCGGTAGATCGCCGCCGCCAGTCCGCTCTGCTCGGCCGCGGCCCCGCCGTCACCGAGCGCGAGGTGGACGGCCGCCAGCTCGGTCCGCGCCGCGGCCTCGGTGACGGGCAGGCCGATGTCGACGGCGATCGCGACCGCCCGCATGCACAGGTCCAGCGCCTCGGCGGGCACGCCCATCAGCCTGCGGGTGGTGGCCAGACCGGTCAGGGCCCTGGCGGCGGTGGGCTGGTAGCCGATCCGGTTGGCCTTGGTGAGCGCCTGCTGGAACTGCTCGTCCGCGGTGCGCAGCCTGCCCAGCCGCCGGTTGGACTCGGCCATGACGACCAGCACGTTCGTCGTGGTCTGCTGGTCGCCGCTCTCCCGCAGCTCCTCCAGCGCGCGCCCGGCCAGCGCGAGCGCGGCGTGCGGGTCGCCCTGGTCGACCTTGGTGACCGCGGTGCTCTCCAGCACGCGCGCCGTCACCTCCCGGAACCCCGCCTCCTGGCTGATCTCCAGCGCGATCGAGAGGTGCTCCAACGCCTCCTCGTACTCGCCGCGCAGGCGCAGCACGACGCCGAAGAAGTTGCGGCAGGTCGCCTCGCTGCCCCGCAGCCGGTGCGCGCTGCTGATCTTCAACGACTCGCTGAGGTGGTGGTGGGCCTCGTCGAGGTGCCCGGTGTCGATGGCGAGCATGCCCAGGGTGCACAGGATGGTGCTGCGCGCCGTCGTGACGCCGTCCGGGCCGCTCATCAGGTCGAGGCTGCGGTGCAGCGCGTCCCTGGCGGCGGCCAGGTCACCGGACTCCATCAGCACGAGACCGAGGTTGTTCAGCGTGCCCGCCTGGCCGATCTTGTTGCCCATGGCCCGGTGCAGGGCCATGGCCTGCCCGTAGAGCTCCTCGGACGTCCCCAGCTCGCCCAGCTTCCAGTGCAGCAGGGCCAGGTTGCCCACCATCGCCGCCTCGGCCGCCTGGTCGCCCTCCTCCTGGGCGGCGTGCAGGCCGTACTTGGCCGTGGCGAGCCATTCCGTGACGTGCTTGCCGATCCACAGGTACCCGCGCATCGCGTCCGCGAGGCGCCACGCCATCGACACGGGTCCCTCGTCCGCGGCCGACCGGATCGCCGCCGAGAGGTTCGCGCGCTCCCCGTCCAGCCACCGCGTGGCCTGCGCGGCCGAGGTCACCCTCGGCAGCCGCACCCACGGCGCGGGCTCGCTCGGCAGCCTGCCGAGGTCCGGGTACAGCAGCATCGCGCACTGGTCGACGGACCTGACGTAGAACTCCAGCAGCCGGGCGCGGGCGTCGCCCTGCTCCCGCTCGCCGTCCTGGGCGGCCCGCCGCCGTGCCGCGAACAGCATCAGCTGGTCGTGGAACTGGTAGCGCCCCGCCCGCGGCCGCAGCAGCAGGTGGGCCTCGGTGAGCTGGGTCAGCAGCGTCGACGCCCTCGGCACCTCGATGTCGGCCACGTTGGCCGCGGCCTCCGCCGTGAAGTCGGTGCCCGGTACCAGGCTGAGCAGCCGGAACAGCCGCTGCTGGTCCTCGGTCAGCGCGGAGTAGGCGAGGTCGACGGCGGCCAGCGGCTCGTCGGTGGGCAGCTCGGCGAGGTACCCCGCGACCGTGCCACCGGGGCGCGACGCCACGTTCGCCGCGGCCACCCGCAGCGCCAGCGGCAGGTGCGCGCACCGCCGGGCCAGCTCCTCGACGGCCGCGCGGTCCTCGTCCCCGCCGAGCATCGCGGTCAGCAGCTCCCACGACTCGGCGGGCTCCAGCACGTCCACCGACATCCGCCGGGCGCCGTTCATCGCGATCAGGCCGCGCAGGTCGTCCCGGCTGGTCACCAGCACCGGGCAGCTGGCCGCGCCGGGCAGCAGCGGCCGCACCTGGTCGGGCGCGGAGGCGTTGTCCAGCACCAGCAGCATCCGCCTGCCGGTCAGCAGCGACCGGAACAGCGTGCTCGACTCCTCGACGTCCAGCGGGATCTGCTCCGACGGCACGCCCAGCGCCCGCAGGAACCGCGCCAGCACGTCCACGGTCGCCGTCGGCGGGCCTAGCCCGTAGCCGCGCAGGTCGACGTACAGCGTGCCGTCGGGGAACCGGTCGCGCAGCCGGTGCGCCACGTGCACCGCCAGCGACGTCTTGCCGACCCCCGGCAGCCCGGACAGCGTCACGATCGGCACCGCCGTGCCCGGCTCGTCCTCGGCGAACAGCCCGCTCAGCCTGGCCACCAGTGCCTGGCGGCCGATGAAGTCGGCCAGGTCGTGCGGCAGCCTGCCCGGCTGCTGCTCGTCGACCGGCTGGGCCTTCGGGGCGGCCAGCTGCGGGTCGCCGGTCAGGATCGCCTGGTGCACGGCCCGCAGGTCCTCGCCTGGGTCGATGCCCAGCTGCTCGTCGAGCACCCGGCCGACCCGGCGGAACACCTCCAGCGCCTCGGCCTGGCGGCTGCTGCGGTACAGCGCGAGCATCAGCTGCGCCCAGAACCGCTCCCGCAGCGGGTGGTCCGCGGTCAGCCCGCGCAGCACCGACACGAGCTGCTCGTGGTTGCCCAGCGCCAGCTCCACGTCCACGTGCTGCTCGTGCAGCAGCATCAGCACCTCGGTCAGCCGCGGCGCCTCGTCGCGGTGCAGCGACTCCGAGGGCACGTCCGCCAACGCGGGCCCGCGCCACAGCGCGATCGTCTCCGCGTACGCGTCCCGCGCGCCGGTGAGGTCGCCCGCCTCCGCCAGCTCCCGCGCCCGCGTGGCGCCCGCGGTGAACAGGTGGACGTCGATCCGGTCCAGCGGAACGGAAAGCCGGTAGCCGACCGGGGTCGTGACGATCCGCGTCGGGTCGCCGAGGACCTGCCTCAGCCGCATCACGTAGGTCTGCAGCGTGCCGCGCGTCCTGGCGGGCGGGCTGTCGCCCCACAGCGCCTCGACGAGGTCGGCGACCGGGACGACCTTGTTGGCGCGCAACAGCAAGCAGGCGAGCAGGGCGCGGTGCTTGCCCGCCCGCACGGGGACCACCCGGTCGTCCCGCAGGACCTCCATCGGTCCCAGCAGCCGGAACTCGCCAGCCGACCCCATGCGCATCCCCTCGAGTTCGCCGCGGTCCCCAAGCCTATGCGCGGTGCTGACGGCAGGTGTCATTACGGCGTCAGCGATACGACAGAGCGGTACGGCAGTCTAGGGACATCCCGGTCGGGAGATCGGGACGCGAACTTCATCGGGTCCGCTGAGCAGCGGATACGCGATCCACTGGGGGTCGGGTGGCTCACGTCCTCGCGGACGTGAGCCACCCGTCTTAAATTTCGGCCGTTCTTGCGGAAGACGGCCTCGCCGGGGGCGGCCGTGGCCAGGCCGCCCCCCTTTTTTTTCGTACTACTTCGTGTAGATGGCCGCGATGTCGTCGGAGTACTTGCCCGCGACGATCGTGCGGCGCAGCTTGAGGCTCGGCGTGATCTCCCCGCTCGCCTCGGTGAAGTCCGCGGGCAGGATCCGGAACTTCCGGATCGCCTCGGCCTTCGACACAGCCAGGTTCGCGTCGTCCACCGCCGCCTGGATCTCCGCCACCAGGTCGGCGTCGGTCACCAGGTCGGCCACGGTGACGTCGTCGCCCTTGTCGTGCTGCTTGCGCCAGGTGGGGAAGAACTCCGGGTCGATCGTGACGAGCGCGCCGATGAACGGCTGCGCGTCGCCGACGACCATGCACTGGCTGATCAGCGGGTGCGCCCGCAGCCGGTCCTCGAGCACGGCGGGGGAGACGTTCTTGCCGCCCGCGGTGACGATGATCTCCTTCTTGCGCCCGGTGATCCGCAGGAAGCCGTCGGAGTCCAGCTCGCCGATGTCGCCGGAGTGGAACCAGCCGTCCTCCAGCGACTCCTTGGTGGCCTCGGGGTTGTTCCAGTAGCTGCGGAACACCACGCCGCCCTTGATCAGGATCTCGCCGTCGTCGGCGATCCGGACCGAGGTGCCGCCCAGCGGCTGGCCGACCGTGCCGACGCGGAACGCCTTCTGCGTGTTGACCGCCGCCGCCGCGCTGGTCTCGGTGAGCCCGTAGCCCTCCAGCACCGGCACGCCGACGCCGCGGAAGAAGTGCGCCAGGCGCTCGCCCAGCGGCGCGCCGCCGGACACCGCCGCGATGCAGCGCCCGCCGAGCGCCGCCTTCAGCTTCGCGTAGACGAGCTTCGAGAACACCGCGTGCTTGACCTTCAGCGCCAGTCCGACGCCGCCCTTGTCCATGGCCTGGCTGTACTCGACGGCGGTCGCCTCGGCCGCGTCGAAGATCTTGCCCTTGCCGCCCGCGTGCGCCTTCTGCTTCGCGCCGTTGTAGACCTTCTCGAACACGCGTGGCACGGCCACCACGAACGACGGCCGGAACGAAGCGAGGTCCTCCAGCAGGTTCTTCACGTCGGAGGTGTGGCCCAGCGTCACCCGCGCGTACACGCCGCAGACGGCCAAGGCGCGCGCCAGGATGTGCGCGAGGGGCAGGAACACCAGCAGCGAGTTGCCCGCGATCAGCAGCTCCGGGAACGCCACGAGCGCCCCGCGGACCTCGGACAGCAGGTTGCGGTGGGTCAGCTCGCAGCCCTTGGGGCGACCGGTCGTGCCGGACGTGTAGACGATGGTCGCGGTGTCGTCCGCGCCGACCAGGCGCCTGCGCTCGCGCACGTCGTCGTCCGAGGACTCGGCGCCCAGCGCGGTCAGCTCGTCGATCGCGCCCGCCGCGCCGTCGGCGCCGGGCCCGTCGATCTGCCACACGTGGCGCACCTCGGGCAGCCGGTCCACGACGCCGTCCACGGTGCCGCGGTGGGCGGCGGTCTCGATGAACACGGCCTTGGCCGCGGAGTCGGACAGGATCCACTCGACCTGCTCGGCCGACGAGGTCTCGTAGATCGGGACGGTCACGCCGCCGACCGACCAGATGGCGAAGTCGAGCAGGGACCACTCGTAGCGGGTCTTGGACAGCAGGCCGATGCGGTCACCCGGCCCGATGCCCGCCGCGATGAGCCCCTTGGCCACGGCCAGCACCTGCGCGGCGAAGTCACGCGCGGTGACGTCGACCCAGGTGCCGTCAACGCGGCGCCGGAAGCTGACCGCGTTGCCGAAGCGCTCCGCGTTCGCCCACACCATGTCGGTGAGGTTCTCCTCGGCAGCCACAGGGCTGGTTGCGGGGACGCTGAACTCGCGCACGTCAACCTCCGGACGATTGTTTGTTACCGGTGGGGAAACTTAGCCTGTGATTCCGGCGATACACCAGGCCGGTGGGGTGTTCCGTGACCGTGTCGTGGCACTCTTCCCAGCCGTGGCGAGTGTGGACGTCGTTGACGAGACCTTCCTGGCGGTGCCGCGGTCGGCCGTGGCGGCCGCCTTCGCGCCGCCGTCCGCCTGGCGCCGATTCTGGCCCGACCTCGACGTCGAGGTCTACCTGGACCGCGGTGACCAAGGGTTGCGGTGGACCGTCGGGGGTGCGCTGGTCGGCACCATGGAGGTGTGGCTGGAGCCGATGCTCGACGGGACCCTGCTGCACTACTTCCTGCGCGCCGACCTGCCCGGTGACGTGCCCGCGAAGCGGATCCGCAAGGAGCTGCGGCGGCGCCAGCTCGCGGCCAAGGCGGTCTCGCTCGGCCTGAAGTCGACCTTGGAAGCCGGTCGTGCTCCGGGGTGCCCGCCGCCCGTGTCGTAGGTTTGGACGTGTGCGGGTTCACGTCGTCTCCGATGTCCACGGCAACACCGAGGCACTCGCTCGCGCGGGTGACGGCGCCGACGCGCTGGTGGTGCTCGGCGACCTGGTCGACTTCGTCGACTACCACGACCACTCCAAGGGCATCCTCGGCCAGGTCTTCGGCGCGGAGAAGGTCGGCGTGTTCGCCGAGCTGCGGCGCGGCCCGATGGGGCCGGACGCCGGGATCTTCCTGCGCTCGCTGTGGGGGAGCCTGGACGACCCGCGCAAGGTCGTCGACGAGGCCGTGCGCACCCAGTACGCGGCGATGTTCGCCGCGATGACGGCCCCGACCTACGCCATCCCCGGCAACGTCGACTCGCCCGCGATCTGGCCCGAGTTCGCCCGCGACGGCGTGCACGCGGTCGACGGCGAGGTGGTGGAGATCGGCGGGCTGCGGTTCGGCTTCGCGGGCGGCGCGCTGCTCGCCCGCGGCCAGGTGCTCCCGCCGGACGCCCCGTGGCTGCCGTACCTGCGGCCCGAGGAGGACTTCGCCGACGTGGTGGCGAAGCTCACGGACGTCGACGTGCTGTGCTCGCACATCCCGCCCGCGGTCGCCGAGCTGACCTACGACGTGGTCGCCCGCCGCGCCGAGGCGGGCTCGACCGCGCTGCTGGAGGCCGTGCACCGCGAACAGCCCCGGTGGTCGGTCTTCGGCCACGTCCACCAGCCCATGGCCCGCCGCGTCCGCGTCGGCCGCACCGAATGCGTCAACGTCGGCCACTTCCAACAGGTCGGCAGGCCCTACGCCCTCACCTGGTGAACCCCCGGCGTGCCGACTCCCGACGGCGGAGCCGGAGCCCGCGGAGCAGCGACCGCCAAAAGCTGTAACCTGCTGCGCATGGCCGACGAGTCCACCCAGTCAATCGTGATCGACGCGCCGCCGGAGCAGATCCTGGCGGTCATCGCGGACTTCGAGTCGTACCCGGACTGGGCGAACGGGGTGAAGCGCACCGAGGTGCTCGAATCCCGTGAGGACGGTCGGGCGGCGCAGGTGAAGTTCAACATCGACCAGGGCCCCATCAAGGACGAGTACGTGCTGGCCTACGACTGGGCCGCCGACGGTGTCGGCTGGACCCTGGTCAAGGGCAACATGCAGAAGTCCCAGCAGGGCAGCTACGCGTTGAAGCCCAAGGGCGGCAGCACCGAGGTGACGTACACGCTGTCCGTGCAGCTGGTCGTGCCGATGATCGGCCTCTTCCGCCGCAAGGCCGAGAAGATGATCATGGACACCGCCCTCAAGGAGCTCAAGCGGCGCGTAGAGAACGCTGGATGACGCGCGTCCTGCTCTTCACCGGCAAGGGCGGCGTCGGCAAGACGACGCTGGCCGCCGCCACCGCCGCCCAGCTCGCCGCGGACGGCCGCAAGGCGCTGGTCGTCTCGACCGACCCCGCGCACTCCCTCGGCGACGCGCTCGGCGTCCCGCTCGGCGGCCGACCGTCCGAAGTGGACTCGGGACTGTTCGCCGCCCAGATCGACCCGCGCGACCTCGTCGACCACGCCTGGCACGACCTGCGCGGCCACCTCCGCACGATCCTCGCGGGCGCCGGAGTCGACGAGCTCGACGCGGAGGAGCTGACCGTCCTGCCCGGCGTCGAGGAGCTCCTCGCGCTCGCCGAGGTGCACCGGCTCGCGCACGCGGGCCCGTGGGAGACGGTGGTCGTCGACTGCGGTCCGACCGCCGAGACGCTGCGGCTGCTCTCGCTCCCCGAGGCCTTCGCCGGCTACCTCGAACGCCTCTTCCCGACCCACCGGCGCGTGGTCCGCGGCCTGCTCGCGGGTGTCGCGGGCACGGCCACCGTGGAGAAGTGGGACGCCACCGCCGACGCCCTCGGCAGGCTCGCCGAGCACCTCGACGCGTTGCGCGCGATGCTCACCGACCGGACCGCGACGAGCGTCCGGCTGGTCCTGACGCCCGAACGCGTCGTCGCCGCCGAGACCCGGCGGACCCTGACCGCGTTGGCGTTGCAGGGGATCCGCGTCGACGGCGTCGTCGCGAACCGCCTCGTGCCCGACGCGGGCGCCGAGTTTGGCGAGTCCGCCGCGTGGCTGCGCACCCGCCGCGCCGAGCAGGACGCCGTGCTCGCCGACCTGCGCCGGTCCGCCGAGCTGACCGGCATGGGCGAGGTCGTCCTGCGCGTCGTCGACCACCGCGCGGCCGAGCCCGTCGGCGTGCCCGCGCTGCTCGACGTGGCCGCCCAGCTCTACCAGGGCGCCGACCCGCTGGGCGGCGTCGAGTCGTCCACGGCCCCGATGCTGGTGGTCACCGGCGGCGGTCGCGGTACCGAGGCCGAGTACACGCTCCGGATCGCGCTGCCCCTCGGCGACGACACCGCCCTCGACCTGGCCCGCGTCGGCGACGAGCTCGCGGTGACCGTCGACGGCAGGCGCAGGCTCGTCGCGCTGCCGTCGCTGCTGCGCCGCTGCGTGGTGACCGGAGCCGAGATGGACGAGACGGGTTTGGCAGTCAGCTTCCGCCCCGACCCCAACCTGTGGATGCGGTGAACCCTGTGGCGGACGACAAGACGGCCAAGCTGGTCGAGGAACTGCGGCTGCTGATCGACGTGGCGGCCGAACGCGCGCAGCCGTGGCTGCAGAAGGTCGCCACGGCCGGTGAGGCGACGGGCGAGCACACCCCGCAGACCTGCGGCTGGTGCCCGCTCTGCAACGGCGCCGCCCTGTTGCGCGGTGACCGTTCGGAACTGGCCTCGAAGGCCGCCGAGCACGTGTCCGGGCTGCTCACGGTGCTGCGGATGGCGTTGGGCGAGCCCGCCGCGGCCGCGCCGCCGGAGCCCGCTGCCGAAGAGCCGAGGGTCCAGCACATCCAGGTGGTGCGCCGGAGGTCCGACCAGGGTTCGCAGTGCTGACCGTCGGTGTCGACATCGGCGGGACGAGCGTCCGCGCCGGTGTGGTGGACGCCGACGGTGCCGTCCTGGACATCACCCGCGCCCTGACACCGGGCGACGAGGGACCGCTGGAGGACGCGATCACGTCCGCGGTGTCGGAGCTGGCCACCCGGCACGACATCTCGGCCGTGGGACTCGCCGTCGCGGGTTTCGTGGCCACCGACCGGCGGACGGTGCGGTTCGCACCGCACCTCGCGTGGCGGCAGGCGCCGGTGGCGCAGCGGCTGTCGGAACGCATCGGGATGCCGGTCGTGCTGGAGCACGACGCGAACGCCGCCGCGCTGGCCGAGCACCGGTTCGGCGCCGCGCGCGGGGCGAAGCTCGCCGTCCTGGTGGCGCTGGGGACCGGGATCGGCGGGGCGCTGCTGATCGACGGGCAGGTGTACCGGGGCGCCTACGGGGTCGCGCCCGAGCTCGGGCACCTGAGGCTGGTGCCGGACGGGCGGCCGTGCCCCTGCGGGAAGAACGGGTGTTGGGAGAGGTACTGCAGCGGGACGGCGCTGAGCACGACCGCCGTGGAACTGCTGGCGAAGAACCCCGGTGCGTCGACGGTGCTGGTGCGGGAAGCGCTGAAGGACTCGCGGGCGGTCACCGGGCGGCGGGTGGCGGCGGCCGCGCGGGACGGGGACCCGTTGGCCCTGCGCGCCATGTCCGACCTGGCGAAATGGCTCGGAGACGGGTTGGCGCTGGTCGCGGACGTGTACGACCCGGAGATGGTGGTGATCGGGGGAGGGGTGTCGGAGTCGGCGCCGCTGTTCCTGGACGAGGCGCGGGAGAGGTACGCGGCGGTGGTGACGGGGGCGGGGCACCGGCCGTTGGCGAGGATCCGGACGGCGCAGCTGGGGGACGACGCGGGGTTGGTGGGGGTGGCTACGTTGGCTCGGGAGCTGGGGGATCGGGCGGCTAGGAACGGGCGGAGGTAGGGGGGCGGGGGTTGGTGTGGGGTGTTCCCGTCCCCAGGCGAGGCCTTGGTGGTGCTTTCCGTCCGTCCTTCGGTGAGGTTTGACCGTCGTTTCCCGGCGGAGCCTGGCCGTCGGTTTCGTGGTGCCCACCCCTGGTGAAGCCCGGCCCCCGGCGCGCGATTGTCTCAATGCCCTGCCCTGCTTTGTCAAGACGATAAAGCTGTCTTGACAAAGCAGGGCAGGGCAGGAGGGCGCTGTGTATCGGGGGCAGGGGTAGGTCTGGCTTCGCCAGCATCGGGCTCCGCCCGACAGGGCATCGGACTACGTCCGACAGGGCATCGGGCTCCGCCCGACAAGGCATCCTCGGCTTCGCCGTCGGACGAAGCGGCGGGCGCTCCGCGCCGGATGCGAGGTGGCGGCTGCGTCGGGTCGGTGTTCCTCGCTCCGCGAGGGGCAAGTTGGTGGTGGTGGCTTTGTTTGTTGTTTTTGCTGTTGTTAGAGGACTGCGCCGTCGTCCCAGCCGGAGTCCTGGGGTGGGTCGGGGCGGATTCTGAGGACTAGCCAGCCGACGCCGGCGCAGAGGACGACCAGGGCGGCTGGGACGGTTAGTTGGGTGGAGATGCCGAAGAGTTGAGGGATGAAGAGCAGTGCTACGCCGACGAGGATGACGGCTAGGGCGGCGATGGTGCCGGCGCGCAGCTTCGGCAGTGGTGGGGGTTCTGGGGGGACGAAGTGCTCGTTGTCGTCCTCGTCGTCCGCGTCCGGGTCGGGGGTGGGGACGCGGGGTTGGCCTTCGGGGCGGATGCCGGCGGCCACGGGTTCGTCCTGGGGGTCGTCGAAGTCGGGAGGGTCGGGCCAGTTGGCGCCCATACCGTCCCGTTCGAGGCTGGCGACGATTTCGGCGAAGGCGGCGTCCACGTCCTCGGGGCCGTCGGTCGAGTCGCGTCGGGAATCCATCGGCGTGCTCCAGCCCTCCCGTGTCCGGGCGTCGTCCACTTCCCTGACATCGTCCCACGTCCGCCCCGCGTTCCGGGTCCCGGCAACCGGAGGGATCTGGGCCCGTATCGACCGGGTGCGCGTGTTCGTTGTGCCTTGTGCCGTCGGCTACGTAGGCTGAGGTCGGATCAAGGTCGGTGAGGGAGGCGCTCCCAGCAGTGCTGTACTGGTTGATGAAGCACATTTTTCTCGGACCCCTGCTGAAGGTGTTCTTCCGCCCCCGGATCATCGAGGGCGCCGAGAACATCCCGAAGGAAGGTGGCGCCATCCTGGCGAGCAACCACCTGGCGGTGTCCGACTCCTTCTTCCTGCCGCTGAAGCTGTCGCGGAGGGTGACGTTCCCGGCCAAGATCGAGTACTTCACGGGTACCGGCGTGAAGGGCTGGTTGCAGAAGGCGTTCATGTCCGGGGTCGGGCAGGTGCCGATCGACCGGTCGAGCGCCTCGGCGGCGCAGGGCGCGCTGTCCACCGGCGTGCGGATCCTGCGGGAGGGCAAGCTGCTGGGCATCTACCCGGAGGGCACGCGCTCGCCGGACGGCCGCCTGTACAAGGGCAAGGTCGGGGTGGCCTGGATCGCGCTGGAAGCGGGCGTGCCGGTGATCCCGGTCGCGATGTTCGGCACCGACAAGGCGAACCCGATCGGCTCCCGAATGTGGAAGCCGACCCAGATCTCGATCAAGATCGGCAAGCCGCTGGACTTCTCCCGCTACGAAGGGCTCTCCGGCGACCGGTTCGTGCTGCGGTCGATCACCGACGAGATCATGTACGCCCTGATGGAGCTGACCGGCCAGGAGTACGTGGACGTCTACGCGGCCAAGGCCAAGGAGGACCAGGCCGCGGCGGAGGCCGCCGTGGAGGTGCCCGGCCGGCCGGATGCCAAGTCCGTCGATCGCGTGCCCGAGACGAAGGCGGGCTGAGCGGGCACTTAGGGTGGGCCCGGTGCGTTTCTTCTACGACTGCGAATTCATCGAGGACGGCACCACCATCGACCTGATCTCGATCGGTGTGGTGACCGAGCAGGGCGACGAGTTCTACGCCGTCTCGACCGAGTTCGACCCGGCGAAGGCCGGTCCCTGGGTGCGCAACAACGTGCTCAACCAGCTCCCGCCGCCCTCCGACAAGTGCTGGCGCAGTCGGGAGAAGATCAAGCGCGACCTGCTCGACTTCCTCGGCGGGCCGAAAGCGGCCCGCGACGAGGTCGAGCTGTGGGCCTGGTTCGCGGCGTACGACCACGTCGCGCTGGCCCAGCTCTGGGGTGCGATGCCCGCGTTGCCGCGCAGCCTGCCCCGCTTCACCCGCGACCTGCGGCAGCGCTGGGACGACGTCGGCAAGCCCCGGCTGCCCCAGCCGCCCGCGGACGCGCACGACGCGCTCGCCGACGCCAGGCACAACCTGGCGCGGTGGAAGGTGATCGAACAGGAGCGCCGCAAGCGCGGGTTCCCGGTCGCCTGAGCACAGAATTGTGACCTCGGTGTTGCTGCACCGATCCAGTCCGTGACACGCTTCAAGCTCCGAGGTAGTGACGCCGGGCGCTGGAGCCGGGGCGGCACTCGACCACAACGGTCTTCGAGAGAGATTGGGCGAAGCAGATGCGCATCGGTGTGCTCACTGGCGGCGGGGACTGCCCTGGCCTGAACGCGGTCATCAGGGCCGTCGTTCGCAAGGGCGTCGAGGTCCACGGCTGGGACATCGTCGGCTTCCGCAACGGGTGGCAGGGGCCGATCGAGGGACTGACCAAGTCCGTCGGCCTCGCGGACGTCGAGGACATCCTCACCAGGGGTGGCACCATCCTCGGCTCGTCGCGGACCAACCCGTACAAGGTCGACGGCGGCGTGGACAAGATCCGCAAGGTGCTCTCCGACGAGGGCGTCGACGCGCTGATCGCGATCGGCGGCGAGGACACCCTCGGCGTCGCGAAGCGCCTCACCGACGACGGCATCGGCGTCGTCGGCGTGCCGAAGACCATCGACAACGACCTCGGCGCGACCGACTACACGTTCGGCTTCGACACCGCCGTGCACATCGCGACCGAGTCGATCGACCGGCTGCGCACCACCGCCGAGTCGCACCACCGCGCCCTCGTCGTCGAGGTCATGGGCCGCCACGCGGGCTGGATCGCGCTGCACTCCGGCCTCGCCGGTGGCGCGAACGTCATCCTCGTGCCCGAGCGCCCGTTCAGCGTCGAGAAGGTCGTGAACTGGGTCGAGCGGCGCTTCGAGAAGCAGTACGCGCCGATCATCGTCGTGGCCGAGGGCGCTGTGCCCGAAGGCGGCGCCGAGGTCCTGCACTCCGGCGAGAAGGACGCGTTCGGCCACGTCCGCCTCGGCGGCGTCGGCACGTGGCTCGCGGAGGAGATCGCGCAGCGCACCGGCAAGGAGTCCCGCGCGGTCGTGCTGGGCCACACCCAGCGCGGCGGCATCCCGACCGCCTACGACCGGGTCCTCGCCACCCGCTTCGGCCTGCACGCGGCCGACGCGGTCGCCGACGGCGACTTCGGCGTGATGGTCGCCCTGCGCGGCACCGAGATCGTCCGGGTGAAGCTCTCCGAGGCGACCGCCGAGCTCAAGACCGTGCCCCCGCACCGCCTGGCCGAGGCCGAAGTCTTTTTCGGCTGATCACCGTTTCCCGAAGAGGGCCCCGAGGCGACCCGGGGCCCTCTTCGCGTCTCAGTAGGCGCCCAGGTCCAGGTAGGCGGCGAACGTGCCGAGCCAGTGCTCGGCGGCGTAGCCGTGGCCGAACACGTACCGCCAGCCCGCCTCGCGGTGCGCCTCCGCGGAGGTCAGCGCGAGGTCGCGGTAGCGGTGGCCGGCGGGCAGCGCCTCGGCGACCGCCTGCCAGTTCCACGCCCGCGACAGGGCCAGCCCGGACAGGTGCGAGCCGTACGGGTCGGCGGGGTCGTCGACCGGGACCGGCTCGCGCAGCACCTTCCAGCGCGCCTCGTCCAAGTTCGGCAGGAACGCCTCGAACCACGCGGCGAACTCGTCGGCGTCCAGGACCCGGCGCATCAGGTCGGACTCGACGAGCGCGGGGGACAGGAAGTCCGCCGCGTCCGGCTCGAACCCGCCGTAGCCCACGTCCTCGCGGTGCCACCGCAGCGCTGCCTCGACGCACACCTCGGTCAGCTCCACGTCGTCCACGGCGCGCGCCGCGTCCAGCACCATGCTGGTTGCGAACGCGGTGTTGCCGTGCGTGCCGACGCGCATCGGCAGCCGCGCCGTGCTCGCCCACGTCAGGAACCGGTCGCGCAGGACGTCGGCGAGCGGTGCCAGCGCCGTGGACCACCGCTGCGCGGTCTCCGAGCCCCACGTCTTCAGCTCGGCGTCCAGCACGAGCAGCCACGCCCAGCCGTACGGGCGCTCCCAGTGCTTGCCCCAGGGACCGCGGAAGAACTCGGCCTCGACCTCGCACTTCTCCGGCGTCAGCAACGAGTCCAGCACCGCGACCGCCTCGGCCGAGCCCTCCAGGTCCGGCCGCAACCGGACCAGGCGCACCGCCAGCCACGTCTGGTGGACGCACGAGTGCCAGTCGTAGGACCCGGCGAACACCGGGTGCAACGTCCGCTGCGGCACCAGCTCCGCGTCGGAGCTCACCATGTGGGTCCAGTGCACGGGGTGGTCCCGTTGGACGTTCGCCACAGCGGTCGCCAGCAGCCGTGCCGCCGTACCATCATCCAATCGGGTGGAATTCATAGGTTCATAATGCAGGTGGGGACCGGGTCCGCGCATACGCCGTACGTTGGCTTCCCGACTGCGGAAACCCCCAGAGCGCCACTCGAGGTCGAGCGAATACCCTGTTCACTGTGAACTGGACCGTGGACGTGCCCGTGGACACGCTTCCCGAGCTTCCGCCTCTTCCTCCCGAGATGCGCTCTCGCCTGGACGACGCGCTGGCCCGCCCGGCTGCCCAGCAGCCGGAGTGGCCTGACCCGGAGCAGGTGCGGCGGGTGCGCGCCGTGCTCGAGAGCGTTCCCCCCATCACCGTGCCCGCCGAGATCGACCGGCTGCGCGCGAACCTCGCCGAGGTCGCCCGAGGCGACGCCTTCCTGCTCCAGGGCGGCGACTGCGCGGAGACCTTCGCCGACAACACCGAGCCGCACATCAGGGCGAACATCCGGACGCTGCTCCAGATGGCCGTCGTGCTGACCTACGGCGCCAGCGTGCCCGTGGTCAAGGTCGGCCGCATCGCCGGTCAGTACGCCAAGCCGCGCTCGTCGAACATCGACGCGCTCGGCCTGCCGTCCTACCGGGGCGACATCGTCAACTCGCTGGTCGCGACTCCGGAAGCCCGGATCCCCGACCCGTCGCGCCTGGTCAGGGCGTACGCGAACGCGAGCGCGGCGATGAACCTGCTGCGCGCCATGACCAGCGCCGGCATGGCCGACCTGCACCGCCTGCACGACTGGAACAAGGACTTCGTGCGCACCTCGCCCGCCGGGGAGCGCTACGAGGCGCTGGCCGCCGAGATCGACCGCGGCCTGCGCTTCATGTCGGCCTGCGGCGTGAACGACATGTCGTTGCACACGACCGAGATCTTCGCCTCGCACGAGGCGCTGCTGCTCGACTACGAGCGCTCGCTGCTGCGGTTGGACACCACCAACGACGAGCCGCGCCTCTACGACCTGTCGTCCCACTTCCTGTGGATCGGCGACCGGACCAGGCAGCTCGACGGCGCCCACATCGCGTTCGCCGAGATGCTGTCCAACCCCATCGGCCTCAAGATCGGCCCGTCGACCACGCCCGAGATGGCGGTCGAGTACGTCGAACGCCTCGACCCGCGCAACGAGGCCGGGCGGCTCACGCTCATCTCCCGCATGGGCAACGGCAAGGTCCGCGAGCTGCTCCCCGGCATCGTCGAGAAGGTCACCGCCTCCGGGCACCAGGTCATCTGGCAGTGCGACCCGATGCACGGCAACACCCACGAGGCGTCCACCGGGTACAAGACGCGGCACTTCGACCGCATCGTCGACGAGGTGCAGGGCTTCTTCGAGGTCCACCGCGGCCTCGGCACCCACCCCGGCGGCATCCACATCGAGCTGACCGGTGAGGACGTCACCGAGTGCCTGGGCGGCGCCCAGGAGATCTCCGACGCCGACCTGGCCGGCCGCTACGAGACCGCCTGCGACCCCCGCCTCAACACCCAGCAGTCCCTGGAGCTCGCCTTCCTCGTCGCCGAGATGCTCCGCTCCTGACCCGTTCCGCACAGCGGCCCCCGACAACCTCGGTTGTCGGGGGCCGCTCTACGTCGGGGCACGGGTCAGATGCCCGCGCCGGGCGTCACGACCTGACGCCCTCGGCTTTCGGGCTCGTCGAGTACGAGCTTGATGAGCGCGCACGAGTCCAGGTGGATCAAGACCGCTCCTCGTCGCGCATGTCGACGACGGTCTCCGAGCCGGACGCGTTCCCCGGTGCGCTGGGCCTCGTCCGGGAACCGTTCCGGCAATCGGACATCCCCGTGACGCCTATTGTGCGAACCGGCCGGTGGAATTGACCAAAAGTCAATTCCACCGGCCACTCCTCACGGTGCGATGAGCGTGATCTTCGTGCCCTTGTCGACCTTCGTGTTCGGCGGGATCGACTGGTTGAGCACCTTCGAGTTCGAGTTCCGGTTGAACAGCACCTCGACCTGCAATCCGAGGTCCTCCAGGCTCTTCTTGGCGTCCTTCACCTTCTGCCCCTCGACCTTCGGCACGGTGACCTGCGCCTTGGCCGTGGACAGGATCACGCTGACCTTCTTGCTCGACCCGGCGGGGATCGTCGTGTTCGCGGGGGGATCGGTGCGGACCACCTTGCCGCCCTCGACGTTCCCGGACGGCTCGCCCTTGCCCTCGACGGGTTCGAAGCCGAGGGAGGTGAGCTCGGCGAAGGCCTCGTCCTTGGTCTTGCCGGTGAGGTCCGGGACCGGTTTCGGCTCGGAGCCCTTGCTGAGCACGATGGTGACGGTCGAGTTGAGCTTGACCTCGGTGCCGGGGGCGGGCTTGGAGGTGACGACCTTGCCCTTGGTGACGGTGTCGCTGAAGACGTCGGCGTTCGCGTCGAGCGAGGCCTTCAGGCCGCTCTTCTTGATGTCGTTCTCCACGTCCGCGCTCTCGCTGCCGGGGCGCACGATCGGGACGACGGGCTTGCCGAGCGAGATGTAGACCTTGACCGCGTCGCCGCGCAGCTTCTCCGTGCCCTCGGCGGGGTCGGTGCGCAGCACCTTGCCCTTGGGGACGGTGTCGCTGGCCTCCTGGGTGAAGGTGGACTTGAGCGAGGCGTCCTTGAGCAGGACGACCGCGGTCTCCTCCTCCGCGCCGATGAGGCCGGGCACGGTGGTGAAGCGGCCGCTGCCCATCCACCACGCCGTGACGCCGACGAGGACGGCCAGCAGGGCGACGAGGCCCGCCCAGAGGATGAACCGGCGCTTGTTGCGCTTGCGCTCCTCCTCGTAGACCTCGGCGGCGGTCTTGCGCGGCACCCGCTTCTTCGCGGCCGGTTTCGGCGGCGGGGGAGCGGCGGGCGGCGGCTGGTAGGCGGTGCGGTTGAGCGCCACGGTGCCCTGGGGGCCGCCACCGGCCCCGCCGGGCGTTCCGGGTACCCGGTGGCTGATCGTGGCCGCACCGGCGCCCGCGGCGGCCAGCACGGGCATCGTCAGCTCGGCGGCGGCCGAGTCGCGCGGCGCCTGCACGGGGCGTACCCGGACGGTCTGGTCGTGCTGGCCCGGCGCCGGGGCGGGGACGGCCATCCTCGGCACGCCCAGCGCGGCGCGCACCCGTTCGGCCTCCGCCAGGAACGCCGCCGCGTCGGCTGGGCGCTGCGCGGGGTCGCGGCGGGTCGCGCGCACCACCAGCTGGTCCAGCTCCGCCGGGATGCCGGGGACGATGGTGCTGGGGGCGGGGACGTCCTCGTTGACGTGCCGGTAGGCGACCGAGATGGGCGTGTCGCCGAGGTAGGGCGTGACGCCGGTCAGCATCTCGTAGAGCACGATGCCCGCCGAGTACACGTCGCTTCGGGCGTCCGAAGCGCCGGTGGCCACCTGCTCCGGCGAGAGGTAGGCCACGGTGCCCAGTATCGTGCTGTCGCTGGTCGTGCTCACGCTGGCCACGGCGCGGACCAGCCCGAAGTCGGCGACCTTGACCCGGCCGTCCAGGCCGATCAGGACGTTCTCCGGCTTCACGTCCCGGTGCACGAGCCCGGCCTGGTGCGCGGCGGCCAGCGCCGACAGCACGGGTTCCAGCACGCTCAGCGCGAGCGGGGTGCTCAGCGTGCCGCGCTCACTGATGAGGTCGCGGAGCGTTCCGCCCTCGATGAGTTCCATGATGAGGAATACGTGCTCGCCGCCCGGTTCGCCTCGGTCGACTCCCTGGTCGTGCACGGCGACGATGCCGGGGTGGTGGAGCCGGGCGGCCGCGCGGGCCTCCTGCTCGAAGCGGGCTACGAAGGACCGGTCCGCCGAGAACTGCGGGTCCATCACCTTGATGGCCACGGCGCGGTCCAGGCGTGTGTCCACGCCGCGGTACACGGTGGACATGCCGCCACGGGCGAGCACGCGGTCCACCCGGTAGCGGTGTTCCAGCAATCCGCCGATCACTTTCGTACCAGACCTCTCCACAACTACCGATCGTACGGAGGACGAGGATGACCCGGTTGGCGCAGGGCGTCGAATCAGAGGTTATGGCATCGTGACCCCCGTGAGTGCGATTCCCGCCGCTGCGGATGTATTGGCCCCCGACCTGGAGGTCCTGGACCTCCCCGAGGTCGCCGACCGCCTTGGCCTACCCATCACCCGTGTCCACCAGCTGCTCCGCGACGGGCAGCTGCTCGCCGAACGGCGTGCCGGTGTCCTCGTCGTGCCCGCCGACTTCATCGCGGCGGGCGGAGTGGTGAAGGGGTTGTTCGGCACGATCACCGTGCTGCGCGACTCCGGCTACTCGACCGACGAGATCCTGACCTGGCTGTTCACCGAGGACGAGACGTTGCCCGGATCGCCGATCGAGGCGCTCCGCGGTGACCGCGGCCGCGAGGTGAAGCGCCGGGCCCAGGCGTTGGCCTTCTGACCCGACGTCGGACGGACGGCCCGCGCCACCGCGGCGCGGGCCAGACCGGGTAGCGCGACGGCGAGCCGCCGCGACCTCGGCACGACCACCCGTCGGGCGAACACCTGGTAGTCGGCGGCCACGATGCCGTCCAGGATCTCCCGGTACAGGGTCAGTGCCGTGGTGACGCACGGCCTGGAGACGGGCCGCAGCAGCGCCACGGCCGTCTCGGCCTCCCGGTAGACGGCGTAGGTGTGCGCGGCGAGGTGCGCCAGCGCGCGCCGCACCCGCAGGTCGGACCGGCCGGTGTCCCGGCAGGCCAGGAGCCGGTCGCGGTCCACGCCGAACGCCGTCAGCACGTCCAGCGGCAGGTACAGCCGCCCCCGGTCGAGGTCCTCGCCGACGTCCCGGAGGAAGTTCGTCAGCTGGAACGCGACCCCCAGCGCCGCCGCGCCCGCCTCGGCCTCCGCGCGGGGCGCCACCGTGCCCAGGACGGGCAGCAGCTGCAGGCCGATCACGGCCGCGGACCCGTGCATGTACCGCCCGAGGGCGTCCAGGTCGGCGTACTCGTCGACCTCCAGGTCCATCCGCATCGACGCGAGGAAGTCGGCGAACAGCCCGCGGTCGATCCGGTACCGGGTGATCGTGTCGGCCAGCGCGGCGAGCACGGGGTGGTCCACCGGCCGTCCGGACAGCTGGTCGTCGAACTGGTGTTCGAGCTCGTCGAGCTGCGCCCCGCGTCCCGCCGACGAGCTGGAGTCCACGATCTCGTCCGCCCACCGCGCGAACCCGTACAGGGCGTGCACGGCCGGTCGCTGCGCCGGGGCGAGCAGCTTGGTGGCGAGGTAGAACGTCTTGCCGGAGGCCGCGTTGACGCGCTCGCAGCGCGCGTAGGCCAGCCGCACGGCCGGGTCGGTGACCCCGGCGGCGTCGAGTTCCCGACCGCTCACGGACGCGGCCCGTACCTGCTCGACAGCTCCAGGGGATCGGGTCGGGTGAGGGACACGGCGGCCAGCGCGGACACGGCGGCGGTCAGGGCCAGGTAGCCCCACGAGTAGAGGGCCGTGTCGCCGTTGGGGAACGTGACCAGGAGCAGCACCGACGAGAAGAACACGACGGCGGTGAGGCTGGTCGCGGTCCAGGCGAGGCCCGCGCCGAGGACGAGCGGCCAGCTGAAGTACCAGGGCAGGGTGGCGGGGGAGAGCAGGGCGACGGCGAGCATGGTGAGCGCGGCGTGCCGGATGGCGTTGGGTCCGCCGTCCTCGGCGGCCCGCCACTGCCGCCAGGCGATGTAGAGCAGCAGGAGCGACCCGGCGCCGCGGGCGACGGTCATGAACACGCCCGGCTCGACCTTCACGACCAGGCTGACCAGCGTGTACACGAAGTCGCCGACCGCGCTGGGGAGCGACAGCCAGTTCACGATCGTCGAGGACGAGCTGAGCGCGGGGATCCAGCCCAGGTCCACGCCCGCGACCAGCGAGCACACGGCGAACACGGCGACGAACACCGCGACCCCGCCGCCGATCGCCTTGGCGAGCCGGGCGCGCTGGGAGCCGTCCAGCCGGGCGGCCCAGACCAGCACCAGGAACGGCAGCGCGACCGCGGCCGTGGCCTTCACCGCCACCGCGAGGGCCACCAGGACGATGCCCAGGACGTGGCGCCGGTCGAGCACGAGGAGCACGCCCGCGGCCATCAGGCCGACCATCAGGATGTCGTTGTGCCCGCCGCCGATCAGGTGGACCAGCATCAACGGGTTCGCCCCGGCCAGCCACAGCGCGACCGCCGGACGTCCACCGAGGTGGCGGGTCAGCCCCGGCAGCGACCAGCACATCAGGGCGAGCCCCGCGGCCAGCACGAGCCGCATGAGGACCACGCCGCCGATGACACTGGCGCCGGTCGCCCACACCACGGTCTTGGCGATCAGGATGAACAGCGGTCCGTACGGGGCCGGGGTGTTCTGCCAGACCCAGCTCACGTTGTCGCTCAACGGCGACGGCAACGCCGCCGGACCCACCCGGTACGGGTCGAACCCGTGCAGCGCCAGCTGCCCCTGCGCCAGGTAGCTGTACACGTCCTTGCTGAACAACGGCGGCGACAGCAGCAGCGGCAACGTCCACGCGACGATCGCGATCAGCACCGCGGCGGTGCCGACCAAGCGGTGGTGCACCATCCGCCCCAGCCGCACCCACGCCCAGATCACCAGCCCCAGACCCGCGTACAGCAGCGCTGTTGCCAGGTCGTGGCCGTGCCCGTAGCGGACCCAGCTGAGCGACAGGTCCGTCAGCAGCGGGTCGGTCTTGAGGACCGCGCCCGCGCCCGCGCCGCCGAGCGAGATGAGGGTGACGCCCGCGACCCCGAGCAGGATGGTCCGGATCGGGATGCCGGTCGGTTCCGACGGCGTGCGGGTATCAGCGGTCGGCGCCTGCTGCGCGGACGCGGCGCTCGAGCGGGGAAGGGACGGAGTCGAAGCCATCGCGGCAACATCGTTGCACAGCGCTCGCGCGCCTCGGCACGCGATGGCGGGCACGCGTGACAGGCTTGTAACACCCGTGACGATCCTCGCACGTGAAGATCACCGCGGGCAGTGCCCATGTGGAGTATTCGGACATCGGCCGGGTGCGGTTCGGGACTCCACGATCAGGTGACGATCGCCGTCCGGTTCCGCGCCCGCAGCGCCCCGAGCGGGGTGCCCGCGACCCGTTGCGCGGCCAGCTTCCCGGAGATCAGCACCGGCGGCACGCCCACGCCCGGCGTCGTGCCGCAGCCCGCCAGCACGACGTTCTCCACGCCGTCGACCAGGTTGCGCGGCCGGAACGGACCGGTCTGCCCGAACGTGTGCGCGGCCGAGAACGGGGTGCCCGCGGCGAGCCCCATGTCCGCCCAGTCCCGCGGCGTGACCAGGTGCGACGTCTCGACCGACGCCTCGAACCCGGTCAGCCCGCGCGCCTCCAGGGTGCGCAGCAGCTCGTCGCGGTAGGCGGGGCCGACCCGCTCCCAGTCGACCGGGCCGACCTCCAGGTTCGGCACCGGCGCGAGCACGAAGTTCAGGTGCCGCCCCGGCGGCGCGAGCGACGGGTCGCCCTGGGTGGGCTGGGTGACCAGCAGCGACGGGTCGCTCATCAGCCGACCGGTCGAGGTGATCTCGTCGAACGTCCGGTCCCACGCCCCGCCGAAGAGGATCGTGTGGTGCGCCAGCTCCGGCCACGTACGGGTGGTGCCCGCGTGCAGCACGACCGCCGAGGGCGACCAGCGCACCGCGCGCGGGCGGCGCGGGGCCTTGCCGAGCAGCCGGTAGGCCACCGGCAGGTCCGGGGTCAGCACCACCGCGTCGCACGGGATCCGCTCGCCCTGGGTCGTGCGCACGGCCGTCACGCGGCTGCCGATGCGCTCCAGCCAGGCCACGGTCGTGCGGTACCGGAGGGCGGCGCCCGCGTCGGCCACCGCGCCCGCCATGGCGTCGGGCAGGGCCCGCATGCCGCCGCGCGGGAAGTGCACACCCGCCACGGTGTCCATGTAGGCGATCACAGCGTACGCGGCGAGCGCGCGCCGCGGCGGCACCCCGGCGTAGAGGGACTGGAACGAGAACACCCGCTGGAGGCGCTCGTCGCGCAGGAACCGGGCGATGGACGGCCCGAGCCTGCCGAACCCGCGCAGCGCGGCCAGCTTCGCCAGCGACGGCCCCAGCAGGTCGGCGGGGGAGTCGAAGTTGGCGCCGATGAACGAGTCCTTCTCCACCCGGTACAGCTCGGTCAGCCAGGTGCGCAGCCTGCGGTAGCCCGCGGCCTCGTCCGCACCGGCGAAGCGCCGCACCTCCGCCTCCATCTCCTCGGCGTCGGCGTGCACGTCCAGCGACGTGCCGTCGGCGAAGCGCGCGCGGTAGGCGGGGTCGACGGGGACCAGGTCGAGCCGGTCGGCCAGCGACTCGCCGACCGCGGCCAGCGCGTCCTCGACCAGCTCCGGCATGGTCAGCACGGTCGGCCCGGTGTCGATCCGGTAGCCGTCCAGGTCCAGCCGCCCCGCCCGGCCGCCGGGGGTGGCGTCGCGCTCGACGACCGTCACCGACCGGCCCGTGCCCAGCAGGTGCAGCGCCGTGGACAGGCCCGCGAGTCCCGCGCCCACCACCACGACGTGGTCGGTGCGGCCCGGCAGCACCCTCATGGTCAGTAGGTCCGCTTCGTGGCGCTGACGGCCAGCTCGGCCAGCCGGTCGCCCGCCGGGGCCGTCACCGGCGCCGCGTCGAGCGCGGCCAGCGCGGACGTCGTCAGCTCGGTGATCCGGTCCTCGATCGCGTCCACCGCGCCGACGCCGACCAGCGCGTCGCGCACCGCGTCGACGGTCTCCACGTCCAGCTCCGGGTTGCCCAGCGCCTTGTGCAGCACGTCGGCGCCGTACTCCATGCCCAGCGCCACCAGCAGCGTCCGCTTGCCCTCGCGCAGGTCGTCGCCCGCGGGCTTGCCGGTCACCGCCGGGTCGCCGAACACGCCCAGCAGGTCGTCGCGCAGCTGGAACGCGACCCCGATGTCCGCGCCGAACCGGCGCAGCCCGTCGATCAGCTCCGGCGAGCCGCCGCCGAGCGCCGCGCCCATGTGCAGCGGCCGTTCCACGGTGTAGGCGGCGGTCTTGAGCCGGTCGATCCGCAGCGCCGCGTCGGGCGAGGAGTCGCCACGCGCCTGCGTGAGCACGTCGAGGTACTGGCCCGCGAGCATCTCGGTGCGCATGTCCCGCCACGGCAGGCTCAGCCGCTGCAGCGCGTCGGTCGGCAGACCGGCGGCGAACAGCATGTCGTCCGCCCAGGCCAACGCGATGTCGCCGATCAGCACGGCCGCCGCGAGCCCGAACCGCTCCGGCTCGCCGAGCCAGCGCCGGTCGCGGTGCTCCTGGGCGAACGCGATGTGCACGGTCGGCTTGCCCCGGCGCACCTCGGAGGCGTCCATCAGGTCGTCGTGGACCAGCGCGCAGGCCTGGATCAGCTCCAGCGAGCTGACCGCCGTGAGCACGGACTCCGCGAGGGGCCCCTCCGGGTCACCGCCCGCGGCCCGCCAGCCCCACCAGGCGAACGTGGGCCGGATGCGCTTGCCGCCGCTCAGCACGAACGCCGCGAGACCGTCCACCGCCCCGGTGAAGTTCTCGTCCATCAGCGCGCCCAGCGTGCGCCGGTCGGCCAGGTAGGTCGCCAGCGCCTCGTCGACGTGCGTGGGCAGCGCGAGGTCCAACGGGTGGAGCAGCTCTGGAGCGGACACCCGCCTATCGTCACCTCTGCGGCCCGTCGCCGCCGCACCGGGGGCCTGCTCCCAGCAAGTGAAAGCCCTCTCCCAGCACCCGGGCACCCCACTAGGCTGTGGCGCATGACGACGGTGGTCGAACGGTTGCACGGGCGGGGTCCCGTGTTCTCCGTCGAGTTCTTCCCTCCCCGCGACAGCGCGGACGAGCTGGTCCTGTGGCGCGCGATCCGCGAGCTGGAGCCGCTCGACCCGGCCTTCGTGTCCATCACCTACGGCGCCGGGGGCTCCAGCCGCGACTTCACGATCCGCACCACCGGCCGGGTCGCGCAGGAGACCACCCTGGTGCCGATGGCGCACCTGACCGCCGTCGACCACTCCGTCGCCGAGCTGCGCAACGTCATCGGCTGGTACGCCGCCGTCGGCGTGCGCAACATCCTGGCCGTGCGCGGCGACCCGCCCGGCGACCCCAACGGCGAGTGGGTCGCCCACCCCGACGGCCTCACCTACGCCGAGGAGCTGGTGCGGCTCTGCCGCGAGCTCGGCGACTTCTGCGTGGGCGTCGCCGCGTTCCCCTACGGCCACCCGCGCTCCGGCGACGTGGACACCGACACGGAGTACCTGGTGCGCAAGCTGCGGGCGGGCGCGGACTTCGCCATCGCCCAGCTGTTCTTCCAGCCGGAGGACTTCCTGCGGCTGCGCGACCGGGTCGACGCGCTGGGCTGCGACACCGCGCTGCTGCCCGGCCTGATGCCGTTGACGACCCCGCGCACCCTCGCCAAGACGATCGAGCTGTCCGGGGCCCCCGTGCCCCCGTCGGTCGCCCGTCGACTGGACCCCTTCGTGGACGACCCGAAGGGCTTCCGGAAGGCTGGTGTCGACCTGGTGACGGAGATGGGGGACCGGCTGCTCGCCGAGGGCGTGCCGGGC
The DNA here is from genome assembly GCF_003002815.1 of Umezawaea tangerina. GTDB lineage: Bacteria > Actinomycetota > Actinomycetes > Mycobacteriales > Pseudonocardiaceae > Umezawaea > Umezawaea tangerina. The sequence goes on along the minus strand of NZ_PVTF01000018.1, from coordinate 27,957 downwards.
CTGCACTTCTACACCCTGAACCGCTCGAAGGCGACGAGGGAAGTGGTGGCCCGACTGGGCCTGGTCCCCGCGCGTGCGTGAGGAGGCGCGGATGCCCACGTTCGACGAGAACTTCAAGAGGGAAGCCGAGGCGAAGCGAGCCCGTTCGGAGGCCCACAAGCGGGGGCTGGCCGACGACTTCGCCGCCAAGGTGCGCTCGGCCGAGCCCGTGATCTCACGGGTCTGCCGCGACATGGCCGCGCTGCTGCGCGTGGCCAAGGTGCCCGTCGCCAACGACGACGGCTGGTCCCTGCCGGACCTCCCGTCGGTGCTGGCGACACCGCCCCGCTACGTCGCGGCGGACCGCTTCGGCAAGCGCTGGGACCTGCGATTGGCCACCAAGTCCTGGGCCACCCTCACCCCGGACGCGGCCCTGCTCAGCGACAGGTACAAGTCCAGCGTCCGCAAGGAGCGCGGCGCCGAGCGCGACGCCCGCGTCCGCGCCGTCCACCAGGCGATCGCGGTCAGCGACGTGAACGCGCTCGCCGCGACCACGCTGGAGGCCGACTTCGGCATGACCCACCGGCTGGTGCTCGACCGCAACACCCGCGTGCTGTTCGTGTGCGCGGGCGACCAGGGTGCCCGGCCGACCGTGCTGCCGTTCTCGGAGTACGGCAACCGCGCGGCGACGGCACTGGTGCACGCGTGGGAGCACCGCGGCCGCTAGGGCGGCCGGGACGCGCCGGTGCGCGCCACCCGCCGATGATCACCCGTTGCGGTGACGTCGGCGGTGCCGCACCGGGCGTCAGGCCACCAGGCTGCGCCGGTGCGCGACGAGCGCCAGCACGACGACGATGAGCGCCGCCCCGCCGGTGAGGGCGCCGACGAGCATCACCCAGCCGAAGAAGCCCTCGGAGTCCGCGCCCGCGTACTGGACGGTGGCCGTGAGCATCGACGCCTGGCCCGGCTTGGGGCTCCAGGCGATGGTGCCCTCGTCCTCCTCGCGGCCGTTGGTGTTGACCACGCCGCCGGGAAAGCTGATCTTGACCTGGATGTCCGCGCGGTCGATCGGCACCTGGGTGAGGTCGACCGAGCCGGACATCGTGACCAGGTCGCCGGAGCGGCGGAAGTTGAGGGTGTAGCGGCTGCTGGAGGAGCTGGTGGCGGCGGAGAGGGTGCGGACCTCGTCGAAGGTCAGGCCGTTGAAGAACAGCTGGGTGCCCGCGTAGGCGTCGACCCGGTAGGGCTTGGTGGTGACCCGGCTCGCCAGCTCCGACGGCACGCGCAGCTGCGGGCCGGGGTCGTTGTCCGCGGTCGGCGGGGTCGCGGCGATGATCTCGCCGGACACGCGGTCGTCCTCCGAGACCGCCATGGCGGCGTGCAGGCGGACGCACCCCGTCAGCGAGAACGCCGCGAGGAGCAGGAACACCGGCAGGAGGAGCACACGGGCTCTGGACACGCGGTCATCCTGCCAGTAGGGAGCAATGTTGACCTTGTCCGCCAGCCGTTCGACTGGTAATCGTGAGCAAGCCTAAAGACCTTTGCCGCGTCGGAGGCGGCAGGTAGCGTGCCCGGCATGGCTTCCTCTTCGGCTGGTGTGCACGACATCAGCAACCGGTTCGTGATCGACTACGTGGCGCTGGACCCGCTCGCGGCGACCCAGCTCGGGCTGCCGGGGGGCGAGGACCAGCTCACCGACTACTCGCCGGAGGGGCATGCCGCGCGGCACGAGCTCGAGGTGCGCGCGATCCGCGAGGTCTCCGCGGCCGAGCCCGCCGACAAGTCGGAGAGCGACGCCAAGGCCGTCTTCCTGGAGCGCGGCTCCGTCTCGGTCGACCTGTACGAGGCGGGCCGGGTCGAGAGCGACCTGAACGTGCTGGCGAGCCCCGTGCAGTCCCTGCGCGAGATCTTCGACCACATGCCGACCGACACCCCCGAGCAGTGGGCCGTCGTGGCCCGCCGCCTGGCCGCGATGCCGGACGCCGTCACCAAGCTCCGCGCGGGCCTGTCCTACGCCGCGGACAAGGGGCGGGTCTCCGCGCTGCGCCAGGTCACCAAGGTCGCCGACCAGTGCGACACCTGGTCCGGTCGCCGCGGTGGCCGTTCGTTCTTCGCGAACCTGGTCGAGGGTGCCCAGAAGGGTGGAACGCAGGTCGACGCCGCGTTGCGCACCGACCTGGAGAAGGGCGCGACGGCCGCCGCCGAGGCCTACGGCGACCTGGCCGCGTTCCTGCGCGACGACCTCGCCGCCAAGGCCCCGGTGAAGGACGCCGTCGGCGAGGAGGCCTACCGGCTCGCGTCGCGCTACTTCGTCGGCTCCCGCCTCGACCTCGCCGAGGCCTACGAGTGGGGTTGGGAGGAGTTCACCCGCATCGAGTCGGAGATGAAGCAGATCGTCGGCCGCATCAAGCCCGGCGCCACGCTCGCCGAGGCCGCCGCCGCGCTCGACGCCGACCCGCGCTACCTCGTGCAGGGCCAGGCGGGCCTCCAGTCGTGGATGCAGCAGCTGTCCGACAAGGCCCTGCTCGACCTGCGCGACGTCCACTTCGAGCTCCCCGACGAGCTCATGCGCCTCGAGTGCCGCATCGCCCCGCCCGGCGGCGGCGTCGGCGCCTACTACAGCGGCCCCACCCCCGACTTCTCCCGCCCCGGCCGCATGTGGTGGTCCGTGCCCGCCGACCGCGAGACGTTCTCCACCTGGCGCGAGCTCACGACCGTCTACCACGAGGGCGTTCCCGGCCACCACCTCCAGGTCGCCACCGCCGTCTACAACTCCGACAAGCTCAACGACTTCCAGCGCCTGTTCTGCTGGGTCTCCGGCCACGGCGAGGGCTGGGCCCTCTACGCCGAGCGCCTGATGCGCGAGCTCGGCTACCTCGACGACGACGGCAACCTCCTGGGCATGCTCGACGCCCACCTGTTCCGCGCCGCGCGGGTCATCATCGACATCGGCATGCACTTGGAGCTGGAGATCCCCAAGGGCACCGGCTTCCACGAGGGCGAACGCTGGACCCCCGAACTCGGCCTGGAGTTCATGCTCACCAGGACCATCACGGACCCTTCACACGTCCACGACGAAATCGACCGCTACCTCGGCTGGCCCGGCCAGGCCCCGTCCTACAAGATCGGCGAACGCCTCTGGCTAGCCGCCCGCGACGACGCCCGCACCCGCCACGGCTCCGCCTTCGACCTCAAGCGCTTCCACAAGGAAGCCCTGGAAATGGGCGCCATGGGCCTGGACACCCTCCGCGAACGCCTGGCAGAACTGTAAGCACACCAAGACAAGCAAGGTAAAGGGCTGCCCACCCCAGGCAGCCCTTTACTTGTACAACGACAGCGAGCACCCACCCCAGCCACATTGGGCGCAGCCCGCCAGCGCGCATCCGGCGCGAAGCGCCTGGGGCCTTGTCCGACGCGCAGCGGGGATGTCCTGTCCGCCGCGAAGCGCGGATGCCCCGTCCGACGGCGAAGCCGAGGATGCTTGGTCAGGCGAAGCCTGATGCCTGAGTCGGCGCAGCCGATGCTGGCGAAGCCAGACTTCCCCTCTGCCCCCGATCCACAGCGCCCTCCTGCCCGATCTTCGTTGTCAAGATGGCTTTATCGTCTTGACAACGAAGATCGGGCATTGAGACAATCGCGCGCCGGGGGCCGGGCTTCGCCAGGAGCGACCCACAAACCAAATCCCCCTACATCGGCAATTCCCGCCCCAACACAGCAAACGGCCGCGGGTCCCCCGTGAACTGGTAATGCCTCAACACATCCACGAACCCCACCCGCCGGTACAACCGCCAAGCATTACTAGGTCCCTCAGGCGTCGACAACAGCACGTGCGACGTGGGCACCCCACCCAGCAGCTCCCGCAACAGGGCCTCCCCCAGCCCCCTCCCCTGCGCACGCGGCAGCACATGCAGTTCCGTCAGCTCGAAGTAGTCGTCCATCCACTCGTCCACGGCCTGCGCCCCCGCGACCGCCGTCAGCCCCCGCCGCACCTGCTCGTGCCACCACTGCCCGACGGATCCGCGGTACCCGTACCCGATCCCCACCAGCTCGTCGCGGTCGTCCAGCGCGGCCACGCACCGCCAGTCCTCCCGCAGCATGTGGGCCAGCCACATCGGTGCCCGCTGCTCGACCGTCCCCGGCGGGTAGTTCATCGCCGTCACGTACAGCCGCAGGGCTTCGTGCAGCCGGGCGTTGAGCTCTTGCGGGGTCAGTTCCACCAGCCGCTCGGTGCGCGGCGACGGCGCGGCGGTCATCGGGCGACCCGCGCGGGTGTGCCGCCGGTGAGCTCGACCAGTCCGGCGAACGTCGTGGGGAACACCGCGTGCGGGTGTCCGCCCGCGGCCCACACGACGGGGTACTGCTCCAGGTCCGTGTCCACGAAGGTCATGATCCGCGAAGGGTGGCCGATCGGCGACACGCCGCCGATGACCTGACCCGTGTGCTCCCGCACGAAGTCCGGTGTGGCCCGTTCGATGCGGTCGGCGCCCGCGAGCTCGGCCAGCAGGTCGGTGTCGGCGCGGTGCGCGCCCGACGTCAGCACCAGCAGCGGTGCGGGCACGTCCGCGCGGATCGCCGTGAACACCAGGCTGTTCGCGATCGCGCCGACCGGGACGTCCACGGCTTCGGCGGCCTGCGCCGCGGTGCGGACCGCATCCTCGAGCACCCGGATGCCCTGCGCGGCCTCGTGGTGGCCCGCCTCGGTCAGTGCCGCGGCGACCTTCTGCATGCCCGGATGGGCCAGTTCGCTCACACGTCCAATCAGACCACGGATCCCGATCGGGTTGTCGCTGGGTCCTGGGTTGAGGAATCCCCGCGCCAGGCGCTAGGCTTCGGTCGATCGAACGTATGTTCGATCAGTGATGCCCTGGCGGTGGGGCGGGGGAAGCGCCCCACCGCCAGGAGCCGCCGTCTCCCCGCGGTGGTCGTCGAGTTCACCGACGCCGCGAGGAGGCCGCCGATGTCAGCTTCGATCGACTTCCCCAAGCCCAGCAGGACCAGGATCCCGGTCCCCGTCCCGCTTCCCCAGCCCCCGGCCGCGGCCGTCGAACTCCTCGAGCACGCCCGCGAGGGTATCGCCGAGGCCGAGCGCGCGGACCAGGCGGCCGACCGGTTCGCCGTCGCCTACCTCGCCGCGCTGCGGGCGGGCGCCGCTGTGCTCGCCCTGCGCGGCCGCCCGCACCGGGGCCGCGCCAAGCCCACCAGCGTGTGGGTGCTGCTCGCGGGCATCGCGCCGGAACTGGCGGAGTGGGCGGCGTTCTTCGCGTCCGCGTCCTCCACCAGGGCCGCGGTCCAGGCGGGCATCACCCGCGTGGTCACCGCCCGCTCCGCCGACGACCTGGTCCGCCAGGCCGCCCAGTTCACCGCCCTGGTCGACCGGATCATGCACGAGGCGCGCACGTGACCAAGGCCCTGATCGACTACGGCAGGCTCCTGGACGTCCTCGCGGCCGAGGCCGAGACGCTCGCCTCGGCCGCCGAGGGGCAGCGCCCCGAACGCCAGGTCCCCGCCTGCCCCGGCCTCAACCTCGGCGAGACGGCGAGGCACGTCGGCAGCACCTACCGGATGACCCTGTCCTGGTTGCGCGACGGCCGTCAACCCGTGACGTGGCAGCAGAACCCCGCGCCGGGGGAGGACCTGGCGGACTTCGTCCGGGCGGGCGTGGAGCCCCTGCTCGACGAGCTCGCCGCGCACGAAGCGGAGGACCTGTGCGGCACGTGGTGGCCCGAGGAGCCCAACTACGGCTTCTGGGCGCGCAGGCTGGCGCACGAGACGACCGTGCACCGGATGGACGTCCAGGCCGCCGCGATGATCCCGCTCGACCCCGTGGCCGACGACGTGGTCGCCGACGGCGTGGACGAGGTGCTGTCGTTGTGGTTCGTGCACCGGCTGAACGTGCTGGGCGTGCGCGGCACCAGGGACGGTGTCGTCGCGGTTCGCACCGCGGGCCGTGTCTGGCTCGCGTCGTCCGGCCAGCGCGGCTCCACCTCGTGGCGGGCCACCCCGGAGGAGGCCGAACCGGCCGACGCCGACGTCACGGGTGACCCGATCAAGGTCTACCAGTGGCTGTGGGGCCGCATCTCCGACCGCGAGGTGGAGGTGAACGGCGACCACGACGCCATCGCCCAGCTCTGGGCGCTGCTCAGGCTGGCGACCAAGTGACCGCCCTAGGCCACGGGTTGCCGGGCGAACGCGGCGCGCGCCGACACCAGCAGCGCCGCGACGCTCGGCCTGCCCGCCGAGCGGCGTTGCCAGGTCATCGTGACGGCGGTCCGGGAGTGCTTGCCCCGCAACGGGATCGCGGTCAGCCGTCCGGCCGCCACGTGGTCGCGGGCCGCCGTCTCGGGCACGAGCGCGCAGCCCGAGCCCGCGATGACGCAGCCGCACATGGCGGCGAGGCTGGCGACCTCGGCCTCGATCACGACGTCGCCGAGCAGCGCGTCCTCCAGCATCGCGCGGAACCCGCAGCCGGGCGGCGTGGCGAGGAAACCCAGGCCGCGCAGGTCTTCCGCGCCCACCTCGTCGAGCGCGGCGAGCCGGTGGCCGGGCGGCACGACGACCACGAGCCGGTCGTGGGCGAGCACCTCGCTCGCCAGCGCCGGGTCGGTCGGTGCCGCGCCGAAGGTCAGGCTCACGTCCACCGCGCCGCGGCGCACCGCGTCGTACAGGTACCCGCGGTCGCCCTGCTCGACGGTGACCCCGACCTTGGGCCAGCGGGTCCGGTAGTCGGTGAACAACGCCGGAACCCGGTGCGCGCACAGGGTTTCCAGCGCGCCGAGCACCAGCGCGCCCGTGGGCTCGTCGGGCTGTTCGTCGACCGCGGCCCGTGCCTGTTCGACCAGCGCCAGCACCTGGTGCGCGTAGTCGACCAGCCGTCCGCCCGCGGCGGTGAGCCGCAGTCGACGGCCCGTGCGGTCGAACAGCGGGGTGCCGAGCTCGGCCTCCAGCGCCTGGATCTGCTCGGTGACGCTGGACTGCGCGTAGTGCAGCTCCTCGGCGGCGCGGGTGAGGTTGAGCGTGCGGGCGACGACGCTGAACGAGCGGAGGTGGCGCAGCTCCACGGGTCCCCACTCCCATCGGTCCGGCCGATCGCCGCCATCGTAACTCCCCGCTTCCGCGAAGATCCTCCTGTCACGAGGCTGGACCGCGTGACCTCCTCCGCCGCTACCACCACTCGAGGCCCCGGCGCGCTCCTGCTGCTCGGCCTCTCCCTCGGCTACTTCCTCGTCCTGCTGGACACCACCGTCATCACGGTGGCCCTGCCCGCCGTCGGCGCCGACCTCGGCGGCGGACTCGGTGCGCTGCAATGGGTCTCCAACGGCTACCCGCTCGCCTTCGCCGCCCTGCTGCTCACCGCGGGGGCGTGGTCGGACCGCCACGGCGCGCGCCGGGTGTTCCTGGTCGGCCTGTGCGCGTTCGCGGTGCTCTCGGCGGCGACCTCGGTCGCGTGGTCGGTCGGTGTCCTCATCGGACTGCGCGCGCTGCTCGGCGTCGCGGGCGCGCTCCTCGTGCCGACGTCGCTCGCGCTGGTCGCCACCGCCTGGACCGAGCCCGCCGCCCGCGCCAGGGCGACGGGGGTCTGGGCCGCGCTCAGCGGCACCGGACTGGTCGCGGGGCCGGTCGCGGGCGGCCTGTTGACCGACGCGTTCGGCTGGCGGTCGGTGTTCCTGGTGAACGTGCCGGTCGCGCTGGCTGCCGTCGTGGTCGTCGCGCGGCGCGCGCCGGAGACCCCGCGCTCGTCAGGGCGTGGTACCGACGTCACCGGCCAGGTCTCGGCCGTCGTCGCCCTGGGCGCGCTGACCTACGGGCTGGTGCGCGCGCGGTGGTCCGCCCCCGACGTGCTCGGCGCGCTGGCCGTCGCCGTCCTCGCCGCGGTGGTGTTCGTGCTCGCCCAACGCCGCCCCGAGACCGGTCCGGTGGCGCCGATGCTGCCGCCGCGGCTGTTCGCCGACCGGACGTTCGGCTGGGGCCTGGCCGCGGGCGCGATCGTCAACTTCGGGCTGTCCGGTGTCCTCTTCGTCCTGTCGCTGTCCTGGCAGGGCACCCGCGGCTACTCCGCGTCGGCCGCCGGGCTCGCGTTCCTGCCGCTCACCATCCCCACCGCGCTGAACCCCGTCCTCACCGGACGGCTCGTCGCCAGGACCGGCCCGAAAGTCCCGGCGGTGGCGGGGTTCCTGCTGATGGCGGCGGGCACGGCCGCGCAGGCGGCGACCACCGACCCGCTGCTCGCCGCGCTCGGCCTCGCCCTGCTCGGCTTCGGCGTCTCGTTCGCCATCCCGTCGCTGATGACCGCCGTGCTCGGCGCGGTGCCCAAGGACCTGGCCGGTGTCGGCGGCGGCGCTGTCAACGCCGCCCGCCAGACCGGCGCCGTGCTGGGCGTCGCGGTCCTCGGCACCCTGCTCCCCGCAGGCCCGCGCACCGCCCTGGCGACAGCCGCCGCGGTGCTCGTGGTCGGTGCCGTGATCGCGGGCGCGGCCGTCGAGTAGCCGAACCCGGCGGAACTGTCGGACCCCACCACTACCGTCATGATCGGAGCCCCATGCCCTCCACCGCTGGTAGGGGGTCCCCCGAAGTCAATTCTACCGGCGGGTACCGACAAAACCGGGTGCCCGACCGCGTTCAAGATCGACTACCTGCCCACCGCGCCACGGCCCGCCGCCCGGATCCCGCTCGACGGAGGCCGAGCCGCGGACCGGGGGCGGGTTCCCGACGCGGTGCCCCCCTTGCCGAGGAGTTCCGCCCAGACGCGGACATGCCCGCCGAGGAAGGTGGCCACCGCGCTAGGCGGGCGGCAGGCCCAGGTTCGCGACCTCGACCAGACCCCTGCCGTCGGGTGTCGCGGACTCCAGCACGAACCGGGCCTGCCGTCCGTCCACCTCCAGCACCGCGATCGAGTTGCCGAAGTGCGGGCCGGTCAACCGCGTCCAGCTCAACGGGTCCGCGGGCACGCCCGCGCGGTCGGCCAGCCTGCGCAGCACCCGGCCCATCGGCGGCCACCAGGCCAGCCGGAACACCGGGCGGAAGAACTTCGGCGGGTCGTTGTGCACCGGTGAGCAGGTGAGCTGCATGACGGCGCTGTCCGTCGGCTCCGGGTAGTGGCCCTGGGCCGCGTAGCTGTGGTGCACGTCGCCGGAGAGCACGCAGATCGTGCTCGGCGCGTCGTCGCCGCGGCCGATCCGGCCCAGGAACCCGGCCAGCCGCTCGAACGAGTCGCGGAACGCGGGCCAGTGCTCGAGGTCGGCGACCTGGCGGACCCGTTCCCCGAACCGGCCGCGCAGGCCGGGGCGGGCGGCGGCGCGTTCGTTGATCGACTGCGCGTGGCTGATCGCGTGCGGCATCAGCCACGGCAGCGACGAGCCGATCACCAGGTGGTCGTAGTCGCCCTCGGCGTTGCGCTCGATCCAGTCGAACTCCTCGTCGCCGACCATCAGCCTGGTGTCGCCGGACAGGATGCGGCCGCACCGGGTGTCGATCACCAGCAGCCGCACCCGCCCGTAGTCGCGGCGGTAGCTCCACCACGTCGACTTCTTGCCGTCCAGCTCGGCGTCGGCGCGCGCCCCGAACTCCTCCAGCATCGGCTGCACGTCGGTGTCCGACCCGGCGGCGAGCACCTTCGCGTACAGGTCGTCGCGCTCCAGCTCGTCCGGCCCGAGGTTGCCCAGGTGCTGGTACACCCAGTACGAGGCCAGCCCGGCCCGGATGCGCTCGGGCCACCACGACGTGGCCGCCATCTGCTCGCGCCACGGGCGGGAGGTGTTCCAGTCGTCGCGGATGTCGTGGTCGTCGAAGATCATCGACGTCGGCACGGTCGACATCAGCCAGCGGATCTCCGGGTCGCCCCACGACTCGTGGTAGAGCTGCGCGTACTCGCGGAAGTGCAGCACCTCGTCGACCGGGTCCTTGCCGCCGCGCCGCCTGCGCAGCCACTCCTTCGTCTTCGACGTCGGCTCGTCGGCGTACACCTGGTCGCCGAGCAGCAGCAGCGCGTCCGGCCAGTCGTGCTGGGGCTGCTTCGCCATCCGCAGCGCGTAGGCGTCCAGCGCGTCCGGACCCAGCTTGTCGTCGGTCGCGGGCTGCACCGGTTTCGCCGCCCGGCACGACCCGAACACGATCCGGTGCGTCAGGTCCTCATCGGACTTCGTGCTGATCCGGCACGGCGGGAACTCCGAGCCCGGCTCGGGCCACACCACCTCGCCGTCGAGCCGCACGTCGTACTCGGTGGTCGTCCCCGGTTCCAGGTTCTCTATGCGCACCAACGCGTAGTGCAGCTCACCGACCCGGAACGTCCGGGCCCGGTGCCCGGCGATCTCCACCTCGGTAGAGGCGTCCGTCTCCACCCACACCGTCGCGGACGTCGCGTTGACGTGTCGCAGCACCGGACCGAGAACCAGCTTCACCATTGGACAGACGTTACCGTTGGTGGATGGCAACGAGGCTGAACGACGTCGTGGTCGACGCCGCGGACCCGGCCGCGCTGGGCCGCTTCTGGTCGGCACTGCTGGGGACGCCCATCACCGGCGAGTCCGCCGAGGAGGTGGACGTGGCCGTCGCCGGGGGCGTGGAACTGGTGTTCGTGCCGGTCACCGACCCCAAGACCACCAAGAACCGCCTGCACCTCGACCTGGCCAGCACCTCCCTCGACGACCAGGGCGCGATCGTCGACCGGGCCGTCTCACTCGGTGCCCGGCCGGTCGACCTCGGTCAGCGCGGCGTGCCCTGGGTGGTGCTCTCCGACATCGAGGGCAACGAGTTCTGCGTCCTCGAACCCCGACCCGAGTACAGCGCCACCGGACCGGTCGCCGCGATCGTCGTGGACGTGGCCGACACCGGCGCCCAGGCCGACTTCTGGTCGGCCGCGACCGGGCTGCCGATCGTGAACCGGACCGCCGAGTTCGCCTCGCTGCGCCAGGAGTCGGGGCCGTGGCTGGAGTTCCTGCACAGCGACGACCGCAAACGCGTCAAGAACCGCCTCCACCTCGACGTCGCCCCCGGCCCGCACGACGACCAGGCGGCCGAGGTGGCCCGCCTCCTCGCCCTGGGCGCCAAGCCCGTCGACATCGGCCAGGGCGAGCAGACGTGGGTCGTCCTCGCCGACCCCGAGGGCCAGGAGTTCTGCGTCCTCTCGCCCCGTTAACGCGGTGACCACGATCCTTGGCGGGCATTTCCGGGCCGAGTGACCGCCTGGACGACGGAACTCTCCGGCAAGGGTTCGCGGTCAGCGCACTAACCCGCACCTCCCGGACTGGGGCACCCCCTTGACCTGGCGCGCTTCATCGGCGACAGTCCTGATATGCAATATATTGGTCGTCTGGACCGCTCGCTCTACCGCGACCGGGCGCTGACGGCGATCCGCGAGGCCATCGTCGGCGGCGACCTGGCGCCCGGCACGCCCATCAAGGACGTCGACCTGGCCGAGGAGCTCGGCCTGTCGCGCACCCCGGTCCGCGAGGCGCTGGCGAGGCTCACCGACGAGGGCCTGGTGGAGACCAAGCCGCACAGCTACACCAGGGTCACGCCGCTGGACACCGCCGCCGTCCGGCAGGCGCACGCCGTGGTGCAGGCCATGCACGCACTGGCCGCCCGACTGGCCGTCCCGAGGATGACCCCCGCCGACCTCGACGCCATGCGCGCGGCCAACACCCGGTTCGCGGAGGCGCTGCGCACCGCCGACGTGAACGCCGCGCTGGCCGCCGACGACGAGTTCCACGACGTCGCGGTCCGCCGTGCCGACAACTTCGCGGTCACCGCCACAATCGACCGCTACACCCCGCTCGTCCGCAGGCTCGAACGCCTGCGCTTCGCCACTCCGCCCGGCCGCCACTCGGTGGCGATGCACGCCGACGTGATCGCCGCCTGCGCCGCCGCGGACCCCGCTCTCGCGGCCGACCGGGTGTCCCTCAACTGGGCCACGCTCGCCGACCTGCTCGAGTCCGCCACGCCCGAGTCCGGCCTTGCCGAGTCCGCCCCGCCCGAGTCCGACGACTAGAGGAGAACCCCGGTGCTCCAGGACTTCCCCCGCTACCCGCTGCTCTTCGGCCCGTCGCCCGTGCACAAGCTGGAACGCCTCACCCACCACTTGGGCGGCGCCGAGGTGTGGGCCAAGCGCGAGGACTGCAACTCCGGTCTCGCCTACGGCGGCAACAAGACCCGCAAGCTCGAGTACCTCGTGGCCGACGCCCTCGCCACGGGCTGCGACACCCTCGTCTCGATCGGCGGCGTCCAGTCCAACCACACCCGCCAGGTCGCCGCGTCCGCCGCGCGGGCCGGGCTGAAGTGCGTGCTGGTGCAGGAGAGCTGGGTCGACTGGGAGGACCCCGGCTACGACAAGGTCGGCAACATCCAGCTCAGCCGCATGATGGGCGCCGACATCCGCCTGGTGCGCGCCGACTTCGGCATCGGCGTCAAGCCCGCGTGGGAACAGGCCATCGCCGACGTCCGCGCCGCGGGCGGCACCCCGTACCCGATCCCGGCAGGCGCCTCCGACCACCGGCTGGGCGGTCTCGGCTTCGCCAACTGGGCCAAGGAGGTCGAGGCCCAGGAAGCCCAGCTCGGCGTCTTCTTCGACACCGTCATCGTCTGCTCGGTCACCGGCAGCACCCACGCGGGCATGGTCGCCGGCTTCGCGGACACCAACCCGGCCCGCCGCGTCCTCGGCATCGACGCCTCCGCCAAACCCGCCGAGACCCGCGCCCAGGTGCTCAGGATCGCCACCGCCACCGCCGACCTGATCGGCACCGAGGTGACCGCCGCCGACGTCCTGCTCGACGAACGCTTCCACGAGGGTGTCTACGGCGTCCCCGGCAAGTCCACAATGGACGCCATGCGCCTGGGTGCCTCCCTGGAGGGCATGATCACCGACCCGGTCTACGAGGGCAAGTCCCTGGCGGGGCTCATCGAACTGGTCTCCACCGGCGAGATCCCGCGCGACTCCAAGGTCCTCTACGCCCACCTGGGCGGCCAACCCGCCCTCAACGCCTACAGCACCCTGTTCACCTGAGACAGGTGGCACGGGGAAGACAGGTGCCGGTGAGGTCGGAGGTCAGGGCTGAGGGCCGGCGCTGGGGCCGGCGCTGAGAGCCAGCGCTGGGCCCGTGTTGAGGATCGGCGCTGAGGAGATCGGTGCCGGAAGGCCGGCTACTGGGCCGGTCCGATCACGGGGCCTGGCCGGTAGGCGGCGATGCGGGCGACGGTGTCGGTGCTGATCTTGTGCCAACCGGGGTCGAGCCACACGGTCTCACCGCTGAACGCGTAGGTGAACACCACCTGGTACCGCAGCCCGTCCGGCACCCGGAACCCGTCCACGTCGACCTTCGCCGCCGCGTCACTGCTGGTCTGGGCGCCCAAGGTCCGAACCCCCTTGGACTCGCACGGCGCCGACTCCCACTCGCACCAGTCCAACGCGATGTCGACGGAGATGTCCAGGTCGTTCACGACGGTCCCGCAAATACCGAACTCGCAGGCACCCACATGCGCGCTGTCGGTCCAGTCGGCACTGGCGGCGATGGCACCGAAGGCGGTGAACACGACAGTGCCCACCGCCGCCAACACCGCCCGCCGTCTACCCATGCCCCACAGTCTCCCAGAGCCCTCCCACCCCCAGAACTCCCACAACCCAGCCCTTCACGCTCCTGCCCTGCGGGCACAATCCCACGGCCAGGTTTCCGCGGACCCGCGTCCTCGCTCCAGCAGGCACAAGCCCACGGCCCGGCTCCCGCAGGCCTGAGTCCGCGACCCGGCCCGCCGGCACAAGCCCACGACCTAGCCCCCGCACCCCGAGCCCGCGGCCTGGCCCTCCACAGCCTGAGCCCACGGCCTGGCCCCCGCACCCTGAGCCCACGGCACGGCCCGCCCCCCCTCGCGGTCCGGTGCCTGCGCAGTCCCAGCCCCTCATGTCCTCAGCCTCAACCCCTTCGGTGTCGCCCGGAACCCGGCCTCCTGGAGCACCCCGGCCAACCGGGACCCCAGCGCGATCTCGCCGTCGGCCTTCTGCACGGCCAGCTGCCCCAGCCAGCCGTCGTGCACGGCCCGGCTCAGTGAGCGCGCGGCGACCCGCAGCACCTCCTCGTCCTCGGTGAACGACAGCAGCGAACGCCCGCCGCGCTCCACGTACAGCACGGCCACCCCGTCCACCAGCACCGTCAACGCCCCGGCCTTGCGGGCGGGTCGGTGTTTGCCCTCGCCGACGAGGTCGGGCCAGTCCAGGGCGGCGCCGTAGGGCTGGGCGGGGTCGGCGGCGGCGAGCACGACCGACTCCGGAGTGCCCAGGTGGTCCTGGCCCGGTGGCCTGGACAGCGCGCGGAGCCGGTCGACCGCGCCGCGCGCGGCGAACTGCGCGGCACCGAGCCCTTCGACCACGTATCCGCGGACCACCTGCCCGGACTCCTCCATCGCCCGAAGTACCCGGTACACCCCGCTGAACCCGCCGGTCACCCGCTCGGTGTCCAGCGCGCCCCTGGTCAGGACGCCGTGCCGCTCCAGGAATGCCTCCGCCCTGGCGTGCGCTCGACGAGTCGGGTCGGACGCGGGCACGACGGCGAGCGACCACCGGCCCGCGACGGTCGGCGGTCCGCTGCGGCTGGGCATGTCCGGCCGCCCGGCCCGCATCCGGGCGTAGCGGCCGCGCGGTGCCGTGCGCCGGGGCTTGTGCGCGGCGCTCTTGCCGGACACCAGCGCCCGCAACGGCGCCAGCGTGTCGTTCGTGACCAGCCCCGCCCAGACCAGGTCCCACAGCGCGCCGACCACCTCGGAGTCCGTCGTCGGCCCCTGCAACGACACCCGGTCGACCAGTTGCCGGAAGAACAGCGCGCCACCGGCCAGCGCCTCGACCACCGCCAGGTGCAGCGGCGACTCCGGGGCCGCCTCCGGCACCAGGTCGGGCAGCAGCAGGTCGGCCACGTCCGTCGGCGCCAGCGCGATCCACCCGTCGCCACCGGCCAGCGAACCGCACCCGGTCCACGTCACCTCGCCCGACGCCGTCAGCTCGTCGAGCAGCGCGGGGGAGTAGCCGGGCAGCCGCGCGGGCAGCAGCAACGACTCCAGCGCGCTCGCGGGCAGCGGAGCGCCCGCCAGCTGCTCCACCACCGACAGCACGTCGTCCACCGACGGCCCGGACCGCGGCTTCCGGCCCACGCCGTGCCAGCTCGGCAGGAACCGGCCCAGCGCCGCGGGCTCCACCGGTTCCACCTCAGCCCGCAGCCGCGCCAGCGACGCCCGCCGCAGCCTGCGCAGCACCTCGGCGTCGCAGTACTCGGTGTGCGTGCCACCCGGCCGCAGCTCGCCGCGCACCAGCCGACCCGTCCCGGACATCCGGTCCAGCACCCCGGTCACCACCGCGATCCCCAGCCCGAACCTGGCCGCCGCCTCCACGGCCGGGAACGGGCCGTGCGTGCGGGCGTACCGGCCGAGCAGGTCGCCGACCGGGTCGGCCACCGGCTCGGTGAACACCTCCGGCACCCCCACCGGCAGCGCCACCCCCAGCGCGTCCCGGTAGCGACCGGCGTCCTCGATCGCGATCACCCGCTCCTGCCCCGCGATCCGGATGCGGATCGCCCGCCGCTGCTCCACCAGCTCGGTGAACCACTCCGGCCGGATCCCGCGCTGCGAGCCCTCGGCCTCGGTGAGGTCGCCGAGGAACCGCAGCAGGTCCGCCGCGTCCTCGGCGTGCCGCGCGTGCCGGTCCTCGACCAGCCGTTGCAGGCTGCGCTCGACCTCCTCGACCACCTCCGGGTCGAGCAGCTCGCGGATCGCCTCCGACCCGAGCAGTTCCGCCAGCAGCGTCGAGTCCAGCGACAGCGCCGCCGCCCGCCGCTCGGCCAGCGGGGTGTCCGTCTCGTACAGGAACATGCCGACGTAGCCGAACAGCAGGCTCCGCGCGAACGGGGACGGCGTCGGCGTCTCCACCTCCACCACCCGCACCCGGCGGGCCCGCACGTCACCCATCAGCTCGCGCAGCCCCGGCACGTCGTACACGTCCTGGAGGCATTCACGCATGGCCTCCAGCACCACCGGGAAGCTCTCGTACTTCGCCGCCACCGACAGCAGCTGCGCCGCCCGCTGCCGCTGCTGCCACAACGGCGACCGCTTGCGCGGGTCGCGCCGGGGGAGCAGCAGCGACCGGGCCGCGCACTCCCGGAACCGCGCGGCGAACAGCGCCGACCCGCCGACCTCGGCGACGACGATCTGCTCGACCTCCTCCGGGTCCAGCAGCACGTCCTCCGCGCCCACCACCACGTCCGCGCCGTCCAGGTCGACCGCGTCGGGCAGCCGCACCACGATGCCGTCGTCGGAGTGCGCCGCCTGCACCTCCACACCCCGCCGCTCCCGCAGCCTGGCCGCGATCGCCAATGCCCACGGCGCGTTGACCTGCGCCCCGAACGGCGAGTGCACGACCAGCCGCCAGTCGCCCAGCTCGTCGCGGAACCGCTCGACGAGGATCACCCGGTCGTTCGGCACGTGCCGGGTGGCCTCGCGCTGCTCGGTCAGGTAGCTCGCCAGGTTGCTCGCCGCCCACGCGTCCAGCCCGGCGTCGGCCGCCCGCACGGCCGCGTGCGGGGCGTCCGCCGTGGACATCTCCCGCAGGAACTTCCCCAACGCGCGCCCGAGCTCCAGCGGCCTGCCCGGCGCGTCGCCCTTCCAGAACGGCATCCGCGCGGGCTGCCCCGGCGCGGGCACCACGACCACCCGGTCGTGCGTGATGTCCTGCACCCGCCACGCGGACGTGCCCAGCAGGAACGTGTCGCCCACCCGCGACTCGTAGACCATCTCCTCGTCCAGCTCGCCGACCCGCGACCCCGGCCGACTCTCCGCGGCCGGTGTCATCACCGCGAACATGCCCCGGTCCGGGATCGTGCCGCCCGACGTCACCGCCAGCCGCTGCGCGCCCGGCCTGCCGCGCAGCTCACCGGTGACCCGGTCCCAGGTGATCCGCGGCCGCAGCTCGCCGAACTCCTCGCTCGGGTACCGGCCCGCCAGCATGTCCAGCACCGCGATCAGCGCCGACTCCGGCAGCGCCGCGAACGGCGCGGCCTTGCGCACCAGCCCGGCCAGCGCCTCCACCGTCCACGTCTCCAGCGCCACCATCGCCACGACGTGCTGCGCCAGCACGTCCAACGGGTTGCGCGGGTACCGGACGGCCTCGATCGCGCCGTCGCGCATCCGCTCCGCGACGACCGCGCACGACACCAGGTCGCCGCGGAACTTCGGGAACATCACCCCGCGCGACACCGCCCCCACCTGGTGACCCGCCCGGCCGACCCGCTGCATGCCGGACGCCACCGTCGGCGGCGCCTCGACCTGGACCACCAGGTCGACCGCCCCCATGTCGATGCCCAGCTCCAACGACGACGTCGCCACCACGCACGGCAGCCGCCCGGACTTCAGCTCCTCCTCGACCACCGTCCGCTGCTCGCGCGCCATCGACCCGTGGTGCGCGCGCGCGACGACCGGGGCCGTCTGCGTGGTGAGCCCGGACTGCCCGATCGCCTCCGCGGGGAAGGTCTCGAGCGCCACGGCCTCCTCGGCCAGCTCGTTGAGCCGCGCGGTCAGCTTCTCCGCGAGCCGCCGGGAGTTCGCGAACACGATCGTCGAGCGGTGCTCCCGGACCAGGTCCAGGATCCGCTGCTCCACGGCGGGCCAGATCGACGCCTTCTGCTCGGCCCCCGCCGCCGAGCCCGACACCTCGCCGGTCGGCTGCCCGAGGACCGACATGTCCTCCACCGGCACCTCGACCCGCACCTCGATGGTCTTGGCGGTCTTCGGCTGCACCACTCGCACCGGGCGCCCGCCGGCGAGGAACGAGCAGACCTCCTCGACCGGCCGCACCGTCGCGGACAGCCCGATCCGCTGCGCCGGCTTCTCGAGCAGCGCGTCCAGCCGTTCCAGCGACAGCGCCAGGTGCCCGCCGCGCTTGGTCCCCGCGACCGCGTGCACCTCGTCCAGGATCACCGTCCGCACACCCCGCAGCGACTCGCGCGCGGCCGAGGTGAGGATCAGGAACAACGACTCCGGCGTGGTCACCAGCACGTCCGGCGGCGTCCGCATGAACGCCCGCCGCTCGTCCGCGGGCGTGTCGCCGGTCCGCATGCCGACCGCGATCGACGGCTCCGGCAGCCCCAACCGGTGCGCGGCCTGCCGGATGCCCGTCAACGGCGCCCGCAGGTTGCGCTCCACGTCGACCGCCAGCGCCTTCAACGGCGAGATGTAGAGGACCCGGCACCGCAGCTTCGGGTCCTCGGGCGCGGGGGTCGACGCCAGCTGGTCGAGCGACCACAGGAACGCCGACAGCGTCTTGCCCGACCCGGTCGGCGCGACGACCAGCGTGTGCTCGCCCGCGGCCGCGGCCCGCCACGCCCCCGCCTGGGCGTCCGTGGGTGCGGCGAAGGCCCCGGCGAACCACTGCCGGGTCGCGGGTGAGAAGGCCTCCAGCGCGTCCATGCCCCCATCCTGACCGAGAGCACCGACATTTTCCGGTCGCGGCTGCTCAGCACCGGTGGCGAGGTCCCCCGGAAGTGTCGGCGTCCGCGACGAGAACTTGCCGGCGGTGAGGCCTTCCAGCACCTGTCGGGACGCCCTCGTGGCCCGGTTCGGCGCACGGTGACCTCGTACGACTCAATCCGGTCAACCGCCGACCACGGCCGGTGCCCGACGTGGCACCATCAAGCCGGTCCACCGACTAAGGGGAGAACGTGCGCGTCCTGTCCGTTGACCTGGGTACTTCCAACACGGTGGCGGTGCTCTCCGCGCACGGCCGCCCGCCCAGGGTGGTCGAGGTGGACGGCTCGTCGGCGATGCCGTCCGCGGTCTACTGCGAGGAGGACGGCTCCCTCGTCGTCGGCCGCGACGCCGAGCGCCGCGCCCGGCTCGACCCGTCGCGCTACGAGCCGAACCCGAAACGCCGCATCGCCGAGGGGATGCTGCGCCTGGGCGGCACCGTCGTGCCGGTCACCGACGCGCTGGCCGCCGTGCTCGGCCGCGTGCTGGAGGAGACCGCCCGCCAGCTCAACGGCGCCCAGCTCGACGAGATCCGGCTGACCCACCCGGCGCAGTGGGGTCCGAGCCGCCGCAACGTGCTGGTCTCCGCCGCCCGGCTGGCCGGGGTGACCGCCGAGATCGTGCTGGTGCCGGAACCCGTGGCCGCCGCGGCGCACTACGCGCTGGCGATCGAGCGCGACTTCGTCACCGGGCAGGCGCTGGCCGTCTACGACCTGGGCGCGGGCACGTTCGACGTGGCCATCGTCGGCGTGACCCGGCACGGCTTCGAGGTGCTCGCCAACGACGGCCTGCCCGACCTCGGCGGCCTCGACGTCGACCAGGCCCTGCTGGAGCACGTCGGCCGCCAGGTCTCGCACAGCGACCCCGGCCACTGGCAGCGGCTGATGCGGCCGGACTCGACCGCGGACCGCCGCGCCCGCCGCGCCATGCTCGACGACGTCCGCTCGGCCAAGGAGGCGCTGTCGCGGCACCTCCGGACCGAGGTGCCGATGCCGCCGCCGTTCGTCGACGTGGCCGTCACCCGCGCGGACATGGAGGCGCTGGTCCGGCCGCGCCTGCTGCGCAGCGCCGAGCTGCTGGCCTCCACGATCGCGTCCACCGGCATGTCCGCCGACCAGCTCGCGGGCATCTACCTGGTCGGCGGCTCCAGCCGGATCCCGCTGATCAGCGCCATGATCACCGAGCAGGTCCGGGTCGCGCCCACCAGCCTCGACCAGCCGGAGACGGCCGTCGCGCTCGGCGCGCACCACGTGCCCAAGGAGGGCATCCACCTCCGCGAGACCGACGACGAGCCGTCGACCGTGACGCTGTCCAACAGCGAGGTGCCCACGGTCGTGACGGAACCCGTCGACGACGGCGACTACCCGACCCAGAACATGCCCGCCACCGGTGGTTTCCCGGCGCAGAACATGCCCACCACCGGCGGGTTCCCGGCGCAGAGCGGCCCGCTGCCTGCGAACCCCGCGCTGAGCGGCCCGTACCCGGTCAACCCCGCGCTCAGCGGCCCCTACCCGGTGAACCCGGCGCTCAGCGGTCCCCATCCGATGAACCCGGCGCTGAGCGGCCCGTACCCGGTCCACAGCGGCCCCCACCCCGTGCACACCGGCTCGCACCAGGTGCAGAGCGGTCCCCACCAGGTCAACCCCACGACCACCGGCGGCCACCCGGTGACCGCGCCGTACTCGGTGAACACGTCCTTCTCGGTCAACTCCCCGTACCCGACGACCGGGCCGCAGGAGTTCAACTTCCCCAGCACCGTCACCGCCAAGCCCGCCAAGAAGCAGCCCAACCGCAAGGTGCTGCTGGCCGCGGGCGGCGCGGTCGTGCTGGTGCTGGGTGTCGTCGGCGGGATCTTCGCGCTGAGCGGCCCGGACGTCCCGAACGCGCAGGAGTGCAAGACCGACACCGCGACCGACGACAAGGGCTTCACCAAGTGCCTGCGCCAGCTCGCGGGCGTCGTGCCGGACGGCAGCACCTGCAAGACCGGCGGCGCGGCGGGCGTGTCCGGCGTCAACGCGATCAAGGGCAGCGTCGTCAGCTGCGAGCTGGCCGACGACTACGCCGTCCAGTACGTCCTCACCGACACGGTCACCGGTGCCCAGCAGGGTGCCGACGCCGTCGTGCAGTCGCTGCGGGCCGACGTGGTCGAGGCGCAGTGGGCGGGCAACGGCCTGGAGGGCAAGTACCGGTCGTCCGCCGACGGCGGCGTGGGGCTGCTCGCGTTCACCGCGACGGACCGGCCGCTGCTGGGCATCGTCACCAAGACGGGTGACGAGAAGCTGACCGCGGACGAGATCGCGACCTACTTCGAGCAGCACATCCAGCCCGGTACCTGACCCGGACGGCCCTGGTAGCGGGGGTCGCGGCCGTGTCACCATCGTGATCATGAAGACCGCCGCGCCCGAGGTCGAGCACGTGCAGCGCAAGGTGCTCCGCGTGCTCACGACCACCCAGGTCCTGGGTGCCGCGGGCGTGACGATCGGGCTGGCCTTCAGCACGCTGGTCGCCGCGGCGCTGGCGGAGTCCGACGCGGTCGGCGGCCTCGCCCAGACCAGCGCCGTCGTCGGCGCGGCGCTGCTGGCGCTGCCGGCGGCCCGCCTGGCGCAACGCCGGGGCAGGCGCCCGGCGCTCATGCTCGGCTACGGCGTCGGCGCGCTCGGGGCGGTGGTCGCGGCGCTCGCCGTCGCGCTCGGGTGGTGGCAGCTGCTGCTGCCCGCGCTCGTGCTGTTCGGCGGCGCGTCCAGCGCGAACCTCGCCGCCCGCTACGCCGCCACCGACCTCGCGCACCCGCACCGGCGCGCGCGCTCGGTGGGGATCGTGGTGTGGGCGGCGACCATCGGCGCGGTCGCCGGACCCAACCTCGCCGATCCCGCCGGACGGCTCGCCACGACCGTCGGACTGCCCGTCGGCTCGGGGCCGTTCCTGCTGGCCGCCGTCGTGTTCGGGCTGGCGGCGCTGGTGATCGGAGTGTTCCTGCGGCCGGACCCGCTGGTCGTCGTCCGCCGGGCCGAACCGGAGCCGGTCGTCCCCGCCCACTGCGCGGGCGGTCAGGCGCCGACCAGGGGCAGTGCCGCGGTGTGGCGGTCGCTGCGGTCGAGCGCGAAGCTCGCCCTCGTCACCATCGCGCTGTGCCACACCGCGATGGTCGGCCTGATGTCGATGACCCCGGTGCACATGAACCACGCGGGTTCCTCGCTGCGGGTGGTCGGAGTGGTGATCAGCCTGCACGTCGCCGCCATGTACGGCGCCAGCCCGCTGTTCGGCTGGATGGCCGACCGCCTCGGCCGGGTCCCGGTGCTGGCCATCGGCGCCGCGCTGCTGGTCGCGGCCTCCGGCATCACGGGCATGGCGCCCTCGGAGAACGCGCCGCAGCTCGCCGCGGGCCTCACCCTGCTGGGCTTCGGCTGGTCGGCGGGGCTGGTGTCCGGGTCCGCGCTGCTCACCGAGTCCGTCGCCGTGCCCGACCGGCCCGCGGCCCAGGGCCTGTCGGACCTCTGCATGAACGTCGGCGGCGCGATCGGCGGCGTCACGGCGGGCCTGGTGGTCACCGCGTGGTCGTTCGCGGCGCTCGGCCTGATCGTCGGGTTCCTGGCGCTGCCGCTGCTCGCGGTGTGCGTCGTCAGCACCCTGCGCCGACCGGCCTGATCACTTCCGGCGGTTGCCCCACCAGAAGCGCAGCCCCACGACCACGACGACCAGGAGCATGGCGACCATCGCGACCTGGCCGACCGGGGACGACAGACCGGTGGGGTCTTCCTGGAGCAGCGGCACCCCCTGAGGTTAGCCTGGACCCGATGCGCATCACGGTGTTCCGGAAGTTGATGACCGGGGAGTTCGGCCCGGTCCGCGGTGAGATGGTGGCCCAGGACCACGTGCTGTCCGCGCTCGGCGGACTCACACCCGACGAGGCCCTTGAGGCCGGCGTTCCCCCGAAAGAGATCTGGCTCGCGGTGTGCGACGCGTTCGACGTTCCCGAGCAGCGGAGATGACCGGGCGTGTCCCCGCTGCACTCGAACACGTGTTCGGCTACGATCCCGTCCTGACCGGCTGGTCGATCCGCTCGTCGTCCGGCCTTCGCGAAAATTGTCGGACCCTCCCCGTAGCGTCGGCTCCGACATGAAAAAGCGATCCGAAACAACCCGAGGTGGACACCAGATGGCTCCCGCAGCACCCGACAGGGACAAGGCCCTAGAGCTGGCACTTGCCCAGATCGACAAGCAGTTCGGCAAGGGCTCGGTCATGCGTCTCGGCGAAGAGGGCCGCGCCCCGATCGCCGTGATCCCGACCGGCGCGATCGCGCTGGACGTCGCGCTCGGCATCGGCGGCCTGCCCCGCGGCCGCGTGGTCGAGATCTACGGCCCGGAGTCCTCCGGTAAGACGACGGTGGCGCTGCACGCGGTCGCGAACGCCCAGAAGGCCGGTGGCATCGCGGCGTTCATCGACGCGGAGCACGCCCTCGACCCGGACTACGCGAAGAAGCTCGGCGTCGACACCGACGCGCTCCTGGTCTCCCAGCCCGACACCGGTGAGCAGGCGCTCGAGATCGCGGACATGCTGATCCGCTCCGGCGCCCTCGACATCCTCGTCATCGACTCGGTGGCCGCGCTCGTGCCCCGCGCCGAGATCGAGGGCGAGATGGGCGACAACCACGTCGGCCTCCAGGCCCGGCTGATGAGCCAGGCGCTCCGCAAGATCACCGGTGCGCTCAGCAACTCCGGCACGACCGCGATCTTCATCAACCAGCTGCGCGAGAAGATCGGCGTCATGTTCGGCACGCCGGAGACCACGACCGGTGGCAAGGCGCTGAAGTTCTACGCGTCCGTCCGCCTGGACGTCCGCCGCATCGAGACCCTGAAGGACGGCGGCGAGCCCGTCGGCAACCGCACCAGGGTCAAGGTCGTGAAGAACAAGGTGGCCCCGCCGTTCAAGCAGGCCGAGTTCGACATCCTCTACGGCAAGGGCATCAGCCGCGAGGGCTCGCTGATCGACATGGGTGTCGACCAGGGCATCCTGCGCAAGTCCGGCGCCTGGTACACCTACGAGGGCGACCAGCTGGGGCAGGGCAAGGAGAACGCCCGCAAGTTCCTGCTGGAGAACCCGGACGTCGCCAACGAGGTCGAGAAGCGGATCAAGGACAAGCTCGGCATCGGCGCCACGCTCGACGCCGAGGTCACCGCGGCACCGACCCCGGTCGACTTCTGAGCTGAACCATGACGTATCGAGGTGGCAGGGGTCGTGGTCGACGAGCCGGGTTCGGCTCGGACGAGGAGGGCCACGACCTCCCACCCCCTGATCCGGTCGAGGAGCAGAAGCGGGCCAAGGAGATCTGCTTCACGCAACTCGCCGCACAACCGCGTACCAGGCTCGAGCTGAAGAACGCGATGCTGCGCAAGGGGATCGCCGAGGAACTTGCCGAGTTGGTGCTCGGCAAGTTCGACAAGGCCGGTCTGATCGACGACGCGGCGTTCGCCGAGATCTGGGTGCGGTCGAGGCACACCTACAACGGGCTCGGTCGCCGGGCGTTGGCGATGGAGCTGCGGCGCAAGGGCGTGGCGGACGAGCTGGTCGCCGAGGCCGTGTCCGCCGTGGACGACGAGGCGGAGCAGGACCGGGCTCGGGAGCTGGTGCGCAAGAAGCTCCGCGGGATGGCCGGGGTGGACGAGGCCGCGAAGATCCGCCGGTTGGTGGGGGCGTTGGCCCGCAAGGGGTACGCGGGCGGGATGGCCTACCAGGTGGTGCGCGAGGAGCTGCGTTCGGCGGGTGGGGACGCGTCCTTGTTGGACGACGCTCTTCCGGAGTGAAGGCGGCTGCGTCCGGGGTGTCGTGATCCGGGTCTCGAGTCGCGGCCGCGGTGGGAGCGGGCTTGGGTGATCCTGGCGTGCGGTCGTTTCCCTGGCGGGTCCCGGCCGGCGTCGTGTTCGCGCCCATGCCGACGTCCGGCACGTCGTAGCCGTTGTCCGTCAACAGGTCCTGGTCGTCGGTCGGGCACTGGCGGTCGGCAGCGGCGAGGCCTACCGCAGGGGTGGTGGTCGGTCGGTCGTTAGGCTTTCGCGTCTGCGGTGAACCGTGCCGTGGAACGAAAAGGGGGATGAATGGTGAAGACCGCTGACCTGCTGACGCCGCCCGCGCGTCGGGACGTCAAGACGATGACCTCGCGGCTCGCCGAGCTCAAGGCGGGCCACCACGTGAGTGCGACGATCCGGTACGAGAAGTACGGGGTGTTCCGCGTCGAGGGCCAGGCGTCCTGGTCGGACTGCGTGAAGAACTACCTCGTGGGCGGCGTGACCATCGAGTCGGGTCTCAAGCCGGACAAGGGACTTCTGGCGCTGGCCGTCGGCGGGGACGACGTGGTGTCGATCGGGGAGGCCGTCTCCGCGAACCACGACGAGTACGAGTCGGTGCGGGAGCTGATCGACAGCGTCGGTCACGGCGATGTGGTGCGGGCGACGTTCGAGCAGAAGCCGTACGGGCAGTTCACCGTCACGGGGATCGCCGTGCAGACGGCGGACCGGGCTGTCACCGCGGTCGGGTCGTTGTTCCTGCGGCGCGCGATCCACCTCGAGGTGCTGGGTACCGCCGCCGAGTTCAACCTGGCCACGCCGAAGACCCTGGTCTGGGACGTGGACTCCGCCGGGGTCGCCTGAACTCAGGGAAACGTCCGGCGTTATCCGATGGCCCCTCGCGGCCCGGTCGGCTACAAAGGCGCCATGTTGCGCAAGTACCCCCGGACCCGCCACCTCGAAGGGTCTCGTCGCCAGCCCGGCGACGAGGACCTGGACTCGGTGGCGTTCTCGGCGGTCGCGGGGTGCCACCTCGTGGTCGAGGAGAAGCTGGACGGGGCGAACGCGGGGATCAGCTTCGACACCGACGGGTCGTTGTTGCTGCAGAGTCGCGGGCACTTCCTGACCGGCGGGCCTCGCGAACGGCAGTTCGCGCGGTTGAAGGCCTGGGCGGCGGGGGTACGGCCGGTGCTGTGGGAGCGGCTGGGCACGCGGTACGTGCTGTACGGGGAATGGTTGTACGCCAAGCACACCGTGTTCTACGACGCGCTGCCGCACTTCTTCTGCGAGTTCGACGTCCTCGACCGGGAGACGGGAGCGTTCCTCTCCACACCGGCGCGGGCGCGGCTGCTGGAAGGCACGTCGGTGGTGTCGGTCCCGGTGCTGCACTCCGGCCCGTTGTCGGACCTGGCGTCGCTCACCGCACTGCTGGGCCCGTCGACCTGCCGGACCCCGCGGTGGCGCGACGCGTTGGCGGAAACGGCTGTCGACGCCGGGCTCGACCCGGCTCAGGTGGCGGCCGAGACCGACCGGGACGACCACATGGAAGGGCTGTACATCAAGGTCGAGGTCGGTGACGAGACCGTCGACCGCTACAAGTGGGTGCGGCCCGGCTTCCTCACCGCCGTGCTGGACTCGGGCAGCCACTGGGCGTCGCGGCCGATCCTGCCGAACCGGTTGGGGGAGGCCGCCCGTGGAGGTCTTTGAGCGACTGTGCCCGGTCGGTCCGGAGTGGACGGTCCGGTGGGACCGGGTCGAGGCGGCGTTCGAGTGGGTCCGGCGGTTGCGCGGAGTCGTCCAGGACCCGGTGCACCACGCCGAAGGCGACGTCGCCACGCACACGCGGATGGCGTGCGAGGCGCTGGCCGCGTTGCCGGAGTGGCGGGCCCGGCCGCCGCACGAACGGGTGCTGTTGTTCGCGGCGGTGCTGCTGCACGACTCCGCGAAGCCGTTCCGGACGCAGGTCGACGAGCACGGGCGGGTGACCGCGCACGGCCACTCGCGGCACGGTGATCTGTTGGCCCGGCGGATCCTGTGGGAGCTCGGGGCGCCGCCCGCGTGGCGGGAGCACGTCGCCGCGCTCGTCCACCACCACCAGGTTCCGTTCTGGGCATTGGAACGGGCGGATCTGGAGCGCATCGTGTTCCGGGTCAGCCTGCTCGCCCGCAACGACGACCTGGCGATCCTGGCCACCGCGGACATCCTCGGCCGGGTGTGCGGTGACGCCGAGGGCATCGTGGAGAACATCGCGCTGTTCCGCGAGTACTGCCGCGAGCTGGACTGCCTCGACCGGCCCCGCATCTTCCCGTCGGCGCACGCGCGCTTCCAGTACTTCCGCACACCCGGCCGCGACCCCTCCTACGCCGCCTACGACGACACGCGCGTGGACGTGACCGTCCTGTCCGGGCTGCCCGGCGTCGGCAAGGACCACTGGATCGCCGAGCACCGCGCGGGATGGCCGGTGGTGAGCCTGGACGCGGTCCGGGCGCGCCGGGGCATCGGTCCCGGAGGCGACCAGCGGGCCGTGGTCGCGGCGGCGTTCGACCAGGCGCGGGTCCACCTGCGGGCGGGGGAGCGGTTCGTGTGGAACGCGACGAACGTGTCGCGGCAGCTCCGGGAACGGTGCGTCGGGCTGGCCGCCGACTACCGCGCACGGGTCACGCTGGTCGGGCTCGAAGCCCCGCCGGACGTGCTGCGGGCCCGCAACCGGGCACGAGCCGAACCGGTGCCCGCCGCCGTCGTGGAACGGCTGATCGCCAAGTGGGAGGCGCCCGATCCGACCGAGGCGCACGAGGTCCGGTGGGTCGACACCGGGCGTTAGGGTGCTCGCCGTGGAGATCAAGCACGTCGTCTGGGACTGGAACGGCACCCTGCTCGCCGACAACGACGCCGTCCTGTCGGCCGTCAACGCGGTGTGCGCGGGGTTCGGCCGCACGGCGATCACGCTGGAGCACTGGCGTTCGACGTTCAGCAGGCCGTTGCAGCAGTGCTACGAGCAGCTGCTCGCCCAGGAGCTGGACGCGGCGGCGTGGTCGCGCATCGACGCGATCTACCACGACCACTACCGCGACCTGCTGTCGCTCTGCACGCTCGCGGACGGCGTGCCGGAGCACCTGCACGCGTGGGGCGACCTCGGCCGCACCCAGTCGTTGCTGTCGATGTGGTACCACCACGAGCTGGTCGCGCTGGTCGAGGAGTTCCGGCTGACCGGGCTGTTCACCAGGATCGACGGGCTGCGCGAGGGCGTGGTGGGCGGCGGGTCCAAGGCCGCGCACCTCGCCGAGCACCTGGCCGCCCAGGACCTCGACCCGGCCGACGTCGTGCTGATCGGCGACGTCGTGGACGACGCCGAGGCCGCCGCGCACGTCGGGGCGAGCTGCGTGCTCGTCACCACCGGCGTGATGAGCCGCGCCAAGCTCGAAGCCGCCGGTGTGCCCGTGGCCGACTCGATCAGCGAGGCGCTGCACCTGGTCCGCTAGCACGCCACGAAGGGGTCCCCCGGTCCGGTGGGCCCCCCGACTGCGAACCTACAGCGGGGTACCGACATTTTTCCGCTCCCGGCTCCCGGCTCCCGGCTCCTGGCTCCTGGCTCCTGGCTCCCGGCTCCTGGCTCTAGGTGTAGTGATTTGTGACGTTGTTGACGGTTAGGCGGCCAGTCGGCTGATCGGTGGTCGACCACCGAGGGCGCTGTGGGCCCGTCGGGTGTTGTAGT
>NZ_PVTF01000017.1 GCF_003002815.1 Umezawaea tangerina | reverse complement strand
CCGCGGATCTTCATGGCGGTGCGGCGGGAGTCGCGGTTCCCGATCTCGGAGATCCTGGCGCAGACGCCGGAGATCCCGACCGGTACGCAGTGGGGCATCTTCCTGCGCAACCACGACGAGCTCACGCTCGAGATGGTCACCGACGAAGAGCGCGACTACATGTACACCGAGTACGCCAAGGACCCGCGGATGAAGGCCAACATCGGCATCCGCCGCCGGTTGGCCCCGCTGCTGGAGAACGACCGCAACCAGCAGGAGCTGTTCACGGCGATGCTGCTGTCGCTGCCCGGCTCGCCCGTCCTGTACTACGGCGACGAGATCGGCATGGGCGACAACATCTGGCTGGGCGACCGCGACGCGGTGCGCACGCCGATGCAGTGGACCCCCGACCGCAACGCCGGCTTCTCCAGCTGCGACCCCGGCCGGATCTACCTGCCGGTGATCATGGACCCGATCTACGGCTACCAGGCGCTCAACGTGGAGGCGCAGCTCAACAACGCCTCCTCGCTGCTGAACTGGACCCGCCGGATGATCGAGGTGCGCAAGCAGCACCACGCGCTCGCCGAAGGCACCTTCATCGACCTCGGCGGGTCGAACCCGAGCGTGCTCGCCTACAAGCGGCGCTGGACGCGACCGGACGGGCACGAGGACATCGTGCTGTGCGTCAACAACCTGTCGCGCTTCCCGCAGCCGGTCGAACTTGACCTGTCCGAGCACCGGGGGACCACCCCGGTGGAGCTGACCGGCGGGGTCCACTTCCCCACCGTCGGCGAACTGCCGTACCTGCTCACGCTGCCCGGCCACGGGTTCTACTGGTTCCAGCTGGCCACCGTGGGCGACGACGGCGAATCGAGGTGAGCGACGTGACCGAACCCCAGGAACTGGTCGAGAAGCTGCTGACGGAGCTGCCGGGCTGGTTGCCCGCGCAGCGCTGGTTCGCGGGCAAGGACCGGCCGGTGGGCTCGGTCCGTCCACTCCGGACGACCGTGCTGCTCGAGGACCCGCTGCTCGTGCACCTCGTCGTCGAGGTGGAGCAGCAGGACCGGGTGGAGGCCTACCAGCTGCTGGTGACCGACCGCGAGGAGTCCTACGACGCGACCACCGACGGCGAGCTGACCGGCCACCTGCTGGACCTGATGGTGCGGGGTGGCGAGGTCGACGGGCTCGGCTTCGAGCACGAGCCGGACGCCGAGCTGACCGGTGGTCTGCGCGGGCGGCCCATCACCTCCGAGCAGAGCAACACGTCGATCATCTTCGGCAGCCAGTACATCCTCAAGCTGTTCCGCAAGCTCTCGTTCGGGCCGAACCCGGACCTGGTGCTGCACCGCGCGCTGCGCAAGGTCGGCTGCGAGCACATCGCGCAGCCGCTCGGCTCCATCACCGGCACGCTGGAGGGCCAGCCGATCACCATCGGCATGCTCCAGCAGTTCCTGCCGGACGCGGTCGACGGCTGGGCGATGGCGACGACGAGCGTGCGCGACCTGATGGCCGAGTCCGAGCTGCACGCCGACCAGGTGGGCGGCGACTTCGCGGGCGAGGCCAACCGGCTCGGGCAGGCGGTCGCCACCGTGCACGCCGACCTCGACCGGGCGCTCGGCCAGCACGACGCGGACGACGACGACATCCAGGGCACCGTGCGCGCGATGCACGCCCGGCTCGACGCGGTGGCCGCGATGGTCCCGGCGCTCGACCCGTTCGTGCCCGCGCTGCGCGAGGCGTTCGACAAGGCCGTGGACAACCAGGGCGCGATCGTCGTGCAGAACATCCACGGCGACCTGCACCTCGGTCAGGTGCTGCGCACCGTGCACGGCTGGCTGCTGATCGACTTCGAGGGCGAGCCCGCCGCGCCGGCCGCCGAACGGGCGGCGCTCAAGTCGCCGCTGCGCGACGTGGCCGGAATGCTGCGATCCTTCGACTACGCCGCGCACCAGCTCCTGGTCGGGCAGGAGGAGGATCCACTCCTGACGGAGCGGGCCCTGGAGTGGGCGCGCCGCAACCGCGCGGCCTTCTGCGAGGGTTACGCGGAGGCGGCGGCCGAGTCGGTCGGGGACCCCAGGCGGCACGGGGAGCTGCTGAGGGCCTTCGAGTTGGACAAGGCGGTCTACGAGGTCGCCTACGAGTACGCGAACCGGCCGGAGTGGTTGACGGTCCCGCTGTCGTCGATCGCCCGGATCACAGGAGAAGGAGCGTGACGGAATCGTGAACGCCAAACCGGCCGAACTCCCTGACGCCGCACCGTCGCCGAGCGATGTGGACCGGCTGCTGGCCGGAGCGCACCACGATCCGCACTCGGTGCTGGGCCTGCACCACGTCGGCACCGGCGTGGTCGCCCGAGCCCTCAGGCCGGGTGCCAAGTCGGTCGCCGTCGTGGCGGGCGACGAGAAGTGGGACCTGCCGCGCGTCGTCGACAGCCTGTTCGCGGGGAAGCTCCCCGAACACCCCGGCGACTACCGGCTGGAGATCGACTACGACGGTGACGTCGTCACCGTCGACGACCCGTACCGCTGGCTGCCGACCGTGGGCGAGCTGGACCTGCACCTGATCGGCGAGGGCCGCCACGAGCGGCTGTGGGACGTGCTCGGCGCGCACCACCGCGGCTACGACACGCCGTCCGGGCGCGTCGAGGGCACCTCGTTCGCGGTGTGGGCGCCGACCGCGCGCGGTGTGCGGGTGATCGGCGACTTCGACGGCTGGGACGGCCGCGCGAACCCGATGCGGTCGCTGGGCTCCTCCGGCGTGTGGGAGGTGTTCATCCCCGGCATCCCGGTCGGCACCAAGTACAAGTTCCGCATCCTCGGCGCGGACGGGGCGTGGCACGAGAAGGCCGACCCGATGGCGTTCGGCACCGAGGTGCCGCCGCAGACCGCGTCCGTCGTCACCGTCTCCGACTACACGTGGGGCGACGCCGAGTGGGAGGCCAAGCGCGAGGCCACGACGTGGATCAACGCGCCGGTCAGCACCTACGAGGTGCACCTCGGCTCGTGGCGGCCCGGTCTGGGCTACCGCGAGCTGGCCGAGCAGCTGGGCGACTACCTGGTGGAGACCGGGTTCACCCACGTCGAGCTGCTGCCGGTCGCCGAGCACCCGTTCGGCGGCTCGTGGGGCTACCAGGTCACCTCCTACTACGCGCCGACGTCCCGCTTCGGGTCGCCGGACGACTTCCGGTACTTCGTCGACACCCTGCACCAGCGGGGCATCGGCGTGATCGTCGACTGGGTGCCCGCGCACTTCCCCAAGGACAGCTGGGCGTTGGCGAAGTTCGACGGCACGGCGCTCTACGAGCACGCCGACCCGCGCCGCGGCGAGCAGCCCGACTGGGGCACGCTCGTCTTCGACTTCGGCCGCAACGAGGTCCGCAACTTCCTCGTCGCGAACGCGCTGTACTGGATCGAGGAGTTCCACCTCGACGGCCTGCGGGTCGACGCGGTCGCCTCGATGCTGTACCTCGACTACTCGCGCAAGGAAGGGCAGTGGCTGCCCAACCAGTACGGCGGCCGCGAGAACCTCGACGCCGTGCGGTTCATGCAGGAGCTCAACGCCACGGTCTACCGGCGCCACCCCGGCATCATGATGATCGCCGAGGAGTCGACCGCGTGGCCGGGCGTCACCAGGCCCACGCACCTGGGCGGCCTCGGGTTCGGGTTCAAGTGGAACATGGGGTGGATGCACGACACGCTCCACTACCTGGGCCGCGAACCGATCCACCGGTCGTTCCACCACAACGAGATCACCTTCTCGCTGGTGTACGCGTGGAGCGAGAACTTCGTGCTGCCGCTGTCGCACGACGAGGTCGTGCACGGCAAGGGCTCGCTGTGGCAGCGGATGCCGGGCGACTCGTGGAACAAGGCGGCGGGCCTGCGTTCGCTGCTGGCGTTCATGTGGGCGCACCCCGGCAAGCAGCTGCTGTTCATGGGCGGCGAGTTCGGCCAGCCCGAGGAGTGGTCGGAGTCCAAGTCGCTCGACTGGCACCTGCTCGACGACCCGCTGCACGGCGGTGTCCGCGCGCTGCTGGGCGACCTGAACCGCGTGTACAAGGGCTCGCCCGCGCTCTACAGCGCGGACAACAAGCCCGAGGGGTTCTCGTGGATCGACGCGAACGACTCCGCGGGCAACGTGCTGAGCTTCCTGCGCATCGGTGAGGACGGGTCGCACCTGGCGTGCGTCGCGAACTTCTCCGGCCAGCCACACCACGACTACCGGGTCGGCCTGCCGACCACCGGCAGGTGGCGCGAGGTCGTCAACACCGACTCCTCCGCCTACGGCGGTTCGGGGGTCGGCAACCTCGGCGTCGTCGAGGCGGAGGCGCACCCGTGGCACGGCCGCCCGGCTTCGGCGATCCTGCAGCTGCCGCCGTCCGGTGTGCTGTGGCTGGCGCCGGAGGACGAGCACGTCGTGATCGAGGACCCGCTGTAGCACCCGCCCACGCAGGAACGGCCGCCCCGAGGTCTCGGGGCGGCCGTTCTTCGTTTTCGCTTCGATGCCAGGGTTTCCCGGTCCGGTGTCAGGGGCGGGGACGGATCTGACCGGTGCGCACCGCCCGGCGCAGCAGCACCACCGCGGCCACCAGGCACACCACCAACGACACCAGGCTCGCCTCCGGGCCGAACCCACCACCGGTCAACGCCACCGGACCGGTCAACGAGGTGTGCAGCAACCCCTCCGGAGCCTGGTCCGAACCCGACACCACCGTGCCGAACACCCCGCCCTGCACCACGTTCCACGCGAAGTGCATCCCGATCGGGAACCACAACGACCGCGTCACCACGTAGGCCGCGGCCAGCATCGTGCCACCGGTCAACGCGATCGCCAACGTCCCCCACACCGTCGCGTTGCCGTTGACCAGGTGCGTCGCACCGAACAGCACCGACGACACCACCAGCGCCACCACGGTCCCCGCCCGCTCCTCCAGGATCCGGAACAGCACCCCGCGGAACAGCGCCTCCTCCATCACCGCGACACCCGTCATCGACCCGGCGATGCCCAGCGCCCCGAACACCGAACCCCACGACACCGTGTCGAACCCGCCGAACACCAGGATCAGCGCCATCACCGCGGTGAACAGGCCACCGCCGAGCAGCGCGCCCCGGCGCAGCCCCGACCACATGTCCCGGCGCGCCAGCTCGGGCACCTCCACCCGCCCCTCCACAGCCGTGGTCAACCGGCGGTAGACCAGCACCCCGGCCACCGCCAGGCCGATCCCGACCGGCAGGGCGAGCAGCGGGATAGGGGCGACGAGCTGGTTGACCGCGGCGAAGGCGACCATGACCGCGAACACCGCGACGAACAGGACCGGGAACCGGAACCGGCGCAACCGCGGGGCCCGCACGGAGGGCTCGGGGGTGGACCGGACGTCGTCCGAGGGGGTGAGGGTGCGCTCCATGGTTCCGACTCCTTGGGGGCTACCGGGCATCGACCTTGCACCACGAACGCTATGCAGATCGGCGCCCGGCCGAATCCCGCCGGAGCGGACACTTCCCGGTAGCTCGCACGGGGGACAAAGCCCGGCCGGACCGGCTCGCGCGGAGGAACAGCCTGGTCAGCGCAGCTCGACGAGCCGGTCGAGCACGGCCTCCAGGGTGCCCTCGGCCTCCCACACCGCGCACGGGCGGTTCTCCACCACCGACTGGCGGATCAGCCGCGCGGCCTGGGCGTCGGTGTCGGAACGGACGCGCAGGACGTCGAGCCACAGGCCGTTCTCGGTGAAGTAGACCAGTTCCTCCACGTCGTGCGGAGGGGTGGTGGAACGTTTCAACTGCACCCGCCAGCCGTGCACCTCGCAGAGGTGCTGAAGGCGCCCGATCTGGGCAAGTTGATCGAGGGTCAGCATCCCGACTGGTCCTGTTCCGTGCTCTGCCAGCGACGACGAGGTCGACGCGTCCACCAGTGTTCGGCAGTCGGAGGACCGCAGATACCACCGTCCCGTGGAATGTCGTTTTCTCGCCACCCCGCAGACAGGGGGTCGACACCCGCGAGGACGAGGAGTACAGGCCCGTCGGAGGCGCAAAACTGCGTAATGGACCGATAACTGGGTTAGACCAGTGCCCGGAAACCTTGCGACCAACGGGTGAAGTCGAACGCCCAACAGAGGCTCATCAGGGTTACCGCATAGGCATCCGAAACGGAATCTGATTACATGACCGATCTCGACGAATGCGACACGGCGGGGGCCGTGGAAGTCGATGGCAGACAACAGCAGTTTCCGACCACCCAAGACGTTTCCGCAGCCAGGGGGCTTCCGCCGCATTTATCGGGACCCATTGACTACGCTTATCGAATCGGGATTGTCGTGTTCCTCAGCACTCTGGCCATCAATGACCGGTCACGCGAGTTCCGCCGTGACCACGCCAACATCCACGACATGCACCGCACGGTGATGTCGGCGTTCCCCAACATCACCGAATCCACACCCGCCCGACAGGCCCACGCCGTGCTGTGGCGCCTGGACAGCACGAACGACGGGTACGTCCAGTACGTGCAGAGCCGCACAGAACCCGACTGGGGCCACTTACCCGCCGGCCACCTGACCGCACCCGCCGAGGTCCGCCCCCTCCGACCGGTGCTGGACGTGGTGGAACCAGGGCGGAAGCTGGCGTTCCGGATCGTCGCGAACCCGACGTGGTGCGAGGCGAAGTCGCGGAAACGGCTGGTGCACCGGGAACCGGAAAGGCAGGTGGAGTGGCTGATCCGGAAAGGACGACAACACGGGTTCGTGATCCCGGACGCCGGACCGGGACCGGACGTGGAACCTTCGCCGATCCCGACGCTGGTGGGGAGGAAGAACGCGGCGACGAAGATCACGGTGGAGGCGGTGAGGTTCGAGGGGCATCTGGTGGTGACGGATCGGGAGGCGTTCAGGGAGGCGGTCGTCGGGGGGATCGGGAGGGCCAAGGCTTATGGGTGCGGGCTGATCAGCGTGGAGCCTGCGGTGGCTTGATGTTGTGGGTGGTGGGTGGGGTTGTCTCACCGGGCCTGGCTTCCCGCCCCGGGAATCTCACCGCGCCCTGGTGGAGTCCGGTTCCAGCCCTCCTACCGCGTGAAGTTCGGCTCCCAGCCGTCCCACCCTGGGAAGCCCGGCCCCCGGCGCGCGATTGTCTCAATGCTTGATCTTGCTTGTCAAGACGATAGAGCTGTCTTGACAAGCAAGATCAAGCAGGAGGGCGCTGTGGATCGGGGGCAGAGGGGAGGTCTGGCTTCGCCAGCATCGAGCTGCGCTCGACACTGCATCCTCGGCTCCGCCGTCGGATAGGGCATCCGCGCTTCGCGGCGGACAGGGCATCGGCTGGCGCCGACGAGGCCCCAGGCGCTCCGCGCCGGATGCGCGCTGGCGGGCTGCGCCCAGTTGGGTCGCCCCCGCCCGCCGCCACCCCCTCCTTGTCCTTGTCCTTGTCGTTGTCCCAGCCCCCGTCCCCGCTCTTGTTCCCACCCCCGCCCTCGCCCTTGTTCCCTCCCCCGCCCCCTGCTTGTCCTTGTCCCGCCCCGTCCCCACCCTCGTCCTCGTCCCGCCCCCGTCCTCACCCTTGTGCCTGCGCCCCGTCCCCACCCTCGTCCTCGCCACAGCCCCTCCCCCTCCTCCTCCCTCCCCGTCCTCCTCACGCCCCGGCCCCGTCTCCGTCCCGCGCCCCGTCCCCCTAGTTCCCACCCCCGTCCTCGCCCTTGTCCTCGTGTTGCGCGTTGATAGGTAGACCGGATGGTTGGGGGTTTTGGGGTGGTGGCGTGACCAGGTTTGACGCCGAGTGGGCGGGAGTGCGGGCACAATGGTGCGATGCGACAGCGATCAGGACGGCTGGTCAGGCTCGCGGCGCTGGTGACGGCGGTCGCGACGGTCGGCAGTGGGTGCACGGTCGCGGTCAGCGGCCAGCCGAAGGCGGCCAGGGTCGTGGCGCGCGACACGAAGTCGACGAGCACGATCAACGGCAGTGACGGTGGACAGATCGACCAGTTGGCGGGTACCGCGCTGGCCGACATCGACCGGTTCTGGACCGATGAGTTCCCCGCGTCCTTCAACAAGCCGTGGACGTCGCTGTCCGGAGGGATCTTCTCCGTCGACACGGCGGACGCGAGCGCGAAGCCGCCGCCGTGCACGGAGAAGGCGTCCGACGTGGAGGGCAACGCGTTCTACTGCCCGTCTGCGGACGCGGTCGCCTACGACCGGGCGGCGTTGTTGCCGGTGTTGCAGAGCAAGTTCGGCGACGCGGCCGTGGTGATCGTGCTGGCGCACGAGATGGGGCACGCGGCGCAGAAGCGGATGGGCATCACGCCCGAGGCGGAGCGGGCGAACCCCGGCAAGTACCCGACGATCCTGACCGAGGCGATGGCGGACTGCTTCGCCGGGTCGTTCACGAAGTGGGTGAGCGACGGGAAGTCGAAGTCGTTGGACATCGGCCAGGACGCGCTGGACTCGGCGCTCGGCGCGCTGATCACGTTCCGCGACCCGGTGGGCACCTCGCCCAACGACCAGGCGGCGCACGGCAACGCTTTCGACCGGGTGTCGGCGTTCCAGGACGGGTTCCAGCAGGGCACGAAGTTCTGCGGGGCGATGACCGTGCAGAACCGGGTGTTCACCCAGCAGGCGTTCACCAGCGTCGACGACCGCGACCGCGGCGGCAACCTGCCGTTCGACCAGATGATCGACCAGCTGACCCCCAACCTGAACGGCTACTACCAGGGCGTGGTCACCTCGCTGGGCAAGACGTGGGTGCCGCCCAAGTCGACCGAGGTCACCTCGGAGCCGGACTGCGCGGGAGACCAGGGGCCGGTGGCGTTCTGCGCGGCGGACAAGTCCGTGGAGATCGACGTGAAGGGCGACCTGCCGAAGCTGCACGAGGAGATCGGCGACTACGCGACCGGCCTGCTGATGGCGAGCCGGTACGGGCTGGCGGCGCTGGCACAGGCGGGCAAGCCGACCGAGGGCTCCGGGGCGGGCCGCAACGCGCTGTGCATGGCGGGCGCGTACACGGCGACCGTGCTGAAGCCGCAAGGCGAGTTCGGCCTCTCCCCCGGTGACATGGACGAGGCGGTCCAGCTGCTGCTGGCCGGGAACTTCCCGACCCGCGACGCCAAGGGGAAGTCGGGACTGGAACCGGGGTTCGCACGCGTCGAGGTGTTCCGGACCGGCGTGTTCGACGGCGACAAGGCCTGCGGGATCCGCTGATCAGGACGTGCTGATGCGCGCGCCGGGGATCCTCAGCACGCCGCCGCGCAGGTCGGTGTTCTGCACGGTCACCTCGGTGAACGCGGCGAACGGGACGTTCAGCGGCGGCGGGTTGGCGGCGGTGTAGTCGACCGGGATCCTCAGGCCGAGGATGTCCAGGTTCCCCTTGAGCCGCAGGGTGAGCAGCTCGATCCGGCCCGAGTCGACCGTGGACACGCTGCCGGGCGCCGCCGCGGTGACGAGCGCGTGCCCGTCACCGAGGTCGGCGGTCTGCACCAGGTTCGTGATCTTCAGGCTGGTGGCGGTGAACCGCAGCACCTCCACCTGCCTCCCGTCGAGCGGGACCTCCCGGACACCGGTGAAGTCGAGGCCGCCGAGCTCCAACCTGCTGGCCTTCAGGGTCCAGGCCCGGTTCGCCGCCACCAGAGGGGTGTTGTCCTCCGGTGGCGGCAGCGGCTGGTCCTCCGACGGGGGCGGTGCCGACGGCTCGCTCGACGACGGCGGGACCGACGACGACGGTGGCGGTGTCGAGGGCGGTTCGGCCGTGGTCGAGGGCACCGACGAGGACGTCGGCGCCTGGCTGCTCGGCGGCGGCTCGGTCGAGGTCGGCGGTTGCAGCAGGACGAGGCCCACCAACGACAACGCGGCCAGCGGTGTCGCGGTCGACCCGTGCTTGCCCGTCCTCGACGCCTTCGCCTTGCGCGGCCGGTCCGTCCACGAGACGGCCAGCGCGCCGCCCAGCAGGCCCAGGACCGTGCCGACCAGGAACCCGCCGAGGTTCGTGGTCACCAGCGCGATCAGCGACAGCAGCACGGCCACGACACCCGCGGGGAACCGGAAGCCCGGCCGGAACCACAGCGCACCCGCGGCGATCTCCAGCAGGACGCCGATGAGCAGCGCGGACACCCCGCCGAACGTCTTGATCGAGATGACCAGGTCGCCCAGCCTCAGGTTGGCGTAGGGCGGCGCGAGGATGACCAGACCGGCCAGTCCGACGAACAGACCGGCCCAGAACGGCCTGGCCCGGCGCCACGCGCGGAAGGCGCGCCACGCCCTGTGCAGTCCGGACGACCGCCGCGGGGGCTGGTCGTCCGGACCGCCGTTCAGAAGCACTCCTGACGACCGGTGCGGACCGTGAGGCCCATACCCGTGAACTTGATCGTCTGAGCGGTCGTGCTCCACGCGGTCTGGTGCAGACCGGTGATCGTGGCGTTGTCGGCCTGCAGGCCGAACCCGCCCGCCTGGCCCTTGAGCCCGGCGGGGCCCTTGTCGAGCGAGCCCGCGTCCACCCCGATCTGCGGGTTGCCGAGGGTGAGGTCGCCGGTCAGGTCGGTGAGGTTGACGACCAGGTTGTCGGCCTGCATCCCCGCGACGTCCGCGGCGGTGATGCGCATCGTCACGTCACCGACGATCGGCAGGCCGGGGAGGAAGACGGACTGGCAGAACGTGTCGAGCGTGGCCTTGCGGAAGCCGTTCACGGCGACCGGGTGGGCCTGGCCCGACCCGGCGTCGATCCCGCCGAACTGCACGAACCCCTCACCGGTCAGGGTGTCCGCGGAGACCTTGAAGCTGCTGCCGGAGACCGCGAACGACGCCGCGAGCGCTCCTTGGGACATGCCGAACATCAGGGCACCGGCGCCGATCGCGCCGATGCCGAAGACGGCGACGAACCTGGCCCACCGGGTTCTCCCCGGCGAATCGTCCTCTGCCATACCGCTGGCTCCCTCTGCGTTGAAGGCTGGTGAGCGGAGACGTTCGCCCTACTCGCCAGTACGGGACAAGCAAAACGAGCCTGGGATGTCTAGAAATCATCCCCAGGGGTGAGGAAGGCTCACGGTTCGGTCTCGACCGCTGGGCCGGTTGAACCAAGTAGGGTGCGCAGCGCTGGCGAAAAGCGGACCGGAACGGGGGAGCCTGGGATGGCGCGGCGGGCTTGGCGAGGGGCGGCGCTCGTCGCGACGGTGTCGGTGGTCGGCCTGCTCGGGGCGTGCACGACGACCGTCGGCGGTCTGCCGAAGCCCGAGCGACCGGACATCAGCAAGGTCTCCGGCCTGGAGATCACCCAGGGCGAGAGCGGCGCGAAACCCGGTGTGCCGGACGCGGCGCTGCCCGTGGAGAACGGCGACGGCGGCGAGATGGACCGGCTCGCCGTGAACACCCTCGCCGACGTCGAGGAGTACTGGACCCAGCAGCTGCCGATGAACTTCGGCGGCCGCCGGTTCGAGCCGGTGAAGCGGCTCATCTCCTACGACTCCGGCGGCACCAGCGTCGACGTGTGCCGGACCAACACCGCGGGCGTCGCCAACGCGTTCTACTGCTCGCTCGACGACAGCATCGCCTGGGACCGCGGCGAGCTGCTGCCGATGCTCAACGACTCGTTCGGCCCGATGTCCGTGGTGACCGTGCTGGCCCACGAGACCGGCCACGCCGTGCAGTACAAGCTCGGCGACGCGAGCGGCATCACGACGAACACGCCGACGATCATCAAGGAGCAGCAGGCCGACTGCTACGCGGGCAACTTCTTCCGCTGGATCGCCGAGGGCAACTCCAAGCACTTCCGCCTCTCCACCGGGCCCGGCCTCAACCAGGTGCTGGCCACGATGTTCTTCATCCGCGACGCGGCGGGCACCAGCGCCGAGAAGCAGGGCGCGCACGGCAGCGCGTTCGACCGCGTGGCGGCGTTCCAGTTCGGCTTCGCGGGCGACCCCAAGCGGTGCGCCCAGATCAACGAGACCGAGATCAAGAGCCGGATCACCCAGCAGACGTTCAGCCCGGACGACGAGTCCAAGGGCCAGCTCCCGGTCGCCGAGCGCAAGAGCCTCGACGCGCTGGAGAGCAGCCTGCGCGACGCCTACAAGCAGACCGGCGCGGCCCCGCCCGCGTTCAAGGAAGGCCTCGGCGACTGCCCGGACGTGGAGAAGACCACGTCACCGGCGGCCTACTGCCCGAGCACCAACCAGGTGTCGCTCGACCTCGCCGAGCTCACCAGGATCGGGTCCGTGCCGAAGAAGGGCCAGACCGGCGGGCTCGGCGACTTCGCCGCGTTCGCCGAGATCGCCTCCCGGTTCGCCCTGTCGATCCAGAAGGCCACCGGCTACCCGCTGGACGGTCCCGCGGCGGGCCTGCGCACGGCGTGCCTGACCGGGGCGTGGGCCGGGACGACCACCAAGCCCACCTCCAGGCTGCGGCTGTCCGCGGGCGACCTGGACGAGGCCGTGGCCGAGCTGCTGGCCGACAAGAGCCTGGTCGCGGCCGACGTGAACGGCGCCGTCGTGCCGTCGGGGTTCGCTCGGGTCGAGGCGTTCCGCGACGGCTTCTTCGACGGCGACAAGGGCGTCTGCACCCGCAAGTACTCCTGAGCCCCCTGAGCCGGGGAGGGCCCGCGAGCCCTCCCCGCCGGACTCAGAAGAGCGCGCTGGCCAGGTTGCGGCGGGCCGCCGAGACCCTCGGGTCGTCGGCGGGGAACAGCTCGAACAACCCGACGAGGTGCTCGCGGACCTTGTTGCGGTCGTCGCCGTAGACCCGGCGGACCGTGTCGACGAGCCGCTTGAAAGCGCCCTCGACGTCCTGGTTCACGATCTCCAGGTCCGCCGCCGCCAGCTGCGCGTCGAGGTCGTCGGGCGCCGCGTCCGCACGCGCGACCGCGTCCTGGTCGATCGCCTCGGCACGGGCCGTGAAGCGGACCTGCACGAGAGCCGCCTTGGCCTCCTCGTTCGCGGGCTCCGCGGCGAGGATGGCCTCGTAGGCGGCCTCGGCCTTCGCGAAGTCACCCTCCTCGAACGCCTCCTCGGCCGCGACGAACCGCGGGTCCTCGGGCTCCTCCACCGGAGCGGGCGCACCGCCCGCGTTCGCCTCGGCGGCCGCGATACCGGGCAGCTTGTCGCGCAGGGCGTCGAGCAGCCGGGTGATCCACTGCCCGAACTCCGCCTGCGGCAACGGCCCGGAGAACGCGTCGATCGGCTGCCCGGCCGCGACGGCCACGACGGTCGGCACGGACTGCACGCCGAACGCCTGCCCGATCCGCGGACTCGCGTCCAAGTCGACCTTGGCGAGGATCCACGCGCCACCGGACTGCCTCGCGGCGGCCTCCAGGACCGGCGAGAGCTGCTGGGCCTCAGGACTCCAGGTCGCGGTCAGCTCGACCACCACCGGGATCTCCATCGACCGCTCCACCACCGCCTGGAAAGTGGCCTCGGTGACTTCGAGAACCCACGGACTCGGCGCCGAAGCCGGGCCTCCGGTGGGTGTTGACTGCGCGGCGGGCCGCTGCCGGGCCGCGTCGGCGCGCGCCTTGAGCGCGCCCAGGTCCACCGCCCCGGACAACGCGGCGGACAGTGCTGCGGTTTTACGAGGGTCTGGCCTTGTCACGTCGTCCATCCTGGCACGAGCGGGTGAGGGCCGGTGCACGGACCGGGTGGAGTGGCACAGGATTGCGCCGCACGAGCACCGGGAGTTCACCGGACCGTGTCTCCCGCGGGGTGGGGAGTTCTGGTATTGGGTGTTCGGCGGTGGGGGTGGTGGGGGGCGCACGGTGACGGTGCCGCGGACTCTGGGGGGTGTCGGTGCAGCGGACTCCGGGGGTGTCGCTACAGCTGTCTCCGGGTGCGGTCGGCTTGACTTGGGGCCCCTTTTTTGGGCTTCGTCGGGCGAAAAAGGGCAGGTGGTAGAGCCTGCCCGCCGCCGCAAGTCTAAGCCCAAAAACCCCAAGTCAAGCCGACCGCACGAGCGGACGAGCATGCTCGCTTCCAGCATCGTTGGGTAAGGCGGCTTGTCGCATCCAGCGTCGTGGGCCGTTGGCTTTGGTTCCAGCGTCGATGGGCCGCTTGTGTGCTGCTTCCAGCGTCGTTGGGTTGGTGGCTGGCTAGGCGGGCGGGCTTGGGGTGTTAGCTGCTGGTGTCGAGGGCGATTTCGGTGCTGGCTTCGCCTGTGCCGGGGCCGGTTGCTTTGGCGGTGATGGTGCCCCGTGCGGTTTCCTTGACGCTGGAGGTCACCTTCAAGGGGGACCACTTGCCGTTGGTGGCGTTTGTGCACAGCAGGCCGGTGTCGCTGTCCTGGCACGACCAGCCGTCGCCGTCGGTGGTGGTGACGTCCAACTGCGGCAGGGGCAGTGTGACGGCGACGGCTAGCACCTCGCCAGAAGACTCCCCGGCGATCACGATGCTGAAGTCGAACGATCCACCGTGGACGTACCAGGCGCCGGTGTTGTCCAGGGCGACCCCGCGCCCCTTCTCCAGCGACACGTCGAGATCGCCCGACGGGGCGGAGGTCGTCGTGGTGGTTTCCGAAGGCGGGGTCGGTGTGGTGGAAGGAGATCCGCCGGTTCCGCCGCCCGCGCAACCGGCGAGCGCGAACAGCACCGCGAAACCGAGGATCGTTCGCATGTGAGCTCCTGTCAACGTTGTGGACCATCAACAATGGCACAACGAACGGCGCTCGTCAGAAGCGGGCGGGCTCGGTGTAGCCGCCCCACTCCTCCTTGAGGACGTCGCAGATCTCGCCGAGCGTGGCTTCTACGCGGGCGGCTTCGAGCATCGGTTCGATGAGGTTGCCGGAACCGCGGGCGACCTCGACCATCCGCGCCAGCGCGCGGTCGACGGCGGTCTGGTCGCGGGAGGCGCGGCGGGCGGCGAGGACGCGGTTCTGCTCGCGTTCGACCTCGTGGCTGACGCGGAGGATCTCCAGGTTCTCGGAGATGGACTCGGTGTGGACGTTGACGCCGACGACCTTCTTGTCGCCCTTCTCCAATGCGACCTGGTAGGTGAACGCCGAGTCGGCGGTCTCGCCGGTGAACCAGCCGTCCTCGATGCCGCGCAGGATGCCGGACGTCATCTCGCCGATCTCGTGCTCGCCGGACGGGACGGCGACGGCGGCCATGTCCTTGATCCGGTCGAAGATCTTCTCGGCCTCGGCCTCGATCTTGTCGGTGAGCGCCTCGACGTACCAGGAGCCGCCGAGCGGGTCGGCGACGTTGGCGACGCCGGTCTCCTCCATGATCACCTGCTGGGTGCGCAGCGCGATCTGGGCGGCCTTCTCGCTCGGCAGTGCGAGCACCTCGTCCAAAGCATTGGTGTGCAACGAGTTCGTGCCGCCGAGGACGGCGGCGAGCGCTTCGACGGCGGTGCGGACGATGTTGTTGTCGGGCTGCTGGGCGGTCAGCGAGACACCCGCGGTCTGGGTGTGGAACCGGAGCTGCTGCGCCTTCGCCGTCGTGGCGCCGTACACGTCGCGCATCCACCGGGCCCAGATCCGCCTGGCGGCGCGGAACTTCGCGATCTCCTCGAAGAAGTCGAGGTGCGAGTCGAAGAAGAAGCTCAGGCCCGGCGCGAACTTCTCGATGTCGAGACCCCGCGACAGACCCAGCTCGACGTAGCCGAAACCGTCGGCGAGCGTGAACGCCAGCTCCTGCGCGGCCGTCGCACCGGCCTCGCGGATGTGGTACCCCGACACGGAAAGCGGCTTGTACGCCGGGATGTTGTCCTGGCAGTACGCCATCAGGTCGCCGATCAGCCGCAGGTGCGGCTCGGGGGCGAACAGCCACTCCTTCTGGGCGATGTACTCCTTGAAGATGTCCGTCTGCAACGTGCCGTTGAGCTTGGAGATGTCCGCGCCCTGGCGTTCGGCGGCGACGAGGTACATCACGAAGACCGGGACGGCGGGGCCGGAGATGGTCATCGACGTGGTGACCCGCTCCAGCGGGATGTCGCCGAACAGGACGTCCATGTCCGCGGCGGAGTCGATCGCCACGCCGCAGTGGCCGACCTCGCCGAGCGAGCGCGGGTCGTCGGAGTCC
Organism: Umezawaea tangerina; assembly: GCF_003002815.1. Lineage (GTDB taxonomy): Bacteria > Actinomycetota > Actinomycetes > Mycobacteriales > Pseudonocardiaceae > Umezawaea > Umezawaea tangerina. The sequence goes on along the minus strand of NZ_PVTF01000017.1, from coordinate 169,005 downwards.
TTGCCCATCAACGTGGGCATGTCGAACGCGACCGAGAGACCGCCACCGCCGCGCGCCAGGATCATCTTGTAGCGCTCGTTGGTCTGCTCGGCGTTGCCGAAGCCCGCGAACTGGCGGATGGTCCAGTTCTTGCCGCGGTACCCGGTGGCGTGCAGGCCGCGGGTGAACGGGAACTCGCCCGGCCAGCCGATGCGCTCGAAACCCTCGACGGTCTCACCGGGACGAGGACCGTAGACGGGGTCGACCTCGACACCGGAGAGGGTGGTGAAGTCGGCGTCGCGCACCCGGCCGGTGGACTCGGCCTTGGCGTAGGCGTCCTGCCAGCGCCGGTGGCCGGCCTGGTGGTCGGCGTGGTCGGCGTCGTAACCGGGAGCTGGCATGGCGGTCTCCGCATCGTCGTCGATGCATTGGATAGTAGGACGTCCGACTATTGGGCGCCATTGGGTTGGAGGGGATGGTGTTGGGGGTCACAGGGGGATGTTTGAGCTGCTGTGGGGGTGTCGGTGTGGTGGTCTTCGGGAGTGTCGCTTCCACGGACTACGGGGGTATCGCTACAGCGGACCTGGGTGCGGTCGGCTTGACTTGGGGCCCCTTTTTTGGGCTTCGTCGGGCGAAAAAGGGCAGGTGGTAGAGCCTGCCCGCCGACCGATTTTAAGCCCAAAAACCCCAAGTCAAGCCGACCGCACTAGCGGACGAGCACCGCTCGCTTCCAGCTGGGTTGGGCCGCTTGTTGGCCGCTTCCAGCGTTGTTGGGCAGCTGACCATTGGTTAGTGGCTGGTTGCTCGTTGCCGGGTTGTGGTTTCTGGTCAGGTGGGGTCGTTGTTGAGGTGGGCTTCCACTCGGGCGACCTTGGCGGTGAGTTGGCCGGTGAAGCCGGGGCGGATGTCGGCTTTGAGGACGAGGCTGACGCGGGGGGCGGTGGATTGGATGGCTTCGGTTGCGCGTTTGACGACTGCCATGACTTCGTCCCAGTCGCCTTCGACGAGGGTGAACATGGCGTTGGTCTCGTTGGGCAGGCCGGAGTCGCGGACGACTCGGACTGCTTCGGCGACCGCCTTGGCGACGCTGTCGGAGTCGCCGCCGAGTGGACTGACGCTGAACGCGATGAGCACGCGTGCCTCCTGGACCTGTCACTAGTACCCACTGGTAGCTTCGGCGCCATGACGCCCCAGCCACTGCCTTTCGACCCGATCGCACGAGCGGCCGAGCTGTGGGAGAAGCGGATCGGACCGGCGACTTCGATGGCGGCGGTCACGAGCGTCATGCGGGTACAGCAAATCATCCAGTCGGCTGTCGACGCGGCGCTGAAGCCGCACGGGTTGACGTTCGCGCGGTACGAGGCGCTGGTGCTGTTGACGTTCTCCAAGGTGGGCAGCCTGCCGATGCGGGTGATGGGTGAGCGGTTGCAGCTGCACCCGACGAGCGTGACCAACATCGTGGACCGGTTGGAGGCCGACGGGCTGGTGCGGCGCAACCCGCACCCGACCGACCGGCGCACGACGCTGGTCGAGATCACCGAGGCGGGGCGGACGCGGCGGGAGGTCGCGACCGAGGCGGTGACCGGGGTGGACTTCGGGCTGCGGGGGCTGACCGACCGGCAGACCGAGCAGCTGACCGACCTGCTGGCGAAGGTGCGGCGGGCGGTCGGGGACTTCGAGGACTAAATGCGTCGCGCGGCCGGGGGCGGTTCGGCCACCCTGTGCGGATGCGCGAGGTCATAGCCCTGGTCACGGTCGGCGGCGAGTACGCGGGAGCCCTCGGGCCGTTCACCGTGGGGAGCCGGTGGTGGTCGGACGTCGAACTGGTGACCGAGCACCTGGAACGGGTGCTGGGGGTGCCGACGAGCGTGCTGCGCCTGGTGGAGGGCGTCGGCGAGGGCACCCACGGGGGCACAGCGACCTACCAGGTGGAGGCGCACGGGGAGCCGGACCGGAGCGCGCTGGTCACCGAGCCCGTCCACGCGTTCCCGGACACCCCGCTGCGGCTGCCGTGGGCGAAACCCGGTGGGCCGGCCGAGCTGCTGGCGTGGGCCGGGGAGCACGTCACCAGGACGGGTGAGGTGCGGCAGAAGAAGACGTGGAACCTGTCCTGCGTGTTCTGGATCGAGACCGGCGCCGGACGGGTGTGGGTCAAGGCCCTGCCGCCGTTCTTCGCCGCCGAGCCGATCGCGCTGCGGCTGGTGTCCGGGCTGGACCCGACCCTGGTGCCCGAGGTGGTCGCGACCGCGCCGCTGCGGGTGCTGCTGGCGGACGCCCCCGGCGCGCCCTGCTGGGCGCCCACGCCGGAGCAGATCCGGTCGGTGGTGCCGAGGCTGGTGGCGGTCCAGGCGGCGCTCGCGGGCGAGCGGCACCCCGGCCTGCCGGAGGTGCCGAACTGGTCACCCGAGGTCGACGGCTCCCGCGAACGGGCGGACGCGCTGCTCGGCACCGGGCTGCCCGCGACGCTGCTGCACGGGGACTTCCACCCCGGCAACTGGCAGTCCGACGGCACCACCCACCAGGTGATCGACTGGGCCGACGCGCACTGGGGGCACCCGGCGCTGGACGCGGCGCGGCTGTGGACCTACCTCGTGCCGGAGATCCGGCCGCTGCTCGCCGAGGTGTGGACGGCGGCCTGGCTGGAGCACGTGCCGGACAGCGACCCCGCCGCCGCGCTGGAGCTGGCGATCCCGCTGGTGCACGTGTTCAACGCGGTCCGCTACCGGGAGTTCCAGGCGAACATCGAGGAGAGCGAGCAGGTCTACCACTCCGGGGACCCGGAGTACGAGATCCGCCGGGCTCAGGCGGCGCTGTCCTCGGCGCCCGCCTGACCGTCCAACCTGCCGGTCCGGCCAGCCCAGCGCTCGAACACGACCGTGCCGAACGGCGGGATGCTCGCCAGCAGCGCGAGGAACGCGGTGCGCCGCTCCCAGCGCAGCTGGACGCTCGCGAACAGCGCGGCGACGACGTACCCGACGAAGACCACACCGTGGATCGGCCCGAAGACCTTCACACCGATCTCGTTCTCGACCAGCGCGTACTTGAAGAGCATGCCGATCAGCAGACCGGCCCAGGACACCGCCTCGGCCATCGCGAGCAGGCGGAAGCGACCGACGGAGCTGGTGAGCATGCCGTCCATTGTGCGGCGTGAGCGCGCTCACCAGCCCCTCGGGGTCAGTCCTCCCAGCGGAACACGCGGGAGGCGACGAAGCCGACCACGAGCGTGAAGCCGACCAGCACCGCGGACGGCACGACGAGCGCGCCGATCCCCTTGCCGCGCACCAGGATGTCGAGCATCCCGTCGTTCATGTGCCGCAGCGGCAGCACCTTCGACACCGCCTGGAGCCAGCCGGGCGCGTTCTCGATCGGGAAGAACGTGCCGGACAGGAACGACATCGGCAGCACGAGCATGTTCGCCGCGCCGCTCGCGGCCTCCTCCGACTTGCAGAACGCGCCGACCAGCATGCCGATCGCGAAGAACGCCAGGGTGCCCAGCACGAGCAGAGGCAGCGCCGGGTACCAGTCGCCGGACAGCTTGAGCCCGAACGGCGGGGTCGACGCGACGGCCACGAACAGCGCCGCCTGGAGCACCGCCACACCCACGCTGACCACGACCCTGGAGGTCAGGACGGTGAACGCGCTGATCGGGGCCAGCCGGATGCGGCGCAGCACCTGCTTCTTGCGCCACGACACCAGCGTCAGCGCGGACCCGAACACCGCGGAGATCGACACGCCCCAGGACAGGATGCCGGGCGTCAGGTACTGGATCGGCTTGAGCGAGGCGTCCTCGACCGGCTGCTGGTCCAGCCTGAACGCGGGCGGCTGTCCGGTGGCGCCGAGGTTGACCTTGTCGACCACGCCGGACACGAGCCCGTTCACGGTGCCCGCCGCGACCTGGTCGCTGGCGGCGAACCGCAGCCGGACGTCGTTGCCGCTGAGGATGAGCGCGGCGGGCAGGTCGCCGTCCTTGACCTTGTCGACGGCGGCCTGCTGGTCGTCGAACCGCTGCACCTCCACGGCCCCGGTCCGCTCCAGCGCGGCCACCACCGGCCCGTCGCCGACCACGGCCAGCTTGATCTTGTCCGCGCCGGAGTCCCGGAACAGCAGCCCGAAGACCACCAGGAACATCAGCGGGAACACGAACATGAAGAACAGGGCCATCCGGTCCCTCAGGAACCCCTTGACCATCGCCACGGACAGGCTCTTGAACGCGGTGCTCATGCCCGGTACTCCCGTCCGGTGAGGTCGAGGAAGACGTCCTCGAGGGTCGCGGTCCGCACCTGGAGGCCGTCGAGCGCGCCGCGCTCGGCCAGGGCCGACAGCACCACGGCGGGCTTGCGCGTGGAGATCGTCATCGACGCGTCCTCCTCGTGCACGTCGTCGACGCCCTCGATCCCGCGGGCGGTCTCGGCGGGCAGAGCGCCGGGCTGCAGGGTGATCCGGGTCGGCGCGTCCAGGCCGCGGACGAGCGCGGCGGGCGAGTCCATCGCCAGCACCCGGCCCCGGTCCATGATCGCGACCCGGTCGCAGAGGATCTCGGCCTCGTCCAGGTAGTGCGTCGTGTAGACGATGGTCTTGCCGCGCGCCTGGATGGCCCGCAGCACGTCCCAGAGGTTGCGCCGCGCCTGGGGGTCCAGGGCGGCGGTCGGCTCGTCGAGGAACACGACGTCCGGGTCGTGCACCAGCGCGCAGGCGATGGACAGCCGCTGGCGCTGGCCGCCGGACAGCTTGTTCTCCTGCACGTCGGCCTTGTCCAGCAGCCCGACCAGCTCGAGCATGTCGGCCACGATCGACTTGCTCACCCCGTAGAGCGAGCCGAAGGTCTCCAGCTGCTCGCGCGCCGTCAGCTTCTCGAAGAAGCTCGACGCCTGCAGCTGCACGCCGACCCTCGGCAGCAGCTTGAGGTTGCGCGGCCACGGGCTCTCGCCCAGCAGCGCCACCGTGCCCGCGTCGGGTTCGCGCAGTCCTTCCACGATCTCGAGCGTCGTCGTCTTCCCGGCGCCGTTGGGCCCCAGGATCCCGAAGAACTCCCCCTCGTCGACGGTGAACGACACCCCGTCGACCGCTTTCAGCTCGCCGTAGCTCTTGCGGATGTCCACCGCTTCCACGGCGAACGCGCGTACCCCTGTCATGCGTGGACCGTAGGCGGTGCGGGCACCGACCGGTCACCGGATCGACGAAAGTCGCACCACATCAAGACTCCGGCCGCTCACGCCGTGCGACCGACCGACTACCCGACCCCGAGGGCGGTCGGGGTGGGCCGGGGCGCTTCCTCGCCGCCCCGGCCCACCCCGGCACCCGTCAGCAGGCCTGCTTGTAGAAGTACTTCTCGTTGGCCGACGCGTCGGCCTTGGTGATGGCCACCAGGTCGGTCTCGGTGTCCCTCTTGACTTCCTTGCCCTCGATCGCGGCCACGGCCCGCTCGACCCCGAGCTTCCCGATGGTCGCCGGGTCCTGCGCGATCAGCGCCTGCACCACCCCTGCCTGCAGGTCCTGCACCTGCTTGGGGCTCGCGTCGAACCCGACGAGGTTGACCGCACCGGTCTTGCCCGCGTTGCGCAGACCCGTGGCCGCGCCCTCACCGGTGTTCAGGTTGGTGGCGAACACGCCGATCAGGTCCGGGTTCGCCGACAGCGTCGCCGTCACCTTCGACGCGGCCTGGTCGGGCTCGTTGTCGGTGTACTGCTGCCCCAGGTACTTCAGGTTCGGGTACTTCTTGATCGCCGTCTCGAACCCCTTGGCCCGCGCGTCGGTGGTCGACGTGCCCGCCTTGGTGTTGAGCACCAGCACCGACCCCGGCTTGTCGCCGACCAGCTTCGCCAGGGTCTCGGCCGCCTTCTCGCCGCCCTGCTCGTTGTTCGACGAGATCGTGGCCGACGCGATCGAGGTGTCCTGGAGCTTGGTGTCCACCTCGACGACCTTGATCCCGGCGTCCTTGAGCTGCTTCATCGGCCCGGCCAGCGCCTTGTCGTCCGTCGGCGCGATCAGCACGGCCGCGGGCTTGTTGGCCAGCACGCCCGTCACGATCGGCGTCTGCAGGGGCGCGTCGAACTTGGCGGGCGCCTGCACGTCCACCTCGTACCCGGCGGACTTCGCGGCCTCCCGGAAGCCGCACTCCATCGAGATGTAGAACGGCTCGGCCGCCACACCGGGGATCAGCACCATCTTCTTGGCCGTGCTGGTCGACCCCGAGTCGCCGATCTGCCCGCTGCTCCCGCACGCCGTCAGCAGCAGGGCCGCGGCGGCGAGTCCCAGAGTGCGAACTGTCCTCTTTGACACGTTCTCCTCCTAGCTTCGGTCTCGCGCCTTGCGGCGCGACTGGTCGAACCACACCGCGGCCACCAGCACGATCGCCACGGCGATCGGCTGCCAGTACACGTTGACGCCCACGATGACGAAACCCTTGCGCAGCACCGCGGGGATGAACACGCCGAAGATCGTCCCGACGATCGAACCGGCACCGCCGAACAGCGACGTGCCGCCGAGCACCACACCCGCGATGGCGTTGAGGTTGTCGGTGTCGTGCCCGGTGACCGACGCGACCCGGAAGTACGCCATCGCCATGAACCCGGCCAGCCCCGCGAGCACACCGGCCAGCAGGTAGACCGCCATCAGGTGCCGGGTGACCCCGATGCCGACCCGCCGGGCGGCCTCCTCGTTGGAGCCGATCGCGTAGGTGTGCCGCCCGAACCTGGTGGTGCCCAGCAGCAGCGCGCCCAGCGCGGTCACCACCGCCGCCAGGATCACCAGGTTGGGGACGCCGAACGTCGTGCCGGTGCCGAGGTTGTTGCTCAGCACGTTCGGCACGCCGCTCACGTTGGAGCCGTTGGAGATCAGCTGCCCGGCGCCGAGCGCGGCACCGAACGACCCCAGCGTCACGATCAGCGGCGGGATCTTGGCCTTCGCGATCAGCAGCCCGTTGAGCAGGCCCCAGGCCGCGCCGCTGGCCAACGCCACCAGCAGCCCGACCACGACCACGCCCCAGCCCGCGTTCGTGGCGTCGCCGCCGTTGAGCGAGTTCATCGTCATCGCCGACGTGACGCCGGAGAACACCAGCACCGACCCGACGGACAGGTCGATCCCGGACGTGATGATCACGAACGTCATGCCGACCGCGAGCACCAGCAGGACCGACGTCTCCACGAGCGTGGTCTGGAGGGTGAACACGGTGAGCACCGCGTCCGGCCGCAACGCGCCGAACACCGCGATCAGGAGCAGCAGCACCAGCGCGATCCACAGCGTGTTGGTGCCGACGAGCCGCTTGGCGAGGGACTTCCGCTGGGGCGTCATCCGGCGTCCTCCTGGGAGAGCGCGCCGGTCATGGCGCCGACCAGCTCCTCGACGGTCGTGTCGGCGGCCCGGAACCGGGCCACCCTCTTCCCGAGCCGCAGCACCTCGACGCGGTCGGACACCGCCAGCACCTCGGGCATGTTGTGGCTGATCAGCACCACGGCCATGCCCTGGTCGCGGACGCGGCGGATCACGTCGAGGACGCGTTCGCGCTGCACCACGCCGAGCGCGGCCGTCGGCTCGTCCATGAAGACCAGCTTGCTGGCCCACACCACGGACCTGGCGACCGCGACGCTCTGCCGCTGCCCGCCCGAGAGCGAGCCGATCGGCACGTCGATGCTCTGCAGCGTGACGCCCAGGTCGTCGAACGACCCGATCGCCCGCCGCCGCATCTCCTTCTTGTCCAGCACGCCCAACCAGCCGAGCACACCGGGCTTGCGCAGCTCCCTGCCCAGGAACAGGTTCGCGGCCGGGTCCAGGTCCGGAGCCACGGCCAGGTCCTGGAACACGGTCTCGATGCCGAGCGCCCGCGCCGCGACCGGCGAGTCCAGCTCGACCGGTCGCCCGTCGAACGCCACAGTGCCGGAGTCCGGCCGTTCGACGCCGGACAGGCACTTCACCAGCGTCGACTTGCCCGCGCCGTTGTCGCCGATCAGCGAGACGACCTCACCCGCGTACGCGGTGAACGAGGCTCCCCGCAGGGCTTCCACGCCGCCGTAGTGCTTGACCAGGTCACGTGCGTCCAGCAGCGGGTCAGCCACGGCCACCCCGCGCTCCCTGACTACCCCGCCACCCTCGGCGGCCTGCATCGGATCGCGACGAGCTCACCGTTGAGCACCTCCTCACCAGCACCGTGCGGGACGACGACCGTGCTGCCCTTGCGCAGCGGCACGTCGCCGAGCGTTCCCTCGCCGTCGAGCACCACGAGCACCGCGAACGACGGTTCGAGGACCAGCGACCCGCTCACCTGGAGCCGGTCGGCCCGGAAGAACGGGTCGGCCTGCTCGGAGAAGAGGTTCACCACCTCGGCCGGGTCGCCACCGGTGCGGCGGATCAGCGAGTCCAGCGTCTTGGCCCACCCGGAGTGGTCGACGCACTCCAGCGCCGTGTCGTAGCCCAGCCCGAGGTGGCCGATGTCGGCGTTGGCGAGGAATCCCTTCCACTCCAACGTGACCGAGAAGTCCGTCGGCTGCTGGAGCTCGACGATGAACACGCCCTCGCCGATCGCGTGCGGCAGCCCGGCGGGCACGAACACCGTGTCGCCCGCGGCCACCTGGACCGGGTTGAGCGCGGCGAGCATCTCGTCGGTGTCCTGGGCGGCCACCCACGACTCCAGCCGCTCGTCGGTCACGTCGTCGCGGAATCCGATGTAGACGGTCGGCTCCGGCCCGCTGGTGCCGACGACGATCCACGACTCCGTCTTGCCGTGGCGGCAACCGAGGTGCGCCGAGGCGAAGGCGTTGGACGGGTGGCAGTGCACCGGCAGCCGCTGCCCCGCGTCCAGGAGCTTCACCAGCAGCGCGGTGTCCGCCCCGAACTCGGCCACGTGCGCGGCACCCAGCCACCCGGTCGGGTCGGCCGCCACGGCGTCGCGCAGCAGCGTGCCGTCCGGCAGCACGGTCAACCCGGCGTCGTCGCGGCCGTAGAGGGTCGTGGTCGACGCCACCCAGTCCTCCGGGCCGAAGTCGGCCGACGCGTCACCGCGCAGCGCCGCTATCGACGCGCCACCCCGGTAGAACTGCCTGGGCTGGTTGGCCGGTAGTAGGACTGGTCTGTCACCGGAGCTCACGCACGAACCTCCCCTGATCCACGTGGTACCAAGCGCACCGGCAGCACGACGCGGCGCGGTGGCGAGCTGTCGCCGTCGAGTCGGGCGAAGAGGAGGTCCCCGGCGGCCTTGCCGAGCGCGCTCGCGTCGTGCGCGATCACGCTCACCGGCGGGGAGAGCAGGTCGGCGAGCTCGAAGTCGTCGAAGCCCACCAGCGCGGGCCGCTCGACGACGTTCGCGAGCGCGCGCAGCACGTGCACGGTGATCCGGTTGTTGCCCGCCACCAGCGCCGTCGGCGGCTCGCGGAAGCCCTTCAACCGGTGCAGCGCGGAGGCGATGCTGCGCTCGTCGTGCGGGCCCATGACCACCAGGTCCTCCTGGTAGCCGACCCCCGACCGGACGCAGCCCTCGCGGTAGCCGCGCAGGCGTTCGTTGGCGGTGAAGATGTCCGGGGCGTCGCCGAGGAAGGCGATCCGCCGGTGGCCGTGCGCCGCGAGGTGCGCCACGGCCTCGATGGTGCCGCCGATGTTGTCCACCAGGACGGTGTCGGCGACGACGTCACCCGCGGGCCGGTCCAGGAACACCACGGGTGTGCCCGCGCGCATCTCGGGCACGAGGTAGCCGTGCTGGAGCCCGGCGGGCACGATCAGCAGCCCGTCGACCCGGCGGGAGCAGAACTCCAGCGCGAGCTCGCGTTCACGGGCCGGGTCCTCGTCGGAGGAGCCGGTGATCACCTGGCGGCCGCGCAGGCGGGAGATCTCCTCCACGGCGCGGGTGACCCCGGAGTAGAAGGGGTTGGCGACGTCTTCGAGGACCAGCCCGATCGTGCCCGTCGACGACCCGCGGCGCAGGTTGCGCGCGCTGAGGTTGCGGCGGAAACCGAGTTGGTCGATGGCCGCGAGCACGCGCTCGGCGGTCGCCGGGTGCACCCCCGGCTCGTCGTTGACGACACGGGACACGGTCTTGATGCTGACGCCTGCCAGCCGTGCGACGTCGTTCATGGTCGCGCGACGCACCTTGCGCCCAGCCGCGCCCGCCATCGGGGGCGCACCACTCGCGGACAACGTTGTCATAGTGGCGGCATTTCACACCGATCCCACGCCTCCTGTCAACGGTTCCGAACCGGTCAAGCAGGTCAAGCGCCCATCCGCAGCAGACCGAATGGTGCGGGCGGCGGTCGACAACGGTGTCAGCAGGGGTCCACGTCCCGCCGGGTGGCGCCGGTGATCGGGATCACGATAATGACCGGGTGACCCCTGCCGAGCCGATCGCCGCCGTGAACACGTTCATCGGGACCAAGGACGACGGGAACACGTTCCCCGGCGCCTCGATGCCGTTCGGCAAGGCCCAGTCGAGCCCGATCGGGTCGCACTACGCGGGCTACCGCTACGACGACCCGGTGATCCGCGGGTTCGGCCACTTCTTCCTGTCCGGCGCCGGCTGCTGGGAGCAGGGCGGGCTGGTGTCGATCCTGCCGGTCACCGGTCCGCTGCCGAAGACGTTCGACCACGCGCTGTACGGCTCGCGCTACTCCCACGACGGCGAGGTCGGCAAGCCCGGCTACTACCGGGTCGAGCTGGCGGGCGGCATCGAGGTCGAGTGCACGGCGACCCCGCGCTGCGGCGTCGAGCGGTTCACCTTCCCCGAGGGCGTGCCGGGCACGGTGCTGGTGAACGTCGGCCAGGCCAACGACAAGGAGCCGGTGTTCGCCAGCGCGATCCGGGTCGTCGACGACCGCACGCTGGCCGGAACCGTGACGGCGCAGGCGTTCTGCGGCGGCAAGCCGTACGTCACGCACTTCACCACGACGTTCGACCGTCCTTTCCGGACCTCCGGGATCTGGGGCGGCGCCTCGGGGGCGTCCGGTCTGCGCGGCGCGTGGGTGGGCTTCGACCCCGGCCCGGTCACCGCGGCCACCGCCCTGTCCCAAGTGGACCCGGCGGGCGCCGACCTGAACCTGGCCGAGGCGCGCGGGAGGTCGTTCGACGAGCTGCGCGCGCTCGCGGAGGCCGCGTGGCGCGAGGAGCTCGGGTCGGTCGAGATCGACACCGACGACCCCGTCGACCGCACGGTCTTCTACACCGCGCTCTACCACGTGCTGCTGCAACCGTTGACGGGCAACGACGTCGACGGCCGCTACCGGGGCTTCGACCGGGAGGTGCACGAGGCGGACGGGTGGACCTACCACGAGTACTTCTCGCTCTGGGACACCTACCGCGGCCACAACCAGCTCCTCGCGCTGCTGCGACCGGAGCGGGCGCGGGACGTCGCCCGGTCCTTGCTCGCCGTGCACGAACAGGGCGGCTGGCTGCCGCGCTGGGCGTACGCGAACCAGGAGACCAACACGATGACCGGCGATCCGGTCACCCCGTTCCTGGTCGACCTCTGGCGCTTCGGCGCCTTGGAGGGGATGCAGGAGCAGGCCTACGCGGCCCTGCGGAGCAACGCCACCGGCGTGCCCGGCGCGTCCTCGCCGTTCGAGGGCCGCGCGGGCAACCCGACCTACCTCGCGCGCGGTTTCGTCCAGTACGACAAGGACTTCCCGCGCAAGGGCCAGGACGTCGACCCGCACCACGGCGCCTCCGCCACCCTCGAGTACGCCCTCGCCGACTCGGCGCTGGCGATCATGGCGAAGGCGTTGGGCCACGACGAGGACGCCGCCGCGCTGGAGGCCCGCGGCCTCAACCACCGCACCCTGTGGGACCCGACCGTGACCGACCGCGGCTTCACCGGCTTCCCGCGCCCCAGGCTCGCCGACGGCCGCTGGCTGCCCTCGTTCACCCCGCAGGGCGACGACGGCTTCCACGAGGGCACCGCCTGGCAGTACCAGTGGCTGGTCCAGCAGGACGTCCCCGGCCTGGTGGAGCGCCTGGGCGGCCAGGAGGCGGCCGAGGCCAGGCTGGACGACTTCTTCGCCTACCCCGACCTGGTCGCCGACCCGGCGGGCACCGCCCGCGACAAGTGGGTCGTCGGCCCGTACGAGTACTACAACCAGTTCCGCTACAACCCCAACAACGAGCCCGACCTGCACGTCCCGTGGATGTACGCGCTCATCGGCAGGCCGTGGAAGACCTCGGCCGTGGTGCGCGCGGCCCACACCCTGTTCGTCGACGGCCCCGCGGGCGTCACCGGCAACGACGACCTCGGCCAGATGTCCGCCTGGTACGTGCTCAGCGCCCTCGGCCTGTACCCGGTCGTGCCGGGGACCGGCCGGTTCGTGCTGCACGCGCCCCGCTACGCCCGCGCGGTGCTCCACCTGCCGGGTGCCGACCTGGAGGTGCGGGCGCCGGGGGCGGACCCGACGCGGCTGCAGTACGTGCGCGCCCTGACCGTGGACGGCACCGACCGCGACGAGGCGTGGGTCGACGTCGAGACCCTCCGGTCCGGCGCGACGCTCGCGTTCACCCTCACCGACGACCCGGCCGAGGCGACCTGGGCGACGAGCTAGAGGTACTTGTTCGCCAGCTCCGAGTACTCCTTCTCCACGTCGGAGGCCAGGTAGGCGACGTAGGTCCACGGGATGTCGTGCACGTGGTCGCGCATGCCGAGCAGGTGGCGCTTGGCGCGCGGGCCGTCGTCGGCCAGGGCGAAGGCGGCCGCGAACAGGTTGTGCGCCTGCAACGCCCGCGGGTGGGCGCGCGGGACGGCGATGGCCCACTTGTCCGCCGCCTCGGCGATCTCCTCGTGGACCTTGCCGAAGTACCGCATCTTCAGCGACGCCACCTTCAGCGCGCTGCGCGACTGCACGGCCTCGGCGAACTTCTCCAGGAACACCTCGAAGTGCGCCAGCGGCAACATGGCGACCACCGGGTCACCGGGGGCGGCCGCGTCCACGCTGCCCTTGGCGAACGCCATCATCTCCTCGGTCGACCCGCCCCACTTGGGGGCCAGGATCTGCGCGCGCACCCAGTGCGCCGGGTACAGCGTCGGGCAGCGCGCGACGATCTCGCGCCACACCTCGTCCTTCTGGCCCCGGTCGACCTGGAGCCCCATGCCGGTGGTCTGGAGCTGCGCCCACGGCACGGCGTCGCGCTCCAGCAGGTTCGCTGCCTCGTGCAGCGGCGACACGGCCTTGCGCAGGGTCGCGAAGAACATCTTGAACCGGTCCTCGCCGATGTCCTCGGCCCGGCCGGTGCCGCGCACGGCCCACGCCTCGCCGATGAACGACGCTCCCGCCAGCAGCCACAGGTCGGGGTCGGTGTTGCCCTTGGCGAGCTCCAGCAGCTCGTCGGCGTGGCCGACGGCGTGGTCGCGCAGCACCTCGAGCCGCAACGCGCGCAGCTCCGGCTGGTCGCGGCACTCGGCGAGCACGGTCGTGGCCGCGCGCAGGTGGCCCGCGTCCATCTCCTCGGCCGCGATGTCGACGATCGGGTCGTCGTAGGTGTGATCCCGGACCACTTCGCGGGCGACCGCCACCGGGCGCTTTCTTCGGAAGATCCCCACCCCACGACAGTACTTACCCGCGGCTGGGCTGCCCAGGTCGTCGGCCGGGAAATGGCGTAGTCCTTCCGATCCACCAGGTGTCGACTTTCGACCGTTGTGGCGGACCTCACCGCGGCGATGAGGTGGGGGCTCGCACGTTCTGAGGGGGATGGATGCGAAAAACACCACTGATGGTGATGGCCGTGGTCGGCGCGCTGCTGGGCGGGGGACTGCCCGCGCAGGCGCAGGAGGCCAGGGTGCCCGACCGGTACCTGGACCAGCGGATCGAGTGGAAACCCTGCTTCGACCCGGCCAACCCGCCGGAGGGGCTGCCACCCGGCGGCGAACGCCTGGAGTGCGGCACCTACCAGGTGCCGAGGGACTGGCGCCGGACCGGTGCGCGGACCGACATCACGATCGCCGTGAGCAGGCTCCGGCCGGTGGGCGGCGAGGCCAGGGGCAGCGTCCTGACCAACCCCGGTGGACCGGGCGGTCCGGGCCGGACGATGCCGCTGCTGTTCCTCGGGCAGCCCAAGCTGCTGGCGAGCATGGAGGTCATCGGGATCGACGTGCGCGGCACCGGGGAGAGCTCCAACGTCACCTGCGGCGGGTACGACTGGAGCACGCTGGCCGACCCGCGCGACCGGAGCAGGGCCAACCTCAAGCAGCTCAACGACAACGCCGAGCAGCAGGCGCGGGCCTGCCAGGCCAGCTCGGGCGAGTTCGGCGAGGTCGTCAACACCGAGCAGACCGTCCGCGACCTCGACCTGCTGCGGCACCTGCTCGGCCGCGACAAGGTCAACTGGGTCGGCTACTCCGGCGGCAGCTGGCTCGGCGCCTACTACGCGACCTACTTCCCGCAGCGCGTGGACAAGTTCGTGATCGACTCGAACGCCGAGTTCACCTCGACGTTCCAGACCGTCTTCGAGTCCTTCGGCTACGCCTTCGAACGCCGCTTCCGCACCGACTTCCTGCCGTGGGTGGCACGTCACGACGACCTGTACCACCTCGGCACGACCGGCGAGACCGTCAGGCAGAACTACGAGTACGCACGGGCGAGGCTGGCCGCGAACCCGCTCCCGCTGGGTGACGGCTCACAGCTGACCGCGATGCTCCTGGACCTGTTCCTCGTCCGGGTGCAGTACTCGAAGACGTCCTTCCAGACCGGCGCCGAACAGCTCTCGGCAATCCGCCAACTCGTCGACCAACCAGCCCTCACCACGTCGTCCACCACCCTCGGCCGCTTCCCCGACGCCCCCAACGCCACCCTCTACTCCGTCATCTGCAACGACACCCCGTTCCACGGCGACCGCGCCTACCTCACCCGCGAATCCGCCCGCCAGGGCGCGCTCTACCCCCTTGTCGGCTACTACCAACTAGCCGCCCCCTGCGCCTTCTGGCACCGCCCACCCCTACAACTCAAACCCCCCACCGGCCACGGCGTCCCCCCGATCCTCATGGTGCAATCCGTCCGCGACCCCGCCACCCCGCTGGAAGGCGCCCAACGCGCCCACCAACGATTCGCAGGCTCCCGCCTGCTCACCGTCACCGACGAGGGCGACCACGGCATCTACGCCTTCGGCAACACCTGCGTCGACACCATCGTCGAATCCTTCATCATCGACGGCAAAACCCCCCAACACGACCTGACCTGCCCAGGCACCCCAATCCCAGAACCAACAACAGGACTGACAACCCAAACCACCCACCCCGTGGGCGACCCACTCCAGAAATACGCACACCTGCTCAACTGACCAACAAAAACAACAAAAACAACCCAACCCAACCAACCCCACCCCGATGGGCGCAGCCCGCCAGCGCGCATCCGGCGCGAAGCGCCTGGGGCCTTGTCCGCCGCGCAGCAAGGATGCCCTGTCCGCCGCGCAGCGCGGATGCCTTGTCCAACGGCGAAGCCGAGGATGCTTGGTCAGGCGCAGCCTGATGCTGGCGAAGCCAGACTCCCCCTCTGCCCCCGATCCACAGCGCCCTCCTGCCCGATCTTCGTTGTCAAGACAGCTTTATCGTCTTGACAACGAAGATCGGGCATTGAGACAATCGCGCGCCGGGGGCCGGGCTTCCCCCTTCCCCAACCCCACTCCTAACGGCAGCTCACATCAACAGCACTGCATCAACAGCACTGCATCAATGGCAGTAATGCACATCCGACTCCGACTCCCCATGCCACCAGAACAACCCAGGATCCGCACTCCCATACGCCACCCCAGTCACCCCAGTCACCCCACCAACCCCAGCAGCCTTAACCCCACCCCCGAACCCCCCGGCCAACTCCTCCACCCGATGCACAACCCCGTTCACCACAACAACCCTCACCGCCGCCACAGCCCTGATGTCCCTCAACGGATCCCCCTCCACAGCGATCAGGTCCGCCAACCTCCCCGCCTCCACCGTCCCCAACCGCTCCCCCAACCCCAACCACCGCGCGGGATTCCGCGTAGCGGTCGTCAGCGCCTCCAGCGGCGTGAACCCGTACCGGACCATCGCCCGCAGGTTCTGGTGCAGGCTCAACGCCACGTCGTCCAGCGGCGAGTCCGTCCCGGAGATCACGAACCCTCCCCCGCGGTGCACGGCCAGCAGCATCGCGACGTTCCCCTGCAGCGCCGCCGCCACCTGTTCGTTCGTCGGTGTCTCCCGGCCCGCGTCCGCCACCTTCGCCGCCAGCTTCGCGTACTCCCAGGGCGGCAGCAGCGCTTTCGTCCGCGGGTCTTCGAACAGCGACCGGTCTTCGCGGTAGAGGATCGCCGAGTTGAACAGCGTGGGTGTCACCGACATCCCGGATGCCGCGAACAGCCCCGTCGTCTCCCGGTAGGTGCGCCCCAGCCTGCTCGTGGTGTGCGAGTAGCCCAGCCGGTTCGTGGCACCGGTGTGCTCCATGCCGTCCATGCCGACCGCCACCGCCGGGTACAGGTAGTGCGAGCTGAGCGGCATCCCCTTGCGGTGGGCCATCTCCACCACTTTGCGCTGCGAGGCGACGGGGAGCCGCACGTAGGTCTTGATCAGGTCGTAGTCCAGCTCCACGGCCCTGGAGAG
This sequence comes from Umezawaea tangerina, assembly GCF_003002815.1. Taxonomy (GTDB): domain Bacteria; phylum Actinomycetota; class Actinomycetes; order Mycobacteriales; family Pseudonocardiaceae; genus Umezawaea; species Umezawaea tangerina. Next base: position 152,498 of record NZ_PVTF01000017.1, on the reverse strand, counting down.
CTCCAGCGCCAGCTGGGCCTCGCTGGTCGTGGGGCGCATGAAGTTGTAGTAGACCCGGCTGCCGTCGACGGCTTCGCCGGTGGCGAGGTAGCGCGGTCCCAGCAGTGCGCCCGAGTCGAGCGCCTCCCTGGTCTCCAGCATCTGGTAGGCCGGGTCGCCGGGTGACCGGGTGGTGGTGATGCCGTAGGACAGCCAGAGCCTGCCCTGCCGTGCGCCCCACTGCCGTCCGCGCAGGTGCCAGTGGTTGTGGGCGTCGATCAGGCCGGGCATCAGCGTGAGCCCGGAGGCGTCCACGACGGTCGTCCCCGCCGCCCATTCGCGGCGGTCGTGCACGGCCGCGATCCTGTCGCCCTCGACGACGACGTCGACGTCGCGGCGCAGGGAACCGCTCTTGCCGTCCCACAGCGCGCCCGCCCGGATGACGGTGCGGCCGCGCGGGCGGGACCGGGTCCAGGTCAGCGGGAGCTCGACGGTCCGCGCGCGGCCGCCGTCGAGGCCGATCAGCTTCAGCCTGCCGTTGTTCAGGTACAGCAACGACTTCGAGTCGCCGCTCCACGACGGCGCGTCGCTCGCCTCGCGGGTCAGCTGCCGGGGCTCGCCGGTGAACGTGCCGCGCGCGTCGACCGGCACGACCCAGACGACGCTCTCGACCACGAACGCGATCCACCTGCCGTCCGGCGACCACACCGGGCCGTCGTCGCCCCTGGTCGACAGCGACCGGTAGGGCATCGGCTCGACGTAGCGGACGCTCCCGTCGTCCAGGCCGACCAGCAGGACCTGGCTCGTGCCCTCGCGGAACCGCTTCGAGAACGGCTTCACGGCCGCCAGCGCCAAGGTCCTGCCGTCGGCCGACCAGGTCGGGCGGCCGGGCTGGAACAGCGCGGGCAGCACCTGCCGGGTGGTCGCGGCGGCGACGTCGTAGACCCAGGTCGCGCCGTCGGCGTCCTGGTAGGCGATCCGGTTGCCGTCCGGCGCCCAGCGCGGCGTGACCTGCGCGCCCGCCAGCGCGGTCAGCCGGGTGTCCGCGCCGGAGGCCACGTCGTGGCGCCACAGGGCGGCCGTGCCGCCGCGGTCGCTCGCGTACACCAGGGCGGTGCCGTCGGGGTGCCAGTCGGGGTCGGAGTTGAAGTACCCGTCGTCCACGACCTTGCGCGGCCGACCGCCGACGGGCAGCAGCCACAGCGCGTTGAGCGCCCGGAACGCCACGGTCTTCGCGTCCGGCGACAGCACCGGGCCCGCGATCCCCTTCACGGCGTGCTCCGCGCGCGAGGACACGTCCCGCTTCGCGCGCCGGTTCTCGTGCGGCCGGTACTCGACGGTCGCGTCGAACGGCACCGCGGACTTCGCGCCGGTGGTCAGGTCGCGGGTGCGCAGGCCGCCGTCGGCGGTGTAGAGGACCGTGCTCGCCGACACCCACTCGACCGGGAAGCAGAACAGGTCCTCGTCCCGCGTCACGACCCGGCCGTCGACCACGAGGTCGGTCTTCGCGCCGCGCAGCCTCGTGTAGCTCAGCCTGCCGTCGGCCGCGAAGCCCGGCCCGAGCAGCCGGGTGTCGGCGACCGGCTCGACGAGCCGCTGCCTGCCGCCCGCGAGGTCGACGGCGTCGATCGCGGTGCCGTCGACCGTGCACACCACGCGGGTGCCGTCGGGCGACCAGTTCGGCTCGCCCTCGTCGGAGTCGGTGCTGGTCAGCTGGGTCTGCCTGCCGGTGGCCAGGTCGTGCAGCCACAGGTTGTAGCTGCCGCCGACGTCGCTGGTGAACACCAGCTTCGTGCCGTCCGGCGAGAACCGCGGCTCGCGGTGGTCGTTGAGACCGGTGGTCAGCTGGCGCAGGCCGCGGCCGTCGACCCCGATGGTCCACAGGTGGAAGTTGCCGTCCCGGTAGGACTGGAACACCACGGTCTTCGAGTCCGGCGAGAAGTGCGGCCGGGTGGCGTCCTGCTCCACGTCGGTGAGCCTGCGGGCCCGGCCGCCGCCCGAGGGCAGCACCCAGATCGCGGTGTAGAGGTCGATCGCGACCAGCTTGCCGTCGGGCGAGAGGGCGGGAGCGATACCGGTGCCCTCGCGGGCGGTGAAGCGGTGGCCGCCCGCCTCCTCGACGGCGGACGCGCTGGCCGACGCCGGGGTGGACGTCGCGTCGGGCACGCCGACGAACGCGGCACCGCCGAGCACGGCCGCCCCGCGGAGCAGGCCGCGACGGGTGAGGTTCGAGTGATCAGAGTCCATGTCAGTCCCCCGGGATGAGCGATGGTGATCCACGGCCACCGTACCCAGGTTGACATGTCAATCGTAACTAGATCGCCGGACTCGACCCGCTGTCACGCCTTCGTGCGGCGTACACGCCCGCCTCGGTCCGGCGGTCGAAACCGAGCTTGTGCAGCAGCGACGACACGTAGTTCTTGACCGTCTTCTCGGCCAGGTACAGCCGGTGCGCGATCTGCCGGTTCGTCAGCCCCTCGGCGATCAGGTCCAGGATCCGCCGCTCCTGCGGGCTCAGCGTCGCGTAGCGCGGGTCCTCCTCCGGCCCGCTGCGCAGCCGTTGCAGCACGGTCGCGGTCACGCCCGCGTGCAGCAGCGACCCGCCCGCCGCCAGCGTGCGCACGGCGGCGACCAGGTCGTTGCCGGACACCTGCTTGAGCATGTACCCGGCCGCGCCCGCCATGATCGCGCCGAACAGCGCCTCGTCGTCGGAGTACGAGGTGAGCATCAGGCACGCGGGCGGCGGCTGCGCCGTCGAGCGGATCTCGCGGCACACCGTCACCCCGTTGCCGTCCGGCAGCCGCACGTCGATGATCACGACGTCCGGCTTCAGCACCGGCGCGAGCGCGATCGCGGCCGCGGCGGTGTCCGCCTCGCCGACGACGGTGATGTCGGCCTCCACCGCGAGCAGCTGCTGGAGGCCGCGGCGCACGATCTCGTGATCGTCCACCAGCAGCACGGTGATCGTCATGGGCCCTCCTGGCCTTGGTCGTACTGCTGCACCAACGGCACCGACCACACGACGGACACGCCCTGGCCGGGTTCGGACTCCACGTCGCACCGGCCGGACCACCGGTCGGCGCGCGCGGACATGTTGACGAGCCCACCGCTGTGCCGGACCTGCCGTTCGGGCAGGCCCTTCCCGTTGTCCCGCACCACGAGCTCCACCCTGGTCGCCGCGCGGTCCACGGCGACGGAGACCGACACGGACGTCGCGCCCGCGTGCCGGGCGGCGTTGGCGAGCGCCTCCCGCAGGCTGGCCAGCAGGTCGGGGCGCACCTGGTCCGGCACGACCGAGTCGAGCGGGCCGTCCAGCGCGACCTTGGGCTCGAACCCCAGCAGCCGCGCGGACTCCCGCACCGCGCGCAGCAGCTGCCCCCGCAGGCTGATGCCGCCGCTGGGCGGCTCGTGCAGGGAGAAGATGGTGCGCCGGATCTCGCGGATCGTGTGGTCCACCTCCTCGATGAACCCGCCCAACCTGGCCGCCACGACCGGCTGGTCGACCGTGCCGTTGAGGCCCTGCAACCCCAGCCCCAGTCCGAACAACCGTTGGATCACGAGGTCGTGCAGGTCGCGGGCGATGCGGTCGCGGTCCTCCAGGATCGCCAGCCGCCTGCTGTCCTCCTGGACGCGCGTGAACTCCAGCACGAGCGCGGCCTGGGAGGCGAACGACTCCACCAGCTCCACGTCGGCGGCGTCGAAGGGGTGGTGACCGGTCTGCCGGGCCACCATCAGGACGCCCAGCACGCGGTCGCCCGCGGCCATCGGCACCAGGACCATCGGCCCCACCTGGGAGAAGTCCTCGACCAGGCGGGGATCCACGTCCAGCGGCCACGGGCCGTCCTGGACGGCGTTGTCCACGACCCTGCCGCGCCCCTCGGAGAAGACCTCCCAGACGACGGCGTTGGTCGGGACCGCGTAACCGTGCGCGTGCCTGCCGAGAGCCCCGTCCACCACCTCCAGCACGAGGTCGCCGCGGGCGTCCGGGAGCACCAGCGCGGCCACGATCCCGTCGGCGGCCCCACGGGCCTGCTCGGCCACCTGGTTCAGGGCCTCGCGACCGGAGATGCCGGTGAGGAGGGCGCTGGTGACCTCGTTCGAGGCGCGGTGCCACACCTCGCGCTGGCGGGTCTGCTCGTAGCGGCGGGAGTTCTCGATCGCGATGCCGGCGGCGTGGGCGATGGCGGTGACGAGTTCGGTGTCGACGGGGGTGAAGGGGGTGCGGGTCGCGTGGCGGGAGAGGCGGAGGGTGCCGAAGGGGGAGCCCTTGACGTGGACGTCGAGGGTGAGGGTGTCGGTGTCCGTCTCGGCGTGCGGGGTGCTGTTGGTGTTCTTCGTGTGGGTGTCTTTCGTGTGGGTGTACTCGAGGAGGCGGCGGTCGGGGCTGATGACGGTGAGGGAGGCGTGGTCGGCGTCGGCGAGGGAGCAGGAGGAGTCGACCACGCGGCGCAGGACGTCGGGGAGGGAGAGGTCGCTGGACAGGGAGACGAGGGCGTCGAGGAGCCGGTGCAGGCGCTCCTGGGAGACCAGGGCCTCCGGCGTGCGCTCGGCGAGTTGGCGCAGGAGGGTGTCTAGTCGCAGCGCGTGCGCGTCCGAACCGCCCGAACCGACCACGTGACCATCCCTTTCGTGGGGACGTGGACGAGGGTAACTGCTCTCCGTAGTCGGCGGGAGGGGATGGTGCTCGGACGGCGTAGTGGGGGTTCGGGTCCGGGGAAGTCTGGGCATCGGTTGCGTCGTAGTCACCAAGTGGGAAGCCCAGCCCCCGGCGCGCGATTGTCTCAATGCCCGATCTTCGTTGTCAAGACGATAAAGCTGTCTTGACAACGAAGATCGGGCAGGAGGGCGCTGTGGATCGGGGGCAGAGGGGGAGTCTGGCTTCGCCAGCATCGAGCTGCGCTCGACAAGGCATCCTCGGCTCCGCCGTTGGACAAAGCATCCTCGGCTTCGCCGTTGGACGGGGCATCCGCGCTTCGCGGCGGACAAGGCATCGGCTGGCGCCGACAAGGCCCCAGGCGCTGCGCGCCGGATGCGCGCTGGCGGGCTGCGCCCAACGGGGCGGGGGTGGGTGGGTGGTGGGTGGCTGGCCGGCTTTGCTTCAGCCCTGGCGGGGGTGGGGGATGCGGGTGCCGTTCACCACTTCGACGGTGATGATCAGGTAGTGGTCTGTGGGGCTTTTGCCGTGGGACGGCAGTTGTAAGGCGGCTAGGCGGGTGAGCTGGTCGGGGTCGCGTACTTCGTGGGCGTGGCCTACGACGGTGACGGTCCAGCCTTCGCGCATGTCGTGGGAGACGTTGTCGATCTCGAAGGCGACGACGGCGTTGCCGGCGGCCAGGGCGGTGCTGCCTTCGGGGAGGCGGATCACCACGTCTTCGTCGTGGAGGGTGAAGGCGACGGGTTGGATCGCGGGGAGGGCGCGGTTGGTGAAGACGAGCCTGCCGATGGCGACCGAGGCGAGGAGTCCGAGGCAGTCCTGGCGGGAGAGCACTTCGAAGCCGGCGGAATCCACGTCTGCGGAGTCCACGTTCGCACCTCTCTCGGGGGATGAGCGCGGGGGGACACCCACGGTCGGCCGTTCACCCACCGTTGCCTAGAGGCGGAAGGCCCGCCTCAGGACTGGAGTCCTTCGATCAGGTGATCAGCGGCAGCATAGGGATCAAGTTCTCCGATGACGACCCGCTTCGCGAGCTGTTCGAGGGCCGCGCCGCCGCGCGGGTCGCCGAAACCGGAGCGGACGCGGGCGACGGCGATGGCCTCGATCTCGCTGGCGGCGCGGTGGGCGCGGCGGCGTTCCAGCTCGCCGTGCTCGGCCATCCAGGCGTGGTGGCCGTCGACGGCCGCGACGACCTCGTCGACACCCTGGCCCTTGGCGGCGACGGTCTTCACGATCGGCGGTCGCCAGGAGGGGCCCTCGCGGTCGCGGCGGCCGAGGGAGATCATGTACTTGAGGTCGCGGGCGGTGGCGTCGGCGCCGTCGCGGTCGGCCTTGTTGACCACGAAGACGTCCGCGACCTCCAGGATGCCCGCCTTGGCGGCCTGGATGCCGTCGCCCATCCCCGGAGCCAGCAGCACGAGGGTGGTGTCGGCGAGCGACACGACCTCGACCTCGGACTGGCCGACACCGACGGTCTCGACGAGGACGATGTCGAAGCCGGCGGCGTCGAGGACGCGCAGCGCCTGCGGGGTGGCCCAGGACAGGCCGCCGAGGTGGCCGCGGGTGGCCATGGAGCGGATGAAGACACCGGGGTCGGTGGCGTGGTCCTGCATGCGGACCCGGTCGCCGAGCAGCGCGCCGCCGGAGAACGGGGAGGACGGGTCGACGGCGAGCACGCCGACCCGCTTGCCCTGCTTGCGGTACGCGGCGACCAGCACCGACGTGGAAGTCGACTTGCCGACACCCGGCGGACCGGTCAGGCCGATCACACGGGCCCGCCCGGTCAGGGGGGCCAGGATCTCGGCGACCTCGCGCAGGTGCGGACTGGCGTCCTCCACGAGCGAGATCAGCCTCGCGACCGCGCGCGGCTGCCCATCCCGCGCGCGGTCGACCAGGTCGGATACCTCAACAGTCCGCGTCACACCTCAGACCTTAGGCACCCGCACGACGAGCGCGTCGCCCTGACCACCACCACCGCACAGCGCCGCCACGCCGACACCGCCACCGCGGCGCCGCAGCTCCAGCGCCAGGTGCAGCGCGATGCGGGCCCCGGACATGCCGATCGGGTGCCCGAGCGCGATGGCGCCGCCGTTCACGTTGACCTTGTCCTCGGACACGCCGAGCTGCCGCGCGGACACGATGCCGACCGCGGCGAACGCCTCGTTGATCTCGATGAGGTCCAGGTCGGCGGGGTCGATGCCCTCCTTGGCGCAGGCGGCCTTGATCGCGTTGGACGGCTGCTCGTGCAGGCTCGCGTCCGGACCGGCCACGACGCCGTGCGCGCCGATCTCGGCGATCCAGCTCAGCCCCAGCTCCTCGGCCTTGGCCTTGCTCATCACGACCACCGCGGCCGCGCCGTCGGAGATCGGCGAGGCGGAACCGGCGGTGATGGTGCCGTCGGCGGCGAACGCGGGACGCAGCTTGCCCAGCGTCTCCACGCTGGTGTCCGGCCGCACGCCCTCGTCGGTGCTCACCAGGACCGGCTCGCCCTTGCGCTGCGGGATGCTCACCGGCGCGATCTCCTCGGCGAACAGGCCCTTCTCGATCGCGGCGGCGGCGCGCTGGTGCGAGCGGGCGGCGAACGCGTCCTGCTGCTCGCGGGTCAGCTCGTAGCGGCTGTTGTACTTCTCCGTCGACGCGCCCATCGCGACCTGGTCGAACGCGCAGAACAGGCCGTCGTTGGCCATGTGGTCGAGCATGGTCACGTCGCCGTACTTGAAGCCGCCGCGCGACTTCTGCAGCAGGTGCGGCGCCTGCGTCATCGACTCCTGGCCGCCCGCCACGACGATGTCGAACTCGCCCGCGCGGATCAGCTGGTCGGCCAGCGCGATGGCGTCCACGCCGGAGAGGCACACCTTGTTGACGGTCAGCGCGGGCACGGTCATCGGGATGCCCGCGGCCACCGCGGCCTGCCGGGCCGGGATCTGGCCCGCGCCCGCGGTCAGCACCTGGCCCATGATCACGTACTGCACCTGCTCCGGGGCGACACCGGCCCGTTCGAGCGCCGCCTTGATCGCGACCCCGCCGAGCTGCGCGCCGGTGAAGTCCTTGAGCTGCCCGAGCAGCCTGCCCATCGGGGTACGGGCACCGGCGACGATGACGGAACCGGACACAACAGCCTCCAGGCGGTGAGCGGACGTTAACTTCGCACGATACCCAGGGTTACCGATCGGTACCCCTGTGAGGCGTCGCACAACTGCCCCTGCACCGATTCCGTCACTAGTCTGGCCCGATGCAGGAAGCACTCAGCGGTCTCGTCACCGCCATCGACCACGTCGGCATCGCGGTGCCGGACCTCGACGTCGCGATCGCGTTCTACCGCGACAACTTCGGCCTCGAGGTCGCGCACAGCGAGGTGAACGAGGACCAGGGCGTCCGCGAGGCCATGCTGCGCGCGCCCGGTGACGACGGCACCGGCCCGGCCGTGCAGCTGCTCGCGCCGCTGGACGAGACGTCGACGATCGCCAAGTTCATCAACCGCTCCGGTCCCGGCTTGCAGCAGCTGGCCTACCGGGTGTCCGATGTGGACGCCGCCGCGGAGGCCCTGCGCGGCAAGGGTCTGCGGCTGCTGTACGAGCAGGCCCGCCGGGGGACCTCCGACAGCCGGGTGAACTTCGTGCACCCGAAGGACGCGGGCGGCGTGCTGATCGAGCTCGTCGAACCGGCTAGCCGAGCGCACTAGCCACGAACGCCAGCTCGCGGTCCATCAACCGGTCCGCGTCCGGGTTGTGCCGGGCCACCGAGTGCCGGTAGCTCACGGCCAGCGCCACCAGCGCGGCGGCGCTGTCGACGTCCCGGTCGGCCGCCGCCGGGCCCGCCGCGGCGACGATGACCGCGCGGACCTGGCCCGCCAGCACGCGGTGCCGCTCGTGCAGCGCGTCGCGCACGTCCGGGTGGGTGTCCGCCTCGCGCCACAGCAGGTGCGAGAGCAGCGGGGACGCCTCGATCCGGGCGTCCAGCACCGCCACCAGCCTCGCCAGGCTGGCCGCGACGTCGCCGGGGACGACGACGTCGTCGAGGTCGACGGCCGCGTCCGGCAGGCGCGGCACCAGCGCGGTGAGCAGGTCGGGTTTGCGGCGGAAGTAGTAGTGCACCAGGCCCTTGGGCACGCCCGCGCGCTCCGCGACGCGCGACGTGGGCGTGGCGTCGAAGCCCGCCTCGGCGAACAGCTCCCCGGCGGCCACCAGGATGCGCTCGCGCGCCGACTCGTCCTCGGCCATGAAGGGCTCCTCACCCGCGAAGGGGCCCACAACCGCTGGGTTGTGGGCCCGGATGGTCGTCGACCGCTCAGTGCTGGCCCGCCAGCCCCGAGTGCGCCGCGTTCGCCGCGGGCAGCGCGACCGCGCCCGCCGCGGCGGTGAGCACCCCGGCGACCCACGACGTCCACGCGGCGCCGGTCAGGTCGCTGTAGCCGATCACCCACGGCGAGATGAACAGCAGCGCTCCCAGCACGATCTGGAACCACTCGCCGTACACCACCGCGGGAGCCGCGAGCGACACCAGTCCGTCGATCGCGATCAGCGCGCCGAGCACGATCATCGTCCACATCGCGCCCGTCGTCGTGTCCGCGACCGTCGGGGTCAGCAGCACCACGACGCCCAGCACGACCTCGGCCCAGTCCTGCCACCTCGTCCAAGCCTTGTCCATGGCCAAACCTCCACGTCCTTCAGGGACACCTCCGATGCTCCGCCTTGATTGGCCGCCCGGTCAACATTACTTTCCGTGCCCTGCCTCACATCGCCCGATCTGAATCGGTTACTCGTCGGTAACGTCCCGCACCCAGCGACTTCCGCTCCTCAGCCCGATACTCCTCACATGGGAGGACACGCCGTGCAGAAGATCCTCGACGCGATCCTGGCCGACGAGCTCGACGCCATCGCGACCCTTCCCGTGCCCGAGAGCTACCGCGGCGTCACGGTGCACGAGGAGGACACCGCGATGTTCGACGGCGTCGCCACCAAGGACAAGGACCCGCGCAAGTCGCTGCACCTCGACGACGTGCCGACCCCGGAGCTCGGCCCCGGCGAGGCGCTCGTGGCCGTGATGGCCAGCGCGATCAACTACAACACCGTGTGGACGTCGATCTTCGAGCCGATGTCGACGTTCGGGTTCCTCAAGCGGTACGGCAAGTCCTCGCCGCTGGCGCTGAAGCACGACCTGCCCTACCACGTGGTCGGCTCCGACCTGGCGGGCGTCGTGCTGCGCACCGGCCCCGGCGTGAACGCCTGGAAGCCCGGCGACCGCGTGGTCGCGCACTGCCTGGACGTGCAGCTGGAGCACGCCGACGGGCACAACGACACGATGCTGGACCCGGAGCAGCGGATCTGGGGCTTCGAGACGAACTTCGGCGGCCTGGCCGAGCTGGCGCTGGTGAAGTCCAACCAGCTCATGCCGATGCCCGACCACCTCACCTGGGAGGAGGCCGCCTCCCCCGGCCTGGTCAACTCGACCGCGTACCGGCAGCTGGTGTCCGCCAACGGCGCGAACATGAAGCAGGGCGACACCGTGCTGATCTGGGGCGCGTCCGGCGGGCTCGGCTCCTACGCCACGCAGTTCGCGCTCAACGGCGGCGCGACGCCGATCTGCGTCGTGTCCAGCCCGGAGAAGGCGGAGCTGGTGCGGTCGATGGGCGCGGAGCTGATCATCGACCGCAGCGCCGAGGGCTACCGGTTCTGGAAGGACGAGCACGAGCAGGACCCCAAGGAGTGGAAGCGGTTCGGCTCGCGGATCCGCGAGCTGACCGGCGGCGACGACCCGGACATCGTGTTCGAGCACCCCGGCCGCGAGACGTTCGGCGCCAGCGTGTTCGTGGCGCGCAAGGGCGGCACGATCGTCACCTGCGCCTCGACGAGCGGGTTCCTGCACCAGTACGACAACCGGTACCTGTGGATGAGCCTCAAGCGGATCGTCGGCTCGCACTTCGCGAACTACCGCGAGGCCTGGGAGGCGAACCGCTTGGTCGCCAAGGGGAAGATCCACCCCACGGTGTCCAAGGTGTACTCGTTGGAGGAAACCGGACAAGCCGCGCACGACGTGCACCGCAACGCCCACCAGGGCAAGGTCGGCGTGCTGTGCCTCGCGCCCGCCGAAGGCCTCGGCGTGCGCGACCACGAGCTGCGAGCGGCGCATTTGCCGCACATCAACCGGTTCCGCGGCGTGTAAGCAAGACCATGTCGGGGTGACGGGCGAGGCCCCCCAACGGGTAGCGTGGTGCCATGGGCCTCGCCGACGATCGTGACCTCGTCCCGCTGGGATCCGGCTTCGACATCGCCAAGCGCGGGTACGACAAGGGCCAGGTCGAGGACCACCTCGAGCGGCTCGACTCGGACCTCCGACTGCTTGCCGCCGACCGCGACGCCGCGGTCTCCCAGACCAACGACCTGGCCCGCCAGCTCGAGGCCGCCCGCTCCGAGATGGCCGAGCTGCGCGGCCAGGTCGACCGGCTCTCCATGCCGCCGAGCACGCTGGAAGGCCTGAGCGAGCGGTTGCAGCGCATGCTGCGCCTCGCCCAGGAAGAGGCGAACGAGATCAAGGCGCGCGCCGAGGCCGAGGGCGGGCACATCCGCACCAAGGCCGAGGGCGAGGCCGGGGTGCTGCGCACCCGCTACGAGAAGCTGATCGCCGAGCTCGACCAGCGGCGCGCCGACCTGGAGGCCGAGCACCGCGGCGTGCTGGAGAAGGCGCAGGCCGACGCCGAGAAGATCACCGCGGAGGCGGCCAAGGCCGCGGCCGTCGTGGTCGAGGAGGCGGAGAAGCGGCGGTTGACGGTCGAGGAGGACTTCGAGATCGCCATGGCCGCCCGCCGGGTCGAGGCGATGAGCACGCTCGCCGAGCAGGAGGCCGCCAGCAAGGCCGAGGCGGACCGGCGGCTGCGGGAGTCCCAGGAGGAGTCGGCCCGGATCCGGGCGCAGATCTCCCAGGAGCAGGCCGCCAGCAACGCCGAGGCGCAGCGGCTGGTGCGGGAGGCGACCGAGGAGGCGAACCGGCGTCGGCACGACTCGATCTCCGAGGCGACCGCACGGGTGCAGGAGGCCACGGACGAGGCGCACCGCCGGGTCCGGGAGGCCACCGAGGAGGCCAACCGCCGCGTGACGCAGGCGGGGAAGCAGGTCGAGGCGTTGGCGCAGCTGCGCAACGGCTTGGCGCAGCAGCTCCGCAGCGCGCGCACCGCGCTCCAGGACATCGCGCCGCTGCTGGACCCGCTGGACGTGGAGAAGGAGCATGCCGCGGCCAAGGCGGAGGCCCAGGCCGCACCCGTTCCGACGGCGCCCGCGCAGGCGAAGCCCGCGGAACAGCCCAAGCCTGCGGGGCAGGCGAAGCCGGTGGAGCAGCCGAAGCCGGTGGACGCCAAGCAGGCCGAGGCCAAGACGGAGATCGCCGCGCCGGTGGGCGAGACCGTCGACCTGGCCAAGCCCGCGGACGCCAAGCCCGCGGACGCGGAGCCCGTCGTGAGCCCCGACGAGGCGACGCGGAAGATCAGCAAGCCGACCCCGGCGGCCAACCGCCGCTGACATCGGGGCAGGTGGCGGTCCCTACGCCTCGACGATGACGACCTGGCGCTTCTCGCAGGGCCCGTCCCAGTCGCGGGCCAGCGGCGTGCGCACCTCCGGGGCCACGGCGTCGACGATGGCGTCGAGCACCTTCTCCGAGTGGCCGACCATCAGGTGCCGGGCACCGGGGAAGGCGACGACCTCGGCGGCGGGGACGACGCCGAACCGCCGCTCGGCCTCGTCCGGCTTCAGGTAGTCGTCGAACTCGGGGACCAGGCACACGACCGGCTTCTGCGAGGCCGCCCACACGCCGAGCTGTTCCGGGGTGCTCCACCGCAGCGGCGGGGAGATCAGCACGGCTCCGCGCACCTCGGGCAGGCACCCGTGCATGAGGGCGAGGTCCGTCCCGAACGACCAGCCGACCAGCCAGACGTCCGGCAGCCCGCGGGTCGCGACGAACTCCAGCGCGGCGGCCACGTCCAGCCGCTCCCCCACCCCGTCGTCGAACGCGCCCTCGCTGCGGCCCGCCTCGCTCGCGGTGCCGCGGGTGTTGAAGCGGAGCACGGCGAGGTCCGCCAGCGCGGGCAGCCGCCAGGCGGCCTTGCGGTAGAGGTGCGAGTCCATCATCCCGCCGTGCGTGGGCAACGGGTGCAGCAGCACCAGCGTGGCGCGCGGCTCGCGGTCGGCGGGCAGGGACAGCTCCCCCACCAGCGACAGGCCGTCGGCGGTCCTCAACCGCACGTCCTCGCGGCGGGCGGGCAACACCGTGTTGGCCGAGACGCGGACCACGTTCACCACCGTCCAGCGGGCCGTCGACGGCCGCGCGAGTTCCAGCAACCCTGGTGCCAGTGCCTGCGTTCCTCCACCGAGCCGTAGTCCGCGGCGGGCCAGGCGACCACGTGCGGCGTGCCGGGGCGGATCTCGTGGTCGCAACCGGGACACCGGTAGAACTTCGTGGTCTGCGCACCGGGGACGTTGCGGACCAGCCACTCGCCGTCCGGTGCCGACTCGCTGCGGGCCCAGCCGACGCCGCCACCCAGCGGGCGGGAGTCGTCGCCGCCGTCCGACGAGGGTCGCTTGGGGTGGTTGCGGCGGGGCACGGGGCACCAGAGTACCGATGGGTGCTGGTCGGACCCGCCACCCGGCGGGGATGATGGGCGGGTGCCGACCTACGAGTTCCGCTGCAAGTCCTGTGGTTCCACCTTCGACGTCAACCGCTCGATGGCCGAGTCGTCCGACCCGGCGACGTGCCCCGACGGCCACACCGACACCGTGAAGCTGCTGTCCGTGCTGGGTCTCGCGGGGAACGCCGCGGCGCCCGCCGGTGGTGGGGGCGGCGGCGGTTGCTGCGGCGGGGGCTGCTGCGGCTGACTACGGTTCCTTCGACAGCAGCACCTCGGCGAGGTGCTTGCCCTGGTCGCAGATGGGGCCGTACTTGTTCGAGCCGTCGATGACGATGATGCCGAGACCGCCCGCCGCGTAGTCGAGGACCAGTACGCAGGACGGCTGGACCTCGGCGTCGGTGGAGCGGTCGAGGTAGGTGACCTTGTGGCCGTTGAGGTCGTACTCGCCGGTGTTCTGCTGCAGGGCCAGCGGCTTGCCCGCGCGGTAGCGCAGCGTCACGCCGACGTCGAGGCTGCCGGACTTGGTCTGCCACTTGCACGACTGGTCGTAGGTCGGGTCGTAGTCGCGGTCGGTGGGCGGGCCCGCCTTGTCCGTGCCGGTGTAGGGCATGTCACCCCAGCCGACGAGGCCGCACAGGTTCGACACCGGGTCCGCGGGCGTGTCGGAGGACGACGTCGGGGGCGTGCCGCTGCCCGAGGTCGTCGGCGGCGCGGACTCCGAGGGGTCCACCGACGACGACGGGTCGTTGCCGCTGTCGGTGGAGAAGGGGGAGTCTATGTCCAGCCGCTGCTCGGCCACCGGGGTTCCGCGCACCGTGTAGGCGCATCCTGTGGTGAGCCCGAGCACCACGACCAAGAGCGAGATCAACGCGCGCCGCATACCCACCACCATGCCAAACGACGGTACCTGCGCGCTCGGCGGCCCTCAGCCGTAGTCGCGGAAGCCCTTGCCCGTCTTGCGCCCCAGCCTGCCCGCGGTGACGAGGTGCTCCAGCAGCGGCGCGGGCGCGAACCCGGCCTCCCGGAACTCCAGGTACAGCGAGCGCTCGATGGCCAGCGACACGTCGAGGCCGACGACGTCGAGCAGCTCGAACGGCCCCATCGGCAGCCCGCAGCCGACCTTCATGGCGTTGTCGATGTCGGCGGCGTCGGCGTAGTGCGCCTCCAGCATCTTCACCGCGTCGTTGAGGTAGGGGAACAGCAGCGCGTTGACGATGAACCCGGCCCGGTCGCCGCAGTGCACCGGCACCTTGCCCAGGTCGAGGCACACCTCGCGGGCCGTCGCGACGACGTCGGCGTCGGTGGCGATCGTGTCGACGACCTCGACCAGCTTCATGACCTGCGCCGGGTTGAAGAAGTGCAGCCCGACGACGTCACCGGGCCTGGTGGTGGCCGCGGCGCACTCGACCACCGGCAGCGAGGACGTGGTGGTGGCCAGCACCGCGCCCGGCTTGCACACCTCGTCCAGCGCCTGGAACACGGCCTTCTTCACGGTCAGGTCCTCGGCCACGGCCTCGACGAGCAGGTCGCAGTCGGCCAGGTCCTTGAACTCCACCGCGGTGCTCACGCGGCCGAGCGCGGCGGCGGCGTCCACATCGGACAGCTTGCCCTTGGACACGGCCCGGTCCAACGACTTGCGCACCTTGGCCAGCGCGGCGTCGGCCTTGTCGGCCGTGCGGGCCCGCAGCACGACGTCGTAGCCGCGCTTGGCGAACACCTCGACGATCCCGGTCGCCATCGTGCCGGTGCCGACCACGCCGACCCGGCGCACCTCGCGCACCGAGTCGTCGTCGGCCGCGGCGGCGGGGGTGTGCGCGTCGGGCACGACGGTCGGCGAGTCGGGGGCGTCGTAGGTGTAGAAGCCGCGGCCGCTCTTGCGGCCCAGCAGCCCGGCGGTGATCATCTGCTTGAGCAGCGGCGCCGGGGCGTGCAGCCGGTTGCGGGACTGGTGGTACATCGTGTCGAGGATCTCGTAGGCGGTGTCCAGCCCGATGAGGTCCAGCAGCGCCAACGGTCCCATCGGGTAGCCGCAGCCGTACCGCATGGCCGCGTCGAGGTCTTCCCTTGTGGCGTAACGGGACTCGTACATCCGCACGGCGTGGTTGAGGTAGCCGAACAGCAGCGCGTTGGCGATGAACCCGGCCCGGTCGCCGATCACGACGGGCGCCTTGCCGAGCTGTTCGACCAGCGCGACGACGTCGGTGACGACCTCGGGCTCGGTGACGACCGACCGGATGACCTCCACCAGCTTCAACACCTGCGTGGGGTTGAAGAAGTGCATGCCGACGACCTTGCCCGGCCGCCCGGTGTGCACGCCGATCTCGGTGATCGACAGCGACGACGTGTTGGACGCGAACACCGTGTCGGGACCGCAGATCCCGTCCAGCGCGGCGAACACGGCGGCCTTGAGCTCCATCCGCTCCGGCACGGCCTCGACCACCAGGTCGCACTCCGCGAGGTCGGCCAGCTCCGTCGTGGTGGTGATCCGGCCGAGCAGCACGGCCTTCCCGGCCTCGTCGAGCTTGCCGCGCGCCACCGCCCGCGACGTCGAGTGCTCCAGGTGGCCGAGCCCGCGGGCCAGGCCCTCTTCGTTCACGTCGACCGCGATCACGGTGAGGCCGGTGCGGGCGAGCACCTCGGCGATACCGGCACCCATCGTGCCGAGTCCGACCACTCCGACCGTGCTGAACTGGCGCGCCACAACGACCTCCCGTGCCACGGCTACCGAACGGTAACTTGTCGCGACTATGCCACGGTCCGGCCGTCCCACCGGGTGAGCTTCACCATCGGGATCGAGCAAGTCATCGATTCACTCGTCGAATCCGCGCTCCGCCAGTTCCTCCACGCGCCGCAGCGCCTCGTCGGCGTCCTTGCCGCTGGCCACGACCTCGATGCGCGCGCCTTCCGGAGCGCCCAGGCCCATCAGGGCGAGCACGCTCTTCGCGTCGGCCTCCTCGCCGCCGAACCGCACCACGACGTCCGCGTCCAGCTCCGCGACCGTGCGCGCCAGCAGCGCGGACGGCCGGGCGTGCAGCCCTACCTCGTTGGTCAGCACCACGTCGAGCCGGGAGGCGTTCGTCACCAGCCGCAGCGACGGCCGGACCGCCGGGTTCGGCGCGCCGGGCGCCGCGCCCACCGCCGCCTGGGCGACGACCGCCAGGCCCGCGCCGCCCTGCGCGGACACCGCGGCGGCGACCGCGCCCTCCACGATCGGCGCGTCGACGACGACCACCTGGCGGTCCTCCGCGTCCTCGGCCGCCATGTCGGCGACCATCCTGGCGCTGCCGAGGTCGTAGAGCACCACCACGCCCGCGCCGGCGTCCGCCTCGACCACGGCACCGGTGACGGTCGCGTAGTCCGTGCCGAGACCGCCGTCGCCGTCACCGCCCGCGGCGACCACGACGACGTCCGGGGCCATCTGGGCCGCCAGCTCGGCGACCCCCTCGGCCAACCGCCTGCTGTGCGAGACGAGGACCAGGCCGACCCGCGTGGTCACCGGACCCCGCTCGCCACGTCGGCGAACGTCCGCAGCAGCAGCGACGTCGAGCGCGCACCCGGATCCAAGTGCCCGACGCTGCGTTCGCCCAGGTAGGACGCGCGGCCCTTGCGGGCGACCAGGAGCACCGTCGAGTCCGCGCCCTCGGCCGCCGCCTCGGCGGCCGCCTTGAGCAGGGTGGGCACGTCCTCGCCGCGCCCGGCGGCCTCCTCGGCCGCCCGGACGGCGGGCAGCAGCGCGTCCACCATCGTCTTGTCGCCCAGCTCTGCCTTGCCGCGGGCGACCACGCCGTCCAGCGCCGCGCGCAGCGCCTTCGCCACGAGGTCCGCGTCCAGCTCGGCGGCGTCCTTCACCGCCGTCGCCGCGCGCAGGAACGCCGTGCCGTAGAGCGGCCCGGCCGCCCCGCCGACCTTGGAGATCAACGTGGTCGCCGCGAGCTTCAGCACCCCGCCCGGCGAGTCCGGCGCGTCCCGCTCCAGCGCGGTCACCAGCGCGCCGAACCCGCGGTTCATGTTCTCGCCGTGGTCGCCGTCGCCGATCTCCCGGTCGAGCGTGCTCAGCTCGACCCGGTGCTCCTCGAGCACCTGGCTCGCCGCCCGCATGACGACCGCCACCCCGTGCGCGGAACAGGCCACCACGGTCAGACCCCCCAGCGCAGCGCCGCGGTGTGCACGGGCGCGTCCCACAGGTCGACCAGCTCGTCGTCCAGCTTCAGCAGGGTCAGGCTCATGCCCTGCATCTCCAGACTGGTCACGAAGGGCCCGACCAGACGCCGTTCCACCACGACTCCCCGTTCCGCCAGCAACCGCTCCGCGATGCCGTGCGCCAAGTACAGCTCGATCAGCGGGGTCCCGCCCATCGAGTTCGTGAACAGCAGGACCCGGTCGCCCTCGGCGAACGGCAGGTCCTCGAGGATCGGGTCCAGCAGGCTCTTGACCATCTCGTCGGCCGTCCCCAACGGCACCCGGCGCCTGCCCGGCTCGCCGTGGATGCCGATGCCGAGCTCGATCTCGTCGTCGGCCAGGGTGAAGCTGGGCACGCCCGCGTGCGGCACGATGCCCGACGCCAGCGCCAGCCCCATCGACCGCACCTGGGCGACCACCTTGCGGGCCAACGCCTCGCAACCGTCGAGGTCGACCCCGCGCTCGGCCGCCGCACCGACGATCTTCTCCAGCAGCAGCGTCCCACCGACCCCGCGCCTGCCCGCCGTGTACAGCGAGTCCGTCACCGCCACGTCGTCGTCGATCACGACGGTGCGCACCTCGACGCCGTCCGCCTCGGCCAGCTCGGCCGCGGTCTCGAAGTTGAGCACGTCACCGGTGTAGTTCTTCACGATCAGCAGAGCGCCGACACCGCCGTCGGTCATGGCGAGCGCCGCCTGCACCTGGTCGGGCGTGGGCGAGGTGAACACGTGACCGGGACACGCCGCGTCGAGCATGCCCTTGCCGACGAACCCGCCGTGCATGGGCTCGTGACCGGCACCACCACCGGAGATGATGGCGACCTTGCGCGACACCGGGGCGTCCGCCCGCACGACCACGGCGGGGTCGAGCTGGACCCTGATGAGGTCCGGGTGCGCCGAGGCCATCCCCCGCAAGGACTCCTCGACCACAGTGGACGGATCGTTGATGATCTTCTTCATCGTGCCCTCCGATCGTCGCTGACCGAATGCCATTAGTACCCCACGTGGGCGTTTGCCGTAACGGTCGAAGTGCCTCGATCGGGTGGGGTGGGGGTGTCGGGGGTGGGGTTGGGGGGAAGTGCGAAGCCCGGCCCCCGGTGCGCGATTGTCTCAATGCCTCACCCTTGGTTGTCAAGACGATAAAGCCATCTTGACAAACAAGGGTGAGGCAGGAGGGCGCTGTGTATCGGGGGCGGGAGGGGGTCTGGCTTCGCCAGCATCAGGCTGCGCCTGACACAGGGCATCGGCTGGCGCCGACAAGGCCCCAGGCGCTCCGCGCCGGATGCGCGCTGGCGGGCTGCACCCATCGGGGTGGGCCGGGTGGGTGGGGGGGTGGGTCGGCTGCTGTTAGCGGCCGTAGAGGAGGCGGGCCAGGCGGACTACGTGGCGGACGGTGCGGGTGCCGCGGTCGTAGGTCATGGGGTTGAGGAGGGCGCGGAAGCGGAGGCGGGTTACGGCTTGGGGGGTGGCGAATTCGCGGAGGCCGTCGTCGCCGTGGATGCGGCCGAAGCCGGAGTCGCCGATGCCGCCGAAGGGGAGGCCGGGCATGGCGGCGAAAGCGAGTACGGCGTTGACGGAGACCATGCCGCAGTGCATCTTGCGGGCCAGTTCCTCGCCGCGGGTGCGGGAGAAGACCGAGCCGCCGAGGCCGTAGCGCAGGGCGTTGGCGAGGCGGACGCCCTCGTCGGCGTCGGGCACCCTGGTGATCACCAAGGTCGGCCCGAAGGTCTCCTCGGTGACGGCGCGGGAGTCCTCGGGGACGTCGACGAGCACGATGGGCTCGACGTAGGGCGGGCGGATCGAGTCGAGGCCGCCGACGACGGCGCGGCCGCCGCGGTCGAGGGCGTCCTGGACGTGGGCCTGGATGACCTCGACCTGGCGGGGCATGGTGATCGGGCCGAACGACGCGTTGGGCTCGCCGCCGGGACGGAGCTTGGCGGCCTGCTTGGTGACCAGCTCGATGAACTCGTCGGCCACGGGCTCCGCGACGTAGACCCGTTCGACACCCGCGCAGCTCTGGCCCGCGTTGAAGATCCCGCCCCACACGGCCGCCGCGGCGGCGGCCTTCACGTCGGCGTCGTCGGCGACGATCAGCGCGTCCTTGCCGCCGCACTCGACGAGCACCGGGGTGAGCGACTCGGCGCAGGCAGCCATGACCTTCTTGCCGGTCGGCGTCGACCCGGTGAACGCGACCTTGTCCACACCCGCCTGGCACAGCGCGGCGCCGGTCTCGCCGAAACCGGTGACGACCTGGAACACCCCGGCGTGCTCCGCGGCGGCCTCGCCGAACGTCCTGGCCATGAACTCGCCGACACCGGGGGTGAACTCGCTGGGCTTGAAGACCACGGCGTTGCCCGCCGCGAGCGCGTAGGCGATCGAGCCCATCGGCGTGAACGCCGGGTAGTTCCACGGGCCGATCACGCCGACGACGCCGAGCGGCTTGTACTCGAGGCTGGCGGCGTGGTTGTACATGAGCATGCCCGGTGACACGCGGCGTTTGCCGAGCACGCGGCTCGCGTTGCGGGTGGCCCAGTGGACGTGGTCGATGACCAGGGTCAGCTCGGTGCGCGCGTCGTCGGCGGACTTGCCGGTCTCGCTGCTGATCAGCGCCTGGAACTCGTCGAGCCTGCGGACCAGGAGCTTGCGCCACGCGTCGAGCCGGGCGCGGCGGCCGTCGAACCCGAGCTCGGCCCACCCGACGGCGGCGGAGCGCGCGGCCAGCACGGCGGCCCGGACGTCCTCGGCGGTGTGCACCGGGTGGTGGCCGACGACCTCGCCGGTGCGGGGGTCCAACGAGGCGAACCGCGCTTCGGCGTCCACGACGGCGGACTCGGCTGAGTCGGACCCCGTTGGGGCGGTTTGCGTCATGAGCCCTCCAAGGTGTGCGGTGCGGCCGGTTACCCAAGAGTAGGGGAATTCGCCGCCCCCGTGAGCCCCAGTCAGGCCTTCGGGATCTTGGGGAGCAGCGCCTTGGCGAACGCCTGCGCCTTCGCGCACCGGTCGAACTCGGACTTCTTGGGTCCGGCCGACTTCACCTCGACGACCTCGCCGTCGTTGTCCTGCCCCTTGAGCTGGACCCACCGCAGCGTGCACGACGGGTAGGACGTGCTGCTCTCCACCTGGTAGGCCTTCACGCCGCCGAGGTCGACGTCGACCTGCTTGGGGTCGAACTTGTCGTCCTTGGGCACGTAGCCGCCGCGGAAGTCCAGGGTGACCTCGGCGTCCGAGCCGACCCACGAGCAGTTGTGCAGGCCGTACGGGTAGACGCGGGGCGACTCCTTCGCCGCGTCGGCGACGGCGGCGTCGGAGGGCAGCTCGCACGGGTCCAGCGTGATCAGGGAGCCCTTGGCGGCGGTCCGCGCGACGGCCTTGCCCTTGGCGAGCTTCACCACCGACTCGGCGATCTTGCGGCCGGGCTCGCACCCGTCGCCGTCCTTGTAGCCGACCTGCACGGTGATGCCGATGCCCGGATCCTCCTGGGTGATCACCGTGACGAAGCAGGCGCTGCCCTCCAGCACCTGCTCGTAGCTGTTGAGCCCGGCGAGCTTCTTGTCCGCCTTCTCGACCTCGCTGGTCAGCGTCTGGCCGACCTCGATGGTGATCGAGAGGTCCTTGCCCGCCTTGTCCTTCATGAAGTTGGAGCACCGGGTGAACCCGCCGGGCACCGCCTCGTCAGGCTTGCCGAGCTCCTTGAGCGTGTCGGCGTCCAGCAGCTTGCACGGGTCGACGAGCCGGAGCTTGTCCACGGCGAACGCC
The DNA here is from genome assembly GCF_003002815.1 of Umezawaea tangerina. Lineage (GTDB taxonomy): Bacteria > Actinomycetota > Actinomycetes > Mycobacteriales > Pseudonocardiaceae > Umezawaea > Umezawaea tangerina. Next base: position 131,317 of record NZ_PVTF01000017.1, on the reverse strand, counting down.
GGGTCGACCGGCTTGCCCGAGCCGGTGGAACCCGATCCGGGGTCGGTGGACGGGTCGGTCATCCCCTTGGCTGCCTGGACGGTGCTGCGCGGGAACGGCGGCTTCTTCGCCAGCGCGTCCGACCCGCACCCGGCCAGCATGGTGAGCGCGCAGAGGGCGGCGGCGACCGCGGGAACGCGGCGGGCGAGACGGGGCACGAGGTGCACGGTAGCGAGCGATCGGGCCGGACACCGAGCGAACCCGGCAGTTGGTGTCCAACCGGACACCGTGGGCGTGGGCGGGGTCACGGACAGGTTCGGGAACGATTCAGAAGATCGACGCGATGTACAGGGTGGAAGGTTTTCCCACAGGAAGGACAGCATGACCGCGAAGCACCGCATCAGGCGTTCGACGATGGGCCGCACGGTCGGCCGCGCGTTCCGCTGGATCGACGACTGGACCGTCGAGGCGTTCAACCCCATCTACCCGCACCACAAGCGCAGGTCGTGAGGGGCCGGGGCTGAGCCCCGACCCCCCACCGGCGCGCGGCGTCCGAAAGCTCCGGCTTTCGCCGGTCGTGACCGGTCGCGGAGCCGGGGGCTAGTGCACCCCGCCCGGCTCGGCCTCCGGGACCTCCTCCGGCACGACCAGCGGCTTGGTGAACGTCCAGGCCGCGAACACCGCGGCCAGCACGAACATCCCGATGCCGGACCACAGGTTGATGTTGAGCCCGTCGGCCTTCGCGAGGTCCTCGTCGCTGGTGAACGCGAGACCCACGACGGTCAGCACGACCCCGTAGATGCCGAACAGCACGGCGATGATCAGGCGCAGGTCGAACAGACCCGCCTTCTGCCCCTTCTCGGCCATCTCTGCCTCCTCAGCCGAAGATGATGTAGAGCGCGGTGGTCAGGACGAGCACGCCGCCGCCGAGCAGCGCGGGCGAGCGGTACCAGCCCGCGTCGTCGCCGGTGGTGGAGTGCGTGCGGTCCGCCTTCGGCGTGAGGCTGTAGACCAGCCCGCCGAGCTGCTTCTCCGGCACGGGTTTCGTGAACATCGTGACCACGACGCTGACCACGATGTCGAGCACGAACGCCACGCTGGCGCCGACGAAGCTGGCGCCCTGGCCCGGCAGGTCGAGCACGCCGAGCAGCTTCGGGTCCGCCATCACGAAGATCACGACGGCGCCGAGCGTGCCCGCCACCAGGCCGATCCAGCCCGCCGCCGCGGACATCCTCTTCCAGAACATGCCGAGGATGAACGTGGCGAACAGCGGCGCGTTGAAGAACGAGAACAGCGCCTGGATGTAGTCCATGATGTTGCCGTAGCCGGAGGCGATGAACGCCGTGCCGATCGCGATGATCGTGCCGCCGAGGGTCGCCAGCCGTCCGACCCGCAGGTAGTACTCGTCAGGCCGGTCCTTGCGGACGTAGTCCTGCCACAGGTCGTAGGTGAACACCGTGTTGAACGAGCTGACGTTCGCCGCGACACCGGCCATGAACGACGCCAGCAGACCGGTGATCGCGATGCCGAGCATGCCGTTGGGCAGCAGCTCGCGGATGAGCAGCGGCAGCGTCTCGTTGTAGGTGATGCCGTTGGCGTCGCCGCCCTCGTTGAGCGCCTGCACCTGCGGGATCACCACGGCCGCGATCATGCCGGGGATGATGATGATGAACGGGATCAGCGCCTTGGGGAACGCGCCGATGATCGGCGTGCGCCGGGCGGCGGACATGCTCTTCGCCGACAGCGCGCGCTGCACCTCGGCGAAGTTCGTCGTCCAGTAGCCGAACGACAGCACGAAGCCGAGGCCGAACACGATGCCGATGACGCTGAGCACCGGGTTGGAGATGCCGGTCAGCTCGGTGGCGGGCCAGGCACCCAGCTCCTCGCCCGCGCCCTTCGCGGTCAGCTTGTCGACCAGGCCGTTCCAGCCGCCGACCTTGTGCAGGCCGACGATCGTCAGCGGCAGCAGCGCCGCGACGATCACGAAGAACTGGAGCACCTCGTTGTAGATCGCGGCGGACAGGCCGCCGAGGGTGGTGTAGGTCAGCACGACCAGCGCGGCGATCACGATCGACAGCGGGATCGGCCAGCCCAGCAGCAGGTTGAGCAGCAGCGCCAGCGCGTAGAGGTTGACGCCCGCGATGAGGACCTGGGCGAGCGCGAAGCTCAGCGCGTTGACGAGGTGCGCGCCGGTGCCGAAGCGGCGGCGCAGGAACTCGGGGACGCTGCGCACCTTCGAGCCGTAGTAGAACGGCATCATGACCAGGCCGAGGAACACCATGGCCGGGATCGCGCCGATCCAGTAGTAGTGCACGGTCGGCAGGCCGTACTGGGCGCCGTTGGCCGCCATGCCCAGCAGCTCGATCGCGCCGAGGTTCGCGGAGATGAACGCCAGACCCGTGACCCAGGCCGGGAGCGACCGCCCGGACAGCAGGAAGTCCAAGCTCGTGGACACCGAGCGTCTCGCCATGACGCCGATGCCGAGGACCACCGCGAAGTAGATCACCAGCAACACGTAGTCGAGCGGATTCGCGTCGAGCCGAAGATCCGCCTGAGCCAGTACGGGCACCTTCGCCCACCTCCCAAACGTGCCAACCGAACGAACAAACTCAAACAAGAAACATCAGAAGTGGACGCTACCGGAGAGCGTTGACACCGCCTTGATCGGACGCTAGTTCACCTCGGACCTGCGCGCCGATCAGTGATCGACCGGTCGGGATTTGAACGCGACACCGCACATCCCCGTACTTCCCCACGAAGCCCCGCCACAGTGACGTGAGGTGATCGGTGTGCCACTCCTGACCGCGAACGGTGCCGCGTACTCGGCACGGGAACTGACGCCATGGGAACTGGACGAGTACACCCGCGGTGGTGGCTACGACGTCCGGTTCCTCATCCGCGGCATCGGCTACCCCGCGAGCCCCAAGTGCGTCAGCCACTACCCCGGTTCGCTCGACCGCCACCGCGCGGCCGGCCGGGTCGTGCTGCTGCGGCACCGCGTCGGCGTGGACGACTTCGCGGGCGGGTGGGACGCGGGTCAGGCGCACGCCCGCGCCGCGCTCGCCGACGCGCGCATCGAGGGCTACCCCGAGAACCTCCCGCTGATCTTCACCTGCGACCGCAGGCTCGACGAGGTCGACCGCGACGAGATCCCGCTGTCCACCGCGCTGTCCTACCTCGACGGCGTCGCGGACGTCATCGGCTTCGACCGCACCTGGTGCTCCGGCTACGCCGACCTGGTGCACGTGGCGCAGGACATCGGCGCCGCCGCGGGTTTCGTGCTGCGCGGCCCGGAGACGGGGATGCGCGACGGGATCGCGTTCCACCGGTCCGACGGCGAACGGATCTTCCCCGGCCGGATCGAGGCCGACCTGCTCAAGGCGTACATCGATCTCGACGCCTTCGAAGGAGAGGACTTCCTCATGGGACTCGAGCCGTGGCAGCAGGAGCGGATGTACGACCGCATCATGTCGATGAGCGCGGGGGTGGCGGGCGAGTCGTTCAACGGCACCCAGTTCGAGCACCACGAGCACCGGCTGTCGGTCATCGACCACAAGCTCGACGTCATCGGGGGCGTCCTGACCCGGCTCGCCATGCGCGACGGCGGGCTGGACCTCACCGAGGAGGAGACGGCCATGCTGGCCTCCAGACTCGGCTCGCCCACGACGTCGGACCTGGCGGACCTGGCCGACCACCTCTCCATGCACCTCGACCTGGGCCGCGACACCGTGTACCGGGTCCTGGAGGAGCTCTACCAGCCGTCGACCGTGCGCGTCATGAAGCCGCGCAAGCCCGCGCACGCGGCCGACGACATGTCCGGACAGGCCTCCTGACCGCCGGACTCCCCATCCGAGTCGGGGGACTCGACGAGGTGAGGCGTCATGACGGCTTACTGGGTGATCTCGGCACTGCTCGTGGCCGCCGCGGCGGCGGCCGCGGCCGCGTTGTCCCGCCGGTTCCACCGAAGACGGATCAGACGGCGCACCGTCGCCAGGGTGCGCAAGGCCGTCTCCAAGTGGCTGCACCCGGCCCCGGTGCTCCGGTACCTGCAGAACCCCGAAGAACAACGGCAGGCGAGCTGAGGACCGCGGGCACCGGTGTGCCGGACCGGTCCGCCCCTCCGTTCGCCACCGCCGTCCGACAGCCGCGGGTCGCCGACCCCCGTCGCCCGGCGCCCCGCCCGTCAGAGAGGTCAACCCCAGCAATGCTCCCCACGCGGACATCCCCGACAGCTCCTCCCCCTCCGACGCCCACGTCGAGGTCGCCCTTCCCGGCACCGGGGGATCGCAGACACCTTGGACGGGACATGACAGCAGGCCCACGAGAACGGCTGATCGACAGCACCATCGCCCTGATCCGCAGGCGCGGCGTCCACGCGACCGGCCTGACGGACCTGCTCAACCACAGCGGCACCGCCCGCCAGTCGATCTACCAGCACTTCCCCGGCGGCAAGGCCGAGCTCGTCGAGCAGGCCACCCAGGAGGCCGGCCGCCAGATGGTGGCGCTGCTGGACACCCTCGGCGACGAGCCGCTCCAGCTCGTGGACGGCCTCATCTCCTGGTGGGAGCAGCAGCTGGCGTCCTCGTCCTACGACGCGGGCTGCCCCATCGTCGCCGCCGCCCTCTCCCCCACCCCGGCCGCCGGCCGCGTGTTCGCCGCCTGGGAGAACCGCCTCGGCGGCGTCCTCGTCCAGTCCGGCCTCGACCAGACCGTCGCCGCGTCCCTGGCCACGTTCACGCTGAGTGCCCTGGAAGGCGCCATCGTCCTGTCCCGAGCCGCCCAGTCCACCCGCCCCCTGGACGAGGCCCGCACCCAGCTCACCCTGCTCCTCAAGGCCCACCTGGGCCCCCGCGCCACCACCACCTCCCACCCCGAGCCCGACGCCGACGACGCCCCCATGACCGCCCCGATCCCCATCCTGCGCGGCTACCAGCACCCCGCCGACGCCAGGGACCGCCGCGACAACCTGCACGGCTGACCTGACCGGCGGTCGGGGCCGTCCGGCTCCGCGCTCCCGTGCGGGGGAGGCGGAACGGACGCGGGTCGGGGGTGGCAACACGCCTGTCCGCCGCCTGTAACCCCGCGAGCGCGTTCCTCGATCTACCTCCCAGTCGTCCTAGGCGGAGGTAGTGATGGGGTTCTCGGTCAAGCTCGCGCCCGGTGTCCGCATCCGGGCCTCCAGCCGCGGGATCCGGACCAGCGTCGGGCCACGAGCCGCACGGCTGCACGTCGGCGGCGGCCGAACCGGGTTCTCCAGCGGCGCCGGACCCGTCGGGTTCTACACCTCGTTGTCGGGCACCCGACGACGCTCGAGCGGCGGGAGCACGCGTCGAAGCGGCACGGGGACATCCCAGCGAGCACTCGCCCAAGCCGCCAAGGCCGAGGCGGCCCAACAGCTGCGCACTGCCCTGCACAACATCCTCAACCTGCACCGGCAGGACTTCCCGCAGGCCCAGCGACCGGTCGCACCCGAACCCCCTGCCGTCGCCACGCAGGCGGTGCTGGCCGAGCACCGCAAGCAGGCCCTCGCCGGGATCGGCCTGTTCAAGCGCGCCGCACGCCGCGAGGCCAAGGCTCGGGCCGATGTGGTCGCGGGCGCCGAGATCCAGCGGCTGGAACGCGAGCGCGGTGCGAGCAGGACACGTCACCAGGCCGAACTGGACCAGTGGTGGAACGCCCTCACGGCCAACGACGAGGACACCGTCATCGAGGTGCTCACCGCCGCGTTCGAGGACAACGAGGCACCGGCCGCCCCGGTGGGCGTGGCCGGGTCGGAGCTCACCACCGTCGTGCTCGTGCCCACCATCGACATCGTGCCGGAGAAGAAGCCGACCACGACGGCCGCGGGGAACCTCAGCCTGAAGAAGCTCACCAAGACGGAGCGGTGCTCGCTGCACACCGTGCTGGTGGCCTCGCACATGCTCCTGACCGCACGCGAAGCACTGGCGGTAGCACCGGGCGTCACCGCCGTCCGGGTCGTCGCGCTGCAGCGGTCGCGGACCGACGCGTTCGGGGCGGCCCGCATCGGTGTGCTGCTCGCGGCCCGCTTCGAGCGGTCCGCCCTCGCCGCGGTGCGCTGGGACGACGCCGACGCGAACGCCGTTCTCCACGACGCCGCCACGGAGGTCGTGAGCAACCCGAAGCGCACGACGCACGAGCTCCAGCCGCTCGACCTGGACCGGGAACCGGCGATCCGAGCGCTGGTGGAGAGCGTCGAGGTCGACGACCTGCTCGACCGCGACAACACCCCGCGGTAGCCCGGCGGCGGAAGGCCGTCAGAAGAGGCGGAACTCGTCCGACTCGATGCCGCGCAGCTCGTCGTAGTCGAGCACGACGCAGCGGATGCCGCGGTCCTCGGCCAGCGTGCGCGCCTGCGGCTTGATCTGCTGCGCCGCGAACACGCCGCGCACGGGTGCGAGGAGCGGGTCGCGGTTGAGGAGCTCGAGGTAGCGGGTGAGCTGTTCGACACCGTCGATGTCGCCCCGCCGCTTGATCTCCACGGCGACCGACGCGCCCGCGTGGTCGCGGCACATCAGGTCGACCGGGCCGATGGGGGTGGGGAACTCGCGGCGCACGAGCGACCAGCCCTCGCCGAGGGTGTGGACGTGCTCGGCGAGCAGCTTCTGCAGGTCGGCCTCGACGCCGTCCTTGACCAGGCCGGGTTCGCGGCCCAGCTCGTGCTTGGAGTCGTGCATCACCTCTTCCAAGGTGATGATCAGCTTCTCGCCCGCCTTGTTCTGCACGATCCACATGCCGGGGTCCTCGATGAGCCAGCACGGCGGGCTCATCCAGTTCAGCGGCTTGAACGCGCGGTCGTCGGAGTGGATCGACACCGAGCCGTCCGCTTTGATCAGCAGGAGCCTGTTGGCCATGGGCAGGTGGGCCGTGAGCCGTCCGACGTAGTCGACCTGGCAACGAGCGATGACGAGGCGCACCCGCGACAGGCTACGGGGTCCACGGGGAGATCAACAGGCAGGTGTCGTTCCCCTCGGGGAAACCCCGGTGGGGGCCGTGGTGGTGTACTTCGGGCGGACGACTACGGCCCCGGCAGAGGGAGAGTGACTTGGACACGCTCGGATCCCGCGAGGTGTACTCGAACGCGTGGATGACGGTCCGCGAGGACCCGATCCGCCGCGCGGACGGCAGCACCGGCATCTACGGCGTGGTGGACAAGCCGGACTTCGCGCTGATCATCCCGTTGGACGGCGAGCGGATGCGGCTGGTCGAGCAGTACCGGTACCCGATCGGCATGCGCCGCTGGGAGTTCCCGCAGGGCACCGCGCCCGACCGCAACGACGAGGTCCCGCTGGTGCTCGCGACCAGGGAGCTGCGCGAGGAGACCGGCCTGCGCGCCGGGAGGATGGTCGAGCTCGGCGTCCTCGACGTGGCACCCGGCATGACCAGCCAGCGCGGCCGCGTGTTCCTGGCGACGCAGCTGGTCGAGGGCTTCCACGAGCGCGAGCACGAGGAGCAGGACATGCGCTCGGCGTGGTTCCCGCGCGGCGAGTTCGAGGCGATGATCACCCGCGGCGAGATCACCGACGCCCAGTCGATCGCCGCGTACACGATGCTCTTGCTGCACGAGCACGCGCAGCCGTGATCGAACGCGTCGCGGCACCGCCCGCCGAGGACCTGGCGGACGTCCTCGTCGACGCCGTCGAGGGCGGTGCCTCCGTCGGTTTCGTGCTGCCGCTGGACCGCGCCGACGCCGTGTCCTGGTGGGAGGGCCTGGCCCCGGCCGTCGCCGACGGCTCGCTGCTGCTCTGGGTCGCACGGGTGGACGGGGAGGTCGTCGGCACCGTCCAGGTCCGCCTGGCCACCCTGCCCAACGCCCGCCACCGCGGTGAACTGGCCAAGCTCCTGGTCCACCGCTCCGCCCGCGGCCGGGGTGTCGCCAGGGCGCTGGTCCGGGCCGCCGAGCGGGAAGCGGCCGCCGCGGGCGTCACCCTGCTGGTCCTGGACACCGAGACCGGCAGCCCCGCGCACTCCGTCTACGCCCACCTCGGCTGGACCGAGGTCGGCACCATCCCCGACTACGCCCTCGACCCCGAGGCGAAACCCAGGCCCACCACCATCTTCTACAAGCGGATCCCCTAAGCAGCGCGTCGCAGGCCGGGCGTGGTGGCACCGACCAGCACCACCGCCACCACGCACAGCACCCCACCACCGACCAGCGAGGTCACCCCGGACGTGGCGCTCGCCACCAGCCCGCCCCGCAGGTTCCCCACGTCCGGCCCCGCCTGCCCCACGATCTGCTCGGCGGCCGACACCCGCCCCAGCAGCGCGTCCGGCGTGTGCGACTGCACCAGCGCCCCGCGCGACACCACCGACACCGTGTCCGCGACACCGGCCAGCACCAGGAAACCCAAGCCAAGCCACGGGTTCACCGACATCCCGAACAGCGCCAAGGTGACACCCCACCCCGCCGACGCGACCAGCATCACCACCCCCGGCCGCGGCGACCGCGTGAACACCCCCGAGAACACCGACGCCACCACGCCTCCCACCGCGATGGCCGTCAGGAACAGCCCGAAGGTGCGCGGATCCCCGCCGAACCGCTCCTCGTTGACGAGGGGGAACAGGCTGATGGGCATCGACAGCACGGTCGCGGCCAGATCGGTCAGCAAAGCCCCGCGCACCACGGGGTTGCGCACCAGGAACGCCAACCCGTCCCCCACCCCGCGCAGGCCCGGCCGCGACAGCTCGCCTTCCGGCACCATCGCCGGCAGCCCGAAAGCGCCGTAGAACGCCACCCCGAACGTCACCGCGTCGACGAGGTAGCACCCGCCGACCCCCAGCCACCCCACCACGACCCCGCCCAGCGCGGGGCCCAGCAGCATCGCCCCCTGGAACGCGATCCGGTTCAACGCCAACCCGGCCGCGAGCTGCCCCTTGGGCAACAACCGCGGGATGAACGTCCGCGACGCCGGTCCACCACCCGCGACGAAGCAGGACTGCACGGCCACCAGCGCCAGCACCAGGACCACCGGTGTCCCGCCGAGGAACCCCTGCACCGCGAGGAGCGCGGAGCAGGAAGCCTGCCCCACCAACGTGACCAGGTAGAACCTCCGCCGGTCCACCCGATCCACCAGCGACCCGGCGAACAGCCCGAACGCGATCACCGGCACGGCTTGCGCCAGCCCCACCGCACCGGTCCAGACGGTGCTGCCGGTCGCGCTCCAGACCTGGAACATCACCGCCACCAGGGTCATCTGCGAGCCGAACCCGGAGAACACCCGGCCGACCCACAACCGCCGGAACGCCACCGACTCCCGCAACGGCGCCACGTCCAGCAGCGCCCGCCTCACCGCGCACCGCCGCACGGGGAGCGCCGACCGCACCTCACCGCCACGTCTCGTCCTCCGCGAGCTTCTCGGCGATCCGGTCGTGGAAGCTCTTGCGCCGCAACGCCTCCTCCATGTCCTTGACCAACCTGCTCAACGGGTACGGGATCTCCGCGTCGATCTCGGCCGTCACCGCCTCGGTGGCCCGCCACTCCGCCGCCAGCCGGTCGACGATCCCCGCCGCCTTCTCCGTCAGCTCGACCTTCTTGCTGCGCGCGTCCACGCCCGCCGTGGTCCGCACGAACCCGGCCTTCCTCATCGCGGCCACCTTCTGGCTCATCGCCGAGTGCGTCCGCTCCACCGACTCGGCCAGCTCCGTGATCGTCATCGGCCCGCGCAGGTGCAGCCGGATCAGCTCCATCACGTAGCTCGGCTTCAGCCCGTCGATCTCCGCCTCGGCGTAGAGCCGCGCGATGTCCGCTTCCATCGCCGCCTGGAGCAGCCGCAACGGCCGCCAGTGGCTCACCTCTGTGGGGTCCTGGGTCATCCGGGAATCGTAACAGCACTTATACAAGTGCTGTTACATTTTTTCCCGCACCCCTGGCACCAGGTCGACGGGTGCGTTGCGAGGGCCCGGCCGACCGTGGTTGGCTCGCCCGGTGAACCTCCTGCTGACCTCCAGCGGCCTGCGCAACGACACCCTGCGGGACGGGCTGCGGGACCTGCTGGGGAAGCCGTTCGGGTCGGCGAACGTCGTCTACGTCCCGACGGCCTCCGTCGCCGAGCCCGGCGACCACGGGTGGTCGCTGGCGGACATGACCGGCGTGCACGGCCTGGGGTGGCGCGAGTTCGACGTCCTGGAGCTGAACGGCCTGCCGAGGCGGCTGGTGCTCGACCGGCTGCTGCGCGCCGACGTCGTCCACGTCGGCGGCGGCAACCACTACCACCTCGCGCGCAGCATCACCGGCAACGACCTGGCCGACGGCTTCCTGGAAGCGCTGGAAGACCGCGTCTACGTGGGGGTCAGCGCCGGGTCGATGATCTTCAGTCGGAACCTGACGGAGCACTCCGCTGAGGTCATCGGGGACGTGGCGGACCTCCACGTGCTCGGCGCGACGACCGTGCGGCCGCCCTTCGGCCTGTTCGACTGGTACCTGAAGCCGCACCTGCACTCGCCCGGCTTCCCGGAGCGGGACGACGCCTGGGCCGACCGCCTCGCCGAGCGGGCCGACTTCCCGCTCTACCTCATCGACGACGACACGGCCGTCCGCGTCGTCGACGACGAGGTGGACGTCGTCTCCGAGGGCCGGTGGCGGTTCCACCCGTGACGCGGGACCGCCCGCGCGGCGGTCAGTCGGTCCAGACCGGCGCCCGCTTCCCCAGGAAGGAAGCCATCCCCTCCTGCGCGGCGGGCGTCTGCGAGGCCGCCGCCATCACCTCGACCGCGATCGCGTAGGCGTCCGCCTCCGGCCGGTCGAGCTGCGCGTACAGCGTCTGCTTCCCGACCGCCTTGCTGGACCTGCTGCCGCGGGTGGCCCGCGCCAGCAGGTCGTCGACGGCGGAGTCCAGCTCGGCGGCGGGCACGACCCGGTTCACCAGCCCCCACTCCGCGGCGGTGCGGGCGTCCACCACGTCCCCCGTCAACGCCATCTCCATCAACCGCTTCCGCCCGATCACCCGCGCCACCGGCACCGCGGGCGTGTGGCAGAACCACCCCGCCTTGCCTCCCGGCAACGCGAACCCGGCTTCCTCGGCCGCCACGGCCAGGTCGCAGGACGCGACCAGCTGGCACCCCGCGGCCGTGGCCAGCCCGTGCACCCTCGCGACGACGACCTGCGGCACCGACTCGATCGTCCGCATCAGGTCCGTGCACAGCGTCAGCAGCTCGCGCACCCCGTCCAGGTCGCGCGAGGACACGTCGCCGAAGTCGTGCCCGGCCGAGAACACCGGCCCCTCGGCGGCCAGCACGATCCCCGACGCCCCGGACGCGGCGGCCTCGTGGAACGCGCCCAACAGCTCGGTCAGGTGCTCGAACGACAGCGAGTTGCGCCGCTGGGGACGGTTCATCGTGATCCGCACGACGTCCTCGGAATGCGCCACGAGCACGTGCTGGTAGTCGGCCATGCCCCGACGTTAGCCTGACCGGCACGCCCGAGCAGCCCCCTCCCCGCCCGAACTAGCCCGCCACCCGGAAGGTCCGCCGGTAGGCGTCCGGCCCGACCCCCAGCTCCGCCCGCAGCCTCCGCCGCAGGTTGGCGGCCGTGCCGAGCCCGGACCGCTCGGCGACCCGGTCCACCGTCAGGTCCGTGGTCTCCAGCAGCCGCTGCGCCAGCTCCACCCGCCGCGTCTGCAACCACCGCCCCGGCGTGCTCCCCGTGGCCGCCAGGAACGTCCGGTGGAACGTGCGCCCGCTCAGCCCCGAGTGCTCGGCCAGGTCGGCCACGCCGATCGGCTCCGCCAGCCTGGCGACCGCCCAGTCCACAGTGGACGCCACCCCGGACTTGGCCGCGCGGACCGGCATCAGCGGCTCGACGTACTGCCGCTGCCCGCCCTCCCGCGCGGGCGGCATCACCATCCGCCGCGCGATCGCCGCCGCGACCTCGGCCCCGTGGTCGCGGCGCACCAGGTGCAGGCACAGGTCCGCGCAGCCGAGGACACCGGCCGACGTGTAGACCGGACCGTCCTCCGTGAACAGCACGTCCTTGCGCACCAGCGCTTTCGGCGCCGCCGCGGCCAGGTCGTCGAACAGCCGCCAGTGCGTCGTGGCCGCCCGCCCGTCCAACAACCCGGCCGCGGCCAACGTGAACGCGCCCGAGCACAACCCGGCCACCGTGCCACGGCCGGCCCGCAGGGCTTTCACGGCCGCGGCGGGCACCGGCGCACGCGGGTCGCCGCGCCCCGGCACGATCACCAGGTCGCAGTCCGCCAACCCGGCCAGGCCGTGCGTCGCGGGCATCGCGCCGATCGGCGCCAGCGCCGTGGTCACCTTCCCCGGCGAGCACAGCCGCAGCTCGAACAGGGGCACGCCGGAGTCGCGGCGGTCGATCCCCCACACCTCGCCGGCCACCGCGATGTCGAACACCCGACTGCCCGGCAGCACCAGGACACCCACTGTGCGCATGGCAGGAAAGTACCGCATGGCGCAGCTCCTGCCACTTCCCCGAACGGTCCCCGACCCGCGAGAGTGGTCCCATGACAACAGCACTCGTCCTGATCGACGTCCAGCGCGGCTTCGACGACCTGGAGTTCTGGGGTCCGCGCAACAACCCCGACGCCGAGGCGAACATCGCCGCTCTGGTGAAGGCGTGGCCGGGCCCGGTCGTGGCGGTCCGCCACGACTCCGTGAAGCCGGGGTCCCCCCTCGCACCGGGCACGCCCGGCAACGCGTTCAAGCCCGAGCTGGACGACCTCGTGCCGGACCTGCTGTTCGGCAAGACGGTCAACTCCGCGTTCCACGGCGAGACCGACCTGCACGCGTGGCTGACCGACCGCGGCATCACCGACATCACCGTGGTCGGCATCTCCACCAACCACTGCGTCGAGACCACCGCGCGCGTCGGCGGCAACCTCGGCTACCGGGTCGTCGTCCCGATCGACGCCACCTACACGTTCGACCTGGAGGACCTCACCGCCGACCAGCTCACCGCCGCCACCGCCACGAACCTGCGCGGCGGCGGCTTCGCCGAGATCACCAGCACCAAGGAGGTCCTGGCCGGGCTCTAGGACAGGCCGTGGGCCTCGCGGACGACGGTGACGATCTCGTCCATGATCTGCGTCAGCTCGTAGTCCTTCGGCGTGAAGACCCGCGCCACACCGCGGTCCCGGAGCTTCCCGGCGTCGTCGGGCGGGATGATCCCCCCGACGATGACCGGGATGTCGCCCGCGCCCGCGGCCCGGAGCCCGTCGACCACGGCGGGCACGACCTCCAGGTGCGAGCCGGACAGGATCGACAGCCCGACCACGTGCACGTCCTCCTGCACGGCCGCGGCGGTGATCTGCGCGGGCGTGAGCCGGATCCCCTGGTACACCACCTCGAACCCGACGTCGCGGGCCCGCACGGCGACCTGCTCGGCACCGTTGGAGTGCCCGTCCAGGCCGGGTTTGCCGACCAGGATCCGCAGCCGTTCGCCGATCTCCTCGCCCGTGGCCCGCACCCGGTCGCGCACCCGCGCGATCTCGGTGCCCGCCTCGCCGGACGCGGACGCGGCTGACACCCCGGTGGGCGCCCGGTACTCGCCGAACGTCTCGCGCAGCGCCTGCGACCACTCGCCCGTCGTCACCCCGGCCTTGGCGCACGCGATGGTCACCTCGACCAGGTTCGCGTCCGTCTTCGCCGCCGCCCGCAGCGCCGTCAACGCCGAGTCCACCAGCGACCCGTCGCGGTTCGCCCGCCACTCGCGGATCGCCTCGACGGCCTGGAGCTCGACCATCGGGTCGATGGTCTCGATCGCCTTCGCGCCTTCGGCCTGCAACGGCGACGGCTCGCTGGTGGCGAACCTGTTCACGCCCACCACCACGTCCTCGCCGGACTCGACCCGACGGCGGCGGCCCGCCAGCGAGCCCACCAGCGCGGACTTCATGTACCCGCTCTCGACGGCGGCCACCGCGCCGCCCATCGCCTGCACGCGGTCGATCTCCTCGCGCGCCCCGGCGACGATCTCGGCCACCTTCGCCTCGACGACCACCGAGCCCTCGAATAGGTCCTGGTACTCCAGCAGGTCCGTCTCGTAGGCCAGCACCTGCTGCATCCGCAGCGCCCACTGCTGGTCCCACGGCCGCGGCAGGCCGAGCGCCTCGTTCCACGCGGGCAGCTGGATCGCGCGGGCGCGGGCGTCGCGCGACAGCGACACCGCCAGCATCTCCAGCACGATCCGCTGGACGTTGTTCTCCGGCTGCGCCTCGGTCAGCCCCAGCGAGTTGACCTGCACGCCGTAGCGGAACCGCCGCTGCTTCGGGTCGGTGATCCCGTACCGCTCGCGGGTGATCTCGTCCCAGAGCCGGGTGAACGCCCGCATCTTGCACATCTCCTCGACGAACCGCACGCCGGCGTTCACGAAGAACGAGATGCGCTGCACCACGTCGCCGAACCGCTCCGGCGGCACCTGCCCCGAGTCGCGCACGGAGTCCAGCACCGCGATCGCCGTCGACATCGCGTACGCGACCTCCTGGGCGGGCGTCGCGCCCACCTCCTGGAGGTGGTAGCTGCAGATGTTGATCGGGTTCCACTTCGGCACGTTCGACACGGTCCACGCCACCACGTCGGTGATCAGCCGCAGACTCGGGCCGGGCGGGAACACGTAGGTCCCGCGCGACAGGTACTCCTTGATGATGTCGTTCTGCGTGGTGCCCGCGAGCTGGTTCGGGTCGGCCCCGTGCTCCTCGGCCACGCTCACGTACAGCGCCAGCAGCCACATCGCGGTGGCGTTGATCGTCATCGACGTGTTCGCGCCGTCGAACGGGATCCCGTCGAACAGCCGCCGCATGTCGCCGATGTGGCCGATCGGCACCCCGACCTTGCCCACCTCGCCCTTGGCCAGCTCGTCGTCGGGGTCGTACCCGGTCTGCGTCGGCAGGTCGAAGGCCACCGACAGCCCGGTCTGCCCCTTGGCGAGGTTCCGCCGGTACAGCTCGTTCGACGCGGCGGCGGACGAATGCCCCGCGTAGGTCCTCATGACCCACGGGCGGTCGCGCTCGCGGTCGGCCGGGTACGGCAAGACAACCTCCCGGAGGCCGGTGACGACGTTGTTGCCCGTAGCGTACTGACCGGTAACACCGCGTCCACGTGCCGTTGCTCACTGAATCGGTCCGGGAGGACCGCAAACGCACCCGAGTAGCTGGGCCCTGGACAGCGATGACGCCGTGCTACACCCAGGTACGAGTTTCGTTGAGCGCTTCCTTGTTCCGGAGCGCTTCATCCAGGCTGATGCCGAATCGATTGGCAATGGCGCACACGTAGATCAGGACGTCGGCCAGTTCCTCATCCACGGTACCGGTCACCGCAGTGGCATCAATCGACATCTGCTCATGCTTGCGAATAGCCTTGAACAGTTCCCCGACTTCTTCCCCGAGCTTGAGCCCTTGCTCTAGGACGGTACTGTCGGAAAAGCCGCGCTCCACTTCCATCTCAGCGACATAGCGCTGCACGTCGTCAAGAGCTGACGCTTGCTTCAGGGGAAGCATTTACCAACCTCGCGAATACTGGACGGTGCGGCCAAGCGGGCACACTAGCACTGGTTCAGGCGGGCCAACGCTTCCCACTCCAACCTCGTCACCGACACGCCGACGACACGCCGCTCGATCCCCCGCCCTCACTTCACAGCACCGCAGAGAAGGCCTGACGCCTCGCCGAGACGGGCGCCCACCCTCGTCGAAGAGCTTCCGACAAGTGGCGAGCTCGCCGTCCGACGTCCGCTCGCACGAAAGGCGGGACAGCGCCACGGACCACGTCACAGGCAATCGCTTTGGTCACCGTGTTCCAGGTCCACGTACCGACCACCTGCCCCTCGAACAGGATCGTCGGCAGTACCTCACCAATCTGGTTAAACGCCCGCCGCGGCGCCAACCCTCCCAGGTAGCGCCGCCGCGTCTCGAAGTAGGCTTTGAGCGCTACGTCCTCGTGCGCAAGGAAGTTGAGACCGGTGTGGTGATCTGCCGCGCTAGTCGTACGAAACTCGTCGAAACGCCACTGGTGCATGTACAACGGCACGTCCGCCCAAGGTGTGCGGACGGCCGCCCAGGTCTGGTCCGACGAGGACATCGCCCCGGTGATCGCCGAACGCGACAAGCCGGACCACCACATCGCGTCACGCAAGGAGGCTGGCCCGTAGCGGTCGAAGTAGACCTCCACAAGCTGTGCGGTGGCCTGTGCCCGGTCCATCGCCATGTCGAGTTCCGGGTACAGCATCCCGGTGAGGGCGAATTTGCGGTGCTCGCGGTTCCAGCCCGTCGTTTCGTTGACGTAAGCGAGCTGCCCACGTTCCCAAGCCAACTTGAGCGCGACCCGGACGGCCGCGGTGGTGGTGCACCCGCCTACTAGACGGGTCTCCACGTCCCGGTGGAACAACGCACCGTCACGGCCGAGCAGATCGGCAATGGACTCCGTGACACGGGAAAGGGTTCTGGCGTCGAGACCGGCGTTGACCGCCATCCGAAGAGCATCCCTTTCCCGGAAGTGCACCGTAGCGCCATGCGCGGCTTGTGCCAACGACAACGGCAACGTGTGCAGCGTCTTGCGCATGCATCGCACGGTCATGACCGTGCTGCGGGAAGCGGGGGTGAACAAATCCATCGCCACGTCGGGTGTCGACGCGCGTGCCAACACCGTCGCGAACGGCGAAGGCAATCTCGCCGCGTGCAATCCCAATGCGACTTCGGCCACCTCCACCACTGATGGCAGTTTAGTGTCCCCCGCCAAGCCCTGACGACGAAGCACCCAATTCCACAGCTTCTCGGCGTCTTCCGCGTTCAATCCATGGGATTCGACAACTTCAGGAAAAGCAGAAACCATGCGTGATGCTAACACAGCAATAGTTGATCTTCATTACCCCTGGGCGTTCCAGTTGCTTTCCACGAACTCGCGAAGACGCAGGTAGGAGCGCTCGGTTTCCACCCAGTCGCCGTCATCACCCCACCAATGCCGCTGGTTGTGATGGATGTGGAACTTCGACCACTCGCCGTCCCAGTCCGGCTGCAAATGGGTACCCCGCACGTCGAAGTCGACCGCCCTGTTGTACACCTGGGTTCCAGGTAAAGGCACGAAGCGGAAGAGGGACACCCGCGAGATGCTCGCCCCGAGTTCGCCGAGCAGCTCGATGGTCTCCTCGGTCGTCGCCATGCTCTCCCCTGGAAACCCGTGGATGACGAACACCTTCGCGGCGATACCCGCATCCACGGTGGCGCGAACAGCGCGCTTGATCTGCTGCTTCGTGGTGTTCTTGCGCATCGCCCTGAGGAGCTGCTCACTACCGGACTCCATGCCGTACTTCACCTCGATGCAACCCGAACTGGCCATCTTGACCAACAAGGGCTCATCGATCGTGTCGACGCGCGACAGAGCCGACCACTTGAGCCCAAGGTCTTGGATCTGCTCACAGATATCACCGACCTTGGTCTTGTTGACGATGAAGTTGTCGTCCACTATGGCGAAGCCTTCGATACCGTAGGCATCGATCAGGTGGGACAGCTCACGCCTAGCACTTGCGCCGCTGCGATATTGGATACGGGTCTGTCCCGCAGCGCAGAAGCTGCACGGGAAGGGACATCCTCGGCTGAACATGACGTGCGCCATGCGGTAATCGGTGCCTGCCAACCTGTCGGAGATGACGAAGTCGTCCACGGGCAACAAGTGACGAGCCGGGAGCGGTAGCTGATCGATGTCGCGAAGCAGCGGCCTTGAGCGCTCGCACCTGAGCAGACCACCATCTCGCCACAACAAGCCCGGCACACCCTCGAAGCGCTTCGTAGCAGCTCTACCAAGGATCTCCAGGATGGTTTCCTCCGACTCACCGGTGCTCGCCACGTGGGCGTCGAAGTCGGCGAGACTGGACTCCGGGTAGAAGTTGCAGTGAACCCCTCCAACCATGACGAGCGCATCCTGCCTAATAGCTGAGAGCCACCGGGCTTCCAGCATGACCCCGTAGGTGGCCGAGGACGCGAGGCTGAACCCGATGGCCTCGAAGTCGGTCAGGTCGAGTGCGGTCGCCTCTGGTGTCACCTTGATCACGTCCACCTGGTGGCCAGCTTGTTCAACGACCGCGGCTAGGTACAACACACCGAACGGCGGGAACTCACGTCGGCGCTCTTTGAAACGCGCCATGTCGTAGACCTCGGGGTACAGCAAAGCGACCCTCATGACCCGCCCTCCTTCGCTGCCAGGACCACCGGGAGCAGAGCGTCCGCCACCTGATCGGCGGTGGTGTCCGAGATGTCGTGGCGGTGTACGGGGTAACCGATAGCAGCGAGCGCATCAGCGGCCACCGAGAACGCTCGCAGTTCGGCAATGGCCTCGCCGACATCCGCGTTGTGGAAACGGCTGTACTGGCCACGTGCCGCCGCTCGTTCCACGCAGACAACAGGATCCCCGAGCAGGAAGACCGAGACGTCCGGCACGGTGATGCCGTCGTGACTGCGGAGCTTGCCGACGAGAAGCGCGCTGACGGTGGACTTACCGACTCCACTCGGCCCGTCGAGTGACACGAAACAGCCGTGGCCGTCCACCATGGGCGCACCTCTTCCCGCACCCGAACGGTACGACTGGACTTGGGGAACCGGACACACCCGGACGTGTACTCGCGTTTTCACCATCGGGTGAATGCAGGTATCGGAACCAGCGGGTTGTCGGGATGCGCCGAGGCATGCCGAAGGCGGTATCGCCCACCGATCGAGTCTCAGCCGAGGCGATGAATCCGCCATTCGCGGGCGGCGCGAGACGGTCGTGGTGGCGGACGATGGACCACGTGAACGCGTGGACCCAAACCCTGGTGCTGATCGCGGTCTTCGGCTTGTTCGCCGGGGTGCTGCGGTGGGCGTTCGGCAACGACCGCCGGGCCGTGCCGGACTACACCGGTGACGACTTCGGGCTGCTCAACGAGGTCGCTCTGGTCCCGACGGAAGAGGCGGCGCGGGTGCTGGCCAAGCGCTTGCGCACGGCCGGGATCAAGGCCACGTCCGTGCGGGGCAGCGAACCGGGCGCCTACCGGGTGATGGTGTTCCCGGTAGACGTCCCGGACGCGAAGCTCGTGCTGAGGGACGTCTAGGCGGTGACGCGCTCGACGCTCGCGCCGAGCTTGCGGAGGTTCTCCACGAAGCCGGGGTAGCCGCGCTCGATGTGGAAGATCTCGTACACCTCGGTCGCGCCGTCCGCGCACAGGCCGGCTAGCACGAGGCCCGCGCCCGCGCGGATGTCGGAGGCCCACACCGGGGCGCTGGAGAGGCGCTCGACACCGCGGACGACGGCGTGGTGGCCGTCGGTGCGGGCGTCGGCGCCCAAGCGGATCATCTCCTCGATGAAACGGAACCGGGCCTCGAAGAGGTTCTCGGTGATCATCGACGTGCCCTCGGACACCGTGGACAGCGCGATGGCGAACGGCTGGTTGTCGGTGGCGAAGCCGGGGTAGGGCAGCGTGACGAAGTCGACCGACTTCGGCCTGCCCTCCTGCACCACGCGGAAGCCCTCGTCGGGACCGCCCTCGTAGGTGGTGACCTCGGCGCCCGCCATCCGGAGCTTCTCCAGCACGAGGTCGATGTGGTGCGGGTTCACGCCGCGGACCCGGATGTCGCCGCGGGTCATCGCGGCGGCGAACGCCCACGTCGCGCCGACGATCCGGTCGCCGACCACGCGGTGCTCGGTCGGGTTCAGGCTGTCGACGCCGTGCACGGTCAGCGTGGACGTGCCCGCGCCCTCGATCTTGGCGCCCATGTCCTGGAGCATCAGGCAGATGTCGATGATCTCCGGCTCGCGGGCCGCGTTGTCGATCACCGTCGTGCCCTTGGCCAGCACCGCGGCCATCAGGATGTTCTCGGTCGCGCCCACGCTCGGGAAGTCGAGCCAGATCTGGGCGCCGTGCAGGCCCTCGGCGTTCGCGACGACGCAGCCGTGCTCGATCTCCGTGGTGGCGCCGAGCTTCCGCAGACCCGCCTGGTGCATGTCCAGCGGCCGCGAGCCGATCGCGTCGCCACCGGGCAGCGCCACGACGGCGCGCTTGCAGCGGCCGACGAGCGGGCCGAGCACGCACACCGAGGCGCGCAGCTTGCCCATGGCCTCGGAGTCGGCGCGGTGGTTCAGCTCGGCGGGCGTGGTGATCGTGACCACGTCGCCCTCGATGACCACGACGCAGCCGAGGCTGCGCAGGACGTCCGCCATGAGCGGGACGTCCAGGATCTCCGGGCAGTTCGTGATGGTCGAAGTGCCCTCGGCGAGCAGTGCCGCCGCCATCAGCTTCAACACGCTGTTCTTGGCCCCGACGACATCGACCTCGCCGACCAGCCGCGCTCCGCCGTGGACCCGGAAGTGCTCACTCACCAAAGAACTCCTCAACGCTTGCCCCTGACGGGCAATCCTACGGACATTCTGAATCGAGCCCGTGCTGAGTCCCTTGGAGTGCATGCGGGTGTGCCCGGTTCCGATGAACGGGAGCCCTAGAGTGCGGGTCATGGCTGTTCACCTCACCAAGATCTACACGCGGGTCGGCGACGACGGCACGACCGGGCTCGGCGACTTCTCGCGCGTCCCCAAGACGGATCCGCGCATCACCGCGTACGCCGACGTGGACGAGACCAACGCGGCGCTCGGTGTGGCGCTGGCGCTCGGCGCGTTGGCCGACGACGTGCGGGACGTCGTGCAGAAGGTGCAGAACGACCTCTTCGACGTCGGCGCCGACCTGTGCACGCCGATCGTGCCCGAGCCGGAGTACCCGCCACTGCGGGTGACCCAGGCGTACGTGGACCGGCTTGAGGGGTGGTGCGACGAGTACAACGCGCGCACCGGGAAGCTGGACTCGTTCATCCTCAACGGCGGCACGCCCGGCGCGGCGCTGCTGCACCAGGCGCGGACGATCTCGCGGCGGGCCGAGCGGAGCACGTGGGCGCTGCTGGAGGTGGACGCGGAGCGCACGAACGTGCTGACCGCGAAGTACCTGAACCGGCTGTCGGACCTGCTGTTCATCCTGGCGCGCGTGGCGAACCCGGACGGCGACGTGCTGTGGAAGCCCGGCCAGAACGCCTAGGACGCCCAGGGGATGGAACGGCCCGGAGGCGCTGACTCGAGCCAGGAGAGGAATCCCGTCAGCGCGTCCGGGCCCATCGCGATCTCGACCTCGCCGCCGGACGTGCTCCGGCAGCGCAGCACCGTCGACCCGGCGGGCATCGCGTAGGCCTCGGACGCGGCGGGCTCCCGCCGGTCGTCGATCTCCAAGCCGTCGCGGGTGATGATCTGGTCCGGGCCCGCGCCGAGGCTCAGCACGCGGAACCAGACGAACTCGTCACCCTGGTAGCGGCCGACACCGAGGTGCCAGCCCCGGCCGCTGTCGTCCTGGCGCAGGCGCAGCGCCACGTGCACGCCGCCCGCCCGGAGCAACCTCAGCCTGCGCCACGCGAAGTACGCGAGGGCGACGACCACGATGAACAGGACCACCCCGACCATCTCGGCGATCCCCACGGCGATACCCGCTCGTCCGCGTCCGGTCTCAGGCCGAATGCCCGGCGGCGCGCAAGGCGGCGATCGCCCGTCCTCGCTGGAGGTCGTCCGAGTCCTTCACCGCGGACCGGGCCGCCTCGACGTCGATCTCGTCGGCCAGCTCGGCGTCCTCGGCCAGCACGCTCACACCGCTGCCCGTCACGGACAGGAACCCGCCGTACACCGCGGCGGTCACGGTCTCGCCCTCGGAAGTGCGGATGCGGACCACGCCACCCTCGACCAGCTGGCCGAGCATCGGCTCGTGGCCCGGCAGGACGCCGATCTCGCCCTCGGTCGTCTGGGCGACCACCGACGTGGCCGTGCCCGACCACAGACGGCGTTCAACGGCGACCAACTGGACGGTCATCTCGGCCACGCGTATCTCCCTCGTCGACTGGAGTCGAACCGCAGTCTAAACGGTCGGGTGACGACCTCGCCGCCCCGGCCTGGTCACACCGGCCCGCGACACCACCTTGATCACCTGCTACCGCAGGCCGGGGGCACCGCGGAACACCCGACATCTTGTCGCCGACAGCACCGTTGACAACCACCCGCTCGGTGATCGGTCCTGGGAGAACACGAATGGCCTTGACCGCACTCCACCCCGCCGACCCGCGCCGGATCGGCGGGTACCGGCTGGTCGGCAGGCTCGGAGCTGGTGGCATGGGTGTCGTGTACCTCGCCCACGCGGCGGACGGTTCCCTCGTCGCGGTGAAGCGCCTGCACGACGAACTCGCCGACGACCCCGCCTTCCGGACCCGCTTCCGCCAGGAAGCCGTGACGCTGACCAGGGTCCGCGGTGCCTACACCGCCACCGTCCTTGCCGTGCACACCGACGAGACACCCCAGTTCCTGGTGCTCGACTACGTCCCCGGCCCCACGCTCACCGAGCACGTCACCCGATCGGGGCCACTGCCCGCCGGTTCCGTGCGCGGGTTCGCCGCCGGGCTCGCCGCGGCGCTGTCGGCCGTCCACCGCGCCGACGTCGTGCACCGCGACCTGAAACCCGCGAACGTCCTGCTGTCCGACGCCGGGCCGAAGGTCATCGACTTCGGCATCGCCCGGATCTCGGATGCCACCCACCTGACCCGGACGGGCGCGCACATCGGCTCACCGGGGTTCATGGCGCCGGAACAGCTCACCGGTGAGGCCGGGGCACCCGCCGACGTGTTCGCCTGGGCGTTGACGGTCGCGTTCGCCGCCACCGGCCGGGCGCCCTTCGGGGCCGGAGCACCGGAGACGATCTTCTACCGGGTCCTGCACACCGAGCCGGACATCGCTGGCGTTCCCGACGACCTCTTGCCGCTGCTGAGCGAGGCGCTGTCGAAGGTCCCCGCCGAACGCCCGACAGCCGCACGGCTCGTGGCCGCGTTGACGGGCGAGCAGGGCACTGCCGAGCACCCGGACAAGGTGGTAGCCGATCTCCTTTCGCACACCTGGATCCAGACGCAGGTCGGTCCGGAACCCCCGAAACCCCTGCCCGCCAAGCGGAGCAGGCGTCGCCTCCTGCCCATCGCGGCGATCTGCTCCGTCATCCTGCTGGCGGCAGGCGCGGTCTACGGGTCCACGCACTCCGACCAGCTCGTCGCCGGCCGTCCCACGCACGAAGTCGTCGCGCCCATCCCGGCGAACATCGCGTCGGGCCAGCCGTCCTCCGCACCCACCACCACACGACCGGCCGACCCCGCTACCCAGGTCCTCACCTACCAGCCGTGGACACCCCAGGGCCTGTCGCCGCGGATCACGGCGACCGCGACGACGAGTGGCTCGTGCTGGATCAGCGCGAGCAAGTCGATGCGCCCGGAAGCGTTCCGCTGCACGGCAGGCAGCACCATCCACGATCCGTGCTTCTCGAGCCCGTTCCAGTCGACAAGCGTCGCCTGCCCGGTGCTCACGCCCGACGACGTCGTGGTCATCAACCTGACCGCCCCCTTGCCCTACAGCACGGGGAGTACAACCGGAGGACTGCAAGCCTGGCTGATGGTCTTGTCCAACGGACAGAAGTGCAGCGCCGCAGGTGGGGCGACCACGACGCTGGAAGGCATGCGCCTGAACTACCACTGCACCAACGGCTTCATCTACGGCGACCTGGATGACGGCAAACCCACGTGGACCGCCCGCTTCCAGGCGAACGACAACCCCATCCTGGAAACCACCACGATCGCCACCGTCTACCGGTAACCCCACCCCCATCCCAGCGGTATACAAGAACCCGCCCCACAAACCCGAGCGAGTCCTGACAACCTCCCGGCCCCCGCCGGTGTCCACCTTCCGTGGGGGGACGCGGAGGAGGCAGAGGGGTGGCTGTGCACGCGGCGGAGGAGGACTTCGAGGAGTTCGTCGTGCTGCGGTCGCAGTCCCTCCTCCGCACCGCGTTCCTGCTGTGCGGCGGGGACCGGGGCGCTGCGGAGGACCTGCTGCAAGAGGTGTTGGAGCGGATGTTCGTGCGGTGGCGGCGGATCAAGGGGCCGCCGGAGCCGTACGCGCGGGCGGCGTTGGCGAACGCGTCGGCGAACCGGTGGCGGCGGCGGTCGCGCAAGCCGGAGGCGGACTGGGAGCTGGCGGGGACGCCGTCGGTGTGCGGGCACGAGGAGCAGGTGGTCGACCAGGACGCGGTGTTGCGGGCTTTGGCGGAGCTGCCGCCGAAGATGCGGGCGGTCCTGGTGCTGCGGTACTTCGACGACCTGACCGAGCTGCAGACGGCAGCGGCGCTCGGGTGCGGTGTCGGCACGGTGAAGAGCCAGACCTCGCGGGGGTTGGCGCGGATGCGGGAGCTCGTGGTGGAGGTGACGCGGTGAACGGGATCGGGGCGGCGATGCGGGATGCCGCGGAGGGGGTGGACGTGCGCGCGGGCTTCACCGGCGACGTGCTGCGCGGCGGCAGGCGCAGGCAGGTGCGCAGGCGCAACGGGATCGCGTTGGCGCTGGCCGCGGTGGTGGGTGTCCTCGGGTTCGGCGCGGGCATGGCGATGCGGGACGTGCCGCCGGTGTCCGACGAGCGGCTGCTCGCGGCGACCAAAGGGGATCTGGCGGACGACCGGGAGGTGCTGCTCACGGCGACGGTCGCGTGGCGCGCCGAGCTCACCCCGTCGTGGACCCGCGACCGCGGCGTGACCGAGCTGCGGGGCGAGCCGCACGTGTACTGGGCGAGCACGACACCGGTGGGGGACGCCGCCGTGGTCATGCAGGAGGGGAAGGTCCGGGAGCAGTGGCGGACGCTGGTCGGGCTGGTCGCGCGCGACCCGGCGGACGGCTTCCCGAAGGTCGTCGGCACCACGAACCCCGAGGACCCGACCGCGGGCACCGAGAGCTTCCAGTTCGGCCCCGGCGACCGGACGTTCCTCGTCGTGGACCCCGGGATCCCGGTGTACGCCTCGCCGAACGCGACCCGGAACCCGGCGGGCGTCGTGCGGCGGACGTGGCACGAGGTTCCCGTCGTCGACGGGGTGGGCGTGTGGACCGCACCCGACGGGGTCGCGCCGTCGACGGTGCGGCTGGTGACGAGCATCGGCCCGCCGATCTCCGACATCCCCGCCGAACGGCTGCTGACCACCCGCCCGGCGAGCGCCTACCTGCGCAGCGGGGTCCACGCCAAGCGCAACGGCGCCCCCGCCTACGACACCCGGATGTGGAACAACACCTCGAGGAAGCAGCTGCGGGTCGGTCCGGACGGGCCCGCGCCCTCTCCCGACTCCGACCTGTTCCAGGCCCTCGAGGACGCGCACATGACCGACATCGGCCCGCCCGGCAACACGGGTACCTGGTGCGTCTACGGCACCAGCGGGACCGGCGGCGGCCTGCTGGTCGGCGAGTACGCCGACGGCGACGAGCCGAGCACGCTGTTCGCGCTGCTGTTCCGCGCGGACGGCACCCTGGACCGGGTGCAGCGCGGCCCCGCCGTGGACTTCGGGTCACCGCTCCCGGTGCGGGTCCGGCTGCCGGACGGCCAGGGGTGGGTGGTCGCCTCGTCGCAGTACCTCGGCATCGCCTACCGGACCTCCGATCCCGGCGACTGGCAGGAGGCGCAGACGGGCTCGCAGGCCGCCCTGCTCCCGGACGCCGCCGTCCAGGTGCGGGTCGGCTCCGGGACCGGCGAGGTGGTCGTCGACCTGCCGCGCTAGGGCCGCACCTCCACCCCGGAGGTGCGGGGGACCCGTGCTAGACCTCCACGCGGGTGCGCGAGCCGATCACCACGACGGCCACCGCGCCCAGCGCGGCGACCAGGGCGAAGGCGTAGAACCCCCACGGGTAGGCGAGTCCGGCGGTCAGCAGCACGCCGCCGAGCAGCGGGCCGCAGATGGCGCCGAGCCTGCCGACGCCCGCGGCCCAGCCGAGGCCGGTGGCGCGGTTCGCGTCGGAGTAGACGCGGCCGACGTAGGCGTAGACCAGCGCCTGCGCGCTGAACACGAAGCAGCCCGCGACCAGCACCGCCACGTACACGCCGATCCCCGGCAGCTTCACGCTCAGCAGCGCGAGGAACACGGCCGCGGCGGCGAACCAGCCGATGGTGGTGCGCCACATCCCGAACCGGTCCGCCACGTTCCCGGCGACCAGCAGGCCGATGATGGCGCCGACGTTCAACGTCAGCAGCAACCCCAGCGCCGCGCCCAGCGGGTAACCGGCCACCCGCATGATCTGCGGCAGCCACGTGTTGAGCCCGTAGACCAGCAGCAGCCCCATGAACGACGCGACCCAGAACGCCAGCGTCGCGCGCACCAGGCCGGGCTTGAACAGCGAGCCGACGACGTCCTTCACCGGCGCGGGCGCGAACACCGTCGACTCCGGCAGGAACCGCCACATCAGCGGCACCAGCACGAGCGCGGGCAGCGCGCCGATGACGAACAGCACCCGCCACCCCAGCGACGGGATCACCGCGATGCCCAGCAGCGCCGTGGCCACCGCGCCGACGTGGTAGCCGGTCATGATCACCGTCGTCGACCGGCCGCCGCGCTCGCGGCCCCCGGCCTCGTTCACCAGCGTGATCGCCGTCGGCAGGCAGCCGCCGAGGCCGAGGCCCGCGAGGAAGCGCAGCAGCCCGAACACGAACACCGACGGCGCGAACGCGCACAGCAGGGTGAACAGCGAGAAGCTCGCCACCGCCAGCATCAGGGCCTTGCGCCTGCCGATCACGTCGGTGACCGTGCCGATCGACAGCGCGCCGACCGTCATGCCCACCAGCCCGATGGTGGACACCGCCGACGCGGTCGCGGGTGTGAGGCCCCAGACCTTGTCCTGCAGCAGGACGGGGAGCACGGTGCCGAGCACCACGAGGTCGAACCCGTCCAGCAGCACCGCCGTCCACCCGAGTGGTAAGACCCATCGATTCGTGGACATGGCGTACCTCCGCAGGGTTAGAAGGGCAGGCCGACGTAGTTCTCCGCGAGGCTGGTGGCCGCTGCCGTCGACGTCGCGGTGTACCGCAGCTGCGACAGCTGGAGCCGGTGCTGGTAGTCGTCCACATCGGACGCCCGGTGCAGCATCGTGGTCATGTGGTTGGAGAAGTGCTCCGCCCGCCACACCCGGCGCAGGCAGGTGTCCGAATAGGACTCGACGAGGTCGGTGCGCCCCTTGTGCAGCAACGCCGACAGGGCTCTGGACAGCACGAGCACGTCCGCGACGGCGAGGTTCATGCCCTTGGCGCCGGTCGGCGGCACGATGTGCGCCGCGTCGCCCGCGAGGAACAGCCTGCCGTGCCGCATCGGCTCGGCGACGAAGCCGCGCATGGGCGTGATGCTCTTCTCGATCACCGGTCCCTCGCGCAGCTCGAAGCCGTCGTCGGTGGCGAGCCTGTGGTGCAGCTCGTCCCAGATCCGGTTGTCCGACCAGTCCTCGATGCGCTCGCCAGGGTCGACCTGGAGGTAGAGCCTGGTCACCTCGGGCGACCTCATGCTGTGCAGGGCGAACCCGCGCTCGTGGTTGGTGTAGATCAGCTCCTCGTGCGAGGGCTCCGCCTTGGCCAGCAGACCGAGCCAGGCGAACGGGTACACGTGGTCGAACGTCTTCAGCACGCCCGCGGGCACGGTGCCGCGGCTGGTCCCGTGGAACCCGTCGCAGCCCGCGACGACGTCGCACTCCAGCTCGCCGCCGTCGAAGGCGATCCGCGGCCGGTCGGTCTCCACGTCGTGCACGGCCGCGCCGGTCACGCCGAACCGGATGTCGCCGCCCGCCGCGAGCCTCGCCGCGATGAGGTCCTTCACGATCTCCTGCTGGCCGTACACCGTGATCGAACCGCCCGTCAGGTCGGTCAGCGCGATCCGGTGGTCCTCCCGGTCGAAGCGCAGCGAGAACCCGTGGTGCGGCAGGCCTTCGCGGTCGAGCCGGTCGGCGAGCCCCACCTCGCGCAGCAGCTCCACGGTCGGCTGCTCGCACACCCCCGCGCGCACCCGCCGCTCGACGTACTCGCGGCTGCGGGACTCCAGGACCACCGAGTCGACGCCCTCCAGGTGCAGGAGGTGGGACAACAGCAGACCCGCGGGCCCGGCTCCGATGATTCCGACCTGAGTGCGCACACCGCCAGAGTGACGTGGGTCTCTTCCACGAGCGAGTGGACTTTCCACTGATCGGAAGGCCATCCTGGGCACGTGACGACACCGAAGTCCGTCGCGGGCAGGCTCTTCACCCTGCTCGGCGTGTTCTCCGAACAGCGCCCGTCGGCCAACCTGTCCGAGCTCAGCAGGTGCGCCGGGCTGGCGCTGAGCACGACCCACCGGCTCGTGTCCGAGCTGGTCGAGTGGGGTGCGCTGGACCGCGACGCGGACGGCCGCTACCACGTCGGCCTGCGGCTGTGGGAGCTCGCCGTGCTCTCCCCCGGCAGCCTCGGCCTGCGCGAGCGCGCCATGCCGTTCCTGGAGGACCTCTACGAGGTGACGCACCAGAACGTGCAGCTGGCCGTCCGCGACGGGCTGGAGGCCGTGTACGTGGAGCGGATCTCGGCGCACAACGCGGTGAACGTGGTGACCAGGATCGGCAGCAGGCTGCCGGTGCACGCCTCCGGCGTCGGGCTGGCGATGCTCGCCCACGCGCCCGCCGAGGACCAGGAACTGGCCCTGCGCAGCCCGATGCGGCGGTTCACCTCGAAGACGATCACCACCCCCGCCGCGCTGCGCGAGAAGCTGGCGCAGGTGCGGCGCGACGGCTACGTCGTCAGCGACGCCCAGATCGAACTGATCACGTTGTCGGTGGCCGCCCCGATCCGCGGCGCCGACGACACCGTGGTGGCCGCCGTGTCGATCGTGGTGCCCCAGGACGGCGTGGCCGTGGGCACGCTCGTGCCCGCCGTCCGCACGGCCGCCAGGGGCATCTCCCGCGCCCTGGGGGCGCCCAGCGCCGTGCGGTCGCCGCGGCGCGGGGCCCCGTGAGGGACCCCGCGCCACCGGTCAGCAGCCCAGCTCCACCCTGGCCTGGCTGACGACCAGGTCCGTACCGGTGAGCAGCTTGACGTGCACCGCGTTGACGAGGACGCCGCCGGGCGAGGGCACCCGTTCGTCGACGACCACCGAGGCCACCAGCGGGATGACGATCGTCTGGTTCACCGCGGGGTTGAGCACCGGGACGCCCGCCACCCGCAGGTTGGTCAGGTTCGTCGTCCCGGTCGCGGTCACGACCCCCGCGGCGTCGTCGGTGGCGGTCGCGGTGGCCCGCACCTCGTCAGCGGTCACCAGGCCCCCCAACAGGTTCAGGCCCGCCGTCCGCGCGCTCGCCGTCGTGGTGCGCAGGCCACCCGGCGCCACCGCGCCGCTCGCGCTCGTCGTGACCACGCCCAGCGAACCGACGCCGGGCAGCGACGCCGAGGCCAGCTGGTCGTCGTCGGCACCCGCGGTGGCGGTGCAGTCGAGGTCGGCCGGGGCGAGCGGGCCGACGGACACCAGCGGGGACGTGAGCTTGCCGCCGTGGGCGTGCGCGTCGAACTTCAGCACCGGCGGGACGAACGTGACCGAGGCGCAGCCGGGCGGGTTGAGGCCGACGGCCTGGGTGATGTCGGCGGCGCAGGTCGTGTAGGTGCCCGCGCGGGTCGCCGTGACCGGGACCGAGACGTGGCAGGAGGTCTGGCCCGTGGCCAGCGTCGCTTCGACGGACACGGCGGTCGCGCCGGGAGCGGCGGTCGTGGTGGCGTCGGCGCAGTCGGTCGTCGGGGGCGCCGTCGTCCTCAGCCCGTTCGGGAGGACGCCGAAGAACGACCAGCCCGCCTTGACCGCGAGCTCGGTGGTGTTGGTGACCGTGTAGGTCAGCGTCGCCGGGGTGTTGACCTCGGCCGACGCCGGGCTGAACGACACGTCCAGCCGCGGGGTCACGTCCAGCACGCGGATGTTGTCGACCGCCGCGTCGTTGCCGGTGCCGCTGCCCTGGAGGTTCACCAGCCGGATCCCGAGGCTGCTGCCGCTGAACAGGACCGGCTTGTCGCTGGCGAACGTGCCGACGGACGTGCCGTTGACGACCTGGGCCGGGTGCGCGCACGTCTCGATCGGGGTGGTGAACGCCGGGATCGCGGTGGGGCCGTCCAGGAGGTAGAACGCCAGCAGCGCGTGCAGCGCGTAGCAGTTCTGCTCGGCCGCGTCGACGGAGAACGTCAGGAACCGGTTGGTCGCGGACAGCGCGATCGGTTGCGTCGTCTCGAACTGGACCTTGTTCGCACCGGGGTTCGCCTCGGTGTACGCGCTGAGCGCGTGGTTGGTGGCGCGGTCGCCGCCTGCCCACTGGCCGAGGTCGCCCGCCATGCGCTTCACGTCCGGCCACCGACCGC
Organism: Umezawaea tangerina; assembly: GCF_003002815.1. GTDB lineage: Bacteria > Actinomycetota > Actinomycetes > Mycobacteriales > Pseudonocardiaceae > Umezawaea > Umezawaea tangerina. The sequence continues at coordinate 101,143 of NZ_PVTF01000017.1, read as the reverse complement.
CGCACTGCCCGCCGGTGGGGTCGTTCGCGGGTTGCTGCAAGGACGCGACCAGGCCGTTGCACGCGACCAGCCAGGCCGGGTCGGCGGTGTAGTGCCGGCCCGCGGTGTTGACGTACGCGGGCAACAGGATCGGGGTCGCGCCCTGGTTGTTCTCGAAGTCCTCGGTGAACACGACAACGGGGGCGTTGGGCACTCCGGGTGCCGCCGACGCGGCGGCGCCGGGTAACGCGGTCAGGCCGGTGGCGGCCAGCAGCGCCGCGGTGAGCGCACGGATGACGCGCATGGGGATTCCTCTCGGTGGGGACACGGAGGAGATCGGCGCCGCGACCGGCTTGTTGCCCGGTTCGGGACTTTCCCACCCGGTCGGCCGCAGGTGACCACTCGACTGCCGACCGGTCGAACGGCGGATGCCTCGAAAGGAGCACCGCTTTGCGATGATCACCCGATGCCCACCCTCACAGCGCACGACGGAACGGAACTCGCCTACCAGGAGACCGGGGAGGGAGGTCCGCTCGTCTGCCTCGCGGGCGGCCCCATGCTGGACTCCGCGTACCTCGGGGACCTGGGCGGACTGCCGCGGTCGCTGCGGCTGATCCGCCCGGACCTGCGCGGCACCGGGGCCTCCGCGGTGCCCGCCGATCCCGCGACCTACCGGTGCGACCGCCTGGTCGACGACGTCGAGGCGCTGCGCGAGCACCTCGGCCTCGACCGGATCGACCTGCTCGGCCACTCGGCGGGCGCGAACATCGCCGTGCTGTACGCGACCCGCCACCCCGAGCGCGTCAGCAGGCTCGTCCTGGTCACGCCGAGCACGTTCGCCGTCGGCCTCACGGCCACCGCCGAGCAGCGGCGCGAGGTCGTGGAGGCCCGCAAGGGCGAGCCGGAGTACGACCGGGTGTCCGCGGCCCTCGCCAGGATCGCGGCGGGCGAGGCCTTGGCGGACGACTGGGACGCCATCGTGCCCTTCACCTACGGCCGGTGGGACGCGGCGGCCAGGGCGCACCACGAGGCCGGGCGGCGGCACCCGGAGGCCGCGGCGGTGTTCGGCTCCGAGGGCGCCTACGACCCGGACGCCACCCGCGGTGCCCTCTCCGGCTTCGACGCGCCGGTCCTGCTGCTCGCGGGCGAGCTGGACCTCGCCGCACCGGTGCCCGTCGTGGCCGAGTACGCCGGGCTGTTCCCGAAGGCCCAGTTCGTCACCCAGCCGGGAGCTGGCCACTTCCCGTGGCTGGACGACCCGGCGTCGTTCACCACGACCACCGCCGCGTTCCTGTCCTGAGACGCCGGAAGGGCCGCCCCCGTCGACGGGAGCGGCCCTTCCGGACTTGCTGAGGACTAGTTGTTGCCCTCGAGCTTCTTCGCGTTGGCCTCGACGTCGTCGAGACCGCCGCAGCTGAAGAACGCCTGCTCGGGGTAGTGGTCGAACTCGCCCTTGCAGACGCGGTCGAACGCCTCGATGGTGTCCTTGATGGACACGAACGAGCCGGGCTGACCGGTGAACTTCTCGGCCACGATGAAGTTCTGGCCGAGGAAGCGCTCCAGGCGACGGGCGCGACCGACGAGGACCTTGTCCTCCTCGGACAGCTCGTCCATGCCCAGGATGGCGATGATGTCCTGCAGTTCCTTGTACTTCTGCAGGATCCGCTTGACCTCCTGCGCCACCCGGTAGTGCTCCTCGCCGACGATCGACGGCTCGAGGATCCGGGAGGACGAGGACAGCGGGTCCACCGCCGGGTAGATGCCCTTCTGGGAGATCGGACGGGAGAGCTCCGTCGTCGCGTCCAGGTGGGCGAAGGTGGTGGCCGGGGCGGGGTCGGTGTAGTCGTCCGCGGGCACGTAGATCGCCTGCAGCGAGGTGATCGACTTGCCTCGGGTCGACGTGATCCGCTCCTGCAGCTCACCCATCTCGTCGGCCAGCGTCGGCTGGTAGCCCACGGCCGAAGGCATGCGGCCCAGCAGGGTCGACACCTCGGAACCGGCCTGGGTGAACCGGAAGATGTTGTCGATGAACAGCAGCACGTCCTGGCCCTGGACGTCGCGGAAGTACTCCGCCATCGTCAGGGCGGACAGGGCGACGCGCATGCGGGTGCCCGGCGGCTCGTCCATCTGGCCGAACACCAGCGCGGTGTCGGAGAGAACGCCCATCTCCTCCATCTCCAGGAGGAGGTCGGTGCCCTCACGGGTGCGCTCGCCGACGCCCGCGAACACGGACGTACCAGAGAACTCGCGGGCGATACGGGTGATCATCTCCTGGATGAGCACCGTCTTGCCCACGCCCGCGCCGCCGAACAGACCGATCTTGCCGCCCTTGACGTACGGGGTCAGCAGGTCGATGACCTTGATGCCGGTCTCGAGGATCTCGGTCTTGCCCTCGAGCTGGTCGAAGGCGGGGGCCTTGCGGTGGATGCCCCACTGCTCGCCGTCCCGGCCGAGGCCGGGCTCGTCGAGGCAGTCGCCGAGGGCGTTGAACACGTGGCCCTTGACCACGTCGCCCACCGGCACCGAGATGGCCTTGCCCGTGTCGCTCACCGGAGCGCCGCGGACCAGACCGTCGGTCGGCTGCATCGAGATGGTGCGGACCAGGTTGTCGCCCAGGTGCTGGGCGACTTCCAGGGTCAGCGTCTTGGCGACGGCCTCGAACGTGACTTCCGCGTTCAGGGCGTTGAACAACTCGGGAACCGCGCCGCGCGGGAACTCCACGTCGACCACGGCGCCAATCACCCGGACCACACGGCCGGTGCGGGTGGTGGTGGCAGTAGCACTCATGTCACTCATCACTTCCTGCGCCACCGGTAAGCGCGGAGGCGCCACCGACGATCTCGCTGATCTCCTGGGTGATCTGGGCCTGACGGGCCGCGTTCGCCTGCCTGCTGAGCGTCTTGACGAGCTCGGTCGCGTTGTCCGTCGCGGCCTTCATCGCCGTCCGCCGCGCGGCCGACTCGGAGGCCGCCGCCTCCAGCAGTGCGGAGAACAGCCGCGTCTTGACGTACTTCGGCAGCAGAGCGCCGAGGAGCGTCTTCGCGTCCGGCTCGAAGTCGTAGACCGCGACCGGACCGGACGGACGGGCGTCGTACTCGACGTCCATCGGCGCGATCCGCTTGGCGATCGGGCTCTGGCTCAGCATGGACTTGAACTCGGTGTAGACGACGTGGATCTCGTCGACCCCGTCACCGTCACCTTCCACACCGGCCAGGAACGCCTTCACGACCTCGTCCCCCGCTTCGGCGGCGTTCACGTAGAGCGGCGTCTGGGAGAAGCCGGTCCACGACTCCGCCACGTCGCGCTGGCGGAACTTGTAGTAGCCGACGGCCTTGCGGCCGAGGGCGTAGAGCACCGGCTCCTTGCCCTGCGAACGCAGGAGGGCGATCAGCTCCTCCGCGGCCTTCAGCACGTTGGAGTTGTAGCCACCGCACATGCCCTTGTCGCTCGTCACGACCAGGATTGCGGCGCGCTTGGGGTTCTCGCGCTCCACCAGAAGCGGGTGGTCCAGGTTCGCTGAGGCCTCGGCCAACGCGGAGAGCACGTTAGTGATCTCGTCCGCGTAGGGGCGCGAGGCCGCGACCCTTCCCTGCGCCTTGGCGAGACGCGACGTGGCGATGAGCTCGTACGCCTTCGTGATCTTCTTGGTCGAGTTGACCGTGCGGATCCGTTGGCGCAGCTCGCGAATCTGTGCGGCCATGGCCTACGTCACTTCTCCACCGGAGCGGGTCGGTTGACCTTCACCGACTCGTGTCCGACCTTGTCGGCGTCCATCGCCTTGGCGTGCGACTCGGGAACGACCGAGGAACCGTCGGTGGCGGTGAACTGCTGCTTGAACGAGTTCACGGCGTCGACGATCGCCTTCTGGGCGTCCTCGGGCAGCTTCTTCGTCTCGCGGATCCCCGAGAGGATGTCGCCGTGGTTGCGGCGCAGGTGCTCCAGGTACTCGGCCTCGAAGCGGCGGATGTCGCCGACCGGCACCGAGTCCAGGTGGCCCTTGGTGCCGAGGAAGATCGAGACGACCTGCTCCTCGACGGGCACCGGGGAGTACTGGCCCTGCTTGAGCAGCTCCACCAGTCGGCCACCGCGGTCCAGCTGGGCGCGCGACGCAGGGTCGAGGTCCGAGGCGAAGGCGGAGAACGCCTCCAGCTCGCGGAACTGCGACAGGTCGAGGCGCAGCGAGCCGGACACGTCCTTCATCGCCTTGATCTGCGCGGAGCCACCGACGCGGGAGACCGAGATGCCCACGTTGACGGCCGGGCGCACACCGGCGTTGAAGAGGTCCGACTCCAGGAAGCACTGGCCGTCGGTGATCGAGATGACGTTGGTCGGGATGTACGCCGACACGTCGTTCGCCTTGGTCTCGATGATCGGCAGGCCGGTCATCGAGCCGCCGCCCATCTCGTCCGACAGCTTCGCGCAGCGCTCGAGGAGGCGCGAGTGCAAGTAGAAGACGTCGCCGGGGTAGGCCTCGCGGCCCGGCGGGCGGCGCAGCAGCAGGGAGATGGCGCGGTACGCCTCGGCCTGCTTGGTCAGGTCGTCGAACACGATCAGGACGTGCTTGCCCTGGTACATCCAGTGCTGGCCGATGGCCGAGCCGACGTACGGGGCCAGCCACTTGAAGCCCGCGGAGTCGGACGCGGGGGCCGCGACGATGGTCGTGTACTCCAGCGCGCCCGCTTCCTCCAGCGCGGCCTTGACGCCCGCGATGGTGGAGCCCTTCTGGCCGACGGCGACGTAGACGCACCGGACCTGCTGGTTCGGGTCGCCCGAGTCCCAGCCCTTCTTCTGGTTGATGATCGTGTCGACGCAGACCGCGGTCTTGCCGGTCTTGCGGTCGCCGATGATCAGCTGGCGCTGGCCGCGGCCGATGGGGGTCATGGCGTCGATCGCCTTGATGCCCGTCTGCATCGGCTCCGACACCGGCTGGCGCTGCAGCACCGACGCGGCCTGGAGCTCCAGGGCGCGGTTGTCGTCGGCGACGATGTCGCCGAGACCGTCGATGGGCGCGCCGAGCGGGTTGACCACCCGGCCGAGGAAGCCGTCGCCGACGGGCACGGAGAGCACCGTGCCGGTCCGCTTGACCTCCTGGCCTTCCTCGATCTTGTCGAAGTCACCGAGGATGACCGCACCGATGGTGCGGACCTCGAGGCTCAGCGCCACTCCGAGCACCCCGCCGGGGAACTCGAGGATCTCGTTCGTCATCGTGCCGGGCAGGCCTTCGACGATGGCGATGCCGTCGTAGGTCTCGGCAACGACACCGACCTCTTCCCGGTTGACCTCCGGGGAGTAGCTCGAGACGTACTTCTCGATCGCACTGCGGATCTCGTCCGACGAGATCGTCAGCTCCGCCATGTCGTTCCTGCTCTCACTTCGTTCATGGGAAAGGGGCTTTGGTGAAGCCGCGGTTCCGGTTCTGGTCAGCCGGCGAGGTCGCGGCGAAGGGCCGCCAACCGACCAGCCACGCTTCCGTCGATGACCTCGTCGCCGATCTTGATCAGCAGGCCACCGGCGAGCGAGGCGTCAACCTCGACGTGCAGTGCGATCGGTCGTGAGTAGATGGTGGTCAGCGTAGCCGCGAGGCGGTCCTGCTGAGCGGCGCTCAGCTCGACGGCCGTGCGCACGTGCGCCACCGAGCGCTCACGGCGCTTGGCCGCGAGGTCCGCGAGCCGCATGAGCCCGTCGACGACGTGGGCGCCGCGGGGCTCGCGCACCAGCTGGTCGACCAGCAGCTTGGTGATGGCCTCGACCTTGCCCGCGAGCAGGCCCCGCACCAGCTCGACCTTGCGGTCGGGCGTGACGGAGTGGTCGGAGAGCACCAGCTCCAGGTCCTGCGACCCGGCCACGATGCGGCCGAGCCGGAACAGCTCGTCCTCCACCGCGTCGAGGCGGTTGTCCCGCTCGGCGCGCACCAGCAGCACCGTCTGGGCCAGCGACTCGACGCCGTCGACCAGTTCGCGCGGGCTGGACCACTTCGCGGTGACCACCGCGACCAGGACCTGGAGGGTCCCCGCGGAGACCTGGCTCGAGAGCAGGCCCTTCACGAGCTGCTCGCGGCCCGCGCGGTCCGACGACGAGTCGCCGAGCGCGCGCCGCAGCTGCGGCTGGGCCGTCAACAGGCTCACCACGGAGAACAGCTCTTCCCCGTAGGTGGTCAGGTCGTCGGCGTTGGTGGTGGCGTCGACCAGCTCGAGCAGCCGCAGTTCGGCGGCGGCCAGAGCCTCTCGACTCGCTGCGTGGAACGTCATCGGCGTCCTCTTACTTGGTCGCCGGCGCCGCTACGGCGTCCAGCTCGTTGAGGAAGCGGTCGACAGTGCCGCGGCGACGGGCTTCGTCCTCGAGGGCCTCGCCCACCACCTTGCCCGCCAGCTCGACGGCGACGCGGCCGAGGTCGGCGCGGAGCTCCGCGACGATCTGGGCGCGCTGCGCGTCCAACTGGTGCTGGCCCTGCGCGACGATCCGCGCGGACTCCGCCTGGGCCTGCTCGCGCAGCTCCTCGACGATCTGCGTGCCCTCGGCGCGCGCGTCGTCGCGGATGCGGGCCGCCTCGGCACGAGCCTCGGCCAGCTGCGCCTTGTACTCGTCGAGCGCCTTCTGCGCCTCTGCCTGCGCCTGCTCGGCGCGCTCGATGCCACCCTCGATCTTCGCGGCACGCTCCGAGTAGAGCGCTTCGAAGCGGGGGGCCACGAACTTCTGCATGACCCAGAGCAGGAGCAGGAAGGCGATCAGACCGAGGATCAGTTCCGAGGGGTGCGGCAGCACCGGGCTCGGGGCGTCCTCCGCCAGGATCAAGGTGTTCACCACGACGTCTCCCTACGCGATGAGGCCGGTAATTAAGCGGCCGAAGCGATGAAGAAGAGCACGAGGCCGATCAGGGCGAGGACCTCGACGAGCACGAAGGTCGTCCAGGCGATGTTCATCAGCGGGCCACGGGCCTCCGGCTGACGAGCGGTGCCGTTGATGACCGCGGCCCAGATGAGACCCACGCCGATGCCGGGGCCGATCGCGCCGAGGCCGTAGCCGATGAGGGCGAGACCCGGGTTGATGTTGACCTCGGCGGCGGCCTGTGCGAGAAGCATGCTGCTCACGTGCGTATCCCTTTCGAACTCGCTCCGCGGTCAGTGCGGAGCGGGGGCTTGGTGTGTCCCTCAGTGCTCAGTGGTCTGAGGCCAGCGCCATACCGATGTAGCTGGCGGACAGGAGGGCGAAGATGTAGGCCTGGATGACCTGGATCAGCGCCTCGAGGAACGTCATAGCGATGGCGAAGGCGAAAGACAGCAGCGAGACGGGCTTGAGGGCTCCGCCCGCTTCGAGGAGCAGGTACTCACCGGCCAAGGTGAACACCAAGAGGATGAGGTGCCCGGCGAACATCGCTGCGAACACTCGGATCGCGAGCGTGATCGGGTTCATGATGAACTTCGAGAAGAACTCGATCGGCGCGAGCAGCACGTAGACCGGCTTCGGCACACCCGGCGGGAACAACTGGTTGCGCAGGTAGCCGACAAATCCGTGGCGCTTGAACCCGACGAAGTGGTAAACGGGGTACACCACGAGCACCGAGACTGCCAACGGGAAACCGATGTGCGACATCGTCGGGAACTGGATCAGCGGAATGATCCCGAACAGGTTGTTCACGAGTACGAAGGTGAACAACGTGACGATCAGCGGCACGAAGGGCTTGAAGTCCTTGCCACCGATCTGCTCACGCGCGATCGTGTTGCGGCCCATGTCGTAAACCGACTCGGCGATGAACTGGAACTTGCTCGGCACCAGCTTGAAGCTGCGCGTCGCGAGCAGGAAGAACACCGCGATGATGATGACCGACAGAACGACCAGCACCATCGGCTTGGTGACACCACCGAAGATCGGTGGCAAGAAGAAATCCTTCGCACCGGGGGGAGCAAACTCTCCACCCTCGGCCAGCACCAGCTCGCCCACTGGGCTCCTTCCGGTTCTCCCGGCCGGCGTTCACTCCGCCGGGGGAATCGTCACGATCAGGACTTAACGTACCTTACGGACCGCAGACACCTGCCAGCGGCACCCCCCTCGGCCAAGCCGGAGGAGGGGGCGTCCAGGTCTGCGGGCGAACCATATCAGCCGGTAGAGACGTCCCGGACGGGCGTACGGCTTAAGAGGGCTCCGCGGCGGTCGACGGGATCACGTTGAGCGTCTTGCTCCGTTTGGAGGCACGCCCCTCGGCAGCCGCCGCAACGAGAATCGTCGCGATCATCGTGATTGCCACCGAGTTGGTGTGCAGGAACTCGACATCGCGCAGCAGAATCATTACCCCGAGCAACACCAGCATCTTCAGCATGAATCCGCCGAGTGCCGCGGCCATCACGAAGTGCACTTCCAGCGCCGCGGTCCGGTGCATCAGCCAGAGCGTCGCCAAAGAAGACGCGATGATCACCAGCCCCCCGACCAGCGCGCCGAGAGCACCCGGCACGCCGTACAGCACGCCGAACACCACGACACCCAAGACCACCGTGACCACGGTCGGGATGAGCGCGCCGCGGAACATCGCTCCCGCCAGTCCGCGCACCATGCCGGCATGAGTCAGATCTTCGCTGGTCTCGCTCATACCACCGAGTGTAAGAGGTTGGATTTCCACGCTTCGCGCAGGTGCGGATTCCGACGTTCCGGAGCGGCGCGGCGATGAACTCGCGGTGAACGTTCCGCCGCGCGTCGCGGAAGTCGATCAGACCAGCCGGTCCAGTCCCAGCCGCAGCGCGAACGGCGCCGTGAGGGCGAAGACGCCCGTCGCGGCGGGCAGCTCCCGGTAGCCGCGCTCGTCGGCGAGGTGGCAGGCGACCAGCGTCACCGGGTCGGCGATGTCGACCATCCAGTAGTGCGGGATGCCCGCGTCCGCGTACTCGCCGCGCTTGGCGACGCTGTCAGTGCGCCGCGAGTCCGGCAGCACGATCTCCACCACCACGACCACCTCGGACGCGCGGAACGGCCCGCCCTCCGCCCGCACCCGCCGCGTCGCCGCGCGGTGCACGACCACCAGGTCGGGACGGCGCGAGAACCCCGGCTGGCCGGGCGGCGCGAGCTCCAGGTCCACGTCGACGGACTGCACGACCGCCAGGTCGTCCGGCAGCTGCGGCCGCAGCTGGTGGTACAGCTCCCCCGACGCCAGGTTGTGGTCCGGCGTCGGGCCCGGCGACAGCAGCAGCCTGCCCTCCACCAGCTCGGTGTACCCCGACTCGACCTCGCCGAGCGCCGCGTACTCCGCCACGGTCAGCAGGTGGTGCATCGGATCCGGGAGCACTGACATGCGTTCCAGTGTTCCAGAACCCTCACTGCCCGCGGCGGACCTCGCGCAGCCGCGGGATCGCGCTCACGAACAGGGCGATGAGCAGGCCGAACCCGAAGCACCACGCGACCACGCGCACGTCGAACAGGGTGAGCGCCACGGCGCCGAACGCCAGCACGCCCGCCCACAGGTAGATGAGCAGCACGGCGCGGCGCTGCGAGTGCCCGATCTCCAGCAGCCGGTGGTGCAGGTGCATCTTGTCGGCCGAGAACGGGCTCTCGCCGCGGCGGGTGCGCCGGACGACGGCCATCAGCAGGTCGAGCAGCGGGACGAAGAGGACGGCCGCGACGACCAGCAGCGGGGAGAGCAGGGCCAGCAGGTCGGGGGCGCCGAGGCTGGCGTAGTTCAGCTTGCCGGAGGCCGACGTGGTGGCGGCGGCGAGCATGAGGCCGATCAGCATCGACCCGGAGTCGCCCATGAAGATGCGGGCCGGGTTGAAGTTGTGCGGCAGGAAGCCGAGGCAGGCGCCCGCGAGGGTGGCCGCGATCAGGGCGGGCGGGTAGGCGCCGACGTCGCCCTGGTTCTTGGCCAGCAGTCCGATCGAGAACGCGCAGGTCGCGACGGCGGCGATGAGGCCGATGCCCGCGGCGAGGCCGTCCAGGCCGTCGACGAAGTTCATCGCGTTCACCATCGTCACGGCGAGCAGCACGCTGAGCAGCGCGCCCTGGTTCTGGTCGAGCGAGAGCAGCGAGCCGGTGCCCGCGCCGTTGTCGCCCCACGGCACCCAGAACACCAGCCACTGCAGGCCGAACAGCACGAGCAGGCCGGCGGCGGTGACCTGGCCCGCGAGCTTCGTCAGCGAGTCGAGCTCGAACCGGTCGTCGAGCACGCCGACGAGCACGATCACGCCACCGCCGACGATCACGGCGTACGGGTCGTTGGAGAAGTCGAACGCGGAGCGCAGCACCGGGAGCTGGTGCGCCAGCATCATGCCGCCGAGGACGCCGCCGTAGATGGCGAGACCGCCCATCCGGGGCATGGGCTTGACGTGCACGTCGCGTTGCCGGGGGTAGGCCACCGCGCCGATCTTGAAGGCGAACAGGCGGACCAGCCCGACGAGCAGGAAGGTGACCACCGCGGCTGTCAGGCAGACGAGGAGGTACTCCCGGACGGGGAGGACGGTTGACGCTGAGGCTGGCAACGGGCCCACGGCTGGAAGGCTGACCCCTCGGTAGGCCGGGTGAGCGGCGGTGAGTTATCCGGCTCCACCGTACTCGGTGGACCAAGATCGACTAGCGGGCGACCTCGACTTCGAGGCCCAGCACCTCGGACACCTCGGCGACGGGCACCGCGCCTTCGCGCAGCACGACCGCGTCGGGGCCGGTCAGGTCGACGATCGTCGAGGCGGTGCTCTCGCCCGACGGTCCGCCGTCCAGGTAGACCGGGACCGCGTCGCCCAGCTGCTCACGGGCGTCCCACGCGGTCGTCGCGGGCGCGAACCCGCTCTTGTTCGCACTGGACACGGCCATCGGACCGACCTCGCGCAGCAGCTCCAGCGCGACCGGGTGCAGCGGCATGCGCAGCATGACCGTGCCCCTGGTCCGCCCGAGGTCCCACGACAGCGACGGGGCGTGCGGCAGGACGAGCGACAGCCCGCCCGGCCAGAACGCCTCGATCAGCGCGCGGGCCTGCCGGGGGACGCTCAGCACCAGACCGTCGATCGTGGTCCAGGAACCGACCAGCACCGGCACCGGCATGTCCGGTCCACGGCCCTTCGCCTCCAGCAGGGAGCGCACGGCGGCCGCGTCGAACGCGTCGCAGCCCAACCCGTACAGGGTGTCGGTGGGGAAGACGACCAGTCTGCCGGAGCGCACCGCGCCCGCCGCGGCGGCGAGCCCCGCCGCGCGGTTGTTCAGCTCACTGGTGTCGTAGACCGTGCTCACCCCGGACAGCGTAGTGATCGGGCGGGCGGGGCCGCCGTCAGGCCTGTTCCGCGACCTCGTAGCCGACGGCGGTGGCCAGGTCGTCCGCCGTGGCGCCGTGCCCGGCGAAGAGCGCGGCCACCGTCACGAGCTTCGCCTCCAGGTGGCGCGGGTCGTCCAGGTCGACGGCGTCGAACGCGGCCCGGACCTCCGGGTCGTCGCTCGGGCACGGTCCCGGCTCGAACGACGCCAGCACCTCGCCGCCGCGCGCGAAGGACAGCGCGGTCAGCGCGTTGGCGTTCCAGAACGCGCTCGCCGCCCGCCCGCGGCGCGACACCGCGGCCAGGACGCCGTCGCGGGTGCCCTGGTACCCGTTCTCCTCGAACACCACGACCGCGTCGTCCACCACCGCGACCGCGACCCACGGCGTGCCGGAGTCCTGGCGCAGCCGGTCGGCCGGTCGCGGGTCCGCGGGGTCGCCGCCGAACGCCCTGACCACGTCGTCCACCGCGGAGCCGACCACGACGGTGACCGTCGCCGCCTGGTCGAGCGAGCTGCCCGAGACCCACCGGTGCCCGGCCTCCGGCGCGGCGGCCACCGCCGGTTCCGGCTCGCCGCGCAGCCGGTGGCCGAGCCGGTCGGTGCGCAGGTGCACCACGTCCGGCGCGGCGGGCGCGCGCCACGTGGTCAGCGCGTACCGCTCCTCGGCGCCGTCGTCGCGCCCGGTGGCGCGCACCAGCAGCCGGTAGTCCCCCGGCCACGGCGGCGTCTCCGCCCGGTGCCCCTGCCACGACGGCGGCCCGGCCACCCGCGCCGACCCGACCCGCGCCGTCCAGCTGGTCTCGACGACCTCGTCCCACCCCGCCGGGTCGACCTCCTCCGGCGGTCCCTCCAGCACCTCCAACGACGCCGAGACCACCCCCTCGGCCAGCCCGGTCCGCACCACCACGCCGCCGGGCACCACCGCCACCAGCCCGTTCGCGGAGAAGTCCACCTCCTCCGGCACGTCCCCCTCGGCCAGCGCGAACCGGTGGTCGCGCACCGCGGGCGACACCGACGACCACTGCGGGTACAGGTACTCCGCCCGCCGCTTCTCCAGCACGGCGGCCGCGTAGCGGTCCGGCATCGGCAGCCGCGGCAGCAGCAGCGCCGCCGTCCCGAGCGCGGTCCCCACCACGGCCGCCGACGTCACCGTCCAGTCCTCCCCCACGGCCCGCAGCACACCCGCCGCCACCGCGACGCACAGCGCCAGGTGCGCCGCGCCGTGCCGCCCGGCCAGGGCCTCCTCGCCACCCGCGTCGACGCGCAGCAACGGCGCCACGACGTCGTCGCGCACGAGCCCGTCGACCACGTCCCGGACCACCTCGACCGCGCCCGGATGGCAGACCTCCAGCAACCGCACCGCTTTCACGGCCTCGCCCTCGGTGTCCGCCACCATGAAGCCGAACGTCCCCTCGCGCACCACCAGGTGCCCGACCAGCTCCGCGGGCACCGGCACCCGCAGCTCGTCGACCAGGAGCTCCAGGGCCCCGAACAACCGCTCACCCGACCGCAGTCCGCGCGCGGCCTCCGCCACCACCGACCCGCGCTCCCGGTGCCGGGTCCTGCCCGGCCCGACGGCGAGCCTGCCCAGCTCGACGGCGGCGCCGACCGGGATGTGCTTGAGCACAAGGGGAATCGCACGGGCTACGGCGGAGGCCAGGTCGTCGTCCACCGGAGCATCCTGGCAGTGGGACGGGCCGCGCGGGGGCGGAACGCGGTCAGCCGCCGAACCCGTGGACCAGGTCGGCGGAGGAGGACTCCGCACCGGGCGAGGGACCGTGTCGGAAGCCACCGGGACACGGCACCAGGTCGCCTCCACGAAGCCGGACGGGCGGTGTCGACCAGCCTCGCCGAGGGGTCAGCGCCCCGTTCGGCCGACCGGGGTGCGCAGGGTCATCGCGCGGTACTGCCAGGCGAAGGCGGCGACCAGGACGGCGGCGAGCAGGGCACCGGAGCCCATGAGGGTCGGGCTGCCCATGAGGCCGCCGGTGACGACGGGGGCGACGCCGAAGACAAGCAGGAGGGCGGTGAAGGCGATGACGGCGCGGTGGGTGTTGCGGGCCTTCGGTTCCTCGCGGCGGCCGAGCAGCTCCTCGGCGAACTCGTCCAGCTCCGGGTCGCACGTCTCGAGCGCCAGGATGCGGTCGGCGAGGCGTTCGACGATGACGACGCCGCTGTCGCCGATGAGGCCGCGCACCTCCATCGACCGGACGGCGAGCGCGTAGCCGAGGTAGTGGCGCAGCAGCGCGGTGCCCTCGGCGGACCACGCGGACTTGGCGAGCCGTTCCAGCTCGGTGACGGCGCGGGCCGGGGCGCCGGGCTCGTAGATCGTCGGGAAGAGCCCGCGCGCCTGTTCCACCAGCCGGAAATCGGTCTGGGGTTCGACGCTGTGCAACCATTCGAGCTGAACATCGAGCCATAAGCGGAATTCGGACCACTCATCCGGCTTATTGACAGTCACGTTACTCCCCTCTGAATAGCCGGCAGGCAATTGTGCCAGATCAGAGGGCAATTCGCACGAAATGCCCCTTCGGGATCACGTTAATGCACTGGTCGACCGACAATTCCACCGCCGTGGAGAACACGCCCCCTAGCCCCTCCTCGCGGTCGCGAAACGCGGCCTACCTGCGAGATCCCGGTGATCGGCCACGTCGGTGAGCACGCGGCGGGCGCTCAGCAAACTCGGCACGGACTCGCCATGGCTGTCGTCGTGCTCGATGGCGACGTACCCGCCGTGCCGCAACAACCGCGCCGAAAGTCCCACCACGGAGCGGATGACGTCCAATCCGTCGGCACCGCCGAACACCGCCGCGTGCGGATCGTGGTCGGCGACTTCGGGTTGCACGGGTGTGCCTTCCGGCACATAGGGCGGATTGCACAGCACGAGGTCGACCGTCCCTTCCAGATCGACGAGCACACCCGGTTCGGTGACGTCTCCGGAGTGCAGCCGGATCGGCGTGTCCCCCGCCAGGACGCGGGCGTCGGAGTTGTGCCGGGCCCACGCCAGCGCGTCCACGTCGCGCTCCACGGCGTGCACCTCGGCGTCCGGGCGGGCGTTCGCGGCGGCCAGCGCCAGCACCCCGGAGCCGGTGCACAGGTCCACGACGACCGGCCGTTCGACGTCCTTGATCCGGGTGAGCGCCCACTCCAGCAGGAACTCGGTCTCCGGCCGCGGGATGAACACGCCCGGCCCGACGTCGACCCTGATCGCCCCCATCGGCGACCAGCCGAGGATGTGCTGCAGCGGCACCCGTTCCGCCCGCTTGCGCACCAGCTTGTGCAGCGTCTCCAGCACCTGCTGGTCGACCATCGGGATGAGCGGGAGCCGGGACCGCTCCACCCCAAGCACGTGGGCGGCGAGGTACTCGGCGTCGACGCGGGGACTGTCCACACCGGCCGCCGCCAGCATGCGCTCGGCCTCGACGAGGGCCAGGCGGATGGGCTGTCGGTTCATGCACGGATGGTAGTCGCGGTGCCGGGCACGGGCGCCCGGCACCACACCACCGGGGGATCAGAAATTGATCATGTGACCCGCGAGGCCGTGCACGGCCTCCTTGACGGCCTCGCCGAGCGTCGGGTGCGCGTGGACGTTGCGCGCGACCTCGGTCACCGTCAGGTCCCACTGCTGGGCCAGGGTCAGCTCCGGCAGCAGCTCGGTCGCCTCCGGACCGATGATGTGCGCGCCGAGCAGCTCGCCGTGGGTGCCGTCGCTGATCAGCTTCACGAACCCGCCCGGCTCGTTGAGGCCGTGCGCCTTGCCGTTGGCGGTGAACGGGAACTTCGCCACCTGGACGTCGAAGCCCTTCTCACGGGCCTGCGCCTCGGTGTACCCGAAGCTCGCGATCTGCGGCTGGCAGAACGTGGCGCGCGGGATCATCACGTAGTCGAGCTCCATGGTCTCGGAGTCGCCGATGGTCTCGGCGGCGACGATGCCCATGGCCTCGGCGGCGTGCGCGAGCATCAGCTTCGCGGTGACGTCGCCGATCGCGAAGATGTGCGGCACGGACGTGCGGCAGCGGCCGTCGATGTCGATGGCGCCGCGCTCGGTCAGCCGCACGCCGGTCTTGTCCAGGCCGTAGCCCTCGACCCGCGGCTGGAAACCGATGGCCTGCATGACCTTGTCGGCCTCCAGCACCTCTTCCTTGCCGTCCTTGGTGACGGTGACGCGCACCTTGGGGCCGGACTCGTCGATCGACTCGACGCGGGTGCCGGTGCGGACCTCGACGCCGAGCTTCTTGTACCGCTTGGCCAGCTCGGTGGAGACCTCGACGTCCTCCAGCGGCACCATGCGGTCGAGGAACTCGACGATGGTGACCTTCACGCCGTAGTTGTGCATCACGTAGGCGAACTCGACGCCGATGGCGCCCGCGCCCGCGATGATGATGCTCTCCGGGAGCTCCTCGCTGAGGATCTGCTCCTCGTAGGTCACGACGCGGTCGCTCTTGGCCGTGCCGGGCAGCATCCGGGTCGTCGCGCCCGCCGCGATGATCGCGTGGTCGAACGTCACCGTCTCGCCGTTCACGACGATCGTGTGGTCGTCGGTGAACTCGCCGCGGCCCTGGTACTCGGTGATGCCGTTCTTCTTCATCAGGAAGTGCACGCCCTTGACGCGCCCGTCCGCGACCTTGCGGCTGCGCTGGAACGCCACGCCGTAGTCGAAGCTGACCGTGCCGTCGACCTTGATGCCGAACGTCTTGGCCTCGTGGGTGAAGATGTGGGCCAGCTCGGCGTTGCGCAGCAACGCCTTCGAGGGGATGCAGCCGACGTTGAGGCACACCCCGCCCCAGTACTTCTCCTCGATGATCGCAGTCTTCAGGCCGAGTTGGGCCGACCGGATCGCGGCGACGTACCCTCCAGGGCCCGCACCGAGGACCACGACGTCAAAGTGTGCGCTCATGCTCCCCAGACTAGGTGTCCAGGAGCTCCGAGAAGAACTTGAGCGACCGACGCCACGCGTCGTCGCGGGCGGCGGCGGTCTCCGACGGCGTGCCACCCATCAGGAAGGTCACACCGGGGCCCGGCACCTGCACGTCGGTGGCGGGCCGGTGCGGCGGGCCCGCGATCAGGTGGCCCGCCCGCGGGTAGCTGACGTGCTCGTGGGGGTAGGGGTGGTCGTGCTCGGCGAGCCTGCGTTCGGCGATCGCGCTCAGCTCGTCCGACGGCCAGCTCAGGTCGTCGCCCGCCGACAGCAGCAGCACCCCGCCGCGGATCCGCTCGACCGGGATGACCGCCTCCTCGGGAACGCCGTCGCCGAGGTCGAACGCCTGCCGCAGCGGCACCGGCTCGTCGTCGACGACGGCCGCGCGCAGGGCGTCGGGCACGGAGTAGGGCAGGTACGGCAGCGGGTCGCCGCGCCACGTCCACGGGGCGGCCTCGTCCTGGAGGATCGGCAGGAGGCCGGTGCGGGCGCCGATGCCCTGGGTGACCACGCCGCTGCCGACGACGCTGACCACGGCCCGCACCTCGGGGAACGCGGCCCCGATCAGCAGCGCGGCCTCGCCGCCGCGGGAGCCGCCGATGACGCCGATCTCGCCCGCCCGCGCGGACAGGTAGGAGATGGCGGTGCCGAAGTACTCCAGCGGGATGTCCACGAGGTCCCGCGGCACGCCCGGCGCCCCGAAGTAGGCCAGTGCCAGCGCGGCGAACCCGTGCCCGGCCAGCATCGCGGCGTCCAGCTCGTGCAGGCCGCCCTCCGAGCCGCCGAGCACGATCACGCCGGGGTGCACGTCGTCGTCGTCCGGCGTGAACAGCACGCCGACCAGCCCGTCCTCGTCGACCTCGGTGCGCACCACGCCCTCGGGAACCGCGCGGCGGTCGATCTCGACCTTGCCGACGCCCTCGACCTCCAGCAGCGTCGCACCGGCCGCGCGGCCGGTGGGGGCGAGCGACCAGAACAGGCCCATGGGGTCGACGCCGGAGTAGTCGCCCTCGACGGGCGCGTGCCGGGTGAGGTCGACCACACCGCGTTCGTCGGCGACGAAGACCGCCCGCGACGCGCGGTCGCCGGTGGTCAGGGAGATGGTGGCGGACGAGTCGGGGTCGAGCCCGGTGACCCGGATGTCGAGTCCGGTGTCGAGAGGAGCGCCTTGGGGGTCGACCACCAGCTCGGCCATCGCGCGCCTCCTCGTCAGTCACCCGCCAGCGAGTCGCTCCGCCCGATCGGCCGTCGCGAGCGCGTCCAGCACCGCGTCGAGGTCGCCGTCGAGCACCTGGTCCAGGTTATGTGCTTTGTACCCAACGCGGTGATCGGAGATGCGGGATTCCGGGAAGTTGTACGTCCTCACCCGTTCGGACCTGTCGACCGTGCGGATCTGGGTCTTGCGGGCGTTCGACGCGTCCTGCTGCGCCTGCTCCTCGGCCAGCGCGACCAACCGCGACTGGAGCACGACCATGGCGCGCGCCTTGTTCTGCAGCTGGCTGCGCTCGTTCTGGCAGGACACGACGATGCCGGTCGGCAGGTGCGTGATGCGGACCGCCGAGTCGGTCGTGTTGACCGACTGGCCGCCCTTGCCCGACGAGCGGAACACGTCGACGCGCAGGTCCTTCTCGTCGATCTCGACCTCGACGTCCTCGGTCTCCGGGAACACCAGGACACCGGCGGCGGAGGTGTGGATGCGGCCCTGCGACTCGGTGACGGGCACGCGCTGCACGCGGTGCACACCGCCCTCGAACTTCAGCCGCGACCAGACGCCGTCCGCGGTGGGGACCTTGCTCTTGATGGCGACCGTGACGTCCTTGAAGCCGCCGAGGTCGGAGTCGGTGCCGTCGAGGACCTCGGCCTTCCAGCCGTGGCGCTCGGCGTAGCGCAGGTACATGCGGAGCAGGTCGCCCGCGAACAGGGCGGACTCCTCGCCGCCCTCACCGGACTTGATCTCCAGGAGCACGTCGGACGAGTCGTGCGGGTCGCGCGGCAGGAGCAGCTCGGTGAGCCGCGCCTCCAGCTGCGGGATCCGGACCTTCAGCTCCTCGGCCTCGGCCGCGAACGCCTCGTCCTCGGCCAGCTCGGTCGCCGCCTCCAGGTCCTCGCGGGCCTGGTCGAGGTCGCGGACAGCCCTCACGATCGGGCCCAGCTCGGCGTAGCGCTTCCCGAGCTTGCGCGCGCCCGCCTGGTCGGCGTGCACCGCCGGGTCGGCGAGCTGCTTCTCCAGGTCGGCGTGCTCGGCGAGCAGGGCGTCAAGGGGCTGGTTCACGACTACTCCTGTGCTTCGTTCCGGGCAAACGACAACGGCGCCCGACCCGAGCCGACGTGGCTCGGGCGGACGCCGTGGACGAAGCTACTTGGCGCGCTTGCCGTAGCGGGCCTCGAAGCGCGCGACCCGACCACCGGTGTCGAGGATCTTCTGCTTGCCGGTGTAGAACGGGTGGCAGTTCGAGCAGACCTCGACGTGGATGGACCCGGAGGTCTTGGTGCTGTGCGTGGTGAACGCGTTCCCGCAGCTGCACGTCACATCGGTGGAGATGTACTGCGGGTGGATGCCAGTCTTCAACGTCTCGTCCCTTTCAGCGGTGTGGCCGCCGGGTCCCCTGGATTGGGGTGAACCGGAGCCGGACTCGACTCGTGAGTCTGCCAGATGCTCTGACGAGGACGAAAACGCCGGTTGACCTCGCGTTGTTCCCGTTCGTCAATGGTGACTCGCGCCACTGGTCACCTCCGCCGTTCGCCGATGCGCGGCGTCCGTTCGGCGCAACGGGCCGCCGTTCGGCTACTCAGGGCAGCGTGTCGGACCACTGGCCCACACAATTGCCGGGTGCTCTGCGCCGCTGGACGCCCACTCGGTCTGCCCACCTGGCTGGCAGTCCCGTACCTCTTCGCCACCGCCGTGATCGGCCTGACCGGCCTCGCCAGCCTCCTCCTCGGCTCTTTCGACTGGTCGATCGGCCTGTCCGCCCCCGTGTTCGGCGCCGCCACCGCGGTCGCCATCGCGACCGGGAGCGCGGTCCGCTGGCGCTCCACCTGGCAACGCCGCTGGCTCCGCTGGACGTACCCGTGGTCCGTTCTCGTCCTCGGCGTCGCCACCGACGGCCTCCGCCTCCCCGTCCTCGTCATGACCGGCCTCGGCATCCCCGTCGTCGCCCTGCTCATCCGCTGGTACGTCGTCGAACGCCGCCGCACCACCGCCCTCGCCGCCAGCGGCCGGTACACCTCAGCGGGCTGCTGACCGGTCCGCGCCCCAGGCCCCGAACGCCGCCCACTCGCCTTTACGCCTTCACCCGACGCACCCGACGCACCCGACGCACCCGAAAATGTCGTACCCCCGCCGTAGCGTGTGCGTCGGGGGGTCCTCACGAACAGGGGACGCCCGGCCTGCCGCGCCACGCCGCCGCACCCACCGGGCAATCGAGACGCCGTGCCTTCGGAACACCGAACGTGAGCTTCCCTCAAATACACCCCCTGGGTTCCCCCGTACCGCCCCCGCGCGACCGCCGTCCTCAATACCGTCGGAGCCATGTTCTTCGAACCCGATCCCGACGCCCAGCACACCGAACCCCCGGAGCCCCCACCGATCCCGCCGTGGCTGTCCCCACCGGCCGAGGAGATCGGCGTGACCGTTCCCCTTCAGCTCGTCGTGGCGCGCAGCGACAACGTCGTGGTCCTCCTCGACTCGGTGAAGGTGTACTCCACCGGCTGCCTCCTGCTCACCGAGGTCGTGACCCGTCGCGGTGACCTGTCGCTGAACGACTGGTGGGAGCTGCGCAGCTCCGGCCACACCACGATGATCAACGGCACCTCCGAGGCCGGCGGCCTGCCCGACAAGGTGCTCAGGTTCGGCGTCCGCTTCCCCGACGGCACCAAGGCCACCACCGTCCGCGGTGTCCCCCGCGGCGACCGCGACACCCCGCCGGACGGCACCGTGCTGTCCTGGACGCCCTTCGGCGGCGGCTCGCGCTTCGGCGGCGGGATGCACCTCAGCCACGCCTCCAACGGCCTGTGGCTGTGGCCGCTGCCGCCCGCGGCGCCGCTGGAGTTCGCGGTGGAGTGGCCGTTCGGCGGCATCGACCTGACGATCGTCGAACTGGACGGCGCCCTGGTCACCGGGGCAGCCGAGCGCTCCCGGCCGTACTGGCCCTGAAACGGCACCAGGGCCATTCCCGGAGGAATGGCCCTGGTGGTCGGAGCGGGTAGGTCAGACGCCCTCGTTGCCGGGGGTGGTCTTGGCGACCTGCATGAGGAACTCGATGTTCGTCCGGCTCTTGCGCAGCCGGTCGAGCAGCAGCTCGATGGCCTGCTGGCTGTCGAGCGCGTGCAGCACGCGGCGGAGCTTGTGCATGACCGCGAGCTCGTCCGGTGACAGCAGCAGGTCTTCCTTGCGGGTACCGGACGGGTCGACGTCCACCGCGGGGAAGATCCGCTTGTCGGCGATCTTGCGGTCGAGCTTGAGCTCGGCGTTGCCGGTGCCCTTGAACTCCTCGAAGATCACGCTGTCACCGGCGGAGCCTGTCTCGACCAGCGCGGTCGCGATGACGGTGAGCGAGCCGCCGCCCTCGATGTTGCGCGCCGCGCCGAGGAAGCGCTTCGGCGGGTAGAGCGCCGTCGAGTCGACACCACCGGACAGGATGCGCCCGGACGCCGGGGCGGCCAGGTTGTACGCGCGGCCCAGGCGGGTGATCGAGTCGAGCAGCACGACCACGTCGTGGCCCATCTCCACGAGGCGCTTCGCGCGCTCGATGGCCAGCTCGGAGATGGTGGTGTGGTCTGACGGCGGCCGGTCGAAGGTCGAGGCGATGACCTCGCCCTTCACCGAGCGCTGCATGTCGGTGACCTCTTCCGGACGCTCGTCCACGAGGACGACCATCAGGTGGCACTCGGGGTTGTTCGTCGTGATCGCGTTCGCGATCGACTGGAGCACCGAGGTCTTGCCCGCCTTCGGCGGCGACACGATCAGCGCGCGCTGGCCCTTGCCGATCGGCATCACCAGGTCGATGACGCGCGTGGTGAGGATGTGCGGCTCGGTCTCGAGGCGCAGTCGCTCGTTCGGGTACAGCGGCGTGAGCTTGGTGAAGTCGTCCCGGTTCCTGAGCTGGTCCGGGTCCAAGCCGTTGATCTTGTCGACGCGCACCAGCGGGTTGAACTTCTGCCGCTGCTGCTCGCCGTCGCGCGGCTGGCGGACGGCACCGATCAGCGCGTCGCCGCGGCGCAGGCCGTACTTGCGGACCAGCGACAGCGAGACGTAGACGTCGTTCGGGCCCGCGAGGTAGCCGGAGGTGCGCACGAAGGCGTAGTTCTCCAGCACGTCCAGGATGCCCGCGACGGGCAGCAGGACGTCGTCGTCGCGCACCTCGGTGTCGGGCGCGCCGGGGGCGCCGCCCTCGACCCGACCGCCACGGCGGCGGCGGTCGCGGAAGCGACGGCCGCGACGACCGCCCTCCTCGTCGTCGTCCTCCACCGCGTTGTTCTGGCGGTCGTTCTGCCGGTCGTTGGACCGCTCGTTCTGCCGGTCGTTCTGGCGGTTGCGGCCCTGCCCGCGCTCGGGGCGGTCGCCGCGCTCCTGCCGGTCGCCCCGGTCCTGGCGGTTGCCGCGCTCGGAACGGTCGCCGCGGTCACCCCGCTCCTGGCGCTCGCCGCGCTCGGGGCGCTGCTGCTGCTGCTGCTCACCGCGGTCGGGGCGCTCGTTGCGCTCACCCTGGTTGCGGTCCTGCTGCGGACGCTCCTGCTGAGGGCGCTCCTGGGCGGGACGCTCCTGCGTGGAGCGCTCCGGGGAACGCTCGACGGCGGGCGCCTCGGCCGGGGCGGCCACCAGGGCCTCCGGGCTGCCCGCCGCGCGGCCGGAGGACCGGCGGCGCCGGTTGTTGCGACGGCCGCCCTCCTCCTCACCGCCCGTCGCGGGCTGGTCGGAGACCTCGAGCTGCTGCTGGACCGGCTTCTCCACCGGGGCGGCCTTCTCGACGACTCGAGGAGCCTCGACCGCGGGCGCCTCGGCGACCTTCACGGCCGCGGGCTTCTCGGTCTTGGCGGGCGGGGTCGCGGCACTGCCCCGACCGGAGGTACCACCCTGCTTTTCCTTGATCGCCGCGATGAGGTCGCCCTTGCGCAGACCCGCGGTGCCGTTGATGCCGAGTTGGCCCGCGAGCTCACGAAGCTCCGCGAGCACCATGCCGGACAGACCAGCCCGCTTGCGCGGGGCGCTGCCGTTGGAAGGGGTGGACAGGGCGTTCTCCTCGGCTCCAGAACTGGCAGCGGCTTCGGGAGCAGCGTCGCTGCTCAACAAATCGGTGTTGCTCACACAAGTCCTTCCTGACCGGACCCCGCCTCCTACGCGGCCCAGCGGACCTGCCGTCCGACGGAATGCGGAACAGCAGTTCGTCCGATGAAGACGGATTCGACGCGGCGATTTCGCACTTACGACGAGGTCCGTCGGCACGGGACTTCTCGGTCACACGGCGATCGGGTGCCCATTCAGCCTCGACCCCGCCCTTGCGGCACAGGGTCACCTGGCTGGCTGGAATGCGACCCGGAACGAATGTCCGGGCACGGCACCGGCGCCCGTGCGCGCGGTGACTGATCGCCTCCGAGGGTAGACGCAGGCCGGTGCGGGTGCAACAACCGGGGTACCCCCGCGTGGCGCCGTCAGCCAAGTGGCCGAACGCGCACCCCTCCCAGGTCCACGGCCGATCGGCGCACGTCGAAACCCGTCACGTCGACCCCGACGGGCAGTTCGCCGTCCTTCGGCAGCGCCAGCACGGTGGGACCCGCCCCGGACACCGCCGCGGCCACCCCCGCCGCGCGCAGGTCGTGGACCACCCTCATCGTCGCGGGCCACGCGGGCTCCCGGTACGACTGGTGCAGCCGATCGTCCAAAGCGGTCAGCAGCAGGGAGGGATCGCGGGTCAGGGCGTGTACGGCGAGCGCGGACCGACCCGCCGCGAAGGCCGCGTCGGCGTGCGGCACCACGGCCGGGAGCAGGCCCCTGGTCGTCTTGGTCGACGACTCCTCCGACGGCACCAGCACGACCGGCCGGAGGTCGTCGTGCGGGTCGAGCCGGACGGCCCGGTAGTCCCCGCCCTCCGACCACGCGATCACGACCCCGCCGAACATGCTGGCCGCCGCGTTGTCGGCGTGGCCCTCGAACTCCGACGCGAGTTGCAACGCCGCTGTGTCCAACTCGCGACCAGCCAGCCCGTACGCGGCCGCGACACCCGCCACGATCGCGGCGGCCGACGAGCCGAGACCGCGCGAATGGGGGATCGCGTTGCGGCAGTCGAACTCCACACCGGACGGTGCGAACCCGACGACCGCGCACGCCGCGCGGAACGCCCGCACCACGAGGTGGGTCTCGTCGGTGGGCACGTTCTCGCCACCCTCGCCGCTCACCCGCACGACCAGACCGCGGTCCACGACGCGGACGTCCACTTCGTCCCGGATGTCCAGCGCCATGCCGAGCGCGTCGAAGCCGGAGCCCAGGTTCGCGCTGGATCCGGGCACCGCGACCCGGACGCCGGTCGTCACGCCAGCTCCAGCGCCGTCGCCACGGCACCGGGGTCGACCGGGACGGGCTCGACCGCGACCATGCCCAGCATCGCCGTGTCGGGGTCCTTCAGGCCGTGGCCGGTGACCGTGCAGACCACCACGGAGCCCTTCGGCAGGCGGCCGTCGGCGGCCGTGGCCAGCAGGCCCGCGATGCTCGCCGCGGACGCGGGCTCGACGAAGATCCCCTCGTGCCGGGCGAGCAGCCGGTAGGCCTCGAGGATCTGCTCGTCGGTGACGGCGGCGATGAGGCCGCCGGACTCGTCGCGGGCGGCGACCGCGCCCGCCCACGACGCCGGGCTGCCGATCCGGATGGCCGTCGCGATGGTTTCGGGATTCCGAACCGGCTCGCCGAGCACGAGGGGTGCCGCGCCCGCCGCCTGGAAGCCGAACATCCTGGGGGTGGCCGCCGTGACGCCGTCCTCGGCGTAGTCCTGGTAGCCGCGCCAGTACGCGGTGAT
This sequence comes from Umezawaea tangerina, assembly GCF_003002815.1. Lineage (GTDB taxonomy): Bacteria > Actinomycetota > Actinomycetes > Mycobacteriales > Pseudonocardiaceae > Umezawaea > Umezawaea tangerina. The sequence continues at coordinate 77,020 of NZ_PVTF01000017.1, read as the reverse complement.
GTTGCCCGCGTTGCCGACCGGCAGGCAGTGCACGTCCGGCGCCCGGCCGAGCACGTCGCAGATCTCCCACGCGGCGGTCTTCTGGCCGACCAGCCGCACCGGGTTGACCGAGTTGACCAACGTCACCGGGTACTCGGCCGCGGTCTTGCTCGCCAGCTCCAGGCAGTCGTCGAAGTTGCCGTCGATCTGCAGGATCTTGGCCCCGTGCATGACGGCCTGGGCCATCTTGCCCAGCGCGATCTTGCCGCTCGGCACGAGCACGGCCGAGGTCAGCCCGGCCTTCGCGGCGTACGCGGCGGCCGAGGCCGACGTGTTGCCGGTGGACGCGCAGATGACCGCCTTGAGGCCGCTGGCCAGCGCGTACGTCATGGCCATGGTCATGCCGCGGTCCTTGAACGACCCGGTCGGGTTCGCGCCCTCGACCTTGACGAGCACGCGGCAGCCGGTCAGCTCGGACAGGTGCTCGGCCTCGACCAGCGGGGTACCGCCCTCGTGCAGGGTGACGACCCGTGCGCCGTCCGGCAGCTCGATGCGGTCGCGGTAGGCGTTGATGACACCGGGCCAGCCGGGGCGCACGCCTGCTTGGATCGTCATTGCTCTTCGCCTTCCACCCGCATAACGCTGACCACGTCCCGGACGACCGGCAGGCCGCCGACCTTGTCCACTGTGGACCGCAGTGCCGCGTCGGACGCGGCGTGCGTGACGATCACCAGGCTGGCGTCGTCGACGCGCCCCTCCTGCCGGACCGCGGCGATGCTCACGTCGTGTTCGGCGAACACCGCCGCGACCTGGGCGAGCACGCCCGCGCGGTCGGCCACGTCGAGGCTGATGTGGTAGCGGGTCGGGGTCTGCCCGATCGACCGCACCGGCAGCCCGGCGTAGGCGGACTCGCGCGGCCCGCGACCGCCGTGGACCCGGTTGCGGGCCACCGCGACGAGGTCGCCGAGCACCGCGCTCGCGGTCGGCGCGCCGCCGGCGCCCTGGCCGTAGAACATCATCTCGCCCGCCGCGTCGGCCTCGACGAACACCGCGTTGAACGCGCCGTTCACCCCGGCCAGCGGGTGGCTGCGCGGGATCATCGCCGGGTGCACGCGGGCCGCGACGGACTCCTTGGTCGTGCCGTCCTCGGCGGTCTCGGTGACCCGCTCGCAGATGGCCAGCAGCTTGACCGTGCGACCGAGGCCCTTGGCCGCGGCGATGTCGGACGCGCTGACCGCCGAGATGCCCTCGCGGTGCACGTCGGAGGCGGTGACCCTGGTGTGGAACGCGAGCGAGGCCAGGATCGCGGCCTTGGACGCGGCGTCGAAGCCGTCCACGTCCGCGGTCGGGTCCGCCTCGGCGTAGCCGAGCCGCGACGCCTCCTCCAGCGTCTCGGAGTAGCTCGCGCCGGTCGCGTCCATCCCCGAGAGGATGAAGTTCGTCGTGCCGTTCACGATGCCCATCACGCGGGTGATCCGGTCGCCCGCGAGGGACTCGCGCAGCGGCCGCAGCAGCGGGATGGCGCCGGCGACGGCGGCCTCGAAGTAGAGGTCGGCCCCGGAGGCGTCGGCGGCCTCGAACAGCTCCGCGGAGTGCTCGGCCAGCAGCGCCTTGTTCGCCGTGACGACGGACTTGCCCGAGCGCAGCGCCTCCAGCAGGAGGGTGCGCGCGGGCTCGATGCCGCCGATGACCTCGACCACCAGGTCGACGTCCGAGGCCACCAGCGCGGCCGCGTCGGTCGTCAGCAGCTCCGCCGGCACCTCGCGGTGCTTGTTGGGCTTGCGCACCGCGATGCCGGTCAGCACGACCGGCGCGCCGATCCGCGCGGTCAGGTCGGCCGCCTGGTCGGTCAGCAGCCGGACGACCTCGGTGCCGACGGTGCCGCAGCCCAGCAGGGCCACCCGAATGGGTCCGGCGCTGTTCGGTTTACCTTCCGGCACCTTCAACCTCCAAGCGGAACAGGTCGTCCTCGGTCTCCCGGCGCAGCAGCAGGCGGGCCTGCCCGTCGGTCACCGCGGCGAGCGCGGGTCGCGGCAGCCGGTTGTAGCCGCTGGCCATGGAGTAGCAGTAGGCGCCGGTCGCCGCGACCGCGAGCAGGTCGCCGGGCGCGAGGTCCTCGGGCAGCCAGCAGTCGCGCACGACGACGTCGCCCGCCTCGCAGTGCTTGCCGACGACCCGGCACAGCACGGCCCCGGTGTCCGGGTCGACCGGGCGCGACACCAGCCTGCAGTCGTAGACGGCGTCATACAGGGCGGTGCGGATGTTGTCGCTCATCCCGCCGTCGACGCTGACGTAGCGGCGGGTGTGGCCGCCGTCCAGCTCGACGTCCTTGATCGTGCCGACCTCGTACACGGTGACCGTGCCGGGTCCGACGATCGCGCGGCCGGGCTCGACCGCGATCAGCGGCATCGGGAGCCCGGCGTGCTCGCACTCCTTGCGCACGATGTTGTGCAGCTGGCGGGCCAGCTCGGCGGGCGGCGGCGGGTCGTCCTCCGAGGTGTAGGCGATGCCCAGGCCGCCGCCGAGGTCCACCGTGGTCAGGCTCTCGAGCTTCGCGGAGCCGTGCTCGACGTGCAGGTCGGCCAGCAGGCCGATCACCCGGCGGGCGGCGATCTCGAAGCCGCTGGCGTCGAAGATCTGCGAGCCGATGTGGCTGTGCAGGCCGGTCAGCCGCAGCCCGCCGGCCTTGAGCACGCGGCGCGCGGCCTCGGAGGCGTCCCCGGAGGACAGGGAGAAGCCGAACTTCTGGTCCTCGTGCGCGGTGGCGATGAACTCGTGCGTGTGCGCCTCGACGCCGACCGTCACCCGGATCATCACCGGCTGCACGACCCCGCGCTCGCGGGCGATCTGGTCGAGCCTGGCGATCTCGAAGAACGAGTCGACCACGACCGCGCCGACCCCCGCCTCGACGGCGGCGGTCAGCTCGGCGACGGACTTGTTGTTGCCGTGCAACGCGATCCGCTCGGCCGGGAAGTCCGCGCGCAGCGCGATGGCCAGCTCGCCGCCGCTGCACACGTCGATGCTCAGGCCCTCCTCGGCGACCCAGCGGGCCACCGCGACGCTGAGGAACGCCTTGGACGCGTAGTGCACCAGCGACGGGTCGCCGAACGCCGTGGCGTGCTCGGCGCAGCGGGACCGGAAGTCGTCCTCGTCCATGACGAACAGCGGAGTGCCGTAGTCGCGGGCGAGGTCGCGGACGTCGACACCGGCCAGGGTGACGACGCCGTCCGCGCCGCGTTCGGCGTTGCGGGGCCACACCGCGGGGTGCAGCTCGGCGATGCCGTCCGGAGTGGACGGGCGGGTTCCGGCGGTGCTGCCGGAGGTCATGACGTCGGCGTGCCGGGGGCCGGCGGGGTGCGCGCGCATCACATGCGCTCCAGTGCCGTGACGCCGAGCAGGCCGAGGCCGTTGGTGAAGACCTGGCGGGCGGCCAGCACGAGCTGGAGCCGCGCCCGGTGCACGGGGGTGGTCTCCTCGTCGCCGCGGGGCAGCACCCGCAGCTCGGACGTGTCGTAGAACCGGTGGGTCACGCCCGCCAACTCCTCCAGGTAGCGCGCCACGCGGTGTGGTTCGCGGAGCTCGGCGGCCGCGGCGACGACCCGCGGGAACTCGCCGAGCGTGCGGATCAGGTCGCCCTCGCGGTCGTGCACGAGGAGCTCGAAGCGGTCGTCCGGCTCCAGGCCGAGGTCCGCGGCGTTGCGGCGCACCGACGCGATGCGCGCGTAGGCGTACCGCACGTAGTGCACCGGGTTGTCGTTGCTGTTCTTGCGCAGCAGGTCGAGGTCGATGTCGAGCACGGAGTCGACCGACGACCGGACCATCGCGTACCGGGCGGCGTCCACGCCGACCGCCTCGACCAGGTCCTCCATCGTGATGACGGTGCCCGCGCGCTTGCTCATCCGCACCGGCTTGCCCTCGCTGACGAGGTTCACCATCTGCCCGATCAGCACCTCGACCACCGCCGGGTCGTCGCCCAGCGCCGCCGCGGCGGCCTTGAGGCGGCCGATGTAGCCGTGGTGGTCGGCGCCGAGCATGTAGATGCACAGGTCGAACCCGCGCGAGCGCTTGTCCTGGAGGTAGGCGATGTCGCCGGCGATGTAGGCGGGGTCGCCGTCGCTCTTGATGACCACCCGGTCCTTGTCGTCGCCGAACTCGCTGGAGCGCAGCCACCAGGCGCCGTTCTCGAAGTACAGGGCCCCGGACTTCTTCAGCGCCTCGACGGCCTTCTCCACCGCGCCCGAGCGGTGCAGCGAGTCCTCGTGGAAGAAGACGTCGAAGTCCGTGCCGAAGTCGTGCAGGGCCTGCTTGATCTCCTCGAACATCAGGTTGACGCCGATCCGGCGGAACACCTCGGCGCTGTCCTCGGCGGACAGCGCGCTGGGCTCCTGCTTGATCACCTCGGCGGCGATGTCGGTGATGTAGGCGCCCGCGTAGCCGTCCTCCGGGGCGCCCTCGCCCTTGGCCGCGGCGATCAGCGAGGCGACGAAGCGGTCGATCTGGGCGCCGGCGTCGTTGAAGTAGTACTCGCGGGTCACGTCGCCGCCCCTGGCGGTCAGCACCCGGCCCAGCGCGTCCCCGACCGCCGCCCAGCGGGCCCCGCCGAGGTGGATCGGGCCGGTCGGGTTCGCCGAGACGAACTCCAGGTTGATCCGGCGCCCGGCCAGCTCCTCGCCGGTCCCGTAGGCGTCGCCCGCGGCCAGCACCTCGCGCAGGATCGCGCCCTGCGCGTCCGCGGCCAGCCGCAGGTTCAGGAAGCCGGGGCCCGCGACGTCGACCGACGCGATCGCGTCGGTGCCGGTCAGCGCATCGGCCAGCCAGCCGGCGAGGTCGCGCGGGGGGACGCCGATCTTCTTGCCGATCTGCAGGGCCAGGTTCGTCGCGTAGTCGCCGTGGTCGGGGTTGCGGGGTCGCTCGACGGTCACCGCGGTGGGCAGTGCGGCGGTGTCCAGGCCGCGGCCGGACAGCACCTCCACGGCCGTCGCACGGACCAGTTCAGCGAGCGCTGCGGGAGTCACCCGCAGAAGTCTAGGGAAGCGTTCGCGCTGGTCTCGACCGGGTTGACCAGTCCCGGAAGGTGGGATGGCGCCGCTCACACGGTCAGGTGGCAACTGTTGACGAACGCCCAGCGCGACCGAGTGTTGACGGTGATCAGACACCGTGTCCCTACACTGGCCGGCGGCAGTCGTCCGGCGTCGTGCACGGATGACACGAGATCTGAGGCGGACATGGTCAGCGGCAAGAAGACTAAGGCCAACCGCGGAAGCGTGCAGGCGGCACGCTCCTCCGTGGTGGCGAGCAAGCCCAAGCCCTGGGGCACCATCGCGGCGGTCGTCGCCGTGGTCGCGCTGGCGGTGGGCGTGTTCGGCTACGCGTACTCCAAGATCGACGCGCAGAACCAGAAGGAGGCCGCGCTCGCGCAGTGGACCCCTTCAGACACGAACAAGGACCCGTCGGACAAGATCGCGGGCATCGTCAAGAAGGACTACGAGGCCAGCAAGCACGTCACGGCCACCCAGCGGGTCGCCTACGACCAGAGCCCGCCCTTCGGCGGACCGCACGACGGCACCTGGGCCGACTGCATGGGCACCGTCTACCCGACCGCCGTCCGCACCGAGAACATGGTCCACGGCCTCGAGCACGGCGCCATCTGGATCACCTACAACCCCGACAAGGTCACCGGTGACGCCCTGGAGAAGCTGAAGTCCCGCGTCTCGGGCCAGCCGTACTCCCAGATGTCGCCCTACCCCGGTCTCGACAAGCCGATCTCGCTGCAGTCGTGGGGCCACCAGCTCAAGCTGGACAGCGCCGACGACGAGCGCATCGACCAGTTCATCGAGTCCCTGCGCCGCAACCCGAACACCTACCCCGAGGTCGGCGCCTCCTGCGAGTCCCAGGGCTTCCCCGTCGACAGCCCGCCCCCGTTCGTCGCGGAGGCCCCCGGCGCCGACGCCATCCCGATGACCGGCGGCGAGACCGTCACCTCCGAGGCCAACCAGCCCCCCGCCACCATGAACCCGTCCGCCTCCACCCCGGCGCCGAGCACCCCGCCGAGCAGCTGATCCGATGATGGCCGACACCGAGCAGGACGCGGGCGCGACCGAGCACGTCCAGGACGACCGTCCGACCGGCGGTCCCACCCTGGCGAGGACAGTGGTAATCACCGCTGCCGTGCTCGCCGTGCTCCTGCTCGGTGCCGCCGTCGGCCTGCTCATCAAGCTGCCCGGCTCCACCGACAACGCCTACCCGGACCGCGACTCCGTGGACGTCGGCTTCGCCCAGGACATGGCGGCCCACCACCTCCAGGGCGTCCAGCTCGCGAACATCGCCCGCGACCGGAGCACCACCCTGGAGGTCCGCCAGCTCGCTTTCGACATCGAAAGCACCCAGCTGGAGCAGATCGGCCGCATGAAGGGCTGGCTCCTCCTCTGGAGCTTCCCGGAACAGTCGGTCGACGGCACCCACATGAAGTGGATGGACAACACCGCCCACTCCCACGGCGACTCCCCCACCACCCAGGCCACCCCCGAAATGCCCGGCATGGCCTCCGCCGAGGAACTCACCAAACTCCGCTCCCTCACGGGCCAGGAACTCGACACCTACTTCCTGCAACTCATGCTGCGCCACCACATCGGCGGCGCCCCCATGGCCGAATACGCCGCCACCCACGCAAGCCAACCCGTGGTGCGCCTACTGGCCGACAACATGCTCAAGTCGCAAAGCAGCGAAGTCGAGTACATGCAACAACTACTCACCCAACGCGGCGCCTCCCCCCTGCCACAGAACTAGGCACCAGGGCACACACCCACACAAACCCAGGCGGCCCACCAACTTCGTCCAACGCGCAGCGCGGACGCCTTCCTGTCCAACGCGCAGCAAGAACGCCTTCCTTGCCCAACGCGCAGCGCGGACGCCTTCCCTTCCGATGGCGCAGCCGAGCACAACACCCCACTGGGCGCAGCCCGCCAACGCCCATCCGGCGCGGAGCGCCTGGGGCCTTGTCCGCCGCGCAGCAAGGATGCCCTGTCCGACGGCGAAGCCAAGGATGCCCTGTCCGTCGCGGAGCGTCGGATGCCCTCCCACCCACACTCCCCCACGCACCCCGACGAGAAGCCATCTCTATACCCGTCGAACCTTGTCAAGACAGCCCTATCGTCTTGACAAGGTTCGACGGGTATAGAACACTAGGCGAGCCGGGGTGCCCCACCGGAGCAACCAGCCACCCCTACCCACCAGTAGTACCGTCAACACCCCACCCTCGGCTCCTGGGAGGTCAGCAATGACCACAGCGGACCCCAAAACCCCCACCCCCACCACCCAAGTCGACGAACACCAAGCCCGCCAAGTAGCCGAACAAGCCCGCGAATCCACCTGGAAACGCCCCAGCTTCGGCAAAGAACTCTTCCTCGGCCACTTCCGCCTCGACCTCATCCACCCCCACCCCACCGGCTCCCCGCAAGACATCGAAAACGGCGAAACCTTCCTCAACCACCTCCGCCACTTCTGCGAGACCGAGGTCGACGGCGGCCTCATCGAACGCGAGTCCCGCATCCCCGACGAGGTCTACGCGGGTTTGAAGCGCATCGGCGCGTTCGGCATGAAGATCAAGCAGGAGTACGGCGGTCTCGGCCTCTCGCAGGTCTACTACAACCGCGCCCTGATGCTCGCCGGTTCCGCCAGTCCCGCCATCGGCGCTCTCCTGTCCGCGCACCAGTCCATCGGTGTCCCGCAACCGCTCGCCCTCTTCGGCACCGATGAGCAGAAGAAGGAGTTCCTGCCCCGCTGCGCCAAGGGCGCGATCAGCGCGTTCCTGTTGACGGAGCCCGATGTCGGCAGCGACCCGGCCCGGCTCGGCACCACCGCGACCCCGACCGAGGACGGCGAGGCGTACCTCCTCGACGGCGTGAAGTTGTGGACCACCAACGGTGTCGTCGCTGAGCTGCTCGTGGTGATGGCCGCGGTGCCGGACAAGGGCATCAGCGCGTTCGTCGTCGAGGCCGACTCGCCGGGGATCACCGTCGAGAACCGCAACCGGTTCATGGGCTTGCGCGGCTTGGAGAACGGGGTCACGCGCTTCCACCAGGTGCGGGTTCCGGCGGCGAACCGGATCGGCAAGGAGGGCGCGGGCCTCAAGATCGCGTTGACGACCCTCAACACCGGCCGCCTTTCGTTGCCCGCCTTGTGCGCGGGCGCGGCGAAGTGGTCGCTCAAGATCGCGCGCGAGTGGTCCGCGCAAAGAGTCCAATGGGGACTTCCGATCGGCAAGCACGAGGCCATCGGCGGCAAGATCGCGTTCATCGCGGCGACCGCGTACGCGTTGGAGGCGGTGCTGGACCTCAGCAGCGAGCTCGCCGACGCGGGCAGCAACGACATCCGCATCGAGGCCGCGCTGGCGAAGCTGTACGGCTCGGAGATGGCGTGGCTGGTGGCCGACGAGCTCGTGCAGATCCGCGGCGGCCGCGGCTACGAGACGGCCGACTCGATGGCCGCGCGCGGCGAACGCGGCGTCCCGGCCGAGCAGGTGTTGCGGGACCTGAGGATCAACCGGATCTTCGAGGGCTCCACGGAGATCATGCACCTGATCATCGCGCGCGAGGCCGTCGACGCCCACCTGTCCGTGGCGGGCGACATCATCGACCCCGAGGCCGACCGGTCGCGCAAGGCCAAGGCCGCGGCGAAGGCGGGCGGGTTCTACGCCAAGTGGCTGCCCACGCTCGTCGTCGGCAAGGGCCAGGTGCCCGGCTCGTTCGCCGACTTCGGTCCCCTGGCGACGCACCTGCGCTTCGTCGAGCGGTCGAGCCGCAAGCTCGCGCGGCACACGTTCTACGCGATGTCGCGCTGGCAGGGGAAGATGGAGCGCAAGCAGCGGTTCCTGGGCCGGGTCGTCGACATCGGCGCGGAGCTGTTCGCGATCAGCGCGAGCTGCGTGCGCGCCAAGGCCGACGGCACGAACGCCGTCGAGCTCGCGGACGCGTTCAGCAGGCAGGCGCGGGTGCGGGTCGACGAGCTGTTCGCCCGGCTGTGGACGAACACCGACGACTCCGACCTCGTGCTGACGCGGAAGGTGCTGGCGGGCGAGTACGCCTGGCTCGAGGACGGCGTGCTCGACGCGTCCGTGCCCGGATCCTGGATCGCCGACTCTGCACACCGGGCGTCGACCGCGGAGAACGTGCACCGGACGACTCCGGACTGAGCACCGTTACACGGGGCAGGCGCTGTGCTGGCGCGGGCGCCTGCCCCGTGCGGCCGTGAGCGGCTACGTCCCCCGCATCCCCCACGGCTAACCCGGTGCAACGGAAGGAACTTCAACCCTCCAGGAGGAGGTGCCGGTAACGCTAAGCCACTTTCAGCCCGATGCGCCTACTTCGATCGGGTGAAATACGAGGCGAGCACCGCTCGACTACTCTCAGAGAGTGATCGTCTTCCGGCGGTCGAACACGAGGTCGCGAGCCGACTTCAACCCCAGCGCGATGGCCCCGCTGAGCACCGCCCCGTCCCCGAGCTCCCCCGCGACGATCCGCGGCACCAGCGGCGTGCTGCGCCGCAGCGCCGTCTCCAGCGGCTCGCTGAGCAGCTCGATGTTCGTGCCCACGCCACCGCTGAGCACGACCAGCTCCGGGTCGAGCACCGCGCTCACCGCGGCCACCAGGTACGCCAGCCGCCCGGCCTCGTCGCGCACGACCTCCAGCGCGCGCTCGTCGCCGGACTTCGCCAGCCCGAACACCTCACGGGCGCTGCGCACCTGGTTCAGGCCCCGCGCGTGCGCCATGCCCACCACCGAGTGCGCGGCCGCGGCACCCTCGAACTGCCCCCGGACCTGCGTGTCCTCCGTCGAGTCCGGGTACGGCAGGTAGCCGACCTCGCCCGCGGCGCCGTGCGCGCCGCGGAACAGCCTGCCGTCGATGACGATGCCCATCCCGATCCCGGTGCCGATCGTGACGGCGACGAACACGTCGACCCCGCGGGCCACGCCGTACTCCAGCTCGCCGATCGCGGCGAGGTTCGCGTCGTTCTCCACGACCAGGCCGGGCCCGAGAACGGCCTCCAGCTCGTCGAGGAGGCCCTTGCGCTCCCACCCCGGCAGGTTGGGCGCGAGGTGCATCCCGCGGCCGCCAGGATCAGGCACACCGGGGCTGCCGACCACCTTGGTGATCACGTCGTCGAGGCTCAGCCCGGCGTCGGTGACCGTGCGGACGGCGAGCTCCTGCACCTTGCGCACGAGCGCGTCCGCCGACCGGCACCGGTTGCGCTCGTCGACCCGCGCGATGACCGACCCGGCGAGGTCGGACACGGCGGCCCGGATGCGCAGCCTGCCGATGTCGATGCCCAGCACGTACGCGGCCGCGGGGTTGGGCTCGTAGACCACGGCGGACCGGCCTGGGCCCGCCGTGGTGCGGCCCACGGGTCTCACCAGGCCGTGCCGCTCGAGGTCGAGCAGGGCCTGGCCGACCGTCGGCTTGGAGAGGCCGGTCTCCTTGGCGATCTGCGGCCTGGTCGACGGGCCGTGGTCGCGGAGGCGGTCGAGCACCGCGCGCTGGTTGAGCGCCCTCATACCCGCCGGTGTGCCCACCTGGGGGGCTTTCCGCACGTTCAACTCGTCCTCCGTCAGCACAATGGGGTGATTCTAGGTCCGCGACCTCGCCCGAACGCGGACGCCACACCCATCCGTTCGGGCACTTGGAGCAGCGGGGAGACAGGTAGCCGGACAATTTGCCCCACCGATCTTGACAACGATGTCAAGAAGCGGTTGTGCTGTCGCGCGAGTAGCACCCGAGTCCAACCGGAAGGCGTGCGCAATGGGGCACATGCGGGCGAACAGAACCCGTTTGGCGCTGGTCGGCGTCACCGTCACCGCATTGGTGATGAGTAGCGTGGGAAGCTGGTCATCAGCATCAGCCGCACCGGAAGATCCAGTAGTGAGCGCAGACCTCTTCAGTTCGTCCTTCGAGGACGGACAACCCCAGCCTACCTGGGCCAGCACGGTCGAGACCGACGCACAGGGGAAACCGAAGGCGTCGGGCGTCAACGGCACGGACTCGGTGAGCATTCCCGGCAACGTGACCGACAAGATCGTCGACGTGCAGGCGAACTCCGAGAACACCTCGGGGGGTGAGGTCAAGGAAAACCTCGTCGACGCGAACGTCAACTCGAAGTGGTTGACGTTCACCAGCACGGGGTGGGCGCAATTCCGCTTTTCCGAGCCCACCGCGGTGAAGCGGTACGCGATCTCGTCCGCCAACGACGCCGACGAGCGCGACCCGAAGAACTGGACCCTTCAGGGCTCCGCCGACGGCCAGACCTGGACGACGCTCGACACCCGCACGAACGAGGTCTTCCCGGAGCGGTTGCAGACCAAGGTCTACGACATCGCGAACACCACCGCCTACGCGCAGTACAAGCTCGACATCACGGCCAACGCGGGCGGCGTGAACCTCGTCCAGATCGCCGAGGTCCAGTTCTCCGACGGCTCGACCACCCCCGCGCCGGAGAACATGCGCACGGTGATCGGCAAGGGCGCGACCGGCGGCTACAACGCCAAGTCCAACATCGGCTTCACCGGCCTGCGCGCGCTGCGCTACCAGGGCACGCACGTCGCCGAGGGCCACGGCTACTCCTACAACAAGGTGTTCGACGTCAACGTGCCCGTCACGAAGACGACCGAGCTGTCCTACCTGATCTTCCCGAACTTCATGGTCGACGACCTGAGCTACCCGAGCACGTTCGCCGCGGTGGACCTCGCGTTCTCCGACGGCACGTACCTCAGCGACCTCGGCGCGCGCGACCAGCACGGGTTCGAGCTGTCGCCGAAGGGCCAGGGCGCGTCGAAGACGCTGTACACCAACCAGTGGAACCGGCTCGCGTCGGTCATCGGCTCGGTCGCCGCGGGCAAGACGATCAAGCGGATCCTGGTGGCGTACGACAACCCCAAGGGGCCGGCCAACTTCGACGGCTGGATCGACGACATCGCCATCAGGTCGGCACCGTCCACTCCGGACTACCAGCGGCCGACGGACTACGTGCGCACCACCCGCGGTACGAACTCCAGCGGTTCCTTCTCGCGCGGCAACAACTTCCCGGCCACGGCCGTGCCGCACGGCTTCAACTTCTGGACCCCGATGACGAACGCGGGCTCCACGAGCTGGTTCTACGACTACGCCAAGTTCAACAACCGCGACAACCTGCCCACGTTGCAGGCGTTCTCGGCGAGCCACGAGCCCAGCCCGTGGATGCGCGACCGGCAGACGTTCCAGGTGATGCCGTCGACCGGGACGCCCACCGCGGACCGGGCCGTGCGCGCCCTGCCGTTCAAGCACGAGAACGAGACCGCGCAGGCGCACTACTACAGCGTGAAGTTCGAGAACGGCATGCGCACCGAGATCGCGCCGACCGACCACGCCGCGGTGTTCAGGTTCGGCTTCACCGAGAACACCTCGAACCTGGTGTTCGACAACGTCACCAACGACGGCGGGCTCACGCTGGACGCCGCGACCGGTGTGGTGTCGGGCTTCTCCGACGTCGGCCTCTCCTTCGGCGCGACCCGGATGTTCGTCTACGGCAAGGTCGACCAGCCGGTGAAGTCCAGCGGCAAGCTGACCGGCCAGGGCCGCGACAACGTGGCGGGCTACTTCCAGTTCGACACCAGCGCGCAGAAGACCGTGAACCTGAGGATCGCGACCTCGCTGCTGAGCGTCGACCAGGCGAAGAAGAACCTGGAGCAGGAGATCTCGGCGCAGGACACGTTCGACTCCGTCAAGCAGCGGGCCCAGCAGACCTGGGACAAGCAGCTGGGCATCATCGAGGTCGAGGGCGCCAGCGAGGACCAGCTGACCACGCTGTACTCCAGCCTGTACCGGCTCTACCTCTACCCGAACTCGGGCTTCGAGAACACCGGGTCCTCCGCCGCGCCCGCGTACAAGTACGCGAGCCCGGTGAGCCCCAGCACGGGCCCGAGCACGCCGACCCAGACCGGCGCGAAGGTCGTGGACGGCAAGATCTACGTCAACAACGGCTTCTGGGACACCTACCGCACGACGTGGCCCGCCTACACCCTCTTCACGCCCTCGCAGGCCGGTGAGATGGCGGACGGGTTCATCCAGCAGTACCGCGACGGCGGCTGGGTGTCGCGCTGGTCCTCCCCCGGCTACGCGAACCTGATGACGGGCACCAGCTCCGACGTCGCGTTCACCGACGCCTACGTCAAGGGCATCACCAACCTCGACGTCCAGGGGAACTACGACGCCGCGGTCAGGAACGCCACCGTGACGCCGCCGGACGAGAACGTCGGCCGCCACGGCCAGGACACGGCGATCTTCAAGGGCTACACGTCCACGGCGACCAACGAGGGCATGTCCTGGGCGATCGAGGGCTACGTCAACGACTACGGCATCGCGAACATGTCGAAGGCGCTCTACGACAAGGCCGCCGCGAACGACCCGCGCAAGCAGGAGTACCTCGAGAACTACGAGTACTTCACCAACCGCGCGCTGAACTACGTCAACATGTTCGACCCGGAGGCGGGCTTCTTCCAGGGCCGCAACCCCGACGGCACGCGCAGGCTGCCCGCCGCGGAGTTCGACCCGCGGGTGTGGGGCTACGACTACACCGAGACCGACGCGTGGAACCAGACGTTCTCGGTCCCGCACGACGGCCAGGGCCTGGCGAACCTCTACGGCGGCCGCGAGGGCCTCGGCAAGAAGCTCGACGAGTTCTTCGCCACGCCGGAGACGGCCAAGTTCCCCGGTTCCTACGGCGGTGTCATCCACGAGATGACCGAGGCGCGGGACGTCCGGATGGGGCAGCTCGGCCACAGCAACCAGGTGTCGCACCACATCACCTACATGTACGACTACGCGGGCCAGCCGTGGAAGACGCAGGAGAAGGTCCGCGAGATCACCTCGCGGCTCTACCTCGGCAGCGAGATCGGCCAAGGCTACGCGGGTGACGAGGACAACGGCGAGCAGTCGGCGTGGTTCCTGTTCAGCGCGCTGGGCTTCTACCCGCTGCAGATGGGCAACGCGACCTACGCGGTCGGGTCGCCGCTGTTCACCAAGGCGACGCTGAAGCTGGAGAACGGCAAGAAGCTGGTGGTCAACGCGCCGAAGAACAGCGCGAAGAACATCTACGTGCAGAACCTGAAGGTCAACGGCAAGGTCCACGACAAGAGCTACCTGGACCACAACGTGCTCGCGGCGGGCGCCACGCTCGACTTCGACATGGGCCCGAACCCGTCCAAGTGGGCGACCGGCGCGGACTCCGTTCCGCCGTCGATCACCAAGGGCAACGAGGTCCCGAAGCCGTTGCGCGACATCAGCACCGCGGGCAAGTTCACCGGTCCGGCCGCGCTGGTCGACGACACCACCGCCACCCAGGCGGCGGTCGACTCGGTGCAGGTCGACCTGCCCAACACCAAGGAGAGGGCCGAGTTCTACACGCTGACGTCGTCGTCCACGACGGCCGACGCGAAGAACTGGGTGCTCAAGGGTTCGCTCGACGGCAAGACGTGGACCACGGCCGACGAGCGCAAGGACCAGAAGTTCACCTGGCGCAAGCAGACCCGCGCGTTCAAGATCGCCAAGCCGGGCTTCTACCGGTACTACCGGCTGGAGATCGCGGGCGGCGCCACGCTGGCCGAGTTCGAACTGCTGGCCAAGCCCCCGGTGACGGCCACCAGGACGATCACCGAGCAGGTCAACGGGCCGCTCACGGTCGGCAACGGCGTCACGGTGGTCGACGGCGCGACGGTCAGCGGTCCGGTCACCGTCAACGCGGGCGCGTCGCTGTACGTGTTCGGCGGCAAGGTGAACGGGCCGATCTCGGCCACCGGCGCGGGCTCCGTGGTGCTGGTCGACACCGAGGTCGGCGGACCGGTGAGCGTGGTCGGGGCGACGGGCTCGGTGAACGTCGAGAACACCAAGGTCGGCGGTCCGGTCAGCATCGTGAACAACAAGGCGCCGGTGGTCTTCGCCGGCAACGCGGTCGGCGGGCCCGCGACCGGGAGCGGCAACGTGCCCGCTCCCGTGAACAACGGCCTGGCGAACACCGTTCAGGGCCCGAAGGCGGGGCAGCTGGCCAGTTTGTAAGCGGCACGGCATGAGAAAGGGGAGCCTCCTCGGAGGCTCCCCTTTCTCGTTGCTACCAGGACATCTCGCGGCACCGCCGGGCGGAGTCGCCGGGCTCGACCTGGAGCGTGGCGTGCTCGATGTGGTACCGCTCGGCCAGCAGCGCCTGCGCGATCCGCAGCACCTCGGCGGGGTCGGCGTCGTGCCCGATCGTCAGGTGCGCCGACGCCACCTCCATGCCGGAGGTCAGCGTCCACACGTGCAGGTCGTGCGCCTCGGTGACACCGGGCAGCTTCGCCAGGTCGGCCTGCACGGCGGCCACGTCGAGGCCCTGGGGAGCGTGCTGGAACAGGATGTGCAGCGCGTTCTTGGCGAGCTTCCACGTCCGCGGCAGGACCCACAGCCCGATGAGGACACCCGTGATCGGGTCGGCGTAGCGCCAGCCGAAGACCAGCGTGGCGAACCCGCTCAGCAGCACCCCGACCGAGCCGACGAGGTCCGCGAGCACCTCCAGGTACGCGCCCCGGACGTTGATGCTCTCCTTGGCCCCGCCGCGCAGCATCAGGAACGACGCGATGTTCGCGACCAGGCCCAGCGACGCGGCCAGGACCACCGGCACACCGGGCACCGCGGGCGGGTCGCCGAACCGGCCGACCGCCTCGTACAGCACGTACCCGGCGACGCCGAACAGCAGCACCGCGTTGGCCAGGGCCGCGAGCACCTCGGCCCGGTACAGCCCGAACGTGCGGTTGAGCCCGGTCGTGGCGCGGCGGGCGAGGATGATCGCGGCCAGGGCCATGCCGACCCCGAGCACGTCGGTGAGCATGTGCGCGGCGTCCGAGATCAGCGCCAGCGACGACGTCGCCCAGCCGACCGCGAACTCCACGACCATGAAGACCGCGCCGATCCCGAACGCGATCCACAGCTTCCCGATGTGCCTGCCCGACGCGCTCGCCGCCTCCGCAGGCGACACGCCGTGTCCATGCCCGTGACCCATGGGAGCAACATATAGCGACATGCGCATGTGTGCAATGTGACCGACTACTGACGCCAGGTAGGCGACCCCAACCGTCCCAGCACGCGGACGGCCTTCGGCGAGACGCGCCCGACGAACCGCGCGATCCGCGACTCCGGCGTCACCGGGACCACCACCCGATTCTGGCGGACCGCGCGCAGAACCGCCGTGGCAACACGTTCGGGTCCGTAGCCGCGGCGCTGGTAGGTCTTCGTCACCGCGTCGCGTTTCTCCTGCTCAGCGGCACCGTCGACGCCCGCGAACGTGGCGCTGCGGGTGATGTCGGTGTGCACCACACCGGGGCAGATCGCCGTGACGCCGATCCCTTCGGGTGACAGCTCCTCGGCCAGGCACTCGGCCAGCATCAGCACCGCGGCCTTCGTCGTCGAGTACGCGGGCAGCGCCTTGGACGGGAAGTAGCTGGCCATCGAGGCCGTGACCACGAGGTGCCCGCCCTCGCCCCGTTCCACCTGCTGCGCCGCGAACGCCCGCAACGTGTGCACGACGCCCCACAGGTTCACGTCCACCACCCGCCGCCAGTCGTCGTCCGACGTGGCCATGAACGGCCCCGCGACCACCACCCCGGCGTTCGCCATCACCACGTCCGGCACCCCGTGCTCGGCCTTGATCCGCTCCGCCAGCGCCCGCGTCGCGGCCCCGTCGGCCACGTCCAGCTCGTACCCGTGCCCCCGCACCTCCCGCGCCGTCCGCCGCGCCGCCGCCCCGTCCACGTCGACCGCCACCACCTCGGCCCCGTCCACCGCGAACGCCAGCGCCGTCGCCCTCCCGATCCCGCTCCCGGCCCCGGTGATCACCACCAGCTCCCGCCGCGGCGGCGTCCCGTCCACGAACTCCGCGATCATCCGCGCCACCGCCTCCGGGTGCGTCCGCGGCGCCCAGTGCGACGCCTGCAACGACCGCCGCGTCAGGTCCGCCACGAACGGCTTCGCCGCGTCCAGGTGCGCCTCCTTCACGAACGGGTCCCGCCGCAACGCGATCTGCAGCACCCGCACCCCCACAACCCCCGGCGACCGCCCCCGCCCCACGTTCGCCCGGTAGAACCCCAACCCGTTCACCAGCTCCCGGTGCTGCGCCCCCAACCGCCCCCGCACCTTCCGCGACCGCCACACCAGCTCCGGCACCACCGGCACCATGAACCCCGCGATGTACCAGGACGTCCGGAGCAGGTTCACCACCCTCACCGGATGCCTCCGATTCCGCCGCACCCAGTCCCCCACGTGATCAAGCGACGGCCCCGACAAACTCACGAACGACCCGAACAGGTCTGGACGCTCCTCCACCGCCCTCCACCCCACCACCGACCCCCAGTCATGCCCAACCAGATGCACAACCTCCCCAGGCACAACCTCCTCAACCACCCCCACCAACACCCCAACCAGCCGCTCAACCCGATACCCACCCCTCCCAACAGGCTTCTCCGACCCCCCAGCCCCAGGCAGGTCGAACCTCACCACCCGAAACCCCCCACCAAGCCTCCGAGCAACCCCGTCCCACACCCCCGCCGTATCCGGATACCCATGCACCAACACCACCACCGGCCCACTGGCAGCACCCTCCACCACCACCCGAACCCGCAGGTCACCCACCACAACCACCCGCTCAACCCCAGCCTCCATACAACCGGAGGGTAGGGGGTGAAACACCCCTCCGACAGGTGCGCTAGGATCATCCCGACAGCTACGGCCCCCGTAGCTCAGGGGATAGAGCACCGCCCTCCGGAGGCGGTGGCGCAGGTTCGAATCCTGCCGGGGGCACCACGCAGGTCAAGTGCAAGTCAGGTCGGGAAGCAATGCTTTCCGACCTGACTTGCGTTATAGGACATTAAGCCTACTGGTCGTGCCGTCCTTGTGTTCGCTCATCTCGACGCATTCCACGTCCGCAAAGAGCGAATTGGAATCGCCGAAGCAGTTTCCACAACCAAGTCGGGCAATGCAATTCACCGCATCAGATGAACTGCACCCCTCACGCCATCAATTCACTCGTACCAACCTTGCGACCACCTCTGGCTGCGCTCACGGTCACGGGCGATCCAGTCAGCGCCCTCGCAGGCGACCGCCTCCAGGATCGGAAGAGCGGTGTCGATACCGGAGGTGTGGAGTGCTGCGAGGAACAGCTCGGACTCGTCCTCGATGTCGTCTTCGTACTGGTTGCGGAAGTTCTCCGCCACCACGGTGATGTCCCTGCCGTTGACCAAGGTCAACTGGAACGAGCGGCTGCGCAGCTGTTCGACCTCCTTTCCCCTCCGGGTGGCTCGAAGCCCTTTCTCCGTAACGCTGGCCGACGCCAACGCGTCGTAGCGGAAGAGGTGGCGTTGTTCGTTCCACGCGTCACCGGAGAGGAAGTCCAGCTCGACTCGCGCCTCGCGCACGCCACTGTGGGTGAGCAGGAAGAGCTGTACGACGTACCGGGAGAAGCGCGGCGGGCCGTGCACGACTCGCGCTCGTAGGGCACCTCTGGCGCCTTCCGTCATCACGACGTGCGTGACGAGGTCGTGCGCGGGCAGGTTGGCGCGGCTGATCGCGTTGTCCCTCAGGTATGCCCTGTCCATGGCCAGCCAGCGGGCCATTTCGCTGTCGCTCGGGCGGTCGGCCAGGACTTCCAGCCAACGCTGATAAGCGTCCACCTCGGCCTTGTGAACGTGCTCGGCGTCGTCGCGGAGGAACTTGACGACGTCCCGGACCGCCCTCGCGCGCATCGCGCTCCTGCCGGCGAAGAAGCCGCCCACGCCGAGGAACAGCACGGGCGGGAACCCGTTGGAGAGCAGCAGGACCAACATCCCCAGGACTCCGACCGCGAGACCGGTTCGGAAGAGGCGCGTCTCACGAGGCGGAATGGCCATCTGGTTGTGGGACAACCCGTTGTCCACCCATCCGTCGGCGACCTGGCGAGCGTGCCAGCGGATCAGCCAACCGATCGAGCCTGCTGATATGCGCGAGTTCCCGTACAGGTCTACGAAGCGCTGCTTCAGGTGCGCGCTGATGCCCGCGGTGTAGCCGGGCCAGTCGCCTGCGATGTGCGGGCGGGCTTCCGTGAAGTAGCCGTCGACCAGCCCATGCACCTCTTGGACGAACTCGGTCGTGACCCAATGCCCCGGCGAGCGCGCCACCACGGGGTGCAGGGGCGGCATGACCTCACGCCGCTTGACGGTGTTGCGCAACTTCACGGCTTCCCGCACGCCGCCGTGGCGGTGCAGCAAATAGCCGGCACCGGCGAGCAGCGGCAGGCCGAGCAGGACCCCGAGCAACGTCGGGTAGGCCAAAGTCATCACCACGCCGACCAGCAGCGCGGCGCCGCCCGCGACCAACCCCACCTTGTCGCCCTGGTCGACGCTCATGGCCGGCGGCGCGTACAGCTTGGGCTTGACGGGATCGGGCTCGAAGAACTTCCAAGCCCGTGCGGCACGTCCGGATCCCAGCCGCTCCGCAACGACCCGAACGGCATGAGAGGCCTCAAGTCTTTCCTTCACCACACCGCTGAGGATCATGCGCATGTGCTCGGACAACTCGTACTGCCGGGGCTGCGGAAGGGAGTCGAAGGAGCGGAGGACGTGGTCGAGGTCCTCGCTCCTCGAACCACCAGCCGCCTCGTCGCGCACGAATCGAACAAGGCGCCAGCCGACCGAGAACGCGTCGCTCCACTCGTCGGGCGGGAGGGAAGCGGACATCTTGCGTGCGCCGATGATGCGACCGGGCAGCTCGCCGTGCAGGTCGTGGAACGACCGCTCGCCGACCACGGACAAGAAGTAGAGGTAGGCCCGCTCCGTCGTCACGTGCCCGGCGCGGAGCAGCTTGTCGAAGATGCGCTCCGCCTCACGGGGAAGGCCGCCTTCGAGGAAGTTGCGTGCGACCTCGTGCCTGCGCTCCGGCGGATCGTCCTGGTTGACGTGGTAGACGGACTCGTAGTGGATCGCCGTGTCGCCGTAGTGGGCGCCGACCTGCTGGCCGACTTGCGCACCGGACCGCGCTTCGTTGTGGTTGTCCACGTGGGGCTGCCCGTCGAAAGGAGCACTGGAGCCAGGGGGGATCATCGATCCTCCCCCGCAGGAAGAGCTGCTGCCGCGAGGCGTTCGGCTGCCGACGCGATGAGGGTGACTGTCATGGGTCGTCTCCACGGCGGCACCCCGACGGGTGCCGCCCTCGTTCTGCCGAGGTTGGGCGCGGACGGCGAATCCGCTGAGCGGCCTGGTCGATCCGCTCGCACCGAGTCCCGGCGCGAGCGATGGCGCAGCCGGGCTCTCACCCCACGGCCGCGACCTCATCCCACTCGTGGGACCACTGCTTGCGGCGTTCCTGCTCGTGGGCGATCCAGCCCTCGCCCTCCGCCGCGATCGCTTCGAGGATGGGCAGCGCGTTCTCGATCCCCGACGTCTCGTAGGCGACGTCCATCAGGTCCGACTCGCTCTCCTGGGCGGAGTGCTGCCAGCTCTTGAAGGTGTTCACCTTCATCTCGATGGCCTCACCGTTGCTGAGGACCAGGCGGAACTCCTTGCTCCTCAAGTTCTCCACGTCGGGGCTGCGAACGGCATCCACGGCAGTGGTGCGCGTGCCCTTCTCCGTCACCTTCGCCGACACGACTGCGTCGTACCTGAACATGAAGCGCACTTCGTTCTGCGCCTCGCCCGTGAACGCATCCAGTCGGACCTTGACCAGGCGCAGGCCCTTCCAGGTGAGCAAGAGCATGTGGACCGTGTAGGCCTCGTACCGCGGTGGGCCGTCCTGCAAGCGGCTGCGCCGGGCGAACGGCGCGCACTCGGTCAGCACGACGTATTCGAGGACGTGGTCCCGCTTCACCTGAACGCGCTTGATGACGTCGGACACCAGGTAGAACTTGTCCAGGGCGTGCCACCGCGCGATCTGCGCGTCGGTGGGCCGGTCCGCCAGTTCCTCGACGCGCTCGCGGTAGGCATCCAACTCCTCGCGGTACAACGCGTCCGCCGCGTCCGCCGCGGCGTGGTTCGCCTTCCTCGTGGCTTCGACGCTCACCCCGTGCTTCACGGCGAACCAGCCACCGGACGCCAGGAAGAACACCGCCCAAATGTCCTGCGCCCACAGCGCGTCGATCAACCCCGCCACCACCGCGAGGAAGCCGAGGAAGAAGCGCAGGACCGTGCCGGAACCACTGTCGTCGGGTCCGTCCTGGGCCTGCGGACCACGTGCCCGAGCCACGTGCCACTCGACCAGCCACCTGAGGTTGACGGGCTCGACTTCGTGGGGTCGGTACGACTTGACCAAGCGGTTCTTCAAGTAGGCGCGGTACGCCTTGTACGGCGCCTCGCCCTCCTTTTCCGACGGAGCAGCACCTCCGGGTCCAGTCCTCTTGAAGAGGCGGTCGACCATGGACCCGATGTTCTTGCCGAACCCCGACCGCGCCGGGACGTCGTCCTCCCACGCCATGTCGTCGCCACCACCAGGCGGCGCGAAGTCCTGGCTGTTCGCGCCAGGTGACCTCCTGATGAGCTCCAGTACGACACCGTGCCTGAACAAGCCCCGGAACCCCGCCGTCAGCAACAACAACTCCGGCACGATGCCCAGCCTGAGCGGCCCCGAGACGAGGAGGAACACTCCGACGAGGAGTCCGAGGGAACCGAGGAACACACGCGGCCCGTCGCCGGGCTTCGACATCATCGGGTACGGCGGGTACGGCCTCGGCTCCGCCGGGTCGGCCTCGAAGAACTTCGCGGACTGGCTCGCGCGCTCGGGGACGATGCGCTCCCGCATCATGTGCAGCTTGAGATCGGACTCCCACCACTCCTGGTCCAGCCCCTTGAGGATCACGTCCATGTGCCGGGCGATCTCCTCCTGACGGGGCAGCGGCAGCGCGCTCAGGACCGCAGCCACGTCGGTTCGTTCTTCCCCCTTGTGTTCCCCGACCTCCCGGCGCACTCGACGGAGCAGGTCCCAGACGACGCTGAAAGCGTCCGACCAGCTGTCGGCGAGGGACGACGAGCAGTACTTGTGCATCTCCCTGACGTTGTCGAGGAGCTCGCCGGACAACTCCGTCAGCGACCGCTCGCTCATCATGGACAGCGTGTAGTAGTAGGCCCTCTCGGTGGAGATCCACCCGCTCCTGATCAGAGCCGCGAACATCTCCTCCGCCCGGCGCGGCGCGCCGCCGTCGAGGAGGTTGCGGGCTACATCGTGCCTGCGTTCAGGCGGATCGTCCTGGTTGACGTGGTAGGTGTAGCTGTCCTGGTGGATCGTGGTGTCACCGACCTGGAAGCCCACCTGCTGGCCGACCTGCGCGCCATCGGACGCCGTGTTCTGGTTGTCGACCTTCGGCGAGGCGCTCTCGTCTGCGGGACTCGCATCCGATTCGCCGTTCACCGCCCGTTCCCCGTCCACGTGGATCGGAAGTCGCCGATCTGCACGCCGGCCTGCTGGCCTACACGGGCGTCGCCGCTCGCCGAGTTGGTGTTGTGGATCGTGGGCAGCGGAGGGATGTCCGGTTGTGCGCTTCGGGCCGCTCCGCCTTCGGAGGCGTCGTCGAGCGCCGCGACGAGGGCGATCGCGAACGCGGCCGCGTTGCGGGCGGCGAGAGCTTGGGTGCCTTGGCGGTCGCTGGCCGATTTCGTGCCGTCCGCGTGGTCGCTGATGGCTCGGATGGTCATCGTCGGGATGTTGCCGCTCAAGTGGGCCGCGTGCGCGAAACCCGAGCTCTCCATCTCGACGGCCACCGCGTCGTTGTAGTTGTGCTTCAACGTCCGTGCGAGCGGTGACGTCCTGGAGTTCAGCAGGACATCGCCGGCGGCGATCGGGTCGAAGTGCACACCGGGTCCCGCATGTCCTTCGTTGTCCGGCAGGTAGGAGCACCAGGAGTCGTTGCGGGGCAACCGCCTCGCCCTCTGCTCGAGCGCATGCGAGGCGTCCCAGGACCGAGGCCGCGCCAAGTCCGCACCGTCCTCGCTGCGAGCGCCGTGGTGCGAGTAGACCTTGGTGGCCACGACTACGTCACCGATCTCCAGCCAGTCGCGCAGTCCTCCTGCCACGCCGACGAACAGCATTGCGGTCGGGGAGAACTCGGCGCGGGCGCGTTCCGTCAACGCTGCGGCGGTCGTGGTCCCCGGCCCGGTCACACCGAGCGCCACTTGGCGGCCCGGTCGGGTGGTGAGCGTGCCGACCTCGAACACGGTTCCCGCGGCGTGCGTCCGCTCGTGGACATCGGTCAGGTGGGCGAGCACCGCTCGGTGCTCGATGTCGAGCGCGGTCAGGATCACGAACATCGAAATCACTCCAAGGCGGTTCCACGTGGGCGGATCCGCATTCGTCGTACGCCAATGGATTGCGGAGAGCGGGTCCGCGGCTCAGCTGGGTCTGGCTTTCCGTCGGCAGCGCTCATCGCAGGAGATGTCGAACGCGAGGAGAACTTGGGGCACTGCCCGGTGATGCGCGAGACGCTAACGCAGATCCGCAGTTCTCGTCAATATGACAGTAAAGACGATCATGATTCCCCCCAAATCTGCGGGTAAAATGTTGCAAGTGGACGGATAATCGCCGAACGATCACCACCGCAGTCACCGAAAGCGACGATCATGGTCGACAAATCCTGGAAGATCCCCGAAGTCGCGTTGGCCGTCGATCTCGCGGTGCTGACCGTGCGGGCAGGCGCTCTGCAGATCATGCTGGTCGAACGGGGTATCGAGCCCTACCGGGGAAAGTTGGCCCTTCCCGGAGGCTTCCTCTCGGACGTCGACGAGAACCTTGACGACGCCGCCAGCCGCGAACTCGCCGAGGAAACCGGCCTTGAACTGGCAGGACTGCACTTCGAGCAACTCGGTACCTACGGCGCGGCGAACCGGGATCCGCGCCGTCGCGTGGTGACCGTCTGCTACCTCGCCTTCGTCCCGGAGCTGGCGTCGCCCACGGCGGGCGGCGATGCCCGGTCAGCCGCCTGGGTACCCGCCACGACCGCGCTGGACCAGCGAACAGAACTCGCCTTCGACCACAAGAAGATCGTCGAAGACGCGGTGGAGCGAGCGCGCAGCAAGATCGAGTACACGACACTGGCAGCCGCGTTCTGCGCGCCGGAGTTCACCGTGGCGGACCTCCGCCAGGTGTACGAGCTCGTGTGGGACGAACCGCTCGACCCGCGCAACTTCAACCGCAAGGTCACCGGGACCGAGGGCTTCCTGGTCGCGACCGGCGCCCAGACGAGCCGTCAGAGCGGGCGTCCGGCCGCCCTCTACCGCCGCGGGCCCGCGCACCTGCTGCACCCGGCGATGCTGCGGCCCCCTCCGCCGAAACCGGACACCACCCGAACTTCCTGACCACCGCGTCGCGGACGATGTCGCGGTGGTCGAAGGCGACCTCGACGGCACCCGACAGGAAGTCTGCCACGGGTAACCAGCTCGCGGTGCGGGCATCACTACCGCCGGCCACCTCGGGAACACCGGCCGCATAACCGTGGAACGCCACGCTGATCACACACCCGCGCGGATCCCTTCCCGGTTCCGAGTAGTAGCCGAAACGCCGCAGGCGCTTGCGCTCTACCTCCATGCCGGTCTCCTCTTCCAGCTCGCGCACGGCGGCGTCCAGGGCGCTCTCCCCCGGCTCCACGAAGCCGCCGGGTAGCGCCAGCGCCGCACTGAAGGGCTCCTTGCCCCGCTCCACGGCAAGGACCAGCAGCTCGCCTCCCCTCCTGGTGAACAACACCACGTCCGCGGTGAACACACGAGTCGTGACGCTCCGGCCATCGCTGTTCGTCATGTCATCAGACTAGGTTATTGTCACTATGACATCAAGTGGTTTGACGGCATGACTTGGCTGTGCTGAGCCAATTGTCATTACGACAAACCAGCAGAGCGCATCGTGGAGATCTACTGTTCGCCCGGTGTCGCCGTGCGGGCCGCCACCTTCGCCCTGGTGGTGGTCGCGGCGCTCAGCGGCCGCGCGAGCGCTCAGGTGTCGTCGACCGCGGCCTCATCATCGGCGGTGCGAGCAGCTCCGCGTCGCCGGCGCGGTAGAGCGCGGCCGGACGGCCGTTGGCGACGGGGCGCTTGCCACCCGTCGGAACGAGAAAGCCGTCCGCCTCGGTGACCTTCCTGTGGAAGTTCGGCTTGTCCAGCGTCACCCCCCAGATCACCTCGTAGACCTCGCGCAGCTCACCGATCGTGAAGTCATCGCCGCAGAACGCCGTCGCGATCGTGCGGAACTGGAGTTCGGCACGCGCCAGTTCCACCGCGTCTCGCAGGATCTGGTCGTGGTCGAACGCCAACCCGGTGCTCTCGACCACGCCAACCGGCGCCCACCGGGCGGACCGGGCGTCGGAGCCCGCCGTGGGCAGCGGCAGGTCGGGCGCGATGGCCAGGTAGGCGCACGTCACCACCCTGGGTCGCCGGGGATCCCGTTCAGGATCCGAGTAGACGCCGACCTGCTGGAGGTGGAGCTTCTCAGCCCTGACGCCGGTCTCCTCGCAGAGTTCCCGCGCGGCGGTCTCATCGAGGTTTTCACCTCCCCGGAGGAAGCCACCCGGCAGTGCGAGCCGCCCTTCGAACGGCTCGTTCCCCCGTTCCACGACCAACACGCAGAGGGTGCCGTCCCGGATCGTCAGGATCACGAGGTCTGCGGTGAGCGTGACGGTCTGCCTGGCGCGGCTCATGCCCGGAGGGTACTGAGCGGGAGCGGCGAAGCGCACGGACCCGCGGTCGACGCGACCACACCCACGCGCGCCGCTGCGGATCAAGCGTTTCCGCTGGTAGAACCAGGTCGCGCCGAACGCGCGTCAAGGTCCGGCGGTCAAGCGGGCGCGAGGCGATGTCCATCGGTTGCCCACGAGGGTCACTTCGGTCCGGCGGTTCTCACCATCACCTCGAAGACCGGTTGCACTCGGGGCCAGGTCGTGGTGGAGCCTGAAGCGTAGACGACGAAGTCGGTGCCGTTGAGCCGCCAGAAGAGACCGCGAGCGTGTCTGGTGCCGCCGTCCTTGGCGAAGAGGAACTCCCATTCGACGGCCTCCAGGCCGGCTTGGGTGGACGCGCGTTGCAGCTTCAGGCGTTGGTAGCCGTCCTTGATGCCGCTGTTGTCGGTCTCGTTCTGCGCGACGGACTCCAGCAGGGACGACGTGGTCGAGGGGCTCCCGCCGAAGCGCAGGAGGTCGCCCGGTGAGGTCGGGTCGTCGGCCTGCTGGTTGGAGGGGACGGCGCCGGGTCTGACCTGCCAGTCGCGTGGGATGCCGACGATGATGCCGCCGGGGCCTGTCACCTCGCGGTAGCCGGGCGGGATCGTCGTGGAGGGGGGCGGCGTGGTGGTCCTCGTGGTCGGAATAGCGGTGGCCGGTTGCCTGTACATCGAAGTCGAGGTGATCGGGATCGGGGCGCCGTCGACCGCGGCCGCATCGGTGGTGCGGTCGGCGCGCATCGCGATCACGACGACCACTCCCGCGACGACCAGGAACGCCGCGATGCCCGCGATGAGCATGATCACCGGGCCGTTCGTCCGGGACGGCTGGGCCGGCGGTGGTACGGGGTCGTAGGACGGTGGCGGTAGCTGTTCGAGAGCCTCCAAGCGCGGCAGAGGTGGGGGTGGTGGCGCCCCCGGAGCCCGCGGCGGCCCCCACAGCGGCGAGTCGTCCATAGGTGACGGATCCTCCTCATGCTCGCCGGAATTCGACCTGGTCGGCAACTTCCGGATTTCCCACTCACCCGACACAATCGCCGACACTCGGCCCGATGTTTCTCCCTGCGCCGCATGGTGAGGAGTCCACAGCTGTGATCACCTACTGCCCGCTTTGTGGAAAACCCTTGAGCAGCAAGGATGTCCAATGTCCTTCCTGCGGGGGATCCTCCTCTCCCAATCCCGTTGTCGATGTCCCGTCGATTCCTCCGCGGTCGAGAAAGGACGTGGTGGTACCCGGCAGGGTCACGACCGGGACGGTGATCCGGTTCGGCGTCGTCCGCCAGGTGCCGGCAGTGGGGCGGAGGACCACAGCCCTGACCGCGACCGCCGCGGTGCTCACCCTGTGCGGCCTGGTCGCAGCGCCACTGGTGGGCAATCTCGCCCTGTTACAACGGTCATTGCTGGTCACGGCGTTGTGCGTGGTGGTCCTGGTGGTGCTGGGCGTACTGCTCCGGACGACCCTCCCCACCGACGACAGACGGCTGGCGGGAGGTTCGGTGCTGTGGCCGTTGGTGCTGCCGATGCGGGCCGTTGTGCTGTCGCGAACCGCAGATCTGCGGTTCCTGTGGGTCAAGGACATCACCGGGGTCGAGCACGAGTGCGCCGTCCGGGGTAGGTGGGCACCGTCGCCACCCGCCGTGGGCGACATCGTCGACGTGTATGGGCGGCGCACCAAATCCGGCGTGATCCTGTTGCGCCACTTGGTGTCGACGACGACCGGCGACACGACGACCGGCCGACCGCCGACCTCGTGCACGGTGGCTCGGGCAACATCGATCGCGATCATCGTGGTGTGGGCCGCGGCCGCCGCGAGCACGGTTTGGTCGCTCATATTCCGCAATTAGCGGAAAATTAGCCCGGACGAGTGAATCGTAGTAACTCTATCCCTTGTCCTGCAACCAAAGTTCTTTCGACACCGATCAAGACCGGTAATGGTTCGCGAGCTCGGCACGATGACTCCCACGACGATCGCCCCGTTCCGAATCGGCCCTTAATGGACAGTACTGCTCAGGAAGCTGGTGTCGTGCCGCGGCCATTGATCAACAGGACCACGACGTCGACCGGCCTGTCCGGACCGACCACGAGGTCGACCGCCGGAGCGGGTGGGCGCATGCGCACCGCCCGCCGGTCCGACTCCTACCTGCGGGCGATCCGGGCGCTGGACGGTTCGGGGCGCATCGGGGCGGTGGAGGTCGGGAAGCTGGTCGACGACATCCGCCGCGAGTTCCACGAGAAGTACTGCGCGGTCCCGATCGGGATCGTCGGCAAGTGCCACCTCGGGCCCCCGTTCGAGGTGCACACGCTGGCGACGGACGGCGGGATCATCGAGCACTACCGCACCGGCCAGGAGTTGCCGGGCGGGCTGGAGAAGGCCAGGACGATGGCCTCCTCCGACGCGTACCTCGCCATCGAGGTCTACGCCGACCGGATGGTCTGCGTACGACCCGACGGCTCGACCGTCGCACTGGGGAGTGACTGATGGACAACGCGATGAGCGATGCCCAGGCGAGAAACCTCATCAACGCGGTGAACAACGTCAGCAACGCGCAGGTCGAGCTGAACAGGCAGCAGTTGGTGCTGCAGGGCTCCATCACGCAGGTGGCCGCGACCCAGGACCAGACCCGCAGCGAGCTGCAGGACCTGAGCGCCAGGTTCGAGGAGTACACGCGACGCGACGAGCTGCGGCACAACCTGCAGATCGCGTCCACCGGGATCATCGAGGTGCGCCAAGAGCTGACGACAAACTTCGGCCAGTTCTCCGATGTGCGCAGGCTGGCCACCGGCACCCTGCAGGCGCTCGACGTCGGCATCGTCTCCCACGGCACGATGCGCCAGCTCTCCGAGGAGCTGATGCTGCTCACGCCGAACTACTGGCTCGCGCCCGCGCTGGTGGCGATCGCGGCCTGGATCCGGGATGACGAGGCGCTGGCGGGCAAGGCGCTCGGGGAGGCGGTGCGCCGGGACAACGACAAGGCATCGCTGTTCTTCGCCCTGGTGCTGCGCAGGCATCAACGCAACGAGGCGACCGCACGGTGGCTGCGCCAGTACACGGCCAGGCAGGATCCGTCGAAGCTGTCCCGGGAGTTCACCGTCGTCCTCGACGCGGTGAGCACGGGCGCGTTCGGCCACGAGGCCAAACCCCTTGTGCTGGAGCAGATGAGCGAGTGGTACGACCGCCTCTGCTCCGACCAGGGGATCGTCGACAAGCAGGTGGGCAGGTGGGCCGAGATGCTCGACACCCTGCGGCGGCCGGTCGACCCGCGCTACACGGTGCTGCCGTCGATCAGCCCGACCTGGCCGCGGCTCAAGGAGCTGTACGAGGGCGCAACCGTGCACGGCGCGGCCGAGGCGATGTTCCGGCAGATGTTCTCCGGCCCCGTCCCGCAGAGCGACGACCTGCACAAGCGGGTCGACGACATCCTCGCCAAGCTGGTCACCAACTTCGACCTCGAGGAGGCGCCGCTGCGGCGGAAGGAGGCCACGCTCCAGGCGATCATCGACGCGGATGGGGACAAGGTCGCCGCCGCGACGGCTATGCGCGTGGCCGACCCGCTGCACGAGGCCACCGTCGACTTCCTCACGCTGATCAGCAATGCCGCGCTGCACGCGGAGAAGGCGGGAGCGTCGTTGGGCACGCGCCGATTCGCGGTGGCGCTGGCGAGGGACTGGATCGTGCAGGCCGCGGGCCGCCTCGAGGCGGGCAACCTGGCCACGGTGCCCTCCGAGGTGGAGGTCACTCTCGAGGGGTGGCGCGGCACGATCGACGGTGCCACCGGCGAACAGCACCTCGTCGCGGGCCTGGCCAGGCACATCGACCGCCAGACCGATCGGGCCGTGGCGAAGGTGAGGTTCACCGGCGGGCCGCTGGCCGCCGCGATCGGCGCCGGGTTCGCGCTGCTGTTCGCCCTGCTGTCGGCGTTCGGCGGCAGCGTCGGCTTCGCGGTCTTCATGATCCTCGTCGCCGGGGGCCTGGGCGGCTGGGCGGCCGTGCAGGCCCGTGGCCTGCCCGCCCGCCGGGCCGAGATCAGGAGACAAGGGGAGCAGCGCAAAGCCGTCGCGCTCGCCCGGCTGCGGGGCGGCATCGCCGAACTCGTCGACCTGCGCGCCGAGTGGGAACAGGAGTTGGCCGCGGCCCAGGGGTTCCGCCAGTACGTGGAAGGGCTCAACAGCACGGCGTTCGCGGCCTTGGCCCCGGACCAGAAGCGAGGAGCGTGACACATGCCAGGACCTGTGCTGGATGGTGAGAACCGGCCGCGGCACGACGCCTCGCCGGAGCGTGGGACCGCGATCGCACGGCAGGCGGCAGTCGACGGCGAGCTGGCGTTGGCGTTGCCCCAGTGGGATCTGCTGCCGCCCGCGGAGTTCCTCGACCGGCGTCACCGGCGGAGGTAACGCCGTGCTGCGCACTCCCGGGCCCTACGCGGCGTGGAAGAGCTGGCTGGAGGCCTTCGGCCGCGGGGAGGACCTGCCCTTCGACCACCTGCCGGTCATCGACGAGAAGATGGGGCCGGAGATGGCGGACCGGCTGCTGCGGCAAGTCGCCGAGGCGTTCCACCAGCGGCAGCGCCGGTGGAGCGAGGCGCTGCGGCGCGACCAGCAGCTGTTGACCATGGACCCGGCCAGGGCCGCCACGACGATCGCGGTGGTGCTGGGCAACGCCCGCACGCTGCTCGCCCCGCTGCGCGACCTCACCGAACATCCCCGGTTCCCGGCCGAGCTGAGGAAGAGCCTGGCTGAGGCCCTCGAACAGACGGTGCGTTCGGCGCAGCGGAGTCTGGAGGACTCGGCCCGGCACGCACCGATCGAACTCCAGTCAGCGATCCGGATGAACAGCCTGGTACCCGCGTTGACCCGGAAGCGCCCTCCAGCCAGGACGCCGGGTACCACGACCGGCCGACGCGTCATCCTCTGAAAGGAACAGCAGGCATGCCCAACGGGGCGGAGACCAAGGCCAGGATCGAGTCGTACCTGCTCGCCCGGATCCCGTTCGTGACCGTGCGGACCGTCGAACGCGGGCGCGTGCTGGACATCCTGGGCGAGCTCGCCCAGCGGAAGCAACTCGACATCATGGTGCACACGCTCAGCCAGGGGCTGCGCGACCTGAAGACCAAGCAGGTCGTCGCGGACGACAAGTCGCTGCTCGGCGCGCTCGACCTGGCAGGCGAATGGTTCCAGGCGAGGTCGAACCTGACCGTGGTCTTCACCGACGTGCAGCACCTGTCCGAGGACAACGACGTGTCCCGGCGCTTCGCCGACCTGGCCACGCTCGCCGAGGAGCACGGTGGCTGCATGGTGGTCATCACCTCCGACCCGGTGTGGAACTCGTTGCAGCGCATGGGGATGGCGGTCTCGCTCGACCTGCCCGACCTCGACGAGATGCGCCACGAGATCGAGGTCTTCCTCCACCCGTACTCCAGCGCGATCCGGATCGAGTGGGAGCCCGCGGACTTCGACCAGGCCGCGTCGATCCTGGCGGGTGTCACCAAGATCGAGGCGCTGAACATCCTGGCTACGTTCGTGGTGAAGAAGTCCGTCACCAAGGAGGACCTGCTGGGGTTGAGCCAGGCCAAGGACTCCATCTTCAGCGAGCTGTCCGGGATCGAGCGGGTCTCGCTGAAGGCGGGCGACCACCAGGTCGGCGGACTCTCCGGGCTGAGGCAGTGGTTGGACCGCAAACGCCCGCTGCTCACCATGGACCTGCGCGACCGCGGGATGCGGCCGCCGCGCGGCGTGCTGCTGGTCGGTGTGCCCGGCTGCGGGAAGTCGCTGTCCGCCAAGGCGATCGCGTCCGACTGGCAGCTCCCCCTCTACCGACTGGACATGGGGTCGATCCTCGGCCACTACGTCGGCCAGTCGGAGAACAGGTTCCGCGAGGCGCTGAACACCGCCGATACCGTGGCGCCCTGCGTGCTGTGGATCGACGAGATCGAGAAGGGCCTGGCGGGTTCCGGGTCCGACAGCACCGGTGTCACCACGCGGCTGGTCGGACAGTTCCTCTACTGGTTGCAGGAGTCCCGATCCAGGGTGTTCGTGGTCGCCACCGCCAACGACGTCCGCTCGCTGCCACCGGAACTGCTGCGCAGCGGCCGGTTCGACGACATGTTCTTCGTCGACCTGCCGGAGACCGAGGAACGGCGGGAGATCATCCAGATCTACCTGCGCAAGTACCTGAGGGTCCCGGTGCCCGAGGAGGTGCTGGAGAAACTCGTGCACCTCAGCGACGGCTTCTCCGGTTCGGACTTGCAGGCCGCGGTGGCCGAGATCGGCTACGAAGCCGTGCGTGTCGGTGACGCGAATGTGCCCCTCGACTACTACTTCGGCTCGTTCCACAACGTCGTCCCCCTGCTGCGATCGGCGCCGGAAAGGGTCGAGGAGGTCCGCCAGCTCCGCGACCGCGCCATCCCCGCGTCCGGCAAACCCCGCTCCACGGCGGACAGGCCCGGTGGCAATCGCCGAGTCGTGCTCGGTTGAGCAGTCGAAGGGATCCCGTGCACAGCAAGGAACCTCCGCGCCTTCGCGTGCGTCGACGCCCCGCACGCGTCCTCGGGGAGCGAGCGGTCCGGCGCCGGAGGAGGGCGCCGGACCACCTCGCGCTAGCTGTCGGGGAAGGAGTCCACCACGATCTCCACGACCTTGTGTACCAGCAGGGCCACCCGCAGCACCCAGCGCCCTGCGGCGGACCACCGGACGATGGCGGCCTTCCGCCTCCGGCGCCTCTCTTCGGGTGTCGTTCCCTCGTGTTGTCCGGACATGGGCTCCGCCTCTCGTCGGCCGACCACGCCGCGAAGCGCCCTCGGGGGCACGCCTCGTCGCGTGATCGGATCTCGCTGACATCCGTTGGCGGCGGGTCGGACGCGCGAGGTCTGTTGTTCGCGGGCAGGCGACGGCTGTCCCCATGGGGTCGAGTCGTCCGTCGGGCAGGAGACCGGTGCTGACGGCGTGGGACGGGTTCGCACGGGTCGACTACCTTCCGATCCCCGGCCGGGTGCAGGTGACGCTGTCCACCGTGGAACCGACGGTGTTCGGTCGACCGCGACGGGGGCTGGCCTGCGCATTCGCCGCCGACGACACGGGCGGCCCACCGACGTTCGTGGAGGTGGACATCGGGTTCGGGCTCACCGAGGACGAGGAGGTGCTGCTGGGCGGGCCGCTGATGGCCGTGGTGAACGGACTCGTGGGTGGCGGACCGGAGGCCCGGTGCACCCGGCTCACCCTGGACGAGGTGACGGCGCTGGCGCGGACTTGGGCGCCGTACCGCGATCGGGTGCTGGCGCGTCCCCTGGTCGAGATGAGGTCCGGTACCTGGACGAACGGGCTGTGGACGTCGCTGGCGGGCCTCGGTCTCGTCGCCGCTCTGCGGGCGCGGCCCATGGCGGTCGAGCTGTACCGCGACGAGGCGGAAGAGGTCGTCTGGCACGACGTCCTGCTGCCGGTCGACCTGGCCGCACTGGCCATGGTGGACCAGGAGGTCCGGTGGAGCGTCTACCGCGAATGGGATCCGGTGGCGGGCAGGGAGGAGACGGGGGTCGTGGTGCGGGCGACCGGGTCGCCGGGATCGGCCCCGCGACTGCTCGTCGGGTTCGACGACGGCGACGGCGACTGGGTGCCGTTGGTCCCCGAGCCGACCGAACCGCAGGTGGTGATCGCCGTGTTGCCGCTGGATCCAGGGACCGGTGAACCGGCGCTGAGGTTCCGCACCGGAGGGAGGACCGATGGCTGACCATCCGTTCGACGAAGGCCGGCTGCGCGCCGCGGCCTCGCAGGTCGCCGACGACCTGCCCCCGGACCTGGTGGACCGGCTGATCACCAAGTACGGCACCACGGCCGCGCTGGCCGAGGAGATGACCGCGCTGGGGAGGAGGGTCTGGGCTCACTTGGATCGGCGCGGCCGGACCGTGCCGCCCGACACCTATCCCCAGTTCGCCGTCGCGCTGCTGTCGGTGAGGGGGAGGCTGGCCGGTGTCCAGCAGAACCTCGCGAACGTCGCGGACGTCTACACCCGACTGCTCGCGTTCGGCGACGTCCCGGTCGGGGTCGCCATCGCCACCAGGTTGCTCAAGGACAAGGACGAGCACCTGGTAGGTCCGATGATCGTGGCCGCGAGGACGGAGAGGGAGGTCCGCGCACGTCGGCAACAGCCGCCGATGTTCATCGGAATGGTGACGGCCGCAGTGGTAGCGGTCGGAGGCCGGGACGCGGACGACCTGACGGCTGACGTCGTCGCAGTGCTCGACCGAGGCGATATCCTCGCCGCTCGACACCGGGCCGGGCTCAAGGTCGCCCCGGGGCCTGACGCCGGTTACCCGGTGCTGGGCAACGCCGACGTCGTGGGGCAGATCGCGGCCTACCGGGTGGCGATCGCGGAAATGGGCGGTGTCGCCGCGTCGGAGCAGGTCGTGGCCGCGCACGGGGCGCAGCTCGCCACGTCGTTGCGCAGGGCCATGACCACGACCCTGGGCGGCGCCGAACCCGACGTGCTGAAAGGACTGCTGGAATTCGCCCGGTTCCTCGGCGGCCCTGAAGCGGGCGAGTCGACCGAGAAGATCTTCGGCAAGCTGCATCCGGAATTCCTCTCGCCGATGGAGTTCGGCGGCAGGTACGAGGTGCCGGTGGAGCACGACAGCCCGGCCCTCACCGGGGCCGTCGGCGGCACCGCCGACGAGCTGCTCCTGCACGCCGACCACGTGGCGCGGTGGGTGCTGGTCGAACTGTTCGCCGGCACCAGGGCGCCGGAGCAGGAGGTGCTGACGGCCTGGCTCACCGGGTGCAGACCACCTGACGCGCAGGAGGGCATGGCGTTCCTGGTCGACCGGGTGCGTCGGGTCGACCGGAGGTTGCGCGGCCCGGCGGGTGAGCTGCCCGAACTGGTCGAGCGGGCCGGGACAGCCGCGGCGTTCGCCGTCGTGCGGTCGAACGTCCGCGACGCGCTGACGCTCGATCTCGACGGCGCGCTGCTCACCCGGAGCATCTTTCCTCCACTGTGGACACAACGGGACGGTGCGGTCCGGCTAGTGGCAAGCAAGCTCCGGCTGGCGATCGGTCGAGGGGTGGTCAACTCGGCCAAGGCGAGCCTCGTGGCGGCCGTCGTGGTGCGCGCACCCGCCCAGCAGGTGCGCCGTGCGGTGGACCTGGACCGCCCGGAAACCTGTTCGTGCGACGACGGTCCGCGTCCGGTCGAGGAGGTGTGCCCGCACCGGCCATGGGGAGAAGCGGGCCGGGTGGAGGACTACACGACCCTGACCAGGTTCTCCGGATTCTCGACGGAGTCCACGACGAGGATGCACGTCAAGCGGTACGACGGTCCGTGGCGGGAGTGGATGCGGGAGGTGCGGGAGGAAGCGCAGTGAGCGGAACGACCGATCACGAGTGGTCCGACGAGGAAGTCCGCGAGGTGGCGGGAGGACTGGCGCACCTGCTCATCACCGATCCGGACAACGTCGAGCCTTCCTACGCGGGAGCGATCGGGCACTTGCGGATGTTCGGCATCGACGTCGAGGACGGGGACCTGTCCTCGCAGCTGGACGACGCGGTCGCCCTGCTGCGCCACGGGACGTCCTCCGTGCCGCACGACGAGATGCTCGGCGCGTGGATGCTCAGCCTGGCGACGGCCCTCGGACTGCTCGAGGAGTGGGACGAGGCGGTCCTCTGGGGCGAACGAGCAGCGGCCTTCCCGTACACCGACGACTCGGAGGCCGGCGAGGCACTGCTCGAGTTCGCCCTCATCCTCGTCGAACGGGCCAAGGCCGTGCCCACCGCACGGGACGGACTCCCACATGCCCTTGACGGTCTGGCGGAGCGGTCGGCGCTCCCGGAGATCGCCGCCGCCATCCGCATCCGCCAAGCCCGTGTGCTGGCGTTGCGCTGGGACGCGGGTGGAGACCACGACGACTTGCGCGGCGCGCTGAACCTGCTGGTGGACAACATCCCGCTTCTCCCCCCGCACTACTCGCTGTTCACCGACGACCTCACCCTGTTCGCGGAGGTGTGCAGGCAGCGCTTCCTGCTGGACGGGACGGCACCGCTGGACGACGCCGTCAAGGCCATCGAAGCGGTCATCGCTGAGGAGGACCTGCCGGAACACCACCAGCAATTGGCCCGCCTCCTCGATCTGCTCCACCCCGACGACGAGGGGCCTGTCCGCGACCGGATCATCGACGCCCTTGTCCGCGCGGCCGAGGATGACGACCCGAACGTGTGGGAGTGGTGCGGAACCCTCCTCTACGACCGCGGCGAGGCCAACGACGACATCGACGACCTCCGCGCCGCGACCGGCTGGCTGTCCCGCTGCCTCGAACAGCAGGACCCCACCGAGGACGGGGCTTGGGTGCCCTGGACGACCATCATCCAGGCGCACGACGAACTCCATCGGCTGACCGGGGAGTCCGAGCACTCCGAGCGGGTGGTCGACTGCACGACTCGCGCACTCTCGCTCGCCCTGCCGGACAAGGATGTCGAGCACGACCTGATGCGATTCCGGCTCGCCGCGACGTTCTTCGAAGGCGATCGAACTGATCTCGCGCGGTTCGCGGTGATACATCCGGTGGCGCAGTGGCTGAGCAGCGCACAGGAAGCGGTGGACGCGGACCTGGCCACCGGTTCCATGTCGGACAGCGCCGCACGGCTCGCGATGAGCGTCGCCCAGGGCTGGGTCAGCCTGACAGTGCACACGCCACTGGAGCTGGTTGTCGAAGCCGCCGACGCCCCCTCCTTCCTCGAGGACATCGTGAGGATGCTGGGCACCGCAGCGAACCTCGAGGATCTGCCTGGGGAAATCACATTGCTGATGAACGCGTTGCTGGAGTTCTTCACCAACGTGCTCCGCGCCGTCAACGGTGACGACAACGCCACGTTCACCGCCATCAAGAGCGCCCTCGAAGAACCCGCGCTCGCCGATTTCCACTCCGGCTTCGTCGGCATGATCGGCATGGCGAGTGCTTTGACGGGAAACCGGACCCAAGGGCTCGGACCACTCGACTTGGCGATCGACATCCTTGGCGACGAGAAGAAGAAGCTGGACAAGACGCCGGAGGATCGGCTTGAGCAGGAAGCCATGCAGGCATTCTTCCGCGTATTCCGGGCGTTCAACGTCAATCCCGATCTACCAGAGTTCCTCGAGGAGGTCGACAATGCGTGGCGCCTGCTGTCGGCGTTGCCCGAGACGCCTTCGATGGCACCCATCGTCGAGATGGGCAGGGTGTTGCACCGGCTGGTCGAATCGTCCAACACCGACCTACCGGCGGAACAGGAACGGACAGGCTTCTGGCTGGAGCACCTGATGGTCCCCTTGAGACTGGGGGAACGGATAAACACGGCGGTCCGCAAGTCGGACCCCGCCGCGATCCGCGACGTCCTCGTGCAGCTGGACCGGATGCCCGCCAAGTCGCACAGCCCCGCGATGGGCGTCGACCCGGTCGAGTTCGTGCGCGTCGTCGCCCACGAGGCGCTGTCCAAGTTGGAGCCTTGGAACCGCGAAGCGCTGAATCTGGCTATCGAGGGCAACCTCGCACGCTGGGAGCGGTTCGACGCCTTCGACCCGACCTTCGGAACTTTGGCGATGCCGTTCGCACAACTGCTACGCAGGCGGGACGAGGATGGCGATCGGGCGTTCAGCAGGCGGATCGGGCGTGAGGCGCTGCGAGCCACCGCGTGGAAGGTGCTGGTGCAGTCGGGGAGCGAGCACGCGCTGGAGATGGCGCGCAACGCGACGGCGATGGTGGACGAGCTCACCGCGTGGTGCCTGCGGGACGAGGCGGTCGACGACCTCGTCGCCGTCGTGGACGCTCGCCGCGGACTGGTGCTCAAAGCCGTCAACGCCGGCCGGACCGTGGCGGATCAACTGGCCGCGATTGGGCGTCACGACCTGGCGGAGCAGTGGACAGCCGCCGACGGCCGGGACGAGGCGCTGCTCACGGACTGGCAGGAACCGGATGACGATTGGGGGATGCTGCGCCGCACCGTGTTGCGGGAACTGGCCGAACACCGCGGCGAACTGGTCGACCAGCCGTCAGTCGAGGAGATCCAGCACTCGTTGCGCGCACACGGATCGGGCTGCCTGGTGTACCTGCTGCCCACGAACGAGCACCACGACGGCATGGCGTTGCTGGTGCCGGCCCACGGCAAGGTCCGGGTGCGTCCACTGCCGGACCTGCGGGTCGACACTGCGGTCGAGAGCTACCGCGTCGCGTACGAGGCCCGCGACGAGGTGCGGGACGTCGACAGCGTGGCACGGTGGCGTGCGGAGCTCGGCAGGCTGTGCTCGTGGGCCTGGGACGTCGCAGGTGGCGAGTTGTCGCGGACAGGCGAGCAGCACGGCGGGCTCGTCTTGGTTCCGGTCGGACCGCTCGGGCTCGTGCCGTGGCACGCCGCGCGTCGGATGATCGACGGTGCGGAGAGGTACCTGGTGCAGGACGTACCCGTCTCGTACGTGCCGTCCGCGCGGCTGTTCCGCGATCTAGTGGCCCGCGACGAGGTCGACGGCGGCAGGGCCGCGCTGATCGGGAACCCCGCACGGGACCTGCCCACCGGCGCCTACGAGGCCAAGGCGATTCGGGACGCCTTCTACCCCGAGGGCTCGTTGCTCGGCGGTTTCGGTCAGCCGCCGCGGCCGTGGCGACCCGCCGAGGACGGGATGGGCACACCGGAGGAAGTCCTGGCCCTGCTGGGGGCTCCGCTGCCGGCGTTGCACCTGGCATGCCACGCGGTCGCCGACATGCGCGGCCCGTTGCGCTCGGAGGTCCGGCTCGCCGCGGGCACGCTGTCGGCACGACGACTGCTGGCCCACAACCCGACCGCGGTGCTGCCTCTGGGCCTGGTGAACCTCGCCGGGTGCACGACGAGCGTGTCCGGGACCGACTACGACGAGGCGTTGAGCCTGTCCACGACGTTCCTCGCGATCGGGGCTCGCACGGTGATCGGCTCGCTGTGGCGGGTACCCTCCGGCCGGACCACGGCACACCTGATGTTCTTGTTCTACCACTACCTCTCGACCGAACGACTGCCTCCCGCCGACGCGTTGCGCAAGGCTCAGCTGTGGATGCTCGACCCCGGCCGCACCTACCCCGCCTCCATGCCGGACTACCTCCGCGGGCTGGCCCCGTCACCGGAGTTCGACTACCCCGACATCGAGTGCTGGGCGGGGTTCACCCAACAGGGTTGCTGAAGGCAGACCAGTCCGACGCACTCTTCGACATTTCCCATGTCGCTTTTTCCAGCCGGAACGCACGACACGTTCCGCCGCAGTGGTGTCACGATTCACCCCAACGGTGTCACCTCTTCCCGAACACGCAGGTAGAAGGTTCTCTGACGGGGTCTATTCCACATGTGAGCGAACGGGCGGACGCTCGAAACCCGCAATCGCGACTCACCTGAAGCCAAAGCCGCATTATTGCGGATGTCGACCACGCGGAAGCCTTGATTTCTCCGAACACACAGCTCAGGTGCCCTCACCGCGTCATTCGACGGCTCCCAATTTACATTGGTGACCAATAAAGTTCCTCGTTCTACCCAGCTTCTGCCCACTTGACCGGATTTCGTCCACCGAAGTCCATCCGACTGGCGGTAACGAATGGTGGCGGTCACTCGATTGACCCCGCGAGACACCACTTCGGACACGCGCCGATCCAGAGGGGACAACGGGCCAAGGGCTCGCATTGTTCTTGTGGGTTGTGCTGCGTCGGTCGTTGCTGCGTGTCGCCATTAGCTGAGGAGAGGCATAAGTGGGGAGTTCCTCATCCGGCACCGCCATGTCCGTGACACCTGCGGAGCTCGGTCGGATCGGTGGTCAGCTCGGCAAGGGGGGTGAGGCGAGTGTTTTCGACCTGCCCGGTCTGACCTACCCGGATGTGCCGGGACCGTTGGTCTACAAGAGGTATCGGGCGGTGCACGGGTCGCCGGACAGTCTGCGGCGCGTGGTGGCGGCACGGAACAAGCTGGACGTGGTGGCGCGCGGCAGGTTGGACTCGATCGCGGCGTGGCCGGTGCGGGTGGTGGAGGAGAACGGGCAGGCGGTCGGGATCGTGATGCCGCGCATCCCCGGTGCCTACTTCGACCGCGTGCAGCGGAACGCGGGCGTCAAGCAGTCGCTGCGCGAGGTGCAGAACCTGTTCATCGACCCGGCGCGGGCGGTCCAGGTGGGGCGGCCGGCACCTACCGACGAGGAGCGGCTGCGGGTCTGCCGCGACTTCGCGGGTGGGCTCGCGTTCCTGCACGAGGAGCTCAAGGTCGTGTTCGGGGACATCAACGCGATGAACGAGGTGTTCCGCCTCGACGCCGAGCCGATGGTGATGTTCCTGGACTGCGACGCAGTGCGGCCGAACGGCGTGGTCGCCCAGGTCAGGCAGCTCGACGCGCCCGACTGGCTGCCGCCGGAGGGTGGTGCGCTCACCCTCGCGACCGACCACTACAAGCTCGGGCTGTTCATCCTGCGCTGCCTGTCGCCCGGCACGGGCTCGTCGGTCAAGACCGATCCCGACGCCGCCGCCGCCCGCCTCGACACCGAGGGCATGGCGATGCTGAGGCGGGCCCTGGGCAGCAACCCCGCGGACCGGCCGACCGCGCGCGAGTGGGAGGTGCGCCTGCGGCGGCTGCTCGGGGAGTCCCTCGTCCCGCCCCGGCTCGGGGAGGTCAGGGTGGACCGCACGATGGTCCTCAGTGGACAGTCCGTTGTGGTCGAGTGGGAGGCGCTGGAGGCGGACT
This sequence comes from Umezawaea tangerina, assembly GCF_003002815.1. Taxonomy (GTDB): domain Bacteria; phylum Actinomycetota; class Actinomycetes; order Mycobacteriales; family Pseudonocardiaceae; genus Umezawaea; species Umezawaea tangerina. Next base: position 36,644 of record NZ_PVTF01000017.1, on the reverse strand, counting down.
GGGTCGAGGTCGTCGCCGGTTCCCGGTCCACCCGTGTCGACGGGGGACCCGGCCGCGGTCGGACGCCGGTCGAGCCGGAGACGTCCGGCCGCATCAGGGTCCGGGCGGGCAACAACCTCGGCGTCGACGAGCGGGAGCTCGGCCCGGTGCGGGTGGTGTCGCCGCCCGGGGTCCACCAGCTGCCGATCCCGATGCCCCAGGTGCACTGGCCGGTCCTCGACGTGCCGGGACCTCCGGGGCTGGAGCTGCTCCCGCTGCCGCGGGTCGACCTCCCACCCGAGGTGCCGCAGCTGTTCACCACCGGCGGGAACGGTGTCTCCTGGCCCGCTGTGCCCGCCCCGCAAGGAGTCGGGTTCCCGTTGGACCTGCAAGCGATGTTGACCGAATCACCCGAGGTCGACCTCGGGTACCGCGATGGGGAAGGGGCGGGGCGATGAGCCTCTCCATGTGGCTGGCAAGGCTGTCCGGCGCGAGGGTCTCGATCCTCCAGAAGGCGCCGGGCGACGTCAACAAGCACGCCGCCATGGGCGGCGTGCTGCTCAGCACCGCCGGGGTCGCCGCCGTGTCGGCGTTCTTCGCCATGTACTCGGTGCTGGAGCTGCCCCTGCTCGCGGCCGCCTTCGTCGGCCTCGCCTGGGGCGTGATCATCTTCAACCTGGACCGGATGCTCGTCGTCACGATGACGCGGGGCAACGGCTGGCTGCTGAACCTGTTCGCCGCGGTCCCCAGGGTGCTGCTCGCCGTGGTGATCGGGTCGATCATCTCCATGCCGATGGTGCTGAAGATCTTCGAGCCGGAGATCAACAGCGAGCTGATCGCGATGCAGGCCGAGACGACCAAGGCGAACCAGGCCAAGTACGACGAGGCCTACGGCAAGATCACCCAGCTGGAGGGAGAGGAGGCGAAGCTCCTCGCCGTCATCTCCGGCCGGTCCACCACGACCATCACCGACGACCCGGACGTGAAGGCCGCCAAGGCGGACCTCGACACAGCGGAGAAGGCCTTCCAGGAGGCCAGCAGGCTGGCGCAGTGCGAGTTCGACGGGACCTGCGGCACCAGCGTCCAGGGTGACGGCGAGTCCTACCGGCAGAAGAAGCAGGCCGCCGACGACGCCAGGGGCGTCCGGGACAAGGCGCAGTCCACTTTGGACGAGATCACCGCCAAGGTGACCAAGCGCGTCCAGGACGGGTCCTCCACCGACATCGACAACGCGAAGAAGCGGCTCCCCGAGGTGCAGGCGGACCTCGACCGGCTGCGCAAGGACCGCGAGGATCTGGAGAAGCGGGGCAGCACCGCGACCGCGGGCGACACAGGTCTGCTGGCCCGGCTGGAGGCGCTCGACCGGCTGACCAACAACAGCCCCAGCGGCGGGCAGGCCCACCAGGCGCTCTTCCTGCTCTTCCTGTGCATCGAGCTGCTCCCCGTCGTGGTCAAGCTGCTGTCCAGCTTCGGCCCCGAGACGCTCTACGACCGGTTCGTCAAGCGGGCCGACGACGGTTCCGACGCGAGCGACAAGCTCTGGACGGACCGCGACCGCGTGCTCGCCGAGGACAAGGCCGACCAGAAGCTGGCCATGGAGCGCCACCGGCTGGACGCGCAGACGCAGGCGCACGCCGCGACCACGAAGGCCGTCGCCGACAAGCAGCTGACCATGGCCATGAAGGCGATCGACGCCTGGTCGAGCCTCGCCCAGCAGCGCACCAACCAGGAGCTCAGGACCTGGTCCAAGGCCAACGGCGTCCCGGACGACCTCACCAAGCCCATCCCGCGGTCCGCCCTGCCGACCAGCTTCCGCCCCAACGGCACGCCGTCCACCACGCGCAACCCCTGATCGGAGACTCCTGATGGAGAGCGAAAAAGCCAAGCTCCTGCCGTTCTACCTGGTGATCGACGTCTCGGTGTCGATGACCGGCGACAAGCTCAAGCAGGCCAACGCGATCATGCCCGCGGTCGTCGACGCGCTGGCCGACGCGCCGATCCTGTCCGACAAGGTCCGGTTCGGCGTCATCGACTTCGGCAGCGACGCGCAGGTCCGGCTGCCGCTGTGCGACCTGCTGGACGAGAACGTCTCCCTTCCCGCGCTCACCGTCCGCGGCGCGACCTCGTTCGCGGCGGCCTTCCGGCTGCTGCGCGCGGAGATCGAGAGCAACGTCAAGCAGCTCAAGGCCGACGGGTTCCAGGTGCACCGCCCCGCGGTGTTCTTCATCAGCGACGGCGACCCGACGGACCGCGAGGACGACTGGCGCGGCGCGTTCGCCGAGCTGACCGAGAACTTCCCGATCTACCCGAACTTCGTCCCGTGCGGGGTCGACGACGCGAACCCGAAGATCCTGGCGAACCTGATCCACCCGGCCACCGGCCCCAAGGCCATGCAGATGTACCTGATGCAGAACGGCCAGAACCCCGCCGACGCCATCGCGATGATCGCGGAGATCCTGATCTCCAGCATGCTCGCGTCCGGGCAGAGCATCGCGCAGGGCGGGTCCGGTCTCCTCCTGCCCGACAAGCAGGACCTGCCGTCGGGCATCTCCGCGCACTCGTCGGAAGACTTCGTCTGATGGCCGGGTCGACCGAGACCCACCACGGCGCCGTCGCCGTGCCGGTCGCCGACGCGGACCCGACGGCGGACTGGCGCGGGCAGTTCGAGTCCTTCGCGGTCGGCGAACCCGGCCGCGCGGCCTCGTTGGTCGTGCCGGTGCCCGATCCGGACGGCTGGGACCGCAGGGACACCGTCCTCGACGGGGTGGCGCTGCTGGACGGCGCCAAGAAGCGCGTCGCCGAGGTGCGCGCGGCGAGCGTGCGGGGCCTTTCGCACCGGGCGTACGGAACCGTGCGGCAGGACGAGTACGGCTTCCGCCGCACCTCCGACGGCCGCCACCTGGTCATCGGGGTGGCCGACGGCGTGTCGTCGGGCAAGCACTCGCACAGGGCCGCGCTCATCGCGGCGCGCAAGGGCGTCGAGATGCTCGCGAGGGCGCTCAGGTCCACCGGTCCGGAGACCTTCCCCTGGGCGGACTTCGTCCGCGCGGTGGCGAACCGGATCGAGCGCTCGGGCCGCGACCGGCTGATCACGAAGGGCGTCGCCGACGCGGAGGGCATGTCCGTCCGGGAGGTCGCCGAGCACCTGGCGACCACGGTCCTCTACGCCGTCGTCGACCTGGTGCCCGTCAACGGCGCGCACGACGTCCACGTGGTCTCGGTGGGTGACACGTCGGCCTGGGTCCTGCGGGCGGGCGGGCGCTGGGAGCCGTTGGAGGCGGTGAAGAACGACGGTGCCGAGCTGCACTCGTCGTCGGTCCAGGCGCTGCCCATGGTGCCGGGCACCGCCCCGGTGCCGGTCCGGACCACGGTGGCGCCCGGTGAGGCGCTGGTGGTGATGACCGACGGGATCGGGGACCCCCTCGGGCACGGCACCGGGGCCGTCGGGCGCTTCCTGACCGACGTCTGGTCCACGCCGCCCGCGTCCGGGCTGGAGTTCGCCGCCCACGTCGGGTTCTCGCGCAAGAGCTTCGACGACGACCGCACCGCGGTCGCGTTCTGGCCGGTCGCCAGGGCATGAGCGGTCACGTCATCGGCCTGGACGCCGTCGGCCCGCTGGGCGGGCTGCTCGGCGAAGGGGGCCAGGCGAAGGTCTACCGGGCACCGCACGCGACGCTCGCCGACGTCCCAGGACCGTTGGTGTACAAGCAGTACAAGGCGGGTCAGGCGCCACCGCACGGCCTGGCCGCCGTGGTGGCGCGCAGGCTGCGCATGGACGAGCACACCCGGCGACGGCTGGACGCGGCGACCGCGTGGCCCGTGCGCGCGGTCGTGGAGGACGGCGAGGTGCGCGGCGTGCTCATGCGCCACATCCCCGGCACGTACTTCGAGGACCGCGTGAAGCCCAGCGGCGTCAGCGCACGCACGCTCCGCGAGGTCCAGCACCTCTTCGTCGACCCGCTGCGGTCGGCGCGGCTGGGCATGCCCGCCCCGAGCGCGGTCGAACGCGTCCTGGTGTGCCGCGACTTCGCCAGCGCGGTGCACCTGTTGCACCGCAACGACCTGGTGATCGGTGACCTCAACCCGAGGAACGCCGTCTACCGGCTCGCCGAACGGCCGTGCGTGATGCTGGTCGACTGCGACGCGTTCCGCCTCAAGGGTGCCGCCGCCGTGGTGCGCCAGCTGAACGCGCCCGACTGGGACCCGCCGGAGGACGTGCTCAGCCAGTCGAGCGACCTCTACAAGTTCGGGCTGTTCGTGCTCAGGTGCCTGAGCCCCGGCGCGTTCGCGTCGGTCGCCCGCGACCCGAGCCGGGTCGACGCGGTCCTGCCGGGCGAGGGCCCCTCGCTGCTGCGCGCCGCGCTGAGCGGTGACCCCGCCGAGCGGACGACGGCCCAGACGTGGGGCCGGTACTTCGACGCCGTGCTGACCGGGTCGACCGTCTCGGGCAAGCAGAGCCGGAGGACCGCCGACCAGATGACCACCTCCGGGTGGCGGCGCGACGCGAGGACCAAGAGATGGATGCCGGTGACCTGACGTGTCGGACAGCACCTGCACCGCGTGCGGAGCCCCGCCCGCGGACCGCTACGTCGTGTCGATGCACGGGGAGGCCACGTGCGTCCAGCACCCCACCCGCGGCCAGTGCGCGCTGTGCGCACGTCCTCGGCACACCGGGGAGTCGGGGTGGTCGAGGTTCACCTCGGCCACCGTGCGCTGCCCGACCTGCGCGGGGCAGGCGGTGGACACGCAGGAGGAGGCCAGGCTGCACATCCCGGCGGTGCGAACCGGGATGGCCGCGCTGGGCATCGAGCTCGACCAGCGGGTGAGGGTGACCCTGGTCGAACCGGACGCGATCAACACCGACGTCGTGAGCCTGTGCCTCGGCCGCACGCTGCAGCGCACGTGGGCGGACAGGGCCACGACCGACGTGCTCGGCATCGAGATCGCCCGCGGGCTCACCACGACCCACTTCGGCGCCACGGTGGCCCACGAGATCGGGCACGCGTGGCTGGCGCAGCGGGGTGCCCGGAACCTGTCCCCGCCGCTGGAGGAGGGCGTGTGCGAGCTGTTCTCCGGTGCCTGGCTGAAGCGGCAGCGCACGGAGTTCGCGAGCACGTTGCGCCGGGTGTCGCTGGAGAGCCCCGACCCGGTGTACGGCGCCGGCTACCGCATGGTGCGCGACTCGGTCGTGTCCCACGGGGTCGCGGCGGTGCTCGACTCGGTCTGCCGACGGGGATGCCTGCCATGAACGACGACGAGAGGAGGAGGTCGTGGACCTCGAACCGGTGAGCCGCACGATCCTGGTCGTGGACATCGAGAAGTCCAGTGACCGGACGGACCCCGAGAAGGCCGCGCTGCGCAGCGCGCTCTACGGGGTGCTGCACGGGGCTTTGGACGCGGCGGGCCTGACCGCCGACCGCCGCAGGATCGACGACACCGGCGACGGCGTGCTGGTGGTCGCCGACTCCGAGGTGCTGCCGATGCTCGACCCGTTCCTGGACGACGCGGTCGAAGCGCTCGCCCGGCACAACGCACTCGTGTCGCCGACCGAGTGGCTGAGACTGCGCTTCGCCGTCCACTTCGGACTGGTCGCGCGGGACGGCCAGGGCTGGGTCGGCGACGACGTGACGACCACCTTCCGGATCAACAACAGCACCCTGGTCAAGGACTCGCTCCGGGCGGCGGACAGGGCGCAGTCGGTCGTGGTGGTCTCCGACGCCGTGTACCGGTCGGTGGTGCGCCACCGGCACCGGAACCTCCGCCCGGAGGTCTACCGCGAGCAGCACGACGACGGCCGGACGTTCTGGGTCCGGGTCCCCGGTTACGCGGAACCGCCCGTGCCCGCCGCGCACACGTCCCCGCGACCGCCCGCCGCGGCCGACGGCCCGGTGGCGGGCAAGTCCATCACCATCAGCCACAACGGCCACGGCAACGTCTTCGCCACCGACACGATCCACCACGTCGACGCGCGGACCGGCTTCCGGGAACAGCCGTGAGCGACGACCAGCCCGCCGAGCCGCAGGAGGCGCCCGCCGACGCCCCGGCACCCGCCGAGTCCGGGCAGTCCCCTTCCGACGGGGAGAAGGCGCCACCCGACGCGGCGCCTACGCCGAACCCCGACGAGCCCGACGCCAAGGCGAACGCCGCAGACCCCACCAAAGCGCGCAAGCTCCACCAGGACGCGCGCACGGTGGAGAACGCGATCGCGGCGCTCCTCGGGGAGCGGGGCGGCGGCATCGGCAACGTCTTCGTCACCAACTCGATCGGGCTCGTCGACGCGGGCCTCCCGCGCTCGGCGGGGTCCCACCACGGGTCGGTGCCCACCGGTCCGATCCCGGCCGAGCGCCTCGACTCCGTCACCGCGACCTTCGTGCGGCCCGCCAACTACGCGGAGCTGCGGGAACGGCTGCGCGACCAGTGGCTGGTGCTGCTCCGCGCACCGGCCGGGTGGGGCCGCACGGCGACCGCGCTCAACCTCCTGGGCGTCGAGTGCGCCGTGGGCGTGGACAAGCTCAGCCCCGACATCGACCTCCGGTCCCCGTCGGCACCGGTCGCCCTCTCCGCCGACCGCGGTTACCTGCTGGAGACGCTGGAGTTCGACCAGGCGGCGGGGTTGACCGAGTTCTCGCTCGACCTGTGGCGGCGCAGGCTCGCCGACGCGAAGGCGCGGATGGTCGTCCTGGTCGGCGCGGACACCCCGCTGCGCGAACGGGAGCTCGCCGCCTACCTCGTCGACGGCGCCCAGCGGTCGGACGACCGCGCGCTGGTGCTGAGCCACTTCCAGACCGGACTGCGGTCCGCGGGCAAGCCCGCGCAGGACCTCGACGACTTCCCGGAGTTCACCGAGCTGGTCGAGGAGGTGGTCGGCCGGACGCTGCGGGCGCAGGACCTCGCCGACTTCGGACGCGGCCTCTGCACGGTCGTGCTGGGCGAGCGCGGGCTCGACGAGGTCCGCCTCAGGTACGCGCGGAGCGCGGAGTCCGCCTTCCACGAGTGGTTCGCCTCCTTGCCGGACAACGAGCACCGCGCGTTCGCCGTCGCGCTTGCGGTGCTGGACGGCATGCCCCTCGCGACGGTCGCGGAGGCGGGCACGAGGCTCGCGCAGGCGATCCAGGCGGCGGAGATCCCAGACGACCGCGACCGCACCCGTTCGGTGTTCGCGATCCGCACGGTCAACCTGGTCGACCGGATGGAGGCCGAGATCACGTCCGCGGTCGAGGACAGCGACCTGGGTAGCCTGTCCGCCGAGGTCGTCCGCTTCCGCGACCCGCACCGGCCGCGGAAGGTGCTCGAGCACGTCCGGCGCGAGTACGCCGAGGCGCACGGCGTGGTGCGCGAATGGCTGTGCGCCCTGGGTTTCTTCCCCGACCGCCAGGTCCGGATCCGGGCGGGCGTGGCCGTCGGCCTGCTCAGCCTGTCCGAGTTCGACCACATGCGCAGGCACGTGATCGAGGACTGGGCGAGCAGGAAGGACTACTGGCAGCAGCAGGCGGTGATCGGGGCGCTCCGGCTGCCCGCGCTCCAGCCGGAGCTGCAGCCGCTGGTAAACCGCATGATCGACCAGTGGCTGGACGGCAAGGCCGCGACCGGCATGAAGGTGACCGCCGTGGCTGCGCTGGGCTCGTTGCCCGTCATGACCACGGACCAGGTGCTCAAACGGCTGCGGAAGGCCGCCGACACCGCCGACCCGCGGATGGTCATCGCGATCGGCGACTCCATCACCACCCTCTCGCTGGACCAGGACCGGCTCGACCTGGTTCTCGGCGCCCTGGTGAAGTGGTCGCGGTCGAAGCGGGCCGACGTGCGCGCCACCACCCTGACCTGCGTGCTCCAGCTGACCGCCTACCTCCAGGTCACCGAGGAGGGCAGCACCGACCCGTGGCCCGGTCTGCTCTGGGTGGCCGACGTGGAGCGGCGGTCGGAGGCCGCGGCGGCTCCCGTGGTCGTCGGCACGCGCCGGATGAGCAGGCGGGAGGCCGTCGTCGTGCTCATCGCGAAGGCACTGGAAGCGCAGTACTTCATGCCCGAGGCGTACGGGTTGCTCCACGGCTGGGTCAAGACCGCCCAGCGCGACAGCACGCAGCGGGAGCCGCTCGGCCTCCTGCTCGCCGACGTGGCCAGGGCCACGGGAAGCTCCACCACCCTCCGCCTCCACCTGGACGACTGGGCACGCGCGCGGCGCGGCCCGGTCGAGGCGGTCGCCGAGCTGCTCGCCGTTCTCGACCGTGAGGAGATCCGCTCATGATCAACCGCAACCCCGACACCGCCTCGGGACCGCTCGTCACCCGTGTGGACATCAAGGCCGGCACCATGCTGTTCAAGAACCGGCCGGTGCCGAGCGCCGACCGCGCGACCGTCTTCCTCGACCGGCACGGGCGGTACGACCACCTCACCGAGCAGATACCCATCGGAGGCGTGTCGGGCTACCGGGCCGTGTTCCTGGTCAACACGTCGGTGTTCTCCCGCGACCTCCAGCTGAGGCTGCCCAGCCGGGAGCAGGCCTACCACTTCATCGCCAAGGTCACCGTCCGCTGGCGGGTCACCGACCCGGTCGAGGCGGCGAAGACGAACCTGGTGGGCGCCGACCCGATCCTGAGGCCCTACGTCGAAAGGGTGCTCCGCGACGTCGGTGTCACGTTCCCGATCGAGGACGCCGCGGGCGCGGAACAGGCGATGGCGAACGCGTTCGCAGGCAGGCGCAGGCAGCCGTTCGCCCAGGGGGTGAGCGTTCTCGACTGCGACGCGGCGCTCACCCTGGACTCCGCGACCATGATCTACATCAGGAGCCTGGAGGAGAACAGGCGCAAGCATGACGTCACCACCGGCGTGCAGGCGCACACGATGGCCGAGCAGAGCAAGCAGCACCGGATCGACCTCATGCGGAGCGCGCACGAGCTGGAGCTCCAGGAGATGCAGCAGGAGCACGAGCTGCGGCTCAAGCACCAGCAGATGAAGTTCTTCGGCGGTGCCGTCGCGCAGGACCCGGCGAACCTGCTCGGCATGATCCTGGCCCAGGACCCGAGCAAGGCCACCGACGTCCTCGGCATGCTGATGAAGCAGCACCAGGTGGAGCTCGACGACGCGCGCGGGGTGCTCGACCTGATGCTCAAGAACGAGCTCGTCGCGCGCGGCGACGTCGCGGAGATCACCGGGCGCGCGACCTCGACGATCGCCCAGCGGATGTCCAACGCGCCGTTCAAGCTCGGTGTGGACCCCACGACCACGCCGGGGAGCCCGCACACGACGTCGGGGCCCGCGGAGGGTGCTATCGCGGCGGAGGTCGTGCCCGCCGCCGCCAAGCCGGTGTTGTTCGACTTCGACGAGGACGACGAGGACGACGACGACTAGCGACCGGGAAGGTGAATTCTCCGGCTTCCGGAAGCGGGTCCGTCCTTTCGGGAGTCGGGGATTTGGCTGTCATGGATCGGTGCAATGGTCGGGAACGGGCGCTATCGGGGAGCCGGTGCACTAGCGGCTACCGGTTCTGGTGGAGCGTCCGAATCGGGTAACGCGTCGGTGAAGTGCTGCGACATACGGCCCAGATCGTTGACCCGCGTCCGGGTGGAACTCGTCAACGAAACCGAAACCGCGCGGTACCTGATGGGTGTCGCGTGCTCGTCGCACGGAGGGTCGATGGCCGTCTCGTCGGAAGTGCTCATGGACGAGCTGAAAGCGCTGCGGCGGGGCCGCGGGGTGCAGGCGCCGGGGATCGACCGGTTGGTGGGCCCCGCGTTGCGGGAGGTGTGCGGGATCGGGGAGCACGACGGGGCGGAGGTCGTGCGGGAGAAGGTCGTGGGGTGGGTCGCGGGTTCGGTGCGGGCGCTTCCGGAGGACCTGCGGCTCGCGGTGACCACGCCCTTGGCGTTGAACCCCGAGGCGCAGCACGTGTTCCTCGCGCATCGGGTGCAGTGGCTCGCGGAGCTGATGGGGCGGGACGCGCGGACGGTTCGGCGGAGGATCGACGACGGGCTGACGCGGTTGGTGGAGGCGGCGGTGCGGCCGGGGGCGCGGAGGGGCAGGGGGGCGCGGGACGGGTGGCGGGTGGGGAGGCTGCAGGTGCTGCTGCGGTTGGACGGGCCGGTGCCGCTGTGCACCGAGCGGTGGACGGTGGTGGCCGAGGAGGACGGTGTCCAGGAGGTGCCGTGGCCGGGGCCGGTGCCGGAGTCCACCGGTGAGCAGGACGTGCGGGTGGCGCACGGGGCCGTGCTGATGAGCGGTGAGCGGTCACCGGCGCGGCGACCGGGTTTCCGGGTGCGGCTGCCCAGGTCGCTCCGCGCCGGGGAGTCCCACGAGTTCGCGCTGGACGTGCGGATGCCGCGTGTCCAGGCCCTGCGGCCCGCGCACGTGTTCCGCACCCCGCGCCCGTGCGACCGGCTCGACCTGGTGGTGCGCTTCGACGTCGACCGCCCGCCCGCACTGGTGACCAGGGTGGGCGGCGAGTTCGACGGGGCCGTGGCGGTGAACTCGGTCGGGGAGGTCGAGGTGACCTTCCTCGACACGGTGCCCGGCCGCGAGTACGGGATCCGGTGCGTCGCCGACGCGCGGTCGCGGACGGAGCGCAGGACCGGCTGATCCTCCTGACTCGCCCCCTTCCGGCCGCCTGTTTCCAGGCCGCCGGAAGGGGGCATTTTCGTGGGTGGGCACCGTCGGCCGACCGGTCGGCGTGCCGGTTGGACTCGCGGAACGGCCGGAGCCTGCGAGAGTTGTGCGCGGGATCGGCCAAGGCGGAGCGGTCGGCTCGTCGGAGCGACCAGGGTGTGGGAGGGCGGGGCGGTGGAGAAGGCGGAGTTCTTTTACACGACCTACATCAACACGACGTCGGAGGAGCTCTGGCGGGCGTTGACGGAGCCCGAGCTGACGAGTCGGTACTGGGGGGCGACGTTCGAGTCGGAGTGGACGCCGGGGTCCGGGATGAGCTGGATCGAGAACGGGCTGAAGACGTCGGATCCGCAGCAGGTGGTGCTGGAGGCGGAGCCGTACAACCGGCTGTCGTACACGTGGCACACGTTCACCCCGGAGTTCGGTGAGGTGAACGGGATGAACGCCGAGGTGGTCGCGGCGATGGCGGAGGAGCCTCGGTCGAAGGTGACGTTCGACATCTCGCCGCACGGGAAGCTGGTCAAGCTGACCGTGACGCACGACGGGTTCGAGCCGGAGAGCACGGTGCTGGCCGGTATCACCGAGGGGTGGCCGGTGATCCTGTCGCGCCTGAAGTCCTTGCTGGAGACCGGGGAAGCGCTCTAGAGGAATTCCCGATGGTTGATTGTCCCAGGGCGGAAAGGGTCGGAAGGCCGGTCGCCCTCGGGATGCGGGTGCTCGACGCCCTCAACTGACCACACCCGTGACCAAATCCGCTGGTCACGGCCTTCCCGGCCCGATTCGGCGAGATAACGCCGAATTGCGGAACAGCACCCCATCGATTTCGTGATTGGCCCGGTTGTACCATGCAGCCTTCGCGATCGGACCGAAATCACCGGAGTTGGCGCAACGTGCGATTCGTCGGACGCCCTTGTCGTGCGCATCTCGGACACCGTTATGTAACATCGTTTCGCACAACACGACCACACCTCCGGCGAATCATGAACATGGAGTCGCCCGCTCTCGTTGAAAGAACACGTCCGCTATCGGTCACGCCGTCCCCACCTGCGGTGAACCGATTCGGGAGCGGAATAGCCACACCGCGTCCACAACTCCCGAAACCGGTCCCCACCTGCGGCGGAGCACATCGCTATTGGCCAGGAACCCGGTACGCGGGTACCTTTTGCTCGGCACGGGTATGAACACCGAGGTGCACCTTGGAATCACTTTTCCCTCCGCTCGCCATGCATAGCGACGTCGTCCGCCGCGGTGTGCCCTGGTGACGGCCCCGCTACCGGAGTCGCCATTACCCGAGGTGCTTCCGGTCACCCGGTCGGCCCCACGGCTCAAACTGGTGCGCACCTGGGCGAATTCGCTGGGTACCTCGGCCTACATTCCACTCGAGTCGGCCGAGTTCGAACTCCGGCTGACGGGTGTGCTGGACCGGCTGGTGGAGGCGTTGGGGCGCGATCCGTTCTCCACCGGAAGGGCGCACGTCGACGGCGGCGACCTGGTGCGGTGGGGGTGCACGGGGCCGGAGAGCCTGCAGGTGACGATGGAGGTGCTGGGGCGCGGGCTGCCCGCGCTGCCGGAGCTGCCGGGTGGGACGAGGGTCGCGGAGCGGGTGGTGCTGCTGCTCGGGGCGCTGGCGGCGGGCTACACCGAGCAGGTGCGGATCGTCACGTTGGAGCAGCAGGAGAGCATGAGCCAGGCGTTGCTCAAGTCGTTGAACGACACGCTGGGGCGGCTGCGGGCCGTGGAGGCGGAGTTCGACGACGTGCTGGCGGGCTCGGCGAACGGGATCGTGCTGACCGACCGGGACGGGACCTTCCTGCGCGCCAACGAGAGGCTGGCCGACATCCTGGGGTACGCCGAGGGGGACCTGGCCGGGCTGGCGCTGTTCGACCTGGTGCGCCCGGAGGAGTCGGCGTCGCTGCGCGACGGGTTCGCGAAGGTCGTCGCGGGCACCGAGCGGCGGGTGCACAGCGAGCAGCGCCTGGTGCGCAAGGACGGCGACAGCGCGTGGGCCGCGATCACCATGACGGCGCCGACGCCGGGCGGTCGGCTGGTCGTCGTGGTCGAGGACCGGACCGAGCTGAACCTGCTGCACGGCCAGCTCAACCACCAGGCGCTGCACGACATGCTCACCCGGCTGCCGAACCGGCAGTACTTCACCACCAGCCTGGAGCGGATCGTGCGGCACGCCGCGCCGTCGACCGGGATCACCCTCTACCACCTGGACCTGGACGCGTTCTCGCTGATCACGCACGGCCTCGGCCGCCGGGTCGGCGACCTGCTGCTGGACAGCGTCGCGCACCGGCTGGAGTCGCTGTTCACCGACGAGAAGGCGATGGTGGCCCGGTTCAGCGCGGACGAGTTCGCCATCCTGGTCGAGAACTCGCCGACCACGCCGGACGCGGTGAGCACGGTGCGCCGGATCAACGAGGAGCTGTCCGAGCCGATCTACGTGGACGGCCACGCGGTCGCCTCGCCCGCGAGCATCGGCGTGGTGGACCGGCCGCCCGCCGGGCTGGACGCGGCGAGCCTGCTCGAGGCCGCGGAGATGTCGCTGGCCAGGGCGAAGCGCAACGGGCGCACGCAGTGGGCGCTGTTCGACCCCTACCAGGACGCCCGCGACCGGGAGATGTTCAGCCTCGCCGTGTCGCTGCCCGGCGCGTGGGAGAACGGCGAGCTGACCGTCGAGCACCGGCCGCTGGTGCGGTTGGACGGCGGCGAGGTCGTCGGGCTGGACGCGCTGCTGTCGTGGCGGCACCCCTACCGCGGCAGGCTGCCGCACGCGCGGTGCGCGGAGCTGGCCGAGCAGACCGGGCTGATCCTGCAGCTGGGCAGCTGGCTGCTCGGGTCCGCCTGCGCGCAGGCGAGCGCCCGGCGCGAGGAGCTGGACGACGACCAGCCGCTGCACGTCGGGCTCACGCCGAACCAGTCGTCGGACCCCGACCTGCTCGGCCGGGTGCTGACCGTCCTGGACGACACCGGCCTGCCCGCGGACCGGCTGTGGCTGGGGATGCCGGCGTCCGCGCTGGCCCAGGAGGGCGGTGAGGCGGCGGAGAACCTGCGGCTGCTGGCGGGTGCCGGCGTGGCGACGGAGATCCTCGACTTCAGCACGACCGCGGGCGACCTCGCGCACCTGGAGGACTTACCGGTGCGGGCGGTGCGGATCGCCCGCTGGATGGTGCGCAGGCAGGCCCAGGACGTCCGGGAGGACTCGCTGGTCACGTTGGCGCTCAAGGAGGTGCTCCGGATCGTGCACGGCGCGGGCACGACCGTGATCGTCGACGGCGTCGACACCGAGGGGCAGGCCGGGTGGTGGCGCGACCTGGGCGCCGACCTCGTGCAGGGGGAGTTCACCAAGCTGTAGCTCAGGTTCGCTCCGACGACGACCCCGCGTTAGCCGCGAGGACCAGCACGGCGCCGAGGACGGCCACGGCGAGGTTGGCCACGAGCTCGTGGCCCGCCAGGAGGTCGATCCTCGGGATGACCACCCGGTTGACGAAGTTCAGCAGGAACGAGAAGAACGGCTGGACCGCCAGGTGGTCGATCGTGCCGCTGACGCCTTCCGCGACGAGGAACAGCCCGACCAGCTCGACGGCTTTGCGCATGTCCCGACGCTAACGGCGGTCCGCGCGGGCGCGGATCGACCCTCCGGATGCGGCCGGTCGTCCTCAAGTACCCGAACGCCGGGACTTAGGTATCGATCACGGGAGTTCCGCCCGCCCGCTGGGTACGTTCGGCCCATGGGGTCAGCGGCGCACCGGCGCGGAACGCGGGACTGGGTGGTGGACACCGCGCTGTTCCTGGGTTCCCTGCTGTTCGGCGCGGTGATGGCGGCGGGGCGCGTCACGTCCTGGGGGATGCCGTCACCGGCGTGGCTGTTCGACGCCGACCTGGTCGCCTGGGCGGTGGGCAGCGCCGGGCTGTGGGTGCGCCGCCGGTGGCCGATCCCGTTGGCGCTGCTGCAGATCGCGTTCTCCACGTTCTCCGAGCTGAGCTCGTTCGCGTTGCTGGTCGCGCTGTTCACCGTCGCGGTGCACCTGCCGCCGCGCACCACGATGGTCGTGTTCGCGCTCTCCCCCGCCGCCTCGGCGGTGGCCGTGATCCTGCGGCCCGAGCCGGACATCCCCAACGAGGTGCTCATCGTCTTCAGCGTGGCGCTGCAGGGGGCCGCGGTCGCCTGGGGGCTCGTCGTGCACCACCGGCGGCAGCTGATCCTGTCGCTGCGCGACCGCGCCGTGCGGGCCGAGACCGAGGCGCACCTGCGCGCCGAGCAGGTGCAGCACCGGGTGCGCGAGGACATCGCGCGGGAGATCCACGACGTGCTCGGCCACCGGTTGTCGCTGCTGAGCGTGCACGCGGGCGCGTTGGAGTACCGGCCGGACGCGCCGACCGAGGACATCGCCCGCGCGGCCAGGGTGATCCGGGAGAACTCCCACCGGGCGTTGCAGGACCTGCGGGAGGTGATCGGCGTGCTGCGCGCCCCGGTCGGCGAGCTGCCGCAGCCGCGGTTCGCGGACCTGCCGCTGCTGGTGGCCGAGTCGGACCACCCCGGCATGCGGGTGGTGCTGCGCGACGACGTCGACGGGGACGTGCCGGACACCGCGGGCCGCACGGTGTACCGGATCGTGCAGGAGAGCATGACCAACGCCCGCAGGCACTCCCCGGGGTCCGAAGTGGACGTGCGGGTGTCCGGGGCGCCCGGTGACGGGCTGTCGGTGGAGGTGGTCAACAGCCCGCCGACCGCGGTGCCGGAGCCGCCGTCGGGGCAGGGGCGCGGTCTGCCCGGTCTGGCCGAACGGGTGGCGGTCGTCGGCGGAGCGCTGGAGCACGGGCGGACGGCCGGCGGTGGCTGGCGGGTGGCGGCCTGGCTACCGTGGCCGCCGTGAGCGAACCGGGTGTGGTGGGCGTGCTCATCGTCGACGACGACCCGCTGGTGCGGGCGGGGCTGGCGATGATGCTGGGCGGGGCACCCGACATCCGGGTGGTCGGCGAGGCCGGTGACGGCACGGCGGTGCGGGCGATGGTCGAGCGGCACGCGCCGGACGTGGTGCTGATGGACATCCGGATGCCCGTGATGGACGGGCTCGCCGCCACCGAGGCCCTGCGCTCCCGACCGGGGGCGCCCGAGGTGCTGGTGCTGACCACGTTCGACGCCGACCGGCACGTGCTGCGGGCGCTGCGCGCGGGTGCGGCCGGGTTCCTGCTGAAGGACACGCCGCCGTGGGAGATCGTCGACGCGGTGCGCCAGGTCGCCAAGGGGCTGCCGGTGCTCTCGCCCGCGGTGACCCGGCGGCTGATCGCCCGCGTCACCGACACCGGCACCGACGAGCGCAAGGCCGTGGCCGTGCGGCGGCTGGCGGCGTTGAACGCGCGCGAACGCGGTGTCGCGCTGGAGGTCGGGCACGGCCGGTCGAACGCGGAGATCGCCGGACGGCTGCACATCAGCGTGCCCACGGTGAAGACGCACGTGTCCAGCGCGCTGACCAAGCTGGACCTCAACAACCGGGTGCAGATCGCGCTGCTGGTGCACGACGCGGGCTGGCTGGACTGAAGGATCTCCCTTGTCACCGGGCCGCCCGACCGGGTTGACTGCGACCAGGAGCCGGGGGGGCTGGCTCCACAACGGGGGGATCTCCATCGTGCGCAAGACGACTGTGCTCGTGCTGTCCGCTGCCCTGGCGCTGGCCGCCGGGGGACCGGGTCCGGCGACCGCCGCGCCACGGGTGGGCGGCGGCACGTCCGACTCCAACGGCGGCGGCACGTCCGACTTCAACGGCGACGGCTACGACGACCTCGCCGTCGGCGCGCCGGGCAGCACCGTCGCGGGGGTCGCGGCGGCGGGGCTCGTGGCGGTCGCGTTCGGCTCGGCGGACGGCCTGTCGCAGGACCGCGACGTGCTGAGCCAGGCCGACGCCGACGTGCCGGGCGAGGCGACCGCGTCGGCCAGGTTCGGCACCGCGCTCAGCGCCGCGGACTTCAACGGCGACGGCTTCGACGACCTGGCCGTGGGCGCGCCCGCCGACGGGGTCGGCGGCTCGGTCACCGTGTTCTTCGGCGGTGTCGACGGCCTGGGCGACGCGACCGCCGTCACCGGGACCTGGCACCTCGGCACCGCGCTGACCGCGGCGGACCTGGACGGCGACGGGAGGCCGGAGCTCGTCGCGACCGAGACCCCGAACAACTTCGGCCGGATCCGCCGGTTCACCGTCGCCGAGGGCGCGACCACCCTCGTGCCCACCGCGGACGACAGCGCCTACGGACTGTCCGCGCTCGCCGCGGGAGATGTCGACCACGACGGGGACGACGACCTCGTCGCGCTGTTCACCCAGGTCGGCGGGTCCTACTCCTACGCCTACTTCCCCGGTTCGCCCGCCGGTCTGGCCACCGCGGACCGCGTGGTCCGCACCTACGACGGCGGCGCGGACCTCGCGGTCGGCGACCTGGACGCCGACGGCTTCGCGGACCTCGTCGTCGGCAGGCCGCAGGAGCAGTTCGGGCAACCGCTCGGCGGTGAGGTCGCCGTCTGGTACGGCACGGCCGACGGGCTCGGGGACGCGCCGGGCGCGCTCATCGGGCAGGACTCCCCCGGCGTGCCGGACGCGGCCGAGGAGTACGACCAGTTCGGTTCGTCGGTCGCGATCGGCGACACCACCGGCGACGGGTACCCGGAGTTGGCCATCGGCGCGCAGCAGGAGACCGTCGGCGCGCTGTCGGCCGCGGGCGCGGTGACCGTGCTGGCCGGCGGCGCGGACGGGTTCGCCGACGGGCGGTGGCTCACCCGCGGCGTGGACGGCGTGCCCGGAACCGCGCACGCCAAGGACGCGTTCGGCTGGATGCTGCTGTTCGGCGACTACGACGGCGACGGGCACGCGGACCTCGCCGCCACCGCGATCGGCGAGAACCCCGCCCCCGGCTGGCCGTACTACGGGGACGGCTCGGTCACCGTCGTGCCCGGCGCGGGCTCGTCGGGCGCGGGCGTGCTGACCTCGGCCTCGTTCGGGCGCAGCGGCTCGCTCGCCCGGTTCGGCTGGGCGCTCGGACGCTGACCGCGGCTCGCGGTGGGCCGCACGGTCCACCGCGAGCCGGTCGGGTCAGAACGCCTCGGCGGCGTGCGGGACGTAGTGCTCCTCCAGCAGGCGGATCTCGTCGTCGGACAGCTCCAGGTCGACCGACGCCACGGCGTCGGTCAGGTGGTGCGGCTTGGTGACACCGACGATCGGGGCCGTGACGGCGGGCTTGTGCAGCATCCACGCCAGCGCCACCCGGGCACGGGGGACGCCGCGTTCGGCGGCGACCGCGGCGACGGCGTCGACGACCTTGCGGTCGGTCTCCTCGGTCTGCTTGTACAGCGTGCCGCCGAACGCGTCGGTCTCGCTGCGCTCGGTGGTGGCGCCCCAGTCCCGCGTCAGCCTGCCGCGGGCCAGCGGGCTCCACGGCAGGACGCCGACCCCCTCGTCGAGGCAGTACGGGTGCATCTCCCGCTCCTCCTCGCGCATGATCAGGTTGTACTGGTCCTGCATCGCCACGAACCTGGTCCACCCGTTGAGGTCGGCCGCGTGCTGCATCTGCGCGAACTGCCACGTCCACATCGAGGACGCGCCGAGGTAGCGGACCTTGCCCGCGCGCACGAGGTCGTGCAGGGCCTCCATGGTCTCGGTGATCGGCGTCTTCGGGTCGTAGCGGTGGATCTGGTACAGGTCGATGTAGTCGGTGCCGAGCCTGCGCAGGCTCGCGTCGACCTGGGTCATGATCGCGCCGCGCGACAGGCCCGCCCCGTTGGGCCCCTCCGCCATGCGCCCGTAGACCTTGGTCGCGATGACCACGTCGGACCGGTCGGCCAGCTCGCCGAGCAGCTTCCCGACGATCTCCTCGCTGGAGCCGATCGAGTACGAGTTGGCGGTGTCGAACGTCGTGACGCCCGCGTCCAGCGCCTGCTTGACCAGCGGTCGGGCGTCGTCGATCCCCAACGACCACGGGTGCGTGCCCCGCGCCGGGTCGCCGTAGCCCATGCAGCCGAGGACGATCCGCGACACCGCCAGGCCGGATCCGCCCAAGCGCAGCTGTTCCATCACGTGCCTCCAGTCGGTCGTCCCGCCGCGACCGCGCTCAGGCGAGTGCCGGGCGCACGGCGGGTAGCACCTTTGTACCGAGCAGCCCGACCGCGTGCATCGCGCCGGCGGCAGCGGGGCTGACCGCGGAGTCCCACGGCAGCGGAACAACTTGACGCTTCAACTGTGGGGTATTCTGGCGGTCGTGACCGCCGAACCGCCCCGCTGGCTCACGGCTGCCCAGCAGAACGCCTGGATAGCCTTCAGCGGCGTGCTCATCAAGCTGCCGTACGCGCTGGACGCCGACATGCGCGCCAAGGCGGGGTTCAGCCACTTCGAGTACCTGGTCCTCAGTGTCCTCTCCGAGACCGCGGAGCGCTCGCTGCCGATGAGCAGGCTGGCCTCGCTGACCAACGCGTCGCTGTCCCGGATGTCGCACGTGGTCACCAGGCTGGAGGGCAAGGGCTGGGTCAGCCGGTCCACGAGCGTCGACAACCGGCGGATCACCAGGGCCACCCTCACCGACGCCGGGTTCGCGCTGCTGGTCGAGGTCGCGCCCGGCCACGTGGACACGGTGCGGCACCTGGTGTTCGACGCGCTGACGCCCGAGCAGCAGGAGCAGCTGGCCGCGATCTCCGCCCAGGTGCTGGAACGGCTCGACCCCGGTGGCGAGTGGCCACCGCACGAGACCCGGCGGATCGCGGAGCCCTAGGGCGTGACGGAGGACCGGTTGGACGGCGGGGTCCCGGTCACCGCACTAGGCTTCCGGTATCGGCCTCGACGGGAGACCCACCGTGATCACGCTGGCGCACCTCAGCGACATCCACATCGACGGCAGCGGGCGCAACGAGGCGCGGGCGCGGCAGGTCGTCGACTACCTCGCGGCCCTGCCGGGGCGGGTCGACGCGGTGCTGGTCACCGGTGACCTGACGGAGCAGGGGCGGCCGGTCGACTACGGGACCGTCCGCGCGGTCGTGGCGCCGCTGGAGGTGCCGGTGCTGTTCTGCCCCGGCAACCACGACGAGCGCGGGGCGTTCCGGCGGACCCTGCTCGGGATCGACGGCACCGGTCCGGCGAACCAGGCCGTCGAGGTGGCGGGCGCGTCGGTCCTGCTGCTGGACTCCGTCGTCCCCGGCAGGCCGGAGGGCGAGCTCGCCCCGGAAACCCTGGCCTGGCTGGACTCCGCACTGTCCCGATCGGACGGACCGGCGTTCGTGGCGCTGCACCACCCGCCGGTCGCGCTGGGCATCCCCGAGCTGGACGCCATGCGGCTGGGGAACCCGGACGACCTGGAACGCGTGCTGGCCCGGCACCCCCGCGTCGCGGGTGTGTTCTGCGGGCACGCCCACACGGGCGCGGCGTCCACGTTCGCGGGCCTGCCGCTGCGGGCCGCGCCGGGCGTGAAGAACACGACCCTGCTGCCCTGGGAGCACGACGGCGACGTCACCAGGTCCGACGCCCCGGTCGGCCTGGCGTTCCACCTCTACGCGGACGACGTGCTCACCACGCACTACCGCTCACTCTGAGACCTCGGCCCTCCGGCGCGCGACCCGGCTCACGACCGGCGCGGGCAGGAGCAGCAGCAGCGCGTAGTAGCCCACCGACGGGATGAGCGCCAGCGGGAACGCGACCACGAGCAGCGCGGTGGGCGTGAGCGACCGGACGACCACCGCCGCGGTGAGCCCGCCCTCCTCGCCGCCGACCTCCGGGTTGCCGTGGATGATCAGCGACACCACGGCGAGGCAGACGCTGCTGGCGAGGATCGTGCCGACGTAGAGCGCCCTGGTGAACCGGTCGTCGCTGTAGGAGGCGGTCATCTCGGTCGGGAACGGCAGGAAGACGATCGTCAGCAGCCACACCAGGTTCCAGGACACCAGACCCGTCGTGTAGCCCCGCACGCCCTGGAACATCCGGTGGTGCGTCAGCCAGTACTGCGCGATGACCGCGAAGCTGAGCAGGAAGCTGAAGATCTGCGGCTTGTGCTCGGTGATCACCTCGATCGACGGCCGGTGCTCGGCCACCGCCTCGGGGACGATGTCCACCAGCGGCAGCACCAGCAGCGTGATCGCGATCGCCACGACCGCGTCGGTGAAGAGGACCAGCCGGTCCGGGTCTCGGGTTGTGCTCACCGCGGCAATCTAATCTCCGCGCCCCGGCACCGCGCGGGCACCGGTCCGGTGCCCGCGCGGGCGCTCAGAAGGGGAAGTGGCCGTGCTCGGCGGCGACGGTGATCCACCGGGTGTCGGTGAACGCCTCGACGCCCCACCGCCCGCCGAACCGGCCGTAGCCGGTCGACCCGACCCCGCCGAACGGCGCCTGCGGCTCGTCGTCGACGGTCTGGTTGTTGACGTGGACGATGCCGGTGCGCAGCCTGCGCGCGATGGCCAGGCCGCGGCGGGTGTCCTCGGTGAGCACCCCGGCGGTCAGGCCGTACTCGGTGTCGTTGGCGATCGCGACGGCCTCGTCGTCGCTCTCGACGGCGGTCACCGTGACGACCGGGCCGAACACCTCCTCGTGGTAGACCCGCATCCCCGGTGTGACGCCGTCCAGGACCGTCGCCGGGTAGCGGGCACCCTCCGGGTCGCCGCCGCCCGCTCGGATCCGCGCACCGCCCGCGACGGCGTCCTGCACGAGGTCGGCGATCCGCTTCGCGGCGCGGTCGCTGATCATCGGGCCGACGACGGTCCCCCGGTCCTTCGGGTCGCCGTGCGGCAGCGCCGCGACCTTGGCCGCGAGCCGGGTGGTCAGCTCCTCGGCCAACGAGCTGTGCACCAGCACGCGGTCGGCGGACATGCAGATCTGGCCCGCGTTGTGGAAGGCGCCGAACGCGATGGCGTCGACCGCGAAGTCCAGGTCGGCGTCGTCCAGCACCAGCACGGCGTTCTTGCCGCCGAGCTCGAGGACCGCGCGCTTGATGTGCCTGGCGGCCGCGGTGCCGATGATCCGCCCGATGTCGGTGGACCCGGTGAAGTTCACCATCCGGACCCTGCGGTCCCCGATCAGCGCCTCCGCCACGGCCTCCGCGTCCTCGCGGGCGTTCGTGACGACGTTGAGCACACCGGGGGGCAGTCCGGCCTCGCGCAGCACGTCCGCGACGAACAGGCCGCAGGCGATCGGCGCGTCCTCGCTCGGCTTGAGGACGACGGTGTTGCCGACGGCCAGCGGGACCGCGACCGCGCGGGTGCCCAGGATCAGCGGTGCGTTCCAGGGCGAGAACGCACCGACCACCCCTACTGGTTGCCTCACCGCGAGTGATAACTGCCCGCCGGTATCGGTGGTGAGCACCTCGCCCAGCGGCTGGGTCACCGAGGACGCCGCCTCGCGGAACATGCCCGCGGCGAGCATGCAGTTGAACCCGGCCCAACCCGCGACGCCGCCCACCTCGTTCGCCATGATCTCGACGGCTTCGGCTGTTCGGGACTCGAAGATGTCCGCCGCCTTGAGGAAGATCCGCCTGCGGGCGCTCGGCGAGAGCGCCGCCCAGGCCGGGAAGGCGGCGTCGGCGGCATCGACCGCGCGGGTGATGTCGTCGACGCCACCGGCGGCGACGGTCGCGTAGACCTCGCCGCTGTAGGGGTTGAGGTCCTCCGTGGTGCGTCCGTCCAGCGCCGGGACGTCCTGGCCGCCGATGAAGAGCTCGCGGTTGGTGGTGGTCACCGTATCCACTCCTTGATCATTCAAATGTGAACTACCTGGACAAACCTCCACCAACGAGGAAAGCACGTTTTGCGGTCGGTTGACCGGTTGCCGAATCCCTTGATTGCCAACGCAACGAGCACTGCTGCAACCGGTCTCATCGACGTCGGTCATTATTCGACCCGATGGGTCTATGTCCACCCACCGAACACGGGTTCGCTCCACGTGCGCCGAACGCGGGTTCGTCGCCCGGTCGCGGAGGCCACCGCCTCTACGATGTCCGGAGCGCCGCGGCCCCGCGGCCCGACCAGACGGGACGTGACCGTGCGGGACGCCGGCGAGGACACCGCGGGCCCGTTCGAACGCGGACTGGCCGTGCTGCGCGCCGTCGCGGCGGACCCCGAGCCGCGGCTGCGCCGGGTCGACCTCACCAAGTCCACCGGGCTCGCCAGGTCCACTGTGGACCGGATCACCGCGACGTGGCTGCACCTGGGTTTCCTGCGCGCCGAGGGCCAGGACCTGGTGCTCGCTCCGCGCGCCATGGAGCTGGGCAACGCCTACCTGGCCTCGTGCGGGCTGGTCGAGCCGTTGCAGCCGCTGGTCACCAGGCTCGCCGACGAGCTGGACGAGTCCGTGTCGCTGGCCGTCCCGGACGCCGACGGGGCCCGGCTGGTCGCGCAGTCGGCCCGGCGGCGGGCCCTGTACCTGGCGTTCCACGTCGGCGGCCTGCTGCCCGACGACCGCAGCGCCGCCGGGGTGGTGCTGGCCGCGGCGTGGACCGAGGACCGGTACACGGCGTGGCGCGACCGCCGCACCGCCGACCCGCTGGACGCCGGGTTCCCGGCCGTGCCCGCGCTCGACACCGCCGCGACCGACCGGGAGGCCCGGTTCCGCGCCCGCGTCACCACCGCCGCCGCGCGGGGATGGGCGCTGGACGACCAGTGGGTCGAACCCGGCCTGCTCGCGCTGGCCGTGCCGGTGCGCGACGCCGACGGGCGGGCGGTCGCCGCGGTGAGCGTGCTCAGCCACGCCGGCAGGCACACCGCCGCGTCGTTCCCGGACACCGTGCTGCCGCGGCTGCGGGAAGCCGTGCGGGACATGGAGGCCGCGCTTCGCGGGCCGCACGCGGCGGCGGAGGCGTCGGTGCCGACCGCGGACGAGCTGCGGTCGACCAAGGACGAGCTGGGCATGGAGTTCCTGGAGACGCTGGCCCGCGGGGTCGCGGTGCTCAAGGCGTTCCGGTTCGCGCCGGGCGGGCTGACGATCTCCGCCGCGGCCGCCGCCAGCGGGCTGCCCCGCGCGACCGCGCGCCGGGCGCTGCTCGTGCTGCGCGAGGCCGGGTACGCCGCCAGCGACGACCGGCTGTTCACGCTGCGCCCGGCCGTGCTGGACCTCGGGTACTCGCGGCTGTCCTCGCTGACGCTGGCCGACATCGCCCAGCCGCACCTGGCCGACCTGGCCGCCGCCGTCGGCGAGTCGGTGTCGATGGCCGTGCTCGACGGCGACCGGGTGCGGTACGTGGCCAGGGTGGCCACGACCCGGATCACGCGGATCGACATCGCGATCGGCACCCGGTTCCCGGCCTACGCCACGGCGATGGGCCGCGTCCTGCTCGCCGGGCTGCCCGCCGGGCGGCGGGCCGCACTGCTGGACGCCACCGAGCGCAGGCCCCTGACCGGGCACACCCTGGTCGCCACGGCGGACCTCGTGGCCGCCGTCGACGAGGTGGAACGCGCCGGGTGGGCGCTCGTCGACCAGGAGCTCCAGGACGGGCTGCGGTCGCTGGCCGTCGGGGTGCGCGACCGGTCGGGCGCGGTCGTCGCGGCGGTCAACACCGCGCTGCACGTGGGCCGGGACGAGCCCGCGGAGACCGTGGCCCGGTTGCTGCCCGCGTTGCGCGAGGCCGTGGGCCGGATCGAGGCCGACCTCGCGGTGGCGTTCGACCAGGCCCAGCTCGTCGTGCAGTAGCCGCACCCGCCGACCGGACTGTGCGCACGACCACACTCCTTGTTCAAATTCAAACGAACGTGTGTAGTGTCGATCTCGTGGTTCGAAGACGAACAGCAGTCGATCGGAGCCGGTCATGACCTCCCCCACCGCCCCAGCCTCGGTCCGCACCCGCGTCCGGGTCCCGCTCAGGTTCGGCGACGGTTTCAGCACGACGGCCGACACCATCACCTTCCACGGCCTGGTCGACGGCGCCGAGCACGTGGCGATGGTGTTCGGCGACCCGGCAGCGCAGGCCGCGCCGCTGGTGCGGATGCACTCGGAGTGCCTGACCGGGGACGTGTTCGGCTCGGCGCGGTGCGACTGCGGGCCGCAGCTGCGGGAGGCCGCCCAGCGGCTGTCCGAACAGGGCGGCGTGCTGCTCTACCTGCGCCAGGAGGGACGCGGGATCGGGCTGTACAACAAGCTCGACGCGTACGCGTTGCAGGACCAGGGGTTGGACACCTACGAGGCGAACAGCGCGCTGGGGCTGCCCGAGGACGGGCGGGACTACACCGCGGCCGCGCAGATGCTGGGCGCGCTGGGGATCGACACCATCAGCCTGCTGTCGAACAACCCCGACAAGGGGGCGCAGCTGAGCGCGCACGGCATCACCGTGCGCGACCGCGTGCCGACCGGGGTGTTCGCGACCGCCAGCAACCTGAGCTACCTGCGGGCGAAGGTCGAGCACACCGGCCACACGATCGCGCTCGCCGGGTAGGTCCACTGTGGACGGAGCGGGTCAGCTCCTGGTGGTCACCACGTCCATGGCGCGGTCGATGAACGCCGGCATGCCGACCTCGCCGTCCGTGGTGGCCCAGGCCTGGAACGCGGCGTCCAGGCAGCCCAGCGCGGCGGCCACCAGCGCGCGCGGCCGGGGGTCGGCCGGGTCGTCGGCGAGACCGAGCCTGCGCGCGACCTCCGGGACCAGGAGGTTCTGCCAGCGCGCCTGCTTCTCCACCTGGCGGGCCTTGAGCGACGGGGTCTCGGCGAGCATCCGGCCCAGGCTCAGCGCGCGCACCGGCGACGACCCGCTGCTCTCGTAGGCGGCCTGGAAACCCGCGCGCAGGCCCAGCCACGGGTCCTCGCCGCACGGACGGGCCTTGACGGTGGCCTCGATCAGCCCGCCCAGCTCTTCCAGATGGCCCAGCACCACGTCTTCCTTGGTCGGGAAGTAGCGGAAGAAGCTGGTGCGGGACATGCCCGCGGCACGGGCGATGTCGTCCACCGTGGTGTGGTCGAAACCGCGGCGCGCGAACAGGTCGAACGCCACCACGGCGACCTCGGCGCGCATCGCCCGCCGTGCCCTGTCCCGAAGACCTGTCGTCTCGCTCACGTGGTCGATGCTACGGGGTTTCGGCCCCTCGCAGGCCACCAACCGCGAGGCCGTGGACCGGTGGCCGGGACCGGCCGCGCGCACGACCGTCCACTTAGGCCTGTTCGGGGTGTTGGTGCAGGCGGCGCAAGGCGATGGCAAGTTGCAGGCGCAGTCGGCCGGACGGGTCGCGGACCGACCAGCCGAGCAGGTCCTCCAGGTGGGCGAGCCGGTCCTGGAGGGTGGAGTGGTGCACCACCAGGGTCGACGCGGCGGTGCGCAGGCTCGGCGTGGTCGCGACGGCCACCAGCGTGGCCAGCGCCCAGGGTGCCGCGGACCGGGCGCGTTCCAGGTCCCGCACGTCCTGGACCGGTTCGCTGCCGGGCCCGACAGCCGCCGCCAGAACGACCAGTCCGCCCAGGCGGTCCGCGTGCACGACCGACGGGCCGGGGTCCTGTTCGGTGCCCGCGGCGGCGAAGCGCAGCGCGGTCCTCGCCGCCGTCCACGAGGACGGGAGGTCCAGCACCGGGACGGTCGGGCCGATCCCCGCGCGCCCCGGCGGCGGTTCCCGGTCCTCGGCGAGGACCTTGGGGCGGTTGCCGTCCAGCGCCACGGCCCGCGCCCTCGCGCCCAACCCCAGCCTGCGCGCGGCCCGCTGCCGGGCGCGTTCGTCGACGGCGACGTCGAGCACCGCCGCCACGTCGTCCGCGGCGGCCGGACCCCGTTGCCTGGCCAGGACTCCGCGCGCGGCGGAGAGGGCGCGTTCGAGGACCATCGCCTCGACCGGACCCGCCGCGCCGGGGCGTTCGAGCCAGAGCGCGGGCGGACCACCGGGGTGCAGCGGGGCGTTGGGCCACCGGGGATCCGGCGGGTCCGCCGGCGGTCGGACGACGCCCTTCTCGTCCACCCGGACGCAGACCCCGCGGTCGTCGTCGACCAGCCGCGCGGCGGCCCCCGTGAGGACCGCCGCGCCGCGGACGATCGGCTCCAGACCGGCGCGGGCCTCGACCAGCCGGTCGAAGTAGGCGATCACCTTGACGGCGGCGCCCGCGTCCGGGTCCAGTGCGGCGAGCCTGCCTACTAGGTCTTCCACCTGTTCATCGTGCCACCGGGATCAGAGGCCCAGCACCCGTCGCAGCCAGGGGGCGCGGGGACCTCCCGCGGTCTGCGCGAGGAGCGTCTGCGGGGCCAGCAGCTCGAACCCGTGGAAGCCGCCGGGCCACACGTGCAGCTCGGCTTCGCCGCCCGCCGCCCAGATGCGCGAGGCGAACTCCACGACCTCGTCGCGGAAGGTCTCCGCGGAGCCCACGTCCAGGTAGGTCGGCGGGAGGTTCGACAGGTCGGTCGCGCGGGCGGGCGCGGCGTACGGCGGGACGTCCGCCGTGCCGCGGGCGTCGCCGAGCAGCGCGGTCCAGCCCATGTCGTTCGACGTCCGGTCCCAGATGCCCCGGCCGACCATCTGCCGGGCCGACACGGACTCGTTGCGGTCGTCCAGCATGGGGCAGAACAGGAGCTGCGCGGCGATCGCGGGACCACCGCGGTCGCGGGCCAGCAGGGTGGTCGCCGCGGCGAGGCCGCCGCCCGCGCTGGCGCCCGCCACGACGATCCGGTCGGGGTCGACGCCGAGCTCCTCGGCGTTCTTCGCGGTCCACTGGAGACCGGCGTAGCAGTCGTCGACGGGGACGGGGTGCGGGTGCTCGGGCGCCAGCCGGTACTCCACCGACACGACGGTGAGGCCCAGCTCGGCGGCCAGCTCGAAGGCCTTGCCCGAGTCCGGCCCCCGGTTGCTGCCCATGACCATGCCGCCGCCGTGGATGTAGTAGATCGCGGCGGTGGTCGCGGCGTCGCGGGGGCGCACGACCAGGAGTGGCACGTCGCCGTGCGGGCCGTCGGCGACGTGGTGGGTGACCTCGAAGGCGCCGTCGCGGGCGAGGTCGGCGTCGGTGGCGTCCCGCTCCGCGTTGACCTCGCGCATGGCGGTGACCATCCCGATGGTCAACGAGCTGGGCAGCTCCGGCATGGCCTCCAGTGCCGCCGACAGCTCGGGGTCGAACGGCGGAGGCGGGCCGACGGTGGTGTTGGTGGTCGTCATCGGATCTCCTTGCTCGGGTCACTGCGGTGTGGCCGTCACGACCATCGTCGGCCCGCGGGTCCGGCCGCGGACAGTGCCAGGTGGCGGGGATGCCCCGCCAGTTGGCGGGGTCAGCCGTTCCAGTCCACCAGCTGCACGACGACGCCGTTGGGGTCGCGGACCTGGAACGCCCGCTCGCCCCACTCCTCCGAGGTCAGCGGCATGGTGATCGTGACACCCCCGCCCTGGAGGCGGGCCAGCTCGCCCTCCAGGTCGGCCACGACGAAGGCGAGGATGAGGCCGGTGGCGTGGACGTCCCGCTGGTCCTCGGGCAGCGTGGCGAGGCCGCGGCGCAGGAAGATGACGTTCACGCCCGCGTCCTCGCGGGTGAGGGAGGCGAAGCCGTCGGCGGACATCTGCTCGTGGAAGCCGAAGTGGTCCCGGAGGAACCGAGCGGAGGCTGCGACGTCGTCCACGGTCAGGGAGATGGCGGAAGCGGTGATCTGCATGGGTGCTCCATTCTCTGTACGCAGTACATTGTACGCTGTAAGAAGTGAGGAGTCGCGGTGGCTGGCGAACGGACGAGCGCGGGCGATCCCGACCGCACCCTGCGGCTGCTCTGGCGCGACCCGACGGCGGTCGGGCGCCGGGGCCCTCGGCAAGGGCTGAGCATCGACGGGGTGGTCGACGCGGCCACGGCGCTGGCCGACGCCGAGGGGCTCGACGCCGTGACGATGCGGAAGGTCGCGGCGGAGCTCGGGGTGGTGGCGATGACGCTGTACACCTACGTGCCGGGCAAGGCCGAGCTGCTCGACCTGATGCTGGACGCCGCGTACGCGCGGATGGACCGCGCGGACACCGCGGGCAGGCCGTGGCGGGAGCGGGTCACCGAGGTCGCGGCGGAGAACCGGCGGCTGTTCGAGGCGCACCCGTGGGCGGCGCGGGTGTCCACCGGGCGGCCGCTGTTGGGGCCGGGGCAGATGGCGAAGTACGAGCACGAGCTGTCCGCTGTGGACGGCCTGGGGCTGGACGACGTGGAGATGGACGCGTCGCTCGGCCACCTGCTGGCCTTCGTGCGGGCCTGGGCGCGCGACGCCGCCGACGCGCGGGCGGCGGTGTCGGAGAGCGCGATGACGGACGAGCAGTGGTGGGCGGTCAACGCGCCGCTGCTGGAGCGGGCGCTGGATCCGGGCGCCTACCCGTTGGCGTCGCGGGTCGGGTCGGCCGCGGGTGCGGCGCACGGGACCGCCTACGACCCCGCGTTCGCCTACGAGTTCGGGCTGGCGCGGCTGCTGGACGGGCTGGCGGTGCTGGTCGAGCGGTGAACGGCCTCCGCCCACCTCGGGCGGGCGGGGGTTGGCGGCGGTCACACCGGGGAACCACTGGTGCACCTCCGGACGTTGACCGGGTGTCGAAGGGACGAGCCGATGGCCATGTTGCGCAAGCTCGCGGTACTCGCCACAGCGGCGGCCGCGGCCAGGAAGTACGCCCAGAAGAACCCGGAGAAGGTGAGCAGGCTCGCCGACCAGGCGGGCACCTTCCTCGACCGGCGGACCAAGGGCAGGTACCACCAGCAGATCGACGGCGCGGTGCGGAAGGCGAAGAGCGCCTCCAGGCCCGCGGGCTACTGACCCGGTGAACGGCCGGGCCGCCACGTGCGGCCCGGCCGTTCGCGTTTCCGCAGGTCGGACGGTCGCCGAAAAACTTCCGAGAAAGTTCCGCCCGCGTGTCGATCGGGGTGGTCCTCGTTCGACGCAGGGGTACGGGGCAGGGTGAACGCCCAGCCGAACGGAACGAGGAGCGGACATGCGGTTCATGGCGATCATCAAGGCCACCCCCGACACCGAGGCGGGCGTCCTGCCGACCGAGACCCAGCTCAACGAGATGGGCAAGTTCAACGCGGAGCTGGTCAAGGCCGGTGTGCTGCTCGCGGGTGAGGGCCTGCACTCCAGCTCCAAGGGGGCCCGCGTGAAGTTCGAGGGCGAGAAGCGGACCGTCGTCGACGGGCCGTTCGCCGAGACCAAGGAGCTCATCGCCGGGTTCTGGCTGCTCGACGTGAAGTCGATCGACGAGGCCATCGAGTGGGTCAAGCGCGTGCCGAACTTCGACGACGGCGAGTCCGAGATCGAGATCCGCCGGGTGTTCGAGGCCGAGGACTTCGGCCCGGCGTTCACGCCCGAGGCGCGGGCCGCCGAGGCGGCGCTGCGCGAGCAGATCGGCGGGTAGTTTGCGCGGCCGTCACCCGGTCATGTAGTCAGTGGCTGTGACGGCATCGGATGCACACCGCGCCATCGACGCGGTCTGGAGGATCGAGTCGGCCAGGGTCATCGCCGGTCTCGCGCGGATCGTGCGGGACGTGGGACTCGCCGAGGAGCTTGCGCAGGACGCCCTGGTGGCCGCGTTGGAGCAGTGGCCTGCCGAGGGCGTCCCGCGCAATCCCGGTGCCTGGCTGATGGCGACCGGCAGGCGCCGGGCCATCGACCTCATCCGCCGCGAGCAGAACCTCAGGCGCAAGGTCGAGATCCTGGGCCACGAGCTCGATCCCGACGGTGCGGCGCCCGAGGTGGAGGACCCGCAGGAGATCTCCGACGACCTGCTGCGCCTGGTCTTCGTGTCGTGCCACCCGGTGCTGTCCACGGAGGCGCGGGTCGCGTTGACGCTGCGCCTGTTGGGCGGCCTGACCACCGACGAGATCGCGCGGGCGTTCCTGGCGTCGGAGTCGACGATCGCGCAGCGGATCGTGCGGGCGAAGAAGACGCTGGCCAAGGCCGAGGTGCCGTTCGAGGTGCCCGGCCGCGACGAGCTGCCCGCGCGGCTGTCGTCGGTGCTGGAGGTCGTGTACCTCGTGTTCAACGAGGGGTACTCGGCGACCGCGGGGGACGACTGGCTGCGGCCGTCGCTGTGCAACGAGGCCCTGCGGCTGGGGAGGGTGCTGGCCGGGTTGGCGCCCGCGGAGCCCGAGGTGCACGGGCTGGTGGCACTGATGGAGATCCAGGCCTCGCGGTCGGCCGCGCGGGTCGGGGCGGACGGGAAACCGGTGCTGCTGCTGGAGCAGGACCGGGGGCGGTGGGACCAGCTGCTGATCCGGCGCGGGCTGGCGGCGCTGGCCAAGGCCGAGGAGCTGGGCGGAGCCGGCGGTCCGTACGCCCTGCAGGCGGCCATCGCGGCGTGCCACGGGCGGGCGCGGGAGGCCGACGACACCGACTGGGGGCGGATCGCCGACCTCTACAAGACGCTGGGCGAGGTCATGCCGTCGCCGATCGTCGAGCTGAACCGGGCCGTGGCGGTGTCGATGGCCGAGGGACCGGCCGCGGGGCTGGAGCTCGTCGACGCCCTGGGCGCCGAACCCGCGTTGAAGTCGTACCACCTGCTGCCCAGCGTGCGCGGGGACTTCCTGGCGAAGCTGGGCAGGCTGCCGGAGGCGCGGGCGGAGTTCGAGAAGGCCGCCTCGCTGACCCGCAACGAGCGGGAGCGCACGTTGCTGCTGGAGCGGGCGGAGGGCTGCGGGTGACGGTCAGGTCTCCAGCAGCGTCTTGCCGATGGCGGTGCGCGACTCCATCGCGGCGTGGGCGTCGGCCGCCCGTGCCAACGGGAACCGCTGGCCGATGACCGGCACCAGGCTCTCGAACGCGCGCAGCGCGTAGGTGCGGGCCTGCGAGGTCGTCGGGCGGGACGCGCTGAGCAGCGCCACGCCGTGCTCGGCCGCGGTGGACGCCGGGATGCCCGCCCACTCGCCGCTCGCGGCACCGTGGCTGGTCATCCGGCCGCCCGCCGCCACCAAGGAGAACGCGGTGCGGGCGATGGTGCCGCCCACGCCGTCGAACACCACGTCGAGCGCGCCCACGGCCGCGCGCACCTGGTGCGCCCAGCCGTCGGACCGGTAGTCCACGACCAGGTCGGCGCCGGTGACCGCCGCGACCTTGCGGGGCCCGCCCACCGCCGCGACCACCACGGCCCCGGCGGCGCGGGCCAGCTGCACCAGCAGGGTTCCCACACCGCCCGCGGCGGCCTCGACCAGGACGCGGTCGCCCGCCCGCAGGTCGACCGCGTCGGCGAGCATCGTGGCGGTGCGGCCGTCGGCCAGCAGCGCCACGGCGCGGTCGAGGGGGATGTCCGGCGGGACCGCGATCAGCTCGTCGGCGTTCACGGCCACGCGGTCGGCGTACCCGCC
Organism: Umezawaea tangerina; assembly: GCF_003002815.1. Classification (GTDB taxonomy): domain Bacteria; phylum Actinomycetota; class Actinomycetes; order Mycobacteriales; family Pseudonocardiaceae; genus Umezawaea; species Umezawaea tangerina. The sequence continues at coordinate 4,845 of NZ_PVTF01000017.1, read as the reverse complement.
GGAGCCACCGGTGGCGGTCACGACGGTCGCGCCGACGAGCGCCGGGTCCGCGCTCCCGGTGACGACCCCGCCGACACCGTTGCCGGGGATGGTCGGGAGCCGGACCGGCCACGGCGCCCGGCCGGCCCTGACCTGCGTCTCGACGAACGTGATGCCGGCGTAGGCGACGTCGACGACCACCTGGCCGGGGCCCGGTGCCGGGTCCGGGGTCGACTCCTCCACCAGCACCTCGGGTCCACCGAACTCCCTCAACCACACCGCTCGCACGACGCCCCCTGGTGATCCGCCGGAAGTCCGGCCGAGCTTGTCACCTCGACCTTGCTGGAGGTCGAGGTCAGACCTCCCGCCACGGTGCCGAGTCGTAGGCCTCGGTGACGACCTTCATCCGGTCGGCGTCGACCGGGAACACCACGTCGTCGATCGAGGCCACCGGCACGATCCCCCTGGCGTTGGTGAGGAACGCGCCGTCGAACGACGCCACCTCGTCCAGCCTGACCTCGGCGAGCCTGGACACGACCTCGCGCTCGGTCAGGGCGAAGTTGAGCAGCTGCATGGTGATGCCCAGCAGCACGGGCGCGTCGGGCCACACGACGGTGTCGTCGTCGAAGAAGCCGATGTTCGTGGTGGCGCCCTCGGTGACGAAGCCGTCCTGGGTGACCATCAGCGCGTCGTCGAAGCCCTCGCGGCGCACGAGCCGGGTGTAGTGCGCCTGCGCGAACCCGCCGAGGTGCTTGACCTGTGCGAACGGGCGGGCGTACGGGACCGCGCGCAGGCGCTGCGGCGTGGCGGGCGGCTCACCGGGCGGCATCACGGTGACCATGAACGACAGCTCGTCCTCGGGCTGGAACACGTACACGCGCAGCGACGCGTCCACGACGCCGGTGAGCGCGTGCCGCAGGTGCCGCAGCAGCAGCTCCTCGTCGAGAGCGCTGTCGAAGACCTCCCTGCTGCCCGCGCGCAGCCGGGCCAGGTGCAGGTCGAGGCCGCGGACCTTGTGGTCGCGGACCTGCATGGCGGTGAAGTGCCCGTGCGTCGACACCGCCGGGTGCGCGAGGGTCTCGGCGGTGGCCGCGCGGCCATCGATCTCGATGCGCGTCATGACCTCATCTCACACCATCCGGCCACCCCGTGGGTGAGCAGAAACAGCGTGATCATTCCGGTTGAACCGGGACGGTCCGGTGGCCGTAAGCGGGTCGGGGAGGCCGCCCACGGCCACCGGCCCCTCAGCAGGCGCCGCTGTCGCGCCAGACGCCCCACTCCCCCGTGGTGCCGGGCTCCTCGCCCTGCGTCCACCACTGGGCGGTCCACTTCCGGCCCGCGTGCGACACGACGTTCGTGGCGACGTAGACCTTGGCGCGGTCCCACGCCGCCGGGCAGTTCCCCGGCGGAGGCGTGGTCGTGGTGGTCGTCGTCGTGGTGGTCGTCGTGGTCGTGGTGCCCGTCTCCCACGGCACCTGCGTCGACCGGTAGAAGTTGATTCCTTGCACGGTCCAGCGCGGCGCCTGCGCGGCCAGGCGCAGCTTGAACTGGTCCCAGCTGTGCGTCGACCACGGCGACCAGCCGAGCTCCGCGATGGCCGAGAGCCTCGGGAAGGCCATGTACTCGATGTTCGCCGAGGTGACCAGCGTCTCCGTCCACAGTGGAGCCTCGACGCCGCGGACGGAGGACTCGCCGACCCCGCTCAGGTACGCGCCGGGGTTCCACTCGTAGGCGTCCTGCACCTCGATGCGGGCCGCCCAGTCCTGGCCCAGCGGCGTGCTCGCGTTGTACTTCATGTCCAGGTAGGCCTTGTTGGCCGGGGACAGCAGGACCTTGTTGCCGCGGGCCGCGGCGGCCGAGACGACGGAGTTCGACGTGGTGGTGCCCCAGTACTGCGGCACCGCCGTGGTGTCGGTCGTCGTCTTCACGAACTCGTGCCAGCCCATGACCTGCTTGCCGTACTTCTTCACGATCGGCAGCGCGCGGTTCATGAACGCCTGGTAGTCGGCGTCGCTGGTGGCGCTGGCCTCGTCGCCGCCGAGGTGGAAGTACGGGCCGGGCGTGATCGCGGCGATCTCGCGGACCACGTCGTCGATGAACTGGTAGGTCACGTCCTTGGACACGCACAGGGAGCTGTAGCCGACCGCTGTGTCCGTGCGCAGGGCGGGTGCGACGCCGTTGCAGTTCAGCTCCGCGTAGGAGGCGAGCGCCGCGTTGGTGTGGCCGGGCAGGTCGACCTCGGGGATCACGGTGATGTGCCGCGAGGCCGCGTACGCCACGATCTCCTGGTACTGCGCCTTGGTGTAGAAGCCGCCCGCGCCGCCGCCGACCTGGGTGCTGCCGCCGATGGTGGTGAGCTTGGGCCAGCTGTCGACGACCAGCCGCCAACCCTGGTCGTCGGTGAGGTGCAGGTGGAAGTAGTTGACCTTGTACGCGGCGAGCTGGTCGAGGTAGCGCTTGACCGCGGCGACCGGCTGGAAGTGCCTTGCCACGTCGAGCATCGCGCCGCGGTGGCCGAACCGCGGGTAGTCCAGGATCGAGGTGCCGGGCAGCGTCCACGGTCCACTCTGGACGGTCGTGCTCTCGACCTTCGCGGGCAGCAGCTGGCGCAGGGTCTGCACGCCGCCGAACAGCCCGTCGGACCCGTTCGCCCGCAGCACCACGGTCCCCGCGGTCACGTCGAGCTGGTAGCCCTGGGTGCCCACGCTCGGGTTCGCACCGCCGAGCAGCAGCGAGATGCCGTCGGCGGGGGTGCCGGACGCGTCGGACACCGGCAGCGCGAACCCGGTGGACCCGCGCAGCAGCCCGGCCAGGTAGTCGCCGACCGCGCGGGCGTCCGCGAAACCGGCCTGGGTGTAGATCCTGGTCGTCGAGGTCAGCGAGTACGTCACGCCCGCGGTGGTCTGCACCGAGACCGGGACGGGCACGACGCTCTTCAGCGGTTCGGCGGCCTGGGCGACACCCGGCGCGCGCACGCCGACCGAGACGACGACCGCCCCGCTGACGACTAGTGCAGCGGCGGCGACCACGCGCCCCACCCGGTGCCATCGACCTCGTTGGAGCGCTGGGGTTTCCACGTCGTCCTCCTCGGTCGGACCGATCCCACGTCCGCAGCGTGCTGAACCGCGGACCCTTTTGTCAATGGTCTGAACCACTTGGTATGACCCGGTCGGCCACTTGCCGCACCGGTGGGTGTATTCATCACGAACAATCACCGGCTGCGGCGGCACGACGAAGGGAACGTGGCGGAATGGTGGACTTCTCGACCGCGCTGGAGGCCGGACGGCTGGTCGCCATCGTGCGCGGCGACGACGCGCGGGCGGCCGTCCGCGTCCTGTTCGAGTCCGGCGTCCGGCTGGTGGAGATCTCGCTGACCAGCCCGGACGCCCTGGCCGTCATCGCGGACCTGGCGGGCGAGACCCCGGACGACGGGTGGCTGGGCGTGGGCACGATCCGCACGCCGCGGGACGTCGACGACGCGCTGGCCGCCGGTGCCCGGTTCGCGGTCAGCCCGGCGACCACGGCCGCCGTCGGCCACTCGGTGGAGTCCGGACTGCCGGTGCTCGCGGGTGTCCTGACCCCGACCGAGGTCGAGACCGCACTAGCCTACGGGGCGCGGGCGCTCAAGCTGTTCCCCGCCTCGCTCGGCGGCGTCGACTACCTCGAAGCGCTGCGGGCGCCGTTCCCCGACGTGCCGTTCGTGCCGGTCGGCGGGGTGGGGGTCGACGAGGCCGTCGCCTACCTCAAGGCGGGCGCGGTGGCCGTGGGTGTCGGCTCACCGCTGATGGGCACGGGCCTGGACGGCCTCGCGGACCGGGCCAAGCGGCTGCTGGACGCGGTCCGGGGCGCCCGATGACCGTGGACGTCCTGGCGTTCGGCGAGACGATGGCCGTCCTGCGGGCGACCGCGCCGGGTCCGCTGCGGCTGGCCAGGACCATGGAGCTGGGCATGGCGGGCGCGGAGAGCACCGTCGCGATAGGACTGTCGAGGCTGGGCCACCGCGCGGGCTGGGTCGGCAGGGTGGGTGACGACGAGCTCGGTTCGCTGGTCGCCGAACGGCTGCGCGCCGAGCGGGTCGACGCGGTGGTCGTCCGCGATCCCGACGCCCCGACGGGTCTGCTGCTCCGCGAGCAGCGCACGGTCGACCAGGCGCGGGTCGCCTACTACCGCACGGCCTCCGCGGGCTCCCGCCTCCGCCCCGAAGACCTGCGCGGACCACTCCGCGCAGGCGCGCGGGTCCTGCTGTTCACCGGCATCACCCCGGCCCTGTCCGACACCGCGCTCGACGCCACCCGGACCGCCGTGGACCACGCCGCGGCGCACGGGTGGACCGTGTGCCTGGACGTCAACCACCGGACGAAGCTCTGGACGTCGCGGGAGGCCTCGGACGCCCTCACCCCGTTGGCCGCCAAGGCGACCGTCGTGTTCGGCGACGAGGCCGAGCTGGACCTCGTCGGCGGCGCGCGGGCGTTGCTGGACAAGGGGGTCCGCGAGGTCGTCACCAAACGCGGGGCCGACGGCGCCGAGACCACCACGGCCGGCGGCCGCTGGTCGGCACCGGCCAGACCGACCGGGCTGGCGGACGTCATCGGCGCGGGCGACGCCTTCGTGGCCGGTTACCTGTCGGCCCTGCTGGACGACCTCGACCAGCCCGCGCGCCTGGAGCGCGCCACCACGGTCGCGGCCTTCGCCGTCGGCACCACCGGCGACTGGGAGGGCCTGCCCACCAGGGCCGAGCTGCCCCAGTACGGGAGTGGCACCGCGCGCTAGATGTAGTGATTTGTGACGTTGTTGACGGTTAGGCGGCCAGTCGGCTGATCGGTGGTCGACCACCGAGGGCGCTGTGGGCCCGTCGGGTGTTGTAGT
>NZ_PVTF01000016.1 GCF_003002815.1 Umezawaea tangerina | reverse complement strand
GAACATGTCCGCAGCGAAGTCCTCGATCACCGGGCGCACCAACGCCATCTCCTCCGGCCTCACCGCTACAGAAGATCACATCGCCGACACACCCCCATCACACGACCTAACGAAGTCCTACTAGTCCCGTGCGAGGTGGCGGCGCAGGGTGGGGTGGCCGAACGCGTAGCCGTCCGGTCCGGCCCGCAGCAGGCCCTCGGCGACGAACGCCGCCAGGTCGGCGGGCAGCACGCCCGCGCGGGTCACGGCCTTCACGGCGACGCGGTGGCTCCACCAGCCGTGCAGCGACACGGCGAACGCCGCGAGCCACACGCCCACCGTGGCGGCCAGCATCAGGTGGTGGACGTAGGGGGCGAAGCGGCGTTCGACCAGTGCGAGCACGGCGAAGGCGGGCAGCAGGCCGAGCGCCAGCGCGGTCAGCCCGGCGGCGACGCGGACGGCGAGGGTCCAGCGGGACGCGGTGGGGCGGGTGCGGGCGGCGGGCGCGCGGGTCGGCAGGGTCAGGACGGCGACCGCCAGGCCCGCCGCCGTGCCGGGCAGCAGGCCGAGGGCGATGCCCGCGGCGCCGCCGAACATGCCGACGGAGGCGCCCGTGACGAGCCCGGCCAGGACGCAGGTGAGCAGGGCCGTGGCCGCCGAGCGCCAGTCCAGCGACCAGCGGGTGGCCACGAAGTCGCCGAGGTCGAGGCGGGAGCGGCGACGGTCGGTGGCGTTGCCCGCCGAGTACACCTGGGCGGCGGCCGACGCGGCGAGCACCGCGGCGCACAGCACCGCGAAGCCGGGGTCGGTGGCCCGTGTCGTGAAGGCGAGCAGACCGATGGCGGCGGCCAGCGCCAGCGCCGCGTAGACCCACGGCCCGACCGCGCGGGGAGTCCGCAGCCCGGCCTGGCGGACCCACGAGAGGTTCAGCGCCTGCACGGTGAAGACGTCCCGGTCGCCGCGGTCCATCAGCCTGGCCAGCCCGCGCAGCGAGGAGGCGCGGGCGGGCAGCCGCACGGCCCACAGGTGGTCGAGCCCGCCCGCGAGCAGGCGCCGCACCTCGTCCTCGGTGACGTCCTCGCCCCGATAGCCCTCCACGGCCAGCGCGAGCGCCAGCGGGGTGTCCAGCAGGGCGACCAGGTCGTCGTGGCGCAGGCACGCGGCGCGCAGCGACTCCAGCCCGTCGGCGGCCAGCGCGGTGTCCACGGCGGCCGCGCTCAGCGGCGGGATCCGCACGGCCTGCCCGAACTTGCGCAGCTCCACCTCGTCGGACGGCCGGGCGCACACCACGATCGCGGTGGTGAGGCGGGTCCTGAGCAGGGTCAGCACCTCGACGCAGCGGCGGCGGTCGTCGGCGTGGCGGATCTCGTCCAGCCCGTCGAGCAGCAGCACCACCGGGCACGGGTCGGCGCGCAGCCAGTCGGCGACCCGGCGGGGCGGCACCCGGTAGAGCCTGCCGACCTCGGTGGACAGCCACTCGACGGCGGTGTCCACGGCGTGGTCGACCTGCTCCAGCCTGGCCACGCTGAGCCGCTGGGCCCGTTCCAGCGCCTCGGTGTCCCAGTCGTCGGCGGGGACGACGTCCTGCGCGCTCGCCCACCGCAGGCTGCTGAGCCGGTGCGGCTCGACCCGCCAGCTGCCGGTGGACAGGGACAGCACGATCGGCACCGGGCCGCCGTCCTCCAGCAGCTCCGCGGCGAGGCGGTGCAGCAGGGTCGTGCGGCCGGAGCCGGGTTCGCCCAGCAGGACGCAGCCGCGGTCGGCCCGGACCGCCTCGGCCAGGTCGGCCTCCGGTGCCGTTCCGACCACCCCGAGCGGGTCGGGCAGGGCCGCGCGTGCCGTCCGACGCAGGTCGTCCAGGTGGCGATCGGTCACACCCGAGAATCGCACACGATCCGCGCGGCGGTGGCCGCCACCGGACAACCCGCTCTCACCTATGATCCGACCTGCGATGACTCTCACCGATCGGCTTCCGGCCACCCCCGACCCAGACCTGCTCTTCGACACGTTCGCCTCCTGGGCGGCGGAACGGGGGCTCCAGCTCTACCCGGCGCAGCAGGAGGCGCTGATCGAGCTGGTCTCCGGCTCGAACGTCATCCTGAGCACCCCCACGGGGTCCGGGAAGAGCCTGGTGGCGATCGGGGCGCACTTCGCGGCCATGGCCAGCCAAAATGAAGGACGCAGAAAGAGGTCCTTTTATACTGCGCCCATCAAGGCGCTGGTGTCGGAGAAGTTCTTCGCGCTGTGCGACACGTTCGGCCCGGCCAACGTCGGCATGCTGACCGGTGACGCGAGCGTCAACGACACCGCGCCGATCATCTGCTGCACCGCCGAGATCCTGGCGAACATCGCCCTGCGCGACGGCGCGGAGGCCGAGGTCGGCCAGGTCGTCATGGACGAGTTCCACTTCTACTCCGAGCCCGAGCGCGGCTGGGCGTGGCAGGTGCCGCTGATCGAGCTGCCGAAGGCGCAGTTCCTGCTGATGTCCGCGACGCTGGGCGACGTCTCGTTCTTCGAGAAGGACCTGACCCGGCGCACCGGTCGGTCCACGGCGGTCGTGCGGTCGGCCGACCGGCCGGTGCCGCTGAACTTCCAGTACGTGACGACGCCGCTGCACGAGACCATCGAGGAGCTGCTGCACGGCCGGGAGGCGCCGATCTACGTCGTGCACTTCACCCAGGCCTCGGCGCTGGAGCGCGCGCAGGCGCTGATGAGCGTGAACGTGTGCACGCGCGCCGAGAAGGACGCCATCGCGGCGATGATCGGCGGGTTCCGGTTCACCTCCGGCTTCGGCAAGACGCTGTCGCGGATCGTGCGGCACGGCATCGGCGTGCACCACGCGGGCATGCTGCCCAAGTACCGCAGGCTGGTCGAGCAGCTCGCGCAGGCGGGTCTGCTGAAGGTCATCTGCGGCACGGACACCCTGGGCGTGGGCATCAACGTGCCCATCCGCACCGTGCTGTTCACCGCGCTGAGCAAGTACGACGGCACCCGCACCCGCGTGCTCAAGGCGCGCGAGTTCCACCAGATCGCGGGCCGGGCGGGCCGCGCGGGCTACGACACGGTGGGGACCGTGGTCGTGCAGGCCCCCGACCACGAGGTGGAGAACGCGAAGCGGGTCGCGAAGGCGGGTGACGACCCGAAGAAGCTCAAGCGGGTCGTGCGCACGAAGCCGCCGGAGGGTTTCGTGTCGTGGAGCGACAAGACGTTCGAACGGCTGGTCGCGGCGGAGCCGGAGCAGCTGACCTCGACGTTCTCGGTCAGCCACGCGATGATCCTCAACGTCCTCAACAGGAGGGGGGACGCGTCCGGTGCCGACTTCTTCGGGGCGATGCGGCACCTGCTGGAGGACAACCACGAGACGCGCAAGGCGCAGCTCAAGCACATCCTGCGGGCGATCTCGATCTTCCGGGGGCTGCTCCAGTCCGGGGTGGTCGTGCGGCTGGACGAGCCGGACGCCGAGGGCCGCCGCTACCGGCTGACCGTCGACCTCCAGGACAACTTCGCGCTCAACCAGGCGCTGTCGCCGTTCGCGCTGGCCGCGATCGAGCTGCTCGACCGCGAGTCGCCCAGCTACCCGCTGGACACGCTGTCCATCATCGAGTCCACTCTGGACGACCCGCGCCAGATCCTGTCCGCCCAGCAGTTCAAGGCGCGCGGCGAGGCCGTGGCGGCGATGAAGGCCGACGGCGTCGAGTACGACCAGCGGATGGAGCTGCTCGACCAGGTCACCTATCCGAAGCCGTTGGAGGAGCTGCTGGAAGGCGCTTTCACGAGCTACCGGAACGGGCACCCGTGGGTCGCCGACCACCACCTGTCGCCGAAGTCCGTGGTCCGGGACATGTACGAGCGGGCGATGACGTTCACCGAGTACGTCAGCTTCTACCAGCTGGCGCGGTCGGAGGGGATCGTGCTGCGGTACCTGGCCGACGCCTACAAGGCGCTGCGCCAGACCGTGCCCGAGGAGGCGAAGACCGAGGAGCTCAACGACCTCATCGAGTGGCTGGGCGAGCTGGTCCGCCAGGTCGACTCCAGCCTGCTGGAGGAGTGGGAGAAGCTGCGCAACCCGCTCGACGAGGCCGCGAAGAAGATCGAGATCGACGAGCGGCCGCCCGCCGTCACCCGCAACATGCGGGCGTTCCGGGTGCTGGTGCGCAACGCGCTGTTCCGCCGGGTCGAGCTGGCGGCGCGCCGCGACTACTACGAGCTCGGGATCCTCGACGGCGAGTCCGGGTGGGACGCGGACGCGTGGGAGGACGCGATCGAGCCCTACTTCGAGGCGTTCGACGCCATCGGGATCGGGCCCGACGCGCGCGGTCCGGCATTGCTGATCATCACGGAGGAACCGGGGCGCTGGGACGTGCGTCAGATCTTCGACGACCCCGCCGGGGACCACGACTGGGGCATCTCGGCCGAAGTCGACCTCGAGGAGTCCGACGAGACCGGGACAGCGGCCATCAGGGTCACCGAAGTCGGTGCCATGTAAGGACTCCTGGCGCGGTGGCGGTCGTCGCGTTACCGTCGTCCGCGCCGTGAGGAGCAAGACAGGTGGGCCAGTCGCACGATCGGTTCGGTGTGCTCGGACCACTGGTGGTCCACCGCGGCGGCACCGAGGTCCCGATCACCGCGGCCAGGCAGCGGGTGGTGCTCGCCGCCCTGCTGCTGAACGCGGGCCGTTCGGTGTCGACGGCGGACCTGGTCCGCTTCGTCTGGGGTGACGACCCGCCCGCGCGGGCCGCGCAGACGCTGCCGGTGTACGTGATGCGGCTGCGCCGGGTGCTCGGCGAGCCGCGGCTGATCGACACGACGCCGACCGGCTACCGGATCACCGTCGAGGACGGCGCCCTGGACCTGCAGCGGTTCCGGTCGCTGGTGGCCGAGGGCGCGGCGCTGGCCGCGGCGGGCAGGCCGGAGGAGTCGCGGGAGGCCTACGAGCGGGCGCTGGCGTGCTGGCGCGGACCGCTGCTGGCCGACGTCGACGCGGACCGGCTGCCGACCGGGGGCCTGGTCGAGGAGCACCGGCGGGCGGACCAGGCGGCGCGTCGACCGGCCGTCGAGTGGTCGCCGGTGTCGCAGCTGCCCGCGCCGGTGGGCAACTTCGTCGGCCGCACCGAGGAGCTGGCGCGGGCCGCGGAGCTGCTGCTGCCGGGCCGGGGCGCGAAGGCGTCGCCGACGGTCGTGGTCAGCGGACCGCCGGGGGTCGGCAAGACGGCCGTGGCGATCTCGGTCGGCCACGCCGTGCGCGGGCGCTTCACCGACGGGCAGCTCCACGTGGACCTGCGCGGCCACTCCTCCGCCCCGACGCTGTCCACGACCGCCGTGCTGGCCCGGTTCCTGCGGGCCACCGGGATGAGGGGCGACCGCATCCCGCTCGACGAGGCCTCGCTGGTCGCCGCCTACCGGGCGCGGCTGCGCGGACGCCGGGTGCTGGTGATCCTGGACAACGCGATGTCGGCGGCCCAGGTGCTGCCGCTGCTGCCCGGCGACCCGGCGTGCGCGGTGCTGGTCACCAGCCGCAGCGAGCTGGACCTGCCCGGTTCGGCCGCGGTGCGGCTGGACGTGCTGCCGCCCGAGGACGCCCGGCTGCTGCTGCGCCGCGCGTTGAGCACGGACGCGCGGGAGGGCGTCGTGGCCGAGCTGGCCCGGCTGTGCGGCTACCTGCCGCTGGCGCTGCGCATCTCGCTGGGCAACCTCGTCGGCGCGCCGCGCGGGGACGTCGAGCGGTACGTGGCGGAGCTGCGCGAGGGCGACCGGCTCTCGGCGCTCGCGGTGGAGAACGACGACACGGCGGCGGTGCGGCGGGCGTTCGACCTGTCCTACACGACGCTGCGACCGCCGACCGCCGAGCTGTTCCGGCTGCTGGGGCTGGTGCCGGGGCCGGACGTGGACGCGCACGGCGCGGCGGCGCTGCTGGGCGCCGACCCGGCCACCGCGGCGGCGCTGCTCGGGGAGCTGGTGACCGCGAACCTGGTGCAGCGGCTGGACGGCGACCGGTTCGGGCTGCCGGACCTGCTGCGCGAGTACGCCGCCGAACGGGCCCGCGCGCACGAGCCCGACGGCGGCGCGGCGGCCGTGCAGCGGCTGCTCGACTGGTACCTGCGGACCTCCCACGAGGTCGCCCACCTGCTGTTCCCGGAGCTGGATGTGCCCAGGCCCGCCCCGCCGCACCTGCTCGCCGACGAGGGGGCCGCGAAGGCGTGGCTGGACGCCGAGCGGCCGAACCTGTTCGCCGCGGCGGAGGACTGCGCGCGGTCGGGGCCGCGGCCGATGGCGTGGCAGCTGGTCAACGGGATGGGCGGGTACCTCGGCACGCACGGCCACCACGTGGAGTTCCTCGGTGCCATCGACGCCGCGCTGGACGCGGCCCGCGGGCAGGGCGACCGGGCCGCGGAGACGCGGATGCTCGTGTGGCTGGCCGCGGAGCACCGCAACCTGGGCAACCAGCGGCTGGCGATGAGGCACATCGCGGAGGCGGGTGAGCCGCCCGGCTCGGAGGCGTGGCTGCTGGCCGCGTGGCGCGGGATCCTGGCGATGGAGCTGAACGACCTGCCGACCGCGGTGGCGGCCTTCGAGCGGCTGCTGGTGCTCGGCGACGAGGACTGGGCCATGCCGCACGTCCGCGTCTCCGCGCTCACCGGGCTCGGCGCGGTGGACCTGATGCGGGGTGACGTCGACCGCGCGATCGAGCGCCTGACCAGGGGCGTCGAGCTGGCGCGGACGTCGGCGGGGCTCAACGTCAAGGCGTCCTGCACGAGCCTGCTGGCCCGCTGCCACCTGGCGCTGGGCGACCACGGGAAGGCCGTGGAGCTGCTGCGGCTCACCGCCGCGCAGTGGGACCTGACCGGGTCCGGGCACCTGCTGACCGAGACGCGGGCGTACCTGGCGATGGCGCTGAGCCGATCGGGTGATCACGGGGAGGCGGTCGAGGTGGTGGGCCGGGCGCTGGAGGCGGTCCGGGAGGAGGGTGCGACCGACCGGATCGAGTGCGAGGTGCGCAACGCCTCCGGACTGGTGCTGTGCGGTGTCGGCGAGTACGCCCGATCGGTGGAGGAGTACCGCCGCGCGCTGGAGTTGGCTACGGCGGGCGAGTACCCGTACGGGGCCGTTCGAGCGCTTCTCGGCACGGCGGAGGCACACCTGTGCGCGAACGAATACGCACAGGCACTAGACCACTCCCGGATGGCACTGGCCATGGCCGTGCAGTCGGGTTTCGGATTATTCGAGGTCCGAGCGCGTGAAATGGTTGCCAGATTGCTGGTGACCCAGCTCACCGGAACGTAGGAATGGTTGGGGAAAGGGCTTGCCGCCGCCATTCCTGCGGCCGGTGACCAGGGCGAACAGCAGCCAATTGAGACCTGGTTGACCATTCCGACCGGCTATAGCAATATCCAGGGGTACACGACTGCGTCATGGGGGTGACGATGAACGCCGACTTGGATGCGCTGGGCGACCATCTCGCCCGGATAGCGGCAAATCCACCCTGCACAACGGGTGAACTGGTAGCCGCACTGGAGGGTTTGGCGAAGTTGTCGAACCAGTGGTCCGAGGTGCTGGAATCGCTGCAGGACCCCACGCGCCGCCTGGTCGGTCCGGCCGCCGCGTCGTCGGTGGTCGTCGCCGCGCGCCGCGCCGAGGAGTCCTTCGTCGAACTGGAGATCACCCTCGGGGACGCGCAGGCCGCGCACCCCAGGGTCGCGGACCACAGGTCCCGGCGCATCGCGGGCTGAGGGTCCGGTCGAACCGATCACCGCATTCCTGCGTGAAAGGGGTGCCGGTGGCACCTTGCTAGCGGCCCCTCGACGGGCGACGATGACCCACTGGTGGTCTAATCCCCGTCGCCGTGGAGATCGGCCGTTCACAGCATTGGACACGATCGGACATGACCGCAGGTCTGCCCTGCCCCCTCTGCGAGGGGCCCGAGCGCCGAGGCGCTCTCGAACGGACGTTGCGCGTGCTCGCCGTGGACGACGAGGCCCCGGCGCTGGAGGACCTGGTGTACCTCCTGCGCTCGGATCCGCGGATCGCGCACGTCGAGGGCGTGACGGACGCGACGACCGCGCTGCGCGGGCTGCACCGGGCCATGGACGCCGGTCAGCCGGTCGACGCGGTGTTCCTGGACATCCGGATGCCCGGTCTGGACGGGTTGGACCTGGCCCGCGTGCTGTCGCGGTTCGCGCAGCCGCCGCCCATCGTGTTCGTCACCGCGCACCAGGAGCCCGCGGTCGAGGCGTTCGAGCTGAAGGCGCTGGACTACCTGCTCAAGCCGGTGCGCGCGGAGCGGCTGGCCGAGTCGGTGCACCGGATCGTGCACGAGGTGCTGGACGTCAAGTCCACCACCGCCGAGGCACCCGCGCAGCCCGCCGTGTCGCAGGCCCCCGAGGTCGGCGAGGAGGTCATCCCGGTCGAGCTGGGCGGGATCACCCGGTTCATCCGGCTGGCCGACATCCGCTACGTCGAGGCGCACGGCGACTACGCCCGCCTGCACACCGCGACGGGCAGTGGTCTGGTCAGGGCGGCGTTGAACGGGTTGGAGGAGCGCTGGCGGTCCGCCGGGTTCGTCCGGATCCACCGCAGCCACCTGGTGTCGTTGAGCCACGTCGACGAGCTGCGGCTGGAGGAGGGGCACCTGAGCGTCAACATCGGCGGCGCGGTGCTGCCGGTCAGCCGCCGCCACGCCCGGCACCTGCGCCAGCTGCTGGTGCGGCGGGCGCGTCCGGTGGTGCCGCAGCAGGGTCCCGACGAGAGCGCGCGGAACCGGCAGGCCACGTGAGGCCCGAGCAGCCGCCGCCGACGCAGCGCGTGGTGGTGACGAGCCCGCGGACCGGTGCGCCCCGTCCCCGGCGGCCGTACCCGACGTCGCGGGAGATCAACGAGCAGAGCCAGCTGGGCGCCCTGTACATGCGGTCGCTGATCCGCACCCAGCGCACGCTGGGCCTGCTGGTGGTGGGCCTGGTCGCGGGCGGGTTGGGGACGTTGCCGCTGGTGTTCAAGTTCGCGCCGTCGGTCTCGCGGATCCAGGTGCTCGGCATCGGGCTGCCGTGGGTGCTGCTCGGGGCGGTGGTGTTCCCGGTGTTCGTGCTGGCCGGGTGGTTCTACGTGCGGCAGGCCGAGCGGAGCGAGCTGGCGTTCGCCGAGCTGGTCGAGCGGTCGTGAACAGCACCTACGGGGTCGTGGCCGTGCTGGTGGTCGCGCTCGGCACGATGCTGATCGGCGCCTACGGCCTGCGGATCTCGCGCACGACGTCGGACTTCTACGTCGCCTCGCGCACGGTGTCGCCGTGGTGGAACGCCTCCGCGATCGGCGGCGAGTACCTGTCGGCGGCGTCGTTCGTCGGCATCGCCGGGCTGATCTTCGCGCACGGCCCGGACATGCTGTGGTTCCCGGTCGGCTACACCGCGGGCTACCTGGTGCTGCTGACGCTGGTCGCGGCCCCGCTGCGCCGGTCGGGCGCGTACACGCTGCCGGACTTCGCCGAGGCGCGGTTCTCCTCGCCGGTGGTGCGCCGGGTGGCCAGCGGGCTGGCGATCGCCATCGCGTGGCTGTACCTGCTGCCGCAGTTCAAGGGCGCGGGCCTGACGCTGCACACGGTCACCGGTGCGCCGGACTGGTTGGGCGGGCTGATCGTCGCGGTCGTGGTGACGGTGAACGTGGTGTCCGGCGGGATGCGCAGCGTCACGTTCGTGCAGGCGTTCCAGTACTGGCTCAAGCTCACGGCCATCGCGGTGCCGGTGGTGTTCCTGCTGCTGGCGTGGCGCGCGCACGGCGGGGAACGGCTCAACGGCCCGGAGTTCCCGGTGTTCCGGCAGACCACGACGGTCGACTTCGACACCTCCACGCTGATCCACGTCGAGGCGCCCGCGAACTTCTCCGGCCACGGGCTGCTCGACGGGGTGCGGGTGGACGGCGACCAGCTGTGGGTCAACGCGGGCGAGCACACCGTCGCGGCGGGCAGCTCGTTCGTGTTCCCGGCGGGCGAGACCGTGCCGCACCTGGAGTCGTTGCCGCACACCACGAACGCGGACTGGGCGCTGCCGATGGCCGAGGGCGGGCAGTTCCCGCTCTACGCGGTGTACTCGCTGATCCTGGCGACGTTCCTGGGGACGATGGGGCTGCCGCACGTGATCGTGCGGTTCTACACCAACCCGAACGGCCGGGCGGCCCGGCGCACGACGCTGATCGTGCTGGGGCTGCTGGGGATCTTCTACCTGATGCCGCCGATCTACGGCGTGCTCGGCAGGCTCTACACGCCGGAGCTGCTGCTGACCGGTGACACCGACGCCGTGGTGCTGGTGCTGCCGAGCCGGATGGTCGGGGGTGTCGGCGGGCAGCTGCTCGGCGCGCTGGTCGCGGGTGGCGCGTTCGCGGCGTTCCTGTCGACCTCGTCCGGGCTGATGGTCTCGCTGGCCGGTGTGCTCAGCCAGGACGTGCTGAAGATGCGCGGTGTGCGCGGGTTCCGGATCTCCGCCGCGCTCGCCGCGATCGTGCCGCTGGCGATGACCGTGCTGGTCGGCGGGATCCCGGTGGCCGACATGGTCGGGCTCGCGTTCGCCGTCGCCGCGTCCTCGCTGTGCCCGTTGCTGCTGCTGGGGATCTGGAGCACCCGGATGACCACCACCGGCGCGGTCGCCGGGATGATCGCGGGCGGCGTGCCCGCGCTGGCCGCCGGGATAGTCACCATCAGCGCCAAGACCGCCGACCAGTGGTACCACGTGTTCCTGTCCCGACCGGCGGCCTGGACCGTGCCGCTCGGGTTCGTGGTGATGTACGTGGTGTCGCTGATGACGCCCGGCAGGATCCCGGAGAACGTCAACCGGGTCATGGTCAGACTGCACGCGCCCGAGAACCTCGGGCTGGAGATGAACGAGGAACCGTCCATGAGCGACATCCGCCGGAGAACCGGGACGTGACCGGCCTGCTGGCCGTGGGAGCGATACTGCTCGTCGGAGCGGCCATCGTGTTCGTGCTGTGGCGGGGGTCGGGTCCCCGGCAGGACTTCCTCACCGAGGCGCAGCGGATCACGTTCGAGACCCTGCACACCGCCTGGTCCGCCGCTCCCCCGCTGCGCGCAGGCCTCGTCCCCGAAGCCGCGAAGAAGTCGGCCCGCCACCTCAGGACCCTGCTCGACACCCCCGCGCTGGCGTTGACCGACGAGGTCGAGGTGGTCGCGTGGGAGGGCGTCGGGGAGCACCACTCGGCCGACACGATGCGGTTGGCGCAGGAGGTCTTCAGCACGGGGCGGACCCGCGCGTTCGACATCGGGTGCACGTTGCCGGACTGCCCCGTGCAGATCGCCGTCGTCGCCCCGCTCACCGTGGAGGGTCACGTCGTCGGCGTGCTCGCGGCCTACAGCCGGGAAGCGTCGGCCGGCTTGGTGCGGGCCACCAACGAGGTCGCCCGCTGGGCTTCCGGACAACTGGAGCTCGCCGAACTGGACCGCTCCCGGACCCGCCTCGTCGAAGCCGAGGTCCGGGCACTGCGGGCGCAGATCTCACCGCACTTCATCTACAACTCGTTGAGCGCCATCGCGTCGTACGTGCGCACGAACCCCGAACGGGCGCGGACCCTGCTGCTGGACTTCGCCGACTTCACCCGGTACTCGTTCCGACGGCACGGCGACTTCACGACCCTCGCCGAGGAGCTGAAGTCGATCGACCAGTACCTGGCGCTGGAACGGGCCCGGTTCGGCGAACGGCTGACGGTGACGCTGCAGATCGCCCCCGAGGTCCTCTCGGTGACCGTGCCGTTCCTGTGCCTGCAACCACTCGTGGAGAACGCGGTCCGCCACGGCATGGAAGGAAAGGTCGAACCCGGCCACATCCAGATCCTCGCGGCCGACGCCGGGGCGGAAGCGCACATCACGATCGAGGACGACGGGATCGGGATGGACCCGGAAGCGCTGCGCAGGACGCTGGCGGGGCAGGTGGACGAGACGGCCGGGATAGGGCTGGGGAACATCGACGAGAGGCTGAGGAGGTTCTACGGGGACGACTACGGGTTGGTGGTGGAGACGGCGCAGGGGCTGGGGACGAAGATCAGTGTGCGGTTTCCGAAGTACCAGCACGGGTTGCATCCGTAGGTGATGGGGTTGCCGGTTGTCCGTTGGTGGCGGTGGGGGGACCGGTCGTCGTGGGGGCGTGGGGTGAGCGAAGCCCAGCCCCCGGCGCGCGATTGTCTCAATGCCTTGCCCATGTTTGTCAAGACGATAAAGCCATCTTGACAAACATGGGCAAGGCAGGAGGGCGCTGTGTATCGGGGGCGGGAGGGGATCTGGCTTCGCCAGACATCGAGCTGCGCTCGACTCAAGCATCAGGCTGCGCCTGACAGAGCATCCTCGGCTTCGCCGTCGGACAAGGCATCGGCTGGCGCCGACAAGGCCCCAGGCACTCCGCGCCGGATGCGCGCTGGCGGGCTTCGCCCGTCGTGGGAGTCCTCGACTGCGCCGTCGGAAGGGAAGGCATCCTCGCTGCGCGTCGGACAAGGCATCCGAGCTTCGCCGGACCAAACATCCTCGCTGCGCGTCGGACGAAGCGGGCGGGCGCTCCGCGCCGGGTGCGAGGTGGCGGCTGCGCCAGTTGGTGTCCCTGGGCCGTTGAAGTCTTTTAGAGCGCGATTATCGGCCTGCTCGCGTAGGTCGTCTTGCCCCCGAACGCATCCTGACCAGGCACGCAGTCAGTTTTGTCGGTGCCCGTCGGTAGCGTTCAGTTCGGGGGGCCTTGAAGTCGGCGCCAGCTTTGCTGTGCCCGTTTTCCCAGCTCAGGCGGCGGCGGAGGGGGTGCTGAGGGCCAGTAGTTCAGCTCCTGCGGTGGTCAGGTGAGCGGGGAGCCAGTGGCCGAAGGGGGCGGTGGTGGCTGGTTCGACCAGGCCCGCGTGGACGAGTAGGCGGGCGGCTGGTTGGTCGCAGCAGGGGAGGTTGTCGACTCGGAAGTCGGGTTCGCTGCTGCACGTGAGCTCGACGCGGCCGGCGGCGGTGGCGCGGAGCAGGGCGAGAGCGCGGTGGGAAAGGGGGTCGGTGGCGGTCATGGGGTCCTCCTGGGGGCTTGCTCAGATGAACGTGGTGGGGGCCGATCCGGTTCAGGAGCGGCGGCCCACCACGTTCATCCGACGGTCAGCCCCCGGCCTTCGTTCCGCGGCGTTCGGCCGCTTCGAGGACCGCGTGGATCCATTCGCCGTCGTCCGAGGCGGTGCCCGCGGCCGGGGTGGTGCCGTGGCGGTCCATGGCCGCGCGGCGCAGGCGGAGCCAGAGGCCGGCGTCGGTCCACTCCTGGAAGCGGCGGTGCACGGTCGGGACCGTGACGCCGAAGGAGGAGGGCAGGTGGCGCCAGGCGCAGCCGCTGGTCAGGACGAACACGATCGCGGTGAAGATCGCGCGGTCGGAGACGCGGCTGCGGCCGCCGCCCTGCCGACGGATCTTGGCCGGTGGGATGAGCGGTTCGACCAGGGACCACAGCGAGGCGGGGACGAGGCGGGCGGCGAGCAGCTCGGTCACGTCGCCGCGGGCGGCGGCGGGCTGGCCGGGCTCGGGGTTCTGGCGGAGCCAGGGTTCCGGGCGGGCGGCCTGGGTGCGCTGGCGGGTGCGCAGCAGGGTGGACAGGGCGGCTTCCTCGGCGGGCGTGCGGCGTCGAGGTGGCGGGTAGCCGTACTGCTGCTGCTGCTGGGCTGTGCGGGTGATCTCCGCACTGACCGTCCGGCTGAACGGCGTGGCGGCGCCGCGGACGCCAGGTGGCACCTGGCGCGCCAACCGGGGGTCGGTGTTCCGTGCGAAGTGGGACTCGGACATCTGGTCCTCCGCCGAGGTAGTAGCGATGTGATCACCGTAGGAAGTGGCTTGACTACCCGATAGATGAATTAGGGGCCCTTAAGGCTGAACGGCCCCGCCTAGCGTCACGCGGTGTAGGGGTATGAGTTCAGCGGGCGATGATCTGCGACGAACGGATGAACGGTCATCTTGGCACCACCCCTACTCCCCCTGGCTGCTTCGGGGTGCTCGGAGAACGGCGTCGTGAACGGTTAAGGTCGAGAGGTGACCCGCACGCCGAGATTGCTCGCCACCAGCGACCTGCACGTCACGTACCAGGAGAACCGGGACTTCGTGGCGGCGGTCCAAGCGCCGTCGGCCGACGACTGGCTCATCGTCGCAGGTGACGTGGGCGAGAAGTTCCAGGACATCGAATGGGCGCTCGACCTGCTGCGCAAGCGGTTCGCCAAGGTCCTGTGGTCGCCGGGCAACCACGAGCTGTGGACGACGAAGGACGACGCGGTGCAGACCCGCGGCGAGGTGCGCTACAAGCAGCTCGTCGAGATGTGCCGGAGCATCGACGTCCTCACGCCGGAGGACCCGTACCCGGTGTTCGAGGGCTCGGGCGGTCCGGTGACGGTCGCTCCCCTGTTCACGCTGTACGACTACACCTTCCGCCCCGAAGGCACCTACGACCAGGTGTCGGCGCTGGCGAAGGCGCACGAGGTCGGTGTGGTCTGCACGGACGAGTACTTCCTGTTCCCGGACCCGTACCCCAGCCGCGAGGCGTGGTGCGAGGCGCGGGTCGCCGAGACCGAGCGCAGGCTGGCCGAGGTCGACCCGGCGCTCAAGACCGTGCTGATCAACCACTACCCGCTCGTCCGCGAGCCCACGAGGGTGCTGCGCTACCCGGAGTTCGCGCTGTGGTGCGGCACCGAGCGCACCGCGGACTGGCACACCAGGTTCAACTGCGTGGAGATGGTCTACGGCCACCTGCACATCCCGCGCACCACCCGGCACGACGGCATCCGCTTCGACGAGGTGTCGCTCGGCTACCCGCGCGAGTGGAAGCCGAGGGGCTGGACGGGCGCACAGCTGCACGACGTGCTGCGCGAGGGGGACGCCCGATGATCGCCGACCTGCTGCCGAGCCCGGTCGCGGCCGTGGACCGCTTCGACGACCCGGAGGGCGTCGAGCTGTTCCCCGAGGAGCTGGCGCTGCTGGAGAAGTCCGTCGAGAAGCGTCGCAAGGAGTTCACCACCGGCCGCTTCTGCGCCAGGACCGCGCTGGGGCAGCTGGGCTTCCCTCCCGTCCCGGTGCTGCCCGGCCCGAAGCGCGAGCCCGTGTGGCCCGACGGCGTCGTCGGCAGCATCACGCACTGCACCGGCTACCGCGCGGCCGCCGTGGCCCGCACGAGCGACTTCCGCTCGATCGGCATCGACGCCGAACCCAACGCCCCCACTCCGAAGGGCGTCCTGGAGGCCATCGCCGTCCCGACCGAACTGGCCAGGATGGACGGTCTGCGCGCGGCGGGCGACAAGGTGTCGTGGGACCGCTTGCTGTTCAGCGCCAAGGAGTCCGTCTACAAGGCGTGGTTCCCGCTGACCAGGTTGTGGCTCGGGTTCGAGGACGCCGACGTCACGATCGACCCGGACGCGGGCACCTTCACCGCGCGGATCCTCGTCGAAGCACCGATCGTGGACGGTGAGCCCCTGACCGGGTTCACCGGTCGCTGGCTGGCCAGGGACGGGTTTGTGATCACCTCGATCGCGGTACCCGCCTGAGCGTCTCCTGGTGCACAGTGTCCGGGTGCCACGAGCTTGAGGAGCCGCCATGGGTGACGACGTAGCCCGCCACGAGTTCACCCGCGAGGACCGCACCCGGTACCGGACGAAGGTCCGGCGCTGCCTCGACGTGTTCGCCAGGATGCTGCGCGAGTCCCGGTTCGAGTTCGAGCGGCCCATGACGGGGCTGGAGATCGAGCTCAACCTCGTGGACGAGCAGGGCGACCCGGCGATGCGCAACGCCGAGGCGCTGGAGGCGATCGCCGACCCGGACTTCGTGACCGAGCTCGGCCAGTGGAACCTGGAGATCAACGTCGCTCCCCGGCAGCTGGCCGACGACGGGATCCGCGCGTTCGAGGAGACGGTGCGGGCGAGCCTCAACGAGGCCGAGCACAAGGCGCGCGAGGTCGGCGCGCACATGACGATGATCGGGATCCTGCCGACGCTGCGCGCCGAGCACATGGCGATGGACGCGCTGTCGGTGAACCCGCGCTACGCGCTGCTCAACGAGCAGGTGCTGGCGGCGCGCGGCGAGGACCTGCAGATCGCGATCGACGGCATCGAGCGGCTGAACATGACCGCGGACTCGATCGTGCCCGAGGCGGCCTGCACGAGCACGCAGCTGCACCTTCAGGTGAGCCCGGACCAGTTCGCGGACTACTGGAACGCGGCGCAGACCATCGCGGGCGTGCAGGTGGCCGTCGGCGCGAACTCCCCGTTCCTGCTGGGCAAGGAGCTGTGGCGGGAGACGCGGATCGCTTTGTTCCAGCAGTCGACGGACACCCGCGGTGACGAGCTGAAGGAGCAGGGCGTTCGGCCACGGGTGTGGTTCGGCGAGCGGTGGATCACGTCCATCTTCGACCTGTTCGAGGAGAACGTGCGCTACTTCCCCGCGCTGCTGCCGATCGTGGACCCCGAGGACCCGTTGCAGGTGATCGACCGCGGTGACACGCCGGCACTGTCGGAGCTGCGGCTGCACAACGGGACCGTGTACCGGTGGAACCGGCCGGTGTACGACGTGGTGAAGGACAAGCCCCACCTGCGGGTGGAGAACCGCACGCTGCCCGCCGGGCCCACCGTGATCGACACGCTGGCCAACGCGGCGTTCTACTACGGTCTGGTCCGGGTGCTGGCGGAGAGCGAACGTCCACTGTGGTCGCAGATGTCGTTCAGCGCCGCGGAGGAGAACTTCCTGGCGGGCGCCAAGAACGGGATCGACGCCCAGGTGTACTGGCCGGGCCTGGGCACCGTGCCGGTGGTGGAGCTGGTGCTGCGGCGCCTCCTGCCGATGGCCTACGACGGCCTGGACCGCTGGGGCGTCGACCCCGCCGACCGGGACCGGCTGCTGGGCGTCGTCGAGCAGCGGTGCCTGACCGGGGTGAACGGGGCGACCTGGCAGTCGCGGGCGTTCCACCGGCACTACGACAACACCAGCCTGGACCGCGTCGAGGCGCTGCGGCTGATGCTGCGCACCTACCGCGACCTCATGCACACCAACGAACCCGTGCACTCCTGGCCGGTCAGCTGACCCGTGCACCCGCTTGGCCCGCACCGGGAGTCTCCGGTGCGGGCCAAGCGACTCAGGCGTCGAGCGCCCCCACCAGGTCCGCCGCCGAGTCGCCCCTGTTCCACGCCGAGACCAGCTCGGACAGCAGGACGGGCCACGGCACGGCGGCCATCACGCGGCGGTGCACCAGCAGCACGAGCTTGCCGGACAGGTCCGCGCCCGCGTCGAGCCACAGCACCCGGAACAGCGCCGAGCCCACCCGGTTCGCGACGGCGTCGACCTCGGCGGCCGCCCGGTCCACCAGCGCCTGCCCGGCCAGCCCGTGGACGGGGACCCGCCGCACCTCGCACACCGCACCGCTCTCGCGGAGCTCCTGGTGGCGGTCGAACACGTCGCGGACGGCGGCCGTCAGCCGCCGCTCGCCCAGACCCGCACGCACCTGCACTGTCATGGACTCGAACACCGGGTTCACCCTCGAACGGAAGACTGTGAGTTAGGCAAGCCTAACTCACGGCTGGGGTGCGTCCACGAAGTGGACCTCGTAGCCGAGCGCCCCGAACATCCCCTCCAGCATCTTCCGCGTGTTCTCCGCCGCCTTGTCCGACAACCCGGACTCCTTGGCCGCGTCCGCGATCTTCTGCTCCGCCGCCACGTAGAACGGCTGCTGGTCGGAGGTCTGCACGACGCTGGCCAGCCGGTCGAACAGCCCGCGCTCCTGCGCGAACACGTAGCTGTGCTCGTGGTCGAGGTTGGGCTTGTCCAGCTGCGGCTTGGGCAGCGTGACGTCGACCGTCTTGCGCTCCTCAGACACCGTCATCGCGCCGTCGGCGAGCCCGCCGAAGTCGACGTAGGCGTTGACGGAACCGTTGGACACGAACAGGGTCCGCTGCCCCGCCAGGACGTCCGGCACGAACCGCACGTCCTTCTCGATGTCGATCACGACCTGGTAGTCCCCCGAGGCCGCGTGGTACTGGCTCAGGTCGCGCAGCGACTTCAGCAGCGCGGGCTGGCTCCGGTCGACGGTGTCCGTGCCGAACAGGCTGAGCTTGGGCACCAGGCCCACCAGCTGGAGCGCGGCCGCCGCGACGACCACCAGGCACAGCGCCACGAAGCCGCGCCACACCCACGGAGAACGGGACGAGGACCGCCGAGGAGTCGTCATACCCGGTGGGTACCCACCTCGGCGGCCGGTTAGCCTGGGCCAAACGGCGGCACCGGCTGGTGCGGTGCCCCGCCGAACCCCGTCGGAACCGCTAGTAGTTGTCGCCCCCGAAGAAGATCTCCTCGATCTGGTCGGCCGTCCCCGCCAGCAGCGACAGCGGTTCCACGAACTCGTGGATGTCCAGCGTCTCCAGCGGCAGCGAGTGCCGCAGCACCACGTGCTCGCCCATGATCGCCGCGCCGGAGGCGATCGACGAGTGCCCGACCTCCTCCAGCAGCGCCCGCAGGTCGCAGTTCGCCGCGATGCCCACCGGCGAGGCGATCTGCACCCACTCGTGCTTGGCGTCGAGCACCTCGCGCACCAGGATCACCACCTGGGTGCGCTCGTCCTCCTCGTCGAGGTGCTCGAAGCTGAACAGGATCCGGATCTCGTCGCCTTCTTCGGAGATCACGTCGTACTGGTCGCGGACGTACGCCGCGAGGTCTCCCCACGTTGCCATTCCCCAAGCTTAGGGCGGTTCGCGGCGGCGATGGCCCACAAACCCGCCGCCAGCACCGCGATCACCTCGGAGATCACCAGGACGCGCTCGACGTACCCGATCGGGAACACCCGCCACCACGCCGCGCCACCGGAGGCGTGGACCAGGACGGCGTAGAGCAGCGGGGTGAACGCGGCCACCGACAGCAGCCCGAGGCCGAACGTCCAGCGGGCGTGGCCTGCCCACCTCGGGTGCCGCAACCACGGGCGGGCCAACGAGAGCACGGCGACGGGCAGGCTGACGAAGGCCAGCAGGCTGGCCATCCGGTGGATGCCGCCGCCGGCGGAGGCGGGCAGCGACCAGTCCTGCTTGGGGAAGACCACCACGAGCGCCAGGCCGACGGACCACAGGGTCAACGCGACGGCCCCGGTCGACCGCCACCGGGTGATCCCCTGGCGCACCAGCACCGCCAGCAGGGCGAACGAGCCCGCCGCCAGCAGCGAGACGGCCACCTCGAAGATCCAGCTGTCCGCGCCGAGGCCGTACTGGCTGATCGTGCGGCGCAACCCGGCGGTCGACACCAGCGCGCCCTTGAGGTCCAGCGCCCCGATCATGGCGACGGTGGTCAGCACCGCGGTGGTGCCGCCGAGGGCGACCAGGCGGGCGGCCGGGCTGGGTCGGGTCACCTCTGCTGTGGTCACGCCCGGCAAAACGCCCGGATCGGACGAGGGGTTCCGGGGTTCAGGAAACCAACAGGAAAGTCCTCACCCGCGCGTGGCCAGCCGGGCCGCGACCACGGCCCCCACCGCCAGCGCCCCGGCGAGCCACGGAACGGACGCGCCGACCGCCAACGAGCCCGCGGCCAGCGCGAAGGCACCGGCCGCCGCGAGGGGCGGGCGCGGGTCGGAGTGGTCGTCACCAGCCATGTGCCACGCCCTTCGTCCACCGACGACCTGCACGGACACCTTATCGCATAGAACTTGCAACAGAGACCATCTTGGGCTGTGCGGCGAGCCCCACCACCACATGTAGTATCCGACGCGCTGATGGTTCACCCCCGGTCCGCCGGAGGGTGAGGCAAGAGGGAATCCGGTGGGAATCCGGAGCTGCCCCGCAGCGGTGAGCGGGAACGACCGCCGTCAAGAAGCACTGGACGCGAGTCCGGGAAGCGACGGCCAGTAGGTCCGCCGGCGAGAGCCGGAGTGCCCGCGAGTCCGAAGACCTGCCACCAGCGTGCACGCGGCCTGCGTGCACCACCCGGTGCCCCGAGGGAGGGCGCGCGCGGACGGCGGACGGCCTTCGGTGCCGTGCTGCCTCGCGTCGCCGCCTCCCCCGTGGTTCTCCGGGTGTCCACCGAGCTCGCGAGGAGAGAGCCGTGATGTCGCACTCCAGCCTGGACGGCTGACCTCCACGCACCCGTTTCCCCCCGACCGTCGAGCGGTGCTCGCCGGGCGGTGCCGACTGCCCAGAACCAGCTGTGGAGAGCCATGTCCCCCACTGAAACACCCGTCCAAGTCCCGGTGATCGGCCGTGGCGGAGCGGTGTCCCCGTTCGACTCGACCAGGATCGCGACCGCGGTCGCGAAGGCGTTCCACGCCGTGGAGGGCGCCGACGCCGCGGGCTCGCAGCGGGTGCGCGAACTGGTCGCGGACCTGACCTCGCAGGTCGAGGAGAAGCTGCGGCGCCAGGCCGGGCCCGACCGCGGGGTGCACATCGAGCAGATCCAGGACCAGGTCGAACTGGTGCTGATGCGCGGCGGGCACCACAAGGTGGCGCGCGCGTACGTGCTGTACCGGGAGGAGCACGCGAAGGCCAGGTCGGCGGAGGTCGTGCCGGTGCGGCCCGCGCTGACGGTGCGGTACCCGGACGGCCGGGTGGCGCCGCTGGACGAGGAGCGGCTGGCGCTGGTCGTCGAGGAGGCGTGCGCGGGGCTGCCCGCGACGTCGGCGGAGACCGTGCTGGCCGAGACGCGGCGCAACCTCTACGACGGCATCACCCGCGCCGAGCTGGCCCTGGCACCGGTGATGGCGGCGCGCACGATGGTCGAGATCGACCCCGACTACTCGCTGGTCAGCGCCCGGCTGCTGCTGGACCGGCTGCGGCGCGAGGCGCTGACGTTCCTGGCCGGGAAGGACGACGAGGCGAACCACGCCGAGATGTCCGCGCGGTACCCGGAGTACTTCGCGGACTTCGTCCGGCGCGGGATCGAGCTGGGGCAGCTGGAGCCGCGGCTGGCCGAGTTCGACCTGGCGCGGCTCGGCGCGGCGCTGCTGCCCGACCGGGACCTGGCGTTCCAGTTCCTCGGCATGCAGGTGCTCTACGACCGGTACTTCCTGCACAGCGACGAGCACCGCTACGAACTGCCGCAGGCGTTCTTCATGCGGGTCGCGATGGGGCTGGCGCTGCGGGAGGACGACCGCGAGGCGCGGGCGGTCGAGTTCTACGAGCTGCTGTCGTCGTTCGACTTCATGTGCTCGACGCCCACGCTGTTCAACGCGGGCACCACCCGGCCGCAGCTGTCGTCGTGCTTCCTGACCACGGTCGACGACGACCTGCAGGGGATCTTCCACGGGATCAGCAACAACGCGCTGCTGTCCAAGTTCGCGGGCGGTCTGGGCAACGACTGGACGCCGGTGCGCGGCATCGGCGCCCACATCAAGGGCACCAACGGCAAGTCGCAGGGCGTCGTGCCGTTCCTGAAGATCGCCAACGACACGGCGGTCGCGGTGAACCAGGGCGGGAAGCGCAAGGGCGCGGTGTGCGCTTACCTGGAGACCTGGCACATCGACGTCGAGGAGTTCCTCGACCTGCGCAAGAACACCGGTGACGAGCGGCGCCGCACGCACGACATGAACACGGCCAACTGGGTGCCGGACGAGTTCATGCGGCGGGTCGGGTCCGGTGGCGACTGGACGCTGTTCTCCCCCGACGAGGTGCCCGACCTGCACGACCTGTTCGGCGACGCGTTCGCCGCGCGGTACCGCGAGTACGAGGCGGCCGCGGACCGCGGTGGGATCAAGGTGTTCCGCAGGGTGAAGGCCGCGGACATGTGGCGGCGGATGCTGACCATGCTGTTCGAGACCGGGCACCCGTGGATCACGTTCAAGGACCCGTGCAACCTGCGCTCGCCGCAGCAGCACTCCGGCGTCGTGCACTCGTCCAACCTGTGCACCGAGATCACGTTGAACACGAACCTCGAAGAGGTCGCGGTGTGCAACCTGGGATCGGTGAACCTGGCCCGGCACACCGGGCCCGACGGGATCGACAGCGCGCGGCTGGAGAGGACCGTGCGGACGGCCGTGCGGATGCTCGACAACGTGATCGACGTGAACTACTACACGATCCCGGAGGCCCGGCGCGCGAACATGCGGCACCGGCCGGTCGGCCTGGGGCTCATGGGGTTCCAGGACGCGCTGTTCGCGCAGCGGATCCCGATGGGGTCGACCGCGGCCGTCGAGTTCGCGGACCGGAGCATGGAGGAGATCAGCTACCACGCGATCTCGGCTTCGGCGGACCTGGCCGAGGAGCGCGGCGCCTACGAGTCCTACGAGGGATCGCTCTGGTCGCGGGGGATCCTGCCGTTCGACTCGATCGCGTTGCTGGCGGACACCCGCGGCGCGGACCTGGAGCTGGACCGCTCGTCCACTCTGGACTGGGCTCCGGTGCGGGAGCGCGTGCTGGCGGTGGGGATGCGCAACTCCAACGTGATGGCCATCGCGCCGACGGCGACGATCGCGAACATCTGCGGGGTGAACCAGTCGATCGAGCCGCTGTACCGGAACCTGTACGTGAAGTCGAACATGTCCGGCGACTTCACCGTGGTGAACCCGGACCTGATCCGCGACCTGAAGGCGCGCGGCCTGTGGGACGAGGTCATGGTGAGCGACCTCAAGTACTACGACGGGAGCCTGTCGCCGATCGAGCGGATCCCGGCGGACCTGAAGGCGTTGTACGCCACGGCCTTCGAGCTGGACTCGAAGTGGCTGGTCGAGGCCGGGGCCCGGCGGCAGAAGTGGATCGACCAGGCCCAGTCGCTCAACCTGTACATCGACCAGCCCAGCGGGCGCAAGCTCGACGAGCTGTACCAGCTGGCCTGGCTGCGGGGCCTGAAGACCACGTACTACCTGCGCTCGCAGAGCGCCACGCACGTGGAGAAGTCCACGCTGCGCGGCACCGACGGCAAGCTCAACGCCGTCTCCCCCGTCACCCCGGTCGCACCCGCGGTCACCGCCCCGGTGGTCGTCGAGTCCGCGGGTGCCGCCGTCTGCTCGATCATCGACCCCGATTGCGAGGCCTGTCAGTGAGCCCCGACGTGTCCACCGGCGCCGGTCCCATCGAGGTGGGCGCCGCCCGCGTCAGCGTCGACGACAAGGCGATGATCAACTGCCGCGCCGACGTGAACCAGCTGCTGCCGCTGAAGTACCACTGGGCGTGGGAGAAGTACCTCGCGGGCTGCAACAACGCGTGGATGCCGACCGAGGTGTCGATGCAGGCCGACATCTCGCTGTGGAAGTCGCCCGACGGGCTCACCGACGACGAGCGGCGCGCGATCAAGCGCAACCTCGGCTTCTTCGCCACCTCGGAGTCGTTGGTGGCCAACAACATCGTGCTCGCCGTGTACCGCCACCTGACCAACCCCGAGTGCAGGCAGTACCTGCTGCGGCAGGCGTTCGAGGAGGCCGTGCACACGCACACGTTCCAGTACATCTGCGAGTCGCTCGGCCTGGACGACGGCGAGCTGTTCAACATGTACCGCGAGGTGCCGTCGATCACGGACAAGGCCGCGTGGGCGCTGAAGTACACGCAGCACCTGGAGGACCCGTCGTTCACCACCGGCACGCCGGAGAAGGACCAGGCGTTCCTGCGTGACCTGGTCGCGTTCTACGTGGTGTTCGAGGGCATGTGGTTCTACACCGGCTTCGCCCAGATCCTGTCCCTGGGGCGGCGCAACAAGATGGTGGGGATCGCCGAGCAGTACCAGTACATCCTGCGGGACGAGTCGATCCACCTGAACTTCGGGATCGACGCGATCAACCAGATCAAGATCGAGAACCCGCACCTCTGGACGGACGGGTTCCAGGAGGAGATCCGGACCATGCTGGCCGAGGGGTGCGAGCTGGAGATCGCCTACGGGCGCGACACCATGCCCCGCGGGCTGCTCGGCCTCAACGCCGAGCTGTGCGAGGAGTACATGCACTTCATCACCAACCGCCGCTGCGCGCAGCTCGGGCTGGCACCGGTGTTCGCGCCCGCGGAGAACCCGTTCCCGTGGATGTCGGAGATGATGGACCTGAAGAAGGAGAAGAACTTCTTCGAGACCAGGGTGATCGAGTACCAGAACGGCGGGTCGCTGGAGTGGTGAGGTGACCGGGCGCCGCTCCGCTCGGGAGGGGAGCGGCGCCCGTCCCGCTAGCAGTCGACGACCTCGTAGTTCGCCAGCGACGCGGGCGCCTTGAGCTTGCGGCACACGGTCAGGTACGGGGCGCGCGGTTGCGGGGTCCTCGGGTAGCTGACGACCGGCACCGGTTTGCCCGTCGGCCAGAGGTCGTTGTCGGAGGTCGTGTCCTCCCAGTGGAACGAGCCGGAGGCGCCGTCGACCTTGTCCTGCGCCAACGAGTACAGCCCGTTGCGGACGTCCTGCGGGGTGGGCAGCCGCTTGCCGTCGCCGTTGGAGTAGATGCTCCTGGCGGCCTTGACCGCCGCAACGACGGCGTCGTGGTGCATCACGGCGTACCCGTCGTCCAGGTCGCCGTCGGGGAACCCGAGCGTCCCGGTGAAGGTCGCCCGGAAGCTCGCGAAGCGCTCCGGCACGTTGAGGTTCTGCCGCCACCCGACGACGTCGGTGGACGAGGCCGCCATGATCGTCACCTTCGCGTCCGCGAGGTCGGCGGTGGTCAACGCCTCGTCGCCCTTGCCCTTGGTCCCGGAGGCGATCACGGTCAGCCCGGTCATCCCCGTCGCCAGGACGACGGGCTCGGCGCTCCTGGCGCGGGTGGCCAGGCTCCGCACGAAGGAGGGCAGGTCCGCGTCGCGGCCAGCGTAGAAGACCACCGCGGGTTTGCCCTCGGGCAGGGCGTTGATGGCGTTGACGGCGGGCTGGAACAGGTTCGACGCCTGGTTGGTGTCGGTCGTGCTGCCGGTGAACGAAGCCCGGTGCTTGTCGAGGTCGAACTCCGGGAAGACGTGGACGAAGGCCTTGCCGAGGCTCTCGACGTAGTTGTCGTCGTTGCGGTCGGCGACGAGGAAGCCGCAGGTCACCTCCGGGTGCTCGGCGCGCAGCGAGTCGGCCAGCGCCATGGCGTAGTCGTGGTTCGACGGCGAGACCTTGAACAGCGCGGGCCGCGTGTTGGCCGGTTCGGCGCCCCTGGTGGTCATGTCGTCCGCGGTGAGCACGGCACCGACGGAGGGCAGGCCCCAGCGGGTGTTCAGCTCGACCGAGGCCGCCCTGGTCTGCGGAACGCTCACGCCGAGACCCGTCACCGCCACCAGCCGGTGCTCGCCCGACGTCAGCCCGCCGAGCTGCTCGACGACGTCCTTCCAGGCCTTCTGGTCCCACCCGGTGTTGGCCAGCACGAGCTGCACCTTGAGCCCCACGTCCCCGTACTCGGGGTCGCTGTTCGCGACCTCCTGGGCCGTCAGCGCGCCTTCGAGGGCGTGCAGGATCGAGTCGTCGTCCAGCTTCCCGCCCGGCCTTGCCGCCATGGGCATCATGACCGCCACCCTGACGTAGGGGGACTTGCCCCCGGCCACGGCCCGGTTCTCGTCGACGACCGCCTTGACGACTCGCTGGACCCGCTCGTCCTTTGTGCCGAACGCGTGGTCCCGGTCGACCGTCCAGCCGAGGCACTGCCCCTGGTCGTCGCGGTGCAGCGCGAACCCCTCGCCCGTCGTGGCGTCCAAGCCGTCGCAGCGAGTCGCGTCCACGATGTCCGGGTCGGGGTCGGCGTGCGCGATCGTCCACCAGACCGTGCCGCCGACGAGCAGCACCAGCACCGCGAAGACCGCGATCCACCGGCTTGTTCCGCTTCGGGGCACGGGTTGTCGTTCGGGCGCCTCGTACTGGTTCTCGGTCACCAAGTCTCCCTGAAGGCCTGTGCGGAATCTCTTCGGGGAGTCGAAACGACGGGCGGAACGGTTACGCGATTACTTCACCCGTTGGGGGGTGATTGTTCGTGTATGAGAAGTCGGGAAAAGCGCATTACTGCGGCCAGGTGTCACGTTCCCAGCTTCGCCAGGTACGCGGCCCGGCTGGATTCGATCCCCTTCGTCACGTCCAGCACGGCGGCGTTGCTGCCCGCCGACAGCTCCGACTTCGCGACGGTGGTGGACTCCTCGAAATGGGCGCGGAGCAGGGCGCGCAGCTGGTCGTCGAAGGCCGGTCCGGTCGCCTTGGTGAGCTTGTCCAGTTCGTCCGCGGTGACCATTCCCGGCATGTCGTGGCCCTCGTGCAGGTTCAGGTAGGTCTGGCCCGCGTCGGAGAGGGCCTTGCGGAGCTTGTCGAGCTCGGTGTGGTGGCCGGTCTCGACCTCGGTCGCCAGCGCGGCCAGCGCGGGGTCGACGCCCGCGCGCGTCTTGGCCAGCTCCAGGACGGGCAGGGTGGTCTCGTCCTGGGGGATGGCGAGCTGGACGTAGGCGACGTCGGTGTCGCTGAAGCCGCCCGCCGGGGTCGCCGCGGAGCTGCTGCTCGGCGGTGCGGCCGGGTGGACGTGCCCGCTGTGCTGCTCGGGTTGGGGGGTGGAGCAGCCCGCGAGCAGGAGCAGGGCCAAGGCGAGGGCGGTGCGGAGCATGTGATCACTCCCAGGATGAGGTCACGGGTGCTAGGCGGACTGGCGGACGACGAGGGTCGGTTCGAACACGACGGCGCTGACGGGTCTGGTGGGGCGTTCGATGCGGCCGAGCAGGAGCCTGGCCATCTCGGCCGCCATCTCCTCGACCGGTTGGCGGACGGTGGTGAGCGGCGGGTCGCAGGCGAGGGCGGGGCTGCTGTCGTCGAAGCCGACGACGGCGATGTCGTCGGGGACGTTCAGGCCGTGGCGGCGCAGGACGGGCAGGGCGCCGTGCGCCATGAGGTCGGAGGCGATGAAGATGCCGTCGACGTCGGGGCAGCGGACGAGCAGCTCCTCCATCGCGGTGGCGCCGCCCTCGTGGGTGAAGTCGGCCTCGACGGCCACGACGTCGGGGTAGCCGCGGTCTGCCATGGCCTGCCGGAAACCCGAGAGGCGGTCCTGCGCGGCGGTCGTGGACACCGGGCCGGTGATGGTCGCGACGCGGAAGCAGCCCCGGTCGGCGAGGTGGTGGGCGGCCAGTGCGGCGCCCGCGGTCTGGTTCACGTCGACGTAGGTGATCGGCATCGGGCGGACCGGCCTGGCCGCGAGCACGACGGGCAGGTTCGACTCGATGAGCAGGCGCGGCAGCGGGTCGGCGCCGTGGGTGTGGATGAGGATGACGCCGTCCAGCCTGCCCTGCCGCAGGTCGGCCACGACCTGCTGGTGGGTGCCGGTGCCCGCGCTGGTCAGGACCAGCTGCACGCCCAGTGGCTGGGTCACGTCCATGACACCGCCGACGACCCGGCCGAAGTACGGGTCGCCGAGCATCCTGCCCTCGTCGGGCAGGACGAGCCCGATGGCCCCCGCGCGCCTGGTCACGAGCGACCTGGCCGCGCGGTTGGGGGTGTAACCGGTGGCGACGATGGCGCGGGTGACCATCTCACGGAGCTCCTCGTCGACCGTGGAGACCCCGTTGACGACCCGCGACACCGTCGCCCGTGACACACCGGCGACCCGCGCCACCTCTTCCAAGGTGACCGGGGCGGGTGTGGAGCGGGGCTCTGGCACGTCTGCCTTTATACCGTTCTTCAAGCGGACACCCGGTCTTCACGACGAGACCAGTCCTGAATGGACGCCGCGCGGCTCCGGGGGTCGGGCCCCGGAGCCGCGCGGTGGTCATGGCAGGTCCTGGCCTACTGGTAGACGCGGACGTAGTCGACGAGCATCCGCTGCGGGAAGACCGTGCTGGCGTCCGGGGGACCGGGCCAGTCACCGCCCACCGCGTTGTTCAGGATGATGAAGAACGGGTGGTCGAACACCCACGGGCCGCGGGTCGCCTCCACAGTCGCCTTGTCGATGGCGATGACCTGCTGGTCGTCGATCGACATCTTGATGCCCTTGCTGTCCCAGTCCAGGGTGAACTTGTGGAAGGCGTTCATGTAGTCCGCCCCACCCGGCAGCGCCAGCGGGGCGCCGATGCCGCCGCCGCCGGAGTAGGCCGGCCCGTGGATGGTCTGGTAGGCCGTGTTGGGCTCGCGGCCGAGGTGCTCCATGATGTCGATCTCACCGGAGTTCGGCCACGGCGTGCCGTTGTCGAGGATGTTCGAGCCCAGCATCCAGAACGCGGGCCACAGGCCCTTGGTGCCGGACACCTTGATGTTCGCCTCGACGCGGCCGTAGGTCCAGGTGGCCTTGCCGTGGGTGATCAGCCTCGACGAGGTGTACTGGCACGTGCCGCTGCCGCTGACCGGGTCGACCGGGCAGGCCGATCCCGGCGTGACCTCGCGCCTGGCCTCCAGCACCAGGTTGCCGTTGCCGTCGGTGAAGGTGTTGTTGTTGTTCGTGTAGTACTGCAGCTCGGCGTTCTGGCCGGTGCCGACCTCCGGGCGCCACTTGTTGGCGTCCGGCTTGGTGCCGTTGGGCGTGTTGAACTCGTCCGACCACACCAGCTGCTTGGGGTTGCGCGGGTCCGGCGGGATCACCGGCTGCGGGTTCGGCGCGCCGCCGGTGCCCCACACCTGGAACTCCCAGAGCGAGTAGCCGTAGGGCGAGCCGCGGCCCGTGCCGTACATCCGCACGTACCGGCCGCTGCCGTTGACGGTGAGCGTCTGCTTGAAGCCCGTCCCCGTCGTGGTGGAGTAGATCGGCGTCCAGTTGCCCGTGCCGTTCGGCGAGACCTGGATCTCGAACGACTTGCCGTAGGCCGGGTCCCACTGCAGGACGACCTTGTGGATCTGGGCGGTGGCGCCGAGGTCGACCTGGATCCAGCCGGGGTCGACCCAGCCGACGTCGGTCGCGGTCGCCCACCGGGTGGCCGGGTCGAAGTCGAACGCCTTGTCCGTGGTGCAGCCGGTGCAGTTGGGGTCGTTCTGCTGCGTGGACGCCGTCCCCGGCTTCTTGTACGACAGCAGGACGTCCCCGTTGGTCGGCGGGTTCTCGGTGTCGCTGCCGGTGCGCACCGCGAACTCCCACAGCGAGACGCCCCACTGGGTAGCGCGGGCGGTGGTGTAGACGCGGATGTAGCGGCCGCTGCCGGTGAAGGTGACGTTCTGGACACCACCGGTGCTCGTGGTCGTCGAGTAGACCTGCGTCCACGCGTTGCCGTCGGCGGACACCTGGATCTGGTAGGCCGTCGCGTAGGCGGCCTCCCAGTTCAGCGTGGCGCCGCAGACGCTCTGCGTGGAGCCCAGGTCGACCCGCAGCCACTGCGGGTCGCCGGGCACGCTCGACCAGCGCGTGCCCGCGTCGCCGTCCACCGCCGAGGTGGCGACGAACGGGCTGCCCGCCTCGACCGACGAGGCGGTGACCGGCTTGCCCTGGGCCGCGTTGGCGGTGCCGCACACCGCTGCCGCCGCGTGGGCCGTGAGGATGGGTACCGCGACCGCGCAGGCGGTCACGACGGCCGTCAGGACGGCGACGAGCCGTCCCCGGTGTCGTGCTTGCATGACATCTCCATTGATCGTCGCAACAGGACGGACGGCGCGGCTCACGGGTGGCCGTCGACCCCGCACTTGATGATGGGGTTGATGCAGTCGCGCACGCGGCGTGCCATCTCGGCCTCGGGCCACGCGTTGAAGAAGTCGCCGTGCATGGTGAACCCGGCCCCCGACGCGAGCCGGAAGCCCGCCGGGTTCCCGTTCACCGGGTAGCGGACGACCTGGCGCAGCTTCGGCACCGGCACCGGGTGGGTGGAGGGGCAGTCGCCGTTGACCGGGTAGGCCATGTGGCTCTTGTGGTCGGCCGAGTCGAGGTCGCGCCCGTTCCAGCACTGCGGGAAGTCCAAGTAGGACTCCAGCTCCGTGCCCGCCGGGCATTCCACGAAGTCCTTGGACGGGTTGACCTGGCCGGCGTGCAGGCACGACCAGCGGGAGATGGTGGTGGCGTCCGGCGCGGTCGCCTTGGCGTTGCCCGCCACGATCCGCAGGCCCAGCGGCAGCGGCTGGATCCGCGCGATCACGTCGTCGCGCACGCCCTCGCCCAGGTAGTAGAACGTCGGCGGGTCGGGCACGACCACCTGGTTGTTGTTGTAGAAGTCCGGGATCCAGTACGACGACAGGTCCAGGGACGGGCTGCAGTTGCTGTTCGCGGCCAGCAGGGTGTTGATGTTGCTGTTGGCGTTGGTCGAGGTGTTCCCGAAGAACGCGTGCATGTGCGACGCGCCCGGCAGGCTCGGGAAGACGATCGGGTCGTCGGGCAGCCGGTGGCTGAACGGGCAGGACGCGAGGAACTCCGCCACCCGCACGATCGGACCGGACGGCGGCGGGGTGGTCGTGGTCGGACCGCCCGCGCGGGTGCCGTAGACCTGGAACTCCCACAGCGAGATGCCGTACTGGGTCGCGCGGGTGATGCCCTCGATCCGCACGTACCGACCGGACCCCGAGACCGCCAGCGTCTCCACGCCACCGGTCCCACCCGTCACCGTCTTGATCGTGGTCCAACCGTCCGCACCGTTCGCGGAGGTCTGGATCCGGTAGGAGCTCGCGTAGGCGTTCTCCCAGGTCAGCTTGACCTGGCTGACCGTCGAGGTGGAACCGAGGTCAACCCGCAACCACTGCCCGTCCGACGCGGCACTGGACCAGCGGGTACCGAGGTTGCCGTCCACCGCCGCCGGCGCGAGCGTGCCGCCGTTCTCGGAGGACGAGGCGGCCACCGTGGCGCCTTGGGACAGCAGGTCGGGAGCGGCGACGGCGGTGTTGCTGCCGACGTACAGCGCGGACGCGGTGAGACCAGCGATCGCAAGGCCCGCGAACAGACCTCGCCACCGGGTGGGCGCACGGCGAATCGTGAGTGCCACGACTCTCCTTTCGCAGGGGAGCGGGCCGCGCAGACCCGGTGCCGTGGACCTGGCACCGGGACGGCCCGGAAAGGTTACGAGGAGGTTTCAGGAGAGCGCTCTCTCAGCGGACGCTAGGACCGCGCGCGGACGACTGTCAAGGAATACCGGGAGTTCCGGTCCAACTTCAGCGATCAGGCCCGATTCTGCCGGACACAAATCCAGAGAGCGCTCTCTCGGAGGCGGTCATCTTTCGGAAAGCGCTTGCTCCCACCAGCCCCCGACTCCCCCTGCCGAACCACCCCTCGCGCGGCATACTCCTCGCCATGCATTTCCGCGCGAAAGTCCTGCTCAGCGGCAAGACCGCCACCGGCGTCCAGGTCCCCGACGAAGTCGTCACCGCCCTCGGCCCGAGCCGCAAACCCCCGGTCCGCGCCACCATCGACACCTACACCTACCGCACCAGCGTCGCCTCCATGGGCGGCGTCTTCATGCTCCCCATCAGCGCCGAGGTCCGCACCGCCACCGGCGTAGCCGCAGGCGACGACATCGACATCACCCTCGAACCAGACACCGACCCCCGCGACATCACCATCCCCGCAGACCTCGACTCCGCCTTCACCCCAGAAACCAGACACCGCTTCAACGCCCTCTCCTACAGCGCCAAACCCCGCCTGGTCACCCCCATCGAAGACGCCAAGACCCCAGAAACCAGACAACGCCGCATAACCAAGATCATCACCGACCTACAACCCTGACCCCCGCAAGCGATGCGAAGCGAGCCCACCCGACGCGAAGCGGAGCAAGGATGCCCCGCCCAGCACATTGCGAGCACGGACCCCCGTTGGGCGCAGCCCGCCAACGCGCATCCGGCGCGAAGCGCCTGGGGCCTCGTCGGCGCCAGCCGATGCCCTGTCGAGCGAAGCTCGATGCCCTGTCCGACGGCGCAGCCGAGGATGCTTTGTCGGGCGGAGCCCGATGCCCTGTCCGACGGCGCAGCCGAGGATGCTTTGTCGGGCGGAGCCCGATGCCCGAGTCGGACGCAGTCCGATGCTGGCGAAGCCAGACTTCCCCTCTGCCCCCGATCCACAGCGCCCTCCTGCCCGATCTTCGTTGTCAAGATGGCTTTATCGTCTTGACAACGAAGATCGGGCATTGAGACAATCGCGCGCCGGGGGCCGGGCTTCCCACGGGTGGGAGGGCCGAAAGCCGAACTCGCAGGATGAGAGGGCCGGGCGCCGGACTCGCAGGACGAGAGGGCCGGAACCGAGCTTCACGACACGAGGCCAGGAGACCGATCCTCACCAAAGCAGGACGGCCAACCCCCACCAGAACGCGACCCCACCAAACCCCCTCACCCCACCGCCTCCGCCGTCCCCACCAACGACGCCCTCCCCAGAACATGCGACGCCATCGTGAACCCCAACAACGCAGGCGTCCCGTCCACCGGCACCCCGATGTCCTCCACGTCCAACGCGTGCACCGTGATCACGTACCGGTGCACCCCGTGCCCCGCCGGCGGCGCCCCTCCCACGAACCGCGCCACCCTCGCATCGTTCGGCAGCTGCACCGCCGCCTCCGGCAACCCCGCCCCCTCCTCGTCCCCCGCCCCTCCGGGCAGCGACGTCACCTCGGCCGGGATGTTCGCGACCGCCCAGTGCCAGAACCCCGACATCGTCGGCGCGTCCGGGTCGTACACCGTGACCGCGTAGCTGCGGGTGCCTTCCGGGGCGCCGGACCACGACAGCTGCGGGCTTGCGTCAAGGCCGCCGGGCACGCCGAACATGCCGGACAGCTGGGCGGGTGCCAGCGGCTCGCCGTCGCGTACATCCGTGCTGGTCACGTCGAAACCGGGCACCTCGGGCAGTCGTGCGAACGGGTCGTTGACAACCATCGACTTCTCCTCACCAGGACTGGGAACGTCGACCACGCTAGCAATAATCGATTATCCCCGCTAGAGTCGACCATGTGACAGACAACGCGGTGCCCCCGTCGACCCGTGCCTACGAGTCGCTGCGCTCGGCCGTGCTGCACGGCGACTTCCGCCCCGGCCAGCCCCTCAAGCCCCAGGAGCTGGCCTCCAGCCAGGGAGTGAGCCTCGCCGTGGTGCGGGAGTCGCTGCTCAGGCTGGTGGGCGAGGGCCTCGCCGAACGGCTTCCCAACCGCGGTTTCGTGGTCCCGGAGGCGGGCGACGCGCGGTGGCAGGTCATCGCGGAGGCCCGTGCCGCGGTCGAGCCCACCATGCTGCGCATGTCCATCGCCCGCGGCGACCTGGAGTGGGAGACGAGGGTCCGCGCGGCCCACCACCGCCTCGCCCGCACGCCGACGTACGACAACGAGACCGACGCCCACTACTCCGACGCCTGGGCCACCGCCCACCACGAGTTCCACCGCGCGCTGCTCGACGCGTGCGGCAACGACGTCCTGCTGGACACCTTCGAGCGCTTCTGGACCGCGAGCGAGCTCTCGCGGCGGTGGTCGGCCGCCGAGTCCCCCGGACGCGACGCCGTGGCGGAGCACCTGCGCCTGGAACAGCTGGCTTTGACCAGGGAGGGCGACGCGGCGGCCGAGGCACTGGTGGCGCACCTCGGGATGACCGCGGCCAACCTGGCCAAGGCGGGCAGGAAGTCCTGACGCACCACGGGCCGGGTCGGGGGAGAACCCTCCCGAACCCGGCCCGCGAAGACCTTCGACCCGACCCTTCCGGACCGCTCGGCGCGGTGACCGCGCCCCCTCGACTGCTCTAGAGACGTGCGGCGGGCGGCAGTGCGCCCGCGGCCGCGACGGGCCAGGTGAGCGGGTCGGGTCCGAGCTTGTCCAGCTCCGCCACCTGGAGCTTGCACCACGGCGAGATGTCCCGCGTCCCGTCCAGGACCGACTCCGCGAAGTCCTGCCACGGCACCCATTCCACCGAGTCCACCTCGTCCGGGTTCGGCGTCGGGTCACCGACGGCGACACCGCGGAAGACGGGGCACATCTCGTTCTCCACCACGCCGTTCGGCATGACGGCGCGGTAGCGGAAACGGGGCAGGACCAGGTCGACCTCATGCACGTCGGGCAGGCCGAGCTCGTCGGTGAGCCTGCGCAGCACGCCGTCCGACATCCGCTCACCGGGCGCGGGGTGGCCGCAGCAGGTGTTGGTCCAGACACCGGGCCAGGTCTTCTTGTGCAGCGCGCGCCGGGTGAGCAGCGTGCGCCCGCGGTCGTCGAAGAGGTAGCTGGAGAAGGCCAGGTGCAGCGGGGTGTCGGCGTGGTGCACCTCGGCCTTGTCCGCCAGGCCGACCTGGTTGCCCGATTCGTCCAGCAAGAGAACCTGTTCCGTGGTCACGCCGGACACCTTGCCACATCGGCGGGACCGCGGAAGTCCCTCGAAAGGCTGCCGCGCAACGGGTGCGCGACAGCCTTTCGGGGGCTTTACAGGGTGATCGTCCAGGCGTCCAGGACACCGGTGTCGCCGGGTCCGTTGTCGCCGACGCGCAACGTCCAGGTGCCGGTGGCCTGCTCGCCGACCCCGGAAGCGGTGAACGTCCTGGGGCTGGGGAAGGCCGTGCACGGGTAGCCGCCGTAGCGCTGGAGCGGGTACGCGCGGCCCGACGGACCGACCAGCGTGATGGTCAGGTCCTGCGCGCAGGTGTGCGTCGCGGTGACCACGACGGTCGGCGTCCGCCCAGCTTGACCCGCCAGCGCGACCTTCACCGGGCTCACCGCCACGGTGTGGTCGCGGATCGGGAAGTCGGTGTCGTTGCCGAAGGTCCGGCCGCCGCCGGGGGTGCCGGGCGGGGTGTGCACGGTCACCGGTGCGCTCGCCGCGGACACGTTGCCCGCGGCGTCCTTCGCCTTGACGGAGAACACGGTGTCGGTGTCCGGTGTCAATCCGCTGATCGTGGCCGTTGTCGTCGACACGGTCGTGGCGAGGGCACCGCCTCGGTAGACCTCGTACCCGGTCACGCCGACGTTGTCGGTGGACGCGTTCCACACCAGCGTGGCGCTGCTCGACGTGGTGGCGGTGGAACGCAGGCCCGCGGGCACCGACGGCGCCTCGGCGTCCGGTGTCCCGCCGCCGGTCCCGGTGACGAGGGACAGCCCCCACTTGCGCAGCGCCTCGTCCACCGGCTGGAAGATCGACTGGTCGTCGGCGCCGCCGGGGCCGCACGAGGACTGGCCGCCGGAGTGCAGGCCGACCGCCTTGTCACCCGCCAGCCACGCGCCGCCGGAGTCGCCGCCCATCGAGCAGGCCGTGGTAGTGGCCAGGCCTTCCACGACGGTGGAGCCGTAGTCGACCGTCTGCTCGACCGCGGTCACCGCGCCGCACTTCCACTTCGAGGTGTTGCCGGAGTGGCAGACCGACTGGCCCACCAGGGGTTCGACCGAGCCGGTGACCGTCACCGGGGCGCTCCCCCAGGTGTTGACCGCCGCGGACAGCGTCCAGCCCGCCTCCGTCACGGCCACGACGCCCATGTCGCCCTCGCGGCCGTTCACCGTCCGGGAGCCGCCGGTGTTGGACGTGCCGATCCTGTTCTGCAGGCCGGACTGCCCGTAGGCGGCCTGGTTCGCGTCGTTCGTGCAGTGCCCGGCGGTCACGAAGTGCTTGCCACCGCCGGAGTCCGTGGCGGGGAAGCCGACCGAGCAGTTGCTCTCGCCGTCCGGCCACCACGGGTTGCCGGGCTGGACGGTGCCGGACTGCTGCACCGGGGCGGCGGACTCGACCACCCGCACCGGGGCGCCGAAAGCCCGGACGCGGTCGAGGAACGCCGTGGTGGCGGCGGACCTCGCGGCCCGGTCGACCCGGACGACGACACCGTCGGCGGCCGGGTCGGGGCCCCAGCCGGTCACGCCCGGCACGCCGTCGCCTGCCAGGTCGCCGATGGACGCGGTCAGCGGCGCCAGCTCCGCCTGACCTCGGCGCACGACCCTGGCCTCGGCGCCCCGAGCCCGGACCTGGATCGTCGAGGCGGGGTCGGTCACGGCCACGACGAGCTTGCCGGACGCCGCGTCGAACCAGCGGGCGCCGAGGGACTTCGGCAGGGCGGCCGACGCGCGCTGGGCGTCGGCCTCGGCCGCCAGCCGTGCCCGCGCCTGGGCCCCGGTCAGGCCGAGGTCGCGTTGCAGGGCGTCGAGGACGGCGGGCGGCGGCTCGTCGGGAGCCGCCGCCGCACCACCGGGTGCGAAGGACAGGAACAGCGCGCAGGCACTGGTCGCCAGCAGGGCTTTTCGCAACATGGGCCACTCCAGTTCGTGCAGGGTGGCTCGACGCTAGGTCGGCCGCCGAGGGGGCGAAATCGGGGAAACCCCTTGTCGGGCTCGCCCCGGCTCGCACCCACCCCCAGGATGTGGAGGTGCTGATCAGCCGGGGTGTGGCGGTGGACGGGTTCGACGGGGTGCGCAGGCTCGTGCTGCACGGCCCCGCCGGGATCGGCAAGTCGACCGTGGCCCGCGCGCTGGCCGAACGGGCCCCGCGGGCGGTGTGGCTGGCCCCGGACGCGGCCGACGCCGACCTGCCGTTCGCCGGGCTGGCGGAGCTGCGCGGGATGGTGCCGCGCGAGGTCGGGCCGGTCACCGCGGCCGTCGACCGGCTGGTCGCGCGGGGCCGGGCCGCGGAGGTCGTCCGGGCGCTGGGGCCGCGGACGCTGCTGGTGCTGGACAACGCGCAGTGGCTCGACGTGCAGAGCGCGGAGCTGCTGGCGTTCGCGTTGCGGCAGGCGCCCGCGGGGTTGCGGGTGGTCGCGGTCGAGCGGACGCACCGGGTGCCGGTGCGCGCCGCCGCGGTGTGCGGTGAGGGCGCGGCCCGGTGGGGGCTGCCGCCGTTGGCGGCGGACGGGATCGCGGAGCTGTTGGCGCAGAGGGGTTTGCGGTACCGGTGGGCCGGGCGGGTGCACGCGCTCAGCGGCGGGAACCCCGCGCTGGCGCTGGAACTGGGTGCCGCGATCGCCGCGCTGGACCACGACCTCCGGCCGTTCGAGGCGGTCCCGGTGCCCGAACGGGTGCGGGCGGTGGTGCGGGAGCGGTGGGCCGAGGTGGGGCCGGAGGCGGTGCGGACGCTGCGGGTCGCGGCGCTCGCGGACCGCCCGACCGTCGCCGTGCTGCACCGGGCGTGCGGGGCCGAGGCCGACGGGCACCTGGCGGAGGCGGTGGCGGCCGACCTGGTCTCGGTCGACGACACCGACCACGTGCGGTTCACCGCCGGGGTGCTGGCCTCCACCGCGGGCGTGCCGCACGCCGAACTGCTGGCGCTGCACGGGATCCTGGCCGAGGTGGCCGACGACCCGGTGGAACGCGCCCGGCACGCCGCGCTCGCCGCGGACGAGCCGGACGCCGGCGTCGCCCGGCGCACGCAGGAGGCCGCCGCGGTGGCGCGGGCGCACGGGAACCGGGCGCTGGCGGCGGAGCTGGGCCTGCTCGCGGCCCGGCGGACCCCGGCCGCCGACGAGGCGGAGCTGGTGGCGAGGTCGGTGCGGGCCGCGGTCGACGCCGGGTTCGCCGGGCACGTGGAGCGGGCGCGGGAGGCGGCGAACCTGGTGCTGGCGCGCAGCACCGACGCGGCCGACCGGGTCCACGCGCGACTGTCCCTTGTGGACGTCTCCGGGCAGTCGCTCGCCGCGGCCGACGAGGAGTTCGCGCACGCCTACGCCGAGGCGGAGGGGAATCCGGCACTGGTCGCGGCGGTGCGGCTGCGGGAGTCCTGGAAGGCCAACCTGTGCGACGGCGACCCGGTCGCCGCGCGGGCCGTGGCGGCGGACTCCGCCGAGCTGGCCGCGCGCGGCGGTGACCTGGCCGTGCGGGCGATGGCGTTGACCATGCAGGCGCGGATGGAACGGGTGCTCGGGATGCCGAGCGCGGACGCGGTGCTGGCGCGGGCGTTGGCGCTGCCGGTGGACGGGAGCGCGCTGGGGGTGCACAACTCCCCCGCCTACCTGGCCGTCCGGCACGCGCTGTTCGACCACCGGCTGGTGGACGCGCGGGCGCAGCTGCTGGCGCTGCTGCCGGCGGCCGAGCGGTCGGGGTCCGCCGAGGACGTCACCGACGTGCTGCGCAGCCTGGCCGAGGTGGAGGCGCGGGCCGGGCAGTGCGGGGTGGCGCTGCACCACGCCCGCCGGGCCGTGCGGACCACCGCCGAGGCCGGCCTGTCCCCCGGCCCCGCCTGGTGCACGGCCGCGCTGGCCGAGGCCGCGGGAGGGACGTTCGAGCGGGCGCTGGACTACGCGCGGCGCGGGGCGCGGGCCTCCGAGGAGGAGCACGACCGGGTGTTCCTGTCCCGGACGCTGCACGCCGCCGGGGCCGTGCTGCTGGCCACCGACCGGGCCGCCGAGGCCGTCGGGGTGCTGACGCGGGTGCGGGTGCTGGAGGACGAGCAGGTGGTGGGCGACCCGTCGATCCTGCGCTGGCACGGCGACCTGGCCGAGGCTCTGACCGCGGTCGGCGAGGAGGAGGCGGCACGCGAGCTGGTGGCGCGCACCCGCGCGGCGACCGACCACGCCGGGGTGCTGGTGGGGCTGGACCGGGCCGAGGGCGTGCTCACCTCGGACGTCGACCTGCTGGCCGCGGCGGCCGCGCGGGCGGTGCTGCCGCTGGAACGCGGGCGGACGCTGCTCTCACTGGCCGGCGTGCACCGGCGCGGGCGGCGACGCGGTGCGGCCAGGGCCGTGCTGCGGGAGGCGGTGGAGCTGTTCGCGGGTCTGGAGGCGCATCCGTGGACGGCCCTCGCGCAGGACGCCGCGGACCGGCTCGCGCCCCGGCCCGGTGCGGGGCTCACCGAGGCCGAGGCGCGAGTGGCGGAACTGGTGGGGCGGGGGGCGAGCAACCAGCAGGTCGCGTCGGCGTTGGCGGTCAGCGTGAAGACCGTCGAGGCGACGCTCACCCGCGTCTACCGCAAGGCGGGTGTGCGG
The DNA here is from genome assembly GCF_003002815.1 of Umezawaea tangerina. GTDB lineage: Bacteria > Actinomycetota > Actinomycetes > Mycobacteriales > Pseudonocardiaceae > Umezawaea > Umezawaea tangerina. Next base: position 187,335 of record NZ_PVTF01000016.1, on the reverse strand, counting down.
TCCCGTTCGCAGCTCGCCGCGAACCGAGGTCAGCAGCCGCCGCAGTTGTAGAACGTGACGTCCCAGTGGTTCGACTCGTTGTAGTAGACGTTGCCGGAGTTGGCCTCCCACTTGCCGCCGCCGATGGAGGTGAAGTGGCCGGTGATGTAGTTGGTCAGGCAGGTGGACATCCGGAAGTCGAGCTTGTAGCCGTTCCAGTGGCTGTAGGTGCCGCTGGCGTGGCCGGTCTCGGTGCCGCCGGTGATGACCAGCGCGCAGCCGCTGGCGCGCTTGAGGACTCCCGCGCCCTGGATGCTGGCGAGGTTGACCTGGTCGAACGAGGTGCACGTGGAGTTGTTGCGGTTGCTGCAACCGCCGCTGGACGACCAGGTGATCCCCGCGGCCGTGAGGCGGCTCGCGGCGTCGCTGTGGGTCAGCTTGGTCACCTGGGCGGAGACGTCGGCACTCGCGACGGAAGTGCCTGCGAGAACGGCGAACAGGGCGAACGCCAGGACGGAGAGCGTGCGGGCAAGGCGCATGGACTTCTCCCCAGAAGTTGGTTATTCCCCGGCTGCGGCCGGGCTCCGAGGGATTCTGGCGGGGCCGTGTCGCACGGCGACAGTGCCGGGTCGTCCGCGCATACGGGTTCACGAACCCACTTGTCCGCTTTGTTGCCATCGCGGAGAAGTGTCAATCCCCTACTTGCCCACCGCGCACCTTGCACGTCGACCCGCCCTCCGCGCGGGTACTGCGCGGAGGGCGGGTCGACGAGGTGGTGCGGTCAGTCGGAGTGGCGCAGCACGCTCTCGACCTCGGTGACGAACGCGGCGACGCCGTCCTCGTCGGTGGCCGCGCCGTGGGCCTGGAGCAGCTCCAGCAGCGCCACGCCGCTGGCCGAGCGGCGGGCCAGCCTGCGCAGGCCGAACGCGGACTCGTACCAGACGACGGCCATCGCGGCCGCGGCCACGACCGCCGCGAGGAAGCCCCACATGGGCCGCCTGCTCGCGTCCGCCGCCGCGGCGGCGCCGAGCGCGGCGGCCGCGGCCAGCAGGAGCACCGAGAACGCCCCGGTCCAGCGGCGGGCCTTGGCGTACTTGGCGCGGCCCCGTTCGAAGCCGTCCAGGCGTTCGCCGACGCGGTGCTTGAGGTAGACGCGGAGGAACTGGATGCGCCGCTCCGCCTCGGAGACCGGGGGCCTGGGCCGGGCGGGCGCCTTGACGACGGGCCTGGGCGTCGGGCTCGGCTTGGCGGCCGGTGCCGTGACCGGCTTGGGCGTGGCCGCCTGCGCGGTCGCGGGCTTCGCCGCCGGTGCCGGGGGCTTGGGCGCCTGCGCCTGCCCGGTGGCCGCCTTGGCGGGCTGCGCCGGTCCGGTGGCGGGCTTGGCCGCCTGCTCCTGCGCCGGTGCGGGCGCGAGCGCGTCGGAGATGGACTTGGCCGGGGGCTTGGCCCGCGCCTTGGGGGCGGGCTTGGCCGGTGTCGGCGTGGAGGTGTCGGTGTCGGACGTCGTGTCGCTCATCAGGGTGTCACCGGTTCATGGCGGTACCGCGCCACCGCGTTCGCGAGCTCGCGCAGGCGCTCCTCGCGGTCGGCGTCGGACGTGGGCAGTGGGGCGGCCAGGTGGTCGAAGTACAGGGCGCGCAACGACTCGGCGCGGCCCGCGGCGGACAGGTCGTCCTGCGACGCCTCGTACCGGCGGGAGATGGCGACGAGCGCGGCCGCGAGGGCACCGGCCACGGCGACCAGGACACCGGGCCAGGGTTCGGTGCCCAGCCAGGCCTGGAGGGCGCCGAAGGAGACGGTGGTGAAGCCCGCGGCGATGGCCAGCACGATCAGCAGGCGGGCGTGGTTGCGCTCGCGGCCCGCGGCCGCCTCGCACTCGTGGAACGCGGGCGCGATCACCCGGTTGGCCTCGTGGATCGAGTCGGCCAGCAGGGGGTACTCGACGACGAAGCCGGGGTCGATGATCGGGACCGGCTCGGGGGCGCGGTAGCGCAGCTTCGGGAAGATCGTCAGCGGGGCGGCGGGCGGACCGCCGATGAAGCTGTCCAGCGCCGCCACGACCCGTTCGGGGCCCTCGTCGACGTGGACGACCGCGACGCTGCCGCTGCGGATCAGGACGGCGAGGTCGTCGTCCTCGGACAGGGTGCCGCTGGAGATCTCGTCGGCCAGGCCGCCGGTGCCCGCGACGACCACCAGCGGGCGGTCGCCGCCCAGGTGCGCGGTGAGCTGGTCGCGGGCCAGCTCGGCGCCGCCGATCAGCAGCGCGATCGCCTTGCCGCGCTTGCCGGTGATGGCGTCGATCGTGCGGAACAGGGCGGGCGTCTCCTCGCCCCAGTTCTTGCCGGGCACGAGCACGGCCACGTCGTGGTTGGGGTTGAGGGACAGCTCACCCTCCGACGGCTTGTCCTCCCCCGCGACGACCTTGCCGCTGGGGGCGACGGCCACGAACGGCGGCAGCTTCCCCTCGACCGCTTCGAGCGCGACCCCGAGCAGGTGCACGACCCCGACGTCGGCGCCCGCCGTGACGAACACCGCGTCCCGCCCGGTGACCACCCGGCGCAGCAACGGGAGCACCTGCGAGCCCAGTTCGGTGCTCAGGGAGTCGCCGGAGGAGAAGAGCGCGATCACGGGGCGACCTCTGGACACGCCCAGTGAGCGCGCCTTGATGTTCGCGTCGGGGTGCGCCAGTCGCTTGACGCGCGGACCATCCGCTGTTGGCATGCCGGGCACCCTAGCCCGGCCTCACGCGTATTTCACCCTTCCGGCGACGGAATTCTCACTGGAATGGGCGTTGCCCGAACGCCGGTACAGTGCTCACGGAACCCTGAGCAGGCGACATACGGACGGTAGTAGGGCATGACGGTGACCGAGCACGACGTGGAGATCGACCCGAGCCGGGGCGTGGCGGGGGTCGATCCGGCGCAGCTGGAGATCTGCCTGCGGGTGTTGGCGCAGGTCGAGCAGCTGCCGACCGAGCACCCGGACGCCGTCGCGATCCGCCGGGCCACCGCGGGGATCTTCAAGACCGTCCGCAAGATGCGCCGCACCGCCCGCCGCGAGGCGGAGTCGGCGGCGGACCGCGCGGTGATCGAGTCGACCGCCACCGGGTCGCCCAACCGCATCGACGACGAGACCCAGGGCATCCTGCTGGTCGACAGCACGCCGGGCGCGAAGGCGGGCACGCTGATCAAGGCGAAGGCCTGCTACACCTGCAAGAACAGGTACACCGAGGTCGACGCCTTCTACCACCAGCTCTGCCCGCCGTGCGCCGCCCGCAACCGCTCGCGCCGCGACGCGTCGGTCGACCTCTCCGGTCGCCGCGCGCTGCTCACCGGCGGCCGCGCGAAGATCGGCATGTACATCGCGCTGCGGCTGCTCCGCGACGGCGCGCACACCACGATCACCACCCGCTTCCCGAACGACGCGATCCGCCGGTTCAAGGCCATGCCCGACAGCGCGGACTGGCTGCACCGGCTGCGCGTCGTCGGCATCGACCTGCGCGACCCGTCGCAGGTCATCGCCCTGGCCGACTCGGTCGCGGCGGCGGGCCCGCTGGACGTGCTCATCAACAACGCCGCGCAGACCGTCCGCCGGTCCCCGCAGTCCTACGCCCCGCTGGCGGCCCTGGAGTCCTCGCCGCTGCCCGACGGCCCGCTGCCGGAGCTGATCACGTTCGGCCACACCAACGACGCCCACCCGGCGGCGCTGGAGGGCACCATGCCCACCGTCCCGACCCCGCACGCGCTGACCGCGCTGGCGCTCACCGCGGGCTCGGCGTCCCCGGCGCGGATCGCCACCGGCACCGCCATCGACGCGGGCGGCCTGCTGCCGGACCTGCACGACGAGAACAGCTGGACCCAGCGCGTGAACGAGGTGGACGCCCTCGAACTGCTGGAGGTGCAGCTCTGCAACATGACCGCGCCGTTCATCCTGGTGTCGAAGCTGCGCGCCGCGATGGCCGCCTCGCCCGCGCGGCGCAAGTACGTGGTCAACGTCTCCGCCATGGAGGGCCAGTTCAGCCGCGCCTACAAGGGGCCCGGCCACCCGCACACCAACATGGCGAAGGCCGCGCTGAACATGCTGACCCGCACCAGCGCGGAGGAGATGCTCACCGACGGCATCCTGATGACCGCCGTGGACACCGGCTGGATCACCGACGAACGCCCCCACCCCACCAAGATGCGCCTCGCCGACGAGGGCTTCCACGCCCCGCTGGACCTGGTGGACGGGGCCGCGCGGGTGTACGACCCGATCGTCCAGGGCGAGCAGGGCGTGGACCTCTACGGCTGCTTCCTGAAGGACTTCGAGCCGTCGGCCTGGTGACTACAGCCCGGTCAGCAGGTCGTCCTCGACGATCCCCGGCTCGGCACCGACCCGGATGAACCACTCGGTGCCGAACGAGTGGGCGAACGCCTCCTCGGACTGGCCGAGGAAGAAGGACTGCTCGCTGATCTGGCTGGCGTGGGCCCGCATCGCCGCGCGCTTGACGTCGGCGTACCCGGTGACGTCGACGGCCGTCGTCAGCTCGGTCTCCGGGGTGCCGAACCTGTTGTCACCGGTCAGGTCGGGCACCTCGATGCCCGCGGCGCGGGCGGCCTCCCAGCCGCGGCGGGCGTGGTCGCGGTTCATCGTGGCCTGGTAGACCCGCGGGGTCCCGGCCAGCTCGGCGGCGCGCATCCCGACCCGGTGCACCTGGATGTGGTCGGGGTGCCCGTAGCCGCCGTGGTCGTCGTACACGGTCAGGACGTCGGCGGCCTCCTCCACCAGGATCGCCGCGAGCCTGCCCGCGGCCTCCTCGACGGACGCGGTCCAGAACGTGTCCGGGGCGTCGTTGGTGGGCTCGCCCATCATCCCGGAGTCCACGTAGCCGAGGAACTCGACGCGCTTCGCCCCCAGGATCTCCGCGGACGCGTGGGTCTCGCGGACCCGGCGGTCGCGCAGCAGCTCCCCCTCGTCCAGGAACCCCTCGGCGACCTCGCCCACCTCGCCGCGGGTCGCGACGACCAAGACCACCCGGTGCCCCTCGTCGGCGGCTTTGCGCATGACACCGCCGCACAGGATGCACTCGTCGTCGGGATGGGCGTGGAAGGACACCAGGGTCGCCATGCCCCCGGACGTTACGGGAAGCCGACACGCGGGGCAGGGCGTCCACGAGGGCGGCGCGCCGTACCGCGATACTGCCGGGCATGCTCACCACGGAGGCCGGTCTGGTCATCTCGCCGACGGACCTGGTCGACCTGCTGGAATGCGAGCACCGCAGCACCCTGAACCACGCGGCGGCCGCCAGGGTCGCCGGTGTGCCCACAGCGGACACCACGGGCGCGGCGCTGGTCGGCAAGCACGGCGTCGCCCACGAGCAGGCGGCGTTGGCGCGCCTGAAGGAGCGCTTCGGCGACGGTCTGGTCGAGATCGGACTCCCCGCGCCGCAGCACGAGGCGCTGGCCGCCGCGGCCGAGCAGACCCGCGCGGCGCTGGAGTCCGGCGCCCCCGCGGTCTACCAGGCCGTGTTCTACGACGACGGGTTCTACGGCCGCGCGGACTTCGTGATCACCTCCCCGGAGGGCTACGAGCCGCACGACACCAAGCTGGCCCGGCACGCGACCCCCGCGGCGGTGCTGCAGCTGACCGCGTACGCCGACGCGCTGCGCCGGGCGGGCCACCCGACCGGCCCGTCGATGCACCTGCTGCTGGGCGACGACAACACGCACACGTTCGCCGTGGCCGACTTCCTGCCGCTGGTCGACCACCTGCGCACCCGGCTGCGCACCCGGCTCGCGGTGCCCGCCGCGCTGCCCGCGCGGCTGTGGGCCGACGAGCGGCCCGCGTGCGCGACCTGCAAGTTCGCCCGCAGCTGCGCCACCGGCCGGGAGGCCGCCCGCGACCTGTCGCTGGTGGCGGGGATCCGCACCGACCAGCGGCGCAAGCTGGCGGCGGCCGGGCTGGACACCATCGACGCGCTGGCCGACGCGACCGCCTCCGACCGCCCGTCCGACATGTCCGCCGGCACGTTCGGCGCGCTACGGTCGCAGGCGGCGTTGCAGGTCATCCAGGACAACTCGCGGACCGAGGACGACCCGACGGGCAAGGTCGCCTACGAGGTGCTGTCCCCGGACGTCCTGTCCACCCTGCCCTCCCCCAGCCCCGGTGACGTGTTCTTCGACATGGAGGGCGACCCGTTCGCCCTGGCCGGTGAGGGTTTGGAGTACCTGTTCGGGGCGGTAACCATCGGCGGAGCCGACAATCAGACAACAGCCGGTGAGACCGACGGCCCGACGGCAGCGGGTGGGTCCGCGGAGTCCTTCACCCCCTTCTGGGCGCACAGCAGGGCGCAGGAGAAGGCGGCGTTCGAGGGGTTCGTGGACTTCGCGCTGGAGCGGATCCTCGCGCACCCCGGCAGCCACGTGTACCACTACGCGCCCTACGAGGTCAGCGCGCTGAAGCGGTTGGCGGCGCTGCACGGGACGCGCGAGGAGGCGGTCGACACGCTGCTGCGCACGAGTGCGCTCGTCGACCTGTACGCGGTGGTGCGCAAGGCTTTGCGGATCTCGCAGCGGTCGTACTCCATCAAGTACCTCGAACCGCTGTACATGCCGGAGGCCCGGTCCGGCGACGTGAAGAACGCGGTGTCCAGCATCGAGGCCTACGAGGAGTACCTGACCCTGCTGGAGCTCGGCGACACCGAGCAGGCGGCGGTCGTGCTCGCGGGCATCGAGGAGTACAACACCTACGACTGCGTGTCCACGCACCGGTTGTACCGGTTCCTGCTGGACGTCCGCGCCGAGGCTGGCATCGAGCCGCACGTGCCGGACGAGTCCGTTGTGGACACACTGGTCAACGACACGGCCGAGGAGCTGGCCGCCGAGCGCCGGGCCGAACGGGCCGCCAAGCTGGCGGCGGTCGTGGACCCGTTGATGGAGGGGCTGCCGGACAACCCCGCCGACGCGACCGAGGACGAGAAGGCGCGCGCGTTGCTGGCCGCCGCCGTCGGCTACCACCGGCGGGAGACCAACCCGGCGTGGTGGGACTTCTTCCGGCAGGTCGGCGCGCCGCTGCCCGACCTGGAGGTGGACAACACCTGCGCGGTGCCGGTGTCGGTGCGCACGGACGACTGGGTGATGCCCAGCGGCCGCGTGCGCAACGCCAAGCGCGAGGTGCACGCGGTGTGCGACCCGGACCGCCCGCACCCCTTCGGGCAGGGCGAGCAGGTACGGCTGCTGTACCCCGGCAACCCGCACAGCTGGACCCGCAAGGCCGAGGTCGTGTCGGAGTCCGCGAACGGCGTGGTGCTGCTGGAGAGCGTCAAGCCCGACGAGCTGGACTCGTTGCGCCCCATCGCGATCCTGCCCGGCGACCCGGTGAAGCCCGCGCCGAAGGACGACGCGGTCTACGAGCTGGCGCAGTCCGTCGTGGACGTCCTGCCCGTGCTGCCCGCGCATCCGGGCATCGACCTGCTCCGCCGGATCCCGCCGCGGCTGGTGTCCGGGGCGCTGCCGCAGGGCGAGGACCTGGTCGCGGCCGTGATCCGCGCCGTGGACCTGCTGGACGGCTCCACGCTGGCCGTCCAGGGACCGCCCGGCGCGGGCAAGACGTACCTGGCCGGGCGGCTGATCGCGCACCTGGTCCAGCGCGGCAGGACCGTCGCCGTCACCTCGACCAGCCACAAGGCCGTGGAGAACGTGCTGTCGGCCGCCAAGGCCGCCGGGCGCGAGCTGGGCGTGCCGATCCCCTGCGCGAAGAAGGCGAAGGGCAAGCCCGCCAAGGACTGCGAGTGGGACCAGCCACGCGACAACCCCGCCATGGTGCGCTGGCGCGCCGAGCAGGGCGGCGGCCACCTCGTCGGCGGCACCGCGTGGACGTTCTCGAACGCGGCCGTGCGCGAGCAGCCGTTCGACGTGCTGATCATCGACGAGGCCGGCCAGTTCGCACTGGCCGACGCCCTCGCCGTCTCCACGTCCACCCGGAACCTGGTGCTGCTCGGGGATCCCCAGCAGCTGCCGCAGGTCGTGCAGGGCACCCACCCGGCCGGTGCCGACGCCTCGGCACTGGGCCACCTGCTCGGCGACGCCGACGTGATCCCACCCTCGCTGGGCTACTTCATGGACCAGTCGCGCCGGATGCACCCGAACGTCTGCGACCCGGTGTCACGGCTCTCCTACGCGGGGCGGCTGCACGCGCACCCGACAGCCGCGGGCCGATCCGTCGAGGGCGTGGACTCCGGGCTGTACCTGGACCTCGTCGACCACTCGCACAACATCACCAGCTCGCCGGAGGAAGCGGACGAGGTGGTGTCGGTGGTGCGGTCGCTGATGGGGCGGGCCTGGACCGACCAGGGGACCTCGCGGGCGTTGACCGAGGAGGACGTGCTGGTGGTCGCGCCGTACAACCTCCAGGTGCGGGTGGTGCGGCGCGCGTTGGAGAAGGCCGGGTACGACGGTGTGCGGGTCGGGACCGTGGACAAGTTCCAGGGCCAGGAAGCGCCGGTCGTCGTGGCGACGATGACGTCGTCCGCCGCGGTGGACCTGCCGCGGGGGCTGGACTTCCTGTTGTCGCGCAACCGGTTGAACGTGGCGCTGTCACGGGCGCAGGCCGTCGCGGTGCTGGTGTGCTCGCCGCGGTTGGTGGAGGCGGACATCCGCGGGGTGGAGCAGATGCGGCTGGTGTCGGGGATGATCGGGTTGATGAAGGGGGCGCGGGAGTGGCCGTCCCTAGCTCGGTTTGTTGAGGGCGGCCGTCCCTAGCTCGGTTTTGTTGAGGGCGGCCGTCCTTCGCTCGGTTTGTCGGTGGTGTGGCCGATTTGACTTGGGGCCCCTTTTTTGGGCTTCGTCGGGCGAAAAAGGGCAGGTGGTAGAGCCTGCCCGCCGACCAATTTTAAGCCCAAAAACCCCAAGTCAAATCGGCCACGCAATGCGTGGGTCGGCTCGCTGGTGCGTGGCCCACCAGGTTGTGGCGGGTTGTTGGTTTGGTTTGTTGTCAGGTCTTCGGCAGCCCCGGCGGGTTGATCTCCGACGTGGGCACGGCCTCGCTGGCCAACCCCCACCTGTCCAGGACTTCCGCGTACTTGCCGTTCTTGATCAGCAGGTTGAGCGCGTCCGCGACCGGTTTCACCAGGCCGCTGTCCTTCTTCGTGGTGGCGGCGATCTTGCCGACGATCTCGCCACCACCCGAGAAGCTGCCGATGACCTCGGTCTTGCCCGACGTGGCCACGTGGTGGGCCGATGTGGGGTTCGGGCCCAGGTAGGCCTCGATGCGGCCGGACTCCAGGGCCAGGTAGTAGTCGGAGGAGTTCTGGTAGTACTTGATGTTGGTGGGCTTCAGGCCCTTGGCCTCGTTCTGCTTGGACCAGTCGACGAGGATCTTCTCCTGGTTGGTGCCCGAGCCGACGGCGATCACCTTGCCCGCCACGTCGGCGGGGCCGTTGACCTTCCAGCCTGCGCCCTTCTTCGCCTCGAACGCCAGCGTGTCCAGGCGGTAGGTGGCGAAGTCGTACTTCTCCTTGCGGGCCTCGGTGACGGTGATGTTGGAGATGCCCAGCTGGTAGGCGCCGGAGTCCAGGCCCACGAAGAGGTTCTCCCAGGAGGAGACCTCGAGCTGGGGTTCGAGGCCGAGGACCTGGGCGACCAGGACGGCGATGTCGGTCTCGACGCCGATGGGGGTCTTGTCGTCGGTGGCGTAGAAGCGCAGCGGTGGTGCGGTGCCCGCCGAGCCGCCGATGGTGATCCTGCCGGTGGCCCGGACGGCTTCCGGGACGGCGGCGGCGATGGCGTCGTCCTTGGTGGCGCTGACGCGCTTCTGGTCGGCGCTGAGGTTGATGACCTTGCCCTGCGCCACGACCTGGTCGTCGGTCGCGGCGCCGGTGGTGCCGCCGCAGGCCGAGAGCAGGAGCAGGAGGGCTGCCGCGGCGGGGACGGTTCTGGCTCGGGGCACGGGACTCTCCATCTTCACAGCACTTTGGACAGGAAGGCGCGGGTGCGCGGGTGGGTGGGGCGGTCGAGCAGGTCGCCCGGTGGGCCCTGTTCGACGATGACGCCGCCGTCCATGAAGACGACGCGGTCGGCGACCTCGCGGGCGAAGCCGATCTCGTGGGTGACGACGATCATGGTGGTGCCGGTGCGGGCGAGGTCCTTGATGACGTCGAGGACCTCGCCGACGAGCTCCGGGTCCAACGCCGAGGTCGGCTCGTCGAAGAGCAGGAGCTTGGGGTGCAGGGCCAGGGCGCGGGCGATGGCGACGCGTTGCTGCTGGCCGCCGGAGAGCTGCCTGGGGTAGGCGTCCTCCTTGTCCGACAGGCCGACCCTGGCGAGCAGGCGGACGGCGGCGGTGCGGACCTCGGCCTTGGTCCTGCGCTGGGCGGAGAGCGGGGCCTCCGCGACGTTCTCCAGCGCGGTGAGGTGCGGGAAGAGGTTGAAGTTCTGGAACACGAACCCGATGTGGGTGCGCTGCTTGAGGATCTCGCGTTCCTTCAGCTCGTGCAGGCGGTTGCCCGCGCGGCGGTAGCCGAGCAGGTCGCCGTCGATGCTGACGTACCCCTGGTCCACCTTCTCGAGGTGGTTGATGGTGCGCAGCAGCGTGGACTTCCCGGAGCCGGACGGGCCCAGCACCACGACGACCTCGCCCGTGTCGACGCGCAGGTCGACTCCCTTGAGCACCTCCAGGGTGCCGAAGCGCTTGTGGACGCCGCGCAGGTCGACCATCGCGGCGCTCACCGGGCGACCTTGGCGCGCAGGACCGCGTACTGGGCGCGCACGCGTTGCAGCGGTGTCGGTGGCAGGTTCCTCAGCGCTCCCTTGGCGTAGTGGCGTTCGACGTAGTACTGCGCGACGGACAGCAGCGTGGTCATCGCGATGTACCAGACGGTGGCGACCATGAGCAGGGCCACGACCCGCGCGTTGCGGCCGTAGATGACCTGCGCCTGGTAGAACAGCTCCCCGATCGCCATGACGGACACGACGGACGTGCCCTTGAAGAGGCTGATGACCTCGTTGGCGGCGTTCGGGAGGATCGAGCGCATCGCCTGCGGCAGCACGATCCTGCGGAACTGGCGCAGGCGCGGGATGCCGAGCGCTGCGGCGGCCTCGAGCTGGCCGTGGTCGACGGAGATGACGCCCGACCGCACGATCTCGGCGGCGTAGGCGGCCTGGTGCAGCGCCAACCCGAGGACGGCGGCGCTCATCGGGCCGATGAGGTCCTTGGTGTCGAAGGAGACGAACGACGGTCCGAACGGGACGCCGAAGTCGAAGCGCTGGTACAGGTAGGCGATGTTGAACCAGAACAGCAGCTGCACGATCAGCGGGATCGAGCGGAACGCCCACACGTAGGTCCAGCTGACCACCTGGAGGAACGGGCTCTTCGACAGCCGCATCAGGGCCAGCACCACGCCGAGCGCGAAGCCGAGGACGGTGCCGTACGCGGTGAGCTGGACGGTGACGCCCACCGCCCGCAGGATCGAGTCGGCGGTGAAGTACTGCCGGAACGTCGGCCAGTCCCAGCCGGTGTTGGTCACCAGGCCGTGGACGAACTGGGCCAGCAGCACCAGCACGACGGCGACGCCGACCCACCGCCACGGGTGGCGGGACGGCACGACCCCCAACGCGGCTGGGTCGGCCTCGGTGTCGGGGACGGCCGCCAGCGGCCGCGCGGAAACGCTCATGGGGAGTCCTTGTGCCGGGGTGCGGCGAAGAGACCCGGCGGCCGAGGCGGGCCGGGTTCAGGGGAGGCGGGAGGTGGGGCTCAGCGGCCGGGACAGATGGCGCTGCTGACGCGCCCGAGGTCCACGTGGCGGCGGGAGCACAGGACTGCCATGGGGCGGCTCTCCGTTCGCGCTGGTTCGGGTGGTGGCGAAGCGAACCGTAGCCACGCCGCGATCGCGCGGACAAGACTCCAGGGGCACTCCGCGTGGATCGCCCAACTGGTGAAATGGCCCGGCTCGGCGGTTGACACCGTTTTCTCTCACTCGAATGGCCCAGCACCGCCGGTGAACAGCAGGTCGGTGCGGTCCGTATTGCCTAGTGGACCCCGACGACCGCACTGGAGTGACCCATGGAGCTCGTCCGCCTCGCCCGCACGGCGCTCGGCCTCGCCGTGGTGACGACCACGGCGGCGGTCGCGTGCCTGGCGACGGCCGCGCCCGCGTCGGCCGAGACGGCCGACGTGACGGCGGCGTGCGGGGCGGACGGCGCGGTCCTGTCGGTCATCCTGCGCGGCTACGGCAAGGTGAAGAACACGGTGAAGGTCCAGGACGGCACGATCGTCCTGGAGAGCCGCGAGTTCAGCCAGGAGTACCTGGGGTCGTTCCCGCGGTCCGCGGAGGTGCCGCACACGTTCCTGGTGACCTTCCGGGCGCCGGACAACACCAGGCTGTCGTTCGTGCGGGAGGTCAAGACGGCCGCCTGCGCCACGCCACCACCCGCCGCGGCGCCCTCGGCACCCCCAGCGCCCTCCGTTCCCGCCACGACGACGTCGTCGGCGGCCCCCACCACGACCACCACGACGACCACCACGCCCACTGGGAGTAGCTCCGCCGTCTCGTCTGGCACCGAGTCGGACGTCTCGGCACCGCCGACGACGAACACCGGGATCATCCCGCTGGGCAGCAAGAGCGACCTGTCGGGCGCCGGTGCGGGGGTCGCCATCCCGCTGCTGCTCGGCCTTTGCCTGGTCAGCGCGGTTGTCGTGATCCTCTTCAACGGCAGGCGGAGGCGCCGCACCGACTAGACCCACTTGATCGGTCAGGACACTCCTGGCCTGCCGTGATGCACTTCGGACAGTGACCAACCTTCACCTGATCGGCCTATCAATTGGCGTGAACAGGCATAGGGGTGGCTCCGTACAGAGAAGTGGCGGTCCGCGATGCCCGCCGTACGGACCACGACAGGAGTGTCACCATGCGGCATGCACGGTCGGACGACGCGGCCATCCGGGTGGCCCGGCGCGCGCTCGGCGCCTTCGCGCTGATCGGCACGACCGCCGTCGTCTGGTTCGGGTTCGTCGACCCGGCGGACGCGCACACGCCCACGGTGAAGACGAGCTGCGTGGACGGCCGGGCCGTGCTGGTCGTGGAGGTCCGCGACTACGACTCGCGGGTGACGAACACGATCGCCGTCGCCGACGGCTCGGACACCCTGGAGAACCGGACGTTCGGGGCGTCCTACCGCAACGCGTGGAGCAGATCGGGCACCGCGGCGCACCAGTACCGCGTGGTCGTGCGGGCGGGTGACGACCGGACCGGCGACAAGGGGTTCTCGTTCGAGCGGACGGTCCAGCAGGCGCCGTGCGCGCAGGCCGCTCAGGCCAGGCAGACGTCGTTCGGCTTCCCGTGGGCCGCCCCGTCGACCACCACGACCACCACCCGGACGACCACCACCACTCCCCCGCCGCCACCGCCGCCGGTCGTGACGTCCAGCTCGACGACGACGACCACGACCACGACGAGCGCACCGCCGGTGGTCGTCGAGCCGCCCGCCGGGAGCGGAGCGGCGGAGACCACGACCACCACCGCCCGCACCAGCACGTCGTTCGCCCTGGTGCCGCCGCTGGTCAGCCTGGTCGGACCGCCGGAGCTGGGGACCGAGCGGACGTCCACCGGGTCGGAGGCGCCGCCGAGCAGTTCCTCGTCGACCTCCACGACGACGCCGGCGGGCACGACCTCCGACACGTCGACCACCAGCAGCACGCCGTCGTTCCCCACGTCGACGCCGACGACCCGCAGCGACGTCTCGGTCCTCGCGGACGACCGGAACCTGCCGACCACCGGAGCCTCGGTGGCGATGCCCCTGCTGTTCGGGCTCTGCCTGTTCACCGCGGGCGGTGTCGTGGTGTTCAGCATGCGAGGGCAGCGCAAGCGCGGCAAGCACGCCGCCTGACCGCTTCCCCTGTCCCCCAACGCGAACGGGAGCCCGCCGACCGGAGTGGTCGACGGGCTCCCGCGGTGCGGTCGGAGGGGATGGCACTCCCCTCCCGCCGAGGTCAGGGCAGGACCTGGATCTTCCTGCCCTCACCCGCCTTGAACTGCTCGATGGCCGCCGCGTAGTCGCCGAGCGGGAGCCGGTCGCTGATGAAGACGTTCGGGTCCAGCACACCGGTGGCGAAGAGGTCCGCCGCCCGTTCGAACGAGTGCAGCACCGCCATCGAGCCGGTGATCGTGATCTCCTGGTTGTAGATCTTGTACGGCTCGATCGTCGCCCGCGCCGCGTAGTCCGACACGCCGAACTGCAGGAACGTGCCGCCCTTCGCGACCCGGCCGAGGCCGTCCTGGATCGCCCGCTCGTTGCCGGTGGCGTCGATCACGACGTCCCAGCCCTTGGGGCGGTCCAGCTCGTCCGCCGTCGTGGCCGTGGCCGAGACGCCCAGCTGCTTCGCCGTCGCGAGGCGGTCGGTGTTGATGTCGACCACCTCGATGCTCGCCGCACCGGTGAGCTTGCCCAGCTGCAGCATCATCAGGCCCATGGTGCCCGAGCCGTAGATGAGCACCCGGCTCGCCAGCTGCGAGCGGAGGATGTCGTACCCCCGCACCGCGCAGGAGAGCGGCTCGATCAGCGCCGCGTCCTCGGTCCGCACGTGGTCGGGCAGCTTCACGCAGTTCGCCACCGGTGCCACCGCGAACTCCGCGGCTCCACCGGAGACGGACACGCCGATCGCGTTCCACCGCTCGCACAGGTTGTTGCGGCCCAGCCTGCACATCCGGCACTCGTGGCAGTACAGCGACGGGTCGACGGCCACCCGGTCGCCGACCGCCACCTCGGTGACGTCCTTGCCGATCTCCACGACCACACCGGCGAACTCGTGACCGGGGATCACCGGGAGGGTCGGCGCGAACTCGCCCTGCAGGATGTGCAGGTCCGTTCCGCACAGCCCGCACGCCGCCACGTCGACGACCACCTCGCGCGGCCCCGCCTTGGGGTCGGGGACCTCGGTCACCTCGAGCTGACCGATGCCGGTGATCACGACGGCCTTCACTTGACAGCTCCTAGCGACAAGCCCTGGACCAGCTTGTCCTGGGCGGCGAACCCGGCGATGAGCACCGGGAGGGACACCACCGTGGCCGCGGCGCACACCTTGGCCAGGAACAGGCCCTGGCTGGTGACGAAGCCCGTGAGGAACACCGGGGCGGTGCCCGCGACGACGCCGGTGAGCACCCTGGCGAACAGCAGCTCGTTCCAGCTGAAGATGAAGCAGATCAACGCGGTCGCCGCGATGCCCGGCATGGCGATCGGTGCCACCACCCGGCGCAGCGTCGTGATGAGACCGGCTCCGTCGATCGACGCCGCCTCCAGGATCTCCGGTGGCACCTCGGCGAGGAACGAGCGCATCAGCCACACGGCGATGGGCAGGTTCATCGAGGTGTACAGGATCACCAGGAACGAGATGTTGTCGAGCATCCCGGTGAACTGCGCGACCAGGTAGATCGGCAGCAGGCCCGCGACGACCGGCAGCATCTTGGTGGAGAGGAAGAAGAACATGACGTCCGTCCACTTCTCCACCTTCTTGATGGAGAGGGCGTACGCCGCCGGGATCGCCAGCAGCAGCACGATGATCGTCGAGCCGATGCTGGCGCTGAACGAGTTGATCAACGGCGGCCACGGGGACTGGCCCGTGGACGCGCCGAAGAACTCCTCGTACCCCTGCAGGGTCAGCCCCGCGCCCAGCGACGGCGGGTTCGTGGCGGCGTCCGGCTCGCTGTGCAGCGAGGTCAGCACCATCCACGCCACCGGCGCGAAGAACAGGATCGCCGAGAACCAGGCGACCACGCCTACCAGCCTGCGCATCACTTCACCTCGTCCTTCAGCAGGGACGACACCACTCGCAACGCGAAGTTCGCGATGATGAGCGACCCGATGACCACCACGACACCCGCCGCGGACGCCTGTCCGTAGTCGTGCGCCTGGTAGAAGGTCTGGTAGATCGTGTACGGCAGGTTCGCCGTGCCCAGACCACCCGAGGTGATGGTGAAGACCGCGTCGAAGTTCTGCACGATGTAGATCGACCCGAGCAGACCGCCGAGCTCCAGGTACTGGCGCAGGTGCGGGAACGTCAGGTACCGGAAGATCTGCCACGGCGTCGCACCGTCGATGCGCGCGGCCTCGACCACGTCCATCGGCCTGCTCTGCAGACCCGCCAGCAGGATCAGCATCATGAACGGGGTCCACTGCCACACCAGCGCCGCCTCGACGGCGACCAGCGGCATGTCGCTGATCCACTCCGGCTGGGGTGGGCGGTCGGCCCCGAACAGGCTCCACAGCCAGGTGATCGCGCCGTTGAACAGGCCGTACTCGGGGTTGTAGAGGGCGTGCTTCCACAACAGCGCGGCGGCCACCGGAACGACCAGGAACGGTGCGATGAGCATCGTGCGGACGAGTCCGCGACCCCGGAACTTCTGGTCCAGCAACAGGGCCAGACCCAGACCGAGGACCAGGCAGACCACCACGACCACGACGGTGAGGATGACCGTCGTGACGATCGACGATCTGAGGTTCGCGTCGGTGAACACCGCCGCGTAGTTGTCGAACCCGGCGAAACCGCGGTTGTCGGGGTCGAGCGAGTTCCAGCGCAGCACCGAGATGATCAGCGTCGCCACGAAGGGCAGCTGGGTCACGATGATGGTGAAGATCAGCGCTGGGAGGAGGGGGGCCCGACGGGCCCAGCGCGCTGCCGCGCTGGGACCCTTCGGAGCGGGCGGGGTCGCCCGCCGCTGCTGCCGTGCTGGTGGTGGGGCCGTGTCGAGGCTCATCGAGGGCTCCCTGCTACTTGGCGCGGTACTTCTCGGCGACCTTCTCCGCGAGTGCCTGTCCCGCGGTCAGGGCGTCGTCGACGGACGTCGAACCGGCGATGGCGGAGCTGATCTGCTGCGACACCTGGGTTCCGAGGTCGGTGAACTCGGGGATGCCGACGAACTGGATGCCGCTCGCGGGCCTGGGCTGCACACCGGGGTCGTTCGGCTTGGCGCCCTTGATGGCCGCCTCTGCCTGCTTCGCGAACGAGCTGCCCGCCGCCAGGTAGTCCGGGTTCTGGTAGGTGGACGAGCGCTTGCCGTCCGGGACCTTGGACCAGCCGAGGGACGAGCCGACCAGCTTCTCGTAGTCCTTGCCGGACGCCCAGGACATGAACTTCCAGGCCGCGTCCTGCTTCTTGCTGGCCTTCTGGATGCCGAACGCCCAGCTGAACAGCCACTGCGAGGACTCGGTCTTCACGACGGGGGCCTGCGCGAAGGCGAGCTTGCCCTTGACCGGGGAGTCGTTGGCCTCCAGGAGACCCGCGGCGACGGTCGCGTCGTACCACATCGCGACCTTGCCCTGCGTCATGTTGTTCAGGCACTCGGCGAACCCGGCCTGCGGGGCACCGGCCTCACCGTGCGCGCGGACCAGGTCCACGTAGAACTTGGTGGCCTCCTTGAACTCCGGCGCGTTGACCTGCGCCTGCCAGTCCTTGGTGAACCAGGTGCCGCCGAAGGTGTTGACCACGGTGGTCAGCGGCGCCATGACCTGGCCCCAGCCCGGCTGGCCGCGCAGGCAGATGCCCTTCATGCCCGGCTCGGCACCGTCCACCTGGGCCGCGAGGTCGGCGACCTGCTGCCAGGTCGGCTTCTCCGGCATCGTGAGGTTCTTGGCGTCGAAGACGTCCTTGCGGTACATCAGGAAGGACGACTCGCCGTAGAACGGCTCGGCGTAGACCTTGCCGTCCGCCGCGGTGAGCGCCTGCCGGATCGGCTCCAGCACGTCGTTCTGGTCGAACGCGCTGTCCTTCGCGATGAAGTCGTCCAGCGGCGTGAGCCAGTTGTTCTTGGCGTAGATGGGCGTCTCGTAGTTGCTGATCGTCGCGACGTCGTACTGACCGGCCTGGCTGGAGAAGTCCTGGCTGATCTTGTCGCGGACGTCGTTCTCGGGCAGCACGGTGAAGTTCACCTTGATGCCGCTCTGCTTGGTGAAGTTGTCGGCCGTGAGCTTCTGGAGGTCCTGCATCTGCGGGTTGTTGACCATCAGCACGTTGATGGACGAACCGTCCGCTGTGGAACCACCCCCACCGGCGCCACTGCACGCCGTGACCCCGACTGCCACCAGCGCGGCTGCCGCCACTTGGGCGACGCGGCGAGAACTGAATGACGTCATCGTCTTTCCTTCCCATCTAACCGATTCTTGCCCTGGATGAGGGCGTCGAGCAGCCAGGTCACCACGTCGTGGAGATCGTGGTGCACCACTCGGGGGAACTGTGATCAGGTTCTGACAACTTTCGGACCCAGCGCGGCGTAGCGGTGTCCCTCGGCCGCGGGTAGCCCGGAATCCGTGATGATCGCTTCGAGATCCGAGATCGCGGCGAACCGGTTGAAGCTCGCCACGCCGAACTTGGTGTGGACACCGACGAAGATCTTCCGCCGCGATACCTGCACCGCTTGTGCCTTGACCGCACCGACAACGGGGTCCGGTGTGGTCAGACCGTGCTCGCGGGAGATGCCGTTCGACCCGATGTAGGCCAGGTCGATCACCATCTCGCTGAGCATCCGGATCGCCCAGTGGTCCACAGTGGCCAGTGTGCGGCCGCGAACGCGACCGCCCAGCAGGAGAACCGTGACCGAGGGCGTCCCGGACAACGCCGCCGCCGTGGGCAGCGACGCCGTGACGACTGTCAACGGATGCGTCGTGGGAAGGGACTCCGCCACCAGCTGCGGGGTGAAACCCTCGTCCACGAACACCGTCTCGGCGTCGGCGAGCCTGTCCGCCGCCGCCTTGGCTATGCGCCTCTTCTCCGGCACCATCGAAGCCGACCGGAACGCGAGTCCCGTCTCGAACCCCGCGCTCTCCACGGGGAAGGCGCCACCGTGCGTCCGGCGGACCAGACCGTGGTCGTCGAGGAGCCTCAGGTCCCTGCGGACCGTCTCCGGCGCCACGCCGAGCTCGGCGGCGATGTCGACGACGTCGACCCGTCCGTCGGCCCGAGCACGGGCGAGAATGCGGCGCTGACGCTCTTCTGCCTGCATGCACATCCTCCTGCCCGCTCGGACTGATGATGCCCGTTCGGGCTGCCCATAGGTTTAACACCGGTGAAACAGTGTGGCCAGCGACACAGCACGTGTGAAGATGCCCGATTCCGGCCCGTTTGGCCAGCCGAAACACCCCTATTTCGACCCCTATTACCAAATCTTTGCCCGTTCGGTACGGAAAGCATGCCCGAATCCCTGGGGGAGGGATGGTGCTGATGGGGGTACGGGGGTGGGGGTCGGATGCTGGATAGGGCCTGGGCAGGGCGGGTGAGGGGGGATGGGGTGGTGGGGGGAGGGTAACGAACCAATGACCGAACGGTCACGGTTGTGGGGTCAGCGTTAGGGGGGTTGTTTAAAGGGGTGGTTTTTGGGTTGTGGGGTGGGCATGGGCCGGGCCCCCGAGGAGGTCGAGGCTCGGGGGCCCGGGGCTTGGTGTTGGTGTGTGTGTGTGGGTTGCCGGGTGTGGTCGTCGTCGTGGGTCGCCCGGTGTGGGTGGGGCGGGGTGTGTCGCCCGGTGTCGGTGCCGCGGTCTCCGGGGGTGTCGCTACAGCGGACCCAGGTGCGGTCGGCTTGACTTGGGGCCCCTTTTTTGGGCTTCGTCGGGCGAAAAAGGGCAGGTGGTAGAGCCTGCCCGCCGCCGCAAGTCTAAGCCCAAAAACCCCAAGTCAAGCCGACCGCACGAGCGGACGAGCATGCTCGCTTCCAGCGTCGTGGGCCGCTTGTCGGCTGCTTCCAGCGTCGCTGGGCGGGGCGCTCGCTTCCAGCGTTGCTGGGCGGCTTGTGTGTTGGTTCCAGCGTCGTTGGTGGGTGTGGGTGGCTGGCTAGCTGTTGTAGACCTCGAACTCGCTGATCTGGGCTGCGGGCCAGCCGGTGTTGGCGGTGATGGTCAGGCGGACGTACCTGGCTTGGGTTGGGGTGAAGGTGGTGGTGGCGGTGTTGCCGGTGGTCGGGTCGAAGCGGTAGTCGGTGGAGGGGGCGAGGGTTTGGTAGGTGGAGCCGTTGGTGCTGGATTGGATGGTGAGGGTTTGGGCGCGGGTGGTCCAGGCGGTGGCGGGGGGAAGTTTGAGGGTGACTCGGCTGATCTGAAGGGGTGAGCCGAGGTCGACGGTGAGGGATTGGGGGAAGGAGCCGTTGGTGCTCTCCCAGTAGGAGCTCTGGTTGCCGTCGGTGGTGTTGGACGTGGGGAAGCCGCCGGTTTGGCTGGTGGCGGTGGTGGGTTTGCCGCGGGCCGCGTTGCCGGTGGGGTCGGGAGGTGGGGTGGTGGTGGTCGTTGTGGTCGTCGTAGTGGTGGGTGGGGTGGTCGGGTCGGTGTGGACGGGGTCGGGCCAGGAGCCGCAGTAGGTGTTGTCCCAGCCGGTGTTGCCGGTGCCGCGGGTGATGGCGAACGAGGTGCCGCCCATGCAGTTGTACGTGCCCGCGTTGCCCAGCCCGGTGGCGGTGACGTTGGTGAACGACGCGGCGCCCGGTGACTGGAGCTGGAGGGCGAAGGTGCCCGCGCCGATGATGCGCACGCCGCTGAAGAACACGTTGGTGATGGTGCCGTTGATGAACTGGATCGCCTCGTAGTTGGAGTCGACCAGGTCGGTGTCCGTCACGTCGATCCGCCCCGACATCGCCCCGTCGCGGGCGTCGAACCACAGGGCCCCGACGCCGAACTGCCAGTTGGAGTCGAGCACGCCGGCGCGCAGGGTGGTGTTGCGGGACAGGGTGGTGGTGCCCGCCAGCGGCACGGACTGGAAGCGGTTGCCGACGTGGATGCCGCCGCCCTGGTCCTGGGTGTCGGCGACGACGTTGTCGGTGGCGGTGTTGTCGTGGCCGCCGTAGATCGCGATGCCGTTGGCCTTCATGGGCACGACGACGGTGTTGTGCCGGATCGTGTTGTGGTGGTCGGCGTCGTGCTCGGACCACAACGCGATGCCGTCGTCGCTGATGTTGCGGAACAGGTTGTTCTCGATCAGCACGCCGCTGATGCCCTGGTGCAGGTTCATGCCGTCGGCGAGCTGGTCGACCACCTTGTTGCCGCTGACCGTGAGCCCGTCGAACGGCCCGTCGAGCCAGAGGCCGACCTTGGTGTGCTGCAGGAGCATGCCGGACACGACCGAGCCGCCGCCCAGCGCGCCGCCGATGGCGTTGACCTGGTCGCAGTCCTCGCGGGTGGTGACCTCGCCGATGATGGCGAAGTCGCGCAGCTCCACCTTGCCGCTGCGGCCGCTGTTGCCGCCGACACCGCAGCTGGAGGGCTCGCCGAGGCCGTAGAAGCCGACGCGGTTGCCGCGCACGACGCTGTGCCAGTGGCCCGCACCGCGCACAGTCACCTGGTCGACGGTGATGTGCCGGGTGACCGTGAAGGTCCCGGCCGGGATCCAGACCTCCTTGCCCGCGGCCTTCGCGGCGGCCACGGCGGCGACGAACGCGTCGCTGTCGTCACCGGAGTCGCCCGCCACGGCGCCGTGCTCGGTCACCGACACGGAGTTGGCGGGCCTGGTCGCGGGCTGGGCGACCAGTTCGAAGTCGGCGAGGTCGATCGTGTACGACGGCGCGTTGTCGCCGCTGTCGACCTGGAGCCGCACCTTGGCGCCCGCGGCCAGGGTGCGGCCGAACAGGGCCCTGGTCGAGTCGTACATGTGGTGCGGCTTGCCCTGGCCGGGGTCGTTCGCGTACGGGTAGCTGCCGTAGCGCCAGGAGTACTTGGAGGTGAGCGTGAGGCTGCTCGCCTTGGCACCCTCCAGGTACAGCGACAGCGGCGCGGTGATGCCCGCTCCCCCGTTGCCGTCCGGGACGCTGTAGCGGATGTCGATCGAGTTGGCGGGCTTGGTGAGGGTGAACTCGACGTACTTGCCCTGACCGGACAACGTGACCGCCTGGCGACCGGACGCCTCGCCCTCCAGGGTGCTCTGCCTGCGGCCGGGGCCGATCTTCGTGCCGTTGGTGGCGGCGGACTCGGCCTCCTGCTCGGTGAACGGGACGGTGGCGCCCCGGCCCGCGATGTCGAACGGGGAGGTGTACGCGGCCGCCGCGGCGACCTGGCCGGAGGCGGACTCGGGCGAGGCGACGACGACCAGCGCCGTCACCACCGCCGCGGACAGCGCGGCCGCGCTGAGCGCGAGCGGCCTGCGCAGGGGTGACTCGGTTCGCATGGGACGGGCCCTTCCTAGGAGGTGTAGGCCTCGAGCTCGGAGAGCTGCCCGGCGGGCCAGCCCGTGTTCCCGGTGAAGCTCAGCCGCAGGTAGCGCTGGTTCGCGGTGACGGCGACGGTCACCTGGTTGCCGGTGGCCGGGTCGAACCGGTAGCCGGCGGACGCGAGCACCTGGGTGAAGCTCCCGCCGTCACCGCTGGAGAGCACGCTGAACGTCTGGGTGCGCGCGCCCCACGCCGTGGCGGGCGGCAGCTTCAGCACCAGCCGCCGCACGGAGGTCGACGCGCCGAGGTCGACGGTGAGCGTCTGCGGGAACGAGTTGTTGGCGCTCTCCCAGTAGGAGGAGGCGTTGCCGTCGGTGGTGTTGGACGACGGGTACTCGCCGATCTGGCTGCTGGCACCGGCAGGCCTGCCGCGCGCGACGTTGCCGGTCTGCGGCGGTGTGGTGGTCGGCGGGGTCGTCGTGTCGCCCGCGTTGCGCGGGGGCCAGCTGCCGCAGTCGGTCCACTGGCTGTCCCAGCCGGAGTTGCCGCTGCCGCGGGTGATCGCGAACGTGCCCGCGCTCGACGGGTAGACGCAGTTGTAGAAGCCGCGGGTGCCCACGCGCGAGGCCACGACGTTGGAGAACCGGCCCGACCCCGGCGCCTCCACCTGGAGCACCACCGTGCCGACGCCCTCGACGGACGCGCCGTCGACGGTGACACCGGTGATCGGTTTGCCGGTGCCGCCGCCGGACACGAACTGGAGCGCGCTGTACGGGCTGTCGACGAACCGGTTGTCGGTCACGCTGACCGGCGAGGTGATCGGGAAGTCGTAGGAGTCGAACCGGATCGCGCTCATCGGGTGGCCCCAGTTGGGGTTGATCGCCCCGGTGCGGACCATGGTGTTCTGCGCGACCGTCGTGGTGCCCGCCAGCGGCGAGAACGAGCCGTCGTAGACGAACGCCTGGTTGGAGATGGCGATGCCGCCGCCCAGCGCGTTGGTGTCGCGGATCAGGTTGCCGCGCACCGAGATGTCGGTGCCGCCGTAGATCGCGATGCCGTTGGCCAGGTTGGGCTGGACGATCGTGTTGTCGGTGAACGAGTCCCGCACGTCCGCGCCCAGCGACCACATGGCCAGCGAGTCGTCGCCGGTGTTGCGCAGGAAGTTGTTGCGCACCACCGAGTCGGTCACCCGGCCGTTGAAGTTGAGGCCGTCGGCGGCGAGGTCGAGGAAGCGGTTGTTCTCGATCACCGCGCCGTTCGTGGTGCCGTTCATCGTCCAGATGCCGCACTTGAGGTGCTGCATCCACAGGCCGGAGATGACCGAGCCGCTGCCCAGCGGGCCGTGGTAGGCGTTGTCCGGGTTGTTGTCCACGCGCTGGGTGACCTCGCCCATGACGGCGAAGTCGTAGAGCTTGATGCTCCCCTGCACCTGGCCGTTGTTGAGGAACGGGTTGTTGCTGTGCAGCACCGAGTGCCACGCGCCCGCGCCGCGGATGGTGACCTGGTCGATCGCCAGGCCTCGGCCGATGTCGAACGTGCCCGGCGGCACCCACACCTCGCGGCCCTGCGACTTGGCCGCGTTGATGGCGTTGACGAACGCGTTCGCGTCGTCGCCGCCGTCGTTGGGCGTGGCGCCGTAAGCGGTGACGGACAACGAGTTAGCGGGCTGGCCCGCGGCACCGGCGACCTGCTCGAAGTCGGCGAGGTCGACGGTGGCGGTGGTGACGTTGCCCGCGTCGAGCTGGACGCGCACCCGGTCGCCCGCGACCGCGTCCCGGCCGAGCAGCGCCCGCGACTCGTCGTAGAAGTGGTGCTCCTTGGCGCCCGCGATCCACGGGGCGGTCAGCCAGCTGTACTTCGAGGTCACCGCGAGGTCGCGCACCTTGGTGCCGTTGACCTGGACGGAGACCGTGCCCTGGCTGCCGTCGGGGACGCTGTAGCGCAGGACGATCGAGTTGGCGGGCTTGGTGAGGGTGAACTCGACGTACTTGCCCTGACCGGACAGGGTGACCGCCTGGCGACCGGAGGCCTCCGACGGGAGCGTGCCCTGGGTGTAGTCGGGGCCGATCTTCGCGCCGTTCGTGGCCGCGGACTCGGCCTCGTACTCGGTGAACGGCACGGACGCGCCGTTGCCGCCCGCGGTGAGGGTCAGCGGTGGTGCCTCGCGGGGCGCGGCGGAGTAGACCAGCCCGCCGATCGCGGACGCGGCGACCAGCGCCAGCGCCAAGGGCAGGGCTGTGCTGCGGACAGGAGACATCGACGGCTCCAAGCAGGGGGACGAGCGCAGGGGGTCAAGACCCGGCCGGACGCCGGGCGGGTGGTGCCGGGCCCACCGGTGGTCGTGGCGACCACCGGTGGGCGCGCGCTGCGGCTTACCCGTGCACGGGTCTCAGGCGCGACGACATCGTTGTCCTCCTCGGGATCAGCTCAGCCGGAGCCAGGCGGCGGTGTCGGACGGCAGGTCGCCGTCGACGAGGGGAGCGCTGGTGAGCAGCACGCTGTCGTGCTCCGGCAGGGGGATCGGCGCCGACGACAGGTTGACCACGCACGCGAAGCCCGGTGAGCGGGTGAAGGCGAGCACGCCGGGACCGAGGTCCAGCCACGTGAGGTCGCCGTCGCCGAGCGCCTCCTCGCTGCGGCGCAGCCGGAGTGCGTTGCGGTAGAGGGAGAGCATCGACTCCGGGTCGGCGGCCTCGACCTCGGCGGTGAAGTCGCTCCACTCCTCGGGCTGCGGCAGCCACGCCGTGCCGTCGCCGAACCGGAACGGCGGTTCGGCGCCGCCCCACGGGATCGGGATGCGGCAGCCGTCGCGACCGCGGTCGGTGTGGCCGGACCGCACCCAGACCGGGTCCTCGCGCAGCTCGTCGGCGAGGTTCTCCACCTCCCAGAGGCCGAGTTCCTCGCCCTGGTAGACGTACACGCCGCCGGGCAGCGACGTGGTCAGCAGCGCCGCCGCGCGGGCCCGCCGGGTGCCCAGGTCGAAGTCGGTCGGCGCCAGGTGCTGGCGGTCGCCGAAGTCGAACGAGGTGTCCGCGCGGCCGTAGCGGGTGACGTGCCGGGTGACGTCGTGGTTGGACAGCACCCAGGTGGGCGGGGCGCCGACCGGGGCGTGCGCGGCGAGGGTGTCGTCGATGACCCCGCGCAGCGCGGAGGCCTCCCACGGGCAGCCGAGGAAGTCGAAGTTGAACGCCGAGTGCAGCTCGTCCGCGCGCAGGTAGCGGGCGAAGCGCTCGGGGTCGGGCAGCCACATCTCGCCGACGAAGATCCGCTCGCCGGGGTACTCGTCGGCGACGCGCCGCCAGTGCCGGTAGATCTCGTGGACGCCGTCCTGGTCGGAGAAGGGCAGCGGCTCCGGGGTCTCCCCGTTGAGGTCCGGCAGGCCGTCCTCCTTCACCAGGCCGTCGGCGACGTCGATGCGGAAGCCGTCGACGCCGCGGTCGAGCCAGAACCGCAGGATGTCCTCGAACTCGTCGTGCACCCTGCGGTTGGTCCAGTTGAAGTCCGGCTGCTCGGGGCTGTAGAGGTGCAGGTACCAGTCGCCCGCGGTGCCGTCCGGGTTCGTGGTGCGGGTCCACGCCGGGCCGCCGAACCGGGACTGCCAGTCGTTGGGCGGCTCGGAGCCGTCCTCACCCTTGCCCGGCTTGAACCAGAACAGCTCCCGCACCGGGCTGTCCGGACCTTCGGCGATGGCCTGGAGGAACCAGGGGTGCTGGTCGGAGCAGTGGTTGGGCACGATGTCGATGATGATCTTGATCCCGAGGGCGTGCGCCTCGTCGATCAGCTTCTCGGCCTCCACCAGGGAGCCGAACAGCGGCTCGATGGCCCGGTAGTCGGCCACGTCGTAGCCGCCGTCCGCCATCGGCGACGGGTACCACGGGTTGAGCCAGATCGCGTCGATGCCCAGTTCGGCGATGTAGGGCAGCTTGCGCAGCAGGCCCTGGAGGTCACCGACCCCGTCGCCGTTGCCGTCCGCGAAACTCCGGACGTACACCTGGTAGATCGCCGCCCCGCGCCACCAACGCGTGGTCGTGGTCGTCTTCGCTTCGGCCACTTCAATGCCCTTCTCGTGGAATGGGTCAGCCCTTGACGCTTCCCGCTGTGAGGCCGGCCAGGATGTGCCGTTGGAACGCAAGGAAAACGGCGATCATCGGCAGGGCGGCGAGCACCAGCCCGGCCAGCAGCAGGTTGATCGGGGTGTCGGGCGCGAAGCGCTGCAACGCCACGCTGAGCGTCTGCAGCGCCGGGTCGGAGAACACCAGCAGCGGCCAGATGAAGTCCTTCCAGGCGGCCACCACCGACAGGATCGAGACCACGGCCAGGATCGGGCGCGCCATCGGCAGCACGACCCGCCACAGCACGGTCACCGCTCCCGCCCCGTCCATCCGCGCCGCGTCGAGCAGCTCGGTCGGGATCTGGTCGAAGAACCTCTTGAGGAGGTAGATGTTGAACGCGTTGGCCGCCGCGGGCAGCCAGATCGCGGCTGGGTTGTTGACCAGGTTGACCCCGAGGACCGGCAGGTCCGTGATGGTCAGGTACATCGGGACCAGCAGGGTCGACGGCGGCAGCATCAGCGTGACCAGCATCAGCGCCAGCACCCCGTTGCCCAGCACCGGGCGCAGCTTGGACAGCGCGTACGCCGCGGGCACGTCGACCAGCAGCTGCACCGCCCACGCGCCCGCCACGACGACGACGGTGTTGAGGAAGTACTTCCCCAGGTCCATCAGATGCCAGGCCTCGGTGTAGTTGCCGGGGTGCCAGGTCCTCGGCAGGATCGTCGGCGGCACCTGCGCCAGCTCCACCGCGGGTTTCATCGCGCCCATCACCAGCCACAGGAACGGGAGCACGAACGCCGCCGTGAACACGACGAACGTCACCGTGAACGCGATCTTGTAGCCGATCCCCTCGCGGTTGCCGGAGAACAGCGTCCTGACGGCTCGGTCGCTCATGCCTCCGCCTTCCGGGTCACGCGCAGGTAGGCGAACGAGAAGACCGACAGGACCAGGAGCAGCAGCGTGCTGAGCGCGCTCGCCGTGCCGAAGTCGTTGTAGACGAAGGCGTAGCGGTAGAGCAGCAGCAGCACGGTGACGGTCGAGTCGTCCGGCCCGCCGCCGGTCATGATGTAGGGCTCGGTGAAGATCTGCATCGTCGCCACGACCTGGAGCAGCAGCAGCACCAGCAGCACGAACCGGGTCTGCGGGATCGTCACGTGCCGCATGCGCTGCACCACGTTCGCGCCGTCCAGCTCGGCCGCCTCGTACAGCTCGCCGGGGATGGTCTGCAGCGCCGCCAGGTAGATCAGCGTCGCCGAGCCCAGGTTCGACCACGTGGCCACCAGCACCAGCGACAGCAACGAGGTGCTGCTGTCGTCGAGCCAGTGCGGCCCGTCGATCCCGACCGCGCGCAGCAGCGAGTTGAACAGGCCGGGACCGGGGTCGTAGAACCACTTCCACAGCAGCGCCGCGACCACCGGCGGGAGCATCACCGGCAGGTACACGACCAGCCGGAAGTACCCCTTCGCGTGCCGGAGCTCGTTGAGCAGCACCGCGATCAGGAACGGGACGAAGAAGCCGAACACCAGCGCGAGCCCGGTGAACAGCAGGGTGTTGCGCCACGCGTCCCAGAACAGCGGGTCGGCGAACAGCAGCTCGAAGTTGTCCCAGCCGACCCACACCGGGTCGGTGATGAAGTTGACCTGCTGGAAGGCCAGCAGGACACCGCGGACGATGGGGTACCAGGAGAACAGCGCGAAGCAGAGCAGCGCGGCGCAGAGGAACCCGTACGCGGTCAGGTTCTCCACGATCCGGCGGCGGAGCCGTCCGGGGGCCCGCCCCGGACGCCGGGTGGCGTCCGGGGCGGGTGCTCCGGCAGGGCGGAGCAGCGTGGACGAGGACATCACTTCACCTGTGCCAGCACCGGGTTCACCTTGGCCTCGGCGTCGGACAGCAGCTGGTCGACGTCCGCGTCCTTGTTGGTGAGCACCGCCTGCATCACGTTGTCGAGGATCGCGTAGACCTGCTGCGCGTTCGGCGGCTCGATGGCGCCCTTGATGCTCTCGAAGGAGTCCACGTAGGCCTTGAAGTTCACCACCGGCACGGTCGCGCCGGCGTCCTTCAGCTGGTTCTGCTTGTCCCGCGTGGCGCCGGTCCAGATGTCGGCGACGGGCGGGACCGGCAGGCCGATGGGCTGGCCGTCCGCCTTGTAGCGCTGGAGGTTCTTCTCGATGCGGTCCGGGTTCAGGTACTTCCACTGCACCCACTTCAGACCGGCCTTGATCTTCTCGGGCGTGGCCTTCGGGTTGAGCATGTAGCCCTCGCCGCCGATCAGCGTGCCCTTGCCGTCCGGGATGCCCGCCAGGCCGTAGTCCTCGTACTTGCCCTTGAACTGGTTGACCAGCGTGGGCACGTTGTCCGGCGCGGCCAGGTACATGCCGAGCTGGCCCGCGCCCATCATCTGCTGCACGTCGGCGAGCTCGAGGAGCTGCTTCTCGCCCATGCTGTTGTCCTCCCACCTCATCTTCTTGAGGTGGTTCAGCACGGCCTTGCCCTTGTCGTTGTCGAAGTCCGCGACCCACTTGTCGCCGTCCTTGCGCGCGATCTGCCCGCCCTGCGAGTACATCCAGGTGGTGAAGTGCCAGCCGCCCTGGTTGCTCTTGCTGTACTCCGCGAAGCCGACCGTCCCGCCGCCGAGGTCGGTGATCTTCTTGGCCGCCACCGCGACCTCGTCCCACGTCTTCGGCGGGGAGTCCGGGTTCAGACCGGCCTTGGTGAACAGCGCCCGGCTGTAGAGCAGGCCCATCGAGTAGTTCGCCGTCGGCACGCCGTAGACCTTGCCGTCGGCCGAGAACACGTCCTTGAGGTTCTGCTGGATGTCCCCGTAGTGCGGCATGTCCTTGACGTACTCGGTGATGTCGGCCGCCTGGCGGCGCGCGATCAGGTTCGCCGGGTCGGTGAAGTACGCGTAGAACACGTCCTCCAGCTGCCCGCCCGCGAGCTTCGCGGAGAACGTCTTGGGGTCCATGAACCCCTCGTGCGGCTGGAGGTCGATGTCCGGGTTCGCCGCCTCGAACTCCGCGACGTCCTCGTCGAAGATCTTCCGGTCGAACGCCTGGGTCTGCGGCGGCTGGCCGTTGATCGACAACGCCACCTTCCCGCCGGTGGACGAGCTGTCGGACGTGCCGGACGAGCACGCGACGGTGGCCAGGCCGAGGCTGCTGACCAGCAACAGGCCTGCGGCTCTGCGGACCGTTGATGTCTTCATCGGTGGGGACCCTTCTCGACGAGGGTGCGCGGGATCTGACCGGAAGTCGGAGGTGACTCTCGGCGGCGGATCGGCGACGGCTTGTGTGGCGCACACCATAAGCGTGACGAGCCGGAGTCCGCAAGATGTCTACGATATTTCGCAAGATGCTGACATTTGCCACGGTGGTGCGGACGCGCCGAAGGGGCGAGCCGTGGTCGACTCGCCCCTTCGGGGTGTGGCGAACTGGGTGCGGGCCAGCGGTCCGGTCGACGAGGAGTCGCCCGCACAGGCGTCGTCCCGGCGCTCGCGTCCGACCTGACCGGAGCGGTCAGCCCGGTGTTCGCGGTCGGACGCCGCGGGGTGCTACCGGGGCGCGGGACCGGTCGAGGCGCGCACCACGAGCTCCGGCTCGAACAGCAGTTCCTCGTCGGGCACCTGCGCGCCGGAGATCTGGTTGGCCAGCAGCTCCACCGCCGCCCTGCCCATCGCCTCGATGGGCTGGCGGACCGTCGTGAGCGGGGGCTCGGTGCAGTTCATGAACGCCGAGTCGTCGTAGCCGACGACCGACACGTCCTGCGGGATCCGCTTGCCCTGGCGGCGGACCGCGCGCACGGCACCGAGCGCAAGCGGGTCGCTGGCGCAGACGATGCCGGTGACGCCGCGCTGCAGCAGGCGGGTGGCGGCGGCCTGGCCGCCCTCGAGGGAGAACATGGTGTGCTCGACGAAGTCGTGCAAGAGCTCCAGGTTCGCCCGTTCGGCGCAGACCCGCAGGGCCGCGAGCTTGCGCTGCGAGGGCACGTGGTCGGGCGGGCCGAGGACCGCGCCGATGCGTTCGTGGCCCAGTGACACGAGGTGGCCGAAGGCCTGTTCGACGGCGACCGCGTCGTCGCAGGAGACGCGCGGGAAACCGAGGTCCTCGACGGCGGCGTTGACCAGGACGGCGGGCAGCTTGCGGCGGGTCATCTGGCGGTAGTGCTCGTGCGGGGCGTCGGCCTGGGCGTACTGGCCGCCCGCGAACACGACACCGGAGACGTGCTGCTCGAGCAGCAGTTCCAGGTAGTCGGCCTCGGACACGCCGCCCGCCGTGCGGGTGCACAGCACGGGGGTGAAGCCGCGTTGGGCGAGCGCGTTGCCGACCACGTCGGCGAACGCCGGGAAGATCGGGTTCTGCAGCTCGGGGAGCACCAGCCCGACCAGCCGGGCGCGCTCGCCGCGCAGCTGGGTCGGACGCTCGTAGCCGAGCACGTCGAGGGCCGTGAGCACGGCCGAACGGGTGGCGTCGGAGACACCCGGCTTGCCGTTGAGCACGCGGCTCACGGTCGCCTCGCTCACGCCGACCTTCGCGGCCACTTCCGCCAACCGTCGCTGCACCATCCAGCAAGTATACGACAGCGATTAACGCAGTCTTGCGTACTCTTGCACACGCTTGCGCGGTTTGTCTGCCGCGTGGCTGAGCGCCAGGTCGCGCGCCGACGCAAGCAGCGCGCAAGGCGACACCACCTGGTCCACCAACCCGGTCCGCAACGCCTCCGCCGCGCCCACCCGGCGGCCGGTCAGCACCGCCCGGTCGACGTCGGCGGCCGTCACGCGCACGAGGCTCCCACCGGCTACGAGCACCCGCGCGTCGCACGCCAGCGCGACCGCGCACCCGCCGCCGAAGGCGTGGCCGCCGATGGCCGCGACCACCGGGACCGGCAGCAGCGCGACCGCCTCGCAGAGCCGGCGGAACAGCTCCGCGCGGGCCCGCAGCTCGGCCACCGTCGTCCGCGCGAGCCGGGTCAGTTCGACGCCGGGGAGGAACGCGCCGTCGCCGCCGTGCAGGACGACGGCGTCGGCGTCCGACGCGGCGTCGAGTGCCGACCGCAGCGCGGCGGCCTCGGGGTCGCCCATCCCCGTCGGAGGGCATCCGACGAGGACCAGCGCGACCCCGGCGAGGAACTCCAGGGTGACGGGCATGAGGCCGTCATCGTGACCGAACGCGGACCCGTGTGTCATGCGGGTGACCACCATCGAGTGACATGCGGCGTGTCATGTCAGGAGGTCAGGCAGGGTGGGGGGTCGCCCTCCGGGCACCGTGACCGGGTCGGTGAGCCCCACGGGGTGACTACGCGGAGTGATCACAACCAGCCGCGGCGCATCGCCTGCACGCCCGCCTGGAACCGGGTCTGCGCGCCGGAGCGGTCCATCAGCTGCCGGACGCGGCGCTGCACCGTGCGCGGCGCCAGGCCCAGCTGCCGGGCGATGCTCTCGTCGGTCAGCCCGGCCGCGAGCAGCGCCAGCAGCTGCGGGTCGGCGACCTCGTCGGCCGCGCCGCCCGCCACCGACCGCGGTGTGAACGGGATCCCCCGGTCCCAGTACAGGTCGAACGTGGAGATCAGCACGTCGAGCAGCGCCGACGGCCTGATCAGCAGCACCTTGTCCACCACGCCGTCGGACGCGATCGGCAGCACGGCCACGCGGGCGTCGACCAGCCCCAGCTTGAACGGCAGCGTCGGCGTGACCCTGGCCCGCTCCCCCGCCGCCACCAGGTGCACGATCTCGGCCAGCCTGCCGGGCAGCTCGACGCTGGACCGGTCGTAGATGACCCGCCACTGGACCTGCCGGGCGCGCGTGTCGACCTCCAGGGCGACGTGGTCCTCCGGCGGCGAGACGTAGGGCGGCTGGTCCAGCACGCACACCTCGGTGCGGGCACCCGCGAGCAGCGTCACCCACAGGTCGCGCACCGCGCCCGCCCCGGTGACGACCTCGACCATCCCGCTGTCGTCCTGGTGCTGCTCGTCGCGGCCGCGCAGGTACAGCTCCATCAACGGCAGCGCCTCGGCCCGCGCGCGCCGGTGACCGTCCTCGCGCGCGGCGATGAGCATCTCCACGGCCAGGTCCGGCGCGACGGCCTGCCACACCGCCGGGTCGCCGGAGCGGCGCTGCACCAGACCCAGTGCCGCCAACGACTCCACGACCGGACCCGCGGCCAGGTCCGGCAGCTCGGCGGCGATCTCGTCGACGGTGCAGGTGCCGACCCGGACCAGCACCTCGTAGACCCTCGACTGCTCCGGCGTCACGCCCAGGTGTTCGAACACCGACGCATTGTTCACCACTGGACCATTCGGTCGCACCGGAGCGACCGTCCGGCGCAGTGGCCGTGGCGGGAACACGGCACTGGCGCGAACCTGCCCGTCCTGGGCCTGTGCCCGGCGGCAAGGCCCTGCCTACCTTCCAGCTCAGCTCCGCGGCCGCTTCGGAAACCCTGATCCCTCGGCGGCGAGCGGGGTCCCTGCAGTCGGAAGGAACACCGCAGTGAACGGATTGCGACGCACCGCCACGTGCGCCGCCGTCGTCACGGTGACGCTGCTCGGCGGCCTCACCACGACGGCGGTCGCGGCACCGGCGGCTCCGCCCGCCGCAGACCCGCAGGCCCAGCCGACCGCGACCGGGAACGCCCGACCGTACGACCGGCTGATCGTGGGCTACAAGGCCACCGCCGCCGAGGCCGGTTCGGACGACGCGGCGGCCGCGGACGCGAAGTCCAAGGGCGACAAGGCGGGCAAGGCCCTCAAGCTGGACCGCAGGCTCGCCACCGGTGCCGCGGTCGTCGACCTCGGCGGCCCGACCACCGCGGCCGGCGCCGCGAAGGCCATCGAGGAGTTCCGCGCCGACCCCGACGTCGCCTACGTCGAGCCCGACCTGCTGATGCAGCCGCTGGCCGACCCCGACGACACCGAGTACGCGAAGCAGTGGGACCTCTTCGAGGCCACCGCGGGCATGAACGTGCCCGGCGCGTGGACGGGCTCCACCGGCGCGGGCGTCACCGTCGCCGTGATCGACACCGGTTACGTGGCGCACTCCGACCTGGCGGGCAAGACCGTGCCGGGCTACGACTTCGTGTCCGACGCCGCCCGCGCCCGCGACGGCGGCGGCCGCGACAGCGACCCGTCGGACAACGGCGACTGGATGAAGCGCGGCGACTGCGGCGTGGACTCGCTCGGCCAGCCGGTCCCGTCCGCCGACCAGGGCTCCAGCTGGCACGGCACGCACGTGGCGGGCACGATCGCCGCGGCCACCAACAACGGCAAGGGTGTCGCGGGCATCGCCTACGACGCCAGGATCCAGCCGATCCGGGTGCTCGCGCAGTGCGGCGGCAGCACGTCCGACATCGCCGACGCCATCGTCTGGGCCTCCGGCGGCGCGGTGTCCGGCGTCCCGGCCAACCCGACGCCCGCCAAGGTCGTCAACATGAGCCTGGGCGGCCGGTCGGCGTGCTCGGCGACCTACCAGAACGCGATCGACACGGCCGTCGGGCGGGGTACGACCGTGGTGGTCGCGGCGGGCAACTCCAACGCCGACATCTCCGGGTTCACCCCCGCGAGCTGCAACAACGTCGTGGCGGTCGCCGCGAGCAGCCGCGAGGGCAACCGGGCCTTCTACTCGAACTTCGGGACGAAGGTCGACATCACCGCGCCGGGTGGGGAGACCCGCCGCGGCACGGTGTCCACGCCGGAGAACGGCATCCTGTCGACGCTGAACACCGGCGCGACCACGCCGGGCGGCGAGACCTACGCGCCCTACCAGGGCACCAGCATGGCCGCACCGCACATCGCCGGGCTGGCCGCGCTGGTCGTGGCCAAGAACGGCTCGCTGACGCCCGCCAGGGTCGAGGCGCTGATCAAGGACAACGCCCGGCCGCTCGCGGGCACCTGCACCGGTGGCTGCGGCGCGGGGCTGGCCGACGCGGCGAAGACCGTCGCGGCGGCGGGCGGCACCACGCCACCGGCCGGCGGGACGTTCCAGAACACGACCGACGTGCAGATCCCGGACAACGGCGCCGCGGTGACGTCGTCGATCACGGTCAGCGGGCGCACCGGCAACGCGCCGTCCGCGCTGAAGGTCGGCGTGGACGTCAAGCACACCTACCGCGGCGACCTCGTGATCGACCTGATCGCACCGGACGGCAGTTCCTACCGGCTCAAGGGTTCGGCCGACGACTCCGCTGACAACGTGACGACCACCTTCACCGTCAACGCCTCCAGCGAGGTCGCGAACGGCACGTGGAAACTGCGCGTCCAGGACGTCGCCGCCGCCGACACCGGCTACCTCGACTCCTGGAGCCTCGTGTTCTGACCTCCCCGGCCCCTCCCCTGTCGGGCCGGACACCGAGTCGGAGGAGCCCCGGACCTAACGCGGTCCGGGGCTCTTCCCGTTGTCCGGCAGGGGTTCCAGCACGGTGCGGTGGATGTGCCGGAAGATGATCGAGCTGCGGAACCCGACCACCTCCTTGCGCACGGCCAGCCGGTCGGCCAGGAACGCGTGCAGGTGGTCGATGTCGCGCACGCTCACGTGGATCAGGAAGTCGTCGCTGCCCGCGGTGACGAACACCGACATGACCTCCGGCAGCTCGCCGAGCGAGCGCTGGAACGCGTCGATGACGACCCGGCTCAACGGGCGGACCTGCGCCGAGACGATGGCCTGCACGCCGCGGTTGAGGCTCGGCAGGTCGATGTCGGCGTGGTAGCCCCGGATGACGCCGCGCTCGCGCAGCAGCCGGGTCCGCTCCAGGCACGTGGACGGCGCGATGCCGACCTTGCGGGCGATGTCGCGGTTGGACTGCCGAGCGTCCTCCTGGAGGTGGCGGACGATCGCCGAATCAAGTTCATCCACGGGCTGCTCCCACCTCGCTGCGCCGAACTTCGTTCGGGACCGCCCCCATCGGGCTGGGCTTCACCCTAACTTCTGGGACATGACCCGTTCATCGTCCAAGGAGAGCCCCTTGAAGTGGAATCACGAGGACCTGGTCGTGCGCCGCGGCCGCCGGTCCGGCGTCACCACGATGGTCGCCGTCCACTCGCGGGTGCTCGGTCCCGCGGTCGGCGGCTGCAGGATGAAGGCGTACCCGGACCTGGGCGCGGCGGTCGACGACGTGCTGCGGCTGTCGCGGGCGATGACGGACAAGTGCGCGGTGGCGGGCGTGCCGTTCGGCGGTGCCAAGAGCGTGATCGCACTGGAGGAGGGCACCGTCCTGACCCCGGAGCTGCGGCACGACGTGCTGCTCGACCACGCCGACCTGATCGACTCCTTCGACGGCTCCTACCTCGCGGGCCCGGACGTCGGGACCGGCCCGGAGGACATGCTGGTGCTGCGCGGGGTCACGCCGCACGCGTTCTGCCTGCCCGAGGCGCACGGCGGCACCGGCTCCTCCAGCGGCCCGACCGCCGTGGGCGTGCACGCGGCCATGGTCGCGGCGGCGGGCGCGGTGTTCGGCTCGACCGACCTCGCGCGCCGCCGGGTCGTGATCGCCGGGTTCGGCTCGGTGGGCACGCTCCTCGCGGCCTCGCTGGCCAAGGCGGGCGCGCGGGTCGTGGTGTCCGACGTCGACGGGAGCAGGCGCCGGGCCGCGGGCGAGCAGGGCCTGGAGTGGGTCGACCCGGACCGGGCGCTGTCCACGAGCGCGGACATCGTCGTCCCCGCCGCCGTCGGCGGGGTGCTGGACCCGGACTCCGTCGCGCGGCTGGACACCGCGCTGGTCGTCGGCCCGGCCAACAACCAGCTCACCGACGACTCGGTGGCCGCCGACCTGGCGGGCAGGGGCATCACCTGGGTGCCGGACTACGTGGCCAGCGCGGGCGGCATCGTCTACACGCTCGGCCGCGAGTTCGACGGCCTGTCCCACGACGCCGCGATCGAGCGGGTGAAGACGATCGGCGCGACCGTGGAGCAGATCCTCACGGCCGCGGCGGAGGCGGGCACGACCCCGCTGCACGAGGCCACCGAGCTGGCCGCGCGGCGCCTGGTCGGCTGAGGAAGTCCACGACCAGGCGGTCGAACTCGGCGGGGCGGTCCAGGTTCACCAGGTGGCCCGCGCCGGGGACCACCACCTTGCGCGCGGCGGGTGCCTCGCGGGCCACGAGGTCGGCGGCGCCGTGGATGTCGGAGGAGTCCAGGGCGCCGACGAGCAGCAGGGTCGGGGCGGCCAGCTCGGCGACGCGCCCGACCGCGCCGAACGGGGTCGAGGGCTTCGGCGCCGCGCGGTGCCGGACGAAGTTGTCCAGCACCACCTCGCGGCACCGCTCCCGCACGGCGGGGTCGACCTCGTCCGGGGACCGGTGCGGGCCGTCGACCCACGTCCGCAGCACGAGCTCGACCCGGCCGTCGACACCTCCCGCCGCGCCGAACCCGCCCATGTGCTCCAGGACGAACGGGTCGCGGAACACCATCCCGCTGATCCCCGACCCGACCAGCACCAGCCGGTCGACCAGGTCGGGGCGCGCGATGGCGAGGTCGAGCGCCGTGAGCCCGCCCAGCGACATGCCCACCAGCGACGCGCGCGGCACGTCGAGACCCGCGAGGAGCAGGCGCAGGTCCTCGTGGTGGGCGAACGGTCCCGTGGGCGTGGACGACCCGCCGTGGCCGCGGGCGTCGTAGCGGATGACGGTGTGGTCGCGGGCGAGCACGTCGGCCTGCGCGTCCCACATCGCACGGGACAGGTAGCCGCCGTGCAGCAGCACGACGGGGCTGCCGTCGCCGCGGACGTCGTAGGCCAGCTCGCCGCCGTCGACCGCGACCGTGCCGGTGATCACGGCGGCCGACCCTACCGGAGGGTGCGGCGGACACCGTCCGGATGGCACAGTCGTGGCGACCGCACCCGTCGCCATCAGGGGGATAGCCGCATGACCCGACCCGCCCGCCGTGACCCGAGCAAGCTCGTCGACGCCACCGGTTTCCGCGAGGACGTCCGGAGGGGGTGGGGCGCGGCCGACCGCGCCGTCCGGCTCCCCGAGGGCGCCGCCCGCGCCGCCGCCGACCACCGGGCCAGGCTCGCCGCGGCGCTGCCGGGGCGGCGGATCGCCGTCGCGTCCGGGTGGGCGCCGGTGCGGGCGAACGACAGCGACTACGGGTTCCGGCCGGACAGCGACTTCTCCTGGCTGACCGGCTGCTCGGCCGAGGGCGCGGTGCTGGTGATGCGCGACGGCGAGGCCGAGCTGTTCCTGCACGAGCCCGCCGGGCCGGAGGACCCCGACTTCTTCGCCAGCGCGCGCGACGGCGAGCTGTGGATCGGGCCGGTGCCCGGACTGGCCGACTGGTCCGCGGCGCTGGGCCTGCGCTGCCGTCCGATCGACCAGCTCGCGTCGGCGTTGCGCGGGCGGCTGCCCGAGGTGTTCTCCGCCCACGGCACGGACCCGCTGCTCGACGCGCTCGCGAGCGGCGCGAACACCGCCGAGCTGCGCTGGACGCTGGCAGAGCTGCGGCGGATCAAGGACGACTGGGAGGTGGGGCAGCTCCAGCGGGCCGTGGACGCCACCGCCGTCGGGTTCGCCGAGGTCGCGGCCGAGCTGCCCACCGCCGTGAAGGGCGGCGGCGAGCGCTGGCTGGAGGGCACGTTCGACCGCAGGGCGCGCACCAGCGGCAACGGGCCGGGGTACGCCTCGATCGTGGCTGCCGGTCCGCACGCGCCGGTGCTGCACTGGGTGCGCAACAACGGTCCGGTGCCCGAGGACGCCGTGCTGCTGCTGGACGCGGGCGTGGAGGTCGACACGCTCTACACCGCCGACATCACCCGCACGCTGCCGATCTCCGGCGAGTACAGCACCGAGCAGCGCCGGGTGTACGACCTGGTGGCCCGCGCGCAGGTCGACGCGCTGGCCGCCGTGCGGCCGGGCGCGGACTACCGGGCGTTCCACCACGCGGCGATGCGGGTGCTGGCCGAGGGCCTGCACGACTGGGGCCTGCTGTCGGTGTCGGTGGACGAGGCGCTGTCGCAGGACGGGCAGCAGCACCGCCGCTACATCGTGTGCGGCGTCGGCCACTTCCTCGGCCTGGACGTGCACGACTGCGCGAACTCCCGCGCCGAGGCCTACCACGACGGGCCGCTGGAGGTCGGGATGGCGCTGGCCGTGGAGCCCGGCCTGTACTTCCACCCCAACGACGAGACGGTGCCGCCGGAGCTGCGCGGCATCGGCGTCCGCATCGAGGACAACGTGGTCGTGCGCGAGGGTGGCGTCCAGGTGCTGTCCACCGCCCTGCCCACCGCGCCGGACGAGCTGGAGCGGTGGGTGCGCGCCCAGCAGCGCTGACCCTCAGCTGTAGAGCACGCCCAGGAACTCGACGAGCAGCCGTTCCCGCAGGCGCGGGCTCGCGGCGGCGAGCAGGGCGTTGACCGGGGCCATCCGCTCCGGCAGCGCGCTGTCGCCGCCGCCCAGCCCGGCCGCGGCGAGCAGTCCGGCGAACTCCTGCGGGGTCAGCGCGTCCGGGTCGAGAGCCCTGATCGCGGCCACGACCTCGGGCGCCACCGGGACGGGTCCGGCCTTCACGGCGGCGCGGACGGACTCGTCGAGGTCGGCCAGCAGTCCGGCCTCGGAGCCCGCGTTGGCGGCGGTGACGGTGAGGTGCAGGTTCGCGGGCGAGGTGCCGTGGGCGAACTGGGGCTGCACGTACCAGTTCCGGGCCTTCATCTCGTCGGCCACGGTGAACACGTCGAAGTCGTCGCGGTCCGCCGTGACGGCGACCAGCGTGGAGTCCGGCGAGCCGAGCACGCGCAGGCCGTCGATGCGCGCGATGCCGTCCAGGATCAGCCGCACCGCGCCGAGCGTCCGCTCGGCCAGCCCCAGGTAGCCCTCGTCGCCGAGGTGCCGGGTGACCGCCCAGGCCGCGGCCAGCGGCCCGCCCGAGCGGGTGGACTGGGTGGTGGGGTTGAGCATCGTGTAGCCGGGCCAGTCGGCGCTGGCGAAGTACTGCGGGCGCCGCAGGTCCGCCGACGCGTGCAGCAGCACCGACGTGCCCTTCGGGCAGTAGGCGTACTTGTGCAGGTCGACCGACATGCTGGTCACGCCCTCTACGGTGAGGTCGAACGGGGGCAGCTCGACGCCGAGCCTGCGGAAGTACGGCAGCACCCAGCCGCCGATGCAGGCGTCCACGTGGCACCGGACGCCCGCCGCGGCGGCGGCAGCGGCGATCTCGGTCACCGGGTCGACCACGCCGTGCGCGTAGGAGGGCGCGCTGGCCACCACGAGCACGGTGTCGTCGTCGATGGCGGCGGCCATCGCGGCCGGGTCGGCGCGGAACGTCTCCGGGTCGACCGGCACCATGACGGCCCGCACGCCGAAGTAGTGCGCGGCCTTGTGGAACGCCGCGTGCGCCGTGGCGGGCAGCACCATCGCCGGGCGGGCCACGTCGGGCCGGGAGTCGCGGGCGGCGACCACCGCCAGCAGGCACGACTCGGTGCCGCCGGAGGTCACCGTGCCGACGGTCGCGGCGGTGCCGCCGAGCAGCCCCGCGGCCATCCGCACGACGTCGTTCTCCAGCGTCAGCAGGCTGGGGAACGCGGTCGGGTCGAGCCCGTTGACCGACGACGCCAGCGCGTGCGCCGAGGCCGCCAGCTCGTCCAGGCCCGGCACGGCGCTGTCGTAGACGTAGGCGAGCGTGCGCCCGCCGTGCGTCGGCAGATCGCCGGAGCGCAACGCGCGCAGCTCGTCCAGCACCTCGTCGTTCACACGGGCTCCTCACGCTTGAGCAGGGGCAGGGCGACCACGGCCAGCACCGCCGGGATGGCCGTGAACCCGACCAGCGCAGCCAACACGGCCCCCGACGACTGCACAACCGCGCCGTCGGTGCTGGCTTCGTACCCGCCCAGGGCGAGCACCAGCCCGTACACGCCAGGACCGAGCGCCAGGCCGAACGTCTCCCCCGCCGTCCACACACCGGAGAACAGCCCGGCGCGCGAGGAGCCGCTGGCCCGCTCCTCGGCGGTGATCACGTCGGGCAGCATCGCCAGCGGGAACACCTGCATGCCCGCGTAGCCGACCCCGACGAACGCCATCAACCCGATCACCACGCCGACCGGCAGCACCCGCGCCGCGCCGAGACCGACCACCGCGACCGCGAACAGCAGCGACGCGGCGACGAGCCCGATCCGCTTGCCGTACCGGCCGCCGACCCGCTGCCACAGCGGCATGACCAGCAGCGCCGGTCCGACGAACCCGACGAACAGCACCGTCTGGTACTTCGAGTCGCCGAGCACGAGCCGGGCGAAGTAGTCGACGCCCGCGAGCATCGTGCCCAGCCCGACGGCCTGGACGACGAAGACGGTGAGCAGCAACCGGAACGGCTTGGACCCGCGCACCACGGCCCACAGCTCGCGCGGGCTCGCGGCCGTGGTGACCCTGGTCGACGCGGCGACCCCGGCCGTGCCCAGGTAGGTGACCAGCGTGCCGAGGAGGATGAGCACACCGACGGAGACGCCCATGACCGGGTAGCCCGTCAGGTCGCGGACGGCCGGGGCACCCGCGCCGCTGACCAGGATGGCCAGCGCCAGGACCGCCATCCGCCAGGCCATCAGGCGGGTGCGCTCGTCGTAGTCCTCGGTGATCTCGGCGAGCATCGCCACGTACGGGACCTGGAAGAACGCGTACGCCGTCGCGCACAGCAGGAACACCGCGGCCACGTACACCGCCGACCCGCCCGCGAACAGGGCGGCGAACAGCACGGCGACCGCGAGGCCACCGCCGAGCAGGAACGGCCTGCGCACCCCGGCCCGGTCGCTGATCCGGCCCGCGACGGGGTTGAACACCACGTCCCAGGCCTTCGGCAGGAGCACCAGCAGACCCGCGACGGCGGCCGGGACGGCGAGGCCGTCGGTCAGGTAGGGCAGCAGCAGCAACCCCGGAACCGTGCCGAACGCGCCGGTGACGAACGAGCCCATCGCGTATCCCGCGCGAACGCGGGTGGTGACCTGCCGCATAGGCAGGAGATCGTAAGGCCCGATCGCCCCACGACCGCGACACCGGCTTCGGTGGCGTCCTCGGCGGCGGGAAGAACAAGACTGTTTCTTCGCAGGTTGGCCGCGCACCCTTGGCGCTGCGATCACGAGGGGGTGTGCGGAGTTGACCGATCGGGAGATCGAGCTCGAACAGGAACACGTGACCGGGCTGTACGCGCGGGTGGACGCGCTGCGGGAACGGGCGCTGGCGGGGAGCGAGGACGCGGACGCCGCCGCCGTCCGGCGCGCCGAGGTGGAGCGGTTGGCCGCGGTGGAGCACGGGCTGTGCTTCGGACGGCTGGACATGGCCGACGGGCGTCGGGTCCACATCGGACGGATGGGCCTGTTCGAAGGCGACGAGGCGTTGCTGGTGGACTGGCGGGCGCCGGTCGCGAAACCGTTCTACACGGCCACCGCGGCGGTGCCGGAGGGCGTGCGGCGACGGCGGCACATCACCACGCGCGGCCGCGAGGTCGTGGCGCTGGACGACGAGCTGCTGGGGTCCGGCGGGGACGGGGACGTCCTGGTCGGCGAGGCGGCGCTGCTGGCGGCGGTGACCGCGGAGCGGACCGGGCGGATGCCGGACGTCGTGATGACGCTGCGGGCCGAGCAGGACCGGATCATCCGCGACGAGAACCGCGGCGTGCTGGTCGTGCAAGGGGGACCGGGGACCGGGAAGACCGCCGTGGCGCTGCACCGGGTCGCCTACCTGCTGTACCGGCACCAGCACCTGCGGGGTCGCGGCGTGCTGGTCGTGGGACCCAGCCGGGTGTTCCTGGAGTACATCGGGCAGGTGCTGCCGGGACTCGGCGAGAACAGCGTGGTCACGTCCACGGTGGTCGGGCTGCGGCCGGACCTGGTGGTCGACCGGGTGGACCCGCCGGAGGTCGCGGAGGCGAAGGGGCGGATCGGGATGGCCGCCCGGCTGGCCGCGGCGGTGCGGGAGCGGGTCGTCGTGCCCGACCACGCGGTGGCCGTGGAGTTCGAAGGGCAGGTGCTGGAGGTGACGCCCGCGGAGTGGGAGGCGGCGGTCGGGAAGGGGAAGGCGTCGGGGCTGCCGCACAACCAGGGGCGGTTGGTGTTCGAGCGGGAGGTGGTGGAGGTGCTCGCCGGGCGGTTGGTGGAGGGGATGGAGGGGGTGGTGCTGGACGACGGGGGTGAGGCGCTGGACGGGGGTGACGCGGATGGGCGGTTGAGCGCGGCGGATCTGAGGGGGTTGGCGGCGGCGGGGGTCGTGGTGGGGGAGGACTTGGGGCCTCGGGCGTTGCTGGATGAGGTGGATCGGGGGTTGTTGAGGGATTCGTTGTTGGCGGATGGGGGGTTGAGGGAGGTGTTGGAGGGGGTGTGGCCGGTGTTGTCGGCTGCGGAGGTGGTGGGGGGTGGGGGTGCTTGGAGTGGGGATTCGGGGAGCGAGGCTTCTTGGAGTGCGGCTGATGTGGCTTTGGTGGACGAGGTGGAGGCGTTGATCGGGGGTGGTCGGGTGGTGTTCGGGCATGTGGTGGTGGACGAGGCGCAGGAGTTGTCCGCGATGGAGTGGCGGATGGTGATGCGGCGGTGTCCCAGTCGGTTCATGACCGTGGTGGGGGATCTGGAGCAGACGGGGAGCGTGTCGGGGGCGTCGTCGTGGGGGGAGGTGTTGGGGCCGTTCGTGGGGAAGCGGTTCGAGGTGGCGGGGTTGAGCGTGAACTACCGGACGCCGGTGGAGGTGATGGAGGTGGCCGGGGCGGTGCTCGCTGCGCATCGGGAGGGGGTGGTGGTGCCTCGGTCGGTTCGGGTTGGTGGGGAGGTGCCTTGGCGGGTGTTGGTGGAGAGGGGGGAGGTGGTGGGTTGGGTGGGTCGGTTCGACGGGGCGGTTGTCGCTTCGGACGGGGTGGTGGAGGAGTTGTGTCGTGGGCTGCCGGGTCGGGTGGTGCTGACGGCTCGGGAGGCGAAGGGGTTGGAGTTCGACTCGGTGCTGGTGGTGGATCCGGTGGGGATTCTGGGTGGGCGTACTGGTGTGAGTGATTTGTACGTGGCGATGACTCGGGCTGTGCGGAGGTTGGGGGTGGTGTGTGTTGGGGAGGTGCCTGGGGAGTTGATGGGGATGGTGGAGTTCGGGGGGTGACGAAGCCCAGCCCCCGGGCGCGCAATTGTCTCAATGCCTCACCCCTGTTTGTCAAGACGGTGAAGCTGTCTTGACAAACAGGGGTGAGGCAGGAGGGCGCTGTGTATCGGGGGCGGGAGGGGATCTGGCTTCGCCAGCATCAGGCTGCGCCTGACTTCAGGGCATCGGCTGGCGCCGACAAGGCCCCAGGCGCTTCGCGCCGGATGCGCGCTGGCGGGCTGCGCCCAACTGCGGATCCTCGGCTGCGCGTCGGACAGGGCATCCTCGCTGCGCGTCGGACAGGGAAGGCATCCTCGCTGCGCGTCGGACAGGGAAGGCATCCTCGCTGCGCGTCGGACAAAGCAGGGGTGGGTAGGTGGGTGGGCTGCGTCCGGGGAAGTGGCCGGACGCAGCCCGGGTGGTTGGTTTTAGCTTTGGTAGGGGGCGGCGGCGGATTTTGCTGCTACTACGAAGGCACCCTTGTTCTTGGGCCAGAAGGTGCTGGAGACGCAGGAGTAGGCGGGGAAGAAGCCGCCGCAGGTGCCGCTGGAGGCGCCGACCTCGAAGGTGACGCTGGCTACGCCGAGGACGCCGTAGGTGTAGTCGTCGGTGGTGCCGGTGGTGTCGTAGCCGACGGTTTCGGCGTTGGTGCCGACGAGGTAGCCGTTGTAGGCGGCCATTTTCTTGCCGAAGGCGCGCATCTGGGCGTCGTTGGGGGCCTTGGTCTGGCTCCAGCCCCAGGGGATGATGATGTCGTTGCCGTAGCTGTGCAGGGTGATCATGGTGCCCCTGGCCGTGGTGGGGGCGGGGGCGGTGTCGGAGCTGTCGCGCTGGTCGGGGTAGATGGAGCTGAAGAGGCTTTCGAGGGCGGCGGTCTCGGGTTCGGACTTGGCGGCGGTGCCCTGGTAGGTCTCCGAGCAGGCGGAGTTGGAGTCGCCGCCCCACTTGAAGGACGAGTTGCGGT
Organism: Umezawaea tangerina; assembly: GCF_003002815.1. Classification (GTDB taxonomy): domain Bacteria; phylum Actinomycetota; class Actinomycetes; order Mycobacteriales; family Pseudonocardiaceae; genus Umezawaea; species Umezawaea tangerina. The sequence goes on along the minus strand of NZ_PVTF01000016.1, from coordinate 143,240 downwards.
TCAGGTCGATGCCGATGTTGGTGCCGGAGCAGGAGCCCCTGGAGTTGTTGGCGTTCTTTCGTTGCAACCTGGGGCTGTTGCCGCCGGCCGCGACGAGGTCGACGCCGTCGGGGTTGGCGACGGGGACGACCCAGACCTCGGTGGTGTCGAGGATGGTGGTGGCGTCGGCGTCCGTGCCGTAACCGTCGACCAGGTAGTCGATCCAGCGGGAGGCGAGCTCGCCGGTGGAGAGCTCGCGGGCGTGGATCTGGGCGATGATGGAGAACCTGGGCTTGGTGGAGTTCGGGGTGCGGGCGCAGTCGCCCGCCTGCTTCTTGGTGATGCAGATGGCCTTGATGTCGTGGCCGGTGCTCAGGCCCTGGGTCTTGCGCCAGGAGTCGCCGATGTCGTACTGGGTGGTGAGGTCCGGGTGGGCGGAGGCGACGGAGTTGAGGTGGGCCTCCTGCTCGGCGGCGGTCTTGTAGCCGCCGTAGAACGAGGCCGTGCCGACGTCGGCCTTGCCGGGCGCGATGTCCTTGTACACGGTGTCGAAGCGGGTCGGCTTGAAGCCGGCCTGGCGCAGCCGGGTGGCCTCGGTGGTGTCGCCGATGACGAACGCGGCACCGTCCTCCGACTCGGCCACGTCGAAACCGGCATGGTCGAGCTGGTGTGCCTGGGCGGCCGAGGAGACCGGCACCCGCCAGACGTAGGGGACTCCCGCCGGGGCGGCCTGCGCCGTCGTGGGAACGACGAGCGCGGCCGCCACCAGCGCGGTGGTGAGCAGGGATTTCGGTCGCACAGGGAACACCTCTCGTGCGGGCCTGACCATGCAGGGGTAGTCAGGCGAACACGCTCAGTGTGCCCACCTGGCTCCCCGCCGCCACCCCTCGAACGGCTGATTCCCGCTATCGGGTGGTCCGAGTCCGGACAAACCGATCACCGCAGCCGCTCGGCGAGGACCGGACCGACGACGTCGAGCGCCACCGGGTCGGTCATCTCGCCGTGCGAGCAGTCGACGAGCCGGACTTCGAGGGAGCCCACGTGCGGCTCCCAGTCCGAGGGCGCGGGCGAGCCGGGGCCCTTGTCCGCGATGGCGCCGAAGAACAGCATCGCGCCGTCGTAGCGACCGCTGGCCACCGTGCTCATCAGGTTCACGTTCTGCGCGAACACCGTGACCAGCGCCTCCAGGGGCACACCGGGCACCGAAGGCTCGTGCCCGAGGGACCGGACCATCGCCTCCAGCGCCGCGGGGTCCTCCGGGACCAGCGGTGGCACCGACGGGTCGACGCGGGTCGGGTAGCCGTCCAGCACGGCGAGCAGCGACACCTCCTCGCCCTCGGCGCGCAGCCGTTCCGCGAGCAGGTGCGCCATCCCGCCGCCGAACGACCACCCGAGCAGCCGGTAGGGGCCCTCGGGCTGGACCTCCCGGATCCGCTCCAGGTAGTCCTTCACGACCTCGTCGGCCGAGGCACCGCGCGCGTCGGGCTCGGTGAGGCCGCGGGACTGCAACCCGTACACCGGGCAGTCCACGTGCCGCAGCAGACCGGAGTACACCCAGCTGATCCCGGCCGCCGGGTGCACGCAGAACAACGGCGAGCCGGAACCGTTGGCGCGCAACGGGAGCAGCACCGCGAGCGGGTCGCCCGCACCGCCGTCCAGCCGCGGCGCCAGCTCCACGACCGAGGGCGACTCGAACAGGTCGCGGATGCTCGGCTCCGCGCCGAGCACCGCCCTGATCCGCCCGATCAGCCGCACGGCCAGCAGCGAATGGCCGCCCAGGTCGAAGAACGAGCTGTCGATGTCCACTCCGGACACCCCCAGCACCTCCTCGTACAGGCCCAGCAGGGCTTCCTCGCGCGGGGTCCGCGCGGCGCGCCCGCCACCGGTGTGCTCCGGTGCGGGCAGCGCCGCGCGGTCGAGCTTGCCGTTGGGCGTCAACGGCAACGCGTCCAGCACGACGCAGGCCGACGGCACCAGGTGCTGCGGCAGGACGTCGGCCAGGCGCTTGCGCAGCAGCCCCGTGTCGACCCCTTCGCCCGAGGGGACGACGTAGGCGACCAGCTGCTGCCGGTCGGCGCGGACGGCGGCGGCGGCTTGCGCGACCTCCGGGCACGAGGTGAGGGCGGCCTCGACCTCGCCGAGCTCCACCCGGAACCCGCGCAGCTTCACCTGGTCGTCGACCCGTCCGAGGTACTCGAGCTCCCCGGACGGCAGCCACCGGACCAGGTCGCCGGTGCGGTACATCCGCTCCCCCGCGCCGAACGGCGAGGCCACGAACCGGGCGGCGGTCAGCCCCGGCCGGTCCAGGTAGCCCCGCGCCAGCCCGTCACCGGCGACGTGCAGCTCGCCGACGACCCCGACCGGCACCGGACGCAGCACCGCGTCCAGCACGTGCACCCGCGTGTTCCACGCGGGCCTCCCGATCGGCACGGCACCGGGCCGCACCGACTCCCCCGGCCGCACCACGGACCACGTGCAGCCGACGGTCGCCTCGGTGGGGCCGTACTCGTTGACGACGGTCGCGGTCGGGTGCCGCTCCCGCCACCGGTCGAGGACCTCGCCGAGGAGCTGTTCGCCGCCGACCACGAGGTCGCCGGTCGGCGAGAACCCGTCCGGCAGCTCCTCCAGCAGCGCCAGGTGGCTGGGGGTGGCCTTGAGCAGCCCGCAGGCGAAGTCGCCCGCGCCCTCCAGCGGCGTGACCCGCACCGTGCCGCCGACGGTCAGCGGCACGTGCACGGCGGTGACCGTCAGGTCGAACGCGATCGGCGAGTGGAACAGCGACTCGCCGCGCGCGCTCGGGTAGGTGTCGCCGGCCCAGGCCAGGTAGTCGACCACGGACGCGTGCGACACGACCACGCCCTTGGGCCTGCCGGTCGACCCGGACGTGTAGATCACGTAGGCCGGGTGCCCCGGCAGCAGCGGCGTGAGCCGGTCGGCGTCGGTGAGGTCGGTGTCGGGGCAGTCCGGGACCTCAACGGAGTCCAGCACCAGCACCGGGTCCGCGTCCGACAGCAGGTAGGCGATCCGGTCGGCCGGGTAGTCGACCTCCACCGGGACGTAGGCGGCGCCGGTCTTGAGCACCGCGAGCAGCGCGACGACCAGGTCGGCCGACCGCGGCAGCACCAGCGCCACCCGCCGCTCCGGTCCGGCGCCCGCCGCGACCAGCGACCGCGCCAGCCGGTTCGCCCGCGCGTTCAGCTCCGCGTAGGACAGCCGGGTGTCCCCGTCGACCACGGCGGTCGCGGCGGGGGTGCGGCGGACCTGCGCCTCGACCAGCTCCGGCACCGACAGCGCGGGCACGGGGTGGTCGGTGCGGTTCCACTCCACCAGGACCGACTCCCGCTCCCCCGGCAGCAGCACGTCCACCGCGCCGACCGGCAGGTCCGGGTCCGCCACGACCTGCGCGAGCACCGCGGCCAGCCGCGCCACCAGCGCCTCGGCCGTGCCGCGGTCGAAGAGGTCCGCGCGGTACTGCAGCACGCCCTCCAGCCCGTCCGGGGTCTCGCCGAGGCTGAGGTTCAGGTCGAACTTGCCCGCCCCGCCCTCCACCGGCTCCGCGGTCACCTCGACACCGGGGAACTCCAGCGACGCGCCGGCGTTGTTCTGCAGCACCAGCATCACCTGGAACAGCGGGTGCCGCGCCATCGACCTGGTCGGGTTGAGCGCTTCCACCAGCCGCTCGAACGGCACGTCCGCGTGCCCGAACGCGGACAGGTCGGTGTCGCGCACCCGGTCCAGCAGCGCCCGGAAGCTCGGGTCGCCGGAGGTGTCGGTGCGCAGCACCAGGGTGTTCACGAAGAACCCGACCACGTCGTCGAGCGCCTCGTCGGTGCGCCCGGCGACCGGTGTGCCGATCGGCAGGTCGTCACCGGCGCCCATCCTGGACAGCAGCACCGCCAGACCGGCCTGGAGCACCATGAACAGCGTCGTCCCGGTGGCGCGGGCCAGGTCCAGCAGCCCGGCGCGGGTAGTGGCGTCCCAGCGCACCGGCACGAGACCGGCGTCGGCGCCCGGTGTCGCGGGCCGCGGCCGGTCGACGGGCAGCGCCAGCTCCTCCGGCAGGTCGGCCAGGACCGAGGTCCAGTAGCCGACCTGGTCGTCCTCGGCGAGCAGGTCCCGTTGCCACAGCGCGTAGTCCACGTACCCGACGGGCAGCGGCGACCAGTCCGGCGCGACACCCCGGCGGCGGGCCTCGTAGGCGGTGCCGAGGTCGCCGAGCAGCGGGCCCAGCGACCAGCCGTCGCACGCGATGTGGTGCAGCACCAGCACGAGCACGTGCTCACGCCGCCCGACCTCCAGCACGGTGGCCCTGATCGGCAGCTCGGTGGCCAGGTCGAACTCGTACCAGGCCGCCGAGTCCACCGCGGCGGCCGAGTAGGAGGCCACCTCCAGCGGCACCATCCCGACCGGGTGCACGTGCTGGTAGGGCTCGTCGTCCACGACCGGGAACACCGTGCGGAGCGCCTCGTGCCGCGCCGACACGTCGTTGAGCGCGGCGCCGAGCGCGGCGATGTCCAGCTCCCCGCGCAGCCGCAGCGCGAACGGCACGTTGTAGGCGGACCTCTCGCCGAGCTCGGCCAGGAACCACAGCCGCTGCTGGGCGAACGAGAGCGGCGGCCGCTCGGGCCGCTCCACCGGACGCAGCGCGAGCCGTGCGCTCGGGCCGTCGAGCCGCGCGGCCAGCCGGGCCGGGGTCGGTGCCTCGAACACCGCGCGGATCGACACCTCGGCGTCGAACGCCGACCGCACCCGGCTGACCAGCCTGGTCGCCAGCAGGGAATGGCCGCCCAGCGCGAAGAAGCTGTCGTCCGCGCCGACCGCGGGCAGACCAAGCACCTCGGCGAACAGTCCGCAGAGGATCTCCTCGCGGACCGTGCGCGGCGCCCGGCCGCCCACCGCGGCGGCGAAGTCGGGTTCGGGCAGCGCGGCCCGGTCGAGCTTCCCGTTGGCGGTCAACGGCAACGCGTCGAGCACCAGCATGGCGGCGGGCACCAGGTGCGAGGGCAGCACCGACGCCAGGTGCTCGGTGAGCGCGCCAGGGTCGGTCGAGGCGACCGCGTAGGCGACGAGCTGCTTCTGCCCCGCGGAGTCCGGCCGCACGACGACCGCGGCGCGGGACACCGCCGGGTGCGCGGCCAGCACGGCCTCGACCTCGCCGGGCTCCACCCGGAACCCGCGGATCTTGACCTGGTCGTCGGCTCGGCCCACGAACTCCAGCACTCCCGCCGACGTCCAGCGGGCGAGGTCGCCGGTGCGGTAGAGCCGTTCCCCTGCACCGAAGGGCGAGGCCACGAACCGCTCCGCGCTCAGCCGCGGCCTGCCCAGGTACCCCTCGGCCAGCCCGATGCCGCCCACGTACACCTCGCCGACCACACCGGGCGGCACCAGCCGCAGCCGGCCGTCCAGCACGTGCACGGAGGTGTTGCCCAGCGGGGTGCCGATCGGGACCACGGCGGTGTCGGCGGCGGTGACCTCGTGCGCGGTGGCGAACACCATGCTCTCCACCGGCCCGTACCCGTGCACCAGCCGCAGGTCCGGGAAGTCCGCGCGGGCCCGCACCACGTGCGCGACCGACGGCGCGTCCCCGCCGGTCAGCACCTGGCGGACCCGGCCGAAGACCGAGGGGTGCAGGTCGACCATCACCGCGAACAGCCCGGCGGACAGCCACAGCGTGGTGATTCCGTGCCGCTCGACCAGCCGCTCGACCTCGGCCGGGTCGGGGGTCTGCCCCGGCGCCAGCACGCACGTGCCGCCGTGCAGCAGCGCGCCGAACAGCTCCAGCACCGCCGCGTCCCAGGACACCGGCGCGCACTGGAGGAACACCTCGTCGCGTCCGAAGTGGACGTACGACTGGCCGAAGAACGTCCGCACCACCGAGCGGTGCGACCCCATGGCGCCCTTGGGGACGCCGGTCGAGCCGGACGTGTAGAGCACGCAGGCGATCCCGCGCGGGTCGACGTCCAGGACCGGGTCGTACGGGCTGCGCGCCGACACGTCCGGGACCGCCGTGACGACCCGGTGCGCACCGGCCTCCTCCAGCACGGCCCTGATCCGCTCGGCCGGGTGCGACGGGTCCAGCGGCAGGTACCCGGCGCCGGTCTTGAGCACGGCCAGCAGCGCGACCACGAAGTCGGGTCCGCGCTCCACGCACACGCCGACCAGCTCGTCGCGGCGGACGCCGTCGGCGATCAGCTCGTGCGCGAAGCGGTTGGCCCGCGCGTTCAGCTCGGCGTAGGTGACGCTCTCGTCGCCGAAGACCAGCGCGACCGCGTGCGGCGTGCGGCGGGCGTGCTCCTCGACGAGCTCGTGCACGCACCAGTCCGGGATGGCGGCCCCGGTGTCGGCCAGCAGCCGTTCGCGTTCGCCGGGCAGCAGCACGTCCACGGTGCCGACGGGCGCGTCCGGCGCGGCGGCGACCTGGTCCAGCACCAGGGCGAAGCGGGCGGCGAGCCGTTCGGCGGTGCCGTGGTCGAACAGGTCGGTGGAGTACTCCAGCACCCCCTCGATCCCGGTGGCGCGCTCCTTCAGGTTCACCGTCAGGTCGAACCGCGAGGAGTGCGCGCCGACCGGCTCCACGTCGGCGTCGGTGCCGGGGAAGCTGACGTCGCCGTCGGAGTTGTTCTGCAGCACCAGCATCACCTGGAACAGCGGGTGCCGCGCCATCGACCTGGTCGGGTTGAGCGCTTCCACCAGCCGCTCGAACGGCACGTCCGCGTTGCCGAACGCGGTCAGGTCCAGCTCGCGCACCCGTGCCAGCAGCTCGCGGAAGGTCGGGTCGCCGGAGACGTCGGTGCGCAGCACCACCGTGTTGACGAAGAACCCGATCAGCTCGTCGAGCGCCTCGTCGGTGCGGCCCGCGACGGCCGTGCCGAGCGGGATGTCGTCCCCCGCCCCGAGCTCGGCCAGCAGCACCGCCACCGCGGCCTGGAGCACCATGAACGTCGTGGCGCCGGTGTCGCGGGCCAGCTCCGCCAACGCGTCCCCGGTCGCGGCGGACACCCGGACCGGCACCAGCCCGCACCCACCGGACGACTCCGCGGACCGCGGCCGGTCGGCGGGCAGCGCCAGCTCGTCGGGCAGGTCGGCCAGGACCCGCGTCCAGTGGCCGAGCTGCCGGGAGACCGCGCTGTCCGGGTCGTCCTCCTCGCCGAGCACCTCCAGCTGCCACAGGGTGTAGTCGGCGTACTGGACGGGCAGCGGCTCCCAGTCCGGTGCCCGCCCGTGCCGCCGGGCGTCGTAGGCCTCGGCGAGCCCGGCCAGCAGCAGCCCCATCGACCAGCCGTCGCTGGCGATGTGGTGCACCACCACCAGCAGCACCCGCTCCTCGGGCCCGACCTCGAAGAGCCACGTCCGCAGCGGCAGGTCGACGGCGAGGTCGAACGGCAGCGCCGCCGCGGCCCGCACCGCCTCCGCCGAGTAGGGCTCGACCCGCAGCTCCGGGGCGGTGTCGAGGACCCGCTGCTCCGGTACCCCGTTCACGTCGGGGAACACCGTGCGGAGCACCTCGTGCCTGGCCGCCACGTCGGCCACCGCCGTCCGGAGCGCGCCGACGTCCACGGCGCCGCGCAGCCGGAGGGTGAACGGCACGTGGTAGGCGGATCCGGTCTCGAACCGGCTGAGGAACCACAGCCGTCGTTGCGCGTGGGACAGCGGAACCATGATCTCCTCCTACCTCGCCCTGCGGCGCAGCGCCGGACGGGCCTTGGCCGCGCCGCCGACGCGTTCGGCGAGCCCGGCGACGGTGGGCGCCTCGAAGATCGCCCGGATGGACAGCTCCACGCCCAGTGCCGTGCGCACGCGGCTGATCAGCCGGGTGGCGAGCAGCGAGTGGCCGCCCAGGTCGAAGAAGCTGTCGTCGATGCCGACCTCCTGCAGCCCCAGCACCTCCGCGTACAGTCCGCAGAGGACTTCCTCCTGCGGGGTGCGCGGCTTGCGGCCGGTGACCGCCGCCGCGAAGTCCGGCGCTGGCAGCGCCCGCTTGTCGAGCTTCCCGTTGGGTGTCAGCGGAAGCGCGTCCAGCACCACGAACGCGGACGGGATCATGTGCTCGGGCAGCAGCCCGGTCAGGTGGTCGCGCAGGTCGCCGGACTCCACCTCGCCGACGACGTAGGCGACGAGCCGCTGGTCGCCGGGCCGGTCCTCGCGCACCAGCACGGCCGCCTGGCCGACGGCGTCGTGCCGCATCAGCGCGGCCTCGATCTCGCCCGGCTCGACCCGGAACCCGCGCACCTTGACCTGGTCGTCGACCCGGCCGATGTACTCCAGCACGCCCTGCGCGGTCCACCGGACGAGGTCACCGGTGCGGTAGAGGCGTTCGCCGCCGCCGAACGGGGACGCGACGAACCGCTCCGCGGTCAGGCCGGGACGGCCCACGTACCCCTGCGCCAGGCCGATACCGCCGACGTAGAGCTCACCGACGACGCCGACCGGGGTCAGCCCGAGCGAGCGGTCCAGCACGTAGGCGCGCTTGTTGCCGATGGGCTTGCCGATCGGGATCGAGTGCCGGTCCAGGTCCGGCTCGACGACCTCGTGCACGGTGGTGAAGCCCATGCTCTCGGCCGGGCCGTAGCCGTTGATCACGCGGATGCCGGGGAACTCGCGCAGCGCCTTGGCGACGTGCGCGACCGAGGCCGCCTCGCCGCCGGTCATGGCCTGCCGGACGACCTTGAACACGTCCGGGTACTCGTCGAGCATGAAGTTGAACAGGCTCGCGGACATCTGCAGCGCGGTGACGTCGTGCTTGGCCACCAGGGCGGCCATCACCGACGGCTCCGGGTTCTGCCCGGCCTGCAACACCGTGGTGCCGCCGTGCAGCAGCGGCCCGAAGACCTCCAGCGCGAACGCGTCCCAGGAGACCGGCGAGCACTGGAGGAACACCTCGTCCGGTCCGAAGTGGAGGTACTCCTGGCCGAGGTAGGTGCCGACGAGGCCGCGGTGCGAGGTGGCCACGCCCTTGGGCTTGCCGGTGGAGCCGGAGGTGAACATGACGCAGGCGACGGTGTCCGGGTGGCCGAGGCCCTCCAGGTCGCCAGCGGACTCGCGGCCGATCAGCGCGCCGTCCAGGTCGGTCCGCACGCAGTCCACGGGCGCGCCCTCGAGCCGGTTCGCCAGGCCGCGGCGGGTGACCACGGTCCGCACGCCCGCGTCGGTGAGCACGCCGGTGAGCCGGTCGGCCGGGAACTTGGGGTCCAGCATGGTGTAGCCGGCACCGGCCTTGAGCACCGCGAGCAGCGCGGCGACCAGCTCGGGGCCGCGGTCGAGGTAGACGCCGACGAGGTCGCCGGGGCGCACCCCGCGCCGCACCAGGTGGTGCGCCAGCTGGTTCGCGGCCGCGTTCAGCTCGCCGTAGCCGATCTCGGCGCCCTCGTGGACCACCGCGATCGAGTCCGGCGTGCGGTGGGCCTGCTCCTCGAACAGCTCGTGCAGGCACCGGTCGGCCGGGATGTCGACGTCCGTGCTGTTCCACGTCACGCCCAGGACGCGGCGCTCGTCGTCGTCGAGCACGTCGATCAGGCCGACGCGGGAGTCGGGGTCGCGCACGGCCTGGGTGAGCACCCGGACCAGCCGGGTGGCGAGCGCGGCGATCGTGGAGCGGTCGAACAGGTCGGTGGCGTACTCGATCGCGCCGCCGATGCCCGCCGAGGTCTCCTCGAAGCCGAACATCAGGTCGAACTTCGACGAGCCGGTGCGCACGATCTCCGGGCTCACCGCGAGGCCGGGGAACTCCAGCGCGGCCTTGCTGTTGTTCTGCAGCACCAGCATCACCTGGAACAGCGGGTGCCGCGCCAGCGAGCGGGCCGGGTTGATGGCCTCGACGAGCCGTTCGAACGGGATCTCCTGGTGGGCGTAGGCCGCCAGGTCCGTCTCGCGGACCCGTGCCAGCAGGTCGTTGAACGTGGGGTTGCCCGAGACGTCGGTGCGCAGCACCACCGTGTTGACGAAGAACCCGACCAGGTCGTCGAGCGCCTCGTCGGTGCGGCCCGCCACGACCGAGCCGACCGGCACGTCGTCCCCGGCGCCGAGCCTGGTCAGCAGGGCCGCGACACCGGCCTGCAGCACCATGAACAGCGTCGTGCCCGACGAGCGGGCCAGCTCGGTCAGCGCGGTGTGCAGCTCGGGGTCGACGCGGAACCCGTGGACCTCGCCGCGGTTGCTGGTGGCGCTGGGCCGCGGCCGGTCCACCGGCAGCGCCAGCTCGCCCGGAATCCCCTCCAGGGCACCGGTCCAGTACTTGAGCTGCGCGGCCAGCAGGCTCTCCGGGTCGTCCGCGTCGCCCAGCAGCTCCTGCTGCCACAACGTGTAGTCGGCGTACTCCACCGGCAGCGGCTCCCACACCGGCCGGTCGTCGGCGCAGCGCGACTGGTAGGCGATGCCGAGGTCGCGCAGGAACGGGCCCATCGACCAGCCGTCGCTCGCGATGTGGTGCACCACCACCAGGAGCACGTGCTCGTCGGCGCCGACGCCGAACAGCCACGCCCGGATCGGCAGGTCGACGGCGAGGTCGAAGTGGTGGCCGGTGAACCCGGTCAGCGCGTCGGCCAGTCCCGACTCGTCCAGCTCGACCACGGTCAGCTCGGGTGACGCCTCGCCGGGCTCCAGGATCCGTTGGTACGGCTCGTCGTCGGCGACCGGGAACACCGTGCGCAGCGCCTCGTGGCGCGCGACGACGTCGGCCAGCGCGACCCGCAGGGCCTCGCGGTTGAGCGCGCCCCGCAACCGGACCGCGAACGGCACGTTGTAGGCGACACCCTCCCCGAGCTGACCGAGGAACCACAACCGGCGCTGGGCGAAGGACAGGGGGATCACAGCAGTCTCCTCAGTGCAGTCGGGCGGAACGTCAGTTGGAGGCGGCCATCGCCGCGACGAGGCTGGCGGGACGGAGGTCGGTCCAGTGGGTCTCGACGTAGTCGAGGCAGGCCTGGCGGGTGCCCTCGCCGTGCACGGCGGTCCAGCCGGACGGGATCTCGATCGCCGCGGGCCAGAGCGAGTGCTGCCGCTCGGCGTTGACGAGGACCAGGTAGACGCCGTCTTCCTGCTCGAACGGGTTGACGCTCATCGGGAGACCTCTTCTGCGGTGGGGGGTTCGGTGGGCAGGACGCGCTGCGAGCGGAACGGGCCGAGCAGGCGCAGGAGCTTGCCGAGCGCGGTGGCGGCCAGCAGGACCCACATGGCCTCGCGGATGCCGATGGCGTCGGCCAGGACGCCGCCGAGCAGCGCGCCGATCGGGATGACCCCGAAGGCGACGAACCGCGAGCTGGTGAAGATGCGGCCGAGCAGGTCCGGCGGGCAGTAGGACTGGCGGAAGCCGTTGACGACGACGTTCATCACGACGATGCCGACGGACGGGATCATCAGGCCCAGCACGAAGAACACGAGTCCGTAGCCGGGCTGGGTGAGCGGGATGAGCAGGCCGAACGGGGTGGCGCCGAGCGCGGCCAGCAGCAGCGCGCGGCCGGAGCCGAAGCGCTTCACGATCCGGGTGGCGATGAGCGCGCCGAGCACGCCGCCGAGCGCGTCGGCGCCGATCAGCAGGCCGACCGTGCTCGGACCCTCGCCGACCTCGCGGAACAGGAAGATCACCAGCAGGGCCTGGGCGCCGCTGAGCGTGAGGTTGTCGACCGCGCTGCACAGCGCCAGCACCCGCAGGTACGGGTCGCGCACGACGTAGCGCAGGCCCTCGCCGATGTCCTTGCGCAGCGTCGTCCGCACGGCCTTGCGCTCGACCGGCGGCTCCTGCGCCCGGATGGCCCGCAGGCAGACCGCCGAGACCAGGAACCCGACGGCCTGGGTCAGCAGACCCGTGGCCGCGCCGAGCGCCTGGACGACCAGGCCGCCGAGACCGGGGCCCGCGACCATCGCGACCTGCTCGCTGCCCGCGAGCTTCGCGTTGCCCTCGGCCAGGTCCTCCTTGTCGACGACGGTCGGCAGGTAGGCCTGGTAGGCGGCGCTGAAGAACACCTGCCCGACCCCGGCGAGCAGGGTCACCACGAGCAGCTGGGTCATCGTGAGCGCACCGGCCCACGCGGCGATCGGCACGCTGAGGAACAGCAGCATCGACACCAGGTCGACGGTCACCATCACCGGCCTGCGCCGCATCCGGTCGGTCCAGGCGCCCGCGGGCAGGCCGATCAGCAGCCACGGCACCCACGACATCGCGCGCAGCAGCCCCATCTCGAAGCCGCCCGCGTCCAGCACGTCGACGGCGACCAGGGAGACCGCGACGGCGGTGACCGTGCCGCCGATCTTGCTGATCGTCTCGCCCGCCCACAGCAGCCGGAAGTCCCGGTGCCACAGCAGGCCGCCGCGCCGCCTCGGCGGGTCCTGCACCGCCGTGTCGGCGGGGTTGGTCTCCGTGGTCGTCACGACCTGACCTCCTGGTGCGGCAACGGGAAAAGCCGGAACGGCACGACCACGCGGCGGGCGCGGTCGGTCGCGGCGCGGGCGAAGACCGCGGCGGCCGCGCCCGCCCGGACGGTGGACGGCACCGGGTCCTCGGGGCCGAGGACCACGAACCGCCTGGCCGGTGACCGACGGCGGTCGCCTGCCTGGATCGTCGACGGCGCGCCGTCGGACGGGGAGGGCACGGCCCGCACGCCGTGGCGGCGGGTGCCCCCGGCACGGGCCCGGACCGGCAGCGGCTCCGCGCCCGCCCTGCCGAGCAGCAGGAACGCCTCGACCGGCGACCACACCTCGCGGCCGCGGCCCCACCGGACGCCGCTCACGACCGGACCCCCTGCTCGGGCAGCAGGATCTGCTCGGGCGCGGGCCGGGACCACACGTCCTCCGAGCCCAGCGCCCACGGCGCGTACTTGCCCACCGAGCTGATCAGCAGCCGCAGCTCCAGCGCGAGGCACTCGGCCAGCCGCACCAGCCCCTCCTCGGGGTCCTCGTCCACGGCCAGCAGCGCGGCCCGGCCGAGCCCGACGGCGCGGGCGCCCAGCGCGACGGCCTTGGCCGCCCTGCTGCCCTCCCACATCCGGCCGGTGACCAGCAGGCAGCCCTCGGGCTCGCCGATGCGGCGCAGGCACTCGCCCAGCGGCAGGCCGACGTGGTCGAGGAACCCCGACGGCGCCCAGCCGGTGCCGCCCTCGGCGCCGTCCACGGTCACCGCGTCCGCGCCCGCTCCCCACGCCACCCGCACGGCCGAGCCGATGTCGCGGGCGGGCGGCAGCTTCACCCACACCTTCGCGCGGGGGAAGTTGTTGCGCATGAACCGGATCTGCTGGTGCAGGATCTCCTCGGTGAACGTGCCGGGGCTGCTGGAGCGCAGCACCCGCGAGCCGAACAGCGGGTCGATCGCGAACGCCTCCGCGATCCGCGCCGCCTTGTCGGCGTCGAGCACGGTCATGCCGCCGAGGCCGGGTTTGGCGCCCTGCCCCACCTTCAGCTCGAACGCGAGCCGCCCGCTGTCGAGCAGCGGCTGGGCCGACAGGTCGCTGTAGACCAGGTTCCACACCTCGGCGTCGGCGTCCTCGGTGCTCTGCTGGACCACGACGCCGCCCCAGCCGTCCGGCGAGGTCTCCGCGTAGGCGCTGATCCGTTCGAGCAGCGACTTGTCCGTCGTGCCGAGCCGCCCGTACCCGTTGACCGGCACGATGTTCTCGCCGATCACCATCGGGATGCCGAGCGCCCCGGCCTGCCTGCTCGCGGCCTGCCCCAGGTCGGTGCTGGCGACCTGGGTCGACCCGAAGGCCGACAGGTACACCGGCATCGTGGAGCGGAAGCCGCCGACCACCGTGGTCAGGTCGACGTCGCCGTAGAGCGGTTCCCTGGCGAGGTCGATCAGCTTCTCCAGCCGCTGCGGCATGAACACCGGCGGCACCAGCCGCATGGTGTCCAGCTCGTCGGCGAACCCGGTGCCGCTCGCCCCGAACAGCCTGGTGCCGTACTGCTCGACCGGCGGGAACGCGCACGCCGCGCCACCGCGGGCACGGGCGCGTACCTCGTCCTCGGGGAAGCCCTCCGCGCGCAGCCCGCTCACCAGGACACCACGCCGGGGATCTTGGGGTAGGCGCTGGCCTGCCACACCGCGTCGAGCCCGCACAGGTAGCGCACGAAGCGCTGGACGCCGATGCCGAACCCGGCGCTGGCGGGGATGCCCTCGCGGACCATCTGCAGGTACCAGCCGTACTTGGCGGGGTTCTCGCCCGTCTCGCGCATCCGGGCGACGATCCGGGCGTACTCGAACTCCCGCTCGCTGCCGGAGCACAGCTCGCCGAAGCCCTCGGGGGCGATCAGGTCGAAGTTGCGCAGCACGCCGGGTTCGGCCGGGTCCTCGCGGTCGTAGAACCCGCGCGAGCCCTTGGGGTAGTCGGTGATGAAGAACGGGCGGCTGGACTTGCGGGACAGGATCGCCTCGCCCTCCCAGTCGATCTCGGCGTCGGCGCTCTGCGCGTGGCCCAGGCCCCGCAGGTCCGCGACGGCCGCGCCGTGGGTGACCCGGCCGAACGCGCCGGACAGCAGGTCGGTGAACGCGTCCTTGTCGCGGCCCAGCTCCTCGAGCTCGGCGGGCATCTCGGTGACGACCCGGTCGACCATCGCCGCGACGAGCTCCTCGACGACCTTGAGCGCGTCGTCGCGCTTGGCACCGGCGATCTCCACGTCGAGCTGGTGGAACTCGGCCAGGTGCCGGGAGGTGTTCGCGGTCTCCGGCGGCTCCAGCCGCACGTTGGGCGCGATGGAGAACATCTTGTCGAAGCCGAGCAGCGACGCCTGCTTGTAGAGGATGGCGCTGGTCATCAGCTTGTAGCGGTGGCCGTAGTAGTCGACGTCGACCTGCTTGGACCCGCGGCCGCCGGGGTCGGTGACCGGGCCGATGACGGCGGGCAGCAGCTCGGTGAAACCGTTGTCGCGCAAGTACTCGCGGGCGGCGGTCAACGCCTTGTCCTGCACGCGCATCACGGTGCGCGTCACCGGCGAGGTCAGGTGCTCGCGGGGGGACGGTGGTGCGGTGGTCGTGCCCGCCGTGGTCGTGGTCAGGGTCATCTGCGCGGTCCTCTCCAGTCGTTCGTCGTCGAACGTCCGCTCCACGTGGGTCAGAGCGGTCAGCAACGTCGCCGAGGTCATGCCCTCGGCACGGGGTGGGGTCACGAGGTGGCCGATCGGCAGCGCGCCGATCCGGCTCCACGCGAGGCGCCCGGCACCGTCGACGTGCCCGCGGGTGCGGCCCGCGTTGTCGGGGTGCAGGCAGTACGGCACGTCCAGGTAGCCGAGCTCGAAGGCGCGGACGAGACCGCGGCCCAGGTCGGGGTCGAGGTCCAGCACCGCGTCCACGATCGCGCGGGCCTCCTGGTACACGGCGCTGTCGTCGTCGCCCGCCGGTGCGGTCCCGGCCCGTTCCGCCGCGCGGGCGGCGTGCTCGAGCGCGGCCACGTTCTCCGCGATCGTCGGGATCCGCGAGGACTCGGCGACGGTCTTCACGATCAGCCGGGCCCCGCCGGTGCGCGCCGCCAGCCGGGCCGCGCCCGCGAGCAGGCTCAGCGCGCCCTTCGGGGTGCGCGGGTAGACGCCCATGTAGGCGTAGACCACGACGTGCCACTGCACGCCGTCGAGGAACTCCCGGCCCAGCCTGCGCAGGGCGCGCATGGCGTCCTCGTCCTGGCCCGCGTCGGTCTGCTGGGCGTAGCTCAGCGAGATGCTGCGCAGCCCGTGCCGCCGGAAGAAGATCCCCTCCAGCACCGAGATCGCGACCAGCAGGCTCGGCGGGCACAGCTGGCCCATCATGCAGCCGCCGAACGTCTCCAGGTGCGCGTCGGGCACCGCGGCCAGCAGCTCGCAGGACCGCGACCAGTTGTCCACCGAGTCGCGCAGCGGCAGCCTGCTGTAGGGCAGGCAGTAGGACACCGGGCCGCCCTCGGTCGCGGTGAACCCGGCGCCGAGCAGCGCCGCCACGATCGGCTCCGGGTGGGCCGAGCCGTGCCGGATCTGCACCGGGAAACCCCGGCCCCGCAGGCCTTCCACGACCGCGGCGGTCGTGCTGGGCTCGTGGGCGACGATCGGGTAGCCGTTGAGCGCGACGCCCTCGGCCAGCGCGCGGCGGGCCTCGCCGTCGGCACCGACGCGGGTGTAGCTGTCCAGGGTGATCGTGCCGACCGTGGTCGCGTCGGCGAGCTTGGTGGCGATCAGCCCGGACCGCATCTGGCCCGGATCGCTGAACCCCATCCTCGGCTGCACGACCAGGCGGCCCGCGGCGGCGGCCTCGGCCACGAAGTCGCCGAACGCGACGGCCGAGGACACCTGGTGCGCGATCCGGCTCATGCCGTCACCGCGGTCAGCGCGCCCAGCGCGTCCACGTACTCCCGGAACGCCGCGATCGGGGCGCTGTCGTCGAACACGGCGTCGAACCCGGCGCGCAGCAGGTCGTCGGTGTGCCGCGCGTTGTCGACACCGCCGATCCCCAGCTTGCCGCCGATCACCACCGGTGTCCCGATGAGGTCGGGGTGCGACCGCAGCTCGTTGATGACGCGGACGCCGTCGTGGTGGCCGTGGCCGTTCACGCTGCTGATGACGACCAGGTCCGGCCGGTGCCGAACGCAGGAGGCGATCAGCAGGTCGTCCGGGACGCAGGCGCCGATGTTCACCACGCGGTGGCCCAGCTCCTCCAGCAGCAGCTGCAGGAAGACCAGGTTCCAGGTGTGCGAGTCCGAGGCGACGCTGCTGACCAGGACGGTGAACTCTCTCTTCTCAAGCTCCATCGTCGGCCTTTGTGAGTGACGGGTAGAAGCGGTGCCGAGTCTCACGGCGCCGGACCGTCGCGGGCATGGGTGCGGCACCCCCACATTCCGTCCTGACCTGGCACGGGACCGACCGACGGGGGTGCGGTGCGAATCTGGGGGCGAAGCCCCCATGTCGAACCGCGGCGCAGGTGACACCGTCTTCCCCGTGACCTCCTCACCCGCCGCGCCGCGACCCACCACCTGGTGGGCGGGTGGCCTCCGCCTCGCGGAACGGCCGCCCGCGCCCAGCGGGCGGACGAGCGCGCGGCTGGCGAAGTGGAAGGCCGCGCACGACACCGCCGAGTGGTTCGCCGCCCGGCTCGCCGACGCGGGTCTCGACGAGGACGCGCTGGCCGCCCTGCTGGGCGAACCACCCCTGGAGCTGGCCGCCCGCACCGGGCGGCCGGAGTGGGCCGCGTTCGTGGAACGCGCCACCACGGACGCGCCCCCCGCTCCGCACACCGGTGGTACCTGGCAGTCCGGCTTCGCCCACGTCCTGCGCCCGCTCGCCGCCGCGGCGGCCGCCACCGACGCTCGCCTGGACAGCGCGTTCACCGAACGGCTGACGTCCCGGCTGGTCCGCACCGCGGCCCGCACCCTGGTGCTCGAGCTGAACCTGGCCCGGCAGCGCGGCGAGCTGGTCGGCGCGACCCCGGCCGACCGGTTCACCTGCTTCGTGAACGGCGTCGACCTGTCCGACCTGCTGGCCCGCTACCCGGTGCTGGCGCGGATGCTCAGCCAGACCTGCCTGCACGCCGCGGAGGCGCACGGCGAGATGCTCGACCGGTTCGCCGCCGACCGCGACCGGATCGTGGCGGAGCTGCTCGACGGCGTGGACCCCGGCGCGATCATCGCGGTGGAGTCCGGCCAGGGCGACTGCCACGGTCGCGGCCGCACGGTGTGCACGCTGCGGTTCGCCGACGGCTCGCGGCTGGTCTACAAGCCGCGCCCGATCGACCTGCACGTCCGGTTCAACGAGATGCTGGGCTGGCTGGACGGCCACACCCGGCTGGGTCTGCGCCGGGTGCGGATCGTGCGCGGCGACGACTACGGCTGGGTCGAGTTCGTCGAGCACGAGGAGTGCTCCGAGGTCAGCGGGATCGGCCGGTTCTACCACCGGCTCGGCGCGGTCCTGGCCCTGGTCTACGCCGTGGACGGCACGGACATGCACTACGAGAACCTGATCGCGTGCGGCGACCAGCCGGTGCTGATCGACATCGAGACCCTGTTCCACCCGACGCTGCTGACCGCCGCGCCGAGCTCGGACCCGGCGGCGAACGCGCTGGCGAACTCGGTCACGCGCACCGCGCTGCTGCCCCAGATGCTGCTGGGCGACCACGGCGTGTTCGACCTGTCCGGCCTCGGCGGCGACCACGACGGCGCGAACTACCCCGCCGAGACGGTCGACTGGGCGGACCCCGCCACCGACACCATGCGGCTGGTCCGCCGCCCCGCGCCGAGCACGGGCGCCCACAACCGGCCCCGGCTCGGCGGCGAGGAGGCCGAGCCCGGCGACTACCAGACCGCGCTGCTGGCCGGGTTCCGCGTCGGCCACGACACGATCTGCGCCCACCGCGCCGAGCTGCTGGAGCTGCTGCGGACGTGCGCCGACGTGCCGGTGCGGTTCGTCACGCGGGCCACCCGCACGTACGCGACCGCGCTGGACGAGACGACGCACCCGGACGTGGCGCGCGACGCGCTGGACCGCGACCTGGCGCTGGACCTGCTGTGGACCGAGGCCCGCGACGACGCGCTGCTGCGCGCGCTGGTCCCGCACGAACTGGCCGACCTGTGGGCGGGCGACGTGCCGCTGTTCACCGTGCGGCCCGGCAGCCGGGACGTCTGGACCGCCCACGGCCTGCGCGTCCCCGACCTGCTGCCGCTGTCCGGCCTGGAGGCCGCCGAGCGCAAGATCGCCGGGATGGACGAGGTCGACCGGCACGACCAGCAGTGGCTCATCGCCGCGTCGCTGGCCAGCAGGACGGGGACGGTCGCGCACCGCGGCGCCGCCGTCGTGCCCGGACGGGTCGCGGCCGGGGTGCCCGACCCGCAGCGGCTGCTGGTCGCGGCCTGCGGCATCGCCGACGAGGTCCTGGCGCACGCCACCGTCGACGGGGACCGGGTCAACTGGCTGGGCCTGGAACTGGTGGACGACCGGCACTGGACCGTCATGCCGATGGGCGCCGGGATGTCGAACGGCTACACCGGCGTCGCGCTGTTCCTGGCCCAGCTGGGCGCGCTGACCGGCGCCGAGCGGTACACCGACTTCGCCCGCGACGCGCTGCGGCCGATCCCCGGCCTGCTCGACGCGCTGGCCGCCGACCCCGAGCTGGCCCCGGCCGTCGGCAGCGGCGGCTTCCACGGCCTGGGCGGCATCGCCTACGCGCTCGCCAGGCTGTCCACGATCCTGCCCGAAGACCCAGAGCTGCCCCGTTGGCTCGAAGCCTGCGTCGAGTTGGCCTCCGACATCGACGACGAGTCGTCGTCGGTGGTCGACGGCTGCGCGGGCGGACTGGCCGCGATGGTGGCGGTGCACGCCGAGACCGGACTCCCCCAGGCCGGGAAGCTCGCGCACCGCTTCGCCGACCGGCTGGCCGACCGCGCGGTGCGCGGCGACGGCTTCGCCCGCGGCGGCGCCGGGGTCGGGTGGGCGCTGCTGCGCTTCGCCGCCGCCAGCGGCGAGGTGCGGCACGCGGTGTCCGGGAGGGCCGCGCTGCGCGCCGACCGCAGCCTGCGCCAGCGCCTGCTGCCCGTCGGCGAGGCCGACCACGGCTGGTGCGCGGGTCTGTCCGGCGCGGTGCTCGCCCACGTCGCGCACCCCGAACAGCCGCTGGACGCGTACACGCTGCACCTGGACCGGTGCATCAACGCCCTCGCGGTGCACGAGCCCCTGCGCGACCTCAGCCTGTGCCACGGCGAGCTCGGTGTCGTGGAGTCGCTGGCGGTGCTCGCCGAGCGCGGCCACGAGCGGGCGGCCGCGGCGAGGACCCGCCGGGCCGGGCTCGTGCTCGGCGCGCTCGACCAGTACGGCGCGCGCTGCGGGACACCCGGCGGAGTGCCCTCCGCGGGACTCCTCACCGGTTTGTCCGGTATCGGCTACGGACTGCTCCGCCTAGGTTTTCCGGAACACGTGCCTTCCGTGCTCCTGCTCCAGTCCCGATGAACCATGAATCCCACAAGGAGAAAATCCCGATGAGCAACGCCATGCACACCGAGGCCCCGGCGCTCGCCACCGACGAGGACGACGCCGAGACCAACCCCGCAGGGGAGATGGCGCTGTCCAACCGGACCAGGGTCGGCATGCGCACCAGGGTGCTCTCCGGTCTCGCGCTGACCGCGGGCATGGCCGTCCTCGCGTACGGCACCAACACCTTCACCACGGTCAGCGCCCCCGGATTCCCGGTCTGACCGGTTTGTCGTCCGGACTGCCTGCCCCCTGGGGGTGCAGGCAGTCCGGTCATCCCACATTCGGCATTCCAATAGCGGAACCGGCCGATGCCGGAGTCTCGCTAAGGTCGGCTTCATGCAGACCCGCGCGCCGGTCGTGGTCGGCCGGGACAAGGAAGTCCACGAGCTGGAGCGGGCACTGGAAGACTCCAGGGCCCGCCGCGGCAGCGCCGTATTCCTCGTCGGCGAAGCGGGTGTCGGCAAGTCGAGACTCGCGCGGGTGGCCGCGGGCCGGGCGTTCGACAGCGGTATGAGGGTCCTCCGGGGCCGCGGCAGCACCATCGGACCGATGGTCCCGTTCCGCCCGCTGTCGGAGGCGCTGCTGTCGCTGTTCCGCGGCGGCGAGGGACCCGACGAGCAGGAGCTGGGCCCCTACAAGCCCGTCCTCGGCAGGCTCATCCCGGAGTGGAGCCGGGGCGAGGGCCAGCACAACGGCGAGTCGCTGGTGGTGCTGGCCGAGGCCGTGCTGCGACTGCTCTCGATCGTGGGCAAGCGGCAGGCGTGCCTGCTGGTGCTGGAGGACCTGCACGACGCCGACGCCGAGACGCTCGCCGTCATCGAGTACCTGGCCGACAACCTCGACCAGCAGCCGGTCGTGCTGCTGGTGACCATCCGCGCCGAGCCCGGCAACGCACTGGACGTGGTGACACTGGCGGCGCGGCGCGACGCGGGCGTGATGCTGGAGCTGTCCCGGCTCGACCGCGAGGAGGTGCGCCGGATGGCCGCCTCCTGCCTGGAGGTCGCCTCCGACGCGGTGCCCGCCGAGGTGTCCGACCGGCTGTGGGCCGACAGCGCGGGCAACCCGTTCGTCGTCGAGGAGCTGCTGCACGGCATGGTCAGCAGCGGCCTGCTGGTGCCGGGTCCGGACGGCTGGCGGGTGCTCGGCGAGCTGCGCGTGGAGGTGCCGACCGCGCTGGTGCGCAGCATCGCCCACCGCACCGACCGGCTGGGCCCGCAGGGCCGCGAGCTGCTGTCCGTGGCGGCCGTGCTGGGCCACCGCTTCCCGCTGTCGGTGGTGCAGCGGGTGACCGGGATGGACCACCGCGGACTGCTCAGCCACCTGCACGCGGGAGTGGCCGCGCAGCTGGTCACCCCAGACGAGCCCGCACCCGACTGGTACGCCTTCCGGCATCCGCTCACCGCCGAGGCGCTGCGCGCGCAGCTGACCCCCAGCGACCGCGCGGAGATCTCCGGGCGCACCGCCGACGCCATTCAGATCGCCTATCCGGACCTGCCCGGCGAGTGGTGCGCGCTGGTCGCGTCGCTGCGGCTGGACGCGGGCGAGGACGCCCAGGCGGGCAGGCTGCTGGCCGAGGCGGGCCGCCGGGCGCTCAAGGGCGGTGCCGCGGGGTCCGCAATCACCCTGCTCGACCAGGCGAACCGGCTGCTGACCAGCGGCGTCGACCCGGACATCCGGGCGGACGTGCTGGAGTCGCTGCTGCCCGCGCTCGCCGAGGCGGGCCAGTTCGAGTCGGCCATCCGGCTCGCCGACACGCTCGCCGAGCTGTCCGGGGCCGGGCTGGCCAGGTCGCGGCGGGTCAAGCTGCACACCGAGCTGGCCAAGGTCGCGCACATCGCGGGCCGCTGGGACTACGGGATGGCGCAGGTCGGCGCCGCCCGCGCGCTGCTCGGCTACGACGCCGACGACGAGCAGACCGCCCCCGTGGACGCCATCGCGGCCGCGCTGACGATCCACACCCAGAGCCCGGACCGGATCGCCGACGCCGCCGTCCTCGCGCGCCGGGCCGTGGACGCCGCCAAGCGCGTGCCGCTGCCGCTGGTGGGCTGCGAGGCGTGGCAGCTGCTGGGCATCCTGGCCCGCGAGGGCGACCTGTCCGAGGCCAACGCGTGCTTCGAGCAGGCCCGCAAGCTCGCCGAGGAGTACGACCTCCCGATCCAGCAGATCTACGCCATGGTGCGGATCGCGGGCAACGACTGGCTCGTGGAGGCCAGCACGACGTCGTTGGACCGCACCCGCGAGGAGGCGCAGCGGGTCGGCGCGATCACCATCGTGTACAACGTCGACGCCATCCGGTCGCTGCACGCCGTGCTGCTGGGCCGCTACGACGAGGCCGCCGAGCTGGTCGACCAGACCTTCCAGGTCACCAGCAGGCTCCAGATGACGCCGCTGACCCGGTACCTGCTGATGGTCAGGGCCACCTCGGCCGCCCACCAGCTCAACCGGCAGGCCATGGAGCAGGCCATCACCGAGTTCCGGTCGCACGCGGGCGGCGGGTCGCAGGAGCTGCCGCTGTGCTTCGGCCTGGCGCGGACGTTCTGCGCGCTGCTGGAGGAGGACCGCGACCTCGCCGAGAGCGAGCTGGCCCAGGCGCTGGCCTACGAGGCCGAGAACCCCACGATGTTCCACCTCGCCGGACGGCACGGCCTGCACCTGCTGCTGGGCGTGCTGGCCGGGCGGGCGGGGTGGCCGCACTACCGCGAGATCACCGCGGCGGCCGCCAGCGGCATGCGGTGGAACCGGGTGTTCGCCGAGCTCGCGCACGCCGTGCTGCTCGGCCGCGACGGCCGGGTGGAGGAGGCGGGCGCGGCCGTGGCGGACGCCCAGCGCACCGCCTCGCTGTTCCCGGTGGCGCGCCACCTCGGGCTGCGGCTGGTCGCCGAGGCGGCGCACGCCGACGGCTGGGGCGACCCGGTGACGTGGCTGCGCGGCGCGGAGGAGTACTTCCACCAGGCGCAGGTCACGCCGGTCGCGAGCGCGTGCCGCGGCCTGCTGCGCCAGGTCGGCGCGTCGGTGCAGCAGCGGCGGAGCGGGACCGAGCAGGTACCGCGTCAGCTCAGAGTGCTCGGAGTCACTGTTCGGGAGTTCGAAGTGTTCCGCCTGCTGGCGAACAGGATGGGCAACAAGGCCATCGCGGCACGGCTGCACATCTCCCCCAGGACGGTGGAGAAGCACGTCGCGAGCCTGATCAGCAAGACGAGCAGACCCGACCGCGAGGCGCTCAGCACGTTCGCCGCGGCGATGGCCGGATGACGTATGAGCAAATTCGCATGGTCTCTTCAGCGCGGTTGGCGTACACGA
The DNA here is from genome assembly GCF_003002815.1 of Umezawaea tangerina. Taxonomy (GTDB): domain Bacteria; phylum Actinomycetota; class Actinomycetes; order Mycobacteriales; family Pseudonocardiaceae; genus Umezawaea; species Umezawaea tangerina. Next base: position 120,059 of record NZ_PVTF01000016.1, on the reverse strand, counting down.
ACCGATTTCACCGCATAGACTCTCCCTTGCCCGGTGTTGTCGACCCCCCTGACCGCACCCGGCGTGTACACGGCCCCCGGCTCCCAACCCCCCAGGTGAGCTGGGGGCCGTCGCACGTCACGGCCCCCGTCAGCCGCTCAGAGCAGCTCCCCACCCACGTCCCCGTGCGGAACCCCCTGGGCAGGAACCCCTTGGGCAGGAATCGTGCCGAGCCGCCCGGCCTGGAAGTCCTCGAACGCCTGCAGCACCTCGGCGCGCGTGTTCATGACGAACGGTCCGCCCCACGCGACGGGCTCGCGGATCGGCGCGCCGCCCAGGACGACCACCTCCATCTCGGCGTACCGGGACTCTTGCTTCCCCGCGCCGTCCAGGGTGATCGTGTCGCCGGGCCCGAACACGGCGAGCTGGCCGGTGGAGATCGGCCGCCTCCCCGCACCGACCGTGCCGTCGCCCGCGAGGACGTAGACCAGCGCGTTGAAGTCCGGCCGCCACGGCAGCCGCAGGCGCGCGCCGGGGCTGACGGTGGCGTGCAGCATCGTCATCGGCGTGTAGGTGGAGCCGGGGCCCTGGTGGCCCGCCACGTCCCCGGCGATGACCCGCAGCAGCACCCCGCCGTCCGGTGTGGTCAGCAGGACGGACTGGTGCCCGCGGAGGTCCTGGTAGCGCGGCTCGACCCACTTGCGGGCCTTGGGCAGGTTCACCCACAGCTGCACGCCGTGGAACACGCCACCGGTGCGCACGAGCTCCTCGGTGGGCTTCTCGATGTGCAGCAGCCCGCCTCCGGCGGTCATCCACTGCGTGTCGCCGTTGGTGATGTTGCCGCCACCGCCGTGCGAGTCGGCGTGCTCGAACTCCCCGTCGATGATGTACGTCACGGTCTCGAAGCCCCGGTGCGGGTGCCACGGGGTGCCCTTGGGCTCGCCGGGCCCGTAGTCGACCTCGCCCATCTGGTCCATGTGGATGAACGGGTCGAGGGCGGCCAGGTCGACGCCCGCGAACGCCCGCCGGACGGGGAACCCCTCGCCCTCGAAACCACTGGGACCAGTGGTTACCGAGCGGACCTCGCGGTCCACCGACGCGGGTCCCGGTTCGGGGACGCGGGCCAGGCTGGTGATGTCGGTGACGGTGACCGCGGGCATCGCTTTCCTCCCAGGTTGACACTTCAACTCACCGGTTCAACGATATTGCACCCGAAGTGATTCCCACACGGCCGTTCGGGTCTGCGAAAACTCGAAGGTGGACTCCAAGGGAGACGTTCCGTAACCTGATCGAGACTTCGCGCCAGTCGCTAGCCCTTATGGGCGAACGACCAGGTCACCGCCGCACAGACTGTGACAAGTGCTGCATGGGCACAGGTGGGAAGTACCCGACGAAGGAGGCTGCGCGACGTGTCGTCGCAACCACGCAAGCGGATGCTCCAAGGAGCACTGGCGGCCACAGCGGTCGCCGCATCGGTCCTCGGTACGGCTCCCTACGCCAACGCCGACCCGGCATCCGAGGCTCTGCAGAAGTACAACGACCTCTCCCACGAGGCCGAGGTCCTCAACGCCGACCACCTCAAGGCGCAGGAAGCGCTGAAGGCGGCCGAGGACGAGCTGGGCAAGGCCAACGCCGACCTGTCCACGGCCACCGAGGCGGAGAACTCCGCCAAGGCCGTCGAGGAGCAGTTCCGCGGCCAGGTCGACCTGCTCACGGAGGCGTCCTTCGAAGGCGCCCGCTTCAACAACCTCTCCGCTCTGCTGGTCGCCGAGTCGCAGCAGGACTTCCTCAACCGCATGTCCGCGATCAGCGTGCTCGCCGCGGACAACAGCGAGGCCCTCGGGAAGCTGTCCGGCGCGGTGGAGTCTGCCGACCAGGCCCGTTCCTCGGCCAAGAACGCCACCGACCGGGCGGGCAAGGCCAAGGACGACGCGGCGAAGCTCCTCGACGACATCGACAAGAAGGCCGAGGAGCTCGACGGCCGCGTCAAGGAGGCGAAGAGCGCCTACAACGCGCTCAGCTCCTCCACCAAGAACTCCCTGGCCAGCGGCAGCGACAACACCCCGATCAGCACCAGCGCCACCGGTGACGTGGCCGTGGCGCTGAACTTCGCGCTGAGCCAGCGCGGCAAGCCCTACGTGTTCGGCTCCAACGGCCCGGACTCGTGGGACTGCTCGAGCCTCATGCAGGCCTCCTACCGGGCGGCGGGCATCTCCATCGGCCGCACGACCTACGCCCAGGCGGTGCTCGGGCGGGCGGTGTCGCGCAGCGAGGTGCAGCCGGGCGACCTGGTCATCTACTACGCCGACCAGGGCCACGTGGCGATGGTCGTGGACAGCAACACCGCGGTGCACGCGTCGACCGAGGGCGTGCCGGTGAAGACGGCGCCCATCGACTCGATCGGACCGATCAACACGATCCGGCGGATCGTGGGCTGATCCCGCAGCTCACCCGACGAGCCGCCGCGGACCCGGTCCGCGGCGGCTCGTCGGCGTCAGGACGTCCTCTACCGACCCACCAGGTGCTCGACCTCCTGGCGCAGCACGTCGGGGTCGTTGAAGAACGCCGTGTGCCCCACCCCGGACCAGGTCAGCAGCCGCGACCCCCGGATCTGGGCGGACAGGCCCACACCCCACTCGTGCGGCGTGGCCGGGTCGTGTTCGCCGCTGACGACGAGCACCTGCCGCGCCCCGCGCACCGACAGGGCGCCCCACGGGTTGGCGGCCCGGACGGGCCAGCCGAGGCAGCCCGCCTGGACGTCCCAGCCCTCCACGTAGCCGCGCGTCACCGGCGCGGCCCGGTGGATCTCGCGCTCACGGGCGACCAGGTCCGCGACTCCCCGCACGGTCGAGGGGAAGTCGTGGCAGCCGATCACCCGGTAGGCGGCGTCGCTGCCCACCCCGGCGAACGCGCTCACGTCGGCGGGCTCGGCGAAGGCGGGGACGAGCAGGTCGGCCACGGCGGGCCACTGCCCCCGCAGCGACAGGCCGGAGTAGACCCCGTACCCGACCCGCGAGGCGAAGTCCGGGACGCGGTCCAGCAGCCGCCGGTACTCGGCCGTCACGTCCCGCCCGTGCAGCGCGCACGACGCGTCCTCGGCGCACCAGGCCGCGAACCGGGCGAACAGGTCCTCGGACACGCGGGCCTCGTCGAGCGCCAACCTCCGCGACCCGATCGCGTGGTCCACCGCCCCGTCGAGCACGGCGGCCCGCACCCGGCCGGGGAACAGCTGCGCGTAGGTGGCGCCGAGCAGCGTCCCGTAGGACAGCCCGAGCCACGACACCCGCGACTCCCCCAGCGCCTCCCGCACGACGTCGAAGTCGCGGGCGGCGCTGACCGTGTCCACGTGGTCGACCAGCGGCCCGGTGGCCTCCCGGCACGCCGACGCCACCGACCGGTTGTAGGCGACCAGCCGGTCGAAGCCGGCGCGGTCGTCGGGGAACTGGGAGACCGCGGGGTCGAACGGCGGCACCGGGCAGGTGATCGCCGGGGTGCTCGCGCCCACGCCGCGCGGGTCGACGCCGACGACGTCGAACCGGTCGCGCAGCTCCCGGGGGAACAGGTCCGGCACGTCCCGGACCAGGTCCGCGGCCGGACCGCCCGGTCCGCCGGGGTTGAAGAACAGCACGCCGATCCGGCGGGCCGGGTCGGCGGCGGACAGCCTGCTCACCGCGAGGGTGATCTTCTCGCCGCCGGGCAGGCCCCAGTCCAGCGGCACCTCCACCGTCGCGCACTCGGCGCCGTGCTCGCCGCAGCCCTGCCACCGCGGTTCCCGCGCCGACGCGCCCGCCACCCCGGTGACCGACCCCAACCCCAGTGCGACGACCGACACCAGTGCCAACACCCGTCCCATGCTTCCCCTCCGTCGATCCGCCCCTACCGGCGAAGATCGTCGGACGGTCCGGCGTCAGCGGGCATCAGCCCAGGAGATGACGTGACCCTGACAGGGTGCGGGACCGCGCAGCCCCCGCCGACCGGCCCTTGTGGCCCGCTCCGCGCCTCCACTAAGACTGCGGGACCGCCCCAGTCGAGGAGGACGTGAGTTGGACAGCAAGACGATCGTGCGAGGCGTGGCGACACTGGTCGCGGCCGCCGGGCTGCTGCTCGGCACGACGACCGCCGCGGGCGCGGCGGGCGACCCGGACGTCACGCGCGGCCCGTGCGGCTACACGAAGACGCCGGAGGAGCCCGCGGCACGGCCGGTGCGCCTCCCGGACGACCCTCGGCACACACCGGACCGCGGCACGGTCGACGTCCTGCTGAAGACCAACCAGGGGCCCATCCCGCTGAAGCTGGACCGCAAGCAGGCGCCGTGCACCGTGCAGAGCTTCGTGCACCTGGCCAAGCACCGGTTCTACGACGTGACCACGTGCCACCGGCTGACGACGTACTCGACGCTCAAGGTGCTGCAGTGCGGCGACCCGAGCGGCACCGGCGAGGGCGGCCCCGGCTACAAGTACAAGGACGAGCTGCCGACCACGCTGCCGCCCGCCCCCAACGACCCGACCGGCGAACGGCGGATCTACCCGCGCGGCACGCTCGCGATGGCGAACGCGGGCCCGGACACCAACGGCAGCCAGTTCTTCCTGGTCACCTCGGACTCGGTGCTGCGGCCGAACTACACCGTGTTCGGCACGATCGGCGAGGAGGGCCTGGCGACCCTCGACAAGGTCGCCGCGGCCGGGGTGACGCCGACGCCGGAGGACCCGGCGCCGCTGGACGGTCCGCCGAAGCTCAAGACCGACATCAAGCGCGCGTCGGTCAACTGTTGAACACCCCCGGCGCTTCCCGAGATGGCCATCCGGCGGACATCGTGAACCCTTTTCACGTTCCTACTCTCCGAAGTCGTACGGGAACGTCCAGTGCGAGGAGTCTCGGATGAAGCGCTTCTTGGCCGCGGTGGCCTCGGCTGCCCTGCTGATCGCGGTCGCGCCGTCGGCGTGGGCGACGCCGACCGCCACCGGCACGACGGCCGTCGGCCTGCACAACAGCTACACGCAGGAGACGGCCCCCTGGTTGGTCGACGTGCTGGACCGCGACCCCAGCATGGTCGAGATCGACGTGTGGGCGAACTTCTTCTTCACCAACGACTTCCAGGTCGGCCACGACCCCGGTAACGCCAACAACTGCTCCAGCGCCACGACGTACGAGGGCCTGAGGACGGGCAGCCGCAACCAGAACCTCGCGGGCTGCCTGCGCAACCTCAGGCTGTGGCACGACCACAACCCCGGCCACGCCCCGCTGGTCGTCAAGGTCGAGATGAAGAACGGCTTCGACGGCCGCGCGGGGTTCGGGGTGCCGCAGTTCGACACCCTGCTGGCGAACACGCTCGGCGCGGGCAACGTCTTCTCCCCCGCGAACCTCAAGGGCGGCTACGCCGACCTGGACACGGCGGTGCAGGCCGGTGGCTGGCCGTCGCGGTCGGCGCTGACGGGCAAGTTCGTCGTGATCGTGGAGAACGGGACGTTCGAGCTGCAGAACCCGTTCGACAACTACGACACCGACCTCGAGGTCGCCGACCGGCTGATCGCCGCGAACGCGGGCGGCACGCTGGCCTCGGCGCTGTCCTTCCCGGCGATCAACGGCGCGTCGGCGACCGACCCGCGCACCGGTGACCGCGGCGGCGCGCGCAAGCCGTGGATGGTCGCGTTCGACGGGAGCGCCGCGTCCTTCGCGGGCTTCGGCGGCGGACCCTACCTGGGAGGCAAGTACCTGGTCGTCATGACGGACGCGCACAACGTGGCGCCCGCCATCGACAGCCGCGCACCGGCCGTGGCCGACGCGCAGGCGAGGGTCCGGCAGCTGGGGGCGATCGGCGCGACGATCGTGTCCAGCGACTGGACGAGCGCAGAGATCCTCTCCTACACCGCGAGCTAGCACAACGGCGGCGGCCCTCCATCCACTGTGGATGGAGGGCCGCCGCCGTTGCCGCTACAGGGTCTTCGCGACCAGGGTCAGCACGTCGTACTTCGCGACCGACTCGCCCTTCTGGTTCACCAGGTCGGCGTCCCAGCGCACCTCGCCGTAGTCCTGGTCCTCGCGCGGGGTGATCTGCTTCGCCGTCAGCGTCACGGTCAGCTCGTCGCCGGGGAACGTGGGCGTGAGGAACCGCAGGTTGTCCAGGCCGTAGTTGGCCAGCACCGGGCCGGGCTCCGGCGAGACGAACAGGCCCGCCGCGAACGACACCACGAGGTAGCCGTGCGCGACCCGGCCGCCGAAGAACGGGTTGGCCTTCGCGGCCTCCTCGTCCATGTGCGCGTAGAACGTGTCGCCGGTGAACTCCGCGAAGTGCTCCACGTCCGCCAGCGTCACCGTGCGCGGACCCGCCACGACGCTGTCGCCGACCTTCAGCTCCGCCAGGCTCTTGCGGAACGGGTGCACGTCGGAGTCGGTGCGCGGCGCGCCCGGCACCCAGCGGCCGGTGACCGCGGCGAGGACCTTCGGGCTGCCCTGCACGGCCGTGCGCTGCATGTGGTGCAGCACGGCGCGCATGCCGCCCATCTCCTCGCCGCCGCCCGCGCGGCCGGGACCGCCGTGCACCAGCGCGGGCAGCGGCGAGCCGTGCCCGGTGGACTCCTTGGCGTCGTCGCGGTCCAGCACGAGCATGCGGCCGTGCCACGCGCCCGCTCCCAGCACGACCTCGCGGGCGAACGCGGGGTCGGCCGTGACGACCGAGCCGACCAGGCTGCCCTGACCCCGTGCGGCCAGGCGGATCACGTGCTCGGTGTCGGTGTAGGGCATCAGCGTGCTGACCGGGCCGAAGGCCTCGACCTCGTGCGGCTGGGCCTGCTCCGGGTCGTCGGCGCGCAGCAGGACGGGCGAGAGGAACGCGCCGCGCTCGGCGTCGGCGTCCACCACCTCGACGTGCTCGGGGTCGCCGAACACGATCCGGGAGGCCTCCAGCAGCCCCTTGAGCGAGCGCCGCACCTCCTCGCGCTGCTCCAGGCCCGCCAGCGCGCCCATCCGCACGTCCGGGTTGGCCGGGTTGCCGACGACCACCCTGCCCAGTCGCGCGGACACGGCCTCGGACACCTCGTCGATCAGCGACGCGGGCACGAACGCGCGGCGGATCGCGGTGCACTTCTGGCCCGCCTTGGCCGTCATCTCGGTGACGAGCTGCTTGACGAACAGGTCGAACTCCGGCGTGCCCGCCACGGCGTCCGGGCCGAGGATCGAGCAGTTGAGCGAGTCGGCCTCGGCGTTGAACCGGACGCTGGAGCGCACGACGGCCTGGTGCGTGCGCAGGTGCTGCGCGGTGGAGGCGGACCCGGTGAAGCCGACCAGGTCCTGCTCGGTCAGGTGGTCCAGCAGGTCGCCCGCGCTGCCGCTGACGAGCTGGAGGGTGCCCTCGGGCAGCAGGCCGGAGCCGATCACCAGCTCGACCAGCCTCTCGGTCAGGTAGGCGGTCTGCGAGCCGGGCTTGACCAGGCTCGGCACACCGGCGAGGAAGGCGGGGGCGAACTTCTCCAGCGGGCCCCACATCGGGAAGTTGAACGCGTTGATCTGGACCGCGACCCCGCGCAGCGGCGTGGCGATGTGCTGGCCGACGAACGTGCCGCCGCGGCCGAGCGGTTCGACCGCGCCGTCGACGTAGACCGTGTCGTTGGGCAGTTCCCTCTTCGCCTTGCTGGCGTAACCCAGCAGCACGCCGATCCCGCCGTCGACGTCGATCATCGAGTCGTTCCTCGTCGCCCCGGTGCGGGCCGACAGCGCGTACAGCTCCTCGCGGTGCTCCCTCAAGTGCGACCCGAGCGCCTTGAGCAGCGCGGCCCGCTGGTGGAACGTCAGCTCGCGCAGCGCGGGTCCGCCGACCTCGCGGCCGTGCCGCAGCGCGGCCGCCATGTCGACGCCCGCCGACGAGATGCGGGCGATCTCCTCGCCGGTCACGGCGTCGTGCAGTGGCGAGCCCTCGTCCGTCGGCACGTGCCAGTGCCCGGAGACGTAACTGCGCAGCAGAGCCATCGGGTCGTCCTCCAAGGTCCGGGTGATCTACCGACCGTTCGTTCAGTAAAGCAGGCGGGTCGCGCCCCGTCAGCACACTATCGGGGTGAGGTTGGGTTCGACCGGCACTGAAACGATGAACAAGACCGGGCGTTCTTTCATCGTGACTTGAACAAAGCCGTCGAGTAATGTCCGCGACACACCAGGTGGTTCGGACCATTCCGCTGATTTCCCTGACTCCGCTGATCAGTGGTTCGACGAAGAACCACCACCCTGCACGAAAGGTGATCTGCGATGTCGACAAGAGGGCCTGCTCGGCGTGCTCGAGCAGCCGGAATCCTGGGCGCCGTGGCGCTGATGGCACTGGGCGCGATCGCCATGTCCACGCCCGCCAACAGCGCCCCCGCGGTCAGCGCGGCCGACAGCGGCGCGATCGGCGCCATGGCGACGACGTTCGCCGACGAGTTCAACGGCCCCGCGGGTGCGGCCGTGGACGGCGGCAAGTGGGTGACGGAGACGGGTGACAACGTCAACAACCACGAGCGCCAGATGTACACGAACAGCACGAGCAACGCGGCGACCGACGGCGCGGGCAACCTCGTCATCACCGCCCGCAAGGAAAACCCCGCGAACTACAACTGCTGGTACGGCCGCTGCGAGTACACCTCGGCGCGGCTGAACACGTCGGGCAGGTTCACCCAGACCTACGGCCACTTCGAGTCGCGCATGAAGCTCCCGCGCGGCCAGGGCATGTGGCCCGCGTTCTGGATGCTCGGCAACGACATCGGCAGCGTCGGCTGGCCCAACTCGGGCGAGATCGACATCATGGAGAACGTCGGCTTCGAGCCCAACACCGTCCACGGCACGATCCACGGCCCCGGCTACTCGGGTTCCGGCGGCATCGGCGCGGGCTACAGCGGGCCGAACTTCTCCGACGGCTTCCACACGTTCGCGATCGACTGGGCGCCCAACCAGATCCGCTGGTCGGTGGACGGCAACGTCTACCAGACCCGCACCCCCTCGGACCTGAACGGCAACCGGTGGGTGTACGACCACCCGTTCTTCCTGATCCTGAACCTGGCGGTCGGCGGCTACTGGCCCGGCGACCCGAACAGCAGCACGCAGTTCCCGCAGCAGCTGCTGGTCGACTACGTCCGCGTGACCACGTCCGACACCACCCCGCCGCCCAGCGGCGGCGGCAGCCGGATCACCGGTCTCGCGGGCAAGTGCCTCGACGTGGCGAACGCCAGCACGGCCAACGGCACGCCGATCCAGATCGTGGGCTGCAACAACAACGCCGCCCAGAACTGGAGCCGTCCCGGCGACGGCACCATCCGCGCGCTGGGCAAGTGCCTGGACGCGAACGCGGCCGGTACCGCCAACGGCACGGTGGTGCAGCTCTGGGACTGCAACGGCACGGGCGCACAGCAGTGGGCCGTGAGCGGAGCGCGCGACATCGTCAACATCCCGGCCAACAAGTGCCTGGACGTCGTGGGCAACAACTCCGGTGACGGCGCCCGCACCCAGCTCTGGGAGTGCACCGGCGCGGCCAACCAGAAGTGGGTCGTCTGACCCGCGTCCTCTCGACCGGAACGCCCCCTCCCGCTTCGGCGGGAGGGGGCGTTCCGCCTTCCCGCGCGGTGACCGCGGTCATTTCCGGGCTCGCCGCTCGCCCGGTTCGCCTTTCGGGGAAATGGCCGGTGGTCGCCGCACTAAAGGTTGTCCCGTAATGATCGAGAGTGTTGGCGGGCGGGGGTAACCGCGGTGGTGTCTGCGCTTGGTGGTCGCTCAGGTCGTCATGGCCAGGTTGCGCATCTGGGCGATGCCTCGGGTGGCGTGCAGGACGCCGTCGCGTTTGCGGCGGCAGTTGCGCAGGATGTTGTAGGACTTCAGGTGTGCCAGGGCGTGCTCCACCCGCGCGCGAATGCTCTTATGGACGGTGTTGAGGTCTTCCTTCCATTGCGGCAGCTGCGGTTGCCCTGTGCGCGGTTTCCGGTAGGGCATGATCACCTCGGGGTTGCCCTGGTAGCCGCCGTCGGCCATCACCGTCGCGCCCCGGCACTGCCGGTCCACTCCTGAGTCGGTGTAGGCCCGGCAGTCGTTGCGGTTGCCCGGTGTGGGGTCGCCGACCGCGACAACCAGGCGGGTGTTGGCGTCGATGACGACCTGCATGTTCACCGAGTACCGGTAGTTCTTCGACGAGGCGGACACGCTCCGGTCGTGGGTGGGCACCAGCGTGCCGTCCACGACCAGCACGGTGTCCGAGCCGTGCTTGCGGATCACCGGCGCAAGCGCCAACAAGGGTGCCAGATGATCCACGACGCGGCCCGCGGCCGACTTCGAGATCCCGAACAGCAGCGCGACCTGCCGAAACGTCAGGTTCTTCTGGCAGTACACCGCCACCAGCAGCACCCGATCCGCCAGCGACAACCCCCACCGCCGTCCGGTTCCGGTCTGCTCGCCGCCCCGACGGGCCACGACCCGCACGAGCTTGCGGAACACCCGCATCGACAAGCCCGTGAACACCGGCACCCAGCCGGGCCGGTCCGCACTGATCACCTGTTCCACACCAATGATCATCGATCTTGTGGGGATGGCGTTACGGGACAACTTTTAGTCGAACGGGTAGGCGTTGCTGGGGGTGGCGGCCAGGTTCACCAGGAATGAGCGCTGGCGTGGGTCGTCCCATTCGTCGCTGGCCTCCATCGCCCAGGTCCCCTCCTCCCACAGCACGTAGTCGAGCGCGTCGGGCCAGACCCGGCGTTCCCGGTCCGTCAGCGCGACCCGCGCGAGGTAGGCGTCCCGGAACACCCGCCACTGCCCGGCGTCGAACGGCCTGTCGGCGACCTCGTCGTGGAACAGCAGCACCGCGATGGCCAGGTCGAGGATCCTCGGCACCCGCAACGCGTTGTCCGGGTCGACCAGCACGGGACCGCCCGGCGCGTAGACCAGGTTGGTGGCCTTGAAGTCCATCGACCCCGCCACGATCGGCAGCTCGCCGTCGCGCACGGCGGGCAGCGTCCGGGAGGCGAACTCCCGCGCCAGCGGGTCCAGTCGCGCGGCCAGCCGCGACGCCGCCTCGGGCGCGTGCGAGGCGAACAGCCGGTGCAGCTCGGGCAGGTCGTCGGTCGGGTCGACCGACGAGTAGTCCGGCCACGGGAACAGCGCCATCCCCGCACCGCGCGCGCCCCTGCCGTGCATGCGCCCCAACAGGTCCCCCGCCGCCGCGAGGTCGTCGGGCGTCCCCTCGTACACCCGACCCTCGATCCACGGGTACACGACCCACACGCCGCCGTGCACCGGCGACGGCCCCGCGATCGGGGTGACCACGGGGATCCCGGCCGCGACCAGTCCCCGGCACCAGGCCGCGATCGCCCCGCCCGTGCGGGTCGCGGTGCGCTTCACCACCGCGGGCAGGCCGTTCGACTCCACCGGGAACACCGGCGCCCACCGGTGGCAGGAGCGGGCTGTCGTCGGCCGGACGTCGAAATGCGCGAACACGTCGTGGAAAGCGTCTACCGGGTAGTCGGGCACGAGTCGACATCCTCGACAATCGGCCGATCGGCCACAACCACTTTGGCCGTTCTGCCGACGCGGGAAGTGCAACCCGCGAAGTCTCATGGGCGTCTTGTGATTAGGCCGGATCAGGCCGGAACTCTTCAGTTGGGGGAAACACCGGTGTTGAAGCAAGTCCTCGTGCGCCTCGGCGGCGTCGCCGTCGTGGTGGCGACCGCGGCCGCGTGCGGCGCGTCCGGACCGGAGCAGACCAACCCGGAGCTCGTGCCCCGCGGTACCGCGCTGACCACGGCCAAACCGACCCGCCAGGACCTGACGAACAAGGTGAGCCTGACCGGCAAGGTGGTCATGAACCCGGTGTTCGGCCTCGTCGCGCCGGTCGGCGGGCAGGTCCGGTTCATGGACGTGAAGGAGCCCACCAGCACCCCGACGGTCCCGACCAGGGTCGGGTCGGTGTGGGCCGACGGCGAGCCCACCTGGTTCGAGGTGCCCGCGGGCGCCACGTTCTCCGGACGGCTGGTGGACGACAAGTCCACCGTGACGGCGGGGATGCCCGTCGCGTCGGCGAAGCTCGCGGGCTACGGCATCTCCGCGGACGTCGACAGCGCGCAGGCGTACAAGATCGCGGACGGGTCGGCGTCGGTGCAGGGCCAGATCAAGAACGGCCCCGGCCCGTTCCCGTGCACGCTGCTCGGCACGATCGCCGCGCTGCCCGCGGGCACGGTGCCCGCCCAGCCGCCCGCGGACACCGGCAAGGACAAGGAGAAGGAGCAGACCGGGGACAAGGGCTCCTCCCCCACCGGTCAGCAGCAGTCGCCGCCGGACACCAGCGGTGGCACGAAGTCCGAGCCGACCGGGCTGCGGCTGGTCTGCACCGCGCCCGGCGACGTGAAGCTCATCAACGGCGCCTCGGCCACGCTGGAGGTCGTCACCCAGACCTCGGCCAACGCGCTCGTCGTGCCGGTCGAGGCCGTCGCGGGCGGCCAGGGCCAGGGCAAGGTCGAGATCGTGAAGTCCGACGGCTCCAAGGTGATCGCGGACGTCCAGCTCGGGCTGACCGACGGCAAGGTCGTCGAGATCAAGTCCGGGCTCACCGGTGACGAGACGCTGAGCATGCCCGGCCCGAACCTGCCGACCGCCGAGCAGCAACAGCAGCAGGGCCAGCCCGGCGTCAAGTCGGGATCGTGATGACGCCGCTGATCCGGATCACCGGTCTCACCAAGACGTTGAAGGGGCAGGACGAGCCCCGCACCATCCTCGCGGGCGTCGACCTGACCCTGCACGCGGGCGAGAGCATCGCCATCCTCGGCCGCTCCGGCTCGGGCAAGAGCACGCTGCTCAGCCTGATCGGTCTGTTCGACCGCGCCGACAGCGGCCAGTACCTGCTGGGGGACAACGACATCACCCGCATCCCCGAGCGCAGGGCCGCGGCGCTGCGCAGCGAGGAGTTCGGGTTCGTGTTCCAGCGCTTCTTCCTGCTCAAGCACCTGAGCGCGGTGCAGAACGTGTCGATGGCGCTGGTCAACGGCCAGGGCTGGCTGCCGCGCCGCAAGCGCAGGGCGAAGGCCATGGAGGCGTTGGAGCGGGTCGGCATCGCCCACCTGGCCAAGCACAAGCCGCAGCGGCTCTCCGGTGGCGAGCAGCAGCGCGTCGCCATCGCCCGCGCCCTGGTGCGCGAGCCCAGGATCCTGCTCGCCGACGAGCCGACCGGCGCGCTCGACACCGAGACGGGCAACCTCGTCGTCGAGGCGCTGCGCTCGGCCACCGACCGCGGCTGCGGCCTGATCCTGGTGACGCACGACCACGACCACGCCTCGAAGATGGGCCGGGTGCTCCAGCTGACCAACGGCGTGTTCGACGCGACGCCGGAGCGGGTGGTCGTGTGATGCGCCTGTCCGGGCGGCTCCGCTCGTCCCTGATCATCGGCGGTCAGGGCATCAGGGCCCGCAAGATGCGCACGTTCCTGTCCATGCTCAGCCTCTTCCTCGGCGTGCTCGCCGTCGTCACCGTCCAGGCGGGCTCGGTGATCGCGCAGCGCGCCATGCTGTCCGACGTCGAGATCACCCGCGGCAAGGACGGCACGCTCCAGATGTACCTGCCGAGCAACCCCCAGTCCGTGCCGGTCGCGATAGACGTCATCAAGGGCCGCGGGGACGCGGTCGGCGTCACCCGCGGCAAGGCGGTCATCGGCGAGCCGGGTGTGAAGCCGCTCAACGAGGGCGGCGGGCGCGTGGACGACGGCGGCGGTTACGCCAGGGCCGTCAACGTCACCTGCGACGCCGGCGGGTGCAGGCCCGTGGAGGACGAGGACGCCGGTGCCCCGCAGGGCCAGGCGATCGAGCTCGGCATGAACGCCCTGACCGGTGACATCCGCCAGTTCCGCCCGTTCCGCCTCCAGTCCGGCGAGTGGCTCGACTTCTCCTCGGCGCCCTCGCTGTCACCGCGGATCGTGCTGAACAAGTACGCCGCCGAGGGCTTCGCCAAGCACCGGATCCCCGCCGAGATGCGCGTGTCCGGAGCCGTCGCCAACGCCACCCCGCGCATCATCGGCGTCGTCGACGACGGCGGCTGGGGTCCGGCGGCCTACGTGCGCTCCGACGAGCTGCTCAACTGGATGCCCGTGGACAGCCTCAGCGACCAGCGCTACGGCACCATGGAGCTGATGCTGGCCCCCACCGCCACCGACCTCCAGCAGACGCTCCGCACCCGGCTGGTCGCGGCGGGCGCCAACGCCGACGAGATCCACGCCGAGACCATCAACTCCCTCAAGGAGATGCAGTCCCAGCTCTCGCTCATGCGCTGGATCTTCCTCGGCATGGCCGCGATGGTGCTGCTGATCGGTGTCGCGGGCATCCTCAACGTCGGTCTCGCGACCGTCGGGGAGCGGATCGAGGAGTTCGCCCTGCGCCGGGCCGTGGGCACACCGAGGCTGCTGCTGGCCGGGATCGTGCTGGCGGAGACGCTGCTGACGGGGTTGTTGACCGCCGCGGCCGCGATCGGGTTCGGCATCGCGGGGCTGAAGGCGGTCAGCTCGGTGCTCGGGTCGCGCGAACCGTTCCTGCAGAACGTCGACTTCCCCTGGCAGGCCGGGGTCGCGGGCATCATCGCCGGCCTGGTCGCGGGTGTGCTCGGCGGCCTGATCCCGGCGATCAGGGCGGCCAGGATCCCCATCGCCACGGTCATGCGGGCCTGAGCCGGGGCGCGGTGGGCGCGCCGACCCGGTGCGCCCACCGCGAAAACCCGTTGCCCCGGCTCCGGGCGGTCACTACGTTGCACCACACGCCCTGCCGAGAACGAGGAGGTAGCCCGGTGATCACCACGACGATCATGCGCTCCCTCCTCGCTCACAGGGCGTCGGGTTCCGGTCCGGGGGCGCACCGCCCCTTCGGAAGGAACACCCGTGACCGACCTGGTCATCCGCCCGCTCGCAGCGGGCGAGGCACACCTCTTCGAATCCTTGCCCGACCCCGGTTCGGTGGGCTTCGCGGCGTTCGGTGACACCTACTCCCGCGGCGACTACCGCCCGGAGTGGACGTGGGTCGCCTTGCGCGACGACGTGGTCGTGGCGCGCGCCGCCTGGTGGGCGGGCCCGGACGACCCGGCCCCGCTCGCGCTGGACTGGTTCGACTTCACCGACTTCGACGCCGCCGTGGCACTGCTGAGGAACGCGCCGCTGCACGCCGAGTACAACCTCAAGGTGCCCGCGGACTGGCGGGACGACCCGGAGGTCCGGCGGGACGCCGAGTCCAGGATGGCGGCCGCCACCGCCGCGGGGCTCACGTTCCTGGTCGAGCGGTTCACCTACCGCTGGACCCCCGAGAACGGCGTCCCCGAACGCCCTGGGCGGCTGGAGTTCCGGCCGGAACCCGACGACGACGCGGTGCTGGACGTCTTCCGCCGCATCCACGTGGGCAGCCTCGACGCCCACGTCCGCCGCACGGTCGCCGAGTCCGGACTGGACGCCGCGGCGCGGGAGGACCTGGACTACCTGCGGTGGATGCCGAGCCCGCGCGACTGGTGGCGGCTCGCGTACACCCCGGACGGTGAGCTGGTGGGGATCAGCGCACCGTGCCACCACCACACCTCGCCGGTCGTCGGCTACATCGGCGTGGTGCCGGAGCACCGGGGCAACGGCTACTCCTACGACCTGCTCGTCGAGGCCACGCACCTGCTCGTCGGGCACGGTGCCACGCACATCGTCGCGGGCACCGACTGCGCCAACCTGCCGATGGCGGCGACGTTCGCGAAGGTCGGCTACCCGGTCCGGTACCGCCGGATCGACATGGTCTAGGAACGCCGATGGCCCCACTCGGTGTGTTCGGGTGGGGCCATCGGGGAAGAACTACTTGGGCGGCTGCTCGGCGAGGAACTTCTCGAACTCCGCGCCGAGCTCGTCGGCGCTGGGGATCTCCTCTTCCTCCAGCAGCAGGCTCTGCTCACCGCGCTCCGAGCCGGTGAACGCGTCGTACTGGCGCTCCAGGGCCGCCACGACCTCCGAGACCTCCTCGGACTCGTTGACCTGGCGCTGCAGCTCCGCACCGGCCCTGCGGGCGGTCTCGCGCAGCACCTCGGGCGGGAGGGCGAGGCCGGTGGTGCGGGTGATGGTCTCCAGCAGCACCAGCGCGGCGGCCGGGTGCGTGGACTGGGCGAGGTAGTGCGGGACGTGGGCGGCGAAGCCGATGGCGTCGTGGCCGTGCTCGCCGAGGCGGACCTCGAGCATCGCGGCGACGTTGCCGGGCACCTCGACGCGGCTGAAGAACGGCTGGTGGCCGGTGATCAGCTCGCTGCGGGTGGCGTGGGCGGTGACGCCCAGCGGGCGGGTGTGCGGCAGGCGCATCGGGATGCCGTGGAAGCCGATCGTGGTGCCGACGCCCCAGCGGTCGACCAGCTCCAGCACGGCGGCGGAGAAGGTCTCCCAGCGGAAGTCGGGCTCGGGGCCGCTGAGCAGCAGGAACGGGAACCCGGCGGCGTCGTGCACGAGGTGCACGAGCAGCTCGGGCGCGGGCTGCGGCTCGAAGTGGTCCGTCGCGAAGATCATCGCGGGCCTGCGCGACCGGTAGTCGATCAGCTGGTCGATGTCGAAGCGCGCGACCACGCGGTGCTCGTAGCTGCTGAGGATGTGCTCGACGAGGAGCTTGCCCGCCGCACCGGCGTCCATGAAACCGTCGAAGTGGTGCAGCAAGACGGCTCCGGTCAGGTCCGGTACGTCGGAGTCCACCTCGTACAGGTTCTCCGGATCCAGCACCACCACAAACCTCCCAGCGAGTCACGGACGTTCCGCAAGTGCCAACAACCCCTGATCGGCTTACATTCCCCCTATTTTCACACCCGTTCGCCGGACGGGTACCCCTATTTCCCGAAGACCAGGGTTTTCAGGCCCGGAGAACCCCTCGAATTACTC
The DNA here is from genome assembly GCF_003002815.1 of Umezawaea tangerina. GTDB lineage: Bacteria > Actinomycetota > Actinomycetes > Mycobacteriales > Pseudonocardiaceae > Umezawaea > Umezawaea tangerina. The sequence continues at coordinate 103,222 of NZ_PVTF01000016.1, read as the reverse complement.
CGAACGGCCCAGCGCGGCCGTGTCCCGCACGACCGCGCCGGACCTCCGGGATGCCCGTTCCACCCCCGTCCCACGCCCGCTTCCCGCCCGCCGCTACTCGGCGAGCCAGGTGATCTGCCTGATCTTGTTCATCGCGTCCAGCGCGGCGACCTTGTAGGACTCGGCGAGCGTCGGGTAGTTGAAGACGGCGTCGACGAGGTAGTCGACGGTGCCGCCGCAGCCCATGACGGCCTGGCCGATGTGGACCAGCTCGGTCGCGCCGGTGCCGAACACGTGCACACCGAGCAGCGAGCGGTCCTCCGAGGACACCAGCAGCTTGAGCATGCCGTAGGAGTCGCCGATGATCTGGCCCCTGGCGAGCTCGCGGTAGCGGGAGATGCCGACCTCGAAGGGGATCTTGGCGTTGGTCAGCTCGTCCTCGGTGCGGCCGATGTAGCTGATCTCCGGGATCGTGTAGATGCCGATGGGCTGGTTGGCGCTCATCGCGCGCACCGGCTCGCCGCACGCGTGGTAGGCCGCGAGGCGGCCCTGCTCCATCGACGTGGCGGCCAGCGCCGGGAAGCCGATCACGTCGCCGACCGCGTAGATGTGCGGCACGGCGGTGCGGAACTGCTCGTCGACGCTGATCCGGCCGCGGTTGTCGGACTCGATGCCCGCCTTCTCCAGGTCGAGGCCCTCGGTCATGCCCTGCCTGCCGGCCGAGTACATCACCGTCTCGGCGGGGATCTTCTTGCCGCTCTCCAGCACCGCGATGGCGCCGCGGGCGTACCGCTCGACCGACGCCACGGTCTCGCCGAACCGGAACGTGACGGACAGGTCGCGCAGCTGGTACTTGAGCGCCTCGACCACCTCGAGGTCGCAGAACTCCAGCATCCGGTCGCGCCGCTCGACGACGGTGACCTTGGTGCCCAGCGCGGCGAACATCGAGGCGTACTCGATGCCGATCACCCCGGCGCCGACCACGATCATCGACTGCGGGATGTGCTCCAGGTGCTGGATGCCGTCCGAGTCGATGATGGTCTTGTCGTCGAAGTCCACCGTGTCCGGTCGCGACGGGCGCGTCCCGGTCGCGATGACGATCTTGTCCGCGGTGACCTTGTGCAGCTGCTCGGTGCCGTCGACGACCTCGATGGTGTGCTCGTCGAGGAACTTGCCGAGGCCGGGCAGCAGGGTGACCCTGTTGCGGGACAGCTGGTTGCGGATGACGTCGATCTCGCGCCCCACCACGTGCTGGGTGCGCGCGGACAGGTCCGCGATGGTGATGTCGTGCTTCACGCGGTAGCTCTGGCCGTACATCTCGCGCTGGTTGAGGCCGGTGAGGTACAGCACCGCCTCGCGGAGGGTCTTGGACGGGATGGTGCCGGTGTTGATGCACACCCCGCCGATCATGTCGCGGCGCTCGACCACCGCAGCCTTCTTGCCGAGTTTCGCGGCGGCGATGGCCGCCTTCTGCCCGCCGGGACCGGAACCGAGGACCAGCACGTCGAAGTCGTACATGGCGATCAGTCTGCCTCAGGGACCGCCGGATTGGGCCCGCTCACGCCGACTGGTCACCGAACTGGTCCGGCAGCGCTACGCGCAGTTCGTGCCTGCCCGACAGGCCCAGCTTCCGGTAGACCCCGGACAGGTGGAACTCGATCGTACGACGGGTGAGGAACAGCCGTTCGGAGATCTGCTTGTTGCTGTACCCCGACCGGGCCAGCCAGGCGATCTTCGCCTCCTGGCGGGTCAGGTCGCGCCCGGCCCGCACGATCTGGGCCAGGTCCTCGCGGGCGCGCAGCAGCTCCGCGCGGGCGGTGGACAGCGAGAGCAGGTCGACCGACTCCCCCAGCAGCTCGACGGCCTCCTCGCCGTCGCGGGTGGAGGCCACCGCGTGCAGCGCGATCCCGACCGCGCGGGAGGTGCCCCAGCCGCGGGCCTCGATCAGCTCCTGCTCGGCCAGCACCTTCGCCAGCTCCCGCCGCCGGTCGCCCAGCGCGGCCAGCGCCGCGCGCGACCGCCACGGGATGACCGCGGGGTTGCGGACGCCGCCGTCGACCAGCCGCCGCCCGCACTCCAGGTAGTCCTCGACACCGGGCCGACGACGTCCGGCGGCCACGTGCAGCGCGCCGCGGGCGGCCAGCAGGTAGGGCGCCTCCGGCCCGTCGGGGACCTCCCCGTCGAACCCGTGCTCGCGCAGCAGGGCCGCGGCCACGTCGTACTGCTCCAGCCCGACCTCGGCGGCGACGAGCTCGGCCAGCGCGAGGTGCCTGGTGCGCAACGAGAGCGCGCGCTCGTCCAACACGGACCTGGCCAGGTCGCGGGCGACCAGCGGCTGCCCGTTGGCGTGCGCGATCCGGGCGCGCAGCAGGCCGAGCACCGCGCGCTGCCGGGTGCGCTCCTCCACCCGCAGGCAGAGTTCCAGCGCCAGTCCCGGTTCGTCGGCGTAGAGCAGGACGGACACCGCGTGCCACAGGTCCGCGTAGGCCTCGCAGGAGGCCGCTTTCTCCACCGCCTGACCGCGTTCGGCACCGCGGCAGGCCGCGAGGTAGGCCGACCGCACCGACCGGAACCCGTTGTCCACTGTGGACCGGGTGAGTGTGTCTGTCATCGGTCGACTCCCCGTGCACATGCTGATGCTCACTCGGAGGACAACCTTGGCAGCACGGCGATGAGAAAACTGTGAGCGAGTGATCAAGCCACGACTTCGGGCAGCGCCAGCTCGATCGTCGTGCCGCCCAGCGGCGAGTCCACCACCTTCGCCGAGCCGCGGTGCAGGTCCGCCACCCAGCGCACGATGGCCAGCCCGATGCCGGTCCCGGTGCTGCTGCCGGTGACCCACTGGTCGAACACCCGGTCCCGGTCGGCCAGGTCGATGCCGGGGCCGCGGTCGGACACGGTGACCGTGCCGCCCGCGACCTTCACCTCCACCCGGACCCGGCCGTCCTCCTGGGCGCCGTGCTTCACCGCGTTGTCGACCAGGTTCCGCAGCGCCTGCGACAGCAGCACCGGGTCGCCCTCGACGATGGTCGGGTGCAGGTCCACGTCGACCGTGCGGCCGTCGTCGAGCTGCTCGCCGACGACCTCCTCCACCAGCTGGTCCAGCCGCAGCGGCAGCCACTCCATCTGCCGGGTGCCGTTGCGCACGCGGGCCCGCGCGAGCAGCCCCGTGACCAGCTGCGCCATCCGGTCGACCAGGCCCACGACCTGGGCGGCGGACGCGCTCGCCCGCGCCGGGTCGTTCGCACCGGCCTCGGCGATCAGCCGCAGCGTCGCCAGCGGGGTGCGCAGCTCGTGCGCGGCCTCGGCCAGGAACCGCTCCTCCTGCTCCAGCGCCCGCACCGCGGGCCGGGTGCCGATGTAGGAGAGCATGTGGCCCGCGCCCGCGGCGAGCACCAGCATCGCCAGGCAGCCCCAGAACGTCCACATCACGTACTCGCGGTGCTCGGCCACGCCGGGCGCCGGGTCACCGGCCACGACGACGTAGGCCGCGACCTGGTTCGTGGTGTTCCAGACCGGCGCGGCGGCCAGCCGCAACCGGTCGCCGCGCGGGGTGACGCCGTCGCCGAGCACCGCGTACTGCAGGTCGCGGACCTGCTCGACCAGCGCCAGCTCCTGCTTCTCGGCGGACTTCGCGTTGTCGACCTCGCGGGAGTAGCGCGACACCCACGTGCCGTTGTCGCGCACCCAGACGTGCAGCAGCGTGGTCCTGCTGACCAGCGCGTCCACGTCCAGCGGCTCGAGGTGCAGGTTGCCGTCGCCGTCGTAGTAGACGACCCGCGACAAGCCCGCGACCTGCCGGTCCAGCTCGATGTCGAGCGCCTGCGCGCGCGAGCGCTCGTCGTTGACCAGGGCGATCGTGGCGAGGGTGCCGATGCAGATCGCGGTGGTGGCGGTGAACAGCACCGTCAACACCCAGCGCACCCGGCGCAAGCGCTTCGCCGTGGTGCTCTGCCAGGCCGTGGTCACCCGATCTCGTCAATCACGAAACCGACCCCTCGCGACGTCGCGATCAACGGCGGGGGCCCCAGCTTGCGACGCAACTGGACGACGACGGCGTCCACCACGTTCGACATCGGTTCGGCCATGGCGTCCCAGCAGTGCTCGATGAGTTCGGAGCGCGAGACTACCTGGCCGCGGCGCGCGCAGAGGAGCTCCAGGACGGCGAACTCCTTCGCGGTGAGGCTGAGCATCACGCCCGCGCGGGTCACCCGGCGGCGGGCGGCGTCGACCTCGAGGTCGGCGATCTTGATCAGGGACGGCCTCGGCTGCTCGGCGCGGCGGCACAGGGCGCCGACCCTGGCGACCAGTTCGGCCATCGCGAACGGCTTGCCCAGGTAGTCGTCGGCGCCGTGGTCGAAACCCGCGACGCGCTCGGCGATGCCGTCCATGGCGGTGAGCATCAACACCGGGACGCGGGACCTGCGGGCCCGCCAGCGGCTGAGCAGATCGAGCCCGTCGCCATCGGGGAGACCGCGGTCCAACAGGACGCAGTCGTAGGTGTTCGCGGTGAGGCTCTCCTCCGCGGAAGACAGGTCGGTGACCCAGTCGACGGCGAATCCGGCCTGCCGAAGACCCGACACGACCTCATGGCCCAGTTCAGCGTCGTCCTCGACGGCCAGTACACGCACAACCGAGAGACTAGTGCGCCGGGGAAAACCTGTGGTGGATCCGTAGAGACGAGTCTTGTTCGCGGCGTTGAGACTCGGGATCCCACGGACCGCCGGACCGGGTGCTGCTATCGGGTGCTGGCTCGGGTACTGCCGATCGGTTGGTCGTGGCTCTGGTCGCCGCCTGAAAGACCTCCCCCCTGTGAGGGGAGGAGGGAATCCCCTGCCGCCGGCGTCCGACCGATCATGACCGGTCGGACGCCGGCTCCTTGCTTGGGGGGTGGTTGGCGAAGCCCGGCCCCCGTGCGCGCAATTGTCTCAATGTTCAACCCCTGTTTGTCAAGACGGTAAAGCTGTCTTGACAAACAGGGGTTGAACAGGAGGGCGCTGTGTATCGGGGGCAGGGGTAGGTCTGGCTTCGCCAGCATCGGCTCCGCCGACTCGGGCATCCTCGCTCCGCGTCGGACAAGGCATCCTCGGCTGCGCCGTTGGACGGGGCATCCGCGCTTCGCGGCGGACAGGGCATCGGCTGGCGCCGACGAGGCCCCAGGCGCTTCGCGCCGGATGCGCGGTGGCGGGCTGCGCCCATCGGGGTGGGTGGGTGGGTGGGTGGGTGGGTGGTTACTCGCTTTGCGTCGGGCACTGCTGTTGTGGAAAACCCCCGGTCGGAGGGGAGGCGACCGGGGGTTTTCGGGTGTTGCGAGTGGTTATTGGCGGGTGTTGGTGAAGTCCTCGATGAGGCGGGTCCAGGCGCCTGCGCTTTCCAGGGCGGGGGCGTGGCCGGAGTCGAGTTCGGACCAGGTGGCGTTGGGGATGCCGTCGGCGAGGGCCTTGGTGAGGGTGGGGGAGATGAGTTGGTCCTGCTTGGTGCCGATGACGAGGGTGGGGACGGTGACCGACGGGAGGTCGGTGGTGATGTCGGTCTGCAGGACCAGGTCGATCTGCTCCAGGAGGCCGGCGGGGGTGGTGAGGGCGACCAGTTCGATGAAGCCCTCGCGCTGTTCGTGGCTCATGCGGCCGAGGTAGGCGGTGCCGAGCATGAGGGAGGTGACGTAGCGGGCGAGGGCGGTGCGGTCGCCGGTGGCGAGGGTGCGCCAGCGCTGGACGCGGGCGCGGGTGACGTCGTCGAGGGCGGCGAAGCCCGCCGTGAGAACGAGGCCGGTGACGTGGTCGGGGTGGCGCAGCGCGGCGCGGACGGCGGTGGCGCAGCCGAGTGAGTAGCCGACGACGGTGAACTTCTCGGCGCCCTCGTGGACGGCGGTGGCGACCAGGCGGTCGGCCAGGTCGTCGAGGTCCAGGGGCGCGGTGGAGCGGCGGGTCGCGCCGGAGCCCGGCAGGTCGGCGCCGATGACCGTGAAGGAGCGGGACAGCGGCGCGAGCAGCGGTCCGAAGTTGGCCTGGACGGTGCCACCCGCTCCGTGCGCGAGGACCACGGCGGGTCCGCTACCGCGGACGGTCGCGGCCAGACGTGCCGTGGACATGTCGACCTGGGTCATCGGTGGGCCCCTTTCGTTGAGCCGAAGCTATCAGTCAAGACCGCGCATGATGGTGGGTTCGAGGCTTTCACCTTCGGCTGTCCACCATTCGCGCGGAGGAATGCAGAACCTCTCCACGATGTCCTCGTGAGAAGCATTCGCGACGGCCACCTCGGTGGTTGCGGGTTCCATGGCGACTCCTGTTGCTATCGCGCGGATCGGCATACTCGATATGCGCTTCAGGTTCAATCACCATAACGACGGAATGTGACGCAGAACAACCCCTACGACTCCCCTACGGCCCGAAAGGGCAGCAAAAGGGTCTGGGGTATCCACTGCTCCGTTCAGCCGAGACACTTGGTGGCGGCCGGTGGGCGTTCGCACTACTCCCCCACCTGTCCGGACGCAACACCGAAAACCCCCTACCGGCACCCCAGTCCACACATGGGCCCACCCCTGAGTCCGTCGAAGTGATGACGACAACCGCCTAAAACGGCGTTACGTTACGAAGGGTCCGGATCTTCGCGGAGTCGTTCACCGGAATTCCGGAACGAGGGCAGACGCGAGTTCCGACATCGCGGACGGAGGCGATGCAGTCGTGCAGTCGCACAGCACCGGTGAATGCCGGAAGAGCTCAGGCGGAGTGGCGGACCACGAAGGTCGGCGCGAACACCACGGAACTGACGGGCCTGTTCGGCCGGTCGACGTGGTCGAGCAGCAGCCGCACCATTTCGGCCGCCATGTCCTCCACGGGCTGCCTCACCGTGGTCAGGGTCGGGTCGCACACGAGGGCGGAGCTGCTGTCGTCGAAACCGACGACGGCGACGTCCTCGGGAACGCGGCGACCGGCCCTGCGCAGCACGGGCAGGGCCCCGTGCGCCATCAGGTCGGACGCGACGAACAGGCCGTCGAGGTCCGGGTGCTCGGCGAGCAGCCGCTCGACGGCGCGCGCGCCGGACTCGGAGCTGAAGTCGCCCTCGGCGACGGGCACGTCGTGGTGGCCCAGGTCGGCCATCGCGGCGCGGAACCCGTCGAGCCGGTCGATGCCCGCGGGCGCGTCGAGCGGGCCGGAGATCGTCGCGATCCTGCGTCTGCCGAGGCCGACGAGGTGTTCGGCGGCGAGACGGGCACCCGCGGCCTGGTCCACGTCGACGTGGCTGATCCGCAGGGCGCCCATGGGTCTGCCGGACAGCACGACGGGCAGCCGCATGTTCGCGAGCAGGGAGGGCAGCGGGTCGCCGCGGTGCGTGTGGATCAGTATCGCGCCGTCGAGCCTACCCTGCCGCAGGTCGGCGACGAGGTGCTCGTAGGTGGACGACCCGGCCAGCGTCACGACGAGGTGCACGCCGATGGGCTGGACGACGCCCATGACGCCCTCCACGACCCGGCCGAAGAACGGGTCGCCGAAGATGCGGCCCTCGCTCGGCAGCACCAGGGCGACCGACCCGGCCCGCCGGGTCACCAGCGACCGCGCCGCCAGGTTCGGCCGGTAGCCGGTCGCGTCGATCGCCTGCTGCACCGTCTCGCGCAGCTCGCTGTCGACCGTCGGCACGCGGTTGACCACACGGGAAACCGTCGCACGCGAAACGCCGGCCACCCTCGCGACTTCTTCGAGGGTCACGGCCCTTGTCGCAGGAGCGACCAGTTCACCCGGCATGAACACATTTATACCTTGCCCGCGTGCGGTGACCGTGGGATTTCCACCAGATGGACCGGCGGGTAGTCGCCTTTTAGGGCCGCGACCAGCGGTTCCGCGACGGACTGCTTATGAATGTGTTCACCCGGTAAACGCCGTGCAAAACCCGCCAACCTGGGCATGAATTGGCCCACCACAGTAGGAGGACGACCTTGTTCGCGAAGTGGGGTTCACTTGCGTACCACCGCCGTTGGGTGGTGATGATCGCCACCTTGGTGCTGACCGTGATGGGCGGAATGTGGGGACTCGGGGTATTCGACCGGCTCAGTGAGGGTGGTTTCGGCGACCCCACGAGCGAGGCCGTGCGGGCCAACAAGGTCATCGAGGGCACCTTCGGCCGCCAGGGCGGCGACATCGTCGTGATGTACACGGCGCCCAGCGGCAGCACGATCGACTCGCCCGACCTGAAGGCGAAGGTCGAGAAGCAGCTCTCGGGCCTGCCGACCGACGCGGTCAAGACGGTCGCGTCCTACTGGAACATCCCCCAGCCCAACCCGTTCGGCAGCGCCGACAAGTCGAAGGCGCTGGTGGCGATCACGCTGCAGGCCTCCGACTCCAACACCCAGCTCAAGGACTTCGCGCGCTTCTCCGACCAGCTCAAGGTCGACGGCGTCGAGACCCAGCTGGCTGGCCAGATCCCGGTCCAGAAGACGATCAGCGAGATGTCCGGCGCCGACCTGGTCCGCGCCGAGGCCGTGTCGATGCCGATCGTGCTGATCCTGCTGGTGATCATCTTCGGCGGTGTCGTCGCGGCCTCGCTGCCGGTGCTCGTCGGCGGTCTGGCGATCATGGGCTCGATGGCGCTGCTGCACGCCGTCTCGCTGGGCACCGAGGTCAACTCGTTCGCCATCAACGTGGCGACGCTGCTCGGCCTCGGCATGGCCATCGACTACGGCCTCTTCATAGTCGGCCGGTTCCGGGAGGAGCTCGCCGCCGGGCGCACCACCGAGCAGGCCGTGCAGCGCACGGTGGGCTCCGCGGGCCGCACGGTCGTGTTCTCCGCGACGCTGCTGGTGATCGCCCTCGCCGGTCTGCTGCTGTTCCCGCAGAGCTTCCTCAAGTCGCTGGGCTACGGCGGCATGTCCGCCGTCGCGGTCGCCGCGTTCGTCTCGCTGACCCTGCTGCCCGCGCTGCTGGGCATCCTCGGCCACCGCGTCGACAAGCTGTCCATGCCGTGGCGCAAGCGCATGGCCAAGTCCGAGGGCGGCGCCGTCTGGGCCAGGCTCGGCAAGAAGGTCATGAAGCGCCCGGCCCTGATCGCCGTCCCGATCGTCGCCGTGCTGCTCGCGCTGGGCGCGCCGTTCCTCGGCGTGAAGTTCGGCGAGGTCACCGAGAAGGTGCTGCCCGCGGGCAACGAGGCGCGTGTGGCCGTGGAGACCCTGAACAAGGACTTCCCCGCCATCGCCAAGACCGGCCTCGACATCGTCGTGAAGGGCAACACCAGCCAGGAGGCCGTGCAGCGCTACGCCGAGCGGGTGGCCGCCGTGCCCGGCATCGACACCGCGGCGCTGGCGCAGGAGCCGAAGGACAACATCTGGCTGCTCTCGGCCTCGCTGGACGGCGACCCGCTCAGCGACGCCTCCAAGCAGGCCATGCTCGACGTCCGCAAGGTGACGCCTCCCCTGGGCGCCAGCGAGACGCTGGTGGGCGGTTCCACCGCCGTCAACGTCGACAGCCTGAACGCCATCAGCTCGCGGCTGCCGTGGATGGCGCTGCTGTTCATCGCCGCCACGTTCATCCTGATGTTCCTGGCGTTCGGCTCGGTCCTGCTGCCCATCAAGGCGATCGTCATGAGCGCGCTGAGCCTCTCGGCCACGTTCGGCGTCCTCACCTGGATCTTCTACGACGGCCACCTGGCCTCGCTGCTCGGCGTGACCCCGTCGCCGCTGGACTCCGGCATCGTGGTCCTCATGGTCGCGATGATCCTGGGCCTGTCGACCGACTACGAGGTGTTCCTGCTCTCCCGCATGGTCGAGGCCCGCAACAAGGGCGCCAGCAACGAGGAGGCGGTCACCGTCGGCCTCGCCAAGACCGGCCGGGTCATCACCGCCGCCGCCATCCTGCTCATCCTGGTCACCGGCGCCTTCGCCTTCTCCCAGGTGGCCATGATGCGCTTCGTCGGCGTCGGCATGATCCTGGCACTGGCGCTCGACGCGACCATCGTCCGGATGATCCTGGTCCCCGCGGTCCTCAAGCTCCTCGGCAACGCCGCCTGGTGGGCTCCCGGCCCGCTGCGCCGCATCCAGGAGAAGCTCGCCATCCACGAGGGCGGCGACGTCGACGACGAGGACGACCACAAGGACGACGACAACCGGCCCGCGCAGTGGCAGAGGTTCCCGCAGCCCGTTGGGTGAGGTGAGTGGTGAAGGGGAGGCCCCGGCAGAGATGCCGGGGCCTCCCCTTTTGCGCTGGGTGGTCTCGCAGCACTCGACGAAGCGAGTCTGCCCCCACGAGGTGTGGCCAAGCATCTGGTACGCAACAAGCCCAACGGCCGACCCAGCGCAAGCCGCTGGTAGGCAACGAAAGCACGCAACCGTGGTCGATTTTACTTGGGGTTTTTGGGCCTACAATTAGTCGGCGGGCAGGCTCTACCACCTGCCCTTTTTCGCCCGACGAGGCCCAAAAAGAGGGGCCCCAAGTCAAATCGACCACACCACCGCGGGTCGTAACCCCCACCCAGCCACCCCCATACGAAACCCACGAAACCACCCCCGGACACACCACTGCCCCCGAGTGGGGGGCTCGGGGGCAGGGTGGGTGGGGTCGCCTCACGGCAGGGCGAGGGACTCCAGGTGGGGGACGACGGTGTCGACGCTGGGGAGGGCGAGCATCTCGCGTTGGGCCCGGCGGACCTCCGCGGTGATGGCGGGGTCGGAGAGGACCTGGCGGCAGGTGTCGCGGACGACGTCGGCGGTCGTCTCCGGGATGATGCGGCCGAGGTTCATCTTCTGCAGGAGGTCGGCGTGGAAGGGCTGGTCGCCGAACTGGGGCAGGACGGCCATGGGGGTGCCGCCGAACATGGACTCGCGGATGCTGTTGTAGCCGCCGTGGGTCACGAACAGGTCGGCGCACTGCAGGAGCAGGGGTTGGGCCATGCGCTCGACGACGTGCACGTTGTCGCCGACCTCGATGCCGTCCATGGACAGGCCGCCGGTGGCGAGCACCGCGTAGCAGTCCAGTTCGGACAGCCCGCCCGCCAGTGCCCGCAGGAGGACCTTCGACGGGTCCTCGTCCTGGGGTGGGCCGAACTGGAAGAACTGGCGCAGCTGCACCAGGACCGTGCCCATGGCGCAGGCCACGAGCGGCTTGTCGGTGGGCAGCTGGGCGATCTCGCGGCTGAGCACCTCGTCGCGGGCGACGATCGGGGACTGGCGGTAGCGGATGGCGTAGGGGACGTCGAAGGCGGCGAAGGAGTAGCGCTCGGGCACGGAGTCGAAGCGGCCGAAGCGGTACAGGGCGTCGGGGTCGTGCGCGGGCGGGAGGTCGAGCTCGGCGCGGCGGTCGTTGAGCAGGTCGACCAGGCGGACCGGGTCGACCATGTCACCGGCGCCGGACGGGCCGCAGATGTAGCGCAGGCCGAGCTGCTCGGCGACGAGGGTGGCGGCGATCTCCGCGGAGTCGCGCACGACCAGGTTCGGCTTGAAGTCCAGCGCCAGCGCCATGATGGCGCGGTAGGTCGGGGTGATGTGCGGTCCGCCCGCCATCACCAGCATCTCGTCGAACGCGGTCATCTCCGGCGGCGGTGCCACCGGCTTCCCGGTGCGCTTCGCCTCGGCCGCGCGCTGCTCGGCGCCCTCCTTCATCACGGCCATGATCGAGTCGTGCATCTCCGGGAGCACCGGCTCGACCCGCACCCGCTCGTCGGCGTACACCGGCGCCAGCGAGGGCGGCAGCGCGACCAGGACGTCGTGCCCGGCGTCGGCGATCGCGCGGATCAGCGGGAGCATGTCCCGCGCGTGGCCCTGGGAGCCGGTGATGCTGCTCAGTACTCGCACGACTGTCGCCCTTCATCTGTGGAAACCGACGGTCATCGCATCGGGAACTTGACCTGACCGGACACGATCGGGTTCACGTAGTTGCTGCTGGAGATCTGCATCTTGCGCATGGCCAGGCCGGTGAGGACCTCCAGCACGGCGCGCCGCGCGTTGAGCGCGGTCGAGTAGCCGGGGTCGATGTTCGGCGCGACCTCGACGACGTCCATGCCGACGACGTTGGTCTCGTGGGCGAGCCTGCGCAGGGCGGGGAACAGCTCCCGCGTGGTCAGGCCGCCCGGTTCCGGGGTGCCGGTGCCGGGGGCGTACGCGGGGTCCAGGACGTCGATGTCCAACGACAGGTAGACGTTCGGGACGTGCGAGACGTCGGCGATGAGCTTGTCGATCACGGCGTCGATGCCGAGCCGTTCCACCTCGGCCATGAAGTGGGACTTCATGCCCTGCCTGCGCATCCAGTTGAACTGCTCGTCGTCCGGGGCGGACGGGCTGCGCAGCCCCATCTGGACGATGTTGGCACCGGGGAACTTCTCGTCCTCGATGAGCCGGTGGATGGGGGTGGTGTGGCTGACCTTGTTGCCGTACACCTCGGCGTGGCAGTCGGGGTGGGCGTCGAAGTGGACGACCGCGACGCTGCCCGCGCCGTGCACGTCGTTGAGCGCGCCCGCGCTGGGCCACAGCAGCGTGTGGTCGCCGCCGAGCACGACCGGCACGGCGCCCGCCTGCGCGACCTCGGTGATCATCTCCCGGATCGGCTCCATGGAGTTGGCGTTGCTGAACATGTCCACCGGGGCGTCGCCGTAGTCCACGACCTTGAGCTGCTGGAACGGCTTCACCCTGGTGGCGGAGTGGACGAAGTCCTCGTAGTTGTTGAACAGGTAGCGCTCTTCGGTGCGGATGGCCCTGGGCCCGAAGGCGGCACCGCGGTGACCGACGGACTGGTCGAGCGGAACACCCACGACCGCCACGTCCACGTTGCCCGCCCGCAGGTCCGCCTGGTCGAGGCAGATCGGCACGTTCATGAACGTGCCGATGCCCGAGTAGGCGGGTTGGGCGAAGTTGCGGCGCAGGTCGATGGGACCCGGCTCGCGCGGTGGGTTGATGGTCGAGTGGATCCGGTGCGGCCACTTCTCGTCGATCACGAAAGCTCTCCTCAGGTCGCTACTTCTCGGGGCGCAGCGCGGTTTTCGGGGTCACGGCCGTCACACGGAAGTTCCTGGTGGTGCAGTCCAGGCGGTGGAACAGGTTGTCCGCGCCGGTGAACCACAGGTCGGTGACGCCACCGCGCCGCAGCGCGGAGACCACGTCCGGCCAGTTGATGGGCCGGTCGAACGTGTCGAGCAGCATGGTCCGCATCGCCTCGGCGTCGGCCACTGTCGTGCCGTTCTGGTCGGCGATCACCGGGATCCGCGGCGCCCCGATGTCGTAGCGGGCGAACACCTCCTCCTCGACCTTGCGCCGCAGGGCGGAGAACGCTCTGGCGTGCACCGGCGGGCGCATCGAGTACATGGAGTACCCGCCCGCGTCCCTGATGCGCTGCTTGAAGAAGTCCAGCGAGGACTCGCGCACCGAGACGAAGTAGAAGTCGTGGTCGAGGTAGCCCGAGATCTCGTACCACTCCCCCCGCGCCTCCATCTCGGCGAGGATCTCCTTGGTCCGCTCCTCGGGGGTGCGGACGAACGACTGCGTGATGACGTCGGAGTACTCCGCGGTGAAGAACTCCTCCTCGCACCGGGCCAGCTCCGCCGTCATCCGGACCACGTCGCCGAACGGGAGCGAGTCGACGAACGCGGCGGCGGCCTTCTGCCCGAAGCTCGGCCCGACGCACAGGTCGGGGTCGAGCCCCATGGCGTCGACGGCGCGGTCGGCCAGCGCCACCGAGTTGACCAGGAAGGCGATCTGGGTGGCCTCGGAGTACTCGTGGTCGGTACCGCGGAAGCGCTGCAGCACCGAGTACCCCAGCGCCTCGTCGGCGGCGGCCAGCCGCCGACGGGCGTAGCGGTCGAGGACCATGTACCTGCCGACGTCGGCGAAGTTGCACGGCCCCATACCGGGGAACACGATCGCGGTGAGCCCCTGTTCCACCTCGTACCCGGACTTCCCGTTCTGCGCACCGGGGGCGGCGCTCTGCGTGTTCTCCATCGGTGTTCCCCGTTCCGGTCAGACGCTGGCGCCGTCGGGGACCTCGGCCAGCGCCAGCTGCTCGAGGTGCAGCCGGTCGGGCTTGCCGTTGCGGTTGAGGGGGAAGCTGTCGAGCACGTGCACCCGGTTCGGGCGTTCGTAGACCGGCAGCAGCTCGCTGAGCAGCTCCCGCCAGAAGTGCGGCTCGCGGTCGAGCGAGTCCTCCACGAAGAACACGAGCTGGCAGCCGCGGCGCTCGTCCGGGACGGACACGACCTTGGCGGAGCAGCCCTTCTCGGCGATCTTGCGCTCGATGATCTCCGGGTAGAGCGTGTAGCCCATCCTGGTCACGGCGAACTTGCGGCCGAAGACGGACAGGTTGCCGTGCGCGTCGAGCTTGCCGAAGTCGCCGGTCTGGAACCACTGCTGGGTGTGCGGGACGAGCGTGCCGTCCTCGGCCAGGTAGCCCTCCATCACGTCGGGGGTGTTGACCAGGACCTCGCCGATCTGGTCGACCTCGACCTCGTGGCCCTCGTCGTCGACGACCTTGATCTCCAGGCCCTCCATGGCCACGCCGCACGCCACCGGGTTCTCGGGCGTCGCGAACGACACGTTGCCCATCTCGGTGCTGCCGTAGCTGTCCAGCAGGGGCAGGCCGAAGCGGTCGACGTAGGCCTTCACCAGCGAGGGGTCCAGGGGCGCGGCACCGCTGCAGAACATCCGCACGGTGTCGACGTTCAGGCCCGCCTCGGGGCGCTTCTGCACGATGTTGAGGAGGCTGCGGTAGGTGGAGGGGGTGGCGTCGACGACCGTGACGCCGGTCTGGCCCGCCATCACCAGCGCGCGGTCGATCCTGCGGTACGGCGCGACGACGAGCGAACAGCGCTCCTGCCACGCGATCAGCACCATGGAAAGCCCGTACTGGTGGGAGAACGGCAGCAGCGGCATGAGGACGTCGCCCTCGCGGTGGCCGACCTGGGCGGCGTTGCGGCGCAGGTTCTCCAGGAACTTGCCGCCGGACTTCACGATGCCCTTGGGCGTGCCGGTGGAGCCCGACGACCACATGACCAGGCCGTCGGGGCGCTCGGACCACTCGGTGAAGTCCAGCTTGTCCCGCAACGGGGTCCGGCTGGCCGCGGCCACCAGGAGCTCGTAGATGAACACCTTGCTCTCGTCGGCGTCCAGCGGGGCGTCCTCGTCGACGACGCACATCTTCACGCCCGCCTGGTTCGCGATCCGCCGGGTCTGGTCGGCGCGTTCCTGGCTGTCGACCATGACGATCGACGCGCCGACGTGCATCAGGGCCAGCAGCGTCACGACCCACCCCGCCGAGTTGCCCGCTTTCAGCATCACCCGGCAGCCGTGACCGATGCCGTTCTCCCCCAACACGTCGGCCACGCGCAGGGCGTTCTGCTCGAACTCGGGATAGGTCTGCACCGAGTCGGTCGAGAAGAGTTTCGCGGTCATCTGCGGCACTCCTCCTTCCTCTTGCTCACGGGGCCGCGGAGGAGCGCGCGGCGTCCCGTCGGGTTGGCGCACTGCTCGCAGCGAGAAGTAATTCGTGAATGCACTGCCCTGCTGAAGAGTCGAATCTCCGCTGAAGTCCAACTGGGACAAGGGTATTATTACGTTGTTCCGGAGCGAAACCCCTGACCACACCCGTAGGGGTCCCCTACCCCCGCGGGGGCGAATACCCGGTGAGACGTGCGGAGATGAGGTCGGTCACCTCGTCTTGATGGGTGCTCAGGTAGAAGTGGCCACCGGGGTAGACCTGGAGGTCGAAGGCGCCGGTCGTGTGCTCCGACCAGGCCCGCGCCTCCTCTATGGTGGCCTTGGGGTCGCTGTCGCCGACCAGGACGGTGATCGGGCAGGACACCTGGGCGCCCGGCTCGCACCGGTAGGTCTCCACGGCCTTGTAGTCGGCGCGGATGACCGGGATGACCAGCCTGAGCAGGTCCTCGTTGCCCAGCAGCCGGGAGTCGGTGCCGCTGAGCAGCTGCAGCTCGGCGACGATCCCGTCGTCGTCGCGCAGGTGCACCTGGTCGTCGCGGTAGCGCGACGGGGCGCGGCGGCCGGAGGCGAACAGGGCGACGGGGGCGGTTCCGCGCCGTTCCAGTCCGCGGGCCACCTCGAAGGCCAGCGTGGCCCCCATGCTGTGGCCGAGCAGGGCGAGGGGCTTGTCCCCCACCCACGGTCCCAGTGCCGTGACGATCCGGTCGGCCAGCACCTCGACCGTCTCGATGCACGGTTCCGCCCGGCGGTCCTGCCGTCCGGGGTACTGCACCGCCAGCACTTCGACTCCGGGCCTCAACGATTCCGACACCGGGTAGTAGAAGCTCGCCGAACCTCCCGCGTGCGGAAGGCAGACCAATCGGACCTCACTGTCCGGATTGGGGTGGAAACGACGAATCCACAATGCGGTGTCGACAATTGCTCGTGCCATGGCGGTTGGTTTTTCCTCTCACGACTTCACGGCCTAACCAGGGGCGCACAACCTCCACGCGCATCAGGTAATGGGTATTCCACTGGGTGCATGAAAATATGGTGCGGGACGCCGGCGGCGTCCCGCACCCCCTGTTCACCCCTGTTCGGGGAAGTTCTCCACCAGCCACCCGTGCACGGCCGCGGCGGTCGTGCCCGCGTGCTCACGCATCATCGAGAAGTGGGTGCCCGGCGCGTCGAGCACGGCGTGCTCGAAGTCCCATGTGGACCGCCACTCGGCGGTGGGGTCCATGCCCGGCAACGGTTCCGACGCGCGGACCAGCAGGGTGGGGGTGGCGATAGGGGTGGGCCGCCAGCCCGCGTAGACGCGGCAGTAGGCACCCATCGCGGTGAGCCGCTGGTCGTCCAGCAGGGTCGCGTCCTCCTCCGCCGCGGCGGCCTCCCCGGCGCCCCCGACGACCTCGGGGTGCACGCGGGACAGGGCCTCGCGGTCGTGCCGGAAGATGTCCATGAGCACCAAGGCCTCGGCGGGGGTGCCGAGGCTCTCCAGGTGCGCGGCGACACCGTGCGCGAGCGTGCCGCCCGAGGAGTGGCCGACCAGCACGAACGGCTTGCCCTCGGCGTGGTCGAGCACCGCACGGGCCTGGGCCCGCACGACGGCGTCGACCGACGCGGGGACCAGCTCGCCGCGCAGGAAGCCCGGCGTGGACACCACGGACACGTCCCGCTCGTCGCGCAGCGAGGCCGCGAAGCGGGCGTAGACCTGCGCACCGGAGTTGGCCAGGATCGGCGGGAAGCAGACCAGGCCGGGTCCCGCGTCGCCCTTGGCGAGCCGGACGGTGTGCAGCGGCTCGGGCAGGTCCTCGGGGCCGGTGAACGACGGCCGGAACTCCGAGACCGCCATCAGCAGCCCCATGAAGTCCTCGCCGCGACCGGACGCGTTGGCCTGCTTAGACAACAGGCCCAGGGTGCCCGCCGGAGCGGCGGTGGCGACCTGGTCGGCGGGGACGTCGACCTCGCGGCCCAGGTGCTCGGCGACCAGCGCCGGGGTCGGGTGGTCGAACAGCAGCGTCGGCGGCAGCCGCAGGCCGGTGACCGCGTTCAGCACGTTGCGCAGCTCCACCGAGGTGAGCGAGTCGAAGCCCAGCTCGACGAACTGCTGGTCCGGCTCGACCTTCTTGGCGCCGTAGCCCAGCACCGCCGCGGTGTGCGTCAGGACCGCGTCCAGCAGCGCCGCCGCCCTGTCCTCGGTGGACAGACCACGCAGGTCCAACCGGACGTCGGTCGACGCCGCGCGCCGGGTCGTGGTGCGGGCGAAACCGCGCAGCAGCGCGGGGAGCTCCGGTCCGGCTCCGCGCAGCCCAGCGGTGTCCAGCCTCATCGGCACGGCGACCGCGTGCGGGCCGCGGGCGGCCCGGTCGAACAGCGCCAGGCCTTCCGCGACACCCAGCGCGGCCACACCGGACCGCTTCAGGCGGGCCTCGTCGGCGGTCATGCCACCGAGGTCGTCCCACAGGCCCCAGGCCAGCGACAGCCCGGCCTGCCCGCGTGCCCTGCGCTGCTGCGCCACGGCGTCGAGGTAGGCGTTGGCCGCGGCGTAGTTGCCCTGGCCGGGAGTGCCGAACGTGCCCGCGGCGGAGGAGAACACCACGAACGCGTCCACGTCACCCGCCAGCTCGTGCAGGTTCGCCACCGCGTCCACCTTGGGGCGCAGCACCCGGTCGACCTGCTCGGCGGTCATGGAGCCGATCGTGGCGTCGTCCAGCACACCGGCGGTGTGCACCACGGCCTTGACCGGGTGCGCGGCCAGCAGCTCGGCCACGGCGGCGCGGTCGGCGACGTCGCAGGCCGCGAACTCCACCTTCGCGCCGAGCCCGACGAGCTCGGTGTGCAGCTCGGCGGCACCGGGGGCGTCCGCGCCGCGCCTGCTGGCCAGCAGCAGGTCGGTGACGCCGTGCCCGGTGACGAGGTGGCGGGCGAACAGCGACCCCAGCCCGCCGGAGGCGCCGGTCACCAGGACCGTGCCCTCGGCTCCGAACACCGGCTCACCGTCCACATCGGACGGGGTGCGGGTGAGCCTCGGGGCGAGCACCGCGCCGTCGCGGACCGCGATCTCCGGCTCGTCGGCGACGGTCACGACCTCGACGCCCGCGGGCAGGTCGACGAGCACGAACCGGCCGGGGTGCTCGGACTGCGCCGAGCGGACCAGGCCGCGCACCGCGGCACCGGCGAGGTCTGTCACGTCGTCGCCGGGCCGGACCGCGACCGCGCCGCGGGTCGCGAACACCACGGTGGTGTCGGACTCGACGTGCTCGCGGACGGTGGCCAGTGCGGCGTGGACGGCCTCGGAGACCGTGCCGGACACCTCGACCACGACGAACCCGCCGGTGCGCGCGGTCGCCGTGACCGGCACCCACTCGACGTGGAACAGCGAGTCGGTCGCGGCCGGGGCGAGCGCCACCGGGAGCAGCACCAGGGAGTCGATGGAGGCGACCGGCGCACCGGTCGTGTCGGCGACCAGCAGCGACACGGTGTCGGTGCCCGCGCCGGACATCCGGACCCGCAGCTCGCCCGCGCCGACCGCGTGCAGCCGGACGCCCCCGAAGGAGAACGGGAGCCGGGTGCCCTCGCCGTCGGAGAGGAAGTCGCCGAACCGGATGGCGTGCAGGGCGGCGTCGAGCAGGGCCGGGTGCAGGCCGAACGCGGTGGTGTCGGCGTCCAGCGAGACCTCGGCGAACACCTCGTCGCCGTGCCGCCACGCGGACCTGAGGCCCTGGAACACCGGGCCGTACTCCAGGCCCAGCGCGGCGAAGTCGTCGTAGAGCCCGTCGACCGCGACCGGCTCGGCACCGGCGGGCGGCCACGCGGACAGGTCGGCGTCGGTATCGGCGGCGGACGTGCCGAGGGTGCCGGTCGCGTGCCGGGTCCACGGGCCGTCGGCGGCGGTGCGGGAGAACACGGTCAGCGTGCGCCGACCGGACTCCTCCTCCCCCACCATGACCCGCAGGGCCACGCCGCCGTGCGCGGGGAGCACCAGCGGTGCTTCGAGGGTCAGCTCCTCCAGCAGGTCGCAGTCGGCCTGCGCGCCCGCCTGGAGCGCCATCTCGACGAACGCCGTGCCGGGCAGCAGGACGGTGCCCGCGACGGCGTGGTCGGCCAGCCACGGGTGGGTGTCCAGCGCGAGCCTGCCGCTGAACACCAGCGCGCCGGACTCGGGCAGCGAGACCTCGGCGCCGAGCAGCGGGTGGTTGCCCGCGCCCAGTCCCAGGCCGACCGCCGTGCCGTCGTCGAAGCCCGCGGGCGACTCCAGCCAGTAGCGCTCGCGCTGGAAGGCGTAGGTGGGCAGGTCGACGGTCCTGGCGCCGGCGAAGAACGTGCTCCAGTCGACCTCGACGCCGCGGGTGTGCAGCGCGGCGATGGCGGTGACCAGGGAGCGGACCTCGTCGCGGTCCTTGCGCAGCGAGGCGACCAGCACGGCCTCGGTGGCGCTGTCCTGGCCCATCGCGGTCAGGACGCCGTCGGGGCCGATCTCCAGGAAGGTGCGGACGCCCTGGGCTTCCAGGGTGGTGACGGTCTCGGCGAACCGGACGGCCTCGCGGACGTGGCGGACCCAGTACTCCGGGTCGGTCACCCCACCCAGCAGCGCGATCGTCGGCTCGTGGAAGGTCAGCGTCGACACCACGGCCCGGAAGTCGTCCAGCATCGGCTCCATCAACGGCGAGTGGAACGCGTGCGACACGGCCAGCCGCTTGGACTTGCGGTCCGCGAAGTGGTCCGCGACCGCGAGCGCGGCGTCCTCGTCACCGGCGATGACGACCGAGGTGGGGCCGTTGACCGCGGCGATGGACACCCGGTCGGTGAGGTGGGGCGTGACCTCGTCCTCGTTGGCCTGCAACGCGATCATCGCGCCACCGGCCGGGAGTGCCTGCATCAGCCGCGCGCGGGCGTTGACCAGCTTGGCGGCGTCCTCCAACGAGAGCACACCCGCCACGTGGGCCGCGGCGATCTCACCGATGGAGTGCCCGCCCAGGAAGTCGGGACGGATGCCCCACGACTCGACCAGCCGGTACAGCGCCACTTCCAGGGCGAAGATCGCGGGCTGGGTGAACTCCGTGCGGTCCAGCTCCTCCTGGGTGTCCCGCACGTCCACCAGCGCCGCCACCTCGTCGAACGCCTTCGCGAACACCGGGAACGCCACGTGCAGCTCACGGCCCATGCCCGCGCGCTGCGAACCCTGGCCGGTGAACAGGAACGCGAGCTTCCCCGCGACCGCCGTACCGGACGCGGGGGCGTCCAGCGCGGTCAGCAGCTCGTCGTGGTCGGCCGCCACCAGCGCGGCGCGGTGGTCGAGCAGCGTGCGGCTGGTGGCCAGCGAGAACGCGACGTCGACCGGCCGCACGTCGGGGTGCGCGGCCAGGTGGGACTTGAGCTTCGCGGCCTGGCCGCGCAGCGCCTCGGGGGTCTTGCCGGACAGCAGCCACGGCAGCGTCGACCACCCGCCGGGCTCGGCGGTGACCTCGGGCTCGTCGGCTTGCTCCAGCACGACGTGCGCGTTGGTGCCGCTGATGCCGAAGGACGACACCGCGGAGCGGCGCACCCGGCCGTGGTCGGGCCACGGGGTGGGGTCGGTGACCAGCTCGACCGAGCCGGACGTCCAGTCGACGTGCGGGGAGGGCGCGTCGACGTGCAGCGTCTTCGGCATCACGCCGTGCCGCATGGCCATGACCATCTTGATCACGCCCGCGACACCGGCCGCGGCCTGCGTGTGGCCCAGGTTGGACTTGACCGCGCCCAGCAGCACCGGCGTCGACCGGTTCTGGCCGTAGGTCTCCAGCAGGGCCTGCGCCTCGATCGGGTCGCCCAGCCTGGTCCCGGTGCCGTGCGCCTCGACCGCGTCGATGTCCGAAGTGGACAGACCCGAGTTGGCCAGCGCCTGGCGGATCACCCGCTGCTGCGACGGGCCGTTCGGGGCGGTGAGCCCGTTCGAGGCGCCGTCCTGGTTCACGGCCGTGCCGCGCAGGATCGCGAGCACCGGGTGGCCGTTGGCGCGGGCGTCGGCGAGCCGTTCGACCACCAGCATGCCCGCGCCCTCACCCCAGCTCGACCCGTCGGCGGCGGCGGCGAAGGGCTTGCAGCGCGAGTCGGGGGCCATCGCGCCCTGGGTGCTGAACTCGACGAACGTGCCGGGCGTCGCCATCACCGTGACACCACCGGCCAGCGCCAGCGAGCACTCACCGGACCTCAGCGCCTGCACGGCGAGGTGCAGCGCCACCAGGGACGAGGAGCACGCGGTGTCGACCGTGACGGCCGGGCCCTCCAGGCCGAGGGTGTAGGCGATGCGGCCGGACGCGACGCTGCCCGCGGTGCCGGTGCCGAAGTAGCCGCCGACCTCCTCGGGGATCGCGGTCAGCCGGGTGCCGTAGTCGTGGTACATCATCCCGGCGAACACGCCGGTCTGGCTGCCGCGCAACGAGGTCGGGTCGATCCCGGCCCGCTCGAACGCCTCCCACGAGGTCTCCAGCAGCAGCCGCTGCTGGGGGTCCATCGCCAGGGCCTCACGCGGGTTGATGCCGAAGAACGCCGGGTCGAACTCGCTGGCGTCGTAGAGGAAACCGCCCTCGGCGGCGTTGCTCGCCCGCGTGAGGTAGTCGATGTTCCACCCCCGGTCGGTCGGGAAGCCCCCGATAGCATCCCGACCTTCCGCCAGGAGGTCCCACAGTTCCTCCGGGTTCGTGACGCCGCCGGGGAAGCGGCAGCTCATGGCGACGATCGCGATGCGGTCGTCGTTGTCCGCCACGGCGGCGGCACGCGTCACCACCGCGGCACCGGCCTCGCCGACGAGCTTGCCGCGGAGGTACTCCGCGAGCACGTCGGCGGTCGGGTAGTCGAACACCAGCGTGGCGGGCAGCTTGAGGCCGGTGGCGGCGTTGATCCGGTTGCGCAGCTCGACCGCCGTCAGCGAGTCGAAACCCAGCTCCCGGAACGCCTTCGAGGTGTCCACGGTGTCCGTGGCCGCGAAGCCGAGCACCGCCGTGACGTGCGTGCGGATCAGGTCGAGCAGCGCCTTGAGCTGCTCGGCCACCGGCAGCGCGCCGAGCTTCTGCGCCAGCCCCGAGGCCGCGGCCTGGTCGGCGGCGGACGCGGTGCGCCTGCCGGGCGCACGGGTGAACCCGCGCAGCAGCGGCGGAACCGAGGCACCGGCGCCGCGCAGGGCGGCGGTGTCCAGGTGCATGGCGACGAGCACCGGCTCGGCCGATGCCAGGGTGGCGTCGAACAGCGCGAGGCCTTCCGCGGAGGTGAGACCGCCGATGCCGCCGGACACCCGGCCGCGGTCGGCGTCGGCCATCTCGCCGGTCATCTCGCTGGCCTGCTCCCACAGGCCCCAGGCCAGCGAGAGCGCGGGCTTGCCCTGGTCGCGGCGGTGGCGGGCGAAGGCGTCCACGAACGCGTTGGCGGCGGCGTAGTTGGCCTGGCCCGCGTTGCCGAACGTGCCCGCGGCCGAGGAGAACAGGACGAAGTTCTCCACGTCCCCGGCCAGCTCGTCCAGGTTGAGGACGGCGTCGACCTTGGGCCGCAGCACGGTGTCCAGCCGGTCCGGCGTGAGCGACGACAGCACGCCGTCGTCCAGCACACCGGCCGTGTGCACGACCGACGTCACCGGGTGCTCGGCCAGCAGCGCGGCCAGCGCGTCGCGGTCGGCGGCGTCGCAGGCCGCGACGACCACCTCTGCGCCCAGGCCGACCAGCTCGTCGCGGAGCTCGGTCGCACCCGGTGCGGCCAGGCCGCGGCGGGAGGTCAGCAGCAGGTCGCGGACACCGTGCCCGGTCACCAGGTGGCGGGCCAGCAGCGCGCCCAGCACCCCGGTGGCACCGGTCAGCAGGACCCTGCCGCCGTCCCGGAACACGGGCTCGTCCACAGTGGACACCGCCGCGCGGGTCAGCCTGGGCACCCGCACGACACCGTCGCGCAGCTCCAGCTCCGGCTCGCCGGACTCGACGGCGGCGGTCAGCATCCGCTCCGACGCGGCGGTGCCGTCGGAGTCGACCAGGACGAAGCGGTCGGGGTTCTCGGTCTGGGCCGAGCGGATCAGGCCTCGGACAGCCGCGGCCGCGAGGGCGTCGCCGCCACCGGTGAGGAGGACAACACGGGATTCACCGGCAAGGCGGTCCTGCGCCTGCGCGAGGACGGCGTGAACGGCTGCGTGAACGGCGCCTGCGTCAGACGCTGGGAGCGCAACGGGAACCACATCAACATCGGGCACCTCTTCCAGTGGGGTCTCGACGGCGTCGAGCGGCAGGACCTGCCAGTCGACCCGGAACAGCGACCGGCCCGCAGTGGGTCCGGCGGTGACTTGCCGGGACACCGGGCGCAGCACCAGTTCCTCGACGGAGGCGACGGGCTGACCGGTCTCGTCGGCGACCACGACCGACACCGAACCGGTGCCGACCGGGGAGATCCGGACCCGCAGCGCGGTCGCGCCCGCGGCGTCGAGCCGCGTCCCGGTCCAGGTGAAGGGCAGCCACGGCGTGTCCGTGACCTCGATGAACGAGCCGAGGCCGACGGCGTGCAGGGCCGCGTCGAGCAGCGCGGGGTGCAGGCCGAAGCCCGCGACCTTCGCGCCTTCGGGCAGGGCGACCTCGGCGAACACGTCGTCGCCGGAGCGCCAGGCGGCGCGCACGCCGCGGAACGCGGGGCCGTAACCGAGGCCGATGGCGGCGAGCCCGTCGTACAGGCCGCTGGTGTCGACCGCCTCGGCGCCGGACGGCGGCCACGCGGTGAGGTCAGCGGGCGCCGCTCCCCCATCGGCGGCCATGGTGCCGGTGGCGTGCCTGGTCCACGGCTCGTCGTCGTCCGCGAACTCGGTCCGCGAGTACACCGAGACGCCGCGCAGGCCGGTCTCGTCGGGTGCTTCCAGGACGACCCGGACCACGACGGCCTCGGTGTCGCCGAGCACCAGCGGCGCTTCCAGGGTCAGCTCGTCCACGACGCCGCAGCCGACCTGGTCGCCCGCGCGGATCGCGAGTTCGACGAAGGCCGTGCCGGGCAGCAGGACCGCGTCGGACACGCGGTGGTCGGCCAGCCACGGGTGGGTGCGCTGCGACAGCCTGCCGGTGAACAGGTAACCGGCGGAGTCTGGCAACGCGACCGCCGCGCCGAGCAGGGCGTGGTCGGTGACGGTGAGGCCCGCCGACGACACGTCGCCGTAGCCGGACCCGGTGGTGTCGAGCCAGAAGGACTGGCGCTGGAACGGGTAGGTGGGCAGCTCTACCGCGCGGGCGCCGGTCCCGGCGAACACCGCGTCCCAGTCCAGCGCGAGACCGCGCACGTGGGCCTGCGCCAGCGAGGTGAGCAGCCGGGTCGGGCCGCCCTCGCCCCGGCGCAGGGACCCGATGACCACCGCCTCGGTGCCCAGGTCGTCGACGATGTCCTGCACGCCCATGGCCAGCACGGGGTGCGGGCTCATCTCCAGGAAGAACCGGTGGCCGCGCTCGACCAGCGCCCGCACGCCCAGTTCGAACTCGGCGGTCTGGCGGAGGTTCGTGTACCAGTAGTCCGAGCCCAGCTCGGTGCCGTCGACCGGCTTGCCGGTGACGGTGGAGTAGAACGGGATCTCGCCCGCCATCGGCTTGACCGGTCCCAACAGCTCGGCCAGCCGGTCGCGGATGATCTCGACGTGGGCGGAGTGCGAGGCGTAGTCCACGGCGATCCGCTTGGCGCGCACGCCGTCGGCCTCGCACACGGCGACCAGCTCGTCGAGCGCGTCGTTGTCGCCGGAGACGACGGTGGCGCGCGGTCCGTTGACCGTGGCGACGGAGAGCTTGCCGTCCCAGCGGACCAGCAGCTCGCGGGTCTTCGCCGACGGCAGCGCGACGGACACCATGCCGCCGAGGCCCGACAGCGCGCCGAGGGCCTGGCTGCGCAGGGCCACGACGCGGGCGGCGTCGTCGAGCGAGAGCGCACCCGCGACGCACGCGGCGGCGATCTCGCCCTGCGAGCTGCCGACGACCGCGGCGGGCGTGACGCCGTAGGAGCGCCACACCTGGGCCAGGGACACCATCACGGCCCACAGCGCGGGCTGGACCACGTCGACCCGGTCGAAGCCCGGAGCGCCGTCCTCCTCCCGCAGCACGGCGATGAGCGACCAGTCCACATAGGACGACAACGCTTGCTCGCACTCCGCCATGCGGGTGCGGAAGACCTCGTTGTCGTCCAGCAGCTCCAGGGCCATGCCGACCCACTGCGAGCCCTGGCCGGGGAAGACGAAGGCCACCTTGCCGCGCACGTCCGCGACGCCCTCGACCACGTCGGCGCTGACCTCGCCGTCGGCCAGCGCGTCCAGCGCGAAGTCGGCGCGCTCGCGGCCGATCAGGACCGCGCGGTGCGGGAAGCGGGAGCGGGTCGTGGCCAGCGAGTGGCCGAGGTCGGCGACGGGCACGTCCGGGTTGTCGGCCAGGTGGTCGCGGAGCTGGGACGCCTGGGCGCGCAACGCGGTCTCACCGCGAGCCGACAACACCCAGGGCAGGACACCCGACGTCGGGGTCCGCTCGGCGGCCTCCTCGGCGACCGGGGCCTGCTCGATGATCGTGTGGGCGTTGGTGCCGCTGAAGCCGAAGGAGGACACGGCCGCGCGGCGGGGCTCGCCGGTCTCGGGCCAGGTGCGCTCCTCGGTCAGCAGCTCGACGGCACCCGCGGACCAGTCGATGTGCGGGGACGGCTCGTCGACGTGCAGCGTCTTCGGCATGACCCCGTTGCGGACCGCCATGACCATCTTGATGACACCGGCGACACCGGCGGCGGCCTGCGTGTGGCCGAAGTTGGACTTGATCGAGCCCAGCCGCAGCGGCTCCGCGCGGTCCTGGCCGTAGGTGGCGAGCAGGGCCTGGGCCTCGATCGGGTCGCCGAGCTTGGTGCCGGTGCCGTGCGCCTCGACGAGGTCGACCTGGCGGGTGGTGAGCCCGGCGTCGGCGAGCGCGGACTGGATGACGCGGCGCTGCGACGGGCCGTTCGGGGCGGTGAGGCCGTTCGAGGCGCCGTCCTGGTTGATCGCGGAGCCCCTGATGACCGCGAGGACCGGGTGTCCGAGCCGCTGGGCCTCGGACAGCCGTTCGACGAGCAGCATGCCCGCGCCCTCGCCCCACCCGGTGCCGTCCGCGGCGGCGGCGAACGCCTTGCAGCGGCCGTCGCCCGCGAGGCCCTTCTGCCGGGAGAACTCGATGAACGTGCCGGGCGTCGCCATCACCGTGACACCACCGGCCAGCGCGAGCGTGCACTCGCCCTTGCGCAGGGCCTGGATCGCCCAGTGCAGCGCGACCAGCGACGACGAGCACGCGGTGTCGATCGTGACGGCCGGGCCCTCAAGACCGAGCGTGTAGGCCACGCGGCCGGAGGCGACGCTGCCCGCCGTGCCGGTGCTGAGGTAGCCGCCGATCTCCTCCGGGATCTCGGTCAGGCCGGTGGAGTAGTCGTGGTACATGACTCCGGCGTAGACACCGGTCTTGCTGCCCTTGACCGACGCCGGGTCGATGCCCGCGCGCTCGAAGGCCTCCCACGAGGTCTCCAGCAGCAGCCGCTGCTGCGGGTCCATGGCGAGCGCCTCACGGGGCGAGATGCCGAAGAACGCCGGGTCGAACTCGGCGGCGTCGTAGAGGAACCCGCCCTTGGCGACGTAGCTCTGGTTGGTGGCCTCGGGGTCGTCGCCGAACAGGCCCTCGATGTCCCAGCCGCGGTCGGTCGGCAGCGGCGAGATCGCGTCCTGCTGGCCCGTCACCAGGTCCCACAGGTCTTCCGGGCTCTTGACCCCGCCGGGGTACCGGCAGCTCATCCCGATGATGGCGATGGGCTCGTGGTCGGCGTCCTCGACTTCCTTCAGGCGCTTGCGGACCGTGCGCAGGTCCGCCGTGGCGCGCTTGAGGTAATCGCGCAGCTTCTCCTCGTTGTCCATCGTCACATCAGCTCCTGGTCGAGCAGGTCGAAGAGTTCGTCGTCGGTGGCCGCGTCCAGATCCGCGTTCTCGGATTCCGGCGCCGCCAGTCCGGCCAGTACCGCTTGCAACCGTTCGGTGATCCGCGCACGCGCGGACTCGTCCCGGCCCAGTTCGATGAGCTCGGCGGACAGTCGATCGAGATCACCCAGCGAGAGCGGCGCTCCCGCGGGTGTGTCGGGCACGACCTCGATCCGCAGCTGGTCCACCAGCGCGGCCGGGGTCGGGTAGTCGAACACCAGCGTCGCGGGCAGCTTCAGCCCGGTCGCGGCGTTCAGTCCGTTGCGCAGCTCCACGGCGCTGAGCGAGTCGAAGCCCATCTCCTGGAACGTGCGGTGCTCGTCCACGGAGTCGGGGCCCGGCAGGCCGAGCGCGCTCGCCACGTGCGAGCGGACGACGTCGAGCAGCACCTGGTCCCGGTCGCCGTCGGACAGTCCGGCGATCCGCTTGCCCAGCGACTCCTGGGGCGCGGCCTCGGCGGCCGAGGCGCGGCGCACCTGCCTGCGGACGAGTCCGCTGAGCAGGGCGGGCACCCGGTCACCCAGTGCCGTGGTGTCGAGGTGCATCGGCACGACGGTGGCGTCCGGGCCGGCCAGCGCGGTGTCGAACAGCGCCAGACCCTCCACTTCGGACAGCGCCGTGCCCAGCCGGGCCGGGTCGGCGGTCATGCCTCCGGTGTCCTCCCACAGGCCCCAGCCCAGCGACAGCGCGGGCTTGCCCTGCGCGTGCCGGTGCTCGGCCAGTGCGTCGAGGAACGCGTTGGCGGCGGCGTAGTTGGCCTGGCCGGGGTTGCCGAACGTGCCCGCGGCGGAGGAGAACAGGACGAACGCGTCCAGGTCGCCGGTGAGCTCGTGCAGGTTGAGCGCGGCGTCCACCTTGGGGCGCAGCACCTTCTCCAGCCGTTCGGGGGTGAGCGAGGTGAGGACGCCGTCGTCCAGCACACCGGCCGCGTGCACCACGGCGGTCACCGGGTGCTCGGCCAGCAGCGCCTTGAGCGCGTCCCGGTCCGCGACGTCGCAGGCCACGACCTCCGCGGTGGCGCCGAGCGCGGTCAGCTCGTCGCGCAGCTCCGGGGCGCCGGGGGCGTCCAGGCCGCGCCTGCTGGTGAGCAGCAGGTCGGTGACGCCGTAGGAGGTCACCAGGTGCTTGGCGAACAGGGCGCCCAGCGCGCCGGTCGCACCGGTGAGCAGCACCTTGCCGCCCGCGCGCAGCTCCGGCCTCGCCTGCTCGACCGCGGGCACCTTCGCCAGCCTGGGCACCAGGAGCGCGCCCTCGCGGATCGCGATCCTCGGTTCACCGGTGGCCAGCGCGGCACCGAGCGCGCGCACCGAGTCCTCGTGGTCGTCCAGCTCCACCAGCACGAACCGGTCCGGGTTCTCGGCCTGGGCCGACCGCAGCAGGCCGTGCACGGCGGCACCGGCCAGGTCGCCGCCGGTCACCACGACCAGCTTGGCGTCGCGGTCCTGCGCCACCCACTCCTTGGCCAGGTCGAGCATCCGGCCGACACCGGCCCTGGTGGCACCCGCGAGGCCGCCGCCGACGCTGAGGTCGGGCACGGAGGAGACGAGCAGCGCGTCCACCAGACCGACCTCGGCGAGCGTGGCGTGCACCGGGATGTCCAGCACCTGGGCCAGCTTGAGGTCGTCGGAGCCGAGCAGCGCCCAGCGGATGTCGTTCGACTCGGGCGCGGTGACCGGCGTCCAGTCGACCCGGAACAGCGAGCGGACGAAGCCGCCGCCGAGCTGGTCGGTGGACAGGGGGCGCAGCACCAGGGACTCGACCGAGGCCACCGGGGCACCCGTCGGGTCGGCGATCTCCAGCGTCACCGCGTCCGTGCCCGCCTTGGCCATCCGGATCCGCAGCGAGGAGGCGCCGACCGCGTGCACCCGGACACCCGCCCAGGCGAACGGCAGTCGGGCCTGGCCGGTGTTCTCGAAGAAGTCGCCGACGCCGACCGCGTGCAGGCACGCGTCCAGGAGCGCGGGGTGGACGGCGTAGTCGGAGGTGTCCTCGTCGACCGCGATCTCCGCGTACACCTCGCCATCCGTGCGCCAGGCGGCCTGGACGCCTTGGAACGCCGGGCCGTACTCCAGGCCGATGGCGGCGAAGCCG
Source organism: Umezawaea tangerina (assembly GCF_003002815.1). Classification (GTDB taxonomy): domain Bacteria; phylum Actinomycetota; class Actinomycetes; order Mycobacteriales; family Pseudonocardiaceae; genus Umezawaea; species Umezawaea tangerina. The sequence goes on along the minus strand of NZ_PVTF01000016.1, from coordinate 73,817 downwards.
TCGTAGAGACCGCTGACGTCGACCGGAAGCGCGTCGACCGGGGGCCACACGTCCAGGCCGCCGTCGGCGGGAGCGCCGGTCGTGGCGAGGGTTCCGGTGGCGTGCCGGGTCCACGGCTCGTCGTCGAGTCGCGAGTGGACGGTGAAGCTCCGGCGACCGACGGCGTCCGACCCACCGACCACGACCTGCACCTGCACGCCGCCGTGCTCCGGCAGGACCAGCGGCGCGGCCAGGGTCAGCTCCTCGACGACCGGGCAGCCGACCTCCTCGCCCGCGCGGACCGCGAGCTCCACGAAGGCCGTGCCGGGCAGCAGGACCGCGCCGCCGACCGCGTGGTCGACCAGCCACGGCAGGCCGTCCCTGGTGAGCCGCGAGGTGAACAGGTGGCTGTCGGAGTCCGGCAGGTCGATGCCGCCGCCGAGCAGCGGGTGGCCGCTGGGCGCGAGGCCCTGGCCGACGGGGACCGAGCCCTCGTCCAACCAGTAGCGCTCGTCGGTGAAGGCGTAGGTGGGCAGGTCGACGCGGCGGGCGTCGGTGCCCGCGAAGAACGCCGTCCAGTCGACCTTGGCGCCACGGGCGTAGGCCGTGCCGAGGGCGTGGAACAGGGTCTTGACCTCGGAGCGGTCCTTGCGCAGCGCCGGGACGAGCACGGCGGTGGCGGCGGACTCGGCCCCCATCGCGGAGAGCGTGCCGTCCGGGCCCAGCTCCAGGAACGTCCTGACGCCCCTGGCCTCCAGCGTGGTGACGGTCTCGGCGAACCGGACGGCCTCGCGGACGTGGCGGACCCAGTACTCCGGGTCGGTCACCTCGCCCAGCAGCGCGATCGTCGGCTCGGTGAAGGTCAGGGTGGTGACGATGGCGCGGAAGTCGTCCAGCATCGGGTCCATCAGGGGCGAGTGGAACGCATGCGACACGGCCAGGCGCTTGGACTTCCGGTCGGGGAAGTGCGCCAACACCTGCTCGACCTGAGCCTCGTCACCCGCGATGACGACCGACCTGGGACCGTTGATCGCTGCAAGGGAAACCAAAGATTTCGCCAGATTGTCGGCTCCGCCGACGGCGACGGCGAGGTGGGGCAGCACTTCCTCTTCGGTGGCCTGGAGGGCGACCATCGCGCCGCCGGTCGGCAGGGCCTGCATCAGGCGGCCGCGGGCGGAGACGAGCTTGGCCGCGTCCTCCAACGAGAGGACACCGGCCACGTGGGCCGCGGCGATCTCGCCGACGGAGTGGCCCGCCAGGAAGTCGGGCTTCACGCCCCAGTGCTCGAAGAGGCGGTACAGCGCCACTTCCAGCGCGAACAGGGCGGGCTGGGTGGTGCCGGTCTCGTCGAGCGCCTTGGCGTCGATGCCGAACACGACCTCCTGCACCGGCACGTCCAGCTCGGCGCACACGGCGTCGAACGCGGCGGCGAACGCCGGGAACCGGTCGTACAGCTCACGGCCCATGCCGAGGCGCTGCGAACCCTGGCCGGTGAACAGGACGGCGAGCTTGCCGCCGGTCGAGCCGGTCACGGCGACCTCGCCGTCGATCACGACGGCCCGGTGCTCGAACGCGGCCCGGCTGGTGGCCAGCGAGAACGCCACGTCCAGCGAGCGCTCGGGGTGGTCGGCGAGGTGTTGGGTCAGCTTGCCGGTCTGCGCCTGGAGCGCCACCGCGGTCTTCGCGGACACCACCCACGGCAACACGATGTCATCGCTGTGGCTGTTCTCGACGACAAGCCGGGAAGGATCAGAACTTCCGAAGCCGCTGTTCGCGTCTTCGGAGGCAGCCTGCTCGATGATGGTGTGGGCGTTGGTGCCGCTGATGCCGAACGACGAGACGGCGGCGCGGCGCGGGCGGTCGCCCGACGGCCACGGGGTCGCCTCGGTCAGCAGCTCGACGGCGCCCGCGGTCCAGTCGACGTGCGGCGAGGGCTCGCCGACGTGCAGGGTCTTGGGCAGCACGCCGTGGCGCAGGGCCATGACCATCTTGATGATGCCCGCGACACCGGCCGCGGCCTGCGTGTGGCCGAGGTTGGACTTGATGGAGCCCAGCAGCAGCGGAGTTTCGCGGTCCTGGCCGTAGGTGGCCAGCAGTGCCTGCGCCTCGATCGGGTCGCCCAGCGAGGTGCCGGTGCCGTGCGCCTCGACCGCGTCGATGTCCGAAGTGGACAGACCGGCGTTGGCCAGCGCCTGGCGGATGACCCGCTGCTGCGACGGGCCGTTCGGGGCGGTCAGGCCGTTGGAGGCGCCGTCCTGGTTGATGGCCGAGCCGCGCACGACGGCGAGCACCGGGTGGCCGTTGGCGCGGGCGTCGGAGAGGCGTTCGACGAGCAGCATGCCCGCGCCTTCGCCCCAGCCGGTGCCGTCCGCGTCGGCGGAGAACGCCTTGCAGCGGCCGTTGGCGGCCAGACCGCGCTGGCGGCTGAAGCCGATGAACGTGCCGGGCGTCGCCATCACCGTGACACCACCAGCCAGCGCCAGCGAGCACTCACCGGACCTCAGCGCCTGCACGGCGAGGTGCAGCGCCACCAGGGACGAGGAGCACGCGGTGTCGACGGTGACCGCCGGGCCCTCCAGGCCGAAGGTGTAGGAGACGCGACCCGAGATCACGCTGCCCGAGCTGCCGGTGCCGAGGTAGCCCTCGATGCCGTCCGGCACGGACCGCAGCCGCGAGGCGTAGTCGTGGTACATGACACCGGCGAAGACGCCGGTCCGGCTGCCGCGCAACGAGGTCGGGTCGATCCCGGCCCGCTCGAACGCCTCCCAGGACGTCTGGAGCAGCAGGCGCTGCTGCGGGTCCATGGCGAGGGCTTCCTTCGGGTTGATCCCGAAGAACGCCGGGTCGAACTCGGCCGCGCCGTAGAGGAAACCGCCCTCGCGGGAGTAGGACGTGCCCTGGTGGTCGGGGTCGGGGTGGTACAGGTTCTCGACGTCCCAGCCGCGGTCGGTCGGGAAGCCGCCGACGGCGTCGCGGCCCTCCGACAGCAGCGCCCACAGGTCCTCCGGGCCGCGGACGTCGCCGGGGAACCGGCAGCCGATGCCGACGATGGCGATCGGCTCGTCGTCGGTGGCGTTCACCGCGACCGGGCCGGTGACAGCGGCGGCCGTGCCGCCCAGCTCGGCGCGCAGGTGCTCGACCAGCGCGGCCGGGGACGGGTAGTCGAACACCAGGGTCGCGGGCAGCCGCAGGCCGGTGTCGGCGGTGAGCCGGTTGCGCAGCTCGACGGCGGTCAGCGAGTCGAAGCCCAGCTCCCGGAACGAGCGCTCGGGGTCCACCTCCTGCGGCCCGGAGTACCCGAGCACGTCGGCGGCCTGGCCGCGCACCAGGTCGAGCAGCAGCTCGTCCTGCGCGGCGGCGGTCAGGCCGGCGAGCCTGGCCAGCAGGCCGGAGTCGCCCGTGGCGGCCGCGGCGGCGCGGCGGGTCGTGCGGACCAGACCGCGCAGCAGCGGGGCGACCGCGGGGCCGGCGAGGGCGGCGATGTTCAGGTGCATCGGGACGACGACCGGGTTGCCGGTCGACGCGGCCAGGTCGAACAGCGCCACGCCCTCGTCCACGGACAGGGCCGTGACTCCGCCGCGGCTGAGCCGGTCGGTGTCACCGGTCATGCCGCCGGTGTCCTCCCACAGGCCCCAGGCCAGCGACAGCGCGGGCTGCCCCTGGGCGGCGCGGTGCTGGACCAGTGCGTCCAGGTAGGCGTTGGCGGCGGCGTAGTTGCCCTGGCCCGCGTTGCCGAACGTGCCCGCGGCCGAGGAGAAGACGACGAACGCGGAGAGGTCGGTGGTCAGCTCGTGCAGGTTGAGCGCGGCGTCCACCTTGGGGCGCAGCACCCTGTCGACCTGCTCGGGGGTGAGCGAGGTGATCGTGGCGTCGTCCAGCACACCGGCGGTGTGCACGACGGCGCCGACCGCGCGGTCGTCCAGCAGCGCCTTCAGGGCGACGCGGTCGGCCACGTCGCAGGCGACGAGCTCGACCGAGGCACCGAGGGCCAGCAGCTCGTCCAGGAGCTCGTCCGCGCCCGGCGCGTCGGGGCCCTGGCGGGAGGTGAGCAGCAGGCTGCGGACGCCGTGGGAGGTGACCAGGTGCTTGGCGAAGACCGAGCCCAGGCTGCCGGTCGCGCCGGTGACCAGCACCGTGCCGCGGAACTCCAGTCCGGCGTCCGCAGTGGACGTCGCACGGGCCAGGCGCGGGGCGAGCACGGCGCCGCCGCGGACGGCGACCTCGGGTTCGCCGGACGCGACCGCGGCGGCCAGGTCGACCGAGTCGTCGGTGTCCAGCAGCACGAACCGGTCCGGGTGCTCGGACTGCGCCGACCGCACCAGGCCGCGCACGGCGGCACCGGCCAGGTCCGTGACGTCCTCACCGCGGACCGCGACCGCGCCGGTGGTGACGAAGACGAGCCGTTCGGCGTGGTCCTCGGCGAGCCAGGTGCGGATCGACGTCAGCGCCTGGCGCACCGCGCCGGACACGGAGTCGGCGGTGATCTCCGCGCGCACCGCGGCGACCGGCCCGGTGCCGTCGACCGGGGTCCACTCGACCTGGAACAGCGAGCGCGCCACCGGGGAGGTGCCGAGCTGGTCGGGCGTGAACTCCCGCAGCACCAGCGAGTCCACGGACGCGACCGGCGTGCCGGTGGCGTCGGCGATCTCCAGCGCGACACCGTCGGCGCCGGTGCGGGAAACGTGGACGCGCAGCGCCTCGGCGCCCACCGCGTGCAACGAGACGTTGCGCCAGGCGAAAGGCAACTGCGTCCTGCTCGTGGAGGCGCCGAGGGACAGGGCGTGCAGCACGGCGTCGAACAGGGCCGGGTGCAGGCCGAACCGGTCCGCGGGCACGTCCAGCGCGACCTCGGCGAACACGTCGTCGCCGCACCGCCACGCCGAACGCAAGCCCTGGAACGCCGGGCCGTACTCCAGCCCGGCGGCGGCGAGCGCGGGGTAGACCTCGTCGACCGCGACCGGCTCGCCACCGGCGGGCGGCCACTCGGCGAGGGTGAAGGCGGCCGGAGGTGCCTGCGGGAGCAGGGTTCCGGTGGCGTGCCGGACCCACGGCTCGTCGTCGCCCTCGGGCCGCGAGTGCACGGTCAGCGCGTGCCGACCGTCCTCGTCGGGCTCGCCGAGCGCGAGGCGGAGCTGGACGGGGCCGTGCAGGGCGAGCGGCGCTTCGAGGGTCAGCTCCTCCAGCAGCTCGCAGCCGACCTCGGCACCCGCGCGCAGCGCCATCTCGACGAACGCGGTGCCGGGCACCAGGACCGTGCCCGCCACGACGTGGTCGGCCAGCCACGGGTGCGTGGTGACCGAGAGCCGGGCGGTGAACAGCTGGCCTTCGGGCAGCGCGACGGCCGCGCCGAGCAGCGGGTGGTCCGCGTCGCCCTGGCCGACCGAGGTCACGTCGCCGTAGGCGGCACCGGCGGTGGGCCAGTAGTGGGACCGCTGGAAGGCGTAGGTGGGCAGGTCGACGCGGCGGCCGCCCTTGAGCAGCCGCGCCCAGTCGACGTCGGCACCGGCCGCGTAGGCGTTGCCGACGGCCGAGAGCAGCGTGGCGAGTTCGGGGCGGTCCTTGCGCAGCAAGGGGATGACGGGGGCGTCGGCCATCGCGGCCAGCACGCCGTCCGGGCCCAGTTCGACGAAGGTCTTGACGCCTCGGGCTTCCAAGGCGGCCATGGTGTCGGCGAAGCGGACCGTGCCGCGCACGTGGCGGACCCAGTACTCCGGGTCGGTCACGTCGCCGAGCAGCGGGATGCGCGGCTCGTGGAACGTCAACGTCGAGACCACGGCGCGGAAGTCGTCCAGCACCGGGTCCATCAGCGGCGAGTGGAACGCGTGCGACACGCTGAGGCGCTTGGACTTGCGGTCCGCGAACCGGGCGACCACGGCGGCGACGGCGGTCTCGTCGCCCGCGACGACCACGGAGTTCGGGCCGTTGACGGCGGCCAGCGACACCAGTTCGGTGAGGTGGGGCGTGACCTCGTCCTCGGTGGCCTGGAGGGCGACCATCGCGCCGCCGGCCGGCAGGGCCTGCATGAGCTTGCCGCGGGTCTCCACCAGGACGGCCGCGTCTTCCAGCGACAGGACTCCGGCCACGTGGGCGGCGGCGATCTCGCCGATCGAGTGGCCCGCGACGACGTCCGGGGTCATCCCCCAGTGCTCCAGGGTCCGGAACAGGGCGACTTCCAGCGCGAACAGCGCGGGCTGCGTGACGGCGGTCCGGTCGAGCGCGTCGGCGTCCGCGCCGAACACGACGTCCCGCAACGGGAGGTCGAACTGGGCGCGGACCTCGTCGAACGCGCGGGCGAACACCGGCACCGAGTCGTACAGCTCCCGGCCCATGCCGAGCCGCTGGGAACCCTGGCCGGTGAACAGGAACGCGGTCCTGCCGGTCGTGGTGGTCGACTCGCCGCGGCCGAGGGCGGCCAGGTCGCGGAGGACCTGCTCGCAGTCGTGGGCGACGACGGCCGCGCGGTGCTCGTGGGTCGTGCGAGCCAGCAGCGAGTGGCCGACGTCCAGGAGGTCCAGCTCCGGGTGGGCTTCGACGTGGGCGGCGAGCGCGAGGGCCTGGCCGCGCAGGGCGGCGGGCGTGCGCCCGGAGAGGACCAGCGGGCGGGGGAAGTCGTCGGTCCCGGTCTCTTCGACCGCGACGACCGGCGGCTGTTCGATGATGACGTGGGCGTTGGTGCCGCTGATGCCGAACGACGAGACGCCCGCACGGCGGGGGCGGTCGACGGACGGCCACGGGCGGGACTCGGTGGTCAGCTCGACCGCGCCCGCGGTCCAGTCGACCTCGGAGGTGGGGGCGTCGACGTGCAGGGTCTTCGGGACGACGCCGTGGCGCATGGCCTCGACGACCTTGATGATGCCCGCGACACCGGCCGCGGCCTGGGAGTGGCCGATGTTGGACTTGATGGAGCCCAGCAGCAGCGGCTCCGAGCGGTCCTGGCCGTAGGTGGCGAGGAGGGCCTGCGCCTCGATCGGGTCGCCGAGCTTCGTGCCGGTGCCGTGGGCCTCGACCAGGTCGACGTCCGAAGTGGACAGGCGGGCACTGGCCAGCGCTTGCTGGATCACCTTGCGCTGGGCCGGACCGTTGGGGGCGGTGAGGCCGTTGGAGGCGCCGTCCTGGTTGATGGCCGAGCCCCGCACGATGGCCAGGACCGGGTGGCCGTTGCGCTGGGCGTCGGAGAGGCGTTCGACGAGCAGCATGCCCGCGCCCTCCGACCAGCCGGTGCCGTCCGCCGCGCCCGCGAAGGACTTGCAGCGGCCGTCGACCGCGAGGCCGCGTTGCCGGCTGAAGCCGACGAACGTGGACGGGGTCGCCATGACCGTGACACCACCGGCCAGCGCCAGCGTGCACTCGCCGTTGCGCAACGCCTGGACCGCGAGGTGCAGTGCCACCAACGAGGACGAGCACGCGGTGTCGACCGTGACGGCCGGACCCTCCAGGCCGAAGGTGTAGGAGACGCGACCGGAGGCGAGGCTGCCACCGGTGCCGAGGTAGCCCTCGGTCTCCTCGACGCCGCGCTCCACCACGGAGGCGTAGTCGTGGTACATGATCCCGGCGAACACACCGGTCCGGCTGCCGCGCTGCGCCGCCGGGTCGATGCCGGCGCGCTCGAACGCCTCCCACGTGGTCTCCAGCAGCAGGCGGTGCTGCGGGTCCAGCGCCAGCGCCTCACGGGGTGAGATGCCGAAGAACGTCGGGTCGAACTCGGCGGCGTCGTGCAGGAACCCGCCGTCGCGCACGTAGCTCGTGCCGGGGTGGTCGGGGTCGGCGTGGTACAGGTTCTCCAGGTCCCAGCCGCGGTCGGTCGGGAAGCCGGTGACGGCGTCCCCGCCCGACGCGACCAGGTTCCACAGGTCCTCCGGCGTGGTGATCCCGCCGGGGTAGCGGCAGGCCATGCCGACGATCGCGATCGGTTCGTCGGTGCCGAGCACGACGGTGCCGGCGGCGGTCGGCGTGGCCGCTCCCCCGCCGAGCTCGGTCCGCAGGTGCTCGGCGAGCGCGGCGGGCGTCGGGTAGTCGAACACCAGCGTGGCGGGCAGGCGGAGGCCGGTGTGACCGTTGAGGCGGTTGCGCAGCTCGACCGCGGTGAGCGAGTCGAACCCCAGTTCCTTGAACGCCAGGCCCGGTTCCACGTCGTCGCCGGAGCCGTAGCCGAGGACCTCGGCGACGTGGTGGCGCACGATCGTGACCAGTTCCGCGCCGGAGACGCCGGTCAACGCCGAGGCGGTCGGCACCGGGGCGGTGCGGGCGGAGCGGCGGGTCGGGCGGACCAGGCCGCGCAGCAGCGGGGACACGGTCGGCTGGCCACCGAGGACGGCGGTGTCGAGGTGCGCGGGCACCTGCACCGGCAGCTCGGAGGCGAAGGCGGCGTCGAACAGCGCCAGGCCCTCGTCCGGGGTCAGCGGGCGGACGCCCATGCGGGTCATCCGCTCGACGGTGGCGTCGGTGAGGGTCGCGCCCATGCCGCCGGTCCCGGCCCACAGGCCCCACGCGATCGAGAGGCCGTGCTGGCCGTTCGCCCGGCGGACGTGCGCCAGGTTGTCCAGCACCGCGTTGGCGGCGGCGTAGTTCGCCTGGCCCGCGTTGCCGAAGGTGGTCGCCGAGGAGGAGAAGAGGATGAACGCCTTGAGGTCGTGGGTCAGCTCGTGCAGGTTGAGCGCGCCGTCGACCTTGGGCCGCAGCACGGTGCCGACCTGCTCGGGGGTCAGGGCGTCGAGCACGCCGTCGTCCAGCACGCCCGCGGTGTGCACCACGGCGGACACCGGGTGGTCGGCCAGCAGCGCGGCGAGGGCGTCGCGGTCGGCCGCGTCGCACGCGGCGACGGTGACGGTGGCGCCGAGGGCTTCCAGCTCGGTGACGAGGTCGGCCGCGCCGGGCGCGTCCGGGCCGCGGCGGGAGGTGAGCAGCAGGCCGCGGACGCCGTACTTGACGACCAGGTGCTTGGCGAACACGGCGCCGAGACCGCCGGTCCCGCCGGTGATGAGCACGGTGCCGTCCAGCACCGGGACGTCCGCGCGGACGTCGGAGCTGCGGGCCAGCCGGGCGACGCGGACCACGCCGTCGCGCAGGCTGATCTGCGGTTCGCCGGTGGCGAGGGCCGCGGGCAAGACCTCCTCGGAAGCGGCGGAACCGTCGGTGTCGAGCAGGAGGAACCGTTCGGGGTGCTCGGTCTGCGCGGAGCGGACCAAGCCCTGGACGGCACTGCCCGCATGGTCGGCGCCGGTCGTGGCGAAGACCAGGCGCGACTCGGCGAAGCGCTCGTCGGCCAGCCACGCGCACAACAGGCGCAGCGCCGTCCGCACGGCCTCGTGCACCTCGGCCGCGCCACCGGTTCCGGCGGGGATGCTGACCAGCACGGCGTCGGCGGGCTCGATGGTGGAGAGGTCGGCGTCCAGGACCGTCTCGACGATCCGGATGGACGCGCCGGCGACCGGCAGAACGGTCCAGTCGACGTGGAACAGGGACTCGGTGAAGCCCGCGGCGAGCTGGTCGGCGCGAACCTCGCGCAGCACCAGCGATCCCACGGAGGCGACCGGAGCGCCGGTGGTGTCGGCGAGCTGGAGCGAGACGCCGTCGGCACCGGTCGGCGAGAGACGGACCCGCACCGCGGTGGCGCCCACGGCGTGCAGGGCGACCTCGCGCCAGGCGAACGGGAGCTTGGCCAGGCCACCCGACTCCACGGCGCCGATCGCGTGCAGCGTCGCGTCCAGCAGCGCCGGGTGGATGCCGAACCCCGTCACGTCGCCGTCGACCACGACGTCGGCGAACACCTCGTCACCGCGCCGCCACACGGCCTTGGCGCCCTGGAACACCGGCCCGTAGGCGAGTCCGACGGAGGCGAGGTCGTCGTAGAGGGTGTCGACCGCGACCGGCTGGGCACCGGCGGGCGGCCACTGCGACAGGTCGAACGTCGTGGCGGGCGCGGTCGGGAGCAGGGTGCCGGTGGCGTGCCGGGTCCACGGCCCGTCGAGTCGCGAGTGGACGGTCAGGGCGCGGCGGCCGGTGTCGTCCGGACCGCTGACACCGACCTGGACCTGCACGCCGCCGTGCTCGGGCACGACCAGCGGCGCTTCGAGGGTGAGCTCTTCCAGCAGCTCGCAGCCGACCTCGTCGGCCGCGTGGATCGCCAGCTCGACGAACGCGGTGCCGGGCAGCAGGACCGTGCCGGACACGGCGTGGTCGGCCAGCCAGGCGTGCGTGTCCAGGGCGAGGTGGCCGCTGAGCACGAGGCCGTCTGAGTCGGCGAGCGAGACCGTGGAGCCGAGCAGCGGGTGGTCGGACGCGCCGAGCCGGACGCCGCCGGGGACCACGTCGAGCCAGTAGCGGTCGCGCTGGAACGCGTAGGTGGGCAGGGAGACCTTCGTGCCGCCGCCGAAGTACGCGGTCCAGTCGACGGTGACGCCGCTGACGTGCAGGGCACCGACCGCCGTGGCAACGGACTCGACCTCATCGCGGTCCTTGCGCAGCAACGGGGTCACGGGGACCTCGGCCATCGCGGCGAGCACGCCGTCCGGGCCCAGCTCCAGGAACTTGGTGACCCCGCGCTCCTCCAGGGTCCGCACGGCGTCGTGGAAGCGGACGGTGTCGCGGACGTGGGAGACCCAGTACTCCGGGTCGGTCACGTCGCCGAGCAGCTCGATCCGGGGCCGCTGGAAGGTCAGGGTGGTGACGACGGCGCGGAAGTCGTCGAGCATCGGGTCCATCAGCGGCGAGTGGAACGCGTGCGACACGCTGAGCCGCTTGGACTTCCGGTCGGCGAACTTCTCGACCACCTGCGCGACGGGGGTTTCCTCGCCAGCGAGCACGATGGCCTTCGGGCCGTTGATCGCGGCGATGGAGACGGTGTCCGTGAGGTGGGGCGTGACCTCGTCCTCGGTGGCCTGCAACGCGATCATCGCGCCACCGGCCGGAAGGGCCTGCATCAGCCGCGCGCGGGCGTTGACCAGCTTGGCGGCGTCCTCCAACGAGAGCACACCCGCCACGTGGGCCGCGGCGATCTCACCGATGGAGTGCCCGCCCAGGAAGTCGGGACGGATGCCCCACGACTCGACCAGCCGGTACAGCGCCACTTCCAGGGCGAAGATCGCGGGCTGGGTGAACTCCGTGCGGTCCAACTCCTCCTGGGTGTCCCGCACGTCCACCAGCGCCGCCACCTCGTCGAACGCCTTCGCGAACACCGGGAACGCCGCGTACAGCTCACGGCCCATGCCCGCGCGCTGCGAACCCTGGCCGGTGAACAGGAACGCGAGACCGGACTCCTTGGCCACGCCGGGGTTCAGCGAGTCGAGCCCGCGCACCACGTCGGCCAGGTCAGTGCCGACGATGGCGGCACGGTGGGTGTGCGCGGTGCGGGTGGTCGCGAGGGACCAGGCCAGGTCGCGCGGGGTGCTGTCGGGGTGCGCGGCCAGGTGCTCGCTCAGCTTGGCGGCCTGGGCACGCAGGGCCTGCTCCGTCTTGCCCGACAGCACGAACGGAACCGCGACCGGCTCCTGGGCGACCGCCTCGACGGGCTCTACCGCCGGGGCCTGCTCGATGATCGTGTGGGCGTTGGTGCCGCTGATGCCGAACGACGAGATGCCCGCGCGGCGCGGACGGTCGTTCGCGGGCCACTCGCGGGCCTCGGTCAGCAGCTCGATGTTGCCGTCGGCCCAGTCGACGTGCGGCGAGCGGTGGTCGGCGTGCAGGGTCTTCGGCAGGACCCCGTTGCGCAGGGCCATGACCATCTTGATGATGCCCGCGACACCGGCGGCGGCCTGCGTGTGCCCGATGTTGGACTTGAGCGAGCCCAGCCACAGCGGGTCCTCGCGGTCCTGGCCGTAGGTGGCCAGCAGGGCCTGCGCCTCGATCGGGTCACCCAGCGAGGTGCCGGTGCCGTGCGCCTCGACGACGTCGACGTCCGAAGTGGACAGACCGGCCGACGCCAGCGCCTGCTTGATCACGCGCTGCTGCGACGGGCCGTTCGGGGCGGTCAGGCCGCTGGAGGCGCCGTCCTGGTTGATCGCACTGCCGCGCACGACGGCCAGGACCTCGTGGCCGAGCCGCTGGGCGTCGGACAGCCGCTCCAGCAGGAGCATGCCGACGCCCTCGCCCCAGCCGGTGCCGTCGGCCTCGGCGGAGAACGCCTTGCAGCGGCCGTCGGAGGCCAGGGCGCCCTGGCGGGCGAAGTCGATGAACGTGCCGGGCGTGGACATGACCGCGACACCGCCGGCCAGCGCCATCTCGCACTCGCCGAGCCGCAGGGCCTGCACGGCCCAGTGCAGTGCGACCAGCGACGAGGAGCACGCCGTGTCGATGGTGACGGCCGGGCCTTCCAGGCCGAGGGTGTAGGCGACGCGGCCGGACGCGATGCTGCCCGCGCTGCCGTTGCCCAGGTAGCCCTCGACGCCCTCCGGCGGCGCGATCTCGCGGGCGGCGTAGTCGTGGTACATCAGGCCGGCGAACACGCCGGTCCGGCTGCCCTTGAGCGTCGACGGGTCGATGCCCGCCCGTTCGAACGCCTCGTAGGACGTCTCCAGCAGCAACCGCTGCTGCGGGTCCATCGCCAGGGCCTCGCGGGGCGAGATGCCGAAGAACGCCGGGTCGAACGCGCTGACGTCGTAGAGGAAACCGCCCTCCAGGGGGATGTCCTCGACCTGCCAGCCGCGGTCGGTCGGGAACCCGGAGATCGCGTCGCGACCGTTCGCCACGAGGTCCCAGAGGTCCTCCGGGGTGGTGACCCCACCGGGGAAGCGGCACGACATCGCGACGATCGCGATGGGCTCGGAGGCCTTGTCCTCGACGTCGCGGAGCTGCTTGCGCGCGTCCCGCAGGTCGGCGGTGGCCCGCTTCAGGTAGGCGAGGTACTTGTCCTCGTTCGCCACGTGATCATCTCCTCTGGCGTTGGCGGCGGTCACGTGGCTCACGACAGCTCGTTGTCGAGCAGGTCGAACAACTCGTCCGCGGTGGCGGAGCCGAGGTCGTCGTCCTGCGGCGCTCCGGCGTCCAGCCCGGCGAGCAGGTCGCGCAGCCGGGCCGCGATCACCTGCTTCTCGGCGTCGTCCGGTGCGGCCGTGCCCAGTGCGGCGGCCAGTCGGTCCAGTTCGGTGTGCACACCGGTGGTGCCCGCCGCGTCCTCGGTCGGCACGATCGTGCCGAGGTGCTGGGCGAGCGCCGTCGGTGACGGGTAGTCGAAGATCAGCGTGGCGGGCAGGCGCAGGCCCGTCGCCGCGGTGATCCGGTTGCGGAACTCCACCGCGGTCAGCGAGTCGAAGCCGAGCTCCAGGAAGCCGCGACCGGCCTCCACGGCGGTGTAGGACTCGTAGCCGAGCACCGTGGCCGCGTGCTGCCGGACCAGGTCGAGGACCGCGCGGTCGCGGTCCACACCGGACAGTCCGGCGAGCCTGGCGGACAAGGAGACCTCGACGACAGCGGCTTCGGCGGACCGGCGGACCGGCGTCTTCACCAGGCCCCGCAGCAGCGGTGCGAGGGTGCCGGCGGCGGCCTGCGAACGCAGCACCGCGAGGTCCAGGTTGATCGGCACCAGCGCGGCGAGGTCGTGGCCCAGCGCGGTGTCGAACAGCTCCAGGCCCTGGCCCGGTGTCAGCGGTGCGACACCGGCCCGCGCCATGCGCTGGACGTCGGCCTCGGTGAGGTCGGCGCCCATGCCGTCCTCGGTGACCCACAGGCCCCACGCCACGGAGGTCGCGGCCAGACCGGTCGACCGCCGGCGCTGGGCCAGCGCGTCGAGGTAGGCGTTGGCCGCGGCGTAGTTGCCCTGGCCCGCCGCCCCGAACACACCGCCGGTGGAGGAGAACAGGACGAACGCGGCCAGGTCCAGGTCGCGGGTCAGCTCGTGCAGGGTGGTCGCCGCGTCGACCTTCGGCCGCAGCACGCGGTCGAGCTGGTCGGCGGTCAGCGAGGTGATCGTGGCGTCGTCGAGCACACCGGCGGTGTGCACCACGGCGGTCAGCGGGTGCTCGGCCGGGACACCGGCCAGCAGCCCGGTCACGGCGTCGCGGTCGGCGACGTCGCAGGCGACGAACTCCACCGCGGCGCCCTTGGCCACGAGCCGGTCGCGCAGGTCCTCCGCGCCGGGGGCGGCCAGGCCGCGCCTGCTGGTGAGGACCAGGTTGCGGATGCCGTGCCGGGTCACCAGGTGCTCGGCGACCAGGCCGCCGAGGGTGCCGGTGGCACCGGTGACGAGCACCGTGCCGTTCGGGTCGAGCGCGGTCGGCTCGGCGGCCGGGCCGACCTTGGCGAGGCGGGGCGCGAACGCGACTCCGTCACGCAGGGCCAGTTCCGGCTCACCGGCGGCGAGCGCGGCGGTCAGCGCCAGCGCCGAGGTGTCCGCCTCGTCCAGGTCCACCAGGACGAACCGGCCGGGGTGCTCGGCCTGCGCCGAGCGCACCAGGCCGCGGGCGGCGGCGTTGGCGAGGTCGGCGACGTCGTCGTCGGCACCGACGGCGACCGCGTTGCGGGTGACCAGCACGAGGTGCTGGTCCTCGCGGGTGTCGTCGGCGAGCCAGGTGCGCAGCAGGTCGAGCACGCCGGTCGTGGCGGAGCGGACCGAGTCGTCCTGGCTCGCCACGAAGGAGGCGAAGACCACGTCGGCGTCGCCGCCGGGCACCAGGCGGACACCGGCCTGTTCGAGGCCCGCGCCCACCTTCAGCTCGTCGTCGCCGAGCACGGCGTAGGTGACGTCCGCAACGGGCGTCCCGGTGGTGACCGCGGTCCACTCGACCCGGTACAGCGAGTCGACGTGGGTCGGGGCACCGGCGAGCTGGTCGGCCGAGATGGCCCGCAGCGCGAGGGAGTCCACCGCGGCGACCGGGGCTCCGGTGCCGTCGGCGAGCTGGATGGCGACGGACTCGCCGGTGGCGGAGAGCTTGACCCGCAACGACTTCGCGCCGGTCGAGTAGAGCCGCACGCCGCTCCAGGCGAAGGGCAGCAGCCCGTCACCGGAGAGCAGGCCGCCCGCGCCGATGCCGTGCAGCGCCGCGTCCAGCAGCGCCGGGTGCACGCCGTAGGCGCTCGCGTCGGCGTCGGCGGGCAGCGCGACCTCGGTGTAGACGTCGTCACCCAGTCGCCAGGCGGCGCCGAGACCCTGGAACAGCGGCCCGTAGCCGAACCCGGCGACCGCGAAGCCGTCGTAGACACCTGTCACGTCGACCGCCTCGGCGCCGGTCGGCGGCCACTGGGCCAGGTCGAAGGAGGGGACGTCCGACGCCACCAGGGACCCCGTGGCGTGCCGGGTCCACGGCTCGTCGCCACCGCGGCTGTGCAGCGCGAACGGCCGGGCGCCGGACTCGTCGGGAGCGCCCACGACGGCTTGGAGCTGCACGGAGCCGGTCTTCGGCAGCACGAGCGGCGACTGGAGGGTCAGCTCCTCCACGGCGCCGCAGCCGACCTGGTCCCCGGCCCGCAGGGCGAGCTCCACGAAGGCCGTGCCGGGCAGCAGGACCACGTCGTGGACCTCGTGCTCGGCCAGCCACGGGTGCGTTTCGAGGGAAAGCCTGCCGGTGAACAGGAAGCCGTCCGCGTCGGCCAGCGGCACGGCCGCGCCGAGCAGCGGGTGGTCGGCGGAGGCGAGTCCGGCCGAGGAGACGTCGACCGCCGTGGCCGCGTCCTCCAGCCAGTACCGCGAGGTCTGGAACGCGTAGGTGGGCAGCTCGACCTGGCGCGTGGCGCGACCGGCGAAGAACGCCCGCCAGTCGACCCCCACGCCGTGGACGTGCAGGTCGGCCAGCGCCGTGGTCAGCGTGGCGACCTCGGCCCGGTCCTTGCGCAGCACCGGGACCGCGGTCACGTCGGCCTCGGCGGCCATCGCCGTGAGGACGCCGTCCGGACCGACCTCCAGGAACGTGGTGACGCCCAGGCGGGTCAGCTCGGTCAGCGAGTCGGCGAACCGGACGGCGTCGCGCACGTGCCGGACCCAGTGCTCCGGGTCGGTCACGTCGCCGAGCATCGGGATGCGCGGGGTGGAGTAGGTCAGGCCCTGCGCGACGGCGCGGAACTCGTCGAGCATCGGCTCCATCAGCGGCGAGTGGAACGCGTGGGAGACCTTGAGGCGCTTGGTCTTCACGCCCTGCTCGGCCAGCCCGCCGACCACCGTGAGGACCGCGTCCTCGTCACCGGCGACGACCACCGAGCGCGGCCCGTTGACCGCGGCGATGGAGACGCCGTCGGTCAGCAGCGGGAGCACGTCGGACTCGGCCGCGCGGACGGAGATCATCAGGCCGCCGGTCGGCAGCGCCTGCATGAGCCGACCGCGGGCACCGACCAGAGCGGTGGCGTCGTCCAGCGAGAGCACCCCGGCCACGTGGGCCGCGGCCAGCTCGCCGATCGAGTGGCCCGCCAGGTGGTCGGCGCGCACGCCCCAGCTCTCCAGCAGCCGGAACAGCGCGACCTCGACCGCGAACAGCGCGGGCTGGGTCAGGCCGGTCTGGTCGAGGGCGTCGGCGTCGGCGCCGAACACGGTCTCGCGGACCGGGACGTCGAAGCGGTCGCAGACCTCGTCGAACGCCTTGGCGTACACCGGGAAGGCCTCGTACAGCTCGCGGCCCATGCCCAGCCGCTGCGAGCCCTGGCCGGTGAACAGGAAGGCCGTCTTGCCCGAACCCCCGACACCACCGGTGATGGCGTCGAACGCGGCCAGCTTGCCCAGCAGCTCGGTGCGGGACTCGGCCACGAACGCCGCGCGGTGCTCCAGTGCGGCCCGGTGGGTGGCGAGCGTGCCCGCCGCCTCGACCAGGTCCAGCTCCGGGTGCGCCGCCAGGTGGGCGTGCAGCTGGATCGCCTGCGCCTTCAGGGCTTCCTCGCCGCGAGCCGACAGCAGCACCGGAACGACCTGTTCGGTGATCGTCGGCTCCGCGCTTGGCAGAGCTTCCGGCGCCTGCTCGATGATCGTGTGGGCGTTGGTGCCGGAGATGCCGAACGAGGAGATCGCGGCCCGGCGGGGGCGGCCGGTCGACGGCCACTCGCGCGCCTCGGTCAGCAGCTCGACCTCGCCCGCGCTCCAGTCGATGTGCGGGGACGGGGCGTCGACGTTGAGCGTCTTGGGCAGCACGCCGTGCCGCATCGCCTGCACCATCTTGATGACACCGGCGACACCGGCGGCGGCCTGCGTGTGGCCGATGTTGGACTTGATCGAGCCGAGCCACAGCGGCTCGTCACCCGAGCGCTCCTGGCCGTAGGTGGCCAGCAGGGCCTGCGCCTCGATCGGGTCGCCCAGCGTGGTGCCGGTGCCGTGCGCCTCGACCACGTCGATCTGGTCGGCGCCGAGGCGGGCGTTCGCCAGCGCCTGCTTGATGACCCGCTGCTGCGACGGACCGTTCGGGGCGGTCAGGCCGTTCGAGGCGCCGTCCTGGTTGACCGCGGTGCCCTTGACGATGGCGAGCACCGGGTGGCCGTTGCGGCGCGCGTCGGACAGCCGCTCGACGAGCAGCAGGCCCACGCCCTCGCCCCACGCCGTGCCGTCGGCACCGGCCGCGAACGACTTGACGCGGCCGTCCTCGGCGAGGCCGCGCTGGCGGCTGAAGGAGGTGAACGTGCCGGGCGACGGCATCACCGTGACACCACCGGCCAGCGCCAGGTCGCACTCGCCGGACCGCAGCGCCTGCACCGCCAAGTGCAGTGCCACCAACGAGGAGGAGCACGCGGTGTCGACCGTGACGGCCGGACCTTCCAGCCCGAACGTGTAGGCGACGCGGCCGGAGATGACGCTGGCGGAGTTGCCGGTGCCGACGAAACCCTCGACCTCCTCCGGGATCAGCGTGAGCCGGGAGGCGTAGTCGTAGTACATGACACCGGCGAAGACACCGGTCTTGCTGCCGCGCACCGAGGTCGGGTCGATGCCCGCGCGCTCGAACGTCTCCCACGACGTCTCCAGCAGCAACCGCTGCTGCGGGTCGGTGGCCAGCGCCTCGCGCGGCCCCATCCCGAAGAACGCCGGGTCGAACTGCGCGGCGTCGTGCAGGAAGCCGCCTTCGCGGGCGTAGGTCGTGCCGGGGGTGTCGGGGTCGGAGTCGAACAGGTTCTCCAGGTCCCAGCCGCGGTCGGTCGGGAACGGCGAGATGCCGTCGTTCCCGGCGACCACGAGGTCCCACAGCTGCTCGGGGGTGCGGATGCCGCCGGGGTAGCGGCAGCTCATGGACACGATCGCGATCGGCTCGTCGTCGGCGACCTTCGCCGCGCGGACCTCCACCGCCGATGCCTCCACCGCGCCGAACAGCTCCTCGACGAGGTGGTCGGCCAGCGCGCCCGCGTTCGGGTAGTCGAAGACCAGCGTGGCGGGCAGGCGCATCCCCGTGACGGCGTTGAGGCCGTTGCGGAGTTCCACCGCCGTCAGCGAGTCGAAGCCCAGCTCCTTGAACGCGCGCCCGGCGTGGACGGCGTCCGGCGAGTCGTAGCCCAGGACGGCGGCGACCTGCGTGCGGACCAGCTCCAGCACCGCGCGGTGCCGCTCGGGGCCGACCAGGTCGGCCAGACCGAGGCGGGACGCGGTGTCGGCGGAGCGGGCGGCCCGGCGGGCCGGGCGGACCAGGCCCTGCAGGATCGCGGGCACGGTCGGGTGGGTGCGCAGGACCGCGAGGTCAAGGTGCACCGGGACGAGGTGGGCCTCCCCGCTGGCGAGCGCGGCGTCGAACAGCGCCAAGCCGTCCACAGTGGACAACGTGCCGATACCGCCGCGTGCCGCCCGGTCGGAGTCGGTGCCCATGCCGGTGTCGGTCTGCCACAGGCCCCACGCCAGCGACGTGGCGGCGAGCCCGTTCGCCCGGCGGTGGTGGGCGAGGCCGTCGAGGTAGGCGTTGGCGGCGGCGTAGTTCGACTGGCCCGCCGTGCCGTAGGTGCCGGACAGCGAGGAGAACAGGACGAACAGCTCGACGTCGCCGACCAGCTCGTGCAGGTGCCTGGCGGCGTCCGCCTTGGGCAGCGCCACGGCGTCGAGCCGGTCCGGGGTCTGCGCCTCGAACGTGCCGTCGTCCAGCACGCCCGCGGTGTGCACGACACCGGTCAGCGGGCGCTCGGCCGGGATCCCGGCGAGCAGCCGCTCCAGAGCGGAGCGGTCGGACACGTCGCACGCGGCGAACGTCGCGGCCGCGCCGAGCCCGGCCAGCTCGGTGGCCAGCTCCTCGGTGCCGGGCGCGTCGGCGCCGCGCCTGCTGACCAGCAGCAGGTTGGTGACGTCGTAGCGGGTGACGAGGTGCTTGGCGACCAGACCGCCCAGAGCACCGGTGGCACCGGTGATCAGTACCGTCCCGGTCGGGTCGAGCGCGGGCGGTGCCCCCACGGCCGCCGCCACGCGGGCCAGACGCGGCGCGCGGGCATCGCCGTCGCGGAGTGCCAGTTGAGGGGCCCCCGGAACCAGCGCGTGGGGCAGCACACGGTGAGAGGCCTCCTGACCGTCGAGGTCGAGCAGCACGAACCGGTCGGGGTGCTCGGTCTGCGCGGAGCGGACGAGACCCCAGATCGCGGCGCCCGCGAGGTCGGTGACGTCCTCCCCCGCCGTGGCGACCGCGCCACCGGTGACGAACACCAGCTTCGCGTCGGCGAACCGGTCGTCGGCGATCCAGGCCTGCGCCAGCGCCAGCACCTCGTGGGTGTCGGTCGCGGTCACCAGGACCGCGTCCGGCACCTCGGCGATGCTGTCGAGGTCCACTGTGGACATGACGCCGAGCGCGAACGCGAGGTCGGCGTCCAGCACGGCGATCGACGCGGTGTCCTCCGTCGTGGGCAGGGCTACCCAGTCGACCTTGAACAGCGAGTCGGTGGTGGTCGAGGCGGCCACCTGGTCGGCGGACACCTGGCGCAGCACCAGGGACTCGACCCGTGCGACCGGCGCACCGGTCCGGTCGGCCACGTCGAGGGTGATGCCGTCGTGCTTGCCCCGCGAGAGCTTCACCCGCAGGGCATTCGCGCCGACGGCGGTCAGCGAGACGTCGGTCCAGGCGAACGGGATGCGCACCACGTCGGTGTCGGACAGCAGACCGCCGAGGCCCGCGGCGTGCAGCGCGGAGTCCAGCAGCGCCGGGTGCAGGCCGAAGCCCGTGGCGTCGGCCACCTCCACCTCGACGAAGACCTCGTCGTCGCGCAGCCAGGCGGACCTGAGGCCCTGGAACGCCGGGCCGTAGCCGTAGCCGGACTCGGCCAGGGCGTCGTAGAAGCCGGTCAGGTCGACGGCTTCGGCGTCGGCGGGAGGCCACTCGGTCAGCGCGGTCCGAGCACCCGTGCCGGTGCCGAGGGAGCCGCTGGCGTGCCGGGTCCACAGGCCGTCGGCGACGCTGGAGTGCACCAGGAGGGTGCGGCGGCCGTTGTCCTCGGCGGCCACGGTCAGCTGGAGCGCCACGTCGCCGTGCTCGGGGACGACGAGCGGGGCCTCGAGGGTCAGCTCCTCCAGCAGGTCGAGGCCGACCTGCTCGGCCGCGTGCAGCGCCAGTTCCACGAACGCGGTGCCGGGCACCAGGATCGAGCCGAGCACGACGTGGTCGGCCAGCCACGGCTGGGCCGCCGTCGACAGGCGGCCGGTCAGCACCAGGCCGTCGCCGTCGGCCAGCGACAGCGCCGCGCCGAGCATCGGGTGGTCGACGTCGCGCAGGCCGAGCGCGGCCACGTCGGCCCAGCCCTGCGCGGGCTGCGGCCAGAAGCGCTCGCGCTGGAACGCGTAGGTGGGCAGGTCGACCCGGCGGGCGCCGGAACCGGCGAAGTACGCGGCCCAGTCGACCCGGTTGCCCAGGGTGTGCAGCGAGCCGAGCGCGCGGACGAAGGTCGTGACCTCGGGGCGGTCGGCGCGGAGCGCGGGCACCAGCACGGCGTCCGCGGCGCTGTCCGCGCCCATCGCGGTGAGGACCGCGTCCGGGCCCAGCTCCAGGAAGGTGGACGTGCCACGGGCTTCCAGCGTCGTGACGGTGTCGGCGAACCGGACGGCGTCGCGGACGTGGGAGACCCAGTACTCCGGGTTCGTGACGTCGCCCAGCACGGCGATGGTCGGCTCGTTGAACGCCAGCTTCGTGACGACCGCGCGGAACTCGTCGAGCATCGGGTCCATCAGCGGCGAGTGGAACGCGTGGGACACGGTGAGCCGCTTGGACTTCCGGTCCGCGAAGTGGGCGACCACCTGGGCGACGGCGTCCTCCGCACCCGCGACGACCACGGACGCCGGCCCGTTGACCGCGGCGATCGACACGGCGTCGGTGAGGTGCGGCGCGACCTCGGCTTCCGTGGCCTGCAACGCGACCATCGCGCCGCCGGCCGGGAGGGCCTGCATGAGCCTGCCGCGGGTCTCGACCAGCTTCGCGGCGTCCTCAAGGGTGAGGACCCCGGCCACGTGGGCGGCGGCGATCTCGCCGATGGAGTGGCCGCCGACGAAGTCGGGGCGCACGCCGAACGACTCGACCAGCCGGTAGAGCGCCACCTCCAGGGCGAACAGGGCGGGCTGGGTGGTGCCGGTCGCGTTGAGCGCGTCGGCCTCGACGCCGAACACGGCCTCGCCGACCGGCTGCTCGAAGTGGGCGCAGACGGCGTCGAAGGCGTCGGCGAACACGGGGAACGCGTCGTACAGCTCGCGGCCCATGCCGAGGCGCTGGGAACCCTGGCCGGTGAACAGGATCGCGAGACGGCCCTCGGCGGCCGTGCCGCGCACCAGGCCCGCGTCCCGGTCACCGCGCACCAGCGCCGTCAGACCGCGGACGAGGTCGTCGTGGCCCGCTCCGACCACGACCGCGCCGTGCTCCAGGTGGGCACGCGTGGTCGCGGTGGAGAACGCCGTGTCGGTGGCGTCGGCGGCGGAGCCGAGGTGGTCGAGCAGCCGTTCGGCCTGCTCCGCCAGCGCCTCCGCCGTCTTCGCGGACAGCACCAGGGGCAGCACCGGCAGCGGCTTGCCCTCGGGGACGGCCTCCTCGGTGACCGGTGCCTGCTCGATGATCGTGTGGGCGTTGGTGCCGCTGATGCCGAACGACGACACCGCCGCGCGGCGCGGGCGACCGGTCTCGGGCCAGTCGCGCGCCTCGGTCAGCAGCTCGACCGCGCCGGAGGTCCAGTCGACCTTGGGCGACGGCTCGTCGACGTGCAGCGTCTTGGGGGCGACGCCGTGCCGGATGGCCATGACCATCTTGATGATGCCGCCGACGCCCGCCGCCGACTGGGCGTGGCCGATGTTGGACTTGAGCGAGCCGAGCAGCAACGGGATCTCGCGGTCCTGGCCGTAGGTCGCGAGCACGGCCTGCGCCTCGATCGGGTCGCCCAGCACCGTGCCGGTGCCGTGCGCCTCGACCACGTCGATGTCCGAAGTGGACAGACCCGAGTTGGCCAGCGCCTGGCGGATCACCCGCTGCTGCGACGGACCGTTCGGGGCGGTCAGGCCGTTCGACGCGCCGTCCTGGTTCACCGCCGAGCCGCGCACGATCGCGAGGACTTGGTGGCCGTTGCGCCGCGCGTCGGACAGTCGCTCCACCAGGAGCATGCCGATGCCCTCGCCCCAGCCGGTGCCGTCCGCGGCGGCGGCGAACGCCTTGCAGCGGCCGTCGGTCGCGAGACCGCGCTGGCGGGAGAACTCGACGAACGTGCCGGGCGTGGACATGATCGTCACGCCGCCCGCCAGCGCCATCGTGCACTCACCGGAGCGCAGCGCCTGCGCGGCCAGGTGCAGGGCCACCAACGACGACGAGCACGCGGTGTCGACCGTGACGGCCGGACCCTCCAGGCCGAAGGTGTAGGACACCCGGCCGGAGGCGACGCTGGTGATGTTGCCGGTGCCGAGGTAGCCCTCGACGTTGTCGCCGCCCGCCACGAGCAGCGCGGAGTAGTCCTGGTTCGCGGTACCGGCGAACACGCCGATCTGCTGGCCGCGCAACGAGGTCGGGTCCAGACCCGCCCGCTCGAACACCTCCCACGAGGTCTCCAGCAGCAGTCGCTGCTGCGGGTCCATCGCGAGGGCTTCGCGGGGCGAGATGCCGAAGAACGCCGGGTCGAACGCGCTGATCCCCTCCAGGAACCCGCCTTCGACGACGTAGGACGAGCCCTGGCTGTCCGGGTCGGCGTCGAACAGGGCGTCGGCGTCCCAGCCGCGGTCGCCGGGGAACGGCGAGATGGCGTCGCGGCCCTCGGCGACGAGCTGCCACAGCTGCTCGGGCGAGGAGACGCCACCGGGGAAGCGGCAGGACATCGCGACGATCGCGATGGGCTCGTCGTCCACCGGCGTGCTGGCGGTGACGGTGTCGAGTGCGGTGCCCGCACCGCCGAACTGGGTGTCCAGGTGCTCGGCGAGCACGGCCGGGGTCGGGTAGTCGAAGACCAGCGTCGCGGGCAGCGCCAGACCGGTCTCGGTGGTGAGCCGGTTGCGCAGCTCGACGGCGGTCAGCGAGTCGAACCCGAGCTCGCGGAACGGCCGGGTGCTGGTGATGTCGTCACCGGAGGCGTACCCGCAGACGAGCGCGGCCTCGTGGCGCACCAGGTCGAGCAGCGCGCGGGAGCGGTCCCCGGCGGAGAGCGCGGCGAACTTCGACGTGCTCGGCGCGTCCTGGGTCGGTGCCGCCTCCAGCGCCGCGCGGACCTCGGGGAGGTCGCCGATCAACGGGCTGGGCCGCAGGGTGGTGAAGATCGGGGCGAACAGCGCCCAGTCGATGTCGGCGACCGCGACGGCGGTGTCGTCGAAGCGGATCGCCTGGCGCAGCGCGGTCAGCGCGGCCTCGGGGCGCATCGCGGTGACGCCGCGGCGGCGCAGCTGCTCCCCCGCGTCACCGGTGGCCATGCCCGCCTCGGCCCACGCGCCCCAGGCCACCGACAGCGCGGTGAGGCCGCGGGCGCGGCGGGACTCGGCCAGCGCGTCCAGGTAGGCGTTCGCGGCGGCGTAGGCGGACTGGCCGCCGCTGCCCCACGTCCCGGCGATGGAGGAGAACAGGACGAACGCGTCGACCTCGCCGACCAGCTCGTCCAGGTTCCGCGCGCCGACGACCTTCGGGGCCAGCAGCGCGGCGAAGTCGGCCGGGTCGTACTCGGCCAGCGGGGTGAACTGCTCGGCGCCCGCGGCGTGGATCACCGCGTCGGGCGGGAACTCCGCCACCAGCGCGGCCACGGCGTCGCGGTCGGCGACGTCGCAGGCGGCCAGCGTGACGCGGACCCCCCTGTCCCGCAACGCGTCGGCCAGCCCGGTGGCGCCGGGCGCGTCCGCGCCCCGACGGGAGGTGAGGACCAGGTGCTCCGCGCCCGCCTCCGCCAGCCAGTGGGCCACCCGCGCGCCAAGTGCGCCGGTGCCCCCGGTGACGAGCACGGTCCCACGCGGTGCGAAGCCCCCTACAGCCTCAGCGGTCCGCCCGTGCGCCAGTCGGCGGGCGAAGACGCCCGAACCGCGCAGAGCGACCTGGTCCTCGGTGCCCACGAGCACGGCGGCGAGCCGCTCGTACCCGCGCTTGTCCAGCGTCTCGGGGAGGTCGACGAGACCGCCCCAGCGGTCCGGGTGCTCCAGCCCCGCGACCAGTCCCAGGCCCCAGATCGTGGCCTGGTCGGGATTGCCGACCACGTCCGCGCGGCCGGTCGCGACCGCGCCGCGGGTCGTGCACCACAGCGGTGCGGAGATCCCGGCGTCACCGAGGGCTTGCACGAGTGCAAGCACCTCGGCGACGTCCGTGCAGGTGGAGAGCACCCCATCGACCTCGCCGACGGTCCCCAACCCGGTAACCAGATCCGCACGCTCCGCCGAGGCGGGGATGCGGACGATCTCGACACCCGGCAGTGCCAGGTCCTCGGGACCGACCAGCAGCCAACGGCCGGACGCGGTGGCCGCGCCGGGCGTCGTGTGCCGCCACTCGATCCGGTAGCGCCAGCCCTCCACAGTGGACTCGCCGCGGCGGTCGCGGCGCCACCGCGCCAGAGCGGGCAGGACGGTGCCGACGGTCTCGCTCTCCAGCGACAGCGAGGCGGCCAGCGACTCCAGGTCCTCGCGCTCGACGGCGTCCCAGAAGCGGGCGTCGACCTCGTCCACCTCGGCGGTGACCGCCGGGCGCTCCAGCCAGTACTGCTCGTGCTGGAACGCGTAGGTGGGCAGGTCGACGCGCCGGGCGCCGGAGCCCGCGAAGAACGCGGCCCAGTCGACCTTCACGCCGCGGGCGTGCAGGGCGCCGAGCGCGGTGACGACCGAGCGCGCCTCGGGGCGGTCCTTGCGCAGGCCCGCGACCAGGGCGGCGGTGCGGACGCTGTCGGCGGCCATCGCGGTGAGGACGCCGTCGGGGCCCAGCTCCAGGAACGTCCGGACGCCCTGCGCCTCCAGGGTCGTGACGGTGTCGGCGAAGCGGACCGTGCCGCGGACGTGGCGGACCCAGTACTCCGGGTCGGTCACCTCGCCCGGCACCGCGATCTTCGGGTCGGTGAAGGTCAGCGTCGACACGACGGCCCGGAAGTCGTCCAGCATCGGGTCCATCAGCGGCGAGTGGAACGCGTGCGACACGGCAAGCCGCTTGGACTTCCGGTCGGCGAAGTGGGTCAGCACCTGCTCGACCGCGGCTTCGGCACCGGCGATGACGACGGACCTGGGACCGTTGACCGCCGCGAGGGAAACCAAGGATTTCGCCAGATCGTCGGCTCCGCCGACGGCGAGGTGGGGTTCGACCTCGTCCTCGGTGGCCTGCAACGCGACCATCGCGCCACCGGTCGGCAGCGCCTGCATCAGGCGGCCGCGCGCGGACACGAGCTTGGCCGCGTCCTCCAGCGACAGCACCCCGGCCACGTGGGCCGCGGCGATCTCGCCGATCGAGTGGCCGCCGACGGCGTCGGGCTTGACGCCCCACGACTCGACCAGCCGGTAGAGAGCCACTTCCAGCGCGAACAGGGCGGGCTGGGCGTTGCCGGTCAGGTTCAGCGCGTCGGCGTCGGCGTCGACGCCGAACACGATCTCGGCGACCGGGACGTCCAGCGCGGCGCACACGTCGTCGAAGGCCTTGGCGAACACGGGGTAGGCCTCGTAGAGCTCGCGGCCCATGCCGAGCCGCTGCGAACCCTGGCCGGTGAACAGGATCGCGGTCTTGCCCTGCACGACGGTGTCGCGCACGGCGGGCGACCGCAGACCGGCCAGCAGCTCGTCGGTGTCGGCGGCGACCACGACGGCCCGGTGCTCCAGGTGGGCGCGGGTCGTGGCGGCGGAGAAACCGAGGTCGGCCAGCTCCGCCGACTCGGCCACGGCCGCCAGGTTCTCGGCCTGCGCGACCAGCGCGTCGGCGCTCTTGGCGGACAGCACGACCGGCGTGACCGGCGGCGCGACCCGCGGGGGCAGCGGCCGGGAGTCGACCGGCGCCTGCTCGATGATCGTGTGGGCGTTGGTGCCGCCGATGCCGAACGACGACACACCGGCGCGGCGCGGGTGGCCGGTCTCGGGCCACTCGACCTGCTCGGTGATCAGCTCGACGTCACCGGCCGTCCAGTCGACCTGCGGCGTCGGCGCGTCGGTGTGCAGCGTGCGGGGCAGGATGCCGTGCCGCATCGCCATGACCACCTTGATGATGCCCGCGACACCGGCCGCGGCCTGGGTGTGGCCCAGGTTGGACTTCAGCGCGCCCAGCAGCAGCGGGCGTTCGCGGTCCTGGCCGTAGGTGGCCAGCAGGGCCTGCGCCTCGATCGGGTCGCCGAGCTTCGTGCCGGTGCCGTGCGCCTCGACGACGTCGACGTCCTGGGTGGACAG
Organism: Umezawaea tangerina; assembly: GCF_003002815.1. GTDB lineage: Bacteria > Actinomycetota > Actinomycetes > Mycobacteriales > Pseudonocardiaceae > Umezawaea > Umezawaea tangerina. The sequence goes on along the minus strand of NZ_PVTF01000016.1, from coordinate 47,200 downwards.
TCCGGCGTTCGCCAGCGCCTGGCGGATGACCCGCTGCTGCGAGGGACCGTTCGGGGCGGTGAGGCCGTTGGACGCGCCGTCCTGGTTGACCGCGGACCCGCGCACCAGGGCGAGGACCTGGTGGCCGTGGCGCTTGGCGTCGGACAGCCGCTCGACGAGCAGCAGGCCGATGCCCTCCGACCAGCTGGCGCCGTCCGCGGCGGCGGCGAAGGGCTTGCAGCGACCGTCGGCCGCCATGCCGCCCTGGCTGGCGAAGTCGACGAACGTGCCGGGCGTCGCCATGACCGCGACACCGCCCACCAGCGCCATGTCGCACTCGCCGCCGCGCAGCGACTGGGCCGCGACGTGCAGTGCCACCAACGAGGAGGAGCACGCGGTGTCGATCGTGACGGCCGGGCCCTCCAGCCCGAAGGTGTAGGACACGCGGCCGGAGGCGACGCTGCCGGAGTTGCCGGTGCCCAGGTAGCCGGACACCTCCTCCGGGATCGTGGTCAGCCCGTTGACGTAGTCGTGGTACATCAGGCCGGTGAACACACCGGTCCTGCTGCCGCGCAGGGTGGCCGGGTCGATGCCCGCGCGTTCGAACGTCTCGTAGGAGACCTCCAGCAGCAGCCGCTGCTGCGGGTCCATCGCGACGGCCTCGCGGGGCGTGATGCCGAAGAACGGCGAGTCGAACTCGCTGGCGTTGTGCAGGAACCCGCCCTCGCTGGAGTCCATCGCCTGGCGCAGCAGGTCGAGGTCCCAGCCGCGGTCGGTCGGGAACGGCGAGATGGCGTCCACGCCGTCGGTCATGATCCGCCAGAGGTCCTCCGGCGAGGCGACGCCGCCGGGGAACCGGCAGGCCATCGACACGATCGCCAGCGGCTCGTCGGTGCTCTTGGTGGTGCTCGTCTGGACGGCCGCGGCGGGCAGGTCGCCGAGCAGCTCGCCGCATAGGAAGTCGGTGAGCACGGCGGCGGTCGGGTAGTCGAACACCAGCGTGGCGGGCAGCCGCAGGCCGGTCGCGGCCGAGAGCTGGTTGCGGAACTCCACCGCGGTCAACGAGTCGAAGCCCAGCTCCTTGAACGCGCGGCTCGCGTCCACCTCGGAGCCGGATCCGTAACCGAGCACGGCGGCGACGTAGGCGCGGACGATCTCCAGCACCTCGGGCGCCCGCTCGGCCTCGGGCAGCGCGGCGAGCCTGCCCGCGAGCCCGGCGACGGCGGCCTCGTCGGCCGCGCTCGCCTTGCGGCGCACCGGGTTGCGGACCAGACCGCGCCAGAGCCTCGGCACGGTGCCGTCACCCGCGCGCAACGCGCTGAGCGTCACCCGCACCGGCAGCAGCAGGTCGCCACCGGTGGCCAGCGCGGCGTCGAACAGGGACAGGCCCTCGGCGTCGGTCAGCGCGCTGAAACCACCGCGCGACAGGCGGTCCTGGCCGCCGGCGCCCATCGCGCCGGACATGCCGCTCGCCCGCTCCCACAGGCCCCAGGCCAGCGAGACGGCGGGCTTGCCGTGCGCGCGGCGGTGCGCGGTCAGGGCGTCGAGGAACGCGTTCGCGGCGGCGTAGTTGCCCTGGCCGGGCGAGCCGAGCACACCGGCGGCGGAGGAGAACGAGACGAACAGCGCCAGGTCGTCGTCGGCGGTGAGGTCGTGCAGGTGCCAGGCGGCGTCGACCTTGGGCCGCAGCACCGCGTCGACCCGTTCCGGCGTCAGGGAGGCCAGCACACCGTCGTCCAGCACGCCCGCCGCGTGCACCACGCCGGAGAGCGGGCGCTCGGCGCGGATGTCGGTCAGCAGGGCGGCCAGCGCGTCGCGGTCGGCGGCGTCGCAGGCGGCGATCCGGGCGTCGGCGCCCAGGACGGCCAGCTCGGCCAGCAGGTCCGCCGCGCCTTCGGCGGCGGGGCCGCGGCGGGAGGTCAGCACCAGGTGCCGCACGCCGTGCTCCGCGACGAGGTGCTTGGCCACGAGCGCGCCCAGTCCCCCGGTACCGCCGGTGATCAGGACCGCGCCGTCGACGGTGGGCAGGTCCACCGACCCGGAGGCCTTGGCCAGCCGCGGTGCCAGCACGACGCCGTCGCGGATGACGACCTCGGACTCGTCGGCGGCGAGCGCGATGTGCAGGGCCGCCTCGGAGGTGGGCAGGCCGTCGGTGTCGACGAGCAGGATCCGGCCGGGGTTCTCCGACTGCGCGGAGCGGACCAGGCCGCGGGCCGCGGCGGCGGCCAGGTCGGTCACGTCCTCGCCGGGCGCGACGGCCACGGCCCCGGTCGTGACCAGCACCAGGCGCTGGTCGCGGTCACCGGCCAGCCACTCGTGCAGCAGGTCCAGGACGGAGTGCGTGGTCGAGTGGACGGCGTCGACGCCCTCGCCGCCGCGCACGGGCATGACGACCGCGTCGTCGGCGCCGTCGGTGTCGTTGGTGCCGTCGGCGACCGGGACCCAGGTGAGCGCGAACAGGGAGTCGGGGGCGGCCGAGCGGACCGCGGTGAGCTGGTCGGTGGAGATCGCCCGCAGCACCAGCGACTCCACGGACGCGACCGGCTGACCGGCGCCGTCGGCGACGAGCAGCGACACGGCGTCGGTGCCCGCGCGGGTGATGCGGACCCGCAGGGCGGTGGCGCCCGCGGCCTGGAGCTCCACGCCGCTCCACGAGAACGGCAGCCACGGGCCGTCGGCGGAGCCGAGGAACCCGCCGTGCGCGATGGCGTGCAGCGAGGCGTCCAGCAGCGCGGGGTGCAGGCCGAAGCCGTCCACGTCGGTGCCCTCGGGCAGCGCCGCCTCGGCGTAAACGGCGTCGCCGTCGCGCCACACCGCGCGCAGGCCCTGGAACACCGGGCCGTAGTGCAGGCCGCCCGCGGCCATCGCGTCGTAGAGGCCGTCCAGGTCGACGGACTCCGCGCCCGTGGGCGGCCACGTGGTCAGGTCGCCTCGGGGCGCGAGCGGAGCGGGCGCGAGCACACCGGTGGCGTGCCGCACCCAGGCACCCTCGTCGGGGCGGGCGGAGATGGTGAACGAGCGGCGGCCGGACGCGTCGGGCTCGGCGACGGCGACCTGGAGCTGCACCGAGCCGTGCGCCGGGAGCACCAGCGGCGCCTGCACGGTCAGCTCGTCGAGCAGCGCGCAGTCGACGTGGTCGGCGGCCCGGATGGCCAGGTCCACGAACGCGGTGCCGGGCACGAACACCAGGCCGGACACGACGTGGTCGGCCAGCCACGGGTGGGTGCCGACCGAGACGCGGCCGGTGAACACGACCCCGCCGTCGTCGGACAGCTCCACGACCGCGCCGAGCAGCGGGTGGTCGGCCGCGCCGAGACCGGCCGAGGTGACGTCCACGGCGGCGGTGTCGTTGCCGATGAGCCAGTAGCGGCGGTGCTGGAAGGCGTAGGTGGGCAGGTCGACCCGGCGGGCGCCGGTCCCGGCGAACAGCGAGGTCCAGTCGACGGCCAGGCCGCGCACGTGGGCCTCGCCCAGCGAGGTGAGGAAGCGGCGGAGGCCACCGTGGTCGCGGCGCAGCGACCCGACCGCGAGGCCGGTGACCTCGGCGTCGTCGAGGATGTCCTGCACCGGCATGGTGAGCACCGGGTGCGGGCTGACCTCCACGAACGCGCGGAAGCCCTGGCCGACCATGGTCTCGACGGTGGGGGCGAACACGACCGTGCCGCGCGCGTTGCCGTACCAGTACGCGGCGTCCAGCTCGGAGCCGTCGACCAGCTCGCCGGTGACGGTGGAGAACATCGGGATGGTGGTGGAGCGCGGGGTGATCGGCGCGAGCACCTCCAGCACCTCGTCGCGGATGACCTCGACGACGGGCGAGTGCGAGGCGTACTCGACGCGGATGCGCTTGGCGCGCACGCCTTCGGCCTCCAGCTCGGCCACGAGGGCGTCGAGCACCTCGGGCTGACCGGACAGCGTGACGGCGCGCGGGCCGTTGATCGTCGCGACCGTCACGCCGGGCACGTCGGCGATCCGGGCTTCCAGCTCGGCCAGCGGAAGGGCGATGGAGGCCATGCCGCTCTTGCCCGCCAGTGCGACGAGCGCCTTGCCGCGCAGGGCGACCACGCGGGCGGCGTCCTCCAGGGACAGCGCGCCCGCGACGCACGCGGCGGCGATCTCGCCCTGCGAGTGGCCGATGACGGCGTCGGGCTTGACACCGTGGGACATCCAGAGCGCGGCGAGCGAGACCATGACGGAGAACAGGGCGGGCTGCACGACGTCGACGCGGTCCAGGCTCGCCGCGCCTTCCTCGTCGCGCAGCACGGCGGTGAGCGACCAGTCGACGTACGCCGACAGGGCCTGCTCGCACTCGGCGATCCGAGCGGCGAACACCGGCGAGGAGTCCAGCAGCCCGCCCGCCATGCCGACCCACTGCGAACCCTGGCCGGGGAAGACGAAGGCGGTCTTGCCGCGCACGTCGGTGGCGCCGCGGGCCAGGTCGGTGACCGGGCCGTCCTCGGCCAGGCCGCGCAGTCCGGCGGCCAGCTCGGCGCGCTCGGAGCCGACGAGCACCGCGCTGTGGTCGAAGCGGGAGCGGTGCGCGACCAGGGAGTGGGCCACGTCGGTCAGGTCGACGTCGCCGTCCACCAGTGACGCGAGCCGGGCGGCCTGCGCGCGCAGCGCCTCGGGGGTCTTCGCGGACAGGACCAGGGGGACGACGGGGAGCGCGGAAATCCTTGCGGGGTCAGGGTTCGCGGCGACGCCGTTCGCGTCTTCGGGCGCGGCCTGCTCCAGGATCGTGTGGGCGTTGGTGCCGCTGATGCCGAACGACGACACCGCCGCGCGGCGCGGACGACCGGTCTCGGGCCACGCCCGGTTCTCGGTGACCAGCTCGACGGCGCCGGAGGTCCAGTCGACGTGCGGGGTGGGGTTCTCCGCGTGCAGCGTCCTCGGGACGACGCCGTGCCGGATGGCCATGACCATCTTGATGACACCGGCGACACCGGCGGCGGCCTGGGCGTGGCCGATGTTGGACTTGAACGAGCCGAGCAGCAAAGGGTTCTCGCGGTCCTGGCCGTACGCGGCGAGCAGGGCTTGCGCCTCGATCGGGTCGCCCAGCTTGGTGCCGGTGCCGTGCGCCTCGACGGCGTCCACATCGGACGGTCCGAGCCTGCCGCTGGCCAACGCCTGCGCGATGACGCGTTCCTGGGCGAGGCCGTTGGGGGCGCTCAGGCCGTTGGAAGCGCCGTCCTGGTTGATGGCCGACCCGCGCACGATCGCGAGGACCTGGTGGCCGTTGCGGCGCGCGTCGGACAGCTTCTCCACGGCCAGCATGCCGACGCCCTCGGCCCAGCCGGTGCCGTCCGCGTCGGCGGAGAACGCCTTGCAGCGGCCGTCGGTGGACAGGCCGCGCTGGCGGGAGAACTCGACGAACATGCCGGGGGTCGCCATGACCGCGACACCGCCGGCGAGCGCGAGCGAGCACTCGCCGGAGCGCAGCGCCTGGATCGCCCAGTGCAGGGCGACCAGCGAGGACGAGCACGCGGTGTCGATCGTGACCGCGGGACCCTCCAGGCCCAGCGTGTAGGAGATGCGGCCGGAGGCGACGCTGGTGGCGTTGCCGGTGAGCAGGTAGCCCTCCACGCCGTCCTCGGCGTCGGCGGTCTCGGCGGCGTTGCCGTACTGGTACTGGGCGGCGCCGACGAAGACGCCGGTCCGGCTGCCGCGCAACGTGGCCGGGTCGATGCCCGCGTGCTCCAGGGTCTCCCACGAGGTCTCCAGCAGCACCCGCTGCTGGGGGTCCATGGCCAGCGCCTCGCGGGGGCTGATGCCGAAGAAGGCCGCGTCGAACTCGGCCGCGTCGTGCAGGAAGCCGCCGTCGGCGACGTAGGTGCTGCCCGCCGCCTCGGAGTCGTCGTCGAGGTTGACCTCCCAGCCCCGGTCGCCCGGCATGCCGCCGATGGCGTCACCGCCGGACTCCACGAACCGCCACAGCTGGTCGGGGGACGACACACCGCCGGGAAAACGACAGCCCATGCCGACGATCGCGATGGGCTCCTGGCCCTCGCGGTCGAGCTCGCGCAGCCTGCGCTTCGCGTCGTCGAGCTCGCTCGTCACCTTTCGCAGGTAGGCGAGGACCTTGTCTTCGTTGGCCATTCGAGTCGTCTCCTCTACAGCGGTTCAGACAAGTTGTGGGTGATCACGAGGAGCTGAGGTTGTTGTCGATGAAGTCGAAGAGCTCGTCGTAGCCCGCCTCGTCCAACGTGGCCTTCCCCGAATCGGAGGACGCGGCGTCCGCTCCGATCCCGTTCCACTTGGCCAGCACGCGCTGCAGTCGGCTGGTGATCTTGGTGCGCATCGGGTCGTCCGCGCCGACCTCGGCGAAGGCGAGGTCGAGCCGGTCGAGCTCGTCCAGGAGGGTCGCGGCCGTGCCGTCGGCGCCCGCCAGCTCCGCGCGGAGGTGGGCGGCCAGCTCGATCGCGTTGGGGTAGTTGAAGACCAGCGTCGCGGGCAGCTTCACGCCGGTCGCGGCGCTGAGCGTGTTGCGCAGCTCCACCGCGGACAGCGAGTCGAAGCCGAGCTCCTTGAACGCCAGCGTGGGCTTGATGTCCAGCGGCGACTCGTAGCCGAGCACCACCGCGACCTGGCCGACCACCAGGTCCAGCAGCAGCTCGTCCTGCTCGGCCCTGGTCTTGCCCGCGAGCCGCTGCGACCACGAAGCGGGCTCGGCCTTGCCCGCGGCGGCGGCCGCTCGGCGGGCCGGGGCGCGGACCAGGCCGCGCAGCAGGGGGTGCACCTCACCGGCGTCGCGCAGGGTGGCCAGGTCCAGCTTGACCGGCACCAGCACGGCGTCGTCGGTGACGCGGGCCAGGTCGAACAGCGCGAGGCCGTCGTCGGCGGACAGCACCGGCATGCCGGAGCGGGCCATCCGGGCGATGTCCGCGTCGGACAGGGACGCGCCCATGCCCGCGGTCTGGTCCCACGGGCCCCAGGCCAGCGAGATGGCCGGGAGGCCCTTGGCGCGGCGGTGCACGGCGAGCGCGTCGAGGAAGGTGTTGGCGGCGGCGTAGTTCGCCTGCCCCGCCCCGCCGAACAGGCCGGAGGCGGAGGAGAAGACGATGAACATCGCCAGGTCGAGGTCGGCGGTCAGCTCGTGCAGGTGCGCGGCCGCGTCCGCCTTCGGGCCGAGCACGGCCGACAGCCGGTCCGGGGTCAGCGAGTCCAGCACGCCGTCCGCGAGCACACCGGCCGCGTGCACCACCCCGGTCAGCGGGTGCTCGATCCCCTTGAGCAGTGCGGAGACCGCGGCGTGGTCGGCGACGTCGCACGCCGCCAGCTCCACGGTGGCGCCGAGGGCGGTCAGCTCGTCGGCCAGCGCGGTGGCGCCGGGCGCGTCCGGGCCGCGGCGCGAGGTCAGCACCAGGTGCCGGACGCCGTGCTCGGCCACCAGGTGCCGGGCCACCAGCGCGCCCAGTCCGCCGGTGCCGCCGGTGATGAGCACCGAGCCGTCCGGGTCGAGCGGGGTCGGGATGGTCAGCACGACCTTGCCGGTGTGCTTGGCCTGCCCGAGGAACCGGAACGCCTCCGGGGCGCGGTGGACGTCCCACGTCGTGACGGGCAGGGGCTTGAGCGAGCCGTCGGCGAACCAGCCGTGCAGGCGGGTCAGCAGCTCGCCGATCCGGTCGGGTCCGGCCTCGATCAGGTCGAACGCGGTGTACTCGACGTCCACGTGCTGCCGGGCGACCTCGTCGGGGCGCCGCACGTCGGTCTTGCCCATCTCCAGGAACCGGCCGCCGTCGCCCTGCGCCAGCAGGCGCAGCGAGGCGTCGACGAACTCGCCGGACAGGGCGTTGAGGACGACGTCCACACCCCGGCCGTCGGTGGCGATGGTGAACTCGTGCTCGAAGTCGATGGTGCGCGAGGAGGCGATGTGGTCGTCGGCGATCCCGGCCGCCCGCAGAGCCTCCCACTTGCCGGTGCTGGCCGTGCCGTAGACCTCCGCGCCGAGGTGGCGGGCGATCTGGGTGGCGGCCATGCCGACACCGCCCGCGGCGGCGTGGACGAGGACGGACTCGCCGGACTTGAGGCCCCCCAGGTCCTCCAGCGCGTACAGCGCCGTGAGGAACACCAGCGGCACACCGGCGGCCTGGGTGAACGACCAGCCCTCCGGGATCGGGCACACCTTGCGGCGGTCGGCGATCACGACCGGGCCGAACGCGGCGTCGACCATGCCCATGACCCGGTCGCCGACCGCGAGGTCGTCCACACCGGGACCGACCTCCAGCACGACGCCCGCGCCCTCCAGGCCCATGATCCCGGCGTCACCGGGGTACATGCCGAGCACGTTCATCACGTCGCGGAAGTTGACGCCCGCGGCCCGCATCGCGATCCGGACCTCGCCGGGCTCCAGCGCCGACTCGGCGTGCGGCCACGGGATCGTGGTCAGGTTGTCGACCGTGCCGGAGGCGGTGAAGTCCAGCCGCCACGCGGAGTCCGTGGCCATCGGGGCGATCGAGCCGGAGGTGGCGCGGACCAGGCGCGGGGCGTAGAGCGTGCCCGCGCGGACCGCGACCTCCAGCTCCCGCGCGCCGAGCACGGCGGGCAGGACCTCGTCGATCGCGGTCACGTCGTCCAGGTCCAGCAGGACGATCGCGCCGGGGTGCTCGGACTGCGCGGAGCGCACCAGCCCGGACGCGCCGGACTGGGCGGGGACGGTGATGTCCTCGCCGGGCAGCGCGGCGACGGCGTGGCTGGTCACCACGACCAGCACCGACTCGTCGGACCGTTGCTCCACGAAGGACTTGAGGCCCGCCAGGAGCTCGGCGGTGACGGTGTGCACGTTGGCGGAGTCGGCGACGTGCAGGATCGTCACGTCCTCGACGGAGTCACCGGAAATGGCCGCGGGGGCTGTGTTCGACTCAACGGCGGGCGAGACCGGCGTCCAGTCGACCCGGTAGAGCGAGTCGGTGCCGCCGCCGCGGGTGAACTGCTCGCCGCTGATCGGGCGCAGCACCAGCGAGTCGACGCGGGCGACCGGCGAGCCGGTGCCGTCGGCGACGTCGACCGAGATGCCGTCTCCCTGCGGTGACGGGGAAACGCGGGCGCGCAGCGTCTCGGCGCCGGAGGCGAACAGGCTCACCCCGGTCCAGGAGAACGGCAGCGACGCCGGGCCGCTCCGCTCCGCGGTGTCGCCGTCGGCGATGCCCAGCGTGTGCAGGACGGAGTCGAGCAACGCCGGGTGGACGCCGAACGCGCCCGCCCGACGCTGTTCCGCCTCGGGCAGCGCGACTTCCGCGTACACGTCGTCGCCGCTGCGCCAGGCGTTCGCCAGCCCGCGGAAGACCGGGCCGTAGCGCAGGCCGCCCGCGGCGAGGTCCTCGTAAAGGCCGGTCAGGTCAAGGGGGACGGCCCCGGCGGGCGGCCACTGGGTCAGCTCGAACCCCGGCGTCGCGGGCTCGTCGGTCAGCACACCGGTCGCGTGCACGACCCACGCCGCGTCGTCCTCGTCGGTGCGGGAGTAGACGGTGATCATCCGGCGGCCGGGCTCGGCGTCCAGCTCCACGTGCAGGCTGATGCCGCCCCGCGCGGGGATGACGAGCGGGGCCTGGAGCAGCAGCTCCTCCAGGTGGCCGCAGCCGACCTGGTCGCCCGCGCGGATCGCCAGCTCCACCAGCGCGGTGCCGGGCACGACCACGTTGTCGGCGACGACGTGGTCGGCCAGCCAGCCGTGGGTGGCGACGGACAGCCGCGCGGTGAACAGCACGCCGCCGTCGGGCATCGGGAGCACCGCGGCGAGCAGCGGGTGGCCCGCGGTGGACAGGCCTGCCGAGGTCACGTCACCGACAGAACCGTTGTCCTCCAACCACAGGCGCTGGCGGTCGAAGGCGTAGGTGGGCAGGTCGATCCGCTGGGCGCCGGTGCCCGCGAAGTAGGCGGCCCAGTCGATCCGGACGCCGCGGACGTGCAGACCCGCGAGCGCGGTGGTGATGGCCGCGACCTCGGGGCGGTCCTTGCGCAGCGCGGGGACCAGCACGGCGTCGGTGGCGCTCTCGGCACCCATCGCGGTGAGCACGGCGTCGGGGCCGAGCTCCAGGAACGTCGACACGCCTTGGGCTTCCAGCGCGCGGACCGCGTCGGCGAACCGGACGGCGCGGCGCACGTGGGAGACCCAGTAGTCGGCGGAGCACAGCTCGGCGGCGGTGGCGAGCCCGCCGGTGGCCGTCGAGACGATCGGGATGGCGGGCGGCGAGTAGGTCAGCCGGGCCGCCACCGCGCGGAAGTCGTCGAGCATGGCGTCCATGTGCGGCGAGTGGAACGCGTGGGAGACGCTGAGCCGCTTGAACTTCCGGTCGTGGAACGCGTCGGTGACCGCGAGCACCGCGTCCTCGTCACCGGCCAGCACGATCGACCTCGGGCCGTTGACGGCCGCGATGGACACGTGCTGGTCCAGCATCCCGAGCACTTCCTCCTCGGTGGCCTCCAGGGCGACCATCGCGCCACCGGTGGGCAGCGCCTGCATCAGCAGGCCGCGCGCCTCGACCAGCGCGGCCGCGTCCTCCAGCGACAGCACCCCGGCCACGTGGGCCGCGGCCAGCTCGCCGATGGAGTGCCCCGCCAGGAACTCCGGCCGCACACCCCACGAGCTGACCAGCCGGAACAGCGCCACCTCGACGGCGAACAGCGCGGGCTGCGTCATGCCGGTCTGGTCCAGGACGGCGGCGTCATCCCCGAACACCGCGTCCCGGACCGGCGACTCGAACTCGGCGCACACCGCGTCGAACGCCTCGGCGAACACCGGGAACGCCGCGTGCAGCTCACGGCCCATGCCGAGCCGCTGGCTGCCCTGACCGGTGAAGACCACGGCCAGGCCGCCGTCGGTGACCGCGCCGCGCTGCACCCCCGCGGAGGGGGTGCCGTCGACCAGGGCGTCGAGACCGGCGTGCAGGGCCGCCGGGCCGTCGCCGACCACGACCGCGCGGTGGGCGAGCGCGGTGCGGGTCGTCGCCAGGGAGAACGCCACGTCGTCCGGGTGCGCGTCGGCGCCGTCGAGCCGCTCGCGCAGCCGCCGGGCCTGCTCGCGCAGGCCGTCCTCGGTGCGCGCGGCCAGCAGCCACGGCAGCACCTCGCGGGAGGCGCGCGGCACCTCGACCGGCTCCTCGGCCGGTGCCTGCTCCAGCACGACGTGGGCGTTGGTGCCGCTCACGCCGAACGAGGAGACGCCCGCGCGGCGGGGGTTGCCGGTCTCGGGCCACGGGCGGGCCTCGGTGAGGATCTCCAGCGAGCCCGCCTCCCAGTCGACCTGGTGCGAGGGCTCGTCGGCGTGCAGCGTCTTGGGGGCGACCCCGTGCCGGATCGCCATGACCATCTTGATCACGCCCGCGACGCCCGCCGCGGACTGGGTGTGGCCGATGTTGGACTTGAGCGAGCCCAGCAGCACCGGGCGCTCGCGGTCCTGGCCGTAGGTGGAGAGGATGGCCTGCGCCTCGATCGGGTCGCCCAGCCGCGTGCCGGTGCCGTGCGCCTCGACGACGTCCACGTCCGCGGGCGCGAGACCGGCGTTGGCCAGCGCCTGGAGGATCACCCGCTGCTGCGAGGGGCCGTTGGGGGCGGTCAGGCCGTTGGAGGCGCCGTCCTGGTTGACCGAGCTGCCGCGGATGACGGCGAGGACCTCGTGGCCGTTGCGCCGGGCGTCGGAGAGCTTCTCGACGAGCAGCAGGCCCACGCCCTCGGACCAGCCGGTGCCGTCGGCGTCGTCGGAGAACGCGCGGCAGCGGCCGTCCGGGGAGAGGCCGCCCTGCTTGCCGAACTCGGTGAACACGGCCGGGGTGCTCATCACCATCACGCCGCCCGCGAGCGCGATCGAGCACTCGCCGTTGCGCAGGGCGGTGGCGGCGAGGTGCAGCGCGGTGAGCGAGGAGGAGCACGCGGTGTCGACCGTGACCGCGGGGCCCTCGAGGCCGAAGGTGTAGGAGAGGCGGCCGGACAGGACGCTGGGGGCGGCACCGGTGAGCAGGTGGCCCGCGACCTCGTCGGGCACCTCGGTCAGGCCGATCCCGTAGCCCATGGCGCTGCCGCCGACGAACACGCCGGTCTGGCTGCCGCGCAGGGACCTGGGGTCGATTCCGGCCCGTTCGAACACTTCCCACGTCGTTTCCAACAGCAGCCGCTGCTGCGGATCCATGGCCAGCGCCTCGCGCGGGGAAATACCGAAGAACGCGGGCTCGAAATCGGCCGCGTCATAGAGGAACCCGCCGCCCTCGACCGCGAAAACACCGTTCTCGGTGCCCCAGCCGCGGTCGTCGGGAAGCGGGGAAATGGCGTCGCCACCGGAGTCGACCAGCCGCCACAGATCTTCCGGCGACCGGACCCCACCGGGATAACGGCAGCTCATCGCCACGATCGCGATCGGCTCCTGGTCACCCTCCTCCAGCTGCTGAAGCCGCTGCCGGGTGGTGTGGAGATCCGCCGTCACCAGTTTGAGATACTCCCGGAGCGTGTCTTCATTCGCCATTTAAGAGCACCTCTTCGCTACGGACGACAGGGTTTCTCCGGCGCAGGAGAATGAGATCGTCGTGAATGTGAAGCGCTTGGCACACTTCAGCTCACGAAACGATTCTGTCCGTGGCCCCAACACCCCTCAACCCCTAGCGGGCCCCTACGGGCCCCTGAGGAAACGCCCCGAAAACCGGGTTCTCCCCAGCACCGCCACCCCCTCCGACCTGGTCGGAGGGGGTGGCGGCGGGTGCGGCAGGGGTGGTGGTTACTTCCCCAGCTGCTTGTTGATGAAGGCGAACAGCTCGTCGTCCGAGGCGTCGTCGAGACCGCTGGCGGCCTCGGCCTTGCCGGAGTTCCACTGGCTGACGAGCGACTGGAGCTTGATGGTGATCTTGGTGCGGGTGAGGGTGTCGGGCGTGGCCGCGGCCAGGGCCGCCTCCAGCCGGTCCAGCTCGTCGAGGACCGGCACGGTGGCGCCGCCGACGACCAGCTGGGAGTGCAGGAACCTGGCGAGCGGTTCGGCACTGGGGTGGTCGAACACCAGGGTCGCCGGGAGCTTGAGCCCGGTGGCGCCGGTGAGCGTGTTGCGCAGCTCGACCGCCGTGAGGGAGTCGAAGCCGAGGTCCTGGAACGCCTTGTCCTTGGCGACCGCGTCGGCCGAACCGTGGCCGAGCACCGCCGCGACCTGGCCGCGGACCAGGTCGACCAGCAGCGCGTGCTGCTCGACCTCGGACAGCGCGGCGAGCTTCCCGACCAGGTCGGACTCCTCGCCGGCCGCGGGGGTGGTCTCCTCCAGCGCGGCGCGCACCTCGGGCAGGTCGCCGATGAACGGGCTGGTCCTGGCCATGGTGAACGCCGGGGCGAACCTGTCCCACTCGATGTCGACCACGGTCAGCGTGGTCGCGCCGGACCGGATGGCCTTCTCCAGTGCGCTGAGCGTGAGCGCGGGCGCCATCGCGATCAGGCCGCGGCGGCGCAGGTGCTCCTCGGTGTCGCCCACGGTCGCCATGCCGCTCTCGGCCCACGGACCCCAGGAGACCGAGGTCGCGACCAGCCCGCGCGCCCGGCGGGACTCCGCCAGGCCGTCGAGGAACGCGCTGGCCGCCGAGTAGGCCGACTGGCCACCCGAACCCCAGGTGCCCGCGATCGACGAGAACACGACGAACGCGTCCAGGTCGGCGTCGGCCAGCAGCTCGTCGAGCAGGACCGCGCCCGCGACCTTCGCGGACAGCACGTCGTCGAACGTGCCCAGGTCGTGGTCCGCGATCGCCCCGTAGTGGTCCGCACCGGCCGCGTGGACGACGGCGTTCGGCGGGAGCTCGGTCAGCAGCGACGACAGCGAGTTGCGGTCGGCCACGTCGCACGCGGCGATCGTGACCCGAGCGCCCAGCTCCTCCAGCTCGGCGGTGAGCTCGGCCGCGCCGGGGGCGTCGGGCCCGCGGCGGGAGGTGAGCACCAGGTGCTCGGCGCCCTCGGTCGCGAGCCAGCGGGCGACCCGGCTGCCCAGGGCACCGGTACCGCCGGTGACCAGGACCGTGCCGCGCGGCGACCAGTCGGACAGGCCGGTCGCGGCGGGCGCGTGGGCCAGCCGTCGGCCGAACACCCCGGACGGTCGGACGGCCACCTGGTCCTCGGTGCCGACCAGCACTCCCGCGATCCGGTCGAGGGCCTTGTCCGTCAGCTCCTCCGGCAGGTCGACCAGGCCACCCCAGCGCTCGGGGTGCTCCAGGCCGATCACGTACCCGGTGCCCCAGACCGTGGACTGGGTCGGGTCGACGACGCCGTCGGAGCGGCCGGTCGACACCGCGCCGCGGGTCGCGACCCACAGCGGGGCCTCGACACCGGCGTCACCGAGCGCCTGCACGGTCAGCACGGTCGAGGTGACCGGGGTGGACAGCGCGAGCAGGGACAGCACGCCCTGCACCGGGCCGTCGGTCATGGCCTTCTCCAGCAGGGTGGAGAGACCGGCCCGGTCGACGTCGGCGTCCCACTCGACCGGAACGACGTCGACACCGCGGGCGCTCAGCCCGGCCAGCACCGCGTGCTCGGTCCCGCCCGTCGGCACGACGGCCAGCCAGCGGCCGCTCGCGCCCGTCTTCTCGGCCGGGACGGACTTCCACTCGACCTGGTAGCGCCAGCTGTCGGTGGTCGCGTTCTCGCTGTGCTGCCTGCGCCACGACGCCAGCACCGGCAGCGCGTCGCCGAACGGCGTGGACGGGTCGATGTCCGTGCCGAGCGACGCCAGGTCCTCGCTGTCGACGGCGGCCCAGAACTGGGCGTCGACCTCGCTGACCTCGGCGGACGCGGTCGTGGTCGGCCACGGCTGTGAGTCCAGCCAGAAGTGCTGGTGCTGGAACGCGTAAGTCGGCAGGTCGACCCGCTTCGCCGCGGTACCGGCGAAGAACGCCGTCCAGTCGACTGCGGTGCCGCGGGCGTGGACCCGGCCGAGGGCCGTCAGCAGGGTGCGGACCTCGTCCCGGTCCTTGCGCAGCGACGGGATCAGCACGGCGTCGGTGACGCTGTCGGCGCCCATCGCGGTGAGCACGCCGTCCGGGCCCAGCTCCAGGAAGGTCTTCACGCCCTGGCCTTCCAGGGTGGTCACGGTGTCGGCGAACCGCACCGCGTCCCGCACGTGCCGGACCCAGTACTCCGGGTCGGTCACGTCGCCGAGCATGGGGATGCTCGGCTGGTGGTAGGTCAGCCCGGAGGCGATGGACCGGAACTCGTCCAGCATCGGCTCCATCAGCGGCGAGTGGAACGCGTGGGACACGGCCAGCCGCTTGGACTTCCGGTCGGGGAACGCCCCGACGACCAGCCGCACGGCGTCTTCCGCACCCGCGATGACGATCGACGTGGGTCCGTTGATCGCCGCGATGGAGACGGCGTCCGTGAGCAGGGGCAGCACTTCTTCCTCGGTGGCCTGCAACGCCACCATCGCGCCGCCGGCGGGCAGGGCCTGCATGAGGCGACCGCGTTCGCCGACCAGCCTGGCCGCGTCCTCCAGGGAAAGGACACCGGCCACGTGGGCCGCGGCGATCTCGCCGATGGAGTGGCCGCCCAGGTGGTCGGGCTTCACGCCCCACGACTCGAAGAGGCGGTAGAGCGCCACCTCGACCGCGAAGATCGCGGGCTGGGTGAACTCCGTGCGGTCGAGGGTCTCCTCGTCGTCGATCCGGACGTCGACCAGCGCGGCGACCTCGTCGAACGCCTTCGCGAACACCGGGAACGCGGCGTGCAGCCCGCGGCCCATGCCGACCCGCTGCGAGCCCTGGCCGGTGAACAGCACCGCCAGCTTGCCCTCGACGACGGCGTCACCGGAGGACGCGGTCGCGAGACCGTCGACCAGCTCGTCCTTGTCCCCGGCCACCACGACCGCGCGGTGGGTGAGGCCGGACCTGCTGGTGAGCAAGGAGAACGCCAGGTCGGTCAGGTCGACATCGGTGGACACGACGTGCTCGCGCAGCCGTTCCGCCTGCTCCTTCAACGCTTCCGGCGACTTCGCCGCGAGCACCACCGGCACGGCCGGGAGCGTCGTCGTGGCCGACTCGACCACCACCTCCGCGACCGGCGCCTGCTCGATGATGGCGTGGGCGTTGGTGCCGCTCATGCCGAACGACGAGATCGCGGCCCGGCGCGGACGCCCGGTCTCCGGCCACGCCGCCGCCTCGGTCAGCAGCTCCACGGACCCGGAGGTCCAGTCGATCTGCGGCGACGGCTCGTCCACGTGCAGGGTCTTCGGCGCGACGCCGTGCTGGAGCGCCAGCACCATCTTGATGATCCCGGAGACACCGGAGGCGGCCTGGGTGTGGCCGATGTTGGACTTCAACGAGCCCAGCAGCAGCCGGGTCTCCCGGTCCTGGCCGTAGGTCGACAGGATGGCCTGCGCCTCGATCGGGTCGCCCAGCTTCGTGCCGGTGCCGTGGGCCTCCACGACGTCGACGTCCGTTGTGGACAGTCCGGCGGCGGCGAGCGCCTGGCGGATCACCCGCTGCTGCGACGGGCCGTTCGGGGCGGTGAGCCCGTTCGAGGCGCCGTCCTGGTTGACCGCCGAGCCGCGGATGACCGCGAGGACCTGGTGGCCGTTGCGCTGGGCGTCGGAGAGGCGTTCGACGACGAGCATGCCGACGCCCTCGCCCCAGGCCGTGCCGTCCGCCGCCGCGGCGAAGGACTTGCACGTGCCGTCGAGCGCGAGACCGCGCTGCCTGCTGAAGTCGATGAACGCGCCGGGCGTGGACATCATCGACGCGCCACCGGCCAGCGCCAGGTCGCACTCACCGGCCCGCAGTGCCTGAGCGGCGAGGTGGATCGCGACGAGCGAAGCGGAGCACGCCGTGTCGACGGTGACCGCCGGGCCCTCCAGGCCGAAGGTGTAGGACAGGCGACCGGAGACGACGCTGGCCGCGAGGCCGGTGCCGAGGTAGCCCTCGATGCCGGGCGGCAGCTCGAACGTCTGCATCGCGTAGTCCTGGCCGTTCGTGCCGGTGAAGACACCGGTCCGGCTGCCGCGCAACGACTCCGGGTCGATGCCCGCGCGTTCCATGGCCTCCCAGGACGTCTCCAGCAGCATGCGCTGCTGCGGGTCCATGGCCAGGGCCTCCCTCGGGTTGATCCCGAAGAACGCCGGGTCGAACTCGCCCGCGTCGTGCAGGAACCCGCCTCGGGTCACATACGAGGTGCCCTCGTGGTCGGGGTCCGGGTCGAACAGGTTCGCCAGGTCCCAGCCGCGGTTGGTCGGGAACTCCGAGATCGCGTCGCTGCCCGAGGTGACCAGCTCCCAGAGCTGTTCGGGCGTCTCGATCCCACCCGGCAGCCGCAGGCCCATGCCGACGATGGCGATGGGCTCGTTGGTGAAGCCCGAGGCGACGGCGGGCAGTGCCTCCGGCCTGCTGCCGACCAGCTCCTCGCGCAGGAAGGCGGCCAGCGCAGCCAGGTTCGGGTAGTCGAACACCAGCGTCGCGGGCAGCCGCAGGCCGGTGACCTCGTTGAGCTTGCCGCGCAGCTCCACGGCCGTGAGCGAGTCGAAGCCGAGTTCACGGAACGCGACCCCGAGTTCGACGGCCTGCGGCGAGGCGTACCCGAGCACGTCGGCCACCTGCCCGCGGACCAGGTCGACCAGGTGCGACCGCTGCTCGGACTCGGACAGCCCGGTGAGCTTCGCGACCAGGCCGGTGTCGTTGTCCGCGGCCGGGGTCTCCAGTGCCGCCACCACGTCCGGCAGCGCGCCGAGCAGCGGGCTGGGCCGGGCGGCGGTGAAAGCCGGGGCGAACCGGGTCCAGTCGACGTCGGCGATGACGACCGCGGCCTCCCCGAGCCCGACGGCCCGGCGCAGGGCGGCGAGGGCCAGTTCCGGGGCCAGCGCGGGGAGTCCGCGACGGCTGAGGGCGTCCCGACCCTCCTGGGTCATCGCTCCCCCGGCCCACGGGCCCCACGCCACGGAGGTGGCGGCGAGACCAGCGGCGCGGCGGCGTTCGGCCAGCGCGTCCAGGTGGGCGTCGGACGCGGCGTACGCGCCCTGGCGGCCGGAACCCCAGACGCCGGAGGTGGAGGAGAACAGGACGAACGCGTCGACCTCGCCGACCAGCGCGTCCAGGTTCTCCGCGCCCTCGACGCGGGCGGCCATGACGTGGGCCAGCTCGTCGGCGTCCATGTCCGCCAGGGCGGTGTCCTGGCCGACTCCGGCGAGGTGCACGACGGCGTTCGGCGGGTACTGGGCGACCACGGCGGCCAGGGCGTCGCGGTCGGTCACGTCGCACGGGACGACCGTGGCGCCGGGGACCTCTCCCCCGCCGCGGCTGACCAGCACGACCTCGTCGGCACCGGCCTCGGTGAGCCACGCCGCGACGTGGCGGCCGATGGCGCCCGTGCCGCCGGTCACCAGGACCGTGCCGCGCGGGGTCCAGTCGGCGCCGTTCCCGGCCGGGGCGGCGACGAGCCTGCGGGCGTGGACGACCGAGCCGCGCACGGCGACCTGGTCCTCCGTACCGCCGAGGACGGCGGCGATCCGGTCGAACGCCCTGGCGTCCAGCGCCGCGGGCAGGTCGACCAGGCCGCCCCAGCGGTCGGAGTGCTCCAGCGCGGCCACGCGGCCGAGACCCCAGACCTCGGCGGCCTCCGGGTCGGCGACGACGTCGGCCGGTCCGGTGGCGACAGCGCCGCGGGTGGCGACCCACAGCTTGGCGGTGTGGGTCTTGACCAGGTCCAGCGCCTCGGTGACGTCGTTGGTCAGCGCCAGCACGCCGTCGAGCGGTCCGTCGGTGACGACGTCGACCCCGCGGGCCGCCAGGCCCTCGGCCAGCTCGGCGTCGGTGACCAGCCAGCGGCCGGGCACGACACCGGTCGGGGTGACCGGCTGCCAGTCGATCCGGTAGCGCAGGTCGTCCACCGCGCCGTTCTCCTGGCGCGTGCGCCGCGACGACGACGGCGCGTCGACGAGCCAGAAGCGGTCGCGCTGGAACGCGTAGGTCGGCAGGTCCACCTTCCGCGCGCCGGAACGGGCGAAGTAGGCGGCCCAGTCGACCGCGATCCCGCGGACGTGGAGCGCGGCGAGCGCGCGGACCAGGGTCGTGACCTCGGAGCGGTCCTTGCGCTGCGACGCGACCAGCACGGCGTCGGTGACGCTGTCCTGCGCCATCGCGGTGAGCACGCCGTCCGGGCCCAGCTCCAGGAACGTGCTGACACCCTTGGCCTCCAGGGCCGTGACGGTGTCGGCGAACCGGACGGCGTCGCGGACGTGGCGCACCCAGTGCTCCGGGTTCGTCACGTCGCCGGGCATCGGGATCTTCGGGGTGGTGAACGCCAGACCCGCGACCACCGCGCGGAACTCGTCCAGCATCGGATCCATCAGCGGCGAGTGGAACGCATGCGACACGGTGAGGCGCTTGGACTTGCGGTCCGCGAAGTGCGCCAGCACCTGCTCGACCTCGTCCTCGGCACCGGCCACCACGACGGCGTTCGGCCCGTTGACCGCGGCGATGGACACCAAGTCCGTCAAGTGCGGGGTGACCTCGTCCTCGGTGGCCTGCAACGCGACCATCGCGCCACCGGCCGGGAGCGCCTGCATCAGGCGGCCACGGGCGGAGACCAGGGTCGCGGCGTCGGCCAGGGACAGCACCCCAGCGACGTGCGCGGCCGCGATCTCGCCGATGGAGTGCCCGCCGACGTGGTCCGGCCGCACACCCCAGGCTTCCAGGGTGCGGAACAGCGCGACCTCGACGGCGAACAGCGCGGGCTGCGTGTACTCGGTGCGGTCCAACGCCTCCGCGTCGCCGAACACCACATCGCGGAGCGGACGGTCCAGGTCCAGCTGCGCGCACACCGCGTCGAACGCGTCCGCGAACACCGGGAACGCCTCGTACAGCTCACGCCCCATGCCCAACCGCTGCGAACCCTGGCCGGTGAACAGGAACGCGAGTCCGCCGTCGGCGGCGGTGCCGCGCACCAGGTTCGGGTTCGTGCCGCCGTCACGGGCGGTGGTCAGGGCGGCGATGGCCGCGTCGCGGTCCTCGCCGAGCACCACCAGCCGGTGGGCCAGCGTCGCGCGGGTCGTGGCCAGCGAGTAGGCCACGTCAGCGGCCTCGGCGGAGGTCCACTCCAGCTGCTCGCCGATCCGCCCGGCCTGCTCGGCCAGCGCGGCGGCGTTCTTGGCCGACACCACGAACGGCGTGACCGGCAGTTCCTTGCGGACGGCCACCGGCTCGGGGGCTTCCGGCGCCTGCTCGATGATCGTGTGGGCGTTGGTGCCGCTGATGCCGAACGACGACACCGCCGCGCGGCGCGGGCGGTCGACCGAGGGCCACGCCACCGGCGAGGTGACCAGCTCGACCGCACCGGCCGACCAGTCGATCGCGGGTGACGGCTCGTCCACGTGCAGGGTCTTCGGGACCTGGCCGTGGCGCATCGCCATGACCATCTTGATGATCCCCGCCACGCCCGCCGCGGCCTGCGTGTGACCGATGTTGGACTTGACGGATCCCAGCAGCAGCGGCTCCGAGCGGTCCTGGCCGTAGGTCGCGAGCAGTGCCTGCGCCTCGATCGGGTCACCCAGCGAGGTGCCGGTGCCGTGGGCCTCCACGACGTCGATGTCCGAAGTGGACAGACCGGCGCTCGCCAGTGCCTTGCGGATCACCCGCTGCTGCGAAGGACCGTTCGGGGCGGTGAGGCCGTTGGAGGCGCCGTCCTGGTTCACGGCCGAGCCGCGGACCAGGGCGAGCACCTGGTGGCCGTTGCGCCGCGCGTCGGACAGCCGCTCGACGAGCAGCATGCCGACGCCTTCACCCCAGCCGGTGCCGTCGGCCGCGGCGGCGAACGACTTGATCCGGCCGTCGGTGGCCAGACCGCGCTGGCGGGAGAAGTCGATGAACGTACCGGGCGTGGACATGATCGTCACACCACCCGCGAGCGCCAGGTCGCAGTCGCCGTTGCGCAGGGCCTGGACGGCCATGTGCAGCGCCACCAACGAGGACGAGCACGCGGTGTCGACCGTGACGGCCGGACCTTCCAGCCCGAACGTGTAGGAGATGCGGCCGGACGCGATGGCGGCGGAGTTGCCGGTGCCGAGGTGGCCCTCGACGCCGTCCGGGATGTCCTCCAGCAGCGCCAGGTAGTCCTGGCCGTTGCTGCCCGCGAACACACCGGTCTGGCTGCCGCGCAGGGTCGCCGGGTCGATGCCCGCGCGCTCGAACGCCTCCCACGACGTCTCCAGCAGCAACCGCTGCTGCGGGTCCATCGCGGTGGCCTCGCGGGGCGAGATGCCGAAGAACGCCGGGTCGAACCTCGTGGCCCCGTCGAGGAAAGCGCCCTCGCGGGTGTAGGTCGTGCCCTGGTGGTCGGGGTCGTCGTGGAACAGGGTCGACAGGTCCCAGCCGCGGTCGGTCGGGAACGGGGTGACCGCGTCACCGCCCGCCAGCACCAGGTCCCACAGCTGTTCGGGCGAGGCGATCCCGCCCGCGAACCGGCAGCTCATCGCGACGATGGCGATCGGCTCGTCGGTAGTCGCCGCGGCCACCACCTCGGCGACCTCGACCTGCGAGCCCAGCAGCTCGGTGCGCAGGTGGTTCGCCAGGGTGACGGCGTTCGGGTAGTCGAACACCAGCGTCGCGGGCAGTCGCAGGCCGGTGGCGGTGTTGAGGGTGTTGCGCAGCTCCACGGCCGTGAGCGAGTCGAACCCGAGCTCCTGGAACGCCCGGTCCTTGTCGACGGCGTCGGCCGAGCTGTGGCCGAGCACCGAGGCGACCTGGTCGCGCACGACGTCGACCAGCAGCGCGGACTGCTCGGCCTCGGAGAGGCCGACGAGCCTGCCCGCCAGTTCTGACACCGCACCGGTCTCGGCGGGGCTGTCGTCGGCGAGCGCCTTGCGCACCTCGGGCAGGTCGCCGATGAACGCGCTGGGCCGGGCGAGGGTGAAGGCGGGGGTGAACTTCTCCCACTCCATGTCCACGACGGTGACGGTCGGCTCCCCGGAGCGGATGGCCCGCTCCAGCGCGGCCAGCGTCGAGGTGGGCGACATCGTGACGAGACCGCGCTTGCGCAGGTGCGCCTCGGTGTCGCCGACGGTCGCCATGCCGCTCTCGGCCCACGGGCCCCAGGACACCGACGTCGCGACGAGTCCCCTGGCACGGCGGGACTCCGCGAGACCGTCGAGGAACGCGCTGGCGGCGGAGTAGGCGGACTGGCCGCCGGAACCCCACGTGCCCGCGATGGAGGAGAACACCACGAAGGCGTCCAGGTCGGCGTCGGCGAGCAGTTCGTCCAAGAGCACCGCGCCGGACACCTTGCCGGACAGCACCTCGTCGAAGATCGCGAGGTCGTGGTCGGCGATGCCCATCGTGTAGTCGGCACCGGCCGCATGCACCACGGCGTTCGGCGGGAACTCGGTCAGCAGCGCCTCGAGGGAACCGCGGTCGGCCACGTCGCACGCGGCGATCGTGACGCGAGCGCCCAGTTCTTCCAGCTCCGCCTGGAGTTCCGCCGCACCGGGGGCGTCGAGGCCGCGACGGGAGGTGAGCACGAGGTGTTCGGCGCCACCGGTGGCCAGCCAACGGGCGACCTTGCCGCCCAGCGCGCCGGTACCACCCGTGACGAGGACCGTGCCGCTCGGCGACCACTCGGCGAGCCGGTCGCGCAGCGGGGCGTGCACCAGCCGTCGGCCGAACACCCCCGAGCCGCGCACCGCGACCTGGTCCTCCACGCCGTTGAGCACGCCGACGAGCCGGTCGAACAGCCGCTCGTCCAGCGCCTCCGGCAGGTCGACCAGGCCACCCCAGCGGTCCGGGTGCTCCAGGCCGACCACGTAGCCGAGACCCCAGACCTGGGTCTGCGTCGGGACGACCACGCCATCGGAGCGGCCGGTGGACACCGCGCCGCGGGTCGCGACCCACAGCGGTGCGGCGATCTCGGCGTCGCCGAGCGCCTGCACGACCACGACGGACGCCGTGACGTCGCCCTTGAGCGCGACCAGCGACAGCACGCCGTCGACCTCACCGATCTCGGCGAACGACGTGGCGAGCGTGGCGCGGTCGGCGAACTCGACCGGGACCACCTCGGCGCCGCGGGCGGTCAGCGCGGCGGTGAACTCCTCGGCGGCGAGGCCGGTGGGCACGACCAGCGCCCAGCGGCCGGTCAGCACGGGCGCGCCGACATCCGTCAGCGGCAGCCAGGTGACCCGGTAGCGCCATCCGTCGATCCGGCTGTGCTCCCGGCGGGCCTTGCGCCAGGACGACAGCGCGGGGAGCACCTGCCCCAGCGCGCTCTCGTCGAGGTCGAGGGTGCTGCCGACAACGCCGAAGTCCTCGCGTTCGACGGCCTCCCAGAACTTCGCCTCGGCCTCGTCAACGGCACCGCCCGCACCGGTCGGGAAGTCCTGAGACTCCAACCAGAACCGCTGCCGCTGGAACGCGTACGTCGGCAGCTCGACCCGCCGCGCCCCCGTCCCGGCGAAGAACGCGTCCCAGTCGACGCGGACACCTCGGTTGTGCAGGGTCGCGACGGCCGACGTGAGCACAGCGGCCTCGGGACGGTCCTTGCGCTGCCCGGCGACCAGCACGGCCTCGGTGACGGAGTCCTGGCCCATCGCGGTGAGCACACCGTCCGGGCCCAGCTCCAGGAACGTCCGCACACCGGCGGTTTCCAGGGTCTTGACGGTGTCGGCGAACCGGACGGCGTCGCGGACGTGGCGGACCCAGTACTCCGGGTCGGTCACCTCGCCCAGCAGCGGGATCGTCGGCTCGGTGAAGGTCAGGTCCGCGACCACGGCCCGGAACTCGTCCAGCATCGGCTCCATCAGCGGCGAGTGGAACGCGTGCGACACGCTGAGGCGCTTGGACTTCCGGTCCGCGAAGTGCGCCAGCACCCGCTCGACCGCGTCCTCGGCTCCGGCGACGACGACGGCGTTCGGGCCGTTGACCGCCGCAATGGAAACAATGTTATCAATCAGCGGAAGGACTTCGTCCTCGGTCGCCTGGACCGCGACCATCGCGCCACCGGACGGCAGCGCCTGCATGAGGCGACCGCGTTCGGACACGAGCTTCGCGGCGTCCTCCAGCGACAGCACCCCGGCCACGTGGGCCGCGGCGATCTCGCCGATCGAGTGCCCGCCCAGGAAGTCGGGCCGGACACCCCACGACTCCACCAACCGGTACAGCGCGACTTCCAGGGCGAAGATCGCGGGCTGCGCGAACTCCGTGCGGTCCAGGGTCTCCTGGTCGTCGATCCGCAGGTCGACCAGCGCGGCGATCTCGTCGAACGCCTTCGCGAACACCGGGAACGCGGCGTACAGCTCACGCCCCATGCCCGCGCGCTGCGAGCCCTGGCCGGTGAACAGGACGGCGAGCTTGCCGTCTGCCACGGCGTCGAGCCCACGGCCCTCGGAGATCGCGGTCAGGCCACGCACGAGCTCGTCGTGGTCGCTCGCGACGACGGCCGCGCGGTGCGGCATCGGGGTCCGGCCGGTGGCGGAGAACGCCAGGTCGGTCAGGGAGACCGCCGGGTCCACGGCCAGCAGCGCGGCGGCCTGGCCCTTGAGGGCGTCAGCGGACTTGGCCGACAGCACCACGGGCACGACCGGCAGTTCCGCCGTCTCGCCGGCCACGACCGCGTTGGGCGCCTCTTCGACGATCAGGTGGGCGTTGGTGCCGCTCATGCCGAACGCGGACACCGCGGCCCGGCGGACGCGGCCCGTCTCGGGCCACTCCTGCGCCTCGGTCAGCAGCTCGACCGAGCCGGAGGTCCAGTCGATGTGCGGCGACGGCTCGTCCACGTGCAGGGTCTTGGGCATGATCCCGTGACGGATCGCCATGACCATCTTGATGACGCCGGAGACACCCGCCGCGGCCTGCGTGTGGCCGATGTTGGACTTGAGCGAGCCGAGCCGCAACGGGATCTCGCGGTCGCGGCCGTAGGTGGAGAGCAGGGCCTGCGCCTCGATCGGGTCACCCAGCTTCGTGCCGGTGCCGTGCGCCTCGATCAGGTCGACGTCCTGGGTGGACAGTCCGGCGTTGGCCAGCGCCTGGCGGATGACCCGCTGCTGCGACGGACCGTTAGGGGCCGTCAGGCCGTTCGAGGCGCCGTCCTGGTTGACCGCCGAGCCGCGGATGACCGCGAGCACCTGGTGGCCGTTGCGCCGCGCGTCGGACAACCGTTCGACGAGCAGGATGCCGACGCCCTCACCCCAGCCGGTGCCGTCGGCGGCGGCCGCGAACGACTTGCACCGCCCGTCCACCGCGAGGCCGCGCTGGCGGGAGAAGTCGATGAACGCGCCGGGCGTCGACATCATCGACGCGCCACCGGCCAGCGCCAGGTCGCACTCACCGGCCCGCAGTGCCTGCACGGCGAGGTGGATCGCGACCAGCGAGGCAGAGCACGCGGTGTCGACCGTGACGGCCGGACCTTCCAGCCCGAACGTGTAGGAGACGCGGCCGGACACGACGCTGGCCGCGAGGCCGGTGCCGAGGTAGCCCTCGATGCCCGGCGGCAGCTCGAACGTCGCCGCCGCGTAGTCCTGGCCGTTGGTACCGGTGAACACGCCGGTCCGGCTGCCGCGCAACGACTCCGGGTCGATCCCGGCCCGTTCCACGGCCTCCCACGAGGTCTCCAGCAGCATCCGCTGCTGCGGGTCCATCGCCAGCGCCTCGCGCGGGTTGATGCCGAAGAACCCGGCGTCGAACTCGGCGGCCTGGTGCAGGAACGCGCCTTCGCGCGAGTACGAGGTGCCCTCGTGGTCGGGGTCGGGGTCGTAGAGGTTCTCCAGGTCCCAGCCGCGGTCGGTCGGCCAGCCGCCGACGGCGTCCGTGCCGGTGGACACCAGGCGCCACAGGTCTTCCGGCGTCTGCACGTCACCGGGTAGGCGGCAGCCCATGCCGACGATGGCGATCGGCTCGTCGAGCGCTCCTCCGGCGGCGACCGCCGGGGCCGCCTCCGGCGCGCTGCCGAACAGCTCGTCCCGCAGGTGCGTCGCGAGCGCGGCGAGGTTGGGGTAGTCGAAGATCAGCGTGGCGGGCAGCCGGAGTCCGGTCGCCTCGGCCAGCTTCGTGCGCAGCTCCACGGCGGTCAGCGAGTCGAAGCCGAGGTCGCGGAACGCGAGACCGGGCTCCACCGCGTCCACGGAGGCGTAGCCGAGCACCTGCGCGACCTGCTCGCGCACGAGGTCGACCAGTGCGGCCTCCTGCTCGGCGGTCGCACGGCCCGCGAGGGTGTCGGTCAGGTCGGTCTCGGTGGTCTCCTCGGCGGGCTTGAGCGCCGCGACGACCTCGGGCAGGTCACCGAGCAGCGGGCTCGGCCGGGTGGCGGTGAACGCCGGGGCGAAGCGGGCCCAGTCGACGTCGGCGACGACGAGCGTGGACCGCCCGCCCGCCACGGCCTTGCCGAGTCCGGCGAGCGCGGCGGCCGGGGCCAGCGGCGTGACGCCCCGGCGGCGCAGGAGGTCCGCCCACTCGGCGTCCCCACCGGCCCAGGGGCCCCACGAGATCGAGAGCGCGGCCAGGCCGCGGGCCTGCCGGGACTCGGCGAGCGCGTCCAGGAAGGCGTCACCGGCGGCGTAACCGCACTGCCTGCTCGCGCCCCAGACACCGGACGTCGAGGAGAACAGCACGAACGCGTCGACGTCACCGACCAGCTCGTCCAGCAGGCGGGTGCCCTCGACACGAGCCGATCGGACCTCGGACAGCAGGTCGAGGTCGGTCTCGGTGATCGAGGTGTCCTGGCCGAGGCCCGCCAGGTGCAGCACGGCGTTCGGCGGGAACTCGCGGAGCAGGGCTTCCAGGGAGGCGCGGTCGGTCACGTCGCACGCGGCGACCGTGACCCGTGCGCCGAGTCCTTCGAGGTCGGTGACCAGCTCGGGAGCCGCGACGCCGTGCCGGGACGTGAGCACCAGGTGCTCCGCGCCCTCGGTCGCGAGCCAGCGGGCCACGTGGCCGCCGAGCACGCCGGTGCCGCCGGTGACGAGCACCGTGCCGGTCGGCTTCCAGGCCTCGGAGCCGGTGGCGGGAGCGTGGTCGAGGCGGCGGGCGAAGATGCCCGTCCCGCGCACGGCCACCTGGTCCTCGGCGCCGACCAGCGCGATGGCCAACCGGTCGAGCACGCGGTCGTCCAGGGTGCCGGGCAGGTCGACCAGGCCGCCCCAGCGGTCGGGGTGCTCCAGCGCGGCCACGCGGCCGAAGCCCCACACCTGGGCGGCGTCGGGGTTCGCGGGCTGACCGTCGAGCGAGACGGCCTCGCGGGTGAGCGCCCACAGCGGGGCGGTGGTGCGCTGGACCAGCAGCAGGGTCGACTCGACCCCACCGGCCGACAAGACGCCGTCGAACTCCTGGTCCGGCAGGTCGGCGACGTCGTCGATCGCCGTCACGTCCAGGCCGCGGTCGGCCAGTCCGGTGGCGACCTCTTGGTCGCCGACGACGAGCCAGCGGCCGTAGGCCATGGCGGTGCCGGGCTTGGCGACCGGCTGCCAGGTGACGCGGTAGCCCGCGGTCTCCTTCGGCTTCGTCGGGGTCACGTCGAACCAGTAGCGCTCCCGCTGGAACGCGTAGGTCGGCAGGTCGATCCTCCGGGCGCCCGTGCCCGCGTAGAACGCGGTCCAGTCGACCGGGACGCCGCGGACGTGCAGGGCTCCGACCGCGCGGAGCAGCGTGGTGACCTCGTCGCGGTCCTTGCGCTGCGCCGCGACCAGTGCCGCGCCGGACACGCTGTCCGCGGCCATCGCGGTCAGCACCCCGTCCGGGCCCAGCTCCAGGAACGTGCCGACGCCCTTGGCCTCCAGCGTCGTCACGGTCTCGGCGAACCGGACCGCGCCGCGCACGTGCCGCACCCAGTACTCCGGGTCGGTCACCTCGCCCAGCAGCGGGATCTTCGGCTCGGCGAAGGTCAAGCCCGCGACCACGGCCCGGAAGTCGTCCAGCATCGGGTCCATCAGCGGCGAGTGGAACGCGTGAGAAACGCTGAGGCGCTTGGACTTCCGGTCGACGAAGTGCGTCAGCACCTCGGCCACGGCGTCCTCGGCCCCGGCGATGACGAGCGACGTCGGGCCGTTGATCGCGGCGATGGACACCAGGTCCGTGAGATGCGGCGTGACCTCGTCCTCGGTCGTCTGGAGGGCGACCATCGCGCCACCGGCGGGCAACGCCTGCATGAGGCGGCCGCGAGCCGTCACCAGCGTGGCGGCGTCGGCCAGCGTGAGCACCCCGGCGACGTGCGCCGCGGCGATCTCGCCGATCGAGTGGCCCGCCACGAAGTCGGGGCGGATCCCCCAGGCCTCGACGAGCCGGAAGAGTGCGACCTCCAGGGCGAACAGCGCGGGCTGCGTGTACTCGGTGCGGTCCAACGCCTCCGCGTCGCCGAACACCACATCGCGGAGCGGGCGGTCCAGGTCCAGCTGGGCGCACACCGCGTCGAACGCGTCCGCGAACACCGGGAACGCCTCGTACAGCTCACGACCCATGCCCAACCGCTGCGAACCCTGGCCGGTGAACAGGAACGCCGACCGACCCTCGGCCGCGACACCCCGCTCCCCCGTGCCGTTCGCGAGCGAGGAAAGGCCCGCGAGCAGTTCGTCGTGGTCCCGCGCGACGATCGTGGCGCGGTGGTCGAGCTGCGCCCGCGTGGTGGCCAGTGAGAAGCCCAGATCCGTCAGGTCGACACCGTCCACAACGGACTTCAGCTTCGCGGCCTGGTCGCGCAGGGCGGCGGCGGTCTTGCCGGACAGCACCACCGGCACGGCCGCCAACGGCTGCCTCCGCACGACCGGTGCTTCCAGTTCCGGCGCCTGTTCGATAACGGCGTGGGCGTTGGTGCCGCTGAACCCGAACGAGGACACGGCGGCGCGGCGCGGACGGCCGGTCCGCGGCCATTCCGTCGTCGACGTCACCAGTTCGACCGACCCGGCGTCCCACTCGACCTGCGGGGAGGGCGCGTCGACGTGCAGGGTCTTGGGCACGAGGCCGTGGCGCATGGCCATGACCATCTTGATCACGCCGCCGACGCCGGACGCGGACTGGGTGTGGCCGATGTTGGACTTGAGCGAGCCGAGCAGCAGCGGCCGTTCGCGGTCCTGGCCGTAGGTCGCCAGCAGGGCCTGGGCCTCGATCGGGTCGCCGAGCGCGGTGCCGGTGCCGTGGGCCTCGACGACGTCCACTTCGGACGGCGCGAGACCGGCGTTGCCGAGCGCGTGCCGGATGACCCGCTGCTGCGACGGACCGTTCGGGGCGGTCAGTCCGTTGGAGGCACCGTCCTGGTTCACGGCCGTGCCGCGCACGACGGCGAGCACCTGGTGGCCGTTGCGCTGGGCGTCGGACAGCCGCTCGACGAGCAGCATGCCGACGCCCTCGCCCCAGCCGGTGCCGTCGGCGGCCGCGGCGAACGCCTTGCAGCGCCCGTCCACGGCCAGACCGCGCTGGCGGGAGAAGTCGATGAACGTGCCGGGCGTGGACATGACCGTGACGCCACCGGCCAGCGCGAGGTCGCAGTCACCGCTCCGGAGCGCCTGCACGGCGAGGTGCAGGGCGACGAGCGATGACGAGCAGGCCGTGTCGACCGTGACCGCCGGACCTTCCAGCCCGAACGTGTAGGACACGCGGCCGGACACGACGCTGGCGGCGTTGCCGGTGCCGAGGTGGCCCTCCAGGCCGTCCGGCACCTCCTCCAGCAGCGACAGGTAGTCGTGGTTGTTGGTGCCCGCGAAGACACCGGTCCGGCTGCCGCGCAACGAGGTCGGGTCGATCCCGGCCCGCTCGAACGCCTCCCACGACGTCTCCAGCAGCAACCTCTGCTGCGGGTCCATCGCGGTGGCCTCGCGGGGCGAGATGCCGAAGAACGTGGGGTCGAACCGCGGCGCGTCGTAGAGGAACCCGCCCTCGCGGGCGTAGGAGGTGCCCTGGCGGGTGGGGTCCGGGTCGTACAGCGCGTCGAGGTCCCAGCCGCGGTCGGTCGGCATCCCCGCCACCGCGTCCGTGCCCTCGAACACCAGCCGCCACAGGTCCTCCGGCGACGAGACGTCACCGGCGTAGCGGCAGCTCATCGCGACGATGGCGATCGGCTCGTCGGTGTGGCCCGACGTCGTGACCTGCGCGGTCTCGGTACGGGTGCCGACCAGCTCGCCGTGCAGGAACGTCGCCAGCACACCGGCGTTCGGGTAGTCGAACACCAGCGTCGCGGGCAGCCGCAGCCCGGTGTCGGCGGTGAGCCGGTTGCGCAGGTCCACCGCGGTCAGCGAGTCGAAGCCCAGCTCCCGGAACGCCCGACCGGTCTCGATCGCGTCGACCGACGAGTACGCCAGCACCGCCGCGGTGTGCGTGCGGACCAGCTCCACCACGGCGTTGCGCTGCTCGGCCTCGGTGAGCCCGGCCAGCTTGCGCACCAGCTCGGACTCACCGGCCGGGGCGGTGCCCTCCAGCGACTCCAGTGCCGCCCGCACCTCGGGCAGGTCGCCGATCAGCGGGCTCGGCCTGGCCATGGTGAACGCGGGCGTGAACTTCGACCAGTCCATGTCGACCACGGTCACGGTCGGCTCGCCGGAGCGGATCGCCCGACCCAGCGCGGTGACCGTGAGCTCGGGGGACATCGAGGTCAGACCGCGCTTGCGCAGGTGCGCCTCGGTCTCGCCCACGGTCGCCATGCCGCTCTCGGCCCACGGGCCCCAGGACACCGACGTGGCCACAAGTCCCCTGGCGCGGCGGGACTCCGCGAGACCGTCGAGGTACGCGCTGGCCGCGGAGTACGCGGCCTGCCCGCCACTGCCCCAGGTACCCGCGATCGACGAGAACACCACGAAGGCGTCCAGGTCCTTGTCGGACAACAGCTCGTCCAGGTGCGCGGCGCCGTCGACCTTGGCGCGCAGCACCTCGTCGAACTCGGCGACGCCGTGCTCCTCCAGCGCCATCAGGTAGTCCGCGCCCGCCGCGTGCACGACCGCGTTCGGCGGGTGCTCCTCCAGCAGGGCGGCCAGCGCGTCGCGGTCGGCCACGTCGCACGCGACGATCGTGACGCGGGCGCCCAGTTCCTCCAGCTCCGCCCGGAGTTCCGCCGCACCGGGGGCGTCGAGGCCGCGGCGGGAGGTCAGGACGAGGTGGTCAGCTCCAGAACCAGCCAACCAGCGAGAAACACGTCCACCCAGCGCTCCAGTACCACCAGTGACGATAACCGTTCCGCTCGTCTTCCACGACGTCTCCTCCGAGTTGAGCGGGGCGTGCACGAGCCTGCGGCCGAAGACGCCGGACCCGCGGATGGCGACCTGGTCCTCGTCGCCGATCCCGGCCAGCACGGTCGCGAGGCGGTCGAGCGCCCGCTTGTCCATGCCTGTGCTTGTTCCTTGTCGGCCGGGCAGGTCCACGACGCCGCCGTACCGGTCGGCGTGCTCCAGACCCACCACGTACCCGACGCCCCACACCTGGGTCTGCGCCGGGTCGACCACGCCGTCGGAACGACCGGTCGACACCGCGCCGCGGGTCGCGACCCACAGCGGGGCCGTGATCCCCGCGTCGCCCAACGACTGCACCACGACGACGGTGGCCGAGGCGGGCGCGTCCAGCGCGACCAGCGACAGCACCCCGTCGACCTCGCCCACCGCGCTCAGGGCGGCGGTGAGGGTCTCGCGGTCGGTACCGGGTGCGACGGGCACCCGGACGATCTCCAGGCCACGTTCGGCCAGCCCGTCGACGACGTCGGCGTGGCCGTCACCGAGCACCAGCCAGCGCCCCGACGCCGGGGCGGTGCCGAGGTCGGTCAGCGGCTGCCAGGTCACGCGGTAGCGCCACGCGTCGACCTTGCCGCTCTCCTGCCGCGCCCGCCGCCAGGTGGCCAGCGCGGCCACGGCGTCGGCGCCCAGGTCCAGGCCGTCGCCCAGCGGGTGCAGGTCGCCGCTGTCGACGGCGGCCCAGAACTCCGCGTCCACCTCGCCACCGGCGGTGGCGGTGCGGACCGGGGACATCTCCAGCCAGAAGTGCTCGCGCTGGAAGGCGTAGGTCGGCAGCGGCACTGGGCGGCCGCCGTCGACGAGGGCGGACCAGTCGACCCGGACGCCGCGCACGTGCAGCTCGGCGACGGCCCGCAGCAGGGTCGCGACCTCGGGGCGGTCCTTGCGCTGCCCCGCGACCAGCACGGCCTCGGTGACCGAGTCCTGGCCCATCGCGGTGAGCACGCCGTCCGGGCCCAGCTCCAGGAACGTGCGGACGCCGTCGGCCTCCAGAGTCCGGACGGCGTCGGCGAACCGGACCGTCCCGCGCACGTGCCGCACCCAGTACTCCGGGTCGGTCACCTCGCCGAGGACGGGGATGGTGGGCTCGTTGAAGGTCAGGGTCGACACGACGGCCCGGAAGTCGTCGAGCATCGGGTCCATCAGCGGCGAGTGGAAAGCGTGCGACACGGCCAGGCGCTTGGACTTGCGGTCGGCGAAGTGGGTCAGCACCTGCTCGACCTGGGCCTCGTCACCGGCGATGACGACCGACCTGGGACCGTTGATCGCCGCGAGGGAAACCGAGGATTTCGCCAGATCGTCGGCTCCGCCGACGGCGAGGTGCGGGAGGACTTCCTCCTCGGTGGCCTGCAACGCGACCATCGCGCCACCGGCGGGGAGCGCCTGCATGAGCTTGCCGCGAGCCGCCACGAGCTTCGCGGCGTCTTCCAGCGACAGCACACCGGCCACGTGCGCGGCGGCGATCTCGCCGATCGAGTGGCCGGTCAGGAAGTCGGGCTTGACGCCCCACGACTCGACCAGCCGGTAGAGGGCGACCTCCAGCGCGAACAGCGCGGGCTGGGTGAACTCCGTGCGGTCCAGCGTCTCCTGGTCGTCGACCCGGACGTCCACCAGCGCCGCGACCTCGTCGAACGCCTTCGCGAACACCGGGAACGCCGCGTGCAGCTCACGGCCCATGCCCGCACGCTGCGAGCCCTGGCCGGTGAACAGGAACGCCGTGCGGCCGTCGACCGTGCGGCCGGTGACCACGTTCCCGCCCTGGTCCCCGCTCGCCAGTGCGTCGACACCGCGGCGGAGGTCTTCCGGGGTCTCGCCGAGCACGACGGCCCGGTGGTCGAACGTCGACCTGGTGGTGGCCAACGAGAAGGCCACGTCGGCCGGGTCGGCGAGGTCGTGCCCGCGCAGCCGGTCGGCCTGGCCGCGCAACGCCTGCTCGCTGCGGGCGGACAGCACCCACGGCACCAGCCCGCCGACGACCGACGGCGCCTCGCGCTCGGCCTCGTCGGCTTCCGGTGCCTGTTCGATGATGGTGTGGGCGTTGGTACCGCTGACCCCGAACGACGACACGGCCGCCCGGCGCGGACGGCCGGTCTCCGGCCACGACTCCTCTTCGGTGAGCAGCTTCACCGACCCGGCCGACCAGTCGACCTGCGAGGTCGGCTCGGACACGTTCAGGGTGCGCGGCGCGACCCCGTTGCGGATGGCCATGACCATCTTGATCACGCCACCGACTCCGGCGGCGGCCTGCGAGTGGCCGATGTTGGACTTGAAGGACCCGAGCAGCAGCGGGCGTTCGCGGTCCTGGCCGTAGGTGGCCAGCAGCGCGCCGGCCTCGATCGGGTCGCCGAGCCGGGTGCCGGTGCCGTGCGCCTCGACGACGTCCACATCGGACGGTGCGAGCTTGGCACTGGCCAGCGCGGCCTTGATGACCCGCCGCTGGGCCGGCCCGTTGGGCGCGGTCAGGCCGTTCGAGGCGCCGTCCTGGTTGATCGCGGAGCCCTTGACCACGGCGAGCACCTGGTGGCCGTTGCGCTGGGCGTCGGAGAGCTTCTCCAGCAGCAGGATGCCCGCGCCCTCGGCCCAGCCGGTGCCGTCGGCGGTCTCGGAGAACGCCTTGCAGCGCCCGTCCGCGGACAGGCCGCCCTGCTTGTCGAACTCGGAGAACACCGAGGCGTTGGCCATGACCATGACGCCGCCCGCCAGCGCCATCGAGCACTCGCCGTTGCGCAGCGCCTGCACGGCCAGGTGGATCGCGACCAGCGAGGAGGAGCACGCGGTGTCGATCGTGACGGCCGGGCCCTCGAAACCGAACGTGTAGGCGACCCGGCCGGAGAACACGCTGGGCGTGCTGCCGGTGAGCAGGTGGCCTTCCAGGCCCTCGGGCACCTCGTCCAGCCCGGCGCCGTAGCCGGTGGCGCTGCCGCCGACGAACACCCCGGTCTGGCTGCCGCGCATCGACCTCGGGTCGATGCCGGCGCGCTCCACGACCTCCCACGACGTCTCCAGCAGCAGTCGTTGCTGCGGGTCCATCGCCAGGGCCTCGCGGGGCGAGATGCCGAAGAACGCCGGGTCGAACTCCGCCGCGTCGTAGAGGAAACCGCCGCCGGACACGCCGAACGTCAGGTCCTCGTCGAGCCAGCCGCGGTCGGCGGGCAGCCCCGAGATGGCGTCGCCGCCGGTGGACACGAGCCGCCACAGGTCTTCCGGCGAGCTGACGCCACCGGGGTAGCGGCAGCTCATCGACACGATCGCGATGGGCTCGCGAGCAGCGGACACGAGCTGCTGGTTCTGCTTGCGCAGCCGCTCGGTCTCCTTCAGGGACGCCCGCAGCGCCGCGACGACTTTTTCGTTGGAGGTCATCTTGTGCTCCGCACTTCGGGGCTGATCAGGAGTTGCTGCTGTCGAGTGCCATCTCGACGAGGTTGTCGACGTCCATGTCGTCGATCGACTCCCCGTCGGCCGCGGCCGGTTCGGCCTCGCCGTTCACCAGCCGCAGCAGCGCGTCGAGCAGGCCCGCCTCGCGCAGCCGGTCCAACGACAGACCCGCGAGCGCCTGGCGCACCTCGGTCTCCGCCGTGTCACCGAGGAGCTCGGTGCGCAGCAGGTCGACCAGGAGCAGGGGCGTCGGGTAGTCGAAGACGAGCGTGGCGGGCAGCCTGAGGCCGGTCGTGGTGTTGAGGTTGTTGCGCAGCTCCACCGCCGTGAGCGAGGAGAAGCCGAGCTCGCGGAACGCCCGGTCGGCCTCGATCGAGGCGGCCGAGGTGTGGCCGAGCACCGAGGCGACCTGCTCGCGCACCAGGTCGATCAGCAGCCGGTCCCGGTCGGACTCGGCCAGTGCCAACAGCTTCGTCCGCAGGGCGGCGCTGGTGTCCACACCGGACCCGTCGTCGCCCGCCGCGGCCCGACGCACCTCGGGCAGGTCCGCGATGAGCGGGCTCGGCCTGGTAGCGGTGAAGATCGCCGAGAAGCGGTCCCAGTCCACGTCCGCGACGGTGACCGTCGTGTCGCCGGACTCCACGGCCTGCCGCAGCGCGGCGACCGCCCGTTCCGGGCGCAGGGCGGGGAGTCCGGTGCGGCGCAGCACGTCGTCCTGCTCGCCACCGGCCCACGGTCCCCAGGCCACCGAGAGCCCGGTGCGGCCGCGGGAGCGGCGCTGTTCGGCCAGCGCGTCGAGGAAGGCGCTGCCCGCCGCGTAGGCGGCCTGGTTCGCGCTGCCCCAGACACCGGCCGTGGAGGAGAACACCACGAAGGCGTCCAGTGGGGTGTCGCCGAGCAGGTCGTCCAGGTGCGCGGCGCCCATGATCTTGGCGGCGAGCACCGAGGAGAACCCGGCGACGTCGTTGTCGCGCAACGGGGTCGACTGCGCGACCTCGACCGCGTGCACCACGGCGTCGGGGCTGTGCTGGTCGACGAGCACCGCGGCCTGGGCCCGGTCGGTCACGTCGCAGTGCGCGACGGTGGTCCGGACGCCGAGCGCGGCGAGCTCGGCCAGCAGCCCCTGGTCGGCGGGGGCGTCGTGGTCGGCGGTGAGCACCAGGTGCTCGGCACCGGCACCGGCCAGCCAGCGGGCGACCTGCCCGCCGAGCGCCCCGGTGCCACCGGTCACCAGCACGGTGCCGCGCGGCGTCCACGTGCCGGTCGACGGCCCGGCCGGTGCGTGCACCAGCCTGCGGGCCACGACCCCGGACGGCCGCACCGCGACCTGGTCCTCCACGCCCGCCAGCACTGCGACGAGGTGGTCGAGCACGGTCTCGTCCCAGTGCTCCGGCAGGTCGACCAGGCCACCCCAGCGGTCGGGGTGCTCCAGTGCGGCGACCACGCCGAGGCCCCAGATCTGGGCCTGCGCCGGGCTGAGCACCGGGTCGTCCGAGCCGGTCGACACCGCGCCGCGGGTCGCCGCCCACAGCGGGGCGTCGACACCGGCGTCGCCGAGCGCCTGCACCAGCACCAGGTTGTCGGTGACGCTGTCGGACAGCGACAGCACGCCGTCCACCGCGTCGAGCCCGGCCAGGGTCTCGGCCAGCGCGGCCCGGTCCCCGGAGGCGCCGATCGAGGCGATGTCGAGCCCGCGCCGGGACAGCCCGGCGACCAGCTCGGACTCCTCGACACCGGTCGGGGTGACGACCAGCCACAGGCCGGAGGCCGTGTTGCCGCCTTCCGCGACGGGCGTCCACTCGACGCGGTAGCGCAGGGCGTCGGTGCCGGGGTTCTCGTCGGAGGCGAGCCAGAAGCGCTCGCGCTGGAACGGGTAGGTCGGCAGGCCGACCCGGCGGGCGCCGGACCCCGCGAAGAACGGCGTCCAGTCGACGCCGACCCCGCGGACGTGCAGCTTCGCCAGCGCCGTGACGAGGGTGTCGACCTCGGGCTTGTCCGAGCGCGACGCGGGCACCAGCTCGGCGTCGGTGACGCTCTCGGCGCCCATCGCGGTCAGCACCGCGTCCGGGCCCAGCTCCAGGAACGTCGTGACACCGGCCAGTTCCAGGGTGCGCACGGCGTGGGCGAAGCGGACGGTGTCGCGGACGTGGCGGACCCAGTAGTCGACCGAGGTCACGTCCTCGGTGGTGGCGAGCTCGCCGGTCAGCGTGGAGACGATCGGGATGCGCGGCGCGGAGAAGGTCAGCTCCTTGGCCACCACGCGGAACTCCTCGAGCATGGCGTCCATGCGCGGCGAGTGGAACGCGTGGGAGACGCTGAGCCGCTTGGACTTCCGGTCGCCGAACGCATCGACCACCTGCCGCACGGCGTCCTCGTCCCCGGCCACGACGACCGACGACGGCCCGTTGACGGCGGCGATGGAGACCCGGTCGGTCAGGTGCTCCAGCACCTCGGCCTCGGTGGCCTGCAGGGCGACCATCTCGCCACCGGCGGGGAGCGCCTGCATCAGGCGGCCCCGTGCGCCGACCAGGGTGGCCGCGTCGTCCAGCGACAGCACGCCGGAGACGTGCGCGGCGGCCAGCTCGCCGATGGAGTGCCCCGCCAGGTAGTCGGGCTTGACACCCCACGACTCGGTCAGCCGGAACAGCGCCACCTCGACCGCGAACAGCGCGGGCTGGGTGTACCCGGTCCGGTCGAGCGGCGCCGGGTCGTCGCCGAACACGACGTCGCGCAGCGGCAGGTCGAACCGGGCGCACACCGCGTCGAACGCGTCGGCGAACACCGGGAACGCCTCGTACAGCTCACGCCCCATGCCGAGCCGCTGCGAACCCTGGCCGGTGAACAGGAAGGCGAGCCGACCGGTCGCGGTCGTCCCGCGCACCACCTCGGGTGCGCCCGTACCACCGGCGACCGCGGTGAGGCCCCGTTCGAGCTCGTCGGCACCGTTGGCGATGACCACCGCGCGGTGCTCGAAGCCCGCGCGCCCGGTGGCAAGTGTGAGGCCGATGTCGGAAAGGTCCGCGTCCACGCCCGCCAGCCGCGAGGCCTGGTCGCGCAGGGCCGCCGGGGTCTTCGCCGACAGCAGCACCGGCACCGGCACGTGGCGCCTGCCCTCGGCGAGCGGGGAGCTTCCGGAGCCGCTGTTCACGGCGTCGGGAGCCTGCTCGAGGATGGCGTGGGCGTTGGTGCCGCTCATGCCGAACGAGGACACGCCGACCCGGCGGGCACGACCGGTGACGGGCCAGTCCACCGTCTCGGTGGCCAGCTCGACCGCGCCGGAGGTCCAGTCGACCTGGGCGGACGGCTCGTCCACGTGCAGCGTCCTGGGCACGATCCCGTGCCGCATCGCCATGACCGACTTGATCACCGCGGCGACACCGGCGGCGGCCTGCGTGTGCCCGATGTTGGACTTGACGGATCCCAGCAGCAGCGGGGTCTCGCGGTCCTGGCCGTAGGTCGCGAGCAGCGCCTGGGCCTCGATCGGGTCGCCCAGCGCGGTGCCGGTGCCGTGCGCCTCGACGACGTCCACTTCGGACGGTGCGACACCGGCGCGGGCCAGTGCCCGGCGGATCACCCGCTGCTGCGACGGACCGTTCGGGGCCGTCAGGCCGTTCGAGGCGCCGTCCTGGTTCACGGCCGTGCCGCGGACCACCGCGAGGACCTGGTGGCCGTTGCGCTGGGCGTCGGACAGCCGCTCCACCAGGAGCATGCCGATCCCCTCGCCCCACGCGGTGCCGTCGGCGCCGGAGGCGAACGCCTTGCAGCGGCCGTCGGCGGCCAGGCCGCGCTGGCGGGAGAAGTCGATGAACGCGCCCGGCGAGGACATGATCGTCACACCACCGGCCAGTGCCAGGTCGCACTCGCCGTTGCGCAGCGCCTGCACCGCGAGGTGCAAGGCCACCAACGACGACGAGCACGCGGTGTCGACCGTGACGGCCGGGCCTTCCAACCCGAACGTGTAGGAGATGCGGCCGGAGAACACGCTGGCCGCGTTGCCGGTGCCGAAGAAGCCCTCCAGCTCGGTGGGCAGCGAGGTGAGCTGCGTGCCGTAGTCCTGGCCGTTGGTACCGGCGAAGACGCCGACCTGGGCGCCGCGCACGGACGCCGGGTCGATCCCGGCCCGCTCGAACGCCTCCCACGACGTCTCCAGCAGCAACCTCTGCTGCGGGTCCATCGCCAACGCCTCGCGGGGCGAGATCCCGAAGAACGCCGCGTCGAACTCCCCCGCCTCGTGCAGGAACGCGCCTTCGCGGGCGTAGGACTTGCCCGCCGCGTCGGGGTCCGGGTCGTACAGGCCGTCCAGGTCCCAGCCGCGGTCGGTCGGGAAGCCGGTGACCGCGTCGCGGCCGTCGAGCAGCAGCTGCCAGAGGTCCTCCGGCGAGGAGACGCCACCCGCGAAGCGGCAGGACATCGCCACGATCGCGATCGGGTCGTCGGTCACCGCAGCGGTGACCGGGGTCAGGGCGGCGGGCCGCCTGCCGACCAGCTCGGTGCGCAGGTGCTCGGCCAGCGCGGCCGGGTTCGGGTAGTCGAAGACGAGCGTCGCGGGCAGGCCGAGCCCGGTCGCGGTGACCAGGCTGTTGCGCAGCTCCACGGCGGTCAGCGAGTCGAAGCCGAGCTCCTTGAACGCCCGGTCGGGCCGGACGGCGTCGGCGGAGGTGTGGCCGAGCGCGGCGGCGACCTGGGTGCGGACCAGCTCCACCAGCACGTGGGACTGCTCGGACTCGGGCAGTGCCGCGATCCGGCGGGCCAGCGAGGACTCCTCGACGACCGCGGCGGGCTTCTCCGCCACCTCGGGCAGGTCGGCCAGGAACGGGCTGGGCCGGGCGGCGGTGAAGACCGGAGCGAACCGGGCCCAGTCCACGTCCGCCACGGTGACCGCGGTGTCGTCGAGCCGGATCGCCTGGCGCAGCGCGGTGAGCGCGGACGCGGTCGCCATCGCGACCACGCCCCGGCGGCGCAGCTGCTCGGCGGCGTCGCCCTCGACGGCCATGCCCGCTTCGGCCCACGGGCCCCAGGAGACCGCCAGCGCGGTCAGGCCGCGGGCCCGGCGGGACTCGGCGAGCGCGTCCAGGTGGGCGTTGGCGGCGGCGTAGGCGGACTTGCCGCCGCTGCCCCAGATGCCCGCGATGGAGGAGAACAGGACGAACGCGTCGACCTCGCCGACCAGCTCGTCCAGGTGCCGGGCGCCGTCGACCTTGCCCGCCAGCACCCCGGTGAACGCGGTGGGGTCGTGGTCGTCGACGGGCTCGGTGTGGTCGGTGCCCGCGGCGTGGAAGACGGCCGTGAACGCGTGCTCGGCGACCAGTGCGGCGACGGCGTCGCGGTCGGCGGCGTCGCACGCGGCGACCGTGACCCGTGCGCCCAGCGCCTCGATCTCAGCGGTCAGCTCCGCCGCACCCGGCGCCTGCGCGCCGCGGCGGGAGGTGAGCACGACGTGCTCGGCGCCGGACCCGGCGAGCCAGCGGGCGACGTGCCCGCCGAGCGCGCCGGTGCCACCGGTGACGAGCACCGTGCCGCGCGGCGTCCAGGACGAGCCGGTGCCCGCGGGGGCGTGGGCGAGGCGGCGGCCGAAGACCCCGGCCGAGCGCAGCGCCACCTGGTCCTCGGTGCCCGCCAGCACGGCGGCGAACCGGTCGCCCGCGCGCCTGTCGAGGGTCGCGGGGAGGTCGACCAGACCACCCCACCGCTCCGGCAGCTCCAGGGCGACCACCCGGCCGTAGCCCCAGATCTGGGCGGCCTCCGGGCTGCTCGGGCGGTCGGCGCGGCCGGTCATCACGGCGTCGCGCGTCACCAGCCACAGCGGGGCGGCCACGGCCGCGTCGCCGAGGGCCTGCGTGAGCACCAGCGCCTCGGTGACGTCCGCCGGGAAGGCGACCACGCCGTCGAAGCGGCCGAGGTCGGTCAACGCCGCGGCCAGCGCGGCGCGGTCGGCGGAGGCGTCGACGGTGACGACCTCGACACCGCGGTCGGTGAGCGCGGTGACGGCGTCGTCGGACCCGACTGCCAGCCAACGGCCCCGCGCGGTGGCGGTGCCGACGTCGGTGGGCCGCCACTCGACCCGGTAGCGCCAACCCTCCACAGTGGACTCGCTGCGGCGGTCGCGGCGCCAGCGGGACAGCACCGGCAGCACGGCGTCGAACGCCTGCGAGTCCTCGACCGACAGGGCGGCGCCCAGCGAGTCCAGGTCCTCGTGCTCGACCGCGTCCCAGAAGCGGGCCTCGATCGAGTCCGGCGCGTACCCGGACGCGACGGCCGGTTCGAACCACAGGCGTTCGCGCTGGAAGGAGTAGGTGGGCAGGTCGACGCGTCGCGCGCCGGTGCCCTCGTAGAACTCCGCCCAGTCGACCTCGACACCGCGGGAGTGCAGGTGGCCGAGGGCCCGCAGGAACGTCTTTGCCTCCGGGCGGTCCTTGCGCTGCCCGGCCACGAGCACCGCGTCGGTGACGGAGTCCTGGCCCATCGCGGTGAGCACACCGTCGGGCCCCAGTTCCAGGAACGTGGTGACGCCCTCGGACTCCAGCGTCCGCACGGCGTCGGCGAACCGGACCGCGTTGCGCACGTGGCGCACCCAGTAGTCCGGCGACGACAGGTCCTCGGCCTCGGCGATCCGGCCGGTCAGCGTGGAGACGATGGGGATGCGGGGCTCGTGGAACGCCAACCGGTCGGCGACCGCGCGGAAGTCGTTGAGCATGGCGTCCATCCGCGGCGAGTGGAACGCGTGCGAGACGCTGAGCCGCTTGGTGCGCCGGTCGGCGAACGCGGCCACGACGGCGTCGACGGCTTCGTCGTCACCGGCGACGACCACGGACGTCGGCCCGTTGATCGCGGCGATCGACACCCGTGCCGTCAAGTGCGCCCGGACCTCGGACTCGGTGGCCTGGACCGCGACCATCGACCCGCCGGCGGGCAGGGCCTGCATGAGCCTGCCGCGCGCGCCGACCAGGGCGCAGGCGTCGGCCAGGGACAGCACCCCGGCGACGTGCGCGGCGGCCAGCTCGCCGATCGAATGGCCCGCCAGGTAGTCGGGCCTCACCCCCAACGACTCGGCGAGCCGGTAGAGGGCGACCTCGACCGCGAACAGCGCGGGCTGGGTCAGGCCGGTCTGGTCGAGCGCCTCGGCGTCGGTGCCGAACACGGCCTCGCGCACCGGCACGTCGAACTGCGCGCACACCTCGTCGAACGCGGTGGCGTAGACCGGGAACGCCTCGTACAGCCCGCGGCCCATGCCGAGCCGCTGCGAACCCTGGCCGGTGAACAGGAAGGCGAGCCCGCCGGTGGTCACACCACCGGTCGGCGACTGGCCGAGCGCCAGCGCGTCCAGGCCCTCGACCAGGTCGTTCCAGTCCTCGGCCACCACGACGGCGCGGTGGTCGAACGTGGCGCGGGTCGCCGAGGACGAGTAGCCGACGTCGACCAGCTCGGTCGTCTCGTCGTGCAGGAACGCCGCCAGGTTCGCGGCCTGGTCGCGCAGCGCGTCGGACGTCTTGCCGGACACCAGGACCGGCACCAGCGGGACCGGCGTGCGCTCTTGGGGCGTTTCGACGACAGGCCGGGAAGACGAAGAGCCTTCGGGCGCCTGCTCCAGCACCAGGTGGGCGTTGGTGCCGCCGATGCCGAACGCGGACACCGCGGCCCGGCGCGGACGGCCGGTCTCGGGCCATGGGACGGTGTCGGCCAGCAGCTCGACGGCCCCGGAGGCCCAGTCGATGTGCGGCGACGGGTCCTCGACGTGCAGGGTCTTCGGCGCGAAGCCGTGGCGCAGGGCCTGGACCATCTTGATCACGCCCGCGACGCCTGCGGCGGACTGGGCGTGGCCGATGTTGGACTTGAGGGAGCCGAGGAGGACGGGGTGTTCGCGGTCCTGGCCGTAGGTGGCGAGGACGGCCTGGGCTTCGATGGGGTCGCCGAGCTTGGTGCCGGTGCCGTGCGCCTCGACCACGTCGACCTCGGCCGCGGACAGGCCGGAGTTGGCCAGCGCCTGGCGGATGACGCGCTGCTGCGACGGACCGTTCGGGGCGGTCATCGTGCTGGACGCGCCGTCCTGGTTCACCGCCGAGCCGCGGACGACGGCGAGGACGTCGTGGCCGTTGCGCTGGGCGTCGGACAGCCGCTCCACCAGGAGCATGCCAACGCCCTCCGCCCAGCCGGTGCCGTCGGCCTCGGCCGAGAACGCCTTGCAGCGCCCGTCGGGCGACAGCCCGCTCTGCTTGGCGAACTCCGCGAACACCGACGGGGTCGCGAGGACCATGACACCGCCGACCAGCGCGCTCTCGCACTCGCCGTTGCGCAGGGCCTGGGCGGCGAGGTGCAGTGCCACCAGTGAGGACGAGCAGGCGGTGTCGACGGTGAGGGCGGGGCCTTCGAGGCCGAACGTGTAGGCGATGCGGCCGGACATGACGCTCGGCGTGATGCCGGTGAGCATGAGGCCCGCGAGCTCCTCGGGGATCTCCGAGCCGTCGCCGTAGTCGGTGGCGCTGCCGCCGATGAACACGCCGACCTGGTTGCCGCGCACGGACTTCGGGTCGAGCCCCGCCCGTTCGAACGTCTCCCAGGTGGTCTCCAGCAGCAGCCGCTGCTGGGGGTCCATCGCGAGGGCTTCGCGGGGGTTGATGCCGAAGAAGTCGCGGTCGAAGTCCGTGGCCGTGTCGACGAAACCGCCGCCCGACACGTCGAACCCGAGCCCGTTGGTCGCCCAGCCGCGGTTCACGGGCAGCGGCGAGATGGCGTCGCGGCCGGTGGAGACGAGGTCCCAGAGGTCTTCGGGGGAGCGGACGCCGCCGGGGAGGCGGCAGGCCATCGAGACGATCGCGATCGGCTCGTCCGACCCGACCCTCGCGGCCACGACCTGCGTCGCCGGGCTCTCGGCGGTGTCGGCCAGCTCGACGCGAAGGTGACCGGCAATCGCTTGCGGGGTCGGGTAGTCGAAGACGACGGTGGCGGGCAGCCGGAGTCCGGTGGCGGCGCTGAGGGTGTTGCGCAGCTCGACGGCGGACAGGGAGTCCAGACCCATGTCCACCAGGCCGCGGCCGGGCTGGACCTGCTGGGCGGAGGAGAAGCCGAGCACGACGGCGACCTGGCCGCGGACCATGTCCAGCAGCAGGTCGTCCTGCTCGGCGGTGCTCAGCGCGGCCAGGCGCTGGCTCCACTGCGAGGACTCGGCGGCGGCACCGGCGGCCGCCCGGCGCACCTGCACGCGGACCAGGCCGCGCATCAACGGGTGCAGCTCGTTCTTGCTGGAGCGCAGTGCGGCGAGGTCGAGCTTGATCGGGACGGCGACGGCGGCGTCGAGGACGAGGGAGGCGTCGAACAGCGCCAGGCCCTCGGGGACCGAGAGCGCCGGGATGCCCGCGCGGGCCATGCGGGCGAGGTCCACCTTGGACAGCCCCGCGCCCATCCCCGCGCTCTGGTCCCACAACCCCCAGTCCAACGCGATACCCGGCAACCCCGCGGCACGACGATGAGCCGCCAACCCGTTGAGGTAGGTGTTGGCCGCCGCGTAGTTCGCCTGCCCCGGCGACCCCAACAACCCCGCCGAGGAGGAGAACAGCACGAACATCGCCAGATCACGGTCACGGGTCAGCTCGTGCAGGTACCAGGCCGCGTCCACCTTCGGCCCGAACACCGCATCGATCCGCTCCGGGGTCAACGACTCCAGGATCCCGTCGGCCAGCACACCCGCGGTGTGCACGACCCCGTGCAAATCCGGGATGGTCGCCAGCACGGCTTCGAGTGCGTCGCGGTCGGACACGTCACACGCAATGACGTCGACCT
The DNA here is from genome assembly GCF_003002815.1 of Umezawaea tangerina. Taxonomy (GTDB): domain Bacteria; phylum Actinomycetota; class Actinomycetes; order Mycobacteriales; family Pseudonocardiaceae; genus Umezawaea; species Umezawaea tangerina. The sequence goes on along the minus strand of NZ_PVTF01000016.1, from coordinate 2,967 downwards.
GGGCGTCCAGTTCCTCGACCAGTTCGGTGGCGCCGGGGGCGTCCAGGCCGCGGCGGGAGGTCAGGACCAGGTGTTTGATGCCGTGCTGGGTGACCAGGTGGCGGGCGAGTTCGGCGCCGAGGCCGCCGGTGCCGCCGGTGATCAGGACCGTGCCCTCCACCTTGGCCGGGATCGTGAGGACGACCTTGCCGATGTGCTTGGCCTGCCCCAGGTAGCGGAAGGCCTCGGGGGCGCGGTGCAGGTCCCAGGTGGTGACCGGGAGTGGTGTGAGGTGTCCGGCGCTGAACCAGTCGTGGAGCTGGTAGAGCATCTCCCGGATCCGGTCCGGGCCGGCCTCGATCAGGTCGAAGGCCCGGTAGCGGACACCGGGGTACTGGGTGGCGACCTCGTCGATGTCGCGCACGTCCGTCTTGCCCATCTCCACGAACCGACCGGCCCGGCCGAGGCCGACCAGGCGCAGGGAGGCGTCGACGAACTCGCCGGACAACGCATCCAGCACCACGTCCACCCCGTGCCCGTTGGTGGCGGTGGTGAACTGCTGTTCGAACTCCGTGGTGCGGGAGGAGGCGATGTGGTCCTCGGGGATGCCCGCGGCGCGCAGGACGTGCCACTTGCCGGTGGAGGCGGTGCCGTAGACCTCGGCACCCAAGTGGCGGGCGACCTGGGTGGCGGCCATGCCCACCCCGCCCGCGGCGGCGTGGATCAGCACCGACTCCCCCGCCGACAACCCCGCCAGGTCACCCAACCCGTACAACGCGGTCAGGAAGACGAGGGGGACGCCGGCGGCTTCGGTGAAGGTCCACCCGGCGGGCATGGGGCAGACCATGCGGTGGTCGGCCACGGCGACGGGGCCGAACGCGGCGTCCATCATGCCCATCACCCGGTCACCCGGCGCCAACCCCACCACCGCGGACCCGACACCCAACACGACGCCGGCGGCTTCCAGGCCCATCAGGCCGGCATCACCGGGGTACATGCCCAGGGCGTTCATCACGTCGCGGAAGTTCACCCCGGCCGCCCGCACCGCGATCCGCACCTCGTGCGGCTCCAACTCACGTTCGGCGTCGGGCCAGGGGATCGTGATCAGGTTGTCGACCGTGCCCTGCTCGGTGAAGTCCATCCGCCACGCGCCGTCACCGTCGAACGCCGGAACCGTCCCGGCGAACGCACGGGTGAGCCTGGGCGCGAACGCCTTCCCACCGCGGAACGCGATCTCGCTCTCGCCACTGGCGGCGGCGGTGCCCGGCACGCTGTCCGGGGTGTCGCTGTCGACCAGGACGATCCGGTCCAGGTGCTCGGACTGCGCGGTCCGGACCAGACCGGACACGGCGGCGTGCGCGAGGTTGGTGGAACGCTCGCCGGGCGTCACCGACACGGCGCCGTTGGTCACCACGACCAGCACCGCCTCGGACTGCTCGTCGGCGAGGAAGGCCTGCACGTCGGCCAGCACGCGGGCGGTCACCTCGCGGGCGTCGCCGTCCGGGACGACCAGCGTGACGGTGTTCGGGTGCTCTTCCTTGTCCTCCAACGACAACGGCGTCCAGTCGACCCGGAACAGCGAGTCCGGCTGACCGGTGGCCGCCTTCACCAGCTGGCCGCCGATGGGGCGCAGCACCAGCGAGTCGATCCGCGCGACCGGGGCACCGCCGCCGTCGGCGACGCTGACGGACACGGCGTCGCCCTGGCCGACCGGGGAGATCTTGGCGCGCAGCACGGTGGCGCCCTGCGCGTGCAGGCTCACCCCGTTCCAGGAGAACGGGAGCGAGCCGCCCTCGCCCTTGCCGGAGCCCAGCGCGAGCGCGTGCAGGACGGCGTCGAGCAGCGCCGGGTGCACCCCGAACTTGGTGGCCTGGCGGTGTTCCGACTCGGGCAGCGCCACCTCGGCGTACACGTCGTCGCCGGAGCGCCAGGCCGCCTTCAGGCCGCGGAACACCGGGCCGTAGGACAGGCCGGCACCGGCCAGGTCGTCGTAGATGTCGCCCAGCTCGACCGGTTCGGCACCGGCGGGCGGCCAGGCGGCGAGGTCGAAGCCGGGGGTGACGGCGTCGTCGGCGAGCACACCGGTGGCGTGCGTCGTCCACGGCGACTCCTCGTCGCCCTCGGCGCGGGAGTAGATGGTGACCGACCGGCGCGCGGAGGCGTCCGGCTCGGCCACGGACACGCACACCATGACGCCGCCGCGCTCGGGCAGCGTGAGCGGGGCCTGGAGCAGCAGCTCGTCGAGGTGTCCGCAGCCGAGCTGGTCACCCGCGCGGATGGCGAGGTCGACGAGCGCGGTGCCCGGCACCACCACGGATCCCGCGACGACGTGGTCGGTGAGCCACACGTTCGCGGCCCGCGACAGGCGCGCGGTGAACAGGGCTTCGCCGTGCGGTGCGAGGAGGACGGCGCCGAGCAGCGGGTGGTCGGCGGCACCGAGGCCCGCGGACGTGACGTCCTGCTTGAGCTTCGCGCCGTCGAGCCAGTAGCGCTCGCGCTGGAAGGCGTAGGTGGGCAGCTCGACGCGCAGCGCGCCGGACCCGGCGAAGTAGGCCGACCAGTCGACCCGGACACCGCGGCTGTGCACCTGGCCGAGCGCGGAGACGATGCTGCGCACCTCGGACCGGTCCTTGCGCAGCGCGGACACCAGCGCCGCGTTGGTGGCGCTGTCCGCGCCCATCGCGGTGAGCACGCCGTCGGGGCCCAGCTCCAGGAACGTCGACACGCCCTCGGACTCCAGCGACCTGACCGCGTCGGCGAACCGGACGGCCTCGCGGACGTGCTTGACCCAGTAGTCCGGCGAGGTGATCTCGTCGGAGGAGACCAGCTTGCCGGTCAGGGTGGAGACGATGGAGATCATCGGCGCGCGGAACGACAGCCCCGCGGCGACCGTGCGGAACTCGGCGAGCATGCCGTCCATCCGCGGCGAGTGGAACGCGTGCGACACCGCGAGCCGCTTGGACTTCCGGTCCTCGAAACGAGCCACGA
>NZ_PVTF01000015.1 GCF_003002815.1 Umezawaea tangerina | reverse complement strand
GCCTCATCGTCGGAGAGCACCAACTCGGGCAGTTTCGGGTTCGGCATGCCACCGAACCCTACGCCTGCACACGAACTAAAGACTCAGGACACTAGTCGGTCTCGGGCGGGCGCATGGCGAGCAGGTCGTCCACGAACCGGCGCACCAGGCGGTCGAGCTCGAACAGGTCGTGGTCGGTCCAGTGGGCGAACGCCGGTGTGGTGAGCCGGTGCCGGGCGGCGTCGAGCGCGTCGGTGACCCGGCGGCCCTCCTCGGTGATCAGCGCTTCCTTGATCCGCCGGTCCGCCGCGCTCGGCCTGCGCTCGACCAGGCCCAGCTCGGCCAGCTTGGCGACCTGCCTGCTGACCGTCGTGTGGTCGCGCCCCGCCTTCTCGGCCAGTTCGACGACCCCGATCGGCTGGAACCGCTGGATGCCCACCAGCAGCGGGAACAGGGCGCGGTCGAGCGCCACGCCCGCCTCGGCGAGCAGGACGTCGTCGCGCTGCGGCTGGTTCATGAGCGCCACCAGGTCCACGACCGACTGGTGCAGGTGCCGCTGGGCCACCAGTCGTCGTCTCGTCGTCATGACCGCCGCACCTGCCTTTCGCGCTGTCCGGGACGGGAGCGCCCATGTTAACGCGGGTGCTCCGACGCCCGTTCGGACCACATACCTGTGCAGAATACACCGAATTTTTGGACGCTGGTGAGTGGTGTTCGTGCTGCTCGACGGTCGAAATGTCTGCTGTGTAGTCGATCTGACCGCTTCGGGCGACCTTGACGACCGCTCGCGTTCGGTCATAACGTGTGCATCATGCACACGATGTGCACCTCATCCCCGAAGGAGAGCCGAGCCATGGCGCGCACCACCGACCCCGACGTGGTCATCACCGGATCCGGCGCGGCGGGACTGACCCTCGCCGTCGACCTGGCCCGCCGGGGCGTCGGGTTCCTGCTGATCGACAAGGCGCCGCACCCGTTCGCGGGCTCGCGCGGCAAGGGCATCCAGCCCCGCAGCCAGGAGGTGTTCGAGGACCTGGGGGTGATCGACCGCCTCGTCGCCTCCGGCGGCGAGTACCCCGTGCAGCGCACCTACGACGAGGGCGGTCCGGTCGACCGACCGGTCGTCGTGCCGTCCGACCCGACGCCCGAGGAGCCCTACCAGCTCGCGCTCCTGGTCCCGCAGTTCCTCACCGAACGACGGCTGCGCGACCGGCTGGCCGAGCTCGGCCACGTCGTCCGGCAGGGCCACGAGCTCGTCGGGTTCGACCAGGACGCCGACGGCGTGACCGCGCGCGTCGCGACCCCGGACGGGGAACGCACCGTGCGGACCCGCTACCTGGTCGGCACCGACGGCGGCTCCAGCTTCGTGCGCAAGCGGCTGGGCATCGGCTTCCCCGGCAAGACCCTCGGCGTCCGCGCGGTCGTGGCCGACGTCCTGGTCGACGGCGTCACCGCCGACGCCTGGCACCGTTGGGGACAGACGTCCCTGTGCCCCCTGCGCGGCACCGACATGTTCCAGTTCCAGGGCCCGGTCCCGTTCGACGTCAAGGTCGACCTGTCCGCCGAAGGGCTCACCGCCCTGCTCCGCGAGCGCACCGGCCGCGCCGACCTCACGATCCGCGAGGTCCGCTGGGCGTCGGCGTTCGAGATGAACGCCCGGCTGGCCGACACCTACCGGGTGGGCCGGGTGCTGCTCGCGGGCGACGCGGCGCACTGCCACCCGCCGACCGGCGGCCAGGGGCTGAACACCAGCGTCCAGGACGCCTACAACCTCGGCTGGAAGCTCGCCGCCGTCCTCGACGGCGCCCCGGACTCCCTGCTGGACAGTTACGAGCACGAACGCAGGCCCGTCGCCGAAGGAGTCCTGGGTCTGTCCGTGCGGCTGCTGGAGGCGACCAAGGACCGGGACATGCACCGCGGCCGCGAGGTCAACCAGCTCGACCTCGGCTACCCGGAGTCGCCGCTCAACCTCACCGGCGCGGTGCACGACAAGGGGGTCCTGCCCGGCGACCGCGCCCCCGACGCCCCGCTGACCGGTGCGGGCGGCCTGCCCGTCCGCCTCTTCACCCTCTTCCGGGGCCCGCACTGGACGTTGTTGGGGCACGACGTCGACGCGGCCGCGGCACCGGCGGCACGGGTGGGCCTGCACGTCCACACCACCGGGCTCCGCGGTGACGTCGTCGACACCGACGGCCACTTCCGGCGCGCCTACGGACTCTCGACTGACCAGTGGGTCCTGGTCCGACCGGACGGGTACGTCGCCGCGGTGCTCGACACCGCCGACCTGGGAACCCTGGAGACCTATTTGGACGGTGTCGGCGTCCACGCGCCGCGGCCGGCGGCCTAGCCCACGACCCCGGACCCGCTGGAGGCGCGGGTTTTCGGACGGGTCAGCTGTCGAGCCGCACGGTGAGGCTGACGCGGCCGCGCTCGTCCCGGCGGGCGACCGCGTGCCCGCCGCGCTCCACGCCGTCGAGCTCCAACGAGATGGGCCCGCCCTCGCCGAGGAAGTTGCGCCACCACTTCTTGGCGTCGGGGAACTGCACGCCGATCGTGACGACGTCGCCGACCCGGCGGTAGCCCACCGGAGTGCTGAACACCCGCCCCGACCGGCGCCCGGTGTAGGTGACGACGGTGAGGTACCTGCTGACCGCCCTCCCGAACCGCGGTGAGGACCGCAGTGCGACCACGCGTCCGTTGAAGCCGTTGACGAATCGCCGTGGGAACCACATGTCGATCACGCTAGCAGCGCGGATCGCGTCCACCCTCCACTCGGGACGAAGTGAGAGTCGTTGGTGCGCGGCGCTATCGGATGTGCTCCGACGTCAACGGCCCGTCCCCGGCAACCGGGGACGGGCCGTTGACGTCGGGTGGTCGTCACCGCTCGGCGGCGGCGACCTCCTGCCGTTCCTCGACCGCGGCGGTCTCGGCGGTCTTGGTGAGGGCGGAGCCCTCGACGTCGAGCTCGGGCAGCCAGGTCAGCCAACCGGGGAGCCACCAGGCGCGGTCGCCGAGCAGGGCGAGCGCCGCGGGCACCAGGACCATGCGGACGACGAAGGCGTCGAACAGGATGCCCGCGGCCAGGGCGAACGCGATCGACTTCAGCGTCGCGTCGCCGGCGGGCACGAAGCCCGCGAAGACCGAGAACATGATCAGCGCGGCCGCGACGACGACGGGTGCCGCCTGGCGGAAGCCGGTGCGGATCGCCTCCAGGGGCGCGGCGCCGTGGCTGTGCGCCTCGTGCATCCGCGACACCAGGAAGATCTGGTAGTCCATCGCGAGGCCGAACAGGATGCCGATCACCAGGATCGGGGTGAGGCTGATCAGCGGGCCGGTGCTGTCGAGGGCGACCAGGTCGCCAAGCCAGCCCCACTGGAACACCGCGACCGTGGCGCCGAGGGAGGCGCCGATGGTGAGCAGGAAGCCCAGCACGCCGACCAGCGGCACCAGCAGCGACCGGAACACCAGCACCAGCAGCACGAGCGCCAGGCCGACGACCAGCGCGAGGTAGATCGGCAGCGCGTCGTCGAGGCTCTTGGCGACGTCCACGCTGACCGCCGTGGCACCGGTGACCGCGGCCTTCGGACCGCCGGGGTCGGCGGGCAGGGCGCGCAGGTCGGCCACGAGCCGTTCGGTGGCCTCGCTGGTGGGACCGGACTTGGGGATGACCGTGACCAGGGCCGCGGTGCCGTCGGAGTTGGGCGTCGGCGGCGTGACGACGGCGACGTCGTCCAGGGCCGAGATGGCCGGGCCCGCCTTCGTGGCGGCCTCGACCGCGCCGGTGCCGTCGAACAGCATGACGATCGGGCCGTTGAACCCGGCGCCGAAGCCGTCGGTGAGCATCTGGTCGGCGCGCGCCTGGGTGCTGTCCGAGGCGGGCCGCTGCACCAGGGTCGTGCGCATCGAGGCGAACGGGATGGCGATCACGCCGAGCGCGACGACCGCGAGACCCAGGGCCAGGACCCGCCTGCGGGTGACCGCCGTGCTCCAGCCCGCCAGGAACCCGCGCTTGCCGGTGTCGACCGCGTCATGCGCGACAGGGGCGGCGCCGCGCTGCCTGCGGGGCAGCACCTTGTCGCCGAGGTAGCCGAGCACGGCCGGGACCAGGGTGATCGCGACCAGGACGGCGACGACGATGGTGGCGGCCGCGGCCACACCCATCTGGGTCAGGAACGGGATGCCCACCACGACCAGGCCGGTCAGCGCGATGACCACGGTCAGCCCGGCGGTGACCACCGCCGAGCCCGCGGTGCCCACGGCCGTCGCGACGGCCGTGCCCACGTCGGCGCCGCGCCGCAGCTCGTGCCGGTACCGGGTGACGATGAACAGGGTGTAGTCGATGCCGACGGCCAGGCCGAGCATGCCCGCGAGGATCGGCGTGGTCGACGACAGGTCGGCGAAGCCGGTGGCGATGGTGACGCCCAGGACGCCGATGCCGACGCCGACGAGCGCGGTCAGCAGGTTCATCCCGGCCGCGATCAGCGAGCCGTAGGTGATCACCAGGATCATCAGGGCGACCACGACACCCAGCCCCTCGGCGATGCCCCCGATGTGGAACGGCGCCTGCGTCGCCTCGCCGGTGGCCTCGATCGTGAGACCGGTGCTCCGGGCGGCGTCCACGGCGTCGAGCAGCGCCTTCTGCTGCTCGGCGGTCACGTCGCCGACCTTGGCCGAGTAGGTCACCGTGCTGTAGGCGGTGTCCTGGGCGGCGTTGACCGACGGCGCCGCCGGGTCCAGCGGGTTGCCGGCCTTCACCACACCGGACAGCCCGCCGAGCTGGGTGACCAGGTCGCCGAGCGCCTTGGCGTTCTGGGGCGTGGTCAGCTGCTGACCGGCGGGCGCGTGCACGACGACCTTGGCGGAGGCGCCGCTGGAGCCGAACTTCTCGCTGATCCGCTGGAGCGCGGTGGTCGACTCCTGACCGGGGATGGAGAAGCTGCTGGACGTCTCGCCCGCCAGCGTGACGGCTCCGGCGCCGCCGCCGATCAGGACGACCAGCCAGACGGCGATCACGCTCAGCCGGTGCCGGTGCGAGAAGGCCCCGATTCGGGACAGGAAACGAGCCATGGGGGATCAGCCCTCCAGGTGGGCGGAGTCGGGAAGGGGGGCGCCGGGACGGCTGTGGCCGAGCGCGTCGTAGCAGGTGGCGACGACGAGAGGTCGCCACGCGGTGGTCTGGTCCGCGCGGTGCGCGGCGATGCTCAGGAGGGCCAGCGCGCACAGCGCGCCCGCCACCCGGACGATCCGCTCGGGGGCGTCGGCCTCGGGGTCGACGCCGAACGCCTTGAAGGCGGCTCCTCCGATGCCGTCGTCGGTCGGGTCGACGACGCCGGCACCGCCGTGCGTGACCGGTGCCAGCAGCAGGGCGACGAGGCCGGGGTGCGCCACCGCCACGTCGACCAGCACCTCGATCGCGCGCCGGTCGCGGTCACGCCCGAGGGGCAGGTCCCCGACCTGGTCGAGGGCCAGCTGGCCGAGCCCGCCCGCCTGGGCGACCACGGCCTCGCGCAGCGCGTCCTTGCTGGGGAAGTGGTGCAGGAGACCGGTCTTCGAGAGGCCGACGGCGTCGGCGACCTCCTGGACGGAGGTCTTCGCGACGCCTTGGCGGGCGAAGAGCGCGGCGGCGTGGTCGAGGATGCTCTCGTCGATCTGCTGCCGGAACGGGCGGGTCATGCGTTCCACCATACGGCGGTATGGACCAAGTTGGTCGGTTTACCGACCAACTTGGTCGGTGGCCTTCGTCATACCCGCCGGGAGGTCCTGGACAGCGCAGGCCACGTGCCGAGGCCGACCGGGTTGCGACGTGAGCGTTCCGGACACCACGACCTCCGTGTGCGATCAACTGGCGACTTGGCCGGTGGTGAGCGCCGCCCGGCTAGGTCAACGATCGACTACATCTGCTCCGGTGATCGCTCCCACAAGGGGAAGTCCCTGCTCTAGACTCCGGTCGTCGGTCGACGAAGACGCCGGGAGGCCCGTGTTGGACACCCCGCCCGCGCCCACCGCCCCGCGTCGCCGGGACGCGGCGGCCACCCGTGCCGCCCTGCTGTCGGCGGCCCGTGAGCTGATGGCCAAGCACGGTGTCGAGGGAACCAGCACCCGTGACGTGGCAGCGGCCGCCGGGGTGAACCAGGCGCTCGTGTACCGGTACTTCGGGTCGAAGGAGAAGCTGTTCGCCGAGGTCGTGAAGGAGGGGGCGGAGGGCTCGGAGAGCGAGATCGACACGACTCCGCTGGCGGACCTGCCGCACACCCTGCTGCACCGCGCGCTGCTGCGCCCGGAGACCCAGCCGGGGACGGGCAGCCTCTCCGCCCTGGTCACCGCGGCGAACGACCACACCGTCCGCGCCCACATCCGGGAGCGCATCCGGAACAGCTTCGGCGACCGGCTGGCCCCGCGCCTGGAGGGGCCCGACGCCGAGCTGCGGGCCGAGCTGCTCGCCGCGCTCATCACCGGCATCGGGTTCCTGCGCGGCAAGATCGGCACCCCGGCGATCTCGGCCGCCGACCACGAGCTGCTCGGGTATTACGTCGACCTGATGTCCGCGCCATTGCTGGCGGCCCCGGACGGTGAATTCGGCCCGTCGTCGGAGAATGTCGGCCAAGATCCTGGTTAATGGGAGTCGACAATTGTCGGGGTCCCGTTTTCCGCGTTGATTCGCGGCAGCGGAACGAGCCGTCGCGGGGGCGGCGGCTCGTGTCGGTCCGGCGGAGTCAGGGAAGGACCACGCAGGCCCGGCCCAGCAGGACGTCGATCAGGTTGTAGGGGCCGCACCCGAGCTCGAGGTGGAAGTCGGGGCCGCTGGGGTTGCTCGGGTTGTAGATGTAGGGCGCCGGGCTGATCCACCCGCAGTAGCCGCCGCCGGTCAGGTCCGCGGAGCGGTTGTCGGGGCTGACGGTGGCGTTGCCCGACGCGTTGAACCCGCCGACCTGGAAGGTGTCGGCCAGCGTGAACGCCGTGCCCGTGAGGTCGATGCGGCCGACGCCGCTCGGCGAGGCGTCGCAGGAGAAGGCCACCCCGTAGGGCATGGAGGTGACCACCGTGGCGCCCTGGCTGAGCGATCCGGTCGAGGTGGCGAAGGTGAGGTCGTTGATGTCGACCTTCAGGGTGGCCGGGTTCAGCCGGACGCGGGTGAACGTGGTGCGCACGTTCGTCCCCGGCGCGGCGCCGCCCGCGGTGTACTGGGAGAAGTTGGCGGCGCCGAGGGTGATGTACTCGCGCGGCGTGCCCGCCATGTCGTGGCAGTACACCGGGACGATGTGGGTGCCGGTGTTGAGCGTGTAGTTGCCGTCGCCCGCGATGGGCAGCAGGGCGTGGATGCCCGCGCAGCTGGCCGGGGGGATGGTGGGCGTCGGCTGCGCCGTGGCCGAGGGGGCGACGACGACGGCCAGCGCCAGTGCGGCGGCCACCGCGACAATTCTTCGAATCATGGTCGTTCCTTTTCTCCGGGGATTTACCCCAGAATTAGAACGCAATTCGCGGTGGCGGTCGATCGGCTGCGCGAGTGAGCCCCGTGCGTCGACGTGCAGTTCTTTATCGGAATTCGTGCCGTTCCCGCTCGCGGTATAACGGCATTCGAGTCGTTGTCGGACACGACCGAGTGCACTTCCGGAACGCGTCTTGCGCGCGCTCGGCGCCGAGGCGTATGGCCAGGGCGCGGTCAGCCGGGGTCGGCCGATCCCAGCGCGATCGTCAGCTCCAGCACGGTCGTCGGGTCCTCCAGGCGCGACCCGTACACCTCCCTGAGCTGGCTCATCCGGTAGCGCACGGTCTGGGGGTGCACGAACAGGTCCGCGGCGATCTCCTCGCGCCGCCCGTGGTGCAGCAGCCACGACCGCAGCGTCTCCACCAGCTTGGCCCTCGGTCCGGGGCGCAGGGCGTCCAGCGGTGCCAGGACCTGGGCGCGCAGGTCGTCGAGCGCCTCGACGTCGGAGCGCAGCACCAGGTCGGCCAGCCGCTGCTCGGTGTCCAGGGGAGCGCGGCCGGTCGGCCGCAGGCCCAGCCGCACGGCCCGCTGGGTCCGCAGGTAGGACGACCGCGCGCCGGTCCACGGGCGGGCGGGCCCGACGACCGCGTCCGCGCCGAGGAGCGCGCCGACCAGCGACGGGCGGGAGCGGCCCTCGGCGTCGGGGACCAGCAGGACCGTCATCCGGCCCTCGGGGACGTCCTCGACGGCCTGCAGGGTGCGCGGGTCGAGCCGGACCAGCACGCCTCGCGCCCTGGCCTCGGGGACGATCACCGCGGTCAGCGACCGGGGCGGCTCCCAGCTCGCCCGTTCCGCCGCGGCCGCGAGGTCGTCGGGGTTCGCGCCGGTCAGCAGGCTGTGCGCCAGGCGTTCGAGGTAGTGCTCGCGGACCCGGCCGGTGGTGGCGAGCTCGTCGGCGTGACCGGCGACGCTGAGCGCCGACAGCTGGTCGATGTAGGCGAACAGGAACTCGGCGAACCGCGCCATCTCCCCGGACGGGAGGTGGCCGGCCGCCGCGATGCCGCTCAGCTCCCGCCACGCGATCCGCGCCCCGACCCGGTAGGCGGCCAGCAGCGCGTCCATCGACCTGCCGCTGCGCGCCTCGCCGCGGCCGAGCGCGTAGGCCCCGTCCAGAGCGGGGCCCAGGGGAGTGCCCGCGTCCGCGCCGCCCGTGCCCGCGGTCAGCTCCAGGAAGCCCGCCAGCGCCAGCTCGACTGCGCGCTCGATCGTCCGGCCGGTCCCGCCGGTGAACACCTCGGCGTAGGCGGGCACCTCGTGGACGACGGCGGCGACCGTGTGCTCGGCGACCGGCGCCAGCCCGGACCGCATCGCCGCCGCCACCGACCTGGGCAGGCGAAAACCTCCCAGGTCGGCCGAATTGTTCGCTGAGGACAAAGAACTGGTCTCGATTCACGTCGAAGGCACAGGAATTTACCTCCTGATGTTGACACGCTGGAGTCATGGCGACAACACGGACCCCGGCTCAGTTCGCGCTGCTGCGCGACCGCGCGCGCCGGTTCGTCGAGCTGGCGACCACGCCGCTGGTGCCCGGCGACTTCTGGGAGGTCATCGACCCGCTGCGCGGCGGGGCGAACCCGCGCGGGCGCGTCGTGGCCGTGCGGCCCGAGACCCGTGACGCCGCGACCATCGCCATCCGGCCGGGACGCGGCTGGAAGGGCCACACCGCGGGCCAGTACGTGCGCCTGGGCGTGGACGTCGACGGCGTCCGGCAGTGGCGCTCCTACTCGCTGACCTCACCGCCGCGCCCCGACGGCGTCATCACCATCACGGTCAAGGCCCAGCCGGGCGGCGTGGTGTCGGGCCACCTCGTCCACCGGGTCCGGGCGGGCACCGTCGTGCACCTCGACCAGGCGGCGGGCGACTTCACCCTGCCCCTCGTCCGGCCCGCCAAGGCCCTCTTCGTCACCGCGGGCAGCGGGATCACCCCCGTCATGGGGATGCTCCGCGACGCCGCGGGCTCGCTCGCCGACGTCGTGCTGGTCCACTCCGCCCCGCGCCCGGACGCCGTCATCTTCGGCCCCGAGCTGCGCGGCCTCGCCGCCCGCGGCGGGCTGCGGCTGGTCGAGCGGCACACCGAGGTCGACGGGCGGCTGACTCCCGAGCGGCTGGCCGAGCTGGTGCCGGACCTGGCATCCAGGCACACCTGGGCGTGCGGGCCGAACGAGCTGCTCGACGCACTCCAGTCCACCTACGACGCGGCCGGTCACGGGGACCTGCTGCACACCGAGCGCTTCCGGCCCGCCGTGGTCGCCGTCGGCGAGGGCGGGACGGTCTCGTTCGGCGACTCCGGCGTCACCGTCGAGGCCGACGGCGCCACCGCGCTGCTCGACGCGGGCGAGGCAGGCGGCGTGCTGATGCCGTCGGGCTGCCGCATGGGCATCTGCTTCGGCTGCGTCGTCCCGCTGCGCGGGGGATCGGTGCGGGACCTCCGCAACGGCGTGGTGACCACCGCCGCGGAGGGCGACGACATCCCCGTCCAGACGTGCATCTCCGCCGCCGCGGGTCCCTGCCACCTCGGCATCTGACCCCACCCGAACATTCGAGGACGCCATGACCACGATCCAGAAGCAGGACCGCAACCCGATCGCCCACCTGACCCCCGAGGACGTCGAGAACCTCGGCCGGGAGCTGGACGCGCTGCGGGAGAAGGTGATCGCGAGCCGCGGCGCGGACGACGCCGCCTACATCCGCAAGGTGATCAAGACCCAGCGGGTGCTCGAGATGGGCGGCCGCGCCGTGCTGCTCGCCTCCAAGTTCCCGCCCGCCTGGTTCGTGGGCACCGCGGCGCTGTCGATCGCCAAGATCCTGGAGAACATGGAGATCGGCCACAACGTCATGCACGGCCAGTGGGACTGGATGCGCGACCCGAAGATCCACTCCACGACCTGGGAGTGGGACCACGCCTCGCCCGCCGAGCAGTGGAAGCACTCGCACAACGAGCTGCACCACACCTACACCAACGTCCTGGGCAAGGACAACGACCTCGGCTACGGGATCATGCGCGTGGACGAGGGGCAGAAGTGGCACCCCGCCCACCTCGGGCAGCCGCTGTGGAACCTGGTCAACGCCATCTTCTTCCAGTACGGCATCGCCGCCTACGACCTGGAGCTGGGCAAGAACCTCAGCAGCGAGAAGCGCAGGCGCGACCCCGCCTTCAAGGCCCGCCTCGCCGCGACCCTGCGCAAGGTCCGCCGCCAGGCCGCCAAGGACTACGTGGTGCACCCGCTGCTGTCCGGCCCGTCCGCGCCGACCACGCTGGCCGCGAACCTCACCGCGAACCTGATCCGCAACCTGTGGACGCACTCGGTGATCATGTGCGGGCACTTCCCGGAGGGCGTCGAGACCTTCGAGCGCACCTCGATCGAGGGCGAGACCCGCGGCGAGTGGTACCTGCGCCAGATGCTGGGCTCCGCCAACATCAGCGGCGGCCCGCTGCTGCACATCATGACCGGCAACCTGTCGTTCCAGGTCGAGCACCACCTGTTCCCGGACCTGCCGAGCAACCGGTACCAGGAGATCGCGCCGCACGTGCGGAACCTGTTCGAGCGCTACGGCCTGACCTACACCACCGGCTCGCTGCCCAAGCAGGTCGCCTCCGCGTGGCGCAAGGTCATCAGGCTCTCCCTCCCCAACGACCTCCTCGCCAAGAAGAAGCGGCCCGCGCGCCCGGCGCCCCTGCGCGCGGTGGCACCGGTGCGGCAGGAGCGCCCGAGGGTCGCGACCGCCGGGTCGTGACGACAGCAGTGGTGGACCGGCCGTCCGGGGGCACCCGCGCGGCCCGGCCCGCCGTGGGCGGACCGGGTCACGGCGAATAGCGGTCGATCAGCAGCGCCAGCCGCCGCTCGTGGTCCTGAGGGCGGAGCCTGCCGCCGCGCATGAGCGTGATGAGCCCGTGCAGTCCGCTCCAGAACGTCTCGGTGAGCGTCTCCAGGTCGCCCGCGTCCACCAGCGGCCGCATGACCTCGCGCAGCTCGCCGAACCCGTCCTGGAGCGCCGCGGGCGTGTCGGGGCTGGCGAACGGGAGGTCGACGGCGAGGGTGAACATGGCGTCGTAGATGGCGGGGTGCCGCTCGGCGAACTCCGCGTACGCGGCCGCCACGTCCGCGAGGGCCCGGTGAGCGTCGGGCGCCGACGTGCGGGCCTCGTGCAACCGGGCGGCCAGGTCGGTGAAGCCCTCGACCGCGACCGCCGCCATGATGGCGTCCTTGCCCTTGAAGTGGCTGTAGAGCACCGGCTGGCTGTACTCGATCTCCCGCGCCAGCCGCCGCGTGGTCACCGCGTCCCAGCCCTCCGACTCGGCCAGCTGCCGCGCGGCGGCGACGATCAGCTGCTCCCGTTCGGCACGTTCGCGCTCCCGGCGCGCCTGGATCGTCATGACCGTGATGCTAGCACTGCTAGCGAACGGGGCGTCGCTCTGCTAGCGTCGTTCTTGTTCCTAGCGTCGCTAGATATCGGAGAAGACCATGCTCACCTGGACCGCCTACGGGCTCGCCGTCGTCCTCAACGCGTTCATCATCTTCATCGGCGTCCGGTTCCTCCTCGTGCCGCGGGCGGCGGCCGCGGCCTACGGCGTCCCGGCCAAGCCGGACGGCGACGCCGCCTACCTGTCCGTGAAGGGGGTGCGCGACCTCACCTACGGGGTCCTCGGCCTGGCCCTGATCGCGTTCGTGGGCGCCCACGCCGCCGCCTGGTTCATGCTCGTCGTCGCCCTCGCGCCGCTGGGGGACACCGTGATCGTCCTGCGCAACGGAGGCACCAAGGCGGTGGCCTTCGGCATCCACTTCGCCACGGCCGTCGTCGTCCTGCTCAGCGCCGCCCTGCTGTTCGCGCTGTGAGCCCGTCGTGGACGGACCGGGGGAGCTCGACCCGCACGGTCAGCCCACCGCCCGCGTTGCCGACGGCCGTCGCGCCGCCCTGGTGGGCGTGGACGATCGAACGGACGATGGCGAGCCCCAGCCCGTGGCCGGAGCTGCCGCTGCGGATCCGCGACCGCTCGGCCCGGTAGAACGGCTCGAACAGCCGGTCGGTGGTGCCCGGTGTGACCAGCGGCCCGGTGTTGCGGACCTCCAGGACCACGGAGTCCCGGTCGTGGCGGACGGAGAGGTCGACCTGCCCGCCGGGCACGTTGTAGGTGAGCGCGTTGTCGAGCAGGTTGTGGACCAGCTGGCGCAGCAGCGGGGTGCTGCCGGTGACCGTGCACTCCTGGTCCCGGTCGACGTGCAGGCGCACGTCGCGCTCCTGCGCGGTGGCGGTGTGGTCGGCCGCGACCAGGCGGACGAGGTCGCCGAGGTCCACCAGCTCGGCGTCGGGCCGTTCGTGCTCGGCGCCCGCGAGCTGGAGCAGCGCGGTCACGATGGTGATGTTGCGCTCGTTCGTCGCCAGCAGCATCGGGGCCAGCTCGGCCAGCTCCTCGGCCGACCCGCCGCTCATCGCCACCTGGAGGATGCTCCTGGTGGTGGCCAACGGGGTGAGCAGCTCGTGGGAGGCGTTGGCGGCGAACCGCCGGTGCGCGGCGAACAGCTCCTGGAGCTCGTCGAGCATCGAGTCGAACGTGTCGGCGAGGTCCCTCAGCTCGTCGGGCGGTCCGCCCGCGTTGACGCGCTGCTCCAGGTCGCCGGTCGCCGTCGCCGCCGCGACCCGGCTGATCGCCCCCAGCGGGGCGAGCAGGCGCCGCACCACGAGCCGTCCGGCCACCAGCCCGACGACCACCACCAGCAGCATCCCGACGGCGGAGGTGGCGAGCACCATGCTCCAGACGTCCTGCTTGCTGCGCAGGGCGATCGTGGTCATCGTGGTCGCCCGCCCCTCCGGGGAGGCGCCCGCCGACGGGATTTCGTCGCCGATCGGGTGCGCCGGTACGAGCTCGTAGGTCGGCACGAAGCGGATGCCGACGTAGACGACGGCGACCACCAGTCCACCCGCGACGACGAGCGCGACCACGAAACCCAGGAGCAGGCGGGTGCGGATCCCGAACCCGGTCACGGGGCCCGCAGGCAGTACCCGGCGCTGATCGCGGTGTGCACGACCCGCGGCTCGCCCAGCTTCCTGCGCAGGGTGTGGATGACGAGGCGGACGGCGTTGGTGAACGGGTCGGCGTTGTCGTCCCAGGCCTTCTCCAGCAGCTGCTCGCTGGACAGGACACCGCCCTCGGCGCGCATCAGGAGCTCCAGGACCGCCATCTCCTTCGGTGCCAACGGGATCTCCCGCCCCGCTCGGGTGACCCGGCGGCGGTGGGTGTCGAACGCGATGTCGGCGAAGACCAGCACCGGGGCGTGGGCCTGGCGGTTGCGGCGGTGCACGGCGCGCAGCCTGGCGACCAGCTCGGGGAAGTCGAACGGCTTGGCGAGGTAGTCGTCGGCACCCATGCCGAGCCCTTCGACCTTGTCCGCCAACCGTCCCGCCGCGGTGAGCATCACGACGCGGCAGTCCGGCCTGAGCGCGACGAGCCTCCGGCACACCTCGTCGCCGTGCACCCCCGGCAGGTCGCGGTCGAGCACCACCACGTCGTAGTCGTTGACCGCCAGGCTTTCCAGCGCGGTGGCGCCGTCGTGCACGACGTCCGCCGCCATCTCGTGCCGCCGCAGTCCTATCTGGATCACCCGCGCCAGGTACTCCTCGTCCTCCACCACCAGCACCCGCATGGTCGGCGAACGTAGCAAGCGGCCTGTTCGAACCGCATATGAAGCCCGGTCTCCCGTCGAACGCGGCCCGAACGGCGCGATCACTAGCGTCCGCTCCCGACCACGTCCGGTGTGAACAGAGGAGAACTGGTGGCAGACAACAACAACGAACGCCCCGCCCGTCGTCGCGGGGTGTTCGCCGCGGTGCTCGCGCTGGTGGGCTCGGTCCTGCTGCCCGGTCAGGCCGGGGCGATCATCGGCGGCGGCGAGGTCGGGACGCCGTTGTCGTGGATCGCGTCCGTGCAGCTGCCCGACGGCGGGCACACCTGCGGTGGCACCCTGGTCGCCCCGCGCTGGGTGCTGACCGCGTTCCACTGCACGCTGGCGGGCCCCGACCTGCGGGTGCGCGTCGGGAGTCTCGACCGGACCGGTGGGGGAGAGGTCGCCACCGTGGTGGGCAGGCGCCCGTACCCCGGAACCGGGTGCGACCCGGTCGCCCACACGTGCGGCGGCGTCGACCTGGTGCTGATGGAGCTGGACCACCCGGTCTCGGCCCGGCCCGCGGACCTCGCGACGGAGTCGCCCGCCGCGGGCTCGCCGATGCGCGCGCTCGGGTGGGGGTACACCTGCGACACCGCCGAGTGCCTCGACCTGCCGGTCCGCCTGCGGGAGGTCACGCTCCCGGTCGACCCGTCGGCGGCGTGCGACCGCGGCGAGAAGCAGTACCTGTGCTTCCAGGACCCCGACCGCGGCTCGCTGGCCGGTGACTCCGGCAGCCCCGCGCTGACCAGGACCCCGCACGGCTGGCGCGTGGCAGGCGTGACCAGCGGCGGTGGTCGGGACACCGAGACCGGCGTGCGGGTGTCCAGCTACGTCGACGTGTCGGCCTACCGCGACTGGGTCCGCTCGGTCACCTGTCCGGAACCCGCCGTCTGAGCGGAGCTGCCCGCCGGTCGCGCCGAAGTGCGACCGGCGGGCGTTCGTGCTGGTCGCGGGCCTGATCGATGGTCGGGATCACCCGTTCGGAACTCGGGTTTGTATGATCATGCAGAGTCGTGCATAATCTACGTCGTGTCCAAAGTCCTCACTTCCCTCCCCGCCGGCGAGCGCGTCGGCATTGCCTTCTCCGGTGGCCTCGACACCTCGGTGGCGGTCGCGTGGATGCGTGAGAAGGGCGCGGTGCCGTGCACGTACACGGCCGACATCGGTCAGTACGACGAGCCCGACATCGCGTCGGTCCCGGACCGCGCCGAGCTGTACGGCGCGGAGATCGCCCGGCTCGTCGACTGCCGCGCGGCTCTGGTGGAGGAAGGGCTCGCGGCGCTGGCCTGCGGCGCGTTCCACATCAGGACCGGTGGTCGCACGTACTTCAACACCACGCCGCTGGGCCGCGCGGTGACCGGCACCATGCTGGTGCGGGCCATGTTGGACGACGACGTGCAGATCTGGGGCGACGGCTCCACCTACAAGGGCAACGACATCGAGCGGTTCTACCGCTACGGCCTGCTCGCCAACCCGTCCCTGCGGATCTACAAGCCGTGGCTGGACGCCGCTTTCGTCGGTGAGCTCGGCGGCCGCACCGAGATGTCCGAGTGGTTGCAGACCCGCGACCTGCCCTACCGCTCCAGCACCGAGAAGGCGTACTCCACCGACGCCAACATCTGGGGCGCCACCCACGAGGCCAAGGCGCTGGAGAACCTCGACACCGGCATCGAGCTCGTCGACCCCATCATGGGCGTCCGCTTCTGGGACCCGGCTGTCGAGATCGCCGCCGAGGACGTCTCGATCGGCTTCGACCAGGGCCGCCCCGTCGCCATCAACGGCAAGGAGTTCGGCTCCCCGGTCGACCTGGTGCTGGAGGCCAACGCCATCGGCGGTCGCCACGGTCTCGGCATGTCCGACCAGATCGAGAACCGCATCATCGAGGCCAAGAGCCGCGGCGTCTACGAGGCTCCCGGCATGGCCCTGCTGCACGCCGCCTACGAACGCCTCGTCAACGCCATCCACAACGAGGACACCCTCGCCGCCTACCACAACGACGGCCGCAAGCTCGGCAGGCTCATGTACGAGGGCCGCTGGCTCGACCCCCAGGCCCTCATGATGCGCGAGGCCCTCCAGCGCTGGGTCGGCACCGCCGTCACCGGCGAGGTCACCCTCCGCCTCCGCCGCGGCGAGGACTACTCCATCCTCGACACCACCGGCCCCTCGTTCAGCTACCACCCCGACAAGCTCTCCATGGAACGCACCGAGGACTCCGCCTTCGGCCCCGTCGACCGCATCGGCCAGCTCACCATGCGCAACCTCGACATCGCCGACTCCCGCGCCAAGCTCGAGCTGTACGCCGGCTTCGGCATGGTCGGCAGCAGGCAGTCCGCCCTCATCAGCGCAGCCCAGGTCACCTCCACTGAACTCATCGGCACCATGCCAGACGGCGGCGCCGAAGCCATCGCCTCCCGCGGCGAGGTCGCAGACGACGAACTCCTCGACCACGCCGCCCTGGAAGCAGGCAACGACTAACGAACAGCCAAACCCCAAAGCAGCCCGGCTCCGCACCAGCGAAGCCGGGCTGCGTCATACAGTCACCAGCCAACACAACAGCACCCCCGCCCAGACCGGCGCAGCCGCCACCTCGCACCCGGCGCGGAGCGCCCGCCCGCCTTGTCCGACGCGCAGCGAGGATGCCCTGTCCGACGGCGCAGCCGAGGATCCCCCCGCCGGGCGAAGCCCGCCAGCACGCATCCGGCGCGGAGCGCCTGGGGCCTTGTCCGCCGCGCAGCAAGGATGCCCTGTCCGCCGCGAAGCGCGGATGCTTGGTCCAACGGCGCAGCCGAGGATGCCTTGTCGAGCGAAGCTCGATGCTTGAGTCAGGCGCAGCCTGATGTTGGCGAAGCCAGACTTCCCCTCTGCCCCCGATCCACAGCGCCCTCCTGCCCGATCTTCGTTGTCAAGATGGCTTTATCGTCTTGACAACGAAGATCGGGCATTGAGACAATCGCGCGCCGGGGGCCGGGCTTCCCACAGGTGGGCACCAAGGAACTCCGCCCAGCACAAAACGACCCAACAGGGCACCGGGTCCAACCCCTCACCGCCCAGACCCCAACCACACCGGCACCTCCGACACCACCCACAACCCACCCAACGCCACCCCCGCCAACACCGCAGCCACCCCAACCCCCACCAACCGCAACCTCAACGTCGCCCCCAACACCACCGGGATCAGCACCGCCACCACCCCGTACCCGATCGCGTTCCCGTGGTACCCCAACACGAACTGGTACCAGAGCGCGTCCATCCCGAACACCCCGCCCAACATCGCGGGCCCGGCCACCCTCCGCCACCCCACCCCGCTGCGCCACCACGCCCCGGCCACCCCGAACACCGGCCCGGCCACCATCCCCATCACCAACCAGAACAGGGGGTAGGTGAGTTCCCCCATCCCGTCCCGCACGAACTCCGCGTAGGCGTAGTACCCGACCACCGCCCCCACCTCCGCGGCACCCCCGGCCACCACCGCCACCCGCGGCACGATCACCACCGCCCCCACGGCGAACGCCACCGCGACCCACACCGACCCCGAGTTCGACAACGCCTGCAACTCATCGGGCAACACACCTTGCAGCACGTTCGTGAGCGCACCGACGAACAACCCGGCGACCAGCGCCCCACCCGCCGCCCTGGCAAGCGAAGCCACAACCGACCCGGCACGAACCGACCTGGAACCAACAGAAGTCGTGGACATGCCCAGCAGCCTCCCGCCCCCGCCCCCACCCAACATCAGCCAACCGGCCGATGCCCCCCATCCGGATGGCCAGAACCACAAACCAAGAACCACAAACCAAGAACCAGGAACCGAACCGGGAACCGCGGCAGAGCTAAGACGGCAACGCCACGAACCCCTCCCGCACCATCCAGTCCCGCGCCACCACCGCCGGATCCCGCCCGTCCACGTCCACCTCGGCGTTCAGCTTCCGGATCGTCTCGTTGTCCAGCTTCGCCACCACCGGCGCCATGATCTTCGCGATCCGCGGGTGCGCCGCGGCGAACTCGTCCCGCATCACGATCGTGGCGTTGTACTGCGGGAAGAACTTCTTGTCGTCCTCCAGGACCACCAGGTCCAGGGCGAGGATCCGCCCGTCGGTGGTGAACACCTCGCCGAAGTTGCACGACCCGGTCGACGTCGCCGTGTAGATCGTGCCGGACCCGAAGGTCTTGACCTGCACGGCTTTCGCGTCGAACCCGTAGGCCGCGGCCACGCCGGGGAACCCGTCGTTGCGGCTGATGAACTCCGTCTCCAGGCAGAAGACGCCCTTGTCGGGGGAGTCGCGCACCAGCGCCGCCATGTCCGAGGTCGTCTTGAGGTTGTTGGCCTGCGCGAACTCCTTGGTCACGGCGAACGCGTAGGTGTTGTTCACGGCCGAGTAGTCCAGCCACCGCAGCTTGTTCGCGGCCAGGTCGGCGTCGCGGACGGCCTCGTACTGGGCCTTCTCGTCGGGGACGGGGTCGGTGTTGCCGAGGTAGCTGATCCAGCCCGTGCCGGTGTAGTCCCACGACAGGTCGATGTCGCCGGTGAGCAGGGCCTGCCGGGAGCTGTTGGAGCCCTGGATGTTCGTCATGTCCCGGATCTCCGCACCGGCCGCGGTGAGCGCGACCTCGGCGATGTAGCCGAGCACCTGGTTCTCGGTGAAGTCCTTGGACCCCACCGCGACGCCGACGCCGTCCAGCTCCGGCTCGGGGGTGATCGAGCCCGGTGCCACGTCGAACGGCAGCGCGAACGTGGTCTCCAGGCCACATCCGGACGCGAGCAGCCCGGTCACGGCGGCCAGCACGGCCAGTCGTCGCGCGGTCCCGCTCATCGCAGCCCCTTCGGTCCCAGGTAGGTCTCGGCGACCGCGCCCAGCCAGTCCACCAGCAGCGCGAGGCCGACGGCCAGCACGGCACCGGTGATGAGCACTGGGAAGCGGGCGAGCTTGTAGCCGGTGTCGATCAGCAGGCCGAGGCCGCCGCCGTTCACGAACACCGCGAGCGTGGCCACGCCGACCGCGAGCACCAGCGCGGTGCGCAGCCCGGCCAGGATCAGCGGGACGGCCAGCGGTAGCTCGATCCGGCGCAGCACCGCCCCGGTCGACATGCCGATGCCGCGTCCCGCGTCGATCAGCGCCGGGTCGACGCCCTGCAGGCCCACCATCGTGTTGCGCAGCACCGGGAGCAGTGTGTAGAAGGCGATCGGCAGGACCGCCGCCCACAGTCCTTCCAGGCCGGTGGCGAGGAAGAACAGCACGAGCACGCCGATGGCGGGGGAGGCCTGGCCGATCGTGGCGATGCCGAGGAACACCGGGGCTACGCGCCGCGCCCACGGGCGGGTCAGCACCACCCCGAGGGGGACCGCCACGACGAGCACGAGCGCGGTCACCACGAAGCTGATCACCAGGTGGTCCCACGTCGCCGACAGCAGCGAGGAGGCGGTGAGGCTCTGCTTCTCGATGGAGTCGAGGTCCTGGGCGAACGCCCACACCAGCACACCGCAGACCAGCACCACCACGGCGATCGGCTGCACCAGCAGCCGCAGCCGGTCGGACCGCTGCTGCTGCCGCGCGACCGCGGCCGTCACGCGCCCGCCTCCTCGCGCAGCCTGCGCACGGTGCTCATCACGGTGTCGATCTCGACCAGGCCGACGTACTCGCCGCGCGACCCGGTGACCACGGCGGCGCCGCCCTCGGTGAGGATCGCCTCCAGGGCGTCCTGCAACGTCGACTGCAGCGTCACCGAGTCGCCGACCGGGGTCGGCCTGCCGGGCGTGCGGGCGTGCACCCAGCTGACCGGCCTGCCGCGGTCGTCGAGCAGCAGCGCGAACCCGCGCCCCGCCTCGGTGAGCTTGGCGCGGATGTCGGCCGGGTCGTCGGTGACCGAGGCGGTGACCGCCTTGCTCAGCTCCACCTCGCGCACCCGCAGCAGGGTCAGCTGCTTGAGCGACGCGCCTGCCCCGATGAACCCGGCGACGGTGTCGTCGGCGGGGTTGGCGAGGATCTGCTCCGGTGTGTCGTACTGGAGGATCCGCGACTGCGGGCCCAGCACGGCGATCCGGTCGCCGAGCTTGACCGCCTCGCCGAAGTCGTGCGTGACGAACACGATCGTCTTGCGCAGCTCGGCCTGCAGCCGCATCAGCTCGTCCTGGAGGTTGCCGCGGGTGATCGGGTCGACCGCGCCGAACGGCTCGTCCATGAGCAGCACCGGCGGGTCGGCCGCCAACGCCCTGGCCACGCCGACGCGCTGCTGCTGACCGCCGGAGAGCTGGCGCGGGTAGCGGTCGCGGAAGTCGCCGGGGTCCAGGCCCACGAGGTCGAGCATCTCGTCCACGCGGTCGGACGACCTGGTCTTGTCCCAGCCGAGCAGCCCCGGCACCATCCCGACGTTCTGCCCGACGGTGAGGTGCGGGAACAGGCCCGCCTGCTGGATCGCGTAGCCGATCCCGCGGCGCAACCGGTCCGGGTCCAGCGACAGCGTGTCCTCGCCGTCGATGGTGATCCGGCCCGACGTGGGCTCGATCAGCCGGTTGATCATCCTCATGGTGGTGGTCTTGCCGCAGCCCGACGGGCCGACGAACACCACGATCTCGCCCGCTGGGATGGTCATGCTGACCGAGTCCACCGCGGGCTGCCCGGTACCGGGGTACCGCTTGGTCACGTCGATGAGTTCGATCTCACTCGCCACGGATCCCCCTGGAGACGGTGTAGCGGCCGACCAGCGCGAAGATCCCGTCGAGGAGCAGCGCGAGGATGACGATGCCGAGGGTTCCGGCGATGGCCTGGTTGGTGGCGTTGGCACTGCCCGCCCTGGTGAGCCCGGCGAAGATCTCGACGCCGAGCCCCGGTCCCCTGGCGTAGGCGGCGATCGCGGCGATCCCCATCAGCATCTGGGTGGAGATCCGCACGCCCGCGAGGATCGCGGGCCACGCCAGCCGGAGCTCGACCCTGGTCAGCACGCCCGCGCGGCTCATCCCGATGCCGCGGGCGGCGTCGCGCACCGAGGTGTCCACGCCGTTGAGCCCGACGATCGTGTTGCGCACGATCGGGAGCAGGCCGTAGAGCACCAGCGCCACCACGGTCGGCGGGGCGCCGAGGCCGAGGACCGGGATCAGCAGGCCGAGCAGGGCGAACGAGGGGATGGTGAGGATCGCGCTGGTCAGCGCCGTGGCGACGGCCGAGCCCAGCGGGCTGCGGTGCACCGCGATCCCGATGCCGACGCCGATCGCGGCGGCCAGGACGGTGCACTGCACCACCGCGCTGACGTGCAGGAGCGCTTCACCCACCAGCCGATTCCACCGGTCGGCCACGAAGTCCCAGAAGGTCACTGTGGGTGCCCCCTTCGGTACAGGTTCACCCGACCCTAGTGGGGTCCGACCGATCCCTCAAGGTCAACGGCGATGGAGCATCCCTTGTGGACAGTCCATTGTGGACGTCCGTGGGAGACGGGTCGACTGTGGAGCGCTTGGGGCGCAGGCGTTCGGTGGTCCTACTGGTCGCGCCGCCTCGGCGGTGGCAGCTTCCAGCCTTGTTCCACGGAGGTTCGGCACCGTGCGGGCTGGTCGCCTGCGCCCACGAACAGCCCGGTGAGCAGGGGGAGGCCGTGGTCGAGCGCCTGGCGCGGCAGGGGTCCGGTGGCGACCAACGACGCCAGCCCGTGGCCGATGGACCAGCTCTGCGTCGCCAGGTCGAGCGGGACGACGTCGGCGCGGAAGCGGCCCGCGGTCCGGCCGCGCAGGGCGGCCTGGACCAGGTGCTCCAGGGTCGCGTCCGCCGCCTTGAGGTCCTCCAGGTCGAAGTCCGCGTCGAACATGACCCGGTACAGGTCGGGGTGGTCCAGGGCGTTGGCCAGGTAGGCGACGACCAGCGCGGTGAGGTCCCGCACGGGGTCCCCGGTCGCGGTCACCCCGGCGAACCCGGCGGCGAGCCGGGTAAAGCCCTCCTGGCGCAGGGCCTGCCACAGGCCGTCCATGCCGCCGAAGTGGGTGTAGACGGCCATCGTCGACACGGACGTCCCGGCCACCAGTGAGCGCAGGGTGACCGGCTCGCGGGTGCGGAGCATGTGCGCGGCCCGTTCGACGAGCAACGTGCGGACCGCCGGATCCTTCGCCCTGGCCATGGGGTCAGACTACATGGCATTGCAATGCTATGTTTTGGACATCCCCCCGGTTCGGGGTTCCAGACCACGAAGGAGCTCGGCATGACCATCACCCTGGTGAACCCCGCGGGACTGCCCGAGGTCGACCTCTACCGCCAGGTGTCGGTCGCCACCGGGTCGCGGCTGGTGTTCATCGCGGGCCAGGTCGCCCGCGACGCCGACGGCGGCAAGGTCGGCGAAGGCGACTTCGCGGCCCAGGTCGAGCAGTGCTACCTCAACCTCGGCACCGCGCTGGCCGAGGTCGGCGCCACCTTCGCCGACGTGGCGAAGCTGACCGTCTACCTCGTCGACTGGACGCCGGACAAGATGCCGCTGTTCGTGGAGGGCGTGTCCCGCGCCGCGGCGAAGCTGGGTGTCACGCCCGCCGCGCCGCTCACCGGGATCGGCGTCGCGGCACTGGCCGAACCGGACCTCATGGTCGAGGTCGAGGCCACCGCGGTCCTCGACTGAACCTGCCCGCGGGTTCCGACCGCGCGGCGGGACATGGCACAGGGCCCGGACGCCCCAAGAGCGTCCGGGCCCTGTCGCGCTACTCCGGGTCCTCGGTGGCCGGGGTGAGGACCGCGGGCTCGTCGGTGGACTTGTCGGTGGAGAGCTCGCGGTCGGGTGCGGCGGGCCCCGTGGTGTCGGGCTCGCCCTCTGGCTCGGCGGGTGTGGTGGGCATGGGTGCGGTTACACCCGTGGCACCCGGTTCACACCTGGCCGGGTACTGCCGTGCCCGGCGGTGGCGGTCGGGGCGTGGTGCCGGGCACGGCAGTGGTCGGGGGCGGTGGTGGTCAGGACGCCCGCGCGGTGAGCACGGGTGGGTTGCGGTCGCCGCGCAGGATCGCCTGGTGCAGGTCGCGCAGGCTGCGGCAGGGCGAGACGCCGAGCTCCTCGTCCAGCACGGTCCGGGCCGTGCGGAAGACGCGGAGCGCGTCCGCCTGGAGGTCGGTCTGGTAGAGGGCGAGCATGAGCTGCCGGTAGAAGGTCTCGCGCAGCGGGTACTCGGAGATGAGCCCGTACAGGTCGCCGACGACCATGCGGTGCCCGCCCATCGCGAGTCTCGTGTCGATCCGGAGCTCCAGGCACTCGAGCCGCGCCTCCTCCGCGGACGCCGCGAAGCCGCGGATGACGGGACCGTTGCCCTGGACGTCGCCCAGCGCGGGACCGTGCCAGAGGTCCAGCGCGGCGGTCAGCTCGGCGTCGGCCTCGGCGTGGCGGCCGTGCCGGTGCAGGGCTCGGCCGGTGGCGAGGCGGCGCTGGAACCTGGTGATGTCGCGTTCCTCGTCGACGTGCAGCAGGTAGCCCGGAGCACGCGTGACCAGCGGGCTCGGGCGGTCGTGGTCGCCGCGCAGCAGCTTCCGCAGCTGCGAGACGTACACGTGCAGGGCGGCGTCGGCGCGACGCGGCGGGTTCTCGCCCCAGAGCTCGGCGATGAGCTGGTTGAAGCCGACCACGTGGCCCGCCCGGATTAGCAGCGTGGCCAGGAGCAGCTCGATCTTCGGCGCGCTGATCACCGTTTCCCGGTCGTTTTCCTCTATCGTGATGCGTCCTAGAAGTCGGTAGCGCAAACGATCCCCCAGAAGGTTCGGCTGTGGTGGCACGGGTCATGGACGCGTGGAACGACCCCGACTCTGACCGAACCGCGCATCAGCAGCCATTAGAGAAACTACGTAGGTGGTTGTCGGAGGCTTCTCCGGTCCGCGTATTCCGCGACCAAATCGGATCTACCGGACATGTCCGGCGTTGTCTGTGATCTATGTCACGAGACTTCGGGCATTCCGCCGGTGGGGGCGGGCCGGCAGGTCCGACCTGGGTGCCGGGGTCGTGGAGAGCCCGCCCTGCCAGCCCTTTCCGGGCGATGAGCCCGGGATGTCGGGTTCGGTAGCACCGACCGGTCGGCCGCGCACCCTGTTTTCGAGCATTCCCGACAACCGCTCGCCCGCCGCGCGCGTGTGCATCGCGGACAACGCTTCGGGCGTGCTGCCGTGGGCCTCGCGTGGTGGTGGCATCCCATTAGTCGCGGTAGAGTCGGCTTTCTGGGGTGTTATCGGTTAAACCGGCGTATAGGGCGTGCTCGTCCGCGCCGATCGCGGCGTGGCGATCGCGCGCGCTGACGCATGAATTCACGTCTCGGTTACGTCGGCATCATAATCTGGGGAAGTTGATGCGCGGACAATTTGTGGCAATACGGCAACCCGAAATGGCCAGGCTGCTCTCCGTGCTGGACGTGGTGGGGAAGGGGGCTCCGCGGGTCGTCCACCTCGTCGGGGACCCAGGAAGTGGCAAGTCCCGGCTCCTGTCGTGGTTCGCGGAGCAGGCGAGGCGGTCGGGCGCGGGGGTGGTGTCGTGGCGGTGCGACGGACGTGACCAGGGTGTTCCCCTCGGCAGCGTCGCCGACCTGCTGGACCTCGGCCAGCTGACCGCGACGTCCGGGGACGGGACGTCGGCGGGTGCCGCGGGTGGGATCCGCGCTGTGGGCAGACAGGTCCGCGCGCTGCTGGAGGAACGCGCCTCCCAAGGGCTGGTGCTGCTGCTCGACGACGTGCACTGGGCCGACCCGGAGTCGGTCGAGCTGATCGAGTTCCTGGTCCGCAAGCCCGTGCGGGCTCCGCTGCTGCTCGTCCTGGCGCACCGGGGCAGGCAGGCACCGGCGAAGCTGGCCGCCGCGCTGGCGGACGGCTGCGTGGACGGCGTCGTCGAACGGATCGACCTCGGCCCGATCGGCCCGGTCGACGCCGCGCGCCTGCTCGGCATGGCCGTCGGCGACCCGGCGGTCGCGCGGCTGACCGAGGAGGCCGAGGGCAACCCGCTCTACCTGCGGGTGCTGGCCGACGGTGGCCCGTCGGACGAGGTGTCGGCGACGCTCACCGCCGAGATGGCGCTGCTGAGCCCGGCGGAGGCCGTCGTCGCGGACGTCGGGGCGGTGTTCGGCCGCTTCGGCCTCAACGGGATCGCCTACGCCACCGGGCTGCCCGCCGACGTCGTGTGCCACGCCGTCGGCGACCTGCACCGGCGCAACCTGATCCGCACGGTCGCCCGGTCGCCCAGCTACGCCTTCGAGTTCCGGCACCGGGTGGTCGCCGACATCCGGTACGAGGGCATCGAGCCGTGCGCGCGCCGCAAGGGCCACCTGAAGGCGTTCCAGTACCACGTCGACCAGGGCGAGGACGGCCTCGCGGTCGACCGGCACGTCGAGCTCGCGCTGGCCGTGCCCGACGAGGAGACCGTCCAGGCGGTGCGCGAGACCGCGGAGCGGTTGGTGCGCACCAACCCCGCGGCGGTGGCGCGCTGGCTCGGCATCGCGGCGCGGGCACTGGTGGCCGCGGGCGGGCAGCCCGCGGAGCTGGTCGCGGTGACCGACCTGCGCGCACGGGCGCTGGCCGCGGCGGGCAGGCACCAGCAGAGCCGCGAGGTGCTCGACGCCCTGGTCGAGGACCCCGTGCTGAGGTCGGGTCCGGAGCGGCTGCGGCTGGTGGCGGCGGCCGCGCTGCGGGACGCGTTCCTCGGCCAGCCGGTCGACGCCGCGTCCGGCGGCGACCTGCCCGTTCGACTGGTGGTCGCGCAGGCGTTCTCCGCCATGGTGGAGAACCTCGCGCCGAACCCGGAGCTGGTCGCGCTCGCGCTGGACACGGCCCGGCGGTCGCACGACACCGCCGGTGAGGCCGGTGCGCTGGCCGTGCGGGCGATGGGGCAGATCTACGGCGGTGAGGTCGACGCCGCGTCGGAGACCGTGGTCGCCTGCGCCCGGCTGGTGGACGGGCTGGCCGACGACGCGCTCGACGGCGACCCGGAGTACCTGGCGATCCTGGGGTGGGCCGAGGCGCTGCTGTGCTGGATGCACCCCGCCGAACGGCACCTCAGACGCGGGATGGCCCTCGCCCGCCGCACCGGGCGCGTGCACGCGCTCCCGCTGTTGCTGGTGGGGTTGAGCGGGGTGCGGCGGCAGACCGGGCGGACGGACGAGGCGCGGGTGCTGGCGGCCGAGGCCGTCGACCACGCGCGTCGGATGGAAGCCGGTGAGGTGCTGGGGTTGGCGCTCGCCGCCGAGGCGCTGTGCGCGGCGCCCGACCAGCACGCGCTGTGGCTGGCCGAGCGGGCGGCGGCGGAGCTGTCACCGAGGCACGGGTGGAGCTGGGCGGCGTCGGTGGCGTTGGGGTTCGCGGCAGGCGCCGAAGGCGACGGGGAGAGGTTCCGCCGGTTGGTGGTCGAGGCGGGAGGAGGGCCGGAACTGCCCGTGCTGCCGGTGTTCCTGCGGGCGCCGTGCTTCGAGGCGTTGGCCACGGTGGCGATCGGCCGCGGCGAGGACGTCCGTCCCTGGGTGGAAAGGGCCGCCCTGGCGGCCGAGGCGTTTCCGGGGCCGGTGCAACGAGGAGCGGGCGAACTGGCCTGGGGACACCTGTTGCGGGCATCGGGGGAAGGGCACGCGGCGGTGGCCTGCTACCTGAAGGCCGCGGAGACGTTCGCACCCGCGGGGCTGGTGCCGTCGCAGGTGCGGGCGATCCTGCTGGCGGCCACGGCGGCGGTGGAGGCGGGGTCGTTCCGGTTGGCGGGGATGTTGGTGGGGCGGGGGAGGGCGTTGGCGGCGCAGTTCGGGGTGTCTCGGGGTCTTGGGGTGTCTCGGGGGTTCGGGGTGGCTCGGGGGGAGGAGGACGAGGGGGTGAGGGAGGTGCCTCGGCCGCGGGAGTCGCCTTGTGGGGCTTTGGGGACGTTGACAAACCGGGAGCAGGAAGTGGCTCGGATCGCGGGGGAGGGGGCTACTACGCGGGAGATCGCGAAGAGGTTGAGCTTGAGTCCGCGGACGGTGGACGTGCACCTGACGAAGATCTATCGGAAGTTGCACTTGAGGTCTCGGGCGGAGTTGGCGCGGTTCATGGCGGCGGTGAACTGAGGGGGTGGGGGTGGGTTTGCCTTTGGGGAAGTTGGGGTCCGGCGCTCTTGCCTCTGGTGAGGTCCGGTCCCTGTCCTCCTGCCCCTAGTGAAGCCGGTTCCGGCCCTCCCACCGCGCGAAGCCCAGCCCCCGGCGCGCGATTGTCTCAATGCCCGATCTTGCTTGTCAAGACGGTGAAGCTGTCTTGACAAGCAAGATCGGGCAGGAGGGCGCTGTGGATCGGGGGCAGAGGGGAAGTCTGGCTTCGCCAGCATCGAGCTGCGCTCGACACTGCATCCTCGCTGCGCGTCGGACAAGGCATCGGCTGGCGCCGACGAGGCCCCAGGCGCTCCGCGCCGGATGCGCGCTGGCGGGCTGCGCCCATCGGGGAGGGGTGGGTGGTCGCTGTAGGTGGGGGTGGGGGTGCTGGTTCTTGTTGGTTTAGCGGGGGCGTAGGCCTTCTAGGACGAGGGTGAGCAGGCGGTTGCTGTGGGTTGGGGTGTTGCCGCTTTGTTCGCTGGCCCAGGCGACGGCGTTGACGAGTTGGAAGACTTCGGAGAGTGCGACGTCCTGGCGTAGGGCGTTGGCTTTCTTGGCGCGTTCCACGAGGGCGGCGCCTGCGGTGCGCATGTCGCGGTGGCAGGCGGCCAGGGCGTCGGATTGGGAGTCGTGTTCGGTTGCCATGAGGACGCCTGCGAGGCCGCGGTAGGTGGTGGCGTGTTGGGCGACCGCTTCCAGCCAGGTGCTGAGGGCGGTGTCGGGGGTGGGGGAGTCGAGGAGGTCGGTGGCGCGGGTGGCCAGGGCGTCGACGCGGTCTCGGAGGAGGGCGACCAGGAGGTCCTGGCGGGTGGGGAAGTGGCGGTAGAGGGTGCCGGGGCCGACTTCGGCGCGTTTCGCGATCTCGTCGAGCGAGGCGTCGGTGCCGTGGGCGGCGAAGACCTCGGCGGCGACGCCGAGCAGCTTGGCGCGGTTGCGCCGGGCGTCGGCGCGCAGCGGGCGTTCGGTGGGGTCGCCGTTGGCGGTGCCCGTCGTCATGTCCAGCGGCCTCCTGTCGTGCCCTGCCCGTCGCCGACGAATCTACCTCGCAGACCGAGCCATCTCCGGTTTTAGCCGTCCTTTGGGGCGTCCGCGCAGGATTCGGTCCACACCTAGCGCGCACGTGTCGGGAGGGCCGTCTTGAGCCGGAAAGTCGTCATCGCGGGCGGAGGGCCGACCGGTCTGATGCTGGCCAGTGAGCTGAGCCTGGCGGGTGTGCCGTCGATCGTCCTGGAACGGGCGCCGGAAGCCAGCGAGTACTCGAGGTCGTTGACGTTGCACGCGCGGTCGGTCGAGGTGTTCGGCCAGCGCGGGCTCGACTGGTTCGCGGACTACCCGCGGGTCCAGTCCTACAACTTCGGGCTGTTGCAGCTGCAGCACCTGATCGACCCGTCGCTGATCCCGCTCCTGGTGCCGCAGCGCCACGTCGAACGGCTGCTGGAGGAACGCGCCGCGGGCATGGGCGCGGACATCCGGCGCGGGCACGAGGTGGTGGCGGCGGAGCAGGACGCGGACGGCGTGACGGTGGTGGTGAGGTCGTCGGAAGGCGAGTACACCGTGCGCGGCCAGTACCTCGTGGGCTGCGACGGCGGCGCGAGCCTGGTCCGCAAGCTGGCGGGCATCGGGTTCCCCGGCACGGCGTCCACGGTGGACGGTCTGACCGCGGACGTGATCACCGACCCGTCGGTGGTGACGCGGGTGCCGCCGACCCTGCGCCAGGAGGGCATGCACGCGGTGATCCCGTTGCGGCCGGGCCTGTTCCGGGTCACGGCGATCGAGTTCGGCGTGGAGCCGACGAGCCGCGCGGTGGAGCCGACGCTGGAGGAGTTCAAGGCGGTCGTGGAACGCGTGTCGGGGTCCCACCTCGACCTGCTCGACCACGCCGAGGTGCGCTGGCTGTCCCGCTTCGGCAACGCCACCAGGCTGGCCGACCGGTACCGGTCGGGGCGGATCCTCCTGGCGGGCGACTCGGCGCACGTCCACCTGCCGGTGAGCGGGCAGGGCCTCAACACGGGCATCCAGGACGCGGTGAACCTCGGCTGGAAGCTCGCCGCGGAGCTGCGGGGGTGGGCGCCCGAAGGGCTGCTGGACACCTACGAGAGCGAACGCCGACCGGTCGGCGAGCGGGTGTGCATGAACACTCGCGCCCAAGACGCGCTGATGCACCCGCTGGACCGGGTGGGGCCGCTGCGCGACATGGTGGCCGAGCTGCTGCGGCTGCCACCGGTCAGCAAGTACGTCACGGACATGGTCACCGGCATCGGCATCAGCTACCCGGTGTCCTACCCCGGTCGCGACGACGACGGGCACGCCCACCCGCTGCTGGGTCGGCGGCTGCCCGCGTTCACCGCGGCCGACGGGACGGCCGGGGTGGCGCACCTGGCGTCGGGACATGCCGTGCTGTTCGACGCGACCGACGACGGCGCGCCGTCGGAGTGCGCGGCGGGCTGGGGCGAGCGGGTGGACGTGGTGCGGACCGGCCCGGTGGAGGAGCTGGACGCCGTCGCCGTGCTCGTCCGGCCGGACGGCCACGTGGTCTTCGCCGACCGCTCGGGCGCGGACGTGGAAGGGTTGAAGCTGGCCCTGAAAACCTGGTTCGGCGAACCCGATCCGAGCTGATATCCGCAGGTGGGAGGCTCCCTTGTCAAGCGGAGGCTTTCTCCGTATCATCCTGAATCGGAGATAGTCTCCGTTTGCCATCGCTCGTCCTGGGGTGATCCCGGACGTCGGACAAGGAGTGGGAAGGCATGTCGATGCCGGCTTCGCAGACCTCGACCGGGGCGGGTGCGCCGCCCGAAACGCGCAAGCGGCCGGGCATCGCCCTCGCCGTGATCATCGCCTGCCAACTGCTGGTCGTGCTGGACGCGACCATCGTCAACGTGGCGCTGCCCAACATCCAGGCCGACCTGGGCTTCGACGCCGCCAACCTGTCGTGGGTGCTCACCGCCTACACCCTCGCGTTCGGCGGGCTGCTGCTGCTCGGCGGCCGCACCGGCGACGTGCTCGGCAGGCGCCGGGTGTTCGTCGTCGGGGTCGCGGTGTTCACCGCTGCGTCGCTGCTCGGCGGCTTCGCGACCACACCCGGCCTGCTGCTCGCCGCCCGTGCGCTGCAGGGCGTCGGC
Source organism: Umezawaea tangerina (assembly GCF_003002815.1). Taxonomy (GTDB): domain Bacteria; phylum Actinomycetota; class Actinomycetes; order Mycobacteriales; family Pseudonocardiaceae; genus Umezawaea; species Umezawaea tangerina. Next base: position 242,773 of record NZ_PVTF01000015.1, on the reverse strand, counting down.
GCGGCGTTCGCGGCGCCCAGCACGCTGGCCCTGATCGCGACGAACTTCGCCGAGGGCGACGACCGCAACAAGGCGCTGGGCATCTTCTCCACGGTCGCTGGCCTGGGCATGACCGCGGGCCTGATCCTCTCCGGTGTCCTCACGGCCGCCGGGTCGTGGCGGCTGGTGATGTTCATCAACGTGCCGATCGGCATCGCGATCGTCGTGCTGGCACCGATGTTCGTCGCCGAGCCGCCGCGCCACCCCGGCCGCTTCGACGTGCTGGGCGCGCTGACCTCGACGGCCGGCATGGTCGCGCTGGTCTACGGCTTCATCAAGGCCGCGACCGCGGGCTGGGGCGCCACCACGACGATCGTGTCGTTCGTGGTCGCCGTGGTCCTGCTGGCGGTGTTCCTGGTCAACGAGGCCAGGGCCAGCCAGCCGATCATGCCGCTGTCGCTGTTCTCGGTGCGCAACCGCGCCGCCGCCTACGTGAACATGTTCCTGCTGCCCGCCACGACCGCGAGCATGTTCTTCTTCCTGCTGCAGTACCTCCAGGACGTCCAGGGCCTCAACCCCCTCAAGGCGGGCATCGCGTTCATCCCGCTCGCGGTGGTGCTGTTCTTCTCCGCCAAGCGGGCGCCGAAGCTGATGCCGAAGTTCGGCGCGCGACCCGTGATGATCACCGGCATGGTGCTGGTCACCGCCGCGATCGCGTGGATGTCGCTGATCACCCCGACGAGCGGCTACCTGGTCTCGATCCTCGGCCCGACGATCCTGTTCGGCGCCGGTGTCGGCCTGTCCTTCATGCCGCTCAACATGACCATCCTCGCGGGCGTCGAGCCCAAGAACGCGGGCGCGGCGTCCGGTCTGCTCCAGGCCATGCAGCAGGTCGGCGCGTCGCTCGGCCTGGCGATCCTGGTGACCGTGTTCAACTCCGCGTTCAGCGGGGACCCGTCCGACCACGAGACGTTCACCGAGGGCGTGTCCCGCGCGCTCCAGGTCAGCGCGATCTTCAGCGGCCTCGCGCTGCTCATCGCGCTCTTCGTCATCCGGACGAAGAAGCCCGCCGCCGCGTAGGCGGGGACCAGGTGATCGTGGCGGTCCGTCCGGCGGTGGCCGGGCGGACCGCCACGCCATGCGGCGACTCGGCCGAACCCACCGTCAGAAGCCTTGTGCCGCAAGGAAGAGTCGATCAGGCAGGAGTTGGAACCGATGAGCGATCCAGTCGTCGTCGCGGGCGGTGGGCCCACCGGGCTGCTACTGGCCTGCGAGCTGAGGCTCGCGGGCGTGGGCGTGGTCGTGCTGGAACGCACGACCGAGGACCCGGAGCACTCGCAGGGCATGGCCGTGCACGGCCGGACGTTGGAGGCACTGGAGACCAGGGGACTGGCCGAACGGGTGCGCGCGCAGGGCATCTTCCCCTGGCCCCGCACGCCGTTCTCGTTCTTCTGGCTCGACCTCGCCGACGTCGGCGAGCAGGACTGGACGTTCGCCATGCCGCAGTGGAAGCTGCTGCGGGTGCTGCGCGACCGCGCGGCGGAGCTCGGCGTGGACCTGCGCCGCGGCCACGAGCTGGTCGGCCTCGAGCAGGACGCCGACGGCGTGTCGGTGACCGTGGCGGCGGACGGGGCGGAGTACGCGCTGCGCGGCTCCTACCTGGTCGGCGCGGACGGTCCGGACAGCCGGGTGCGCTCGTTGGCCGGGATCGCGCTGCCGGACGACGGCAGCGGGTACTCGGGGCTGCTCGGCGACGTCGTGATCGCCGACGACGACCACGAGACGTTCGACGCGGGCCTCCGTCCACAAGGGATCTTCGGTGCCCTGCCGCTCCAGCCGGGCACCCTGCGGCTGATGACCATCGAGTTCGGCGCCAAGGGGCCCGCCGCCGACGAGCCGGTCACCGCGGACGAGCTGCGCGACAGCATCGAGCGGTTGACCGGCAAGCGGCCGACCCTGCGCGAGGTGCGCTGGCTGTCCCGCTTCGGCCACCCGACCGCGGTCGCCGACCGGTACCGCTCGGGGCGGGTGCTGCTCGCGGGCGACGCGGCGCACGTGCTGTTCATCTCGGGCACCCAGGGCCTCAACACCGGCCTCCAGGACGCGCTGAACCTGGGCTGGAAGCTCGCCGCGGAGGTGCAGGGCCGCGCTGCGCCGGGACTGCTCGACAGCTACGAGATCGAACGCCGCGCGGTGGGCGAACGCGTCCGCGCGCACGCGCTGGCCCAGCTCGCGCTGATGCACCCGCTCGACCGCGTCGAACCGCTGCGCCTGCTGTTCGGCGAGATCCTGGAGCTGCCGGAGGCCAACCGGCACGTGCTCCAGGCGGCGACGCTGACCCGCTACGACCTGCCGCACCCCGGCGAGCAGGCGCACCCGCTGCTCGGCGAGCGGATCCCGAACCTGCCGCCGGTCGTGCGGGTGCTGACCGAGGGTCGGGCCGCGCTGGTCGACAACACGCCGGGCGCCGCGGTCGCCGACACGGCGGCGGCGTGGAAGGACCGCGTCGGCGTCGTGCGCGACGAGGAGGCGGCCGGGATCGGCGCGGCGGTCGTCCTCGTGCGGCCCGACGGGCACGTCGCGTTCGCCGACGCGGGCGGTGAGGATCTCGACGGGCTGCGCTGGGCGCTGCTGACGTGGTTCGGCGACCCCGTCGGCTGACCCCGACCACGACGAAGGGCCGCCTCCGAGGAGGCGGCCCTTCGTCGTGGGCTCGGTACCGGACAAGGGGAACGCGGCCGCTCGGGTCCCGAGCGGGCCGGCGGCCGCGTTCCGTGGTCGCCGCCTGGGGTACGGCGACCGGAGGGGTGGACAGCGGGTCAGCGGGACGAGATGTGCCTGGTCGTGGCGGCGAGCTCGGCCGCGAGGTAGGCGGTGTCGGTGTACTCGTGGACCTTCGTGATCAGGCCGTCGCGCAGCTCGAACGCGAAGTGCGCGCGGTTGCGGTACTCGCCCTCGGCGACCTTGGCCTCCGCGAGCACCCGCACCGCGACCTGGTCGCCCTCGGCGACCAGGCCCAGCACGGTCATCGCGACGCCCTCGGGGAACCTGCCCGCCGCCCGCCTGCGCGTCTCGACCATGTGCTCCTTGGTCTTGGCGCCCGCGAACGGCGTGTGCCGCGGGTCCGCCTCGACGACGAACACCAGGTCGTCGTGCGCCACCGCGGCGAAGTGCTCGGGGTCCAGCCAGTTGGCCAGCAGGTCCAGCACGATCCGCTTGTTGTCCTCGACGGTCACGGGGTGATGCCTTTCGGGTCAGCCGAACAAGGGGGCGAGCGCGCGCCACTCGGGCAGCGGCGGTCGGTCCGACGGCGCTCCGATCACGTACAGGCAGACGTGGTCGGCGCCCGCGGCCAGGTGCTCCTGCGCGCGCGCCTCGATCTCGGCGAGCCCACCCCACACCACCAGCGCCTCCACCAGGCGGTCGCCCGCGGGGCCGTCGAGCTCGAGCCGGTAACCGAGGTCGGCCAGGACAGGTCCGCGGTTGGGGAGGCTGGCGGCGATGTAGGACCGGGCGAGCGCACGGGCCCGTTCGCGGTCGGACGTCAGCACGACGGCCTGCTCCACGGCCAGGAACGCGTCCGGTCCCATCAGCTCCCTGGTGCGGCGGGTGTGCTCGACCGGGACGCAGAAGGGGAACGCGCCGTCGGTCCGCTCGGCCGCGAGGGCGAGCATCCTGGGCCCGACCGCGCCGATCACCCTGGGCGCCTCCTTGCCGCCGTCGGGCGGCCCGAACGACGCGGTGTCCATGCGGTCCAGGTAGGACCGCATGGACGGGACGCGCTTGCCGAACACCTGTCCGCGCACCTCTTCGACGAACCACGGGTGGCTCACGCCGAGGCCGAGCAGGAACCGGCCGGGGTGGGCCTCGGCGAGCGTGCGCTGCGCCTGGGCCATGGTGACCGGGTCGCGGCCGTAGATGGTCGCGACACCGGTCGCGACCGTCATCCGCCGGGTGGCGCCGAGCACGATCGAGGCCTGGGTGAGCGCTTCCCGGCCGGTGGTCTCGGTCAGCCACAGAGCGGGGCAGCCGAGGTCCTCCAGTTCGACGGCGGCCTGCAGGGCGACGGCGATCGGGAAGGTGTCGAGGTGGTTGGTCCACACCCCGACTCGGCCGAGGTCGAGCCGTTCGCCGTTCATCCGCGGGTTCCTCCGGTGTGCTGGGTGCGACCCCACGAACTATACGGAGACTATCTCCGGTTTAGCAAGAGTGGATCACCAGCGGACCGGGAGGCTGCTCAGCGTGATGCCGTAGCCGCCGCGGTTCCACGGCAGGTCCTCGGGCGGCGCGGTCAGCTCCAGACCGGGGAACCGGTCCATCAGCGCGCTGAGCGCCTCCTGCAGCTCCACCCGCGCCAAGTGCACCCCGAGGCAGAAGTGGGGCCCCGCGCCGAACTGGAGCGTCTGCGGCTCCCGGCCGAGCACGATCCGGTCGGGCTCGGGGAACACCTCGGGGTCGTGGCCCGCGGCGATCAGCGGCGAGATGACCGCCTGGCCCGCCCTGACCGTCCCGGACGGCAGCTCGACGTCCTCGGTGGCCACCCGCAGCAGCCCGATCCGGCCGGGAGGGTTGACCCGCAGCAGCTCCTCGACCGCGGCGGGCAGGTCCGAGCGGTCGCGCACCAGGTCGTCCCACAGCCCTCGGTGGCTCAGCAGCGTCAGCACGCACCGGCTCAGCGAGTTCGCCACCGTCTCGTTGCCGCCGACGATCAGGCCGCGCACCAACGAGACGAGCTCGGCCTCGGTGAGCCGGTCCTCCTCGTCGCGGGCGTTGACGATCTGGTCCACCAGGTCGTCACCGGGGGCCGTCCGGTGCCTGCGGACCAGCTCCTCGACGTAGCCGGTGAACTCGCCCGCCGCCACCTCGCGCTCGGCCATCGACATGCCGGACACCGACAGGAACGCGGCCACCCAGCCCTGGAACTTGTCGCCCTCCTCGTCCGGCACGCCCAGCTGGCGGCAGATCACCCGCACCGGCAGCTGGTAGGACAGCGCGGCCATCAGGTCCGCGGGCGGACCCTCGGCCTCGACGCGGTCGAGCAGGTCGTCGGCGATCCGCCTGACCTCGGGCCGCCACTGCTCGGCGCGGCGCGGGGTGAACGCCGACGCGACGATCCGGCGCAGCCGCCGGTGGTCCTCGCCGTGCATGTTCATCAGGAAGTCGGGGTCGTCGGACAGCAGGTTGCTCGGGAACAGCCGCGGTGTGCCCGGTGCGGACAGGTCGCGGCTGAACCTCCGGTCCCGCATGACCGCCTCGACGTCGTGGTACTTCAGCACCAGGACGGCCGGGTCGCCGGTCGGCGTGGTCACGTCGGACATCGGGCACGTCTCGCGGCGGCGGGCGTACTCGGGCGGCTGGGTCGACAGCGGGCCGTCGGGGAACGGGAATCGGTCGTCGGTCATGGGAGAGGCCGTCCTGGTGGGTGCGGTGTGGTCAGCCCGCGGTGGGACCGCTGCGGGGGAAGGAGATCGCGCGCTCCGGGCACGCGGAGGCGCCCCGTTCGGCGGCGCCGCGCCCGGCCGGGTCGAGCTCGAACTCGCCCATCCGGTTGAACCCGGCGTCGTCGACCTCGTACACCTCGGGCGCGAGGGCGTTGCACATGGCGTGGCCCATGCACACGCCCCCGTCGACCTTGATCCGCAGGGTGTCGGTGTCCGGTCGGGTGGTCATGATTCCCACTCCAGTTCCAGTGAGGCGATGCCGCGGGCGGGGGAGTAGTGGTGCACCGGCGTGCTGCCCTCGACGAGCCGGTAGCCGGGGACGCGCGCGTGCCACTCCTCGATGGCGGTCCGCATGACCTTGCGCGCGACGTGCATGCCGAGGCAGCGGTGCGGGCCGATGCCGAAACCGAGGTGGCGGGTCGAGCCGCGGTCGAAGTCGACCTCGTCGGGCCGGTCGAACACGTCGGGGTCGCGCCCGGACATGCCCCACGACAGCAGCACGCGGTCGCCCGCGCGCATCGTCACGCCGTGCCGCTCGACGTCGCGGGTCACGACCCGACCCGTCGAGGACACCGGCTCGTGGCGGATCAGCTCCTCCACGATCGCGGGCACGTTGTCCGGCGAGGCCACCACCCGCCGCTGCACCTCGGGGTGCTCGGCGAGGTGCAGGAACGCCAGGCCGAGCGCGGCGGTGGTGGTGTCGAGCGCGGCGAGCATCGACACGAACGCGGCGTTGACCATCTCGTCCCTGGTCAGCGGCCGGTCGTCGAACTTCGTGGTGAGCAGCCTGCTGAACACGTCCAGCCTGCCCTCGGTCCCCTCGGCCTCGCGCCGGTCGACCGCGTCGCGGAAGAAGTTCCAGAGCGGTTTGTTGGCCGCGTGGATGTCGGCGTCGGTGCGCGCGTTGGGGATGCCCTCCTTGCGCAGCCACGTCTTGTGGTCCAGCAGCGGCTGCAGGTACTCCCGCCCGATCCCGAAGGTGATCAGGAACGTCTCGGCGGGCAGCGTGACCGCGATCTCCTCGATGAACTCGCAGCGCCCCTTCTCGACGACCTTGTCGATCGCCTCGGAGGTCGCCTGCCGGATCAGCGGGTCGAAGTGGTTGACCACGGCCGGGTTGAACAGCACCGAGAGCGTCTGGCGCCACATCCGGTGCTCGTCGCCGTCGAGCTGGATCGGGATCTGCTTGGTCTCGAAGATGTCCCGGTGCGGGATGCCGATCTGCGCGCTGGAGAACACGTCGGGGTTCTTCGCGGCCCACTCGATGTCCTCGTAGCGGGTGAGGATCCAGTAGCCGCCCAGCTCGTCGGACCGCACGATCGGCGGCGACGCGTCGCGCATCCGGTTCCACGGCGTCACGGGGTCGTGCTGCAACCACGGCTGGTAGACGCTCCAGCGGGAGGCCAGCTCCTCGACGGTGTCTGGGGGTTCGAACGTGCCGTGCTCGGCCATCTCTGGCTCCTTCGTCGTTCGCCGAGGGCGCGTGGCGCGTCCGCAGGGCGGATGTCGGTCACATCGTGGGCGGGGCGGCTAAAACGAACCTTGGCCGGCTCTAAAGCACCGGCGTGGCGTCGGCTCGGCCGACGAGCTCGGCCCGCAGCAGCGCCACCAGGCCGCGCGGGGTCGGGTTGTCCATGAGCACCACCGCGGACAGCTCGACGCCGGTCAGCGCGACCACCCCGTTGCGCAGCTCCAGCGCCGTGAACGAGGTCATGCCGATGTTGAGGAACCCGGTGTCGACGTCCACGGCGTCGACCGCGGCCAGGCCCAGCACCAGCGCGGTCCGCGTCCGCACCAGGTCCAGCAGCAGCGCCTCGGCCTCGGCGTCGTCCAGTCCGAGCAGCCGGGCGCGCAGCTCGGCCGGGTCCGGGCCCGCCACGTCGTCGACCGGCTGCTCCGCCGCGACCGGCGCGACCGCGTTGGCCTGCCGCCACGCGGTCAGCGCGGGCAGCACCGCGCGCAGCGGTTCGAGCAGGTCGTCGCCCGCGCCGAGCACGGCGGCGAGCGCGGTCGGGTCGGCGCTGTCGACCGCGGACCACAGCCGGGCGGCGGGTCCGGCGCGCTCCCCGGTGTCGTGCAGCCAGAACCGGCCGCGCGCGAACGCGTACGGCGGCAGGTCGGTCCGCCGGTCGTGCCCGCCGAGCAGCGCGGACCAGTCGACGTCCGCGCCGCGGGTGTGCGCGGCGGCGACCGCGTGGGTCACCGACGCGACCTCGCCGCGCCCGCCGGGCAGCGCGGGCGCGAGCAGCGGCCCGTCGCCGAGGCAGTCGCGCACCATGCCGGACAGCACGGTGCCGGGGCCGATCTCCACGAACCGGTCGACGCCGAGGTCGGCCAGCCGCCGCACGCCGTCGGCGAACCGGACGGCCTGCCGCACGTGGTCCACCCAGTAGTCCGGCGACCGCAGCTGCTCGGCGGTGGCCTGCCCCCCGGTGAGGTTGGACATGACCGGCACCGACGGCTCCCCGTAGGACAGCCCGGCGGCGATGTCGCGGAACTCGGCCAGCACGGGGTCCATGTGGTGCGAGTGGAACGCGTGGCTGACCCGCAGCCGCTTGGTCTTCACGCCGAGGCGGCGCCAGTGCGCGGCGACCTCGGCCGTCCCGTCGGCGTCGCCGGAGATCACGGTGGCGGCCGGGCCGTTGACGGCGGCGACCGACACCCGGCCGGAGGCGGGCAGCGACGCGAGCACCTCGTCCGCGCCCGCCGCGACCGCGACCATCGCGCCGCCCGCGGGCACCGACTGCATGAGCCGGGCGCGTCCCGCGACGAGCGCGCACGCGTCGGGCAGCGACAGGACGCCCGCGACGTGGGCCGCGGCCAGCTCGCCGACGGAGTGGCCGATCAGGTGGTCCGGCCGCAGCCCCCGGTGCTCGACCAGCCGGTAGAGCGCGACCTCGACCGCGAACAGCGACGCCTGCGTGTAGAGGGTCTGGTCCAGCAGCGCCGCGTCCGGCGACCGCGGCGCCGCGAACAGGACGTCCAGCAGCGGCCGCGGCAGCCGCGGGTCCAGTTCGGCCATGACGGCGTCGAGCGCCGCGGCGAACACCGGTTCCGCTTCGTGCAGCTCGCGGCCCATGCCCAGCCGCTGGCTGCCCTGGCCGGTGAACAGGAACGCGGTCCGCCCCCGCCCGGCCCGGCCGCGGACGACGTCCGGCGCGGCGTCGCCGGCCGCCACCGCGCGCAGACCGCGCAGCAGGCCGTCCCGGTCGCCCGCGACGACGACCGCCCGGTGCTCGAACCTGGTGCGCGCGGCCGCCGTCGCGGCGACGTCGGCGGGGTCGACGTCCGGCCGGTCCGCCAGGTGCCTGCACCACCGCTCGGCGTTGGCGCGCACGGCGTTCTCGGTGCGGCCGGACACGACCCAGGGCACCACGGCCCGCGTGCCGACCGCGGGGGAGTCCGCGACGGGTGCCTCCTCCAGGACCACGTGCGCGTTGGTGCCGCTGATGCCGAACGAGGACACGGCTGCCCGGCGCGGTCCCGCGGCCACCCACGGGCGGGCCTTGGTGAGCAGCTCGACCCGGCCCGCGGTCCAGTCGACGTGCGGCGAGGGGATCTCGGCGTGCAGGGTCGGCGGCATGACGCCGTGGTCCATGGCCAGCACTACCTTGATCACGCCCGCGATCCCCGCCGCGGCCTGCGTGTGGCCGATGTTCGACTTGACCGAGCCCAGCCGCAGCGGCTCGGACCGGTCCTGGCCGTAGGTCGCCAGCAGCGCCTGCGCCTCGATCGGGTCGCCGAGCGACGTTCCGGTGCCGTGCGCCTCGACGAGCTGGACGTCCGAGGCGGACAGCCGGGCGTCGGCCAGGGCTGCGCGGATGACCCGTTCCTGCGACGGCCCGTTGGGGGCGGTGAGGCCGTTGCTCGCGCCGTCCTGGTTCACCGCGCTGCCGCGCAGCAGCCCGAGCACCCGGCGTCCGTCGCGCCGGGCGTCGGAGAGCCGTTGCAGCAGCACGAGTCCGACGCCCTCGCCGAACCCGGTGCCGTCGGCGGCGGCGGAGAACGGCTTGCACCGCCCGTTCGGCGCGAGGCCGCGCTGCCTGCTGAAGTCGGTGAACACCGAGGGCGAGGCGAGCACGGTGACGCCGCCCGCGAGCGCGAGGTCGGACTCGCCGTCGCGCAGCGACCGGGCCGCCAGGTGCAGGGTGACCAGCGACGAGGAGCACGCGGTGTCGACGGTCAGCGCCGGGCCCTCCAGCCCGAACGTGTAGGCGACCCGGCCGGACACCACGCTCGTCGCGCTGCCGCTGCCGAGGAACGCCTCGTACTCCGGCGGTGCCGAGCCGAGCCGGGTCGCGTAGTCGCCGTACATCACGCCCGCGAACACCCCGGTCCTGCTGCCGCGCAGCGAGTGCGGGTCGACGCCCGCGTGCTCGAAGGTCTCCCACGCGACCTCCAGCAGCTGCCGCTGCTGCGGGTCCATCGCGGTCGCCTCGCGCGGGCCGAGTCCGAAGAACGCCGGGTCGAACCGGTCGACGTCGTAGAGGAACCCGCCCTCGGTGGCGTAGCAGGTGCCCGGCTGGTCGGGGTCCGGGTCGTACAGGCCCGCGAGGTCCCAGCCCCGGTCGGTGGGGAACGCGCCGATCGCGTCACCGCCGTCGGCGACCAGCCGCCACAGGTCCTCCGGTGTCCGCACGCCGCCGGGGAAGCGGCAGCCGAGCCCGACGACCGCGATCGGCTCGGGTTCGGCGTCCTCGAGGTCGTGCAGCTTCCTGCGGGTGCGGTGCAGCTCCGCGGTGACCCGCTTCAGGTAGTCGACAAGCCTGTCCTCGTCCGTCATGCGGGCCTCCGGCCGAACTCCTGGTCGATGAATGCGAGGACGTCGCTCGCGGACGCCGCGTCGAGGCGGTCCACGAAGTCGTCCGGGTCCTCGGGCCCGGTGTCGAGCGCGGCGAGGATCCCGCCGAGCCGCTTGGCGATGAGCTCCCGCCCACCGTCCTCTTCGGACAGCGCGGCCAGCGCGCCGTCGAGCCGGTCGAGCTCGGCGAGGATCGCCGCCGCCGGGTCGGGCTCCGCGGGGGTGAGCGCCTCGGTGATCCTCACCGCGATGGCGGCGGGCGTCGGGTGGTCGAAGACGAGCGTCGCGGACAGCCGCAGCCCGGTGGCCGCGTTGAGCCGGTTGCGCAGCTCCACGCCCGTGAGCGAGTCGAACCCGAGGTCCTTGAACGCCTGGTCGGGCTCGACCGCGTCGGCCGACCGGTGGCCGAGCACCGCGGCGACCGTGCCGCGCACGAGGTCGAGCACCAGTTCGCCCCGCTCGTCCGCGGGCAGCCCGGCCAGCCGCCCCGGCAGGTCCGCGAACGCCGGGTCCACGGCCCGTGCGGGCACCCGGACCAGCGACCGGAACAGCGGGGCCAGGACCCCGGCGGCGGCGGCCGACCGCAGCGCGGGCAGGTCGAGCGCCGCGGCGACCGCGGTCACCGGGTCCTCCCGCAACGCCCGGTCGAACAGGTCCAGGCCCTCCTCGTCGGTCATCGCCCGCGCGCCGCCCCTGGCCAGGCGGGACAGCTCGACCGCGCCGAGCCCGGCGGTCAGGCCGGACGTGCGCGCCCACAGGCCCCACGCCAGCGACGTGCCGGGCAGGCCGGCCGCCCGGCGGTGCGCGGCGAGCCCGTCGAGGAACGCGTTGGCCGCCGCGTACCCGCCCTGACCGGGCGTGCCGAGCACGCCGGCCGCCGAGGAGAACAGCACGAACGCGGCCAGGTCGTGCCCGGCGGTCAGCTCGTGCAGGTGCCAGGCTCCGTCGGCCTTCGGGGCCAGCGCGGTGTCCAGCCGGTCCGGGGTCAGCGACGCGATGGTCGCGTCGTCCAGCGCCCCGGCCAGGTGGACGACGGCCGTGAGCGGCCCCGCGGACTCCACCAGCGCGGCCACCTGGGCGCGGTCGGCCACGTCGCACGCGGCGACGCGCACCCGTGCGCCCAACGCGGTCAGCTCGGCGGCGAGCTCCGCGCCACCGCCGCTCCTGTTCGCCAGCACCAGGTTCCGCGCTCCGTGGTCGGTCACCAGCCTGCGGGCGACCAGGGTCCCGAGCGCGCCGGACGCGCCGGTGACCAGCACCGCGGCCTCCGGGTCCAGGCCCGCCACCGCGGTGGCGGCCGGTGCGCGGCGGACCAGCCGGGGCGCGTGCAGCCGTCCGGCGCGGACGGCCAGCTGCGGTTCGTCGGAGGCGAGTGCCGCCGCCAGCGAGCCGGTGGTGCCGTCGAGGTCGACGAGCAGGACGCGGTCGGGGTGCTCCGACTGCGCGGAGCGCGCCAGGCCCCACGCGGCCGCCGCGGCGACGTCGGGCACGGTGTCGCCGTCGACCGCGGCGACCGCGCCCCTGGTGACGATGGCGAGCCGGGTCTCGGGCGGGCCCGCCAACAGCTCCCGCACGGCGCGGAGCACCGCCGCGGTCCGGTCCCGCACCGCGGCCGGGCCCTGGGCACCGCCGTGGACCGGCAGCACCAGCCAGTCCGGGTCCTCGGCGTCGGCGGGCCCCAGGCCGAACGGGTCCGGGCCGACCAGGCGGGTCCTCGGCGCGGCCGCGGTGGCCTGCGCGGGCACGGGTGCCCAGTCCACCGCGAACAGCGCGCGGTCGTCGGCGCGCAGGGTGAGCAGCACCTCGGCGGGCATCGGCCGGACGGCGATCGACCCGACCGACACGACCGGCGCGCCGGACTCGTCGACCGCGGTGAGCGACACCGCCTCCGCGTCACCCGCCACCGGCGACAACCGGACCCGCAGCCGGGACGCCCCGGCCTGGTGCACCTGGAGGTCGCGCCACTCGAACGGCACCCGCACGGTGTCGGCGTCGGTGGGCACCAGCGCGTGCAGGCACGCGTCCAGCAGCGCCGGGTGCACGTCGTGACCCGGCCCGACCGGCACCGACACCTCGGCGAACAGGTCGTCACCGGACCGCAGCAGCGACCGCAGGCCCTGGAACGCCGGGCCGTACTCGTAGCCCAGTGCGCGCAGCTCGTCGTAGCGACCGGTCACGTCGACCGGCTCCGCCCCGGCCGGTGGCCACGCGAACGGCGTGACCTCGGCGCCCGACCCGGTCAGCACACCGGTCGCGTGCCGGACCCAGTCGCCGTCGGCGTGCGAGTGCACGTCCACCCGCCGCCGGCCGGACCCGTCGTCCTCGCCCGCGGTGACCTGGAGCCGCACGGCCTCGTCGCCGAGCACCAGGGGTGCCTCCAGGGCGAGCTCGGCCACCACCGGGCAGCCGACCTGGGCGCCGACGTGCCGCGCGAGCTCGACCAGCGCGGCACCGGGCAGCAGGACGGCTCCCGCCAGCGCGTGGTCGAGCAGCCAGGGGTGGGTCCGGGTGGACAGCAGGGCGGTCGCGACGTGGCCGCGGCCGTCGGGCAGGTCGATGCTCGCGCCGAGCAGCGGGTGCCCGGCGCGGGTGAGACCGAGTCCGGTGGCGTCGGCGGGCGTCTCGGCGGACTCCAGCCAGTAGCGCTCGCGCTGGAACCGGTAGGTGGGCAGCGCGACCCGCCGCCGCACGCCCAGCGGGCCGGTCAGGTCCAGCGGGGCGCCGTGGGCGTGGGCCTGGCCCAGCGACAGCAGGAACCGGTCCGGCCCGCCGTCGTCGCGGCGCAGCGAGCCGACCACACCCGCGCCGGACCCGGCCGCGTCGACCGTCTCCTGGACGCCGACCGCGAGCACGGGGTGCGGGCTGCACTCGACGAGGACGCCGAAGCCCTGCTCGGCCAGCCCGGTCACCACGGGCTCCAGCCGGACGGGCTCGCGCAGGTTGCGGAACCAGTAGGCCGCGTCCAGCTCCGAGCCGTCGACCGGCTCGCCGGTCACCGTGGAGTGGAACGGCACCCGCGCGGGTCGCGGTGTGATGTCGGCCAGCGCGGCCAAGAGCTCGTCGCGGATCCCGTCCACGTGCGGGGAGTGCGAGGCGTAGTCCACCTGCACGCGCCGCGCCCGGACGTCCTGGTCGACGCAGGCGGCCAGGAACTCCGCCACGGCGTCGGCGTCACCCGAGACGACCGTGGAGCGCGGCCCGTTCACCGCGGCGACGTCCAGCCGTCCGGCCCACGGTCCGATCAGCTCGCGGACCTCGTCGACGGGCAGCGGTACGGAGCCCATGCCGCCCGCACCGGCCATCCGCCGACCGATGATCCTGCTGCGCAGCGCGACCACGCGGGCGGCGTCGGACAGCGACAGCGCCCCGGCGACGCAGGCCGCCGCGATCTCGCCCTGCGAGTGGCCGACGACGGCCGCGGGCTCGACGCCGTGGGCCCGCCAGAGCGCGGCCAGGGACACCATGACCGCGAACAGCGCGGGCTGCACCACGTCGACCCGGTCTAGCGACGGGGCGCCCTCCGCGCCGCGCAGCACGTCGGGCAGCGACCAGTCCACGAAGGACGACAGGGCCGCCGCGCACTCGGCGAGGCGCTCGGCGAACACCGGCGACGCGGCGGCCAGCTCGACGGCCATGCCCGCCCACTGCGAACCCTGGCCGGGGAAGACGAACACGACGCCGGAGTGGTCCTTCGCCCTGCCCCGCACCAGGTTCGCCGCGGGCCGCCCGGCGACCAGCGCGTCCAGCCCGGCGAACAGGCCGTCGACGTCGGCGGCGACCACGGCCGCCCGGTCCTCGAAGGACGACCGGGTCGTGACCAGCGACCACGCCAGGTCGGCCAGGTCCGGGGTCGTCGCGGCGACGAGGTCGCGCAGCCGCACGGCCTGGTCCCGCAGGGCGGCCGCGCCCCGGCCGGACAGCACGACCGGCACCGGACCGGTGTGCGGACCGGGAACGGCGGCGGGCACGGGTGCGGGCGCCTGTTCCAGCAGCACGTGCGCGTTGGTGCCGCTGATGCCGAACGACGAGACGGCCGACCGGCGCGGCCGGTCCAGGTCCGGCCACGGCCGGGCCTCGGTCAGCAGGTCGACGGCACCCGCCGACCAGTCGACCTCGGGGGTCGGCTCGGCGACGTGCAGGGTGCGCGGGAGCTCGCCGTGCCGCATGGCCTGCACCATCTTGATCACGCCCGCGACCCCGGCGGCGGCGAGCGTGTGCCCGATGTTGGACTTGACCGACCCGAGGAGCAGCGGCCGGTCGGCGGGCCTGCCCCGACCGTAGGTGGCGAGCAGGGCCTGCGCCTCGATCGGGTCGCCGAGCGCGGTCCCGGTGCCGTGCGCCTCGACGGCGTCGACGTCCGAGGTGGACAGTCCGGCGTCGGCCAGCGCCGCCCGGATCACCCGCTGCTGCGACGGCCCGTTCGGCGCGGTCAGACCGTTGCTCGCGCCGTCCTGGTTCACCGCCGAGCCGCGCACCACGGCCAGCACCTCGCGTCCCTCACGCACGGCGTCGGACAGGCGCGCGAGCAGCAGCACACCCGCGCCCTCACCCCAGCCGGTGCCGTCCGCGTCGGCGGAGAACGCCTTGCACCGCCCGTCGGGCGACAGCGCCCGCTGGCGGGAGAACTCCACGAAGTTCAGCGGGCTGGGCATGATCGTCACGCCGCCCGCGAGCGCGAGGTCGCACTCGCCGCGCCGCAGCGCGCCCGCCGCGAGGTGGATCGCCACCAGCGACGACGAGCAGGCGGTGTCGACGGTGATCGCCGGACCGCGCAGGCCGAGGGTGTAGGAGATCCGGCCGGAGGCGACGCTGGTGGTGTTGCCGGTCGACAGGTAGCCCTCCACGTCGTCGGGCACCTTCGGCAGCCGCGAGGCGTAGTCCGCCGCGATGACCCCGGCGTACACGCCGGTCGCCGTGCCCGCGAGCGCCCTCGGGTCGATGCCCGCCCGTTCGACCGCCTCCCACGAGGTCTCCAGCAGCAGTCGCTGCTGCGGGTCGAGCGCGGTGGCCTCGCGCGGGTTGATGCCGAAGAAGTCGGGGTCGAACTCGTCGGCGTCGTGCACGAAGCCGCCGGTCCGCACGTAGGACCTGCCGGGGGTGTCGGGGTCGTCGGCGAACAGCCCGTCGACGTCCCAGCCGCGGTTGACCGGGAACGCGCCGATCGCGTCGGTCCCGTCGACCACCAGCCGCCACAGCTCCTCCGGCGACGTGACGCCGCCGGGGTAGCGGCACGCCATGCCGATGATCACGACGGGGTCGTCGTCCACCGCGGTCGGAGCGTCGGTCGACTCGGCCGCGGCCGCGCCGCCGCCGAGCTCCGCGCGCAGGTACGCGGCCAGCTCCACGGGGTTCGGGTGGTCGAACACCAGCGTCGTGGGCAGCCACAGCCCGGTCACCTCGGCCAGCCGGTTGCGCAGCTCGACCCCGGTCAGCGAGTCGAACCCGCTGTCGGTGAACGCGCGGGCGGGCACGATCGCCTCCGGGCCGCTGTGGCCCAGCACGAGCGCGGCCTGCGCGCGGACGAGGTCGAGCACGGCCTGGTCGAGGTCGCTCCCGGACAGGCCCGCGAGCCGGTCCGCCGACCCGCCCGCGACCACCGCGCGCCGGGCCGGGGCCTTGCGCAGCCCGCGCAGCAGCGGGAAGTCCGCGGCGTCACGGGCGTTCGGGTCCAGCCGCACCGGCACCGGCACGGCCCGGCCGGACTCGGTCGCCGCGTCGAACAGGGCAAGGCCCTCGGCGTCGGACAGCGCCCGCACCGCGCCGCGGTCCCACCGCCGCGCGGACCCGGTCGCCATCCCGTCGCCCGCCCACGGACCCCACGCCAGCGAGGTCGCGGCCAGTCCGCGCGAGCGGCGGTGGTGGGCCAGCGCGTCGAGGAACGAGTTCGCCGCCGCGTAGGACGCCTGGCCCGCGTTGCCCGCGACGCCCGCGATCGAGGAGAACAGCACGAACGACGCCACGTCGCCCACGAGGTCGTGCAGGTGCCACGCGGCGTCGACCTTCGGGCGCAGCACCGCCGCCAGCCGGTCCGGGGTCAGCGAGGCCAGCAGCCCGTCGTCGAGCACACCGGCCGCGTGCACCACGCCCGCGACCCGCTCACCCGCCAGCAGCCGGGCGAGGGCGTCGCGGTCGGCCACGTCGCACGCGGCGACCCGCACCCGCGCGCCGAGGCCGGTCAGCTCGGCCGCCAGGTCGTCCCCGCCCCCGCTTCGGCTGACCAGCAGCAGGTCCCGCACACCGCGGTCGCGCACCAGGTGCCGGGCGAGCTTCGCGCCCAGCGCACCGGTGCCGCCGGTGACCACCACCGTCCCGTCGGCGGAGGCGGGCACGGTCATCACGACCTTGCCGACGTGCTTGGCCTGCCCGAGGAACCGGAACGCCTCCGGCGCGCGCCGCACGTCCCACGTCGTGACGGGCAGCGGCTCCAGCACACCCCGGTCGAACAGCTCCACCAGCGCCAGCAGCATCTCCTGGATCCGCGGGCCGCCCGCCTCCATCAGGTCGAACGCGCGGTAGCGCACCCCGGCGTGGGTCCTGGCGACCTCCTCGGGGTCGCGGATGTCGGTCTTGCCCATCTCCAGGAACCGGCCGCCGCGCGGCAGCAGCCGCAGCGAGGCGTCGACGAACTCGCCCGCCAGCGCGTCCAGCACGACGTCGAAGCCGCGTCCACCGGTCGCCCGCCGGAACTCGTCCTCGAAGCCGACCGTCCGGGAGTTCGCCAGTCGGTCGCCGTCCAGGCCGCACTCGCGCAGCACCGGCCACTTGGGGGTGCTCGCCGTGCCGTACACCTCGGCGCCGAGGTGCCGGGCGAGCTGGACGGCGGCCATGCCGACGCCACCGGCGGCGGAGTGCACCAGCACCGACTCGCCCGGCCGCAGGTCGGCGAGGTCCACGAGGCTGTAGTAGGCGGTGAGGAACACGATCGGGACGGACGCGGCCGTGGCGAACGACCAGCCCGCCGGGATCCGGGTGACCAGCGCGCGGGTGGTGACCGACGTCGGCCCCACACCGCCCGCGAGCAGCCCCATGACCTCGTCGCCGGGCGCCAGGTCCGCCACCGCGGCGCCGACCTCCACGACGACACCGGAGCCCTCGCTGCCGATCAGGGCCTCACCGGGGTACACGCCCAGCGCGATCAGCACGTCGCGGAAGTTCAGCCCCGCCGCCCGCACGGCGATCCGCACCTCGTCGGGTGCGAGCCCCGGTTCCGGGTGCGGGACGAGCGCGAGCCCGTCGAGGGTGCCCGCGCCGGTCGCGTCGAGCCGCCACGCGTCCTGCGACGGCCGGTCCAGCACGTCCCGGCCCGTGCCGCGGGCCAGCTGCGGCCGGTAGGCGGATCCCCGGCGCAGCACCAGCTCCCGCTCGCCGGCCGCGGCCGCCGCCGGGAGCGCCGCGGCGGACTCGTCGGTCCCGTCCACGTCGACCAGCACGACGCGGCCGGGGTGCTCGGACTGCGCCGAGCGCACCAGGCCGCGGGCGGCCGCGGCGGCGAGGTCGTCGACCCGGTCGCCGGGCAGCGCGGCCTCGGCGGACCTGGTGACGACGACCAGCGTGCCGCCGTCGCCGGACATCCAGTCCCGCACCACGTCCAGCGCGCGGGTGGTCAGCTCGTGCGTCGACGCGACCACGTCCGCCGTGCCGGTCAGCTCGACCACGGTCGGCGCGGGCGCGTCGGCGGCGTCGAGGGGGACGGCCACCCACTCCAGCTCGTGCGGGCGGGCACCCGCGGTGGTGAGGGCACCCGCACGGGCGGTGCGCAGCACCAGCGACGCCACGGAGGCGACCGGCCTGCCCGAGTCGTCGGCCAGCAGCAGCGCCACCGCGTCCTTGCCGGCGGGGGAGAGGCGGACCCGCAGCGCGGTCGCCCCGGCGGCGTGCAGGGTGACGCCGCTCCAGCTGAACGGCAGTCGGACGGACTCGGCCGTGGAGTCCGTGGTGGACAGTGCGACGGAGTGCAGGGCGGCGTCGAGCAGCGCCGGGTGCAGGCCGTGGCCCGTCACCTCGCCGTGATGGTCGGCGGGCAGCGCGACCTCGGCGTAGACGTCCGCGCCGGACCGCCAGGCCGCGGTCAGCCCGCGGAAGGCGGGCCCGTAGCCGTACCCGAGGTCGGCCAGACCGGAGTAGAAGTCCTCCACCGCGACGGGATCCGCCCCGGTCGGCGGCCAGGTGGCCAGGTCGTCCCGCTCGACGGTCGCGACCGGGCCGAGGCGACCGCTCGCGTGCCTGGTCCAGTCCTCCCCGTCGCGGCGCGAGTGCACGGTCACGCTCCGCGCGCCGGACTCGTCCGCCGCGCCGACCCCGACCTGCAACCGGGTCGTGCCGGTCGCGGGCACCACCAGCGGCTGCTCCAGGGTCAGCTCCTCGACCGCCGCGCACCCGACCGCGTCCCCGGCGCTGATCGCCAGGTCCAGCAGCGCGGTGCCGGGCAGCAGCACCGTTCCGCCGATCGCGTGGTCGGCCAGCCACGGGTGCGTGCCGAGCGACAGCGCGCCGGTCAGCAGCAGCGTGTCGCCGTCCGCCGGGCGCACCACGGCGGTGAGCAGGGCGTGGTCGTGCCCGGCCAGCCCGAGGTCCTCCGGCACGCCGCCCGCGGGCTTGCGCAGCCAGTACCGCTCGCGCTGGAACGGGTAGCCGGGCAGGTCGACGGTCGCGGCCTCCGGGAGGTAGGCGGTCCAGTCGACGGCGACACCGCGCACGTGCAGCCGGGCGAGCGCGGTGAGGTACGACTCGTCCTCGGGCTTCCCCTTGCGCAGCAGGGGAGTGCTGTCCGGGGTGAGGGCGCTCAGGGTGGCGCTGGGGCCGAGTTCGACGGCCTTGGTGACGCCGAGCGCGGTCAGGGTGGTGACGCCGTCGTGGTAGCGGACGGCGCCGCGGGCCTGGCGGGCCCAGTAGTCGGGGGTGTAGGCGTCGACCAGCTCGCCGGTCACGTTGGACACGACCGGGACGCGCGGTGCGTTGTGGGTCAGCGTCTCGGCGACGGCGGTGAGCTCGTCGAGCATGGGGTCGAGGTGGTGGGAGTGGAAGGCGTGGCTGACGGTGAGTCGGGTGGTCTTGCGGCCTGCTTCCCGGCAGTGGTCGGCGACGGCGAGGACGGCCTGCTCGTCTCCGGAGACGACGGTGTTGTCGGGGGCGTTGAGGCCGGCGATGTCGGCGCCGGGGACCAGCCATTCGCGGACCTCGGCCTCGGTGGCCTGGAGGGCGACCATGGCTCCGCCGCCGGGCAGCGCCTGCATCAGCCTGGCCCGCGCGCACACCAGCGTGGCGGCGTCGGTCAACGACAGCACGCCCGCGAGGTGGGCGGCGGTCAGCTCGCCGATCGAGTGTCCGATGAGGACGTCCGGTGTGACGCCGTGGTGGGTGACCAGCCGGTGCAGGGCGACCTCGACCGCGAACAGGGCGGGCTGGGTGTAAGCGGTCTGGTGGAGCAGGTCCTCGCGCTCGAAGACCGCGGTCGCGAGCGGGTGGTCGAGGTGCCGGTCGAGCTCGGCGCAGACCTCGTCGAACGCGGCGGCGAACACCGGCTGCGACTTGTGCAGCTCCCGTCCCATGCCGACGCGTTGACTGCCTTGGCCGGAGAACAGGAACGCGAGCCCGCCCGGCGTCGCGGACCCGGTCACCGCGCCCGGTGAGGGGGTGCCGGAGGCGACCGCGTCCAGCCCGGCGCGGTCCAGCACCACCGCCCGGTGGTCGAACGCCGCGCGGGTGGTCGCCAGCGACCAGGCGACCTCGGCGGCGCCACCGTCCACTCCGGACCGCAGCCGGTCGGCGACCTCGGCCAGCGCGGGTTCCGTGCGGGCGGACAGCAGCCAGGGCAGGACACCGTCCACCGGGTCGCAGGCCTCGGGCACCGCCGCGGGCGCCTGTTCGAGGATCACGTGCGCGTTGGTGCCGCTCACCCCGAACGACGACACGCCCGCCCGGCGCGGCCGGTCGCCCTCCGGCCAGGCCTCGGGCGCGGTCGACAGCACGACCGCGCCCGCCGACCAGTCGACCTCCGGCGTCGGGTCGTCCGCGTGCAGGGTCACGGGGTACTCGCCCGCCCGCATCGCCATGACCATCTTGATCACCCCGGCGACGCCCGCCGCGGCCTGGGCGTGCCCGATGTTGGACTTGACCGACCCGAGCCGCAGCGGCTCGGTCCGCCCCTGGCCGTAGGTCGCGAGCAGGGCCTGGGCCTCGATGGGGTCGCCGAGGGTGGTGCCGGTGCCGTGCGCCTCGACGGCGTCCACGTCCGAGGTGGACAGCCGGGCGTCGGCGAGCGCCGCCCGGATCACCCGTTCCTGCGACGGCCCGTTGGGCGCGGTGAGGCCGTTGGACGCGCCGTCCTGGTTCACCGCCGACCCGCGGATGACGGCGTGCACGCGGTGCCCGAGCCGTTCGGCGTCGGAGAGCCGCTCCAGCACCAGCACCCCCACGCCCTCGGCGAAGCCGGTGCCGTCGGCGGAGGCGCTCATCGACCGGCAGCGGCCGTCCGGGGACAGGCCCCGCTGGCGGGAGAACTCGACGAACAGGCTCGGGCTCGCCATCACGGTCGCCCCGCCCGCCAGCGCGAACGAGCTCTCGCCGCGGCGCAGCGACTGCACCGCGAGGTGGATGGCCACCAGCGACGACGAGCACGCCGTGTCGATCGTGACCGCCGGGCCCTCCAGCCCGAACGTGTAGGACAGCCGCCCGGACGCGACGCTGGTGGTGCTGCCGGTCAGCAGGTAGCCCTCCAGCTCGGCGGGCGTCTCACCGGGACGGGTCGCGTACTCCTGCGCGATCACGCCGACGAACACCCCGCCCGCGCTGCCGCGCACCGACGTCGGGTCGATCCTGGCGTCCTCCAGCGCCTCCCACGCGGTCTCCAGCAGCAGCCGCTGCTGCGGTTCGGTCGCCTCGGCCTCGCGGGGGCTGATCCCGAAGAACTCCGCGTCGAACAGGTCCGCGTCGTGCAGGAACCCGCCCCGCGTCACGTAGGTCGTGCCCGGCGTCTCCGGGTCGGGATCGGTCAGCCGGTCCACGTCCCAGCCGCGGCCTGCCGGGAACTCCGTGATGGCGTCGCGGCCGTCCCGGACCAGCTCCCACAACCCCTCCGGCGACCGGGCGCCGCCGGGGAAGCGGCCGCCCATGCCGACGATCGCGATCGGCTCGTGCGCGTCGGCCTCGACGTCGCGGAGTTCCCGCCGTGCCCGCTGCAGGTCGGTGGTGACCCGCTTCAGGTACTCGCGGAGCTTCTCCTCAGTGGCGTTGGACATCCGGGCTCAGCCCCTTCGTTCGCACGGCTCGGTCAAGACGTGCCGAGTTCGCTGTCGATGAAGTCGAAGATCTCGTCGTCGGACGCGGCGGTCAGGTCCCGCTCGTCCACGGCCCGCGTCGTGAGCACCCGCAGCAGGTCCTGCAGCCGCGCGGTGAGCAGGTCGCGCTCGACCTCGTCGAGCTGCTCGACGGGCAGGCGCTCCAGCTCCGCGACGACCGACCGCGCGGTCGCCTCCTGCTCGGGGACCAGCAGGCCGTCCACGAACCCGGCCAGCACCGCGGGCGTCGGGTGGTCGAACACGACCGTCGCGGGCAGCCGGACGCCGATGGCGTTGGCCAGCCGGTTGCGCAGCTCGACCGCCGTGAGCGAGTCGAACCCGAGCTCCTTGAACGCCCGGTCGCCGTCGATCGCGCTCGCCGCGCCGTGGCCGAGCACGACCGCCGCCGACTCGCGGACCAGCTCCAGCACCGCCTTGCGCCGTTGCGGCGCGGGCAGCACGACGAGCCGGTCGATCCGCGAGGCGGTCGTGGTCGACTCGGCGACCCGCCTCCGGGTGGCCGACGAGGGGGCCAGCGCCGACAGCACGTCCGGCACCGCCCGCCCGGTCGCCCGGAACCGGGCGGCGTCGACCGGTGCGGCGACCACCAGGTGCCGGTGCAGGTCCAGCGCGGCGTCGAACAGCGCCAGGCCCTGCTCGTCGTCGATCGCGGCCATCCCCATCCGGTCCAGCCGGTCGAGGTCCGCTCCGGTCAGGTGTCCGGTCATCGCGCTGGTCCGGGCCCACAGGCCCCACGCGATCGAGGTGCCGGGCAGCCCCAGCGCCCGCCGGTGCTCGGCCAGGCCGTCGAGGTAGGCGTTCGCCGCCGCGTACCCGCCCTGCCCCGCGTTGCCGAGGACCCCAGCCAGCGAGGAGAACAGCAGGAACGAGGACAGGTCCAGGTCGCGGGTCAGCTCGTGCAGGTGCGCCGCCGACCTGGCCTTGGCCCGCAGCACCGCGTCGAGCTGTTGGGGCGTCAGCGCTTCCAGCAGGCCGTCGTCGATCACGCCCGCCGCGTGCACCACACCGGTGAGCCGGTGCGCCGACGCGACGAGGTCGGCCACCGCTGCCCGGTCCGCCACGTCGCAGGCGACCACGGACACCTCGGCACCGGCCGCCCGCAGCCGCGCGGTCAGCTCGGCCGCGCCCTCGGCGTCCGGCCCGCGCCTGCTGGTCAGCAGCAGCCGCCGCACGCCCCGGCGTTCGACGAGGTGCCGCGCGACCAGCGCTCCGAGCACCCCGGTCCCGCCGGTGACCAGCACCGTCCCGTCCGGATCGGGTGCGGTGGGCACGGTGAGGACGACCTTGCCGACGTGCCGGGCCTGGCTGAGGTACCGGAAGGCCTCCGGCGCCCGGTGGATGTCCCAGGCGGTGACCGGCATCGGGGTCAGCGCGCCCTGGTCGAACAGCTCCCGGATCTCGTCCAGCATCGCGCCGATCCGCTCCGGGCCCGCGTCGAGCACGTCGAACGCGCGGTACCGCACCCCGGCGTGCGCCCGCGCGACCTCCTCCGGGTCGCGGATGTCGGTCTTGCCCATCTCCAGGAACCGGCCGCCGCGCGGCAGCAGCGCCAGCGACTCCTCCACGTGCTCGTGCGCCAGCGAGTTGAGCACCACGTCCACACCCCGCCCTCCGGTGACCGCGCCGAAGTGCGCGGCGTAGCCGAGGGAGCGGGAGTCGGCCAGGTGGTCGTCGTCGAAGCCCGCCGCCCGCAGCACGTCCCGCTTGCCGGAGCTCGCGGTGGCGAACACCTCGACGCCCCAGTGCCGGGCGAGCTGGAGCGCGGCGAAGCCGACACCGCCGGTGGCCGCGTGCAGCAGCAGCGACTCGCCCGCCCGCAGCCCGGCCAGGTCCGCCAGGCCGTAGAACGCCGTGAGGTAGACGACCGGCACCCCGGCGGCCTGCGCGAACGACAGCCCCTTCGGCATCGGCGCCACCAGCCTGCGGTCGGTGACCGCCACCGGCCCGACACCGCTGGAGAACAGGCCCATGACCCGGTCGCCCGGCGCCAGCCCGGTGACCTCAGGACCGACCTCCAGCACCACGCCGGAACCCTCGCCGACCGGCGGCCGCTCGTCGTCGGGCACCATCCCCAGCGCCAGCAGCACGTCGCGGAAGTTGAGCCCGCCCGCCCGCACGGCGACCCGCACCTCACCCGCCGCCAACGGCCGCAGCACCTCCGGGCACGCCGTCAGCGACAGGCTGTCCAGCTCGCCGCGGATGGTCAGCGACAGCCGCCACGGACCGTCGTCGGGCTCGCCCAGCACGGGCACGTCGGCGGCGCGCACCATCCGCGGGACCGCCGCGGACCCACCGCGCACCACCAGTTCCGGGTGCTCGGCCGCCACGGCGGCGGCCAGCGCGCGGCGGGTGTCCGGGTGGTCGTCCACGTCGACGTGCCGGACCCGGTCGGGGTGCTCGGCGCGCGCGGTGCGCAGCAGTCCGGCGACCGCGCGGTGGGCGAGCTGGTCGGCACGGGTCAGCACCACCAGCCGGACGCCGTCGAGGGCCGGTTCGGCCGTCCACGCCCGCACGACCGCCAGCGCCTCGGCGACGACCTCCTCGACCTCGCCCGGCGGGCACGTCCACAGCGCGGTGGTGACGCCGTCGGGGGAGGCCGCCAGCACCTCGGCGGTCACCGGGTCGAGGCCCAGCCCGGAGCCGTCCTCGCCGAGCGCCACCCACGGCCGCGACTCCGGCGCGGCGGGCAGCCCGACCGGCACGAGGTCGACGCCGAACAGCGCGGACGTGCCGGTCCGGGAGCCGCCGAGCGCGGCGGGGTCGACCGGGCGGACGACCAGGGACGCCACCGACGCGACCGGTCGGCCGGTGTCGTCGGTGAGCAGGACGGCGATCGAGTCCGGTCCGACAGGGGACAGCCGGACCCGCGCCGACCGCGCACCGGTCGCGTGCAGGCGCACTCCGGTCCAGCCGAACGGCAACCGGACCCCGTCCGCGGCGCTCGCCAGGCCCGCCGCGTGCAAAGCGGCGTCCAGCAGCGCCGGGTGCAGGCCGAACCCGGAGACGTCCGCGTCCTCCGGCAGCGCGACCTCGGCGTGGACGACCTCGCCGTCCCGCCACGCCGCCCGGACACCGCGGAACGCCGGTCCGTAGTGGTAGCCGCGGTCGGCCAGGTCGTCGTAGAACCCGTCGACCGGCACGGCGACCGCGCCCGCCGGGGGCCACTCCGCCAGGTGCTCCGGCTCGGCACCGTCCGCGGTGAGAACGCCGGTCGCGTGCCGCGTCCAGACACCGGCGCCCGCCGGGCTGGTGTGCACGCTCACCGCGCGGCCGTCGCCCTCGGCGGGGCCGACCAGCACCTGGAGGTCCAGCACGGCGTCGAGCACGACCGGCGCCTGGAGCGTCAGCTCGGCCAGGTGCCCCAGGCCGACCTGGTCGCCCGCGTGCACGGCCAGCTCGACCAGCGCCGCGCCGGGCAGCAGCACCGTGCCGCCCACGGCGTGCTCGGCGAGCCAGGGCTGCTCGGTCGTCGACAGGCGTCCGGTGAGCACCACCGCGTCGGAGTCCGCCGTGCGCAGGGTGACCCCGAGCAGCCGGTGCTCGGCCTGGCGCAGCCCCAGCGCCGCCGCGTCTCCCGTCGAGGCGGGGGCGTCGAGCCAGAAGCGCTTGCGCTGGAACGGGTACGTGGGCAGCTCGACGTTGGCAGGCGCGACGCGCCAGTCGACGTCCACCCCGTGCACGTGAGCCTTCGCCAGCGCCGCGCGGAACCGGGGCGCGCCGCCGTCGTCGCGGCGCAGCGACTCCAGCACGACCGCGTCGACCTCGGCCTCCTCGACCGTCTCGCCGACCGCGGTGGTGAGCACGGGGTGCGCGCTGACCTCGACGAACGTGCGGTGGCCCGTGGCGAGCAGCGCGCGGGTGCCGTCGGCGAACCCGACCGTGCGGCGCAGGTTGCGGAACCAGTACTCGGCGTCCAGGGTCGTGGTGTCGACCGGCCCACCCTCCACAGTGGAGTGGAACGCGATCTCCGAGGGCCGCGGCCGGATGCCGGACAGCAGTTCCAGCAGCGGTTCGCGCAGCGGGTCGACCTGCGCGGAGTGCGAGGCGTAGTCCACCGGCACGGTGCGCGCCCGGACGCCGTCCGCCTCGCAGGCGGCGACGAACTCGGCCAGCTCCGCGACCGCGCCCGACACCACCGTGCTCGTCGGACCGTTGGCCGCCGCGATCTCCACCGCGCCGCCGTAGCGGGCGATGCGCCGTTCGACGTCGGCGGCCGGGAGCTGCGCCGACACCATGCCGCCGGTGCCCGCGAGCCGGGTGATCGCCTTGCTGCGCAACGCGACGACGGTGGCGGAGTCCTCCAGGGTGAGGGCTCCGGCGATGTGGGCGGCGGCGATCTCGCCCTGCGAGTGGCCGATGACGGTGTCGGGTCGGACGCCGTGGTGCTCCCAGAGCCGGGCCAGCGAGACCATGACGGCCCAGAGCGCCGGTTGCACGATGTCGACCCGGTCGAGCGGGCCGGCGAGCTCGTGGAGGAGGTCCCAGTCGGTGTGCGGGCGCAGGGCCTCGGCGCAGGCGTCCAGGTGCGTGCGGAACGTCGGGTCGGCCGCGTGCAGGTCCAGCGCCATCCGCGACCACTGCGACCCCTGGCCGGGGAACACGAACGCCGTCCTGCCCCGCGGGGTCGCGGTGCCGAGCAGCACGTCCGGAGCGGGGCGGCCGTCGGCGAGCGCCCGCAGCCCGGCCACCGGGTCGTCACCGGTCACGGCGGCGCGGTGGCGCAGCAGGGGAGCGCGGGTGGCCAGCGCGCGGGCGGGCCGGGTACCGGGGTGGGCCGTGAGCAGGGCGTGCACCTGCTCGGCGCGCGCCGCGAGTGCGGCTTCCGACCGCGCCGACAGCAACAACGGCGGTTCCGGCGTGTCGTCCTCCGACCGCGGTTCGGGTGCGACCGGGGCCTGTTCGACGATCACGTGCGCGTTGGTGCCGCTGATCCCGAACGACGACACGGCGGCCCGGCGCGGCCTGCCGGTGTCCGGCCAGTCGACGGGTTCGGTCACCAGCTCGACCGCCCCGGTGCCCCAGTCCACGTGCGGGGTGGGCTCGTCGACGTGCAGGGTCGCGGGCAGGTGCCCGTGGCGCAGGGCCATCGCCATCTTGATCACGCCCGCCACGCCCGCCGCGGCCTGGGTGTGGCCGACGTTGGACTTGATCGACCCCAGCCGGAGCGGGATCTCGCGGTCCTGGCCGTACGTGGCGAGGAGCGCGTTCGCCTCGATGGGGTCGCCGAGGGTCGTTCCGGTGCCGTGGGCCTCCACGACGTCCACGTCCGAAGTGGACAGTCCGGCGTTCTGGAGCGCCTGGCGGATCACGCGTTCCTGCGACGGCCCGTTCGGCGCGGTGAGGCCGTTGGAGGCGCCGTCCTGGTTCACCGCCGAGCCGCGCAGCACGGCGACGACGGTGTGCCCGTGCCGCTGGGCGTCGGAAAGCCTTTCCAGCAGCAGGATCCCGGCGCCCTCGGACCAGCCGGTGCCGTCCGCGTCCGCCGAGAACGCCTTGCACCGGCCGTCGGGGGACAGGCCGCGCTGGCGGGAGAACTCGATGAACGTGGTGGGCGTGGACATCACCGTGACACCGCCCGCGAGCGCCAGCCCGCACTCGCCGCCGCGCAGGGCCTGCGCGGCGAGGTGGATGGCCACCAGCGAGGACGAGCACGCGGTGTCCAGCGTGACGGCCGGACCCTCCAGGCCGAAGGTGTAGGACAGCCTGCCGGACACGACGCTGGAGATCGTGCCGGTCAGCAGGTGGCCCTCGTAGCCCTCCGGGGTGGTGGCCAGCCGGGACCCGTAGTCGTTGTACATCACACCGGTGAACACGCCGGTGTCGCTGCCGCGCAACGACTGCGGGTCGATCCCGGCGCGTTCGACCGCCTCCCACGCGACTTCCAGCAGGAGCCGTTGCTGCGGGTCGGTGGCGGTGGCCTCGCGCGGGGTGAGGCCGAAGAACTCGGCGTCGAAGTCGGCGGCCTCGTGCAGGAAACCGCCCGTGCGCGCGTAGGTCTTGCCGATCGCGTCGGGGTCGGCGTCGAACAGGTCGTCGAGGTTCCAGCCCCGGTCGGCGGGGAAGTCGCCGATGGCGTCCCGGCCGTTCGCGACCAGGTCCCACAGCTCGTCAGGGGTGGTCACGCCGCCGGGGTAGCGGCAGGCCATGCCGACGATGGCGATGGGCTCGTCGGTGGCGGCGGCCGTGGTGGTCCGCACCTCGGCCTTCGCCCCGGCCAGCCGGTCGAGCAGGAACACCGCGAGCGCGGCCGGGTTCGGGTGGTCGAACACCATCGTGGTGGGCAGCGCCAGTCCGGTCGCGGAGGCCAGCCGGTTGCGCAGCTCGACGGCGGTCAACGAGTCGAAACCGAGGTCGCTGAACGGCCGGTCCGGCGCGATCGCCGCGTGCCCGGAGTGGCCGAGCACGGTCGCGATCTCGGTGCGCACCAGGTCGGCCACCTCGGCCTCGCCCAGCGCCGACGGCGCGGCGGCGCGCTGGACGCGGGGCCGCACCAGGACCCGGAACAGCGCGGGCACGTCGCCGCGCGACCGCACGGCGGCCAGGTCGAGCTTCGCGGGCACGAGCGAGGCCTCGGCCGAGCCGAGCGCCGCGTCCAGCAGCGCCAAGCCCTCCGCGGCGGTCATCGGTGCCACTCCGGCGCGGGCGATCCGCTCGCGGTCACCCGCGGACAGCTCCGCAGCCATGCCCTCCTCGGCCCACAGCCCCCACGCGAGCGAGGTCGCGGGCAGGCCCGCGGACCGCCGGTGCGCGGCGAGCGCGTCGAGGTAGGTGTTCGCCGCCGCGTAGGCGCCCTGGCCGGGGTTGCCGGTCGTGCCCGCGATGCTGGAGAACAGCACGAGGTGGCCCAGCGGCAGGTCGGCGGTGAGCTCGTGCAGGTTCGCCGCCGCGTCGACCTTGGGCCGCAGCACGGCGGTGAGCCGCTCCGGGGTCAGCGAGGTCGTGGTGGCGTCGTCGAGGACACCCGCCGCGTGGACCACCGCGGTCAACGGGTGCGCGGGGTCCACGGCCGCGATGACCTCGGCCAGCCGGTCGCGGTCGGCCGCGTCGCACGCGACCAGGCGCACGTCGGCGCCCAGCCCGGTCAGCTCGTCGACCAGGGCACGACCCCGCGGGGACTCGTCCCCGGAGCGGCTGAGCAGCAGGAGGTGCCGGGCGCCGTGGTGGTCGACCAGGTGCCGGGCCACCAGCCCGCCGAGCGTGCCGGTCGCACCGGTGACCAGCACGGTCCCGGTCACGTCGAGCGGCCCGCCCGCGGCGGCGTCGGCGCGGGTGAGGCGGGGCGCGAGGACCTGCCCGTCCCGGACGGCGACCTCGGGTTCGGCGGACGCGAGCGCCAGGTGCGCGTCGGCGGGCCGGTCGACGTCGACCAGCCGGAACAGGTCGGGGTGCTCGGCGCGCGCCGACCGGACCAGACCGGTCACGGCGCTGTGCGCGAGCGAGCCGATGGGGTCGCCGGGCCGCGCGGCGACGGCACCGCTGGTCACCACCGCGAGCCGCGAGCCGCGTCCGATCCGGTCCTGGAGCTCGGCCAGCACCGACGCGGTCAGCGCGTGCACCCCGTCGACGCCGTCCGGCGGGACCGCGACGACCAGGGTCTCCACGTCGTCGGGCTGGTCGCCGGTGGGCACCGGGACCCACTCCACACGGTACAGCGGGCGGGTGGCCGCGGTCGCCCGGACCTCCAGCCGCGAGATGGTCGCGACCGGCCGCCCTGAGGGGTCGGTGAGGTCGACCGAGACCGCGTCGTCGCCGAGCCGGGTGAGCCGGGCCCGCACGGCGGTCGCGCCGGTCGAGTGCACCGCCACACCGCCGAACGCGGACGGCACGCGGGTCGCGCCCGCGCCCGCGTCGAGCAGCAGCGCGTGCAGGGCGGCGTCCAGCAGTGCCGGGTGCAGGCCGAACCGGCCCGCCTCGTCGTGCCGGTCACGGGGCAGCTCCACCTCGGCGAAGCGCTCGTCCCCGGCCCGCCAGGCGCCGACCAGGCCCTGGAACGCCGGGCCGTACTCGTAGCCGAGGTCGGCCAGGCGCGGGTAGAGGTCGGCGGGCCCGACCGGCTCGCCTTCCGGTGGCCACGGGAACGTCGCCGCGGCGGTCCGGGAACCGGACAGCCTCCCGGAGGCGTGCCGCGTCCACTCGTCGTCCTGGCGGGCGTAGATCGCCAGCTCCCGGCCGCCATCGGCCTCTGCCGGGCCCGCGGTCACCCGGAGCGCGACGTCGTCGACGCCGAGCGGCAGGGGGAGGTGCAGGGCGAGCTCGTCGACGCCGCCGCAGCCGAGCAGGTCGGCGGCGCGGGCGGCGATCTCCAGGAACGCCGTGCCCGGCACCAGGGTCGTGCCACCGATGACGTGGTCGGCGATCCACGACCGCGCCGGGACCACACCGGTGAGCTGCACGGTGTCGCCCTCGGGCTCGCTGATCACCGACGTGAGCAGCGGGTGGTGCTCGGGGGTGAGGCCGAGACCGGCGGCGTCCACGTCCCGCGGCGCGTCGAGCCAGTAGCGCTCGCGCTGGAACGGGTAGGTGGGCAGCTCGACCACGGCCGCCTCGGGCAGCACGGTGGTCCAGTCGACCGCGGTGCCGCGGACGTGCAGCCGGGCGAGCGCGGTGAGGTAGGTGTCGGACTCGGGTTTCCCCTTGCGCAGCAGGGGAGTGCTGTCGGGGGTGAGGGCGCTCAGGGTGGCGTCGGGCCCGAGCTCGAGAGCCGTGGCGGCGCCGAGGTTCGCCAGTCCGTCGTGGTAGCGGACCGCGCCGCGGGCCTGCTCGGCCCAGTAGTCGGGGGTGTACCCGGTGACCGGCTCCCCGGTCACGTTCGAGATCACCGGGACGCGGAGCGGGTGGTGGGCGAGGGTCCGGGCGACGGCGGTGAGCTCGTCGAGCATCGGGTCGAGGTGGTGCGAGTGGAACGCGTGGCTCAGCGTCAGTCTGGTCGCCTTCCGGCCCGCCTCGCGGCACAGCTCCGCCACGGCGAGCACGGCCTGCTCGTCTCCGGAGACGACGGTGTTGTCGGGGGCGTTGAGGCCGGCGATGTCGGCGCCGGGGACCAGCCATTCGCGGACCTCGGACTCGTTCGCCTGCAAGGCGACCATGGCTCCGCCGCCGGGCAGGGCCTGCATCAGCCTGGCCCGCGCGCACACCAGTGTCGCCGCGTCGGCGAGCGAGAAGACCCCGGCGACGTGGGCGGCGGCCAGCTCGCCGATCGAGTGTCCGATGAGGACGGTGGGCGTCACGCCGTGGTGGGTGACCAGTCGGTGCAGGGCGACCTCGACCGCGAACAGCGCGGGCTGGGTGTAGGCGGTCTGGTCGAGCAGGTCCTCGCGCTCGAAGACGACGTCCTTGAGCGGCAGGTCGAGGTGCCGGTCGAGCTCGGCGCAGACCTCGTCGAAGGCGGCGGCGAACACCGGCTGGGACTCGTACAGCTCGCGTCCCATGCCGGCGCGCTGGCTGCCTTGGCCGGAGAACAGGAACGCCAGGCCACCCGGCGTCACCGACCCCGTGACCAGTCCCGGTGCGGACTTCCCCGCGGCGAGCGCGCGCAGGCCGTCGTCGTCCAGCACGACCGCGCGGTGGTCGAACGACGTGCGCGTCGTCGCGAGCGACCAGGCGAGGGCCGCCCGGTCGCCTGCCACGAGCGGCAGCAGCTGCCCGGCCCGAGCCGTCAGCGCGGCCTCGGACTTGGCCGACAGCAGCAGGGGCGCCGGGACGGTGGTCGTCGTGGGAGCCACGGGCGGCCGGACGGGGGCCTGTTCGAGGACGACGTGCGCGTTGGTGCCGCTCACCCCGAACGACGACACGGCGGCCCGGCGCGGTCGGTCGGCCTCGGGCCACGCCTGGTTGTCGGTGAGCAGGTCGATGGACCCGGTGGTCCAGTCGACGTGGGGCGTGGGCTCGTCGACGTGCAGGGTGGCGGGGAACGTCTTGTGGCGCATGGCCATGACCATCTTGATCACGCCGGCGACGCCCGCGGCGGCCTGGGTGTGGCCGATGTTGGACTTGAGGGAGCCGAGCTTGAGCGGGGTCTCGCGGTCCTGTCCGTAGGTCGCGAGGAGTGCGTTGGCCTCGATCGGGTCGCCTAGCCTGGTCCCGGTGCCGTGCGCCTCCACCACGTCGACGTCCGAAGTGGACAGTCGGGCGTCGGCGAGCGCGGCCCGGATCACCCGTTCCTGCGCCGGACCGTTCGGCGCGGTCAGCTGGCTGCTCGCCCCGTCCTGGTTGACCGCGGAGCCGCGGATGACCGCGAGGACGGTGTGCCCGTTGCGTTCGGCGTCGGAGAGCCGTTCGAGCAGGAGCAGCCCGGCTCCCTCGGCCCAGCCGGTACCGTCGGCGTCGGCGGAGAACGACTTGCACCGGCCGTCGGTGGACAGGCCGCGCTGCCGGGAGAACTCGACGAACGTGCCCGGCGTGGCCATCACCGTCACACCACCGGCGAGCGCCAGTCCGCAGTCGCCCTGACGCAGTGCCTGGGCCGCGATGTGCAGCGACACCAACGACGACGAGCACGCCGTGTCCACGGTGACCGCGGGGCCCTCGAACCCGAACGTGTAGGCGACCCGGCCGGACGCGACGCTGCCGGTGCTGCCCATCAGCAGGTAGCCCTCGAACCCCTCGGGGGCGTGCGGCATCCGCGAGCCGTAGTCGTCGTACATCACGCCCGCGAACACGCCGGTCCGGCTGCCGCGCAACGACACCGGGTCGATGCCCGCCCGCTCCACGGCCTCCCACGCCGTCTCCAGCAGCAGCCGCTGCTGGGGGTCGACGGTCAGCGCCTCGCGCGGGCTGATGCCGAAGAACTCCGCGTCGAACGCGTCCGCGTCGTGCAGGAACCCGCCCTCGCGGGTGTAGGACGTGCCCTGGTGGTCGGGATCCGGGTGGTACAGCGCGCCCAGGTCCCAGCCGCGGTTGTCCGGGAACGGCCCCACCGCGTCGCGCCGGTCGGCCACCAGCCGCCAGAGCTCCTCGGGTGAGCCCACCCCGCCGGGCAGCCTGCACGCCATGCCGATGATCGCGATCGGCTCGTGCGCCGAGTCCTCCAGCTCGCGCACCCGCCTGCGGCTCTCCCGCAGGTCGACCGTGGCGCGCTTGAGGTAGTCGCGAAGCTTCTCTTCGTTGTCGGTCTGCCCCATGCCTACCTGCCGAGTTCGTTGTCGAGTGCGGCGAACAGTTCGTCGTCGGACGCCGAGCCGATGTCGTCGTCGCTGTGCGGGCCCACCGCGAGCAGCAGCGACCGCAACCGGGCGGCCACGGCCTCACCGCCCTCGGCGAGCGCGGATTCGATGGTGTCGAGCGCGGCCTGGACGGGGTCGACCTCGCGCCCCGCCAGCTGCCCGCGCAGGTGCTTCGTGAGCGCCGCGGCGGTCGGGTGGTCGAAGACGAGCGTCGTCGGCAGGCCCAGACCGGTCGCGGAGGTGAGCCGGTTGCGCAGTTCCACCGCGGTGAGCGAGTCGAACCCCAGGTCGAGCAGCCCTCGGCCCGCGTCGATCGCCCGCGGCGACGGGTGGGCCAGCACCAGCCCGATCTGGTCGCGGACGAAGTCGAGCAGCACCTGGTCGCGGTCCTGCTCGGCCGTCGTGTCCAGCCGCTGCCGCAGGGAGATCCCCGGAACCGGCGACCGCCGCGCGCGGGGCACGAGGTCCCGGTAGACGTCGGGCAGCTCGTCGCCGAGCGCTCGCAGCGCCGCCGTGTTCAGGGCGGCGGGCACGACCAGCGCGCGCCCGGTGCCCGCCAGCGCCGCGTCGAACGCAGCCAGGGCTTGGGCCTCCGGCATCGGCCGCACGCCGCCGCGTTCCAGCCGGGCGCGGTCGGCGCGGTCCAGTCCGGCGACCATGCCGTCGTCCCACATGCCCCACGCCAGCGACACGGCGGGCAGCCCGAGCGCCGCGCGGTGCTCGGCCAGCGCGTCGAGGAACGTGTTGCCCGCGGCGTAGTTGGCCTGGCCGGGGTTGCCGACCAGGCCGGCGATCGAGGAGAACAGCACGAACGCGTCCAGGCCGTCGGTGAGCTCGTGCAGGTGCCACGCGGCGTCGACCTTCGGCCGCAGCACCCGTGCCATCCGTTCCGGCGTCAT
This sequence comes from Umezawaea tangerina, assembly GCF_003002815.1. GTDB lineage: Bacteria > Actinomycetota > Actinomycetes > Mycobacteriales > Pseudonocardiaceae > Umezawaea > Umezawaea tangerina. The sequence goes on along the minus strand of NZ_PVTF01000015.1, from coordinate 209,194 downwards.
CGCCGCCAGCACGCCGTCGTCGAGCACGCCCGCCGCGTGCACCACGGCCGTCAGCGCATGCTCGGCCGGGACCGTCGCGAGCAGCGCGGCCAGCGCGTCGCGGTCGGCGGCGTCGCACGCGGCGACCCGCACCGACGCGCCGCGCGCCCGCAGGTCCTCGGCGACCTCGCCGTCGACCCCGGTGCGGCTGGTGAGCAGCAGCCGTCGGACGCCCTGCGCCTCGACCAGGTGCCGGGCGACCCGGCCGCCGAGGGCGCCCGTGCCACCAGTGATGAGCACCGTGCCGTCCGGGTCCAGCGCGGCCCGGCCCTCTGGCACCGGCAGCCGGACGAGCCGGGGTGCCGACGTGCGACCGTCGCGCAGGGCGACCACCGCGGGTCCACCGGCGGCCACGGCCTGCGCCATCGGGGTCGTCCCGTCGGTGATGACGTGCCGGACGCGGCCGGGGTGCTCGGCGGCCGCGACCCGCAGCAGACCCGCGAGCACGCCGTGGGCGGGACCGTCGTCGGTCACCACCACGATCCGCTCGGGACCGTCGAGCAGGGCCCGCACGTCCGCCAGCACCTCGATAGCCAGCTCGTGCGCTTGGGCGGGCTCGGCGGCCCGGACCCGCAGGACGACCTGGTCGACGTCGTCGGCGGGCGCCAGGTCGACGTCGACCCAGTCCACGCCGAACAGCACGCCGTCCGCGGTCGCCGCCGCCCGCACCGGCCGGGTGGCCATGGCCCGGACCGAGCCGATCGCCACGCCGTCCTGGTCGGCCAGCGCGATCGACGACCCGGACAGCCGCACCCGCAGACCCGTCGGACGGGTCGGGCGCAGGCGCACGCCGTCGAACGAGAACGGCACGCGCGTCCCGGCGTCGTCCTTGACCAGCAGGGCGTGCAACGCCGCGTCGAGCAGCGCCGGGTGCACCGCGAACCGGTCGGGCTCCACCGCGGACCGCACCTCGGCGTACAGGTCGTCGCCGTGCTCCCACAGCGCGACCAGCCCCTGGAAGGCGGGCCCGTAGTGGTAGCCGCGCGCGGCCAGGTCCGGGTAGAGGTCCGCGACCGGCACTTCGACGGCACCGGAGGGCGGCCACGTGGTCAGGTCGACGGCGGGCTCGTCGCCCGCGTCGGCGGTGCCGCTCGCGTGCCGGGTCCAGCCGTCCTCGTCGTCGCCGCGCGAGTGCACCGCGACCGGCCGGACACCCGCGGGATCCGGCGCGCCGACGGTGATCTGCAGCCTGCGCGGCCCGTCCACGAGCGCCAGGGGCTCGTGCAGCACCAGGTCCACGAGCCGGTCGCAGCCGACCGCCGTGGTCGCGTGCAGGGCCGCCTCCACCAGCGCGGTCGCGGGCACGAGCACCCGGCCGCCGATGGCGTGGTCGGCCAGCCACGGGTGGCCGCGCGGCGAGATCCGGCCGGTGAACAGCACACCGTCGTGCTCGGCCAGCGGCAGCACGGCGCCGAGCAGCGGGTGGTCCGACCCGGACAGACCCGCGGCCGTCACGTCCCCGCCCGCGCCGCTGCCGGTGAGCCAGAACCGGCGCCGCTGGAACGGGTAGGTCGGCAGCGGGGCCGGGGGACCCGACCGGCCGCCGAACACCGCGGCCCAGTCGACCGGCACCCCGCGCACGTGCGCCGCGCCGACGGCCGCCACGAGCGCCCGCGGCTCCGGCCGGTCCTTGCGCTGCACGGCGACCGCGGCCACGTCGTCGACGCAGTCCTGGACCATGGCCGTGAGCACGGCGTCCGGCCCCAGTTCGAGCACCGTCCGCGCGCCCTGGGCGCGCAGCGTCCGCACCGCGTCCAGGAAGCGCACCGAGCCGCGGACGTGCCGGACCCAGTACTCGGGGTCGGTGAGCTCGTCGCCCGCGGGCATCCCGGTGAGCGTCGAGACCACCGGGATCGCGGGCGGCGCGAACGCCAGGTTCCGCACAACCGCGCGGAACTCGTCGAGCACAGCGTCCACGTGCGGCGAGTGGAACGCGTGGCTGACCCGCAGCCGCTTGGTCCGCCTGCCCAGCGCGACCAGTTCGGCGCCGACCCGCGTCACGGCGTCGTCGTCGCCGGACAGCACGACCGCCTCCGGCCCGTTCACCGCGGCGATGTCCACCCGCGCCTCGTGCCCGACGAGCAGGGCGCGCACCTCGTCCTCGGTCGCCTGCACCGCGAGCATCGCGCCGCCACCGGGCAGCGCCTGCATCAGCCTGCCCCGCGCGACCACCAGGTCGGCCGCGTCGGCCAGCCCCAGCACGCCCGCGACGTGCGCGGCGGCCACCTCGCCGATCGAGTGCCCGGCCAGTAGGTCCGGCCGCACGCCCCAGCTCTCCAGCAGCCGGAACAGCGCCACCTCGACCGCGAACAGCGCGGGCTGGGTGAACTCGGTGCGGTCGACCGGGTCCGGGTCGTCGCCGAACACGACGTCCCGCAGCGGCCGGTCGAGCCCGCGGTCCAGCTCCGCGCACACCGCGTCGAACGCCTTGGCGTACAACGGGTACGCGTCGTGCAGCTCCCGGCCCATGCCCAGGCGCTGGCTGCCCTGACCGGTGAAGACGAACGCCAGCCGCCCGTCGACGACCGCGCCGCCGTCGACCGCCGCCAACCCCGACCGGGCCTCGGCGACCGTGGTCGCGGTGACGACCGCCCGGTGCGGCAGCGCCGCCCGGCCGGTGGCCAAGGCGCGGCCGACGGCGGCGAGGTCGTCGGAGTCGGCGAGCACCGCCTTCAGCCGGTCGGCCTGGGCCCGCAGCGCTTCCTCGGTGTGCCCGGCGAGCACGAGCGGGACGACCGGCACCGGGGTGGGCGCCTGCTCCTGCTCGGCGTCGGGCTGTTCGACGACCACGTGGGCGTTGGTGCCGCTGATGCCGAACGACGACACCGCCGCCCGCCGCGGTCGCCCGGTCTCCGGCCACGGCGTGTGCTCGGTGAGCAGCCGCACCTCGCCCGCTGACCAGTCGACCTCGCGGCTGGGCTCGTCGATGTGCAGGCTCTTGGGCAGCACACCGTGCCGCATCGCCTCCACGACCTTGATCACGCCCGCCACGCCCGCGGCGGCCTGGGTGTGGCCGATGTTGGACTTGACCGACCCCATCAGCAGCGGCGTCGCGCGTTCGCCGCCGTAGGTGGCCAGCACGGCCTGCGCCTCGATCGGGTCGCCGAGCGTGGTGCCCGTCCCGTGCGCCTCCAGCACGTCCACGTCCGAAGTGGACAGTCCGGCGTTGCGGAGCGCCTGGCGGATCACGCGTTCCTGCGCGGGTCCGTTGGGCGCGGTGAGGCCGTTGCTCGCCCCGTCCTGGTTGACGGCCGACCCGCGCAGCACGCCCAGCACCCGCCTGCCGTTGCGCCGGGCGTCGGAAAGCCGTTCCAGCAACAGGATCCCGGCGCCCTCCGCCCACGCGGCCCCGTCGGCGGCCGAGGAGAACGACTTGCACCGGCCGTCCGGCGCGAGACCGCGCTGGCGGGAGAACTCGACGAACAGCGTCGGCGTGGCGAACACCGTCACACCGCCCGCCAGCGCGAGGTCGCACTCGCCGCCGCGCAGCGCGTTGGCCGCGAGGTGGATGGACACCAGCGACGAGGAGCACGCGGTGTCGACGGTGATCGCGGGCCCCTGCAGGCCGAACGTGTACGCGACGCGCCCGGATGCGACGCTCACCGTGCTGCCGACCGACAGGTAGCCCTCCAGGGCGTCCGGCGCGTCGGTGAGCCGGGCCGCGTAGTCGTTGGCCATGACACCCGCGAACACACCGGTCGAGCTGCCGCGCACCGACGTGGGGTCGATGCCCGCCCGTTCGAACGCCTCCCAGGACACCTCCAGCAGCAGCCGCTGCTGCGGGTCGACCGCGACCGCTTCGCGGGAGCTGATGCCGAAGAGCTCCGGGTCGAACTCCGGGGCGTCGGCCAGGAATCCGCCGTGCCGGGTGTAGGACCTGCCGACCGCGTCGGGGTCCGGGTCGTAGAGTCCGTCGAGGTCCCACCCGCGATCCGTGGGGAACCCGCTGATCGCGTCCCGGCCCTCGGCCACCAGCCGCCACAGGTCCTCCGGCGACTCGACGCCACCGGGGTAGCGGCACGCCATCGCGACGATCGCGATCGGCTCGTCCGCGCCGACGTCCGCCCGCACCTCGGTCGTCCCGGAAGCGCCGAACAGCGCGGTGTCCAGGTAGCGGGCCAGCGCGGTCGGGGTGGGCTGGTCGAACACGAGCGTCGCGGGCAGCCGCAGCCCGGTCGCGGTCGCGAGCCGGTTGCGCAGCTCGACCGACGTCAGCGAGTCGAAGCCGAGCGCGCTGAACGCCCGGTCCGCGGGGACCTCGGCCGCGCCGCCGTGCCCGAGCACCGCCGCGACCGCGCCGCGCACCAGGTCCAGCAGCGCCCGGTCCCGGTCGGCGGGCGGCAGTGCCGCCAACCGGTCCCGCGTCGAGCCCGCCGCCCCGGCCGCCTCGGCGGTCCGCCGGGGAGCCCGCACCAGGCCGGCGAACACGGCGGGCAACGTGCCCGCGGTCGCCTTGGCGCGCAACGCACCCAGGTCCAGCCGCACGGGTGCGACGACGGGCAGGTCGGCCGCCAGCGCCGCGTCGAACAGGGCGAGCCCGTCGTCCGACGACAGCGGCGCGATCCCGTCACGGGCCAGCCGCGCCAGGTCGGCGTCGGCGAGGTGCCCGGTCATCCCGCTGCCCTCGGCCCACAGGCCCCAGACCAGCGAGGTCGCCGGCAGCCCGGCGGCCCGCCTGCGCCGGGCGAGGGCGTCGAGGAACGTGTTGGCCGCCGCGTAGTTCGCCTGCCCCGGTGTGCCGACCGCGCCCGCCAACGAGGAGAACAGCACGAACGCGTCCAGGTCCGGCGCGAGCTCGTGCAGGGCGAGCGCGGCGTCGACCTTGGGCCGCAGCACCGCGTCGAGCCGGTCGGCGGTCAGCGAGGCCAGCACCCCGTCGTCCAGGACACCGGCCGTGTGCACCACGGCGGTCACCGGGTGCTCGGCGAGGACGGCCGCCAGCGCGTCCCGGTCGGCGACGTCGCACGCCGCGAACTCCACCTGCGCGCCGAGCCCGACCAGCTCGGCCTCCAGGTCGGGCGCGCCGTCCCGGCCGCGTCGGCTGACCAGCAGCAGGCGCCGCACCCCGTGCTCGGCCACCAGGTGGCGGCTCACCAGCCGACCCAGCGTGCCGGTGGCGCCGGTGACCAGCACCGTGCCGTCCGCGCGGAACACCGGCGCGGGGCCGTCCACCGTCGGGACGCGGACCAGGCGGGGCGCGAGCACGGCCCCGTCGAGCACCGCCGCCTCGGGTCCGGCGGTGAGCGCGCGGGCCAGGTCGGACGCGGGCACGTGCCAGTCGTCGACCTCCAGCAGCCCGAAGCGGTCCGGCTGCTCGGTGGTGGCGGTGCGCACCAGACCCGGCACGACCGCGGCGTCCAGGTCGTCCTCGGCGGTCACGAACACCAGCCGCGAGTCGGCGAACCGCCCGTCGGCCAGCCAGTCCTTGGCGAGCCCGAGCGCGCGGCGGGCGGTGGCACCGGGACCGTCCGCCCCGCGCACCGGGACGAGCACGACCGCCGGGACCTCCACGAGATCCGCGAAGCCCGCGCTCGTGCCGAGCGGCGCGGCCAGACCCACTCCGTCGGGGTCGACCACCGCCCACGGCTCGGCTTCGCCGGTCGTGTCCACGGGCACCCGGCGCGGCTCGTACAGCCCGCCGGCCCGTGCCGTGGTCGTGAGCCGGTCGCCCGCGGACCGCAGGGCCAGTGCTCCCACGGACGCGACGGGCCGACCGGTCGGGTCGGCGAGGACGAGCGCGGAACCGCCGTCGGACGGCCTGATCCGGACCCGCAGCACGGTCGCGCCCACCGCGTGCAGCCGCACGTCGGTCCACGCGAACGGGAGCATGAGCCCACCGCCCGCCGCGAGGGCGAGCGGGTGCAGCGCGGCGTCGAGCAGCGCCGGGTGCAGGCCGAACCGGTCGGCGGGCACGTCCTCGGGCAGCGCGACCTCGGCGTAGACCACCTCGCCGTCCCGCCACAGCGCCCGCAGGCCCTGGAACGCCGGTCCGTAGCCGAACCCGTGTCCTGCCAGCACGTCGTAGGCGTCGGACAGGTCGACGGCGGTCGCGGTCCTCGGCGGCCACTCGGCCAGCGGCTCGCCACCGCCGGTCCCGGCCGCCAGCACACCGGTCGCGTGCCGCGTCCACGGCTCGTCCGCCTCGTCGGCGCCCGAGTCCGGCCGGGAGTGCACGGCCAGCGCCCGGCGACCGGACGCGTCCGGCGCGTCCAGCACGACCTGGAGCCGGACGGCGGCCTCGGCGAGCACGAGCGGCGCCTCCAGCGTCAGCGACTCGACCAGGTCGAGCCCGACCCGGTCACCCGCCCGCACGGCCAGCTCCACGAAAGCCGTGCCCGGCAGCAGCACGGCCCCGTCGACCGCGTGGTCGACGAGCCACGGGTGGGTGGTGCGCGAGACCCGGCCGGTCAGCACGACCTGGTCGGTGTCGGCCAGCCGCAGCGCGGCCCCGAGGAACGGGTGCGGCTCGGCGGTGAGGCCGAGCCCGCGGGCGTCGGCCGCCGCGACCGGGTTGTCCAGCCAGTACGTCCGGTGCTGGAACGGGTAGGTGGGCAGCTCGACCGGCCCGGCGGCACCCGCGGCCGTGGCCCAGTCGACGGCCACACCGGTCACGTGCGCCTGCGCGGCGGAGGCCAGGAACCGGTCCAGGCCACCGTGGTCGCGGCGCAGCGTCGGCACGACCGCCGCGTCGGGCACCTCGGCCGCGTCGACCGTCTCGCGGACCGCGACCGTGAGCACGGGGTGCGCGCTGACCTCCACGAACACCCGGTGGCCGGTGTCGAGCAGCGACCTGGTCGCCTCCTCCAGCCGCACGGTCCCGCGCAGGTTGCGGAACCAGTACCCGGCGTCCAGCGCGGTGCCGTCCACGACCTCGTTCGTCGTGGTCGAGTGGAACGGCACCCGCGTCGGCCGCGGCGCGAGGTGGGCGAGCGCGGTCAGGATCTCCTCGCGCAGCACGTCCACGTGCGCCGAGTGCGACGCGTAGTCCACCGGAACCCGCCGGGCCCGCACGCCGTCGGCCTCGCAGCGGGCGACCAGCGCGTCGAGCGCCGCCGGGTCGCCCGCGACGACGACCGAGCGCGGACCGTTCACGGCGGCGACCTCGACGCCGTCGGTCAGCAGCGCCGCGGCCTCGTCGACCGGCAGCGGCACGGACACCATGCCGCCGGTGCCCGCGAGGCGGGTGATCGCCTTGCTGCGCAGGGCCACGACCGACGCCGAGTCCTCCAGCGAGAGCGCCCCGGCGATGTGCGCGGCGGCGATCTCGCCCTGCGAGTGGCCGATGACCGCGTCCGGGCGGACGCCGTGGTGCTCCCAGAGTCGGGCCAGCGAGACCATGACGGCCCAGAGCGCCGGTTGGACGACGTCCACGCGGTCGAGCGGGCCCGCGAGCTCGTCGAGGAGGTCCCAGTCGGTGTGCGGGCGCAGGGCCTCGGCGCAGGCGTCCAGGTGGGTCCGGAACACGGGGGACTGCTCGTGCAGGTCCAGCGCCATGCCCGACCACTGCGCGCCCTGTCCGGGGAACACGAACACGGTCCCGCCCGGCGCGGTCGCGATGCCCTGCACGACGTGCGCCGTGGGGGTGCCCGTCGCGAGGCCGTCGAGACCCGCGGCCAGGTCACCGCTGACAGCCGCGCGGTGGTCGAGGTGCGGCGCCCGCGTGGCGAGCGAGGCCGCGACCCGGCCCGCGTCGGCGTGGTCGAGCAGCGCGCGGACCTGCCGGGCCCGGTCGGCGAGCGCCGCGGGGGACTTCGCCGACAGCAGCAGCGGCACGGTCGTGTCCGGAATCGACGGTGCCGGTCCCGTCGGGGCCTGCTCCACGATCACGTGCGCGTTGGTGCCGCTGATCCCGAACGACGACACCGCGGCTCGGCGCGGCCGGTCGGCCTCGGGCCACGGCCGGGCGTCGGTGAGCAGCTCGACGGCACCGGACGTCCAGTCGACGTGCGGGGTCGGCTGGTCGACGTGCAGGGTGGCGGGGAACGTCGCGTGGCGCATGGCCATGACCATCTTGATCACGCCGGCGACGCCCGCGGCGGCCTGGGTGTGGCCGATGTTGGACTTGAGGGAGCCGAGCTTGAGCGGGATTTCGCGGTCCTGCCCGTAGGTGGCCAGCAGTGCGTTGGCCTCGATGGGGTCGCCGAGGGTGGTCCCGGTGCCGTGGGCCTCGACCGCGTCGACGTCCGAGGTGGACAGTCCGGCGTTGGCCAGCGCCGAGCGGATGACCCGCTCCTGCGAGGGCCCGTTGGGGGCGGTGAGCCCGTTGGAGGCCCCGTCCTGGTTGACGGCCGAACCGCGGATTACGGCGAGGACGGTGTGCCCGTTGCGTTCGGCGTCGGAGAGCCGTTCGAGCAGGAGCAGTCCGGCGCCTTCGGCCCAGCCGGTGCCGTCGGCGTCGGAGGAGAAGGACTTGCACCGGCCGTCGGCGGACAGGCCGCGTTGCCGGGAGAACTCGATGAACGTGTTCGGCGTCGACATCACGGTCACACCGCCCGCCACGGCCAGGCCGCACTCGCCCTGGCGCAGCGCCCGCGCGGCGAGGTGGATCGCGACCAGCGACGACGAGCACGCCGTGTCCAGCGTGACGGCCGGACCCTCGAAGCCGTAGGTGTAGGCGACGCGGCCGGAGACGACGCTGGAGATCGTGCCGGTCAGCAGGTGGCCCTCGTAGCCGTCCGGCGCCGAGGCGAACCGCGTCCCGTAGTCGTTGTACATCACGCCCGCGAAGACACCGGTGTCGCTGCCGCGCAACGACCTCGGGTCGATCCCGGCCCGCTCCACGGCCTCCCACGCGACCTCCAGCAGCAGCCGCTGCTGCGGGTCGGTGGCGGTGGCCTCGCGCGGGCTCAGGCCGAAGAACTCGGCGTCGAAGTCCGCGGCCTCGTGCAGGAACCCGCCGCTGCGGGTGTAGGTCTTGCCCGTGGCGTCCGGATCCGGGTGGTAGAGGTCGTCGACGTCCCAGCCGCGGCCGGTGGGGAAGTCCCCGATGGCGTCGCGGCCGTTCGCCACGAGGTCCCACAGGTCGTCGGGCGTGGCCACGCCACCGGGGTAGCGGCAGGCCATGCCGACGATGGCGATGGGCTCGTCGCTCACCGCCGCGGTGGTCCGGGTGACGACGGCCGTCGGACCGGCGAGCCGGTCGAGCAGGAACGCGATCACGCCGTCGGGCGACGGGTGGTCGAACACCAGCGTGGTCGGCAGGGTCATCCCGGTCGTCGCGATGAGCCGGTTGCGCAGGTCGACACCCGTCAACGAGTCGAAACCCAGCTCCTTGAACGCCTTCGCCGGGTCGACGGCGGTGTCGGGGCCGTGCCCCAGCACCACGGCGACCGCCCGCACCACCACGTCCCGCACCGCCCGCGTGCGGTCGGCCGCGTCGAGCACGCCCATCCGCCGCTCCCACGACGTGTCCGCGCCCGCGTCGGCCTGGCGGCGGCGCGGCTTGGCCAGCCGGGAGAACAGCGCGGGCAGCGTCCCGTCGAGCGCCTTGGCCCGCAGCACGCCGAGGTCCAGCCGGGCGGGCACCAGCACGGGCTCGGTCGACCGCAGCGCGGCGTCGAACAGCTCCAGCCCCAGCTCGGGTGCCAGCGGCACGAAGCCGTTGCGCCGCCACCGGGCCACGTCGGCGCCGGCGAGACCGCCCGCCATGCCGTCGCTGGTGTCCCACAGCCCCCAGGCCAGCGCGGTGGCGGGAGATCCGGCCGCGTGCCGGTGCTCGGCGAGGGCGTGCAGGTAGGCGTTGGCGGCGGCGTAGTTGCCCTGGCCCTGGTTGCCGATGGCCGTGGCGATGCTGGAGAACAGGACGAAGTGGCCCACCGGCAGCTCGGCGGTCAGGGCGTGCAGGTTCGCCGCCGCGTCGACCTTCGGCGCCAGGACCGAGGTGAGCCGGTCCGGGGTGAGCGAGGTGATGGTCGCGTCGTCGAGGACACCCGCCGCGTGCACCACCGTCGTGACGGGGTGTGCCGGATCCACGGTCGCCAGGGCGGCGGCCAGTGCGTCGGCGTCGGCCGCGTCGCAGGCCACCAGGGTCGCGACGGCGCCGAGATCCGCCAGGTCGGCCAGGAACGCCTGGTGCTCGGGGGTGTTCGGGCCGGTGCGGCTGAGCAGCAGGAGGTGCCTGGTGCCGTGCGTCGTGACGAGGTGGCGGGCGAGCAGCCTGCCGAGCGTCCCGGTCGCGCCGGTGATCAGCACGGTGCCGTCGGGGTCGAGCGGCGGGCCGACCGGGGCCTGCGCGCGGACCAGCCGCGGTGCCTCGACCCGGCCGCCCCGCAGGGAGACCTCGGGTTCGCCGGTCGAGAGCGCGGCGGACAGCGAGTCCAGGTCGTCGGTGCCGTCGAGGTGCGCCAGCACGAACCGGCCCGGCTGCTCGGACTGGGCGGTGCGCACCAGGCCGGTCAACGGCGAGGTGGCCAGCCCGTCCACGACGGCGAACACCAGCGTGCCGTCCGCCGACCCGGCCAGCCAGTCCTGGACGAGGGCCAGCCCCCGCCGGACGTTCTCGTGCGGCGTCGCGGTCGGGTCGAAGTCGGCGACCACCGCGTACTCCGGCACTTCGCCCGCCTCGTCGAGCGGGACCCACGACGGCCGGTCGTCGCCGACGGCCACGGGCTCCCACACCACCCGGTACAGCGACTCGACGGCCGCGCCCGCGGCCCGCAGGTCACCGCGCGCCACCGGGCGCAGCACGACGGAGTCCACCGACGCGACCGGAGCACCGGTCCCGTCGGCCACCACGAGCCGGGCGGAGTCGGCGCCGGTGCGCGTCCACCGCACCCGCAGCGCCATGGCCCCGGTCGCGTGGGTCCGGGCGCCGGAGAACGAGAAGGGCAGTCGGATCCGACTCGGGTCGTCGGCCGCGGCCAGCACCAGCGGGTGCAGGGCGGCGTCGAGCAGCGCCGGGTGCACGCCGAACCCCTGGACGTCCGCGGGCAGACCGACCTCGGCGAACAGGTCGTCACCCCGGCGCCACGCGGCCCGCAGGCCCTGGAACGCGGGCCCGTAGGCGTAACCGAGGTCGGCCAGCCGCTCGTAGGCGTCGTCGACCGGCACCACCTCGGCGTCCGGCGGCCACTGGTCCAGCGCCTCGCCCGGTTCCGGGTGCCCGCCGGACAGCACGCCGCTCGCGTGCTCGGTCCACCGGTCCTCGTCCGCCAGCGTGTGCACGGTGAACGCGCGGTCGCCGCGGTCGTCGGCGGGGGCGACGGTCAGCCGGAGCCGCGCCGGGGCCCGGTCTGGCAGCACGAGCGGCGCCTGGAGCGTCAGGTCGCCGACACCCGCGCAGCCCAGGTGGTCGGCGGCGTGCCCGGCGAGGTCGAGGAACGCGGTCGCGGGCAGCAGCACGGCCCCGTCGACCACGTGGTCCGCGAGCCACGGGTGCGTCCCCAGCGAGACCACGCCGGTGAACCGCACCGTGTCGCCGTCGGGCTGGGTGATCACCGCGGTGAGCAGCGGGTGGCCGGTGGAGGTGAGGCCCAGGCCCTCCGCGTCGGTCGAGCGCGGCGCGTCGAGCCAGAACCGGTCGCGCTGGAACGGGTAGGTCGGCAGGTCGACCGTGCCGCCCGCGGGGAGGTAGGCCGCCCAGTCGACCGCCACGCCCCGGACGTGCAGGCGGGCCAACGCGGTGAGGTAGGTGAGGTCGTCGGACCGCTTGCGCCGCAACGCGGGCACGGCGCCGTCGGTGAGACCGCTCAGGGTGGCGTCGGGGCCGAGCTCGAGCGCCTTGGTGACGCCCAGAGCGGCCAGGGTCGTGGTGCCGTCGTGGTAGCGGACCGCACTGCGGGCCTGGCGGGCCCAGTAGTCGGGGGTGTAGGCGTCGACCAGCTCGCCGGTCACGTTGGACACGACCGGGACGCGCGCTGCGTTGTGGGTCAACGTCTCCGCCACGGCCGTGAGCTCGTCGAGCATGGGGTCGAGGTGGTGGGAGTGGAAGGCGTGGCTGACGGTGAGTCGGGTGGTCTTGCGGCCTGCTTCCCGGCAGTGGTCGGCGACGGCGAGGACGGCTTGCTCGTCTCCGGAGACGACGGTGTTGTCGGGGGCGTTTAGGCCGGCGATGTCGGCGCCGGGGACCAGCCACTCGCGGACCTCGGCCTCGTTCGCCTGCAAGGCGACCATGGCTCCGCCGCCGGGCAGGGCCTGCATGAGGCGGGCGCGGGCGCACACCAGCGTCGCCGCGTCGGCGAGGGAGAACACGCCCGCGAGGTGGGCGGCGGTCAGCTCGCCGATCGAGTGTCCGATGAGGACGTTCGGTGTGACGCCGTGGTGGGTAGCGAGCCGGTGCAGGGCGACCCCGATCGCGAACAGCGCGGGCTGGGTGTAGGCGGTCCGGTGCAGCAGGTCCTCGTGCTCGAAGACGACCTGCTTGAGCGGACGGTCGAGATGTCGGTCGAGCTCGGCGCAGACCTCGTCGAACGCGGCGGCGAACACCGGCTGGGACTCGTACAGCTCCCGTCCCATGCCGACGCGCTGGCTGCCCTGTCCGGAGAACAGGAACGCCAGGCCACCCGGTGCCACCGACCCCGTCACGACGTGCGCCGAGTCCAGGTCCCGCAGTCCTTCGGCCTTGTCGCCGACGACCACCGCGCGGTGCTCGAACCGGGCGCGCGTGGTCACCAGCGACCGCGCGGTCGCGACCTCGTCGCCGTCCGCGAACGGCAGCAAGGCCTCGGCCGCGGTGCGCACCGCCGCTTCCGTGCGACCGGACAGCACCCACGGCACGGGTCCGCGCGGTGCCCGGCCGATGACCGGTTCGGGCGCGGTGGGGACGCCTTCCAGGACCAGGTGGGCGTTGGTGCCGCTGATCCCGAACGACGACACGGCCGCACGCCGCGGCCGGTCGGTCTCCGGCCAGGGCTGGGCGTCGGTGAGCAGGTCGACGGACCCGGTGGTCCAGTCGACGTGCGGGGTGGGGGTGTCGACGTGCAGCGTGGCGGGCAGGTGGCCGTGGCGCATGGCCATGACCATCTTGATCACGCCCGCGACCCCGGCGGCGGCTTGGGTGTGGCCGATGTTCGACTTGAGCGAGCCGAGCTTGAGCGGCGTCTCCCGGTCCTGCCCGTAGGTGGCCAGCAGTGCGTTGGCCTCGATCGGGTCGCCGAGGGTGGTCCCGGTGCCGTGGGCCTCGACCGCGTCGACGTCCGATGTGGACAGTCCGGCGTTGTGCAGCGCCTGGCGGATCACGCGTTCCTGGGACGGCCCGTTGGGCGCGGTGAGCCCGTTGGAGGCCCCGTCCTGGTTGACCGCCGAGCCCCGGATGACCGCGAGGACGGTGTGCCCGTTGCGCCGCGCGTCCGACAGCCGTTCGAGCAGCAGCAGACCCGCGCCCTCGGCCCACCCGGTGCCGTCGGCGGCGGCGGAGAACGCCTTGCAGCGGCCGTCGGGCGACAGCCCGCCCTGCCTGCCGAACTCGACGAACATCCCCGGCGTCGCCATCACGGCCACGCCGCCCGCGAGCGCCAGGGTGGTCTCGCCCTGCCGCAGCGCCTGCGCGGCCAGGTGCAGGGCCACCAGCGAGGACGAGCAGGCCGTGTCGACGGTGACCGCCGGCCCCTCGAAGCCGAACGTGTAGGCGAGCCTGCCGGAGGCGACGCTGACGGTGCCGCCGGTGAGCAGGTAGCCCTCGTGCCCGTTCGCGGCCTCGTGCAGCCGTGGCCCGTACTCGTGGGCGGTCGCGCCGACGTAGACGCTGGTGTGGCTGCCGCGCAGCGAACCGGGGTCGATCCCGGCGCGTTCGAACGCCTCCCACGCGGTCTCCAGCAGCACCCGCTGCTGCGGGTCCATGGCGGCGGCCTCGCGCGGGCTGACGCCGAAGAACGCGGCGTCGAACAGGTCCGCGTCGTGCAGGAACCCTCCCCGCGCCGCGGTGGGCCCGCCCGCGGACAGGTCCCAGCCCCGGTTCACCGGGAAGTCGCCGACGGCGTCGACCCCGGCGTCCACGAGGTCCCACAGCTCCTCCGGCGAGCCGACCCCGCCGGGCAGCCTGCACGCCATGCCGATGATCGCGATCGGCTCGTCGGACCCGGCCGTGTCGAGGACGGCGGCGCTCCGGTCGACGCCCGCCAGCAGGTCCCGCAGGTGGTCGGCGAGCGCGGCGGGCGTGGGGTGGTCGTAGAGCAGCCCGGACGGCAGGGACAGGCCGACGGCCGTGCCGAGCGCGTCGCGCAGCTCCACGGCGGTCAGCGAGTCGAAGCCCAGGTCCTTGAACACCGAGTCGACGGCCACGTCGTCCGCCGAGCCGTGGCCGAGCACGGCCGCCACGTGCGCGCGCACCAGGTCGAGCTGGTCGGCGCTCGGTGCGACGGACGCGGGTGCGGCGGTGACCGTGCCGCCGAGCCAGAAGTCCTTGCGCTGGAACGGGTAGGTCGGCAGGTCGACCGGCGCGGCGGAGGGCAGCACGGCCGTCCAGTCGACGGCGGCACCGCGGACGTGCAGCCGGGCGAGCGCGGTGAGGTACGACTCGTCCTCGGGCTTCCCCTTGCGCAGCAGGGGAGTGCCGCCGGGGGTGAGGGCGCTGAGGGTGGCGTCGGGGCCGAGTTCCAGGGCCTTGGTGACGCCGAGCGCGGTCAGGGTGGTGACGCCGTCGTGGTAGCGGACGGCGCCGCGGGCCTGGTGGGCCCAGTAGTCGGGGGTGTAGGCGGTGACCTGCCCACCGGTGAGGTTGGAGATGACCGGGAGGGTCGGCGGGTTGTGGGTCAGGGTCTCCGCGACGGCGGTGAGCTCGTCGAGCATGGAGTCGAGGTGGTGCGAGTGGAAGGCGTGGCCGACCCGCAGCCGGGTGGCCTTCCGCCCGGCCGCCCGGCACTGCGCGGCGACGGCGAGGACGGCCTGCTCGTCACCGGAGACGACGGTGTTGTCGGCGCTGTTCAGCCCGGCGACGCCCGCTCCCGGCACCAGCCACCGGGACACCTCCGCCTCGTCGGCCTGGAGCGCCGCCATGGCACCGCCCGCGGGCAGGGCCTGCATGAGCCGGGCCCGCGCGCACACCAGGGTCGCGGCGTCGGCCAGCGAGAACACCCCGGCCAGGTGCGCGGCGGTGAGCTCGCCGATCGAGTGTCCGATGAGGACGATGGGCGTCACGCCGTGGTGCGCCACCAGCCGGTGCAGCGCCGTCTGGACGGCGAACAGGGCGGGCTGGGTGTACTCGGTCCGGTCGAGCAGGTCCTCGCGCTCGAACACCACCACCTTGAGCGGGTGCTCCAGGTGCCGGTCGAACGCGGCGCACACCTCGTCGAACGCCGCGGCGAACACCGGCTGCGACTGGTACAGCTCCCGCCCCATGCCGACGCGCTGACTTCCCTGTCCGGAGAACAGGAACGCCAGGCCACCCGGCGTCACCGACCCCGTCACCACGCCCGGTGAGGGAGTGCCGGAGGCCAGCGCGGCCAGGCCCGCGGTGCCGCCCAGCACGACCGCGCGGTGGTCGAACGCGGTCCGCGTCGACGCCAGCGACACCGCCACCGCGGCCACGTCCTCGTCCACCGACCCCAGCGCGGCCGCCTGCGCCCGCAGCGCTCCGACGGACTTGCCCGACAGCGGCAACGGCACCGGACCGGTCACGTCGACCGGGGGAGCGGGGGCCTGGGGAACGGGGTCCGGGGCGGGCCAGTCGGACAGCACCACGTGGCAGTTCGTGCCGCCCATGCCGAACGAGCTGACCCCGGCGACCAGCGGCCGGTCCGGGTGCGGCCACGGCCGCGCGTCGCGGGGCACGTCCAGCCCCCACTCGGCGAACGGGATGGCCGGGTTGGGGGTCTCGAAGTTCAGGCTCGGGGGCAGCGTGCGGTGCCGGATGCTCAGCACGGCCTTCAGCAGGCCGGTGATGCCCGCCGCGCCCTCCAGGTGGCCGACGTTCGTCTTGGCCGACCCCACCAGCAGCGCGGAGTCCGCGCGGTCCGCGCCGAGGACGGCGCCGAGCGCGGACGCCTCGACCGGATCGCCGACCCGCGTGCCGGTGCCGTGCAGCTCCACGTACTGCACGTCCGACGGCCGCACCCCGGCGCGCTCGTAGGCCTGACGCAGCACGTCCCGCTGCCCGTCGGCGCCGGGCACGGTGAGGCCCTCGGTCGCGCCGTCGTTGTTCATCGCGCTGCCGCGCAGCACGCACAGCACCCGGTCGCCGTCGGCGAGCGCGGCGGCGAGCGGCTTGAGCACCACGAACCCGCCGCCCTCGCCGCGCACGTACCCGTTGGCGCGCGCGTCGAAGGTGTAGCAGCGGCCGTCCGGCGACAGCCCGCCGAACTCCTCGACGCTCGCGGTGCTCTCCGGCGCCAGGTTCAGGTTCACCCCGCCCGCGAGCGCGGTCGACGACTCGCCGCGCCGCAGGCTCTCGGCGGCCAGGTGCACCGCGACCAGCGAGGACGACTGGCCGGTGTCGACCGACGCGCTCGGCCCGGTGAGCCCGAGGGTGTAGGAGACGCGGTTGGCCAGCACGCCGCGGCTGAGCCCGGTGAGCGTGTGCTGCCCGATGTCGTGGATCCCGCGCCGGTGGGCCAGTGCCGCGTAGTCGTCGGCGATGACCCCGACGAACACCCCCGTCCGCGTCCCGGCCAGCGCCGCGGGCAGGACGCGGGCGTCCTCCAGCGCCTCCCAGGCCAGTTCGAGGGCCAGTCGCTGCTGCGGGTCCATGGCGGTCGCCTCGCGCGGGCTGATGCCGAAGAACGCCGCGTCGAACCCGCGCACGTCGGCCAGGTAGCCGCCCGGCCGCCGGGGCAGGTCGTCCCGACCGGCGGGCGGGTCGCCGATGGCGCTGCGGCCGTCGCGCAGGAGGTCCCAGAAGCGCGCCGGGCCGTCCGCTCCCGGCAGCCTGCAGGCCATCCCGATGACGGCGATGGCGTCGTCGGACGTCGAGTCGAAACCAGCCATGGTCGCGTTCGCCTACCCGTCGTTGTGCGAGCGTCGGTTCTGGAAGCCGCGCAGGGCGCGCCGCAGGGCGCCGACCAGCGCAGTGCGGCCGCCCGGACGGCCGGTGAGCCGCATCAGCGACTCCACGACCCACAGGCGGCTCTCGAGGACGTGCGCGGGCGAGCCGTGCACGTCGTCGTTCTCCTGCACGACCAGGTCCCGGACGTGGGCGCGCAGCAGCGCCAGGTCGTCCGGGGGCACGACCTCGTCGCGCAGGCTCGCCAGGTAGCGCACCGGGACGCGCACGGCGTCGAGGTGGTCCTCGGTGAGGGCCAGGTCGGGCAGGAACTTGTCCAGCTCGTCGGGGGAGCGGCCCGCGAGGTGGGCGAGCGTGTCCGCGGTGACCCGCGGCAGGCCCCGCCACCAGTCCCCGGTGAAGAACGCGCCGACGGGCGCACCGGCCGTGATCACGCCGGTGATCCGGTCGTCCTCGGCGGCGCGGCGCAGGGCCAGGTGGCCGCTGAAGCTCAGCGCGAGCGCCGTGGTCCTGGCGGTGTCGGCGCGGTCGGCGACGGCGTCCAGGATGCCGGTGAAGAGGCGGTGGGCGTCCGCGTCGTAGGGCAGGGTGTTCTCGCCGACGCCGGGCATCTCGGTGACCACGGCGGCGAGCCCGAGCCTGCGGGCCAGCCGCAGGGTGGGCGCCCACTGCTCCTTCACGCTGACGATCCCGCCGCAGATGACCACCAGCGGCCGGGGCTCGGCGGCGGACAGACCGGTGGCCCAGCAGCGCACCACGTGGTCGCCGACCGGGACCTCCACCGGCTCGAAGTCCCGCTGCGCGGTGCTCCAGCGGCCGAACGCCCGCAGGTACCGCTCCTGCGCCAGCGCCCGGCTCGGCCCGTCCACGAACGGGAACCGCGCCATCACGTAGTGCCGGTTCGCGCCCAGCAGGTCGCCGCGCTCCTCCAGCGCCTCGCCCGCCTCGCGCCACACGACCGCCCACGAGCCGGGCGCGCCGTCCTCGTCCCCGGTGATCCGGTCCAGCAGCGGCTGGTAGGTCGCCGGACGCAGGCCCTGCGCCTTGGCGTGCACGACGATGAACCCCTTGAGCTCGGCGACGTCGTTCACGGGGTGTCCTCGAATCCCTCGAGGGCGTCCTTCACCTCGGTGAGCACGTCGGCCGCCTCGCCGCCATCGACCACCCGGTGGTCGAACGACAGGTTGAGCCGCATCACCCGCGCCACCACGACCTCGCCGTCCCGCACGACCGGCCTGGGCGCGATCCGACCGACCCCGAGCGTGACCGTGGTCCCGCCGACCGAGTGGAACGAGTCCACGGCCCGGTGCCCGAGCGAGGTCACCGCGAACGTGCCGAACACGTCGCCGCGCCGGTGCAGCGGACCGACGAACCGGCGGAACGCCAAGCGCCCCAGGGGGACCGGGAGCCGTTGCAGCTTCCGGACACCGGCGAACTCCGGCATCGTGTCCGGGTCGCCGTCGCGGTAGTGGTCCACCTGCCGCTGGATCTCGGCGAGCTTGGCGGTGGCCAGGTCGGGCAGCACGGCAGACAGCACCGCGCGCCGCCCGTCGACGGTCCGGTCGAGCGCGAGCTTGGCGTTGACGACGGGGTAGCGCACGACCTTCGGCCGCCACGACCCGCGCAGGGCGCTGTTCGCGTCCGGGTGCGCCGCCAGCACCCGTGCCCCGGCGTGCAGCACGTAGCTCACCACCGAGTACCGCAGGCCGTCCTCGCGGGCGGCCTCCCGGTGCGCGAGGACGGCGCCCATGTCGACGTCGGTCGCCAGGAACACCGGCGAGAAGTCCCGGACCTGCGCCAGGAAGTGCAGGGTCTGCCGCCGCTGCCGCGCGACCTGCGCGGGCCTCACGCGCTCGCCAACCGGTAGATGTGGCCGAGGCTGGGCGCCTCCAGCAGCTCGGGCATCGGGATGGTGCGGCCGGTGCGCCGTTCCAGCGCCATCATCAGCGTCAGCAGGTGCACCGAGTCCCAGCCGGGGACCTGGTCGAGGCCGGTCTCCACGTCGTCGGCGCTGACCGGCAGCCCTACCTCGTCGTGCAGCAGTGCCACGAACTCGTCGATGGTGTTCACGCGGTGCTCCCTTCGGGGGTCGCGGCGGCGGTCAGCCGGACGTGCCGGTGGCCGGTGGGGATGTCCGCCAGGTCGTGCCGGAACTCGCGGACGCCGCCGTCCTCGCCCACCGGTGTGAAGCCGTTGCGCGGGTAGAACTCGCCGACGCCGTGGTTCTTCGCGGTCGGCCGGTGGGAGGCGAGGACGTGGGTCGCCCCGGTCGCCGCGGCCCGGCGCAGCACCTCGGCCAGGCAGGTCTGCTCGATGCCCCTGGCGAACACCCGGCAGCTCAGCACGAAGTTGTCGATCCGCACGGCGTCGCCCTCGCGCCGCAGGAACACCGCGCCGACCAGTCCGTTGTCGCCGAACCGGTCGCCGGACTCGATCACCAGCACCTCGGCGTCGCGGTCGTCGAGCAGCCGCAGGACGTCGGCCTGCTGGAGCCGGACGGTGGTGAGGTTGAACTGGTTGGTGCGCAACGTCATCTGGGACACCCGTGCCGCCTCGGCGGCCGTGGCGGGCTCGAACCGGACCCGCACGCCGAGCTCGGCGAGGTAGTCCTCCAGCGAGTCGAAGCTCTGCAGGAAGTCGGTGCGCACCAGCTCGTCGCGGTAGCGCGCGGGCCGCGCCCGGTCCTCGTCGGTCGCCTCGACGGCGTCGAACCACCCGTCCCGCAACAGCTTCTCCACGTGCAGCGCGGGCTCGGCGTCCACCTGGACCACCGCCACACCCGGCAGCGCGTGCCGCACCAGCCCGCACTCGAACGGGTTGTCGTCCACGAACACGATGCTGTCCACGCCGAGGTTGAGGTCCGCGGCGAGCTGCGACAGGTGCTCGTGCTTGACCCGCCAGTCGGCGACGACCCGGACGAAGTCCTCCTCCCGCAACGTCATCCGCGGGTGGGTGCGCAGCGCGTCGAGCACCGGCGCCAGGTCGTTCTTGCTCACCGCGGCCAGCAGCACGCCCTGCGAGGCCAGCTGCTTCACCACGCCCTGGAACGCCGCGAACGCCTCGCCGCGGTAGGTGTCGGCGACCTCGATGCCCTCCTGGCCGACCTCGCCGATCACCCCGCCCCACACCGTCTCGTCCAGGTCGACGGCCAGCACCTTCTTGCCCCGCCCGGACACCGCGCGCGCCAGGTGCCCGACCTGCCGGGCGTACGCGCCGAGCAGCTCCGGTGTGAGGTGCGCCTTGGCGTAGCCGGACATCCGCGGTTCGCTCAGCGCCGCGCCGCCCGCCAGCAGCGCGTCCAGGTCCAGCACGACGACACCGGTGTGCTCGACCGACAGCCGCAGCAGCTCGGCGTTGGCCTCGCGCCACGCGGCACCGAGGCGGGCCCGAGACCGGTGGTCGACCAGCCGCGCCAGCACGGACTGGGGGAGCGGCAGCGTGTTGAGCACCAGCGTGGCGGAGCCGTCGTAGCGGGCGACCAGGCCGCGCAGCAGGCCGACCTGGGAGGTCAGCGCGGCGACCGCGTCCTCGACCCGCCACGGCACCGGCACCTGCTCGAACACGGCGTGGTGGGTCAGCACGCACAGCACCAGCTTCGGGTCGCCGTCGTGCAGGGCGCTCAACGGCGAGGACAGGTCGGAGACGTAGGTGCCGTAGTCGCCGACGCGGATGTCGGGCAGCAGGCCGTGCCGGGCCAGTTCGGCGGTCAGCGGCGCGACGATCCCGGACAACGTCCCGTGCCCCGTCACGGCGACCCGCAGCTCCGGCACCGCGGGGTGCCGCTCGCGCACCGCCCTTCGGTCCACGGTGGACAGGATCTGGCCCGCGCGGGTCAGGTCCGCGTCGGACAGGCCGGACAGCAGGGCGGGCACGTCGGAGTAGCGGTCGGCCAGGGTGCCGGACCGGTGCGCCGCGGTGAGCTCGACGAGCGGTTCCATCAGGTCAGTCCCTCTCCAGCGCGAAACCGGCTTTGATCCACTTGCTGGACTCGATGGCGATGCCGACGGCCCGGTCGCCCGGCGCCAGCTCGGGCAGCGTCCGTTCCAGCTGGACGAACGGGGCGGCGTTGCCGATGTTGGCGATCTCCACCACGCAGGTGACCTCCTCGGCGGCGGGCAGCCCGAGGTCCTTGACGATGCGGGCGGTCATGGTCCCGGACAGCTGCGGCGGCAGCAGGTAGTCCACGTCGGTGTCCTGCCACCCCAACGAGGTCAGCAGCTCTTCCAGCACCTCCACCGCCATCACCGGGACCAGCTCCTCGATGGCCTTGTAGTCCTCGCTCAGCGCCGGTCCGTCGGACGCGCGGCGGGCCTGCCCGTACCAGTCGACGACCTGGCCGGGCGCCCGGCCCAGTCCGACGAGCCGGTTGAGCACCCGGCGCAGCACCGGGGCGCCGTCGACCGGTTCGGTGGTGAGCACCGCGGCGCCCGCGCCGTCGCCGAACAGCACGACGTTCACGAGTTCGGCCGGGGACAAGGACTTCAGGTCGATGTCGGGGTCGAAGTGCTTGGCGCACACGTCACCGCCGAGCACGAGCGCGGTCCGGTGCTCGCCGGTGAGCAGCAGCTGGCGGCCGATGTCGAGCGCGGCGACGGCGCCGGTGCAGCCGGACTGGAGCTGGTAGGTGGGGATCCCGTCGATCCCGAGCAGGTCGGCGACTGTGTTCACCGTCGCGGGCATCAGCCGGTCCGGTGTCGCGGTGCCGAGCACCATCACGTCGACCTCGCCCGGCGCCACGCCCGCGTTGTCCAGCGCGCGGGTCGCGGCGGAGGCGGCGAGCTCGGCCAACGACGACCGCACCTCGCCGCTGGCCAGGTCGACGGCCAGGTGGCGCGACCGCGTGCCGATGAAGACGTCCACCCACTGCTGCCAGGACGCGTCCATCCGGAACCGGTCGGCCAGCGCGGCGTTGTCCACCGGCGGACCCGGCAGCGCCGAGCCCGCCGCGAGGACGCGAACTTCGGTCGTGGTCATTCCGGGGTCCCTTCGGTGGACGGCTCGCGGCCAATGCTGGGTGCCTGGCCTAAAGCGGTCGCTAAAGCGGACCTGAAGGGCTGGAGGGGAGTGCTCGGACCTGGAACGCGGTGCTGGGGGCTACGGCCGGGAAGTGGTTCGCGCGCCCCGGAAGGTGCGCCGGTAGGTGTCCGGCGCGACGCCGACCGACCGGTTGAAGTGCCTGCGCAACGTGGCGGCCGTGCCCATGCCCGTGCGCTCGGCGATCGCGTCGACGGCCGCGTCGGTCGTCTCCAGCAGTTCCTGCGCGAGGTGCAGGCGCTGGTTGTGCAGCCACCGCAGGGGTGTCGTGCCGGTGGTGGCGACGAAGTGCCTGGCGAGGTTGCGGGTGCTCATGCCGATCCGGTCGGCGAGCCGCCGAACGGTCAGCGGCTCGTGCAGGTGCTCGGTGGCCCACCGCATCAGGTCCTGGAGGTGGGAGCCGTCGACCGGGGCGGGGGCGGTGATGAACTGCGCCTGCCCGCCGGCGCGGTGCGGCGGCACGACCAGGCGTCGGGCGAGGGTGTTGGCGGCGGCCGCTCCGTGGTCGGCGCGCACGACGTGCAGGCACAGGTCCATGCACGCGGCCTTGCCCGCGGACGTGAGGATCGGGTGGTCGTCGAAGTACAGGACGTCGGCGTCGACCACGACCTCCGGGTAGCGGTCGGCGAGCGTCGCGGCGTGCGACCAGTGGGTCGTGACCCGCTTGCCGTCCAGGAGCCCTGCGGCCGCGAGCACGAACGCCCCCGTGCACAGCGACACGATCCGCGCCCCGCGGTCGTGGGCGGTGCGCAGCGCGGCGACGACGTCGGCGGGCGGCGGCTCGTCCACGTCGTGGTAGGCGGGCACGACGACGGTGTGCGCGTCGAGGACCGGGGCGAACGTGGGGGCGCCGGCGACACGGGCGACCCGACCGAGGTGGTCGGCGCCGGGGCCGCAGACCGTGAAGTCGTACCAGGGGTCCGCGATGTCGCTCCGGTCGACGCCGAACACCTCGATCGCCGTCGCGGCCTCGAACAGCATGGCCCCGTCGTAGAGCGCCAGCACCACGGATCGCATGTCCGAAAGTGTACGGATGTGGTCGGATCAGCCACTCGTGCCGCGTGACCACGGCTGTGACGATGACGGCGTGACCACTCCGAACACCGCCGTCGCGGTACTGGGCGCCTCCGGGCACACCGCCCGCTTCGTCCTGGCCCGCCTGCGCGACCTGGGCCTTGACCCCGTCCCGGTCGACCGCGACCCCGAACGCCCGCACGCGCCCGGCGCTCGTCCGAGGGTCGCGTCGGTCGACGACCCGGCCTCGTTGGACCGGGCGTTCGCCGGCGTGGCCGCGGTGGTCAACTGCGCGGGCCCCTTCGCCGACACCGCGGTCCCCGTCGTCGAAGCCGCCCTGCGCGCGGGCGCCCACTACGTCGACATCTCCGCCGAGCAGACCGTCACCATGGACCTGCTGTCCCGGTTCGACAGCCGGGCCCGTGAGGTGGGGGTCGCCGTCGTGCCGTCGATGGCCTTCTACGGAGGGCTCGGCGACCTGCTCGCCACCGCCGCCCTCGGCGACTGGCCCGCCGCCGACGACGTCCAGGTCGCCATCGCGTTGAGCAGCTGGCTGCCCACCGAGGGCACCCGCCGCACGGTCGCCCGCAACTCCGGCAGGCACGTGGTCTTCACCGACCACCGGTTCGTCCCCGCCACCCCGAGCACCCTCACCTGGCGGTTCCCCGACCCGATCGGCGTCCGGTCGCTCACGGGGCTGCCGACCGCCGACCACGTCACCATCGCCCACCACCTGAGCACCCCGCGCGTCGACGTCCACATCAACACCGACCCGCTAGCCGACCTGGCCGACCCCACCTCACCCGCACCCGTCCCGGCCGACGCCCACGGCCGCTCCGCTCAGACGTTCCACGTCGAGGCCGTCGTCACCCGCGGCCCCCAGCACCGCCGCGCCACCGCGTCCGGCCGCGACATCTACGCCGTCACCGGCCCCCTCGCCGCCGGCGCCGTCGCCCACCTCCTCACCCACCCCACCGCCGGCGCCCACACCGCGGGCACCCTCCTCGACCCCGCCGCCTTCCTCCGCTCCCTCGACCCGGCCCACCTGACGTTTACGGCGGACATGTGAGCCGGGCTTGAACTTGCGCAGTGGCTTCAGTGCTGACCAAAATAAACGGACAAGCAAGTGGGCGCGCCGCCGAGGCAGGCGCGCCCACGAGTCGTCAGGCCTTGGCCGACCACCAGGCCTGGCCGGTCTCGCCCAGCGTGGAGATCGGGTCGTAGTACGGGTAGCGGCGGTCGAGGGCCTCGGGGTCGGCCAGCTCGATGCCGGTGCGGTAGTTCTTCGTCCAGTAGGAGATGCCCAGCTCGCGGTCGTACTCGGCGAGCTGGTGCACCCAGCGCTTGCCGACGTACGGCACGTCGCAGACGATGCGCGGGGTGGCGTAGCCGGGCAGGTAGCCCATGATCGCGTGCTGGAGCGCCTGCGCCTCCCAGACCGCCACCCGCCAGTGCTCGGCGTTCGGGATCATGTCGCACATGTAGAAGTAGTACGGCAGGATGTTCGCCTCGCCCTGCAGCGCGAAGCACAGGTCCAGCAGGTCGTTCGGGGTGGCGTTGACGCCCTTCATCAGCACGCCCTGGTTGCGCACGTCGCGGACGCCGACCTCCAGCGCGGTGCGGGCGGCCTCGGCGACCAGCGGGGTGACCGACTGGGCGTGGTTGACGTGGGTGTGGATCGCCAGGTTGACGCCGCGGCGCGACGCGGTGCGGGCGACGCGCTCCAGGCCCTCGACGACGCGCGGCTGGAGCCAGTGCTGGGGGAGGCCCGCGAGCGCCTTGGTGGCGAGGCGGACGTCGCGGACGGTGTCGATGTCGAGCAGGCGCATGAGGAACGACTCGAGCTGCGGCCACGGCACGTTGGCGACGTCGCCGCCGGAGACGACCACGTCGCGGACGCCGGGCGTGCGCTTGAGGTAGTCGATCATCCGGTCCTGCCGGTCGACCGGCTTGAGCTGCAGCTTGTGCTTCTGGACCTGGGGCGTGGAGTTGCCAACGAGGTCCATGCGGGTGCAGTGGCCGCAGTACTGGGGGCACGTCGACACGAGCTCGGCCAGCACCTTGGTGGGGTAGCGGTGGGTCAGGCCCTCGACCACCCACATCTCGGCCTCGTGCAGCGAGTCGCGCTCGGAGTGCGGGTGGCTCGGCCACTCCGGGTCGCGGTCGGAGCGGACCGGCATCATGTAGCGGCGCACCGGGTCGGCGAGGAACGCCTCGGTGAAGTCCTCCGGCGCGGCGGTCGGCGCCATCGTGTTCAGCATCTGCGGCGGCAGCAGCATCGACATGGTGGCCAGCTGGGCCTGGTCGGCCGCCAGCTCGTCGTAGAAGTGCTCGCCGAGCAGGTCACCCATGATCTTGCGGAGCTGCTTCGCGTTCTTCACGCAGTTCACGCGCTGCCACTGCGCGTCGCGCCACTGCGCGTCGGTGACGTGGCTCCAGCCGGGGAACCGCCGCCAGTCGGGCTCGACCAGCTCCTTGCGCACGTAGGTGTACGGCTGGTGGTCGACGCCCTGAGACGCGGGCACGACCTCGTGAAGCGCGGTCATACGTGCTCCCTACGGGTTGGTTCGCGTAAAGATATCCTGTCACACCGCTAGTTCTGCGTAAATATTCCCGTACGACTGCGTGTTGACCGTGTTACACGTGTCAAGGGAGCGATTTGACCGACTTGTGCGTTGAGTGGGCATGCGCGTCTTCCTGTTGCTGTTGGTCGGCATGGCCGTCGAGATCGCCACCCTCGTGGCCGTTGGCAGGTCCGTGGGGGTGCTGGCCACCGTCGGCCTGCTGATCCTCGGCGGGATCGTCGGGTCGTTCCTGCTCCGCAGAGAAGGCGCGCGCACGATGGCGTCGTTCTCCGAGGCGCTGCGCACCCGGCGCGCGCCGCACCAGGAGGTCGCCGACGGCGTCCTGATCGCCGCCGCCGGGGTGCTGATCATCATCCCCGGCTTCGTCAGCGACGTCGTGGCCCTGTTCCTGCTGTTCCCGCCGACCCGCAGGCTGGTCAGCCGCGGGCTCGCGCGCCGCGCCGAGGAGCGGGCCGCCACGGCCGTGCTCAACCGCCAGTACGGCAGGCCCCCGACCGCGGGAGGGGTGGTCGTCGACGGCATGGTCGTCGACGTCGACACCGACCCGCGTCCGACGAACAAGCCCGAACTGGCGTAGCACGGGGCACCCCCGGCGGTGACCATCCGCTGACCGGGTGACCGGGCCCGTTAATCGGAAGGAAAGTTTCCTAACTTATTGACCGCCCCTTCGCCGGTCTGCCACGCTCCGTTCGCCCGCCGCCGCTTCCCCTTGCGGAGGAACGAATGAACAGAGCAGTACGCGCGCTGGCCGTGTCCGCGGCGCTGGTCGGCGGTGTGGTCGTCACGGGCGGTGGCGCCAAGGCGGCCGTCACGGCGTCGGCCTACGTGCCGGGCACGCTCCGGCCGTCGGTCGCGCAGTCCACCCAGGACTCGGTCCTGAACAAGTACTACGCCTTCTGGAAGGCCAACTTCCTCACCACCAAGTGCGGCACCGGCACCTACGCCGTGCTGTCCAAGGACGCCGACCACTCCTTCGTCGCCGAGGGCGAGGGGTACGGCATGACGATCGCCGCGCTGATGGCCGGCAAGGACCCGGACGCCCGCAAGATCTTCGACGGCATCCTCAAGTTCGTGAAGGCCCACCCGTCAGTCAACGACAAGGACCTGCACGCCGCCGAGCAGGACGCGAACTGCAAGAGCGTCAACGGAAGCGACTCCGCGACCGACGGCGACCTGGAGATCGCCTACGGCCTGCTGATCGCCGACAAGCAGTGGGGCAGCACCACCGGCACCTACGACTACAAGGCCGAGGCCGTCCGGATCATCAACGGCATCAAGCGCGCGGAGGTCAACAACAGCACCAAGTTCCCCCTGCTGGGCGACTGGGGCAACGACTCCCAGTACAAGAACAGCTCCCGCTCCTCCGACTGGATGCCCGGCCACCTCCGCGCGTTCAAGGCCGCCACCGGCGACCCGTTCTGGGACCAGGTCCGCACCCGCCAGGAGACCGCGGTGACCCAGCTCCAGTCCCAGTACGCCCCCACCACCGGCCTGCTCCCCGACTTCGTGGTCAACACCAACACCACCCCGAAACCCGCCCCGGCCAACTTCCTGGAAAGCGAGTACGACGGCAAGTACAGCTGGAACGCCTGCCGCGACCCGTGGCGCCTGGGCGTGGACGCCGTCACGGTCTCCGGCAGCGCGGCCAAGGCCCAAGTGGCGAAGATGACCACCTGGATCAAGTCCAAGACCGGCAACGACCCCACCAAGATCAGCAGCGGCTACACCCTCACCGGCACCACCACCGAACCCGGCGAACACCCCTGCTTCACCGCCCCCTTCGCCGTCGCGGCGATGAGCGACCCCAACAGCCAAGCCTGGCTCGACAAGCTGTGGGCCCGAATCTCCACGGTGTCGCTCGACAGCACCGACTACTACGGCACCGGCATCCAGGTACAAGTCCTGATCATCCTGACCGGCAACTTCACCACCCCATAACCACCGACTGGCGACGCGCACCCGACACCGGGTGCGCGCCACCGTCAAACATGTGCGACCGAAGCAAGTAAGCCACCCCATACACGTTGGGCGCAGCCCGCCAGCGCGCATCCGGCGCGAAGCGCCTGGGGCCTTGTCGGACGAAGTCCGATGCTTGAGTCAGGCGGAGCCTGATGCTGGCGAAGCCAGACTTCCCCTCTGCCCCCGATCCACAGCGCCCTCCTGCTTGATCTTGCTTGTCAAGACAGCTTCACCGTCTTGACAAGCAAGATCAAGCATTGAGACAATCGCGCGCCGGGGGCTGGGCTTCCTCAGAGGGTGAGAGGGCCGGAAGCAGGCTTCACCGAGGGCAGGTAGCCACACACCGCGCCCCACACACTCCCCAACCACCAAATCACCCCCACCCGCCTAAACCCACCCCATTCCGGGTACCCGCCCTCCCATGACGTCGTACGGAGTGCACGCCTCCCACGAACAGGTCCACCCTTCCGAGTCCCTGTCCGCTGTCCGCCACGCCGAGCAGGCCGGTTTCGACGCCGCGATGTGCTCCGACCACTTCTCCCCGTGGAGCGAACGCCAGGGCCAGTCCACTTTCGCCTGGTCTTGGCTGGGTGCCGCCCTGGAGGCCACCAGCCTCCCGTTTGGCGTCGTCAACGCCCCTGGTCAGCGCTACCACCCGGCGATCATCGCGCAGTCCATCGGCACGCTCGCCGAGATGTACCCCGGCCGGTTCTGGGCCGCTCTGGGGACCGGTGAGGCCAGCAACGAGCACATCACCGGTGACGCCTGGCCCCGCAAGGGGCTCCGCACCGCCCGGTTGCGGGAGTGCGTCGACATCATCCGCGCCCTGCTCGCCGGCGAGGAGGTCAGCCACGACGGGCTGGTGACCGTGGACCGGGCGAGGGTCTGGACGAGGCCGGACGAGCCGCCGCCCCTGATCGGTGCCGCCGTGAGCGTGGAGACCGCCCGGTGGTGCGCGGAGTGGGCCGACGGGCTGATCACCGTCAACGCGCCGCCCGAGCAGCTGCGCCGGATGGTCGACGCCTACCGCGACGCGGGCGGCCGGGGGAAGCTGCACCTGCAGGTCCACCTGAGCTGGGACCCGGACGAGGACACCGCCGTGCGGGTCGCGCACGAGCAGTGGCGCAGCAACGTGTTCGCGCCGCCGGTGTGCTGGGACCTCGACACCGCCGAGGCGTTCGACGTGGCCTCCGCTGACGTGACCCCGGCGAAGGTGGCCGAGGTCGTGAACATCTCCTCCGACCTCGGCAGGCACGCGGCGTGGCTGCGCGAGTACGCCGACCTCGGTTTCGACGAGCTTTACCTGCACCACGTGGGCCAGGAACTGGACCCGTTCATCGACGCCTTCGGCGCCAAGGTCCTCCCGGAGGTCCGCTCGTGAAGCTCACCAACACCGCCGACGTCTGGTGGAAGAACGCCGTCGTCTACTGCCTCGACGTCGAGACCTACGCCGACTCGGACGGCGACGGCCACGGCGACTTCCGCGGGCTCACCCAGCGCATCGACCACCTGCACAAGCTCGGTGTGACGTGCCTGTGGCTCATGCCGTTCTACCCCTCGCCCGACCGCGACGACGGTTACGACATCACCGACTTCTACGGCGTGGACCCGAGGTTGGGCACGCTCGGCGACTTCGTCGAGTTCATGCGGACCGCGCGCGACCGCGGCATCCGCGTCATCGCCGACCTGGTCGTGAACCACACCTCCGACCAGCACCCGTGGTTCGCGGATTCCCGTTCCAGCAAGGACTCGGCAAAGCGCGACTGGTACGTGTGGGCCGAGGAGCCGCCGGAGGACGGGCCGCAGGGCGTCGTGTTCCCGGACCAGGAGACCAGCCTGTGGGAGCTGGACGAGCCCACCGGCGAGTACTACCTGCACCGCTTCTACCGCTACCAGCCCGACCTCAACGTCGCCAACCCCGAGGTGCGCGACGAGATCGTGCGCATCATGGGGTTCTGGATGGAGCTCGGCCTGTCCGGCTTCCGGGTGGACGCGGTCCCGTTCCTGCTGGAGACCGACGGCCAGCTCGACGCCGCGAACCTGCCCGACCCGCACGACTACCTGTGCGACCTGCGCGCGTTCCTGAGCCGCCGCAACGGCGAGGGCGTCCTGCTCGGCGAGGTCAACCTGCCCTACGCCGACGCGATGAAGTTCTTCGGCCACGCCGACGGCGTCGGCGACGAGCTGACGATGTGCTTCGACTTCATCGGCATGCAGCAGATGTACCTCTCGTTGGCGCGCCAGGACTCCGGCGCGCTCGCCCGCTCGCTGACCGAACGCCCGAAGCCGCCGCGCGACGCGCACTGGGCCACGTTCGTGCGCAACCACGACGAGCTGACCCTGGACAAGCTGACCGAGTACGAGCGCAAGGAGGTCTTCGAGGCCTTCGGTCCGGACAAGGACATGCAGCTCTACGACCGCGGGCTGCGCAGGCGGCTGCCGTCGATGCTCGGCGGCGACCAGCGCCGCATCCGCATGGTGTACAGCATGCTGTTCTCCCTGCCCGGCACACCGGTCCTGTTCTACGGCGAGGAGATCGGCATGGCCGAGAACCTCGCCGCCGAGGGCAGGCTGGCCGTGCGCACCCCGATGCAGTGGGACGCGGGCGTCAACGGCGGCTTCTCCACCGCCGACGCGAAAGCGTTGCCCGGCCCCGTCGTCGAGGGCAAGTTCTCGCCCAAGCACGTCAACGTCGACCAGCAGCACCGCGACCCCGACTCCCTCCTGTCGTGGATCCGCCTGCTCGTCGAGCGCTACCGCGACTGCCCCGAGTTCGCCTGGGGCGACTTCCAGATCCTCGACGTCGACAACCCCGCCGTCCTCGCCCACCGGTGCGACGCCGACGGAACCGTTGTCGCCGTGCACAACCTGGGTGACGCGGAGGTCACGGTCAAGCTGCCGATGAAGGACTTCGAGCGACTGGAGGACCAGCTGCAGGACGGGACCACCAAGGTGCTCAAGAACGGCACCGCCAAGATCACCCTCCCGCCCTACGGCTGCCGCTGGTTCCGCGCCTCCTGAAACCCCCCGCGGGTACCGGCCTCCCTCAGCCGGTACCCGCGGGATCCGTTGCCGCTGAACGAACTTCGGCGTTCCGGGTGTACCGGCCTACCTCAACGTGATCGTCCGGCAGCCGAGCAACGCGTTCTCGCCGGCCGTTCCAGGTGTGTTGATCCCGTAGGCGCACACGTTGTAGGTGCCTGCGACGATCCCTCCGCGGGTCACGTCGTAGCCGTGGTCCGCGCCGCTCGCGGGGTACACCGCGCCGACGTCGGGCCTCGACCCGTCGGCGGTCGTCGCCACACCGTGGTTGGGCGTGACGTAGGCGTGCACCGCGATCGGTGCGGACGTGTCGGGATCGATCGCCCATCCGGCGAACCGGACGCCGCTGCCGTTCTGCTCCACCACGTCGAGGCTCCCGATCGGGCTCTGCGTCAGGGTGATGGACTTGCAGCCGAGCAATGCGTTCTCACCGGGTGTTCCGGGTGCGTTGATCCCGTAGGCGCACACGTTGTAGGTGCCCGCGATGATCCCTCCGCGAGTGACGTCGAACCCGTGCGTTCCCACGTCGGAGCGCTGGATGTCAGCAGTGGTGGCGACACCGTGGTTGGGTGTGACGTAGGCGTGGACCGCGATGGGTGCGGACGTGTTGGGATCACGGGCCCACCCGCGGAAACGCACGCCGGTCCCGTTCTGGGTGGCTATGTCGAAACTGCCGGTCGGGGAGCCGTTGGACGTGGTGGCCAAGTCCTTGGCGTGGATGTAGTGGAAGCCGGACGCGGTGACCCGGCGCGAGCCGTAGGTGCCGGTGTAGTTCCGGTTGTACTCCTCGATGGTGACCGTTCCGTCTCCGTGCACGGCCTCCACCCACGCGACGTGGCCCGACGACTCCGCGATGGCTCCGATCGCCGGGGAGCTGTTGACCGCGTAGCCGTGCGAGGAGAACCAGGATCCCCAGCCACCCGCGTTGCCGATCGCCCTGGGCATCTCGAACCCGTTGCGCGAGTGGAGTCGCCAGGCGACGAAACTCGTGCACTCGCGGTTGTAATAGCCCCACGAGTCGACTTTGCTGTCCTGGGCGGCGTTCTTCCACTGCGACGGGTAGTCGTCTGTGCCCGCCATGGCGGTGGGTGACGACACGAGCCCGAGTCCGGTCAGAACGGACACCACGATCATCGTCAGGAATCTTGTGGTGCGTCCTGTTGGACGTCGAACCGCGCTGGTCGTAGTCGTACGTCTTCGGTTTTCCTTGTCGTCCAAGACGTCCTCCTCGATGTCGGGACCTGACCGAGGTGAATCGTCCGGAACGTGGTGTTGTGAGCGTCGTCCGCCGGGAATCATCCAATCGGCCTGATTCGCTCCACTGTGAGTGGTTCGTCTTTTTCGGATTCCCGCGCAGGGGTTCGCGGGTTCGCGTAGTTGGTGGTGCACCCTCTTGGACGACGTGTGATAAAGCCGCGAATGACGTTGTGAATCCCGCACTACTGCGGAATGCGAGCAACCTTTCTCACACCAGCCGGTACCCGTGCGCCGGCCGGTTCGACACCCCGTACCGCGGCTGCACCTCCGCCTTCCCGATGGCCACCAGGTGCTCCAGGTACCGTCGCGCGCTGACCCGTGACACCCCCGCGCTGTCCCCGACCTCCTGCGCCGACATGTCCCCGTCGGTGGACCGCAGCGCCTCCGTCACCAACCTCAACGTCACCGCCGACAGCCCCTTCGGCAACGCCGTCGACCGCGGCTTGCGCTGGCCCGCGGACAGCAGCTGGTCGACCGCCTCCTGGTCCAGCACCGGCTCGCGGCCGACCCGCAGCACCTCGGCCCGCTGCGCCAGGTAGGCGTTCATGCGTTCCAGGAACGACGTGCGGGTGAACGGCTTGACGAGGTAGTGGTCGACGCCGCGGGACATGGCCTGGCGGACGGTCTCGACTTCGCGGGCGGCGGTGATGGCGATGACGTCGACCGGGGGGCCGCTGCGGGCGCGGAGGCGGGCCAGGACCTCGAGGCCGGAGATGTCGGGGAGGTGGATGTCGAGCAGGACGAGGTCGGGGTGCAGTTCCTCGACGGCGCGCAGGGCGTCCATGCCGTGGTGGGCCTCGCCGACGACGGTGAACTCCGGCAGGGCGTCGAGGAACGCGCGGTGCACGGCGGCGACGGCGAAGTCGTCGTCGACCACGAGGGTGCGCACGGGGATCACGCGTCCGCCCCCACGGGGGTGGGGAGCCACACGTCGAACGAGGCGCCGCCGAGCTCGGACTCGCCGATGTCGACGTGGCCGTCGCGGCGGGTGACTACCCGCGACACGAGTGCCAGTCCGATGCCCCGGCCGTGGGTGCGGCGCGGCTGCTTGGTGGTGACGCCCAACGTGAAGATCCTCCCGCGTTGCGATTCCTCGATGCCCGGTCCGTCGTCCTCGACCAGGATGCGCGCGCCGTCGCCGTCGGAGCGGACCAGCACGTGCACGGTGCCGCCCGCCCCGGCCGCGTCGACGGCGTTGTCGATCAGATTGCCCAACACCGTCAGGGCGTCGTCACCCGCCTCCCTCGTGACCGAGGACTCAGGGGAGAAGCGGAAGGTGACTCCCAGTTCGTGGGCGGTGCCCGCCTTCGCCAGCAGCAGCGCCGCGAGCTCCGGATCGGCCATCGCGCCGTCGACCGTGGCCGACGACAGCGACCCCGCCCCTCCGACGCGTTCGATGTAGCGCACGGCGTCGGCGGGGCGGTCCAGCTCCAGCAGCCCGCTGATGACGTGCAGGTGGTTGGAGAACTCGTGCGCCTGGGTGCGCAGCACCTCGGTGATGGTGCGCTGGCCGTCCAGCTCGCGCAGGGCGTCGTGCAGCTCGGTGCGGTCGCGCAGGGTCAGCACGACGCCGACCGGCCGCCCCTGCGACTTGGCCGTCATCCGGTTCGCCACCAGCACCCGTTCGCCCGCGAGCACCAGCCGGTCGGCCATGTCCTCGGCGCCGCGCGCCAGGTCGAGCAGCCCGCCGCGCTCCAGCACCTGGGCCGCCGGTCGGCCGGTCGGGTCCTCGTGCAGGTCGAGCAGCCGCATCGCCTCGTCGTTGACCAGCACCAGGTGCTCGCGGTCGTCGACGGCCACCACGCCCTCGCGGATGCCGTGCAGCATCGCGTCGCGCGTCTCCAGCAGCTGGCCGATCTCCGCGGGTTCGAGGCGGAACGTCCGCCTGCGCACGGTCCTGGTCACCAGCGCGGCGCCGAGCGACCCGATCAGCGCCGCGGCGGCCAGCCAGCCGATCAGCTCGGGCAGGTCGTCGGCGAAGTCCGAGGACAGCTGGGTCTCCAGGATGCCCACCGACGCGATGCCGATGATCGTCCCGTCGTTCGCCCTGATCGGCACCTTCGCCCGCAGCGACGTGCCCAGCGTGCCGGTCTCGGTGCCCACGAACACCTGCCCGGACAGCGGCGACGACGGGTCCGTCGACACCTTCTGGCCGATGCGGCTCGGGTCCGGGTGGGCGTAGCGGATGCCGTCGCGGTCGGTCACCACGACGTAGGTCACGCCGGACGCCTTGCGCAGCACCTCGGCGAGCGGCTGGATCGTCTCGGCGGGGTGCGGGGTGTCGAACGCGTCGATGACCGACGGCAGCCGCGCGACGCTCTCGGCCACCGACAGCATCCGGTCCTTGTACGCCTCGCGGATCCGGTCGCTCTGGAGCTTGGCCGCGAGTAGACCGGCTGTGCAGGTCGTGACCAGAACGATGATCACCTGCAGGGCGAGCAGGTAGACACCGAGGGAGTACGACCGACGCATGCTGCGCATTCTGGCCCAAGTGCCTGGTGAGCCGCTTCACGACCGTAACGACCAATACGACCGTTACGGCCAGTGCGTTAACGATCACGCGCGGTCTGCCTAGCCTCAGCCGCCATCGGGGCACTAGGAGCTCCGGCGACTGAGAGGCTTCCAACAATGTCAACGATTCACGCCCGTGGAGCGCGCACGGTGGCGGCCGCGACGATCGCGGTGGGCTTGGCGCTCGCGGGTTGTGGCGCATCGGGTTCCTCGTCGAGTTCGCTCGCGAAGCTCGAGATCATGGCTCCCGCCGACCCCGGCGGCGGCTGGGACCAGACCGCGCGGGCCATGCAGGCCAGCATCACCGCTGCCGACCTGGTCAAGTCGGTCCAGGTGAGCAACGTGGGCGGCGCGGGTGGCACGGTCGGGCTCCAGAAGCTCGCCAACGAGAAGTCCGAGAGCTACTTGATGATCACCGGCCTGGTCATGGTCGGCGCTGTCGAGTCCAACGGCGTGGACAAGCGCCTGGAGGACGCGACCCCGATCGCCCGGCTCACCGCCGAGGACGAGGTCATCGTCGTGCCCGCCGAGTCGCCGTACCAGAAGGTCGACGACCTGCTGGCCGACATCGCCGCGAAGGGCCAGGGCGTCTCGATCGCCGGCGGCTCCGCGGGCGGCACCGACCACATCCTCGCCGCGATGATGCTCAAGGCGAAGAGCATCGAGCCCTCGAAGCTCAACTACGTCGCGTTCTCCGGCGGTGGCGAGTCGCTCGCCGCGCTGCTGGGCAACAAGGTCAACGCCGGCATCTCCGGTGTCGGCGAGTACTCCGAGCAGATCAAGTCGGGCAAGCTGCGCGCGCTGGCCACCTCCGGTCCGAACGAGCACGCCGACCTCAAGGCCCCGACCCTCAAGGGCGCGGGCCTGGCCGTCGAGCTCATCAACTGGCGCGGCGTCGTGGCCCCCGGCAGCATCTCCGTGGCCGCCAAGGACAAGCTCGTCAAGCTGGTCACCGAGATGCACGACAGCGAGGCGTGGAAGGCGGAGCTGGCCAAGAAGGGCTGGACGGACACCTTCCTGACCGGTCACGACTTCTCCAAGTTCCTGACCACCGAGATCAACACCATCCAGACCACTCTCAAGGAGATCGGGCTGGTGAAGTGACGTCTGTCGACTCTCCGACACCGACCGCGGACCCCGTCCGCGGCCGGCAGATCGAGGAGTACGTCTTCGGCGGCCTGATCGTGGTCCTGGGGATCTTCACGCTGGTCGAAGCGGGCACCATCAAGGTGCCCGCCTCGGCCAGCTCGATCGGCCCCCGTGCCTTCCCCTACGCCGTGGGGGTCCTGCTCGTCGCCACCGGGCTGGCGGCCGTCGTGGCCACCGTGCGCGGCAAGTTCGGCGAGCAGGAGGACGCCGAGGACGTCGACGCGGACGCCAGGACCGACTGGCTGACGGTCGTGAAGCTGCTGGCCTTCCTGGTCGCCCACCTGGTCCTCATCGACCTGGTGGGCTGGCCGGTGGCGGCGATGCTGCTGTTCGCGGGCGCCGCCTGGACGCTGGGCGCCCGGCCGTGGTGGAAGGTGCTGCTGATCGCGGTGGTGCTGTCCCTCGTGATCCAGGTGGCCTTCGCGTCCGGACTGGGGCTCTCCCTGCCCGCCGGGATCTTTGAGGGAGTGCCACTCCTCGATGGATAACGTCACGCTGCTGCTCGAGGGTTTCGCGACCGCGATGCAGCCGGAATACCTGCTCTACGCGCTGCTCGGCGTCACGCTGGGCACCGCGGTCGGCGTGCTGCCGGGCATCGGCCCGGCCATGACGGTGGCGCTGCTGCTGCCGTTGACCTACACGCTGGAGCCCACCGCGGCGCTGATCATCTTCGCGGGCATCTACTACGGCGGCATGTACGGCGGGTCGACCACGTCGATCCTGCTGAACACGCCCGGTGAGTCGTCCTCGATCGTGACGGCGCTCGAGGGCAACAAGATGGCGAAAGCCGGGCGCGGTGCCGCCGCGCTCGCCACCGCCGCCATCGGCTCCTTCGTCGCGGGCACCATCGCCACGGTGCTGCTGACCGTGCTGGCGCCGACCATCGCCGACCTCGCGGTGACCCTCGGGCCGCCCGACTACTTCGCGCTGATGGTCGTCGCGTTCGTCACGGTCGCCGCGCTGCTCGGCTCGTCGATCAGCCGGGGGCTGGCCTCGCTGGCCCTCGGCCTGTTCGCCGGGCTGATCGGCACCGACACGCTCAGCGGCCAGCCCCGGCTGACCATGGGCATGTCGGTGCTGGCCGACGGCATCGACGTGGTCGTCGTCGCGGTCGGGTTCTTCGCCGTCGGCGAGGCGCTGTACGTGGCGTCGCGGCTGCGGCACGGGCCGGTCGAGGTCGTCCC
The DNA here is from genome assembly GCF_003002815.1 of Umezawaea tangerina. GTDB lineage: Bacteria > Actinomycetota > Actinomycetes > Mycobacteriales > Pseudonocardiaceae > Umezawaea > Umezawaea tangerina. The sequence goes on along the minus strand of NZ_PVTF01000015.1, from coordinate 172,547 downwards.
GCTGGGCGGCAAGTGGATGACCAGGGAGTTCTGGGCCCGCTCGTGGAAGCCGTGGTTGCGCGGCACCGCGATCGGGTTCCCGATCGGCACCATCCCGGCCGGTGGCGCGGACGTCTCGACGTTCCTGTCCTACGCGGCCGAGAAGAAGCTCGCGAAGCGCCCCGAGGAGTTCGGCAAGGGCGCGATCGAGGGTGTCGCGGGACCGGAGGCGGCCAACAACGCGGCGGCGGCGGGCGTGCTCGTGCCGCTGCTGACGCTGGGCCTGCCGACGACGGCGACCGCGGCGGTCATCGTCGCGGCGTTCCAGAGCTACGGCATCCAGCCGGGTCCGCAGCTGTTCACCAACAACCCGGCGATGGTGTGGGCGCTGATCGCGAGCCTCTACATCGGCAACGTGATGCTCCTGGTGCTCAACCTGCCCCTGGTGAAGATCTGGGTGAAGGTGCTGCAGATCCCGCGGCCGTACCTGTACGCGGGCATCCTGCTGTTCGCCGCGCTCGGCACGTACGCGGTGAACTTCATCGTGGAGGACCTGGTCGTCCTGCTGGTGATCGGTGTCGTCGGCTTCTTCATGCGCCGCCACGGCTACCCGGTCGCGCCCGCCGTGGTGGGCATGATCCTGGGGCCGATGGCGGAGGAGCAGCTGCGCCGGACGCTGACCATCAGCCAGGGCAACCCGGTCGCCCTGGTGGACAGCCCGTTCGCGATGGTCGCCTACGGCCTGCTCGCGCTCGTGCTGATCACGACGCTCGTGCTCCGGCTCCGTCGAAACAAGGTCGACGAGGTGAAGGTCCCGGCATGATGTCCTGATGCCCTCACCCCGGTGGACCTGGCCGGTGGTGGCCCTCGTGGCCGCCACCGGCCTCTTCTTGTTCCTGCGCGGCGACGGCTGGGAGCTGGCCGACCAGAAGTCGAGCGTGCTCGGCATGCTCTTCGGGGCCGCCGGGCTGCTGCTGGCGCTGTCGCAGTGGTGGCAGGGGCGTTCGGGGACACCGGACGCCGACCGGGTCGCCGCCGACCTCAGGGCCGCCGTGCGCGCCCAGTGGCAGCGCGAGGAACGCGTGCGCGGCGTGCACGACCCGTACCCGCTGCCGGTGCGGTGGACCGGCGCCCCGGCGGCGCTGGCCGACCACTGGCCCGCCGTGCACCGCGACCCCGACCGCGAGGATCCGCTCGACCTCGACGGCACCCTCGACCGGGTCGCCGAGGTCTACGCCGCGGTGCCGTCGGGACGGCTGGTGGTGCTCGGACGGCCGGGATCGGGCAAGACGGTGTTCACCACCAGGTTCGTGCTCGGCGTCGAGACCGACCGCGTCCCGGTGGTCTTCACCCTGGCGTCGTGGAACCCCGCCGGCCAGGACCTGCGGGAGTGGATGGCCGACCGGCTGGAGCGGTCCTACGGCCGGGACACCAGGGCACTGGTCGAGGCGGGCCGGATCCTGCCGGTGCTCGACGGGTTCGACGAGATCGCCCCTCAGCTGCGGGCCGAGGCGGTCCGCGGGATCAACGCGGCACTGGGGGAGGGCGACCCGGTGGTGCTGACCAGCCGGGTCGACGAGTACGCGGCGGCGGGCGACGTGGTGACCGGCGCCGCGGTGGTCGAGCTGGCCGACCTGTCCTCTGTGGACGTGGCGAAGTACCTGCGGCTGGCCACGCGCAACGACAAGTGGGCACCGGTGGTCGACCGGTTGGCCCCGGTGCTGGACACGCCGCTGATGCTCACCCTGGCGCGCACGGTCTACGAGACCGCGGACCCGGCCGAGCTGCTGGAGGTCGACGACCCCGAAGGCCACCTGGTCGACCGGTTCGTGCCCGCGCTGTACGACGAGGCGCACGCGCGGTACTTCGGTGAGTTAGCCCGGTTCCTGGTGGGCCGGGGCACCCACGACCTGGCCTGGTGGGAGCTGCCCGACCTGGTGCCGAACTACCCGCGGCTGGTCCTGGTGGCCGCCGGGATCCCGCTGATCGCCGCCGCGGCGCTCCTCGGATCACCCGCGGCGGCCCTCGCGGTGGCCGTGCTGGTGGTCGCGGTGAGCGTCGGCTCGACCGCCTCCCGGCCACCGGTGCGCCTGCGTCCCGACCGCTGGACCGGAGTGCCGCGGGCGGCTCTGGTCGGTGCGCTGTGCGGCCTGGGCGCGGGACTGCTGCTCGGCCTTGGTCCACTCCGGGCCGCGGTGGCCGCCCTGGCCTTCGCGGCGCCCGCGCTGGCCACGGCGGTGGGGGAGGGCGCGGTGCGGCACGTCGTGAGCGACCCCGACCGGCTGCTGCGCGTCGACCGGGCGGCCGCCGCGGTGAACCTCGCCAAGTGGGCGTTGCCCGTGGCCCTCGTCGTGGGCGTGGTGCCCGGCGGCCTCGGCCGGGAGGTGCTCGTGGTGGGGCTCTGCGTCGGTGCGGTCCAGACGGCCGCCTACCAGGCGTGGGGCCGACTCGGACTGGCCCGCGCTTACCTGGCGGCGACCGGCAGGCTGCCCTGGCGGCTGATGGCGTTCCTCCGCGATGCCCACCGGCGGGGTGTGCTGCGGCAGGCCGGTCCGGTCCACCAGTTCCGCCACGCCCGCCTCCGTGACCGGCTGGCCGAGGACCACGGGCAGACTGCACAGTCGTGACGACAACAACGCCCGGCGCCTCAGCGGGGAAAAGCACTTCGACGCGCCTCCTGGTCGGCGGCCGCATCTACTCCTCGTCGGCGGCGACGGCGATGGCCATCACCGACGGCACGATCGTGTGGGTGGGGCAGGACACCGTCGGGCGCACGCTGCACCCGGACGCCGAGGTCGTGGAGCTCGACGGGGCGTTCGTCGCGCCCGCGTTCGTGGACGCGCACGTGCACGCCACCGCCGCCGGACTCCAGCTAACCGGCCTCGACCTCACCGGGTGCGCCTCGCTGGCCGAGTGCCTCGACGCCGTCCGCGCGGCCGACGGCCCGTTGATCTGGGGTCACGGCTGGGACGAGACCCGGTGGCCCGAGGGCCGCACGCCCACCCGCGCCGAGCTGGACGAGGTCGCCGGGGGAGCGGTGGTCTACCTCTCGCGGATCGACGTGCACTCCGCGCTGGCCTCCTCCGCGCTGGTCGACCTCGCCCACGGGGCGCGCACCGCCGACGGCTGGTCCGAGGACGGCCCGCTGTCGCGCGACGCCCACCACCACGTGCGCTCCGTCGCCCAGGCGGCCATCCCGGTCGAGCGGCGGCGCGCCGCGCAAAGGGCCTTCCTGCGCCACGCCGCCAGCCGCGGCGTCGCCGCCGTGCACGAGTGCGCGGGCCCTGTGATCTCCAGCGCGGACGACCTCGCCGACCTCCTCGCGATGACCGACGGCCCGCAGGTCGTCGGCTACTGGGGTGACGTGGACCCGGTCGACCTCCCGGTCCACGGCCTGGCGGGCGACCTGTTCGTCGACGGCGCCATCGGGTCCCGCACCGCCGCCCTGGTCGCCCCCTACGCCGACCGGCCGGACACCTCGGGCGCCCTCTACCGCGACGCCGCCGCCATCGCCGCCCACCTGGTCTCCTGCACCGAAGCCGGTCTGCAGGCGGGGTTCCACGTCATCGGCGACGCGGGCATGGCCGCGGTCGTCGACGGCTTCGAGCTCGCCGCCGCGAAGGTCGGCGCCCCGGCACTGGCCGCCCGGCGGCACCGCCTCGAGCACGTCGAGATGATCACCGCCGACCAGGCCGCTCGCCTCGGCGCGTTCGGCGTCGTCGCCTCCGTGCAGCCGATGTTCGACGCCGAGTGGGGCGGACCGGACGGCATGTACTCGCAGCGCCTCGGCACCGAGCGCGGCACCCGCCTGAACCCCTTCGCCCAGCTCGCCTCCGCCGGGATGCTGCTCGCCTTCGGCTCGGACACCCCGGTGACCAGCCTGGACCCGTGGGCCGCCGTCCGCGCGGCCGTGCACCACCGCACGCCGGGGTCCGGCCTGTCGCCGCGCGCGGCCTTCACCGCGCACACCAGGGGCGGCTGGCGGGCCGCGGGCGTGGACGACGGCATCACCGGCACGCTCCAGCCCGGCGCGCCCGCCACCTACGCCGTGTGGGAGGCGGGCGAGCTCGTCGTCGCCGGGTCGGACTCGCGGGTCCAGCGGTGGTCGCTCGACCCCCGTTCCGGGGTGCCGGGTCTGCCGTCGCTGGAGCCGGGCGCGGCGCTGCCCGTGTGCCTGCGGACCGTCCTGAACGGACGCACCATCTTCGAGCGGGACTAGACCCAACGATCTTGTGCGCGTCGCAGAACTGGTCCGAACAGCCCCAAACAGTGGGCTGTTCGGACCAATATCACCTGTGTGATGGCTGAGCGTTGAACGCCACTGCCGATTCCTGCGAATCCCTCCCTGAAGCCCGCGTGCGTGGGCGAGAGGGAAAGGAGCGGGCATGGCAGAAGCACCACCACTGACACGGCGGCGACGCACGAGGGGCGTGCTGGCCGCCGCGGGCGCCACCTTGTTGATCGCCGCGGTCGACGTCCTGGTGCCCGGCTCCTCGGTGGCGTCGAGCCACCGCGAAGCGCCGTTGATCTCGGCGGACCCGTCGGTCGACAACACCGACCTGTACGCGTTCGTCGCCGGTGACCAGCCGGACTTCGTGACGGTGATCGCCAACTACTACGGGTTCCAGGAACCCAACGGTGGCCCCAACTTCTACCCGTGGGCGACCGACGCCCACTACGACATCAACATCGACAACGACGGCAACTCGGTCCCGGACCTCACCTACCGGCTGACGTTCAAGACCGAGGACAAGCGCGGCGCGGACACGTTCCTCTACAACAACGGGGTCGTGTCCTCTTTGGACGACGAGAACCTGTTGTTCCGCCAGACCTACAGCCTCGAACAGCTCGACGACGCGGGCGGCCGCAAGATGCTGATCAAGGACGGTCCGGTCGCCCCGTCCATCGTCGGACCGGCGTCCATGCCGTACTTCCAGCCGCTGCGCGACCAGGCGATCAGCAAGCTGCCCGGTGGCGGCCAGATCTACGCGGGCCCGGCCGACGACCCGTTCTTCGCCGACCTGCGGGTGTTCGACCTGCTCTACGGCGCGAACCTGTCCGAGGTCGGCCAGGACACGCTCAAGGGCTACAACGTCAACACCATCGCGCTGCAGATCCCCAAGCACATGCTGGCGCTCAAGGGCGACGCGCAGCGCAACCCGGTCATCGGCATCTGGGCCGACACCGAGCGGCAGACCCTGAAGCTGTCGCCGGGCCAGGCCAACCCGGAAGGCCCGTTCGTGCAGGTGTCCCGACTGGGCAACCCGCTGGTGAACGAGGTCGTCTCCTCGGCCGGGATCAAGGACGCGTTCAACGGCCTGGAGCCGGTCAACGACGGCAAGGTGCAGGCGCTGCTCGACCGGGTCCTCACCCCGGAGCTGCCCGCGCTGGTGGAGTCGATCTACGGGATCAAGGCGCCCGCGGCCCCGCGCAACGACCTGCTGGAGATCTTCCTGACCGGCGTCACCACCAAGGCGGGCGGTCCGATCAAGACGGACCTGAACTCGCAGCTGAACAACATGGACGTCGACCCGAAGAAGTTCGTGCCGTCCGAGCAGCTGCGGCTCAACATGTCGATCGCGCCGAACCCCCAGCCCAACCGCCTGGGTGTGCTGGCCGGTGACACGCAGGGCTTCCCGAACGGCAGGCGCCTGTTCGACGACGTCGTCGACATCGAGATCCAGGCCCTGGAGGGTGCGGCGCAGAGCGGCCACCTGGTGAAGGCCCTCGCGGCCGGGGACAAGGTCCACCACAACGACGTGACCTTCGCCCCGAACTTCCCGTACGTCGGGCTGCCGCGCAACAAGGCCGTCAACACCCCCTGACCGCTTTCGGACCCGAACCACTCCACGCCGGCCGCGGCCGTCCGCGTCCGGCGTGGGGTGTCGGGTGTGGAGTGACCGAGGAATCGCCATGAAGCGCCAGTACTGGCTGTGGTCCGCCGCCGTCGTCGCCGTAGCGGTGACGGCCGTCTCGTTCGCCGCCCGCTCGGGCGGCACCCCCGCGTCGGCCCCCGAGCCGAACAGGGCGAACGCCTTGCAGACCAGGACGGTCGCACTGCAGGACAAGCTGCACGCCAGGCCGACCGACGCCGGGACGTGGGCCGAGCTCGGCGCCACCTACACCGAGCTCGCCCGTGCCGGTGCCGATCCCTCGTACTACGTCAAAGCCCAAGGCGCACTGGAGGAATCGCTGAGGATCAAGCCCGACGACAACGGCGACGCCATGCTCGGCCAGGGCGCGCTCGCCAACGCCCGGCACGACTTCGGCGCCGCGCGCGACTGGGGACTCAAGGCGCAGGCGGTCCGGCCGGACTCCGCCGAGGTGCAGGGCGTCCTGGTCGACGCCTACACCCAGCTCGGCGACGACGCGGCCGCCACCACGGCGTTGCAGCGCATGCTGGACCTGCGTCCCGGCGTCGCGTCGTTCACCCGCGCCTCCTACCACTTCGAGCTGCACGGTCGTGACGAGGAGGCGAAGCAGGCGCTCGACCGCGCGCTCACCGCCGCGTCGTCGGCCGACGAGCAGGTGTTCTGCCACTACTACCTCGGCGAGCTCGCGTTCAACCGCGGCGACCTCACCGAGGCCGCCCACCAGTACGACCAGGGGCTCGGGCTGAGCCCGCACGACGTGACCTCGTTGCAGGGCAAGGCGAAGGTCGCCGGGGCGCTGGGCAGGTTCGACGAGGCCATCGCGGGCTACAAACAGGTCGTCAGCCGGGTCCCGGTACCGCAGTTCCTGCTGGAGTACGCCGAGCTGCTCGACCTGGCGGGCAAGCCCGCCGAGGCGGCCGCCCAGTACGCGATCCTCGCCGAGCAGAAGAAGCTGCTCGCCGCGCAGGGCGCCAACGACGACCTGACCCTGACGACCGTCGCGGCCGACCACGGCGACCCCGCCGAGGCGCTGCGGCTGGCGCAGGAGGAGTGGGGGCGCAGGCAGAGCGTGCTCGCCGCCGACGCGATGGCGTGGGCGCTGCAGGTCAACGGGCGTCACGCCGAAGCGCTGGAGTTCTCCGACAAGGCCTCCGTGCTCGGTTGGCACAACGCCGCGTTCTCCTTCCACCGCGGCATGATCCTCGCCTCGCTCGACCGCGGCCCCGAGGCCGTGGCCGCGCTCACCCAGGCGCTGTCGGTCAACCCCTACTTCTCCCCGCTGCACGCCCCCGCGGCGCGGGCCAAGCTCGCCGAGCTGGAGACCACCCGATGAGGCGCGCGGCGGTCGTGACCGTCCTGTGCGGACTCGGGCTGCTGCTCGGGTCCGGGGTGTCGGCCGCCCACCCGCTGGGCAACTTCAGCGTCAACCACTCCGACGTCCTCCAGGTGCACCCCGACCGGCTCGACGTGCGGTCCGTCGTGGACCTCGCGGAGATCCCCACCCTCCAGGAGGCCAAGCCGGTCGACGCGGCGGCCAAGTGCGCCGACGTGCTGGCCGCGCTCGACGCCCGTGCCGACGGCGACCGGCTGGCGCTCACGACGAGGTCGTCCGCCGTCACCCACCCGCCGGGGCAGGCCGACCTGCCGACCACGCGGCTGGTGTGCGAGTTCACCGCGCCGCTGCGGGTCGGTGGCGACGTCGGGCTGACGTTCGGCGACACCTACCTCGGCGACCGGATGGGCTGGCGCGAGATCGTCGCCACCGGGACCGGCGTGGCGGTGACCGGTGACACCCCGAGCGCCAGCCCCACCGACGAGCTGCGCAAGTACCCCGAGGACCTGCTCGCCACGCCGATGGACGTCCGCGCGGTGACCCTGACCGCCCGGCCCGGCGAGGGCACCGCGGCGGCCGGCGGCACGACGCCCGTGCAGACCGGCATCGGCTTCATCGACGCCACCACCTCCGCGTTCAACAGCATGATCGGCTCGCGCGACCTGACCCCGATGGTCGGGTTCCTCGCGGTGCTGCTCGCGCTGGTGCTCGGCGCGTCCCACGCGGCCCTGCCCGGCCACGGCAAGACGCTGATGGCGGCCTACCTGGCGGGCCGCCGCGGCACCAGCCGCGACGCCGTGCTGGTGGGTGCGACCGTGACGTTCACCCACACCGCGGGCGTGCTGGTGCTGGGGCTGCTGCTCAGCGTGTCCAGCGCCTTGGCGGGCGACGTCGTGCTGCGCTGGCTGGGGCTGGCCAGCGGGCTGCTGGTCGTCGTCATCGGCGGCACCCTGCTGTTCTCCGCGCTGCGCCGTCGTCGGGAACCTGCTCTCGCGGAGACAGGCCATGGACATGGGCACGGCCATGGCCACGGGCATGGTCATGGCCACGGGCATTCGCACGGCCCGCGCTACGGCCGGGCCAGCCTGATCGGGATGGGCGTCGCGGGCGGTCTCGTCCCCAGCCCGTCCGCCCTGATCGTGCTGCTCGGCGCGGTCGCGCTGGGCCGCACCTGGTTCGGCGTGGTCCTCGTCTTCGCCTACGGCGCGGGCATGGCCGCCATGCTCACGGCCGCGGGCCTGCTGCTCATCAAGGTCCGCGACCGCCTGGAGAACCTCGCGGTCACCGCGAGGCTCCGCAAGCTGGCCGACTTCACGCCGTTCAGCACCGCAGCACTGGTGCTGGTCGTCGGACTCGGTCTCACCACCCGCGCACTGATCGGTTAAATCGGTTAAGGAGAAAACCACCGTGAAGCTGTTCTTGATCGCCACGGCCCTCTTCGTGCTCGCAGGCTGCACCTCGGGCGCGACCGCCGCGGGCGTCAAGTTCGACGACGAGGGCCTGGCCGACGTGGCGTGCATGAAGCACCAGCCCGCCCCTCCGAGCGCGAACTACACCAACGAGGACGGCGGCCCGACCGACGAGGTGCTGCCCGTGCTGCGGTACTACACCGCCCACGGCAAGAAGGCCTACTGCGACGGCGCGGGCCCCAACGCCGCCGACAAGGCCTGGGCCGCCGTCTACGTCGACCTCGGCGCGGACAAGGCCAACGTGGCGAAGCTGCTGGGGTAGCTTCACCGGGTGATCAGCATCGACCCGGACTCGCCGATCCCGCCCTTCGAGCAGGTGAGGGCGGGATTCGCGCTGCGCATCGCGAACCGCGAACTGGCCGTCGGCGCCCGCCTGCCCACGGTCCGCGCCCTGGCCGCGGACCTGGGCCTGGCGGTCAACACGGTCGCCCGCGCCTACCGCGAACTGGAGGAAGCCGGCCTGATCGAGACCCGCGGCCGCGCGGGGACCGTCGTGTCCGCGGCGGGCGAGCGATCCCGCGAACGAGCACTGCGCGCGGCCCGTTCCTACGCCCTGACCGCACGCGAGATCGGCTTGTCGGTGGAGGAAGCGGGCGAGATCGTCCGCGCCGCCCTGGCCGACCAGTACCACGAGGGGACCCCATGACCGTCCGACCCGCCGTCCCCGACGACCTGGACGCCGTCGTCGCCTCGGCGGTCGGCCTGTTCGCCGAGGACGCCGGCACCCGCGACCCCCTCATGGACGTTTCGTGGCCCGTCCGCGAGGGGCACGAGTACTACGGGTCAGCCATCACCGACCCCGACGTGCTGTGCCTGGTCGCCGTGTCGGGCGACCAGGTGATCGGCCACCTGATCGGCAGGCTCAAACGCCCCAACCCCACCCGCCCCACGGTCGTGGGTGCCGAACTCGAAAGCGTCCGCGTCGACCCGGCCCACCGCGGTTCGGGCATCGGCGCGGAGTTGGACGCGGCCTTCGTCGAGTGGGCACGAGGGCGCGGGGTGACCGAGGTGTCCGTGCACGCGTTCGCGTCCAACACGTCCGCGATCCGCTTCTACGAGGCCCACGGGTACGTGCCGTCGTCGTTGCAGCTGAACAGGGACATCACCTGAGCGGGTGTGGTCGGTCCGGCGGCACCGACCACATCGACGTCACACGGCTCGGGCGATGGCGATCGCCCCTTCGAGCCGTGCGCCTGCCTCGTAGAACATGTACTCGACCCCGTTCTCCGTCCCGAACGACGGCGCCGCCGACCGGCCGCGGTCCGGTGCTCCGCTCAACGGCGTGTGGAACACCCCGAGGTGCACCTTGCGGGTGAAGTCGTTGCCCACCTCGGTCAGGTGCATCGTCCCCAGGTTCGTGTGGAACACGACGTACGTGGTCCCGTTGCGGTAGGCCAACGAGGGGGCGGCGGCGTCGGTGGCGCCGACCTCGGACGCCTTGACGAGGGGTGTCTGGGAGAACGTCCAGTCGCGGCCGTCGGCCGACCAGCCCCAGCCGATGTTGCGCTTGTTCGCCGTGGTGTTCGTCATGAACACCATGACGTAGTTCGCGCCGCGCGAGGCGATCTTGTGCTCGAACACCCTGGCGTAGGAGGTCTCCGTGGTGCCGGCGGGCAGCATCGACGTGGACAGCACGACCTTGTCGTAGGTGAAGTGGATGCCGTCCTTCGAGCGCGCAAGACGGGTGGTCGTGTTCTCGCCGTGGAAGTACAGCCACATCTCCTTGGCCGCGGTGTTCCACAGGACGTGGGCGGACGACACGTGCGAGACCGAGTAGTGCGGGGCCCAGTCGCGCGAGACGATCGGGTTGGCCGGGTACTCGGTGAACGGTCCCTCCAGCGAGTCGCCGTAGGCGAGGCAGATGCCGCCGGGTGCGTCGTGGGGTGCGTAGTAGAGGTAGAACCGCCCGAGCGCGCCGCTCACCCGGCCGACCGTGCCGCGGATGGTCGGGAAGATCAGTTCGTTGGTCGGGTTGTACCTCAGCGCGCTCTTGTCGAACGCCGTCCGCACGTACCGGTAGGTCGGGAACCCGGCGGGTCCGGCCGAGGCGACTCCCGGTGCCAGTGACGTCGCGGCCAGGCCGAGGCCGAGGCCCGCTCCCGCGCGGAACAGGGTCCTGCGGTCGATGGTCATCGTGGTTCTCCCTCTCGCCGTTGGGGGTGGCCGAGTGTGGAGGCCCGACAATGAGCAGGTCAAGGTGCTAATACGTATTAGTGCTGGGGAAACGGAAAATCGGACAAACCCTTGACATGTCCGGGCGGCACCACCACTCTCGCTGCCTATCCGCATTGGCACCGGGAGGGCCCATGACGCGCCGCGCACCACGGCAGGCGGACATCGCCGCGCTGGCGGGTGTCTCGCAAGCCACCGTCTCCGTCGTCCTGGGCGGCAACCAAGGCGGTGTGCGGATGTCCGAGGACACCCGGCTGCGGGTGCTGGCGGCCGCCGAGAAGCTGGGGTACGTGCCGGACCCGGTCGCCACGCGACTCGCGTCCAGGCGCAACCACATGCTCGGCCTGTACACGTTCAAGGCGACCTTCCCGACCGACGTCGCCGACTCCTACTACCCGATCCTGGTCGGCGTCGAGGAGCAGGCCGCGGCGCTGGGGCAGGACCTGATCCTGTTCACCGGGGCCGACGGCCGGGGCGAGCGCACCCACGACGAGGCCGCGATCCGGCGGACGAAGATCGCCGACGGGTGCCTGTTCTTCGGGCGGCACGTGCCCGTCGCCTCGATCGAGAAGCTCGTCGAGACCGGCTTCCCGTTGGTCTACATAGGACGCCGCGACGAGCTGGAAGGCCGGATCCCCTTCGTGGGCGCGGATTACGTCTCCGCGTCGGCCGCCGTCGTCGACCGGCTCGTGTCGCTCGGCCACCGGAACGTCCGGTACGTGCGCGAGAACGACGACGCGCCCTCGTCCACGGACCGCGAGCGCGGGGTGGTCGAGGCGGCGGCAAGAGCGGGCGTCGAGTGCCGGGTCGTGCGCGACGAGGCCCCCGTGGACGAGTGGCGGCGCGATGGCGTCACCGCGGTCGTGGTCGAGGAGACCGACACCCACGCCGCCTACCGCGCCGTGCGCGCCGCCGTCGACGGCACCGACCTCTCCTTCGCCGTGCTCGGCAGGCCACCGGAGGGGGGCACCGACGTGACCGGCTTCGAGGTGCCCCGCCGCGAGATGGGCCGCCGCGCCGTCGAACTGCTCGTCGAGCTCATCACCGGCGACCCCGGCGACCTCCACCAGCTCCTGCCCTGCACGCCCGTGCCCGGCACCACCGTGAAGGACGTGCGATGACCGAACTGGACACCGAGATCCTCGTGGTCGGCGGCGGGCTAGGCGGTGTGGCCGCGGCGCTCGCCGCCGCGGGCGCCGGGCACCGGGTGGTGCTGACCGAGGAGACCGACTGGGTCGGCGGCCAGCTCACCGCGCAGGGCGTGCCGCCGGACGAGAACCCGTGGATCGAGCGGTTCGGCGCCACCGCGTCCTACCGGCGGGTCCGCGAGGGCGTCCGCGACTACTACCGCAGGCACTACCCGCTGCGCGCGGAGGCGATGCGGCTGGCGGAGCTGAACCCCGGCGCGGGCCGGGTCAGCAAGCTCTGCCACGAGCCGCGCGTGGCACTGGCCGTGCTGGAGGCCGCCCTCGCGCCGCACCGCAGCGCGGGCCGGATCACCCTGCTGACCCGGCACCGGCCGACCGGCGTGCACACGACCGGCGACGTGGTCGACGCGGTGGACCTGGTGGACGACGACGGCGACACCGTCACGGTGCGGGCGGACTACGTGCTGGACGCCACCGAGAACGGCGACCTGCTGCCGATGGCGGGCGTCGAGCACGTCGTGGGCGCGGAGTCGCGGGCCGAGCACGACGAGCCGCACGCCCCGGACGTCGCCGACCCGACGAACCTCCAGGGCATCACCTACTGCTTCGCCCTCTCGCACCACGCGGGCGAGGACCACACGATCGACCGCCCCCGGATGTACGACTTCTGGCGGGCCTACACCCCGGAGTTCTGGCCCGGTCCGCTGCTCGGCTTCACCGCCCCCGACCCGCGCACGCTCGAACCGGTCGCGCGCACGTTCGTGCCGAACCCCGACGCCGACCCGCTGGCCGTCACCGCCGACCAGAGCGCCGACGCGGGCGACAAGGAGCTGTGGGCGTTCCGCCGCATCCTCGCCCGCGGGATCCACCAGCCCGGCGCGTTCGACTCCGACATCACACTGGTCAACTGGCCGCTCAACGACTACTGGCTCTCCCCGGCGCTGGAGGTCGACGGCCACGTCGACGAGGTAGCCGTGGCGAGGGCGCACGACGAGGCCAAGCAGCTCTCCCTGTCGGTCCTGCACTGGTTGCAGACCGAGGCCCCGCGCGTCGACGGCGGCACCGGCTTCCCCGGTCTGCGGCTGCGCCCCGACGTCATGGGCACGTCCGACGGCCTGGCCAAGTCGGCGTACGTCCGCGAGTCCCGCCGCATCAAGGCCGTCACCACGGTCACCGAGCACGACGTGTCCCTCGACCTGCTCGGCCCCGGCAAGCGCACCAGGTACGCCGATTCCGTCGGCGTCGGCAGCTACCGCATCGACCTGCACCCGTCCACCGCCGGTGACGGCTACATCGACATCGCCAGCGTCCCCTTCGAGATCCCGCTCGGCGCACTCCTGCCGCTGCGGGTCGACAACCTGCTGCCCGCGGGCAAGAACATCGGCACCACCCACATCACCAACGGCTGCTACCGCCTGCACCCCGTGGAGTGGAACGTCGGCGAGGTCGCGGGCCACCTCGCGGGCTTCGCCCTGCGCCGCGGCAGGTCCCCGCGGCAGATCCGCGCCGACGCCAAGCTGCACGACGAGTTCGCCCAGGTCCTGGACCAGGCGGGCGTCGAACGCCACTGGCCCGACGTGCGCGGCTACTGAGATCCCCCAGAACCCGGAGGTGTTCGCGATGATGCCACACCCCGTCCGGATCGGCGTCGACGTCGGTGGCACGTTCACCGACGCCGTGGCCGTGGACGCGACGACGTTCGCCCTGCTCGGCCAGGTGAAGGTCCCCACCAGCCACGACCACCCCGACGGGGTCGCGCACGGCATCCTGGCCGCGTTGCGCGAGCTCCAGGAGCGGACCGGGATCGACGCTTCGGTGGTGTCGTTCCTGGCGCACGGCACGACCCAGGCGACGAACGCGCTGCTGGAGGGCGACGTCGCGACCGTGGGCGTGGTCGGGATCGGGCGCGGCTTCGAGTCGTGGGCGACCGGGCGGCTCAGGGGGCTGGCGAAGCTCCGGCTGACGCCCGGCAAGGGGCTGCCCGTCCGGTACGCGGGGCTGCGCGACGCCGACGACCCGGTCGCGGTGAAGGCCGCGGTGGCGAAGGTCGTCGACGAGGGCGCGGAGGTCGTCGTGGCGGTGCAGCCGTTCAGCGTCGACGACCCGGTGGGGGAGCAGGAGGTTGTGGCCCAGGCCCGGTCGCAGGGGCTGCTCGCCACCGCGACCCATGAGATCACCGGCCTGTACGGGTTGGCGAAACGGGCCCGCACGGCGGTGCTGAACGCCGGGATCATGCCGCGGATGGTGGAGACCGCCGACCTGGTCGAGCGCAGCGTCGCGGCGGCGGGCATCACCGCGCCGCTGATGGTGATGCGCGGCGACGGCGGCGTGATGTCGTTGCCGGAGATGCGGAAACGGCCGCTGCTCACGGCTTTGAGCGGTCCGGCGGCCGGGGTGGCCGGGGCGCTGATGGGGGAACGGCTCAGCGAGGGCGTGTTCCTGGAGACCGGTGGCACGTCGACCGACATCAGCGTCGTGCGCCGCGGCCGGGTGCAGGTGCGGCACGCCCGGCTCGGCGGCCGCGAGACCTACCTGCCCGCGCTGGACGTGCGCACGGTCGGGGTCGGCGGCGGGTCCCTGGTGCGGCTCGACGGGACGTCCGTCCGCGCCGTCGGCCCGCGCAGCGCCCACATCGCCGGACTCGCCTACGCCTGCTTCGCGCCCGCCGAGGCCCTGGCGGGAGCGAAGCTCGTGACCATCGCGCCGAAGCAGGGCGACCCGGCGGACTACGCGGCGCTGGAGACCCCCGACGGCACGCGCTACGCGCTCACCCTGACGTGCGCGGCCAACGCGCTGGGCGTCGTGCCCGAGGACAGCTACGCGCACTGCGACCCCGAGGCGGCGCGAAGGGCGTTGGAGCACCTGGCGAAGGTGCTCGGACTGTCCATCCAGGACGCCGCGGAAGCCGTGCTGCACCAGGCGGTCAAGCCGGTGCGGGCGGTCGTGGACGAGCTGGTCGACGGCTACGGCCTCGACCGGTCGTCGCTCGGCCTGGTCGGCGGCGGGGGAGGAGCGGCCGCGGTCACGCCGTTCCTGGGCGAGGAGACCGGACTGGACTGGCGGATCGCCGCGCACAGCGAGGTCATCAGCCCGCTGGGCGCCGCCCTGGCCCTGGTCCGAGAGTCGGTCGAGAGGATCGTGCCCAACCCGTCGCACACCGACGTGCTGGCTGTGCGCGCGCAGGCCGAGCAGGCGGTGATCGCCCAGGGCGCCGACCCGGCCGGTGTCGAGGTCGACGTCACGGTCGACCCCCAGCGCAACCTGATCCTCGCCGTCGCCACCGGCGCGACCGAGCTGCGCGCCAAGGACCGCGCCGCCGTGGCCGACGAGGAGCAGGTGCTCGCCGAGGTGGCCCGTACGCTCGGCGTGCCCGGCGGGGAGGTCAGCGAGCTGGCCCGCACCGGCCACCACCGCGCACTCGGCGCCCGCGCCAGGCCGAAGGGGTTCCTCGGCCGGTTCCGCCCCGTCTCGCAGCACGTGCGGGTGGTCGACACCGACGGCGTGGTCCGGCTGCACAGCGCGAACGCCCACGTGGAGCGCACGAGCGTCAGGGAGGCGTCCGGCACGCTCGCCCGGCTCGTCGACGAGCACACCCGCGTCGGCGACGGCGGCAGCCGCGCCCCCGCCGTGTGGCTGCTGGTCGGCCCCAAGATCGCCGACCTGTCCGGTGTGCTCGACCGCGACCAGCTCGTCGCGCTCATCGGCGCCGAGCTGGAGTCCCGCACGCCGGACGAGCCGCTCGTGGCGATCCTGGAGGACCGGGGATGACCGACGAGGACCTGGCCGTGGCACTGCTCAGGGCCACGCCGACGCACGAGGACCGCTCCGACGAGCAGCTCCGCGGTTGGGCCGCCACCGCGCTGGCGTTCGCCGACGAGCTCCCCGTGGAGCCGCCGGACGTCCGCGTGGTCGAGGAGTCCGGCGGTGTCACCGACCACCTGGTGACGCTCGCCGAGTACGACACCCGCACGCGCACCGTCACCGTGCGCACCGACAGCCTCGCGCTGCTCGCCGAGGTCGCCACCCGCAAGGGCTGGACCGACGTCACGCCCGAGGCGCTGCGCGCGGCCGCCGTGGCGCACGAGGTCGTGCACCACCGGCTGCACGGCGGGCTGGCGCGCGACCTGCGCCGCCGCCTCGACCACGTCGTCTGCCGCGTCGGCCCGCTCCGGGTCCGCGGCCACGTCGTGGGCGCCGACGAGGTCGTCGCCCACCGCTACGCCCACCGCGCCAGCGGCCTGCGGCGCAGCCCCCTGCAGCTGTCCGCCGCCCTGGCCGAACTCGGAGGTTGACCCGTGGGATACGCAATCCTGGCCGTGATGGCCGTCGGGGTCGTCCTGATGCTCACCCGCGTGCTGCCCACCGCGTTCGCGCTCGGCCTCATGTCGGTCGTGATCGCCCTGCTCGCGGGCGCCTCCGTGCTGGGGGACAAGAACAGCGTCGGCACGACCGTCCTGCAGACCGGCTCTACCCTGCTGGCCGCGACGATGGTCGCGGTGCTGCTCGGCTCGTGGCTGGGCACGCTGATGGAGGACACCGGCATCGCCGCCACGCTCGTCCGCAAGATCGTCGAGTTCGGCGGCGAACGCCCGGTGGTCGTCGCGCTCGGCGTGTACGTCGTGGCCGTCCTGTGCGGCAGCATCACCGGCTCCGCGCCCGCCGCGATGCTCGCTGGTGTGGTCGGCATCCCGGCCATGATCGCCGTCGGCGTCCGGCCCGTGGTCGCGGGCGGCACCGTGCTGATGGGCATCGCGACCGGTCTGCCGCTGGACCTGATCGGCTGGCAGTTCCTGTCCGACGCGATCAAGCTGCCGATCGACCAGGTCCGGTCGTTCCAGCTCAAGCTGTTCCCGGTCGTGCTGGTCGGCAGCCTGCTCTACATCCTGGTCGAGACCCGCCGCCGCGGCGCCCGGCACGCCTGGGCCGTCCGGCTCGACCCTAAGCCGTCCACGCGGGTCCGCCGCGGCGACGCGCCCTGGTACGCGCTGGTCTCCCCGCTGGTGCCGATCGTGCTGGCGCTCGGCCTCCACGTGCCGATCGTGCCGTCCCTGCTGGCGGGCGTGGTGTTCGCGCTGGTGACGACGACCCGGCCGGGCAAGCTCGGCGAACGGGCGCTGCGCTCGCTGTACCGGGCGTTCGACGTGGCCGCGCCGCCGATCGTGCTGTTCGTGGCGATCGGGATGCTGCTCTCGGCCGTGCGGCTGCCCGGCGCGGTCGACGCGCTGACGCCGATCGTCTCGGCGCTCAGCCCGTCCGGGACGCTGCCGTTCGTGCTCGTGTTCGCCGCGCTGGTGCCGCTGTGCCTGTACCGGGGGCCGTTCAACGTCTACGGCCTCGGCGCGGGCGTCGCGGGCGTGCTGGTGTCCGGCGGCGTCTACCCGGCCACGGCGGTGCTCGGCCTGATGGCGTCTTACGGGCAGGTGCTCGGCGTCTCCGACCCGACCAGCACCCAGACCGTGTGGAGCGCCCAGTACGCGGGCGTCCGCCCGGAGCGGGTGATGGCCTCGACCCTGCCCTACACCTGGCTCGTCGCCATCGGCGGGCTGGTGCTGACCACCGTGCTCTACCTGGCCTGAACCGGCACCTCGGCCGCCTCGGCGTGGAAACCGGCCTCGACGAACAGCGCCGCGGCCCGCTCCCAGGCCCGCACCGCCTCGTCGTGCCGCCCGACGCCGGCGAGCGCGTACCCGAGCGTGCACAGCGACCGCGCCACCTCGGGCGGGAGGTCCAGCTCCTCGGCCCCGTCCAGCGCGCGTCCCGCCCACCCCAGCGCGGTCACGGGGTCGGCGGAACGCGCGCTGAGCAGCCGCCACGACCACACCAGGCCGACCCGGTCGTCGTGCTCCTCCAGGTACTCGTGCGCCTGCCGCACCAGCTCGTCGACGGCCTCCACGTGCCCGGCGCGCAGCAGCGCGTCCGCCAGGAACAGCCGGATGATCGCCGCCATGTCCGGGTCGCCCATCCGCTCGGCCATGGTGAGCGCGGTGGCCAGGCGGTGGGCGGAGGCCTCCAGCTCGCCGGTGAACCGCAGCAGCCGCCCCAGCTCCAGCACGGCGCCGAACGTCCCGCGCTCGTCGTCCAGGACCGTGGCCAGGTCGTGGCAGCGGGTCAGGTGCCCGCGCGCCTCGTCGAAGTCGCCCGCGCGCCGCGCGATCGCCCCCAACGACGCCAGCACCTCGACCTCGCCGAGCGCGTTGCCCGACGTCCGGAACCGCGCCGTCGCCTGCCGGTGGCACTCGCGCGCCCGCTCCGGCCGCCCGCGCCACTCGTGCATCCACCCCGACGCGTACCAGGCGTACGCGGAGCCCCAGTCGTCGCCGACCGACTCGAAGCCCAGCCGCGCGCGGTCGAAGTCCGCCTCGGCCTCGTCGAACCGGTGCTGCCGCACCCGCAGGATCCCGCGCTGCTGCACCAGCACCGCCTCGGTGCGCCAGGTCGCGAACGGCAGCGCCACCTCGATCAGCCACGCCCAGTCGTCGAACCGGGCCCGCAGGTCGCAGAACGCCCCCGTCGCGATCACCAGCCCGCACACCTGCTCGGCCATCCCCAGCGCGGCCGCCTGCGCCACCGCGGCCCGGATGCCGAGCCATTCCGCGTCCAGCCACGCCACCGGGTCGGCCAGCAGCCGGTCGGCGAGCTCGGAGTCCGGCCGCGGCCGCACCGGCAGCCGCAGCGCCTCCTGCGGCAGGTCGGCGTCGACCCGTTCGGCCAGGTCGCACCACGTGTCGAACAGCCTGCGCAGGGGAGCGGGGTCGTCGTCGGCGACCTCGCGGCCGAACACCCGCACCAGGTCGTGCAGCCGGTACCGCTGCCGCCCCAGCACGTCGCGCCCGGCCAGGTCGACCAGCCGCGCGTCCACCAGCGCCTCGACGTGCTCCTCGGCCTCGTCCAGCCCGACGTCCAGCAGGGGAGCGGCCGTGCTCGCGGAGAAGTCCACCGCGTCGAGCCGCGCCAGCAGCCCGAACAGCCGCCGCCGCGCGGGGGTCAGGCCGTCGTGGCTCAGCGCCAGGCTGGCCCGCACGTCCAGGTCGCCCACCCGCAGCTCGTCGAGCCTGCCGCGCTGGTCCTCCAACCTGCCGGCGAGCTGCGAGAGGCGCCAGTGCGGGCGTGCCACCAGCCGACCGGCGGCGATGCGCAGCGCCAGCGGCAGGCTGCCGCAGTACCCGGTGATCTCGCGCGCCGCCTCGGGCTCGGCGTCCACCCGCCGCGCGCCCAGCGCACCGCGGAGCAGGCCCAGCGCGTCCTCGGCCGGGAACACGCCCAGCGGGACGACCCGCGCCCCCTCCAGCCCCGCCAGCGCGGCCCGGCTGGTGACCAGCACGGCCGCTGTCGGCGTTCCGGGCAGCAGGGGGCGGACCTGGGCCTCCTCGGCGGCGTTGTCCAGCACGACCAGCACCCGCCGGTCGGCCAGCCGGTCGCGGTAGAGGCCGATCCGGTCGTCCAGCGACGCCGGGATCGCGCTGCCGGGCACCCCGAGGCCGCGCAGCAGCCGGTCCAGCGCCTCGGTCGGGTCGACCCCGGTGCCGCGCAGGTTCAGGTACAGCTGGCCGTCGGGGTAGTCGGCGCGCACCAGGTGCGCCACGTGCACGGCCAGCGTCGTCTTGCCGACACCGCCGGGCCCGGTGATCGTCCACACGCCCCGCAGCCCGGTCGTGATCGCCTCGACCTCGGCGGCCCGCCCGGTGAAGTCGGGCACCGCGGGCGGCAGCCACGCGGGACCGGTCCGCCCCGCGAGCACGGCCTGGTGGAGCCTGCGCAGCTCGGCGTTGGGCTCGATGCCCAGCTCCTCGGCGAGCACCTCGCGGGCCCGCCGGTAGGTGTCGAGGGCCTGCGCCTGGCGGCCGCCGCGGTGCTGCGCGGACATCAGCTGCGCCCAGAAGCGCTCCCGCAACGGGTGCAGCGCGACCAGCGCCAACAGGTCGTCGACCAGGCTCTCGTGCCTGCCGAGCAGCAGCTCCACCTCGTTGCGGCGCTCGACCGCCTCCCACCGCTGCTCGTCCAACCGGTCGGAGTCCGCGCTCCCGTCCCGCCTGGACGGGACCTGGTCGAACGCGGGCCCCCGCCACAGCCGCACGGCCTCGTCCAGGAACGCGGACTCCGCGTCCAGGTCCCCGGCCTCCTCGGCCGCCCGCGCCCGTGCTCGCAGCTCCCGGAACCTGGTCAGGTCGAGCCGGTCGGAGTCGACGTGGATCGAGTACCCGGTCGCGGTGGTGCGCACGACCTCCCGCGCCGACCCGTCGTCCAGGAACTGCCGAAGGCGCATCACGTACGTCTGCAGGGTGCCGCGCGCCGCACCCGGCGCGCCGGCACCCCACAGGTGGTCGATGAGCTCGTCGACGTGCACGGGCTCGTTCGGCCTGGCCAGCAACGCGGACAACAGCACGCGCTGCTTGGCGGAGCGGATGGCCACCACCCGCCCGCCGTCCCGAACCTCGAGCGGTCCGAGCACCAGGAATTCCCAGCGCCGCACCGCCACCCCCGTAGTCGTTGCGACGATCTTATCGGGGGCCGCTCGGAGGGGTCAGTAGCCGGCCTTGGGCATCATCACCCACAGGACGAGGTAGACGACGAACTGGGGTCCGGGGAGCAGGCACGACAACACGAAGATCAACCTCATCGTGTTGGGCTTCATGCCGAAACGGTCGGCCAGGCCGGCGCAGACACCGGCGATGACCTTCTTGTGCTGGGGCCTCGTCAACGTGGAAGTCATGACACAAGAGTGCCCGCGGCCAAACCCCCCGCGCATCGGTGAAGACCCTGAAGTGGGGGGTCAGGGGAGTGTGGGAGTTGTCATGGGGGTGGGGAGGCAACCTTTGGTCTGGCCTCGTGGCGAAGGCCTGGCCGCGTAGTGAAGTCCTGACCGAGTAGCCAAGGCCTGACCGCGTAGCGAAGCCCAGACCCCGCAGCGCAATTGTCTCAATGTCGCACCCCTTCTTGTCAAGACGATAAAGCTATCTTGACAAGAAGGGGTGCGACAGGAGGGCGCTGTGTATCGGGGGCGGAGGGGGATCTGGCTTCGCCAGTATCGGACTGCGTCCGACTCAGGCATCGGCTGTCGCCGACTGGGCATCCTTGCTTCGCGGCGGACAAGGCGGTGGGGCGCTCCGCGCCGGGTGCGCGGGGCCGGGCTGCGCCCGTCGTGGGGATCCTCGGCTTCGCCGTTGGACGGGGCATCCTCGCTGCGCGTCGGACGAAGCGGGCGGGCGCTCCGCGCCGGATGCGAGGTGGCGGCTGCGCCGGGTCGGGATGCCTCGCTGCGCGTCGGGTGAAGGCCTTCGTTGTCTGTTTGTGGTGGTGCGATCCGTTCTTGTCAGTGCTTTTCGTGGGGGCTTTGTCGGGTGAGTCCTGTTCTGGTGGGTGTGCGGGGGACGACCACACCGGGGCGTGACCTTGGGCTCGTACCCTCATCGGGTGGTCGCAAACCCTGTGGTGGCGGATGTTCCCGTCGCCGATATCCCGCCCAGCCGTCGTGAGCGTGACGTGCGTGGTCTTCTCCTTCGTGCCGCCCTGTCCGCGGCGGGCGGTGTGCTCGTCTACCTGAGCTTCCCGCCGCGCACCCTCTGGTGGCTCGCGCCGATCGGCTTCGCCTTCCTGGGGTGGGTGCTGCACGGGCGGCGGGCGCGGGCGGGGTTCGGGTTCGGGGTGTTGTTCGGGTTGGGGTTCCTGGTGCCGTTGTTGGCGTGGACCGGGGAGTTCGTGGGGGCGATCGCGTGGTTGCCCCTGAGCTTGGCCTGCGCGGCGCTGATCGGGCTGGGTACCGCCGCCATGGCGGTGGTGTCGAAACTGCCGCTGGCACCGCTGTGGGGGGCGTTGCTGTGGGTGGCGGACGAGGCGCTGCGCGGCGTCTTCCCGTTCGGCGGCTTCCCGTGGGGGAAGATCGCGTTCGGGCAGCCGGAGGGCTGGTACCTGCCGTTGGCGGCGTTGGGCGGGGCGCCGCTGATCGGGTTCGCGGTGGTGCTGACCGGGTTCGGGGTGGCCGGGCTGGTGCGGAACGTCCGGGACTGGCCGTCGGGGCTGCTGGTGGTCGTGCCGTTGGCGGCGGGACTGGCGGCGAACGGGGTGGTGGGGACCGACGCGAGCGAGGGCACGGCCGTGGTGGCGGCGATCCAGGGCAACGTGCCGCGCGCGGGGCTGGACTTCAACTCGCAGCGGCGGGCGGTGCTGGACAACCACGTGAAGCGCACGGAGGAGCTGGCGCGGGACGTGGCGGACGGCAAGCAGGAGCAGCCGGACGTGGTGATCTGGCCGGAGAACTCCTCGGACATCGACCCGTTCCGCAACCCCGACGCCGCCCTGCGCATCCAGCAGGCGGCCCAGGCGATCAAGGCGCCGATCGCGGTCGGCGCGGTCGTGCTGGGCGACGACGGGCTGCCGCGCAACACGGTGATCCTCTGGGACCCGGAGAAGGGGCCGACCGACCAGTACACGAAGCGCAAGCTCCAGCCGTTCGGCGAGACGATGCCCTACCGGTCGTTCTTCCGGATCTTCACCAAGCTGGTCGACCGGGCGAACAACTTCCAGCCCGGCACCGACCCCAGCGGGTTCACCATGGGACCGGCCAAGGTGTCGCTGGACACGTGCTACGAGGTCGCGTTCGACGAGATCGTCCGGGAGAACGTCAGGACCGGGGCGAACCTGATCGCGATCCCGACGAACAACGCCACTTTCGGGTACACCGAGATGACCTACCAGCAGCTTTCGATGTCGCGGATCCGCGCCGTCGAGCACGGTCGGGCCGTGGTCGTGGCGGCCACGAGCGGGGTCAGCGCGATCGTGCACCCGGACGGCTCGGTGAGCCAGAGCACGGGCATGTTCACCCCGGCGGCACTGGTCGAGAGGTTGCCGCTGCGCGGGCAGACTACGCTGGCGACTCGGCTTGGTGCTTGGCCCGAGTGGGTGATGTCCGCACTCGGGCTGCTGGCCGTGGCGTTCAGCCTTACCCAGAAACGACGAGGAGCGCGTCCGGAGCCCGAGCGGGGCCCCGGCGAGGAGGAAACGGATGACGGACCAGCAGGCGCAGCCTGACCGCGAGCTCGGGCCGGTGCTGGTGGTGATCCCGACCTACAACGAGCGGGACAACATCGGGAAGATCGTGAAGCGGCTGCACGCGGCTCTGCCGCAGGTGCACGCGCTCGTGGTCGACGACGGCAGCCCGGACGGGACCGGACAGGTCGTGGACGGGATGGTGGCCGCGGACGACCGCGTCCACGTGCTGCACCGCACGGAGAAGGCGGGACTCGGCGCGGCGTACGTCGCGGGCTTCGGCTGGGGCCTCGAGCGCGGGTACGAGTTCCTCGTCGAGATGGACGCGGACGGCTCGCACGCCCCCGAGGACCTGCCCAGGATGCTCGACGCCGCCGCGAACGCGGACCTGGTGATCGGCTCGCGCTACGTGACCGGCGGCAGCGTCGTGAACTGGCCCAAGTCCCGCGAGGTGTTCTCCCGCGGCGCGAACCTGTACTCGCGGATCGCGCTCGGCGCCCCGATCAAGGACATCACCGCGGGCTTCCGGGTGTACCGGGCCGAGGTGCTGCGCAAGCTCAAGCTGCACAACGTGGCCTCGTCGGGCTACTGCTTCCAGATCGACCTGTCGTGGCGCACCCACGAGCTCGGCTTCCGCATCGTCGAGGTGCCCATCACCTTCACCGACCGCGTGATCGGCGAGTCGAAGATGAGCGGCAACGTCGTGCGCGAGGCCCTGATCCGGGTCACCAAGTGGGGCCTGCGCCGCCGCGGCAACCAGCTGCGCTCCGTGTTCGCCCCCAAGGCCAAGACGCCCAGCGGCACCGCCAAGTAGCACCCGCACGGCACAAGGGGCCGCCCACCGGAATCCGGTGGGCGGCCCCTTGTGGTTCGGCGTGCCTGGGGTCAGGCGGTCCGGGTGCGCCGTCCGCGCAGCTCTTCGAGCCGCTCGTCGAGCAGCTCCTCGAGCTCCGGGATGGTCCGACGCTCCAGCAGCATGTCCCAGTGGGTGCGCGGCGGCTTGATCTTCTTGGCCTCCGGCTCGACTCCGTCGATGATCTTCGACTCGGTGCCGTGGAGGCGGCATTCCCAGGTCGGAGGCAGTTCGGCGTCGTCGGAGAACGGGACCTCGAAGTCATGCCCCTTGGGGCAGGCGAACCGCGCGACACGGCGCGGGGCTAGGTCGTGGTTGCGGTCCGTCTCGTAGCTGACTGCTCCGAGCCGGCTGCCACGTAGAACGCGGTCGGCCATGGCGCTGTCCTTTCGCTCGGCTCAGGGCCGGGGCCCAGGCTTCTTGCTCACCGAGTGCAACGAACGGATTGGTCCGTTCGTTCCCCGGTATACGGTCATGGTCGCCCACAGTGACGTCTTTCACCCGTCAACGAAGGCGTCCTACTAAGGGATGCAATCGCGCCAGGATCGTGACGCGTTAGCAAGCTACCGTGTGAGTTCGTCACACGAATGGAGCAGTCCCCGATGAAGGCGTGCGCTTACGCCAGCCTAAGCTGACCACTTTGGGCTACGTTCGGCCCTAGGTCGCCTAGTCGGAAGTGACGCCTGCAGAGGACTTGATAGCGGACAGTAGTTTCAGTGTGTTCCGGCACACTGCCACGCTCCGTGTCAGGCCGCATCTGCTCCGTGTCCGCGACCATCACCGTGTCACCCGCTCGGATGACTCGCCCGGCCCGCACCCTGGCGTTGAACCGCCCTGGCAGGCCGCACCAGCACAGGACCTCCACCTGGATGGCCTGCAGGTCGTCTGCCAGCTCGAACAGCCTGCGCGAGCCGGGGAACATCTCGCCGCGGAAGTCCGTGGCGAGCCCGAAGCAGTAGATGTCGACCTGGACCTCGTCCGCCAGCTCCGCCAACTGTTCCACCTGAACGGGTGACAGGAACTGGGCCTCGTCCACGATGAGGTAGTCCACCCGCTGCCCGAGCGCCCACTGCGCCCGCACCAGCAGCCTCAGGTCGTCGTCGGAGACCTCGACGGCCTCGTGGGCGATCCCTATGCGGCTGGAGATCTGCGGCTTGCCGGAGCGGTCGTGGCGCACCAGCAGGAGGCCTCGGCGGCCCTGGCGGGAGTTGTTGTGGTCGATCTGCAGCGCCAGTGTCGACTTCCCGCAGTCCATCGGCCCGAAGTAGAACTTCAGGTGCCCGACCACGGGCGCGGAGCCGCGTGAACCGGCTACGGGGACCGCGGACAGGGCATCGGTGGGGTCTTGGGATGACGGGGGCGCTTCCACGGCGGGTCACCCTAGTGGTTCGACCTCGGACGGTCCGTTCGGCGGGGTTGTCACGGGCTCGCTGGGCGGCGTCTCGACCGTCGTGGTCGGTGCCTCGGAGGTCGGGGGAGCCTCCGTCGTGGTGGCGACGGGAGGCGCTTCGCTGCTGGTCACCTGGGGTGCCGACGACTCGGGGGTGGTGTTCGGGGCGCTGAACGCCTCCGGTGCGCGTGCAGGCGCCTGTGCAGATGCCTGTGCGACGGGCGCCGCCGGCTGACCCGCGGGCTGACCTTCGGACGGCGACACGGCGGCGGCCTCGGGCACCGCGGCGGGCGCGTTGACCGCCGACGCCGGCGAGTCGGGGGTGACGACCGGGTCGGCGGGGGAGCCGCCGACGAACCAGAACACCGCGGCGGCCGCGCTCACCGACAGGCCGAGCAGCGCGAGCGAGGCCCGGCGGGCGTGGCGGCGGGCCGGGGTGGGCAGCGGGACCTGGCGGGTCGGCATGGCGTCGGGCGGGCGCGGGCTCGGGATGTCGGCCGAGGTGGGGTCCAGGAGGTCGCTGGAGAGGTCGGCGGGCACGAGGGAGGGCCTGGTGATCACCGCGGGCCTGGAACCGTCGGAGACCCGGCGCAGGAGCCGGTCGAGCTCGTCCACCTCGGGGCGGTCCGCCGGGTCGGCGGCCAGCAGCCGGTCGATCACCGGGCGCAGCTCGGCGGCGTGGGTCGGGGGCTCGGGCCGCTCGGTCACGATCGCCGTCACGGTGGCGAGCGGGTCGCCCCTGTCCAGCGGCGGCCTGCCCTCGACCGCCGCGTAGAGGGTCGCGCCCAGCGACCACAGGTCCGACGCGGGGCCCATCGGCAGCCCGCGGGCTCGTTCCGGGGCGATGTAGGAGGGCGCGCCGAACAGCGTGCCGACCATCCGCGTCCCGGTGTCGGCGGCGATGCCGAAGTCGGTCAGGTGGGCGTCGTCGCGTTCGTCGAGCAGAACGTTGCCGGGCTTCACGTCGCAGTGCAGGACACCCTGGGCGTGGACCGCGGCCAGCCCGGCGAGGACCTGGCGGCCCATGGCGGCGGCCTGCTGTGGGGACATGGTCCCGTCGTCGGCGAGCACCGCGGAGAGCGACCGCGACGGCACCAGTCGCATCACCAGCCACGGCTTGTCGTCCTCGTAGACCAGGTCGTACACGGTCACGACGTTGGGGTGGCACACCTTCGCGCCGACCTGCGCCTCGCGCCGCATCCGGTCCTCGTGGTCGGGGTGGACCTCCTTGATGGCCACCTGTCTGCGCAGCAGGTGGTCCTCCGCCGACCACACGACACCCATGCCGCCCGACCCGATTCGGTCGAGCAGCCTGTACCTGCCTGCCAGCAGATCAGCCCGGTCAAGGATCACCGCCACAAGATCCCCGGTCGGGGCGAATCGTAAACCTGATGGGTTCCGCAGCGTCAGTGCCGACTGAAGTCGCGCCTCGTGCCCGACCGGCCGCAACGGGTGGAAATCACGCTTCCGGGTGGCGTCCGTCGGGGTCGGCGAGCCCGTCCGAACTCGTGGGAGCCGCACGGCCCTCGGCGGCGTCGGAGCGGGGAGGGGCGGCCGAGTCGGGACGGTCGGTGCCCGCCGGGGCGAACCGACGTCGACGTTCGGGACGAACACGGGTGGGTACCGCTGTAACGATGACGCCGTCCCGGTCGAATCCGAGTCGATCGGCTCGTCACCGGGGGAGGTCGGTCGGCTGAACGGTCCGAGCAGGGAGTCGCTGGTGCAGTCGGAGCGCGCGTCGGTGTCCATGACCCTGGAGACCACGTCGGTGATCAGCTACGCGATGGCCCACAACGAGGTCTCGGTGATCAACCGGCTGGTGGTCGACGGCGTGGACGACGACGTCGTGGGCGCCGTCGTGCGCTTCGACGTCGTGGACGCGAACGGACCGCTGGCGGAGCCGCACAGCCGGACGCTCGACCTGCCCGGCGGCCGACCCGTGGTGCTCACGGACCTGCGGCTCGCGCTCGACCCGCTGGCGATGGCGCGGGTCGAGGAGCAGCGGCCGGGGGTCATCCGGGTGTGGCTGGAGGTCGACGGCGTCCGGCTGGCCGAGGCGTCGGTCCGGGTGCGCGTGCTGGCGGCTCGGCAGTGGTCGGCCAACCCGCTCGCGCTGGGCCTGGAGATGCTGGCGGCGCACGTGATGCCGAACCACCCTGCCGTCGTGGAGCTGATGGGGCACGTGGCCGACCGGTTGCTGGTCACGACCGGCAGCCCGTCGCTGCAGGGCTACCAGGCCGGGCCGGAGCGGGTCGACGACATCGTGCGCGCGGTGTTCGACGTGCTGCGGACGCGGGCGATCCGCTACAGCGAGCCGCCCGCGAGCTGGGCCGACGAGGGCCAGAAGGTCCGCACGCCGGGCGAGGTGCTGGAGGACCGCGTCGGCACCTGCCTCGACCTGGTGGTCGTGATGGCGGCGGCGCTGGAGCAGGCCGGGGTCAGCCCGCTGCTGTGGCTGGTCGAGGGGCACGCGTTCCTCGGGTACTGGCGCGAGGACTCGGCGCTGGACGGTGCCGCGCAGACCGACGTGGGCGACGTGGTCAACCTCGTCGACCTCGGGCGGATTCGGCTGGTGGAGACGGTGCTGGCGACCGTCCGGGCGGACGCGCCGTCGTTCGCGGACAGCCACCGCCCGCCCTACGACGCGTACCTGACCGGCGGCCTGGACCGGGTGCTCGGGGTGGTGGACGTGCACCAGGCCCGGCGGGACCGGGTGGTGCCGCTGCCCGCGCGCACCACGGACGACCAGGGCAACGCCGTGGTCAGCTTCTACACGCCCACCGCGAGGTTCTGGCCAGAGGTGGCGGCCGTGGCCCGGCCGGGTGCGGGACCGCGGCACGCGGCGCCACCGCCCCCGCGGGTGGCGCAGTGGAAGAACGCCCTGCTGGACCTGAGCCTGCGCAACCGCCTGGTGAACTTCAGCGCGCGGGCGGGACTGCCGCTGGTGGTGCCCGGCGACCGGCTGGGCGCGTTGGAGGACGTCCTGCACGAGGGCGCCGCGGTGGCGCTGCGCGCGTCGGACGAGATGTCGGCCGTCGACCGGGAAAGGGGTGTCCGGGCCGGGCGCGACCTGCCGCCGGACCAGCTGGTCGACCTGCTGGTGAACCGCCGCACGGTGTACGCGGACGTGACCGAGGCGGCGTACAGGACGAGGCTGCGCGGGGTCGCGCACAAGGCCAGGACGGTGCTGGAGGAGACCGGCGCGAACAACCTGTACCTGGCGCTGGGGTCGCTGGTGTGGGAGTTCGACGGGCGTGCCCTGCGGTCGCCTCTGGTGCTGGTCCCGGTGACGCTGACGCCGTCCGGTCGCGGCGGCCGCTACCAGCTGCGGCTCGACGAGTCCGGGTCGTCCACGCCGAACTACTGCCTGGTGGAGAAGCTGCGGCAGGTGCACGGCCTGGAGGTGCCGGGCCTGGCCGAGCCCGCCCTCGACGACGCGGGCATCGACCTGGACGCGGCGTTCCGGGCGACCCGCGAGGCGGTCGCGGAGCGCGGCCTGCCGTTCCGGGTGGAGCCCACGGCGGACCTCGCGGTGCTCCAGTTCGCGAAGTTCCGGCTGTGGAAGGACCTGGACGAGAACTGGTCCGCGTTCACGGCGAACCCCCTGGTGGACCACCTGGTCCGGACGCCCGCGGACGCCTTCGTCGACCCGGTGGCCACCTCGGCGGTGCACGACCTGGAGGAGCTGGCCGAGAAGTGCCCGGTCCCCGCGGACGCCTCCCAGCTCAAGGCGGTCGCGGAGGCCGTGGCGGGGCGGACGTTCGTGCTGGAGGGGCCACCGGGCACCGGCAAGTCGCAGACGATCACGAACCTGCTGGTCCACGCGGTGGCCGAGGGCAAGAAGGTGCTGTTCGTCGCCGAGAAGCGGGCCGCGCTGGACGTCGTGCGGCGGCGGCTGGACGCGGTGGGAATGGGGCCGCTGTGCCTGGACCTGCACGACAAGGGCAGCAGCCCGGTCGCGGTGCGGGAGCAGGTGCGGCGCGCGTTGGAGCACGTGGTCGCCTCCGACCCGCCGGGGCTGGCGGCGCGGCTGGACGAGCTGCGGTCGGCCCGGCGCGCGCTGACCAGGTACGCCTACGAGCTGCACGACCGCAACCCGGTCGGGCTGTCGCTGTACTCGGCGCGCGACGCGGTCCTGGCGATCGGCGAGGGCGTCGAGGCGATGCCGGTGTCGTCGGCGTTCCTGGCGACGGCGTCGTCGGACACGGCGAACCGGATGCGGAAGGTGCTCACCGACCTGCCGGACGTGGCCTACCCGGTCCGGCCGCGGCCGGACCACCCGTGGGCGTTCCTGGACGACTTCCGCGGACCGGTCGTGGCCGAGGTGCTGCCCGCCGCGCGTCGGGCGGACGCGGCCCTGCGGGCGCTGACGCGGCACGAGGTGGTCAGGGCGGTGCGCGAACCGGAGGACCTGCGCTCGTTGGCGGCGCTGTTGGCCGACCGGACACCGCTGGGCGTGCTGGACGAGGTGCGCACGACCCGCTGGGCCCAGGCCGTGGACGGGGTGCGGCGGCAGGTCGCGGAGTTCGCGGTGCTGGCCCATCCGGGGCTGGACGTGGTGACGCCCGCGGTGCTGGACCTCCCGGTCGCCGACGTGCACGCCGCCGCCCGTGCCGCCGCGGCGTCGCGGTTCTGGGGTCGGCGCAAGCGGCTGGTCGCGGTCCGGGACCGGCTGGAGCCGGTGCTGCGGCCGGGAGCCGGTGTCGCGCCGAAGCGGGTGGTCGAGCTGACCGGTGAGCTGGTGGCGCTGCGCGAGGGCGTCGACCGGCTGGCCGCGTCGGTGCGGCAGGTGCCCGGTCTGGTGCTGCCCGCCGGGTGGAACCCGCTGACCGCCGAGGGCCGCGAGCACCTGGTGCGGAGGGTGGAGTGGCTGCGGTGGGCGGCCTCCGTGGTGGACCCGGCCGACCCGGTGCGCGGCCGGTTCGCCGGACCGGCGCGGGCGTTCCTGGTCACGGGGGCGGTGCTGGACCCGGCACCGCTGGTCGCCGCCGCGGCGGCCGTGGACGACCTCGCGAAGGCCTGCCGGATCACCGTCGGGGCCATCGCGGAGTGGGCCGCGGAGCCGGGGCTGGTGGCCACCTGGGTCGCGGGCGCGGTGGAGCGGCAGCTGGGTGACGACCGGCTCGGGTCGCTGCACCGGTGGCTCGCGCTGCTGGTGCACCTGGAGCCGCTGCGCGACGAGCACCTGGACGACGCGCGCTCGCTGGTGCTGCGGGGCGAGGTCGACCCGGACGGGGCGGTGCGGTCCTTCGAGCTGGGCCTGGCCGAGGCGTCGGTGCGGGAACGCGGGCGGGCCACCGGGCTGCGGTCGTTCGACCCCGCGGCGCACGAACGGGGCATCGCGCGGTTCGTGTCGGTGTCCGGGATGGTGCGCGAGCACCTGCGGACGGCGGTGCCGCAGCAGGTCGTGCGGGGACGGGAGTTCGACCCGGCGGCCACCGGCGGTCGGGTGGGGTTGCTGCGGCGGCAGCTCAACCGGCAGCGCGGCGGTCTCCGGGTGCGCGAGCTGATGATCCAGTTCGGGGACCTGGTCACCGCCGCCATGCCCTGCGTGCTGGTCAGCCCGGACTCGGTGGCGAGGTTCTTCCCGGCCACGTCGGGCCAGTTCGACATCGTGGTGTTCGACGAGGCCTCCCAGGTGCGGGTGGCGGACGCGGTCGGCGCCATGGGGCGGGCGAGGTCCGTCGTGGTCGTCGGGGACAGCAGGCAGATGCCGCCCACGTCGTTCATGGAGAGCGCGTTCGACCCGGAGGCGCTGGGCGACGCGGTGGAGGACGAGGAGTCGATCCTCACCGAGTGCGTGCAGGCCAGGGTGCCCAGGCAACGGCTGGCGTGGCACTACCGCAGCCAGGACGAGTCCTTGATCGCCTTCAGCAACCACCACTACTACGACGGCGCGCTGGCCTCCTTCCCCGCGCCCGGCACGCGGCCGGACCGCGGGGTGTCGCTGGTGCGGGTCGACGGGACGTTCCACCGGTCCGGCGAGGGCGGGCCGCTGCGGACGAACCCGGTCGAGGCCGAGGCGGTGGTCGCCGAGATCAGGCGGCGCTTCGACGCCTCGCCCGACGCGGTGCCGTCGATCGGCGTCGTCACGTTCAACCAGCAGCAGCGGACCTGCGTGGAGGCGCTGCTGCGCGACAGCGGCGACCCGCGGATCGCGGAGGCGCTGGAGTCCGACGTCGAGGGCCTGTTCGTGAAGAACCTGGAGAACGTCCAGGGCGACGAGCGCGACGTGGTGCTGTTCTCCACGGCGTTCAGCGTGGACAAGCGGGGTGTGCTGCCGCTGAACTTCGGCCCGCTCAACCGGGTCGGCGGGGAACGGCGGCTCAACGTGGCCGTCACCCGCGCCCGGCGGCAGGTCGTGGTGTTCTCCAGCTTCGCCCCCGAGCAGCTGCGCGCCGAGGAGACGTCCTCGGTCGGGGTGCGCCACCTGCGGACCTACCTCGACATGGCCGCCGGGGTCGCGCTGCCCGCGTCGTCGCGGTGGCGCGCGGTGGTGGACCGGCACCGCGACGAGGTCGCCTCGGCGCTGCGCGCGGCAGGCCTGGTCGTGACCACCGACGTCGGCTTGTCGGAGTTCCGGGTGGACCTCGCCCTCGCCGACCCGGCCACGCCCGACGCGCCCGTCGTGGCGGTGCTGCTGGACGGGCCGGGGTGGGCCTCGCGGCTGACCGTCCGCGACCGCGACGGGCTGCCGGTGGAGGTCCTGCGGGGTCGGCTCGGCTGGCCCGCGGTGCGCCGGGTGTGGCTGCCGGACTGGCTGGACGAGCCCGCCGCCGTGGTGGCGCGCCTGGTCGCGGCCGTCCGGGAGCCGGTGGTCGCGCCGGAGCCGGTCCGGGAACCACCGGTCCCCGCGACCGTCCCGGTGCCGGTCGGGGTCGGCGTGGCCGTGCCCGACCACGCCTCGGTGTTCGTGCCGTGGGCCGAGCGGGTCGCGGGCCCGGTGGGCGTCCTGGACGCGCTGCCCGCGCCCGCCGCCGCGGCCTCGGTGGCGGCCGTGGTGGGCGAGGTGGTCCGGGTCGAGGGGCCCGTGCACGTCGACCGGCTGGTCCGGCTGGTGGCGGGCGCGTTCGGGCTGACCCGCGTGGCCGGGCCGCGGCGCGCGGCGATCCTGGAGGTCGTCGGCGACCTGGTCGTCGAGCACGACGTGGTGTGGCCCGCCGGGATGCGGCCGGGGGAGTGGAGCGGCTTCCGGCGCACCCCCGAGGGTGTGGAGCGGCCGTTCGAGCACGTGCCGGTGCGGGAGGTGGTGAACGCGCTGGTGTCGGTGGCGCGCGGGTCGGGCGGGATGCCCCTGGCCGAGCTGCGCCGCGAGGTGCTGGGGATCTTCGGCGGCCGCCGGGTCACAGCCGGGGTGGGGTCGCGGCTGGACGCCGCCGTGGAGTTCGGGGTGCGAGGCGGACGCCTCCGCGTCGACCCGGACGACACCGTGGTCGCCGTCCAGCCGACCGGCTGACGCGGCCCCGCGTCCTCGCCGACGCCGGGCCGCCGTCACGGGGTCACCGCGCCAGGTGCCTGCGGACGTCGTCGGCTACCTGCTGGCGGGTGCCCATCCCGTACTTGCGGAAGATGCTGCGCAGGTGGGTCTTGACGGTGTGCGGGCTGCGGCCCAGCTCGGCGGCCAGGCGCTCGTTGTCCAGGCCGTTCGCGAGGTGCACGGCGATCTCCTGCTCGACCGGCGTCAGCGACAGGAACCGGTGCTCGGGGCCGTCGTCGACGTCGAGCGCCATCTCCATCAGCTCGGACTGGATCTGCTCGCAGGCGCGGACGATGGCGGCGAGGTAGTCGCTGTGCGGGTCGGTGCGGGCGTGCTCGGCGATGCCGCGGATGCGGGCCACGCGGGAGGAGAGGTACTCGACGATGTGGTCGGAGGTGACCGGGTAGGTGGGCTGGTCGCCCGCGGGTAATCGTTGCAGTGCCTCGCGGTCGTCGTGGTCACGGCCCAGGACGCGGGCGAGGAGCTCGGCCAGCCACTCGACGGCGCGCACGGCGTTGTCGTCGAACGCGCCCGGCGAGTAGCTCTGGATGGACAGCATCCCGAACACGCGGGTGCCGCCGCGGCCGTCGGAGCGGAACAGGGGCACGGTCGCCGCGTCGGCGGACCGCCTGCCGGTGTCGCCGCACATCACGCCCGCGTGGAGGGTGGCGCCGTTGTCGTAGGCGAACCGGTAGGTGACGCGGTGCTTGAGCAGCCACGCGGTCTGGCCGTGCGGGCCGTAGGTGTGCGACGCCGGGTCGTCGTAGGTGCCGGACTCGTAGCCGTAGGGGTAGCGGACGCGGTTGGAGCCGTGCAGGAAGCCGATGTAGAAGGTGTCGACCGGGGCGATCTTGGTCGCGACCGCGCGGACGTAGTCGTAGAGGGCGTGGTGGTCGGTGCGGGGGATGGCCCTGATCTTGTGGTAGGC
The DNA here is from genome assembly GCF_003002815.1 of Umezawaea tangerina. Taxonomy (GTDB): domain Bacteria; phylum Actinomycetota; class Actinomycetes; order Mycobacteriales; family Pseudonocardiaceae; genus Umezawaea; species Umezawaea tangerina. The sequence continues at coordinate 138,942 of NZ_PVTF01000015.1, read as the reverse complement.
CTCGCGCAGGACGGTGGCGGTCTCGGCGTCGATGCGCAGCGGCGGCGGGTTGTCGTTGTCCACCCGTCCCATGGTGACCTGGTCGGGGTGCGGGGCGTACCCCCGATGTGGTCGCCTGTTCCCGCGGGTCACCTGCTCCGGGCACCGGCCTCCCCGAGCGGGTGGTCACGCCCAGCCGTCGCCGAGCACGGTGAGGGTCGCCCGGTTGGCATCCAGCTCCACCGGGACGCCGAGGGGGATGGTGAGCTGGCCCCCGCAGTGGCCGAAGCCGAGGTCGGCGATGATCGGGACGCCGAGCGGGCCGAGGCGTTCGTGGGCGAGGTCGTTGACGTCGCCGCAGCCGGTCCAGCTGCCGAGCGCGATGCCCGCCACGGTGTCGAACCAGCGCCTGCGCAGGAGGTTGGTGAAGATCCGGTCGAGGGCGTAGAGGTCCTCGTCGACGTCCTCCAGGAGCGCGATCGAGCCGGGCGGCGGGGTGCCGGGGTCGAACGCGACGAGAGTGGCGTTGCCGCCGGTGGTGGTCCCCCGTGCCGTGCCGGGGACGAGCGCGCGTGCCGCGGGGCGGGTGAGGACGCGTTCGGCGGCGGGGGTGAACAGCGAGCGGCGCAGGTGCTCCTGGGCCTGGACGTCGTGGACGAATGCCTGCGTGGCGATCATGGGCGCGAACAGGGTCGCGGTGTCGCCCGCGGTGGTGAACGCCGTGTGCAGCGCGGTGGTGTCGCTGGACCCGGCGAAGATCTTGGGCGGCGCGGCGGCGACGGCGGCCCAGTCGACGTGGTCCTGGGTCCGCTGGCTGCCGTAGCCGCCCCGCGCGCAGATTACGGCCTTGACCTCGGGGTCGTGCCAGGCGTCGCGCAGGTCGCCCGCGCGGTCGGTGTCGAGGCCCGCCAGGTGGGGCAGCGTCGGATGCCGGTCCAGCACGTGGGGCGCGACGCGGACGTCGAGCCCCCACGTCCTGAGGACGGCGACGCCCGCGGTGAGCAGGCCCTCGGGAGTGGGGCCGGCGGGGGCGATGACGGTGACCCGGTCGCCCGTGCGCAGCGGTGCGGGGCGACGCGGGCCGCGGGTCACCTACGCAGCTCCAGGACGGGGACGTCGGGCGGGGTGAAGCCGAAGACCTGGCCGTAGAAGGAGAGCTCCGCCTCGATGGCGGCGGTGATGGTCTCCGCCTTGCGGAACCCGTGCTGCTCGCCCTCGAAGGTGAGGTACGCGTGCGGGACGCCGGTGCCGTCCAGCGCCGCGACGAAGCGGTCGGCCTGGTCGGGCGGGCAGATCTCGTCCTCCAGCCCCTGCAGGAGCAGGACGGGTCCGGCGAGGTGCTCCACGCGGTGGCTGGGCGACCGGTCGGTGTAGCGCCGGGCCGCCTCGGGGAGCGCGCCGACCAGGCCCTCGACGTAGCGGGACTCGAAGTCGTGGGTCTCGCCGCCGTCGCCGGTCCAGCCGCCGAGGTCCAGGATCGGGAACGCGATCATGGCGCACCGGTAGGTCTTCACGCTGGTCATCGAGGCGGCCGCGGTCCAGCCCCCGGCGCTGCCGCCGCGGATGGCCAGCCGGTCGGGGTCGGCGGTGCCCTCGTCGGCGAGCGCCTGGGCGACGGTGGCGCAGTCGTTGACGTCCACCACGCCCCACTGCTCGCGGAGCCGTTCGCGGAAGGCCCGGCCGTAACCGGTGGAACCGCCGTAGTTGACCGAGACCACGCCGATGCCGCGGCTGGTGAAGTAGGCGAAGTCGGTGTCCAGCACGGGGGTGGCGCGGCTGGTGGGGCCGCCGTGGACGTGCACGAGGTACGGCGGTCGCTCGCCCTCGGGGACGGTGTGGTCCGGGTTGCGGGGCGCGTAGACGTAGGCCGGGATGTCCTGGCCGTCCGCTCCGGTGAAGACGCGTTCGACCGGGACGGGCAGGTACGCCTCGTCGACGGTCGGGCCGCCGTGCTCGGTCAGGCGGGTGAGCTCGCCGTTGGACAGGTCGAGCCGGACGAGGGCCGCCTCCTCGAGCGGGCCCGCCGCCGCGGCGTGGACGATCCCGTCGTGGACGTGCAGCTGCGAGGTCCAGACGGGCAGGTCGGTGTCGACGTCGGTCACGGTGGCGGTGCGCTCGTCGAGCACCGCGAGCCGGGTACCGCGCAGGACGAGGTAGCGGCCGGGCGCGATCACGGCGAAGTAGCGGTGGCCCAGGCGCCACATGGGGCCGCCGAGCTCGTCCTGGACGGGGGCGAGGTTCTTGCGGCTGCCGTCGACGCCGATGCGGTGCAGGTTCCACCAGCCGTCGGGGTCGGTGACGGCCAGCAGCGCGTTGTCGGTCTCCCACTGGATCTGGCAGACGGCCTCGGTCGGACCGCCCGCGACGACCTGGTGGTCGGTCGAGCCGACCTCGGCGACGCACAGCTCGGTGCCGTCCCACGGCATGGCGGGGTGGTTCCAGCCGAGCCAGGCGAACCGGCGCCCGTCGGGGCTGAGCTGCGGACCGGTCATGAAGTGGTGGCTGGCCGCGAGGACTCTTACGTGGCCGCCGTCGAGGGGGATCGCGACGAGGTCGCGGCGCACGTCGGTGCGGGCGTCGCCGGTGACGGTCTCGCGGACGCACCACACCTCGGTGTCGTCGGGCCCGGCGGTCAGGTCGGAGTAGCGCAGGCCGTGGTGGCGCTCGGGCTCGGGGGTGAGCGGCACGGGATCGGGGTTCGCCGGGTCCGCGAGGTAGACGCGCTGGTCGGCCCAGTTGGTGAAGGCGACGCGCTCACCGGCGGGTGTGTCCAGGACCACGAACGGGCGGCCGCCGTACTCGTGCACCCGGTTGCGGACGTTCCACGGGGCCGGGAGCAGGTCGACGCCGTCGCGGACGAGACCGACCCGGCCGCCCTCCTCGGGACGGCTGGTGGCCCACCAGGGTGTGCCCCGGTGCACGTCGATCCACTGCAGCCCACCCCCGGCCTCGGCTACGTCGGCCGAGCCGATGGGCGATGTCCACGTTCCGCACGATGCGATCTTCCCCACGGCTGGGACCCTATACGCGGAATGCCGTTCGCAGGGATGACGACATCTGTGGGGGAGCCTCTGCCGGGGGTCGGGTCGTGGCTTAGGGTTGGGAGGTCATGTCACGGGTCATTCACGTATTCCGCCAGCCCGACCGGTTCGTCGCCGGAACAGTCGGGCAGCCAGGCGACCGCATGTTCTACCTCCAGGCCTCGGAGGAGGCCCGGATGGTGAGCGTCGCGCTGGAGAAGCAACAGGTCTCGGTCCTCGCCGAGCGCATCTCGTCGCTGCTGGAGGAGGTGCACCGCCGGTTCGGCGCGGACGTCCCCGACGACACCCCGCCGGATCTTCGGGACACCGAACCGCTCACGGCGCCGGTGGAGGAGGAGTTCAAGGTCGGCACGATGGGCCTGGGCTGGGACGCCGAGTCCAGCGCGGTCGTCATCGAGCTGCTCGCGATCACCGAGGAAGAGGTCGACGAGGCGGTGGTGCTCGACGACACCGAGGAGGGTCCGGACGCGGTCCGGGTGTTCCTGTCGCCCTCGGAGGCGCGGGCGTTCGCCGAGCGGGCCGACCGGGTGGTGAACGCGGGGCGCAAGCCCTGCCCGCTGTGCTCGGAGCCGTTGGACCCGGACGGGCACGTCTGTCCGCGGCAGAACGGCTACCGGCGTACCGAGGAGAGCTGAGCGCCGTCGTGCTGCCCGGTGACGAGGGCGTGCTGGACCTGCTGGCGCGCGGGCGGATCGAGGTCGAGGGCCGACTGGTGGACGCGTCCAACGCGACGCTGTTCTGCGCGATCTCGCTGGACGGCGTGGCGGCCCAGTGCGTGTACAAGCCGGTGCGCGGCGAGCGGCCGCTGTGGGACTTCCCGAACGGGACCCTGGCGGGCCGCGAGGTGTCGACGTACCTGATCTCGGAGGCGTCCGGCCTGGGCGTGGTGCCGCCGACGGTGCTGCGGCCGGGTCCGTTCGGCAGCGGGATGGTGCAGCTGTGGGTGGACACCCTCGAGGGCGGTGACCTGGTGGACGTGGTGGCGGAGGCCGAGGTGCCGCCGGGGTGGCGCACGGTGTTGCACGCGCACGACCGCTACGGGGACCCGGCGGTGCTGGTGCACGCCGACCACGAGCGGATGAGGGTGATGGCCGCGTTCGACGTGGCCGTGAACAACGCCGACCGCAAGGGCGGGCACGTGCTGCACGCGGCGGACGGCGCGGTGTACGGGGTGGACCACGGGATCTGCCTGCACACCGACGACAAGCTCAGGACGGTCCTGTGGGGGTGGCTGGGTGAAGAACTCCCCTCGGAGGCGATCGATGGTCTGCGACGTCTGCGCTCGGAGCTCGACGGCGCGCTGGGGGAGCGGCTGCACGAGCACCTCACCCGCGGCGAAGTCCGCGCACTGGTCGAGCGCACGGAGAAACTGCTGGTCGCGGGCACTTTCCCGGCGCCGTCGTCGGAGTGGCCGTCGATCCCCTGGCCTGCTTTCTGACGTGTCGTTAACGCAGGCGTTGCGATCTTCCGGTGGCCTTGGCGGCCCTTCTCGCGGTCTACTTGCGCCGTGAACGACGTCGTCGAGCTGCGCGAGGTGACCGAGTCGGACGTACTCGCGTTCTTCGAGCACCAACGTGACCCCGAGTCGACCTGGATGGCCGCGTTCACGGCCGAGGATCCCACCGATCGGGTGGCGTTCCTGCTGAAGTGGACGCGGATCCTGACCGACAACACCAGCGTCGCGCGCACGGTCCTGTTCAACGGGTACGTGGTGGGGCACGTGCTCGCGTTCGTGGAGTTCGGCGCGCCCGAGGTGTCGTACTGGATCGACCCGCGCTACTGGGGCATGGGGCTGGCCAGCGCCGCGCTGTCGAGGTTCCTCGACGAGGTGTTGACGCGGCCGCTGTACGCGCGGGCGGTCAAGGACAACTACGGGTCGCTGCGGGTGCTGGAGAAGTGCGGGTTCCTGGTGGTCGGCGAGGACCAGGGGTTTGCCGAAGGTCGTGGCGAAGAGGTCGAGGAGTACATCCTCCGGCTGGACTGATCAGGTGCCATCCTGGGCGGCATGAGGATCGCGATCCTGGGGACGGGTGCCGTGGGGCGCGCGTTGGCCGGGCGGCTGGTGGAGCTGGGGCACGACGTGACCGCGGGGACGCGGGACGTGGACACCACGCGGGCGCGGCCCGAGTGGGGCGCGGGGACACCGGCTCTGGCGGGGTTCGCGGAGGCCGCCGCGGGTGCGGAGCTGGTCGTGCACGCCTGCGGCGGGTCGTCGGCGCTGGACGTGCTGGTCGCGGCCGGGGCGGAGAACCTGGCGGGCAAGGTGCTGCTGGACGTGTCCAACCCGCTGGACTTCTCCGGCGGGTTCCCGCCGTCGCTGTTCGTCAAGGACACCGACTCGCTGGCCGAGCGGATCCAGCGGACGTTCCCCGCCGCGTTGGTCGTGAAGTCCCTCAACACCGTGTCGGCGGAGGTGATGGTCGCCCCCGCCGCGGCCGGTGGCGCGACCACGATGTTCGTCGCCGGTGACGACGCGGACGCCAAGGCGGTCGTGGTGGGGCTGCTGGACGACTTCGGCTGGGAGGACGTCCTGGACCTGGGCGACCTGACCGGGGCGCGGGCCATGGAGATGCACCTGCCGCTGTGGCTGCGCCTGTCGGGCACCCTCGGCACGGTGTCGTTCGGCGTGAAGGTGGTCCGCTGAGCACCGACCGCCTGGTCTCCCGCTTCGGCTCCGGCGTCCTGACCTGGGTGGACGCCCTGCCGGAGCGGGTGGACAGGCTGACCCGACGCTGGGACCTGACCGTGGTGCGCCCCCTGCCCGGAGGCACCTCGCACTCCCTGTTCTGCCACCGCGGTGGTACCACACCCGTGGTGCTGAAGGTGACGCCCGACCCCGACATCGCCGTGCAGGAGCACGCGGCGCTCACCCGGTGGTCCGACACCCGCCGGGTGGTGGACGTGGTGGACGCCGACCTGTCCGAGGGGGCGCTGCTCCTGGAGGGGCTGCTGCCCGGCGGACCGGCCCGGACGGTGACGGCGCCCGAGGTCGTGGAGCTGCTCGACGTGCTGCACCGGCCCGCGCCGGACGGGTTCCGGCCGCTGGCCGACCGGATCGACCTCATGTTCGCGCTGCTGCGCCGCCGCGTCCCCGGCTACTACGACCGCGCCCACGCCGCGGCGCTGGAGCTGGCCGAGGACGACGTGCGGCCGGTGCTGCTGCACGGCGACCTGCACCCCGGCAACGTCCTGGACGCCGGGCCGCGCGGCCTGGTCGTGATCGACCCGCGGCCGTGCGCGGGCGACCCGGCGTTCGACGCGGTCGACTTCGCCTTCGAGGGCGAGGACCTGCACGCCCGCGTGCGGGAGCTGTCCGACGCGGTGGACGGCGACCGGCTGCTCGCGTGGTGCCGGGCCCTGTCGGTGTTCTCCCCGGCGTGGCACCGCCTCATCCATCCGGGTGGCCGCTAACGTCGCGGCCCGTGCGATCCGAGGACTACGGCCGCGACGTGCTGGCCAACCGCAGGCGCAAGACCGTCCCCGAGCTGGCCGCCGACGTCGGCGTGGTCGTGGAGGACCCCGTGACGGGGTTCTGCGGGGCGGTGGTGCGGTTCGAGTACGGGCAGGTGGTCCTGGAGGACCGGCACGGGCGGCAGAAGCTGTTCGCGCTGCGCCCGGCGGCGTTCCTGGTCGACGGCAAGCCGGTCACCCTGGTCAAGCCGCTGCCCTCCCGGCAGCCCGCCGCGCCGGTGCGGTCGGCGTCCGGGTCGGTGAAGGTGCAGGGGCTGCGGGCGCGCACCGCCCGCGACAGCCGCATCTGGGTCGAGGGCGTCCACGACGCCGAGCTGGTCGAACGGGTGTGGGGGCACGACCTGCGCGTCGAGGGCGTCGTGGTGGAACCGCTGGACGGCGTGGACGTGCTGTCCGAGCGGGTCGCGGAGTTCGGCACGGCCCCGCACCGGCGGCTGGGGGTGCTGGTCGACCACCTCGTGCCCGGCAGCAAGGAGACCCGCCTGGTCGCGGCGGTGCGGGACGAGAACGTGCTGGTCACCGGTCACCCGTACGTGGACGTGTGGCAGGCGGTCAAGCCCTCCTCCGTCGGCATCGGGGCGTGGCCGGTGGTGCCGCGCGGCGTGCCGTGGAAGGAGGGCGTGTGCGAGGCGCTCGGGTGGGGCGAGTCCTACGAGGGCTGGGCGCGCGTGCTGGCCGGGGTCCACGGGTTCCGCGACCTGGAGACGCCGCTGATCGGCGCCGTGGAGCGGCTGATCGACTTCGTCACCGAGCCGGAGGGGTGACCGGCGGCTGCTGCGGCACGGTGAATCCGCACCGACCGATCGGTCCCCGTTCGCTCTTTGGTGTAAGCATGTGCGCATGGCCGCCCTCATCTGGCTGATCATCGGTGCCCTGCTGGTCGGCGCGGAAATCGTCTCGGGTGACTTCGTGCTGCTCATGCTGGGTCTGGCGGCGCTCGGCGGTGCGGGGGTCGCGGCACTGGGTGCCGGCACGGTCATCAGCGTCGTGGTGTTCACTGTCGCCTCGATCCTCTTGGTCCTCGGCGCCCGGCCGGTGCTCAAGAGGCGGCTGGAGATCGGGCACGGGCTCAAGAGCAACGTGGAGGCGCTGATCGGCGTCAAGGCGGTCGTGGTGTCGCGGGTGGACGGCCACGAGGGCCGGGTGAAGCTCCACGGTGAGATCTGGTCCGCGCGGTCGCTCGACCACCGCGTGCTCGAACCGGGCACTGAAGTCACTGTTTTCGAGATCTCGGGCGCGACCGCTGTGGTACTCGCCGAGTCCTGAGTGGAGGCTGGAGAGTTGACCACGCTAATCGTCATCGCCGTAGTCGTGTTGTTCGTGCTGATCGTCGCCGCCAAGTCCGTCCTGGTGATCCCCCAGGCGACCGCGGCGGTCATCGAGCGACTCGGCCGCTACCGCAACACCGCCGCTCCCGGCCTGAACATCCTGGTCCCGTTCATCGACCGGGTCCGCGCCCGCATCGACCTGCGCGAGCAGGTCGTGTCGTTCCCGCCGCAGCCGGTGATCACCCAGGACAACCTGACCGTGTCCATCGACACCGTCGTGTACTTCCAGGTCACCGAGCCGCGCGCCGCGGTGTACGAGATCTCCAACTACATCGTCGGTGTCGAGCAGCTGGCCACGACGACCCTGCGCAACGTGGTCGGCGGCATGAGCCTGGAGGAGACGCTGACCTCCCGCGACTCCATCAACAACCAGCTGCGCGGCGTCCTGGACGAGGCGACCGGCCGGTGGGGCATCCGGGTCGCCCGCGTCGAGCTCAAGGCGATCGACCCGCCGCCCTCCATCCAGGACTCGATGGAGAAGCAGATGCGCGCCGACCGGGAGAAGCGCGCCATGATCCTCACCGCTGAGGGCCAGCGGGAGGCGGCGATCAAGTCCGCCGAGGGCCAGAAGCAGGCGGCGATCCTGTCCGCGGAGGGCGGCAAGCAGGCCGCGATCCTCAACGCCGAGGCCGAGCGGCAGTCCGCGATCCTGCGGGCCCAGGGTGAACGGGCCGCGCGGTACCTCCAGGCGCAGGGCCAGGCCAAGGCGATCGAGAAGGTGTTCGCCGCGATCAAGGCCGGGAAGCCCACCCCGGAGGTGCTGGCCTACCAGTACCTGCAGACGCTGCCGCAGATGGCGCAGGGCGACGCCAACAAGGTGTGGATGATCCCGTCGGACTTCGGCAAGGCCTTGGAGGGCTTCGCGCGGACGCTCGGCAAGCAGGGCGACGACGGCGTGTTCCGCTACGAGCCGCCCGCCGAGGACACCTCGCAGACCAAGCCCGAGGACGACGACTCGTCGATCGCCGAGTGGTTCGACACCGCCCCCGACCCGCACGTGCTCGAGGCGGTGCGGGCGGCCGAGGCCGTGGCGCGCCAGGAGGTGCCGGGCCCGCTGAGCACGAGCCGGTCGGCCGCCGCGGTGTCCGCTGCCGAGGCGCGCGCGGAGATCGGCGGCGAGTCGCCGGTCACGCCCAGGTCACTGCAGCAGCCGGAGGAGTAGGCCGCCCTACCGGGCCGGTGGTCACCGTGCGGGTGATCATCAGCACGCGGCCCACGGGCGGGATTCTGCGGGAGGATGTCCTGCATGGACATCCTCCCGGCCGCCCTGGCCTCGGCACTGGCCGCACCCCCGCGGTGGGACGACCTGGTGGCGGCGGTGGCCGCCTTCGACAAGGAGGTCCGGGCCGCTCCCACCGCCGAGCACGTCGCGGCGTGCGAGCGGCTCGTGGAGGCGCTGTCGTCGGCGACCCACACCGACCTGGCCGACCGGGTGCTCGACACCCACGCCTTCGCCTGCGCGGCGGTGCCGCCCGACCCCGCGGCGCTGGCGACGTGGCTGCTGCGCCTCCAGCTGGACTTCCCCGCCGCGCCCGAGGTGCGGTTGGCCCGCTACGCCGACCTCCTCGGCGAGGACGGGGTGGGGCTGTACCGGGAGTGGGCGGTCACCCGGTTCTCCGCGCTCCCGGTGATCGGGTTCGGGCAGACCGGCCGCTACGACCGGGCGCGCTGGGCGCTGCTGCGGATCATGGAGGAGCTCGCGGAGTTCACCGAGGAGGTCGACCTCCAGGTGCTCGTGCTGGGCAAGGACCTGTCCTCGGGGTGGCACTACCTCCAGGTCGCGACCGTGCTCCAGGAGGCGGGCCGGTCGCAGGAGGCGCTGGAGTGGGTGCACCGCGGGCTGGCCGCGACCGGTGGTCGCGGTGCCGCCGGGCGGCTGGTCGACCTCGCCGTCACCGAGTACACCCGCCTCGGCATGCCCGAGGAGGCGGCCCGGCTGCGAAAACAGGACCCGCCCCGGCAGGACGGTCGCTGAACGGCGACGTGCCCGCCCCCTCGACGCGAGGAGACGGGCACGAGCACCGCCGCGGTGACGACGCGAGGTCCCTCGACAACCTCGACCCGCCCACCGTCCGCGGTGGCTACTGCAGGACGCCGACCGGGTTCACCGACAGCAGCGTGGACCCCTGCGGCTCGCCGCTGCACGTGTGGGTCTGCATGTCCAGGAACAGCGCCGCAGTCTCGCCCGGCGGGTAGATCCGCAGGCCCCGCACGTCGACCGCCTTGCACTCGGCCGGGTCGTAGGCCTCCGGTGCCGTGATCAGCAGCACGGTCGCCGCGCCCGCTCCGGGCGCGAGCGTCACCAGCTGCGGGGCCACCGCGTCGTTGCGCCGCGCGGGCGCCCCGACCTGGGTGCCGTTGTCACCGGTCACGAACGACACCCCCGGGAAACCCTCCAGGGTGCAGGAACGGGTGCCCTTGTTGGTGAGGGTGAACGTGGCGTCGGACTTCTGCATCCCGCTCTGCCCCTGGCTCGGGCCCGCGGTGACGCCCAGCTCGGCCGAGGTGCACGTCCCCGAGGAGGCGTTGGTCGCCGGGGCGCCGGGCGAGGTCGACGGCGGCGGCGGGGGTGGTGCGGTGGACGAGCTGCCGGGGGCCGGGCTGATCGTGCGGACGGACGGCGAGCTGCCCGTCGCCGCGGCCCCGGAGGTCTCCTGCCCTCCGCCGGTGCATCCCGCGAGCAGTGCCATTCCGGCACTGGCGGCGACGGCGGTGGTGATCAGAACGCGTGTGCGCATCGGTGTCCTCCCTGTGTTCGTCCCCTGACTACCCAGGACGCACGTGGTGGTCACACGTTCCGTCGTCAACGACACCCGAAAGTGATGTGGTCGGCGACCACCTGGTCGATCACGTGGCGGGCGTTGGCGGCCAGACCGGGGTTGCTGTCCCGGTAGTAGGGGAGCTGGAGCAGCGCGATCGACAGCGCCCAGCCCCGCCCGCGGGCCCAGGTGGCGTCGTCCACGTCGAGCGCGCCGCGGAAGGTGTCGCGGGCGTCCGCGGGGAGCAGGTTCCAGGCGCTGATCAGGTCGCACGCCGGTTCGCCGACGCCGAGCGCGCCGAAGTCGATGACCGCCGTCAGCTCGTCGTCGCCGGAGAGCAGCAGGTTGCCCGGTGACAGGTCGCCGTGCAGCCACACCGGGTCCCCGGTCCACTGCGGCGCGCGCAGGGCCTTCTCCCACGCGTCGGTGACCGCGTCGGTGTCGATCACGCCCTCCAGCTCGGCGATCGCCTCGCGGGTACCGGTGTCGCGCCGCGCCAGCGGCACACCCCGCCCGGCGGCGGGCGCTCCTGCCGTGTCGACGGCCCGCAGCGCCGCGACGAACCCGGCGACCGCGCGGGCCAGGGCGTGCGGGTCGGCGAGCGCGCCGACCGCGGGATTGGTGCCGGGCAGCCACCGGTAGACCGACCACGGCCACGGGTAGCCGCACGCCGGGGCGCCGAGCCCGACGGGTTCGGGGATCGCCACGGGCAGGTGCGGGGCGAGCCGCGGCAGCCACCGCCGCTCCAGCTCCACCCCCTTCACCGCCCACTCGACGCGGGGGAGCCGCACCGCGAGGTCGTCGCCGACGCGGAACATCGCGTTGTCGGTGCCGGTGGAGGGCACCGCCCGCACCGGCAGGTCGGCCCACCGCGGGAACCGCTCGGCGAGCAGCGCGCGGACCAGCGCGAGGTCGATGTCCACCTCGTCGTCGTGCATCCGCATCCGCGGCTCCCTCGTCGTCGGCGGGGGCCAGCCTCGGGCAGTGCGGGGGCGGTGGGCAACCGGTTATGCGGCCGCGCTTGTCGAGCGGCGACGGGCAGCGGCTCGGCCTCGATGCCGCGGGTGGGGATCGAGTGGGTCGGCTGCTCGGTGTGGAAGCGCTCCGGACCGTGCCGCTCGGCCACCCACCGCGCATCGAGGACTTCGGAGGCGGGACGGACCTCGCCTGCACCACGCGAGGTCGAGGCGGTGCTCGCGGCCTCGGGCGTGGGCGCACGAGGGAGCGCGGACCCGGCCGGTGTCAGGACGGTGCCGGCACTTCCCGTGGCGCTCCGACCTCGTGCGCCGGCGTGAGGTCGACGCCGCCGTCGCACTGGACATGAGCCTTATGCAGGCGCGTTGGCTGAGCGGCGTCTGCGTGAAGCACTTCCTGCGGACCCGGCCCCGACGTCCTCGGGTCAGGCGAACGCGGGCGGCCGCCGGTCGGCCCACGGTCGTGCCCGCTCCAGCTGTCCCGCGACGGACAGGATCGTGCACTCGTCGTGCGGGCGTCCCACGAGCTGCACCGCCAGCGGCAGCCCGTCGCGGGTGTACCCGGCGGGCACCGACGCGGCCGGGTTGCCCGCGATGTTCCACAACGGCAGGAAGGTCGTCATCCGCGCCGCCGCCAGCAGCGCCCGCACCGTCGACCACCGCGACCACTCGCCGACCCGCAGCGGCGGCCGGGTCAGCACCGGCGTGAGCAGCAGGTCGAACCCGGAGAAGATCCGGTTGGCGTGCGCCCCGACCCGGTCGCCCTGCTCGACCACCTTGCGCACCAGGCCCGCGGGCAGCCGCCTGCCCAGCGCCGCGATCTGCTGGGTGCGGCGGTCCAGCCGCGTGGGCCGGTCCACCGCCGAGCGCCCGATGTCGGCGCAGTGCAGGTACCGCGCGGCGAAGCCCGTCGACCCCGCGATGTCGTTCATCTCCGGGTCCAGCCGCACCACGTCGTGCCCCAGGTCCCCGAGCAGGCTCGCCGTGTCGAGCACGACGTCCCGCACCTCCTGGGACAACGGGATCCCCGGCCCCCACGGCCGCAACGACACCGCGATCCGCAACCGGCCCGCGTCCGCGGTCGTCGCCGCCGTGAAACTGCTCCGCGGCGGCCGCGCGGCCCCGTTCGCGTCCTTGATCTGGTCCGCGATCAACGCCCAGTCGGCCACGTGCCGCGTGATCGGTCCCGCCGCCACCAGCCCGGTCCACACCTGCTCGTCGGGCAGCAACGACACCCGACCCCGCTGCGGCTTCAACCCGAACAGCCCGGTGCTGGCGGCCGGGATCCGGATCGACCCGGCCCCGTCGGTCCCGATCGCCCCACCGACGAACCCGGCCGCCACCGCGGCCGCGGACCCGCCGCTGGACCCGCCGGGCGAGTGCTCGCGGGACCACGGGTTCCGCGTCACCCCCGCCCACGAGCTCTCCGTGTAGGGCCACAGCCCCAGCTCCGGCATCCGCGTGCGCCCCAGGACCACCGCACCGGCCGCGCGCAGCAGCCGGACGACCTCGGAGTCCGCCTCGGCGACCCGCACCACGGCGTCGGTCCCCCTGGTGGTCGGCAGCCCCGCGATCGCCAGGTCCTCCTTGACCGCGATCGGCACCCCCAGCAACGGCGCGTCCTCGCCGCGGGCCCGCCTGGCGTCCGCCGCGTCGGCCTCGGCCAGCGCCCGGTCGTCGAACACGACCCGGAACGCGTTGAGCTCCCGGTCGTGGGCGTGCACACGACGCAGGCACTCGGTGACGAGCTCGCGCGAGGTCAGCTCACCCGAGCGCAGCAGTTCGGCTTGGCGTGCCGCGCCGGCGAAGCACACCTCGGTCAGGTCCATGCCCCGAACACTAGGTGCCCGTGCGCCATCTCCGGTGTCGGCTCGCTGCGGACACCCGCACCGCGATGAACGCCAGCGGGAACACCGGCCAGAAGAACGGCACCGGCGAGACGACCCACAGCAGCACCAGCAGCAGCGCCGCGACCGGCACGAACGCCCGCACCGGCGGCCGACGGCGTTCCCTCGGCACGGGGACGGGCAGGTCCGCGGTCAACGGCAGCAGGTCGTGGCGGTACTTCGCGGCGTAGACGGCGGTCAGGCGCTCCTCGACCTCGGCGAGGGTGAGCGTGCCCGCCCCGACCGCGGCGTTGAGCACCCCCGCGACCGCCTCCCGGTCGGCGTCGGACGCGCGCACCGGGTTCGGCTCGACGCTCATGGTGACCTCCTAGGACTTCGGTGCCGCCCATCCTCGCCGCGCCGCCGCGTCACCGCGTCCGGCAGGAAGCTGACATCGCGCGTACGCCTGGCGACGTACACCGCGCGATCGTGGATGATGCGAGCATGTCCTCGACCTGGCTCACGGCGCTGTTCTTCGGTGTCGTGGCCCTCGTGATCGCAGTCCGCCACTACCGCCAGGGCCAAGCAGACACCCTGCTCGACGACCACGCCCGCAGACGCACCAACGGCGAAGCCGACCGGCACCTCTCGGAATGGCGCGAAGCCCACCGCAGGCTGCGCGACGGCGACGTCGAAGGCCTGCGCACCCTCGAACGCATAGGCCAGGAGAAGTCCCGGCTGCGCCAGGACATCGTCACCTCCATCTGCGCGGGCCTGCGCGGCGGCGTCGACCTCGGCGTGGACGAGGAGTGGCGCCGCACCCTCCAGGACGCCCTCGTGCGCCACCTGCGCCCCGGCACCCAGTTCTGGGCCGGGATGAGCCTGCAGTTCGAGTCCGCCACGCTGGTCGACTTCGACGTCACCGGGTGCCGCATCCGCGCGGCGAAGTTCTCGCGCGCGGAGTTCCTCGGGACGACCCGGTTCGACGCGGTCACCGTGACCGGCGACGCCGAGTTCGACGAAGCGCGGTTCGGCCGCCGGGTGAGCTTCGACGACGCCCTGTTCGCCCGGTCCGCGTCGTTCCGCGGCACGAAGTTCACGGGGAACGCGACGTTCGACGCGATGCGGGTCACCGACGAGGTGACGTTCAGCCACTCCCGGTTCTCCGGACGGGCGACGTTCCCGCGGGCGGAGTTCGCGGAAGCGGCGCACTTCCGGAGGGTGAGGTTCGGGGGGAGGGCGTACTTCACGGGGACGGTGTTCGGGAAGGACGCGGTTTTCGACGGGTCGTGGTTCCGGGGGCGGACCGATGTGAACGACGCGTTGTTCGCGGACGGGGCGAGTTTTGAGGGGACGCGGTTCGGGAGGAGGGTGCCGCCGTTGGCGGAGGATAGTCGGGGGTAGGGGTTTTGGGGTGTGGGATGGCGGTGGGGCTCGCCCGGTGACGCTTTCCAGGGTGTCCGGGGGCGGTGGTTTCTTGGGGGTGTCGCTGTCCGCGGTCTCCGGGGGTGTCGGTGCGGTGGTTTCTTGGGGGGTGTCGCTGCAGCGGACTACGGGGTATCGCTGCAGCGGACCCAGGTGCGGTCGGCTTGACTTGGGGCCCCTTTTTTGGGCTTCGTCGGGCGAAAAAGGGCAGGTGGTAGAGCCTGCCCGCCGCCGCAAGTCTAAGCCCAAAAACCCCAAGTCAAGCCGACCGCACTAGCGGACGAGCACCGCTCGCTTTCGGCTGGGTTAGCCATTTGGCTTGATTTCATCGTGGCCAATTAGATGGCGGTGGCCGTTGGTGTTGGTGTTGGTGTTGTGGCGGTGAGTTGCCGGGGCCCGGACCGTGCAGGGGAGTGCGGTCCGGGCCCCGGTGGGTGGTGGGGTGGGTGGGTCTATTTGACGTTGACGGCGGCCCAGGCGGTGTTGACGGCGGTGTACTCCTCGCTGTCGGTGCCGTAGAGCTCGGCGGCGGCGGTGAGGGTGCCGGTGCGGGCGGTGGCGTAGTTGGTGCTGCTGGTGAACTTGGTGGTGAGCGCGCGGTACCAGATCTGTTCGGCCTTGGCGCGGGTGATGCCGGTGACGGGGGTGCCGTCGAAGGTGGGGCTGTCGTAGTCGACGCCGTTGATGGTCTTGGCGCCGCTGCCCTCCGACAGCAGGTAGAAGAAGTGGTTGGCGATGCCGGACGAGTAGTGCACGTCCACGCTGCCCGCGCTGGAGGACCAGTAGTCCAGGGAACGGCCGTCCCTGGAGGGCCTGTCCATGTAGCGCAGGGGAGCCCCGGTGCCGCGGATGTCGATCTTCTCGCCGAGGAGGTAGTCGCCGACGTCGGCGGCGTTCTCGGCGGCGAACTCGACGGAGGAGCCGAAGATGTCGCTGGTGGCCTCGTTCAGGCCGCCGGGCTCGCGGGAGTAGACCATGTTGCCGGTGGCGGACGTGACGCCGTGCGACATCTCGTGGCCCGCGACGTCCAGCTCGGTCAACGGCTTCGCGTTGCCGACGCCGTCGCCGTAGATCATGCAGAAGCAGCTGTCGCTCCAGCCGGCGTTGTTGTAGGCGTTGCCGTAGTGGACCCGGCTCGGAGCGCCGACGCCGTCGTCGCGGATCCCGTTGCGGTTGTGGACGGTCCGGTAGTAGTCCCACGTGCTCGCGGCACCGTAGGCGGCGTCGACGCCGGCGGTCGCGCGGTCGGTGATGGCGCCGTTGCCCCAGGTGTTGTCGGCGTCGGTGAACAAGGTCCCGGTGCCGGAGCCGTTCTTGGCGTCGTTGACGGTCTGGTTGCCGCGCAACGGGTCCTTGAGCTGGAACACGTCGCCGGACTGCGTCGTCTCCAGCGCCACGGTGCCGCTGTACTGGCTCACGCCGGTGCCCTCGACGTGCATGACGCGGTCCTCGCTCATCAGCACCTTGCCGGTCGTGGCGTCGGTGTAGACGTGCAGCTCGCTCGGCGACTGGTCGGGTTTCGTCCCGGTGAGGACGACCTCCCAGGCGAGGGCGGGGGACTGGTCGATGGCGAACACGACGAGCTTCGGTTCGGCGTCGGTCCACCGCGCGCCGGTCTCGGCGGCGAGCACCGAGGTGGTCGCGTCGGGGGCGGAGATGGCGGGCTTGGTGGAGACGTCGAGCTTCGCCTCGTTCGCGCGGATCGCGGAGCCGAGGACGCCGTCCTTGCCCTGGCGCACGACGAGGTCGCCGCCGACGACGCGCAGGCCGTCGAACGTGCGGTCGTAGCGCAGGTGCCGGGTGCCGTCGGGGTCGGTGACGACGTCCTTGACGACGAGCTGCTCACGGCTGCCCAGACCCAGTGCCGAGCCGACCGCCGCGGCCTGCGAGGCCGCGAGGCGCAGGGTGCCCGCGCGGTCCGCTGTCGTGGGCGGGTCCGCGACGGGCTGGGGTGCGGCGGTGGCGGTGGGACCGCCGACCGCCACCAGCGCCGCGGACACCAGGGCGGCACAGCCCTTGGTGATGCGTTTCATGGACGCTCCTGTTCCGGTGCAGGGGGAGTCCGCCCATCCGGGAATTCCACGAATAGGACGGAAACCGGGGAACATCCCGGTCGACGTCGGAGTCGACCGGAAAATCGATCGTATTGGCGCTCCCGCATGGGTAAATCGATTCCCACGATGTGGGATTGCTTCAGATTCTGAGGAACTGCGCTGCTCGGCTGGCTGAGTGCTATTCGGATATCGAATGAAAAGCCTGCTCAGACGGTCTGGAAGCAGTGCGGAAACAACAATGGGCAAGCGCGCGAAAGGACTATTCGCGCTAGGCCTTGTGGGTCAGTCCGTTGGTCTGGGACATGTTTAGAGTTAATGACCCGCGGTGTTCGTCCGGTCACTCCCGATGTCCATTCCTGTCAATCGGGGGACCGGAATTCACGGCAGGCGGCCGGTGTCGGAGTCCTCTCCGGGAGCGCGGGTTCGGGCGCTCGGCCCGGAGGGGACGCCGCGCGGCCCGACCGGGGTGGCGGAGTCGGACACGCCGTTTCGACGGTCGTCGATGCCGGCTAGCATGCGGACATGCGGGCCTTGCAGCACCCGGAAGTGGACTCGGTCGAACTCACGACGGTGCTCAGCGCGCTGGCCGACCCGGTGCGGCTGCGGATCGTCGCGGAGCTGGCACGGGCGGGCGGCGTGGTGTGCGGGCAGTTCGACGTCCCGGTCAGCATGTCGACCCTGTCGCACCACCTGAAGGTCCTGCGCGAGGCCGGGGTGCTGCGGGTGACGCCCCAGGGCAGCTACCGGACGCACGAGCTGCGGATGGACGAGATGGAGCGCCGCTTCCCCGGCGTGCTCCAGTCGATCACCGGCGTCCTGGGGAGCTGAACACCTCCGGGCCGACGGGCCGCCTCACGCCGACGTCCGGTACCGCAGCAGGTGGATGCCGTCGGCGGCGGTGAAGTACGCCCACACGGTGGAGCCGCCCGGAGCGGTGGCCAGGCCGGTGTCGTAGGCGCTCTTGGCGGCGAGGTGCTCGGGGAGCACGACCTCGGTCCACCCGCCGTCGGTCCACCGGTAGTAGACGGGTCTGGTGCTGAACGTGCCGGGTGTGGTCCTGGTGCCCCAGGTCCAGCCCGCGACGACGCCGCGCAGGGTCAGCCTGCCGGTGGCGGGCGGGGGCGGCAGGGTGGTCCAGGAGTCGCCGTCCCAGCGGTGCACGCCCATGCCCTGCGGGGTGACGCAGCCGAGCCAGACGTCCGCGGGCGAGCCGGCGGCGACGCTGGTGACGTACCCGCGCGGGGTGGTGTTCGGCGGGAGGGGGTGGTTGGTCCAGGTGGTGCCGTCCCACCGGGTGAGGATCGGGTACTGGTAGCTGGTGGGCCCGCTGCCCGACCAGCCGTTGCCGCCCGCCCAGATGTCGGCGGGCGCGGCCGCGGTGATGGTGGTGAGGGTCTCGCGGGTGGTGGTGAGGGCCGGGTCCGCGGTCCACGACGGGGCGGTGCGGCGCAGGGTGGTCGGTCCGCGGCCGACGACGTGGACGTGGGTGGTGGCGGTGACGGCCTTGAGCCAGCCGGTGGCGGGGGTGTCGACGCGGGTCCAGCCGGTGCCGTCGTAGTGCAGGACGAGCGGGGCGCGGTGGGTGTTGCCGACCGCCCAGACGTCGCTGGTGGTGTGCGCGGAGATGGCGATGAGGCTGGCGGCGTCGTCCAGCTCGGGAAGGTGCTCCCTGCTCCAGGTGGTGCCGTTCCAGCGCAGCACGACGGGCCGCGACGGGCGGCTGGTGAGGATGTCGGTGGTGCCCGAGATCCACGCGTGGTGGTCACCGAGCGCGGTCAGCGCGGTGAGGGTCGTGCTGGGCGGGAGCGGTGGGAGCGTCTGGCGTTCGAACACGCGGTCTCCCGGTGGGTGGGCTTGGATGATCGAGTTCATCGGTGCGGCGGTGGCGGTGTCAGCCGCTGGATGGGGGAATGGGGCCGATCGTGGCGCGCGACACGTCGGCACCCCACCGGGACGCGCGCCGCCGAGCCGCGGTGTCGTCATCCGTGGGCGATCCGGTCGGCGAACAGGGCGCTGAGGCGGGGGAGCCTGCGGAGGAGCTCGTCGGCGTCGTCGGGGTCCCACGGGGTGCCGTCCGGGTCGGGGGCGACCATCGGGGCGTGGCCGCGGGCGGCGAGCGCGGTGTCCAGGCCGTCGTACTCACCCGTGGCGCGGATGTAGGCCTCGCGGGCGACGTAGTCCAGCGCCTCCCAGCCGGGCACGTCGGTGCCCCAGGCGTCGGGGTCGAGGGTGGCGAGGTGGCGGACGCGGGGGTGGTCGGCCAGCGCGTCGGGGTCCTCGGCGATGCCGCCGAACCGGGCCCGGCCGAGGCCGACGAGCCAGGCGAGGAAGTAGAAGAAGCCGTCGTCGGAGCAGCCCCCGAGCACGAGGTGGGCGGCGGCCCAGTGGTCCCAGGTGTCGGCCCGGCCCCTGATGTGGTCGAGGAGGACCTGGAAGTCGGTGATGTCCGGTGGCGGGAGGCTCGCGAGCCGGGTCGTCAGCCGGTCGAGCCGCTCGTCGGGGTCGGCGTCGCCGTCCTGCTCGACGAGGGTCCAGAAGGTCGTTTCGTCCATGGTGGTGACGGTAGGCACGGGGTACGACATTCCCCGGCGGCGTCGACCGGTCGACGTGGATCACCGGCCCTCGGCGACCCCGGTCGTGACTAGCGGTTTCGCCCGTCCGGTAACCCGATGGTCGTAGTCGGTGGGTCGTTCTATCCTGGTCGCAGTATGGACACGCCGCTCGCCGGGTCGCCGTTGGCCGACCTGCACAAACGTCTGCCCGAGTTGATGCTTCGCGACCAGCGCAGGCTGCAACGCCGTCTCGATGGTGCCCGGAGGGTGAAGGACCAGAGGTCGAAGCACGCGATCGCCGCGGAGATCGCGGGCGAGTTCGACGAGGCCGAGCTGCGGCTGGCGGTGCGCCGCGAGGGCGTCCCGAAGATCACCTACCCGGCGGAGCTGCCGGTCTCCCAGCACAAGGACGAGATCCTGGCGCTGATCCGCGACCACCAGGTGGTGATCGTGGCGGGCGAGACGGGGTCGGGCAAGACCACGCAGCTGCCGAAGATCTGCCTGGAGCTGGGCCGCGGTGTGCGCGGCCAGATCGGGCACACGCAGCCGCGGCGGCTGGCGGCGCGGACGGTGGCCGAGCGCGTGGCCGAGGAGATGAAGACCCCGCTCGGGTCGGCGGTGGGCTACAAGGTGCGGTTCAGCGACCAGTCCGGTGAGGACACGCTGGTCAAGCTGATGACCGACGGCATCCTGCTGGCCGAGATCCAGTCGGACCGCGACCTGAGCCGGTACGACACGCTGATCATCGACGAGGCGCACGAGCGCAGCCTCAACGTGGACTTCCTGCTGGGCTACCTCAAGCAGCTGCTGCCGCGGCGGCCCGACCTGAAGGTCGTCATCACGTCGGCGACCATCGACCCGCAGCGGTTCTCCCGGCACTTCGGCGACGCGCCGGTGATCGAGGTGTCGGGGCGGACCTACCCGGTCGAGGTGCGGTACCGGCCGGTGGTGGACCCCGACGACGAGTTCGTGGACCCGGACCGCGACCAGACGTCGGCGATCGTGGAGGCCGTCGAGGAGCTCCAGGCCGAGGGGCCGGGGGACATCCTGGTGTTCCTGTCCGGCGAACGGGAGATCCGGGACACGGCGGAGGCGCTGGGGCAGTCGGAGCTGCGCGGGACGGAGATCCTGCCGCTGTACGCGAGGCTGTCCTACGCCGAGCAGCACCGCGTCTTCCAGTCCCACTCCGGGCGTCGGGTGGTGCTGGCGACGAACGTGGCCGAGACCTCGCTGACGGTGCCGGGGATCAAGTACGTGATCGACCCCGGCACGGCGCGGATCTCCCGGTACAGCCACCGGTTGAAGGTGCAGCGGCTGCCGATCGAGCCGGTGTCGCAGGCGTCGGCCAACCAGCGCAAGGGTCGCTGCGGCCGCGTGTCCGAGGGCATCTGCGTGCGGCTGTACACCGAGGAGGACTTCGAGGCGCGGCCGGAGTTCACCGACCCGGAGATCCTGCGGACGAACCTGGCGTCGGTGATCCTGCAGATGACGTCGATCGGGCTGGGGGACATCGCCGCGTTCCCGTTCATCGACGGGCCGGACTCGCGCAACATCGCCGACGGCGTGCAGCTGCTGCAGGAGCTCGGCGCGATCGACCCGGCCGAGACCGACGTGCGCAGGCGGCTGACCCCGTTGGGGCGCAAGCTCGCCCAGCTCCCGGTGGACCCGCGGCTCGCGCGGATGGTGATCGAGGCCGACCGCAACGGGTGCGTGCGCGAGGTCATGATCATCGCCGCGGCGCTGTCGATCCAGGACCCGCGGGAACGCCCGGCGGACAAGCAGCAGGCGGCCACCGAGCAGCACGCCAGGTTCGCGGACCCGACGTCGGACTTCCTGTCGTTCGTGAACCTGTGGTCCTACCTCAAGGACAAGCAGAAGGAGCTGTCCTCCAACCAGTTCCGCAAGCTGTGCCGCAACGAGTTCCTGAACTACCTGCGGGTGCGCGAGTGGCAGGACATCTACTCGCAGCTGCGGCAGGTCGCCAAGACGTTGAAGCTGACGGTCGGCGAGGACGCGGCCGAGCCGCAGAACGTGCACATCTCGTTGCTGTCGGGGCTGTTGTCGCACATCGGCGTGAAGGACGTGCCGAAGAAGGACCCCGGCAAGCGGGCGTCGACGGAGTACCTCGGCGCGCGCGGCGCCCGGTTCGCGGTGTTCCCCGGTTCGGCGCTGTTCAAGAAGCCGCCGCAGTGGGTGATGGTGGCGGAGCTGGTGGAGACCTCGCGGCTGTGGGGTCGGATCGTGGCGCGCATCGAGCCGGAGTGGGCCGAGCGGTTGGCGCCGCACCTGGTGAAGCGCAACTACAGCGAGCCGCACTGGGAGGCCAAGCGCGGTTCCGTGGTGGCGCTGGAGAAGGTGACCCTCTACGGGGTGCCGGTCGTGGCGGCCCGCAAGGTCAACTACGGGCGCATCGACCCCGAGCTGTCGCGGGAGCTGTTCATCCGGCACGCGCTGGTGCAGGGCGAGTGGACCACGCACCACAAGTTCTTCCACGCCAACCGCGCGCTGCTGGCGGAGGTGGAGGAGCTGGAGAACCGGGCCCGCCGCCGCGACATCGTGGTCGACGACGAGACGCTGTACGACTTCTACGAGTCCCGCGTCGGGGCCGAGGTGGTCTCGGTGCGGCACTTCGACACGTGGTGGAAGAAGACCCGGCAGACCCAGCCGGACCTGCTGACCTTCGACAAGGCGATGCTGATCAACGAGCGCGCCGAGGTCAGCGAGCAGGCCTACCCGGACTCGTGGCAGCAGAACGGGTTGACGCTGCCGCTGTCCTACCACTTCGAGCCCGGTGCCGGGACCGACGGCGTTACGGTGGACCTGCCGCTGCCCGCGCTGACGACGTTGGGCGACGAGGCGTTCTCCTGGCAGATCCCCGGTCTGCGGCTGGACCTGGTGGTGGCGCTGATCCGGTCGCTGCCCAAGCCGTTGCGGCGCAACTTCGTGCCGGTGCCGGACGTGGCGAAGGCGGTGCTGGCGCGGATCTCCACCGACGACCCGCTGCTGACCGCGCTGGAGCGCGAGCTGCGGACGTTGACCGGTGTCGTGGTGCCGCGCGACGCGTGGCAGCTCGACCAGGTGCCCGACCACCTGAAGCTGACCTACCGGGTGGTGGACGAGAACAACCGGCAGCTGGCCCTGGGCAAGGACCTCGGGGTGCTCAAGAAGCAGCTGGTCAAGGAGGTCCGGGCCACGCTGACCGCCGCGGCGGCGGACGTGGAGCGGTCGGGGCTGACGTCGTGGGACTTCGCGTCGCTGCCGAAGACGATCGAGAAGCGGCAGTCCGGGGTCGTGGTGACCGCCTACCCGACGCTGGTCGACGCGGGCGAGACCGTGGCCGTCCGGGTGGTCGACACCCCCGGTCGGCAACGGTTGGCGATGTGGCGGGGGCTCCGGCGGTTGCTGCTGCTCGCGGTGCCCTCACCGGTGAAGGTGCTCCAGCGGACCCTGGACAACTCCGCGAAGCTCGCGCTGACCCGCAACCCGCACGGCGGCGTCGCGCCGCTGCTCGCGGACTGCATCTCCGCGGCGGTCGACCGGCTGATGACCGAGGCCGGCGGGCTGGTGTGGACGCGCGCCGGGTACGACCGGCTGCTCAAGCACGTGCGCGCCAACCTCAACCAGGCGGTGTTCGACGTCGTCGGCGAGGTCCGCAAGGTCCTCGTCGCCGCCCAGGACGTCGAGCTGCGGCTCGGCGCGGTCAAGGCGCCGATCTTCGCCCCGGCCGTGGCCGACGTGAAGGCGCAGCTCGCGGGCTTGGTGCACAAGGGGTTCGTCACCCAGGTCGGCGCGGCGCGGCTGCCCGAGGTCACCCGGTACCTGCGGGGCATCGAGCGGCGGCTGGAGAAGCTGACCGAGAACGTGGCGCGCGACCGGGAGTGGATGGACCGCGTCCACCAGGTGCACCAGGAGTACCGGGAGTTGCGCGCGCAGGTGCCGTCCGACGAGCCGAACGAGGCGCTGGACGACGTGCGGTGGATGATCGAGGAGCTGCGGCTGAGCTACTTCGCCCAGACCATCGGCACCCGGTACTCGGTGTCGGACAAGCGGATCTTCAAGGCGCTGGACGCGGTCGTGGTGTAGCGGTGGGACGCCCGCCGGGCGTCCCACCACCACCACGGGTCGTCAGGCCCTGCCGAGCAGGCGCGTCCCGGCCGCGGAGTCGTTGCGGCCCATGAAGAACCCGCCGAGCCCGACGGCGAACTCCGCCACGGTGAGCCTGCCGTCGCCGTCGGAGTCCAGCTGCCGGAAGCCGCCCAGCACCTCGTCGCCGCCGACCCGGTCGCCCAGCAGCCGGGCGTACTCGGCCTGGTCGACGTACCCGTCGCCGTCGCTGTCCAACGCCGCGGCCACGGCGTCCATCGCCGCGCGCAGCGCCTTGCCGTGGGCGGCCCGCTCGTACTCGTGGCGGTCCACCCGCCCGTCGCCGTCCACGTCCGCGCCAGCTCGCAGGTCCAGCCACCACGCGTGGAAGGCGTCGTAGAGCGCGGACTCGGTGGCCTCGTCGCACTCCAGCCTCGCGCTGATCACCCGTGCCGTCGCGGCGAGGTCGGACCAGCTGACGTACCCGTCGCCGCTCTGGTCCAGGATCCGCTCGAAGATCTCCGGACGCCCCGCGGCCGGGGTCGCGGCCGCTCGTCGTCGGGTGGCGGTGAGCCGGCGTTCGGCCTCGATCGCGGCGGCGGCCACGGGCATGAACCGCAGCCGCTCCGGGGTGATCCGGTCGAGCAGCCGGGCGCCCTGGCACACGACGGTGGCCAGGGTCGTCGCCGTGGTGCCCGCGTGCATGCCGAGCCGGTCCCGCAGCGGCGGCGGGAGGAGGGCGGCGGTCATCCGCACGTAGGCGTCGGCCGCGGTGCCGCTGAGCGCCCGCCACACCGGGGCGGGCAGGAACGCCAGCCGGGACGGCGGCGGGATGTCGCCCGCGAGCGCGGCGAGCAGGTCGGTCAGGCCCTGCGTCCTGGTGAGGCGCTGGGTGGTCATCCGCTCGAAGTAGACCCAGAAGTCCGCGACGGTGGCGGGCAGGTCGTCGTCCCCGAGGCCGAGCAGGGTGCCGCAGGCGCGCATCTCGTCGTAGAGCCGCGCCTCGTCGTCGGGGCTGAGCGGGTCGCCACCGGCCCGGCACATGGTGACCACCGCCTCGAACAGGGTGAGGTGCACCCACGCCACGGCCTCGGGGTCCAGCGCGTCGAACGGGCAGCCCGAGGCGTCGACCCCGTTGATGCGGCTGTGCAGCCGGGTCAGCCGGGCGGCTTCCTTCTCGCGGCCCCTGGTGTCGAGGTAGACGATCCGCTGCAGGCTCAGCATCGTCTGCTTCGCGCGCCGCCAGGGGTGACCGCGGTAGGTGGAGAACTGGGTGACCCCGGCACCCACGACGGGGTGGGCCGTCTCCAGGACCAGGGCGCGGGCGAGCACGGTCAGCAGCCGCCACTGGCCGATGTACCGCCAGGTGACCGAGTCGGGTCCGCAGGGGAGGGCGGCCGCGGGCGGTTCGGAGGCTAAGTGGATCTCGTTCATGATCGGCATCATCACGGTCGGTGAACGCGGGTCACCGTCCGCGACGCGCGCGAGTCACCCTTCCGTGGGTGAGGAGCGCCCGGCCGTGAGGTAGAGGGTGAGCATGTCCACGAGCTCGTCCTCGAACCGGGTGAGGTCCACGGGGTCGGGCGAGGCGATGGTGTGGTGCACGACGAACTCGACGGTGGACACCGCGATCCGGGCCGCGGTGGCCGTGTCCCGCACCCGCACCTCGGGGTGGTGGTCGAGCAGGGCGCGCACGTAGTCCACCCGCTCGCGTTCGTTGCGCGCCATCTTCTCCGCCACCTCCACCGGGTGCGGCACCTGCTCGGACAGCACGCGCAGCAGCTGCGAGTCCTCGCGGTGGTTCTCGATCACCAGTCGCACGAACACGCGGACGATCGCCTCGAGCGGACCGGGCAGCTCCTGCTCCATCCGCCGCGCGGTGGCGGCCGACCCCTCGTCGAGGTGGCGCGACAGCAGCTCGACCAGGATCGCGTCCTTGCCGGGGTAGTACTGGTACAGCGAGCCGATCGAGATCCGGGCCTCCTCGGCGATCCGGTTGGTGGTGCCCGCGGCGTACCCGTGCTCGGCGAAAACGCGAGCGGCCGCGTCGAGGATGCGGGCCCTGGTGAGCTCGGCCCTGGCCTGGCGGGGCTGTTTGCGCGGGTGGAGCCCTCGTCGGTCCGGCACCACGACACCTCCTGGACGACGGCTCGGAAGCGAGCAGCCCGACTACCCGAACAATTGCTCACAATTATCCCATGACCTGCGGTTCGGTCGTCACCGCGAGTGCGTCGAAGTCCCGGACCGCGACCTCGGCCCGTCGTGCTCCGCCCGTCCCGCGCACCGCACTAGGGCGTGTGTCGAAGTCTCGTTCGATGGGAGCCGCACCGCCAGGGGCCGCGTCAGGCCCGGCTACCGCGAACACGGACTTCGAACACGCCCTAGGGTGCTCGTCCGTGACCGACTTCCTCGACGCCACCCGGACGTCCTACGACACCGTCGCGGCCGACTACGCCGACATCCTGCGCACCGCTCTGGCCGACAGCACGTTCGACCGCGCCATGCTCGCCGCGTTCGCCGAGCTCGTCGGCGACGGGCCGGTCGCCGACATCGGGTGCGGGCCGGGCCGGGTCACCGCGCACCTGCACGGGCTCGGCCTGGACGCGTTCGGCGTCGACCTGTCGCCGGGCATGGTCGAGGTGGCCCGCCGCGACCACCCCGACCTGCGGTTCGAGGTGGGCTCGATGCTCGACCTCGACCTGCCCGACGCCTCCCTCGCGGGCCTGCTGGCCTGGTACTCGGTCATCCACGTGCCGACCGACCTGCTGCCCGGCGCGTTCGCCGAGTTCCACCGGGTGCTGGCCCCCGGTGGTTACGCCCTGCTGGCGTTCCAGGTCGGCGACGAGGTCGTGCACGTCACCCAGGGGTACGGGCACGACGTCGACCTGGAGGCCTACCGGCGCTCCCCGGACGCGGTCGGGGCGCAGCTCGCCGAGGCCGGGCTGGCGGCCCACTCGACGCTGGTGCGCCAACCGGAGGGCAAGGAGAAGACCCCGCAGGCCTACCTGCTGGTGCGCAAGCAGTCATGACTCCAGCGACAGCCCGAACAACCCCTCGGTGGTGCCGTCGGTGAGCGCGTCCAACGCCGTGACGAGCTTCTTCTCCTCGTAGCGGAAGTGCGTCTCCAGCAGCGCGGCGACCCCGTCCAGCTCGGCCCGCAGCCGCGCCGGGTCGGTGGAGGGGTCGTCGAGCAGCGCCTGCACCGCCCGCAGCGCGTCGGCCACGACGTGGTGGTCGCGTTCCAGCTCCGCGAGCACCGGCCGCAGCTCCGGCACCCGCGCGCCCAGCACGCGGAACGCCCCGGCGTCCTCGCCGGTGTGGTGCGAGGTGACGGCCGCGCAGAACGCCAGGCAGTGCGCCCGCAGGTCCCGAGGTGCTCCCGGCTCGCCGTCGAGGGCGTCGTAGACGCGGTCGAGGTCGTCGCGCAGCCGGAGGTGGATGTCGATCAACTGGTTGCCGAACGCCCTCAGGCGGTCCGTCGGCGCGGAAGGTGTGTCCACTCGCATGGTCCCGTGGTGCCCCGCGCCTCCATGCCCGCGGCGGTCTCCTGGCCGGGTGCACTGCGACGCTGCCGGGATTCGACCACCCGCCGGGCCGGTCGGTCAAGTGCCCCGGAAGCGGCCGTCCACCGCGGTACCAGGACGTTCCGACCCCGGCGTCCGGACGGACGTATCCCGGTGTCTGGCGCGATTCAGCCAAGCCCTTGGAGGTTTCGCACGTCGTTGATAACTTGATCATCCGTTGCCACACGCAGGAAACCTCGACTCGAGAGGCACACCTCGGATGCGCGTTCTGATCGTCTCCGCTCTGGGCACCGGTCACGTCCTCCCCGCGGTCCCGCTCGCGTGGGCGTTGCGCGCGGCGGGCCACGACGTGCTCCTCACCGCCGCGGGCGACGCCCTGGTGGCGGAGAGAGCAGGCCTGCCGGTCGAGGACGTGCTGCCGGGGCAGGACATGCGCGGCGTCTTCGAGTGGATCAAGGCTAACCGGCCCGAGCTGGTCGCGCGGCTGGGCAACACCGAGGCGACCAGGGACCTCCGCGAGGCCGTGCCGGTGTTCGCCAGGGTCTCCGACCGGATGGTGGACGGGATCGTCGACGCGGCGACCCGGTACCGCCCCGACGTCGTCGTGTACACCCAGCTCCAGGGCGCGGGTCCGCTCGTCGCCGCCAAGCTCGGGGTGCCCGCCGTGCAGCAGGGCTTCGGCTTCGCCCGGACCGACGGGGTCAACGAGCTGATGCGCGAGCACCTCGCCGACGCCTACCGCAGGCACGGGGTCGTCGGCTCCGTGCGGCCGGAGCGGATCGACGTCGCGCCGCCCAGCATGCTCGGCGGCCCGCCGGAGGGGTGGTCGGCCCGGTACATCCCCTACAACAGCGGGGCCGTGCTCCCGGACTGGCTCAAGCACCCGCCGAGTCGCCCGCGCGTCGCCGTCACCCTCGGCACGGTGGTGCCCGCGATGAGCGGGTTCGGCACCGTGAGCCGGATCGTCGACGTCGCCGCGGGCATGGACGCGGAGTTCGTCCTCGCGGTGGGCAAGACCGACCTCGGCGACCTGCCGGACAACGTCGTCGCCGTGCCGTGGGTGCCGCTCAACGAGCTGCTGCGCACCTGCACGGCGGTCATCCACCACGGTGGCGCGGGCACGACCCTGACCGCGGCCGACGCCGCGCTGCCCCAGATCGTGGTGCCCGACGGCGCCGACCGCTACGCCAACGCCGACGCCGTGCACGAGCGGGGCATCGGCGTCTCGACGACACCCGACGCCGTGGACGCCGACCTGGTCGAGTGGCTGCTCAAGGCGGACAAGCCGCGCGCCGCGGCCGCGGAGGTGCGCGACGAGATGCACGGCATGCCGACGCCCGCGTCGCTCGTGCCGCGCATCGTCGAGCTCGCGGCCTCCTGAGATGGCGACAGGCAGGCTCAAGCCGACGTCCGTCGTGACGGTGGTGTTCGTGGCGACGATGTTCGTGAGCATCCTGGACGCGACCATCGTCAACGTCGCGGTGCCGAGGATCAGCGTCGACTTCGGCGTCTCCCCGGTGGACGCGCGGACCGCCGTCGTCGGGTACCTCGTCGCGCTCGCGGTGGTCATCCCGCCCAGCGGCTGGTTCAGCGACCGGTTCGGCGCCAAACGGGTCCTGCTGACCGCGCTGGCCGTGTTCACGGTCGCCTCCGCGCTGTGCGGGGTGGCGCAGGACCTCACCCAGCTGACCGCGTTCCGGGTGCTTCAGGGACTCGGCGGCGGCATGCTCGTCCCGATCGGGATGGCGATGCTGTTCCGGGTCTTCCCCGCCGAGGAGCGGATGCGCGTCTCGCGGATCACCGTCGGGCCCGCCGCGGTGGCACCGGCCCTCGGACCGGTGCTCGGCGGTCTGCTCGTGGACAACCTGTCCTGGCGGTTCGTGTTCCTCGTCAACGTGCCGATCTGCCTGGGCGTGCTGGTGTTCGGCCTGCTCTTCCTGACCGAGCGGCGCGAGCCCCCGGCCGGTCGCTTCGACGCCGCCGGGTTCGCGCTGTCCTGCTCCGGGGTGGCGCTGTTCGTGTACGCGCTGACCGAGGGCGCGACCGCCGGGTGGACGTCGCCGGTGGTCGTGGCGACCGGACTGGTGGGTGCCGCGCTGCTCGTGCTCCTGGTCGTCGTCGAGCTGCGCGTCCCGGAGCCGATGCTCGACCTGCGCCTGTTCGGCGACCGCGTGTTCCGCACCGTCAACGTGGTGACCGTGCTGGCCGTCGCGGCCTTCCTCGGCTCCCTGTTCGTGTTCCCGCTGCTCTACCAGAACGCCATCGGCGCCTCCGCGTCCCAGACCGGCCTCATCGGGTTCCCCGAGGCGATCGGGGTGATGGTGGGCTCGCAGTTCGCCACGCACGTCCACCGTCGGCTCGGGGCCCGCGGGCACATCGCCGCGGCGCTGCTCGCCGTCGCGGTGGGGATGGTCCTGCTCGGGCTCGTCAACAGGTCGACCGACCCGTGGGCGACCAGGGCGATCATGTTCTACCTCGGTGTGGGCATGGGCAACGTGCTCAGCGCGACACGGGCCTCGGCGTTCGCCACGCTGCCACCCGCCAAGACCGGGATGGCCTCCGCGCTGTTCAACACCAGCGGGCAGGTGGGCTCCGCCGTGGGCGTGGCGGTCCTCGGCGGCGTGCTGGCCGCGGTGGGCACCACGACGGCGTCGGGCGAGCCGAACTTCACGGCCTACCACGCGGCGTTCTTCGTCGCCGCCGCGCTCATGGTCGTGGGCGCGGCCTGCGCGTTGGCCATCCGCGACCGGGACCTGGCACCGGAGCCCCACACCGTCGGCGCGTCCGGCGCGTGACCGCGGTGGTCCGCTGATCAAGCGGACCACCGCACGGCTCCCTAGGCTCGGGGAACGGGCCGCGCATGGCGGTCCGGTCGTCGGTCGAAGGGCTCACGTGGACAGCCGCAGCATCCTGATCTCCGGGGCCGGCATCGCCGGTCCGACGCTCGCGTCGTGGCTCTCGGCCTCGGGCTGGGACGTGACCGTGGTCGAGCGCTTCGACCACGTGCGCGAGCAGGGCCAGAACATCGACGTGCGCGGGGTCGGCCGCCAGGTGATCCGCCGGATGGGCCTGGAGGACGCCGTCCGCGACCGCCACACCGGCGAGACCGGCACGGACTTCGTCGACGACACCGGCCGTCCGCTCGCCGGCTTCGCCGCGGGCGCCGACGACACCGGCGGCGCCACGGCCGAGCTGGAGATCCTGCGCGGCCAGTTCGCCCGCCTGCTCCACGACCACTCCGCCGCGGGCACCGAGTACGTGTTCGGCGACCGGATCACCGGTCTGCACGACGACGGCTCCGGCGTGGACGTGGAGTTCGACCACGGCGCCGCCCGCCGCTTCGACGCGGTGGTCGTCGCCGACGGCCTGCGCTCGCGCACCCGTTCGCTGGTCATGCCCGACGCGCGCGTCGAGGAGTTGGGCCTCTACACCGCCTACCTCACGATCCCGCGCACCGCCGACGACAACGACCGGTGGCGCGTGCTGACCTGCGGGCAGGGCCGCGCGCTCGGGCTGCGCCCGGACAACCTCGGCACCACGCAGGCCTCCCTGAGCTTCGTCTCCGACGTGCGCGGCCTCGACCGGCTCGGCCACGACGACGTGGTCGCCGTCCTGCGCGCGACCTACGCCGACGTCGGCTGGCAGGGTCCGCGGGTGCTCGAGCACCTCGACGACGACTCGCTGTACTTCGAGGAGGTCGGGCAGGCGAAGCTGCCCACCTGGAGCCGCGGCCGGATCGCACTGCTCGGCGACGCCGCCTACTGCGCGTCCCCGATCAGCGGCATGGGCACCACCCTGGCGCTGGCGGGCGCCTACGTGCTGGCGGGCGAGCTCACCGGCCACGACGACCCGCGAACGGCGTTCGCCCGCTACGAGCGGATCCTGCGCCCCCTGGTCACCAAGGCGCAGAAGCTCCCGCCCGGCGCGCCCGGCATCGCCCACCCGCGGGGACGGCTGGGCCGCGGCCTGTTCCGGACCGCCGTGCGCGCCGCCGGGTCCCCGCTGCTGGGCAAGGTCGCGGGGCTGGCCTCGCGGTTCGCCACCCCGCCCGCCGAGGCGATCGAGCTGCCGGACTACCCGATGCCCGCCCAGCGGGCCGTGACCGCCTGAGCGGCTACACCCGGTGCAGGGTCAACGTGGTCCAGGCGCCCACGTGGATCCGGTCGCCGTCGGCCACCGGGTGGGGCGTGTTCGGCGGCAGCGGGTCGGTGGTGCCGTTGAGGGTCGTGCCGTTGGTGGAGGCCAGGTCGACCACCGCCCACGTCGTGCCGGTCCGCACGAGCAGGGCGTGGCCCGCGGACACACCGGGGTCCTCCGGCGGGCCGATGAGGTCGATGTCGGGGTGGATGCCGCGCGAGCGGCTGCGGCGGCCGATGCTGATCCGGTCGTCGTGCAGCACGAAGCGGCGTTCCGGGCAGTAGAGCGGGAACTCCACGGCCGCGGAGTCCGGACCGCCCGCGGCGACGACCCGGTCGAAGTGGCCGCGGTCGGCGGTGACGACGACGTGCCACGTCACCGGTGCGGCCGCGGGCTGCCGGGGCGCGGTGGCCGCGGTGGCCAGGGAGTCGTGGCCGCACTCCTCGCAGAACCGGCCGACCTGCGCCGTCCCGCAGGACGGGCAGGTGCGGGCCTCCGGCGCGGGCGGCGACGGCGCTTCCCCGCCCGCGGTCAGCGCGGTGCCGCAGACGTCGCAGTAGTCGTCGGTGGCGCTGTCGTGACCGGAGGGGCAGGTCGGCATCAGCCGCCCCCCTTCCCGACCCGCTTGGTCACCGTGGACCGGGTGTCCAGGGTCATCTCGTCGGCGTCGGCAACCCTCGGACGCAGCCTCACCGTGCCGGTGACCGGGTCCTCGACCTCGACGACCTTCGCCAGCAGCTTCGCGGTGTCGGTGTTGCCCGACGACGTCGCCAGCGCCACCGCCCGCCCCAGCTTCGCCGTCGCGGTCTCCACGTCACCGGCCTTGCGCGCCTCCAGGCCGTCCTGGATGACCTCGGCCAGCTCCGCCTGCCCGGTGTAGTGGGCGACCTCGCGGTTGATCCGGGTCGACAGCGCCTCGTCGGCCGTCCACACAGCCAGCACCCGGCCCTGGCCCAGCACGTCCCCGCCGGGCGTGACCAGGCTGACCCGCCCGGCCAGCATCCGGTCGCCGACGCCCGCGGGCCGCACCCGCACGCACAGGTGGTAGTCGCGGCTCTCCGCGCCCCACGCGCCGGTCGGGTACTCGCCGGTGCGCGGCCCGGCCTCGGTCCGGCGGTCGGTCAGGTCCAGCACGGTGGGGGAGACCTGCTTGAGGAACCGCACCTCCGCCCCCTCCGGCGTCCACAGCCGCAGCGACACCCCGCCCACCGCCTTGCCCATCGCGGTGGCCGTCATCGCCCGGAAGTCGTCGGCCAGCCCCCGGCTGTCCGCGACGATGTCCACCGTCCCCAGCATCGCCTCGGCGATCTTGCGCAGCTCGTCGACCTGCCAGTCGGTGCCGACCCCGCGGCAGTCGCAGGTGAACCGGCCGCTGATCGAGGCCAGCGTCCGCGACAGCTGCGCGGGCGTCTCGTGCTGGTTCTGGCCGTCGGTCAGCAGGATCGCGTGCTTCAACGGCCCCTCGTGCCCGGCCAGCACCTGGTCGGCCAGCGCCAGCCACCGGCCCATCGCGGTGCCGCCGTCGGAGACCAGCACGCGCACGGCCCGCTTCGCCTCGGTCTTGGTCCGGGGGCTGGCCACGGCGAGGCCGCGGTGGGTGGGGTAGACCATGCGGGCGGAGCCGGTGCCCTCGACCACGGCGAACGACACCCCGTCGCGCAGGGTGTCGATGGCGGTGGCGGTGGCTTTCTTGGCGGCGTCGAGCTTCGTCGGCGGGTACCGCATCGACCCGGAGCAGTCCACGATGACCACCTGCGCGATGTCGACGGGCGCCACCCCGGCCGCGGGCATCCCCGACGCGGCAACCGTGACGATCGCGTCGACTTCCCGCGCCCCCTCCGTCAGGTACTCGTTCTGGAAGACCTCCACGGCGAACTCAGCGACCACGCCCACCCCCCACTTCGATGACGACGACGGTGATGTTGTCGTGCCCGCCCGCGGCCAGCGCGTGCTC
This sequence comes from Umezawaea tangerina, assembly GCF_003002815.1. GTDB lineage: Bacteria > Actinomycetota > Actinomycetes > Mycobacteriales > Pseudonocardiaceae > Umezawaea > Umezawaea tangerina. The sequence goes on along the minus strand of NZ_PVTF01000015.1, from coordinate 105,835 downwards.
GGTGAGCTCGCGCGCCAGCTCCACCGGTGTCGTCCCGCGGGTGCGCGCCGCGTCGAGGTCCTCCACCTCGGGCAGGTAGTTCCACAGGCCGTCGCTGCACAGCAGCACCACCCCGCTCTCCTCCGGGCGCAGCGCCACCACGTGCGGGCTGACCTGCCCGGAGTCACCGCCCAGCCAGCGCGACAGCACGTGCGAGCGGCGGTCGTTGACCGCCTCGGCCTCGGTGAGGACCCCGTCGGCGACCAGCTGGGCGGCCCACGTGTCGTCCTTGGTCAGCCGCCGCGACGGGGTGGCGTTGCCGACGTCGGCCAGCCAGTAGGCGCGGCTGTCGCCGACCCAGCCCACGACCGCGCCGTCGTCGGTGCGCATCGCCGACACGTAGGTGCACGACGGCGCCACGTCCGGCGCCTCGGCGCGCGCCAGCGCACCGGCGGCCCGGTTGGCCGCGGCCACCGCGAGCACGGTGGCGCGCTCGGGGTCGGTGCCCTCCACCAGCGCGTCGACCAGCACGGCGTTCGCGGCGTCCACCGCGGCCTGCGACGCCTCGTCGGCCCGCTCGGAGGAGGCGACGCCGTCGCAGACGATCGCGGCCACCCCGCGGGCGTGGACGTGGCCGAACGCCATGGAGTCCTCGTTGCGCGCCCGTCTGCGACCCCGGTCGCTGATCCCGGCGATGGTGGGCAGCACGAACTCCATCCGGTCCCGGCCGACCGGCTGGGCCCGGCCGCACTGCTCGCAGAACCCCTCCTCGTCGATCTCCGTGCTGCCGCACGCGCACAGCGCCGCGGCCGTGCCGTCGGGGCCGCCCACCGGTGTCGTGCGCACCAGCAGGTTGCGGCCGCAGCTCTCGCAGAACCGGTCTTCGGCGGCGACGGGCTCGTCGCACTCGGGGCAGTTCGTCATCGTCACACCAGTGTCCGGGGTCGGACCGCGTTCGCGCGGTCGACGAGGGCGAACCGTTCCTCCGGGGTGTCGGCCAACCGCGCCAACGTCCGGTAGTGCCGTTCCAGGCCGAGTCTCAGGCCGCGGTCGCTGAGCTCGCAGCCCAGCAGCTCACCGGGCCCGGCGGGGTCGGCTGCCCCGCCACCGGCGACCAGGTCGAACGCCGCCTGCAACACCTCCACGCTGAGCCGCGCGCGCCGGGCCACGTCGAGCTCCAAGGCCTCCAGCCGGTCGGCCGCCCCGCTGATCGCCACCAGCGGGGACTGCCCGTCGGTGCCGCGGTGCCGGGCGTCGGTCTGCGCGCGGATCGCCGTGACCTGCGCGGCCACGTGGTGGCTGGAGGTGTCCGGGACGGTGTGCAGCACCGCCACCGCCCGGTCGCGGGTGCCCGCGGCCAGCAGCACGCGGGCCAGCCCGAACGCGGCGCTGACGTAGGAGCGGTCGGTGCGCCACACCACCTCGTAGTAGTGCGCCGCCTCGGCCAGGTTCCCGGTGGCCTCGGCGCACAGCGCGATCGCGAGCTTGGGCGCGGCCTCGCCGGGCAGCACGTCGTACACCGTCTCGAACGCCGCCCGCGCGTCGGCCGGGTTGCCCTCCACCAGCGCGGCCAGCCCCCGGTACCAGACCGGGCGCCAGTCGTCGGAGTCCACCAGCGACGGGTCGTCGGGGTCGAACATCGACGTGGCCGTCAGGGCGTAGAGCTCGCGGGTGGCCTCCTCGGCCTGCCCGGCGTCCACCAGGGCCCGCACCAGCTGCAGCCGCACCTCCGCCGTGGTCACGGGCGCGGCGCGCAGGGCGGCGACGCGTTCGGCGGCCTCCCCGGTGGTCGCGGTCGCCAGGAACCCGGCCGCGGGGTCGCCCGCGTCCACCTGCGGCACCGGCAGCGCCGCGGCGGCCGTGGCCAGGTCGGGGTCCTGCTCGGAGCCGAAGCACCGCCGTTCGGGGGTGAACTGCCGCGACAGGCCCGGCCGGGGGTTGTTGTCCTCGGCGGCCAGCACCTCGCGCAGCACGCCGGTCAGCTGCTCGGCCATCTCCTCGGCCGAGGTGAACCGCAGCTCCGGGTTCGGGTCGGTCGCCCGGCGCAGGAACCGCTGGTAGGACTCGAACCTGGCCAGCAGCGGCTGGTCGGCCGGGGTCGGCAGGCCCGTCTTGTACTTGCGGCGGAAGTCGAAGGAGAAGCTCATCACCGCGAGGGCCCGGCCCACGGTGTAGAGGTCGGAGGCCACCGACGGGCCGATGGTGCCGATCTCGGGGGCCTGGTAGCCGATCGTGCCGTAGATGGCGCTGCGGTTGTCGCCGATGCGGCGCACCGCGCCCAGGTCGATCAGCTTGAGCTGCTCCTCGGTCTGGATCACGTTGTCCGGCTTGAAGTCGCAGTACAGCAGCCCCACCCCGTGCAGGTAGCCCAGCGCGGGCAGGATCTCCAGCGCGTAGGCGATGGCCTGCGCCAGCGGCAGCGACTCGGTGCCGCCGCCGGACCCGCGCAGGTCCTTGATCATGTCCTTGACGGACTGGCCGCCCACGTACTCCATGACGATGTAGTCGACCGTCTCGCCGGTGCGCCGGTCGGCGTGCTGCACGAAGTTGTGGATCTTGACGATGTTCGGGTGCTCGACCTCGGCCAGGAACCGGCGCTCCGCGGTCGCGGCGGCGATGGCGTCGGCGTCGCCGGAGTCCAGCAGGCCCTTGAGCACCACCCAGCGGTCGCTCACCGCGTGGTCCAGCGCCAGGTAGATCCAGCCCAGCCCGCCGTGCGCGAGGCAGCCGAGCACCTCGTACTGGCCGTGCAGGACCTCGCCGGGCTCCAGCTTCGGCGTGTAGGAGTAGTGGTGGCCGCACTGCGGGCAGAACCCCTCGACCCGGCCGGGACGGCCCTCGCGGCTGCGGCCGACCTCCTTGCCGCACGCGCTGCAGAACCGCTTCGCCTCGGGCACCTCGGGGTCGGTCAGCACCGCGCTCTTGGGGTCGCGGTAGGGCACGCGCGGCACCTCGACCAGCCCGGCGCCCAGCCTGCCGCGCCCCGAGGAGCGGGTGGACGCGCGGCGGCTGCGGCCCGAGGAGCTGACGGTGCCGGTCCACGGCGCGGTGCCCGGCCCCGTGGACGCGCCGGTCGACGGGCCGCTGAACGCCCCGGTGGACTGGCCGAGCGTGGCGGGGCCGGTGTCCGGGCCGGTCGCCGGACCGCTGTCCGGACCGGTCCGGTGCATCGCGGTGTAGGCCGACCCCGAGTACGCGGACACCGACGCCGCCGACACCGACGTCAGTGCGGGGAGCGTCGCGGGCACCTCGATGCCGCAGGTGTCGCAGAACCCGTCGGGTTCGACGGTCCCGTCGCAGCCCGCGCGGGGACACGTGGTCATCAGGCCTCCACCAGGTCGAGCACGGCGCGCTGGTAGCGGCCCACCGCGCGGGTCGCCTCCGGCAGGTCGCACGGTGCGGTGAACAGGACGTCGTGCGCGTCGCGGTGCAACGCGGACAGGGTCGGGTCCTCGGCGTGGCCGAGGCGGGTCGCCTTGGCGCGGTAGGCCTCCAGGCGGCCGCGCAGCTCGGTGCGCCGGTCCAGCAGCCCGGCGAGGTTCGCCACCAGCTCCCGGCACCCGGCGACGGTGTCGGGCACGGGCGGCAGCGCGGTCACGGCGATCTTCGCCTCGACCAGGTCCCGCAGCCGGTGGGCCTCGGCCCGCAGGCCCACCAGCTCGCGTGCCAGGGCCTCGGCGGCGGCGTGCCGGGCGACGGCGGCGGCCAGCGCGTCGACGACGCGGGCGTACCCGGCGCGCATCCGCTCCACCAGTTCGTCGGGCGTGACCCGTTCAGCGGGCCCGGACTCGCCGTCCAGCTCGACGGACGGCCCGGTCAGCAGCCCGGTCAGCGCGGTGAGGTCGGCCGCGCCCGGTCTGCCCGCGCGCAGCCCGCGGGCCCGGTCCAGCACCTGCCGGTGGGCAGCGAACGCCGCCCACAGCGCCGCGACGGCCTCGCGGTCGGCGGCGTCGAGCAGCGGGTGGCCGGGGTGGTCGTCCATGGCCAGCAGCGACTGCGCCATCCGGTCGGCCTCGGCGCCCAGCCGCGCCAGCGCCCCGTCCACCTCGTCGCGGTCCACGGCGCTCAGTCCCGGTACTTCGCTGCGGGCGGCTGGGCGGCCTGGTCCAGCGAGCCGAGCCACCGCTGGTGGATCGTCGTCCACGTGCCGTCGGTGCGCAGCCGTTCCAGCACCGCGTTGACGAACCGCACGAAGTCCTCGTCGGCCTTCGGGATGCCCATCCCGTAGGGCTCCTGGGTGAACTTGGGCCCGACCATCTCGGTGTAGGGGTCCTGCGCGGCCAGCCCGGCCAGGATCGTGTCGTCGGTGGACACCGCGTCGACCTGGCCCTGCTGCAGCATGACCAGGCAGTCGGTCCAGTTCGGCACGGACACCACGGTCGGCTTCGAGGCGACGTTCGCGACGTTGGTCAGCGAGCTGGACCCCTTGGTGGCGCAGACCCGCTTGCCGCCCAGGGAGTCGGGGCCGGTGATGCCGGAGCCGCGGGAGGCCAGGACCCGCTGGCCCGCCTGGTAGTAGACCGAGGAGAAGGCGACCTTCTCGGCGCGCTCGCAGTTGACGGTCATCGTGCGCACCACGACGTCGACGTCGCGGTTCTGCAGGGCGGGCACGCGGGCGTCGGAGGTGAGGACCTTGAACTGGATGCGGGTCGGGTCGCCGAAGATCGCCTTGGCGATCTCGCGGGCCATGTCGACGTCGAACCCCTCCAGGGTGCCGGTGGCGGGGTTGCGGAACCCCATCGGGTAGGTGTTCTGGTCCACCCCGGCGATGAGCCTGCCGCGGGCGGCGATCTTCGCCATCGTCGACCCGTCGGGCATGTCGCCGGGCTCCGGTGGCGGTCCGGTGGGGCGCAGGCTGGCCGTCGCGTCGCAGGAGGGCGCGGCCGCGGGCGTGCTGGGCGGCGCGCTCACCTCCGCGGCCCCCGCCGGCCGCGGCGCCCCGGTCGGCCCCGCCGTGATGTCCGACGTCGGGCCGGGCACCGGGGCGCACGCGGCGACCAGGAGCGCCAGCACGACCACGAGGCGTCTCATCGGTACTCCTTGAGTCGCTGCCACAGCCCCGCGACCGCCGCGGCCGCGGCACCCAGCGCGAGCAGCGCCACCACCTCGACGGTTCCGGTGAGGGCGCCGCGGGCGGTGGCGACCGACCCGGTGAACGCGTCGCGGGCCCGTGTGATGGCGGTGACCAGGTCGCGGTCGAGGTTGTCGAACGCCGCCGCCGCGCCGCCGGGGTCGGTGCCGAGCGCGATCACCAGCGCGGCGTTGGGGTCGCCGGTGTCGTCGGCCGCGCGGATCCGCTGGTGGGCGTCCTGCCAGGCACGGTACTGGTCCTCCGCGGAGGTCACCGCGTCCCGCACGGCCGGTTCGGTCGCCAGTGACTTGGCGGTCGCGATCAGCTCGCCGAGCTCCTTGGTGACGACCGCGTAGCGGTCCTCGTAGACGCGGCCGCTGCCCAGCGCCACCAGCGTGAGGGTCTCGTCGCCGCGCGCGGTGAGGGTGTCGATGCGGGCGCGGGCCAGCACGTCGACCTGGGTGGAGCCGTCCACGCGGCTGTCGGACACGGTGCTCGCGACGACCGCGCTGGCGACGACCACCCACAGCAGCGACACCAGCGTCAGCCCGGTCGCGACCAGCAGCCCGACGTTGACCAGCCGGTTGGTGCGGCGGGTGAGGTACCACTGGGCCAGGCCGAGCGCGGCGAGCGAGAACAGGCCCAGCAGCAGCTCGGTCCACGGGCCGCCGCCCGCCCGGTCCTGGTCGCGGACCACGTTCGCGGTCTCCGCGCGGTAGAGGTCCTGGGCCGCGGGCAGCAGCTCGGCGCGCATCAGGCCCGAGGCCTCGCGCAGGTAGGCGGCGCCGACCGGGTTGCCCTGCCGGTTGTGCGTGCGCGCGGTCTCGATCAGCCCGGTGTACACGGGCAGCTGCCCGGACAGGGTGGTCAGCGCGCCGGCGACCTCGGGGGAGCGGGTGCTCTCCCCGGTCGCCGTGGTCAGCGCGGCGGCGGCCTTCGCGATGTCGCCCTCGTAGCGGGTGCGCAGCTGGGGGGACTCCACACCGCCGGACAGGAACGCCCCCGAGGCCGTGGCGTCCGCGTCGGCCATCGCCCGGTAGACCTCCTGGGCGGCGAAGCCCAGCGGCTCGCTGCGGGTGGCCAGCTCCTCCAGCGCGGCCGACCTGGCCTGCACGCCGAACCCGATGAGCGCCCCGGAGATCAGGCTCACCGCCACGAGCACGAGGGCGATCAGGCTCAGCCGCCCCGGTGTGCTCTTGACCAGCCCGGTCACCCGGTGCGGGGTCGGCGCGGTGACCACGGCCGTCATCCGGACCCCTTCCGCCTGATCCACTGCCGCTGATCAGTACCACAAGCTTGCGCCACCAGCGTAGATACCGGTCGGGCAGTTGGGGCGGAAAACGCAGGGATCCCCGTACCGGTGGGTGCGGGAACCCCGTCGGTCAGCTCCTCAGCCGCTCCCGCACCGCCATCAGCGCGAACCCCAGCAGGTTCAGCCCCCGCCACGTCGACGGGGTCGCCGCCCGCCGGTCGGTCGCCGCCAGCCCGATGCCCCACACCCGGTCGATCGGACTGGCCTCCACCAGCACCTTCCCGCCCGTGCCGAGCAGGAAGTCCCGCATCGGCGGGTGGGCGGTGAACTTCCCGACGTTCCCGGCGACCACGATGTCCACCCGCCGCGCGTCCCACACGTCGGTGTCGAACCCGCGGACCTGCCTGCCGATGTTCTTCGCCTCGAACGGGGTGCGCGCGGCGACCGCCCGCTGCTCGGCCCGCTCGTCGCCGAACAACCGCGCCTTGCCCGCCATCATGTAGTGCTCGGCCGTGGCGTACGTCGTGCCGTCCACCGTGAACGGCGACGGGTACCACTGGCTCAGGCACTCCACCCCCAGCCCGCCGTGCGGGTCGGGTCCCCAGAAGTACACGAACTCCATCGCGATCCCGCGATGCTCGGCCCGCCGGGCCGCGTCCAGGTCGAGGATCATCACGCCGGCCTGGACGGCAACGGCAGCGGCAACGCGGGCAACCCGTCGATGCTGACCGCGTTGTGGTCCTTGCTCTCGCAGTACGCCGCGAACTCCTCCTCGCTCTTGCGCCCGAAGAACTCCGCGTGCAGCGTCCGCTCCTCGCGGTAGTCCATGAACGGCACCGCGAACCCGCAGGTGTCGCTGATCAGCTTCGCCGTCACCACGACCACCGCCCGCACCCCCGGCGCGTCCGCGTCCCCGAACCCGCCCACCAGCTCCGCGAACCGCGGATCGTCCCGGAACACCGGCACCCCCGTCCCGTGCACCCGCACGATGTTCGGCGGCCCGCTGAACGCGCACCACATCAACGTGATCCGCCCGTTCTCCCGCAGATGCGCGATCGTCTCCGCGTGACTACCCCCGAAATCCAGGTAGGCCACCGTCCGCTCGTCCAGCACCCGCAACGACCCCGACCGACCTTTGGGAGAGATGTTCACGTGCTCCCCGTCCAGCGGCGCCGTACCGGTGAAGAACACCGGCTGCTCCTCGATGAACGCCCGCAACCGACCATCGATCCGCTCGTAGGTCTTTCCCATACCCCCGATTATGGCGCCCCCACCCCCTCCGACGACGCCTTTTTCCACCCCTTGAGCACCACCAACCCCACACCGCCCCTTGGTCCGACGCACAGCGAGGACGCCTTCCCTTCCGACGCGGAGCGAGGATCCCCTCCCCACGGGCGAAGCCCGCCAACGCGCATCCGGCGCGGAGCGCCTGGGGCCTCGTCGGCGCCAGCCGATGCCCTGTCGGGCGAAGCCCGATGCCCTGTCCGACGCGCAGCGAGGATGCCTGGTCCGACGGCGAAGCCGAGGATGCGGTGTCGAGCGCAGCTCGATGCTGGCGAAGCCAGACTCCCCCTCTGCCCCCGATCCACAGCGCCCTCCTGCTTGATCTTGCTTGTCAAGACAGCTCTATCGTCTTGACAAGCAAGATCAAGCATTGAGACAATCGCGCGCCGGGGGCCGGGCTTCACCGAGGGTGACCCACAACCAAACCGGCCCTTAAACCCCATCCCCGGCCAACCGGGCATGCAGGTGCTCGTCGTACCGCACCCCATCCCCGTACACCGAAGCCGACCTCAACGTCCCCTCGTCCCGGTACCCGCACTTCACCGCCACCCGGCACGACGCCACGTTCCCCACCGCGTGGAACAGCTGCACCCTCTGCAGCCCCAGCTCCTCGAACCCCCACTCCGTCACCGCCCGCACCGCCGCCGTGGCCACCCCTCGCCCCCGCGCCCAGGCCCCGACCCGGTACCCCATCTCCGCCGTCAGCTGCTCCGCGTCGATCTTGTGCAACGACACGTTCCCCACCAGCCGCCCGCTCCCGACGTCCACCACCGAGAACGTCGCGTGATCCCCCGGCGACCAGTCACCCAGGCTCTTGCACCAGTCCCGCGCACTCGCCACGTCCACCACCGACGCCGCCGGGTTCCACAGCATCGAGTCCGGGTCCCTCACCATCGCCAACGCCTCGACGGCGTCCCGCTCGTCAGGCGGCCTCAACAGCAGCTCCCCGGCGGTCAACTCCACCGGCCCGATCGGAAATGTCATCCCCAGATCCTGACCCACCACCCCGCCGCACACACCGGTGGACCCGCGTCACACCACCCCGGCCAGCTTCTCCAACAACGGCACCACGTGCGACTGGTCCGGCATCACCGCGATCTCGTCGCGCAGCCGTTCGGCGGCGTACCGGTAGGTCGGGTCGGCCAGCACCCCGGCCACGGCGTCGCGGACCTGCGCCGGGGTCGCCGTGAGCGCGTCGAGCCGCACGCCGACGCCGAGGGCGACGCACCGGGCGGCGTTGTCGGGCTGGTCGGCGCCCATCGGCAGCAGCACCGACGGCACGCCGTGCACCAGCGACCCCATGACCGTGCCGGAGCCGCCGTGGGAGACGACCACCGAGGCGCGGGGGAGGACCGTGTCCTGCGGCAGGTACCGCTCGATCCGCACGTGCGACGGCTGCGGGCCGAGCTCCGCGGGGTCGACGCGGCGGCCGACCGTGACGACCAGGTTGACCGGCAGTTCGCGCAGTCCGGCCAGGACGCGGCCGAACAGGTCGCCGGACTCGGTGTTGAAGATCGTGCCGAGGGTGAAGTACACGGTGGGCACGTCCTGCGGCACGGCGATCGGCGTCGGTGCCGGGCCGTCCGGGACGGGCCGGAAGGAGAACCCGGTGTCGGGCAGCGGGAACTCCGGGTGCCGGTAGGACGGCGGGAACGGGGAGAGCACCAGGTGCCGGGTGAGCATCGACAGGTTGACGTCCGGGCGCAGGCGGTGGACCGCGCGCAGCAGGTGCAGCGGCTGGGCGACGATCTCCGGGCGCAGGAACGCCCCCGAGGCGATCACCACGACCGACGCGTACGGGATGTCGAGCCGTTCGGCGACGACCATCGCGCCGAAGTCCACCTCGTCGCACACGAGCACGTCCGGCAGCCACCGCTCGCACAGGTCGAGCAGGTCGTCGGCCCGCCGCGGCGCCACCCGTCGGGCGAACCCCTCGCGCAGGTCGCTCTCCTCCCGCGCGCGGTCGAGGGGGAGCAGCGGCAGCCGTTCCATCGAGGCGCCCATGTCCGGGCCGGACGGGAACGGGGTGAAGCCCGCGGCCTCGATCGTCGGCGCCATCGACGGCGCGCCCGTGCAGGCGACGGTGTGCCCGGCGGCCCGCACGGCCTGCGCGACCGGCACCATCGGCTGGAAGTGCCCGTTGCCGCCGACGAAGCTGAACAGCACCCTCATCGCAGCGCCCCCAGGACGTGCCCCATGTTCGACTCCACGATCCCCAGCATCCCGTCCCGGTCGGGGAAGTCCCCCTCGAGCAGCCGCAGCGGCCCGGCCACCAGCGACAGGTGCAGCGCCAGCCGGTAGAACCGCAGCCGCGCCTCGTCCAGGCCGTCCACCTCCAGCCACCGGTAGTGCCGTCCGAACCGGAACGACAGGTAGGCGTGCTCCCACTCGACGTCGAAGAACGACGCGCCCTCGACGTCGATCACCACCGGCTCGCCCTCGGCGGTCACCAGCACGTGCTCCGGGCCCAGCTCGCCGTGCACGAAACCGTGCCGCCTCCGGGGCCGCACGGCCGCGACCAGCTCGCGCAGCACGTCGTCGACCTCGTCGCGGACGGCCCCGATCCGCTCCACCCGCTTCGCGGCCTCGCCGAGGTCGTCGTAGGCCCGCTCCAGCACGGTGACCTCGCACGGCCGCTCCGGCGCCGGTCCCGTCGTCCCGGCCATCGCCAGCACGGCCTCGCCGAGCCGCTCCAGCGTGCGCCGGGGCACCCGGTCGAACACCTCGCTCAGCGGACCACCGGTCACGTCCTCGACCACGGCCGCGTCCGCCGGGTACCGCGAGCGGCCCCGGTCCAGCAGCAGCACCCGCGGGGTGCGCACGCCGATGGCGGCGAACCGCTCCACGGCGGCCTCGAACGCGTCGACGCCCTCGGGCCCGTCCCCGCCGTCGGGCCAGTAGTTCTCCGCCGGGTGCCAGAGGTAGGCCACCGCGGTCGTGCCGTCGTCGAGGTGCAGGCGGTACACCCCCTTGCTCGTGCCTCCCGGCAGCCGCGTCACCGCCGCCAGCCCCCGCCCGGTCCCGGCTCGTGCGAGCTCCACCAGGTCGCCGCGCTCCACACCGTCCCCCCGTCCTGTCGACCCGCGATCATTTCGCACTCGCCGCGACCGCAGCTACCCCTTGGTGGGTGGAACACCCCACTGGAGGAGTTCCGCGGACCCCGGCGTGCCTTCGGGCACCTTTCGATGTCCGATCGGTCATGCCGGATCGGAAAAGGCGAGAAATTCGCTCGAGCGAAGACTCCACTGCGGATGTCGGCGACCCGGCGCGTCGTCGACCGGGGAACTCGGCTGTCCATTGGGAGCCACCGTGCACGAGGGGGTGGGCATGGCGTCGATCCACCTCATTCCGGACAAAGCCACCACCGCCGGGGCGACGGGCCCGGTGGTCGGCAAACCGGTGGTCACGGGTAGTGAACAAGGTCACGCGACCCGGCCTGGGGTGCCGAACGCGGTGAACCGGCCACGGCGACCGCACGTGTACCTGTTCGACCTCACCGGGTCACCTAGCAGGATGATCGTTCGGCTAGCATCCCCATCGCCGCCGGAAGCAGTGGTCAGCGGCGAATTCGCTAGGAGTGGTGACGTGGGCGCGTCCGGATATCCCGAGGGCAGGAGCGGCCCGACAATGCCAATCAAGACAGTGCACCGGTGCCGCTACAGGAGGCCTTCGTGAATCCCCAGCAATGGCTAGACGAGTACGAGGCCAAGCTGGCCGACCTGAAGAAGAAGTCCGAGGACCTCCAGGAGAACTTCACCGCGTCGACGGCGACGGTCACGAGCAAGGACGGCTCGGTCACCGTCACGGTCGGCCCCAACGGCGGCCTGCAGAACCTCCAGCTCGGCCGCCGCGCGATGGAGATGAGCGCGGCCCAGCTGACCGGGGCCATCCTCCAGACGGCCGCGCTCGCCCAGCGCCAGGCCGCCGAGAAGGTGCTCGAGGTCTTCCAGCCGCTCGGCGAGGGCACCGAGGCGATGTCGATGGTCAGCGACGCGATCCCCGCCGACGACGTCGACCTGGACGAGGACGAGGTCGACGAGGTCGAGGAGCCGGTCGCGCCGCCGCCCCCGGTCCACCGGCCCGCACCCCCGGCGCCGACCGCGCCGCGCCCACCCGCGAGGCCGCGCCCCGCGGCCGACGACGAAGACGACGACAACCAGCCGTGGTGACCGGCACCGGTCTCGACAGGAAGTAGGCACCGAACATGGCCGAGACGCCGATCGACTCCCCTCCCGGTATGCACATCACCGAGGAGAACAAGCTCAAGGGCTCGCTGTTCATCGAGGCCTTCGGCAGCCTGATCGACGGGATCAGCAAGGACGCCGAGTCCGAGACCGAGAAGGCCCTCGACATCACGTTCAACGCCATCGGCGCGGCCGCGTCGATGGTGATGTTCGCCATGGACCCGCTCGGGTCGCTGATCGGCGCCGGGATCGGCTGGCTGATCGAGCACGTCAGCTTCCTGCGCGACGCCCTCAACCAGGTGATGGGCAACCCCGAGGAGATCCAGGCCAACGTCGAGGCGACCAAGGCCAAGGCCGTGGACCTGCGCGTGCTGGCCGAGGACCACCGCAAGGGCCTGGCGACCTTCGACGGGTGGACCGGCAAGTCGTCGGAGAACTTCAAGGCCAGCATGGACCAGATGGGCGCCGAGCTCGACCAGCTGGCCAACGCGGTCGAGACCAAGGCCAAGATCGTCGGCATCACCGGCATGCTGGTCACGGTCCTGCGCGACATCATCCGCGACCTGATCTCCCAGCTGCTGGGCTCCCTGATCGCGGGCGCGCTCATCGCGGTGGCGTCGGCGTGGATCACCTTCGGCGCCTCGATCGTCGCCTTCATCGGCTTCGCCGTCGGCAAGGCCGTCGCGCTCGGCACCAACATCGCGGCCCGCATCGCGCGCGTGGTCGCGTCGCTGAGCAGGCTCGTGGGCAAGATCGGCAACCTCGACGACGTGGTGGCGAAGGTCAGCAAGGGCTGGGACCGCTTCGACAACGCGGCCGACGTCGCCGAGATCAGCTACGAGGGCTACAAGGCCTCCGACGACGTCGACGACGCCATCGACAAGGGCGTCAAGGACGACGCGGCCAACGACAAGGTCACCGCGGCCAACGACAAGGCCAAGGAGGCCGCCGCCAAGTACGAGGAGGCCAAGGCCAACGAGACCAAGCAGGCCGACGAGGCCAAGGCCGCCAACGACAAGCTGAGCAGCGCCTCGGACAAGTACTCCGCGGCCAACGACAAGCTCAGCTCGGCGGCCGACGCGGTGAACGCCGCGGCCGCGTCCGGCGACCAGGCCCAGTACGACGCCGCCAAGGCCAAGTACGACGCCGCGAAGGTCGAGGCCGACGCCGCGAGGACCGAGGCCGCCAGTGCCGCGACCAACGCGGCCAAGGAGGCCCGCGACGTGAGCGACGCGGCCAAGTCGAGCTACGACGCGCTGCAGGCCGCGAAGCCGTCGGAGGACGCCGCCAAGGCCGCCTACGACGAGTACAAGGCGAACAACCCGACCGACCCGAGCAAGGTGAACCCGGCGCAGACCGCGGCGGAGACCGACCTCAGCACCAAGAACGACGCGGCCAAGGCGGCGAACGAGTCCTACGAGAAGGCGAACGCCGACTTCGCGGCCAAGAACGCCGCCGCGGCGGAGGCGAACGCCAAGGCGTACCAGAGCGGGTCGGAGGCCGACATCAAGGCCGCCGAGCAGGCGAGCAACGCCGCGAGCGCGGCGGGCGACAAGGTGGAGACCGCGGCCAACCAGGCCAAGTCCACCGGTGAGGCCGCCAAGACGAGCTACGACGAGTACCAGAAGAACTACTCGTCCGGCACGCCCGCGCCGACCCAGGCGCCCGCGGACCCGTTGCAGCACGCCAGGGACGTCAACGCGAGCACCAGCGTCACCGACGCGGGCAAGGGCGACGCCTTCTTCGGCGGTGCCAGCGACCCGTCGAAGACGACCGCGAACGGTCCCACCGTGCAGGTCTAGTCCAGCCAGTCCGCCGCTCAGCGCACCACTTGGAGAGAACCGGTCATGGCTGTCAACTCGGGTAGTCCCAACGTCAACCCGAACGCCAACCCGTCGGTCAACACGAACCCCGCGCCGCCGCCACCGGCTCCGCCCACGGGGTTCGGGTCCGGACCGACGGGGAACTCCGGTTTCTCCCAGAGCGAGTCGACGATGTCGGGCCTGCAGGGCAAGGCGGGCGACATGCAGGCCCGGCTGAGCAGCATCTCCAGCGGGCTGCGCGGGCTCAACCTCGGCCCGACCGCGCTCGGCCCGATCGGGCTGTTCGCGGTGCCCGCGCTGAACAACTCCAACGACCACGCGGTGGCGCAGGCCGAGCGCGGCTCCAAGGCGTTCGGCGACGTCCAGCAGGGGTTGAAGGCCACCCAGCAGGTGACCGTCTCCACCGACACGAACAACGCCTCCGCCTTCCGCGGGATCGACCCGAACAACAGCTTCAAGAACGTGCCGGGGGCGGCCAACTCCATCGCCCCGCCGCCCAAGCAGGGCGGGGCGCAGGTCTCGCAGAAGCCCAACGTCCCCGGTGCGGCCGCCTCGGCACCGCCGCCCACCAAGACGGCGGGTGGACCGCCGGTCTCGCAGAAGCCGAACGTGCCGGGCGCCTCGGCGTCGGCACCCGCGCCCTCCCGCACGGCGGGCGGCCCCGCGGTGTCGACCGGGCCGAACGTGCCCGGCGCGGGCGCGAACACCGGTGCGCGCACCAACGCCGGCGGCCCCGGTGGTGCGAACGTCGGCAAGGCGCCCACGATCCCCGGCGGCGGGGTCACGACCCCCGGTGGCAAGGCCGGTGGTCTCGGCGGCGGGAACGTCGGTGCCGCGCCGACGATCCCCGGTGGCGCGAACACCGTGCCGGGTGGCAAGGCGGGCGGTCTCGGCGGCGGGAACATCGGCGCTGCGCCGACGATCCCCGGCGGTGCCAACACCACGCCCGGCAGCAAGGCGGGCGGCCTGGGCGGCAAGGGGATCGGTGCGACGCCCACGATCCCCGGTGGCGCCAACACCACCCCCGGCAGCAAGGCGGGCGGTCTCGGCGGCAAGGGCGTCGGTGCGACGCCGACGATCCCCGGTGGGGCGAACAGCGCGCCCGGCGGCAAGGGCGGCGGGGCCGTCGCGGGCGGCAAGCCCGGCGGCATCCCGAACATCCCCGGCGCGACCTCCACGCCCGGTGGTGGCGGCGGCAAGTCGGCCGTTCCCGGTGGGGGACCGGTCGGCACCTCGCCCACCGTCCCCGGCGGCAAGGGCGGCAGCGCCACCCTGCCGACCGGCGGCACCGGCGCGGGCCCGAAGAACATCTCCAGCGCGCTGAACCCCGGCCAGACCGGCCAGGCAGGCGGCGGACCGATGGCCCCCGGCGGCGGCGCGTCGCCCGGTGGCCAGTCGGCCGACCGGAGCAGCAAGTTCACCACCCCCGGCGCGTCGAAGGGCGCGTTCGAGGCCCCCAAGGCCCCCACGGGCAACGGCAGCATCTCCAAGGCGCCCGTCGCCAACCCGAGCGTGCCCACCTCCGCCGCTCCGGGCGGCGCGTCGATGCCGAAGCCGAGCACGACGCCACCGGTCTCCTCCGGGCTCGGCGGCGCGTCCTCGCCGACCGGACCGAAGCCGACCATGCCGTCCGTGCCGACCGCCTCGGCGGGCGTGCAGTCGCCGCCCGGCCTGACGTCCCCCGGATCGGCCTCCCCGAACGCGGGCGGCCAGCCCGGCGGTGCCCCGATGGCCCCCGGTGGCGGCGCGGCCGGTGCCGGTGGCCAGTTGACGGACCGGAGCAGCAAGTTCGGCGCGCCCGGCGGCGCGGCCAAGGGTGCGTTCGACATGCCCAAGAGCCCGACCGGTGACGGCACCATCTCCAAGGCGCCCGTCGGCACGCCGGGCAGCGTGCCCGGTCCCCGGCCCACTCCCACGCCACCGGTCTCCGCCTCGGCGGGTGGCGTCCAGACGCCGACCGCGCCGAAGACCGGCGGACCGGCCGGCTTCACCCCGCCCACCGCCACGCCCCCGGCCTCCGTGGGAGCCCCGCCGAGCACGTCGTCCCCGGTCGGCGCGCCCCCGGCGGCCCCCGGAACGCAGGCGGGCCCGCGTCCCGACGTGACCACGCCCGGATCCGCCGCCCCCACCACCGGTGCCCAGTCGGGCGCCCAGCCCGGCGGTGCCCCGATGGCCCCCGGTGGCGGCGCGGCCGCGCCCGGTGGCCAGTCGATCGACCGCAGCAGCAAGTTCAGCACGCCCGGCGCGTCCAAGGGCGCGTTCGACCTCGCCACCAGCCCCACCGGTGACGGCACCGTCTCCAAGGCCCCGGTCGACAAGCCCGGCGTCCCCGGCTCGCAGCCGGGCAGGCCCGGCACCACGCCACCCGTCTCGTCCGCGGCCCCGGCCGCCCCGACCCCGACCGCCCCGAAGCCCGGCGGCCTCGGCGGCTCCTTCGGCCCCCAGCCCGGCGCCACGCCACCGGTGTCCGCCCCCGGCGTCCAGACCCCGGCCGGATCCCAGCCCACCCCGACCCCTGGCTCCACCGCGCCTACGGGCAACCAGCCCGCCGCCACGCCGAAGCCCGGTGGTCTCGGCGGTGCGGTGGGTCCGCAGCCCGGTGCGACGCCATCGACCAGTTCCCAGCCCTCGGCACCTCCGGCGGGCACCGCACCCGGCTCGCAGTCTCCGTCCGCCCAGCCCGGCGCTCAGCCGGCCGCCCCGAAGCCGGGCGGCCTCGGCGGTGCGGTGGGCCCGCAGCCCAGCGCACCGTCGCCGGTCGGCGCCCAGCCGACGGGTACTCCCACGACCACCGCACCCGGCTCGTCGCCTGCCGCCCAGCCTCCCGGTGCCCAGCCCGCTGGTGCGCAGCCTGCGGGTGCTCAGCCTGCTGCCGCGCCGAAGCCGGGTGGTCTTGGTGGTGCGGTGGGTCCGCAGCCAGCCGCGGCTCCGCCGGTCAGCGCCCAACCGTCGCCCACCCCGGCGACCAACGCGCCTGCCGCCCAGACCCCGGCTGCCCAGACTCCTGCTGCCCAGGCTCCCGCAGCGCAGAACCCTGCCGCGCAGGCGGGTGCTCAGCCCGCTGCTACTCCGAAGCCGGGTGGCCTCGGTGGTGCGGTCGGTCCGCAGCCCGGTGTGACGCCTCCGGTGAACGTCCAGCCGTCGGCCGCCCCGGCGACCAACGCACCCGCTCCGGCCGCGCAGAACCCCGCCGCGCAGCCCGGTGCCCAGCCTGCGGGTGCTCAGCCTGCGGCCGCGCCGAAGCCGGGTGGCTTGGGTGGTGCGGTGGGCCCGCAGCCCAGTGCACCGTCGCCGGTCAGCGCCCAGCCATCGCCCGCTCCGACGGCCAACGCCCCGGCGCCGTCCGTCGAGTCGCCTAAGGCCGCCCCGTCCCCGGCGCCTGCCGCCCAGTCGCCTGCCGCGCAGGCCGCTGCTCAGCCGTCGGCCGCGCCGAAGCCGATCATCCCGCCGGTCAGCGCCCAGCCCGCCCCGGCCGTCAGCACGCCCTCGCCCGCGTCCCCGGCACCGGTCAGCGCCCAAGCGGCGCCCGCCCCGGTCGACACCCCGGCGCCGAAGGCTGCTCCGGCCGTCGCGTCGCCGTCGCCCGCACCCGCGGTCAACAGCCCCTCGCCGTCCGTCGAGACGCAGTCGCCGAAACCAGCGGCACCCCCGGCGTCGGTCAACACCCAGCCCGCCCCCGTCGACGCCCCAGCGCCGAAGGCGGCTCCTGCTCCGGTCACCACCCAGCCTTCCCCGGCCCCGGTGAACCCGCAGCCCGCCGCGACGGTCGAGTCGCAGGCCCCGAAGCCGGCACCCGCGGCGGCCACGCCACCTCCGGCAGCTCCGGCCCCGGCACCCGCCAACCCGGCTCCCGCACCCGCCGCGCCGGTCAGCACCCAGCCCGCGGCAGCACCCGCCCCGGCCCCGGCCAACCCCGCCCCGGCCAACCCCGCACCCGCGAACCCGGCGCCCGCCACCCAGCCCGCGCCCGCCGCGGCGACCAACGCCCCCGACACCCAGTCGCCGAAGCCCGCCCCGGCCCCGGCCACCCCCGTCGGCGCCCAGCCCGCCCCGGCGACCAACGTCCCCACCAACACCCCGGTCAACCCACCGGTCAACGCCCCGGCGGCCGCCACCACCCAGCCGTCCCCGAACACCCCACCGGTCGGCACCCAGCCCAACCCCAACACCGCGTCCCCCAACACCGCGTCCCCGAACCCCGGCGCCCAGCCCGCCCCGGCGCCGAAGCTGAGCGGCCCGTCGACCGCGGTCGACGACACCGCGCACCACCGCACCTCGGACCCGAACGCGGCGACCCCGCCGAACGCGCCGAAGTTCCTCCAGAACCTCCTGGGGTCGCACGCCGCGCCGAACCCGGCGGCCGGCGCGAACCCGCAGGTCATCCCGATGCTGGTGGTGACGCCGACCCCGAACACCACCACCAACCCCACGGCGACCCCGAACGCCAACCCGAACCCCAACGCGACGACGAACCCCGCGGCGAACCCGAACCCGAACCCGAACACGACGCCGAACGCGACCACGACCACCCCGGCACCCGGCCCGGTCCCGCCGCCCGGCCCGGCGCCGGTGCTGCCGTCGCGCGCCAACCTCCCGGCGTTCTTCCAGCAGAACCAGGCCCTCGGCACGATCGCGACCTCGGACGTCAACGGCGGGGCGCAGGTGACGGCGGCGGTGAACGGGCTGCTGCCGCCGCGCGCGGGGGTGACGCCGGTCGGTGTGGACAACATCGAGACCGCGCTCAACCAGAACTTCGAGTCGTTCCTCGACAACGGCCGCAAGTTCCCGATCAAGGTCGGCAACAACTGGTACGAGGCCACGGTCAAGGCGACCCTGGACCCGCCGGTCGACCCGAACGCCGCGGTCACGACGCCGGACCCGAAGACCAAGGTCGACATGACCGTGAACAGCGGCAACGCGACCGCTCACGCGGGCACGGTCGGCACGTCGGCCACGGTCGGCGTCGGCGGCGTGATCTCCGCGGGTGTCGGCCCGTACGGGTCGGCCGCGGTCAGCGTCCCGCTCGGCCGTCCGGTCGAGACCGCGAACACCGGCACGTCGACCACCGACCAGCGGGCCATCCGCTCCGGTGAGGGCTCGGTGGACGCCGTCGTCCCGGTGACCTACACCGTGTCGCTGACCGACGCGCAGAACCGGCCGGTCGGCGCTCCCGTCACGGTCACCTCGGCGCCCGGTGCCGACGTGGACGTGACGCTGCACATCCCCGACGACCTCTCCAACATCACGCCCCCCGCCGTGGCCCCGGCCCCGGTCGTCCCGGCCAACGGCTGGGGTGCGGCACTGGAGCACCCGGCTCCCGAGGCCGTGGTCGACCTCGACACCAACGCGGCGTTCGCCTCCATCTCGGCGCAGCTGCACCCGTCCATCACCCGGCTCGGCGCGCCCGGTCGCACCGCCCTGCAGAACTTCCTCGACCCCACCACCATCCGCGACAACCTCGGCCCCGCCCTCAACGGCTGGGTCGTGTCGCCGGACCTGGTCAGCCCGCACGGCAGCCGCGCGGGTGTGGTGCGGATGAAGGCGACGCCGGTCAGCGCCGAGCTGGTCGGCACCAACCCGTCCACGGTGCTGCGCCTGCACGAGTCGACCGCGACGAACACCGGTGTCGGCGCGTCCACCAAGAGCGGGTTCGACTTCAACGTCGGTGTCGGCGGCGGCGCGGTCGCGCCCAACCAGACGGGCGGCACCGCGGGTGTCACCGCGGGGTACTCGGCCAAGACGACGGAGTCGTCGAACGCGGGCACCAGCTCGTCGGTGAAGACCGGTGTCCAGATCAAGGGCGACACCGGTCTCTACAAGGTCACGATGAACCTGGAGATCCAGACCCCGCACGGGGCGACGATCACCGTGCCCGCCACCAGCTACATGCGCCTGGGCATGCCCGAGGCGAGCAGCGCGGGCCTGCAGGTGCCGGCCGGCACCTCGCCGAACCTGGCCACCCCGACGCCCACACCGCGCTTCGCCCCGCCGTACCTGGCCGCGGCCGCCGCGGCGGGCAACGTCAAGGTGGGCGAGTTCGCGCCAGCCAACCAGGTGCAGGGCCAGGTGGAGACCGCGCTGCGCGGCCTGCCGGGCTTCGGCAACTTCCTGCCCAGCTTCGCCGACCCGAACAGCAACCCGCGCGACATCGGCAAGAACGCCTCCGACCTGGCCGACCAGATGGCCAACCAGCGCAAGCTGACGACGGAGCTGTCGCCGACCGCGCTGAAGTCCCAGATGGACAGCCTGCTCGGGCCCGGTGTGCAGATCCAGCTGAAGAAGCAGGGCCTGGCGACCAACGAGTACGTCAACATCACGGTGAAGGCCAGGGTCACCAACCCGGTCCACCTCGGCCAGGCCGACGCCCGCAACGTCCGCGGCGCCGCGTCCACCGGCCCCAAGCTCGACAGCTCCACCACCACGCAGAAGGGCTGGAGCGCGGGCGTCGAGGGCAAGGTGGTCATCCCGTCGACCACCGGGAACACCAGCGCCAGCCCGGCGCCCACCGCGGGCGCGAAGTACAACAGCTCGACCTCGACCAAGAACGCCGCGGGACCGACGGTCAACAGCACCGCGCTGAACGTGGGCAGCCCGAACTCCCAGCTGTTCCAGCACGACGTCGCGTTCGACATCGAGGTCACGACGTTCACCCAGAACCGGTCGTGGGTCAAGCGGGTCACGCCGGGCTCGCCGTTCCTCAAGGTCCCCGAGCCCGCGACCGTCGCGAAGACCGGCACCACCGCGCAGCCCGCCCCCGCGGCCGCGGTGCGGTTGCCGGAGATCAGCGGCAAGGTCAACCTCTGGGTGTCCGACAGCTCGGCGATGAAGTCCGACCCGACCGTGTTCGCGCCGGGCGCGGCCACCGTGGCCGTGGCGCCGAACACCACCATCAGCACGATGCTCACCTCGCCGAAGCCCGCGGTCGAGCCGTGGCTGCACGTCGAGGCGGTCGCCAACACCGAGGCCGTGCGGGCCGAGGCCATCGCGGCGCTCAACCGGGCGGCCAACGGCGACTCGGCGCTGAGCGTGCCGGGCACCGACGCCCGCAACCGGATCGACAAGCTGTTCAGCCCGGAGAGCATCAAGGCCAACCTGCGCACCCTGGTCGACAAGGGCGTGACCGAGGGCGGCATGAAGTACGGCCGCCGCGTGACCGACCGCACCGGTGCCGTCGGCATGTCGGTGGCGCTGAACAGCCCGAAGCTGGTGTCCATCTCGGACGACACCGCCACGGAGAACGCCAGCACCGGCGGCTTCAAGGCGGGCGACAGCAAGACCGGCGCCCAGTCCGTGGACCTCACGGTGGGCATCAACACGCCCATGAAGCCCTCCAGCGGCGCCACCGGGTCGGGCGCGATCGGCGCCAGCGCGAAGTGGACGCCGTGGTCGAAGTCCTCGACCGAGGCGAACGAGATCGGCGGCAGCGTCGACCGCAACCGGGTCACCCCGGCTGGTGGCCGCACCGTGCTCGTGCAGCTCGACGCCGACATCACCGTGGTGGGGGAGAGCCGCTCGGGCAACACCCTCTACGGCGGCACGCCACGCAGCGCCGCCTCCGTCGTCACGCTGCCGGGCGGTGTGTTCGTCCGGGTCAGCGAGGACACCGCGCGCGGCATGGGCCTGCTGCCCCCGCTGCCCGCCCACACCACGCCCCCGATGGGCGCCATGAACCCGCCCTCGACGCTCAAGCCCGGTGAGCCCGGCGCGCTGGGCCTCGGCCTGGTCGAGAAGGTGCCGAACCTCTCGGGCCTGGTGCCCGAGCTGCGGACCAACCTCGGTGCCCTGGGCGCCGACCTGATGCCGCCGTCGGTCCTCAAGGACTCGATGAACAACCTCCAGCGCCTGACCGACCTCACGTCGGAGGCCAGCGTCAAGGCGTTGGTGGACAGCGCGCTCGACGGTGGTGTGCCGCTGCTGGTGCACGACCCCGGTGTGTTCGGCAAGGACACCTACCAGGTGACCCTCAAGGCCACCCTGGGCACGCCCAAGTTCGACGGCGTCGTCAACGACGGCGTCGACATGGAGCACACGACCACGGGCACCGCCAAGATCTCCCAGGGCCAGGGCAAGGGCACCGCCTGGGGCGTCGGGGTCAAGGTCCCCGGCACCGGTCTGCCCGCGACCGGCAACCCGAACATCTCCGGTTCCGCGGGTGCCGCCGTCGCCGCGAACATCGGCCAGGCGCACTCGAACTCGACCACCGACTCGACCACCGAGCAGGTCGGCCACCTGCACGCGGGCAGCGGCCCCGCCGTGAAGTACAACGTGCCGGTCACCTTCGAGCTGGTGGTGGAGAAGGGCGACCAGGTCGTCGGCCGGGCCACCAGCGGCCCGCCGCAGGACATGTCCGTGCGGGTGCTGGCGGACAACCAGAAGATCGCGGGTGCCACGCCCGCGAACACCACGGCGTTCGCCCCGACCGCCTCCCCGCGCCTGCCCACGCAGGGCAACCCGGCCGCCGCGAACTTCTGGCAGGCCAACCCCAGCCCGGCCAACCCGACGGCCGCGCCCGCCGTGCTGCCGCCGACCGCGTCGGTGGAGAACCTGCGCGGCGCGCAGGCGTTGCAGGACGCCGCGGTCGCCGCGCTGGCCGCCGCGGGCGCCAACCAGGGCATCACGGGCAAGGGCACCGGGTCGATGAACGCCCTGCAGTCGGGGTTGAGCTCGGAGTCGTTGCAGCCCAACCTGCCCGGCATGCTCAAGGGCGCGCTGGACGTTCCCGGTCTGCACGAGGCCGCGCTGACGGTGAGCCAGCACGCGAACGTGAAGGTGTACGCGAAGCTGGTCAACCCCAGGCTCGAAGGCCTGAGCGACGGCGTGAACCTGGAGAACCCCAAGACCACCGTCACCACCACGTCCAGCGAGTCCAAGCACACCGAGACCGGCGACTTCTCGATCGGCGCGGCCACCGGTGGCGTGACGTCGAAGAACCCCGACGTCGGCTTCTCCACCGGCGGCATCGAGGGCAAGCACGCCAGCGAGGACAGCGCGGCCACCTCCGGTGGCGCGACGAACAACAAGGTCGACAACCTCAAGCCGCAGGGCCGCTCCGGCCTGGTCACCTACGACGTCGAGTACCGGGTGGTCGCCGATCTCGGCGGCGGCCGGGTCGGCGTGGTCGACCTCGAGGTGCCCGGCGCCGCCCAGGTGCGCATGCCCGCGCCCGAGGTGGAGACCGCGCTCGGCAAGCCGCTGACGCCCGAGCTGGGCGCCGCGCAGACCGGCGTCAAGGACGCGGCCAAGGCCTGGCGCGACGCGGAGGTCGCCTCCGACACCGTCCGGCACACCACCGACGACACGATCAACCGGCTCGCTCCCGACCTGGCGGCGGCCAACACCGCCGTCGCCGACCGGCAGGGCGACGTCACCACGGCCGACGACAACGTCACCGCCGTCACCGACACGCTCCCCGGCCTGCGGAACGACGTGGACACCGCGGCGCGGGGCGTCGCGGACGCCAACACCGAGATCGACAACCAGGTCAAGGCGCAGAACGACGCGGCCGTCCGCGCGGACCTCGCCGCCGACGCCAAGGCCGCCGCGGACCAGGCCGTGGCCACGAACACCACCGCGGTGAACG
Source organism: Umezawaea tangerina (assembly GCF_003002815.1). Classification (GTDB taxonomy): domain Bacteria; phylum Actinomycetota; class Actinomycetes; order Mycobacteriales; family Pseudonocardiaceae; genus Umezawaea; species Umezawaea tangerina. The sequence continues at coordinate 82,662 of NZ_PVTF01000015.1, read as the reverse complement.
ACCTCACCGCCGAGGTCGACGACGCGCGTGCCAAGGTGGACGCGGCGAACGCCAAGGTCGACGCCGCCCAGGCCGCGCTCGACGTGCACCGGGCGACCCCGCCGCCCGCCCCGGTGGAGGGGCAGACCGCCCAGCCCGACGTCGTCGGCCCGAAGCTGGCCGACGACCTCGCGGACGCCAAGAGCGACCTGACCACCGAGCAGGGACGGCTCGACGGCCTCGACACCCGGTTGACCGAGGCGCAGGGCAAGCTGGACCAGGCCATGATCGACCAGGGCCTCGCCGTCGCCGAGGTGAACGCCGCGGCCGACGCCGTCGCGAAGGCCGACACCGACCACGCCAAGGCCGTGGCGGACCTCGACACCGCGCAGCGCGAGCTCGACGCCAGCAACGGCAGGCTGGACGCCGCGCGCAACGAGGCCCAGCGGCTGCAGGGCCTGCTCGACCAGGCCAACACCGACCTCGACACGGCGGTCGACGACCAGCGGGCCATCGCCGACGAGATCACCCGTGCCGAGCAGGACCTGGAGCAGGCCAGGAACGCCGCCGACGCCCGGCAGCAGGCGTGGTGGAACGCGAAGACCGCCGTCGACCAGCAGGTCGACGCCTTCAACGCCCCGCCCGCGCCCGCCGTCGCGACGCCACCGGTGGCCACCTCCTCGACGGCGCCGCCCGCGCCGCCGTCGGGTGACGTGCCGCCCGCGTCCACCACGACCCCGTCGCCGTCCACGGCTCCGGCACCCGCCCCGCGCGGCCCTTCGCCGGAGCGGTCGTTCGCCTTCGAACCGGGCAGCACGTCGCTGACCGGTCCGCAGTCCGCCGAGGTCGACGCGCTCGCCGCCGAGCTGAGCGAGTCCGTCGGCAAGCGAGCCGACCGCGGCTTCCTGCCGCCGGTGGTCGAGGTCTCGGGCGTGAACGCCCCGGAGGTCAAGGCCGCGCTGGACGCCAAGCTCGACGGTGCGGTCGACGTGAAGATCGCCGAGGGCGGCCGCCCCGACGGTGCCGACGTGAACGTCGACTGGGAGCTCAAGCGCCCCGAGGGCTACGTGCCGCCGGAGGCGCCGAAGTCGGTCAAGGTCACCGACACGGTCATCACCGCGAGTGGTCCCCAGGCCCCGCACCCGATCCTGTCCGACCAGTCGTGGCGGCACAGCGACGCGCCCAGCGCGGAGTGGTCGCGACCGAACAACCCGGTGTCCTCGCAGGACATCCGCGCCGCCCGCGATACCGCACCGGTCAGCACCGTGCGGTCCGAGGACGGCGGCCTGCTGAGCACCAGCACGGTCGCCCCCGGCAAGGTGGACCTGAAGGCCTGGCGCGGTCCGATCGCCTACGACAAGCGCACGCTCGACGTCGACGGCGTCAAGGTGCAGGACTACACCGTCAAGGTGTTCCTGGACCCGTCGACCAAGGCGACGCCCGCCCAGGTGGACGCGGTCAAGGCGCGCACGGTCGAGGGCGTCGAGGGCATGTTCAACCAGGGCCACCGGCTGCCCAGCGGTGACCAGCTGCACGTCACGGTCGAGTTCACGGCCAACCCCGCGGACGCCCACGGCCACATCGCCATCACCGAGCCCGACGGCCGGGCCAACCAGCTCAACTGGCCCGTGGACACCGACTCGCGGCGGCTCGCGCACGAGGTCGGTCACTTCCTTGGTCTGCAGGACGAGTACCACGAGACCGGCACCGCCAAGCCGATCTTCCAGCACCAGGACGGCAAGGGCCGCGTCGTCGCTGACAACGGCCCCATGACCGCGGGCATCGACTCGCCGACCATGGAGCTCAAGCCGCGCAACCTCTGGCTGATCGAGACCCGCGCCGACGCGCTGGCCTCGCCCAACGCCGCGCCGCCGTCGGCGCCGGTGTCGCCCTTGTCGCCGCCCAACGCGCCGCCGCCCGCCACGCAGCCGCCGGTCACCTCCGACCAGCAGACGGCGCTCGACGTGCAGGGCGCCTACGCCGACGCCGTCCCGGCCGTCGACACGCACACCAGCCTGGTCAACTCGATCGCGGCCACGCTGAACCCGGACTCCCCGGACAAGCAGCGGGCGACGGTGGACAAGGTCAACGCCGCGGCGACGTCGTCAGCGACGCTCGCCGAGGTGGCCGCGGCCGCCGACGTGCGGGTACACGTGCTGGGCGCGGACGGCAAGTTCACCTCGCACGGACCCGTCACCGGTGTCCCGGTGCACGTGGTCGAGAACGGCGTCCCCGGCGACGGCGCGCGCTACCACGCGACCAAGGAGAACGTCCACATCGGACGGCCAGGTGTGTCCTACCCCGGCCCGACCACGATCAGGCACGACGGCGTGCTCAAGACGGTCAACCGCGGCGAGTTCGAGATCGAGACGATCGCGGGCCGCCACCACGTCCGGATCTACACGGCGATCGTCAACCCCCAGACGATCACCCCGGACGCCACCGGCAAGCCGACGTCGCAGTACAAGGACATCCAGCAGGACCCCGCCACCGGCGACCTGACCTTCTCCACCGGCAAGGGCGACGGTCCGCTGTGGGCGGGCGCGGGACGTCCGCAGCGGGCGTTGCAGTGGCTGACGAAGTACGAGCACACCGACGGCGGCAAGCCGCTCGACAAGAACAAGCCGAACGCGGACATCAAGCGTCCCGTGCTCCGGTCGTTCCTGGTCCCGCTGGACACGTTCAACAAGATCACCACCGAGTCGAAGATCGAGGGCGTCCCCGGAGCGACCGCGAACGTCGACCAGCGCGGTGAGCCCAACCAGTTCGGCATCGGCGGCGACCACCTCACCGAGCTGGTCAAGAGCGCCGAGCCCGGCTCGCTGACCAGCTACCCGGCCAACCCGACGGCCGGGTTCGCCCACCAGGACCAGGCTGGCCGCGTCACGCCCCTCACCGAGATGAACGGCAAGATCGGCCTGAGCCCGGACTTCCGCAGCGACGCCGCGGGCAAGGCGTACGACCCCTGGTTCACCTGGGAGAAGCAGGCCGACGGCACGTGGAAGTTCGACGGCTTCCGCAACGACGCGCACGGGCTGCACGACATCGCCACCCGGCTGCGCGAGCACGACGTCACCTGGCAGCAGCTCAAGCAGGACCCCGCGAACCGCGTCGAGGACGCGCGGATCGAGCCCGACCACGAGTCCCTCCCCAACCCCCGCCCCGGCACGCAGGCCACCGGGCCGAAGGACCTCGGTTTCGACGCCCGCGTCCAGCGCCTCAACCAGTTCCTCAACGAGGTCGGGCCCGCGGCGGTCAACGTCGAGAGGATCACGAACGAGGTCCTGTCCACCGCCCCCGCCGCTCTGGACGTCCACCTCGCGGGCATCAGCACCCCGCCGCCCGTCGACGCCGCCGCCCTCCAGGACGCCCTGCACAACCAGGCCATCCCTGGCGCCGCGAAGGACGCGGCGAAGGCCATCGACGCCGCGATCAAGCAGATCAAGGGGCCGGTCGCGTCGAAGCAGGACCTGGAGAAGCTGGTCCGCGACGGGTTCAAGCCGAAGTCCGGACCCGTGCGGGGCTTCACCGACGAGGTCTCCACCGAGATCGCGGACAACTTCGCCGACAAGGTCAAGGCGCACCCGAGCCTCGCCCTGCTCGACGTCGCCAGCCGCGAGCGGATCGCCGACGGCCTGAAGGCCGACATGAAGGCGGCCGTCGAGGCGGAGCTCCGCAACCTCGCCCCTGAGCTGGACGGGAAGGACAAGGGCGGCAAGAAGGGCGGCTGGCTCAGCGGTCCCCGTGCCATCGCGTTCGCCGACCGGGTGACCGCGAACCTGGCCACCCGCACACCCACGCCGTTCGTGACGTCACCACCGCCCGCCATCGACCGCGCCCTGCTGTCGGACGTGGCGGCGAACAAGGTCCTCGCCCCCGTCGTCACCGGCGCGCTGGACGCCTTCACCTCCCAGGACCTAGTCAACACCAGCCCCGACGCCCTGAAGGCGGTGGTGTCCAACGGGGTGCTGCCCAAGCTGTCCGACGACATCAGGACCGCGCTGCGCGAGAACCCGGCGCTGGCGCTGGCCGACCAGTCCTTCCGCGACACCATGGCCGACAAGGTGGCGGGCAACGCCCACGCCCGCGCGGACATGGAACTGGCCAGGTTCACGTTCCAGCGGGTCGACCCGGCCGACGTCGACGCGCTCATGGCCAAGGTGCCGGAGATCGCCACGCAGGCGGAGATCGGCGCGCTCATCTCCGCCGACTCCGACCGCGTCGCGATGGACTTCAACACCAGGACCGAGGGCGCCGACCCGTTCCTCAACTCCTACCACCAGTGGAACGCCGAGCGCGGCCAGGTCTTCGCCGACCAGCAGGTGGCGGGTGCCGAGCTCAGCGAGAGCATCAACTCGCCCGACCGGGACCCGCACGCCGTCGTCGACCAGCTGATCACCCGGTTCGCCGAGCTGAACCCGAAGTTCGACGAGGTCGCCACCGCTCCGCAGCTCAAGCCCGGCCGCGCGCCCGGCGCGACCACCCCGTTCACCTTCTACGAGCACTCGCAGATGGTGCTGGGGCAGTACTTCAAGCTCACCGCCAACGAGAACGCGGACACCCGGCTCATCCCGGTCGACGCGCTGGCCAAGGCGATCCTGTTCCACGACATCGAGAAGAACAACGCCAAGAACCAGTTCGGCGACGGCCAGGGCAGGCACGACCGCGAGCCCGAGCACAAGCTCGCCGTCGAGATGATGGACCGCTACCGCGGCCTGTGGGGCGACCAGCGGAACCCGGACGCGGGAGCCAAGGAGTTCGCCGCCGCCAGGGCGATCGTGGACTCCGACCCGTTCGGCTTCTACCTGCGCAACAAGATCACCGCGGACGAGGCGTTCACGTTTATCCACGACCTCGCGGGCAAGATCGACAACACCAACCCGGACAACCCGGGGAAGCTGTTCGACGAGTTCCACCAGTACTACCAGGCGGACTTCTCGTCCTACACGCCCGACAGCACCTACGTCGACCGGGAGGGCGTCACCAGGAACGGCCCGAACGCCTTCACCGACCGGTTCCACAAGGGGCCCGACGGCATCGGGCTGACCGGCGACAAGCGGCACTTCGAGTACTCCGGGAACCACGAGGTGGCGCAGAAGATGCGCGACCTGGCCGCGATGTTCGCCGACCCGGCCACCGTGGCCGAGCACTACGCGCGCATCACCGGCCACGAGGTGACCCAGCCGAACGCGCCCGCCCGCGCGGACGTCGACTCCTACCCGCAGCCGCCCAGCGCGCCCGCCACCGAGCAGGTCGCCGTCCCCAAGGACGCCGACCCGGAGGTGGTGACGACCGAGGCCCGCCAGGTGATGGCGGACATCACCGGGAAGTACGGCATCGAGGTCGACTCCACCGCGAGCGCCACCGCCGTCAAGGAGAGCCACCCCGGTGCCACCCAGGCCAACCTGGACAAGGTCGCCGCCCGCAAGTGGGACCCCAAGGAGCTCAAGGGGCTCCAGGACGCCCTCACCCACTACGAGCCGATCCTCGGCGCGGCGCGGGAGGGCTCGACCCGCGCGGGCCACCCGCAGGAGCTGACCAACGTCGGCGCGGTCAGCCGCGCCATCAAGGGCACGTCGCCGTTCCTGCTGGCCACCGGCGAGTACATCGCCTCGCACAACACGTTCAACATCTACCCGATGGCCATGGTCGGCAACGCCTTCGGCGGCGGTGCCAAGGAGGTCGAGGCCACGGCGACCCACGAGCTGGCGCACGGCCTGCTCAAGTACGCTCTCCCGGAGTACACGACGAAGTTCGGCACCTGGGACGCCGAGGGCAAGCCGGTGCTCGCCGACGGCGCCGAGCCGCCGTACAAGAACACCAAGGACGCGGCCGAGGACTTCAAGGAGTCCATCAAGTCGCACCTCCTGGGCACCGCGAGCTTCGCCGAGACGGCGCCCAAGCACGCCGCCGCCATCGCCGACCTGGAGGCCCGGAACCCGAACGTCTTCCAGCGGCAGGGCGTCGAGCTGGCCGAGGTGAGGGCCAAGCGCATCGCCAAGGCCCTCGCCGCGGACCTGCCCGCGTTCAGCGCCGAGGTCGGCGCCTGGGCGCCCGACGGCAAGCCCAACTTCGCCGCCGAGCCGCCCATCACCAACTACGGCGCGACCAACCCGGACGAGGACCTGTCCGAGGCCGCGATGGTCTACTTCCTCGACCCCGACCGGTTGCGGGCGCAGGCGCCGCAGCGGTTCGCGTTCCTCGACGGCCTCGTGGCGGGCTGGAAGCCCGGCGGCTCCGCCGACCCGACCGTCGAGCCGCCCAATGCCCCGGCACCCTCCGCGGGCACGCCGTCGCCGTGGACGGCACCCCCGTCCGACGCCCCCGTCCGCCGGGGACCGGCACCGGAGCGGTCGTTCGCCTTCGCGCCGGGCAGCACCGCGCTGGGCGCCGAGCACTCCGCCGCGGTGGACTCCCTGGTCGGCGAGCTGAACGAGGCTGTCGCCACGCGCGCCCGCCTCGGCTACCTCCCGCCCGTGGTCGAGGTCTCGGGCGCGAACGCCCAGGCCGTCAAGGACGTCCTCACGGCTGAGCTGGGTGGTTCGGTCGAGGTCGGCATCGCCGAGGGCGGCCGTCCCGACGGTGCCGACGTGAAGGTCGACTGGGAGCTCAAGCGTCCTGAGGGTTTCGTGCCGCCGGAGGCGCCGAAGTCGGTGAAGGTGACCGACACGGTGATCACGTCGGAGGCTCCGCAGGCTCCGCATCCGATCCTGTCGGACGAGTCGTGGCGGCACAGCGACGTGCCGAGCGCGGAGTGGTCGCGGCCGAGCAACCCGGTGTCCTCGCAGGACATCCGGGCCGCCCGCGAGGGCGCCCCGGTCAGCACGGTCCGGTCGGAGGACGGTGGAGTGCTGACCAGCAGCACGGTCAGCCCCGGCAGCGTGGACCTGAAGGCGTGGCGCGGCCCGATCGCCTACGACAAGCGCACTCTCGACGTCGACGGCAAGGGCGTGCAGGACTACACCGTCAAGGTGTTCCTCGACCCCGCGGGCACCGCCTCGGCCGCCGAGGTCGACGCGGTCAAGGCGCGCACGGCCGAGGGCGTCGAGGCCATGTTCAACCAGGGCCACCGGCTGCCCGGCGGTGACCAGCTGCACGTCACGGTCGAGTTCACCGACAACCCCGCCGACGCCCACGGCCACATCACCCTCAAGGCCGAGGGCGGTCGGGCGAACCAGCTCACCTGGCCGGTCGACACCGACTCGCGGCGCCTCGCGCACGAGGTCGGGCACTTCCTGGGGCTGCAGGACGAGTACTTCGAGCGGAGCGCGGCCAAGCCGGTCTTCCAGCACCAGCCCGGCAAGGGCCGCGTGGTGGCGGACAACGGTCCGATGACCGCCGGGATCGACTCGCCGACCGTCGAGATCAAGCCGCGCAACCTGTGGCTGATCGAGAACCGCGCCAACGCGCTGGCGTCACCGCACGCCGCGCCGCCCGCGGTCTTCGAGTCCTCGGCGCTCCCGCCGTCCGCGCCGATGCGCGAGGTGTTCCGCAACTTGTTCCGGTCGACGCCCGCCCCGGCGGCGGACCCGAACGCGAACGGCCACCAGTTGGCGGACGTGACCCCCGCGCCCGCGGACGTGCTGCCCAACCGGACCCTCCCGGCGTTCTTCCAGGAGAGCAAGGCGCTCGGCACGGTCGCGGCGACCGACGTCAACGGCGGCGCCAAGGTCACCGCCGCGGTGAACGACCTGCTGCCCGCCCGCGCCGGGGTCACCCCGGTCGGCCTCGACAAGATCGGGACCGCGCTGGCGCAGAACTTCGAGTCGTTCCTGGACACGGGGCGCAAGTTCCAGGTCAAGGTCGGCGGCGACTGGTTCGAGGCGACCGTCAAGGCCACCATGACCACCCCGGTGGACGGGGACGCCGCCGTCAGCACGACGTCGCCCAAGACCAAGGTCGACATGACCGCGCAGAGCGGCAACGCCACCTCGGGCACGACCACCATCGCCACCTCGGGCGACGTCGGCCTCGGCGGCGTGATCTCCGCGGGCGTCGGCGCCTACGGCTCGGCGTCGGTCAAGGCACCGCTGGCCAGGCCCGCGGTGTCGGCCAACTCCGGCACGTCGACCACCGACCAGCGGGCCATCCGCTCCGGCGAGGGCTCGGTCGAGGCCGTCGTCCCGGTGACCTACACCGTCACGCTCACCGACGCCCGCGGCCACGTGGTCGGCGCACCGACCGCGGTCCGCACCGACGACGACGGCGCCGTGGACGTCACGCTGCACATCGCGGAGGACTTCCAGCAGGCAGGCGTGCCGCACCCCGGCCTGACCGAGAAGACGCCGCCGGACGGGTGGGGCGCCGCGCTGGAGCACCCCGCCCCGGAAGCGGTCGTCGACATCGACACCGACGCGGCGTTCGCCGCGGTCGCCAGTGATCTGCACACCTCCATCACCAAGCTGGGCGCGCCCGGCCGGGAGGCCCTGCGGACGTTCCTCGACCCCACCACCGTGCGCGACAACCTCGGCGCGGCGCTCCACGGCTGGGTCGTGTCGCCGGACCTGCTCAGCCCGCACGGCAGCCGCGCGGGCGTGGTCCGGATGAAGGCCACGCCGGTCACCGCGGAGCTGGTCAGCACCAACGCGTCCACGGTCCTGCGCCTGCACGAGTCCACCGCCACCACCACCGGCCTGTCGTCGACCACGAAGAGCGGCTTCGACGTCAACGTGGGCGTCGGCGGCGGCGCGGTCACGCCCAACGAGGTCGGCGGCACCGCCGGTGTCGTCGCGGGCTACTCCGCCAGGACGGCCGAGTCCTCCGCGTCCGGCACCAGCACCACGTCCAAGGCGGGCATCCAGGTCAAGGGCGACACGGGCCTCTACAAGGTCACGATGAACCTGGAGATCGAGACCCCGCACGGGACGACGATCACCGTGCCCGCCACCGGCTACCTGCGGGTCGGTCTGCCCGAGGCCGCGAGCGCGGGCCTGCCGGTGCCGCCCGGCACCAGGACCACCCTGGCCACCCCGACGCTCGCCCCGCGCTTCGTCCCGCCGTACCTCGCCTCGGCGGCGGCCGCGGGCAACGTCAAGGTCGGCGCGTTCGAGCCCGCCAACCGGGTGCAGGGCCAGGTCGAGGACGCCCTGCGCGGCCTGCCGGGCTTCGCGGGCTTCCTGCCGACCTTCGCCGACCCCACCAGCGACGCCCAGGGCATCGGCCGCAACGCCGCGGACCTGGCCGACCGGATGGCCAACCAGCGCAAGCTCGCGACGGAGCTGTCGCCGACCGCGCTCAAGTCCCAGATGGACAGCCTGCTGGGCGCCGGTGTGCAGATCCAGCTCAAGAAGCAGGGCCTGGCGACCAACGAGTACGTCAACATCACCGTCACGGCCAAGGTGACCAACCCGGTGCACCAGGGCCAGGCCGACGCCCGCAACGTGCGCGGCGCGTCCTCCACCGCGCCCAAGCTGGACAGCGCGACGACCACCCAGAAGGGCTGGAACGCGGGCGTCGAGGGCAAGGTCGTCATCCCCAGCACGTCCGGGGGCACGAAGGCCACCCCGACCCCGACGCTGGGCGCGAGGTACACCAGCTCGACGTCGACCAAGACCGCCGCCGGGCCCACCGTCAGCAGCACCGCGCTGAACGTGGGCAGCCCGAACGCCCAGCTGTTCGAGCACGACGTGGCCTTCGAGGTGAAGATCGAGACCTTCACCCGCAACAGGTCGTGGGTCAAGCGGGTCACGCCCGGCTCGCCGTTCCTCCAGGTGCCCGAGGTCCGCACGGTCGCGAGGACGGAGGACGCGACGGCGCCCGCGCCCGCGAACACGACGATCCTGCCGGAGATCAACGGCAAGGTGAACCTGTGGGTGTCCGACAGCTCGGCCATGACGGCCGACCCGACACCGTTCCTGCCGGGCGCCACGACCACCGCCGACGCGGTGAGCCCGCCCTCCATCCAGGGGCTGCTCACCACGCCGAAGCCCGCCGTCGACCCGTGGCTGCACGTCGAGGCGTTCACCGGCGCCGAGGCGCTGCGCGACGCGGCCATCGCCGCGCTGGACGACGCGGCGCACGGCGACACATCGCTCGGCCTGGCGGGCACCGACTCGCGCAACCGGGTGGACAAGCTGTTCGCCCCGGAGAGCATCAAGGCCAACCTGCGCACCCTGGTCGACAAGGGCATGACCGAGGGCGGCCTGAGGTACGGCCGCCGGGTCACCGACCGGACCGGCGCGCTCGGCATGTCGATCTCGCTGACCACGCCGACGCTGGTGTCCATCTCCGACGACACGGCCACCGAGAACGGCAGCACCGGCGGGTTCAAGGCGGGGGAGAGCGTCACCGGCTCGCGGTCGGTGGACGTCACCGCCGGTCTGAACACGCCGATGAAGCCCACCGACAAGGACGCCACCGGGTCGGGCGCGATCGGCGCCACGGCGAAGTGGACGCCGTGGTCGAAGTCCACGACCGAGGGCACCGAGATCGGCGGCAGCGTCGACCGCAACCGGGTCACCCCGGCGGGCGGCCGCACCGTGCTCGTGCGGTACGACGCCCAGGCCACGATCGTCGCGGAGAGCCGTTCGGGCAACACGCTCTACAAGGGCACGCCCGTGGTGGCGGGCAAGACCGTCACGCTGCCGGGCGGCGTGTTCGTCCGGGTGACCGAGGACGTCGCCCGTGGCATCGGCGCGCTGCCCCCGCTGGCGGACAAGCACGTCACGCCCGCGATGGGCACGATGGCCCCGCCCGCGACGCTGACCCAGGACGACTCGGGCTCGCTGGGCCTCGGCCTGGTGGAGAACGCCCCGGACCTGTCGGACCTGGTGCCGCGACTGCGGACCGAGCTCGGCGGGCTGGGGACGGACCTCATGCCCACGTCGGTGCTCAACGACTCGATGAACAACCTCCAGCGCCTCACCGACCTCACGTCGAACGCCGGCGTCAAGGCGCTCATGGACAGCGCGCTCGACGGCGGCGTGCCGCTGCTGGTGCACGACCCCGGTGTGTTCGGCAAGGACACCTACCAGGTGACCCTGCGGGCCACGGTCGCGGGCGCGCCGAAGTTCACCGGCGTCGTCAACGACGGCGTCGACATGGAGCACACCACCTCGGGCACCGGCAAGATCAGCCGCGGTGAGGGCAGGGGCACGGCCTGGGGTCTCGGCCTCAAGGTCCCCGGCACCGGTCTGCCCGCGACCGGCAACCCGAACATCTCCGGGTCCGCCGGTGTCGTCGCCAGCACCTCCGTCGGCCAGGCGGAGTCGCACTCCACGACGACCTCGACCACCGAGCAGGTCGGCCACCTGCGCGCGGGCAGCGGTCCCGCCGTGAAGTACAGCGTCCCGGTCGTGTTCGAGCTGGTGGTGGAGAAGGGGAACAGGGTCGTCGGCGCCGTCACCAGCGGCCCGGCGCAGGACGTGGACGTGCGGCTGCTCGCCGACAACCACAAGGTCGCCACGGGTACCGCGGCGGCGCCGACGGCGTTCGCACCGGCACCCGCGGTGGACGACGGCGCTACGCCGGCGACCGCGGAGGCCTGGCAGCGGAACGGCCGCGTGGACCTGCCGCCCACCGCGTCGGTCGAGAGCTTCCGGGGTGCCGCGCAGCTGCGGCAGGCCGCGGTGCTCGCGCTGACCACGGCCGGTGCGAACCAGGGCATCACGGGCAAGGGCACCGGGTCGATGAACGCCCTGCAGTCGGGGTTGAGCTCGGAGTCGTTGCAGCCCAACCTGCCCGGCATGCTCAAGGGCGCGCTGGACGTTCCCGGTCTGCACGAGGCCGCGCTGACGGTGAGCCAGCACGCGAACGTGAAGGTGTACGCGAAGCTGGTCAACCCGCGGCTCGAGGGCTTGAGCGACGGGGTCAACCTGGAGAACCCGAAGACCACCGTCACCACCACGTCCAGCGAGTCCAAGCGCACCGAGACCGGCGACGCCTCCCTCGGCGCGGCCAGCGGTGGCGTGTCCTCCAAGAAGCCCGACGTCGGCTTCTCCACCGGCGGCGTCGAGCTCCGGCACGCCGCCGAGGACAGCGCCGCGACCTCCGGCGGCGCGACGAACAACAAGGTCAACAACCTCAAGCCGGTCGGCCGGTCGGGCCTGGTGTCCTACGACGTCGAGTACCGGGTCGTCGCCGACCTCGGCGGCGGCCGGACCTCGGTGGTCAGGCTGGACGCGCCCGGCTCGGCGCAGGTCCGGATGCCGGTGGCCGAGGCCGAGACGGCGCTCGGCACGGCGCTGCCCGCCACCCTCGACACCGCGCAGACGCAGGTGAAGGACGCGGCCAAGGCCTGGCGCGACGCGGAGGTCGACTCCGACACCGTCCGGCACGCCACCGAGGTGACGCTCAACCGGCTCGCGCCGGTGGCGGCGGGGCTGGCCAAGGCCGCCGCGGTCCGCCAGGGCGAGCTGGCCGTCGCGACGAGGGTCGCGACCACCGCCGACACCAGGGTCACCACCCTGACCGGCCTGCGCGACACCGCCGTCGACACCGAGGCGGCCGTGCGCGCCGAGGTCGGCGACCTGGCGGCCGCGGTCGAGCAGCGGCAGCGGGACGCGCAGGCGGCCGACGCTGACCAGACGGCCACGGAGGCCGGGCGCCGCACCGCCGCCGACCGCCTCGCCGAGGCGACGACCGCGCACGCCGACGCCGAGGCCAGGCTGGCCGCGGCCGAGGCCGCCGCGGCGAAGGCGGACACCGACCTGGAGACCGCCCGGCGCAACGCCGCCCGGCTGGCCGAGGCGCGGGAAGCCGCCGTCGAGCGCCACGAGGCCGCGGCGGCCCGGCACCAGGCGGTGGTGGACGAGATGGCCGCCGCCGAGGCCGATCTCGAACAGGCGCGGACCGCCGTCGACACCAGCCAGCAGGCGTGGTGGCGGGCGAAGACCGCCGTCGACCACGGGATCGCGACCTACAACTCGGTGAACGCGGCCCCGCCCGCGCCCACCAGGCCCGTCCCGCCCCCGCCCGCCCCGACCCGTCCCGTTCCGCCTCCGCCCGCGCCCACCCGGTCGGTTCCGCTCCCGCCCGCCGCGCCGCCCGTGCCCGGCACGGCGGTCACCGCGGACGCGGAGTCGGCGCCCGCCGCGCCGCGACCCGCGGTGCCACGGGGTCCCGCGCCGGAGCGGTCGTTCGCCTTCGAGCCGGGCAGCACGTCGTTGACCGACGCGCAGTCCGCCGAGGTCGACGTGCTGGCCGCGGACCTGGTCGAGTCGGTCGCCAAGCGCGCCGACCGCGGCTTCCTGCCGCCGGTGGTCGAGGTCTCGGGCGTGAACGCCCCGGAGGTCAAGGCCGCGCTGGACGCCAGGCTCGACGGCGTCCTCGACGTGACGATCGCCGAGGGCGGCCGTCCCGACGGTGCCGACGTGACCGTCGACTGGGACCTCAAGCGCCCCGAGGGTTTCCTGCCGCCGGAGGCGCCGAAGTCGGTGAAGGTGACCGACACGGTGATCACGTCGGAGGCTCCGCAGGCTCCGCATCCGATCCTGTCGGACGAGTCGTGGCGGCACAGCGACGCGTCCAGCGCGGAGTGGTCGCGGCCGAGCAACCCGGTGTCCTCGCAGGACATCCGGGCGGCCCGAGCCACCGCGCCGATCAGCACCGTGCGGTCCGAGGACGGGGGAGTGCTGACCACCAGCACCGTCGCCCCCGGCAGCGTGGACCTCAAGGCGTGGCGCGGTCCGATCGCCTACGACAAGCGCACGCTCGACGTCGACGGCGTCAAGGTGCAGGACTACACCGTCAAGGTGCACCTGGACGCGACCGGTCCCGACGTGGACGCGCTGAAGGCCCGCACGCTGGAGGGGGTGGAGGCGCTGTTCAACCGGGGCCACCGCCTGCCCAGCGGCGAGCAGCTGCACGTCACGGTGGAGTTCACCGACAACCCGGCCGAGGCGCACGGCCACATCGCGGTCACCGGGGCGAACGGTCGGGCGAACCAGCTCAGCTGGCCGGTCGACACCGACTCGCGGCGGCTCGCGCACGAGGTCGGGCACTTCCTCGGGCTCCAGGACGAGTACGTGGAGCCCGGCCACGCCAAGCCGGTCTTCCAGCACCAGGACGGCAAGGGCCGGGTCGTCGCCGACAACGGCCCGATGACCGCGGGGATCGACTCGCCGACCATGGAGATCAAGCCGCGCAACCTCTGGCTGATCGAGACCAGGTCTCACGCGCTGGCCTCGCCGAACCTGCTGCCGCCGACCGCCTTCGAGTCGGACGTCGCACCGCCGAACGCCCCGGCCGTCACGTCGGTCGCGGACGCGGAGGCGCTGCTGGCCGACGCACGGCGGGCGGAGGCGCGGGCGCGCCAGGCGACCGTGCGGGCCGACCGCGAGGTCGACCACCGCGCGGAGGCGCTGTTCACCAGCCAGGACGACCAGCGCCGGCTGAAGCTGGCGGAGGAGTTCCAGACGGCGATCGAGGACCGCGCCACCGTCGTCGAGCACGCCCAGCGGCAGGCGGACGCGGTCCGGGAGGCCGCCGAGGTGCTCGCCGAGCAGCAGGCGGCCGCGGGTACCCCGCAGCCCGCCGTGGCGACGGCGTCCGCCGCCCCGGCACAGCCCGCCGCGACGCCCGGCCGTCCGGCCGACGTCCTCGACTGGGCCCGCCGGATGCCGCTGGTCGACCTGGCGATGACCGACCCCGAGGCCAGGATCCGCCAGGGCCAGAGCACGCACGAGCACGTGCGGCGGGTGCTGGAGGTCCTCGGCCGCCCGACGCCGCGTTCGCTGCCGGGCCTCGTCCGGGTCCTGCCCATGATCACCGAGGTGACCGCGCAGGGGCCGGAGGCCGCGACGAGGAACGACGCCATCGCGTTGGCCTCCGTCGTGGACAACGTGGCCAGGGACATGTCCGAGGCGTTCAACGACCCGCTGCTCAAGCCGGTGTTCGCCCGGAAGGTCATCGAGTCGCAGGCCGACCGGCTCCGCTGGGACGGCGAGGCGTCCTCGTCGATGTCCCCGGAGGCGGTGCGGCTCGCGAGCGCGCTGGTCTCCGACGACCCGCTGACCTCGTTCATGCGCGGGGACGTCGAGCTGCCCGCCGTGGCGGCCAGGGTCGAGGCGATCGCCGAGCGGGCCGGGCTGGACCCGCGGACGACGTTCGACCTGCTGCGCAGGCGCTACGAGGCCGAGATGCTGTCCTACACGCTGTCCGAGATCCACGAGGGCGAGCTGGACCGCGACGCGGACGCGAACGGCAACTTCGTCCTGGCCGACCTGCCGGGCGAGATCGCCCCCGGCTACTACCGGCGCGCGGTCGAGCTGCGCAAGACCACCTCGCAGCGCGTCTTCGACGCCTTCAAGCGGGACAAGCCGGGCGCGCCCGAGTGGAACAACAAGGACCTGGTCCTCACCAAGTCCGCGTCCGACCACCTGGACAGCCTGCGGGCGGCGCTGGCACCGGTGTCGGCGCCGCAGGCCGCCTGGGTGCCCCCGACGTCCGTCGCCGCGCCGGTGGTCGGGCACCCGGACGCGCCGGGGCCGCTGCCGTTCACGGCCGCCGACCTGGCCACCGGCCGCACCGGGCTGACCCCGTCCACGGCCACCACGTCGGTGCCGCTGCCGGGCTCGGACCACGCGGGGTCGTTGACCCAGCGCCAGTACGAGCACCTGCGCGACATCCGGACCAACCGGGTCGAGGGCGGTCGGGTCGACCCGGCGGCGGCGGCCCGCCGGGAGTCGGTGCGGCAGAACCTCGTCGAGAAGCTCGGGGTGCCCGACGCCGCCGCCGCCGAGCGGGTGCTCGCGGAGGCCGAGACCTGGTTCGCCACCGCGCCGATCACGATCTCGCTCAAGGGCGGGACCGTCTTCGGCACCGACCAGGGCGCCGCCGCGCTGGCGCAGGCGGACGCGCACTACCTGACGGCCGCGGAGATCGGCCTGCGGGTCGTCGACTCGTCGACGCTGGGGATGCTGCGGACCAAGCAGGCCGACGTCAACGCGCGCCGCGCCGAGGTCCAGCGGCTGCTGGGCGAGCTGGAGACGCGGGGCAGGACGGAGAACCCGTTCGACCGCAGCCAGGAGTTCCGGGAGCTCCAGTCCCAGCACCAGCGCGCCAAGACGATGCTGGCGGCCGCCGAGCTGGACGCGGCCAGGATGCCGAGGCAGGTCCGCTACCTGGAGGGGCTGCTCGCCGAGGACCCGGACTTCGCCTTCTGGACGCTGTCCAACGAGGTCAACGCCGCGCGTGGCGACAACTACACGCGGTGGCGCCGGGAGAAGGACGACATCGAGTCCGGCAGGCGCGGTTTCGGCCCGCACGAGGCGGCGGTGTTCGGCGCGGTCAACGTGAACTACGACCGGACGAAGGGCTTCGAGGGCAGCGACTACTACGGCGAGACCCACCTGCTGCTCGACCCGCGGGTGCGGCAGCGGTCCTACTACACCTTCGGCGCCAAGGGGCCCGAGCGCGGCAACGTCGTGGACCTGATGCACGACATGTTCGAGCAGGGGCGCACGGACTACGTCAACGGCATCGTGCAGAACGCCATGGGGCTGCCGGGGATGGTCCCGCAGACGAACCTGCTGCTGGAGACGCACGTCTACGGCGGTGTGGTGTTCGGCCGCGACGTGGCGGAGGTGTCGGTGCCCCGCACGGGGCTCGACCCGGCCGTGCGGGCGCGGATCGACGCCTTCGCCGCCGCGCACGGCATCACGGTGGTCGAGTCGGACCGGACCGCGTGGCCGGAGCGGACCAAGGAGGTCGACCGCACCGCCCTGCTCACCGCGCTGGCATCGCCAGCGGCAGCGGTCCCGCTAGCGGCGGTTCCGGCGGCAGCGGCCCCGGCGCCTGTGGTTCCGGCGCCTGTGGTCCCGGTGGTTGCGGCTCCCGCGGCGGTTCCGCCGCAGGTTGCCTTCGTCGCGTCTCCCGCGGTGCCGGTCGCGCCCCCGGTGCCGCCGGTGGTGAAGGACCACCACGGGCGGACCAGGGCCATCACGGGCGACCTGTTCCGGGTGTGACGTCCGGGGGCGCGGGCACGACCCGCGCCCCCGGCTCAGTCGAGCGCGGTCACGAATGACACCTCGTGGCCGCGGTTGAGCTCGCGCACGAACGCGCTCAGCGTCTCGCTGGCCGCGAGCCGCGCGGAGATGTCGCCCACGACCACCAGCCGCACCCGGTAGACGGTGAACCTGCCGATGATGCCGCCCGCGATCCGGGTGCTCAGCGTCCAGAACCCCTCGTCGAGCCGGTCGACCGGGACGACGGCGGTGTGCGCGTCCTGCGACCACACCTCGCCGATGACGTCCAGGGCGTCCTGTTCGGTGCGCAGCCTCGGCCCGTCCGCGGGGAGCACCAGCACGCCGGTCATCGGAGGAAGTCCAGCACCGCGTCGGCCTGGCCGGGGATGAAGTGGCCCGCGGCGGGCAGCACCCGCACGTCGGCGTGCGGCGCGGTCGCCGCCAGCCGCCGCGCGGTCCCGCGCGAGTCCAGCATCGCGTCCCGGCCGCCCACGACGACCAGCATCGGCATCTCCAGCCCGCGCAGCACCGCGTCGTCGAACACCGGGAACTCCACCCTCGGCTTGAAGTGCCGGAACGTCGAGGCGACGACCTCGCGGTACTCGCCGACGTCGGCGCCCGCGACGATCCGGACGATCCGCCGCCGCCCCCACTGGCCCAGCGCGAAGAACGGCAGCGCCCGCAGCAGCCAGCCGACCTTGCGGCGGCCGATCCCGCTGGGACCGAGCAGGACCAGCCCGGTGACCCGCTCGGGCCTGCGGGAGGCGTAGTCGAGCGCGAGCCACCCACCCAGCGACATGCCGACCACCGCGGCCGACGTCAGACCGAGCCCGTCCAGGACGTCGTCGAGCCATTCCGCGTACTCCGGCGACCCCAGCGGCGGCCGGGCGGGAGCGCTCAGACCGGGTTCGCCGATCACGTCCACCGCGTGCACCCGCAGGTGCGGGGCCCAGGTGGCGATGTCGGCCAGCCACGTGGCGGAGTTGCCGCCGGAGCCGTGCAGCGCGACCACCGGTGGTGCGTCGACGGGGCCGCTGACCACGACGAACGTGTCTCCCGCACGGGTCGGCACGGTCCGCCGCTCCGCCTCGACCGGCCAGTGCTCCAGCAGGGCGCGGTACTGCTCGCGGACGGTCCGCCCGCCCGCCTCCGACCGGTAGACGGTGGTCATCGGCCTTCCTCCTCGGTGATCACGGCGATGAGCCCGAGCAGTTCGGCCGTGGTCTCGACGCTGCCCAGCAGGATGATCTTCATGGTGGCCCGGTCGGCGTCGTGCACCGTCTCCACGCGCAACGGGCCGTCGCCCTCGCGGGGGCCCGCCGTTGCGGTCATCAGCAGGTTGCTGAGCCTCCCGGCGTCGGTGGCGTCGATGCCGTCGACCTGCACGATGCTCGACACCTCCACGTGCCGCGGCCGCGGTGGCGCGGACGGCCGCCCGGTCAGCGCCGCGAGGTCCTCGCGGGCGATCCGGTACTGCTTGCCGATCCGGACGGCCTTCAACCGGCCGTCGCGCACGTACCCGCGCACCGTGCGGACGTGC
Organism: Umezawaea tangerina; assembly: GCF_003002815.1. Classification (GTDB taxonomy): domain Bacteria; phylum Actinomycetota; class Actinomycetes; order Mycobacteriales; family Pseudonocardiaceae; genus Umezawaea; species Umezawaea tangerina. The sequence goes on along the minus strand of NZ_PVTF01000015.1, from coordinate 64,239 downwards.
AGACCGAGCTGGTCGGCGACCTGTTCGACGGACAACAACTCCCCTGACATATTCCGCAAACTACCTCATATGAACGTTAAACAGGTACTTATTAAGAACGATGCGACCAGGTTGCTTCGAGGGTCGAAGCTGTTTAGGGTAGGCGATGTGCTTCGAGGGTCGAAGTATCCACTGAGGGAAGGCCGGTCCGACCGTGAAGTCGTTCCAGGGAAGCACCGCGCTCGTCACCGGCGCGTCGAAAGGCCTCGGCGTCGCCTACGCCACCGAACTGGCCCGCAGGGGAGCGAACCTCGTCCTGGTCGCCCGCTCCCGCGATGCGTTGGAGGACCTGGCCGTGCGGCTCCGGGAGGCGCACGGGGTCGAGGTGGCCGTGATCCCGGCCGACCTCGGCGCCGCCGACGGCCCGGCGCACGTCGTGGCCGGGCTGGACGAGCGCGGGATCGCGATCGACCTGCTGCTCAACAACGCGGGCCTGGGCAGCGTGGGCCCGTTCTTCGACCGGCCGCTGGCGGGGCACCTGCTCTCGGTGGACGTCAACGTGAACGGGCTGCTCGCGCTCACCCACCTGCTCGGCGGCCGGATGCTCACCCGCGGCAGCGGCGGGATCGTCAACGTGGCCTCGACGGCCGCGTTCCAGCCCATGCCCTACCAGTCGTCCTACGCGGCCTCGAAGGCGTTCGTGCTGTCCTTCAGCGAGGCGCTGGCCGCGGAGCTGCGCGGGTCCGGGGTCACCGTGATGGCCGCCCACCCCGGTGCCGTCGCCACCGGGTTCTTCGACGGCACGACCGCCACCATCGACCCGCGCGCCGCCGACACCCCGGAGCGGGTCGCCGCGCGGACGCTGGACGACTTCGCCCGCGGCAGGCACGTCTCCTACCCCGGTCGGGTGGTCAACCGCGTCGGCACCCTGGTGCCCAGGCTGCTCCCGCGGCGCACCACGACCTCACTGGTCGGCAGGCTCAACCGCGGGCTCGGCTTCGACCACGTCTCCGACGTCGGGACGCCCGCGTGAGCTACGGGTAGTTCGCCCAGTCGCGGTAGGAGACGGGGTGGATCTCGTTGTACGGCGTCGCCTTGACCCGGCTCCAGGCGAAGCCGTACTGCTCGAACACCTCGAGCGACGGGATCAGCCGGTAGGAGCCGGGGGAGTTGTCCCAGATGTAGACGTTCACGCCGCCGTTCTGCCGGACCAGGTGCGGGCCGTCGAAGATGTCGTAGTGCGAGTAGCAGTCGGCGACCCGGTCGTCGACGACGATCCCCTCCCAGCTGTCCCACAGCGCGAAGTACGTCGCCTCGTCCGGGAGCAGGAGGAGCCTGCGCTCCGGGTTGACGAGGTAGACGTTCGGCGCGGTGGACGTCTTCACCCGCTGCCCCGGCCGCGGGCACACGGCGGCGGCCCGCAGCGGCGCGTTGTCGCCCTCGGCGGTGGACAGCTCGGGGTCGGCGCCCGCGGTCCCCGTGGCGACCGCCGTGAACGACAGGCCGAGGGTGAGGGCGAAAAGGGCGCGGCTGAGCCGGGAAAAGGCTTTCACGAGTGGATCCCCCCAGGTCGACGGTGGCGGGACGGGTCCGCCACCGGCATCCCGGAGCGTATCGGCGGCCCCGGTGGGCGGCAATCACCAAGGTCGTCGAGCCGCTTGGGCCGAACGGCGGGTGGTTCCCTTGTCCCGAGCGGAGAATCCCGGCGGGAACCGGGCGCGCCGCACTAGGTTCGCCCCGTGGCGACACCTCCGATCCACCGGCTCGACCTGTCCGACGACGACACCCTGCGCGGCCTGTGGGAGCTGCAACGCGCGGCCTACGCGGTGGAGGCGCGGCTGATCGGGTTCGACGCGATCCCGCCGCTGCACGAGACCCCCGACGAGCTGCGCGCGTGCGGGGAGTCGTTCCTGGGCACCGAGGGGCTGACCGGCGCGGTGTCGTGGGTGCGGCTGGACGACGGCGTGCTCGACATCTGCCGACTGGTCGTGCACCCGGCCCACCACCGGTCCGGGATCGCGCGCGCTCTGCTCGACGCCCTCGATACGCTCGAACCGTCCGACCGGACCGTCGTCTCCACCGGCACCGCGAACCTGCCCGCCATGGAGCTGTACCGGAGCCGCGGGTTCCTGCCGACCGGGACGCGACAGCTCGCGCCGGGCGTGACGATGACGTTGCTGGCCCGCTGAACGGAGCCCCGCGTGCGCGTGCTGTTCGCGACCCTGCCATACATCGGCCACCTGTACCCGCTGATCCCGATCGCCTGGGCCGCCAGAGCCGCGGGCCACGAGGTGCTGGTGGCCACGTTCGGCGAGGGCAAGGACGCGACGCGGGCCGGTCTGCCGGTGGTCGACATCGCCCCGGACCGCACCGGGCGCAGCCTGTTCGTCGACTTCGTGGCCGGGCACCCGGACCTGGTCGCGCGGATGGAGGCGGGCGACGACTCGGAGTACATGGAGGGCGCGCGGTTCGGGATCTGGGGCGAGTGGCTGGCCGACAGCGCGGTCGCCCACGCCCGGTCGTGGCGGCCCGACGTCGTGGTGCACGAGCGGATGGCGCCGTTCGGCAGGCTCGTCGCCGGTGCGCTCGGCGTGCCGTGCGTGCGCCACGACCTCGGCATCGAACCCGGCGCGCTCGCCGGGCAGCTCCGGCACATGGCCCCCGCGCTGGCCCGCCACGGCGTGCCGGGGCTGGTGGACGACTCGCCGTGGATCGACATCGTGCCGCCCAGCCTCGCGCCCGCGGACCGCGACGGCTGGCCCATGCGCCCCGTGCCCTACAACGGCGGCGCGGTGCTCCCGGACTGGCTGGTCGCGCCCACCGACCGGCCTCGCGTCGCCGTCACCGTCGGCACGCTGGTCGGGAAGCTCCAGGGGATGGGCGTCGTCGAACGGATCATCGCGCTCGCGCGCAAGGTCGACGCCGAGTTCGTGCTCGCCGTGGACTCCCACGACCGGGCGAAGCTCGGCGACCTGCCGCCGAACGTGCGCGGCGGGCACTGGCTGCCGCTCAGCTCGCTGCTGCCCACGTGCGCCGCCGTCGTGCACCACGGCGGCTCCGGCACGATGTGCGCGGCCATCGACGCGGGCATCCCCCAGCTGCTGCTGCCCAACGAGGGCGCCACCGACCGGCCGATCAACGCCGCCGCGGTCGTCACCCGCGGCATCGGCCTCGCGTGCTCCCCGGACGACGTGGACGCGGGTGTCGTCCGGCACCTGATCGGCGACCACCGGTTGCGCGTCGCGGCGGCCGAGGTGCGAGCCGAGATGGCCGCCATGCCGTCACCCGCCGCGCTGATCCGGAGGGTGGAGGCGCTGGTCGGCTGACGGGCCGTGCCACGATGGCCGCGTGTCCCGGAGAACGGCGCCCCGACCACGACCCGCCGCGGTCCGACGACCGCGACAGCCCGGCCGGGAACGGGACCGGCCTCGTGGCTCCGGCACTCGCCGGTAACGCGGACCCCGACACCCGCTTCGTCCCACCAGCCCACCGAGGACTCCCATGGACCTACCGGCCGACCTCTCCGCTCCTGCCCGCCGCGCCCTGGTCGGCGCCGGCTACACCACCGTCGAACAGCTGGCCTCGGCCACCCGGCGCGAACTGCTGGCCCTGCACGGCTTCGGCCCCAAGGCCCTGGGCCCGATCCGCCGCGACCTGGCCGCGTTGGGGCTGGATCTGGCGGAGGGCTGAGCGCTTCCTCGCCAGCAGCTCCCGCTCGCCCCGACTCGCCCCGCCCTCCGACGCCCTCCCGTAGGCCGCGTCGGCCTCCTCGACCTTCCCCAGCCGCCGCAACAGGTCGCCTCGGACGGCGTGGAACAGGTAGTACCCGCCCAGATCCAACCCGTCCACGAGCCCGAGCGCCGCACCGGGACCCTCCACCTCCGCCACGGCCACCGCCCGGTTCAGCGCCACCACCGGACTGGGCGCCACCAGCATCAGCTGGTCGTACAGCGCCACCACCTGCCACCAGTCGGTCGGCTCCTCGCTGTGCACCGCGTTGATCGCCGCCTGGATCTGGTAGGCCCCCGGCCGTCCCCGACGCAGGCATTCCCGCACCAGTGCGCGCCCCTCGGCCACCAGCCCCGCGTCCCACAGCCCGCGGTCCTGGTCCGCCAGCAGCACCAGGTCGCCGGACGGCGTGACCCGAGCGCCCTGCCGCGACCGCACCAGCAGCATCAGCGCGAGCAGCCCCACCGCCTCGGGCTCGTCCGGCATCAGCTCGACCAGCAGCCGCCCCAGCCGGATCGCCTCCACGCACAGGTCGTCGCGCTGCACGTCGGAGTAGCCCTCGTTGAACACCAGGTACACCACCGCCAGCACGGCCCGCAGCCGTTCGGGCAGCTCGGCCTCGGCGGGCACCCGGTAGGGGATGCCCGCGTCGCGGATCTTCCCCTTGGCCCGCACCAGCCGTTGCGCCATGGTCGCCTCGGGCACCAGGAACGCCCGCGCGATCTCCGCGGTGCCCAGCCCGCCGAGCAGGCGCAGGGTCAGCGCGACCCGTGCGGCCTGCCCGAGCGCGGGGTGGCAGCAGGTGAAGATCAGCCTCAACCGGTCGTCGCGCACCGGACCCTCCTCCACCACGTCGTCGCGGGCGTGCAGCAGGACGGCCTGGGAGTGCTTGTCGGCACGGGCGGCCTCCCGGCGCAGCCGGTCGACCGCCCGGTTGCGGGCGGTCGTGATGATCCACCCGGCCGGGCTCGGCGGCGGGCCGTCGACCGGCCACCGGAGCACGGCCGCGGCGAACGCCTCCTGCACCGCCTCCTCGGCGACGTCGATGTCGCCGAACACCCGGACCAGGACGGACACCGCGCGGCCGTACTCCTCGGTGAAGATCCGCGCGACGTCGGACATCAGCCGTTGTCCTGCATGGGCCGGACCTCGACGGGCAGGGTGGTCGCCAGCGACAGCCGCCGACCCCACTCCAGGGCGGCGTCCAGGTCGGGCGCGCGGACCACGGTGAACCCGCCGATGTGCTCCTTGGCCTCGACGAACGGGCCGTCGGTGGTCAGCACCCCGTCGGCGTCGGCGCGCACGACGGTCGCGGTGCTCGGCGGGAACAGCCCCGCGCCGAACACCCACGCGTCGGCCGCCCGCAGGTCGTCGTTCCACACCGCGAGGTCGGCCATGATCGGCGCGAGGAACTCGGGGCTGGGGGTGGGACCGTCGGGCTGGTAGATGCTGAGCAGGTACTGCTTCACGGGATCTCCTCCTCGTTCCGGCTTGTCACCGCTTACACGAACACCGCCCTCCCGGATCGACAACCCGGCGCGGGGGAATTTCCGGATGACGTGGGCATGCGCGTGGTCGCGGTATCTTGGTCGCCCCGACGCCGGTAGGAGGACCGTCCATGGCCCGGCTCACCAGAGCGGAGGCGCAGGAGCGCAACCGCGCGAAGGTGCTGGTCGCGGCCAGGGCCGAGTTCGCCGAGCACGGGTTCCGCGAGGCCAGGATCGACCGCATCGCCGACCGCGCCGAGCTGACCCGCGGCGCCGTGTACTCCAACTTCCCCGGCAAGCGCGCCCTCTACTTCACCGTCCTCGCGGACGCCGCCGAGCACGAGCCGACCCCGGAGGTGGAGCCCGGCCTCACGGTCCGCGAGGCGCTCGGCGTGTTCGCCCGCGCGTGGGTCGCCCGGCTCCCGATGGCCACCGGGGACCGGCGCGGGCTGGGTGTCGACCTGATCCCCGAGGTCGCCGCCGACGAGCTGACCAGGCGACCGTTCGCGCAGCTCATGGCGCTGGACGCCATCCTGCTCGGACTCGCCCTGGAACGGCTGGACCCGGCCGCGGGACGACTCGTGCGGGTCGCCGAGGCCGCGCTGACCACGTTGCACGGGGCGACCGCGCTGGCCACCGCCGCGCCCGGCTTCGGCGAGATCTTCCACGTGGTCGGCGCGTGCGAACAGCTCGCCGACCTGGACACCGGGGACCACTGGCCGGAGTCGATGATCGACCTCGTGCCGGCGTCCGTCGACGAGCCGTGGGCCCCGCCGACGACCCCGACCGACCTGCTGACCGGCGCGCCCGCGCCGCTGACCGGTGACGGGGTGGTCGCCGTCGTCGGCCTGCACCGGCTCGCCGCCGTCGAGCAGGCCGTGCGCGCGGGCTCGGACGTGACGGCGGTCCTGGTCACCGCGCACCCCGACGAGCTGGCGCCGTTGGCCCGGCTGACCGTCGCGGAGCTGCGCGCGTGCCTGCGCCAGGCCGTGCCGAGGTCGGCGTGGCCGCGGCTGCGGGTCGTGTGCGACGACCGCGGGTTCCTCGCCGCCGCGGCGGGCGTGCCGACCGCGGACGACGACACCGAGGCCGCGATCCGCGTCGAGTCGGGCCGCGTCGTCCGCCGCGCCGAGGGCTACGGCGCGTGCCGCGCGGCCGCGGTCGGGGCTCCTAGGGCGTGTGTCGAAGTCTCGTTCGATGGGAGTCGCGCCTGAGGTGGTTCCTGGCGGTGCGGCCGACTGGCCCGCATACCGCTGTTGTATGCGGGCCAGTCGGCCGTGCCCCCAGGGGCCGCCTCAGGCCCGGCTACCGCGAACACGGACTTCGATACACGCCCTAGGGTGCGGCCATGGAACACGACAGCCTCCTGACCCGCGCCCGCCTGCTGCCGGTGTCGGTGGTCAGCGACGCGGACAAGAGCCTCCCGACCCTCGACCACGGCATCCGCCGCCTCGCGGGCGGGGGCACGATCGCCGGTCGCGCGGTGACCGTCCGGTCCGACGGCGACCTGCTGCCGGTGATGGAGGGCCTGGAGATCGCCCAGCCCGGTGACGTGCTCGTGGTCGACGCGTCGGCGAACCCCGGTGTCGCCGTCGCGGGCGGCCTGTTCGCCACCGAGGCCCGCCGCAGGGGACTGTCCGCGATCGTCGTCGACGGCCTGGTCCGCGACCTGGAGACGTTGCGCCCGTTGGGGTTCACCGTCTACGCCCGCGGCACCTGCCCCCGCTCCGGCCCGGCCGTCGCCGTCCCGCGCACCCAGCTCCCGATCCGCTGCGGCGGCGTCGACATCACGCCCGGCGCGCTCGTCCTGGGCGACGACGACGGCGTGCTCGTCGCCACGGCCGACCAGCTCGCCGCCGTCCTCGACGCCGCCGAGGCGATCGACCGGCGCGAGGAGGCCGTGCTGGCGCGGCTCGCCGAGGGCACGAGCCTGTTCGACTCGATGAACTTCCACGCCCACCGCGAGAACGTCCGCACCGGCACCCCGAGCAAGCTGGGCTTCACGGTATGACGGGTGGGGCCCGGCGCACCGGGCCCCACCCCGCTCAGCTCGCGGCGCCGAACCACCGGGGGAGGTGCTCGACCAGGTCCCGCTGGTCCTCACCGACCCACGCCACGTGGCCGTCCGGCCGCAGCAGCACCGCGGGGACGTCGAGCTCCTCGCTGACGTCGACCACGTGGTCCACGCGGTCCGCCCACCCCTGCACCGAGAGCGCGCCGGTCTGGTCGAGCAGCAGCCCGCGACCGCCGCGCATCAGCTCGAAGAGGCGCCCGTGCTTGAGCACCACGTCCTTGAGCCGCTTGCCGACCAGCTCGTGGCCGTCGCCGAAGTCGTACCGGATCCCGATCGCGTGGATCATCTCGGTCAGGTACCGGCTCACGCCGTCGAAGTCCATCAGGTCCGACACCAGCCTGCGCACCGCCCGCGCGCCGGGGTCCAGCGACATCAGGTGCATCTGCGCGCGGGTGTTGTCCAGCACGGCGGCGGCCACCGGGTGCCGCTCGTCGTGGTAGCTGTCCAGCAGCCCGTCGGGCGCCCAGCCGTCGACCTCGGCGGCGAGCTTCCAGCCCAGGTTGAACGCGTCCTGGACACCCAGGTTGAGCCCCTGCCCGCCCACCGGCGGGTGGGTGTGCGCCGCGTCGCCCGCCAGCAGCACCCGGCCGACCCGGAACCGCTCGGCCAGCCGGGTGGAGTCGCCGAAGCGGGACAGCCAGCGCGGCGAGTGCACCCCGAAGTCGGTGCCCGCGGTCGCCACCAGCTGCCGCTTCACCTCCTCCAGCGTCGGCGGCACCGACCGGTCGTCGGCCACCCCGTCCGCGGGTACCACGAGCCGGTACACGCCGTCCCCGATCGGCCCGATCCCGAACCGCAGCTGCGTCTTGCGGATCTCGGTCATCACGGCGGCCACCTTGTCCGGCGCCTCCGTCAGCTCCACCTCGCCCAGCAGCGTGTCGACCCGGCTCGGCTCACCGGGGAAGCCGACCCCGAGCAGCTTGCGCACCGTGCTCCGCCCGCCGTCGCAGCCGACCAGGTACCGCGCCCGCAACCGCGTCCCGTCGGCCAGTTCGACGTCCACCCCCTCGTCGTCCTGGTCGAGCCCGACGACCTCCTGCCCCCGCCGGATCTCCACCCCCACCTCGACCGCGTGCTCGGTCAGCAGCCGGTCGGTGACCGGCTGCATGATGCCGAGCGTGTACGCGTGCGCCGTGTCCAGCCGTTCCGGCGCGGGCTTCGCGATCCCCGCGAAGAACCCGCCCACCGGGTACCGCGTGCCCAGCTCCAGGAACCGCTCCAGCAGACCGCGCTGGTCCATCACCTCGATGCTGCGCGCGTGCAACCCGAGCGACCGCACGATCCTCGTCGGCTCCAGGTCCCGCTCCAGCACCAGCACGCCGACGCCGCGCAACCGCAGCTCGCCCGCCAACATCACACCGGTGGGCCCGCCACCGGCGATGATCACGTCAAACATGGACCCCCGCATTCGACAAGGTGCATTTCCCGCCAGCCGCTCCACGTCCACCACGCGTGCCGACGCCTGGGACCCGTTTCCGGAACCCGCCGTCGACAACCCGCGCCAGATCGTGAATCCCCCCTCGTTTCCGCAGGTACTGGCTTCGGCCGCAGATTGTGCGGTACACCCCCGGTCTTGCCGCAAGCCCCCCGATGCGCTATATGTTGAAAGTGGCAGGGAGAGGTTTCTCCTCGCCTTCGCCATTTCCGGCTTTCGAGCCTTGGTCAGTGCTGCCCGCGCACCAGGGCGAGTGCGCCGCTGCGCCTGCCGTGGACCATCACGACGCCTTGGGCGACCACGACCAGCACCACCAGCGTCACCGTGCCCGCCACCGGCACGCTGTCGACGTCGATGGTGTAGGCGAGGACCACCCTGATCACCGCGTCCAGCAGGAACGCGGCGCTCCACGCCGCGCTGGCCAGCACGATCCAGCGGCGGAACACCGGGTCGTCCGCCCACAGCCGCTCGAACCGCCGCGCCGCCGCCGGCGGGCTGACCTTCTCGGCCACGTCCAGGAGGAACGGTCGACCGGTGGCGAGCGAGCCGAGGATCCACAGCCCGACCGCACCCGTCAGCCAGCTCTCCCGCGCGAGCAGCGCGCGGGCGTCACCGGTGACCAGCGCGACCAGCAGGGACAGCGCCATAGAGGTGATGACGAACACTGCCGTCGGGTCCAGGCGCCGCTGCCGGGCCCAGGTCCACCCGATGCCCGCCGCGGGCGCGACCGCGGCGAGCAGCAACGCGAGCCACTGGTTCACCCCGGCCGCGCGCGCCAGGTAGAAGACGGCCAACGGGATGACGACGTCCAGCGCGAGCGCCGCGAACGCGCCGGACCGGCGGTCGCGGGTCATGGGCGCGCCTGCCTCTCCGTCGCGTGGCGGAAGAGGGACACCAGGTCCGCCGCGTAGGCGTCGAGGTCGAGATCCGGGATGACGGTGAGCTGGGGACCGATGGCGTCGATGGCCGCGCGGATCGTCATGGCGGTGGTGCGGGTGGTGAAGTCGCGGAACTCGCCCGCGCGCTGACCGCGTTCCAGCAGGTCCTGCAACGGCGCGAGGCTGGTGCCGTAGACCGACGCGTCGTGCGTCAGCCGGGTCCGGCCGTCCTCGTCGGTGAAGTTCATCGCGATCTCGGTCAGCACCCGCACGTGCTTGCGGTGGGTGCCGATGTACTGGACGTTCGCCTCGATGTAGGCCCGCAGCTCCGCGGCGGCGCTCTCCGCACCACCGGTTCGCGCCGCCATGAACTCGCCGCCCTGCGCCAGGGTCGACGCGAACACCTCGAGGATCAGCTCCTCGCGGTTGGCGAAGTGGTAGAAGATCGTCGTCTTGGTGACGCCCGCCCGCCTCGCGACCTCCGCCAGGGACGCCTTGGGCAGACCCAACTCGGCGATCGCGTCGATCGCGCACTCCACCAGCTGGGCACGCCGCGCGACGTCGACGAACGTCCGCTCCGACTTACCGATCGGTATTTTTTCTGACCGCATGGTCTTCACCCTAGCGCGGTCAGGCAGCACCCGTACCGGGATGGGTGAACGGGGTCGTGGTGGCGAGCTCGACGAAGCCCAGGCGGCGCAGGATGGGACGGCTGTCGGGGGTGGCGTCGACCTGGAGGTAGCGGTAACCGCGGGCGGCCGCGAGGGTGGCGCGGTGGGCGACGAGGGCGCGGAAGACGCCGCGGCCGCGCCACGACGGGAGGGTGCCGCCGCCCCACAGGCTCGCGAAGTCGGTGCCGGGGTGGAACTCGACGCGGGCGGCGGACACCGGGGTCGCTCCGGCCATGGCGACGACGGCGGCGACCGTGCTGGGTGAGCTGGTGATGCCGTCCAGCAGGGCGCGGCCGACGGGGGAGTGGTCGCCGCCGAACACGGCGTCGTGCACGGCCACCAGGTCGTCGATCCCGGTCCGGTCGACGACCGGCACGAGGGTCACGCCGTCGGGCGGGGTGGTGTCCGACGGCATGTCGGCGATCTCGGCGACGAGCAGGGTCTCCGGTGGTTGCGGGGTGAGGCCCGCGGCGACCAGTCGGGCGGGCAGGTCGGCGGGCTCGTCGTAGTCGTAGTGCTTCCACTCCCACGGGCGCGCGCCGAACGCCGTGATCTGCGCGGCGATGACGCCGTCGGCCCGTGCGGCGTCGAGGGAGGACCACTCCACGCCGGTCCACCCCTGCCCGAAGGAGCGGATGACGTCGGTGTCGTGCTCGACGCGGCCGTCGGTGCTGGGATGCCTGCGGACCTGCTCGTCGAACGCGGCGAGTACCGCTTGTTCATCCATCGGCGAAGCTGACCAGAGCGCCCTAGTCAGGGGCAACCGGGTTTCAGCCCGCCACGACCTCGCGGGCGAGCGCGAGCAGGGCGGGGATGGCGGGGTGTCGGGGCGGGTCGGTCCACACCAGGTGCACTGGCACGGGTGGCGCGTCGGTGAGCGGGACGTAGGTGACGCCGGGGTAGGCGTGGATCCCGGCGGTGCCCGCGGTCGTGACGCCGACACCACGACCGGAGGCGATGGCGGCCAGCCAGTCGTCGGTGTTGTCGACGACCGCGGTCGCCGAAGGCCGGATCGCGGCGGGCCAGAGGGCCACCGTCGTGGTGCCGGTCGGCGGGCTCAGGATGATCACCCGGTCGGTCAGGTCGGCCAGCGCCAGCTCCGCGCGTCCGGCGAGGTCGCTCCCGGTCGGCACGGCCGCCAGCCGCGGCTCGTTCAGCAGCAGCGCGTGCGGACCGCGCGCCGGACCGCGGACCAGGGCGGCGTCGGTCCTGCCGCGGGCGAGGCCCGCGGTCGGCTCGGAGATGCGCAGCAGCTCCAGCGGTGTGTCCGGGTGGGTCTCGCGCCACCGCCGCAGCAACGCGGTCGTGTGGTCACCGAGCGCCGCCCAGGCGTGCCCCAGCCGCAACGGCCACGTGCCCACGCGGGTCGGGTCGAGCGCGTCGTCCACCGCGGCGACGGCGGTGATCGCCCTCGTGCGGAACGCGTGCCCGGCCTCGGTGAGGTGCAGGTGATGGGTGGACCGGTCGACCAGCCGCACCCCGAGGTGCTCCTCGAGCTGCCGCAGCGTGCGCGACAGGGCGGGTTGCCCGACGTGCAGGCGGGCCGCGGCGCGCGTGATGTTGGCTTCCTCGGCGATCGCGAGGAAGCAGCGCAGGTGACGCAGCTCGACGGTCATGTCCGGCAAGCATAACCGCTGGAGAACAAGCATTTCACGCGACACTGCGACGTCCATAGCGTGACGTTGTGACCACGACCGCGCTCCGCCCGACCGCCCCCGCCGCACCCCGCACCGCCTCCGTCGGGCTGGTGTTCGGCGGCATCCTGTCCCAGCAGTTCGGGGCCGCGGTGGCCGCGATGGTCTTCCCGCTCGCGGGCGCGCTGGGCGTGGTGGCGCTGCGGCTGACGATCTCCGCGGTGGTCATGCTCGCGGTGTGCCGCCCGGCGGTCCGCGGCTACCGGCGCGCGGACTGGGCCGTGGTCGTGGTGTTCGGCGTGGCGCTGGCCGTGATGAACATGATGTTCTACCAGGCCATCGCCCGGATCCCGCTCGGCGCCGCGGTCACCCTGGAGGTGCTCGGACCCCTGGTCCTCTCGGTCGTCACGTCCCGGCGCGCGTCCAGCTGGCTGTGGGCGGGCCTGGCGCTGGTGGGGGTCGTGCTGCTCGGCCGCGGCGGGTTCGACGGCCTCGACCTGGTAGGCACCGCGTTCGCGCTGGGAGCCGGGGCGCTGTGGGCCGCCTACATCGTGTGCTCGGCCCGCGCGGGCAGCCGCTTCCCCAAGGCCGACGGGCTCGCGCTGGCGATGGCCGTGAGCGCGGTGATCAGCCTCCCGCTCGGCCTGAGCGGTGCCCTGTTCCACCCGGTCACGCTGGCGCTCGGCGCCGCCGTCGCCCTGCTGTCCTCCGCACTGCCGTACACGCTGGAGCTGCTGTCGCTGCGCACGCTGCGCCAGTCCACGTTCGCCGTCCTGATGAGCCTGGCCCCGGCCGTCGCCGCGCTGGCCGGGTACGTCGTCCTCGGCCAGGGCCTCGCGCTCCCGGACGTCGCCGCGATCGTGCTGGTGGTCGTCGCCGGGATCGGCGCGGTCCGGAGCGCGGGCCGTTAGCCGATCCGCTCGATCCGGTCGGCCAGGAACTCCTGCTCGGCGGCGTTGTCGCTCAACGCCAGCGCCGCCCGGTAGGCCTCGACCGCCTCGGCGTCGCGGCCCAGCCGGTGCAGCAGGTCGGCCTTGGTCGAGGGCAGGTACCGGTACCCGGCCAGCCGACCGTCCCGCTCCAGTGCCTCGACCTCGGCCAACGCGGCCTCGGGCCCGGCCACGAACGCCACCGCCACCGCCCGGTTGAGCGCCACCACCGGGGACGGCCAGAGCCGCGCGAGGACGTCGTAGAGGGTGAGGATCTGCGGCCAGTCCGTCTCCGGGTAGCTCGGCGCCTGGGCGTGCAGCGCGGCGATCGCGGCCTGCACGGCGAACCGGCCGGGCGGCCCGGCGCTGAGGGTGGCGACCACCAGCCGGTCCGCCTCGGCGATCAGGTCGCGGTCCCACGCCGACCGGTCCTGGTCCTCCAGCCGCAGCAACCGGCCCGCCGCGTCGGTCCTGGTCGCCCGTCGCGCCTGGTGCACCAGCAGCAGCGCCAGCAGACCCCCGACCTCCCGCTCGCCGGGCAGCAGGTGGCGCAGCATCCGGGCCAGGTCAAGCGCCCGGCCGGTCAGCTCGTCGCGCACCAGGTCGCGCCCGGAGTGCGCGGTGTGCCCGGTGGCGAACAGCAGGTGGATCACGGTCAGCACCACGTCCACCCGCGCGGGCAGCTCCTCGGCCGACGGCACCCGGTACGGGATGCGCGCGGCGGCGATCTTCTTCTTCGCCCTGGTCAGCCGCGCGGCCATCGTCGACTCGGACACCAGGAACGCGTGCGCCACGTCGGCCGTCGCCACCCCGCACACCAGCCGCAGGGTGAGCGCGACCTGGGCCTCCCGCGACAGCGCCGGGTGGCAGCAGGTGAACACCAGCCGCAGCCGGTCGTCCGGGATCACCTCCGGGTCACCGGCCTCCACCACCGCCTCCTCGGGCTCCAGCAGCAGCGGCAGCTTCGCCTTCAACGTCTCGCGGCCGCGGACCGCGTTCAACGCCTTGCGCCGTGCCACGGTCGTGAGCCAGGCGCCCGGCCGGTCGGGCACGCCGTCGCGCGTCCACGCCCGCAGCGCCTCCACGTACGCGTCCTGCACCGACTCCTCGGCCGTGTCCAGGTCGCGCGTGACGCGCACCGTCGCGGCGAGCACGAAGGCCCACTCGCGGCGGTGCGCGTCGGCGACGGCCGTCCCGACCGCGTTCAGCTCGGCTCCACGACCTGGAAGTCCACCAGCGGGCGCACCTCGACACCGCCGTTGACGATCGGCGTCAGCGCGGCCAGCGCCAACGCGTGGTCCAGGTCGCGCGCCTCGATGAGGAACACGCCCCCGAGCGCCTCCTTCGTCTCCACGAACGGCCCGTCGGTGACCAGGTCACCCCGGATGGAGGTCGACGTCGAGGTCGGCTCGAACGCCAGCCCCGCGACGACCCGACCGCCCTCGGCGGCGATCCGGTCGGGCAGGTCCAGGTGCGCCCGCATCACCTCCGGCGGGATGTCGGCGACGCCGTTGGGGGTCTCCTGCTCGAAGATGAGCACCGCGTACCGGGCCATCAGCCCTCCACCTCTCCGGTCGGGAACACCTCGTCCAGCCAGGCCGTCCAGGCCCGGCCGCTCACGTCCTGGTCGGCATCCTCGCCGAACAGGTGGCACACCACCGAGACGCCCTCGCCCCACGCGCCGCGGTCGAAGACGCGGTAGAGGGCGTCGGCGGACCGCACTCCCAGGAACACGTCGGTGGCGTAGTCCAGCACGCCGTCGATCGGCTTCATCCCCGCGGGCGCCAGGCGCACCCGTTCACCGACCTCCACGTCGGCCAGTCCCAACGCCGACCGCACCACCGCCAGCCCGCCCGCGGTCACCGGCTTGGTGGCCGACGCGTAGCGCGCGGCGCGACCGGCGAAGTGGCCCACGTACTGGCCGAGCGAGTGGTAGTAGAAGTCGGTGTGCACCCGGCAGGCGTGCAGGTCCTCGTCCGAGGTGAACACCCCGCGGTGCCGCATGCCCAGCGCCGTGCCCTCGGCGTGCGGTCGCAGCACCCAGTCGAGGTCGTTGACCCCGTCGCCGTCCGGCGCCCGCGTGCCGAAGTGCTCCGGCACGTCCCACGCCGTCACGACACCGCCCGCACCGGTCAGGCCGCTCTCGGAACCGCCGAGCCGCGGCTCGTACCGGATCTCCCACAGCCAGCCCGCCGTGTTCGCGGTGAGCGCGTCCCACACCTGCCCCGGACTGCCCGGCAGCACGCCGTCCCAGGTCACCTCGAACTGCTCGACCATGATCCTCCACCTCCGTCGTGCGCACTTCCGCCACTCCTCCGACACACGGGATCCGGGGAAATCGACAACGGCGGCGAAGATTTTTCCGGCTAGGCCGACACACCCCAGTCGGCGGGCATCGCGCCGCGGGTCCAGACGAGGTCGAGGCTGAACGCCGACACCCGCCAGTCGCCGTCGGCGCGGCTCAGGCGGCCGCGCCAGACGCTGGCGCCCTCCAGGGTGGGGTGGTGCTCCTCGTCGCAGAAGGTCGCCACGACGTTGGCGCGGACGTCGGCCTCCTCCCCGTCCTGGTCGACGATCACGCCGGTCACGAGGTGCTGGAGCACGGGGACCGGCTCGTGGATCGCCTTCAGCGTGGCGACGAGCCGGTCGCGGCCGGAGATGGGTCCGACCGCGGTCTCGGCCTGGACCTCCGCGGTGTAGAAGGCGGGGAGGTCGTCGAAGCGGTGGTCGTCGATCGCGGCGAAGATCCGCGGGATCACCAGGTCGGGGGAGTGCGCCATGTCGTCAGTCCTTCGTTGAGTGTGCAACGCAGCGTTGAGAAATCAACGTTGAGTTCTCAACGTAGCCGTCGCGGAAGCGGTCGTCTAGTCTCGCCGCATGGACTTCCGCGAGGCCCCCGCACGGCTTCGCGCGCTGCCCAGCTACGCGATCACCCTGGCGGCGGCACGAGCAGGCCAGCTCGTGGTGGACCGGGTGGCGGAGCTCGGCGTGTCGAAGGCCGCCTACGGCGTGCTGGCGGTCATCGAGGAGTTCGGGCCGTCGAGCCAGGCCGACCTGGGGCGCCGACTCGGGATGGACCGCAGGAGCGTCTCCGAGGAGGCGGTCGGGCTGGAGCACGCCGGGCTCGTGAGCCGCGGACCGGACCCCGCCGACTCGCGCCGCAACAGGCTGGAGATCACCGCGGCGGGCCGGGACGTCCTCGCCCGCCTCGACAGCTCGTTCCGGGCCGTGCAGGACGAGCTCTTCGCCTCCCTGTCGCCCGCGGACCGCGCCGAGCTCGACCGCATCCTCGCCCTCGTGGTCGCACCCGCGTCGACCTGACCGGGGTCGGACCCGTTTGACAGCGCGGTCCGGTGATCGTTCTAATGGGCGCGTGTTCGCGTGACCCCGGCCAAGAGCTGTGGGCAGGCCGGCCGTCGGGCGGACACCTTCACCCGGGGATCAGCCATGAGTTCCGCACTCAGCTCCCAGCGTCCGACGTAACCGTCGCAGCGCGCACCCCTCGCCTCGTGCAGTAGGCGAGCTGGCGCGCGCCTCCGGTCAGCCACGTCACGACGCATCCCAGGAGCACCCGCACCACATGTCCTTCAACCACGCTGTCATCGACGAGTTCCGCGCCAACTGCGGCCAGGTCGGCGGCTTCTTCGCCGGCGGCGACCTGCTGCTGCTCACCACCACCGGCGCCAGGTCCGGCGCCGCGCACACCGTCCCGCTCGGCTACGTCCGCGACGGCGACGACCTGCTGGTCGTCGCCTCCGCCGGGGGAGCCGACCGGCATCCCGCCTGGTTCCACAACCTGCTCGCCCACCCGACCGTGCGGGTGGAGGTCGGCACCGAGGTGTTCGACGCCGTCGCGACCGCCGCCGGGGACGACCGCCGCGACCTGCTGTTCGGGCGGGTCACCGCGGTAGCGCCCGGCTACGCCGACTACCAGGGCAAGACGAGCCGCACGCTGCCCGTCGTGGTCCTTCGGCGTTCCGAACCGGCGAGGGCGGAGGTCACCACGTTCGCCGGGAAGCTGGTCGAGGTCCACGGCCGGCTGCGCGCGCAGCTCGCCGAGGTGCGCGTCGAGGCCGACGCCTACTTCACCGCACGGGACGTTCCTGGCTCCACCGCGGCACTGGGACTCGGTCTGCAGCTGCGCAAGCACTGCCTGGAGTTCTGCGACGCGCTCGCGTTCCACCACACCGGCGAGGACGGCGCGGTCTTCCCCGGCGTCCGCGAACACCACCCCCACCTGGGGCGGGCGCTCGATCGGCTCGGCGCCGAGCACCGCGTGGTGGCCCGTGTCCAGGCAGACCTGCTCGCCCTGCTCGCCGACATCACGACCGCGGACCCCGAGCCGTTCCGCGCGGCACTGGCGACGCTGTCCGACGAGCTGCGGGCGCACCTCGACCACGAGGAGGAGCTGCTGCTCCCCGTGCTCGCCGAGGTGCCCTGGCCCCCGGTGGCCTGACTACCGGTCGCGGGGCCGGTGCGCACCGGCCCCGCGGCGGCCGATTAGGTCCATTTGGCACACATCGTGGGGCCGGTCGGCCTGGCAGGCTCGCTCTGTCCAACCGAGTTGAGATACCGCCGCGCGCTGACGACGGTCGGTTGCCGAAAGGGGTCGTGTGTCGCCGGAGGAGATCGTGGCTGGCCAGCTGGACGCCTACAACGCCCTCGACCTGGAGCGGTTCCTCGAGCACTTCGTCGACGACGTACCGGTGCTCACCTTCCCCGGCAACGAGGTGATGGCCGACCGCTCGGGACCCGCGTTCCGGGTGAAGTGCCAGGAGCTGTTCACCGCCAACCCCGGCCTCCACGTCAAGCTCGTGTCGCGGATGGTGCACGGCCGGATCGTGGTCGACCAGGAGCTGGTGACGGGTCTCAGCTCCGGCGGCGTCCGCTCGGCCGTGGCCATGTACGAGGTGGGCGAGGAGAAGATCCAGCGGGTCTGGTTCGTGGCCTGAGCCGCCATCGGGAGTTCGCCGGAAAAAAGTTCCGGGAGATCCGCC
Organism: Umezawaea tangerina; assembly: GCF_003002815.1. GTDB lineage: Bacteria > Actinomycetota > Actinomycetes > Mycobacteriales > Pseudonocardiaceae > Umezawaea > Umezawaea tangerina. The sequence goes on along the minus strand of NZ_PVTF01000015.1, from coordinate 46,426 downwards.
CGGTCATGTCGAGAACGTCGACCCGCCTTCGTCCCCGTGGCGACAGCGGACGACGAGCACTGGAGACGACATGACCGAGCGGAAGCTCATCGCGAACGTGACCCTCTCGATCGACGGCTTCTCGGCAGGCCCCGGCGGGGACATGGGCTGGCTGGTCGAGCACTCGGTGCACGACCAGATGACGACGTACTTCGCCGGGGTCTGGAGCGGGGCCGACACGGTGCTGCTCGGCCGCTCCAACTACGAGGGGTTCTTCGGGTTCTGGCCGTCGGTGGCCGCGGACCCGAACGGGTCGGGCCGCAGCCACGACATGGCGCTGTGGCTGGACCAGGTCGAGAAGGTCGTCTTCTCCACGACGCTGACCGAGGCGGCCTGGCAGAACGCGCGGATCGCCAAGCAGGACCTGGAGAGCGAGGTCCGGGAGCTCAAGGCCGCGGCGGGCCGCGACATCATCGTGCTGAGCAGCGCCTCGGTCATCCGCGCCCTGCTGAAGGCCGACCTGGTCGACGAGCTGCGCGTCCACCTGGCGCCGGAGATCCTCGGCGAGGGCCTGCGCTTCTTCGACGAGGGCGTCCCGGCGTCGTCGTGGAAGCTGGACGGCGCCAACACGATGGCGACCGGCTCGGTCTCGCTGACCTACCGCCGCGAGCGCGGGGTCACGAGCTGACCGGGACGCCGAACCACCTCCGGGCGGCGTCGCGCAGCCCGTCCCGGTCGGGGCGCGCCTCGGACGACGCCCACGCCACGTAGGAGTCCGGGCGGAGCAGGAGCGCGGTGACCTCGGTGTCGGCCTTGGCGCGGACGACCTCCACGCCGTCCACGTGGAGGCCACCGTCCTCGGTGAGGTCGATCAGCAGCGGTGTCGCGCGGCGGACCAGCTTGGCGAGCCGGACCGCGCCGTCGGCCGTGCGGAGGTCCAGGTCGGGCGCGGGCCACCCCGCGAGCGGGTGGGCGCCCTCGTCGACCGGGTAGCGGACGTCCGCGCCCGCGACGAGGTCCGCGAGCACCCGCACCACGCCCGGCTGGGTGAGCAGCCCGCCGAACAGCTCGCGCAGGCCGGTGACGTCGTCGCCGGGGGAGAGCAGCGCGGCCTGGGCGCGGGAGAAGGTGACCGTCCGGTCGGCGACCGGACGCCGCTCGGTCTCGTAGGTGTCCAGCACGTCGGCGCCGCCGGTGACCGCGGCCGCGAGCTTCCAGCCCAGGTTGACGGCGTCCTGCATGCCGACGTTGAGCCCGGTGCCGCCCGCGGCGAACACGTGCGCCGCGTCGCCGACGAGGAACACCCGGCCGTCCCGGTACCGGTCGGCGACACGGGTGTTGCCGCCGTTGATCCGGCGCAGCAGGTGCGGACCGTCGCCGGGTGGCGGGCCGAGCGGGACGTCGGCGCCGAGCACGCGGGCGACGCTGGCCCGCATCTCGTCGAGGGTCATCGGCTCGTCGGTCCCCGGCTCGTCCCACTCGACTGTGGCGACCAGCGGCGGACGGCCGGGCAGCGGCGCGTAGGAGAAGCCGCCGCGCGCCGTGCGGACGGGCAGGAACGGCAGGACCGGGCCGTGGCCGGGCACGATCAGCGCGCCCGTCGCGGGGTCGAGCCGGTCCGCGGGCACGGTGGCGTGCACGGTGCGGCTGGTGCTCCGGTCGTACGTCACGCCGGGGAACCCGATGCCCGCGGCCTTGCGCACCGGGCTGTGCGCGCTGTCGGCGCCGACGACGTAGCCGGTCCGCAGCTCGTAGGTCGTCGCGCCGGGGCCGCGGACGGTGAGGGTGACGCCGTCGTCGTCCTGGATGAGACCGGTCAGCTCGTGGCCGCGGCGGATCTCGACCCCGAGCTCCACCGCGCGTTCCTCCAGCACCTGCACGGTCCTGAGCTCGGGCACGGGCAGGTTGTGGACGGGGCTGTCGTCCAGCAGGCTCAGGTCGAGCGGCAGCGCGGCGAACATGAAGTAGCCGTTGTTGGCCCGCGGCGGGCCGGGCTGACCGCTGAGCCGTTCGAACAGCCCGCGCCGGTCGACCATGCGGACGACCTGTCCCACGAGCCCGTTGGACCGCGGTTCCGCGCTGGGCTCGGTCAGGCGTTCCAGCACGACCGGGCGGACCCCGCCGAGCGCGAGCTCGCACGCGAGCATCATGCCGTTGGGTCCGCCGCCGACGATGACGACATCCATTGGGTGGTCCTCCGTTTTCCGGCATGCCGAACAGCCCGTCGAGCGGGCTCGGTGTTCGAGGGGTAGGACTAGCGCGGGTCGGGCAGCCCGGCGCGCACCTGGTCGAAGACCTCGTGCAGCAACGCGACGAGCGACCGGGTGGGGTCGCGGCTCCAGTGCGCCATCGCCGTGCCGAGCGCGGTGCTGACGACCGCGGCGACGACCTGCGGGTACAGGTCGGCCGCGGCGTCGGTGCCGGTGCGGTCGGCGATGGCGGTGGTCAGCTCGTCCTGCGCCAGGGCGTGGGCGCGGAACACCTCGTGCTGGATCGCGGGCTCGGCGAGCAGCTCCCGCAGTGCCGGGGGGAACCGCTCGTCGCCACCGTCGCCGGTCGGCTGCTCGAACTGCGCCGTGACGGCGACGACGAGCGAGTCCCACAGCGGCTCGTCGGCAGGCCGGTCCCGCAACACCTCGGCGATGCGCTGCCCGCGCTCGACGTGCGTGGCGACGACGGCCTCCGCCTTGCTGGCGAAGTAGTTGCGGAACGTGCGCTCGGAGACGTTCGCCGCCGCCGCGATGTCCTCCACCGACACCCTGTCGAACCCGCGTTCCAACGAGAGCCGGATGGTGGCATGACTCAACGCGAGACGGGTCTCGCGCTTCTTGCGCTCACGCAGCCCGCCGTCCTCTGTCGCCATGCCACCACCCTAGCCAAACTTGCCAAGTTTGCAAAATTTCCGATTTGGCAAGATTTTGGGAGCGGTCTCACCCGTGGCCGGTTCCCGCATGAACGCGACCGACTCGAAGTGCCCCCGTCACCCGAGGACGATGTTCCCGGAGCGGCTGGGCACGGCGTTCAATGCGGCAAGGGTCTCGGCGTCGAGCTGGATCGCGCCCGCGTCGACGTTGGCCTGGAGGTGGTCGGCGTTCGACGTGCCGGGGATCAGCAGGACGTTCGGCGCGCGGTGCAGCAGCCAGGCGAGGCCGACCTGCATGGGCGTGCTGCCCAGCGACGCGGCCACGTCCAGGACGACCTGCTCGTCGGTCACCTTCGGCAGGCCGGGGATGTCGCCGCCGAGCGGGAAGAACGGCACCCAGGCGATGCCCTCGGCGGTGCAGAGGGCAAGGATCTCGTCGTCGTCGCGCGACACGAGGCTGTAGGCGTTCTGCACGCACGCGATGCCCGCCGGGAGCGCGCGGCGCAGGACGTCCAGGGACACGCCGCTGAGCCCGATCGCGCCGATCTTGCCCTCGTCGCGCAGCGCGACCATGGTCGCCAGCTGGTCGTCGAGGTCGACGACCTGGTCGCCCTTCGCCCGCACACCGGGACCGGCGTCCGTGCGGCGCAGGTTGACCAGCGGGATCCTGTCCATGCCCAGGCTCTTGAGGTTCGCCTCGACGCTGGCCCGCAGCTCCTCGGGCCGCTGGGCGAGGCGGAGCGGCACGGGCGCGCCGGGGTCCGGGTCCGCGCCGACCTTGCTGGCGACCAGGACGCCGTCCTCGGGGCGGATCGCCTCGCGGATGAACTCGTTGGCGGGGCCGTAGAACTCGGCGGTGTCGATGTGGTCGACGCCCAGCTCGACCACGCGCCGGAGCATCGCGACGCCGGTGGCCAGGTCGGTGTTCTCGCGCAGCTGCATCGCCCCGTAGCCGACGCGGGACACGGTGCGGCCCGCGAGCAGGCCGGGACCGCCGGGACGCGGGGCGCCGGTGGCGGTCGTCTCGGGGGAGGAGGTACCGGTGGAAGGCATGGATGTCCTGTCCTCGTGGGATGATGGGGAAGGCGGAGGTTCCTCCGCTTGTCCGACTGTAGCACTACCGGAGGTGCCTCCGCTTTGAGTCCGCCCGAACCGCCGCCCTCCGGCGCCCGGACGACGGCCGCCGCCCGCGCGCCCCGCGCCGACGCCAAGCGCAACCGCGAGAAGCTGATCGCCGCCGCCAGGGACGCCTTCACGGCCACCGACGACACCGTCGCGCTGGAGTCGGTCGCCCGCGACGCCGGTGTCGGCATCGGCACCCTCTACCGGCACTTCCCCACCAGGGAGGCACTGGTCGAGGCCGTCTACGCCACCGAGATCGACGACGTCGCCGCCACCGCCCCCGCCCTGCTGGCCGAGCTCCCGCCCGAGGCCGCCCTGCGCGCGTGGATGAAGCGCTACGCGGCGTTCGTCGCGACCAAGCGGGGGATGATCACCACGCTGCGCGCGGGCTGGGAGTCGGGCAGCATGGCGACACCCGTCACGCGGGAGCGCGTCAACGGCGCCATCGCCCTGATCCTGGCCGAGGGGGCGCGGACGGGGACGCTCCGCGCGGACGTGACGGCCCAGGACGTCAGCGCGATGCTCCTCGGCGTGTTCCTCTCCACGACGGCCAGCGGCGAGCAGGAGCGGACCGGCGCGCTCCTGGAGCTGGTCGTGGACGCGCTCCGCCCGCACCCGGACCGGCCGCGGGCAGGCCAATAGACGCCATTGATCGCCGCCGGTGTTGTCCGCGCGCACGGGTCCTGATGAGCATGGCGACATCGAGTTCCCGTCGTGGCGGAGGTGGGCATGGCAGCCGACCGCACCGGTCCGCAGGGCCCGTCGGAGCCACTGGACTTCCTCCGGCGGTACCCGGACTACGAGCGCACCCGCACGTTGGACCGGTTGCGCGCCACCGAGTACGACTACCTCGACGAGCACGGGCACACCTACCTCGACTACACCGGCTCCGGCCTGGCGGCGCGCGCCCAGCTCCGCGCGCACCAGGAACGGCTGCGCGACGGGGTGTTCGGCAACCCGCACTCGGTCAACCCCACCTCGCTGGCGTCGACCGGGCTCGTGGAGAGCGCGCGGGCGAGGGTCCTGCGCCACTTCGGCGCCGACCCCGCGGAGTACGCCGTGGTGTTCACCGCGAACGCCACGGCGGCCGCGCGGCTGGTCGGGGAGGGCTACCGGTTCGGGCCGCGCAGGCGGCTGGTGCTGACATCGGACAACCACAACTCGATCAACGGGGTGCGGGAGTTCGCCCGCGCCCGGCACGCGCGCACGACCTACGTGCCGTTGCGGGTCCCGGACCTGCGGGTGTCCACCGAGGCCGTCGACGACGCGCTGCGCGGCGGCCGTGGGCTGTTCGCGTACCCGGCGCAGAGCAACTTCACGGGGGTGCGGCACCCGCTGGAGTGGGTGGACCTGGCGCGGCGGCGCGGGTACGACGTGCTGCTCGACGCCGCGGCGTTCCTGCCGACCAACCCGTTGGACCTGGCGGTGGTGAAGCCGGACTTCGTGGTCGCCAGCTGGTACAAGGTGTTCGGTTATCCGACCGGGGTCGGCTGCCTGGTCGCCCGGCGGGAGGCGTTGGCACGGCTGCGCAGGCCGTGGTTCTCGGGAGGGACGATCACGGCGGTCGGCGTGCGGGCGCGGTGGCACGCCATGGCGGAGGGCGTGGAGGCGTTCGAGGACGGGACGGTCAACTTCCTGAGCATCCCCGACGTCGAGGTGGGGCTGGAGTGGGTGTCCGGGATCGGCGTTGACACCATCGGGGCGCGGGTCCGGACGCTGACCGGGTGGTTCCTGGAGCGGCTGGAAGGGCTGCGGCACAGCGGCGGGGAGCCGATGGTGCGGATCTACGGGCCGTCGGAGGTGCGCGGGCGCGGCGGCACCGTCGCGTTCAACGTGCTGACGCCCGCGGGCGGCGTGGTAGACGAACGGGTGGTGGCCGTGGAGTCCGCCGCGGCGGGGATCTCGTTGCGCACCGGCTGCTTCTGCAACCCCGGAGCCGGGGAGGACGCGTTGGGGGTGGACGTCCGGTCGGTGCGGCGGCTGCGGAAGGTGCGGACGCTGGACGAGTACCTGGGCGTCGTCGGGCTGCCCACGGGCGGAGCGGTGCGGGTGTCGTTCGGCGTCGCGTCGACGATCGGGGACGTCGAGCGGGCCGTCGCGTTCCTGGAGGGCGCGTACCGCGACCGGGTGCCGGACGTGGACGGGCTGCGGCCTCGGCGGTAGGCAGGTCCTAGGACAGGACGTGGTCCAGCGAGACCTCCCAGAGCCGGGCCGCCGCTTCCGGGTCCAGCGCGTGCGGCGCGACGCCCTCGCGGAGCCGCTCGGTCGCGGGCAGGGCTTCCTGGCAGTCCTCGAAGTAGCGGCCGCCGACGCCCTTGAGCAACGGGCTCGTGGCCAGCAGCACCGAGGTGGCCGCGCCCTGGGCCGGGGTCTTCCAGAACCCGCCGGTGCCGACGTGCGCGCGCATCGCCTCGGCCATCTCCGGGCTCATGTTGCGCAGGACGTCGGTGTCGATGGCGCCGGGCATGAGGGCGTTCGCGGTGATGCCGTCGGCCGCCCAGCGGCGGGTGGCCTCGACGGCGAAGAGCGCGTTGGCGGTCTTGGACTGGCCGTAGGCGCCCAGGGCGTCGTAGGGGCGGTGCTGGAAGTGGATGTCGTCGAAGACGACCGGTGACCGCTGGTGGCCCGCGGAGCTCACGGAGACGACCCGCGCGTCGTCCGCCGCCGAGAGCGCGTCGTGCAGGCCGAGGGCCAGGGCGAAGTGGCCGAGGTGGTTGGTGGCGAACTGCAGCTCCCAGCCCCGCGGCGTGCGGGTCTCCGGCGGCGCCATGATGCCCGCGTTGGCGATGAGGACGTGCAGCGGTCCGGTCCACGCGGAGGCGAAGGCGGCGACCGAGTCCAGGTCGACGAGGTCGAGCGGGGCGACGTGCACCTCGGTGGCATCGGTGGTGGCGGTGATGTCCGCGGCCACGCGGGCGCCCGCCAGGGTGTCGCGGACGGCGAGGGTGACCTCGGCTCCGGCGGCGGCCAGCGCGCGGGCGGTCTCGACGCCGATGCCCGCGGCGGCGCCGGTGACGACGATCCGGCGGCCGGTCAGGTCGACGCCCTCGACCACGTCGGACGCGGTGGAGTGGCGGGTGAACGGGGTGGTGACGCGGGAGGGCATGGCGGTCCTGTCTCACGGGAAAGCGGAACGTGTTCCGTTTCAGTTAAGCGGAACACGTTCCGTTTCGCAACGCGGGGCAGGGGTCAGGGGAAGGAGAGCCCCGGTTCGCCGAGGTAGGGGAACCACCGGGGAGGGTGCGGGGACGAGAAGGCCTCGCACATGGCGGTGAACCAGGCGGTGAACGAGGGGAAGTCCGGAGTGCTGTCGGCGGGGTTCTCCCACTCGCCGGTGTTCCGGTGGCGCGAGCGCGGCTCCTCGCGGTGCACGTAGTACACCGGGTAGTCCGGGGTGGTCACGTCGAAGCACCAGGCGGCGTCGTCGCCCGCCTCGGCGAAGCCGACGAAGTGGTCGGTCGACAGGCCGAAGCGCTGCTGGTGGACCAGGTCGCGGTTGAGGGCGACGAAGCCCTTCTCGTCGAGCACGGCGAACCGCGGGGTGCGTCCCGCGTAGTCGCGGTGGCAGCTCAGCGAGCCGTGGACCGCGAGCAGTTCGGCGTAGTCGGCAGGGCCGGTCCACGCCGGCGCCTGCTGTGCCCGTTCGGTCACGACGAGGTCGATCAGACCCTCGGTCGCGGCTCTGCCGAGCAGCTCGAGGCCTTCCGAAACGTGACTCATCGTGATCACTATAGTGGGTGATTGGCGGTATTGCAGGGGTTACGTCCTCCGCTGGTCGGACAGCGTGTGCGGATAGTGAGATCAACCGGGCACGATTCGGACCGCTCTGGTCACCCTTTCGGGCCTACCTCCCTCGGTCGGATGACACCGGGTGGCCGTCCGGACGCGGCCCGGATCCGGTGACGTCCAGGTCACGGCGCGCCGCGGACCGGTCGGTGCGGCGAGGCGTCATTACGGCATACGGGTACACCGCGTCGCAGGTGGTGTTTCCGCATACTGGAAGGCCGAGTCGGGGAGCCCGTCCCAAGACCTGGTCTCAAAACTCGGCGTGTCGCCAGGTGGACCAACGGCCCGCCCCTGGCTCCGCACCGCCCGCCTGTGGGCCCGGCCCGACGGACCGGAAGTCGATCAGAGAGACTGGGGGCCAGTGCCCGCCCTCTCGACCAGGAGCCATTGATGCCGCAAGGGACCGTCCGCTGGTTCGACGCCGAACGGGGTTTCGGCTTCCTCGCGCCCGAGGACGGCTCGCCGGACGTGTTCGTGCACGCCTCCGAGATCGTCGGGGACGGCGGCGCGAAAGTGCTCCGCGAGGGTCAGGCCGTCGTGTTCGAGGTCGGCGAGAACGACCGCGGGCCCCAGGCGCTGCGCGTTCGCGTCACCGCCGATGCGGCCACCGGCAGCGCCGTGGGCCTGCTCGGCACCGTCAACTGGTACGAGCCGGGCAAGGGTTACGGCTTCGCGTCGCCGGACGGCGGCGGCGCCGACGTCTTCGTGCACAGCTCCGCCATCGTGACCGGCGGCGTGGTCACCGAGGGGCAGCGGGTTGCCTTCCTGCTCGTCGAAGGCGAGCGCGGCCCGCAGGCCGGGCACGTGATCCCGCTGGGAGCAGGGGCGGGCTCGCCCGCTGCGGCTGGTATCTCGGACGGTGCCGACGGCACGGTGGCCTGGTACGACGAGGACAAGGGCTTCGGCTTCATCAACCCCGACTCCGGCGCCGGGGACGTCTTCGTCCACGTCCGGGCCCTGGCCGAGGGGTTGACGTGGCTCGCGGAGGGTGACCGCGTCGCCTACGAGGTTGCTAGTGGAGACAAGGGCCCGCAGGCCCGTGACGTGCAGCTGGTCCGGGGTGCCGAGCCCCGGACGACGGCGCCGCGGCGGTCGGCACCTGCCGCGGCCGCGGGGCCGGCCGCGCGGGACGTGCCCGTACGAGGCGGCGAGGGCGTCGTCGCGCGCTACGACGGCGACCGCGGCTTCGGCTTCATCACCCCGGACGCGGGCGGCGACGATCTCTTCGCCCACGTGTCCGTGATCATGGGGTCGGAGCCGCTGCAGAAGGGTGACCGGGTCCGGTACGCGGTGCGCCAGAGCGACCGGGGCCCGCAGGCCGACCGCGTCGAACGCCTCTGACGAGGCGGCCCCACCGATGGCTGATCACTTCCCGACGAGAGTGCTCGTCCATCCCCGTCGACGGTGCCGTCGGCAACGCGGCTGCGGCCTCCTGCGGCCGGCGTGGTGCGTTCGACCCGCCGCTGCTGCGTCGTCTTCGCCATGACCGCCCACGATCGACGACCAGGACCGGCAGGTTACGCAGTGACGCACCCTTAAGTTTTGAGACCAGGTCTAACGGGACAGGAGGTGGTCCAGGACGCGCGCGCCGAACCGCAGCCCTTCCACCGGGACGCGCTCGTCGACCCCGTGGGCCATGGCGCGGTAGTCGTAGCCCTCGGGCAGCAGCAGCGGGGCGAAGCCGTAGCAGTCGATGCCCAGGGTGCTGAACGCCTTCGCGTCGGTGCCGCCGCCCATGCAGTACGGCACGACGATCGCCTCCGGGTCCTCCGCGCGCAGCGCGTCGGCCATCGCGGTGAACCACGGCGAGTCGATCGGGGCCTGCACGGGCGGCAGGTGCTCCAGGAACTCGCGGGTGACGTTCGGGCCGATGAGGTCGTCGATCGTGCTCATCAGCTCGTCCACGGTGCCCGGCAGCGTGCGCACGTCGACCTGGGCGGTCGCGGTGCCGGGGATGACGTTGACCTTGTACCCGGCCGACAGCATGGTCGGCGTGGTGCTGTTGCGGACCGTCGACTCGGCCAGCGCGCCCGCGGGCCCGAACCTGGCCAGGGTGCCGTCGACGTCGTCGAGGTCGACCTCGACGCCCAGCGCCTCGCCGGTCCGCTCGATGAACGCCCGCACGGTCGGGGTCAGCCGGACCGGGTGCCGGTGGGCCGCCAGCCGGGACAGGGCGTTGGCGAGGGTGACCACGGCGTTGTCGTCGTTGCGCCGCGACCCGTGGCCCGCCCGGCCGCGGGCGGTGAGCCTGAGGTGGGACGTGCCGCGTTCCGCGGTGCCGACGGGGTAGACCCGCTTGTCGCCGACCCGGTAGGAGTAGCCGCCGGACTCGCTGATGGCGGCCCCGCAGTCGGCGAACAGGGTCTGGTGGTGGTCGACGAGCCACTGCGCGCCGAACTCGCCCTGGTCCTCCTCGTCGGCGACGAACGCCAGCACGACGTCGCGGCGAGGCCCCCTGCCCTCCCGCGACCAGGTCGACAGCACCGAGAGCACCATCGCGACCATGTCCTTCATGTCGACCGCGCCGCGTCCCCACAGGTAGCCGTCGCGCAGCTCGCCGGAGAACGGGTGGACGGCCCACTCGGCCGGGTCGGCGGGCACCACGTCCAGGTGCGCCTGCACCAGCAGCGCGGGCAGCGCCGGGTCGGAGCCGGGCACGCGCGCCACCACGTTGGTCCGGCGCGGCGCGGGCTCGACCAGGGTCGGCTCGACGCCGAGCGAGGACAGGTGCCCGGCCACGAACTCGGCGGCCTCGCGCTCGCCCTCGGCGTCGCCGCCACCGCGGTTGGTGGTGTCGAGCCTGATCAGCGACGCGCACAGGTCGACGACGTCCTCAGCCATACACATCCTCCACGGCACCCGCCGCGACGTTGGTGACGATCTTGAACGCCTTCATGGCGTCGGTCATGGTGGCCGCGTCGAACCCGACCGTGCGGACACCGATGAGCTCCACCGTAGGGATGACCGCGGCGGCGTGCGCCAGGTGGGTGGCGTCGAAGTCCACCTCGACCCAGTGCTCACCGGTCACCGGCTCGACGCGCCCGGCCCGCAGGACGGCCCGCTTCGCCGCCGCGGTGATCCGCTCGGCGGTGACCTCGGGCGGGTCGCAGATGGCGGCGTAGCGGCTGACGCACTCCTTCACGGCGACCAGCTCGGCCTGCGGCGCGTAGTCGGCGGCGTCCTCGCAGGTCTTGTCGTCACCGGTCACCAGCAGCACCGGCACGCCGTGCTCGGCGGCCATCGCGGCGTTGAGCCTGCCCTCGCTCGCGGGCACCCCGTCCAGGCGGACCTGGGTGATCGAGTTCTCCAGGTAGGTGTGGGCCAGCACGCCGTCCTCGCCCGCTCCCGTGTGGTAACCGAGGAACACCACACCGTGAACACCGGTGTCGATACCCTGCATCATCGACAGCGGTTTGTGACGACCGGTGAGCATGCGAGCACGCGTGTCCAAGTCCTCCAGCAGGAGGTTGCGCTGGGAGGAGTGGGCTTCGTTGACCAGCACGTCGGTCGCGAGTCCGGCGATGGTGGCGTTGACGTCGCCGGTGAACAGCCGGCGGAAGCGCTGCCACTGCTCGGTACCGGGCTGGACGTCGGCGGGGCAGGTGACGCCCGTGGCGCCCTCCATGTCCGCCGAGATCATGATCCGCATGCCCCCCAGGCTATTGGGTGGGTGGTCTTTGTCGAGATATTGGGGTAAACGGTTACTTTCGTGCGGCAGCTCTGGGGAGAGGTAGTGCCAGTGGGGATCTTGCGACGTCTCGGTTCGGTCGTGGGGGCGGTGGGACTGGTGGCGTCGCCGCTGGCCCCGGCGGCCCAGGCCCAGCAGCCGGTCACCCTGAGGGTGGCCATCATCCAGCAGGTCGACTCGCTCAACCCGTTCCTCGCCACCTACCAGGCGAGCACCGAGGTCGGGCGGCTGATGTACGACTACCTGACCGCCTACGACGCGAAGGACCAGCGCCCCGTCGAGGGGGTGGCGAAGTCGTGGGAGAAGTCGGCGGACAACCTGACCTGGACGTTCACCGTCCCGGACGGCAAGAAGTGGTCCGACGGCCAGCCGATCACGGCCAAGGACGTCGGGTTCACCTACAACCTGATGATGACCGACAAGGACGCCGCCACCGCGAACGGCAGCTTCGTGGCGAACTTCGAGTCGGTGACCGTGCCGGACGACCGGACGGTGGTGATCAAGACCAAGGTGCCGCAGGCGAGCATGCTGGCGCTGGACGTCCCGATCGTGCCCGAGCACGTGTGGAAGGGCGTCGGGAAGATCGCCGACTACAAGAACGACGTGACGCCGAGCGTGAGCAGCGGCCCGTTCGTGCTCTCGGAGTACCGGGCCAACGAGTTCATCAAGTTCAAGGCCAACAAGGAGTACTGGCGCGGCGCGCCGAAGTACGACGAGCTGCACTTCATCTACTACAAGACCGTGGACGCGGCGGTGCAGGCCCTGGACAAGGGCGAGCTGGACCTGGTGAACCGGATGGGCCCGGCGCAGTTCGACTCGCTCAAGGGCAAGTCCGGCATCACCCTGAACAAGGCGCAGGGGCGGCGCTTCAACGAGCTGGTGCTCAACTCCGGCGCCGCGACGAAGACCGGTGAGCCGATCGGCGACGGGCACCCGGCGCTCAAGGACGTCAAGGTGCGCCAGGCGATCGCCAAGGCGATCGACCAGGACGCGATCATCGCGCGGGTCAACGGCGGGTACGCCGAGCGCGGCACCGGCCCGATCCCGCCGGTGTTCCCCGACTACCACCTCACCCCGGAGAAGGTGCGCCCGTTCGACCCGGCCGCGGCCAACACCGAGCTGGACCAGGCGGGCTACCCCAAGGGGTCCGACGGGATCCGGGTCGGCGCGGACGGCAAGCCGTTGAAGCTCAGGCTGGTCGGGCACACCAGCCGCGCCTACGACGAGCAGGCGGGTGAGTACATCAAGAGCTCGCTGGCCGACATCGGCATCGCGGTGGACGTGCAGCTGGTGGCGGACACGCTGCTCGACGAGCAGGGCGTCGCGGGCAAGTTCGACCTGATCTTCTCCGGCTGGGGCACCAACCCCGACCCGGACTTCATCCTGTCGCTGCACACCTGCGACTCGCGGCCCGAGTCGCCGACCACGAGCGGGACCACCGACACCTTCTTCTGCGACAAGACCTACGACGAGCTCTACGCCAAGCAGGGCGCCGAGCTGGACCCGGCCAAGCGGTCGGCGCTGGTCAAGCAGATGCAGCAGCGGTTCTACGACGAGGTCCCGGCGATCATCCTCGGGCACGACAACTCGTTGGAGGCCTACCGCAACGACACGTTCGCGAGCTTCACGATCCAGCCCGACCCCGGTGGCGTGATCATGGCCCAGAACGGGATGTGGGGCTACTACGGCGCGGTGCCCGTCGCGGCGGCGGGCGCGGCCTCGTCCGGTCCGAGCGGGCTGCTGATCGCCGGGATCGTGGTCGTGGTCCTGCTGGTGGTCGGCGGGGTCTTGCTGCTGGCCAGGCGCCGCGGCGCGACCGCAGGGGACCGCGAGTGACGGCTCCACCCCTGGTCCGGCCCTCCCCGCGACGGGGCGGCGGCAGCGGTCTGCTGCGCCACGTCGCGGGGAAGGTCGGCGGCGCCCTGGTCAGCCTCGCGGCCGTGGTGGTGCTGGGGTTCTTCCTGTTCCGGCTGATCCCCGGCGACCCGACGGTCACGATGACCAGGGGACGGCAGGTCGACGAGGCGCAGATCGCCGAGCTGCGGGCGCTGCACGGCTACGACCGGCCCATCGTCGAGCAGTTCGGCAAGTACGTCGGCGGGCTGCTGCACGGCGACATGGGCACCTCGCTGTTCTACCGGCGCACGGTGGCCGAGCTGATCGGCGAACGGGTCGGCCCGACGCTGCTGCTGGTCGGCACCTCGACGCTGATCGCGGTGACCCTGGGCCTGTGGCTGGGGATCCGCGGCGCGTGGCGGCGCGACAGCCCGTTCGACCGGGCGTCCACGGGTGTGGCGCTGGTCGGGTGGGCGATGCCCGCGTTCTGGCTGGGGATGCTGCTGTCGATGGTCACCGGGAACCTGTTCCCCAGCGGCGGGATGCGGTTCTCCAGCACCCCGCCGGACTTCTGGTCCCAGGCGCTCGACGTCGCGCACCACATGGTGCTGCCGTGCCTGACCCTGATCGCCGTGGTCTACGCGCAGTACCAGCTGGTGATGCGGTCCTCGCTGCTGGAGGAGATGAACGCCGACTACCTGACGACCGCGCGCGCCAAGGGCCTGCGCGACGACCAGGTGCGGCGCAGGCACGCGGTGCCCAACGCGCTGCTGCCCACGGTGACGTTGGTGTTCCTGCACATCGGCCTGGTCGTGACCGGGGCGATCACCGTGGAGACGGTGTTCTCCTGGCCGGGCCTGGGCCTGCTGACCTACGAGGCGCTCGCCGGGCCGGACCTGCCGCTGCTGCAGGGCACGTTCGTGGTGCTGGCGGGCTCGGTGATCGTGATGAACGTGCTGGCCGACCTGCTCTACCAGGTCCTCGACCCGAGGGTGCGTGCGTCGTGACGAGCATCGTGTGGCAGCGCCGCCGGGCGGCGGTCGGCTCGACGTGGCGGGAGTTCACCCGCAACCGCGGCGGGCTGGCCGGGTTGGTGGTGCTCGGTGTCGTGGTGGTGCTGGCGCTGCTCGCGCCGCTGGTCACCGACGCGTCCGGGCTGGACGTGACGAAGGCCGCGGGGCAGCGGTGGCAGTCGCCCAGCGCGGAGTTCTGGTTCGGCACCGACCACACCGGCCGGTCGGTGCTGCTGCTGACGTGGTGGGGCAGCCGGATCTCGCTGCTGATCGGGCTGACCGCGACCGTGCTGTCGGTGGCGATCGGCACCCTGGTCGGCGTCACCGCCGCGCACTTCGGCGGGTGGCTGTCGGCCGGGCTGATGTGGGTGACGAACTTCTTCCTGGTCCTGCCCTCCCTGGTGCTCGCCATCGCGCTGTCCACGGTGCTGCCCAGGGGGATCGGGACGATCGTGCTGGCCATCGGCGTCACGTCGTGGGCGTCGACCGCGCGGCTGGTGCGGGCGCAGACGCTGAGCGTGGAGGCGCGGCCGTTCATCGAGCGCGCCAAGGTGCTCGGCGGCGGGCACGTCCACGTGATCGGCCGCCACGTGCTGCCCGCGGTGCTGCCGCTGGTGTTCGTGAACACGACGCTGACGGTGGCCAACGCGATCGTGGCGGAGGCGACCCTGTCGTTCCTGGGGCTGGGCGACCCGTCGATGGTGTCGTGGGGGTCGATGCTGCGCGCGGCGAACCTGCACGGCGCGGTGTCGCAGCGGGCGTGGTGGTTCCTGCTGCCGCCCGGCCTGGGCGTGGTGGTGATCGTGCTGGCGTTCACGTTGGTCGGGCGGGCGCTGGAGACGGTGCTGAACCCGAGGCTGAGGGGAGACCGGTGAGCCCGCTGCTGGAACTGCGCGGTCTGGGGGTGCACTACCGCACCGACCGCGGTGAGGTCGCCGCCGTCCGCGACGTCGACCTCACCCTGGAGGCGGGGCAGACCCTCGGGCTGGCGGGGGAGTCGGGGTGCGGAAAGTCGACCGTGGCGATGTCCGTGCTGCGGCTGCTGCCCAAGTCCGCGCGCGTCGAGGGGGAGATCCTGCTCGACGGCGAGGACGTCACGACCATGTCGTGGGGCCGCCTGCGGGCGGTGCGCTGGGCGCAGGCGTCGGTGGTGTTCCAGGGCGCCATGCACGCGCTCAACCCCGTGCGGCGCGTCGGCGACCAGATCGCCGAGCCGATCCGCCTGCACGGCGGCAAGGCGAAGGTGTCCGACCTGCTCGACCAGGTCGAGCTGCCCGCCGCGAAGGCGCGCTCCTACCCGCACGAGCTGTCCGGCGGGCAGAAGCAGCGGATCATGATCGCGATGGCGCTGGCGTGCGACCCGCGGCTGGTGATCGCCGACGAGCCGACCACCGCGCTGGACGTGATCGTGCAGGCCCAGGTCCTCGGCGTGCTCAGCAGGCTGGTCGCCGAGCAGGGCATCGGGCTGGTCATGATCAGCCACGACCTGTCGGTGCTCGCGAGCACGTGCGACCGGCTCGCGGTGATGCGGCACGGCGGCATCGTCGAGGAGGGTCCGGCACGGGAGGTGATCGCCTCCCCGACCCATCCGCACACCCGGGCACTGGCCGCGGCGTTCCCCGTGGTCGGCGACCCGGCGTTCCGGCAGGTCGAGCCGGACGAGGTGCGCGAGTCCTCACCGCTGCTGCGCGCCGAGGCCCTGTCGGTGGACTACCGCGGCCGCGGCGGCGTGGTGCACGCGGTCAAGGGCGTGGACCTGGAGATCGGGTCCGGCGAGATCGTCGCGCTGGTCGGCGAGTCCGGCTCCGGCAAGACGACCACCGCCCGCACGCTGCTCGGCCTACGCGCGCCGACCTCCGGGCGGGTGCTGTTCGAGGGGGAGGAGCTGCCGAGGTCGGCCAAGGGGCTGCGGGAGTACCGGCGGCAGGTGCAGCTGGTGCTCCAGGACCCGACCAGCGCGTTGAACCCCCGGCACTCGGTGTACGAGTCGGTCGCCGAGGGCCTGCGCATCCACAAGGTGCCCGGCGACGAGGCCGCGCTCGTCGCCGACGCGCTGGCCAAGGCCGAGCTGCGGCCGCCCGAGTCGTTCTTCCCGGTGCTGCCGCACGAGCTGTCCGGCGGTCAGCGGCAACGGGTGGTCATCGCGGGGGCGCTGGCGCTGGGGCCCAGGCTGCTGGTGGCCGACGAGCCGGTGGCCTCGCTCGACGCGTCGGTGCGCGGCGAGATCCTGGCGCTGCTGCTGGGACTGCGCCGCGAGCTGGGTTTGGCGGCGCTGATCATCACCCACGACCTGGGGCTGGCGTGGAGCATCGCGGACCGGGTCGCGGTGATGCACGAGGGCGTGCTGGTCGAGCAGGGGGCGGTGGACCAGGTGCTGCTCGACCCGCGGCACGAGTACACCCGCAGGCTGCTCGCGGCAGTGCCGAGCACCACGCCATGAGCCCGTAGCGGAAACCGGCGCCTGCGGGGAACACTGATCTTGGTCTCGTACCGGAGAGGTGTCCATGAGCCGTGTGCCGATGCGGTGGAGCACCGCGTCCACCGCCCTGCTGGCCAAGCTGGTCGGCGAGCTGGCGTTCGAGTCGCTGCTGGCGCCCGAACCCGACGGGGACGGCTACCGGCTCGACCTGCCCGCCGCCCGGTACGCCTTCGCCGCCGCGCGCGGGGCGTTCGGCGGCTGGGCGGTGGACCCGGCGTCGCTGCGCAGGCTCCCGGTGGGCCCGCACGGCTTCGGCGCCGACCGCCCGGCCGACGACGTGCAGCTGTTCCTGGCCGAGGTCGGCCCGGTGCTGGGGGTGGCGCCCACGACGTTGGCGAACTACCTGGTGGAGATCACCGCGACGCTGGCCGCCGACGTCGCCCTCGCGGCGTCGGCTCGGCCGGTCGCCGAGCTGGCGAAGCTCGACCACGGCGAGCTGGAGGGCCACCTCACCGGCCACCCGCGGCTGGTGGCGAACAAGGGGCGGATCGGGTTCTCCGCCGCCGACGTCGCCGCCTACGCCCCGGAGTCTCGGCGACCGCTGCGGCTGCCGTGGCTGGCGGTGCACCGCGGGCTGGGGGAGTTCCGCGCCGTCCCGTCCCTGTCCGAGCACGGGCTGCGCGAGGCCGAGCTCGGCCCGGAGACCGTCGCCGCGTTCACCGCCGTGCTGCGCGAGCGCGGCCTGGATCCCGACGCCTACGTGTGGATGCCCGCGCACCCGTGGCAGCTGGACAACGTGGTGCGCACGATGTGGGCGCCCGAGGTGGCCGCGGAGCGGATCGTGCCGCTGGGGGAGGCCCCCGACGAGTACCTGCCCACCCAGTCGATCCGCACCCTGTCCAACACCGACCGCGCCGACCGCTGCCAGGTGAAGCTGCCGCTGCGCATCCTCAACACCACCGTGTGGCGCGGGGTGCTGCCGGAGATCGCGCTGGCCGCCCCCGTCGTGACCCAGTGGCTCAAGGGGGTGTGGGCCTCCGACGAGCTGCTGGCGCGGTGGGGGACCGAGCTGCTCGGCGAGATCGCCTCGGTCGCGGTGGAGCACCCGAGGATGTCCGCCATCGACGGGTCCCCCTACCGGCTGCGCGAGACGCTCGCCTGCGTGTGGCGCGAACCCGTCGAGCCCCGGCTGGCCGCGGGTGAACGCGTCTGGCCGCTGGCCGCGGTGCTGCACGTGGACTCCTCCGGCCACGCGCTGGTCGCCGAGCTCGTGGCGCGTTCCGGGGTCGACCAGGGCGAGTGGGTGTCGGCGCTGCTCAAGGCGTTGCTGCGGCCGTTGCTGCACCTGCTGTTCCACTACGGCATCACGGTCAACCCGCACGGCCAGAACATCATGGTCGTCGAGGGCGCCGACGGGCTGCCCGCGCGGATCGCCGTGAAGGACCTGATCGACGACGTCAGCCTGTCGCTCGCCCCGGTGCCCGAACGCGGCCCGGAACCCGACGAGCACGACCCCGTCCTGCCCCGCCGCACCTGGCCCGCGCTGCGCGCCTACCTGGTCAACGCCTTCCTCGTCGGCGTCGGCCAGCCGCTGGACCTGCTGCTGCCGCGGGCGCGGCTGTGGGACCGGGTGCGCGGCGAGGTCGAGTCCTACCGCCGCCGCTTCCCCCGGCACGCCGACCGGATCGACGCCGCCGACCTGCTCGGCCCCTCGTTCCCGCACTACCCCCTCAACGGCGACCGGCTGCTGGTCACCGGGTACGCCGAGCAGGCCAACCACCGGTCGGTGCGCCCCAAGGGCGAGGTCCCCAACCCGCTGGCCTCGGCCACCGCGATCACCCCGCCGGACGGCTGGTGACACCCCGCCCCGCCGTCCGCGTCAGGTGATGCTCGCCCTGGCCACCCGGTCCGGCTCGCCCGTGGCCGCGAACCCGGCCCACGACCCGTCGGCGTAGCGCACCGCGTGGACCAGGCGCCCGGCGGCGGTCGTGGCCAGGACGTGCAGGTCGTCCCCGACGCCCGCCGCCGCGAGGTCCGCCACCGGGGCGCCCGGATCCACCTCGGCGCCGTCGCTCCACGTGCCGTCCGCCCGCCACACCAGGTGGCCCACCCGGTCCACGGCGTGGGCGAGCACGTGCACCTCGCCGCCCACCCCGGCCGCGGCCACCCTCCCGTCGTGCGGGCCGACGTCGCGGAACGGCCGCCACGAGCCGTCGGGCAGGCGGATCGCGTGGCACAGCCGCCCCCGGTTGGTGGCGACCAGCACGTGCAGGCCACCACCCGCCGCCGCGACCGCCAGGTCCGTGACGAACCCCGGATCACCGGCGAGCCCCTTGAGGTAGGCCAGCCCCGCCCACGACCCGTCGTCGCGGCGGGTCGTGCCGAAGACCCCGCCGGTCGCGGTCCGCACCACCAGCGCGAGCCCGTCGTCCACCGAGGTCGCGGCCACGTCCGCCACCGCTCCGGGGTTGCCCGTGTAGCTCTTCACGTCGGCGAAGCGCCCCCACGCCCCGCCCGACCCGCGCACGGCGTGCAGCAGACCGCCGGTCCTGGTGACCGCGACGGCGTGCAGGCGGTCGGCGACCACCGCGCCGACCGTCCCGGCCACCGGCCCGTGGTGCCCCGTGCCGATCCTCCCGAACCCCGCCCACGACCCCTCGGCGTGGTAGAGCCCGCCACCCCTGGTGACCGCCAGCACCTGCGCGGTCTTGTCCCCACCCTGCATTCCCCCGCCTTCCGGATGATCCACTTCCACCCGGTACGGCGTGACACGGCCGTTCCACCCCGTTCCACGCGGCGCGGTCGGCTACCCCCGGTAGGAGCACCGCATCCCGGTCTGCACCGACCCGCGCAGGTGTTCGCCGAGCACCGCGTCCGCGGCCCCGATCCGGTCCACCGCCCTGCGGATCGCCTTGCCCACCGCGATCCGGGCCCGCTCCGGGTTGTCCGCGAACCGCCGCGTCCGCCCACCGAGCCCCGTCGCCGCCCGCACCTCGTCGGCCAGCCACTCCGCGTCGGCCCGCAGCTGCGCCGCCCTGACCTCCTGGTGCGCGGCCTCGGCGTCCTCGATCTCCTCGCGCAGGTCCCGCAGCCGCTGCCGGTACTGCTGCAACGCCTCCTCGTCGAGCACCGGTTGCGCGGACCGCTCCTCGGCCACCCCGCCCTCGGTCAGGTCGATGGCCGCGATCTCCGTGCCCTGGTTCGCCACCAGCGTCGCCAGGTACCGCATCCCCACCGAGTCGTCCACGACGACCGACCGCCCGCCCAGCTCGACCATCCACTGCCTGCCGGTCTTGGTGCACACCAGCGCGCGGCGCTCGGTCTCGGGCAGCACCATCCCCAACGCCGCCGCCTCGCGCGTCGCGGCGGCCCGTTCCGACGTGGCCGCCCACGTCTCCCCGCGCAGGCCGTGCGCCTGGGCCAGCCGGTGCCGCGACACCGCCGCCGCGGGCCAGTGCCCCAGCGCGTTGTTGTGCTCCACCGCCGTCCGGAAGTGCACCACCGCCCGGTCGACCTCGCCGAGCGCGAGCGAGGCCACCCCCAGGGTGTGCTGGGCCGACCCGAAGCACGCGGCGGCGAGGCTGGCCATGACGGGCAGCCGCGCGTAGGGCAGCACCAGGGCGTAGACCTGCGCGGCGGTGTCGGTGTCGCCGAGCAGGCAGGCGGCCTCCGCTGCCCCGTTCATCGCGCACAGCCACGTGCTGGACCGGGTCAGCCGGTCCAGGCCGGGACCGCGCAGCCTGGCCAGCGCACCGCGGGCCATCCTGGTGTCGCCGGCGGTGGCCGAGGCGACGGCCAGCCCGGCCACGAACGCCTCGTCGTTGGCGCTGAGCATGGGGGAGTTGACGATGTCGGCCAGCACACCCACCAGCTCACCGACCCGACCCTGGTACCACCGCACCGCGACCAGCTGGGCGCCGTACCAGCCGAGGTAGTCGGCGTCCCCGGTCGTCCGGCCGCGCGCGGCGCACTCGTGGGCCAGCGCCTCGGCCTCGTCGAGACGTCCGCCGCGGATGTGCAGCATGACCTGCATCCCGACGCGGGCGAACGAGACGGCCCCGTTGCGCTCGGCCGCCTCGGAGCCGGACAGCTCGGCCAGCGACCGCTCGGCGTGCGGGTCGCCGAGCAGGAACAGGTCGACCGTCCGCCACAGCAGCCCCATCACCACGTCGCTGGGGCGGCCGGTGCGCGACCCGGCCCGCAGCAGCTCCTCGGCCAGCAGCAGCCGCAGGTCGGCGTCCCGCGGACCGAGCAGGCAGTGGTGGGCCACGCTCAGCGCCTCGGCCAACGCCCTCGGGTCGCCCGCGCGCCGCGCCTCCTCGACGATCGGCAGGACCGTGTCCGACCGCACCGCGCGGTAGTCGGCCTCGGCGGCGAGCCTGGCCCGCAGCCGCAGCGCGAGCGAGGACGCGGGGTCGAGCCTGGCCAGCGCCGAGCGCTGCTGGGCCTCGACGGAGGCCGCGTCGGCCGCGGTGCGGTGCTCGTGCACCCAGAGCCCGCCCAGGCCGATCGCGGCGGTCGCCATCAGCTCGGCGTCGGCGGCCTGCTCGGCCAGCCCGTAGGCCTTGGCGAACAGGTCGCGCGCGACCGTGAGGTCACCCTCGACGTGCAGCGCCTGCTCCCCGGCCGCCACCATCGACGCGGCCTCCTGCCGCACGGGTACGTCGGACATGTCGCTCACCCCCACGCAAGCACAAGAGCGCCCCTCGGTTTCCCCGATACCTGACCCGTGCGGAATAGGGGTTCCCATTGCCGACATACCAACTGGTCGGTATGCTCGCGGCCGTGGGCAACGAGGATGAACGGCAGATCGACGCGGTGGTGCTGGACTGGGGCGGCGTGCTCACGGTCTCGGTGCCGCGGTTCGTCGAGGACTGGCTGCGGACCGAGAACATCGACCGCGAGCGGTACGGGGTGACCATCCGCGGCTGGATGGGGCGCGACGCCGCCCCGGACAACCCGGTCGCCCGGCTGGAGACCGGCGCGCTGTCGGTGCCGGAGTTCGAGCTGCTGCTGGCCGCCGAGCTGGCCACCGCCGACGGCGGCGAGATCGCCGCGGCCGGGCTGCTGCGCCGGATGTTCGGCACCGCGCTGCCCGACCCGGCCATGGTCGACCTGGTGCGCGAGGTGCGCGCCTCCGGCGTCCGCACGGTGCTGCTGTCCAACAGCTGGGGCGAGGGCTATCCCGAGGACCTGCTCCAGGAGCTGTTCGACACGCTCGTGATCAGCGGCCGCGTCGGACTGCGCAAGCCGGACCCGGCCATCTTCGAGCACACCCTGGACCTGGTCGGGCTGCCCGCGGACCGGTGCGTGTTCTTCGACGACATGCAGATCAACGTGGAGGGCGCGAAGGCCGTCGGCCTGCACGCGTTCCTGCACACCGACGCCGACAGCACGCGCGCCGCGCTCGCGGGACTGGGAGTGAAGCCATGACCGAGTTGCCCGGCCTCGACCTCGACCGGCTCGCCGCCCACCTCGGCAAGGGCCCGCTGACCGGCGAGCTCATCCCCGGCGGCCGCTCCAACCTGACCTACCGGGTCACCGACGGGCAGGACCGGTGGGTGCTGCGCCGCCCGCCGCTGGGCCACGTGCTGGCCACCGCCCACGACATGACCCGCGAGCACAGGGTGATCTCGGCACTGGCCGACACGCCCGTGCCGGTGCCCGCCGTGGAGCTGCTGTGCACCGACCCCGAGGTGCTGGGCGCCCCGTTCTACCTGATGGAGGAGGTCGCGGGCGTTGCGCTGCGCGACCCCGGCCAGTGCGAATGGCTCACTCCCTCGGGCGCCGCGGCGCTGGCCGAGCGGCTGGTCGACGTGCTGGCCGACCTGCACGCCGTCGACCCGGACTCGGTGGGGCTGGGCGACTTCGGCCGCCCGGAGGGCTTCCTCAAGCGGCAGGTGGCGCGGTGGGGCAAGCAGCTCGACGCCTCCCGGAGCCGGGACCTGGAGGGCATCGACGACCTGCGCGACCGGCTGGCCGAGCGGGTGCCGGAGTCGAGCCGGGCCACGGTCATCCACGGCGACTACCGGCTCGACAACGTGCTCGTCACCCAGGAGCCGCTGGGGATCAGCGCGGTGCTCGACTGGGAGATGGCCACCCTGGGCGACCCGCTGGCCGACGTCGGCCTGCTGCACGTCTACTGGCACGGCCTCGGCCTCGCCAAGGACCCGATCACCGGCACCGTCCCCTCGCTGCCCGGCTTCCCCAGCGCCGACGAGCTGGTGGCCCGCTACGCGTCCCGCACCGGCGCCGACATCTCGGGGCTCGGCTGGTACATCGCGTTCGGCTACTTCAAGCTCGCGGTGATCCTCGAGGGCATCCACTACCGCTACACCACCGGCAAGACCGTCGGCGCGGGCTTCTCCCAGCTCGGCGCCCTCACCCTGCCGCTCGTGCGCCAGGGCCTCCTCGCGATCAAGGAGTACTGATGGACTTCGCGTACGACGCCAAGACCGAAGAGCTGCGCGGCAGGCTGCTGTCCTTCATGGACGAGTTCGTCTACCCGGCCGAGGCCGTGCTGGAGAAGCAGCTGGAGGAGGCCACCGACGAGTGGGCGCGCACGCCCATCGTGGCCGACCTCCAAGCCGAGGCGCGCAAGGCCGGGCTGTGGAACCTGTTCCTGCCCGACGCCGAGCACGGCGCGGGGCTGACGAACCTGCAGTACGCGCCGCTGGCCGAGATCACCGGCCGCAGCCCGCACCTGGCCCCGGAGGCGCTCAACTGCGCGGCGCCCGACACCGGGAACATGGAGGTGCTGGCGATGTTCGGCACCGAGGAGCAGAAGAAGCAGTGGCTGCGGCCGCTGCTCGACGGCGAGATCCGCTCGGCGTTCTGCATGACCGAGCCCGACGTCGCCTCCTCGGACGCGACCAACATCGCCACCCGCATCGAGCGCGACGGCGACTCCTACGTGATCAACGGGACCAAGTGGTGGTCCTCGGGCGCGATGAACCCGAACTGCGCGATCTTCATCGTGATGGGCAAGACCAACCCCGAGGCCGAGCGGCACCAGCAGCAGGCCATGATCCTGGTCCCGCGCGACACCCCCGGTGTCGAGGTCAAGCGCGGCATGCACGTGTTCGGCTACACCGACGGCCCGCACGGCGGCCACGCCGAGGTCGTCTTCACCGACGTCCGGGTGCCCGTGGACAACCTGGTCGCGGGGGAGGGCGAGGGCTTCGCGATCGCCCAGGCCCGTCTTGGCCCCGGCCGCATCCACCACTGCATGCGGCTGATCGGCATGGCCGAGCGCGCGCTGGAGCTGATGTGCCGCCGGGCCAACGAGCGGGTGGCGTTCGGCAAGCCGATCGCGGCGCAGGGCGTCGTGCAGGAGTGGATCGCCGAGTCGCGGGTGCGCATCGAGCAGGCGCGGCTGCTGGTGCTCAAGACCGCGTGGCTGATGGACACCGTGGGCAACAAGGGCGCGCACACCGAGATCCAGGCGATCAAGATCGGCGTCCCGCTGATGGCGGAGTGGGTGCTGGACAAGGCGATCCAGGCCCACGGCGCCGGTGGCGTGAGCCAGGACTTCCCGCTGGCCAACCTGTGGGCGTCGGCCCGCACGCTGCGGCTGGCCGACGGTCCCGACGAGGTGCACCGCATGTCGCTGGCCAAGCGCGAGCTCAAGAAGTACCGCTAGACCTACCGTCGTCGGGCCCGGACGCACGCCGCGTCCGGGCCCGACGAAGTTCAGGCCGCCGCGGTGTCCCGAGCGCGGACGCGCTGCGCCAGGAACAGGGCCGCCCGGTCCAGCGCCTCGTCGGCCTCGTCGAGGACGCCCGCGAACGACTGGAACACGTGGGGGACGTCGGCGGTGACGTCGAGGATCACGTCCACCCCGTGCGCCGTCGCGCGGGCGGCCATGCGGGTGGAGTCGTCCAGCAGGACCTCGTTGGTGCCCACCTGCAGCAGCAGGGGCGGGAACCCGGTCAGGTCGGCGAGGACCGCTGGGCTCAGCAGCGGCTGGAGCGGTTCCTGCCCGGAGAGGTACAGGGTGCTGATGCCGTCGAGCGCCTCGCGGGTGAACACGGGGTCGACGCCCGCCTTGGTCTCCATGCTCTCGCCCGTGAGGGTGGCGTCGAGCGCGGAGGAGAACGCCACGATCGCCGCGGGCAGCGGCAGGCCCGCGTCGCGGGCGGTCAGGCAGGTCGTGACGGCGAGCCCGCCGCCCGCGGAGTCGCCCGCGAACGCGATGGTCGTCGGGTCCACCCCGTCGTCGAGCAGGGCGCGGTAGGCGTTCAGCCCGTCCTGGACCGCGGCCGGGAACGGGTTCTCGGGCGCGAGCCGGTAGTCCGTCGAGTACGCGCGGAACCCGGTGCGGGCCACGAGGTTGCCGGTCAGCGACAGCGCGGTCTCCGGCGAGCCGAACACCCAGCCGCCGCCGTGGAAGTACAGGATCGTCCCGGCCCGCGCGCCGGTCTCCGGCTCGACGAGCAGCGCGGACCGGCCGCCGAGCTCCGTCGTCCGGGTGCGGATGCCGTCCGGCACGATCATCCCGGCCATCAGCGCCCTGAACCGGGCGCGCAGCTCCTCCAGCGTCGGATGCCCCGCGGACCGGTTCTGCCTCAGCAGCGCGTCGACCCTCGCTCGTTGTTCCCCGCTCACAGCCAGTTCCCTCCGCCGAAGTCCATGCCAGTACACTATATGTCATGGAATCCAAGTCGGGCTCTGGCCCGGTCGACGTCCCCGGCTTCTTCTCCGACCTCGTCCGCTGCGAGACGCGCCTCTACAACGCCCTCAACGACCGCCTCCGCGAGCGGCACGGGCTCGTGACCTCGCAGTTCGAATGCCTCAAGCTCCTGCGCGACCGGCCGGAGTCGCGGGTGGCCGACCTCGCCGCCGAGTTCGCCGTCGGGATCGGGGCGACCAGCAAGAGCGTCGACCGGCTGGAGGCGCGGGGCTGGGTCGCGCGGCGGGCGAACCCGGCGGACCGCCGGTCGTCGCTGCTCGTCCTCACCGACGAGGGCGCGCGCCTCGTCGACGAGGCGGAGGCCACCTTCACCGAACGGCTGACCGAGCTGCTCGACACCGCGTTCGACGACTCCTCGCTGTCCGCGGCCGCGGTGGTCTTCGCGCGGCTGCGCGCCGTGCTCGAACGCGACCAGACCGGTCAGCCCACGGGCTGACCGGACGCCACCCACGCGGCCAGCGCCACCAGCGTGGTCTCGACGCTGTCGGCCATGTGGTCGCGCAACGCGGCCAGGTCGTCGTCCGTGGTGCCCAGGACCGGGTCGGGGCGCAACAGCGTCCACGACTGCCGCACCTCGGTGCCGGTGCCGTGCGGGAGGAAGGTCCAGTGCCAGCGCACGAGGTCGTCGACCACGAAGGCGAAGTCCGAACCGGGCTCGGCGGCCACGACCCGCGACCGCGAGCTCCACTCGCGGTCGCCGCGGTGGTTGCGGCCGGTGAACCACGCCCCGACCCGCGGGCCGTCGCCCTCGTCGTAGACGGCCGCGTCGGCGCTCGGGCTCCACGTCCCGATCAGCGACACGTCGCCGACCAGCTCGTACACCCGCTCCGGCGGTGCGGCGACCCACGCGCGGCGGGTGAAGGAGTAGGCGGTGACGTCGGGTGCGGTGGTGCTCATCGGGTTCTCCTGGCTCGTGCTCGAGTGGGGCGCCACCCACTCTCGGGGCACCGGGAGCCCTCCAACCACACCCTGCCGAGCCTGACCCCGACGGGGTCGGGCTACCGCCTCGCGGACGGCACATACTCGATGCCATGGACGGACAGGGGCGGCTCGGCGACTTCCTGCAGGCCCGCCGCGCGGGGCTGCGGCCCGACGACGTCGGGCTGACCACCTACGGCGACCGGCGGCGCGTGCCGGGGCTGCGGCGTGAGGAGCTGGCGCTGCTGGCCGGGGTGAGCGCGCCCTACTACACGCGGCTGGAGCAGGGGCAGTCGCACCACGCCTCGCCGGAGGTGCTGGACGCGATCGCCGGGGCGTTGCGGCTCGACGACTCCGAGCGCGCCCACCTGCACGCGCTGGCCGGAGCGGCCAAGCGCCGCCGCCCGGTGAGGCGGCCTCCCGTCGAACGGGTCACCCCGGCCGTGCGGACCCTGCTCGGCGCGCTGGGCGAGGTGCCCGCGATCGTGCTGGGTCGGCGTACGGACGTGCTGGCGTGGAACCCGATGGGGCACGCGGTGTTCGCCGGGCACCTGGACCCGACGGCCCCCGACGACCCGGCGCGGCGGCCGAACATGGCGCGGCTGGTGTTCCTCGACGCGCACGTCCGCGAGCTGTACACCGAGTGGCCGACCAAGGCGCGCGCGGTCGTGGGCAACCTGCGGGTGACCGTGGGCCTGCACCCCGACGACCCGCTGCTGGCCGGGCTGATCGGCGAGCTGTCGATGGGCAGCCCGGAGTTCGCGGCGATGTGGGCCGACCACCGGGTGCGGGTCTGCGACGTCGCCGACTACCGGATGCACCACCCGCTGGTCGGCGGGATGCAGCTGACCCAGCAGACGCTGCAGAGCCCAGGTGCCCAGGGCCCGCACATCGTGGTCGCCACCGCCGAGTCGGAGCCCGCGCGGTCCGCCCTGAGCCTGCTCGCCCGGTCGATCGCGCCCGCACCGGTTCCCGCGAACCGCTCGTAGCGCCCTTCCGTCCTCCTCCGAACACATGCGGCACACGTGGCTGCCGCATGCCCGCGAACAGTGAAGGAACCATGTCCAAGCACAGTGTGAAGGCCACCCTGTCGGCCGCGGTGATCGCGACCGCCGTGTTCGGCCCACCCGCGGCGCAGGCCGCGTCGGCACCGCTGAGCGGCGCCCGCGTCGCGGCCCACTTCGACCTGGCCGCCGGTCGTCAGCCGGAGAACGTCGCGCTGTCGCCCGACGGCACCGCCAACATCACGTTCGCCGCGAGCCGCCAGGTCGCACGGGTGACCCGCGACGGCTCGACGCGGATCGTGGCCACCCTGCCCGCTCCGGCCGACGGCGGCGTCCACACCCCGGTGCTGGGCTTCCCGTTGACCACCGGCATCGTGCGGGCCCACGACGGGACGCTCTACGTCCTCTACGCCACCGGCACCGCCGACCTGACCGGCCTGTGGCGGATCCGGCCGGGGTGCGCTCCCGAGCGCATCGCCGGGCTGCCCGCGAACGGGCTGCCCAACGGCCTGGCGCTCGACCCGCGCACCGGCACCCTCTACGTCGCGGACTCCGTGCTCGGCACGATCTGGAGCGTCCCGGTGCGCGGCGGCACCCCGAAGGCGTGGTCCACCGCGCCGGAGCTGGCGTCCACCGGGTTCCTCGGCGTCAACGGCCTCAAGGTGCGCGACGGCGCCCTGTGGGCCACCAACCTGGACCTGGGCACGATCCTGCGCATCCCGCTGGACCGGCCGGGGACCGTGCGGACGACGGCGACCGGGCTCGTCGGGATCGACGACTTCGAGTTCACCGGGCGCGGCGACGAGATCCTCGCGACGCTGGACAGCCCGAACACCGTCGTCCTGGTCCGCCCGGACGGCACCCGCTCCACCGTGCTCGACGCCACCGACGGGCTGCGCAACCCGACGTCGGTCGCGGTCCGCGGCGAAACCGTGTACGTCCTGAGCGCCGCCTACAGCCTCGCCGACGACCCGAACATGCTCCTGGCCCACCTCGACCGGTAGCGCCGACGTGGCGCGGGGCGGCACCACCGCCCCGCGCCACGGCTCAGGACGTCGGGAACCTCTCGACCCACCGCCGCTGCCACGGCGTCTCCACGGCACGGCGGTGGTAGTGCGTGCGGGTCCACGCCACGGCGTCGGAGGCCGGGACCCCGGCGAGCACCGCGAGGCACGACAGCACGGTCCCGGTGCGACCGTGGCCGCCGAAGCAGGCCACCTCGACGCGGTGCCCGGCGCGGGCGAAGTCGTGCAGCTCGCGGATCCGGGCCACGGCGTCGGCCCGGTCGCGCGGCAGCAGGAAGTCCGGCCAGTCGACCCAGTGGTGCGGCCACGTCAGCGCGTGGTCGTGGCGGGCCCGCAGCCGCGAGCCGCCCAGGTAGAGGCCCTGCTCGGGGAGCGGGCCGGTCGGCACGGGGTGGCGCAGGCCCCGGCCGCGGATCCACGTGCCGTCGGGCAGCTCCGTCGCGCCCGTGAGGTGCGTGCTGGTCATGTCCCCATCCTCCCGATCGGGTCACCGAGCCCTTCGACGGCCCCGGATCAACCGAACGGCTGATCGCGGCGTCCACCTTCTCCTCGCCCGGCGACGACCTTCAGCGGATCCCCGGCGCCTCGCGCCGCTGCCATCGTGGTGGTCGCCCGAAACCACAAGGGGGACCCATGAAGGGCATTCGATCGTTACTGGCGACCGGTTTGGCTCTCGCGCTGTTCGGCGCCGCCGTTGCCTCGGCTGATCCCACCACCTCGACCGCGGGCGCGCACCGCGGCGACTGGCCGACGTGGCAGAAAGACCTGTCGGGGACCAGGTTCAACGCCGACGAACGGCGCATCACCCAGCACAACGTCGACGGGCTGCGGCTGAAGTGGGCCTTCGCCTACCCGCACACCGACGCGCCGGTGCGCAGCCAGCCCGCGATCGTCGACGGCGTCGCCTACTTCGGCGGCCCAGACGGCAGGTTCTACGCCCGCGACGCCCGCACCGGGGCCGCCAGGTGGACTTTCGACATGAGCGTCGTCGAGCCGGGCCCGCGACCCGCGATCGCCTGGGACGGCCCGGCTGTGGCGGGCGGCCGGGTGTACTTCGGCGACATCCGCGGCTACGTCTACGCCCTGGACCAGCGCACCGGGACGCTGGTGTGGGCCAAGCAGGTCGACGCGCACCCCTCGGCCACCGTCACCAGCTCGCCGATCGTGTTCGAGGGCCGGGTGTACGTCGGGACGTCCAGCGGCGAGAACACCGCGGGCAAGGACTACGCGTGCTGCACCTTCCGCGGTCACATCGACGCCCTGGACGCGGACACCGGAGCGTTGGCGTGGCGGCACTACACCGTGCCGCAGCCCCAGGCCGTCGGCACGTGGCCCAGCGGCGCCACGAAGTACGAGCCGTCCGGGGCGGGGGTGTGGAGCTCCCCGGTGATCGACGCCAAGACCCGCACGCTCTACGTCGGCACCGGGCAGAACTACACCGGCAGCGCGGGCGACTTCGACACGCTGCTGGCGCTGGACCCGCGCACCGGCGCGGTGAAGTGGCGCAACCAGGTCACCGAGGCCGACACCTGGCGGTCGCTGTGCAACGACCCCGACCCCGAGGGCTACTGCCCCGGACTCAAGGACGGCTCGGCCCTGGACTACGACATCGGCGCGACGCCCAACGTGTTCACCGTCGGTGGCCGCACCCTCGTCGGGGTCGGCCAGAAGGTGGGTGTGTACCACGTGTTCGACGCCCGCACCGGTGAGGTCGTGTGGCGCAGGCAGCTCGGCGTGCCGCTGCCCAGCGGAGGCGTCTCCGGCATCCAGTGGGGCTCCAGCTTCGACGGCAGGCGCCTCTACATCGCCACGTACTTCGCCGACCCCGGCAAGGTCTTCGCCGTCGACCCCGCCACCGGCCGGGTGCTGTGGGAGACCCCGAACCCGGCCGACGGCTGCACCACCGGCGGCGCGGCCCAGCACCCGGACATCTGCAGCCTGGGCCACGGCCCGGCGGTGTCGAGCAGTCCGGGCGTGGTCTACGAGGGCGCCAACGACGGCAAGCTGCGCGCCTACTCCGCGACCACCGGTCGGGTGCTGTGGACCTACGACACGGTCCGCGACTTCACCGGCGTGAACGGTCTGCCGGGCCGCGGCGGCGCGATCTCCGGCGCGGGCGGGGGAGCGGTGGTGTCCGACGGGATGGTCTACGTCCAGGCCGGTTACGCCCCGGCCTACCCCAACCCCGACGGCGGGCACGTGCTGCTGGCGTTCGGACTCTGAGGTCGTTGACGGGGGCGTCCCACGAGGGTGGGGCGCCCCCCGTCCTCGTGATGTGCCACTAGCCGACATATACCGCTTTCCGATATAACATGTCCCATGAGCAGTCGGGTGATGACCGAGCAGACCTTCCTGGTGCTCACTGCGCTGGCGGAGGAGCCGCTGCACGGCTACGCGATCGTGCAGGCGGTCGAGGCGCTGTCCGAGGGGCGGACCCGGCTGCGGGTGGGCACGCTGTACGGGGTGCTCGACCGGCTGGTGGCCGACGGGTTCGCCGAACGGGACCGCGAGGAGGTCCACCAGGGGCGGCTGCGCCGCTACTACCGGCTGACCGACGCCGGGGTGCGGGCCCTGCAGGCGGAGGTCGTGCGGCTGTCGGCGAACGTCGCGGCCGCGGCGTTCGTGCTCAAGGCGAGGGGGGCGTTGTGAGGAGCAACCTGGAGAACCGCTACCGGCGCCTCCTGCGCGTGCTGCCCCGCTGGTACCGCGACGAGCGGGAGGAGGAGATGGTCGGGCTGTTCCTGGCCGACCGCACCGACGACCTCGACCTGGAGCACGGCCGGCCGGGCTGGGGCGAGACCGGTGCCACGCTCGCGCTGGCCGTGCGGACCAGGCTCGCCGCCTCCGCTGCCCCGGACCGCGCCGTCGTGCTGGGCGACGTGGTCCGGCTGGTGGCGATGGTCGGGCTGCTGGTGCAGCTGTCCTACGCCTTCCGCTGGTTCGGCCAGGCGCTGACCTCGACCGCCGTGGAGTCGCCGGGCGCGCCCGCTGTGCCGGTGGCGGTCAACCTGGTCCTGGTGGGCGGTCCGCTCGCGATGTTCACCGGCCACCGCACCCTGGCCAAGGTCCTGGCCGTGCTGACAGCGCTCTACGGCGTGGTGGTGGTCCCGTTGACCGACGGCCCGGTCGCGTTCCTGGGCCTGCTCTGGCAGGTGCCGATGTGGGCGACCGCCGCCGCGCTGCTCGTCGGCTTCCACCGCGACGCGCCCGCCCCGGCGGGCAGGCCGTGGCTGTGGGCGTGCGTCCCGGCCGCCGTGGTCGCGGCGGACTTCGGGGCGCTCACCTCGAGCTCGGCGGTGGTCGTGTTCCTGTCGGCGACCGCGGGCGAGCTCGTCCCGCTGGTCGTCATCGCGGCCGGTGCGGTGCGGTTGGTGCGCGGCGGTTCAGTCGCCTGGACCTTCGCACTCGCCGTGTGGTCGGTGCTCCTGCTGCCGGTGGAGCTGTGGTACCTGACCTTGTACCTGAGCTACCCCAGCGGCACGGCCCTGACCGTCTTCCTGGCGGTGCGCACCGCCGTGCTGGTGGTCGTCGCGGCCGCGCTGGTGGTCGCCGGACTCCGAGGCCTCCGACGACCGCCGCTGCCCGTCACACCTTGACCGGCACCGGGTTCCCCGACGCCTCGATGGCCCGGCGCACCGGCACGAAGATCAGCAGCACGAACCCGACCACGAAGAACACCACCAGCGAGATGATCGCCAGCCGGAACGAGCCCGTCGCCTGGCCGACGCCCGCGAACACCAGCGGGCCCAGCCACGACGTGGACCGCTCGCCGACCTCGTAGAGGGAGAAGTACTGCGCCTCGCGGCCGGGCGGCACCATCTGGCTGAACAGCGACCGCGACAGCGCGTTCGTGCCGCCCAGCACGATCCCGATCCCGGCGGCCAGCCCGTAGAACTGGAACTGCTGCCCGGCCTGCACGAAGAACGCCGCGCCGATCACCACGATCCACACGACGAGGCTGACCTGGATGGTGCGCTTGGCGCCCCACCGCTTCGCGCCCCACCCGTGCAGCACACCGCCGAAGAACGCCACGAACTGCACGATCAGGATCGTCGAGATCAGCACCGTCTCGTCGAGCTTGAGCTCGTCGCGGCCGTACTGCGCCGACACGTTGGCCACCGTGGAGATGCCGTCGGTGTAGATCAGGTAGGTGAACAGGAACGCCAGCGTCAGCGGGAACATCCGCGCCGACCGGAACGTCTGGCCCAGCTCCTTGAACCCCGCCCCGATGACCCCGGCGCCGTGCTCGCGGCCGTGCGGCGCCTGGTGCTGCTTGAGCCGCGCCAACGGGATGAGCGTGAACCCCGCCCACCACAGCCCCGACAGCACGAACGCCACCCGTACCGCCGAACCCTCGGTCAGCCCGATCGCGTCGTGGCCGATGAACAGCGCCAGCTGCACCGCCAGCGCCACCCCGCCGCCGAGGTAGCCGAACGCCCACCCGCGCGCCGACACCGCGTCCCGCTCGTCGGGTGTCGCGATCTCGGGCAGGAACGCGTAGTACACGACGACCGACGAGCCGAAGCAGATGTTGCCCAGGATGAACAGCCCCACCCCCAGGCCCCAGTCGGCCCCGCTGACCAGTCCCAGCGCCATGGTCGCCGCGGCGCCGACGAACGCGAACGCGCCGAGCATCCGCTTCTTGTTCTGCGTCCGGTCGGCGATCGCGCCCATCACCGGCAGCACGAGCACCTGCACCACGGTGGCGATCGACAGCAGGTAGCCCCACAGCGACCCGGCGGGGAAGTGCGCGCCGAACAACGAGATGTCGCACCGCGTCAGCGGCCCGTCGGCGCACGCGTCGGCACCGTTGCGGGCGACGTCGGCGCGCGCGTCCTCCTTGGCGACCGCGGTCAGGTACCCGGAGAGGAACACCGTGGCCACGGAGGTGGGGAACACCGAGTTCGCCCAGTCGTACCAGCACCAACCGAGCTGCTCACGACGTCTGTCGGGGGTGGTGCCCGCACTCTCGGGGCTGCTGTCGACCACGCTCATGACGGCGGACTGTACTGGTCACCCGACCGGACGAAGGACGGTTACCCCAACCTGTTGCCAAGATGCCTTCGGGACGTCAGCCGGCGGTCCACTCCGCGCGCTCCCGCAGCACCTCGCGCAGCACGTCGGGCCGGTCGGTGACCAGCCCGTCCACGCCGAGGTCGAGCAGCCGCTCCATCTCCGCGCGGTCGTCGACCGTCCACACGTGCACCTCCGAGCCGATCCGGTGCGCGGCCCGCACGAACCGGTCGTCCACGATCCGCAGCCGCCCCCGCTCGGCGGGCACCTGCGCCAGCGCCCCGCGCACCGCGAGCCCGGCCACCGGCACCCGGCCCGCCAGCCACAGCGCCCCGGCCGAGCGCGGCCCCATCGACGTCAGCAGCCTCGGGCCGCCCAACCGGCGCAACCGGGCCAACCTGGCGTCGGAGAACGACGCCAGGCACACCCGCCCCATCGCGCCGGCGCGCCGCAGCAGCGCCAGGACCGGCTCCACGGCGGAGTCGGCCTTGACGTCGATGTTGAACAACGCCTCCGGCAGCTCCTCCAGAAGATCACTCAACCGGGTGATCGGCTCGCGCCCGCCGATCTTCGCGTTGCGCACCTCCGACCACGGCAGCGCGGCCACCGCGCCGGTCGCGTCGGTGGTGCGGTCCAGGGTCGTGTCGTGGTGCACCACGACCACCCCGTCCGACGTCGCGTGGACGTCGGTCTCCAGGTAGCGGTACCCCTCGCCCGCCGCGCGGCGGAACCCGCCCAGGGAGTTCTCCATGCCCGCCAGGTCGTCGAGGTGCCACCCCCGGTGGGCGTACGCCCTGGGGTGCGGGCCGGTCAGGTACGGGTGCGTCTCGTTCACGCCACGAGTGTGCACCGGCGGCGTGGCGCTGGAGCGAACGGCGGGTGGCGGGATACCGTCGCGCGCCATGGAACTGGTGACCGAGGCCGAGGGCGCCGTCGGCGTGATCGGCCAACGCCGCGAGGTCGCCCGGCATTGCGCCTGGTGCGGTCGGCGACTGCCCGACCACGGCCGGATCGGACGTCCGAGGCGCTACTGCGCCCAACCCTGCAGGCAACGCGCCTACGAACGGCGCGCCGCCGTGCAGCGGGGCGGACTGCCCGAGGACGCCGTGGTGCTCTCCAGCACCGAGCTCGCCGACCTGCAGGACAGGTTGTTCCAGCTCAGGTGCGCGGCGGAGGACATCATGACGGCCGCGGAGGACGGTGCGGGCGGCGAGGAGCTGCGCGGACTGGCCGCGGGCATGGTCGACGCCGCGCGGGGACTGGAGCGACTGCGCTGAACGGTGGCGGCTTGCCCACGGACGGTGATCTCCACCATCATGGCGCGCAGGTGGCGAGGAGGATTGCGTGAGCGGCAACAGCGCCTTGTACCGCGAGGTGCTCGACCGGGCGAACGTCGGTTTCGGAGTCACGGACCCGCGCGGCATCCTGCGCTGGGCCAACCCGGCGCTGGCGGTGCTGCTGGGCGTCCCGGTGGAGCAGGTCGTCGGCAGGTCGCTGCCCGCGCTGCTGCCCGGCACACCCGAGCGCCCGCGCTCCGGCCTCACCCTGCTCACCCCCAGCACGTGCGCCCAGGGCCACCGGTGGCTGGAGGTGTCCTGCCGCCGCATCTCGCCCGACGAGATGCTCTACCAGATGGTCGACGTGTCGGCGTGGCGCGACCGCGAGCTGGAGGCCACGCACGAGGCCGACGCGCTGCGCCGCGCGCAGGTGCTGGGCCGGATGGGCACCTGGGAGTGGCACATCGCCGAGGACCGGGTGGTGTGGTCGGACACGCTGCTCGAGATGTGGGGCATGCCCAAGGACAGCGAGCTCGACTTCGTCGGGTACATCGCGATGGTGCACCCCGACGACCGGGCCATGATCCAGTCCGTCCTCGAGGAGGCGATGCGCACGGCGGCGGGGTTCAGCTTCACCCACCGCATGGTGCGCCCCGACGAGGGGACCGGGGAGGTCGTCGAGCGGGTGTTCGAGTGCTTCGGCGAGGTCGTGCACGACGACGAGGGCGTCCCGGTGCGCGCGATGGGCACCGCGCACGACATCACCACCGCGCGGCGGGTGCACGACGAGCTGCTGCTGATGGCCGAGCAGGACCCGCTGACCGGGCTGTCGAACCGGCGCGCGATCACCCGTGAGCTGGAGCGCCAGCTCGCGACCGGCGGCGACGGGGCGTTGCTGCTGCTGGACCTGGACAATTTCAAGGACGTCAACGACCTGCGCGGGCACGCGGTGGGCGACCGGCTGATGCGGTCGCTGGCCACCGCCCTGCGGTCCCGGCTGGACGACCCGCAGCTCATCGGCCGGATCGGCGGCGACGAGTTCGCGGTCGTGCTGCCCGGACTCTCCCAGACCGAGGCCGAGGTCGTCGCGAACGGGCTGCGCGACGCGGTGGCCGCGCTGCCGCTGGTCGGGGTCGCCCCGAACGCGCGCATCACGATCAGCACCGGCGTCGCGGCCTACACCGCCGGTGACGCCTGGGAGATGGTGCTGGCCAACGCCGACCTCGCCCTGTACGCGTCGAAGGCCGCCGGCCGCAACCGGGTCACCGTGTACGAGCCGGGCCACTACGCCGACACCGTGAAGCGCGTGTCGGTCAACGACCGCCTGCGCACCGCGTTGGACTCCGGAGGCCTCGCGCTGCACGCGATGCCGATGGTGCAGCTGATCTCCGGCAAGGTGCTCGGCCACGAGATCCTGCTGCGCCTGGAGGACGGCCAGGAGCCCTACCTCGGTCCCGCGGAGTTCCTCCCGGAGGCCGAGCGGTCGAACCTGGTGCACGACATCGACCGCTGGGTCCTCAGCAAGGCCATCGACACCCTGGTCGAGCACCCGGACCCGGACCTGAAGTTCAACGTGAACGTCTCCGGCCGCACGCTGGAGGACGAGGAGTTCGCCGGGTTCGTGCTCGACCGCCTCGCCGGTGCGGGGGTGGCGCCCGGTCGGTTGGGGCTGGAGATCACCGAGACCGCGGCGGTGACGAACCTGGACGCCGCCCGGTCGCTCGCGTTGAAGCTGCGCGGGTTCGGCTGCCGGATCACCCTGGACGACTTCGGTTCCGGCTTCGGGTCCTTCATCCACCTCAAGCACCTGCCGATCACCGGCATCAAGATCGACGGCGAGTTCGTGCGCGGCATCGACGAGCACAGCACCGACGCGGTGCTGGTGTCCGGGATCGTGGAGATCGCCCGCGGCCTGGGGCTCTCGGCGGTCGCGGAGTGGGTCGAGCGGCCCACCCAGGTCGAGGCGCTCATCCGGTTGGGCGTCCGCGTGGGCCAGGGATTCCACCTCGGCAAGCCGCGCCCGCTGGCCGAGGTCCTCGCGGAACGGACGTTGGGGCCGAACGGGGCATTGAACTCCACCCGGTAGGACAACATGATGGGCGCGTTCGGGGATTCCAGCTGAGAACAGGAACCACCAAGTGCCCCAGGTAAACCCGGCCCGAGGGCTGCGTCGGATCGAGCTGAGCACCGACGCGCCCGAGGCGACCGCGGACTTCTACTCTCAGCTGCTCGGCTGGTCGGTGCTCGCCGAGCCGGACGACGTGTTCGGCGGCTGGGTGGGCGACCGGCTCGCGGTCCACATCTCACCGGGTGAGGGCGGGTGGCGGCTGGTGTTCGGCGGCACTCCCGCGCGCCCGCTGCACCACGGCGCCGCCGCCGACCGCGGTCGGGTGCTGCACGGCCCGTGGGCGCCCGAACCCCGGCCGGGGGAACCCTGCTGGGTGGAGCTGGCCGGTGAGGCCGACGCCGACGACCACTACACGGCGGAGCTGGGCTGGCACGTGCGCGAGGTGGACACGACCACGCTCTACGAGGCCGAGCTCGACGCGGCCCGCCGTGCCGTGGCCGGGCGCTGCGCGGCCGACGGCGACCTCGCGGCCGGGTGGTTGGTGTACTTCTCGGTGCCCGACGTAGCGGCCGCGGCGGCCATCGCGGTGGAGCTGGGCGGCTCGGTCGTCGTCGCACCGCACACCGCGCACACGGGCCTGGCCGCGGCCATCGCCGCGCCCGCCGGTGGTGTCGTCGGCGTGCTGCAAGCCCCGGCGGGCTGGGGCGGCTCGTTGGCCACCACCACGACCGCCGGTCCTGTGGAGGCCATGCCCTGACCCGTGTCCGGTGCCGCGGGCGGTCGTGCGACCGCCCGCGTCCCGGTTCACAGCTCCGGCGGGAACCCTCCGGTGGCGATCGGGCCCCACCGCTCGATCGTGATCCGGATCAGGCTCTTGCCCTGCCGCACCATCGCCTCCCGGTACTCGTCCCAGTCCGGGTGCTCACCGGCGATGCACCGGAAGTACTCCACCAGCGGCTCGACCGACTCCGGCAGGTCCAGCACCTCCGCGCGCCCGTCGACCTGCACGTAGGGACCGTCCCAGTCGTCGGACAGCACGCACATCGTGACCCGGTCGTCACGGCGGGCGTTGCGCGACTTCGCCCGCCGCGGGTAGGTCGACACGACGATCCGCCCGTCGGTGTCCACCCCGCACGACACCGGCGACACCTGCGGACGCCCGTCGGCGCGCTGGGTGATCAGCAGGCCGCGGTGGCGCGGCCGGAGGAACTCGAGCAGGCTGTCCCGCTCCACGACATCGGCGGTGGCGATCTTCGGCATACCGACCACCCTAGGCCGCCGGGTCATCGGCGGCCGGATGCCACGGCGGTTACCTGGACGCGCCGGCGCGGCTCGGGTCGACCGCCTCGCCTGGGGGTCTGGGGGCGGCACGGGCACCCCGGCTGCGGCAGGATGACGGCATGGCGCGGTTCACCTCCTACGACGGCACCGAGCTGGCCTACCGCGTGACCGGCACCGGGCGGCCGCTGCTGTGCCTGCCCGGCGGCGCGGGCCGCGCGGGCTCCTACCTGGGCGACCTCGGCGGGCTGTCCGAACACCGGCAGCTGGTGGTGCTGGACAACCGGGGGACCGGCGACTCCGACGCCCCCGCCGACCCGGCCACCTACCGCCGCGACCGCCTCGCCCACGACGTCGAGGCGCTGCGCGGGCACCTGGGCCTGGGCCGCGTCGACGTGCTCGGCCACGCGGCCGGTGCCGGGATCGCCATGGCCTACGCCGTCGACCACACCGACCGGCTGCGGTCCCTCGTCCTGCTCTCCCCGGCGCTGCGCGCGGTCGACCTCACCCCGACCACCGAGGACCGGGCCCGCTACCTGGCGTCCCGCTCGGGCGAACCCTGGTTCGCCGACGCGACCGCGGCGCTGGAGCTGCTGCACACCGGTGCGGACGAACCGTCCGCGCGGGTCCGCGCCGCGCCCCTGTTCTACGGCCGCTGGGACGCCGCTGCCCGCGCGCACGCCGAGGCCGAAGCGGGGGAGCGGTCGCCGGAGGCGCTGCGCGGGTACTGGGCCGAGGGCGCCTTCGCCCCGGGGCACACCAGGCGCGCCCTGATGGAGCTCGACGTCCCGCTGCTGGTGCACGTCGGGGACGCCGACCCCATCGCCCCGACTTACCGGTGCGCCGAGCTCGTCGACCTGATCCCCGGCGCGACCCTCTCGGTGCAGCCCGGCGGCGGGCACTTCCCGTGGCTCGACGACCCGGACCACCTGGTGAAGCGGCTCGCCGACTTCCCGCACTGAACCCGTGGGGCCGAACGGGTGGTCGTTGCGTCCACCCCGTGCCTGGCGTTGCCGGACGTGAGGATCGCTCCGTATTCGTCCGAACAGCGCTGCCCTCCTCCCACCGTGGTCACCCACCCCGGCGGCCACGGTCACCACCAGTGAGGAAGGCATATGACGCTCAGAACCACGGCGACCGCCACCCTGGCGACCATCGCCCTCGTGATCACCACCGCTCCACCCGCCTCCGCGGTCGACGGCAACCTCCCCGGCGGCACCGGGATCGCCACGACCATCAGCACACCCGCCGACGGCGCCGTCTTACCGGCCGGACCGGTCACCGTCACCGGCACCGCCTCGGTGGGCCAGGCCCAGCCGGTCGCGAACACCTCCATCACCTACGTCCTCGACGTCTCCGGCAGCACCACCTCCGGGGTGGCGGCCGGGTGCGGGGGAGACCAGAACGGCGACGGCGCCCCCAACCAGGTCCTCGACTGCGAGGTCACCGCGGCCCGCGCCCTCAACGCGCAGGCCGTGGGCCTGGGGACCGTGGGGCAGGTCGGCGTCGCGGCGTTCGGCCAGGTCGGCGCCACCGCCGACGTCAAGCCCGCCGGGGGAGACCAGCTGGTCACCGGCCCCGCCACCGACGACAACGGCAACGGCACCCGCGACGTCGAGGAGGTCCTGACCTCCGCCACCAACAGCCCCACCGGCGGCCTCACCCGGTTCTCCGCCCGCAGCATCGGCGGCTCGACCAACTTCGCCGACGGCATCAGCAAGTCCACGACCGTCGCGGCGGCCACCACCACACCGCAGCGCATCGTGGTGTTCCTGTCCGACGGCATGAACAACGGCCCCGCCATCGCCGGGCCCCTGGGCGCCGTGCCCGCCGACATCGACTACTTCACCTTCGCCGTCGGCACCGGCTCCTCCTGCGGCAGCGGCGCGGACACCCTCCAGCAGATCGCCGACGCCACCGGCGGCACGTGCACCAACGTCCCCGACGTCGCCCAGCTGCCGTCGATCCTGCCCGGCGTCATCTCCGCCAAGCTCACCGCGCTGTCCCTGCGCGTCGACGGCGGCGCCCCGGCCCCGATCACCGCGACCACCCCCGGCCTGCCGCAGGACGGGCCCGCCTCGGTCACCTACACGACCACGACCGCGGCCCTCGGCGCGGGCAGCCACCAGCTGTGCGTCACCGCCGCGGGCACCGACGGCGGCGGCGACGGCACCGTGACCGACTGCCACACGATCACCATCAACGCGCCCCCGGTCGTCGTCATCGGCGGCCCGTACGCCGGGCAGGAGGGCACGAACGTCACCCTCGCCGGGACCGTCACCGATCCCGACGGTCCGAGCCTGACCACCGCGTGGACGATCGCCCCGGCCTCGGGGGTCGACGCGGGGGCCACCTGCGCCTTCGGCAACGCCGCCGCCCAGTCCACGACGGTCAAGTGCACCGACGACGGCGTCTACACCCTCACCCTGACGGCGAACGACGGCATCAACCCCGCCGTAGCCAGGACCACGACGCTCACCCTGACCAACGTCGCACCCGCCGTCACGATCACCGCGCCCACCGCGGGCGCCCTGGTCACCCGCGGCACCCCGGTCACCTTCACCGCGCCGTTCACCGACATCGCCACCAACGACACCCACACCTGCACGGTCGACTTCGCCGACGGCACCCCCGTCGTCGCGGGCACCGTCACCCAGGCTCCGGGCTCCGGCACCTGCGCCACCACCCACCCGTTCACCGCCCTGGGCGCGC
Organism: Umezawaea tangerina; assembly: GCF_003002815.1. Taxonomy (GTDB): domain Bacteria; phylum Actinomycetota; class Actinomycetes; order Mycobacteriales; family Pseudonocardiaceae; genus Umezawaea; species Umezawaea tangerina. The sequence continues at coordinate 5,733 of NZ_PVTF01000015.1, read as the reverse complement.
ACAACGTCCTGGTGACCGTCACCGACGACGACGGCGCCTCGGCCACCGCCGTGGTCAAGGTCGTCATCTACCTGCGCGGCGAGGCCTTCGCCCTGGCCGCCACCGGCCTGGTCACCGTGGCCAAGACCCCGCACGCCACCTGCCCGCCCAACGAGGACAAGACCGTCGCCACCGTGACCGTCCTCGGCCTGGCCACCGTGCAGGCCCTGCACGCCGACTGCGCGCTGGACGCCGCCACCGGCACCACCGTCGCCACCGCCAAGGTGGACGGCGCCTCCCTGCTGGGCGGCGCCATCACCATCGCCAACATCGAGAGCCGCTGCGAGTCCGGCGCGCCCGGCGTGTTCGGGTCTTCCCGCGTCGGCACCATCAACGGCACACCCATCGGCACCGGCTCCGGATCCCTCGGCATCCCCGGCGTCGCCCAGGTCTTCTACAACGAGACCACCACCACCCCGAGCGGCCAGCTCGTGCAGAACGCCATCCGCGTCCGCACCCTGCTGGGCCAGGAGATCATCCTGTCCGGCTGCCGCCTCGGCTGACCCGCAGGGCGTGCGGGGAACTCACCGGTTCCCCGCACGCCCCAGGATCCCCTCGACCACCTCGGTCTTCGCGTCCGCGTACTCCTGGACGTAGGACCACGTCCGCGCGGCCAACCCCCGCTTGGTCGCCTCGTAGAGCTCGCGCTCGGCGTCCACCGACCGCAACCGGTCCCGGAACCGCAGGCACCGCCCGATCTCCGGGTGCCCCGCCGTGTACACGTGCAGGTTGACGTCCGTGTCTGGCCCCTTGAACAGCCGGTGCTCGTCGGCCTCCGGCTCCCGGATCCTCAGCACGTACCCCGCCGCCTCCAACGCGGGCAGGTAGGCGTCCTCGTCCGCGGAGTCCGGCACCCCCAGCACCACGTCCACGATCGGCTTCGCCGCCAGCCCCGGCACCGACGTCGACCCGATGTGCTCCACCACCACCGCGACCGGGCCCAGCACCGCCCGGATCCGCTCCTCCTCACGCCGGAACAGACCCGGCCACGCCGGGTCGTACTCGACGAGCGTCACCGTCGAGTCCAGCCTGGGCGGCTCCTCGACGAACACCTTCCGCAACCGGTCCTCCATGGACTCGGCGGACTCAGGCATGACCATCCCCTCCGGTAGGCAGCCGTCCAGGGTAGCGCGGTCACTTCGGCAGCCGGACCGCCTTGTCCCGCAGCTCCGCGAACAGGTCCCCGCCGTGGGTCACCCGCGCCACCACGTCGGCGGCCAGGAACACCAGGTCCTCCGCCCTCGCGCACGCCTCCACCTCGGCCCACGACACCGGCGTCGACACCGCGGGCCGCGACCGCGCCCGCAACGAGTACGGCGCCACCGTCGTCTTGCCCCGGTTGTTCTGCGACCAGTCGATCAGGACCTTGCCGCGCCGCACCGCCTTCGCCATCGTCGACACGACCAGCTCGGGGTGCTCCGCCGCCAACCGCTGCGCCAGGTCCTTCGCGTACTCCGCGGTCCGCTCCGGCGCCGACACCTCGACCGCCGCGTACAGCTGCATCCCCTTCGACCCGCTCGTCTTCGCGAACACCGCCATCCCGTCGCGCTCCAGCTCGGCCCGCACCAGCATCGCCACCCGGCAGCACTCCACCACCGTCGCGGGCGTCCCCGGATCCAGGTCGAACACCAGCAGGTCGGGGGTGTGCCGCCCGCCGCGCGGCCCCACACCCCACTGCGGCACGTGCAGCTCCAACGCCGCCAGGTTCGCCACCCACACCAGCGTCGGCAGGTCCTCCACCAGCACGAAGTCCGCGTACTCGTGGCCCCGCGCGCTGCCCGGCGTCTCGATCCGCACCGTCCTCACCCAGTCCGGCGCGTGCCGCGGCACGTTCTTCTCGTAGAACGACGGCCCGTCCACCCCGTCCGGGTACCGGCGCAGCGTCACCGGGCGCCCCGCCAGGTGCGGCAGCAGCACCGGCGCGATCCGCGAGTAGTAGTCGATCACCTCGGCCTTGGTGAACCCGTGCTCGGGGAACAGCACCTTCCCCAGGTTCGACAGCCGCAGCACCCGCCCGTCCACCCGCACCGTCGCCGTCTCACCCACGCCACACCTCCGTCACCGACCGCCACCGGGCCCGATGGCCACCACCACCCAGTCCGCCGACCGCGCACCGGGGGAGTAGGGGGAATCCGACCTCTTCGCCACCACCCCCGACAACCCCTGCTCCCGCCCGGCCTCCACGACCGCCGCCCCGTCACCGGGGAACGACGGGGGAGTCAGCCAGTGCCGACCGGCCAGCTCCAGCTCCTCCAGCAGCACCCGCCGGTCGGAGTGCGCCAGCCCCAGCGTCGACCGCCCCTCCAGGTGCAGCACGTCGACCACCAGCAGGGTCACCGGCGTCGCCTTCGCCAGCTTCCGCGCCCGCGCCGTCGAGTCCACCCCGACCCGCCGCCGCAACGCCTCGGCGCTCGGCCGTCCGCCGTCGAACGCCACCACCACCCCGTCCAGCACCGCCTGCGTCATCCCCAACCGCGCGCCCAGCCCCTGCAGCTCCGGGTACGCCGCCGTCACGTCCTCACCCGACCCCGTCGACAGGGTCACCCGGCCGCCCTCGACCCGCGCCAGCACCCGCGCGCCGTCCCACGCGAACTCGTACGACCACCCCGCGTCGTCCGCGGGCAGCGACCCGGCCGTCGGCAGCATCGGCCGCAGGTCCTCCGGCAGCGACTCCCAGTCCGACCGCGCCGCCACGTGCCGCCGCCGCACCATCCAGTCCTTCGACGCCCCACCGGAACCCTCGCGGCGGAAGAACACGAACTCGCCCTCGACGCGGTCCCCGTGCAGCACCACGTCGACCTCGCGGTCGCTCCACTTCACCGTCTCGTACCGGCCGCGGTCCCACAGGAACATCTCCCCGCCGCCGTACTCGCCCTTCGGGATCACCCCCGAGAACTCCGCGTACTCCACCGGGTGGTCCTCGGTGCGCACCGCCAGCCGGATCGTCCCCGGCTCCGGCGGCAGCCCCTTCGGCACCGCCCACGACACCAGCACCCCGCCGCGTTCCAACCGCACGTCCCAGTGCAGCGACGAAGCGTGGTGCTCCTGGATCACGAACGTGTCGTCGTCGCCGTGGGGGAGCACGGCGGGATCGGGCACGGGTTCGGGAGTGCGACCGGGATCCCGCTTGCGCCGGTACTCCGAGAGGTCCGCCATCAGGCGGAGCTGGCCTTCTTCTCCGCCGCCGCCTTCTTCTTCCCCGGTTTCGCCGGTTCCGCACGGGACGCCTTGGCCGCCTCCACACTGCGCTCCAGCGCCGTCATCAGGTCGATGACCTCACCCTTCTCCTCGGACTCCTCGGTGGCGGGCAGCACGGCTCCCTCGGCCTTCGCCGTGATCAGCTTCTCCATCGCGTCCCGGTAGTCGTCGGTGAAGTCCTCCTCCTCGAACGACCCCACCATGCTCTCCACCAGCGACGCCGCCATCCGCAGCTCCTGCGGCCGCACCTCCACGTCGCCGCCCAGGAAGTCGAACTCCGGCCGCCGGATCTCGTCGGGCCACAGCATCGTGTGCAGCACCAGCACGTCGTCGCGCGCCCGCAGCGTCGCCAACGTCTGCCGCTGCCGCATCGTGATCTTCACGACCGCCAGCCGCTCCGCGTCCTCCAGCGCCGTCCGCAGCAGCACGTACGGCCGCACCGCGGTCTTGTCCGGCTCCAGGTAGTAGGACTTCTGGAAGTAGATCGGGTCGATCTCCTCCACGGGCACGAACTCCAGCACCTGGATCGACCGGTCCGTCTCGATCGGCAACGTCTCCAGGTCCTCGTTGTCGATCATCACCACCCGACCGTCGTCCAGCTCGTACCCCTTGGCGATGTCGGCGAACGCCACCTCTTCACCGCACGTGGAGCACACACGCCTGTACTTGATGCGACCGCCGTCCTCGCGGTGCATCTGGTGGAACCGGAAGTCGTGCTCCTCCGTGGCCGAGAACAACCGCACACCGATCGTGACCAGCCCGAACGAGATCGCCCCGCGCCAGATCGCCCTCATGGCAACTTGCTACCCCGGAAATGCGGAAAGCGCACTCCCACGTCACCCACACGGACTAACGCACCGGCGGCTGCTTCCCCTCCCGCACCCGCTCCAGGCTCCGCTGCAACGCCACCACCAGATCCACCGCACCCGTTTCCTCCGGCCCCCGCGCCGCCGGTATCACCGCCCCCGAGCTCTTCGCCTCGATCACCGCCTCCAACGCGTCCCGGTAGTCGTCGGTGAACGCCGCGTGGTCGAACTCGGTCGTCATCGAGTTCACCAACGACAACGCCATCTTCAACTCCTGCGGCCGCGCCCCGACCTCGGGCAGCTCGAACCCCGGATCCCTCACCTCGTCCGGCCACAGCAGCGTGTGCAGCACCAGCAGATCCCCTCGCGGCCTCACCACCGCCAACGTCTCCCGTCGCCTCAACGTGATCTTCACGACCGCCATCCGCCAAGACCGCTCCAACGCCTCCCGCAGCAGGACGTACGACGGCAACCCCACCTCATCCGGCCGGAGGAAGTAGCTGCGGTGCAGGAAGATCGGGTCGATCTGCTCCGCGGACACGAACTCGACCACATCGATCGTGTGATCCGACGACGACGGCAACCCCTCGAAATCCTCTGGCTCCACCACCACCAACCGCCCATCCCCCAACCGATACCCCTTCCCCAGCTCCTCAGCCGGAACCTCCTCCCCACACACCGAACACACCTTCCGATGCCGAACCTGCCCCCCGTCAACCCGATGCACCTGATGAAACCGAAACCCGTGCTCCTCGGTAGCCCCGAACACCCGCACCGGTATCGACACCAACCCGAACGAAACCGCCCCACGCCACAAAGCCCTCATACCACCCACAAAACACCCCCCGAACGCCCGTGCGAACCCAAGTCACCCGCACGCACCACCTACTACTCCACCTGCCCAACCACCCCCGAGTTCTGTGGGTGTGGTGGCGATGTGTGGTGTGCCTCCGTCTCTTCCTGTCTGTCCCCGTCCCTGTCATGGTTCTTGGGCCCTTGGCCCCCTGCCCTTTTCTCTGCAGGAGAACGGAAATCCTCGACTACCTGGCCTTGGGGCAAGTCCCGGTAGCGGATCAGTGCGCAGTCCGGTTTGGGGAGCGGTTGGTGGGTGTCGGTGTGGTGTTCCCAGCGGATGCGGATGCGGAGGTGCCGGTACCGGTGCAGCCCGGTAGCCCGGAGTTGATGCGTTCGGCGACCCGGCGCGGGTCGCCTGGCCTGGACCGTGCGCGGTGTGCTGCCGGGCCAGAACCGTTGTGATGCCTCGGTCCCGCAACGTGTGGTGGTGTTGTTGCTGTCGTAGATGTGGTCTCCGGGCAGTGTGTCCGGGTGGTGTGGCGGGTGGCCGCGTCTGCCGTGTACCCGCGTCTGCCGTGTATCGGCCGGTGCTGCTTCGATCGGTGGTAATGGTGACCGGTGGTAATGGTCGGGTGGGGTCATGGGCGTTGCCGCCGGTGAGGATCACCGCCAACGGGATGCCTCCACCGTCGGCGGTCCAATGATGCTGGGAGCCGGTGCGGCCGTGGCCGCACCGGGCTCGGGCCGGTCACGCCCCCTGTGGCGCCCTCGTACGAGAGGAGTTCGCGACCGTGCGGGGCCGGTCGATCCGGTCGGCCCCGCGGAGTTCGGCGGAGTTGGGCGGGTATCACCTTGTGCAGGTGGTGCCGGACACCGGCCTCGTTCCGGTCCCGTG
>NZ_PVTF01000014.1 GCF_003002815.1 Umezawaea tangerina | reverse complement strand
ACTACAACACCCGACGGGCCCACAGCGCCCTCGGTGGTCGACCACCGATCAGCCGACTGGCCGCCTAACCGTCAACAACGTCACAAATCACTACAGCTAGAGCGCGCCGAGCAGGCCGACCCGGAGTTCGCCAAGCGGCTGCGGAGCGAGTGGGAGAAGACGACCGTCACCCAGACGGGGCACGTCACCAACCAGATCTCCGGCACGGTGCACGGGAAGGTCCTGCAGGCCGGGGACATCCAGGGCGGCGTCACGTTCTAGGGCGCGGGCACCGAACCGTTCGCCCGATCTTCACCGGACCGAACCGGCCGGGCTCGGCACTGGTGGGCGTAATGTCCAGTTCACCAGCGCGATCCGGAAGGAATCACCACCAGTGTCGGTCCACCTGTCGACGTCGACGGGCACCGGCGTGGTCAGCTCCGGCAGCGACCGGCTGCTGTTCTTCTTCGTAGGCCTGGTCGTCACGTTCGTGCTCATCCGGATCAGCGTCCGGCTGATCCGGGCGAAGGTGCGGTGGTGGCCGGGCAACATCACGCCCGGCGGCACGCACATCCACCACGTCGTGTTCGGCACCGTCTTCATGCTCATCGGCGGCGTGGCGGGCCTGGCGGCGCCGGACGACGTGCACTGGCTGCGGCTGACCGCGGCGGCGACGCTGGGCGTGGGCGCGGCGCTCGTGCTCGACGAGTTCGCGCTCATCCTGCACCTGCGGGACGTGTACTGGACCAAGAACGGCAGGCTGTCGGTCGACGCGGTGTTCCTCGCGATCGGCATGACGGGCCTGCTGCTGCTAGGGGCCCGCCCGCTGGGCTACGACGACTTCCTCACCCCGGCCGAGACCGACAGCGCCACCAAGACGCTCGTGCTGCGGCTGGTCGCGGTGCTGGTGAACGTCGGGTTCGCGATCGTCTCGCTGCTCAAGGGCAAGATCTGGACCGGGCTGCTCGGGCTGCTGGTGCCCGTGCTGCCGGAGATCGGCGCGCTGCGGCTGGCCCGGCCGGGGTCGCCGTGGGCGCGGTGGCGCTACGCCGACGACTCCCGCAAACTGCGCCGCGCTTATCGGCGGGAGGCGCGGGTGCGCCAACCGCTCATCCGGTTGAAGATCAGGTTCCAGGAGTTCATCTCCGGCAGGCACGACCTACCGGATTAATCGGCGATCCTCCCGGTTCCCACCGGAAGGATCGCCGTCCCGGCTAATTGATAACAATGTTGTTCTGCGCGCAGATCGCCACCAGATCACCGACGCAGAGTTCCGCGGACTTCACGACGCCCTCCGCCACCAATCGGCTCACGGTGGGCTTGGTGATCAAATCGGCGCCCAGCAGAACGGATTTCACGTCGCGCTTGCCGACGAGGTCCCTGGTGTTGCCGGTAGCCAGGTCGTCCGCGCCGTCCTGGTCGCCCTTCGCCACGGCGATGGCGAGCCGCGCGGCGGCCTCGGCCTCGTCCCGGATCGGCTTGTAGACCGTCATGCACTGCTCGCCGCGCAGGATCGCCTGCAGGCCCGCCAGCGTGGCGTCCTGGCCCGTCACCGGCACCTTGCCGACGAGGTTCCGCGCCTTGAGCACCTCGATGACCCCGCCCGCCAGGCCGTCGTTCGCGGCGATCACGCCGTCGACCTTGCCGCCGTTGGCGTCCAGGATCTGCTCGAACTGCTGCTTGCCGATGGCCGCGTCCCACTTGTCGATGGCCTGGCTCTTGACCAGCCGCAACGCGCCGGAGTCGTACTTCACGCCCATCTTGCGGCGCTGGCCGTCGGCGAAGAGCGTGGCGTTGTTGTCGGTGGGGGCGCCCTGGATCTCGATGATCTGCCCGCCCGGCTTGTCGCCGAGGCAGGACAGCAAGCCTTCGGCCTGCAGTTCGCCGACCGCGATGTTGTCGAACGAGACGTAGTACTCGGCCGTGCCGCCCAGGGTGATGCGGTCGTAGTCGATGACCGGGATCTTCGCCGCCTGCGCCTTGCGCTGGACGGCGGCACCGCCCTCGGGGGTCAGCGGGGTGATCATCAGGACCTTCACGCCGCGCTTGATCATGTCGTCCGCGATGCTCGCGAACTTGGCCTCGTCGTTCTCGGCGTTCTCGATGATGGGCTCGATGCCCGCGAACCCGAGCGCCTGGGCCATCAGCGGGCGGTCCTGGTCCTCCCAGCGCGCCGACGACGTCTTGTCCGGGAGGATCACGCCCACGGTCGGCTTGGCCTTGGGCTGGGCCGACTGCCCGACCGCGCCGTCGTCGGCGGTCGAGCCGCAGGCCGCCACGGACAAGACCAGAAGACCGCAGGAAGCCGCACGTGCAAGTCTTCGCATTAGCCAGTCCCTCGCAACGGAAGTCCACGACTTCACATAATGATATTGCGAAAGTTGATAACGCCGGAGAGCGTTAGTCAAGTCCGGCGCCCGATCCAGGCGTAAAAGTGGACTACTTGAGCAGGTGCGTGAACCATTACATGGTCAGTAACGTAGCGCATTGCGGCGCGCTTTCGTCACACTGAGTCTTTGATCCACTACTTTTACGAACCGGAATGGCGGGCGGTCCACCCGATCGGGAACCGGCCTCCGGTCGGCCCCACCGCCCGACGCCCGCCCGCCCCCACGCCTCGCACGCCCCCACTGCACGGCAGGGAGCCACCGGGCGAGGGAGCCACCAGGAGGCCTCCCGCACACCGGGCCGGCGCGGCTCCCACACCCCCTGGAACACGGCTCCCGGATTCCGCCCGTCGACGATCACGATTGCGCCCCGAGGGCGAATAATCAATTCGGAAGAAATTCCGCTATCGCGACCGGACGCGGAAGTGCCCGCCCCGGCTTTCACCGGAACGGGCACCCGGCGTCCTAGTTCACCACGATGTCGTTCTGCTTGCAGATGGCCACCAGGTCGTCGACGCACAATTCCGCGGGGCGCACGACGCTTTCCGCGACGAGCCTGCGCACGGTCGGCTTGGTGATCAGGTCGGCGCCCAGCAGGATCGACTTCACGTCGCGCTTGGCCACCAGGTCCCTGGTGTTGCCGGTCGCCAGGTCGTCGGCGCCGTCCTGGTCGCCCTTGGCCAGCGCGATGGCGAGCCGGGCGGCCGCCTCGGCCTCGTCCCGGATCGGCTTGTAGACCGTCATGCACTGGTCGCCGCGCAGGATCGCCTGCAGGCTGGCCAGGGTCGCGTCCTGCCCGGTCACCGGCACCTTGCCGACCAGGTTCTTCTCCTTGAGCACCTCGATGACGGCGCCGGCGAGCCCGTCGTTGGCGGCGATGACGCCGTCCACCTTGTTGCCGTTGCCGCTGAGGATCTCGTCGAACAGCTTCTTGCCCAGCACCGGGTCCCACTGGTCGACGGCCTGCGCCTTGACCAGCTTGAGCTCGCCCGAGTCGTACTTGGAGGTCAGCTTGCGGTGCTGCCCCTCGGAGACCAGCGTGGCGTTGTTGTCGGTCGGCGCGCCCTGCATCTCGATGATCTGCCCGCCCGGCTTCTGCCCGAGGCAGGAGAGCATGCCCTCGGCCTGCAGCTCGCCGACGTTGGCGTTGTCGAAGGACACGTAGTACTCGGCCGTGCCGCCCAGGCTGATCCGGTCGTAGTCGATCACCGGGATCTTCGCCGCCTGCGCCTTGCGCTCGACGTCGATGCCGCCCTGGGCGGTGAGCGGCGTGATGATCAGGACCTTCACCCCGCGGCGGATCATGTCGTCGGCCAGGGTGGCGAACTTCTTCTCGTCGCCCTCGGCGTTCTCGATGATCGGCTCGATGCCCGCGAAGCCGAACGCCTGGGCCATCAGCGGGCGGTCCTGGGTCTCCCACCGGGCGGAGGAGGTCTTGTCGGGGAGGATGACCCCCACCGTCGGTTTCGCCGTGGGTCCGCCGAGCGCGGCGGTGCCGACTTCGGCCGGGGATCCGCACGCGACGAGGGACAGGGCCAATAGACCGCCGGAAGTCGCGCATGCCAGTTTACGCATCTATCAATCCCTTACCGATGAAGTCGTCGGTGACCCCAAATGCGAGAATGCAAAATTCCACACCGCGGGGCGTGCACGAGTCAAGCCCCAGTCACCCACCGGGCGGAAATAGACCCCTATTTCGGGCAGCGTCGATCCTCGTACCCGACCGCCACCGTTTATCTGATCACTACGCTCCGCTCACGAACGGCTACTTCCCGCTTCTTCGGGCTTTGCGGCGAACTCCTACCAAAGGGTCTGACGCGGGACGAATATCTGTGTCAGGGTGTCGCCCTTGACCGGCGTCGGGGCCGTGTCGGGAACTCAGCCATGGTTCGGGTGTGAGGAGACAGCTCAGGTGAGAACAAGGAAGCTCGTTCCCTCGGCGCTGGTGGTGGCCACGACGGTGGCGCTGCTCGCGACGGGAACGCAGGCGGCGGGCGGGGCTCCCGCGGCGGCCGCCCAGCAGCAGGGCACCGCCGAGTACACGGTGATCCTGGAGGAGAACGGCAACCGCGACATGGCCAGGAAGGCCATCGCGCTCGCGGGTGGCGAGGTGACCAGGACCAACGACGCCGTCGGCGTCCTCACGGTCAAGGCACCCGCGGCGGGTTTCATCGAGCGGGTGTCGGCCTCCGCCGACGTGCTCGGCGCCGCCCACGTGAAGCCGGTCGGCCACTCCCCCGCGCAGCCGAAGGTCACGCAGGACCAGGTGAAGCGCGCCGAGGTCGAGTCGGAGAACAAGACCACCACCCCCAACGCCTCCCCGCGCAAGGGCGACAAGGGCGCGGTCGGCCTCGACCCGCTCGACGGCGATCTGTGGGGCCTGAAGATGGTCCGCTCCGACATCGCGCGCGCCAAGCAGGCCGGTGACAAGCGCGTGTACGTCGGCATCCTGGACACCGGTGTCGACGGCACCCACCCGGACATCGCACCGAACTTCAACGACAAGCTCTCCCGCAACTTCACCATCGACATCCCGACCGACTCCGACGGCGGCGAGTTCGACGGGCCGTGCGAGTTCCGCGGCTGCGTCGACCCGGCGAACCACGACGACGGCGGCCACGGCACGCACGTCGCGGGCACCATCGGCGCGGCGGCGAACGGCTTCGGCATCTCCGGTGTCGCGCCGAACGTGTCGATCGTGAACATCCGCGGCGGCCAGGACGCGGGCTCGTTCTTCCTGCAGCCGGTCGTCGACGCCCTCACCTACGGCGCGGACATCGGCCTCGACGTGATCAACATGTCGTTCTACGTCGACCCCTGGTACATGAACTGCACGGCGAACCCGGCCGACAGCGCCGAGGAGCAGATCGAGCAGAGGGCGGTCATCGCGGCCGTGCAGCGCGCGCTGGACTACGCGCACCGCAAGGGCGTCACGCTGATCGGCGCGGGCGGCAACAACCACGAGGACCTCGGCAAGCCGCGGACCGACGTGGTCAGCCCGAACTACCCGCCCGGCCACGCCCACGACCGCGCCGTCGACAACGCGACCTGCCTGAACCTGCCGACCGAGGGCGACCACGTCATCTCCGTGTCCGCGCTCGGCCCGTCGACCGCCAAGGCCGACTACTCGAACTACGGCCTGGAGCAGGCCTCCGTCGCGGCCCCCGGCGGCTACTTCCGCGACGGCCTCGGCACCGACTGGTACCGGACCAACGAGAACCTGATCCTGTCGACCTACCCGCGCAACGTGGCACTGGCCGAAGGCGCCATCGACGCCGCGGGCGAGATCACGCCCGCCGGTCTCACCGCGGGCGTCAAGAAGGCCTGCAAGGGCACGACCTGCGGCTACTACCAGTACCTGCAGGGCACCTCGATGGCCGCCCCGCACGCCACCGGCGTCGCGGCGCTCATCGTGAGCCAGTACGGCAAGCGCGACCCGAAGCACCCCGGCACGCTGACCCTGGCGCCGGACAAGGTGGAGAAGGTCCTCACCAAGACCGCGACCCCGCGGGCCTGCCCGAACCCCCGGACCGTGTCCTACGTGGACGTCGGCCGCTCGCCCGAGTTCGACGCCACCTGCGAGGGTGACGCGAAGTTCAACGGCTTCTACGGCTACGGCATCGTGGACGCCTACGGCGCGGTGACCCGAGGCGGCAGCTTCATCTAGCCCGTTGCGGCGCGGAAGGCCCCCGGTCCGCCGGGGGCCTTTCGTATGCTCCCGCCGTGGCGAAGTCGGCGGGGCAGAAGAGGCGGCAGAGGGAACGGCGGGCGCGAGCCCGTGCGCGGCGGCCGGAGCGGGTGACGCGGTCGCGGCCGCAGGGGACGACGTGGTCGGCGGGCAAGGTGGCGCTGTGGACGTGCGTCGCCATCGTCGCGTTCATCGGGCTGGTGCCCGCGTTCTGGTACTGGATCGCGCCCGCGGTCAGCGACCTCGTCGCCCCGGTCCCGGTGCTGGCCGTCATCGTCGGCTGGCTCCCGGTGGGCGGTGTCCTGGCCGCGCTGGGGTTCTTCATGGTCATCCGCGGCGACCTGCTGCCCCGGACGCGGGTGGTGTTCGCCTGGGTGCTCGGCGTGTGGGGCGTGCTGGCGCTGACCACGATCCCGCTCGACGTCGACTCGCCGCCGCTGGACGTCGAGTACTACACCGGCCTGCGGGTCGGCTTCCTCGGCGCGCTGACCGGCGCGGTCGCGGTGCCGCTCGGCGTCTACCTGCTGTGGAAGCCGTTCCACCGGCGCAAGGAGCCCCCGACGGAGGTGTGGGGCTGCGCGTTCGCCGTCTTCGCGGTCGTCCTGCTGCTGCTCGCCGCCGCGCTGTCCTGGCTGGGCTGACGCCCTGGTGCGCGTCGCGGAGGACGCGCACCAGGGAGCCGTGGATCACGCCGGCGCGGTGCCCAGCGCCTGCCAGTCGAGGACCGGCGCGGCGTGGTCGCGGATCGAGGCGAGCAGCCCGAGCCGCGCCGCCTTCACGGCCGGGTCCTCCGCCATGACCAGCACCTCGTCGAAGAAGGTGTTGACCGGGGCGGTGAGCACGGCCGTGGCGGCGGCGAACCCGGCCAGGCCGTCCGGGCGCGCGCCGAGACCGGCGAACGCCTGGTGCAGCGCCACTTCCGCGGGCTCCGTCAACGCCGAGGCGTCGTAGGTCCCGGCGGTGTCGGCGGGCACGATCCGGCGCACGCGCTGGAGCGCGGCGACGAGCTCGCCGAACGCCGGGTCCGCGGCCAGCGCGGTGAGCTGGGTCAGCGTCTCGTCGGCAACCACGGGGGCGTCGGCGAGCGGCAGGACCGCGTTGACGAACCGGTGGTCGTGCCCGGCGTCGAGCAGCGCCTGCTCGTAGCGCCGCACGGCGAACTCGCGGGCCGCGGCGACGGTCTCCGCGGGCACGTCGAGGCCGAGCTGGGCGCGGGCCGCCTCCAGCGCGACGGGCAGCGTGATCGCCCGCAGCTCCGGGAACGCGCGCAGGACGCTCACGGCGCCGAGCGCGGCCCGGCGCAGACCGAACGGGTCGGAGCTGCCGGTCGGGTTGGCCCCGATGCCGAACAGGCCCGCGAGCAGGTCGAACCGGTCGGCCAGCGAGAGCAGCGCGCCGGGCACCGAGGCGGGCAGCGGGTCACCCGCGGACCGGGGCTGCTCCATCTCGAACAGGGCCTGGGCGACCTCGCCGGTCTCACCGGCATGCCGGGCGTACTCGCGGGCCATCGTGCCCGCGAGGCTGGACAGCTCGATGACCATCTGCGAGCCGAGGTCGAACTTCGCCAGGTCGCCCGCGCGCTTGAGGGTCGCCTCGCCGTCGCCGAGGTCGACGTGACCGGCCAGCGTGGCCGCCAGCGAGGCGATCCGCTCGGCGCGGTCGGCCATGGAGCCGAGCTTGTCGGCGAAGGTCAGCTTCGCCAGGCCCGCCTTCATGTCCTCCAGCGGCGTCTTGAGGTCGGCGCGCCAGAAGAACGCGGCGTCCTCGTACCGGGCGCGCAGGACGGCCTCGTTGCCGGACCGCACGCGGTCGGCGTCGACCGAGCCGTTGGCGACGGCGACGAAGTGCGGCAGGAGCCCGCCGTCGGCGTCGCGCACCGGCAGGTACCGCTGGTGCTTGCGCATGACGGTGGTGAGGATCTCGCCTGGCAGGTCGAGGTAGCGCTCCTCGAAACCGCCCAGGATCGGCGTCGGCCACTCGACGAGGTTCGTCACCTCGGCCAGCACACCGGCCTCGGCGGTGAAGTCGACCGTGCCGCCGACGGACGCCGCCAGCTCGGTCGCGGCGGCGACGATCTTCGCCTGGCGCGCGGAGGCGTCGGCGTCGATGCCGTGGCCCGCCAGGAACTCCAGGTAGCCGTCGGCCTCGGCCACGGCCACCTCGGGCTCGGCGGCCGTGCGGTGCACGCGGGTCGTGGTGCCCGCCTGGAGCGTGGACACGGCGACCGGCACCGGGGTCCGGCCCAGCAGCGCGAGCAGCCAGCGGATCGGGCGGGTGAACGACAGCTTCGGGTCGTTCCACTTCATGTTCTTCTCGGACCGCAGCTCGGCCACGACCTCGCCGAGCAGCCCGCTGAGCACCTCGACCGCGCCGCGGCCGGTCTCGGTCTTGACCAGCGCGACGTGCTCGACGCCGTTCTCGGTCACCCGGCCCAGCTCGGACAGCTCGACCTTCTGGCCGCGGGCGAAGCCCTGCACGGCCTTGGTGGGCTCGCCGTTCGCGTCGAACGCCGCGGCCACCTTCGGCCCGCGCACGGTGCGCTCGGCGTCCGGCTCGCGCGGTGCCACGTCGGCGACCAGCACCACGACGCGGCGCGGCGTGCCGTGCACCTCGACGGCGCCGTGGGTGAGCCTGGTGGCCCCCAGCTTGTCCGTGACGGCCGCGCGGACCGCCTCGACGGTCCTGGTGACCTCGGACGGCGGCAGCTCCTCCGTGCCGATCTCGAACAGCAGCGTCGCGGGCTCGGTCACCTCGGCGAACGACGTCGGCGCGGCCGCGAGGGCGGGCACCTCCGCGACGCCGAGCGGGTGGCCGAGCTCGGCGCGGCGCTCGGCCCACAGCGCGGACACCTCGCGGGCCAGCCCGCGCATCCGGGCGAAGGCGCGGGCCCGCTCGGTGGTGCTGATCGCGCCGCGCGAGTCGAGCACGTTGAACGTGTGCGAGCACTTGAGCACGTAGGTGTGCGCCGGGACCGGGAGGCGCAGGTCCAGCAGCCGCTTGGCCTCGGTCGCGTACTCCTCGAACAGCCGCTTGTTGGCCTCGACGTCGGCGTCGTCGAGGTAGTACCGGCTCATCTCGTACTCGGCCTGGCCGAACGCCTCGCCGTAGGAGATGCCGGGCGCGTAGGCGATCTTCTTGAAGTGGTCGACGCCCTGCAGCGCCATCATGATCCGCTCGATGCCGTAGGTGACCTCGACGGACACCGGTTCGAGGGTCTGGCCACCGGCCTGCTGGAAGTAGGTGAACTGGGTGATCTCCAGCCCGTCCAGCCACACCTCCCAGCCCAGGCCCCAGGCGCCGAGCGCGGGCGAGGCCCAGTTGTCCTCGACGAAGCGGACGTCGTGCGCCCGGATGTCGATGCCCAGCGCCTCCAGGCTGCCCAGGTACAGCTCCTGGGGGTTGCCGGGGTCGGGCTTGAGGATGACCTGGAACTGGGTGTGGGTCTGCAGCCGGTTGGGGTTCTCGCCGTAGCGCGCGTCGTCGGGCCGGACGCTGGGCTCGACGTAGGCCACCCGCCACGGCTCGGGGCCGAGCACCCGCAGCACCGTCGCCGGGTTGAGCGTGCCCGCACCGACCTCGGTGTTGAAGGGCTGCACGACGATGCAGCCGCGATCGGTCCAGTACTTGGTCAGCGCCAGGAGCGCGTCCTGCATGGTCAGCACGGTGACAACCTCGGATGGGGGGTGTGGGGGCTCGGGCAGTCTACGAAAGCCGCCGTGATCGGCCGACTTCGCTGGTCAGCAACCCGACGGACACCGGATGACCAGTCTGGTAACACGCCTGTGTCACGCTTTGGGCAACCTCGCGGACCGTACGGACGTCCTACGTGGCGTATCCGGGCGACCGTTGGAGAAAGCGCGCACGAGTAGGAGTTGGGTGTGGACAAGCGGCCGCCACGGCCTGGCGATGCGGGCGACGCCCGCGGCCGGCCCGTGCCTCCTCGACGTCCCTCCGCAGGTCAGCCCCGTCGCCCGCAAGGCCAGCCGGGAGCCTCGGAGCCGGTCCGGCGCACGCCGCCCGCCCGCAGAACGCCCCCCGAGCCGCCCGCCGCCCGCCGGACTCCCCCGGAGCCCCCGGCGGCGCGGCGCACTCCCCCGGAGCCGCCCGCGGGCAGGCGCACGCCCGCCGAGCCGCCGTCCACGCCGCGGCGCACGCCCGCCGAGCCCCCGGCCGCCCGCCGCGTGCCCGCGGACCCGGCGCCGCGCCGCAAGCCGATCTCGGCGACGGCGCCCACCGAGCGCGTGACGCCGGCCCGTCCGGTCCGGCCCGCCGCCGCCGAGCGCCCCAAGCCCGTCGCCGACCGCCCGCCGAGGCGGCCCGCGCCGCCGCGGGGGCCGATCGCGTCCGGCGGGTCCATCGCGCGCCGGTCGGTCGTGTCGCTGCTGTCCGTGGCGGTCCTGCTGGGCACCGGGTACGCGTGGCAGAACCTCAAGTCGTTCACCGACAACCTGACCACCACGGACGTGATCAACGCGGGCGCGGGCGGCGAGAAGCCCGCCGACGGCGCGATCGACATCCTGATGGTCGGCATGGACAGCCGCACCGACGCCAAGGGCAACCCGCTGCCGCAGCAGATCCTGGACGAGCTGCAGGCGGGCGGCAGCGACGACGGCGGCCTGAACACCGACACGCTGATCCTGATGCACATCCCGAACGACGGGAAGAAGGCCGTCGCGATGTCGTTCCCGCGCGACTCCTACGTGAAGATCGCGAACGGGTACGGGCGGCACAAGATCAACTCGGCGTTCGCCTACGGCAAGAACGACGCCGCGGCCGAGCTGACCAGCAAGGGCGGCCTCGACCCCGCCGAGATCGAGGTGGAGTCCAAGAAGGAAGGCGCGAAGAACCTCATCGCGACCATCCAGGATCTCACCGGCGTCACGATCGACCACTACGCCGAGATCAACCTGGTCGGGTTCTACGACATCACCAAGGCCGTCGGCGGCGTGGACGTGTGCCTCAACGAGGCCACCCAGGACGACTTCTCCGGCGCGAACTTCACCGCGGGCCAGCAGACCATCGAGGGCAAGGACGCGCTGGCGTTCGTCCGGCAGCGGCACGGGCTGCTGCGCGGCGACCTCGACCGGGTCGTGCGCCAGCAGGTCTTCATGGCGGGCCTGGCCAAGAAGATGCTGTCCGCGGGCGTGCTGTCCGACCAGACGAAGACGAAGAACCTGATCAACGCGGTGACGAAGTCGATCGTGCTCGACAAGGACTGGGACATCCTGAACTTCGCCAACCAGATGAAGAGCCTCTCCGGCGGGGCGATGGAGTTCCAGACGATCCCCACCGGCGACCCCGAGCTGGAGACGCCCGAGGACGGGCAGGCGATCGAGATCGACGAGGCGGCGGTCAAGAAGTTCGTGAAGAACCTGACCGAGGACCCGGCCAAGACGAGCAGCGCGCCCCCGGCGGCGGACAAGCCCTTCGACAACTCGTCGGTGACGGTCGAGGTGCGCAACGCCTCAGGAGTACCCGGACTGGCCGCGCAAGTGCTGGAGTCGTTGGCGGCGAAGGGGTTCGTGAGCGGGGACGCGGCGAACGCGGAGTCGAACACGAAGACGTCGACGGTGAAGTTCGGGAAGGGCGGCGACGACGGGGCCGCCGCCGTGGCGAAGATCCTCGGCGGGGTCGCGGTGGAGCAGGACAACAACATCCAAGCGGGGCACGTGCGGGTGTTCGTGGGGTCTGACTACTCGGGGCCGGGGGCGCAGGGGTTCGCCGGTGGGAGTGGGGTCGGGTTGGACGGGGTGCGGCAGCAGCCGGCTTCTGGGGACAAGCCGATCACGGCGGATGGGGTGCGGTGCGTGAACTAGGTGGGGCCTGGGGATCTCTGCTTTAGGAGTCCAGGTTCCTGTCGCGCGTTGGGCTCTCGACCCTCTCACCTCTGCTGAAGTCCAGGTTGGGACCGCCCACCGTGCGAAGCCCGGCCCCCGGCGCGCGATTGTCTCAATGCTTCACCCTGCTTTGTCAAGACGATAAAGCTATCTTGACAAAGCAGGGTGAAGCAGGAGGGCGCTGTGTATCGGGGGCAGGGGTAGGTCTGGCTTCGCCAGCATCGGCTGCGCCGACTCAGGCATCGGGCTGCGCCCGACAAGGCATCCTCGGCTGCGCCGTTGGACAAGGCATCGGGCTGCGCCCGACAGGGCATCGGCTGGCGCCGACAAGGCCCCAGGCGCTCCGCGCCGGATGCGCGCTGGCGGGCTGCGCCCAACGTTGTGTTGGCGTGCTCGCTTCGCGTCGGACAGGGAAGGCATCCTCGCTGCGCGTCGGACTGGTGGCGGCTGCGTCCGGCTTCCGGGTGGGTGGTGGCCAACCGGTGTGGGGGTTCAGGCGTCCTTGCGGCTGGGAGGGCGGGTGGCGTCTCCAGGGGTGAGGGGGTTGGGGTCGTGTGGGGATTGGTGAAGCGGGTTGTGCTGGGTGGGGTGAAGGCGGTTCGCAGGGGTGCGGGGCGGGTTCGGTGGGGGCGGGTGTTGGTGGGGGGTGGGGTGGTGCTGCTGTTGGCGTTCGTGCCGTTGGTGTGGGTGTTGGCGTCGAGTGCTCCCTACCGGTACTCGGCTCGGGAGGTGCCGGGGGCGCCGGTGGGGTTGGTGTTGGGGGCGGGGTTGACGCGGGAGGGGAGGCCGACGCCGTTCCTGGCGGGGAGGCTGGATGTGGCGGCTGACCTGTACGCGAGGGGGAAGGTTTCCGTGTTGTTGGTGAGCGGGGACAACAGTCGGGAGGACTACGACGAGCCGGGGGCGATGCGGGAGTACCTGGTGTCGAAGGGGGTGCCGGGGGCGGTGGTGGTGGCGGACTACGCGGGGTTGGACACGTGGGATTCGTGCGTGCGGGCGCGACAGATCTTCGGGGTCGAGAAGGTGACCGTGGTGACGCAGGAGTTCCACCTGCCGAGGGCGGTGGCGCTGTGCCGGGCGGCGGGGATCGAGGCGTTCGGTGTGGGGCACGACACGTCGGACCAGTTCGCCGGGGGGACGCGGTACGGGTGGTTCCGGGAGTCGTTGGCCAGCGGCAAGGCGATGGTGGACGCGCTCGTCCTGAAGCCGGATCCGCGGTTCCTCGGGCCCGCCGAGTCGGGCGTTGCCGTGGCCTTGAGGCGATAGAAAGCTACTCACAGTACTACTCGATTAGCCCGATCGGGCGATAATCAGGGCAAGTCACGTAATCAACCCACCTTTCCCGCCTTTCCTCTGCGTTGGGGCCGAACACCCCACGTGGACAGGTGGAGGAAGTGACGGTGCAGATCGACACAGCGGCGTACCAGCGCGTGCTCGGCGATGAGCTCCGCAGCCTTCGCAAGCAGCGCGGATGGACCCGCAAGGAGCTGAACAGCAGGTTGCAGAGCGAGATCTCGCTGCAGACGCTGGCGACCTACGAGCTCGGCACCCGGCAGGTGTCGGTCGTGCGACTGGTCGAGATCTGCGCCGCGTTGGCCGTGCCCGCGCACGAGGTGTTGGCGAGGGTGCACGAGCGCGTGTTCGGCGACACCCCCACGGGACACCTCTCGCTGAACCTGGTGGCGGTGGTGGCCGACGAGCGGCCCGAGCTGCAGCCGCTGCGGCGGTGGGCGCAGGGACGGCTCCAGGCGCTGCCGATGGGGCAGAGCCCGCAGGTGCACCTCGATCTGCCCGCGCTCGAGTACATGGCCCAGTTGTGCCAGCTCAGCACGGTCGAGCTGATCCGCGCGCTGCGTGATCTGGGCGGGACCGCGCGGAGGTAGCCGGGCGTCCCGCTAGACTCGCCGCCGTGACCAGGGGCGCGCCCGTTCCAAATGCAGGAAGTCGCTTGCCTAACAACGGTAATGAAGATCCAGCCTCCCCAGCCCGTCTGCCTTTGCGGACCGCGGCTGCCGTGCGCTTGGGCAACATGAGTTCGAAGCTGTCCCAGAAGATGGGGCTCGGCGCAGGCGGCATGATCGGCGGCCGGGTGGCGTTGAAGCTGGACCCGCAGGCGCTCCGGCGCCTGACGACCGGCAGACGGGTCGCCCTGGTGACCGGTACCAACGGCAAGACCACCAGCACGATGATGCTCAGCCGTGCCGTCACGGCGCTGGGCGAGGTGGCCACCAACCACAGCGGCGCCAACATGCCCGACGGGCACGTGACCGCGCTGAGCAAGCAGCCCGACGCGCCGTACGCGGTGCTGGAGGTCGACGAGGGGTACTTCCCCGCCGTCGCCGCGGCCGCCCAGCCGGACGTCGTGGTGCTGCTGAACCTCAGCCGGGACCAGCTCGACCGGGTCGGCGAGGTGCGCACCATCGAGCGCTCCCTGCGCGACACGATCGCCAGGCTGCGCGGCTGCACGGTGATCGCCAACTGCGACGACATCATGGTGACGTCGGCGGCCAAGGACGCCCACCGCGTCGTGTGGGTCGCCACCGGCACCGGCTGGCACCACGACTCGGCCTCGTGCCCACGCTGCGGCGAGCCGATCCGCTGGCAGGGCGAGCACTGGCAGTGCAGCACCTGCGACCTGGCCCGGCCCAAGCCGGACTGGGTGACCACCGACGGGTTCCTGATCGCGCCCAACGCGAGCAAGGTCGCCCTGTCGCTGCGGCTGCCCGGCAAGTTCAACCAGGCCAACGCGGTGATGGCCACGGCCGCCGCCGCGGCGCTCGGCGTGCAGATCGAGGAAGCCGTCCGGCGGCTGCGCGGCGTGTCCAACGTGGCGGGCCGGTACCGGATGATCCAGCGCAGCGGGCACACCGCCCGGCTGCTGCTGTCCAAGAACCCGGCGGGCTGGAGCGAGACGCTGACCGTGGTCAAGGAGTCCGACCACCCGGCCGTGCTGGTGATCAACGCCAACGAGGCCGACGGCCGCGACCTGTCGTGGCTGTGGGACGTGCCGTTCGAACGGCTCCGCGGCCGCACCGTCATCGCCTCGGGCGAGCGCGCCACCGACCTGGCCGTCCGCCTGACCTACGCCGAGGTGGAGCACAAGATCGTGCCCGACCCGCTGCTGGCCATCGACGCCCTGCCCGAAGGGGCGGTCGAGGTCATCGCGAACTACACGGCGTTCCGCGACCTGAACGCGAGGTCCGCAAGTGAGTGACTCGACCGTCCGCATCGCACTCGTGCTGCCCGACCTGCTGGGCACCTACGGGGACTTCGGCAACGCCGTCGTGCTGGACAAGCGGCTGGCGTGGCGCGGGATCTCCTCGGAGATCATCTCGGTGAACTTCGGCGAGGCCGTGCCGGACTCGTGCGACATCTACGTCGTGGGCGGTGGCGAGGACACGGCGCAGACGCTGGCCGTGCGCCACCTCCGCGACAACCCCGGCCTGCAGCGGGCCGCCGCGCGCGGGGCCGTGGTGCTCGGCGTGTGCGCCGGGATCCAGATCTTCGGCGAGAAGTTCACCCGCGCCGACGACGTGACGCACCCCGGCCTCGGGCTGATCGACTCGGTGTCCTACGCGGGCGGGTCGCGGGCGATCGGCGAGGTGCTCGCCAAGCCCGCCAACGGCCTGTTCGAGGGCTTCCTGACGGGGTTCGAGAACCACCAGGGGCGCACCGAGCTCGGCCCGGCCGCTCAGCCGCTCGCGCACGTGACCGTGGGGACCGGCAACGACGGGAAGGTGGAGGGCGCGGTGCAGGGCAAGATCCTGTGCACGTACCTGCACGGGCCCGTGCTGCCGCGCAACCCGCAGATCGCCGACCTGCTGATCGAGTGGGCCACCGGCGTGAAGCTGTCGCCGCTGGACCTGCCCGCCGTCACCCGGCTGCGGGCCGAGCGCTCGAAGGCCGCGGGGCAGCGCGCCGACGCCTGATCCTCGCTCCGCGACAACGGGAAGGGGGCGCGTCCACGTCGGACGCGCCCCCTTCCCGTTGTCTCAGACCGGCACGCGCGCCTTCCTGGTCAGCACGAAGTCGTCGGCGCGGACCTTCCTGGTCCGCATCCAGTACCGCCAGGTGAACCCCGGCCAGATCGTCCGGTTCACGCCCTGCGCGTCGAGGTACCAGCTCTGGCAGCCGCCCTCGGTCCACACCCCGCGGCTGAGCTTGTGCTGGATCTCCTCGTTGAACCGCCGCTGCACCTCGGGCCGCACCTCCAGCTCGTCGGCCTTGGCGAGCATCGCGAGGCACTGCGACACGTACTTGATCTGCGACTCGGCCATGAACACCACGGAGTTGTGCCCCAGCCCGGTGTTCGGGCCCAGCAGGAAGAAGAAGTTCGGGAAGCCGGACACGGTGATCCCGAAGTGGCTCTGGATCCCCTGGACCTCCCACTCCTCCGCCAGGTCGCGCCCGTCCTTGCCGGTGACGGACAGGTACCCGAACGCGTCGATCACGTGGAACCCGGTGCCGTAGATGATCGCGTCCACCGGCCGTTCCACACCCGCGGCGTCCACCACGGACGTCTCCCGCACCTCCGCGATGCCCTCGGTGACCAGGTCGACGTTCGGCCGCGACAGCGCCGGGTAGTAGTCGTTGGAGATGAGCACCCGCTTGCAGCCCATCGTGTAGTCCGGGGTGAGCTTGCGGCGCAGCTCGGGGTCCGGCACCTGGTGCCGCATGTGCCTGCGCGCGATGCCCTGGGCCAGCTTCATGATCTTCGGGTTCACCGCGAACCCCAGCGCGGTCGACTCCCGCATCCAGTAGACGGCGTCGCGGAACAGGCGCTGGGCGAACGGCACCCGCTTGAACAGCCGGCGCTCGCGCTCGCTGATGGGGCGGTCGGCCTTCGGCATGATCCACGGGGGCGTGCGCTGGAACAGCGACAGCCGCCCGACCCGGTCGGCGATCTTCGGCACGAACTGGATCGCGCTCGCCCCGGTGCCGACGACGGCGACGCTCTTGCCCGTGAGGTCGTAGTCCTGGTCCCACCGGGCGGAGTGGAAGACCTTGCCCCGGAACCGCTCCACGCCCGGCAGCACCGGCACGTTCGGGATGTGCAGCGCGCCGACGCCCATCACGAGCGCCTTGGCGGTGAACGTGTCCCCGCCCGCGGTGTCGACGTGCCAGACCTTCGCGTCCTCGTCCCAGCGCGCCGCGCTGAACTCGGTGTCGAACCGGATGTGCCGCCGCAGGTCGTACTTGTCGGCCACGCCCTGGAGGTACGCCCAGATCTCGGGCTGCTCGGCGAAGGCCCGCGACCAGTTCGGGTTCAGCTCGAACGAGTAGGAGTACATGTGGGACTGCACGTCGCACGCGCAGCCGGGGTACCGGTTGTCCCGCCAGGTGCCGCCGAGGTCGGAGGCCTTCTCCAGGACGACGAAGTCGTCCCGGCCCGTGCGCTTGAGCTCGATCGCCATGCCGAGGCCGGAGAATCCCGTGCCCACGACCAGTACTTCGGTGTCCCGGTGCGTGCCCATCAGTGCGCAACCTCCGCGGTCCGGCTATGTACTCGCCGGTAGGTTACTCGAAGTAAGTTACTAGCGGTAGTACCCTTCCGCCGTGACCAGCATCCAGCCCACGCGCAGGCGCCGCATGCCCAAGGCCGAGCGCAAGGCGCAGATGCTCGACGTCGCCGAGGTCGTCTTCGCCGAACAGGGCTACCTCGCCACGTCCATGGACGAGATCGCCCTGCGGGTCGGGGTCTCCAAGCCGATGCTCTACGAGTACTTCGGGTCCAAGGAGGGGCTGCTGATCGGGTGCATCCACCGGGCGCGGACCGAGCTGCGGACCAAGACCGAGGAGGCCATCGCGGGCGCCGAGGGGCCGGAGGAGCTGCTGCGCCGCGGGCTGCTGGCGTTCTTCGAGTTCATCGTGGACCACCGGCGGTCGTGGGCCCTGCTGCGGCAGGAGGCAGCGGTCACGGTGCCGTCGGCGGTGGAGGAGGTCGAGGGGATCCGGACGCAGCAGACGGCGTTGATCGGCGCGGTGATCGCGGGGGTCTCGCCCGACCTGGAACCGCTGGAGGCGGAGGCCTTCGCGGAGATCGTGGTGGGCTCCTGCGAGCGGCTGGCGCTGTGGTGCGAACGGCGGCCCGAGGTCGGGCCCGCGCTCGCCGTGGACTACGTGATGGACGTGGTGTGGCGCGGGGTCGCCGGACGGCTGGCGGGCTGAGCCCCGGCCCGATCCGCCGTCCGGGGACAGCGGTTGGTCCAGTCGTGTTCGGATCGTGTTCGGGAGCCGTGGATAGCGGCCTGCACGCGGTCGGACACGCCTAGGATGTTTCAACCGTGCACGTGCAGATGAGGAAGGCGGCTTGATTTTGGCTACACCGGCGTACAGCGAGGAGCCCCGCTCTCCCCAGCGCGGCAGGCCGCGCGACGCGAGCAGGGACGACGCTCTGCGCCAAGCCGCGCTCGAGGTCATGGCGGAGGTCGGCTACCGCGCCCTGACGATGGACGCCGTGGCCGCAAGGGCCCGCGCGGGCAAGGCGACGATCTACCGCCGCTGGGAGTCCAAGCTCGACCTGGTGATCGACACCTGCACCCAGCTGGCGAGCCAGAACCTGGCCACGCCCGACACCGGGTCGCTGGCCGAGGACCTGCGGGAGTTCCTGAACTCGTTCGCCGCG
The DNA here is from genome assembly GCF_003002815.1 of Umezawaea tangerina. Lineage (GTDB taxonomy): Bacteria > Actinomycetota > Actinomycetes > Mycobacteriales > Pseudonocardiaceae > Umezawaea > Umezawaea tangerina. The sequence continues at coordinate 301,974 of NZ_PVTF01000014.1, read as the reverse complement.
TTCCTGTCCGGCCCGATCGGCAAGGCCGCGCAGGCCCTCGTCGGCGAGCTGCCGCACGAGCCGGAGCTGGCGGCGGCGTTCCGGGAGACGTTCCTGATCTCCCAGCGGGACGTGCTGCGCGGCATCCTGGAACGCGCGAGCGAGCGCGGCGAGATCCGCCCGCACGCGCCGCTGGGCATGACCGTGGAGCTGGCGGGCGCGGCCCTGATCTACCGGCTGATGCTGACCGGCGACCCGCTGGACCGGCCGTTCGTGGACCGCGTGGTGGACCAGGTCCTGATGCCGCTGGTCGGCGCCCAGTAGGTACCGGTAGGTACCGTTTTTGCGGACACTTCCGGGAGTATTCGACAGTAGTCTCCTAATCGCGCGGGAATAACTACGCGATCAGGGGAGGCTGCCATAGTCCAGCCGCCGTCCCACAATTCCTCCGAATGGCCGATCACGACCCTGCTGGGCCAATTGGACGACGCGACCCGTAAAAAGATGCTCAGGCTCGGCACCCGTCTTTCCCATGAGGACGGCTTCCGCATCCTGGCGCAGGGCAACCAGGACGGCCACGTGGTGGTCCTGCTCAGCGGCGTGGTCAAGGTGGTCGCCGCGGGCGAGAACGGCGACGTCGCGCTCCTCGCGATCCGGGTCGGCGGCGACGTGGTCGGCGAGCTTGCCGCCTACGACGGGAACCCGCGCTCGGCCGACGTGATCGCCTGCGGCGAGGTCGTCGCGCGGTCCGTCCCCCGCGCCGCGTGGACCCGGTTCGTCGAGCACACCCCCAAGGTGCACGCCCCGTTGCTGCGGATGGGGAGCGAGCGCTTCCGGTGGGCTGACCAGCGGCGGGTCGAGTTCGTCGCGAACGGGTCGTACTCCAGGGTGGCCCGCGTGCTGGTGGAGCTGGCCAAGACCTGCGGGTGCCCGACCGACGCGCGCTGCACCCTGCCGTTCGCGCTCACCCCCGTGGAGCTGGGCTCCCTCGCGGGGATCAAGGGGCGGACGGCCGAACGGCACCTGAGCGCGTTGAAGAGCGCGGGTCTGCTGGTGAGCGGTTCCGGCCAGACCGTGCTGCCGAACGTGGCGGCGCTGCGGGCCGTAGCAGAGTCCGGCCGGTAGCGAACCGCCAAAGTGCGGAGCCATGCGGTCCCCGACGCACCATGGTGGACCTCGTCAGCGCGGCCGCCAGTACGGGTCCGGCGGACTCGAAAAGAAACTAACATCGGATCGCGAACCGGAATACGCAATTCTCGTAGGCGCACCACGTCGAAGGAGTACGCAGCTTTCCATGGACGAGAACTTGACCCACCACTCGTTAGTCATCGCCGACATAGCGGGTTACGGAATGAGGTCCGACGAGGACCAGAGGTGGCTGCGCAAGGAGTTGTACACGGTTCTCGAGACCGCGATGGCCGCTTCCGGGATCGACTGGCCGCACGACATGACCCAGGACCGGGGCGACAGCATCATCCTGCTCATCCCGGCGACGGTGCCGAAGAGGAGGATCACCGAACGGCTGGTGCACAACCTGGAGCGCGAGCTCGACCGGCACGCCCGCCGCAGCACCGCGCCCGTGCGGATGAAGCTGCGGCTCGCCCTGCACGCCGGGGAGGTCGCCAGGGACGGCCGGGGCTGGATCGGCCGCGACCTCAACACCGCGTGCAGGCTCGTCGACCTGCCCGCGGGCCGCGAGGCCCTGGCCGCCGCCCCCGAGGCGAACCTCGCCGTCGTGGTCTCCGACTCCTGGTACCGCGGCGTCGTGTTCCAGGACCCGGTGCTCGTCGAGCACTTCGCGTTCCGGCGGGTCCCGTTCGTGGTCAAGGAAGTCGACGACCACGCGTGGATCCACGTGCCGCGGACGACGTCGTGAAGCGGGTCGTCCGGCGGCGGGCCGACACCCTCGCGGAGGCGCAGTTCGCGATCGCCCAGTTCAGCGGGTGGGTCACGAACGCCGACACGAAGGCGGGCCTGCTGGCGACCGCCACCACGATCCTCGGCGGCGCGCTGGTGGGCCAGCGGACGGCCATCCGCGCGTCGTTCACCCCCGACTCGTGGCGGGAGTGGGCGCTGGCCGCGGTGCTGGTGTGGACGCTGGCGGCGGTGGTGACCACCGCGGTGGCGCTGACCGCGGCGTTGCGGCCACGGGTCGTCGCGCGCGGGCACTCGCGCTTCTCGTGGCCGACGGTGGCGGCCACCCCGGTGCACGAGCTGCTCGCGGCGGACCGGCGGACCGCCGCCCGCGAGGCCTGGCGGGCCGCGCACGACCTGGCCGTGATCGCGCGGATGAAGTTCCGCTGGCTGCGCCTCGCACTGCTCGCGTGGGCCAACGGGGCCACGGGGCTGTTCGTCTGGTTCCTGCTGTCGCCGTGAGCTGTGGACGTGAGCTGTCGTCGTGAACTCTCGCCGTGAGCTGTCGTCGTGAGCCGGAGGTCCAGCGGGCCGGGGTGGCCCGCTGGACCCGAGCGGTCAGCGGAACAGCTTGCGCACGACCAGGAGACCGACGACGACGCCCACCGCGATGAGCGCGTACTTGACCTTCGGATCGTCGAACTTGGCGCGCACGGTGGCCTTGCCCTCGTCGACGAAGCGCTGGGGGTTCGCCCTCGTACCCAGCTCGTCCAGGGTCGTGGCCAACGCGTCGCGAGCCTGCTCGATCTCACGCTGGATGGTGTCGGGATCGCGAGCCACATGTCCTCCTGTCAGCGGTGCCCTAGGGCTTGCCCCACCGTAGTTGGTCAGCGGCGGGAGCGTGTCGATAGGCTTACCCAAGGGGGTCGTAGCCCAATTGGCAGAGGCACACGGTTTAGGTCCGTGCCAGTGAGAGTTCGAGTCTCTCCGGCCCCACGTTAGGCCGCTGGCCAGCAGCGGAACCCGCGCCGCCGATCTCAGGATCGGCGGCGCGGGGCAAACGTGGGACATAGGGTCCCCTAAGCCTGCTGGCGCACCAGCCAGCGACGCACCGGGGAAGCCAACCACTAACAGGGCGTCACGAATCCGATAGCTCCCAGTTAGCGGAGTTTGTGCCTGGTTAACCCGTTTGCTGGGTAGCCTCCCGCGCATGGCAACCGACGACGAGAGTTCGGAGATCAGGAACCTGCGCCTCATCACGTGCCTGGACGACGAAGGCAACGAGATCAACATCGGCGCTGGAGTACGGGACGGCCTGGTTGCCGTCATCGGCCCACCCAGGGGCGCGGCGTTCCTCACTGACCGTCAGGTCAGGGAGTTCCGAGGGATCGTCTCCGCAGCTGCCCTGTCGGCCGCAAACGCCCCAGGCTGGGGCAGCAGTGCGGTAGAACAAGCGGCGGAGGCCGCGCCCAACAGCCGTGGGCGCGGCCTCCGACACGCGAACAGGGCTAGTCGCCCATCTTGATGTTGTTCAGGAAACTCACCAGGCTGGCCCGGCGAAATTCCAGCACCGGCCCGCGAGGATCTTTCGAATCGCGGACTCCACTAACCGTCGAGCACATTGCGATCTCGACACACTGACCACCACTGCCGCCGGTGCGGCTGGACTTCCGCCATACCGCCGTTCTCAGTTCAGGGGACATCGTCCCAGCCTCTCGCTTGCTGCGTCACGGTTGCTCCGCGACTGTAGCGAGCAGAGTGACCGAGTCACCCGGCGAGAGGGCGACGGTATTGAGCATGTCCTCGAACGCGTCCTCGAACTCCGACACACGAGCAGCATCCTCAATGAGCACGCCGTCGAGCATATGTTCGAGGTAGACAACAGGATTTCTACGCCCAGCCGGGTCAAGGATGCTGAACGCGAACGACTGGGAGCGGTACACGGCCGGGCCATTGGGAATCACACGAATGTCGGCTCGGCCGGATGTGGACAACTCGATCAGGTGTTCGATCTGTCCACGCATGAGTTCCGGGCCACCGATCCCACTCCGCAATCCGGCCTCCGGGATCGCGATCGTCAGGGACACCGGCGAGGGACCGTTCAGCCGAGCCTTCCGCGCCATGCGCGCACGCACCAGCTGCTCGACCTGGGCAGGCCGCCTTCCACCCTCGCCTGCGATGAGCGCGCGTGCGTAGTCCTCGGTCTGCGCCAAGCCGTGCACCAGCAGCGGGTTGTAGGTGCGGACGCGGACCGCCGTCTCCTCCAGCTGGAAGAACCTCTTCAGCCGCGGCGACACCGCCGCCGACCACGGTGCTGGCGACCGGCGCTTCTTCGCCTTCTCCGCGAGAGCCTCGAGGTGCTCGCGTCGTGCACCCCGGACGTCGTAGAAGTCCAGCAGGATCGACATCTCCACCGCGGAGAGAGCAGTCCGACCACGCTCGGACGACCCGATCTTGTCGACGGAGCAGCGGAGGACTTCCGCCGCACTTTCGCGCGTCAGGCCCCGTTCCTCTCGGATGGCCTGCAGCCTCGCGCCGACCTCGACCTTGAAGTCGGACGCCGTCACCGAGGCGTCGGTCTCTGTGACGCCGGAGTTGTCGTAGTCGCTCATCGGTGTCCTTCCGTGATCAAGCCTCAGTCTGCCGGACACGGCGAGCGACGGCTGCTCACCCGGTTGGGCGTCTCGCCAAACTGTCATGCGCCAACGTAGGCTGACAACTGCGGAACGGCCCCCCGGCACGCCGGGTGGCGCCTTCAGCCCCGCCGCCTCGCGCTATGCGTCCGGTTGCACGCTCGCTAAAGCGCGAGGCGGTACGGGGGATCGCAAGTGCGACGGAGGTCACGGATGCACGAGATCCACAGCCAGGAGCTCATGGACTGCCGGAGCGTCGACGGCAGGCGATCCAAAGTCGGCGCCGGACGAGTCGAAGGTGGCGGTGTCGCAGTGGTCCAGCACGCCCCCGAAGTCCTGCTCTCCCCAGCCGAGGCCGCGCACTTCGTCGCGTTGATCCGGTCGGCCGCACGCAAGGACACGGCATCGTCGTGATCGTCGCAACGGCGATGGCGATCGCCCGCATCATCGTCTTCGACCCAGCGCTACTCGCGTTCGTCGCGCTGACGACCGTCGTCGCCGCCGCCGGGTTTCGCCTTGTACCGCAGTACGAGCAGCGCGTCGCGGAACGACACCACCAGCGAGCGCTGTCCACTTTCCTCGGGCTGATGTCCGCCCCGGAGCACCACCCCGTCCGATCTCCGTCCAGCCGCTACACCCCCGCGTCAACGGCCGGACGGCACAAGGCGGTGGCCCTGCCCCTCTCCCCCATCGAGGTCAGGGCCACCGCTCCCCAGAGTCACCGGAGCACAGCAGCATGAGCGAGAACAACAGTCTTCACATCGCCAAGCCGTTCGTCCCGGACGTCCTCCAGTGCATGCATCACTTCAACGTCGTGATGAGACTGCTGGTCACCAACGAACAAACGACCGCAGACCTCTACCTGGCGTCCATCAAGACGGACCACGGCGAGAAGGTCTACGCAACCGTCATGCGGATGATCGAGGCCGCCCACGATGGGTGAGAGGCGCGTAGCTGAGCTGACCGTGGCAGACCTCCTCGCCAAGGCAGCAGCCGAAGATTGGCCAACAAGCGCACTCTCACCTCGCTCCCAACAGTCCATTGTGGATGATGAGCCGACCGAAGAGATCGCTTTGGTGCGGCCCTACTACGCCGCCCTGGAACAACGTCGCCCCACTAGCGGATCAGCCTGACGGCTGCACAACGACGGAGACAGTGGCGCAGTGAAAGAAGCCGACGACACCTGTACCTGCACGTGGCGAATCTTCCTCGGTCTGGGCCGAGTACGAAAGCCAGACCCGAACTGTCCTGAACACAAAGGAAGTTGACCAATGAAGCCGCAGTCACAGATCCAGTACTGGAACCCGCTGGGCCGACCACTGAGCTGGGAACAGCACAAGCCGCGCACCTCGCCGACCTCGCCCGGCACGGGCGGTCCGACCGGGCCGAAGCCACCGACCAAACCGCCGGCCAGATAGTCACGGCTGGCTACCAGTCCAACACCCGTACACGATGCCAGCGGTACGACCGGACGTTGACGGCACACGGAGACGCACCCCAAGAGCTAAGGCACCAGGATCTGGTGCCCACATAAGGCTCCTCCCACGGGAGCCGCGGAACGGGGCCCTCCGGATAAGGCCTCCGGAGGGTTCCGCTCCGCCCATGATCACGACGACGTGGCTTACCTCGAACCCACTGCGTTCACCCCGGCGCCCCGCTCGGCCCCGACCCAGGGGCGGGTGGGGCGCCGTCGCGTCCACCCTCGACTCCAGCGGCACGCAGGATTCGCCGGATGTGCTCACGGGTGTATCCACTTTTCTGTCCTGCCTTGCGGGCAGCGGCATCGACCGTCCGCACGATCTCCGACGGCTTCGTCTGCTCGCGCGCCGCTTGCGCGATCGCGCTGGCCAGCTCCTCGCGGCGCTTCTCCAGCGCCGCCTCGGCGCGGTAGAAGGCGCTTGCGGCCGCCTCCAGGTCGGAGCTCATGCGCCGATCATGTCACACCGCCAGTGGCCTCACCATGTGGCATTATCCGGCTTGACGGTGCCACACCATGAGGCAACACTATGTGGCATTCGCAGGCCGAAGGAGACGCACGTGACGAAGCTTGGTGACCTGTTTGACCAGGGACTACTCGGCGAGATGATCCGTGAGGGGTACGTGCGGGTGCAGCAGCATCCGATGCTCCCGCTCTCGATCTTCAACTACACCGTGGAGGCCCAGTACGGCCGCGCGTGGAACGCGGTCACCACCACGTGCCGAGGTCTGATCGTCGACAGCGACACCGGCGAGATCGTCGCTCGACCGTTCGGGAAGTTCTTCAACTACGGCGATCCCACGGCGGGTGACCTCGACTTGCGTACGCCGGTGATCGCGAGCGACAAGGCAGACGGGTCGCTCGGCATCCTGTACCCGGTGCCCGGTGGGTGGGCAGTCGCCACGCGAGGCTCGTTCACCAGCGACCAAGCCCGGCACGCCACCGCGTTGTTCAACGAGCGGTACGCGGGCAGGTGGGTGCCACCCGAGGGCGTCACCGTGCTGTTCGAGATCGTGTACCCGGCGAACCGGATCGTCCTGGACTACGGCGAGCTGGACGACCTGGTCCTGCTCGGCGCAATCGACACCGACACCGGCGTCACCGCGAACGCCTTGCTCACAGCCGACTGGCCGGGCCCGCGCGTCCAGGTCTTCCCGTACGCCAGCCTCGCCGAAGCTCTCGCCGCCGCCCCGCGGCCGAACTCCGAAGGTCTCGTGGTGCGGTTTCTGCACAACGACCAGCGGGTGAAGATCAAGCAGGCTGATTACCTCCAGCTGCACAAGGTCCTCACCACTTGCTCAGCACGGCGGCTGTGGGAGTTCCTCGCCGTCAACGCCTGCCCGGCCCCGGCCGATGCCAATCGGCAGTGGTACGCCACCCAGCTTCACCTCGACCCGGCCGACGCCGAGCGCATCCGCACCATCGGCCCCGACTGGCTGAGCACCGTGCTTGACGGGGTACCCGACGAGTTCTTCCAGTGGGTACACGCACGCCTCACCGAGCTAACTGGCGCGGTGGAGTCGCTCCGCGCCGAGATCACGGCCACCTGCGAGCAGATGCGGGTCCAGACGGGGGGCGACCGGAAAGCTTTCGCTGCCCTTGCGAGGCCGCACAAGCACTTCGGCGCGATCTTCCGCCTCGCCGACGGGCAGTCGATCGACACCTACCTCTGGCGGACGACGTGCCCCGAGCACGAGCTGCCCTTCATGACCCTGTCGGAGGACGCATCATGACCCGGCTCATCGTCACCCGCGGCTTGCCCGCCAGCGGGAAGACCACGGAAGCCAAGCGGCTGCTCGGCGAAGCCGAGCCCGGCTCGCTCGTGCGGGTCAACCGCGACGACCTGCGGGACCTGATGCACGGACGCGGCTACCACCTGCACGTCACCGAGAAGCAGGTGTCGCTCGCGCAGCGCGCCTCGGTCGAAGCGCTACTGCGGTCCGGTGTGGACGTCATCGTCGACGACACCAACCTCCGCGTCCGCTACCTCCGAGCGTGGGTCGACCTCGCGACGAAGCTCGGCGCCGAGCTGGAGGTGCGCGACTTCACCGACGTCGACGTCGAGGAGTGCGTCCGCCGCGACCGCGACCGCGCCCGGCCGGTCGGTGAGGAGGTGATCCGGAAGGCTCACAGCCGGTTCCTGGCAGGGCAGGCACTTCCGCTCCCCGTACCGACGCCGAGAACGACGGCGATCGGGCGGCCGTACGTGGCCAACTCGGCGTTGCCCGCCACGGTGATGGTGGACGTCGACGGCACCGTCGCGCTGCACGCCGGGGTGCGGGAGCCGTTCGACACGAGCCGCTATCACCTCGACGTGCCGAACCATCCGGTGATCGCCGCGGTCAACAGCATGTACCTCGCCGGGCACCTGCTGGTGTTCTGCTCCGGCCGCGACGACACCTACCGGGACGTCACCGAGGAGTGGCTCGGTGAGCACGTGCAGATCCCGTACGCCGGGCTGTTCATGCGGCCCGCTGGCGACCGGCGCCGCGACGACGTGGTGAAGCTCGAGCTGTTCGACCGACACATTCGCGACCAGTACGCGGTGACGTGCGTGTTCGACGACCGTGACCGGGTTGTCAGGGCCTGGCGGTCGATCGGCCTCACCGTGATGCAGGTGGCAGAAGGCGCCTTCTAATCCTCAACCGGTGTCCACCGACCAACTAGGAGTCACCCCGAGATGGGTTACAACACCGACTACACCGGCCGTGTCACCGTGGCGCCGCCGCTCAACGAGCACGAGATCGCCTACCTGCGGAAGTTCAGCGAGACCCGCCGGATGGCCCGCGGCCATGGCCCCTACTTCGTCGACGGCAGCGGCAAGGACGGGCCTGGCGCGGGCATCGACGTCCAGGACTCGAATCGTCAGCCCGAAGGGCAGCCCGGCGTGTGGTGCGACTGGGTCCCGACCGAGGACGGGGCGGGCATCGAGTGGGACGGCGTCGAGAAGTTCTACAACGGCGAACTCTGGATGGCGTACCTGATCAACACGTTCCTCATGCCAGGCGCGGCCGTGCAGTTGGAGCTGCAGGAGCCGGTGCCTGGCCGGTTCTACCCCGACGAGTTCAAGCACTTCACCTTCGACCACCTGGTGTCCGGGGTGATCGAGGCACAGGGCGACCGCGCCGCCGACCGCTGGGACATCGTCGTCGAGAACAACTCCGTGTCGGTCAGGCCCTACCAGGTCTCCGCGCGAGCCGACGGGTGAGCACGCAACCCCATCGACCGCGACTGTCGGAGGTCGTCAAGTACGCCTGCGCTGGTGCTGTGATGGCCTTCATCCTCTCGGCACAGGTCGGTGGAATGCGGAACGAGGACGTCGCTCTGTTCACGTTCTTCGGCGCGGTGATCGGCGCGCTCACGTCGATCACCTTGACGTTGCTCGACCAGTACCCACGGCCCTGACCACGCGATGACCCGCGTACACGAAACACAATCCCTTTGGAGGCCTAAGAAGTGACTGTCCAAATTCGACTGATGGGCGCCTCTGTCGAAGTGGCGGAGGTGATGGCGGCGCTGGTGGCGGGTCGCCCGGTGACGGTGATGTCGGATGGCGGACTGGCCCCGAACCACCGCGACGGCGGCAGCAGGATGTTCGGTGTGGCCGCGCTGCCCGACGGGGGAGAGGCCACGACCGCAGGCGGTACCGACCGCCCGGTACGTCGAGTGCGATCCGAACGGCTCGATCGGCCGCGTCGCGTGGGCCGCTGACATCCCCACGGCCGTTATTCGCTACTGAACCGCTCGGCCTGCTGCGACGCTGGTCGCGCGCCCCGACTCTCCTCCGAGCAAGAAGGCATCCATGCTGGAAAAACTGATCATCCAGAAGACGCTGCGGGTCCCGGCCGTCGCGGGCGCGACCGGCGATGCCACCTCCGTGTCCCGACAGCTGGACGTGGTCCTCATGTCCGCCGGGTTCAAGGCATCCGGTCCGCTGCTGGAGCACCTGTCCCGGCTCGAGCCCGGCACGGCGATGGACGCCGCCGTGCGGGTGCTGGGTGCGGTTCGCGAGCTGGTCGGCGACCACGTCGCCCACAACGTGTACTTCCGCGACTTCCCGCGCGGTGTCCCGGACACCCTGGAGTTCTGGGCGAGCTGCCTTCGCGACGCATTGGTCGGCTCCCGCGTCGGCGGCGACGGTGGGGTTCCCTCCGACGAGCAGCTGCTGGCCGCGGCCGCGAGCGGCGGGATCAACCTGCTCGCGCTGCCGCGCTACGGCACCTACCAGCACACCTACGAGGAGATGCTGGCCGCACACGCAGACCTGATCTCGGATGCGAAGGACCGGGTCACCGTGCTGCACCTCGGCGGCACGCTCGCCGAGGAGACCACCGCGCTGTACCTGCAGCTGGCGGGCAGCACGGTGCCGCTCGGCGAGGCCGAACTGGCGCTGCTCGAGCAGCTGGCGCGCGAGTGCGTCGACGGCGACCAGCCGACGACGATCCCGGTGCGGGAGAACCGCGCGGTGGTCAACGGCGTCCGGCTGGCCTCCGGGCGTGAGCTGGTGGCGGTGGACACCGTCACCGACGTGCTGCGCCTGGCGTGCCAGTTCAGCGGTGGTGACGTGTCGCTGGCCGAACCGACCCGATTCCGGTCGTTCGGCAGGCCCCAGCGCCGCGCCCTGATGGCCGCGTTGGAGACGGTCGTGGCGGCCAACCCGGACAAGCTCGGCGACGTGCGCCGCTACCGGCAGCGCTGGAAGAGCCTGAGCAGCGGCGTGCACCCGCATGAGTTCCGCCGCTACCCGCACGCGCAGGACGTGTTCGCCGTCGCGCGCGGCGACCTGGCGGCGCGGTCGTTGGCCGGGCGGGTCGAGCTGGCATTCGCCGCGGGCGATGTCGGCCGCGCGGTCGAACGGTTGGCGATGGCGCCGGGGATGCTGCTGCGCCAGCTCGACCGCGTGCTGCGCTCCTGCGGTCCGGACGAGACCGACATGGTGATCAGGACCCTCCAGTCGGTGGCGAACAGGGTGTCCGGGCGGGTGCTGTGCTCGGTGCGCGAGCACCTCGGCAACCGCACGGCCCCGGACACGGCGCGGGTGTTCGCCAACCGCTCCGCACGCTCGTGGGTGACCACCGACGAGCGGCCGCCCTTGGACGCCGCAGTCGTCGCACGGGTCGTGGCCCTGCTCGACGACGAGCTGGCCCACCGCGTGCCGCTCAGCCACGACCGCCTGGTGGTCGACCCCGCGGTGCTGCAGGTTGCCCTGCCGCTGTCGGGCAAGGCCTCCGCCGACGGGTTCGGCGTGATGCCGCGTGGCTCGCTGGCGTCGGTCGATGGTGAGGTCCTGAGGTTCTTCTGCTACTGGAAGCAGACCATGCAGCGGACGGACTTCGACCTCTCAGCGCTCCTGCTCAACGAGGACTTCGACTACCTCGGCCACGTGTCGTGGACCAGCCTGTCGTTCGACGGTGCGGTGTCCTCCGGCGACATCACCGACGCCACGAACGGCGCGACCGAGTTCATCGACGTCCCCCTGCGCGCGATCTCGGCGCACTACGTGGTGCCCCAGGTGAACATCTACGCGGGGGAGGGGTTCGACGAGGTCGCCGAGTCGCTGTTCGGCTTCATGACCCGAGCCCGCGGCCAGCAGGGTTCCCCGTTCGAGGCGAAGACCGTGCGCTCGCGGTCGGAGATGCGCGGCAACGGCCGGGTCGCACTGCCCCTGGTGTTCATCCGGAACGCCGACTTCACGTGGTCGGCAAAGTGGCTGCACCTCTACCTGCAAGGCGGGGTGAACTTCAACCGCGTCGAGACCAACCGGCTCAGCACGGCGCTACAGGCCCGCGGCATCGTCGAGCGGCGGTACCTGCAGGTGCAGTACGTGGTCGACCTCATGAGCCGCGAAGCCACCTCGGTCACCGAGTACACGCCGGGCATGGCGTTCGACGAGCCGGTGACGTTCGTCGGGCTGGAGCGACCGGAGCACCTGCCGGAAGGCTCACAGGTGTTCACGCTCGACACGCTCCGGGAACTGGTGCCGCAGTAGCGGGCAGGCGGTGCTAGCCTGCTAGCCGCGAGGCCTTGAGGGAGCTTCCTTCTACCCAACCACTGCAAATGGATGCTTAGTTCCCTCGCTCTCCTCCACCAGACATCTCAGCGGGCCGACCGGTTACCACTCCGGTCGGCCCGCTGTCGTTCTACCCGTGGACGATGAGGCACCCCTCGGAGGCTGACCGTGACCACGCCCTCGCTGCGCGATGCGCTCGCCAAACCCGCGGCCGACGCACGCGCCCGGTTCAGCCATACCGACAACGGCTACCTCCGGGGTTCGACCGTCGTGCATGCGGTCCGCATGCAGGGCTGGCTGGGCGTTGACGTGCCCGGCCCCGGCTGCCACGTCGGCACCGGCGGCTGGGACTTCAGCATCTTCATGCCGACCAAGTCGGCGGTCACCTGCGGCCGCTGCACGAAGTCCGGACTCCACGGGCCCGCCGCAGGCGGCGGCGATCCCGACCAGCTCACCTTCGCTCTCGGCACCTAAATAGCAGGGGTCAGCAGCGCCAGCGTGGCTACGCTGTCGGCATACCCATGAGGTCACGAGTTCGAGCGTGGAGGTGTGCACCGTGAGTATCAGCGGGACCAAACAGGACGTTCACTTCCCGCCGCTGCAGAACGGCGTGGACTACCTCGTCGACGCCGTCGAGCGGCTCAGCGGCGCCCCCACGCCCCGAGACCTGAAGTACGCGGTGCTCCACCTGCACGCAGGTGTGGAGGTCCTCCTCAAGTACCGCCTGATCTGCGAGGACTGGACCCTCGTCCTCGCAGAAGACTCGGCCACGGCCACCCAGCAGCAGTATGAGGCCGGGCAGTTTCGAAGCATCGGTGCTGCAGACGCGATCAAACGGCTGCGGAAGATCGACGGCATCACGATCGGCAACGGTCAGCGGACGGCGGCCGCCGCGCTGGACAAGCTGCGCAATCAGCTCCAGCACCATGGCCTGACAAGCACGACCGAGGCAGTGGAGTCCCAGACCAGCAAGGTGCTGGGGTTCATTCTGGACTTCATCGACGCCTACATCACCCCGGAATCCCACCTCACCAGCGCGGACGAGCAGTTCCTCGAACGCTCACTGCCCAGCATCCGCAGCGGTCTCGGCTCGATCACCAGCCTCGTGAGCGGGCGGATGCAGCGGCTGCACCCGGCTCTGGACGGCGTGACCAAGACGTGGTGCCCCGACTGCGGGCAGCCCGCGGTGCTGTTGGAAAGCGATGCTGTCGCCGCGCCGGTCAACATCCCCGCTCACGTCGAGCCGCGGTGCGCCTTCTGCACGAGGCGGTGGGAGTCGCGGGAGGAGTACTTCGAGGACTTCCTCTTCGACCGGCTGGGCTTGAGCTGGCAGGACATGGCCGAGACCGGTGACTCGTCCGTGAACTGCCCGGAATGCGGCAAGGACATGGTGGCGTGGTACGACCCGGACACCGGCCTGCGCAGCCCGGCGGCACTGGGCCGGTGCTTCAACGCCGAGTGTGAAGAGGACTTCAACGACACCTGTCCTCGCTGCAGCAGGTACGTCTGGAACGAGAACATCACGGAGGAGAGCCACATCTGCTCCGACTGCTGGGATGCGCTCGTCAGCGACTGATCGACCGCCGGTTCGCGGACGACTCCAGACGGCCGTCACAGGCAGGTTGACGCAGGTCATACCGGGCACAGCTCTACCGGCTTCCTCCCCTCATAATCTGTATTATGAGGGGAGGATCTCGGGAGATCCACGAGCCGAACCGACATCGTCTGGAGAGCCCATGACCGGCTTGGTAGAGCGCCTGCGCGCTGCAATCGACGAAGCTGAGCACGAGGCCCGCGAGCGGATCGGCGTGTTCCCGAATCCCTCCGTGCACGACAACGGCGCCCTCCAACGCCGACGTAGTGCTGGCGAGGAGTGATGGCGAAGGAGTCGGGCCTGTCGTGGCAGCGGACGTCCTGTGAGGACGGCGCCGTCTCCGCCTACGGTGGTCTCGTCTCCTACTGGACGGACGGTCACGTCCGGCCGGACGTGACCGGCTTGGACGAGTTCGCGCGCGAACGACAGGTGCTGCTCACCGACACCAGCTTCACGCCACCCGAAGTCGAGCCGCTCAGCGCGTGGGCCAAGTGCCCGGCCTGCGCGGACAGCCGCTACCACCTGCTCGGCGAACGCCAGCAGGTACCAACGGGTCGCCGGGTTCGGCATGCGGTCATGGACGAGTTCCCCGCGGCCACACGGACCCAGGCGGACGCGACACAGCCTCTGGAGATTCGGACCCGCGTCGAGTGGGGTTTCGAGACTCAAGAGCAGATCACCCGAGAGTGCAGGTCCTGCGGCCACCAGTGGCAGCAGGCGACCGGCCAGAACGGAGTACGTCGTGGATGACCAGTTGCTGCCGTGGCTCCGCACCCAGATCGCCGAGACGCGCGAGCTGGCGCACGAACACCATCTCGGCTGCTGCCGCCACTTCCGCGACGGCGACGTGCTCGGCCTCGAGGCGTGTGACTGCTACGGCCCGCCGCGCGTGCTGGCCCAGTGCGAGGCGCACACCGCCATCCTGGACGCCACCGAAGACGCGCAGAGCAACGGCGAGTGGGGGTACCCCGACCGCATCCTCAAGGCCCTCGCGCTGGCCTACCAGCACTGCGACGGGTACCGCGAGGAGTGGAAGCCATGAGCTTCAGCGTCAACGGCCTCGTGTGGTGTCCCGCCGTCGGGCTCGATGGTCAAATCCTGGACATCAAGGACGGCCGCGCGCAGGTCTGGTGGTCAGACGACGGGTGCTCGTGGGAGCAACTCGAAGAGCTGGAGCCCGATCAGCGGACCAACAGGGGCACCTCGTGAGCGACCTGGTGGCGGTCGACCAGCTGCCCGTACCGGACCCGGACGGCGACCGGTGGACGGCCGGGCTCGTGCTGGTCGGCCAGTGGCTCGCCGAGTGCAAGGACAACACCCGCACGACCTACGCGGACGCGATCGGCTACCCGTTCCACCCGAAGACCGCCGAGTTCCGGGACACCAGCACGCTCCGCAACGGCGTCAGCTGGCTGTCGTGGTGCGCGGCAACCGGCACGCACCTGCTCGACGCCGACCGGTCGACCGTGGTCGCCTGGACCGAGGACCTGCGTGAGGCGCCGCACCCGATCACCGGCGAGCTGCTGTCGCACTCGACTCGCGCGCACGCGTTCACCGTGACGTCGAGCCTCTACCGGTGGCTGATCGAGGAAGGCCACACCGAGCGCAACCCGCTCGTGCTGGTCAACCGCAAGAAGCTCGGCGTCGACCAGCCGAAGAACGACTCCCCCACCAGGTCGCTCTCCCTCGCCGAGGTCGCCCAGCTCCAGTACGCCGCCGACCACGACCCGGTCGACCAGGTCCGGCTGCGCACCTCGGCGCTCGTCGCACTGCTCTACCGGCTCGGGATGCGCATCTCCGAGTTGATCAACGCGACCACAGCCGACATCGAACGCACTGGCGGCGTGCGCGTCCTGTGGGTCACCCTCAAGGGCGGCCGCCGCCACGCCTACAAGCTCCCGACCGAGGTGTGCGTCCGCCTGGACCGCTACCTCGCCTCCCGCGGACTCGGCGCGACCGTCGCGGTGCGCGGCCAGCACGGCGGAACGGTCCCCCTGTTCGCCACCGCGTCCGGCGGCCGCATGGACCGCGGCGACGTCGCCGCGCTACTCCAGCGGCTCGCCGACTTCGCCGGCGTCGAGGAGCCCCGCACGGTGTCCCCGCACACCGCCCGCCACTCCCTCATCACCGCCCTCCGCCAAGCCGGGGTGCCAGACGACGCGATCCGCCGGTTCGTCGGCCACGTCTACGCCTCCACCACCGACCGCTACGGCAAGCACGTCCTCGCCCTCGTCAACTCTCCCTCCGACATCGCCGACGAACTGTTCGAGCAGGAGATGAGCAGCCAGGCGACCAAGCGGAACCGGTGATACCGGCAGCCCTCTGCCGCGACGGAGGCGCTTCGGGCGGTCCCCCGGCGGAGCTGGTCACTAACTTGCGATAACATTACTTATCGCAAGTTACTCGGGCACGCCGCACCCGCCCATCGCACCACCACGGAGAGCCTCGCCATGCCCAAGCCGCACATCCGCCGCACCCCCTCGGAGAACACCGAGCGCGTCTACCGCTCCCAGTGGGCCACGTTCACCAACTGGTGCACCGACCACGACCGCACGTCGCTGCCCACGACAGCCACCACGCTCGCGGACTACGTCGCACACCTGCGCGACCAGGGCCGCGCCCCCGCCACGATCCAGCAGGCCGTCGCGGCGATCCGCGCCCAGCACCGCGGGGCCGGCTTCACGGGTGCCCCGGACACCGAAGCAGCGCTGCTAGTGCTGCGCGACTACAACCTCGCCACCTCGACGCACAGGCCCCAGATGGAGGCACCCCCCATCACGGTGGACGTGCTCCACCGGATGACCGCGGCCTGCGACAAGACCGCGCTCGCAGGGAAGCGTGACCGACTGCTGCTTACGCTGGGCCTCGCGCTGGCCGGACGCCGCAGGGAGCTGGCCGACCTCACCTTCAGCGATGTCCGACGCGATCCGGACGGCGGGCTCACCGTGCTCATCCGCCTGCCGAAGTACCGGTTCGCCGCCAGCGAGCTCGTCCGCGTCCCCCGCAGCGAGGACGCCGACACCAGCCCGGTCGACCTCCTGAACGACTGGCTGACCGCGCTCGCAGAGCGGGACGTCGACACCGCCGGCGAAGGCCCCCTGCTCCGGTCGGTCACTCAGCACGACCGGCTCTACTCCCACGACAACATCTCGACCACAGCGATCAACGCCATCGTCCGCCGGTGCGCGAAGGCCGCCGCACTCCCCGACTGGCACCTCTACAGCACCCGCTCCATGCACGCGGGGTTCTAGACCCGCCACACGACCACGCCGCCCCCACCCCATCCCCGAGTCCACGAAGGACACGACACCCCTCCGACCACACCCTCGCCGTCCAGTGTCACAACCGCTTACGCTGAACACTGGACGGCACGCGGCGCTTGACACCAAGGGGGGCTTGACGTGGACACCAGGACTCCAGCGGAGGTGGAGGACGCCGAGCACCGCAAGGCGGAGGTGCTCCGGCTCAAGCGGCTGCGGTACACATTCGAGGAGATCGGCGAGCGCCTCGTGCCGCCGGTGTCGAGGCAGCGGGCTCACCAGATCTACGCCGAGGCGCTGAGGGACATCCCGGCGCTCGAAGCGGCCGAGCTGCGGACCGAGCACCGGGAGCTGCTGGAGGACGCGCTCCGCAAGGCGCAGGAGCTGTACGACCGGGACTACGTGGTCGTGTCGCACGGCAAGGTCATCCGCGAGGGCATGCCCGCGATCGACCCGGAGACCGGCAAGGCCGTGATCCGCGAGGGCGAGGGCTCTCCCCTGTTCGACGCCGGGCCGAAGCTGCAGGCGCTCACCCGCATCCAGTCGCTGTCGGAGTCGCTGCGGCGGCTCTACGGCGTGGACCTGCCGGTGCGGGTCGACCTGGGCGGCGACGTGTCCGTGCAGTACACGGTCGTCGGGGTGGACATGGAGGCCCTGAAGTGACGACCCCACCCACCGCGGCCGGGCGCCGCGTCGACTACATCCCGCTCGACGAGGTCACCCCGGCGCACCGGAACCCCAAGGGTCACGACACGGAGGCGATCAGCCGGAGCATCGGGCACTTCGGGTTCGCCGAGCTGCCGCTGCTCGACGAGCGCACGGGCCGCTTGGTGGCCGGGCACGGCCGGTACGACGAGCTGGTGCGTATGCACGCCGAGGGCATCACGCCGCCGGACGGCGTGCGACTCGGGCCGGACGGCGTGTGGCTGATGCCGGTCATCCGCGGGTGGGCGTCACGCTCCGACGACGACGCCGAGGCGTACCTTGTCGCGTCGAACCACATCACCGTCAAGGGGGGCTGGGACGAGCGCGGGCTGGCCGAACTCCTCGAGGACCTCGCCGACGCGCAGCTGCTGGAACTGACCGGGTTCGACTCCGACGACCTTGCTGGGCTGCTCGCGTCCATCGAGGACGGTGAGCCTGCCGTTGCGCTCACCGACGTCGACGACGTTCCGGACGCACCCCGTGATCCGCACTCGAAGCTCGGTGACGTGTGGCTGCTTGGCGGGAGCCGGGTGCTGTGCGGTGACGCCACCGACGTGGTGGCGGTGGAGGAGATGCTCGACGGCGACCTGTGCGACGCGATGTGGACGGACCCGCCCTACGGCGTCGACTACGTCGGCGGGCCGCGGGAGCTGGCGGCGAAGGACCGGCTCGCCCACGGCGGCAAGACGATCCAGAACGACGGGGCGGCCGGGCTACCCGACCTGCTCGCGGGCGCCTTCGCCGTGGCGACGGTGGCCCTGCGCCCTGGCTCGCCGTACTACGTGGCGCACGCGGACATGGCGCGAGCTGTGTTCGAGGCGGCCGTGCGCGGCGCCGGGTGGGTGTTCCGCCAGAACCTGATCTGGGTGAAGGACGCCTTCGCCCTCGGGCACGCCGACCACCACTACCGGCACGAGCCGATCATGTACGGCTTCACCGCGGGCGGCGAGGGACGCCGCGGCCGCGGCGGAGTGGGCTGGTACGGCGACAACGCGCAGTCGACGGTGTTCGAGGTCCCGAAGCCAGCGCGCAGCGAGGACCACCCGACCATGAAGCCGGTCGAGCTGATCCGCCGCCAGCTGGCGAACTCCAGCCGCCGTGGGCACCTCGTGTACGAGCCCTTCGGCGGGTCCGGCTCGACCCTGATCGCCGCCCACCATGTCGGTGCTGACGCCCGCCTGGTCGAGCTGGACCCGCGGTACGTCGACGTCATCTGCCGCCGCTACCAGGAGCACACCGGCACGCTGCCGATCCTCAAATCCACCGGTGAGGAGCACGACTTCACCCGCGAACGCGCCAACCCATAAGGACGTGCCAACCCATGCCCGCGAGCGACGAGGTGCAGACGCAGGTGGCGGAACGCCGCGCGCGTGCTGTGCAGTTGCGGATCGCGGGCGCCTCGCTGGACGAGATCGCGTCCGCCCTGCAGTACGGCGGCAGCACCCCGGAGTCGCGGCGGGCCGCGGTGTCGAAGGACCTGAGCCGCGCGTTCGAGGCTGCCAAGGACGACGAGCGCGCGAGCTCGGAGATGTGGCGGCAGCTCGAGCTGGCGCGGCTCGACCGGTTGCAACGCGGGCTGTGGCCGCGGGCGGTCACCGGTGACACCCAGTCGGTGCGGGCCTTGTTGACCTTGATGGATCGGCGAGCGAAGTACCTGGGCTTGGACGCCCCGGAGAAGGCCGACAACAGCAGCGACGTCCGGTACACGGTCGTCGGCGTGGACCCGGAGGCGATGAAGTGAGGCCAGTCCCGATCCCTGACGAGGCGGTGTGGGAGGGCGCGCGGCGGCTCGTTGTCGGCCCTCCGGACGACGACCCGACCGGCCCGATCGCCGCGGTGGAAGCAGTCGCGAGCGTGTCGGCGAGCACGGGGATGCCGGTGCTGTCGGTGCGGTGTGCGCTGGAGCAGGGCGACCTGGAGCAGCTCGCCGAGGGCGGGTGCGTGTGGGTGTCGTTCTACGGCGGCGGGATGCCGCCGTTCGCCGTGGACGTGGGGTCGTGAAGACCGTGGCTGTCGTGGCCAAGCCTGAGGCCCAAGTGGCCGAGGTCAGCGTGTGCCGCCAGTGCACGCACGAGATCCGGCGCGCGGCGGCGCCCTGGGACAACGAGTTCCGGTGCGCCGAGGGGTGCAGGTGCCTGATGGTCGGCTGCGTTCCAGCGGCCCCCTCACGGCCCACCTGATCAAGATCATTCTTAACGCGAACTCGCAGGTAGTACCCGTACTGACCGGTAACAAGCAGAGGAGAAGGCACGTGGCCAACGTCGAAGACCAGGGGCTGGGGGCGGACGTCGTGCACCCCGACGCGGCGCCGTTCGACGGGTGGAGCTGGCGCGAGCCAACCCACGGTGAGCACTTCAGGCGCTGCTCGTTCTGCGGCAGCGTCAACCCCGACGACCTCCTTGCCGAGCCCTTTTGGACCGCCAAGTGGGCGGACCAGAAGTACGGTTGGCCACACAAGTTCTACGTGGACATCCCGAACCGCGAGCCCGAGGCCCTGTTCGTGGTCAGCGCGACGACCACCGAGCGCCCGCCAGAGGGGACCTCCGGGTGGGTGGCGTGGGCCGACCTGACACCTGACCAGCTCGCCGCAGCCACCCTGCACGGCTACAACCGCGGCGACTACCGGCCGACGTTCCTCATCTTCGGGACCCGCGCCAACCACTTCGGGAAGTTCTACTCGGTCCACCTCAGCGCCCCCGCGCTCGCCGAGTCGGTCAGGCAGGCCATCGAGCGCCAGTCGGGTATCGCCTTCGAGTTCCTGCCCAACGGTCGTGTGTCATGGAGAAGCGCGTGACGCCGGGTGTGGTGCACATCGCCGGGATGGTGGTCCTCATCGGCCCGCTGGTGCGCCAGCGCTGCTCGTGGTGCGGCGCCGTGCTGGTCGACGTCGACAAGACGCTGATCGCGGTGCCGGTCGGCCAGGACCCGACCCCACCCACGTGGCCCATCGGTGGTCTGGTCGAGATCGACGGCAACATGACCTCCGTCGTGGATGGCGAGCGGCTGCCCGTCAACGCGTGCGGCCTGCTCGACCCGGCGGTGACGGCATGACCGGCAGCTTGCCGCCCGACGTCGCCGTGTGGCAGCGCGGCGAGCGCACCGTGCTCCTGCCCACCGACCTGCTCGTGCGCCTGGAACAGGCCTGGGCGGCCAGGAACCGGGTGAACGTCGCCCAAGAGGTGCACGCCGAGGTCGTCGAGTACAGCCCCAAAGCGCTGGACGTCGTCGAGTCGTCCCTACGGCAACGAGTTGTCGCCGCGGCCGCCGAGCGCAACCACACGCTGATGTCGACCACGGGTCCGCTATGGACGCAGCGAGTGGACACCGGAGCAGGGCTGGAGCCCGACTTCACGCGCGATGTGCCGTGGCAGCGCGGGACCCCGCTGCACGACTGGGCTGGCGTGCTCGTGTGCCGCATCTCCGGCCTAGCCATCCCGCTCATCGAGGAGGCGCCGCCCAGCGCGACCGCGCCGGACCGGAACCCCACCGCCGAGGAGGACGCCGTGCCCGCACCAGCAGACCCCGCCGACCTGAAGACCCCGGCGGAGTGGGCGGAGGTTCACAACGCCACCGTCACCAAACCGGACGGCTGGACGAACGGCACCCGTACTGACGGCCCGCGCGGCTTCGACGAGCCGATCACGGGCGCGGAGTTCGCCCGCCGCTGCTTCGCCTCGACCGTCGACCACCACCACCCACGCCCGGCGTCGGCCGCTCCGAAAGCCGGTGCGTGATGGCTATCCAGAAGCACGTGGCCCTGCAGCTCAGCCCAGGCAAGGGCAGCGTGCTGGTCGACGGCGTAGACATCGGCCCGGCCGTCACGGACCTAGTGCTCCGTGCCGATGCGCGCAACCGTGCGCTGGAGCTCCAGTTGGTGACGCACGACGTGACGGTCGACGGCGTCACCTCCGTGGCCATCCCGCAGGAGACCCGCGCCGCGCTGCTGACGCTGGGCTGGACTCCCCCGGTACTGGACCACGCCGACGCTGACGAGCTGTGCCGGGTGCTGCAGCTGATCACCGAGCACGACACGGACTACGAGATCCGGTACCTGCTCGTGTTCAAGGCCTTGGACTTGGCCCTCGGCCTCGGCTACGCCGCCGGGTTCGCACCCGACCCCGCTGAACCGGACTGGCCGGTCGCCTACATCGAACTGCCGACCGGCCAGGTGTCGTGGCACATGCCGAAGCACACCGTCGAGTTCGACGGGCACAGCACCGGCGGGAAGTACCGCCGCGTCCGTGAGTTCATCGCCAGCCAGCGGGGGCTGAGATGACCGCCATCAAGCGGCCGTTGTGCCCGGCCAGCGTGTCCGCAGAGCCATCCCACTTCCACACGCTGGGGTCGAGCCGGCACGAGTGCATCCAACGCGCACACGAGCCCTCCTCCCAGCACTTGTGCATGTGCGGCCACCGCTGGACCGGCGGCCCGGACCTGCCCGAGGTGCGGGTGGTGCGCGTCCGGCCGGGCGACGTGCTGGTACTGGCCTACGCCGACCCGATCACGCCCGACGACGCACGCCGCGCCAGCGAGCTGCTCAAGGCCGAGTTCCCCGGCCACCGCGCGGTCATCACGTCCCGCGCCGAACTGCTGGTGGTCAGGCCCGACGAGGCCGACCTGATCGAGGAAGGCAAGGCGCCGTGATCGGGATCGTCGAGGCGCTCATCCGCGCCTCCAGCGCCAAGGGGTACCCGCCGTTCCGTGGGCCGGTGAAGCTGACCGCCGCCCAGGCACGGCGGCTGCTTTCCGAGTCACCGGTGGCGGAGCAGCCGACCGACGAGGAGTGGGAGGCGCTGGTCGCGGCAGGCCTGCCCGACTCGACGGTGCTCGGCCTCCCCATCGAACTGGTCGCCGCGGACGAGGAGTCCACGCCTTGGGCGAACGGCTGGCGGCCAGCCGACGATCCGGCGCCCGAGGTCGCTCTCGAGACGCCCAGGCTCAACCGAGGCGGCTTGGTGCCGTCCACCGCCAGCAGGGATTGGCCACTGCCATGGCTCGATCGCTGCCACCCGCTCCTGCCCGCGTCGCGCACCCGCCTCCTCACGGAGGCCTCGCTCGGCGCGGCCGGGTTCGCTCGCCCCCGGCTCGGCACGAGCACGGTCGAAGCCACGCTGGGCGGTGACCCCGCCTACCACGACCTCGTCGCCGGTGCGCACCTCGCTGGGCTCGCGATCGACCACGTCACGATCTCCGTCGAGAGGCCGGACCACAGCTTCTACCACCCCAACGCGCTGACCCGGTTCCGGATCACCGGCGACCTCGTGCCCGTCGACCAGGTCCAGCCCGACGAGCCGCCGACGGCGGAGGACGCGGCCGCGCTCGCCGCGACGCTGCGGGAGATCGCCGACCAGCTGGAGCTGCAGACGCCGGAGTGGATGCGCTTCCACGTCGCCCACGCGCTCACCTTCGACCGGCCCCAAGCCGACAGCGACGGCCTGGGGCAGTGCGGGCAGCCGCGCCGCCTGCAGGCGGTGTCGCTCGCGCTCCGGTGGCCGACCGGTCCGGAGCACAACGTCGCCCCGGAGACGGGAGAAGCCGAGTGACCACCGACTACAGCACCGCGGTGCTCACCACCGTCAGCGGCGGTGTGCGCACCGTCGAGCAGGCCGACGACCTCATCGGCGTGCACGACGACCTGGTCCAGGCGCTCACCCGCACCGGTGTCCTCGACGGCGACCACCTCACCCTCGACACCGCAGGCGAATACCGCTACCGCCGCCTGGGCCCGTCGGAGACAACGCCGGGCGTCACCCGGTACGAGCGGGTCCACAGCGGTCCGTCCAAGGCGGACTCATGAGCAGCGCCTTCGACCTCGTGTGCCTGTCCCACGACCCAGGCATCAGCGTCCGCATGATCACCGACTCCGCCGAGGTCCGCACGCTCGACGGCGCGCACGAGTGGATGCGCTCCCGCACCCAGCACGAGGCCTGCGACGTTGTCATCGTCCGGGTGTCCGGCGGCCCGGTCGAGGTCATCTGCCCGCCAAGCGGATGCAGTGCGCACTCCAACAGCGTCGTGCGCGTCGACGTGCCGTGGCTACGCCTGCTGTGGGCAGCACAGCAGTGCGACAAGAACACCCCCGCTGGCCGAGCAGCAGAGCAGGCCGCGTCGTGCTGGTCGACCACGCGGCTCCACCGGCTCCGGCACGAACTCGACGTCGTCCGCTTGGAGTCACCGTGACCGGCACCGTCTGGAAGTACGAGCTCACCACCGCCGTCAGCAGGATCGAGATGCCCACGGGGGCTGTGGTGCTGGACGTCGACGAGCAGTACGGCGCGGTCGCGATGTGGGCGTGGGTCAACCCGGCCGCCGAACTGGTGACACGGGTCTTCCACATCGTCGGCACCGGCACGCCGATCCCGGACGGCGCGACCACCTTCCACGGGACCGCGCTCACCGCCGGCGGAGCGCTGGTCTTCCACATCTTCGAGGAGGCGTGATGGACGACTGGATGACCGACGAGCACAAGGCCGCCGCGCTGGAGGGCTGGCTCGCCAACCCCTCCGCGCAGGAGTACGCGCGAGCCGTACAGCGCGAGGAGCGGATGCGCGCCGACGCGGCGGAGGTCGGCCGGATCCTCGCCGAGATGCGAGGGCTGCGCGACGACACGATCCTGGCGGCCGTGCCGAAGCGGCGACCGCTCTGCGTGCATCGCTGGACGGACGGCGCCAACCACACCCACGAGTGCAACCGCCACCGCGGGGACCACGGGGCATCGAGCGAGTCCTTGAAGGAGTACCCGCACCGCTGCCGCGCGTGCGGGGCGGAGACGTCGCGCGAAGAGTGAAGACCGCGAAGGAGCGATCCATGATCAACCGCAACGAGCTGACGGTGGGCGACAAGGTGCGCCTCCGGGACGGAACGTTCTTCGACGTCGGCATCACGGTGCCGACGTCGAAGAACGTTCCGACGACCGAGGTCAACGTGATGGCAGACCGCTCCGGCTCGGTCTCCACCGTCCAGGTAGCCCGACTGGAGCGTCTCGCGGTCGTGCACCCTGCCCGGCTCGCCGACGGTGAGGACGCGCTCGTCCGTCTCGGCCGGTCCATGGGCGCACACCCATGATCAGGTATGGGGTCGTCGAGCTGGGCAAGGTGCTCGGCGTGTGGATCCTCGCTGCGCTGGTGCTCACCGCCAGCGCAGGCCTGGTGTTGTGGCTGCTCACCCTCGTGATGGCCCACGGCCTCGTGCTGGTGTACCGGTGCCGCGGCTACCGGGCGCGCGTGGTGCGCGACGGCATCGAGATCCGGGTGCGGCGTGTGCCGAAGCCGAGCTTGGTGCTGCGCCCCCTCTCGAACAAGGAGTTCGCCGAGTTCCAGGCGAGGTGGCTGGCCGCCCACGCTGCACCGAGCAGGCTGCACGCTGTCGCGCCGCTCCGCCTGCTGAACGAGGTTGGCCAGCAGGCGCCCCTGACGGCCTACCTCAACGAGCCTGCCGCGCGCCGGGCCGAGATCAGCCACAGAAATCCGTGGGCTCCGGCCGACTCGGCGGCCTACAACTCTCGCCCCACGCCGTTCCTGCGCCAGACCGGCCAGGACGATGGCCCGACCGGCAGCTCCGGAACGGGCTCCCGGTGAGCGCCCTGGCGTGGCTCGCGGCTGGTGTTGCGGCGCACGACAGCGGCTTCGACACGTGCGTGCGCGACCCGAGCAGCCGCGAGGAGTGGGCTCGGTGCCGTGAGCACCTACACCTGCTCGACGACACCGGCGCCCAACTGCCCGCGTGCCGGTCGTGCTGTTCGCCGTGGGTGTCGCCCGACGAGCACGAGTGCGGGCCCGGTTGGTGTGCGGTCGACGAAATCCCCGACGGCGTGCACATGCCGGACGTGCCGGAGCCGACGCACCCAGGGGCGTCGTGGGAGGAGATCAGCGAAGCCGTTGCTGAGCGGATGACCCGGATGATTGTGGAGGTCCTCCCAGACGTTGAGTTCGTCTTCGTGGACCAGCCGTTGGCGCCGCGGCCGCCGAGCATGCTGCCCGCGTACTTGCGCCACCTCGACCTGCTGTACCGCGGCCTGCACCGCGACCAAGCCCTCCTCCGCTACGTACGGGTCACGTGATGACGGCCGAGGAGATCGAACTGGTCGGCGGCTCGCACGACGGCCAGGTCATGCACATCCAGCCCGCCGAGCGGCTGCACCTCCCCTGCGAACGCCCGGTGGGGTTGGCCGAGTTCGTCCCCGCCGACGGCCTCGTCGCGGCGCCAACGTCCGTGCAGGAGACCTACCGGCGCGACGTGATCAGCGACCGGACGCACCGGTGGCGCTACCTCTTGGAGCGGCGATGACGGCCCGCGTGCTGGACCGCGCGCGGCGGCGCTGGCCGTCGGAATGCGTGGTGGTGAAGATCCGGCCACTGTCGCCTGCGCTGTTCCGGGAGCGCCACCCCTGGACGAACCGGGGGTGGGCTCCGTGACGAGCGCCTTGCGTCACTCAGGCCTCACCCCACGCTGCAGGCGTGTCGGGCTGGACGGACCTGAGCCGCACGCTGCGGAGTCGAACACCGCCCGCTTCGAGGTAGAGCAGCGGCTCCACCTCTCCACGGACGACGCGCTCGACCTGCATCACCCACCCGTCGTAGCGGCGCTTGCTCCCGTGGTAGACGACGAAGTCGCCACGTCGGGGGGCGGTCGTCTGGTCGCGGTCCATGCGGGGCTCCTCCTGCTTGTGATGGGTGCGGGGTCAGGCTGCGGCGAGGATCGTCGCAGCGATGCGGTGGTAGCAGGTGTGCTGGCCGCGGAGCCCGGCGGCGCAGTTGCAGGCCTGCGGGGCGGTCAGGTAGGTGCTGGCGCCGTTGGTGGACACGACCCGGAAGACCCTGCGGCCGCGGATCGCGACGATGCCGCCGTCGGCGATCAACTCGGTCGCCTTGGCGACCTGGGCGGGCTTGAACTCGGCGACGGCCTTGGCCTTGATGGCCTTGCGGATCTTGGCCTGGCAGCCGGGGCCGCGGCCGGCGGCGATGGACTTGGTGGCGCGGAGGACGCGGCCGCAGTCGATGCAGCGGGTGATCGTTGCGGTGGTCGTGGCGGCCATGTCGTCCTCCGGTGGTTCAAACTGTGTAGATACAAGGTAACCGAAACTGTGTATCTACACAAGAACCTGTGCCAGAATCCCTGTATCTACACAGGGAGGACCCCCGCCCCATGGCCGACGCCAGCGAAGAACGCACCACCCGAGTCCGCCCCATCCGCGTGCCCGACCCGCTCTGGACCGCCTACGGCAACGTCGTCGCCCGCCGCGGCAGCAACCGCACCGAGGCCCTCATGGAGGCCATGCGCCAGGACATCCGGAAGAACGGCACCGACGAGGACAAGGCGCTCCTGGACGAGGCGGAGCGCGAGCTCGCCGAGCGCCGATCACGCAAGGGCGGACGCCCCCGCAAGACCGAGTAGCCCCACCGACCGCCCGCACCGCAGCGCCACCGGAGCGCCGCGGTGACCGCCGTCATCGAGCACGTCTACGCCCCGCGCGGCAGCGCGAGGACGGTGATGGAGTGCCGCGACGACGAAGTCCTCATGGCTGGCCCCGCAGGCACCGGGAAGAGCCGCGCGTGCATCGAGAAGTTGCACTTCATGGCGCTCTCGACACCAGGTGTCCGTCTGCTGATGGTGCGCAAGACCCTGGTGTCGCTCACGTCCAGCGGCCTGGTCACCTACCAGAAGTTCGTCGCCAAGGAGTCGATCCTCGCTGGCCACGTGAAGTGGTTCGGCGGCTCCAGCCGCGAGCCCGCGCAGTGGAAGTACAGCAACGGCAGCGTGATCGTGGTCGGCGGGCTCGACAAGCCCGTGAAGATCATGTCCACCGAGTACGACGTGATCTACGTCCAGGAGGCCACCGAGCTCACCCTGGACGACTGGGAGTCCTGCACCAGCCGCCTTCGCTCCGGGGTGCTGTCGTTCCAGCAGCTGCTCGCGGACTGCAACCCGGACCGCCCCACGCACTGGCTGAAGATCCGGTGCGACGAGGGCAAGACCCGGATGCTGGAGTCGCGGCACTGGGAGAACCCGGTCTACTACAACGACGACCGGACTCCAACGCCCGCGGGCCTAGCCTACGTCGAGGGCAAGCTCAAGAACCTCTCCGGTGTCCGCCGCGCCCGGCTCTACGAGGGCAAGTGGGTCAGCGCCGAGGGCATGATCTACGACGAGTTCGACACCACCATCCACTGGATCAAGCGGTTCGACATCCCGGAGAGCTGGGACAGGTGGTGGGCAGTCGACTTCGGGTTCAACCACCCCTTCGTGTGGCAGGCGTGGGCGGAAGACCCGGACGGCCGCCTGTACCTGTACCGCGAGCTGCAGATGACCAACCGGCTGGTGGAGAAGCACGCGGCCGTCATCCTCAAGGCCGTCACGGAGGTGGTCGGCGAGACGACCGCAGGGAAGGACGCATCCGGCGACGACGTACTCAAGGACATCGCGACCGGCGCACGCGAGTGGACCGAGCCACAGCCGCGGGGCATCGTGTGCGACCACGACGCCGAGGGCCGCGGCACGCTGGAGCTGCACCTCGGGATGTCCACGACCCCCGCACACAAGGCGGTCACCGAGGGGATCCAGGCGGTCCAGGCCCGCCTGAAGGATCCGGGCGACGGGAAGCGTCGGCTGTACGTCCTGCAGGACTCGCTCATCGAGCGCGACGAAGTGCTGGCCGACGCCAAGGCTCCGACGTGCCTGATCGAGGAGATCCCCGGCTACGTGTGGGACACCAGCAACGGCAAGAAGCTGAAGGAGCAGCCGCTCAAGGAGCAGGACGACGGCTGCGACAC
This sequence comes from Umezawaea tangerina, assembly GCF_003002815.1. Taxonomy (GTDB): domain Bacteria; phylum Actinomycetota; class Actinomycetes; order Mycobacteriales; family Pseudonocardiaceae; genus Umezawaea; species Umezawaea tangerina. The sequence continues at coordinate 273,693 of NZ_PVTF01000014.1, read as the reverse complement.
GATGCGGTACGTCGTCGCCGAGCGCGACCTCGGTGCCCAGCCCGACGTCCAGTGGTTGTAGCGTCTCTGCCGCGGTGTTCCTGGGAGGGAGCAGATGGCCGGTTCGCCGAGGCGGGCTGGCCATCGCCGTATCCAGCCCCGTCCGACCTTGTCTGACTTTGTCCGGCTCTGTCCAACCTCGTCCGGAGGCCCCTTCACGCGGGCACGGAACACGTGCGGTCGGGCAGCTTCACTGCCACGAAGCCGCCCGACCGCGCAGGCTTCGGGCGTCAGCCAGCCTGCGTCGGCGGGCTGGCCCAGTTGGTGACAGCGGCTTGCGCGCGCGGGCGCGGCATCCAGCGGACGAGGTCGCTCAGCTCGGCGGCCGACTGCGGCTCGACGAGGAACTCGCTCCCGGCGACCCAGTTGCGGGCCCGGTTCGGTGATGCCTGCACCGTCGGCGTCACCTGGTAGCTGCCGTCAGCCTGCGCCGGGATCAGCAGGTCGACCGGCGCCACCCGCAGCACGACGGCGAGCGCGAGCAGCTCGTCCGCATCGACGCGCCGCTCGCGCCGCTCGATCCGGCGCAGCCCCAGCACCGGGATCGGGCGCCCGACCTCGGCGAGCAGAGCAGCCAGCGCGACGTACGTCAGCCGCTGCCCCTCCCGTATCCGGCGGACGTTGTCCGCGAGGACTGTCCCAACCGGACCCGGCGTGTCGCGCTCGCTGTTGTTCACAACCGGAGGGTCGCATCCGGGTGATCCGCAGAGCAACACGCCACGCTATGCGAGCGAATGATTTTGCCCCGCACGCACATCAGACCAATTATTCGTCCGGTCAGATTTGATGTACACCAACGAAATGCCGGAAAATCTATGCCTTACCCGCAGATTCTTCGGCCAAACCGGATGTACTCTGCGCACATGTCGAGCCTCGAACGTGTGTGTGAAAGCGCGACACCGCGCAGGCTCGCGACTGCCGGTAGGCGCTCATGAGAATCCGTGGGCTCATCAACTTCCGCGCGCTCCGCTCGACCCTTCTCATCTTGATCGGCTTCACCCTCATCGTGACCGGGCTCTGGGTCGGCGGGGTCGCCCTCTTCGGCACCCTCGGCGGAAGCGCCGTGGGCCTGTTCGCCAGCGGGGTGGCCGTGCTCGTCCTTGAAGGGCTGAGCGAATGAGGAGCCCCCTGCGCACGGTCATGAACCGTGTCGAGACCATCTCGATGGCACCACCCGGTTCCGGCGGCCGCAGCGGCTGGCTCGGGCTCGGCCGCAGCAACGGCGAAGGCCTGCTGCGCCGCATGGGCACCTCCGGCATCGTGTACTCGATCGTCAGCCGGTGCGCCTCGTCGACCTCCAAGGCGACCTGGCACCTCTACCGGTCGGCCGAGTCGGGCAAGAAGGAAGACCGCGTCGAGGTCACCCGTCACGCGGCGCTGGACCTGTGGAACAAGCCGAACAGGTTCATGACCCGACAGGAGCTGGTCGAGGCCGGGCAGCAGCACATCGAGCTGACCGGCGAGTCGTCGGTCTTCGTGGGCTACCACCCGCGGTTCCGTTCGCTGCCGCTGGAGCTGTGGCCCGTACAGCCGCACCGGGTGGCGCCGGTGCCCGACCCGGAGACGTTCCTCGCGGGCTACCTCTACCAGTCGCCGTCCGGCGAGACGGTGCCGCTCGAGCTGGACCAGCTCCTGCAGATCCGCACCCCCAACCCGTGGGACCCCTACCACGGCCTGGGCCCGCTGCAAACGGTGCTGACCGACGCCGACGCGGGCCGCTACTCCGCCGAGTGGAATCTGAACTTCTTCCTCAACGGGGCCGAGCCGGGCGGCATCATCGAGCTGGCCAAGCGGATGGGCCCCGCCGAGTTCCGCGAGTTCCGCGAGCGCTGGGCCGAGGGCCACAAGGGTGTCGCGAATGCCCACCGTGTGGCGATGCTGACCGAGGGCAAGTGGGTCGACCGCAAGTACACCAACCGCGACATGCAGCTGGTCGAGGTGCGGCGGGTTTCCCGCGACACCGTCATGGAGGCCTGGGGCATCCACAAGATCAGCCTCGGCATCTCCGACGACGTGAACAAGGCCAACGCCATCGCCGGGAAGTTGCTGTTCGCCGAGGACCTCACCGTACCCCGCCTGGAGCGGTGGAAGGGCTTCCTGAACAACGACCTCCTGCCTCTGTACGGCGAGCTCGGCACCGGCTTGGAGTTCGACTACGACAGCCCGGTGCCGGCCGACCGGGAAGCGGACAACGAGGAGCGGACCTCGAAGTCCGAGGCTGTGAAGACCTACATCGACGCGGGCTTCGAGCCGAGCGCGGTACTGGCCGCCGTCGGAGTGCCGGACATGCCGGTACGCGCGGTCGCGCCAGCGCCCGCCGCCGCGGCGCCGGCCGACGTGGTCGCGGCCGTGCGCCGGGTGGTGCGCGCGGAGCTGGTGGCGGCGAACCCCGGCTCCGCGCGCACCACATACACGGGGTGCTCGCACCAGCTCGTCCGCAATGTCGACGAGACCGACATTCCTGCACCGCCGGACGGCGTGCCCGCGGAGGATCCCGACGCGGTGGAGTCTGTCGACCTCACTCCGATGGAGGAGGCCTTCGCGGCCGCGCTCGCGGCGCTGGTCGCGGCATGGGTTGCCGACATCGTGGCGGGCTGGATCGAGCAGCTGCTCGCCGCGGTGCGCGACGTCCTCGCCGCAGGTGACGTCTCCGAGCTCGCCTACCTCAGCGTCGACACCGCGGATGCCGTGGAGAAGCTGCTCGCCGCGATGACCGAGCTGGCCGCGTCCGCCGCGGACGACGTCGTCGCCGAAGCCGAGGCCCAGGAGACCACGGTCGACCCGGTCACGCCCGCCGAGGAGGTGCTGCTCGCCATCGCGGTGACCGTCGCCGCGCTGGAGGGACAGAGGTACGCCTTGGCGGCAGGGCGGGAGGCCGCGCGGATGGCCAGCGGCACCCTGACCGACGACGAGATCGCCGACTACGTGTCGATCTTCCTCGGCACCCTCGCGGTGTCCGCTATCGCGAGCGCGCTCGGCGGCGCCCTCACCGCGGCCCAGAACCTGGCGCGGCTGGCGACGCTGGCCGGCGCACCGGTGACCGACGTGTACGCGAGCGAGGTGCTCGACAAGTCGACGTGCACAGCCTGCCACGCCATCCACGGGAAGTGGCTCGGTCGCACCGATGACCTCCAGCTGGTGCGGAAGCTCTACCCGGCTGGCGGCTACGTGAACTGCGCGGGCAAGGCGCGCTGCCGCGGCACCGTCGTCGGCATCTGGCGTTCGACCAAGGAAGGTGCCGCGTGAAGGACCACACACCGGCCGGACCCGTGCCGGAGAGCAACACCGCGGCTCTCGCGGTCTTTGCCATGCCCACTGCGTCCAGTGTCCAGTGGATTTACGCTGGTATGGCGAACGCCTGCGGTCGGCGTCGCGTGTTCAACAGCGCGACGTCCACGAAGGAGCGACTTCGGACCGCACGCCCGCGGGTCCAGCTCCGCGAGGGTCGGCAGGACTGGTACCGCATCGAGAACCTCGCCAACGAGTCGACCGCGGTCATCCGGATCTACAACGAGATCGGCTACTGGGGCATCACCGCTCAGGACTTCGTGCGCGAGCTGGAGCAGGTGACGGCCTCCAGGATCGAGCTGCACCTCAACAGCCCTGGGGGCGACGCCTTCGACGGCATCGCGATCTACAACGCGCTCCGCCAGCACTCCGCCGAGGTTCACGTAACGGTCGATGCGCTCGCCGCGTCGATCGCCTCCGTCATCGCGATGTCCGGCGACACGGTCACCATGGCGACCGGCTCCACGATGATGATCCACGACGCGTCCGGCATCGAGATCGGCAACGCCGAGGACTTCCGCAAGTACGCGGACCTGCTCGACACCGTGTCGGACAGCGTCGCGGCGATCTACGCCGACCGTGCGGGCGGCACGACCGAGCAGTGGCGCGCCATGATGCGCGCCGAGACCTGGTACACCGCCGAGGAAGCGGTGGCCGCCGGGCTCGCGAACGCAGTCGCGGCGACACAGGAGCGGCCGTCGCCGGTGCCGCAGAACACCTGGGACCTCAGCGTGTTCACCTACGCCGGGCGCACCGCGGCACCTCCGCCACCCGCCATCGCGCGTCCGTCGAACTCCACCGCGGACACCGGGCTCACGCCGACGGTCCCGGAGGCCTCCGCCACTGAGACCACCGACCCGGCCGTGGCCGAACCGGCCGTGGCCGAACCGGCCGTGGCCGAACCGGCCGTGACGGAACCGGCCTTGACCGAACCGGCTGCGGTCGAGCCGGTCGCCCCGGCGCCGGTCGAAGCCGCGCCGGAGGACACCACCGAGGCCAGCACGACTCCTGTCGCGCCCACCGTGTCCAGCGTCCAGCAGGAGGCCGCAGGTACGGCGGATGCCACCGCGGCGGAGGTCGCCCCCGAGCCGGCCGCCGACGCACCGCCCGTGGTCGACGAGGTCGACCCCACCCCGGCCGAGTCCGACTCCGCCACCGACTCGTGGGCCGCGCTCACCAACGGCTTCCACAACTCAGCGCCGTCCACACAGGACGCCGTGTCGTTCGATGCCCTGAAGGAAGGTTTCCTCCGATGCTGACCAAGACGCTTTTGCCGGGGCAGCGCGCACGGCTCGCTGCACTGGGTGTCGACGCCCGTCGTGTCGGCCGGGTCTCCATGGTGACCCAGCTGATCGCACCCAAGAACGTCCCCGTCCCGAAGAACTCGGACGAGCTGGCCGAGATGGTGTTCGACACCGCGAAGATGGCGCCGGTCATGAAGGACCCCGCCACCCTGGGCGGCTGGATCAAGGCCTACGGCGACGCCCAGCAGGGCCCCGGCACGGTCATGAACCGCGAGGTCAAGGAGCAGATCCAGGCCACCGTGGCCGAGACGCTGCGCGAGCAGGGGCTGGACCCGACGCCGCGCAACATCAACCGGCTGAACCTCGACCCCGACGCCCCCCAGGCGCGCCGGGCCAAGGGCTACAACCCGAAGGCCCCCGGCCGGAAGCTCGACAAGCAGTACCAGAACTGGTCGGACTACATGTCCACCATCTGGGCGGGCAACCAGAGCATGGAGGCGCTGCAGGCGCGCTCCGACATCACGAAGGTCATGAACTCCTTCGGGTCGACGGTGCCGTCGGACGGCGGGTTCCTCATCCCGGAGGCGCTGCGCGCCGAGCTGCTCCGCGTGTCGCTGGAGACCGCCGTCGTGCGGCCGCTCGCACGGATCATCCCGATGGACAGCCTCACCGTCCCGTTCCCGACGATCGACGCGACCTCCAACGCGACGTCCGTCCACGGCGGCATCGTCGGCTACTGGACGGAGGAGGGCGGCGCCCTCACCGACAGCGCTCCGAAGTTCGGCCGCGTCACCCTGACCGCCAAGAAGCTGACGGTCTACTCCGAGGTCCCGAACGAACTGTTCCAGGACAGCCTCATCTCGCTCGAGGCGTTCATGAACGAGGCGTACCCGGAGGCGATCTCCTGGTTCGAGGACACCGCGTTCATCTCCGGCTCGGGCGTCTACGAGCCGCTGGGCTTCCTCAACGCCCCGGCTGCGGTGACGGTGCCGAAGGAGTCCGGCCAGGGCGCGGCGACGGTGCTGTGGGAGAACATCGTCAAGGCCTACAGCCGGATGCTGCCCGGTTCGCTCGGCCGCGCGGTGTGGATCTGCAACATCGACGTGTTCCCCGAGCTGGCCACCATGGCGCTGTCCGTGGGCACCGGCGGCTCCGCGGTCTGGATCGGCAACGGCGACGGCGCAGGCGCCCCGCCGGTCACGATTTTGGGTAGGCCGGTGATCTTCACGGAGAAGGTCAACGCGCTCGGCGCCGAGGGCGACATCAACTTCGTCGACCTGGGCTACTACCTGGTCGGCGACCGGATGGCCATGCAGGCCGAGACCTCCACGCACTCGGCGTTCTCCACGGACAAGACGGCGATGCGCGTCATCGAGCGCGTCGACGGCCGCCCGTGGATCCAGTCCGCGATCACCCCGCAGAACAGCAGCAAGAAGCTGTCGCCCTTCGTGAAGGTCGCGGTCCGCGCCTAGCAGCACGCCAGCCGGGGCGGGCATTCACACCCCCGCCCCGGCCCATCCGCAGAGGCAATCAACCCCCTCCAGGAGGGCACCATGCACGGGCTCGGCAACTGCTTCGACATCGGCCTCGGCGCACCGCCGGCTGCCACCAACGGCCTCGTCACCGGCAAGCGCGTTCACCTCAACAACGCGATGGGCGTCACCGTCGTGCTGGTCGGCGGCGTCGCGTCGGGCGGTGACGACCTGCAGGTCGACCTGCAGCAGCACACCGCCGGCACCGGGGGCAACACCTCGGACCTCGACTGCATCACCGAGTACTGGCTGAAGTCGGCCGTGGCCATGGACAACAGCGAGACGTGGACCCGGTTCACGCAGGCCGCCGCGTCGGAGATCGCCGTCCCCGCGTCGGCCAACACCGACATCCAGCAGAACCTCCTCGTCTTCGAGGTCGAGGCCGCCTCGCTCGCCGACGGCTGCGAGTGGATCTCCGTCAACGTCCCGGACCTCGGTGCTGGGGACAAGACGCTCGCCGTCCTCTACTTCATGCGCGACCTCCAGGTCTCCCGCACCCCGGCCAACCTCGCGGCCCTGCTGTCCTAAGGAGACGGACACCATGAGCACCCTCATCAAGGGCGACCAGGTCCGGTCGATCAACCGCGGCATCCGGGTCGAGAAGGCCTACACCCCGCTGGTCGTGGAGACCAAGACCCTGTTCAACGTCAACGGCCTGGTGGCGATCACGAGCATCGTCGGCCGCGTCACCACCGCGATCACGGTCGCCAACACGGTGAAGCTGCAGGCGAACCCGACCGTGGGCGCAACGAAGGACCTGTGCGCCGCGACGGACCTCGGCACGACCGACTCCCCCGCGGGCAACCTCATCTCCTTCCAGGGCCTCACCGGTGACAGCGCGCTCACCGGCCCCGGTGCCGTGCCCGGTCCCAAGCAGGACCTGTACGTCGACACCGGAACCATCGAGCAGGTCACCGCTACCGGCGCCGACGGCGGCATCACGTGGATCCTCACGTACGTCCCGATCGACGACGGCGCGACCGTGGTGGCGGCCTAGCCATGGACCACGCGGCGCGGATTGCGCTCGCCCAGGCCGCCTACGAGGCGTACGGCGACACCACTGGAGGCCTGAACTACCAGGGCCTTCCCATGCCGTCCTGGGACGACCTCGGCGACCTGATCCGCGCCGCGTGGACCGCGGCCGCGGCCGCGGTCGTGCGCACTCACCTCGGCGAGCAGGAGGTCTGACGTGCTCTTGATCTGCAACCGGTGCACCGCCGCCTACTCGGTCGGCGCACCGAAGTGCCCGAACTGCGGGTCGACCGACTACCACGAGCAGGGGGAAGAGATGGCGAAGATCAGCGTCCACGGTGGAGCAACCAACGCCGCCGTTCCGGCCATCACCGGCGGAGGTTGGGACCCGACCGCCGATGAGGACGCAGGACACCAGTCGGCCGCTCTCGAGGGCGTCGACTCCGGTTTCGACCCCGACAACGTGACGAAGCCCGAGGGCGGCGGCACCCCGTACACCGAGGACGCCGACGGAGTCCGGCACTACGAGCCGCAGACCCTCGTGGGCGACGACGGGGAGCCCGTCACCGCGACCTTCTCCGTCCTGCCCCCCAGCGACGACAGCGCGGCGGAGGCGGACGAGGCCGTCGAGAGCGAGCACACCGTCGAGAGCGAGCACACCGTCGACTACGACGCCTGCACGGCGGAGCAGCTGCGCGGCTTCCTCACCGAGCGCGGGCTGCCCACCACGGGCAAGAAGCTCGAACTCGTCGCCCGCCTCAACGAGAACGATCAGGCCCGCGCCGCGGCGACGGACGAGTCGTGAGCTGGGAGGAGCTCCTCAGCATCGTCCGAGACGCGGCTGCGGAGCTCCTCACCGAGCGATCCACTCCACCGACTGCGTGCCCCAACGACGGGGAGCCGCTCCAGACAGGACCCAACGGAGTCCTGTTCTGTCGGTCGGACGGCTGGCGGAGCGATGGTCAATAGGTGTTACGGCACAAAGGAAGGAGGCAGCCATGGGCGTCTGGTACGCCACCCGCGAGGAAGTCAAGTCCGCAATGGACTCGGCCATCACCGCACGCGACAACAACCGTGTGGACCGCGCGATCGAAGCTGCCTCCCGCGGCGTCGAAGGCCTGACCCGACGGGTCTTCTACCCGTGGTTCGGGACCAGGACGTTCGACTGGCCGGCGCCGTACTCGCGGTCGTGGCGGCTGTGGTTGGACGAGCACGAGCTCACCGCGGTCAGCCTGCTGACCGCGGGCGGCACGGAGATCGCCGAGGGCGACTACCTGCTGGGCGAGGCGAGTGGGCCGCCGTACAACTGCGTTGAGATCAACAGGTCGTCCTCGGCATCCTTCAGCGCAGGCCAGCGCGCCGTGTCCATCACGGGGGTGTTCAACTACCCGACCGAGGCCGAGCCCGGTGGTGCGCTGGCCGAACCGCTGGACGTGTCAGAGACCGCGGTCGACGTCACGGACTCCGCTGCCGTCGGCGTCGGTTCCCTCATCCGCATCGACTCCGAGCGGATGATCGTCAAGTCCAAGTCGCTGATCACCACTGGGCAGACGGGGACCCTCGCCAAGGACAACGCCGCCACCAACCTGACGGTCGCGAGCGGGGCGGCGTTCACCGCGGACGAGGTCATCGTCCTCGACGCCGAGCGGCTACTGGTCGAGGAAGTCGCGGGCAACACCCTGATCGTCCGACGGTCGTGGGACGGCTCGGTGCTGGCCTCGCACACCGGTGCCGAGATCTTCGCTCGCCGCCGCCTCACTGTGGAGCGCGGTGCGCTCGGCACCACCGCAGCCACGCACGACACTGCCGCGCTGATCGCGAAGGACCTGGCGCCCGGCCCGGTGCGCGACCTGTGCATCGCCGAGGCCCTGAACACGATCCAGCAGGAGAACTCCGGCTACGCCCGCCAGATCGGACAGGGCGAGTACGCCCGCGAACACGGCACTCGCGGCTTGAAGGACCTGCGCGCCGAGGTCTGCGCGACCTACGGGCGCCTTACTCGGATCGGGACGGTGTGACGTGGGCGGAGTAAGCGTGTCGGGCCCCCTGTTCGACGGGCGCGCCGAGCTGGCGATGGAGGACGTCGTCGACGACAGCAGGACCGAGGCAGGCGAAGCAGGCCTGAACGTCTGGCACTCGATCCTCGGTGGCCACATCCGCGAGCGCACCGGGGCGTACGAGTCCCGGATGGTCTCCGAGGACCAGGGCTTCGCGACCGTCGACCACGACCACGGCAGCCTCTACGGGCCGTGGCTCGAGGGCACCGGATCCCAAAACGCGCCCGTCACCGTGTTCCCAGGCTACGGGTCCGCCGATCAGGCGACAGGAGTCCTCAACAGCGGCGAGGCGGAACACGTCGCCGAGCAGGTTCTGCGCCGCCACCTGCCGAGGATGAACTGATGGCCGCGCGCCGAGTAAGGGTGCGCGGCAACTGGACCGCCCCACAGGTGCACGGCAGGAGCAGCAACCTGCTGATGGTGTTGTTCTGCGCCACCGCGCTGGTGCGCGCCTTGGACTACGCCACCGGAGTCGACGGCGTCGCGGCCACCCCCAACAGCGCGCTCGGCGCGGTGGAGCGCGCGTTCCCGCTCGGCGTGTGGTCGGCGGCCTTGGCCTTCGGTGCGGGCCTAGTGCTCACCGGCATGACCGGCAGGTGGCCGCGCCTCGTCATCGGCGGATCACTGCTTCTCGCCGTCGTCTACTTCGGCCTGACCGCAGGGCTGCTGTTCGAGTACCTCGGCCGCCCAGCGCTCGACGGAATCCGCGGTGCGACCGGCCTCACCGCGCCCGTGGCCTGGCACATGATCGTGGCGACGCACGCCATCACGGTGCGCAGAGCCCTTGCCCGGCGGATCGGGGGCTCTCATGGTGCTGGCTGAAGCGACGTCGACGTTGGAGTCCCTCAAGTCGTCGGGCTGGTTCGTGTACGGCTCGATGGCCGTGCTGCTGCTCGGCTACCTCGCCACGGTGTCCGAGAACCTCCAGAAGCTCCTCGGCCCGCTCGGCCGGTGGCTCGGCGCGCGGCAGGCGCGGCGGGCAGCGCGCGCGGCATCGCTCACCGACGTCCGGATCAAGGACATCCAGGGGCAACTCGACCACGTGGTGCCGCGGCTGGACTACGTCGAGCGCGAGCTGTACGAGATGCGGCTCCTCGCTACCGGCCATGCGCCGTGGGACTGGCGCGCGCTCAACGAGCTGCGCCGTAACCAACCGGACTACCCGGACCCGCCGCCGCTGCTGCCGCCGCCACCTCATCCGTTGCCCAGCCAGGAGAAGAGGAACCCGTGATGCGCATCCTCGGCCCGTCCCCGGTGGGCGTCACCCTCGCCACGGTCAAGGCGCTGCTGCCCGCGCTCGGCGCGACTCCGCGGTTCGTCAATGAGATGGCCGGACCACTGTGGACGGCTGCAGAGAAGTACGCCGTCTACCCGCCCGGAGTGCTCGCGCAGGCCTTCAAGGAGACCAAGGGCGGCGCGTACGGCGGGCAGGTGAAGCCGGAGCACTGCAACACCGCGGGTCTGAAGCTGCGCTACCCCGGCCTGTACCCGGAGACCAGCGGCGACCAGCCGCAGGCGCACGCCCAGTTCCCGTCGTGGGAGGTCGGTGCCGAGGCGCACGTCCAGCACCTGCGTGCCTACACGGGATGTCTGGTGACGGGCCACCTCAACGTGGACCCGCGCTGGGTGTTCGTCGTGGGCAAGTACCGGATCGAGACCTTCGAGGAACTCGGCGGGAAGTGGGCGCCCTCGCCCAGCTATGGCACCGAGCTCGTCGCCATCGCCAACCAGCTGATCGGAGCGTGACGCCATGTTCTGTCCGTTCGCCGTCCAGCAGATCATCCCTGAGAGCCGCACCCAGGGGCGGATCACGCCGACAACGCTGATCTTCCACGAGGCGGTGTCCTCGGCGGACTCCCTGCGCGACTACTGGAACTCGCCGGGTGTGGAGCTGGAGTCCCACTTTTACATCGGCAAGACCGGCGTCATCTATCAGTTCGTCGACACCGAGGTCCGCGCCGACGCCAACGTCGACGCCAATGGTTTCGCGATCTCGGTGGAGACCTGGGACGACAGCAACCGGGACCCGCTGCTCGCCTGGAATCCAGCGATGTTGGCCGCTGCCAAGCGATTGGCTGCCTGGTGCGCTGACGTGCACGACATCCCTGCGCGAGAGCCCGCGGCGTGGAACTCGGGGGGCATCGGCGGTCACAACTGGTTCGCCGTGCGGTGGGCCGGTGGCGCCCGCCAGTGCCCCGGAGTGAGCCGGTCGGCGCAGATCCGGAAAGACATCATCCCCTACGTCGCCAGCGGTGGCGGGTGGGGCAACACCACCACGGAGGACGACATGGCGGGCTTCACCCAGGATCAGATCAACAACCTGATGAGCGCGGTCGGCGAGATCCGCGCCGCGCTGAAGGAGACCGCGAAGGCACCGGCGGTGCCCGGTCACCCCGCGGAGACGGTGCACGACATCGTCCAGCGCAACGGTGACGAGATCCGCGCGCTGGTTCAAGCCGCGCACGACTCACTGCACCAGCTGACCACCGCCGTCCAGGCGTACGCGGTCACAGCGCACGACGACCTGGCCCAGCGCATCGGAGACGTCGAGACCGGCGCCGTCTCCGAGACCCAGCTCGACGCGGCCGTGCAGCGCGCGACCCAGAACGGCGGCCCGCTCGCCGACGTCGTCCGCAAGGGGGAGCGGATCGCGATCGTCGACGGCGACAGCCCCCAGCCGCAGTAACCCCCTGGAGCCTTTGGCTCACAACGAGAGGAGCAGCGCCATGGCGCTGAAGTGGATCGATCGGCCGCGGCCGATCCTCGACAAGTTCCGGACAGTCGGCGGTGCCGTGGCGTTCCTCGGCACCCTCGTGTCCGCGGGGGCCACGTACGGCGTGCTCGACGCGGCCGAGGCCAGCGCGACCAACGCGGTGCTGGTCGCCATCCCCGGCGCGGTCACGCTCGTGACCAGCCTGCTGGCGGCGTTCGGCGTCGTGAAGACGTCCGAGCCTCTGGTCACCCCGGTGTCCAGCCCGCAGGACAACTTCGGCGCACCGCTCACCCCGGCAGGCAGCTGACCGATGGCTGTCGCGTGGAGTGGTGCTGACCCGGTCGAGGTAGCCGACGCGGGTGACTACGAGCTGGGCACGTTCTGGCGCGCGGTCAACGACATCACGGCCACGCACGCCCGCGTCTGGACCGGCGCGGGCGAGGTCGGGCTGGTCGGCCGGAAGGCTCGGGTCTGGTCGGCGGCAGGCGTCGTGCTCGGCGAGGCGACCTTGCCGACCGACCTGCCGACCGGCTGGTCCGAGCACGAGTACGACAGCCCGGTCGAGCTGCCCGCTACGACGCAGTTCGTCACCTCGTACGGGACCGGCGGCAACTACGGGTTCATCAGCGGCGCGTTCACCACCCAGAAGGTGTCGGCCGACGGCAACGTGGTTGGCGTCGCTGCAGCCGCAGCACCGAACGGGAACGGGCTGTTCAACGGCACACCGGGCACGTTCCCGACCACCGGTCCAGGCACCAACCCGTTTTACGGCAGCGACTTCCGCTACACCGTCGGCATCGGCGGCAACACCTCGCCCGCGATCACCGCGCTCACCGCCGAACCCAACGGCGCCACCGTGACCGCCACCGTCGCGATCACTGACGCCGAAGATCTCTCCGGCACCACGACGCGCTTCAACTGGGGCGACAGCACCCCCGACACCGTCGTCACCTACCCGACCCGCACCGCACAGCACACCTACGCGGAGTCCGGGGCGTACGCGGTGCTGGCCACCGTCACTGACAGCCTCGGCGCCGCTTCCTACACCGCGGTCCCTGTCACCGTGCTGGTGTCGTCGTCCGATGTGGACGAGTTCAACGCGGAGCCCATCCTGGCGGCGCTCGTCACGCACATCCAGTCCCTCGGGTTGTTCGACCACGTCAACCAACACCAGCCCGACAACGCTCCCGGCCACGGGCTGACCACGGTCATCTGGCCCACCAAGCTCAGCCCTATCCGCGGCCGGTCCGGGCTCAACATCACCAGCGCCCGGCTGCCCTTCCTCATCCGCATTGCCTCGAGCCTGTCGCAGGCCCCCGCCGACTCCATCGACCCTCAGATCCTCGGCGCTGCCAGCAAGCTCATGGGCGCCTACGTCAACGACTTCACCCTCGGCGGGTTGATCAGCAACGTCGACGTGCACGGCGGCCACGGCCCCGGTCTCGACGCCGACTTCACCTGGTGGAAGCACGGCGAGAGCCAGTACCGGGTCGCGCTCATCACGGTCCCGCTCATCATCAACGACCTCTGGGAGCAGGTGCCCTGATGGGAATCCAAGGCGGCTTGGGTGACGCCCTCTACGCCCAGGGCTACGACGTGTCGGGCGACATCCAAAGCCTCGGCGTAATCGGTGGTGGGCCCGCACCGCTCGATGTCACCCCGATCAACAAGCTGGCGATGAAGCGGATCGGCGGTCTCCGCGACGGCCGAATGGAGTTCGTTTCGTTTTTCAACCCCGCATCGGGCCAATCGCACCAACGGTTCTCGGCGTTGCCCACCACGGATGTGATCTTGACCTACTGCCGCAGCACCATCCTCGGAGCACCAGCGGCAGCACTGAATGCGAAACAAACGAACTACGACCCCACCCGCGGCGCGGACGGCAGCTTCACGATGTCCATCAAGGCGCTCGCCAACGGATACGGCCTGGAGTGGGGCAACCAACTCACTGCCGGGACGAAGACGGACACCGGTGCGGCGAACGGCACCGGAGTGGACCTCACGGCGTCGACATCGTTTGGTCTTCAGGCATACCTGCATGTGTTCGCGTTCACCGGCACCGACGTGACCGTGAAGTTGCAGGACTCAGCCGACAACGCGTCGTGGGCCGACATTGCCGGTGCTGCGTTCACGGCCATCACGACAGGACCGCAAGCGCAGCGCATCCAGACCGCCCGAAACGCGACCATCCGGCGCTACGTGCGCGCGATAACCGTCACCACGGGTGGTTTCACCAACCTCCAGTTCCAAGTCATGGCCGTAAAGAACGACGTATCGGTGGTGTTCTAGTGACCCAGCAATTGCACAGGCCGTGGACGCCGAAGCTCCCTACGTCCGCGATGAAGACCTACTCGATCCAGTCGCCAATGGCCACCCACACCCGGCCGGCCACGTGTGCCGAGGTGGACTGCCCGAACTACCTCCGCGGTTGGCGCATCCACGTCGAGGCCGTTGGGCCCGAACTGGCGCACACCGCGCGAACAGCTGGTGCCCGGTTCCGCGAGGTTCAGGTATCCGAGGGACACACCTACTTGGTGTTCGAAGCCGGGCAGACCTGCTTCGGCGCATCGCGCCATCGCATCGATATCGGTCGCCCGCAGTTCTTTGTGGTCCGGGGCGGCGACTGGCGAGGCAACCCTCGCGGCGAGATGCGTCAGCACACCAAGCCCGAGTTCTGGGTCGAGGACTTCGCTGAGCACCAGCAGACGCTGGCCGACGCACAAAACAAGGGATAGGAGACGACCATGACCGTCGAGTCCGGCCTCGGCTGGTCGACGTTTTCCGTCGACGACGCTAGCGGTACCCCATGCGATCTCAGGTCCTGCACGACGAACCTGGAGTTCGCCACTCCTCGCGCCGTCCAGGATGTGACAGCCCTGACCATGTCCGCCAACGCGCGGTTGGCGCTGCTCGCGGACGCATCCATCACGGCCACTCTGGTGTTCGACGACTCCGCGGGCAAGGGGCACTCGGTGTTCAAAACCGTTCCCAGCACATCGGTCCCGCGCACCACAAGTCTCGGAGTGTCAGGGCAGACCCTCGCGATGGAAATGCTCTACACCGACTACCCGTTCGGCCGCGCACAGACCGGCGAACTCACCCACGGGGTGCCCGGCGTGCTCGCAGACGGCGCCGTCCCCACCTGGTCCTGATCGGCCGATGCCCAGGGGTCCCGGCGCCCCTGGGCAGTCCGCCACGCCGGGCAAGGAGACACCAGTGGGCTACATCGCCAACACCACGATCGACCTCGAGTTCGACCCCGAGCAGTTTCCCGGCCTCGAAGTCGTCGCAGAGGACGGGTCGGTCACCGAGTACTTCATGGTGCACGAGCTGTACTACCGCAAGTTCCCCGACCACGCGACGGCCCGGCAGGACATGCAGGAGTTGCACGACCTGCTTGTACCGAAGCTGGTGTCGTGGACGCTCGAGCGTCGGGAGGCCGACGGCAGCATCCGGCCGCTGCCTCTGGACCGGGCCACGTTCGGTTGCCTGGCAAAGAAGTTGCAGTCGGCCGTGATCGAGGCGTGGCTGGACGCGGTGCAGGGCGTGAGCCGCCCTTTGGACAAGCGGTCGCCCTCTGGCGAGCAGTCGGCGGTGGCGTCGATTCCGACGGAAACGTTGTCCGACAACCAGCCGAGCTGAGACACGCCCTGTTCGTGCTCGACCTGTGTGACCGCTGGAAGAAGACCCCTGACGAGATTCTCGCGATGGGCACCCGCTCATTGCGGCTGCTGAGCCTGGAGCGCCTGGCCAAGGGAGGTGACCCGTGACCAACGAAGTCAAGATCATCTTTACCTCGGAGGACCGCACTGCGGCCGGGTTCGCCGCGGCACGGGCCAACGCGTCCAAGGCAGGCAAGGAGGCCGCGGACGCGTTCAACCTGGAGATCATCAAGGGCACCAAGGGCACAGGCGCCAAGGTCTCCAAGCAGGTTGCTGCGGACATCACCGCCGGGGCCAAGGGGTCCGGCGAGAAGATGGGCCGCCAGGTCACCCAAGGCCTCATCGCCAGCACCAAGGACGCCGGAGAACGGGCCGGGAAGAAGTTCTCGGATGGGTTCAGCTCCGCTACCAAGGGCCTGGGCAACACCACCGGTAGGGAGATCGACTCTTCCATCACCGCCTCGACCAAGGGCACCGGGGCGAAGGTTGGCAAGCAGATCAGCAAGGACGTCTCGTCCAACCTGAAGTACAAGTTCAACTCCTCCGCCGCGGAGTCCCTGGAGAAGTCGGTCAAGGGCGCGTTCTACGGGGTGGGTGGGGCGCTCGGCGCGCAAGCGGGCGGCATCGGCCTGGCCGTCGGCGCCGGGCTGGTCGGTGGCCTGTCCGTGGCCCTGTCCGCCGGTGGCGCGGTCGGTCTCGCCGCGTTCTTCCTGAAGGACAACGAGAAAGTCAGCAAGGCCTGGGGCGACACCTGGAAGGGCATCAGTGAGGACGCGACCCGCCGCGCGGGTCTGCTCGAGGACGAGTTCGTCGACGGGGCGAAGCACGTCGCCGACGCGTGGGACAACAGCCTCGGCCCCTCGCTGGAGCGGATCTTCCGCAACGCCGAGCCGTTGGTGGACGACTTCATCCAGATGCCCATCGGCTGGCTGGAGGAGCTGGCCCCCGGCATCGAGAAGGCCGTGAAGAACGCCGGGCCCGTCGTTGAGGGCCTGGGGTCCCTCGGGGACAAGGTGTTCGGGGCGATCGGCGACGGCATCGGGGACCTGTCGGAGAAAGCCCCGGACATGAAGGTCGCCTTCGAACTCGCCGGGGACGGTGCGGCGGCGGCGTTCAAGGGCTTCTTCGGGGTGCTGGGCGACATCTCCACGTGGACCGCGGACAACCAGACCGAGATCCGGACGTGGGGCGCGACGGTATCCAAGATCGCCGGTGAGGCGACGGACGAGATCGGTCGGATCGCGGCCGCCGCGATCAACCCGATGGGTCGGGACCCGGAGAACAAGGCCAAGAACGCCGCAGGCCAGCCCAGCGTCACGAACCTGGAGAAGGCGCTCGGTGGGGAGAACGTCCCCGCGCAGGGGTCGAAGGAAGCACAGGAGCAGCTCTGGTACGACATCCGCGACATCCCCGGCGACGCACGCAAGGCGGCGGCGGCCATCGCCGACATGCTCGACCTGAGAAGCCCGATGTACCAGGGGAAGGTCGACACCCACGTGCCAGTGGGGACCGACCGCGGCATCGGCGACACGAGCAGTCAGACGGGCTACCCGCGGGTGATCCCACCGACTGCGGCCAAGGGCAACGACCTGGGGGCGGGGGTGCAACGTGGCCCGGACCTGCTGACCTTCACCCAGGCGCAGGTGAACGCGGCGCAGTCCACCCGCGACTTCAACACCGTGCTGGACGAGAACAACCGGCTGATGGACCTGGGGGTGCTGTCCGCGCAGCAGGCGACCGCGGAGGGCGGCAACCTTGTTGCGGCGCAGCAGAGCTTGGTGGAGACCGGGACGGCGTTGACGGCGTCCACGGGCAGCAACACCGAGGCGAACCAGATGTACATCGGGGCGATCCAGCAGATGAGCGCCGCGGGGTTGGAGGCGTCGGACTCGCTGCTGAACACGGTGTCCGGGATGAACAGCGCGGAGCTGGCCGCGTTGGGTGCGACGGTGCGCACGGACGGGCTGGGCAACAGCATCGTGTCGATCCCCGGCCAGAAGGACATCACGATCAACGCTGCCACCACGGCGGCGCAGGACGCGATTTCCGCTGTGCAGGGTGCAGTGAACGCGTTGACCGGCAAGACGGTGTACGTGAACGTGGTGACCACCGGCGTGACGACGGCGGCCAACGCCGTCGCCGCCGCCGCCAACAACGCGCGCGCGGCACTGGGCTACAACGACGGTGGTCTGATCCCCGGCAACGGCCCGGACGTCGACAGCGTGCCGATCATGGCTACCCCGCAGGAGTTCATGGTCAACCGGGAGGCGACCGCCAAGCACCTGCCACTGCTCCAAGCCATCAACGAAGGTGCTGGCGGTGACGCGGTGATGGCGCTGGCCAACCAAGGCGGTACGTCACGCACCGGCGGCGGGGTGGCACTGATGGACCGGCCGGTGCGCGGTGAGGACGGATCATCCGGAAACGGCGCACAGCCGACGATCCTGGTCCAGCCGCAGCTCAACTTCGACTTCGGCGCCGCACCCCGCGGGCTGTTCGACCAGCGCGTGTTCATCGCTTGGATCGCGGAGGCCCTGAAGAACAACGGCGGGATGAATGCCAACGGGTGGAAGCAATGAGCTACCCGGACAGCCCCGACGTCCTGGTCGAGATCTGCTGTGACTCGGCCACCGACCCCGGCGTGAAATGGCGCAACATCTCGGAGGACGTGCTGTGGTCGAGAGGCGTCGACATCACCCAAGGCCGTACCGACGGCTCAGTCGACACCCCGTCGGGGTCGTGTGATTTCGTGCTGAAAGATCCCGCCGGGGACTACAGCAGGCGCAACCCCATGTCGCAGTACTTCGGTTTCCTGGGCAAGGGAACGCCACTGCAGGTACGCAAGCAGCAGGAGCACGAGGAGTTCGGCACCACCGTCGTCAACGGGTGGGGCACGGCCACCAGCGGGCAAGCGTGGACGCACAGCGTCACCGGGAACGTCCCCGTCCCCACCGACGCGGACTTCGACAAGTCCGGCGGCATCGGCACCGTGGTGGTGCCTGCGGCGACCAACACCAGGATCGCCTACCTCGCCGACGCACTGCACGCCGATGTCGACCTCGAGTGCACCTGGTCCACTTCGGCCGCGGTCACCGGCGCGTTCGTCCTGCCCGGCGGACTGATCGCTCACGGCCAGAGTCTGACCGACTTCCTGTACGTCCGGATCGAGATCAACCCCGACAACAGCGTCACGTGCGGCATCCGCACCGACGACGGCGCCGTGCTCGTCGCGTCGGTCACCGTGCCCGGCCTGACCTACGCCACCGGCGTCGACTTCTCCGCTCGCCTTGTGGTGTCCGGCCGGTACCTCACCGCCAAGGTGTGGCGCACCGACCAAGGAGAACCAGTCCTGTGGACCGTCGAGGGCTACCAGTCCGGTGTGCCCAAGAAGGCCGGGTGGGTCGGGCTGCGCACCGCCACAGGCACGGGCAACACCAACGCCAACTTCGTCGTGAGCTACAAGAGCTTCGTCGTGCGTGCGGACCGGTTCGCCGGGGAGATCGCCTCGTTCAGGCCCCTCCGGGACATCTCGGGCAAGTTCACGGCCCAGGCCATCCAGGGCGCGGGGGCGCTGCGCCGGTTCTCCACCGGCGACGCAAACGTCTTGTCCGCGCTGCGCCGCGCCATCCCCGGCGCCACAGACCTCGTCGCCTACTGGCCCATGGAGGAAGGCGACTCGGCAACCCGGTTCGAATCCGCGGTGCTCGACGGCACACCCCTGGACGTGCAGTCCGACGCCCAGCCGAACTTCGCCGCGAACTCCGAGTTCCGCTCGTCAGCGCCACTTCCGACCCTCGGGAGCGCGGTCGTCGGCGGGCTCATCCCGAACTACAACGCCACCATCAACGGCAGCACCCAGCTGCGGTTCGTCATGCGTGTCCCGGACAGCGGTTCCGGTGTCGCCACTAACTCCGTGATCGCGCGCGTGTGGGGCACGGGGTCCGCGCGGCTGTGGCAGATCCTCTACCAGACCACGGGCACCCTGACCGTCGAGGCCTACGACCGAAGCGTGAACAACATCCTGGTGTCGCCCGCGGCACCGTTTGCAGTGGACGGGAAGCTCCTGCGGGTGTCGCTCGAGCTCGACCAGAACGGCGCCAACGTCGACTGGCGGCTGAGCGTGTACGAGGTCGGCGCCAGCGCGGTCGCCACCACCTCCGGAACTCTGGTCGGGTACACGATCAAGCAGGCCACCTACCTCGACTTCAACGCGTCCGCGGCGTTCACCCCCGCGGCGACGATCGGGTCCACGGTCATCGGGCACGTCACCGTCCAGTCCTCGATCACCTCCATGTCCGACGTGATGGACGAGTTCAACGCCTACGTCGGTGAGGCCGCCGGACTCCGCGCGCGCCGGTTGTGCGCGGAGAACCTGGTGCCGCTGATCGGGTACGACCTTGACGACACCGTCACCATGGGCGCTCAACGCGTCTCGCCGCTGCTGACGCTGCTGCGCCAATGCGCGAAGACCGACCAAGGCACCCTGTACGAGTCCCGCGCGGTGACGCTCGCCTCCGCGCCGGTGCTCGAGTACCGCACCCTCGCGTCCGAGTACGCCCAGCAGCCGATGCTCACCCTCGACCTGTCCGCCGGGCAGGTCGCCCCGCCGTGGGAGCCGATCGACGACGACCAGCTGGTGCGCAACGACGTCACCGCCAAGCGCACCGACGGGTCCTCGTTCCGCGCCGAGCTCGCCGAGGGCCCCATGTCGGTGCTGCCCGCGGTGTCGGGCGGCACCGGCCGGTATGAGACTTCCTACGAGGTGAACACCGAGTTCGACTCCCAACTGCAGGACGCCGCCGGGTGGCAGCTCGCGTTGGGCACAGTCGACGAGTACCGCATCCCCGAGTTCACAGTGGACCTCGGGTCGCCGAACATCACCGACGCGCTGGCACGCGCAGCGCTGGACGTGAACATCGACGACCTGGTGGTCATCACCAACGCCCAGTCGTCGCAGATCTACAACGACGTGCGGCAGCTGGCCCGCGGCTACCGGGAGGTGTTCACAAACCTCACGCACGTGATCACGTTCAACTGCTCACCCGCAGCGCCGTACGACGTGACGGTCCTCGACACCGACCCCGGCTACCTCGACGGGGAGTCGACGGTGCTCTACAGCTCGGTCACGAGCTCGGCGACGAGCCTGCTGACGTGGTCGCGGACAGAGACGTGGTCGTCGACGGTGCCGTACCCGTTGCTGGTCGGCGGGGAGCGGATGACGTGCACCGCCTGCACTGCGGCGGCACCGGCGCTCGTGGCGGCCGGGACGGCGGCGCACGCGGACAACGCATCAGTGGTGCCCGGCCTGCCCGCAGGGCTGGCGGAGGGCCAACTGCTGACGGTGCTGGCAGCGATCCGGAACTCTGGCACCGGTGTGCCGACCGTCTCGGCGCTGACGGCACTCGGGTACGTGGTGCTGATCGACGCGAGCAACGTGGTGTTGTTCGGGAAGATCGCCACGGCGGCCGACCTGCTCGGCGCCCCGACGGTGTCGTTCACCGGCGGTGCCGCGGGTGCGACGACCTCGGCGCAGATGGCCTGCTTCACCGGTGCATTGCCGTTGGTGGTGGACAGCAACAACCAGCTCAACGGGTCGGCGCAGGACATCCTCGTGTCCGCCCCGCTGACGATGGCGGGCGGCGCCTCCCTGGTGATCATGGTCGGGTGGAAGCAGGACGACTGGACATCCGTGGCCACGCTGTCGCCGCTCGCGGAGATCGGTGAGCCGTCCAGCATCCTCGGCAACGACCAGGGGCTGGTGTGGGACTGGATGGCCTGCAACGGCACCAGCACTGGCCCAACGGTCGGCCCGTCGTTCACCGTGACCGGCGGGGCCGCGGCGATCAGCCGGTCCGGCGCCGTCTGCCTACCCGCGTCCCAGACGATGACCGTCACCCGCGGCGTGAACGGCATCACCAAGGCCCACGCGGCGAACGCCGCGGTGCACGTCGCCGAGCCCGCTCGCATCGGCCTGTAGGAGGACCCGTGACGTTCCAGGCAGGCCAGAAGATCACCGCCGCCGACCTCAACCGCGCAGCGCCGTCGACGTCGACACAGCTCACGAACATCAGCGACACGGGGACCCTTACCAGCGCGGTCTACACCGACACCCTGAGCGGGGCGATCAACGCGACGTTGGCGTTCGTCACGCCCCCATCGGGGTCGATCGAGGTCACGATCCACGCAGCGATCGACAACTCAAGCACGAACTACACCTACGTCAGCTTCCGCATCAGCGGCGCTGCGGGCACGGTCGCAGCGTCCGACGACTACGCGATCAGCGCCAACGGCACAGACGACCACACCGCGTCCCGAACCACCATCATCCCTGGCCTCACGCCTGGCGCGGCCGGGACGATCACGATGCAATACCGGGTCAGCGCGGGCACCGGCACGGTCGACCACCGCAGCATCATCCAGAAGCCCATGCCCGGATAGGAGCAAAACATGCCGTACAAGCTGGTAGAGCCCACGTTCGAAGCGATCGAGTGGACCGGCGACAACGTCGAGGACCTGCTGGCGTTCGTGTCCGCGATCGTGCCAACGTCCACCTGGACACCGGAGATCATCGACGAGGCGTCCAGCGGCGGCGACCCGGCGATGATCGGGGCGGTGTTCCTGGAGTCGTCCCCGCGCGTCGGCACGGTGGTGGCTCGGCTGACGGACCGGGTGACGTACGGGCCGAAGCGTGGCACGTCGACGGCGGAGGCGTCGTTCGCGACGGTGAGCGCCGAGGACTTCGCCGCCCAGTACGTCGAGGCCTAGCCGATCGGCCACACCCACCCGCGGCCGCCGTCTTCACGCACCGGGTGGGTGGACGCGATCGAGGTGGCTGACTCTGGCACCTCGACCTCCACAGTCCCTGTGTGCTTGGCGTTCGGGAGCACCGCGAAAGGGAACTTCCCAGCCTCGGAAAGGCACCGGCCGGGCACGGCGTCCGCCACGCTGCCGTCCGGGCTGAGGCTCTTCAGGGAGGTCGGGTTCCAGATGGTGTCGACCAGGGCGGCGCCGGTCTCGGAGAGGGTGCCGGTGGTCATGGACACGGTGAGGACCACGGTCTTGTTGCCCGCTGCTGGCGGAACGCTGTTGGTTTGGCAGGCGGGATTGATGTCGATCTTGTCCACGGTGAACTTGATTTGGCACGACTCGATGCTGCCGTCGCAGTCCAAGCCGGACACCTGACCGAGGACTTTCGGGAGGAAGCCCTGCGGGGTGAGACCGCCGGCGCTGGCCGTGATGGCAGGCGGGGCAGGGGTGGTCGCGGTCGTGGCGCTCGTGCTGGACGTGCTGGACGTGGGCGCTGCCGCTGGTGCAGGTTCAGGGGCGGTACCGCAGGCTACGAGCGTTCCGGCGACCGCGAGGATGAGCAGTGGTATGCGCATGCCGGGAATGTCGCACAACCGCGGGCACCGCGTTACCCGAGCGCTCCAGCGCCAGGGGCCGCAGGGCACTGCGGTGCGTTGAGCAGTTGGCGGAACTCGTTGGGGACCGCGATCTCCGCGACCATGTGCTCCCGGATGCGCCGCTCGTGGGCTGCAACTGTCTCGGCGGCCCGCATGCCGTCGGGGTGTCCCCACAAGAGGGTGTTGACCACACGCCGCCTGGTCCGCTCGGGAACCTGCTCGAGCTCCAGCGCCTGCTCGACCATCGTGATGACCATCTTCGCGTGGGCCAGCTTGGCCGCGTGCGTCAGCTGCAGCCGCTCAGCCGCGCTCTCCAAGGCCTCTGCTCTGAGCGGCGTCCATGCACCCGTGTCATCCACGGTTGCACCCGGCCGCCCACGCGGCCATCAGCCGGTCCCGATCCGCGTCAAGGCAGTCGATCGCGAACTCGCGCACTACGTCCACCTGCTTCAGACCACGCCGGTTGGTCGCGTCGTACTTGCCGCCGTGGCTGAAGCAGTGCACACCGCCGACGTCGGGGGTGGAGTAGTGGAACTCCGACACCGCGAGTGCCCAGGCCTCGGGCTCGTCGTGGGTGATGGTGACGGGCACGCCGTTGAGGGTCCGCAGGATCACAGTCATGAGTCCTCCTCAACTTTCACCGGTGCTGCCGGGTCAAGCATCGCCCCCGCCGGTCGGCAGCTCAAGCTACGTGAAATTGGGCCAACGCGTGAACGCAGGATGCTCCGTACGCCATGCCTTGATCCGGCGCGCAACGTCCGGTGTGACGCACACCTGATTACCAACCCGAATGACCGGGATCTTGCCGAAGCGCACTTGGCGGTGCAGCAGCGACATGCCCACCCCCAGCTCGTCGGCGAGCTGGCGGATCGGAACAGGAGGTTCGTACACAACTGTGCATCTTGCCCCGGGCGGCGGGAAGACCCACGCGCCTGGCGGATCTTCGACCGCAATCGGGATGTGCATGCCTCAAACCGTACACGGGCGTGTACGGTTTGAGGCTGAGCGGACTCCCAACTCGACCAGACTCCTCAGGAGGCACGGTATGGCCGTCACCCTCGACCGCCGCGCACTCAGACGCGCCGCCGCCCTCGTGCTCGTCATCGCGACGGCGGTCGTCCCGACCGCCACACATCCCGACCCGGCGCTGGTGATCTGGCACGAGGGCCCCGGCACGTCCGGCCGCGGGCCCGACCAGGTCCACTACGTGATCTGCGTGCCCGCCGCAGACCCCGTCGACGGGCCGCTCACCGAGGTGCTCATCGACCCCGCCGAGGCCTACCCCGTCCCGGACCTCGTCACCGGCCGCCACCGCTTCAGCCAGGGGCAGCCCTGCCCCGACGGCCCCGCCCGCACCTGACCCTGCTCAACCGGAAGGACTGATCCAGTGAGCACCACCTCCACCCACGCGGGTGCCCGGTTCGTCGCGTGGTCCGGGTTCGCCCTCGGGAGCCTGGTGTCCATCGCGGGCAACTGGCTGGCCGCGTGGCTGGCCACCCCCGAGAACCCCCACCCGGACCCGACGATCGCCACCCAGCTCGGCGCCGCGGTGTGGCCGGTCATGCTGCTGATCGCCATCGAGGTGCTCTCCCGCACGCCGTGGAAGAACACCTGGGCGTGGATGCTGGTGCGCTTCGGCGGCGTCGGGGTAGTCGCGCTCGGGTCGGCGGTCATCTCCTACGGCCACATCCACGAGGTGCTGCTGTCGTGGGGGTACGACTGGATCGGCGCCGGGGTCGGGCCGCTCGTGGTCGACGGCCTCATGACGATCTCCGGGTTCGCGTTGCTCGCGATCAGCCAGACCGCCCCTGCGACGTCCGAGCAGCGGGACGCCGGGACGGCGCCCGCCGTGCGTCCCGACCCGGCGCCGTCCCAGGACGAGCGTCCCAAGACGGTCCGGCGGGAACGTCCCGCCACGAAGGCCGCGGCCGAGCGCGTCCCGCTGCCCGCGCCGTCCCGGGACGCGGCGACCGCCGTCCCGGCGCCCGTCTCGTCCCGCGAGGAGCGTCTTGTCCCGACGGCGGCGTCCCGTCCCGAGGGCCGTCCTGTCGTCCCGGCATCCCGGAACGACGAGACGACGGACGCCGACCGGGACGTCCCGCCCGCTCCTGAGCAGCGTCCCGCCGTCCCGGCCGCGCCCGCCGCCACGCAGGACGGGACGTCCTGGGAGGAGATGGCCAGGACGCTCAAGCAGCGCGGCGACGTCCCGGCCGAGGAGGCATGGCAGGTGATCCGCGCGTACCGGGACGCGACCGGGACGCTGCCGACGCCGAACCTGCTGCGCAAGCACCTGCCCATGGGGCACGGCCGCGCGACCAAGCTCCTGGCCGAGGTCGACTCCCCGGACTCGGGCCGCCCGGACCTGCACGCCGTGCACGTCGAGGCCAGCTGATGCCCGCCCGCGCCCGCCGCGCGCTGCTTCCCCGCCCGGTCCGCTCCCCGCGGACCGGGCGGGGGTCTCGCCGACTCGGGGTCTCGGGTGTCTCGGCGTCTCGACTCGGCCCGACTCGCAGGTCAGACCCGGTTTTCGCCCCTGAGCACGCCGAGGTGTCTCGGGTTCGGCCGAGCCGAGACACCCGAGACCCCGAGTCGCCCCTCAGCCCCCTGAGCACTGGAGGAACGCCATGAGCACCGCCACCAGGGCCCCAGCACCACGGGCCGCAGGCAGGCACGCCGTCAGCACCGCGATCGCGGCCGCGCCGTTCGGCGCGGTCGGCCTGCTCCAGTCCGCCGTGGCGTTCGGTCCGGTCGCGACCGCGGTCGGGGCCGGGACGGTCGGCCTGATCGGGACGCGCGCCGTCCTGCGCACCAAGCCCGTCCTGGGACGCGGGACGACGGGACGACGCGCCGGGATGGGCGTGGGAGGCGGGACGTCCCGGCGCAGGCTGCTCGGCGGGACGCCCGGCTCCCGCGTCCCAGGACGCGGGCGGGCGGGACGTCTGGGTGCCGCGCTCGCGGGACGACGCGGGGCGGCCTCATCCCGGCACGCCGCCGGGGCGGGACGTGGGACGGGAGGGAAGCGTCCCGTCCCGGTCGGCGCCGGGGCGCGGTCGGGGGCTGCCGGGACGTCCCGGTCGAACTCGTCCCGTCCCGCCGGTGGGCGCGGGGCGGGACGTCCTGGCACCGGCGGGACGGGACGCAAGGGCGGGACGGGACGGCCGTCCGGCGCGACCGGCACGTCCGGGACGGGACGCGGCGGGAAGGGCTCGAAGGGGCCGTCCCGTCTCGGTCGGGCAGCGCGGGCGGCGGGACGGGCGGCACGCGGGACGGGGCGCCTGCTGGGCCGGGTCGCCGGGCGGCCGGGCAGCCGCCGCCGGGACGGGACGGCACCGGGCGGCAAGAGCAAGGGCCGTGGCAAGGGCGGCGGGAAGATCACCGGCACGACGTCGCGCCGCTCCGGTCTGCTCCGGCGCGGACTGGCCCGGCTGTTCCGCGGCTCCGCGAAGGCGGCGAAGGCGGCGAAGGCGGCGAAGGCGGCCCACAAGAACAGCAAGCGCAACGCCCGCAAGAAGCGCCGCAAGCTCTACCGCAAGCTGTGGCGGATGTTCAAGAGGCGCATGGCCGGGCGCCCGCTGCGCCAGAACGACCGGTGGTGGCAGCGCTGGCTGCTGGGCCGCCTGCTCGACCGCGTCGGCCGCGGTGTGGCGTTCGGGTACCGGCGGGGCCGCAACACCAGCCTGTTCCTGGCGGCGCTGGCGTCGGTGTGCTCGGCGGCGTGGATGCAGTCCGCGCAGCGCGCCGGGATCCGCCTGCTGGCCGTCCGGACCGCATCCGTCCGCGCGCTCGCCGTCCCGTTCGACGGCTTGCGCCCGGAGCTGCGGCGCCTGTTGGTCGCCGTCGGCGTCGGCCTGCGCCCTTGGGCCTACCTGCCCACCACACCGTTCATCCCGCCCGCTCTCGTCGAGCCGGCGGCCGCACGACCGAGGAGCACCATGACCGACCTGTCCGACGTCCATATCGCGACCAACCTCCGCCCGCTGATCGAGGCGATCCGCGAAGGCGGCCCGCTGGGCGGCGGCGAGGCCCCGCACGCGCTGACCGTCTACAAGTGGCACATGGACCTGCAGGAGCTGTACGAGGCGCTCGCCGACCGGGTCGCGGCAGACGCCCAGATCGCGGCCGAGACGCTGCCGGTCTCCGGGGGCGCCCACGAGATCACCGCGTCCTTCGGCCCCTCGGCACAGGGCATGGCCGCTGACATCCAGGAGGGCACCGAGGCGTGGGTGGGTGCCAACGGGACCCGCCTCGAGCGGCTGCTCGACGACGAGGCGAACAAGGAGCTGTGGGACCACAGCACGCGTCCGGACGCCTGACCCAGCCCGTGCTCGCCGAGCCCGCCGGCCCTGCTTCCGGGGCTGGCGGGCTGTTCACCACCCGGATCGACTACCGACAGGAGGGGCCGTCGTGCCTGACCATGACACCGTGACCGCCGACGAAGAGCACGACGACGAGCAGCTGCTCGACGAGCAGCCGCTGCCGGAGACCGCGCCGCTGCCGCGCAAGTCCACGCCGCGCGGCGGACGGCTGCCGGTGTGGCAGACCCTGGCCCGCGATGGCCTGCCGCACCCGTGCTGGTGGCACCCGCTCAACGTCACCACCTGGACCGGCGCGGCTGGCATCGGGATCGATCACCTGGACCTGTCGACACCGACCCTGGCGATCGGCGTCGGCGTCGCCGGGTTTCTCGGCATGGGCGTCGGCGCCGCGGTGGTCGACGGGTCGTCGGACACCACCGAGCAGTACGTGCACCCCAGCGGCTACCTCGGCGGCGTCACCGGCCTGGCGATGGGCGCTTGGGCGTGGATCGCGTCGGCAAGCGACATGTTCAACGACATGTGGCAGCCCGCACCTCTGCTCGGCTTGGTCGCGGGCGGGGTCGCGTTCGGCGCCGCATACACCCAGCTGCGCTACCGCGTCGCCTCCGCCCGTGACCCGCGCTCCCGCATCCACTACCGCAACAAGGAGGTGAAGGCGACCGGCACGTGGGGCGAGATCATGGCCAGGGCCGGGTTCGGCGCGACCACCCTGCACCACGGGCCGGAAGACAACTGGTCCGGCTACACGGTGTGGATCCGGCTGGATCCGGAGCGCACCGACACCGCCCGCTCGGTCGTCGCTGCCAAGGGCAAGATCGTCGGCATCGCCGCCCGCGTGCTCGGCGAGGACGGCGTGCAGATCGGCGACGACGACATCACGATCACCCCGACCGAGAACGCCATGATCGTGGCCATCCGGGTCCGACTGCGTCGCGTGCTCACCGAGACCATCCAGCCGCCCGAGGAGGTCCAGCCGGTCGACGACCCGACCGAGCCACTGGACCTCGGCCGGTGGGAGGACGGCAAGCTGATCGACCCGTCCGAGTCCGGACCGCACGGGTGCGCAGTGGGCGCGTCCGGCTCGGGCAAGTCCACCTACGAGCACGGCCTCACCGCGCAGCTCTCGCGCCGCGCGCACGTGCTCAACCTGGCCGCGGGCGTGTCGAAGTTCGAGTCGTTCATCTGGCCGTTCATCCAGCCGCTGGTCGACGGGCGGGTCGGGCGCCCGGTGTACGCGATGATCGGCGGCGGCTCCAGCGGCAGCGAGGCGGACTTCTGGTCCGCGATCCGGGTCGTGGCCGCCGGGCACGCGCTGATGACCTACCGCATGTCCTCGCCCGACACACCGCGCGACGGCGGCAACCTGGTCGTCTCCGCCGAGCACCCGCGGGTGCTGATCCAGCTGGACGAGGTCGACGCGTTGACCTCGTTCAAGCTGCCCAACGCCCAGGGCGGTCTGACGAGGCCGAAGTTCCGGCTGCCCAGCGGCCAGCTGCTCGACGTCTGGGACATGATCATGGACATCGGGTCCAAGGGCCGCTCCGAGGGCGTGGAACTTGAGGTGTCCACGCAGCGGCTGACGGACAAGTTCTGGGGCGTGCCGGTGCGCGACTTCCTGTCCAACGTCGCCCGCCGGGCCGCGTTCTACTCGGCGTCCAGGCACGACGCTGGCGAGATGCTCAAGGGCACCAAGCTCGACGCGCTGGCGTTGCGCAACAACGCGATGTACCTGGCGGTCAGCTCGGACGCGCCGCCCAGCCAGGGCAAGGCCTGCTACTACACCAAGGAGTTGATCGCGGAGTTCGCGATGCGCGCCGACGAGTCCGACACCATCGGCACCCTGAACGCGCAGGAGGCCGCCGCGCTGGGCGACCTGTGGACCGGCCGTTGGAACCCTGACCGGATCGCCTCGATCCTTGCCTACTTCCAGGCCGCGGACTCGCCGACCTTCTCCGCGTTCATCGACGCCCACCGGACCGACGGGAAGACCTCGATCCCCACCACGGGCCCGGCCAGCGCCCCGCCGAAGCCGGACGCGGGCGCAGCGAAGGGCGGGCGGCAGCAGCTGCGCGACGCCATCAAGAAGGTCAAGCGCGAGACCGCGGCGACCGACGCCGCGGCAGCCGGGGTCGGACGCCGGGACCAGATGTCCGACGACCTGGCCGCGCTGTGGGACCTGCCTGCGGTCGAGGAGTCCCAGCGCAACATCACCCCGCCCGCGCCCGCCCAGGCGCAGGGCTCGCTGTCGGTGGTCGACGCCGTGCTGGCGCTGTTCGCCGACGACGAGACCGGCCACGTGTCGACCGCGGACCTGGCCGAGCGGCTCGGCCGGGTGCCTGACGGGGCGAGCGACGCGCAGCGGCAGGCGATCGTGGCCGCGCTAGCACGGGAGATCAGCGACGCGACCGGGCTGCCCTCCGAGCAGCGCCGCAACGTCGACCGCTACCCCGACCGCACCCGCGGGTTTCTCCTCGAGGAGCTGCGCCAGTTCGGCTCCGCATAGCCGACGCCACACGGTGCTGCGATGTCGGCCTGAACCTCACCACCACATCCCCTTGGTGTTCTCGTCCACGATCACCCCGGTAACGATGGTCTTGTCGTCGTATACCGCGTCGTTGAGGTACGCGCCTCTGAGGTCCGCGTCGGTGAGGTCCGCGTGGGTGAGGTCCGCGTGGGTGAGGTCCGCGCGGGCGAGGTCCGCGCCGGTGAGGTTCGCGTCGACGAGGTACGCGCGGGTGAGGTCCGCGCGGGTGAGGTCCGCGTGGGTGAGGTCCGCACGGGCGAGGTTCGCGCCGGTGAGGTTCGCGTCGACGAGGTCCGCGCCGGTGAGGTTCGCGCCGGTGAGGTTCGCGCGGGCGTACGCGCGGGTGAGGTCCGCGCGGGTGAGGTGCGCGCCGGCGAGGCGCGCGCCAGTGAGGTCCGCGCGGACGAGGTTCGCGCCGATGAGGCGCGCGCGGACGAGGTTCGCGCCGGTGAGGCGCGCGTCGATGAGGTATGCGTTGGTGAGGTTCGCGAATCCGAGGCTCGCGTAGGTGAGGTCCGCGAATCCGAGTCTCGCGCTGGTGAGGTCCGCGTCGGTGAGGTCCGCGCGGGCGAGGTTCGCGCGAGTGAGGTTCGCACCGATTAGATCGGCGCGGCTGAGTAGGATCGGCAGCGCTGTCCAGCCTTGCTCGGCTTCGGGGTGGTGGCGGGTGAGGATGTCCAGTGCCGTCTGTCGTGTCTCGCGCTCTTGGTCGTACAGGGCTTGGGCGAGTGCGTGTGCTTCGAGTTGCTCTGCCGTGGAGTCTTCAGGTAGCTCGCGGGGTTTGGGGTGGGGCATGCGTAGGTAGGCGCACAGCAGGTTGCCGATCGCCTCCTGCTGGCCCGGCGTGCTCTGACCGAGGCGCTCCAGCGCGTACAACCCGGCCAACCGGACCGCGGCCTTCTCCGAGCCCAGTTGGTCAGAGGCTTTGGCGTACAACTCGGTGATCCGCCGCTCCGCCGCATCCCGCTCGGTAGCCTCCGCGACCCGCTCGGCGTGGGCTTGGACTTTCTCGCGTTGTGCGAGTTCGAGCTCCTGGGTGCGTTGGCGTCGCGCGGCCAAGTAGAGGGCGAACAGCCCACCGCCGCCGACGGCAACCGACGCAGCGAGCTTGAACACCTCCAGCACCGCGGTGGCCCGCTGCTCCTGCTTCAGCTGCAGGCTGTTGACCCAGTTCCACAGCAGCAGCGACGCCACCGCGGTCACGGCCAGCACCACCACCGCGACCACCGGGACGGTCCATTGCGGCAACGGCGGCCGCACCACCCCTGCTGCCGGTGTGGGTGTGCTGGCGGTGCTGTCCTCGGAGTCGACCATGCCTCTACCTTCGTGCCTCCCGGCCCTAGCGCTACATCAACCCTCGACCCGGTCGTCGTGCTGGGCAGGTCGCATAGGCTGCCCGTCGCAGCTAACCAGAGGAGTAACCGCATGGTCAGGACCGTCGACCCCACCCGCGTTGAGCAGGACGCCCGGACTCGTTGGGCCGATCGGGATGTCGAGCCCGCGCCGGTACGCGACGACGACGGCCGTCTGGTCGCGGTGCCGCCGTCC
The DNA here is from genome assembly GCF_003002815.1 of Umezawaea tangerina. Taxonomy (GTDB): domain Bacteria; phylum Actinomycetota; class Actinomycetes; order Mycobacteriales; family Pseudonocardiaceae; genus Umezawaea; species Umezawaea tangerina. The sequence continues at coordinate 242,395 of NZ_PVTF01000014.1, read as the reverse complement.
GAGCGGCTGTCCGGGATCTCTCGGGCTGCCAGGATCATCTCGGTGTCCGACAGCCTGGCCGAAGCGGTCGCCGCGCTGCTGCGGGCGGACGGGGTGGAGGCCGTGGTCGACCACGTGCGGGTGGACCCCGGTCACGGCGACCACCAGGTCATGGCACTGCGCGGGCCGGGCGGGCAGGTGGTGCCGCTGCAGCCGGGCGGGACCACGGTCCGGGTCTACCCGCCCAGCGACGACATCCAGCTGACCGGCGAGCCGGTCGCCGCGGCGGACGTGGCAGCCGAACCGGACGGATGGGTGACCGCGGCGACGATCGCCGCGGCGCTGCGCGAGCACCTGGCCTAACCAGACGACGAAGGGCCCCACACCGAGCGGTGCGGGGCCCTTCGTGCTGCACGGCACTGGCGGATCTAACGCCCCCACACCGCGGCAATCCGGGCCAGCAGCTCCCGGTCCAATACCGCGACCGTCGCCGTCCGGTCCTGGCCGAGACGGTGGGCGGCGCCCAACCCCTCGAGGTCGCCGAGCGCTACCTGGACCGCGCGCGAGGCCAGATGTCCCTTCTCGCGGTGCGGCCCGCCGCCCCACGGGATCGCCTTGGCCATCGCGTCCCGCAGCGTCGCTCACCGGCGCGGCTGCCGGGCGTCGAGGTCTGCGCCGGTGATCAGGCCGACCAGGTCGACCTCGGGGTGTGCGGTCACCGCGGCGGTGACGGTCTCGTCCGAGGGGTGCTCGGTCGTCAGCACGCTGTGGCGGACCGCGAGGACGGCCGTTCCGTCGTCGTGCTGGCGGGTGTCGACATACCGGTCGAGTTCGGCAGGGAGTTGGCGGACGAGGTCGTCCAGCACCGCCGAGCCGGGCGTGTGGCGCACGAGCACGTAGGTCATGCCGATCACGTCGGCGTGGCCGTGCCGCTCGTCCCGCCGGGCGTCGCACGCCGTGCTGTGGCCGGAGGCCTCGCTGGTGCCCTCGTCGACGAGGCGGCACGGGGCGCAGCAGTACCGGGTGCCGAGAGACATCAGCCGCTCGCACCCGGTGTTGAAGCACTCGGTGAGCTGCGGTGGCAGCAGGACCCTCGTGTCCTCGTCGGGCTGGTAGACGGTGCACGGGCATGACGCGACTCGCGGGTCGACGTCGGGCCCGGTATCGCTGACGTTGCGGCACAGCGTCGCGCGCTGGTTGGACAGCTCGCACAGGTCCTCGGAGCAGCACTCGCAGCGCGGGCACGGCGGCGAGGCAGGGCGGACCCACCGGTGCCCCTCGGGGGCTTCGAGGTGCAGCGGGGGCAGGTCGGGGTGGCTCATCGTCGTCTCCGGGTGGTCGTGGGCCGGTGAGGGGACCTCCCCCGCGGGTGCGGGGACACGGCAGTCACGTCGTGGAGCCACGGTCGGCCGTTTCTCGGCGGACCGCGATCACGGTGGTGATCGCGGCCGCCGCCCAGCCGATCAGCTTGTGGGCGGTCTGGTCCAGCTCGAACCCCGCGGTGCCCGGCCCCCAGGCGTCCGGCTCGGTTCCGGCCCGGCGGACGACCGTGCACCCGGTGACGTACTCCGTCTTGCCGAGCCACCCCGCGGCCGTGACGACCGGGTGCCCGCGGTCGAGCACCCAGTGCGTCACGGCGTTCACGGCCGCGCCGGTGAGCAGCGCGCGGGCCGGGAGGCGCACGCCGAGCGCTCGGGTCACCGCGACCGTGGCGGCCAGCTGGCCAGCGGTGTAGGTGGCCACGTGCAGGGTCGCCCCGGCGCGGCCGAGGGTGTCCTCGGTGACGACCAGGTCGCCGTCGACCGCCGTTGCCGAGCCGATGGGCTGGCCGGTGCGCAGGGACACCAGCCCGCGCCCGCGGCGCCGCTTGTGCACCGCCGCCCAGCCGGGCTGGAACCACTGGTCCATCGCGCCGTGGACGAGGTCGAAGGTGGCCGCGAGGGCGCCGAGTAAGGCGAGGCCGCGGGTGCTCTTGTCGGGCATCAGGCGTTGCTCCTGGCTCGCGTGCGGGCGTTGCGCCGCTTGAGGGCGCGGCGCTCGTCCTCGGTCATCGCGCCCCAGACGCCGTCGTCCTGCCCGGACTCGAGCGCCCAGGTGAGGCAGTCGGACACGACCGGGCAGCGGCGGCAGACGGTCTTGGCCTCGGCGGCCTGTAGGAGCGCCGGGCCGGACTTGCCGACCGGGAAGAACAGCTCGGGGTCCTCGTCGCGGCAGATGGCTCTGTGTCGCCAGTCCATGATGGTGATGCTCCGTTCTTGTGTGGGCGGGGTGTGGGAACACCGGGCTGGCGGCGTGCTGTCCAGGCGGGGCCGCCAGCCCGGTGCGCTAGATGAGGCCGAAGACGTACCCCACGAGCTCGTCGCGGTCGATGCCGTCCCACCAGAGGTCGGGGTTCTCCTCCTGCTCAGCCATGTCGGCGCGGGCCAGGTCGACGAAGTGGGCGATCCGGGCGGGGGGCTCGCTGGGGAAGCGCTCCGCGAGGTAGTCGATCGCCTCCTGTTCGGTGTCGAGGAAGGTCTGTCCGCCGTCGCTGCTGGGGGTCGCCATGTGGCCTCCGTCGTAGTTACCGTGTAGATACACGGTAACCTTAACCGTGTATCTACACAAGAGGGCCGGTCGGCCTAACTCTGCGGAGCAACCGCGGCACCAGCGGCGAGCACATCCCGGCGCTTCAACTTCGCCATCCGCCCGTCCGGGTGGTGCCAGACGACGCCCTCCCAAGCTGGGTGGCCCAGCAGCCACTCGCGTAGGGAGTCGAAGTCGAGCGCGATCGTCTGCATCGCGTTGTAGTCGACGGCAGCCTGGTAGCCGTGGCGCACCAAGACATGCTCGTTCAGGCCGTACGGGTTGCCGTTGATCTTCGGCCCGACGAGTTCGTATGTCGCGCCGAGCACGGGCACGCCCCACGTCTCGCCGTTGTCCATGATCTTGTCGGCCGCCTCGGCGTGGAACTTCGCGAACGAGGACTGGGCCATCGGCTCCCAGCCCACGTTCTTACCGGTCACAGGGTCGGCCTGCTCAGCAACGTAGCCCGGCGGGAAGGCTCTGCCAGGCTTCACTTCTCGACGGGCGAGCCACACACCGGTGAGGTCGCTGGGTTCGTTGACCTCTCCGGATCCGACGCCGCCGTGTACTCGGATCTCGCCGCGCACGGCGGGGAAGTAGCCGACACACGTCCCGTCGTACTTCCGGGTGGGGATGCCTTCGCCAGCCATCACCCACTGGCAGTCCGGGTGAACCTCACGGGTCACGTGTCGCAGGTCGTCGGGGTCACGGCGGAACAGGGTCGGGATCTTGCGCACGTTGCTTCTCCTTGCTGCTGGAGTGGAAGCCGGCCCGGTCGCGCGTCGGCGCGACCGGGCCGGGGCTGGGGAGGGCCTACTTGGCGCCGACGATGACCGGCGAGCCCTGCGGGATCGGGATCACCTGGACCTTGCCGTCCTTGATGGCCTGGTTGATGGCCTGCTGCTGCTGGTACGCCTGGTAGCCCGCGAGGCCGCCGGGGAAGTTGACCGCGGCCTGCTTGTCGACCTCGGCCGCCTCGTTGCGGAGTGCCGCGGCCTGCTTGTCGGTCAGGCCGGACACGAGGCTCGGCTGGATGCCGGGCTTCTGCAGCAGCACGCTGTTGATGGTGATCAGGTCGACGCCCTGGGTGAGGGTCTTCAGGATGGCGGGGAGCTGGTCGAGCACGTCCTTCTCCCACTTGGCCTTCGAGGTCGTGTCGGTGTACAGCTGCTGCCACCCGTACTTCAGGGCCTCGTTGTCGGTGGCCCGGTCCAGTGCGGCGCCGACGTAGTTGCGCAGGAGGGTCTTCCAACCCTCCTTCATCTGCTCACCGCCGTCGGTGGGTGCGGCGTCCACTTTGGATGCGATCAGCTCGTGGAACATCTGGAGCCGCCCGCCCGGCCACTCCTTGCCGCTGGGGTCGGTGAACTTCTCGCACGAGGTGTTCAGGGTGAACTTCACCGTGCCGCTGACGGTGATCTCCTGGGAGTCCGACGTCGTCGACGTGAGCGGCGCGGAATCGGCGCCCTGGTCCGCAGAGAAGGTGAAGTCGCGCTGCCCGGCCGGGTAGTAGTAGTGGTCGTCGTTGACGTCGTTGACCTCGCGCTTGCCGGTCGGGACGCACTGGACGAACGTGCGGGAGTCCAGTGGCCCGGCGCCGTATTGGAGGGCGACCTCGCTCGCGGTGGTGTTGGCGATCGAGCAGCCGGCGAGGGTCATGGCCGCGGCGAGCACGGCGGCGGATGTGCGGCGGAACTTCATCGGGTGAGATCCATTCGGTCGGTGTTGAGCTTGCGGAGGATGGTGCGAACGTCCGATGCGAGAACCGAGTCGAGGTCGCGGTAGGTGTCGGCCTTGATCTCGATCTGCTGGACGGCTGTGGCGAGCAGGTTTCGCTCGCGTTCGAGGCGGCGGAAGTCGCGGCGGCGGACTCCGGCCGAGCGGGAGAGCCACCAGATCACCAGTGCCGCGAGGGCTATGGCACCGATGACGATGACGAGCACGGCTCGTGGGTTCATCGTGTGCGTCCTTCGGTGGGGTGCGTCACGGGGTCTTCCTCTCCGCGAGCAGGAGTGCGTGCTCGACGGTCTTTCCCAGCCCGCGCAACCGGTCGAGGCACATGCGGTGGGAGTTCTCGGCCTGGGCGCGTCGGTTCTTCGCCTCGGCGAGGTCGCGGAGCGCTGCGACGACGTCGTCGATGTGGACGGTGGTCGTCCACGAACCGATCTGGTCGCCGTCCACGGTTCCGCCGAGCTCGGCGATGATGCGGGCGATGATCTCTTCGTCCTTGCGGCGCGGTCTGGCCTTGTAGGTGGACTCGCGTTGCAGGCGTTCGTTGACTTCCCGCAGCCGTCGGGCCTCGTCCTGGATGAGGCGATGGTTCCGTTGCTCCGAGTCGCGCTTCCAGTGCAGCCAGGTCGCGAGGGTCTTCAGCGCGGGTGCCTGCTCGTCAGGCTTCAACGCTGGCGCCGGGATGTGGACGGTCATGGTGCGGGTGCGTCGTCCGGATGGCGGCGTGAGCACCCCCCAGGTGTGCGGCAGCTCCAGCCCGTCGAGCAGGTGCGCGTCAGGGACGACGAGGTACCAGCGGTGGCAGTACTTCTGCCACGGGTCGGACTTCGCCGGGTCGGCCAGCTCGGCGAGCAGGTCTTGGCGGGTGACCTTGACCTCGTGCCCGATGAGCTCGTGGCCACCGGCTGCGGTGCAGCCCTGCCAGATGAGGTCAGCGCGGCGGCCGCTGTTGCCGGGCGCTCCGATCTCGGGCGCGAAGATCCCGCCGGGCGGCCTGCCTTCCGGCAGGTAGTGGCGGCGCAGCATCTCGATGACGTCGCGTGCGGTCGTGTTCACCGTGCCTCCCACGGGGTCAGCAAGTCGTGTCCTTCTGGGCGGCCGGGTGAGCGGCGATCTGCTGGACCAGCAGGTCGATGAGGCCAGTGATCTCGGCTGCGTGGCCGAGGCACACCCGGCACCACCGCCAGATGCCGCGCCGGTCGAGTTCGGTGGGGCGACGACTGGTCCAGCTGATCGCGTCCGCAACAGGGATCGCGGTGGGCCGGACCAGCACGCCGCAGAGCGCGGAGTGTTCTCGCACTGAGCGGCGGCGTTTCCTGCTCGGCTCGTAGCCGGGCTTGTGGATGTGGATGACCTCCCCACCTGCAGGCGGGATAGCAAACAGTTCAGGCACGACGGCGCCTCCCTGAAACGGGGTTGTCGAACACCCTCGAGCAGGCTCGGATGTCCGTGCACCCGTGGCGGGGCCGCCCGATCGCATCGGTATATCCGTGGCAGCCGCCTCGGCAGGGTTGGCTTCCGCATGTGTCGCAGGCGTGCGGTTTCACCGGGTCCCCTCCTGCTCTTCACCGGCTTCACCTGCGGGAGGAGGAGCGGCCAGATGCTTGCCTGCAAGCGCCGCGAGTACTTCACCTAGGACGCTGAAGTCCAGCGGCGCGGCAGCCTGTCGCAGTTCCTCGTCTGTCGGCGGTTCGGTGGTCGCGGGTGGCTCGGGCAGGCCGTCCAAGTTCGCGGTGATGCGGGCCTTCTCGTCGGCCACGAGGCCAGCCCATTTGGAGGTGAGCACGATGTCTTGTCCGTACAGCGCAACGATCTGTGCACAGGCGGACTCACCGATGCGGTGGTCGCGGGAGGGCTCGCAAACGCCGCTGAACCACGACCCACACTTCGTACAGAAACCGGCGCCGTTGGTGTAGGAGCGGGGCTCGTACGGGCCGTGCTCGCCACCGCCAGAGCAGACGAGGATGCGCTGGTATTTCTCCCAACACGCGGTCTCAGCTTCGGCGACGGTAGCGCCCTCGCCGCGGAGGAACGTGCCGGGTGGGAAGGCTTCGACGAACGCCGTGGTGTAGGCGCCGCAGCCCTGCTTGAACGCCAGGCCGCGCTTGCCGCCCTGGACGTACATCCCGTCGGGCCACGGGTACTGGGCTTGCTCGCCGGTGTGCAGGATCTCGGCCACTTCATCCCTCCTGTCGGGTTGAGGGCGAGGCAGACGGCGGCCTCGTTGTGTCGGAGGCGGGTCGGAGTGCGTCGGCTTCGTGCTGGCCACCCCAGTCACGCACTTGCTGCTCGGGGCCGTGTTCGTGGGTGAGGCACCCGGAGCAGACCGCGCACCACCCGGCCTCGTGGCGCTTGTAGCTGACGACGTGCCGAAGTGGTTGTAGGGAACCGGGCTCGACGGGCGCTTGCTCCAAGCGTTGGAGCCAGTTGGAGGACCCTTGCAGGTGGGCTCCAGAGGTGGTGGTATTCGTCGTCTGCCACGATCGGAAGCGGTCGAGTAGCGCAGCCGCGGCATGCTGGTGCTCGTCGTACTCCAGCCCCGGCAAGGTGCGGGCTCGGTTGGCGAGCATGTGCACCAGCTGCGCGAGTGCGTCATCGGGGATGGAGCTGATCGACGCTTCCGCGACGGTGCGCTCGTGGAGTTCACGCCAGCCTTGGCGTTCGATGCCCCAGCACTTGCGCTCCCAGACGAGCAGCCTCTGCAGGTACTCGTTCCTGGTGGCGACCTGCTGGGAGTCGGCGAGCACGCTCGCGTCGTTGCGCGCCCAGTCCTCCACCGCTTGGTGTAGTTCAGCCCGTGACGCGACCACCTTTCGGGCCATGCCGCGCAGCAGACCGGTCAACCGGGCGATCTCGGTCTTGTTCGCCTCGACCACCCGCTGCCACTGCTCGATGTGGGCGATCGCGAACCGGCCCTCTTCCAGTTCTGGCCCCAACACCTCCAGTGCGAGGTCGGCTGCGGCTGCGTTGTCGACGTCGTATCCACCGAACTCGTTGGGGAAGACCCATTCCGACGGGTGGTCATCGAACTCGCGGATCAGCTTGGCGCGCAGCTCATCTGCAGGCGGGGCGGGCGCGGGCTTATCCATGCTGCTTGCACCTCGGTTTCCTTGCTGGCCTTGAAGATCGTGGTGATTCGGGTTCATGCGGCGCCTTCGGCGGTGTGGAGAATGGCGCGCAGCTGGGCCCCGATCCACTCCCCGACCTGCGGGCTGACGGCGTTGCCGAACCCGTCCACCTGGTCTCTGGCTGAGCCCCACACCACGAAGTCCCCGGTGTGATCGGGGAAGTCGACGTCGAACCCGCACCCCCTGCCGACCTCGTGGGCGCCGAGCATGCGGAAGTGGCAGTCCTCCAGGGACAGATCCGCGAGCGCCGCGCGCCACTGGGCGGTCAGGAGTCCGGTGGTGTCGCGGGCGGTGAGCGTGCCGAACGCGTCGGAGACCGGGTGGGCCGCGGTCGCTTCCGCGCCGGTGCCGTTCTGCTTGTACCAGCCGGAGAACAGCAGGGCCTGGTTGGCGGAGGACGCGACGAGGGTGCCGAGCGGGTCACTGACGGGGTGGGCCCGGTAGCTGGCCTGGTCGATGGGCCCGTTGTTCTTGATGGTCCCGGCCGCGGCGAGCAGGCCCAGGCCACCCGGCCCGGCGCCGCCGACGAGGGTCTCCATCGGCTCACCCACGCTGCGGCTGGTGGCGTTGGTGCGGTTGGGCATAACCCGCGCGGTCAGCACGCTCAGGGTCTCGGACCCGCCCTGGGTGGGCAGCGGTTCGTCCGTGCCGCGCGGGGCGCCCTGGTAGTTGTTCACCGCGGCGAGCAGGACGGCCTTCTCGTGCGTGCTGGTGACGGTGTCCATCGGCCTGCTGATGTGCTGGCCGTCGCCGTTGTGCCGGTGCGCGGCGAGCACCTGGCCGGTGACCGCGACGGGCGGGGTGATCAGCCCGGTGGTGTTGGTCGCGGGCTGCGCCCACATCGGCTGGCCCAGGTCGCGGGACCTGCAGTCCGATCCGGGGCGCTCGAAGGTGTGGCCGGCGGCGGTCATGATCGCGCCGGTGGACAGGAGCGCGGTCTCCTGCTGGCTGGTCTGGGTGGACATCGGCTGCCACGGGTGCCGCTCGCTGCCGCGCGTGGCCTTGGCGGGCAGCAGGATGGCCGGGAACTCCGGGAACCTCTGCCGGCAGCGCTCGGCGCGGGCCATCGTCGCGGGCGCCAGCGGGCGGGTGCGGTCGCCGATCCGGGTGCCGAGGTAGGTCAGGTCGAGCGCGTCCAGCGATGGGCTGGCCGGCGGGAACACTTCGTGGCGGCAGCGCGGGCAGCGGTAGTTGTACTGCTTGCCGTACCGCACCGACCCGGTCGGCGGGACGCCGGTCTTCCACGACCACACCGCGGGCACGACCTCCCCGCAGGGCTGGCACCACGACTCAGGACGGTGGTCCAGGTCCGGGGTCGGCAGGGCGCGGTCCCAGAAGGCTACGTACAGCCGGTCCCGCGACTGCGGCACGCCGAAGAACATCGAGTTCAGGTACAGCACGCGGTAGCGGTAGTTGAGCTTCTCGAACTCCTTGAGCCACCAGCGGTACGTCGAGCCGTCGCCGATCTTTGTGCGCCCCTGGATGGCCGGGCCCCACGAGGCCAGCTCGGTGGTGCACTCGACGAGGATCAGCCGCGGGTGGTGCTGGGCGGCGTAGTGCAAGACGCAGTTGGCGGTGGCCCGGTCGCGCTCGCTGCGGGTGACCCGCGCCTCGAACTCCGGGTCGTCCAAGTCGAACAGCGACAGGCCCTGCGCGTAGGCCTTGGTGGTGTTGGCCTGCGAATGGTTCACGCAGGACACCCCGGCGGTGAGCAGGTCGGCGGCCGGGAGGTCGCGGGCGGAGTGGTAGTCCGACGAGGCCGGGTCGACGAGGTCGGCGATCCAGTGCTCGGCGTCGGGGTGGTTGGCCTCGTGGACCTCGACCTTGTAGGCGTTGTGGTTGGCCGCCATGATCGTGGTGAACCCGGCCCTCTCGATGCCGCGGGTGAGCCCGCCGAAGCCCGAGAACAAGTCGACCGCGACCAGGTCGTCGTGGCGGAACCGGCGGCGTCGCGTGGCCGGGCGGTGCGTGGCGGTTCGGCTCATGCGCGGGCCTCCAGTTGGTCGGGCTCGGAGAACAACGTCGGTTGCGGAAGCCGGTTGGACCACACGACTTCCGTGCGCTCTGCGCTGGTGCCGCCTTGGCCGGTGGTGGCGTTGAAGGTGGTGCGGTGCCAGCCGTCGTACAGCTCGTCGTAGAGCGGCGAGGGGTAACCGGACAGCACGACCGACGCTCTGCAGGCGTTGAGCGCGGCCGCGAGCTCGCGGTGGCCGATGTCGGTGCGCAGCTCGTGCCGGTAGTTCGCGCCCCACGTCCGGGCGCTGCCGAGGTAGGGCGGGTCGACGTAGAGCAGCACCTCGGGCGAGCGGCCGTAGCGCTCGATCAGCTCCAGCGCCGGGCGGCACTCCAACGACACCCGCTGCAGCCGCTCGGCGGCGGGCGCCAGGCGGTCGACGTAGCCGCGGAGGTAGCCCGGCATCCCCGTTGACGAGCCGCCGGGGTCGACGAAGTGCCGCCAGCCGGTGTTCCGGAGCAGCCCGGCGCGGCCCTGCACGAGGTAGGACCAGACGCGGCGTGCACGTTCGAGGTCGCCGAGCTCGGCGGGCCGGTCGAACGCCTGCTCGTGCTCGGCGCGGGAGTGCGGGGTCAGCGCGCACAGCCGGGCCAGCTCCCGCGGGCGGTCGCGCAGCACCCGCCAGAACGTCATCAGGTCGCCGTCGAGGTCGTTCACGGTCTCCATCGCGCTGGGCGTCTTGGCCAGCAGGACCGACAGAGCCCCGCAGTAGGGCTCGACGTAGTGGACGTGGGCGGGGAACAGCGCGGCGATGTCGGCGGCGAGTCGGCCTTTCCCGCCGAAGTACGGGACCGGCGGGGCGGTCAGCATGCGAGGGCTCCGAAGGGCTCGTAGTGGGTGGCGGGGAGTTCGAGCACGCGTTGCCGCCAGGCGAGGGCGTAGCGCAGGCAGTTCGCGCAGTTGGTGTGGCTGGTGCAGCCGTCCATGCGCTGGCCGCGCCGGGCGTCGTAGGACCAGGCGAGGGAGTCCGCGGTCGTCAGCTGGTCGCCGTACAAGCGGAGGCCGCGGGTCTTCACCCCGAAGCCGTGCAGCGGCAGCTCGGGGTCGACGACGGAGCGGAGCGCGGTGACGATGTCGTGGATCTCGCCGGTTGCCTGGCGGCGGCACACCGAGCCGACGCCGACCAGCTCGTAGTCGCACAGGTCGATCCCCGCCGCGGCGTAGAGGTCGGCGCACCGCAGGTAGCCGTCGCGGTCCTTGGCCTGCAGGACGGGCATGAACGGTGACTCGTCGCTGGTGGCCGCGTACCAGAGGTCCTGCAGCCGTTGGAAGTTGATCACCGTGCGGCGCTGGTGCTCCAGCTCGGTGAGCCCGGTCTTGGCGAGCACAGCGTCCTCGCACATCGAGTCCTGCGGCGCGGCCCACTCGAGCCAGCCGATCTCCTCGTCGTAGCGGCGCACCGCGGCGACGTACTCGGCCGGGGTGGTGCGCCACTCCCCGTACAGCGACAGCTCGCTGAAGCCGCCGGAGTCCAGCGCCCACGGGGCTGCCGCACGCGGCAGGCTGCGGCGCTTCGCGAGACGACGGTGTGACACGAACAGCGGGACGCCCGCGGTCTCCAACCAGTGCGGTTGGTGGGTGCCGAGGTAGAAGCGGATCACGATTCCCCACCGCCTGCCACCGAAACCAGCCCGCGCGGGCGGGCGGCGGGGTTATCGATGGTGTCGTCGTCCCATGCGGCGGGCGGTGCGAACCCGCCTGCTCGCGCGGCAGCACTTGCGGCAGCTGAGGGACCGGGCTTGTCCCAGAGGTCGTCGTAGACCGCCGCGACTCGCCAGGCCAGGGAGACGGAGATCCTGCGCTTCCGCGCGAGTTCGGACTGCAGGGTGCCCTTGGTGGTGCCAGCGCGGGCAGCGACTTCCGCTGCGGGCCAGCCCATCCACGCGAGCGCTTGGACGCGGCGTCGGGATCCGGTGGGGTCGATCCCGTGTCGTGTTGGGCCGGGTGGTGGTGCGATGTCGACCGCCAGCACGAGGCGCTCGGTCTCCTGCTGGACGAACCTAGTGCGGCCGGACTGGATCTTCTGGACGTTGGCCCTCTCGATCCCGGTGGCGTTGGAGATCTGCTGCGTCGTCCAGCCCGCTCGTCGGAGCGCCATGAGGCGTGTACGGGCGAGGTATCCGTCGCGCAGGCGGTGCATGCCCTGGCGGCGTTCCCTGCTGTAGCAGGTGCGGCAGGCACCGTGCGCGTGGACGGGTTTGTCGCAGCCAGGTCGGGTGCAGTCAGCCACGGCGCATCTCCATGAGCTCGCGGCGGCTTGCGATTCCGAGCTTCCGATAGACCTTGGTGAGGTGCTGCTCGACGGTGCTAGTGGTGGTGAACCGACGCCTCGCGATCTGTGCGTTGGTGAGCCCCGCGGCTGCAAGCTCGGCGGTCTCCCGCTCGGAGAACGTCAGCGCGTCGGTGAAGGTGGAGGTGTCAGTCACTGGGCGCCTCCGTCGGCTGCCCCTCATCGGTCGCCGCGGGCTCGCGCAGCAGTTCGGGCTTCTCCGGGTGGTAGGTCATTTCCGTGATCGCGACCGCGTCGCGGTGTTCCAACGCGTTGCCCTTGCTGGCGGGCCCCTCGACGAGGGCCCAGATGTCGCTGAGCCGGTCGGCCAGCGTGCGGGCGTACTCCTGCCACGCGGCCTCACGGGCTCGCAGCTGCGCGATCTCGACGTCTTGTTCGACGGTCAGGACGGGGGCGGCCGCGCTCACTCCGGCACGGATCGTCTCGAACATCTCGGAGTACGAGTGGCAGCAGTCGAAGTGGCCTGGCTGGTGGCTATTGTCATGAGCATCGCGGCCAGCCGCGATGGCGGCGGTGTACGCGTCCTCAGACACGTCAATGGCGCCAGCGCTACGTAGCGCGGACACCGGCACGACGTACTCGCGGTGTGCGGCTTCGGTGTCGGCGGAGACCAGGATGGCGCGCTGGTCGATGGGGTGGCTACTGCGGTAGGTGCCGGTGAACGCGATGGACAACCGGTCACCGGGGTTGATGATGTGTGGGTTGGCCGCGGCGGTGGCGCGCTGAGGCGTCGTCATCGGGCACCGCCGGTGGTGCGGACACGGCCCGAGATCGTGCGGGCGTCGGTATCGACCGTCCCGCCGCCGATGGCGTGCACGGTGATGTCACCGGAGATGCTCTCCGCGCGGATCTTGGTGCCGTCTTGGGCCTCAACCCGGATGTCACCGGACATGGTGCGGAGGTGAGCGGTCCCGTCGAGACGGTCGATGCGGATGCCGCCGGACAGGCAGTCCACTGCGGCGAGCCCAGCCTGGGCGACGGTGACGTCGCCAGTCACGGTCACCACGTACAGCTTGTCGACCAGGCCGATCGTCTCGACGTCGCCGCATTCGACGTTGGCGTGGAGCTTGCTCAGGTGGCCGTGGGTGATGAGGTCCGCGTTGTCGGTGTCGAGGGTCAACTTGGAGCCGAGGGGTAGCCGGACCGTGGTTCGGATCGCGCCGTCCGTGTCGCTGCTGAAGATCACGGCCCCGTGTCCGCTGACGATTCGCCCGTTGACCATGTTCACGCTGCCGCCGGACACCATCACGACGCCGCTGTCCCTGACGCTCACGTGGGAGTTGCGGTTCCCGAAGCTGGTGGCCGGAGGCCGGGGGACGGCGACCTGGAGCGCCCCAGGTCGGGGGGTGGTGCTGGCGCGGTTGATCAGGTCGGTTGCGGTGGTGTCGTCGGCGGTGACCGGGGTGAGGATTAGCTCGGCGTGGTCGCGGTTCTCGACGTGGACCTCAACCGTGCCAGCGCCAATGTTGAGGATCAGCTCGATGGGTCCGGGGGTGTGGTTTGTGATGGTGCGCATGGAGATGCTCCCTGGGCGGCAGATCAGGAGGGGGTGGTGGGCATGAGGCGGATGGTGACGACGAGTCCGGCCGGGCCCCATTTCCATGCCGCGGTCCACCGGCCGGTCTTGGTGTCCCATGGCTTGGTGCCGTACCCGGGCGATCGGTCGACCATCTCGCCAGCCAGGTCGGCGGGGGCGTCGACCGCGGCGAGGACGCACCTGAGGGCGCTGTCGGTCAGGTCCGACCATCGGGCAGCGGTGGTCTGCTCCAGCTCGTCGAAGCGGTCCACGTGGCAGGTGGTGCGGGCGTGGGCTAGGACGTGCGTCGCAGGTATCGGAACGGGCGAGGTCTCCGTGGCGAGGGCGAGGCCGACGGGCCCACCCACGGTGATGGCCCCGAAGAGGACCACCACCGTGGAGCGAAGGAAGCCGATCACGCCGTCGTCTCGGCGGTGCCCGCGAGCAGCGGCTTGCACACCCACTCGACGTTCTCAACGGTCTCGGTGACCTCGACCAGCGGGACGGTGGCGAGCACTGCCGGGTCGGGCACGGTGCGGGTTACCGTCTCCGTGGTGACGACCTTCTCGCAGACGGCTTCGCGGTCGCCGAGGATCGTGAAGTTGAGGGGCCCGTACTCGAGGGTCACCTTCAGGGTCGCGCCGAAGTGGTTCTTCGCGATCCCGAAGCCGTGGGCCAGGCCTGCCCGGACGATCTTGGCAACGTCGTCCTTCGACCAGGCGTAGAAGACATCCGCGGACCTGAGGTAGCACGCGAGGTCTGCGAGGTCGGGGTTGGCCTCGATCATGTCAGCCAGGGCGCGGAGTCCTGCGGCCTGCTGCTGTGCCAACGTCGACTGCTCGGCGGCGGCGGTGGTCGTGGCGCTCAAGTGGGTGTCCTCCGTGGTGGCGTGGGTTCGGGCGACGGGGTTGATGACGGCGGCTGAGGGCGCGGGAGCCGCGCCCGGCACGGTCTCGGTGTCGCTGGGGACCTCGTCCTCGCAGGCTGTGCAAGCGACCAGCGCGACGAGGAGGGCGGCTGCGAGGTGTCGGACCTTCATCGGGTGTCCGTTGTGGACTCGGGTGGGGTGGCGCGGGTAAGCCGGCCGTGGACGCGGTCGAGTTGGCTGTAGGTCCAGCCCTGTTCGGCCGGGTCGGCGGAGCCGACGAGGTCGAAGAGCCCGTCGGGGCCTTCGGCCCACAGGCGGCCGGCGTTGTCGTGCACGTGGTCAATGCCGTCGCGGGAGAGCCCGAGGCGGAAGCGATAGCGGCGGAGGGCACGGCCGATGACGACGACGGCGGCGCATGCGGCGACGCTGACGCCGAGCACCACGAGGATGACGGCGGCGATGACGCCCCAGGGACCGACGGGGTCGGGGTTCACCTCGGCCACATCCAGACGACGGCTGCGGCGCTGGAGATTCCGAGCACGGCGCAGGTGATGGCGCGGGGCACGGGCCGCTCGACGAGGCCTAGGGCCACCCCGGCGATGAGGGCCAGGATCGCGCCGCCGGTGGCGGCACAGCTGCGTACGCGGGCGGGAACGCGCCAGCGGGATACCTTGCGGGTGCCGCCGTCGGTCGTCATCCGCCAGCTGTTGTCGGTGAACTTCCAGCCGTCGGTGGCGATGCGGTCGCCGGCGGTGGTTCGGCTGACTCCCGACCAGGTGCCTCGCCAGCGTCCGTTCGTGTCGACGATCGTGGCGGACCGGTTCGCCAGGTCCACGTACACCTTTCCGCGGGCGATCACGATGCACCGTCCTGCGACTCCAGCGCGGCCGTGGACTGCTTGGGGCGGACGCGGCCAAGGATCCGTTCGCGGACGGTCGGCGGGATCCTCACCGGTGCGGTAAGCGCCGTTGGCGTGGCCTGCGCCACCGGACGGCAGGCCGGGAACAGGCGTGCCGCGTCCTCGACAGTGATCTGCTCGACGTCCCAGCAGTCGTCGGAGGCGGTCCAGTCGTTGGCCTCGGTCAGCGAGTCGAACGGTCCGGCGGGCCGGCAGCCGTCGGCGCGGGCGATGTAGCACGGCAGGCTGGGGTCCAGGTCGAGTTCGAGCGCGAGCCGCACCAGGCCTTGGCCGGAGTCGAGGTCTGCACGGTGGCCCTCGACGATCTGCTCGGCGTAGTCGGTGCCAGCGTTCTCGGCCAGCTCGTCGAGGCGGTCAGTGATGGCGGTGACCAGCGGGTTCCGGTGGTCGGTGGCGGTGTTGAGCATGGTGTCCTCTCTGGAGGATCAGTCGCTGTACGCGGCGCGCATGACCGCGACGAGTTCTGCGTCCTCGACCACCTGGTCGACGTCGACGCGGCTCGCGGCCTCGTCCCAGACGGACCTGTAGGTGGTGGTGTCGGGCTGGTCGGGGAGGTGGTCCACCTCGTCCTCGGTGCCCCACCGGACCTGGTAGCCGCGCTCGGCCCACACCTCGGCGAGCAGCGGCCTGATCAGCTGGATGGCCGCGTCGTCGAGGTCATCGCGGTAGTCCTGGACCAGGTCGTCGTGGAGCTGCCGGAGGGGGTTGGTCTCGTTGTTGCGCCAGGCGTACGAGGCGTTGTCGACGACAACCGGTCGCCCGTCCTGTGTTACAGCTGTAACGTGCTGGACACTGGACACGATGGGCATGGCGAAGGCCGCGACGTCCCCCGCGTTGTCCTCCAGGGCGATGGTCATTCGGCCTCCTCGGTGGGTGATGCCGCTACGGTAGGCCTACCCAGTAGGCATGTCAACAGGGTAGGCAAACTTGATAGGCCGACACCATCGTGGGACCATCCGGCAATGGATGATGACACCCTCGCACGCATCGGGCGTGCGTACCGCAGCGCCAAGACCAGGGCGGACAGGCTCCACGCAGAGCTGAAAGACGAGGTCGTGGCCGCGTATCGCCGCGGCGAGAAGACGATGGATATCGCCCGGAGGTGCGGCCAGGACCGCGAGCTGGTCCGCCGCATCCGCAAGGCGGCCGAGGACGACGGCAGGCTGCCGGTTCGGGTCACGAACGCCTGAACCGCACCGTCGTCCTGCTCACCACCGCCCGTCATCCTGCTATCGGCCGGATCTTCAGCGGGGCGGAGATCCGTGCGCGCAGCCGCACGCCGATCGGCACCAGGCCGCGGTTCACCAGCTGGCCGGTGCGCTTGTCCGGCACGGTGATGTCGTAGCCGGCGCACCAGACCAGGTGCCACGGCTCGGCGGGCCGCCCCGTGTTGTCGCCGCCGCCCGGCGTCGGGATCCAGCCTGCGCAGTCGCACCCCGGCGTAGCGCATTCCTCGCCAGCGTGGCCTTCCGTCCGGGTTGGGGACCGGCGGTAGTGGTCCACCCGCCCGGCGACCATCGGGCACGCCGCCTTCGAGTACGCGGCGCACTCCGGGTGCAGCGGCGGCTCGCCCGCCGACATGCTCTCCAGGGCGGACTCGGACAGCAGGAACACTGCGCGGGCGCCGATCCTCTGCCCACAGACCTGACAGCGTCGCCGCACGAAGCACTGGTTCGCACGGGTGTTGTTCATGTTGCCCAGGTCGAAGGTGCCGTTGGCCAGCTCGACGGACACCCACGGCACGACGAGGCCGCCCTGTGTCGGCCGGTGCGCGAGGTGCTGGGGGACGGGCAGGGCGTTGCTGGTACCGCGTGGATTCGTCATGACCACCTCGTCTGGGGGTTGAAGTAGGACAGGGGCGCGTCGGCCCGGATGTAGAGCGGGTGCCGCGGGGAGCCGTCGTTGTTGCTCGCGAGGCACCGCCACCGGACGTGCCCGTCAAGCAGTTCGACGATGGTCCGGTCGCGGTCGTGTAGGCGCCCGTGCGCACCCCATCCGGCCACGACGATGTCGGCCGCCACCGCCTGTTCGACGAGCAGCTGGTCGTTGCTCGCGCCGATCGGGTCAGGGTGGTGCTCCAGCACGCTGGGGTCAGTGGAGCGCAGACCGAACAGGTTGCACACCACCAGCGTGCCCGCGCCGCCGCGGCGCGCGAAGCGAAGACATCTGGTCAAAGTGGGGTCGACGGCGAACGCGTCAGCCGTGGATGGGTTGAGCATGATGAACATCCACGTCGGCCCGTCGGCCCACCAACGGGTCAGGACGTAGCGATGGGTGCGGTCGGCGTTGAGGATTGCGGAGGCGGCCTCGATGAGGTCGCCCCCGCGGTCCTCGACCAGTGGTTCCGTCGTCACGGACGGTGCCCCGGCTCGATGCCGAAGTCCTTGCGAATGCCCGCGACCTGACGGGGTTTGATCCCGAGGCGGGCAGCGATCGTGGGGTCGTCGAGGCCTGCAGCTGCGAGGCGGCCGATGAGCTCGGCGATGGCCACGCGGGACGGGCCGGTGATGGGCGTGGCGCGCGTCATCGGGTCACCTCGGAGGGAAACGCGTCGTGTACCCGGCCGTCGA
Source organism: Umezawaea tangerina (assembly GCF_003002815.1). Classification (GTDB taxonomy): domain Bacteria; phylum Actinomycetota; class Actinomycetes; order Mycobacteriales; family Pseudonocardiaceae; genus Umezawaea; species Umezawaea tangerina. The sequence continues at coordinate 224,815 of NZ_PVTF01000014.1, read as the reverse complement.
GTCGTCGGCCGGTGGTCTTGGTTCCGGTGCGTTGCACGGTGACGGCGTCGCTGCGGGCGCCTCGTGCTGCGGGCCTGGTCGCTCCGTCGCGCTCGATGTAGAGCGCATTGGCCGCGCTGCGCTCGGTGGCGGCGACTTCTGTCGGAGCCCATTCCCCCCACTGCTTGAAGTGGAAGGCGACGTCCGCGTCGGCGCACTGGTCACGCAGCGACCGCGCCCAGGCGGGGTGCATGGGCCGGGCGCCGGGGCCGGACTCGCCGCCAGCGATCACCCAGTCGATCCGCGGGCCGAGGGTCAGCGGGCGAAGCTCTACTCCGGACGGCTCCTGTTCGGCCGGCCCCCAGCTCGGCCGGCCGGTCAGCCAGTAGGTCAGCTTGGGCCGGTGCCCGTTCACGACCGGCCCGGCCAGGTCGATCGGTCCGATCAGCGGCTCGCAGGAGAGGTACCGGACGGCGGCCGGGGTGCCGAGTAGGGCGGGCACGCGGATGTCTGCCGAGCGCTGGTCCTCTGCAGACGTCCCCAGCCAGACGTTGGACAGGAACCAGCCGGAGCCGGGCCCGTCCGTTCCGAGTTCCTCGAACGCCATCAGGGGTCCGACGAGTTGGCGCGCCTCCTCCACCACGGCCAGCCAGAACCACTCCTGCCGGAGTAAGGCTCGCATCCGAGGGGGTCTCTTGGTCAACACCTGGTAGGTGTGCCGCGGGGTGGCCAGCATCGTCGCGAATACCTTGGCGATGAACGTGTCTTCGATCTTGGTGTGGAACAGGTCGCTCATCGAGTTGACGAAGACCTTCTGCGGGTGCCGCCAGCCGAGCGGCGTGGTCAGCGCGGCCTCGTGCATCGCGACGCCAAAGCCCGGCCCGGAGGTGCGCGGATCGCCGTCGGTCTGGTACTTCGCCTTGGCCGGGTCCAGCTTCCCGGCAGCGATCCGTTGGAGTTCCATCCCCTTGAGCCGCTTGGCCAAGCCCAGCGCGTAGCAGTTGTCGCACCCGGCCGAGACGCGGTCGCATCCGGTGACGGGGTTCCAGGTCTTGTCCGTCCAGGAGATGGTGGTGTCAGCCACGAGGACCTCCCCGCCGGTTGTAGCGGCCGAAGCTGCCAGCCAGCACCGCGGCCGCCGCGATCAGCGCGCCGAGGACCACCGAGCACGACCACCATGGCGCCGGCGTGCTGTCGTCGTCGTTCGCCCACTCGTTTCCGGCACCCATCAAGCACCTTCCGTTCCCGGCGCGGACGCCGTCTGCTGGTTGGCTGGCTCTGGTTCTGTGGCGAGGTGCACGAGTTCGACAGGGACCTCGGCGATCTCGGCGCCGTCGATCAGCACGGTGACCCGCTGCTGGGAGGGGTGGACGGTGCCGAGGTGTTTGCCGATCCGCACTCGCGTGCCGACCGGGAATGGGGCCGAGACGGCGCGCAGATTCTTGATCAGCTCCTGGATCAGGCCGACGTGGTCGCCTTGGAAGCAGGCGGCGGACTCGCGCATCCACGTCCGGATGACGTTGAGCTGGGTTGCCCGATCGCCGGGCGAAGAGGTCAGGAGCCGGTGCCACAGCTGGCCGGGCGTGTACTCGCTGCCAGCCTCACGCGGGGTGGCGTCGGCACCGGTCCGGATCGCGGCCAGCTGTGCGCGCAGCTCGGCGGCTTCCGTGCCGGAGGAGCTGTCGTCGCCTGCGGGGCTGGTCTCGGTCAGCGACGCGATCGCGGCTGCGATGAGTTCGCTGCCTGCTTCGCGGTCGGAGGTCTCGACGTAGCCCTCGCTGTCGACCATGCCCTGGATGTGACCGGCCTTGACCAGGGCGGCGTACAGGTCGTGCTCCCAGCCGCTGTTGCCGAAGGGGTTGAAGTTCTCCCGGCAGTCCCACATCACGTCCAGGACCGCGACCAGGTAGCCGCCGACGCTGCTGGCGCCGGAGTCGTTGTCGCCCATCGGCGTTGCGAGGACCTGCTGCGGGGTCGGGGTGGAGGTCACGACGCGCCGCCGCTCAGGGCCGCGGCGAAGTCGACGGCGTCGCAGAAGGCCGTCTCGGCTGGCAGCTTGAGCGCCGCCACGAGGGCGACACGGCGCTTCTCCAGCGCTTCGCACGCGGCCTCGTACGCCCACTGCGTGGGGCGGCCCGCCAACTCCCGCACGTGGTCCTGCAGGCGGGACTTCTCGCCCTCCAGGTTGGCGAGCTGCTGAGCGTGTCCCATCGAGCGCCACTGACCGGTGCAGGTGAACGCGATGGTCTGCAGCTCGAGCATGTGGCGCATCCACTGCCGTCGCTCGTCCCCGGTCATGCGGTTCACGTAGTAGAGCTGCTGCTCAAGGGTGGCGACCGCGTCGTCGGGAACGGGCGTGTCGTCTTCGCCAGCTCGTAGCGCGGCGATTTCGGCGCGTAGCACGGCGACCTCAGACTCAAGGTCGACCGGCTGTCCGGGGCTCTGCTTGTTGATCTCCGGTGGTGCCGTATCGGTCATCGGGTTTTGCCTCTCGTCGCGCCCACAGCGTTTGTGGACGGTGTTTCGGTGGTGGTTTGGCCGGGATCTCGCGTGGACCGTTCGGCCAGGTAGGCGAGCCGCTCGGAGAGCGGCCACAGTTCGGCGTCGTCCGGGTAGCAGTTCGGGTGCCGGTCGAGTCCCTCCACCGGGATCCGGCGGCCGCCGCACACCCGGCAGATCCGTCGGGGTGTCATCCGCTGCTCTGCTGCGGGCGGCGTCCGGACCAGTCGAACGGTGTCTCCTCGGGCCCGCGGATCTGCCGCTGGAGTTCGGCGCGCCGTACCTCCGGGTCGAGGTGGGGCTTGCAGACCAGGCAGGGCTCGGGGTTGTCGACGTCCCGGCTTCCGATCCAGCCGTCGTTGCACGCGTGCTGGTCCAGGTCATCGGGGTTGCCGTAGCGGTCGGGCATGGGCGCGCACCTCCTCGGGTGCAGGTAGTGGACGGTCGCTAAGCGCTCGTTCATGACGCGACCCCTAGGGCGTCGCGGCGGCACAGCGCGCAGCGCGGCGTGCCGTCCTCGTAGGCACCGCCGGCCAAGCCGTGCGGCCTGCACTTCACGGTCGAGGGGGAAATCGTCTTGGCCCTTGGTGCGCGTCGCGCGTGCTGTGGTTGCGCTGGGTCAAGATCAGGTGTTGGTCTCTTAGGTGGTTGGTCCTTGGTAGTCGGACATCCAGGTGTCCGGTCAATCGACTCGAAATGTCCTGTCAATCGATCCGTAACGACGTCAGATGTCGTGTCATTCGGGTTATCCACAGGGGATTGACCGGACATCTGGATGTCTCCTGAAACGGAGTTGTTGCCCTCCAAGGGGCTTCCTGTTTCACCGGACACCTGGGTGTCCGGTGAAACAGGAAGCTCCGTCTGCTTCCCGCGTGACACGACACGACCGTCGGGGTCGAGCAGCGTCACCCGGTCGAGCAGATCCGACGGCAGGGTGAGCTGGTAGACGGCGGTCTTCCCTTCGCCACCCCGACCACCGCCGCGGGATACCTGGTTCAGCAGCCCGAGGTCACGGAGCTTCTTCACCAGGCGCCCTACGTTCCGTTCGGTGTCGCCGGTCCACGCGCCGAGGAGCGGGTACCCCGGCTTGACGCGGGAGCCGTCCGCGTCCGCTGTCGTGGCCAGGAGCAGCGCGACGAGCTTGAGCGCCTTCGGCATCTCGATCCGCCTCACGACGCGTTCCCAGTTGAACCGCCCTTCGGGGATCAACTCGACCTCTTCCGGCTCCGGCGCCACTCACTCGCCTCCTTCCATGCGTTGGGGTGTGGGAAAACGCGCTCGTTCAGGCCGCTTGGCTGGGGTCACCGCGCCTCCCGTGGCGGTTCACCGTGCGCTCGGTGACGCCGACCATGCGGACGACCTCGGATACCGATGTGCCCTTCGCTCGCAGCCGGCGGATGGCTTCCTGCGCGTCGACCCGGCGCAGCCTCAGGTCCCCGCGGTGGCCGTCCATGACCCGCTGCACCGTCGCCTCGTCGACCTCGGCCGCTGCCTTCCGCGCGGCGCGTGTCGTCGGCCGCTCGCTCTCCCGCGCGTTCGGCGCCATGCGCACGGGCGCCAGGTTCCGTACCCATCCGAGGGTCTGCTCGCAGGTCGCGTTCGGGTCGACCATCGCGGCGAGGATCGTGATGACCGCGACTGCGGGGTCCACGTCGTCCGGTCGGTGGTCGAGTTCGAACGCTCCGCGGAGCGCCTCAAGGAGCGCTTCCGGGCCGTCGTCGTGTACCGCAGCCACGATGTTCGTGACGTGCGGCAGCAGGAGTGCCGCGTACCGCCCCTTGGTGGGGGCGCTCGCGTCGAATGTGCTCACGCTGCACCTCGCACTGTGGAGAGGCAGCCGTCGTCGTCGAGGAAGACGAGGGCGTGCCCGAGGGTGATGGTGTGGATGCGGGTCGGCACGTCGATCGGGTCCGTCTGGCCGGGCGGGACCAGCCAGCCCTCGGCCTCCGCCCTGGTCGGGTGCTGGTGCAGGTAGCCGTGGCAGCCGGTCGCGTTGCCCATGCCGCACACGTCGAGCCCGTTGCTTGGCGCCCACAGGCCGCCTTGCCCTTGGGCGAGGCGATGCGACCAGTTGGTGGCGCGGCCTTCGCACCACGGGCTTTTCACCTCGCACAAGCCCGCGCTGCGCTCCCGCACCAACTTGCGGGCCAGGGTCACGTTCACGACGTCACCCCGATCCGCCGGGCGGCCTGCATCGCGCCGGTGGTGAACCGGTGCACAGGAAGCGGGATGAGCTCTCCGTGCTTGCGGTGGAACCTGAGCGAGGTCTCGTAGGCCGAGGTGACGGGGTGCACCGGGGCCATGAAGTACATCGGCCTCTTCGCCGTGAGCGCGGCCAACGCCAGGATCTGCTCCCAGGTGGGATAGAGGCGGCCTGCTTCCCAGTCGTCCACTGCTGGCTCGCGGACACCGCACGCCGCGTCGACCTCGGACCCGTGCAGGCCGAGCGCATCTAGGGCGATGGTGATGTGCGCCGGGATGACGAGTCCCATCGCCCACTTCTCGCGGGCCCGCTCGTCGTCGACTCGTCGAGTCTCGACGTCGATCTCACGCCGCCGCACGATTCGGCCGACGCGCTGCCGTACTTCGCGTTCGCTGAGGCGTTCACCGGCCTTGCCCCAGCGCCTTCCGTCGGTTCGGGTCATGTCGCCGCTCCCCGTTGCCGGTCGGCGTACCGGTCGCTCATCACCAGCGAGCCCGCGACCGCCACGTTCAGCGACCACGCCTGAGGGGTGGGCACCTGCACCAGGTGATGGCAGCGCTGCAGCACGGCGGGCGGGAGACCGTGGTCCTCCGCGCCGAGCAGGTAGAGCGCGCGCAGCGGGTGGGCGAACTCGGGCAAGGGGACGGCTCGCTCGTCCAACTCGACACCGACCAACGGGCACCCCGTCGGCAGGTGCGCGAGCAGGTCCTCCAGGTCCGCGTAGTGGTGCAGCGGCACGCTGAGCGGGGCCTTGCACGTGTCGGAGGCCTGCGGCTGGTAGCGCCTGCCGACCGTGGCCAGGAACGCGGCCTCGAAGGTTGCCGCCGAGCGCCACAGCGTGCCGACGTTGTCCTCGGTGCGCGGGTGGTAGACGGCCACCCCGTAGTAGCCCCTCACACCAGCACCCCCGACGCGAACCACCGGTTGGTGGTCGGAGCGTGGTCGGGGACCTGCACGTGCACGGCGTTCGCCTGGTGGACGACGTTGGCCGTGGCTTCCGCGAGCGACCGGAGGCAGTCATCGATTGCGGCCGCAGTGACCAGCTGCTCGGCGCGCCGCGCCGTGAGGCGCCGCTGGGCGGCGCGCTCACGGTCGTCGGTCGCCTCGGTCGCACGGTCAGCCGGGTTCATCCGGCCGACCTCGACGTTGGTCGTGCACTCCGCGCAGCACAGGCAGTCCGAGGCCTCGTGGTGGCCGCTGCAGCACGCGGTGACCTTCCGCCCGTCGCCCGGTATTGCCAGCGCGCTGCTCACGCCGCACCGACTTCGGCGTGCGGGCAGATCGCAGTCCCAGTCGTTGTGACGTGCAGCGCAGCGGTGTTCGCCAAGGTGCGCAGGGAGTACGGGTCACGGGTGGTGATGCCCAGCGCTTCCTTGTCCTGGTCGGACAGGAAGCCGAGCACGTCCCGGTCGAGTGCGTCCCCGACGTCGGTCAACATGCGTTGCGTCAGGCCCGGCACCAGCTTCCGGTCCGAGATCGTTCGCCAGGCGTCGGTGAAGTGCAGGACGCGCTCTGCCTCGGACGGCAGTGGGTCGCCCGCCTTCTCCGGATCGGCTGGCGGACTCGGCACCGGCCGGGGCCGCGGGCGCTCGGCGGCGTGGACGAGGCGTACCGGAGGCCGCTCGCCGGGCATGACCTGGTCGGCGTCGAAGGTGCGTACCTCGGGAGCGCGGGTCTTGGCGTTACAGCCTGCCCACTCCCAGATCAGGCGTTCCAGCGTGAACTCGGGTCGCAGCGCTGCGCGCTCCTGCTTCGTCAGCCTGTGGTAGTTGGCAGCGGTGAACGACAGGATTTCGGGGTGGTCGTCACGGGTCAGCCGCACCCAGGCGGTGCAGTCGAACTCGAGCTGGTCCTTCGCGTGGAGTACCCACCGGCCGTGGTCCTTCAGTTGCTCGCGGGCGGTGAGCACCACGGGGCCGGGCCAGGTCAGGATCTTGCCCATGAGCTGGCGGTGGCGGCGGCCGAAGAGCATCCACAGGTCGGGGTCGATGTCGACAGGGACTTCGGAGGAGTAGGCGGCGTCCGGGTCGAGGCCGCGGTTGGTGAGGTTCACGCCTTCGCGGCGGCGCGCGCGACGGTCGGCGGTGTCGGAGAGCATCGACCACTCGGCGCTCATCGTCGTGACGACGAGCGCGCTCGGCAGTCCGGCCTCGGCGGCGGCGTGGGCTTCGTCCCACGCTGCGCTGAGCTGCTCGTAGAGGTCGAGCCAAGTGCCGTCGTGGACGATGATGTCGAAGTCGGCGCCGGGGACCGCCGCGTAGACGTCGGCGTTCACGTCGGCACCGATCTCCAGCCAGTAACTCGCGACCAGTCGCGGGTCGGCGGTCAGCTTGGCGGCCATCCACGCGGCGTCGGTGCCCGCTTCGCCGGACAGGAGGATGCGTGGCCAGGTGCTGGTTCTGTTGGGGCGTCTGGTCTTCAGCGTCGTCATTCCTCACCGCCGTCGACCTTGGCGATGACGTTGCCGTCCGCGTCGATGACGCCCGCGATCAGCAGGTCGTCGATCAGTGAGGCGTTCCGGAAGGTGACGCTGATCTTCGGGGTGCTCACGAACACCTCGATACCGGGAGGCGCGTCCTCGCCGACCTCCCCGCCGAAACCTGCCGCCGTGCGGGCGTGGCCGGACCTCAGCTCCAACTCGCGGAACACGTGCTCGGGGACGACCTCCTCCTCCTCGATGAGGTAGGGCGCGAAGGTCTTCAGGATGTTGAGCACGTCCTCGTCGTTGCCGAGGATCTTGGTCCGCTTCTCGACCTTGTCCGCGTAGTTCTCCCGAACCCACTCCTCGACTGCGGCCTGGTCGACCACCGTGGCGGTGTAGGTCGCCTTGGAGACGGTGACCTGGGCGATCTCCTGGTCGGGCCGCAGTGGGTTCCCCGCCATCTGGGTCGCCCCCCGGCCCAACACCTTCGCGACCGCTGCCTTGGACGCGGTCTCGGCCTTGGTCGCCTGCTTGGCGCGGAAGTGGTTCACAGCGAGCTTCAGCAGCACGGCGTTCAGGTCGGCCGCGAGAGCCGCCCCCGTGGCGACCTCGCTGTGGTCGCCGGATGCGGTGAGGTCGGTGTTGTTGTCCTGCATGGCGGTGCTCACGCAACGCCTCCTGTCTGCGTGGTGGCGGCGTTGGCAACGCGGTTCCAGTAGGCGCGGACGTCGGCGTCGATGGCCGCCAACTCCTCGTCCGTGGGGTCGTAGAACGCGTAGTTCCAGCGGGCGGTCTTGTGGCGGCTGACCAGTTCATCGATGACGGCGGCGAGTCCGGCGGTCAGGTGCTCGACCTGGGCGCGGAGTTCGTCCACATCGGACTTTGTGGACTGCGGGAGCACGGTGGTCACGAGGCCACCTGCTGTCCGCGCTGGCTGCCGTCGTGGCGGGTGTGCCCGTTCTCCGGCTTGATGCCGAGGCACAGGACGTCGAGCTTGGCGGGGTCGTCCATGCGGTGCCGTCCGCTCGCGTTCGCGGGGGCGCTGCTGTTTGTGGGACCCTGAGGCTGTTGCACGGGAGCGTTCCCTCCTGTGGACGTGGGCCGTTCGGTCCGCGCCGGGCTCAATCCGGTGCGGGTTCGGGCGGCCCGTTTTTTGTGACTAGGCGGTGATGTCGGGCCGACGGCCGTAGAAGGCGACGCACGGGTCAGCGATCGCGGCGCGCAGCTTCTCGTTCTCCGTGGACTCCCACGGCAGAACCAGTTGCAGGTCGACGCGGGCCTGAGCGGCGCAGATCGCGCGCAGTTCGGACTCGGTCATGCCGCACCTCGGCGCTTCACTCCCTGCAGGCGCTGACACCCGCACGCCGCAGCCTGCTGCTGCTTGTTCTGACCGCGCATCCAGGCGTCCACGGCGTCGATGTGGAATCTGCGGTGTCCGCGCTGCGCGGGCTGGTGGCTGTGCAGTTCGCCGCTCGAGGCGGCCCGCCGGATCGTCACGTTGTGGCGACGAGAGCGGGCGGCGACGTCGGCGGTGTTCAGCCAGGTGCGCCGGTCGGTGGTCGCCAGCTCGGCCGGGCTCGCGGGGCTCACGCTGCAACCTTCTGTCCAGTGCGGCGGCGCTGGACGCTGGACGCGGCGGGCACGACAAAGAGGCTTCCGGTGCTCACGTTCAGCACCGTCTCAATGCGGCGCGCCACCTCGGGGTCGCAGTACTTCTGCTTGCCGGTGCGAAGACGGTCGATCGTGGAGGGTCCACGGTCGACCGCCCTGGCGAGCGCTCGGACACTGACCTTGCGCTCCGTCATCCAGTACGTGAGCGCGTCGTTCGCTATGAGGTGCACCCAGGCCTCCCTTCAGGCGGCAGTTTTCGGGGTTGGCCTTACTCCACTGAGACTAGACACGTGTCCCGCGTGACAGCAACAAGTAGCGGGACACTGGACGGTCACGAGTTGGTTACGCCACCTCCGTAGTGCAGGTTTGGCGAACTTCAGTCACGACAAGGTAACTAAACGTGGGACACTTCCCCTTGCTGTCCCGCGTATCGGCCTTCCCGCCGTGATCAAAGGGGTTCTGTACGTGAGCGAGTTGACCGACTTTCTGAACGCCGCGAAGGACAAGAATGGCCTGTCGCTCCGCCAAATTGCGGACGCCGCCAATGTGTCCCCGACCACTGTCCAGAACCTCCTGAACGGTGTTACCAAGCGGCCCGACGAGCAGACGGTCCGCGCGGTAGCCGACGCCCTCAGGATCTCCGGCGATCGCGCGGTCGAACTAGCGGGCGTCCAGAAGCCAGAGCCCTTCCTCCTGCCGGTCGAAGCCGACCGACTCGACCCGGGCGAGCGGAAGGTCATCGTCCACATGGTGCGCCAGCTGCTGATCTCCGGAGGAAAGCTCTCCACCGGCGACGACGCGAGCGGCGAGCTGGGGGCGTCCGTCACCGAGCTCCGCCCCGGTACGGCGACTGGCGAGCGCCCCCGCGTCCGAAGGGCCGCACGATTGCGGCCCCGCCCCCCTCATGACGAGTAGCATGGAATAACTCCAATATTCAACTATTGGGCGGTTAACCCACATGGCGCAGTAGACGTGTTAGCACTTGTACGCCTTGATGCCCCAGGCGTGTGACTACCGACCAGTAAAATCATCACGCTGCTAACAAATTCCAGGCCGGAAGCGCATGGGTGCGCATGACCTCTGCCGCCCATACCGCAGTGCTTGTCCACCTCCTGGCGCTCCTCGACACCGTTCCGTACCTCGTCATCCGCAGAGCCCAGACAGCCCCCGGCGAACTGGGGACTGTCGACTTCGACGAGAACCTCGTGACCGTGTCCGCTGAGGCAGATCTGCCGGAGTTCGTCGTCACGCTCATGCACGAAGTCCGACACCTGCGCCGCGGCCCCTGCTACGAGGGTGACGAGGAGGTCGACGAAGCCGTCGTGGTCGACGAGACCACTCGACTGCTGGTGCCCGACGAGGCCCTCCCCGAGGACCTGGACACCGTCGACCCCCGCAAGCTTGCGGCCGCGCTTGGCATCGACGTCCAAACTGCTCGCCACGCCATCGCGCTCGCACGACAGGACAGGACCTCAACGATCGGGAAGGTGGCCTGATGCCCTGGAAAGAGCAGCTCAAGTCCAAGCGGTTCCGCGGCGGATACCGTGACTGGCAAGGCAAAAAATGTTACGTCGAAGGCACGTTCGACACGGCCGCCGAGGCCATACGCGAGGCGGGGGCCGCCGAGAAGGCGCAACGGCTTCCCGGAGCACGGCACCCGAAGGCAGGCCGGGTGAAGTACGGCGAGTGGTTCGCGACGTGGATCGACTCGCACGGGATCGCCACGTCCACCGAGCGGGAGTATCGCTCGAACGCGAACCTCCACATCCTCCCTTACTGGGAGGATGTGGACTTGGACCAGATCAACATGACCAATGGGAAGACGTGGGTCAAGGCGCTCCAGGATCCGGAGAGCCGTCACAATAAATTGTGGACCGCAAAAGAATCGAAGCGCTCACCGTGGACAATTCGAGTGGCCGTTCAGATTTTTTGTGCAAGCCTCAATGCCGCAACACCTCCGCACGACAACAAGCTTTCCGTAAACCCTGTAAAAGGATTGAAGTGGCCCGACCTTCCGGAGGGTTTGGATCGCTTTCTTACACCTACCGAAGTAGAATCCATTACCCATTTCATGGATCCGCTTGCGGCTTTGATCGTGTGGACAGCGGTGTCGTCAGGGCTTCGGGTCGGCGAATTAGCCGGACTGCACACGAGTCGAATCGATTTCGAACGCAACGGCATCAATGTGATCGAGCAATTTGACCAGAAGGGCCTTGTCATGAAGGCGGTACCGAAGGACAAGGAGAGGAGATACGTCCCGCTGCCATCCGATGTCGCTGGGCTGCTGCGCCAGCATGTGGCCACTCTGCCGAAGGCGAGGACGTGCGGGGTCGAGCACACGGCTGGCCGCTGCCCAGGCGGGAGCCTGGTGTTCCGAGGGCCGCGTGGGGGAGTACTGAAGTCGGACCCGTTCGGCCGCGGACCATGGCGGCGCGCTCTGGCCGATGCGGAGATCGAGGGCCGCGTCCGGCTTCACGACCTCCGCCACACATTCGCCTCCTGGCTGATCCAGAACGGCGTGAGCATGGCCGAGTTGGCCCGAGCGATGGGGCACTCGTCCTGGGAAGTGAGTCGGCGGTATGCGCACCTGGCGGACGCCGGATTCGACACCGTCCGCGACGCGATCGCACTGAACACGACCGGTGCTCGTGGGGCAAGTCGTGGGACAAAGTCCCGCTACACCGCACAACACCCCGCTACATCAGGAAGTACTGAAATTGCCAGCTGACCAGCCAAAACAGTCCTTCCGCTACGCCCCGCTACACCTCGCTACACTGGTCGCGACTAGGTCCGTGCCAGTGAGAGTTCGAGTCTCTCCGGCCCCATCCGCCCGAGGTGGCCGCACGCCGTCGATCACGCGATCGACGCCGTGCGGCCGTCCTGGCGGCCTCCGGGAGCCGCGGCCCGCTCTACGATCAGCCCGCAGCTGCCCGCCGCGCCCGCTCGACCAACGCCAGCCCGACCTGCCCGCTTGACCTCTTCCGCCGTCACCGACGTGTGGCTGCAGCCCGACTTCGTCGTCGCACGATCGCGTCCGCACGTCAGCCCTTCTCCTTCCGCAGCCGCCCGGCCAGCCAGGACCGGTTCCCGGCGACGGTGAGACCTTCGTCGAGCACGTCGCGCAACACCGGTTCGTCGACACCCCGAGCCTCCACCTCGGCCGCGGTGAACTGGAGCGGCCGGGGGTCGTTTCCAGTCCACCGGCCGACGTCGGCAACCAGGTGGGCGACCTGGGCGTCCCACAGGTCGTCGTCCGCGTCGTCCGGGCGGACCAAGAGGAGGTCGAGGTCGCTGTCCACCGTCATCGTCCCGCGAGCGGCGGAGCCGAACACGGCGGCGTACACGGGCGGAACCGGCCAAGACTCCAGGCGTTCTTCCAGTCGGGCCAGGAAGGTCTCCAGGAGGCGGGCGAGGCCGATGATGTGCTGGGCGGCGAGGTGGTCGTGGTTGAGCCGGTGGAGGAAGGCGTTGCCCGCCTTCTCCACGTGCACGACACCTTGCCTGGCCAGGCGCCGCAACACCTTTCGGACGCCCTCCTCCGAGTGGTGCCCCAGGACCCGTCGCAACTGCCCCGCCGTGAACGCCGTGTCGACCTTCGCGAGCACGGCCAAGACCTCGCCGTCGAGGGTCGGGGTGACCGTCGCCAACGGTTTGTTCAGTTCCACACGTACCTCCAACCACCAACTATAGTGGGCACTCCCCCACTATAGTTGGGGCAACCCTCGAAACGGAGCACCCCATGGCAGTCGCCGATCCGCCCCGGCGGCGTGTCCGGTCCGTCGCCCGAGTCGTCGGCGCGGTCGTCCTGGTCTGCACGGCGGTGCTGACGATCATCCGGTTGACCGGTCTCGACGACGGGACGGTGTTGGCGTTGGTGGTGGTCGGGGTGCCGGTGGCGGCTGTGGTCGGGGTGGTGGTGGCCGGGGTGCTGGCGGTGGTGCGGGCGTGGTGGTCGGCGGGGTTGGCGGTCGGGTTGGTGGTGGTGCAGCTGGTGGTGCTGGCGCCGCGGTTCGTGGCCGACGAGGTGGCGCCCGAGGGAACGGCGCGGGTGCGGGTGGCGACGATCAACTCGCACGTCGGGCAGGTGGACCCGAAGGCGCTGGTGGAGTTCGCGCGGTCGGAGCGGGTGGACGTGCTGGCGGTGGAGGAGCTGCCGCCGGGAGCCGTCGAAGGGCTGGACGACGCGGGGTTGCGGGAGCTGATGCCGTACCGGGAGCTGAGGCCGTGGGACGACTCGTCGCTGTACTCGCGCACACCGCTGACCGGCGGTGGTCCGCTCGACGCGGCGACGACGTGGCCGCAGACGACGGCGACGGTCGCGGTGGGCGGGAAACCCGTGCGGGTGGTGGCCGTGCACACCTACTACCCCGCCGGCGACGTGGACCTGTGGACGCGGGACCTGGCGGCACTCAGGTCCGTGGCGGGTGAGGACGTGGTGGTGCTGGGCGACTTCAACGCGACCCTCGACCACGCGTCGATGCGGGACCTGCTCGCGGCGGGCCTGGTCGACACCCACGCCGAGGTCGGGCGGGGGTGGGCGCCGACCTGGCCCTCCGCCCTGCCGGTGGTCCAGCTCGACCACGTGCTGCACGGCCACGGGCTCGTGGGCGTGTCGGCGACCGAGCGCACGCTGCCCGGCTCGGACCACCGGCTGGTGTTCGCCGAGCTGGCCCTGCGCTAGGCGACGCGCCGCATCGCGCGGGCACCGACGAGCACGCCGACCACGGCGAACGCGACCGCGCTGACCAGGCCGCCGAGCACCGCGGAGCCCGCGACGTCACCGGCGAACAGCGCGCGCTCGGCCTCGACGACGTAGGTCAACGGGTTCAGCCGGGACAGCAGGCGCATCCACGACGGCGCGGTGTCGATCGGCAGCAGCACACCGGAGAGCATCAGCAGCGGGAACATCAGCGTCTGCTGCACGACGTAGAACATCGGCTCCTGCTTGCGCGCCACGACCGCCAGCGCGCAGGAGAACGCGCCGAGCCCGACGCCGACCACGGACAGCAGCAGCATCGCCACGAGGGCGCCGACGAGGTGCAGCCGGAAGCCGAAGGGCAGCACCACAACGATGATCAGCGTCGACTGGGCGAGCAGCAGCACCGACTCCTTCAGCGTGCGCCCCACCAGCATCGCGGCCCGGCTGACCGGGGTGACGAGCATCCGGTCCAGCGAGCCGCCGGACATCTCCGCCAGCAGCAGGTACCCGGCCGACACCGTGCCGGACAGCCCCATCATGATCAGCGTGCCCGGCACGAACCACTGCCACGAGGCGCCGTCACCCCAGGTCAGGCCGGACAGCAGCGAACCGAACACGACCAGGAACACCACCGGCTGTGCCATCCCGAAGACGAGCCCGACCGGGTTGCGCAGGGTGGGGCGGACCTCCCTGGTGAACACGATCCCGGTCTCCGCCACGAGCCTCACGCGGCCACCTCCCGCAGGCTGCGGCCGGTCAGCGCGAGGAACACGTCGTCGAGCGTGGGCCGCCGGACCTCGGCCGTCCACACGTCCACCGTGGCCGCGTCCAGCGCGCGCAGCAGCACCGGCAGGACCGCGGAGCCGTCGGGAACCCGCAGCCGGACCTCGTTCCCGTCGACCACCACCTCGCGGGCGAGCGGGACCCGGTCGGCGATCCGCGCGGTCCTGACCGGGTCGTCGGTGGTCACGGTGAGGTGGTCGCCCGCGAGGTCCGCCTTCAGCCGTCGCGCGGTGTCGTCGGCGATGATCCGGCCGTGGTCGATCACCACGACCCGCTCGGCCCTCGCGTCGGCCTCCTCCAGGTAGTGGGTGGTGAGGAAGACCGTCGTGCCGGACGCGCGCAGCCGCAGGATGTGCTCCCACAGGTTCGCCCGGTTCTGCGGGTCCAGGCCGGACGACGGCTCGTCCAGGAACAGCAGCTCAGGCCGGTGCACCATCCCCAGCGCGATGTCGAGCCGCCGCCGCTGGCCGCCGGACAGCGTGCCCGCGGGCCGGTCGGCGAGGTCGGCCAGCTCCATCGTGTCGAGCAGCTCGTCGGCCCGCCGCCGCGACTCGGCGGCGTCGAACCCGTAGCACCGGCCCTGCGTCACCAGCTCGTCGCGGACCCGGAAGTACGGGCCCGCGCCGTTGCCCTGGCCGACGTAGCCGATCCGGCGGCGCACCGCGGCCGGGTCCGCGCGCACGTCGTGGCCCGCGATCCGCGCCTCACCGGAAGTCGGCGCGAGCAATGTCGTCAGCATCCGCAGCGACGTGGACTTGCCGGCCCCGTTCGGGCCGAGGAATGCGACCAGCTCGCCTTCCGCCACCTCGAGGTCGAGCCCCCGCACCGCCTCCACTATTCGCCGTTTGACCTTGAAATGCCTGGTCAACCCCCGTGTGCTGATCAACTCTTCCTCCTGGTTCCGGGCATGCGCCAGCCGCGCCGGAGAGGGCGCCGACTGGCTTGCGGGTGCGAAAGCCCGAGCAGAATAGGGCCGAAATCACGCCAACTGTCAGGGTGCCTGACAATCGGCGAATGCGTCCGTCGATCCCGTACCTGCTCGCCTACGCCCACACGATCGCGTCGCGGACCGCCGACGCCGAACTGCGGCCGCTCGGACTGACCGTCCGCCAGTTCGGGCTGCTGGCGCAGCTGCGCGACGAGCCCGAGCTGACCACCTCCGAGCTAGCCCGCCAGCTCGGCGTGACCCGGCAGTCGCTGCACCAGATGACCGGCGAGCTGGAACGGGCGGGGCACCTGGTCCGCGAGCCCGGCGCGTCCGGCCGCACGCGCAGGCTGGTGCTCACGCCGAGCGCCGAACGGCTGCTGGTCGCGGCGCACGGCCCGCTGGCGCGCGCGGAGGCGGAGTTCCTGCGCGGGACGTCGGCACGGGAGGCCGAGGCCCTGCGCACGTTGCTGCGCCGGGTGCTGGCGCGCGCTACCGACGACGAGGCGTGGCTCTAGGCATGGCGGCGGACGGCGAACAGGGCTAAAGTGAACTGTACGTTCAGTTTACTTTTTGGAGGACAGTGTGACCAGCACGTTCACCATCGGCGGCGACCTCGAAGTCACCCGCCTCGGCTACGGCGCCATGCAGCTCCCCGGCAAGGGCGTGTGGGGCGAGTCCCCCGACCCCGACAACGCGGTCGCCGTGCTGCGCCGCGCGGTCGAGCTGGGCGTCACGCTCATCGACACCGCCGACGCCTACGGCCCGTTCACCGCGGACCTGCTCATCAAGAAGGCGCTGCACCCGTACGCGGACAACCTCGTCATCGCGACCAAGGTCGGCTTCACCCGGCAGGGCCCGAACCAGTGGATCCCGGTCGGCCGCCCCGAGTACCTGCGCCAGCAGACCGAGCTGAGCCTGCGCCACCTCGGCCTGGAGCGCGTCGACCTCATGCAGCTGCACCGCATCGACCCGAAGGTGCCGCTGGCCGACCAGATCGGCGAGCTGGCGAAGCTCCAGCAGGAGGGCAAGATCCGGCACATCGGGCTCAGCGAGGTGTCCGTCGACGAGGTGAAGGCCGCGAGCGAGTTCGCGACGATCGTGTCGGTGCAGAACCTCTACAACCTCGCCAAGCGCGACGCCGACCCGCTGCTGGACTACAGCGAGGCCAACGGGATCGGCTTCATCCCGTGGTTCCCGCTCGCGACCGGCAAGCTCGCCAGGGAGGGCGGCCCGCTGGACACCGCCGCCAAGGAGCACGACGCGACCCCGTCGCAGCTCGCGCTGGCGTGGCTGCTCAAGCGCTCCCCCGTGGTGCTGCCCATCCCCGGCACGTCGTCCGTCCAGCACCTGGAGGACAACATGGCCGCCGCGTCCATCGAGCTCACGGCCGAGGAGTTCGACGCGCTGAGCAAGGCGGCGTGACCGTGGCGTCGGACAGCGCGGTCTGATGCGCCCGCAGAGCCTGCGGGCCCGCGAGTCGGTGCTCGCGGCCACCTGCGCGCTGCTCCACGAGGGCGGCCTGCCCGCGGCGACGGTCGACGCGATCAGCGCCCGGTCGGGGGTCAGCAAGGCGACCATCTACAAGCACTGGCCCAGCCGCACGGCCGTCGCCGCCGAGGCGTTCGGGGCCGAGATGGCGCACGCCGTCCCGTCGCCGGACACCGGCAGCGCGGCGGGCGACCTGGCCGAGCAGGTCCGCCGGGTCAGCGAGTTCTACGCGAGCCCCGCCGGGACCACGTTCGCGCAGCTGCTGGCGGCGTGCGTGACCGACCCGGCGGGGGCGCCGTACTTCCGCGAGTTCTTCCTGGCCGGGCGCCGGGAGGCCGTCGCGCTGCTGTGGCGACGCGCGCTGGAGCGCGGCGAGGTGGACGACGAGGTCGACGTGGAGACGGCGATCGACATGCTGTTCGGACCGTTGATCTTCCGCCTGCTCAGCGGCCACGCGCCGCTGAGCCGGGAGGAGGCGGACGCCATCACGACGGCCGCGCTCCACGGGCTGCTGGCGCGCTAGGGCGTGTGTCGAAGTCTCGTTCGATGGGAGTCGCGCCTGAGGTGGTTCCTGGCGGTGCGGCCGACTGGCCCGCATACCGCTGTTGTATGCGGGCCAGTCGGCCGTGCCCCCAGGGGCCGCCTCAGGCCCGGCTACCGCGAACACGGACTTCGACACACGCCCTAGACGCGGAACACGCCCTGGCGGCTACTCGCAGCCGATGCCGTCCTTGTCGTTGTCCAGCTTGTAGATGTCGGTCCCGATCACGGTGACGGGTCCCCGGACGTACGCGGGCCCGTCGCCGCTGCCGCCCTGGCAGTCCACGTCGGTGGCGATCGGCACGCAGCCCGAGTAGTTCGGGTCGCACGTCGGCTGCGGCGCGGGCTGCTGCACCGGGGCGGGCGCGGGGACCGGCGCGGGCGGCGGCGCGGCGGCGGTCTGCTGGGTCGTCGTCACGACGGGCGGCGCGGTCGTCGTCGTGGTCGTCGTGGTGGTGGTCGTGGTCGTGGTGGTCGCCGACGTCGTGGTCGGCTTCACCGTGGTGGTGACCGCCTTCGCGGCGGCGGTCGTCGTGGCGGCGGCACTGGTCGCGCCGAGCTGGGCGGCGGTGGTCGTCGACGGCGACCTGTCGTCGCCGGAGTTGGCGATCGCGGCGATGAAGAACACGCCGACCACGGCCGCGGCGATCCACGCGGGGCGGTGCGTCGCGAACGGGCCGCGGCGCTGCGGGGCGGCCGGGAACTGCGCGACCGGGGCCATCGGAGCCTGGCCGGGCGCCATCGGGACGGGCGCCACGACCGCGGGGGCGGGCATCGGGAGCACGCCGTCCTCGTGGCGGGGCATCCGCAGGAAGACCTCCAGCCCCTTGGCGCCGCGTTCGACCGTCGCCTCGCAGCCGGGACGGCCGCCGCGAGCGGTGATCTGGGCGACGGCTCCCGCGTAGCGCAACGACATCAGGTGCGTCAGCTCGCCGACGCGCTCGCCGTCGAGGCGGACCTCGATGGCGGGCTGCCCCCGGTACTTGCCGGAGCCGATCGTGCACCACGCCAACTCCACGGCGACGTGCCGCTGTTCCCCCGTGGCCACGGGGTAGCGGGCCAGCGCGGTCTGGTGGTGCTCCTCGCGGGTGACGGTGACCGTCACCTCGGCAGCCAACTTCTCCAGACCGGCGGACGAGTTCTCGACCACGACGCACTCCAGACGCTGAAACGGTTGTTGGCCAGAGCATCGGAGGGGCGCGCCACCCGTTACCACCGGATACGAACCGGTCACGACCGCCCGGTAGGGGTAACGGGAGCGTCAGTCCGACGATCGTCCGAGGAGCGCCAGGAACTCCTCCATGGCGGCGTTCACCGCGTCGAGGTCGTTGGTGGCGACCAGGTCCAGCAGCAGGCCGCGGGACACGGCGAGGCCGAGGCGGGCCCGTGCGCGGGCGACGTCGAGCGGCAGTCCGGCGCGGTGCTCGTAGGCCGCGAGCGGGTCGACCCACGCCTCGACGATCCCGTCGAGCAGCGCCGTCGTCCCCGGCCTGCCCTGCACGGCTTGGCCGTACAGCTCGAAGAACAGCCGTTCGTGTGCGCGCAGCGCCGGGTCGGTGAGGTGCTTCCAGAACCGGCGGGCGAGCTGTTCCGGAGTGCTGTCGCGGTCTGCGGTGAGCTCGGCCAGCGCCTGCCGCTGGTTCTCCTCGACGGCGCGGACGACGGCGACGAGCAGGCCCTCCTTGGAGCCGAAGTGGTAGTTGAGCATGCGGTGGCTGGTGCCGACCGCCGCGGCGATCGACCGCAGGCTCAGGTCCGCGACGCCGTGCGCGGCGACGTGCTCGATCACGGCGGCGAGCAGGCGATCCCCTTGTCCCGGCATGTACCAGATGGTACATGTACCACATGGTACAGAGAGTGGACGCCACCGCCGAGACGACCGCGAGTCCGGAACGGGTGTACGCGCTGGTGCGGGACGGGGCCACGTGGCCGTCGTGGTCGACGTTGGACTCCTTCGAGCTGGAACGGCCGGGCGAGACCGAGCGCGAGGGCGTCGGCGCGATCCGGGTGTTCCGCACGAACCGGTTCCCGAAGCCGGTCGTGAGCCGCGAGGAGATCATCGAGCTGGTGCCCGACCGCAGGCTCGGGTACGCGCTGCTGTCCGGTCTCGCGGTGCGCGACTACCGCGCCTACGTCGACCTCGAACCGGTCGGCGGGGGCACCAGGATCCGCTGGCACTCGTCGTTCCGGCCGGTCGTGCCGGGCACCGGGTGGCTCTACCGGCGGGCCCTCCAGCAGATCATGACCAGGTGCGCGCGCGGTTTGGCGGAGGCGGCCGCGGGTAACAGTTGAGGAGAACCACACCCCGGTCGTGTGGTCGTCCTCATGGTGGACGACGGGGTGCGATTCCTAGCTTGGAGGCCATGAACAGCCCCGTCACAGCCGTCGTCGAGTGGGTCACCGGGTTGATGACCACGCTCGGCGCCCCCGGTGCAGGCATCGCCATCGCCCTGGAGAACCTCTTCCCGCCCCTGCCCAGCGAGCTGTTCCTGCCGCTGGCCGGGTTCACCGCCAGTCGCGGCGGGATGAGCCTGGTGGCCGCGATCGCGTGGACCACGGCCGGATCCCTCGTCGGAGCCCTGGTGCTCTACCAGCTCGG
The DNA here is from genome assembly GCF_003002815.1 of Umezawaea tangerina. Lineage (GTDB taxonomy): Bacteria > Actinomycetota > Actinomycetes > Mycobacteriales > Pseudonocardiaceae > Umezawaea > Umezawaea tangerina. The sequence continues at coordinate 205,064 of NZ_PVTF01000014.1, read as the reverse complement.
CGCACTGCTGGGACGCGACCGGATCCGCGCCATCGCGGACCGGCTGCCGCTGGTGGACGTGTCCGATGTGGACCGCACCGAGGAGTGGTTCGCCAGGCACGGCACCAAGGCCGTGTTCTTCGGCCGGATGGTCCCGGTGTTCCGCAGCCTGATCTCCATCCCCGCGGGCATCGAGCGCATGCCCTTGCCGAGGTTCGTCGCGCTGACGACAGCGGGCAGCCTGGTCTGGAACACCGCCCTGATCATGGCCGGGTACCTGCTCGGCGAGCAGTGGCACCTGGTCGAGGAGTACCTGGGGCTCGTGTCGACCGCCGTCCTCGTGCTCATCGGGATCGCGCTCGCCTGGTTCGTGGTGTCCCGGCTGGCCCGGCGCGGACAGGACAGCCGGGACAGCCGGGACGGTCAGGACCCCAGGTAGCGCAGCACGGCCAGCACGCGCCTGCTGTAACCGTCCACAGCGGACAGTCCCAGCTTCTCGAACACGCCGTTCACGTGCTTCTCCACCGCGCTGCGCGAGATGTGCAGCCGCGCCGCGATGGTGGCGTTCGTGCAGCCCTCGGCCATGGCGGACAGCACGTCCCGCTCGCGCGGCGTGAGCCCACCGATCTCGCGGGTGGTGCGCGACAGCAACCTGCGCACCACCTCGGGGTCGAACGCCGCGCCGCCGTCGCCGACGCGGTGCAGGGCGTCGAGGAACTCGTCCACCCGCACGACCCGGTCCTTGAGCAGGTAGCCGACGCCGTCGGACGGCCCGGTGAGCAGGTCGACGGCGTACCGCTGCTCCACGTACTGCGACAGCACCAGCACGCCGACACCGGGCCAGCGGCGGCGGATCTCCAACGCCGCGTGCAGGCCCTCGTCGGTGTTCGTCGGGGGCATCCGCACGTCGGTCACCACGACGTCGGGCTGGTGCGCGGCAACCGCGTGCACCAGCGTCTTCGCGTCGCCCACCGCCGCGACGACCTCATGCCCCTCCTCGACGAGCAGCCGCACCAGGCCCTCGCGCAGCAGCGTCGAGTCCTCGGCCAGGATCACCCGCACGGCAGCTCCGCGATGATCGTGGTCGGCCCGCCCACCGGGCTGCTCACCGTGAACGTCCCGTCCAGCGCGGACACCCGCCGCGCCAACCCGGCCAGCCCTCCGCCCCCTGGGTCCGCTCCCCCGCGGCCGTCGTCCCGCACCAGCACGCGCACTCCCCCGTCGTCCCGCCTGATCCCCACGCTGATCCCGGTCGCACCGGAGTGCTTCGCCGCGTTCGTCACGGCCTCGCAGACCACGAAGTAGGCGGCCGTCTCCACGTGGCCGTCCAGCTCGCCGTCGACCCGGCAGTCGACGCGCACCGGGATCTCCGACCGGTCCGCCACGGCCGCCACCGCCTCGCCGAGCCCGAGCGAGTCGAGCGCCGTCGGGTACACCCGCCAGGCGACCTCGCGCAGGTCGTCCAGCACCCGCTCCGACTCCTCGTGCGCCTGGCGCAGCAGGTCCTCCGCCTTCGCCGGGTTGCGCCGCGCCCGGCCGAGCAGCATGCCCAGCGCCACCAACCGCTGCTGCACGCCGTCGTGCAGGTCGCGTTCGATGCGCCTGCGCTCCGCGTCCACGGCCTCCACGATCCCCGCCCGGCTCAGCGCCAGCTGCTCGACCCTCCGCCGCAGCAGCTCCCGCTCGCCAGGCCCGAGGAACCGGTGCGCCACCTTGCGCTCCAGCGCGACCACACCGGCGATCCCCTGCACCTCGACGTAGAGCAGCACGACACCGGCCAGCGCCGTCCAGCCGAGCTCCGGCAGGTTCGAGAGGTCCAGCCCACCGGTCACGAGCATCCAGGCGATCACCGCCGCCCAGTACAGGCCGTACCCGAGCCAGGCCAGCACCACACCGCCCAGCAGGCCGACCGGCGCCCGCACGGCCACGAACCGGCGGGCCTGGTGGTCGAGGGGCTCCGCGCTGTCCACACCGAGGAACACCAGCAGCCGTCGGCGTTCCAGCGCGGCGAGCCGGGTCACGACGCGGTCGGACGACCACGTGAACACCAGCAGCGGGAGCTCGACGAGCGCCGCGACGAAGCCGAGCGACAGCCCGACGAGCAGACGAACGGCTTTCCCCACCCGGTCAGACTAGTGCGGGCGCCAGCAGCTCCTTGATCTCGCGCACGGCGGCGCGGCCTGCCCTGGAGGCACCGACGGTGCTGGCCGACGGGCCGTAGCCGACCAGGTGGACGCGCGGGTCGGCGACCACGCGGGTGCCGTCGAGCTTGATGCCGCCGCCGGGACCGCGCAGGCGCAACGGGGCCAGGTGGTCGATGGCGGCGCGGAAGCCGGTGGCCCACAGGATCGCGTCGGCGCGCACCTCGCGGCCGTCGGCCCAGGCGACGCCGGTCGGGGTGATCCGGTCGAACATCGGCAGCCGGTCCAGCAGGCCCGCCTCCTGCGCCGCGCGCACCTCGGGCGTGCGGAAGAGGCCGGTGACGCTGACGACGCTGGCCGGTGGGCGGCCCGCGCGGACAGCCTCGTCGACCCGTGCGACCACGGCCCGGCCGATCTCGTGGGTGAACGGCTCGTCGGTGAACAGCGGCTCGCGGCGGGTCACCCAGGTGACGGTGGCGTGCCGGGCGATCTCCAGCTGGAGCTGGATCGCGGACGAGCCGCCGCCGACGACCACGACGTGCTGCCCGGCGAACTCCTCGGGACGCGCGTAGTCGGCGGTGTGCAGCTGGCGGCCGCGGAAGGTCTCCTGGCCGGGGTAGTGCGGCCAGAACGGGTGCGTCCACGTGCCGGTGGCGTTGACCAGCGCGCGGGCGGACCAGGTCTCGTCGGCGCTCTCGACCAGCAGCCTGCCGCCCTCGCCCTCGCGGACCGCGGTCACGCCCACCGGGCGGACGACGGCCAAGTCGTTGCGCCGCTCGAAGTCGGCGAAGTAGGCGGGCAGCACCTCGTTGGCGGGCGCGCTGTCGTCGACCACCTCGAACGGCATGCCCGGCAGGTCGTGGATGCCGTGCACGGTGGCCATCCGCAACGTCGGCCAGCGGTGCCGCCACGCGCCGCCGGGGCCCGCGTCGGCGTCCAGCACCACGTGCTCCAGCCCGGCCCGGCGCAGGAAGTACCCGCTGGACAAGCCCGCCTGCCCCGCACCGACCACCACGACGTCGACTTCGACCACATCCCGTGCAACGCACGCGCTCCGCGAGTGCTTCCGTCGCCCCGGTCACACCGGACGTGAGCGAAATGTCAGCGCCGGTCGCTAGGTTCGGCCCGTGAACAAGATCCGTTCCACAGCAACCGCCTTCGTCGCAGCAGCCGCGATGGCGGCGACCGCGGTGCTCCCCGCCAGTGCGCAGGAAGCACCGGCCGCTCCGCAGTCCGTGGTGTCCTCCGACGTCACGGTGGCGTTCGCGGTGTTCGACCGCGCGTCGAACCGCACCACGCTGCAGTACAACGAACACAAGAAGATCAGGTCCGCGTCGATCGTGAAGATCCTCATCGCGCTCGACTACTTCGAGACCTACGGGGCCGACACCGAGATCCCGGCGGCGGACCTCGCCCTGCTCCAGCCGATGCTGCGCTCCAGCGACGACAACGCCGCCAGCGAGCTCTGGGTCCGGCTGGGCTGGGAGAAGATCGTCGAACGCGCGGTCGTGCGGCTGCACCTGCACGACACCGCACCGCCGGTCAACGTGGGGTTCTGGGGGTACACGGCGCTCAGCGCGGCGGACGTCGTGACGATCTACCGGTACGTCCTCGACGAGGCGCACCCGAAGGTCCGCGACTTCGTCATGGGGAACCTGCACCAGGCGACGGCGTGCGCGACCGACGGGTTCGACCAGTCGTTCGGCATCCCGCGCGCGGTGCCGGGTGACGTCGCGTTCAAGCAGGGCTGGTCGCGGTTCGGCGACGTGCCGCCGCGGCCGTGCGTCGAGCCGAAGCCCAAGATCGCCAACGGGGCCGCGAAGGAGGGTCCGCTGTCCGAACGAGGGGTGTCGGCGGACCTCGACCTGACCAGTCCCGCGATGCACACCACCGGCACCTACGGCGGCCACGACCGCAAGATCATGGCCGTGCTGACGCTGGAGCCGGAGGGCACGACCTGGGACGAGTCCGCCCAGCGGATCACGCTGGTGACGGGCGCGGTGTACCTCGCCGAGCGCTTCATCTCGGGCTGAGCCTGTGACACCACGCACGGGCGGGAATTCCTCCGCCCGTGCGTGGTTGCTCGTTGTATGAGCAGACTCCGCGACGTCCCGCTGTCCGTACTAGACCTGGCCGTCATCGGCAGCGGCTCGGACGCGACCGCGGCGCTGCGGAACACGACCGAGCTCGCCCAGCGGGTGGAGCACCTCGGGTACCAGCGGTTCTGGCTGGCCGAGCACCACGGCATGCCCGGCGTCGCCAGCTCGTCGCCCGCCGTGCTCATCGGGCACGTCGCCTCGGCGACCAGCACGCTGCGCGTCGGCTCCGGCGGCGTGATGCTGCCCAACCACGCGCCGCTCGTCGTCGCGGAGCAGTTCGGCACGCTCACCGCCCTGCACCCCGGCCGCATCGACCTCGGCATCGGCCGCGCGCCCGGCACCGACCAGAAGACGGCCCGCGCGCTGCGCCGCTCCTCCGGCGTGATGTCCGCCGAGGACTTCCCGCAGCAGCTGACCGAGCTGATGGGGTACTTCGAGGGCACCGAGGACATCAGCGCCGTGCCCGCCCCCGGCAACAGGCCGCCGGTGTGGCTGCTCGGGTCCAGCGGCTACAGCGCCCAGGTCGCGGGCATCCTCGGCCTGCCGTTCGCGTTCGCCCACCACTTCAGCGCGGAGAACACGCTGCCCGCGCTGGCCCTGTACCGGCAGAACTTCAAGCCGTCCGCCGTGCTGAGCGAGCCCTACGCGATGATCTGCGCCGCCGTGATGGCCGCCGACACGATGGAGCACGCCCGGTGGATCTCCGGTCCGGCCGCGCTGTCGTTCCTGCGGCTGCGCAGCGGCAACCCCGGCCTGTTCCCCACGCCGGAGGAGGCCGCCGAGTACCCCTACAGCGACCTGGAGCGGATGTTCATCGAGGACAGGGCGTCGTCGATGGTCATCGGCGACCCGGAGACCGTGGACGCCGGGCTGGCCAAGCTGCTCGACGACACGCGGGCCGACGAGCTCATGATCACGACCATGGTGCACTCCAACGCCGACCGGATCCGGTCCTACGAGCTCATCAGCGAGCTGGCGGGTCATCCGGTCACCGTCTGATGTGAGGATTACTCAACTAACCCGAACGGGTGAATCCGCCAGAAGGGTGTAGCACCTGCCGCACGACGCGCGATGACCCCAGTGAGCGCGCACGCCCCCCGACGCGCTCACTTACTGGCGGACCTCCGGGTCCGTGGTGAAGCACCACATATCGGCCGCCGCCGCGATCGGCGTGGCCGGCGCCCCCAGTGGCGCCGACCACGCCGTCGGCGGCTGGTCATCACGTCTTGGCCACAGCCAGGCACCAGGTGCGAATCAAGGGGCCGAATCCGCACCGCACTCCCCAAAACACCGTCATGGTGGTGGCAGTCGCAGTCGCGCCCACCGCCGGGGCGGAAAGGGGAGTTCGTGAAGTTCGCCAAACTGGCCGTCGGCATCTGCCTGACCATGGCCGTGGCGGGATGTGCGGGCGCCCCCGATCTCGTCAGCGCGCCCGCCGCCCAGGCCAAGGAAACCCCAGCGTTGCGAGCCGGTGGTGTCGCCGACGCGCCCTCGGCCGCCCCGTACACCGCGTTCGGCGCGCAGCACGTGTGGACGACCGGGCTGTCGATCACCATCGGCCAGCCCCGGTCGCTGCAACCCAGCGAGACCGCGTTCCCGCAGGCGCCGCGCACGGCCGTGTTCACCGTGACGATCTCCAACGGCAGCAAGTCCGAGTACCACCCCGCGCAGCTCTCGGTGCACGCGGTGGTCGACGGCAAGCCCGCCCAGGAGGTCATCGACTCGGTGCAGGGCCTCAACGGCATCGGCGCCGCCGTGCGCGAGCTGCCCGCGGGCCGCGACACGACCGTCACGCTCGCGTTCGCCGTGCCCAAGGAAGCGGTGCACCTGCAGCTCACCGTCGAGCCCAACGCCGCCGACGCGGAACCCAGCGCGACCTTCGAGGGCCAGGCCTGAGTAGCGTCTTCGGCATGAGCGAGCAGAAGCGCCTTTCCGCCGGCGACCAGGCGCCGGCGTTCACCCTCCCCGACAGCGAGGGCAAGCCGGTCTCCCTGTCGGACTACCTGGGCCGATCCGTCGTCGTCTACTTCTACCCCGCCGCGAGCACCCCCGGCTGCACGAAGCAGGCCTGCGACTTCCGCGACAGCATCGGGACGCTCGGCGAGTCGGGCTACGACGTCGTCGGCATCTCCCCCGACAAGCCCGAGAAGCTCGCCAAGTTCGCCGCCGCCGAGGGCCTGAACTTCCCCCTGCTGTCCGATGTGGACCGCTCGGTGCTGGCGGCCTGGGGCGCGTACGGCGAGAAGCAGAACTACGGCAAGACCGTGGTCGGCGTGATCCGCTCGACGTTCCTGGTGGACGCCGAGGGCAAGATCGCCAAGGCCATGTACAACGTCCGCGCGACCGGCCACGTCGCCAAGCTGCTCCGCGAGCTTCCTGCCTGATCCCCACCTGGACGCCGCCTTGCCGGTGGTGACTCCCCTGTCCGAGCCTCTGGGCCGCGAACGGGGGAGTCACCGGTCTGCCGGACCACCCTGGCCGCCGAACTGGGCCAGGTGGTCACGTCCAGGATCGGACTAGGCCAACGCCCTCAGGTTCGGCAGCAGCAGCCTCAGCGCGCGTCCGCGGTGCGACAGCGCGTCCTTCTCCTCCGGGCTCAGTTGCGCCGAGGTGACCTCGTGGCCCTCGGGCACGAAGATCGGGTCGTAGCCGAAGCCGTTGGTGCCGGTCATGCCGCGGGCGATGGTGCCGCGCCACTCGCCGCGCACGACCGTCGACTCGCCGCCGGGCACGACCAGTGCGGCGGCGCACACGAAGCCGCCGCCGCGGCGGTCGTCGGGGACGTCGCCGAGCTGGCTGAGGACGAGGTCGACGTTGGCCTGGTCGTCGCCGTGGACGCCGGACCAGCGGGCCGACAGGACGCCGGGCATGCCGTTGAGGGCGTCGATGGCGATGCCGGAGTCGTCGGCGACGGACGGCAGGCCCGTCGCGGCGGCGGCGTCGCGGGCCTTGGCCAGGGCGTTGCCCTCGAACGTCGGCTCGGTCTCCGGGGCCTCCGGGAACTCGGGCACGTCGTCCAGGCCGATGACCTCGATGCCGTCGAGACCCTCGGCGGCGAGGATGCGGCGCAGCTCGGCCAGCTTCTTGGCGTTGCGGGACGCCAGCAGGAGGCGGGTCACGACCGGGACTTCTTCGGCTTGGGCTCGGGGAGGACGCCGGGGTAGGGCTTGGCCAGCGCCTCGGCCTGGAGGCGGTTGAGCTCGGCGCAGCCCGCGAGGGCGAAGTCGAGCATCTTGTCCAGAGTGGACCTGGCGAAGGTGGCGCCCTCGCCGGTGCCCTGGACCTCGATGAGCGTGCCCGCGTCGGTGGCGACGACGTTCATGTCGACCTCCGCCCGCGAGTCCTCCTCGTACGGGAGGTCCAGCCGGACGCGACCGTCCACAACGCCGACCGAGACGGCCGACACGGCGCACGCCAACGGCTTGGGGTCGGCGAGGCGGCCCGCGGCGCCGAGCCACGTGATGGCGTCGGCGAGCGCCACGTAACCGCCGGTCACGGCGGCGGTGCGGGTGCCGCCGTCGGCCTGGATGACGTCGCAGTCGATCACGATGGTGTTCTCGCCGAGAGCGGCGAGGTCGATGCAGGCGCGCAGCGAGCGGCCGATCAGCCTGCTGATCTCGTGGGTGCGGCCACCGATCCTGCCCTTCACGGACTCGCGGTCGCTGCGGCTGTGCGTGGCGGACGGCAGCATCGCGTACTCGGCCGTCACCCACCCCAGCCCGGAGCCCGCCCGCCAGCGCGGGACGCCCTCGGTCACGCTCGCGGCGCACAGCACCCTGGTGTTGCCGAACTCCACCAGCACGGAGCCAGCAGGCCACTGCTGGTAGCCGCGGGTGATCCGGATGTCGCGCAGCACGTCGTCGTTCCTGCCATCGGTCCTCAGCACGTCACTACCCTAAGGTGCTCGCCAGGTGAACCAAGGGACGGCCCACCGGCGTAGGGAGAGGCATGGCACTCGCAGACGACCTGGTGACGCTCGACGGGATACCGGCGCACCCCCTTCTGGTCCACGCCGTGGTGGTCCTGCTGCCGCTGGCGGCGGTGGGCGCGATCGCGCTGGCGGTCCGGCCGCAGTGGCGGCGCAAGTACGCCTGGCCCGTGCTCGCGCTGACCGTGGCGGGCGTGGGGGCGGTCCCACTGGCCCAGGAGGCCGGTGAGCAGCTGCAGAAGAAGCTGGAGAACCTGGACAACCCGCTGATCGCGAAGCACGCGGAGCTGGGCAACGACCTGCTGCCGTTCGCGCTGGGCTTCCTGGTGGCCGTGGTGCTGCTGGTGGTCGCGGGCCGCCTCGCCGACCGCGAGCGCACGGCCGCGGCGGAGTCGCCGGACGTCCCGAAGACGTGGCGGCGCATCGCGATCGCGATGTCGGTGCTGGTGGTGCTCGCGGGCGTCGCGAGCACGGTGGAGACCGTCCGGATCGGACACAGCGGCGCCACGGCCGTGTGGGACGGCGTCGGCGCCGGCTAGTACGGGACCACGAACCGCTGCCGGGGAGTTCCGTCGTCAAGGCGGGGCAGCGGGCGGCTGCCCCCGGACCGCCCGCCGAGGACAGGTCCTAGGGCAGCGACAGGGGCGTGGTGGCCGAGCGCTTCAGCGTGCGCGTGACCGTGCACAGCTGGTCGACAGCTCGGCGCACCACGGACTCCAGCGCCGCGCGCTGGGCGTCGTCCAACCCGGACAGGTCGTAGTCCAGCGACACCGGCACGGTGCCGACCTCGTGCGCGCCTTCGGCCTGCACGTGGTCGGCGCGCGCCGTGAACTCGCCCGCCCGACGGGTGATCAGCGTCTCGGCCGTCACGGCGGCGCACCCCGCCGCGGCGGCCAGCAGCAGCTCGACCGGGCTGAAGGACCCGTCCTGGTCCTTGCGCCCGATCCGGACCTCGGCGCCGCGCCCGTTGGACGCGACGAAGCTGTGCTGACCGACCCGGCGCACCTCTACGTTCGACACACCGCCGAAGCTAGTCGATCCGGTCGGCGGTGGCCTTGGCCAGCCTGCGGACGTACTCGATGTCGCCGCAGCCGTCGGCGATGCGCTCCTGGCGCTCCTCGACGAAGTCCTTGCCCAGCTCGGCGCGGCGCTCCTCGGCGACCTGCTCGCGGGCGTCGTTGAGGATGGTCCGCTCCTCCTCGTCCACGTGGTGGTTGAGGGCCTCGACCAGCTCCTCGAGCTTGTCCTCCCACTCCTCGGACTCGGTGTCGGAGACCTCCATCAGCGCGAGCAGCGCCTGGTGGCCCTCGGCGTGCTCCTCGGCGCCGTGGTCGACCTCGTGGTCGTCGACCTGCTTGTAGCGCTTGAGCGCCGGGTAGACCTTCGACTCCTCCGCCTCCGCGTGCGCCACGAGCAGCTCGGCGAGGTCGCCCAGGAGGGCGGTGCGGTCGGCGGTGCGGTCCCGCAGCTCGCGGAACAGCTCTTCGAACCGGCGGTGGTCGGCCAGGATCAGCTCGACGACATCGGTAGCCATGTTTCGTCCTCCATGTGGTGGGTAGCTGGAGTACCCACCGGGCCCGCTAGCCAATCCGGTAGCTGCGCCCCTGCCGGGCGAGTTCCACCGGACCGGTGAACCCGGCGCGCGCGTGCGTGAGCACGGTCTGCGGGTCGGTCCACGGCTCGATGTGCGTGAGCAGGACCTTGCGGACGCCCGCGGCGGTGGCCGAGCTGCCGACCGGGCAGCCGGTGCGGCCCGCCTCGGCCAGCAGCAGGTCGACCCCGGCCGCGAGGGGCAGCACGGGACTGAGCGCGGGGTAGGCCAGCGACGCCGCTCCCGCCGTGATCCGGAAGCCGAACGCCCGGCCGTGGCCCGCGCGGGCGGCGACGACCTCGAACGGTCCGATGTGGATGGTGCCGTCGTCCAGCGGCCGGAAGTCGAAGACGTCCGACAGGTCGGTCCGCGCCAGCTCGTCGGCGTTCTCGGCGTAGGCCCTGGCGAACCGGTCCGGCGCCTCGCCGGGGGCGTGCACGGGCAGCCGGCGCGCGGTCGTGTCGTAGGGCGGGTGCGTGTGGTAGCGGCGCAGCACGGTCAGCGCCGTGAGGTCGCTGCAGTGGTCGGGGCACAGGCGCGACAGCAGCAGCGCGTCGACCTCGAACGCGTCGCACCGGGTCTGGAGCGCGGCGAGCGCGCCGCTGCCGAGGTCGACGACGAGCCGGAAGCCGTCGGCCTCGAGGAGGTAACCCGACGCGGCGGCGTCGGGTCCGGGTAAGCCGCCTGAGCAGCCGAGAATGGTCAGGAGCACGCGTGCGAGCCTCGCACGTCACCCCGTGGTGTGAAACGAAGTGACACCCAGTTGGGGTAGGAACCGCCTGGCCAGCTTGGTGAACGGGGCCAGCGGGCCGGTGCAGCTGAACAGCTGGTCGGGTTCGCCCTCGCGGAACAGGTCGCGCTCGGTGAGCACCCGCATGACGTCCTTGACCGTCTCCTCGGCGCTGGACACGAGCGTGACCTGCTCCCCCATCACGATCTGGAGGACGCCGGTCAGCAGCGGGTAGTGCGTGCAGCCGAGCACGAGGGTGTCGACGTCGGCCTGCTGCAACGGCTCCAGGTACCCCTGCGCCAGCCCGAGCACCTGGCGGCCGGAGGTGGTGCCGCGCTCGACGAAGTCGACGAACCGCGGGCACGCCACGGCGGTCACCTCGACGTCGCGGGCGGCGGCGAAGGAGTCCTGGTAGGCGCCGGAGTTGATCGTGCTGACGGTGCCGATCACGCCGATCCGACCGGTGCGGGTGGTGGTGACCGCGCGCCGCACGGCCGGGACGATCACCTCGACCACGGGCACGTCGTAGCGCTCGCGGGCGTCGCGCAGGCAGGCCGCGGACGCGGTGTTGCAGGCCATCACGATCATCTTGGCGCCGTCGGCCACCAGCCGGTCGGCCAGCGCCAGCGCGTGCTTGCGGACCTCGGCGATCGGCAGCGGGCCGTACGGGCCGTTCGCGGTGTCGCCGATGTACCGGATCCGCTCGGCGGGCAGCTGTTCCATGATCGCCCGCGCGACGGTGAGCCCGCCGCCACCGGAGTCGAAGATGCCGATCGGGTCGTCCGCTGAAGTCACATCCCGAGGCTAGCTGGCGGCGCGGCGGGCACGCGGCGCGCGTCCCTGGCCACGCCCCACGCGGCCAGGATGCCGCCGAGCGCGCCGAACAGGTGGCCCTCCCAGGACACCCCGGGCTGGCCGGGCAGCACGCCCCACAGCGCCCAGCCGTACGCGGTGAACACCGCGACGGCCACCAGGATCTGCAGCGGGCTGCGCGCGAAGATGCCGCGCACCAGCAGGAACGCCAGGTAGCCGAAGATCAGCCCGGACGCGCCGATGTGGCTCGCGGGCGAGCCGAAGATCCAGACGCCCAGCCCGCTGGTCAGCCAGATGACGACCGTGATCTGCGAGAACTGCTTGAGCCCGCCCGAGGTCGCCAGGAAGCCGAGGATCAGCAGCGGGACCGCGTTGCCGGTCAGGTGGCTCCAGCCGCCGTGCAGCAGCGGGTACCAGATCAGGTTGTCCCACTGGCTGAAGTCGCGCGGGATCACGCCGTCGCCGTCGAGCGTGTGCCCGAGCGCGGTGTCCACCGCCTCGATCACGAACAGCAGCCCGACGAAACCCGCGACGACCGCCGCGGACAGCAGCGGCTGCGGCGGGATGATCCGCCTGGAGAGCTGCCTCGGAGCCTGCACCCGTGTCGAGTCCACCTCACCAGGTTACGTGCGGCGCGGGGAAAAAGGGCAGGTCCGCCTAAGGTGGGCCCGTGTCGATCGACGTAGCGGTGCGCATCCAGGCCGAACTGGGCGAAGGACCTACCTGGGACCGGGCGAGCTCCACCCTGTTGTGGGTGGACATCCTGGCCGGGGAGGTGCACCGCTACGCGCCCTCGCGCGACGACGACGCGGTGCTGACCGTCCCCCAGCACGTCGGGGCGGCCAAGCCGCGGGTCATGGGCGGGCTGGTGCTGAACCTGGCCGAGGGCGTCGCGCTGGTCGACCGCGACGGCACCAAGACGTGGCTCGTCTACTGGGCGCGCGACGGCGTGCGCGGCAACGACGCCGCCGTCGACGCCGCGGGCAGGCTGTGGGCGGGCACCATGCGCTACGACGAGGGCGCGGGCGGCGGCTGGCTGGCCCGCGTGGAGCCGACCGGCGCCGCGAAGGTGGTGCTGGACGAGGTGACCATCAGCAACGGCATCGGCTGGAGCCCCGACGGCACGCTGATGTACTACATCGACACCCCGGAGAAGCGGATCGACGTCCTGGACTACGACGTCGAGACCGGCGAGGCCAAGGCGCGGCGGCCGCTGTGCGCGATCGAGGGCACCGCGGGTGGCCCGGACGGCCTGACCGTGGACGCCGACGGCTGCGTCTGGGTGGCGCTGTGGGGCGGGGCCGCGGTGCGCCGGTACACCCCCGACGGCCGGTTGGACCGCGAGATCCCGCTGCCGGTCGACCAGCCCACCGCGTGCTGCTTCGGCGGTGACGACTACACCGACCTGTACGTGACGTCCGCGCGGACGGGTCTCGACGAGGGCGCGCTGGCCGCCCGGCCGCTGTCCGGCTCCGTGCTGGTCCTGCCCGGTGTCGGCGTCGGCCTGCCGTCGAGCGCGTTCGCGGGCTGACCGCTCCCCCTTGCCCGTCCCGCGGACGAGCGCGCGGTTCAAAATAGTTGACACTGACTAGTCGAGCATGGATAGTCGATCCTGACTACGAGATGAGGATGTCGTGGCGAAGAGGCGCAAGGTGTCGAACCCGCTCGCGCTGGCGGTGCTCGCCCAGCTGCTGATGGGGCCCCTGCACCCGTACGAGATCGGGCGGCGGCTGACGCTGCAGGACAAGGGCCGCAACATCAAGTACACCCGCGGCTCGCTCTACATGGTCGTGGAGCAGCTGGCGAAGGCCGGGTTCATCAGCGAGGACGGGACGGTCCGGGACACCCAGCGGCCGGAGCGGACGATCTACGCGCTCACCGAGGACGGGAAGGCCGAGCTCTACGACTGGCTGCGGGACCTGGTCGCCCGGCCGGAGCACGAGTTCCCGAAGTTCGGGGTCGCGCTGTCGCTGCTGGTCGTGCTGCCGCCCGCCGAGGCGGTCGAGCTGCTCGGCAGGCGCAGGGACGCGCTGACCCTGGAGACCGAGGAGATCCGCGCCGACGTCAAGGCCTCCGTCGACGGCGGCCTGGAGTGGGTGTTCGTGGTGGAGGAGGAGTACCGCCTCGCCGTGCTCGACGCCGAGATCCGCTTCGTCACGACCCTCGTCGAGCAGCTCGGGAAGCCGGAGTACGTCCGGAAGTGGCAGGAGATGTTCGAGGGGGAGACATGAGTGGAGTCAGGACCGCGCTCGTCGTCGGTGGCGGGCTCGCGGGCCCGGTGACGGCGTTGGCGCTGCGCAAGGCGGGCGTGGACGCGACCGTGTACGAGGCGTACGCGACCACGGCCGACGGGATCGGCGGGCAGCTGACCGTGGCGCCGAACGGGCTGGACGCGCTGGCGACCATCGGGGCGGCGGAGGCCGTCAAGGCCGTCGGGCTGCCGATGCGGCGCACCGTGATGGCCAACGGCCGGGGCCGGGTGCTCGCCGAGTTCGAGGCGCTGCCGGACCTGGAGCCGAGCCGGACGATGTGGCGCTCCGAGCTGTACCGGGCGCTGCACGACCACGCCGCCGCGGAAGGCGTGCGGACCGAGCACGGCAAGCGGCTGGTCGGCGTGGACGAGAGCCCGACCGGCGTCACCGCCCGGTTCGCCGACGGGACCAGCGCGACCGCGGACGTGCTGGTCGGCGCGGACGGGATCAACTCGACCGTGCGGACGCTGATCGACCCGGCCGCGGCGGGCCCGTCGCACGTGCCGCTGCTCAACTTCGGGGCGGCCGCCGACATCTCGGTGCCCGCCGCGCCGGACGCCACCTACTTCGTGTTCGGCAGGCGGGCCTTCCTCGGCTACTGGATCCAGCCCGACGGCCGCACGTCGTGGTTCGGCAACCTGCCGCACCAGGCCAGGATGAGCTCCGCCGAAGCGCGCGCGGTGCCCGCGCGGCAGTGGCTCGACCGGCTCCGCGAGGTCTACGCCGACGACGTGCCGGGCCGGGAGCTGTTGGCGCACACCGATCCCGCGCGGCTGTGCGCGTTCGGGTCGATGGAGATCCTGCCGAGGGTCACGACCTGGCACCGCGGCCGCGTGGTGCTCGTCGGCGACGCCGCGCACGCGCCGTCGTCCAGCTCGGGCCAGGGCGCGTCGCTGGCCGCCGAGAGCGCCGTGCAGCTCGCCCGGTGCCTGCGCGACCTGCCGGACGTGCCCAGCGCGTTCGCCGCCTACGAGCGGCTGCGCCGACCGCGGGTGGAGAAGGTGGCCGCACGGGCCGCGAAGACCAACAACACCAAGGGTTTCGGCCCCGTCGCGAGCGCCGTGATGGGTCTGGTGATGCCGCTCGCGATGAAGACGTTCCTCACCCCGGAGAAGATGCTCGGCCTGGAGCAGCGGCACCACATCGAGTGGTCGGACACCGTTGCCGCGTAAGAACTACACGTCGTAGACGCCGTCCAGCTCGACGAGCGACGAGCGGTCGGGGAAGACGCTCGCGGCGTCGGCGAGCACGGCGTCGCGGTCGGACCAGGGCAGCACGTGGGTGAGCAGCAACCGGCCCACCCCCGCCTCGACCGCGACGCCCGCCGCCTCCCGGCCGCTCATGTGCAGGTTGTCCGGCCTGCTGCCGCGGTCGACCCACGCCGTGTCGGCGAGCAGCACGTCCGCTCCCCTGGCGAGCTCCACCAGCTCCGGGCACACCGCCGTGTCGCCGGAGAACACCAGCGACCGGCCGCCGCACTCGATCCGGAACCCGTACGCCTCGCAGATGTGCCGCATCGGCGCCACCTCGACGGTGCACGGCCCGAGCCGGAACGCGCCGGGCCGCAACGGGAGGAAGTCGAACACGTCCTCCAGCGACTCCGGGTCCTCCCGGCTCGCGGCGTGCGCGTGGGCGAGCCGTTCGGGCGCCCCAGCCGGGGCGTGCACCGGCAGCCTGCGCTCCCTCGGGTCGTAGGGCGGACGGGGGTGGTGGCGGCGGAACGTCGTGAGGGCCGCGAAGTCCGCGCAGTGGTCGAGGTGCAGGTGCGACAGCAGCAGCGCGTCGAGGTCGAACGGCGAGCAGTGCCGCTGGAGGTTGCGGAACGTGCCGCCACCGAGCTCGACCACCAGCCGGAGGCCGTCGGCCTCGACGAGGTAGCCCGACGTCGGGAGACCAGGGCCCGGCACGCTCCCCGAACAGCCGAGCACGGTGATCTTCACCGGAGGAGGATAACCGCGACGAACGCGACGATCAGGCCCAAAGGTGACCGTCGAGGCGTTCCGACGCCTCGTCGAGCGTGCCCGAGTAGGCCCCGGTGGACAGGTACTTCCACCCGCCGTCGGCCACGATGAACACCACGTCAGCCTGGTCGCCGGTACCCGCCGCCTTCTCCGCCACGGCGAGCGCGGCGTGCAGGATGGCCCCGGTGGAGATGCCCGCGAAGATGCCTTCGGACTCCAGCAGCTGACGGGTGCGGCGCAGGGCGTCGTAGGAGCCGACCGAGTAGCGGCCGGTGAGCACGGAGGCGTCGTACAGCTCCGGCACGAAGCCCTCTTCGAGGTTGCGCAGGCCGTAGACGAGCTCGCCGTAGCGCGGTTCGGCGGCGATGACCTGCACGTCCGGCTTCTTCTCGCGCAGGTACCGGCCGACGCCGACGAGCGTGCCCGTCGTGCCCAGCCCGGCGACGAAGTGCGTGATGCCCGGCAGGTCGCGCAGGATCTCCGGCCCGGTGCCGTTGTAGTGCGCGAGCGCGTTGGCGGGGTTGCCGTACTGGTAGAGCATCACCCAGTCCGGGTTCTGCTTGGCCAGCTCCTTGGCGCTCGCCACGGCCTGGTTGGAGCCGCCCGCGGCGGGCGAGTACACGATCCTCGCCCCGTACGCCTGGAGCAGCTGCTTGCGCTCCACCGACGTGTTCTCCGGCATCACGCACACCAGGCCGTAGCCCTTGAGCTTCGCGGCCATCGCCAACGCGATCCCGGTGTTGCCCGAGGTGGGCTCCAGGATCGTGCAGCCCGGTGTCAGCAGCCCGTCCCGCTCCGCCGCCTCGATCATGGCCAGCGCGGGCCGGTCCTTGATCGAGCCGGTCGGGTTGCGGTCCTCCAGCTTCGCCCAGATCCGGACGTCCTCCGACGGCGAGAGCCTGGGGAGACCGACCAGCGGGGTGTCGCCGAGCGCGTCGAGCAGCGAGTCGTACCGGGCCACAGTGGGTCAGCCGCCCGCGACGGCCGGGAGGATCGTGACGTTGTCGCCGTCCTTGACGGCGGCCTCGAGCCCACCGGAGAAGCGGACGTCCTCGTCGTTGACGTAGACGTTCACGAACCGGTGCAGCGAGCCCTCCTTGACCAGGCGGGACTTCAGGCCGCCGTGGTTGGCCTCCAGGTCGTCGATGACCTGGGCGAGCGTGGTGCCCGCGGCCTCGACGGACTTCTGCCCACCGGTGTGGGTGCGCAGGATGGTGGGGATGGAGACGGTGATGGCCATGCTGGAACCTCCGGGAGGGAACAACGGGGACGAACGTGCGAGGACGCGCTCAGGAACCGTCGGGGGTGTCGTCGACACCGGTGTGGGCGAACATGTACGACTCCACCACCTGCACCGGTTCCTCGGTCACCACGCCGTCCACGATCCGGTACGAGCGCAGCTCGTGCTCCTCGGGATCCCTGGTGGAGATCAGCACGTAGTGCGCGTCGGGCTCCTGGGCGTAGGAGATGTCGGTGCGCGACGGGTACGGCTCGGTGGCCGTGTGCGAGTGGTAGACGACCACCGGCACCTCGTCGTTGCGCTCCATCTCGCGGTGCACCTTGAGCTGCTCGGTCGCGTCGAAGCGGTAGAAGGTCGGCGAGCGCTCGGCGTTGAGCATGGGGACGAACCGCTCGGGGCGGTCGGAGCCCTCGGGCCCGGCGATCTGGCCGCACGCCTCGTCGGGGTGGTCACGACGGGCGTGCGCCACCATCGCGTCCACCAGGTCACGACGAATCACCAACACGCCTCCATCCTACGTGGTGGCGGAAGGCGTCCTACCGTGTGAGAACCCGCACTACACCGGTTCGAGCACGTCGGAGACGGCGGTGCACAGCCCGTCGAGGTCGAGCGGGGAGGCGAGCTCGCGGCGTCCGGTGGCGAGCGCGAACACCGTCGCCGGGCCCCGGTGGCCCGCGCGGACCAGGGCGTCGTGGCCGGACATCGCCAGGCGGCGGCACTCGGCCTTGGTCAGCACCGCGTCGGTCACGACGACCGCCACCCCGGCCAGCGCGAACCCGGCCACGGTGTGCTCGCCCACCGCGGTGGACGCGCCGAGGTCGACCGGCGCCGAGCAGGCCGCGTACCCCTCGGCGGAGGTCGACGGCGGGCCGTCGGCCACGGCCGCGGCGGGCACCAGCGGCACGACCTCGTGCGGCTCGGTGCCGACGGGCAGGCCGCGGTGGCGCTCGGCGAGCCAGCGGACCACGCCGTCGGCGCCCGCGAGTCCCAGCGGACCGCCGGAGACCACGCACACGGCGTGGACCTCCCGCACGAGGTTCGGCGGGTCGAGCAGGTCCAGCTCCCGCGTGCCCGTCGGCGCCCCGCGGGTGTCCACACCCGCCACCGCGCCCTCGGGCACGAGCACGACGGTGACCCCGCCGTCGCGGCCGACGACCACGCCGGGGATCACGACATGACGGCTTCGATGAGCGTCTCCTGCACCCAGGTCAGCCAGTGGTAGACGCCGAGGTGCGGGGAGCGCGGGTCGTCGGGCGGCAGCTCGTCCGGCATGTCCTCGTTCACGTCCAGCGCCGTGCCCAGTGCCAGCCGCACGTCGTTGATCGACGCGAGCCACGCCTCGGCCTGCTCGGGCAGCAGCCGGACCTCACCGCCCTCGGGCGGGCAGGTGTCCAGCACGACACCCGCCGTCCCGGTCTTGAGGTCCAGCAGCTCCGGCTCGTGCAGCGAGCGCAGGGCCGCGGCGGAGTCGAGGTCACCGGGGTCGGGCGCGTCCGGGTCGAGCCGGTGGAAGTCGGGCAGCAGGCGGCCGAGGATCGGGTCGTCCGGCGCCGTCGACGGCCCGGTGCGGATGCCGGTCAGCTCGGACAGCTCGTCCTGCGGGGCCTCGTCGGCGCGCGCCAGCAGCATGTCCTGGATCTGGCTGACCAGACCGCGGACCACCGCCGCCTCCTGGCGGTCGAACCGGCCGACGACGACCTCCCCGTCGCGGGTCCACTTCCTCACGACGCGCGCTGCATGGTCGCCCAGAGCCCGGCGGCGTGCAGCTTCGCCACGTCCGCCTCGACCTTGTCCTTCGTCCCCGAGGACACGATCGCCCGGCCCTTGTGGTGCACGTCCAACATCAACTTCGTCGCCTTGTCCCTGCTGTAGCCGAACAGCTTCTGGAACACGTACGTCACGTAGGACATCAGGTTCACCGGGTCGTTCCAGACCACGGCCTGCCATGGTCTGTCCTCGGCGCGGACCTCCACGCCTGCCGGCTCAACCTGCGTCCGTTCATGCTCGACGGGCGTGGTCATACCGCCAATGGTGTCATGGCCCACGTACCCGTGGTGCCCGGAGGGGCACGCCGGGGGTGGCGCACCCCATAGGGGCTTTCCGCTGCGGATGTGCGCGGGCCCCGCTTAGGCTCTCGGCTCATGTCGACAGCGCTGCTCACCGACCACTACGAGCTGACGATGCTGGCCGCCGCGTTGCGCGACGGCACGGCGGACCGGCCGTGCGTCTTCGAGGTCTTCGCCCGGAGGCTGCCGGAGGGCAGGCGCTACGGCGTGGTCGCGGGCACCGGCAGGCTGCTCGACGCGATCCGCGACTTCCGCTTCGGCGAGGCCGAGCTGGACGTGCTCGAGAGGACCGGCGTCGTCGACGACCGCACGCTGGCGTGGCTCGCGGACTACGAGTTCACCGGCGAGGTCGACGGCTACCCCGAGGGCGAGCTGTACTTCCCCGGCTCCCCCGTCCTGTCGGTGCGGGCGTCCTTCGGCGTCGGCGTCGTGCTGGAGACCTTGGCGCTGTCGATCCTCAACCACGACAGCGCGATCGCCTCGGCCGCGGCCCGCATGGTCGGCGCCGCCAACGGCCGCCGGATGATCGAGATGGGCTCCCGGCGCACCCACGAGGAGGCCGCCGTCGCCGCGGCGCGCGCCGCGTACCTGGCCGGGTTCACCGCGACGTCGAACCTGGAGGCCGGGCGCAGGCACGGGATCCCGACCGCGGGCACCTGCGCGCACGCCTTCACGCTGCTGCACGACAGCGAGGAGGAGGCGTTCCGCAGCCAGGTCGAGGCGCTGGGCGCGGACACCACGCTGCTGGTCGACACCTACGACATCACCAACGGCATCGAGCTCGCCGTCCGGGCCGCGGGGCCGGGGCTGGGCGCGGTGCGGATCGACTCCGGCGACCTGGGCGTGCTCGCCCGGCAGGCCCGTGAGCAGCTGGACTCGCTGGGCGCCAAGAACACCCGCATCGTGGTGTCCGGCGACCTCGACGAGTACTCGATCGCCGCGCTGCGCGCCGAACCGGTCGACTCCTACGGCGTCGGCACCTCGCTGGTCACCGGGTCCGGCGCCCCGACGGCGGGCATGGTCTACAAGCTCGTCGAGGTCGACGGGCGGCCGGTCGCCAAGCGCAGCTCGCACAAGGAGTCGCGCGGCGGCCGCAAGGGCGCGCTGCGCAAGCACAAGGACACCGGCACCTCGTTGGAGGAGGTCGTGTTCCCGTTCGACCACCAGCCCGACCTCGACGAGCACGACCGGCTGCTCCAGGTCCCCCTGTTGCGCGGTGGACAACCGGCGGGCGAGGTGGCCACGCTGGCCCAGAGCCGCGAACGACTGCGGGCGGCGCTCGTCAGCGTGCCGTGGGAGGGCCTGAAGCTGTCCCGCGGCGAGCCCGCGATCCCGACCACGTTCCTGTGAAGGAGTGCTTGTGACCAAGGCGCTGATCGTCGTGGACGTGCAGAACGACTTCTGCGAAGGCGGTTCGCTGGCCGTGGCGGGCGGGGCCGCCGTCGCGGCCGCGGTGTCCGCGCACATCGCCGCGAGCGACTACGACCACGTCGTCGCCACCAGGGACTACCACGTGGACCCCGGCGACCACTTCAGCGAGACGCCCGACTACGTCGACTCCTGGCCGGTGCACTGCGTCGCCGGGACGGCCGGGGCCTCGTTCCACCCCGAGCTGGACGTCACCGCGGTGCGGGCGGTGTTCTCCAAAGGCGCCTACGCGGCCGCGTACTCGGGCTTCGAGGGCACCAGCGGCACCGGTGAGCAGCTCACCGACTGGCTGCGGGTGCACGACGTGGACCGGGTCGACGTGGTCGGCATCGCCACCGACCACTGCGTGCGGGCGACCGCGATCGACGCCGCGCGGGCCGGGTTCGCCACGACCGTGCTGCTCGACCTCACCGCGGGCGTGGCCGCGGCCACCGTGGACAGCGCGTTGGGGAGGTTGCGCGACGCGGGGGTCGTGCTGAGCGGCGACCCCCGCGTCGGCTGAGCTACGGCGTCGGCGAGCAGGCCGCCGCGCCGAGCACGATCTCGCCGGTCACGTCCGACTCGGGCGTGAAGCGGAAGTGCACGGCGTTGATGCCGATGCCGCCGTCGTTGGGCTCGGGCAGCACCACCTCGCTGAAGGTCACGTTCGCCAGGACGACGCCCTTCGAGCTCTTGACCTGGTGCACGTAGTTGCTCGGGATCTGGCTCGGCAGACCGCTGAAGCCGGAGATGCCGCCGAGCTGCCACCCCGCGTCGGTGCCGGTCTCCTTGCCGACGCAGACGGCCTTCCACGAGCCGATCTTGAGCCGCGGTCCGCCCTGGGACATCAGGGCGGAGAGCTCGAACGACTGGCCGGTGGCCTCCGAGGTCGTCTCCGTGCGGTCGCCGTCGACGGCCTTGGTGGTGCACGACGACGTGCCGCCGCCGAACCTCAGGCCCGGCTGGTCGTTCACGGCGGGCGCGGAGCCCGACGTGGCCCCGTCGACCGCGCAGGGCGCCTGGGTCGGCAACGAGACCTGCCGCCCCGCCTTGGTGAAGTCGACGAAGCCCACCGAGGCGGTCCCGGCCGGGCTCGCGGCCGAGGCGGGTGCCGTGGACGCGAGCAGCCCGGTGACGAGTCCGACCGCCACCAACCCCGCGCGCCGCGCCGTGGTGCTGTTCATCTGGTGCTCCCCTTCCGAGAATTCTGCCGCCGGGCCCGGAACGCCGGACACCGGCGGCTCCACCCTCCATCGGGATGGGCCCGCCGGTAACAGCTCGGCACCCCATGTCACCCGTCGGGGCACGTGCAGTACCCGACCGGGAGCACAGCGAGCTGCTGGTCACGGAACGCGTTCGCGGATTACCTCGACGACCACCCGCCTTCGCGGGCGCAAGGGCCAGGAGTTGACTGAATCCTCACCCGCTGACCACCAGCTGGTCGCGCCAGCGGATCGGCTTGGTCACGGGCACCAGCCCGAGCATGCGCTCCAGCGCCGCCCGCACCCGGCCCGCGGCGAGCCCGTCGCCGAAGGGGTTGCGGCCCAACGGGAGGCGCAGCCGGGAGCCCAGCACCCAGCCCGCCTCGGCGAGGATCCGGGTCGGGTCGGTGCCCACCACCCACGCGCTGCCCGCCTCGACGGCGGCCATCCGCTCGGTCGAGTCGCGCAGCACCAGGACCGGCACGCCGAACGACGGCGCCTCCTCCTGGATTCCGCCGGAGTCGGTGAGCACCAGCGCGGCGCGGACCAGCGCGCGCACCAGGTCGGAGTAGTCCAGCGGCTCGGTGATCACGATGCCGCGGTGGCCGCCGAGCACTTCGCGGACCTGCGCGCGCACCACCGGGTTCGGGTGCGCGGGCAGCAGGATCCGGATGTCGGGGTGGCGGTCGGCGATGGACCGCACGGCGTGCAGCACCCGGTGCAGCGGCGCGCCCCACGACTCGCGGCGGTGCACCGTGACCAGCACGAGCCTGCCGCCGGTCCCGTCGAGCTCCTCCTCCAGCGCGGCCAGGTCGGGGTCCTTGGCGGGCAGCCCGGCCGCGGCGACGCGGAGCACGGCGTCGACGACGGTGTTGCCGGTGACCACGATGTCGCTGCCCGGCGGGCGTTCCGCGCTCAGCGCGCTGGCCGCCTCGTCGGTCGGCGCGAGGTGCAGGGAGGCGATCCGGGAGATCATCTGCCGGGTCCCCTCCTCGGGGAACGGCCCGGCGAGGTCGCCGGTGCGCAGGCCCGCTTCCAGGTGCGCCACCGGGATCCCGCGCCAGAACGCGGCGAGCGCGCCCGCCAGCGTGGTCGCGGTGTCGCCCTGGACCACGACGGCGGCGGGCGCGCGTTCGGCGAGCACGCGGTCGAACCGGGGTAACAGGCCCGCGATCAGCTCGGCCTGGCCACCACCGGCGCGCGGCACCTCCAGCGTCGCGTCCGGCGCGAGGCCGAACGCCTCCAGCGCCTGGCCGACCATGTCGGCGTGCTGTCCACTGTGGACGATGAACGGCCGCAGCACCGCGTGGTCCGCCAGCGCGAGCGCGACCGGCGCGATCTTGACCGCCTCGGGCCTCGTCCCGGCCAGCAGCAGGATTTCCTTGGTCACCGTTCTCCTTCCAGGGGTGCGGGGTCCCGGCCGGACGGGGCGATCCGGCCGGGACGCCCGCGGGCTACCGGGGTGCGCGCGCTGCCTTGCGCCTGCGGGTCGCGTGCAGGAGGAGGCCGCCCACCACCAGCAGCACCAGTGCGGCGGCGAGCCACCACGTCACGTTCGCGCCGGTCGCGGCGAGCGACCCGACACCCGTGCCGATGGCGACCCCGCTGCCGGGGACCTTGTACATGCCGTGCTCCTCAGCCGGTCAGAGCGCGTTGGGGTCGTCGGACCGGTACCGGCGGATGGCGACCGCGCCGACCGGGACCGCGGACACCGCGAGCAGTCCGAGGCTGACCCACAGCCCGGCGCCGGACGCCAGCGGGATGGGCAGGCCCGCGGGGCCGCAGGTGGCCGACGACAGCACGAGGTCGCCCGTGCCGATCGAGCCGAGCACACCGCCGACCAGCTCCACGTGGACCGCGTTGACGGTGAGGCTGCCGTCGGCGTTGTGCACCTGCTCGTTGAACACGACGTGCGCGATGTCGACGCCGACGAGCTCCACGTCGACAGTCGTGTTCGGCGCCGGGTCGGAGCCCACCACGCCGAGCGTCCCGAGGTCGGCGCCGACGAGCTTCGTCTTGCCGGACAGGCCCTTCTGCGTCGCCTGGCAGTCGGCCTCGACGACCGCGGCGGTGATCCCGCCGGTCACCGACTTGAGCAGGTCGACCCGCACGTCCGCCGTGCTCGCGTTGGCGTACACCCCGCCGGTCTTGTCGTCGCGGGAGGCGGAGGTGTTGACGGCGCCGGTCTTCAGCACGCCGGGCACCTCGACGCCCGCGAACGTGTTGGTGCTCGGCCCGTTCGCGTCGGAGGCCGCGAACGGGCCCGCCGACGCGGCCTTGCTGCCCTGCAGCGACAGGGCGAGCTTGACGCCGTGGGCGGACGCGTCCCCCGGCGCCGCCGACGCGGGCACCGCGCCGATCAGCAGCGCGGCGGTGGCGGCCAGCACGGCGAGGCAACCCCTCCGCGCCGAGGTCGACGCCCGATGAGGACGAACACGCATGACAGCTCCCTTTCCCGTCCGCGTCCCGGACAAGGGTGATCCGCGGGTGGGGTCACGACCGGGGCAGCGCTCTCCACACCTCGGTGGCCAGCAATTACCCATCGGCGGACACACCGTCGTATTAAGGGTTGCTGACCGTAAGGAGTGACGGCGTACACCCGGATCGCCCAGTCGGAGCCACCCAAAGTGGACGGTTAGCTCGAACCGGCCCGATTTGGTCACCCGATCCGGGGGTTTTGTTCGGGATAGGACCGGCCGATGGCCAGTCAGTACCTCTTTCGGGCTTTCTCCAATGGCTGAAAGGAACCTGGGGTGGCGCTTGCGGATTCCCCGGCGGCCCGTCGCACCGACCTGCCGAGCCGGGTGGTCGTCGTAGCCCTCCTGGGTGTCGCCGCGGCCCTGGTGTTCGCGAACCGCGCCTACCGCGACGCCGAGATCTCGGTGTCCGGCCTGCTGCTCGGGGCCGTCGACCCGGACGGCGTCGCGGTGGTCGCCGAGCGCCAGACCGTCTACTTCGGACTCCACTCGGGCACGCCGCTGGGCCTGCGGATGACGCCGGAGTGCACGTCGGCGTTCCTGGTGCTGCCGCTGCTGGTGATCGGCGCGGTCATGGTCGCGCTGCGGCCGCGGGTCGCGCGGCGGGTGCTGCTCGCCGTCGGCGTCGCCGCGGTGGCCGTCGTGGTGGTGAACCAGGTGCGCGTGCTCGCGCTGGCCGGACTGGTGGAGTGGCTGGGCACCGACACCGGCTACTACTGGGGCCACACCCTGCTCGGGTCGATGGTCAGCGTCCTGGGCGGCGCCGCCGCGCTCGTGCTGTTCGCCAGGCTGGCCACCCGCGGATGACGTCGAGCCTGGACGTGCTGCTGGGGTTCACCCAGGCCCTCGCGCTGACGATGTCGGTCGCGTTCGTCACCTACGTGCTCGTGATCGTCGTGCCGTACCTGCGGCACCGCCCCGCCCCCGCGGGCAGGCCCGGCGACTACGAGTGGCACTTCCTGGTGCCGTGCCGCGACGAGGAGGCGGTCATCGGCGACACCCTCGCGTACCTGCGGATGAACTTCCCCACCGCGCACGTGTGGGTCGTCGACGACGCCTCCGACGACGGCACCGCCACCGTCGTGCGGCTGTGGCAGGAGGGCGGTGGCGTCGAGGACACCCACATCCACCTGGTCAGCCGGGCGCTGCCGCTGGCGCGGACCGGCAAGGGCGACGCCCTCAACGACGCCTACCGCGCGCTCAAGCTGTCCATGGGCAGGCACGCCGACCCCGACCGCGTGCTCGTCGTGGTCGTCGACGCCGACGGGCGCCCGGCCCGCGACTGCCTGGAGGTCTGCGCCGCCGACCACCTCTTCGGCGACCCCCGCGTCGGCGCCGTCCAGGTCGACGTGCGGATGAGCAACACCGGCGTCCCCCAGGCCTCCGGGTCGTGGTGGCGCAGGCGCTTCGGCACCGCGCTGGTCCGCATGCAGGACCTGGAGTTCCGCACCGCCATCGCCGCCATCCAGCTGTCCCGCGGCGTCACCGGCACCATCTCCATGGGCGGCAACGGCCAGTTCACCAGGCTGTCCGCGCTGGACTCCATCGCCGGACCCACCGGGCAGCCGTGGCGCGGCTCGCTGCTGGAGGACTTCGAGCTGGGCGTCCACCTGCTCACCGCCGGGTGGCGCACCGGTTTCACCATGGACACCCACGTGCGGCAGGAGGGGCTCTACAGCCTGCGGCGGTTCCTCGCCCAACGCACCCGGTGGGGCCAGGGCACCATGCAGTGCATGCGCTACCTGCGCCGCATCTGGGACTCCCCGCACCTGTCCACCCTGGGCGCCGCCGAGATGCTCTACTACCTCGCCCAACCCTGGATGCAGCTCCTCGGCAGCCTCGTCTACCCCATCCCCCTGCTCCTGCTCGCCCACCGCACCCTCGTCTCGCCCGGCGAGGTGTGGACGTGGTTCTCCGACGGCGCCTGGATCCTCTTCGCCGTCTACGGCGCCTTCGGCCTGCTCCCGTTCGTCCTGTGGGGCCCCGTCTACCGCAAGCGCTGCTCCCCCGACACCTCCCTGCTGCGCTCCCTCGCCTACGGATTCGGCTACGCGCTGTACATCTACACGTTCTACGTCACGTCCTGGCGCGCCCTGGCCCGCCTGCTCCGCCGCGACAACACGTGGACCAAGACCCGCCGCAACGACGACCCGCTAACGGTTCACACCTGATCTTCGACTTGGGTGGTATAACCACGTTCAGCTATCGCGACGCCGTCAAGCTCATGGGGGCTTCCGAGCACAAGGCCGTCGCGGTGCTCGACAAGCTGCTCGGCGGAACGCTGCTGGCCGGATCGGTGCTGGGCATCCCCGACGTGCTCAGCTGGTTCGACGCCAAAGCGGACCTCATCCGCTTCTCGCACGAGTACGCGGTGAAGCTGTCGGAGAAGCGCAGCGGCATCTCCCGCTACGACCGGACCCAGCGGTTGCACGCGGCGCACACCGTCATCGTGCTGGTGTCGTTCTTCGAGGTCGTCGACGAGTCCGGCGTGCCGTTTTCCACAGCGGACTTGGGGTTTCTCCAGAAGGACGGGGTGAGCCTGGCGAAGGTGCTCCCCGAACTGGCCGGTCTCGCGACATCCCCCGTACCACTGGTGTCGCCGGAGCGCCCGTACGAGGACAACCTCGAAGCACTCACCAGGTACTACCGGGGCTTGGCGGTGGGGATGACGTCCTTCGTGCGCGGGCTGGCGGTATGGGACGACATGGACGAGCGCCAGCGAGGACTGCTGGACGACCTCCACGAGGCCGCCTGCCGCCGGTACGAGGAGAACATCCGCAGGCTCGCGGTGGACTGCCCGGAGTTCGCCTTCTGGTCGTCCTCGCAGGACCACCAGGCGACCCGTGTGGTGGTGCGGACGGCGTTGGCCGAGGTCGAACGCCTCTTCGCCACCCTGACGGTGGGCAACACGCCGCAGCAGCGGCGCGCGGAGCTGGCCCACTGGTACCACTCGGTGCTGGACTCCCCGATCATCGCGCCCGGCGAGGTGCCGGACGGGCTGACCATCCCGTTGTTCCGCGACTGCTACATCGATCCCCGCTTCCAGGTCGGCCATCCGTCCGGCCCGGCGCAGACGCAGTCCTGGAAATCGTTGCCGGTGCGCACAGACGCCCACGACTTCTTCGTCGGCTACCTGACCTCCCCCAAAGCCACCCAGGTCCCCCTGCTCGTCCTCGGTGATCCCGGCTCCGGGAAGTCGGTGCTGACCAAGGTCCTCTCCGCCCGCCTGCCCGCCACCGACTTCCTGCCGCTGCGGGTCGAACTCCGCACCGCACCGACTGAAGCCGACCTGGTCCAGCAGCTCGAACACAGCCTCCGCACCGTCCTCGACGAGCCCGTGACCTGGGCGGACTTCGCCAGGTCGGCCGACGGCGCGCTGCCGGTGGTGTTCCTGGACGGCTTCGACGAACTGCTCCAGGCCACCGGCGTCAGCCAGACCAACTACCTGAAGAGGATCGAGCAGTTCCAACACGACAGCGCCGCCAAACGCCGCCCGGTCGCGGTCATCGTCACCAGCCGCATCAGCGTGGCCGACCGCGCGACCATCCCCGACCAGTCCACGATCATGCGTCTGGCGCCGTTCGACGCGGAACAGACCGGACGCTGGGTCCAGGCGTGGAACGACGCCAACGGCGCATCACTCGACGTGGCCACCGTGCTCGCTTACCCGGAACTCGCCGAGCAGCCACTGCTGCTGTTGATGCTCGCCCTGTACAACGCCCTCCAACCCCTCAGCGGCACCATCAGTGAAGCCCAACTGTACGAACAACTGCTCGTCAGCTTCGCCCGCCGCGAGATCGACAAGGACGTAGAGGAACACTCGCCGGAGCACGTCGAGGAAGCGGTCGAGCACGAACTCCAACGACTGTCCGTGGTCGCGCTCGCGATGTTCAACCGCGGCACCCAGTGGATCGAGGAACACGAACTCGACCGCGACCTGGCGGCCCTGCTCGGCGAACGCCCGGAACGAACCGGCACCCGAAAACCCCTCGGTCCCGGCGAAGCAGTGCTCGGCCGCTTCTTCTTCATCCAACGCGCCCAAGCCGTCCGCGACGAACAAGTGCTGCGGACCTACGAGTTCCTGCACGCCACCTTCAGCGAGTACCTGGTGGCGCGGTTCGTCTGGCGCACTTTGGAGAACCTGCTGCACGCGGAGAAGTCCGCATCACGCCTGAACCGCTCCCGAGCACTGGACGACAGCGAGTTGTACAGCCTCCTGTCCTTCGCACCGCTGTCCTCACGGCAGCCAGTCATACGTTTTCTCGACGAACTGGCCGGGGAATCGGCGATCCGCGCCGACCTGGCGGCGATGCTGCTGCGGATCTTCTACCCCGCGAACCGGCACAGGGACAAGACGGACTACGAACCCGTGCCTTTCACATGCCGAGCAGATACGCCTTCTACAGCGCCAACATCGTGATCCTCTCGGTCATCACCCACGGCGAACTCTCGGCAGAGGCCTTGTTCGGACCTGTGGACGTACCGTCCACCTGGCACCGACAAGCACTCCTGTGGAAATCCCAGATCGTCGGGGCCGAATGGCAAGGTCTGGTCGACGCGATCCACCTGACCAAGATCTGGCGCAACGACACGCGCGACCTGCTCCTGCGTCTGCCTCGGCCGGATGACTCGATTCCCGAACCAGACCTGAGCTGGCAGATAAGCACCCCGCCGCACGATCAGAACGACGGCTGGTACACCCTCTTCCCCGATGAGGACGCCCACTTCCTCTGCGATCCAGTGATCGACTACTACCGGTATGCAGTCGCTCCTGCGGAGAGCATGGGCCCCTCTCCTTTTGCGATCTACCGCGCTCGCGGGACGAGTACGAGTCCGACCTACGCCATGCTCGAACTTCTTTCCGGCCATGCTGAGGCGAACGCGCGAGAACCAGGCCTCTGGAACGCTCTTGACGAGGACTGGAACCTGACTGCTCGCCTGCTGAGGTCTTCCGCCCACTTCGACGCGGTTGTTCCCCTGGGCCTCTTAGGGAGTGTCATGGGAGTCGAGATGACGACATTGCTGTTCGACCGCATCGGGCGAGGCGGGGACGACGACACGATGGCGGAGGCGGTGAATCTGCCCAGCGTCGTCTGGGGGTTCCAGCAGATCGACATCGCCGCCCTCGACGCGGCCCTCCGGCTGGCCGAAGGCGGCGGTGACACGGATTTGCTCGACCTCACTTTCGTGTGGTCCATGGTGGATCAGGGCAAAGTCGCCTTGTCCCGGCCAGATCTGGTCAAACGGCTCCGGAACGTCGCGCTGGAACAGGGCTGGGAGCCCTAGCCCCGACCACCGGCCGGTAGCTGTCGAACCGGCTGACCAGCACCCCCTCGCCGTGGCTCAGGCCGGGCAGGAGGTGGGTGAAGGCGTGGACCGTCCGCAACGGGATCGTGCCCTCGATCAGCGGTCCGTCGACCACCTCCGGCACGGCCCCGTGCGCGGCCAGGGCGGCCAGTACGGGGCTGGTGGTGTCGACGGGTACCTCCAGGTCGAAGTGGGCGACCGGTTCGAGGACCGTGGTGCCCGCGCTCCGCAAGGCCTCCATGAGCACGAGCGGTGCCAGGCCGCGGAAGTCGGCGGCGACGGTGACGGGGCTGGAGTAGGCGCAGTGGGTGAGGGTGACGCGGATGTCGTGGACCGCCCAGCCGTGCGGGCCCCTGGCGAGGGTGGCCAGCACGGTGTCCTCGATGGCCTTGTGGAACGCGAGCGGCAACGAGCCGAGCTCGACCTCCAGGCCGTAGGAGCGGGTGGGCCACGGTTCGACGCGGAGGCCGACGGTGGCGACGAAGGGGTTGCCCGCGCCCATCTCGACCAGCGCCGAGCCGGTGCCCGCGGGGTGTTCGACGCAGATGACGCTGGTCGGGGAGAACGTGGCGGGGATGCCGTGGTCGTGCAGGAGGGTGTCGGCGATGACCTCCTTCTGCACCTCGCCGTAGAGCGACACGACGATGTCGGAGCCCTTGCGGACGTTGATGAACGGGTCCTGCGAGGACAGCTGGACCAGCGCGTCGTACAGGTCGGGTGACGGGGACTCGACGACGGTCTCCAACGTCGGCGGGGCGAAGAAGTGGTGGGCGGCGGGGTGCGGGGTGCCCAGCTGGTCGCCGATGCGCAGGTCGCGGGGGCCGCGGATCTTGGCGATCTCGCCGCTGCCCGCGACGCCCGCGACCGTCCTGGAGCCGTGGGAGAAGACGAGAACGCTGGTCAGGCGGGCGGTGAGCGACGTGTCGCCGCGGTGGAAGTCGACCTTCTCCCGCGCGGCGAGCGTGCCGGAGTGCAGGCGGACGTAGGCGCTGCCGTCGCGGTCGATCTTGAACACGGTGGCGCGCAGGTCGGGTGCGGGGTGGTTGACCGGGAAGTAGCGGGTGATGGCGTCGACCAGGCCGGGGATGCCCGCGCCGGTGACCGCCGAGCCGAAGAAGACCGGGTGCAGGCGGCCCGCGCGGGACTGCCGGGCGAGCTCGGCGCGGCAGTCGTCGTAGGTCAGCGTGGTGTCCAGGTAGCGGGCCAGGAACGTGTCGTCGTGCTCGGCGAGGTCGGCCGCGAAACCGCGCGGGACGGGACTCGCGGAGCGGGTGCCCAGGTCGGTGACGGTGCTCATCGGCACCAGCGCCGGGGTGAGGGCGGTGCGGATCGAGGCGAGCAGGTCGGCGTAGCGGGCGCCGCGGCGGTCGATCTTGTTCACGAACAGCAGCACGGGCAGGCCGAGCCGCACCAGCGTGCGCATGAGCAGCCTGGTGTGCGCCTGGACGCCCTCCACCGCGGAGACGACCAGGATGACGCCGTCGAGCACGGCGAGGGCCCGTTCGACCTCGGAGATGAAGTCCGGGTGGCCCGGTGTGTCGATGAGGTTGACCTTGACGTCGCCGACGGTGAAGGCGACCACGGCGGAGCGGATGGTGATGCCCCGCTTGCGCTCCAGGTCGTCGGTGTCGGTCTGGGTGTCGCCGCGGTCGACGCTGCCCACGTGGTCGATGACGCCCGTGGCGTGCAGCAGCCGTTCGGTCAGGCTGGTCTTCCCGGCGTCAACATGGGCGAGGATCCCGATGTTCACGGTCTTCATGGCGTGCTTGTCCCCTGTGTTCGGTCGTCACGTGCGGAACCGGCGCAACACAGGTCTTTCGGGGCACGTCATCTCCTCGATCGCAGGGGCGTCGAAATTCCAAGGTAACAACGGGCGCAACCGAATAACCTGCCCCGATGGCCGACACGGCGGACTGGTACGACACCGTCAACACCTGGGACGCGAGCGACGACTTCTACCTCGGGCTGGTGCTGCCCGAGGCGTCCGTGCTGGACGTCGGCTGCGGCACCGGGTCGCTGCTCGCGGCGGCACGGGACGCCGGGCACACCGGGCGGCTCGTCGGGCTCGACCCCGACGAGGGGATGCTGGCCGTGGCCCGCCGCCGGTCCGACGTGGAGTGGGTGCTCGGGGACGCCGCCTCGGCGCGCTGGGACCGGGAGTTCGAGCTGGCCGTGATGACCGGGCACGCGTTCCAGGCGCTGATCACCGACGACGAGGTGCGCGAGGCGCTGGCGGCGGTCCGGAACGCCCTCACCGGCACCGGGCGGTTCGCGTTCGAGACCCGGAACCCGGCCGCGCGGGCGTGGGAGCGGTGGACGCCCGCGAACGGCACCGAGGTGACCAGGGACGGCGTGACCGTGCGGATCGAGCACGACGCCGAGCTCGTCGGCGACGTGGTCCGGCTCAGCGAGACGTTCAGCGGGCCGCCGTGGCCCGAGCCGCAGGTGAGCCGGGGCAGCCTGCGGTTCCTGTCCGCCGAACGGCTGGACGGGTTCCTCCACGAGGCGGGGCTCGAGGTCGCCGAGCGGTACGGCGACTGGGCGAGGGGTCCGGTGTCCGAGTCCAGTCCAGAGCTGGTCACGGTCGTGAGGAGGGCGTGAGGTTCGCAACTTGTCGATGTGGACAAGGGAGCAGAACCGGGAAATCCGGTTAACCTGCTTGGAGCGCCGCGTTCCACCTGGGAGGTCCCGTGTCCGTTCTCGCCATTCCCCGCAGGGCGGTCCTGGCCGACTTCGTCCCCGGATCGATCGCGCGCGACGTCGCGATGGTCATCGGCGGAGCCGTGGTCACCGGGCTCGCCGCGCAGGTCGCGTTCCCGGTTCCGGGCAGTCCCGTGCCGATCACCGGGCAGACGTTCGCCGCCCTGCTCGTGGGCGCGTCCCTCGGCTGGCAGCGCGGCGCGACCTCGATGC
The DNA here is from genome assembly GCF_003002815.1 of Umezawaea tangerina. Lineage (GTDB taxonomy): Bacteria > Actinomycetota > Actinomycetes > Mycobacteriales > Pseudonocardiaceae > Umezawaea > Umezawaea tangerina. The sequence continues at coordinate 172,958 of NZ_PVTF01000014.1, read as the reverse complement.
TGCTCTACCTGATCGCCGGGGTGTCCGGTGTGCCGTGGTTCCAGGGCGGCGCGGCCGGTGCGACGGCGTCGCTCGGCTACGTGGTCGGGTTCGTGTTCGCCGGGGCCCTGGTCGGCACGCTGGCGGGTCGCGGCGGTGACCGCACGCCGGTGCGCACGGTGGGCACGATGGTGCTCGGCAGCCTCGTCATCTACGCCTTCGGCGTGCCGTGGCTGATGGCGGCCACGAACGTCGGCCTCGGCCGGGCGCTGGAGCTGGGCGTGGTGCCGTTCCTGCTCGGTGACGCCCTGAAGGTCGTCCTCGCCGCCGGGCTCCTGCCCGCCGGATGGGCCCTGGTCCGCCGGTTCCGGTAGGGACCACCGGCTGGTGCGTGCGCGGAACTGACGGTGCCTCCGGGTACCTTCTCCGGTGTGCCCGCCACCTCCGCGATCCCCGACACCCGCACCCTGCTCGCCACCGCCGTGGAGTCGGTGGGCGGAGCCGAGCGCCAGGGTCAGGTCGACATGGCCGAGGCGGTCGACCACTCGATCCGCACCGGCGAACACCTGGCCGTGCAGGCCGGGACCGGCACCGGGAAGTCGTTGGCGTACCTCGTTCCCGCGCTGAGGCACGCGGTCGCCGAGGAGGCGACGGTCGTCGTCTCGACGGCCACGATCGCGTTGCAGCGGCAGCTGGTCGACCGGGACCTGCCGCGGCTGGCGAAGGCGTTGAAGAAGGAGCTGGGACGCGAGCCGAACTTCGCGATCCTCAAGGGCAGGCGCAACTACCTGTGCATGCACCGGCTGCACTCCGGCGCACCGGACGAACCCGACGACGGCGCCCTGTTCGACCCGTTCGCGGTGTCGCGGCTGGGGCGCGAGGTGAAGCGGCTGCACGAGTGGTCGTCCGACACCGAGACCGGTGACCGCGACGAGCTGGTGCCCGGTGTGTCCGAGCAGGCCTGGCGGCAGGTGTCCGTGACGGCGCGCGAGTGCCTCGGCGTGGCCAAGTGCCCGATCGGCGTCGACTGCTTCGCCGAGAGGGCGCGGGCCGAGGCGGGCAAGGCCGACGTGGTGGTGACCAACCACGCGATGCTCGCGATCGACGCCATCGAGGGCTACCAGGTGCTGCCCGAGCACGACGTCGTCGTGATCGACGAGGCGCACGACCTGGTCGACCGCGTCACGTCCGTGGCCACCGAGGAGCTCAGCGCGGCCGCCATCGCCGCGGCGGCCCGCCGGTGCGGTCGGCTGATCGACCAGGACGTGGCCGACCGGATGGCCGAGGCCAGCGACGGGCTGGCGATGCTGCTGGAGGACCTGCCGGTCGGGCGCATGGACGAGCTGCCCCGCCCCCTCGCGGCCACGCTGGCCGCGGTCCGGGACGCGGCGCACGCGTGCGTGACGTCGCTCGGGCCGGAGCGCAAGGAGGACGTCGAGGGCGCCACCTCGCGCAAGCTCGCGCTGTCGCTGCTGGAGGAGGTGCACGACGGCGCGGTGCGCATCCTCGACGCGTTCGACGAGGAGCGCGACGTCGTGTGGGTGTCCGGCGACTTCGCCGACCGCGGCCGCGCCCCGACGCTGCGGGTCGCCCCGCTCGGCGTCGGCGGACTGCTGCGCGAACGGCTGTTCGGCAAGCGCACCACCGTGTTGACCTCCGCCACGCTCACCCTCGGCGGCACCTTCGACACCCTCGCCCGCCAGTGGGGACTACCCGCGTCCTCCACCGTCCGGAAGGCCGAAGGCACCGCCACCGACAAGGAACCACCGTCCGACTCGTCCGGTCCCCGCTGGACCGGCCTCGACGTCGGCTCACCGTTCCAGCACGGCAGCAGCGGAATCCTCTACGTGGCAAGGCACCTGCCGCCTCCCGGCCGCGACGGCCTCCCCCCGTCCTACGTGGACGAGATCGAAGGACTCGTCAACGCCGCAGGCGGCCGAACCCTCGGCCTGTTCTCCTCCATGCGCGCGGCCAAGTCCGCCGCGGAGGCGCTGCGCGACAAGCTGGAGTACACCGTGTACTGCCAGGGCGACGACGCGACCGGCCAGCTCGTCAAGAAGTTTTCCGAAGACCCCCGCAGCTGCCTCTTCGGCACGCTGTCGCTGTGGCAGGGCGTGGACGTCCCCGGCCCCTCACTGCAACTCGTCATCATGGACCGCATCCCCTTCCCCCGCCCCGACGACCCCCTCGCCTCGGCACGCCAGAAGGCCGTGTCCGAACGCGGCGGCAACGGCTTCCTCACCGTCGCCGCCACCCACGCCGCACTCCTGCTCGCCCAGGGCGCCGGCCGCCTACTCCGCTCCATGAACGACAAAGGCGTAGTCGCCATCCTGGACCCGCGCCTGGCGACCGCCCGATACGGCGGCTTCCTACGGGCTTCGCTGCCGCCGTACTGGACGACCTACGACCCCGAAGTCGTACGAGCAGCACTAAAACGCCTGGACGCCGCCGTAGACGACGACGGAAACAAAAAGAAGAAGTAGCAACAACCAGAATGCCAACCAACTGCCCGAAAACACCAACCACCCAACGAAGCTGAAAGCGAGCGGCACCCGTCCGCTGGCGGCCGGCTTGACTTGGGGTTTTTGGGCTTAAACTTGCGGCGGCGGGCAGGCTCTACCACCTGCCCTTTTCGCCCGACGAAGCCCAAAAAAGGGGCCCCAAGTCAAGCCGGCCGCACCGCCCACGGCCGCAGCGACACCCCGTTCACCTCAGCCGCGACACCTACCTACCCATCCACCAACAACCCCCGAAGCGGCCCCTGCAACCTCCCCGCCCTCCTAGACACCCCAGGCAGCTCGGTCAACCTCCCCTCCCCCTCCATAGCCGCCCTCCAAACCCGATCCACAACCTCCGCCGGACTCCCGTCGATCTCCCCCACCGGCCGTTGCAGGTGCTCCGACCACAACCTCAACCGCGTATCCCGTGCAACCACCGGATCATCCGTCACCACGTTCACCTCGGTGTCGTTGAACAGCGAGTGCTCGTTCAAGTTCGCCGATCCAACAGTCAACCAGCGGTCGTCCACGATTCCGAGCTTGGCGTGCACGTACACCTGCGTTGTGTTCTCCCCGTCGTGCGTCTCGATCGTCGACGCGACCAACCGCCCGTTCCCCCCGTCGGCGTCGATCAGCCTGCCCAGCTGCCCCCTGGTGGTGTCGGACCCGTTGCTCGGCTTGCGCGGCAGGACAAGAACAACGCGGTAGTCGTCGTTCGGCGGGTTCTTCAGCTTGTCGATCAGGATCTCGGTGATCTCCGGTGACCAGAGGAACTGGTTCTCCAGGTACACCAGGTGTTCCGAGCTGCGCAGGGCGCGCATGTAGGCGTCGAGGATGCTGAACTCGCCGCGCGGGGCGAAGTCGTAGTTGCGTTCCGGCACCGTGCGCGTGACCTGGATGGACGACGTGCCGACGGGGGCTGGCACAACCGGTTTCGGCAGTTTCTGGCCCGCCACCTCGGTCCACCGGCTGCGGAAGTGCTCGGCCACGTCCGCCACGGCGGGGCCCTCGATCTTGGAGCTGTGGTCGTGCCAGCCGATGGGGCGTTCCGCAGGGTGCTCGTGGCTGTCGTGGCGGTCGCCCTCCAGCGCGGTGAAGTCGATGCCGCCGACGAACGCGACCTCGTCGTCGATGACCACGATCTTCTCGTGGTGGCAGTGCATCGAGCGTTCACGCGAGTCGAGCACGCACTGCACGGCGCTGTTCTCGGTGAACGCCTTCTGGTTGCCCAGCACGCGTTTGCGGGTCGGCTCGAACATCGGCACCGGCGGGCCCGCCCACAGCAGCAGCCGGACCGGGACGCGGTCGGCCACGGTGGTGAGCAGCTCGCTGAACGTCGGCTCGCCGGGCTCGCGGCTCAGCTTGAAGTCGGGGCTCGCGTGCCAACTGGCGATGTGGACGTGGGAGCGGGCCCCCTCGATCGCCTTCGCGATGACCGGGAGGGCTTCCGAGCCGTCGAGCAGCAACCGGATGCGGTTGCCGTGCCGGACCGGCACGCGGGGCGAGAACCACCCCGTCGCGCCGTCGCCGAGCACCTCACCCCAGCCGAGCTTCGTGAGGCGCCGGTCGTGGTGCGCGCACAGCACACCCTCCAGCTGGTCACCGAGGCGGTCGTCGAGCGTGTCGAATAGGCCCACACCTCGTCTTTACCCCGAATCGGACCGGTCAAACGCCCGGCCACTCCGCCACGACCGTCGTGGTACCCGGCGCGACCTCGGTGAACCCCGCGTCGCGCACGGCCACCGCGCCCGCCGCCAGCAGCGACTCCCACCTCTCCGCGGAGGGGGTGCGGACGGCCGTGCGGAAGTCGGCGGCGATCCAGGCCTTGAGCCGGTCCTCGGACAGCGTCGGCGCGAGCAGCATGGTCGCGTGGCCGACCTGCGCGGCCGCCTTCCCCGCCGTCATCGGCACCTTCGGGTTCAGCCACAGCACCGGCACCCCGTCCGGGAGCGGGCCTGGGTCGTCCTCGGGCAGCTCGCTGCCCGAGATCTGCAACCGGGTGAGCTCCTTGGGCGCCTCCACGACCAGGCCGGGCACGAGCGCGCGGGCCTCGGCGCCGTCCACGGAGATCGTCACACCGGGCAGGGCCTGCACGGCCTCCCAGTGCGCCCCGCGGGCCCGGCGGGAGACCTTGCGGATCCGGCCGTGGACCCACGTCACGACCTCGTCGTGCCACTCCCCCTCCGGCTCGGCGCGCGGGTCGAGGCAGACCGCGATGGCGGCCGCGGCGGCGGCCTCCAGGATCGCGGTGCGGCTCGGCGGTGTGGCGCGTTCGATGCGCAGCACCACGGGCATGGCGCGCACCAGCGCGGGGTCTTCCTCGTCGGTCGAGTAGCTGCGACCGACCAGCAGGTCCAGGACCTCGCTCACGGCCGCACCAGCTCCAGCCCGTCGGCCGCGTCGGCGGCCTCCACCTCGCCCCTGGTCACGCCGAGCACGAACAGCACGGCGTCGAGGAACGGGTGCGACAGCGCGGTGTCGGCCACCTCGCGCAGCGCGGGCTTGGCGTTGAACGCCACGCCGAGGCCCGCGGTGCCGAGCATGTCGATGTCGTTGGCGCCGTCGCCGACCGCCACGCACTGCGCCAGCGGCACGTCGGCCTCCTCGGCGAACCGGCGCAGCGCCACGGCCTTGCCCGCCCGGTCGACCACGTCGCCGACCACCCGGCCGGTCAGCTTGCCGTCGACGACCTCCAGCTCGTTGGCCGCGCAGAAGTCCAGCGACAGCTCCTCGACGAGCCCCTGGATGACCCTGGTGAACCCGCCCGACACGACCCCGCAGCGGAAGCCGAGCCGCTTGAGCGTGCGGATCGTGGTGCGCGCGCCCGCGGTCAGCTCCAGGTTCGCGCCGACCTCGTCCAGCACGCCCTCCGGCAGCCCTTCCAGCAGGGCGACGCGGCGGCGCAGCGACTCGGTGAAGTCCAGCTCGCCGCGCATCGCGGCGTCGGTGATCTCGCGGACCTTGTCCTCGCAGCCGACGTGCGCGGCCAGCATCTCGATGACCTCGCCCTGGATGAGCGTGGAGTCGACGTCGAACACCACCAGGCGCTTCGCCCGGCGGGCCAGGCCCGCGCGTTCCACGGCCACGTCCAGGCCGACCCGCACGGACACGTCGGCCAGCGCGGACCGCAGCTCGGCGTCGCTCTCGGCGGTGTCGGCGGCGACCGAGACCCGCAGCTCCAGGCCGGTCACCGGGTAGTCGGCGACACCGCGGATCGCGTCGATGTTCACGCCCAGCGACGCCAGCCTGCGCGCGACCTCGGTGAACGCCCGCGCCGTCACCGGGCGGCCGAGCACGATCAGCACGTGGCTGGACTCCAGCCGCGCGGTGCGCCGGGAGTCGGCGCCCAGCTCGATCTCCACCTGCATGGACACCGTCGCCATGGCCTGCTCGACCGACTCCTGCAGCCCCTCGGGGTCGTGGTCGGCCTCGACCAGCACACCCAGGACCAGCCGACCGCGGATGACGACCTGCTCGACGTCGAGCACGTCCACCCCGTGCCTGGTCAGCACCGCGAACAGCACCGAGGACACCCCCGGTTTGTCCGGTCCGGTGACCGTGATCAGCACTGGCGTGGCCTTGGCCTTGTTCACTGGACTCCTCCGGAATGCGAAGAGCCCCGACAGCCAAGGCGGCTGTCGGGGCTCGACGTTGAACCTGTGCTCAGGTTACCGGTGGTCGGGCTACTTGTGGTCGGGCTCGGCGGCGCCGGCCGCCGTGCCGGACTCCACGACGTTCGTGGCCATCTCGGAGAGGGCCGGGGTGGCCTCGTCGTGCGGGATGGTCTTGCCCGTGAACGTCACGTGCGCCTCGTTGTGGATGCGCTCGATCATGTGCGGGTAGTGCAGCTCGAACGCCGGGCGCTCGGAGCGGATCCGGGGCAGCTCGGTGAAGTTGTGCCGCGGCGGCGGGCAGCTCGTGGCCCACTCCAGCGAGTTGCCGAAGCCCCACGGGTCGTCCACCGTGACGACCTCGCCGTACCGGTAGCTCTTGAAGACGTTCCAGATGAACGGCAGCGTCGAGGCGCCGAGGATGTACGCGCCGATCGTGGAGATCGTGTTCAGCGTGGTGAAGCCGTCGCTGGCCAGGTAGTCGGCGTACCGGCGCGGCATGCCCTCGTTGCCCAGCCAGTGCTGGACGAGGAACGTCGCGTGGAAGCCGAGGAACGTGGTCCAGAAGTGCAGCTTGCCCAGCGGCTCGTCGAGCATCCGGCCGGTGATCTTCGGGAACCAGAAGTAGATGCCCGCGAACGTGGCGAACACGATGGTGCCGTAGAGCACGTAGTGGAAGTGCGCGACGACGAAGTACGTGTCCGACACGTGGAAGTCGATCGCCGGGGCGGCCAGCAGCACGCCGGACAGACCACCGAAGAGGAACGTCACGATGAAGCCGATGGAGAACAGCATCGGCGTCTCGAACGTCAGCTGCCCCTTCCACATCGTGCCGATCCAGTTGAAGAACTTCACGCCGGTCGGCACCGCGATCAGGAACGTCATGAACGCGAAGAACGGCAGCAGCACGGCGCCGGTGGCGTACATGTGGTGCGCCCACACGGCCACGGACAGCGCCGCGATGCCCAGCGTCGCGTAGACCAGGCCGTTGTAGCCGAACACGGGTTTGCGGCTGAACACCGGGAAGATCTCCGACACGATGCCGAAAAACGGCAGGGCGACGATGTAGACCTCGGGGTGGCCGAAGAACCAGAAGAGGTGCTGCCAGAGGATCACGCCGCCGTTGGCCGGGTCGAACACGTGCGCGCCGAGGTGCCGGTCCGCCAGCAGGCCCAGCAGGGCCGCGGTCAGGATCGGGAAGGCCAGCAGCACGAGGATGCTCGTCACCAGGATGTTCCAGGTGAAGATCGGCATGCGGAACATCGTCATGCCGGGCGCGCGCAGGCAGACCACCGTGGTGATCATGTTGACCGCGCCGAGGATCGTGCCCAGACCACCGATGACCAGGCCGGCGATCCACAGGTCGGCGCCGACGCCGGGCGAGTGGATGGCGTTGCTCAGCGGCGTGTAGGCGAACCAGCCGAAGTCGGCGGCGCCGCCGGGCGTCACGAAGCCCGACATCACGATCAGGCCGCCGAACAGGTACAGCCAGTACGAGAAGGCGTTGAGCCGCGGGAACGCCACGTCGGGCGAGCCGATCTGCAGCGGCAGGACGAAGTTGGCGAAGCCGAAGACGATCGGGGTCGCGTAGAGCAGCAGCATCACCGTGCCGTGCATGGTGAACAGCTGGTTGTACTGCTCGCTCGACAGGAACTGCATCCCCGGCTGAGCCAGCTCGGTGCGGATCAGCATGGCCATCGCGCCGCCCACCATGAAGAAGGCGAAGGACGTGACGAGGTAGAGAATGCCGATCTGCTTGTGGTCCGTGGTGCGGAACATCCGCAGCAGGAACGAACCCTTGACCGCTTCGCGCGCCGGGAAAGGACGCGTAGCGATCGGCTGCGGAACTACGGCCGTCACGGTGCCTCCTGCACTGTTCACCTACATGGTGGCCTTGGTGGGACCAACGTCGTTCGGGCGCCATCGAACGGCGAGGACCGCCCAGTGGCTCACCGGATCGTAGACCGCGCTATCGGCGGGTACATGTCGGGGGAGGACTGCCCCGCGCCCGCGTTGCCCAGGTCACATCGGGGTCGGGACGCTCCCGAGACCCCCGTGGGGGCGTGGCCAGCACATCCATAGTGGATCAGGTCCCGGCGTCCACAGGGGAACCCGGACAGGTGAACGGGGCCCACCCCGTGAGGCGGGCCCCTCGGTCCACCTCCCGGTCAGCCGAGCGAGCGCACCGCCGCGAGCACGAGCGCGGCGACCTCGTCCGGGTGCGACACGGCGATGGCGTGCGAACCACCCTCGACCTCGATGGTCGTGGCGCCGAGGCGCTTGGCGGCGGCGCGCTGCGAGTCCGGGTGGATGGCGTTGTCGGCGGTCGCCACGGCGAACCACGACGGCAGCGCCTTCCACGCGGGCTCGACGCCCAGCGGCTCGCCGAGGGCGGCCTGCGCCACCGGGCGCTGGCTGACCGCGGCGACGGCCGTGACCTCGGCCGGGAGGTCGGCGGCGAACACGCTGGCGAACACGTCCTCGCGGATCGTGAACTCGGTGTCGGTGCCGTCACCGGAGGGGAACTGGTGCGGCACGAGCGAGGTGGCCAGCTCGACCTCGGGGAACTCCGCCACCGAGCCGAGGGCGCTCTCGCCCTTGTCGACGCCGAACGAGGCCACGTAAACGAGGGCCTTCGCGTTGTCGGCCCGCGAGCCCGCGTAGGTGATGACCGGGCCGCCGTAGGAGTGGCCGACCAGGACGACCGGGCCGTCGATCTGCTTGACGAGGCTCGCCACGTACTCGCCGTCGTGGGTGAGGCCCCGCAGCGGGTTGCCCACGGCGAGCGCCTCGACGCCCTGCGCCCGCAGGCGCTCGACGACCTGCGCCCAGCTGGAGCCGTCCGCGAACGCGCCGTGGACCAGGACGACGGTGGGGGTGCTGCTGCTCATCGTTGCTCTCCTTCAGGTCGCTGCTGCCGAGAGCAAAACTAGCGAACGTTTAACTTGTACGCAAGTTAGTTGCGTAGTGGCTAATGGCACACGTGGCATCATGGGAGGTGAACCGGAAGGGGTGACCAGATGAACGCCGTGCCCGAAGAGCAGGAGTCCCCGGTCGACGACCTGGTGTGCTTCGCGCTGTACGCCGCCTCCAGGGCGGTGACCGCCGCCTACCGGCCGCTGCTGCAGGACCTGGGGCTCACCTACCCCCAGTACCTCGTCATGCTCGCCCTGTGGGACCGGGAGTCCATGCCGGTCAAGGACCTGGGCGACACCCTGCAGCTGGACTACGGCACGTTGACGCCGCTGCTCAAGCGCCTGGAGTCAGCGGGCCTGGTCACCCGGCAGCGCCGGGCCGACGACGAGCGCTCAGTCCAGGTCGGCCTCACCCCCGAGGGCAGCGCCCTGCGCGAGGCCGCCCGCGACGTGCCCGCGTCCATCGGAGCCGCCATGGGGATGCCCGAGGCCGAGATCGACCAGCTCCGCCTCGCGCTGCGCAGGCTCACCGCCAACCTCACCGCGGGGTGACCCCGTGGACGACCTGACCGCCCGTGGCATCCGCGCCGCCGTGGCCGTCGCCAGGTCCCACGACGTCCGCGTCGACACCCCCGTCGTGCTCCGCGACGCCAGCAACCTCCTCGTCCACCTCCGCCCCGCCCCCGTCGTGGCCCGCGTCGCCACGTCCACCGCGCTCGGCCGCCCCGACGTCCTCGGCCACTTCCGCCGCGCCGAGTCCGTGACGCGCTGGCTGGCCGCGCGCGGCGTCCCCGTCGTCCCCGCGAGCCCCCTGTTCCCACCAGGCCCGTTCGTGCACGACGACCTCGTCGTGAGCTTCGCCCAGCACGTCCCCCACGACCCGACGTGGGTCCCCACGTCCTTCGCGGCACGACTGGCCGAGCTGCACACCGAACTGCTCGACTACCCCGACCCGCTCCCGACCCGCCTGCCGCTGTCCGACGTCGACCACGCCATCACCACCTGGACCCGCTCCCCCGACGAGCTGGCCGCCTTCACCGCCGAACGCGACACCCTCGCCGCGACCTGGCCCACCACCGGGTCCCGGCCGCTGCACGGCGACGCCCACCCCGGCAACCTCCTGCTGACCCCGCACGGCCCGCTCTGGAACGACTTCGAGGACACCTGGCACGGCCCCGTCGCCTGGGATCTCGCGTGCTTGGCGCTCACGAGCAGGCTGGACGGCATGGCCGCGGCGCGTGCGTACCCGCAGGTGGTCGACCTGGCGTTCCACCTCCGGCTGCGGAGGCTGCACGTGACCGGGTGGCTGATGGTGCTGGAGCGGCGGTTCCCGCGGTACCGGGAGGCGGCCGACGAGGGTTTCCGGGGGATCGGGGCGGGGTGAACCGCCTCGCTTCCGCACCGTAGGAGGAGCCCCGCCGACGCCTTTGCAGAACCCGAACATTCGCCGTATGGATCACTCATCGAACTCGGTCAGAGTTCTCCCCATGACCTCATGGACTCGAATTTTCGCCGTCGCGGGCAGCACCGCGATGCTGGGCCTCGCGTTGACCGGTGTCGCGAGTGCGGACGAGACGCCGACAGGGCCGGCGCCGATGACGATCAGTGCCGACCAGGTGAAGCAGCGGTGCGAGGAGCGGGTGCCGAAGATCGAGGCGCGGATCAAGGCCGCGACCGACCGGATCAACGGCGACGAGAACACCCGTGGCTCGACGAAGTGGCTGGAGGCGCAGGCCAAGGCCGCTCGGGACGCCGGGCACGAGGCGAAGGCGAAGCTGTTCGACGCGCGCAAGGAGCTGCGCGGCGAGAAGCTGACCAAGCTGGGTGACGCGCAGAAGCGGATCGACACGTTCCAGTCCGAGCACTGCAACTACCCCGGTGGCACGAAGTGAGAGCCCTGGCTGTCGTCTTCGCGCTGATGGCGGTGGTGGGGCTGTCCGGGTGCCAGGACGAGGCGACGCCGCGGAGCGGCAACCCCGACGGGGAGCTGAGCAGCATCGAGTCGACGTTGAACGGCATCGAGGCCGATCTCGACCAACCGTGACAGCATTGCCCACCGTGCAACCGGACCAGTCTGCCCGCGGCCTCGTGCTGGTGGTCGAGGATGAGCGCGCCATCTCCGACCTGATCTCGTTGTACCTGCGCCGGGACGGCTTCGGTGTGCACGTCGAGGCCGACGGGCAGGCGGCGTTGGGTGCGCTGCGGCGGTTGAAACCGGTGGCGGTGCTGCTCGACGTGGGGCTGCCGGGGATGGACGGCGTCGAGGTGTGCCGGACGATGCGGGCGGCGGGTGACTGGACGCCGGTGCTGTTCGTGACGGCGCGGGACGACGAGGTCGACCGGGTGTTGGGCCTGGAGATGGGTGCCGACGACTACGTGACCAAGCCGTTCAGCCCGCGGGAGCTGGCCGCTCGGGTGCGCACGGTGCTGCGGCGCGGTGCGCACTCGGGTGCGGCGGCGCAGCACGTGGTGGGCGCGGTGCGGTTGGACGTCGAGCGGCGTCGGGTGTGGGCGGCCGAGGAGGAGGTCGCGCTCACGTCGACGGAGTTCGAGCTGCTCGCGCACCTCATGCGGCACCCCGGTCGGGTGTTCGAGCGGGAGCAGCTGCTCAGCGCGGTGTGGGGGTACGCGGCCGCGGCGGGTACGCGGACGGTCGACGTGCACGTGGCGCAGCTGCGGGCGAAGCTCGGTGCGCACAGCCCGATCCGCACGGTGCGCGGGGTCGGCTACTCGGCGGAGGCGCCGTGAGGACGAGTTCCGCGAACGCGGGCCCAGGGGAGAACGGTCCTGGGGAAGTTGGCCCAGGGGAAGTCGGTCCGGGGGCGGGGAAGGTGGGTCCCTGGAAGGTGGGCAGGGGGAAGGTGGGGCCTGAGAAGACGAGCCCGGTGAAGAGGAGTCTGGCCAAGACGAGCCTGGCGGGGCGGATCACCGCGTTGACGGTCGTGATCGCCGGGATCGCGGTGCTGGTGGCCGGGTTCGTGTCGGTGCGGCTGGTGATCACCACCGCGCGGGACGTCACGCGGACGACGTTGGCGAACCAGGCCGACGTGGTGAACGACCAGATCGGCGAGACCCCCAGGGGTCGGGTCGTGGAGATCCTGCAAGGCCAGGGGATCTCGGTCGTGCGGATCGGGGTGGGTGGTGCGCTGCGCGGTGACGCGGCCGCTGTGCAGGCCGTTCGCGACGCCAACCGCAAGAGCGGTGTCACGGGGCTGTGGATCGTGGAGGTGCGGGACAGGTTCGCGCTCGTGCAGAGGGCGGACTACGCGGGCGACACGACGCGCAAGCTGATCCGCAACATCGCGTTGGCGCTGGCGTTCGGGCTGGCGCTGGCGGCGGTCGCGGGTGGGCTGCTGGGCAACCTGCTGTCGAGACCGCTGCGTCGGACGGCGGGGGTCGCGATGGCGATGAGCTCCGGCCGCCGCGACCTGCGGGCGCCGGAGCACGGGCCGGTCGAGGTGTCCGACGTGGCCATCGCGGTGAACGGGCTCGCGGACGCGTTGCAGCACAGCGAGGCGCGGCAGCGGGACTTCCTGCTGTCGGTGTCGCACGAGCTGCGGACGCCGTTGACGGCGGTGATCGGGTTCTCCGAGTCGCTGGCCGACGGGGTCGTGACGGGGTCGGACGTGGTGGAGGTGGGCCGCACCATCCACGAGGAGTCGCAGCGCCTCGACCGCCTGGTCACCGACCTGCTCGACCTCGCGCGGCTGGGTGCCGACGACTTCCGGCTGGACGTCGCCGACGTCGACCTCGTACCGGTGGTGCGCTCGGCCGCCGACGTGTGGCACGCCCGCTGCGCGGCCAAGGGCCTCAAGTTCACCCTGGAGATGCCGATCCACCCGGTGGTCGTCCGGACCGACGCCCGGCGGATCCGGCAGGTGATGGACGGCCTGCTGGAGAACGCCGTCCGCGTCACGCCCACCGGCCGTCCGGTGGTGCTGTCGCTCAGCTCCGTGCTCCAGGTCCGCGACGGCGGCCCCGGACTGTCCGACGAGGACTACCGAATCGCTTTCGACCGCGGTGCCCTGCACGCCAAGTACGAGCTCTCCCGGCCCGTGGGAACAGGGATCGGACTCGCGCTCGTGCACGGTCTGGTGACCCGCCTGGGTGGCACGATCACAGCGGGCCCCGCCCCGGAAGGCGGCGCCTGCTTCACCGTGACGCTGGCACCGGGGGTGTGAGGTGGAAGCTCTGTGGGACGACGCGGTGCGGGTCCTGGGTGGGGTGCCCAAGCCGACGGACCTGTGCGAGCGGTACACCGAGCCCCATCGGGGCTACCACAACACCGACCACGTGAAGCAGGTCGTCCGGGACGCGCTTCTGCTTGGTGCGGACGAATGCGAGCGCGATCGGGCGCTGGTGACGCTGGCGGCGTTGGCGCACGACGTCGTGTACGACGGGAAGCCGGGGGATGACGAGCGGCGCAGCGCGGAGTGGGCGCGTGATCAGTTGTCGGCCGCGGGCGTGGCGGGCGAGGACACGGCTCGGGTGCAGGAGCTGGTGCTCGCGACGTTGACGCACGAGGCGGCGCCAGGGGATCGGTTGGCGGCGGTGCTGCTGGATGCGGACCTGGCGATTCTGGGGTCGGATCCGGTGGGGTACGAGAGGTATCGGGCGGCGGTGCGGTCGGAGTACGCGCATGTGCCGGATGAGGCTTGGAGGGTGGGGAGGGCGGGGGTTTTGAGGGCGTTGCTGGGGAAGGGGGAGTTGTTTGTGACGGAGGTGGGGAGGGGGCTTTGGGAGGTGGGGGCTCGGAGGAATCTTGAGGGGGAGTTGGAGGGGCTTTAGGGGGTGGGGGTTGGGGGTGGTTGCGTTGTGGTCACCTGGGCGTGTTCTGGGCTTTGTGCGTGTTCTGGGGTGCCCACCCTCTGGCGGAGCCCGGCCCCCGGCGCGCGATTGTCTCAATGCCCTGCCCTAGTTTGTCAAGACGGTGAAGCTGTCTTGACAAGCAAGATCAAGCAGGAGGGCGCTGTGGATCGGGGGCAGAGGGGAAGTCTGGCTTCGCCAGCATCGGACTCCGTCCGACACTGCATCCTCGGCTTCGCCGTCGGACAGGGCATCCGCGCTTCGCGGCGGACAAGGCATCGGCTCGCGCCGACAAGGCCCCGGGCGCTCCGCGCCGGATGCGCGCTGGCGGGCTGCGCCCAACGTTGGGATCCTCGCTGCGCGTCGGACAGAGCCCCAGGCGCTTCGCGCCGGATGCGTGTTGGCGGGCTGCGCCCAGCGTGGAGGGGTGGGTGGCTCGTCTGTGTTGGCCGAAGGCCTGTTTGTGGTGGGGCTATTGGTGGTGGTTGGCCATTAGTTGGTCGTAGGTGGGGAAGTTCTTGGCGATGTCGTTGCCGGTGAAGTTGGCGACCCAGCCGTCGTCGTCGTGGAAGAAGCGGATGGAGACGTAGTTCGGGGAGGTGCCCATGTCGAACCAGTGGGTGGTGTTGGCGGGGACGCTGAGGAGGTCGCCTGCTTCGCAGAGGATGCCGTAGACGCGGTTGTCGATGTGGAGGTAGAAGACGCCGGAGCCGCGGGCGAAGAAGCGGTCCTCGTCGTCGTCGTGGGTGTGTTCGGCGAGGAACTTCTGGCGGGCCTCGGAGGCCTTGCTCAACCAGTCCGGGTCGTCGGAGGGGGTCATGTGCATGGCGTCCACGAGGATGTAGCCCTCGGTGTCGATGATGCGGTCGACGTTGGTGCGGTAGGCGTCGAGGACCTCGTCGGAGGAGGGGGTGGGTGGGAGGCCGTCGATGACGGGCCAGTTCTCGTAGCGGACGCCCAGGCGTTTGAGCTCTACGAGGATGTCGTCGGGTGAGGTGGTTCGCAGCAGCACCGTGGACGGGTCGGTGTCGGGCCAGACGGTCAGCAGGGTCATCGGGTTCCCCTTGTCTCGACGGTGAAGCGGAGCAGCCAGTCCAGGCATTCGAGGCGGTGGCGGGCCTGGTGGAGGTCGTCACCCCACACGTACACCCCGTGGCGGGCCACGATCAAGGCCGGGGTGTCGGGGCGGTGGTGGGATTCGAAGGCGTCGCCGAGGACCTGCATGTCCTGGGAGTTGGGGACGACCGGGATGGTGACGGTGTCGTCGTGGGCGGCGCGGCCGAAACCCTTGAGCATCTCGAGGTCGCGCAGGTGGACGCCGCCGGGCCAGTACTCGCCCGCGACGACGGGGGCCATGGCGTGGACGTGGACGACCGCGCCGGCACCGGAGACGGCGGCGATGCGGCCGTGCAGGCCCGCCTCGGCCGAAGGGACGCGGACGGGGTCGGTGGTGGTGCCGTGGGCGTCGATGACGACGACGTCGGAAGCGGTCAGCTCGCCCTTGTCGCGGCCGCTGACGGTGACGGCGAGGCGCAGCGGGTCGCGGTCGAGGACGACGGAGAGGTTGCCGGAGGTGCCGCGCATCCAGCCCATCGCGGTGTAGCGGGCGCACTCGGCGGCCAGTGCGCGCCCGGCGTCGTCGATGTCCATCACAGGGAGCGCACCGTCCGGTGTGGACCGAAGTCGGCGTCGCCGTAGGGCTCGCCGTCACGGGCGACGCCGACGGTGCCCCAGCCCGCGGCCGCGGCGGCGTGCAGCTCGGCGGGGACGTCGGAGTAGAACACGATCTCGTCGGCGGGGGCGTCCAGCACGGCGGCGATGGCCCGGTACGAGGCCTCCTCGCGCTTCGGGCCCGCGTTGACGGTGTCGAAGTGGTGCTCGAACAACCCCGTCAGGTCACCCTCGGTCGTGTGGCCGAAGAACGCGACCTGCCCCGCGACCGAGCCGGAGGAGAACACGGCGAGGCGGGACCCGTTCCCGTGCCACGACTTCAGGGCGGGGACGACGTCGGGGAAGAGCTCGGCGAGGAGGTCGCCGTCGCGGTAGCCCTGCTGCCAGACCAGGCCCTGCAACGCCTTGAGGGGACCGACCTTCTGGTCGCGGTCCATCCAGTCGTGCAGCACGGCGACCAGCTCGGGCGTGCCCGCCGACCCCGGCAGTCCGGCGAGCTCGCGGATCTCCGCGACGGCCTCGACGACGGCCGGGTCGTCGGGGTGGCCGTCGATCCACGGGCCCAGGCGCGGGCGGGCGTAGTCGTACAGGACGACCAACACCTGGTGGGTCGAGCTGAGGGTGCCCTCGATGTCCAGGACGACCCACGTCGGGCTGCTCACTGCTGTTCTCCTCGGTAGTAGTCGGCGAGCCGGTCCGGCGCGAACACGCCGCGGTCGGTCACCACGGACGTGACGAACCGCGGTGGCGTCACGTCGAAGGCCGGGTAGAGGCCGCGCACCCGGTCGCTCGCGGTGCGCCTGCCCAGGGTGCTCAGCACCTCCTCGCCGGGGCGGTACTCGATCGGCACGTCGGCCGCGGTCGGCGCCAGCCGGTCCGGTGCCTGCACCAGGGCGAGGAACGGGACGTCGAACGCGTGCGCGGCCACCGCGAGCCCCAGTGTGCCGACCTTGTTGACCACGTGCCCGTCCATCGTCACCCGGTCCCCCGCCGTGACCAGCGCGTCCACCTCACCCGAGCTGAGCACGGCCGCGCCCATCCCGTCGGTGATCAACGTCGTGTCCACGCCCATCTCGGCCAGCGTCTCGGCGGTGAGCCGGGCACCCTGGAGGTAGGGACGGGTCTCCGTGCAGATGAACCGCAAACGCTTGCCGTCGCGGTGGGCGGCGGCCACGGTCTCGGTCAGGTACAGGTCGGCCCAGCAGTGCGTGAGCACGCAGCCGTCGGCGGGCAGCAGGGCCGCGGTGGCCGTGCCGAGCGCGCGGCTGCGCGACCGGTACCGCTCGTCACCGGCCACGGCACCGGCCAGCGCGGCGGCCTCCAGGGCCGCGCCGGTGACCGGACCGGCGGCGTCGACGGCGGTCAGCACCGCGGCGACGGCCTTGCGCAGGTGGTTGTTCGTCCGCCGGGTGGCCTCCAGCAGCTCACCGGCCCGGCCCACGTGGGCGCGGGCGTCCGCCGCGTCCAGGCCGGACGCCTCGCGGGCGGCGAGCACCATGCCCCACAGCACGGCGAAGTACGGGCCGGAGGACTGGGTGACCATGTCCTCGATCGCCTTGGCGACGTCGGCGACGGTCGCGCAGCGCACCCAGGTCCGCTCGAACGGGAAGCTGCGGCGGTCCAGGACGTGCACGCCGTCGTCGGCCAGGCGCACGCTGTGCGCGAGCACCGGCTCCATCAGCTGTACCCGGTGTAGGGCGGCCGCCCGCCGGTCAGGAAGTACTCCCCCACCTCGCGGGCCTTGTAGCTCACCGGGTCGTGCAGGGTCAGCGTGCGCGCGTTGCGCCAGAACCGGTCGAACCCGTAGCCGGAAGCGGTGGCACGGGCGCCGCACAGCTCGAACACCTTGCCGGTGGTCTCGATCACGACCCCGGTGGAGAACACCTTGGCCGACGAGATCGCCGCCGCGGTCGCCGCGCGCTGCTCGGCGGTCAGCGCCTCCCCCTGCTCGGAGGCCGCCAGCAGGGCGAGGGAGGCGTGGTCGGCCAGCAGCCCGGCCGCCTCGACCCCGGCGACGAGCTCGCCGTAGGTGCCGAGCACGTACGGGTCGTCGGTGGCGCTGTCCACGCCGCTGAGGAACCACGGGCGGGTGGTCGACCGGGTGTAGCGGGCGGCCTCGGCCAGCGCGCCCTCGGCGATGGCCACGTGGAGCTGCGAGAGCACGAGCTGGAAGCCGAGCGAGGCCAGCGACAGCCGCGGCGAGGTCTCGTCGTCGGGCTGCCTGCCGAGCACGTCCGCGGCGGCCACCGGGACCCGCTCGAACACGACGCCGCCGCTGGCGGTGAGCCGTTGGCCCATGTTGTCCCAGTCACCCGAGAAGGTGATGCCGGGGGCGCGCCCGTCGACCAGGAACGTGAGCTTCTCGCCGGTGTCGGTGCGGGTCGCGCTGACCACCAGCCGGTCCGCGAGGGCCGCGCCGGTGGCGAAGGTCTTGCGGCCGTCGACGACGAAGCCGTCCTCGGCCGGGGTCAGCGAGAGGGCGGCGTCCAGCGGGTTGCTGACACCCGCCCAGAAGAGGTTGTCCCCCGGCTCGAACGGCTTGTCGAACAGTCCCGTGCGCCAGATCTGCAGGTAGTGGTAGCCGAGCAGGTGCCCGATGTTCGCGTCCGCCGCGCCGACCACCCTGGTGACCGCCTGCTGGGTCGTCCAGTCGGTGATCGTCAGCAGCCCGGACTGCCGCAGCAGGTCCAGCTCCCGCACCGGGGGCTCGCCGAGGCGATCGCGCTCGGCGGCGTCGACGCGCAGCGCCGTCGCCAGCTCCTCGGCGACGGTCAGCCACTTCTGCCGACCCTCGGTGACCGTCATGCACTTTCCTCCAGGCTCCGCCGAGCACCCGGTCAGCCGGGCGCACGTCGAGCCTAATGGCCCAATCCGGGGCCGCGATGAGCATCTCGCCACATGAACGTAACGAGCGGCACACCCCCGGTCACCTGCGCTCCTTAGCTTCGAGGTTCCACTGCTGAGAGGACTCCCATGCGGTCGAGACTCCTGAAGGCACTCACCCTCTCCCTCACCCTCCCCGTCGTCCTCGTGGCGGGCTGCGTCTCCGAACCCGGCACGGGCGCGTCACCCGGTGTCGGCGGGGACGGCATCAAGGTCGGCGTCCTGCACTCGTTGAGCGGCACGATGGCGATCAGCGAGGTCACCGTGAAGGACGCGGAGCTGCTGGCGATCGAGGAGCTCAACGCCTCGGGTGGAGTGCTCGGCAAGAAGCTGGTGCCCGTGACGGAGGACGGCGCCTCGGACTGGCCGACGTTCGCGGAGAAGGCGCAGAAGCTGATCTCGCAGGACAAGGTCGCGACCGTGTTCGGCGGCTGGACCTCGGCCAGCCGCAAGGCGATGCTGCCGGTGTTCGAGCGCAACAAGGCGCTGCTGTGGTACCCGGTGCAGTACGAGGGCCTGGAGAGCTCGCCGTACATCTTCTACACCGGCGCGACCACGAACCAGCAGATCGTCCCGGCACTGGACTACCTCGCCGCGCAGGGCAAGAAGAAGCTGTTCCTGGTGGGCAGCGACTACGTGTTCCCGCGCACCGCCAACAAGATCATCAAGGCGTACGCCGCCGCCAAGGGCATCGAGGTGCTCGGCGAGGAGTACACCCCGTTGGGGCACACGGAGTACGGCACCCTGGTCAACAAGCTGGTCGACGCCAAGCCGGACGCGGTGTTCAACACCCTCAACGGCGACAGCAACGTGGCGTTCTTCAAGCAGCTGCGCAGCGCGGGCATCACGGCGGCGGGCACGCCGGTGGTGTCGGTGAGCGTCGCCGAGGAGGAGGTCAAGGGCATCGGCCCGGACAACGTGGCGGGCCACCTCGTGGCGTGGAACTACTACCAGACCACGCGGACGCCCGCGAACGACACGTTCGTCAAGGCGTTCAAGGCGAAGTACGGCGTGGACAAGGTGACCTCGGACCCGATGGAGGCCGGGTACAACGCGGTCAAGCTGTGGGCCGCGGCCGTCACCAAGGCGGGCAGCACGGACGTCGAGGCGGTGAAGAAGGCCGCGGGCGGCATCGCGATCGACGCGCCCGAGGGCACCACGACCATCGACGGCGGGAACCAGCACGTGTCGAAGACGGCGCGGATCGGCGTGGTGGAACCGGACGGCCAGATCAAGGAGGTCTGGAGCTCCGGCGCGCCGATCACACCCGACCCGTACCTGAAGGGCTACGACTGGGCCTCGGGGTTGGCGCCCTAGTGGAGGCGCTGGCGAACCAGCTGCCCATCGGTCTGAGCATCGCCGCCGTCCTGCTGCTGATCGCGCTCGGCCTGACCTTCACGTTCGGTCAGATGGGCGTGATCAACATGGCGCACGGCGAGTTCATCATGGCCGGGGCCTACACCGCGTACCTGTTGCAGGGCTGGGCGGGCGAGCAGTCGTTCCTGCTGGCGCTGCCCGTCGCCTTCGCCGTGGCCGGGCTGCTCGGCCTGCTGCTGGAATGGGCGCTCATCAGGAGGTTCTACGGCCGACCGCTGGACACGCTGCTGCTCACGTGGGGTGTGAGCCTGATCCTGCAGCAGCTGGCCCGCGACCTCTTCGGCGCGCCCAACGTCCAGGCCACCGCGCCGGGCTGGCTCACCGGCGGGATCGACCTGATGGGCGTCCGCATGCCCTACAACCGGCTGTTCATCCTCGGCCTGGCCGTGGTGTGCGTGGTCGGCGTGTGGTGGTACCTGGCGAAGTCGCCGCAGGGCCGCCGGATGCGCGCGGTCGTGCAGGACCGGGAGCTGGCCGCCTACAGCGGGATCGCGACCGGGCGGGTCGACCGGTTCACGTTCCTGCTGGGCTCGGGGCTGGCCGGGGTCGCCGGGGTCGCGCTGACCCTGGTCGGCCCGGTCGGGCCGGGCCTCGGCACGTTCTACATCGTCGACGCGTTCCTGGTCGTCGTCGCGGGCGGGCTCGGGCAGCTGCGCGGCGCGGTGATCGCGGCCGTGGCGCTGGGGATGCTCAACAGCTTCCTGGAGTTCTGGTCGGACGCCAGCCTCGCCAAGGTGCTGGTGTTCGTGGTGGTCATCGCGTTCCTCCAGGTCCGTCCACAGGGGATGTTCGTGCTCCGGGGGAGGTCGCTGGTATGAGTTCCCGGATCGCGCTGGCGCTGTGCGTGCTGCTCCTGGCCGTGGCGCCGTTCACGTTGTCCCCCTTCAGGTTGGGGCTGCTGGCGAAGTACCTGTGCTTCGCGATCGTCGCGGTCGGCATCGCGCTGGCGTGGGGCCAGGGCGGCATGCTGGTGCTCGGCCAGGGCGTGTTCTTCGGCCTCGGCGGCTACGCGATGGGGATGTACCTCAAGCTCAGCGAGGCCGGGTCGGCCGGGCTGCCCGACTTCATGGTGTGGAGCGGTGTCGAGGAGCTGCCCGCGTTGTGGAAACCGTTCGCCAACCCCGTTTTCGCCCTCGCCGCGGTCGTGCTGGTGCCCGGTCTGGTCGCGTTCCTGCTGGGGCTGCTGGTGTTCCGCCAACGGGTGCGCGGCGCCTACTTCGCGATCCTGTCGCAGGCGCTCGCCGCCGCGTTCGTGATCCTGCTGGTCGGCAGGCAGGGGATCACCGGCGGCACCAACGGGCTGACCAACTTCAGCCGGTTCTTCCAGCTCGACCTCACCGACCCGAACGGCCAGCGCGCCGTCTACGCCATCGCGGCGGTCGTGCTGGGCCTGGTGTACCTGGTGGCGCGGCTGGTGATCCGCGGCCGGTTCGGCAGGCTGCTGGTCGCCGTGCGCGACGGCGAGGACCGCGTCCGGTTCCTCGGTTACGACCCGGCCGTGGTCAAGACGGTCACGTTCACCATGTCGGCGGTGATGGCCGGATTGGCGGGCGCGCTGTTCGTGCCGATCGTGGGCATCATCTCCCCCGCGCTGCTGGGGATCGTGCCGTCGTTGGAGCTGCTGGTCGGGGTCGCGGTCGGCGGCCGGTTCGTGCTGGCGGGCGCGATCGGCGGCGCGATCCTGGTCAACTACGCGAAGACCGCGTTCAGCGAGGACTTCGCGGAGGGCTGGCTGTACCTGCAGGGTGGGCTGTTCGTGCTGGTGCTGGTGTTCGCCCCCAAGGGACTGGCGGGCCTGGTGACCGGCGCGCGGGAACGGCTCGCCGCCCGCGTGCGGAAGGAGCGGGTCGCATGACGGTGCTGCTGGACGTGCGCGGCCTGCGGGTCGTCTTCTCCGGGTTCGTCGCGCTGGACGGGCTCGACCTCACCGTGGAGGAGGGCGAGCTGCGGTTCCTGATCGGCCCGAACGGCGCGGGCAAGACCACGCTGATCGACGTGGTCACCGGGCTGACCAGACCGGTGGCGGGCAGCGTGCGGTTCGGCGGCACCGAGCTCGTCGGGCGGCGCGAGCACCGGATCGTGCGGCTGGGAGTCGGCCGCACGTTCCAGACCGCCACGGTGTTCGAGGAACTGACCGTGCTGGAGAACCTCGACCTGGCGGCGTCGTTCCGGCTGTCCCTGCCGTCGCTGCTGCGCAAGCGCCGCGGCGTCTCCGACGAGGTCGCCTCGGCGTTGGAGACCGCGGAGCTGACCGCGCTCGCCGACCGGCCCGCCGGTGTCCTGTCGCACGGCCAGCGCCAGTGGCTGGAGATCGGCATGCTCCTCGTCCAGCGGCCTCGGCTCCTGCTGCTGGACGAGCCGGTGGCGGGCATGAGCAAGGACGAGCGGGAACGCACGGGCGAGCTGTTGCAGCGCATCGCGGCCACGCACACCGTGGTCGTGGTCGAGCACGACATGGAGTTCCTGCGCCGCTACGCCCGCAAGGTCACCGTCATGCACCAGGGGCGCGTCCTGCGCGAGGGGTCCGTGGCCGAGGTGCAGGACGACCCGGAGGTCCGGGAGGTGTACCTCGGCCGGTCGGCGGTCCGGGGAGCGGCCGCCGAGGAGGTCTCCTGATGCTCGAGGTGTCCGGTGTGGACGTGTCCCACGGACGGGCCCAGGTCCTGTTCGGCGTCGACCTCTCCGTGCCCGCGGGGTCGCTGGTGTGCGTGATGGGCCGCAACGGCGTCGGCAAGACGACGCTGCTCGACACCGTCATGGGCACGCTGACCCCGCGCGCGGGCAGCGTCGTGCTCGACGGCGAGGACATCACCCGTCTGCCGACCCACCTGCGCGTCCGCCGCGGCATGGCCTACGTCCCGCAGGGCCACGCCGCGTTCCCGCAGCTCACCGTGTGGGAGAACCTCCAGGTCGCGCTGGAGGCCACGACCCACCGCGACCGGTCGGCCGTCGACGACTCGCTCGACGTCTTCCCCGCGCTGCGCTCGTTCCTCAAGCGCCCGGCGGGGTTCCTGTCGGGTGGTCAGCGGCAGCAGCTGGCCATCGCCAGGGCGCTGATCACCCGGCCGCGCCTGCTGCTGCTCGACGAGCCCACCGAGGGCGTCCAGCCCTCGGTGATCGACGAGATCGAGAACGCCGTCGAGCGCCTGCACGGGGAAGCGGGCATGACCGTGCTGCTGGTCGAGCAGTACCTCGACTTCGCCCTGCGGCTGGCCGACAGCTTCATCGTCCTAGACGCGGGCGAGGTCGTGCACTCGGGCACGAGCGCCGACCTCCACGACGAGGGAGTTCGCCGGATGCTGTCGGTGTGACCCGACCAGGCCCAGCGCGGCCATCGCGGCGGCCGGGCCGTCCAGCACGGGCTGGCCGAGGACGAACGTGTGCCAGGTGATCCGGTCCTCGGCCAGCGCGGCCAGGTAGTCGACGCACAGCCCCGGCGCGATGCGCAGGCACCGGTCGCGCGCGGCGTTGAGCGACGCGGTCATCAGCCGCGTCCTCTCCCGGCTGCGCAGCGGGTGCTCGACCTTGTCCAGGATGCCCTCGATCAGCCGGTAGCGGCCCTGCAGGAAGCTCTCCCAGTACGCGAGGTCGGCGTCCCGGATGCCCTTGCCGTCGTCGAACAGCGCGAACAGGCCCTCGGCGAGGCAGTCGCCGAACTCCTCGGTGCGCGCACGGGCGGGATCGGCGAACGGGTCGTAGGTCTTCTGCTCCGCCAGGCCCGTCATGGCCGTGCGGCGCAACCCGTTGTCGTCGAGGAGGAAGAACCAGTCCTCGTTGTAGACGTTGGGGAAGAACGACGTCATCGCGTGCGCGCCGATCGCCAGCGCGCCGCCGCCGATGAACGTGTCCTGGAACGCGCCGACCTCGCGCAGGGCGTGGCACACCACCGAGTTGTCCTCGAACCCGCCGATGGCCAGGCCGACGCCCGCGTAGCTGTCCACCAGGCCCGCGGCCACGGCGAGGTCGGACGGGGTGGGCACCTTGATGTCGTCGTCGAGGAACACCACCCGCTCCCAGCCCGCGGCCCGCGAGAACAGCAGGCCGAGGTTGCGCTTCAGGCTGGTGTCGGTGCGGCGCTCGAAACCGTTGGCCAGCAGCAGCTCGGAGGTCCGGAACGACGGCATCAGCCCGGCGGGCAGCCGGTCGACGTCGACCGCGATCAGGTCGACGCCGCGCTGGGCGGCGAGCGACTCCGACCGCTCCACCGAGGCGTTCTGGCTGCACAGCAGGAGCAGCGTGCACCCCAGCTCGCGGGCCAGGCCCATCGCGGTGTCCAGGTAGTCCGGTGTGCGGTTGGTCGGCACGATGATCGCGTCCAACCTGGACGCGGTGCCGTCCACGGTGGTCAGCAACTGCCGGTGCGAGCTGTGGTGCCTCGCGTCGATCGGTGGGGTCACCCCAGGCCCTCCGGCCATTCGAAGAGAACGTTCTCGGGTGACGTCCAGTCGGGTGTGACGACCTGTCCGTTCACGATGGTCACGCGGGTGATGACGCTGTAGGCGTCGTGCCCCGCGAAGCGAGCCTTGAGGTATGCCTCGTTGCGGTCGCGGAACTTCGAGTCGGTCAGCGCGCGGACGGCACCCAGCGTGCCGCGGCCGTACTGGCCGTTGCAGATGGTGACAGTGCGCTTCTTGTTGTAGGGGCTCACCCCCCGGTAGAACTGGGCCACGTCCTGGATGAGCTTGCCGTGCACGACGAGCGGCTCGATGACCCTGGACTCACCGCCCTCCAGCACCTCGAAGCCGCCTACATCGGATACGTCCGGGCGCTGGGCCTGGTTCACCGGCAGCTCGACGCGGTCCACCACGTCGGTGGTCACGACGTTCCAGTCCACACCGCCGAGCAGCACCAGGTGCGTGGTGTAGTCGTCGGGGGACAACGAGGTCGCGGTGCGGAAGTGGACCTGGCTGCCGGGGTTGACCGACCGGATGTGGCCGTGCAGCTCGATCAGCGAGTCCAGGTCCGCGTAGGTGTAGAGCTCCACGTAGTCCGGGCTCAACGGGTCCGTGTACGGCGTCAGCGGCATCTGCTCCTCGGTCAGCTGGGCGACGACGATGGTGATGTCGTACCTGTCCGGGAAGTACCAGAAGCTCCGGCCTGGTGCGCCGGAACCGGCCAGCTCGGCCAGCTCCTCCAGCAGCCGCTCGCGCAGCGCGTTCTCCTCCGCGGTCAGCTCCGAGAGGTCGGGGACCCGGTAGGGCTCGACCTCCACCGACCGCCTGGTGGCGAAGAACGTGGCGTAGGCGGCCAGCCTGGCCAGCGGCGGCACCTTGCCCGCCTCCCACGACGACAGCAGGGGTGAGCTGGCGCCGAAGGCCGTGGCGAGCTGCTTCTGGGTGATGGCGACACCTGGCCAGCTCTCCAGGCGCAACGCCTTGAGGCGGTGCGCGAGTGCTGGGGACGGCCGGTCGACTGGCAAGTGCTGAGCCCTTCAGTGAACTTCAGTCTACTTGCTGAAGTGTGCAACATACACGATCTCGTCCCTCTATCAGGTCCCCCTAACTTCGGGATACCGCCCGATCGGGGCAGGTCAAGCGGGACTTGTCCACCATTTTGCCTTGTCAGCGCCTCACACTGGTCTTACACTAAACCTCACTGGAGTTCAGTGAATTTCAGTTATCAACTGAAGTCCCAAGGTCCATCTACCAAGGGAGCGCTCGATGTCCACCATCCAGACCCTCGCCCAGACCGCCGGGTCCACCAGCTGGAGCCCCTACGTGTTCACCGGGCTCGTCGTTGCCATGATCGTCGTGATCGCCCTCTCGCGCCTGCTCCGCAAGCTGATCGCCGTGGTCTCCACCCTGCTCATCACGGCGGGGACCGCGATGACCGGCCTGGCGACGGCCCTCACGTCGATGACCGTCCTGACGGCGCTCTTCATGGTGTTCCTCAACTAGACGGGAAGCGCGGACATGACCGTCGACCTCTGCCCGGAGCCCGGCTGACCTGGGGAACAACCCCCAGCGGCCGGGCTTCGCGAGTCGGTTGCCTATCGTTCCCGCCATGGGAAGCACTCGGGCGACTCTCGACGGCGCCGTGACCGGACTCGCGGGACCGCGGCACCTGGTGGTGGCCGAGCGGTTGGTGGACAACCTGCTGCCCGCGAACAACGTCTACAAGGAACCGACACAGCGCAACGTGGTGCGGTGGGGGAAGCCGGGGCAGCCCGACGGCTGGGTGAACCAGAGCCAGTGCGCGTCGTTCGTGACGGCGGTGCTGAAGCGGGCGTACCCGAAGTGGGCGACGGGGCGGTTCTTCGCGAAGCACTTCGGGTCGCGCAGCCCGTACGCGCGCGACTACCTGAACGGGTTCGCGGGCGGGGGCGTGCCGCACTTCGAGGAGGTCGGGAAGGTCGAGGACCTGCGGCCGGGCGACCTGGTGGCGATCGACTTCCGCACCGACGACGGCGGCAACACCGGGCACATCGTGATGGTGCGCGGCGTGAAGGGCCTCTACGACCGGCGGTTGTCCTACCCCGGTGAGGCGCAGCACGCGGTGGAGATCGTGGACTGCACGTCCGAGCCGCACGGGGTGTTCGGCGTCGGGGACTACTCCTCGTTCCCGGACAGCCGGATCGTGGACGCCGACACCCAGCACCTCGGGGCCGGGTACGGGCACATGATGTTCTACGCCTCCGACGCCACCGGCGGCTTCACCCGGTACCGGTGGAGCGTCAACAGCTCGGTCAGCTCGCCCACCACGCAACGCCCCCTCGTGGCGGCTCGGCTGTTCGGGTGAGCGGCCCCCACCCGCGGTAACACCGGTCGGACACCGGGCGACAGCCAGGTGATCCGAAGTTCGGTGCCCGCGTGGAGGAAGTGGTCGCGATGGCAGCCAGGAGAACCGGGAAGGCCGCCCCGGCACCGGACGAGCTGATGGCCGCGTTGCGGAGGTTCATCCGCGCCAAGGGGTCGGACTTCCTGCGCGACGACAACGTGTCCTCGATCGGCGTCGGCTACAAGCAGCGGGACGGCAAGCCCACCAAGGAGATCTCGGTCCAGTTCACCGTGCGGCGCAAGGCGCAGCCCGAGGAGCTGGAGGCGCTGGGGACGACCGCGCTGCCGCCGGTGGTCGTGGTCGACGGCTTCGAGGTACCGACGGACGTCCTGCAACGGCAGTACAAAGCGGACTTCCGCGTGGTGTCCGAGGCGGCCGCCGTGGACCGCAAGACCCGCATCGACCCCATCGCGCCGGGCGCGAGCGTCGGCCATGTGAAGGTCAGCGCCGGGACGATCGGCTGCATCGTCTACGACAAGGTCGACGGGACGCCGTACGTGCTGAGCAACTGGCACGTGCTGCACGGCCCCGACGGCGAGCTGGGCGAGGACGTGGTGCAGCCCGGCAAGCACGACGACAACCGGGTCGACCGCAACAGGCTGGGCAGGCTGGTCCGCTCCTACCTCGGCAAGGCGGGCGACTGCGCGATCGCGTCCATCGAGGACCGCGCGTACGACGCGAACGCCATAGAGCTCGACGTCGCCGTCACGCAGATCGGCGAGCCGGAGCTCGGCGACAAGGTGGTCAAGAGCGGTCGGACGACCGGGGTCACGCACGGGGTCGTGCGGCGGGTCGACACCCTGGTGAAGATCGACTACGGCGGTGCCGAGGGCGAGCAGGAGATCGGCGGGTTCGAGATCGGCGTCGACCCGCGCAACGCGCCCGCCGACGGCGAGATCAGCTCCGGCGGCGACTCGGGCGCGGCCTGGATCTTCAAGCTGGGCAACGGCAGACCGAGCAAGGTGCTGGCGGGCCTGCACTTCGCGGGCGAGGGCGGCGGCGATCCGGACGAGCACGCGCTGGCGTGCCTGCCGCGGTCGGTGTTCGAGAAGCTGGAGGTGACGCTGGACCCGCCGTCGGTGGTCGTCGCGCAGGCCGTGCCGACCGGGTACGACGCCGACTTCCTCGGGGTGCGGGTGGACGCGCCCGCGCTGACCGACGCCACCAAGGACGACGCGGTGCTGCTCGACGGCAGCGAGCGGATCGACTACACCCACTTCTCGTTGGCGATGAGCAGGTCCCGCAAGTTCGCGTTGTGGGTGGCGTGGAACATCGACGGCGGCGCGCTGAAGAAGCTCGACCGCAGCGGCATCCCGTTCGTCAAGGACCCCCGGCTGCCCGCGGACGTCCAGACCGGCGACGAGCTGTACAAGAACAACCGGCTCGACCGCGGTCACATCGCACGGCGCGCGGACCTCATCTGGGGCACCGCCGCCGTGGCGGACAAGGCGAACACCGACTCCTTCTTCTTCACCAACATCACGCCGCAGATGGACGACTTCAACCAGAGCGCCAAAGCCGGGCTGTGGGGGCGGCTGGAAGACGCGCTGTTCGCCGACGTCGAGGTCGACGACCTCCGGGTGAGCGTGAGCGGCGGCCCGGTGTTCAACGCCGACGACCGGGTGTTCCGGACCGTGGCGCTGCCGAGGGAGTTCTGGAAGGTGATCACGTTCGCCGTGGACGGGGAGCTGCGGACCAGGGCGTTCCTGTTGACCCAGAACCTGGATCAGCTGGAGGCGCTGGACCTGGACGAGTTCCGGGTCTTCCAGGTGGGGGTCGCGGAGGTGGAGGAGAGGACGGGGTTGGTGTTCCCGGCTGTGCTGCACGAGGCGGATACGGTGGGGGTTGAGGTGTTGGAGGGGGCTGGGAGGGGGCCGCTGGCGGGGGTGGAGGACATCGACTGGGGGTGAGTGGGCCTGGTGTCGGTGCAGCGGACTACGGGGGTGTCGCTGCGGTGGGCTCCGGGGGTGTCGCTACAGCTGTCTCCGGGTGCGGTCGGCTTGACTTGGGGCCCCTTTTTTGGGCTTCGTCGGGCGAAAAAGGGCAGGTGGTAGAGCCTGCCCGCCGCCGCAAGTTTAAGCCCAAAAACCCCAAGTCAAGCCGACCGCACTAGCGGACGAGCGTGCTCGCTTCCAGCGTCGTTGGGCCGTTGGCTTTCGGTTCCAGCGTCGTTGGTCCGCTTGCGTGTCGGTTTCAGCGTCGTTGGGACGTTGGCTTTGGTCCAGCGACTTGTGTCCAGCGTCCGGCGCGTTGGGTGGTTAGCCGAGTACGACTGGTAGGGCTTCTACGCCGTAGACGACGGAGGTCTTGCGGAAGGCGAGGTCGTTCTGGGTGCCGTGGAGGCGCATTTCCGGGAAGCGGCGGACGAGGGCCGGGTAGGCGGCGCGGAGTTCCATTCTGGCCAGTTCGGCGCCGATGCAGCGGTGGATGCCGTAGCCGAAGGCGAGGTGGGAAGGGGCCTTGCGGTTCGGGTCGAAGGATTCCATGTTGGGGCCGAGGGACTCGTCGCGGTTGGCGCCGCTGAGGGAGCAAACAACAACGTCGCCCTTGGCGATGTGCTTGCCGCCGATGACCATGTCGGTGCGGGCGAAGCGGGGGAACGCCACCTGGACGACGGTGAGGTGGCGGAGCAGCTCCTCGACGAACTGGTTGATGGCGGAGTCGTCGTCGCGGACGCGGGCGAAGGCCTCGCGGTCCTCCAGGAGCACCAGCGCGCCCAGGGCGAGCATGCTGGCGGTGGTTTCGAAGCCGCCGGTGAGGACGCCGTCGGCGAGGCCGGCGAGCTCGCGGTCGTCGACCTCGTCGCCGTGCTCCTTGATGATCATCCCGATGAGACCGTCGCCGGGGTGTTCGCGTTGCTTCTTGACGACGTCCATGAAGTAGGCGAGCGACTCGGACATGGCGCCGAGGGACGGGTTGGCGCCGGCGAAGAGGTCGAAGCGGGCCATGCTGAGGCGTTGGAAGTCCTCGCGGTCCTCGTAGGGGACGCCGAGGAGTTCGCAGATGGCGAGGGACGGGATGGGGAGGGCGAAGGCCTCGACGAGGTCGACGGGGCCGTCGGTGGCGGCCATCTCGTCGAGGCGCTCGGTGACGATGGCCTCGATGCGGGGGGCGAGACGGCCCAGCCTGCGCATGGTGAACTCGGGCGTCAGCAGCTTGCGCAGGCGGGTGTGGACGGGCGGGTCGGCGAAGCCGAGGCCGCCGGGGTTGCTGTCGGAGGACAGGCCGCCGGAGGTGCCGACCAGGTTGACGAAGTCGTTGCTGAACTCGTCGACCTTGCCCAGGACCTCCTTCGACTCCTCGTAGCCGGTCACCAGCCACACGTTGATGCCGAACGGGAGCTTGAGCTTGCCGACCGGCTCGCGCCTGCGCCGCACCCCGAGCTCGGGCACCGGGTCGACGCCGTCGCGGCGCAGCGGCATGAGGGCGGAGCTGGGGAAGAACGACAGGGTCGACAGGTCGAGCGGCTTCTTCTGCAAGCGCGCCAGGTAGCCCCGCCCGAGCCTCGCGAGCACACGGGAGCGCAGATTCCCCATAGTCGACATTAACCCCACCGTCGTTCGGTTCAGTTCCGTCGGTGTCGCACCTGGCCACCGGCGGGCCTCATGACCCCGCGCCAACGATAACCAACGATTCCCGAACCACCGACGTCCCAGGCGGCGCGTCCGCGGTCCCGCGGGGTGCGCGGGGTTCGGGAACTCGTAGTGGGCGCCATTGTCCGCCCGCCCCCTGGCCTGCACAAGAATGGGGGCGTGATGCGGATCGGGATCCTGGGACCGTTGGAGGTGCACGGCTCCGACGGCACACCGGTCGCGATCGGGGGCGGCGGTCCGCGGGCGCTGCTGGTGCGGCTCGCCCTGGCGAAGGGCCGCGTCGTGAGCCCCGCCACGTTGTGCGCCGACCTGTGGCCGGAGACCCCTCCGGCGGACCCGACGGCGGCGTTGCAGTCGCTGGTCGCGAGGCTGCGGCGGGCGCTGGACGCCGACGCGGGGGTCGGGCGGGCGGCGATCGGGTCGCGGCCGACCGGGTACCTGCTCGACCTGCCGCCGGACGCGGTGGACGCGTGGGAGTTCGAACGCCTGATCGGTGCGGCGGCGTCGGCCGACCCCGTCCGGGCGGCCGCGCTGCTGCGGGAGGCGCTGGCGCTGTGGCGGGGCGACCTGCCGTTCGACGGGCCGAGGCTGGCCGAGCTGCGGCTGACCGCCGTCGAGGACCTGGCCGACACCGGCGCGACCGGGCTGGTCCCGGAGCTGACCGAGCTGTGCGCGGCGCACCCGCTGCGGGAACGCGCGCACGTGCGGCTGATGCGGGCGCTGTGCGCGGAGGGCAGGCAGGCCGAGGCGCTGCGGGTGCACGAGCGGATCCGCCGGGCGCTGGCCGACGAGCTCGGCTCCGACCCCGGTCAGGAGCTGCGCGAGGCGCACCTGGCGGCGCTGCGGGCCGAGTCGGCGCCCGAACGCGGTCACGTGCCCGCCCGCTGGACGTCGTTCGTGGGCCGGGAGACCGACCTGGAGCAGGTGGGCCTGCGGCTGCGGGACCACCGGCTGGTCACGCTGACCGGCCCCGGCGGGGTCGGCAAGACGAGGCTCGCGCTGGAGGTGGCGGCCCGGCTGCCCGTGCGGGCGTGGGTCGTCGAGCTGGGCGCGGTGACCGACCCCGACCGGGTGGTGCCCGCCGTGCTCGCGCTGCTCGGCCGCCCCAGCGTGGGCGTGCTGCCCGAACCGGGCCCGGCCGACGCGGTGGACCGGCTGCTGGAGGTCATCGCGGACCGGCGGATGGTGCTGGTGCTGGACAACTGCGAGCACCTCGTGGACGCCGTGGCGGTGCTGGTCGACCGGCTGCTGTCGCGGACGGCGGCGGTGCGGGTGCTGGCCACCAGCCGGGAACCCCTAGGTCTCACCGGCGAGGCGCTGCACCCGGTGTCCACTTTGGACTCCACGGCGCAGGTGGCGCTGTTCGCCGACCGCGCTTCGGCCGTGCGGCCGGGTTTCGCGGTCACGCCGGACGTCGAGCGGGTGTGCCGGGAGCTGGACGGGCTGCCGCTGGCGATCGAGCTGGCCGCGGCCAGGCTGCGGTCGATGACGCCCGAGCAGCTGGCCGAGCGGATCGGCGACCGGTTCCGGCTGCTGGACCGGGGCGACCGCACGGCGGCGGCCCGGCACCGGACGCTGCGCGCGGTGGTCGACTGGAGCTGGGACCTGCTGGCCGACGGCGAGCGCGGGCTGCTGGCCCGCCTGTCGGTCTTCGTGGGCGGCGCGACGGCGGAGGCGGTGGGCCGCGTCTGCGTCGACGGCGATCCGCTGGACCTGTTGTCCGCCTTGGTGGACAAGTCGCTGGCGGTCGTCGCCGAGCACGACGGCGACGTCCGGTACGGGCTGCTGGCGACCGTGCGGGAGTACGCCGCCGAGAAGCTGGGGACGGGGACCGCGGCGGTCCGCGACCGGCACGCGGAGTGCTTCGCGGCTTGGGCCGAGACGGCCGAGCCGCGGGTCCGCGGGCAGGACCAGCGGCGGTGGCTCGCGCGGCTGGACCTGGAGCGCGGCAACCTGGACGCGGCGCTGGACCACGCGCTGGCGACCGGACGGGCGGACCTCGCGCTGCGGCTGTTCACCGCCCGGCTGTGGCCGTGGTTCGTGCGCGGTGCCCGCCGGGAGATGGCGGAACGCGCGGAGGCCGTGCTGCGGGCCGTCGGACCGGAGGCGCCCGCCGGGCTGGAGGACGCGCACGCGCTGGTCCTGCTGGCCAACGGCGAGGGCGGGCTGGTGCCCGGCCTGGACGACGTGCTCGACCGGATCGTGCACCCGGCGCTGTTCGCGGCGTGGACGGTCGGCGCCTGGATGCCCGCCGACCCGCTGCGCTACGCCACCGCGCTGGCCGGGCGGTTCGCCGCGAGCCCCGATCCGTGGCTCGGCGCGTTCGGGCACCTGATGCACGGCATCGTCGCCGCCGAGATGACCCCCGGCGGCACGCCGTCGGCCGAACGGCACCTGCGGGACGCGCTCGCGGGCTTCGACCGCGCCGGTGACCGGTGGGGGCGGACGTTCGCCTGCTACGAGCTGTCCGTGGTGCTGGACAACCGCGGTGACGCGCCGGGCGCGGCGGCCGCGCTGGACGACTCCCGCGCCAGCGGCGCCGTGCTCGGCGGCGACGACGTGCTGCTCGGGCCGGTGATGCTGCTGACCACGTCGGCCAGGCTGCGGGCGCGCGCCGGTCGGCTCGACGACGCCGAGGCGGAGCTGGACCTGGCCGGGCGGGCCGCCGAGCGCACCGGCGCCGTGGCGCTGGCCAGGGTGCTGCACGCGCGCGCCGAGGTCGCCCGGCACCGCGGCGACTGGGCCGCGGCGGACCGGTGGCTCGACGAGTCGTGGGCGGTCGTGCGGGCGGTCGGCCCGGCCGACGACGTCCAGCCCACCCCGCACTTCCTCGCCCTGCTGCACACCACCGCCGCCGACGTCCTGGGCCGCCTCGGCCGGGTCGAGGAGGCCCGCGACCGGCACCGGGTGGCGCTGGAGCTGTCCGCGACCATCCTCGACGGCCCGGTGCGCGCGCTCGTGGTGGAGAACGCCGCGCGCTGGTGCATCGACCACGGGTTCCCGGAGCAGGCGGCGGCCGCGCTCGGGGCCGCGGCCGCGCTGCGCGGGGTCGAGGACACCCTCGACCCCGACGTGCTGGCGCTGCGGGCCCGCTGCGTCCGCGCCCTCGGGGAGGCGGGTTACCGGACGGCCCGCGAACGCGGCGGGCGCGAGCCGGTGGCGCTGGCCGCGATCGAGTCCAGGTAGGCGCCGACCGCGTCCGCTACCGGACGGCCCGCGAACCGGTGGCGACCGCGTCCAGGTAGGTGTCGACGGCGGCGCGGTCGTCGGCGACCAGGCCGACGTACCCGTCGGGGCGGACGGCGACGAACCCGTCGACGCCGTAGGCGGCGCCCAGGTGGCCGTCGGTGTCCACGAGCGTGCGGTCACCGGCCAGCGCGAGCCCGTCGCGCAGCTCCAGGACCGTCCACCCAGGACCACGGAACACCTCGAACAGCCTGACGGGCGAGCCGTTCTCGCGGCACGGCGCGTCCGGCGCGCGGTCGCCCGCCCGCAGCGGGCCCGGCACCGCGCGGTCGTCGCGGCTGAGCGGGCCGCCGCGGTAGTTCAGCCCGAGCTGGTGGAACTCGGAGCCGCGCTGGTAGGCGCCCTCCTCGCCGTCCATGAGCCGCTGCAACGTGCGCGCGGCCAGCTCCAGCACGCCCTGGGCGATCGGCTCCCGCTCCACGGCGTAGGTGTCGACCAGCTGGCGGGAGGCGGCGAGCTTCCAGCCGAGGTTGTACGCGTCCTGCACCCCGGTGTTCAGGCCCTGTCCGCCGGTGGGCGGGCAGACGTGCGCGGCGTCGCCCACGAGCAGCACCCGGCCGTCCTGGAACCGCTCCGCGGTGCGGACGTTGGGCCGCCACACCGTCGCCCACACGACCTCGCGGATCCGGATGTCGGTGCGACCGGAGGCGGTGTCCAGCCGCTCCTGCAACCACTCCCGCGTGGGCTCGACGCCGTCGGCGGGCGGCTGGGCGGTGAGGTTGTAGAGGTCCGCCACCGGCAGCGGCGACAGCCCGACGCCCGCGCCCTCGTGCATCCACGCGTACCCGTGCTCGGGCGAGTGGTCGAGGCCGTCGACCAGGACGTCGGCGAGCAGGGCCTTGGCGGTCTCGTCGGTGTCGCCGACGAACGCGATGCCCGCACGCTTGCGCACGGTGCTGCCGCCGCCGTCCGCGCCGACCAGGTAGTCGGCGCGGACCTCCTCCTCCACGCCGTCGTGCCGCAGGGTCGCGGTCACGCCGTCGGCGTCCTGGACGAAGCCGACCAGCTCGGTGGCGAGCTCGACGCGGCCGCCCAGCTCGGCGAGCCGGGCGCGCAGGATCTCCTCGGTGCGGAACTGCGGCACGAACCAGAGGTTCGGGTGCGGCACGTCCGGCGTGGGCTCGGTCGGCTCGGCCATCCGCATCTCGGCCACCACCTCGCCCCCGTTGTAGACGCGGAGCAGCGGTGCGCCCATCCCCGCCGCCACGACCGCGTCGAGCACGCCGAGGTCCTCGAACACCTCCAGCGTGCGGGGCTGCAGGCCGTCCCCCCGCGAGCCGGGGAAGTACGAGGGCGCCCGGTCGACGATCCGGTGCGGGACGCCCCGGCGGGCGAGGTCGCAGGCGAGGACGAGGCCGGTAGGACCGGCTCCCACGATCAGGACCTGGGTGTTCATGGTGGCTCCACGGTGTCGGGTGTCGGTTCCCGGCCACTGTCCCCACCCCCGCTGCCGGATCGCCGTCAGCGCGCTGTCACGGGCTGTCATGATGGGGCGATGGCACGACCGGACTGGGCACCCCACGAGATCGACCTCGAACGACCGAGCATCGCGCGGGTCTACGACTACTGGCTGGACGGAGCGCACAACTTCGCCGCCGACCGGCAGCTGGCCGACCAGGCGGTGGGGATCATGCCCAGCCTGAAGGCGGCCATCATGGGCAACCGGGCGTTCCTGCGCAGGGCGGTGAAGTACCTGACGTCGGTAGGGGTCCGGCAGTTCCTCGACCTCGGGTCGGGCATCCCGACCGTCGGCAACGTCCACGAGGTGGCCCATCAGGAGGCCCCGGAGTCGCGGGTCGTCTACGTCGACATCGACCCCGTCGCGGTGGCGCACAGCCGGTCGCTGCTCAGCGACGACCCGCGCGTGAGCGTGCTGCAGTCCGACATCCGCGACCCGGAGACGATCCTGTCCTCCCCCGAGGTGCGCGACCTGCTCGACCTGGAGCAGCCCGTCGCGGTGCTCATGGTGGCGCTGTTGCACTTCATGCCGGACTCCGAGGACCCGCTGGGGATCATCGCGGGCTACCGCGACCGGCTCGCGCCCGGCAGCTACCTCGCGCTCTCGCACCTGGGCGTCGAACCGGGTGAGGAGCCGGAGGGCTGGCTGCGCTACCGCGACCTGTACGCGGCCTCGGTCACCCCGCTGACCTCGCGCGGCAAGGTCGCGGTGACGGCGCTGTTCGACGGGTTCGAGCTGGTCGAGCCGGGGGTGGCGCGGATGCCGCTGTGGCGGCCGGAGTCGCTGGACGAGCTGGACGACGACTGCGCGGTGTTCCCCGGTTTCGCGGGCGTCGGCCGCAAGCCCTGACCTGCCGCGGGCGCGCGGGAGGTGTAGGACGGGTGCATGACGATCGTGATCCTGGGCGGCGGCCTGGCGGGCGCCAAGACCGCGGAAGCCCTGCGGGAGCAGGGGTACGACGGTGACGTGGTGCTGGTCGCGGGCGAGCGGCACCACCCGTACGAGCGTCCTCCGCTGTCCAAGGGCTACCTCGGCGGCAAGGACGAGCGGTCGAGCTTCGCGGTGTTCCCGGACGGGTGGTACGCCGACCACCGGGTCGACCTGCGCACGGGCGTGACGGCGACGGCGGTCGACCGGGAGGCGCACCGGGTCGCGCTCGACGACGGCTCCTCGCTCGACTACGACCGGCTGGTTCTGGCCACCGGCTCCCGGCCGCGGCGGCTGGACGTGCCGGGTGCGGACTCGGCGCTGCACCTGCGGACCGTGGAGGACTCCGACCGGTTGCGGCGGAGCTTCCGGGCCGGGGGACGGCTGGTGGTGGTCGGGGCCGGGTGGATCGGGCTGGAGGTCGCGTCCATCGCCCGGCAGGCGGGGGTCGAGGTCACCGTGGCGCACTCGTCGGCGGTGCCGCTGCGCCGGGCGGTCGGCCCCGAGGTGGCACGGGTGTTCGTGGGGCTGCACGAGGAGAACGGGGTCGAGTTCCGGTTCGACGCCGACGTCGTGGAGATCACCGGGTCCGCCGTGCTGCTGGGCGACGGGTCCGCGCTGCCCGCCGACCACGTGCTGGTCGCCGTCGGCGCGGTGCCGAACACCGAGCTGGCCGAGGCCGCCGGGCTGGAGGTCGACGACGGGGTCGTGGTCGACGCGACCCTGCGCACCTCCGACCCCGACGTGTTCGCGGTCGGCGACGTGGCGAGGGCCTTCCACCCGGTGCTGGAGCGGTACCTGCGGGTCGAGCACTGGGCGAACGCCGCGAGCCAGCCCGCCACCGTCGCCGCCGCGATCCTCGGCAAGGGGGCGAGCTACCAGGAGCGGCCGTACTTCTTCACCGACCAGTACGACCTGGGCATGGAGTTCGTCGGCACGGTCGAGGG
The DNA here is from genome assembly GCF_003002815.1 of Umezawaea tangerina. GTDB lineage: Bacteria > Actinomycetota > Actinomycetes > Mycobacteriales > Pseudonocardiaceae > Umezawaea > Umezawaea tangerina. The sequence goes on along the minus strand of NZ_PVTF01000014.1, from coordinate 136,269 downwards.
GTACGACCGGGTCGTGTTCCGCGGTGACGTGGCGAGCCGGGAGTTCATCGCGTTCTGGCTGGCCGACGGGGTGGTTCTCGGCGGCATGAACGTCAACGTGTGGGACGTGTCCGACCGGATCAAGGCGCTCATCGGCACGTCCCCCAACCTCGACCGGCTCGCCGATCCCGACGTAGACCTCTAGCGCGGTGACCGCGCGGGCTCACGAGGCCCGGTACCGCTCGGCCAGGGGCGCGCGGTTGCCGCCGAACAGCAGTGCCGCCTCGGCCTCGGCGAACCGGTCGACCGCGGCCGCGTCCTCCAGGCCCGGCACGCAGAGCACCTCGCCGCGGGTGAAGGCCGTCCACGCGGCCGCGGCGACGTCGGCGGCGGACATGGCGTTGGGGTTGCCCTGGTTCATGCCGCCCTGCCACTCCGTGGCGACGAGACCGGGGCAGACGACGGTGGCGGTGACGCCGGTCCCCATGAGCTCGCCCGCCAGGGCACGGGTGAAGGCGACGGTCGCGGCCTTGGCGCCCGCGTAGAGGGTGCGCGCGGGCAGGCGGTCGTTGCCGAGGCCGGAGCTGAAGGCGAGCAGTGAGCCGACCGTGATGACACCGCCCTCACCCGCGGCGATCAGGGACGGCAGGGCGGCGCGGGCGATCGCGATGGGGGCGATGGAGTTCAGCGTCCAGAGCCGGTCGACCTCGTGCGGGTCGACCTCGGCGAGCGGGGCGTATCCGCCGACGCCCGCGTTCGAGATGACGACCCGGAGGTCGCCGGTCCGCACGCGGGCGGTGACGGCGTCGACGCCGTCGCGGGTGCCGAGGTCGGCGACCAGCACCTCGACGTCGGTGGGGAGGTCGCGGGCGAGCTCCTCCAGGCGGTCGCGCCTGCGGGCCACCAGGACCAGGTCGTGGTCGGCGGCGGACAGCCTGCGGGCCAGTGCCGTGCCGATGCCGCTGCTCGCGCCGGTGACGAGCGCCTTGGGACGGGATGTCATGACTTGAGCTTGGTCATTGACTTGAATCATGTCAAGCGCTTGACGATAGGCAAGGGGCTATGGTCTGGCCATGGAGTCGGGTACCGCTTTCGAGGACGCCCTGAGCCGGGTGGTGTGGGCCCTGCGCCGGGCCGAGCTGGCCGTGCAGGCGGCCAAGGAGCCGGGGCTGCGGGCGGTCGGCGTCCCGGCGGCGCACTACGCGCTGCTGGTGCACGTCCACCTGTTCCCCGGACTGAGCGGGGCGGAGCTGGCGCGGCGGCTCGGGGTGACGACGCAGGCGGTGGCGCTGCTGGCGACCAAGCTGGAGGCGCGCGGACTGCTGGAGCGGCGGGTGCACCCGCGGCACCGCAACGTGCAGGAGCTGCACCTGACCGACGCGGGGAGCGAGGCGTTGCAGGAGGCGGACACGGCTGTGCTCGAGGTCGAGCGGCGGGTGCGGGAGAAGCTGGGGCCCGAGCGGCACGCGGTGCTGCGGGAGCTGCTGGACGAGGTGACCGACGAGCTCGGTGGACCGTCCGCGCGGCAGTGGACAGGGCGAGGACAGGGGTAGGACAGAACAGCCAGGTGGACTGGTGGCCTGTCCCGCACAGTGCCAGGAGGCACCAGCAATGACCACCAGCCAGGTCTCTCCCCCGGTACCCGTCGAGCCGCCGGTCGCGCCGTCCTCCTTGGGGCGCCTCGTGTTCGGGCTGATCATCTCGAAGACGTCGTTGAACCTCTCGCTCGTGGTGCCGCTCCAGCTGCTGCTGACGCTGAAGCTGACCTCGGTGCTGGACGGCGCCAGCGCCGCGGCGTCGTTCGGGTTGGTGACGGGGATCGGCGCGCTGGTGGCGCTGGTGTTCAACCCGATCGTCGGGCGGATCAGCGACGCCACGACGATCCGGTTCGGACGGCGCCGGACGTGGCTGCTGTTCGGGGCGACGACCGGCGGGTTCGCCCTCGCCGGGGTGGGCATGGCGACCGAGGTGTGGCACGTGGTCGTGCTGTGGAGCCTCGTGCAGTGGCTGTTCAACTTCCAGCAGATCGCCACCGACGCGCTGTTCGCCGACCAGGTCGAGGTGCGGCGGCAGGGCCGGGTCGCGGGTGTCCTCGGGCTGCCGGGGCTGCTGGGCCCGCTGATCGGTCTGTCGCTGGTGAGCACGGTGCAGGCCGGGTCGGCCGGGCAGTGGTACCTGCTGACGGCGGTCGCGGTGTCGGCCGGTGTGACGAGCGTGTTCCTGGTGCGCGACGTGCCCGCGGACCGGGTGAGCAGGCCACCGGTGGACGTGCGGTCGATGCTGCGGACGTTCTGGATCGACCCGCGCAGGCACCCGGCGTTCGCGTGGGCGTGGCTGGTGCGGTTCCTGAACTGCTGCGCGATCGCGACGGTGGCGTTCACCGGCGTCTACATGACCGACCGCTTCGCGCTCGACCCGGACCAGGTCAGCTCGACGATCCTGAAGGCCGTGCTGCTGTCGGTGACCGTGCAGACCCTGTCCGGGCTGTGCTCCGGGTACTTCTCGGACAAGCTGCGGCGGCAGAAGCCGTTCGTGGCCGTGGCCGGGCTGTTCGCGGCGACCGGCACGATGGGGGTGGCGTTCGCGCCGTCCTACGAGTTCGTGTTCCTCGCGATCGGCGTGCAGGCGATCGGGTTCGGCACGTTCATCGCGGTGGACTTCGCGCTGTGCGTGCGGTTGCTGCCCAACCCGGCCGACGCGGGCAAGGACCTCGGTGTGCTCGACCTGGCGACCTCGCTGCCGCAGTCGATCGTGCCGCTGCTGGGCGTGGTCCTGCTGCCGCTGGGCGGTTTCCCGTTGTTCTACGGCACGTTGGTGGTCGTCGGGTTCATCGGGATGGCGGCGCTGCTGCGGGTGCCGGAGATCGGCGACGAGGAGCACGGCGGACGCTGGTCGGTGCCGGTCGTGCGCGGGTGAGCCGGTGCTAGGCCCACGTCGAGACCAGCCCACCGGTGAGCGCCCCGTCCTGGCGCAGCACGGCCTTGTGCAGCTCGCGCAGACCCGGCAGCGGGTCGAGGCCGGACGACTCGGCGAGGCGGCGGCGGGCGGAGTCGTAGACCGCCAGCGCCTCGGCCTGCCGTCCACACCGGTACAGCGCGAGCATCAGCTGCTTCGACAGCCGCTCCCGCAACGGGTTCTCCGCGACCAGCAGGGTCAGCTCCGGCACCAGCTCCGCGTGCCTGCGCAGCGCGAGGTCGGCCTCGACGGCCAGCTCCCGCGCACCGAGCCGCAGCTCGGTCAACCGGGCCCGCTCCCCCGCCACGGACGGCGCGTCCGCCACGTCGGCCAACGCCGGGCCGCGCCACACCGCGTCCGCCTCCCGCAGCACCTCGCTCGCGCGCTCGAAACGGTGCAGCGCGACGAGCTCCCGGCCCTGCCGGTGCAACCGCCCGAAGACGTCCACGTCCAGCTCACCCGGCAGGACGGTGAGCCGGTAACCGGAGCTGCGGGTCTCCAAGCGGGTGCCGAGCACGGTCCGCAGCTTGGCGACGTGCAGGTGCAGCGCGTTCACGGGGTCCTTGGCGGAACGGTCCCGCCAGCACTCGTCGATGAGCCGGTCGCGCGAGACGAACTCGTTGGCGCGCAGGAGTAGTAGGGCGAGGATGGCTCGGCGGAGGTCGCCTAGGACGGGGGTGTGGGTGTCGGTGTGGGTGTGGGTGTGGATCTCGGTGTGGATCTCGGTGTGGCCGAGCAGGGCGAAGCGCATGGGGGTCTCCCTGCTGGGGGTGCGGACGGTGGGGGCAGGGGGCAGCTAAGTGGAATGGGGTGCGGGGGGCCAGGGTGTGGGGGTGATGCGCCCCGTTGTGGCCGCGGGTGATTCCCTTGAGGACCGTTGGTGGGGTGGCGGGGGCTCCGGGGGGCGGTGCAGCGGACTCCGGGGGTCGGTGCAGCGGACTACGGGGTGTCGCTACAGCTGTCTCCGGGTGCGGTCGGCTTGACTTGGGGCCCCTTTTTTGGGCTTCGTCGGGCGAAAAAGGGCAGGTGGTAGAGCCTGCCCGCCGACCAATTTTAAGCCCAAAAACCCCAAGTCAAGCCGACCGCACTAGCGGACGAGCATGCTCGCTTCCAGCGTCGTTGGGTAGGGCGGCTTGCTGGCCGCTTCCGGCGTCGATAGGGGCTTGTGGCCTGCTCCCAGCGTTGTTGGGTCTTCTTGTGTCACTGCTTGTGGGTGGGACCGTTTGGGCTAAGGGGATGGCGCGGGCCTGATACGGATGTGGGGGTGGGTGGGGGTTGTGAGCATGGGGGTATGGGATATCGGAGAGTGCTGGGGTTGTTGGTGGTTGTTGTTGCCGGGTCGTCGTTGGTGGTGGGGACGGCGGGTGCGGGTGTTGGGGTTGGGGTTGGGTTTGAGGTGCCTGCGTTGGATGGGAGGGGGAACAACAGGGGGCATCCGGAGTGGGGGGTGGCTGGGGCGGATTACTCGCGGGTGGCGGGGGTGCGTTATGGGGATGGGATCGGGGTGCCGGTAAGTGGGCCCAGTCCGCGGTATGTGAGCAACAGGGTGTTCGCGGATGGTGGGGTGGTGCAGGTCTCGGAGCGCGGGGTGAGCCAGTGGGGGACGGCGTGGGGGCAGTTCCTCGACCACTCGTTCGGGCTGCGGGTGGGAGGGGGTGAGGCGGTGGAGGTGCCGTTCGTCAACGGGGCGCCGATGGAGGACTTCCACAGCGACATCCCGGTGGTGCCGTTCGGGCGGAGTGCGGCTTCGCCGGGGAGCGGGGTGACCACGCCGCGGCAGCAGGGCAACGAGCTCAACTCCTACCTGGACGCGGAAGCGGTGTACGGGCACGTGCCGGATCGGCTGGCGTGGATGCGGGACGGGGCGAAGTTGTTCATGCCGGACGATTTGCTGCCTCGACGGGACGCGCGGGGGGACGTGGCGACGGCGCCGGAGGCGGACGACCCGATCGGGATGGGTGCGCGGGCGGTGGTGACGGGAGACGACCGGGGCAACGAGAACGTGTCGTTGACGGCGGTGCAGACGTTGTTCGCGCGTGAGCAGAACAGGATCGTGGGGCTGCTGCCGACGTGGCTGCCGGAGGAGCAGCGGTTCCAGCTGGCGCGCAAGGTGGTCATCGCGACGCAGCAGTACATCACCTACACCGAGTTCCTGCCCGCGCTGGGCGTGCGGCTCGCGCCCTACCGCGGGTACGACCCGGCGGTGGACGCCACGCTGTCCAACGAGTTCGCGACCGTCGGCTACCGGGCGCACAGCATGCTGCGCGGCAACGTGGTCGTGCGCACGGAGAAGTCCCGCTACGCACCCGCGCAGCTGGACGCCTTGCGCGCCAAGGGGGCGCGGATCGCGGAGAGCGGGTCGACCGTCGAGATCACGATCCCCCCGGCGCTCGGGGCGTTCCGGCCGGAGCTGGTCGGCGAGGTGCAGCTCGGGCCGCTGCTGCAAGGGCTCGGCGGGCAGGCGCAGTCGCGCAACGACGAGCAGGTCGACGACGTCGTGCGCAGCCTGGCGCTGACCCGCGCCGGGTGCGAGCCGAACTGCCAGACGGCGATCTTCGACATCGCGGCGATCGACGTGGAACGCGGCCGCGACCACGGGATCCCGGCGTACAACGACCTGCGCGCGGCCTACGGGCTGGCGCCGCGGACGTCGTTCAAGGCCGTCACGGGCGAGGCCACCGAGGCGTTCCCGGTCGACCCGGAGCTGACGCCGGGCGCGGAGATCGACGACCCGGACAGCATCGACTTCGTGGCACCCGGTGTGCGGCGGACCACGGTCGCCGCGCGGCTCAAGGCGCTGTACGGGGACGTGGTCGGGCTGGACGCGTTCGTGGGCATGGGCGCCGAGCCGCACGTGCCGGGCACGGAGTTCGGCGAGCTGCAGCTGGCGATCTGGAAGAAGCAGTTCGAGGCCATGCGCGACGGGGACCGGTTCTTCTACGCCGGGGACCCGGTGCTCACGATGCTGCGGCAGCGGTTCGGCGTCGACTACCGGCACGACCTCGGCGACCTGATCGCGCTGAACACCGACGTCCCGCGCCGCGATCTGGCCCGGTCCGTCTTCCGGGTCTCCTAGGGGGATGCGCATGGGGTCGCGCGGTCTGGTCGCGCTGGGGTGCCTGGGGATCCTGGCGTTCGGCTGCTTCCTGTGGGTGGTGCGCAACACCGCGCGGCCCAGCCTGCCCGCGGTGGTCGCGATCACGCTGGTGGTGGTCGTGATCACCGTGGGCCCGTGGGTGGCGCTGGTGCACACCAGGCTGCGCCACGACCGGGAGGCGCTGCCGCTGTTCCGGGTGGGGGTGGCGGTGGCGGTGCTGTTCGCCGTCGGCGGGGTCGCGTTCGTGCTGCCGCAGGGGTTCCGCGAGGAGTTCGCCTCGCCCGCGGTCATGCTGTCGTTCCTGACCGCGGGCGGGCTGGCGCTGGTCGGCGCGGTGGTGCTGCCGTGGCTGTTCCTGACCACCCGGATGCTCACCAGGGAGCGCGCCGCCAGGGCCCGTGCCGAGGAGCGCGCGGACCTGGCGGCGCACCTGCACGACTCGGTGCTCCAGGCGTTGACGCTGATCCAGAAGCAGGCCGACTCGACGGAGGTCCGCAAGCTGGCCAGGAGCACCGAACGCGACCTGCGGTCGTGGCTGTACGGGCGGCAGCCCTTGGCGGGCAACGACTTCTCCGCCGCCGTGGCGGCGACCGCCGAGGTCGTGGAGGACGCGTTCGACGTGGTGGTGGAGCTGGTGTCCGTCGGCACGTGCGAGCTGGACCCCCGGTCGCGCGCGGTGGTCGGCGCGATGCGGGAGGCGTTGACCAACTCCGCCAAGCACGGCGGGACCCGGCGCGTGTCGGTGTTCGCGGAGGTGACCGAGTCGGAGGTGTTCGCGCTGGTCCGCGACCGCGGCCGGGGTTTCGACCCGGCTGTCCGGAGTGGAGCGAACCGCAGGGGCATCGCGGACTCGATCGAACGCCGGATGGCGCACGAGGGCGGCACGGCGGCGATCCGCACCGCGCCGGGCGAGGGCACCGAGGTGGAGCTGCGCATGCCGTTGGGGCACCGGTGATCCGCGTGCTGGTGGTCGACGACCACGCCGTCGTCCGGTCCGGTGTGCGCGCCGAGATGGGGTCCGACGTGGACGTGGTCGGCGAGGCCGAGGACGTGGGGTCGGCGGTGGCGGCGGTCCGCGCGCTGGTGCCGGACGTGGTGCTGCTGGACGTGCACCTGCCCGGCGGCGGCGGGCGGGCGGTGCTGGAGGCGACCGTGCCGGAACTCCCCTCGGTGCGGTTCCTGGCGCTGTCGGTGTCGGACGCCACCCAGGACGTGATCGCGGTGATCCGGGCGGGCGCGCGGGGGTACGTGACCAAGGCGATCACCGGCGCGGACCTGCGGGCCGCGATCCGCCGGGTGCACGCGGGCGACGCGTACTTCTCGCCGCACCTGGCGGGTTTCGTGCTGGACGCGTTCCGCGGCGACCCCGACCTCGACCGGCTCACCCCGCGCGAGCGCGACGTCCTGCGGCTCGTGGCCGCCGGGTACACCTACCGCGAGGTGGGCGCGAGGCTGTCGATCTCCGGTCGGACGGTGGAGACCCACGCCGCCGCCGTCCTGCGCAAGCTGCAGCTCCCGAACCGGCGGGAACTGTCGCGCTGGGCCAGGGCGCGCAAGCTGCTGTGACCTTTCCCGACCGCGTGCCGGACAATCGGGTACCGAACGGTTTCCAGGGCCGTGCAAACGATTGCCGACGGCGTGCGGAAAAGTGATGAAAGCTCTGGAACCGACAGTTCACGACAAGCGGACCGGACGGCGGCGAGCCCGACCCGGAGGTGGCGGCGGAACACCCGCACCCCGAGCCCCCGCCGTGCCGGGCCGAGGGGACGTGGGGCGGAGCCGGCCGCCGACGCGGGTGGACCACTCGGCCAACCGGTAGTGCGATGCCACTTCGCCGCGAATCGGGCACATTTACCCCGAACTGCCCGTTCTACCCGGAAGTGGCAGCCGTCTACCGAATTGGCGATTTCCCGGACGGCGATCCGGCAAGATTTCGCTCACCTCGACGCCCTATTCACCTAAGGGCGATCGGTAGGCTAAAGCAATGGCGAACACCGGCGCAGATGTCGTACCGCTCAGCCCGCGCAAGCGCCTGCTGGCGGCGTCGATCAGGCTGTTCTACCGCAACGGCATCCAGTCGACCGGTGTCAGCGAGCTGTGCGAGGTCGCGGGCGTCTCCAAGCGCACGCTCTACCAGCTCTACGGCGGCAAGGACGAGCTGATCGCGGCCTACCTGGAGCACATGAGCGACAAGCTGGTGATCCCGGTCGAGCGCAAGCTGTTCGACGACGAGCTGGCGCCCGCCGACCGGTTGGCGCAGCTGTTCGACCGGCCGGACCCCGAGCGGTTCCGCGGCTGCCCGTTCCACAACGCCAGCGTGGAGCTGACCACCCCCGGCCACCCCGCGCAGCCGGTGATCCACGCGTACAAGGAGAACTTCCGCCGCCGGATCGCGGACACCGCGCGCGAGGCAGGCCTGCGGGACCCCGAGGACCTGGGCCGGAGCCTGATGCTGCTCTACGAGGGCGCCAGCGCGCTGGCCACGTCGACCGGCGACGTGGCGGCGTTCGACTCGGCGAGGCCGGTCGCGGAGAAGCTGATCCGCGAGGCCGCCGCCTGAGGCGCGCTACTCCCCCGCGCGGTCGCCCAGCCGCGCCAGGTGCAGCCCGCACACCTTCCGCACGTACCGGCTGGAGCGGCCGTCCGACGGCACCACGAGCGTCGGCCTGGTGAGGACCTCGCCGTTGTAGCGGGTCGCGAGCAGCGCCGAGCACCCGCCGAACTCCGGGTCCACCTCCGCCCACGACAGCAGCACCTGGAAGCCGTCCTCGGACCGGGCGATGACCACGAACGTCAGGTGGTCCATCTTCCGGCGGTCGTCGACGAGCAGGCTGGTCCTGGCGAGGACCCGGTGCAGCGGGACGCCCTGCACGTGGTGGACCTCGCGGCGCCGGGTCGTGACGTACCGGACGTCGACCGGCAGGCCCGCGTGGGCGTGCAGGTCCGGCGTGGCGATGACCCACTCGCGGCCCACGTCGCCGCTGACCAGCACCTGGTCGTCGCGCAACGGCGGACGCTGGGCCGGGACCCGCACCTGCGGCAGTAAGTCCATGACCACCACGGTAGGTCGACGGAGGCCTCCGCAGAAGCCACCAACAGTGGTGAGTTCCACACCCGTGGATGCGGATCGTGGATCACAGAGTGAGCGCCTTCACGGTGGATCATCACGATTGGTGCCGCAGGTGCGGATTAGCCGGATTCCCGTGGACGCGGCTATAGACTTCCCCTCATGCCGAACTTGCGGATCAGCGAAGCCGCCGCGCTGCTGGGGGTCAGCGACGACACCGTCCGCCGGTGGGCCGACCAGGGACGACTGCCCGTGGTGAACGGCGACAACGGGCGGATGGCCGTCGAGGGCCACGCGCTCGCCGCGTTCGCGCAGCAGCTCGCCGACAACCCCGAGTCCGGCGCGACCGTCGCCGCCTCCGCCCGCAACCGGATGCGCGGCATCGTCACCCGCGTCGTCAAGGACGGCGTGATGGCGCAGGTCGAGATGCAGACCGGGCCGTTCCGCGTGGTGTCCCTGATGAGCCGGGAGGCCGCCGAGGAGCTCGGTCTGGAGGTCGGGGTCGTCGCGGTCGCCTCGATCAAGTCCACGCACGTCGTCGTAGAGATCCCGGAGGCCTGAATGTTGTGTCGCACTGGTGTGGCCGCGCTCGCCCTGCTGGCGCTGGCCGGGTGCTCCGCGCAGGACACCGCGTCCACCACGGAGCCCAGCGCCACGTCCGCATCGTCCGCCCCCGCGGTCACCGGGGCCGTCACGGTGTTCGCGGCCGCGTCGCTGACGGAGTCGTTCACGCAGCTGGGCAAGGACTTCGAGGCCGCCAACCCCGGCGTCAAGGTCACCTTCAACTTCGCGGGCAGCTCCGCGCTGGCGCAGCAGATCAACTCCGGCGCGCCCGCCGACGTGTTCGCCTCCGCGGCGCCGACCAACATGAAGCAGGTCAGCGACGCGGGCGGGATCACCGGCGACGCGACCACGTTCGTGAAGAACAAGCTGGAGATCGCGGTGCCCAAGGGCAACCCCGCGAAGGTCGCCGGGCTGGCCGACTTCGGCAAGGCCGACCTGAAGATCGCGCTGTGCGCCGAGCAGGTGCCGTGCGGCGCGGCGGCCAAGAAGGTGTTCGAGACCGCCGGGATCACCGCGGCACCGGACACGCTGGAGCAGGACGTCAAGGCCGTGCTGACCAAGGTGAAGCTCGGCGAGGTCGACGCCGCGCTGGTGTACAAGACGGACGTGAAGGCGGCGGGCGCCGACGTCGAGGGCATCGAGTTCCCGGAGTCCGACAAGGCCGTCAACGACTACCCGATCGCCCCGCTGGCCAAGGCCCCGAACGCGGCCGCGGCCAAGGCCTTCGTGGACTTCGTGCTGTCCGGCAAGGGCACCGCGGTGCTGACCGCGGCGGGCTTCGCCGCTCCGTGACCCGACGCCCAGGCACGCGGGGGCGGCTCCCCGTCGTCCTCGTGCTGCCCGCGCTGGTCGGGCTCGCCTTCCTGCTCGTCCCGCTGGCCGGGCTGCTGGTCCGCGCGCCCTGGGCCACGCTGGCGGACCAGCTGTTCAGCCCGGCGGTCGGGCAGGCGCTGTCGTTGTCGCTGCTGTGCGCGAGCCTGGCGACGGTGATCTGCCTGGTGCTGGGGGTCCCGCTCGCGTGGCTGCTGGCGCGCGCGGACCTGCCGGGCCGCGGGCTGCTGCGGGCACTGGTGACCGTGCCGCTCGTGCTGCCACCGGTGGTCGGCGGCGTGGCGCTGCTGCTGGTGCTGGGCAGGCGCGGCCTGGTCGGCTCCCACCTCTACTCCTGGTTCGGGATCTCGTTGCCGTTCACCACGGCCGGGGTCGTGGTGGCCGAGGCGTTCGTGGCGATGCCGTTCCTGGTCATCTCCGTCGAGGGCGCGCTGCGGGCGGCCGACCCGAGGTTCGAGGAGGCCGCCGCCACGCTCGGGGCCTCGCGGTGGCTGGCGTTCCGCCGGGTCACGCTGCCGACGATCCTGCCGGGCGTCGTCGCGGGCACGGTCCTGTGCTGGGCGCGGGCGCTGGGCGAGTTCGGCGCCACCATCACGTTCGCGGGCAACTTCCCCGGCAAGACCACGACTATGCCGCTCGCGGTCTACCTCGCCCTGGAGACCGACCCGGACGCGGCGATCGTGCTGAGTATCGTGCTGCTGCTGGTGTCGGCCGTCGTGCTGGCCAGCCTGCGCGACCGGTGGGTCGGCGGCGCCGCATGACGTTGCACGCGGACCTCCAGGTGGCGCGCGGGTCGTTCGCGCTGGACGTGGCGCTGTCCGTCGCACCCGGCGAGGTCGTCGCACTGCTGGGCCCCAACGGTGCGGGCAAGACGACCGCGCTGCGGGCACTGGCCGGGCTGCTGCCGTTGGACGGTGGGAGCGTGCGGGTCGACGACGCGGTGTGGGACGAGCCGCCGAAGGTGTTCCTGCGCCCCGAACGGCGACCGGTCGGGGTGGTGTTCCAGGACTACCTGCTGTTCGCCCACCTGAGCGCGGCGGAGAACGTGGCGTTCGGGCTGCGGGCGCGCGGGATGGACCGGCGACCCGCGCACGCCGCCGCCGTGGAGTGGCTGGACCGGGTCGGGTTGGCGGAGTACGCGCGGGCCCGGCCGCGGTCGTTGTCCGGCGGGCAGGCGCAACGGGTGGCGCTGGCACGGGCGTTGGCCACGGCGCCGTCGTTGCTGCTGCTGGACGAGCCGTTGGCGGCGCTGGACGCGAGCACGCGGATGCTGGTGCGCACGGAACTGGGGCGACACCTCGGCGAGTACACCGGGCGCACCCTGCTGGTGACGCACGACCCGCTGGACGCGATGGTGCTGGCGGACCGGCTGGTGATCGTCGAAGGCGGGCGGGTGGTGCAGGAAGGGGCGCCCACCGAGGTGGCCCGGCAGCCGCGGACCGAGTACGTGGCGCAGCTGGTGGGGCTGAACCTGTACCGGGGGCGGGGGTCGGGGACGTCCGTGGCGCTGGACGAGGGCGGGGAGCTGGTGGTCGCCGCGCCGGCGTCGGGGGTGGTGTACGTGGCGTTCCCGCCGTCGGCGGTGAGCCTGCACTCGGCCCGGCCGGAGGGGAGTCCGCGGAACACGTGGCCGGTGACGGTGGTGGGGGTGGAGCAGCACGCGCACACGGTGCGGGTGAGGCTGGAGGGGAGTCCGGGGGTGTTGGCGGATGTGACCACGGGGGTGGTGGCGGAGTTGCGGTTGGTGCCGGGGGCGAGGTTGTGGGCGGCGGTGAAGGCTACGGAGACGCATACGTATGCGGGGTGAGGGGGTGCTGGGCGGGGGCTGCTGGGTACTGGGGGACGTGCCTTTACCCCGGTCGCCGAGTGTTCTATGCCCGCCCAAGCTTGTCAAGACGGTGAAGCTGTCTTGACAAGCTTGGGCGGGCATAGAGATGGCTTCGGATCGGGGTGCAGGGGGAAGTCTGGCTGCGCCAGCATCAGGCTGCGCCTGACTTCAGGGCATCGGCTGGCGCCGACAAGGCCCCAGGCGCTTCGCGCCGGATGCGTGCTGGCGGGCTGCGCCCAACGGGGCGGGGTGGCGGGCTGCGCCCGACGTGGGGATCCTCGCTCCGCGTCGGACAGGGAAGGCATCCTCGCTGCGCGTCGGACAGGGCATCCTCGCTGTGCGTTGGGCGAAGCGGGTGGGTGTTCAGTGCTGGGTGCGAGGTGGCGGTCAGGTGGCTGGGAGGGTTAGCTTCTTGGTCGCCTTTGCTGCTTCGTCCTTGTTGAGCTTGATGCCGAAGGTGGTGTCCAGCACCTGTGCGACCTCGTCGGGCTCCAGGGTTCGGTCTGTGCGGTCTGCTGGTGGTGTGACGGTCATGAGCTTGGTGTTGTCCAGCATCACGAGGCGGTTGTCGGTGACGTGCTGGGCCAGTAGGCGGGTGTTGAACGGGGAGTTGGGGTGGGTGGCGTTGTAGTGGTTGGTCACCACCAGGTCGACGGGGTAGCGGGTTTGTTCGGTGAAGGCGTGCACGGCGATCCAGGTGTTGTCGCGGTGGGAGTGCAGGATCCAGAGGTCCGCCTCCCTGGTGAGGCGGTAGTGCCAGGCGCCTTGGGTTGACTCGTTTCCTTCTTGCAGTTCCAGGGGTTCCAGGGGGCTGCTGCCGAAGCCGACGTCGCTGATCCAGATCCGGTCGTCGGCTACCACGCGGAGCAGGTTGTGGGTGGCTGGGCGGCGTTTTCTAGCGCCCATGCGGACGCGGCCCTGGAGGGCGGTGACCGGGTAGCCCAGTTTCTCCAGGGCGGCGGCGAAGAGGGTGGTGTGTTCGGAGCAGGCGCCGCCGCGGGATCGGGTGACGAGTTTCTGCTGCAAACCAGGGATGTCCAGGCGGGTGGGGAGGCCGAGGAACATGTCGACGTTCTCCCACGGGATGGTGGTGACGTGGGCGTGTTGGAGGGCTCGCAAGGTGGCGGCGGTGGGCTTGCGGTCGCCGGTGTAGCCGATCCTGGCCAGGTACGCGTCGAGGTCCAGGGCTGCGCTTCCCCAGCCGTCGTCGTCCTGGCCGGTCCCCGCCACTCCCAGCAGCATGCTCATCGGGCCAGGTTAAGGGAGTGGCGGGGAGTCGTCAGCGCAGGCAGCCGGGCGGGCGGTCGGGGCGCCGAGCAGGTCGAGCGGGACGAAGTCGTGTGGCGCCGCGGCGGAAGCCTTGGCCAGCAACAGGAACGTCACCGGACCGAGGAGCACCGGGCGGGTCGTCGCGCCGAGGGCGAGCGCCTCGCGGAACCGCGCCACCGGCTTGTCACCGGTCAGCGCGAACACCGTCGACGGGTCCGGCTCCGGGACGAGGTGGGGGTGGTTGGTGTCGAACCACTTCGTCAGCTCCAGCGGTGCCACGGCGTCGCGCCCGCAGGCCGCTGCGAAGCAGGTGTCCACATCGGACGGACCGAGGTCGCGGGCACCCACCGGTGGACCTGCTGGCCGTCGCTGCCCGTACCCGGCGGGCCCAGTGCGTTGTGACGGCGGTCGTTCCCGCTCACCGCTGCGGGGCGCACCGGGTTCCCACTTGCCTCGCCCAGCCCCGGAGGGCCATCAGCGGGCCGCGTCCAGCCGAGCGCCCACCGGGTGCCGTCCGGATCGCGGGACGGGTTGTTGCGCGCGCACTGACCTGCGCGGACCTTGGTGCGAAAGTGCAACGTGGGACGTACCGACGACCACTTCCGCCCGGTTCCCGGCATTCGGCGCAACGCCCGGTGGTCTACTCGACGGGTACCACGCACCACGAGGAAGGCGACGGTCATGATCTGCTGGGACCGGGTTGGCGACCACCTCGTGCTGGGCGTGTTCGAGCGGGGTGAGGTCGGCAGGCTGCACTCCTACCTCACCGGCCTGCGCGACCTGCTGGACGACCGGTTCGCCGGGTACTCGTCGCGCGAGCTCGGCATGCCCTTCCCCGCCGCAGAGGCGACCGACCCGCGGCTGCGCGCGATCCTGCGGCGCCGGTCCGCGGGGGTGTCGAGGTGGCAGGAGCCCGAGGTGCTCAGGCCGCTGCGCGACGCGCTCAACGCGGTGCTGGCGACGCTGCCGGAGCGCGGTGGGATCGTCGAGCTGCACTCCGTCGACGTGGCGGTCGCGTGGACCAGGGCGCTGACCGACCTGCGGGTCGCGATGTCCGCGGCGGCCCGCGAGGCCGACCCGGTGGTGGCCAGCCGGACGCGGTTCACGACCCGGTGGCTGAAGTCGGTGGTGCGCACGCTCGACGCCACGTCCACCAAGCAGGCCGAGGCCGTGCCGCAGGAGCTCGTGGACAGCGTGAACCAGGTGCGCACCTACTGGATCTGACGAGGGCGCGCGTGGACGGCGCCGTCGGAACGGGGCGGGCCAAGGGATCCACCGCGCCGCGGGCGGGGTCCTGTTGGGAGGCCCGGCTTCCCGGCTCGCGGAGACCGCCGCGCCGCGGGGTCGTCGAGGGTTGAACGTCGTCGGGACGCGGCCGGGGCCTTGACGGCCGCGGCACTTCGTCGGCAGGTGTGCGGTGGAGGACGCGGATCACGGCTCGCGCGACCGGCACCGCCCAGGAGGTCCTCCCACCGCACCCCCGCCGGACGTCACCCCTGAGCGGCCTGGACCCTGGCCCGGACGGGCCTGCCGGCGCCGACGGGCTCGCCGATGAGCCCGAGGCGCTGGGCCGCGACACCGGCCTG
This sequence comes from Umezawaea tangerina, assembly GCF_003002815.1. Classification (GTDB taxonomy): domain Bacteria; phylum Actinomycetota; class Actinomycetes; order Mycobacteriales; family Pseudonocardiaceae; genus Umezawaea; species Umezawaea tangerina. The sequence continues at coordinate 121,093 of NZ_PVTF01000014.1, read as the reverse complement.
GAAGCGCGTGTCGACACCGAGGATGCGGTAGATCTCGGAGATTCTGCGCGCCAGGGTCCGCGGCGCGAGGCAAAGACGGCGGGCGATCGAGCGGTCGGGCAGGCCGCCCGCGAGCATTTGCATCAGCTGGAATTGCTGCTCGTTGAGCATCGCCAATTCCGGGAATCCCCCGTCGCCGTCGCGGTGGCGCGTCGAGGTCATCCTGTCCACCCGGACCAGATCATCAGAAACGGTCATCGTCTTCTCCATACCCGTGCGCGCGAATCCCGGGACCGGCACCTTCGGGGGCCGACTCCGCAGCGAGAACTCCGAAGGGCGCGGCCCAAGCGTCCGCGTCAGCGTAGGCAGAAGCCTGTGGGGAAAGAGTGACCAAGTAGTGACGACCCGGCCCGGCGGGTGACACCCGCGGGACCGGCGCACGGCCGATGTCGCGACACCGTAGTGCCGAACCCCGCCCCGTGGACAGCACGTTGGCGACAACACGCCACAAGAACACCTGGTCAGCGGCAGGTGCGCGGCGAATGGGGGTGTTCGCGACCAGTGGGACGCGCCGCCCACCCCTTGAACGCGCACCGAATCGCGGTTATCACCCCTCATGAGATCCTCACAATCCGGAAGCGCTTTCCAGGGGTGCGCCCCGAGCGGTTTCGCCGACCACATGAGACGGAGTCGTCGCGCTATCCGGATTGACATCGCCCCGGCGCGCCGGCAGGGATCCCGGTGGCACAGCGGATCCCCCGCATCGAAAACGACCGGAATAGTTGCTCAATCAACGAATTGCTCCGGCGTCGTCGCTAAGATCGTCCGCAGTGGACCACCCCGGTCCGAGCGCACCACCGCTTCACGGGGTGGAGCGGCACCGTTCACCGCGGTGGTGAGGAGCACGGGCCGCGAGGAGGGTTCTACGGTGATGCCTGCCGCGTACGACGACTTAGCGGGGCTGAGGTTCTCGGTGCTCGGCCCGGTGCGGGTGTGGCGCGGGGACGAGGAGCTGGACCTCGGTCCGCCGCAGCAGCGGCTGATCCTCGCCGTGCTGCTCGTGCACGCGGGCCAGCCAGTGCCGCTGAGCGAGCTGATCGGGGCGCTGTGGGGCGAGGACGCCCCCGCCAGCGCGGCCAACGTGGTGCACCGCAACGTGGGGCAGCTGCGGCGGGTGCTGGAACCCGGCCTGCCGCTGCGGGCGACCGGCGAGTGGCTGCTGCGCGACGGCGGCGGCTACCGGTTGCGGGTCGACGAGGAGTGCGCCGACGTGCCGCGGTTCCGGCTGCTGGTGGGCCGGGCGCGCGAGGCCGTGACGCGCGAGGACCCCGACGCCGCCGTGCGGCTCTTCGTCGAGGCGTTGGGGCTGTGGCACGACCGGTGCGCCGCCGGGCTGCGCCGCAGCGCGGGCGCCGAGCCGGGTTTCGCCGCGCTGGACCGGGAATGCCTGTCGGCCGCGGCCGAGATGGCCGACGTGGCGCTGGAGTGCGGCGCCGCGGGCGAGGTGCTCGACCTGCTGCGCGTCCTGGCGCCGCTGGACCCGTTGAACGAGGAGCTGCACGCCCGGCTGGTGCTCGTGCTGGCGGCCGAGGGCCACCGGGCGGAGGCGCTGGCGGTGCACCGGGCCGTCGTCGGGCGGCTGGTCGACGAGCTGGGCATCGACCCCGGTCCCCGGCTGCGCGCCGCGCACGAGCAGCTGCTCGGCGACGACGGCCAGGACGGCCGCCGCGACCAGGTGATCGACCTGATAAGACCGGCCCAGCTGCCGAACGACCTGCCGACCTTCAGCGGCCGCGACGCCGAGCTGGCCGGGATGCTGACCGCGCTGCACGACGAGCACCACCCGATGGCGCTGGCCCTCATCGACGGCATGCCGGGCGCGGGCAAGACCACGGTCGCCGTCCGGTTCGCCCGCGAGGCCGCCGACGCGTTCCCGGACGGCCAGCTGTTCGTGAACCTGCGCGGGTTCGACCCCAGCGGGTCGGTGATGGGGACCGCCGAGGCGCTGCGCGGCTTCCTGTACGCGCTGGGCATGCCGAGCAACCGCATCCCGCCGGACCTGGACGCGCAGACCGGGCTGTACCGGAGTCTGCTGCGGGGCAAGCGGATGCTCGTGGTGCTGGACAACGCCCGCGACGTCGACCACGTGCTGCCGCTGATCCCCGGCGCACCGGACTGCCTGACGATCGTGACCAGCCGCAACCGGCTCACCGGCCTGGTCGCCGCGGAGGGCGCGCGGCCGTTCACGCTGGACCCGATGCCGGTCGACGAGGCCCGCACGATGGTCGCGCTGCGGCTGGGCGCGGCCCGCAGCGCGGCCGAGCCCGACGCCGTGGACGAGATCGTCGCGATGTGCGGACGGCTGCCGCTCGCGCTGGCCGTGGTGTCCGCCCGCGCGGCGGCCTACCCCGACGTGCCGCTGAGCGCGATCGCCAGGGAGCTGCGCGACGCGCAGGGCGGGCTGGACGCGTTCTCCTACGACGACACCAGCGACCTGCGCGCGGTGTTCTCCTGGTCCTACCGCACGTTGAGCCCGCGGGCGGCCCGGCTGTTCCGGCTGCTGGCGCGGCACTGGGGCCCGGACATCTCGACGCCGGCGAGCGCGAGCCTGCTCGGCGTGGACGTCCGGACCGCGCGCGCCGCGCTGGGCGAGCTGACCCGCACCAGGCTGATGACCGAGCACCGGCCGGGCCGGTTCCAGTTCCACGACCTGATCCGGGTGTACGGGCTGGAGCTGGGCGACGGGCTGGACACCGAGCAGGACCGCCGGGAGGCGCTGCGCCGGACGGCCGACCACTACCTGCACTCCGCGCACGGCATCGGCCTGGTGCTCCAGCCGCACCAGCCCTCCTCGCCGCAGGCACCGCCCGCGCCCGGTGTCACGCCCGAGGTGGCGCGCGACCGCGACCGGGCGATGGCGTGGTTCCGCGCGGAGCAGCACGTGCTGCACAACTTCGTCGACCAGGCCGCGGAGCGCGGGTTCGCCGACCACGCGTGGCGGATCGCGGTGAGCATGCAGGAGTTCTTCCAGCGCCAGGGCGTGCACCTGTCGTGGGCCGCGACGATGCGGGCGGCGCTGCGGGCGGCCAGGTCGGTCGACGACCAGGTCGGCGAGGCCAGGACGCTGCGCAGCCTGGCGGGCGCGCACTACTTCATGGGCGACACCGAGGGCGCGCTCGCGCACCTGCGGCGCACCGCCGAGCTGCTCGACCGGCTCGGGTGGGTCGACGACCAGGCCTACGTGCAGCGCAACATCGGCGACGTGCTGGCCCGGCGCGGACAGGACGTGTACGGCGACCACGCGGGCGCGTTCGGGTACTACGAGCGGGCGCACCGGCTGTACCGGGACATGGGGCACGTCGGCGGGGTGGCGATCTCGTTGGAGGGCATGGGCGTCTGCGCGCTGCGGCTCGGCCGCACCGACGAGGCCCTGGACCTGCTGGACCGCGCGATGGGGATGTTCCGGCAGGCCGACGACCTCAACGGCCAGGCCAACTGCTGGGCGGAGTTCGGCGAGGCGCACCTGCGCCTGCACCGGTACGAGGAGGCGGTGACCTGCCTGCAGCGCGCGGTGGACATGCACCGGGCGCAGGCGAGCCTGGTCGGCGAGGTCGGGAGCCTGGTGCTGCTCGGCGACGCCCACGTCGGCGCGGGCGACCCGGTCCGCGCGCGGGGGCTGTGGCAGGAGGCGTCGGCACTGGTGGAGAACAGCCGGATCCACCGGGTGGGACCGTCGTTGTTCACACCGGAGGAGGTTCGCAAGAGGATCGCCCGACTCGATCGAGCCTGATACTTTGACCCCGCTGCGCCCCCGTGCCCCGTTGGCACCAGTGGCGTCCGGGGGTGTCCGTCCAGCCAGATGAGCACACCGACGCCTCGAGGGATCGCCAGTGAAGGTGCAGGAAACAAGCGGCAAGCAGGTGCACGTCGAGCTGCTGGGCCCGGTCCGCGCGGTGCTCGGCGGCGCGGAGGTGCCGCTGGGACCCAGCAGGCAGCGCGCGGTGTTCGCCGTGCTGGCGTCCAGGACCGGCCAGGCCGTGTCCCGCGAGGAGCTCATCGCCGCGGTGTGGGGCGACTCCGCCCCGGTCAGCGCGCCGGGCAGCGTCTACACCTACGTCTCGGCCCTGCGCCGCGCCCTCGCCGAGGCGGGGGTGGCCGACAGCAAGGAGACGCTGCACTCCACCAAGCACGGCTACGCGCTGCGGCTCGACCCGCACCGGATCGACACGGTGGCGTTCGACAAGCTGTTCGCCCGCGCGGAGACCATGGCGGGCGCCGGTGACCACCGGGGCGCGGCGGGCACGCTGGAGCAGGCGCTCGGGCTGTTCCGCGGCGAGCCGTTCTCCGGCGTGCCGGGGCCGTTCGCCGAGCACATGCGCACCACCTGGGCCGAACGCCGGGTCGCCGCCGTGGAGGCGCTGGCCACCTCGCGCCTGGCGCTGGGCGCGCACGTCGAGCTGGCCGCCGAGCTCGGCGCGCTGGTGCAGGACTACCCGTTGCGCGAGTCGCTGCGCGCGCTGCTGATGATCGCGCTCAGCCGCGGCGGACGGCAGGCCGAGGCGCTCGCGGTGTTCCGCGACGCGCGCGAGACGCTGATGCGCGAGCTGGGCACCAAGCCCGGTCCGGCGCTGCGCCAGGCGCACGCCGTCGTGCTCAGCGGCGACGAGGCCCCCGAGGGCGCCGCCGGGGTCGAGGTGGCCGACGAGCCGTCCGGTCCGAGCGCGTTGCGGCACGCGAACAGCGAGGTCTTCGTCGGGCGCGACGCGGAGGCGCGGCGGCTGCGGGACCGGCTGGTGGACGTCGCGGCGGGCGTGGGCGGGACGGTGTGGATCGAGGGCGAGCCCGGCATCGGCAAGTCCGAGCTGCTCGCCGTCGGCCTCGCGGACTCCGAACGGCTGGGCTGCCAGGTCGGCTGGGCGGTCGCCGACCAGCTCGCGGGCCGCTTCCCCCTCCAGGTGCTGCTCGAGTGCCTCGGCATCGACCAGTCGTCCTCCGACCCGGACCGCGCCGACCTCGCGGGCAGGCTGCGCACCGGCGGGCCGGAGGGCGGCGGCACCGAGGACGGCGACCCGATCCAGAGCGTGGTGGACCGGATCCTGTCGCTGGTGGACCGGATGTGCCACCGGGCGCCCACGGTGCTGGTCCTGGACGACCTCCAGTGGGCCGACGAGTCGTCGGTGTCGCTGTGGCGCAGGCTCGCCGCGGCCACCCGCCAGCTGCCGCTGCTGCTGGTCACCTGCTCGCGCTCGCGGCACGGCCGGACCGAGCTCGACCAGCTGCGCTCCCGCGTCCGGGCCAACGACGGCGACGTGCTGATCCTCGAACCGCTGACCTACCTGGACGTGGACTCGATGACCGCCGAGCTGGTCGGCGGCCGCCCCGGCCAGGAGCTGCGCAAGCTGACCGCGCGCGCCGCGGGCAACCCGCTGTACCTGCGGGAGATGGTGGGCGCGCTGGTCCGCGACCAGGCCGTCGACCTGATCGACGGCGTGGCGCACGTGGACGAGACGCAGGCCGAGGACGCGCCGCGCACGCTGTTCGCGGCCGTCCAGCGGACGTCGCAGTCGCTGCCCGAGCGCACCCGCGAGGTGCTGCGCTGGGCCGCCGTGCTCGGTGCCGAGGCCACGATCGCGCAGATCGCCGGGCTGTCCGGACGGCTGGTGCCCGAGGTGGCGCGCGCGGTCAAGGACGCCATGGCGGCCAACGTGCTGGGCCACGGCGAGCCGCGGCTGGTGTTCCGGCACCCGCTGCTGCGCGAGGCCGCGTACGGCAGCATCTCCGGGCCGATGCGCGGGGTGCTGCACAAGCAGGCGGCCAAGGCGCTGGCGGACGCGGGAGCGCCGTCGAGCCGCGTGGCCGAGCAGCTGGTCGCGGCCGCGTCGGACCTCGACTCGTGGGTCGGCGACTGGCTCGTCGACAACGCCGCCGAGCTGTCGAACCGGGCGCCGCTGATCTCCGCGGAGCTGCTGGAGCAGGCGCTGGACCTGGGCGGTCCGCGCGACCCGAACCGCGAGCTGCTGCTGGTCGCGCTGGTGCGGGTGCTGTTCCGGCTGGCCCGCGACCCGGAGGCGCAGGCGCGGCAGGCGTTGGCGATCTCCACCGACCCGACCCGCTCGGCCGAGATGCGCCAGCTGCTCGCGGCCACGCTGCTGCGGCAGGACAAGCGCCAGCTGGCGCTCCAGGCGCTCACCGAGGCCGAGGTGGACCCCTCGGTGCCGGAGATCTGGCACGTGCGGCACAAGTCGCTGCTCGCCCACCTGCGCCGCGACGTCACCTACATCGACGAGGCGGAGGTCGCGGGCAAGGCCGCGCACGCCGAGGCCGTGGCCAACGGCGACGCCTACCTGGTCGCGCACGCGCTGCAGACGCTGTGGCTGGTGGAGTCGGTGCGGCGCAACCACCGCAGCGCGCTCAAGTACGTGGACGACGCGATCGTCGCGGTGGACGGCGCCCCGGAGCTGGCGGGCATGCACTTCAACCTGCTGGACAACCGGATGTTCACCCTGCAGAACCTCGACCAGCTCGACGAGGTCGACGTGGCGCTTGCCACCGTGGACGAGCTGACGGTCAAGTACGGCCTGCCGGTCGGACCCCAGGTGTCGGCGGCGGTGCACCACTACTGGACCGGCCGCTGGGACGAGGCGCTGCTGGAGCTGAACACGGTGGCCGAGGACGGTCCCGCGATCAGCTACTCGGGACTCGTCGACCCCGGCCCGAACGGCCTGCTGCTGCACGGCGTGTCCGCGCTGATCGCGTTGCACCGGCACGACAGCGCGTCCTCCGCGGCGCACCTGGACGCCGCCGACGCGCTGCTCGTGGTGACCGCCGCCGAGCGCGAGGCGTGCGACTTCCTGCTGCTGGCCCGGTCCCTGGCGGCCGTGCAGAGCGGGGACGTGCGGCGCGGTCTGGACGCGGTGAAGCGGATCCTCAACCCGGCCTACGCGGACATGATGCTGCGCCACCAGTGGCTGCCAGACATCCTGCGGCTCGCGCTGGAGGTCGGCGACCACGACCGGGTCGCCGAGGTGATGGAGGTCGCCGAGCTGGAGGCGGCGCGGGAGTCCGTGCCGACCCGCGCCTACACCGCGCTGCACCGGTGCAAGGCGCTGGTCACCGGCGACCCGGAGCCCGCGCTGGTCGCGGTCGGGCACTACCGCCAGGTCGGCCGCCGGGTGGAGCTGGCGGCGGCGCTGGAGGAGGCGTCCGTGCTGCTGGCGAAGGTCGGCATGCGCGCCGACGCGCGGGCGGCGTTCGCGGAGGCCGCGGAGATCTACACCGAGCTGGACGCCAAATGGGATCTGGCGCGGGCCGGGGCGAAGATGGACGAGTTCGGCATCCACCACGACGTCGCGGCGACGAGCACGCGGGCGGCGGCGGGCTGGGACACGCTCACACCGGTCGAGCTGCGGATCGCCGAGCTGGTCGCGAGCGGTCAGTCCAACCCGGACATCGCGGTCCGGATGTCGTTGCCGCGCCGCATGGTCCAGGCGCACGTGACCCGGATCCTCGGCAAGCTCGGTGTCCGGTCGCGTTCCCAGATCGCCGAACGGCACCACGAGCTCGGCAGGTCCGCCACGGGACGCTGACCGGCATCCGCACGCGCGAATGCACGTGCGTCGGAAAATCATTTCGTGGAATCACCTTCCGGGTCGACCGCCGACCGGGGCCCGTTGGCCCCGGTCTTCGGCGGTGCGCCACGTCATCGGCGTCGTGCGGTCGACCGGGTAGTGCGGGAAACGAAGTTCGAATCACCGGACCGCGCTGCGAGTGCGGAGCAAGCGCGCGGTTCCTCGGCGGGGGAATCACCGGTCTTCGTGCTGAAAGGCACCACGGTTGTGGACTAAACGAACAATCGGTCCTGCTGTCAGATCACGCCCGCGCGGAGCGCGTAGGCGACGGCGTGCGCGCGGTTGCGCAGCTTCAGGCGGTTGGTGACGTTGTAGATGACGTTCTTGACGGTGCGCTCCGAGTACTGCAGCTCCTTCGCGATCTCGTCGGTGCCCCATCCCTCGGCGATGAGCCGCAGGACGTCCACCTCCCTCGGTTCCAGCCCGGCGACGTTGAGCCCGTTCGGCGCCAGCACCTCGCGCTGGAGCATCTCCACGCGCTTGAGGAGCTTGCCGAGGATGTCGCGCGGCATGACGCCGTTGCCCGCGGCCGCGGCCATGATGCTGTCGACCAGCTGTTCGCCGGTCACCGCGCTGCGCGGCAATATCGCGACCACACCGCACTCCACCACCGCGAGCAGCGGCGCCTCGGTGAGCGCGCCCGCCATCAGGACCGTCGGCACCGTGCGCTCGGCGGCCAGTGCCCGGAGCCGGTTCATGGCCTCCGAGGTGAGCCGTTCGGTCGAGAACACGGCGACGTCCGCCTGACCGGCATCCTGCTTGTCGACGATGACCATCTCGGGGCGCGACTTGAGGTAGCTCGTCAGCCCGACGTAGGTCATGGGGTCCGTGCTGTGTACGACGACCCGTACCCGTGCCATGAGTGCCTCCACAGTTCGATCTTTCGATTCGAAGTGTGGGCGAGCGACCTCTACGAACTCTTGACGCCCGGCGCGCATCGCGCGTCGCAGTCTTGACTCCGCGTGAACTTACTATGAGAGCGTGCCACAGGGGTCCGGTTCGGTCACGCGGTTATCATTCTTCATGGCCTTTTGACCTGCGAAGCCTGCCCTCGCGCACTTCTCGCCTCGCGCGTTGTGCCGTCTTGGTCCCAACCTTGCAAGCCGCGTCTCATTTCGCGTCAAGTCGTCGAGGTACCGACGGGTATGTCCACAGCCTCATCGTTGACCCGTCATTCGTCAACGGTGTTGCCTTTTTAGGGCGCTGTTTTCCCCGCACAGAGCGGTAAAGTGGGCGGTTGGCACCAGCTGTGCCCGCGCGGGCGTGCGCGTTGTGAACGGGAGCGGCGCAGTATGTCGACGGAGTTGGCCGAACCGCTGCGGGTCCAGCTGCTGGGCGCGGTCCGCGCCTGGCGCGGGGACGCGGAGCTGGCGCTCGGCTCGGCCCGGCAGCGCGCCCTGTTCACCGTGCTCGCCATGCGCGCGAACCAGGTGGTGTCCCGCGAGGAGCTGGTCGACGCCATCTGGGGCGAGTCGCCGCCCGGCGCCGTCGACAGCAGCCTCTACACCTACGTCTCCCGGCTGCGGCGCGCGCTCGAACCCGTCCGTTCCAAGTGGACCGGCGGTCAGATGCTGGTGTCCGCCGGGTCCGGCTACAGCCTGCGGCTGGAACCCGGCCTGCTGGACGTGCGCGAGTTCGACCGGCTGCGCGAGGCCGCGCAGCAGTGCTGGGACCGCCGGGACGCGGCGGGCGCGCGGGCCGCGCTGGACGCGGCGCTCGTGCTGTGGCGGGGCGAGGCGCTCACCGGCATCGACGGGCCGTTCGCCGCGCTGCACCGGGGCAGGCTCGCGGAGCTGCACCTGGACGTCCTGGAACGGCGCGCGGAGATCATGCTGGAGTCCGGCGACCTCTCCGAGGCCGTCGACGAGCTGTTCGACCTGAGCACCGCCTACCCGCTGCGCGAGACGCCGAGGGCGCTGCTCATGCAGGCGCTGCACCGCTCCGGCCGCGCGAACGAGGCGCTGGAGGTGTTCCGGGAGACCAGGGAGGTCCTGGTCGACCAGCTCGGCATCGAGCCGGGCGCGAAGCTGCGCAAGGTGCACGACGAGATCAGCGCCGCCCGCGAGCGCGCGGGCGGCCAGCCCGACGTGGTGCCGCGGTCGCCGATCCCGGCGTACCCGGAGGTGTTCGTCGGCCGGGAGCCCGAGCTGGCCGCGCTGCGCGGCGCGCTCGTCGAGCTGATGAACGGCAAGGGCACGGCGGTGTGGGTCGAGGGCGAGCCGGGGATCGGCAAGTCCGGCCTGATCGCCACGGGCCTCGCCGACGCCGTCGACCGGGGCTGCGAAGTGCTCTGGCAGGCCGGGGACGAAATGGGAAGGCGCTTTCCACTCAGCCTGGTGCTGGCGTGCCTCGGCATCGACTCGCGGTCGCCCGACCCGCGCCGGGCCGAGTTCGCCACCGGGCTGCCGGGGCACTCCGCCGAGCCCGCGTACCCGTGGCAGCAGGAGGACCCGGTGCTGGTGGCCGTCGACCGGCTGATCGGCCTGGTCGACCGGGTCGTCGGCTTCGTCGACGAGCTGTGCGAGGACGGGCCGGTCGTGCTGGTGCTGGAGGACCTCCAGTGGGCCGACGACGCCAGCCTGCTGGTGTGGCACCGGCTCGCGAAGGCGAGCAGGCACCTGCCGCTGCTGCTCGTCGGCTCGTGCAGGCCGCACCCCCGCCGGGCCGAGCTGGACCCGTTGCGGACCGTGGTGTCGATGGGCGGCGGCGAGCTGCTGCGGCTCGACCCGCTGCGCGAGAGCGCCGCGACGGAGCTGGTGGGCAGGCTGCTGGGCACCACGCCCGGCGCCGAGCTGCTCGGCACGGCCGACTGCGCGGGCGGCAACCCCCGCTACCTGGAGGAGATCGTCGAGGCGCTGGTGCGCGACGACGCGGTGGCCGTGTTCGACGGCATCGCCGAGATCGCCCACGACCGCAGCCGGTACCCCTCGCAGCCGACGGTCAACACCGTCGTGACCAGGCGGCTCGACCACCTGGAGGACACCACCAGGGACGCGCTGCGCTGGGCCGCGCTGCTGGGCGCGGAGTTCGACCTGAGCGACCTCGCCACCGTGATGGGCAAGCAGGCCTCCGAGCTGCTGCCCGCCGTGGAGGAGGCGTCCAACGCGGGCGTGATCGGGGAGTCCGGCCAGCGGTTCGCGTTCCGCCACGGGCTGGTGCGCCGCGCCCTGTACGAGGCCATCCCGGCCACCGTGCGCGTCGCCCTGCACCGGCAGTCGGCGGAGACCCTGGACGACGCGGGCGCGCACGTGGAACGGGTCGCGGAGCAGCTGCTCGGCGGGCCGGTCCCGGCCGACGCCTGGGTCACCCAGTGGCTGCTGTCGCACACGAACGCCGTCGCGGGCCGCTCCCCCGCGATCGCCGCCGAGCTGCTGGCGCACGCCGTGGAGAGCCCGAGCCTGCGCGACAGCGCGCGGGAGTCGCTCACCACCCGGCTGGTGCGGCTGCGGTTCTGGCTCGGCGAGCAGCCGGTGAACGAGGTGCGGACCGTGCTGGCCACGACGCGCGACCCGGAGCGCGCCGCGGAGATGCGGCTCGTGCTGGCGTACTTCGACCACTGCCTCGGCGAGCACCAGCGCGCCGTGGAGTCGCTGCGGCAGGCCGTGGCGGACCCGGACGTGCCGGAGCACTGGCGGGCCCGGCACCGGGCGCTGCTGGCCGAGGTCGACCCCGGCGACCCGGCGGGCACCTCCCCCGCGCTCGCGGCCGAGACGAGGTGGGAGACCGCCTCGATGCGCCGTCGCCACCAGGAGGCGCTCCAGCACGTCGACACCGCGCTGGCGGCCGTGTCCGGCGACCCGGCGCAGGCCGACCTGGAGCTGTGCCTGCTGGAGGACAAGGTCTTCACGCTGCAGAACCTCGACGACCTCGACGCGGCGGACCGGACCCTGGAGGCGGCCCGGCACCTGGTCACCCTGCGCGGCCTCACCGACGGACCGCACATCCCGCTGGCCGTGCACCACTACTGGCTCGGCCGGTGGGACGAGGCGCTGGCCGAGCTGGACGGCGTGGTGCGGGACCGCCCGGAGATCACCTTCCACGGCGTGCGCCAGCACGGCTCGATCCGGTTGCTGCACGGGGTGAAGGCGCTGGTCGCCGCGCACCGCGACGACTCGGCGGCGTTGGAGACGCACCTCAAGACGGCGGTGGACCAGCCCGCGGCGCCGGTCGGGATCCGCGACGACTTCCTGGCGATGGCGCTGTCGGTCTCCGCCGAGCAGCGCGGCAGGCCGGACGAGGCGCTGCGCGCGCTGCTGCCGCTGCTGGCCGACGACTACCCCAGGATGGTGCCGAACCACCAGTGGCTGCCCCGGCTCGCGCGGCTCGCGCTGGAGCAGGGCGAGCCCGACCTGGCGGAGGCCGCGCTGGCGGCGTGCCACCTCGGCGCGGACCAGGAGGTCGGGCCCGCGCGGGCGACGATCGCGGCGATCTGGTGCCAGGGGCTGATCGAACGCGACCCGGACGCGCTGGTCCCGGTGGCCAAGCACTTCAGCTCGGTGGGGCGCAAGGTCGAGCTCGCGGCGGTGTCCGAGGACCGGGCGGTCCTGCTGGCCGCCGGTGACCGCACCGAGGACGCGCACGCGGCGTTCTACGACGCGCTGACCGTCTACACCGGACTCGGGGCCGCGTGGGACGTGCGCCGGGCCGAGTCGCGGCTCAAGCCGTTCGGCATCCGGTGGCGGGTCGGCGGTCGCGGCGCGGCCGACGGGCGACCGCTGGACCAGATCGAGCAGCGGGTGGCCGACCTGGTGGCGGCCGGCTGGCCGAACTCCGACATCGCGACCCGGCTGAGCATGTCCCGCAACACCGTGCAGGTGCACGTGACGCGGCTGCTGCAGAAGCTGGAGGTGGACTCGCGCCTGAGCGTGACCCGCCAGGTGCTCGACCGGTACGCGGACCGCTGCGTCACCACGGCCTAGGACGACAGGGGCGCAACGCATGGGCATCGACTGGTCGACCAGGCTCGCGGCGCGCACCCGCACCCAGCAGGACCTGCTCGGCGGCATCCTGGCGCTGGCCAACGCGCGCGGGGTCGTCAACTTCTCCGGCGGTTTCCCCGAACTGGGGATCTTCCCCACCTCGACGGTCGCGGACATCGCCCGCGACCTGATGGCCGAGGACGCCGCCATCGCGTTGCAGTACGCGCCGAGCGAAGGTGTCGAGAGCACCCGCCACGCGGTGGCCGGCCTGCTGGCCGCCGAACAGGGGCACCGGCCGTCCGACGACGAGCTGATGATCACCAGCGGCGGCATCGACGCGGTCACGCTGATCGCGAGGTCCGTGCTCGACCCCGGTGACGTCGTGCTGGTCGAGGAGCCGAGCTACCTCGGCGCGGTGTCCGGGTTCGCCGCGTTCGACCCTGTGCTGCGCGGCGTGCCGATGGACGACGATGGGCTGGACGTCGAGGCGCTGGCCGCGCTGCTGGCGTCCTCGGACGTGGTGCCGAAGCTGCTGTACACGATCCCGGACCACCAGAACCCCAGCGGCCGCCAGCTGTCGGCCGAACGCCGGACCGCGCTGGTCGAGCTGTGCGCCCGCCACGGCGTGCTGGTCGTCGAGGACGTCGCCTACCGGCAGCTCGGGTTCACCGACGAGCGCCACCCCAGCCTGTGGTCGCTGAACCCGGACGTGGTCGTGCAGATCGGCACGTTCTCGAAGACGTTCTTCCCCGGCGTCCGGCTCGGCTGGGCCGCCGGACCGGCCGAGGTCGTCGCGCGGCTGGTGGTGGCCAAGCAGAACTCCGACCAGTGCGCCGGGGCGCTCGGCCAGCGGATGCTGGAGGAGTTCCTGCGCGCCGGGCACTTCGACACCCACCTGCCGCGGGCCCGCGAGCTCTACCGCGGCCGGGCGGAGCTGATGCTCGCCGCGCTCGGCGAGCACGTCGACGGCCTCGGCACGTGGACCGTGCCGCGCGGCGGCTTCTTCACCTGGCTGCACCTGCCCGGCGTCGACACCACCGCGCTCGCCGCACGGGCGCGGGAGGCCTCGGTGGCGTTCGTGCCGGGCGCGGGGTTCTTCGCCGACCGGGTCGACCACGAGCACCTGCGGCTGTCCTTCAGCCGGGTCCGCGAACCTGACATCGACGTCGGCATCGCCCGGTTGGCCGCGGCCGCGCACGCCATGCGCGGGAACTAGCGCCCATCCACGTTTCGCCGGGCCGGTCCGGGGGTAAGGACGCGGGACAACCCTGTGGAACGGATGGACATGCTGAGTTCGTACCTGGAGAACATCCGCACGGGCTTCCTGGCCTTCGTGGGTGTCGGCGCGCTGATCCTGCTCCCCCTGGTGGCGCTGCACTACTACCGCTTCGGCCGCATCGAGCCGCGCCGCGCGCTGGTGCTGTACGGGTTGCTCGCCTACGGCCTGGTCGCGCTCGCCCTGATCTTCCTGCCGTTCCCGAACCGCGCGAACCTGTGCAACGGCGACCAGATGCTCTCCACCGTCCCGTTCCAGTGGGTGACCGACATGCGCGCCAACATGTCCGCCTACGGCAGGTCCGGCATCGTCGCGATGGCCACGTCGACCGCGTTCGTCCAGCAGGCCTTCAACGCCGCGCTGTTCGTCCCGCTGGGCGTCGTGCTGCACAAGGCGTACGGCAAGGGCGTGCTGGCCACGGTGTTCATCGGGCTCGGCATCTCGCTGATCGTGGAGGTCGTGCAGTACACCGGGAACTTCGGCATCTACCCGTGCCCGTACCGCATCTCCGACGTCGACGACCTGATCTCGAACACGTCCGGCTCCCTGATCGGGTGGATGGTCGCACCGGTCGCGATCGTGGTACCCGCGCTGCCCGAGGCGGAGGAGGCGGTGGCCCGGCCGGGGACGGTGAGCGTGCCGCGCAAGGCGCTGGCGCTGGTGGCCGACGCGCTGGTGTTCCTGGTGGTGGCACGGCTGCTGGTCCCGGACAACGCGTGGCTGCAGGTCGCGCTGGCCGTGGTGATGAGGGTCGTGCTGCCCGTTGCGACGGGTGGGTGGACGGTGGGCAGCTGGTTGATGCGGTACCGGGTGCGGCGGTTGGACGGGGGCCGGGCGGATCCGTTGCGGGTTCTCGTCCGCGAGGCGTTGGGGGTCACCGGGTTGGTGGCCTACGCGGTGCTGCTGTCGCCGAGGTTGAGCAGTTGGACGGGGTTCGGGGTGGACCTGCTGGCGGTGGCGTTGGTGTTCCTGGGGGTGTTCGCGGTGCCGGCGTTTCGGCGGGACCAGTTGGGGTGGCATGAGCGGGTGGCGGGGACCCGTGGGGTGTTGGGGCGTGGGGATCTTGGGCGTGGGGGTTCGGGAGTTCGGGTGGGTGGGGTTCGGGAGAGGGTTCGGGAGAGGGTTCGGGAGAGGCGGGTGGCTGGGAGGCGGTCTTGAGGGGTGCTTTCTGTGGGGTTTGGTTCGTGGTGCTGGTCCCGTGGAGCCCGGTTCCGGCTGTCCTGCCGCTGGTGTAGCGCGGCGCGTGCCCACTTGTGCGTGTTCCGGCCCTCGTGAGAGTTCTGGGGTGCCCACCCTCTGGCGAAGCCCGGCCCCCGGCGCGCGATTGTCTCAATGCCTTGCCCTGTCTTGTCAAGATGATAAAGCCATCTTGACAAGACAGGGCAAGGCAGGAGGGCGCTGTGTATCGGGGGCGGGAGGGGATCTGGCTTCGCCAGACATCGAGCTGCGCTCGACAGGGCATCGGGCTGCGCCCGACAAGGCATCCTCGGCTTCGCCCTTGGACAAGGCATCCGCGCTTCGCGGCGGACCAGGCATCGGCTGGCGCCGACAAGGCCCCAGGCGCTCCGCGCCGGATGCGCGCTGGCGGGCTGCGCCCAACGGGGTGGGGTGGGTGGGGTGGGGTGGCGCTTGCTCGGGTTCGCCGTCGGACTGTCGGACGGGCTGGGGGTGCTGGTGGGTTAGGCGATCCAGCTTTTGAAGTGGTTGCCGGGGCCGGAGCCGAACCAGCCGAAAGGGTCTGGGCGGGTGGGGTTGGTGGGGGTGGTGGGGGGTTTTAGTTCTGTGACCTCGTCTGGCGGGTTTGCCATGTCGGCGGTTAGCCACTGGGCGATGGAGGCGCGGATGTGGTTGAGCCTGGTGCGTTCGGCGCGGAGGCGGAGTAGGTGGCGGGTGGTGAAGAAGAGGGTGGTTGCCGTCAGGAGGCCTGCGAGGATGAGCAGGATGGTTCCCGGTGTCATGCGGTGCCACCTCCCGCTCGGCTGTCGACGGAAAATGCGCGTGCCTGTGTTCCCTCTGCGTGATCGCGTGCACACTGTCCGGTGATCGGTATTCCTCCTGCCTGGTCATTGTGATCCATCCCACCGGCTTTGACAAAGAACCATAAGCCCCTTGACCCGGACGTGCCCGGTGAGCGTTTGGCGCAAAGACCGGCTGTTGGCCACAGGTACAGCCCGGCAACCGGCAGAAGTGCACGCAGGTCGCGGCTAAACGCGGTGGGAATGTGGGGGATTCCGACTAGACAACTTGTTGCCAAGTCAATCTTGGGAAACTCCGGTATCAGGTGGTTTCGCATTACCGGTGAGGAACCCGTGACTTTGTTCCACATTCACCGGAATCCAGGACATCGGGGCAGGTCATCGTGTCCATCGGGGCAGGGGGTTTGCACGATATTCACTTCGCACCTAATGTGGCGGTGGGTCCGGGATCGAGGTGGGCGTCAGTCGACTCGTGCGGATCCACCCCTATTACTCGATGAAGGCTTCGTCCCCGCGTATTCGCATGTGGATTTCCGCGCGGGGGCGTCGGTGCACGCGGTGGCAGGGACCGACGTGCACCCCCACCGGTCGGGGGGTTGGCAGGTAGTGGTTGGGCCTGCCGACCCCTTGGTCGGGCAATGGGCGTTGGCGCAGGTCAGGGTCCATCGCACGTCGAATCACGCGGGATTTCGTCCACCCTGAAGGACCTACGGGACACGAACGATGTCTTGACCGCATCCGACCTGTTCGGCCACGTCAGGGAGATGGTTGGCTCAAATGCTCAACCCCACCGGAGAACGCACGACGAAGGTCGTCGAGGAGAGCCGGGAAGACGTCGGCGAAATCCTCGGCCTGGTTACCAGCACGTCCATGCGGACAACACCGACGTGGACGTGGTGGACGGAAGACGACGACCAGGTTCTGGTCATGCGGATGCCCCACCCGGTCGGCACCGTCGTCGCGCAGCGCACGGTCCGGGAATACGGACACACGGTCCGGGTCGAGCTCAAGGTGCGGCACAGCGACTCGCCGGTGCGCCCGGAGACCCGCGGCGCGATGGTGATGTCGACGCTGCGCACCAGGCTGCACCGGCCGGTCGGCGGGCGTGAGCTGGTCGTGTTCGCGAACGCGATTCCGCGCCCCGCGGTCCGCATGCTCGACGGATCGCACCAGGTCATCTCGGCCGAGGCGCACGAATACCCGGATGGCCCGCACCGCGCGGCCGACCCGGTTCGGGCTGGTATTCCCGAAGACGGTCGGGTGCCGCGCTACTACCACGCCAAGACCCGTTTGCTGGACCTGATGCAGGAACTGGGGCAAGGTGCCCCCCTACCTCCGGAGCGAGAACTGTCCGCCCAATTCGGCATCGCGCGCATGACACTGCGCCAGGCCATCGGCGAGCTCGTCGTCGAGGGCAAGGTCCGGCGCAAGCAGGGCAGCGGCACCTTCGTCGCACCCCCCAAGCTCGTCCGCCCGCTGGGCGTCCCCAGCCGCGAGACCGGCACCGGCGAACCCAGCCACACCCGCCGCCTCGTCACCGCCGAACAACTCGCGGCCGACGCCGAGCTCGCCCACGACCTCGACCTCGACCCCGGCGACCCGGTCATCCACATCGAACGCCTGATGCTCGTCGACGACGAACCCATGTCCCTGGAGTCCAGCTACCTCTCGGCCAAGCGCTTCCCCGACCTCATCGAGGTCTTCGACGCGGAACTCCCACTGCTCGACTGCCTCCGCGACCGCTACTTCACCATCCCCACCAGCACCGACGAACAGGTCGAAACCGTCCTCGCCTCCCCCCGCGAAGCCCGCCTGCTCGCCACCACCCCCGCCGCCCCCATGCTCCTGCTCCACCGCATAACCCGCGACCCCAACACCAACCCAGTCGAACGCGTCCGCGCCCTCTTCCGCGGCGACCGCTACACCTTCGAAGTCCGCTCGGACACAACCAACTGACAACAGCAACAACAACGACCAAGCTGCACAGCCACGACGACAACAAGCACCAGTCAGCCCAACAACGCTGGAAGCAGCCAGCAAGCGACCAACGACGCTGGAAGCGAGCATGCTCGTCCGCTAGTGCGGTCGGCTTGACTTGGGGTTTTTGGGCTTAGACTTGCGGCGGCGGGCAGGCTCTACCACCTGCCCTTTTTCGCCCGACGAAGCCCAAAAAAGGGGCCCCAAGTCAAGCCGACCGCACCCGGGTCCGCTGCAGCGACACCCCGTAGTCCGTGGAAGCGACACCCCCGAAGACCGCTGTAGCGACACCCCGTAGTTCGCGGCACCGACACTCCGCCTGACCTCGCCGCTGACACCCCCACCACCACGGTCACAAACTAGTCACCAGTTGTCCACTAGGGATGTTCTACCGTCGTAGAACCGTTGCCGCAGCCTGTCTCCAGACGCGTTCACGCACGTCCGGGTACAGCGAACAGCATGACGAAGTGGGGATCCGGTGCTCTTCCGTTCCACGCGCGCCGAAGTGGTCGCAGGCGAGCTGCTGGTGCGCAGGCTCTACCAGGAGCACGGCCGTGCCCTTCTCGCCTACGCCACCAGGCTCACCGGTGATCCGCGCATCGCCGAGGACGTGGCCGAGGAGACCCTCGTCCGCGCTTGGCGCTACTCCGAGGCCATCACCACCGGTGGTGACTGGGTGCGCGGTTGGTTGTTGGACACCGCCGAGAACGTCGTGTGCGAGATGTCGGCCCGGCGTGCCCGCCCCAGGCCCGAACCCGCCCGCCTGCCCACCGCGGTCCGTTCGGCCGTCCGCAGGTTCAAGGTCAACCGGATGAACGCCGTCCGCACCTCCGAGGCCCCGCTGACCACATCGCACTGACCGCCGAAGGTCCGATGTGGACCCAGGCGGAAGCCGTTGCGCCACAAGGCGTGCGGGCACCCCCAAGTCAAGGGGCGCCCGCACGGCGACCTACTCCTCGTCGAACCCGAACGACTCGCCGACCTCGTCGAACACCTCGCCCAGCACCATGCCGCCGACGACACCCGCGGCCACGCCGCCGACGACCGCGCCCATGCCCGGTCCGCGGTGCCCGTGCTGCTCGTACCCGCCGTGGTGGTCGTACCCGCCGTACCCGGCGTGGCCGTGCTGGGCGCCGCGCTCGGCGACCTGCGCCATCCACTGGCTGACGATCGCGGACCAGTCGGCGCCCTGCGCCTCGTGGTGCGACAGCGCGAAGTGGCCGAACGCGTCACCGCCCGAGCTGAACATCCCGCCGCGCTTGTCGGCCTCCAGCACCACGTACAGCTCGTGCGGGTTGGCGACGAACGTCAGCTCGACCTGGCTGATCCGGCCGCCGAACTGGGCGGGCGGGTAGAACTCGATCTCCTGGTAGAACCCCAGCTCCTGAGGCACGCCGTGCAGGTGGCCCGCCTCGACGTCGGCCTTGCGGAACTGGAAGCCCAGCGCCCCGAAGGCGTCCAGCACGCGGTCCTGCGACGGCAGCGGGTGCACGGAGATCGGGTCGAGGTCGCCCTTGTCCGGCGCGCCCGCGATCACCAGCTCGGTGCGCACGCCGACGGTCATGCCGTGCAGGTGGGTGGAGCCGACCGCGGTGATCGGCGTCTCCCACGGGATCGGGAACTGGAACGGGATCGACAGCGGCTGGCCCGCCGCGACCCGGACGGCCTGCGCGACCACGACGCGGTGGAACTCCGCGGTGGTCGACCCCTCGTGGTCTCCGTGCTCGACCTCGACGCGGGTGACCAGCGACAGCACGACCTGGCCGATCTCCACGTCGTTGCTGCCGCCCTGGACGCGGACCTGTCCCGTGACGACGCCACCGGGTGTGGCGTGCGGGGAGTCCAGCACGGTGTCGACGGACGGTCCGCCGACACCGAACGCGCTCAGCATCCGCTTGAACATCAGGATTTCCTCCGGGGATGGGGAGTACCCGGTGTCAGGGCGACACCGGTCGACTGCGGGGGTCGGTCTCGTCGTCGAACTCGCCGATGAGCTCCTCGAGGAGGTCCTCCAGCGCGGCGATGCCGACCACCCGTTCGTCCGCGCCCACGACGAGCGCGAGCTGCGAGCGGTGCTCGCGCATCGCGGTGACCGCGCGGGCCACCGGCAGGTCGGCGCCCAGTCGCAGCGGGGTGCTCATCAGCTCGCGCGCCACCGGGTCGGTGCCCACGGCCGTGGCGCGCACGACCTCGCGGATGTGCACCAGCCCGGCGTGGACACCGGCGGCGTCGGTCACCGGGAAGCGCGACCGGCCGCAGGTGCGGCTGAGCTGCTCGACCTCGGTGGCGGTGGTGTCCTCGGTGACCGTCAGGACGGCGTCGATCGGCACCATGACCTGGTCCAGCGTGGTCTTCTGCAGCTGGAGCATCCTGGTCAGCAGCTTCTGCTGGCCCTCGGGGATCAGGCCGTGCTCGCCGGACTGGCGGACCAGCATCCGCAGGTCCTCCGGCCGGTGCGCCTGCGCCAGCTCGTCCTGCGGCTCCACCTTCATCAAGCGCAGCAACGCGTTCGTGGCGCCGTTGAGGGTGGTCAGCAGCCAGCGGGTGGCTCGGGCGAACGCGCGGAACGGCACCGCCAGCAGCAGCGCGGACCGCTCGGGGTGGCTGATCGCCCACGACTTCGGGGCCATCTCGCCGACCACCATGTGCAGGAACACCACCAGCACCAGGCTCAGGACGAACGCGATCGCGTGCGAGAGGCCGGTCGGCAGCCCCACCGCGACCAGCAGCGGGTCGAGCAGCTCGGCGACCGCGGGCTCGGCCAGCGCGCCGAGCCCCAGGGTGCACAGCGTGATCCCGAGCTGCGCGCCCGCGAGCATGATCGACAGCTCGCGGATGCCCGCGACCGCCGCGCGGGCCGCGCGCCTGCCCTCGGCGGCGGACTGCTCCAGCCGGTGCCGCTTCGCGGAGATCAGCGCGAACTCACCGGCGACGAAGAAGGCGTTGCCCGCCAACAGCAGCAGCGAGATGAACAGGCTCACGGCGTCTCCTCCACGCGCAGCAGCACCGTGCGCGGCACGTGCCGCTCGACGGCCACCACCCGCAGCACGACCTGCCGCGGCGGCAGGTCCTCCAACGAGGGCGTCTCGATGCTCAGCGGCACCTCGTCACCGACCCGCGCGGTGCGCCCGAGGTGGCGCAGCACCAGCCCGGACACCGTGTCGTACCCCTCGTGCTCGGGCAGCGCGACGCCCGTGAGGTCGGCGATCTCGTCGATCCGCAGCCGACCGGGCAGCATCCACGACCCGTCGTCGCGCCGTTCCGGCACCTCGCCGACCAGGTCGTCCTCGTCGTGGATCTCGCCGACCAGCTCCTCGGCCAGGTCCTCCAGCGAGACCACCCCGGCGAAGCCGCCGAACTCGTCCACCACGATCGCCATCTGCCGGTGCTCGGCCCGCAGCCGTTCCAGCACCCCCGGCAGCGGCAGCGTCGCGGGCACCAGCACGGTCGGCGACACGACCTTCCGCAACGGCGTGGTCGCCCGCTCCTCGGGCGCCAGCGTCAGCACCTCGGCCAGCCCGACGACACCGACCACGTCGTCCAGGTCCTCGCCCATCACCGGGAACCGCGAGTGCCCGGTGTCGAGCAGGTCCACGACCCGCGACACCGGCTCGTCCGCCCGCACGGTGTGCACCCGGACCCGCGGCGTCATCGCCTGCTCGGCGACCAGCCCGCGGAAGTCGATGCCCCGGTCCAGCAGCTGCGACAGCTCGGTGTCCAGGTACCCCTGCTCGCCCGCCTCGCCGATGATGTGCACCAGCTCGTCCCCGGTGGCGCCCTGCGGCAGCTCCTCCACGGGCTCGATGCCGACCAGCTTGAGGAGCCGGTTCGCCGAGGCGTCGAAGAAGCGGATGACCGGCCCGGCGACCTTCAGGTACACCAGCGTCGACCCGGCCAGCGCCAGCGCGAGCGCCTCGGGCTTGGCGATGGCGAGGTTCTTGGGGAGCAGCTCGCCCAGCACCATCTGCACGACGGTCGCGAACACCAGCGCGACGGCGACGGACAGCGACAGCAGCGCCGCCTCCGACCACCCGGTGAACCCGAGCAGCGAGGCCAGCCCGGCGCCCAGCAGCGGCTCGGCGACGTAGCCGACGAGCAGGGCGGTGAGCGTGATCCCCAGCTGCGCGCCGGAGAGCATGAACGACAGCCGCTGGGTCACCCGGTAGGCGCGCTCGGCGGACTTGTCGCCTTCCTCGGCGAGCTGCTGGAGCCGCCCGCGGTCCACGGCCATGTAGGTGAACTCCTGCGCGACGAAGTACCCCGTCGCCGCGGTGAGCAGCACGATGGCCAGCAGACCCAACAAGATCAACATGCAGTACCGAACCGGAAACGCATGCACTCGACACTAGCACGTGACACTGTACGGTTACCGGGACAAGACGGGAAGGAGACCGGGATGAGCGACACCCTCGTCAGGATCGGCGAGCTCGCGGCCCGTGCGGGTGTGAGCATCCGCACCGTCGACTACTACACCGGCCTCGGCCTGCTCAAACCCGCAGGCCGCACGGCGAGCAACTACCGCCTCTACGCCCCCGCCGACGCCGACCGCATCGCCGTCATCCAGCGCCTGGAGACCCAGGGCGTGAGCCTCGACGACATCGCCGCGGCGTTCACCGGCGGCCACGCGGACGTCACCGCCATCCTCACGAGCATCGACGACGACCTCCGCGTCCTCAACGCGGCGCTGGAGACCGCGACCCCGGAGACCCAGGGCCTGCTGGCCGCCATCGCCATCAGGGTGCACTCCCTGGTCTCGATCGCCCTGCAGATCCCCCCGGACCTCCCGCTCGGCTGAGCCCCCTTACACCGCCCCCTCACACCCGTTCCGCCACGAGAACGTACGACGGCAGCGGCGTGTTCCCCCGCTCCCGCGCCAGTCCGCGCAGGACGTCCACCTGGCTGTACACGAAGTCCCGCACCAGCCCCGGAAGCCCCTCGCCGCGCTCCTCCACGATCCGGAAGCACGCGTCGATCTCCCAGTCCGCGTCCTGCATGTCGGAGGTGTCCACACTGGACTCCGCGCTGGGCCCCCAGCCGCTGCGCGCCAGGCTCCGCAGCAGACCCTCGTGCGACGAGGGCGTGCGCACGTTCCCGTCGCCGCGTTCGCTGGTCGCCTCGACCTGGCCCTGCACCAGCACGGCCAGCAGGTGCGGCATCTGGTCCAGCGACCGCGGCCTCAGGTCCCACTCGGCGAAGCAGAGCCGCAGCGCCCACGGCCGGATCCGGCGCAGCACCGCCTCGAAGCCCTCGACGGACTCGAAGTACCAGGAGCAGTGCGACATCACGACGAAGTCGAACGAGTCCGCCGGGAAGTCCAGCGACTCGTCCAGCACGTCCGCCAGGAACCGCGCGTCCACCCGGTCCCCCAGGGGGCTCGCCTTGAGGTGGTCCATCGACTCGCCGATGGACACCGGGCTCCCGTAGGACGGGTCGGCGTTGTCCAGCGCCACCACCCGGCCGGTCGGCCCGACGGCCTCGGCCAGCACGGCGGTCATGTCGCCCTGGCCGCAGCCGATCTCCAGCACCGAGGCGCCCTCGGGGATCGCCCAGGTGTCCACCAGCCCCATCCGGTACCGCGTCTGCGCCCGTTGCGTGTCCGGTGCCCGTGCGGTCAACGCCATGCCCGCGAGGATCGCGTCGAGCCTGTCCACAGGTGCTCCGTTCCGTCGGGGATTCCAGCCCCCGAATACTAGGAGCGACGGCAAACGCTTTCAGCGGCGAAGCCGAAGGCCGTCGCACCGGAGCGCGACGGCCTTCGGAGGACCCCGTCAGGAGATCACATGTGCACGGCGGGCGCGGAGCCCCGCACCGTCTGCACGCCCGAGCGCAGCAGCGCCCCGGACACGACCGCGCCCGCGAGGAAGATGAACGCGGCCCAGGTGAACGCCGTGGTGTAGCTGTCGATCGCGGCCTCCGCCATGAGCAGCGGCGTGGGCTGCTTGCCCGCCAGGAACGACGTCGCGGCGTCGGCGGCGAGCGTGCTCAGCAGCGCCGTGCCGATCGACCCGCCGATCTGCTGCATCGTGTTCACCGTCGCCGAGGCGACACCGGCGTCGTGCGCGTCCACGCCGAGGGTGGCGACGTTCATCGCGGGCGCCATCGCCAGGCCGATGCCCAGGCCCATCACCATCAGCGGGAACAGCACGCCGTCGGCGTAGGTGCTGGTGATCCCGATCTGGCTCATCCAGAACAGGCCGCCCGCGCCGATCACCATGCCGGTCGGGACCAGCGGCCGGGCGCCGATGCGCGGCAGCAGGACGGTGGTCGCCGTGGTGGCGCTCAGCATCAGCGCGCCGACCATCGGGAGGAACGCGAGGCCGCTCTCGATGGGCGTGAACCGCAGGTTCTGCTGGAGGTAGAAGGTGAGGAACAGGAAGATCGCGAACATCCCGATGCCGAGCAGGAACACCGCCGCGTAGGCGCCGCCGCGGTCGCGGTCGAGCACGATGCGCATGGGCAGCAGCGGGTGCGCCGTCGTCATCTGGATGCGGACGAACATGCCGAGCAGCACGACGCCCGCGACCAGGAAGCCCCAGACCGAGACCGACGACCAGTCGTGGCTCTCGGCGTTGGCGAAGCCGTAGACCAGGGCGAACAGACCGGCGGACGCGGTCAGCGTGCCGGGCACGTCGAGCTTCGGCCGGTCGCCGAGCACGGGCTCGTGGCGCAGCAGGAAGTAGGAGCCGACGAACGCGACCACCGCGAAGATGATGTTGACGAACATGCACCAGCGCCAGTCGAGGTACTCGGTGAGCACGCCGCCGAGCAGCAGGCCGACCGCGGCGCCACCACCGGCGATGGCGCCGAAGATGCCGAACGCGCGACCGCGCTCCTTGGGGTCGGTGAACGTCGTGGTGAGCAGCGACAGCGCGGCGGGCGCGAGCAGCGCGCCGAACACGCCCTGCGCGGCGCGGGAGACCAGCAGCATCTCGATGCCGTTGGCGGCACCGCCGATGGCGGAGACCACGGCGAAGCCGGCGAGGCCGACCAGGAACGCGTACTTGCGGCCGAAGATGTCGCCGACCCTGCCGCCGAGCAGCAGCAGGCTGCCGAACGCGAGCGCGTAGGCGGTGACGACCCACTGGCGGGCGTCGTTGCTGAAGCCGAGGTCGGCCTGGGCGGACGGCAGGGCGATGTTCACGATCGTCGCGTCGAGCACGACCATGAGCTGCGCGATGCCGATCATGACCAGGATCAGCCAGCGTCGGGAGTGGTGCGGGTTGTCGCTGTGCGCGGCGACGGACCGTGGAGCCTCCACCGTGGCGGTCGGTGACTCGGGCATGAGCAAGTCCTCACAGGTTTATGTGGAGTCGATGTCTCCGGATACTCGACCAGCGTACACACGAAGTGGAGGAGTTCCCTCAACTTCGCTACCCTGGGGACCATGACACGGGACACAGTCCCCGTCGCAACGGTGCGGCCCCTGCGTCGGGATGCGGAACTCAACCGCCGCAAGATCATCGCTTCCGCGCGGGACGTCTTCAGCGAACGCGGTTTCGGCGCCACCCTCGACGACATCGCCCACCACGCGGGCCTCGGCGTCGGCACCGTCTACCGGCGCTTCCCGAGCAAGGAGCACCTCGTCGAGGCGATGTTCGCCGACCGGCTCGACGAGATCGGGGCGCTGGCCGAGCAGGCCCTCACCGAGGGCGACCCGTGGGACGCGTTCGCGAACCTGCTGCTGCGCACCGCCGCCCTGCACGCCGACGACCGCGGCCTGCGGGAGGTGATGCTGTCCAACAACTTCGGCCGGGAGCGCGTGGCCGAGTCCAAGGCCAGGCTGATCCCGTTGGCGATGAAGGTGGTGCAGCGCGCCAAGGACTCCGGGCAGCTGCGGGCGGACTTCGAGGCCACCGACATCGCGATCATCCACATGATGATCGGATCGGTCATCGAGTACACCCAGGACGTGCGGCCCGAACTGTGGCGCCGCTACCTCGGCGTGCTGCTCGACGGCCTGCGCGCCGACCGGTGCCACGAGGCGGAGCTCCCCCGAAAGGCGCTGGACGTCCAGTCGTTGGAGACCGTCATGTGCACCTGGCAGCCGCACCACTGACGGACGGCCGAACGGGCGCACCCCCGTTCGTTCGAGCCGGTCGGCTACGTTCGCCGGACAGCTTGGACGAAGGGGGTTTCGCCCATGACCACCGTGCTTGCCGACGGGACGTTCGTACCGCCGAGCACCGCCGACTTCTTCCCGCCCGCGATCGTCGCCGGGATCACCAAGCCCATGGTGCTGCTGGTGTTGTCGGTCGTGCTGGTCGCGGCCTTCTTCCTGACCGCCACCCGCCGCCTCGCGATCGTGCCGGGCAGGTTCCAGTTCGCCGCCGAGTCCGTCTACGACTTCGGCCGCGACACCATCGCCAGGGAGCAGATCGGCGGCAAGGACTTCCGCCCGTACGTGCCGCTGATCGTCACGCTGTTCACCTTCATCCTGGTGAACAACATCTTCGGCATCGTGCCGTTCATCCAGTTCCCGACCATGGCGCACACCGGTTTCCCGTTGGCGCTGCTGGTGGTCCTCTACCCGCTGTTCCACGTCGTCGGCATCCGGCGGCACGGGCTGGGCGGCTACCTGAAGAACCAGCTGTTCCCGCCGGGCGTGCCGAAGCCCGTCTACCTGATGCTGACGCCGATCGAGCTGTTCCTGCGGTTCTTCATGGACCCGCTCTCGCTCGCGATCCGGGTGTTCGCGGCGATGTTCGCGGGCCACCTCATCCTGCTGGTGTTCACCCTCGGCGGCGAGTTCCTCCTGCTGGAGGCGGGCGCGGCGCTCAAACCCGTGTCACTGCTGGCTTTCGCGTTCGCGGTCGCGATGACGTTCCTGGAGGCGCTGGTCCAGGTGCTCCAGGCGTACATCTTCGCGCTGCTGACGGCGAACTACATCGGTCGCGCGCTGGCCGCCGACCACTAGTTCCAGAGCCCGGCCAGGAAGTCGAGGCAGCGCCGCCACACGAGCTCGGCGGCCTCCTCGTCGTAGTCGGCGAGGCCGGTGTCGGTGAAGAGGTGGCCGACACCGGGGTAGCGGAACACCTCGGCCCGCGCGCCCGCCGCGGCCTTGACCCACTCGGAGACCTCGCGCGGCGTCGCGTACACGTCCGGGTCGGCCACGTGCATCTGCATCGGCAGGCCCGGCCGCACGTTGCTCGGGACGGCCCCGGTGCCGTGCAGGAACAGGGCTCCGGCGGCGTCCGGCCGTTCGCTGAGCAGGCCGCCCGCGACGCCCGCGCCCATGGAGAACCCGGCGAGCACCGTGTCCGGCGGCAGGTCCCGCACGGCCGCGCGCGCCCGGTCCGCGATCGACGGCCACCCGATCCACTGCGCCAGCTCGAAGCCCTCGTCCAGCGTCGGCGCGATCTCCCCGTCGTACAGGTCGGGGGTCACCACCGCGTGCCCCGCCTCCCGGAACCGGCCCGCGGCCTCCAGCACAGCGGAGCGCAGCCCGTACACGGAGTGGAACAGCACAACGGTCGCCATGGCGCCCATTATCGACTTGATCGCGATCGCCGCGACGACACCCACCACGTTCGCGGCCGCGCGGTGGCACGGGACCGGTCGCCGGGCCTCCCGCAGGGCGGGAACCCGCCTTGACCGGGGCTGAGACGACCGCTCATATTGGACGGACACCGGCGGAGGGGACGTCCATGGGCAGGCCGAGCGTGCGGGACCGGATCGTCGACGCGGCGTCCGAGGAGTTCCACCGGCACGGCTACAACGCGTGCGGCGTGAAGCTGGTCACCGACACCGCGGGCGTGCCGAAGGGGTCGTTCTACAACCACTTCGAGAGCAAGGAGGCTCTCGCGCTCGTCGTGGTGGACCGCTACGGCACCTCCCGCCGCCTGGAGGACCTGGCCGACCGGTCCGTCGAGCCGATCGCCCGGCTGCGCGCGCACTTCGGGTTCCTGGCCGACGACATCGCCCGGTACGACTACGCGCGCGGCTGCGTGTTCGGGAACTTCACGGCGGAGGCCGCCGACCACAGCCCGGCCATCGCCGACGGCGTGCGCACGGCGTTCGCGGTGTGGACGAAGGCCGTGGCGGACCTGCTGCGCGAGGCCGGGGACTCCCTGCGCGGGCAGGACCCGGACGTGCTGGCGCTGTTCGTCGTGAACGCCTGGGAGGGCGCGGTCGTCGGCGCGCGGGCGGCGAAGGACGGGTCGTCCTTCGCCGCCTTCTTCAGCGTGGTCTTCGACTCGGTGCTGAAGTAGCTACTTCACCTCCAGCACGACCCGGAAGCGGGCCTTGCCGGACATCATGTGCGCGAACGCCTCGGGCGCCTGGTCGAGCGGCATCACCTCGACCATCGGGCGCACGCCGCGCCGGGCGCTGAACGCGAGGTTGTCCTCGTTCTCGATCGCGCTCCCGGTGAGGACGCCGGTGATCGTGCGGGCGCCGAAGATCAGCTCGGTGGTCGAGACCTGGATCGGGTCGGCCGCCGCGCCCACGACCGCCAGCACGCCGTGCGGCGCCAGCCCCTTGACCAGCGCGGACATCGAGCCGCCGTGCGCGGCCGTGGCGATGATCGCGGCGGCGCCGCCGAGCGCCCGCAGCGCCTTGCCGGGGTCGCCGTCGGTGCTGTCGACGTAGTGGTCAGCACCGAGGTCGGCGGCCTGGGCGGCCTTGTCCGTGCCGCGGGCGATGGCGACGACCTCGTGGCCGAGCCTGCTGGCGTACTGGAGCGCGAGGTGGCCGAGACCGCCGATGCCCTGCACGGCGACCAGCGACCCGGCCGGGGCACCGGAGGCGCGCAGCGCGTTGTAGACGGTGAGCCCGGCGCACAGCAGCGGCGCGGCCTCGACGGCGGACATCCCCTCCGGCACCCGCACCAGCCCGGACGTCCTGGCGTAGGCGTACTCGGCGTAGCCGCCCTCCACCTGGCCGCCGGTCTGCGGCTGGTCCGAGCAGTTCACGAAGTCGCCGCGGCGGCACCGGTCGCACTCGCCGCAATGTCCGCCGAGGAAGCCGATGCCCACCCGTTCGCCGACCCGCCACGCCGTGACGCCCTCGCCGACCGCGTCGATCACGCCGACGACCTCGTGCCCCGGCACGACCGGGCGTCCGGCGGTGGCACCGCCGATGGAGAAGGCGTCGGTGTGGCAGACACCGCAGGCCTCGACGCGCACCCGGACCTGCCTCGGCGACGGCGGGACCAGCTCCCGCTCGACCAGCGTGAAGTCCTGCGGACCCGTCACTTCGAAGGCGCGGTAGGTGGACATCGTTCTCCTCAACCGGTCAGGACTCGTTCGACGGCTCAATATGACCGGTCGTCTTGGAGCATGTCAACTGCCGCGGAGGCGACCCGCAGGACCGTCAGCGCAGCGCCGCCGCGTCCACCCGCCACAACGTCCGCGAGCTGTCGTCCGCCCCGGCGACCAGGTACACCACGTCGCCGACCCGGACCACGGCGGTGACCGCGCCGCTCGGCCCGGACACGTCGCGGACCGTCCACCCGGCACCGTCGGCCTGCGCGACCTGCACCCGCCCGCCGTCGGCGACGAACTGGGTCAGCCGCCCGTCCACGTCGACCGGCGCGGCCAGCCGGTCCCGGTCCCCCACCGCGATCGGCGGGGCCCCGGACAGCCGGGTGGCCGCCCCGTCGGTCACCTTCCACACGGCCAGCTTCCCGTCCACCCAGCCGGACGCGCCGCACGCGCCGTCCCAGCAGCGCACCGCGACCGCCGCGCCGGTGGTCCCGGCGTCGGGCAGCGCCGCGGCCGTCCACCCGGTGTTGCCGGACGTCGAACGCCACACCGCGGGCTCCTGCTTCCCACCCGCGAGCCGCCACCCCGCCACCAGCACGCCGGGACCGGTCGTGGTCGCGGCGAGCGGGAACCCCAGCGACTCCGGGGTGTTCTCCAGCGCCGTGCCCGCGGAGCTCTGCCGCACCCACGTGTCGCCGTCGGCGGTCCACACGGCGACGTCCGAGCCGACCTTGAGGCTCTGCCACGTGCCGACGAGCAGCGGGCCCGCGGGCGTCCACACGGCGTCGTTCAGCTCGCCCGCGCCCCACCCGCCGAACACCGAGAACCCTTGCAGCTTCTCGGAAACGCCCGCCGTCGTCCCGGTCCACGCGCTCCACCGCACGTTGCCGTGCGCGCCCCCGCGTTCCCCGCCGATCGCCAGCACGCGGTCGCCGTCCACGGCAAGGGAGTACCAGGTGGCGAGCATCCCGTAGGGCGTGGCGGCGGTGAGCGGGACGTCGGTGAACGCCCCGTCGGCACCGCGCCGCAGCAACGCGGGCACGACGGACTGGCCGTCGCGCCGGACGCCGACCAGCAGCGCGTCCCCGGCCGCCGCCAGCACCACGGGCACCGAGCCCGCGGGCAGCTCGACCTTGGTGAGCACGACCGGGGCGGGCCCGGCCGACCCGGTGCCGCCGGGCGCGGCCGTGCACCCGGCGACCAGCACCGCCACCACCACCGCAAGCACACGTCCGCGCATGTCGGCCAGTATCCAACGGTCCGGCGCTCAGGTCGCGCGGTTGGACCGGACCGCCCGGAACAGCACGCCGAGGTCCTCCTCGCCGAAGCCCGCGTCGACCGCGGCGTCGAGGTGCGCGAGCGCCGCCCGCGTCCCGGCCAGGTCCACGTCGGCACCGCCCGCCTCGATCACCAGCCGGGCGTCCTTGGCCGCGAGGTAGGCGGGGAAGCTGGGCGGGAAGCGGTCCTCGATCATGGCCGTGCCCTTGACCCGCGCGTAGGGCGCGTCCATCGAGCCGCCCTTGATCGCCTCCAGGAACAGCGCCGGGTCCAGGCCCAGACTTCCCGTCAGGGCAACGCTTTCCGCCAGCGCGTTGGTCAGCGACAGCACCCACGCGTTGGCGGCGAGCTTGAGCCTGCTGCCCGCGCCCGCCTCCCCGACCCACACCGTCCGCGACCCGACGGCGTCGAACACCGGCGCCACCCGCTCGCAGGCGTCGTCCGGGCCGGACGCCAGCACCACGAGCGCGCCCGCCTCCGCGGGCTGCCTGGTGCCCAGCACCGGCGCGTCCACGTAGACCGCGCCCGCCTTCTCCGCGACCCGCGCCAGCGCCGCCGACCACTCGACGCCGACGGTGCTCATCTGCACCCACACCTGGCCGTTCGCCAGGTCGGCGGCCGCCACCGCCTCGTCGACCGCGGGCCCGTCGGCGAGCATCGTGACCACGACGTCCGCCCCGGCGACGGCCTCGCGGGCGGTGTCGACGACCTCGACACCGCGCTCACCCAACGGCTCCGCCCTGGCCCGCGTCCGGTTCCACGCCCGCACGTCCAGCCCGGCTGCCGCGATGTTCGCCGCCATCGGCAGACCCATGATCCCGGTGCCCAGAAAACCGATCCTCGTCATGCCCCGATCCTGCCCCCGCCGCGGACCGGGCGCGCCCTCAGCCGTGCCGCAGCCCGCGCACGGACGCGCTCGCCAACGGCAGCAGCACCAGCACCGAGAACACCACCCCGCCGACCAGGGCCACCCGCGTGTCCCCGAACACCAGGGCCAGCGGCACCACGCCGAGCTGGCCGATCGGGATGGCCACGTACGAGCCGAAGTCGTCGTAGGAGGTGATCCTGGACAACAGGTGCGCGGGCACGTGCTCCTGCAGCGAGGTCTCCCAGGCGATCCCGAACAGGCCGGACCCCAGCCCGGCGGCGAACGCGGCCCCGGCCAGCCACGGCACGCCCGCGCCGAGACCGAGCACCACCATCGGCAGCCCGCCCACCACGATCGCGAGCTGCCCGGCGAGCATCAGCCTGGGCAGCACGAGCCGGTACATGGCCGCGGCCATCACCAGCACCCCCAGCGCCTCCACGCCGAGCACCAGCCCCCAGGACGACTGCCCGACCGTCCGCAGCGCGATGGTCGGCCCGAGCACGGCCCACACCCCGACGGCGACCATGTTCGCCAGCGAGAACACCGCGACGATCGACCACACCCACGTGGTGGCGCGGAACTCCTGCCACCCGTCCCGCATGTCCCGCAGCAGGCTCTGGCCCCGCGCCACCTTCGCGGGCAGGTCCAGCCGCGCCATGCACAGCCCGGCGAGCACGAAGCTCAGCGCGTCCACCGCGATCGCCCACCCACCGCCCGCGGCCACGACCAGCAGCCCGGCCACCGGGGGCCCGAGGATGCGGGCGCCGTAGCGCACCGCGCTGAGCAGCGAGTTGGCCCGCTGCACCTCGTCGAGCCCGACCAGCTCCGGCAGGACACCGCGCAGCGCGGGCGTGGTGAACGCGGTCAGCGTGCCGTTCAGGAACTCCAGCACGACGACCAGCCGCAGGTCGTAGGCACCGGCCAGCAGCACGACGGCGACCGCGCCCTGGGTGACCCCGGCGCCGAGGTTGGACAGCGTGAGCAGCCGCCCCTTGGAGAACCGGTCCGCGACCGACCCGCCCACCAGCACGAACAGGACCAGCGGCACCGTGGCCGCGGCCAGCACGACCGCCAGGTCGCCCGCCCGGCCCGACGCCTGGAGCACCGCGAACGCCAGCGCGACCGACGTCATCGACCCGCCGAGCAGCGACACCGACCGCCCGAGGAAGAACCACCGGAACGCGGGCCGCCGCAACGGGTTCCCGGCCTGCGTAGTGGGCACGTGGTCATCCTGCCCGCGGGCACCCCGGCAGGCACCCGGTTTTCCGACGCCACCGCGGACCGGGCGACCACCCCGTGGTCGCACTAGGGTCGATGGTCCCGACACCCGCCGGACCGAGGAGCGCCATGATCTTCATCACCGCCAAGTTCCGGGTGCAGCCCGACCACGCCGACGCGTGGCCGGAGATCACCCGCGAGTTCACCGAGGCGACCAGGGCCGAGCCCGGCTGCCTCTGGTTCGACTGGTCCCGCAGCGTCGACGACGCCACCGAGTACGTCCTCGTCGAGGCGTTCCGCGACGACGAGGCGGGCGCCGCGCACGTCCGGTCCGACCACTTCAAGCAGGCGGGCGAGACCCTCCCCGGCTACCTCGCCGCCACGCCGCGGATCGTGAACTTCACGGTCCCCGGCGAGGAGTGGTCCGAGCTGGGCGAGATGGCCGTCAAGGGCTGACCGCCGCGACGGTGGGCGGCGTGCCGAACGCGGTGAGGAACTTGTCGCGGAAGTCGCTCATCGGCCACACCGGGGCCTCCGGGGCGGGCTTGATGCCGTCGTTCCAGCCCCACGAGGAGACGCGGTCCAGCACGGCGGGGTCGTGGGCGACGACGGTGATCGGCACGTCGTGGCCCGCGCCCTCCCCGGTGACGATCTGGGCGGGCTGGTGGTCGCCGAGGAAGACGAGCACCAGGTTGTCGTCGCCGTAGGTCTTCACGTAGGACACGAGGGTGTCCACGGAGTACTCGACGGACCGCGCGTAGTCGGCGCGGACGCCCTTGGGGTCGCGGCCGAAGATCGACTCGGGCGCCTGGTTGCCGGACTCCATCGTGTTGTACACCGACCCGTCGCCGACGTCGTCCCAGTCGATGCCCCGCGGGATCGGCGACCACGGCGCGTGGCTCGACAGCAGCGGGATCGACGCCATCACGGGCGCGTGACCCGGCTTGGAGCGCTCGGCCTTCTGGAACGCGGAGAGCGTGTACTGGTCGGGCATGGTGGCGTAGCCGAAGCGCGGGCCGCGGTAGCCGAGGTCGGCGGCGGCGTAGACGGGGTCGTAGCCGAAGAACTCGCCCTCCGGCCACGCCTGCGTGATGCCGGGGACGACGCCGACCGACCGCCAGTCCGCGCGCCGGAAGGCGTCGTTGAGGGTGAGCCGGTCGCTGGCCATCAGCGTGCGGTAGCGCTGCTGGTTGTCGATCCACAGCCCGGACAGCAGGGTCGCCTGCGCCAGCCAGCTGCCGCCGCCCGCCGTGGGCGAGGTGAGCCAGCCGCTGCGCGAGCTGTACCCGGCCTCCTTGAGGGTCCGCGTACCCCGGTCCAGCGCGGCGTCGACGACCGGCGCGAGCTCGGGGTCCTCGACCGCGTCGCGGCCGTAGCTCTCCACGAACGCGATCACGACGTCCTTGCCCCGCAACCCGGTCAGCAACTGGCTGCCGGGGGTGTCGCGGTAGGCGTCGACCGCGGACTCCGCGGCGAACGCCTCCTTGTCGTGCAGCCCGACCCCCACCTGCTTGGTGTGGTCGACCGCCAGCGACACGGCGTTGGAGGACACGACCGGCACGCCGGGGAACACCCAGGTGAGCGCGGCGATCGCGGCCAGCGCCACGGCGCGGGTCGCGGCGAGGCGGTGCCTGCCCACGACGTCGGCCAGCCGCAGCACCGAGCGGGTGGTGAGCACGACCACGCCGATGACGAGCAGCGCGGTCAGCACGATCGCGGCGATCTCGCCCGCCGTGCCGACGGTCACCTTCACGTAGTCCACCGCGGGTCCGAGCAGCGGCCAGTCCAGCACCAGGTCGAACGGCCGGTACAGCACCGCGTCGAAGCCGATGTCCATGAGCTTCACCACGGTCAGCACGCCGAGCAGCACGCCGCCGACCAGGGCGACGACCCGGCGCGCCCGCGGCGGCAGGACCAGCAGGACCACCACGCCGACCAGACCCTCCAGCGGCACGCGGGCGAACTCCCCGACCGTGAAGCGGTCGAAGTCCGCCGGGGCCACGAGGACCAGCAGCACGAACAGGCCCGCCAACCCGGTGACGACCCACGTGACCGCGCGGCGGCGGCGGGTGGGTGCGGTCGCGGCGGCCGGATCGGCCCTCCGCCGGAGAAGCGTGCCCAACGACATCCCGAGACCCTTCCGCGCGGAACTCCTACGACTGGGTACACGCGCGCGGGACGTGGTCGGTTCACCCGCGCGGGGTGGGTACCGTGTCGGGAAGCCCCGGCAGCCCACACGAAACGGACGAACCGTGACGCGCCCGTACGTTCTGCTCAGCGTCGCCGTCAGCGTGGACGGCTACATCGACGACCGGAGCGCGGAGCGGTTCCCGCTGTCCAACGCGGACGACTTCGACCACGTGGACCGGATGCGCGCGGAGTCGGGCGCCATCCTGGTGGGCGCGGAGACCGTGCGCCGGGACAACCCGCGGCTGCTGGTGAACAGCGGCGAGCGCCGGGCGGCGCGGGTGGCGGCCGGACTCGTCGAGCACCCCGTGAAGGTCACCGTCACCGACTCAGGGAACCTCGACCCCGACCTGAGGTTCTGGCACCACGGTGGCGAGAAGCTCGTCTACACAACGGATTCCGGCCGGGTGACGGCGACGGCGTGCCTCGGCGGCCTCGCGGAGGTCGTCGCGCTCGGGTCCGCGATCGACCTCGGCGACCTGCTCGACGACCTTGGCCGCCGCGGCGTGGAGCGGCTCATGGTCGAGGGCGGCGGCCGGATCCACACCGGTTTCCTGGAGGCCGGGCTGGCCGACGAGATCCGGATGGCGGTCGCGCCCATGCTCATCGGGCAGGGTTCCGCGCCGCGGTTCGTGAACCCCGGCGAGTTCCCCGGCGGGCCCGCGCACCGGTTCCACCTGGAGGCCGTGGAGAAGCTCGGGGACGTGGCCGTGCTGCGCTACTTCCCCAAGCGCTGATCAGGACCGGCGGACGCTCGCCAGGAGCGCGAGGACGGTGTCCCGCCGGAAGAACGCGACCACGAGGCACACCACGAGCAGCTCGGCGGGCAGCACGGGACCGCCCTTGGCCACCAGGAACAGCTCGGTGCCGACAGCGCCGACCATCACACCCGCGAGCCCCAGCGCGGCCAGTCCGCACAGCCGCGGGACGAGCAGGCCGATGGCGCCCGCGACCTCCAGCACGCCGGTGAGGTAGCGCAGCCACTGGCCGAGGCCGATCTCGTCGAACTTCCGCACGGTGCCGTCGCCGAACAGCAGGTACCCGCTGTAGACGAAGTAGGCGGCGAGCAGGATCTGGACGACCCACAGCACGATGTTGCCGACGTTGCGCGCGGTGGTGCCCCGGTCAGACATGGACGCATCCTTCCACCGCCGCGGCCTCCGCCACCAGGGTCGGCCGGTTGCGGTACAGCCACGCCGTGTCCCGGCCGAACGACCACAGCAGCGTCGCGAGGGCGACCCCGACGACGATCTCCGCGCGGGGCAGCAGACCGGACGCGGCCACGACGAGGAACACGCCCTGCAGCGCGGCCACGGTCTTGCGGGCGTAGCTCGACGGCAGGTCCGCCGACAGCCAGGGCGCCGCCCAGGACGCCGCGACGAAGACGTAGCGCATCAGGCCGATCAGCAGCACCCACGGGCCCAGCGCGAGCGCCACGTGGGCGCTCAGCACGAGGATGAGGAAGGCGTCGACCTCCATGTCGAACCGGGCACCCAGCGGCGACGCGGTCCCGGTGCGCCGGGCGACCTGGCCGTCCACGAAGTCCAGCGACAGCGCCACGGCGGTGAAGACGACGACGAGCGTCGTGGGCACGCCCTCCCCCGCCCGGTCGACCACCAGCGCGGTGACGGCGCCGACGAGCACGCCCCTGGCGAGGGTGACCCGGTCGGCCGGGCCCAGCGCGGTGCCGGAGCGCTGCAACGCGCCGCCCAGCAGCGCCCAGGTGGCGACGGCGTAGGCGAGTCCGGCGAGCCAACCGACGAGGTTGAGCCCCACCGTGCCGTCGAGCACACCGAGCAGGAGGACTTGGGAGCCCGCCCACGCCGCGTGCTCCGGCACGGCCGACATCGTGGTGTTGTGCTGAAGTGTGGTCATCACGCCCCTCGGCAGTGGGCCCCGTCGTTTTTCTCGGAGGTTCTTGGATGACACGCGCGGCAAGGTCTCTTTGGTTCACCTCGGACGGAAAAAGTGAGATCCGGAACGGACGGATCCCCGATCCGGGGCCCGGCGAGGTCCGCGTCCGCACGCTCTACTCGGGGATCAGCCGCGGCACGGAAGCCCTTGTCCTGCGCGGTGGTGTGCCCGAGAACCAGCACTCCGCGATGCGGGCGCCGTTCCAGGAGGGCGACTTCCCGTGGCCGGTCAAGTACGGGTACCTCAACGTCGGTGTCGTCGAGGACGGTCCGCCGGATCTCCGCGGCCGCACGGTGTTCTGCCTCCATCCACATCAGACGGAGTACGTCGTGCCCGCCGAAGCGGTGACACCGGTCCCGGAACCGGTTCCACCCCAGCGCGCCGTGCTCGCCGGGACGGTGGAAACGGCCGTTAACGCGGTGTGGGACGCGGCTCCGCTCATCGGCGACCGGATCGCGGTCGTCGGCGGCGGGATGGTCGGGTGCGCCGTCGCCGGGGTGCTCGCGGGGTTCCCCGGCGCCCGGATCCAGCTGGTGGACGCCGATCCCGCGCGCGCGGACGTCGCCGACGCGCTCGGCGTGGACTTCGCGCTGCCCGAGGACGCCCTGGCGGGGTGCGACCTCGTCGTGCACGCCAGCGCCACCGAGGCCGGGCTCACCAGGTCGTTGAAACTGCTCGCGCCGGAGGGCCGGGTGGTCGAGCTGAGCTGGTACGGCGACCGGCGGGTCAGCGTGCCGCTCGGCGAGTTCTTCCACTCCCGCAGGCTCACCGTGCGCAGCAGCCAGGTCGGGACGGTCGGCCGTCCGGACCGGACCTACGCCGAGCGGATGGCGCTGGCGCTGGACCTGTTGGCGGACCCGGTGTTCGACGCGCTCATCACCGGCGAGAGCCGCTTCGACGAGCTGCCCGACGTGGTGCCGAGGCTGGCCAGCGGCGAGCTCCCGGCGCTGTGCCACCGGATTGACTACCGTGCGGAGCATGCAGCTGGTTCCGCTTGACACCACCACCGACGTCCGCGACCGCCGGGCGACCGTCGCCGTGCTGCCCGTCGGCAGCCACGAGCAGCACGGCGAGTTCCTGCCCCTGGCGACGGACACCGTCATCGCGTGCACGATCGCGCGGGCCGTCGCGGACGCGTACCCCGTGCAGCTGTTGCCGCCGTTGACGATCTCGTGCTCGCAGGAGCACGCGGCGTGGCCGGGGACGGTGAGCATCTCGGCGCGCACGCTGTTCTCGGTGGTGCGCGACATCGCCGACTCGCTGCGCCGCTCCGGCGTCCCGAACCTGGTCCTGGTCAACGGGCACGGGGGCAACTACGTGCTCTCCAACATCGTGCAGGAGTCCGACGGGATGGCGTTGTTCCCCGGCCTGGCCGACTGGGACGGCGCGCGGACCGCCGCGGGCATCGAGACGTCGGCCGACAGCGACATGCACGCGGGTGAGCTGGAGACGTCGATCCTGCTGCACGCCCACCCCGAGGTGGTGCGGGCCGGGTACGGGACGAGCGACCACCTCGCCGACGACCGGCGGCACCTGCTGACGCTGGGACTGG
This sequence comes from Umezawaea tangerina, assembly GCF_003002815.1. Classification (GTDB taxonomy): domain Bacteria; phylum Actinomycetota; class Actinomycetes; order Mycobacteriales; family Pseudonocardiaceae; genus Umezawaea; species Umezawaea tangerina. Next base: position 83,120 of record NZ_PVTF01000014.1, on the reverse strand, counting down.
CCCCGTACACGGAGTCCGGTGTCGTCGGCCGACCTTCGCTCGCGTCAAGCCGCAAGGGGGAGGACCTGCTCGCGGCGCTGGTCGAGTCGTTCGGGCAGTACCTCGACGTCCTGGGCGCCTGACGGCCGCCCCGCGGGTACCGGCGGCACGACGGGTGCGGTGGCCCGACCGCGGAACAGCACCAGCACACCGGGCAGACCGGCGACCATGGCCAGCACGCCGTAGACGACCGCGGTGGTGAGCCCTTGTGCCGCACCGAGTCCGGCCGTGCCGAACGCGACCGCGAGGAACGCCTCGCGCGGTCCCCAGCCACCGACGTTCACCGGGATCGCCATCACCAGCAGCGCCAGCACGAACAGCGGCACGAGCTGGCCGACCGACGCCGTCGACCCGGCGACCCTGGCCGCCACGAAGAACATCGCGAGGTGCCCGAGCAGGGTCGCCGCGGACGAGAACACCACGCGCGGCAGGGCGGAGCGGGACAGCAGGCCCGCCCGCGCGTCCGCCCACGTCGTCCGCAGCGCCCGGCGCACGGCCGGGGAGCTCGCGGCGAGCCCGGCCGCGACGGCGAGCACCGCCAGCGCGGTGAGCACGACACCGCGGCCGGGCACGAGGTCCACCGCCGTGACGGGCTGGGTGAGCAGCACGGCGACACCGATGGCGATCAGCACCACCTGGCCAGCGAACCGCTCGAACACCACCGCGCGCACGCCGCGGCCGACGTCACCGGACTGCTTGCCGTGGTTCACCGCGCGGTGCACGTCGCCGAGCACGCCCGCGGGGAGCACGGAGTTGAGCAGCAGGCCGCGGTAGTAGTCCGCCACGGCGGTGCCCAGCGGCAGCGGAAGGCCGAGGCCGCGGGCGACGACGCACCACCGCCACGCGCTGAGCACGGTGGTCGCGAACCCGATGCCCAGCGCGGCGAGCACGGACCACGCGCTGATCGCGCGCAGCCCGTCCACGAACGCGCCGGTACCGAGCCGCCACCCCAGCGCAACGAGGATGCCGACCGCCATCAGCAGGCGCAGCCACGGCCACAGCCTGCCCATCAGTCGGCCCTCGGGAGCGCCAGGAGATCGGTGTGGTGCACCACGACCCGCGACCCGCCCGCGAGCCGTCGTTCCAGGTAGGCGGGGGCGTCGGCGGCCAGCGCCGGGTCCTGCTCGCAGGCCGCGGCGACCCAGCCGCGCAGCCACTGGGCCGTCAGCGCGGCCTGGTCCGCCCCGAGCCGCCACGGGCTGGGCCGGGTGACCACCTGGGCGCCGCGGGTCTCGAACGCGCTCGTCGTGGCCGCCACGGCGTCGGGGCCGAGCAGACGGCGGCCGTCCACGACGCGGCGCTGGTGGGCGTTGAACGCCTCCTGGAACGCGGCGTCGAGCGGGTCGGCCGGATCGAGCTCGACCTTCCCGGCGACGGAGAGCGTGAACAGTGCGGGCACACCGACTTCTACGCACGCGGCGGCCAACCCGTTCACTTCGTCGTCGGTCAACAGGTCCAGCAGCGCCGAGGCGGTCACCAGCGAGGTGCCCTCGAGGTCGGCCGCCCGCAGCGCGGTGAGGTCGCCCTCCCGCGTCTGCACCGTCACCCCGTGGCCGGTCATGCTCGCACCGGCCAGGTCGAGCAGACGGGGGTCGCGGTCGTGCAGCACCCAGTGCTGCACGCCGCCCAGCCGTCCGGCGAGCCACCGTCCCATCGATCCCGTTCCACAACCCAGGTCACGTACGACCAGGGGGTCCCGGTTCAACGCGGGCCCGAGCAGCTCCGGGAGCTCGGTCGAGCGGGCGTCGGCGTCGGCGCTCTCGCGCAGGGAGAGCCATTCCGGGGCGAAGCCAGGTGTCGTCATCCGCGCAGGCTAGCCAGCACCCGTCCCAGGTCCCGGACGGCTTCGTCCCACGTCGGCAGCGCGCCCCTCCGGCGGAGGGCCGATCCGCGCAGCTCACGACGGGTGTCCTCGTCGGTGAACCAGCGCCGCAGCGCGGCCGCGAGCGCCCCGGCGTCACCCGGCGGCAGGAGCAGCCCGCCGTCGCCGAGCGCGTCGGGCACCGCGCTGGCCAGCACCGGGAGGCCTCGGGCCAGCGCCTCGGTCACCACCATCCCGTAGGTCTCGGCGCGGGAGGCCAGCACGAACAGGTCGGCGGCGGCGTAGGCCCGGTGCAGCGGCTCGCCGGTGAGCGGGCCGGTGAGCCGCACCCGGTCGGCGAGCCCGTGCCGCTCGGCCAGCTCGCGGACCCGCGCGACGTGCTCGGCGTGGCCCAGCGGCCCGACGCAGTCGAGCGTCCACGGCAGGTCGGCGACCGTCGCCAGGGCCTGCACCAGCAGGTCGTGGCCCTTGCGCGGGGTCACCGAGGCCACGCAGAGCAGCCGCCCGGACCCGCCGCTGCCGGGCGCGAGCGGGGCGGGGTCGGTGCCGGGCACGACGGTGTGCACCCGCTCGGGAGCCAGCCCGTGGTGCCCGACCAGCCGCCGCGCCGCCCACGGGCTGGTCGCCACGACCGCGTCCACGGCCCGCAGGACGGCCCGCTCGGCGGCGTCGAGCTCCGCCGCGGCCGCGGGGGTCAGGCCGGTCTCGTCGGCCAGCGGCAGGTGCACCAGGACGGCCAGCCGCAGTCGGCCGGCCTGCGGTCCGACGACCTCGGGAACGCCGCAGGCCACGAGCCCGTCGAGCAGTACCACGTCGCCGTCGGGGAACCCGGCCAGCACGGCCGCCAGCTCCGCGCGAACGTTTGCCCCCGGACGCGGCCAGGCACCCCCGACGGCCACCTCGTGGACGCCGAGCCCGGCGCAGACCCTGCGGTCGTAGACGTTGCCCCCGCTGGGGGCGGTCACGTCGTCGACCCCGCCGGGGAGGACCACGTGGACGGTCACAACGGACGTTCGTAGCTCGCCCACGCGACGTGCGACTCGTGCAACGTGACGGAGATCGCGCTCAGCCCGCGGGCGCCCTCACCGAGCGCACCCGCGTGGACGCGGTCCGCCAACCGGTCCGCGATCACCTTGGCGAGGAACTCCGTCGACGTGTTGACGCCGGTGAAAGCGGGTACCTCGTCCAGGTTGCGGTAGTTGAACTCGGCGAGGACAGCGCCCAGCTCCTGGGTGGCCAGTCCGATGTCGACGACGATGTTGTCGGAGTCGAGATCGGTCCGGTTGAACTTCGCGTCCACCACGAACGTTGCTCCGTGCAAGCGTTGTGCCGGACCGAAGACCTCGCCGCGGAAGCTGTGCGCGATCATCACGTGATCGCGGACGGTAATGCTGAACAGGGTGACCTCCATGTGTGGTCGAGCCGGGTTACGGTACGACTTCCGGCCGAGACTAGATGCGATCGGACGGAACCTGGTGACGAGGGGACCGGATGCACGAGCAAGCCATCAGTCACGAAGACGTGGCCGAGTCGGACCTGGTGACCAGGCGCGGGACGTTCCGCGCCGTGGCGTTCCGGGCCGACGGGCACGAGCACATGGCCATGGTCTACGGGAAGACGCGGATGCGCGAGAACGTGCTCGTCCGCGTGCACTCGGAGTGCATGACCGGTGACATCTTCGGCGCCATGCGGTGCGAGTGCGGCGAACAGCTGGACGCGGCGCTGGACGCGATCGTCCGCGAGGGCAGCGGGATCCTGATCTACCTGCGCGGCCACGAGGGCCGGGGCATCGGCCTGGTCGAGAAGGTGCGCACGCACGTGCTGCAGGACGAGCAGGGCATGGACACGCTCGACTCGGCGACGGCGCTGGGACTGCCCGTCGACACCCGCGACTACGGCCCGGCCGCGCTGGTGCTCCGGCACCTGCGGGTGCGGTCGGTGCGGCTCATGTCCAACAACCCGGACAAGATCGAGGCGCTGGAGTCGAACGGGATCGCGGTGGCGGCGCGCGTGCCGCTGCTGATGCCCGCGAACGACCACAACATCGGCTACCTGACCGCGAAGCGCGACCGGCTCGGCCACGACCTCCCGCAGGTGGACGTGTTCGAGTCCGACCTGCCGCACGCGGTCGACCGTTGAGCTACGAGGACCTGCTGCCGATCGCCCGCGAGGCCGTGGCGATCGGCAACAGGATCGTCACCGAGCGCGCGCCGCGGTCGGTGACGGCCAAGGGCGAGCGCGACATGGTGACCGACGTCGACCTCGCCGTGGAGGACGCCGTGCAGGCGTTCCTGGCGCGGGAGACGCCGGAGATCGGCGTGCTCGGCGAGGAGCACGGTCGCAGCGGGCCGGCGGACGACTCGCTGTGGTGGGCCCTGGACCCGGTCGACGGCACGGCGAACCTCGCCCGCGGCATCCCGTTGTGCGCCGTGTCACTGGGCCTGGTCGCGGGTCGCCGCGGGGTGCTGGCCGCGATCGACGCGCCGTTCCTCGGCGTGACCTACTCCGCCGTGCAGGGCGGGGGCGCGTTCGTCGGTGAAGAGCGCGTCCGCGCCTCGGCCGTGGACGACGTGGCGGAGGCCGTGATCTCCATCGGCGACTTCGCGCGCGGTGAGGGCGCGGAGGCGAAGAACGCCGTCCGGATGGCGTTGCTCAGCAGGCTCGGCGCCCGTGCGCAGCGGATCAGGATGATCGGCACGGCGGCGATCGACCTGGCGTGGGTCGCGCAGGGCAGGCTGGACGCGTCGGTCATCCTCGCGAACATGCCGTGGGACACGCTCGCCGGTGTGCTGCTGGTGCGCGAAGCGGGCGGTGTCGTCGTGGACCTCGACGACACCGAGCACACCGCCGACTCGGCGGCGACGATCGCCGTCTGCGCCGGGCTGCGCCAGGAGCTCCTGCGCGTGCTGCGCGAGTCCCAAGTGGACGCCCATCGCTGACGCCCAGCGCGTCTCGTTCCGGTGCCCGTGCAAGGTTCTCGAAGTCGATCCGAAAAGGATTGAACCGATCCGGCCGCGCGTGCGTGCTTGGGTCGTACATCGACTTGCACCACACCACACTCGGAGAAAACCAATGCTGCGCAAGCATGCCTGGCCCCTTGCCGTCCTTTTCGCGGTCGGCGCGATCGCGCTGTCCGCCTGCGGCTCCACCGGCGGCACCGCGCAACCCGCGACGCAGTCGTCGTCCCCCGACAGCGGCTCCGGCACCACCTCCGACGTGCAGACCCTGTCGGGCACGGCCCGGTCCAACAAGGCCGACGAGAAGGCGGGCGACATGGCCCCCGTGAGCGCTCCGGCGGAGACGCGCGAGAAGTGGGTGTCGCTGCGCGCGGCCAGCGCGGGCGACCTGGACCCGGTCGTGATCAACGGCGCCGGGCTGACGCTGTACCGGTTCGACAAGGACTCCGCGAACCCGTCCAAGGCCACCTGCAACGGCGACTGCGCCGTGACGTGGCCGCCGGTCACCGTCATGCCGGGTGGGAAGATCTTCTTCGCGGGCATCAAGAAGCAGGACATCGGCGTCGTCAAGCGCGACGACGGCAAGCTCCAGGTGACCATCAAGGGGTGGCCGGTCTACCGCTTCACCAAGGACACCAAGCCGGGTGACACGCTGGGCCAAGGCGTCGGCGGCACCTGGTTCGGCGTCACGCCGGACGGCCAGAAGGCCGGTCCCGCCAAGCCGGTCACGCCGCCGCCCGCCGCTCCCGACGCGAAGCCCGCGACCTCCGCGACCGTGTTCACCGGCAAGAACTTCGACGACTTCAGCGGTGACAACTTCGCCAGCGGCATCACCGGCCCCGGCTGCAAGGACGTCCGCGGCGAGATCAAGTCGATCCAGCCGTCCGGCTCGCTCAAGATCTGGTCCGACGCCGGGTGCAAGGGCAAGTCGCTCGTGATCACCGAGGACGTGCCCGACCTCGCGGCGATCGGCTTCCCCGCAGGCATCAGGTCGCTGTTCTTCGGCTGACCACCAGGACGCCGTCGGGACCCCGGTCCCGACGGCGTCGTCCGTCGTTCAGCCCATCTCCACGACGCTGCGCAGGACGTCACCGCGGCGCATGCTGACGAACGCCTCCTCGACGTCGGCCAGCGAGATCCTCTCGGTGACGAACCTCTCCAGCGGCAGATTGCCCTGCAGGTGCAGGTCGACCAGCGCCGGGAAGTCCCGCGACGGCAGGCAGTCGCCGTACCAGGAGGTCTTGTAGACGCCGCCGCGCAGGAAGGTGTCGAGCAGCGGCATCTCCAGGCGCATCCCCGCGTCCGGCCGGGCGACGAGCACGAACGTACCGCCGAGCGCACGGGAGTAGAACGCCTGCCGCCAGGTCTCCGGGAAGCCGGCCGCGTCGATCACCACGTCCGCACCGAGGCCGTCGGTGAGCGCCCTGATGGCGGCGACCACGTCGTCGGTCTTCCGGGCGTCGACCAGGTCCGTCGCGCCGAACCCCTTGGCGTGGGCCAGCTTCCGCTCGTCCACGTCGACCGCGATGATCCGGGTGGCGCCCGCCAGCTTCGCACCGGCCACCGCCGCCCCGCCGACACCGCCGACGCCGATCACCGCGACCGAGTCGCCCCTGGTGACCCCGCCGGTGTTCATCGCCGCGCCGAGCCCCGACATCACGCCGCAGCCGAGCAGCCCGGCCACCGCCGGGTCGACGCGGGGGTCGACCGGCGTGCACTGTCCACTGTGGACGAGGGTCAGCTCGCTGAACGCGCCGATGCCGAGTGCCGCACCGAGCGGCTCACCAGTGGCCAGCGTCATCTGCTGGTCCGCCACGAAGTCGTCGACGCACGCGGTCGGGTTGCCGCGACGGCAGGGGCGGCAGCGCCCGCACACCGCGCGCCAGTTGAGGATCACGAAGTCGCCGGGGGCCACGTTGTGCACGCCCGGCCCGATCCGGTCCACCACACCGGAGGCCTCGTGGCCCAGCAGGTAGGGGAACTTGTCGCCGATGACGCCGTCCCGGTAGTGCAGGTCGGTGTGGCAGACGCCGGACGCCTGGACCCGGACCGTCACCTCCCCCGGTCCGGGGTCCGGGACGATGACGTCCCGCACCTCCACCGGCCGCCCCTTGCCGAGTGCGACCACTGCCTTAGCCGTCTGCGACATCGTCCGCCATTTCCCGTCCGTCGTGATTTCGGAAGTCCAGCCCCGGTGAAATCGGGGGTTCACCCGTTTGTCGCCACCGAATGGGCTGTTCACCGGAAAAATCGCCCACCGAGCGCTGTCCATTACCGCGGGATGTCCGGGTCCGCCGTATTATGCACAGGAAGCACAGCCCTCACCAGCACATCCCGAAACCTGGCATGCGAAGGCCGGATGGCTCGACAACCCCCAGGTAGAAGCGGTTCCACGCACACCGGGGCCGCACTGTCAACGGGCGAATAGGGTTTCCCACGACAAGGTCACCCCAGCCGTGCCCACCTATTCGCCATTCTTATAACAAACCCCGGCGGGGCGGAAAACCGTTCTCCGGACAGTTCCCCCGTGCCAGGATGACCCGCGGACCGCCGGGCGCCCGCAGGAGCGCGCCCGGACTCCGCCATGGATCTTGGAATGGTGTCGCACACGCACGCGCGCCGCCGGACGACAAAGGGGTGTGTTCCGCGGCATGACCAGAACAGCGGGCCGAATCACCGCATTCGTCCTTTTCGCGACCACTGTCAGCTTCCTCATCTCGATGGCGGGCTCGTCGCTCAAGAGCACGGTGCAGGTGCTCTTCCTGCCCATCGCCGACGGCCTCGACGTCAACCGCGGCACGCTCGCGATCGCCACCACCCTCTTCGCGGTGGTCACCGCCCTCGTCTCCTCCGCCGTCGGCCACCTCGCCGAACGCATCGGCGCCGTGCCCGTCCTCGCGATCGGCGCGGCCACCACCGGCGGCGTGCTGATCCTCTGCGCCTACGCCACCGACATCTGGATGTTCGTCCTCGCCTACGGCGTGCTCGGCGCCATCGGCTGCACCATGCTCTCGTTCGTCCCGCTCGGCGTGCTCGCCGACCAGCTCTTCCGCGGCAGGAACGCGGGCTTCGTCTACGCCGTCCTCACCAACGGCGCCGCCGTCGGCTTCATCGTCCTCGTTCCACTGTGGACTTTCCTGGGCACCACCCTCACGTGGAACCGGATCCTGCTCGCGGTCGGCGTCGTCTTCATCGCCGTCCTGCTCCCCCTGTCCCTCGTGCTGGTCAAGTACTCAGCACGCCAGGGCGGCCGCCCCACCCCCTCGGAAACCACGCTCTGGCAAGGAATCCGCACCACCTTCCAGAACAAGCGCGTCCGCGGCCTCATCCTCCCCTTCTTCGCCTGCGGCACCACCATGGCCTTCATCGACGTGCACCTCTTCCCCCACATGCACGACCACGGCGTGGCCCCAGCCGTCAGCTCCCTCTCCTTCGTACTGCTCGGCGTCCTAGAAATCATCGGCTCCCTCGTAGCCGGCCGCCTCTGCGACAAGGGCCTCATCCGCACCACCCTCATGGGCGCCTACCTCATCCGCGCCGCCTCCATGCTCCTGCTCCCCTTCTTCGACTCCGCCGCCATCGTCCTGCTGTTCGGCGCCATCTTCGGCGCCAGCTACCTCGCCACCGTCGTCGCCACCACCGTCTGGATCACCCAGATCGTCCCCAAAGGCACCCGCGGCACCGCCCTCGGCGTCCTCTGGTCCCTCCACATGGTCGCCGTCGCCCTAAGCAGCCAGGTCGGCGCCATCATCGCCGACGTAGAACACAGCTACCTACCCATGATCCTCGGCTGCGCCGCCCTAACAACAGCCGCCGCCATCCTCATCTCCCGCCAACCCGACCCCAACGAAACCCCCACGGCCCCCACCAACACCACCCCAGTCGCCGCCACCACCGCAGTGGAATAGCGCCCTGCACGCGGGCAAGTGAGCGTCCGACCTCGCTGGGCTTCGGGCAGGGGGTGCGGCGCTCAGCCCCGCACCACCTGCCTGAAGCGGTTGTCTAGCGGTCACGAGCGCCGTGCGGCGGCCGTGCGCAGGGCGTTGTCCAGCCTCGCGTCGAGGTCCGCGACGTCGCCGATCAACGTCAACCCCGGCGTGTGGAGGGCCAACTCCTCCGCGAGGTCCGTCGGCGAGGTCAGGCTGATCACGACGAGTTCGGTGTGCCCCAGTTTCCGAGCCTCGGTGTGCAGCCTCTGGACCGTCGCCGAGTCCAGGGCGAACGGCGTTTGCCGGATCGCGACCGCGATGCGGCTGCCCGGACGCTCCAGTGCCAGGTCGAACGGTCCGCTGTCCGCTGTCATCGCCTGCCAGGCCTGCCCCGACCTCCGCAGGTGATCGACGAGGTGGTCTCGGATGCGCGCCGTGTCGTCCGGATGCGGTGTGCCCGCAGCCCCGTTCAACGCCTCCGCCACTCCGTCTTCGACCCGCCTGCCGATGCGGCCGGTCACGACACCCTCGGCCAGCACGAGCGGAGCAAGGAGCAGCACCGCGCCACCTAGCTCCAGGCAGACCGCCTGGAGGTAGCCGTCGAACCACGCGCCCACCATGACGGCGGTCCCGCCCGCGATGGTCAACGCCATCGCGAAGCGGGTGCCGTCTGCCAGTCGCCTGGGTCTCATGCGGAGAGCGCCTGCTGCTCGGGCACGATCACCGCGCCGACCGGGCCCTCCTGGTTCTCCGTCACCCGCACCCGGACCTGCTGACCGAGCTGGAACCGGCTCTCCGCGCCGCGTCCCAGGTCCAGGAACAGTTCCCGGCCGAAGTTGCGCGAGTCGGCCAGCCGGTGGAAGCCGAACGCTGTGCGGATCTTGTCGATCCGCACGGAGAGTTCGGCACCGACCGGCAGCGCACACACGGCGCGCGGGTGTCTCCCGGCACCGTGCGCTTCCTCCCCGAGGAAGAACACCGTGGTACCCACATCGATCCGGCTGATCCCGGCCGCCAGGTGACTACGGTGCAGGAAGTACGTCCCCGTCGAAGTGGAGAGGAATCCGTTGCCGCGCTCGTCGTCCCAACGGGACACCGTGCCGCGCAGCCACTCCCGCCTCTGCAGGGGTTTCGGCGCGGGCGACCGGTCCGGAATCGGCATGTCGCCGATCTTGGTCACCTCGCTGGCCCGCACGCTGAACGGCTGCGCGGCCCAGAGGATCTCGTGGTAGCTGATCCGCTCGGGGAACCCGGCGGCCGGCAGTTCTTCCAGCGGCGACAGGTACTGCCCTCCTTCCCGGTTGATCACGTTGCCGTAGTTGGAGAACACCCTCATCATGTTGGACGCGCCGACAGTGGCCTCGTCCACGAAGATCGCTCCGGCGTTGGCCGCGTAGGCGAGCCGCGCCGAGCGGTCGACGACGGCTCCGACGTAGTCGGTGTACGCGCCGCTGTTGAACTCCACAACGCGTCCGGTGGCGATGCCGATGGAGCAGTTGCAGCGGTAGGTGTTGTCCCGCTGGGCCTCGACGATCCGCTCCTGCACCTGGATGCCGGAGTTGATCGCCTCCGCGGCCAGGTCGACGGGGAACGTCGCCTCCACCCCGTCGTTGAGGTACTTGCAGATCGTGCCGCCCTGCTGGGTCACCGCGTCACCGACCTGCTCGAAGAACCAGGCCATGGTGGGCAGCCAGTTCGCGTCGCCGAGCGCCTTCATCGAGGTCGCGTCGGTCAGCGTCACGTGCATGACGACCTTGGGCACGCGCTGCGGGTTGTTGAAGTCTTCGCGGAGAGTTCCCACGACACACCGTCCTCGTCTTGTTCTCGTTGCCGGACCAGGTGATCCGATGCGATTGAGAGTGACTGACGGAGTGGCTTCCCCGCTGTCCGCAAAAGACAGGACAGCCCGCTCAGGTGTCGAGGGCGACGAGCAGTTCGACCGCGATGGCCTCGGCCTCGTACTCGGTCACCGCAGCCGAGGGCAGCGCGGTTCGCAGTGCGTCCGCCCGTGCGCGGTCATGCGGCTGGCACACCAGGCTGATCAGCACCCCACTGCCCTCGGTCGACAGCGAGAGGATGAGTTCCCTCGGCATCGGGGAGGTCGACAGCGCCGCGTCGAGCACGACGCGCACACTGCTCGGAGGGTGCAGGGTGTCGGTATCGGCCTGGACGGTCACCACGCATCCGCTGTCCCGCGCGGTCATCAGCAGGTGACGCAGCCTCGTGTCCAGGACTCCGGGGATGTGCAGTTCGTCGCGGGCCATCCACTCCAGTCCACGAGCGCGGACGCGGGTCTCCTCCAGGTCGAACGCGGCGCGGTCAGCGGTGGCCAACCAGCGCAGGAACGGCAGGATCTCGGCTCCTATCTCGGCGATCCGCTTCGCGTGGACGGAAAGCCTGCTGTCACGCGCGGCGGTCGACACCGCGATCTCCGTGCGTTCGGCTCCCGCCGCGAGCACCACGCCACCCAGCCTCGCGATGGTGTTCGTGATGACCAGGCCCATCACCAGTGCGAGCATCGGCGCCGTGACAGCGGGCAGAGCGTCCGTGTACGAGCGCGTGACGAAGGCGCCGGAGGCGATCATTCCGAGCAACGGGACCTCTTCGACGAAGAGCGCCGCCACCGACAGGGGCCAACGCCAGAGCGTGCCCAGAACGACGAGCATCGGGCCGGTCGCGCCGATGGGCCACGAGGCGAAGTTCGTCAAGCTGTCCGCGGGGATCACCAAGAGCGCGGCGGCCGCACCACCTCCGGCCCACACTCCCGCCAGTACGCCGACCGCGAGAGGCACCGCCTTACAAGCGAACATGATCAACAGCACTGTGCCCGCGGTCAGAATTCCGTACCACGCCGCGAGCCACCCCATCCCCGGTGCGGCGTCCAGGTTGCTCACGACCGGCAGGACCATGCTTGCCAGGTAGGGCAGGCACACCGCGGCAAGGGGCTGCCTCAAGTCGTCGACCGCGGCGGTCATGCCTCGCAGGCGCGTGCTCTTCACAACCGGTGGCAGCGGTTCGCCGCGCGGGCGCGACCACCGCAGCTCGACGGTGGTCCCCTCTCCCGGCGCGGAGCGCACGTCGGCCGTCCCGCCCATCTCGGCGAGCCGCCCGATGACCGATTCCCGCAGACCCAACGACGTCCGGCGCACCATGTCCGTGCGGAAGCCGACGCCGTCGTCGCGGATCAGCAACACGAACCCCTCCCGGTCGCCCACGAGCTCGATCACGACCACCGTCGCCTTGGCATGCCGCCCGACGTTCGCCAGCACCTCGCGGGCCGCGTCGAGCACGGCGCGCACCACCTCGCCGGACACCAGAACCCGTGGGCCCGGCAGCCGCTCCACCTTCGTCCCCGCCGGGCCAGGCAACAGGTCCAGGCCGGCACGCAGGTCCTCTACCTCGCTGGACGGCGGCACGGGCGCCGCCTCGGCGCGGATCATCGCGGTGGCACAAGCCTGGCGCACCGCTTCAGGATCGAGACCAAGGGTCGTCACAGCTCGCAAGGCCGCCGCCACGTCGTCGTGCAGGGTGCGCTGGAACTGCTTGTGCGCCGCACGCCGGGCTTCGGACGACGCGGACAGGACACGCGCGGCGTGCACGGAAACCTGAGCTTCATCGGCACGGGACGCGGCTCTCCGCAGCACCCGGCTCACCGCGCCGGCGGCCAGCGGAGACGCCAGGATCGGCCACAACCCTTCCGCGGCTCCCGCCAGGCCGTCCACCGGCAGCGCGGTCGCGAAGTACACGAGCACGAGCACAAGGCAGCTCACGACCGCGAGACGCGTCCGCAGGAATCCCGCGGCCAGCAGTGTCGCCACGACCACGGCGTTGCCCCTGGTCGCCATCGGCAGCACCAGTTCGGTGGGCACCACGTAGGCCAGGGCGCTCACCCCGGCCAACACCATTCCGGTGACGCTGTCCGCCGCGCCCAGGCGCACACGCCAGGCACGGGCGGCGGTCACGCACAGATACCCGCCGAAGATCGCCGTCATCACCAGCACGGCCGGAGGCACCCGATCCGCCATGGGCACGATCGTGCCGAGGTTCGACCCCAGCAGGAGCAGGGCGAGCGAGGCGAACGACCGCTGCATACCCCGCTCTACGCCGTAGAGGTAGGTGCGAGACGTGTCAGGGCTCGTCACGAAGCGGCCGGTCGGCTGACAACTCGATGTGCCCGTCCTCCAAGGCGAACGCGACCGTCTCACCCGGACTCGGCGGCACCGGAATGCCGAGCGCGTCCCGGTAGCGTTCACTCGCGCGACTCAGGTAGGTCGGCAACGTCTTTTCGCTGATGCCGAGTTCCTTCGCGACCAGCTTGCGGGGAAGCCCTTTCGCGATCAGCGTCAGGACATCGCGTTCCCTTTGCGGCAGCTGGATGAACGCACGCCGGTCCTCGATGATCGCGTGCGCGAGCCTGCTGGAATGGGCGCTCTCCCCGGCCGCCGCGGCCCGGATCGCGTCGACCAGCCGCTCCTCGGGATCTCCCTTCAACACCAACCCGAGCGCCCCGGCTCGCAACGCCTGGTGCACGCATCCAGGTCGGGTGTCGGAGGTGTAGACGACCACCTGCGCGTCGGCTTCGCGCAGCCTGCGCACGTTGTCAGCGACCTCGGGCTCCCCCGGCAGCAGCAGGTCGAGCAGCACCACCTCCGGCACCGGTGGATTCGCCAACAGCTCCGAAACCGACAGGTAGACCGCGCGCAACGTCACGTCCGACGCGAATTTCGCCAAGTAGGCCCCCAGTCCGTGCAGAATCAGCGGATGGTCGTCGACAGCCGCGATCGTGATCACCAGCCACCTTCCTCCGAGTCGTGTACAAAAGAAGTCGGATCAGCGGCGGAAAACGTAACAAAGGATGGATATTCCACTCGAAAGAGGTAATTCAACCGCGGCGATAGGCGAACCCGGCTCACTTCGTTGAACCGGGTTCACCAATCCTCCGCTCCGTACCGTGAAATCAGCTTCCTGATTCCCGTTCGGATTCCGACTCGACTTCAGGCACGGGCACGATCGCCGTCCAGCACACCAGGTGGACGTCCTCGAGGTTCGCGGGCGGCAGGGGGATCGGCGGTTCGGGAATGCTGAGTCCGTATTCGTCGGCCACCGCGGCGATGCGTTCGACGGTCTCCTGCGGCGTGCCGTGCTCGTCATGGGCGAGTGCACCGCGGACAGCCCGCTGAACCCTGTTCGTGTAGGGCGCCCTGAGCCGCGACGCCAGATCGTCCTGCCGCTCGCCGAGGAACGCACCGTGTCCCTCGACGTACTCGACGGCCTTCCTCATCACCTTGGGCAGCGGCGGTGAGAGCCTTCCTGGATCCGTGTGGAGCGACCAGTCCCGATGCACGTCGGCTCGTGCGACGACCCACGCGTCGAACGCCGCCCGGTACATCGGTTCCGCGAGCTCGACCGCGGGTGCGTCCCGGTCACCGGGATCGGCCTGGTTCAAGCAGGCGAGGGTGTCCCGGACGATCTCCGCCACCAGGTCGCCGTCCGCCGTCCGGACGGTGCGCGTCGTCAGGTCTTCGTCGAGCGGCACGTACCGGTGGAACGGCCTGTCGTGATCACCGACCCGAGCGCAGAACACGAAACCGGGGTCGGCGTTCCGCCGGGCGATGGCACCGCCCGAACCCCACGGCAACCCGATGACCCTGGTCCTCGTGGCGGTGTTCTTGAAGGCGTCGGCCAACCTGCGCCGGTACTCCTCACCGGACAGGGCCGCGGAGCCGCCCTCCTCGAACAGAGTGGCCTCTTCCCGCTTGATCCTGTCGATCATCTCGCGCGTCTCGGTTATCGACCGCTCGACCGGGTCGACGCCGGGCAGGACCGTACCGACACCGACGGCCGCCGCCGCCTGCTTCAGCTTCCGCTGGAGCCGTTCCTCGAGGCCCAGCAACCGGTCGAGATCCTCGTCCGGGAAGAAGCAGCGCATGAACACGCGCTTGTGCAGGGAGCCGATGCGGTCGATGCGCCCGTGCCGCTGGACCAGCTTCATCGGGTTCCACGGCAGGTCGTAGTTGATGATGTGCCGAGCTTGTTGCAGATTCACCCCCTCGGCGAGCACGTCGGTGGTGATGATGAGGTCGTACAGGTCCTCTTCATCCCCGGCCCCCGCTGTGCGAGGGGCGAACCCGGTGATCACCCCGGTGCGATCGCTCCCGTCCGAGCCGGAGATCTTGGCGTGGCGATCCCGGTAGGCACGAAGCCGCTCGTCGGTGATGACCGCGTTCCTGACGGCGGTGTGGATGTAGTCGGCGGTGTCGGCGAAGTAGGTGAAGACGAGGACCTTCCGCTTGTTCCGGGTGTCCTCTTCACCGATGCCCTCCGCGGCGGCCTCAGCGGCGATCGTGGCGAGCTCGCCGACAAGCCGTTCGACCTTGGGGTCGGTGGTGTGATCGATGTGGCCGACCCGGTCGTGCAAGGAGGTCAGGATGTCCTGGTCCGCCTGGACAGCTCCGCGGAGGGCGTCGACGTCGTAGTTGGAGGCGTCCATCGTGCCCTCGTCGTCCTCGAGTTCGACGAGGAAGTCTTCGGCACCCTCCATGCCGACGGCGACGAAGTCGCGCAGGTTCTCCCCTGTGAGCACGTAGCCCGCTTCCAGGGCGTTGAGGAACCGAGCGTGCGATGTGATCATCTTCGCCACGGTGCTGCGGAAGGCGTGCGCCGAGGATTCGAACCGCTTCAGCAGCGCCGATCGCAGCAGCCCCGCGTTCTGCGCCTCGTACTGCTCGGTGTCGCCGTCGAGCCGGAACTGGGACGGCACGTAGCGCGCCATCGTGAGGACCTGACCGATGTCGGCGAGGATGACCCCGGCGGCCACGGTCGACGTCATGATCTCCTCTGCCACGTGGGCTCCCAGTGATGTAGCCAGTGCGTCGAACACGCCGGGCAGCACACCCGCGAGGTCGTAGTCGACGCGGCGCACCTCGCACGTGGGGAAGGAGACCTCCTGCTCGACGCCGTTCACCCGGATCCTGTCGCCCCTGTAGTGGTTCTTCACAAACCGCCGTGTGCGCCGCACGGCGGTGGCGTCGAGCACGTCGAACAGGTGCTGGGCGGTCAGGCTGTCGGGGTCGGTCGCGATCGCCCTGTTGAAGTACTGCCGCAACGACGGGATGCCGACATCGGCGAACGCGTAGTCGTTGCGGGCGAAGTACATGATCAAGCTGTAGAGGTCCTCGAGGCTGTTGTTCACCGGGGTCGCCGTGAGCAGCACCAGGTCCTTGGGGACCCTGGAGTCGACGATGCGGTGCAACGCCTCCGCCCGCCTGGTGGCGTTGTTGCGGAACGCGTGGGCCTCGTCGATGACCACCATCGCGTACTCGTCGAGGTCCTGGAGCGCTGACGTGCGGTTGCCCGCCGTGTCGATGTTCGACGCGAGTTCCTCGTACGACAGCACGTCGGCACGGAGGTTGTGGTGGCGCAGGAATCCGGTCCACGTGGAGTCGCGCAGCGTGGCGGGGCAGATGATGAGCACCTTCTGGCGGCGCACCACGGTCGCCTCGTAGATCAACTCCCCGGCCAGGTAGGTCTTGCCCAGGCCGACCTCGTCCGCGATGAGGACACCGTTGCGGCGGTCCAGTATTCGCTTGGCCCGCCACACGCCGTCAGCCTGGAACGCGGTGAGGCCGAGCTTCGAGCCGACCGTCGCGTCCTCGAGATCGGCCCCGTAGTTCTCGTGCAGCATCCGCAGGAAGACGTCCAGCGGCTGATAGGGCTCCCACCTCGCCTTGTACAGCCCTGCGAGGTCGTAGGGGATCGCTTTGCCCCACTGCTCGTCGAACCAGGCGAGCACCTGCCCCACCGTGGTCGGTTGGTAGTGCCCGAGGTTCAACTCGTTGTTCCGCGCCAGGCCGGCGTAGGTGAAGTTGCTCGACCCTGCGATCACACCGGTGGTGTCCGACTCCACGATGAACGCCTTGCCGTGCAGGAATCCGCGCTCGTACCGACGCACCTCAACTCCGGGGTGCTCCTCGATCCACGCCACCAGCCGGCGCGCGGCCATGTCGGCCTCAAGCGTGAATCCGAGCAGGTCGCGGTCCTCCAACAGCGATCGCGCGTGCCCTTCCAACGCACGAACCACCTCGGGGGACGGTCCGCGGCGGCGCTGCCGCCGCCCCAGCGGCCGTACTCGGGACAGCTGGCCCGCGTCCGTCGGCTCCGCCCCGAGCAGAAGGCGCACCGGTCCGGCCTTCTCCAACTCTTCGGCGAGCAGGCCGAACCCGGCCGGGTTGAAGTAAGCGGTCGCGATGGCCAGTGCGGGAGGTTCCACCCACTTCCCACGCAAGTAGGAGAGGAGCGAGTTGATCGCTGAGGCGACGCGGTCTCCCTTGGCCTCGTCGTTCGTCGCGAACTCCGGGCGGGTACCCGCCGATGGCTTCGTCATGGGTCACGCCGCCTTCGTGCGACGCGTCTTGTGGTGCGCCAGCACCAGGTCGAGATGGCGCGGGGAAAGCCCCTTGTCGGTGAAGTCCTTCCTGATGGTGAGGAAGTCCTCGGCGGTCAAGCCGTAACCCTCGAGGGCGAGGACCTCGATCACGGCGAGCAGGTCATCGTCCTGAGCGCCGGTCAGGTCTTCGGACACGCCTCGCAGGCGATCGTCGAGGTCGATACCGCCCGCCAGTCGGCTGTAGTGGTTCCGGGACAGCAGCACCGCGACCCTGTCGGCCACAGCGGAGATATGACCACCCGACCAGTCCGGCAGGGGGAGTTGGTTGATCACGGGTGCCGTCACGTGCCGATCGACGAACCTCCGAACCCACCAGTCGAGGGTGTTGGTGTTCAACAACCCCAGCAGCGCGAGTTTGCTCTCCGCGGACGTGCCGGGTTGATGGGCGACGGCGTGGACGTACCCCTTGTTGTGCAGGACGTCCCGCTCGGGTAAGGCCGTGGCGATCAGGGTGCGCGTGTCGTCACTCCGACTCGGGTGGCGCACAACGACCACGGGATGCGTGTCGTCAAGGACGAACCCGCCCTCGCCCACAGCGGCGCCACGCCCCTTCGCGACGAGTTTCGCCAGGTCCGAGATGGACTGCTTGAACTTGGCGGACGCGTCGAACGCGTACGCGTCCACGTGCGCGGTCATCAGGACTTTCCAAGCACCAGGCGGCTGCGCATGAACCGCGAGTGCCCTGTCCGGCCCAGTGCCCCTGAAGTCCCACCGCGCATCGTGGTGCCCGGTGATCCACCCTTCGCTGTCGGACAGGCGCGGTCGGACGCGGATCCTGTCGAACACGTCCCTGTCGGATGAATCGACGAACCAGGGAATGACGTCGGTCTCGGAGTACGACTCGATGTTCTCCTTGCTCAGTTCTATGGCGTTGCCGTCCGCGGCAGAACGAATCCCGTCAGGAGAGGTGGCGACCCAAACCCGGACAGGTCCGTTCGTCAACGGCCCCGTTGCGAGGAAAACAACGGCGTAGGACGCGTGCACATCCTCGAATATCCATTCCGCGTTGTTCCGCGCCTGGACAAGGCGAAGATCATGCTCTTCGACCAGGGCCTTCCGCAGGTTCTTCCAGCCGGCCAACACCATGCTCTGCCGCGGGAGCACCAGCCCGATGCGCCCACCCCGGCGCAAGACCTTCAAGGCCCGCTCCAACATCAACTGGGCCAGTTCGAGGTGGGTCCCACCCCTGAGGGTGAACCCGCGCTTGAAGTACTCCTGGAGTTCGGCACGGTGCTCCTGCTCGGCTCGTTCGTGCGCCGCCTCAAGCGGGTGCGATGCGCGGAGTTCACCGATCTTCGCTTCGCGGACCTTGGCAGGAAGCGCGATCAGGCCGGGACTGACACCGACCCAGTACGGCGCGGGCTCCCAGCGGACCTTCTCCCACGGCGGATTGCCGAGCACGACGTCGAACCCCGACGCCTCGCGCATGAAGACCTCGGGGAACAAGAATGGCAGGTGCACCGCTCCCAGACGTTGTACGGCCTGGACCGTCACTTCGGCGGCACCCGAGGCGAGTGCCTCGTCGACGTCAGTGGGCACAGGAATCCTCCCGAGCCGGACACCCACGGCCGCGTCGAGCAGCGTCTTGGCGTCCGCAGCCTCCCGCATCGCCTCGGCGTGTGCTCGAGAAGCTTCCCTCGCCTCCGCTTTCGTCGCTTCGGCTGTGCGCGCGACGCGGACCAGGCGATCCCGCGCCGCCCCGAGCGCGTCCACGATCTGCTCACCGAAGAGGCTGTACTGGCCGACCACCGCCTTGGGTTCGAAGACGGCCAGCGCCTCGTCCACGGTGCCCATCCCGGTAAGGCTGTTGCCCACCCGGAGACCGTGGTCCAGCGAGGACATCGGGAGTCCGGGAACGAAGGTGTGGATCCAGATCGCGAGCCTGGCCAACTCGACCGCGATCGGGTTGAGGTCGAGGCCGTAGACGCAGCGCCGGGCGATCTGGCGGCGCAGGAGCATGGAGATGTCGATCTCCACCTGCCCACCCGCGTCGCCGAGCGCCTTCTCCGCCGCCTGCGACAGGCGGAGTAGTTCGTCGTTCACGGCAGGCACCGGGTGATCGCTGAGGAACGTCGCGAACCGGTTCTCCATGCGGTCGATGGCGGCCACGAGGAAGTGACCCGACCCCATGGCCAGGTCGACGACGCGGAAGTCGAAGAACTTGTCGGCGGCTCCCGCCTCGTCCTCCGCGGTCAGAAGCCTTCCGACGGTCGCCAAGTGGTCGACCAGGGCGGGTTCGAGCGCGGTGTCCAGGAGGTGCTCGACCGCGAACGCCTTCGTGAAGTAGGAACCCGTTGCCTTGCGGGCACCGGAAGCGTTGTGGAAGTAGACCGCCCCGGCCGGGACGACGACGCGGTCACCCGACTTGGCCGGCAGGTATGCCTTGCTCTTGGGGTCGATCGTGAGGTCACCAGGCGCCACCGAGAGCGAGGATTCGAGCAACCCCTCGTAGATGGTGCCGAACTCGCGGACGGACAACGAACGGAAATCCACAGGGCCGGGTTCACCATCACTGCTGACGTCGATGACGAGCGCCTTGAGAACCGGGCCGATCTCCGCGTCGGTGAGCCGCATGCGACCGATGGCGTCACCCGAGGGGTGCAGTTCGGGATCATCGGCGAAAAGGCCCCCGTTGTAAGCGGGAACGCCCCAGTCGCGGTTGCCGTCGTCGACCGCGTGCCAGACCGCCAGGAGGTCGTCCCACCGGTCGTGCGACTCGGCGTCGAACTCGAGGACGGGGTTGTTCGTGAATTCGCGGGCGAAGCTCTTGAGCGCCTTCTTCGTGTAGCGCGGGTTGCGCTGGTACGGCAGCAGCCCGCGATCTTCGGCGTACGCGACGAAGAGGAGCCGGAACAGGATGACGAGCGTGCGGTGGTACGCCTCGTGCAACTCCGCCTCGTCGAGTTCCGAGCCGGTATCGGCTTTCATGGCCCTGGCGACGGCGACAGCGAGCGCCGGGACCACGTCGACGTAAACGCGCTCGCGAAGTCTGGTGCCGAGTGCGCTGGCGTGGTCGACGGACGCCGCGAGTATCTCGACCACGGTTCCGTTGTCGGCGAGCGCGGAAGGTGCGAACAGCAGGGGTAGATAGCCCGCTTCCTCCTCCGTCAGAAGAGCCAGGTCGAGTTCGACGAAGGTCTCAGACCGCCCCTTCCGACCGACGCCCACATCGGGGTTGGCCGGGTAGAGGCGCAATTGCGTCCCCCTGACCACGATGAGCCAGTGAAGTCCTTGGTCTTGCGCGATGGCCAGGCCCCTCATGACGGGGGAAACGGTCCCGAATCGCTGACCGGGCCGGTCGAACAACTCCTCTTCGTGGAGCAGCACCGCCACCGCTTGCCTACTACCGTCCGCCGTCAACACCTGCGCCACGGATCCGTGCGGGCTGACCTGGTAGCCAAGGCCGGAGATGAGGTCGAGTCCGGTCTTGTCGAGAAGCGCCTCACCGGCGGTGCGGGCGTCCTGCCAGTCGGGACGGATCGGGACACCGTGGCGGAGTTCGTGCGAGGCGAACAGCCCCTGGTTGGTCAACCCCGCGATCAACTGGTCCTTGAGACCGTCCAACAGCCGTTGCAGAGTCCGCCTCGCGGCCGACGGATTGGCCTCCGCCAACGCCGCCGTGCAGATCCTGTCGACCTGCCGCAGATCAAGCCCCGCTATGGCCGCTGGATCGTCACCCGGCCCGCAAACCGTCGCCTCCCAACCACCGGCCCTCTCGTAGCCGACCACGAGGAGCACCGGTGCGGCCCGCCGATGCCAGCGCATAGCCCAAAGTCGCCGAACGTCATCCATGCGAGGCACGTTCTCCGACGTCGCGAGCGCGACTTCAAGCGCATCCGCGCCCCAGCCGATGTTGATCCGGACGGGCCGAAGTGACGTGGGAGCACCACCAGGGCGCATCCAGTCGATTTCCTGCACGTCACTATCGGCCAAGAAGTCGTCAATCGTGAACTCAGCCACGTCCCGCCCCTTTCACATCGAACATCCCGGGCAGGCCGATAGACCGCCCCAGATCCGAGAGGCGGCCGTTTGATTGAACCTCTTTTTAGCAGCAGATTATTCATGTCGCACTGGAAAAGAATAAAGCCCTCAGCAGCATCCAGAAGCGCAAAACCCTAATCACAGGGGCCGAATATTTGCCGTCAACCGCCCACTCAGGACTGCGGCTCCCACCACCGACATTCGGCCCGATCGCAGCAATTCCGCTGGCCACAGTCGCCGACCTCAACCCCACGCACCGACAAGCCAGATCGCATGACAAACACGAAGAAGGCATGGTAATGGCGGACAGGGTCAGAGCGCCACTCCACGTCGAGAATCTTTCACACGTCGCTCGTCAATACCTCATCACATCTTTCCGCAACACAAGCGCCCACGAAACCACGCGTCGATAGGTAAATTCGCGGACAAGCCACCGGACGTTACCCATCACTGCGTAACGTTTCGGGAACGCGAAGTTAAACCGCAAAAGTGCGGATAGTACATCCGATGCAACCCAAGTCGAATACAACTTTCACCCTGATAGCGGATATTGGATTTACCGACCACTCGTCACCATGCGTCGCCCCAAGGCGCACGCGGTACTACGGGGACGACACAACCGCCACGGGTCGGACACAGCCGTCCCCCGGATACGACCATGGGGCTCTGGATCACTCCACCCAACGACAGTCCACAGTAGACGGATAACCGGGAATCGCCCGTTGCTATATCAAATTGCGGAGCTGAGGGGACTCGAACCACGGCTCCTCACACTGCCAGTGCTGTTCAACAAGCCCCCTGACCAGCGCGAACAGAGAACCGCCACGTCAGCCGGCGCAATTCACCGCTGTTCGAAACCGTCGCGCTTCGTTCAACTCCACCGCCTGCTCCGGATCTGCTCCACACACCACAGCATGAAGAGGGATGGAGGTCGAGCTCAACCGTCGAATACGCGTTCCCACGCGCGGTGCGAAGCTCGGTTCGCCTTCCATGGTTCCGCGGTTAACCACTCGCCTCGCGCACGCCACGGCGCTGTCGTCGCCCAGAGGCCCTGTTCGCCCGCTGCGCAGCTGCTCGGTCGCCCTCCACGACTCGGTACTACCCTTTACCTCCACCCGGCCGGCTCGGAACGCAATTCGTCCTGTCCGGATCGACTCAGATCCGAGAGGATGACGAGTGGCGGAGCTCGCGGGGCGTGCGACCGGTCGTTGGCGGATCGTGGAGATGGACCAGTGGGATCAGGACGCCATCGACCTCGTCGAGCCGGGGTTCATCGAATTCACGCGGGACGGGACCGGTGAGTTCGGGTTCATCGCCGTCAACGGGTGGATGGACTGCCGCTGGAGCGAGCGCGACGGCCGGCCCTTCGTCGAGTTCACCTGGGAAGGCAACGACGAGATGGACCCGGCCAGCGGGCGCGGCTGGGCCGTTCTCGCCGAGAACGGCACGCTCGCTGGGCACCTGTTCATCCACTTGGGAGAAGACTCGGGCTTCCTCGCCGCACCGCTCACCGAGACCGGGAAGCGGAACGGGCGTTGAGCGAGTACCAGTACTACGAATTCGTCGCGCTGGACCAGCCGCTCAACACGAAGGCGCAGGCTGAGGTCCGCGCCCTGTCCACCCGCGCACGGATCACCGCCACCAGCTTCGTCAACGAGTACGAGTGGGGCGACTTTCGGGGCGACCCCGGCCGATTGGTGGAACGCCACTACGACGCGCACCTCTACCTCGCCAACTGGGGCACCCGACGCCTCCTGCTGCGTCTGCCGCGCGGTCTGCTCGATCTGGACGCGGTCGAGCCCTACCTCGTGGACGAGCAGATCGAAGCCTGGACGACGGACACCCACCTCGTTCTCGACCTGCACAACCACGACGGGACCGGTGACTGGGACTACGAGCCGCAGGGAGCGCTGTCCGCCATCGTCGGTGTGCGGAACGAACTCGCCGCCGGTGACCACCGCGCGCTGTACCTGGCGTGGCTGGCAGGGTACGGCACCTGGGATCGCGACGAGGAAGCGTTCGACCGCGCCGAGGACGACGAGCCGGAACCACCCGTGCCCGCTGGATTGCGCGCACTCACCGCGGCACAGCGCGCCTTGGCCGACTTCCTCCGCCTCGACGACGACCTGCTCGCGGTCGCCGCCGAGGCGAGCCCACCGCTCGACGGGACCACCGACGTCCCGGACCGGCTGGCGGCTTGGCTGACGGCACTGCCCGGCACCGAGAAGGACCGCCTGCTGCTGCGCGTCGTCCAGGACCAGGCGGCGACCGTGCGGATGGAGCTGCTGCGTCGATTCCACAACGGCACAACCCCGCCCGCCGCCACACCACCGCGGCGCACCGTGGGCGAACTCCTGGACGAGACGGCGCGCAAGCGCGCCGAAGAACAGCAGCGGAAAGAGGCCGAGCGCGCTGAGGAGGAAGCCCGCCGTGAGCGCGAGAGGACCCTTGCCCGCGAGCGGCGGCTGGACGAGCTGGCGCAGGACGAGCAAGCCGCCTGGACACGCGTCGACGCCCTGATCGCCACCCGCAAACCCGCCGACTACGACGCCGCCGTCGCCCTCCTCGTCGACCTGCGAACCCTGGCCGACCGCGAAGACCGCCCGGACGAGTTCGCCCGGCGCCACGCTGCCCTCCGACTAGCGCACAAGAACAAGCCCAGCCTCATCGCCCGTCTGGCACGCGTGAACCTGTGACCACCGACCTGGCACCACGCGCACCGGAGGTGCAGGTCGCCCACGAGTCCTCCGGCGGATGTGGAAACCTGACCGCGTGAACCGTTCGGAACCGGCCTCGCCCGATCCTCCACCGGGCGAGGGAACGTGAACCGGGTGGATTCCTCTCCTGAGCTGGAAAGGCTCACCGAGCAGGAGGCTTTCGCCAACCTGCGCACCGTGCTCGAACTGTGCGCGGCCGGGGAGGTGAAGTGCAGCGACAAGACCAGCCGCCCGTCCGCCGCGACCATCCGCACCATCGGTTCGCACCTCGCACAGGGCGACTTCTACGCCGAGGACCCCATCGCCGCGTTCGCGTGGCCGTTGCTGCTGCAAGCCGGTGGCTTCGCCGCGCTCGACGGCACCCGCCTCCGACTGACCCCGAAAGGCCGCTCGGTACTGGGGAAACCATCCGCGGAGAGCATCCGGCACCTGTGGCGGCGCTGGCTCACCCACGCGGTCATCGACGAGTTCAGCCGGATCGAGCAGATCAAGGGCCAGCACGCTCCCAACGTGCTCACCTCGGCCAAGACCCGACGACGGATGGTAGCCACCGGCGTTGGCCACCTGTCCTGAAGGTGACTGGCTGGACGTGGGCGTCCTGTTCACCAGGATGCGGCACGGCAATATGAGCCCCACCGTCGTCCGCTCCGACAGGGCGTTGTGGAAGCTCTACCTCGTCGACCCGGAGTACGGCAGTCTCGGCTACGAGGGCTACCACGAGTGGGAACTGCTCGAAGGCCGCTACACCCTGGCCGTGTTGTTCGAGTACGCGGGCACGTTGGGCTTGGTCGACCTCAAGTACACCCCTGCTGCCGAGGCGCGCTACGACTTCCGCGACAACTGGGGCGCCGACGACCTGGACGCGCTGAGCCGCTACGACGGCCTCCAGGAGATCAGGCTCACCGCCTTGGGCGCCTACGCCCTCGGGCTGGTCGACACCTACCGGCCCCCGGTGACCGGTTCCCGGCCGCTCAAGGTGCTGACCAACCTCGACATCGTCGCCACAGGGGATGTCACCGCCGCGGACCGGCTTGTCCTGTCCGCCTGGGCGGAGCAAACCGCGGACCGCGTCTGGGCGGTGTCGGCCGCCGGCCTGCTCTCCGCGCTCGGCAACGGCCGTGCTCTCCGCGAGTTCGCCGACTTCTTGGCCGAACGGACCGAACACGGCCTGCCCGACGCGTTTCGCGTCCTGGTCGAGGACGTCAACCGGCGGAGCGCCCAGCTCACCGACCTCGGCCAGGTCCGCCTGATCGAATGCGCCGACCCCGCGCTCGCCGTGTTGATCACCCACGACCGCGCTCTGCGCGGGCTGTGCCGCCCGATCGGCGACCGCCATCTCGCCGTCCGCCCGGATCAGGAGCTGAAGTTCCGCAAAGCCCTGCTGAGGTTGGGCCACGTCGTGCCGGAGCGCTGATCGACGACCGGCTCTTGCAAGGTTGGGGTCGTGCGCGCGTTGGACCGACTCGGATCGCCTGCCCTGATGCCGTTGTGGAAGGCCGTGCACGAGCGGATGTCCTCAGGACGGCAGGTCAGCCGGGTCAAAGTCGGCCCCTCGACGAGGAGCAGCGGTCTGCTGTGGCCGACCTGCTGGGGGCAGACCGCCTGCCGGGCCAGTACGCGACGGTGTCGGTGGCCATGCTCGAAGAACTGCTCTCGGCTCCCACGTCGCACCGGCAGTCACCGTCCAGCTTCTTCAGTGCCTGCAAGATCGGTGGGACACGGCGATCGCCGACGTCGGCGACAGCACCTGGCGTAGGATCGCCCAGTAACCCTGACATTGCGGCACAGCCCACGCTGACACGGTTCCGGTACGCAACCAGCATGGTCGAGGTTAGCGGGGCGCGAAGAGTCGCGGTGATAGACAACCCGACACCGGTGAACGGTCCTGGAGCAATATGGCTGCCCCTGTTTCGGGTCATTCCACGCCGTGCGCCAGATTTGCTCCAGATTGGGAGCCGCAGTCCACGGTGGACGCACAAACAAAATCACCCGCTGACCAGATAAGTCCAGGTCAGCGGGTGATTTGTATTCCATATTACGTTGTGGAGCTGAGGGGACTCGAACCCCTGACCCTCACACTGCCAGTTTGGTCCACAAAGGACTTCTACCTGCGAAAACCCGATTGCCCCAGGAAACCCAGAGCCGTTGACCGCCGTTCAGCGCCGTTGCGAGCCGTTCGGCGACGTTCAGCTCCCTGCCGTGCTCCAGTTTCGCTCCATCACGTTCAGCGTGAGAGACGCCCGAGGCCGCACGAAACGCCTGCGACCCAAGGGTTACAGAGCTGCGGCACCAACGTGGACACTTCACCTCATCAGGCTACTCCCGCGGCCATCAAGGCGCTACCACGTCAAGCACACTTTCTGTCCTCCAAGGCAGACTGTGCTCACGGCGATCTACGAGCCGCGAGCTGATCGTTCTGCCCGACCCGGCGTGCACGTCCGCACACGCCGATGAGCGGTCGCGCCTTTCACGTCTGGTTCACGCCGGGTGGATGTGCCCCCATATGGACCAGCGACGCTTCTAGCATTCTCGGCTCCGAACTACTTCCGGCGCTTCTTCTTCCCCCGCGAGCGGCGTGTGGTGCGCCGCGCAGACGGTGAACCTGGTGGCGAGGTGTCAGCCACGGGCCTCAAACCATGCTCGTCAACGAGTGCATCGAGTTCGGCGTCCTCTCCAGCCGGACGGTTGTTGTAGATGGCGAGCTCGAGGTTGCCAGCGTCGTTGAACAGCAGGCCGTAGGACCGGTCCGACTTCATCAGGTGGCGCTTGACGTACATGTACGCTTGAAGGCGCTTTCGGGATGGCTCCAGAGGGATTCCACGTGGGCGGGAGCCGATGAACACGGTGGGATGGCCCCAGGCTCCCGCCAGGGAAAACATGCCGTCGTGTGGTCGGCCGTCTTTACGGGCGCGGCGGATGCACTTGTCGATGGTGCTGAGCAGACGTCGCTGGCCGTCGCCGGATAGGGCAAGGATGTCAGCGCCGAAGCGAACCATGCGATCGCTGTGAGCGTCGATCACGTCGATGAGTTCGAGGATGCGCGGCAGGGCGCGATAGGTCGGTTTCAAGGGGCGACCGTCGTCGGCGGAGTCCTGAGTTTGTTCGCGGCCCATCCAGGCGTTGAGGGGGCGGCACTGTTCGCCGACCCTCGTGGGGATGGCGCTGCGAGCCCGCTCTTTTCGATCTCGGCTGGTGACCCGGCCGCTTGTGGGGTGTTCGGCGCGGACTTTGTCAGGGTCGGGTTCGACGTAGAGGTCGGCGTTCATGAAGAGCATGAAGAGGTCTAGTTCGTCGGCCGCCTTGTAGTAGGTGGCGACGTCGGAGTCAGTGCGGCGGCGTAGGTACAGGAGGAACTCGGAGGGGCGGTCGCAGACCTGCGCGATGGTTTCGAGGTCGTGCAGGGACGTGACCCAGGGTGTGCGTTCGACGGGAAGCAGTCCGGTTTCGCGATGGTCGCCAAGGCTGGTGCCGAGGGGACCGATGTCGTCGAGGAGTGCGACGACGGACCGTACTTCGCGAATATCGGACAAGTCGAGCCAGGTACCGTCCTCGAGCCAAAGGCCAGCGTTGGTCTCGATGAGTGCTTGGAGGCGGGCGGCTTGCTTGCAGCCGTCGCCGATGGTGGCCTTGAGGTCGCTCCAGAGTCGCTTGACGTCGCCCCGGCGTGCGGCCAGCGCCATGGACTTGCCTTTTACCTCGACGCAGATCGCGACATCGCCGACGATGAACAGGCCGTCTCCTTCGACCTGCTTTCCAACAGTCTTCAGGCTTACGCAGTCGCGGCTGAGGAGGGTGTGGGTTTCGTTGTCGTTGGGTGCGTAGTACGTGAACCCAGCGAACCTTGGCGGGGTCCGCAGCAACTTCTCGAGTGAGGAGGTTGCGAGTCGTTCGCTGACGACCTGACGGACCTTCTTGTCGTAGTTGTGGAACTGCTTCGTCCCGGCCAGAGCGGTCTCCACGATCCGCCGGAGCGAGTCCAGTCCCACGCCGGTCGTGGTTTCCACGTAGTTGCCAGCACCATCTGAAACCAGAGGCGTGATCAGAAACGGGTTGCTACTCGTGAGGAGGTCGTAAACCCGGCGGGCGGGCAGGATGCTGTCGTCGAACGTCTGCGAGTAGGACTCCAGGACTGCTCGGACCACTTCCACGTCGGCGCCGGAATCAGCGGCGATGTCCTCGGCGGTGATGACGGCTCGGTCGGCTGGCAGGAACATGAACGAGACCATGGCCGCCACGAACTCTCGCATCGCCTCGTCGGGGACCTGGTCTGGCGGTGTTCCGTGGTGCTGCATCACGATCGCGCCGGTGTCGTCACGCAGCCTGGTCATCCGGTCGCCACCGAGCTGGCGCATGGAGTTGCGAACCGCGATTACGTCGGGGTAGGTGTAGCCGAGGTGCTCGGCCATGAGCGGGGCAACGATGGCGTTGTCGAACAGCTGGCTCTCGTGGGCCTCGCGGATCGTGTCATGCTGAAGGTTTCGAATGTGGAGAACCGCACCCTGATACTCCGCCGCCAGCGGCGCGAGCGGGTCGTCGCTGATTCGCGCCTCGAACTGCTGCCGGTAGATGGACAGCCGCCCGAGGCGTTGGGCGCGGCTGTGGAGCTCGCTGATGGCTTCGTGCGGACGGGTGTCCATCCTTGGCGTGTCAGTGGGCTTGCGGGAACCGCGGCCGAGCAGCATCGCGACGACGATCTCAACGTTGAGCGCCGACCCATCCCATTCGAGATTCGGGTCCGGGACCGACGGGAACTCCCGCAGCCGCATTAGCTCGATGACGTCGAACGCGTCGGCATCCTCGATGAGTTTGAGCATCTCATCGACCTCAGCGACCACCTCACCGTGAAGCACCCCACGAGCGTCGGCGGCGCTCCCGCAATCACGGAACAGGCCGATCTCGGTCAACGGGTCACCCAGATGTGCAGGATCGAGATTGCCCAGAAACCGGGCAACGGGATTGCGCCGTGCCATCCCTCACCCTCCTATCGCCAAGTTGACCCTACGAGCCGATCCCTGCCAGTTCTCTCTATGCCATGGTGGGGAACCACCGGTCAGGACACGATGCGTAGCAGAGCCGCGGTCATGGCGATCAGCACCTCGACCTCTGCCCGGCTGTAGTCGTAGTCTTTGGTGCCCGCGTCGCCGTGCATGGCCCCGCTGGCTTGGTCTTCCAGCGCCGAGCGAATCAGTGCCCATCGCTCGTCGGCGGTGCAGTCGACTTTGTTCTTCTTCCCCGGCCAGTTCCAGCTGCTCGTTGCCTTGATGGCTTCGAGTGCCTTCCGTACCTGGAGCATGGCGCTATCGATCTCGTTGCCACAGAGCAGTCGCTGTGCCTCACGCAGAAACTCGGCGATGCCCCTGACTGGCTCGTCGTCCGCGGGGAAGGGGATCATCATCTCGACGCCGAGGGTGCGGCCGAGGCCAGCAAGTTGCTGGCGCCACCGGCTTTCGGCGATGCTGATGTGTTCGGTGGCCACGGGACCGCCGGGGAAGCCAGACGCTTGCGGTAGGAACCCGCGCACGTGCAATTCCAGGCGCAGATCGCCAGCCCGGCTCTGTTCGAGGGCCAACAGCTGAGCGTTTGTGATGAGGTATTGGAGAGGCTGCCGACGCGTCTCGCCGTTGGGAGTGAAGGGGATCGACACGTTGGCCGAGCCAAGAGGAACGCTGGGGCCAGCGCTCTGTAGGGCGTAGAGGGTCGTTTCCAGGGACAGCAACCTGCCAGCCTCCACGCCGACTTCCGGGATACCCACCTCCAGTTGAAGCTGGAGATTGTGTGCACCCATCCCCTTCGAGATCCATACGCTGTCCGGGGCGACATTAACGACGTAGGTCCCGAGCCCTGGGTCGAACTTCAGTTGGTCCACGGCGGCACTTCCCTTTCTCCTGCTTCTGCAGAGAGCTGATTGTGTCACCCAAGATCCGTGGGCGTGACTGGTTTTCGGCGCAGTTGACACGAACGTGGCCAGTGCCCTGCGGGTCATGAACGCGCCGTATGTGGTGAAGGCCGACGGCGTTCTGGATGGACACGCGGCGCTGAGTGTCTGCACCGCATCTGCCTCAACGCCCACATGCCGACGTCACAGACCAGCGTGCCCCAAGAGTGGGTCACCGACACGTCCACGGTCCATGCGCTGTGCGCTGCCCGCCGAACTCGGTGTACATGCTGTGCGTGAGTCACAGCTGCTCATGCCATGTGCCACTGGGTTGGCAGATCGCCGCCTGAGTCGCCGCTGCGCATCTGGTCCCCGAGTTCCCCCTGGCCGAACATTTCTAAAAATGCGGGCAACCTGTCAAGCAAAACCTGTCGCTCAGTGGTATCAAGTCTGCTAAGCAGCAAGGAAACGGTGTGCGAGAGCGGATCGTGCGTCGATGGACCGGCCTCGGTCAGGGCTCCGGATTTTACGACGAGGTCACACGCCTCCTTGAGGACCTTGAGCGCGTCAAGGTTCGGCTCGGCTCGTCCGCTAGCCAGGAACCACGCGTGAGCCAGACCGGGTTCGGACAGTAGGGCACGCACGTTCTCGGCCTGCGTCCGCACTCGGTACGCCCGCAAGTGCTCGTGACGTTGAGCGGCCAGGTGTTCTTCGGCTTGGGCCACGTCCGCATGCGACGCCTGCAGGCTGATGTCGCGGATCCATGTGCTCATCGCGGGCAAGCCTGGGACCGCAGCAGGCTTGAACAGTCCGAGAAGCACTTCGTCAGCAGCTTGCTCACAGTCCAGCACGGTGCACCGGCTCGTGATCCGGGCGGCAAGCCGTCGAATATGCGCGCGAGCACGGACTTCGGCGCGTGCCGCTGGTCCACCAATGCCAGGATCCGCATCCTCTCTCCAAGAAACGGCGATCTGGGCTTGGAATCGTAGACCTGGCAACTGGCTGGGCAGCACCGTGGTAAAGACCGATTCACTCGCTGACGGCGGGACGTGATCCATGGCGCTGACTTTGCGGCGAAACCAGCTCACCCAACACGTCCGCTCAGCGCTCCGGCGTCGGCGGCTACGTCGGCCATCAATCCATTGATCAGTTGTGCACAAGCGTCGGCTCCTGCACCGCCGGAATCCTGCGTCGCCTTGATCGCGAGACCGATGACCGAACTCCCGCCCAACACCGATGATCCTGCCGCTCGCAGGATCGCCATGACTCGGTCGCCTGGTAAGGCTCCGGTACCAGCGGCGTCGAACCAGCTGCGCAGCGCTGCCACCTGATCTGCGGCATTCTCCCTGCTGCTAAAGATGATTCGCCAGCCGACGACCAGCGCTCGCTCGACCTCTCCGGCTGGATCGCGCACGGGATCAAGCAGCACGGCAAGCTGAGGTAACGTCGTCGTTGTTGCCGTAATGGTCATGGTGAACGCTGCGAGCGCTACCTCGACGTCCCAAGCAAGCACCGTGTTGAGCACCGCGCAGTTGATGTCTTCGTTGCTCACGAACAGCGCTCGGAGGGCATCGCCAGCCCGTTGCTTGGACTCCTCGCCACCCTTGATGAACAACCACCTCAGGCGCACGAGTGCCCGCTCGGGGTATCTGCGGCCGAACCGCCCGCCACAGACCTGTGCCACAACGGCGTGCTGTGCGGTGTTGGTCGTTTTCGCCCAGTCCAGGAGCAACTTGCGAGCAGGCCGCTCAACCTTTCCCTCAAAAGCCGCGTCTTCCAACAACCTGGCGATGAGGTCGCGGCGGCCGGTGTTCTCGTTCACCCATGCGGATAATGAGCTCAGCACCGCACCGCCGTCGTCGTGCTCGGCAAGCGAAAGAAGCGCTTGTGACACCTCATGTGAGAACGATGCCGCCACGCCACCGCGGGCACCGATACTCGTCAGCCAGTCCAGCATGACGTCACGCAACTCGACGTACTCCTGCCAGATGTGCGCCAGTACCACCGATGCGACCCCTGGCATCCCGGCGTTGATCGACACGGTGCCGTCGTGCTGCCTTGCTTGGATGGTGGTCAGGCACGAGGTCAGGTCCCGTTTCACCAGCGCCTGACCAAGATCGATGGTGATCTTTAGACGATTTAGCAGATCGCGTGCCGCTTCGATGATGACCCGCTTGGGTGCGCCATCGAGAGCGGCCACGGTCCACAACAAGGCCCTCTCCCATTGCTCGCCGGTATCGTCGAAGCGTTGACGCACGTACTCCCGCCATTCCAACACTTCACGCAGCCGTGCCTCAAGGTTCTCCCCTTCAGCGATCGCCAGAGCATGCGCCAGTTCGGCAGCTAGACCAGGTTTCGCCTGCGACGACAACACATTTGAGATATCGTTGCGGTCAAGGGATGGCAGCCGATCGGGTCGCCTATGGAGTGCGTTAACGTGTTTTATAGCAAGTGCGCGTGCGTCTGGGCGGCCGAGGGGTGCGGTGATTCCCTTCAGTTCTGGGTCGCGCGTCACGTCGCCCCATTGATCGCGTGTCACCAGGACAACCAAACATGATCCAGAGTTCACAAGTTGAGATCCCAGGCGCACAAGCCCGCTACGGAAACCCGTCCTCAACTCTTCGTCCTCCGCCGTCAGGTCGAGCAGATAACCTACGCGGGGCTCGCGGGGAATTCGAGAAGTGTTGGGAATCGCCCAGTCCACAGTGAGGGTCTGCAAGCTGCCAACGTACTCACCATCGTTGGCTTTGTACTCGCCGAGCAGTCTGACCGCTGCCGTGCTCGCTCCGTCACCCTGTTCCGCTACAAGCACCGCGACACCATGGATTCCCAGCGCCTCGCGGGCTGACTGCATGCCAGGTGGGTCGACGAAGGCCTGCATGGCAACGGTCAAGTCGTTGGGAGCTATCGGCTCCGGGTGCAACATGTCAAGGCCGTAGATGGTCTGGGGCCCGGCAGATTGGAAGACCTGCCCACCGCTGTCGGCCCACGCGTGAAGCGTCGTTCCGGCCGACCTGACCTCGGTATCGTCTGGCGTCACGAGTTCCGCCCAGCCTGGTTGATCGTCTGCGCTCCCCCGGACTGGAAAACCTGTCCATGGTTAGTGGCAACCGCGTTCTGACTGCCGACCGTGTAGGTATTCGACGCTTGAGGATGCTCCGAAAGGAACGAACGAAGCTCCTCCAAGGCATCCGGGTTTCGGGTTAGGAACCCTTCCAGTCGCGAGGAGATCCTTCGCACCGAAGCTCGTCGGAGCACCTCGATGTCGGCGTCGTCCGCCTCGGCGAGTTGCTCTTCGCTCATGTCGATCACGGCCAGCTCGGCGTCCCCCTCACCGCTGGACTTCGAGAAGAACCTCCCCAGCCATGCCCTTGCCTCTTTCCAGCCCTCGGTAACCATCGTGCTCACCATGGTTTGCGCCGCATATGCGCTCAGCGCGGTGGCGTCGAGTGGGATGTCCATAACTTCCAGCCAAGCATGACTCTCAATCGATACGGCAGGAAAACCGACACACCTCACCGAAACGGCCCAACGGCCCATTCTACCCAGATGCGCCGACGAGAATTGAGCGCTCTAATGGACGAAGAAATTCACCGAAATGGACTGTATCCGGCTCGACTGTCACCAACTGTAGCCACGGTCAGCCCTGTGGCGGATCACCCACGTTGTCCAGGAACTGCAACACTTCCGGACGACCGCAGTGCCTCGCCGACGAGTACGCGCTATGGATCACCATCCAGAACACCAAACCCCCAGCTCAGCGACATCCTCGATACGACCCCAGGACTGCGAAACGCGGAAGACGTGTTCAGCTTCGACACCGACGTGGGCGTTCCTGACGGCGAGGCGGCGATCCAGGAGGACTGAATGAACCATATGATGGACGGACTCCTGCCCCTCAACAGCAGCAACGATCATCGTCGTACGACTTGGACATCATGGAGGCATTCGGCTAGGGCATCTACGACCCTGCCGACCCTCGCCACCTCGTCCGCTGATTCGGCCGAGACGACCTGCATAAACGGTGCGAGTCGGAGCTAGCGTTCGTCAGGTTGCCCAAATGACTAGCAGGACGCACGCACTGCCGAAGTTCTCAAGTGGGCGTTCGAGTTGATGTTTCCATGCACCCCAAGGACCTGTGCTGTCTACATCCAGACTTGCGATCAAGCAGGTGACGGCGGACAACGGACGACATCACCACTTCCTCTGGAGGTCGTCATGGCTTGGACGGAACAGATCGGCATGCAGTCCTGGCGAGTCCGCTACCGCACCGGCGACGGGCATATCGTCTCGATCTCCGGCTTCACCACCCAGCGCGCAGCAGACAACCACGCCGCCGACATCGAGACCGATCAACGCCGCAACACCTGGCTGGACCCCACCCGCGGACGCACCACCGTGGCTGAATGGGCCGAGACCTGGTTCGCCGCGCTCGACCTCGACCCACGAACGATCGACAACTACCGCAGCGTCCTGCGCTGCCACATCCTGCTCCGCTGGGCTACCACGCCACTCAACGCCATCACGACACTCGGCGTGAACAAATGGATCAGCGACCTGCGCCAGCTCGGCTACGCCAACACCACCGTAGCCACCATCGTCAAAGTCCTGTCGATGATCCTCACCGACGCCGTCGACGAAGGTCTCATCCCCACCAACCCCATCCGCCGCTACCGCCGCCGAGGACGACGCAGCCACCGCATCGAACGCGAACGCGTCTGGGCAACACCAACCGAGGTGCTTCGCATCGCCGAACAGGCCGCCGCACTCGGCGGCGACACCGCCAGCCTGCTGATCATCACCGCCGCCTGGACCGGCTGCCGCTGGGGTGAACTCACCGGCCTGCACCGCGACAACGTCGACCTCGACCGCGGCGTCCTGATCATCAACGCCCGCACCGGGTCCCTGCACGAGAGCGCGCACACGCGCTGGCTCGGCTCGCCCAAGACCGCGTCATCGGCTCGGACGATCACGCTGCCGCCGTTCCTCGTCACCATGCTGCGCAAGCACCTCGAACGCCACGACAACGAGTTCGTGTTCACCGCCGAAGG
This sequence comes from Umezawaea tangerina, assembly GCF_003002815.1. Classification (GTDB taxonomy): domain Bacteria; phylum Actinomycetota; class Actinomycetes; order Mycobacteriales; family Pseudonocardiaceae; genus Umezawaea; species Umezawaea tangerina. The sequence goes on along the minus strand of NZ_PVTF01000014.1, from coordinate 48,303 downwards.
CGGAACGTGGTTGTGGCGCAGTACTTTCATCCGTCGTGTCCTCAAACCCGCGGTCAACGGCAACGAAGAGCGTCCGCAGTCAGGCGTCCGCACGGTGCCGATCCGACCCGGACTGACCTTCCACGGACTACGGCACAGCCACAAGACCTGGCTCATCGCCGGAGGCGCACCCGAAATCGCCCAAGCAAGACGCCTTGGACACCACCTATCGAATCGCGTCACCGAGGTCTACTCCCACGTCGCACCCGAAGTCGAACTCCGACTCCTCAACGACCTTCAACGCCGCTGGCACGAAGCAGACCTCAACGTGAAAGCGCACCCGAGGGCTCCCGAGCCGTCACAGCGCCACGTCTCCGGACCACTTGCCGCGTAACGAATAGCCACTGACCCTCACACCGTTGGGGAGAGGGACACGACGATCACCCAGTCCAGCGACCAGCACGACGATCACGCTGGAGAATCCTGCTCCAGAACTGCTCCACAGGGTCACCACAACACGACCAACAGACGATCACCGAAGATCAGACCCAGAACAGCAAGAAACCCGCCTGACCAGCGGAAACCGCTCAATCAGACGGGCTCTTCGAAAGAATGGAGCTGAGGGGACTCGAACCCCTGACCCTCACACTGCCAGGCTCCACTTAGTACAGTGTGAGACTGGCCAGCGAGGACGCAACAGCCTGGGACACAAGCACTCCGTCGTACGGATGTCCTCAACGTGCATCTGGTAGGTATCTCCACATCAGACTCCTCTAAAGATGGTGTCTGCTCAGAGGTCTAACGATGGGAGCGAGCCCTGACCGGCCACAGGATGTGACCAGGCAGCCGCGGGTCGACACAGCTCCGCCTCATACACGTCATCGTTCCAGGCTAGCGAGATTGTTGAGTTCGTCGATGATCGCAGTGAGCGCTCCCGGTTGTACCTGTGCAAGCGCAGCAAGCACTCCACGCCAGCGATCGCCCAGTATGAAGATCATGGCAACCGCACGTGCCGCTACCCGTGAGTCAGGAGCTTTCGTGATCTCTGTTAGGGCATAGCTGTGTTGGTATGGGCCGATGAGGGAGTCTGCAAGCGTCTGAGCGCGGTCAAACTCGCCATGCCGAGCCAACGCGCACGCGATGGAAGCCAGCGCCCAGCTCCGGTCATCGGAAGGAGTGATCGACTGGGCAACCGCCTCTGCGCGCTCGAGCTCACCGAAATCCGCAAGTGCTTGTGCCATCGACATGCGCAAGCGGCTCTGTCCACGAGCGCCAGCGATCGTGGAGGTAATGGCCTCAACCTCGTTGATCAGGTTCAAGGCGCGGTCCACAGCACCAATCTTCCCAGCCGTAGCTGCCAACGAAGCCAAGCTGACACCCTGTATGCGCAGGTGATCTCCCGACCGAGCTGACTCAGCCGCTCGATCGATCAACGCAACAGATCGGTCGAATTCACCAGCCCCAGCGACTCTCTCAGCAATCGAAGCCAAGGCATGGCACCGCTCATAGGAATCGACTATGGAATCTGCCACGGCTTCAGCACGGTCGTGATCACCGGACCACGCCAGTGCCCTGACCACTGATGCCAATGCGTTGGCAAGCTCGGTTTGGTTGGTGATGGAGCGCGAGCTGGTGTGGGCCTGATCGAGTAGCGACTGGGCTCTGGCCGCATGACCAATCGTTGTGTCCGCCTCTGACAGGGCCGCCAACGCGTGTGTTCGGAAGGTGGGATACCGAATGGAACTTGCCAGTGGGCTTGACCCGTTTTGACGGACATCTGAGATCAGGGGACGCGTGTCCCCGGAGGGATGTCCCATCATGGAGCCCATGGGCAAGAAGAAGCGGCGGCCTCGGCGGTCGTTCACCCCAGAGTTCAAGACCGAGATCGTCGAGCTGTGCTCGCGGGGTGACAGGTCGGTGGGGCAGGTCGCGAAGGACTTCGACCTGACCGAGACCGCGGTGCGGCAGTGGGTAGTGCAGACCGAACGCGACGCCGGTACCCGAGCCGACGGGCTGACCACCGACGAGCGCGAGGAGCTCGCGAGGCTGCGGCGGGAGAATCGCCGCCTGACCGACGATGTGGAGATCCTCAAGCGCGCCACGGCTTTCTTCGCCAAGGAGATCCGGTGAACGTCTACCCGTTCATCGAGGCGGAGCAAGCGGGCGGCGGCAACGTCCATCGGGCGTGCACGCTGCTGAAGGTCTCCCGGTCCGCCTACTATGCACACCGCACCGCCACGCCCACCGACCACGCACGACAGGATGCAGACCTGGCCGCGCGGATCGTCGCAATTCACGACGAATCCAAGGGCACCTATGGCGCACCCAGGGTGCACGCCGTGCTGCGAGCGCAGGGGCATCGGCATTCCCGCAAACGCGTCGCGCGGCTCCTACGGCAGCAGGGACGTGCGGGACGCGCACCGAAGCGGTGGCGCACCACCACCGTCCCCGATCCCGCCGCGACCGTCCCGACGGATCTGATCCGACGCGATTTCGTCTGCGCCGCAACGGATATCGACAGACGGTGGTGTGGGGACATCACCTACATCCACACCTGGGAGGGATGGCTCTACCTGGCCACGGTGATCGACATCGCCTCACGACGCGTGATCGGCTGGGCCACCGCTGATCACCTGCGGACCGACCTCGTCGCCCAGGCTCTCGACAACGCCGTGCGCCAACGGCGTCCCGAACCCGGAGTGATCTTCCACGCCGACAGGGGCTGTCAATACACATCCGCCCAGCTCGCCACCCTCGCCGACGACCTGGGCGTGCGGTTGTCGGTCGGCCGTAAGGGCCAATGCTGGGACAACGCCGTCGCCGAGTCGTTCTTCGCCACCATCAAGACCGAACTGCTCGACCGGCAGCCCTGGCCCACCAGGACCAGGGCACACAAAGCGATCTTCGAATACATCGAGGGCTGGTATAACACCCGCCGCCTGCACTCCAGCCTCAGTTACCTCAGCCCCGCCGCCTATGAAGCCACCCGACACCACCTGGTGGACCGGGTAGCCTGACCACACTTATCGACCCTGTCCATTAAAACGGGTCAATCCCAGAGGTGACCAGGAAGCTGCTGTCTATCCCGTCAGTGGTATTGCACAGCGAGACGGTCAAGCTTGCCGAGCTGCTCGTGCTGCGGCACGAGAACGCAATACTGCGACGGCAGTTGATGGGGCTGATTCGCTATGAACCCGCTGAGCTGTTCTGGTTGCTGCCCTGTCCGAGTTGGTGGATCGTCGCCATTAGCCGAAGATCTTCCCGGTCAAGCCTGGCACCTTGCTCGCCTGAACCGCAGGTTCATCGCCCGCAAGTGGGACTACTCCGCCCATCGACGCACCGGGCGTCCACCGACATGAGCAGCGATCAAGACGCTCGTACTGCGGCTCGCCAGAGAGAACTCATGGTGGGACACGGCCGACCCTGTCCTCCCCAGGTTGTCGATGGCGACGGCGGTGGTTGTCTATTGTCCGCCGCGTTCGGAGAGCCTGTTAAGCAACCCGGCGGTGGCCGCAACCAGGGCAAGGACATCCTTACGGCTCCATACAAAGTGCTCGGTGGTGCCCGGATCGTCGTGTGCTGCTCCGCTGAGAAGAGAGAAGAGGTCTTCGGCAAGGAAGGCCCAGCGCTCGCGCTGGTCACGGTCACGTGGCGGTTTCGGGCGAGCCTGCCTCGCGATGTCGAGGGTACCGTCGGCGGCACGAATTGCCTCGATGACCTTGCGGGTTTCGCCGAGTGCCTCCTCCAGGTGATTGTCTCGGACGAGCTCGCGCGCCTTTCGCAGGCGTCGAACAGCGGTCGCGTGATCTTTATCTTTGGTTAGTGGCACGAGGATCTCAAGGTACGAGCCAGCGTCGACGCGCTCAAGTTCTTGCGCCCATTCGCCACTGAGCAGATCGAAACCGAACTCTCCCGTTCCCCCGACCAATTGCGCCGGGTCGCCGTCCACGCAGGTCACGCTGACCTGGAGGGTGACCCAGATGTGCTCGGCTCCTTCACGCAATGCCTCGGCCGCACGGAGTTGCTCGTCGCTGACAAAGCCTGTCAAGGTGACTTCTGTGGCAACCAGGGTGGGATTGACCAAGTTTTTCGCCACCAGGTGCGTGAGGAGTCGTCGCTCTTGGCTGGCGGCTTTGCCGATGAGCATCGCCACGGATACCTGGTAAGGCGGAGCATCTTTGCGCTCAGACGTACGTCTGGCTGTGATGCTCAGATTTATCTGCGCCCCGCCGACTGCTGGCCATAGCCGAAGGACGCGCCGAGCTGGCTCGAACGCCAGTGCGTCGTTGGGTGCGGTATTGATCTGAAGCATCATCGGTGACAACCGTTCATTTCGGACGAAGGCGAACCAATCATTGTGCACCATGCCGGGCTCGCACGTTTGGATTTAGGGAGCCGTGTTGTCAGCTCGAGGTCGGTCATCGACTCGCATCGCCTAGGCGGTCAGGACGACTGCATGCGCGATGCTGCTGACTTGCGCCAGGATGTGGTCCGTCGGCCGAGTTAAGTCAAGTACCCAGGTCCGGAGTCGCGTGCCGGCCTCGCGCACCGTATGGGAACCGGGTATATCACCGGAAGCGTAGATGAGGTGCCCTTCGGGGACGCCGAGAGCGGTGCAGTACGCGAGCATCTGGTACAGATCGGCATGAGGTCGATCGTTGTCCTGCACGCGCTTGTACTTGGCGTCGAGGACCGCGGTGGGACGAGATTGCCTTTCCCAGACGAGATCGGGCCGGATGCGTAGTTGCCGCCGGATGTCGAGGTGGCTGGGATACTGATCGCGCAGCCGCCCTCCGTGGGGTTCGAGTGCGCGGCGGAGTGTCACCGTGAGCCAGTCCTCGAACGCCTTGTTGAGATCGAACAGGAATCCGCTGGCCGCGGTGGATCCGGGCGGCTGGTCGATGCTGCGTCCTGCGAGAACGATGCGGGCCAGCCGAAGCGCAGGTTGGTAGTGCCGCGTCAGCCTGCTCGGCACGGTGTCGGGCGGCTTCTCTCCTGCAACGAGGGGCGTGACGTCGGCGAGCGTTGTCAGCAGTTGACGAAGTCCAGCGTGGGTCGCGGATGGAAGGCCTGGGATACGGAGCAGGCGGCGGGCTGCCGCGAGCAGAATCCGATTCTCGGGTATGTCGACGGTGTAGTCGTCGTAGCGGACTTCGAGGGGTACGACCAGACCAAGGCGACGGCGAAGTTGGTCGGATTCACGAAGGCGACCACGCAGGAGCGGGAGCGCTTCCTCAACAGTGCGATAGCCCTGGAGGACTCCGTGAGTGAGAGCTTGGCGGACCGCGGCGTGGAAGGACACGGCAACTGCGGCGACCAAGTCGTCGATGATGGAGAGATCCACAATGTCGTCGTCGCGCCAGCCGTTGGGGTCGCGGGCGTGGCCGAGAAGCCACAGGAGCCGGTGGATGCCGATCTTCGGGGTGATCCGAAGTTCAATCTCGTCACATCGGAGTACGCCGACGAATGAGGACGCCTTGAGCACGGTGCGGCCGTCGAGGTCTGCGCTGACTTTGACCACTCCGGTGGCGGTGAGGGCGTCGGCTGTGGACCGGGCGATCGGACTGAACGCTCGGGCTTTGTGTTCGGGTAGGGTCAGGCGCCTCACGCTGGCGGCTCGCCGATCTCCTCCTCTGGTACGGATTTCTCGCGCGTGCGGGCGCGCAGGGTGGTGCCGTTGCGGAGGGTGTCAAGGCCGTAGAGGGCATGGAGATCGACATTCTCGCCGATGTGCCGTTCTTCCAGGAGCGGCATGATGTGGTGTTTCCAGATGCGGGCGAGCCCTGCCTCGGTGCCAACCCGTGGATTCATTAAGTATGAGGGGCCGATCGCGGCGTCGCGGTCGGCGATGCGTTCGTTGAGGGCATCGAGCAGGTCGGCGCGGTCGGCTGGCAGGCCGTACGCGTGCAGCCATCGACGCAGCATGTCGGCGACGGGTGTCTCTCCGGGGAAGAGCCCCTGCCAGGAGAACCGCCGACGCATGGCCGAGTCGACGAGTGCGATCGATCGATCCGCGGTGTTCATGGTGCCGATGAGATAGAGGTTGGGTGGGAGCCTGAAGTCCTCGGTTGGTGAGTACTGCAGCTGCACTGAGCGGCTGCGGTACTCGAGCAGGAAGTAGAGCTCGCCGAAGACCTTGGCAAGGTTGGCGCGGTTGATCTCGTCGATGATCAACACGTAGGCGCGGGTGACGTCTTTGTTGGCTTCGTTGACGAGCAGCTTCAGCGGGCCGTCTTCCAACTCGAAGGAGACGGTGCCGGGTGTCGCGCCGCGTTGCGGCCGGAAGCCTTCGAAGAAGTCCTCGTAGGCGTAGGACGGGTGGAACTGGACGAGGCGATGTTCGCCGCCGGTCTGTTCGGTGAGGAACTGCGCCAGCTCTTGGGCGATGTAGGTCTTTCCTGTTCCTGGTGGTCCGTAGAGGATGATCTGCTTCTTTTCCCGTAGGAGGTCAACTGTCTCGGACAGCCAGTCGAGGTCGATGAGCAGCTCATCTGCAAGTTCAGCGGTGGGTTCCGGTAGCACGACTGGTTCGTTGACCGGTGGTTCGGGGGTCACTTCGGCCGGGTCGAGGTCAGGATCGATGCCGGTCAATGAGGCGAACTCGGCGACCTCGGAGCCGAGGCTGCTGACGGTCATCTGGCCGGACAGACGATCCCTGGTTGAGCCAGGGAGCTGATCTCGGGCGAACGGTGTGTTCGCGTTGGCCCATTGGACCGTGCGGCGGCGGTTGCTCAGATGTTCAGGTGTCTCAGTCCACATCGGCGCGCTGGTGATCGTGCCGACATAGACCTTGGCGCCGTCGACCGTGGCGACGATGTCGCCCGGCTGCATCTCGTTGAGGAACCGGTTGAGCACACCAACGTGGATGGACCGCTGTTTGCTCGTGAGCTCGGGGAGCCGCTCAGCGAGCTTTGCGTCGATCTGGGATCGGGTGCGCCCCGCTGGTAGTTCGCCCAGGTCGGGATAGGCGAGCGAGCAGTACCCTTCGGTCAACCACTCGGAGACGAGATTGCGACCATGCACGTTGGCTCCGCGCACGAGCCAGCCACGCAGCTCAGTTTCCCCGTCTCCGGAACTAGTGCGTGGCCGCCAGCGCCTCTCAATGTCCCTGTCGTAGAAGTCGATGTGGTCGCCCCTCCGGCGTTCAAGCGCGGTCCGCAACACGGCAAGATCACGGTCCTCGTCTCCGGTCGGATCCGGCAGATCCTTGGCGAGACCTTCGATGATCAGTTGCTTGTGGCGACGTGACACGATGCGTTCGAAGGTGTCAGGAAACGCCAGGTGCAGCAGCACGTTGCGTTGGCTGTATGCGCTGTTGATCGGGATCGAGTCGGCGATGCCGCGGAATGCCCAGGGGTCAGCGAGGGCAGCCCGTCGAGCCTCTGGTGCGAGTGCCTTCCATGCCACAACGAATCGGACCAGCCAGGCGATTTGGCGATCGCGGTAGGTCCGGTATGCGGTGCCCGCACGGCCGAACCCGCTGTCAAGTGCCACGTCGAGTTCCGTCGGCACCGCGGTCGGCTGGGGTGCCAAGGCCAAGACTGTCAGCAAGAGCTCGCGTTTAGCCGCGCCGCCGAAATCGTTCGGTGCAAGCAGATGCAAGTACACCAGTTCAGCTGCCAGTTGGACTGTCTCTTGTGGAGCACCGGCGAGCTGGCGTTCCAGCTTCTCAGTGAAGCTGGCAGATCCAAGTTCGGGTGCGTTCACGAACCGCTGGAGGAGGTCGCTGGCCGACTCATTGGTCCATACTTGACGACCAGGAGTAAATACGGAGTCATCGTGGGACAGGCCCGCGTCAACGACACGCTGAGCAGCGGCGTAGAGGCGACTGTTCTGGAAGGGCACTTCTACGACCTCCGGTCCGGGTGACGCTCTCCCTGTCCTGGTGCGGGATCGAGCGGACTGACGAACTCACCTTCGGTCATCGCGTCGTACGCAGTCAGGACAAGTTTCTTGGTACGAAACTCCTCATACTTTCTTTGTTCATTCTTGCGCAGCACAAAGAAAGAATCGATTACATGTTCAGCATCTTCTCGGCTCAGCCCGTAGAGATGCAGGTAGGCGGCATCTAGCTCGGCGCGCATCTGGGCACGCCGACTCTCATCCCATTGAAATGGTGCACCTTTGTCGCCCAAATGTTGGGCATATGACTGGAGGTCCCACGCAGTGTACGACAACTCGAGAACGCGTGAGGTAATCCAGTCCCCCAGAGTTGCAGGTTCATTACTCCACTGCAACTTGTTCGAATAGACGGAAGGAGAAAGAACTGGCAGCTGCCTAACCAGACCGAAGGTAAGGTGACTTCCACTCAGTTTTACCCTCGCACAGTAATCCAGGACAAGCGCTGCCAAGTTGGCCTGTAGGCACGCAACCGGTTCGTTCTGAACGTAGATCAGCGGCGCCGTGTGGCCTACAGCTGCAATCGGCATCACAGTTGCAATCATTGATCGCTCATTCGCCGATGGCCCGACGTCACGCCAAATAAGCAGCCAGCTGCGATCCCACCTATTTTTCAGCTCTTTGTATACAAGTGATTGATGAACCCAGTGGCGAGCCAGAGATACGATAAACGGATCTCGATGTTGTTCAACTGTCAGCTTAGGTAGCGTCCCCTTGTTTAGCTGAGCTTGCGTGGCCCCTTCATACGTAGCACAGCGGTGGTCAAAATGGTGAATCATTTTAGCCTCAAACAGCGGCATCATGCGTTCGTTACTCCGCAAAAAGCTTCCGCCCTCAGACCTCCAGCCTTCCTGAACAAGTGTCTCCATGTCGGAAAATAGATCCGATTTGGACGACATATTAAACAAGCCTTGATCAAAGTCGACGTCCCACGGGTTGTCCTCACCCGCACCCTTCGCCCAAAAAATCGGAACGCGACCATGAATTCCGATGGTAATCTCAGCATCGCGGCGGCTTCGAAATACCGGCAGTGTTCCGCTATTCGGGTTTACCTGTAGCACCTCGGAGGGTTGCAGCGCAAATCGACGCATAGGAAGGTCGCGTACATGACGAACCGAGAAAGCAAACGAAGCTTCTGCGATCGGCACTCCACCTGTCGCAACAAGGATCGCAAATCGAAACTTATTGGTTACACTTGGAAATATCTTGGCTTCGTTCTCAAAGTCGAAGAAACATGCGACAGTGCTAGTCTCGACAAGCTTGCTAAAGAAAAGCGCTGTGGAATCACCGGTAGCTATTGCCGTTTCCAATATGAGACCGACCCGACCAGCCTGACTAACGATAGAAGTACCAACTTCAGCAAACAGCGCATAGGTGTTTATACGACCGCGCGCGGTGGTTGGGAATCGCCCACTTGCTTGATAAAAACACTTCTCGGCATCGACAAATCGAAGTGCACGCTGATACCGATCCCACAAGGCTGGACGCAGCGACTGTAGCGCGACTATGAGATTCTTACGCTTGGCCGTCGTCTCAGCCGAGGCAATCTCCGGCGCGACGGTCGCAAAGAACTCTTTGTCTTGAAATTCGACCTGTTCCCATGGCGGATTACCCACAATGCAGGTAAATCCGCGGGGAAAGATCTCAGGAAACTCAAGGTGCCAGTGGAAGAACCGGTACTCTTCACAGAGGTAGCCAACCTGGACTACCTGATCGAACGTGATCCCCGATTGTCCCTGGCTGGCGATTCGACGAATGTCACCAACAGTAAGACCAGGTGTGGCATCCGGCAAGTGAGGCCAGAGGAAAGCCGCACACCAAGCGTCTGCCACGAGTCGAGCACGGATAAGTGCAGGCTCTTTTTCTGCAGCCTGCCAGGCTGCAGCTTTAGCGTGTACGTCAAGTAGGGTGTTTTCAGGGGCACTGGCCACATCCTGAAACGCCCTACCGAAGTCTTGTGAAGGTGCACCGAAGTCGAACTCGCCTTGTTCAGAGTGAATAGATTCTTCACGGTTACGACGCTTGCGCTTCGTCAGAATGGCCGAGTCATCACCAGTCAGAGATGTGAAGGCTGCTTCAGGCAGACCATCATCGACGAGTTCTGGCCCAGTAGTTCCGAGTAGGGCGTTGCCGACCTTGATGTGCGCATCGAGGAATGACAAGGGGCGACCCGGTTCGAGAGCTTCGAGCCACAGCGCTACCTTTGCCAGCTCAGCTGCGAGGGGATTGAGGTCGACACCGTAGAGACAATGCCTGATGACATCGCGCATAGCGTCACGAAGCGCTGGCTCAGGTGGTTCACGCTCACTTGTGCGATGCTGTGCAAGTCGTCGTGCGATGCGTCGCCCTGCGGCGACGAGGAAGTGTCCAGAACCACAGGCAGGGTCGCAGACAGTGATAGCGAGCAGTGCTGCCTCGGGGTCACGGCTGGCCGCCGCTTCGTCGAGGACCGGTTTCAGCGTCTCGTCCAACAGGACATCGACGAGGTCCGAAGGGGTGTAGTAGGAACCGGTCTCCTTGCGATCGTTTCCTGCTGCGACGTCAAGTGTATAGCGGCCTGTCCGGTCGTCGTAGTCGGGGACGAGTTCGAGTAGTGATTCGTAGACGCTGCCGAGTTCCTCGGCGCCGAGGTTGCGGTAGTCCACCGCTCGAGGCATGCCAGTCTCGTCGCGGGTGAGGGAGAGTGCGCGAACAGCTGCGAGGAGATCGCGGTTGGTAAGGATTGCGTCTTCGAGGGGCCCGAGTGTGCCTTGGTCGTATATGCCACCGAGTCCGGGAAGGCCGAGCGCTGGTTGCCCTTCTTCGTTGCCGAGGCTGCGGATGATCAGGCGTAGCGCGGTCCACATGTCAGTATGGCGTTCGGTCGTGTGGCGGCGTTGGGCTTTGCGTCGGAGTCGTTCGGTGGAGAAGTGTTCGGTGTAGCGACGACGCTGTTCGGCTGTGGCCTTATCATCGTGGAGGAGGTTGCGGTCTTCAGCGACAAACAGGACGAGCAGTTGGTAGACCACGCGAAGCACTAGCCGGTGGTAGGCCCCTGGGGTGAGTGTGCCTTGGCGAAGTTGGTCTCGGATCGCGGGTGTTGCGGCAAGGAATCCGGCACCAAGAATGTTAAGTGTCTGCTTCACTCCAGCGGAGAGACGTTTGAGTGCACGGGTTCCGCGGGTAGTGGAGTCTTCGCGCCATCGTTCCAGCCAGCAGGTGCTGGGCGCGGCTGAAGGGTCTGGTTGAGGTTCGACGCGACTGGCGTGGCAGAGCTGCCACATCAATGCGAAATCGGCGAATACCTCGCCGTCGAACATGCCAGCGAGGTCGAATTGAACATATGCCTGACGGACGAGTGAAGCCGAGTCGCGGAGGAGGCGTAGCTCGAGACCATTGGTGAGGATGCCCCAGAGGTGGTCTGGAGAGCGGTTGAGGAGTTCTTGCATCATGGAGTGCGGCGCTCGGCGGGCTGCACCGGATACTCCGGGATTGAGACGGTCGAGATCGACACCAACTCCTAGCAGATGCAACGGGGTGCACTGCCATATGTGACTCAGCGGATAGGTGGTGTCGGCGACGGCGAGACCGCCTGCCGGGACAGCGGGAAGACGACCGTAACCGAGTTCATCGAACAGAACGCGAAGCCATTGGGATCGGGTGGTTTCGACCTGGTAACCGGTGTCCTCTCCAGGTGGAACAGTGCGTCGGAAAGCAAGCCAGGCTCCCCGGAGTCGCTCCCAGGAGCGGTTGGCTGCTTCGCGTACCGTTTCGGACTCGGCGAGGCCGTAGGTACTGGGCTTCAGCCCATCGAGTTCGCTGGCGGTAATGGCTTCGAGGGTTTCAGGAGGTAGCAGACCGCCGACGGTGCGGATAGTGCTGACGGTGTAGGTGCGCATCATGTCCCCGCGGGCAGGTAGAGGTATACGCCGAGAATGTCGGCGGGGCGTTGGGCTGTCACGGTGAGGCCGCGGCGGATGAGTTCACCGGTGCTGCCAGCGGCTTCGCGTACTCGGCGGTGGCTGGAGAGGAGTTCGGCGGCCAGTCGGTCTCCCTCGTCGTCCAGATGGGGATCGAGGCGGGTGAGACGGGATTGCACCCGGCGGATGTCTTCGGCCGCCAGATCGCGGGGGAGGTTGCCAGCGGAGCGGGCCTCGAGCAACACAGCGACCTCGTTGTCGGGCAGCCATTCAGGTGCGCCAGCACTACCGCGGAAGGCGAGCAGTCGAGCTTCTTCCACGACCATCGAGCGACGTTCGGTCGCGGTGGGCAACGTGAGCTGCAGGCGATAGCGCAGCAGCAGCAGGGTTGTGCGTATGTCGACAGCGTCGGTGAGGAGAACACCGCTCCGCCGGGCGGGTCGGTCGGTCCCTGCATCGGGGTCGAGGGCGGTGTCGAGGATGTAGCGGGCAAGGGTTTCCACGGTGGGGTCGGTGCGGGTAAGTACCGCTCCCCTATCAGGGGCGGGCGGGATCCGCACGAGCGGGAGATCCGTGGCACCACCGAGTTCTTCCTTCAGTGTCGGTGGCAGACCGTCCAATGCGGCGACATAGCCAGCGGGCGTGGTGGTCAGGGTGGCCCGGAGCGAGGTGAGCGCGTCCACGACGAAGGTCTCGGTTTCGGCCGGGCCGCCGAGCGCGGCGCGCAGAGCGTCGACCTCGCGGGAGACCTCGTCGGGTTTGATCTGTTCCTGGGCGAACAGGCTGCGGGAGCGCTTCTCCCGTTGCGCCGCGTCGTCCCACCGTTGATGCAGGCTGTTGCGGGCGGTTTCCTCGACGCCTTCCAGCTGGAGTTGGCCTCCGGTCTCGGCGCGTAGCACGCCTTCCAGCACGGCGGTGAGTACGGCGTCGCTGTCTTGCGGGACGGGAACGGCGACCCCGGTGTCGGCTTGGATGGCGCGGTGGCGGCGCAGCAGCACGTCGAGGACGAGACCGTCGATGCCGTTGTCTTCACCGTAGTAGGTGATCGCATAAACGTCGGCGGCGCGCTGGCCGAACCGATCGACGCGGCCTTCGCGTTGCTCTTGGCGGGTGGGGTTCCAGGACAGGTCGTAGTGCAGGACTGCGGTAAAGTGGTCTTGCAGGTTGACGCCTTCGGACAGACAGTCGGTGGCCACCAAGACTCGTCGCTCGGCTTTGCCGAGTTCGGAGATTCGGCGTTCACGTTCCTCCGGTGGTTGTACACCGGTGACCCACGCGACTTCGACGTCCGGCAGGGCTTGGCGCAGGGCGGTTCCTACGTACTCGGCGGTGGCGATGTAGCGGCAGAACACCACGATGGCGTCGCCTGCTTCCACGCGGTCCCGGACGAGCCCGATTCCCTTCTTGAGCTTCGAGTCTTTGGCGCCACGCAGTCGATCGGCGTCCTTGGCCAGGCGCAGCAAGCGAGCACGTGGGGTGTCGTCTGCAGGCAGCGCTCCGGCAGTGGTGTCGCGGCCGTCGACGGCTTCGTCTTCGTCGGGGAGATCCAAAACGCCAGCCTGACCGCGAATGTCGGCCTCCTCGACGCTGGTGACGTCGTCTTCGCCGCTGCGGTTGCGCAGGGTCGCGGCGGCAGCGGCTGGCGATGATGCCATTGCCCGGAGCAGCGCCAGGATCGACCACCAGCGGACCCGTTGGTGCACTGGGCCTCCGGCCGAGTCACGCACCGTCTCGCGGGCGTAGCGCAGGACGTGGTCGAACAGCTTCCGGTAATCCGGGGTCAGCTTGTAGGTGTCCTCCAACGCGATGCGGTTGGGGAAAGGTGTGTCTTCGTCGAGGTAGGTCTTGATGTCACCGCGTTGACGTTGGACGACATGGCGGGCGATACGTTCGCGATCGCGCCGCCGCGCATCGCCGGACAGGTCATCGGGCAACTCCGTGAGGGATTTGTCCAGCAGTCCGAGCAGGGCTCGGAACGCTTCCGATTTGCCGCTGTGCGGGGTGGCGGTGAGCAGCAACAGGTGCCGGTCGGGGTCGGCAGCCAAGCGGGAAAGCAGTGTGTAGCGCTGCTGGCTGGCCCTCGCGGTGCGGCCGTCGGCGGCCCCGACGCAGGTGTGTGCTTCGTCAACGATCACGAGACCGGGGCAAGCCCTGATGAACTCGTCCGCGCGCCGTGTCGACTTGATGAAGTCGGTGGATACCACCGTGTACGGGTAGCGCTCGAACAGCGATTCTCCTGCGGGCATGTCGCGTTCCAAGCGCCCTGCGGTGGAGGGCAGGACCAGTTCGGCGTCGAGCCCGAATTTGTCGGCGAGTTCCCGTTGCCACTGCGGGGCCAAGGCGGGGCTGCACATCACGGTGAAGCGGCCGATGCTGCCCTGCGCGAGCAGTTCGGCCACGATGAGGCCAGCTTCGATGGTCTTGCCGACGCCGACCGCGTCGGCGATCAGGAGCCGAACGGTGCGCATGCGCAGCGCCATCAGCAGCGGAACGAGTTGGTAGGAGCGCGGACTTACGGCGATCTGCGCCAGGCTGCGGAAGGGTCCGCCGCTGGAACGGAAGCCCAGTCGCAGTGCACTGCGGAGCAGCCGTGCGCTTACCGCGTCACCGAGATCGTCGGGGTCCGGTGGTGCGAAGGTAGCGGATTGGACCGGTTCAAGGTCGGGAAGGACCCCGGCGATGTCGTCCGCGCCGCCGCCCAGCGGGCGCAGCAGAAGAAGGTCGTGGGTGCTGTCGGGCAGCACGACCCAGTCGCGGCCACGGGCTCGCACCAGGGAACCAGTTGGCCAACTCACGAACGTCCACCTCCGAATACGGTCGGCATCCTGTCGATGACCACGGCCCAGTCCTCACCCTCACGAAGCCGCAGGGCGTGCCAGCGGGGGCGGGCTAGCAGCCGTTCTTCGGCGTCCTCGTCGGTGAGGGAGCCGTTGTGGCCGTCGTCGATAAACACGCCATACCGGCCGGCGGCCAGGTTGTACACGAAATGCGGACGTGCCTGTGCTTCTTCGACGAGCACATCGACGGCATCCGGAAGTCGTGCACCCTTAGAGCGCAGCAGCTCCATGAACGGGTGGTCGCTAACCACCCCGTTGGCAGGGTTGTCCGCCACGACAGCGCCAACTGAGGGTCCTGTCGGGACGGTGGTGGCGTCGGCGAGGTCACGCAGCATCGTCACGATCGAGTGGCGGTCCAGCAGGAGATGGTCGGGCTGGTTGCCGTAGGACAGCAGGCAGTCGTAGCAGGCTCGTTCGCAGCGCTCGGTGCCGGGTTGAGCAGAGCCTCGGTCGTGACCGTCCTGGTTGAAGTGCAGGATGTCGAGCGCCTCGCGGGCTACGAGACCGAGGTCGTAATGCTCACCTGCGACGAGGTTACGCAGCACTCCGGCGCCGCCCTCGGCGGATTCGTAGAGCAGGATGCGCCGTCGTTCTCGGTTGTTGGGCAGTGCTTCGGCGGCGAGCTCGTTGTCCTCAAGGTCGAAGGCTGCTTGGATTCCCCGTTTGAGTGCCCATTGCAGGGTGGCCAACCGCTCCGGGGAGATCTGGTCTGACCAGTGCAAGACGAGAGTATTGCGGCGGTCTTCGACGTACGGGATCACCAGTTCGGGCGGCGCCCCAGCCGCTGCGGCAGCGGCGCGGCCTCGGCGGTTCTGGCTAGGCCGCGGCTCCCAGCGGCCGCTGGTGGGGTTGATGAAGTAGCCGTCAGGGGTACCGGGTGCTCGGCGCCGCAGGCCAATGTTCATCCGGCGGATGGTAGCGGTGTCGGCGTAAGTGAGCCGCGCGAGCTCACGGCCGTCAGCGGTGATCACCTGTGCTTCGCGCCTGGCGTCGGGTCCGCTGGTGGGCAGCCCGACTGCTGTGACGAGGTCGAAGCCTTGGCGGCGGCGTTCTTCCTCGTCGGAGGAGATTCGCTCCCGACGCCGGGTGGTCGCGGTGGTCATTCGTAGCAGGTTCGGGACGGATGCGCCGAGATCGACTTTGCAGATGTCGCAGTGGTCGTCGGAGTCGTTCCATAGGGTGCCGCAGTTTTGACAGCGCTTGGCTCGTTCCAGCGCCAATCGGCCGTCGGCGTCGCCGCGGGAGGGTAGCGACACCTTCACGACCTCGTAGCGGGAGCCCTCGTGGTACACGAAAGCGCCGGGACCGAACTCGCTGATCGCCAAGAACCGCGGGCGTGACAGGTAGTCGCCCTCGCGACGTCGACCTCCCGGACGAGCGGGGATGAATGCCGACACGGGCAGCCGGGGGAAAGAGTAGCCGGGTAGGAAGCCCTCGGTGGCGAAGTAGCGGTAGCTGTAGAAGTCGCTGTAGCCCAGATCGTCGGACTCATTGCGGAGCAGGTTCAGCTTCGTCGCGGCCTCCAGATACTGCGCTCTGGCGCTGTTGACGGCGTCCGCCGAGGCAGCGGCGTCGGTAAGCACCCGGTTCGCCGCAGCCATCTCGGACCGCGCTGCCCGGAACGCCTCGCGCCACCGATCGCAGGCGCGATCGAACTCCTCGACCGCGTCATCAACGGTGCGTCGGATCCAGTCCTCGTCGAACCAGGGCGCGTCGGCAATCTCCTCGACGGTCGCCAGCACCTGATGAGCCCGGTGCAGCGCGCGTTCTGCCGCCGCGCGATCGGACAGGGTGTGCTGCACTGTCGGCTCGAGTTCCAGGCTCGGATCCTCACCGCCGACATCCAGCAGCTCGACCAAGGATTTCCCGAGGGGCTGTCGTGTCTCTGCCAGCCAGATGGCATGGATGTGGGAGCGCACGAGGTCGGCGTTAGCGAGGTCGAGACGGGGCGGGGCGACGGCGCCGGCCACCATCCGGGCAGAGCGGTGGAAGTAATACTGGTCGTGCGCGCTACCGGTGGTGCAGTAGGTAACCACGATCGCTGGCTGCCCGGCGCGTCCCGCGCGGCCCGAGCGCTGAGCGTAGTTGGCAGGGGTTGGCGGAACGTTGCGAAGCACAACGGCGTTGAGGGTCGCGATGTCGACACCCAGTTCCATCGTGGGAGAACAGAACAAGGCCTGCAATCCGGCGTGACGGAATGCTTCTTCGCGCTCTTCACGGATCCTCGCCGGGACCTGCGCGGTGTGTTCCGCTGACCGCATACCGGTCAGCCCGGCCGCGAGGGTGCTGTAGAAATCGACGAAGTACGGGTTCGGAGCGGCACCGGTCTCCCCCGGTGCGCTACGCAGAGGGTCCGGTGCGCGCGTGACGCCATCGCCGGCCAGCCATCGCAGAGCCGCCGCGGTGAGCTGGTACGCACGCTCACCCCGGTCCTCCTCCACGACGGTGACCAGGCCGTAGAGCGCCAATGCGTCCAACATGCCGACGATCGTCAGTTCGGTGTCGGCCGCGGTAATGCGCGGTCCGTCCCCTCGTAGCTGACGGCGCAGGTATCGACCGTAGGCCGACAGGCCCGAGATGAACGCGTCGCCTCTGGTGTCGTCCTGCCGTCGGGATCGCGGCCACACCCGGCCCGCGAGAAACCGCTCTTCCTCCGCGATCGTCCAGGGATCGCGAAGGTGCTGGTCGGACAGATTGCGGACGGCCTCGAAACCATCAGCGTTCAGTGACGCCACCCTGATCGCCAAAGATCGGCGCATTTCGTCCAGGAGCACCCGTGCCATGGACTCACGCTGTTCTGTGGACACGTCGGCCAAGAGACCGGTACGCCAAATTTCCTGGTCGGCGCACGCTTCGTCCAGCGCGACGTAGTCGATCCTCAACAGTGCCGACTGCTCGAGGTTGGGCATGGTGATTCGCCAACCGCGCTGCAGATCCTGATAGAGCCGGTAGGAGACCGCTTCCCGAAGTGCCCGTTCGGTCTCTTGCCGGGCCAAGCCCCGCACGTCTGGTTGTAGCGCGTACTCCTCACGCGGTAGCCCCAGCGCCTGGACGACCGCACTGGCCATCGTGTCGTGCCGCAACCCGTCCGGGCCAGCGTCGGTCACGGCCCGGTGCAAGGCGCTGCGCAACAAGCCCACCTGGACGAAGTCGTTGAAGTGTCCTGCCTGCAGTGAGGCGTCTTGCCTATTGTCAGTGAACGACAACACCTTGCGGGCGTCATCGCGCAGATCCTCCCCGCGCAGTGCTCGCACCAAGCTCGAGGCCAGAACCGTCGTCGCCGAGCTTCGGCCCTCTGAGCCGAGGCTTGACAACTTCGCGAAGTCCTGTTGGCGCGCGGACTCGTAGGACACGCGGCATCGCAGGCAGAACCGGAATGGGGCGGATACGAACGCCGCGGGGACGCCTCCCTGCCCGTGCAGGACCTCATGTCCGTCAGGCCCCACGACGACTTGGACAGGCAGGTGGTCAGCTTTGGTCGGATCGACCTGTTCCGCTCCGGGGCGACCGACCAGCCACCCGTTAGGGAGGCGCTCCATCACCTCGGTTAGATCAGTGGGCCAGGGGGTCGTGGTGTCCACGTACAGGTAGCCACTGCGGGCATCACCGGCGGCATCGTCCGGGAGTCGAGGCCGGAATCCATCCGACGTGCGGATGACCGACAGGTACTCCTGCCCGCACTCCCGACAGAATGCGAGCGGCGCGAGGACGGCGTCAGGGCGGCCCGGAACCGCCACTTGATATCGGGTTGTCAGGTAGCGGTCGGTTTCTGGCTCGATCGAGCAGTAGACGGTGTCGCCCTTGCCGATGAACTGGTGTAGACGGAATGCGAAGATCGAACGGCCGAAATCGTCGAGCTGTTCCGCGCCGGCAAGGAGCACCTGCCGAAGCGAACCTGTGCACGTAGATTCGTCCAGCCCTGTGCGACGCGCCAGGTCCGATGCCGCGTCGGACAGTTTGGTGGGCGGCTGGCGGACGAGCCGCCCGTCGACCGTCCTCACGCCGAACGTCGACTCCACCCACGCCGCGAGGGGGTCATCCCGCAGATCCTCAGCTCGACCCACGTTCTGGACCGCGGCGCACAAGGCGACATCGTCCGGGGCGGGATCGCTGCGGGTGGCCCGGCGTAGCGTCTCACCGATCACATGCTGCGGCTCCACTCGCGAACCGAACAGCCGCTCGGCGACCTCCGCAATCGCGACGCGCTGCTGCTCCAGCGTGCCAGGCCCTGCCAGCGTCGCGGACGTGCCGACATACTGCACCGATGGGCTGCCGCACGCGTCGCGCACGCGCCTGACGAGCATCGCCACGTCCGCACCCTGACGACCGCGGTAGGTGTGCAACTCGTCCAACACAAGAAACCGCAGTTCACCAGCCTGGTCGACCAATCGGCGGCGCTCATCAGGGCGGGTCAGCAGCAGGTCGAGCATCACGTAGTTCGTCAGCAGCACGTCCGGCGGATGTTGAAGGATCCGCTCTCGCTGCTCGTCGCTCTCCTGACCGGTATAGCGAGCGAACGTCACCCGCCGGTCGGTATCCCCCAGAAACTTCGCCAGTTCCAGCTCCTGGCTGTTGGCCAATGCGTTCATCGGATAGACGACGATGGCTCGAACACCACGACCGCTGCCTTCCCTCAGCACGTGGTCGACGATCGGGACCAGGTAGGACAAGCTCTTGCCCGAGCCGGTGCCTGTAGTGAGCACGTAGCTCGCACCGGACTGCGCCGCTGCCACCGCGTCCCGCTGATGCTGGTGCAACTGCAGGCAGCGTCCCCCCACCTGGAAGATCTGGGCGCATGCCGGATGCAGAACCCCATCGGCTACCAGCTGCTGGATGTCTCCTCCGCTGGCGAACGCGGGGTTGAGGGAAAGCCACGGTTCGGGCCACAACAGCCCGGCGTCGAGCTCGCGGTCGACCATCTCGCGGATCCGCTCATCACGCACGCGCAGAAAACCGTCGACGTAACGGCGGTAGTCACCGATAAGCCGATCACGCACCGCGAAGACATCCACCGCGTTCTCAACCCCCATATCCCTTGTTCCGATGCTGAGACTCAACAGAGAGTAGTAGCGCAGTCCGACAAGACGAGCGAACCTGTACACGAACCGATCATGCCCTGAGCCCGAGACTCCAGACTCTGGTCACATCGGGGCCAGTCCCAGGCATGTCCGCTCTCTCGTCACACCATCACCCGACAAGTATGTCGAAGATCGAAAAAGAGCGACGCTCCGTTACGGGTCTCGGCGAACTGGACTGCACAAACGTCAGCGACCACGTGGCGGAATCGCCTGGTGGCCAGCGAGCGCCACCTAGGCGGGGGACGGGTCGCACGGGCTCGCCGTTCCGGTGAACGCAAACAGTTGCCCTGTGCCGCCACACACCACGCTCATGGCCTGGATGCGCGTGCTGACTAGCACATTGACCCGAAGGTTCACCGGGTTGATGACACGCCGAGCAGGGTGCTGGACCTCGACCTGCGTTCCTCCCCCTCGATAACGATGACACCGTTATCGAGGGGGAGGAACACAGGTGGCCGACCCGGTCAGAGCACGACAACTAACCGAGGGCGAGAGCCGCACGCTTCTGCGGATCACCCACCGCGGCAAGTACTAGTCGCTCCGGGGGGCGGCGGGCGACGATCATCCTGGCCTCGGCATCCGGGACTCCGGTGGCCTTGATCGCCCGGCTGCTCGTCGCGTACAAGGACACCATCCGCGACGTCATCCACGTCTTAGACGAACGGGGGCTCGCCACGCTGAACGTTGGTGGGCGGGAGGTCGTACCAGCCTGATCAGCCCCGATGACGAAATGTTCATCCTGGCGACGGCCATCACCCGGCCCACCAACCTGGGCAAGCCCTTCACCCGGTGGAGCGGGCGCAAGCTCGCCGACCACCTGACCCGCAACCTCGTCCGACGAGTCAGGGTCGGCCGGGAACGACTCCGGCAGATCCTGCGCGGCCACGGAATCACCTTCCAACGCACCCGAACCTGAAAGAGTCCACTGACCCGGACTTCGACACCAAACTCGACCGAATCGAGCACGTCACGGCCCGGTTTCCACCAGCAGGTGCGGTGGCTGGACAAGCCAGCTGCCCTGGCTCCGGCGTTGCTTCCGGGGCCAAGGCGAGACCAAGCGAACGTGCCGTCCGTCGTCGTAGTGAATGGCTGGTCATGCTGTCCGGCCCCACTCATTCGCACAGTCGTTCACAACCGTCTTAGGTCGCGCCGAGCGGCGCCACCCGAGTTCGATCACGTCGACCGCCGAGCGACCAGCGGTGGTGTGGCTGGTGGTCTTGTGCAGCGCGGTGCGGAACACCAGGACGTCCTCGTGGGCGATCAGGTGCAGCGGCAGTCCGGCCTCGCGCTGTTTGCGGATGAAGTCCCGCTGGAAGAACGACCCGCGGGCGACGAGATCGGTCTCGGCGGCACGGGCCAACAGCGCGACGTTGCGTTCGACCGGGATCAGGCCGGCGGCGCGTCCACAGGCCAACACCTGGGAGGGCAGGTCGATCAGTTCGGAGTGTTCGCGCCAGGGGCGGATGGTGATGGCGATGTGCCCGCCGGGTTTGAGGAAGGTGCGCAGGGCGGCGAGGATGCGGGTGAATCCGGCGAGTAGTCGGTGGTGGCCGATGTTGGCGAGGTTGCCACGGTCCAGCTGGTTGCCGTAGAGGTGGTGGTACTTCTGCACCCCCTGCCCCGGCGATACCGATACTTGCCCGTGGGTTGAGGGGCCGTAGGGCGGGGAGGTGACCACGAGCGCCGCCTGCCCCACGTGCTCGGGCGGCAGAAGTGTCAGGAGTTGGCGGGCGTCGCCCTGGAACACCCGCGCGTCGATCCCGTCGGCGCCGCCGATGCCTTGCGCTCGTGCGAGGTCGAGGTTCGCGTTGGCGACCTTGACCCAGTGGGGCTCGTACTCCACACCGACGGCGCGGCGACCGAGACGGACGGCTTCGACGAGGGTGGTGCCGATGCCGCACATCGGGTCGAGCACAAGGTCGCCCGGCTGGGTGTAGTGGGTGACGGCGTGGCGGACGACCTCGGGCAGCATCTTGGCCGGGTGCGCGGTCGACTCGGGCGTGTACTTGTTCTTGCGCTGCGCGGCTGGCGATGCCTGTGCGGTCGTCCACACCGACACCGCAGATGGGTCCGAAGCGTCCCCGCTGTTGTCCACAGGGTTGTCCACAGCGGTGGGTGAGGCGTCGAGTGCGGGGACGAGGGCGCGCGGGATGCGCTGGGTCGGTTCGTCGCCGACGGGCTCGGCGGTGGGTGAGGTGTTGGCGTCGCGTGTCACGGGCGTGCCTTCCTGACGGTGAAGTCGCGGTTCGGTGCGGTGTTCATCGGAGGTCGTCGCGCTGCGAGACCGCGTCTGCGTGCAGCGGCTGGTGGTCGTGCGGCTGGGCGAAGACGAGGACGTCGGAGTGGATGCGCCGATGCGGTGCGGGCAGTCCGCGCACCGCGGCTAGTTGGCGCGCGCGAGCCTCTCCGAGAGCGGCGCCGTCGGAAAGATCCTGGTGTGTGTCGACGAGGTCAAGGTGGCCGCTGCGGATGGGTGTGTGCAGGGCGACGACGTGCTGGAGGTAGAGCAGGTCGGCGTTCTGCGCGGCGGTCACGATCGCGCCGGTCAGGTCGGTCAACTCACCCGTCGTCCAGTCACAGTGCGTGAGTACGACGAGGATGCCGCCGACGCGCAGCTGCTGTGCCGCGTAGAGCGAAACGAGGTCTGCGCCGTGGTCGCCGGAGTGGTGCGGCGGCAGGCTGGTGACGATCAGGTCGGCGCGGTCGAAAGCTCCCGTCATCGTGTCCGGCGCGAACCTGCCAATGGTGGTTGCCGTTGCCGTGGTGGCGGGTGCGGGAGCCACATCGGGCCCGTCGACCAAGTCCGCGTAGAAGGGGCGGGAGGCGGGGCCGACCAAGGTCGGATCGACCGCGACGTACTCGATGCGTGCGGTGCGGTCGAGGCGTTCGACGGCGGCCAGAGCGTCCCCGAGTTCGAGGTCCGGCTCGGTATAGGGGACGTGGTCGACGACTTCGTCGGATCCGACTGCGGTGAGCGTCGGACTGGTGCGGTTCGGGGCCGGCCGGGCAAGCAGAACGACGTGTGCGGCGGGTTTGCTGAACGAGGTCACGATCCGCTCGACGAGTGCCGCGGGCCACGTGGCGTCGAGGGCGATCGGGTTGGTGCCTGCGGTCCAGACGGTCGCCGGAGTCGGTGTCGAGGCCGACCCGCGGGACCGTGAACGGCTTGTGGCAGAGATGGGCTTGCCGGGGCTGACGCGGGTAGTGGTCGGGGCAGTGGGCCAGGGGCGACGGTCGCCACCGCGTCGCCCGTCGGGGCGGGTCGGGGTCGGGTGGGTGGAGCCGGTGCGCTGTCGGGGTGCGCGACGGTCGGAGTGGTCGGGCTGGGTCATGGGTGTCCCTTCGTCGAAGTGGGTGCGCCGGTGGTGTGAGGCGCTGATGACACCCCTGAACTCCGAAATACAGACCCTTTGGGGACACGCACTCGTAGACTTTTTCATTGACTCTCACTGCGACGAAGTGGCGCGCGTACACCTGTTCTCATGTAACGAGGTGGATGGCCAGCGAGAGGGATGCGCACAACACTTTCCCAAATCTCGTCAGAATCTTCTGTTGGCGGCCAACCAGGAGCGTGACGGCCCGCTCGTGGCTGACGTCAACCTGGTACCGAGCTAGCACCGCGAGCACATAACGCCAGCTGAACAGGTATTACCGACCAAATGGCTTCGATCTTGTACTTGTGTTTCGAGTTAGCCGGAAAGCTTCCAAAAATAGATCTTCAGACGCCCTTCGTGCGCATGCAGACATCACCGGTACCTCGCCGGTAGTAGGTCGGTACCAGTTTGGTTATCGGTTGGTACTACCCGCCGTGGCGTCCTGGAGAAGTCGTTGATTCCGACTTGCTTCGGGAGCCCTTCCATGAGTTCACTTGATGCTGTTCCGCGCTCGGGTTTCGAGCGTGACTCCAATGCGTTGGACGCTGCCCGGTCGGCGTTCGAGTGGTTGGTCGCCGGTCCGCACCCGGTGTCGGTGGACGGCGGGTTGTTCGCTGGTCTTCCGGCGCGGCGGGTGCCGCTGAACGAGCTGCGTGACCGGCTGCTGCGACGCGGCTGCTCGCAGACCTTGCGGGACGCGGCGTGGGCGCACCTGGTCCTGCTCGCCCGCACCGAAGGCGGCACGTGGACCGTGGGCGCGGTCGGCGTCGCGTTGCCCGCTCTGACTTCCATCGCCGCCACGCTGTCGGCGAAGTTCGCCGGTGACCCGAGCGATATCCACGCCGCGGTCCTCGCCGGGTTCGTCGTCGAACTCGGCGAGATCGACCTGCGCCGCCCGCGCGTGATGCTGCGCCTTCGGTGGGCCGCGTACCGCGCCGGCCATGCCGCTGTGCGCGAGGCACTCGACGCGCCGGTGCCCTCGGGGCACGGTCTCCGCTCGACGCTGCCGACGCTCCCGCAGGGCCATCCGGACTTCGTCCTCGCCCGCGCCGTCGCCGAGGGGGCCATCACCGCCGCGGACGCCGAGCTCATCGGCTCCACCCGGCTCGAAGGCGTGCCGCTTGCCAGTGCTGCGGCCGAGCGCAATCTCTCCTACCAAGCAATCAAGAAAGCGCGCCTGCGCGCCGAGCACCGCTTGGTCGCCTACCTGCTCGACGACGTCCCCGATGGCGTGGCCGAACACGACCTGGCGACCCAGGCTGCCAACGCGCTGATCATCGCCACGGCCGCCGATCACGCGACTCCTGATTCCTTGCCATCACGCAGGGTCACCGAACTGGGCGCGCCCGCGGCGACGAAAGTCGGAGATCGCGTGTCCCCGGAGGGCCGATTTTCCGGAGTTCAGGGGTGCGGGAGAAGTCCAGCCACTCCCGCGCACACCACCTCTTCGCCCACGCCGCCGCAGTCAGCGCAGCGGCTGTCGGGCACGACTCCGGGAGCGTCGCGATGCGCCTGACCCATACCTCTGCTCGTCCGCGTAACAACCGCCGGTCCGGTGACCGCCAGCCCTACTGCGGGATTGATCTCAGCCGCCACGAAGCATTCTTGCGGGCCCAGACATCCACGAACTCGGCCTCGCACCGGCCGACCACAACACCGTCAACGACAACGCCGCTCGGTGTCCGCCGCCGATGCACCCGCCGTCACGTCCTGCTGGTTGCCGAACTGGTCGCCGTAGTCCTGGTGGCCACCGGTGCGACCGCGCACGCGGACACCGTGGTGCTGGCGATCGCGGGCAGCGTCGACGAGGTCCTGACCAACATCCGCAACTGGCTGATGGGCATCCTCGCCGCCCTGGCGACGGTGTTCCTCACCATCGGCGGTGTCCGCCGCGTGTTCGGCGGCGGTGACCCCGGCGAGCAGGAGAAGGCCAAGGAGTGCTTCAAGGCGGCCGGGATCGGCTACGCCCTGGCCGCGCTTGCGCCGCTGGTCGTCACCGTCCTCAAAGGCATCGTGGGGGCCTGAGGCGATGCGCCCGTCGATCAGGTCCACCACTCGCCGCACACCAGTCGGACCCACCGTCGGTTCACCGCACGACGCAACGCCCATCACGCGAAGCCGGGCATGTTCGGCGGCCCGCCAGGACATGCTCGCGCCTCCGTCGGTGAGCCTTAGGCAGGCCCACCGGATCGGGCGCATCTTCGGCTTCACACGAAGCCGAGCGCTGGTGGCGTTGGAGGTGAGCCTGGTCGTCCTGCTGGGCGGCTCACTCGCCTCCGCGGCACTCGGTCCGCACTCTGGACCACAGGTGGTGCCGGTGGCCGCGGCGCAGCTCCCGCTGCCGCTGCCGACGGTCGATCCGGACCCTTGTGGTCCCGGCTCGCCGCCGATGCCGATCTGCACCCTGCCGCGGCCGACCACGACGCTTCCGATGACGGGGCTGCCGCTGCCGACCGCGGTTCCGACGCTGCCGCCGTGCGACCCGACTCTGCCGTTGCAGCAGTGCGCTCCCACTGGCACCACGCCGTCCACACCGTGCTCGGGCGAGGGCTGCATCCCGCGGCCCGGCGCGACCACCACGCTGCCCACCACCCCCGGAAACGGCCAACCCGGCCAAGGCCAGGCGACCGAGGATGACTGCGGGATCACCGACATCGGCGCCTGCGTCACCGAGTCCATCAACGGCTTCTTCCAGGGCCTGGTCACCGACGCGCTCAACCCGCTGCTGGACTTGCTGTCCACGACGTTGTTGACCACGCCGATGCCGGACTCGCTGCCGCGGGTGGGTGAGTTGTGGGACAACTCCTGGCAGATCCTGCTGGTCTCCTACGGGCTGCTCGTGCTCATCGCCGGGGTCATCGCGATGAGCTACCAGTCCCTGCAGACCCGGCATTCCATCAAGGAACTCGCCCCGCGTCTGGTGGTCGGGTTCCTGGCCGGTGCGCTGTCGCTGTGGGTGGCGACCAAGGGCATCCAGATCGCCAACGCCGTGGTCGAGGCCGTCATGGACGGTGGCGTCGACGCCGACTCCGCAGCCCGCACGCTGCGCAACATGGTCGTGAACTCGACCACGCAGGGCGGTGTGTGGATCGCGTTCATCGGCATCGTCCTGGCCGGGCTGCTCGTCGCGTTGCTGATCACCTACGCGGTGCGGGTGGCGGTGACGATCATCCTGATCGGCGGCGCGCCGCTGGCGATGATGTTCCACGCACTCCCCCAGACCGAGGGCATCGCCTACTGGTGGTGGAAGACCTACGGCGGGTGCCTGGCCATCCAGGTCGGTCAGAGCCTCGCGCTGATCACCGCGTTGAAAGTGTTCCTGGCGCCCGGCGGATTCGGTCTGTTCGGGCCGACCGACACCGGCCTGGTCAACCTGCTGGTCGCCATCGCGTTGATCTACATCCTGTTCAAGATCCCGTTCTGGGTGATGTCGTCGATCCGAGGCGGTGGCGGCGGACGCTCGCTGCTCGGGTCGGTGGTGAAGGGGTTCCTGGCCTACAAGACCTTCGGTCTTCTCGGTGGCCGGGGCAACCGCACCCCGTACCCCGCTGGGCGCGCTCGTGCCAAGAAGCCACCGAGCCCGTTCGCGAGAACCCGCACCACCTCCACCGGCCAGTACATCTTGCCCCTGCCCGGTGTGCGCCGAGTCCGATCGGGCGCCAAGAAGTCCACCGCGCCCGCGACCCCGACGGGCAAAGCCCAGTCGGGGAACAAAGCGCAGGCGAAGGGCAGGGCTTCGTCGACGTCGCCTTCGGTTCAGGGCAAGCAGTTGGCGTTGCCGCTGGGCGATGACTGGCCGGAGAACAAGCCCGTACTCGGACGCGACGGCCAGTACCGGCTGCCACTGGATGTGAAGCGCACGAAGGCAACCCCACCCGGCGCAGCAGCGACTCCCTCGCGTCCGGGGCGTCGCGGTGGAGTCCAGTTGGAGTTGCCGTTCGACCCGTTCAAGGGCAACCGGCCCACCCGGTCCGGGCAATACCCGCTGCCACTGGAGGGAGTGCGTCGAACACCTCGCCCCATGAGTCCGCCGCCACCCCCGCCATCGCGTGGCCGCAACCGGGTGGTGCAGCCGGAGTTGCCCTTCGATCCCTATAAGGGCAACCGGGCCGATCGCGGTGGCCAGTACCCGCTGCCACTCGAGGGTGTGCGTCGGGTTCCCGCTCCCAATGCCGCTCCCGCTCCACCGCCGGTGACACCTCCTCGCCCTGTCTCGCGAGCGGGACGGCAGTTGCGGCTACCGCTGGACCTGCCCAAGCCATCCAAGCCGCCGACGACGGCACCGGTCTTCAGTTCACCGCCAGCGGTACCGCCGAAGCCCAAGCCAGGAGGTAAGACCTCATGACCGCACCAGTCCGCATCCCCGCCGACGTCGACATGCGCGACCGTGTCCTCGGCCCTCTGACCGCACGCCAACTCGCCATCCTCACTGCCGCCGGGACGGTGCTGTACCTGATCTGGGCGGCCACCCGCGCGTTCGTTCCGATCCCGGTGTTCCTGGCCGTCGCCGTCCCGATCGGCGCGGCCTCGGCGATGCTCGCGCTGGGCACACGTGACGGGATGCCGATGGACAGGTTGCTCGTCGCCGCGATCCGCCAGCGGGTCGCACCACGGCACCGGGTCGCCGCGCCCGAGGGTGTGCGCCCGGCACCCGCCTGGCTCATCCCGGACACCGACCAGGCCGCGAGTCGCCGCACGGGCGACGGCCGGGTATCGCGGCCGGAGCCGGTCTCGCCCTCGGCGCTGCGGCTTCCCGCCGAGGCCGTCACCGAGACCGGCGTGGTCGACCTGGGTGCCGACGGCCTGGCGGTGGTCGCGGTCGCCTCGACGGTGAACTTCGCGCTGCGGACCCCGAACGAGCAGGAAGGGCTGGTCGCCTCGTTCGGCCGCTACCTGCACTCGCTGACCGCTCCGGTGCAGGTGCTCGTGCGCACCGAACGGCTCGACCTGTCCGCCCAGATCGCCGAGCTGCGTGAGCGCTCGGGCGGGCTTCCGCACCCCGCGTTGGAGGCCGCGGCGGTCGAGCACGCCGACTACTTGGCCCAGCTCGGACAGCAGTCCGACCTGCTGCGCCGCCAAGTCCTGCTCGTGCTGCGCGAACCACTCGGCGTCGCCTCCCCCACCGACGGCCTGGGCGGGCCCGGCCCGTTGGCGGTACTCGGGTCGATGGCCGGCAGGCACCGCAAGCAGTCCGGTGAGCAGGTCGACACCGGAACCCGCCGAGCGGCGGAATCGCGTCTGGTGCGTCGCCTCGGCGAGGCGATCGAACTGCTGTCCCCGGCCGGGATCGTGGTCACCCCGCTCGATGCCGGTCAGGCGACGTCGGTGCTGGCGTCGGCGTGCAATCCCGACAGCCTGCTGCCGCCCTCCGCGGGGCTGGCCGGCGCGGACGAGGTCATCACCACCTCCAGTGCCGGTCTCGGTGAGGGAGACTTCGATGACGGCTCACTCTTCCCACCCGGCCTAGCGCAAGCGGGTCAAGAGGAGGACTTCGACGACTGGGAGTACGAGGACGACGGCGATGAGGGTGGGCGGTCCTGATGGCCTCCCGCACACGACACAGCAACAGTCCGGCCACCTCGGCAGCTGCCGCGTTCACTCCCGATGCCTTGTCGGTGGCCGCGCGGCACTTGGAGGTGGGGGGTGAATGGGTCTCCAGCTTCGCCGTCATCGGATTCCCGCGCGAGGTGCATCCCGGCTGGCTGGCACCGCTGCTGACCTACCCCGGCCGCTTGGACGTGTCGGTGCACATCGAGCCGATCGACCCGGTGACCGCCGCGTCGCGGTTGAAGAAGCAGTTGGCGAAATTGGAGTCCGGGCGCCGTCACACCGCGGAGCACGGCCGCCTATTCGATCCCCATGTCGAGGCGGCCACCGAGGACGCCTACGACCTGTCCTCGCAGGTGGCCCGCGGTGAGGGGAAGCTGTTTCGGGTCGGGCTCTACCTGACCATCCACGCCGTCTCCGAGACGATCCTCGCGGATGAAGCGGCCGCGCTGCGGTCGCTGTGCGCGAGCCTCCTGCTTGATGCCAAGCACACCACCTACCGCAGCCTCCAGGGTTGGGTGTCGACGCTGCCGATGGGGCTGGACCTGATCGGCATGAGGCGCACCTTCGACACCTCGGCGCTGGCCGCGGCGTTCCCGTTCACCAGCCCCGACCTCCCCGCACCGGACCCGACCAGCGTGGCCGCGCCGTCCGGGGTGCTCTACGGCTACAACGTCGGCTCTCAAGGCTTGGTGCACTGGGACCGGTTCGGCGACGGGATGCACAACCACAACTCGGTGATCCTCGGCCGCTCCGGCGCGGGCAAGTCCTACCTGGTCAAGCTGGAGCTGCTGAGGTCGCTGTACCGGGGCATCGAGATCGCCGTCATCGACCCCGAGGACGAGTACGCCAGGCTGGCCGCCGCGGTCGGCGGCACCTACGTCCACCTCGGCGCGCGAGGAGTCCGCCTCAACCCCTTCGACCTACCGATCCACACCCGCGCCGACGGCCGCCGCACCGCCCCGAAAGACGCGCTCGTGCGCCGGTCGCTGTTCCTGCACACCGTCATCGCCGTCCTCATCGGAGGCGAGTCCGAGGCAGCGGAGCGGGCGGCGTTGGACCGGGCGATCGCCGCGACGTACCAGAGCGTGGGGATCACTGCCGACGCCCGGACGTGGACCCGCCCGTCCCCGACATTGTCGGTCTTGCGGGACCAGCTCGCGGTCGCCGGGCAGGCTGGCGACCGGGCCGCGGGCGAGCTGGTGGGGCGGCTGCACCCGTTCGCCGAGGGCGCTTTCAAGCAACTGTTCGACGGGCCCAGCAGCATCAATCCCGAAGGCCACCTCACCGTGTTCAGCCTGCGTGACCTTCCCGACGAGCTCAAGGGCATCGGCACCCTGCTCACGCTGGACGCGGTGTGGCGGCGGGTGTCCAACCCGGCCATCCGCCGCCCGCGTTTGGTCGTGGTGGACGAGGCGTGGCTGCTGATGAAGGAGAAGTCCGGCGCCGAGTTCCTGTTCCGGATGGCGAAGGCGTCGCGCAAGCACTGGGCGGGTCTGACCGTGGCGACCCAGGACACCGCCGACGTGCTCGGCAGCGATCTGGGCAAGGCGGTCGTGGCGAACGCGGCCACGCAGATCCTGCTGCGGCAGGCCTCGCAGGCGATCGACGAGATCACCCGGACCTTCGACCTGTCCGCCGGGGAGCGGGCGTTCCTGCTCTCGGCCGACCGCGGCCAGGGCCTGTTGTCTGCGGGTACGCAGCGGGTGGCGTTCCAGAGCATCGCCTCCCCGACCGAGCACTACCTGGTCACCAGTAACCCGGCCGAACTCGCCGCCTACGCCGACACCGCCGGACCGGTCGACGAGGCCGAGGCCGCGTTCGTCGACCTGGGCTTCGACGACACCGACGAGGACGAGTTCGGCTCCGACGACCAGGTCCACCTCGACGCCGTCTGACTGCGCGCGCACCACCGCCTCGTACATCTCCCGTGAAGGGATTCGTTCATGCTGCCCCGACCACTGACCTGGATATCGGCTGGCCTTGACCAGCCACCGCAACCACCTCTCACCATGCCGTCCACGCATTCGTCGACCGCTGTCGCCGCCGGGTGGATGGAGGACTACCTGCGCGACCCCGGCGGTGCCCTGCTCGCATTGCTGACACGGCTGCGGAACCTCGCCCTGGACAGGGGCCCGATCGCGGCGCCGGTCCTCGCGGTGCTCATCACCGGGATCGTGCTCGGCCGACGGTGGTGGGCACGCCGCTGCCACGAACTGCTGCTGGCTGATGCCCGCCAGGTCACCGTGCTCGCCCCGCCCACAGTGGATCCCGCGGGCGGCGCCGCGTTGTGGTCCAACCTCGTCGGCCTGCTCCGCCCTGGGTGGCGGCGGGCGTTCACCGGCCAGCCGCACGTGGCGTGCGAGTACGTGTTCTCCGAAGCCGGGGTCGCGATCCGGCTGTGGGTGCCCGGCGTCATCCCACCCGGCCTGGTCGAACGCGCCGTCGAGGCAGCCTGGCCCGGCGCACACACCCGCGTCGGCCTGGCCGAGCCACCCCTGCCGACTCCGGGCAAGAGTCAGCGACGGCTGGTGGTCGGCGGTGAATTGCGGCTGGCCCGGCCGGAGGCGTTGCCGCTGCGCAGCGCCTTCGACGCCGACCCGATCCGCGCGCTGATCGGCGCGCCGGTCGGACTGGGGCGTGAGGAGTACGCCTGTGTACAGGTGCTGGCCCGGCCGGTCACCGGCCGCCGCGTCCAGCAGGCGCGCCGCGCCGCTCGTCGAGTCCACACCGGAGGCTCGACCCGGCTGGTCGGCCGGCTGCTCGACGCAGTCACCCCCGGCACCGGCAGCCGCTCACGGCGGACGGCTGCAGCGCGGTCGAAGACCGGAGCCTTGTACAGCGACCCGCAGACCTCGCTGGAATATGCCGCACAGAACCGCGCCATCGTCGGCAAGCAGCGTGGCAGCCAGTTCGAGACCGTCATCCGCTACGCCGTAGCGACCCTGCTGCCTGCCGACGCCGACGAGGGCGAAGTTCGCCGGGCGCGGGAGGTCGCTCGCGGCCGGGCGCACGCCTTGGCGGCGTCGTTCGCCTCCTACACAGAGCACAACCACTACACCCGCCACCGCGTCCGCCACCCCGGCGTCGTGGTCGACTCCCGGCGGCTCGGACGTGGCGACCTTTTGTCGGTGCCCGAGCTGGCGGCGATCGCGCACCTGCCCACCGACGAGGCCATCCCCGGCATCCAACGTGCCGGAGCCCGCGCCATCGCCCCGCCGCCAGGGATCGCGGCCCCAGGGCCGGAGGCCAAGCCGCTCGGGGTCAGCGACACCGGCCACCAGCGCCCCGTCGCCCTACGAGTCCCCGACGCGCGACACCACCTGCACGTCATCGGTGCCACCGGTTCCGGCAAGAGCACACTGCTGGGGAACATGATCCTGGCCGACGCCGAGGCCGGACGCGGGATCGTGCTGATCGACCCCAAGGGCGACCTCGTCACCGATGTCCTGTCCCGCCTTCCCAAGTCGGCGGCCGATCAAGTCGTGATCTTCGATGCGGACAGCAAGTCCCGGCCGCCCTGCTTGAATCCGCTCGACGGCGGGGAGACCGACCTGACCGTCGACAACCTCGTCAGTGTCTTCCGCCGGGTCTACTCGGCGTTCTGGGGCCCGCGTACCGACGACGTCATGCGCGCCGCCTGCCTCACCCTGCGCACCCAGGAAGGCGTCGCCACCCTGGCGGACCTGCCCAAGCTGCTCACGGACGAGGCGTTCCGCAGCCGGGTCATCGCCGGGGTCACCGACCCCGTCCTGCGCGGGTTCTGGTCCTGGTACGAGGAACTCACCGACTCCTCCCGCTCCCAGGTCATCAGCCCGCTGATGAACAAGCTCCGCGCGTTCCTGTTGCGGCCCTTCGTCCGTGACGCGATCGCGGGCGGTCACTCTACAGTGGACATGAACGAGGTCTTGGACGGCGGGATCTGTCTGGTGCGCATCCCTAAGGGCTCGTTGGGTGAGGAGACCACCCGGCTGGTCGGGTCGCTGGTGGTCGCCCGCACCTGGCAGGCCACCACTGGACGGGCTCGTACCCCGCAACGGCAGCGGCGGGACGCCTCAATGGTGATCGACGAGTGTCATAACTTCCTCAACTTGCCCTATCCGATCGAGGACATGCTCGCCGAAGCCCGCGGGTTCCGGGTCGCGATGACCCTGGCCCACCAGCACCTCGGCCAACTTCCCCGCGAACTGCGGGAAGGCATGTCCACCAACGCCCGCAGCAAGATCTTCTTCAACGCCAGCCCCGAGGACTCGCGCGAGCTGTCCCGCCACACCGCGCCGCGGCTGTCCGATCACGACCTCGCCCACCTCGGCGTCTACCACGCGGCCGTCCGCCTCGTGCTCAACGGCGAGGAAACCCAGCCGTTCACCATGCTCACCCAACCCCTCCCGGTTGCCGTCCCCGGCCGGGCACGGGAGATCCGCGGCGTGGCGCGCCGCACGGCTCGCACTCGCGCGACCGAGACCGCCACGGGTGGCGTCGGAAACGCCAGCACCCGGCCTTGCGGCACCTCGGGCTCGGCCCGACCTACGAACCGGAGCGAGGCCGTCGCGCGCCCGCGTAGCGCCGACCCCCGCCGCAACGGCTGACCGCACCCCTATTCCGCCCCTTCCGCCTGTCCACCACGCCCCGGCGCACCTCGCGCCGGGGCGGCTTCGCTCTGCCCACTCGGAGGTGCCCACCATGATCACTAACCCCACCCGCCAGCGCGCCCTGCGCGGCCACAAGCCCACCCGGCCCACCCCCCGTGTCGCGAACACCGCCGAGCACCAAGCTGTGCTGGCGTGGCGGCTTACCCCCCGCGACAAGTGGATCGTCCGGATGCTGTGGGAACACAAGGTCCTCACGGCACACCAGATCACCGCTCTGGCCTTTCCCAGCTTCCGCTCCGGCCGGATGCGGCTGCGTGAGCTCTACCTCTGGGGTGTCGTCGACCGCTTCCAGCCTTTCGTCACCCTCGGCACCGCACCCATGCACTACGTCCTGGCGCCCGCCGGCGCGGCCGTGCTCGCCGCCGAGGACGGCCTGGACGTCAAGGAACTCGGCTACCGGCACGACCGGGTCTTCGGCGTCGCGCACAGCTTGCGCCTGGCCCACACCGTCGGCGTCAACGAGTGGTTCACCGCCTTGGTCGACCGAGCCCGCAACCCCCGGTCCGGCGAACAGGGGGAGCTGGTGGCGTGGTGGTCGGAGACCCGTTGCGCGCGCCACTTCGGCGACCTGATCAAACCCGACGGCTACGGCCGCTGGAGGTACCACGACCAGCACGGTGACCGGCAGGTCGAGTGGTTTCTCGAGTACGACTTCGGCACCGAGCCGCTGAACAAGGTCGCCGGGAAACTGGCCGGCTACGCCGCCCTCGCACAAGCCACCGGTATCACCACGCCGTTGCTGGTGTGGCTGCCGACCTTGCGGCGCGAGGCCGCCGCCCGCCAGCTGCTCGCGAAGGTGTGGCGCGAGCTCGACGACCGGCGCTCGGTCCCGGTCGCCACCTCGGCGGCCGAACTGCTCAACCCCGACGCGACCCATCCGAGCCCGGCCGACGAGGTCTGGCTACCGCTGCACGCCGCCGCCGGAGCGTCGAGGCGGGCGCTGTCTGGGCTGCCCGACACCTGGCCGCACGTGCCGCCGCCGGTCACGCCCACCGAGGAAGGTCCGGCGGGAGCGGACTCGCCGCAGCCGATGACGCCACCGCCCTCGCCGATGCCGCCCACCTCGACCAGCCCACGGGCCTCGCGCGGGGCCAGTCGGCCGGGGAGGCGGTGAGAACGTGCTCGCCAAAATCACCATCGGCGCCGCGGCCGTACTGCTGCTCATCCCCATCCTCCTCGGCATGGGCGTGAGTTCGGTGGTGGAGGCGCTGTTCGGCAGCTCGTCGAACACCATCGCCGACTGCACGACACCGATCGCCGACATTCCGCCCGAGTACTGCCTGCTCTACGTCACCGCGGCCCCAGACTGCCCCAGGCTGGACTGGACCGTGCTCGCCGCGATCGGTAAGGTCGAGACCGACCACGGCCGGTCCTCGCTGCCCGGTGTCCATGAGGGCGAGAACTACGCCGGGGCCGGCGGGCCGATGCAGTTCCTCGCGCCGACCTTCAACGGTGTCATCGCCGCACACCAGATCCCGCCCGGCGGCGCCTCGCCGCCCTCTCGGTACAACCCGCACGACGCCATCCACGCCGCAACCTTCATGTTGTGCGACAACGGAGTACGTCG
This sequence comes from Umezawaea tangerina, assembly GCF_003002815.1. Taxonomy (GTDB): domain Bacteria; phylum Actinomycetota; class Actinomycetes; order Mycobacteriales; family Pseudonocardiaceae; genus Umezawaea; species Umezawaea tangerina. Next base: position 13,471 of record NZ_PVTF01000014.1, on the reverse strand, counting down.
AGGCGACCTACGGGCGGCGATCTTCTCCTACAACCACGCCGACTGGTACGTCGACATGGTCCTCGAGCAGGCCGCCGAATACGCCGAGGCCGCCGCCAGCAGCGTCGGCAACGGCGATTGCAACGCCATCCAGGCCCCCAATGCCATCGCCCTGGCTGCGATCAACTACGCCTGCGGGCAACGCGGGCTGCCCTACATATGGGGCGGCAACGGGCCAGCGGGAGGCGATGCGGGGTTCGACTGCTCCGGGCTCACAAAAGCCGCCTACGACGCCGCCGGGGTGAGCCTGCCGCGCACCGCGCAGACCCAGTTCGACGCAGGCTCGCGCGTCCCGGCCGGTCAGCCACTGTTGCCGGGAGACCTCGTCTTCTACGGCACACCCGGCAACATCCACCACGTCGGCCTCTACATCGGCGGCGGGTTGATGATCAACGCGCCGACCTTCGGGCAGCCAGTGCAGATCGCGAACTACCGGTACAACGGCGACGACTACGCCGGATCGACCCGCCCGGCGGAATAGAATGACGATGGATTCGGCGAATCTATTTGAGTCGATTGTCGCCGATCGCCACCACCTGTGGTTCGCGTCTTTACTTGCAGCAGAATAGATAAGCTACGATTCAACGAGTTTGAACGCTGAGCAGCACAGCATGGTCGTCGCACACGTCAACCCGTACGGCACCTACGAGTTCCCGGTCGCGGCCGAGTTCGCACGGCAGGGTTCCGTCCGCTCCGCGACGGGCCAACGAGTAGAACCTCGGTAACATCGATGTCCCGGACATCAATGTCCCATTGGTGCATCGAGATGTAACTCGCCCAGCACTGAGCGAATTCCTGCCGCTTGACAGCCACGCGGCCGAGGCGTGCAAACGCGCGATCATAAAGCTCCTGCATGTGCTATGCCGACTTCTCGAGAAGTCGGCGCAGTCTTTTGGCTCCCGCGTCGGAAACGCCCTGTGATATGACGTAGGATGCTGCTTGTTCTGGTGTGAGTCGGCCGGACTGGACATGGGTTTCGAGGTGAGAACTGGCGTGCTGTTTTTCATGCGGCCCGGTCCAACCATTATTGCCGCCGAAGAACACCGCGTGATCGAGGTCGGCTTTGACGTCCGCCGGAATGCCACTGGTACTCGTGGTGCCGTCGAGCAGGTTAATGGCTCCCGCGCCTGCCGCCCACTCGGCAATCGAGAAGCCTACCGCTTCCACTATCGCAAGGGAGTAGCCGTGGGCGAGATCGAGAGCGAACTTCAGCGTCCGGGCATCCGGCACGTAGACCAATACTGGACCGCGATCAAACCGTTGCTTACCCTGCGGTGTGGCCTGACCGCCACGACGAGCCATCTCGTCTAGGCATCCGATGCCCACACCATTCTGGAAGGTATTAGTCACCAGGAGGGGCGTTACTTTTTCGATCTCACTACGCCCCCAGATCCAGTTCGCAGCGAGGTCGGCGGCATCCGACCAGGCACGCTCCGGGTCGTCGTCGGGCACCCATGCTGCCGCTTGCAGGTACGTCGAAGGGTGTAGTTCGACCACTGAGCATCACCTTTTCGATCCTCGGCTTATTGCCATCAGCTTCTCACATGCCACCGACATTGCTGGAGATAACGGACATGTATAAGTTCGACTACGTCTCGCAGCAGGTTGAAGGGACTCGGCAGTCGGTCACCGCGTGGCATCCCATCGACCAGCGAGTGCTGATCAGGGTCAGTAACGCCGATCGCTATCTTCCGCCTGCGCTACGCGAGGCCGCTACGGCCTGCCTATCGAGCAGGACAGCAACGCGTGATCGAACGACTCGCCGTTGACGAATGATGGTCATGCCAGCCACCACAACAGGGTCCTTAAGGAAACCGCAATGGCCGGATCAGCAGCGCTTCAGCAACGCGGCACCGGCACTGGTGAGGGGCTCCTCGATGGTGGTGATGGTGAACCGTGACCGTGCCTCGGCCAGCAAACGGCGGGCGATTCCGCGACGCTGCCAGGCCGTCGCGGTCCAGATGTGACCGATCGACTCATAGATCCCGTCCTCGTCGCGGTCATAGACCACCAAGAAGCCGACGAGCCGTCCGCCGTAGAACCACGGTCCGTCCTCTCCGCCGCTGGCGGACATCGGTGCCAGCATCACCAACCACACGCCCGCTTCACCGGGGGCGAAATCCCATCCGCACAGTCGCTTGTACGCCAGAGCCGCACGGTTGAGCGGGCTGTCGTACCACGTCCGGGCCGGGCCGGTGAACACATCATCGCCGAGCCGGACGTCACCGAAGGTGTGGAAGTCGTCGTCGAGGTCTACGCCCGACATCATCAGGTCGAAGTCGAAGTCGTCTCCTGGGGGCGGTGCCTGCCAGGACACCGCCGGGCCGAGTTGACCGATGATCACCAGATCGGCCCGGTCGACCAGAAACCCGAACTGGGAGAGGATCTCCGGCAGCGACGACTCCTCCTCGGCGGTGACGCAGCCAGGGACGAGAGCCGACAGCGCCCGATAGGCTGTGCGACAGGCCTTCTCGATCTCCGGTACCTCCGGGAAACCGGCGCCGGTCACAGTCCTGCTCCACCGGTGCGCTCATGCGCAAGCGCCGTGGTCGCCCGGCGATTATCAAGTCGACTGCTCGCCATGATCATCGTGGCGGCGTGCTCGCCGCGGGCGCGTCATCGGCGGGACGAAGCGGTGGCCACGCGTCCGGGTTCTCCAGGACACATGTGGTGATCAGGTAGAGCGCCGCCGGACCGTGCTGCGACTGGACGAACGCATCCGCGACGCCGGTAGCGGGCCGGAGGCCATGCTCGCGCAGCTGCTTCTCCATCCATAAAAACGACGGCGCGGTACCGCTGGCGAAACACGGAGCACCGTTCGGCGCCCATCCCATCGGTTGGCTCATGCCTGCTCCTTGAACAGCGATCCGACTGCGGGCGAGTACGCCCCGATGATCAACACTACCTGTTCGCTGCTGCGGTTGACTCCGAGTTGGCTGTCATCCCATCCGTGAACGACCTCTACCTCCTCATCGAATAGGTCTGATCCAACGCCAAGCCCTCACACATAACCCGGCTCCGACTTTAAGGAGTTGGGCATTACCGCAGCTCAGAGGCCAATCCATCCGCATTCGTCCATCCCAATGCCAGTAAGTTAAGGCCTTTCAAGATCAACATGCAGGCAGGCGGCCTGCGTATCGCGACATCAGAAGATCAACTTGGATTCTTAACTTATCGGCATTGTCGTCCATCCGATGCAACGGCAACCCGAGCTCAACGAGGCGAAGAAGTGGACCAACCAGGACGTCAGTGCTGAGGCGACATTACCGACACTCCAGAAGCAAGATGCGGACCAGATCTACTGACAATGAGTGTCGCCTACCTGGTGACACTAGATGCCGCATCGCAGGTCAGCGAGGTGCCGCCTCACACCAGTCGTCGGACGGAGGCCAGGTACGCGTCATACCCCAGAGTTTATGAAAAAGGGCGGTCGGCGACTTGTTGAACACACCGATTTCTCAACACCTTTTGCAACACTTCGCCCCCCGCCGGACGGGTTTCGGACCTGCAATTGTGGATCATGTCGAGAAACGATTGATTTATAACATGTACCACTGTTTGGACACCGGCTGTACCCGCCCCGATGGTGGCCATCCGACCGAGCTCTGCTGCCGAGGCCCCCGCCACCACGCTCTACCCACCCGTAGCGCGTCCACCATGAGACTGACCAGATACTTCCGAGTTTCGGTCTACCCGGAAGCCTGGAAGGTTGTCCGGAGTGCAGGTGAGGGTGCTGCTGTTCGGGTGAAGATTCGGCGCAGAGCTAACCCCGTTCAGGGCTGGCGCGATAGCGGAATGAAGAGCCGGAGATCGTCTTGAACGATCCCCGGCCCTCACTGTCAGAACAGGTCGAGCAGGTACTCGGCGACGGCGCGCACCACACCGGCGCAGGTACCGCGCACGGCCGCGGCCATGAGAACGAGGCGGGCCCGTCGGCTGCCGCGACGGGGGTTGGTGCTGGTCATGGGTATCTCCTGGCGGTGGTGTGGACAATGGTGCGAGCCGGCTCATGTCCCACGCTGTCAAGGAAGACGCAGCATCTCTGACAGGATCCTGGCCAATATGTGATCGGAGTGAGCGTGCAGCTGGACCATGTCGTCGAAGTGCTCGAACACATCCGGACAAAGGGCGTGCCTCACCTGGGCGACGACGATGCCCGGATCGCTCCGTTGTTGCTGCTGGCGGACACTGCGAACCTCGTCGTCGGTGCCCGTCCGCGCGCCAGCAAAGTGGTCAGCGCGCTACTGCAGGGCGCCATCGACTTCGAACCGGTCACCGAGCGCTACACCGACGCCGAGAGAAAGGCATTGATCATCGCGTTGGGTGCATCGGGAACGCCTACCGACAAAGCCAATCTCACCGCGCGTGAGACGGCTGCGGCAGGCGTGCTGGGCATCAGCCACAGCAAATATCGCAAGTCGCAGGATAGACGTCAGCGCTTCATCGATGTAGCGGAAGCAGTTCTCGCGCTCGTGGAGAAGCGTCGGCGCATGCTCGTCGCTGTTCCAGCCGAGGCGGAACCATTCGTATCCCGCCCGCGATTGGAGGGCCGGTTTCGGGAACTGGTGAATGCCCGAAAGCCGGTGATCGCCTTCGCTGGCCTGCCGAGCGTCGGCAAGCGGACGCTGGCACGGCGGCTCACCGAAAAATACCGGGCTGCCGGTTCATCGGTCGTGCGACTCATCGGCTCAAGCCAGGAGGCGCTCCAGCAATCGATCATCACCGAACTGCTGCGACTGTCCATTCAGGACATCAACTATCACGTGCCGACGCACTCACTGCGGGAACTGATGCTCTCGCCGAACAATCCCCGGTTCGTGGTGATCGAGGACGCGGTGGACACCGAACTCGCACGGTTCCTGACCCAGACCAAGACCGACACGACAGTCGTGCTGACCACCACACGCCGCCTGCGCGATGTCGACCACGTCGAGGTCGGTGAGCTGGAGCCGGCCGAGTCGGCTGCCTTACTGTCACTGGTGCTCCCGGACATCACGCCTGCAGACGCTGCCTCTCTCGCCCATGACCTGGGACACCACCCGTTGGCTTTGCTCGTTGCCGCCGCCCTGATCGCCGAGGACCAGGCCGATGTCAGCGAGTTCCGCCGCGATCTGGGTCGCACCATCGCGGGACTTCTCGACACGGCGGACGGATTCCCGTCGCTGACAGGTCTGTATCGGACGGCGATCGATCGCCTCAGTTCGGACGCCCGCGAGGTGCTGGAGCTGCTGGTATATCTCGACCCGAGCCCCATTCCCACCGCGTTCGTGGTGCAGGCCATCGCCAACCACCGAGGTCTCCAGGACGCCAACGTCGCCCACGTGCGAATTCTTGCACGCTCGGCTCTGCGCACATTGATGGACCACTACCTGGTCAGAATCGAAAACGACCAGCTCACAGTGCCCGCAGTTCTTACCAGAACGCTCGTGGTCGACAGCACCCATGATCGCGGCGCACATACGGCTGAGCGGTCCCGCGCGAGTGTGCTCGCACTCGTTCGTCTTCTGCGTGAAGACCGTCCCGACATCCCGCTGCTGGATTTCGTGCAGATGTGCGGCCCGCTCGTCACTCATATCAGAGCGACGCTTCTAGATCCATGGAAGAGCAGCGGTAGCTTTGCGGAGCACCTCTACTACGTCGGCCAAGCTCTCCACTTCTTCCTCATCGCGGCAGGTGAGAAGCCATGGCGGCTGGGCGTGGCCGCGCTGCAGACCTCGGAGTCCGCCTTCTCGATAATCTTTTTCCCGATTCCAGCAGAGGGGGACGACGTGCAGAACCTCCGCCTGAGGGTCCAGTACTGCGATCCCGACCTTATGGAATTCGAGCGGACCGTGCAGAACTGGCGTGACCACAAGCGCATGCAGATTCTAATGATCAGCAAGACCCTTGATATCAGCGAGATCCTGGGCGACCCCGTCAGCTAGCGCCCCCTCTCTATAGGCAGTTGACCAAGAAATATGACATTGTCGTGCTGCAGTTGGTCGTGATGGGGTGACGGATCAGGCCTCGTCGCGGTGGGCCGCTCCACGACGACCGGCCGAAGCCTTGAGATGTTGGCCCGGCCCAAGCGGTGCTCGTCGCTCGTTCCGGTCGTGGCTCGAACTCGACTTCGTTCGGTCATCGGGCGGAACAATCTCACCCGTCAGGGCACACGTAGCGCGTCAACCCTAGCCCGTGCTGGTGGACCCTGATCTCATGACCGAAACCCGCCCCGTAAAGCCGTCGTATATCTGACACTGATGGCTATCGGCTTCGTTGCCATGCCATTCACTTTGTCCGACAGTTCCAGCCCAGAGACGAAGAGCACTGCCGTCTCGACCTCGTCAACAGCAGATTCTGCCCGCTTCGGGCACGAAGTCATCCGAATCGTCACCGGCCGCTGCCCCGGAGGAGACCCGGATCCATCTGGCAAACGGAATCGAACTCATGGCGGAGAATTTCCCGGATTTCAGACCACTTGGTCCTTGTCGTGGCGACATCCCGAAGCTCCGATCGGTTCGACGATGGACGCTGGTCATGCTCATCTAAGGTGTAGCGCTGGGCATGGGGCAGGCGATCGTACGAACATGGTCGACTCCGAGAACACCTCTATAGTCCCGACTTTATCGAGTCCGGTGGCGCGGGCGCCGTTGCCGCGGTGGACGGTGCCGGTGGTCGCCGTGCTGGTGCTGGGCGCTGCCGCGGTCGCGTCGGCGCTGTTGTGGCGGTGGGTGGACGGGTTGGCGTTCGTCGACTCGGATAAGAAGGCCGCCGCGTACTTGGACGTGCTCAAGCTCGCCGCGTCGATCGCGGTCGGTGGCGGCGGGTTGTTCGCGCTCTACCTGGCCGCCCGGCGCCAGCGCACCCAAGAGTTGGAGCTCGAGGAGCGCAAACGCGAACTGGAGCAGCGGGAACGCGTCCAGGCGCATGCGGTCGACGTCCAGGCGCACGCGGTGCGGGTCGCGGAGATCAACCGGTTGCACGCCGAGCGGGTGGCCGAGGCCACCGAGCGGGACGCGGCCGCGCGGCGGGTGACCGACCTGTTCGCCAGAGCGGTGGAGCAGCTCGGGTCGGACAAGGCCGCGGTCCGGTTGGGTGGCCTGTACGCGCTGGAACGGTTGGCCCAGGACAACCTCGACCAGCGGCCGACCGTGGTCCGCGTGTTCTGCGCCTACCTGCGGATGCCGTTCGAACTCCCCGGCGACCCGCCGCAGCCGGAGACCGGGCCGGAGTACGAGGCGGCGGTGGTCGTGTACCGCGAGCGGGTCCAGGAACGTGAGGTCCGGGTCGCCGCCCAACGCATCCTGGGAGACCACCTGCGACCAGGTGACGGCTCCCAGCCTGTGGCCGCGTTCTGGCCCGACACCGACCTTGACCTCACCGGCGCCCACCTGATCGACTTCGACTTGAACCACTGCATCACCCGGACGGCCCGGTTCAGCTCGGCGACGTTCGCCGGCGACGCCAACTTCAGGTCGGCGACGTTCGCCAGCGTCGCCTACTTCGGCTGGGCGGCGTTCACCGACAACGCCTACTTCAGCTCGGCGACGTTCACCGACAACGCCAACTTCGAGTCTGTGCGGTTCGACCGTGGTGTACCGCCAGAGTTGCAGCGGTTCCTCCCCGCTGTCGAGTGACTGTGATGGCGGTTAGCCGTTCTGCTTACGCAGTTCCGTCGGCAAGGCGGCGGTGACGACTTCGCTGAGTATGGTCAGTGCCGAGGAGATGGCGAGGTGTCGGGCGCCGTCGACCGGGGCCAGCGGCGTGTCGCCCTGCCAGCGGATCCAACCTTCCGGTTCCGGGTCGCGGTGCCTGGCCGGACTCATCTCGACCGTCATCCGGGTCCGGCCGTCGGGCAGCACCAGGGTCAGGGTCGCGGCTTCGACGTGGGCGGCGATACCCAGATGAGTCTCGGCTGCCGCGCGGCCGTCGGTGAAGGCTGCGAGGTCGACGTCTTCGGTTTCGCCAGCCCATTGCTGGTGGGCGTGGTGGCGGATGGTGTCGGCGTAGGCGGCCAAGCCGTGCAATTGTTCGGCGCGGTCGATGTCTGCGGACGGGTTCGGGTCGAGCAGGTCGACCAGCGAGCTGATGATCTGGTGGGTCAGCCAGGCGATCGAGGTTAGCGGCGGGGTGTCCGGGCCGAGCGTCGCGGGCCGCAGCACGGAGTTCATCCGCGTAGCCAGGTCCACCAGGTGCTCGTGGCGCAACGGGACGTGCCTGTCGATGGTCGGCGGGGCGGCGCGGCCGCCGCCGAGGAGGTCGCGGACTCGGTCGACGTCGTCAGGGTCGATGGCCTTACGGACGGTGGAGTAGGGCATGCCCGCGGCGGCCGCGAGAGCGTCCCAGGTGTAGTCCGGGCGGGTGCCGGTGCAGTGCCGGCCGTAGGCGAGCAGGTCGCGGATGCGGCGGTCGTTGACATCGCGGTGCCGTGCCGCGGCGCGCAGGACCACCAGCAGCGAGTCCTCGCCGGTGTCGTCGGTCATCGCGCGCAGGTTGTCGGCGTACTCCCGGCGGCGGTCGGCGATGTCGTCGCGGGCGTCGTCGAGCAGTTCGGGCGGATCGACCTCGCCGGGGAGAGGGACGGGGTGGACGAGCAGAGCCAGGTCGTCGATGCGGTCGCGCGGAGGAAGCATGGAGCCAGCATGACTAGAAAAAGCCAAATCGGCTACTAGTAGCGGTTTCCGTCTTTAATAGTCTTTCGAAACACTTAGGGCGAATCCAAGTACTCTTGGTTGGATCGGCTCGCCCTGTCCGGTCTGGTCTGCACGTCGCTCCTGAAAGTGATTTTCGAGACTGTATCGTTTCACTTCCGGTAGGGGTCACTTATCGAAAGTCAAATCAAACATATGTTCGATTTTTGATATGGCAAGACTGTGGATAACCCATCGAAACGCTTTGGGGGCGCCGTCAACCTTTACCAACGCCCCCAAAGCATCCGATCTAGATCAATGACGGATGCAGGTCTCACTCATCGCACTGGGAGAAGCTGACCCGTCCTTCGGGGTCCACGGTCCGATCCAGGTATCCGAATGACCCGTTCGAGCGTTCGTACCGCTCCAACGTCCTGACCGTCCCGTCGGACAGCGTGTGCTGCTCTACGACCATGACCTTCGGCTTGGTCCAAGAGCGGTACACGGCCGTCATCCCTGCCGCGACGGAGATCACGACGGGAAGGGCGATGATGCCTCTCTCGGACATTTCGGACATCACCATCATCATCACACTCAGCAGTATCGGCACCAAGATGAAGAACATCGGGAGCAATTGGGTCGGGAGGCTCCTCTTCATGAGCTTCATGGCGCGCCGTTTCTTGAGCATGGGGCGAACCACATGCTGATCAGAGGGTGGTTCGACGGCTTGGTCGACACCGACGGCGTCGGTGTCCGCTGCGGCAATCTTGGGCAGTTCGCGGAGTTCGATCCACAACCGGGACACCCGCTCCACCTCGGTCGGAGCGAGGCCGCACGCCGCCGCCAACATCCGTACCTGCACCATCTTCGTCGGTAGCGTGGTGGTCTTGGGGCTGAGCAGGTGGTACACCGTGGACTGTGGGATGCCGGAGCGCTCGGCGATCCGCTTGCGGTTCACGCCCGACCGCTTGAGCAGTTCCCGTAGCAGGTTCAGGAACTCCGAGACGCTGGTCGCCTGCAACTCCGAGGCGTGGATTGGCACCGCCGGGATGTACCTGCCTGGGCTGGCGTTGCGTAAATGGGCCACCCCGATCGTCCCAGCCTGGACGACCGGGGGGTCGTTCTTGATTACGGCAGGCCGCTGCGTGCTGGCACGCGGGGTGGTGGATTTCTGCGGCCGCACCACGCTGACCCTGGTCATGGCGTGCCTCGGCCGTCGTTGCCGCCCTGCTGGAAGAACGCGAGGACATCGCGGTACATCGTGTTCGTGGCCCTGCCGATCCCGATTGCGCCCAGGATGGCGATCACGACCGCCACGGGCAGCCCGAACGCGAGGAGCACGTTCACGTGCCCGACCAGCGTCATCACGGCGCCCAGGCCGAGTACTAGACCGATCAGCCACACGACCTGGGTGGTCAGCATCGGTGTCTTACCCGACGACCGGGCAGGCGGTGCGGGAACTGGGACCAAACCTCGAACGGCCATTGCGGTCTCCGTCACTGCGAGAGCGGGTGGGACGGTCCACGAGCTCGACCGTCCCACCCGCTGGCTGCGGCTGCTGCATCGGCGATGCAGGAGGCGGAACACTCGCGTCGGGCAGTTGACGCTGCCGTCGGCAAGTGGCGTTACGACCTCTAAAGCGTGACGCCACCCCTCATCATTGCCTGGGCAAAACGATTGGTCCACAGTCCAAACACAATTTTTTAGGTTCCGCGAGCAGGTGCGCGGAACCTACTTCTCCAAAATCTTACAAGTTATTCCAAAAAGATCCTAAATTATTCTAATAGCTCGGATTCCGTGAAGCTTGACAGGCGCCTGCCAAGTGCCTCGATCGAGCCTAAGTCGCAGGTGAGAGAGTTACAACGGATTCCAAGATTCCAAAACTGTTGCCTGCCAGGGGATACGCTGATTAGCTCGTCATCACCAGCTCGGAGGTCAGGAAACTGTCCACGCTGGGACCCACGGCATCACTGCATGGCTGCGGCGAAGCGCGGGTTGACGGTTCCCCTGTTGACGCAGGCACCGTCTCGCGAGAAGCGACGTCGTGCCCTCCCCGAACTTCGGGCGAGGGCACGACGCGTAGTAGCGAACTTTCGAGCACCGCTTGGTCCAAGCTGTCATCGTGAGATGCGTGCGGTAGCTGCCAGAACTGCTGCTACCAGATGCAGCCCAACGGTGCGTCGACGCAGACGTGCTGGGTGACGCCGCGGCCGAACGTCGGCCGGTCGACGCCAAAGCCGGTCTGATACTCCTTGGTCGGGCCGCCCAGCACACCCTTGCAGCCGACCTTGATGGTCAACCAAGTGCCGTCCTTGGACACGTTGGTCAGGTTGACCTGGTAGGACTTGATCTTGATGAGCTTAAGGAATGCGCCCGGCACCAGCCGTTGACCGACGTCCACTTCGACGTGTCGGCCCAGCCGTGCTCGCCGTTGGAGGCCTCGTACCACACCCACGTCGCTTCCTGCGCGCCACCGCAGTCTAGGTGGCCGCTGACGTTGACCTTGGGGTCGTTCCAGGTCGCATGGGCCGGGGTGGCCGTGAAGAGCGTCCCTGCGATCAGGGCGATCCCGGTGACGAAGACCTTTGTTGCTCGCATGGTTCCTCCTGTTTTTGGGTGTGCTGAACTACCGGACGCAGGACAGCCGCGCCCGTGACCAGTGGATGGTCGATCTCTAGCGGGGACGGGCTCCGTCGAAAGCCTGCTTCATGACCGCGAAGTAGCGGCCGAGGGCGGCGGAGCCCAGGTCGACGTTGATCAGCCCCCAGCCCACCTGGACATCTACTGCCCGCGGGTGGACGCCGACGCCCGCCCGCACCTCCCAGCCCGGTGGCAGGTCTACCCGTAGCGGGGGTTGTGCCGGTTCCGCGCGCCGAGTCGTCACCACAACGCTATGGCAAAGGGTCAGCTTCTTGCGCCAAGGACTCCACAAGAGCGTGGCGTTGTTGTCCTCCGTCTGCCCTGTGCGCAGGAACTGCACCCACACCGGCCCGATCCAGTAGGTCGGGAAGGTGATCGCAGTGAGCCGCCCGGTGGCTTGGACGTCGGTGACCTCGACCGTGCACGTCCGACCATCGGCGCCGAGCACGGCGTCAAGGCGCTCCACCAGCTGTGGAACGCGCGGTGTCGAGCCGTGCTCGAGCCGGTGAACGTGGTCTTTCGTGACCGGCGGCAGGGACGCGTCCAGCTTGGTGGCGAGTTCGGCGATGTCCTGCAAACTCAGGCCGCGGGCATCCCTCAGCCGGCGGTACGGCTCGCCACCCCAGTGACGCGGCACCTCGTCCAGCGACGCGGGCATGGAGCTGACATCGGTCTTCATGGACACCACCGCCCTCGCGGCGGACACGAGAGCAGTCCGGGCCCGTTCGACCTGATCGCCGAGGCGCTCCTTCAGAGCGGCAAACCAGGTCGGCATGCCCTTGTACTTCGTATACGGCAACCACGATTTCCCGGCCATCACGAGCGCGTAGTCGGGGGTGTCACGAGGGCCGATCACCGCGATGTCGATCGCGTTCACGACCGGCGCGCCGATGTCGGGTGGCAGGACCCCCTTGCCGAAATCGGCCCAGCCCTCGCCCTCGATCTGCACGTGCACCGGCGGGTTGGGGGCGAACGCGTGCGCTTGTAAGAAAACTCCAGCTCCGGGCTGGACTTTTTGCTCCGCCCGGAACGGCCCGGCATCGACGTACACGATGCGGTGCTTGTCGCCCTTCACGCGCACCCACGCCCAGCACGGTCCGGACTCGCCCTGGAAGTTGTGGTACCACTGCCCTCCAGAGGGCAATGCGTCGGGCGTGCGCAAGGCAAGGTACAGGTCGCGCAGCACACCGCCTGCACCGTAGAGCTCATCCAAGGCCTTCAACTGGTGCTGGTCGGGACCATCCGTACGACCATTTTCCCAATTGAAGATGGTCGTACGGCCCACCCCTAGCTTCGTCGCCACCGCTTCCGGTGCGAATCCCGCGCGGGTCCGGAAATCCTGCAGCAACCCCGGCCTGCTGCCCAACTGGTCAGCCATGTCCCTGCCCCGTCCGTCTCATCGCTCTGTGGTGATCCACCTTGCGAGACGGCGCTTGAAGTGGGCAACTGCGGCCGGTCGAAGTGCGACAAAAGCTGAATACGACCAGGAAACTGGTGACAGCCGGAGTCGCGGCGAGCGGCGTCGGCAAGGGTGCCACAGCCGAGTCGCGGCCGCGAGGTCGTCGGCCGCGCAGCGCACCGCGTCGGCCACGTGCCGCTGATGTCCATCGGCCCGGTCGGCGGGCCAGCACAGCTCGAGCACCGCGGTAAACTGCGCGGCCTGCTCCACGGCCACGTGCCGGTGGACCGGGTCGTCGAGGTCGAGGCAGTCCAGCAATCCGGTCGCGGTGATCATGTGCCGTTGAGCCATCGCCCATAGCGTGTCGCCGCCCCGCGTCAGCCTGGTCGAGTCTGGCGCCGACGTCGACGGCCCCTCTGCTGGTTGGGCCCGCCTCGTCGGTGAGGATGTCCTGGGTCGCGCGCCACCAATCGACCAGCTCGGGCAGCGTCAGGTCGTGGGCCAACTGCCCGGTTGTCCGCGCGGGCACGGGGAGAGGGAGCGTGCCCGTCCTCACCGACAGCGACCGCGCCCGCCGGTTACCAATAACCAGCCGACCCCGAGGGTGGGAGTGGCCCAGGACCCAAGCGTCTACTCGGTCGCCGCTGGCGGGTGGCTGGGACGCACTCCCCTCTCGGGATTCGTGAACAGGTCCTAGTAGGGCTTCGTTAGGTGCTGTCGACCTGGGGTTTCTGTGGGTTGGTTGTGGCCTGGGCGGGTTGTCGACAGGTGTGGCAGACGCCGG
>NZ_PVTF01000013.1 GCF_003002815.1 Umezawaea tangerina | reverse complement strand
GGGGGGGGGGGGGGGGGGGGGGGGGGGGGGGGGGGGGGGGGGGGGGGGGGGGGGGGGGGGGGGGGGGGGGGGGGGGGGGGGGGGGGGGGGGGGGTGGGTGGTTTTGTGGGGGGCCGGTCGCTGTCGGCGGTGGATGGCTCGGTGAGGGGTGCGGTGGGAGGGGGCCGGTCGGTGGTGGTGGTGGTGGTGGCGGTGGGTGGGGCGGGGCGTGGTGGAGGGGTCTGGGCGCGATGTGGGGCGGGGGCGGGCGCGGTTGCGGCTGGGGGCTTGGGGCGGCGGGGCATCAGGGGGCGGCCGGGGCGTTCGGGGCATGCGGTCCGGTGGTCGGGTCCGCGGGCGGGGGCCTTCCCGCGGTCGTCCGTGCTTCGACGTCGGTACGTGCCGTCACCTGGTACCTCCGTGAGTCTGGAAGTCTGGGAGTCCGTGGGGTGAGGAACCTTATTCCGGGCGGGCGGGATGGGTGCGGGCGACACACCGGGCCAGGGACTGTGCCCGGTGTGGTCGGGGCGTGTCCGGACCGGTGTGCCGTGTCGGGTGGGGTACGCGGGAGGGCGCTGCCGAGCGCGGGTGTGACGGCCTGACGGTCGGGTGAGCCGCCGCCTGACGGATGGGGTGAGGACCCTCGGGGGTGGATCCCCGCTCCCCCGGTGTCGGGTGGAGTGTGGATCGGTGGCCGGTGGGGTGGGGTCTTGTGGCGGTTTCGTTGCTATGCCGGGTGCGGGTCTGCGGCGTGGTGTCCCGGGGCTGATTCCTGGGCTGGGGTGGTCATGGTGGCGAGGACCTCGTGGTAGTGGGGGTTGGCCATGATGCCGAGGATGTTGCCGAAGGGGTCCAGGACGGTGGCGGTGACGTAGCCGGCCCCTCCCCTGTCCTCGGGGGCCTCGTGGATCGTGGCGCCGAGGTCGACCAGGCGGGTCAGGGTGGTCCGGACGTCGTCGACGGCCCAGTAGACGACGGCGCCGCCGGTGGGGGTGTGGCGGGCGTAGCGGCTGTTGACGATGCCCAGTTCGTGCCGGTAGTCGCCGATGCGGAACTCGACGTAGGCGTCGGGCACGACGTAGTACGGGGGCACGCCGAGCAGGCGGGTGTACCAGTCGGTGGCGGCGGGCAGGTCGGTGGCGAAGTAGGAGACGGTGCTCAGTCCACGCAGCATGGTGGTGTCCTTTTCGGTGTCGGTCCCGCGGTGGGTGGGGCCTGGGTGTCCAGGGTGCGGGGGCAAAGTGTTCACCCGGTGAGCGCTTTGGGTGGAAGGGTCGGGGGTATGCGGGCGGATCGTCTGGTGGCGGTGTTGTTGTTGATGCAGGCGCGGGGGCGGGTCACCGCGGCGGGGGTGGCCCGTGAGCTGGAGGTGTCGGTGGCCACCGCGCGTCGGGACCTGGAGGCGTTGTCCGCGGCGGGGGTGCCGGTGTACCCGCAGCCGGGGCGGGGTGGTGGGTGGTCGTTGGTCGGCGGGGCACGCACGGATCTGAGCGGGTTGACCGCGGTGGAGGCGCAGGCGTTGTTCCTGGCCGTGGGTCCGGGGGTGGTGGGGTCGCCGGTGGTGGGGTCGGCGTTGCGCAAGCTGGTGCGGGCGTTGCCGGACACCTTCCGGGCGGATGCCGAGGCCGCGGCGCAGGCGGTGGTGGTGGATCCGGTCGGGTGGGGAGGGCGGGTGCGGGGGCGGTCGGGGGTGGTGGAGGTGTTGCAGGCCGCGGTGGTGCGGCGGGTGAGGGTCCGGTTCGGGTATGCAGGCCGTGGGGCGGGCGGGGCGGGCGGGGCACGGCGGGAGGGCACGGGCGGGGAGGCGACTGGTGAGGAGACGCCCGGTGGGCAGGTACCGCGGGGTGGGGAGACGCCGCGGGGTGGGGCCGCGCGGCCGGAGGTGACGTCGCCGGGGATGTCGGGGTGGGAGGCCGGGGACTCTCGGG
Organism: Umezawaea tangerina; assembly: GCF_003002815.1. Classification (GTDB taxonomy): domain Bacteria; phylum Actinomycetota; class Actinomycetes; order Mycobacteriales; family Pseudonocardiaceae; genus Umezawaea; species Umezawaea tangerina. The sequence goes on along the minus strand of NZ_PVTF01000013.1, from coordinate 320,403 downwards.
AGGCGCCGGGTCGGGAGGCGCCGAGTCGGGAGGCAGCGGGTCGGGAGGGGGCGCAGCCGGGGACGGCGTGGAGGGAGACGCCGGGACAGGGGGTTCGCATCCCGCGGTGGGAGCAGGCGTGGCGGGAGGCGGGCAGGCCGGGAGGGGGCGAGGCGGGAGACGCCGCGCAGGGGGAAGAGGCCGTGCAGGGGGAAGAGGCCGTGCAGGGGGAAGAGGCCGTGCAGGGGGAAGAGGCCGTGCAGGGGGAAGAGGCCGTGCAGGGGCAGGGCACGGCAGGAGACGACACCGCAGGAGGGGGCACGGCGGGAGGTGGCGCGCGGCTGGGGGCGCCGGAACGGGAGGGGGCGTGGCGGGAGGTGGACCCGTGGGGGCTGGTCGACAAGGACGGTGTCTGGTACCTGATCGCCGGCACCCGCGATGGGCAGCGGACTTTCCGGGTGGATCGCATGGTCGACGTGGTGGTCACCGACTCCCCTGCCGTGCGCCCGGACGGTTTCCGGGTCGCGCGGGCGTGGGAGCGGGTGGTCGAGGACATGGAGGGGCGACGGTCGACCGTGACCGCGGAGGTCGTGCTGCCCGAGAGGTTGTTGCCGGTGCTGCGGACGCAGTTCGGGCGGCATTGCCGGGTGCTCGGACCTGCCACCGACCCGCAGGTAGCCGACAGGCGGGTGCCTGATGAACCGGTCACCGGCCGAGGGGTGGTTGACGGGCAAGCCACCGACGGGCGTGTGGCCGACGGACAGACCGGCGACGGAGCGGGCACCGACAGGCGGGCGTCCGACGGGCGGGTAGCCGATGAGCGGGTGGCCGACGGGCCGGGCGCAGGCAGGCGGGTACGGGTGCGGGTCGCGGCACACACCGCGCTGGGGATCGCACAACCACTGGCCGGGTGGGGTACGACCATCGACGTGGTCGGACCGCAGTCGGTACGTGCGGAACTGGCGCGGCTGGGAGCCGAACTGGTCCAACGCTACGCATAACCCCTCCCCCGCCTCCCTCGGGCCGATACGAACCGGGAGAAGGTCGCGGGCAGGACCGATCGCTCGGCGCGGGGAACGGGGGCGGAGCAGGCCGAAACGGATCGGCGCGAGGTCGCGGGCAGGGTCGTGGGCCAGACAGGCCGGGGGCGGGGGCCGGGGCGGGCAGCCGCGCGGGTCGACGTGGCGTCACAGGCGGAACGAGGCCGCGGTGTCACCACGGGAGCACGGCTGCTTTGTGGTGAACGGAGCGAGTCGGCGCGGGGTTGAGGGCAGGTCGCATGAAGCGGTGCCCGGCCGGGAGGTGTGCGCGGTCGCGCGGAGCAGTGGGCGGTCTGGGGGCGGTCTGGGGGCGGTCTGGGGGCGGTCTGGGGGTGCAGGCGGGCGGGTGCCCCGCGGTGGGGAGTGGGGCCGGTACGGTGACACCACCCCGTACCAACCGGTCGGTACCCCCACAGGCGGAGGAGCAGGACGTGGTCGCGAGCGCACGGGAACTCTGGCGGGCCCTCGAACCCCTCCACGGCATGATCTACTTCGCCCCCGAGGCACACGACCGCTACACCGCGCTCGGACTGGACCACACCGCCGGGTACTTCGCCTCCCGCGCCGCCGCCCTCGGCCCCGTATCCGCCGAGGTCGTCATCGCGACCTTCTACAACTTCAACCCCGCACTCGTACGCGGGGCGATCCCCTCGGCGTGGGAGAAGACCACCCCGCAGGCCCTGCTGGCCGCCAGGGCCGACGCCGCCGACGCCGCCCTCCGACGCGGGCTGGGCGAACTGGCCGAGCGGGACGGGGAGATCGAGGAGCTCGCGGGACTGGCACGACGCGCCGCCGAACACGCCTGCACCACACCCCACGGGCGGCCGTTGTTCGCCGCGCACGCCGCACAACCCTGGCCCGAACAACCACTACGGGTGCTGTGGTGGGCCCAGACCCTGCTGCGGGAGTACCGCGGCGACGGACACCTCACCGCCCTGCTCACCCACGACCTGTCCGGGATCGAAGCCCTGGTGGTGCACTCCGGCAGCGGGGAGATCCCCGCCGAATCCCTACGCCGCACCCGCGGATGGGCCACGGAGGAATGGGATGCCGCCGTCGACAGGCTGCGGGAACGCGGGGTCGTCGACGGTGACGGGGTGCTGACCGAGGCCGGGCGGGAACTGCGGGAGCGGGTCGAGGCGCTGACCGACCAACTGGCCGAAGGACCGTACTCGGTACTCGACCACACCGACCGCGACCGGTACACCCACCTCACCCGACCACTCACCACGACCATCCTGACCGCGGGAATGATCCCCCACAAAAAACCACCAACCAAAAACTAAACAAAACACGCAGACAGGGAAAGGAAGACAGACAAGGAAGGGAGAAAGACAGAAAAAGGGCAGGACAGGGGGCAAGGGGGGCAAGAACCACGGCAGGGGCGGAGGTGTCGAAGCCGTGGCCGGCCGAGGGCAAGTCGTGGGGATCCGGTCGGACCGTCGATCCCGGTGCCACCGCGTCGGACCCGCGACCTGGGCCGGAAGCGATCACCGGATCGGCTGTGCCTGCAAGGCATCCTGTTCGTGCTCGGCACCGGCATCGGCATCGGCCGGGAGCACCTGCCCCAGGAGTGGGGGGTGGGGTTCGGATCCGGCATGACATGGTGACGGTGACCACGGGACCGGAACGAGGCCGGTGTCCGGCACCACCTGCACAAGGTGATACCCGCCCAACTCCGCCGAACTCCGCGGGGCCGACCGGATCGACCGATCCCGCTCCGCTACCGGGACTTGCCCCACGGCCAGGTAGTCGAGGATTTCCGGAGCAGACCGAAGGACCGGAGGACCGTCGGACTACAGGGGACCGTCGTACACGACCACGCCCGTGTTATCGGTGACACGGGCGGTCAGGTCGGTGACCTTGTCACGCGGCAACGGCACGAAGAACGCGAACGTCTCCCCCGAGGCGTCCGACAACACCGGACGACCACCCGGCAGGAAGATCTCCACCCGCGCGACAGTGGGCAGGGTACGGCCGTAGCCCAGGAAACCGGTATCCGCGTCGATACCACCCGCCCGCGCCAACACCCGACCCGAACCCCGCAAACCCGCCTCGGTCATCGGGCCTACACCCGAACCACTACCCAACGGATGCACACCACACATCGCCACCACACCCACAGAACTCGCCACCACCAGTTTGTGGCCCTGACCGTCGTCGATGAGGGCACCCAGCTTGAAGTTGGCGGGGTCCAGTGCGGCGTTGCCGCAGGAGCGGAAGAGGTCGGCTTTGACGGATTGGAGGTCCTGGGTGCGGGATGAGGGGGTCGGGGATTGTGGGGGTGTGGTGGTGGGTGGGGGTGTGGATGTGCCCAAGCGGGCAAGTGCGGGGGTTTGTTGGTCGGTTGGGGCCCACAGGACGTTGCTGATCACCAAAAGCAACAACGCGACAGCGATGACCACAACAGCCGTGGCACTCCTGGATCCGATCGGCACCGTCTTCCCTTCACTCCTGGGTGAAAGTGTGGCACGAAGGGGTGAGGAAGATCGACACCAGTCTCACTTCGGGGTGAGAACGGTTGTGTGTTTGATCTCCGCGCTCTCCAGGGCGGTGTGGACGGGGACGTCGTAGCCGGCCAGGACGGTGAATTCGGAGTGCGGTAGGTGGGCGCGTTGCGGGTCGCCTACCAGCACTGTTGCGCCGCGGGTGGCGGCGGTGCGGAGGAAGGGGAGGACGCGGGAGGCCATGGTGCGGTCGTAGAAGACGTCGCCGGCGAGGATGACGTCGAAGTCCGTCGCGTCCTCGTGCAGGAGGTCGGCGGTGAGGGGGTGGACGACCGTGTCGTTCAGGGCGGCGTTGAGGGTGGCGGCGGCGGCTGAGCGGGGGTCGATGTCGTTGGCCGTGGTGTGATCGGCGCCTGCGAGGCGGGCGGCGATGGCGACGAGGCCGGAGCCGGAGGCCAGGTCGAGGACGCGGCGGCCTGCGACGAGGTGGGGGTGGTCTAGGAGGTGGCGAGCCAGGGCCTGGCCGCCTGCCCAGGGGAAGGCCCAGAAGGGTGGGTCTGTGGTGTTAGTGGCTTCCCAGAGGGTGATGACGTCGGGGGCGGTGCGCAGGAGGATCTCGGGGATCAGGGGGACCGGGTGGGGGCGGGTGTTGGCGAGGACGAAGGCGGTGTGGTCCACGGGGGAAGTGTGCTGTACGGGGTGGGTGGGGGTTGGGGTGGGTTTGCTGGGGGTGCTTCGCTGTTGGTGCCGGGTGGGGTGGGTGGTTGCTCCGCGTTGGGGTGTTCTAGCCGCCGTGTTGTCTCGCCCGGTGTCGCTACAGCGGACCCAGGTGCGGTCGGCTTGACTTGGGGCCCCTTTTTTGGGCTTCGTCGGGCGAAAAAGGGCAGGTGGTAGAGCCTGCCCGCCGCCGCAAGTCTAAGCCCAAAAACCCCAAGTCAAGCCGACCGCACTAGCGGACGAGCATGCTCGCTTCCAGCTGGGTTGGGCCGTTGGCTTTGGTTCCAGTGGGTACGCACCCGCGCTCGCTTTCAGCGTCGTTGGCCGCTGACGGCATCGGGTTGGGGTTATAGGCCGCCTGCGACGCGGAGGATTGCGCCTGTGGTGAAGGTTGCGTCTGGGCCCAGTAGCCAGGTGATGGCGGCTGCGATGTCGTCGGGTTCGCCTGCGCGGCGGAGGGGGATGACGGTGGCCATGCGGTCTGGGCGGTCGGGGAGGCCGGAGGTGGTGTGGATGTCGGTGCGGATGGTGCCGGGGGCGACGCAGTTGACGCGGATGCCGCGGGGGCCGAGTTCCTTGGCGAGGCCGATGGTCAGGGCATCGACGCCGGCCTTCGCGGCGGCGTAGTGGACGTACTCGCCGGGGCTGCCGAGGGTGGCGGCGGCTGAGGAGACGTTGACGATGGCGCCGCCCTCGGTGAGGTCGCGGGAAGCGCGGCGGGCGCACAGGAAGGCGCCCAGGAGGTTGACGTCGAGGACGCGGCGGAGGTCGTCGACGTGCAGGTCGGCGAGGTCGCCCGCGGGGCTGGTGACGCCCGCGTTGTTGACGAGGCCGGTGATCGGGCCGAGTGCAGTGGTGGCGGTGTCGAACAGCGCGTCCACGTCGTCCGGTGAGGTGGTGTCGACGCGGACGGCGACGGCCCGGCCGCCGGCGGCCGTGATGTCGGCGACGAGGGCGTCGGCCTCGGACTTGGCCTGGCGGTAGCCGATGGCGAGGTGGTGGCCCTGCGCGGCGAGCCTGCGGACGGTCGCGGCGCCGATGCCGCGGCTGCCGCCGGTGACCACGGTTACTTGACTCATCGGCTCAGCCTAGTGCAATACTCGTGTCCGAGTATTCGGAGGCGAGTGATGTGAAGTACCGCCGTACCAACACGTTGGGGCTGGCCGTGCTGGGGTTGTTGTGGGAGCGCGACATGCACCCCTACGAGATGGCCTCCACGCTGCGCGAACGCCACCAGGAGGCCAGCGTCAAGCTGAACTACGGGTCGCTGTACACCGTGGTCGAGGCGCTGCTGAAGCACGACCTGGTGCACGCCGTGGGCACCCTGCGCGAGGGCAACCGGCCCGAGCGGACCGTCTACGGCCTCACCGACACCGGGCGAGCCGAGCTGCACGACTGGTTGCGGGAGCTGATCGCGGAGCCGACCAAGGAGTACCCGCGGTTCGAGGCGGGGGTCGCGCTGATCGGTCTGCTGCCGCCGGACGAGGCGATCGAGCTGTGCGAGCGCCGTGCCGAGACCCTCGACGCCCAGCTGGTGGGGCTGCGGGAGGTCATGACCGCGCTCGGCGAGCAAGGGCTGCCGCAGCTGGCGTGGATCGAGCTGGAGTACCGGCTCGCGATGGCGCGGGCCGAACGGGACTGGGTGCGGTGGTTCGCGGCCGCGGCGCGCGCGGGCGAGCTGGGCGGTCAGGAGTTCTGGCGGGACCTGCACGCGGGCGACCGCGCCGGGAACGTGCGCACGACCAAGGAGGACGACCGTGGGTGAGCGGCCCCGCAAGCTGTTGTTCGAGGTGTCCGGCATCATCGCCGCGCCGCCGGAGCGGGTGGCGCCGCTGCTGCCGGAGCCGGTCCAGGGCGGGTGGTGGTACCGGGGTGAGCACCACGCCCTCCCCCACCCCGAGGGCACGCGGTACGCCTACCGCGTCTACAACGTCGCCCAGCGGATGCGGTGGGGTGTGCCGTTGGCGAACAAGCTCTTCATCGGGTACCAGGAAGGCATGCGCGAGGGGATGCGGAAGGGGTTGGAACGCATCGGCGGCAAGCTCGGGTGTGCCACCCGACTGGAGGACTAGGCCTTCCTGACCAGCAAGGGGGTGGTCAGGGCACGGGTGACGGGCGACAGGCGCCGCGTTCGGGCCCCCGACTTCACCCGTTCAGCCCTATTCGTGCAATCTATGGCCGTGATCGAGCCGCGCTGCTCCGCGTTCTCCGCGGTCCTCGCCGAGCCACAGGCCGGGACCGCCGCCACCGCCAAGGCCTGGGTGTGCCTGGAACAGCCCGGACCGTGGGGTCCCGACGCGCTGCTGGAGAGCCATCTCGACGCCGCCCTGGGCGCGGAGCTGATCCGCCGGTCGAAGGGCACCGGCGTGCGGGTGCTGCTGATCCGCCGCCCCGGCATGCACGCCGACCGGCACGTGCCGCAGCGCCGCCGGGTGTACCTGGCCGGCTGCGCTCCGGGGGCGTCGTGGCTGGAACGGGCGGACGTCGCCTCGCCCGAGGAGCTGCTGGAGCTGGACTTCGCCGCGTTGGGCGCCGGGAGGTCCACCGGGTTCGGCACGCCGGTGCCGGGGCCGTTGCTGCTGGTGTGCACGAACGGGCGGCGGGACGTGTGCTGCGCCCTGTACGGGCGGCCGGTCGTGGCGGAGCTGGCCGCGCGGCACGGGGACGCGGTGTGGGAGTGCACGCACACCGGTGGGCACCGCTTCTCCCCCACCGGGGTGCTGCTGCCCTCGGGCTACCTCTACGGGCGGGTGGACGCGGAGTTCGGCGAGGAGCTGCTGACCACGGCCGACGCGGTGGTCGCGCGGCGGTGCCGGGGCCGGTCGTACTGGTCGAAGGCGGGGCAGGCGGCGGAGGTCGCCGTGCGCGACCTGATCGGTGAACGGGACGACGTGCTGGAGGTCGACCCGGAGCAGCGGCGCGACGAGGGCGGGTGGACGGTGCCGGTGCGCCACCGCGACGGTCGGGAGTGGCGGGTCGGGGTGGCGGAGCGGGCGTTGCCGCCCGCGCGGCCGACCAGCTGCGGCAAGGAGCCGGCGATCCCGACGGCGCTGGTCGTGACGAGCGTCGATCAGCTCGTGCCGGTGGCCTGAGACCCCGACCCGCCCGAGCCGTGGCGCGGGACGGCGGCGGAGAACAGTCCGAGGCCAAGAGCGTAGGGGTCGTCCAGGCCGACGGTGTGCAGCGCGTCCGGTGGCAGGGCGAGCAGCGACATCGCGACGCCGAGGAAGTAGGCGTCGAGGACCCCGGCGTCGGCGGTGGTGCTGGGGAGTCCCGCGGACTGGTGCAGCTGGGCGGAGGCGTCGGCGTTCGCGACGGCCATGCGGCTCAGCGCGTCCCGCACGCCGGGTCGGCGCACGGCCTCCAGGTACAGCTCGACCATGGCCAGCAGTTCGGTGGGGTCGGCGACCGTGCGCCGCAGCAGGGCCGGGTAGAGCTCGGCGACGTCGGTGGCGGTGACCTCGGCCGGGGTCGTGTCGCGCAGCCTGCGCACGGCGGCGACGTGCAGGTCCGTCATCCGGTTGGCCGCGGCCTGCAGCAGCGACTCCCTGGTCGGGAAGTAGTTCTTGGTCGTGCCCAGCGGGACGCTCGCGCGGCGGTCCACGGCGCGGTGGGTCAGGCCGCGGCCGCCCTCGCCCGCCAGGACGGAGATGGCCGTGTCGCACAGCAGGTCGCGGCGGGGTGTCACGATCCGGGGACAGTACTGGTCCGTTCGGCGCAGCGCAGCTCGGGGGTGGATCTTGCGGCACCCGCGCCCGCCAGCAGCTTCCCGTCGAGCAGGACGAGCCAGCCGCCGCAGACGCAGCGCCGGTAGACCACCGTGCCCGCGCTGGTGGGGTGGGCGGAGTCGGGGTGGGCCGGATCGTCGACGGGCCATCCGCAGGCGGGGCATCTGGTGTTCACGCCCCCAGCGTGCTGTCATGGTTCAGTGCATTTCAACCCTTACGGAGGGGTGGCCGCCGAGATCGCCGCCACGCTGGTGAACTCCCTGGTCACCGCCGACCCGCCGCTGTCGTCGGACGAGCTGGTCGCGGCACTGCGCGCGCACGACTACCGGCCGGTGGGCGTGCTCGGCACGGACGACATGGCGTCGCTCACGGTGTGGGCGCACCGGCTGGAACAGGTGTTCGCCGGTGCCGGGGACCGGGTGGAGCTGCTCAACGCGCTGCTGGCCGAGTCGGCGACCCAGCCCTACATCTCCCGACACGACGGGCGCGCGCCGCACCTGCACTTCGCCCGCGAGGACGGGCCGATGCTCGCCCGGTTGCGCGCCTACACCGCAGCCGGGCTCGCGCACGCGTTCTGCCAGGAACCCGACCGCGTCGGCCGGTGCGACCGGGACGGGTGCGGAGTGGTCTACGTCGACACGTCCCGCAACGGGCGCCGCCGGTTCTGCTCGACGCGCTGCTCCAACCGCGTGCACGTGGCCGAGCACCGCGACCGCCGGGCGGGCTGACCCGCGTGCTCAGCCGGGGACGTCCATGCGCTGGGTGCCGATGACCGACAGCAGCCGCAGGGCCTCCTCCGACGGCGAGCCGGGGGTGGCGGTGTAGATCACGACACGCTGGTCGCGTTCGGTGATGTCGAGGGCGTCGCAGTCGACGGTGACCGGGCCGACCAGGGGGTGCTGGAACGTCTTGCGCAGGGCGTGCCGCGCGCTCACGTCGTGGGACTCCCACAGCCGGGCGAACTCCTCGCTGCCCGCGAGCAGGTCGGCGACCAGTTCGGTGGTCTCCGGGTCGTCCGGGTAGCGGGCGGCGGTCGCGCGCAGCTGCCGGGCGGCGCCTCGGCCGAACTCGTCGGCGTCGGACACCCCGAACAGCCTGCGCCCGTCGGGGTTCGGGCCGAGGAAGACGCGGCGCACGAGGTTGCGGTCGCGGCGGGGCACCGCGGAGAAGTCCTCCATCAGCGCGGCGGCCAGGTCGTTCCAGGCGATCACCTCCTGGGTCGCCGACGTCACGAACGCCGCCGCCTGCGGGAGCCGGTGCAGCAGGTGCAGGATGCCCGGCCGCACCTCCCGCGACGGCCCGAGCGGCGGCGCGGGCGGCGCACCCGCGAGGTGGTGCAGGTGCTCGCGTTCGGTGTCGGACAGCCTCAACGCCCGTGACAGCCCGGCCAGCACCTCGCGCGACGGCCGCGGGGCACGGGCCTGTTCGAGCCGGGTGTAGTACTCCGTGGAGATGTAGGCGAGCTGCGCGGCCTCCTCGCGACGCAGGCCCGGTGTGCGGCGACGCCGCCCGGCGGGCAGACCCACGTCGGCCGGGGTGATCCGCTCGCGCCTGCTGCGCAGGAAGGCCGCCAGTTCTTCTCTGTCCACATCCCCAGTGTCCTCGCGGACGGCGGGCCCCAGCCAGGTACAGGCGATGCCTGGATGCGCACCGCGCACCGCCGGAGGCTCGTCGCCATGGACAACACACCGACCACCACCGCCCCCATCGTCCTGCTCGCGGACAAGGTCGCCTTCATCACCGGCGCCGGTCGCGGCATCGGCGCCGCGGCGGCCCGGCTGTTCGCCCGCGAGGGGGCGCGAGTGGTGCTCGCAGCTCGGACGGAGGACCAGCTCAAGGCCATGACCGAGGAGGTCAGGGCGTCCGGCGGCACCGCCGACTACGTGGTGTGCGACCTGGCCGACGCCGACAGCGTCCGCGCGGCCGTGCAGCACGCGGTCGACCTCCACGGCAGGCTCGACGTCGCCTTCAACAACGGCGCCGCCTTCACCCCGCCCACCCCGCTGGACCTCGTCCCCGAGGCCGACTTCGACCACCTCTACACCGTCAACCTCAAGGGCCCGTGGCTCGCGATGACCGCCGAGGTCGCCGCCATCCGCGCCACCTCGGGCACCGGCGCCATCGTCAACAACTCCAGCGTGGGCAGCCTGATGGGCAACCCCCGCCTACCGGCCTACGGGGCCATGAAGCGCGCGCTCAACAGCCTCACCGAGTCCGCCGCCGTCACCTACGGTCCCGAGGGCATCCGCGTCAACGCCATCGCCCCCGGCAACACCGCCACCGAGATGATGGACACCTGGGTCTCGCACTCGCCGGACCTCCCCGACCTGCTCGTCGCGAGCACCCCGCTGGGGCGCGGCGCCGACCCGTCGGAGATCGCCGAGGCCGCCGCCTGGCTGCTCAGCGACCGCGCCTCGTTCGTCACCGGCACCGTGCTCCGCGTCGACGGCGGCGCCCGCGCCTGAGACGTCCTGCGGCGACCTACACCGTCCCCGCTCCCCCGCCCACCACGGCGTCGGACGACGACGGCTGGTGCTCTGGCGGCGGCACGACACCGGACAGGTCGCCGCCGTTGTCGTTGGAGCGCAGCACGAACGGGCGCGTCTCCGTGTACTGGACGACCGACACCGAGGCCGGGTCGACGACGATCCGCTGGAACCCGTCCAGGTGCACACCCAGGGCGTCGGCCAGCACGGCCTTGATCACGTCCCCGTGGCTGCACGCGAGCCACACCGCGCGAGGGCCGAACTCAGCGGTGACACGGGCGTCGTGGGCTCGGACGGCCGCCACGGCACGGGCCTGCACGGCGGCCAGCCCCTCCCCTTCCGGGAACACCGCCGCGGACGGGTGCTGCTGCACCACCTTCCACAGCGGCTCGTCGAGGAGGTCCTTGATCGCCCGGTTCGTCCAGCTCCCGTAGTCCACCTCGGCCAGCTGCGGGTCGGTGACGGCGGTCAGCCCGCGGTCGGCCAGCAGCGGTGCGATGGTCTGCTGGCACCGGTCCATCGGGGAGGCGACGACGGCGTCGATCGGGATGCCCTTGAGCCGGTCGACGAGCCCGATGGCCTGGGCCTGCCCCTTCTCGCACAGGGAGACGCCGGGGGTGCGGCCGGCGAGGACGCCGGAGCCGTTGGCGGTCGAACGGGCATGTCGCAGGAGGATCACGGTGGCCACGGGGATCCACCCTAGATGGCGCGAAGGCCACCATGCGGACATGGTGGCCTTCGCGACTTCGGCACGCCGGTCAGGTGGCGGGCAGCAGGTCCATGGACAGCAGGCCCATGAGCACGATGCCGAGCATCACGCGGTACCAGACGAACGCGGAGTAGCTGTGCTTGGAGACGTACTTGAGCAGCCACGCGATCGTGGCGTAGCCGACCGCGAACGCGAGGATCGTCGCCACGACCATCTGCGGGACCGACGCGTCGTGCGGGCCGCCGCGCTCCAGCACGTCCGGGATGCTGAAGATGCCCGCGCCGAACACCGCCGGGATGGCCAGCAGGAACGAGTAGCGCGCCGCGGCCGCCCGGTCCAGCCCCAGGAAGAGGCCCGCGGTGAGCGTGCCGCCGGAGCGGGAGACGCCGGGGATGAGCGCGAGGGCCTGGGCGAAACCCATGCCGATCGCGTCCTTCATGGTCAGCTCGGAGCGCGCGTGCTTGGCGAACTGGTCGGCCAGGCCGAGCAGGATGCCGAACACGATCAGCATCGTGGCGGTGATCCACAGGTTGCGCGCGGACGTGCGGATCTCGTCCTTGAGGACGTAGCCGAGCACGCTGATCGGGATGGACCCGATGATCACGTACCAGGCGAGCCGGTAGTCCTTCTCCTTGCGGGCCTCCGCGCTGAAGAGGCCGCGGAACCAGGCGGAGATGAACCGCCCGATGTCCTTGGCGAAGTAGATCAGCACGGCCAGCTCCGTGCCGAGCTGGATGACCGCCGTGAACGACGCTCCCGCGTCGTTGCCGAAGAACAACGTCGACGTGATCCGCACGTGCGCCGACGATGACACGGGCAGGAACTCGGTGAGTCCTTGAACCAGTCCGAGGACCAGAGCCTGCAACCAGCTCAACTACCCACTCCTGCCAGATCCAGAGCTTCCACCGCGGTGCGAAGGCCCGCGACTCCCTGCTCCAGATCTTGCAGCATCGGCGTGACGGTCAACGTGGTGACCCCGGCTTCCGCGAGGGCCTGCATCTTCTCGGCGATGCGCTCCTTGGTCCCGAGCAGCGAGGTGGCGTCGAGGAACTCGACCGGGAGCGCGGCCATGGCGCCCGTGTAGTCCCTCGCCAGGTACTTGTCCTGCACCTCGGCGGCCTCGGCCTCGAAGCCCATCCTGGAGGCGAGGTCGTTGTAGAAGTTCTGCTTGCGGCTGCCCATGCCACCGACGTAGAGCGCCGCGTACGGGCGGACGTTGTCGGCCAGCGCGCGCCAGTCCTCGCCGACGAACATGGGCATGGTCGGCACGATGTCGAAGCCCTCGAGGGTCTTGCCCGCCTTCTCGCGACCGGCCTTGACCGCGGCGAGGGAGTCCATCGAGTACTCCGGGGAGAAGAACAGGGCGAGCCAGCCGTCGGCGATCTCGCCGGTGAGCTCCAGGTTCTTCGGGCCGACCGAGGCGAGGTAGATCGGGATCTCCTCGCGCACCGGGTGCACCGTGAGCGAGAGCGCCTTGCCGGGGCCGTCGGGCAGGGGCAGCGTGTAGTGCTTGCCCTCGTAGCGCAGCTTCTCCCGGCGCAGTGCCAGCCGCACGATGTCGACGTACTCGCGGGTGCGGGCCAGCGGCTTGTCGAAGCGGACGCCGTGCCAGCCCTCCGACACCTGCGGTCCGGAGACGCCGAGGCCCATCCGGAAGCGGCCACCGGACAGGGTGTCCAGGGTCGCCGCCGTCATCGCGGCCATCGCGGGTGTCCGCGCGGGGATCTGCAGGATGGCGCTGCCGACGTCGATGCGCTCGGTGTGCGCGGCGATCCACGACAGCACCGTGGGCGCGTCGGAGCCGTAGGCCTCCGCGGCCCAGGCAACGGAGAAGCCGAGCTTGTCGGCCTCCTTGGCGAGTTCGAGGTTGGCGGCGTCGTTGCCGGCGCCCCAGTATCCGAGGTTCAGTCCCAGTCGCACCGACCGACCGTACCGGCCGGTAACCCCGTTTGCCGCAGTACCCCGAGTGACGCCGGTCACGTTCGGCACGAACGGCGAAGATCCACGACGGTCCCAAGCCCGCGAGGTCGGAGCCCTTACGCTCGCCCCGTGGAACACCGACAGCTCGGCCGCAGCGGCCTGCGCGTCTCCCGGATGGCGCTGGGCACGATGACCTGGGGCCGCGACACCGACGCCGACGAGGCCGCCACCCAGCTGATGGCCTTCACCGAAGCGGGCGGCACCCTCGTGGACACCGCCGACGTCTACGTCGAGGGCGAGAGCGAACGCATCCTCGGCGGCCTGCTCGGCGAGGTCGTCCCGCGCGACGAACTGGTCATCACGACCAAGGCCGTGGCCCGCCGCAACGAGGGCCCGTTCGGCGGCGGCGCCTCGCGGGCCGCCCTGCTCGGCGCGCTCGACGGGTCGCTGCGCCGCCTGGGCGTGGACCACATCGACCTGTGGCAGCTGCACGCGTGGGACCAGTCGGTGCCGCTGGAGGAGACGCTCGCCACCCTCGACACGGCCGTGACCAGCGGGAAGGTCCGCTACGTCGGCATCTCCAACTACTCGGGCTGGCAGCTGGGCACGGCCGCCACCACCCAGCGCGCCGTCGCGGGCCGCGCGCCGCTGATCTCCGCCCAGGTCGAGTACTCCCTGCTGGAACGCGGGGTCGAGCGCGAGGTCGTCCCGGCCGCCGCCCACCACGGCCTCGGCCTGCTGCCCTGGGCGCCGCTCGGCCGCGGCGTGCTGACCGGCAAGTACCGCAACGGCAACACCCCGCCCGACTCGCGCGGCGCGTCCGCGCACCTGGCCGGGTACGTGGAGCAGCACCGCACCGACCGCGCGTCCCGCATCGTCCAGGCGGTGTCGACCGCCGCGGACGGCCTGGGGACCTCCGCGCTGTGCGTGGCGCTGGCGTGGGTCCGCGACCGCCCCGGCGTGGTCGCGCCCGTGGTCGGCGCGCGCGACACCAACCAGCTGCTCGGGTCGCTGGTGGCCGAGGAGCTGACCCTGCCGCCCGCGATCAGGGCCGCGTTGGACGACGTGAGCGCCGTCGAGCTCGCCTATCCCGAACGCCCGATGGGGTGATGTCCGCCGCTACTCTGGCGGTGTGGGTGTCATGGAGTCCCGACCGCTGCGCTACTTCGTGGCTGTCGCCGAGGAGCTGAACTTCACCCGCGCCGCCGAGAAGCTGGGCATTGCAGCGCCCCCGCTGTCGCGCGCGATCCGCAAGCTCGAGGCGGAACTGGACGTCGCCCTGTTCGAGCGGACCACCCACAGCGTCACCCTGACGCCCGCCGGGGTCGTCCTGCTCGACCAGGCCAGGATCGCACTGGAAGCCCTGGAGGCCGCGGGGCAGCGGGCTCGGCGCGCGGCCGACCCGGACCCGAAGCTGGTGCTCGCGGTGAAGGCGGACAACGCCGCGGGCGTGCTGGAGACGATCCTGGCGGCTTACGCGGCGGACCCCGCGGCCGAGCCGGTCGCCATCCGGCTGTGCGGCCGGGAGGAGCACCCCCGACTGCTGCGCGAGGGCCACGCCGACGCGGCGCTGCTCTACGAGCCGTTCGACCACACCGGCCTGGACACCGAGACGATCGCCACCGAGCCGCGGGTCGTCGCCCTCTCCACGGCGCATCCGCTCGCCCGCCGCGCCCAGGCGACCCTGGCCGACCTGGAGATCCCCGGCTTCTCCGCCGAGCACCCCACCGACCTCGACCGCTGCCTGGTCGACCAGTCCCGCCGCAGCAACGCCCGCGACCTGCCGGAGCTCCTGGCCCACGTCGAGTTCGGCGACCTGATGACCCTGCTGCCGACGTCCATCGCCGCCCGCTACCCCCGCCCCGGCATCGCCTACGTGCCCGTGGTCGACGCCTCGCCCGCCGAGCTGGTCGTCGCGTGGCCGCAGCAGTCCCGGTCCCTGGCGACCGCCGCGCTCGTCCGGGCCGCCCTCTCCGTCGTCGGGTGACTCTGACGGGCGCCTGAAAACGATCTTGGTCACGCCTGGGAGCCCGGAAGTGTCGTACCCCGCCGGTATGCTGAAAGCAGGGGAACCCCCAGGTCAGAGCGGGTAGGGGTGGCCAGTTCACACGCTACGGCAAGGGGCTGACAGTCCTGAGGTCGTCAGGGCTGCGGTGGGACGTCGACCAGGGTGAACCACTCGAGGACCGCGGGGATGCGTTCGTCCAGCCAGGTGGCCAGGTCGGCGGCGACGGCGATGGACTCCGGGGTGCGCAGGTGTTCGGCGAGGTGGTCGACCATCGCCTGGATGCGCAGCAGCGGTGGCGGGTGGCTGCCGATGAACGGCAGGACGCGACCGGCGGCGTCGGCGAGGACGGCCACGACCTCGTGCAGGGCGAGCACCAGGAGCACGGCGCCGACGAGGTAGGGCTCGACGGTGTCGCGTTCCCAGGGGCTCAGGCCGTCGAGGCTGGCGAGCATGATGCGGGCGGCCATCCGGTCGGCCTCGTACTCGCGGGGCCAGCCGACGGCCTGCATGTCCAAGGCGCCGACGGGGGTGTTGGGGTCGGTCTGGCGCCAGGACACAATCAGGTGCCCGGCCAGCACGTGGGCCATCTCGTGGGCGACGACGAACTGGGTGGCGCGCCGGGTCATCAGCCGCAGCAGGTCGAGGCGCTGCCCCGCGAGCTCGGGCAGCGGGCGGGCTACAGCGGCGCCGTTGCCGAACAGGTGGGCGTTGAAGACCTCCGCGAGCGCGGAGGCGGCGTGGTCGGGGTCGAGCAGGGGCGAGTCGCCGAACACGGACCGCGACACGATCATGATCTTCAGCACATCGGGTACGAGGTGCAGCACGCCGCTGTCGACCAGCACGAGCACCCCGCTGCCCGGCATCGGCCTGCACAACGCGTTCATCGAGCCGGTCGGGAACACCCCCGCGTAGAACGGCGTGCGCACCGCCCAGCCCGCGACCTCCGCGAGGTCGAACAGCTCGGGGGCCTGCGCGTCGAGCACGGACTGCGACGCCCCCAGGTCGGCCCCGGTGTACGGGTCCGGGCGTAATCGCACGCTGGAGAGCCTGTCGAGCCTGGTCGGGACCGACTCGGCGGCGACCTGCGACCACGTGTAGTAGCGGTCGGGGACGTGCAGCGGCCGCACGTGTCCGGGCGGCAGCCCGTCCGTCACCCGGTGTTGCCGGAGCAGTTCGACGTGCCTGTGGCGCAACACCCCGACGGTCATCCCGCACCTCCTTCGCCCTACTTGGATGGTCGCGCGGGGGCGCCCGGTGCTACGCCCAGCAGCGGACTATCACCTCGGTGGACCAACGAGAACACCCGCCCCCCTACGTGACCGTGATGGTTCCGTCGTGGATGCTGGAGGGACGTTTCGCGAATGGGTTACCGGGGTCACCCGGCCGCTGGGAGGTTCCACGTTGCGTCGACTGGCCGCTGTGCTGTTGACCGGGGCGGTAGTGGTCGGCGGCTGCGCCAAGAGCGAGGAGCCGAGCGACCCCCTCCAGGTCGCCGCCACGCTCGAGTCGGCCACCCCCGCGCCGTCCCCGGACCAGGCGACGACACCCGCGGGCACCGTGCTGCCGCTGTCGGGCAAGGCCACCGCCGTCGTGTTCGTCGGCGGCACGCTGGCCGTCGCGGTCGAGGCCCCGCCGTCGGTGCAGCTGTTCACGCTCCCCGACGCCGCGCCGCGCACCGTCGCGCTGCCCGCCCCGGCCGCGCGCCTCGTCGTGGCGGGCGACCGGGTCGAGGCCGCCGTGCCGACCGGTGACGTGGTGGTCAGCATCTCCCCCGCGGACGCCACGTCGACCAGCACGCCGTACGACGGCGGCCCGGCCGACGTCGCCGCCCTGGGCGGGCAGACCCTGGTGGCCGAGCGCGACGCGCACTCGGTGCGCCTGGGCGACCGCGAGATCGGCCCCGTGACCAGCCCGGACCAGGTCCTCGTCGCCGACGGCCACGTCGTCGTGCTGGACCGGCTGCGCAGCGCCGTGTTCGACCTCGACGCGACGGCGGGCACGCTCGGTGCCGGTCTGCGCGCGGGCGACGGCGCCACGAACGCCGTGACCGACCGCTTCGGGCGGGTCCTGGTCACCGACACCCGCGGTGGCGAGCTGCTCGCCTTCACCGCGAACCCGCTGATCATGCGTCAGCGGTACCCCGTGCCGGGCGGGCCCTACGGGCTCGCCTACGACCCGCGCACCGATCTGGCGTGGGTGACGCTCACCGAGAAGAACGAAGTGGTTGCCTACCACGTCGCCGGTGGTGAACCGGTAGAGAAGTTCCGGTTCCCCACCGTCCGCCAGCCCGATTCGGTGGCGGTCGATCCAGGTAGTGGGCGGGTGTTCGTCGCATCCGCGGACGGCCAAGGGATACAGGTGATCTCGCCGTGAACGAAGGAGTGACCGACGGGGACTGGGAGTACCGGCCGCTGCGGCTGCCTCCCGGCGTCTCCCGTCGCACCGCAGCGACCCAGCTCGCCATCCACGCGGAGTTCGCGGGCTGGGAGCTCTCCCGCGTGCTGCTCTACGGGGACGGGACGCGCAAGATCTGGCTGCGCCGCCGCCGGACCGCGGCGAGCATGCCCGGCGTCATCATCTAGCGCCCACGGGCGCCCTCTTCCCACGCTCGGCTGCCACCGGGCGGCGCCGGCCTGGGCTGGTGCCCGCCGAGCGGTCCCCAAGACGGTCGGGCAAAATCCGCCGGAAAAAGTTCCGGTGAGGATGTCGAGAACCCTGATCGGGCTCCGTCCCAGCGGTGACAGTGGCCGACAAGGGCCGCACCCAGCACCGAGGAGAACCACGATGGCCAAGTACCTGCTGCTCAAGCACTACCGCGGCGCGCCTGCGGCGGTCAACGACGTGCCGATGGACAAGTGGACGCCGGAGGAGATCACGGCGCACATGAAGTACATGCAGGACTTCGCCGACCGGCTGGAGACCACCGGCGAGTTCGTCGACGGCCAGGCGCTCTCGCCGGAGGGCACGTTCGTCCGCTACGACGGCGAGGGTCGGCCGCCGGTCACCGACGGGCCGTTCGCCGAGACCAAGGACCTCATCGCGGGCTGGATGGTGATCGACGTCGACAGCTACGAACGGGCCGTGGAGCTGGCCGGGGAACTGTCCGCGGCGCCGGGTGCGGACGGGAAGCCGATCCACGAGTGGCTGGAGCTGCGCCCGTTCCTGGTCGCTCCGCCCACCATCTCGGAGTGACCGTGGTCGACGCGGCTCTTCTGCAGACCCTCACCCCCGAGGTCATCGGTGTCCTCGGCCGTCGCGGAGCGGACTTCGCGGCGGCCGAGGACGCCGTGCAGGACGCCCTGGTGGAGGCGGTGCGCGTCTGGCCGGACGACCCGCCGCGCGACCCCAAGGGCTGGCTGGTCACGGTGGCCTGGCGGAAGTTCCTCGACGCGACCCGCGCCGACACCTCGCGGCGGAACCGGGAGCTGCGGGTGGACGCCGAGCCCGTGCCCGAGCAGGGCGACGCGGTGGACGACACGCTCCAGCTGTACTTCCTGTGCGCCCACCCGTCGTTGACCCCCGCCTCGGCCGTCGCGCTCACGCTGCGCGCGGTCGGTGGCCTGACGACCAAGCAGATCGCGCAGGCCTACCTCGTCCCCGAGGCGACCATGGCCCAGCGGATCAGCAGGGCCAAGCGGACCGTGTCCGGCGTCCGGTTCACCCAGCCCGGTGATGTGGGCACGGTGCTGCGCGTCCTCTACCTGGTCTTCAACGAGGGGTACTCCGGTCATGTCGACCTGGCCGCCGAGGCGATCCGGCTCACCCGCCAGCTGGCGGCCCGGATCCGCCACGAGGAGGTCTCGGGTCTGCTCGCGCTCATGCTGCTGCACCACGCCCGCCGCGCCGCCCGCACTGGCCCCGATGGGCAGCTGATCCCGCTCGCAGAGCAGGACCGCGGGCAGTGGGACACCGGCCTGATCGCCGAAGGGGTCGACGTGCTCCAGGCCGCGCTGGCCCGTGACCGCCTCGGCGAGTTCCAGGCGCAGGCAGCCATCGCCGCGTTGCACGCCGACGCCCAGACGGCCGAGGAGACCGACTGGGTGCAGATCGTGGAGTGGTACGACGAGCTCGTGCGCCTCACCGACAGCCCGGTCGCCCGCCTCAACCGGGCTGTCGCCGTCGGCGAGGCGGACGGTGCCCGAGCGGGCCTGGCGGCGTTGTCCGAGCTGGACCCGACTTTGCCCCGGTACACAGCTGTGTCGGCCTACCTGCACGAACGCGACGGCGCCCCCGCCACCGCGGCCCGGCTCTACACCGAGGCCGCGCGGTCGGCGCCCAGCGTTGCCGAGCGCGACCACCTCACTCTCCAGGCCGCGCGGCTCAACACGCGGTTGCGGGGCTGAGCGGACCGGCAGGCAACGATGTCGTCTGCCGGTCCGCGCTCCAAGCCTCTGAGTTAGGGCGCCGCATCGCGTGCTCGGAAGTTGCCCGGTACCGGCGTGCCTGTGGGCTGCGCGGCGATGAGTTCCGGCCGTTCCGGGAGTCTGTTCTCCTGTCATCCGACATCCGGACTCCAGGGAGGACCCCATGACGACCACGCCGAGCGACCCGACCGCCGCGCAGCCCGGCCGCCCGCCGATCGTCGACCTGGCCACATGGCAGGCCGCCCGCGACGAGCTCCTGGTCCGCGAGAAAGCCCACACCCGTGAGGGCGACGCCATCGCCGCGGCCCGCCGCCGACTGCCGATGGTCGAGTTCGACGGCAAGGTCGAGGTCGTCGGCCCCCGCGGTCCCGTGCCGTTCCTGGACCTGTTCGAGGGCCGTGACGAGCTCGTGGTCTACAAGCACATGTGGTACGACGACGCACCGCACCAGGGCCAGTGCGAGGGCTGCACCACCACCGCGTGGCACCTCCAGGACGCCGTCTACCTCAACGCCCGCGGCGTCTCGTTCGCCGTCGTCACCACCGGCCGGTGGGACGAGGTGGCCGCCTACGTCGAGTTCATGGGGTACCCCGAGCCCTGGTACTCGGTGCGCGATGTAGAGGAACCCGCCGGTGGCTCCATGGGCTACCTCACCAGCTACCTGCGTGACGGGGACCGCGTGTTCCTCACCTACTCGACGACGGGCCGCGGCAACGAGGCGGTCAACGGGTCCCTCGCCCTGCTCGACATGACCCCCTACGGCCGTGGCGAGACCTGGGAGGACAACCCCGAGGGTTGGCCCGAGGGGCAGGGCGCGTGCTGGTCCTGGCGTTCGGACGCCGACGGCAACCCCAGTTGGGGTCCCACCAGCCGCCCCGTCCCCCAGTGGAACCGTCCCGGCGCCACACCCGTGGACACCCTTGGCCGCCACGGTCACCACCACTGACGCCTGCCTGCCGAGAGTCCCAGTAGGACTTCGGCGGCGTGAACCGCCTACTCGGGACTCGTGCAAGTGGCCAGTACTCGTCCATGACGCGCCGGGCCAGGCGGTGTCTGCTGTGGTCGATACAACTAGGGCGTGTTTCACATGTGGCGCAGCCAGATGGTGATGGCCGCAACCTGAACTGTGGCCAGGAAACGGACCGCGAGTTCGTCGTAAGAAGTGGCCACCGCCCGGTGCTGCTTGAGCAGGTTGATACCGCACTCGACCGCGTGACGCCGCTGGTAAACCTCCCGGTCGATCATCGGTGGCCGTCCACCCGAGGAACCTTTGTTCTGGCGGTGGGCGGCCTGATCACGAGGCCGGTCGACGGTGGCCTTGATCCCGCGGCGGCGTAGGTAGGCGCGATTGGCCTGGGAACGGTAGGCCTTGTCGGCCAGAACCCGATCCGGGCGGGTCTGCGGCCGACCACCGCCGGGCCGGAGTACCCGGATGGCCTCGATCACCGCCATGAACTGCGGACTGCCACCGCGTTGCCCGGCGGTGACCAGCAACGACAACGGTCTACGACCCTGTTCACAGGCCAGGTGCACCTTCGTGGTCCAGCCACCCCGCGACCGACCCAGGCCGTGATCCTCCGGTTCGGTCCCACCCTGCTCGGTGTCGACCGATTCGACCTGCGGACCCCCTTTTTCCGTGCCCCGGCGGCATGCTGGTGCGCGCGCATGATCGTGGAATCCACGCTCACGTCCCACACGACCACCCCCGTGGCATCGGCACGGGTCTGCAACCCGGTCAGGACCACCGCCCCAGACCCCGGCACGCTGCCAACGCCGGAACAACCCGTATACGGTCTGCCATAGCCCCTACTCGGACGGGACATCCCGCCAAGGCGCACCGACGCGTATCCGCCAGCGGACGCCGTCGATCAACCGCCGCTTGCTCCACTTGGGTAAACGACCGGGCTTCCAGCCGACGGGTAGTAGCGGGTGCAGCAGTGCCCACTGCGAGTCGGTCAAGTCGGCCCGGCACGTCGCCGCTACGCCGGCCACGACGCCTCCGGTGGTGCGGGTTTGCTTGGTCGCCAATCCATCTACCTGAAACCTCGCCTTGCTTCAGGCACCGACACGCCGCTGGTCAACGCCTTTGAAACACGACCTAGCCGTCTCCGGAGATCGGCCCACCACGCCTGAGGTACCACAGGCGTGGTGGTCAGGGCATGAGCTCAATGAACGCGGCCGCTGGATCGCGTTCGGGTGGGCCGGCGGGCCACCAGTCGGTGCCTTCGCGGCGGTAGGGGTACCAGCGGCCGTCGTGGCCTAGGCGGAGTTGCAGACCCTCGGACTCGACGGTCCAGTGGTTGCGCCAGACCGTCGCGGGCGGCAGCTCCTCCCCCTCCCACGCGGTGTTGGCGCGGGCCGCTTCGGCCTTCGAGGGCGCCCACGCCGTGTCGAGCAGGGTGAGCGCGACGGCACCGCCGTAGCTCCAGGCGCGCATGGCGCGAGGCAGGCCGGGGCCGACCGCGGCCAGCCGGGCGGTGAGGCGCGGGTCGTCCACGGTGCACGCCATCCGGACGCGGTCCGGCCACTCCTCCAGCACCGGCAGTTCACCGGTCACGAGCAGCTCCCTCGCACGGGCCGCGGCGTCGATGACGAGCCAGCGCAGCGCCTCGACGTCGAGTCCCGGCACCGGGTCGAACTCCGGGAGCGGCCCGAGCTCGACCAGCGGTGGTGGTGCGGGCAACGGCACCCGCGGTGCCGCGAACACCTCGGTCGCAGGCTCCCCCGTCGCACCGTCCGGCCTGTCCTCGTCCGACTGGATCAGGGCGAGCAGTTCCTCCCGTTCGCGGCCCCGCAGGAGCAGCAGCACCCACGGGTCGGCGTCGAGCAGCCACGAGGCCTGGTCGCACAGCGCCGCCGCGTGGCGACAGGGCAGCTCCCAGCCGGGGCAGGTGCACTCCGGATCCAGGTCGCCGATGCCGGGCAGCAGCTGGACACCGGCGTCGTCCGCGGCCACCACGAGGTCGTGCGGCATGTCGCCGTCGAGCAAGGCCGCGATGTGCCCCGACTTGGTGGTCACCTGGGCCAGGAACCTCTCCCACTCGGCGTCCGACAGCGGGGTGAGCGACACCGACGTGCGGTAGGTGTCCTCGGTGTCGTAGACCACGGCCGCCAGCCTGCCGGGGCTGACGGTGATCGTCCCGACCATGCCCGCGGCGGCGAACTTCCGCCCCAGCCTCATCTGCCCCTGGTCGAGCGAGGTGTCCTCGACCGCCTGCAACCACGCCCTGCCCCACCAGGTGCGCGCCCGCCGGTGGCCCTTGGGGAACGCCGGGTAGCCCCGGACCCGATCGGTCATCGCCCGCTCCTCAGTTCGACGAGGTCAGCCAGCTCGGCGTCGGACAGCTCGGTCAACGCCGCCTCACCACCAGCGAGCACTGCATCGGCCAGCTGCCGCTTGGAGGCGAGCATCTCGGCGATGCGGTCCTCCACCGTGCCCTCGGCGATCAGCCGGTGCACCTGGACCGGTCTGGTCTGGCCGATCCGGTAGGCGCGGTCGGTCGCCTGGTCCTCGACCGCCGGGTTCCACCACCGGTCGTAGTGCACGACGTGGTCGGCACGGGTGAGGTTCAGGCCCGTCCCCGCCGCCTTGAGCGACAGCAGGAACACCGGGACCTCGCCGTCCTGGAACCGCCGCACGAGCTGCTCGCGCTTGGCTACAGGTGTACCGCCGTGCAGGAACTGGGTCGGCACGCCCCGGTCGGCGAGGTGGCGTTCGACCAGCCTGGCCATCGTCACGTACTGGGTGAACACCAGCACCGCGCTGTCCTCGGCGAGGATGGTGTCCAGCAGCTCGTCGAGCAGCTCCAGCTTCCCGGACCGACCCGCCAGCCGCGGGCTCCCCTCCTTCAGGAACTGCGCGGGGTGGTTGCAGATCTGCTTCAGCCCGGTCAGCAGCTTCACGATCAGCCCGCGCCGCGCCATGCCGCCTCCGCCCTTGGCGATCTCGGCCATCAGCTCGCGGACCGTCGCCTCGTAGAGCGCGGCCTGCTCGTGGGTCAGCGCGACCGGCTGGTCGGTCTCGGTCTTGGGCGGCAGCTCCGGCGCGATCCCCGGATCGGACTTGCGCCTGCGCAGCAGGAAGGGCTTCACCAGCCTGGACAGCCGTTCGGCGACCTCACCGTCCGAGTCGCCCTCGATGGGCTTCGCCCATCGCGTCCGGAACGACGCCAGCGACCCGAGCAGCCCCGGCGTCGTCCAGTCCAGGATCGCCCACAGCTCGGACAGGTTGTTCTCGACCGGTGTGCCCGTCAGCGCCACCCGCGCGCCCGCCGGGATCCGCCGCAACGCCTTCGCCGTCCCCGACCTGGGGTTCTTCACGTGCTGGGCCTCGTCGGCGACCAGCATCCCCCACCCGACCTCGCCGAGCCGTTCGGCGTCGAGCCGCATCGTGCCGTAGGTCGTCAGCACGAACCCCGACTCCACGCCTTCGACCGTCCGCGACGCTCCATGGAAACGGTGCACCGGCACGCCGGGCGCGAACCGCTTGATCTCGCGCTCCCAGTTGCCCAGCAGCGACGCCGGGCACACCACCAGGGTCGGCCCGGCGCCGCGGTGCAGGTGCAGCGCGATCAGGGTGATCGTCTTGCCGAGCCCCATGTCGTCGGCCAGGCACCCACCGAGGCCCAGCGACGTCATCCTGGCCAGCCAGCGGAGCCCGCGCAGCTGGTAGTCGCGCAGCGTCGCCCGCAGCTCGGCGGGCTGCTCGACCTGCTCCGCGCCCTCGTCCGGTGTCTCGATCCGTCGGCGCAGTGCCTCCAGCCACCCGTTCGTGGCGACCGGGACGAGCTCGCCGTCCACCTCCGCGGTCCCGGTCAGCGCCGCGCCCAGCGCGTCTATCGCCGTCAGCGGCTTGATCGACCGCTCCCGCGCCCGCCGCGCGATCTCCGGGTCCACCAGCAGCCACTGGTCGCGCAGGCGCACCACCGGGCGGTGCGCCTCAGCGAGCCGGTCCATCTCCTCGTCGGTCAGCGGGTCGTCGCCCAACGCGAGCTGCCAGTCGAACCCCAGCAGCCGACCGCCGCCGAAGAACGACGGCACGTCCGACGGCGGCGCTTGGCCGTCCACCACCGCCCGCGCGGTCAGGTCCCGCACCAGGTCCTTGGGCCAGTGCAGGTCCACGCCGACGCCCGCGAGCCGGATCGCGCCCCGCACCAGCAGGTCCGCCACGTCCTCGTCGGACAGCTCCACCTCGGCGGGCACCGACGCGTCCAGCAGCTGCCGCAACGGCTCCCACGCCCGCGCGGCCCGCCGCACCGCGACCGCCGCGTCCAACCGCGCCCGCCCGGCCGACCTGTCCGCCCACAGCTCGTCCGCGTCCACCACCAAGGACGGGTCGGCCAGGCTGTGCACCTGCACGACGGCCCGGAACCGGCCCGTCACGAAGTCGCCCTCGATCCGCAGCGAGATCCGCACGCCCTGGGACGCCCACGCCCGCAGGTGCGGCACCTTCTGCGGAGCCACGGCGGCGAACACCGGGGCTCCGACCGCGTGCACGGCCGCCGCGCCCCGCGGCATCCCGTCCGCCACCGCGTCGATGAAGCCCCGCACCAGCACCTCGGCGTCGGCCAGCTCGGCCGGACTCCGCCCCGGCAGCGGCACCGCCCGCGACTCCGCGGGCATCGCGGCCGCCAACGCCCGGATGACCTCGACGTCCATCGTCTCCAGTGGACCGACCCGCCAGGCGTCGAACTCGCCTTCCGTCACCGAGGGCAGCAACTTGCCGCGCGCCACGAGCTGCATGGCCACCACGACGGCCCCGCCCCAGAACGCGGCCGCCGGGTGCGCGTTGCCCATCCTGCGGGCCTTGCTCAGCAACGGCACCGCCTCGGCGACCGGCAGCCGCACCGCGGGCACCGTCCGCACCCACCCGTCCGCGTCCGCGACGGTCAGCTCGCCGAACTCACCCTCCGGCAGCTCCGCACCGTAGAACGCCACAGTCGATGTCCTCGGCGGGTCGGCCGCCTCGAACACCGCCGCGCACCGTTCCAGTCCCACGTCGCACTCCCCCTTGTTCCGGTCGCCCACACCATCGCAAGCGGCACCGACAATTCCGGGCCTCCGGCACGGACTTCCGACCCCGGCCTCACACTGCCGGGCGACACCTTCATCGCACTCCAGGCACGAGCGACCGGACCGCTTTCCGCCCGTTGGTGTGATGTCCCGCCGAACCCGGTGGTACCCGAGAACGCGACCCTATCTGCGGCCGGGAGAATACTCAAACTTGAATAGTGGGCCACAAGCATGTCCTCGGGTCAAGGGGGCGAACCGCCTACTCCGGCAGCGGCTCGTGCCAGCTGCCCGCGGGGCCGGGCGAGCCCGGCTCACCCATCATCGGGTAGGCCCCGCCCTCAAGGCGTTCGATCATGCCGCGCGTCCACTCCGCACCACTCGCGGCCGAGTGCTCCCAGAGCCCGTACAGCTCCTTGACGTGCGGCGGACGTTCCCAGGAGCGGCCGAGCTCCTGGGCGGAGTCGCGCTTGGCCTCCAGCTCCTCCAAGCGCTGCTTGAACAGGCCGACGGCCTCGTCGCGGGTCAACGACGGCAGCATCGCCAGGCCCGCGCCGAGCATGTCCGGCCGCAGCTCGGGACGCCGCAGCGAGTCCCGCAGCAACCTGAGGTACTCGGCCTCGCCCTTGTCCGTCAGCTCGTAGTCCGTCCGGCCGGGCGGCACCAGGTCGTCGCGCAGGCAGCCTTCCTTGGTGAGCTGCTTGAGGGCGTGGTAGATCGACCCCCACTTGACGTTGGCCCACTCGTCCGCGCCCCACGACAGCAGGTCGTTGCCCACCAGGTACCCGTGCGCACGGCCGTACCCGCGCACCACGCCGAGCACCAGCAGCCGCGTAGCCGACATCGAAGTCCTACCGTCGAGATGTGCCTTGTCCGCGCCCAGCGTAGATCCATCCGGCACGATGGCCCGATGCCCCACTCCGTGCACCTGACCCCGCTGGACGCCGACGGCATCGAACGGCTCCTCGCCGTCGCGGTGGCCGAGGCGACCGAGTGGGACGTGATGCCCCCGGTCGACGGCCCACCCGGCTGGTCGCCGACCCGGCAGGACGCGTTCCGCCGGTTCTACCGCCAGCACCACGAGGTGATGTACGAGGTCGTGGCGGACGACCGGACGGTCGGCATGATCCGGCTGACGCCGTCCGGCCACGACGGCGTCGTCGAAACCGGCATGTGGCTGGGCAGGTCGGCCAGGGGCCAGGGCATCGGGTCCGGTGCCCTGCGCGCCGTCCTTAGGCGGGCGGTCGAGTCGAAGTGGAAGACAGTCGTGGCGGACACGACGCCGGAGAACGCCCCCGCGATCGCGGCACTGGTGGGCTGCGGAGCGGTCGTGTCGCAGGTCGGGGACCGGGTGGTCGGGACGTTCGTGCTCTAGAGGATCGAGTTCGAGGCCGTGCACCCCGCCGTTCGTGGTGGGATGGCGGCATGACCGTGATCGACGTGGCCCAACGCCGGGCGCGTGTGGGCATCCGCCACCTCCTCTCCCCTTCGGTGCACGTGGACACCGTGGAGGAGGTGGCGGACGCGTTGGTCGCGGTGCACGCGACCGACCCCGCCACCGTGTTCCTGTCCATCGCGGCCCGGTTGCGGACGCCGGGGCACGAGCCCGTCGAACGCGCCCTCTACCAGGACGTGACGCTGCACAAGCTGCTGGCCATGCGGCGCACGATGTTCGTGGTGCCCACGGACCTCGCTCCCGTCGTGGCCGGGTCGACCGGCGTGACCATCGCCGCCCGTGAGCGGGCCAAGCTCGTCACCTACCTCCGCGACGGTGTCGGCTGGGATGAGCGGCGGCTCGCCGAGGTCGAGCAGCAGACCCTGGAGGCGCTGCGGGCTCGCGGCGAGGCGACCGCGGTGCAGTTGGGGCAGGACGTGCCCGCCCTGTGCGAGCAGGTCGTCGTCGCGGCCGGAAAGTCCTACGAAGCCACGCAGAACGTCTCCAGCCGCATCATCAGGGTGCTCGCGTGCGACGGGCTGATCCGGCGCACGAGGCCGCGCGGGACGTGGATCAGCAGCCAGTTCCGCTGGACCGCCGCCTCCCCGTGGCCCGCCATGCCCATCGCGGACGCGCAGGCCGAGCTGGCGCGGCGCTGGCTGGCCTCCTACGGGCCCGCGACCGTGGCGGACCTGAAGTGGTGGACCGGCTGGTCGCTCACCGCGACGCGCAAGGCGCTGGTGGGCATGGAGGAGGTCGAGCTGGCCGAGGGCACCGGGTACGTGGTGCCGGGCGACGCCGGACCCGTCGTGGAGCCGGAGCCGTGGGTCGCGCTGCTGCCGGGGTTGGACTCGACCGCGATGGGGTGGCGCGACCGCGACTGGTACCTCTCCCCCGCGCACGTGCCTCAGCTGTTCGACACCATGGGCAACGCCGGGCCGACCGTGTGGTGCGACGGGCGGGTCGTCGGCGGTTGGGCGCAGCGACCGGGCGGTGAGGTGGTGTGGCGGTTGTTGGAGGACGTCGGTGCCGAGGCGGAGGCGTTGGTCGCCCGTGAGGCCGAGAAGTTGCTCGGGTGGTTGGGTTCTGTGCGGGTGCAGCCCCGGTTCCGGGCGCCGTTGGAGCGTGAGCTGTCCCGTTAGGCGCAGGACATGGTGGTACCCCGGTGATTGGCGTGGGGGCTCGTACAGCTAGGTCAGGGCGGCGTCGAGTTCCGCGAAGAGCGCCTCTGGGACGGGGCAGTTCAGTTCGAGCCAGAGTGCTCGGCCGGTCCGCCAGGCGGCTTCGGGGGTCCTGACGTCGATCCGGACGCGCGGAGAGAGCTCTCGTTCGGCCAGGCGTGATGGTGTGAGCCAGTGGTCGGTGGCGCCTTCGGCGAGCCTGGCCATCCAGAGCAGGTGGCGTCGGACGTAGGCCATCGTGTCGGCCGCGCGCAGCATCTCGCCCCTGGCCCGCACGTGGTGGGCGAGGACCAGCCAGTTCGCGAACCGGCCGCAGACCTCGGCCGCCGCGGGGAGCGTCGGGTGCAGTGGGACCTCGTCGAGCTCCGCACGCAGGGCACCGGAGCGGTCGAGCACGATCATGCGGTCCACGGACGCGCCGCGGGCGGGCCACTCCCGCACCTGGGCGATGTCCCTGGCGAAGTGGAACTCGCCTCGGACCAAGCCCGCGAAGAACACCACGTCGGCGCCGAACTCGTTGCGCACGTGGTGGGTGATCGGGGCGATGCGCGCGCACCACTCCGCCGCGTCGATCCGGGCACTCGTGAACAACCAGAACTCGATGTCGCTGTGCTCGTCCGCGCTCCCCTGCGGGAACGAGCCGTACTGGAGCACGGCGTCCAGCCGGTCGTCGGCACGGCACAGCTCGACCACTCGGGCGATGAGGTGTTCCTGCGGTAGCAAGGGCGGCTCCTCCTGGTGTCTGGATCATTGTTGCCCTCGCGTGGACATCGACGGGAGCCAGAGGGTCGACGGAGCCGCCCTGGCCACCGTCGGCGCGCCGGGCTCACCGGGCTTCGGCAGGTCCAGGAGCGCCTGAGCCGTGTCCGACGCGCTCCCTTCGTAGCTCCAGACCACGTTGCCGCTGAACGGCCGGTGGTCGCTCAGCTCCCGTGCGGCGACCGCCTCGTCCTCACCCCACACGTGGATGCGGTCGTAATAACCGTGCCAGCCGTACGAACCGACCACGACCGCGATCTCACCTTTCGCATCCGGCACGGTCTGGAAGAAGAAGCCCCGGTTCACCAGCTCTGCCAACGGTTCCACGCTCACTGGTCAATGAGATCCCAGTCCCGTTGGTCATGCAATGGCCGATGATCATTCCATCGGGCGGTTCCGCGGCGGCCGTTTTTGTCGGTGCCGGTCAATACAGTCCTTTCCAGACGGAGGAGAGGGGGCGGGATGTCCGAACAGGACGCTCGGAGGTCCACGGCGCGGAGTCGCCAGCTGGGCGGAGAGCTGCGTGGAAAGCGGGTGGCGGCGGGGTGGCAGAGCGGGAGGTTGGCCGCGGAGCTGGGGTGGAGTCCGGGGAAGGTGTCGAAGCTGGAGACGGGGGTGCGCGGGGTCTCGGAGACGGACGTGGCGGCGTACCTGGCCGTGTGCGGGGTGAAGGGAGCCGAGTTCACCAGGCTCGTGTCGCTGAGCCGCGAGTCCGGGCGGGACGTGTGGGTTCGGCCGCGCGGGGCGCTGGGCGTGGAGGAGGCGCGGGCGACCGGGGTCGTGGAGTACCAGTGCATGGTGGTGCCGCGGTTGTTGCGGACGCCGGAGTACGCGCGGGCCATCGGCGAGGAGGCGATCGAGGGGCGGGCCGCAGGGACCTTCTTCGTCGAGGAGCAGGTGTTGGCGCGTCCCGTCGGTGGGCGGGAGGTCATGCACGACCAGCTGATGCACCTCGTGCTCAGTCCGGCGGTGGTGCGGGTGGTGCCGACCGGGGTCGGGGGTCACGCGGGGGTGCGGGGGTCGTTCGCGGTGTTGGAGAGCGCGGAGGGGGCGGTGGTGCGGTTGGAGGGGTTGGTGGCGGACGTGTTCCTGGAGGGTGAGGGGGAGGTGGCGGTGTATCGGGGGGTGCTTGAGGAGGTGGAGGCGGTGGCGTTGTCGGTGGGGGCGTCGCGGGAGGTGTTGGGGAGGGCGGCTGATGTTTGTGGAGGGGTGGGGTGATCGGTGGGTGGGGGTCTCGCTGGTGGGTTTGTGAGGGGTGATGTGGGCGGGGGCCGAGGTGGGGCGGGACGGGGTGCGGCGGCGGGTCGGGCGCGCTTGCGGGGCGGGTGGAGGAGTGCGGGCGCAGGGGGAAGGTCGAGGCGATCCGGTGGGTGGGGCTCAGAAGTGAGGCGCCGGACTGGGTTCGGCGGAGGGACGGTGTGGTCTGGCCGGTGGGTTTGGTGAGGAGGGATGTGGACGGGACCGAGGTGATTCGGGAGGTGAAGCGGGGACGAGGTGCGGCGACGGGTCGGGCGCGCTTGCGGGGCGGGTGGAGGAGTGCGGGCGCAGGGGGAAGGTCAAGGCGACCTGGTGGGTGGCTCGGGAGTGAGGCGCCAGCCTGAGTTCAGGGAGGGTGGGTGTGGTCTCGCTGGCGGATTCGGTGAGGACGGAGTGGTTTGGCGGGTGGTGTGAGGAGTGAGTGGGCGGTGGGTTGGCTTCGTGGGTTAGTTCGACGAGGGCGGTTTCCGTTGTGGGAGAAAGGTGTTCGGTTGTTGGTGGCTAGCGGAGGCATGTCTGTGGCGGTGGTGTCGAGACGAGGGCTGGGTGGCGGTGGGTGGTCAGGTGGGCGATGGGCAGGGCTTGGAGGGGAGGTGAGTTGGGGTGGCTGGCGTTGCTGGGCGGGACGGTGGCCGATGAGGGTGCTGTGGGAGGGCTGGCGCTTGGCCCCGGCACGCGTTGCCGGGCGGGGTGGGTGGTGGATGCTGGCTGATGGTGGGGAGCACGAAAGGGATTTGGTAGTGGGTGCCTGGGGTGCGCTGTGCCCGTAGAGGTGGTGTCCGGGGAGGGCTCCGACGTTGTGGGGCTGGGTGGTGTCTGGGGGTCGGCTGGTGATTGGCGCTGATTGCAGGTGCTGGTTGGCGCGGTGGTATCCCAAGGCGGGTAGTGGGATCCGGGTGGTGGTCCTGCTGGCGCGGTGCGGGGGCGCGGGGGGGCAGGTGGGTGGAACCGGGTCCGGCCGGGCTGTGGGCGCGCGGGGAGTGGGCGGCTTGGGGCCGGGCGGTAGGTGAAGGCAGGGCTGCTGGGCCAAGGGCTACCGGGCCAGGGGCGACAGGGCCAGGGGCGGCCGGGGCAAGGCGGCCAGGTCAGGGAGCAGCCGGGGCAGGGGGCGACCGGGTGCTGGCAGTCGGATCAGGGGTGGCCGGGTGGGACAGCCGGATCAGGGGTGGCTGGGTGGGACAGCCGGATCGGAGGGCCAGTCGGATGGGGTGGTGGGTCAGGGGCAGTTGGAGTCGGTGATGTCCTGGATGACGTTGCAGGGTGCGGTGGGGTCCAGGGAGTCGAGTTTGAGGGCGGAGCGCTGCATGAGGCAGCGGAGGGCGGTGCGGTCGGTCTCGTCCAAGTCCTGCAATACGTAGTCCTGGGCGCGGGCGATGAGGGCGCGCAGGTGCTCCAGGCGTTGGACGCCCTTGTCGGTGGCGACTACCTGGCGGCTGCGGCGGTCGGCCGGGTCGGGGCGGCGGGTGAGGAGGCCTTCGCGTTCCAGGTCGTCGAGCAGGTAGGTCATGACCGTGCGGTCGATGCCGATTTCCTGGGCGATCACGCTCTGGCTGACCGGGGGCTGGCGGGTCGCGGCTTCGAGGACCTGGTGGCCGCGGGGGCCGCCGGGGAGGGTGCCGGTGGCCTCGTTGGCGGCTTTGAGGTAAGCGCGGAACACGACACCCAGGGCCCAGCCGAAGTCGCGGCGGAGGGTGTCGCCCTCCGCCAGGTCGTGAGATCGGGCGATCGCCATTGCCGCAGCTTACACCGTGTGTCGTCGTCTGGGCATATTTTCGACTTGACAGATGTTCTGCTGAACAGATTATATTCGGGCCAGCACAGTTGAGGAGGCCAGGACATGTCGGACCACGCCACCGGTGGGTGGGTCACCCGGCGGACCGGACTGGTCCCCAGTGCGGCTCCGAGCACGAGGAGCAGCGCGAAGTCGGTGTTGAGCGAGG
This sequence comes from Umezawaea tangerina, assembly GCF_003002815.1. GTDB lineage: Bacteria > Actinomycetota > Actinomycetes > Mycobacteriales > Pseudonocardiaceae > Umezawaea > Umezawaea tangerina. Next base: position 288,424 of record NZ_PVTF01000013.1, on the reverse strand, counting down.
CGGACCGGCCCAGCGCGCCGGAGCCGGACGAGGGCGTCCGGTTCTCCCGGCGCGGACTGAGCGCGGGACACCACCTGATCGCCGTGCACGACCACTACCGCGCGGAGCTGGCGAAGGTCCGTCAGATCCTGCGGCGGGTCAAGGAGGGCGAGACCGGGATCGGGGAGGCGCGCGGGGAGCTGAACGGGCTCACGATCCGGGCGACGAACTGGACCCTGCACGGCGCGTGCCAGGCGCAGTGCGTGTCGTTGACCCAGCACCACGGCATGGAGACCGGCCAGATCTTCCCGCACCTGAGGCGCAGTCAGCGGGACCTGGGGGCGGTGCTCGACCGGCTGACCGAGGAGCACCACGCGATCCACACCGTGCTGGAGGGCGTCGACGCGGCGCTGGTCCACCTGGCGGGCGACCCGACCGACTTCGGTCCCATCACCGAGGCGGTCGACCTGCTCACCGACACGTTGCTCTCGCATTTCGCCTACGAGGAGCGCGAGCTCGTCGCGCCCCTCTCACGCCACGGATTCTTCCCCGGCCAGCTCTGACGGCCGGGGTCACACAACAGGAGCAGAGAACCATGAGCAGGCTGTTCGAAGAGACCACCGTCGGCACCGTGAAGACCGCGAGCCGGATCGCGATGGCCCCGATGACGCGGAGCCGCGCGACCCGCGACGGCCACGCGACCGACATCATGGCGGAGTACTACGGTCAGCGCTCGACGGCCGCCCTCATCATCACCGAGGGCATCCAGCCCAGCCGGACCGGTCAGGGCTACACCAACACGCCGGGCCTGCACACCGAGGAGCAGGTGGAGAGCTGGAAGCCGGTCGTGAAGGCCGCGCGGTCCAACGGCGCCGCGTTCTTCGCGCAGGTCATGCACGCGGGTCGGATCAGCCACCCGGACAACTCCGGGACCGAGCCGGTCGCGCCGTCCGCGGTGCGCCCGGAGGGCCAGCTGTTCACCTACACGGGCATGCAGGAGTACCCGACCCCGCGCGAGCTGACCCACGACGAGATCGTCGGGATCATCGAGGAGCACGTGGTCGCGGCCCGCAACGCCGTCGCGGCCGGGTTCGACGGCATCGAGATCCACGGTGCCAACGGCTACCTCACCCAGCAGTTCCTGTCGGTCAGCGCGAACAAGCGGACCGACGAGTGGGGCGGGTCGGTGCAGGGCCGCATCAAGTTCGCGGTCGAGGTCGTCCGCGCGGTGGCCGAGGCCATCGGGCCGGAGCGGACCGCGCTGCGCATCTCCCCCGCCAACCTCATCCAGGGCATCGAGGAGGGCGACTCGCGCGAGCTGTACCTGGCGCTGGTCACCGAGCTGGCCGAGCTGCCGCTGGCGTACCTGCACATCATGGAGGTCGCGGGCAACCGCGAGCTGACCAAGGAGCTGCGGGCCGCGTGGCCGCACACGCTCGTGGTCAACCCGCACCGCGACGCCGACCCGCTGCAGCCGCACGAGGCGGCGCAGGACGCGCTCGAGGACATCGGCGCCGACCTGGTGGCGTTCGGCTCGTCGTACCTGGCGAACCCGGACCTGCCCGAGCGGCTCGCGGCGCAGGGCCCGTACCAGCCCGCCGACCAGTCGACGTTCTTCGGCGGCGACCACGTCGGCTACCTGGACTACCCGACGCTGAAGGCCTGACCCCGTACCGCCGGAGTGCCCCCTCGCGCGAGGGGGCACTCCGGCGTGTCACGACCTGACCGACAGCGTCGATGTCATCCACTGACATCTCCGTAGGATGGCGCCATGAGTCGTTGGGAGCCCGACGGTCGCCGCCGCCTGCAGGAAGCGGCTCTCGAGCTGTACGCCGAGCAGGGGTTCAGCCGCACGACGGCGGCGGCCGTGGCCGAACGGGCCGGGCTGACCGAACGGACCTTCTTCCGCTACTTCGCGGACAAGAAGGAGGTGCTGTTCGGCAACGAGGAACGCCTCCAGGCCGTCTTCGTGGACGCGGTGTCTGCCACCCCGGACACCACGCCCCCGCGGGACGCGGTCGCGGCGGGACTGGAGGCGCTGGCCGCCGAGCTCGGTCCGCACCGCGAGTCGGTGCTGCGCCGGACCGCCGTCATCACCTCGGAGGCGGATCTGCGGGAGCGGGAGCTGATGAAGCTCGCGTCCTGGTCGGCGGCGCTCGCGACCGTCCTGCGCGAACGGGGCGCCGACGCGCCGGACCTGGTCGCCGAGGTGGCCGTGGCGGTGTTCCGGGTCGCGTTCCGGCGCTGGGTCGACGGTCCCGCGGACGGGGACCTGGCCGCGCACCTGCGCGGGGCGCTGGCCGAGCTGGCGGTCTTCGACGGCACGTGAGGCGCGCTCGACCGCACCGATCGCAGCGGGTACGCGGTCGGCCCTCGCCTGCCGAGGCGTCGCCGTACACAGAGGACAAGCGCGCCGGCACGTACAACGGTCGGCGCGGTACCGGTTCCGGGGCCGGAAACTCGGTCGGCCCGACCGGTCGCGGGGACCGACGGGCCGACGGGGCGTGGGAACAGCGGGGTCAGTCCGCGGGCGAGACCGTGGCCTGCCATTGGACGCAGGTGGGGCGGGCGCCGTTGGTCCGCAGGAAGTCGTGCGCGGCCTGGCGCACGTTCGCCGCCGGGACCTCCGCGTTGGAGGGCATCGGGTGCGCCTCGCCCCGGTGGTCGTAGGTCAGCTCCGGACCCGTGGGCGGGGTGCCGTCGGTGCTGAGGACGGCTCCCGACTTGTCGGTGTGGCCGACGACCCCTCGGTCGCGGTTCAGTCCGATGTGCAGGATCGCCCAGGAACCCCGTTCCCTTCTGGAGATCTGCAGGAGCGGGGGTGCTTGGGCTCCCGCGTGTTCGCGGGTCATCCGGTCGAGCAACACGTTCAGGTCGTCAGCGCCGTGCAGGCTGATCAACTCGTCGCCGTACCAGGCGTTCAGGGCCACCATGGCAAAACCCTAGCCTTCGATCATGGAACGCGGGACTCCGAGTTCGCGAGCCTCCTCACGCAGGCCACCACCTCGTCGGGTCGTTCGAGCGGCAGCATGTGCCCCGCGTCCGGCACTACCAGGGCTTCTCCGCCCACGGCGCGGGCGAGCGCCTCCGCGTCGGACTCCGGGCAGAGCCGGTCCTCGTCGCCCACGACCGCGATGACGGGCCGCTCCCCCGCCACCGTCAGCGCCGCCTCGCGGTCGTAGCGGTCGACGGCCGGGCGGAACAGGGAGATCGTCTCGGGCCAGTGCGCCCACACCATCTCCGCGGTCAGCTCGACGTCCTCGGCGCGGGGCCGGTCGCCGAACAGCCACCAGCGCAGACCCGCGGTCTTGGCGGGCTCGATCTTCTCCCGGACGGCGCGCACGATCGGGCCGAAGGCGCGTTCCAGCTCGCGCACCAGCTTCCCCACGCCCTTGGGCCACGCCAGCGACGTCTCGGCCAGGCCCGTGGTGGCCGTCGCGACGAACACGACGCCCGCGACCCGCTGGCGGTAGAGGCGGGGGCGGCGTTCCGCCATGGCCATCACGGCCATTCCGCCCATCGAGTGTCCCACCAGGACGACCCGCCCGGTCGGCACCTCGCGTTCGACCAGCTCGCCGAGGTCGTCGGCCAGCTGCTCGACGGTCGCGGTCTCCCTGGTGGCCGGGTAGGACTTCCCGTGTCCTCTGTGGTCGTAGGCGATGACGCGGCAGTCGGTGCCCAGCGCCTCGACCACCCGCCACCACGAGCGGTGGTCGAGCGCGTAGCCGTGCGCGAGCACGACCGTCACGTCCGCGTCCGGGTCGCCGGTGCTCACGACGTTCAGCTCGGTGCCGTCCTCGAGCAGCATTCCCAGCCCCTCTCCGCCTCGGTTGCCCTGTCCAACGACCGGGAGCTGATCGCGTTATGGGCACGAGCACCCCGATGGCGGCTGCGGAGCAGTCCGTACCCTGCCGATCTACCCGGTAGAGGCACTCGCGGCGGAGGCGGCCATGAACCAGCAGGACTCGCTCGTCCACTCCTACCTGTTCCTGAGGAGGGCGATCGGGTTCGTCGGCGTGCTGCTGCCGTTCGTCGTGGTGGTCGGGTCGCTGCTGGCGGGCGACGGGCTGCTGGACTCGATCAGCGGTTACTACTACAGCCCGATGCGCAACGTGTTCGTCGGCGCCATGTGCGCGGTCGGGGTGTTCCTGCTGTCCTACCGGGGCTACGACCGGCTCGACAACACCACGGCGACCGTCGCCGGGTTCGCCGCGATCGGTGTGGGGCTCTTCCCCACGACGCCCGAGGGCGGCCACACCCCGCTCCAGGGCGTCGTCGGCGTGCTGCACCTGGTGTTCGCCGCGTTCTTCTTCCTGCCGCTCGCCTACTTCTGCCTGGTGCTGTTCCGCAAGTCCGACAAGAGCAGGCCCACGGTGCGGAAGGTGCAGCGCAACCGGGTGTACGCGGTGTCGGGCGCGGTGATCCTGGGGTGCCTGGCGCTGATCGTGGTCGTGAACCTGTTCCCGGACACCGGGCTGCACCCCGCCCTGTGGCTCGAGTCGGCGGCGATCCTGGCGTTCGGCTTCGCGTGGCTGACCAAGGGCGAGGCCATCCTGGGCGATCTGGCGCCCACCCCGGTGTGACCAATACCCGTCTTCCGAACCGCCCGGTCACCTGGCCTTAAACCTCCGAACAGCGACGAAAGGTCGCCGAAAGCTCCACAGGTTTTGGACCACAGGACCGTGTGGTCGACCTTGACCTGCGCCGTTCGCCACTCCAACCATGGGGTCGCTCCCTCTGGAGAGCGCTCTCACGAAGCACACCCGGTCAACGGGGATTGGAGTGGCCTAGTGCGCACCAGGAAACTGATCCACCTGCTCACCGCGCTGGCGGTGAGCGTGCCCCTGTCGCTGGGCGTCACGTCCACCGCGCACGCGGCGCAGCCACCGGGCCTGCTGCCGCTGAGCGTGGCGAACAACTCGGGGAGGGCGGAGGAGGTCTTCCTCTACGTGCTGGGCACCGACCTGGCCAGCGGGAAGCTCGGCTACGTCGACGAAGCGGGCGCGTTCACGCCGTGGACCGGCGGGACGAACCCGCCCAGCCCGGCACCGGACGTCGCCATCGCCGGGCCCGGCAACGGGTCGGCGAAGACGATCCAGCTGCCGCGCGGCATCTCCGGGCGCATGTACATGGCGTTCGGGCAGAAGCTGACGTTCCTGCTCAGCCAGGACGGCCTGGTGCAGCCCGCGCCGTGGGCCGGGGGCGACCCGAACCGGGAGACCCTGTTCGACTGGAGCGAGTTCACCTACAACGACGCGGGCCTGTGGCTCAACAGCTCGCAGGTGGACATGTTCAGCGTCCCGCACTCGGTGTCGGTGACCGGTGAGCGCGGCACGAACACCGCGGGCGAGCTCAAGCCCGGCGGTCGCGACGCGATCTTCGACGCCATCGCCGACGAGCCGGGACCGTGGGGCAAGCTGGTCCACCAGCGCGCCGACGGGACCAGGCTGCGGGTGCTGGCGCCGCGGCTGGGCATGGACTCGGGCTTCGACCCGACCTACCTGGACGGGTACCTGACCGACACCTGGAACACCTACAAGAGCACGGACCTCACCGTGGCCCCGTTCCAGTTCCAGCCGAACCTCAAGTACACGGGTCGCACCGACGGCAACGGGGTGCTGCAGTTCACCGACTCGACCGGCAGGCAGGTCGCGTCGTTCCCGAAGCCCGAGACCAAGGACGTGTTCGGCTGCGACGGCAAGCTCGCCGCGCCCAATGACGACGTGGTCGGCCCGCTCGCCCGGTCGCTGTGCGCGTCGCTGCACCGCTCGACGCTGGGTTTCCTGCACACGCAGCCGACCTACGACGGCTCGCAGTTCTACACGCGGGCCGTCACCGACCACTACTCGAAGAACATCCACGCGAACATGGTGGACGGCAAGGCCTACGGGTTCGCGTTCGACGACGTCGGCGGCTTCGAGTCGCTGGTGTTCGACGGCGTGCCCAGCTCGGTGAAGATCACCCTGACGTCCTTCTGACCGCGGAAGGATCCCTGCACGGGGCGCGTTCCGGCGAAAGCCGGGGCGCGCCCCGTAGGTGTCGTCGGGGCTCGTCGGGCGGGCCGAAAGGGAGAATTGGACCCCGCCGATGTCCTGCCGGTAAATTCCCATCACGGAATTCTCACGATCGCGGTCGCCCGCATTGCACCGGAGGCCGGCACAGGACGCGACCGATCGGTCCAGCCGAATAGCTCGGGCACCTAGTAGGGGTGTGCGCGCGAAGCACATCAGGCCTGTTCAGCGCAAGTGTCGAGAGGCCCGGAGTGACCGCGCGACCGGCACAAGGGGCCCTCCCGCCCGTGTATTCACCAATAGGCCCCTTGTTTCTTCCGTGTAACTCTTCCGCGTCGGCCCCGATGGGTTTATCGTCCCGATTGTGGGAGCGCTCTCACGCAGTCCCTGCACGATCTTCCCTGCTTGGAGGTGGCCCCACGTGAACCGGAGCCCTGAAACCACCGGACGACGGCGCTCGCGCTGGCGCACCGGTCTGATCGCGCTGGCGTCGTCCGCGCTGCTCGTCCTGACGAGCGTCACCGGCAGCGCCGCCGCGGCCGACTACACCCAGAGCGCGACGTCGCTGAGCGCGACCGAGGCGCGGATCTCGTTCACCCCGACCACCGCGGCCGTCTACGTCGACGTGCACTACCTCGTCAACGGGGCGAACCAGCAGAACTTCCGGATGACCAACAACTCCGGGACGTGGACCCAGACGGTGGGCTCGCTGTCCTCGGGCAACGTGGTCGACTACTGGTTCACCTACGAGAAGAGCGGCCCGCAGTACGACACGCCGCACTTCAGCTACACCCACTCGGGCGGCTCCAGCACGGTCGCGACCCCCTCCTTCTCCCCTGCCGGTGGGACGTACTCGACCGCCCAGTCCGTCACGATCTCGACGGCCACCTCCGGTGCGACCATCCGCTACACGACCGACGGGTCCACGCCCACGACGTCGTCGACGGTCTACAACGGAGCCATCAGCGTCTCGAGCAACACCACGCTGAAGGCGATCGGGGTCAAGTCCGGGTCGACCACCTCCGCGGTCGCCACGGCGGCCTACGTGATCGGCACGCCGGTCGCGACGCCGACGTTCAGCCCGGCGGGCGGCCAGTACTCCTCCGCGCAGACGGTGACGATCTCCACCGCCACCTCGGGCTCCACCATCCGGTACACGACCGACGGGTCGCAGCCCACCGCGTCCTCGACCCTCTACAGCGGACCGATCAGCGTCCCGTCGACGCGCACGATCAACGCCATCGGCATCAAGTCCGGCCTGGCGAACTCCGCGGTCGCGAGCGCCACGTACACGATCGGCACCTCCGCGGGCTGCCCGACGCAGTCGGACACCCCGAACTTCGGCCCGAACGTGCGCATCTTCGACCCGAGCATGTCCGCGACCAGCATCCAGTCGCAGCTCGACTCCGACTTCAACTCGCTCAAGGACACCCTCACCGCGCAGATGTCCGACCGCCGCGTCGCGCACCTGTTCAAGCCGGGCTCCTACAGCGTCCACGACGACGTCGGCTACTACACCTCGGTCGCGGGTCTGGGCCAGAACCCCGGTGACGTCGTCATCAACGGCGCCATCACGGTCGACGCGTTCAACGAGTCCGACCAGGGCGTGGCGCTGCAGAACTTCTGGCGGTCCGCGGAGAACATGGCCGTGAACCCGATCGGCGGCTCCAACCGCTGGGCGGTCGCGCAGGCGGCCCCGTTCCGCCGCATGGACATCCGCGGCAACCTGCAGCTCTACCCGGCCAGCTACGGCTTCGCCAGCGGCGGCTACATCGCCGACACCAAGGTGTCCGGCCAGACCGCGTCCATCTCGCAGCAGCAGTGGTACACCCGCGACAGCAACCTCGGCAGCTGGGCCGGCGGCGTGTGGAACATGGTCTTCTCGGGCACGCCCGGTGCCCCGGCGACCACGTTCCCGAACCCGCCGGAGACGACGCTGGGCACCACGCCGGTCTCCCGCGACGTGCCCTACCTCTACGTCGACAGCGCGGGCAAGTACCGCGTGTTCACGCCGTCGCTGCGCACCAACGCCTCCGGCGCCAGCTGGGCCAACGGCAGCACCCCCGGCACGTCGATCCCGATGAGCCAGTTCTACGTGGTGAAGTCGGGCGACACCGCGTCGTCCATCAACTCCGCCCTGGCCGCGGGCTGCAACCTCTTCTTCACCCCCGGCGTCTACCACGTCAACCAGACGCTCAACGTGACGAAGGCCAACACCGTCGTCCTCGGCGTCGGTTACCCGACGATCATCCCGGACAACGGCGTCAACGCGATGCAGGTCGCCGACGTCGACGGCGTCCGCATCAAGGGCGTCCTGTTCGACGCGGGCACGACCAACTCGGCCGCGCTGCTGACCGTGGGCCCGTCGGGTTCCTCCGCCGGTCACGCCGGCAACCCGACGACGTTGCAGGACGTGTTCTTCCGCATCGGCGGGTCGATCGCGGGCAACGCGACGACCAGTCTGATCGTCAACAGCCACAACACGATCATCGACCACATCTGGGCCTGGCGCGCCGACCACGGCAACGCGGGGACGTGGGGGTGGACGCAGGCCAAGGCGGACACCGGGCTGATCGTCAACGGCAACGACGTGCTGGCCACCGGCCTGTTCGTCGAGCACTACCAGAAGTACCAGGTCATCTGGAACGGCCAGGGCGGCAAGACCATCTTCTTCCAGAACGAGATGCCCTACGACGTGCCGAACCAGGCGAGCTGGATGAGTCCCAACGGCCGCAACGGGTACGCGGCCTACAAGGTCGGCGACAACGTGACCTCGCACGAGGCGTGGGGGTTGGGCAGCTACAACTTCTTCAACGTCAACCCCTCGGTGAACGCCTACCACGCGTTCGAGGTGCCCAACAACTCGAACGTGCGCTTCCACAGCCTGTGCACGGTCTCGTTGAACTACCAGGGCCTGATCACCCACGTCATCAACGACACCGGCGGCGTCACGCCTCCGGGCACCGTCCCGGTGAACGTGGTCAGCTACCCGTGACCTGACGGGACGAGCAGGACCGACCACAGCGGCCGCCACGGGGATCCCCCGTGGCGGCCGCGTCATGGTGACGTCCGAAAACGGCCGGCTCGCGGGGGTGGTGGTGGGGAGCATGGGGGTGTGACGACGTATTCAGCCGTGCGGACGACGGGGATCTACTGCAGGCCGGGGTGCGGGGCGAAGCCGTTGGCGGAGAACGTGAGGACGTTCGGGCTGGCGGCGGCGGCGGAGGCGGCGGGGTACCGGGCGTGCCTGCGGTGCAGGCCCTACCGGGTGGCGGGGGCGGTGGGGGACGAGGCGCCGGAGCTGGTGTGCCGGGCGGTGCGGCTGATCATCGGCGGGGTGCTGGACGAGGCGAACGAGGCGGCGGTTGGGGCGCGGCTGGGGGTGTCGGCACGGCACCTGAGGCGGTTGTTCAACGACCACCTGGGGGTGACGCCGGACCAGTTCGCGCGGTCGCGGCGGGCGCACTTCGCGCGGCGGCTGCTGGACGACTCGGACCTGTCGATCGCCGACGTGGCGTTCGCGTCGGGGTTCGGGAGCCTGCGGCAGTTCAACCGGGCGATGAAGGAGGTGTTCCGGGCGGCGCCGAGCGAGATGCGGGACCGGCGCAGGCGGGGTGACCGGCTGACCGCGGACGGCGGGCTGGTGCTGCGGATGCCGTTCACCGCGCCGTACGACTGGGACGCGGTGCTCGTCCTGCTCGGCGAGCGGGCGGTGCCCGGTGTCGAGTCCGTGGTGGACGGCAACTACCGGCGGACGATCACGCTGGACGGCGCTCCGGGGCTGCTGGAGATCGGGCCCGGTGGCGCGGACCACCTGCTGCTGCGCGCCCACCTGCCCTACTGGGAGGGCGTGATCCACGTCGTGGAGCGCGCGGCCCGGCTCGTGGGGGTCGACGCGGACCAGACGCTCGCCGTGGCGCGGCTGCGCGCGGACGCGACCCTCGGACAGCTGGTCACCGCCCGTCCCGGTGTGCGGGTGCCCGGCTCGTGGGGGCCGTTCGAGACCGCCGTCCAGCACGTGGTCGACCACGACACCCTGGCGCGGCTGGTCGAGGAGCACGGGCCTCGGGTCGACGGGCTCGGGTACGGGCTCGTGCGCACGTTCCCGTCGGCCGGGGCGTTGACCGCCGAGCCGGGGGTGGTGGGCGCGCTGGCCCGTGCGGTCGAGAGCGGTGCCGTGGTGCTCGACGGCGGCGAAGGGCTCGACGACCTGGTCGGGTCGCTGACCGCCGTACCCGGGGTGGGTACCGCCGCCGCGCACCACATCGCGCTGCGGCTCGGCGCCCGTGACGCGTCCCCGCTCGACGGTGCCTCCGAGAACTGGCGACCGTGGCGGGCCCTCGCCACGGTCCACCTCGTCCTGGACGCGCTCAGCGCAGCAGGTCGTTGAGCTCGCCGTACTCCATCGCCCGCTCCAGCGAGCCGTACGTGCCCGTGCCCAGCAGCTCCCGCGCCGCCTCCCCCGCCAGCCCGTAGGCGGCCTGGGCGATGGCCGAGCCGACGCTGATCCGCGCCACCCCCAACGCGGCGAGCTCGGCGACGGTCAGGGCACCCGGATGCACCATCACGTTGAGCGGCAGCGGTCCGGCGACCAGCTCGCGGATCACGTCCGGGTCGACCACACCGGGCACGAACAGCACGTCCGCGCCCGCCTCGGCGTAGCGCTCCGCCCGTTTCACCGTGGCGGCGAACCGCTCCTCGGGTGTGCCGACGCCCATGAGGTAGGTGTCGGTGCGGGCGTTGACCACCAGGTCGACGCCCTCGGCCACGGCCGCCTCGCGCGCGGCGACCAGGCGTGCGGCCTGGGCGTCCGGGTCCAGCAGCGGCTCGCCCGCGACACCGGGGCTGTCCTCGATGTTGACGCCCACCGCGCCCGCGGCGAGCACCAGGGCGACCGTCTCCCCCACCTCGTCGGGGGTCGAGCCGTAGCCCGCCTCGATGTCGGCGGTCACCGGGACGGACACGGCGGCGACGATCCTGCGCAGGACGTCGAGGGCGGCGGTGCGGGTCAGTCCGCCCGCGTCCGCCACCCCCACCCCCCACGAGACTCCCGCGCTGGTGGTGGCGACCGCCTTGGCGCCCGCCGCCTGGACCGCCACCGCCGAGCCGGGGTCCCAGGCGTTCGGGAGCACCAGCGGTCGGTCGCGGTGCAGCGTGCGCAGGACCAGCGCGAGCGCCTTCCGGTCGGACGTGATCACGGGCGGCTCCCCCTTCCCGGACGCCGGGCCTGCGATGTGCTCACGATGTGGAGCTGGGCTTGCACTGGTGCTTCCTCCTGTACCGGGACGTGCTGACCGGACAAGGTTCTCCCCAGCCCCCTCACCTCGTCTGGCCATATCCGGTCAAGATCAACGGTGACGGGGCAGAGACCCCTCGACACTGCCCCGTCACCGACCCCCCAGAAGCAGGCGGTGTTCCCGGACCGATCATCCGGCGAGGACCTTCAGATCCGCTTCAGACGCCGAGCGGGCGCCTGGAGGTCAACCGCGCCGGGCGGGCACGTGCCTGGGTTCACGGGCCTCGCGGCTGCGGTGCCGGGTGAACACGCGCAGCGCCTCGTCGTAGGTGGCGTCGGCCTTGGCGGTCGCGCCGACCTCGGCCAACGCCGCGGCGAGGTCGCGCTGGGTGCGCGCCCGCCACAGCGGCAGGCTCAGCGACTCCCACCAGTCGATCGCCTGCCCCAGCAGCACCACGGCCTCCGCGGGCGCGCCGACGGCGAGCTCCAGCTCCCCGAGCGTGCGGTGCAGCAGCGCCTCGCCGAAGCCGTCCTGCATCTCGTGGCACGTGGCCAGCGCGTGCCCGAGCGCCGCGCGGACCGCCTCGCCCCTGCCCTGCCTGATCCGGACCTTCGCCAGCGACTGGGTGGCGTAGGCGATCATCAGCCGGTCCCCCGCGCTCTCCAGCCCGCGCAACGCCTCCTCGCCCTCGCGGGCGGCGTCCTCCCAGCGCCCCTCGGCGCGGTGGGCCAGGCTCAGCGACCGCCGCACCAGGGCGACCCCGTGCGCGTCCCGCAGCTCCGCGTAGCCCGCCAGCGCCTGGTCCAGCTCCTGCCACGCCTCCGCGAAGTCCCCCAGCTCCAGCAGGGTCATGCCCCGCCCGTGGTGCGCCCGCGTCAGGGCCCGCGGGTCCACGAGGTGACCGATCACCTGGTCCAGCGTGGCCAGCGAGTCCACGAGGTCGCCGCGCTCGCGCAGCACGCTCGCCAGCAGCAGCCGCGTGACGGACGCGGCGGACACCTCGTCCGCGCGGTCGTTCAGGTCCAGCGCCTGCCGGTAGTAGTCGATGGCCTCGTCCAGCCGGTCCTGCTCGCTGCGCAGCCAGCCGAGCCCGGACAGCAACAGCGCCTGGCCGGCCAGGTCGCCCGCGCGCCGGGCCGACTCCAAGGCCGCGGTGTGGGCGCGCCACCAGTGGTGGAACCGGTTCTCCACCGCGAACGACGACGAGCACAGCGCGGTCGCGAGCCTGGTCGCCACATCGGCCAGGTCCAGCTCCCCGACCCGTTCCACGACGTGCACGAGCGTGCCCTGCTCGACGTCGAGCCAGTCCACCGGACGGGCGGGCAGCGCGAACCAGCCCAGCTCCTCCCAGCGGCGCGACTGCGTCGGCGGGTCGGAGCGCAACGGGCGCAGCGTCTTCACCGGCGTCCCGCCCGCCGCGCGCTCCACCAGCAGCAGGCACACCTCCGCGACGCGCGCGGCCGTCACCGCCAGGGCGTCGCGGTCCTCCTCGGCCTCCGCGCGTTCCCAGGCGAAGATCCGGGTCAGGTCGTGCAGCCGGAACCGGCCCCCGCCGGACACGTCGAGCAGCTGGGCGTGCACCAGGTCGTCGACCACGTCCTCCGCGTCGAGCAGCGGGACGTCCAGCAGCACGGCGAGCACCCACGGGGCGAAGTCGGACGCGCCGAGCCAGCCCAGCCCGCGCAGCGCCCGCCGTCCGGGCTCGTCCAGGGCGTCGTAGCTCAGCGCGAGGCTGCCGCGCACCTCCAGGTCGCCCACGACCAGCTCGTCGAGCACCCGCCGCTGCTCCCGCAACCGCGCCACGAACGCCGACAGCGGCCGATCCGGACGGGCAGCGAGGCGCGCGCCGACGATCCGGACCGCCAACGGCAGGTGCCCGCACAGCCGCAGCACCTCGCGGGCCGCGTGCGGGTCCTCCGCGACGCGGCCGCCCGCCGCCCGTGCCAGCAGGGCGAGCCCTTCGGCCTCGTCGAGCACCGGCATGCCCAGGTGCTCGGCCGACTCCAGCGCCGACAGCCTCCGCCGGGTGGTGACCACGCAGCGGGAGCCCTCGCCGCCGGGCAGCAGCGGCCGGACCTGGCGTTCGCCCGCGGCGTCGTCGAGCACCACCACGACACCGCGCGCGGCCGTGACCGTCCGGTAGAGCCCCACCCGCTCGTCCAGCCGCGACGGCACGGCGGCGGCCGCGACGCCCAGGGCGCGCAGGAACCGGCCGAGCACGTCGAACGGGTCCAACGGCCGCCGCGAGCCGCGCAGGTCCGCGTACAGCCTGCCGCCGGGGAACTCCGCCGGGAACGTGCGCACCCCGCGCACGGCGAGCGTCGTCTTGCCCGCGCCGGGCTGGCCGGAGACCACCACCACCCTGGCTCCCCCGTGGATCCGCCGCAGCTCGTCCCGCCGCCCGACGAAGTCCGGGATGTCGTCGGGGAGCTCGTCGGGCACCAGCGCCCGCGGCTCGTCCTCCTCGGCCAGCAGCGCCCGGTAGGCCTCGCGCAGCTCCGGTCCGGGCTCGACGCCCAGCTCCTCGGCGAGGAGCTCGCGGGCCTCGTGGAAGCACGCCATCGCGTCCGACCGGCGGCCGACCCGGCCCAGCGCCACCACGAGCGCCGCCCGCAGCCGCTCGTGGAACGGGTGGTCGGCCACCAGCCCGGTCAGCTCGCCGACGAGCACCTCGTCGGCGCCCAGCGCCGACAGCGCGGCGATCCTCGTCTGGACCACGGCCAGGCGCGCGTCCCGCAGCCGTTCGGCCTCGGCCGCCGCGAACGCGCCGCCGAGCCCGCCCAGCGCGTCCCCGCGCCACCACGACTCGGCTTGCGCGCAGAGGTCCCGCGCGCGGTCGTGCTCACCCCGCTCGGCCGCCGCACGGGCCCGCGCGGCCAGGCGGTCGAACTCGTGGACGTCGACCACCACGGCGTCGGGGTCGAGCCGGTACCCGGCCTGGTCCGTGCGGATGACGTCCGGCCCGAGCGCGCGCCGCAACCCGGACACGTAGGTGTGCAGCAGTCCCGCGGCGCTCCTGGGCGGGTCGTCCTCCCAGAGCAGGTCGACCAGTCGCGAGCCCGACACGGACCGACCGCGCGCGAGGATCAGCGCCGCCAGCAGGAGCCTCGGTTTCGGGCCTCCGAGGGGCACGTCAGCGCCGTCGGCCAGTGCCTCCACCGGCCCCAGCAGCCTGAGCTCCATGATTCGCATTCCCCCGCACCATGCTACGGCAACGGCCCCGCGGGCGGGCGCGTCCGAACGGCGGCGGTACTCCCTTCGGAGCACACCACCCCCGCCGCTGTCCGGTCCGCGGCGGGGGTGGTTGATCATGCCAGTGGGACGTGGTTTCGGTCCACGCTGAAGCTATTGAGCATCGTTAGCCGGTCAACGCCTCCAGTCCGCTCGCCTGCGTGCGCCAGTCGACCTGGTTCGGGCTGGTGCCCGCCCAGCGCTGGCCGACCCGGTTGAGCGCGTCCCGGTCGGTCGCCCAGATCGAGTCGGACTGCCGCTGCCCGAACTGCTGGTAGGCCGCCGATCCGGTGGCCTGGGCCAGGTCGGCCAGGTAGCGGGCGAACACGCCCTTGAACTGCTTCTGGTTGTCGTCGCACGTGCGCTGGGCGGTGTCGCACGACTCGGTGAGCACTCCCCCGACGGTGAGCACGGAGCTGGTGGTGCCCGCGTCGGCCAGCCGCCGCGCCCCGGTCAGGTACTTGGCCTCGCCGGTGGCGCGCCACGTCTCGAGCAGACCGCCGATGCCCAGGCCCTGGTTGTAGGTCCACACCGTCTGGCCGTTGTTGCGGCAGTCGGAGGTCAGGCCGTCGTTCACCAGACCGGCCGAGTTGATCATCGTGCTGGCCAGGAACCAGTCCCCCGCCGTCCGCGACCGCCCGAGCCACAGGGTGTCCCCGGACGTCCGGTTGTGCACGGCCGCGGTCAACCTCAGGTAGAGGCCGATGGTGACCGCGTTCTTGTAGGTGCGCTCGCGGTCCCACCAGACCCCGCCGCCGCACGTGCCGGTGTCCCAGAACTGGTGCACGTACGCGGCGATCGTGGTCGCCATGGACAGGTACCGGGTGTCGCGGGTCAGGTCGTAGGCGGCCACCCACGCCAGGCCCCACCACGCCGTGTCGTCGATCGACCGGCTGATGAAGTTGCCCTCGATCGGGTCCGAGCTGCGCTGCCCGGCGGCGAACGCGACCCGGTTGACGTCGAACGTGCGCGCGATCATCCAGTCGTACTGGTGGTTCCCGGTGCGCGCGGCGAACGCGGTCAGCGCGGTGAGCGTCGCCGCCGAGTTCCACCAGCTGCTCGGCCACCACGCGGTGTAGGGGTCGTAGGAGTAGGCCAGCGCGTCCGCGGCCGCCACCGTGCGCGTCGGCGCGGGCCGGGCCCAGGCCGTGCAGCTGCCCTCGGCGTGCGCTGCCTCCCGACCGCAGGCCCGCACGGCACCGCCGTAGTGCCTGCCGCGCGGGTCGCGGGTGGCGAACATCGTGGTGCGCCCGGCCGAGCCGGTCCGCCCGAGGGAGGAGCCGCCGGGCCAGGTGGCGCCGGAGTCCCACGAGCGGTCGAGCCAGACCTCGTCGCCGGACCCGCCGCCCTCGATCGTGCCCCACGCCATGGCGTTGCGGTCGACGTGCAGCCGGATCGTGCGGCCGTACAGGGTCGTGGCGGGCACCGGCTGCGTGTCACCGTTGGCCTGTCCGGCGTCGGTGCGGTCGCACGTCACGTCGCACACCGGCGGGTAGATCCAGTCGGTGCACACCACCCCGGCGCCGTCGCCGCAGGCCCTGATCAGGCCGCGCCTGTGGGCGCCGGGATCGGTCACGTTGTACATCAGCGTCCTGGTGCCGGTCCACGAGCCGGGGATGGTCGCGCGGCCGAGCAGGCCGTCCCAGGTGGCACCGCCGTCCCACGAGCGGTCCAGCCACACGCCGTCGTCGGCGACGCCGTTGTCGATGCTGGCCCACGCCATCCCGTCCGCGTCGGACACGTGCAGCACGACCCGGCGGCCGTTGACCTGGCGCTCGGGCACGGGGAACGTCTCCTGCCTCGCCCGCGAGGGGTCGAGGGTGTCGCAGGACAGCACGCACACGGTGGCCGCGACCGATGGCCCGGCGGCCGTGCTCGGGACCGGCGGACCGCTTGGGGCGGAAGGGATGACCGGGACCAGGGCGAGCAGCAGGGAGGTGACGACCGTCCTGATCACGAGAGCCTCCACAGGTGGTCCGCGGTGCCGCTGTCGTCGAACTGGACGACCTGGGCGGAGTTGTCGTAGGACATGCCGTCGACGCCGAGGACCTTGCCGCTGTTGGCGTTCTGGACCCGCCACAGGTCGTCGGTGTCCGCGCGCAGCCGCCACAGGTGGTCGGCCGTGCCGTTGTCGGCGAACTGGACGA
Source organism: Umezawaea tangerina (assembly GCF_003002815.1). Classification (GTDB taxonomy): domain Bacteria; phylum Actinomycetota; class Actinomycetes; order Mycobacteriales; family Pseudonocardiaceae; genus Umezawaea; species Umezawaea tangerina. Next base: position 271,819 of record NZ_PVTF01000013.1, on the reverse strand, counting down.
CCCGCGCGGAGTTGGCCGTGGACATCTGGTCCACACCGAGGACCTTGCCGGAGTGGGCGTTGCGGATCCGGAAGTAGCCGTTGGCGTCCGGGACGAACTGCCAGTCGTGGTCGGCGGACCCGTTGTCGTCGAACTGCACCACCCGCGCGGAGTCCGCTGTGGACATCTGGTCGACGCCCAGCACCCTGGTGGAGTTGAGGTTGCGGATGCGGACGGTGCCGTCGGGGATGATCCGCCACAGGTGGTCGGCGGAGCCGTTGTCGTCGTACTGCACGACCCGCGCCCCGTCGGCGGTCGACATCGCGTCGACCCCGAGCACCTTGCCGGAGTTGACGTTGCGCAGCCGGAACCAGCCGTCGCCGTTGTCCACCAGCGTCCACCGGTGGTCGGCCGTGCCGTTGTCCGCGAACTGGACGACCTGCGCGGAGTTGGCCGTGGACATCGTGTCCACGCCCAGCACCTTGCCGGACCGCTCGTTGCGCACCTTCACCCTGCCGTTGCCCAGGTCGACGATCCGCCAGAGGTGGTCGGCGGCGGCGTTGTCGGCGAACTGCACGATCCTGGCCGAGTCCGCCGTCGACGCGCCGTCCACGCCGAGCACCTTGGCGCTGTTCTTGTTCTGCACCCGGACGAGCACGCCCGGCGTGCCCCACGTCCTGGTGCCGCCGGTCTGCGGGAACGCGGTGACCCGCAGCCGCGCCGCCCCCATCGGGACCAGCTCGGCGGTCCGCTCGGCACCGGTGGTCGACACCGGCCCGTCGGACAGGGTGCCGACGACGTTCTCGCTGTCGACCTCCCAGTCCGGGATGTCGCGCACCTTCGCGGTGATCCGCAGTGGCGCGTTGGCCAGGGTGAACGGGTCGGCGACGTTGCCGCCGGCGGACACGGTGAACTGCTGGTTCGGCGTCAGGCCGACGTTCCACGCCGATCCCGGTTTCACCTCGTACTCTGGCCAGTCCGCTGTGCCGCCGTAGCGGTTCCAGCGCTCGTCCACGCGCAGCGAGAACGTGAGCGCGCCCAGGTCGACCGACACCGCGTTGTGGTTGCGGGTCCACACCCTCGTGCGCGGGGCCATCGGCAGCCGCAGGACGACCTTGTCACCGTTGGCCCACGTCCGGTCCACCACGGCGAACCGGGGACCGCCCGCCACCGCGACCGCGGCGCCGTTGACGGTGAGCGACGGGTTCGGGCACCAGCCGGGGATCCGCACGGCGAACGGGAAGGCGAGCGCCTTCGGCGTGGTCACGGTGAAGGTGATGGTGTCGGCGAAGGGGTAGCCGGTCTCCGACACGACCGTGACCGCGGTGCCGTCGCCGACCTTGGCGGTGACCTTCGACGGGCCGTGCAGCGCGGCGGCCAGACCGCCGTCCGGGGTGGCCAGCCACATCTCCTCGACGAAGTAGGGCCAGCCCTGGCCGTAGTTGTGCGGGCAGCAGCGGTAGTTGTCTACACCCGGCACGAAGGCGCCCATGGCGAAGTCGTTGCGGAACTGCCGCCGCTTCTTGCCGCCGTTGTCGAGCTGCACGCCGTTGGCGCTGGTCACGTAGTGCGTGACCTTGCCCTGCGGGTCGAGCGAGGCGGGCAGCATGTTGAACGCGAGCTCCTCGGTGCGGTCGGCCCACACCGGGTCGCCGGTGGTCCTGGTCAGCAGCTCGTGGCTGGCCATGAACTCCACGACCCCGCACGTCTCGAAGCCCTGCCGCGGGTCGCCGTACCCCGGCCGCGCCTCCTCGTCGCCCGCGAAGCCGCCGCCGGGGAACTGGCCGTACGAGCCCATGATCGTGTCGTAGGTGTGGTAGCTGGACGCCCGGTGCGCGGCGTCCCCGGACAGCAGCCAGAACTGCGCGGGCTCGCGGAAGCCCTGGGCGAAGTTCACGTTGTGCAGGCTCGCGATCCGGTCGACCCAGTTCGCCGAGCGCTGGTGGATGCGGCGGGCCAGGTCGACCAGCGCCGGGTCGCCCGTGCGGTTGTAGAGCCAGAAGACGACGTCGAGCGTGTCGCCCCAGCGGGTCGCGCCCCAGCCGTCGGAGAACACGCCGTCGGGCTGGGCGGCCATGAACCGGAAGTAGCGGGTGAGCAGGGTGTCCACGCGGGTGTCCTCGCGGAACTCCGCCCACGAGCGCAGGGCGTGCAGCATCGGCATGTGCGGCCAGAGGTCCGCGTGCCCCTGGAGCGCGGTGCGCAGCCGCGACGGCCCGAAGTAGCCGTCCGAGGCCTGGGTGGCGATCACCGCGTTGATCCAGCGCTCGGTGTCGGCCAGCACGCGGGCGTCGCGGGTGACGTACCCGAGGTCGCCGTAGCCGCGCAGCCAGTAGGGCACCTCCTCCCAGCCGTCGAGGTCCGACCGCGTCCAGCCGGTCTCGCCGAACCGGAGGAAGTGCGACACCTCCTGGTAGCGGCCGTTGAGACCGGCGAGCTGGCGGTCGAGCTGGGTGGCGATCCAGCCCCTGGGCTCGACCGCGCCGGGAGGGAGGCGGAGGTAGGCGGACGGGGCCAGCGGGGCGCGGTTGACGGGGTAGCGGGCGGTCGCCGCGAGCGCGGTGGGCGCGGTTCGCTCGGCGATGAGCGCTCCGCTTGCGGTCAGCAGACCGCCCTTGATGAACGTTCGGCGGGGAATCGACATGGCTGTGCTCCCGGTGCAGGGTGGGTGCGGCCTGAGGTGTCGAACGGACGGGTCCTCGACGCGGTCGCGGCGGCGGAGTCACGCGCGGCGGCAGGGACGTCGTTGGCGGGGACGTCGTTGAGGAGGGGATCCACGGGGCTCATGAGCGTCGTCAGCTGAGCCCCCTGTCCACGTCGGAGACGGGCAAGGCGATCGTAGCGTTTTTACAACGTTGTGCCAACGATGTAAATTCAGCGTCCCCGCAGGTCCTCGGCTTGTCCGAGCTCCGGGGGACGCCGTGGACGCGGGCGGAGGGGCCCGCGTCCACGGCGTGCTCGTCGGCTAGCGTCCCTGCAACGCCTTCGCGTTGTCGCCGAACGTCCAGCCCTTCGACCCGTCCCAGTTCACCGACCAGGTCATCAGGCCCTTCAGGCCGCGGCCGCAGGTGTTGTTCCACGCCTGCGCGACCAGGCTGGTGGACATGTAGCCGCCACCGGCGCCGGGCTGGGCGGGCAGGCCGGGGACCTGCTTGTCGCAGGGCACCCGGATCGTGGTGCCCTGCACGACCAGTCCGGTGTTGAGGCAGGTGGTCTGCGCGGTGAAGCCCTGCACGGTGCCCGCGGAGTAGGAGTCGCCGGAGCAGCCGTACATGCTTCCGTTGTAGTACTGCATGTTGAGCCACCACAGCCTGCCGTTGTCGGCGTACTTCTTGACGATCGGCAGGTACGCGCCCCAGATCGAGCCGTAGGCGACGCTGCCACCGGTCACGTACGCCGTCTCCGGCGCCATTGTCAGGCCGAAGTTCGACGGCATCCTGGCGAGGACGCCGTCGATGATGCGGACGAGGTTCGCCTGGGACGTCGACAGCGTGGTGATGCTGCCGCTGCCGACCAGGCCGGTCTCGATGTCGATGTCGATGCCGTCGAAGTTGTACTTCTTGAGGATCGGCACGATGGTGGCGACGAACTTGTCGGCCACCGCGGTGGAGTTGAGGTCGATGCCCGCGGTGGCACCGCCGATCGACATCAGGACGGTCTGGCCCGCGGCCTTGGCGGCGCACATCTCCGCCGGGGTGGCGACCTTGACGGACGCGTCCATGCCGTCCTCCCACAGGACGGTGCCGTCGGAGCGGATGACGGGGAACGCGGCGTTGAGGACGTTGTAGCCGTGGTCGCGGATGCGGGAGTCGGTGATGGGGGTCCAGCCGAACGGCGGGTGGACGCCGTTGGAGGAGCCGTCCCAGTTCTCCCAGTAGCCCTGGAGGACCTTGCCGGTGGGCTTGGACTTGACGGCGCAGGTGTCGGCGAAGGCTTGCTCGGCGGAGGCCGGCGGCGTGGTGATCATCAGGGCTAGGGCTGCGACCAGGAGTTTCGATGTCCAACCGGGCATGGTCGGCTCCTTCCTCGACGGGCCCGGCAGGGCGGGCCCGGCTGCGGTGGGGTGCGCGAGGGCCGGGAGGAGCGTTCGGCGGGCAGCGCGCGAACCCCGAAGGGGGTCCCGCACTCTGGCCACCGGGGGGGGTGAGCCGCCGGTAGGCGCCGCCAGGGTTGGGATGTAGTGGTCACGGTAGGGGGTGGGGTTGGGGGTGACAATGGGGCGTTCAGGGGATGGGTCTGGTTGTCCCCTGGCGTTGGTATCGCTACAGGGGACTTCGGGTGCGGCCGACTTGACTTGGGGCCCCTTTTTTGGGCTTCGTCGGGCGAAAAAGGGCAGGTGGTAGAGCCTGCCCGCCGCCGCAAGTCTAAGCCCAAAAACCCCAAGTCAAGTCGGCCGCACGGGCGGACGAGCGTGCTCGGTTTCGTTGTGGTTGAGCTGTTTGCTCGGTTTCGTTGTGGTTGGTCATTGCGCTCGGTTCTGTGGCGGTCGGTCGTTTGTCTGTTGGTTTCAGTGTGGTTGGGCAGTCGGGTTGCCATTGGCTTTGCTGCTTGGTGTTTTGTCTGGACATGGCGGAGGCCTCTCCCGGTCGCGGGGAGAGGCCTCCGGGTCTGTGGGGTTAGCGCTGGCTGAAGCGGTCCAGGCCTTCCTTGGCCTTCTCCTGGCCCTGGTCGACGTGCTCGGAGTACTTGCCGTCGGTCTTGCTGTCGACGAAGTCGCCCGCCTTGTCGATGCCCTGGTCGGCCTTGTCGCCGTGTTCGCCGAGAGCGTCCTTGGCCTTGTCCTTGAGCGCGTCGAACTTGTCGCCGATACCCATGAGCCCGAATCCTCCTCGACGGTGTCCCTTGTGGACACCTCGAACCAGGACTACCCGGCTTGTCGGGAGGCCACTCGTGTTGTCACACCATCGTGTGGACTGGTCGGGCTGGGGCGGCGAAGTGGTGTTGGACCTGGGTGGTTACCCGTTCTTAGGCGGATCTTCAGCGGTGCCCGTCACGGTTGGCCCGTCCAATCCGACTGGGGCAGGGAGAAGGCTTAGATGCGGATTCGAAACGCGGCTGCGGCGCTGGTGCCGGCGACCGCACTCGTGTTCGGTCTCTTCTCGGGTGTGGTGGTGGCTCCGGCCTCCGCGGCGCCCGTGACGGCCGAGTCGGTCGACTCCTCGGTGATCCTCGACGCGCCGGAGGGCGTCCAGGACGCGGAGGACAACAGTGCCGCGGCGAAGGCCGCGAGCTACGGCGGCACCATCACCCGCGCGGAGGTCCTGGCGCGGGCGAAGGACTGGTGGAACCGGAAGGTTCCGTACAGCCAGAGCAAGTACGCGTGGGACGTCGACAAGGGCAAGAAGTACCGGACGGACTGCTCCGGGTTCGTGTCCATGACGTGGAAGATCACCAGCAGCCGCAACACGAGCACCCTCGACGACATCGCCACGAAGATCGGCTGGGCGAGTCTGAAGCCGGGTGACATGGTGCTGCGGGCCGGTCACCACGTGAAGCTGTTCGAGAAGTGGACCAGTTCGGCGAAGACGTCGATGTGGATCTACGAGGAGGGCAGCACGGCGACGGACATGGACCACGAGACGGTGTCCGTCTCGTCGCTCAAGTCCGGTGGCTACGTGCCGTGGAAGTACAAGAAGATCAAGGACTGACCGAGCAGTCCGACCGGGTCCGGGAGATCGGTTCGCCCGCCTCCCGCGACCCCAGCTCGGCGAACAGCAGCGCCGCCTCGCTCCAGCAGCGGGCGGCGCTGTCGTCGTCCCCGCGGCCCGCGTGCACGGCGCCGAGGTCGCGCAGGGTGCGGGCGCGCCAGGCGGGCAGCTCCAGGTCGTCCCACGTGGTGAGGGCGGCGCCCAGCAGGACCTCGGCGAGGTCGAGCTCGCCCGCCGCGAGGTGCAGCTCGCCCAGGGTGCGGCGGAGCAGGGCGAGGCCGAAGCGGTCGCCGAGCTCGCGGCAGTTCTCCAGTGCGGAGACCAGCAGCAGGGCCGCTTCGGCGAACCGGCCGGTGCGCAGCCAGACCTTCGCCAGCGACTGGGCGGTGTAGCAGCCCATCAGCGGGTCCTCCAGGGCCAGCACGATGTCGTGGGCGCGGCGGAAGTGGTCCTCCGCCTCGAGGTGCTCGTCGCGGGCGCGGTGCACGAGCCCGATGCCGCGCACGGCCAGCGCCTCGCCGCGGGCGCTGCCCACCGAGCGGTAGACCTCCTCGGCCGCGCGCAGGGTCTGGAGGGCCTGGGCGTCGCGGCCGAGCTCGCGTTGCACCGAGCCGATCCCGTAGAGCGAGTGGGCCGCGCCCTCGGCGTCGCCCAGCTCGGCGAGCAGCGTCCGCGCGCGGTGCAGCGAGGCCAGCGCGGGGCCGTACCTGGCCTGCTCGCGGGCGACCATGCCCGCGCCGTTGAGCGCGACCGCCTCGCCGCGGCGGTCGCCGAGCCGGACGAACAGCGCGCCCGCGTCGGCGAACCAGCGACCCGCCTCGGCGAACTCGTCGCGCTTGAAGTACAGCTGGCCGAGGCTGCACCGCAGCACCGCCTCGCGACGGCGGTCCCCCACCGCGACCACGGCGTCCAGCGCCGCGCGGTGCGTGCGCTCCCAGCCGTCGTAGCGGTTGCGCAGCCCGAACCAGGCGAACACCAGCGCCTCGGCGAGGTCGCAGGCCTGCGCGGCGAACCCGAGCTCGGCGGCCCGTTCGACGACCTTGATCAGCAGCGGTTCCTCGACCGCGAACCAGGCGTCCCGCTCGGCGCGCGGCACGGGGTGGTCGTGCAGCTCGCCAAGGAAGTCCTGCATCCGCGGCACCACGGGCATCAGCCGTTCGACGCACCCGTCGACCTTGGCCTGGCACTCGACGAGCACGCGGTGGAACGCGGCGAAGCGGTCGGTGACGTCGTCCTCGGCCTCGGCGAGCTCGCGGGCGTGGATGCGGACGAGGTCGTGCATCCGGTAGCGGTGCCGTCCGGTGACGTCGAGCAGCCGCGCGTCCACCAGCCGGTCCAGGACGTCCTCGGCGGCGTCCTCCGGTAAGCCGAGCAGCGCGGGCGCCAGTCCGGCGGGCAGCTCGGGGTGGTCGAGGAAGCCGAACGCCCGGTACGCGCGACGGGCGGGCCCGTCCAGCGCGCGCAGCGTCAGCTCCAGGCTGCTGCGCACCGCGAGGTCGTCGGCGACCAGCTCGTCGAGCCGCCCCCGTTCGTCCCTCAGCCTGCTCACCAACCGGGAGACGGGCCAGTGCGGTCGACCCGCCAGGCGCGCGCCGGTGATCCGCACGGCCAGCGGCAGGTGGCCGCACAGCCGGGCGACCTCCAGCGCCGCCTCCGGGTCCTCGGCCACCCTGTCGTCACCGAGGATGCCGGTGAGCAGCGCGACGGCCTCCTGCGGGGTCAGCACGTCCAGCGCCAGCCGCTGCACCTGGCGGTCGACCGGGCGGTTGCGGCTGGTGACCAGCGTGAGGCAGCCGGGAGCGCCGGGCAGGAGCTGCCGGACCTGCGAGACGCCCGCGACGCCGTCGAGCACGATCAGCACCCGCCGACCGGTCAGCTGCGCCCGCCACAGGGCGGCGCGCTCGTCGAGCTGGGTCGGGATCCGGACGGTGGGCACGTCCAGCGCGCGCAGCAGGACGTCCAGCGCCGCACCGGGAACGGGTGGGAGGGCGTGCAGGTCGACGAACAGCTGGCCGTCCGGGTAGCGCGCGGCCAGCCGGTGGGCGGCGTGCACGGCGAACGCGCTCTTGCCGACGCCCGCGGCACCCTCGATCCACCACACGCCGTGCGGTTCGCCCTCGGTCAGCCGGGCCAGCTCCTCGGCCCGGCCGGTGAAGTCTCCGACGTCGCGCGGCAGGTAGTTGCGGCGCACCGGTTCCGGCTCGGCGCCGTCGAGGACGGCCCGGTAGAGCTGTTGCAGCTGCGGTCCGGGTTCCACGCCCAGCTCGTCCACGAGGAGGCGACGCGTGTCGTGGAAGACCCGCATGGCCTCGGTGCGCCTGCCCGCGCCCGCCAGCGCGCGCATCAGGCGGACGCGCAGGCGTTCGGCGAGCGGGTGCTCCTCCACGAGGTCCGCCAGCAGGTCGACGACCTCGGCGTGCCGCCCGAGCGCCAGGTCCGCGTCGGCGGCCTCCTCCACGGCCGCGAGGCGCTGGGCCTCCAGCGGACCGGCCAGCCGCTCGATCCCGGTCACCGGGGCGCCCCGCCACAGCGCCAGCGCCTCCCCCAGCACCACCCGGCGCTCCGCCGGGTCGGCGATCTCCCCCGCCCGCGCGGTCAGGGAGCGGAACACGTGCGCGTCGACGTGGTCCGGGTCGGCGTCGAGGCGGTAGCCCGCGGTGCGGTGCTCGACCGGGACACCGGCGCGGCGCAGCGTCGAGATGTGCACCTGGAGGGACTTCCGCGCCTGCGGCGGCGGCTCCTCGCCCCAGACGAGGTCGATGAGCCGGTCCACCGGGACGACCTTGCCGCAGTCGAGGGCGAGCACGGCGAGGATCCGGCTGGCCTTGGGGGGCAGGGACGGGACCGCGGCTCCGCTGTCGTCGTGCACCTCGATCGGGCCGAGTATCCGGAACTGCACCGAGCCCCCTCCACGGGTTGGCGTTCCACCGACCTTCGCCGGGAGACGACGCGGGGGTTTGACGCCGTCCACGGCGCCGGGATCCGGTTCGTTACAGAAGTCACCCGATCGTCGCAGTCGACTACCCAAAGTGACAGTCACTGGAGATCGACCGGTCTACGGGTGCCCGGACGGCTCATCGCGGAGGTGGAAGTGGGAGCAAACGGACACGGTGCGTGCGATCGGACGGGCTACCTGACGGGCGACGCCGACCGCGCCCCGGTGCGGGCGTGCAACTCGTGGACGACCTCGACGAACTCGTGGCCCCACAGCTGGTGGGCGCACCACTCGGCGTTGGCGCGCAGGTAGGCGGTCTCGGTGGCGATCGTGCACCGCCACTCCCCCGGCTCGCCGCGGTGGTGGCGGACGTAGCTCGCGACCCGGTGCAGCGTGGCCAGCGTCGACAGGACCACGACGGCGGGGTCGGGGTCGCCCAGGGCGGTGTCGAGAGCGGCGTGCAGGCCCGTGGTGGAGACCGGGGCGGAGCGGCCCTCGTGAGAGGGGCCGGTGGTGCAGATGGCGACGGCGTGGGCGCGGATCTCGTCGAGGCGGTCGGCCGTTGCCCGGACGCAGCACGGGCAGGCCCAGCGGAGGGGGCTGCTCGGGCCTCCGCAGGCGCGGCACACGGTGGTCGGCAAGGTTCCTCCGCTTAGGGTCGGGACGGGGTGTCGTCGGGACGGGTGTCGTCCGTAGGACGCGGCGGAGGGGTGATCGGGTTGCCCGGGTTGCGTGTGCGGAGAATGGGCGGGGTTGTGGTGCTGATCTTGGGAGGGTGCGGGATGTTGACCATCGGGATGCTCGGCGGGATGAGCTGGGAGAGCAGTGCCGAGTACTACCGGCTGGCGAATGAGCTGGTCCGCGAGAAGTTGGGTGGGCTGCATTCGGCGCGGTGCGTGTTGCACTCGGTGGACTTCGCGGAGATCGAGGTGCTGCAGACGGAAGGGCGGTGGGAGGAGGCGGGGAAGGTGCTCGCCGAGGCCGCTCGTGGGGTGGAGGCGGCGGGAGCTGACGTGCTGCTGATCTGCACGAACACGATGCACAAGGTGGCGGGTCAGGTGGAGGCGGCGATCGGGATCCCGTTGTTGCACCTGGGGGATGCGACGGCCGCGGCTGTGCAGCGGGCCGGGGTGGGGGTTGTGGGGTTGCTGGGGACGGCTTTCACGATGGAGCAGGGGTTCTACCGGGAGCGGTTGGAGGGGCACGGGTTGGAGGTGCTGGTGCCGGGGGACGCGGATCGGGCGTTGGTGCACCGGGTGATCTACGAGGAGTTGTGCCTGGGGGTGGTGCGGGAGGAGTCGCGGGAGGGGTATCGGGGGGTGATCGCGCGACTGGTGGAGGCCGGAGCGCAAGGGGTGGTGCTGGGGTGCACGGAGATCGAGTTGCTGGTGGGGGAAGGGGATAGCGAGGTGCCGGTGTTCCCGACTACGCGGCTGCACGTGGAGGCGGCTGTGGAGTGGGCTTTGAGGTGATGTTGGGGGTGCCCGCCGTGCGTTGAGTGTGCCGCGAGGGGTCAACCCCGATCGCCGAGTGTTCTATACGCACCAACGCTTGTCAAGACGGTGAAGCTGTCTTGACAAGCGTTGGTGCGTATAGAGATGGCTTTTCGTCGGGGTGCGTGGGGGAAGGGGTTCGCAGGGCAGCAGGCTGCGCCTGAAGGGCATCCTCGGCTGCGCCGTCGGACCGGGCATCCTTGCTGCGCTGCGGACAAGGCCCCAGGCGCTCCGCGCCGGATGCGCGCTGGCGGGCTGCGCCCATCGGGGGGATCCTCGGCTGCGCCATTGGACGGGGCATCCTTGGCTTCGCCGTCGGGCAGGGAACGCATCCTCGCTGCGCGTCGGACAGGCGTCCGGGCTTCGGCGGACGGAGCTTGGCTTGGCCCGGTTGCTGCTTTGGCTTTGGCTAGACGGTGACGCCTGCTTTGTTGAGCCAGGGAAGGGGGTTGGTTTTGAGGCCGTTGGCGTCCCAGACCTCGAAGTGGAGGTGGGCGCCGAAGGAGACGCCGTTGTTGCCGACCTGGGCGATCTGGTCGCCCGCGTGGACCTGTTGGCCCTTCTCGACGGAGAAGTAGTACATGTGGCCGTAGACGGTGATGGTGCCGTCGGGGTGCTGGATGCGGACCCAGAGGCCGAAGCCGCTGGCGGGGCCGGCTTCGATGACGACGCCGTCGGCGGCGGCGTAGATCGGGGAGCCGAGGGGGGCGGCGATGTCGATGCCGTAGTGCATGGCGCCGTCGCGGTAGCCGAAGCCCGAAGAGAAGGTGCCGTGGGCGGGGGCGACGTACTTGGGGCGGTTGGCCTCGGCCTCGGCGGCCTCGCGCTCCTCGGTGATCCGCTGGCTCTTGGTGAGCTTGCTCGCCTCGGCGCTCGCGTCGGTGTGCTTCACGACCTGGAGCACCTGCGGGGCGGCGGGGGCGGTGCCGCCGATGCCGAACGCGGCCGCGCCGTCGGTGGCGTTGGCGAGCGGTGTCACCTCGTCCGAGGGCGCGGGGGCGCCGGTGGCCTGGAGGGCGTGGCCCGCGCCCGCGGCACCGAAGGCACCGATCGCGACAGCGGCAACGACGATCCGGCCGCGCAGGGCGGACGGGGGCGGTGGCAGGCGGTGGCTGCGCACGGCTCGGGGTGCCGCGCTCGCGTCGACTGCCTTGCCGCCTGAGGAGCGGGGGTGGGACAAGACCTGGCCTTCCGTGTTCGGGGAGTCCGGTCGAACCGGGCGGGGGAACCCGGTGAGTCGGTCGGGGGTCCGACTCGGCGTTCACTCTCGTGATCAACCACGACGGTGGACGAGGGGACATTAGCGGGGTCGGAGCGGCACCGGCAACCCCCTGTATATGCAATGGCCCCCTGGAATTGGACAAACGGGTGAGTCTCACCTCGTTGGACTCACGGAAGGCGATCTACCAGCACAGACGGTGATCCCGTCGAATGGCGAAACTGCTTTGAACGATCTTGGGCTCCGGTACGTATCGCTAACGGAAGTCCGATTCGGCCGAATTGCCGTCGCTTTTTCACAGTGAACGACGACCGGTCTTGAGGGGGTCCGTTCGGTGGTCGGACCGACACCCGAACGGACCAGCGGCCCATTCGCCGGATCCGGTCGTTCACGGTCCGGCAAGGCCGACAGCAGGTGCTTTGGCGCGAGACCGCCACTGCGCGAAGCGGTCGTGATGACGCCCTGGGCGAACCGTGGACGTGAGAGCGCTCACAGCGATCTTGGGGTGATGACATGGTGTGGCGCCCGCCACAGTCCGATCGTCGGCGTCCCTCCGTGGCGAAGCGGCCGCACCGTCCACGGAGGACGGTGCGGCCGTGGACCGGTCAGTCCGCGATGCCCGGTGGCAGGAAGCCGTGGGCGGACAGGTCGAACCAGTTGCCCTCGGGGTCGATCGCGCGGTACTCGGCGAACGGCCGGTCGGTGGCACGGGCGACCGCGCGGGGCACCCCGGCCTCGGCGATCCGGTCGGCGGTGACGTCGACGTCCTCGACCTCGAAGCCGAAGTGGTTGAAGCCGGTGGCGACGTCGCCGTCGAGCCGCTGCTGGATGAGGGCGAGGTTGACGTACCCGTCGGTGAGGAAGTGGCTGCCGTCCGGGTCCTGGTGGAACACCTCCATCCCGAGGCGGTCGCGGTAGAAGTCCGCCATCCGCTTGGCGTCCTGGACGACGAACGCGAGGTGGCGCAGGCGCGGCCTGGTCATGGGGTGCTTCCCTTCGGGGCGGTGGGGACCATGTTGTGGAAGGCGGTGATCGACCAGTCGCCGTCGTGGCGGGTCACCACGGCCTGGGCGTGGGTGAGCGGACCGCCCGGCGTGATCGCCGTCGTGACGTGCACGAGGACGACCCCGTCGGCCAACGGCCGGACCAGGTGGAACTCGGGCACCAGCTCGGTGTCCTGGAAGACGGAGGAGAACAGGCGCGCGTGCCCGGCCTCGACCTCGGCGCGGCCGTGCAGCTCCTCACCGCGCACGGTGACGAAGTCGACGTCGGCGGCGAAGACGGCCGCGAACCGCTCCGCGTCGCCCTTCGCCCACCCCTCGGCCATGGTGTCCCACAGCGCTTGGACCTCATCCACGACGGCTCCCCGGAACGGTGGTGCGCACGCGGAGCGGGAGCGGCAGGCACGCCCCGTCCCACGCGGCGATCGAGTAGTAGAGGTCGCCGTGCCGCTTCTCCAGGTAGCAGACGACGTTGATGGGCCAGCCGCAGCCGCGGAACACGTACTCGTCCATGGCGGAGGGCCGGTCGCTCAGCGGCCGGTGCCGTTCGGACTCCGGGCCGAGCCGGTGCCAGTCGGGGTGCAGGTGGATCGAGCCGAGGATGTCGCAGCCGAGGTCGTCGGCGCGGCGGGAGATCCGCAGCAGGTCCGCGGGGTCGAGCCACCAGGCCCGGACCGGGTTCTCGTAGGCCGACCCGAACCGGGGCACGATCGTGGTCTCGAACTCCTGCCGCGCGGCGGGCGACGTGGTCCGCGCGTTGCGGCCGAACTCGACCCGCTCCACCAGGTAGGAGCCGTCGGCGCCGGTGCCGAGCAGCACGCCGAAGCACGGTCTCGGCTCGTCCGGGGTGATGGACGCGTACTCCGCCGCGGCGGCCTCGATGAAGACCTCCAGGGCCGTCTCGGAGAACAGGACCGACCGGTCTTCGGCGACCCGCGCGGGGTCGCCGCGCACGTCCAGGACACTCGCCATCGTCATCAATCCCACTCGTCGGCTCTCCCCGGTGGACCGTCCGGGATCGGTGGCGGAAACGTAGCCGGCACCCCCTGCGCCGACAACCCGCCGATCGTCAGGCGGAAGGCCACGACCTGGGGAAACGTCACGATGATCACGGAGTTGGCGCTATACCGATGGGCGATAACCTTTCGCGTTCAGCGTCCGTTCACCGCCCGTACGATGATCCTCATGCGCCTGGAAGTCCGGCACCTCGAGCTCGTCGTCGCCATCGCGGAGTCGGGCAGCCTGCGCAAGGCGGCCGCGCACCTGCACCTCACGCAGCCCGCGGTGACGACCCAGCTCAAGCGGATCGAGGCGTGGCTCGGCGGGCCGCTGTTCGTGCGGTCCACCGACGGGGTCCTGGCCACCCACACGGGCACCGAGCTGGTCCGCGACGCGAAGAAGGTCCTCGACCAGCTCGCCGACCTGGAGCGGACCGCGCGGCTCAACACCCAGCGCGAGTCGGGCACGCCGCTCAAGGTCGGCGGCATCCCGGCGCAGCAGTTCAGCCTGCTGGTCAACGTCCTCGCGGCGACCCGACCGCGGCAGGAGGTCACCAGCCGGACCGTCCGCGAGACCTCGGCGCTGACCGCGCTGCTCGGGTCCGGTGAGCTCGACGTCGCGGTCATGCGGCGGTTCCCCGGCTTCCCGCTGGCGCTGCCGACGGGCGTCGAGCACCGGCTGATGCTGTCCGAGCCCATCTTCGTGGGTGTCCACGAAGGACACCCGCTGGCCGGGCGGGACGAGATCGCGCTGGCGGAGCTGGCTGACGAGAAGTGGGTCATGCCGGACCCCGACGACAGCGGCATGAACGAGTTCGTCGCCCGCGCCTGCGCGGCGGCCGGGTTCGAGCAGCGGATCGCGCACCTCACCAACGAGGCGCACATCGCGTTCGCGCTGACCGCCGAGGGCCGCGCGGTGTGCCAGCTCTACCCGATCGGCACGGCGCGCGACGGGCTGGCGACGTTGACCCTGGAGGGCAACCCGCTGCACCGCGAGATCGTGCTGGCCTGGCGCGAGGACTCGCCCGTCGCCTCCGCGGTCGACGAGCTGTGCCGGGAGATCGAGGTGCGGTACCGCGCGCTGGTGGACACGTCCCCGGTGTACGCGCGATGGTGGCTCCGAGGAGGCGCGGACTTCGCCCTCCCCCGAGGTGCCTGAGGAGACCGACCGTGGCGATCCGCGGCTTGAACCACGCCGTCCTGTGGGTGCGCGACCCCGCGCCCAGCTCCGCGTTCTACGTGGACGTGCTGGGTTTCCGGGTCGTGCACAGCACGCCGAGGTCGGTGTTCCTGCGGGCGCCGGAGTCGTCCAACGACCACGACCTTGGCCTGTTCCGGACCGACGTGGCCGCGCCCAGCACGGCGGGGCAGGGCCAGGTCGGGCTGTACCACCTGGCGTGGGAGGTGCCGACGCTCGCCGACCTGCGCGACTGCCGCGACCGGTTGGAGGCGGCGGGCGCGCTGGTCGGCTCCAGCGACCACGGCGCCACGAAGGGCTTGTACGCCAAGGATCCCGACGGGCTGGAGTTCGAGGTCTGCTGGCTGGTCCCCCACCACCTGGTCGACGCCGAGGTCCTGGCGCACCGGGGTGAGCTGGACCTCGACGCCGACATCGCCCGCTACGGCGCCGACACGACCGGTGCCTGCGCCAGGGTCGGCGCGCCCGCGCGATCGGGCTGATCGGCCCTGCGCAGGACGCGCGGCAGGGCTCCCCGCACGGCGATCACGCCCTCGACCTCGACCAGCAGGTCGGACCGGCAGAGGTCTGCGCGGACCAGCTCGACCGCCGGGTCGCCGGTGAAGACCGCGCGGCACACGGCTTCGACGGCAGGCAGGTGCTCGGCGTGCCGCACGTACACCTTCACCCGGTCGAAGTCGGCGAGCCCGAAGTGGCCGTCCACGCCGTGGCGCGCGAGGTTGGGCCCGCCCACGACCGTCCGGATGTTGGTGAGCGTGCGGTCGAGCTGCCCGTGCAGGTCGCCGACGTGCACGGTCTCGTGGCCCACGATGCTCGCCGTGCCGGACAGGAACAGCACGTCGCCCTCGGCGCGCTCCAGGTACCCGGCGCGGGCGAACGACGGCGGCCGCGGCCCGTAGCGGGTCGGGTAGTGGTAGGCGGGCACCTGGTCCGGGTTCTCGATCGCGGTGAGCCGCCCCGCCCGTGTCGCGAGCACGCACACCGTGATGCCCTCGCCCGAGCTGCCGACACCGGTCGCGGCGGGCATCCCGAACGGCGGGCGGAGCTCCTCGAACGCCCGTGCGCGGCCGACGCAGAAGTCCCGGTAGGTCTCCAGGCCGTCGGCGTTGGCGCCGTTGATGTCCCCGATGTAGTGCCAGAGCCTGCAGATGTCCGGGTACCCGCTCCACCCGGTCAACGCGAAGATCTCGGCGTAGACGTCCCGGACGGCCTCGGCGCAGCGGCCGGACGGCGGGATGAAGACGCTGATGGACAGGAAGTCGTCGTCGTGGGTGTAGCGCAGCGACCACTCCGCGCCGGTGCCCACCGCGTCCGCCGACGACCAGGTGTCGCAGGAACCGATCATGCCGACAGCGTCTCCCACCTGCGGCGGGTCCGCTCCGCACGACGGGAGGGAAGCCCCTATCGGGTAGCGGCCGTCACCGACGCGGCACGCGGGTGGAGTCGCGGACCACCAGTTCGGGTGAGAACACCACCGAGCGGTGTTCGTGCGCCACGTCGTCCGACGTCTCCTCGATCAGCAGTCGCGCGGCCGTCTCCCCTATGCGGGCGGCGGGCTGGCGGACCGAGGTGAGCGGGACGGCGGCGGCCGAGGCGAACTCGATGTCGTCGTAGCCGACGATCGCGACGTCCTCCGGCACCCGCACGCCCGCGGCGACCATGGCCTGGAGCACGCCCAGCGCCAGCAGGTCGTTGGCGCAGAACACCGCCGTGGGGCGGGGGCTGATGCCCAGTATGCGGGCGCCCGCGTCCCGGCCCGAGGCCACGTCGAGCGCGGCCACCTCCAGCACGGACAGCTCGTGGCCGGGGGCCTCCGCCAACGCCTTGCGCACGCCCTCCTCGCGTTCGCGGCACTGCACGAGGACGGCCGGGCCGTTGACGAACGCGATCCTGGTGTGGCCCTGCGCGGTGAGGTGCCTGCCCGCGAGCGCGCCGCCGAGCACGTCGTCCACCGAGACCGAGCAGCACTCGCCGCCGGTCGCCTTGCGGTCCACGAACACGTAGGGGATGCCGCTGCGGCGGAAGCCCGCCAGGCTCTCGTCGGCCGTGCCGACCGGGCTGAGCAGGACGCCGCGCACCCGCTGCTCGGCGAGCATCGCCAGGTACGAGGTCTCGCGGTCGACGCGCTGCGCGCTGTTGCACGTGATCATGTTCAGGCCCGCGTCGTGCGCTGCCTCCTCCGCACCGCGCGCCACGTCGACGAAGAACGGGTTGCCGAGGTCGAGCACCAGCAGGGCCAGCGTGCGGCTGCTGCCCGCGCGGAGCTGGCGGGCCGACTCGTCGCGGACGTAGCCCAGCTCCTCGATGACCGAGTTGACCCTGGATCTGGTCGCCGCGGAGACGACGTGCGGTCGGTTGACCACGTTCGAGACCGTGCCGATGGACACCCCGGCACGGCGTGCCACGTCCTTGATGCCGACCATGTCACCCGATCCCTTGCTCCGCGCCACGGAGAACCCTAACATGCGGATGAAACGTTTCAATGACGAGCGGGAGATCACGATGACGGCACTCGCGCGTGGCATCGACCAGGGCGGGTGGGGCGTGTGAGCACCGTGCGCGACCTGCTGGAGCGGTCCAACCGGCTGGGCTCCGACCCCGCGAACACGAACTACGCGGGTGGCAACACCTCGGCCAAGGGCTCGGCGACCGACCCCGCGACCGGCGAGCCGGTGGACCTGTTGTGGGTCAAGGGGTCCGGCGGCGACCTCGGCACGCTGACCGAGTCGGGACTGGCGGTGCTGCGGCTGGACCGGGTGCGCGGGCTGAGCGCGGTCTACCGGGGCGTCGAGCACGAGGACGAGATGGTCGAGGCGTTCGACCACTGCCTGCACGGCCGCGGCGGGGCGGCGCCGTCGATCGACACCGCGATGCACGCGCTGGTGGACGCGGGCCACGTCGACCACCTGCACCCCGACTCGGGGATCGCGCTGGCCACCGCCGTGGACGGCGAGAAGCTGACCGAGCGGTGCTTCGGCGACCGGGTCGTCTGGGTGCCGTGGCGGCGACCGGGCTTCCAGCTGGGGCTGGACATCGCCAAGATCAAGCAGGAGCACCCCGAGGCCATCGGCTGCGTGCTCGGCGGGCACGGCATCACCGCGTGGGGCGACACCTCCGCCGAGGCGGAGGCGCGCTCGCTGGAGATCATCCAGGGCGCCGCGCGGTTCCTCGCCGAGCACGGCCGCGCCGAGCCGTTCGGCCCGGAGATCCCCGGATACCAGGCGCTTCCGCCCGACCAGCGGCGGGCGCGGGCCGCCGAGCTGGCCCCGTTGCTGCGCGGGCTGGCCTCCACCGACGACCGCCGGATCGGCCACTTCACCGACACCGAGCCGGTGCTGGACTTCCTGGCCAGGGAGGAGCACCCGCGGCTGGCCGCGCTCGGCACGTCGTGCCCGGACCACTTCCTGCGCACCAAGGTCCGGCCGATGGTGCTCGACCTGCCGGCGACCGCACCGCTGGAGCAGGTGCGGACCAGGCTGCGCGAGCTGCACGTCGCCTACCGCGAGGACTACCGCGCCTACTACGACCGGCACGCGACCCCGGACTCCCCCGCCATCCGCGGCGCCGACCCGGCAATCGTGCTCGTGCCCGGGGTCGGCATGTTCTCCTTCGGCGCGGACGCCCAGACCGCCCGCGTGGCCGGGGAGTTCTACCTCAACGCCATCGCGGTGATGCGCGGCGCCGAGTCGGTGTCGACCTACGCGCCGATCGACGAGGCCGAGAAGTTCCGCATCGAGTACTGGGCGCTGGAGGAGGCGAAGCTCGCCCGCCGCCCCAAGCCCGCGCCGCTGACCGGCCGGGTCGCGTTCGTCACCGGCGCCGGGTCGGGCATCGGCCGGGCCATCGCGCACAAGCTGGCCGCGGAGGGCGCGTGCGTGGTGGTCGCCGACCGCGACGCCGAGGCCGCGCGGACCGTGGCCGACGAGCTGCGGGCGACGGCGGTGACGTCCGACGTGACCGACGAGGCGCAGATCGCCGCCGCGCTGGTCGAGGCCTCGCTCGCCTACGGCGGGGTGGACCTGGTGGTGAACAACGCCGGGCTGTCGATCTCGAAGCCGTTGCTGGACACCACGGTGGAGGACTGGGACAAGCAGCACGACGTGATGGCGCGGGGCTCGTTCCTGGTCGCCAAGCACGCCGCGCGGGTCATGGTCGACCAGGGGCTGGGCGGCGACATCGTCTACATCGCCAGCAAGAACTCGGTGTTCGCCGGTCCGGCCAACATCGCCTACGGCTCGGCCAAGGCCGACCAGGCCCACCAGGTGCGGCTGCTGGCCGCCGAGCTCGGCGAGCACGGGATCCGGGTCAACGGCGTCAACCCCGACGGCGTGGTGCGCGGGTCGGGCATCTTCGCGGGAGGCTGGGGCGCGCAGCGCGCCGAGGTCTACGGCGTGCCCGAGGAGCGGCTGGGCGAGTTCTACGCGCAGCGCACCCTGCTCAAGCGCGAGGTGCTGCCCGAGCACGTGGCGCACGCGGTGTTCGTGCTCACGACGCTGAGCCACACCACGGGCATGCACGTGCCGGTCGACGCCGGCGTGGCCGCGGCGTTCCTGCGATGAGGCGGTTCGCGGCGGTCGACCTGGGCGCGTCGAGCGGCCGGGTGATCGTGGGCGAGGTGGACGGGAACCGGGTGGCGCTCACCGAGGCGCACCGGTTCCCGAACCGGCCGGTGAAGATCGGCCGCACGCTCCATTGGGACGTCCTGGACCTGTACCGGGAGGTGGTCGACGGGCTTCGGCTCGCCGGTCGCCTCGACGGGGTGGGCGTGGACTCCTGGGCGGTGGACTACGGGCTGCTCGACCGGCACGGAGGCCTGGTGGGCAACCCGGTGCACTACCGGGACGAGCGCACGGCACCCGCCGTCGAGCACGCCCGCGAGCTGCTCCCGGCCGACCTGCACTACGCCGCCACCGGCATCCAGTTCCAGCCGTTCAACACGGCGTTCCAGCTCGTGGCCGACGACTGGGCCGCGCGCGGCGCCGTGCGGGCGCTGCTCGTCCCGGACCTGATCTCGTTCTGGCTCACCGGTCAGGAGGGCACCGAGATCACCAACGCGTCCACCACGGCGATGCTGGACCCGCGCACCCGCGCGTGGTCGGAGCAGGTCGCCGACGCGCTGGGGCTGGACACCGACCTGTTCGCGCCGCTGCGCGAGCCGGGCTCGGTGATCGGCGACGTGCTGCCGTCGATCGGCCTGGAGCACCGGGTCCCGGTATACGCGGTGGGCTCGCACGACACCGCGTCCGCCGTCGTGGCGGTGCCCGCGCGGGACGAGAACTTCGCCTACATCTCCTGCGGCACCTGGTCTTTGGTCGGTGTCGAGCTGACCGGGCCCGTGCTCACCGAGGACGCCCGGCGGGCGAACTTCACCAACGAGCTGGGCGTGGACGGCACGATCCGGTTCCTGCGCAACGTGATGGGCCTGTGGCTGCTCCAGGAGTGCCACCGGACGTGGGGCACCACCGACCCCGGCGCCCTGCTCGCCGAGGCGGCGGCACTCCCCCCGTCACCGGCCACGGTGGACGCCACCGACAGCCGGTTCCTCGCCCCCGGCGACATGCCCGAGCGGATCGCGGCCGCCTGCCGCGAGACCGGGCGGCCCGAGCCGCGGACCCGTGCCGAGCTCGTCCGCTGCGTGCTGGACAGCCTCGCGCTGGCGCACCGGGACGCGGTGGCCGACGCGGCCCGGCTCTCCGGCCGCCGGGTGGACGTCGTGCACATCGTCGGCGGTGGCGCGCGCAACGAGCTGCTGTGCCAGCTCACCGCCGACGCGTGCGGGCTCCCCGTGGTGGCCGGTCCGGTCGAGGCGTCCGCTTTCGGCAACGTGCTGGTGCAGGCGCGCGCCGCGGGTGCGCTGGACGGCGACCTGCGCACGATCGTCCGGGCGACCGAGCCGCTGCGGACCTACGCCCCACGACCGGAGGGCGCGCTGAGCCGGGGCGCCTGAGGTCAGACCCGGTGACCGATGGTGGCGTCCACGTGGTCGGGCACCTCGTCGTGCTCGTCGCCCACCGACAGCGTGCCGGTGGGCTCCACGAGCAGCACCGACGCGCCCTGCTCGGACGACGGCATGTGGAAGGTCCCGCGCGGCACGACGAACATCGAGCCGCGCGGCAGCGTGACCACCCGCTCGCCGTCGGCCTCGCGCAGACCGATGGCGATCTCGCCGTCCAGCACGAGGAAGAACTCGTCGGTCTCGTGGTGGACGTGCCAGACGTGCTCACCGAGGAACTTGGCGATCCGGATGTCGTAGTCGTTGACGTACAAGGGGATCCGAGGGCTCCAGGGGGTGTCGAACCCGTCGAGGACGGACTGGACGTCGATCGGCTGAGTGCTCATGCGCCCATCCTGTCCACTGGCCCCGCACGGCCGTGAGTGCTAGGAATCGCACATGTCGCAAGATTCCTCGCACCGGGTCGTGGTGATCGTCGACCAGGGCTCCAACCCGTTCGAGATGGGCGTGGCGACCGAGCTGTTCGGCCTGAGGCGGCCCGAGCTGGACCGACCCTGGTACGACTTCGCGCTGTGCGCCGCCGAGCCCGCCGTGACGATGCACCTCGGGATGTTCACGCTCTCCGACGTCGCCGGGCTGGAGGTCGCCGACACGGCGGACACGCTGGTCGTGCCCAACCGGCCCGACCCGCAGGTGCCCCCCTCCCCCGCCGTGCTGGCCGCGGTCGCCCGCGCCGCCGACCGCGGCGCCCGGCTGGTCAGCTTCTGCACCGGCGCGTTCACGCTGGCCGAAGCGGGTGTGCTGGACGGGCGGAGGGCGACCACGCACTGGCGCTGGGCCGACGAGTTCACCCGCCGGTTCCCGCAGGTCGCACTGGAACCCGACGTGCTGTTCGTGGAGGACGGGACGGTGTTCAGCGCGGCGGGCAGCGCGGCCGCGCTGGACCTCGGGCTGCACCTGGTCCACCGCGACCACGGGGCGGAGGTCGCCAACGCGGTCAGCAGGCGGCTGGTGTTCACCGGGCACCGCGACGGCGGCCAGCGGCAGTTCGTGGAACGGCCGGTGCCCGCCGTGCCGGACTCCTCGCTCGGGCCGGTGCTCGCCTGGGCGCAGGAACGGCTGGACCGGCCGCTGACCGTGGCGGACCTGGCCGCGCGCGCCACCAGCAGCCAGGCCACGCTGCACCGCCGGTTCCGCGCCGAGCTCGGGACGACGCCGTTGGCGTGGCTGACGACCCAGCGGGTCACGCTGGCGTGCAGGCTGATCGAACGCGGTGAGCAGCGGCTGGACCGGGTGGCCGCGGCGAGCGGGTTCGGGACGGCGGCCAACCTGCGGGCGCAGCTGCGCAGGCACACGGGGCTGAGCCCGTCGGCCTATCGGCGCCGGTTCGGGCCCGCGGCCTGAGCCGGAACTCCGGAAGACGAGCCCGGTCCTCGTTCGCGGCGATCCGTCCGACCCGCGACCCTTGTTGTCCGCGCCGCGATCGACGCGCTCGCCGAACACGGGTACGTGGAGGCTTCCTTCGCGCGCATCACCAAGCAGGCGGGGCTGAGCAGTCCGCGGATGATCTCCTACCACTTCGCGGACAAGAACGACCTGGTCCACCAGATCGCGGTGGAGGTCCTCACCGCCGCCGCGCGGTACGTGCTCGACCACGTGCAGGAGCAGGAGACCGCCGCCGGCAGGCTGCGCGCCTACCCCGAGTCGAGCCTCCGGTACCTGCGGGAGCACCCGAACGACATGGCGGCGCTGACGGCTATCGGCCCACACCTGCGCACCCCGACCGGTGAGGCCTACACGTCGGAAACAGCGCAGGAGCCGGGCGTCCAGGGGCTGGAGTGGCTGCTCGCCGACGGGCAGCGCACCGGCGAGTTCCGCGACTTCGACACCCGGTCGATGGCCGTGCTGATCCGCGGCGCCGTCGAGGCCGCGGCACAGCGGCTCCGGACCGAGCCGGGTTTCGACTTCGACGCCTACACCGCCGAGGTCGTCACGACCTTCGCGCTCGCCACCCGGCGGGCCTGACCAAGGGGGGACCACCGTGGCATCGGGAATCCGAGGCCGGTTGAGCCGGGTGCTGCTGGTCGACGTGATCGCGCCGCTGGCGGTGTTCTACGGGCTGCCCGCACTGGGGGCGAGCCAGTTCACCGCGCTGCTGGCGGGTGCGCTGATCCCGTTGGCCGGAACGGCGCACGACGTCGTGACCCGCTGTCGGGTCAGCGGCGTGCGGATCTTCGTCCTCGCCACCATGGCGCTGACCGTCGCGATGTCGTTCGTCAACGGCAGCCCGCGCGTCATGGCGGTCACCTTCCCGATCGACCTGGTGCCGTTGCTCGACGACGTCCTCCTGGTCGTCACCCTCGCCGCCGTCGTCGGTTTCCAGCGGTTCTACGGCCGCTCGGCCTTGCGCCGCAACGGCCTGCGCATGCGCGGCGTCCACGTCGAACGCCTGGCCCCGGCGTAGCGGTCGTCCTCGTGACCGTGCTCTCAGTGGGACTCGCGCGACACCTCGGCGCCGCTGGAGCCCACCAGGAAGTCCAGGTCCGCCCCGGTGTTGGCCTGGCCGACGGTCTGGACGTAGAGCTTCTCCCAGCCGCGTTGGGGAGCGGCGTAGGCGGCCACCGTCGCCGGGTCCGGTTGGCGCAGCAGGAGCTCTTCCGGGGGCACGTCCAGGTCCAGGCGCCTGCCCGCGATGTCCAGGACGATGTGGTCGCCGGTGCGCACGAGCGCGAGCGGACCACCTGCCGCGGCCTCGGGCGACACGTGCAGCACGACGGTTCCGTAGGCGGTTCCGCTCATCCGGCCGTCGCAGATCCGCACCATGTCCCGCACGCCTGCCTGGAGCAGCTTCTGCGGCAACGGCATGTTGGCCACCTCGGGCATCCCCGGATACCCCTTGGGGCCGCAGCCGCGCAGCACCAGCACGGAGTCGGCGTCCACGTCGAGGTCCGGGTCGTCGATGCGGGCGTGCATGTCCTCCACGGAGTCGAACACCACCGCCCGGCCGCGGTGCTGGAGCAGGTGCTCCGAGGCGGCGGCCGGTTTCACCACCGCGCCGTCCGGGGCGAGGTTGCCGTAGAGCACGGCGATGCCGGCGTGCGGCAGGAGCGGTTCGGCGCGGGTGCGGATGACCTCGCGGTCCCAGATGTCGGCGGTGTCGAGGTAGTCGACGAGCGGTTTGCCGGTGACGGTGAGCGCGGTCGGGTCGAGCAGGTCGCGCACCTCGCGCAGCACGGCGTGCAGGCCGCCCGCGCGGAAGAAGTCCTCCATCAGGAAGCGGCCCGCCGGTTGCAGGTCCACCAGCAGCGGGATCTCCGAGCCGGTCCGGTCGAAGTCGTCCTGCGACAGCTCGATCCCCACCCGGCCGGCGATGGCGAGCAGGTGCACGACCGCGTTGGTCGAGCCGCCGATCGCGGCCAGCGCGACGATCGCGTTGAGGAACGAGCCGCGGCTGAGCACGGCACTGGGTGTGCGCCCCTCGGCCACCATCTCCACGGCCAGCCGCCCCGAGGCGTGCGCGCTCTCCAGCAGGCGGCTGTCCGCGGCCGGAGTGCCGGCCAGACCCGGCAGCACCATCCCCAACGCCTCCGCGACCAGGCCCATCGTCGAGGCCGTGCCCATGGTGTTGCAGTGGCCGCGGCTGCGGATCATCGACGACTCGGACCGGATGAACTGCTCCTGCGACAGCGTGCCCGCGCGCACTTCCTCCGACAGCCGCCACACGTCCGTGCCGCAGCCCAGCGCCACCCCGCGGAACGTGCCGGTCAGCATCGGACCGCCGGGCACCACCACCGCGGGCAGGTCCACCGACCCGGCGGCCATCAGCAGCGCAGGGATGGTCTTGTCGCAGCCGCCGAGCAGCACCAGGCCGTCGATCGGGTTGGCGCGGAACATCTCCTCCGCCGCCATCGCGGCCATGTTGCGCCACAGCATCGCCGTCGGCCGGACCAGCGTCTCGCCCAGCGACACCACCGGCAGGTTCAACGGGATCCCGCCCGCCTCGTACACACCCTGCTTGACGCTCTCCGCGACCTCGTTGAAGTGCGCGTTGCAGGGCGTCAGGTCGGACGCGGTGTTCGCGATGGCGATGTGCGGGCGTCCGTCGAACGCGTGCGCGGGCAGCCCGCGCCGCATCCACGCCCGGTGGATGTAGGAGTTGCGGTCGGTCCCGCCGTACCACTGGGAGCTCCGCTGCGGGTAACCGGACTCGGGGGGACCTGGCTGCTCGGGCACCGACCGCCACCTTCCGACCTCGACGTCGACCGTGCTCCCACCCTAGGCACCGGAGTGCCCGCACCGCACCCGCGATCGACGGGGCTGGCCGGTGGGCGGGGCGGCCACGTAGCTTTTGCACCGTGCCGGAACGGGATGAGGTCGTCGCTGGGCGCTACCGGCTCGTGGAGCCGCTCGGGAGAGGGGCCGCCGGAGTCGTCTGGCGGGCCCAGGACGAGCGGCTGGCGCGGGTCGTCGCGGTCAAGTTCTTCACCTCGGCGGGCTCGCCGAAGGACGTGGACCGGATCGTGCGCGAGGGGCGGATCGCCGCCCGGCTGCGACACCCGCACGCGGTGACCGTGCACGACGTGGTCGAGCACGGCGGGAAGCCGTGCCTGGTCATGGAGTACGTGCCCTCCAAGACGCTGGCCGAGATGATGGACGCGGCCGGGGCGCTGCCGGAGGCCCTGGTCGTGGGCGTCGGGTGGCAGGTGGCCTCGGCGCTGGCGGCGGCGCACGCGGCGGGGATCGTGCACCGCGACGTCACGCCCTTCAACGTCCTGGTGGGCGACGACGGGACGGCGAAGGTCGTGGACTTCGGCATCTCCCGCGCGGTCGGCGAGGGCACCGTGACCGAGGCGCGCGCCGTCATCGGCACACCCGCGTACCTCGCGCCGGAGGTGGCGTCGGGGCACGGCGCGGTGTTCGCGTCCGACGTGTACGCCCTCGGCGCGACGCTGTACGCGGCGTTGGAGGGCCACCCGCCGTTCGGCAACGCCGACGACAACCCGTACGCGCTGCTGCGGAGGGTGGCGGAAGGCCAGGTCGCGCCGCCGCGGTTCCCCGGCCCGCTGGGCGAGGTGCTGGGGCGCGTCCTGCGGCGCGACCCCGCCGAGCGGCCGACGATGGCCGAGACGTACGCCCTGCTGGACGCGGCCGTCCAGGGGCTGCCGTTGCCGGCGGCCGCACCGCCGACGGCGACGGCCACGGCCACGCACGTGGACACGCGGCCGGTCGAGGACACCGGGCCCGTCGGTCACGCGCCGCCGACCGGTGGCACGCAGTCGCTCCCCGTGCCGCGCCGCGTGCCGTGGAAGAAGGTCGCCGTGGTCGCCGGTGCCGCGGCACTGGTCGCCGTCGGTGTCGTGGTCGGCACCTCGCTGCGGGACGAGCGGCCCGCCGACACCGCGCTGCCCGCCCAGGACAGCACCTCCACCACAACCTCCACGACGACCTCGTCGACCACACCGCCGGCACCCGACTGCGCCGCCCGGCTGGAGGTGACCAACGCCTGGCCCGACGGGTACCAGGCCCAGGTGGTCGTGCGCAACGCGAGCGGCCGGGCGCTCACCGGGTGGAAGCTGACCTGGCCCCAACCGGCGGCCAACGCGATCAACAACCTGTGGAACGGCGTCCTCACCAAGGGCGCGGACTCCGTGACGGTCACCAGCGCCGACTACAACGCCGCCCTGCCCGTGGACGGGTCGACCACCCTCGGCTTCACCGCCAACGGCCCGGCGACCGAGCCGCCGGACGTCACCTGCACGTCCGGCGGCTGACCACCCGGTCACGACGTGAGGATCGCCCGCCCGCGCCGAGGTCGTCCAGCGCGTCCCGGAACCGGTCGAGGTCGCCGTAAGCGTCGACAACGCACAAATCACTACACCTAGGCCGCCGCCCTCGGCCGTTCGGGCAGGGCCGTGCGCACGGTCGTGCGCTGGGTGGTGCCGTTGACGGTGACGGCGATCGTCGTGGTGCCCGGCCGGACCGCGGTGAGGACGCCGGTGTCCGGGTCGAGGTTCGCCACGTGCCAGGGCCGCAGGTCGGCGGGTGCGCCGATGTGCAGGTTCGGCGAGCCGGACCAGTCAGCGCTGACCGGATAGGCGACCGGCACGGTGCGCGTCCCCTGGGTGGCGGTGGCCGTGACGAGGGCCGGGGTGCCCTCGCGGACGACCGGCGGGGCGTCCAGGCGCAGCGCGTCGACGTGCGGGCGGATCTCGGCGGCGATCCAGTCGTCGCCCGGCCGTCGCGCGCCGACGCCGAGCATGGTCCAGCCGGTGAACCCGCCGCGGGCGGACTCGTCCGCGGGTGCCTTGCCCGAGTTGCCGTTCACCAGGTAGGGCACGCCGTCCACCCGCGAGGCGTGGAACAGGCCGACGTGGCCACCGATGAACGCCGCGCCCTTGCCGGTGGCGCGCTCGAAGTCCGCCAGCCAGCCCTCGACCACGCCCGCCTCCAGCCGGTCGGACAGCTGACTGCTCCTGGTGGGCGTGGGGTCGCGGGTGGGGTGGTGCTCGACCACGACGACGGAGTCCACCGCGGAGTGGTCGCGCAGCGCGTCGCGCAGGGCCGCGGTCTGGTCGAACCCGCCGCCGCGCAGGGTTCCGGTGGACGAGTCGAGCAGCACGAACCGGGTGCCCCGGTGGTCGAAGACCCGGTAGGTGGCGCCGAACTCGCGGCGGAACCCGTCGATCGTGCCCGGCCCCATGATCTCGTGGTTGCCCGGCACGTAGTACCAGGGCAGCTCGTCGCCGAGCTCCTCGGTGAGCACCCGCCGGGCCAGTGCCAGATCCGCCGGTGAGGCCTCGTCGACGAGGTCTCCCGCGATCACCACGAAGTCCGGCCGCTGCGCCTTGATCTCGCGCAGCGTCCGGCGGGCGGCGAGCACCAGCGCGCTGTCCGGGTCCCGCGCCACGAACTGGGCGTCGGAGAACACCGCGAACCGCCAGGGCCGGTCGGCGACCGTGCCGTCGCGGACCACGAGCCGGTCCTGCACCGGTGTGACGACCGGCGGCTCCGCGCTGGGAGGCACCTTGGCGACGATGTCGTCCACCAGCACCTCCCCGGTGTACTGGCGGTCCGCCTTGGTCTCGATGGTGTAGAACCGGTCGACGGTGATCGGGTACGCCAGTCCGGCGGGCACCGGGACCTCCAGGTACCGCCAGCCCGTCCAGGTGACGTAGGGCCCGTAGAGCGACCGGCTCTGGCCCGAGCCGTCGGTGACCGTGAACGCCGTCCACTCCCCCTTGCCGTGCCCGTAGACCCAGGCGCCCAGCGCCAGCGGCTGGCCGGGGACCTCGATGGGCGCGGGCGGGATGGCGTAGGCGGTGCGGGTCCCCGTCGACTGGGTGAAGTCGTAGGTCATCCGCAGGCCGGGACCGGTGCGACCCTCGGCGGGGGCGACCGAGCCCGAGCCGCGCGCCGACCCGAACGTCCACCGCGCGCCGTCGTCGAAACCGGCCAGCAGCCGCTCCTCCAGGCCCACGGTGACCGGCACGCGCACCTCGTGCCCCGCGACGCGGGCGACGATCGTGGTCGCCCCCGGCCGGAGCGCGGTGACGCGGAGAGCGCCGTCCGCGCCCGGCACGACGTCCACCACGGACCGGTCGAACTCCAGCACGAGGTCGGCGGGGTCGACGGGAGCGGTGAACCCGTCGGCGTCGAAGCCGACCACACCGACCGGGCCGGTGCCGCCCACCTCGGGCAGGCTCAGCCGCGGGGTCGTGACCCGCAGACCGGCCAGCGGACCCAGGACGGTCAACGGGACCTCGCCCGCCACACCGCCCCGCCTGGCCACCGCCGTGGTCGTCCCGGACGCGCGGGCGTGGAACACGCCGTCGCCGTCCACCTCGCCCACGGCGGGCGCGGACGTGCTCCACTCGTGCCGCTCGTCGCGGGCCGGACCGTAGGTCTCGTCGTAGCCCTCGGCCACCAGCGGCCTGGTCAGGCCGGGGAACACCCGGTCGGGACGGCCGCCGGGGACGGTGCCGTCGCCGGGCGCGGTCCGCGGGTCCGCGGCGGTGCCGACGCGGAATCCGGTCAGCTCGCCGCTGCCCTCCGGGGCGTAGAGCGCGAGACCGTTGGGCACCGGCCGTTCGGCGCCGTCGGACGGGGTGTTCTCCAGCTCGACCGACTCGCCGCCGGGCCGCCGCGCCACCAGGGTGGAGGACCCGCCGCCGTCGAGGTTGAGCGCGTTGTAGGCGCCCATCTCCTTGAGGATCGCGGCGACGTCCTTGAGGGTGAGGCCGAGCAGGTAGGGCGCCTGCCTGCCGTCGACGGTGAGCAGGAACATCCGCTTTCCGGTGGCGTCGAAGCCGACCGCGGTGCGCGGGTGCAGCGGGTCGTCGGGCGCGACCACCACGCCGTTCTCGACCAGCCGCTGGTTGCCGCCCAGCGCGGTGCGCGGCACGGTGCCGTCCGCCGCTCTCGCGGTGTGCTCGACGGTGACGCGCTCGCCCGTCTTGAGGGTGGCCAGCGCGTCGGCACCCGCCTCGCGGCCGACCAGGACGAAGCCGTCGGCGGGGATCGGGTCGTCGCCCGCGTGGTCGCGCAGCTCGGCCACCGCGCCGCCGCGGACGACGACCTCGGTGACGCGGGTGGCGCCCTGCACGGCGCGGGCCCGGCTGTAGGTGCCCCACATCGGGTCGAACACGCCGACCCCGCCGGTGTCCACGGCGGCGTTGTTCAGCTGGTCCACCCGGATCGACGGGCCGTCCGGCCGGACCACCCTGCCCTGGAAGAAGACCTCCATCACCCGACCGACGCCCGCGGCGTCGAGGCCGACGGCGCGCCGGTGGTTCGTGCTGGGCGACTTGACCGTGCGACCGGCCTGGATGCCGACGCCCTCGGGCGCGTCGGAGTTGTCGATGTCGAAGAAGTCGCCGTTGACGGCCGCTACCGCGCGGGTCCGCTCCGCTTGCGCGGACAGCGGTTCGGCCGAGGAGACGGTGCCGGGGTGCAGGTAGTCGACGCGGGTGCCCGCGGTCAGGTCGACGGTCAGCGCGTCGCCGCGCACCCAGCCGCCCGAGTCGCCGGGCTCGTACCAGTCGAAGGAGTCCAGGGAGACGCCCGGCGCGACCGGCCGCGTGGTGCGGGCGGTCTCGATGCGGTGCGCGGGGTCGACGGCCGTGGCCGCCACCGGTGCCGCGCCGACCGGCGACCCGGCACCGGACTCCGGGCGCAGGTCCTCGGCGGCGGCCGACGTGGTGGGGGTCAGGTCCGCCGGATCGGCCGACACGACCGGAGGGGCGGGCGACGGGGCGCGGTCGGCATGGGCCGACGCGGGGAGGAGGAGGGAGACGACCACCGCGGCCACCAGTGCCGCGGAACGGGGGCGTGAGGACACGGGCACTCCCGCGAGGTGATGTGGTTGCGAGTTTTCGCGATACCAGTGCACCGTGTTGGAGTTTCCCGTGACACCTCCGTTCGGCGTCACCTCCCCCGCGTCCGGGCGGTCAGGCCCGCCAGACGGTCCCGCGGCGCTCGTGCTCCAGGACCGTCTCGACCCGCTGCGCCGCTTTCGCGCCGAAGTGCCGCTCCACCAACCACAACGCGACGTCGATGCCCGACGTGATGCCGCCGCCGGTGACCAGGTCGCCGTCGTCCACGACGCGGGCGTTCACGACCACCCCGCCCTGCGCTGCCAGGTCCGCCTTCGCCGCCGAGTGCGTGGTGCACGGGCGGCCGCGGGTGATCCCGGCGGCCGACAGCACCATCACGCCGGTGCACACGCCCACCGGCACGGGTTCGGCCGCGGCCAGCCGCGCCAGGAACCCGGGGTCGTCGATCAGCCGGTTGACCCCCGGTCCGGTCTTGTCGGCGTACCCGCCGCCCGGCACCAGCAGCACGTCCGCGTCCTGGGGCGACCAGCCGGTGGCGACGTCGATCGACGTGCCGAACCTGGCCGTGATCCGGCCCGGCTCCCCGGTGGTGACCTGGGTGACCGTCAGCGCGTTCCCGGTCTGCCGCGCCATCCCGAGCACTTCCAGCGGACCGGCGAAGTCCTGCTCCTCCACGCCGTCGAACATCAGGAGCTGCACCCGCAGCGGTCCGGAGGCGGCCGCGTCGGGGACCCCCGCGGCCATGGCCCCACCGCTGAGCAAGGAGGCGCGCAGGAAGGTACGTCGTTCCACAGGGACTCCCTCGGGTGTTCGGCGTCTTCTCCCCACAGGTCGGACGCCGGGGCACCGGGGTTCCCCGGCGGTGTCAGCGCTGGGGCTCCGAGGCTTCGAGGACCTTCTTGAGCAGCCGGTGCAGCTGCTGCTGGTCGCGTTCGCCCAGCACCCTGAACGGCGAACGGCCGTAGGCGCCCGCGAGCACGCGTTCGCGGGCCTTCTTGCCCGCCTTGGTGAGCACGAGGGTGCGGACGCGGCCGTCGGCCGGGTGCGGCGCGCGCACGGCGAGCCCCTTCTCCTCCAGCTTGGCGCTGATCAGGGTCACGTTCGACGGGTCGCACTTGAGCCGGACGGCCAGCTGCTTGAGGGACACCGGCTCGGCGCCGGGGTCGAGCAGCCACAGCAGGTTCGCCTGTGACTCGTTGAGCCCCTCGGCCTCGACGACGGCCTTCGTCATCCCCGCCACCAGGGAGTTCAGGTCGATGAGCTGCTCGACCAGCAGCGCGTTCGTCTCGTGCGTGCCCATGGCGCCAGCGTACCTCTTGAGCTGTTCCGTGAGTCGCTCATCGAGTCGACGTTGCTTGACAGGCTCAAGCATCTCGGCCAGGCTCGAAGTCGTTGAGAAACTCAAGCACTTCTTCCGTTCAGTCCGAGGGGGACACTCCATGACCCAGCACCAAGCCGCCCTGGTCACCAACCGGCGCGCCACCGGCTGCCCGTTCGCACCCGCCGCAGAGCTGGCCGGAATCCGGGACGACACGACCGCGCTGCCCGCCGTGCGGATGAGCCTCAACGGCCAGGACGCGTTCGACGCGCACGTCGTCACGCGGTACGCCGACGTGCGCCGGGTGCTCGGCGACCAGCGGTTCGCGATGGGGTTCGCGTTCGACCCCGACCTGCCCCGCACACTGGGCAACCAGCCCGGCTTCCTGCTGAACTACAACGGCGCCGAGCACGCGCGGCTGCGGCGGATGCTGACCGGCGCGTTCACCGTGCGGCGGATCGGGAAGCTGCGGCCGCGGATCGAGGAGATCGTGACCGGGCGGCTGTCCGCGATGGCGGCCGCGACCGGACCGGTCGACCTGATGGCCGAGTTCGCGCTGCCGGTGCCGTCGCTGGTGATCTGCGAGCTGCTCGGCGTGCCCTACGCCGACCGCGACGACTTCCAGCGGCGGACCGAGATCCTGCTCAGCGGGTCGGCCACGCTGGAGGAGCACCTCGACACGGTGGCCGGGCTGAACGACTTCATGGCGGCGATCGTCGTCGCGCGCCGCGCCGACCCCGGCGACACGCTGCTCGGCGACCTCGTCCGGGACCACGGCCACGAGCTGAGCGACGACGAGCTGGTGGGAATCGGCACCCTGCTGCTGATCGCGGGGCACGAGACGACGTCGAACATGATCTCGCTGGGCACCCTGGCGCTGCTGCGGAACCCGGACCAGCTCGCCGTGGTCCGCGACGACGACTCCGCCACGACCAGCGCCGTGGAGGAGCTGCTGCGCCACCTCGCCATCGCCGCGCCGCTGGTCCGGCAGGCGACCGAGGACATGACCGTCGGCGCCACCGGGGTGCGCGCGGGCGACCGGGTCGTGGTGTCGCAGCTGGCCGCGAACTGGGACCCGGCGTTCGTCGGCGACGCGACCGCGCTGGACGTACGCCGCAAGCCCCAGCCGCACCTGGCGTTCGGCCACGGCGTGCACCAGTGCCTCGGCCAGCAGCTGGCGCGCATGGAGCTGCGGATCGCGCTGCCCGCGCTGCTGCGCCGCTTCCCCGGCCTCCGCCTGGCGGTGCCCGAGGAGGACCTGGAGTTCCGGGTCGACGGTCCGGTCTACGCGGTGCGGTCGCTGCCGGTCACCTGGTGACCGGGTCCGCCCCTGCGGGACGTTGACGACGAGCACCGGTTCGGGGCTGTCGCGGTGGTCGGGGGGCGGCTACTATCCACGGACTGTTAGGAAAGTTCCCTAACAAATCCCTGGTCCGGCCGCCGCCGTGTGCCCGAGGAGGCGCGCTTGTGAGCAACCGCCTGGTTCGACCCCGACTCCCCCTGCGAACAGTCCTCGTCACGGCCCTGGTCTCGCTGGTCTGCGCGGCGGTCGTCGCGCCGGAGGCGTCCGGGGAACGGTCGGCCGCCGCGTCCACGGCGGTGGCCGACTCCCCCGGGACCGCGACGGCGATCCCCGGCTACCTCATCCGGACGTCCGCGGGGATCAGCGACGACTCCGCGGTGTCCAAGCCGGGCTTCCCGACCGCTGGCTGGTACCCGGCGTCGTCGCGTTCGACGGTCTACGCGGCCCTGCTGGCGAACAACGTCTACCCCGACCCGTTCTACTCGACGCGGATGCGCGACGTGCCGAAGGCGGACTTCACCGTCCCCTGGTGGTACCGCGCCGACCTGACCCTCGACAGCACCGCGCAGCGCACCTACCTGGACTTCAGCGGCGTGCTGTCCAAGGCCGACGTGTGGGTCAACGGCACCCGGATCGCCACCAAGGACCAGGTCAACGGCGCCTACACCCGGCACGACCTCGACGTGACCGCCCAGGTGCGCGCGGGCGTGAACAGCGTGGCGTTCAAGGTCTACCCGAACGACCCGCTCAAGGACCTCTCGATGGGCTGGATCGACTGGGCGCAGACGCCGCCGGACCAGAACATGGGCATCGTGCGGGACGTGCTGGTCCGGCGCAGCGGCCCCGTGGCCCTGCGCGGCGCGCACGTCGTCACCAAGCTGGCCGTCCCGGCGCTGGACCACGTGGACCTCACCGTGAAGGCGGACGTCCGCAACGACTCGGCCGCGGCGGTGTCCGCCGTCGTCTCGGGCACGGTGGCGGGCAGGCCGGTCAGCCAGGCGGTCTCGTTGGCCGCCAAGGAGAGGAAGACCGTCACCTTCGGGGTGGTCGGTGTGGACGACCCGGACGTCTGGTGGCCCGCGGACATGGGCGGCCAGCCGCTCTACGACCTGGACCTCACCGCGACCGTGGCGGGCGCGACCTCGGACACGGCGCACTCGCGCTTCGGCGTCCGCGACGTCAAGGCGAGGCTGAACGCGAGCGGCGGCAGGCAGTACACCGTCAACGGGCGCGACCTGCTGATCCGCGGCGGCGGCTGGTCACCCGACCTGTTCCTGCGCTGGAACGCCACCTACGCCTCCGACAAGCTCAAGTACGTCAAGGACCTGGGCCTCAACACCGTGCGGCTGGAAGGCCACATCGAGCCCGACGAGTTCTTCGACCTGGCCGACCGGTACGGCGTGCTGACCATGCCGGGCTGGGAGTGCTGCGACAAGTGGGAGGGCCAGGTCAACGGCGGCGAGGCCGGTGACGCGTGGACCGCGGCGGACTACCCGGTCGCCAAGGCGTCGATGACCGGCGAGGCCGAGCGGCTGCGCGACCACCCGAGCGTGATCTCGTTCCACATCGGCAGCGACTTCGCGCCCGACGCGACCATCGAGAAGGGCTACCTCGACGCGCTCACCGCGGCCGACTGGCCCACCCCGGTCATCGCGGCGGCGTCGGCGAAGTCCTCGCCGCAGCTGGGCGCGTCCGGCATGAAGATGAACGGCCCGTACGACTACGTGCCGCCGAACTACTGGTACGACAAGGCGCACACCGACAGCGGCGGCGCGTGGAGCTTCAACTCCGAGACCAGCGCCGGGCCGAGCATCCCGACGACGGACACGCTCAACCGGATGATGTCGGCGAGCGAGCTGAACACGTTGTGGACCAGCCCGTCCACGGCGCAGTACCACCGGTCGTCCTCGTCGACGTTCGGCAACCTGAAGCTGTTCGGCGACGCGCTCGCCAAGCGCTACGGCGCCACGACGAGCCTGGCGGACTTCACCCGCAAGGCGCAGCTCGCGCAGTACGAGAACGTGCGGGCGGAGTTCGAGTCGCACGCCCGCGACTACACCGACTCGTCGAACCCGTCGACGGGCCTCATCTACTGGATGCTCAACAGCGGCTGGACGTCGCTGCACTGGCAGCTGTTCGACACCTACCTCGACCAGAACGGCGCGTACTACGGCGCCAAGAAGGCCAACGAGAGGCTGCACATCCAGTACTCCTACGACTCGAGGTCCGTCGTGGTGGTCAACCGCGACCACGCGGCCGCGAGCGGGCTGACGGCGAGCGTGAAGCTGTTCTCCCTCGACGGCACGGAGAAGTACAGCCAGACGGCCACCGGCGTGTCGGTCGGCGGTGACGGCGCCAAGACCGGCGTGGTGACCATCCCGGCGGTGTCCGGGCTGTCCACGACGTACCTGGCGAAGCTGGTGCTCAGCGACTCCGCGGGCAGGGAGGTCAGCCGGAACGTGTACTGGCTGTCCACCAAGCCCGACACGCTCGACTGGGCCAACAGCGACTGGTACTACACGCCCACGACGGCGTCGGCCGACCTGACCGGCCTGGCCGGGATGGGCACGGCGCCGGTGACGACGACCGCCACCTCCACCACGGGCTCGGACGGCAACACCACGACCACGGTCGTCCTCAGGAACACCTCCACCGGCAAGGTCCCGGCGTTCTACGTCGACGCGCACGTCGTCGGCGCGGCGGGCGCGCCGGTGCTGCCGGTGCGGTGGAACGACAACGCGGTGAGCCTGTGGCCGGGCGAGTCGACCACGCTCACCGCGACCTACCGCACGGCCGACCTCAAGGGCGCGTCCCCGTCGGTCCGGGTGTCCGGCTGGAACACCGGCACCCGGACCGTGCCCGCGAACGGTGGTGGCGGCGGCACGCCGGTGGACTACCAGGCCGAGGACGGCGCGGTCGTGCAGGGCGTCGTCGAGTCCGACCACGCGGGCTTCACGGGGACCGGGTTCGTCGACTACGACAACGCGGTGGGCAGCTCGGTCGAGTGGACCGTGACGGCCGCCGCGGCGGGACCGGCCGACGTCGTCGTCCGGTTCGCCAACGGCACGGCGGCCGACCGGCCGATGACGTTCAGCGTGAACGGGACGACCGGGCCGACCGGGGTCGCGTTCACGGGTACCGGTGCGTGGACGACCTGGCAGACCGCCACCGTCCGGCTCGCGCTCGCGGCCGGGGTGAACAGGATCAAGGCCGTGGCGACCACGGCGAACGGCGGACCCAACGTCGACAAGATCACCCTGTAGGAGGGACCGGGGCCGCCGCGGGGCTGTCCGCGACGGCCCTGGTCGTTCAGGGGGTGGTGGCGACGTCGCCGGAGTGCCAGGGGCGGACCTGGCGGACCGCGCACACGACCCAGCCGGCCACGACGACGCCGACGAGGCTGATCAGCCGGTAGAGCACGACGGCGGGCAGGGCCTGCGCGGCCGGGATGCCGCCCGCGACGAGGGTGAGCACGAGTGCGGCGTCCACCACGCCGAGACCGCCCGGCAGGGGCGAGAGCCCGGAGGTCGACATGCCCGCGGTGTAGGCGACGAGCAGCAGCGGCAGAGTCACGCCGTGCACGCCGAGCGCCGCCGCGCACGCGGCCAGGCAGGCCGCGTCGAACGCCCAGTTGAGCAGCGCGAGCCCGGTCGCGGCACCCCAGTCGCGGCCGGTGGGGCGGACGGTCCCGAGCTGCGTCACGAGCTCGCCGAGACCGTCGACCCCGGTCTCCACCGGGCGGCGGCGCAGCCGGTTCACCCGGCGCAGCGCCCACTGGCCCGCGGCGACGAGCACGTGGGGACGGCGCACGACCCAGCGGACGGCCAGCCCGGCGGCGACCAGTCCGGCGGCCTCCAGGGCCAGCTGCTCCCAGCTCGCCCGGCCGCGCACCAGCACCGCGGCCATCAGGGCGACCACACCCAGCGACGCCGTCGACACCAGGCCGCCCGCGACCAGGCACCACGTCGCCACCGCGCTGCTGGCACCCGCGCCGCGCATCCAGCGGAAGTTGTAGGCGGTGGAGAAGGCCGGCCCACCGGGCAGCGTCGCATGCAGCGAGTTGGCCACCAGGGCCGCCTCGACCGCGTCCCGCACCGACGTGCCGACGCCCGCCGCGAGCAGCAGCCGCCGCCTGGTCAGCGCGAACATCACCATCGACATCGCCACCGCGAGCAGCGCGACGGCGAACCAGGTCGCGTCCACGTCCGCGAGCGACGACGCCGCCTCCCCGAGCGTCGGAGCTACCAGGTAGCCCTCGACGGCCAGCAGCGCGGCCACCGCGCCACCCGCCGCGAGCCGGAGCCGTCGCTTCCGCGCCACCGCCGGGTCGACGTCGGTCGGGGCGTGCACGTCGGTCCCGCGGGCGCGGAAGGTCAGCTCGGTCATGACACGAGCGTCCCTCCCGGACATGTGACCTCCCTGTGCGCGCACCACCCGATCCGTTCCACACTAGACGGTGCGAATTGCGGAAGTGTTGCCCGACAACGGTTTCCCGAAACCCGGCGAGACCGGGATCACAAGGAACGCACAGGATGCTCACAGGTCCCGCCCGCGCGGGGACGGTGCGTGAACAATGGCGGCCACAGCACCGACGAACGGAGCAGGCGATGACCGGGCCCCACCAGGACGAGCCGTTGGCGATCGAGGGCGAGATCGTCGAGGAGACCGGCGCTCCCCCGCCGGTCGTGCCGGCCTTCGACTACACCGACGACGGCGTGCCGACGTTCGACTACGTGCGGGACCGGATCGAGAACCGGGTGGGCACGGCCGCGGGATCGACCGAGCTCGCGGGCGGGACGCCGGAGGCCGCGTCGGTCGACGAGCAGCTGGCCGAACGCGACCGGGCGGGCCGCGACAGG
This sequence comes from Umezawaea tangerina, assembly GCF_003002815.1. Taxonomy (GTDB): domain Bacteria; phylum Actinomycetota; class Actinomycetes; order Mycobacteriales; family Pseudonocardiaceae; genus Umezawaea; species Umezawaea tangerina. The sequence continues at coordinate 234,583 of NZ_PVTF01000013.1, read as the reverse complement.
CTGGAGGAGATCCGCCGCGCCATGCGGGGCGACTGACCCGCGCCCGCCGACCGGAGTTCTCCCCGGTCGGCCGGTAGGACTTTGTCGAGACGCAACGTTGCGTCTAGCCTATGGCCCATGACTCGAACCAGCACGCTGCGCGACCCCAGGGTCGAACGCGCCCTCAGCCGGATGTTCGCCCAGGCCGAGCACGACGACGTCGCCGCGGCGGCGGTCGTCGCCGACCGGCCCACCGGGTACGCGCCGACCACGGCGCGGGAGCGCGCCGACGACGCCGCCGCGATCTACATGCCGATCTCCGCCGAGGGCGGCAGGCTGCTGTACAACCTCGTCCGCGCCGCCCGCCCGACCACCGTCGTCGAGTTCGGCACCTCGTTCGGCATCTCCACCCTGCACCTCGCCGCGGCCGTGCGCGACAACGGCCGCGGCCACGTCATCACCACCGAGCTCAGCCGCGCCAAGACCGCCGCGTCCCGGCGCACGTTCGCCGAGACCGGCCTGGACGACCTGGTCACCGTGCTCGAAGGCGACGCACTGGACACCCTCGCGACCATCGAGGGCGCCGTCGACCTCGTCCTGCTCGACGGCTGGAAGGACCTCTGCCTCCCCGTCCTGCACCTGCTCGAACCCCGCCTCTCCCCCGGCACCCTGGTCGTCGCCGACGACACCAGCTTCCCGTCTATGGCCCCGTACCTCGCCTACGTCCGCGACCCGGCCAACGGCTACCACTCCGTCGACTTCCCCGTGGAGGACGGCATGGAGATCAGCTGCCGGATCTGACCCCGTTCGCGCAGGAGCCCGACGGTGACGGCGGCGCCGGCGAGTCCGGCCGCGGTGGCGCGGTGGTGGGGCGGCCGGGTCCCGGCCGCCCACCATCCACGGGTCCTACCGCACGGACCAGCGCTGGGCGCCGGTGTTGTTGCACTCGTAGAGCTGCACGCGGGTCCCGTTGGTGGTGCCGCTGGACGTGACGTCCACGCACTTGCCCGACGTGACGCCCACGATGGTGCCGTCGGCGTTGAAGGCGAACTTCTGCGCCGTGGTCGAGTTGCACGTCCAGAGCTGGATCTTCGTGCCGTTCGCGGTGCCGTTGGCGTTCACGTCCAGGCATCGGCCGTACGAGCGCAGCTCACCGGCGGCCGTGCGGGTCCAGCGCTGGTTGACCACGCCGAGGCAGTCCCAGATCTGGATCTGCGTGCCGTCCGCGGTGCCCGCGCCGTCGGCGTCCAGGCAGCGGGTCGACTGCGGGTTGGACAGCACCACGTCGCCGCCGACCGGCGGGACGGCCACGGTGGTCAGGCTGCCGGGCACGGCCTGCAGCGCGGAGAACCAGCGGGCGCCCATCTTGTCGTAGCCCGCGGCGTTCGGGTGGACGCCGTCGGCCAGGTCGGCGGTGGTGATGGCCGAGTGCATGTCGACCAGGTGCGTCTTCGCGCCCTTCTGTGACACGATGCCGGGCACGGCCGCGTTGAAGGCCTGCACCCGCGACTCCAGCGTCGCGTCGGTCTCCGGGGTGATCTGGGCGACGAACAGCTCCACCTGGGGCGCGTTGGCCCGGATCTTGTCGATCAGCGCGGACAGCCGGGCGGGCGCGTTGGCGATGTCGTAGTTCTGGTTCATGTCGTTGGTGCCGATGTGCAGCAGGACCGTGCGCGGGTTGGAGCTCGCCAGCCAGCCGACGATGTTCGCGTCGAGCTGGTCGATGCGCCACCCGGAGTGGCCCTCGTGGTCGTGGTCGCCCAGCGAGGCCGGGCCGTTGACGCCGGAGCCGACGAAGTCGACCGTCTGCCCGGCCGCGGCCATCCGCTGCCACAGGTTGATCCGGTAGCCGCCGGGGACGTTGAAGCCGTCGGTGATGGAGTCGCCGAGCGGCATCACCCGCACGCCGCCGTTGGACTCGGCGGCCTGGGCGGGCGCGGTCGTGCTCACCGCCATCCCGGCGGCGAGGACGAGTCCGAGCGCGGCGGCACCGAGCCGCCCGAGGTTCCAGCGCATAGCCGATCCTTTCGTCCGTGCCGTCCCGGCGCCGGGAACCCCCGTCAGGATCGGGAGAACTTCTGGTTCCCGGCGCCGGTGCAGGTGGAGATGGCGAACAGGGTGCCGTTGGCGGTGCCGTGGCCGGTGGCGTCCAGGCACTTGCCCGAACCCACGCCGACGACGGTGCCGCCGGAGCCGACCCGCCACTGCTGGGCGGTGGACCCGGTGCAGTCGTTGATCTGGACGGCCGTGCCGTCGGCGGTGCCGCCGCCCGCGGCCTCCAGGCACTTGGCGTCGTAGACCTTCAGCTGGTTGGTCGCCGTGGAGGTCCACGTCTGGTTGCCGCCGCCGTTGCAGTCCCACAGCGCGGGCCGGGTGCCGTTGGTCTGCTCGAACGCGGGCACGTCGACGCACCGGCCGGACTCCTGGCCCTTGAGGAAGCCCGTCGTGTCGGTCCGCGCCCACTTCTGGTTGGGACCGCCGGTGCAGCCCCAGATCACCAGCGCCGTGCCGTTGGCGGTGCCGTGGCCGGTGGCGTCCAGGCACTTGCCGGACCCGACGCCGACGACCGAGCCGTCGGCGTTGACCGTCCACTGCTGCGCGGTCGACCCGGTGCAGGCGTCGATCCGCACGGCCGTGCCGTCCGCGGTGCCGCCCGCGTCCAGGCACTTGTCCCCGTAGACCGTCAGCTGCTTGGCCGGGGTGGCCGTCCAGCTCTGGTTGCCGCCGCCGTTGCAGTCCCACAACGCGACGGCGGTGCCGTTGGTGTGGCTCGCGGCGGGCACGTCGACGCAGATGCCGGACTCGACGCCCTTGAGGTAGCCGCCGAAGTCGCCGGGCGGGTTGGGCGTGACGGAGAGGTTGTCGAACAGGTTCGTCTGGTAGCCCACGACTCCGACGCCGACGAGACCGGCGGTGAACGAGTTGTCGGTGACCGCGCCGAGGGTCGCACCGTCGGCGGTGGCGGTGATCCGGTTGCCGGAGAAGCCGAGCTTGAGGTTGTGCCAGGAGTTCAGCCCCAACGCCGACCGGGTGCCGGAGGCGAGGGTGGTCAGCACGCCGCCGCTGCTGTTCTTCGCGATCGACCACGCGCCGGTGTCGGCGACGCGCAGCTGGTAGGCGGCCTGCTTGCCCTGCGGGCGGTTCTGCGTGTTCGCCCGCCCCAGCAGCGTGACCGTGCCCGCCTGCTGCAGGTCGACGTCCACGCTCACCGTGTAGTCGGCCCACGACGGGTCGCCGACCAGGCTGTAGGCGTCGCTGTCGTCCTGCCACTCGATCGGCTTCACCGGCGCGACCTGCTGGAGGCACCGACCGGCCCGGCCCGCCGCGCACACGCGGACCTCGAACGAGCCCTGCATGTCGGAGAAGTACTTCGCCTCCTTGCGCACGGCGTAGGACTCGAAGTCGTCGCTGTAGGGCAGGCCGAGGGACCCGGCCGCCGGGCTCGTCGCGGTGCCCTTCGCCTGCCCGGTCGTGGTGGTCACGGTGTAGATCCGGTTCGGCTGCAGGGTCAAGGAGTAGGTCCCCGACGACGGCGTGACGTCGGCCTGCTTCACGAAGTGGTCGGCGGTGTTCGACGAGCCGAGGTCCGTCGACCAGACGTGCGCAGTGCCGGTCTTGAGGCCGCCGGAGACGGTGACGTCCACGGTCTGCGCTGCCGTGGCGCCGGTCGTCTCGTAGACGGTGGAGTAGTCGGTGCCGTTGGTGGACTTCAGCGAGATGTAGCTGCCGTTGGCGCGGTTGCCGCCGAGGTACCCGCTCGCCGTGCCGGTCAGGAACTTCCAGCCGGGCTGGGTGAACTGGGCGACCTGCGCGTTGGCCCACAGGCTCTTGCCCACCTGGTAGGCGCCGGACCACGGGGTGTTCGCGGTGGCGAGGGCGACCGTGCTGTAGGGCAGCGTCGAGTACAGGGCGGCCACCAGCGGCCAGTTCATGAACCCGGTCATCTGCCCGTCGAGGTAGCCGCGGGTGATGGTGCGGATGTAGGGCGCCGACCCGGTGTTGAAGTCCTGCGAGCCGAACTCGCTGGCCCACAGCGGTTTCCCGGTCGCGACCGCGTTCGCCGAGGACCCGCACGACGTGGCGTCGGACAGGTAGCCGCACGGGTAGTGCGAGCCGACCACGCCGACGGCGGCGTTGAACTGGCTGTCGCGGAGCATGTCGTCGGCGGTGTCCCAGCCGGTGTCGTCGCCGACGATCTGCACCGAGCCGTAGCCGTGCGAGTTCAGCGCGGACCGGAGGTTCTTGTACCAGGTCAGGTCGCGGCCGCGTTCGTTCCAGCCGCCGAGGTAGCTGATCGTCAGGCCGTGCGACCTCGCGCAGTCCAACCAGGAGATGTCGTAGTCGATCATGTCCTGGGACCAGAAGTTCCCGCCGCCGATCCAGCCCGGCGCGGCCCACGGCAGCGCCACGAGCTTGATCGCGGGGTTGCGCGCGACGGCTTCGGCGCCGAGCCAGAACTCGTAGCCGACGTTGCAGTCGATCTCGCCGCGGACGTGCTGGTGGCTGGGCTCGGCGCCGTCGGTGGAGTTCGCGTCGCCGCCGATCTCCAGTTTCAACAACTGCACGGCGGCGCCGTAGTTCGGCTTGAAGAGGTAGTCGAGGATCTGCGCGCGCTGCGTGGGCGGGTAGTCGACCAGCAGCCGGGAATTCCCACCGCCACCGCTGATCGCGCCGATGCCGTCGAACGTGCGGCCCGTGCTCGCGCCGTTCACCGCGACCGCGGTGGTGGCCGCTTCGGCCGTCCCACCGGCGGAAACGGTTATCGCCGAACCGGCCAACAAAATGCCAAGGACCAAACAGGTGAACTTGCGAGCGTTCACGAGTCGCACCGCGGTGTGCATTCCATGGCTGTCTCCTTTGACAGGCCATGGCACCGGGTTGGCGACCCCGGAAGGTTTCCGGACGAAACCGGCAACCATTCAGGGCGGTCCGGCGCCGTATCAATTGGTCCGGTATTCGCGATTCGACCCCACTATTCGGGGGAATGCGCCGGACTGTCAACGGCGCGCCGGTGATCCTGTCCGGGTTGTCAGCCCGCGCCGAACCGGTGCGCCCGAACGGCCTACGCTGGTGGTCGCGCGGCGTCCGGCGCGGTGTCCGCCCACCGCGCCGGACCACCGGTCACGTCTCGGAACCGGTGAGCATCGCGAGGGTCAGCACTCCGCCGGAGATGCCCCAGCCGCCGTCGGCGACCTCCTCGACCAGCACCATCGTGGTGGCGCGGGCCCGGTCGCCGAACGTCTCGGCGTACAGGTCGGTCACCTTGACGACCAGCTCCTCCTTCTGCGCCGCGGACAGCGTCCCCGCGGGGACCTTCAGGTTGGCGAACGGCATGTCCATCTCCCACTGCTCGGTGTTGTCACCACGACGATGGCCCCGCTGCGGGAGGGCAACCAGTTGCCGTCCACCCAGGGGGTGGCACCCCCTGGTCCGGTCCCGGCGGTGACCGCACACTGGTGACGTGAACCTGCCCGAGCTCGGAGCCTTCCTGCGGACCCGGCGCGCCCGCATCACGCCCGCCGAGGTCGGGCTGACCACCGGTCCGCGCCGCCGCGTCCCCGGCCTGCGCCGCGACGAGGTCGCCACCCTCGCGGGCGCGTCGGTGGACTACTACATCGAGCTGGAACGCGGTCGCGGCGTGCAGCCGTCCGCGCAGATGCTGGGCGCGCTGGCCAGGGCGCTGCGGTTGGACGACGACGAGCGCGACCACCTGTTCCGGCTGGCCGACCGGCTGCCGCCCGCGTCCTCCGGGAGGTCGGCGCACGTGCAGCCCGCGATGCTCGCGCTGCTGGACCGGCTCGACACGACCCCGGCGCAGATCATCACCGACCTGCACGAGACGCTCGTGCAGAACCGCCTCGCCGAGGCGCTGATGGGTCCTCCCCCGCACACCTCGGGGCCGGAGGCGAGCTTCGTGCACCGGTGGTTCACCGACCCGGAGGCGCGGGCGGTCTACCCCGAGGACGACCACCCGCACCACTCGAGGGTGCTGGTGCACGACCTGCGCGCGGCGGTGGCCCGTCGCGGGCACGACAGCCCGACCACCGCGATGGTGACCCGCCTGCGCCGGGCCAGCCGCGAGTTCGCCGACCTGTGGGACACCGGCGACGTGGCCGTGCGGCGCGGCGACCGCAAGCGGGTCATCCACCCCGAGCTGGGCGAGGTGGACGTGCACTGCCAGAACCTGTTCAGCGAGGACGGCAGGCAGCGCCTGCAGTTCTTCACGGCGCCGCCGGGCAGCCCGGCCGTCGAGCAGCTGCGGCTGCTCGGGGTCATCGGCGTCCAGCGCCTGGGCGACGACCGCCTCCCGGCACCGGGCGGCACGTCGCCGAGGCGCTGAACGCCCCTACTTGGCGACCTTCTCGGCCTCGGCGACCGCCTGCTTCCACGCCTCGTCGGCCTTCGTGCCGTGCTCGACGGCCTGGAGCGCGTCGCTGAACACCTTGTCCTGGATCTGCCCCGACCCCGGTCCCTTGTGCTGCGCGGCCGGGACCTTGTTGGCCTGCTCGGCGAACAGCGCGCCGACCTTGGCGTTGCCGAAGTAGGGGTTGGTCTGGTTGAGCAGCGCGGGCGAGAGCAGGGCCTCGTTCTGGCTCGGGAACGCGCCCTTCGCGGTGAACGCCTTGATCTGCTGCTCCGGCGCGGTCAGCCACGCGGCCAGCTCGGCGGCCTCCTTCGGGTGCTTGCTCTGCTTGGGCACGGTCAGGAACGACCCGCCCCAGTTGCCCGCGCCGCCGGGGAAGGCGGCCGTGACGGCCCACTTGTCCTCGTTCTCCGGACCGGCCTGCGCCTCGATCACGCCGAGCATCCAGGACGGGCAGGTCTTCGTCGCGAAGGCGCCGGTCTTGAACGCGGTGTTCCACTCGTTGCTGAACGCGACCAGGTTCGCCGACTGGCCGTTCCGGACCGCCGCGGTGACCTGGTCCCAGTCGGCCTTCACCGCGGGGTTGGTCTCCACGACGAGCTTGTCGTCCAGGTCGTAGTAGCCGACCTTGTTCTGGTTGACCATCGCGTTGAACACCTGCGAGGCGCTGTCGAACCAGGCCTTCCCGCCGGAGTTCTCCACGAACTTGTCCCCGGCGGCGAAGTACTTCTCCCACGAGGAGAACAGGTCGCCGACGGCCTCGGGGTCCGACGGCAGCCCGGCGGCGTCGAAGAGGTCGCGGCGGTAGCACATGGCCATCGGGCCGATGTCGGTCCCGTAGCCGATCAGCTCGCCGTCCTTGGTGCTGGCCGAGTCGGACTTCCACTGCAGCCAGCGCTCCGCCGTGACGTCGGAGGGGCCGATCTTGGAGAGGTCGTTGAACTGGTCGGCCTTGGCCATGACCTGGGCGATCCAGCCCTCCTCCACGGCCTCGACGTCGGCCAGGCCCGACCCGGCGGCCATGCGCGTGAACAGCGCCTGGTGGTGGTCGTCGGCCTTGCCGGTCTTGCGGTGCACGATCCGGACGTGCGGGTGCGTGTCCTGGTACTGCTTGAGCAGGTCCTCGTAGCCGAACTCGTTGAAGGTCGCCACGGACAGCTCGATGTCGGCAGTGGCCGCGTCGGCCCCGTCACCCGTGCCGCAGGCGGTCGTGGCGGCGAGCAGGGCGACGCAGAGCAGGGCGGGGACACGTCTGAGCGGGTGGTGCGGCACTTGCGGACTCCTCTGCCGGGGAACCGGGGCTGGGAGCGCTCCCAGACAGGGAGTGTGTGTTGTGCCGCACAGGGGTGTCAAGCGCTTGTGTCCAGCCTGTTACCGGCGGACGACGGTGCTTCTGATCAGCGAGTATAGCGAGCTGCGCTCGCGAGTGGACATTCGACGCGCGGTCGAATCGCCGTGTTCCGGGGAGGTCGCGACGGACCGCGCACACCCCGGAACACGGGGTCACCGGACGTCAGAAGTCGTCGGCCGCGGTCAACTCGTGCTCGAAGGCGTCCGCGTGCGCCACGACCAGCCGCAACGGGCGTTCGAACTCCTCCTGGACGCTCAGGTCCTCCAACGGCACGGTGTGCTTGAGCAGCGCGACGCCGTCCACGACCGCCGCGGCGCCCACGAGCGTGGTGCCCGCCAGCTCCAGCAGCCGCGCGGCGTCGACCGCGTCCGCCCGGCCGACCGGCGAGGAGATCTCGACCCACGCCACGCCGTCGCCGTCGGGCACGTGGTGCAACGACACCTGCTGGGTGCGGTCCGCCGCGGTGTCGAGCCGGAACCGCAGCCAGTCGTCCGTCTCCTCCAGCACCTCGTACCGGACCCGGACATAGTTGATCACTTCGGACCAGGTGGTCACCGTTTGTCGCCTCTCGCCTGCCAGATCTTCACGCGGGGTGCAGCATCTCATGTCGAGCCCCGTACCAGGTGGGAACGCGCGATCGTGAGTCCTCGTCCGTTGTGGACGACACGGCGCGCGTCGACAGGCCAGAGTGGTGGTCATGACCGCTCACGAGGCGCCGGGCGCCGACCCCACCGGACGCGACCGGATCTCCAGGATCCGGCTGTCGCGGACCCACCTGCCGCTGGCCACGCCCATCAGCGACGCGAAGGTCCTGACCGGCAGGCAGCGGCCGATGACCGAGGTGGTGTTCCTGTTCGCCGAGATCACCACCTCCGACGGGCACGAGGGCATCGGCTTCAGCTACTCCAAGCGCGCGGGCGGGCCGGGGCTCTACGCGCACGCCGTGGAGATCGCGCCCGTGCTGCTGGGCGAGGACCCCAACGACATCGGCAGGCTCTGGACGAAGCTGGTCTGGGCGGGCGCCTCGGTCGGGCGCAGCGGGCTGGCCACCCAGGCCGTCGCCGCGTTCGACATCGCGCTGTGGGACCTCAAGGCCCGGCGGGCCGGCCTGCCGCTGGCCAAGCTGCTCGGCGCCCACCGCGACTCGGTGCGCTGCTACAACACCTCCGGCGGCTTCCTGCACACGCCGACCGCGCAGGTCCTGGAGAACGCGACCGCGACGCTCGCGGCGGGCATCGGCGGCATCAAGATCAAGGTGGGCGACCCCGAGCGCGGCGCCGACCTGCGCCGGGTCGCCGCGGTCCGCGAGCACGTGGGCGACGGCGTGCCGCTCATGGTCGACGCCAACCAGCAGTGGGACCGGCCGACCGCCCAGCGGATGGGCCGGGCGCTGGAGGAGTTCGACCTGACCTGGATCGAGGAGCCGCTGGACGCCTACGACGCCGAGGGCCACGCCGCGCTCGCCGCGAGCCTGGACACCCCGGTCGCCAGCGGGGAGATGCTCGCCAGCGTCGCGGAGCACTGGGAGCTGATCCGGCACAGGTCGGTCGACGTCATCCAGCCCGACGCCCCGCGCGTCGGCGGCATCACCCAGTTCCTCAAGCTCGCCGCGCTGGCCGACCACCACCAGCTCCAGCTCGCACCGCACTTCGCGATGGAGATCCACCTGCACCTCGCGGCGGCCTACCCGCACGAGCCGTGGGTCGAGCACTTCGACTGGCTGGAGCCGCTGTTCACCGAGCGGCTGCGCACCGGGGACGGCCGGATGCACGTGCCCGACCGGCCCGGCCTCGGTATCACGCTCACCGAACAGGCGCGGCTCTGGACCAGGGCGTCCCACGACGTGAGCGCCCGGTAGCGCAAGAATGCGGTTCCACGAAGTCAAGCGGGGGTGGGACCGCCCGCACCGTGCTAGTACGTAAGAATTGGGTTTCTTTGACGTCACCACCGCACTACCGCGAGCGAACGGAAATTGACCGACTGGGTGAGTACAGGTCATCCGGACGCCGCAGGTGGAGGCACGGGAAGTCACCGCACGCGACACTCCTCGCTTCGGAGTGCGCAAGTGGTGGGGAGGAACAGGACCGGTGGAATTCACGAATCGCGGACCGGGCGCGCCCGGTCCCGGACCGGGCGCGTTACCGCGTCCTTGAGGAAAGACCGGTCCGCCGCGCGAAAAAACGCGGCGGACACGTCTCATCGCGTATCTGGGAGGACGCAGAGTGGGACTCAGACTTCTCGGGCCGGTCGAGCTCGTCCTCGACCGGCGCTCGCTCGACCTCGGCGGCCCGCGGCAGCGGATCGTCCTGTCGATGCTGGGCCTGAACGCCAACCGGGTGGTCCCGGTGGACCAGCTCGTCGACGCCGTGTGGGACAGGTCCCCGCCGTCGACGGCCCGCGGCCAGGTGCAGATCTGCATCTCGGCGCTGCGCCGGATCTTCGCCGACGCGGGCCAGGGCGACGCCATCAAGACCCGCCCGCCCGGCTACCTGCTGGAGATCGCCCCGAGCGAGCTGGACAGCCTGGAGTTCACCGCGCTGGTCACCGCGGCGCGCGCCCACTCCGACGCGGGCCGCCCCGAGGAGGCCGCGACGACGCTGCGCGGCGCGCTCGCGCTGTGGCGGGGGTCCGCGCTCTCCGGTGTGCCGAGCGACCTCGTGCAGCGCGGTGCCGCGCTGTGGGAGGACCGGCGGCTGGCGGCCGTGGAGGAGCTGATCCGGCTCGACCTCGAGCTGGGCAGGCACGAGGAGATCAGCGGCGACCTGGGGACGCTCGTCGAGGAGCACCCCCTGCGCGAACGGCTGCACGGGTTCCTGATGCTCGCGCTGTACCGGGCGGGCAGGCAGGCCGAGGCGCTGGAGGTGTGCCGCCGGGCGCGCAGCACGCTGGTCGAGGAGGTGGGCATCGAGCCGGGCCAGGAGCTGCAGGACCTGGAGCGGGCGATCCTCAACCGCGACCCGAAGCTCTCGCTGCCCGCCGCGGGCACCGCCCCGGTGGCCAAGCGCCCGTCCGCCTCGCCGGTGGCCGAGCAGCAGCCGGTGGTCCCCCAGCAGCTGCCCGCGAGCATCTCCGACTTCACCGGCCGGGAGGGGCACCTGGACGAGATCCGGCAGCTGGTGTCCGGCGGGGCGGACGGCTACGGCATGCCGATCGTGGCGATCTCGGGAAAGGGCGGCGTCGGCAAGTCCAGCCTCGCGGTGCGGGTGGCCCACGAGCTCAGCAGCGGGTTCCCCGACGGGCAGCTGTACGCGGACCTGCGGACCCCGCACGGCGACGACCACACGGCCAACCTGCTCGCGCGGTTCCTGCGCGCGCTCGGGGTGGCGGGCACCGCGGTGCCCGACGACGTGGACGAGCGGGCGGAGCTCTACCGCAGCAGGCTGTCGGGCAGGCGGCTGCTGCTGGTGCTCGACGACGTGTCCGACGAGCACCAGGTGCGCCCGCTGCTGCCGGGCAGCCCGACGTGCGCGGTGGTCACCACCAGCCGCGCCCGGCTCAGCGGCCTGTCCGGCGCGCACTGGATCGACGTCGGCATGTTCGACGTCGACCAGTCGGTCGAGCTGCTCGCCAAGATCGTCGGCCGCGACCGGGTCGAGGCCGAGCAGGCCGCGGTGGTGGAGCTGGTGACGTTCTGCGGCGGCCTGCCGCTGGCGCTGCGGATCGCCGGGGCCCGGCTGGCGTCGCGCCCGCACTGGCGGGTCGACGGGCTCGTGCGCAGGCTGCGCGACGAGGCCCGCAGGCTCGACGAGCTGGCCCACCACGGGCTGGAGCTGCGGTCCAACATCGGGCTGACCTACAAGGTGCTCGACCCCGAGGAGCAGCGGCTGTTCCGGCTGTTCTCGCTCGTGCAGGCGCCGGACTTCCCCGGCTGGACGGCCGCGGCGCTGCTGGACACCAGCCTGGTCGAGGCCGAGGACGTGCTGGAGAGCCTGGTCGACGCGCAGCTGCTCGACGTCGTGAAGTACCCGGACTCCGTGCACGTGCGCTACCGGTTCCACGACCTGATCCGGGTCTACGCCGGGGAGAAGCTGCTGGAGGTGGAGAGCGAGGCCGACCGGGCCGCCGCGCTGACGCGGGTGCTCGGAGCGTGGCTCGCGCTCGCCGAGGAGGCGCACCGCCGCGAGTACGGCGGCGACTACACGATCCTGCACGGCACCGCACCGCGCTGGCGCGACCCCGACGGCGCGGCCGCCGAGGCCATCGGCAACCCGATGGACTGGTGGGAGGGCGAACGGCGGGCGCTGGTGGCCGCCGTCCGGCAGGCGGCCGACGCGGGACTGGACGAGATGTGCTGGGACCTGGCGCTGACCTCGGTCACGCTGTTCGAGGCGAAGGGGTACTTCGACGACTGGCTGGAGTGCTCGCGGGCCGCGCTCGACGTGACGGCGGCGGCGGGCAACCGGGTGGGGCACGCGGCGATGCGCTACTCGCTGGGCACCCTGCACATGTTCCAGACCCGGCTCGCCGAGGCGGACGAGTGCTTCACCACCGCGTTGGGGATCTTCCGCGCCGAAGGCGACGCCCACGGCTGCGCCCTGGTGCTGCGCAACGCCGCCCACATCGACGGGCTGCGCGGCGACATCAGGTCGATGCTCGAGAAGTACGCCGAGTCGCTCGCCACCATGCGCGTGGTCGGCGACCGGGTCGGCGAGGCGCACATCCTGCGCAGCATGGCGAAGTTCCGGATGGACGAGGGCGACACCGCGACGGCCCGCGAGCTGCTCGACGACGCGCTGGCCATCTGCCAGGAGGTCCACTGCCTGCGCACCGAGGCGCAGGTCGTGCACCGGTTCGCCGAGCTCCACCTGGCCACCGGCCAGATCGACGAGGCGCGGCAGGCGCTGCACCGGGTGCTGCGCATCGTCCGCGACACCGGTGACCGGATCGGGGAGGTGCACGCGCTGTACGGGCTCGGCCTGCTGCGACACCGGGAAGGGCGGCTCGACAACGCGGAGACGACGCTCGTCCACGCGCTGGACCTGGCGCGGCGGGTGGGCGAACAGCTGATCGAGGCCAAAGCGCTGTACGGGCTGGGCGAGATCGCGTTGGCGCGGGGCGGCGACTCGACCGGGGTGACGCACCTGGTGGAGGCGCGGAGGCTGTTCGACGAACTGGGGTCGGCGCTGTGGCACGCGCGGACGCTGGTGCTCCTGTCGGAGATCCACACGAACGACGGGGACTCGGCGCTGGCCGGGGAGAAGATCGAACAGGCGGCGAGGCTGCTGGCGGAGGTGGACTCGAAGGAGTCGGCGCAGCTGTTGGCGGGGCTGCGATCTTCGCGGGACGCGGTGGTGCCGGGGGCCTAGAACTCCTAACAAAGTCCGAGGCTGGCCAGTCGGCGGAAGCAGATGATCGCGCATGCCAAGCGCAAGAAGGCCTCGTGGATGTCGTCGCGGATCTCCCAGCGAACCCGCAGTCGCCGGAACCAGTGCAGCAGCGCGATGCTCTGCTCGACCACCCAGCGGTACACGCCCAGCCCTGAGCCGTGTTCCTCGCCGCGTCGGGCGATGAACGGCGTGATCCCGAGGTGGCGCACCTGTGTGCGGTACTTGTCGTGGTCGTAGCCGCGGTCGGCGTAGAGCGTGTCGGGCCGCCGTCGCGGTCGGCCACGGCGACCGCGCACCGGTGGGATCGTCTGGATCAGCGGCATCAGCTGAGTGACGTCGTTGCGGTTGCCGCCGGTCAGCGAGAACTGCAAGGGAATACCGTGCGCTTCGGTGATCAGATGGTGCTTCGAGCCAGTTCGGGCACGGTCGACCGGGCTCGGTCCGGTTTTGGGCCGCCTTTCATGGCCCGAACGTGAGAGCTGTCGATCACCGCCCTCGACCAGTCCAGTGCGCCGGCCGCGTGCAGCTCGGCGAGCAGGGTCTCGTGCAGTCGTTCCCACACCCCGGCGGCGCTCCAGTCCCGGAGTCGTCGCCAGGCGGTCATGCCGGAGCCGAAGCCCAGTTCCCGGGGCAGGAACTCCCACTGAATGCCGGTATAGAGCACGAACAGGATGCCGCACAACACCTTGCGGTCATCCAGTCGAGGACGTCCAGGGTGACGAGGATCGTGCGGAACGACCGGTAGTAGAGGCTCGATACGTGCCCACAACTCGTCGGACACGATCCAGGGTGGCCGCTGACCCTTCCTCACATCCTGATCAACAACTCAAGTGAACAACCTATTCCAAGATCAGGTTTTGTTAGGAGTTCTTAGGGGGCGGCGGCGGGGCTGGCGGGCCCTGTGTGTCGTGGTTGTGGGGTTTTGGGTGCGTTGGTGCCGGGTGGTTGGTCGACGCCGGGTATGGGGTCCGTTGAACTTGACAACGGGTATTGGATCCGCCGAACTTGACACCGGGTGTGCGAGCCGCCGTGTGTCCCGCCCGGTGTCGCTGCCGCGGACTCCGGGTGCGGCCGGCTTGACTTGGGGCCCCTTTTTTGGGCTTCGTCGGGCGAAAAAGGGCAGGTGGTAGAGCCTGCCCGCCGACCAATTTTAAGCCCAAAAACCCCAAGTCAAGCCGGCCGCACGGCGGACGGGTACTGCTCACTTCCAGCGTGGTGAGCGGGGGTGGTCACTGCCGTTGTGGTGATCAGGCAGGTTCGCTCGGTGCTGTGGTTGTTGGCCCCAGTGTGTTCATTGCTGTGTGTTCGTTGCTGTGTTGTCGTGCTTGAGCGGTATTGCGTGCCTTGTTGCCTTGCCTTGTTTGATCTGTTGTCAGCGTTCGACGTTCGGGACGCAGGCGTTGAGGTCGGTGCTCCAGTGGGTGTCGGCGGGGCAGTCGGACGTCACGGTCCCCCAGTGCGTGTCCTCGGCGCTGACCGTCGTCGCCTGGCCCGAGGCGATCGCCGCGAGGAGGGCGGTGCCGGAGAGGAGGGAGACGAGGGCGGGGGCGGCGAGCTTGCGGCTGACGAACATGGTTTCCTCCGGTGTTTCTGCTGGCTGCTCCTGGTCTGGGATCAGTTGACAGGGGGTCGCCATCGGTCGGCCTTCCGCGCGCTGTCGGTGCGCCTTCGGTCGGCCGATAGCCGATCGAAAGAGGGTCGACAAGGGGCGGCCGCACAGTGTTCGCAGGTGATACACGCGAACATGGGAGGAGGTCCGGGATGGACGGCCCGATGCTCCGGTTGAGTGCGGACGATCTGTGCACGGCCATCGCCGGGGTCGACCCGGTGCCGGTGCTCGCCGCGGAGCTGATGGCGGCGCGCGGGGACGCGGGCGCGGTGTCGGGTGTGCGGTGGGGTGAGGCGCGCGGGGAGTTCGCGGTGCTGGAGGACACGGCCACCGGCGAGCGGTGCGCGTTGCCCGCGGTGGCCCTGAGGGCCTACCGGGCGGCGGCGTTGACGGCGCTCGCGGCCCGGCAGCTGCTCGCGCCGGGGGTGGTGACCGCGTCGGTGATCGGCTCGGGTCTGGCCGCGCAGCTGCAGCTGATGGTGATCGCGCGGCACGTGCCGGACGTCAGCCACGTCGCGGTGTGCGCGCTGACCGGCGACCGCGGTCTCCCGGTGTCGACTCGGGTGGTCGACCAGCTCGACCACGCGGGCATCGGGCTGGCCGTGACGACCCACGTCGACGAGGCCGTGTTCGGCGCGAACCTGGTGGCGGTCACCGGGTTCGACGCCGACGTCATGCGCATCGACCACCTGGCCAAGGGGGCGGTGCTGGTCAACGCGACCGGCAACGACCTCCCGGAGCACCTGGTGGACGGGGCGAACCAGGTCTACGTGGACGACCCCGCCCTGCTGGACTCCGCCGGACACCGCCACTTCGCGCGGCGGCGTCCGTCCACGGAGGACACGGTGTGCGGGGCGCGCAGGCACGACGGGGCGCGGCGGGAGCGCGGGATCGAGTCCGACCTCGGCACCGTCCTCACCGGCGCGCACCCCGGCCGCACCCGGCTCGACCACGTGCTGCTGGTCGAACTGCTCGGCACGACCGCGCTGGACCTGGCTCTGGCGAGCCTGGTGCACCGGGCCGCGCTGGTGCTCGGCCTCGGCGGGTTCGTCACCGAGGGGCCCGCCGCTCCCCCGTCCACGACCACCGCCACGAGGAGTGAGTCATGACGAAGTCGTTGTGCCGGGCGCCTTCCTGCGCACGGCAGGTGAGCGGACCGGGTCCGCGGGTGTGCTCCGGGTGCCGGGACGCCGTCGCAGGCGACCTGGCGCTCCTGGCCGACCTGCACGAGGCGTGCGCGGAGGCGTTGACGCCCGGCAGGCGGCCGATGGCCGAGCGGGTCGGCGGGCACCGGCCCGCCGGGATCGCGCTGGACGACACCGCGGTGTCGGTGCGGTCCGACGTGCTCGACGCGCTGGTCTCGTGGGCGGGGATGGTGGCCGCCGAGCGCGGGACACCCGGACCCGGCGGGCGTTCGGTGCCGCGGCTGGTGGGGTTCCTGACCGGGCAGCTGGACTGGCTGCTCGGGCACGACGCGGCGGCGGACTTCGTCACCGAGGTCGCGGACCTGGTCGCCGCCGCCAAGGCGGTGCTGGAGCCCGATCCCGTGCGGCGCAAGGAACTCGGGCCGTGTGGTGAGCCCGGATGCCCGCACGTCGTGCTCGCGACGCTGCGCACGGGCCGGGCGGCCGAGGTGGCCTGCGCCGCCGGGCACACCTGGTCGCCGGGCCGCTGGCTGCTGCTGAGCAGGCGCGCGGCCGCCGGGAGCGCGGCGTGAGCGCCGGGCCGAGGCGGCGCACGGTGCCCACCGACCTGGCCGCGCTCGCCGCGGGTGTCTCGGAGGCGACCATCCGCAAGTGGGCCAGCCGCGGCAAGCTCACCCGCCACGGCAGACCCGGAAGGGCCGAGTACGACCTCGACGAGGTGTGCGACCTGGTGAACGGGCGCGCCTGACCCACCGCCAGCGTTACCGATTACTTGGCGTCTTTTGCGAATCAATGAGGCCCTTGTGCGAATGAGGGCCTCATTCGCATGCCCGGAAAAAGGCGTCGGAAGACGTCCGAAAAACTCCATGGAAAAGGATTGACGTGAGGCGCGGTCGGCTGTCACGCTTTGAGCACGGCACCGCTGTGCCCACATCGAATTACCCCCTCCCGATCGTTCCGGGATTTCCTGCGAAATCGTCGCACGTGTCCGACCGTGCGATCTGGGGCCCATTGTCGTGTTCGCGGCCGGAACGACGTCCTCCTGTAACCACGAGAGGAAATCCCGTGACGATCGAAGTCGAGATCAAGCAGTACGTGGTGTCCAGCTTCGCCCCCGACGTGCCGCCCGACCAGCTGCCCTCCGACCTGGACCTGCTGGACAACGGCGTGGTCGACAGCCTCGGTCTGCTGCGGCTCATCGCGTGGGTCGGCGACAAGTACGACATCCCGGTGGACGAGATGAACATCTCCCCGCTCCAGTTCAGCTCGGTGGACTCCATCCAGGGGTTCATCCGGGAGACGCGCAGTTTCGTCTGACCCTGTTCGACCCCCACTTACGACGGGAAAGGTGCAAGCGATGATCGTTCGCGAGAAGTCCGAGGTCAACTGCGTCGACTGGGGCAACGGGCTCAGCTTCCGTTTCCTCGTGGAAACCGACGGAATGGGGTTCACCGTGGCGCACACGGTGGTGAAGGCCGGTTCCAAGTCGCCGCTGCACTACCGCAGGCACCTCGAGGCCTGCTACTGCATCTCCGGCAGCGGCCAGGTGATCGCCGCCGACGGCACGGTCCACGAGATCGAGCCCGGCGTCATGTACGCGCTGGACAACCACGACGAGCACTTCCTGATCGCCGCCCCCGAGGGCGACATGGAGCTCATCAGCGTGTTCAACCCGCCGTTGCAGGGCGATGAGCGGCACAACTTCGACTCCGACGAGTTCTCCCACTACTAGCCCGGTCGCCGGCCGGGGTGCGGCCCGCGCACCCCGGCCGGCGGCCAGGCCCCCGTCCACGCGGGCGAAGGCGACCAGCCAGTCCAGTCACAAGGAGGAGCGACCGATGTCCGCACGCGACCGAACCGAGCTGTTCTCGATCTCCGAGGAGGTCTCCGACGCCCTGGCGTCCGGCCACCCCGTCGTGGCACTGGAGTCGTCGGGTGTGGTGCAGGGCCTGAAGTACCCCCTGAACCTGGAGACGGCTCTCGACATCGACAAGACCATCCGCGCGAACGGCGCCGTGCCCGCCCGCACCGGTGTGGTGGACAGCCGGTTCGTCGTCGGCATGTCCGAAGCGCAGGTGGAGCTGTTCGCGACGACCCCCAGCGTGCCCAAGATCAGCACCCGCGACATCGGGTCCGCGCTCGCCTCCGGCGGCCACGGCGGCACCACCGTCTCGGCGGCGCTGGTGGCGGCCGACCACGTCGGCATCGACGTGTTCGCGGTCGCGGGCATCGGCGGCGTGCACTTCGACGCCCAGCGCAGCTTCGACATCTCCGCCGACCTCATCGAGTTCACCCGGCACCGGATCGCGGTCGTCTGCGCCGGGGCCAAGTCGCTGCTCGACCCCGCGCTGACGCTGGAGTACCTGGAGACCCAGGGCGTCCCGGTCGTCGGGTACCGCTGCGACGACTTCCCCGCCTACTACAGCACCTCCAGCGGGCAGCCCAACCCGCGCCGGGTCGACGACCTCGACGTGCTCGCCTCCGCGATCCGGCTGCACTGGCAGGTCGGCAACGGCGGCGGGTTCCTGGTCACGCACCCGATCGCCGAGCAGGACGCGCTGCCGTCGGCCGAGATGTACGAGCTGATCCACCAGAAGCAGGCCGAGGCGGAGCGCGCCGGGGTCAGCGGACCGTCGCTGACGCCGCACATCCTCAAGGCCGTCTCGGCGGCCACGCAGGGCCGGACCGGCGCGGCCAACCGGTCGGTGCTGCTGTCCACCAGCGCGGTCGCCGCCGAGCTGGCCGTCGCCATGCACAAGCGGTCGGCACTGGTCGGCGTCTCGTGAGCGCCGACGACCGCGCGGTCCTCTTCGACGTGGACGGCACCCTCGTGGACACCCCCGGCGGCATGCTCGGCGTGCTGCGCGCGGTGCTCGAGGAGTCGGGTCACGCGGTGGCCGACGACCTGGTGCGCCGGACGATCGGACGGCCGCTGGCCGCCTCGTTCGCGGGCCTGCTCTTCCTCCCCGAGGACCACCCGGACGTGGCGCACGCCGTGACCCGCGCCCGCGCGCTGTTCACCGAGACGGTGATCCCGTCGGCCGCCGACCTCGTCTTCCCCGGCATCCCCGAGCTCCTGGCGGAGCTGCGGGCGCAGGGCAGGCCGCTGGCGGTCGTCACCAGCAAGGTCCGGCCCAGCGCCGTGGAGCTGCTGGGCGCGGCCGGTCTGCTCGACGCCTTCGACACGCTGTCGTGCCACGGCATGGCCGACCGCGGCAAGCCCCACGCCGACCTCGCCCTGCTCGCCGCGGGCGCGCTCGGCGTGCCGCCGCGGCGGTGCGTCGTCGTCGGCGACGCGGTCGACGACGTCCGCATGGCCTCGGCCGCCGGGATGGACGCCTGCGGCGTCGACTTCGGCGTGGCGACACGGGCGGAGCTCGTGGCCGCCGGGGCGTCGAGGGTCGTGGGCAGCGTGGCCGAGCTCCACGACGCCGTCGCCCCGCGGCGGCTGCACACCTCCGACAGGTAACTCCGAACACCAGCTCACACGAGGGTGATTCCCATGGCCCTACCGGGCACCGTTCCCGCTGTGCGACCCCGCTCGGCGAACGCCGCGCTGGCGATCCTCGCCGTCGCCCAGTTCCTCATCGCGCTCGACTACTCCATCGTCTACATCGCGCTGCCGAGCATCGGCGACGAGCTCGGGCTGACCGAGAGCTCGGTCCAGTGGGTCGTCAGCGGTTACGCCGTGTTCTTCGCGGGCTTCCTCGTCGTCGGCGGACGGGCCTCGGACCGCTTCGGGCCGCGGACGCTCTTCATCGTCGGCATGCTGCTGTTCGGCATCGCCTCGCTGGCGGGCGGGCTCGCCCCCGGCACGCCGGTGCTCATGGTGGCCCGCGCCGCGCAGGGCATCGCGGCGGCGATCCTGCAACCCGCGGTCATCGCCCTGATCAACACCTCGTTCGCCGCGGGACCGCTGCGCAACAAGGCGCTGTCGGTGTGGGGCACGGTCGGCGCGTCCGGCCTGGCCGCGGGTGTCATGATCGGCGGTCTGCTCACCACGGTCTCGTGGCGCTGGGTGTTCCTGATCAACCTGCCGCTCGCGGTGGTCTGCGCGCTGGCCGCGCCGAAGCTGCTGCCCAGGCTCGACGAGACGATCCGCAAGCACACCTCGCTCAACGTCCCCAGCGCCGTCCTGTGCACCGCCACCGTGCTGTCCACGGCCCTCGCGCTGACCCAGGCGTCGAGCCGGGGCTGGACGGACGCCAGCACGCTCGCCGGGTTCGGCGTGGCCGCGGCACTGCTGGTCGCGTTCGTCTGGCAGGAGCGCCGAAGCGCCCACCCGCTGGTCGACCCGCTGCTGCGGCGCACCCGGTCGCTGCTGGTGGGCTGCGGCGCCACGGCGTTCTACATGGGCAGCGTCGGCAACCAGTTCTTCGTCGTCACGCTGCTGGTCCAGCAGCTGCGCGGGTACGGCCCGATCGCGGCGGGGCTCGCGTTCCTGCCGATGGCCGTCGCCATCGCGGTGGCGAACTCGGTGTCGGCCCGGATCGTCGCCAAGCTGGGCGTGCGGCTGACCCTCACCCTGGCGTTCGTCGCCGACGCGGTGGGGCTGCTGCTGCTCGCGTTCCAGACCTCCGGGGACAGCTACGTGCTCGACCTGCTGCCCGGCCTGCTGATCACCGGCTTCAGCCACGGCGTCACCTACGTGGCGATGTTCATCGCCGGTACCGCCGACGTCGAGGACCGCAACCAGGGCGTCGCCGGGGCCATGATGACCACGGCGCAGTACATGAGCGGCGCGCTCGGCGTGGCCGTCCTGGTCCTGGTGCTGGGTCCGAACCCCGGCCAGACGAGCTTCGGCTGGGCCTTCGTCACGACCGCCACCGCGGCGACGTTCGGCGCGGCGCTGGCCTGGTTCGGCCTGGCCCGCCGGTCGGCCGCCGCGGCGGTCCCGGAGGCATCGGGGTCGCGGTCGTGAACCGGGACACCTGGGTCGCGCAGCTCGGGATCCTGGTCATCCACAACGACCCCGTGGTCGAGGCGGAGCTGTGGGCCATGGCGCCCCCCGGCGTCACCGTCCACACCGCCCGGTTCGAGAGCCCCACCAGCACGGGCGCCGAGTACACCGGCGAGTCGTGGCGGCGGATGGTCGACGCGCCGGACGTCCGGCGGGGGCTGGTGCAGCTGGGGCAGATGGACCTGTCCGCGATCTGCCTGTGCTTCGGCTCGGCCAGCTTCTTCGGCGGGCTGGAGTTCGACGAGGGGTTCGTGGCCGCCGCGGTCGGGCTGACCGGCGGCACCCCCGTGTACACGGCGGCGCAGGCGATCCGCTCGGCGCTGGCCGCGACCGGGGTGGGCCGCCCGCTCGTCGTGCTGCCCCCGTGGTTCACCAGGCCGACCTTCACCGCCACCGAGGACTACCTCACCTCGGCCGGGTTCGACGTCGCCGGGCTGACGCAGTTCCAGCTCGACTCCCGCTGGGCGGACGTCCAGCGGCACCAGCTGTTCGACCGCGGCGGCCGCTGGGAGGTGCACCCGGACGAGGTGTGCCGCCAGGTCGCCGCCGGGTTCCCGGCCGACGCGGACGGGATCCTCATCCCCGGCAGCGGGTTCCGCTCCTGGGAGGCGATCGAGCAGCTCGAACGGCGGCTCGGCGTGCCCGTGGTGACGTCGAACCAGGCCTGCCTGTGGCACCTGCTCGACCTCGCGGGCGTCGAGGCCACCGTCCGGGGTGGCGGCCGCCTGCTGAACACCTGACCGCGTCAACGCCACCCCGAAGGCCCGTGCTCACCCCCCGAGCGCGGGCCTTCGCCGTGCCGACAGAAGGGAATCCGATGCCGTCCAGCTCCTTCGTGACCGCGTTCGCCGAGATGGCGCGGACGCGGCCGGACGCGCCAGCCCTGTCCTGGGGCGACCGCGTCGTCGACTACGCCGGGCTCGCGGACATGGTCGAGTCCGCCCACGAGTCGCTCGTCTCGCTCGGGATCGGCGACGGCGTGCCGGTCTGCGTCCCGGCCCGCAAGTCGCCCTACACGATCGCCCTGGTCATCGCCTGCGTCCGCACCGGGAGGCAGGTCCTCCTGCCCTCCACCGGGCTCGGCGAGGCGGCACTGGCCGACCTGTGCGCGCAGCTCGGCTGCACCCACGTGCTGAGCGCGACCGAGGACGAGCCCGCCTCGGCCCGGCGCACCGGCCTCGGCGGGCGCACCCGGTACCCGGCCGAACCGGGGCTGGTGCTGACCACCTCCGGGTCGACCGGGACGCCGAAGATGGTGGTCCTCGCCTCCGAGGGCGTGGACAGCTTCCTGTCCTGGGCCACCGGCAGGTTCGACATCGGGCCGGGGACGCGGGTGCTCAACTACGCGCCGTTGAACTTCGACCTGTGCCTGCTCGACGTGTGGGCCGCCCTGTCCGTGGGCGCCTGCGTCGAGCTCGTCGACCCGGAGCGCGCGGTCGACGGCGCCCACCTGGCGCAGCTGTGCGCCGAACGCGCACCCGCCGTGGTGCAGGCCGTGCCGATGTTCTTCCGGCTCGTGGTCGAGGCCGCCACCGGCCGGGTGTTCCCAGGGGTCCGGCACCTGATCTTCACCGGGGACGCGATGCCGCCGAGCCTGCTCGACCGGGTCGCCGCCGCGTTCCCGGACGCCCGGATGTGGAACGTCTACGGGTGCACCGAGACCAACGACAGCTTCCTGCACGAGGTCGTGCCCTCCGAGGTCGCCCGGCACGGAGTCGTCCCGATCGGCACGCCGATCGACGGCGTCGACGCGCTCGTCGTCGACGAGTCCGGCGAGGTCCTGACCGGCGCCGGGAGCGGCGAGCTCGTCGTGTCCACGCCCTTCCGGTCCCGCGGCTACTTCGACCGGCGCCTCAACGGCGAGAAGTGGCGCGACGGCTACTTCCGCACCGGCGACCTGGTGCGCCGCGACGAACAGGGGCTCGTGTTCCTGCTGGGGCGCAACGACCACCAGGTGAAGGTGCGCGGGGTGCGCACCAACCTCCAGGAGGTCGAGCAGGTCGTCCTGGCCCACCCGCAGGTGTCGGAGGCCGCCGTGATCGCGGTACCCGACGAGACCGCGGGAGCCGTGCTGCACGCCGTGATCCGCCGCGTCGCGGGGTCCACGGTGAACAGCCTCCAGCTTCGCGTCCACTGCGCCGCGGGTCTGCCCAGGACGGCGATCCCCGGCGTGATCGAGATCGTCGACCACGCGCTGCCGCGCACGTCGACCGGCAAGGTCGACCGGAACTCCCTGCGGCACAACGTCGACAAGGCGTCGTGACGGTCGACTCCGCCCACTACCGAAGGTGTCCCCCATGCTGTGGAACGAGGATCAGCGCGCACTGCGCGCCGCAATCGAGGACCTGGGCGAGGAGCTCAGCAAGGACCACGTCGAGCGGGACGGCAGAGGCGAGTTCGGCGAGGACGCGTGGAAGCGCGTCCGCGACACCGGGCTGCTCGGGCTGCCCTTCGACCCCGAGTGGGGAGGGCTCGGCCAGGACCTGCTCACCACGATGTACGTGCTGGAGGGGCTGGGCTACGGCTGCCGCGACGGCGGGCTGAACTTCTCCACCTCCACCCACGTGGTGAGCGCGGGCGTGCCGTTGCAGCGGTTCGGGTCCACCGACCTCAAGGACCGCTACCTGCCGCGCATCTGCGACGGGTCGGCCATCGGCGCGCACGCCATCACCGAGCCCGAGGGCGGGTCCGACGTGATGGCGATGCGCACGTCCGCCACCCCCGACGGCGACCACTTCGTGCTCAACGGCAGCAAGGCGTTCGTCAGCAACGGCCCCATCGCCGACGTGTTCGTCGTCTACGCCCGCACCGGCAAGCGCGGCAGCCCGGCCGCGATCACCGCGTTCCTGGTCGACCGCGACACACCCGGCCTGTCGATCGGCAGGCCGATCGCCAAGATGGGCCTGCGCACCTCGCCGCTGTGCGAGCTGTTCCTGGACGGGTGCCGGGTGCCCAAGGCGAACGTCCTGGGCTCGGTCGGCGCCGGGTTCCTCATCCTCGACCACGTGATGAAGTGGGAGATCCTCTGCTCCTTCGTCATCAACGCGGGCGAGATGCGGCACCGGCTGGAGCGGTGCGTCGAGTACGCCAACTCCCGCACCCAGTTCGGCAAGCCGATCGGGCAGTACCAGTCGGTCGCCAACAAGATCGTCGAGATGAAGATCGCCGTGGAGAACTCGCGGAAGTGGCTCTACGACACCGCGGAACGCCTCCAGAACGGCGAGAACGTCACCGTCGACATCGCCATCAGCAAGCTGGTCACCAGCGAGGGCAACGTGAGCTCCGCGCTGGCCGCCGTGCAGGTCTTCGGCGGGTACGGCTACACGGCCGAGTACGGCCTCGAGAAGGACCTGCGCAACGCGGTCGCCGGGACGATCTACTCCGGGACCTCGGACATCCAGCGACAGCGCATCGCCAGCATGATCGGCCTCTGAGGGAGACAACTCCGATGACAGTCAACTCCGTCGACTCGACGCTGCTCGACACCACCGAGTTCCTCGACCACGACAGCGACACCGTGCGCGAGTTCGTCGCCAAGGCGCTGCCGGACGGGATCGAGGGCGTGTCCGAGATCGACCGCGCGCTCGCGCTCTACTACGCGGTCCGGGACGGCATCCACTACGAGGTCTACGGGGCGGACATGTCCCGCGACGGCCTCAAGGCCAGCTCGACCATCAAGCGCGGCATGGGTTTCTGCGTCCACAAGTCCATCGTGTACGCCGCGGCCGTGCGCGCGGTGGGCGTGCCGAGCCGCATCTACTACGGCGACGTCCGCAACCACCTGGCCTCGCCGCGGCTCGAGGAGCTGATGGGCGGCAAGGTGTTCACCTTCCACAGCCTCACCACGGTGTTCCTGGAGGGCAAGTGGGTCAGGGCGACGCCGGTGTTCAACAAGATGCTCTGCAAGCTCTACAAGATCAAGCCGCTGGAGTTCGACGGCCGCACCGACAGCATGTACCACCCGTTCGACGAGAACGGGCGTCAGCACATGGAGTTCCTGCGCGCGCACGGCGACTTCGACGACGTCCCCTACGACATGGTCGTGAACGGCATCCGGGCGGCGCACCCGCGCCTGTTCGAGAGCCGCGACACCACGGCCAAGGGCTCGCTCGTGCTCGACGCCACCAGGGCGTGACCCGCCGACCACCCGTCCTGCCCGGAGGCTTGGCCATGAAGAGAGAGATCCCCGATACCGAAGCCCGCACCGTCCCCCACCCGCGGACGGAGTCCCCCGCCGTCCACCACGTCCCGCACGCCCGCGTCCCGGTGGACCTGGAGCTCGTCGTGCCCGCGTTCAACGAGGCCGGTCGGCTCCCCGACACCCTGCGGGCGCTGACCGACTTCCTCGCCGACCAGGACTGGCGGTCGCGGGTCGTCGTGGTCGACAACGGCAGCACCGACGAGACCACCGCCGTCGTGGCCGCCGCCGACCGCCGCGGCGTCGACGTGGTCGCCATCGGCTGCGCGCGCCCCGGCAAGGGCGCCGCGGTCCGCCGCGGCCTGAGCAGCAGCACGTCCCGGTTCGTCGGGTTCGTCGACGCGGACCTGTCCACGCCGATCGCGACGCTGACCAGGGTGATGGCCGAGCTGCGGTCCGGTGCCGCGGCCGCCATCGCGTCCCGGCACGCGCCGGGTGCCCGGTTCGTGCACCCGCAGCCCGTGGGGCGGCGGATGGGCGGGGCGGCGTTCCGGATGCTCGCCCGGCCGCTCGTGCCCGAGGTGCACGATACCCAGTGCGGCTTCAAGGTGTTCGAGCGCGAGGCGGTCCAGCACGCCCTGGACCGCTGCCGGGTCAACGGTTTCGCGTTCGACGTGGAGCTGCTGCGGCAGATCCGGTCGGCGGGCGGGCGCATCGCGGAGATCGCGGTGGCCTGGACCGACGACGAGCGCTCGACGTTCCGCCCGGTGCACGACGGCCGGGCCGCGTTCGCCGACCTGCTCCGGCTCTACCGGGCGGACCTGCCATGAGCGCCGGTCGCCGGATCCTGGTCGTGAGCAGGTGGGACGTGCGGCACCCGAGCGCCGGTGGCGCCGAGCGGTACCTGCACGAGATCGCCAGGCGGTGGGTGGCCGACGGCGCCGAGGTCACCTGGGTGGTGACCCGGCCGCCGGGCGCCGCCGCGCGCGAGGTCGTCGACGGCGTCGAGGTGCTGCGCTCAGGCGGGTCGTGGGGCATGTTCCCGCGCACCGCGCTGCGGCTGCTGCGCCGCGGTGCCCGGTACGACGCCGTGGTCGACGGCACGAGCCGGATGTGCTTCGCGGTGTCGGTGATCACCGGCAGGCGGGTGCCCGTCGTGCAGGTCGTGCACGGCGTCCCGCGGCTCGCGCCCGCGCAGCGCTTCTCCCCCACCAGCGCGGTCGGCCGGTTCCTGGCCGGTCCGCTGGCCCGGTGGACGCGGGGCGACCGCGCGATCGCCGTCCCGTCGGTGTCCTCGCGCCACGAGCTCAGGCGCCACCTGGGCTTCCGCGGGCCGATCTTCGTCGTTCCCCCAGGCACCACGCCGGAACGGGGACGCCCGGAGCGGACCGCCCAGCCGACGGTCGTGGTCGTGGCGCCCCTGGTGCCCGAGCAGCGGCTGGACCTGCTGCTGACCAAGCTCGCCCCGGTGGTCGCACGGGTGCCCGGACTGCGCGTCGAGATCCTCGGCGAAGGCCCGGAGCTGTCCCGGCTGCGCGGCCTCGCCGCCGACGTCGGGGTGGCCGACTCGGTCACGCTGCACGGTCGACAGCCCGACGAGGTGCGCCGGACCTGGTTGCGCCGCGCCTGGCTGACCGCCTCCACGGCCACCGCCGACGCGTGCGGCTGCACCGTGGTGGAGTCGGCGGCGCACGGGGTCCCGCACGTGTGCCTCGCCGTGCCGGGGGTGCGCGACTTCGTCCGGGACGGCCGGACCGGCCGGGTCGTCGAGACCGCCGACCGGTTCGGCGACACCGTCGAGGGGGTGCTCGCCGACCTCACCGACCCCGAGCTGGCCGACCGCACCTCCGCGGTGTGCCGGGCGTGGGCCGACCGCTTCGACTGGGACCGCGCCGCCCGGCTGCTCGCCGACGTCGTGACCCACCAGATCGGCGCCGTGCGCTCGAAGCGCGGGGGCACGGGACAGCGCCGCTACGCCCGCTCCGACATCGCCACGGTGGTGCGGTTCCCCGACGGGGCCGCACCGGCGGTCGCCGGCCTGCTCCGCGCGACCGACGAGGTCGTCGTCTCCGACGGCCAGGTCGGCGTGCTGCTCAACGGGTGCGACGAGTTCGACGCGCTCGGCGTGCTCGACCGCCTGGGCGTCCACGACGCCCGGATCAGCCTGGCGGGCCGCGACGACCTGCTCGTCGGCCCCCTGCCCCTGCCCGCCTCCCTCACCGGGGAGCCCACCCCACCGTCCCGGTCGGACCGTCCGGTCGGGACGTTCACCCGCACGTCGAGAGGATGACCATGTCCAGTTCCCCAGTGGCGGGACCGCGGTTCGGACCGCGGGTGATCGCCACGGCAGCCGTCGTGCTCACCTCCGTGGCGCTCGCCGTGCTCGCCGCCTACGTCTTCCTGCGCGACCCCTACTGGAGTCTGCGGTGGACGGTCGACCTCAAGGTGTACCTCGCCGCGGGCCAGACCGTGCGCGACGGCCAGTCGCTCTACGACCTGGTCGTCCAGTCGCCGCTGTACGGCCCGATGCCCTACATGTACCCACCGCTGACCGCGATACTGTTCTTCGTCCCGCTGTCGTTGCTCCCGATCGGGGCCGCCAGCCTCGTCTGGAACGCCGTCTCGCTGATGGCGCTCGGCGCGGTCGTGTGGATCACCCTCGGCATCGCGGGCATCCGCGACAGCCGGGCGAAGGTCGTGCTCACCGTCGTGCTGCTCGTGCTGACCGCGTGGCTGCTGCCGGTGCGCGTGCAGCTCATCGCCGGCCAGATCAACATGTTCCTGCTGCTGCTGGTGCTGCTGGACTTCCGCAAGCCGTTCGGCCGGTGGATGGGGATCGGCATCGGCATCGCCGCGGGCCTCAAGGTCACGCCGCTGATCTTCGTGGGCTACCTGGTGTTCACCAAGCGCTGGAAGGCCGCCCGCACCGCGGTGCTCGCCTTCCTCGGCACGGTGCTCGTCGGTTTCCTGGTCAAGCCGTCGGACTCGGCGACCTACTGGGGTGGTCTGGTCCTGCACGCCTCGCGCGCGGGCGGTGTCTTCGACACCCCCAACCAGTCCATGGTCGGCGCCATGTCCAGGGTGCTGCGGACGGACGTCTTCGCCCCCTGGTGGTTCGCGCTGCTCGGCCTGGTCGCCCTCTACGGCCTGTTCGTCGCCACGCTCGCGTTCCGCCGCGGCGCCGACTTCCTCGGCTTCTCCGCCGCCGCCATCACCGGCCTGCTCGTGTCCCCGGTCAGCTGGGAGCACCACTGGGTCTACGTCATCCCGCTGATGATCTGGCTCGCCGTCTGGGCCTACCAGAAGCGCGCGGTCGGGGTCGCCATCGGCACCGCCCTGCTCTCCGTGGTGTTCACCGTCCGCGTCTTCATGATCGTCGGCATCCAGGAGTCCCCGCCGCGCCCCATGGACCTCGCGGTGTGGCAGCAGGTCATCGCCTCCCTGTTCCCCGTCACGGGCCTGCTGCTCCTGCTGCTCGGCCCGCTCTGGATCCGCCGCAACTTCCCCCCGGTGCACGCCGCCCCCGACGGCACCGTCCCGCAGCAGGTCGCGATCATCCCGCAGGCCCGCCGCTCCACCGAGGACCGCGAGATGGTCGGCTGACCCCCGCCCTGAGGCCGGAGCCCCGCACGGGGCTCCGGCCCCTCAGAAGATCGACCTGGCCAGACCGCCGTCGACGTTGATCGTCGTACCGGTCACGTAGGAGGCGCGGTCCGAGGCCAGGAACGCCGCGACCGCGCCGATGTCGTCGGGGCTGCCGAACCGGCCCATCGGGATGTCGTCCACCTGCTCGGCCGACGGGCCGTCCGGGTAGAGCTGCCGGGCGCGGTCGGTGAGGATCCGCCCCGGCGCGACGCAGTTGACCGTCACCCCGTCCGGGGCGAGGTCGCCTGCCAAGGACTTCAGGTACCCCGCCAGGCCCGGACGGATGGCGTTCGACCGCGCGACCACCGGGATGGGCTCCTTCACCCCACCGGCCGTGATCGCCAGGATCCGGCCGGCCGCACTCGCCCGCAGGTGCGGCAACGCGGCCCGGACCAGCCGCACGGCGGGCAGGTACAGCAGCTCCAACGCCGCCTGGATGTCCTCGACCCCCAGTTCGGCCGCCTTCCCCGGCGACGGCCCACCGCCGTTCCACACCACGATGTCCAGCCCACCGGCCCACGCCACGGCCCGGTCGACCACGCGCTCGGCGGTCGCCGGATCCGACAGGTCCGCCACCACCGGCAGTCCGCCGACCTCCTCGGCCCGTGCGGTCAGCAGGTCCTCCCGCCGGGCGACCATCGTGACCCGCGCGCCTTCCGCCGCCAACGCCGTGGCGACCCCGAGCCCCAGTCCCGACGACGCCCCGCAGACGATCGCCGACCTACCCGCAAGTCCCAGCTCCATCGCGTGACCTCTTCAACATTGGGCAATAATATCGATATTTCACCACAATGTTGCAATTCGAGCCACCCGTGTGCTGGGATGGGCCCATGTCAACGCTCACCCTCACCCACGCCCAGCGGCTGTCCGCGGCGGCCTCCGAGGCTGCCCGTCAGCTGGGAGTGCCCATGACCATCGCGGTCGTCGACAGCGGCGGCCACCTCGTCAGCCTCGCCCGCATGGACGGCACGCCGTTCGTGCTCAACGAGGTCGCCATCGGCAAGGCCTACACGGCCGCGAGCTTCGGCCTCCCCACGGAGGACCTGGCCACCCACTTCAAGGACCGCACCCAGTTCACGACCTCGATCCAGGTCGCGACCCGGGGCCGGTTCACCCTCGGCAAGGGCGGCCTGCCGATCACGGTCGACGGACGCACGGTCGGCGGCATGGCCGCGAGCGGCGGCACGGGCGACCAGGACCTGGCCGTCGTCCGCGCCGCGCTCGCGGCCCGGTAGCGGGGCGGGTCAGGCCGCCTCCTCGGGCACCTCCATGGCCCCCGTCATGATCGCCACCGCGTCCGACATCGAGATGGACTTCGGGTCCACCACGGCCTTGCGGCGCCCCAGCCGCTGGATGTGCACCCGATCGGCCACCTCGAACACGTGCGGCATGTTGTGGCTGATCAGGATCACCGGCAGCCCCCGCTCCCGGACCTGGAGGACCAGGTCCAGCACCGCGCGCGACTCGCGCACCCCCAGGGCCGCCGTCGGCTCGTCCATGATCACCACCCGGCTGCCGAACGCCGCCGCCCGAGCCACCGCGACGGCCTGCCGCTGCCCACCGGACAACGTCTCCACGGCCTGACCGGGGTTCTGGATCGTCATGATCCCGAGCGCGTCGAGCTGCTTCTTCGCCTCCTCGCGCATCCCGTTGCGGTCGAGCATCCGCAGCACCGACCCGAGCACGCCCTTGCGGCGCAGCTCCCGTCCCAGGAACAGGTTCGCGGCGATGTCGAGCGACGGCGCGACCGCGAGGCTCTGGTGCACGGTCTCGATGCCCGCCGTGCGCGCGTCCACCGGTGTGGAGAACGACACCGGGATCCCGTCGAGCAGGATCTCGCCCTCGTCGGGCACCACGGCACCGCACAGCGCCTTGATGAGGCTGGACTTCCCGGCCCCGTTGTCCCCGATGACGGCGAGGATCTCGCCGGGCAGCAGGTCGAGGTCCGCGCCCGCGAGGGCGGTGACCCGCCCGTACCGCTTGACCAGTCCCCTGGCTTGCAGGATCGGCTCGGTCATGGCTTCACCTTCCGGATCCACTGGTCGATGGAGACCGCGGCGATGATGAGCACGCCGACGGCGAAGGTCTGCCACAGCACGTCCACCCCGGCCAGCGCGAGGCCGTTGCGGAACACCCCGACGATCAGCGCCCCGATCAGCGACCCCACGATCGCGCCGCGGCCGCCGAACAGGCTGGTGCCGCCGATGACGACGGCGGTGATGGAGTCGAGGTTCTCGAACTGGCCCGCCTGCGGGCTCGCCGAGGCGATGCGGCCGATCAGGATCCACGCCGCCAGCGCGTACACCGCGCCCGCCGCGGCGTAGACGCTGAACAGCACCCGCGCGGTGCGGATGCCGGACAGCCGCGAGGCCTCCGGGTCGTCACCGGTGGCGTAGACGTGCCTGCCCCACGCGGTGTTCTTCAGCACGAACGCCATGGCCGCGACCAGCAGCACCATGATGACCGACCCGTAGGTGACCCGCGTGCCGCCGATCGTGAACGTCTCACCGGTCCACAGCAGCAGCCTGGGCATGTCGGTGCCGCGGATGGTCGCGCTGTGGGAGTACCAGAGGTTCAGCGCGAAGAACACGTTCAGCGTGCCGAGGGTGACGATGAACGGCGGCAGCTTGAGCCGGGTGACCAGCAGGCCGTTGAGCAGCCCGCAGACCGTGCCCACCAGGAACCCCAGGACGAGCGCGGGCACGCCGGGCAGCCCGGTCTCGGCGGAGATCTTGGCCATCACGATGGACGTGAGCACCATGATCGCGCCGCAGGACAGGTCGATGCCCGCGGTGAGGATGACGATGGTCTGGCCGACCGCGAGCGTGCCGACGACCGCGACCTGCTGGAGGACCAGCGAGATGTTGCCCGGCTGCAGGAAGCGGTCGGACAGCAGGGCGAACACCACGATCGCGATGAGCAGCACGACCGCGGGGCCGATGGTGGCCTGCGCGTGCAGCAGGTGCTGCAACCGCGACAGCGGCGAGCGGGAGACGTGCTCCTCGCCCACGGGGTTGCCGGTGGTGGTCGTCATGGCTCAGCCCCAGCAGTTCTGCAGGCCCCAGGCGGAGTCCTTGGACTCCACACCGGTGGCGGGCTGGTCGGTGACCAGGGTGACGCCGGTGTCGACGAAGCTCTTGCCCGCCGTGTTGGCGGGCTTCGTCCCGTCCTTGGCGAACTTCGCCACCGCCTCCACGCCCATCTGCGCCATCTTCAGCGGGTACTGCTGGGAGGTCGCGCCGATCACCCCGGACTTGACGTTGCCGACGCCGGGACAGCCGCCGTCCACCGACACGATGACGACGTCCTTCTCCTTGCCCGCCGCCTTGAGCGCCTCGTACGCGCCCGCGGCAGCGGGTTCGTTGATCGTGTAGACGAGGTTGACGCCGGAGTCCTTCTGCAGCAGGTTCTCCATCGCCGTGCGGCCGCCCTCGGGGGCGCCGTCGGTGACGTCGTGGCCGACGATGCGCGGGTCGGACTCGTCGCCGATGCGGGCCTTGTCCTTGACGTCGACCCCGAAGCCCTGCAGGAAGCCCTGGTCCCGCTGGACGTCCACGGAGACCTGGTTCGGGTTGAGGTCGAGCAGCGCGATCTTCGGCTGCTTGCCGGACTTCGCGAACGTGGCCTTCGCCCACCGGCCGATCAGCAGACCGGCCTGGAAGTTGTCGGTCGCGAACGTGGCGTCGGCGGCGTCGGCGGGCTCCAGC
Source organism: Umezawaea tangerina (assembly GCF_003002815.1). Taxonomy (GTDB): domain Bacteria; phylum Actinomycetota; class Actinomycetes; order Mycobacteriales; family Pseudonocardiaceae; genus Umezawaea; species Umezawaea tangerina. The sequence goes on along the minus strand of NZ_PVTF01000013.1, from coordinate 202,358 downwards.
TGGGTGTCCAGCGCGATGACCAGCAGCCCCGCCTGGCGGGCCTTGTCCACCGACGGCACGATCGCCTTGGAGTCGTTCGGCGTGATCAGGATGCCCTTGGCGCCCGCGCCGATCAGGTTCTCGATGGCGTCCACCTGGGACTGGTTGTCACCGTCCTGCTTGCCCGCGAACGACTGCAGCTTGGTCCCCGTCGTGCCCGCGGCCTGCTGCGCCCCGTCCTTCATCTTCACGAAGAAGGGGTTGGTGTCGGTCTTGGTGACCAACCCGACCAGGACGTCGCCACCACCGCCGCTCGAGGAACCTCCGCCGCACCCGGCGACCGCCACCAGCAGGGATATCGCCACCACCGCCGTGCCCGTGGACCGCCCGTGCACCCGCTTGGCCATCTTCGCCTCCCGAACGTTGTTCGACGTCATCAGGGATCTGTCGATCAATGCGCTAACCAGGCGTATTCGAGTTCGCCTCGATGTTTCGCGTACCGGGTCCTCCGGACAAGCGCCGTTACCCAAAAGCAACGCGCACCGGAACAGCCCGCGACAATTCCTCCAGTCGGCGGTACGGAAGGGGGAAAATGGTCGACAACAGGCCATTTGTGGACAGGATCGGCCTCATCTCTTGCCCGTTGTCGTCACGTGGCTGTAGCAAAGCGGAATATCCCGCCCCGTCGAGGGAGGCCGGTGCCCGTGACCGCTGTCCAGCGCTTGTCCGCCGCACTCCTGGTGCTCACGACCTCCGTCGCCATGGCCTCCGCCTCGCAGGGGCCGACGGCCGCGGCGCCCGTGCAGTCGGACTTCCCCTACCCGCCGACGACCTACAGCGAGCCCTACCGCGGGCAGTTCCACTTCAGCTCGCAGGCGGGGTGGATGAACGACCCGAACGGGCTGCTCTACTACAAGGGCACCTACCACTTCTTCTACCAGCACAACCCGCACGGGCTGGCCTGGGACACCATGCACTGGGGGCACGCGACCAGCACCGACCTGGTGCACTGGACGCAGAAGCCGATCGCGCTGGAACCGGGCATCCACCCTGGTGACCTGTGGTCCGGGGCCGGTGTGGTCGACTCGGCGAACACCTCGGGCCTGCGCACCGGGTCGGAGGACCCGCTGGTGGTGTTCTCGGGCACGAACGGCGTCACGATGTTCTACAGCAACGACGCCGGACGCACCTTCCAGACGTACGACAACGGCACCCCCGTCGTCCGGCCGGGAGGGACCAGCCGGGACGCCAAGGTGCTCTGGGACGCCGCCCGCAACCGGTGGACGATGGTCGTCTGGTCCGACGACGGCGGGCGCGGCGTCAACATCTACAGCTCGCCGAACCTGCGCGACTGGACGTTCCGCAGCAGGTTCGCCGCGAACTGGGTGTTCGAATGCCCGGACTTCTTCGCGCTGCCCGTCGACGGGGACGCCTCGAAGGTGAAATGGGTGCTGACCACCGCCACCTCGGAATACGTCGTCGGCGATTTCGACGGTTCCACGTTCCGCACCGACTGGGCCGGGCCGCAGCGAATGGACTACGGCCGCACCGATCCCGGCGGAACGTTCTACGCGGCCCAGGTGTTCTCGAACGCGCCACAGGGCCAGGTGGTCCAAATGGCGTGGATGCCGGGCAATCACGGCGCTTCCTGGACGGGCAACGCGAGTTTCCCGGCGACCCTGGGACTGCGGTCGACGAACAACGGTCCGAGAATCACCAGGAACCCGATCCCGGCGATCTCCCAATTGAGATATCGCACCTCGTCGTTCCGGGACCTGGACCTCACCCCGGCCGCCGCGGCCGCCTTGCTGAGGTCGCAGTCGGTGGAGACCTACGAGGTCGAGGCGGAGTTCGAGCTGAAGCCGTCGACCACCCGGTTCGGGTTCCGGCTCGACGTCCGCCCCGACGGCACGAACGGCGCGGAGGTCGCCTACGACGCGCGCGCGGGCACCTTGATGGGCACTCCCCTGGCCCCGGTGGGCAACCGGGTGAAGGTGCGGATGCTCGTCGACCGGGCGCAGCTGGAGGTGTTCGGCAACGACGGGCTGTTCTCCCGCAGCGACAACCCGGTCTTCGACCAGCGCTCGGACAGCCGGGGGCTCGCGCTGTTCTCCGAGGGCGACGTGCGGGTGGTGTCCTTGAACGTCCACGAGCTCGCCCCCGCCTGGGGTCTAGGCGAGCCGACGCTCGTGCACAACCTGCCCGGCCAGTGGCGGGCGGCCGGCGGACTGTGGACCGACGTCACCGCCGGGAAGCAGGGCGCCTCCACCGGGGACGCGTTCTACGTCAGCGACCACACCGGCGCGGACTTCACCTACGAGGGCGACGTCAAGCTGGTGAACGGGGTCGCCGCGGGCATCACGTTCCGGGCCGACCAGCAGGGCGCCGGGTACACGGCCAACGTCGACAGCGGCGCGGGCGTGGTGAAGCTGTGGCGGCCGGGCCGCGACGTGGCCACGTTCCCCGTCGCGGTCACCCAGGGCACCACCTACCACCTGAAGGTCGTCGCCAAGGGGACGACCATCAAGGTGTACCTGGACAACGGCGCGAACCCCGTCATCGACGCCACCGACTCCCAGTACGCGTCCGGCCGGTTCGGGCTCAACGTGTACAACTCCACCGCGCAGTTCCAGAACGTCCGGCTGTCCTGAGCGGGGTGGTCCGGCCGCGGCCGGACCACCCGGCGGGCTCAGGGGTAGAGGGTCATCCCGGGGTCGAGGGCCACCCGCACCAGCTGGTCGTGGGTGAGCGGCGGCTCGGCGGCCTCGGGCGCCCCGGCGGACTTGCCGTCGGTCGTGACGTTGGCCGCCTGCACGATGACGCCGGTCCCGTCGGGCTTCGTCACGTCCGCGCGGAAGGTGCGCACACCGGTGGCGCCCGCGATCGTGGTGACCACGACGACGGTGCCGTCCGACCGCGTGCTCCGCTCGCACCCGGTCAGCTCCACCGACCCGGCGGCGCACTCCGCCATCGGGGTGGCGTGGCCGCCGAGCCTGCTGACGACCGCGGTGACGTTGCCGTTCACCACCTTGCCGCTCAGGGCGGCCCCGCCCGCGAAGTGGTCCTCACCGCCGCTGCAGCCGCCCTGGTCGTCGTCCGCGATGGGCGAGAAGGCGTGGTAGAACTCGAACGGCCGGTGCCGGGTCCCCACGGGGTAGTCGGCCGCCGAGGTCGGGCCGAACCCGGTGCTGCCGAGCGGCACCATCCCCTCCACCGCCTTGGCGAACACGCGGGACAGCCGGGCCGACACGGCCGTCTCGTCCTCGGCGAGCGGGGGCGCGGTCGGCAGCAGGCTCCCGCACCCGCCCGGCGGACCGCCACCTGCGTCGGTCGTGCCGCCCGGCGCCAGCACGGCGGCGGCGCCGACCGCGACGACGGCGAGACCCGCCGCGGCGGCCCACGGGTGGGCCGACAGCCGGAACCGCTCCGCGCGGCGCTGCCGGGCGATGATGCCCTCCACGTCCACGGTGGACGGGGGCACCGTCCCGATGGCCTCGTCGAACAGCGTCTTGTCCATCCCCGCTCCCTCAGTCGGCGGCACGGGCCCCGGCGGCCCGTGCCCGCAGGGCGTCCAGCCCTCGCGCGGTGTGGCTCTTCACCGTGCCGGTGGAGCAGCCGAGGACCTCGGCGGTGGCCTCCACCGAGAGGTCGCAGTAGACGCGCAGCACGACGGTCGCACGCTGGCGCGGCGGCAGCGCGGCGAGCAGGTCCAGCAGCCCGTCGCGGTCCTCGACGCCCATGGCGGGGGTCGTCGTCCCCTCGGGCACGTCCTCGGCGGGCTCCTCCCGCCGCCACGGCCGCTCCTTCTCGTCCAGCCAGGTGCGGAACAGGATGCGCCGCACGTAGGCGTCCAGGTGCTCCATGCCCTTCGCGCGCGGCCAGTGCCGGTACAGCTTGGTGATGCTGATCGACACCAGGTCGTCGGCCAGGTGCCAGTCGCGGCACAGGAGGTAGGCCGTGCGCCGCAACGGGTCCATCCTGGTCGTCACGTAGTCGCGGTACTCGGCTTCGTCCGAGCGCTTCAAGCGGACCTCCGGCGTCGTGCGGCCACACCTGGTCAACGGAGCCGACCCCCTCCGGGGTTGAGTCGCACCGGAAACCACCCGACGGGAACCGGGTAGCGGCGTCCGCGTCACTAGGGTGGCGGACGTGCCCACCGGACCAGACACCGATCTCTTCCTCGCCGCCGCGGTGTTCAACGGGGTCCGGCCGCGGCTGTTCGGCATCGCCTACCGGATGCTCGGCAGCGTCGCGGAGGCGGAGGACGTCGTGCAGGACGCGTGGTTGCGGTGGCAGGCCTGCGACCGCGCCGCCGTGCTGAACCCGCCCGCGTTCCTGTCCACGACGACGACCCGGCTGGCCATCAACGCCGCCCAGTCCGCCCGCGCGCGCCGCGAGACCTACGTCGGGCCGTGGCTGCCCGAACCGGTGGACACCTCGGCCGACCCCGCGCTCGGCGCCGAACGGGGCGAGGCGCTGGAGCTCGCGATCCTGGTGCTGCTGGAGCGGCTCACCCCGACCGAGCGCGCGGCCTACGTGCTGCGGGAGGCCTTCGACTACTCCTACCCCGAGATCGCGGGCGTCCTCCAGGTCAAGGACGCCAACGCCCGCCAGCTGGTCAGCCGGGCGCGCAGGCACGTCACCGCGGGGCGGCGGGAGTCCGTGGGGTCGGCCGAGCAGCGGCGGCTGCTGACGGCGTTCCTCGCGGCGGCCAGGAAGGGCGACCTCGCCGCGTTGGAGGAGATCCTGGCCGCGGACGTCGTGAGCTGGTCCGACGGCGGCGGTGCCGTGCGGGCGTCGCGGATCCCGGTGGTCGGCCGCACGCACGTGTCGCGGTTCGTCGCCGCGTTCGCGCGGACTTTCTGGACGGACACCGCGCTCACCCCGGTCGAGACCAACGGGCAGGCGTCCGTGCTGGTCGCGCGGGACGGCGACGCGGTCGCCCTGGTGACCCTCGACGCGTCCGCCGACGGTGTCGACCGGCTGCTGTGGGTGATGAACCCGGCGAAGCTCCGCGCGATCTCGGCGGCCGTGTCACAGATCTGAGGGCTGTCCGGTCATACCTGGTGATCGGATCGCACACAGGCGGAGGACATCATGAAGATCGTGGTCATCGGCGGCACCGGGCTCATCGGGTCGAAGCTCGTCGCCGGGCTGGACGGCCAGGGGCACGAGGTGGTGGCCGCCTCCCCCAGCTCCGGAGTGGACACGCTGACCGGGGCGGGGCTGGCCGAGGTGCTGGACGGGGCGTCGGTGGTGGTGGACGTGTCGAACTCGCCGTCCTTCGAGGACGCGGCCGTGCTGGAGTTCTTCCGGACATCGACCCGCAACCTCCTCGACGCCGAGGCGGCGGCGGGCGTCGGCCACCACGTGGCGCTGTCGGTGGTGGGCACGGGCCGGTGGCCGGAAAGCGGTTACTTCCGGGCCAAGGCGGCACAGGAGGAGATCATCAGGACGGCGGGGATCCCGTTCTCGATCGTGCGCGCCACCCAGTTCTTCGAGTTCGTCGGGAGCATCGCCGGGGTCGGCACGGTCGGGAACGAGGTCAGGCTCTCCCCCGTGCTGGTCCAGCCCATGGCGGGCGCCGACGTCGCCGCGGCGCTGGGCCGGGTCGCCGTCGGTGCCCCGCTCGACGGCGTGGTCGAGATCGCCGGGCCGGAGGTGTTCCGGCTCGACGACTTCGTCCGCGACGGCCTGGCCGCCCGGCACGACCCGCGCGAGGTGGTCGCGGACCCCGACGCCGGGTACTTCGGCGCCCCGCTGGAGGAGCGCACCCTCGTCCCCGGCGACGGCGCGCTGCTCGGCACGACCGGGTTCGCCGACTGGCTCAAGGAGAACTGAGCCGACGCACCGCGCACGGGTGCGGCGGTGTCGTCACGAGCCCGCCGACCGGCCGCGGAACGTGGCGCGGTAGGCGCTGGGCGAGACCCCCAGCACGGACTGCAGGTGCAACCGCATCGACCCCGCGGTGCCGAACCCGGCGGCGGTGGCGACGGCCTCGACGGGCAGGTCGGTGCGCTCGAGGAGGGCGCACGCCCGTTCCACGCGCTGCCGGACGAGCCACCGCCCCGGTGAGGTCCCGATCTCGTCGCGGAAGCGCCGGGTGAACGTCCGCGTGCTCGTCGACTCGCGGGCCGCCAGCTCCCGGAGCGTCACGGGCCGGTGCAGGTTCTCCAGGGCCCACTCGCGCGCCCGTCGCGTCGAGGTGGTCCGCGGATCCGGCACCGGCTGGTTGACGTACTGGGCCTGCCCGCCGTCGCGGTGCGGCGGGACCACGGTGCCGCGGGCCACCTCGTTGGCGACCGCGGCACCGTGGTCGGTGCGGACGATGTGCAGGCACAGGTCGATGCCCGCCGCCGCGCCGGCCGAGGTGAGGACGCCGTCGTCGTCGGTGTAGAGGACGTCGAGGTCGAACTCGACGTCCGGGAAGCGCTCCCGGTTCCGCGCGGACGAGCGCCAGTGCGTGGTCGCCCTCCGACCCGCCAGCAGGCCCGCCGCGGCCAGCACGAACGATCCCGTGCAGATCGAGGCGATCCGGGTCCCCGGCCGGATGTTCGCCAGTGCGGCGGCCAGCGGTGGTTCGAGCGGCCCGTCCGCCGGGTCGTGGTCGGCCTCCGAGCCGGGCACGACGACCGTGTCCGCCTCGGCCAGCGCTTCGGGCCCGTGGGTGACGGCGATGGTGAAATCGGCGTCCGTGTGGATCGGGCCGGGCACGGGGGCGCAGGTCACGACCTCGTAGAGCGCGGCGCCCCCTGGTGCGCGGGCCTGGCCGAAGATCCGGTGGACGATGGCCAGTTCGAAGGGGAGCACCCCGTCCCGGACCAGGACGGCCACGCGGTGGCGGCCGTCGTCTGCGAACGCGGACATGGCCCGATCCTCGCACATGTTGGCGTTCGGGCCGGTCGTCGCGGCGGCCCGGCCGTTCCACGATGGACGGCATGGACGTCCTGTGGATCACCGCCCACCCCGAACCCCGCTCGCTGAACGGTTTCCTCGCCGAAGAGGGCCTGCGCGCACTTCGTGCCGCCGGTCACGAAGTCGAGGTGTCCGACCTCCACGCGATGGGCTGGAACCCCGTCGTCGACATCGCCGACTACGCCCACGACGCCGCGGAGCGGTTCCAGGTCGCCCCCGCGGCGGAGCGGGCCCTCGACAGCGGCGCGCTGAGCGCCGACATCCGGGCCGAGCAGGAGAAGATCGACCGGGCGGACACGATCGTCGTGCAGTTCCCGATGTGGTGGTTCGGGATGCCCGCCATCCTCAAGGGCTGGTTCGACCGGGTCTGGCACCGGGGTTACGCCTACGGACTGCGCGGCCCCGGCGGGCAGTGGCTCGGGTACGGGGACGGGTTCCTCGCGGGCAAGCGCGCGCTGGTCGTGGTGACGACGGGCGGTCCGGCCTGGTCCTACGGCGGGAGGGGCATCCACGGTGCCGTCGAGGAGCTGCTGTTCCCGTTGCAGCACGGCACGCTGTTCTACGCGGGTGCGCGGGTGCTTCCGCCCGTCGTGGTCCACGGGGCCGACCGGTTCACCCCCGAGGAGGGCGGGCACGCGGCCGACGCGCTGCGCGAGCGCCTGCTCGCGATGCCGACGACCGAGCCGATCCCGTACCGGACGCGGCGGGGCGGGGACTACGACGGGAACCTCGTGCTGCGGCCGGACGTGGTGCCCGGTTCGACCGGGCTGGGCGCCCACCTCGCCTGAAGCGGGGCTTTCCACCCGGCTCGGGCGAACGACTCCAGGGGGTGGTCCGCATCGGTGCGGACCACCGAAGTCCCTCGGATGATCAAGGCAACCGATCGCGGCACCGCGGCGTATCCGCGCGGTGAAGACAACTCGATGGACGGTTCTCGCCGCCGTGGCGGGTGTGGTGTGCTCACTGCTCACCGCGACGCCCCAAGCGGTCGCCGGAACCGATCAGGTCCCCACCCCGGTCCTGTCCTGGACCGACTGCGCGGGCGGATTCCAGTGCTCCACGGCCGGGGTGCCGCTGGACTACGACCAGCCGACGGGCACGCAGACCTCCCTCGCCCTCATCAAGCTCCCCGCGACCGACCAGGCCCACCGGATCGGCACGCTGTTCGTGAACTTCGGCGGACCCGGCGCGTCCGGTCTGCAAAGGCTGCGGGAACGCGGCCAGTGGCCGTGGCTGTTCTCGGCCGAGCTGCGGGCCCGCTTCGACCTGGTGTCCTGGGACCCCAGGGGCATCGGCGCCAGCGCGACGGTGCGGTGCTTCGACAGCGTGGCCGAGCAGCAGGCGTTCCTCGGCGGGCTCCGGGACTTCCCGGCGACCGCCGCGGACGAGCCCGCCTTCTACGCCGGGTACGACGAGCTGGCCCGGCGCTGCTCGGAGAAGAGCGGCGCGCTGCTGGAGCACGTGTCGACCGCCAACACCGCACGGGACCTGGACCTGCTGCGGCGCGCGGTCGGTGACGCGAAGCTGACCTACCACGGCATCTCCTACGGCACGCACCTCGGCGCGGTGTACGCAAACCTGTACCCGAACCGGGTGCGCGCCATGGCGTTCGACGGCTCGATGGACTTCGAGGGCAACGCCACCGGCCACGGCGACCAGGGCACCGCGGTGCCGCTGGACACCCGGCAGGACGTGCCGCGCGGTGCCGCGGAGACGTTCGCCTCGTTCCTGCGGCAGTGCGCCGCGCCAGGTGCGGACTGCGCGTTCGCGGGCGGCGACCTGAACGCCAAGTGGGCCGCGCTGGTGGCACGGGTCAAGGCCGCGCCGATCACCGTGGACGGCGAGACCTACGACTACACCGCGCTGATCGCCAGGGTGAACGGCGACCTGGCCACGCCCGAGGTGTGGAAGGACACCGCGAGCACGCTGCAGGCGCTCTACACCGCGCCCGCCGCGCGGACGCTGGTGGCGGGCGAGCCGTACACCAGCAACCGCACCGAGGCGTTCAACGCGATCCAGTGCGCGGACAGCACCTTCCCGCGCACGCAGTCGGCCTACACGCAGTACGGCGCCTCCGAGGACCAGCGCGTGCCGTACTGGGGGCGCATCGCGGTGTTCGACATGATGGCGTGCGCCACCTGGCGGCGTGCCGACGCCGACCGGTACACCGGCCCGTGGGACAAGGTCACGTCCGCCACGATCCTGGTGATCAACAACCGGTACGACCCGTCGACGCCGCTGCACGGCGCGCTCGACGGCGCGGCCGAGCTGGCCCGCACCCGCGTGCTCACGGTCGAGGGGTCCGGCCACAGCACGATGCTGGTGCACTCCGCGTGCGCCGAGCGCGCGAAGCGCGAGTACCTGATCTCGGGCACCCTGCCCGCGGTCGGCACGACGTGCGGAATCGACCGCGCGCCGTTCGCGGCCTGACGATTCCCGGAAAACGCGTGCGGCGGGGAGATGTGGAATTCTCCCCGCCGCACGCCTCATAGCGCACCTCGTGGCGAGTGCGCGAACCAATTTCGGGAACCCGCATTCCGGAGAACGACCGGAATGCGACCAGCCGACGCCCCCAGGCAGCGGTCGACGGTGTTACTGCTCGAAGAATGCCCTGCTCAGAGCACTGCGGGTACGCTTGAGGCACCCGGCCAAAGCAGCGGCCAACCGGCCTGCCGACTCCTCCTCGGCCCGGATCTGGGACCGGCTCTTGTGCGTCAGCATCCAGTGCATGTTGACGGTGACGGGATCGGACATCAACCCCCCTCTCAGTCGGAGGAAACGCGGGGTGTCGGACCTGATCCATTCTCGCGCACGGCACCGGAAAGGCGCATCCGAATTATCCGGCGACCCCGGCGCGCAACGGGGCGAGCGCCTTGCTCCACGCGACCAGCTGGTCCAGGGTCGTCGCGAGCGCGGCCGCCTGGCGCTCGGCCGGGGCGAACTCGCCCCGGTTCGCGAAGTCGGCCGCGAAGGTCAGCTCGACCTGAGCGCTGACGTCGGCGACCTGGAGCGAACCCATGACCTGGCGCAGCTGCTCGACCGCGCGGACACCGCCGGAGTGCCCGTAGGACACGAAGGCCGCGGCCTTGTTGTTCCACTCGCGGTAGACGCGGTCGAGGGCGTTCTTCAGCGCTCCGGGCACCGCGTGGTTGTACTCCGGCGTGACGAACACGTACCCGTCGTACCCGGCGACGGTCTCCGCCCACCGCCTGGTGTGCCCGTGGGTGTAGCGCCCCGCCATCGGCGGCACCGGCTCGTCCACCTGCGGGAGGTCGACCTCGGCGAGGTCCACCAGCCCGAACTCGGCGTCGGTGCGGGTCCGCGCCCGGTCGAGCACCCAGCGGGCGACGGCCTCGCCGTTGCGGCCGGGGCGGGTGCTGGCGAGGACTACGGCGATCGTGGTCATGGGGTCTCCGCGGTGAGGAAGGTGTCGATGGCGGCGAGGGTGGCCTCCGGCTCCTCCCGCGTGGGCACGTGGCCCGCGCCGGGGATGAGCTCGAAACGGGCGTCGGGGAACGCGGCCGCGTACGCCCGGCCGAAGTCGGGGCTGACGACGAGGTCGTCCTCGCCCCACACGACCAGCGTCGGCGTGTGCACACGGGCGAGCCTGCGCAGCAGCTTCGGGTCCGACATCGTCGGCCCTCCGTAGGCGCGCACCGCGGCCATGGCGGCGGCCGAGGGGCCACCACCCGGCGGGCCACCACCGGGAGGGCCGCCCGCTCCGGGCGGCCGACCGCCGGGGACGCGTACCGCGATGCCGGGGACCTCGGGGCCGACGGCGTCCACCAGCACCAGGTGGCCGATGCGCCGGGCGCGGTCGCGGACCGCCATCTCGGCGGCGACCCAGCCGCCGAAGGAGCAGCCGAGGACGACGACGTCGGCCAGCCCCCGGTCCTCCAGCAGGTCCAGGTAGGTCGTCGCGAGGTCGTCGACGCCGCTGAACCAGTCCGGCCGCGGGGTGTCGTCCCAGCCGGGGTGCACGGGCGCCAGGACGTGGTGCGTCGAGGCGTAGTGCTCGACCACCGGGGTCATGCTGTCGGGACCGGAACCGCCGTGCAGCACGAGGAACGGCCTGCCCTCGCCGGTCTCGGTGACGGTCAGCGCGAGGTCGTCGTGGAGCACGAGCACGTCGGTCACCGCTGCCCCATCCCCTGGAAGGCGGCCACGAGGCCGTGCGGGGCGTCGGCCCGGAAGCAGAGGTCCAGGCCCTCGACCGACTCCTGCGCGGACCGCGCGGCGCGCGGGAACATCGACTCCTCGTAGGCCGCCAGCGCCTTCTCCACGTCGTCGGAGTGCTCGACGAGCGCGGCGGCGAGCTCGCTCGCGTCGAACAGGGCGAGGTTCGCGCCCTCCCCGGCGAACGGGGACATCAGGTGCGCGGCGTCGCCGATCAGCGTCACGCCCGGCGCGCGGTCCCACCTCGTCCCGACCGGCAGGGCGTGCACGGGCCGCGCCACCAGCGTGCCGTCGGCGTCGGTGACCAGCGAGCGCAGCCGGTCGTCCCAGTCCTCGAAGTGGTCCAGGAGCGCGATCCTGGCCTCCGGGGAGTCGACGAAGTCGGCCGACCAGCCCTCCGGCGTGCGCAGCGCGCAGTAGACGTGCAGGCCGCCGTCGGGGTCGCGGTGGCCGAGGAACCCCTTGTCCTCGCCCAGGGCGAACAGCATCCCGGAGCCGACGACCTCGGCGGCACCGGGGTGGCGGACGTCCGCGTCGTCCAGGTTCGCCTCCACGAAGGACAGTCCCGAGTAGACCGGGGTGGCGTCGGTGAGCAGCGCCCGCACCTTCGACCAGGCGCCGTCGGCGCCCACGAGCAGGTCCGTGGTGACGGTCGAGCCGTCGGCGAACGCCACCTCGTGGCGGCCGTCGGACAGCGCGCGGACGCCGGTGACCTTGGCGCCCCAGCGGATCACGCCGTCGGGCAGCGAGGCGAGCAGGATGTCGCGCAGCGCCCGGCGGTTGACCTCGGGCCTGCCCCGGTCGTCGCCGTCCTCGCCCTCGTCGACCAGGACGGTGGCCGAGCGGTCCAGCACGCGGGTCGCCTCGCCGCCCGCGTGGATCGCGGCCCGGAACTCGTCGACCAGGCCTGCCGCGCGCAGCGCCACCTGACCGGTGTCCTCGTGGATGTCGAGCATGCCGCCCTGCGAACGGGCGGTGGGCGAGGCGTCGAGGTCGTACACGGCGGCCTCGACGCCGTTGAGGTGCAGGATCCTGGCGAGCGTCAGGCCGCCGAGTCCCGCACCGACGATCGTGATCGGGTGGTGTGCGGACATGTCTGGTCCTCCGTCAGTGGGGGTCGGTCGCGGTCCTGGGCGTGGTCGCGATGCCGTTGACCAGCGCGCGCAGGATCCAGTCGCGGCGCGCCGTGGGCGGGCCGGAGAGCAGGTCGGCGCCGACGGCGGCGACGTGCGGGTGGGTCTCGGCGGAAGCACCGAGCACCTTGCTGGTGAGCGTCTCCCAGGCACTCGCGTCCGCGGCCTCGTCCTTGTCCTCGGAGGCGTGCTCGGCGGCACTCGCGGTGGAGTGCAGCATCAGCACGTCGACACCCCATGCCGCCTGTCCCGACGGGACACCACCCTGCTCGAACAGCGCGAGCAGACCCTCGATGAGGGCGAGGTAGTTGTCCCCCGACGGCCGGGCCACCAGTGCGGACTGGGCGAGGCCGGGGTGCCGGAAGAGCAGCCAGGTGTAGGAGGTGACGACCTGCGCCAGCCGGTCGCGCCAGTCGCCCTCGGCCGTGACCGGCGAGAGGTCGACCGACCCGATCAGCTCGTCGAGCACCGCCGCGTGCAGCTCGGCGGTGTTGCGGACGTAGACGTAGAGCGAGGCCGCGCCCGTGTCGAGCTCCTGCGCCAGCCTGCGCATCGTGACCCGCTTCAGGCCTTCGGCCCGCACCAGGTCGACGGCGAGGGCGACGATGCCTGCGCGGGAGAGCGCGGGCTTCGCCGGGCGGTCGCGACGGCTGCGCGGTCCTTCCGGGGCAAGTGCCATGGGCCGAAGATAACGAACATGTTCGTTCCGAACAAGTTCGTAGCGAACGTGTTCGTGATGGCGCGCGTCACAGGAAGGCCCACCAGTCGGAAGCGGATCAGTCGGGTGGCGGGCAGACCAGGTGGCGGAGGTCCAGCGGCGCGGGCGGGGGCAGCGGCACCTCGGGGTCGACCAGGTCCGCGCGGAAGGAGTGCAGGAGGAACGCGACCAGGCGGCGGGACGCGGCCACGGCGGCCTCCGGGGACTCCGCCGTGATGCCGCCGTTGGCCATCAGCAGGAGCGCCAGGTCGTTGCGGTCGAAGTCCGGGCGCAGCTTGCCCGCGTCCTTGGCGCGCTGGACCAGCTCGTCGAAGCCGCTGTCCAGGTAGAGGCGTTCGTCGTCGAGGGGGATCGCGTCGGGGAACGTGGAGACGAAGGCGGCGGCGAAGCCCTTGTCCACGGCCTGCATGGCGCACACCGTCTCGACCACCGAGCAGAAGGCCTGCCAGGGGTCGGGCTTGTCCAGGGCCCGGTGGACCACGGAGGCGCACTCGGCGAACTGCTCGGTGAACGCCTCGATGATCAGCGCCTCCTTCGTGGGGAAGCGGCGGTAGAGCGTCGCGATGCCCACGCCGGACCGGCGGGCGACCTCGGCGAGCGTGACGTCGAGGCCCTTGGCGGCGAAGAGGCGGCGGGCCGTCTCGACGATGCGGTCGCGGTTGTGCCGCGCGTCGGTCCGGAGGGTGGCCGCGGGAGGTGCCTCGGTGGTCACGTGCCCAGCGTAGCCGAAGTGGACGACCCCCTCCGTTTGTCCGACCCCGGTGCTGGCGGGCCGCCCGCGGACACGGCCGGAGCGCCGTTGCAACCCCGCTGCAACGGTTCCGCGGGCACCCTCCGATGCGCCACGGTCGTCCCGCACGGCCGGTACCCGACGACGAGGTCAGGTGACGATGGGCGCGACGGCTCCTGGGGGTACGACGACCGTGGTGCCCGCCGCGCTGCGGGGTGACACTCGACGGGTGACCCACGACACAGTGCCGCCTGCCGGGCCGTTCGAGGCCGCGGTGCCCGCGGGCGAGGACCCCGGTCGGTACGCCCACCTGCTGCGCCGGATCCGGGACGCGGCGCTGGCCGGGGAACGGCCGCCCGCGGCACCGAGGTCGCTGGTCGGCGAGTCGTGGCGGCGGACGCTCGGGTTCGGGGTCGACCCGGACCGCGGGAAGGAGCAGCCGGAGGCGGTCGGCCCCGACGAGGTCGAGCACCGGCGGCACCGGGGGAAGCTCGCGCGGGCCCTGCCGGTGCTCGGGGACGTGCTGCTGCCCGCCGCGGAGGACGCCGGGCACGTGATGGTCGTGGTCGACGCCGAGGGCGTGGTGCTGTGGCGGGACGGGCCGCGCAAGATCCAGCGGCACGCCGAGCGGCTGGGGTTCGCGGTCGGGGCGAACTGGAGCGAGCGGCACGTCGGCACGAACGCGATCGGCACCGCGCTCGCCGTGGGCAGGCCGGTGCAGATCTACTCGGCCGAGCACTTCGTCAGGTCGCACCACTCGTGGACCTGCGCCGCCGCCCCGATCCTGGACCCGGTCGACGGCGGGCTGCTGGGAGTGGTCGACGTGAGCGGGGCGGCGGCGACCGTGCACCCGAGCACGCTCGCGCTGGTGGACGCGGCGGCGCGGATGGCGGAGTCGTTCCTGCGCGAGGAGCACCACGGGGTGCTGGACGCGCTGCGGGCGACGGCGTCGCCGCTGCTGGCCGGAACCCGCGACCCGGTGCTGGTGACCGATCCGCACGGCTGGGTCGCCGCGGCGGTCGGGGTGGCGCCGGTGGCGCGGATCGCGCTGCCCGCCGAACGGGACAGCGACCACGTGTGGATCCCGGAGTACGGCGCCTGCGGGCTGGAGCCGGTGCCCGGCGGCTGGCTGGTCCGCGTGCTGTCCGACGACGCCGCGGAGCCCGCGCCGACCCGTGTCGAGATCGCGCTGGACGACCCCCGGCAACCGCGGGTCGAGGTCGTGTCGGCGTCCGGCCGGTGGTCGCACCGGCTCACCCCTCGGCACGCGGAGCTGGTGCTGCTGCTGGCGTTCGCGCGCGACGGCCGCAGCGGCGCCCAGCTGTCGCAGGACCTGTTCGGCTCCCCCGACCACGTGCTCGCCGTGCGCGCCGAGATCTCCCGGCTGCGCCGCCACCTCGGCGGTCTGCTGCTGCACCGCCCGTACCGGTTCGCCGACTGGGTGGACGTCGTGGTGCGCCACCCGTCGACCCCCGACCAGCTCCTGCCCGCGTCCACGGCCCCGGCCGTGCGGCGACTCCGGGCCGCCACCGCTCCCCCGAGAGAAACCGGAGTCGCCTCATGACCGAGACCCTCAAGCAGACCGGCGCGGCCGCCACTGCCACGACGTGGCTGGCGGACTTCGAGTCGGCGCTGGAGTCGGCCGACGCCGACGCCGTGGCGCGGCTGTTCGGCGAGGACTGCTACTGGCGCGACCTGGTCGCGTTCACCTGGAACATCGTCACGGTCGAGGGCCGCGACGGCGTGCGGGACCTGGTCGCGGAGACCGCTCGACGGGTGCGGGCGCACGACTTCCGGATCGCCGACGACCTGGGCGGTGCCGCCGAGGGCGACGGCGTGGTGGAGTCGTGGATCGCGTTCGAGACGTCCGTCGGCCGGTGCGTCGGGCACCTGCGGCTGCGCGGCGGGGTGGCGTGGACGCTGCTGACGACGATGAACGAGCTGATCGGGCACGAGGAGCCGCTGGCGGGCAGGCGGCCCAAGGGCGCCGAGCACGGGGCGAACCCGGACCGGAAGACCTGGCTGGAACAGCGCCGCGAGGAGGCCGAGCAGCTCGGGCGCACCACGCAGCCGCACACCCTGGTGGTCGGCGGCGGGCAGGGCGGGATCGCGCTGGGCGCGCGGCTGCGGCAGCTCGGCGTGCCCACCATCGTCGTGGAGCGCTCCGCCCGCGCGGGTGACGCTTGGCGCAACCGCTACAAGTCGCTGTGCCTGCACGACCCGGTCTGGTACGACCACCTGCCCTACCTGGACTTCCCGAAGAACTGGCCGGTGTTCGCGCCGAAGGACAAGATCGGCGACTGGCTGGAGATGTACGCGCGGGTGATGGAGCTGAACTACTGGACGTCGACCGAGGCGCTGAGCGCGTCCTACGACGCCGAGGCGCACGAGTGGACGGTGGTGGTGCGGCGCGACGGCGAGGAGATCACGTTGCGCCCCAAGGAGCTGGTGCTCGCCACCGGGATGTCGGGCAAGGCGAACGTGCCGGTGTTCGAGGGCGCGGCCGTGTTCCGCGGCGACCAGCACCACTCCTCGGCGCACCCCGGACCCGACGCCTACCGCGGCAAGCGGGCGGTCGTGATCGGGTCGAACAACTCCGCGCACGACATCTGCGCGGCGCTGTGGGAGAACGACGTCGACGTCACGATGGTGCAGCGGACGTCGACGCACATCGTGCGGTCGGACTCGCTGATGCGGATCGCGTTGGGCGGCCTGTACTCCGAGGAGGCCGTGGCCGCCGGGATGACCACGCAGAAGGCGGACCTCACGTTCGCCTCGCTGCCGTACCGGATCATGCACGAGTTCCAGATCCCGGTGTACGACGAGATCCGCAAGGTGGACGCGGAGTTCTACGCCCGGCTGGAGCGGGCCGGGTTCCTGCTCGACTACGGCGACGACGACTCCGGGCTGTTCATGAAGTACCTGCGCCGCGGCTCCGGCTACTACATCGACGTGGGCGCCTCGGACCTGGTGGCCAACGGCGACATCAAGCTCCGGTCCGGTGTGGACGTCGTGCGGCTCACCGAGGACTCGGTCGTGCTGTCCACCGGGGAGGAGCTGCCCGCGGACCTGGTCGTGTACGCGACCGGGTACGGCTCGATGAACGGCTGGGCGGCCGACCTGATCTCCCAGGAGGTCGCGGACGCCGTCGGCAAGGTGTGGGGCCTGGGCTCGGCGACCACCAAGGACCCCGGCCCGTGGGAGGGCGAGCAGCGCAACATGTGGAAGCCGACCCGGCAGGAGGCGCTGTGGTTCCACGGCGGCAACCTGCACCAGTCGCGGCACTACTCGCTCTACCTGGCGTTGCAGCTCAAGGCGCGCCACGAGGGCATCCCGACCCCGGTGTACGGGCTGCCGGAGGTGCACCACACGAGCTGACCGGTACCGCCGCCCCCGTGCTCAACCGGGGGCGGCGGCCGGCACCGGCAGCCGCCGCACGGTCTCCAGCACGAGGTCGACCGCCGCGCGCGGCCGCACCCCGCGGCGGGTCACCGCCGTGATCGTGCGGGTCACGGCGGGCGCCAGCTCGCGGGTGGCGACCCGGTAGCGGGGGTCGACGGCCAGCGCGGGCAGCAGCGCGACCGACAGCCCGGCCTCGACGTGCTGGAGCGTCAGCATGTAGTTGCTGAACCGGCAGACCACCCTCGGCTCGAACCCGGCCTGGCGGCACAGCCGGGTGGCGAGGGTGGCCAGGTAGGACTGCGGGATGTCGAACGCCCAGGGCTCGCCCGCGTACGCGGCGAGGTCGATCGGCCCGCGGCCCGCGTGGTCGGACGGCACGACCAGCACGATCGAGTCGGCCGCCAGCGGGACCACGTCGACGTCCGGCCCCAGCGGCAGCTCGACGAAGTCGGGCGTGGTGATGATCAGGTCCACGTCGCCCACGCGCAGCGCCGGGATGCTCTCGTGCGGCTCCAGCTCCAGCAGCTCCACGTCGATGTGCGGGTGGGTGCGGGCCAGAGCGGTGACCGCCGGGACGGCGAGGGTGTGGATCGCGCTCTGGAACGCGCCCACCCGGACCAGCCCGGCCGGTTCCTCGCCCAGCCCGCGCAGCTCGCCCTCGACGGTCTCGATGTGGTCGAGGATCGCCCTGGCCCGCCGCGCCAGCATCAGCCCGGCGGGCGTGAGCCGGACCCGGCGGCCGGTGCGCTCCAGCAGCTGGGTGCGGGTCTCGGCCTCCAGGACGGCGAGCTGCTGGGACACCGTCGACGCGCTCAGGTTGGCCGCCTCGGCGACCGCGCGGACCGTGCCCAGGATCTCCAGCTGGCTCAGCAGCCGCAGCCGCCAGGGGTTGAGCATGGGGCCATTGTTGTGCGGTTCCGCCGAACAGCACACCCGGAATCGTGAGATGGACGTGTCGCTCGGGCCGACCTAGCTTCGCTTGTATGGCCGCACCGATCACCGAAGCGATCACAGGACCGACGTCCACCGACTTCTGGGCCGACGCCCGACGGCACCTCGTCCGCTACGGCGGCGGGTTCACCCCCGAGATCATCGACCGCGCCGTCGGGAGCTTCCTGTTCACCGAGGACGGTCGGCGGATCCTCGACTTCACCTCCGGCCAGATGAGCGCGATCCTCGGCCACTCGCACCCCGAGATCGTCGAGACCGTGCGACGGCAGGTCGGGACGCTGGACCACCTGTTCAGCGGGATGCTCAGCCGCCCCGTGGTCGACCTGGCCCGGCGGCTGGCGGGCACGCTGCCCGCGCCGCTGGAGAAGGCGATGCTGCTGACCACCGGCGCCGAGTCCAACGAGGCCGCGCTGCGGATGGCGAAGCTCGTCACCGGCAAGTACGAGGTCGTGTCGTTCGCGCGGTCGTGGCACGGCATGACGCAGGCCGCGGCGAGCGCGACCTACAGCGCGGGCCGCAAGGGCTACGGGCCGTCCGCGCCGGGCAGCTTCGCGATCCCCGCGCCCAACACCTACCGGCCGGACTTCACGAACCCCGACGGCTCGCTGGACTGGCGGCGCCAGCTGGACCACGGGTTCGAGCTGGTCGACGCCCAGTCCGTCGGCAGCCTGGCCGCGTGCCTGGTCGAGCCGATCCTGTCCTCGGGCGGTGTCCTGGAACCGCCGCCGGGCTACTTCGCCGCGCTGCGGGACAAGTGCCGCGAGCGCGGGATGCTGCTGATCCTCGACGAGGCCCAGACCGGCCTGTGCCGCACCGGGACCTGGTACGCGTTCGAGCGCGACGGCGTCGTCCCGGACATCCTGACGCTGTCGAAGACCCTCGGCGCGGGCCTGCCGCTGGCGGCCGTGCTGACCAGCGCCGAGATCGAGCAGGAGGCGCACGACCGCGGCTTCCTGTTCTTCACCACGCACATCTCCGACCCGCTGGTCGCCGCGGTCGGCAACACGGTGCTCGACGTGCTGACCCGCGACCGCCTCGACGACCGCGCGCTCGTGCTCGGCCGCGTGCTGCGCGAGGGCCTGGACCGGATCGCCGAGCGCCACCAGGTGGTCGGGGACGTCCGGGGCCGCGGCCTGCTGGCGGGTCTGGAGCTGGTCGTCGACCGGGAGACCAAGCAGAGCTCCGACGAGCTGGGCGCGGCCGTCACCCGCCGCTGCCTGGAACTGGGGCTGCACATGAACATCGTCCAGCTGCCCGGCATGGGCGGGGTGTTCCGGATCGCGCCGCCGCTGACCGCGACGGAGGAGGAACTGGCGCTCGGCCTGGAGATCCTGGACCAGGCCATCACCGACGCCACCACGCGCCTGGCGTGAGCGGGGTGGTGGTCGGCACGCCGACCACCACCCCGCTGCTCAGAGCTGGGAACCGCCGCCGTCCACGGCGAGCTCGGCGCCGGTGGTGAACGTGGCGTCGAACGCCAGGAACGCGACCGCCCTGGCGACCTCCGCCGGGTCGCCGAAGCGCAGCATCGGGTTCTGCGCGGCCATCTCGGCCTTCGTCCGGTCGGCGGCCTCCTGGGGCATCGCCCGGTCCAGGATCCCGGTGTCGATGGGGCCGGGGCTCACGGCGTTGACCCGGATCCCCCTCGGCAGCAGCTCGCGGGCGAGGCCGCGGGTCATCGACCGCAGCGCCGCCTTGGTGGCCGCGTAGGCGCTGATCGCGGGGATGCCCAGCACGTTCGCCACCGACGTGGTGAGCACGACACCGCTGCCCGAGGTCAACAGCGGGACCAGCTTCTGGACGGTGAAGTACGGCCCTTTCGCGTTCACCTCGAACAGCTCGTCGTACACCTTCTCGCTCATCGCCTCGAACGGGACGAAATCGGTGATCCCCGCATTCGCGAAAAGGGCGTCGACCGAGCCCAGTTCGCTTTCCACCCGACCGGCCAGCGCGTCGATGTCCGAGAGCGAGGAGGCGTCGCTGCGAACGGCTACCGCGTTCTTCCCGAGCTGTTCCGCCGCGGCGTCGAGCGCCTCTTGGCGGCGACCCGTGATGAGCACCCGCGCACCCCCTTCCACCAGCAACGCAGCCGTCGCCAGGCCGAGCCCGCTGCTCCCTCCCGTCACCACGACGTTCTTTCCGTCGTACCTGCCCATGTCGAGCCCCTTTTCCCACTGCGAAACGTGATCCGAACAGCCGCCACCAAGGCGGTGATCCCATTCAGGACCGGTTCGGAGCGGCTGTCCAAGACCTGTTCCGCACCCCGTCATGCGCCCCGCGCATGACGGTCGGGACGAGTAGGCTCGACACCATGACGGACGCCCATCCGACCACGGGGCACGTGCTCGGCTCGGACCTCGACCTGAGGCTGGTCGGCTACTTCACGGTCGTCGCGGAACACCTGAACTTCGGCCGGGCGGCCGCCGTGCTGCGCGTCGCCCAGCCCTCGCTCAGCCGCCAGATCCAACGGCTCGAGGAGCAGCTGGGCGTCCGGCTGCTGGACCGGACGCCCCAGGGCAGCCGCCTCACCGAGGCGGGCCGGGTTTTCCTGCCGCGGGCGCGGGCGCTGCTCGACGCCGCCCACGAGGCCGCGCTCACCGCGCGGGCCGCCGCGCCGCCGCACGAGATCTCCATCGGGTACGTCGAGGACCTCGTCATCACCCCCGCGGTGCGCGAGCTGCGCCACCGCCACCCCGACGCCCTGGTGCGCACCCACCACCTGGACTGGACCGACGCCCTGGCCCTGCCGGAGCGGCGGGTGGACGCGCTCGTCGCACGGGTGCCGCTGCCGTTCCCGACCGACCGCCTGCGGGTGACCGTGCTCTACGACGAGCCGCGGGTGCTGCTGGTGCCCACGTCCCACCGCCTGGCGGGCAAGGAGTCGATCAGCGCGGGCGACCTGGTCGACGAGGGCCTGGTCTCCTGCACCGGGACGGCCGCCGCGTGGGGCCCGCCCCGGTCCCCCGAAGGCGGGCCCGCCGGTCCGCCCGTCGAGCGCTTCGAGGACAAGCTCGAGCTCGTCGCGAGCGGCTTGGCGGTGGCGGTCGTGCCCGCGGGCGACCGGCGCAGCACCCTGCGCCACGACGTCACGACCGTCCCCATCGAGGACGACGAGCCGTACCAGGTCGTGCTCGCCACCCGCGTCGACGACCCGAACCCGCTGGTCGACGTCTTCCGCGAGTCGGCGCGGGCCCACCTCACCGGTGCCGCGTAGGCGTCACTTCACCTGGGCGACCACGCGCTGGACGGCCTGCACGGCCACGTCCGGCTGGTCGACGTAGACGTAGTGGGTGCTCTCGGCCGCCGTGGTGAGCGTCGCCCTGGTCGACACCGCCAGCCACTTGCGCTGACCTTCGGCCCACAGCCGGTCCAGGTCGGGGCCGTAGACCGGGAGCTCGGCGAAGACCGGCTTGCCGTGTTCGACGACCTCGACCGGGATGGCACCGGCGGAGCGGACCTCGCCGTCGGTGATGACGAACTTCTCGGGGTTGTCCCCCTTGCTCGTGGCGACCAGCTGGGCCCGCACCTCGGCCGCCGGGCCGGTCTCCGACTCGGGGATCAGGGTCGAGGTGTCCGCGACGGCCGTGGGCGACGTGGCGTCCAGGAGGACCAGCCCCTTGACCTTGTCCTGGTGGTCGGGCGCGTACCGGGCGGCGATCAGACCGCCCAGCGAGTGGCCGACGAGCACGACCGGACCGCCACCGGCGACCGCGGCCAGCACACCGGTCAGGACCTTGCCGCTGGACTCCGCGTCCTGCGGGTCCTTGGGCTGGTCGCTCGCGCCTTCCCCGAGCCGGTCGTAGGCGCAGACGCGGTTCCCGGTGCCGAGCGCCTTGCGCAGGTCCGCCAGCTTCTCCAGCGGGTCCCCCAGCCCGGCCAGCAGCACGACGGTCGGGCCGCCCGCGGCCTCACCCGCGCAGTCCACGGTCACGGAGTACCCCTCGACCGTGATCTTCGCGGTGCCGGAGACCGGCTTCTCGACGGTGGACGCGGCGGACGTCTCCGGCGGCGCGGCCTCGGACTCCTCGTCGCAGGCGGCGAGGAGAGACCCGACCAGTGCGACGCAGGACAGGGTGAGCGCGGTGCGCGATCGGGAACCAGTGGACAGCAACGTATCGGCCTTCGTTCGGTGGTGACTGGCTTGGGGTCCGGGCGAGCGGTTCACGGCCGCGGACCGGGCGGCTAGGAAGCTAGCGGCGACCGGGTCGCGACGGCCGGATCCCGGACGAATCCGGATGCCGGCGGGAACACGTCGGCCCGGCCCGAAGCCGGTGTCGCTATCCTTCGGTGCTCCGAAGGTCGAAGCGGTCCGGGGATGTGAGTCCGAGTTGCCAACGTGGAAGTCCGGCGACCTGCCGGATCCCGGCGGGTGCGGCTCGTTGGACGAGTTCGCGACCGCGTTGCGGCGGTTGAAGGTCTGGGCGGGCGACCCCTCGTACGAGTCCATCAAGGACCGCGTCAACGGCGCCTGGGCCGCGGCGGGCAGGCCGGCGGCCGAGCTCGCGGGCAAGTCGACCGTGGCGGACTGCTTCCGGTCGGGACGGCGGCGGCTGAACACCGATCTGGTGCTCGCGGTCGTCGAGGTGCTGCACCCCGACCCCGACTACGCGGCGCGGTGGCGCCGGGCCCTGCGCGTGGTCGGCGACGACTCCGCGGCGGCGCGGCAGGTCCACGTCCGGGACGGCCTGCCGCGGGACGTCCCCTGGTTCACCGGTCGGGTCGACCAGCTGGCCCGGATCCGCCGGGCGGTCCTGGACGGACAGCGGGTCGTCGCCATCTCGGGCATGGCGGGCGTCGGCAAGACCGCGCTCGCCGTGCACGCCGGACGGCTGCTCGCCGACGGGCGGCGGGTCTTCTTCGTCGACCTGCGAGGGTTCGACCCCGACCTCTCCCCCGCCGACCCCGACGCCGTGCTCGGTGCACTCCTGCGCCTGCTGGGCGTGCCCGCCCGACGGCTCCCGCGCGACCCCGAGGGTCGGGCGGCGGCCTACCGCGACCGCCTCGCGGACACCAACGCGGTGGTGGTGCTCGACAACGCCGCCGACGCCGACCAGGTCCGGCCGCTGGTCGCGGACGTCCCCGGCTGCCTCACCCTGGTGACCGGCCGCAGGCGCGTGGACGGCGCCGTCCACCTCGGTCTGGACGTGTTCCCGCCGTCGGACGCCGAGGCGTTCCTCCGGCGGGCCGCGCCGGGGATCGCCGTCGGGCCCGACCCGGAGGCGCGCGCCCGCGTCGCGCGGCGGTGCGGACACCTCCCGCTCGCGCTCGGCCTGGTCGCCGGGTACATGGGCGGCCTGTCCGGCTGGACGCTGACCGACCACGCCGACCGGCTGGACCAGCGCCACGAGGACCGGCGGCTGGACTCCGCCGTCGGGCTCGCCCTCGACGTGTCCTACCGGCACCTGCCCGCGCCCGCACGGCGGCTGTTCCGGCTGCTGTCGCTGCATCCCGGCCGCGACTTCGACGGGGCCGCGGCCGCCGCCCTCGCGGGCACCGCGCCGGACGTGGCCCGAGGGCGGCTGCACCGGCTCGGCGGCGACCACCTGCTGCGGACCCCGGCACCGGACCGCTACGCCTTCCACGACCTCGTCCGCGCGCACGCCGTCGGCCGGGCCGACGACGAGGACCCGCCCAGCGCGCACCGCGCCGCGCTGACCCGGCTGTTCGACCACTACCTGGACACCGCCGCCGCGGCCGTCGCCACGGCGTTCCCGGTCGATGACGACGGACGACCCCGTGCCGCCCTCGTCGACCGGGCCGCCTTCGTCGACCGGGCGGACGCCCTGTCCTGGCTGGACGCCGAACGCCCGGCGCTGGTCGCCGTGGCCGGGCACGCCGCGGCCCGCGGCTGGCCGACCCACGCGACCCGGCTGTCCGCGACCCTGTGGCGCTACCTCGCGGGCGGGCACCACGCCGACGCGCTGGCGATCCACGGCCACGCCCACCGGGTCGCCCGCGCCACCGGCGACCCCGCGGGCCAGGCCCGCGCGCTGGCCGACCTCGGCCTGACCCACCTGCGGTCGGGGCTGTACGCGCGGGCGGGCGAACACCTCCGGCGGTCGCTGGACCTGTTCCGGCACACCGACGACCGGACCGGACGGGCCCGCGCGCTCAACGTCCTCGGCCTGGTCGACCTGTGGCTGGGCCGCTACCGGCTCGCCACCGACAACCACGGGCAGGCCCTCGACCTGTTCCGGCGAAGCGGCGACGTCGCCAACGAGGCCCGCGCACTGGGCAACCTCGGTGTCGTCCAGCTGCGCCTGGGCCACCACGCGCGGGCGGCCGACCACCAGTGGCGGGCGCTCGACCTGTTCCGGCAGACCGGCGACCGCACCGGCGAGGCGTACGCGCTGGACTGCCTCGGCACCGTGGACACCCGCCTCGGCAGGCCCGGCCGAGGGGCCGAGAACCACCGGCGGGCGCTGGCCCTGCACCGCGAGACCGGCGACCGCGAGGGGCAGGCGTGGGCGCTCAACGGGGTCGGCGACGCCGAGTTGGCCGCGGGCAGCCCGGCCGAGGCCGTCACCCACCACACCGCCGCGGGCACCATCGCCGCCGCCGTCGGCCACCGCCAGCAGGAGGCCCGTGCCCACGCCGGCCTCGCCCGCGCCCACCAGGCCCTCGACGAGCCGCTCGACGCCCGCCACCACTACGGGCGCGCCCTCACCCTGTACACCGACCTCGGCCTGCCGGAGGCGGCCCTGCTCCGCGACGACCTGGTGACCACCAGGCTGTGACGGCGGCCCGTCCGCGGCTCACGGCCGGACGCGTGCCCCCACGCCGGACCACAGCGCGTCGAACGCGGCGGCGACCAGCCTGGCGCGGGGCACGGCGGGGTGGTCGTGCCACCAGAGGGCGAGCGAGGCCAGCGAGCCCGCGATGACCTCGACCAGCATCTCCACCTGGTCGGGCTCGGCCTCGACCAGCACCCCCGCGACGAGCGGCACCAGGGCGGAGCGGCTCGCGCGGGTGGCGTCGCGCTGCGCCCGGCGGGCGTCCTCGTCGGCCGCGGAACCGTGGAACAGCACCGGGATCGAGCCGCGGCGCTCCTCGACGTGGGCGAACCAGGCGTCGAGCGCGGCCGTGAACCGCTCCCGTGCAGGCCCGCCGTCGCCGAGGCCGCTCCACGTCCCGCGCAGCCGGGCGTACTCGGTGTCGAGCACCTCGCGGAACAGCGCGAGCTTGGACGGGAAGTGGTCGTACAGCACGGGTGCCGAGATGTCCGACCGGCGGACGATCTCGTCGACCGAGGCACCGTCGTAGCCGCGTTCGGCGAAGACCTCGGCCGCCCGCTCGACGATCAGGGCGCGCCGCCGGGCCGCGGGCATCCTCGTCCTCTTCGGCGCGGTCACCGGCTCACCCCTTGACATCCACGGGACCCGACTACAACCTAACGCTCACTAGGTTACCCGAGCCGGGAGCGCGCCGATGACCGACCGACTGGAGACGTGGCACGGGTCGGGCACCACGACGCGGGTCCCGGTGCGCGGCACGCCGCGCGGCGTCTTCACCCGCGTGACCGGCACCGGGAGCCCGCTGGTGCTGCTGCACGGCTTCCCCGCGTCCTCGTTCGAGTGGGCCGGGGTGGAGCCGCCGCTGGCCCGGCGGCACACCGTCGTCGCGTTCGACTTCCTGGGCTTCGGCGCGTCGGACAAGCCGCGCGGCCACCGCTACAGCGTGTTCGAGCAGGCGGACCTGGCGCAGCGGGTAATCGGGTCGCTCGGCGCGGCCGGGGTGACGCTCGTGGCGTACGACTACGGGGCCATCGTCGCGACCGAGCTGCTGGCCCGCGAGCTGCCGTTCGCGGTGCGGCGGTGCGTCTTCCTGAACGCGGGCCTGTACGCCGACCAGTACCGGCCGCGCCTGGCGCAGCGGGCGATGCTGGTGCCGGGGGTGGGTCCGCTGCTGGCCCGCGCGTTCACCGAACCGGTGTTCGTCCGGTCCTGGTCCCGGATCTTCTCCCCGGAGCACCCGCTGGACCCCGATCTCGCCCGGCTGCACCACCGCGCGCTGCACGCGGGCGACCCGGAGCCCGGTCTGGCCGCGCGGCTGCTGGACTACATCCCCGAACGCGCCGCGCACCGCGACCGCCTCGAACGGGCCCTCGCCGACACCGCTGTCCCGCTGTCGTTCCTGTGGGGCATGCGGGACCCGGTGTCCGGCCCGCTGGTCGCCCGCGAGATCCGCCGCCGCGACCCCGGCGCCGATCTCGTCGAGTACCCCGACCTCGGCCACTGCCCCCACGTCGAGGACCCGGCGCGGGTGGCCGCGGACATCCTCGCGCGCACCGACCGCGACGGTCAGGAGACCGCGGCCGGGGTGGCGAAGTAGTCGCCGTGCGCCAGGTCCTCGAGCAGGGTCGGGTGGACGGGCGACCAGTCGAGCAGGGCGCGGGTGCGCGAGGCGGACACCGGCGCGTCCATGCCGTAGAGCATCGCCATGAAGGGGCTGGCGAAGTGACCCGCGGCGTCGACCGGTGAGAGCGGGACCGCGGGCAGGCCGAGGGCGTCGGCGATCGACTCCGCGACGCCGCGCAGGGTGACGCTCTCGGCCGCGCCGTGCAGCGCGCTGCCCGCGGGCGCCTTCTCCAGGGCGAGGCGGAACAGGGTCGCCGCGTCGAGCCGGTGCACCGCGGGCCAGCGGTTGGTGCCGTCGCCGACGTAGGCGGACACGCCCGTCTTGCGCGCGGTGGCGACCAGCATGCCGATGAAGCCGTGGTCCCCCGGACCGTGGACGGTCGGCGCGAGCCGGACCACGCTCGTGCGCACCCCCTTGTCCGCCAGGTCAAGGCAGGCCCGCTCGCCGGGGATCCGGAAGGAGGCGACGCCGTCGGGGTCCGGGGCGTCCTGCTCGGTGGTCTCCCGTCCGGCGGGCATGACCAAGGTGCCGGAAGTACTGACGAACGGCCTGCCCGTGCCCTCCAACACCCGGCCGATCGCCTCGATCGCGGTCCGGTCGCGCCTGGTCATGGGCTCGGGGTCGGCGAAGTCGCCGCCGAACGCCATGTGCAGCACGCCGTCGGCCGACTCGGCGCCGGTCCGCAGGACGTCGAGGTCGTCCAGGGAGCCGCGGAGCGGGGTGGCGCCCAACGACTCCAGCCGCGCGGCGGCGGCGTCCGAGCGGGCCAGGCCGGTGACGGTGTGGCCCGCCGAGATGAGCTCGGTGACGACGGCGGGCCCGGTGAGGCCGGACCCGCCGGTGACGAACACGTGCATGGGAGCTCCCTTTGGAGTCAGCGACTGGCACTACTTAGCGCCAGTCACTGACTCTACGGGTAGCGCCAGTCACTGGCGCAACGTAACGCCGGTCACTGGCGCGTGCGGTAGTCTCGGGCCGTGCCACGCAGCGGAGTCGAAGCGCGCCGCCGCCTGCGGGAGGCGGCGCTGGACCTCTACCGGGAACGTGGGTTCGACCAGACCACGACGGCCGAGATCGCCGCTCGGGCCGGTGTCAACGAGCGCACGTTCTTCCGGCACTTCCCGGACAAGCGCGAGGTGCTCTTCGACGGCGAGCCCACCCTGCGCGACGCGCTGACGCAGGCGGTGGCCGAGGCGCCGGACGGCCTGGAACCCCTCGACGTGCTGCTGTCCGCCTTCCGGAAGGCGGGCCGGGTCCTCGAGGAGACCCGCCCGTTCTCCGAACCGCGACTGGCCCTCATCGCCGTGACACCGGCGCTGCGGGAACGCGAGCTGGCCAAGGCCGCCGCGCTCACCGAGGCGGTGGCGGACGCGCTGCGCGAGCGCGGGGTGGCCGACCGGCTGGCCGACCTGGCCGCCCACACCGGCTGGGCCGCCTTCCACCACGCGGCCCAGGACTGGGTCGACGACTCCTCGCGGAGCCTGGACGAGCACCTTGCCCGCGCCTTCGACGACCTCCGCGCCCTCTCCGCCCCGAGCGGCGTTCCGCCCGAGGAGGCGTGAGGTGGCGCGGGTGCTGGTGATCGGGGTCGATCCCTCGAAACTCGAAGGCTGGGACCCGGAGCCGGTCCAGGCGGCGCTGGCACGGGGTCGCGCACGGTTCGACGAGCACGGCATCGAGGCCGACTGGTGCCTCGTGGACCTCGACGAGGACCCCGTGGGGGCGATCACGGCGGCGCTGACCGGCGCGGACCACGCGTGCGTGGTCATCGGGGGCGGCATCCGCACGCACGAGCCGCTGCTCGACCTGTTCGAGCAGGTGGTCAACCTGGTCCGGCGGCACGCGCCCGACGCGGCCATCGCCTTCAACAGCTCCCCCGAGGACTGCGCCGACGCCGCCCGGAGGTGGCTGACCTGACGGGAGGGCCCCTCCGCCGCGGGAGCCGTGGCGGAGGGGCCGTTCGATCCGTTCCGGTCAGTTGTAGGCGGTGCACCCGATGGCGCCGGCGCTGATGTCCTTGCCGCAGGCGCGCCACGGCGACCCGAACGTGCCGACCGAGCCGCTGTTCGCCGAGGTCGCCCCCAAGGGCACGGTGCGCCACGCGGTCACCCGGCCCGACGCGTTCGTCACCCAGATCTCGTCGCCGGGGGTGGCCCCGGTGATCTGCCCGTGCCAGCCGTCGGAGCAGCTGAACAGGTGCACCAGCGCCGCGCCTGCGTGGACGGGGTTCACCGGCTGGCTGCACGCCGCGAACGGGTCGACGGGCGTCGCCCCCGGCGCGGCGGACGCGGCCGACGCGATGCCGAACAGGCTCGCGACGACCGCGCCGACGACCGCGAGCGATCCGGTCGTGGACAGGCGCTTCCTCGTGTCTCGCATGATCAGGATCCCCTTGCGCTCCACCGGCGGCCGTTCGCACGACCGTCGGGTGTGGACTCCTGCCCTGGCGGGGCCGGAGCGAGGCGGACTCCCCTGCTCCGCCTCGGCCACGAGAGTGGGCGCCCGATCGGACGGATCCGTTGCGGATTCCTGAACTCCCCTGGTCGCGGCCCCGCCGACCACCGTTCGAGAGCTCGCCGGTGCCTCGCGGGCGACTCCACCGACAACGGCGCCCACGACCCTGAAACGGCGGACGGCGTGGCGGCGATCATCCGGGGAGAACCGTCGACCCGCGTCCTGTGAGGCCTCCGCCATGACCGTCCAGCCCCAGCTCAGCCACCAGGTCGGGACCTACTTCCGCTACGCGCTGCCCGCGGGGTGGGCGGTGCAGGAGAACTCGAACCTCATCTGCCTGAACTCGCCCGACCAGCAGGCGGCGATCATGATGGTCGGGCTCGTCGGGATGTTCCAGCCGTTCTCCCCCGACCAGTTCCTCCAGTACGCCATGCAGATGCACGGGTTGCAGATCACCGCGTTCCACTCCGGACGGCCGGTGCCGCCCCCGCCCGGTGTCACGGCGTCCGGGCTGTTCGAGATCGGCTACGCCAGCGGCGGCGTGCACTGCCTCGCGGTCGCGGTCTCGCACGTGACCCACGGCTACGGGCAGTGCAACGCGACGATGACGTTCGCCGCCGCCCAGGTGCCGTCGTGGCCCGCCTACCGCGACTGGCTGCCCGACGTCGCCGCGCAGGTGACGCCCGCGGGGTCGCAGACGTTCATGGCGGGGGCGCTCGCGCGGCAGAACCTCGACAACTCCATCGCGCTCGGCAACAGGTTCCGCGAGGTGAACGACCACGGCGCGCGGCAGTGGCAGGAGGTCGTCGACCAGCGCTGGGCGTCCGACGACCGGCGCAACTCCGAGTTCCGGGAGGCGCTGGGCAACGTCGACACGCGGGTCAACCCGTACGACGGCAACCGCCCGGTGGAGCTGAGCACGCAGTACCGGTTCTACTGGGTGAACCGGCAGGGTGAGATCCGCGGCACCGACGACCCGAACTACGACCCTCGGGTGGGCGGCACCGGCGACTGGACGGCGATGCCGCGCTACCAGCGCTGACGTCCGGCCGTTCCCGCCGGGGCGCGGCCTTCCTCCTTTTCGGACATTCCACCGGAACCCGGTGCGCGGCGGGCGGGTTCCGCACCGCGGGCGGCCGTCGTCCGCGGCGGCTCGCTACCCTGCGCGCGATCTTCTTCATCCTGCTCCGGTGCCGACACCCCGGCACCGCGGTCCCCCTTGGAAAGGCAGCGCACGTGAGCGCGATCAGCATCGGACAAGCCGTGATCCTGGGAGTGGTCGAGGGGGTGACGGAGTTCCTCCCCGTGTCCTCCACCGGACACCTCAAGATCACCGAAGGGCTGATGGACATCCCGGTCGACGACAAGGCCGTCGTCGCGTTCACCGCCGTCATCCAGGTCGGCGCCATCGCCGCCGTGCTCGTGTACTTCTTCAAGGACATCGTCCGCATCGTCGGCGCCTGGGGCCGCGGCCTGGCCAACCGCGACCAGCGGCAGCACCACGACTACAAGTTCGCCTGGTGGGTCATCCTCGCCACCATCCCGATCGTGGTCGTGGGGCTGGCCGCCAAACCGCTCATCGAGGGCGCGCTGGCCTCGCTGTGGGTGGTGGCCGGGTCGCTGATCGTCGGCAGCGCACTGATGTGGGCGGCCGACCGGATGGGCAAGCGCACCCGCGGCGAGGCCGACACCACGTTCAAGGACGCCATGCTGGTCGGCTCCTCGCAGATCCTCGCCCTGCTCTTCCCCGGCTTCTCCCGCTCCGGCGCCACCATGTCCACCGGCCTCATCCTCGACCTCGACCGCGTCGCCGCCACCCGCCTGTCGTTCTTCCTCGGCATCCCCGCCCTCACCGGCGCGGGCCTCTACGAGCTCAAGGACGCCCTCGGCGCCGGCGTCGACACCGCACCACTGGTCGTCGGCACCCTCGTCTCCTTCGTCGTCGCCTACGCCTCCATCGCCTGGCTGCTCAAGTTCGTCGCCAACCACACCTTCAACGCCTTCGTCGTCTACCGCATCCTCATCGGCGTCCTGCTCTTCGCCCTGCTCGGCAGCGGTGTGCTCACCGCCTAGGCCGTCACAGGCCGGGGCCCGCGAGGTAGCGGCGGCGCCGGTCCGCGAACGCCCGGTCGGTGAGGTCGGTGCTGTCGACGTACTGGTCGACCGCGCCGACCGGGGGCAGCGCGCGGACGGCCGGGTCAGCGATCGTCGCGACGAGGGCGTCGGTGAAGCGGTGGGCGTCGAGGACGCGGAACGGCCGGTCGTGGAAGTAGCGGACCGCGACGTCCACCGGCTCGGTGAGGCCGAGCCCGTTGTGCAGCCCGGCGACGACCTCGTAGGCGGGCGAGAGGTGCCGCTCCCGTTCCGGCCAGCTCCGCGCCGCCAAGGCCCCCGACAGCAGCGGGGTCAGCTCCGCCGCGCACGGCAGGGCGGCGAAGGCGGTGCCCAGCCACTTGCCGTAGGGCGGGTACACGCGGTCCATCAGCAGGCACAGCCTCATCAGGTCGCGCACCTGGCGGGCGGCGACCACCGCGGAGCCCAGGTCGTCGCCGACCTCGCCGCAGCGGCCGACGAACGGCTCCTCCTGCGACAGCCGCGTCCACTGGGCGGCCAGGACGTGCCGCCACACGTCGTCGGGGTACCAGGCCAGCCGCTCCCGGTAGGGCTCCAGCAGGCCGAGCCCGTCGTGGAAGACCGCGCCACCGGTCAGCTCCCGCAGCACCTGGGTCGGGGTCATCAGCCACGCCGACGTCGTGAGGCCGTCCGCGGGGACCTCGCCGAGCTGACCCGCGAAGTACTCGTCCAGGTCCTCGACGTGCACCCAGTGCCGGGCGGGCGCGTCCGAGGGGAACGCGAAGCGGACCGGGTGACCGCGGAACTCGGCGGGCAGCTCGCGGTCGAGCAGGGCGTCCAGGTCGTCGGCGCGGGCCAGGAAGTCGTCGTGGTCCAGGAACAGCCGCAGCCGCGGCCCCCAGGCGTGGTCGGTGGACCGCTCCGTGTCGAACCCCTGCACGTCCGAGCCCCAACCGATCAACGCCGTCGAGTACGGCACGCCGGCCAGCGCCTTGGCCACGATCGGGGCGACGACCTCGTCGTGGAACAGCCCGGACAGCTCCAGACCGGGGAGGAACGCTCGTGTCACACGGGCACCCTGGCAGGTGTCCTGGCCGGAGCGCCATCGGGTTTCACCCCGTCGGGCGGGCGGGTCTCCTTGACAAGAAAAGTTGTCGGTGCGACGGTGTGCCGGTGCACGACGTGGCGGTGATCGACGATCCGGGTGCGGCCGAGGCCGCCCTCGACCCGGTGCGCGCCCGGCTGCTCGCGGAGCTGTCCGAACCCGGCTCGGCGACCACGCTGGCGCGCCGGGTCGGGCTGACCAGGCAGAAGGTCAACTACCACCTGCGCGCGCTGGAGCGGCACGGCCTGCTCGAACTGGTCGAGGAGCGGCGCAGGGGCAACCTGACCGAACGCGTGCTGCGGGCGACCGCGGCGTCGTACGTGATCTCGCCGACCGCGCTCGCCGCCGTCGCCCCCGACCCCGCCCGGTCCCCCGACCAGCTGTCCGCGCGCTGGCTGCTGGCCGTGGCCGCGCGGCTGGTGCGCGACGTGGGCGACCTGGTCACCGGAGCGGCCAGGGTCCGCAAGCGGGTCGCGACGTTCGCCATGGCGGGCGAGGTCCGGTTCGGCTCCGCGGCCGACCGCGCCGCGTTCGCCGAGGAGCTCGCCGGGGCCGTGACGTCGCTGATCGCCAAGTACCACGACGAGTCCGCGCCGGGTGGCAGGTCGCACCGGGTCGTGGTCGCCGTGCACCCGACGGTTCGACAGGAGGAGACGACATGAGCGTGTTCGTTCCGGTGACCAGCATCCCGGTGGACGACCAGGAGAAGGCCCTGGCGTTCTACACCGGGGCGCTGGGCCTCGTGAAGAAGACCGACATCCCGGTGGGCGAGGCCAAGTGGCTGACCGTCGTGTCGCCCGACGCCCCGGACGGCGTCGAACTGCTGCTGGAGCCCGACGGCAACCCCGGCATCCAGATCGACGGCAAGCCAGCCGCGCAGGTGTACAAGAAGGTCCTCTACGACGCGGGCGTGCCGTACACCATGCTCGGCACCACGGACCTGGACAAGGACTACCAGCGGATGAAGGAGCACGGCGTCCGGTTCACCCAGGAGCCGACGAAGACCGACTTCGGCGCGATGGCCGTGTTCGACGACACCTGCGGCAACCTCATCGTCCTCACCCAGCAGGGCTGACCGCGTGGACGAGCGCCGCGACCTGGCGAAGGAGGTCGAGCTCACCGCCAC
The DNA here is from genome assembly GCF_003002815.1 of Umezawaea tangerina. GTDB lineage: Bacteria > Actinomycetota > Actinomycetes > Mycobacteriales > Pseudonocardiaceae > Umezawaea > Umezawaea tangerina. The sequence goes on along the minus strand of NZ_PVTF01000013.1, from coordinate 169,238 downwards.
CCCGGAGCAGGTGTGGCGGGCGATCTCCACCCCCGAGGGCATGTCGGTGTGGTTCGTGCCGCACGAGCAGGTGGACGGCGACGTCGAGGCGGACTTCGGCGGCGGCAACACCGAGTCCGGGCGGGCCCTGGAGGTCGAGCCGGGCAGGCGCGTCGTCTACGGCGCTCCCGGACCGGACGGCGTGCCGCCGATGACGATGGAGTTCCTGGTCGAGGGCAAGGAGGGCGGCACCACCGTGCTCCGCCTCGTCCAGAGCGGGTTCTTCGGCGACGACTGGGAGGCCGAGTACGACGGCTTCGGCCGCGGCTGGGACATGTTCCTGCACAACCTCGTCGAGTACTTCCGGCACTTCGCGGGGCTGCCGGTGGCCAACGTGGTCGCGTTCGCGTTCACCACCCGGCCCGGCGGCGCCGTGTGGGAAGACCTGGTCGCCCGGCTCGGCGCCCACCCCGCGCTCGGCGAGCGGGTGCGCCTCACCCCGGACGGTCTCGAGCCGATCGAGGGCGTGGTGGACCTGCGCGACGACGCGCTGCTGGGCATCCGCACCGAGCACGGCTTCTACCGCTTCGTGGTCGACGACGGGCACCACATGGTGACCACGAGCCAGTACTTCTACGGCGTCCCCGTGGACCGCGCGGCGCGCACGGCCGCCTGGCAGTCCTGGCTCGAACAGCTCGCGGGAGGATGACCGGGGCCATGCGGGTCACGTTCGTCCTGCCGGTGTTCTCCAGGCTGCCCAGCGGCGGTTTCCGGGTGGTGTACGAGTACGCGAACCGGCTCACCCGGCGGGGCCACCAGGTGACCGTCGTGCACGAGCAGTGGTACGAGGGCCCGCACCGGCCGGTGAAGCACCTGTACGAGATCGCGCGGGACCGCTGGCACACCCGGCGGCCCGACGGCCTGTCCCGGTGGCTGCGGTGGATGGCGGTCGACGCGGGCGTCCGGATGACCATGGTCCGCAGGTTCGACGCCGCCCTGCTGCCCGATGCCGACGTCGTCGTGGCCACCTACTGGACCACCGCCCGCCTGCTCTCCGGCATCTCCGCGCGGCAGGGCAGTCCCGTGCACCTCGTGCAGGGCTACGAGGTCTGGGGCGTCGACGACCCGTCCCAGGTGGACGACGTGCTGCGCTCGGAGCTGCCCAAGGTCGTGGTGTCCGACTACCTGGCGGGGCTGCTGCACGACCTCGGCGTGCCCCGCGAACGGGTGTCGGTCGTCCACAACGGACTCGACCACGCCGCCTACCGACCGCCCGAACCGGACGGACCGCGCGGCCCGAGCGTCAGCCTCCTGGTGGGATCGGGACCGCAGAAGGGCTCCGCCACCGCCGTCGCCGCCCTGGAACGCGTCCGCGAGCAGCACCCGGACCTCGTCGTGAACGCCTTCGGCCCCGAGAAGCGCCCCGCCCTGCTCCCCCGCTGGATCCGGTACGCACGGGCCCGCAACGGCCGCGAGCAGGCAGGGCCCGCCTACCGCGCGAGCGCGATCCACCTGTGCGCCTCCGTGCAGGAGGGGTGGGGGTTCCCGGTCGCGGAGGCCATGGCGTGCGGCACGGCGGTGGTGAGCACCCGCAACGGCGGGGTCGAGGACTTCTGCGTCGACGGCCGCGACTCGCTGCTGGTCGACGTCGGCGACGCCACCAACATGGCCGCCGCCGTCCTGCGCCTCCTGGACGACCCGGACCTGCGCGGACGGCTGGTCGAGGAGGGGCTGCGGACCGCCGCGACCATGGACTGGGACACCGCCACCGACTCGTTCCTCCACGCCCTGGAATCCGCCGCGGCGGACCGGTGACCACGGCGTCCGAGGCGTAGGCACCAGAGCGTTCCAGCTCGAGAATCGCCCCCCACCCGGAAAACACCTGCTCACCCACCCCCGCACCCGAGTACACGCTGTGCGTATACGCGATGTGTATAGTGCCTCGCATGTCAATCGGACACTCACTGCTGGGCCTGCTCCGGCAAGAGCCACGACACGGGTACGACCTGAAGCGGGCGTACGACGACCACTTCGGGCAAGGGCGGGTGTTGCCGTACGGGCAGGTGTACGCGACCTTGTCGCGGCTGCTGAAGAACGGGCTGATCGAGGAGAGCGGGGTGCGGCCGGGGAACGGGCCGGACCGGAAGCGGTACGCGATCACGGCCGACGGGGTCACGGACGTGGACCAGTGGCTGGGGCGGCCGGAGAAGCCGGAGCTGTACCTGCAGAGCACCCTGTACTCGAAGGTCGTGATCGCGCTGATGGCGGGACTCGACGCGAGCGAGGTGGTGGACACCCAGCGCGCGGCGCACCTGCGGAGCATGCGCGAGCTGACCGCCCGCAAGCGGGAGGGCGACCTCGCGGACAAGCTGATCTGCGACCACGCCCTGTTCCACCTCGACGCGGACCTGCGCTGGCTGGAGCTCACCGAGGCCCGGCTCGCCGACCTGGGGAAGCTGGTGCGGCCATGACCGGGGCACTGCTGGAGGCCAAGGGGGTCGTGAAGGCGTTCGGCCCGACCGCGGCGCTGGCCGGGGCCGACCTGGCGATCGGCGCGGGCGAGGTCGTGGCGGTGATGGGGCCGTCCGGGTCCGGCAAGTCCACGCTGCTGCACTGCCTGGCGGGCATCATCGCCCCCGACTCGGGCACCGTCACCTATGACGGCCGCGACCTGGGTGGCATGGCCGACGTCCCGCGCAGCGCGTTGCGCCGCACCGAGTTCGGCTTCGTCTTCCAGTTCGGCCAGCTCGTGCCCGAGCTGACCTGCGTGGAGAACGTCGCCCTCCCGCTGCGGCTCGACGGCCGCAGGCGCCGCAAGGCCGAGGCCCAGGCGCGCGAGTGGCTGGTACGGCTGGAGGTCGAGGAGCTAGCCGACAAGCGGCCCGGCGAGGTGTCCGGTGGGCAGGGGCAGCGGGTCGCCATCGCACGGGCGCTGGTCAGCGGTCCGCGGGTGATCTTCGCCGACGAGCCGACCGGCGCGCTGGACTCGTTCACCGGCGAGCGGGTGATGGACCTGATGACGCAGGCCGTGCGGGACACCGGCGCCGCCGTCGTCCTGGTCACCCACGAGGCGAGGGTCGCCGCGTACGCGGACCGCGAGGTCGTCGTGCGCGACGGCCGCACCAGGGAGGTGGCGCTCGCATGAGGGTCGGGCAGTGGGTGAACGACCTGGCCATCGGCGTCCGGCTCGCCATCGGGGGCGGCAGGTCCGCGATGGTCAGGCTCGCGCTGGGCACGATCGGCGTCGCGGTGGCGGTCGTGGCGCTGCTGGGAGCCGCGTCCACCACCACCGTCCTGGAGGACAGCCAGCAACGCCGCACGGCCGACGAGCTGGTCACCACCAGGACGGACGGGCAGCGGCCCGCGGGGCTCTACGGGTGGACCGACAAGGGCTCGTTCCGCGGCGAGGAGGTCGTCGTCACCTACCTCTACGCGACCGCGGCGGGCGACCACCCGTTGCCGCCGGGGACCGACCGGCTGCCCGGACCGGGTGAGGTGGTGCTCTCCCCCGCGCTGGCCCGGTTGCTGGACTCCCCGCAGGGCGAGCTGCTGCGGCCGCGGTTCACCGGGAAGCGGGTGGGCGAGCTGCCCAAGGTCGTGCTGGGCGAGCCGACCTCCCTCAAGGCCTACGTCGGCGCGGACGCCTCGCTGGTCGACCCGTCGACCAGCGCCGAACGCGTCGAGCGCTTCGGCGTGGCGCAGGGTCCAGGAGGAGGAGGCGGTGAGCGGCCGCCGCAGCTGATGCTGCTCGCGCTGCTCGGCGCGGTGGTGCTGCTGCTGCCGGTGTTCACGTTCGTGGCCACCACCGCCCGGATCGCGGGCGCCCAGCGCGACCGCAGGCTCTCCGCGCTGCGGCTGGTCGGCTCCGACTCCCGCCAGGTGCACCGGATCGCCGCGGCGGAGTCGCTGGTGAGCGCGGTGGCCGGGCTCGTGGTGGGCACGGCGGCGTTCCTGGTGGTGCGCGAGCTCATCGAGGGCGTGGAGCTGTTCGGCACGAGCTTCTACGCGAGCGACCTCACCCCCGACCTGCTGGGAGCCTCGCTGGTCGTGCTCGCCGTCCCGGCGGTGTCGCTGCTCGCGACGCTGGCCGCGCTGCGCCGCACGATCGTCGAGCCGCTCGGCGTGGTGCGCCAGGGCAAACCGGTGCGCAGGCGGGTGTGGTGGCGGCTGCTGCTGGTCGCGGCGGGCGTCGGGCTGATGGTCGCCGCCGGGTCGATGGACCCCGACAACACCGACTCCACGACCGTGGTCGTCCTCGGCTCCGCACTGCTCCTGATCGGCGTGCCGGTGATGCTGCCGTGGCTGGTCGAACGCGTCTCCGGGCGCATCCGCGGCGGGGCGCCGTCCTGGCAGCTGGCGATCCGGCGCCTCCAGCTCGACAGCGGCACGTCCGCACGGGTCGTCGGCGGGATCGCGGTGGTGCTCACCGGGGCGATCGCCCTGCTCACCGTGCTGACGGTGGTGGCCGACCAGGCGCGCGCCGAGGCACCCGGCTCGCCGTCGTCGACCCTGCTGGCCTCGGTCGACGCGAAGGTGCTCGACGACGTCCTGGCCCGCTTGGCCACCACGCCCGCGGTGGGCGAGGTGCGCGCCACGCGCCTGGTCGAGGCCTACCCGGCCGGGTCCGGGCAGTCGTCCCCCGACAGCGTCCTGGTCGCGGACTGCGCCGTCATCACCCGGCTGACCACCACCCGCGAGTGCACCGACGGACAGGCGTTCGCGGTGGCGGGCACGGTGCTGCGTCCCGGTTCCCCGGCGGAGTTCCGGCACTCCCGCGGCGACAGGTCGGACTTCGAGGTGGTCGGCACGTGGACCGTGCCCGACCGGCTCGACCAGACCGAGCTGGCACCACCCGCCTCCGGCACGGCGGCGGGCAGCGGACCGGCTTCCTCCTCGCGGGCGACGATCATCGCCACGCCGGGCGCGATCCCCGACCTCCCCGCCGACGTCGGCGCCACCGTGCAGGCCCAGGTGGACCGCCCCACCGCCGACCAGCTGGAGCAGATCCGCAACGCCTTCGCCGCGCACCCGTGGCAGACGTTCGTCTACCCCGGCGGGCCGTTCGAGCGGATCGTGGAGCAGCAGTCCATGGGCGCGTTGCAGGACGCGCTCTACACCGGCTCGACGGTCACGCTGCTGGTCGCCGGGCTGAGCCTGCTGGTGCTCGCGTTCGAGCAGATCCAGGAACGCCGCAAGCCCCTGGCGATGCTCGTCGCCAGCGGCGTCGGCCTCGGCGTGCTCGCCCGTTCCCTGCTCTGGCAGGTGGCGGTGCCGATCGTGCTCGGTGTCGCGGTCGCGGTGCTCACCGGACTCGGCATGGCGACGCTGGTCCTGCGCATGCTGGACCTGCCGCTCACCGTCGACTGGCCCAGCGTGGCCGCCCTCTCCGGCGGCGCGGCGCTGGTGACCCTCGCGGTCACCGCGATGACGCTGCCGTTCCTGCGAGGCGTCACCAAGGTGACCTCGCTGCGCGCGGAGTAGTCCGCGCGGACGTGCCGCCGGGACCCCTCGCCCCGGCGGCACGTCAGGCGGGTGGAGCCGTCAGCAGAGCCGGACGTTGCCGGTGGCGGGGTCACCGTTGCCGACGCGCTGCACCCAGTAGGTGACGCACGTGCTGCCGGGCGCGTAGACCTGCGGGGTCCAGTGCGACCCGCCGCTCCCGGTCTGCTGGCCGCCGACGGCACCGCCACCCCAGTCGGACCTGATGACCATGTACACCGTGCCGTTCAGCGCGGGCACCCGCACCCAGTTGGTGCCGCAGGCGGCCGAGTAGCGGATCTCGTAGAAGATCCCGCCGACCGTGCCGCTGGTGATGGTCGTCGCGTTCGCCGCGCACCCGGTGTTGAGCGGGTCGGTGTTGTGGTGCTCGGGACCCGCCACGGCCGCACCGGTGGACAGGGCGAGCATCCCCGCGACCGCGGTCAGCAGCACCGCGACCCTTCTCGCGAGGCTCCTCGGTCGGGGTGCCGGTGAGCTGGGGCCGATCTCGTGGCGACTCATGCTGCCTCCGTGGTCCGTCCTGCGGTTCGAGCGGTCGCCCCCAATGCTCGCCATCCGCCAGGACGCCCGACATCGCCCGCGGGATGAGCCGCGCGGGCCGGGAGGTCCCCCTCGGGGTGAGGCCGCCCCGTCGTCAGCGGCTCCTCACAGCTCCACCCGGCCGCCCAGCCACACGCCGTCGATCCCGCCGTCGCGCACGGCGAACCGCAGCACGATCTCCGACGGCCGTCCCATCGCCCGCCCCTGCCGCACCCGGATCGGGCGGTCGTCCCGCGCGACCAGGCCCGCCTCCAGCAGGCCGAAGGACAACGCCGCGGCGGCGATGCCGGTGGCGGCGTCCTCGGGGTAACCCGACGAACGGGGGAACTGGCGGGCGTCGAACACCTGGTTGTCCGGGTCGGACGGGACGTAGGGGTAGAGGCCGGTCGAGCCGAGCAGGTCGCAGACCTCGGTCAGCCGGGCGAAGTCGGGACGCAGTCCGTCCAGGACGGACGGTGTCACGACCGGCACGAGGGTCTTGACCCGGCTCGTGGCGGCGTTGCGGATCGGGTGCGGTGCGAGCTGGTCGGCGGTGAGCCCGAGTGCGGCGAGGATCGACGGCACCACCCCGTCGTCCACGGGGTCGACGCGGCCGGGTGGTTGGTCGATCTCGACGGTGCGGTCGTCGGCTGGCCCGGTGAGGCGGGCGGTCACGGGGCCGCTCCGGGTGTGGAACACCACCTCGTCACCGTCGAGCCCGCCCAGGCGGTCGAGCAGCCAGGCAGCACCGACGGTGGCGTGGCCGCACATGGACATCTCGTGGTTGGGTACCCAGAAGCGCAGCGCGTGGTCGCAGCCGCTGCCCGGCGGGGCGGGCAGGACGAAGCCGCTCTCGTGGCCGTGCTGCCGGGCGAGCGCCCGCATGTCGGTGTCGGCGACACCGTCGGCGTCGATCATGATCGGCGCCGGGTTGCCGCCGCCGGGGCCCGCGGGGAAGACGCGGACGACGTGCACGGACGGGGTCATCGGGTGGTCGGCTCCAGTGCTGTCAGGGGGTGGCCAGGAAGGGCGTGGTGGCGGCGAGCCAGGCCTCGGGCGCGGTCGAGTGGACGCGGTGGCCCGTGTCGAGCCGGACGACGGTCGCGTCCGGGATCGCGCGCGCCACGAGGTCGTGGCGCGACTGGTCGAGGTGGCTCTTCGGCCCGCCCGCGAGCAGGAGGGTGGGCGCGGTGACCGACGCCAGCCCCTCCCACCACCGCGGCCGCGGCTCCCGGAGCTCGGCGACGACCTCCCGGACCACCGCAGGGTCCACCCGGCCACGGCCCAGGAACCCCGCTAGGGCGTGTGCCACCGCGGGGATCCGCCGCCGCGACGGTGGCCCGTCGGCCCCGTCGCGCGGCGGCACGGGCATCTCCTCCAGCACCAGCCGGTCCACCCGGTCGGGCGCCCCGGCCGCGACCGTCGTGGCGACGAAGGCCCCGAGGGAGTGCCCGACGAGGGTGACCCGGTCCAGTCCGCGCCGGTCGAGGTCGTGCAGGACGGCGTCGCGGAAGGCGTCGAGCGGGTAGGTCGGCCGCCGGTCCGCCGCGTGGTGCCCGAGCAGCGGCGGGCAGTGGACGCGGTGGCCGAGCGCGCCGAGCACGGGCGCCACCGTCGTCCAGGTGTCCGGGCCGCTGCCCGCGGCGTGCAGGCAGACCAGCTCGCTCACGACGGCTTGCGGGTGTAGCGCAGGTGGGTGATCACGGGCGTGGCGCGGCCGTCGACCTGGACGAGGTCGGTGGGCGCGACGCCCTCGAAGAGCCGTTCGCCCCGTCCGAACAGGACCGGCGCCACGTGCAGGCGCAGCTCGTCGACCAGTCCCGCGGCCAGGTACTGGTTGGCCGTCGCCGCCCCTCCCGCGATCGACACCGGGCGGTCGCCCGCGGCCTCCTGGGCCCGGTCCAGCGCCTCGGTGATGCCGCCGGTGACGAAGTGGAAGGTCGTCCCGCCCTCCATCGGGATCGGCTCGTGGGCGTGGTGGGACAGCACGAACACCGGCCCGTGGTAGGGCGGCTCGGCTCCCCACCAGCCGGTCCAGTCCGCGGCCCACGGCCCCTGCCCCGGTCCGGCGAACATGTTGCGGCCCATGATGAACGCGCCCGCGTCGACGATGGCGGCGATCTCCTGGACGTGCGCCTCCGGCTCGTCGAACTTCCACCGGTGCAGCTTGATCCCGCCCTCGCCCAACGGGGTCTCCGGCGTCTGGTCGGGCCCTGCCAGGTAGCCGTCCAACGAGATCGCGAGGTCGCAGTACACCGTGCCCATGAGTACGTCCGTCCTGCCCCGTCAGGGGGCGTCAGTCGACCGGTCCGCGGCGGCGGCCGGCACCGGCGGGGTCGTGCCGAACAGCCGCGCCGCCCGGCGCAGCGAGTCGGCGACGACCTCCTTGGCGTGCCCGATCATCTCCTGTTCGTACCGGGCCAGCGCCTCGACAAGCCGACCGCCCCCGCACAACGCCGCGGTGAGCAGGGCGGCGTCGTGCAGGGCGGTGTTCGCCCCGGCACCGGCGGCCGGCGTCATCGGGTGGATCGCATCACCGAGCAGCGTGACCCGGCCGGTGCGCCACGGGTCGATCCGGGTGCACGAGCGCAGGGTGATCGGGAACGCCGAAGCGGTGTCCGCCGCGGCGACGAGCTCGCGGATCGACGGGTGCCACCCCTCCGTCCCCGCCACCACGACCTGCCACAACGCGTCCCGGTCGAGCGCGAACAGCTCGTCGTCGGAGTGGCCCAGCGCCTCCGGGGTGCCGGTGAACACGACCATCAGGTAGTCGCCGTACTCCGCGGGCGGTTCGCGGAACAGCACGGGGGCGAACGCGGCGCCGCGCCCGGAACCGTCCGAGGCGAAGCAGAAGCCGCGCAGGAACGCGTCCGGGACGCGGGCGCGCACGGCGTCGGTCAGCGGCACCTTGCCGTACACGCACCGGATCCCGATGTCGACGACCTCGAAGTCCGGCAGCAGCCGCGCCCGCACCCGCGACCCCACGCCGTCCGCGCCGACGAGCACGTCGGCCGTCGTGGTCCGACCGTCGGCGAAGCGGACCTCCACCCGGCCGTCCCCCATCTCGGTGTAGTCGACGAACTCGTGTCCGAAGTGGACGACGTCGTCCAGACCGGTCATCAGCGCACGGCGGAACGCGAACCGGTCGACGGCGTTGACGGCGTCCGGGTCGGTCACCGGGAAGGTCTGCTCGAACAGCGGGGTGAGCCCGCTGTCGAACCCCGCGAGGAGGTCGCCGGGGTGGCAGGCGGTCTCGACCACCCGCCCGCGCACCTCCGCGGGCAGCACCTCGGCCAGCGCCCGTCCACCGGTGGCGTCGAGGTGGATCCGGTACCCCTGGTCGCGCTGCCGCGGACCGGGGTCCCGCTCGTACACCCGCACGCGGACACCGTTGGCGACCAGTCCCTGCGCCAGCGCGAGTCCCCCGACACCCGCGCCCACGACCACCACCTCGAGCCCGTCCATGGCCACCCCCCTCAATCAACCATACGGTTGACAATATCACCTGTCCGGATGACACGGCTATAGTGCGCGCATGACCGACAAGGCGGCCCCGCGCCGCTCGCCGGAGCCGGGCGACCGGCAGCGCGACGCCGAGCGCACCAGGCACGTCCTGCTGGAGGCCGCCGTGGCCGAGTTCTCGGCGCACGGCTTCAGCGGTGCGCGCGTCGGCGACATCGCCGCCAGGGCCGGGGTCAACAAGCAGCTGATCTCCTACTACTTCGGCGGCAAACAGGGGCTGTTCGACGCCATCAGCGACCGGTGGCGCCGCGACGAGCAGGGGCTCGCGGGCCCGGACACCCAGCTGTCGGAGGTCGTGCGCGAGTACGCCCGGCAGAGCGCCCGCTCCCCCGACCTGACCCGGCTGGTGCTGCGGCAGGGCATCGACGGCACGGGTGGCAGCGCGGGCGAGGAGGAGGCGCTGCGGGCGCGGTTCCGCGAGGTGGCGGCGGACTTCGGACGGCGGCGGGACGCGGGTGAGCTCGCCGCCGACCTCGACCCGGCGTCGGTCGGGCTGGCCCTCTTCGCGATGGCCGCCGCCCCGGTGGGCTTCCCGCACATCGCCCGCGCCCTCGGTCTCGACGTGGACGCCCCGGACTTCGGCGAGCGGTACGCCGCCCAGGTCGCGCGGATCGTGTCGCTGCTCGCCGACGGGGAGCGGCGACCACCCCGGTAAGGTGACCCATGCCCGTGACGAACCCCTGGCTCGCAGGTCCCGCCCCCACCCGGCGCCTCGACCACGACCGGCTGTCCGAACGCATCCTCAACCTGCTGTCGTCGCAGAACATGTGCGTGCTCGCCACCACCGGTCCGGACGGTCCGCTGGCGACCCCGGTCCGCTACCACCACCTCGACTTCACGCTCATGTTCACCGCGGCGCCGCGGTCGCCGAAGATGCGCAACATCGCCGCGGACCCCCGCGCCTCGCTCGGCGTCTTCGCACCGCTGGTGGGGCAGGCCAGCAGCCGCGGCGCGCAGGTGTTCGGCGAGGCCCGGCTGCTCGACCGGGGCGACGAGGGGTTCGAGCACCACTGGTCGGCGTTCCGCTGGCAGTCCGACCACGTCGAGCGCTCGCTGCCGCTGGACGAGCCGCCCGCGGGCCCGCTGGTGGTCGTCGAGGCGACCAGGATCGTCTACACCGAACACTGGCTGCGCCGCGACGGCTTCGCCCCGCGCCAGTTCTGGCGCCCGGCGACCTGAGCCCTCCAGGCCCGTGGGCGGCCGGGACCGGGCCCGGTGTCAGCCCGCGAGCTTGCCGCGCATCTCCAGGGCGATCTGCGACGCGTCGAGGTTGGCCAGCGCGGTGGCCAGGACGTCCGCGTCGAACGTGCCGTTGTCGCGGGCGTCGAGCAGCGCCGACCGCTGCGCCGCGATGACGTCGAGCCGGTGCCGCTTCGCGACCGAGAACCCCTCCGGCGTCGGGTCGCCGGAGGGGCGGGGAGCGTCCGGCACGGTCTGCGCGCTCGTCTTCAGCAGGTCCATGATCCGGGTGCGCTCGGCGGTGGCCTGCCCGTCCTGCGCCGGGTCGTCCGCCTTGGGCGTGAGGAGTCGGAGCAGAGGGCCGATGGTGCCGCCCTGGACGGCCAGGGACATCGCCGCGACGGCGAACGCGACGAGCACGAGGACAGAGCGCTGCGGGGTGTCCTCGGGCAGCGTCTGCGCCGCGGCGACGGTCACCGCGCCGCGCATGCCCGCCCACACGACCGCGGTGCCCTCGCGCCACCCGAGCGGCTCGCGCAGGAAGTACTCGATGTCGGCGAGCACCCGCGTGAGCCGCAGCGCGAACCGGTCCAGCTCCCGCTCCGACACCGACCTCCGGCGGGGGCTCACCTGCCGGTAGGTCTCCTGCTTGCCCTCCGGCGTGCCCATGCGCTCCCGCATGTCCTGCACCTTGGTCTGCATCCTCTCGCCGCGCCGGGAGCGGGCGGCGAGGATGCCGAGCAGCGGGGCGATGTACGCCGCGCGCACCACGATCGTCAGGGCGAGGGCTCCCGCGGCGACGAGCACGGCGGTACCGACCCCGGCGTGGTCGTGCTCGACGTCGGCCAGGACCGACTTGATCTGCACGCCCATCGTCAGGAACACCGCGCCCTCCAGGACCAGCTCGACCGTGCGCCAGTTCTGCCAGTCCGACAGGCGGTTCTGCGGCGAGAGGTCGCGCGGCGCGCGCACCCCCGTGACCAGACCGGCGACCACGGCCGCGACCAGACCCGACGCCCCGAGGAGCCCGGCGGGCACGGCGGCGGCGAACGGCACGGCGAACGAGATGACGGTGTTGACGGCCGGGTCCGCCACCCGCTTGCGGACCGCCAGGTTGAGCCACCCGACGAGGCCGCCGACGACGACCGCGACCACGACCGAGTAGGCGAACGTGCCGACCGCGCCCCAGAACGAGAACGTCGCGGCCGTCGCGACGATCGCGGTGCGCAGCAGCACGAGCGCGGTCGCGTCGTTGAGCAGGCTCTCCCCGTCGAGCATCGCCACGACCCGTTTGGACACCGGTGCCTGCTTGACGATCGACGTCGCCACCGCGTCGGTCGGGCTGACGATCGCGCCGAGCGCCACGCCCCACGCGAAGCCGAGGCCGGGGATGACGAGCGTGAAGAACAGGCCGAGCAGGAGCGCGCTGCCGACCACCAGGACGACGGACAGGCCGCTGATGGCCCCGAACTCGCGGCGGAAGTTCATCGCGGGCATCGACACCGCGGACGAGTAGAGCAGCGGCGGCAGGACGCCCTCGATGATCCACTCGGGATCGACGTGCACCGACTCGAACACCGGCAGGAAGCTCGCGGCGACGCCGATCGCGACGAGCACCAGCGGTGCCGCGATCCGCAGGCGCGGGCCGACGAGGGTCGCGGCGGCGATCACCACGAACGCGGTCACGATCACGACGAGCAGTTCGGTCACGCGCCCCAGCCTGGCAGCACCACCGCGTCCTCGCGCGCGTCCGGGCGTGGTGTCGGCGTGTCCCCCGGCCCGCGACCGTGCCGAGTGGAGGGTCCGCGGAGCGGGGAGACCGCCTGCCGTGGTCGCACCACCGGGAAGGAGCCCTCGGCCCGGCCGGACCGTCCACTCGGCACGATCCCGGCCGGTGCGTCAGCCCGCCAGGCCGCGGACGACGTTGTCGATCTCCAGGTCGAGCAGCCGCCGCGCCTCGATCGTGGAGTTCTCGAAGACCCCGGAGAGCTCCAGGCTGATGATCCCGTGCGCGCGCGTCCAGATCAGGATCGCCGCGGCGGCCGCGCCCGCCGAGGACTCGGGCATCCGCTTCGAGGAGACCCAGTGGGTCAGCTGCCCGTCCAGCGTGCGGTCGCCGCTGGTGGAGCCCGGCGCGTCGCCCTGGATGGCCACCAGCAGGTCGACGAGCATCGCCATCCCCTGGTGCATCGGGGTCTCCACGCTCTTGCCCGCGAGCACGTTGTCGTCGCGGTCGGAGAACAGCATCCCGTAGCGCCGCCGGTGGCTCAGCGCCCAGTCGCGGTACGCGGCGACCAGCACCCCCACGAGCGTGCGCGGCACCTGCGCGGCAGCTTCCACCGCCGTGGTCATCGCCGCCGTCAGCTGCTCGTAGGACAGCAGGATCAGGTGCGCGAGCAGGGCGTCCCGCGAGGGGAAGTAGCGGTACACCGCGGGCGCGGACATCGCCATGCTCCTGGCGAGCGCGGCGATCGACAGCGCGTGCACGCCGTCCGCGTCGATGATCGCGAACGACGAGTCCACGATCTCCTGGAGCGTCTGGGCCCGCAGCCGCTCGCGCCGGTTCATCACGGGTGCCTGGTCGCTCATCGTCGCATCGTAACGGCCCGTGCGAGGCGGGACGGGTATCGCGTAGTGCTACGCCCCGTAGCGCTGGGATCGGATGGTCACGCCGTGGCGCGGTACCGGTGGCCCAGTCCGGCGAGCATCGCGTCGACCTCGCCCTGGTAGAGCAGGGCCGGGTCGATCCCGGTGGCCGTCAGGTGGGCGCCCAGCTCCAGGCTGATCAGGCCGTGCAGCCTGCTCCACCAGACCAGCCCGAAGCGCAGCACCTCGACCGGGAGGTCGGTCCGGTCGCCGCCGCTCCAGACCCGGATCTGCCGCGCCAGCTCGGGCGGGACCGGCTCGGTCGACGGCTGCCCGCCCTCGGTGACCACGGCGAGCAGCACGCCCATGCTCCGCTGCGCGGCCGGTGCGACCCGGTCGTCCACGGGGGCGCGGTCCGCACCGTGGGCGGGCCCGTAGGCGAGGCGGTAGGCGTGCGGGTTGGCCAAAGCCCAGTCCCGGTAGGCGTTCGCGACCGAGCGGACCCGTCCCGCGGGCGAGGCGACCCGGCCCGCGGCCGCCTCCAGCACGTCGGCCAGCTCCAGGTGGACGTCCACGGCCAGCTCGGCGATCAGCTCGTCGCGGCTGCCGAAGTAGCGGTACAGCGCCGCCGTGGACATGCCCATGCTGCGGCCGACCCCGTTGAGCGACAACAGCTCGGAGCCGACCTCGCGGACCTGGGCCATCGCCGTCGCCTTGATCTCCGCCACCGTCTGGCGCCGGATCCTCTCGCGCCGGTTCGGCCGGTGATCGGTCATCGGGCCACCTCATCTCGAGCAACGGGTTGACACAGTATGACACATCGATACATAGTTACGGTCATTAACTCAGCGACGCATCGTCACGCAAGGCCCGAGGAGCCCGTCATGAGCGAGACGCACACCCCCATCACCACCGCGACCGAGATGGTGCTGCCCGGCAAGGTCCCGCCGTCCGGGCTGCTCGCCACCCGGCGCGCCCTGCCCCCGCCCGCCGCGGGTCAGGCCCTGGTGCGCGTGGAGTCGACGGCGGTCTCCTTCGCCGAGAGCGCGATGCGCCGAGGCCGCTACTACGGCCAGCCCGCGTTCCCGTTCGTGCCCGGTTACGACCTCGTCGGCGTCGTCGAGGCCGTCGGCCCCGACGTGGACCGCGCCCTGGTCGGCACGCGGGTCGCCGCGCTCACCAAGACCGGCGCCTGGGCCACCGCCGTCCTGCTCCCCGCCGCCGACCTCGTGGAGGTGCCCGCGGGCGTCGGCGCGGACGAGGCGGAGACACTGGTCGTCAACGGGCTCACCGCCTACCAGATGCTCCACCGCACCGCGAAGGTGCGGGCGGGCCAGACCGTCCTGGTCCTCGGCGTCGCCGGTGGTGTCGGCACCGTCCTGACCCAGCTCGCCCGGCACGCGGGCGCCCGCGTCATCGGCACGGCGAACCCGCGCCACCACGCCGCCCTGCGCGAGCTCGGCGTCGAACCGGTCGACTACCGCGACCCCGACGTCGCCGCCAGGGTCCGGGAGCTCGCGCCCGACGGCGTGGACGCCGTGTTCGACCACCTCGGCGGCGCGGGCACCACCACGTCCTACCGCTTGCTCAACCGCACCGGGACCCTGGTCTGCTACAGCATCGCCAGCAAGCTCGACGACTCCACGCCCGTGCTGCTCAGCTTCCTGCGCCTGCTCGCGAAGCTCGCGTTCTGGGACCACCTGCCGACCGGGAGGCACGCGAGCTTCTACGACGTGTGGGCGGGCGCGGGCGCACCGGGCTCCGCCAAGCGCGACGCGTTCCGCGCCCGGACCAGCACCGACCTGGCCCACGTCTTCGACCTGCTGCGCACCGGCGTGCTCACCGCGAAGATCGCCGCCCGCTACCCCCTCACCGAGGTCGCCGCCGCCATGGAGCTCTCCGAGTCCTCCGGCCGCACCAACCTCGGCAAGATCCTCCTGGTGCCGTAGGACCTGTCCTCAATGTCAGAGGGTGAGGGTCGCCAGGTCGATCACCGCCCGGTAGGACAGAGCGGTCTTGTCGTAACGCGTGGCGATGGCGCGGAACTGCTTGAGCCGGTTGAACCAGCGTTCCACCACATTGCGGCGCTTGTAGGCGGTCCGGTCGAACACCGGTGGGCGACCGGGGCCGGGACGAGGGAATCGGATTCCGGCCATGACCTGCTCGAACATGGTGCAGTCGTTGACATTGCCGCCGGTCAGCACGACCGACAGCGGTCGGCCGTGGCCGTCGCAGGCCAGGTGGATCTTGGTACTGGGTCCGACGCGGGAGCGGCCGATGGCATGATCACCTGGCTTGCTGCGCCCGCCGCACGACCGGCCCGCCCCCTGTGAGGGACATGCTCGTGCGACGGGCACCCGCGGCGTGCCGGTGGGCACTGCTGGAGTCCACCGAGACCTCGCGATCCAACTCCTCGACCGCCTCGGCCACCACTCGGACCTTCGTCACGAGCATGGCGAGGGTGCCGTCCCGCGACCAGCGCCAGAACCTGGTGCAGACCGTTTTCCACGGCCCGTACCGCTCCGGCAGGTCACGCCAGGACACACCGGTCCTGGCCTTGAACAGCATCCCGTTGAGAACCCGACAGACATCTACCCTCGGACGCCCCTTCACGCCTGACGGTCGCAGCAAGGGCTCGATGGTGTGCCACTGCTCGTCGGTCAACTCATACCTACGCACCACGACACAAGATCAAAGCAGATCACACACACCTGCTTTGGGGAAACTCCCTAGAACGCCCTACGCGCCCGCGCTCAGCGCGATGTACTTCTCCTCCAGGAACTCCAGGATCCCGTCGGAGCTGCCCTCCCGGCCGAGGCCGCTCTGCTTGACGCCGCCGAACGGGGCCGCCGGGTCGCTGACGACGCCGCGGTTGACGGCGACCATGCCGGCCTCCAGGCGGCGGGCGACGGCGACGGCCTCGCGTTCCTCGCCGAAGACGTAGGCCATGAGGCCGTAGATGGTGTCGTTGGCCATCCGCACGACCTCGTCGACGTCGTCGTACCGCACGACCGCCACGACCGGACCGAAGATCTCGACGGTGTTGACGGAGGAGCCGTGCCGCACGTCGGTCAGGAGGGTGACGTCGTAGAACGCGCCCAGCTCCGAGGACTTGCCGCCCTGGACGAGGGTCGCACCCTCGGCGACGGCGGTGTCCACGATGGCCGCGACCTTGTCGCGCTCGGCGGTGGAGACGAGCGCGCCGACCTGCCGGGAGCGGTCGAGGCCGGGGCCGACCGACAGCGCCGCCAGCTCGGTGGCCAGGCGTCCGACGAACTCGTCGTGCCGGGAGCTGTGGACGTAGATCCGGTTGGCGGCGGTGCACGCCGCGCCGCCGTTGCGCATCTTGGCGGTGAGGGTCCCCTCGATGGTGACGTCCATGTCGGCACTGGGCAGGACGATGAGCGGCGCGTTCCCGCCCAGCTCCATCGAGGCGCTCACCACGCTGTCGGCGCAGGCGTGCAGCAGGTCGCGGCCGACCTCGGTCGACCCGGTGAACGACAGCTTCCGCACCTCCGGCCGGTCGATCATCTTCGCCACGAGCGGTCCGGTCGGCACCGGGGTCACCAGGTTCACGACGCCGTCCGGGACGCCGACGCGCCGCAGCACCTCGACCATGTACGCGGCCGTCAGCGGGGTCTCCCGCGCGGGCTTGAGGATCGTCGTGCACCCGGCGGCCAGCGCGGGGGCGAGCTTGCGCGTCGCCATGGCGGCGGGGAAGTTCCACGGGGTGATCAGCAGTGCCACGCCGATCGGCTGCCGGTCCACGACGATGCGCTTGTCCCCCGCGGGCGAGAGCCGGTACTCGCCGGGGATCCGCACGGCCTCCTCGGCGAACCAGCGGAAGAACTCCTTGGCGTAGTTGGCCTCCCCGACCGCGTCCACCCACGACTTGCCGTTCTCGCGGACGATGATCTCGGCGAACTGGTCGACCTCGGCGGTGAGCACGTCGTAGGCGGCGCGCAGGAGCTCGCCCCGCTCGCGCGGAGCGGTGGCGGCCCAGCCCTCCTGCGCGGCGGCGGCCGCGTCGACGGCGGCCATGCAGTCGGCCTCGGTGGCGACGGCGAACCGGGTGATGACGGACAGGTCGGCCGGGTCGACCACGTCGAAGCGCTCGCCGCCGCTGCCGGGGCGCCACACGCCGTCGATGAAGAGGTCGGCGAGGTAGGTCATCGGTCGCTCCGTTCCGAGAGGCCGCCCGCGTGGGCGTCGGCGAGGATGTCGAGCAGCACGGCGGTCGGTGCCGGGATCGGCGCGATGGCGACCAGCCGCGCCGAACGCGACGCCAGCTCGGCGAGCTGGGGCAGCTGCGCCGCGGTGATCCCGATCTCCCGGAGGGAGGCGGGCACGCCGATCGCGCGGTTGAGCGCGACGATCGACGAGATGGCGTCGCGAGCACGTTCGTCCACAGTGGACGCGGCGGACCCCAGGGCTCCGCCCACCGCGGCGATCCGCTCGGCCGCCCCCGCGTCGGCGAGGCACGCCCGCAGCACGTACGGCAGCAGCAGGCCGGTGCCGAGGCCGTGCGGGGTCTTGGTGGCCGCGCCGATCGGGTACTGCAGCGCGTGCGAGAGGTGCGTCCCGGTGGCGCCGAAGGACACTCCCGCGAGCAGGCTGCCGAAGGCGACCTCCTCGCGGGCCCGCCGGTTCCCCGGCTCGTCGACCGCCACCGCCAACGAGGACCCGAGCAGCTCCACCGCCCGCAGCGCCAGCACGTCCGAGAACGCGTTCCGCCCGGTGAAGACGGGGAGCACGGTGTCCCACGCGGGTTCCAGCTCGGCCGCGGTGAACGACTCGACCGCGTGCACGAGGGCGTCGATGCCCGCGAACGCGGTCACGCCCCGCGGGGCACCGAGGGTGAGCTCCGGGTCGACGATCGCGGTGGTCGGGACGAGGTGGGGGCTGGAGATCCCCACCTTCGTCTCGCGCTCCGGGTCGGACACCACGGCGACCGGGGTCACCTCCGACCCCGTCCCGGCGGTCGTCGGCATGGCGACGAGGGGCAGCGACGGCCCCGGCACCAGGTTCTCGCCGTAGTACCGGCTCAACGGCCCGCCGTGCGCGACCAGCAGCCCGACCAGCTTCGCGGCGTCCAGCGCGCTGCCGCCGCCGACGGCAAGGAGGACG
This sequence comes from Umezawaea tangerina, assembly GCF_003002815.1. Classification (GTDB taxonomy): domain Bacteria; phylum Actinomycetota; class Actinomycetes; order Mycobacteriales; family Pseudonocardiaceae; genus Umezawaea; species Umezawaea tangerina. Next base: position 150,827 of record NZ_PVTF01000013.1, on the reverse strand, counting down.
TCGGGCCGGAACTCCCGCGCGAACGCCGCGGCGGCGTCCAGCGACGCGATCGGCAGCTCGGGGAGGACGTCGCTGTACACGGCGACGTCGAACCCGCCCTCCCGCAGCCCGGCCACCATCTCGCCGAACACCGGGGTGCCGATCAGGAACGGGTCCACGACGGCGAGCACGCGGCGCCCGCTGAGGCCCAGCACCTCCCCCAGCTGCCCGCGCGTCCCGTAGCCGAAGTGGACGCGGGTCGGGAGCCGCAGCGTCCCGGTCGTGACGTGGTTCATCGTCCTCCTGCCCTGGCGGCGGTGTAGGGCCCTACTTGAACGCGAGCGCGTTCGGCGGCGAGCCCACACCGCCGACGAGGTTCAACGGCTTGCACGTCAGGAAGAACTCGTGCACGCCGTCGGCGGCGCAGTCGGCCGCCAGGTCGTCGAGCTTCCACAGCTCGCCCACCGCCATGCCCAGCAGCGCGATCAGCGGGCGGTGCAGCATCCCGCTGTGGTCCACACCGCGCTCCGGGGGCCGGTCGGCGGCGGACCGGAAGTCCGACTCGACCACGGGGTCGGCCTCGACCGCCGGGTTGTCGCTCGCGACGAGCGCGATCTCGTGGTCCCACAGCCAGCGCAGGACGGACTCCCGCTGCGCCAGCCCCGGAGACCTGTTGCGCTTGTTGAACTCCACGCGTTCCGCGACGGACTTCGCGGTGTAGTTCTCCGCCCACCCGGTGCGCAGCAGCAGGATGTCGCCTCCCCGCCAGACCACGCCCTGCTCCGCCGCGATCGCGTCGAGGGCCGTGTCGTCGATGGCGATCGTCTGCTCGCAGTCGTAGGGCAGGCCCCGCGCCGCGAAGTGGCGGGGGACGTCGAGCAGGACGCCGCGACCCGCGATGCCGGACTGGGCCCAGTGGTGGATGCCCAGCTCCGTGGAGCCCTCGTTGTTGTCGGCGGCGGGGAGGCCGCCGTAGAAGCCGTGCTCCGGATGTCCGATGTGGCGCAGCGAGTCCAGCTGCGAGGTGGACTGGAGGTAGAACGAGTCGAGCCAGTCGTCGCGGTGGAACTCGTTGTTGGCGAAGACGTGGTGCTCGGTGCGGGGCCTGGTCCCGGTCGGGTACGGGTCGAACGCGTTGACCGGGTAGTCGAGGTTGAAGCGGCGCCCGGTCCGGACCAGCCGGGCCGCGGCGGCGACCCGTTGGGGGGTCAGGAGGTTCACCGTGCCGAGCTGGTCGCCGCGTCCGAAGACGTCCCAGCTCGACCCGGCGGTCACGGCCTTGGACAGGTCGTCATAGCTCGGCAACCCGACTCCTCTCCCTGCTCCCGCCCAGCTCGTCGCTGATCGCGGCGGCGGTGCCCACCAGCTTCGCGAGCGTGGGCGACCCGGACGACAGGTCCGCCATCTGGTCGGCCCCGAGCAGCGCGATGGTGGCGCAGATCCCGTACTCGTCGAACACCGGCGCCGCCGCGGCGAACAGGCCGTCGGAGTGGCTGACGATGCCGTAACCGTTGCGCCGGGCCATGAACACCGCGGCCTCCACCTCCGCCCGACGCGCGTCGGAGATGCCCTCGGTCGCCCGTTCGAAGGCCTGCTCGTCCTGGCACGCCAGGAACACCCGCATCTGCGCCGAGCTCAGGTCGAGCTGGGTGCCCGCGTGCACGGTCACGACGACGGTGCGGCTGAGGTCCTCGTTGACGAGCGCGACGACGGGGCCGTGCGCGCCCCAGACGGCGAGCACGGTGGTCGTGCGGACCGCCGCGCTGAGCTCCGCCAGGTACGGCGGGGCGATCTTGATGACCCGCCGTTGCAGGGCGTGCATGCCGAGCTGCAGCATCATGCCGCCCAGGACGAACGTTCCGCGCCGGTGCCCGCGCTCCAGGATGCCCGCGGTGACCAGCGAGGTGCAGTACCGGTAGGCCGTCGTCCGGTTCAGCCCGAGGCGCTCGGCCACGTCGGCCGCGGTCAGCTCGGTGGTGTGCGGGCCGAAGAGCGAGCAGATCTGGCCGACGCGCTGGACCGCCTGGATGTCCGAGCCGGATGCGTCGCCGCTCGAGTCAACGTTCGTCATGGCAGAACTGTAGTTCACATCGAGAACTGAATCGGTGCGAGATGCGGGTTTGGGTGCCACACCTCAGCCCACCAGCCAGTTGCCCAGCCTGGTCGTGACCGCGTCGAAGTTCTGCGAGTACCAGTCGATGTCCTGGGTCACCGACTTGCCGGTGTTGACCGGCCCGTTGACCTCGAGCTGCCTGGCGTTCTCGGAGAGGTTCGGCTTGGCGTTCACGTTGACCGGCACCACGCCCAGCGCCTCGGCGATCTTCGCCGCGGGCTCGGGCTGCACCAGCGACTGGAGGAAGTCCTCCGCGGCGGCCTTGTGCTTGGAACCGAGCGGGACCGCCAGCGCGTTGAGGGTGATCACGGTGGTGTCCCAGACCATCTTCACGTTCTTCTTGTCGTTGAGCAGCGAGATCATCCGCGAGTCGGGCAGCAGGAACATGTCGACCTGGTCGGCGCTCGCCGCCTGCTGCAACGCGCCCACGTTCGCCGCGAACAGGGTGTCCTTGCGGATGGTGTCCCACTTGCGCAGCGCGCGGTCGACGTCGATCGGGTAGAGCTTGTCCGGCGCGACCCCGTCGGCGAGCAGCGGGAACTCCAGGATCCCGTTCTGCAGGTTGGTGATGACGCCGCGCTTGCCGGGGAACTTGGCGGTGTCGAAGAAGTCCTTGAGCGACTTGGGGCCCTCGGGGTACTTGGCAGCGTTGTAGCCGAAGATCGTGGCGTTCGACCAGTTGCCGACGTAGCACTCCCCGACCGCCTGCGGCGACAGGTCCTTGGGGTCCAGCTTCGGCACGGACAGCTTCTCGAAGAGGGTGCCGCAGTTCTGCTTGGCCGCGGCGGGCGCCACCGACATGACGTCCCACTGCACGACGCCCGCCTGCACCTGCGCCTTCACCTGGGCGACGTCGGCGGGCGAGGAGTTCGCGAAGGTCACGTTGGGGTGCGCGGCGGTGTAGGGCTCCTGGAAGGCCTTGATCTGCGCCTCCTGCCCGGAGCCGCCGTAGGACACGAAGGTGAGCTTCTCCGGCGCGCCGGTACCGCTCGTGCTGCCGTCGTCGGCGCTCGCGCAGCCCGCCAGCAGCGTCGCCGCGGCGACGAGGGCGGCGCCCGCGAGGGCGGTTCTCGATCCAGACACCATTGTCCAACCTCTCGTGGGAAGTCTTCCGAGCCGGTAGCTCCGAACTTGTTCACCATCCGACCATATGACTCCGTGATGTGAACACGGTACCTAATAATGCCTGGTAGGTACAGCGTCCGGGGCCTCTTCGTGGCCGAATCGAGGCCCGGAGTCAGCACCGCGCAACAAGGGTTTCCGAGGGCATGCCGACGGGACGCGCGACCGAGGACGGACGCGCGTCCGACGGGGGTGGGGACCCCGATCCGGGGTCAGGCCGCGACGATCCGCTGCGCCCGCGGCCGCCACCACAGCACGACCTCGTCGCCGATGGCGTACTCGCCGCGCAGGGCGCTGACGCGGGCGCGGCCAAGGAGCCCGCGCTCGCCGACGGTGAGCAGGAGCGTGCGGTAGGAGCCCATGTACTCGACGTCGCGGACGCTCGCCCGCACGGCGTTGGCCCCGACCGGCACCGCGTCGCGGCTGCCCGCGACCTCGACGTCCTCCGGCCGGACGACGATCGCGCCCGCGGCCCGCACGCCGGGGTGCGCGGCGACGGTCTCCGGGTCGACGCCCCAGCTCTCGCCCTCCCACGCGACCGTCCCGCCCGTGCCCACCGCGCCGAGCTCGAACACGTTCGAGTCGCCGAGGAACCGGGCCGTGAACAGGGTCTCGGGCGCGGCGTAGAGCTGCTGCGGCGTGCCGACCTGCTCGATGCGCCCGTTGTTGAACAGCGCGATCCGGTCGGCGAGGTTCATGGCCTCCTCCTGGTCGTGCGTCACGAAGACGAACGTGGACCCGACCTCCCGGTGGATCCGCCGGATCTCGGTCTGCAGCGCCGCCCGCAGGTTGCGGTCGAGCGCGCCGAGCGGCTCGTCCAGCAGGAGCGCCTTCGGCTCGAACACGATCGCGCGGGCCAGCGCGACCCGTTGCTGCTGCCCGCCGGACAGCCGCGAGGGGTGGGTGTCGTCGCGGCCGGTCAGCTGCACCAGCTCCAGAACCTCCGCGACCTTCCTGGCGATCTCCGGCTTGGGCACCTTGCGCTCGCGCAGCGGGTACGCGACGTTCTGCGCGACCGTCATGTGCGGGAACAGCGCGTAGTTCTGGAACAGCATGCCGAGGTTCCGGCGGTGCGGCGGCACGGCGCTGACGTCGGCCCCGTCGAGCGAGATCGTGCCCTCGGTGAGGGTCTCGAACCCGGCGATCAGGTTCAGGGTGGTCGTCTTGCCCGACCCGCTCGGCCCGAGCAGCGTCATGAACTCGCCGGGCTCGATCGTCAACGAGATGTCGTCGACCGCCGGGGCGGCGAGCCCGTAGTCCTTGGTGACGCCCTCCAGCCGGATCTCGGTGCCGAGGCCGGTCCCCAGCCGGGATCCGGTGGCCTCCACGGTGGTCTGACGTGTCATGGTCGGCGCTCCTGTCGGCGGCCCGCCCTGCCGCGCAGCAGCTGGGGCAGGATGAAGATGATGGTCACGGCCAGGACCATCAGGCTCGATGCCGCCGAGATCGTCGGGTCGATCTCGACGGTGACGCTGTTGTACATCTGCACGGGCATGGTCTGGAACAGCGGCGAACGCAGGAACAGCGCGATCACGACCTCGTCGAACGAGACGATGAACGCGAAGATCGCGCCCGTCAGGATCCCCCGGCTGATCAGCGGCATCGTCACGCGGACGAACGAGCGCAGCGGCGAGGCGCCCAGCGACGCCGAGGCCTTGAGCAGCCGCTGGTCGAAGCCGCCGAGCGCGCCGGTGACGGAGACGAGCACGTACGGGACGGCGATCGCGGTGTGGGCCAGCACGTACCCGCCCACCGTGCCGGTCAGCCGCCAGCCCAGGAACGAGATGTACACCGCGACCGCGACGACGATCGACGGTGCCACGATCGGCACCATCAGCACCGTGCGGGCGAACCGGGCGGCCTTGCCGTCCAACCTGGACAGCGCCACGGCCGCCGCCGTGCCGACCGTCGTGGCCAGCAGCGCGGTGAGCGAGGCGACCAGGAAGGAGTTGCCGAGCGAGTCGAGCCAGACGGGGTTGGTGAAGAAGTTCTCGTACAGCCGCCACGAGAAGCCCGGCGGCGGGAACTGGAACGTGGTCGCCGAGCTGAAGCTCATCGGGATGACGAACAGCGTCGGCAGGATGAAGAAGGCGACGACGAGGCCGCCGAAGACCTTGAGCCACCACGGGACCGGGTCGACCGCCACCGGCCGCCGTCGGGTCTTCACCTGGCTGGTCACACGCGCTCCTTGGGTTGTCCGGTCGCGACCACGCCGAGGGCGGAGACCGTGCCGCCCACCTTGTTCGCCCACGCGACGAGCACGAGGGTGATGACCAGCACGACCATGCCGAGCGCCCCCGCGGCGGCGAAGTCGAGCAGGAGGGTGGTCCGCTGGGCGAGCAGCTGGGCGACGAGCGACTGCTGCGGCGAGCCGAGCAGCGCCGGCGTCACGTAGAACCCGAGGCTCAGGGTGAACACGAGCATCACGCCCGCCATCACCCCGCCGCGCGACAGGGGCCAGAAGACCTTCCAGAACGCCGCCGTCGGCGACGAGCCGAGGCCCCTCGCGGCGAGCAGCAGCTTCCGGTCGATCGAGCCGAGGGTGCTGAACAGCGGCAGCACCATGAACGGCAGCATCACCTGGGTCATCGCGATCGTGACGCCCGCGTTCGTGCCGTAGAGGACGACGTCGTGCACGCCGATGAGCTCGAACGCGCTCTGCACCGGTCCGCCGTCCTGCAGGATGATGATCCACGCGAAGTTGCGGGCCATCACCGACGTCCAGAACGGGATGAGCACGACCACCAGGAGGATGCCGCGCGCACGGGGGCCCACCCGCGTCATCAGGTAGGCGTAGGGGTAGCCGAGCAGCAGGGCCGCGACCGTCACCGTCGCGGCGGTCAGCGCCGTCCGCCCCAACACCGTCATGGTGACGCCGTCGGTGAAGAGGTGCTCGTAGTTGGCGAGCGTGAGGTCGGGGTTCGAGACGCTGCGGACGAACGTCTTGCCCAGCGGCACCAGCAGGACACCGGCCAGCAGGGCGAGCGCGGGCACGAGCGGGAGCCAACCCGACCATCTGATCTTGTTCGAGGACATCCTCGTCCCCTTCCGGCTCGAAGCTGACGGCTAGTAAAGCAAGCCGTTGTTCAGGTCGCAATCGCGACGTTCGTATCGCGAACACCAGGTGGGTCGTGTGCGGGTGGCCTGCGGTGACGACCGGAATCATCCGTTCCGCATACCGAACCCGCCTAGGCGCTGTAGCCGCCGTCCACCGGCAGGACGACGCCGCTGACGTGGCTCGCCCGGTCGCTGAGCAGCCACGCGGCGGCGTTGGCGGTCTCGGTCGTCGAGCCCGCCTTGCGCAGCGGGACCGCGGCGAGCCTGCGCTCCACCGCGGCCGGGTCCTCCGCCCGCCACTTCGTGAACATCGGCGTCTCGGTGGGACCGGGGGCGATCACGTTGACCCGGATGCCCAGCGGCCCGTTGTCGTGGGCCGCCGTGCGGGTCAGGCCGATCACCGCGTGCTTCGTGGCCTGGTAGGCGCCGAGCCCGGTGTTGCCGCGGAACCCGCCCACGCTGCTCGTGTTGACGATCGACCCGCCGGACTCGCGCATCGCCCGGATCTCCTCGCGCAGGCACAGCCAGACGCCCTTGACGTTCACCGCCATGATCCGGTCGAAGTCCTCCTCCGACACGTCGTCGAGCCTGCCGTACTGGTTGACGCCCGCGTTGTTGAACGCGCCGTCGAGCCGCCCGAACCGGGTGAGGGTGGCCTCGACGAACCGCGCCACGTCCGCTCCCACGCTGACGTCGCCCGCGGTGTGGGCCACGTCGTGCCCCTCCCCCGCGAGCTCGTCGGTGAGCGCCGCGAGCGCGTCGGCCGACCGGGCGGCGATCATGACCGAGGCGCCCTCCTCGGCGAACACCCGCGCGGCGTCGGCCCCGATGCCGGTGCTCCCACCGACCACGAGGACGACCTTGCCCGCGAGCAGCCCCGTCCCCGACGGCCTGCGCGCCCCTGCGTTGTCGGACAAGGTGTCCGCCTCCTGGTTCTCGGTGTGGTCCCGGTGCGACCCTGGCACGGCGCGCGGGGTCGTGCCCGTCAGCTCGGCTCCTCGGTGGACCGTCCACTGCCGACCGAACGCCCCGCCCGGACCGCCGCGGCTGCCGCCGCGCCGAGCAGGCTGGCGTCGTTGCTGAGCATCGTGAACGTGTACCCGGCCGCGACCGCGGCCCGCACGGACTGCTCGGTGGCCCCACCGGCGTTGCCGATCGGCTTGCCCGCCGCCGTGGCGCCCGCGATGGCCAGCGCGATCAGCTCGACGACGCGCGGGTCGCCCTCGGTCGTCGACTCGGAGGTGCTCAGGTCCGCCGCGCCGACGAGCAGCGCGTCCACCCCGTCCACCGAGGCGATCTCCTTCGCCGACCTGGCGGCGCCCGCGCTCTCGATCTGCGCGATGAACACCACCTCCTCCTGGCCGAAGCGCAGGTACTCGGCGCGGTCCATCGCACCCCACGCGCCCGCGCGGCTGGTCGCGCCGACACCGCGCGCGCCGACCGGCGGGAAGCGGATGGCCCGCACGGCCGCCTCCGCCTCGGCCACGGAGTCGACGTGCGGCAGCATGATCCCCTCGGCGCCCGCGTCGAGGATCCGCTGGACCACGCCCGCGTCCAGGGCGGGGATCCGCACGACCGGTGCCACGCCGAGGTGGGTGGCGGTGCCGATCAGCCGGTAGGCGGTCTCGAGGTCGATCGGCGAGTGCTCGAGGTCGACCACCACGAAGTCGAAGCCCGCCAGCGCCAGCAGCTCGACGCTCTCCATCACCGGGAGCTTCACCCACGTGCCGAGCGCGGGACCGCCGGGGCGGGCCAGCGCGGCGCGGAACAGGCTCTTGCGCGGCGCGGTCATCGGGCCGGGTAGTCGGTCGCGTTGAGCACCCAGCCGGGTCGGGCGGAGAAGTCCTGCCTCGGCGGGGAGAAGATGTCCACCAGCTGCTGGTGCGGCCCCACGCCCTGGGTCGTGTGGACGCTCGGCGGCGGGATGACCGTGATCGACGGCGAGCCGACCCGACCGTGCTCCTCGGGTCGCCAGGCGGTCGAGTCCGGCCCCCACGGGTACTGCATGTGGTGGATGAACTCCCCCTTGAGCGCGAGCGAGAGCTGTTCGAAGTCGTCGTGGTGGTGCGGGGAGAGCTTGAGCGGGTCGCGCGGCGTCCGCTCCTCGGCGAGGAAGTTCACCATCAGGTTCGTGGTCCGGAAGATCCGGCCGAACCTCCCCTCGGCGATCGGCGTCTCCGCCAGCGGGTACACCCTCAGCCTGAAGCCGCCCGCGGGGTCGGGCCACGGCTCGAGCGGGGCGCACCGGGGATCGGGCTCGGCGTAGGCGTCGGCGTTGAACGCGGCGTCGCGCAGGTCCTCGGCGACGGAGGAGAACACCCGGATGACCGGCCCCGCGGTCAGCGCCTCGAGGACGCTGTCGCCCGGCGGCACCACGACGAACGCCTCCTCGTCCACCTTGGCCTGCTCGCCCCCGGCGACCACCCGGATCGAGGCGCTGTCGGAGTACTGCAGGACCGCGTACTCGTCGGGCTGGTCGTCGCGGATGAAGCAGTCGCCCGCGACCGCCTCGGTGTAGGCGAACACGACGTTCTGGCCGCGCGCCACCCACGTCCGGCTGCCCGCCGGGCTCACGGCGGTGGGCGGCCGCCGGGTGAGCTCCAGGTACTGGGCCGGGGAGACGGGCGTGGACGGGTCGACCGCCACCCGTTCCGACGGGACGCTCGCCAGCTGCGACCTGAGGTCGTCCTTGGCGTACATCGTCATGTCGACACCTCTCGTGACCGTTGCGTGGTGGTGTTGGCCGCGCCCTTGAGCGCCAGCATGCGGCGGACGTCGGCGGGCGTCGCGATCTCCTTGCCGAGTCCGACGAGGACTTCCCGGATCTTCTCCACCTGCTGGCGGTTGCCGATGGCCTGCTCGCCCTTGCCGATGTAGAGGTTGTCCTCCAGCCCCACCCGCACGTGGCCGCCCAGCCACGCGCTGTGGGTGCAGAACTCCATCTGGTGGCGGCCCGCCGCGAAGGCGGAGAAGTGGTAGTCGTCGCCGAAGAGCTTGTCGGCGATGGTCACCATGTGGGTGAGGTTGGCGTGGTCGGCGCCGATCCCGCCGAGGATCCCGAACACGCCCTGGACGAGGAACGGCGGCTTCGCGAGCCCCCGGTCGGCGAAGTGGGCCAGGGAGTACAGGTGGCCGATGTCGTAGCACTCGTACTCGAACCTGGTGCCGCCCCGCTCCCCCAGCTCCCGCAGCGCGTACTCGATCTGCTCGAAGGAGTTGACGAAGGGGGTGCGGTAGGTGTTCTCGACGTAGGGCTTCTCCCACGCGTGCTTCCAGCTCGTCACCTTCTCGGCGATGCCGGAGTACACGAAGTTCATCGACCCCATGTTGAGCGAGGCGAGCTCGGGGCTGAACCGGGTCGCCGCGGCCAGCCGCTCCTCGATGGTCATCGACGACGCCCCGCCGGTCGTGATGTTCACGACCGCGTCGCAGCCCGCCGCGATCGGCGGGATGATCTCCTCGAAGACGCTCGGCTCGAACGCGGGCCTGCCGTCCTCGGGGTGGCGGGCGTGCAGGTGGATGACGGCCGCGCCCGCCTCCGCCGCGGCCAGGGACTCGGCGACGACCTCCGCGGGCGTGATCGGGAGGTGGTCGCTCTGCGACGGCACGTGCACCGAGCCCGTCACCGCGGTGCTGATGATCACGCGGTCGGCCTTCCTCACGACGGGTTCTCCTCCAGCCCCAGCAGGAACGCGGGGTTGTCGGCGATCATCCGCCGGACGTCCTTCTCCGGCACGCCGTGGTCGAGCAGCGCACCGACCAGGTAGAGGTAGCCGTCGACGGGCAGCGGGTTGCCCTTCTGCCCGAGGTCCGACGAGATGACCGTCCTCTCCGGACCGACCCGGTCGATCCAGTCCAGGAGCTGCTTGATCGGCCACCCGATCGCGGTCACCTCGGGGTGGTACATGGCGATCTCGTGCTCGACGTAGGCGCCGAGCGCCACCAGCTCCTCGATGTCCGAGTTCGACGCGCCCACGATGAAGTCCGGGTGCTGAAGGAGCAGCCGCCGGACGCCCTTGTCCGCGGCCACCTTGAACAACGCCTTGGCGGGCTCGCCCCCCAGGTGGCCGCCGGTGAGCAGCGCGCCGGTCTCGGCGACGATGTCGACGACCCCGACGGTGCCCGCGGAGACGTCGCCGGACTCGTCGAAGATCGACACCTCCGTCTCGGCCAGGTCGATCGCGGCCGCGGGGAAGTCGCCGCCGTGGCTGTGGTGGTCGATGTGCTGCCGGGAGCACGTGGTCGGCGCCCACACGCAGCGCCCGCCCATCCGCAGGCTCATCGCCACGGCCGACGGGTTCATGCCGCCGACCTCGCTGTTGAGCGCGACGCCACCGTACACCGGCGTGGGGGCGTCCGCGAGCCACGGGCCCATCGCGAGCAGGTCCATCACCGTGTTGTGGTGGTGCGACTTCACGAGGATCGCGCGCATGCCGATGCGCGCTCCGTCGTAGGAGGCCTCGACGTGGTTCAGCCGTCGCGGGAACGGGCTGGGCCCCGAGTGGCAGTGCAGGTCCACGGCACCGTTCAGGACGTTCAGGAGGGCCGGCGTGACCGGCTGCGCTTCCCCTGCTGAATCCATGGGCGAACCTCCGTAACGTGCGGACTGTGAACAGTGAGTTCAGCATACGGATTGCTAGTGGCGGTGTCTACGGGACCGCCGGAGACACGACCCGACCACTCGACGCAACCAAGACGCCTGTTCAGCGGACTCTCATCGGAATGCGACCACCGTGGACCATCGATCCACACGGCGGAGGTCGTGACGATAATCCGAACGAAGGGCGGGTCGCACGTTCGAGATGCGGACTACGTGCCTGCCAGGCGAACTTCGGCAGGTGACACCGGCCGGGAGTGCCGACCGCCCTGTCGAGACGGTCGCGCGGACGTCCGCGCAGGTCCGGCGACCATCGAGCCGGTCGATGGGCCCCATCCGGAATCGACCGGTTCCGGGCCCGGTCGGCCCGTCCTAACCTGGCACTGCCCGACAGCGGAAGTCCACAGTGGACCCGCAGGCCGAGCGCGGTTCCCCAGGCCGCGCGAGGACGTCACCGACGACCGGGCCGAGGGGGTGCCCGGCCAAGGGGTTCCCCGCGACCGGGGTGTCCGTGGCGGACGAGGTGGACCCCGGCGGCGACGCACACCGTCGTCGCGGCCACCACCGTGCCGACCTCGCCGGGGTGCTGCCGGAACCCGGCGCGGAGGTCGACGTCCGGTGCGGCGGGAGGGGCGCGCCACGCCTCACACCTCCCGCCGCACCGGACGGTCCTACCGGCCCGCCGGGTCGAAGAACAGGCCGCTGAGCACGGCGTTGTCACCGCGGACGTGGGCGATCCTGATCCGCAGCGACCGGTCGCAGTCGAAGACCAGGTACTGGCCACCGTGGTAGGCGTCGACCAGCTGCACCGGCACCACCCGCTTGCGGGTGTCGTGGTCGAAGACCTCCACGAGGGACCGGCGCGCGGTGGAGTCCCAGTCGACGAAGTACAGCGCCAACCGGTACGCGCTGCCGGGCGCGACGGTCAGGTCGAGGGACATGGTCATCCCCGGTGCCTGCGGGGTCGCGGTGTAGAGGCACCCGGCGTTGCGGGGGCCGCTGTTGGAGCGGTCCGGGGCGAGGGCGCGGCGGTCCTGGGTGCCGACCTCCCAGACGCAGTCCAGGCAGTTGCCGAAGCCACCGCCGCCCCCGTCGCGCGTGGGCACCACCGACGTGACGTAGGACGGCAACGACGTGCGGTGCCGCCCGGGGGTGTCGTAGTCGAACAGCACGTACCCGTCGCGACCGTGCACACCTCCCCAGTCGCCGGAGGTCGTGGTGTCCCGCCCGACGAACCGCATCGGGTAGTCCAGCGACCCGGCCTCGAACGCGGGCGGGGCCGGCCGGCGGTACTCGACCTCCAGCCGGTACCTGCCCGGTCGCACTCCCTCCAAGACGACGGTCCCACCGTCCTGCACGACGTTCGCGACACCGGCGGGAGGCCGCGCGCCGGGCCGGGCGACGCGCCCGTCGACCCGGACGGACCCGATGCCCCGGTCCGCCGACGGGATGCCCACCCGGCCGACGGACCCGGCCGGGACGACCACCTCGCCGCGCCCGGTCCGCACGTCCAGGCGCACGCTCACCTTGCCCGTCGGGGTCGGCACGCTGCCCGCGACCCAGGTCAGCGTCCGGCCGAGGTGCGGGAACACGTCGACGGTCGCGAACCCCGGCGAGGTCGGCCTGATGCCCAGGACCTCGCCGCTGAGCCACGACGTCACGCCCGCGCCCCACGGGTGCGCGAGGCTCGTCCAGCCGGACTGGCTGTTGGGGACGGGGTCGTTCGGGCCGAGGACGTCGAGCCAGTCCGGCCGGAACACCTCGAAGAACGTGGTGCCGCCGTAGTCGATCTGACGGCCCCAGGTGTCGCCGACCGTGACGAGCGCGTCGTCGTGCGATCCCAGGCGCCCCATCGCCTGCAGCACGTAGAACTGGTTGAACGGCGAGAACGACAACCGGTTGAGCCGGTCGGAGAACTCGGCGCGGGTGATCCGCTCCTGGTCCTCGCGGGGCACGCAGCCCGCGTTGACGGCGTCGGCCAGCGAGTGCAGGCCGAACCGCGTGGACCAGTCCGGGTCGGCGTGGAGCTCGGCGGTCCTGCGGTCGGCGACGGACCGGTACCGGTCGGCGAGGTCGGCCCGGCCCAGCGAGGCGGCCGCGTCGGCGAACTCCCTACAGGTCCTGATGAACAGCATCCGGTACGCCTGCTTGGTCTCCGGCCGGTCACCCGCCTCGAACCCGGCGCCGAGCCGCTCGTCCCACCCGTAGAAGGTGATCGTCGGGTCGGCGTAGACGGCATCGCCGTGGTCGAGCCGGGCCGTCACGGTGTCCAGGTACGACGTGAGCGTGGCCGCGTCCCCGGTGTGCAGGTGGTACTCGAGCAGGCTCAGCACCCAGTACAGCGCGTAGCTCTCGATGTCGTAGTGGGCGTTCACCATCTCGGCGATGTTCTTCTTGACGTAGTCCCAGTTCCCGAACGCCACGAGCGCCGCGGACTGCATCGGGTTGCAGTCCCCCGCCCAGGCGAACCGGTCGCCGCGGTCCATCAGGATCGCCGACATGGCACCGGCCAGGAACCCGGCGCGGACGATGTAGGCGCCGGTGTACCAGATCCGGGTCAACATCGGGTCGCTGCAGTCGAAGGAACCGTTGTAGTTGACCGGTTTCGCCTGGCACACGACGCGGACCGCGGTGATCCGCCAGGGCTTGTCGAACGCCCGGACGTGGACCCACCCGAACCGGACGCCCTCGTAGAGCTCCGCGTTCAGCTCCAGCCGGTACGTGCCGCCGTACCGGACCGGGGTGGCCGTCTTGACCGGGTGCGCCGGGCCCGGCGACACGACGCCGGGCTCGTTGTACTCGCTGATGCTCATCTCCACGGCCCCGGAGAGGTCCGGCGAGTCGATCTCCAGCCACGCCGGGCTCTCCACGCCGAAGTCGAACCGGATCGACCCCGTGCCCAGGACCGCGACGGCGCACCTCCCCGTGGTCGCGGACGCCGCGTCGCCGAAGGAGGCGGGGGTGTCGACCCGCACGGCCACCGGACGCAGCGAGTACACCTGGAGCGCGTCCGCCGCCACCGGGTCGTCCCACCGGTACCGGACGAGCGGGTCGGGCGAGGCGGGCACGGCGGGTCCGCTCGCCGCACCGCCGTGCAGCGGCTCGTACGGCTCGATCCCCGCCACCACGGGAGCCTGCCCACCGGGCTGTCCCACCGCGGTGCCGGTTCCGAGCACCACGACCGCTCCCGCGCCGACCGCGGTGCCGAGGATCTGCCGTCGTGTGTACGCCTCGCGTGCAGGTGTGTCCATGGTGGTTCGACTCCTCGTGTGCAGGGGGCAGGGCTCGGCACCGGTCGGGGAAGCGCTTCCCCGATCATGGCGCGGTGCCCGCACGCCCGGAACCCTCCGGGACCCCTGACACTCGGGCGCCGGTCGACCGCAGTGGTCGACCGGCGCCCGGAGCGCGGTGGGTCAGTCCACGGCAAGGCCCGCACGGGTGAGGAGTTGGCGAAGTGCCGCCTCCGGCGAGCTCATGGACGCGAGCTCCGCCGCGGCGGCCCGTGCCGCCTCGCGGTACTTCGGGTCGTCCACCAGGCGCCGGGCGGCGTCGCCCGCCTCGGCCGGGTCGTCGACGGTGATGCCCGCGCCGAGGTCGGCGAGCCGGGTGGCGTTCCACGGCTGATCGGCGAGGAAGGGGCGCACGACCATGGGCAGGCCGTGGGACAGGGCGGCGAGGAGCGTGCCGGTGCCACCCGCCGTGACGACCAGGTCGACGGTGGGCAGGAGCTCGGCGAGGGGGACGAAGCCGACCGGGCGCACCCGGTCGCGGTCGACGTCCGCGGCCAGCTGGTGCGGTTGTGCCGTGACGGTCACGGCGAAGCCCGCGGCGGCGACCGACGACGCGAGCGCGGACAGCGCGGCGTCGTCCAGGACCGTGGTGCCGACCGTGACGAGCGCGTGCGGGAGGTCGGACTCGACGGCCTGCCAAGGGGTCCGCTCCGGACCGTGCGCGTTGGGCACCGGTCGCAGGGTGATCCGGTCGGCGGCGGGCAGCTCGCCGGGCGAGCGCAGGACGTCCGGGTACGGGTCGACGACGGCGATCCTGGGCACCTGCGCGAGCGAACGGCTGTCGTACTCGCGGGAGTAGCGCTCCCGCATGGCGTCCAGCAGCACCTCGGGCACGGCGCCGGAGATGCCGTGCGCGGCCCACGGGACGCCCAGCGCGGCGGCGACCATCGGGCCGACGTAGTCGAACTCCTCGCACACCAGCAGGTCCGGCCCGAACTCCTCGGCCTGGCGCAGCGCCTCGTCGAAGCTCAGGGCGACCCGGACACCGGCGAACATCTCCACCGCGCCGGGACCCGGCTGGGCGGGGTCGGAGCCGGTCCGCGCGATGGTCTCGGCGATCAGGTCCTCCGTGGACGGTCCGGCGGGCAGCAGGCGCATGGGCGCGACCATCGGCGCCAGCGCGCCCGAGGTCAGCATCGCCGTCTCGATCCCGGCCGTTCCGGCGGCGTCCGCGATCGGCATCATCGGGAGGACGTGACCGGCCGAGGGAACTCCGCTGAAGAGCATTCGCATTGTTGTTGCCAGCCCTGGATGACGTGCGTCGACCACGCGACGCGAACGGATGGGGGCGGTGCGGCGGGCGGCGCCTCCCGGCACACCGCGGTCGACTCGTCGGAGTCGGGTTGATTCGTCAGAGTCAACTCTGATGAACCCTAGCAGCTAAGATCCACCGCGTGGCCCCTCGTCCGGAAGAAGCGACCCCTGTCCTCAGGCGCGCCGAATACGCGCAGGCCACGCGCCAGGCGATCCTCGACGCGGCCCGCGAGCTGTTCGTGCGCCAGGGGTACTTCGGCACCAAGGTCGAGGAGATCGCCCGGACGGCGCGGGTCGCGCCCGCGACGGTGTACGCGGTCGGCGGCGGCAAGCACGGCCTGCTGCGCACGCTGATCGAGTCCGGCACGACGGCCGAGGACATCGCCGGGATCCTCGCCACGATGAAGGCGATCGAGGAGCCCCGCGAGCTGGTCCTGTTCATGGTCCGGGCCACCAGGGTGACGTTCGAGCGGTGGGCCGACCTGATGCGCCAGGTCGCCGCCGCGGCCCCGCAGGAGCCGACCGTGCGGGAGACCCAGCGCATCGCCCACGAGAGCATGCGCGGCGGACTCGGCTACGCCGCCGGGCGCCTGGCCGAGATGGGAGCGCTCCGCGAGGACGTCGACGTCGACCGGGCGACCGACCTGTTCTGGCTGCACCTGTGCAACTCGGCGTACTTCATCCGCACCGACGACCTCGGCTGGTCGCTCGACGAGTCCGAGGCCTGGCTCGCCGAGACCCTCCCCCGCGCCCTGCTCGCCCACCCGTGACCACCCGACCCCGGCGAGCGCGAAGCACTCCGACACCGGAGCCGAGGGCGACCGAGCGGCCCTCCCGTTCAGG
This sequence comes from Umezawaea tangerina, assembly GCF_003002815.1. Taxonomy (GTDB): domain Bacteria; phylum Actinomycetota; class Actinomycetes; order Mycobacteriales; family Pseudonocardiaceae; genus Umezawaea; species Umezawaea tangerina. Next base: position 134,572 of record NZ_PVTF01000013.1, on the reverse strand, counting down.
TGCCTGAACCGGCACCTGCCTTTTAGTTCACTGGGTAGCCGAACTCCCTCGGTTCCGCATGCCCCGTTTGCCGCAACTTTGTGCCAGATCCAACCGACTTTCGTTGACTTCCAGCGAAAGTATTCGTAACTTCAGCCTGGCCGCGGCGATCCCTGCCTTCCCTTGAGGAGCGACGATGCTTCCTTGTGCCGCTACACGCGCCCGACCACTCGGTCGGCCGCTCTCCCTGCTGGTAGTCCTGCTCACGGCGCTGCTCGGTCTGGTCGTCCCCAGAACCGCGCACGCCGCCGTCCCGCCCCAGGAACCCGGAGTCACGCTGCGGGTCTTCGACCTGCAGACCGCCATGAGCCGGCTGTGCACGCTCAAGACCGGCCAGACGCCCAACGTCGACAAGCTGATGTCGACGATCAACTGGTCCACCTCGGGCGAGTTCGGCATCGAGGACTACTTCGTGTCCGAGGTGACCGGCAACATCAACATCACCACCGCAGGCTCCTACCAGTTCCGGCTGACCAGCGACGACGGGTCGCGGTTGTCGGTCGACGGCACCATCGTGATCGACAACGACGGTCTGCACGGTCCCACCGCGGTGACCGGGACGGTCACCCTCGCCACGGGGTACCACTCGCTGCGGATCGAGCAGTTCGAGAACGTGGGCGGTCAGCAGATCACCCTGGACTGGCAGCCTCCCGGCTCGTCGGGCTTCGTGCTGGTGCCCGCGTCGGTGCTCAGCACGGACGCCGGTGTGGTGCGGGTGACCGCGCCGGGCAAGAAGGACTGCGTCGGCGGTACCGACTCCCCCGGCGACGGCCTCCCGCTCGACGGCGTCTACCCCGGCTTCACCCTCACCGACCTGCGGCCCAGCGGTTTCCAGCCGCAGGTCACCGGGATGGACTGGCTGCCCGACGGCAGGCTGGCCATCGCGACCTGGGGCGGTTCGGACAAGACGGTCGGCGAGGTGTACCTGGTCACCAACGCGACGGGCGGCACGGACCCGTCGCGGGTGCAGACGCAGCGGATCGCCAACGGGCTCAAGGAGCCGATGGGGATCAAGTACGTCGACGGGAAGCTGTACGTGTCGGAGAAGAACCGGCTCGTGGAGCTGAACGACACCAACGGCGACTGGGTGACCGACAGCTACCGGACCGTCGCGACGTGGCCGTTCTCCGGGAACTTCCACGAGTTCGCGTTCGGGCTGCTGTACAAGGACGGCTTCTTCTACCTGAACCTGTCCGTGGCCATCAACCTGGGCGGCGCGACGACCGACCCGCAGCCCGCGGCCAACCGCGGCACCTCGCTGAAGATCGACAAGAACACCGGCGCGGTGTCCTACGTGGCCGGTGGTCTGCGGACCCCGCACGGCATCGGGTGGGGTCCCGAGGGCGACGTCTTCGTCACCGACAACCAGGGCGGCTGGCTGCCCGCGTCGAAGCTGGTGCGGGTCAAGCAGAACAGGTTCTTCAACCACTACACGAACCCGGCGGGCCCGTTCGACTCGCAGCCGGTCACCGCACCGGTGGTGTGGTTGCCGCACAACGAGATCGCGAACTCGCCGAGCAACCCGGTGCAGCTCACGCAGGGCCCGTTCGCCGGTCAGATGGTCTACGGCGACGTGACCTACGGCGGTCTGCAGCGGGTGTTCATGGAGAAGGTCAACGGCGAGTACCAGGGCGCCGTCTTCCGGATGACGCAGGGCCTCGAGTCCGGCGTGAGCCGCATCAGCGTCGGTCCCGACGGCGCGATCTACACCGGCGGCATCGACGGCGGCGGCAACTGGGGCCAGCCCGGCAAGCTCGCCTACGGCCTGCAGAAGCTGACCCCGAACGGCACCACCGCGTTCGACATCCTGGCGATGCGGGCGGTGGCGGGCGGGTTCCAGCTGGAGTACACCCAGCCGCTGTCGGCCGCGACCGTGCAGGACCTGGTCAACAAGTACCAGGTCAGGCAGTGGCGCTACACGCCGACCGTCGCCTACGGCGGCCCCAAGGTCGACGAGCAGACCCTGTCGGTGAGCTCCGCGACCGTGTCCGCCGACCGCAAGACGGTCACGCTGCAGATCCCCGGTCTGCTGGCGGGCCGCGTCGTGCACGTCCGCTCGCCGCGCCCGTTCTCCTCCGAGGCCGGGACGCCGCTGTGGAGCACGGAAGCCTGGTACACGCTCAACTCGCAGGTCGGCGGCGTGCCGACGGCGGTGACCTACGAGGCCGAGCGCGCCGCGCTCAGCGGTGGCGCCGGGATCAACACCAACCACGCCGGCTACTCGGCGACCGGATTCGTCGACGGCTACTGGAACAAGGGCGCCACCACGACGTTCTCGGTGAACGCCCCCACGGCGGGCGCCTACAACGTGGCCCTGCGCTACTCCAACGGCCCCGACCCGGCACCGGGGGCCAAGTCGTTGAGCGTGTACGTCAACGGCACCAGGATCAGGCAGGTCCGGCTCGCCGGCACCACGAACTGGGACACGTGGTTGGCGCAGCCGGAGACGGTGACCCTCAACGCGGGCGCCAACACCGTCGCGTACCGGTTCGACGACGCCGACGCGGGCAACGTGAACCTGGACAGCATCACCGTCACCGCGGTGCAGCGGATCCAGCTCTTCGGCGGGACCGACCTGAACGCCTGGGAGAAACGCGCGGGCGGCGCCGCGACCTGGCCGGTGTCGGGCGGTTCGATGGAGTCCAACGGCGGCGACATCCGGACCAAGCAGAAGTTCGGCGACTTCCGCCTGCACGTCGAGTGGTACGAGCCGAACTACCCGGCCGAGGTCACCGGGCAGGCGCGCGGCAACAGCGGCGTGTACCTCCAGGAGCGGTACGAGCTGCAGGTCCTGGACTCCTTCGGGGACACGACCCTCGCCAACGACGAGGCCGGGGCGATCTACACCAAGAAGGCCCCGGACCGGAACATGGCGACCGCGCCGCTGACGTGGCAGACCTACGACGTCACGTTCCGGGCGGCCCGCTACGACAGCGCGGGCACCAAGACCGACAACGCCCGCGTGACCGTCGTGTGGAACGGCACGGTGGTGCACGACAACATCGAGATCAACGGGACCACCGGCGACAGCTCCCCCGAGGAGGCCTCGCCCGGTCCCATCAGGTTGCAGGACCACGGCGACGCCGGTGAGAACCCGCGGTTCCGCAACATCTGGATCGAGCCCGTCTCCTAGGGCGTGTGTCGAAGTCTCGTTCGATGGGAGTCGCGCCTGAGGCCCGGCTACCGCGAACACGGACTTCGACACACGCCCTAGGGTCCCGGTGCCGCGAGGGCTTCCCGCCCCCGCGGCACCGGCGGTCCGCCGGGGTGGGCCCGGTGCACCCCCGCGGTGGGCCCGCCGACGTGGCGGTCCGCCGCGGGAGAGGTGGACCGGCTCCGCCCCGGCACCCGTTCCGCCTGCCGGCCGCGGCGTGCCGGGACGGCGGGTCAGCGGCCGTCGGCCCGCTTCGCCGCGTGTTCCAGCCTGGCGCGGTAGTCCGCCCACCACGCCTGGTCCTCGGGCGGCATGTTGTCGTTGCCCTGCAGCAGTCCGGCCGCCCCGTCGACGAGCTCGCGGACGAGGTCCGCGTGCCCGGCGTGCCGGTGGGTCTCGGCGATCATGTGGACGAGGACCTGGTGCAATGTGACGTCGGCGCGGTGGTCCGGCCAGTGCGGCACCCGGCCTGGGGCGTCGAGGTCCAGGGCCTCGATGGTCGCGTCGGCGTGCGCCCACGCCCGGTGGTAGAGCCCCACCACGTCCTCGCGGGACTCGTCCGGCGTGGCCCACATGTCCGCGTTGGTCTCCGCGCCCTCCTCGTACCACGGCAGCGGTTCGCCGGAGGGCCGCCCGAAGGTGTCGCCGAAGTACCCCAGCTCGCAGCTCGCCACGTGCTTGACGAGCCCGAGCAGGTTCGTGCCGGTCGGGGTGAGCGGGCGGCGGACGTCGTACTCGGACAGGCCCTGCAGCTTCCACACCAGCGCGTCGCGCCCGGTCTGCAGGTAGCGGTGGAGGTCCGACTTCGGTTTCGACGTGGTCATGCCCCGCAGTCTGCCCTCAGGGCACCTTGGCCAGGTAGACCGTGTTCGTGGCCTCGCGGTCCTGCAACGGGTTGGGGAAGCTGACGACCTCGGCCCGCACGTCGACGAACGCGCCGCCGAGCGCGGTGGTGAACTCGTCGTCCGGCGGGTCGTTGGACCAGAGCGCGAAGACCCCGCCGGGGTGCAGGAGGGCCGCGATGCGGCGCAGCCCGGCGGGTTCGTAGAAGTCGGCGTTGTCCGGGTGGAGCAGGTGCCTCGGCGAGTGGTCGATGTCCACGACGATCGCGTGGAAGCGGTGGCCGGGATCGGCCGGGACCAGGCCCTCCGGGGACCGCATGAGGGCGAAGAAGTCGCCGTTGACCAGGGCGCAGCGCGGGTCGGCGGTCAGCGTGGTGCCCGCCGGGATGAGGCCGCGCTCGTGCCACTCGATCACCTCGCCGAGTGCGTCGATCACGGTCAGGGACCCGACGGCCGGGTGCTCCAGCACGGTGAGGGCGGTGTAGCCGAGACCGAGGCCGCCCACGACGACGTCGAGGTCGGTACCGGGCAGCTCCGCGAGCGCCAGGCGGGACAGCTCCTCCTCGGCGACGGTGAAGAGGCTGGACATCAGGAACTCGCCGCCGAGCTTGATCTCGTGGATGTCCTTGCCGTCCACCGGGTCGCGCCTGCGGCGCAGGACCAGCTCGCCCAGGGGCGTGGGGCGCCAGTCGAGCTCCTCGAACCGGGCGCTCACCCGCGGGTCCGTGCACGTGGTGTCATCGGAGGAGGGTACTCGCGGTCACGCGTCGTCGAGGGGGCGGCCGAACGTGACGGCGTCGAGGACGGCCGCGGGCGCACTGGTGCGGAACGCGGCGTCGGGACGGGCGCCGAGCGCGTCGTTGACGGTGGAGAACGCCAACCGCAGCGCGGTGAACGCCGTGACGGCGAAGACCTCCCGGTCGGTGAAGCCGTTGTCCCGCAACGCCCGCACGTCGGACTCGGTCGTCCTGTTCGGATCGCGGACGACCTTGCGGACCCACGCGGCCAGCGCCCGCTCGGCGTCGGTCAGTCCCCCGTCGTCACCGCGCAGCACGCCTGCCGCCGTCTCGGCGTCGGTGGCGCCTGCCAGCCTGCTGCCCCAGGCCAGCGAGCAGTAGGAGTCGCCGTGCGCGGACGCGCAGGCCGAGACGATGACCGCGCGCTGCCGGAAGGTGAGGCCGTGCGCCGTCTCGCCGAGCAGGTCGAAGAGGCCGGTCATGGTCGCCGGCTGGTAGGCCCACAGCCTGGACGCGTTCATGACGTACCCGACGTCGGCGACGTCCTCGTCGAACAGGCGCCGCGCCGCCTCGTCGGGTTCGGGGGTGCTGAGGAATCCGGCGCTGCTCATCGGGCCACCGTCCACTGTGCTCGGAGGCCGCCAGCACAGCACGCGGACCAAGCCCCCGCGAATCACCCGTCCGAGTGACGTGGAAGGGTCTTCGGGAGGGGCGAGGACGATCCGGGGGACGCGGTGGGCGGGGACTGGTTCAGGGTGGGGCGCAGCACCTGGCTGCTGGTGGTGTGCCAGGCGTTCTACTTCATGGGTGTCAGCATCGACCTGACGCTGACCGCGATCGTCGGCCTGTCGCTGGCGCCGACACCGGCGCTGGCGACGCTCCCGCTGGCCGCGATCACCGTCGTGGGCACGCTGTGCTCGGTCGCCGCCGGGCTGCTGGCCGCCCGGTTCGGCTACATCGCGGTCATGGTCGGCGGCGCGGTGACCGCCGTGGCCGGGGCGGGGCTGTCGGTGGCGGCGGTGTCCACCCACTCGTTCTGGCTGCTCTGCGTGGGCACCGGGCTGGTCGGGGCGTACCGGTCGACCGGCGGGTACATCCGGTACATGGCCGCCGACCGCGCGCCGGACGGGCAGCGCGAGCGGGCGCTGTCGTTCATCCTCTACGGCGGGCTGGTCGCGGCGTTCGCGGGCCCGTTCGTCGCCACCCTCAGCTCCGACCTCCTCGGCGCCCGGTACGCGGGCGCCTACCTCATGGTCGGCGTGTACGCGCTGGCCAACGTGCCGCTCCTGCTCGCGCTGCGGGCCGGGAAAGTGCGCCCGGACGTCGAGGCCGAGAAGCCCGAGCCGGTGCCGCTCGCGCGGGTGCGGCGGTCGAAGGACTTCGTGGCCGCCCTGCTCGCGCTGGCCGGGTCCGGGGCGCTGATGACCATGATCATGGCGGTCGGTCCGCTGGGCAGCCAGCACGCCGGGCACTCCGAGAGCCTGGGCGCGGCGATCATCCAGTGGCACCTGGTCGGGATGTTCGCGCCCGCCGTGGTCAGCGGCGCCGTGCTGAGCCGGATCGGGCCGTGGTGGACCAGCGCCATCGGCACCGCCCTGTTCCTGGTCGGGTCGCTGGTCGGGCTCGCGGGCGAGGCGTTCGTCAACTTCCTGGTCGGCCTGGCGCTCAACGGCGTCGGGTGGAACTTCCTCTACCTGGCGGGCACCGCGTTCCTGGTCCGCTGCTACCCGCCCGGCCGCGGCGGCCGGATCCAGGCGGTCGCCGAGGGCCTCACGTCGCTGAGCAGCGTCGCGGCGTCGGTGAGCGCGAGCACGGTGTTCCTGCTGCTCGGCTGGCGGGGCACGAACGGTCCGGTGCTGGTCGTGTCGGCCCTGCTGCTGGTCGTCCTCGCGGTCATGGCCGCCTCCGGCAGGCGCGCCGCCCCCGCGGCGGAGCGGCCCGCGGAGGCGGTGCGCTGACCGTCAGCCGGTCTTGAGGCCGAAGAACTCGCCGAGCGCGTCGGCCGCGACGAGGTTGCGGGTGGACCGGCCCATGATCCGCACCGCCTTCTTCGGGTTCGGGATCACGTGGCCGCCGCCGTGGACGGTGTAGAGCGCGACGGGTGACCGGCCGTCCTGCCGGTAGTCGGTCCGCTCGACGGTCGTCCTCGCGTCCTCGGGCCCGTGGCCGAGGTCGTGCGACACCGGCTCGGCGGTGATGCCGTTGCGGGCGGCGAAGTACGCGGCGGTCGCCCGCGCCGAGAGGCCGAGGCCGCGCGGCCGGAACCCCCACAGGCTGGCCATGCCGCCGTCGTAGGGCACGAGCGGGTCCTTGGTGCCGTGGAACAGCACGACCGGCACGGGTTCGGGCTCGACGTCGAACGCCATGAGGTTCGCGGGCTCCGGCTGGGTCGCCCCGATGAGCCCCGCACCGGCGAGCAGCGCCGGGGCCTCGTGCAGGAGCCGGATCACCATCGCGCCGCCCGCCGAGAACCCGACGGCGTGCACCTGCGCCGGGTCCGCGGCGAACCGCTCCCGCAGGTGTGCGACCACCGCGCGCGTGAAGGCGACGTCGTCGACGCCGTCCCGGCGGGCGGGGAACGCCGAGGACACGCGAGCGTCGTTCCAGTTCCTCCGGTACCCGTCGAGGTAGGCCACGACGGCGCCGCCGTGCTCGGCGAACCGGTCGAGCGTCCCGCCCGCGAACGCCCGCATGACCTCCGCCGTCTGGTTGGAGCCGTGGAACAGGAGCACGACCGGCGCGCCCGGCACGACCTCGTGCGGGCTCACCACCGTGAACGTCCGGTCCCGACCGTCCACCCGCACCGACGTCCGTTCCACCAGCACGACACCACTCCGGTCCACCACGGCTCCATCCCACATGCTTGAGTTGCTCAGTTAAATGATTGAGCAGTTCATGGAGATAGTCAACCAGTGGAGGCGTGGGTCACCGGTTGCTGTAGACCCGCAGGGGCCGCACGAACACCACCGCCCGGCGCTGCTCGGCCATCACCCGGTCGTAGGCCTCCCAGTCGTCGTGGACACCGCCCGCCGCGGTGTACACCTCCCGCAGCAGCAGCCGGTACCGCTCGGCGTCGATCCGCTCGTCCGGGTCGTCGGGCCCGACGATCTCGGCCTCGCCCTCGACCGACGCCCACTGCCAGCTGGACTTGACCGTCACGCTGATCCGCGGCCTGGCCCGCAGGTTCGCGAGCTTCACCCGGCCGTAGGTCACGAAGGCGACCACCTCGGTGTCGTCGAGCGGGTGCCGGGTGAACGCCGCGTTCACCATCGTCGACTGGATCCCGCCGTCCGCGCTCAGCGTGGAGACCACCGCGAGCCCTTCGTCCGCCCGGCACAGCGCGGCCGCGTCCGCCAACGTCGTCATGGGGCACCCCGACTTCCTCGACCCGCCCACGACCGGGCGGGGTGGAACCCGATCGTAGGTCCGACCGGGACGCTCAGACGGGCGGCCAGTTCCGCAGTGCCGCGTCGGCCACGGGCTGGAGCTGCTCACGGGTCGCGCCGCTGGCGGCCTGGACGGCGATGCCGTTCGCCACGGTCATGACGTACCGCGCGAGCACCCCGGCGTCGGCGTGCGGGGGCAGGTCCCCCTCGTCCACCGCCCGCTGGAACCGCTCGTCGAGGCGGCTCCAGCCGACGTTGCGCCAGTCGATCAGCGCGTCGCGGGCGGCCCGGCCGGGATCACCCGCGGCCAGCGAGCCCTGGACGCCCAGGCACCCCGCGGGGAAACCGGGCCTGGTGGCGGCCCGGACCGAGCCGTTCAGCAGGGCGGTGGCGACGGCTTCGGAGGTCGGCTCCTCCAGGGCTCGGGCACCGTAGGCGGCAGGCCCCTCGGTGTAGCGCTCCAACGCCTTGCGGAACAGCTCCTCCTTGTTGCCGAAGGCCGCGTACATGCTGGTCCGGGTGATGCCCATGGCGTCGGTGAGGTCGGTGAGGCTGGCGCCCTCGTAGCCCCGCTCCCAGAAGACCACCACGGCGCGCTCGAGGGCCTCGTCGACGTCGAACCCCCTCGGTCTGCCTATCGGCGCCTTCCGGTTGGTGTCCACGGCACCGAGCCTACCCCTTCCGCACCGAACGGTCCGGAAGTGCTACGGTCGCTTTCGGTACCGTTCGGTACGAAAGTTCACGGAGGTAGGAAGCATGGGGCAGCTGGAAGGCAAGACCGCCGTCGTCACCGGCGGCGGCACGCGGGGAATCGGTCGGGCCACCGCCAAGCGGCTGGTCGCCGAGGGGGCGCACGTGTTCATCACCGGCAGGCGCAAGGCCGAGCTGGACGAGGCGGTCGAGCTCATCGGCCCCGGCGTCACCTCGGTGCCCGGCGACATCACCGACCCGGCCGACCTCGACCGGCTCTACGACGCGGTCCGCGAGCGCGGCCAAGGCCTCGACGTGCTGTTCGCCAACGCGGCCACCGCCTCGTTCGCGACGCTGGAGGACCTCGCCGAGGAGGACTACGACCAGATCTTCGGCGTCAACGTCAAGGGCACGGTGCTGACCGTGCAGAAGGCGTTGCCCCTGCTCAACGAGGGCGCATCGGTCATCCTGAACGCCTCCACCGCCGCCGACAACGGTCGGGCGGCGTTCGGCGCGTACGCGGCGTCCAAGGCCGCCGTCCGCTCGTTCGCGCGCACCTGGGCCAACGAGCTCGCGGGCCGCGGCATCCGCGTCAACGCGATCTCACCGGGACCGATCGGCACCTCGGGGGTCTCCGAGCTCGTCGGCGAGGAGAACTACGCCGACTTCACCGCCCAGGCGGGCGCCTCGATCGCCATCGGCCGGGTCGGCGACCCGGCGGAGGTCGCCGCCGCCGTGGCGTTCCTCGCCTCCGCGGACAGCAGCTTCGTCATCGGCGCCAACCTGTACGTCGACGGCGGCGAGAACCAGGTCTGACCTCGCCACGCGGTGGTGTGCGGCCCCGTGTCCGCACGCCGCCGCGTGCCGGGACGTTGTCGGCAGGCGGGGTGGTGCCGCATCAGGTCGGACGCGGCTACGGCAGGGAGCCGAGCACGAGTGCCCTGGATCCGGGGCTCGATGTCGGCCGTGGTGTGCGCCATCACGACGACGCCGAGGTCCTCGCTCGGGTCGGCCCACCACGTGGTGCCGCCCGCACCCGGCCAGGTCACCTCGCCCACCGATCCGGGGACGGGGACGCCGCCGACCCGCCGCCGGACCGCGAGCCCGATGCCGAAGCCGTGGCCGGGGTTCCAGCCGGGCCGCTCCAGGCGGCTGGTGTCGGTGCCGGGGGCGAGCTGGTCGGACAGCATGTACTCCACGGTCTTGCGGCCCAGCAGCGGTTCGCCCTTGGCCAGCAGCATCCGGACGAAGCGCAGGTAGTCCCCCGCCGTGCTCACCAGACCCGCGCCACCGGAGTGGAACCGCGCTACCGACAGGTCGGGCAGCACGTGCGGCGGCGACGGGCGGGCGAACCGGTCGCGGTGCCCGTCCGGGACGCCGAAGGTCGTGTCGGTCATGCCGAGCGGCCCGCACACCTCGTCGCGCAGGAAGTCGCCCAGCGACGTGCCCACCAGCGACTCGATGATCAGCCCCACGAGGTCGACGCCCCAGCCGTAGTGCCACACCGCGCCCGGTACGTGCAGCAGCGGCAAGCGGCTGAGCCGGTCGACGAACTCCGCGCCGGTCAGGTCCGTCATCCCGTCGCCGACGGCGTCCGCGTAGAGCTCGTGCACCGGCGAGTCGCCGAGCAGCCCCTCGGGCATGCCCGCGGTGTGCCGGAGCAGGTCGAGGACCGTCGGCTGCACGGACCGGCCAGCGAACTGGGGCAGGTAGGCGCCGATCGGGTCGCCCAGCGCCAGCCTGCCGCGTTCTACCAGCAGCAGTGCGGCCGCCGCGGTGATCGGCTTGCTCATCGACGCGACCCAGAACAGGGAGTCGGTCGTCATCGCGACTCCCCTCGCCCTGTCCCGGAAGCCGAACGCCTCGAAGAAGACCTCGCGCCCGCGGTGCACGACCCCCACCACCGCGCCGGGCAGCCGGTCGGCCGCGACCTCCGCTTCGACGAACTCCGCCAGTCGTTGCACGGCGGGGATCATCGCATCAGCCGGAGACCTCGTAGTGCGCCCAGACGGTGCCGTGGTCACCCACCACGACGTCGACCGTGCGCAGCCGCACCGGTGCCTCCCCCAGTGCGAGCGGCGGCCCGTCCACGACGGACGGTGTGCCCAGCCCGCCCACCAGCGCCGGGATGGTCACCACGTGCAGCTCGTCGACCAGGCCCGCGCGCAGCAGTGCGCCGTTGAGGCCACCGCCCGCCTGCGACACGACGCACCCGGCGCCCAGCTCCGACCTCAGCCTGCCCAGCGCGGCCGCCAGGTCGACCCGCGCGGTGCCCGCGACGAGGTACGGGATCCGCTCCGCGCGCAGGTAGGCCAGGTACGGCAGGGGCGTGGACCCGCAGACGAGGACCAGCAGGCTGGTCTCCGCGTCGCCCTTGCGGGTCCACCTCATCCGTCCTCGGCCGTCGACCACGACGAACCACCGCGGGGTGCGGAACGGGAGGAAGTCCGTTCGCAGCTCCGCGGCGGGCGCCGTGGTCGACGGCAGGGGCGGCGGTTCCTCGTGGTCCCCCACGAAGGTGCCGCTGCCCTCCAGGACGACGGTCGGGTGGTGCCGCCGCTCGATCGCGGCCGACCGCGCCGCCACCAACTGTGCGGCGTCAGCGGGCCACGCACCACTCCACCGCCGATTCACGGCCTCGTCCAGCAGCCGCTCCGCGCGGTTCAGCGCGACCCGCCCGTCCGCGGTCGCCACGACCGAGACGACCACACGGGGGCGGGACGGGCTGTCCGCCGCTGCGACGAGGCCAGTCTGTCGACCAGGATCCCCGACCGGCGACCGCCCGCTCTGCCCGCCGTCCGCGCTAGATGGGGACGACAGGCAGAGCGAGGCTCCCTGGTCGAGGTTCGTGGTCATCCCGCTGCACCAGCACGTCGTGCTCGGTCGAAGTCGGAGCGGTCGGCGAAGGGCGTGGCGGAGGACGCGGTCGGCATGGCACGGAAGCTACCGACGGGGTCCGACAATTTTCGCGACGGCGAACGGAGGAGCGCACCCGCCAGCCGGGCAGTCGCAAAATTACGTCATCCAGTCAAGTTATTGCGTTCAGTTCACGTCCTGTTGCATCCTGGTCACCATTCCGTGAACCAGGAGGCCCAGCGAAGGCCCGCACCTGCGAGAACCCCCACCCCGCCGCCGGACGGCGCCCCTGACCTCCCGCCCACCCGGCGCACGACAGCACGCGCAACGCCGCGCCCATCCGCCCAACGCGTCACGCGGGACGGGTGCCGCGGCACCCACCCTGCCGTTTCGACAGAGACGAAGACGCCATGATCCGGAAGCAAGTCAGCAGGCGGCTGATCGGCTGTTTCCTCGCCGTCGGCCTGGTCACCCTTGGCATCTCGCCCCCGACCGCGGTCGCCGCGGGAGGCCCGAACCTGGCCTCGGGCAAGACCGCCGCGGCGAGCGCGGCCAACCCCAACCAGCCCGCGTCCAACGTCAACGACGGCAACCAGGACACGTACTGGGAAGGCCCGTCCAACTCCTTCCCGCAGTGGGTCCAGGTCGACCTGGGCGGCTCCGTCGACGTCGACCAGGTCGTCCTGAGGCTGCCCTCGTCGTGGGGTGCCCGGACGCAGACGCTGAGCGTGCAGGGCAGCTCGAACGGCACCGCGTTCAGCGCGCTGGCCGGATCGGCGGCCCGCGTGTTCGACCCGGCCGCGGGCAACACCACCACGATCGACTTCACCGCCGCGAGCGTCCGCTACGTGCGGGTGGACGTCACCGCCAACACCGGCTGGCCCGCCGCGCAGATCTCCGAGCTCGAGGTCCACGGGGCCAACGCGGCCACCGGCAACCTCGCGGCGGGCAGGCCGATGTCGGCCAGCAGCTCCCACGGCGAGTACCCGGCCTCCAACGCGGGCGACGGCAACCAGAACTCCTACTGGGAGAGCACCAACAACGCGTTCCCGCAGTGGCTCCAGGTCGACCTCGGCGCCTCGGTCGGGGTGAACCGGGTCGTGCTGCGGCTGCCCGCCTCCTGGGGGTCGCGCACCCAGAACCTCGCCGTGCAGGGCAGTGCGAACGGGACGTCGTTCACCGACCTGGTCGGCTCGGCGGCCTACAGCTTCGCCCCGGCCAACGGCAACGCGGTGACGATCCCGTTCACCGCCACGACCACCCGCTACGTCCGGGTGGCCATCACGGCCAACTCCGTGCAGCCGGGCGGCCAAGTCTCGGAGCTCGAGGTCTACGGGCCGACCTCCGGTGACCAGCAGGCGCCGACCGCGCCGGGCGACCTGGGCTTCACCGAGGCGACGAGCGGCCAGGTCAAGCTCACCTGGGTCGCCTCGACCGACAACGTCGGCGTCACCGGCTACGACGTCTACGCGAACGGCCAGCTGCGCGGCACCGTGGCGGGCACCGTGCTCACCTACACCGACACCCAACCGGTCACCTCGACGGTGGAGTACCACGTCCGGGCACGCGACGCCGCGGGCAACCAGTCGCCCGAGAGCAACCACGTGACCCGTGCGGGCCAGGGCGGCGGCGACACGACCGCCCCGACGGCACCCGGCAACCTCGCCTTCACCCAGCCCACGACCGGGCAGATCAGGCTCACCTGGACCGCGTCCACCGACAACGTCGGAGTGACCGGCTACGACGTTTTCGTCAACGGCCAGGCCACCTCCGTCGCCGGCACCCAGCTGACGTTCACCGACACCCAGCCGACCACCGCGACGGTCGAGTACTACGTCCGAGCGCGCGACGCGGCGGGCAACCAGTCGCCCGACAGCAACCACGTGACCCGCACCGGCCAGGTCGGCTCGGGCTCGAACCTGGCCCGCGGCAAGGCGATCGAGGCGTCGTCCACGGCGTTCTCGTTCGTCGCCGCCAACGCCAACGACGACAGCACGACCACCTACTGGGAGTCCGCGGGCTTCGAGTCGACGCTGACCGTGCACCTCGGGTCGAACGCCGACGTCTCGTCGGTGGTCGTCAAGCTCAACCCGGACTCGGCGTGGGGCACACGCACGCAGAGCTTCGAGGTGCTGGGCCGCGAGCAGTCGGGCACGTCGTTCGGCTCGCTCAAGGCACTGGCGACCTACACGTTCACCCCCGCCTCGCAGAACACGGTGACGATCCCGGTCACCGGCCGGGTCGCCGACCTGCGGCTGCGCTTCACCGCCAACAGCGGCGCTCCGGGCGCGCAGGTCGCCGAGCTCCAGGTCGTCGGGACCCCGGCGCCCAACCCGGACCTGGTGGTCACCGCGACCACCTGGACACCGGCGTCGCCGAACGAGACGAGCGCGATCTCGTTGTCCGCCACCGTGAAGAACAACGGCACGGCGGCGGCCGCGGCCACCACGGTGGACTTCAGCCTGGCGGGTGCGGTCGTCGGCAGCACGCCGGTCGGCGCGCTCGCGGCGGGAGCCTCGGCCACCGTCTCGGCCGCCGTCGGCACTCGGCCGATGGGCAGCTACAGCGTCTCGGCGCTGGTCGACCCGACCAACACCGTCGTGGAGCAGGACGACACCAACAACCGGTTCACCGCGGCCACCCAGCTGGTCGTCGCGCAGGCACCGGGGCCGGACCTCCAGGTCACCGGCGTCACCACCACCCCGCCGAACCCGGCCGTCGGTGCCCAGGTCTCGTTCACCGTGGCGGTCAACAACCGCGGCACCAGCGCGGTCGCCGCGGGGACGGTCACCCGCGTGGCGGTCGGCGGCACCACGCTCAACGGCACCGCGGGAGCCGTCGCCGCGGGTGCGACGGTCACCGTGGCCGTCAGCGGAACCTGGACGGCCACCTCCGGCGGGGCCACGATCACGGCCACGGCGGACGCCACCAACACCGTCGCGGAGACCAACGAGAACAACAACTCGTTCACCCGGTCCATCGTGGTCGGTCGGGGCGCGGCGGTGCCCTACACCGAGTACGAGGCGGAGGCGGGGCGCTACCAGGGGACCCTGCTGACGGCCGACGCGGTGCGCACGTTCGGGCACACCAACTTCGCGACCGAGTCGTCGGGCCGCCAGTCGGTGCGGCTCACCGGCACCGGCCAGTTCGTCGAGGTCACCTCGACCAACCAGGCCAACTCGATCGTGGTGCGCAACTCGATCCCCGACGCCCCCGGTGGCGGCGGCATCGACGCCACGATCAGCCTCTACGTCAACGACGTGTTCGCGCAGAAGCTGACGCTGTCGTCCAGGCACAGCTGGCTCTACGGCAACGTGGACGGCCCCGAGGCGCTGACCAACACCCCGCAGGCCGACGCGCGCCGGCTGTTCGACGAGTCGCACGCGCTGCTGTCCACGAGCTACCCGCCCGGCACCAGGTTCAAGCTCCAGCGCGACGCGACGGACACCGCGTCGTTCTACATCCTGGACCTGGTCGACCTGGAGCAGGTCGCGCCCGCGACGAGCCAGCCCGCGGGCTGCACGTCGATCACGTCCTACGGCGCGGTGCCCAACGACGGCGTGGACGACACCGACGCCATCCAGCGGGCCGTGACCGACGACCAGAACGGCGTGATCGGCTGCGTGTGGATCCCGGAAGGGCAGTGGCGGCAGGAGAAGAAGATCCTGACCGACGACCCGCTGAACCGGGGCCAGTACAACCAGGTGGGCATCAGCAACGTCACGATCCGCGGCGCGGGCATGTGGCGCTCCCAGCTCTACACGCTCACCGAGCCGCAGAACGCGGTCGGCAGCATCAACCACCCGCACGAGGGCAACTTCGGTTTCGACATCGACAAGAACACCCAGATCTCCGACATCGCCATCTTCGGCTCCGGCCGGATCCGCGGTGGCGACGGCAACGCCGAGGGCGGGGTCGGCCTCAACGGCCGGTTCGGCACCGGTACGAAGATCTCCAACGTGTGGATCGAGCACGCCAACGTCGGCGTCTGGGTCGGCCGCGACTACGACAACATCCCCGACCTGTGGGGACCGGCCGACGGCCTGGAGTTCAGCGGGATGCGGATCCGCGACACCTACGCCGACGGCATCAACTTCTCCAACGGCACCAGGAACTCCAAGGTGTTCGACTCGTCGTTCCGCACCACGGGCGACGACGCGATGGCGGTGTGGGCCAACCGGTACGTGAAGGACCCCAACGTCGACATCGGGCACGACAACCACTTCGTCAACAACACCGTCCAGCTCCCGTGGCGGGCCACCGGCATCGCGATCTACGGCGGCTACGGCAACTCCATCGAGAACAACCTCGTGTACGACACGATGAACTACCCGGGCATCATGCTGGCGACCGACCACGACCCGCTGCCGTTCTCCGGCACGACGCTGATCGCCAACAACGCCCTGTACCGCTGCGGCGGCGTGTTCTGGGGCGAGGACCAGGAGTTCGGGGCGCTCACCCTGTTCGCGGCGAGCAAGGACATCACCGGTGTGACCATCCGGGACACCGACATCTCCGACTCGACCTACGACGGGATCCAGTTCAAGACCGGCGGCGGCACCATGCCGGGGGTCGCGATCAGCAACGTCAGGATCGACAGGTCGAACAACGGCTCGGGCATCCTCGCGATGAGCGGCGCCCGCGGCAGCGCCACGCTCACGAACGTCACGATCACCAACTCGGCACAGGGCGACATCCTGGTCGAGCCGGGCTCGGGCTTCGTGATCACCGGCGGCGCCTCGGCTGCCGGCCGCCCCGCGAAGGCGGGTGGTCCGAGCTGACCCGTACCCGACACCCGCCGCGCCCGGTCCGCTCCCGCGGGCCGGGCGCGGCGGCGTCACCTCCAGTGCTTGGCGTACTTCTTGCGGTACCGGGGTCTGACTCCCACACCTGCCGTGCTGTGAGCGACCGCGGGACTGGTGGGTCCGGGTAAACGACTGGCGACCGGCCCGTCCGGACACGAGAATCACGGGCCGTGACCACTTCCGCGCGACGTCTGCTCCGCACGATCGACCCGCTGCCCTTCGGCGTCCGGCAGAAGGTCCTGTCCGACACGGCCCGGCGGCTGACGGGGACCGCCGAGCTGGACGACCTGCTGCGCGAGCTGGCCGGGGACGCGCACTCGCGGCGGATCGCGCTGCAGATGGCGTACGTGGCCGGGCACGGCGGGTTCGTGGCGGAGTGCCTGGCGGCGCGGGAGACGGCCGTGGTGGCGCACGCGCTGGGCGCGGCGGTCCGGCTGGGACTGCCCGCCGAGGTGTTCGTCGAGAGGCTGCCGCACCTGCCGACCGCGTTGCGCCGGACCCTCTACAACGGAGTCCGGCGGCGCCGGGCGACCGGGCTGGCCGACGCGCTGCTGCCGGAGGTGCGGGCGCGGTTCGGGGACCAGGAGGCGGCGGCGCTGCTGGTGGCGTGCTCGACGCCGGTGGTCGCGGGCGTGCTGCCGGACCTGGCGCACGCGGTCGCGAACTGGACCGCGATCGGCCGACGCCACTCCGCGGAGCTGCTCGACCTGGTCGACGCCGAGCTGGCGGCGATGACGCCCGCGTGGTGGCCGAAGGTGTGGGCCCGGCTGGGCGGTGGGATCGCGGCGGCGGCCGAGTGGCGCCCGGCGCGGGTGCTGGACCTGGTGGAGCGGACGCTGCCGCACGCGCCGCTGCCGTGGAGCCTGACCGCCGCCATGGGCGTGCTGGCCCGGCACTCCCCCGAGCGCGTCGTGCGGGTGCTGCTCGACCCGCGCCGCACCGGGAGCACCCCGGACCGCCGCTCGCTGTGGCGGGCGCTGTCCGGGCTCGGCGACGCGGAGCTGGTCGGTCTCGCGCGCCTGCTCGACGGGGCTCCGCTGGTGCGGTTCCTGCACGTCCTGGCACCGT
Source organism: Umezawaea tangerina (assembly GCF_003002815.1). Taxonomy (GTDB): domain Bacteria; phylum Actinomycetota; class Actinomycetes; order Mycobacteriales; family Pseudonocardiaceae; genus Umezawaea; species Umezawaea tangerina. Next base: position 116,995 of record NZ_PVTF01000013.1, on the reverse strand, counting down.
CGCGGCGCCCCGCGGTCTACGCGGGCGCCGGCGGACGGGCCGACGTGCCGCTGGCCGCGCTGGACGAGCTGCCCAGGGCCGCGAGGGCGGCCGAGGCGCGCAGGCTGTTGTCGTTGCGCGCCAACGCCGACGAGCCGACGCGGCGGCTCGCGGTGACCGCACGGCTGGACTGGGCGGAGGCGGGTCCGGTGCTGCGCGAGGCGACGAAGCGGGCGACCGCGGACGAGCGCGCCGCGGCCTACCCGCTCTACGTCGCGGCGGGGGCGGCGAGCCGCGACCCCGAGGTGTTCGCCGGGCTGCTGGGCACCCTGACCAGGCTGCCCAACGAGCAGGACCCAGTGCGGGCGGCGGCGCTGACCGCGCTCGCGGCCGTGCCGTCGTGGCTGTTCCGGCCGTCGGAGGCCGACGCGCTGGTCAAGCTGATGGTCGACGCCGCCCAGGCGCGGGACTGCTCGTGGAGCACGCAGCACGCCGTCGGCACGCTCGCGGGCGCCTTGGTGCGCGAGGGCGTCGTGTCGCGCCGCCCCGAGCTGCTGGACGCGGGCATGGCCGGGTTGGAGGGCCTGGGCAGGCACCTGGGGTGGATCGACCTGAGCCGCCTCGACGAGGCGCTGCCGCACGGCGCCGAGCACCAGGTGTTCGAGGCGCTGCGCGGGCGGATGGCCGCGGACGCGGCGCGCGGCCGGTACGCGGTGCTGCTGGCGCTCGCGGCCGGGCTGGGCAAGCGGGCGTGGGGCATGCCGGACCTGCACGAGCTGCTGGCCAAGGCGTGCACGGCGAAGGACGACTCCGTGGTGACGCGCGCCGTCGGGCTGTGGCTCGCCCCTCCCGCGACCCGGAACGAGCGGGTGGAGCGGGTGTTCCGCCGCGACCGGTCGACGATCACCCTGCGCCCGGTGCTCGACGCCATCGGGTTCCGGCGCACCGACCTGCTCGACGACGTGATCGGCAAGCCGCTGCACGGCCGGTTCCTCAAGCGGGGTGTGCGGTACGTGCCGCCGTTCGAGGGCTGCTTCCCCCGGTGGCTGCCGCGCCAGACCGCCGCGCACGCCGCGGAGCTGGCGGCGCTCGCGGGCGACCGGCGCGCGAACGTCTACGAGCGGGCGAACGCGGTGCGCGCGCTGGGCCGGGTGCCCGGCACGGTCGACGCCGTGCGGGCGTTCACCGGCGACCGCGAGGTGCAGGTGGCCGAGGCGGCGCTGGCCGCGCTGGCGTGGACCGACGAGCCCGGCGACGTGCTGGCCGACCTGCTGTCCCACGTGGACTCCGACCGGGCGCGGGTGGCGGTGTACGCGGCGACCCGGTGCGCCCGGTTCACCGCGCCCGACCGGCTCGGCGACCAGCTGGGGCGGCTGCTGGGCGGCCCGAAGGTGACCGCGCGGAAGGAGGCGATCCGGCTGCTGGCCGAGCACCGCGTGCCGGGTGCCGCCGCGCTGCTGGCGTCGGCGTGGGGCGGTCCGCACAGCCACCGGGACGTGCGGCGCGCGCTGGTGTGGGCGGCCGAGTGGTTCCTCGACGACGAGGCCGCGTGGGACCTCCTGGCCAAGGCGACCACCGACGAGCAGGCGGTCGCGGTGACCGTGCTCGACCGGTCGCCGTTCACCGTCGCCCCGCGCCACCGGGCCCGGTACGCGGCGCTCGTCCGGGCCGTCGTCACGGCTCCGCACGGCGACCCGACAGTGCTCAGGGCTCCGACGCTGCCGCTGTGGACCCGCTGGGACACCGGGACCACCGCGGTGCTGGTGGACCGGGTGGCCGACCTCGACGACACCGCGACCTGGTCGCCCGCGTTGGCCGCCTTGGTCGACGTCTGCGCGGCCGCCGACGACATCGGACCGTTGCGCGAGGCCACCGCGCGACTGCTGGCGGTCGAGGACCGCTTCGACGCGGAGCCCGACCGCGACCTGCCCGCCCGGCAGCGGATCGGCGCCCTCGCGCGGATGGTGGTCGGCCGCCCGTCGGCCGTGCTGCGCGCGGCCGCGGGCGCGCTGTCGGACGACCTCGCGCACGCCCCGGAGCACCGCGGGTCCGCCGTGGCGCTCGCGGTGGCGGCGGTCCCGTGGGACGACGACCCGCTGCCGGGGCTGCGCGCCGTCGCCCGGCTCGCCGACCGCCCGGCACTGGCCGCGCGGGCCGCGGCCGAACTGTCGACCGGTGTGCACGACGCCGTCCGGCGGATGCCGCGCGAACGGGCGCTCGCGGTCGCCGGGACGTTGACGCGCGAGGGTGCCACCCCGGCCCTGCTCGCGCTGGCGATCACGGCCGCCGCGGGCCACGACACGGGGTGGCCCGAGCACTGGCGGGCGCTGCTGCGCGAGCTGCGCCGCCACGACGACCAGGACGTGCGGCTCGCGGCGCTGGACACCGTGACGGCCGTGGAGTAACCGGTCGGCGGTCGACGACCCCCAGGGTGGTAGTCGCCCCCGGTGGTCCCCTGTGGTGTGGACCGGCGGGATGTGCCCGGTGGACGTGCTCGGCGGGGACAACGTGGTCGTGACCGGTGTCGAGAACGGACCGACGGTGCTGCTCGCGCACGGCTTCGGCTGCGACCAGAACCCGTGGCTGCTGGTCGTCCCCGCGCCGGCGGAGCGGTTCCGGGTGGTGCTGGTCGACCCCGACCCGCGTCCTCATCGGACTGGCCGAGACCTTCGGCGTCCACGCCATGGTCGAGCACGCCGACGCGGCCTGGGCCGTCCGGTCCTGAGCACCGGACGGCCCCGAGCACCGCGCTAGCCGAGGGTCAGGCGTTCGATCTCGGCGAGCGCGTCGTGCGCGGCGTAGACCTCGGCGAGCCCGCGCGCGTTGTCGCGCATCCCGTCGTCCTTGAGGACGATGGCGACGGCGTCGGCGACCGCCTCCGGGGTGGGCCTGCCGGTCCGCAGGTCGACGCCCACCTCGCGGTAGGCGACCCGCGCGGCCGTGGCGGGCTTGTCCTCGGTGACACCGGCGGCGACGACCGGGACACCGGCGGCGATCGCCTGCTGGGTGCCGCCGAACCCGCCGTTGGTGACGTACACGTCGGCCTTGGGCAGCAGCCGGTCGAACGGGATGAACTCGGCGACCCGCGCGTTGGCCGGGACCGGGATGGACAGCGCCTCGACCTCGCGGCCGAGCGCCGCCACCACCGTGACGTCCAGGTCCGCCAGCCCGAGCAGCGCGGGCTCGACGAGGTCGGACAGGTCGCGGTTGGCCAGCGTCCCCTGCGTGACGACGACGACCGGGCGCGAGCCGTCCACATCGGACCACCACGACGGCGGCTCCCAGTCCGCCTGGCTCCGTCCGGGCAGGATGCCCACCAGGTGCAGCGAGTCCGGGGCGTCGCCGCGGTCGAACTCGAACCCCGGCACGGTCAGCGCCGCGGTCACGTCCGGGACGGTCGAGATGCCGTCGATGAAGCCGGGGACGGTCTCCGTCGCGCCGAGGGACAGCAGGACCTCGGTGAGCCGGACCTGGGTCGGCCTCATGAGCTCGACGAACTCGGCGTTCGCCGCGCGGTTGGCGGCCTTCTGGTCCTCGCCGGGAGCGACCGGCACCGGGCCGAAGAACGACGTGTCCTCGCTGCTGATCGCCAGTGGCGTGGCGCAGACCGCGACCCAGCGGCGCGGGCGCAGACCGGGCGCGCCCATCGCGGTGGGGAACGCGCCGAGCCACAGGACGTTGCAGATCAGGTACTGGTCCGGGTCCTCCTCCAGCAAGGACTGCAGCACGGCGTGCTGGTCGGGCATCGGGTCCACGAAGCAGTGGGCCCAGTCGTAGTTGAGCATCTCCGGGCCCGGCGCGAGCTTCATCCGCTCCGGGTCCTCGGCGACGACGCGGATGTCGAAGTCCGCGGTACCGGTGTGCGGGACGAACCCGAGCCCCGCCTGTTCCACCTGCGCGCGGAAACGGCTGCCGGTGACCACCGTGATCAGATGACCGCGCTCGGCCAGTCCCCTGGCCAGTTGCAGCAGCGGTGCCAGCTCCCCCTCGATGGGCGGGGCGGCGACGATGATCTTTGCCATGATGGCCTTTCCTCGGAGTCGGTGGACTAACCCCAAGAACGCACGGGCGGACGTCCCGGTCGCCCGATCTCCTGGCAGGAACTCGCCTTCTCCGTGACGGCGGTGCGGCGTGTCGGCGTCGGGTCGTCCGCCTCGGCCCGGGACCGCACCGACCGGAGCGGTCAGGACCGCGCGTCCAGCGGGAACGCCACCGCGGTGCGCCAGGTCCCGCCGTCCGGGTCGAGGCCGCTGGTGGTCACGCCGTCGAACAACCTGGTACGGCTGCGGATGCCCTCCAGCCCGCGGGGCGGTCCGGGGTCGCGGCGGGCACGGGGTTGCTCGTCGTCAGCGCCAGGGTGTCGCCGGTGAAGGAGAGCTCGACGTCCACACCGGACAGGTCGCCGTGGCGCAGCGCGTTCGTGAGCATCTCCTGCACGATCCGGTACAGCGCGACGTCCAGCGACTCCGGCACCCGCCGCGGCTCGGCGGGATCGCGTGGGACATGGAGTGGCACACGAACGTCGGCCCGGACACGTTCTTCACGCTGCCGCACCTGCTGCTGTACTCGGGGACGGCGGTCGCGGGGCTGACGAGCCTGGTGGTCGTGCTGTCCACCACGGCGGCCGACCGCGCCGGGCGCGTAGTGGACCCGATCGTCGCCGGGCGCGTAGTGGACCCGATCGTCGGCGGGCGCGCGGTCGCCGTGTTGGGTCGCACGTTCGCCGCGCCCGTCGGCTACCTGGTCGCGGGCACCGGCGCGGCGGTGTTCCTCGTCTACGGCCTGTGGGACCAGTGGTGGCACGGGCTGTACGGGTTCGACGCGATGGTCGCGTCGCCGCCGCACATCGGGCTGCTGCTGTCGATCATGATCACGACGGTCGGGTTCACCATGGTCACGGTCACCGGGCTGGACGAGGTTGAAGCCGATCCGGTCGACCTCGTCGCGGCGGGCGGGGCGCTCATGGCCGTGGTGGTGCTGCTGTGCGCGATCCTGCTCGGCCGGGGTGGCGCGCTCGGCCTCGCCGTGGCGGGGCTGGGCACCGTGCAGACCGCGGTGCTGTTCGGCACCGGGTGGCCCGCCGCCGGGACGGTCGTGGCCACCGGTCTGGTAGGCATGGCGTCCGGCGCGCTCGGCGGTTTCCTCGGCGTGCGGTTCGGCGCGATGCTGCGGCAGCTCGCCCCGGTCCGGTAGGCCCCGCCGGTCACGGCCCGCGCGTCCCCTGCCGCAACGCCCCGGCGGCGGCCTTGCGGACCGCCGCGGTCAGCGACGACAGCACCGTCGACTCCAGGCGCCAGCACTGCCAGTACAGCGGGACGTCGAGGTGGCGGCCGGGGGCCAGGTCGACCAGGCGGCCGTCGGCGAGGTCCGGGAGGGCGATGCCCTCGGGGACGAGGCCCCAGCCGAGGCCGAGGCGGATGGCCTCGGTGAAGCTGCCCGCGGCGGGGACGTAGTGGGTGGGCGGGTCGGTGTCGCGGTGGGTGACCGAGCGGGCGAAGCGGCGCTGGATGACGTCTTTGCGGTCGAAGCAGACGACGGGCGCGGTGGCGAACGCCTCGGCGGGGTCGCGGTCGGCGAACCACCGGTCCCGGCAGTCCGGCGAGGCGACGGCGAGGTAGCGCATCGCGCCGAGCCGGGTGACCCGGCAGCCCTGCACGGCGGTGCGCTCGGAGGTGACCGCGGCCATCACGGTGCCCGCCCGCAGCAGCTCGGCGGTGTGGCCCTCGTCGTCGGTGCGCAGCTCGAACAGCACGTCGGGCAGGTCGGTCAGGACCGGCAGGAACCAGCCCGCCAGCGAGTCGGCGTTCACGACGACGGCCACGCGGGTGCGGGCCTGCCCGCCCAGCGCGCCGCGGGCGGCGGCGAGCGCCTCGCGTTCGAGCAGGTCGACCTGGCCGCCCAGCCGCACCAGCGGCCTGCCTGCCTCCGTGGGCTCGCACGGCCGCGTCCGGCGCACCAGCACCTGGCCGACGACCTGCTCCAACGCCTTGACGCGCTGGCTCACAGCCGACGGCGTCACGTGCAGGACGCGCGCCGCGGCGTCGAAGCTGCCGTGGTCGACGACCGCCTGGAAGGTCGCGAGCTGCACCGGGTCGAGCGGCATAAGGCATTCTAACGGTGCTGAAGCAACTTCAGCTGGAGTGCAGGAGCCCCTGCTCCTAGCGTCACCGCCATGGGTTCCGCTCTCGCCGGTTTCGGCTTCTGCTCCGCTCTCATCGTCGCCATCGGGGCGCAGAACGCCTTCGTGCTGCGCCAAGGCCTGCGCCGCGAACACGTGCTGCTGGTGGTGCTCACCTGCGTGGTCGCGGACGCGGCGCTGGTGGCCGCGGGCATCGCCGGGCTCGGCGCCGTCCTGACGTCCGCGCCCGGCGCGCTGACGGTCGTGCGCTGGGGCGGTGCCGCGTTCCTGCTCGGCTACGCCGTGCTGGCCGCCCGCCGCGCGGTGCGCCCGAGCTCGCTCACGCCGCTGGACCTCCCGCCCGCCACGCTGCGGGCGACCCTGCTGGCGTGCCTGGCGATGACGTTCCTCAACCCGCACGTGTACCTGGACACGGTGCTGCTGCTGGGGACCGTGGCCCACGACGACCCGAGCCCCTGGCTGTTCGGCGCGGGGGCGACGGCGGCCAGCGCCGTGTGGTTCACCGGTCTCGGGCTGGGGGCCCGCAAGCTCGCCCCGGTCCTGTCGCGCCCGGTCGCGTGGCGGTTCGTGGACGGCTCGATCGCGGCCGTGATGACCGCGATCGGCGTGTCGCTGGCGATGGGCTGAGGGTCAGACCAGGACGGCACCGGCGGCCAGGGCGTCGGTCAGCCGCCGGAGGTCGGACGGCGGCGACTCGAGCAGCGGGAGGCGCACGGTCGCGTGCGGGATGATCCCGAGCTCGACCAGCGCGGCCTTGGCCATCACGGCTCCCGACGAGGTGCGCATGACCGCGTCCACCAACGGGATCAGCGCGGTCTGCACCGCCCGCGCCGCCTCCAGGTCACCGCGGCGGACGGCGGCGAGCAGCTCGGCGTTGCGGTCCGCGGCGACGTTGCCCACGACGCTGAGCACGCCGGCGGCACCGCAGGCGAGGTAGGGCAGGTTCAGCTCGTCGATGCCGCAGTAGTAGGCCAGCGCCGTGCGGGACATGACCGACATCGCCTCGAACAGGTCGCCCTTGGCGTCCTTGACCGCCCGGATCCGCGGGTGGTCCGCCAGCTCGACCAGCGTGGCCTCGGCGAAGGCGATGCCGGTGCGCGCGGGGACGTCGTAGAGCATCACGGGCAGCCCGGTGGCGTCGGCGACCGCCGTGCAGTGCGCCACCACCCCGGCCTGGGTCGGCCGGGAGTAGTAGGGCGCTACCAGCAGCACCGCGTCCGCTCCCGCCTCCTCGGCCGCACGCGCCCGGCGCACGCTGCCCGCCGTGTCGTAGGTGCCGACGCCGACGGTCACCCTGGCGCGGCCTGCCGACCGCTCCGCCACGACGCGGACCAGCCGGGTCACCTCCGCCTCGGTGAGCGTCGGCGACTCGCCGGTCGTCCCGGCGACGACGACCCCGTCGCAGCCGGTGGCCAGCAGGTGGTCGACGAGGGCGACCGCGGCCGCGTCGTCGACGGCGCCGTCGGGGCGCATCGGGGTCACCATGGCGACGAGGTTGGAGCCGAAGGACAGGTGCGGCGAGTCGGTCATGGGTCCACCGTGACCGACCACGACAGGTGCGGTCCAGCGAAGGTTTCTTGCGGGTACTGCGTAGCCTGGCTTCATGATCGACGTGGGGACCCTGCGGGCGCTGCGGTCGGTGGCCGCCCTCGGGACGCTCGCACGGGCCGCCGACGAGCTCGGCTTCACCGCCTCGGCGGTGTCGCAGCAGATCAAGCGCCTGGAACGACGGCTGGGCGTGCCCGTGCTCGCGCAGGCGGGCCGCGGCGTCGTCCTCACGCCCGCCGGCCAGGCCATCGTCGACTCCGCACCCGCCGTGTTCCAGGCGCTGGAGCGCTGCGCGGAGGCGGCCCGGTCGGTGGCGGGGGGCGCGCCCCGCGGCGTCGTGCGCGTCGCCGCCTTCTCCACCGCCATCCGCGGCCTGCTCGCCCCCGCCGTCACGCGGCTCGCGGCGCACCACCCGGAGCTGTCCGTCCGGATCACCGAACAGGACCCCGAGCAGGCCCTGCACAGCGTCGACGCGGGCACGTCCGACCTGGCGCTGGTCCACGACGCCGACGGCCTGCCGGTCCCGCTGCCGCCGTCGCTGACCCGCCACCACGTGCACACCGACGTCGGCGACGTCGTCATGGACCGCACGCACCCGCTCGCGCTGCTCGACCGCCCGCTGACGGGCCCCGACCTGGCGGGCCACGCCTGGGTCACCAGCCCGCCGGGAACCGTGTGCCACCAGTGGTTCCGGCGGCTGTTCGCGGACGCCCCCGAGGAGCCCGACGTCCGCCACCTGGTCGACGACTTCGCCACCCAGCTCTCCTTGGTCGCCGCGGGCGGTGTCCTCGCGCTGGTCCCCCGGCTGGCCCGCCCCCCGCTGGGTGACGGGCTCGTCTCCCACCCGCTGCGCCGTCGACCGACCCGCGCGGTGCACGCGGCCTGGCGCCGCAGCGCCGACACCAGCCCCGCGGTCCGGGCCGTGCTCGACGCGCTTGAGCCGTCCCCTGCCGCGACCGACACCTGACGGACAAAAGTTTCGCCACATATGTGAAAGTTTCGATCACCGTGCTGTGGCAAATTCCCTGTTCTTGCTGTTCAGATGACCATATGAGACTCGAAACCACCCGAAACTACGCGTCCGGCAACGACGACCCGGCAGTACCGTGAACGCGCCCCTGGCCGCCATCCTTCAAGGAGGAAGGATGCACCTCAGTACCTCTCCCCCCGTCCGGCGCCCCGCGTCGACGGGCCCCGCCCGCCGCGGCGGCGTCGTGGTCAAAGCACTCGGAGCCCTCGTGACCGCGCTCGCCACGGTGATCGCCGTGCTGACCGCGCCGCAGGCCTCGGCCGCGACGCTGACCGAGGTGACGGGGTTCGGCACGAACCCCAGCAACCTGCGCATGCACATCTACGTGCCCGACCGCGTGGCGGCCCAACCAGCCGTGCTGCTCGCGGTGCACTACTGCACGGGCACCGGACCGGCGTTCTACTCCGGCTCGGAGTTCGCCCGCCTCGCCGACCAGTACGGGTTCATCGTCATCTACCCGTCCGCGACGCGCAGCGGGCAGTGCTTCGACGTGTCCTCGCCGCAGGCCCTCAAGCGCGACGGCGGCAGCGACCCCGTCGGGCTGATGTCGATGGTGCGCTACACCTTGCAGCGCTACAACGGCGACGCGAGCCGGGTGTTCGTCACCGGTGTGTCCTCCGGCGCGATGATGACCAACGTGATGCTGGCCGACTACCCGGACGTCTTCCAGGCGGGCGCGGCGTTCGCCGGTGTGCCGGACGGGTGCTTCGCCACGACGGACGGCTCCGGGTGGAACAGCGCGTGCGCCAACGGCACCGTGCTCAAGACCCCGCAGGAGTGGGGTGACATCGCCCGGTCGGCCTACCCCGGCTACTCGGGCGCGCGGCCCAGGGTGCAGCTGTGGCACGGGACCGCGGACGACACGCTGCGGTACCCGAACTTCGGCGAGGAGATCGACCAGTGGACCAACGTCCACGGCCTGTCGACGACGCCGACGTCCACCGACAGCCCGCAGTCGGGCTGGACCCGCACCAGGTACGGGACCAAGGTCGAGGGGATCTCGTTGCAGGGCACCGGGCACAACGTGCTCGCGTCCGGCATGGCGTTGCGGGTCATCCAGTTCTTCGGCCTCGACCAGGGCGGCCCGACCACCACGACGACGACAACGACCACCACCACGACGCCCAACCAGCCGGGTGGCGCGTGCAAGGTCGGCTACACCGTCAACGCGTGGAACACCGGCCTGACGGCCACCATCACGATCACCAACACCGGCACCACCGCGCTGAACGGCTGGACGCTCGGGTTCACCCTGCCGTCCGGGCAGACGATCACCTCGGGCTGGAGCGCGACCTACTCCCCCACCAGCGGGGCGGTGACCGCGAAGAACGTCTCCTACAACGGGGCGCTGGCCGCGGGCGCGTCCACCGGGATCGGGTTGCAGGCCACGCACACCGGCGACACCGCGGCGCCGACCGCGTTCACGCTGAACGGGGCGGGCTGCACGATCGGGTGAAGGGGTGGAGGCCCACCGGCCTCCACCTCCTCCCCCTTCCGGCGAGGCCACGCCCTCGGAGGGTTCCGGAAGAACGGCCCGGCCCGGACGTCGCGGCTGCAGGGTTGCCGCGACGTCCGGGCGGGGGTGTCCCGAACGATCAGGACAGCGGGCAGGTGTTGCGGTACTCCTCGACCAGCGTGCCCGCGGACGGTCCGGGGCAGAGGAACTGGTCGTAGCGGGTGTCGTTGTCGACGAAGCGCTTGAGCCAGGAGAGGCTGTACTTCGCGACGGTGGTGTTGGAGCTGGTGGGCGCCGAGTGGCTCGCGTTGTTCAGCTCGAGGTAGGACTTGTCGGTCGCCGAGGTCATGCTGGTGTAGAACGGCTCCGCGTGCTGCGCGACCGGCGCGGTGGTGTCGCTCTCGGCGCCGATGATCATCGTCGGGACGCGCACGGTGGACCAGCTCTTGGTGGTGTGCCACGGGGTCATCGGGATCGCGGCCTGCAGGGCGGGCCGGGTGCGCGCGGCGGCCAGCGAACCGCCGCCGCCCATCGAGTGGCCCATGACGGCGAGCCGGGTGGCGTCGACGCGGGTGCGGACCGCGCTGCTGCCGGTGAGGTAGTCCAGCGCCGCCAGCAGCTGGGTGCCGCGGCTGTCGGGCTGGTCCAGCGTGCTGGTGGTGTCGATGGTGAACACGACGAAGCCCTGCGAGGCGAGGCGCGGGCCGAGCCAGCTCACGCTCGACTGCGAGGCGGTGAAACCGGGCGAGATCGCGATGCCGCCGAACGTGCCGGCGCTGGTGTCGGTCGGGTAGTAGATCGTGCCGCCGCCGAAGCCGGACACCGACGAGCGGGCCACGGTCGTCGTGGCGGTGGCGAACGTGCCGCGGGTCGCCTCGATGCTGGAGGTCGTGGGGGCCGGACCGCGCTCGTAGGGGTTGGCCGCGGCGATGGCGGGTACCACCGAGACGCCGGCCAGCAGCACGGCCAACGCGGGGATCAGGTTGCGGAGTCGCACGGTGAATCGCACCTCGCTTGTGCAGGGGGATCAGCACGGCTGACCCTGCAAGACCGCGACCGCCACCCGCATCGGCGGATGTGCCGGTCCACCGCAACCCCGACCACCGCGACCACCTGTCGGTCCATCGGTGCAACCACCGCTCCCCCGACCCGATGCCCTCGGTGAAGGGTGAACCTTCGGCGCTTCACACCGGTCCCGTCATGTGGGACAACTGGGACATGCTGCTCGGACGGGATCGGCAGCGCGTCGCCGTGGACGCGGTGCTCGACCGCGCCCGCGCGGGGCGGGGCGGCGTGCTCGTGCTGCGCGGCGAACCCGGATCGGGCAAGACCTCCCTGCTGCGGGCCGCCCGGCAGGCCGCCGCCGACTTCACCGCCGACAGCCGCCGGGTGCTGCTGTGTGTGGACGACGCGCACCGGCTCGACCTGGACGCGCTGCTCGACCTGGTGCGCGAGGTCGACGACGAGCCGGTGGCCGTGCTGGTCGCCACCGAGGGCGGCGCGCTCGGCCTGCCGTGCGTGGAGCTGGAGCCGCTCGACCACGGCACCAGCGTCCGCGTGCTGCGCGACCTGCGGCCCGGCCTGTCCGCGGACCTGGCCGACGACCTCGCCCACACCGCCTGCGGCAACCCGCTCGCCCTCGTCGAGCTGTCGTGCTCGTTGACCAGCGAACAGCTCGGCGGGGCCGTGCCCGCGCCGCGCTGCCTGCCCGAGGGCAGCTCGCTGCGCCGACGGCTGCGCGACCGGTTGGACGTGCTGTCCGCCCCGGCGAGGCACGCGCTCGCGCTCGTGGTGGTCGACGGCGACGTGGACGTCGAGACCCTGGTGCGCCTGCCCGGTCTGGGGGTGGCGGCGGTCGAGGAGGCGTCCGCGCTGATGGACCCGCGACCGCTGGTGCGCGAGACGCTGCGCGCCGAGCTGCCGCTCTCGGCCCGCTACGCCGCGCACGCCGCGCTCGCCGAGCTCCTCCCGCCGGGGCCGCGGCGCACGTGGCACGAGGCCGTCCTGCTGCCCGGCGCGCGCGACGCCCAGGCCGACGACCTCGCCGAGGCCGCGGCGCTGGCCCGTCGTCGCGGCGACTTCGCGGCCGCCGCCCGCGACCACGGCCGCGCGGCCTCCCTCACGACCGCCTACGACCACCGGGCGCGGCGGCTGGTCGCCTCGGCCGCCGACCACTGGAAGCGGGGCGTCCCGCACCGGGCGCGGGCGCTGCTGCGCGAGGCGGCGCCGCTGTCGGACGCCTCCGAGCTGCGCGCGCTCGCCGACGTGGTGCGCGGCGGGCTCGACCTGGGCAACGGGCAGCCGGACACGGCAGCGCGCAGGCTCATGCGCGCGGCGGGCGACCTGCTGGGCACGAACCGGGGGCTGGCGATCCTCGCACTGGGCTTCGCGGGCGAGGCCGCCGCCATCGCGGGCTCCCACCACATCCACGGCCGGATCGCCGACTTCGCCGCCGGGCTGCGCACCCACGGCGAACCCGCCACGACCCGGCTGGTCCTGGACCACCTGGTCGGCACGGCGGCGAGCTACGCGGGCCGCCACGACGAGGCGCTGCCCGCGCTGCGGTCGGTGGTCGAGCTGGCCGACCTCGACCCGACCCCGCACGGGAAGGTGTGGGGCGGGCACGCGGCCTACATCCTCGGCGACGCCGACAAGGCGCACGAGCTCGCGGGCCGCGGCGTGGCGGCGGCCCGCGAGAGCGGGCTGACCACGCTCGTGCCGTGGGCGCTGACCTGCCGCGCGCTGTCGGCGATGATGGTGGACCAGCACTCGGTCGCGCTCACCGCGGCGTTCGAGGGCGTGCACGCCGCCACCGCCGCGGGCCAGCACAACGCCGTGGTCGACCACCTGGTGGTGCTCGCCCTGCTCTCGGCGCTGCGCGGGGACGCCGACACCGCCGTGCACCGGATCGGCGCCGCGGCCGAGCAGATCGAGCACCGCGGCCTCGGCCGGTGCGGCACGATCGGCGCGTGGGCGTTCGTGTGCGTGGACCTGACCCGCGACCGGCCCGCCGACGCGCTGCGCCGCATCCCGCCGATCGCGTCCGGCGGTGTGCACGCGGGCATCAAGGCGATGGCCGCGCCGCACCTCGTGGAAGCGGCCGTCGCCTGCGGGCGGACGTCCACGGCGGAGGGCGCGTTGCGCCGCTACGACCGGTGGGCGCGCAGCAGCCAGAGCCCGGCGCGGATGGCGCTCGCGCACCGCTGCCACGCGCTGGTGTCCGACGGCGCGGAGGCCGACGACCACTTCACCGAGGCGATCCGGCTGCACGAGGTCGGCGGCGCCACCATGGAGCTGGCCAAGACCGAGCTGTTCCACGGGACCCGGCTGCGCCGCAACCGCAAACCCAAGCAGGCCAGGGAACTCCTGCGCGACGCCGTGCGGCACTTCGAGCACCACGAGGCCGACTACTGGGCCGACCGCGCCCGCGCCGAGCTGCGCGGGGCGGGCGACACCACGTCCTCGCCGCAGGCGGGTCTGGTCGCCGAGCTGACCCCGCAGCAGTCGCAGATCGCCAGGCTCGTCGCCGAGGGCGCCACCAACCGCGAGGCCGCCGCGCGCCTGTTCCTGAGCCAGCGGACCGTGGAGCACCACCTGCGCAACATCTTCACCAAGCTGGGCATCCGCTCCCGCATCGAGCTCACCAAGGTGTTCACCTGAGACCGTGCGCCCACCGTCGTGCGAACCAGGTCGGGACTTCCCCTCCCCCGGTGCAACCGAATCCGGCTCCGCGAGCGTGACTACCGCGGTACCGCACGATGGAGGAGTCGAATGAGTGATCGGGACGCCGAGTTCGCCGAGTACTTCGCGGGGAGGTCGAGCGCCATGCGCGGTACGGCGTACTTGCTGTGCGGTGACTGGCACCGGGCGGAAGACCTCGTGCAGGCCACGTTCACCAAGCTGTACCTGGCCTGGCGGCGGATCTCGCGGCACGAGGTGCTCGACGCCTACACCCGGCAGATCCTCGTGCGCACGTTCGTCTCGGACACCCGGCGGGGCTGGTTCCGCAAGGAGCGCCAGGCCGACTTCACCCCGGACTCCGAGGCACCGGGAGGCGGGTCCGCGGAGGACCGGCTCCTGCTGATCGAGGCGCTCACGCACGTGGCGCCCCGGCAACGGGCGGTGCTCGTCCTGCGGTACTGGGAGGACCTGTCGGTCGAGGAGACCGCCAGGGCGTTGAACTGCACGACGGGAACGGTGAAGAGCCAGGCCGCGCGGGGGCTGCAGACGCTGCGCGGCAGGCTCGCCGACGAATACCAGGAGAGGGTCCGATGAACGAGCAAGAACTCACCAGCGCACTGCGCGACGTGATGGTGGCGAGCAGCCCCCCGCCTCCCATGGACACCGGTGCCGCCGTGGCCGCGGGCCGGAAGGCGCAGCGGCAGCGCCGCGCCACCTGGGGCGGCGCGGTGGCGGGTCTGGCGGTCGTGGGGATCGCGGTGGGTGCCACGTACCTGCCGTCGTTGACCGGTGGTCAGCTCCAGGTCGCGGGGCCCGGCAAGGGGACGGACGTGCAGGTGCCGCTCACCGGGGACAAGGCCGCCAACGCGCCCGGCACCGCGGTGGGGCAGCCCGCGGCCGGGTCCGGGAGCACCGAGACCAGCTGGCCGGACGGGCAGACCGACCGCACGGCCACGAACGGCCCCCGCGCGGACAAGAGCGCGGGACTGATGGCCGGTCTCCGGGCGGCGCTCCCGCAGGGGCTGCAGGGCGTCGACAGCCTCCAGGACGCGACGAGCCGCACGCAGTCCCAGTTCGACAAGTACACCGACACCGGCGGCCAGGTGTGGGAGTACCTGGCGTCCACGCCGGTCGTGGCGACCGGTGGGGAGAAGACCGGCGCGGTGCACCTGCAGATCACCACGGCGGGCAACGACCTCCCGGCCGACCCGTGCGCCACCACGCTGAGCTGGGGCGCCAAGGGCAGCTGCGCGGTCGTCGACGTGAACGGCGTGCAGGTCGGGGTGCTCACCTCCGACGGCACCGGCGACCAGAAGGGGTTCGACCAGCTCGTCGCCTACCGGTACGCCGACGGCACCGTGGTGCTCGTCGCCCAGGCCAAGGCGTTCGGCGGCAGCAAGCTGCCCGCGCTGGACGCCCTGCCGCTGAGCACCGACCAGCTCACGGCGTTGGCGACCGACCCCCGGTTCCACCTGGACTGACCGGTGCGGGCTTGCGGCGGCCGCGGCCGCCGCAAGCCCGTCGCGCGCTCAGCCGGTGGGCGTGGTGATCACCGAGAACACCGACCCCTGCGCCGCCACCCTGGCGCTGAGGTCCGTGGTGATGGTGTCGATCGGCACGTAGTTGTTCAGCTCACCGGACTGGCAGGCACCGGAACGGCTCTGCTGGCTGCCTTCCAGGATCCCCAGCGCGGTGTGGTCGACCTGGCTGAACAGCGGTCCGCCGCTGTCGCCCGCGCGGGCGCAGAGGTCGGTGTTGATGCCGACGTCGGTCGAGAGCACCCGGCCGCACCGGGTGCCGACGAGGTAGTCCACACCCGCGCCGCTGTCGACCGAGTCCGGGTAGTTCACCGCGCTGGACCCCGACCCGGTGGCGCACACCACCCAGCCCGCCCTGACCTCCGCCAGCGCGTGCGTACCGGTGATGTACTCGTCCACCGACGTCGCCTGCTGACCGCACGGGGTGTCGGCGTCGCTGTCCAGGCCACCGTTGCGGCAGTAGGTCAGCACCCGGTTGTGACCGGGCTGGCCGTCGAGCCAGGTGGTCGCGGTGGCGGCGTCGACGTAGGGCAGCGCCGCGTAGTCGTAGGGGTAGGAGTTCTTCTCGATCCCGTGCTGCGCCAGCACGTCGTTGCCGTTGTGCTGGGTCGGCGTGTTGTTCGTCTTCGTCGCCATGCAGTGGCCCGCGGTCAGCACCCACGCCTTGCCGGGGAACCCGCCACCGGTCGAGCGGAGGTTGAACCCGCTGGTGCACCCGCCCCAGGTCCCGTTGTCGCGCTTCATGTCCAGCCGCAGACCTCCCCGCATCGGGCCGTAGTCCGTGCAGTACAGCGGGTGGCAGAAGCCCCAGTCCACGTCCGGGGTGGAGGCCAACGGGGTCGGCTTCACCAGCGTCCGGACGACCGCGGGCTCACCGGAGACGGCGCGCCGCACCGCGTCCGAGGTGGCCGAGACGCCCGGTACCGCCTTCTCCTTCGCGACCCAGTCGCGTTCCCAGACCACGACCCGGTTCTCCGCCTCGCTGACCGCGGGCAGGTAGACCGCGTCCGAGCCCGTGCCGACCTGCGCGGCGATCCGGTCACGAGTCTTCACCAGGTCCGCCAACGAGTAGCGGACCTCGGCGGTCCGCACGTGCGCGCGGTCCAGCCCGGCCAGGAACGGCTCGGCGGCGGCCGCCTTGGTCATCGACACCACCAGCACACCGCCCGCCTCCTGGTCGAGCCGCATGCCGCCGTACTCCGCGCCCGCCTCGCGCCGCAGCCGCTCGTCGAGCCGCACCGCCTCGCGCTGCAGCTCCAACCGCCGCAGCGCCTCCCGTTCGGACACGCCGAACGTCTTCACCAGGTACCGCACCGACGGCAGCACCGCCGCCGGGTCCAGCGCCCCCGCGGGGGCCGGTGCGGCACCGACCCCCGCGGACGAACCGGCCACCACCACCGCGACCGCCGCGAACGCGGCCACCACGGCTCTGGCACGAAAACCTCTCACCACGACATCCCCCAGGATCTCCGTTACGACACTTCCGGGGCGAGTACGCCGGAGGAACGGGAAAGGTTGCCCCGCGTTCCCTCCGGATGTCCGGAAACCTGGCCTGTCCGGATTGTTGACTCCATTGGTCACCGAACTTTAATCTCGAATTGAGAGCGCTCTCACATTTCAGGCCACCCACCCCTGCTCCGGGAGGTCTCGTGCTGAACGCTGCCGTTCTCACGTCCTTGGTCCTGTCCCTCGTCGTGGTCGTCCCGCCCGAGCCCGCCGCGGTCGCGCCACCACCACCGACGGCCGCCTGCGACAACTACTGCGACACCCGCGATCCCGCGCTGCCGCCGAGTGCCCAGCGGTCCGCCACCCGTCCCGACACCACCTCCGCGCGCCCGACCGGCGGCCCCTCGTCGACCGGGCAGGCCCCGCCGTCGACGGAGGCCGCCATCTGCAACAAGTACTGCGACGCCCGCGATCCCGGACTCGCGCCCGCCGACCGGGTCACCCAGACCACGACCGTCGGCGGCAAGCAGGTCTCGATGCACTTCGACGACACCGACGCCATGGGGTGGGCCAGGATCACCCCCGCCGCCCAGGGCGACGAGGTGTGGCTGGACCGCTCGTTCGACGCGGGCGTGAGCTGGGGTTCGGGCTCGAAGCTGGGTGACACGAGGACTCCGGCGGGCTTCGGCGACTGGCGCACGCTCATGTACAACGTGGACGACTGGGCCAACCTCGGCGTCGGCCTGCTGCGCGCCTGCGGCCAGCCCGCCGGGTCGACCGCCATCGGCTGCACCGCCTGGTACCGCACGACGTGGAACGCCGGGAACCGCCGCACCGCCGCCGCCACCGCGCTGATGGAGCGCTACAACCTCGGCAACGGGCTGTTCGACACGACCGGCTGGTGGAACTCCGCCAACGCCCTGACCGCGGTCGTCGACAACGCCAGGCTGACCGGGATGGGCAGCTACCGCTACGCCATCGCGAGGACCTACGACCTCAACCGGACCGCCTGGGACGGCAACTTCATCAACGCCTACAACGACGACGTCGCCTGGTGGGGTCTCGCGTGGATCGACGCCTACGACCTGACCGGCGACAGCAGGTACCTCTCCACCGCCCGCACCGACGCCGACCACATGCAGCTCTACTGGGACTCGACCTGCGGCGGCGGGGTGTGGTGGAGCTCCAGCCGGACGTACAAGAACGCGATCACCAACGCGCTCTACGTGCAGATCAACGCCGCGCTGCACAACAGGATCGCGGGCGACACCGTCTACCTGCAACGCGCCCGCACCGGCTGGACCTGGTTCCAGAACAGCGGGATGATCAACGGCTCCAACCTCGTCAACGACGGCCTCACCTCGGGCTGCGCCAACAACAACCAGACCACGTGGAGCTACAACCAGGGCGTGCCGCTGGCCGCGCTGACCGAGCTCAACCGCGCCACCGGTGACGCCGCGTTCCTCACCAAGGCCCGCACCATGGCCAACGCCTCGACGGGCAGCACCTCGCTCAACCCCGGCGGCATCCTGTTCGACAACGGGGGCGGCGGCGACGTGCCGTCGTTCAAGGGCGTCTACGCCCGCGGCCTGGCGGCGCTGAACCGGACGCTGTCCGACCACCCCTACACCGCGTACCTGCAACGCCAGGCCGACAGCGCGTACAGCCGCGACCGCTCCGGCGCCGACTCCTACGACCAGCCGTGGGCGGGACCGTTCCAGGTCAGCGACGGCGCGCGCCAGCACAGCGCCGTGGACCTGATGAACGCCGCGGGCTGACCCCTCGTGGCGCCGCGGACCCCGCGGCGCCACGCCGGGGTGCGCCACGTCACCGGGCCGATCCGCGCCGGAGCGGGAAGACTGGCCGCCACGGAGGAGAGGAGAGGGCCGTGGCGATCGTCTCGCGCGGGTTCCGGGGCAGACCTCGTGGCGGGGACGCGGCGTTGCCGCCCGGCCAGTACCTGACCGAGGACTTCCCGGTGCTGTCCACGGGTCCGACACCGCGGGTGTCGACGGACCGGTGGGAGCTCACGATCACGACCGAGGTCGGCGTCGAGCACACCTGGACGTGGCGGGACCTGCTCACGCTGCCGCACGAGAAGCCCGAGGTGGACCTGCACTGCGTGACCAAGTGGTCCAAGCTCGGCACCCGGTGGCAGGGCGTGTCGCTCGACGTGCTGCTGGAGGACGTGGAGACCTCGGCCGACTACGCGATGGTGCGCTCCTACGGCGGGTACACCACGAACCTGCCGCTGCTCGACCTGCTCGACGGGCAGGCCTGGATCGTGCACCGCTACGACGGCGCGGACCTCGCCCCCGAACACGGCGGCCCGGCCCGGCTGCTGGTGCCGCACCTGTACCTGTGGAAGTCGGCGAAGTGGGTGCGCGGCATCCGGCTCATGCGGGAGGACTCGCCGGGGTTCTGGGAGGCCGTCGGCTACCACGACTACGGCGACCCGTGGCGCGAGCAGCGCTACCAGGGCGACTGACGTGGTGCGCAGGCTCCCCTGGCACGTCGCGGAGGTGGTCGGCGTGCGGGACGAGACGCCCGTCGCGCGCACGCTCGTGCTGGACGTGCCGCGGTGGCCCGGCCACCTGCCTGGGCAGCACGTGGACGTGCGGCTCACGGCCGAGGACGGCTACAGCACCCAGCGCAGCTACTCGCTTGCCGCGCCCGCCGACGGCGACCGGGTCGAGCTGACCGTGCAGCGCGTCGAGGACGGCGAGGTGTCGCCGTACCTGACGAGCGTCCCCGAGCCCGGTGACGTGTTCGAGCTGCGCGGCCCGATCGGCGGCTGGTTCGTGTGGCGCCCGGAGAGCACGGCGCCGGTGCTGCTGCTCGCGGGCGGGTCCGGCATCGTGCCGCTGATGGCGATGATCCGCGCCCGCCGCTCCCCCGTGCCGTTCCGGCTGCTGTACTCCGTGCGCCGCCCGGCCGACCGCCTCTACGTCGACGAGCTGCGCCGTCCCGTTCCGGGACTCGACGTCACCTACCTCTACACCCGCAACGCCCCCGAGGACTGGCCCCGCCCTCCCGAGCGCCTGGGCGCCGCCGACCTCGTCACCGCGGGCTGGCCCGCCGACTTCGCGCCGGACTGCTTCGTCTGCGGCCCCACCGGTTTCGTCGAGACCGCCGCCGACCTGCTCGTGGACCTCGGCCACGACCCCGCCCGGATCAGGACCGAGCGCTTCGGCCCCGGCGGCGCCTGACCCCGTCCGTCCACTGTCGTCCGGAACACAGTTGCGCTCCAGGTTTGAGTTACATAGACTCAAACTATGTTCACCAGGCAAGAGGCACTGGACCAGGTCGAGCGGGCCACCTCGCCCACCGACCTCTTCGGACCTCCGACCACGGATGCGGACCTCCGGAAGGGGGCTCGGCGTCACTACCGGGGACTGGCCGCGGTGCTGCACCCCGACGTGGTCGGACCGGCCGACCGGCGGGCCCACGCGGCGTCGGCGGAGCTGACCCGGCTGCACCGCGAGTGGTGCGGGGCGACGGCGGTGGAGCTGCGGACGGCGACCGGGACCTACCGGGTCGGCGGGCTGCACGCGGTGGGCAGCGTCGCGAACGTGTACCGGACCGACGGTCCCCAGGTGGTCAAGGTGGTGCGCAACCCGGCGCTGAACCCGTTGCTGCACGCCGAAGGGCGGGCACTGCGGGCGCTGCGCCGGTTCACCGACCGCGAGCGGTGGCTGCGGCCCTACTACCCCCGGATCACCGACAGCTCGGGCGACGTGGTCCGCGGCGACCGGGCGTTCACCGTCCTGGAGCCGCTGGTCGACGGGTTCGTCACGCTGGCGCGGGTGCGGCGGGCGTTCCCCGCCGGACTCGACGGCCGCGACTACGCGTGGATGCACCGCAGGCTGCTGCGGGCCGTGGCGGGCGCGCACCGGCTGGGTCTGGTGCACGGCGCCATCTCCGCCGACAACGTGCTGGTCCACCCCGAGGAGCACGGCGTCGTCCTGGTCGGCTGGTCGTTCGCCGTCGAGACGGGGCAACGGCCGCTGGCGACCAGCAAGGCGATCGCCTACCCGCCGGAGGTCCTCGACGGGTCGCCGGTCACCACCGCCACCGACGTCCACATGGCGCACGCGCTGATGCTGGAGCTGTTGGGGCGCGGCGAGACCCGGCAGCGCGCGTTCGCGACCGGGTGCATGCAGGACCGCCCGGCACGACGGCCGGACGCCGTCGACCTGCTGGACGAGTACGACGAGCTGCTCGACGAGCTCTACGGCGCGCGGGTCTTCCGCCCGTTCGCCCTCCCGAACCTCGAGACAGGAGCCTGACCATGGGACACGGCAGCTGGGACGACAACGCCTACGCGGCGGCCAAGACCTTCCGCGCGGCGAAGGGGATCGACGACTTCGGCTACACCTCGGCGATGCGCGGGACGCCGTCGGCGACGTGGAAGGCGGCACCGTCGATGGACCCGTTCGGCGTGACGGCCCGCGAGTGCCGGGACTCGCCCGACCACGCGGACTCGACACCGATCGCGGTGCTGTTCGACGTGACCGGCTCGATGGGCAGCGTCCCGAAGATCATGCAGGGCAAGCTCGGCAAGCTGCACGGGCTGTTGCGGCGCAAGGGCTACCTGGCCGACCCGCAGCTGCTGTTCGGCGGGATCGGCGACGCCGACAGCGACCGGGTGCCGCTCCAGGTCGGCCAGTTCGAGTCGGACAACCGGATGGACGAGCAGCTGCGCGACATCTTCCTGGAGGGCAACGGCGGCGGCCAGAAGAGCGAGTCCTACGAGCTGGCCGCGTACTTCATGGCGCGGCACGTCGTCACCGACGCGTGGCGGAAGCGCGGTCGCAAGGGGTACCTGTTCATCATCGGCGACGAGCTCAACAAGCCGCGGCTGGAGGCCCGGCACGTCAAGCGGGTCATCGGCGACGACCTCGGCCAGGACGTCGACCCCGTGTCGGTGTACCGCGAGCTGGCCCGCAAGTGGCACGTGTACTTCGTGCTGCCGAACAAGTCCTCCTACTACGACGACCCCGCCATCGCCGACCACTGGCGCGACGTGCTCGGCCAGAACTTCCTCAAGCTGGACGACCCCGGCGCGGTGTGCGAGCTGATCGCCGCGACCATCGGGCTGGAGGAGCGCGTGGTCGACCTCGACCAGGCGATGGTGGACCTCGCCGAGGTGGGGTCGGCGGCCGAGAGCCGCGCGGTCGGCAAGGCGCTGGTCCAGGTCGGCGCGGGCGCCAAGGCGCTCACCAGGTCGGGCACTCCCCCGATGCTGGACGGCCCCGACGACGTCACGCTGGCCTGACGTGGGGACCGGGGAGCACGTCGTCGTGGTCGGGCTGGGCTTCGGCGACGAGGGCAAGGGAGCGGTGGTCGACGCGCTGTGCGCCGACGGCCCGGTGACGGCGGTGGTGCGGTTCAACGGCGGCGCCCAAGCCGCGCACAACGTGGTCGTCGGCGACCGGCACCACACGTTCAGCCAGTTCGGGTCCGGCACGCTCGCGGGCGTGCCGACCTTCCTGTCCCGGCACGTGCTGGTCGAGCCGATCGCGCTGGCCACCGAGTCGCGCGAGCTGGCGGCACTGGGCGTCGAGGACCCGTTGGGGATGGTGTCGGTCGACGCCGACGCGCTGCTCACGACGCCGTTCCACGTGGCCGCGAACCGGGCGCGGGAGGACGCCAGGGGCGAGGGCAGGCACGGCTCGTGCGGCAAGGGCATCGGCGAGACGGCCTGGTACGCGCTGCTGGAACGACGGGGCGCCGCGGCGGGTGACGTCGTGGAGGGCCAGGAGGTGCCCGGCACGCCGGGGTCCGCCCCGACCGTGGGCGACTGCGCGGACCCGAAGGCGTTGCGCCGCAAGCTCGACGCGCTGGCGCGGTGCTACGCGCCGCTGGTCGGCGACGGGCACTCGGTCGACGAGCTCGTGTCGCTCTACCGGGCGTTCGCGGACGCCGTGCGGACGACCTCGGGCGACGAGGTGGGCCGCCTCGCCGACACCGGGCGGCTCGTCTTCGAAGGGGCGCAAGGGGTCCTGCTCGACGAGCACCGAGGGTTCCACCCGCACACCACGTGGTCCACCGTCACGCCGGACAACGCCCGCGCCCTGCTCGGCGGCCGGTCCGCCCGCGTCCTCGGCGTGACGCGGACCTACCAGACCCGGCACGGCGCCGGGCCGCTGCCGACCGAGGACGCCGCGCTGCTCCCCCGGTTCCCCGAACGCCACAACGGCACCGGCGAGTACCAGGGCGCGTGGCGGGCCGGACACCTGGACGCGGTGCTGCTGCGGTACGCCGTGGCCGCGTGCGGCGGGGTCGACGGGCTGGCCGTCACCCACCTGGACGCACCCACCTCGTGGGTCGCGACCGCGTACTGGGCGGACTCGACGCGGTACACCGCACTGCCCGACCGCTCCGACCCGACGGGGTTCCTGACCAGGTGCGTCCCGGAACTGGAGGCCATGCCGGATCCCGTGGCGTGGCTGGAGGGGGCGCTCGGCGTGCCGGTGGCGGTCACCGCTTCGGGTGCCGACCGCGACAACTACTCCGTCCGGACCCCGGTGCCGCGCTGAGGTGCGGGAGAATCCGGGCATGGACGCGCCCCGAATCGAGTCGACGTTGGTGTCGGTGGACGTGCTCGCGCTGAGGTTCGACCCGGCGACGCGCGCGGTGCTGCTGGGGGTCGCACCGCGCGCGCTCGACCCGTTCGCCGGAGAGCTCGCGCTACCCGGCGTGCTGCTCGGTCGGGGTGAACGGCTGCGCGACGCGACGCGGCGGGCGGTGACCGGGAAGCTCGGCGTGGCCGAGGAGGCGATGACGGCGACGGGACAGCTGGCCACGTTCGACGAACCGTCGCGCGACCCGCGCGGGCCGACGCTCTCCATCGCCCTGTGGGCCACGGTGGACCCCGCCCACCTCGGCGGTGCGGGGCCGACGTGGGTACCGCTGACAGCCGTGCCGCCGTTGGCGTTCGACCACGACCGGATCGTGGCCGACTGCAGGCCGCTGCTGGCCGACCGGCTGTGGCGGGACACGGCGTTCACGTCCGGGCTGCTGGGGAGGGAGTTCACGACCGCGCAGGCGTTGGACGTGACGGAGGTGCTGACGGGGGATCGACCGTACCCGGCGAACCTGGGGAGGACGATGGATCGGATACCGGGGTTGGAGAGGACGGAGCAGCATGCGGCGTCGTTGCCGAAGGGAGGACGGCCGCCGTTGGTGTGGAGGTGGGTTTCTTGAGGGGACAACGGGTCTGGTTGGGCGGTTGCTCGACAGCGGGTATCGCCGCAGAGGGTCAAACGGGTATAGCCGCAGAGGGTTCAAGCGGGGTGTCGCTGCGGCCGTGGGGGGTGCGGCCGACTTGACTTGGGGCCCCTTTTTTGGGCTTCGTCGGGCGAAAAAGGGCAGGTGGTAGAGCCTGCCCGCCGACGCAAGTCTAAGCCCAAAAACCCCAAGTCAAGTCGGCCGCTGGCGGACGGGCGGGCTCGATTTCGTTGTGGTCGAGCGTGATCGGTTTCGGTTTCGGTTCGTTGTGGTCGGTGAGTTTTTCTTGCTTTGCCCTGCTTCTTTGGCTTGGCTCCACTGTGGACTTTCAGTCGAGGCAGGCGTAGGTGGTTTCTACGTAGTCCTGGGAGCGGTCGGAGCCGATGATGCCGGGGGCCATTTTGTTCATCATGTAGCTGATGGTGACGTGGCGGTCGAGGTCCATGATGATGACGGAGCCGCCCCAGCCGCCCCAGTAGCAGGCGCGGCCCTGGGGGGCGTAGGGGACGGTTTGGGTTTCGGGGAGGGCGAAGCCGATGCCGAAGCGGAGGGGGACGCCCAGGACGAGGTCGGGGGCGTGGGACTGTTCGTCGAAGATGATGTCGATGGTGTCCGGCGAGAGCAGGCGGACGCCGTCGACGGTGCCGCCGAGCGCGAGGGACTTGAGGATGCGGGCGACGGAGCGGGCGTTGCCGTGGCCGTTGACGGCGCCCATGTCGGCGTGGCGCCAGCCGGGGGTGTTGGCGGTGGAGGCGTCGGTGGCGGGAGCGGTGAAGGTCTTGACCATGGGGGCCTCGGGGTCCATGGCGGCGAGGTCGAACGGGAGCGGGGGTGGGGGGACGACCGGGGCGATGCGGTGCCAGTCGGACTCGAGGGCGCCGATCTGGAAGTCGGCGCCGAGCGGGCCCGCGAGCTCGTCGGTGACGAAGGCCTTGAGGGGTGTGCCGGTCACCCTGCGGACCAGCTCGCCGATGAGGTGGCCCTGGTTGCTGGCGTGGTAGCCCGAGGCGGTTCCCGGTTCCCACCAGGGTTTCTGCGCGGCGAGTCGCCGAGTGGCAGTGCCCCAGTCGTACATGTCCTCGACGGTGAACGGGGCCTCCCAGCCGGACACCCCCGAGGTGTGGCTGAGCAGGTGCCGGACCTCGATGCGCTCCTTGCCGTTCTCGGCGAACTCCGGCCAGTACTTCGCGACGGGCGCGTACGGGTCGAGCAGGCCGCGGTCGACGAGCACGAGGGCGGAGAGGTTGGTGACGGTCTTGGTGGTCGACCAGACGTTGGTGATGGTGTCCTCGGTCCACGGCGAGGTGTGCGCGGTGTCGCGCCAGCCGCCCCAGATGTCGACGACGGTCGTGCCGCCCACGTCCACGACGACGCTCGCGCCCAGCTCGTTGCCCGACTCCAGCTGACGGGCGAGGGCGTCCTTCACGGGTTCGAACCGGGCGTCCCAGCTCCCTGACACATCGACCATGGCTCCAAGCCCTTCTCGCGCAACGCTGAGCGATCATGGTGCATTTCTGCAACACACCACGGAAGTCGTTACACTCTAGGCTCGCCGAACACGGGTGGGCAAGGGATCGACGGGGGCACCGTGGACGAGCAGGAGCAGGTCACCGCGTTGGACAGGGCGTTGCGCGGCACGTCGTCGCGGCCGACCGTGATGGACGCGTTCGCGGCCGCGCGCCGCCGGTTCGCGACCGGCGAGCGGATCGACATGCAGGGGCTGGCCGACGAGCTGGGCGTCAACCGGGTCACCCTGTACCGCTGGGTGGGGTCGCGCGAGCAGCTGATCACCGAGGTGCTGTGGGCGGCCACCCGCAAGACGTTCGACGGCTACCGCACCGAGACCGCGGAGGGTCCGCGCGCCGCCGCGGCGCTGACCGCGTTCGTCCGCGACGTGAACAACCACCCCGGCATGCGGCAGCTGCTGCGCGACGAGCCCGCGTTCGCGCTGGGTCTGCTGACCAGCACGTCGGGCGAGTACCAGCAGCGGTACCTCGGCCTGATCCGCGAGCTGATCTCCGAGGACCGCGCGGCGGGTCTGGTCTCGACGGAGATCCCGTTGGAGGACCTCGCCTACACCGCCGCGCGCATCACCGAGTCCTACATCCACACCCGCGTGCTCATCGACGAACAGCCCGACGCGCGGCGCGCCGAGGTCGTGCTGCGGGTGCTGCTGCGCTGACCGCGACGGGAGGTAGCTCCCGTTCGTCCGTTCTATCGAGTCGCTGTCTCCCCACGTCTCACTTGGTTGAACGTTGAACCACTTTGGGCATAGTGGTCCGTCGGCGCCGCTCGGGCGCCGCAGACGAGGAGCAGCGACCGTGACCTCACACCGGACCAAGACCCTCGCCGCGCTCGCGGTGGTGGTGCTCGTCCCCGTGGCGCCCCTCGTGACCGCCCCCGCCGCCTCGGCGGCGAGCTCGAAGTTCTGCGACGGCGGCGGGTTCACCGTGCTGGGCAAGAGCGGCAGCAACGAGTTCCGCGGCACCGTGCCCGCGCCCGCGGGGCGGTTCACCGTGCAGGGCAAGTACACCCGGTTCGACGTCGACCCGGCCACGCTGGGCGTCTACGACTACGGGTTCACCGGGGCCGCGAACGTCGGCGACATGACCGGCGGGCGGGCCACCCCCGTGTACGCGAGCAAGGTGCCCGACCACCGCGGCCTGACCATGACCGGCGGCATCGAGCTGCGGGTGCGCAAGGAGACCGTGGAGATCAGCCGCAAGGGCACCGGCGGGCTGAGCGTGAAGATCACCGCGAAGGACTGCGCGCAGGGCGGGATCTTCCAGATGGAGCCCGAACGCGGCGACGGCGCGCGGACCCGGATCGTGCACACGTTGGCGGACAACACCTTCTACTACGACAACCCGGCGTTCCGCGCGCAGCTGGGCAAGTTCCTCGGCTCGCAGTGCACGGACGTCGCGACCGGCCCGCCCGACCAGTTCTGCGTGCAGGTCGCGCCGCGGGTCAACATCGCCGACGACGGCGCGCCCAAGCTCGTGCTGCGCGACAGCGCCCAGGTCGCCACCCGGATCCGGCAGGCGTCCTGCGGACCGGACTTCACCAACGCCCTCGGCCTGTCCGAGACCCGCGACCACTGCGGCGGCGTGAGCGTCTGGGACGTGGCCAGCGGCGGCCGGATGGGCATGGTGACCGGTGAGGACGCGACCGAGGTCGCGAACCCGCCGACCGCCTGCACCACCGACTGCCAGGCGGAGAACGGCGTGAACGGCGAGCTGGCCGTGCTCGGCTTCCCCTCCCCCGCCCCGGCGGCGAGCAGGCTGACCCCGCGCTCGTCCACCGACGGGCTGGACAGCCCCATCACCGCCCCGTAGCGGGAGCGTGCCCGGTGCGGCACAGCGTCGCACCGGGCACGTCCGTCCGATCAGGACCGGTCAGCGCACGCCCGCGAGCTTCGCCCGCACGGTCGTCGTGCCGGTCGCCTGGTTGTCCGCGGGCCTGGCGTCCTGGTAGCGGTCGGGGATCACCGCCACGGCCCTGAACACCACCGCGCCCACGTCGGCGGGCCCGTAGGTGTAGGCGAACGGGAAGTCCACCTTGCCGCCCGCCCGCGCGGGCACCGCCTGGGTGAGCTGCCCGATCTGCCGCGGCTGCCCGTCCACGACCTTGAACAGGTCGACCCGCACGGTCTCGGCGTAGCGGGTGTTCACCACCGACACCGTGAGCCGCCCGGTCTGGTCGACCTTCGCCGAGGCGGGCACGGTGAACGCGGACACGGCCACGTCGTGCGTCTCGACCACCAGCTCCGCCGAGCCCGTCCCGGTGCGCCCGTCGGACGTCGTGCCGGTCACCTCGACGGTGTAGGTGCCGTCGGCGGCGTACCGGTGCCGGACGCGCTCGCCGGTGATGGCGGCCGACGTGCCGTCGCCGAACCGCACCTCGCCGCCGACGAGGTCCCGGCCGAGCGGGTCGCCGGAGGACGGGAAGACCTCGACGTCGTCGTACACCGACGGCCGCGCCGGGGAGAACCAGGGATCGGGCCGGAGCGGGGACGCGGTGGTCATCCGCAGCTCGAACCAGCCGGCGCTCGCGGCCTCCTCGGCCACCCGGATGCGGTAGGTCTCCCCCGCGACCGCCGTGAACACCGCCGTGGTGTACCGCGACGGCACGCAGTCCACTTCGGACAGTCCACCGAGAGCACTACCCCGGTACACCGCGACGGACGGCTGCCGGAAGGCGGTGGCGACGAGCGCCACCGACCGGGTGGTCGGCGAGGTGTAGGTATACCAGGCGGACCGGTCCGCGGACCGGTCGCAGCTCGCGACCGGCTCACCCGGCTCGACGGAGGTCGGCCCCAGCTCGCCCTCCACCACGGCGGGCGGACCGGTGAGCGCCTGCGCGGAGGCGAAGTCGTCGTTGGGCGCGGGCCTCGCGGCCTCCACCCGCACGGACACCGGTCCGCCGTAGTAGAAGGCCCCCACCAGCAGGTGGTAGGACGTGCCCGCGGTGACCTGGAAGGTCCGCGGGGTGCCGCTGTCGTAGGAGCAGGAGCCCGCCACCAGGTCGAGGTCGCCCCGGACGCCGGTGTAGGCGGAGATCAGCGGGGAGAACCCGGTGCCCGACGCGACGAACCTGACCATCCCGTCCCGCTCGGCGGTGTAGTCGAACCACACGGTGTTCCTGGTGTAGCCGTAGCAGGACGTCGGGTCGTCGTCGTCCACTGTGGACTCGGCGGTGTCGAGGGTCGTGGCGAACGGCAGCGCGGTGACCGGCGTCGCCGAGCCGAGGTCGTCGTTGGACGGCGCCTCGGCGTGCGCGACACCGGGGGCCAGCAGGGCCACGACGGCGGCGACGAGGGCGATGAGCGGCGTTCGAGGGCGCGCGGAGGCGCGCCGTCCGGTGGACAGCGTCATCATGTTCCTTTCCGGGAGGTCGCGGGTCAGGCGGACTTCATGGCCGTGGTGCCGGGCTTCACCGTCGTGGCGAGGGCGATCACCTCGTTGTCCGCGGGCCTGGCGTCGCGGACGGGGTACGGCAGCCGGACCACGGCCCGGAAGGCGACCTTGCCCATGAGGGCGTCGGCCGCGGTGAACGTGTAGGAGAACGGGACGTCGACCTTGCCGGTCTCCCGTGCCGGGACGTCGAGGGTGGTCGTCCCCACGAGGGTCCTGCTCTGGCCGTTGTCCACGTAGAGGTCGACCGTCGCGGACTCGCGGTAGCGCGTGTTGGCCAGCCGCACGGTGACCGGCTTGCTCTGCCCGGCCTTGGCCGAGGAGGGCACGGTGAACTTCGTGATCGCCACGTCGTGCGACTCGACGGTGACGGCGCGGGTGGTGGTGCCGACGCGGCCGTCGCGGGTCACGACGGTCACGCCCACCTGGTAGACCCCGTCCGCGGCGAAGTGGTGGTAGGTGGGGCCCTGCTCCCGCACCGGCGCCGTGGTGCCGTCGCCGAAGTCCCACTCACCGCTCACGACGGGCTCGCGGAACGGGTCCCACATGTCGGCGGTGAAGCCGACCTCCTCGTAGATCGTCGGGTCCGACGGCCAGACGTCGACGTACGGGTCGAGCCGCGGCGCCTCGGTCAAGCTCACCCCCACGGTGTCCGAGAGGTCGGGCCACCCGGCGACGCGGATCCGGTAGGTCGTGCCCGCGGTCGCCAGGAACACCAGCGGGTCCCACCGGCTCGTCGTGCAGGCGACCTGCGTCAACCCCGCGATGGTGTCGCCCGTGTAGACGGTGGCCGTGACGTTCGAGTGGTCGAGGCCCACCACGGCGGACGTCGTCGTGGTCGGCGTGAACGAGTACCACACCGAAGGGCCGGCCTGGTCGGTGCAGCCCGAGTCGGGCTCGTCCTGCTCGTACCAGGCGGTCGACAGGTCGGGCGTCCTGGTGGCGGGCAGGCCGGTCACCGCCTCCGCGTCGGCGAAGCGGTCGTTGGGCGCCGCCGCGACGGTGGTCAGCCCGAAGGACAGGTCACCGCCCGCGACGTCGTAGCCCGCGACCATCAGGTGGTAGGTCGTCCCCGCGGTGGCGCGGAAGGTCACCGAGGCACCGGTGGACGGCTGACCGGTGTCGCAGGCCCGCGAGGCACCGCGCAACGACCCGCGCAGCCCGCTGTAGGCCGACAGGATCGTGGGGTGGTCGCTGCCCGCGGTGGTGGCGCGCAGGATGACGTCCTCGGTGGGCGTGTAGCTGAACCAGACCGAACCCTCGGCGTCGTAGTACTGGCACCAGGACGGGTCGTCGGGCGCCTTGGTCGCCCGGCTCGTGTCCTGGTGCGCGGTGAACGGCAGCGCGGTCACCACCGCGGAACCGTCGAAGTCGTCGTTGGGCAGCGCGTCGGCGTGGGCCACGCCCGCGGGCAGCACCGCGGCCAGCGCGGCCACCGCGACGACCGCGGCGGTGCGGGCGCGCGCGAACGCGCCCCGTCTCAAGGACGGCAGCATGTGGTCGATCCCCCCGTGAAAATCCGCCCCACCCGGTGGCGGGGCTCCCCTTGCCCCGTACATCGGTCACGAGCCGGTAAACGTGACAGAGTTTCGGAAACTTGCCGGGCGCGCACGACCGGGACGGGGCTACCGGGTCGCCACGAGA
Source organism: Umezawaea tangerina (assembly GCF_003002815.1). Classification (GTDB taxonomy): domain Bacteria; phylum Actinomycetota; class Actinomycetes; order Mycobacteriales; family Pseudonocardiaceae; genus Umezawaea; species Umezawaea tangerina. The sequence continues at coordinate 86,388 of NZ_PVTF01000013.1, read as the reverse complement.
CCGTCCATCAGCAGGTCGAGCAGCCTTTCGGCCAGGTCTCGCCGCGGCGGGTTGCCAGACGCGATCGCGATCCCGGTCAGGCTCGCCACCACGTCGGCGGCCGCCACGTCCGATCGCACGGTCCCGTCGGCGGCACCGGCCTCCAGCAGCGCGGTGACCGCGGTGTGCATCAGCTCCCGCGTCTGGTCGTAGGGGTTCACCCCGGTCGCGACCAGGGCGCGCAGCGCGTCGGCCATGCCGATCTTCGCGGAGACGTAGTCGATGAACCGCCCCATCCACGCCCTCAGCGCGCGCTTCGGGGGCAGCACCGCGAGCAGCTCACCCGAGGCCTCGCAGAGCAGGCGCAGCTCGTTGCGGTAGGCGGCCTCGATCAGCGCCTCGCGGGTCGCGAAGTTGCGGTACAGGGTGGCCGGACCCACACCCGCCTCCTTGGCGATGGCGTCCAGCGTGGCGTCCAGGCCGTCCCTGGCGAACATCACCACGGCCGTGGAGAGGATCTTGTCGCGGTTGCGCCGCGCGTCGGCGCGCAGCGGTCGCCCCTCGACCCTGTCCATGACTCGCCATCCTTCCGGCTCCCCTTGCAAGTGGAGAGAGCTATCACTTAGCATCGAAGTGAGAGTGTTCTCCACTTTAGTCGGTGTGAGACCTCCGAGCACGCACCGATGTGAAGGGCCTACGGGTGCGCCTGTCCGCGCCGTTCCGGCCCGCAGGCGGCCCGCGCCCCGTTCCCTGCCTGAGAGGACATGCTGTGCCACCCACCACGCGCAGTGACATCTCCTTGCGGGTCAACGGAGAGACGCACGTGCTCACCGTCGACAACCGCACCACGCTCCTCGACGCGCTGAGGGAGAACCTCGGCTTGACCGGTACCAAGAAGGGATGCGACCACGGCCAGTGCGGCGCGTGCACCGTGCTCGCCGACGGCAGGCGCGCCGTGTCGTGCCTGCAGCTCGCCGTCGCCGCCGAGGGGTCCGACATCACGACGATCGAGGGCATCGCCGACGGCGAGGACCTGCACCCCGTGCAGGAGGCGTTCCTAGAGCTCGACGGCTACCAGTGCGGGTACTGCACGCCCGGCCAGATCTGCTCGGCCGTCGCCGTCATCAAGGAGCACGCCGCGGGCTGGCCGAGCGCGGCCACCGCCGACGTGCGCCCCGACGCGGAGCCCGTGCCGCTGGACGCGGCGGAGATCCGCGAGCGGATGAGCGGCAACCTGTGCCGCTGCGGTGCCTACACGGCGATCGTGCGCGCCGTCGCACGCGCCTCCGACGAGACGAAGGTGACCGCGTGAAGGAGTTCGCCTACAGCCGCGCGACCGGGGTCGAGGAGGCCGTCTCGCTGCTCGCGGGCGGTTCCGAGGCCCGTTTCCTGGGCGGCGGCACCAACCTGGTCGACCTGATGAAGTCCGGTGTGGAGGCTCCCGACCTGCTGGTCGACGTGCGCGGCCTCCCGCTGGGCGGCGTCGAGGTCACCGCCGACGGCGGCCTGGTCATCGGCGCGACCACCACCAACAGCGACCTGGCCGTGCACCCCGAGGTCCGGCGCCGCTTCCCGGCGCTGTCCCAGGCGGTGCTGGCGGGTGCGTCCGGGCAGCTCCGCAACGTGGCGACCGTCGGCGGGAACCTGTTGCAGCGCACCAGGTGCGGCTACTTCGCCGACACCTCGCGGCCGTGCAACAAGCGGGTTCCCGGCAGCGGCTGCCCCGCGATCGAGGGCGAGCACCACAACCACGCGATCCTCGGCTGGAGCGACCACTGCGTCGCGACCAACCCGTCCGACATGGGCGTGGCGCTGGCCGCGTTCGACGCGGTGGTCTCCTACGAGACCGTGGACGGTCCCGGTGAGCTGCCGCTGGCCGAGTTCTACCCGGCCGTCGGCGACACCCCGCACGTGGAGACGGCGCTGCCCGCGGGAGCGCTGATCACCGCGGTCACCCTGCCCGCGGCACCCGTCGCGGCCCGCTCGCGCTACCGCAAGGTCCGCGAGCGCGCGTCCTACGCCTTCGCCACCGGCTCCCTCGCGGCGGCGCTGGACGTGCGGGACGGCGTCGTCCACGAGGTCCGGATCGCGTTCGGCGCGGTCGCCTCGCGGCCGTGGCGGGCCCGCGCCGCCGAGCTGTCCCTGACCGGCGCGCCCGCGACGGCGGAGTCCTTCGCCGCCGCGGCCGACGCCGAGCTGGCGGCGGCCAAGCCGTTGGCGCACAACGGGTACAAGATCCCGCTGCTGCGCAACCTGGTCGTGTCCGTGCTGACCGAACTAGCCGAGGAGGCGGCCCGATGACCGACCTGACCGAGAGCATCAGCGCACCACCCGTCGGCGTCGTGGGCACGTCCCACGTCCGCCTGGAGGGCCGGGAGAAGGTCACCGGCGCCGCGCGCTACGCCGCCGACGTCCCGTTCGAGGGGCTCGCGCACGGTTCGCTGGTCCTCGCCACGGTGGCGCGCGGCCGGATCACCTCCATCGGGGTCGACGACGTGCTGGCGATGCCCGGTGTGCTGGGTGTCATCCACCACGGCAACGCACCTCGACTCAACCCCGAGGCGGGTCTGCTCGGCACCGGCGACGCCACCCTCCAGCTGCTCCAGGACGACCGCGTCCCGCACGTCGGCAGGCCCGTGGCGCTGGTCGTCGCGGAGACCGCCGAGCAGGCGCGGGCGGGTGCCGACGCGCTGGTCGTCACCTACGAGGAGGAGGAAGCCGACCTGGTCTTCTCCGCGGACCACCCCGGTTCCTACACCCCGGCGGCCGCACCGGAGAAGCACAAGGGCGACGTGGACGCCGAGCTCGCGGCCGCCCCGGTCGTGGTGGACCAGCGGTACACCACGCCGCAGGAGCACCACAGCGCGATGGAGCCGCACGCCTCGATGGCGCGCTGGGCGGACGGCAGGCTGGAGGTCGTCGACTCCAACCAGGGGTCGTTCCTCGTCTCCTACGTGCTGTCGGTGCTGTTCCGCCTCGACCCCGGTGTCGTCCGCGTGCGGGCCGAGCACGTGGGCGGCGGCTTCGGCTCCAAGGGCATCGGCCCGCAGCTGATCCTCGCCGTCATGGCCACCACGGAGCTCAAGCGCCCGGTCCGGGTCGCCCTGACCCGGCGCCAGGTGTTCGCCACGACCGGCATGAGGGCCGCCACCGACCAGCGGGTCCGGCTCGGTGCCGACTCCACCGGCAGGCTGCGCGCGATCGACCACGACACGGCGACCCACACCTCGACCATCCACGAGTTCGTGGAGTTCCCCGGCGAGGTCACCAACGCGCTGTACGCGGCGGACGCCATCCGCATCCGCACGTCGCTGGTGAAGGTCAACCTCCCGACGCCCACGTGGATGCGCGCACCCGGCTGCGCGCCGGGCTCGTTCGCCCTGGAGTCCGCCATGGACGAGCTGGCGGAGGCGGTGGGCGTCGACCCGGTGGAGCTGCGGCTGCGCAACGAGCCCGAGGTCGGCCCGATCTCCGGGCTGCCGTTCACCAGCCGCAACCTGGTGGGGTGCCTCACCGAGGGCGCCCGCCGCTTCGGCTGGGCCGACCGCGACCCGCGACCGGGCGTCCGCCGCGAGGGCCGGTGGCTGCTGGGCACCGGCATGGCCGCCGGCATCTACGGCGCGGGCTCGCTGCCGTCCACCGCCGCGATCACCGCGCACCCCGACGGAACGTTCACCGTCGGCATCGGTGCCGCCGACATCGGCACCGGCGCCCGCACCGCACTCGTCCTCGTGGCCGCCGACGCCCTGGAGGTGCCGACTTCCGCGATCCGCATCGACATCGCCGACAGCGACCTCGGCCAGGCCTGGTTCGCCGGCGGCTCCCGCGGCACCTCGTCGTGGACCTGGGCCATCACCGCGGCCGCCACCGACCTGCGCGAGAAACTGGCCGACATCGCCCACATCCCCGCCGACGGCATCACCGGCCGAGCCGACACCGCCCCGTTGATCGGCGCACTGGAGCAGCGCGAGAACCACGCGCACGGCGCCCAGTTCGCCGAGGTCGCCGTGGACCCGTCCAGCGGCGAGGTCCGCGTCCGCCGCATGCTCGGCATCTTCGCCGCGGGCCGCATCATCAACCCGCTCACCACCCGCAGCCAGCTCATCGGCGGCATGACCATGGGCATCTCCATGGCCCTGCACGAGGAAGGCCTGCGAGACGCCCAGTTCGGCGGCCAGGTCAACGGCGACCTCGCCGGCTACCACGTCTCCGCCCACGCCGACATCCCCGCCATCGAAGCCGACTGGGTCCCCGACTACGACCCCAGCAACCCCAGCGGCGTCAAGGGCGTCGGCGAGGTCGCCATCGTCGGCACCGCCGCCGCCGTCGCCAACGCCGTCTGGCACGCCACCGGCACCCGCCAACGCTCCCTACCGATCAGCCTGGAACGCATCCTCACCACCACAAACGCCTGAGGAACAGAAGCCAGAAACAGGCGCCGTCCTCACACCACCAGGTGCGAGGACGGCGCCTTCTAGCAAAAAGAACGCCAACAACACAAGACACCAAACCAAGCACCCAACCAAGCACCAACCAAGCACCCAACCGAGCAAACAGCCCGCCACCCCAACGAAACCGAGCACGCTCGTCCGCCGTGCGGTCGGCTTGACTTGGGGTTTTTGGGCTTAGACTTGCGGCGGCGGGCAGGCTCTACCACCTGCCCTTTTTCGCCCGACGAAGCCCAAAAAAGGGGCCCCAAGTCAAGCCGACCGCACCTAGGTCCGCTGTAGCGACACCCCCGGAGCACCACCGCGCAGCAACACCCCAGAGCACCACCGCACCGACACCCCCGGAGCCCCCTGCACCGACACCCCAACCCCGATCAACCACCCAACACCCCAAGCACCTCCTCATAAACCCCCCGGCACGGCAAATGCCCCAACAAATGCCGCAACCCCCTCTCCCCATCACCCCCTCCACCCCTCAACACCACCCGAACCTGCCCCACCACGTAGTTCACCAGCCCCACAGCGGCCCCCCGAAACGCCCCGACCTCCAACTCCGGCACCGCACCAGCCCGCTCCCCGTACCCCTCCACCAACGCACGCGCACCAGCGGCGTTGACCCCACCTCCGGGATTCACCGCCCAACTCACCAACGCCGCCGCCAACTCCCACTCCGGCGGCAACCCACCCGCGTGCTCCCACCCCGTGACGACCAACCGACCGCCCCCACCGAGAACCACGTTCCCCGGACTCAAGTTGTTGTGGCACAACACGGGATCCGAGCGGTGACCACCCTCGCCGACGGACTCCAGCTCCGCCAAGACCGGCAACGCGTCGACCAGCTCCGCCGCCCACGCCACTCCCCGGTCGACCGCCTCGCGCGCCAGCTCCGCCACCGACCCCAGCGGCCGCGCGTTCCACGGGCACACCTCGTCCACCGGCACCCGCAACCCGTGCAGCGCGGCCAGGATCCGCCCGACCTCACGGGTTGCCGCCGCGCTCACCGGTGCCGCCAGCGGTGGTCCGGAGTGCGTCCAGCGGTACACCCGCCACCGGTTCCCCGAGATCACCTCCACCGCGGCCCCCTTCGCACCGCGAACGGGAACGGGCAAAGTCACGCCCGCCCGCAGCGCTGCCTCCTGGAACCGGGTGTTCTCCTCGCCGTCGGTCACCGGGTACACCCCGTCGACCGTGCGCGCGGCCCAGCGGCCGCGGTCGGTCGTCAACGACCAGCGCCTGCCCATCTCGTCCGGACGGGACAGCGAGCGCATCGGGCCGGTCACCTCGCCCAGCCCGAACCGGGCGGCGATCCGCCGGGCCAGCGCGGGGTCGGCGACGTCGCCGCCGCCGCGCCTGCGGTCGACCTCGGCCTTCAGGTCGGTCCACGTGCGGAACCCGTACTGCTCGGCGAGCGACGCCTGCGCGTCGGAGAGCGCGGCTCCCGGATCGGAGTCGCGCAGTCCGGGCAGCAGGTCCTTCGCCTGGCGGCGCAGGTGGTCGGCGTCGGGGTTGTCGGGCAGCGTCTTCATCGGAGCACCTCGCTCACCGCCCGGACTCGCACGGACGGACCGGAGCTCGGCATCCGTCGGTGGTCTTGGTCGACCAGGGGTGGCTTCAAGCCTTCCGGCGAGTCTCGGCGCGGTCCCCACGCGCTGGGCACGACGGTAGCCGACGACCTGGGAGGCCCGTCAAGCCCGCGGTCCCGATGGGTACCAAGGCCTACCGCGCCCGCTTGTCACCGCCCCAGCACCGTCATCCGATCCACCGCCACGCTCCCCGCGGTCACCCGCACCCCGATCGCGGGCGACCACCCCGCCCTCCGCTCCGGCGACACAGCCGTGCCGTACGGAGCCACGCGCAGCCGCCTCCACGTCCCCGCGTGCCCGATCCAGCTGGTCATCGCGTCCGCGCCGAACACGACCGCGAACCGGTCCCCCGGCGCCCACGTGACGTCGGCGCAGCACCCGCCCGTCGCGCTGTCGCCGTAGTCGCGGCCCTCGACCCGGACGTCCACACCGGACGCCCGGCCCTTGTTGTTGTACCAGGCCAGGACCAGGTCGTCCGGACCGTCGCCGAGGCCCAGCAGGACGCTGTCCTCCGGCGAGGCACCGGAGAACGAGGAGGGCGCCAGCACCACCGCGACGTCACCGGCGGGCGCCTCCACCGGGGCCACCAGCACCGCGGAGGACTGGCGGCCCGCCGCCGTCGCCACCAGCGACCCGCCCGCGGTGGTGATCGCGGGCGCGGGCTCGCCGAAGCGGGCGCCGACCCGGTAGTCGCCCGGCTGGTCGAACCCGTCGTCCCACACCACCGCCTTGAAGTCCGCCGGGTCGAACGCCGACTCGGCCTGCACGACGTCCGAGGTCACCAGCGTCCGTCCACCCCGGACGGTCGACACCGCCAGCCGGACCGGGACCCTCGAACCGGGGGTGAGGTTCGCGGGCGCGGTCACCTTCCAGCGGAGCTCGGCCGGGTGGCCGGGAGTGACCAGCCGGGGGCCGACCCGGTCCGCGGTCCACCCCGCGGGCAGCTGCAACGACGGTCGCACGGTCACCGCGGACGTGGTGCGCACGGTGGCCTCGACCTCGGTGGTGGCGCCCGACCGCACGTGCAGCAGCCCGTCGTCGCCCGCCTTGAGCGCCGCGGTGACCCGGCCGTCCTCGGGTCGCCACGACTGGAGCGCGGTGATGCCCACCGCGCCGCCGTCGGCCCGCGTCGGCCGGATCCGCAGCGCGCTGGTCACCACCGGCGGCGAGACGACGACCCGGCTCACCTGGCCGCGCACGGGCGTCGCCGGTGTCCGCGCCTGCCCCGGCGGCTCCGCCCACGTCCCGTCGGCCTTCCGGTACTCCAGGGCGAAGGCGTCCGGCGTCCGCACCCCTCCCCCGTCGTCGTAGAACGACACCCGCACGTCCGAGACGGGCGTGGCCGTCCCGACGTCGACGGCGAGCCAGTCCTCCCGGTTCGGGCTGCCGTAGGTGGTCCACCGGGTGGCGGGCACGTCGAGGTGGAAGTCCTGCCCGTCGACCGCGTCGGCCGGGCTGTCGGCGTGCCAGGTGTAGGACGCCGTGGCCGCCGGGAACCCGGATCCGGAGACGTTGGCGAGGTCGTCGACCAGCGGCTCGACCGCGGTCTGCTTCCCGGACGCCACGCGCACGTCGACCGCGCGCAGGTCGGCCTGCTTGTGCACCAGCACCCCGTCGACCCACACCCGCAGCCCGGCGCCCTGTCCGTAGGTCCTGCCGTCGCGGTCCCAGGCCACCGACAGGTTGTGCCCGTGGTAGGGCACGTTCTCGACGGCGAAGTGGTCCCAGCTGTCGGGCACCAGCGGCGACACCCGGACGCGGTCGCCCTGCTGCGGACGGATCCCGAGCAGACCGGAGAGCACCAGGTCGTTGAACGTGGAGTGGTTGTAGTCCTCGCTGTGCCCGGCGCCGTCGTAGATCCACCGGTCCTCGTCCGGGTGGTGCGCCTCGGCCACGTAGGGAGCGCCGTTCTTCCGCTGCGTCGCGGCGTACCCGCGCAGCACGTCGTAGTAGTCCTGCTTGTCCACGTAGGACTGGGCCGGGTAGTCGTCGAGCAGGTTCGCCATCGCCGTCAGGGTCTGGCTGGTCGCGTACGGCCAGCTCGGCCCGTCCCACCGGCAGCAGCCCTGGAGCGCGTCGTGCATGAACCACGGGCTGCGCCGCTCCACGGTGGTCGGCCCGAACGGCGCCGCGAACCCCTGCGGGTCGGTCAGCTGCGCCCACGCCGCCGAGTTCGCCGCGGGCGCCATGTGGAAGTACCAGGGGACGAACCCGATCTCCTCCCGGTCGGCGATCTTGACGCCGCCGGGGTTGTCGTCCCGCATCACGTGCTTGTAGAACTGCCCGCCCTGGTCCCAGAGCTTCTGCTCCACGGTGGTCTGCAACGACTTCGCGTCGCGCTCGTACTTGTCGGCGGTGCGCCGGTCACCACTGAGCCGCAGCAGGGAGGCGATCGCCTTGGCGTCGCCGTACTGGTAGGCGTTCAGCGTCGGCCGGTACCCGGCACCACCGTGGTAGGGGTCGTCGCTCTGGTAGGAGCCGGCGGTGAACTCCATGGCGTCCCACACCGGCACCTGCCAGTACAGGCCGGTCGCCTGGTCGAACTGCGGCGACCAGGTCTTCCACTGCTCCTCCAGCTCCGGCAGCCGGTCGACGGCGAAGTCGAACCGGCCGTCCACCGACGCCCGCGCGAGCACCGCGTCGGCCGCCCAGAACGAGTACTGGTGGGCCCAGTCGGTGGTGTTCTCGTTCAGGCCGTCGGTCGCGGGCTTCGGCCCGGCGCCGCTGCCCTTGAGCCAGTAGTCCAGGTAGTCGTCGAGGTAGCGCGGGTCGCGCAGCCACCGGCCCTCGTAGACGTGGTGCCCGGCCGCGGCCACGATGCCGCCGTTGGGTGCGGAGTACCCGACCGGACCGAGGAACTCCGACACGATCCACCCGTCGTCCGGGCCGGTGTACTTGAGCGCCTCCTTGTAGGTGCGCCAGCGGTAGTAGTAGGTGTCCTCGACCGTGCGGTCCGGCAGGTCGACGAACGGGATGTTCGCCTCGTACCAGGCGGGCTCGACGAACCCGGCCAGCTTCGCGCCGTGGTCGAGCAGGTGGGTGCCCCGGCCGACCTCCGGGTACATCGGCGGCGCGGCGGACGACGGCGCCGCGGCCGCGCCGGGCAGTCCGACCGCGGTGGCGGCCACCAGGGCCAGTGCGACGCCCAGTGCGGGCATCCGGGTTCGGCTGTCGGGCGGCATGAGGGCTCCCAAAGTCGTCGGACTCCGCGCGCCGGTGTCCGCGACCAGTCGCGCGACGTCGCGTGACCACCTGTGCGGTTCTGTTTATAGCTGTTGGATACAACGTTGTAAACCAATCATGTCGAGCACTTGTTCGACGTTGTGCGAAGATCGACGGCCGAACTGGGGGGGTAGTTGGTGACCGAGGGCAAGCAGGAAGAGCTGGCCGCCGAGCGGGCTCGGCTGGAGTACGCGCGCGACTGCCTGGCGCGCAACCGCGAGGAGATGCTGGCGACCGCGGAGTCGATGACCGCCCGCGGCGACGACCCGGACATGATCGCCTGGCTCTACCGCCGGGCGTTCCAGCTGGAGGACCGCGACGACGCGCCGCTGTTCTTCGGCCGCGTCGACGGGCCGCTGCCCGAGCCGGTGTACATCGGGCGGCGCTACGTGGGCGACGGCGACCGCGAGCCCGCCGTGATCGACTGGCGCACCGACATGGCCGCCCGCTTCTACCGGGCGACGGCCGCCACGCCGATGGAGGTCACCCACCGCCGCCGGTACGGCTTCGCCGACGACCACGAGATGACCGGGTTCGACGACGAGCACCTAGCGGACCTGAGCGCGGACGCGGGGCTGAGCGCGTTCGTGCGCAAGGAGATCGAGCTCGCCCACTACGGGCCGATGCGGGACATCGTCGCGACGATCCAGCCCGACCAGGACCACATCGTCCGGCTCGGCGTGCACGACTCGCTGGTCGTGCAAGGCGGTCCCGGCACCGGCAAGACCGCCGTCGGGCTGCACCGGGTGGCGTTCCTGCTCTTCGAACACCACCAGGTGCGGCGGCAGGGCGCGCTGGTCGTCGGGCCGAACGACACGTTCGTGCACCACATCTCCCGCGTGCTGCCCGCCCTGGGCGAGATCGACTGCAGGCACGTCTCGGTGGCCGGGCTCGTCGGCGCCGAGAACGCGCCGGTGGACGACCCGGCCGTGGCCTCGGTGAAGGGCGACGCGCGGATGGCGACGGTGCTCGACCGCGCGCTGCGGTCGGCCGTGGGGCGGTGGACCGGCGAGTTCGTCATCAAGGACACCAGCCCGTACGTCCGCGTCCAGCCCGAGGAGATCGAGTACCTGGCGGGCGACCTGCTCCGCGAGCGCAGGCCGTTCGGCCCGGCCAGGGACCTGCTCAGGGAGCGGATCGCGGGCCGGGTGCGCCGCAAGCTGGAGATCCGGGGCCGGTCGCTCAGCGACAGCGCGACCCGGAAGCTGGGCGGCGCCAAGCAGACCCGTGCCGTCGTGGAGGCGATCTGGCCGGTGCTCAAGCCGCGCGACGTGCTGTTCCGGCTGTACTCCGACCCCGAGCACCTCGCCGCGTGCGCCGACGGTCTGCTCGACGCCGCCGAGCAGCGGGCGCTGACGTGGAGCAAGCCGCCCGCGACCGCGGCGCGTGCCAAGTGGACCGCGGCCGACCACGTCCTGCTCGACGAGGTCGCCTCGCTGCTGGACGTCGGGCAGCGGTTCGGCCACGTCGTGCTGGACGAGGCGCAGGACCTGTCCGCCATGCAGCTGCGCGCCGTCGGCCGCCGCTGCCTGGGCACGGCGACCGTGCTGGGCGACCTGGCGCAGCAGACCACGCCGTGGGGCAGGCCGTCGTGGGAGGACGTGCTCGCGCTGCTGGAGCTGCCCGGCGAGGTCGCGACCCTCAACACGAGCTACCGCGTCCCGCAGCAGATCCTCGACATCGCCAACCGGCTGCTCCGGGTGATCGCGCCCGACCTGCCGACGACCACGTCCGCGCGGTCGGCGTCGGACGCGGTGAGCCTGGCCCCGGTGCCCGACGGCGGACCGACCGAGGTCGCCCGGCTGCTGGCCGACCTGGTGCGCACCCTCCCCGTGGACAAGGGCAGCGTCGGCGTGATCGTCGCCGACGCGGACGTCGAGGCGCTGCGCGGTGCTCTGCGCGCCGAGGGCGTCGAGCCGGTGGGCGCCGACGAGGTCGACCGCGACCACCGGCTGGCGCTGGTGCCCGTGGGCGTGGTCAAGGGACTGGAGTTCGACAACGTGGTGGTGGTCGACCCGCACCGGGTGATCGGCATGGGCGGCACCGGCCTCCGGCTGCTCTACGTGGCGCTGACCCGCGCGATCTCGCGGCTGACGATCGTGCACACCGCCCCGCTGCCCGACGTGCTCGGCCTGTGAACGCGGCGAGGGGCGCCACCCCTGCGAGTGGCGCCCCTCCCCGGTCCGGACCCGCCTAAGCGGGTGCGGTGAACGTGTAGCTGCCCGAGGGCAGCCGGTAGGACGCCGCCCCGTTGCCGTAGCCGAACGCCACCGCCTCGGCGGGTGCCGTCACGGCCGCCGCGGACCCGGCGGGCACCCGGACGGTCGCCGACGCCCCGGCGGGCACCGTGACCTTCAGGGTGAGCCTGCCGCCCGAGATCGACCAGTCGCTGACCGCCTGGCCGTACGGCGTCTCGTAGGCCGACTTCGCCGACGTGAGACCGCCACCGGGCTTCGGCGCGACGAGCACGGACTTGTAGCCGGGCGAGGCCGGGCCGAGGCCGCCGACCTGGCGGTAGAGGAAGTCCCCGACCGAGCCGAGCCCGTAGTGGTTGAAGGAGTTCATGCCGACGTCCTGGAGGCTGCCGTCGGTCCTGATACCGTCCCAGCGCTCCCAGATCGTGGTGGCGCCCCTGCTGAGCATGTAGCCCCAGCCGGGGTAACCGGGCTGCAGCAGGATCTGGTAGGCGATGTCGGACCGGCCGTGGTCGGACAGGACCGGCAGCAGGTTCTCCACGCCGAGGAACCCGACGGTCAGGTGCCCTCCGGACGCGGCGATCTTCGCGACCAGCTTGTCCACCAGCGACTGCACCCGGTTCTGCGGCACGAGCCCGAACGCGAGCGCGAGCACGTACCCGGTCTGGGTGTTGCCCGACACCGTGCCGTCGGCCGCCACGAACCGCGAGGTGAACGCGGCGCCGACCTGGTCGGCCAGGGTGGCGTACTTGGTGGCGTCCGCGGTGCGCCCGGTGGCCTGCGCCATCCGCGACACCAGCCGCGAGGACCAGCCGAGGAACGCCGTGGAGATGATGTTGCGGGCCGTGTCGTCCTGGACGTTGAGCCAGTCGCCGAAGCCGCCGTCGTCGCGGATCAGGTTGGCGTCGGCCGTGGACCGCAGGTACTCGATCCACCGGGCCATCGCCGGGTAGGCCTCGTCGACCACGCGCAGGTCGCCGGTGCGCTGCCACAGGGTGTAGGGCACGATCACGCCCGCGTCGCCCCAGCCCGCGATGCCCTGTCCCGCGCCGAGGTCCGGCGCGGTGTTGGTGAACGCCCCGTCGGAGTGCTGGGCGTCGGTGAGGTCGTCGGCGTACTTGTTGAGGAACGACGACATGTCCATGTTGAACGTCGACGTGGCCGCGAACGCCGCGATGTCACCGGTCCAGCCCAGCCGCTCGTTGCGCTGCGGGCAGTCCGTCGGCAGGGACAGCATGTTGGAGCGCTGCCCCCACAGGATCGCCTGCTGCACCTGGTTGACCAGCGCGTTGGACGTGGTCAGCGTGCCGATCTGGGACGCGGCCGTCCACGCGGTGCGCCCGGTGACGGCGGACGCGGTCGGGGTGCCGGGGAAGCCGGTCACCTCGACGTAGCGGTAGCCGTGCACGGTGAACCGCGACTCGTAGGTCTCCGTCCCGTTGCCCGACAGGGTGTACCTGTCGGTGCCCAACCCGGCCAGGCGCAGGTTGTCGGTGTAGAGCGTGCCGTCGGCGTTGAGGATCTCGCCGTGCCGCATGGTCACGACGGTGCCCGCCGGGCCCGCGACCCGCAGCCGGTCCCACCCGGTGGCGTTCTGGCCGAGATCGAAGATCCACACGCCGGGCTTGGGCTGGGTGACCGCGACCGGTGTCCGGTCCTGCTGGACCTTGACGCCCTCGTCCACCTGGGACACCAGCTTCGGCGCCGCGTCGGTGCGCACGGTGACCGCACCCCACGAGCTGTCGTTGAAACCGGCGCTGTCCCACCCGCCCGGCAGGCGACGGGCGTCGTACTTCTCGCCCATCTGCATGTCGTCCTCGGTGATCGGGCCCGCGGTGTACTTCCAGCTGCTGTCCGTGCCGATGACCTGCGAGGTGCCGTCGGTGTAGGTGAGCCGCAGCTGCGCGGAGTACCAGGGCTTGGTGCCGTAGTTGTTCGGGCCGTACCAGGCGATGGTGCCGTTGTTCCAGCCGTTGCCCAGCCACGCGCCGAGGGCGTTGGCGCCCTGGACGATCCGGCTGGTCACGTCGTACTCCTTGTACTGCAGGCGCTTGCGGTAGTCGGTCCAGCCGGGGGCGAGGACGTCGTCACCGACCTTGGCGCCGTTGAGCCGCGTCTCCTGCAGACCGAGCGCGGTGGTGGACAGGCGGGCCGAGGCGACCGGCTTGCCGACCGTGAAGCCCTTGCGCAGCAACGGGGAAGGCGTGGTCTGCGGGACGGCGACGTCGCTGTTCCACGGCGCCGCGCCGTAGGCCGCCGCCACCTTCGCGGCGGGCCAGGACGAGTCGTTGAAACCGGGCTGCTCCCAGCCCGACGGTCCGGTCTGGCTCGCCTTCCACGACGCGTCGGTGCTCGCCACCACGGAACCGGCCACGACGAGCCGCGCGATCACGCCCGCGGGTGACTGGCTGGTGTTCTGACCGGACAGCGCGATCGTGTTGGCACCCGCGCGAAGCCTGCTCGCCACGTCGACGGCGACCGCCGTCTTCCACGAGTCGGCCACCCGCGGCGAGGTGCTGACCTGGGTGCCGTTGACCCACACGTCCACGGTGTCGTCACCGGTGACGATCAGGCTGGCCACGGCGGGCGCCGAGCCGAGGGTGACGCTGCCGCGGAAGAAGCGGGTCGCGGCGGGCACACCCGCGGCCGGATCCCCTTCGGGGTACCAGATCCAGTTCGCGCCGCCGAACCCCTGCTGGGAACCGGGCTGGCCGATGAAGGCGCCCTGCCACTCGGAGGCGGGGTTCAGCAGGGCGGTCTCGAAGGAGCGCACAGCGCCCCAGCCGCCGGCCCGACCCTGGGTGTCCCAGACCTTGACGCGCCAGAAGTACTTCGTGTTCGAGGCCAGCGCGCGCCCCGCGTAGACGACGTCCACGGACTGGCCGCTGGCCACGGCACCGCTGTCCCACAGGTCACCGGTGCCCGCGTCGGCCAGCGCGCTCGTGCTGGCGACGATCACCTGGTAGGCGCCCTGCGCCTGGCCGCCGGTCCCGGTGAGCTTCCAGCCCAGCCGCGGCCGGGCGGTGTCGACGCCGATCGGGTCGGCCCGGCGTTCGGTGGTGCCGGAGCCGACGCCCAGCGGCGAGGCCGTCGCGACGTCGGGCGCGCCCACCTGGTCGTTCCACGGTGCGGCGCCGTACGCGCCGAGGTCGGCCGCAGCGGGCCAGGAGGAGTCGGCGAAACCCGACTGCTCCCAGCCTTCCGGCGCGGTCTGCGAGGACTTCCAGGCGCCGTCGGTGGTCAGGTCGACCGCGCCGCCCGCGCTGACGACGTGCAGCCTGCCGAGCAGGCCGGCCGGTCCGGCGGTGCTGTTGCGCGCCACGACCGCGAGGGTGTTCGTGCCCGCCACGAGGGCCGAGCGCAGGTCGACGTGGATCGCGCGCTTCCACGAGTCGACGCCGCGGACGGTGGAGGCGAGCGGCGTACCGTTGAGCCAGACGTCGACCGTGTCGTCACCGGTCACGACGAACTGGGCCTCCGAGACGGCGCCGCTCGGCACCGTGAACGTCCGGCGGAAGTACCGGTCGGCCGCCGGGGCCGAGGTGGCCGGGGCGCCCTCGGGGTACCAGACCCAGTGGGCACCGGTGAGGCTGACCGGGACGGCGGCCCGCGCCGTCGCGGTGGTGGCCACCAAGGTGGTCGAGGTCAGCAGCAGGACGAGTCCCGCGACGAGGGCGTGCAGGGGTCCTCGTCGCAGGGATGGGGCACGTGGCGTTGAGGCACGTCGCATCAGGGGGCTCCGCGGATGTCGAGGGCTGGGGGCTCGAGGCATCGATCGACCAGGGATTAAAACGTTTCAATTATGACGACACCCAGACGCTAGGTGATTCGCGTCACAAGAGTCAACAGCCGTCACAATTGTCCGGAACGGACACCGCCGAACACCGCCCCGATCCCCGCCGCCACCCGGCGCTCCGCGTGCGCCCGAACGGCCGATGCCGCGGTGCTCCGCAAGCCGGTGCACCGCGGCGCCACTCCCCTGCCGGTCAGCCGTGGTCGGTCAGCGCCGGGACGGGCAGCAGGTCCATCGGCGCCCACTCGGTCCCCGGCACCACGGCCCTGATGTGGTGGGGCGTCTCCACGAGCGCCTGCGGCCACTCGCGCTGGATCTTCGGGATCAGCGGCGAGCGCAGGTGTTCCTCCACGGAGCTCTCCTCATGTCCTTCCAGCAGCACGAAAACGGTCGGGTCGTCGACGTCGCGCGCCCAGTGGAACCACAAGTTCCCCTGCTCGGCCCTGGTCGCGCGGGTGAACTCCTCCACCATGCCCATCCAGCGGTCGCACCACTCGGGACGCACCTTGAACCGGATCGTGATGACCAGCATCAGTTCCTCCTCTGATCGACCTTGGCCGGACCCGCTGTCAGGCGGTCCACAGTGGACCTCCAGGACCCGCTCGCCGAGGAGCCCGCCCACGCGATGTACCCGTCGGGTCGGACCAGCAGCGCGGGCCCGTCGTCCAGCCGGCGCGCCACCCGGACGGGCGCGTCGACGGCCTCCGCGTCGCGTTCGAGCACGAGCTGGAAACCGCCCTCGCGCATGGCCTCGAACAGCCTGCCCCCGCGCAGCGGGAGGTCACCCGCGCGACGGCCGACCAACCGGTGGTCCCCCGCCTCGCGCCGGTAGGAGATGCCGACCCCGGAGAACATGCCCGCGGCCTTCGCGGTGAACTTCGGCAGGCGCAGCAGCGTCGAGATGCCGTGCTCGCGCAGCTTGCGCCCGAGCCACGGCCGGATGGTCATCATCCGGATGGTGGCGCCGCTGGAGCGCAGCACCAGCCTGCCCACCGGGTGGCGTTCGGCGTGGTAGGTGTCCAGCAGGGCCTCGTCCGCGCCGCCGAGCACCGCGGCCAGCTTCCAGCCGAGGTTGAGCGAGTCCTGGATGCCGGTGTTCATCCCCTGCCCGCCCGCGGGCGAGTGCACGTGGGCGGCGTCCCCGACCAGGAACACCCGTCCGGTCCGGTACTCGGGGACCTGCCGCTCGTCGCTGCGGAACCGGGACTTCCAGCGGATCTCGCCCATGCCGTAGTCGGTGCCCATCGCGCGCACCAGCACGTCCCGGACCTCGTCCTCGGACATCTCGTGGTCGGGCACGTCCTCGAACCTCCGGTCCCACACGATCAGCCGGAACCAGCCGTCGCCGAACGGCGCCAGGAACGCGAAGCAGTCCTTCACCGCGTTGACGGTCACGATGCCGCGGGGCGGTTCCTCCAGCCGCGCGTCGGCCAGCGTGATCGAGTTGAGCAGCACGCGGCCGGGGAACGGCTGCC
Source organism: Umezawaea tangerina (assembly GCF_003002815.1). Lineage (GTDB taxonomy): Bacteria > Actinomycetota > Actinomycetes > Mycobacteriales > Pseudonocardiaceae > Umezawaea > Umezawaea tangerina. The sequence goes on along the minus strand of NZ_PVTF01000013.1, from coordinate 69,693 downwards.
CGACCAGGTCCCGCACCGCGCTGTGCACACCGTCCGCGCCGACCACGTAGGACGCCTTCCAGGTGCGTTCGCCGTCGGCGGTGTCCGCCCGCACGACCACCCCGTCCTCGTGCTGCTCCAGACCGGTCACCGTGACGCCGCGGACGACGGTCGCGCCGTGCTCGCGGGCGTGCGCCTCCAGCAGGTCGTCCACGTTGCGCTGCGGTGTGACCAGCAGGAACGGGAACGGCGACGGCAGCTTCCCGAGCCGCAGCTCCGCGCCCCGCCACAGCGACAGCCCCGGCGACGCCGCGCCGGTGGGAACGAGCCGGTCCGCCAGCCCCCGGCTGTCCAGCACCTCCAGCGTCCGGGCGTGCACGCCGAACGCCCGGCTCAGCGGCGACGGCGCCGAGTGCTTCTCCAGCACCGCGACCGAGCGCCCGGCGAGCGCCAGCTCGCCCGCCAGCATGCAGCCCGAGGGGCCGGCTCCCACGACCACCACGTCCACGCTTTCCACGGTGCCTCCAAGTCAACAGTCGGTGACTTGACGGTAGAACCGGACGGGGTGGTTAGTCAACAGCTGGTGACTTACCCTGTGGTCATGACCGCACCACGCCGCCGCTCCGCCCCCGCCACCCGTGCCGCGATCCTCGACGCGGCCCGCGAACGCTTCGGCACCACCGGCTACGACCGGGTGACGATGCGCCAGGTGGCGGGCGACGTCGGCGTGGACCCGGCGATGGTCGTGCGCTACTTCAAGACCAAGGAGGACCTGTTCACCGAGGCCGCCCGCTTCGACCTCGGCCTGCCGGACCTGGACGGCGTCCACCCCGAGGACCTCGCCGCCGTGCTCATGCCCAGGTTCTTCGCGGTCTGGGAGGGCGACGCGGGTTTCCTGTCGCTGCTGCGCGCCTCGGCGAGCAGCGACGCGGCTGGCGCGAAGATGCTGGAGCTGTTCGCGGGCCAGGTCTACCCCGCGCTGGCGGCCGCCGCGGTCGACCGCCCCGCCGAACGCGCCTCCCTGCTGGGCTCCCAGATCCTCGGGCTCGCGTTCGCCCGCTACGTGCTCAAGGTGCCGCCGCTGGTCGCCATGAGCCGTGACGACCTGAGCGAGTGGGTCGCCCCCGTTTTCCGGCACTACCTCACGGGGCCGCCGACCGTATGCTGACCCGGTTCGAGCGCGAGGAGGGTCGGATGCCCCGCCAGGTCACCATGTCCGACATCGCGAAGAGGGTCGGCGTGTCGCGGGTGGCCGTGTCCTCCGCGCTCAACGGGAGGCCCGGCGTCTCGGCGGAGGTGCGCGACCGGGTGCTGGCCGTGGCGCGCGAGGTCGGGTTCACCGCGAACGGCTCCGCCCTGGCGCTGCGCGGGATCACGTCGAGGGCCGTCGGGCTGGTCATGCGCGGGCCGTCGTCGGCGACGATCGCCGTGGAGGTGTTCCGCCGGGAGCTGATCAGCGGCGTGCAGGACGAGCTGATGACCCGCGACATGGGACTGGTGCTGCGGTTCGTCGAGGACGCGGCCGAGGAGCTGGACGTCTACCGCCGCTGGACCGCGGAACGCCGGGTCGGCGGCGTGCTGCTGTGCGACCTGGAGACCGACGACCCCAGGGTGGGCGTCCTGCGCGACCTGGGGCTGCCCGTGGTCGTCGTGGGCGGGCCCGCGCCCGACGACGGGGTCACGAGCGTGTGGTGCGACGACGCCACCGCGGTCGCGGACTCGGTGCGCCACCTGGCCGGTCTCGGGCACCGGCACGTCGCCAGGGTCAGCGGCCCGGCCGCGATGGCGCACACGGTCGTGCGCGACACCGCGTTCCGCACCACGTGCGCCGCACTGGGGGTGCGGGCGCCCCTGGTGCGCGCCGACTACTCGGGCTCCGCGGGGACGCGGCTGACCCGGCGGATCCTGAGCGCGCCGGACCGCCCGACCGCGATCGCCTACGACAACGACGTCATGGCGGTGGCCGGTCTGGCCGTGGCGCAGGAGATGGACATCACCGTCCCGAGTGGACTGTCCATCGTGGCCTACGAGGACTCCCCGCTGTGCCGGGCCGTCTCCCCCGCCCTCACCGTGCTCCGCCGCGACCTCGTCGGCTACGGCGCGCACGCCACCCGGCTCCTGCTCGACGTGCTCGACGGCGCACCCGCGCGGACGGTCGAGGACCGCACCGCGGCACTGGTCGTCCGCGGCAGCACCGGGCCGCCCGGCTGACCTCAGGGCGGCGGTGCCGTGCTGCCCCGCGGGCTCAGGTGCGCGGGCTCGTCGTGCACGCTGCCGACCGGCCTGCCGTCGATGGCGGCCAGCAGCAGCCGCGCGGCGCGCGTGCCGTAGGCGGAGATGTCCCGCACCAACGCGGTCAGCGGGGGTCGGACCAGCCGGCAGACCGGGGAGTCGTCCCACGCGACGATGGACAGGTCGTGCGGCACGGACAGGCCCATCCCCTGGGCCGCCGCCAGTCCGGCCACCGCCATGATGTCGTTGTCGTAGACCAACGCCGTGGGCCTCTCCCGCACCCCGAGCAGCTCGCGGGTCACCCTGGCGCCGTCCTCGCCGCTGTAGTCGGACGGGACCGTGACCGCGCTGTCGAGCCCGAGCTCCGCGGCCAGGGCGGTGAACGTCCGCGTGCGGATCTCGGTGTGCGCGAGGTGGGGCAGGCCACCGACACGGGCGATCCGCCGGTGCCCGAGCGCCACCAGGTACCGCACGGCCTCCGCGAGCGACACGCCGTCGTCCGACCAGATGCCGGCCAGGCCACCGCTGGCCGACGGCGGACCGATGACCACGGCCGGGAACCCCGACTCCTCCAGCGCCGCCACCCGCCCGTCGTCCACGCCCACGTCGCAGATCAGCACCCCGTCGACGCTGTGGTCGTGACGCCACCTGCGGTGCACCTCGATCTCGTGGCCGTGGTCGTGCACCACCTGGAGCAGCAACGAGTAGGAGTGGGCGGCGAGGCCCGCCTCCAGACCGGTGATCAGCTCCATGTAGAACGGCTCCACCGCGAGGGTCCTGGCCGGTCGGCGCAGGGTCAGCCCGGCCACCCCGGACCGCGCGCCCGCCAGTGCGCGGGCCGCGCTGCTCGCGCGGAACCCCAGCGCGTCGGCGGCGGCCACCACCCGTGAGCGGGTCGCCTCGGAGACACCGGAGCGACCGTTGAGGGCGTAGGACGCCGCGCCCTTGGACACGCCCGCCGCCCGCGCCACGTCGGCGATCGTGGGTCTGCGCGCCGGAGGCGGAGGGGAACTTCCTCGGTTCACCGATCCTCCTCGTCAGGCCCGCTCGCGGTGATCAACGCCGGGTCACCTGTCGTTGACAGTCCGGAAACCTACTCCTATGGTCCAGGTACTTACGCGGTTAAGCACGCCGCGAAGTGGCCGCCCCGCTCTCACCCTGCGAAGCCGAGGAGCCGTTCCATGTGCCGTACCCCCGCACGCCCAGGGGCCGACCGATGACCCAGCCGCGCCGTCGCGCGCCCGCCGTCGTCGGCGCCGTCCTGCTGGTCGTGTCCCTGCTCGTCCCGACGTCCGCGCAGGCGTTCCCCGCCTCGACCCGCGCGGCCCTGATCGACTACCTGACCGGCATCTCCGGCCAGTACACGCTGTCCGGCCAGCACAACCGCGAGCCGAACTCCGACCCCACCAAGTACACCCGCGTCGCCCAGTCGATCACCGGCCAGACGCCCGGCCTGTGGGGCGGTGACTTCCTGTTCCTGCCCGACGACGTCGGCCACCGGCAGTCGATGGTCGACGAGGCCATCAGGCAGTGGCGCGCCGGTTCGGTGGTCGCGCTGACGTGGCACTTCTGCCCGCCCACCGGCGGCCCGACGTGCAACTGGGACAACAACATCAAGTCCCACCTGGACAACACCCAGTGGGGCCAGCTCGTCACCGACGGCACCGCGCTCAACACCGCGTACAAGAACCGGCTCAACGAGGCCGTCCCCTACCTGCGGCAGCTCAAGGACGCCGGGGTGCCGGTGCTGTTCCGGCCGGTGCACGAGATGAACGAGGGCTGGTCGTGGTGGGGCGGCCGCCCCGGCGCCGACGGCAGCCGCAAGCTCTACCAGATCACCCACGACCACCTCGCCGACGCCCAGGGCCTCGACAACCTGGTGTGGGTGTGGAACGTCAAGGACGTCGACATGGGCTCGATCTCCCAGTACTGGCCCGGTTCGTCCTACGTGGACGTCGCGAGCCTGGACGTCTGGAACAAGCTCGAACCCAGCGCGTCGGACTACCAGGCCATGCTGACCGTCGCCGGGGGCAAGCCGATCGCGCTGGCCGAGGTCGGCAAGACCCCGACCCCGGCCGTCATGAACGCGCAGCCGCGCTGGGCGTGGTGGATGGTGTGGGCGGAGTGGCTGACCGACCCCGCGTACAACACCAACGCGAGCGTCCAGGCGTCGTACTTCGCACCGCGCGTGCTCAACCGCGGCGAGTTCACCGTTCCCGCGGGCGGTGGGGGCGGTGGTGGAGGCGGCACGACCGGGCCGATCACCGGCCTGGGCGGCAAGTGCGTCGACGTCGCCGCCGCGAACACCGCGGACGGCACGCAGGTGCAGCTCTACACCTGCGACGGCGGCAGCGCCCAGCGGTGGACCGTCGGCACCGACGGCACGATCCGCGCGCTGGGCAAGTGCCTGGACGTGAACGGCGGCATCAACGCCAACGGCACGAAGGTCCAGCTCTGGACCTGCGGTGCGGGCAACACCCACCAGCAGTGGACGCGGAACGGGGCGACCCTGGTGAACCCCGAGACCGGCCGGTGCCTGGACGCCACCGGGCAGTCCAGCGCGGACGGCACCAAGCTCCAGCTCTGGGCGTGCAACGGGCAGACCAACCAGAACTGGACGCTGCCCGGTGCGAGCACGTCGTGCACGCGGGCGTTCGGCGCGGGCGAGCGGACCCTGCCGGTCACGCTCGCGGGCACCACCTACCAGGTCACCACCTACGTGCCCGCCGGCGTCGCGGGCACGACCGCGCTGCCCGTCGTGCTGAACCTGCACGGCAGCGGCAGCACCGGGCCCGGCCAGCTCTCCTACAGCGACATGAAGGCGGCGGCCGACCGGGACAAGTACCTCGTGGTGGCGCCGAGCGGTGCCCTCGCCAGCGACAGCGGGTACGTGTGGAACGTCCCCGGCGTCGGCACGCCGCCCGCGGGCGCCCGTGACGACGTGGCGTTCCTCGACCAGGTCGTCAGCGCGCTCGCCACGCCGCTGTGCGCGGACACCACCCGCGTCTACGGCACCGGCTACTCCGGCGGCGGCCGGATGATCTCCGCCTACGCGTGCGCCCGACCGGGCCGGATCGCCGCCATCGCCCCGGTCGCGGGTCTGCGCGCCGGTCGCCCCGACCCGCAGGACACCACCCGGCCCGACGCCCAGTCGTGCCAACCGGGTCGGGCCGTGCCCGTGGTCGCGTTCCACGGCCGGCAGGACAACACCAACCCGTACGCGGGCGGCGGCAGCGACGTGTGGCGGTACTCCGTGCCCGCCGCCCAGCAGCGGTGGGCGGCCATCGACGGCTGCGGCACCACCCCCACCACGAGCCAGGTCTCCGCGCACGTCACCAGGTCCGTCCACACCGGGTGCGGCACCGGCGCCGAGGTCGTCCTGTACTCCGTCTCCGACGGCGGCCACACCTGGCCCGGTGCGCCGACCGAGTCCTCCGGCAACGGCACCACCACCCGCGAGATCTCGGCCAACACCCTGATGTGGCAGTTCTTCCAGCGCTTCAGCCTGCCCTCCTGACCTGCCGAAGGGATACCATGCGACACGCGCGCAAGCGCTGGGCGGCCGTCCTCGCCCTGCTCCTCGCCACCACGCCCACCACCTCCACCGCCTCGACCCCGACCGACGTCCACACCTCCGCCACCGTCGCCGACGTCGTCGGCTACCTCAACGGCATCAGCAGCAGGAACACGCTGTCCGGCCAGCAGGACGGCCCCAGCTCGGCCCCGTGGACGTGGCAGAACAAGGTCCACGACATCACCGGCGAGTACCCCGGCCTGTGGGGCGGCGACTTCGCCTTCGAGCAGAACGACATCAACGCCCGCGCCACCGTCGTCGCCCAGGCCAAGTCCGTCTGGGCCACGGGCTCCCTCCCCGCCCTCATGTGGCACTCCTGCCCGCCCACCGTAGCCACCACGTGCCACTGGGACTGGGGCGACGGCGCCATCCGCAGCACCCTGTCCGACTCCCAGTGGAACGACCTCGTCACCGACGGCTCCGGCCTCAACCGGCGCTGGAAACAACGCCTCGACGAGGCCGTGCCCTTCTTGCAGGACTTGAAGAACAACGGCATCCCCGTCCTCTGGCGCCCGATCCACGAGATGAACGAGGGCTGGTCCTGGTGGGGCGGCCGTCCCGGCGCCAACGGCAGCCGCAAGCTCTACCAGCTCACCCACGACTACCTCACCGACGTCAAGGGCCTCGACAACCTCGTCTGGGTGTGGAACGTCAAGGACATCGCGGGCGGCGCCTCCCACCTGTCCGACTACTGGCCGGGCTCCTCCTACGTCGACGTCGCCACCCTCGACGCCTGGTCCAACCAGCAACCGACCACCGAGTACTACAACGCCATGGTCACCGTGTCCGCGGGCAAACCCATCGCCCTCGCCGAGGTCGGCACCGTCCCCACCCCGCAAACCCTGGCCGCACAACCGAAGTGGACCTACTTCAGCGTCTGGATCAACTGGCTCACCGACCCCGCCTGGAACAACGACGACGCCGTCAAACGCACCTACTACGACCCCAGGACCCTCAACCGCGGCGAAGTCCACCTCCCCGGCACCCCCACCACCAGGACCGGCCAGATCACCGGCATCGACGGCAAATGCCTCGACGTCACCGCCTCCAACACCACCAACGGCACCCCCATCCAGCTCTACGACTGCAACGCCGGCACCGCCCAACACTGGACAATCGGCCCCGACAACACCCTCCGCGCCCTGGGTAAATGCCTCGACGTCACCAACGCCGGCACCACCAACGGCACCCCGATCCAGCTCTACGACTGCAACAACACCAACGCCCAGAAGTGGACCACCACCTCCAACCACCTCATCAACACCGGCTCCGGCCGCTGCCTCGACGCCGTCGGCAAAGCCTCCACCAACGGCACCCGACTCCAAATCTGGGACTGCACAGGCAACCCCAACCAAACCTGGACCCTCCCCTAACAACAACCACAAGCCGGAAGCGAAAACCAACGCCCCAACGATGCTGAAAGCGAGCAACCTCCCCGGCAACGCTGGAAGCAACAAGCCGCCCTACCCAACGACGCTGGAAGCGAGCGGTGCTCGTCCGCTCGTGCGGTCGGCTTGACTTGGGGATTTTGGGCTTAAAATCGGTCGGCGGGCAGGCTCTACCACCTGCCCTTTTTCGCCCGACGAAGCCCAAAAAAGGGGCCCCAAGTCAAGCCGACCGCACCCAGGTCCGCTGTAGCGACACCCCCGTAGTCCGTGGCACCGAAACCGGGCGAGACAACACCGCCATCCCATACCGCGCCACACCCCCTCCCCCTCAAGAACTACCCACCCAATCCCCACTACGACGGACGCGCCCCCACCCCTCCCCCCAATACCGTGACTGCTCCCACCCCAAGGAGCAGCCATGCCCCCCACAACCCACCCACCCAAAACCCCCTTCCACACAACAAGAACCATCGCCCTCACCCTCCTCACCCTCTTCCTAGCCCTCAACATCCACGAACTGGGCCACACCGCCGCCGCCTGGCTCGCCGGCGACCACCACGCCTCCTACGAACTCCACTGCGCCCCAGCCGGTTTCGGCTGCAACCACTTCTCCCCCACCGGCATGAGCACCGCCGCGAAGCTCGCCGTCACCTGCGGCGGTGTCCTAGTCACCCAGGTCATCACCTGGTCCCTGTACTTCCTCCGCAAGCGCACCGGCAAGAGCTGGCTCACCCCGCTCACCGCCGTCTTCGCCGTGGACCCGCTCCTCCAGTTCACCCAGGCCGCTCTCACCCCGCTCCCCGAGCACGACCTCACCAAAGTGGACTTCACCGCGGCGGCCACCCTCCTGGGCTGGTCGCAGCCGTTCTCCCTCGCCGTCTTCGTCGTGTGCGGCCTCGCCTACGCCGCCGTCTGGGTGCGCTTGGGCTACCGTGCCCGGTCGTGACCACCGGACCGGGCTGGGTGCGGCCCTCGCCGACCGAACGGGAGGCGCGCTGGGACGTCGCCACCGGTGTCCTGTTGGCCGTCGGCGTGGTCCTGAGCACCGCGCTCTCCCGCGACGCGGGCATCGACCCCGGATCGCTGCGCCCCGGCCAGGTCGAGGAGGTCGGGTGGGCGCTGGCGGTCGCGCTGCCGCTGTGCCTGCGCCGCCGCTTCCCCCTCAGTTCACTCGTCGTCTGCGCGGTCGCGTTCATCGGCCTGCAGCTCCGGTACGTGGGTGACGCCACGATGACGTCGGTCTGCCTGTTCGCCGCCGTCTACACGGCGGGTGCCTGGGGACGCGACCGGCGCCGGGCGACAGTGGTGCGCGCGGTGGTCGTGGCGGCGCTGGCCGTCTGCCTCGGGTACGTCCTGACCACGGACACGTGGGCGGCGCTCAACGGGCTGGACGCGAACCGCCCCGCGGGTGTCCTCCCGCCGCTGGCCGCGTTCGCGGTCTACACCGTCGCGACCAACGCCCTGTTCCTGTCGGCCGCCTGGGTCTTCGGCGACGCCGCGTGGGTGCGGACCCGCCAACGGGCCGAGCTGGCCGAGCGCAACCGGGAGCTGCGGGTGGAGCGGGACGAGAACGCGCGCAACGCGGTGGTCGCCGAGCGGTTCCGCATCGCCCGCGAGCTGCACGACGTGGTCGCCCACCACGTGAGCGTGATGGGTGTGCAGGCGGGTGCCGCCCGGCTGACGCTCACCCGCGACCCGGACGGCGTGGGGCGGGTGCTGTCGTCGATCGAGGCGGCGGGGCGGGACGCGATCGAGGAGATGCACCGCCTGCTGGGCGTGCTGCGCGACAGCGGACAGCCCGAGGTGACCGCGCCCGCGCCGGGGGTGGAGCGGCTCGCCGCGCTGGTGGCCCAGCCGCGCGGGGACCTCGCGACCACCTGCGCGGTGGTCGGCGAGCCGCGCGAGCTGCCCCGGTCGTTGTCGATCTCGCTGTACCGGATCGCGCAGGAGGCGTTGACCAACACGGTGAAGCACGCGAACGCGACGAGGGCGGACGTGGTGGTGGAGTACGGCACCAGGGCGGTCGAGCTGGTCGTCACCGACGACGGGCGCGGCCCCACCGACCGGGACGGGACACGCGAGGGCTTGGGCCACAAGGGGATGCGCGAACGGGTGGCACTGCACGACGGCACGCTCACCACGGGCCCGGACGGCCGCGGCTACGCGGTCCGAGCGAGGTTCCCGCTGCCATGACCAGGATCCTGCTGGCCGACGACCACGAGCTCATCCGGGGCGGCATCCGGATGATCCTGCAGAGCCAGGCCGACTTCGAGGTCGTCGGCGAGGCCGCCGACGGGGACCGGGCCGTCGACCTGGCCCGGTCGCTGCGCCCCGACCTGGTGCTGATGGACGTGCAGATGCCGGGGCTCGACGGGCTGGAGGCGACCCGGCGGGTCGTGGCCGCGGGCGACTGCGCGGTCCTCGTCCTGACCACGTTCAACCGCGACGACTACCTGTTCCAGGCCCTCCAGGCGGGGGCGAGCGGGTTCCTGCTGAAGAACGCCTCCCCGGAGGACCTGATCGGCGCCGTCCGGGTGGTCGCGCGCGGCGACGCGCTGCTCGCGCCGGAGCTGACCCGGCGCCTGTTCGACCAGTTCACCTCCCGGCCCGCCGCGTCGCAGCGGCCCGACCTGCTCGACCACCTGACCGAACGGGAGGCGCAGATCCTGCGCCTGGTGGCGGGCGGGGCGAGCAACGCCGAGATCGCGGCCGGGCTGCACGTCGGCGAGGCGACCGTGAAGACCCACGTGTCGCGGGTGCTGGGCAAGCTCGGGCTGCGCGACCGCGTGCAGGCCGTCGTGTACGCCTACGAGACCGGTGTGGTGGTGCCTGGCGACAACACGCCCTGACCCGCGACAACCCCGGTGGCGACCGGCGCGTCCACCGGGGTATGACCTCGATCATCACCCGCTCCGCCGCCACCCTCTCGCTGCTCACCGTCGCACTGGCGGTGAGCAGCGCACCGGTCGACGCGGCCGGTGCCGACGTGGTGACCGGGGTGAGCGCGGCCGACCGGGCCGCCGCCTTGTCCTACTGGACGCCCGAGCGGATGGCGGCCCTGGGCTCCGAGGGCCACCTCGCTCCCGCCGAGACCATCGGGAAGGTCTGGGACGCCCCGGTCCCCCCTGGCGTGGGGCGGTTGTTCCTCACCCTGGTGCCCGGCGGCGACGCGTCCTGCACGGCGACCGTCGTGCCCAGCTCCAGCAAGGACGTCGCCCTCACCGCGGGCCACTGCGTCAACGGGGGCCTCGACCGGCGGGACAACCCGATCAAGGTCACCAACGTCGTGTTCGTCCCCGGCTACCACGACGGGGAACGGCCGCACGGCGTGTTCCCGGTCCGCGCGTTCGCCTGGCCCGACACCTACCACGGCCCCACCAGCGCACTGGACGACGACGCGGTGATCGCCGTGGACCCGGTCGACGGCGGTCACGTCGCCGAAGTGGCGGGGACGCAGGACATCTCGTTCGAGGCACCGCCGTCGCCGGTGGGCACGACCCTCCTCGGCTACCCGGTGTCGCGCCTGGCCCGCGGCGAGGCCCTGGTGTCCTGCGTCCTGCCCGCCACCCTGAGGACCAACTCGGTGTACTCGTCGTGGCGGTCGGACTGCGACATGGCTGGCGGTTCGAGCGGCGGCCCGTGGCTGCGCGACCTCGACCCGGCCACCGGTCGGGGCACCGTCTTCTCCGTGACGAGCATGGGGACCGTCAACGGCGACGGCGTGACCGAGAACCTCAGCGGCGCGGCGTTCACCGACGCGGTGCGCGACCTCTACCAGCGCGCGGGCGACCTCTGAGCGGTCAGGTCGCGGACTCGCGGTCGTGCCGTTCCTGCGCGGCGAGGACGGCACCGCCGTTGTCCGCGATCCAGCCGAAGAGGTGACCCAGCGGGACCGAGATGCCGTGGCCCAGCTCGGTCAGGCCGTAGCTGACCTGCGGCGGGGTGGCTGGCTCCACGGTGCGCTCGACGAGCCCGTCGCGGACCAGGGTCCGCAGCTTCTGCGACAGCACCTTCTCGCTGATGCCGCCGATCTTGTCCCGCACCTCGAAGAACCGCAGTGGTGCGGGCTGCAGCGCGGAGAGGATCAGCGGCGTCCACCGGCTGGCGACGTGGTCGACGACCACCCGTGCCGGGCAGTCGGTGCTGAAGAAGTCGCTCGGCAGCCCCGGCACGATCGGACGGCCGGGGCAGTCGCTGTGGAACACGTCACTCAACGGCCCCTGGGCACCGCCGGGGATCTGGAAACCTTCCGCCATGCCCAGAGCTTACCTCGAGGTAGGTGCTTACCTCAGGTAAGCCTGCTGGTTAGCGTTGTTCCTCGCCAGGTCGACAGCACGGGAGGAACAGCATGGGAATCGCACTCGTCAGCGGGGCCGGTCGCGGGATCGGTGCCGCCACCGCGCGGGAGCTGGGTCTGCGCGGGCACCACGTGGTCGTCAACTACGTGCGCGACGCGGCCGCCGCGGCGTCCGTCGTCGCCGACATCCAGGCCGCGGGCGGCAGTGCCGAGACGGGGAGGGCGGACGTCTGCGACGAGACCGCCGTCGCCGCGCTCGTCGACGCGGTGGTCGCCGAGCACGGGCGGATCGACGTGCTGGTGTGCAACGCCAACACGGTGGACCCGCCCTTCGAGGCGCTGCCCGCGCTGCCGTGGGGGACGTTCATCGCGAAGGTCGTCGGCGAGCTGTCCGGCGCGTACTTCCTGACGCAGCGGGTGGTCGAGGTGATGAAGGCGCAGCGGGCGGGCCGGGTCGTGCACATCTCCAGCACCGCGGCGGACCACGTCGGCAGCATCGCGGCGCACTCGGTGGCCAAGGCGGCGCTCAACACCTACAGCAGGCACGTCGCCGCGGACGCCGGGCTGGTGGGCGTGTCGGTCAACACCGTGGCGCTCGGCCCCGTGACCACCGACGCCACCTCGCGGGTGTTCACCGACGGGATCCTGCGGCACGTGGGCGAGCGGTCGGTGACCGGGCGGCCGCTGCGGCCGGAGGACGTCGCCCGCGTGATCGCCGCGGTGACCGACGAGGGCTTCGCCGTCACGACCGGCCAGGTCATCCGCGTCGACGCCGGGCTGGACCTGCTCGACCAGCAGCTGACCGGCATGGGCGGCGGGTCCCGTGCGGACGACCTGGTCGTCGGCGCGTAGTCAGCCGTCCTCGACCAGGCGCTTGCCGAGGTCCACCGCCTCGTAGCGCGTGTAGCCGAGGTGCTCGTACAGGGAGATCACGCCGGGGTTGTCCGGGCGGACCTGCAGCTGGACCTTGGGGCACCCCAAGGCCGCGAGAGCCGCCTCGGCCCGTTCGACGAGCGCCCGGCCCAGCCCGGTCCCCCGCAGGTCGGCGGCCACGGCGAGGTAGTGGATCCAGCCGCGGTGACCGTCGTAGCCCGCCATCACGGTGCCGACGACGCGGTCGTCGTGGACGGCGACGGAGAACAGCTCGGGCTGCGTCGTCGTCTTGCGCCGGATGTCGGCCACCGGGTCGTTCCAGGGACGGGTCACCCCGGCCTCGGTCCACAGCGCCACGACGGCGTCGGTGTCGGTCTCCTCGAACGGTCTGATCACCTGCCCGTTGTCCCACCACCGAGGGCATCAGGCCAATGGATGTAGCGTATGGCTTGATGATCCGGTACGTGCTCGAGTCCGCCGACGTCTCCGCCGTCCGGTTCGGCATCTCCCCGCTGGGCGAGGTCGGCCTCGGGCTGCGGGCGTTGCGCGTCCCGGACGCCCTTCCGCTGCAACGGCCGTGGCTCGACCGGATCGCCCCCGTCCGGCCGTTCCTGGACACCGAGGTGCTGCTCGCCCTGGTGGACGACCGGCGGCGGGTAGCGGACTTCCTCACCCCTCGACCCGCTTCCGCGCTCACCGACCTCGCCCAGGAGGTCGCCGGGCTGGAGCGGCTCACCCCCGATCGGCTCCGCCGTGACCTCACGCGGGTCCACGGCGGGGTCCCGGAGGTGTTCCTCGGTCCCCACGACGAGGTCGTCGGCCGTCTCCGGCAGGCCCTCCTCACGGCCTGGGAGCTGTGCTTCGCGCCGTACTGGCCGCGGATGCGGGCGGTGTTGGAGGCCGACGTCGCGCACCGGGCCAGGCTCGCGGCGCGGGGTGGTGTCGGAGCGGTGCTGGGCGGCCTGTCGCGCGCGGTCGCGTTCGACGGTCGCCACCTGGACGTGCGGCTGTCGACCCCCGTACCCCGGCTCAGGCCGGTGCGCGGGGAAGGCGTGACGCTGGTGCCGTCGATGTTCGTGGAACGGGCGTCGGTCCCGCTCGACGACCGGCGGCCGCCGACGGTCGTGTACCCGGCACGGGGCCAGGGTGCCATGTGGTCCACGGCGGACCGGCCCGACGCGGGCGCGGTGCGCGACCTGCTCGGCGCCACCAGGGCCTCGCTCCTGGTGGCGCTGCGCGAACCCGCGTCGTCGACCGAGCTGGCGCTCAGGCTCGGGGTCACCACCTCGGCGGTCAACCAGCACCTGCGGGTCCTCGAACGCGGCGGCCTGCTCACCCGCGCCCGCTACGGGCGCAGCGTCCTCTACTACCCCAGCGACCTCGGCCAGGCACTGGTCGGACGGTGAGGCGTCACAGTCCGCACCAGTCGCGGCAGAGGCGTTCCAGGACGGCCACCGACTCCGCCAGCCGGGTGATCGAGCACCACTCGTCGGTGACGTGCGCCTGGGACGGTTCACCCGGACCGCAGATCACCGTGGGGACACCGCCGAAGGCGGGGGTGAGCACCGAGGCGTCGGTGAAGAACGTCATCGTGACCGGCTCCCCCGTCGGCACACCGGTGATGTCGGCGACCGCGTCCGCGACGGAGGCCGCCCACTCCTGGTGCGGGTCCGTCCACACCGGAGGGAGGTCGACCAGCGGCGCCAGGGCCACCGACGGTCCGGCGCACGCCGCGAGGTCCGCCAGGACGGTGGTGTGGTCCTGGCCCGCGACGGTGCGGACGTCCACGGTGGCCTCGGCGAGGTCGGGCACCGAGTTGGTGTTGAGGCCCGCGTGGAAGGTGGCCACGTTGATCGTCGGCGCCCCCATGACCGGGTGCGGGTCGCCGGGGAACCGGTAGTCGGTCAGGCGCGTGGTCGCGGCGGCGAGCTTCGTGATCGCGTTGTCGCCCAGGTGCGGCATCGACCCGTGCGCGGTGACGCCGGTGGCGCGGGCGGTGAGCCACAGCGCGCCCTTGTGACCGTGGGCCACGGCGTTCGCGGTCGGCTCGGTGATCACCAGCGGTCCGCTGGGCCTGCCGGTCAGCCGCACGGCGGCGCCGACCGCACCGGCCGAGCCGGTCTCCTCGGCGGCCGTCAGCACGAGGCGGAGGCCGGACCGGCGCGGACGGCCGGTGGCGGCGGCGATCGCGGCGAGCACGATGGCGGCCACCCCGCCCTTCATGTCGCTCGTGCCGCGCCCGTGCAGCCGGTCGCCGTCGGGCTCGGCGCGCAGCGGGTCGAACGACCACGGCGCCGCGCCGAGCGGCACCGTGTCGAGGTGGCCGGACAGGCACAGCGGTGGCACGTCCAGGTCGGTGCGCCACTCGGCGACGAGCGTCGACCGGCCCGAGTCCAGGCGCACGACGTCGAGCGCGAACCCGGCGTCCTGCAGTCTCGGGGCGAGCACGGCGATCGCGTCGTCCTCCGCCCGCCCCGCGGTGTCGAGGGCGACGAGCTCACGGGTCAGGCCAAGGACGTCGGTCATGGTCACCATCCTCCGGTACGCACCTGTGCGGAACCAGTGGCACGACTGACACCCGGTGATACATTCCCGCCATGCACCGGGTGGTGGTCCTCGTCCTCGAAGGCGTCGTGCTGCTCGACTTCGGTGCGGCGGCCCAGTTCTTCGGCCACCGCCACCGCGATCCCGAGCCCCAGCACTACGAGTTCCGGGTGTGCTCGCCCGACGGCCTGCCGGTCACCTCCGGCTGCGGCGTCCCGATCGGCGCGCACGGCGGGCTGGAGCTGCTCGACGAGGCCGACACGGTGATCGTCCCCGGCTACGAGCTGATCGCCGACCCGCTGCCCGACGGTGCCGCGGTCGCGCTCAACCGGGCGGCGGCCGGGGGTGCGCGGATGGTGTCGATCTGCACCGGCGCGTTCGCCCTCGGGCACAGCGGGCTGCTCGACGGCCACAAGGCGACGACGCACTGGGCGGTCACCGACCAGCTCCAGCGCCTCTTCCCCGCCGTCGGGGTGGTGGACAACGTGCTCTACGTGGCCGACGGGCAGGTGCTGACCTCCGGCGGGGTCGCCGCGGGCATCGACCTGTGCCTGCACATCGTGCGCGAGGACTTCGGCGCCGACGTGGCGACCAAGGTGGCCCGCCGGACCCTGGTGGCGCCGCACCGCTCCGGTGACCAGGCCCAGTTCGTCGAGCACGCCACGCCCGCGGCGACCTCCGTGGACATGGCGGCGCTGCTGAACTGGCTGGACGAACGGCTCGACCAGCCGCTCAGCGTGGCCGACATGGCCGAGCACATCGGGTACAGCACCCGCTCGTTCGGCCGCCACTTCCAGGCCCAGGTCGGGACGTCGCCGTGGAAGTGGGTCGCGAAGCGGCGGGTCGTGCGGGCGCAGCAGCTGCTGGAGACCACCGACCTGACGGTCGAGCAGATCGCGCAGCGGTGCGGCTTCGAGTCCACAGTGGCCTTCCGGCGCCGGTTCCGCGAGCTCGTGCACCTGGCGCCCACGGACTACCGCCGCGCGTTCCGCGGCACGGCCGCGCGGCGGTAGCACCGGGTCTCAGGCCACCGGGACCTCGACGCCGAGGCGTTCGGCGACCTTGCGCGCGGTCTTCTCCCGCCGCGCGGTGATGTCCTCGACGGTGCGGCGGGCCCGGTCCAGCACCGCGGCGGGCGCGGTGCGCGGGGTGCCGCTGTCGAACGGCGGCTCGGGCGCGTACTGCATGGCGAGCTGGATCCCCTGCGCCACCTCGACTCCGCGCAGCTCGGCGGCGAGCCGCAGCGCGCCGTCGATGCCCGCGGTCACTCCTCCGGCGAACACCCAGCTCCCGTCGACCACGACCCTTTCGTCGACCGGGATGGCGCCGAAGTAGGGCAGCAGGTGGAAGGCGGACCAGTGGGTCGTGGCCCGCCGCCCCACGAGCAGACCCGCGGCGCCGCAGAGCAGCGCTCCGGTGCAGACGGAGAACACGGAGGTCGCGCCGCCCGCCTGCGCGCGGATCCAGTCGAGCACCTCCTCGTCCTCCATCAGGGCCTCCTGCCCGAACCCGCCGGGCACGTGCAGCACGTCGAGCCGGGGCGCGTCGGCCAGCACGGCGTCGGCGGTCAGCCGGAGCCCGTGGATGTCCCGGACGGGCTCCGTGGTCCTCGCGTAGACCTGGTAGGTGGAGTTCGGGATCTGGGACAGGACCTCGAACGGACCGGTGAGGTCGATCTGGTCCAGGCCCTCGAACAGCAGCGACCCGATCCGGAGGTGGGTGTCGTGCGGGATCATCTGACCTCACTTCTCACTGGTGGTGGCGGGGTTGGCGTGGACGGGCGCGACGACCGCCCTGGCCAGGGTGTGGAACGCGAGCGCGAAGCCGATCGCGGCCGGGCTCGTGGCGGCGTCGACACCGAGCGAGTCGACGTCGACGGCGTGGACGACGAAGAAGTAGCGGTGCGCGCCGTCACCCGGTGGTGGCGCGGCACCGCCGTACCCGGAGGTGCCGAAGTCGTTGCGGGCGTGGAAGGCACCGGGTGGCAGGGGCTCGTCCGCCGCTCCCGTGGGCAGCTCGGTGGTCGTGACGGGCAGGTCGACGAGCAGCCAGTGCCAGAACCCGGACGGGGTCGGGGCGTCCGGGTCGAAGCAGGTCACGACGAAGCCGCGCGTCGCCTCCGGGAAACCGCGCCAGCTCAGCTGCGGCGAGGCGTTGCCGCCGTCCAGCGTGTGCGACGGGTCCATCGGCTCGCCGTGCGCGACGTCCTTCGAGGTGACCTCGAAGGAGCCCACGGCGGGCAGCAGCTCGTACGGGTCGGGGGCCGTCGGGCGGTCGAGGGTCATGCGGGTTCTCCTGTCGCTTTCTCCGCGCCCGCGCCGGTCAGGGCGCGGACCTCCATCTCGGCGTACTTGGCCTGGTCGGCGGGCTCGGCGGACAGCACCGTGCCGAGGTAGCCGAGCAGGAACGACAACGGGATCGATATCAGGCCGGGGTTCGACAGCGGGAACCAGGCGAAGTCCGCGGCCGGGAGGATCGACGTCCTGGTGCCGGACACCACCGGCGAGAACACGATGAGCACCAGCGTGGTGCCCAGTCCGCCGTAGACGCTCCACAGGGCGCCCGCGGTGGTGAACCGCCTCCAGAACAACGAGAACAGGATCGTGGGAAGGTTCGCCGACGCGGCGACCGCGAAGGCCAGCGCCACCAGGAAGGCGACGTTCTGACCGTTGGTCGCGATCCCGCCCGCGATCGAGACGAGGCCGATCAGCACGGCCGCCCAGCGCGCGACCTTCACCTGCGACGCCGCGGCGGCGGGCGAGTTCTTCTTGATCACGTTGAGGTACACGTCGTGCGCGAACGACGCCGACGCGGTGATGGTCAGCCCGGCGACGACCGCGAGGATCGTCGCGAACGCCACGGCCGCGATGAGGCCGAGCAGCAGCGGGCCGCCCAGTTCCAGTGCCAGCAGCGGGACGGCGGAGTTGACCTTGCCCGGTGCCGAGGTGATCCGGTCGGCGCCGACCAGCGCCGCCGCGCCGTAGCCGAGGACAGCGGTCATCAGCAGGAAGCCACCGATGAGGCCGATCGCCCACAGCACCGACCGCCGGGCCTCCTTCGCGCTGGGCACGGTGTAGAACCGCATGAGCACGTGCGGCAGGCCCGCGGTGCCGAGCACCAGGGTGAGCCCCAGCGACAGGACGTCCACTCTGGACAGAGCGGTCGCGCCGTACTGCTTGCCGGGCGCGAGCATGGCGTCACCGCCGCGGTCGGCCACGGCGCCGAGCAGCGCCGAGAAGTCGAAGCCGTGGCGCGCCAGCACCCACACGCTCATGACGAACGCGCCCGCGATCAGCGTCACGGCCTTGATGATCTGCACCCAGGTCGTGCCCTTCATGCCGCCGACCAGCACGTAGACGATCATCAGGACGCCGACGACCGAGACCACGAGGGCCTGGCCGACCCCGCCCGTCACGCCGAGCAGCAGGGCGACGAGCCCGCCCGCGCCGTTCATCTGCGCGAGCAGGTAGAAGAAGGTGACCGCCAGGGTGGAGATCGCGGCCGCGGTGCGCACCGGTCCCTGCCTCATCCGGAAGCTCAGCACGTCGGCCATCGTGAAGCGGCCGGTGTTGCGCAGCAGCTCCGCGACGAGCAGCAGCGCGACCAGCCACGCCACCAGGAAGCCGATGGAGTACAGGAAGCCGTCGTACCCGTACACGGCGACCGCGCCGGTGATGCCGAGGAACGCCGCGGCCGACAGGTAGTCGCCCGCGATCGCGATCCCGTTCTGCCTGCCGGTGAACGAGCGGCCCGCGGTGAAGAAGTCCGTCGCCGTGCCCAGGCCCCGGCTCACCCGGAACACCACCACCAGCGTGATCACGACGAACACGGCGAAGATCCCGATGTTCAGCAGCGGACTACTCACGGCTCGCCCCTCTCCACGGCGGCGCGGATCCGCGCGGCGAGCGGGTCGAGCCTGGTGGTGGCGTAGCGGGAGTAGAGCGCCGCGATGAGGAACGTGGAGGCGAACTGGAGCAGGCCGAGCAGCAGCCCGGTGGTGATGTTGCCGACCAGCTTGACGGCCATGAACCCGTGCGCGTAGTCGGCGAGCAGCACGTAGAGCAGGTACCAGGCGAGGAAGATCCCCGCCACGGGGAAGGCGAACCGCCGCTGGGCGCGGCGCAGCTCGACGAAGTCGGGTCGCGTGTGGACCGCGGCCCAGTCGGCGGCGGTGGTCGTGGTGGGTGCGGCGTGGTCCACGTGACCCTCCAAACGGGGGGTGGGGATCGGATCGGGAGGTGTTGGGGGATGACTGTGGTCGTGGCGGCCGACGAACGGCAGTGGCCGGAGCGACACATGGTGATACTTTTCCGCCGGCCTGCCGCTTCCGCGACAGAACGTTGGTTCTCTACACTCGGGGGATGACGAGCGCGCTGAGCCCCCGCGACCGGCTGCTCGAGACGGCGAGCAGGCTGTTCTACGCCGAGGGCATCCACACCGTGCCCGTCGACCGGCTCGTGACCGAGGCCGACGTCACCAGGGCGACGTTCTACCGCCACTTCCCCTCCAAAGAAGACCTCGTGGTGGCCTACCTGCGGGCCGTCGACGAGGAGCTGCGGGGCCTGGTGAAGGCCGCGGTCGACGGCGGGTCCGTGGCGGACGCCGCCGTCGCGGTGCTGGACCTGGCGGGCGAGGCCACCCGCGGCGCGGGCTTCCGCGGCTGCCACTTCATCAACGCGGCGGCCGAGTACCCGGACCCCCGGCACCCGGTGCGCACCGCCGTGGACGACCACCGCAGGTGGTTCCACGACGTGCTCGTCGAACTGGCCACGCACGCGGGCCACCCGGAGCCCGGCTACGCCGCGGCGGTGCTGGTGCTGCTGCACGACGGGGCGTTGCAGGGCGGTGACCTGGACAACGCGGCGGCGGTGCGGGCGACGCTGCGGCGGGCGGTGCGGGACTTCCTGGGGTCGTGACGCGGTGTCGCCCCGCCGGGGAGACCTCGGCGGGGCGACACCTGGCGCGGGACTACCGGACTTGGGGCTAACGGACGCGGAGCTACCGGACGTGGGCGAGGGCGTCGGCGACCAGGTCGACGACGGCGTCCGGGTGGGCGACCGGCACGGCGTGCGACGAGTCGACCTCGACGGTCTTCGAGCCCGCCCGCTGGGCCATGAACCGCAGCACGGCCGGGGGCAGCGAGAAGTCCCGCGTGGCCACCAGCGCCCAGGACGGCACGGTCTTCCACGAGGCAGGCCCACGCAGCGGCTCGCCGAGCGCGGAGGGGTCGATCGGCCGTTGGGAGGCGGCCATCGCGGCGGCGACGGCCTCCGGGACGTCGCCGGCGTACACCTCGCGGAAGTCCTCCTGCTTCAGGTACAGCTCGTCACCACCGGGGTAGGGCACGACGACGGTGGTGTCCGGCCCGAGCTTGGCGCCCTCGAACAGGCCGTTGAGCGCGCCCGCGGTCTCGCCGTCGTCGGGCTGGAACGCCGCGACGAACACCAGGCCGCACACCTGGGGCGAGGCGAACGCGGTGTCCGAGACGACCGCGCCCCCGTAGGAGTGGCCGACCAGGACGACCGGTCCGTCGATCGACCGCAGGACGCTCTCGAGGTAGGCCACGTCGGAGGCCAGGCCGCGCAACGGGAGCGAGGGGGCGACCACGTGGTGGCCCGCCCGCTGGAGCCCGACCACGACGTCCCGCCAGACGGAGGAGCCGGTCAACGCGCCGTGGACGAGGACGACGGTGGGGTTGGACATGGGGATCTCCTTGCTGGAAGCAACGTTCGTTCTAGTAGGCGGTGCCGCGGATGGCGTCCAGGAGCAGCCCCGTGACCTCGGCCGGGTGCGAGACGGGGGCGGCGTGCGAGGACGCGACCTCGGTGGTGCGGGAGTGCGCCCGCGCGGTCATGAAGCGCTGGGTGGCGACCGGCAGCGAGTTGTCCTTGGTGGCGACCAGCGCCCACGACGGGGTGTCGCGCCACGCGGGCCTGCCCTGCAACGGCTCCCCCAGCGCGGCGGTCTCGACCGGACGCTGGGTGGCGGCCATCAGGGCCGCCGTCGACGGGGACAGGTCGCCCGCGTACACGTCGCGGAAGTCCTGCTGCCTCAGGTAGAGCTCGCTGCCGCCGGGGTGCTCCAGCACGACGGTGGTGTCCGGGCCGAGCCTGCTGCCGGGGAACCGGGCGTTCAGCTCCCCCGCGGTCTCCCCCGTGTCCGGCTGGAACGCGGTGACGTACACGAGCGCCCGCACCCTCGGGTCGCCCTCCGCTGCCCGGGTGATGACCGCGCCCGCGTAGGAGTGCCCGGCGAGCACGATCGGCCCGGACACCGTCTTCAGGAAGGCCGCGAGGTACGCGGAGTCCGAGGCGAGACCGCGCAGCGGCATCGCCGGGGCGAGCACCGCGTACCCCTTGCGCTGCAGGGCTTCCACCTCGTGGCGCCACACCGACGCGTCGGTCAGCGCACCGTGGACGAGGATCACGGTCGGCCGCGCGCGCTGCGCGGTCGTCGCCGGTGCGGCGCCCGCGCCCACCGCGCCCGTCAACAGGGTGACGACGACCGCCGTCGCGGCGACCAGCGCGCGGGAACGCGAGCCGGGACGGCTCTTCTTGCTCATGGCGAACTACTCCTCGGAGGCGAAGTGGAGGGTAAACGAGTCAGAACGTTCGTTCTTGCAAGAACGTACATTCTTCCTCTCGGGGCGGTCAACGACAGACAGACGCTCTGCACCCGTGCCAGCACCTCTGGAGGAGATATCTGCGCAGCTCAACCAAGCTCTCAAAGGAATTCGAGATTTTTGAGGTCGCCAAGCCACGCCCGAAATGGGCCATTTTCTTGGCGGGAATCGATCGCTTGACGGCGCGAAGAGACCTGGTAAGCAGAATGGTTGTTCTCTACGGAGACACGTCTCGATACCGCAGCTGGCCGGCTACCCTGGTGCCATGCCGAGAACCGATACGGGAACCAGGGTCGTCGCCGCCCCGCTCGATCGCGTCTACGCCGCGCTCGTCGACCCGGTGGCGCTCGCGGCCTGGTTGCCGCCCGAGGGGATGACCGGCAGGTTCGACCGGTTCGACGCGCGGCCCGGCGGGTCCTACCGGCTGGTCCTGACCTACACCGACGCGTCGACCACGGCGGGCAAGGCCGCGCCCGGCTCCGACGTCGTCGAGGCCCGGTTCGTCGACATCGTCCCCGGTGCGCACGTGGTGCAGGCGGTCGACTTCGTCTCCGACGACCCGTCCTACGCCGGGACGATGACCATGACCTGGGCGGTGACGGCCGTCGAAGCCGGCACCCGCGTCGAGATCCGCGCCGACGACGTCCCCGACGGCATCTCCGCGGAGGACCACGCCGTCGGGTTGGCGTCGTCGTTGGCGAACCTCGACGCGTACGTGCGCGGGGAGTCCTGAAAGGCCTGTCGTCACAGCGGAAGGACGAGGGTCGCCGCGGGACCGCAACCCGCTACGACAAGTCCCGGCTCACAGCTCCAGGACCGCGCGGTAGCGGGCCGTGCCCTGCCGGACGCGGTCGAGCGCCTGCTCGACGTCGGCGATCGGGTAGGTCTCGATCTCCGGGCGGATGCCGTGCCGGGCCGCGAAGTCGAGCATCTGGCGGGTCTGGACCGGTGACCCGACGATGCCGCCGACGATGGCCTTCTCCGCGGGCAGCAGGTTCATGACGCCCGCGGAGATCGCGTTTTCCGGCACGCCGACGACGCAGAGCTTCCCCTGCGGCCGGAGGAGGTCGAGGTAGGCGTCCCACGGCAGGTCACCGGTGGCGGTCGACAGCACGAAGTCGAACGAGCCCGCGGCGGCGGCCAGGGCGCCCTCCTCGCCCGCGGCGATGAAGTCCGTCGCGCCGAGCCCGCGGGCGTCGGCCTCCTTGGCCCGCGTCCGGGAGATCGCGGTGACGGCGCACCCCCACTTCGCGAGGAACTGGACGGCCAGGTGGCCCAAGCCGCCGACGCCGACGACCGCGACCCGGTCGACCGGGCGCACCCCGTGGGTCAGCAGCGGCGTGAACACCGTGGTGCCCGCGCAGAACAGGGGCGCGGCGTCGGCGCTGGACAGGGCGTCCGGGATGGGGTGGACGTGGCGCCAGTCGGTCGCCCGGATGTGGCTGGCGAACCCGCCGCCGAGGCCGCGGAAGATGACGTCGTCCCTGCGGGGGCACAGGTTCTGCCGTCCGCTCAGGCACCACTCGCAGGCGAAGCAGGACCCCGCGGTGGCGCCGACACCGACCCGCAGCCCGATCGGCAGCAGCTCCCGGTCGACCGCGTCCCCCGTCGCCTCCACGACCCCGACGGCCTCGTGGCCCGCGACGACGGGGAACTTGGCGAAGCCCCACTCGTCGTCGATGGCGCCGATGTCGGTGTGGCAGACCCCGCAGTGCGTCACGCGGACGTCCACCTCGTTCGGCCCCAACGGACCCGGTTCGTACTCGTGGGGGCGCAGGCGCGCCCCGGCGCTGTCGGCCACGTACGCGTGGACCTTCACGGCGAATCCCTCCGATTGATGAAACAAACTAGTTTGTTGCTTACTCGACCCACGGTAGCCACACTCGGTCGACCGGTCAAACGAACTAGTTGGTTTACACTCGGGCCGTGAAGGACGGACAAGCCACCCGACGCCGACTGCTCGACGCGGCCACCCAGGAGTTCGCCGCGCACGGCATCGCGGGCGCGCGGGTCGACCGCATCTCGGCCAACGCCAAGGCCAACAAGGCTCAGCTCTACGCCTACTTCGGCGACAAGGACGGGTTGTTCGACGCGGTGTTCCGCGAGCACGCCGACGTCATCGTCGACACGGTGCCGATGACCGCCGACGACCTCGCCGGGTACGCGGTCCGCCTCTACGACGCGTGCCTGGTCCGCCCGGAGCTGGCGCGCCTGGCCGCTTGGACGCGGCTGGAGCGGGTGCCCCTCGGCGAGCTGGTCGGCGACATGGGCGAGCAGACCGAGCGGAAGGTCTCCGCCATCGCGCAAGCCCAGCGCGACGGCCACGTGGACCCGGCGCTCGCACCCGAGGACGTGCTCGCCATGGTCCTCACGATGGCGCTCGCCTGGGGGCCGACGAGCCTGTTCTTCACGGCCGCCGAGGACGACCCGGAGACCGAGCACGACCGCCGCCGCGCGGGGCTGGCGGCGATGGTGCGCCGCGCGGTCGGCCCGGAACCGGCCTGAGCCGAGCGCCGCAATCCCGCGGGCACCACTCCCGGTGGTAGCGCCCGCGCTACCGGACGGGCGGTTCCGGCCGTGCGCCACAATCACCGCTGTGACGGTGAAGGAGCGGTTCGGCGCGGTGGAGCGGGCCGTCGGCCACCTGACCGGGAGCGGAGGCACCTCGGCCGCCGCCGCGTGCGCGGTGGTGCTGCTGCTGCCGGTGGTGGCGCTGTGCCTGGTCGGCGTCGGCCTGCCGCTGGTCCCGTTCGCCGCGGGCGTCGTGCGACCGCTGGTGGCGGTCGAACGGCGCCGGGTCGAGGCGGCACTGGCCGAGCCGGTGCCCGCGCCCTACCGCGCCGTCGAAGGACCCCTGCGGCAACGGGTCCGCACGGTGCTGGCGGACCCGGCGACCTGGCGGGACCTGGCGTGGCTGGTCCTGCACGGCGCCACCGGGCTCCTGCTCGCGCTGCTGGCGCTGGGCGTCGTCGTGAGCGCGGTCGCGCTGGTGCCGGCACCGGCCTACTGGTGGCTGGCGCCGCACGCGCTGGAGGTCTCCGGCCTGCGCGTCGACTCCTGGTCCTCCGCCGCGGTGGCGGTACCGCTCGGCCTCGCCTACGGCGCGGTCGCCTGGCACCTCCCCCTGGTCGCGCACGCGCAGGCGGTCGTGGCACGAGGGCTGCTCGCCCCCGCGGCCGGTGTGGTGCTCGGCGACCGGGTGGCCGAGCTGACCGCGTCGCGGGCCGCCGCCCTGGAGGCGCACGGCGCGGAGCTGCGCCGGATCGAACGGGACCTGCACGACGGGACGCAGGCGCGGATCGCGGCGGTGATCATGCAGCTCGGCATCGCCGAGAGCGTGCACGACGAGGACCCGGCCGCCGCGATGTCGTTGCTGCGCAAGGCGCAGGACACCGCGACCGGCGCGTTGGCCGAGCTGCGGGACGTCCTGCGCGGCATCTACCCTCCGGTGCTGTCCGACCGGGGGCTCGCGGGCGCGGTGACGGCGCTGGCCGCGCGGTGCCCGGTGCCGTGCGTGCTGGAGGTCGACGGCGTCGGCAGGCACCCGGCCGCAGTCGAGGCCGCCGCGTACTTCGTGGTCGCCGAGGCGCTGACGAACGTCACCAAGCACTCGCGGGCGGAGCACGCGACCGTCGGCCTGCGGACCCGTGCCGACACCCTGGTGATCACGGTCGGCGACGACGGCCGCGGTGGCGCGGACGAGGACGCCGGGACGGGGCTCGCGGGCATCCGCCGCCGGGCCGAGGCGTTCGACGGGTCGGTGGTGCTGGTCAGCCCGCCGGGCGGACCGACGGAACTGAGGGTGGAGCTGCCATGCGGGTCGTGATCGCCGAGGACGACGCGCTGCTGCGCGAGGGCCTGGTGCTGCTGATGACCACCAAGGGGATCGAGGTGGTCGCCGCGGTCGACAACGCCACCGACTTCCTCGCCGTCGTGGAGCACGACCGGCCGGACGTCGTCGTGGTGGACGTGCGGCTGCCGCCCTCGTTCGGCGACGAGGGGCTGCGGGCGGCGGTCGAGGCCCGGCGGATCCACCCCGGCCTGCCGGTGCTGGTGCTCTCGGCCTACGTCGAGGACAGCTACGCCACCGAGCTGCTGGCCGACGGGTCGGGCGGGGTGGGCTACCTGCTCAAGGAGCGGGTGGGCCGGGTGGAGCGGTTCCTGGAGGCGCTGCACCGGGTCGCGGCGGGCGGTACCGCGATGGACCCCGAGGTCATCTCGCAGCTCCTGGTGCGCCGCACCGCGAACAGCCCGCTCGACGCGCTGACCGCCAGGGAGCGCGAGGTGCTCGGGCTGATGGCGGAGGGGCTGAGCAACACCACGATCGGCGACCGGCTGGCGGTGAGCGACGCCGCCGTGCACAAGCACATCCGCAACATCTTCACCAAGCTCGACCTGCCCCACGACGACAACGGCGGCCACCGCCGCGTGCTCGCCGTGCTGACCTACCTCGACGGCTGACCGCTCCCGGTCGACGGCGTCCGGGTGGACGCCGTCGACCCGGCGGTCCGGTCAGGACTGGGGAACGGGCTTGTCGAACATCGCGCACACCGCCGCGGTCTCGAGCGCCTTGTTCGCCGCGTCGGCCTTCGGCTCCGTCTCGCCGTAGTAGGTCATCGTCACGACCGCCACGGAGCGGGTTCCGGTGTCGTCGGTGTAGGTCTTGCTCAGGTAGCCGGGGATGCCGCCGACGTGGCCCCACACGACACCGCAGGGCGTGGGGATCCGGGCGATGCCCAGCCCGTAGCCCGCGCCCTCCGGGGCCTCGGGGCCGATCGGGACCACCGTGCGCAGCTGCGCGAGCTGGGCCGGTGCGAGCAGTTCGCCCGACAGCAGCGCGGTCTGGAACCTGCCCCACTCCCCCGCGGTGGAGACGACGGCACCGGCGGCCCAGCCCCAGCCGGGGTCGATCCCGGACACGTCCACGTGCTCGTCGTGCTCCGGCCCGACGAACGCCAGACCTTCGGGTGCCTCGGGCGGCAGCAGCGCCTTGAGGTGCGCGGCGTCGGGCTCGTAGCCGGTGGCGTGCCTGCCGCGCCAGGTGGCGTCCGCGGCGAGGTAGGTGTGCTTGAGCCGCAGGGGCCGGACGATCCGCTGGTCCACGAGGTCGGCCAGGCACCGGCCGGTCGCCTTCTCCAGCACCATGCCGAGGGCGACGTAGTTGGTGTTGCTGTACTTCCACGTCGTCCCCGGCGCGGACGTCGGGGGCAGCGCGGTGCCGGCGGCCAGCAGCTCGCGCGACGTCCACTTCTTGGTCGACTTGCCGAACACGGAGTCGACCACCCCCTGGTCGTCGACGTAGTCGGCGAGGCCGCTGGTGTGGTTGAGGAGCATCCGCAGCGTGATCCCGGAACCGCCGGGCACGAGGCCGGGCAGCCACTTCTCCACCGGGTCGTCCAGCCCGACGCGGCCCTCGCCGACGAGCTGGAGGACCAGCGTGGCGACCACGGTCTTCGTGTTGGAGCCGACCCGGACCTCGTCGTCGGCCGCGAGCCGGTGGTCCTTCGCGGTCCACGGCGCCTGCTTGGCGATCTCGACCGGCGCACGGCCGTCGTCGTACCGCACGACCACGCCGGGGTTGCCCGCGTCCACGGCCTGCTGGGCCAACTCGGCCACCCGTGCCCTGGTGGCCTGGTCGGTCGGTCCCCTGCCGTGGTCGGCCTGGGCCGCGGGCAGGGCGGCGATCACGGCGAGCCCGGCGGCGGTCAACGCCAGGGGCAGTGTGCTCTTGCGCATGGGATCGGTCCCCTCGATGTGCTGGTGCCGACGCTCCGTCGACACCGGCAATCCTGTTCGGACACCGCCTCCCGCACGATCCCGCCTGCCACCGTTCCGCCGGTAACGCAGGCGCTACCACCGCCCCGCACAGTCCACAGTGGACCGGTCAGCGGCGCCCCAGCCACGCCTCGCGTTCGACACCGGCGGCGTCGCCGACCACCGCGGGCGTCGTGTCGTAGACCATCGTCGACCGCTTGTCGGTGTCGTAGGCGGGCCAGCCGGGATCGCCGGTGGTCGCGAAGTCCACCCACGCCGCGTGCATGGAGGTGGCCAGGTCGGCGGGCGCGCCCGCGAACAGCTCGCGGGTCGCCGGGGGGCAACTGCTCGACCAGCGCGAGGTCGTCGCGGGTGAAGGGGATCTCGACGCCGTGGAAGGACGACAGCCCCGGACGGCCCGCCGTCGACTCCCACCGGAACTCGTAGAGCCACGACGGCGCCGTGCGCGCCTCCACCAGGCGGATCGTCGGGATGCGGAAGCCCCAGTCCGACCACGCCGCCTCGGCGAGCCCGACCCGGTCGGTGAGGCCGCGCCCGGTCCGGTAGGCGTCCGCGAGGGCGCGGTCCAGGCCCACCGTGCGGCGCAGACCCCGCAGGGCCAACGCCCCGAGGACGGGGATCGCGCGCAGGGCGTCGATGAAGCCGACGGTCTCGTTGCGCACGGTGCCCGCCAGCAGGGGCACGTCGGACGCGGCGGCGGCGTCCACCGGGGACGAGGGCAGCAGTTCGGTGCCGTGCACCGCGCGGAACGGGCTCAGCAGCAGGGACCGGGCGTCGCCGCGGGCGAACCCCAGGACGAAGCGCACCATCAGCCACTGGGCCGTGGCGGCGGTGCGCTCCAACGACACCGACGCGAACCCCTCGGGCGTCGCGGGGACGCCGAGGCGACGGGCGGCCATGCGGGTCACGCGGGTGGCCTCGTCCGCGTCGACGCTGGCCATCGAGCAGCCGCTCTGCGCGACCGCCCGTGCGAACAGGCCCCGCGAGCCGGGCATGGTGAGCTGGGACATGACGCTCACCGCGCCGCCGGACTGGCCGAGGATCGTCACCCGGTCGGGGTCTCCGCCGAAGGCCGCGATGTTGCGCCGCACCCACTCCAGCGCGGCCTGCTGGTCGCGCAGACCCAGGTTGTCGTGGCCGTCGCCGAGGTGGAGGAAGCCGTCGATGCCCACCCGGTAGTTGATGCCGACGTGCACGACGCCGTCGCGAGCGAACGCGCGCCCGCTGTACCCGGCGAACGACCCGGACCCGCTCAGGTACCCGCCGCCGTGGATGTGCACCACCACCGGCAGCCCGGCGGCGCCCGGATCCGGCGTCCAGACCTCCAGGGTGAGGCAGTCCTCCCCCATCGGGGTGGCCGCGGTCGGCGCGAACAGCGGCGCCAGCGGGTCGTCCGGGGTCACGGGCTGCGGGGCGATCACGCCCGCCCTGGTCGCGTCCCGCACGCCGTCCCACTTCTCCGGGGGCCGCGGCGGCAGGAACCGGCGCGGGCCGAACGGCGGGGCGGCGTAGGGCACCGCGCGGAAGACGTGCAGACCGTCCTCGACGGCCCCGTCGAGGGTGCCGTGCTCGGTGGTCACGTGCGTCATGGGAGGTGCCTTCCGGTCAGCGTGGGGTGGTCGGGGCGCGCTCGGCGAGGACCCGGTCGCGCAGCTGCGCCCGCCGGACCTTCCCGGCGTCGTCCAGCAGGGGCTCGGTGGTGCGCTCGTAGGTGCGCGGCACCTTGTAGTGCAGGAGGCGTTCGCCGACGTGGGCGGCGAGCTCCTCGTCGGTCACCGGGGCGGAGGTCTGCACGATCGCGTGCAGGACGCTGCCGTACTCGTCGTCGGGGAGGCCCACGACGCAGCTCGACGTCACCAGCGGGTGCTCCTCCAAGGCGCTCTCGACCTCGGCCGGGTACACGTTCGAGGCGCCGATGACGACCATGTCGGCCTTGCGGTCGGCCAGGTGGAGCCAGCCGTCCCGCAGGAAGCCCAGGTCGCCGACCGTGTCGAAGTTGCGCTCGTCGCGCCGCGGGGTCGCGCCGAGGTAGAAGTACGGGCCCGCGTCGTCGGCGGAGCGGCGCATCCACAGCTCGCCGACGGTGCCGTCGGGCACGACGGCACCGTGCTCGTCGCGCACCTCGATCTCGCCGACGACCACCCGGCCGACCGATCCGGGGTGCGACAGCCAGCCGCGGCCGTCGGTGATGACGATCGCCTGCGCCTCGGTCGCGGAGTAGAACTCCAGCAGCCGGTCGGGGCCGATCCAGTCGACCCAGAACCGCCGCAGCCACTGCGGGCAGGGCGCCGCGCCGGTCGCCACGAGCTCGAGGCTGGACAGGTCGGCGGCGGCCCGGACCGGTTCGGGCAGCCGCGCGATTCGGTGCAGCTCCGTCGGCACGAGGCACACCCACTCCACCCGGTGGCGTGCGATGAGGTCGAGGGTCCGCTCGGCGTCGAACCGGGGCATGACCACGAGGTGGCCGCCGGTGACCAACGCCGCCGACGACCACAGGACCGCGGCGTTGTGGCCGAGCGGCGTGGCGATGAGGGTCGTGGACCCCGGCCGCATCCGGATGAGCGGCATCAGGGGCACCAGCGAGTCGACGACCGCGGCCTGGTCGCCCACGATGACCTTCGGGACGCCCGTGCTGCCGCCGGAGGTCGGCGCCTTCCAGTACCGCGACACGACCAGCGGCAACGGGCCGTCGTCCAGGGTGTCGCCGGGCTCGAACCCGACCGGGACCCACGGTGCGGCGGCACCCGCGTCGAGGCCGACCACGAGCGCGGGCCGCACCACGTCGAGGATCGCGGCCAGCTCGCGGGCGGGCAGGCGGGACGACACGGGCTGCGGCGTCGCGCCGAGCTTCCAGACCGCGAGCACGGCCTCGATGAACGCGCCGCCCGTCGGCAGCCCGATGGTCACGAACGAGCCCTCGCCGACGCCCAGGTCCGCGTACGCGCGGGCCAGCCGGTTGCTGCGCCGGTCGAGCTCGCCGCGGGTCAGCGAGCCCCGGTCGTCGGTGAGCGCGACGGCGTCGGGGTCGGCCTCCGCGAAGCGGCGGACCGCAGTGACGAAGGGGGTTCCGGGGGCGAAGAACTCACTGTGCCGGGTGGTGTCGGGCATCGGTCCTCCGGTCAAGGCGCCATTGCGTTGATGCCGCCAGCGTGCCGAGCCCGAGGCAAATAGTCAAGGCGTACTAGTCAGCGCGGCCTAGACATGTCAGGACTCGCCGAGCATGGCGTGGGCCAGCCGCCGCCACACCGCGCGGTTCGGGTCCCGCCGGTGGTCGCGGGGCTCGAACGCGTAGGTCAGCGCGACGCCGCGCATGCTCGAGATCAGCAGCGCGGTCAGGTCGCCGTACGCCGGGTGCGCCGCGCGGTCCGCCCCGAAGAGCGCGGGGAGCACGTGCTCGCGGATCACCTTCATGAGGGCGTGCTCGTGCGGCGCGATGGCCGCGGCCAGGTCCGGGTTGTGGGCGGCGGCGAACCAGAGCTCGCGCGACGCGGTGAACAGCGGCCCGTGGTAGGTGTCCCACAGCGCGTCGATCACGTCGTCGAGGTCGCCCGACGAGGTCTCGCCGAACCGGGCGATCTCGTCCGTGCGCTCCGCGGCGAGGTGCTTCATGGCCGCGACCAGGAGGTCGTCGCGCACCGGGAACTGGTGCAGCAGGCTGCCGCGCGAGACGCCCGCGCGCTGCTGGATGCGCGAGGTCGTGGTCGCCTGGTAGCCCTCCTCGGCCAGGCACTCGACCGCCGCACGCAGGATCCGTTCGCGCGTGTCCCACGCGCGCTGCTGCACAGGGAGGGACGCGCCCGCCGAAGTCGCCATCCCCGGAGCATAGCCACCGAGTGACTAGTACGCCTTGACTATTTTGACCGGGCGGGGTCATAGTCGCTCGGGTCGCCGATACGCGGCACCGAGGCAAGGAGGTCCGCATGGGCGCAGCAGTCATCGCCGGGGTGGGGATGGTGCCGTTCACCAAACCGAGCGCCGGAGCGCGGTACGAGGACATGGCGGCGGGCGCGGTGCGGGCCGCGCTGGCCGACGCGGGGCTGGCCTACACCGACGTCGACCAGGCCTACGCGGGCTGGGTCTACGGCGACTCGACCTCGGGCCAGGCCGCCCTCTACGGTGTCGGGCTCACCGGCATCCCCATCGTCAACGTCAACAACAACTGCTCCACCGGCTCCACGGCCCTGTTCCTGGCCCGCCAGGCCGTCGAGTCCGGCGCGGTCCAGTGCGCGCTCGCCCTGGGGTTCGAGCAGATGACGCCCGGCGCCCTCGCGACCGCGTGGACCGACCGCACCTCCCCCTTCGCCACCTTCGACGCCACCAACGACCGGGTCCAGGGTCCGGGCGACGGCCCGATGGCCCCGCGCTACTTCGGCGGCGCGGGCCGGGCGCACGTGGACCGCTTCGGCACCAGGCCCGAGACGTTCGCGAAGATCTCGGTCAAGGCTCGGGCGCACGCCGCGAACAACCCCTACGCGGTGTTCCGCGAGCCCGTGACGGTCGAGCAGGTGCTGGCCTCGCCGATGATCCACGACCCGCTCACCCGGCTGATGTGCTGCCCGCCGACGTGCGGGGCGGCGAGCGCGGTCGTGTGCACGCCGGAGTTCGCGGCCCGGCACGGGATCGACGCGGGTGTCGTCGTGCGCGCCCAGGCGATGACGACCGACACCCCCGGCACGTTCGAGTCCGACGACCTCCGCAAGCTCGTCGGCGCCGACATGACCCATGCGGCCGCACGGCAGGTCTACGAAGCCGCGGGCGTCGGACCCGAGGACATCCGGGTGGTCGAGCTGCACGACTGCTTCGCCACCAACGAGCTCATCAGCTACGAGGCCCTCGGCCTCACCCCGGAGGGCACCGGGGAGAAGTTCGTCGAGGACGGCGACAACACCTACGGCGGTCGCGTCGTGACGAACCCGTCGGGTGGCCTGCTGTCCAAGGGGCACCCGCTCGGCGCGACCGGGCTCGCCCAGTGCGCCGAGCTCGTCTGGCAGCTGCGCGCCACCGCGGGCGCGCGCCAGGTGGACGGCGTGAAGCTCGCGCTCCAGCACAACATCGGCCTCGGCGGCGCCGCGGTCGTGACCCTGTACGAGAAGGTCGGCTGATGGCGGTCGACCTGGCGGCCGCGCTCGCGCGGCCGATCGCCCCGGTGGTGGCCCTGCTGGAACGGGGGCGGCTGCGCGCGTTCGCCCGCGCGATCGGGGAGACCGACCCCGTCCACACCGACGTCGAGGCCGCCCGCGCCGCGGGCCACCCGGACCTGCTGGTGCCGCCGACGTTCCTCTTCTCGGTCGAGCTGGAGGCCGACCCTCCCCTGGGCTGGCTCACCGACCTGGGCGTGGACCTGCGCGGGGTGCTGCACGGCGAGCAGTCGTTCACCTACCACCGGGACGTCCACGCGGGCGAGGAGGTCGAGTGCCGCCGGAGGGTGGCGGAGGCGTACGCGAAGTCGCCGACGCGCGACTTCCTGGTCAAGCGCACCGACTTCCTGCGGGCGGGCGAGCTCGTCGCCGAGGCGGAGGCCGTCGTGATCGTGACCGCGCTGTGAACGCCCCCGTCGCCGTGGGCACGACGCTCCCACCGTTGCGGCTCCCGCCGATCTCGCGCACCACCCTCGCCCTGTTCGCGGGCGCGTCCGGCGACACCAACCCCATCCACGTCGACCTCGACGTCGCGCGGTCCGCGGGGCTGGACGACGTCTTCGCCCACGGGATGCTCTCCATGGCCTACCTCGGCCGGCTGCTCACCCGGTGGATGCCCCAGGGCAGGCTGCGCTCCTGGCGGGTGCGCTTCACCGCGATCACCCCCGTGCTCGCGTCGCCGTGCTGCGAGGGCGTCGTGACGGCGGTCGACGACGGCGTGGCCACGGTCGAGCTGTCCGTGCGCCTGGAGGACGGCACCACCACCCTGCGCGGCACGGCCCTCGTCAAGATCACCTGACCCACGACCGGGAGGCTTTCCCATGCCCCTGCACAACCGCACCGCCATCGTGACCGGCTCCGGCCGGGGCATCGGCCGGGAGATCGCGCTGAAGCTGGCCCGCGAGGGCGCGAACGTGGTCGTCAACGACCTGGACGCCGAGCCCGCCGCCGAGACGGTCGCCGCGGTGCGGGACGCGGGCGGCGACGCCGTCGCGTGCGTCGGGTCGGTCACCGAGGACGGCTTCGCCGAGCGGTTCGTGCGGACCGCCGTCGAGAGCTTCGGCGGGCTCGACATCATCGTCAACAACGCCGGGTACACCTGGGACAACGTCATCCAGAAGATGACCGACGACCAGTGGCGGGCCATCCTCGACGTGCACCTCACGGCGCCGTTCCGGATCCTGCGCGCGGCGCAGCCGGTGATCTCGGCGGCCGCGAAGGCCGAGGCCGCGGCGCAGGGCCGCGCGCGGGCCCGCAAGGTCGTCAACATCGCGTCGGTGGCCGGTCTCGCTGGCAACCCCGGCCAGGTGAGCTACGCCGCGGCGAAGGCGGGCGTGACCGGGCTGAGCCGCACCCTCGCGAAGGAGTGGGGCCGCTACAACGTCACCGTCAACACGGTCGCGTTCGGCCTCATCCGGACCCGGCTGACCGAGGCGTCCGCGGGCGATAGCGAGATCGACGTCGAGGGGCGGCGCATCAAGGTCGGCGTCAACCCCGCGATCCTCGACGCGGCCACCTCGCTCATCCCGCTCGGCCGGGCGGGCACGCCCGTCGAGGCCGCCAACGCCGTGTACCTGTTCTGCACCGAGGAGTCGGACTACATCACGGGCGAGACGGTCGTGTGCGGCGGCGGCTGGCGGGGATGACGCCCGCGCCGGTCGGACCGGCCCTGCTTTGATGGCGGCATGGGCGACGTGGACCTCCGGCGGTTGCGCTACTTCCTCGTGCTGGCGGGCGAGCTGAACTACGGCCGCGCCGCCGAGGTGCTGCACATCGCCCAACCCGCGCTGAGCCGGTCGATCTCCGCCCTGGAGCAGGAGCTCGGCGTCACGCTGTTCGAGCGGTCGCGGTCCGGGACCCGCCTGGCGCCCGCGGGCGAGCTGCTGCGCGAGGAGGCGCGGGACCTGCTGCGCGCGGCGGAGACGTTGCAGCGGCGGGTCCGCCTGTCCGACCGCGAGGGCCGCAGGCTGACCATCGGGTTCACGCCCGGCCTGATCGTCACGCCCGTGGTGCGCCGCGTGCGGGAGCGCTATCCCGGCCTGTCGGTGGACGTCGTGCGGACCTCGTGGACCGACCAGGTCGAGTCCCTGCGCGACGGCCGGATCGACGCGAGCTTCGCCCACCGGCCGTTCGACGACACCGGTCTGGCGGTCGTGGACCTGTTCGCCGAACCGCGGTTCGCCGCGCTGCCCGCCGACCACCCGTCGGCGGGTGCGGAGCACGTCCTGCTGGCCGACCTCGCGGGGGAGGTGCTGCTCCAGCCGGTCGCGGCCGTCCCCGAATGGCCGGGCGCGACAGCTCCCCCGGTGCCGCCCGACGACGACGGAGCGGCCTACTCGCCGACCGTCGAGGAGAAGCTGGAGCTCGTCGCCTCGGGACGCGGCATCGTCGTCATGCCCGCCTCCACCACCCGCTACTACAACCGGCCCGACATCACCGCCGTCCGCGTGCTCGACCTGCCCGACACCCGTGTCTGCCTGGTGGTCGAGTCGCGGCGCCGGTCCGACGTGCTGCGCGGGCTGGTGGAGATCGCCCTGGCTGATGCCGACCCGGCATCAGTTGGGAACCAACGGGTCTTGGACGGGGCCGCGGCACCGGAGGCACGCTGAGGGCAGTCCCGATCGGAAGGAAACCCCGTGCCCCTCACGTCCTCCACCCGCGTCGTCGTCCTCGGCGGTTCCAGCGGCATCGGCCTGGCCGTCGCCCACGCCGCGGCCGCCGCGGGTGCCCTGGTCGTCGTCGGCTCGCGCTCGGCCGAGTCCGCCGAGCACCTGCCCGCCGACGCGACCGCCCTCCCGGTCGACGTCACGTCCGCCGAGTCGCTCCGGGCGTTCTTCGCCGAGGTCGGCGGGTTCGACCACCTCGTCTACACCGCAGGCGACGCGCTCGTCCGGACCCCGATCGCCGACTACGACCCCGAGCGGGCACGGCGGTCCTTCGACGTCCGCCTCTTCCACGCCCTCGACAGCGTGCGCGCGGCCCTGCCGACCCTGAGCCGGTCCGGGTCGATCACGCTGACCGGCGGCGCGGCGGCGTACCGCGGTGGTGCGGGCAGGCTGCTCGGGTCGGCGGTGTCCGGGGCGGTCATCTCCGCCGCGCGCTCGCTCGCGGTCGAACTGGCCCCGGTCCGCGTCAACGTCGTCGCGCCCACGGTCGTGCGGACGCCGCTCTGGTCCGGGATGCCGGAGGAGGACCGGGAGAGGATGTTCGCCGTGGTCGGCGGTGGGACGCTGCTCGGCCGGGTCGCGGAGCCCGACGACGTCGCCAAGGCCTACCTGCACCTGGTGGAGCAGGACTGCACGACCGGCACGGTGTCCCTTGTGGACGGTGGTGCCGTCCTCGCCTGAGTGGTCCGACGTCGCGCCAGGGCGCCCTGGCGGGACGAGGGACGTCCGGCCTACTTGGACTCGACCGCGCCCATCCCCGCGTCCAGCGCCGCGGTCGCGTCGTTCCACGCGGGGTCACCGGGGTAGAGCGCGCTGCGGAGGTAGGCCCAGACGAGTGCGCGCAGCACGGCCACCCGCTCGGGGTTCTCGTCGGTCGTCTCCGCCGCGTCGTACGCGGACACCCCGCCGAGGCCGTGCTCCGCACCGAGCAGCGTCAGCAGGCTCTTGGGACCGGGGCTGAGGAAGTACGCGTCACCGCGCCAGTCCTTGCGGTCGGAGAACACGGGGTGCCAGTCGTTCTCGCCCACGACGACGAGCGCCCGCGTCGCCATCGCCGCGAAGCTGGTGGTGCGCAGGGCGGGGTAGAGCTCGCTCGCGGTCGCGGCGAGGTCCTCGCCCCGACCGGGCGGGGCCATCAGCACACCCACCTTGACCCGGTCGTCGGCCAGGTCCACCTCGGACCCGTCGGCCGGGTCGGTGACGCGCAGGCCGCACAGCATCCCCACCGTGTGCCCGCCCATCGAGTGCCCGACCGCCGCGATCCGGCTCCGGTCGAGGCGCCCGCCGAGACCGGGGACGGCCGCCTCGACGTCGTCGAGGTGGTCGAGGACGAACCGCATGTCCTCGGCGCGGGACCGCCAGTACAGCGGCGCGTCCGGGTCGTCCGCCTCGCGCAGGCCCAGCGCCATCGAGTCCAGGTGGGTGGGCTGCAGGACGACGAACCCGCGCGCCGCCCAGAAGTCGACGACGGGCCCGTAGCCGTGCAGGGACGACACGAAGTTCGACGGCCCGTGGCCGTGCGACAGCAGGATCACCGGCAGGTCGCTCCCCGTCGCCGGAGCCGAGACCTTGAGCCGCAGGTCCACGGCACGACCGGGGACCGGCAGGACGACCGGGCTGAAGGTGGTCACGGGGGTGGGGTCGGCGACGGGGATGCCGCCCGCCTCGGTGAAGGGGGTGCTCATGGGGAACTCCTCGTCCGGAAACTATTCGGAACCGCGTTCCGGATAGTAGTGGAACACGGTTCCGGTTAGCAACCGCCTGCGACGAGGGCGTCACGGACCTCGGTCACCGGCAGGCCGGGTCGCGCGCAGGCGCTGCCGGGCCGCGGCGGCCCAGTGCGGAGCCCCGGCGCGGTCCGCGACCACGACCGCCCGCCGGTAGTGCTCCTCGGCTTCGCCGGGCCTCCCCAACGCGGCGGCCAGGTCGCCCAGGTGCAGCGCCGTCGGGCCGAGGGCGACCAGGCCACTCCCCGCGCCCGCGACCTCGTCCGCGGCGGGGAGCAGCGCGGCGTGCAGCCTCCGCATCGCCGTCCGGTCGCCCGTGCGGACGGCCACCATGGCGTGCAGGCAGGAGCGGGCCTCGAAGAGGAGGTCGCGCGGCGGGTCCGGGACCGCGGGCACGGCGTCGCCGCGGCCGAGCAGGACCAGCGGTCGGGCCCAGGGTTCGTGCGGACCCCAGTCCGCGTCGGCGGGCGCGTCCGGGGCGGTGAGGCAGAGCAGGGCGAGCGGCAGGATCCCGTTCTCCAGCCCGGACATCCCGGTGCCGGTGAGCCGGGCGGCCGCCGCGCGGTAGGCGGTGCGCGCCTCGGCGACGCGGCCGGTCACGGCGAGGCGGAGGGCGGCGTACCAGTCGGTGAACACGCCGACCACGGGCAGGTCGTAGCGCTCGGCGAGCCCGTCGGCGGCGGTGGCGTGGCGGTCGGCGGCCGCCAGGTCGGCGAGCGCGGCACGCGCCTGGACGAGGATCAGGTGGCCCAGCACCTCGAACGTCACCAGCCCCTGGTGCCGGGTGGCGAGGTCGACCAGCTCCGCGCCGATCGCGGCCCGCTCCGGGGCGAGCCCGGCCCGGTGGAACGTGTGCAGGAACCGGCCGTTGAGGGCGAAGGCGAGCAATGTGGGGTCGCCGAGCCCGCGGGCGATCGCCTCCGCCTCCCGCGCCGCCTCGCCGCCCCGCGTCCCGGTGTCGGCCCGGCGTTCGACGGCGATGGTGATCAGCAGTCGGGCGCGGGCGGCGCCGTGCCCGGCGGGCAACGCGAGCAGGGCGCGTTCGGCGGCCGCGGCGAGCCGGGCGGACAGGGGTTCGTCGTCGTTGGCGGTCCAGAGCGCGGGGACGTCGAAGGAGCCGATCACGCTCGCGGTGAGCAGCGGGTCGCCCAGGGCCTCGGCGGCGGTGACCGCGTCGGCCCGGTGGGACCGGGCCAGGGCGAGGTCGCCGGTCACGGCGAGTGCCCGGACAAGGCCCATGACCGCTGCCAGCCTCGCCCGCGGGTCGGGGTTCGCGGTGCGGTCGAGGGCTTCGACGGTCGCCCGCCACAGCACAACGGCCTCGTGCGCGGCGGCGCGGCGTTCGGCCCGTTCGGCGGCGGCACGCGCGTAGTGGGCGGTGCGGGAGGCGTCGGCACGCGTCCCGGCGCGCAGCAGGTGGTGGGCGATCGCCTCCACGTCGTCGGGTCGGCGTGCCTCGACGGCACCGGCGGCCGCGGCGTGCCAGCGGACGCGACGGGCGCGGGTGATGTCGTCGTAGAGCGCCTCGTGCACGAGCCCGTGGGCGAACCGGAGCCGGTCGGCGTCCTCCTCGACGAGGAAACCGGCCAGCAGGGCGGACTCGACCGAGTCGAGGACCCGCTCCTCGTCGCCCGCCAACGCGATGAGCACGTCGAGGTCCACGTCCTGGCCGAGCACCGCCGCCAGCCGCAGGTGGGTCCGGGCCGCGGCCGGGAGGCGGGCCAGCCGGTGTCGGATGACGTCGCGGACACCCGTCGGCACGGTGCGCAGGGCCGCGTCGCCCTCGGCCTCCCACAGCCGGGTCAGCTCGCGGACGAAGAACGGGTTGCCGCCGCTGCGCGCGTGGATCACCCGCGCGGGCACGTCCTCGCGGAACGCGAGGGCGCGGACCACCTCCCCCACCTCGTCCTCGGTCAGCCCGCCCAGGTAGATCCGGGTCGGCTCGGTGCGGGCGGCGCGGCCCAGCGCCTCGGTCAGGCCCGCGGAGATCTCGGTGGAGCGGTAGGTGCCGACGAGCAGCACCGGACCGGTGCCGGTGGCCAGCGCCGTCAGCAGCGCCAGGGTCTCCTCGTCGGCCCAGTGCAGGTCGTCGAACACCAGCAGCACCGGGCCGGTCGCGGTCAGCCCCGCCAGGTGCGCGGCGACCTCCCGGCGCCTGCGGAACCGGGCCTCCACCGGGTCGCCG
This sequence comes from Umezawaea tangerina, assembly GCF_003002815.1. Classification (GTDB taxonomy): domain Bacteria; phylum Actinomycetota; class Actinomycetes; order Mycobacteriales; family Pseudonocardiaceae; genus Umezawaea; species Umezawaea tangerina. Next base: position 30,693 of record NZ_PVTF01000013.1, on the reverse strand, counting down.
TCCACGGCGGCGCCCGCCCACGTCCACGGCCACGCCTCGGGCGCACCGCCGGACTCCGGGCAGGCACCCCACTCGGTGGTCCAGCCGCGTGCGGCCAGCCGGTCGGCCAACGCCCTGGCCAGCGCGGTCTTGCCCGCGCCCGCCGCACCGGACAGCAGCGCCAGCCGCGGCCGACCCGCCGCCGCCACGGCCGCCGCGTGCTCCAGCTCGGCCAGCTCGGCGGTCCGCCCGACGAACGGGTGCCCGACCGGTCCCACCGCGGGGGCGGGTGGCACGGGTCCGGCCAGGTCAGGGGCCTGGTCGAGGATGTCGGCCTCCAGCCGCCGCAGGCCCTCGCCGGGGTCGACGCCCAGCTCGGTGCGCAGCACCTCGCGGGCCCGGCGCAACGTGGCCAGGGCGTCGCCCTGCCGTCCGGTCCGGTAGAGCGCCAGCGCCAGCAGCCGCCAACCGTCCTCGCGCAGCGGGTGGCTCCCCACCTGGGCCTCCAGGTCGGGCACGGACTCGGCGGCCCGCCCGGACGCCAGTGCCGCCTCGGTCCGCCGGGCCACGGCCAGCACCCGCAGCTCGTCCAGCCGGGACGCCTCGCCCCGCGCCCAGTCCTGGTCGGCGAACTCCGCGTACGCCGGTCCGCGCCACCGGCCGAGCACGTCGTCCAGCAGGACACGCGCCTGCTCGGCCTTGCCCGCGGCCAGCAGCCCGCCGGACTCCGCGACCGCGGCCTCGAACCGCCACGCGTCCACCGACTCCGCGTGCAGCGCGTACCCCGGCGGCGCCGTGACCAGCAGCTTCGACGGGGTGCGCGGCGGTCGGTCCGGTTCCAGCGCCTTGCGCAGCGCGCCGACGAACGTCTGCACGGCACCGAGCGCGCCCTCGGGGGCGTCGTCCCAGAGGTCGTCGATCAGCCACGTGACCGGCACGACCCGCCCCCTGGCGACCAGCAGCCTGGCCAGCACCGCCCGGTGCCGCGGTCCCTTGAGGCCGACCGGTCCGCGCTCGTCGGTGACCTCCAGCGGGCCCAGCACGCCGAAGTGCAGCACGCCGACAACCTAGCCGCAGCGCCCGCGGGCCGCCCGGCCGAGTCGGCGCTGATCCACTGCTGATCGGGGCCGTCCACAGTGGCCGGGTACCACCGACCAGACCTGGAGAGCCGACATGACCACCGAGATCACCGGATTCACCGAGCAGCGCGTGACCGTCGCCGACGGCGTGGCCCTCAACGTCGCCGTGGGCGGCTCCGGCAGCCCGGTCGTGCTGCTGCACGGCTTCCCGCAGACCCACCTGATGTGGCGGCACGTCGCCGCGGACCTGGCCGCCGACCACACCGTGATCTGCCCCGACCTGCGCGGCTACGGCGCCAGCGACAAGCCCGCCGACACCGACGGGCAGGCGTACTCCAAGCGCACGATGGCCGCCGACGTCGTCGCGCTCGCCAAGGCGCTCGGCCACGACCGGTTCGCACTGGCGGGCCACGACCGGGGCGCCCTGGTCGCCATCCGCGCGGGCCTCGACCACCCCGCCGAGGTCACCCACCTGGCCTCGCTCGACGTCCTGCCGACCCTCGACATGTGGGACGTCATGCACGGCACCACCGCCGCCGTCGGCTTCCACCTGTACCTGATGGCCCAGCCGCCCGGCCTGGCCGAGACCATGATCGCCAACTCCGCCGACGCGTTCTTCGGGCACTTCCTCGACATCTGGACCAACGACCCCGCCGCCATCCCCGCCGAGGTCCGCTCCGAGTACCTCCGCGCCTCCCGCGAGGCCGTCACCTCGATCGTCGCCGACTACCGCGCCTCCGCGGGCGTCGACGTCGAGCACGACCGGACCGACCGCGCGGCGGGCACCGTGCTGCGGATGCCCGTCTCCGTGCTCCAGCAGGACTGGGGCTCCGCGCTCGGCTTCGACGCCGCCGCCCGCTGGCGCGCGTGGGCGCCGGACCTGGAGCACACCACCGTCACCTGCGGGCACTTCATGGCCGAGGAGGCACCGGCCGAGGTGGTCAAGGCGCTGCGGGACCTGCTGACCAGGTAGTCGCGCCGTCCACGAGGTCCCGGAGCTGCGACCGCGCGGTGATGCCCAGCTTCGGGAAGCTGCGGTAGAGGTGCGAGCCGACGGTGCGCGGGGACAGGAAGAGGCGTTCGCCGATCTCGCGGTTGGTCAGACCGCGCGCGGCCAGGCGGATGATCTGCTGCTGTTGCGGGGTGAGCGCGGTCAGCGCGTCCGGGGCTGCGGGCTCGGAGTCGATCCCCGCGGCGCGCAGCTCCCCCTGCGCCCGGTCGAGCCACGGCCGGGCGCCCAGCCGTCGGAACACCTCGTTCGCCACCGTCAGCTTGGGCCGGGCGTCGGTGATCCGACGGCGGCGGCGCAGCCATTCGCCGTAGTCGAGCAGCACCTGGGCGCGTTCGAACGGCCACTGCTCCCCCGCCGGGTCGCCCAGCGCCTCCTGGAAGTGCGCCTCGGCGTCGTCGGGTTCCAGCAGCGCGCGGCCGCGGTGCAGCAGGGCGTGGACGCGCGCGGAGGTGTTGCCCGCCGACCGCTTCTCGGCCCGGTGCAGGATCTCGGCGGCCTCGACCTCGTGGCCGGTGCGCACGGCGGCGGCGACCAGCTCGGCCACCCCGAAGGGCGAGAAGTAGTAGTGCACCGGCTCGCCGTCCGCGGTGAACAGCAGCCGGAACTGCTCGTAGGCGGCCATGTGGTCGCCGTCGGCCACGGCCGCCATGCCCAGCGCCCACCGCGCGCGGGCGCCGACGGCCCGGCTGGTCCGGGGGTCGATCAGGGTCAGGGCCCGCTCGACGAGGTCGCGGGCGGTCGCCGTCTCGCCGGACAGGACGACGGCGGTCGCCTCCAGCACCATCGTCGCCGCGGCGAGGTGCGGGAGGTTGGCGTCGGCCGACACCGTCGCGGCGCTCGCGGCGGCCAGCCTGGCCTGCGCCCACTGGCCGTGGTCGAGGTAGGCCCAGCCCGTCGAGCAGCCGAGACCGGTCGGGATCCTGCCCGCGGCGCGCCAGCGGTGCAGGGCGTCGTCGAAGATCCGCACGGCCACGGCCGTCTCGTCGAGCAGCCACGCCATCGCGCCGATCGAGGTCAGCTGGGCCGGGTCGTCCCCGGCCCGCTCCACCAGCTCCGGGATCCTCCGGGCCAGCTCGGCCCGGTTCTCGTGCGGGTCGAGCAGCGCGACCGTCCACGGGTCGTCGCCCACGCGGTCGCGCACCAGCTCGCGGTCGCGCTCCTCGCCGGAGTAGAAGCTGCTCACCGCGGCCGACGCCAGCGCCTGGACGGCCAGCACCGGCTCGCGGGCCGCGCTCATCAGCAGGTCGAGCGACTTGGTGTGCTGGGAGGTCAGCGTGAGCACCTGGCCGACCCGCAGGGCGGCCGAGGCGAGCAGGAACGGGTCGTCGGTGGCCTCGCCCGCCGAGGTGGCGAGCTGCTCGACCCACTCCGCCTGCCCGGTGAACACCGCGATCCCGGCGGCCAGCACCAGCCGCCGCGCCCGGTCGTCGGGGCAGGGGCTCAGCTCGGCGGCCCGTTCGAGCGCGCCCGCCGCCGCGGCGTGGCCACCCCGGCGCTGGGCGCGGCTCGCGGTGGCCTCCAGCTCGGCGGCCACCGCCTCGTCCGGTCCGGTGGCGGCCGCGGCGAGGTGCCAGGCCCGCCGGTCGGGCTCGGCGGCGAGCAGGTCCGCCAGGGCGAGGTGCGCCCGCTCCCGTGCCGCCCGTGGGGCCGAGTAGTAGATCGCCGAGCGGACGAGCGGGTGCCGGAAGCGGACCCGGCCGCCGGCGAACCGGATGAGCCCGGCCTCCTCGGCGGGGGCCAGCACGGCGGACCGCGTCCCCGCGACGAGGTCGGCCGTGTCCGCCGCGACCAGCAACAACGCCTCGCGCGTCGACGCGGGCAGCCGTTCGAGGTCGGCGGTGTAGACGCGTTCAAGGCGTTCGGTCAGCGGCAGGATGTCGTCGTCCGCGCAGCCCGCCCTGGCCAGCTCGACCAGCGCCAGCGGGTTGCCCGCGGCCTGCGCCAGCGCGCGCAGCCGGAGCACGCCCGACGGTGGCGCGGGCTGCGCGTCGAGCAGGGCGGCCGCCGCGCGCGGGTCGAGCGCTTCCAGCGCCACCAGGGGAAATCCGGGGAACTCGATCTCGTCGCGGGCGCCCACCAGGACGGCCAGCGGCTCGTCGCCGATCCGCCGGGCGACGAACGCCAGCACGTCCCGCGAGCCGCCGTCGAGCCAGCGGACGTCGTCCACCACGACGAGCACCGGGACCCGGTCGCTCAGCTCGGACAGCAGGGCGAGCACGGCGACCCCGATGATCAGCCGGTCAGGCGGTCCGGAGTCGCCGAGGCCGATCGCGCCCAGCAGCGCCGCGCGCTGCCGCTCGGGCAGCCCGTCGACCTCGTCGAGCACGGGCCGCAGCAGCTGGTGCAGCCCGGAGAACGGCAGCGTCGACTCGTCGCGGGAGCCGGTCACGCGCAGCACCCGGCGGTCGGCCGCGCGGTCGGCGGCGAGGTCGAGCAGGGTGCTCTTGCCCATGCCGGGATCACCGGTGACGACCAGGACTCCGCCGGTCAGCCCCAGGACGGCGGCGGTCTCGACCTCACGACCCACAACGTGCACGGCACCGACTGTATCGGCGGGTGCGGTCACGTGACGGATACCTCCGGCGGGCGCGGCCGGCGAGACTCGACGCCATGGACACCATCACCCTGGGCGACGTCGAGATCACCCGCGTCGTCGAGCAGCCCCCTGCTCCGCTACCCCGCGACTTCGTCTTCCCGGACGTCCCGCGCGAGACCTGGGAGACCCACGGGAGCTGGCTGGTCCCCGAGTTCTGGACGCCCGAGCCGGACGTGGTGCACGCCGTCATGCAGACGTGGCTGGTGCGCAGCGGCGGCCGGACGATCCTGGTCGACACGGGCGTCGGCAACGGCAAGGAACGGCCGTACATGCCGTTCTTCGCGCACCTGGACACCGACTTCCTCGGCGCACTGGCCCGTGCCGGGGTCGCGCCCGAGGACGTGGACGTCGTGGTGTGCACCCACCTGCACGGCGACCACGTCGGCTGGAACACCCGCCTGGAGGACCGGCGGTGGGTGCCGACGTTCCCCAACGCCGAGCACCTCATCGCCCGCGCCGACTTCGACTACTGGAACCCGCTCAACGAGCACCGGACCCAGTCCGGGCGCAAGATGCAGAACGTGTTCGAGGACAGCGTCCTCCCGGTGCACGAAGCGGGCCTGACCACGCTGTGGGAGGGCGAGCACGTCCTGGACGGCGACCTGCGGATCACCCCGGCACCGGGGCACACGCCGGGCTCGTCGGTGCTCACCCTGACCTCCGGCACCGACCGCGCGGTGTTCGTGGGCGACCTGCTGCACAGCCCGTTGCAGGTCCACGAGCCCGACTGCGGCCCGTCCTTCGACGAGGACGAGGCCGAGGCCAGGGCGACCCGCCGCCGGGTGCTCGGCTGGGCCGCCGACCACAACGCGCTGGTGCTGCCCGCGCACCTGCCCGGATCGGGAGCGGCCGAGATCCGCCGCGACGGCGCGGGCTTCGCGATCAAGGAGTGGGTGGCGTGGGCGTGACGGTGACGACCACCGCCGGTGCCGTCTCCGGGGACGGCACCGCGTTCCGCGGCATCCCCTACGCCGCGCCACCGGTCGGCGCGGGCCGGTTCGCCGCGCCCGCTCCCCCGGTGCCGTGGTCGGGGGTGCGGGACGCGACCGCGACCGGTCCGGCCGCCCCGGCACCGGACCGGCGCTGGTTCGGCAAGGCCGACCTCGGGCCGCTCATGGGCGTCGACCGGGTCGGCGGCGACGACTACCTGACCGTCGCGGTGTCGACGCCGACCACGACCGGCCGGGCGCCGGTCATGGTGTTCGTGCACGGCGGCGGGTTCGTGTCGGGCACCGGGAGCGCGCCCGTGTACGACGGGTCGGCGTTCGCCCGCGACGGGATCGTGCTGGTGACCCTGAACTACCGCCTCGGCGCACCCGGCTGGCTGCGCCTGCCCGGAGCGCCGGACAACCGCGGGCTGCTCGACGTCCTCGCCGCGCTGCGCTGGGTCCGCGCGAACATCGCGGCCTTCGGCGGAGACCCCGACCGGGTCACCCTGTTCGGGCAGTCGGCGGGCGCGATGGTCGTCTCCGCGCTCACCACCACGTCCGCGGCCCACGGCCTGTTCCACCGCGCCATCAGCCAGAGCGGCGGCCTGGTGGAGCTGTCGCCGGAGACCGCCGACGGCACGAGCGCCGCCCTCGCCGACGCGCTGGGCGTCGACCTCACCGCCGAGGCGTTCGGACAGGTGCCGGACGACGGGCTCGTCGAGGCGGTCACCCGGCTCCGGCCCGTTGGTGGTGCCGGGGTGTCGCCGTTCGGGGTCGTCCGGTCCGACCACGACCCGGTGCCCGGTCTGGACCTGCTGGTGGGCACCAACTCCGAGGAGTCGCGGCTCTACCAGGACCCGTCCCGGTCGGCCGCGATCGACGGGATGTTCCGGACGGGCGCCCGCGACCTCGTGGCGGCGCACGGCGGCGCGTCCACCTACGAGTTCGACTGGCGGGACGGCCCGTACGGCGCGTGCCACACCGTGGAGCTGCCGTTCGTGTTCGGGACCGCGGACCTGCCCGCGCTGCGCGGACCGCACGGCCTGCTCGGGCCGGACGTCCCGCCGTCGCTCCCGGCGGAGGTGCACGGCGCGTGGGTGCGGTTCGCGAGCACCGGCGACCCCGGCTGGGCGGGCCACCACCGCTTCACCGGGTCCTGACCGCGGTCAGGGCAGGAACACGACCTTGCCCGCCAACGGATTCTCGTGCACCGAGGCGACGGCGTCCAACGGGAGCCGGTGGCCGATGTGGACGTCGAGCCGTCCCGCGTCGACCTCGGCGACGAGGTGCGCGAGCTGTCCGGCGTCGGGGCGGACGTAGACGTTCGCGGCGCGCACCCCGCGCTCGGGGTCGTCGGACACCGGTGCCGTGGTGCTCAGCAGCAGCCCTCCCGGCCGCACCAGGCCGAAGAGCGCGCTCGGGTCGGCGGGCGCGACGTGCAGCACGAGGTCGACCGGCTCGGTGACGGCGTCCGCCACGTCCGTCGTCGAGCGGTCGACGACCTCGTCGGCGCCGTAGGAGCGGACCAGGTCCGCGCTGTGCGGGCTCGCGGTGGCGATGACGTGCGCCCCCGCGCGCTTGGCGATCTGCACGGCGTACCCGCCGACCGCGCCACCGGCACCGTTGACCAGGACCCGTTGGCCCGCCTTGAGGTCCGCGTGGTCCACCAGGGACTGCCACGCCGTCAGGCCGACCGACGGCAGGCCCGCGGCGTCGGCCAGCGGGATGGACGTGGGCGCGGCGGCCAGCACCTCGGCGGGGGCGACGACGTACTCCGCCGAGGCGCCGTCGGCCGTCATCGGCAGGAAGCCGACCACCGCGTCGCCGACCGCGACCCCGTCGACACCCTCGCCGAGCGCCGCGACGGTCCCGGACACGTCCAAGCCGGGCACGAACGGCAACGCGACCGGGAACACCTCCCGCAGCCCGCCGGAGCGGATCGTGGCGTCGACCGGGCTGAACGTGGTGGCCGCGACCCGGACCAGCACCTGCCCCGGTCCGGCCTCCGGCCGGTCGACCTCCTCGACCCGCAGGACCTCCGGACCGCCGAACTCGTGGAACCGCACTGCCTTCACGACTTGCTCCCCATCTCTAAATTACTCCGAATTCGAAGCATGGCACGACCGTAGCACGCTCCGAATTCGAAGCAAGTAGGATGGAGCTGTGACGGATGACGCACCACCCCTCGACGCCGAGCAGCTCGGCGCCTACTTCGCGCTGATGGAGGTGAGCAGCCTCGTCCAGCACGCCGTGGAGCAGCAGCTGCGCGCGTCCGGCGACCTGAGCTGGGTGCAGTTCTCGATCCTCGCGCGGCTCGCGGACACCCCCGGCGGCAGCGCGCGGATGACCGACCTGGCCGACGGGGTGGTGTACAGCCGCAGCGGGCTGACCTACCAGGCCGGACTGCTGGACAAGGCGGGGCTGATCACCCGGAGGCCGTCCTCGGACGACGAGCGCAGCACCACCGTCACGATCACCGACGAGGGCCGCGCGAAGGTGGCCGCGGTCCTCCCCGGCCACGTCGACGTCGTCCGCCAGATGCTCCTGGACCCCCTGTCCCGCCGCGACCTCAACACCCTGGGCGCCGTGCTGACCCGCGTCCGCGACCACCTGCGCGCCGCGCCACCGCGCTCGGCCAAGCCCCGGACGCGCGGGGGCGCGGGCTAGAGCGGCGAGGATTGGCCACCGCGCCACGGGTTTTCGGGCCCACCGGGTGCGCGTCCCTTTGGTACCAAAGGACGCAGGGGGCGGATCGATCATGGTCGGCCCCACCGCACCCGCATCGAGGTCTCCATGTCACTGGGAACGCAGTCGCTGCCCGCACTCCTGCGCCACCACGCGGCGACGTCCGGCGGCAAGACCGCCTTCGCCGACGCCCGCCGGTCCACCACCTACGCCGAGCTGGCCGACGCCACGGCGCGCGTCGCCGGGAACCTGGGCGTGGCCAGGGGTGAACGGGTCGCGTTGCTGCTGGCCAACGGCGTGCCCGTGGTCGAGGCGACGCTGGGCGTCACGCGGGCGGGCGCGGTGGGCGTGCCGCTCGACCCGCGGTGCACCGACGCCGACCTCGCCGACCTGCTCGGGCGCAGTGGCGCGACCGCGGTCGTGACCGACCGGGCGCACCTGGAGCAGGTCCGGCGGGTGGCCTCGGTGCGCGTGCTCACCGTCGACGAGCTGACCCGGCCCACCGACGTGCCGCCCCGTGACGACCTGGGCCTCGACGACCCGGCGTGGCTGCTGTTCACCTCCGGCACCACCGGCGAGCCGAAGGCCGTGGTGTCGACGCAGGCCGCGTGGCTGCGCACGATCTCCGGGGCGTACACGGGACTGCTGGGTCTCTCCGCCGACGACCGCGTGCTGTGGCCGCTGCCGCTGTTCCACGTCTTCGGGCACTCGCTGTGCGTGCTGGCCGTCACCGCGCTCGGCGCGAGCGCGCACATCATGGACTCCTTCGACGTGGACCGCGCCGCGGAGCTGCTGCGGGCGGGCGACTTCACGCTGCTCGCCGGGGTGCCCACGATCTACCGGCGACTCCTGGACGCCGACGCGGCCATGCCCGCGACGTGCCTGTCCGGCGGCGCCCCGCTGCCCGCCGACCTGCGGGAGGCGTTCCGGTCGAGGTTCGGCCGGGACCTGCGCGACGGGTACGGCAGCACCGAGACCATCGGCATGATCACGCTGGACGGGGTCCCGGTGCCGGGCAAGGAGGTCCGCCTGGTCGACGGCGAGATCCACGTGCGGACGCCGGACACCGGCGGCTGGTGGCGCACGGGCGACCTCGGCCGCGAGGAGGACGGGCGCTTCGCGGTCACCGGGCGGCTCAAGGAGCTGGTGATCCGCGGCGGCGAGAACGTCCACCCGGTCGAGGTGGAGCAGGTGGTGCTGCGGTTCCCCGGTGTCCGGGACGCGGCGGTCGCGGGCGAGCCGGACGACCTGCTCGGCGAGGTCCCGGTGGCCTACGTGGTCGGCGACGTGGACGCCGACGACCTGCTGGCGTTCTGCCGCCGGGAGCTGCCGCACTACAAGGCGCCCGAACGGGTCCACCGCGTCTCCGAGGTGCCGCGCACGCCGTCGGGCAAGATCGCCCGGCACCGGCTGCCCGCCCGGCTCACCCTCGACGTGGTCCTGCGCGAGGCCGCGGTGCTCGGCGGCCGGGAGGCGGGGCCCGACCGGACGTTCACCGAGCTGGGCCTGGACTCGATGGGCGCGGTGCGGCTGCGCGACCGGCTCCAGGACGTGCTCGGCGTCGACCTGCCGCGGTCGCTGGTGTTCGACTTCCCGACGCCCAGGGCCGTCGCCGACCACGTGCACGGCGGGGCGGTCCGGCGGAGCGCGCCCGCGACCACCGCGACCGACCCGGTCGCGATCGTCGGCATCGGCTGCCGCTACCCCGGCGGGATCACCAGCCCCGAGGACCTCTGGCGGGTCGTCACCGCGCGGGAGGACGTGGTCGCGGACTTCCCGGCCGACCGGGGGTGGGACCTCTCCGAGCTGCACCACCCCGACCCCGACCACCCCGGCACGAGCTACACGACCAGGGGCGGGTTCCTCGACGACCCGGCCGGGTTCGACCCGGAGTTCTTCCACATCTCCCCGCGCGAGGCGCTCGCGATCGACCCCCAGCAGCGGTTGCTGCTGGAGACGTCGTGGGAGGCGGTGGAGAGGGCCGGGATCGACCCGAAGTCGTTGCGGGGCAGCAACACCGGCGTGTTCGTCGGGGTCATGTACCACGACTACGCCGGCCGTTTCGCCCACCAGCCGCACGAGTTCGAGGGGCAGCTCCCGCTCGGGTCGGCGGGCAGCGTGGCGTCCGGGCGGATCTCCTACGCGCTCGGCCTGCACGGTCCCGCGCTGACCGTGGACACGGCCTGCTCGTCCTCGCTGGTGTCGGCGCACCTGGCCGCGCAGGCGCTGCGCGCCGGGGAGTGCGACCTGGCCTTGGCGGGCGGCTCCACGGTGATGGCCTCGCCCGGCCCGTTCGTCAGCTTCAGCAGGCAGCGGGCGCTCGCCCCGGACGGCCGGGTGAAGCCGTTCTCCGAGGACGCCGACGGCACCGCGTGGTCGGAGGGCGTCGCGGTGCTGGTGCTGGAGCGGGTGGCCGACGCCGTGCGCAACCGGCACCCGATCCTGGCCCTGCTGAAGGGGTCCGCGGTCAACCAGGACGGCGCCTCCAACGGCCTGACGGCGCCCAGCGGTCGGGCGCAGCAGGACGTGATCGCGCGGGCGCTGGCGGACGCGGGCCTGGCACCGTCCGAAGTGGACGTCGTCGAGGCGCACGGCACCGGCACCCCGCTGGGCGACCCGATCGAGGCCGAGGCGCTGATCGCCGCCTACGGCGGGGACCGCGCCACTCCCCTGCTGGTCGGGTCGGTGAAGTCCACCCTCGGGCACACCCAGGCCGCCGCCGGGGTCGCGGGCGTGATCAGCATGGTCATGGCCATGCGCCACGGATCCGTGCCCGCGACCCTGGACGCCACGCGGCCGACCTCGCGGGTCGACTGGTCCGGCGGCGCCGTCCGGCTGGCGACCGAGCCCACGGCGTGGCCCGACCTGGGCAGACCGCGCCGGTCGGCGGTGTCCTCGTTCGGCATCGGCGGCACCAACGCCCACGTGGTCCTGGAGGGCCACCAGGAGGTGCGGCTGGCGTTCCTGTTCGCCGGGCAGGGGGCGCAGGCGGTCGGCATGGGCCGTGACCTCGCCGCCCGGTACCCGGTGTTCGCGCGGGCGTTCGACGAGGTGTGCGCGCACCTGGACCCGGAGCTGCGCGCGGCGATCGACACGCCGCTGGTGCACCGGACGGACTTCGCGCAGGCCGCGCTGTTCGCCCACGAGGTCGCCCTGTTCCGGCTGCTGGAGTCGTGGGGCTACTTCCCGGACGCGCTGGTCGGCCACTCCCTCGGCGAGCTCTCCGCCGCCTGCGTCGCCGGGGTGCTGTCGCTGCCCGACGCCGCGAAGCTCGTCACCGCGCGGGGGCGGCTGATGCGCGACCTGCCCGAGGGCGGGGCGATGGTCGCGATCGAGGCGCGCGAGGACGAGGTGCGGCTGACCGCGAACACCGCGATCGCCGCCGTCAACGGCCCGCGCTCGCTGGTCGTGTCCGGTCCGGAGGCCGAGGTCGAGGCCATCGCCTCGGGGTTCGCGAAGACCACGCGGCTGCGGGTCGGCCACGCGTTCCACTCGCCGCTGGTGGACCCGGTGCTCGCCCCGTTCGCCGAGGTCGTGCGCGGGGTGACCCTGCACGCGCCGAGGATCCCGATCATCGGCGCCGAGCCGCAGGACCCCGACTACTGGGTGCGGCACGTCCGCGACACCGTCCGCTTCGGCGCCAACGTCGACCGGGTCCGCGGCGCGGTGCTGGTCGAGATCGGGCCGGGGACGACGCTGTCCGCGCTGGTCGACGGGGTCGTGTCCACAGTGGACCCGGAGCACGCGGCCGACCGGATCCGCGGGACGCACCCGTTCCAGCGTCGGAGGTTCTGGCTGTCCACGCCGACCGGGCACCCGCTCGTCGGGTCCGTGGTGCGCGTGCCCGGGTCAGGCGAGGTCGTCTGCACGGCGAACCTCAGCGCGTCCTGGCTGCGCGACCACGTGGTCGACGGCGTCCCGCTGGTGCCCGCGACCGCCGTGGTCGAGCTGGTGGTGCACGCCGGGGAGGAGGTCGGGTGCGGCACGGTCGAGGAGCTGCTGCTGCACGCCCCGATGCCGCTGCCCGACGTCGGCCGCGTCCAGGTCGTGGTGCGCCCGGCCGTGGACGGGCTGCGCCCGTTCGAGGTGCACGCCAACGGCGTGGTGCACGCGAGCGGCACGCTGAGCTCGCGGCCCGCGCCGGAGTTCGACCTCGGGCCGTGGCCGCCGGACGCCGAGGAGGTGCCCGTCGACCACGGCGGGCACGGGCCCGCGTTCCAGGGCCTGCTGCGGGCGTGGCGGCGCGGCGACGAGCTGTTCGCCGAGGTCGGCGCGGACCTCCCCGACGCGAGGGCGTTCCGGTTGCACCCGGCCCTGTTCGACGCCGCGCTGCGCCCCGCGAGCCTGCTCGGCGACGGGGTCCCGTTCTCCTGGCGAGGGGTGCACCTGCCCTCCACCGGCGCCACCGCGCTGCGGGTGCGCATCAGCGGGGGCCGCGTCGCCGTGACCGACCAGGACGGCAACCCGGTCGCGCACGTCGAATCGCTCACCACCCGGCCCATGGCAGTGCGGCGCGGCACGCTGCTGCGCCCGGACTGGCAGGAGGTCACCCTCGGCGCCGGGACCGATCCGGGTGACGTGCTGGAGGTCGGACCGGGTCCGCTGCACAGGACGGTGCACGAGGTGCTGGGCGAGCTCACCCGCGACCGCGCGCACCTGACCGTCGTGACCAGGACCGGCGACCTCACCGGTGCCGCGGTCGGCGGGCTGGTGCGGGCCGCGCAGGAGGAGCACCCCGGCCGGTTCACCCTCGTCGAGACCGACGGCGACACCTCGCTGCTGGCCGCCGCGGTCGCGACCGGCGAACCGCGGCTGCGGCTGGCGGGCGGGACCGCGGCCAAGCCGCGGCTGGCCCCCGTCGGGGGCGGCGAGCACGTCTGGCGCGGCCCGGTGCTGATCACCGGGGGCGGGGCGCTCGGCGGTGTGGTGGCCGAGCACCTGCGCGGGCAGGGCGTCGAGGTCGTGTTCGCCAGCCGCGGTGGCGAGACCCCGTGCGACGTGACCGACCGCGACGCGCTGGCCGCGCTGGTCGCCTCGATCCCCGACCTCAAGGCGGTCGTGCACACGGCGGGGGTGCTGGACGACGGCGTGCTCACGTCGATGACGCCGGAACGGGTCTCGGCGGTGCTGCGCCCCAAGGCCGACGCGGCCTGGCACCTGCACGAGCTGACCGAGCACCTCGACCTCGACGCGTTCGTGCTGTTCTCCTCGGCGGCCGGGCTGCTCGGCCACGCCGGGCAGGCCAACTACGCGGCGGCCAACAGCTACCTCGACGAGCTGGCCCGGTTCCGGCACGCCCGCGGCCTCCCGGCGCTGTCGCTGGCCTGGGGCCCGTGGACCACCGGCATGGCGTCGGGCACCGCGGACCGGGGACCGCGCGCCCTGACGCCGGAGGACGGGATCGCGCTGCTCGACGCCGCGCTGGGCACCGGTGAACCCGTGCTCGCGCCCCTCCCGTTCGCACCGCGCGAGCCCGAGGTCGCGCGGCGCGGACCGGTCGAGCGGCGGCCGCTCTCGCTCGACCTGGTGCGCGCGGAGATCGCGGCGGTGCTGGGGCACGACGAGGTCGCGGCGGACGCGGCGCTCGGCGACCTCGGGTTCGACTCGCTGACCGCCGTCGAGCTGCGCAACCGGCTGGAACGGGCCACGGGCGTGCGGATCACGGCGACCGCGGTGTTCGAGCACCCCACGCCCCGCGCGCTCGCCGACCACCTGGCACCCGCGCCCACCGGCACGCTCGCCTCGCTGTACCGCAAGGTCTGCGAGGCGGGCAGGCCCGGCGACGCCATGCGGATGGTGGTCGCCGCGTCGTGGGCGCTGCCCGCGTTCGACGACGTCCGCCCGCAGGAACCGCGGCGGCTCAGCGACGGTGACGGTCCTGCCGTCGTCTGCTTCCCCTCGTTCCCGTCGCCACCGGGCGAGTACGCCGCGCTGGCCCGTTCCCTGCCCGGCACGTGGGTGCTCCCCCACCCCGGCCACGACGGCGGCCCGGTGCCCGACAGCCTCGACACCCTGGTCCGCTCGCACGTCGAGGCCCTGCGCCGGTTCGACCGGCCGTACGTCCTGTTGGGACGGTCGACCGGCGGGCTCGTCGCCCAGGCGGTCGCGCGGGAGGTCCGGCCCGCCGCGCTGGTGCTGGTGGACACCCACCCCGTCACCGACGACGACTGGCTGCAGGAGCTCGCCGCGCGCGGAGCCCTGCGCCTGGACGAAACCCGGCTGGCCGCGATGGGCGCCTACGCGCGGCTCTTCCTCGACTGGACCGCGGAACCCTCGGTACCGACCCTGCACCTGCGCCCCGGCGACGTCCCCGGTGATCATTACACCGTGCTGGAGGAGCACAGCGCCACCACGGCGGAGGCGATCTCCGCGTGGTTGGCTGGCAGGAGCCACGAGGAAGAGGAGTCGGTGTGAGCCGCCACGTGCTGGAGCCCGGACCCGGAACCGCGATCGACGTGTTCGACCGCGACACCCCGCCCGCGCTGACCATCGACCCCGGCGACACCGTGGTCGTCCGGTCGCTCGACGCGGGCGGCAGGCTCGAACGGCAGCGGACACCGGGCGAGGCGCGGCCGAGGATGTTCGAAGAACGACGCGGCCACTGCCTGACGGGGCCGATCGCGGTGCGCGGCGCGCGACCGGGGCAGGTGCTGGCGATCCGGGTGGTGTCCGTGCGACCGGACGACTGGGGGTGGACGAACGCGGGCGCCAAGGACAACGCGCTGACCCGGCGGCTGGGGTTGGCTGACGAGCCCGCGACCTGGCTGCTGTGGGACATCGACGCGGACGCGGGGACGGCCACCAACCAGTTGGGGCACACGGTGCGGATCGCCCCGTTCCTCGGGGTGATGGGGGTGCCGCCCGCCGAGGCGGGCCGGCACTCGACGATCCCGCCCCGGACGGTCGGCGGCGGCAACATGGACTGCCGGGAACTGGTGGCCGGGTCGACGCTGTACCTGCCGGTGACGGTGCCGGGAGCGTTGCTGCACCTCGGGGACGGCCATGCGGCGCAAGGGGACGGCGAGGTGTCGGGGACCGCGATCGAGTGTCCAATGACGACGGAGGTCGTGGTCGACCTGGTGTCGGACGTGCCGGTGCCGGGGATCCACGCGGAGACGCCGGGAGGGCGGGTGACGTTCGGGTTCGACCCGGACCTGGACATCGCGATGGCGGACGCGCTGGACGCGATGCTGGGGTGGATGCAGGAGCTGTACGGGGTGGGGAAGGGGGAGGCGTTGGCGTTGGCCAGTTCGGTGGTGGATTTGAGGATCACGCAGGTGGCGAATGTGACTTGGGGGGTTCATGCGGTGTTGGCGGGTGGGGCGGTGGGGGTGGTTTAGGGGGCGGTTGGTCGGTGCCGGGTTTGGTTGGGGTGGTTCTACGGGGGTGTCGCTGCGGTGGTTCTCCGGGGGGGGATCGCTACAGCGGACCCGGGTGCGGTCGGCTTGACTTGGGGCCCCTTTTTTGGGCTTCGTCGGGCGAAAAAGGGCAGGTGGTAGAGCCTGCCCGCCGACCTATTTTAAGCCCAAAATCCCCAAGTCAAGCCGACCGCACGAGCGGACGAGCACCGCTCGCTTCCAGCTGGGTTGGGGCGCTTTGTCTTTTGCTCCAGCTGGGTTGGGGCGGTTGTCTTTGCTCCAGCGTTGTTGGGCGACCTGTGTGTTGGTGCCAGGGTCGTTGGGTGGGTTGCGCGCTGGTTCCAGCTTCGCTGGCTGGTTGTGTTCACTTGCGGCGTTGCTGATGTTGGTCAGTTTGCGGTGGCGGTCAGCAGGACTTCTACGCCGATCTCCTGCCATTGGGTGGCTGCGTGTTCGTCGTCGGTGACCAGGACGTCGACCTCTGTTGGAGACAGGACCAGGTGGGGGGCGATGGTGTTCTGCTTGGTGCGGTCGGCGACGACCATGGTGCGCAGGGCGGAGTGGGACATCTGGGTTTTGAGTTGGGCGTCCTGTGGGGTGGTGGAGGTGATGCCCGCTTGGGGGTGGGTGGCGCAGGCGCCGAGGACTGCCCAGTCGGCGCGGCGGGTGGTGATGGTGTGGAGGGCGGTGGGGCCGGTGAGGTGGCGGGAGTCGGGGTTCCAGTCGCCGCCGGTGAGGCTGAGGGTGATGGTGTCGTCGGCGGTGAAGAGGGCGGCGATGTCGAGGGAGTTGGTCATGATGGTGAGGGGGCGGGCGGTGAGCTGTCGGGCGACTGAGAGGACGGTGGAGCCCGCGTCCAGGAAGAGGGACTGACCAGGGGTGATGAGGGAGGCCGCGGTCTTGCCGATGGCGGACTTGGCGGCGGTCCGGACGTCGGCGCGGGTGGACCAGGGCAGGTGGGCGGCGTCGAGGGCGACGGCGCCGCCGTGGGTCTTCTGCAGGTAGCCGGCTTCGGCCAGGCGCTTGAGGTCGCGGCGGACGGTGTCCTCGGAGACGGAGAGCTGGGCGGCCAGCTCGGTGACCTCGACCCGGCCGTGGTCGCGCAGCTCGGCCAGGACGCGGTTCTGGCGTTCCTCCGCGAAAGACTTCACAAGACCCTCCGGTGCTGGTACGTGCTTGACTGTGCCGAGTTCTGCCGGTTTGACTTCGTCCCATGCGCTTTTCTGCCGAGTTTAGCCGATCGTCGCCCGCCTACCTCGCGATCACCGCTGCGGTGGGGTTCCTGGCGTTGGGGGCGGCGACGAGCTCGTTGGGGCCGTCGTTGCCCGCGTTGCAGGAGCGGCACGGGCTGGGGGCGACCGGGGTGTCGTTGCTGGTGGCGGTGTTCTCGGCGGGGTCGGCGGTGGGGGTGGTGGTCGCGGGGGTCCTGCGGAGGCGGGTGACCGGGCGGGCGGGGCTGGTGGGTGGGGCCGGGGCGTTGGCGGTGGGGTGCGGACTGGTGCCGGTGGCGGCGGACGGGGTGTTGGCGGCGGGGGCGCTGTTCGTGGCCGGGATCGGGTTCGGGGCGGTGGACCTGGTGGCGAACCTGGTCGTGGCGAACGGGTTCGGAAGGCGGGGCGGGGCGGTGCTGTCGTTGGTCAGCGCGGCGTTCGGGGTGAGCGCGGTGGTGCTGCCGCTGGTGATCGGGCGGGCGCCGGGGAACCTGGCGCTGCCCTACCTGGTCGCGGCGGCGGTCGCGGTGGTGTTCGCGGTGCTGGCGGCCGGGTTGCGGATGCCGTTGGTGCTGCCGGCGCCGAGCGGGGTGGCGAGCAGGGCCGAGCTGCGGGTGGTGGTGCTGCTGGCGGCGATCGTGCTGGGGTACGTGGCGCTCGAAGGCGGGATCGCGGGGTGGGAGACGACGCACCTGCGGGGCACGACGGAGCTGTCGGCGGGGGCGGCGGTCGACGCCGTGGCGTTGTTCTGGTTCGGCCTGACCGCCGGTCGGGTGCTCGGGGCACCGCTGGCCCTGCGCTGGCACCCCGGCCGGCTGGTGGTCGTGTCGCTGGCACTGGGCGCGGCGGCGGTCGCGGTCGCCGCGCTGACCCCGTACGCCGTCGCCGCCTACGCGGTCGCCGGGCTCGTCATCGCGCCGGTGTTCCCGGCCGTGGTGGGCTGGCACGCGATGGCCGTGCCGAGCGGACGCGGGGCCACGGCGGTGTTCGCCGCCGGGCTGGCGGGGCCGATCGTCGGGTCGCCGCTGATCGGCGTGGCCACCGACGCGACCGGCGCCGCGGCCGTGCCGTGGGTGCTCGCGGGCTTCGCCCTGGTCACCGCCGCGGCCGCCGGGTTCGCCCGCCGACGCGCACCCGAGGCCACGACGGTCGACCCCGTCCGCCTGTGAAGACGGTCAGTCCTGGGGGCCTGCCTCGAGCAGGATCGCCAGCAGCTCGCCGAAGGTCTGCAGCTGCTCGGGGGTGAGCGGGGCGAAGGACTCGGCGAGGACGTCGTCCATCAGGGCACCGCCCGCCACCCGGAGCTCGTCCCCCTTGGCGGTGAGCCGGTGCCGGATGGCCCGGCCCGGTCCCGGCACGCGTTCGATGAGGCCGCGGTCGACCATCCGGGACGCGAGGGCGCCGAAGGACTGGTCGGTCTGGAACGTCAGCAGCGCCAGGTCGTGCAGGCTCGCCTCGGGGTTCGCCGCGATGTGCCTCAGCGCGTCCCACTGCACGAGGCTGATGTCCAGCGGCGCCAGTCGGGCGTTCGCCATCCGGTGGTGCCGCGCCTGGAGTCGTTTCACCGACAGGCCGATCTGCTGATGCGTTCTCGTCACCGACCGAGTGTAGACCGCTATCTCAGCTTGCTTATATAAGTACGCCGTACGGGTGACGTCGGGGAATCCCTATACTCCTGATCATGCGCGGGGCGGTGGTGGCCGGAGTACGCCGTGCGGTCGACCGGGTGCGGGCTCTTCCCCCTGGCAGGCGCGACGTGCTGGTCACCGTCGTGGTGGTCGTGCTCTCGTTCACCCCCGGTGTCGCGGACAAGGGCACGTGGCTGGGCTGGCCCGACCCGCAGCGCCCGTTCGGTCCGCTCGCCGCGGCCCTCGTCCTCGCGCACTGCCTGCCGCTGCTGGTCCGCAACCGCGCGCCCGCGTGGTGCCTGCTGCTCGTGTCCACCGCGTTCTTCGCCTACCAGTGCCTCGGCTTCCGGCCCACGTTCGCCACGATCGCGCTGTACGTGGCGCTGTTCGGCGCGGGCGTGCACCAGGTCCGGGCGCGGCGGGTCACGGCAGCGGCGTGGGTCGTGGGGTACGCGGCGCTGTCGGCCTCCCTCATCGCGCTGGGCGCACCGGTCCGGCTGGTGGAGTGCTTCGAGTACGCGGCGCTGCCCTTCGGGTGCTGGCTGATGGGCGCCTGGGCGCGCACCAGGTTCGTCGAGCAGCAGCGGCGCCAGCACCTCGACCTGGAGGCGGCCATGCGCGCGGAGCGCGAGCGCATCGCCCGCGAGCTGCACGACGTGGTGACCCACCACGTGACGGCGATGGTGATGCAGGCCGACGCCATGCGGTACGTCCCGGCCGACGACCGGACGAAGGTCGACACCGGGTTGGCGGCGATCGGCGGGACCGGGCGGCGCGCGCTGGGCGACCTGCGCGAACTGCTCGGCGTGATCAGCCCCCGCCACGACGCCGAACCGGCGCCGCGCGCGCCGACCGCGGGCTCGTTCGGCGAGCTGGTGGAGCAGACCCGGCTCGCCGGGCAGCCCGTCGACCTGGTCGAGGACGGCCCGGCGCGGGAGGTCGACGACGCGGTCGCACTGGCGGCCTACCGGGTCGTGCAGGAAGGGCTCACCAACGCGCTGAAGCACGCGCCGGGCAGGAGGACCGTGGTCCGGGTCTCCAACACCGTCCCCGACGGGCTGGCCGTGGAGGTGACGACCGACGGTGCCGCCGACGCCGTCACCACGTCCTCACCGGGCCGCGGCCTGACCGGGTTGCGGGAACGGGTGCGGTCGGCCGGTGGCGAGCTGACGACGCGGCACGCCGAGGACGGCGGGTTCGTCGTCTCGGCGAGGCTGCCACGACGATCGGAGACCGGGTGAGCACGCGGGTGCTGGTGTGCGACGACCAGGCGCTGGTGCGCATGGGGTATACGACCATCCTGTCCTCCCAACCGGACTTCGAGATCGTCGGCGAGGCGGCGAACGGCCTGGAGGCGGTCGAGCAGGCCCGGCGGCTGCTCCCGGACGTGGTGATCATGGACATCCGGATGCCCCTGCTCGACGGCATCGAGGCCACCAGGCGGATCGCGGGACCGGAGGTCGCCGACCGGGTGCGGGTGCTGGTCGTGACGACGTTCAACCTCGACGAGTACGTCTACGAGGCGCTGCGCGCGGGGGCCAGCGGGTTCCTGCTCAAGGACACCCCGCCCGAGGAGATGATCGCCGGGGTGCGCACCGTGGCCGCGGGCAACGCGCTGCTGGCACCGGAGGTCACCCGCGGCCTGATCGGCCGCTTCGGCGCCCGGATCCGCGACGACGACAGCGGTGCCGACCGGCGGCTCGAACAGGCACTCGCGCACCTGACCGCCCGCGAGGTCGAGGTGCTGCGGCTGATCGCGGCCGGTCTGTCGAACCCCGAGATCGCCGAGGCCCTGTTCCTCGGCCGCGAGACGATCAAGACCTACGTGTCGCGCATCCTGGCGAAGCTCGACCTGCGCGACCGCGTCCACGCCGTCGTCTTCGCCTACCGCATCGGCCTCGCCACACCGGACGCGTCGTAGGACACCCCCTGCTCCCCCACCGCCCGTCGCACCCGAGCGCCATCCCCCACGTGAGCCAAAGAGCGGCTCACCTCGGGGTGACGTGCAGGCACCCCTCCCGCTCATAACGTTCTCCCCATCGAGCCGGGGCACCAGCCACCGGCACCACGAGAAGGAGAAAACCCATGGCCGCCAAGACCTCCCGCCGCTCCGGTCGGCGACCGGCAGCGGTCACCGCACTGGCGTTGACGGTGGCCGCGACCTGCCCGCTGGTCGCCGTCGCCGACACCTCGTCCGCCGCGGACCGGTCGCAGACCAGGCAGTTGGAGGCCGTCGCCGAGCAGGCGCTCGCGGCGGGTGTGCCCGGCATCGTCGTCCGGGTGGACAACGGTCACGGCCCGGTGGTCAGCGTCGTCCGGCAGAGCTCCTGGAACACCCCCGAGCACGTGCTCAAGGCGGGTGACACGTTCCGGATGGCCTCGAACACGAAGACCGTCACCGCGGCGCTGGTGCTGCAGCTGGTGGGGGAACACCGGCTGCGCCTGGACGACACCGTCGAGAAGTGGCTGCCCGGCGTCGTGCCCAACGGGGGGAACATCACCCTGCGGATGCTGCTGAACCACACCAGCGGGATCGCCGAGTCCGCGTTCACGGCCCGGTCGCTGAACCTCATGACGGGCCACGACACCAGCAAGCCGACCGCCGAGGAGGTGCTGGCGCTGGGCACGGACCTGCCGCCGGTGGGCGCGCCGGGCGAGAAGTGGTCCTACAGCAACCCCGGTTACGTCGCGCTCGGTCTGGTGCTGGAGAAGGTCACCGGGCGGAGCTTCGCCGACCTGGTCCAGCAGCGCGTCGCGGGCCCGCTCGGGATGCGGGACACCTACGTGGCCACGAGTGCCGCACCGCGGCGCGGTACGGCCCCGCTGGCCCACGGCTACGAGCCCGACGCCGCGCACCTGCGGCCCATCGCCGAGCCGCTCGGCCTGCCGGAGGACTGGGGCTTCGTCGGACCGGCCGACGACGAGCACGTCGACACCACCGCGATCGACCAGTCGTGGGGCCGCTCGGCGGCGGCGATCGTGTCGACCTCGGCCGACTGGGCCCGGTTCGACAAGGCGCTGATGTCCGGCGGGCTGTTCCCGAAGCGGCTGCTGGCCGAGATGCGCACCACCGTGCCGTCCGACGGCCCGGACCACAGCTACGGCCTCGGCGTGGACGAGTACCGCTCGCCGTGCGGGACGGTCTGGGGCCACGACGGCGCGCTGCCGGGCTACCGCAGCGACAACTACACCGACGAGTCCGGCAGGCGCACCATCTCCGTCCTGAGCACGACCCACTTCGGCCTCGTGGTCTCCCCCGAGGCGAGCGCCGCCGAGCAGAAGGTGATCGACGCGGCCATCTGCACGATGTTCGGCAAGCCCCTCCCGACCAGCTGATCCCCGCCCGCCCGCGGCCACCCCGTCATCCCGCGGGGTGGCCGTTGGCGTGTCCGCGGTCCCCCGCGGGAGCCACGGGAACCTTGTACTCCAGGGGGATCCGCCCACCCCAGCCACGCTCGTAGGGTCGACCCGACCTGCCACGACGACCAGGAGGAACGCCATGACGGGCTCGCGGGCTGACAGAGCGGACCCGTCCTACCTGGCGGGGGTGGACGTCCGGCACTCGCCCTGCGGCTCGTCGTGGGACCACACCGACACCCGGTCCGACACCCGCGGCGACAAGGCGGGACTCCCCACCCGCACCGCCCCCACCGTCCACTCCGGACCGGAGCCGCCGCCGAGGGCGAAGGCGGTGCACGAGGCGCTCGACCGGACCCTCCCGAACGGCTAGTGCGGTGGCCACGAACCCTTGCCGGGGAGTCCCGTCGTCCAGGCCCGGAAATGCCCATCGAGGATCGTGGTCACCGCGCTAGGGTTTCGCCGCAGTGAACTTCCAGTCCCCCGAGCCGACCGAGTAGGTCGCCGCGCCGTCCTGGACCCCCACCAGTTCGGTGCCGCGCACCGCCCGCGCGGACTTCGCGCCGAACAACGGGACGGACACGGTCGCCTTGGCGCCGACCGGGACGGTGACCTCCAGCTGGAAGGTGCGCCCGGCCTGCGTCCAGCACGACCTCACCTCGCCGCGCACGGTGTCCTGCGTTGCGCAGACGTGCTCCAGGCCCGGCGGCACCTTCGGTGCGATGGAGACGGTCGCGTAGCCGGCACTGGTCGGCGTGATCCCGCCCAGGACCGTGTAGAACGAGGCGTTGATCCCGCTGAACATGGCGTGGTCGTGGGTCTCCATGCTGGAGAAGTACGTCCACTCCTCCCACGGGCTCGTCGCGCCCTGGCTGATCTCGTAGCCGAACCCCGGATAGGTCTGCTGGCCCAGCACGGTCATCGCGACGTCCACCCGGCCGATCCGGGCGAGGGCGTCCACCAGGAACCGGGTGCCGAAGATGCCGGTGTCGAGGTGGCTGTTGTTGGTGGTCGTGATCGTGCGCACGAGCTGGTCGCCGACGGCCTTGACGTCGTTGTCCGGCACCAGTCCGAAGGCCAGCGGCAGGATGCTGGTGGTCTGCCGCCCGCTGCCGTAGCCGTTGCGGGCGGCGTTGAGGAACGTGCTGTTGAACGCGGACTTGATGTCGGCGGCCAGGGTCCGGAAGCGCGCCGCGTCCTCGGGGTGGCCCAGTGCGTCCGCGGCGAGGCCGACGTCCACCGCCTGCCGGTAGGACAGCGCGGTGTTCACCAGGGACACCTCGCTCGTGCACGACCCGACGCCGGGGCTGCCGCGGCCGTCGTTGACGCCCGCCCCGTAGACCGGTGGGCACCAGTCGCCGAAACCGCGGCTGGCGGGCCAGATGTGGCCGGGCACCGAGGCGTTGGTGTCCACGAAGGCCTTCATCGCCGGGTAGTGCCGGGCCAGCGCGGCCTTGTCGCCGTACTGCTCGTAGAGCGTCCAGGCCAGCGGGACCTGGTCGCCGCCCATGTCCGGGTTCTGGTTGTTGGGCCCGTCGTTGGGCAGCGCGGTGCCGGGCGGCATGTCGAGCAGGTAGTTGGCGTAGAAGCGGTCCATGCCGAACTCGCGCGTCGAGGCGTCGTGGTAGGCCTGCACGTCCATGCCCGGCGGCGTCCGCTCGTCGCGCACCGGGTTGTCGGTGGGCAGGCTCATCGAGTTGTTCAGGATGCCCCAGCGGTTGATCTCCCAGATGCGGTTCAGCAGCGGGTCCGAGGAGCTGAACGTGCCGGTGGACACCACGTCCGCGTGCACGACCCGGCCGCTGACGGAGTCGAGGGTCGGCGTGCCGGGGAAACCGGTGACCTCCAGGTAGCGGAAGCCGTGGTAGGTGAAGCGGGGCTCGTAGGTCTCCACCCGCCCGGTGCCCGCGAGGGTGAACCGGTCGGTCGAGGCGGCCGCGCGGTTGGTGGTCGTGTCCAGGTTCCCGTCGGCGCCGAGCTCCTCCGCGGTGCGCATCCGGACCGTCGTGCCGCTCGGTCCCTGGACGCGGAGCTGTTGCCAGCCCGCGATGTTCTGACCGAGGTCGTAGACCCAGACGCCCGGACTCGGCTGGGTGAGCTGGACCGGTCGCAGGGTCCGCACGACCCGCATCGGCGTGAGGTCGTCGGCGGTCAGCGCGGCCGTGGGCGGGTCGACCGCCCTGACCCCGCTCCCACCGGTCCACCCCGGCTGGTCCCACCCGGACCGCTCCAGCCGGGCGTCGTAGGTCTCGCCGTGGTACAGGTCGTCGGCGATCACCGGGCCGCTCGACCACGTCCAGCCGTCGCCGGTGGTGACGGCCTGGGTGGTGCCGTCGGTGTAGGTGACCTCGACCAGCGCGATCGCCTGCTTGGGGCCCAGCCAGCGGAAGCCGTACGGGCTGAAGCGCGAGCCGTACCCGTTGCCCAGCCACATCCCCACCGCGTTCGCGCCCGCGCGCACGTCGGCGGTGACGTCGTAGGTCGCGTACAGACTCCGCTGCTGGTAAGGGGTGTTGGCCGGGGTCAGCACCCGGTCGCCGACCTTGTGGCCGTTGAGGTGCAGCTCGTAGAGACCGAGACCGTCGACGTAGGCGCGGGCCCGCGCGACCGGCTTGGTGAGGGTGAAGTCCTGGCGCAGCATGGGCGCGGAGGGTTCGCGGCTCAGCAGCACCACCCCGCCGCCGGGGTGCAGCTGCCCGTCGGCGACCGGGGTCTGCGGGAACGCCGGGTCGGGGTCGGTGGCGAAGTCGTCGGAGAACAGCGACGTCCCGTCGAGGCCGCGCACGGCGAGGTTGTCGTAGACCGCGTCCTCACTGGAGTCTCCGACCCGGAAGCCGACCGTGCCCGTGGTCAGGGTGTTGTCGGTGAGGGTGTTGACCTGGACGCCGTCGATCCACGTGGTGAACGCGGCGCCCTCTGCCCTGACCTGCAGGTGGTGCGGCGAGGTGGCGGTCCCCGGCGTGACCACGGCGCTGACGTCCACGTCCGGCACGAGGTGGCTGTAGGCCCCGCCGCGCGCCAGGTGCGGGCGCAGCAGCACCTTGCCCGGCGAGACCTGGGAGTTCACCTGCCACAGGTAGAAGTCGTCCTGGCCCTGCGCGCGCAGCAGCAGGCTCGCGGCGCCGCGCTTGATCGTGAAGTCGACGTCGGCGGTGAAGTCCGACCAGGAGCCCTGGCCGGTGGTGTCCGGGCTGATCCACCGGGCGCCGCGCCAGTCGGCGGCGTCCAGCAGGCCCGTCTCCCACCAGGTCGGCGCCGCCCACGGAGACGGCGTGCCCTGCGCGTCGACGGCCTGGACGGTCCAGTGGTAGCGCTGCCGCGACCGCAGGGCCGGGCCGCCGTAGGTGATGCCCACCGACTCGCCCGACGCCACGACGCCGCTGTCCCACACGTCGGCCTGCCCCGGCACCAGCCGCTCCGGGCTGCTCGCCACCAGGATCCGGTAGGCCGTCTGCCGCTCGCCCGCGACCGACGAGTCGAGCTTCCAGCCCAGGCTCGGCTGCCGGTCGTCGATGCCGAGCGGGGTGGTGGTGTGGTCGGTGTGCAGCCCCGCCACGGTCAGGTGCGGTGCCCGCGCCGACGCGGTGGGCACCACCCCCACCAGCAGCAGGAGCACGGCGGCCAGCAGTCGCTTCATCAGAGCCCCGATCAGGAGGGCACCGCGGTACCTCTCGACCGCCCGCGACGGGTGCAGGGAGCGCGTGACGGCTTCATCGCCGATCCGTGATCCAGAGTGGTGGTCGGCCGTCGGCGCCGTCAATCGTCAGGGTGATCTGTGTCCGGTTGTGTCGACGTCCGTCCTCGTGGCACCCAGCTCGCCGACCAGCCACGTGGCCACGTCCTCCAGCAGCTCGGCGTCGACCGGGCGCTTGAGCTGGCGGCCGTAGGCGCGCACGGTCGGCTTGCCGGGGTCGCGGCGCAGCACGTGGGTCAGGTCGGGGACGCGGCGGACCTCGACGTCGCCGGGGACCAGCGCGGCGATGACGTCGAGGTCGTCCGGGTCGACCTGGACGTCCTTGTCACCGGTCACGGCGAGCACGGGCGCGTCGACCGCGACGAGGTCGGCGCCGGGGTCGTGGGCCAGCAGCTCCCGGTACCAGCGGGCGTTGAGCCTGCGGCCGCCGACGCGGGCCACGTCGGTCGTGGTCGCCTTGATCCGGGCCAGGTGCCACAGGCCTATCCGGCGGGCCGGGGCCCGCAGCGGGCGGGGCAGGTTCCCGAGGAGCTGACGCCCTTGCCAGCGCAGGGACTCCTCGCCCGGCCGGGCGAACCCCGCCAGCAGGACGATCGCGGCGACGTAGGTGGTCGCGCCGAGCCGCATCGCGTGCACGGCGCCCTCGCTGTGCCCCACGACGCCGGTCATGTCGGCGCGGACCTCCGGCCGTTCGCCGAGCGCCCGCAGCGCCGCGGCGGCGTCGGCGACGTTGTCGGAGAAGCCGGTCGCCAGCCAGTCGCCGGGCGTGGCGCCGACCCCGCGCCGGTCGTAGCGCAGCGACGCGATCCCGTGCCGGGCCAGCACCTCGGCCAGCGCCGGTCCGAGGCCGAGCCGGATCCGGCCCACCGAGGAGTCCCGGTCCACCCGGCCGGAGCCCTGGAGCACCAGCACCGCGGGGTGCGGTCCCGGCCCGTCCGGGAGCACGAGCGTGCCCGCCAGCTCCAGCCCGTCGTCGGCCGTGGCCGTCATGTCGATCCGCCGCATGGGTCCCGCCGATGTCGTCGTCGTTCCGGGCAAGGCGTTCACGATAGTGAGCCGCCGGGGCGGCGTCTTGCCCCCGCGGGGTGGTTCGGCCGTACCCCCGTGGTGGTAGATGCGTGCCCGAAGACAACCACTTCGGTGTCCTTGTCGTGTGAGGGTGCGACCGCTTCACTGGTCGCGGTCAAGAACCACCCGATTCCACCATGGGGGCAGGAATTGTTCACGAAGATCATCGCGCTGGCGACCGCGGTCGCCGCGTCGTTGTCCATGGCGTCGCAGGCGGAGGCCGCCGCGTTGCCCGTGGTCAACATGGAGGCGGTGCTGAAGGCCGCGCAGATCGACCCGCGCAGGCCGGACACCGCGCTCACGCCGGGCAGCAAGGACAGCGTGCTGGCCGTGGAGAGGGCGCTGGCCGCCAAGGGACTGCTCGACGACCAGTTCGTCGACGGGCACTTCGGCACCAGCACCATCAGCGCCTACGCCGCCTACCAGCGGTCGCTGGACTACACGGGCATCGACGCGTCGGGCCTGCCGGGTCCGACCTCGCTGCGGTCGCTGGGTGACGCGCGGTACACCGTCGACCACGTCGTCACCGCGGGCGCCAAGATCACCTACCACGGTGGTCTGATGAACGCCCGCACCAAGGCCATGCTGGTGGCCGCGGAGGGCCTGCTCGGCCGCAACCTGACCGTCAGCCAGGGTTCCTACAACCCCGGCGGCGACCCGACCTCGGCCGGGACCCACGACGGCGGCGGCGTGCTGGACATCTCGGTCGACGGCATGACCGCGGCGACGCGCACGACCGTCGCCCGCAACCTCCGCGTGGTCGGCTTCGCGGCCTGGGTCCGCACCCCCTCGCAGGG
Source organism: Umezawaea tangerina (assembly GCF_003002815.1). GTDB lineage: Bacteria > Actinomycetota > Actinomycetes > Mycobacteriales > Pseudonocardiaceae > Umezawaea > Umezawaea tangerina. The sequence goes on along the minus strand of NZ_PVTF01000013.1, from coordinate 3,300 downwards.
TGACTGGCCGTTCCACATCCACGCGGTGGCGCTGGCCGACCCGGACCAGTCCACCCAGGCCCAGCACCAGTCGGGCGACTACTACCTGGGCTTCAACGGACTGGCCAACCACGCCGCCGACGACGGTCCCGTCGTCACCCCGAAGCAGACGTGGGAGGAGTTCCAGCGGGGCTGACGACCGCGGTGGGGCGCACCACGTCGGTGCGCCCCACCCGTCACGGCCGGTCGACCCGGTAGACGACGTGGTCGCGGTCGTCGACCGGGTTGTCCGGTTCGAGCTCGCCCTCCGCCACGCGGGTCAGCCCGGCCTTCTCCAACGCCCGCCAGGACGCCCGGTTCGCCGCGGACACGGGCACGACGACGGCCGGGGCGTCCGGGTAGTCGGCCCAGGTGGCCGCGACGACCGCCGCGATGACCCGCGGGCCGAGACCGCGGCCGACGAGGGCGGGGTCGCCGATCAGGTAGTCGACGCTCACGGACTCGGCGTCGACCTCCAGGACCGCGGCCAGCTCGGCGAGGTACTCGGGGTAGTCGGCGTAGCGGCAGCGCTGGACGAGGCCGACCGGGGTGCCGTCGAGCGAGACGAGCAGGTCCTCCGCGGGCTCCTCACCCCTGGCCGTGGGCCCGAAGTCGCGGGCGACGGCCTCGGGCGTGGTCTCGTGGTTCCACCAGCGCGCGACGTGCGGTTCGAGCAACCACCGGCGCAGCAGCGGGAAGTCGGTCTCGGCGAGCCTTCGCCACGTGATCACGGGGACACCTCCGGGCGCTTGCGGCGGTAGTAGCGGGCCTGGCGGTCCCGATGACCGCAGGACGGGGTGCACCACCGCCTGCGCGGGTGGTCGCGGACGAAGAACATCGAGCAGCCCGGCGCCGTGCAGCGCCGCAGCGCGTCCGGACCGGCCAGCAGCTCGACGGCGCGGGTGGCGATCCGGCCGAGCACCGCCGTGCCGCCCAACGTCGTGTCGCGCCACCGGGACACCGGCCCGTCGGCCGACCAGTCCAGCTCCAGGCGGGTCGGGGTGGCGAAGCCGTTGACGACGGTGATGTCCGCGCGGTCGGGCGCGACGCCGTCGACGACCGCGGTGAACAGCCGGTGCACGCTGTCGCGCAGCTTGCGCGCGCGCCCGGCGTCCACCGGCGCCTGCCCCATCTCCGCGAACCACTCCCCCGCCCGCTCCGCGGTGCCGATGAGGTCGTCGGTGCCGTGGAGGGTGTTGGCCAGCTCCACCGGGAGCGGTTCGGTGCCGAGGGTCGGGAACTCCACGCGCTGACGGTAGAACAGGGTCCCAACCGTCAGCCACCGGATTTCCACGCCGAATGGCCGACGCCCCCGTTCCACCACCCGTACCAGGTGAAACGCCCGTCCTTGACAGCAGGCGGCCCATCACTACTCTCTTTCTGGGAGCGCTCCCAGAAACGTTGCGACCATCCTCAAAGGAGAGCGAATGAGGCAACGGAGAAGGATCTTCGGCGCGCTGGTGGCGGCGGCGGTGGCCGTGAGCGGGGTGGTCGTCCTGGGGACGGCGAGCCAGGTGACGGCGGCGCCCGCGGGCGGCACCGGCACGGGGTACCTGCACACGAGCGGCAGCAAGATCGTCGACAGCACCGGCGCGACGGTCCGCCTCACCGGCATCAACTGGTTCGGGATGGAGACCGACAACAAGACCTTCCACGGCCTGTGGGCCAGCCGGACGTGGCGGCAGCAGCTCGACCAGATGGCCCAGCTGGGCTACAACACGCTGCGCGTCCCGTTCTCCAACGACGCCCTCAAGTCCGACGCCAAGGCCACCGGCATCAACGACTTCACCAACCCCGACCTCGTCGGGCTGTCGCCGTTGCAGATCCTGGACAAGGTGGTCGACTACGTCGGGCAGAAGGGGATGCGGGTCATCCTGGACCGGCACCGGCCGACCAGCGCGGGCCAGACCGCGCTCTGGTACACGGCGGGCGTCCCGGAGACCACCTGGATCAGCGACTGGAAGGCGCTGGCCCAGCGGTACGCGGGCAACACCACGGTCATCGGCGCGGACCTGCACAACGAGCCGCACGCGGAGGGCACCAACCCGGCCGCGACCGGCTCGTGCTGGGGCTGCGGCGACACCGCGCGCGACTGGCGGCTGGCCGCCGAGCGCGCGGGCAACGCGATCCTGGGCGTGCAGCCGAACTGGCTGATCTTCGTGGAGGGCGTGAGCTGCCCGAGCGGCGGGCTGTCGAACGTGTGGGACAACGACCCGACCAACGACGAGGACTGCGGCTGGTGGGGCGGCAACCTGTCCAAGGCGGGCCAGTTCCCGGTGCGGCTGAACGTGGCCAACCGGCTGGTGTACTCACCGCACGAGTACGCCACGTCGGTGTACGACCAGCCGTGGTTCAGCGCGCCGAACTACCCCGCGAACATGCCCGCGATCTGGGACAACTACTGGGGCTACCTCTACAAGCAGAACATCGCGCCGATCATGATGGGCGAGTTCGGCACCACCCTGGCCAACCCGGTCGACAAGGTGTGGCTGGAGAACCTGATGGCCTACACCGGGACCGGCGTCAACGGGATGTCGTTCACCTACTGGTCGTGGAACCCGAACTCCGGTGACACCGGCGGCATCGTCGGCGACGACTGGACGACGGTCAACCAGGCCAAGCAGTCCATCCTCCAGCCCTACCTGATCCCGCCCACCGGCGGCGGCACCAACCCCACGACCACCACCACGACGACCACCACCGGTGGCGGCGGCACGGGGGCGTGCACGACCGCGTGGAAGCTGGACAACTCGTGGCAGGGCGGCTTCCAGGGCTCGCTCACCGTCACCAACCGCGCCACCACCGCCGCCAACCCCTGGCAGGTCACCTTCACCCTGCCCTCGGGCACCACCATCGGCAGCGGCTGGAACGGCACGTTCACCCAGTCCGGCACCACCGTCACCGTCACCGCCCCCTCCCACGCCCCGTCCCTCGGCGCGGGCGCCTCGGTGGCACTCGGCTTCACCGCCAACGGCACCACGGCCGCCCCCGCGTCCGTGAAGCTCAACACCTCCACCTGCACCTAGGGCGTGTGTCGAAGTCCGTGTTCGCGGTAGCCGGGCCTGACGCGGCCCCTGGGGGCACGGCCGACTGGCCCGCATACAACAGCGGTATGCGGGCCAGTCGGCCGCACCGCCAGGAACCACCTCAGGCGCGACTCCCATCGAACGAGACTTCGACACACGCCCTAGTAGGGCTTCGTTAGGTCGAGTGCTGGGGTGTGTCGGTGATGTGATCTTCTGTGGTGGTGAGGCCGGAGGAGATGGCGTTGGTTCGCCCGGT
>NZ_PVTF01000012.1 GCF_003002815.1 Umezawaea tangerina | reverse complement strand
GTGTGCGGATCGGATGCGTCAGACACATCCACTTCGCCCAGAGGTCCTCGCTTGTTCAACTCGACACGCCGTTCACAACCTCACTAGTCACAACATCTAGCGCGCTGCCCAGCTCGGCCACCTCGGGGGAACCGGCGCCCGCGGTCTCGGCCGCCTCCAGCACGGCGATGGCCGCCGGGTCGCCCGCCAGCTTCGTCCTGACCAGCTGGTAGAGGCCCGCGACGGCCTTGGTGACGACAGCGGTGGCGATGGAGAGCAGGACGGGTTCCGGCACGGCGGCGCTCCTCGGGCTCGGCTCGGCGGTACGTCGCCGCAGAGTGACCACAGCTGAGCCGAGCGTAGCAGCCCGGCGGGCTGAAAAATCTCGGCTCGACGCGCGCAGGTTCCGCGTGGTTGACTGTCCGAGGTCGTAAAAAGTTTCTGTGTTCGTGTTTGACCACGCTCGCGGAACGACGTTGCGGGCGCGAAGCTTTCCTCCGGGTCTGGCGGAAGTTGCCGCAACTGCGACTTCGGTCCCAGCGCACCTGTTAGAGGAGAAGTAGCAAGATGGCTGTAGAAGGCACCGTGAAGTGGTTCAACTCGGAGAAGGGCTTCGGCTTCATCTCCCCGGACAACGGTGGCGCCGACGTGTTCGTGCACTACTCGGAGATCCAGACCAGCGGCTACCGCAGCCTGGAAGAGAACCAGCGCGTGGAGTTCGAGATCGGACAGGGTCAGAAGGGTCCGCAGGCCCAGTCGGTCCGTCCGCTCGGCTGATCCGAGTCTCCTGACTCATTGAGTCCTCGGACTCGCGTGAGCCGCCAATCCCCACGGGGGTTGGCGGCTCACGCTTTTTCCGGCCCCCGAACGGGTACCCCGGCGCGGTACCGTCGAGGGCCGGGCCTGCGGAGGGAGATACGCGGTGCGCGCTATCCGTGCTGGTGTGGTTCTGCTCTTCCTGCTGGTACTGGCACCTTCGGCGCACGCGGCCACCGGTACGTACCTCCGACTGGCCCACCTGGCCCCCGGAACGTCGGGCGTCGACATCCTGCTCACCCCGAAGGCGGGCGGCACGTCGGTCCTCACCAAGGGCGTGGACTACGGCGACCTGCTGGACTACCGGCGGGTCGAGGCCGGTGACTACACCGTCGAGTGGCGTCCGCTGGGCGCCGACCCGGAGTCCAAGCCGCTGCTCTCCACGACCGTCCACGCCACCCAGGGCCGCGCGTACACCGTCGCCGGCCTGGGCACCACCGACAAGCTGTCGCTGAAGGTGCTGGACGACGACGTCACGCTGCCGCAGGCGGGCAAGGCCCGGCTGCGGATGATCAACGCCGCGCCCGGCTCCACCTCCGCCGACCTGGTCCGCGACGGCTCGCTGCTCATCCAGCAGGCCGTGTTCGCCGAACCGACGCTGTACGCGCTCGTGGACCCCGGTTCGTCCTCGTTGCAGGTGACGCCGCGCGGGGCGAGCCCGGTGACGCTGGTGGCGAACCTGGAGGCCAGCGGGGTGTACACCGTGGTGGTGCTGGAGCTCGACGGCAAGGTGACCGCGTCGATCAGGGCCGACGCGAAGTCGTCGGAGGTCGTGCCGGGCGGCGCCCTGGAGACCGGGTTCGGCGGCACGGCCGACGGGCCCGGCGGCACCTCGTGGCCGGTCGTGCCGTTCGCCGCGGTGCTGGTGTGCGCCTGCGTCCTGTGGTCCCGGCGGGATCGGACGGCGTCGTGAACAAGGGCAAGGTCGCCGTCGCGGTCGGCGCCCTGGTGCTGTTCGCCTACGTCGTGAAGCCCGCGGGCGACGAGCCCACCGCGCCCAGTCCGGTGTCCGTGCGCATCCCCTCGATCGCGGTCGACACCGTGGTCACCCGCACGGCCGTCGACCACAAGACCGGCGTGCTCGTGCCGCCGGACCGGGCGGACGTGCTCGGCTGGTACTCCGACGGCGTGGCGCCCGGCGACGCGGGCCCGGCGGTCATCGCGGGGCACGTCGACTCGAAGACCGGGCCCGGCGTGTTCTACCGGCTGGCCGACCTCAAGCCGGGGGACCAGGTGTTCGTGGACCGCGAGGACGGCAGCGCCGTCAAGTTCGTGGTCGACCGGACCTACGCCGTGGAGAAGTCGGCGTTCCCCACCGACGCCGTGTACGGCCCGACCCCGGTGTCCGAGCTGCGCCTGGTGACCTGCGGCGGCACGTTCGACCACACGGTGAGCAGCTACCGGGAGAACGTGATCGTCGAGGCCGTGCTCGCCCGTTGACCTTGTTCGACCAGGACCGTTAGCCTCGGGTTTCATGCGTTGGACAACGTTGTCGGTGGTGGTCCTGCTCGTGGTCGCCGGGTGTTCCGGTGGCGAGTCCTCGGTGCCCGGCACTGCCCCGACGTCCGGGATCGACGCGCTCGTGGCCAAGGCGCCGGTCGCGGCGGACCTGCCCGCCGGGTCGACGATGGCCCGCATCAGACAACGCGGTGAGCTGCTGGTCGGCGGCTCGCTCGACGCCCCGCTGCTGTCCCAGCAGGACCCCGGCACCGGTCGGCTGACCGGCTTCGACGCCGACCTGGGCAAGCTGCTCGCCAAGTACATCCTCGGCGAGCCGAAGACCAGGCTCGTCACCGCGACCTCCGAGACCCGCGAGCCGCTGCTGGCCAACGGGACCGTGGACGTGGTCCTGCAGACCTACACGATCACCCCGCAGCGCGCGGAACGCGTCGCGTTCGCCGGGCCGTACTACTCGTCCGGGCAGGCCATCGCCGTCCGGCGCGGCACGGGCGGCATCGCGAAGCCCGCCGACCTGGCCGGGCACAAGGTGATCGCGGGCGCGAACACCCCGTCGATCGCCGCGGTCAAGGCCGCGGCGCCGACCGCCGAGATCGTCGAGTTCGGGTCCGACCCGGAGTGCCTGACCGCGCTGCGGCAGGGACGCGGCGAGGCGTACGTGCAGGACCAGGCGCTGCTGATCGCCGACGCGGCCCAGGACAAGGACCTCCAGCTGGTCGGCGAGCCGTTCACCACCGATCCCTACGGCATCGGCCTCAAGCACGGCGACGACCAGTTCAAGCAGTTCGTGAACGACTGGCTGCGCGAGATCCAGAAGTCCGGGCTGTGGCAGGACGTGTGGCGCGGCTCCATCGGCACCGTGGTGGCGGGCGACCCGCCGGCCCCGCCGGTGATCGGCTCCGCACAGGGCTCGTGAGCCACCTCCCGGCGCTCGTCGACGGCTTCCTGACGACGCTCGCGCTCGTGGCGCTGTCGTTCACCGGCGCGTTCGCGCTCGGCCTGGTCGTGGTCGTGCTGCGGATCGGGCCGCTGGGGGTGCTGCGCGCGGTCGGCACCGGGTACGTGGAGACGTTCCAGAACATCCCGCTGCTGGTGTGGCTGGTGCTGTTCGTGTTCGGGCTGCCCGAGGTCGGCGTCCGGTTCCCGCTGTTCACCACGGCCGTCGTGGTGATCTCCCTGTACGAGGCCGCCTACGTCGCCGAGGCCCTGCGGTCCGGTGTCAACACCGTCGCCCAAGGGCAAGGCGAGGCCGCCCGCGCGCTCGGGCTGACGTTCGGGCAGACGCTGCGGCACGTCGTCGTGCCGCAGGCGGCGCGGCGGGTCGTGCAGCCGTTGGGGAACATCGGGATCGCGCTGACCATGAACACGTCGCTGGCCGCCGTGGCGGGGGTGGTCGAGCTGACCGCGTCGGCGAACCGGGTGAACCTCGTGGAGGCGCTGCCCATCCCCATCTTCGTCGGCGCGGGCCTCTGCTACGCGCTGCTCGCGGCGGGCATCGGCGGTCTGGCCGGGCTGCTGGAGCGGAGGCTGGCCACGTGATGTTCGACCCGCCGGGGCCGCGCGGCCGTCGTCGGAGCCGGGTCGCGACCGCCGTCTCCGTGCTGGTGGTGCTGGCGCTGGTCGTCGTGGCCGTCCGCCGGTTCGACGCGGCGGGCCAGCTGGAGCTCGCGAAGTGGCGGCCGTTCCTGACCTGGCCGGTGTGGCGGTACCTGCTCACCGGGCTGTGGGCCACGGTCCTGGCCGCGGCGGCCGTGTTCGCGCTGGCGTCGGTCGCCGGGCTGGGGCTCGCGTTCGGCCGGATGTCGGCGTTCCCCTGGCCGTTCCGGGCGTACGTCGAGGTGATGCGCACGATCCCGGTGCTGCTGCTGATCTACGTGGTGCTGTTCGTGCTGCCGGCTTACGGGCTGGACCTGCCGCTGTTCTGGAAGCTGGTGCTGCCGCTGGCGTTCTCGCACGCCGCCCAGTTCGCCGAGATCTTCCGGGCGGGGGTGCTCGCGGTGGACCGGGGGCAGGGCGAGGCCGGGGCGTCGCTCGGGCTGACGCACGCGCAGAACATGCGGCTGGTCGTGCTGCCGCAGGCGGTCCGCAACGTCCTGCCGTCGCTGGTGAGCCAGACCGTGGGCCTGCTCAAGGACACCGCGCTGGGGTACGTGGTGAGCTACCTGGAGCTGTTGCAGAGCGGCCGGGTGCTGGCGAACTTCAACCACCTGCTGATCCAGACGTTCCTCGTGGTGGCGCTGGTGTACCTCGTGGTGAACGCGTCGCTGTCCAAGCTCGCCCGGTACCTGGAGGCCCGCAGTGCACGATCCGCTCGCTGAGGTGACGAGGTCCGGTTTCGTCGAGAGCAGGCACTTCGGCAGCGTCGTCGGCCTCGACCCGTCCGGAGCCGTCGCGCTCCGCCGGGGCCCGGTCGACGACCCGGTGCTGCCCCGCTCGACGGCGAAACCGTTCCAGGCCTTGGCGTGCCTGGCCGCGGGAGCGCCGTTGGAGGGGCCCGCGCTGGCTGTCGCCGCGGGCAGCCACACCGGGCTCGACCGGCACGTGGAGGTGGTCTCGCGGGTGCTCGCCGACGCCGGGCTCACGCCGGACGCGCTGCGGTGCGTCGAGTCGTGGCCGGAGGACGAGCCGACCCGCGACGACCTGATCAGGGCGGGGGAGAAGCCCTCGCGGATCCGGATGAACTGCTCCGGCAAGCACGCCGGGATGCTCGCGGGCTGCGTGGCGTCGGGCTGGTCGGTGGACGACTACCTCGACCCCGAGCACCCGTTCCAGGTGCTGGTGCGGGCCGGGCTGGAGGCGTTGGCGGGGGAGCGGTCCACGCACACCGCGGTCGACGGGTGCGGCGCGCCGCTGTTCGCGGTGTCGTTGGTGGGGCTGGCGCGCGCCGTGCGGGGGTTGGTGCACACGCCGGTGGCCGACGCGATGCGGGCGCACCCGGAGTTCGTCGGCGGGCCGGGGCACGTGAACACCGAGGTCATGCGGCTGCTGCCCGGCGTGGTGGCCAAGGGCGGCGCGGAGGGCGTGCTGGTGCTGGCGACCGCCGAGGGGCACGCGGTGGCGGTGAAGGTGATCGACGGCGGCCTGCGCGCGACCACCGCGATCGGACTGGCGGCCTTGCGGTCACTGGGGTTCGACGTCACGGCGGCCGCCGCGCACCTGAGCGTCCCGGTGCTCGGCGGCGGCCGTGAGGTGGGGCGGATCGTGCCGGTCTAGGGCCGCATCTCGTAGGCGCCGGACAGCGCCTTGACCTGCTCCCAGACGCGGCCGAACCTGGCCTCGTCGACGACCGGCTTGCGGACCTGGCCCAACGCCCACGCCTGCTGGGCGTCGGTGGAGGAGGCCTTGCCGTGCAGGGCGACCGCGTAGCCGGAGAAGTCGCGGACCAGGACGTCGAAGACCTGGTCGAGCACGTCGCGGAGGGCGGGGTGCCCGACACCCTTCCCGGACGCCTCGCCCGACTGGGCGCGGGTGTCCCGCAGGTCACCGCCGAGACCCGCCAGCTCGGCCTGCTCCAGGACCAGTTGGCCGTAGACGACGAGCGTGAACAGGTGGCCGAGGTTCAGCAGGAAGTCCAGGTCCTTCTGCTGGTCGGCGTCCGGCGCGGCCGTGGTGAGCAGCGTCTTCAACGCCGCCGCCTGCTCGTGGAAGCGCGCGACGTTCGGCACGTCCGCGAACGCGCGGTAGGGCACCTCCCAGTCGGTGAACCGGATCTGCCCCAGACCGCGGGCCGGGCCCTGGCGGAAGAAGAACTCGTCGTCGGCCGGGTCGTGCCGGGTCGGCACCGCGTCGTACTCGGTCGGGTTGAACAGGTAGTTCGGCATGAACTTGAGCACCAGCGCCAGGTTCACGTGCACGGTGCCCTCGAGCTTGGGCAGCGCGCGGATGTCGCGGGCGGCGCGGGCGAAGTAGGTGTCCTTCTCGAACCCCTTGGCCGCGATCACGTCCCACAGCAGGTCGATCACCTGCTCGCCCTCGCTGGTCACCTTCATCTTGGTGATGGGGTTGAACAGCAGGTAGCGGCGGTCCTCGGGGGAGGCGGAGCGGAAGTAGTCGACCGAGCGGTCCGCGAACAGCTTCATCGCGACCAGCCGGGCGTACGCGTCGACGAAGGCCTGCCGCACGTGCGGGAAGTCGGTGACCGGGTTGCCGTAGAGGATCCGGTTGTGCGCGTGCGTGATCGCCTCGTAGAAGGCGTGCTCGCTGATGCCGATCGACGCCGTGCACAGGTTGAACTTGCCGACGTTGACCGTGTTCAGCGCCGCGCTGAACGCCTCCGCGCCGCTGTGCAGCAGGTCGTCCGCGCCGATCGGGTAGTCCTCCAGGCGGAACTCGCTGACGAACATCTGCGAGTCGACGACGTTCTGGACCAGGTGGAAGTGCTCGTCCTGGCTGTCGACGGCGAAGAACACGTACCCGTCGGCGCCCTCGACGTCCGCGCGGCGGCCGAAGACCGACACCATCCCGGCCACGTTGCCGTTGCCGATGTAGTACTTGCCGCCGTTCGCCCTGAACGTCCCATCGCCTGCGGGCGTGAGGATCATGTCCGTGGAGTAGACGTCCGCGCCGTGCTCCTTCTCCGACAGACCGAACGCGAACACCGCGCCGCCGTCGAGGAGGTCGGCCGCGCGCTTGCGGGCGGTGGCGTTGCCGCTCATCCAGATCGGGCCGAGGCCCAGGATCGTGACCTGCCAGGCGTACCAGTACTGCAGGCCGTAGAAGCCCAGCACCTCGCTCAGCGCGGCGTTGCGCGCGGCGTCCCAGCGCTTGTCCGGGTCGCCGTCGGCGTCCGCAGCGGGCGTCTGGAACTTCGCGAACAGCTTCTCGCGCTTCACGAAGTCGAGGAACTCGGTGTACCAGACCCGCTCCTGGTCGTCCTTGGTCAGCTGCCGCTTCCCCCGGTTCTCGAACCAGTCGATCGTCGCCCGCAACAACCGCCTGCTCTCCTCGTCGAGGTGCTGGGGGTCGTAGCTGTTGGGGTCGAACAGCGAGTCCGCCACCGTTGGCTCCCTTCGGGTCATGTCCGCTCAGCGGCACGCTACCAGTCGGTAACATAGTTGGTCGGCCCAGTCGCGACCACGACTCCGACGAGCGCACCGGGCCGCCCACCTGCGCGGGCAGCGAGATGCGCCCCGGCGACATCCGCGTCGGCACGGTGCGCGACCAGTCGGATCAGCCCTGAGCGGGCGGACCCTCGACCATCGCCCGGTAGGCGGGCCGCAGCAGGTCCGCCACGTTCCGCTTGCGCACCACCAGCGGCAACGGGTCCAGCTGGTCCAGCACCGCGTCCGGCGGCCCCGCGACCAGGTCGCCCGCGGCCACCGCGGCGACGGTCGGCCGTTCCCAGAAGGTGTCCAGGCAGTCCTCCAGCCCGACCACCACCTCCTCCTGCCGCCGCTCCTGCTCCCGTACGGCCCCGCGCAGCGCCCGCAGGTTCTCCAGCAGCTCACCGCGTTCCCGGCCGCGCCAGGCGAAGATCTCGAACGGGTCGGTGTCGAACGACTCCGCGAGCAGGTAGCAGGTGGCGGCCAGGTGCTTGCACGGCACCTCCCAGTCGGGGCAGGTGCAGTCCATCGACAGCTCCCGCATCGTCGACGGGAACAGCGCCAGGCCCAGCTCCGCGAACACCTCCTCGACCTCGACCGGCATCTCGCCCGCCAGCAGCTTGGCCGTGAAGATGGCCTGCCCGGCCAGCGCCCGCTCGATCAGCCGCCACTCGTCGTCGTCGAACTTCTTCACGCCGATCCGCGCGCGGTAGGGGTTCGGCCGCGAGCCCGCGACCAGCGCCAGCACCATGCTGGTCGACAGCGACATGCTGAGCACCTGGCCGGTCCGCGCGTAGGCCCGTCCCCGGTCGAGCCTGCCGCCCATCCCGAACGACTCCAGCACCTCGATGAACCGCCGCGACCACCACGTCTGGGCGATCTCACCGCGCTTGCTGCGCAGGGTGAGCCCGCCGTCGACCCGCAGGGGGCGCTTCGGGCCGCGCTCAACCACCGACGGCCTCCGGCGACAGCGCGAGCAGCTCCCGCAGCTGCCCGGTCGACAGCTCCGTCAGCCAGTTCTCCCCGGCGCCCACGACGAGCTGGGCCAGCGACCGCTTCTCCTCGATCATCGTGTCGATCTTCTCCTCCAGCGTGCCGATGCAGACGAACTTCCGCACCTGCACGTGGTCGCGCTGCCCGATCCGGAACGCCCGGTCGGTGGCCTGGTCCTCGACGGCGGGGTTCCACCAGCGGTCCAGGTGGATGACGTGGTTGGCGGCGGTCAGGTTCAGCCCCGTCCCACCGGCCTTGAGCGACAGCACGAAGATCGACGGTCCGGTGTCGGACTGGAACCGCTCGACCATCCGGTCGCGCGCCTTCTGCGGCGTGCCGCCGTGCAGGAACAGCACCTCGGTGTCGAACCGTGCGGCCAGGTGCGGCACGACCATGTCGCCGAACCTCGTGAACTGGGTGAAGCACAACGCCTTGTCGCCGTCGGCCAGCGCCTCCTCCAGCACCTCCTCCAGCCGGTCGAGCTTGCCGGAGCGCCCGGCCACCCGCGAGCCGTCGCCGAGCAGCTGCGCCGGGTGGTTGCAGACCTGCTTGAGCTTGGACATCGTCGCGAGCACCAAGCCCTTGCGCTGCAAGCCCTCCGCTTCCTCGATCCGCTCCAGCATGTCGTTCACCACGGCCCGGTAGAGCGTGGCCTGCTCGACGGTGAGCGTGCAGAGCTGCTTCATCTCCAGCTTGTCCGGCAGGTCGTCGATGATCCGCGGGTCGGTCTTGATGCGCCGCAGCACGAACGGCCCGGTGACCCGGCGCAGCCGCACGGCGGCGTCCTCGTCGCGGTAGCGCTCGATCGGCACGGCGAACCGCGCCCGGAACGCGTTCAGCGTCCCCAGCACGCCGGGGTTGGCGAAGTCCATGATCGACCACAGCTCCGCCAGCCTGTTCTCCACGGGCGTCCCGGTGAGCGCGATCCGTTGCCGCGCCCGGAAACCCCGCACCGCGCGCGACTGCAACGTGGCGCTGTTCTTGATGTTCTGCGCCTCGTCCAGCACAACCCGGTCCCAGTCGACCTCGGCCAGCCGGGCCGCGTCCCGCGTCGCGGTCGTGTACGTCGTGACCACCAGGTCGTGCTCGGCCGTCGCCGCCCGCAGCTCGACGCCGGTCAGCCGGTCGCTGCCGTGGTGGACGTGCACCGACAGCCCCGGCGTGAACCGCGCGGCCTCGCGCTGCCAGTTGCCGACCACCGACATCGGGCACACCACCAGCGTCGGCGGCCGCTTGCCGTGCTGGCGGGTGAAGGCCTCCAACGCCAGCAGCTGCACCGTCTTGCCCAGCCCCATGTCGTCGGCCAGGCACGCCCCGAGCCCCAGCTCGTCGAGGAACGCCAGCCACGCCAGGCCGCGCAGCTGGTAGGGCCGCAGCGTCGCGTGCAGCCCGTCCGGCGGTTCCACCAGCTCCAGCCGCTGCTCGGCCTGACCCGACAGCAGGTCCCCGAGCCACCCGTCGCCGCTCACCGCGGTCACCGGCAGGGGCAGTTCCGCCTCGTCCGGGTGCAGTCCGGACCGCCACAGCACCTGCGCCGCGGGCATCCGCCCCGTCCCGCCCCGCTTCAGGAACGCGAGCCCCGCGGTCAACCGCTGCCGGTCCACGTGCACCCACTGCCCGCGCACCCGCACCAGCGGCGTCTTCGCCGCCGCCAGCTCGGCCAGCTCGTCCTCGGTCAGCCGCTCCTCACCCAGCGCCAGGTCCCACCGGTAGTCCACCAGCACCTTGAGCCCGAGCTTGCTCTCCGACTCCACCACGCCCACCGCGCCGCGCGTGGTCGTGGTCAGCTTCAGCCCGAGCACCCGCGGCTCCCGCCACCACGCGGGCAGCAGCACCCCGAACCCCGCCTGCGCCAACGCGGCCGCCCGCGTCAGGAACTCGTACGCGCCCGCGGCGTCCAGCTCCACCCCGACCGGATGCCGCTCCCGCAGCACCTCGTCCAGCTCCGGGTAGATCCGGCTGGCCCGCCCCAGCTCGGCCAGCAGCACCTCCTGCGGGTGGTCCACCCACCGCCACAGCACCCCGTCGTCCCGCCAGACCTGCTCGGCGAGCACCACCACGCTCGGCTCGTCGACCGCCTGCAACAGGAACTCCAGCCGCCACCCCTCGTTCGCCGGACCGCCTTGGTCCGGCGAGCTCAACCGGAAGCACATCCGAACAGGACTCTCCCGCTCGGCACTCTTCCGCCATGCCCCCAACTTCTCCCGCAGCACAGCGAGCTCACCCGCGTCCGCCTCGAACACCGGCCCCTTCACCAGCGCCCGCAACCACCGGTCGACCACCGTCCGCCCCCGCGTCAACGAGACGCCCCCACCAAGCCTCCCCCGCACCTCCCGATCCACCAGCCCGTCCACCACAGCGCGCAACACCGCACCCGGACTCCCCACCCCGTCCACAGCCCGGCACACCGGCGGCATCGACTCCTTCAACGCCCCGAACCGCACCGAGTCCACACCGGACAGCACCGGAACCCACCGCGCCACCGCCACCCCCGCGGCAACCGCAGGCACCACCCGCCCCCGCCCCACCAGATCCCGCGCGAACCCCGCCACCTCAGCCAGGTACCGAACGGACACCCCGGTCCGAACCCCCACCACCCCTTCGGGCAGGACGTCCACCACCACGACCGGCACCACCCACCGCCGCAACCCCACCCCACCCCGCGGCGCCTCGCCCTCCACCCCCGGATCCCACACCAACTCCGGCGACGCCACCGGCCGCACGGCGGAGGACGGCAACCGCACCACCACAGCCCCCACCACACCCCCACCCAGCAGCCCCGCCAACACCTCCCCACCAACCGCGAACGGATGCCCAGCAACCCCGCTCAACTCTCCAGCCCCACCCCCAACCCCCGCCGCAACCTGTGCCTCCGCTCCCACTCCAACCCCAGGCCCATCTGCACCCCCACCCGCAGCCCCAGCCCCAGTCCCAGTTCCGGCTCCGGCCCTGGCCTCAGCTCCAGCCGCACCCTCGACCCCGGCCCCGGCCCCGGCTCCGGCCCCAGTTCCGGTCTCGGCTCCAATTCCAGCCTTAGCCCCGGTCCCGGCCCCGGTTTCGGCGCCGACCCCAGCTCCAGGTCCGGCCTCGGTCCCGCTCCCCGCGGCACCTACAGCGCCACCTTGGGCGCCGGCGAGGGGGCGGGCAGCACTTCTGACGCCGTTGGCGCTTGTCCGGGTCAGGGCAGTACTCGCTGACCTGGCGTTGGCGTTTGACCGGGGCCCGGCAGCGCTTCCGGCGTCGGTGTCCGCGGACTCCGCGCCCGCAGACCTCGCCTCCGCAGAGCCCGCCTCCGCAGACCCAGCAGCCCCAGGTCCGTCCGCGCCGGTGCCGGTCACGCCGTCCTGCGTCCCGCCGTGTCCCCAGGAATCCGGGTGCGGGGTGGGTGTGCTCGGAGGGGAATCGGGGGCGTGGTGGAGTGGCTGTGAGTCTTCCGCCCACAGCGCCAACCGGCCATCGGCCGTGCAGAGGCCGTGCAGCACGAACACCTGCCGGACCCTAGTCGGAGGGTGCGGTGGGGTGCCGGGTGGCCGGAAAAGAAACCGGTCGTCACACGCCTTGACGATTCGTACGGGGTGGACAACCCTTGGTCGGGAGAGCGCTCTCCCAGATGTCGACACCGCTGTCGGACCCGCACTCGGCAGCGGTTTCGAGTCGTGCTCTCGCCCTGCCAGGAGTCGCCATGCCGTTCTCGTCCCTTGTCCACCCCCTCTCCCGTCGCCGAGGCAGAGGGCTGACCTTGGTGTTCGCCGTCGTCCTCGCCCTGCTGGCCGCCTACCTCGTCACCACGGCGACCAAGGCGCAGGCCGCGAGCACGCTGCTCTCCCAGGGCAAGCCGACCACCGCGTCCTCGGTCGAGAACGGGGGCACCCCGGCCCCGGCCGCGACCGACGGTGACCTGGGCACGCGCTGGTCGAGCGCGGCCGCGGACCCGCAGTGGTTGCAGGTCGACCTCGGCACCACCGCGACGATCGACAGCGTGGTGCTCACCTGGGAGACGGCCTACGGCACCGCGTTCCGCGTCGAGACCTCGATGAACGCCTCCACCTGGACGCAGGTCTACGCCACGACCACCTCCACCGGCGGCACGCAGACGCTGGCCGTGACCGGCAGCGGCCGGTACGTCCGGCTCACCGGCACCGCCCGCGCCACGGGCTGGGGCTACTCCCTGTGGGAGTTCCAGGTCTACGGCTCCACGGGCACCACCCCACCTCCTCAGACGGGTACCGCGATCTCGCAGTTCAAGCAGGTCAGCGCCTCATCGTGGGAAGGCGGCAACGCACCCGCCGCCGCACTGGACGGCCGCGCGTCGACCCGCTGGTCCAGCCAGCACGGCGTCGACCCGCAGTGGCTGCGCGTCGACCTCGGCAACAGCGCCACGATCACCAAGGTCACGTTGGCCTGGGAGGCTGCGTACGCCACCGGCTACCGCATCGAGGTGTCCACCGACGGCACCACCTGGACGTCCATCTACTCCACGACCACCGGCCCCGGCGGCAACGAGACGCTGAACGTCAACGGCACCGGCCGCTACGTTCGCTTCTACGGCACCACCCGCGCCACCGGCTACGGGTACTCGCTGTGGGAGTTCCAGGTCTTCGGCGCGGTCGACGAGTCGGCGACCACCCCACCCCTGCTGTCCGGCCCCACCAAGGCTCCCGCCGTCACCGGCAGGTTCGCCCTGTCCGCCCCGGCCGACAACGCCATGGTCACCACCACCCGACGCCCCGCCTTCTCGTGGGCGGCCTACAGCGGCGCCGCGCGCTACCAGGTGTGGCTCAACATCAGCCGCACCGACTACGACTTCGCTGCCTCCGGCAACCTCATCGACCTCTACACGAAGGTCGCCGAGACCACCGGCACCACCTACACGCCGACCTGGGACGTCCCCGACCGCTGGACGTACCGGTGGTACGTCGTCGCGGTCGACGGCGCCGGTGCCACCAACGCCTCGAACATCCGCACGTTCAGCCTCTACCTCCCCACCCTCACGACCGTCAGCGACGGCGTCCGCGTCGTCAACGGCAGCCGCGACCTCAACAAGAACGGCACCATCGAGCCCTACGAGGACTGGCGCCAGCCCGTCGAGACGCGGGTCAACGACCTCCTCGGTCGCATGACGATCGAGGAGAAGGCCTACCAGATGTTCTACAACGCCCAGGCCTTCCCGCAGTCGGGCTGGCACTTCGGGCCCGCCGAGGCCCAGGACCTGCACAACACCCTGCTGACCTCGGCCGGAACCCGGCTGGGCATCCCGTTCGTGTCAGCCAGCGACACCATCCACGGCTACAAGACCACCTACCCGACGCAGAGCGGCCTGGCCGCGGCCAAGGACTACCCGCTCGACTACAAGCTCGGCGACATGCAGCGCCGCGAACAGCTCGAGGTCGGCACCCGCGGCGTCCTCGGTCCGCTCGCCGAGGTCGGCACCAAGGTGCTGTACCCCCGCATCCAGGAGGGCAACGGCGAGAGCGCCGAGGTCGCCGCCGCCCAGGTCCGCGCCCTGGTCGCGGGCCTGCAGGGCGGCCCCGAGCTGAACCCGGCCTCGGTCCTCGCGACCGTCAAGCACTGGCCGGGCGAAGGCGCGGGCGGCGAAGCCCTCATCGTCTACGACTCGGTCACCGTGAAGTACCACATGATCCCGTTCCGGGCCGCCATGGAGGCCGGCGCGGTCAACATCATGCCCGGCTACGCGGGCAGCTCCCTCATCGATCCCGGTGGTCCCGGAGCCGGTGACAGCGCCAAGATCCTGGCCTACCTCAGGCAGAACCTCGGCTTCACCGGCCTCATCACCACGGACTGGCTCCCTTCCGGTTCGTGGATCGGCGCGGCCAACGCCGGTTCGGACGTGATGGGCGGCGCCGACCCCGGTGCGGCCGGCTTCAGCATCGGCGCCTTCACCGCCGGTGTGCCCGCCGCCCGCATCGACGACGCGGTCCGCCGGGTGCTGAGGCTCAAGTTCAAGCTCGGCGTCTTCGAGAACCCCTACGGCGACCCGGTCAACGGGCCGTACCGCTTCCACACCCCGGCCTACACCGCCCTGGCCAACCAGGCCTCCCGCGAGGCCATGACCCTCCTCAAGAACACCAACGGCGTCCTCCCCGTGCGCTTGGCGGCGGGCGACAACATCGTGGTCGCCGGACCGCGGGCCGCCGACACGTCGGCGTGCTGCATCTGGACCAGCTTCTTCCACCAGGAGTACGGCTCCCAGACGATGCTCGACGCCATCAGGACCAGGGCGGCCCAGGCGGGCGTGAACGTCTACCAAGACACCGGCCCGGCACCGAAGCTCGCGGTCGTGGCCGTGGGCGAGACCTCCTACACCCACGCCACCAGCTGGGTGAAGGAGCAGCCCTACCTGCCCGCCGACCAGCTGGCGGTCATCCAGAACTTCCAACGCCAGGGCATCCCCGTCGTCGTGGTCCTGGTGCTGCCGCGGCCCTACGTCATCACCGAGTGGAACGACCTGGCCAGCGCGATCATGGTGACCTACCGCGGCGGCGAGGAGATGGGACCGGCCGTCGCGGGGATGCTGTTCGGCGACTACACCCCGCGCGGGAAGCTGCCCTGGCAGCTGCCGCGCAGCCTGAACGACGTCCTGTGGCCGGGCGGCACCGACATCCCCGCCGACGCGACGGAGAGCTGGGACCTGCCCTACGACCTGGGTGCCACCGCGGCGCAGCGCACCGAGATCCGGGCCAAGATCGACGCGGGCCAACCGGTGCCCAGCACCTACGGGAACCCGCTGTACCCGTTCGGTGCGGGGCTGAGCGGCTGGTGACCGCCTCCTGACCCCGCCGCACCCCTGCCGCGTCTGCTCCTCGTGGTCCGCCACGGGGAGCAGACGCGTCCCGGCGTCAGCGGGAACACTCCGGTCCGGAGTGGACGCTCGGATCGCTGCCGCGTTGGAACGCCGTCGTCGGAGCGCGACGACCAAGGACCGGCCAAACGCCGCCAGCGCGGCCCACACCGCCCTCACAGCTTCACCCCGAGCACCTCGGCCGCGGCGGGGGACAGCGGCCTGCCCACCACGTCCGGATCGCAGCCCGCGCGGGGCAGTCTGGACCGGATCGAGGACGAGGAGCGCCCCATCCGCAGCGCCAGCGTCCTGATGAGCTCGGGCGTGGACACCGGCGCGGTCTGGTTCAGCCAGGTCTCGCGCAGCTCCTCGTCGAGCTCCGGCGTCCACGGTTGGTTGGCGTTGGCCGGTTTCACCGCCGTCGACGTCGGCGGGGCGCCCATCTTGGCCAGCCCGTCCAGGACCCGGCCGAGCATCTTGCCCACCGCCGTGCCGCCGGTGACGGGGAGCCGGAGCATGCCCTCGGCCACCACCGTGCCCTCGGGGTCGGAGCCGAGCACCTCCAGGAGCACGTCCTGCTGAGCGGTGGCCTGCACCCGGTAGGTGACCTCGCCGACCTGGACCTGGCTGTCGTACGTGCTTGTCGTAGTCATGGGGCCACGGTAGGAACGGGCACCGACAATTTTCGGCGGCGGTCCCGTCTACTCAGGACACAGTGCACACCGTGACCGGGTGGACTCGACTCCGGTCAGATACGGTTTTATGTGCTGTGCCAAGGCTTTCGCGAGCATCGGGGGCACCGCGTTGCCGATCTGCTTCGCCACTTGGATCTTGGTCCCACACCACTCGAAAGTGTCATCGAAGGTCTGCAGCCGGGCCGCTTCCAGGTGCGTGATCGGCCGGTCCACCCGGTGGCCGTCGTCGCCCGGCTCCCACTGCGGGTGCAGGTACCGGCCCTTCTCCGGCTTGTAGAACTCGGTCCTGATCGTCAGCGACGGCTCGTCCCACCGCATCCGGCCCATCACGTCCGTCGTGCCGGTCTTCTTCTCCTGCCAGCAGCGCGGCATCAGCTCGTAGGGCAGGTCGAACCGGCCGCCGCCCGGCGGGACCGCCCGGTAGCGCCGCAACGACAACGGGGTCGGGTTGCGGCCGATGTGCAGGTCCTCGCTCTTGAACCGGCCGGGCACCTCGGTGCCGAAGACCTCGACCCGCGACAGCGGCAGCGTCGTCCGCGTCGGGTGCTCCGGCAGCCCGGTGAGCACGTCGCGCACCGAGTGCCAGCGCGGCAGGTCGCCCGACCGCGCGTGCGTGGGCGCGGGAACCGGGATCTCGCCGATGCGGGACCCGATGACAATCGCGCGCTTGCGCCGCTGCGGCACCCCGAAGTCCGCCGCGAGCAGCAGCGCGACGGTGAGCACGTACTCCTCCAGCAGCCCGCCCGGCCGCGCCTCGGACTCCAGCAGCGCGAACTCGCCGGAGGCCAGGAAGCGGTCGACGTTCTCGATCACGAACACCTTCGGCGCGGCGTGCCGCACGAACCGGATGTACTCCTGCCACAGCTTGTTGCGCGGGTCGTGCACGTCCTGCGCGCCCAGCGCGGAGAAGCCCTGGCACGGCGGACCGCCGATGATCAGGTCCGCGGGCGGGACCTCGTCGTTCGGGATCGTGGCGATGTCGGCCCACCGCATGTGGTCCTCGCCGAAGTTCGCCGCGTACGTCGCCGCCGCGTGCAGGTCCCACTCGACGGCCATGACGGGCTGGTACCCCTCGGCCGCGACGAAGCCCGACGTCATCCCGCCGCACCCGGCGAACAGGTCGATCATCGGTATGGACTGCTCGGTCACCAGGTCACCCTAACGGCGGCTCACGACCGCCTCGCGCACCCGCACCGCGGCGGCTTCGGCGGCCTCGTGCTCCCACACCCGGACCGACAGCCACCCGGCGTCGGCCAGCACCAGGTCGGTGTTCGCGTCCCGCGCCCGGTTCGTCTCGATCTTCGCGCGCCAGAACTCGCTGTTCCGCTTGGGCCACGTGCCGTGCTCCGGGCAGCCGTGCCAGAAGCAGCCGTCGACGAACACGGCGACCTTCGACGGCCCGAACACCACGTCCGCCTCCCGCCGCACGGCGCGCACTGGCCTGCGGTGCACCCGGTAGCGCAGGCCGAGCCGGTGCAGCTCGCGGCGCAGTGCCACCTCGATCTCCGTGTCGCGCGAGCGCTGCTTGCTCATCCGCGCCCGAACTGCCTCCGTGGTGGCCAGCCGCTCCATCGCGACATCATGTCGCAGGCGTCAGCCGCCGCACCACGGAGTCCAGCTGCCCGCCCGACGGCAGCCCGTCGGCCGATCCCGGCACCGATTCGAAGAAGAACGGCGGCATCGCCTGGAACAGCAGCTCCTCGGACCGGTGCACGGTCCCGTTCAGGGTGAACACCACCCGCCCCGCCCACGCGTCGACCCGGAACACGGTCTCGGCCAACGGGTGCACCAGCACCCCGAGCCCGCGCTCCCGCAACGCCGCCGCCAAGTACAGTGACCGCACGAACACCGCGTACTCGCGCCCCACGCGCCGCCGCATGGCCGCCCGCGCCACCGACCCCTCGACGCCCCGCTCCACCACCTCCCCGATCAGCTCGGCGGACGGCCGCCACAACATCGCCGACGCCTGCTCGTCCGCCTCGCAGAACCCCCGGAACTCCGCCCAGCCGGGTAATCGCCCCAACCGCTCCACCGCGTGGTGGAACACGTGCGGCAGCGCGAACTCCGGCCGCCAGTCGTCGATCTCCAGCACCGGCTGCCCCCGCGCGGTCAACGCGGACCCGAGCGAGTCCCGCCGGAACACCTCCTCGGCCTCCGCGGCGTCGGTCGCGTTCACCACCACGGCGTCGTGCCGCAGCGCGTGCTCGGCGACCCGCGGCCGCCTGCTGTACCACCAGTTGAAGGCCGACCTGGAGGCCTCCGTGACGTTGAACAGCCGCCGCACCAGCGCGGCCGTGGTGACGGTTCCGGTCATGACAGCGAGAGTACGACCGACCACCGACAGTTTCGATCGTCCGAGATCAGGACCGGTGTCAACGTCCTGTGCGCGACGTGGCAGCGTGGGCGCGATGAGCCGCAGGACGCCGACGCGCAAGCCGATCCCCGTGAAGTCCCACCGCGGGGCGCTGCCCCCGTTGACCCCGGCGCAGCGGGCCGTGGTGGACGCGGCGCGGCAGTTGCCGCAGTTGACCGACCCGTTGGACGTGGAGGTCGCGTTGAGCGCGGCTGTGGCGCCCGCCCACGACGAGGACGTGTGGCCGGGGGTGGTGGCGAACGCGGTGGCGGTGCCGAGCAGGCGGAGCCTGGCGTTGTTGCGGGCGGTGGCGGTGCTGGTGCCGGGCTCCGGTGCGGACGTGGAGGCGGACAAGCTCGTGGACCAGCCGGAACCGGTGTGGCGGGCGGCGTTGGACGGGCTGGCGGTGGGGGAGTGCTGGGTGGTCGACCAGCGCGCCGACGAGGGCCACCAGACGCTGCTGTGCACCTACTCCTACGGCGACGACGTGCACGCGGGGCTGTACCTGGTCGACGAGAACCTGGCGGGCGTGGTGAAGAACGCGTTCATCACCAAGGACGTGGACACGGCGCGGACGATGCTGGCCGACCACGGCGAGGTCGAGGCGATCGACGCCGCGGAGGCGCACCGGCGGCTGGCGGAGGCGTACGGGAAGGTCGACGGCGGTCCCGGTCTGGGGGTCGACCCGGACGTGTACGTGGTGAAGCTGCTGGTGGAGCGGCGGATCGCGTTGGCTCAGGTCTCGTAGGCGCGCGCCTGGATCTCGTACAGGTCGCGGTAGAGGCCGCCTGCCGCCATCAGCGACTCGTGGGTGCCGCGGGCGGTGATGCGGCCGCCCTCCAGCACGATGATCCGGTCGACGTGCCGGATGTTGGCCAGCCGGTGCGTCACCAGGACCGTCGTCCTGGACCGGCCCGCGTGCCGCAGCCCGGCGAACACGGTCTGCTCGGCCTTGGCGTCCAGCGCGGCGGTGGGCTCGTCGGCCACCAGGATGGCGGCATCGCGGTAGATGCCGCGGGCTACGCCGATCCGCTGCCACTGCCCGCCGGAGGGTTCGTGGCCGTCCCTGAAGTCCTTGGACAGCACCGTCTTCTCGCCGCGCGGGAACTCCGCCAGCACCGACCGCGCCCCGGACTGGTCGACGGCCTCGTCCCACCCCCGGCCGTGCGGGTCGTGGCGGTCCAGCCTGCCGACCCGGATGTTGTGCCCGGCGGTCATCGGCCAGTGCGCCGGTTGCTGCGAGATGACCGAGATCCTGCTGTGCACGGACTCCCGGTCCGCGGCGGCGATGTCCACGTCGTCCCACAGCACCCGACCCGCTTCCGGCGGGTAGAGCCCGGTGATGATCTTGCCGAGGGTGGTCTTGCCGGACCCGTTCTCGCCCACCAGCGCGACGACCTCGCCGCGGGCGATCTCCAGGTCGATGCCCGCGAGCGCGGGCCGGTCGGCGCCGGGGTAGGTGAACGTCACGCCCTCCAGCCGGATCACGCCGGGGTCGGTGGGCGCCGTGACCCCGGTCGACACGTGGTGCCTGGCCCGCGCGACGCGCAGGAGCCGCCGGTAGAAGTCGATGTAGAACGAGTGCTCGTACAGCTGGTTGACCGCGTACATCGTGGTCGACAGCGCCGTCGCCGCGGTCCGCATGGCGACGACCGCCGCACCCGCCAGCGCGAGCTCCATCCGGCCGGAGTGCAGCAGGAGCCCCAGCACCAGGTACGCGATCCCGGTGCCGACCCCCGCCAACGCCCGCCCGGCCAGCCGCACCACCGTCTTGTGCGCCTCCATCCGCACCTCCTCGGCGGTCACGTCGTCGGCGATGCGCCGGTGCTCGGCGATCAGCGGCTCCTGCAACGTGAGCGCGAACCGCTCGACCGCGACGTCCCGCGCCACCATGAGGTTCTCGACCACGAACAGCCGCAGCTGTCGGGTCACCATGCGCAGGAAGTTCGCGTACCCGAGCTTCGCGACCCGCATCGCCGCCCAGCCGTCCGCGACCGCCGCGAGCAGCAGCACGGGAGCGAGCCACGGGTTCAGCACACCGGCCGTGACCATGGCCGCGACCAGCGAGACCAGCGCCGCGAGGAGGTCCGCGACCACCCGGTTGGCGATCTCGATCGAGCTCATCGCGTGCCGCCCGCCCTGCCGCACCAGCTCGCGGAAGTCCGGGTCGTCGAACGCCGCCAGGTCCACCCCGATCACGACGGTGTTCAGCCTGTCCTGCGCCGCGCGCCGCACCCGCGGCGTCAACGCTCCCTGTACGCCCGCGGCCGCGCTGTCCAGCAGCGCCCGCAGCGCGAACGACCCGACCAGCAGCCCGATCGACGGCAGCGCGGACACCAGCCGCTGCGGTGTCGGACCGTCCTGGAGCAGCTGGGCGAACACGGTCGCCGTCGCGAGCAGCCCGAACGCGGTCACGCACCCGGACAGCACCTGCACGATCCCGGCCAGCGCGGTCAGCCACGGCGACGTGCGCCAAGCGAGCCGGATGACCAGCGCGGTCGCCGACGGGACGGCGGACAGCGTCCGCCACGTCCCCGCGGCGGCCACCTGCTCGTCCACGGAAGCCCACCGGGGTGGTTCGAGGTCCTCGACGCCGATCAGGGTCTCGCTGGTTGCGGCCATCCGGTCAGGTTGCCGGTCCGCCTCCGACCGCGGCCCGGTTCACGTTCAGGTTCGCCGAGTCGGCGGCAGTGCGCCCCGCCTCCCAGCCCGCTTCGCTGCGCACCGTGACGGACTTGGCCTTCGTCTTGGTGAACAGGGTCTCGAACAGCACGTCCACGGCCTGCTTGCGCTCCGAGAGCACCGGCAGCAACCGGTCGTCGGAGGCGTGCACCTCGGTGGCCGCCTCCAGCCGTTCGCCGACGCGGTGCGCGTAGGAGTAGAGGAACGACTTGCGGTAGCCGCGGCTGCGCGCCTCGGCACCCTTGGACTTCCCCGAGCCCGCCGCCACCATCGCCCTGGTGGCCTGCACCAGCAACGACGTCGACAACAGCTCGACGATCTCCAGGTCCATCTCGTCGCCGACCAGGGCGACGAACCCGATGTTGCCGTAGACCACGGCGCGCGACCGGTTGGCCTTCGCGACCACGTGCACGAGCTGCGCCTTGCCGTCGAAGTAGCTCTTGTCCAGCCACATCCGCCGCGAGGTCGCGGTCTGCGGCACGTGCGCGTCGGCGTCGACGGCCGCGCGCTCGAACGCGTGCCGGTTCATCAGCTCCTGGGCCTTGGCCGACAGCGCCTCGGCCTCCTCGGGGAACTGGGTCGACTCGGCCTTGGCGAGCAGCCCGCGCACCCGGTTGAGCACCTTCGAGCTCACGCCGACGTGGGTGACCTCGATCGCCGTCGAACCGGGGCGCGGCAGGATGTTCTGCAGGCGCGGCAGGAGCAGCAGGCGGGACAGCAGCGCGACGACGATCTCCACGGCGTCCTGCCGGAGCTCGATGTGCTTGCGCGCCCACTCGTCGAGGTGCGGCTTGGAGCGGTCCCACCAGACGGTGGCGTCGATCTCCACGAGCTGGTCGCGCCAGCGCGGGTGCACCGTCGCGGCCGGGTACTCCTCGATCTCCGACGCGATCGCGTCGACCAGCATCGACACCACGCGTTCGTCCTCGTGGCGCGAGACGACCTGCACGAGGTCGTAGGGCAGCCAGCCCGCGTTCCACAGGTTGTCCAGCTCGCGGTGTAGCACCTCCGTGGCGGCTTGGTCCACGAGTTCCGACGACACGGCGTCGAGCTTCGGGATCCGGAGGCGCGGGTTCGCCGCGGCTTCCCACAGTGCCTTGCCCACGGTGTCCACGATGGGTGATTCTCCCCTGCCGCTCTGGTGTGGCTCCGGCCGGTGTGCCGTTCGCCGTGCCAGCCTCCGCGGGTGAGTCGTCGGACACAGGGCCGCAAGCAGCCACTTCACCGCCCGATCGTGGTGGTGCGGTCGCTGCGGGGTCCACAGGGGACGGAGCTGGACGACGTCCAGCGCGCTGTCGTCCAGGCGTGCCGCGACCTCCCGCAGACGTCCGACCCGCTGGAGGTGGAGCTGACGCTCAGCTCCGCCGTGCCGCCGGGCGTGGCCGACGAGAAGTTCTGGGTCGGGCTGATCGACCACGCCCTGTCGCTGCCCAGCCGCCGCAACCTCGCGCTGCTGCGGGCGATGGCCGTGCTGCTCACCGGCAGGCCGCGCGAGTGGGCGATGGTGGTCGCGCCACCCGTGGCGGACTCGCTGCGCGTGCGGAGCTCGTGGATCTGCGACCGGTCGTTGGACGCCGGTTACCTGGCGCTGCTGTGCACCTACGCGCACGGCGTCGACGAGCACGCGATGGTGTTCCTGATCGACGAGGTCGCGGGCGGCGTGATCAGGAACGCGTTCGTGACCAGGGACGTCGTCGTCGCCACGGAGCGGATGGCCGGGCAGGGCACCCTGGAGTCGATCAACCCCGAGGCGGCCCACTGGTTGCTGGCCAAGTCCTACGACCGGCTCGACCGGTGGCCCGCGCTCACCGTGGACCCCGAGGTGCACCGCACCCGGCTGGTCGCCAACCGGCGGATCGTGCTCGCGTTCGGCTAGACCGGGGTTGAAGGCGCCCGAAAACGGGAAAACGGGGGCCGGCAGGGGGCTGGGTACCCTGTGGTCTCTTCCCGCTTCCGCGCAGCAGGGTCGGTTCCTGTCACGCCACCTCGCGAAAGGACACGGGTGAACGACTCGAAGCACGCCCAGTCGGTCTTGGACTCGGCCGCGGCGTTCCGCGCCCAGGCCGAGGGGGTGCGCGCGGAACCGGACCGGCTCCGCGCCCTCGCCGCCGCCCAGTACGAGGCGGTGCGCGACTCCCAGGTGGCCGACCAGGTCCGGGCGATGCCGGTGGACAGGCTGCGCGACGCGGCGCCCAACCTGCGGCTCGGCAGGCTCAAAGCGGCCGGGTACCACACGGTCGCCGACGTCCAGGCTGCCGGCCTCGCCCGGCTCGACGCGGCGCCCGGCATCGGGCACCAGTCCGCCGTGCTGGTGCTGCGGGCGGCGCGGGAGCTGGTCGAGGCGCTGACCCGCGACACCGCCGTCCGGCTGGACCCCGACCGCCCCGAACGCGGTCACACCCAGCTGCTCCAGCTGATGTCCAAGCTCCGCCGCGCGACCCAGCTCGTGGCACCGCTGCACGACCCCATCTCCGACGTGCTCACCCGCGTGGACGACGACGTGCGACTGGCGGCCCGCGCGACCAGCCGCGTCCGGATGTTGTTCTCGTTCAAGAAGAACCGGCAGGCCACGCTCGACGCCCTCGACCGGTTGCGGGAGCTGCTCGGCAGCCGGGACGTGGTCGCGCTGCGCGCGGTCGACACCCAGCTGCGCGTGCCCGACCTCGACCAGCGCGCGCTGTGGCGCGACTACGAGCTCGACGCGGCCGCGTACAACACGGTGCTCGCCGACCTCGCCGGACTCGCGGGCACCGAGGTGCTGCCGGACCGCAGCGCCGCCAGGGGTTTCGTCCCCGAGGACATCGAGCGCGAGGTCGAGAACACCAGGCTCGACACCAGTCTGCTCACCGTGTCGCTGCGCGGCTACCAGGCGTTCGGCGCCCGGTTCGTGCTCGCCCGCAAGCGCGTGATCATCGGCGACGAGATGGGGCTGGGCAAGACGATCGAGGCCATCGCCGTCATGGCCAGCCTCGCCGCCGACGGACGGCGCGGGTTCCTGGTGGTCTGCCCGGCGAGCGTCGTCGTCAACTGGGTCAACGAGATCGCCCGGCACAGCGGGCTCGTCCCGCACCGGTTGCACGGCGCGGGCCGCGACGCGGCGGTCGGCGAGTGGCGCAAGCAGGGCGGTGTCGGCGTGACCACGTTCGGCACGCTGCCCAAGCTGGAGCTGCCCCGACGGCTCCGCCCGGCGCTCGTCGTCGTGGACGAGGCGCACTTCGTGAAGAACCCGGACACCCAGCGGTCCAAGGCCGTCAACGCCGTGGTGCA
The DNA here is from genome assembly GCF_003002815.1 of Umezawaea tangerina. Taxonomy (GTDB): domain Bacteria; phylum Actinomycetota; class Actinomycetes; order Mycobacteriales; family Pseudonocardiaceae; genus Umezawaea; species Umezawaea tangerina. The sequence goes on along the minus strand of NZ_PVTF01000012.1, from coordinate 349,840 downwards.
GCGCGCCGAACGCGCGTTGCTGCTGACGGGGACGCCGATGGAGAACCGCGTCGAGGAGTTCCGGACGCTGGTGTCCTACCTCCAGCCGAACATCGCCGCGCGCTCCGGTGGCAACGACGCACTGGTGGGCGCCAAGGCGTTCCGCCGCGTCGTCGCGCCGGTGTACCTGCGGCGCAACCAGGAGGACGTGCTCGGCGAGCTGCCCGAGCTGCTGGAGGTGGAGGACTGGGTCGAGTTCGGCCCCCAGGACCGCCAGGCCTACCGCGAGGCGGTCCGCGCCGGGAACCTCATGGCCATGCGCCGCGCGGCCTACGACCCGGGCACGCCCGAGGGCTCGGCGAAGCTGGAGCGGCTGCTGGAGATCGTCGAGGAGTCCCGCGACAACGGCTGGAAGGTCGTCGTCTTCTCCTACTTCCTCGACGTGCTCGCCTCCGTCGCCGAGCACGTCGGCCCCGACGCCTTCGGCCCCCTCACCGGCAGCACCTCCGCCGAAGCCAGGCAGACCCTCGTCGACGACTTCACCGCCCGCGAAGACCACGCCGTCCTCGTCAGCCAGATCGAGGCAGGCGGCGTCGGCCTCAACATCCAGGCCGCGTCCGTCGTGATCATCGCCGAACCCCAGTGGAAACCGAGCACCGAGGAACAGGCCATCGCCCGGTGCCACCGGATGGGGCAGACGCGGAAGGTGCACGTGCACCGGTTGCTGGTGAAGGACAGCGTGGACGTGCAGGTGCAGGAGATCCGGGACCACAAGACGTTGCTGTTCGACGAGTACGCGCGGGAGAGCGACACGAAGCACGCGCACAAGGGGGCGTTGGACACGGAGGTGTCGGTGGAGAAGCAGGTCGTGCTGGCGGAGCAGCAGCGGTTGGGGCTGTAGGCGCTTACGAGACCACGCTCAGCCGCGGGCGGGTGTCGGGCAGGTTCAGCAGCTCCCGGAGCAACGTCGGTGTGACGCGGAGTTCCGCCGCGAGCCTGCTGGTCGGGAGTCCGAGCTGTCCGGCGAAGGCGACGGCCTGGGCGAGCAGTTCCGGCCGCTCGCCGGGATATGCCGACCTGGTGGGCTCACCGGCCTCGACCACGATGTCCGCCATGATCTTCCGCATCGCGGTGGTCGAGTGGATGCCCGCGGAGTTCGTACGTCGCAGCAGGGCCGCGGGCGACACCCCGTAGCCCGCGGCGACGTCCCGGAGAGCCTTGACGTCGGCTTTCCCCGGTACAAGGTCGAGGATCTCGCTGGCGGGCATCAGGAACTCCTCCGCGAACGAGTCCGCCTCGGCCTCGTGGCGGGCGTTGCCCGGTGCCGGTTCCGGGTGGAGCAGCAGGTGCCCGACCTCGTGCGCTGTCCTGAACCGGCGTTCGACGGCGTCGTCGTCCGCCAGCACGATGATCGGAAGTCCGTGGGGCGCCGAGGAGAACGAGCCCCCTGACTGGTCGCGGTGTGGAAGGAGCCGCGCGAAGACCCCACGAGTCTCCAGTTGCCGCAACAGGTGGACGACCGGTCCAGAGTCGAGCCCCCAAGCCTTCCTGAGCAGGTGGGCGGTGGTGATCGGATCCCCGTGTCGTACTCCCAGCGCGAGTCCGACGTCGACCGGCGGCAGCTCCACGACCCTCCCCACCTGGTCGATCAACTCCCACAGCAGCTCGACCCCGGCCATCCAGCGAAGACGGGAAGCCGCACCGCTCGTGGTGCGGAAGTGGATGTCGGTGGTGTCCAGGCGGAGCCTTGGCCTGCCCGCCGCGAAGAACCCGACCTGCACGCCGAGTGCTCGCGCGCACCGCTGCAACGTTTCCGCGGTCGGCACGGTCTGACCGAGCTCGTACTGGGTGACGGTTCCGCCGGACCTGTCGATCGCCCGCCCCAGATCGGACTTGCCGAGACCTGCCAGCACTCGCGCCATGGACAGCCGTGACGGGTCGAACACCGGAACGACATCCGTGGTCACGGCTGCGCTCCCTCGTGTGCGTACGGCGTTGCCGCGTCACATGCTACGACTCAGCCGCCGGAGCCGTGAGGCCGCTCGGGGTGTGGTCGAAGCGTTGGTAGCGAGGGCGGGTGGCCGTCGAAGACGTCCGGTGTCGGAATGGGTCCCAGTGGCGTGGGGTGCACCTGGGTGCCTCCGCCCTCAGCGGCCGTGTCGAGGCTCACGATCCAGCCCCAGTTGATCAGGCTTCCCTCCAGAATCCCCTGACCTGCCCAGATACCGGTACAGCCCTGGCGTTCGGAGCCGGTCCAGGGCAGCAGGAGCAGCTCGCGACCGTTGACGAGTGCTTCTTTCCGGGTCAGCAGGTGCAGGTCCCTGGTCTCCTCGTCGGACGGGGGCTCGTCGGAGAGCAGCTCCTTGCGCAGGTCGCTGATGTTGCGGATGGGCTTGTACGGGCCCGCCTCGACGCGGAACGGGTAGACGGCGACGCGCGGAAGTTTGAGGAGGAGCGAGTTCTCACCGCGGTCCACCAGCAGGTCGTCCAGCTCGTCCCGCAACGACTTCGCGGTCTGCACGAGGTACTGGTAGCGGTCGGTTCCGAAGCTCGTGTCGTTGTACCAGTCGCCTCGGTCGTCCTTGCGCTGCAACTGGAGGTCGTGGGCGGCGTCATGGCTGTCCCGCAGCCATCGGAACAGGACGTCGGTCAGGTGCCCGATCGAGTTGGGAGCGATCATGTCCGCGAGTCGCTGGACGTCTTCGGGTTTGTTCCCAGCCATCGGACCCCCAACGCGCATGTCGTGGGACGAGCTCCTGACCTGAGGGTAACTACGGGACAGGAAGATCGATCTCACCCGAAAGCGTGACATGTTCGCCATTCGGCGGATCTGGCTCGGACGCATTTGTCGGTGGGCGTGGTTACGGTGTTCTCGTGACTGACCCGGCGGAGGTGTGCGACCTGCTCGGTTGGACGGGCGCGGTGGTTCGGGGGATGTCGTTGCTGGGGGTGTCCGTGGACGTGGTGGTGCGCGTCGACCACGTCGCCCACGCGGCGCGGCGGAGCGGGCCGGTGCTGGATCGGGATGTGTTGGTGACGTGGGAGTGGCCGGAGGCGGTGCGGGAGCCCGAGGTGGTGCGGTTGGTCGGGGTGGTGGGGACCGGGGCGCACTGGCGGCGGGCGTTGGGGGCGGCGGTGCGGTTGTCGGGGTTCTGCGCGGCGGCGATCGTCGGGGTGGATGAGGAGCGGTGTCGGTTGGAGTGCGGGTACGCCGGGGTCGGGTTGGTGGTGGGGGAGCGGGTGGTGGTGGCGCCTCGGCCGGGGCGGGTGGAGGGGGCGCGGCGGCGGACGTTGGACCGGTGGGTGGAGGAGCTGGTGTACGAGCGGCTGATCAGGGACGGTGTGCTGGAGCCGGTCGCCACACCTTCCGCCAGGCGGTGAGGAAGTTCGGGGGACGCCAGTCGAAGAGCTGGGCGCCGATCTCGGTGTGGTGCCAGGCGGCGGCCTTGCAGCGTTCGTGCCAGGCCAGCTCGCGGTCGGCTTCGTCCAGGTGCGGAGCGAGGAGCTCGTCGCGCAGCTGGTGCAGGAGCTCGACGGAGTGGCGGAACGCGACGTCGGTGCGCGTGGCCTCGTCCCTGATGGTGGCGAAGTGGTCCATGGTGCGACCGGCGCACGCCGTGCACTCGCACACCCACAGGTGGCTCATGTCGGGAGTGCGCTGCACCGCTCCCGCGACCTTGTCCACGCCCAGGTAGCTCAGGCAGTGCGGCACGAACACAGCCACGCCCGCCCGCCGTCCGCCACCGCCCGCGTCCGGCTTGGGCATGGGGTAGATGTGGCGCAGCGACGTGGTGGTGCCGACCGCGGCCGCGTGCGCGCCGTGGCAGAGGGCGCCGATGGCGGAGACGTCGGAACGCAGCAGGACCACGGGGACACCGGTGGCGAGGAGCAGCAGGAGGCCGCGCAGCACCTGCTGGACGCCCAACGGGTCGGCGGAGTGCTCCAGCGCCACCGCGACCGGCACCCTGGCGAACGACACCTCCCGCAGCAGCGCGTCCCGGTCCTGCGGGTCCTTCAGCCAGTCGCTGTGCAGCGGCAGCACCGCGACCACGTCGTCCCCCAGCCGCAGCGCCCGCCGCAGGATCGACCGCAGCCCGCGGATGTCCCGCTTGCCGACGTAGCCCGAGTCGGTGAGCACCGGCCCGCCCAGCCGCCGCTGCACGGCCAACCACTGCGTGCTGAACTCCGCCCCCGCGAACGCCCGCCGCCGCCCCGTGTACCGCTGGGCATCGCACAGCAGCGGCACGTCCACCCCGCCCTGCCGCAACCGCTCGACCTCCGCGACCGCACCCGCCCCGGAGACGACCAGCCCACCCGCCAGCTCGACCGCCCGCGCCGCCTGGCCGGGGGTGCACTGCACGAGGAGCGCACCCTCCAACGGGTCGTCGATTCCACGGAAGCTCGGCATAGACCCTGCTCACGGGCTTGCTGGTGACCGTCCTTGGGGAAACTTAGCATTCACTGCCGTGGTGCGCCTGGACTCTCGATTGGCTGGCTGCGCGCGCTGCCGCGGGTACTTGGCGAACGAGAATCGTTCGACGGAACAAGAGCCCGCGGCAACGCGCACGTCACATCATGGAGCCTGGTTGGTTTCTTGATACGGACTATCGTGAGCTATCGAACGTCGGTTGCTGGTGGGGTTTAAGTGACTCACGGTCAACGCCACGTCGTCAGGCCTTTCCCTCTGTCGTGTTGGGCTGGGAGGTGATCATGCCCCAAGCGGCTGTCACCGGGGCTCCAGCGCTGCTGCTCAGCAAGACGATGCCGGTAACAGCAACGGTGCCGATGACGAGCCCTGCAGCGAGGCGCTTGATCAACTTCTTGAGCATGGACATTTTCTACACTAACGGGGGAACACCATCGTGTCCGGGGTCTGCATTTTTGTGCCAACGGTACCGTCGATGGTGCTCATCGGCGAATTAAGCAACTGTGGGTACTTTTTATGTCTTATTCTCAACTTGTTTGTTCGACTTCGTTCGGTTCGGCTGGGTAGGTCCGTCGATTAAAGAACTTCTTGGTTCCGGTATGTCATCACGAGTCGTCTCGAGTGAACTCAAGTGGCTGAGCAGTGCGTCAGCTTCCGGACCGTCCTGGTCTCGGAGCAGCGTCAGCGCTCGTCGCCACCTTTCTTCTGCGGCGTCCCGATTCCCGAGGAGGACGAGGGCGTGGCCCTGAGTGTGCAGCGCCTTGAACTGGTTCTGCGGTGCGTTGATCTTCCCGGCGTGCTGAATCGCCAGCTCTGCACTGGCTATCGATCGGTCGAGCAGGCCGAGCTTGTAGTACACGTCCGCGATGGTCGTGAGCGCCTCACTGGTTCGGGCGCGGTCGCCGCTGTGACTGTGCAGTTTGAGAGCTGCTTCGAGGTGTGCTCTGGCCTGGTCGTGTTCACCTTGTTGGTTCAGGAGTTTGCCAAGTTCGGTGCGTGTTGTCGCCTCGCCGCGATGTGATTCGATGGCTATGCGTATTTCCAGTGCGCGGTGGTGCAGTTCCAGTGCGAGGTCATCCCGTTCCAGTTCGTGGTAGGCGTTGGCGAGCTGGCCCAGTGTGGATGCCTCACCACCACGGGATCCGAGCTCCTGCAACCGCTCCAGTGCCTGCTTGTAGAGATCTACTGCCTTGCCTGCTTGTCCTTGAGCGAGGTGCACGCTGGCCAGGTTGTGCATGCAGATTGCTTGCATCCCTTTGAGATCAAGACGTTTGGCGATTTCCAGGCCGGCCTTGATGTGGTAGGCGGCCTCCCGGTACTCCTCCAGTCTGAAGTGGACCATCCCGAGGTTGTTCATCGTGCCGCTCTGGGCTTCTTCCTCCATGGTCAACCGTGCTGCCTTGAGTGCGATCCGGTGGCAGGAGATCATTTCGGTGTAGTTGCAGATCCGGTCCATGACCTCGTGCAGGTGGGCCGAAAGGCGCCATGAGTGACTGGGGAAGCCATGTCGGAACGAGTGCGGGACGGCAGCCATCAGGTTCGCCTGTTCCTTGGTGAACCAGGTGAGCGCGTCGCTCTCGTCCACGAAATCGAGCGGGACAACCGTGCGGATGTCAGGTGACGGCGGACGTGGTGAGTCCGGGCTCAAGCGTTCCATGGCGGCTACCGCGGAGCCGAGGTACCAGTCCAGCAAGGCTGCCAAAGCCCGCTTGCGGTTTTCCGGGGACTCCTCATGCCGAACCAGGTCGACTGCGTAACCGTGGAGGAGGTCATGCAGTCGGTATCGCCTCGCCGCGCCGTGCTGCAGAAGATTGGCCTTCGTCAACGTGCGCAGGTGGCTGTCCACTGCTTGCTCGTCCTCGCCGAGCAGGGCGCAGGCCACGGTGATGCCGAATTCTGTGGTCGGGTGCAGGCCGAGCAACCGGAACGCACGAGCCGTCGTCGGTGCCAACGCTCGATAAGACCATGAGAAGGCCGCCGGCAGCGTCACGTCCTCGTCGTCGCTGTCGGCTGATGATCCCAGAATGCCGAGGCCTTCCTGTCCCTTGAACTCCTCGACCAGATCGGCAACCGCGGTTTCCGGTCGGTGTGCAACATGCTGCGCGATGATCCGAAGTCCCAGCGGGTGGCCGTTGGTGCGGGCAGCGAGCTCCTGCAGCGCTCCGGAGAAACCGGCCGTTCGGATGTTCCCTATCTCGTTGCGAAGCAACTTGACTGACTCGGTCGGGGATAACGGCGGCACGATGATGACGTGGGCGTTGTCGCGGATCGGCAGCCCCCAGGGGCGTGTTCGGCTCGTTACGATGGTGAAGCAGTTCGTCATTGCCTGTAACAGCGGGTGCACCTGGCTGCTGTCCTTGGCATTGTCGAGGATGATCAGCAGCCGTTGTTGGCCCAGAACCTTGTGGAGTTCGAGTCTCCGATCGCTGCCGGTCGCCGGGGTGTGGTCCGGTGATGACCGCATCGAAGACAGCAGAATCCCGAGTGCGTCGTGCGGGGCAAGTGGAGTGCCAGGCCCGTGCCCGCTCAGGTCGAGGAACAGTTCGCCGTCCGGGAATCGATCGCGGCTCAGGTTCGCCCAATGGGCGGCGAGACTTGTTTTGCCAACTCCTGGCATTCCGTGCAGCACGACGACTTGGCCGTAACCGTCGTCCATGGAGTCCGCCAGTGCGTCCAGCTCGGCAAGGATGTCCTCGCGTCCCACGAACCTGCGCCCCACTCTGGGCAGCTGGTGCGGTCGTGACAGACCAGCCGCAGGTTGCTCCACAGGCGCCACGCCGGTGCCCGCCTGCCTGCGCAACACGTCCTGGTAGAGGTCGCGCAACTCGGGGCCCGGCTCGGCGCCCATCTCGTCGAACAGTCGTTCACTGAAGTGTGTGTGGAATTCCAATGCGTGCGGGTACTTGCCCAAGCCTCTGAGGGACTGCATGTGCTGGCGGGCGAAGATTTCGTCGAACTCGTGGTCCTGTCTGATCTTGCCAGTCCCGCTCATGACCTGCAGGTGTTCCTCCAGCTCCAGTTGGCTGTTGAAGAGGGTGTAGTAGGCGGGGAGCCGGTCGAAGTTCTCCATCTGGTACCGGCAGTGCTCCGCCCAGGGGCCGGACAGGTCCTCCAAAGGGCGGCCATGCCAGAGTGAAAGAGCACGGAGGAGCAGCGACTTGGCCAACGCGTGGTTCCCATTGGCCGCTGCAGCTTCTCCTTCTTCCGCAAGTTTGCGGAACAGGTGGTAGTCGATCAAAAGTGGGTCGATCTGGAGCCTGTAAGCATCGCCTTCTTTTGGCACGGTGCCACCGGATCCGGAATCCGAGAGGACCCTTCGCAGCCTGCTGATCAATACCTGGAGGTTGCCTCGCACCTTCTCGGCCGGGCTGCCGTGCCACAGGGTCTGCGCGATCCGTTCCACCAGGACGGGTTTGTCGACCTCGTACAGCAGCAGCGCCAGGAGGCCGCGCTGCTTCGCTGGCCCCAGGCTGAGATCATTCCCATCGACCCGTAATCGTGTCTTGCCCAGTATCCTGAATTCCACCAGCGCCACCCTTCGCTGGCACGGCGTGCCCTTACCGCATTCTGCGCTCAGTTTTGATGCTTTTGCAGCCGAACCGGGCGCATTGCTCCGACTTGGTGAACCGGTCCACACGATTGCCTTGGCAAGTTCTCTGCAAGTCTGTTGGCAAGTGGGGGCATCAGGCTGTGGTCCATGAGGTTTCGCATGGCCTGGTGAGGGGGAGTTCGTGGCATACGCGGAGTGGTCGCAGGTGCCGATCGGACCGGATGCGGCGCAGTGGGTGACGCGTGGTGGGTGCAGGTCGGTGTTGGCTGTGGTCCACACGGTGACCAGTGGTCAGCGGTTGTTGGAAGCAGTGGGGTTGATCGAGTCCGATTCGCAGGTGCAAATGGTATTCACCCAGGCTCCCGATGTGTTCGGCAACGGGGTGGCGGACTTCCTGCGGTCGACCGAGGGGTTGGTGCTGCCGTGGGAGCAGGCGGTGCACGAGCGGTTCGACCTCGGGTTGGCGGCGGCCTATGGTGGGCTGGGCCAGCTGCACGCGCCGTTGGTCGTGATGCCGCACGGGGCTGGGTACGGCAAGTCATATGGTGACGACGGTGCCCGATTCGCCTACGGACTGGACGCGCAGCGGTTGACGCACAACGGAAAGGTGATCGCGAGCGCGCTCGTGCTCGCGCATTACGACGAGCTCGACGTGCTTCGGAGGCAATGTCCGAGGGCGGTCGGCAACGCGGTCGTCGCGGGTGACCCGTGTTACGACCGCGTGGTCGCCAGCCTGCCGCATCGGCCCGCTTACCGGCAGGCGTTGGGGGTGGGGCTCGACGGGCGACTGCTGGTGGTCAGCTCGACCTGGGGGAGCGGCTCGTTGTTCGGGAGGTCCGCGGAGCTGCTGCCGAGGATCCTGGCTGAGCTGACCCCGCTGGGGTACACCGTCGCTGCGCTCCTGCACCCGGCGGTGTGGTTCGGGCACAGTCCACGACAGATCAAGGCCTGGTTGGCCGATTGCCGTGATGCAGGGCTTGTCCTCGTCACCCCCGATGTGGACTGGCGTGCCGCTGTGGTGGCCGCCGACCAGGTGATCGCCGACCACGGTTCGGTGGGCGTCTACGCGGCGGCGATCGGCCGTCCGCTGATCCTGACGGAGCCTTCGGTCCGTTCGGTCTCCACCGCCGGTTCGGCGCAGGACCTGTTGCAGGACAAGGCGCCGAGGCTGGTGGCGGACATACCGATCGAGGAGCAGTTCCGCGCTGCCCGGTCGGGCGCGGAGCTGCTGGCGGGTCGCATCAGTGAGAGGCTCACGTCCTGCCCCGGACGTTCCGCCGCAGAGCTCCGGCGTGCGATGTACCGACTGCTGGAGTTACCCGAGCCCGGTCGACACAGGGCTGTGACGCCTGTTCCCGTGCCGCCGAGGGAGATGTGGTGACCATGCCCGACACCGTCGTCCGCTGGGCGTCGCCGACCGCGTGGGCGGAGGACGTGAGCCTGGCCGACGTCATCGTCTGCACGCGGGATGGGGAGGGCAGGGCCGCTGAGCTGTGCGACTGGATGCTGCGGACGCACCCCGGCGCGGCCGTGGTGCTGCTCGCGCCGGTGGATGTGTCCGAGTCGTTCACGTGCTTCAGCTGGCCTGACGCCCTGCACGTCGCGGCCTGCTCGGCTCACGATTGGTTCAGCCTCGGTGTGGAACCGCCCGCGCGACAGGACCTGTGGTTGTGGTGCCAGGGTCATCGTTCGCGCGCCGCACCGTGCGGACGGCTATGCCTCGTTTCCATCGCGCGCCAGGGCGTTCGCCAAGGCCTGGAGGCGGTTCCGGACCGAGGTGGCTCGGGATGAGCCCAGATGGGTGAGCAGGTTCAAGGACTGCTCGAGGTGTTCGATCGCCAGGGTCGTGTTCCCACGTCGGTCCGCGACCTCGGCGAGCACCTCGTGCGCCTCGGCCATGCCTTGGCCCGAGCCGAGCGAGCCCATCAGGTCGAGCACCTGTTCGCCGGTGTCGCTTGCGTGGTCGACCTCGCCCGCGAGGAGTTGGACGTGGGCGTCGGCCAGGCTCACCCGCGCCTTGTTGTAGGGATCGGGGGTGTCCAGTCCGTCGAAGGTGGTGGCGGCGTCGGCCAGCGACCGTGCGGCCTCGTCGACTCGACCCAGCGCGGTGTAGGTCTTGCCCAGGTTCACCAACGTGAGGCCGAGGCTCCGGTCCGCGTGCAACACGCGGTTCTCCTCGACGAGCGCCTCGAACTCGGCCAGTGCCTCCTCGGGACGGCCGAGGTCCAGGTACAAAAGGCCCAGTGCCTCCCGCGCGTCGGCGATGCCACGGCGGTCGTCGATGGACGACGCTCGTTCGATCGACGCCCGCAGGTACCGGTCGGCGTCGTCGAAGCGCTTCAACGTCGCGGACACTCGGCCGAGGCGCTTCAACATGTCGGCCTCGGCGAAGGCGTTGCCCCACCGCCTTGCCGCCGCCACTCCGCGTTCGTCGATCCCAACTCGGTCGTTGTAGTGCTTGCGGTGCAACAACAAGGGCCACATCACGTCGCAGAGGTGCCAGGCGAGCTCCGCCCACCCCTGGCTCAGGGCGATCTGCCCGGCGCCGATCAGGTTGACCCGTTCCCGGTCCAGCCAGTCCAGCGCATCCTGCCGCGCGTCGAACACCGGCAACTCGGCGGGTTCCGCGATGAACGCGTAGGGCAGTCGTCGTCGGTGCGGCGTTACCACCATGTCGGCGATCGCAGCGGCGGCGAGGTACCACTCGAGCATCCTCCGCTGCGCCAGCTGCTGGTCCTCGGGCGCGTCGTCCGTCCCCGCCTTTTCCCGCGCGTGCAATCGCAGCAGGTCGTGGAACCGATAACGGTCCTCACCGATCTCTTCCACAAGACTCGCCTCCACCAGTTCCTCCAGCACGGCTTCCGCATCGTTGTCGAGCAGCGACGAGGCCAATTCCGGGCCGAACTCCCGACCGGGGTGCAGGGCGAGCCTCCGGTAGAGCACCGCCGTGGTGTCCGACAACGTCCGGTAGGAGAGGTCGAAGGTCGTCTGCACGGACAACTCGGCCTTCCTGGACAGCTGTGCCAAGCGGACTTGTTCGTCGCTCAGTTCGGCGACCACCCGTCGCACGGGCCATCGTGGCCGGGCCACCAACCGGGCTGCCGCCACCCGCACCGCGATCGGCAATCCGCCGCACATACCCACCAGCGTCCTGGCCGGGGCGTCCTCCTGGGCGACCCGGTCGTCTCCGACGCTTTTGGCGAGCAGTCGCACCGCCGAGGTCATCCCCAGCGGTCCGACGTCGAGTAATCGGGCTCCGTCCGCGACGAGTCCGGTCAGCCGCGTGCGACTGGTGACCAAGGCCGCGCAACCGGGAGAACTCGGTATGAGAGTGCGCACTTGGCCCGCCGAGTAGGCGTTGTCGAGCACCACCAGCACAGACCGCCCGGCCAGCAGGGAGCGGTACAGGGAGGCCTGCTCGGCAAGTTCGACCGGGACCCGTTGCGGGGAGACCCCGAGGCTCCTGAGGAACATCCCCAGCGCCTCGCCGGGAAGCACGGGTGTGGTTCCGCTGAACCCCGCGAGATCCACGTACAGCTGACCGCCGGTGAACCGGTCGTGCACGCTGTGCGCCCACTGCAGGGCGAGTGCGGTCTTGCCCATTCCACCGGGACCACTCAGCACCCCCAGCATTCGAGTTCGCTCGTCCGCGCAGCGTTGGAGTTCGGCGTGCAACAAGGAGAGTTCTGTCATCCGATCGGTGAAGTGCGCAGGCGCGGCCAACAACTGGTGCGGAATCGGGGACCTGGGTTCGGGAACACCGCTGTGGAAGTGGACGTCACCGTGGACGACACCCGCCTGAAGAATGTCGCCGACGACAACTCCGGAAACTTCGTTGGCAACTGATCCGGACCTGTCCATCGCACCCCCGCGCGTGCTCTCCCCGACCGAGCAACATCACGACGGTACCCGTGGAAGTACCGCTGACGTGGGAAAACCACCCGACTGCGGTAGGCCGATCGTGGTTTTGGCCACCGGGACAAGCGCGATCACGGCAACCGGACGACCGCTCTTGGCTGGTTCGGCCCAGTCGATCGCGGCCGTTGTGACACCGGCCGCTCGTCCGATCGCGGTAGGCAAGTCGACGGCATCAGTGCGCGGCATCCTGTTGTCGCTCTTAGCACGTAAAAGATTAAGCGCACAAAAAAGGACTGCCGGGCCACCTTAAGGTGGCCCGGCAGTCCTACCAGAGTGCGCCGCCAGGGACTCGAACCCCGGACCCGCTGATTAAGAGTCAGCTGCTCTAACCAACTGAGCTAGCGGCGCTGGCACTTCATCTTCTTGCTTGTCTGGACCGCCTTGCTCCGTCCGACGAGAAGAACATTAGCACAGCGGTTCGCGCACTTCCCAATCGGCTGGTCAGAGAGGGTTTGGTGGGGGTTGGAGGGGAGAACTTCGCGTCGGTAACGATCCGGCATCCGTGGCAACGTCCGTGCAGACCGAGGCGTCTCCTAGTACTGGGACGGCAGTGGTAGTACCTGCTTGGGCTGTGTCTCGTTGTACGGGGACCGGGTCGATGGATGGGGCGCGATGGGGATCACTGGTAGGCGTGGGGCGCTGGGGCTGGTCGCTGTCGGTGTGGTTGCGATGTTGATCACAGGGTGCTCGTCGGGGCCCGAGGTGCCGGTGCAGGCGAACGCGTCGTCGACCAGTGCGACACCTCCGCCGCCGCCGGTGACGCTCACGCTGCCGACCGCCGAGGGGGCTACGGGGGTGGCGCCGGGGTTGCCGGTGATCGCCACGGCGGCCGACGGGAAGCTGACCGAGGTGGCCCTGACGGCCTCCGACGGTGTCGTGATCCCCGGTCAGATCAGCCCGGACGGGCTGCAGTGGGCGAACAGCGTGCCGCTCGCCTACGACAAGGGGTACTCCTTGTCGGTGACGGGGCAGGGCAGCGACGGCAAGCCGGTGACGAAGGTGTCGTCGTTCACGACGGTGAAGCCGCGGACGTTGACCTACCTGGAGTCCAACCCGCAGGACGGCACGACGGTGGGCGTGGGGCAGCCGTTGGCGTTCTACTTCGACGAGCCGATCGTGGACAAGCTGTCGGCCGAGGCCGCGATCCAGATCACGACGGAGCCCAAGGTCGAGGGCGCGTTCTACTGGTTCAACGACAAGGAAGTGCACTGGCGGCCGCAGGCCTTCTGGGCCGCGGGCACCAAGGTCACCATCAACGCCAAGATCTACGGCAAGAGCATGGGCAACGGCGTGTACGGCCAGGAGGACCGGACGATCACCACGACCATCGGTGACGCGGTCGTCCACGAGGCCGACGGCGGGACGCACCAGGTCGTGACGAAGGTCAACGGGCAGGTCGTGCGGACCGTGCCGACGTCGATGGGCAACGCCGCGAACACCACGCCGGTCGGCACGTACGTGCTCACCGAGAAGCGCGACCACATGATCATGGACTCCACGACCTACGGCCTGGCGCTGGACGCGGGCGGCTACAAGACGCCGGTCGACTGGGCGACGCGCATGTCCAACAGCGGCATCTTCGTCCACTCGGCACCGTGGTCGGTCGGCGACCAGGGCGTGCGCAACGTGAGCCACGGCTGCCTGAACATGTCGCCCGAGGACGCGAAGTGGTTCTTCGACAACGCGAAGCCCGGTGACGTCGTGATCGTCACGAACTCCGGCGGCCCGCCGCTCGAGTCGTGGGACGGTTTCGGCGACTGGCAGGTCGCCTGGCCCGAGTGGGTCGCGGGCAACCGCTAGGCACAGACCTCACCCCATCCGCGCGGTGGTCGCCCAACCGGCGGCCACCGCGCGTGGCATGTCCACAGGGGACGGTAGGCGCTACCGGTCGCGGACGTGCCCGTCCTCGACGACCAGCCGCCGGGTGGTGTGCACGGCGTCGAGCATCCGCCGGTCGTGCGTGACCAGCAGCAGCGTGCCGGTGTAGCTCTCCAGTGCCGACTCCAGCTGCTCGATCGCGGGCAGGTCGAGGTGGTTGGTCGGCTCGTCGAGCACGAGCAGGTTCACGCCGCGCGCCTGGAGCAGCGCCAGCGCGGCACGGGTGCGCTCGCCGGGTGACAGCGAGGCCGCGGTGCGGAGCACGTGGGCGGCCTTGAGCCCGAACTTGGCCAGCAGGGTGCGCACGTCTGCGGGCGCCAGCTCCGGCACCTCCAGCTCGAACGCCTCCGACAGCGGACGCTCGCCCAGGAACAGGCCGCGCGCCTGGTCGATCTCGCCCACGACCACACCGGACCCCAGCGTCGCGTGGCCCTCGTCCAGCGGGACGCGGCCCAGCAGCGCGCCGAGCAGCGTCGACTTGCCCGCGCCGTTCGCGCCGGTGATCGCGACCCGGTCGGCCCAGTCGATCTGCGTGGTGACCGGGCCGAGCGTGAACGAGCCGCGCTTGACCACGGCGCTCCGCAACGCCGCGACGATGGCGCCCGCGCGCGGTGCCGGGGCGATCTCCATCCGCAGCTCCCACTCCTTGCGGGGCTCCTCGACGACCTCCAGGCGTTCGATCATCCGGTCGGTCTGCCGGGCCTTGGACGCCTGCTTCTCGGTGGCCTCGGTGCGGGACGCGCGGCCCTTCTTGTCGTTGTCGGTCTGCTTGCGGCGGGCGTTCTTCACGCCCTTCTCCATCCACGCGCGCTGCATCCGCCCACGCGCCTCCAGCGCCGCCTTGGTGTCCGCGAACTCCTCGAACTCCTCGCGGGCGTGCCTGCGGGCGACCTCGCGCTCCTCCAGGTACGCCGCGTAGCCGCCGCCGTAGGTGCGGACCTGCTGCTGGGCGAGGTCCAGCTCGACGACCCTGGTCACGGTGCGGGCGAGGAACTCGCGGTCGTGGCTGACCACGACGGTGCCCGCGCGCAGGTCGCCGACGAACCGCTCCAGCCGTTCCAGGCCGTCCAGGTCGAGGTCGTTGGTCGGCTCGTCGAGCAGGAAGATGTCGTACCGGCTGAGCAGCAGCGACGCCATGCCCGCACGGGCCGCCTGACCGCCGGACAGGGCCGTCATCGGCTGGTCGAGGCTCACGGTGAGGCCCAGGTCGGCGACGACCTCGACCGACCGCTCCTCCAGGTCCGCGCCGCCGAGCGCGAGCCAGTGCTCCAGCGCGTCGCCGTACTCGTCGTCGGAGCCGGACGTGCCCATGCTCAGCGCCTCGGTCGCCGCGTCGAGCACGCGCTGGGCGAAGTCGACGCCGGTGCGCCGGGCCAGGAACTCGCGCAGGGTCTCGCCGGGACGCCGTTCGGGCTCCTGCGGGAGGTGGCCGACCGACGCGGACGGCGGGCTGAGCCGGATGGTGCCCTGCTCGGCCGGGATCAGTCCCGCCAGCGTCTTGAGCAGCGTCGACTTGCCCGCGCCGTTCACGCCGACGAGCCCGATCACGTCACCCGGTGCGACGACCAGCTGGAGGTCGGAGAACAGCACCCGGTCACCGTGTCCGGCGGCGAGGTCCTTGGCGACGAGGGTGGCGCTCATGCGGGGGCTCCAGACGTGAAAACGCCCCCTGACCTGGTGGGTCAGGGGGCGTTCGCTTGGGGTGAGTGACGGGACTTGAACCCGCGACACCTGGGATCACAACCCAGTGCTCTGCCAGCTGAGCTACACCCACCAAGACCGTTTGACCGGCGGGAAGAAGCATAGCGTGCCGACCGGTCAGGGCTGAAATCGGGTGGTCAGCCCAGTCCGTCCGCGCGAAGCAGCTCGGCCGCCACGGCCTGGGCCTGCTCCGAGTTCGGGCCGGGAGGGGCGACGAACGCGGTGCGCCGGTAGTAGGCCAGCTCGCGGATGGACTCGCGGATGTCGGCGAGCGCCCGGTGCGCGAGGCCCTTCTCCGGCTGCGCGTAGTAGATGCGCGGGTACCAGCGCCTGCACAGCTCCTTGATCGACGACACGTCGATCATCCGGTAGTGCAGGTGGTCGTCGAGCGCGGGCATGTCGCGGGCGATGAAGCCGCGGTCCGTCGCGATCGAGTTGCCCGCCAGTGGTGCGGTGCGCGGGTCCGGCACCCACTCCTTGATGTAGGCGAGGACCAGCGCCTCGGCCTCCTCGATGGTGACCGCCGACCGGCGGACCTCCTCGGTCAGGCCGGACTTCGCGTGCATCTCGACGACCACTTCGGGCATCCCGGCGAGCGCCTGCTCGTCCGCGTGGATCACCACGTCGACGCCGTCGCCGAGCACGTTCAGGTCCGCGTCGGTGACCAGCGCGGCGATCTCGATCAAGGCGTCCTTGCCGAGCTCGAGGCCGGTCATCTCACAGTCGATCCACACCAGACGATCCATCACCCGCGAGAGCCTAGTCGCTCATGACCTTGGGCGACGGTCACGCTTCGGGTGGCGCGTCCCGCGGATGTGCCCGACCCTGGGCGGATGACGGAGCAGCAGTCCGCGGCGGCCGTGATCGCGGCCGGGTACGCCTCCGAGGGCGCGGCGGTCGAACTCGGCTCGGTCCTCGTCGACGGCGTCGTCGAGCCGACCGCGCACGTCCGGCTGCCGCTGGCGACGATGAACCGGCACGGCCTCGTCGCGGGTGCCACGGGCACCGGCAAGACGAAGACCCTCCAGCTGATGGCCGAGCAGCTGTCCGCGGCCGGGGTGCCGGTCGTGATGGCGGACGTGAAGGGCGACCTCTCGGGACTGTCGCGAGCGGGCTCGACGAGCGACCGGATCACCGGTCGTGCCACCGACACCGGTGACGACTGGCGGCCGGAGGAGTGTCCGGTCCGGTTCCTGTCGCTCGGCACCGGCGGCGCGGGCGTCCCGGTGCGCGCGACGATCACCGGCTTCGGCCCGATCCTGCTGTCGAAGGTGTTGGGGCTCAACGACACCCAGGAGTCGACGCTCGGGCTGATCTTCCACTGGGCCGACACCCGAGGCCTGCCGCTGCTGGACACCAAGGACCTCCGCTCGGTGATCACGCACCTCACGAGCGACGAGGGCAAGGACGACCTCAAGGGCATCGGCGGCGTGTCGTCCGCGACCGCCGGGGTGATCCTGCGGTCGTTGGTGAACCTGGAGGCGCAGGGCGGCGACACGTTCTTCGGCGAGCCCGAGCTGGACCCGGCGGACCTGATGCGCCAGGTCGACGGCAGGGGCGTGATCACGCTGCTGGAGCTGGCCGAGCTCCAGTCCAGGCCCGCGCTGTTCTCCACGTTCCTCATGTGGCTGCTGGCCGAGCTGTTCCAGGAGCTGCCCGAGGAGGGCGACCTGGACAAGCCGAAGCTGGTGTTCTTCTTCGACGAGGCGCACCTGCTGTTCGCCGACGCGTCGAAGGCGTTCCTGGAGCAGATCACCCGGACCGTGAAGCTCATCCGCTCCAAGGGCGTCGGCGTCTTCTTCTGCACGCAGCTGCCCACCGACATCCCGAACGACGTCCTGTCGCAGCTCGGCGCCCGCGTGCAGCACGCGTTGCGCGCGTTCACCCCGGACGACCAGAAAGCCTTGTCCCGCACGGTGAGGACGTACCCGACGTCGAAGGACTACGACCTGGAGAAGGCGCTCACCTCGTTGGGCACCGGCGAGGCGATCGTGACCGTGCTCAGCGAGAAGGGCGCGCCCACCCCGGTCGCGTGGACCAGGCTGCGCGCGCCCCGTTCGCTCATGGACACCATCGGGCAGGACGCCATCCGGCAGGCCGCGGCGTCCTCGGATCTGCACGGCAAGTACGCCGAGACGATCGACCGCGAGTCGGCCTACGAGAAGCTGTCCGCGCGGGTCGTTCCGCCGTCGGGGGAGTCGGAGGAGAAGGACGGGGAGAGGACGGCCGAGCGCCACGAGCCCGGTGTGGTGGAGAAGGTCCTCGGCAGCTCCGCGGTGAAGTCGTTCCTCCGCTCAGCGGCCAGTGCCCTCGGGCGCGAGATCACCCGCGGGCTCTTCGGCACGGCCCGCAAGCGCCGGTGACCGCTTGACCCTCAACGACAGCACCGCCGCCCCGATGCTCAGCCCGCCCGCCACGAAGAACGTCAGCGCGTAGTCGCCGAAGTGGTCGCGGGCCAGTCCCGCCGCCGTGGCCGCGATGGCCGCGCCGATCTGGTGCGACGCGAACACCCAGCCGAACACGACCGGTCCCGACTCGCCGAAGATCTCCCGGCACAGCGCGACGGTCGGCGGCACGGTCGCGACCCAGTCCAGGCCGTAGAAGATGATGAACACCAGCATGCTCGGGTGCACGGAGGCGGCGAACAGCTGCGTCAGCAGCAGGAGCGACACGCCGCGCAGGAAGTAGTACGCCGCCAGCAGGACGCGCGAGTCGACCCGGTCGGTCAGCCAGCCGGAGAAGATCGTGCCGACGATGTCGAACAGGCCGACCAGCGCGAGCAGCCCGGCGGCCGTGGTGGACGGCATGCCGTGGTCGTGCGCTGCTGGGATGAAGTGCGTGCCCACGAGCCCGTTGGTGGTCATCCCGCAGATCGCGAAGCCGCCCGCCAGGTACCAGAACGACCTCGTGCGCGCGGCCGTGCGCAGGGTGTCGACCGCGTTGCGCGCGGCGCTCCCGGCCTGCCGCGGGGGAGCGGGCACGATCTCGGTGCCGCCGTAGAGCGGGAGGCCCAGGTCGGCTGGGTGCTCCTTGAGCAGGAAGTACGCCAGCGGCACGACCAGCAGCGCCGCACCGGCGATGACCAGCGACGAGTACCGCCAGCCCGACGACTCGGCGAGCCCGGCGATGACCGGCAGGAACACCAGCTGACCGGTCGCGCCGCCCGCCGTGAGCACGCCCGTCACCAGTCCGCGGTGCTTGACGAACCAGCGGCCGGTGATGGTCGCGACGAACGCGAGCGCCATCGACCCGGTGCCCAGGCCGACCAGGACGCCCCACAGCAGGACGAGCTGCCAGCTCGCCGTCATGAACACCGTCAGCCCGCTGCCGCACGCGACCAGCAGCAGCGCCAGGCTGACCACCCGGCGGACGCCGAAGCGCGTCATCAACGCGGCCGCGAACGGCGCGGTGAGCCCGTAGAGCAGCAGGTTCACCGAGACGGCGAACGAGATCGTGGCGCGTGACCAGCCGAACTCCCGCTGCAACGGCTCGATCAGCGCCCCCGGTGCCGACCGGAACCCGGCCGCGCCGATCAGCGCGATGAACGACACGGCGGCGACTACCCATGCCCAGTGGAGTGTGCGGACCTTCCGGCCCTCGATCTGCGTCACCGGCAGAGCATCCGCCAGCCGGTCGTCCGCCACCAGTGGCCGGAAGGCCATCATGTGCAAGAATCGGGCCATGAGACGGCACGAGGTGGCGGTGCTCGCACTCGACCAGGTCACCGGCTTCGACCTGGGCACGCCCACCCAGGTCCTGGGAACCGCCCGCGACGAGCGGGAACGGCCGTACTACCGGGTCCGCGTCTGCACGCCCGGCAACCTGCCGGTGCGCAGCTCGGCCGGGTACTCCGTGCAGGGCGACCACGGCCTCGAGCTGCTGGCCGAGGTCGACACGATCATCGTGTCCGGCCAGTACCGGGCCGACGTCCTGCACCGCGACCCGCTCTCCGACGACGTCCTGCGCGCCCTGGTCGCCGCCGCGCCCACCACCCGGATCGTGTCGATCTGCACCGGCGCGTTCGTGCTCGCCGCGGCGGGGCTCCTGGACGGCCGCCGCGCCACCACGCACTGGTGGTACGCCGACGCGTTCCGGGAGATGTTCCCGCACGTCGACCTCGACCCGGACGTGCTGTTCGTCGACGAGGGCGACGTCCTCACCTCGGCGGGCGTCGGCGCGGGCATCGACCTCTGCCTGCACCTGGTGCGCAAGGACTTCGGCACCGAGGCCGCCAACCGCACCGCCCGCCGCTGCGTGGTCCCGCCCTGGCGGTCCGGCGGCCAGTCGCAGTACGTCGAACGCCCGGTCCCGCCGGTCGAGACCACCTCGACCGCCCCCGCCCGCGAATGGGCGCTGGGCAGGCTCGACGAGGCCTTGGACCTGCGCACGCTGGCCGAGCACGTCCGGATGAGCGTCCGCACCTTCACCCGCCGCTTCCGCGAGGAGACCGGCCTCAGCCCCGGCAAGTGGCTCACCCAGCAGCGCGTCGAACGCGCCCGCCACCTGCTGGAGTCCACCGACCTGCCGGTCGACGAGGTCGCCCGGCGCTCCGGCTTCGGCACGGGCGCCGCGCTGCGCCAGCAGATGAGCGCCGCGCTCGGCGTCGCCCCCAGCGTCTACCGCAACACCTTCCGCGCCAGCGCCTAGACCTAGACCTCCACGCCCTGCTCCAGGCAGGCCTGCCGGAGGCTCCAGCGGGGCGGCGGCTCGCACGTGACCGCGAAACGCAGGCGCGCGCCCGAGTGGTGGGCGTGCGAGAGGCGGCACCGGATCGTGCCGCGCCCGCCCGCCGAGGCGAACGCCCGGTGCGCCGAGGCGAGGACGCCGTCGCGCAGGTCGGTCAGCCGGGACCACGGGGCGAACGCCTCGCAGGTCTCGGTGCCGCGTTCCGCCCGCGGGTCGTCCTGCTGCCTGCCCGCCGCGACCCCGCCGTGCCGCCGCACGAGCCTGCCCACCCGCGACCGCTGCCTCCTGACCTGCCACCGCGATCCCTCGAACCCGATGGACGCCCGGCACACCCGGTCGGCCCGGTAGCCGTAGACGCGCCCGAGGTAGGCCGCGAGCCGTTCGGGTGGCATGTCGGCGGTCGGGTGGAAGGCCGTCTCGGCCGGGTCGCGGAGCACCAACGACGGCAGGGTCGCCTCGGACGTGGCGATCGCGGCCAGCGCCGCGACGCCGCTCGTCCAGTCCGGGAAGTAGTAGCCGAGCACGAGCGGTGGTCGCGAGAAAGCGCTTACCCGCATGGCCACTTCTCCCGTCCGTCGCCCCGCACGGCAACGTTTTCACGGTGGAGCAGCAGATCGTACGGTCAGCCCGCCGACCGGAATCCCAAGTGAGACGCGGCTAGGGGTGTGCTCGGGGTCACGACCTCACTCGGGGACGACGAGGAACGGGCGCAGCAGGTCCGGCACGGCCTCGTCGGCCAGCAGCAGTCCGGTCCGCGCGTCCACGTCGATCACGTGGTACACCCCGTCACCGGCCGCCGTGGTCGCCGACACCGTCGCCAACCCGGCCCTGCGCTGGAAGAACGACTGCGAGATCCGCCACCCGATGATCCCGCTCCGTTGCAGCGCCACCGTCTCCCGCACCGCGGATCCGCTGCGCGCCACCAGGTACCGGTCGGTGAGCGCGTGCCCCAGCGCCCGGTAGCGGTCCCACCCCATCAGTGCCGCGAACGGCACCAGCGCGAGCGCGGCCTGCCACGTCCACGACGGCGCGACCAGCGCGAGCACACCCGCCAGCACCAGCACCGGCAGCACCGCCCGGACGACCCGCCGCCGCAGCGCCACCAGCGGGTGCCGCAGCAACCCGGTCCTGGTGGGCGACTTCTCGATGAGCAGCACCTCGCTCGCCACCCGGTGGGCCTCGGCGATCGGCGCGGGCGGCAGGAGCAGGCTGCTCTCGCCCTTGGTGCCGAGCCCAGTGGCGACCGCGGTCGCCCGCGCGCCCCGACCGAGCCGCAGCAGCAGCGGTTCCTGCACCTCGACACCGCGCAGCCGGTCCTCGTCCACCGACACCGAGCGGGTGGTCAGCAGGCCGCGCCGCACCCGCAGCGTGCCGTCGTCCTCCCTGGTGAGCCGGTAGCCCCAGAACTGCACGACGTACACCAGCAGCGACGCGACCACGGCCAGCACCAGCACGACGCCCAGCAGGACCGCGATGGTGAGCGCGATCGGCGCGTCCATCACCCGGTCGACCACGGCGTGCAGACCGCCGAACGCCGACGGGCGCAGGTCGAACTCCTGCGCGTAGTTCATCAGCACGCCGAACGTGCCGCCGACCGCGACCAGTCCGGACAGCGTCAGCGGCGCGAAGCGCAGCCACCGCGGGTCGAACGCGGCCAGCGGCGTGCTCACCGGCGCCGCGGGGGCGTCGCCGTTCGCGACGGCCGCCGCGGTCCGCGCCGGTGCCCGGTCGAGCAGCAGCTGGCGCAGCCGTTCCGCCTCCTGCGAGGACACGGCGTCCAGCGTGACGCCGCCGTTCTCGCCCGCCTTCTCGTGCTGCCCCGTGCCGACCCGGATCGCGGACAGCCCGAACAGCCGGTGGCCGAGCTTGGCGGTGAGGTCGACGGTCCGGATGCGGTCCCTCGGCACCGCCAACCGCTTGCGCACCAGCAGTCCGGTGTGCAGCTCGACCTGGTCGTCGGTGATCCGGTAGCGGGTCGTGAACCAGCTCAGCAGGCCGAACAGCACCACGAGCACGATCACGCCGCCGCTCATGGCGATCCGCCAGACGTCGCCGCCGCCGAGCACGACCAGTCCGACGAGCACCGGGATGAGACCCAGGAGCTCGTTGAGCGGTCGGACGATCAGCATCCGCAGGTCCAGCCGGTGCCAGTCGAGGACGGGTGGTTCCTCGACGAGCTCGGGCGCCATCGGCAGTTCCGGTGGGGTCACGTCGCGTCACCGGGGGTGGCGTCGGTCGTGGTGGTCAGCTCGTCGGCCAACCGCACCGCGGCCTCGTGGTCGAGACCCTCGATGTGCACGGGGCCCGCCGCCGACGCGGTCGTCACGGTCACCGTGGACAGCCCGAGGAGTTGTTGCAGCGGCCCGCGCTTGGTGTCCACGGTCTGGATCCGCGAGACCGGCGCGATCCGCCACTCCTGGCTCAGCCAGCCGGTCAGCGTGTACACCGCGATCGGGGTGGACTCCCAGCGGTGCACCCGGAAGCGCCAGCGCGGCATCACCAGCGTGTGCGCGACCGCCAGGACGCCGGTCGTCACGGCCGCGGCCAGCTGCCACGTCGGCGGCGAGTCGACGAACAGCAGGACGACGAGCTGCGGCAGCAGCACGACCGTCCACCCGATCACGGCGTGCAGGGTCCACAACGTGATCGACTTCCGGCTTACCTGGTGCCTCGGCGCCCGCAGCCGCACCTGCTCAGTGGTCACCCCGACACTCTGCCTCAAGACCGGGCCGCCCATCGGCCCGGTCCGCGACACGAGGGGTCAGCCCGCTTGGTAGGGCGGGGTGAAGGGACCGGACGGGTCGGTGGTGACCGGGGTCGTGTCGGCGACGGCGATGCCGCCGGCGACACCGGTGACGCTGAGGCACAACACCACCGCGACCATGACCCGGCGGATCGAGTTCACAACCATCTTCGTGCTCCGTTCGATTGGCGGCGGACTTGAACGAACGCGAGGGGGCGGGCGCGGCTTCCGGGGTGCCGTCGCGCGGCAGCACCCCGACCCGGTCGCGGGGCGGCGCCACCGCGGCGGCCGTCGACGTGGCACGGGGCGTGCGACGCGGGTGCTGCCCCTCCGCCGCCCGCCCGTCCGCGTTCCCGCATGGCCGTACCGCCGATCCGCTCACCGGACGCGTCGCGCACACGTCCAAGCGGAGCATGACACATCGCGGTCACCCGTTTCATCACCCAGTTATGCCGCACTTCGGTGGGCATTCGACCCAACACCGCTGGTCCGGCGGTCGAGGCAAGCCGCTGTCCGGGTAACGACGTGCGGAAGTCGATCAAGACTTGTCGTTTCCGGTCATCCCACTGGTTGGCGCGGCGCTCCGACGGCTTCGGGGTCGAGGTCGATCCACCACACGACGGCACCCGCGCGGTCGTGCACGCCGAGGGTCCGGTAGATCCGCTGGAGGTGGTTCTGGACGGTCTTCGGCGACAGGGCGAGCCGGTCCGCGATGGTGTTCGTGCCCGCGCCCGAGACCAGCAGCTGCAACACCTCGATGCCGCGCTTGGTGAGTCCGGCGCGCAACGCCCGCGCGATCCGGCTGTCCGTCCGCTCGGCCGTCACGTGGCCGGGGCGCACCGGTTCCCGGCCCGCCGGGCCGAAGCTGAGCCGGGCGAGCCCCGCGGTCAGGTCGTGCTCGCGCATCCGCAGCAGGTCGACGCCGTCCTGCCGGTCCCGCAACCGGTGCTGCTCCAACTGGGCGCGCGCGTGCCGCAGCGCGGGCCCGAGCTGGCCCGCCCGTTCGTAGGCCGCGCTCAGCTCCCCGTGCGCCCGCACGGCCACTTCGCGTGCCCGGCAGCCCGCGGCGATCTCGGCCGCCCGGCCCAGCCGCGCGACCTGCTCGCCGACGCGGTCGCGGGCACCGCTCACCCTGGCCTGCGCCAGCAGCAGCTCGGCCTGGGCGACCGGGCGGTCCTGCCCGGCCAGCAGCTCCTCGGCGCGGCGGCACGAGCGCCGGGCCCGTTCGACCTCGCCCAGGTCCAGCCGCACGTGGGCGAGCAGCACCGTGACGCGGGCCTGCCGGACCACGTCGTCGAGCTGCCGCCACCGGTCGCGGACCTGCGCGCACAACGCCTCCGCGCGCCGCAGGTCCCGTTCGCCCGAACCCGCCCCGCGCAGGACCTTGGCCTGTTCGAACAGGATCGAGCCGATCAGCTCCGGGTCACCGCTGAGCTCGGCCGGGCCGAGCGCGCGGGCCAGCGAGCGCAGCGACCGTTCGGGGGAGTCCAGCCGCAGCTCCACGACCGCGCGCGAGTACCCGCACCACGACTGGAGCCGCACCCGCCGGTTCGCCACGGCGATCCGCCGCACCTGGTCGATGGTGTCGAGCGCTCCGGACAGCAGCCCGCGGCCGCCCAACGCGACGGACTGGGCCAGCAGGCACTCCGCGGCGCCCTCGGCGTCCTCCAGCCAGGAGTAGGCGGCAAGCGCTTTCTCCGCGAACTCCAAAGCGTCGCCCGCGCGGTCCTCGTCCAGGGCGATGCGGGCCTCCCGGAGACCGGCTCCCGGATCGGCGGCGTGCTCGGTGCGAGGCAGGGGAATCGTCATGCGTCCGCCCTTGGAACATTCGTCTTCCGTCGCCCTCAGCCAGAATACGGAGGCAGATCACCTTTCAGCACCTTGCCCGTGGCATTGCGCGGCAACGAGTCCAGGAACACGACGTCGCGGGGGACCGAGAACCGCGCCAGGTGCGCCTTCACGTGCCCGCGCACGGCGTCCTCGTCCAGCGCCCCCGGTTCGGCGCACACCACGTAGGCGGCGAGCCGTTGGCCGTACTCGTCGTCCGGCACGCCGACCACGGCGACCTCGCGCACGTCCGGCATCCCGGCCAGCAGCGACTCGACCTCGGCGGGGTAGACGTTCTCGCCGCCGGAGACGATCATCTCGTCGTCGCGGCCCGCGATGAACAGCAGACCGGTCTCGTCGCGGTAGCCCACGTCCCCGGTGGACATCAGCCCGTCGCGGACCTCCTTGCCCGCGCCGTTGGTGTAGCCCTCGAACAGCATGTCGTTGGCGACGAAGATCCGGCCCGTCGCACCCGGCGCGACGGGATCGCCGTGCTCGTCCAGGATCGCGAGCCGGGTGCCGCGCGGCGGCAGGCCGACGGTCTCCGGCCTGCGGGCCAGCTCGTCGGGGGTGGCGATGGTCACCCAGGACACCTCGGTGGAGCCGTAGAGGTTGTAGAGCACCGGGCCGAACTCGCGCAGGCACCGCGTGGTGACCGGCGGCGGCAGCGCCGATCCGCTCGACGCGATCACCCGCAGGTCCGGCGCGTCCGGGTCGGCCAGCTCCAGCACCCGTTGCAGCATCACGGGAACCACGAACAGCGCGCCGCAGCGGTGGTCGCGCAGGTCGGCCAGCAGCACCGCCGGGTCGAACCTGCGGCGCAGCACCAGGGTCGCGCCGAGGACCAGGCCGATCTGGAACGCGGCCAGCCCCCAGGTGTGGAACAGCGGCGCGGGCACGGCGACGGTCTCGCCCTGCCGCAACGGGATCCGGGACAGCAGCGCCGCGGCGGGGGACAGGCCGCCGGGCTCCGGACGGCGGGCGCCCTTCGGCGCTCCGGTCGTGCCGGAGGTCAGCACGACCAGCCGACCCCGTGGCGGACGGCGCGGCAGCGGGGTGGCCGGTGCCGCCGCGATGACGTCGTCCAGCTCGGTGTCGGTGATCCGGTCGACGTCCGGCGGCAGGTCGGTGAACTCGGCGTCCGCCACCACGACAGACACCTCCTGCTCGCGCAGCACGGTGGCGAGCTGGGCGCGGCTCAGCCCGGTGTTGAGCAGCACGGCGTGCGCGCCGATCTTGACGCAGGCCACCATGGTCTCGACGAAACCGCGGTGGTTGCGGCAGAGCACCGCGACCTTGGCGCCGGGGCGCACGCCGCGGCCGACGAGCCCGTTGGCCAGCCGCGTGGTGCGCTCGTCGACCTCGGCGTAGCTGAGCACGCCGTCGTCGTCGACGATCGCCGGTCGGTCCGGGTGCCGGGCCGCACCCGTCGCGTAGCCCCACGCCACCGTGAGGTCCCAGCGCACGTACCCGGCGAGCACGCCCGCGAGCCGGTCCGGCCGCATCGGCCGCACGACACCCGCGCGCACCAGCGTGACGAGGTCGCGCACCGGGTTCACCGCAGCCCCCGCAGCACCAGCCGGGTGATGCCCGCCGCGACCGACGCGAGCGGTGGCGTCGAGTCCTCCGGGTACACCCGGAACGCCAGGTGCGCCACCACCCTCGTGGTCCTCGGCGCGACCCGCCGGGCCAGGTCGGCGACCACGCCGAACGGGAGGTTGACCTCCTCCGGCCGCTCGACCAGCGCCCGCACGACCAGCTCGGCGGCGCGTTCGGGCGTCAGCGCGGGCAGCCTGTCGTACGCCCTGGTCGGCCCGATCATCGGCGTGCGCACCAGCGGCATCCGCACCGACGTGAACGCGACCCCGTCGGCGACCACCTCGGCGGCGGCGACCCGGCTGACCGCGTCGAGCGCGGCCTTCGACCCGAGGTAGGCGGAGAACCGCGGGGTGCCGATCTGCACGCCCATCGTGGACACGTTGACCACGTGCCCGCTTCGGCGTTCGGTCATGTGCGGCAGCAGCCCGAGGACCAGCCGCATCGGCGCGAAGTAGTTCAGCGCCATGGTCCGCTCGTAGTCGTGCAGCCGGTCCACCGACCGCAGCACCGACCGGCGGATCGACTTGCCCGCGTTGTTCACCAGCACGTCCACGTCGTGCTCGGCGAGCACCTGCTTCACCAGCGCGTCCACCGCGTCGCCCTCGGTCAGGTCGCACGGGTACCAGTGCGCCGTGCCGCCCTCGGCGCGGATCTCCTCGGCGACTTGGGCTAGCTCGTCAGCCCGACGGGCGACCAGGAGGGGAACGGCTCCGCGGCGCGCTACCGCGAGCGCGGTCGCCCGGCCGATGCCCGACGACGCGCCGGTGATCAGCACGGTGCGGCCCGCGAGCCGCGGCCCCTTGGCGGCGCGGGCCGGGTCCAGGTGCTCGCCCCAGTACCTCCACAGCACGTCGGCGTAGGTGTCGAACGCGGGCGGCTCGAGCCCGGTGACCGCGCGGGTGGCGGTCGAGTCGAAGTCCGCGGCCACGGCCAGGTGGGGCAGCACCTGAGCTGGGACGCCCAGCTCGGCGAGCACGGCGGTGCCGACCGCGCCGGTCCTGGTGGGCGGTCGGACCGGCACGGTGACCGCGATCCGCGGCGCGTGCGCGGCCCGCGCCAGCGCGTTGTAGACCTCGACGAGCGGCTGCGGCCTCGGCGAGGTGAGGTGGAAGGTCCGGCCCGGCCCGACGTCGGCGTGGATCAGCCGGTCCAGCGCGGCGACCACGAAGTCGACCGGCACCAGGTTCGTCGCGCCGAGGTCCGGACCGGGGACGGGCAGCCACGACGGGGCGTGCGCGAGGGCCGCGAGCGCGGGGAAGAAGTAGTACGGGCCGTCGACCTTGTCCATCTCGCCGGTCCGCGAGTCGCCGACCACCGCTCCCGGCCGGTAGATCCGCCACGGCACGGCCTGCGCGCGGACGATCTCCTCCGCGGCGAACTTCGTGGCGTGGTAGGGCGAGGGCAGGTGCTGGCCGAGGTCGAGGTCGTCCTCGGTGAACGGGCCCCGGTGGTCACCGGCCACCGCGATCGTCGACACGTGGTGCAGCAGGCCCGCGCCGACCCGTGCGGCGAGCTCGACGACCGCGCGGGTGCCGTCCACGTTGGCCGCCGTGTGGTCTTCCAGCGACGCGGTGAGGTCGTAGAGCGCGGCGAGGTGCACGACGTGGTCGACGTGGCCGACCTCGACCGGGCCTGCCAGCTCGCCGACGACCTCGGTGAGCTTGGCGTGCCGGGGCAGCTTGCCCACCGAGTGCGGCCTGACCAGCGCGAACACCCGTTCGCACTCGGCGCGCGCGAGCAGCACCGCGATGAGCCGCCGTCCGAGGAAACCCGTCGCTCCGGTCACGAGGTAGGTGCTCACGGCACCGATACTCGCATTACCTACCCGCGAGTAGGAAGAGGTCGGGTGGATTTCACCCCCGCAGGGGCATCTCCAGGACCTGGCCCGGCCAGTCGCCCTCGACGGTGAACGTGGCGGTCGGCGTGAACCCGGCCGACACGTAGTACGCGACCAGCGCGCCACCGCCACCGGCGTAGCAGTCGACGCGCAGCCGGTCCACGTCGCGCGCGACCGCCTCGGCGCGCGCGTGCTCCAGCAGCAGCCTGCCCGAGCCGCGACCACGACGGCTGCCGACCAACGCGGTCACGTACACCTCCGGGCCGACCACGGGCGGCACGTACTCCGGCGCGGGCCCGATGGCCAGCGCCCCCACGGCGACGCCGTCCAGTTCAGCGATGTGCAGGTCGTCCGACCAGGACTGGAGCGCCTCGACGCGCGCTGGGCTCGTCGAGAAGGGTGCATCGCCCCACTGCCCGGTGCGGCCCCGGGACACCAGCCACCGGACGGCCTCGTCGAGCAGGCCGAGCACGGTGCCGAGGTCCGCCGGGCCGCCGGGTCGGACGATCACGCTTCCGGCGTGCCGGAGGCGTTGACCAC
This sequence comes from Umezawaea tangerina, assembly GCF_003002815.1. Taxonomy (GTDB): domain Bacteria; phylum Actinomycetota; class Actinomycetes; order Mycobacteriales; family Pseudonocardiaceae; genus Umezawaea; species Umezawaea tangerina. The sequence goes on along the minus strand of NZ_PVTF01000012.1, from coordinate 321,156 downwards.
CGCGTCGCGCAGCGCGGCGCGCAGTCGGCCGACCTCCAACGGGGTCAGCACGGCCGCCTCGCCCGGCGGCACGGTGACCACCACGTGGCCCTGGCTGACGAACACGGTCATGTCGCGTCTGCGGGATGCGATGTCGCGGCAGGTGATCTGCCATTCCTTGCCAGTGCTCACGGCCCCCAACCTCCAATAGCTCGTCACGGGTGCTCGGACCAATCCGTGCGCTCGCGGGGGTGAGACGCGGGTGGGTCGGTGCCGTGACGGGACCGGAACGAAAATGTTCTTGGTTCCCGGCAGGCGGCGGTGCCGAGCCGCATCAGCGTCGCATGAAGCTCTCACTCAGTCACCTGGATGGCGGAAAAATGGCCAAATCGCAACAGATTGTGACTGTTAAAGGAGACGGATCGGTCTAGAACTAGGCCATCCGGTCGCTGTGCGTTCGGACAAAAGGAGGTTTTCGGCTACCGTTCGAGACGCGTGACGATCATCGGATGACTGAGGGTAGTTGCACCGCGAATTACCCGTTCGGGTGGACATTGATCGGACCTCTGCTGAAACCTGGCGGATCGTGTGCCGATGCGTCTTGGCTGGATCACCTGATCGTGGTGGCGAAACGGCGCTGTCACACTGGTCGGCGATCCGGGAGGTGTGATGTCCGAGTCGATCACCGCCGTGCTGGTCCGCGCCGCCGAGTTCACCGCCTCCGGCAAACCCCGCCAGGCGATCGACCTGCTCCGGCCCGCGCTGGTGGCGAACCCGCTGCACGCCGAGGCCTGGTGCAGGCTCGCCGCCGCGCACCTCGACGCGGGCGAACCCGACCCCGCGCTCGACGCCGCCAAGCGCGCCCTCGTCCTCGACGGCGACCAGGCCTGGGCCCAGCGCCTCGCCGCGCTGTCCCTCAGCGAGCTCGGCAGGCAGTCCGAGGCCGTCGTCGCCGCCCGCGAGTCCGTCCGCCGCAAACCCACCGACTGGCGCTGCCAGGTCGTCCTGTCCGAGGTCCTCGCCGCCGACCCCACCACCCGCGCCGAGGCCGTCGACGTCGCCCACCACGCCACCCGCCTCGCTCCCACCGAGGCCCGCGCCTTCCAGGTCCTCGGCGACGCCGCCCTCCGCGCCCGGAACTGGGGCACCGCCGAACGCGCCTACCGCACCGCCCTCCGCCTCGACCCCACCGACGACGACATCCGCGCCAACCTCGCCACCGTCCGCCGCAAACGCGGCGGAGGCGCCGCCGGTGCCCCAACCGCCACGTCGGGCCCACTTCCCGAGGAAGTCCTCAACGCCGCCCACGCCATCGCCTGGCAAGTGGCCTCCCGCGTCGCCGCCCTCCTGGTCTCCGGCGGCCTACTACTCCTCTTCGCCGGCATGCCCCGCCCAACCCCACTACTCGGCTGGTTCTCGGGCTTGCTGGTCCTCGGCACCCTCGCACTAGTGGGCAGAACAGTCCTGTTCGCCCGCAAAACCCAACGCCTCGCGCTCTACCGAGTCACCCGCCACCGCCCCAAACTGGCCACCGTGACTGTGCTCTTCGCAGTCACACTGCTCCTGCTCACCGCCTGGACCACCGCCCTCTTCCTCGGCGCCACCACCATGCAACCACTCGTCTTCGCCTGGATCATCTCTCTGGTAGCCGGCAGCGTCGTAGTCCTGGTCGGCCAAGGCAAACCCCGCCGCTAACCAGCTTTGTCCGACGCGCAGCGAGGATGCCTTCCCTGTCCGATGGCGCAGCCGAGGATCCGTCGTCGGGCGCAGCCCGCCAGCGCGCATCCGGCGCGGAGCGCCTGGGGCCTTGTCGGCGCCAGCCGATGCCTTGTCGAGCGAAGCTCGATGCCCTGTCCAACGGCGCAGCCGAGGATGCCCTGTCGGGCGCAGCCCGATGCTGGCGCCAGCCAGACCTACCCTGCACCCCGATCCGAAGCCGCTCTGGGCTTGACGCAGCTTGTCAAGATGGCTTTATCGTCTTGACAAGGTGTGGCAAGCCTAGAACACTCGGCGAGCGGGGTGGAGGCTCCCTAAAACCCGCGGGCCCAACGCCACACAACCTCGCGGGGCCCCAGAACACACCCACCCAGAGGTCCCCCATCGCGCAAGACCCCCCGATTCACACACTACGACGGGGGTACGACATTTCCGGGAACCCAGCCACGCCACCCCGGCCCGCCAGACCCCAGCCCCGCCAGATCGGCCCACCAACTCACAACCCCCACCACCCACACCAAACCAGGCGTCCCCCACCCGTGAAGACCCCCTAACACACACCCTACGACCGAGGTACGACATTTCCAGGAACCCGACCCCCCACCCCCGGTCTGTAACCTGACCCCCGAGGGGAGGTCCCATGTCCAAGCGCGCGCTGCTGTCCATCCTGGCCTTGATCGCCGGTTTCCTAGTCGCCGCCGCTCCCCACTCCGACGCACCGGACCTCCACTCCTCCGCCGTCACCTCCCTCGTCCAGGCCGCCCACCTCCCCGGCGCCACGACGAGATCCGGGGTCGCCCACATCACCCCCGCGGACCTCGCTCCGCGCGTCCAACCGCCTCCACCCCTGCGCCCCCTCCTCGACGCGGCCCAACGAGTCCACCGCGCCCCGGAGACCACGAGCACGACGCCTCTGGGTGATCGCGCCCCACCTGCTTCCGCGTAGTCGAGCCGTCCCCCACACCGCTCCTGCCCGGAAGGTCCTCCTGTCATGCCGCGCACTTCCGCGCGGCGAGATCTGCTTGTCCGAGGGATCGTGTCCTTCGGTGTTCTCGCCGCGTCCGCTTTCCTGCTGCTCACCAGCCAACCCCAACTGGGTCTTGATCTCCGTGGTGGTACCCAGATCGTCCTGGAGACCAAGGACTCCCCGACCACCAAGGCCGATGGCGAAGCCACCGACCGCTCGCTCGAAGTGCTCCGCCGCAGGGTCGACGAACTCGGGGTGGCCGAGCCCGTGCTGGCTCGCTCGGGTGAACGCCGCATCCTCGTGGAACTTCCCGGCGTGCAAGATCCGGCGGAAGCCGTCGAAGTGCTCGGGCGGACCGCCCAGCTCACCGTGCACCCGGTCGTGGGCGCGGGCGACGAGGCGGCCGCCGACCAGGTCGCGTTGACGAGTCCCGAAGGCGTGCCCCTGCTGCTGGGGCCCGCCGCGATGACCGGTGAGGGGATCAAGGGCGCGCAGTCCTCGATCAGCCAACGAGGCGCGGGCAACGAGGTCTCCATCGAGTTCCGCGGCGACGCGCCGGGCACCTGGCAACGCCTGACCGCGGAGGCGGCCTGCTCGCCGATCGGCACCCCCACCCGGCAGATCGCCTTCGTGCTGGACAACAAGATCGTGTCCTCACCGCAGGTCGGCACGGACGTGGCCTGCCGCACCGGGATCATCGGTGGCAGCACCCAGATCACCGGCTCGTTCACCCAGGCGGAGGCGGCTGAGCTGGCGCTGGTGATCCGGTCGGGCGCCCTGCCGGTCCCGGTCGAGGTCATCGAGCAGCGCACGGTCGGCGCCACGCTCGGCGCGGAGGCCATCGAGGCCAGCGCGTGGGCGGCGATCATCGGCATCTCGCTGACCGGGATCTTCCTGATCGTCGTCTACCGGCTCGCCGGGCTGCTGGCCGTGGGCGCGCTCGTCGGGTACGCGGCCGTGGCGTACGCGGCGCTGCTGGCGATCGGGGCGACGCTCACGTTGCCGGGGCTGGCCGGGTTCGTGCTGGCGATCGGCATGGCGGTCGACGCGAACGTGCTGGTGTTCGAACGCGCCCGTGAGGAGTACGCGGCCAGGGGTGCCCGCGCTGGGCGGATGCTCAAGGCCGTCCAAGGCGGGTTCCGCGGCGCGCTCAGCGCGGTCGCCGACTCGAACATCACGACGCTGCTCGCCGCCGGACTCCTGTTCTGGCTGGCCACGGGGCCGGTCAAGGGCTTCGGGGTCACGCTGTCGATCGGTGTGCTGGCGTCCATGTTCAGCGCGCTGGTGCTCAGCCGCGTGCTGCTGGAACTGGTGCTGGGCAGCCGGTTCGTCGAACGCAGGCCCGCGCTGAGCGGCCTGCACACGCTCGGCCGCGTGCGCACCTGGCTGGTCGCGCGCGGCGGTGAGCTGTTCCGCCGACCCGGCCGCTGGCTGGTGGCCGCCGCGGTGCTCGCGGTGCTGTGCCTGTCCGGGGTGTTCCTGCGCGGCCTCGACCTCGGCGTCGAGTTCACCGGCGGTCGGATGCTCGACTACACCGCCGCGCAGACCGTCGACCCCGGCCGGGTGCGCACCGCGCTCGCCGACGCGGGCTTCGGCGACGCCGTCGTGGCGACCTCCGGCGAGAACGGCGTGTCCGTGCGCACCGGGCCGATCGACGACGCCGCTGCGGCGCGGGTCGGTGACGTCGTGTCCACGGCGACCGGCGGGGCGCAGCAGGTCAGCAACGAGCTGATCGGCCCCAGCCTCGGCTCGGAGCTGCGGCGCAACGCGGTGATCGCGCTAGCCATCGCGGTCGCCGCGCAGCTGGGCTACCTCGCCGTCCGGTTCGACTGGCGGCTCGGCGTGGCCACCGTGGTCGCGCTGGTGACCGACGTGGTGGTGCTCGTCGGCGTGTTCGGGTGGCTCGGCAAGACCGCCGACGGCGTGTTCCTGGCCGCGCTGCTGACCGTCATCGGGTACTCGGTGAACGACTCGGTGGTGGTGTTCGACCGGGTCCGCGAGCTGGCCAGGTCGCGGGGCAAGCAGTCCTACGCGGCCGTGGTCAGCTCCGCCGTCCTGCAGACCGTGCCCCGCACCGTGAACACCGGCATCGGCGTGCTGTTCGTGCTCGCCGCGCTGCTGGTGCTCGGCGACGGCTCGTTGGCGGACTTCGCGACCGCGCTGCTCGTCGGCCTCGTCGCGGGCACCGCGTCGACCGTGGTCACCGCCGCTCCCGTCGCCATCGCCCTGCAGTCGAAGTACCCCGGAACCCGCCGCCGCGCGCCCGTGCGCGCCAAGCCGCGTTCTCGCGCCGCCAACGGCGCAGTCGTCTAGCAAGCCGAACGCCCGCGTGCCCGCGCGCGGTGCCCCCACCGGGGCGCCGCGCGCGGCACGACCACGGGCACTCGACCCTGGAGGCCACCCCATGACCTCACACGCACTGCTCGCCGTCGGTGGCGCGTTCCTCGCCGCCGGCCTCATCGCCAGAGCGGGAGTCCGGATAGGACTCCCCACCATCCCGCTGTTCATGGTCGCCGGAATCCTGTTCGGCCCCAACACACCCGGCATCGCCCTGGTGGACGACCCGGCCGAGATGGGCGTGCTCTCCGCGCTCGGACTGGTGTTCCTGCTCTTCTACCTCGGCCTCGAGTTCTCGATGGACGACCTCGTCGCGGGCGGCCGCAAGCTCGTCGTGGCCGGGTTCGGCTACCTGCTGCTCAACATCGGCGGCGGGCTGGCGTTCGGGTTCGCGCTCGACTGGGGCACCCGCGAGGCGCTGGTGATCGCGGGCGCCATCGGCATCTCGTCCTCGGCGATCGTGACGAAGCTGCTGGTCGAGGCGAACCGCCTGCGCAGCCCCGAGTCCCGGCTGATCATGGGCATCATCGTGATCGAGGACGTGTTCCTCGCCCTCTACCTCGCGATGCTGCAACCGGTCCTCAGCGGTGCCAACAGCTTCGGGTACGCGCTGCTCGACTTCGGCAAGGCGTTCGCGTTCCTGGTGGTGCTGGCCGCGATCGCCCGCTGGGGCGGCCGCGTGGTCACCCGGCTGTTCGGCTCGGCCGACGACGAGCTGCTGGTGGTGTGCTTCGTCGGCGTCGCGGTCACCGGCGCGGCGGTCGCGCACGAGCTCGGCGTGTCCGACGCGATCGGCGCGTTCATGGTCGGCATGGTGCTCGGCGGGTCCAAGGTGGCGCCGCGGATCCACCGGCTCGTGCTGCCGCTGCGCGACGCGTTCGGAGCCCTGTTCTTCTTCATCTTCGGGCTCAGCATCGACCCGAGGTCGATCGGCACGGTCGTGCTGCCCGTCCTCGCGGCCGTCGCGCTGACGATCGCGCTGAACCTGGCCGCGGGCGCCTTCGCGGCCAGGCTGCACTCGTTCGACCGGCAGGAGGCGGTGAACATCGGCCTGACCGTCCTGACCAGGGGCGAGTTCTCGCTGGTGCTGGCCGCGATGGCGGTCGCCGCCGGGCTGGACGCGCGGGTGGCGCCGTTCGTTGCCGGGTACGTGCTGCTGCTGGCTGTGGTCGGACCGCTCGCCGTGCTGCGGTCGGAGAAGCTGGCCTGGCTGCTGCCGCGGCGGCTGTTCGGCCGCGTCCCGGTCCGCGTCTAGCGCCCCCGTCCGGCCGCGCCCCGTGCGGGTGCGGCCGGGCGGACGGCTAGGCGACCATCGTGCGCAGGCCGGGCCAGATCTTCGACCACGGCTCGACCTGACCCTCGCACAGGTAGACCGACAGGCCCTTGTTGAGCTGCGGGAACCCGATCGGCACCTCGATGTCGGCGACCTTGGTGACCGTGTCGAAGTGCCCGTCGAGCATCGTCCGGTCCGGCGCCACCAGCAGGGCGGACGTCGCCGAGTCCGGTGGCGCGCCGAAGTAGTAGTAGCCCCGGTTGGGGCTGTAGGGCGCGGGCAGGCCGAGGTCGGGGCCGAACGTGTCGAGCGCGCCCGCCTGCCAGTACACGCTGGTGACGATCGCGGTGTGCTCGGCCTGCTCGGGCGGCAGCTGGTGGTAGGCCAGCGCCACCGCGCCCGCCACCGTGGGCCAGCCGAGCCTGCCGGAGTTCAGCAGGTCGTCGTCCTTCACCCATGACTCCGGGTACCAGGGCAGCGCGACGAACACCGCGAGGAACGCCGACACCAGGAACACCGGCATGGTCGGGATCCAGCGGAACCACCTGCTCACCCCGGTGCGCTCCACCTCGACCGCGCCGAACGCCCACAGCACGCCGAACAGGCCCACCACGTGGTACATGCGCAGCCCGAGCGCGAACACCAGCGCGACCAGCAGGACCACCGCCCACCCGAGGAACCGGTACTCCCGCAGGCCCGGTGAGCGCAGCACCCGCCACAGCCCGAAGAACAGCAGCGCGCCGGCCGCGATCGGCAGGGAGTTCTGCAGCAGCGTGACCACGAACCCGACCCGGCCGCCCTCGAACCGCGCCACGTCCTGGCTGACCACCCCGACCATCTCCAGGCCGGGCCAGCCGCGGTTCGCCTGCCAGATCAACCCCGGCAGTCCGGTGACCAGCGGGATCGCCGCGCCGACCCACAGCAGCGGGCGGCGCAGCAGCTCACGCGGACCGGCGACCAGCACCCCGACCAGCACGACGACCCAGAGGACCGCGATGAGGTACTTGGCCTGGATGCCCACCGCGGTCACCGCACCGGCCCACAGCAGCACCTTGTCGTCGCGTCCGCGCACCCACCGCACCAGCAGCCAGGTGACGACCGTCCACAGCAGCGGGTCGACCGTCGAGGTGGCGAGCAGCGTGCCGCCGATCAGGAAGTTCGGCGAGACCGCGAACGCCCCCGCCGCGATCAGCTGCGCCCCCGGCCCACCGCCCAGCTCCCGCGCGATCAGCGCCGTCACGACGACACCGGCCATCATCATCAGCACCGACGGCAGCCGCAGCACCACCAGCGACCCGCCGCCCAGGTCGTTCATCACGTGCGCGAGCCACGGCACCAACGGCGGCTGGTCCGCGAAGTTCACGTCCGGCCGCGACCCGGCCCCGATGAAGTACAGCTCGTCACCGAAGTAGCCCAGCCTGCTGCTGAAGATCAGCATCACCGTGCCCATGAGGCTCGCGACCACGCTGATCGGCTGCCACGCCAACGCGGGCAGCGCGCTCGCGCGCTCCTCGTCGACCTCCGCCCCCACCCCACCACCAGACCCGTCCACCCGCCGAACCTAACGACGGACCGCGCGCCACCCGTACCCCTAACCGCCTGCTGAGCACCCCTAACACGCGGGCCGGCTGGACGAGCCAGGGATGCGGTAGCAGACTGCCGGGATGACCTTCGCCGGGTATCAGAACGAGATCTACCTCCAAGGGCTCGCGGGGCAGGTGCCGCCGTTCACGACGGAGCCCGGTGCGCTCGAGGAGTCGGCGCGGGCACGGCTCGGGCCGGGGCCGTTCTGGTACGTGGCGGGTGGGGCGGGGTCCGGGGCGACGGTGCGGGCGAACCGGGAGGCGTTCGACGAGTGGCGGATCGTGCCGCGGATGCTGACCGACGCCACGACGCGGCACCTCGGCACGACCGTCCTGGGCACCGAGATGCCAGCACCGGTGCTGCTGGCACCCGTTGGCGTGCAGTCGATCCTGCACCCGGACGGCGAGCTGGCCACGGCGCGCGCGGCGGCGGAGCTGGGAGTGCCGATGATCCTGTCGAACGCCTCCTCGCACGCGCTGGAGGACGTGGCCGAGGCGAGCGCGGAGGGGCCGCGCTGGTTCCAGCTGTACTGGCCCAACGACCCGGACGTGTGCGTGAGCACGCTGGAGAGGGCCAAGAAGGCCGGGTACACGGCGCTCGTGGTCACGCTGGACACGTGGACGCTGGCGTGGCGGCCGAACGACCTCGACCGCGCCTACCTGCCGTTCCTGCGCGCGGTCGGCACCGCGATCCCGTTCTCCGACCCGGCGTTCCGGGCGAGCCTGGAGAAGTCGCCGGAGGACGACCTGCCGATGGCGATCCTGCGCTGGGTGCAGCTCTACACTGGCACCGACAAGTCGTGGGACCAGGTGGCGTTCCTGCGCGAGCACTGGGACGGGCCGATCCTGCTCAAGGGCATCCAGCACCCCGACGACGCGCGCAAGGCCGTCGACGCGGGCGTGCAGGGCGTCGTGGTGTCGAACCACGGCGGCAGGCAGGTCGACGGCGCGATCGGCTCGCTGGAGGCGCTGCCCGAGATCGCGGACGCGGTCGGCGAGCAGGTCGACGTGCTGTTCGACTCCGGCGTCCGGACCGGCGCGGACATCGTGAAGGCGCTCGCGCTGGGCGCCAAGGCGGTGCTGGTCGGCAGGCCGTACGCCTACGGGCTCGCGCACGGCGGCGAGGTGGGCGTCCGGCACGTGCTGCGCGGCCTGCTGGCCGACTTCGACCTGACGCTGGGCCTGTCCGGCCACCGCAGCCCGGCCGAGCTCAACCGCGACGCGCTGCGCCCCCGCCGCTGACGTCCGGTCCCGCCAAGGCGACGCGGCTGCCTACGGACTGAGCAGGACGCCGAGCGGCACGCCCGCCAGGTCCTTCACCTCGCGCGAGAGGTGGGCCTGGTCGGCGTAGCCGGTGCGGTGGGCGATGTCGGCGAACGGCACCCCGGCCCACGCCAGCGCCATCGCCCGGTCGAACCGCAGCACGCGGGCCAGCACCTTCGGGCCGTAGCCGAACGCGGCCAGCGACCTCCGGTGCAGCTGCCGGGCGCCGATCCCGAGCCGGTCCGCGACCTCCGGCACGCTGTGCTCACGGACCGCCGCGACGACCGCGTCGACCGCCGGGTCCGGCGGGGTCTCGCGGAGCCTGGCGCGCGCCGCGTCCGCCAGCACGGCGCAGGGGTCCTCGGCGGTGCCGAGCGCCTCCAGCAGCCGTGGGGTGTCCGGCCACAGCTCCTCCAACGGCACCCGCAGGTCGCGCAGGACGTGCGCGGGAACGCCGAACGCGGACGGGCCGACACCGGGGGCGAACCGCACCGCGAACAGGGTGTCCGGCCGGGACTCGCCGACGTGGGCCGCGGTGTCCGGACCCGCCACGAACAGCGAGTTCGTGCCGCGCGACCAGATGATGTCCGTGCAGCCGTCCGGCACGACGCGGCCGACACCCGGTGCGGACGTCGTCTTCGTCCACACCAGACCGCGGCCGCCGAGCGCGGGCCGTTCGCGGTAGCGCACCCGTCCACGGTAGCGCTGGGGAGTGGCGGGCCGCGCAGGGAAGACGTCGTCCGCGGCCCGCCACAAGCCTTGTCAGGTACCGAACCTGATCCAGTTCACGCTCACGTACGGCGAGGACTGACCGCTGGTGAACGTCACGTACACGTCGTGCGTCCCGGTCACGCCGGACATGTTCGCGGGGACGGTCCGCCAGCTCTGCCAGCCGCCGGTGTTGCCGACCGCGAAGCTGCCGACCACCGCGCCCGACGGGCTGTCCAGCCTGGCCTCGACCAGACCGCTGACACCGCTGCCCGCACCGGAGGCGACGCGGGCGGTGAACTGCGTCGCCGTGGTGCTGCCGAACCGCACCCCGGAGAAGCGCATCGAGCCGCCGTTGGCGATCTGGCCGACGTCCTGGCCGCCACCGGTGTCGCTGGTGGTCTCGACCGTGCCACCGCTGCGCGAGGTCGCGCTCTCCGCCTGGATGCTGCTGTAGGCGTCGAACCCGCTGCCGCTCGGCGGCGTCGTGGTGGTCGTCGTCGGGGTCGTGCCGCCGCCGCCCGCGGTGTAGACGGCGACGTAGTCGACGACCAGCGAGTGGCCCGACACCGTCGCGGCCGTGGGGGTCGAGCCCGCGAGGGCGTTGGGGAACGCGCCGCCGATGGCCAGGTTCAGCAGGATGAAGTAGCCCGCGTGGTTGGTCATGTTCGCCCACGTGTCCGCGGGCAGCTGGTTCTGCGTGACGCTGTGGAACTGCTGGCCGTCGACGTACCAGCGAAACGCCTGCGGGCTGGAGCTCTGGTCCCACTCGAACCGGTAGGTGTGGAACGCCGACTGGCAGCTGGAACCGGGGCACGCGCGGTTCGCGCCGAGGCCGGTGGTCTCGTTGCACGGGCCGCCGGGGTTCACGCCGCAGTGCAGCACGCCCCACACGGAGTTGATCCCGTTGACGTTCTCCATGATGTCGAACTCGCCGATGCCGGGCCAGTTCCAGTAGTTGCCGCGGTAGGGCGATCCCAGCGCCCAGAACGCGGGCCAGTAGCCGAGTGCGGCGTTGCCGGTGACGTTCGGCATCTGGATGCGCGCTTCCATCGCGACCTTGCCGCCCGACGGCGGCCGGAAGTCGCCGCGCTTGGTCTCGATGCGCGCCGACGTCCAGTTGTTCGACCCGTCGCGCAGCGCGGTGATGCGCAGGTTGCCCGCGCCGTCGAGCTTCAGGTTGTCGGTGCTGTTCGTGTAGTTCTGGACCTCACCGGTGCCCCAGTTCGCCGGACCGCCGGGGTAGGCGTGCCCCAGGTCGACGGTCCAGTTCGCCGATGAGGGCAGGGTGCCGCCGGTGCCGTTGAAGTCGTCGCTCCACGCGAGCGACCAGCCTGCCGGGGTGGTGGGGACGGAGGCGTTGGCGGTGGCCACGAGGACGACCGGGATGGCGGCGAGCATGGCCGCGGCGGCCGCGAGGAACCGTCGTCTGCGAGTCGGGGTGAGCTCCATGCGCGGGTGACCTCCTTGTCACTCGGGTGTGGTGCTGGTGCCTATGAGAGCGCTCTCACCTGAAACGTGCAAGCAGCCGATCGGCGCAACGCCTACTTCGCGTCGGCGTAGCTGGAGATCGCGACGGCCTTGAGCGGGAACCGGACCGGGGTGTCGCCGAACACCAGCCGCGAGGCCTCCGCGCCCGCCGCGGTGATCTCCGCGCGGACCGTTTCGGCGACCTCCGCCGGGCAGTGCACCAGCACCTCGTCGTGCACGAAGAACACCAGGTGGGCGCCCGGCGCGCGCTGGTTCAGCCTGCGCCGCAACGCACCCAGCAGGGCGGCCGTCCAGTCCGCCGCGCTGGCCTGCACGACGAAGTTCCGGGTGAACCTGCCCCACTCCCGCGAGGCCCGCCGCGAACGCCGTTCGGAGTCCTCGTCGCCGTCGGCGTTCCCGGTTGTCTCGCGCCACGAATCCGACGGTGCCGGACTCGTCCGGCCCAACCTCGAACGGACCATCCGACCCTGTTCGCCCGCCTGCGCGGCGGCCTCGACGTACCCGACGGCGTCCGGGAAGCGGCGGCGCAGCACCGCCAGCAGCGGCCCGGCCTCACCGCTCGTGCCGCCGTACATCGCCGACAGCATCGCGATCTTCGCCCGCCCCCGGTCGCCGTCGAACGCGTCGCCCGCCAGGTTCGTGTACAGGTCGTCGTCACCCGCGACCTCGGCCAGCTTCCGGTCGCCGGACAGCGCGGCCAGCACCCTCGGCTCCAGCTGCGCGGCGTCCGCCGCGACCAGCATCCAGCCCGGATCGGCGCGGACGGCCGTGCGCAGCGTGCGGGGGAGCTGCAGGGCCGCGCCGCCGCGGGTCGCCCACCGGCCCGACACGACACCGCCCACCACGTAGTCCGGTCGGAACCGGCCGTCCTTCACCCACTGCTCCAGCCACGACCAGCCGTGCGCCACGTAGAGCCGGGACAGCTCCTTGTACTCCATGATCGGCGCGACGGCGGGGTGGTCGACCTCCTTGACCACCCACGCCCGCGCCGAGGGGATGTCGATGCCCTCCCTGGCGAACGCCCGCACGATGTTCGCCGGGTTGTCCGGGTTCACCGCCCTGCCGTGGAACGCCTCGGTGATCCGGTCCACCAGGTCGGCCAGCCTGCGCGGCCGCGCACCCGGCAGCGGACGCGGGCCCAGCATCTCGACCAGCAGGTCCTCGTGCACGTCCGCCCGCCACGGCAGGCCGAAGTGCGTCATCTCGGCCGCCGCCAGCGCGCTCGCCGACTCGGCGGCCACCAGCAGCCGCAACCGGTCGGCGTGCGGCTGGGCGGCCAGGGTCCGCTGCTGCTCGGCGTGCACGGCGACGACGGCGTCGAGCGGGTCCGTGCCGCCCGGCAACCGTTCCTGCTCGGGCTCGAACAGGGTCGGCTGCGCCTCGCGCTTGCGCGGACCGTGGTCCTCCGGAGGCTCCAGGCCCTTGAGCCGCGCGACCGCCGCCGCCAGACCACGGGGTTCGCGGTGCCTGCCCAGGTACCCCAGCAGCAGCCCCTCGACCAGGCCGAGGTCGAGGCAGCGCTCCACCCGCACCCCGCGTTCCAGCAGGTCCGGGTACACCTCACCGGTGCTCGCCCAGATCCAGCGCGGGTGGGACGCCGCCTCCAGCTCCGCCACCGTGCCGCTCAGGTCGTCGCTTCGGAGGGCACGCCCCTCGGGCTCACCCTTGTCGGACAACGACAGCACCCTGCCACCGTTGTCACCCTCCGCAACCACCGCTACCAGCACATCTGTGATTGTGCTTCACAGGTCCGACAGTGTTGTTGGTCGCTCCTCCGGAGACTCCGGCGAGGCCGCCGGGGAGTCGGCAGTTCGACCCCGGTTTTCCGACGCCGGGGACAGCGTCGCCGACATCGAAAAACCGGGGCCGACCTACCGACGCGGCCTCGCGGCCACTACCCACCGAGGTGCTTCACCAGGAACTCGGCCGTGTCACCGATGGCCTTGACCTCGTTGGCGCGGTTGGTGAACCCGTGCCCCTCGTCGTCGTACACGTCGTACCGGACGTCGACGCCCCGCGCGCGCAACGCCTCGACGATCTGGTCGCTCTCCGCCTTCACGACACGCGGGTCGTTGGCGCCCTGGATCACGAACAGCGGCGCGGTGATCGCGTCGACGTAGGTGATCGGCGACCGCTCCAGCAGGAACTCCGCCTCGGTGTCCGGGTCGCCGACCCAGGCCGCCATCTCGGCCCGCCACGTCTCCGGGACGGACCGGGCCATGGTGAGCAGGTTGGACGGTCCCACCATGGACACGCCCGCCGCCCACAGCTCCGGCTGCCGCGACAGGCACGACAGGGTGGCGAAACCGCCGTAGGACGCGCCCCACACGCCGATGCGCTTCGGGTCGACCCAGTCCAAGGAGGCCAGGTACCTGAAGGTGTGCTCGAGGTCGAGCAGCTCGTCCCCGCCGAAGTCGCGCAGGATCAGGCTCTGGTAGGTCTTGCCGTACCCGGTGGAGCCGCGCACGTTCGGTGCGAGCACCGCGACCCCTTGCGACAGCAGGTACTGGTAGAGCCCGGCGTAGTTGTACAGCGGCCGCTCCTGCGCCTCCGGTCCACCGTGGACGGACACGACCACCCCGCGGACACCCTCGCCGCGCGGTCGGTAGAGCCACGCCGGGACCTCGCGGCCGTCGTGCGTCGGGTAGCGGACCAGCTGCGGCTCCACGAAGGTGACGGCCACCGCGGGCGCGCTGTCGGTGAGGTAGCGCAGGGTCCCCTCCGCCAGGTCCAGCGCGACCACCTCGGTGGGGCGGGTGCCGGTGGTGAGCAGGAACGTCAGCACGTCCCCGACCACCGACAGCGACGCGATCACGCCCGCGGGCAGCTCGGGCAGCACCAGCAGCTCGCCGTCCCGTCGGGCGAACAGCCGCGAGACGCCGTCCTCGTTCACCGTCCACGCCGTGGTGGTGCCGTCCGCGGCCACCTGCTCCACGTCCCACGGCGGTGTCACCAGGGCGGTGGTCGCGCCGGTCGCGGGCGAGTGCAGGCCGAGCGCGACGAACTCGCCGTCGGTGTCGTGCCGAAGGTGGAAGGCCGTCGAGTCGGGCGTCCACGGTCCCGGCAGGTGCAGGCGCCTGCCCTCGTGCTCGGTGAGGACCCGCGGTGGGGCGTCCGGGTCGGCCAGGTCGACCAGCCACAGGTCGTTGTCGCTGTTGCCGCGGAAGCCGGTCGCGAGCAGCCACCGCCCGTCCGGCGACACGGAGATCGCGTGCAGCATCGTGCCGGGCGTCGACTCGACCCGCCGGACCTCGCCGGTCTCCAGGTCCTGGACCAGCAGGTCCTGCACGGCGGGGTCGCGGTCGTTGGCCGCGTAGACGACCGCGCGGCCGTCGGGGGTGAACGGGGTGATCGCGCCGTTGTCGTACACGCTCCCGCCCAGGACGTGCTGGCGGTCCACGGTGTCGGTCAGCCGCCTCGCCTCGCCGCCCTGGGCGTCCACGAGGTACAGCTGGAACTGCTCGTTGCCCTGGAAGTCCGCCGTGTACAGCAAGGACCCGCCGTCGGGCGACCACGCGACCTGCCGCACGGCGTTGTGGGTGTACTCGGTGAGCTTGCGCGGCTCGCCGCCCGCGACCGGGACGACGTGGAGGTTGTGCTGCCCGTCCGCGTTCGCGGAGTAGGCGGCGAACCGCCCGTCCGGCGACAGCGCGACGTTGGAGCGGAACCTCTGCCTCGGTGCGAAGTCCTTCGACTCAGCCATGTTCTCCCCCTGGTAGTGGAAGTCGGAGTGGGATGGTGGACGTGGAGATGTCCACCGGCGCGGTGCCGGGTCTGCGGTTCGACACGAGGCCGCGGTCGACGTAGCGGCCGATCACGTCGTGCAGGGCCCCGTTCAGCTCGACCAGCTCGGCGGCGGTGAGGTGGAGCACCGAGGCCGTCTCGGACGCGGCCTCGCGCCACTCGTCCGGGTACTCGTCCCTGGTGCGCCACCAGTCGGCCTGCTGTTCCCGCCTGCGGGCCCAGCGCAGCTCGTCCATGGCCCGCAACGCGCTCAGGCCCTCGGGGTCGAGGTCCTTCGACCTGATCCGGGTCTCCTGCTCGACGAGCCGCCAGGGCCGCTGCCTCCCGACACCGCCCTCCGCCTCCTCGACGAAGCCGTGCCTGGCCAGCAGTCGCAGGTGGAACGAGCAGTTCGACGCGGTCGTGCCGAGCTCGGCGCCCGCCTCGGTGGCGGTGAGCGGTCCTTCCTGGGCGAGCAGCTCCATGATCCGGACGCGGAGCGGGTGGCTCAGCGCCCGGAGGTCGTGCGCGTCGGTGAGCTGACGCCTCTCGAAAGACATGTTTCGAAAGTAGTGTTGCGATACCGGATGAGTCAATGCCGAAAAGGTGTGGTTGGTGCCAATGGCCTCAGCGGGGAGTGCACTATGGCGCAGTGGAACGGAACCGCGGCGCCTCCTACCGGCTCGACCCACCACCGAACGGCTCGGCGGTCGTCGGAGCGGACACGGGACCCGGCGGCCTGCTCGACGCGCGCAACGAGGTGGTGCCGTTCCACGGCCGCATCCGCGAGCTCGGCGCGCTCACCCGCTGGCGCGAGGAGCAGACGCGGATGGCGACGCTGCTGCTGCACGGCGTCGCCGGGGTCGGGAAGTCCAGGCTGGCGGCCAAGTTCGTGGTCGAGAGCCGCGCCGCGGGGTGGACCGTGCTGGTCGCCCGGCACGGCGAGGGCGCGGCCGACCTGCGGCCCGCGGTCAGCACCGCGCGGCTGCTGGTCGTGGTCGACGACGCCGACCGCTGGCCGTGGCCCGACCTGAGGGACCTGCTGCGCGAGCCGTGGCAGCGGACCAGCGCGGAGAGCCGGGTGCTGCTGCTGTCCCGGCTCACCGGCTGGTGGTGGTCCTCGACCCGGCAGCGCGGCACCGACCTCGGCCACGTGATGTCGGACCTGCCGCTGGTAGCGCGCCCGGAGGAGCACGCCGAGTCGTTCGCGTTGGCGTGCGGGAGGTTCGCCGAGGTCCTCGGCGTCGAGCGGCCCGCGTCCGAGCCCGTGCACGCCGACACCACGTTCGACGTGCACCTGACCGCGCTGGCGACGGTGCTCGGCGCCGCCCCCGGCTCCGGCCGGTCCGACCTGGTGCGGCACCTGATGAGCCGCGACGCCGTGCCCGCCGGGTCGCCCCGGCTGGCGGAGGACTTCCTCGCGGTCGTGCTGCTGGACCACCGGATCGCCGCCGAGGAGTCCGCGAAGGGGCTCGCGACGCTCGTGCAGGCCGCCCGCCGGTGGCCGCACCTGCGCAGGCGCGCCGAGACGATGTTCACCGAGGACCCCGGACTCGCCCGCACTGCGAGCGCGTCGACGTTGCTGGCGCTGACCGAGATGTCGTCGATCCCGCTGCTGCGGGCCATCGCGCCGCACGTGTTCGAGGAGCGCCGGTTCAACGGCGACGTGCTGCCCGCCGTGCTGACCAGGCGGCTGGTCGAGCACGCCGTGGCCAACGGCGCGGACAGGCTGGAGCACGCCGAGCTGTACGGGATGCTGGCCGCGCGGGCGGCGTTGGCCGCGCTGCGCGACGAGGCGCTGACCGCCGCGCACCGGGAGGTCGCGCTGTACCGGGAGCTGGTCGCGGACGACCCCGCCGAGCACCGGCCCGCGCTCGCGGACTCGTTGGGGGACCTGGGACTGCGCTACGTCGCGGTGCGCCGCCCGGTGGAGGCGCTGGTCGCGGCGGGCGAGTCCGTGGCGCTGTGCGAGGACATCGTGGCCGACGACCCGGAGAGCACCCCGCAGCTCGCGGCCGCGTTGGAGCAGCTGTCCCTGCGCTGCGTCGCGGTGGGCAGGCGGGAGGACGCCGTCGAGGCGGTCGGCCGGGCCACCGCGCTGTACCAGGAGCTGTCCGCGCGCAGTCCCGGACTGTTCCGGTTGGACTTCGCGAAGGCCGGTCACCAGCTCGCCGTGCGGCTGTTCGACGTCGGCCGCGTCTCGGAGGCGTCCGAGGTGGCCGGTCGTGCCGTGACGGCGTGGCGCGCGGTGGCCGAGTCGGACCCGCGCTACGAGCCGGAGTTCGCCCGGATGCTGGCTCGGATCGGGATGGTGTTGCGCACCAACGACATGCGCGACGAGGCCGTCGAGGTGGTCGAGGAGTCGATCGTCGTGCTGCGCAGGCTGGTCGCGGTGAACCCGCGCGGCTTCGAGCCGGACCTTGCCGTGGCGCTGGTGTCCGGCAGCGCGCTGCTGCTGGAGTCCGACCGCAGGGCCGACGCCGTGCGGCTCGCGGAGGAGGCGGTCGCCGTGCGCCGCCGCGCCGCCGAGTCCGGCCTGCCCGACGACCTGGCCGCGCTCGCCGCCGCGCTGTGCCACCTCGTCACGACCTCCGACCGGTTCGACGACCGGCTCGCCGCCGCCGAGGAGGCCGTGGTGCTGCTGCGCCGGTCCTCGGTCCACCGCGTGGAGCTGGTCGTGGCGCTCACGTCGTTGGCCGGTGTGCTGCTGTACGACCGCCGCGACTACGAGGCGCACCGGGCCGTCGACGACGTCCTGCTCATCGTCGGGCGGCTGCCCCGGCAGCAGCTCGCGGTGGACGGTCCCCGGCTCACCCAGGCCATGATCACCCTGGCCGACGAGCTGTCCGCCGTGCGCCACCACGGCAAGGCCGTGGAGCTGGCGGAGCAGGTCGTCGCGATCTGGCGCGATCTCGCCGACCCGGCCGCCCACCTGTACGCCCTGCACCGCCTCGCCCTCGTCCTGCACGACGCGCGCCGCCACCCCGAGGCCCGCGACGTGGCGCACACCGCCGTCGTCCTCTGGCACCTGCTCCGCACCCCGGAGGACCTCACCGCCGACATCGGCTACGCCGAGGCCCTCTCCAACTACGCCAAGCTCTGCGCCGAGACCGGCACCGGCCTCGACCACGCCCTCGACGCCGCCCACCGCGCCGTCGTGGTCGCCCGCAAGGCGAACAGCTCCCCGGCGGGCCTCACCCGCGCCCTCACCGCCGTCGACCTCGTCCTGGACGCCGCCGCCCTGCCGTCGTGACCGCGTCACCGACCCGTTGTACCGCAAGGGGGTTCATAGGGTCGGTGCCACCACGGAGTCGCGGACCCTGGCCATGACGGTGGTGAGGACGGCGCGCAGCGGGGCGATGTCGCGGCGCGTCTGGGTCAGCAGGATGCCGCCCTGCAGTGCCGCGAGCAGTGCCAGGGCGAGGTCGTCGGGGTCGGTGCCCTCGCGCAGCTCGCCGCGCGCGTGCATCGCGCGCAGACCGCGTCTGAGCGGCGCCTCCCAGCTGGCGAAGGCCTGCACGAGCTGCATGCGGACGCCCTCGGAGGTCTCGGCGAGCTCGCTGGCGAGGCTGCCGAGCTCGCAGCCGCCGATGAAGTCGCGCTCGACCTGGGTCCTGATCGCGTTGCGGCACCACGTCTCCAGCTTCTCGACGCTGTCGAGGTCCGCCGGGGCGCCGGGGTCGCCGAGGCCCGCGTGGAACTCGATGACGGCCGCGACGAGCTCGGACTTGTCGGAGAAGTAGTGGTACACCTGCGAAGTGCTGACCCCGGCCTCGGCCATGACGTCCTGGATGGTCGTCCCGGCGACGCCGCGGGCCATGATCACCCGCGCCGCCGTCTCGACGATCCGGTCACGGGTCGCGCGGCCGCGGCTGGTCAGGTTCCTGGTGGTCGACTTGGTCAAGGCCATCCTCCTCGCGAGAGGCCGACGACGGTAGCACGAACTGGAATTGACATTCCATTTTGCCCTGCGCAGACTCCGCGGCAGCGGCCGACCAAGGCCGTTTCGCCTACGGGACAACGGAGAACCGCCATGCCCAGCACCGAGTCCGACGCGCTCCGCGACCTCATGACGAGGATGTCGGAGCGCACCGCAGCCAACCCGGAGATGGGGCTCCCCGAGCTGCGCGGCATCCTCGACGAGCTGTCCACCCTGGCCGCCGAGCCGACCGGGGTCACCTACGAGGAGGTGGACGCGGGCGGCCGTCCCGCCCTGTGGTGCGACCCGATCGGGGCGGCGCGGGACCGGGTCGTCCTGTACTTCCACGGCGGCGGGTTCATGGCCAACTCGGTGGGCAGCCACCGCAAGGTCGCCGCGCACCTGGCCAAGGCCGCCGGGATCCGCGCGCTCGTGCTGGAGTTCCGGCTCGCGCCGGAGAACCCGTTCCCGGCCCAGCTCGACGACGCGGTCGCGGCCTACGAGTGGTTGCTGGCCAACGGGTTCGAGGCGGGCGGCATCGCCACCGCGGGCGACTCGGCAGGCGGGAACCTGGCCACCAGCACGGCGTTGCGGCTGCGCGACGAGGGCAGGCCCGTGCCGGCCGCGGTCGTGGCGATGTCACCGTGGTACGACCTGGAGGCGACCGAGGGCACGCTCGACACGAACGAGAAGACCGACGCCTTCCTGAACCGGCAGCTCGTCCAGGGTCTGGCGGCCATGTTCCTCGGCGCCGACGGCTCCGCGAAGGACCCCCTCGCCAACCCGCTGCACGCCGACCTGGCGGGCCTGCCGCCGGTGTACCTCAGCGCGGGCGGCCACGAGGCCCTGCTCGACAACGCCGAGCGCTTCGCCGGGCTGGCCCGCGCCGCCGGGGTCGACACGACCCTGGAGGTGTCGCCGGGCATGCAGCACGTGTACCCGCTCATGGCGGGCCGCGCACCCGAGGCCGACCGGACGCTGGCCGCCGTCGCGACCTGGCTCCGCCCCCTGCTGGGCCTCGCCTGACCTGCGACGACGACGGCGGCGGGCACCGCTCCCGCGATGCCCGCCGCCAAGCCGAACCGCCGCACCCCGCGCCCGACGGGCCGCCTCACCGGGCCGGAACTGTCGGACTCCTCGCGTAGGTTGGAAATCCGGGGCCCACACCCCGCATCCAGAGGTCAGCACCCCGCGCGGACCGCCTCACCGGACCGGAACTGTCGTACCCCGCCCGTAACCTGGAGATCGGGGGGCCCAGATCCGGACAGCACGCCCACCGGCGGCTCCCGCGGGACCACCCGACCCCACCGAGGCCCTGCTCAGCCCGTGGTCACCAGCGACCGCAGGAAGAACGCCACGTTCGCGGGCCGCTCGGCCAGCCGCCGCATGAAGTAGCCGTACCACTCGTCGCCGTAGGGCAGGTACACGCGCATCGTGTTGCCCGCCGCGGCGATCCGCTTCTGCTCCTCCGGACGGATCCCGTACAGCATCTGGAACTCGTAGCTGTCCAGCGCCCGCCGCCCGGCCAGGTCCGCGGCGATCGCGATCAGCCGCGGGTCGTGCGAGGCGACCATCGGGTAGCCCTCGCCCGCCATGAGCACCTTCAGGCACCGCACGTACGACCGGTCCACGTCGGTCTTGTCCTGGTAGGCCACCGAGGCCGGTTCCTGGTAGGCGCCCTTGCACAGCCGCACCCGCGACCCGGCGTGGGCGAGGTCGCGGCAGTCCTGCTCGGTGCGCTTGAGGTAGGCCTGCAGCACCGCGCCCACCCACGGGAAGTCCACCCGCAGCTCGCGCAGGACGTCCAACGTGGAGTCGGTCGTGGTGTGGTCCTCCATGTCCAGCGTCACGGTCGTGCCCACGGCGTCGGCCGCCGCGCAGATCCGCCGGGCGTTCTCCAGCGCGATCTTCTCCCCGTCCACGGGCAGCGACCGCCCGACGGCCGACAGCTTCACCGACACCTCGGCCCGCCCCGCGTAGCCCGCGTCGTCCAACCGGGACAACAGGTCGGAGTACGCCGCCACCGTGGCGTCGGCCTGGGTCGCGCCGAGGGTGTCCTCGCCGAGGTGGTCCAGGGTCGCGAAGCGGCCGTCGGCCACGAGCGCGCCGGTGGCGCGGATCGCGGCGTCGACGTCGTCACCCGCGATGAACCGGTCCACGACCGGGCGGGTCAGCGGGGTGCGCTCGACCAGCTTGCGGGCACCGGTCGAGCGGGCGGCGGCGAGGAGCGTGGAGCGGAGCATGGTCATTCCCTCCCGTGGTGGGGGATCAGCCCTGGTGCGGGTAGCGGTAGGAGGTCGGGGCCACGAACGTCTCCTTGACGGAGCGCGGGCTGACCCAGCGGAGCAGGTTGTGGATGGAGCCCGCCTTGTCGTTGGTGCCCGACGCGCGGCCACCGCCGAACGGCTGCTGGCCGACGACCGCGCCGGTCGGCTTGTCGTTGACGTAGAAGTTGCCCGCCGCGAAGCGCAGCTCGCTCATGGCGTGGGCGACGGCGCCGCGGTCCTGCGCGATGACCGCGCCGGTCAGCGCGTACGGGGACGCGCTCTCCATCTGCCGCAGCACCTTGTCGTAGTCGGCGTCGTCGTAGACGTGCACCGACAGCACCGGGCCGAAGTACTCGGTGGTGAACACCTCGTGCGACGGGTCGGTGCCCAGCAGCACCGTCGGCTGCACGAAGAAGCCGTCGGTGTCGTCGGCCGTGCCGCCCGCGACGACCTCCAGCGAGGAGTCCGAACGCGCCGCGGTGAGCACACCGGAGAGCTTGTCGAACGAGCGCCGGTCGATGACCGCGCCCATGAAGTTGTCGAAGTCGGTCACGTCGCCGACGGTCAGCGAGGCCACGTCCGCGAGGAACGCGTCCTTCACCCGGCCCCACACCGAACGCGGCACGTACGCGCGGGACGCGGCCGAGCACTTCTGGCCCTGGTACTCGAACGCGCCGCGCACGAGCGCCGTGCGCAGGATGTCGACGTCGGCGGACGGGTGCGCGAGCACGAAGTCCTTGCCGCCGGTCTCGCCGACGATCCGCGGGTAGCTCCGGTAGGACGCGATGTTCGCGCCGACCTGGCCCCAGAGGTGCTGGAACGTGCGGGTCGAGCCGGTGAAGTGGATGCCCGCGAGGTCCGGCGCGGACAGTGCGACCTCGGACACGGCGATGCCGTCGCCGGGCAGCAGGTTGATGACGCCGGGCGGCATGCCCGCCTCTTCGAGCAGCCGCATGGTCAGCTGGGCGGCGAAGCTCTGCGTGGGGGAGGGCTTCCACAGCACCACGTTGCCCATCAGCGCGGGCGCGGTGGGCAGGTTCGCCGCGATGGCGGTGAAGTTGAACGGCGTGATCGCGTAGACGAAGCCCTCGAGCGGGCGGTGGTCGGTGCGGTTCCACACGCCGGTGGAGCTGGTGGGCTGCTCGGCCAGCAGGGTGCGGCCGAAGGCCACGTTGAAGCGCCAGAAGTCGGCCAGCTCGCACGCCGCGTCGATCTCGGCCTGGATGGCGGTCTTGGACTGGCCCAGCATCGTGACCGCGTTGATCGTGGACCGCCACGGGCCGGTCAGCAGGTCGGCCGCGCGCAGCAGGATCGCGGCGCGGTCGTCGTAGGACAGCGCGCGCCACGCGGGGGCGGCGGCGCGCGCGGCGGCCAGCGCGTCCTCGGTGTCCTGGTGGGTGGCGCTGGGGAACGTGCCGAGCACCGAGCGGTGGTTGTGCGGCTGGACGACGTCGAACCGCGCCCCGTCGCCCGACCGCTGCTCGCCGCCGATGGTCAGGGTTCCCTCGAGCGGCTCCTTGACCAGCTCGACGAGCTTGGCCTGCAGCTCCGCGCGCTCCGGCGAACCGGGGGCGTACTGCAGGACCGGCTCGTTCACCGGCGACGGAACCCTGGTCACAGCGTCCACGAGCAGCTCCTCCACAACAGCGGATGTCTTCCGCAACCGTAGGTCGCGGAGACCGCTCGGCTTTTGTCCTGACGGCTAAGATCCGGGTACCCACTTGGCCGAACGGACAAAGATGAGCCTGCAGGAAGTGCTGATCGCCCTGGGTGACCCGCTGGTGGAGCTCCAGGTGGCGCCGCGCGGGCTCGACGTCGACGTGCTGGACGTCGTGATCATGGACCCGGACGACGTGCCGGACATCCGCCCCGGTGACCTCGCGCTGGTCATCGGCGCACGTGGTCGGGCGGCGTTGCCGCTGGTCAGGGCTGCGGGCGCGCGCGGGGCGGTGGCCGTGGCGGTCAAGGTCGACGGACCCGTCCCGCAGCTCCGGCAGGCCGCCGTCGACGCGGGCGTCGCGCTCGTCGCGGTCCGCCCCGAGGTCCGCTGGGAGCACCTCGAGTCGTTGGCCAGGGCGGTGCTGACCGCCCCGGCGGACAACGGCGAGGTGCTCGGCGACCTGTTCGCGCTGGCCCAGACGATCGCCTCGCTGACCGGCGGCATCGTGAGCATCGAGGACACCTCCAGCCGGGTCCTGGCCTACTCGCGCTCCAGCGACGAGGTCGACGAGCTGCGCAGGCTGTCCATCCTCGGCAGGCAGGGACCGGAGCCGTACCTGAAGATGCTTCGCGACTGGGGCGTCTACCAGCTGCTGCGCTCCGGCGAGGAGGTCGTGCGGATCGACGAGCGCCCGGAGCTCGGCATCCGGCGCCGGATCGCCATCGGCATCCACGCCGGACCGACCCCGCTGGGCACGATCTGGGTGCAGGAGGGTGACGCACCGCTGACCGAGCAGGCCGAACGGGCCCTGCTCGGCGCTGCCCGCGTGACCGCCCTGCACCTCGTCCAACGGCGCAACGAGCCCACCGCGGCGTTCCGCGAGAACCTGCTCGCCTCCCTGTTGGACGGTCGCACGGACGCCGAGTCGGTGGCCGGGCAGATCGGCGCGGACCCCGGCAAGCCCGCCGCCGTCGTGGTGTTCTCCTCCCGCGACGAGTCCGCCGACCGCACCCAGGCCGAGCTGCGCCGGGCCGAGCTGACCGGGCTGATCTCCGTGCACGCCGCCGCGTACCGGCGCAGCGCGCTCGTCACGCAGGTCGGCGCGCGGACCTACGTGCTGCTGCCCGACCTGCCGCCAGGGGCCCAGCTCCTGGGCCTCACCAAGGAGATCGTGACGACCGCCCGCAAGCACATCGGGCTCGGCGTGCGGGCCGCGGTGGGCTCGACGGTGTCCACTTTGGATGATGTCGGCGTGTCCCGGCAGGAGGCGGACCGGGTGCTCGACGCGATGGGCCGCGACCTCGACGCCGACGTGGCGACGCTGGCCGACGTCCGGTCGCGGGTGCTCGTCAGCGAGACCCTCGCGCTGCTCGCGGCCAACCCGCGCGTGCGCGACCCGAGGCTCGACGTGCTCGACGGCGAGCTCGGCCGGTCCGTGCTGGCCTACCTCGACGCGTTCGGCGACGTGCGGTCGGCGGCCCGCGTCCTGCACGTCCACCCGAACACGCTCCGCTACCGGGTGCGCCGCGCGGCGGAGGTCTCCGGCGTCGACCTGGACGACCCGTTGCAGCGGTTGTTCGCCCAGTTGCAACTGAGGTTGGCCTGAGAGGTTCCTGTCGTGTTTTCCCAATCGGGACAGACCCCCTCTAGGCTGCGATCGGGGGCCACTCGAAAGGAAACCGGGCTGTTGACCGTCGACGCGGCAGGCAAGCGGGGCAGCGACTTCGCTGAGCTGTCCCGGACCATCAAGCAGGCGGGTCTGCTCGACCGCAGACCGCACTACTACACCTTCCGAGTCGTGGGCAACGCGCTGGTGCTCGCGCTGTCCGCGACGGCGTTCGTGCTCGTCGGCGACTCGTGGTGGCAGCTGGCCATCGCTGGTCTGCTGGGTGTGGTGTTCACCCAGCACGCGTTCCTCGGCCACGACTCGGGCCACCGGCAGATCTTCCGGAGCAAGCGGGCCAACGAGGTGGCGGGCCTGCTGTACGGCAACCTCTTCAGCGGCATCAGCTACGGCTGGTGGATCAGCAAGCACAACCGGCACCACGCCAACCCGAACCACATCGACGACGACCCGGACGTCGACATCTCGGTGCTCGCCTTCACCTCCGAGCAGTCGCTGACCAAGAAGGGGATCTTCCGCTTCATCACGAAGCACCAGGCGATCTTCTTCTTCCCGCTGCTGCTGCTCGAGGGCTTCAGCCTGCACGTCATCAGCGTGAACGCGATCCTGCGGCGCAAGATCAAGGGCTGGGGCGTGGAGGCCGCGCTGCTGTCCGTCCACATCGTCGGCTACCTCGCCGCGGTGTTCCTGGTGATGTCCCCCCTCAAGGGCGTGCTCTTCATCCTGGTCCACCAGGCGGCGTTCGGGCTCTACATGGGCGTCTCGTTCGCGCCCAACCACAAGGGCATGCCCGTGCTGACCGACGAGCACGAGTTCGACTTCCTGCGCAAGCAGGTGCTCACCTCCCGCAACGTCAACGGGAACTGGTTCACCGACCTGGCTCTCGGCGGCCTCAACTACCAGATCGAGCACCACCTCTTCCCGAGCATGCCCAGCGTGAGCCTGCGCCGGGCGCAGGTGCTCGTGCGCGAGTTCTGCGAACAGCACTCGATCTCCTACGCCCAGTGCGGCCTGTTCAGGTCGTACGGGTACGTGCTCCAGCACCTGCACGAGGCGGGTGCGCCGCTGCGCGGTGCAGCCAAGCTCGCTCGAGCAACGTCCAGCTAGTCGTCGTCAGCAGGTAGACGCCCGCGGCGAGCGGCAGGACCGCCGCCATCAGCACGGTGCCGAACGGCAGGAACCGCAGGACCCGCGCGAGCGGGACCTGCGGTGTCCCGTTCCGCTCCGCCGTCATCGCCTGCCACCGGAAGGTGCCGTAGGCGACCAGGGCGATCAGCGCGCACACGCCCAGGAACACCGGTGTGTGCTGGTAGGAGCCGTACCAGCGGGTGCCCAGCGGCGCGCCGAACAGGGTGCCGTCGAGCAGCGGGTTCGGCGTGGTGACGAGCCGGTACATGATCATGAAGAACGGTGCCTGGACGAGCATCGGCAGGAAGCCCGCGAACAGGGACGTCCCCGAGTCCCGGTAGAGCTCCGCAGTGGCTTCCTGGAGCTTGACGAGGTCCTTGCCGTGCTTCTTGCGCAGCACCTCCACCTGCGGCGCGAGCGCGGACTTGGCCTTCTCGGCGCGCACGGCGGCGCGCGTGAGCGGGTGCACGAGGAGTCGGACGGTCAGGGTGAACAGGACGATGGCGGCGGCGGGCGGGACGAGCCCGGCCAGGGCTGAGCCCAAGGCGTGGAACAAGGGAGTACTCCGTCGGAGTCGAGCGGGAAGAACCGGACCTAGGCGTGGGGAACGCCGAGTCCGGGTGCTCGGGGACGGGGTCGGCCTGCCGCGTCGGGGTCGCGCAGGCGGAGGTGTGCCGTGCGCATGGCCTTCTCGCGCAACGACAGCGAGCGGGTCCACGCGGGCGCGGTCCGCGGGACCGGCGGGTTGGCGACCAGCAGCAGGACGACGGCCAGCGCGGTGATCGCGGCCAGCAGCTCGGCCGGGTTGTGGAACAGCGCGATCGCGTAGAAGGCCGGGAACAGCACGACGAGCAGCACGTGCAGCCGCTGCCGTCTCGTCATGCCACCACTGTAACCGGAACCCCGGACCCGGTGGGGGTTCAGACGACGAGCGCGGGCCGGTCCGGGTGGTCGTAGCGCACCACGACGTCGGCCTGCGGCTTGTAGTCGGAGTACGCGGGCAGCGTCCACTCCCGGTCGGCCGCCGTCTTCCGCGCCAGCGCCCCCGGTGAGAGCCAGAGGTGCACCGACAGCTCCACCGGTAACCCGCGGTCCAGCAGCAGCGGCCCGTCGAGCAGCAGCACCCCGCCGGACCCGAGCTCCACGTACCCGGCGCGGCTGGCCCGGTCCGCGGCCGCGTCCCACAGCGACGGCAGCACCCGCCCGGTCCCGCCGGGCGCGAGCGGGGCGAGCACCTCCCGCACCAGCCCGCCCACGTCGAGCCACTCGTCGCGGAACGCCAGCGGGTCGAACCGGCCGTGCTCCAGCCGGACGGACGCGGGCCGCAGGAAGTCCCCTGTCGACACCCGCAGCACCGGTCGTCCCAGCGCCCGCAGCGGGTCGACGAGCGCGTCGGCGACCTCGCCGGGCGCCGCGGCGTCGGCCCCGTCCACGACCACGCGGGCCCGGCCGTCCCGCGGCAGCGCGTCGATCCGCGCGACCAGCTCGGCCACGAGCGTCGCGGGGGTCAGCGGTCGGATGTTCACGGGAGCGGGTAGTCCTCCCAGCCCTCCGGCAGGGTCGGCACGGGCCAGTCCGGGTCGGGCTCCCAGTCGGCCCACCTCGGGTCCCACCACGTCGTGCCCGCGGTCAGCATGGCCTCGATGTCCTCGCCCTGCCGCCGGATCCGCCCGGCCAGCTCGGGGGAGTACTTGCCCGCCACGACCTGGCGCTCGAAGTCCTCGCGGTCCTTCTCGACCCACTCGCCGTCGGCGGGCACCCAGTAGTCCAGCTCGTGGTCGAGGGTGTCGAAGCCCAGCTCGGTGCGGCGGTACGGGTCCTGGAGGTTCAGGTACCAGCCGCCGAACCTCCGTTCCTCGCCGTGCCAGTACAGGTCGACCGAGTACGCCTCGTCCGGCCGGTGCATCTGGAGCTTGCCGTTGCCGCGCCAGTGCGTGTTGCCCGCGACCTGCCAGCCGTGCGGCCAGTGGTGCTCCGGGAACCCGAAGCGGGTGCCCGGCACGACGAAGACGACCAGCAGCCCCGGCTCGTCCAGCACGACCCTCGACGGCGTCACGGCCCACGGTCTCCCGTGCAGCACCTCACGGCGCAGGGCCGTGTCCCCCGGTTGGAAATACCCCATGTGACCAGCCTAGAGGGCGGGTGGATGCGCCCGAACAGCCCTGGTGCGACAGGTCTGGACCTATCAGACTTGTGGTCCAGTCCTCTTCCGAGTGCCAGGCCGCCACCGAACACCGTCGAGGGAGATCCCGTGGAAGCGCGCAAGCTCGGGCTGGTGGCCCTGCTCTCTTCGTTGGCCGTCGCACTGCCGTTGCTCGTGACCGGCGTGGCGCAGGGCCACGGCTCGGCCCAGGGGCCGTTCAGCCGCACGTACAACTGCCGGTGGAACGAGAACCCCGAGGCGCCCACGAGCGGCGGCTGCAAGGCCGCCATCGCCGCGGGCGGCACGCAGGCCATGTACGACTGGCACGAGGTCAACATCGCCAACGCCGCGGGCAACAGCCGGTC
Organism: Umezawaea tangerina; assembly: GCF_003002815.1. Taxonomy (GTDB): domain Bacteria; phylum Actinomycetota; class Actinomycetes; order Mycobacteriales; family Pseudonocardiaceae; genus Umezawaea; species Umezawaea tangerina. The sequence goes on along the minus strand of NZ_PVTF01000012.1, from coordinate 293,010 downwards.
GATCATCCCCGACGGCAAGCTGTGCAGCGCGGGCCGCGACAAGTACAAGGGCCTCGACCTGCCCCGCACCGACTGGGCGACCACGAAGCTGACCAGCGGCGCGAACATCACGTTCACGCTGAAGGCCACCGCCCCGCACAAGGGCTCGTTCGAGCTGTTCAACACCAGGAACGGCTACGACCCGCTGTCCCCGCTCAAGTGGGGTGACCTCGACGCGTCGTTCGCCAAGGTCACCGACCCGCCGCTGGTCAACGGGGTCTACCAGATCAACGTGAAGCTGCCCGCCGGCAAGTCCGGGCGGCACCTGATCTACGTCGTGTGGCAGCGCTCGGACAGCCCGGAGGCGTTCTACTCCTGCTCGGACGTCGTCTACTAGCCACCGGGCGGGGAGCCCCGCCCAAGGGCTCCCCGCACAGGGCTTCCCGGTCAGGGCTCCCAGGTCAGCCGTCCGACGCCAGGGCCCGGCGCAGCTGCCCGGCCACCAGCTCGCGCCGCACGTCGTCGCGGGGCAGCGTCCGGACGAGCCGGTGCAGCGCCTCCACGTCGTCGTGCCCGCCGTCGGTGCGGGTGAACTCCCACAGGCCCTCCGGGTCCCCGGACGCGATCACCGCCCGGCGCACGCCCGCGAGCAGGTCCTCGCGCTCGTCGCGCACGACCGGCGCCTCCGACCTCGGCAGCAGCGCGCCCCGGTACTCCGCGGCGGCCGCGGCGACGTCCCCGCGCCGCAACGCCTCCCGCACCGAGACGAAGTCGCCCCGCACCTCGGCCCGCAGCCGGTAGGGCTTGGTCAGCAGCGTCCCGGTGCCGAGCTGCGCGCGCAGCCGGTGCAGCTCCGCGCGCACGGTGGCCGGGTTGCCGCGGTCGCCGTAGAGCTTGAGCGCCAGCTGCTCCGCCGTCAGCCCCCGCGGGTGCAGCACCAGCGCGGTCAGCAGCTCGGCGTGCCGCGAGGTCAACGGGAGCTCGCGGCCGTTGAGCACGGCGGTCGGGTGCTCGACGCCGAGGAACGTCAACGACAGCAGGGGTTGCCGGGCCTGCCCGGTCGTCCGCTCCACCCGCAGCAGGTAGCCCTCGGCCAGCGGTTCCAGCACGCCTTCGCGGCCGTCCTCCAGCCGCACCCGCTCCAGGGTCGGGTCGACCCGCGGGGGCAGCAGGCCGTGCGGCTCCGCGACGAGCACCCGGCCGGTGGGGCCGAGCAGGGCGCCCGGCTCGCCGCGCAACGCGATGAGGTGCCGCATGTTGCGCGCCCGCAGGCGTTCGTCGCGCCGTTCGAGCCGCTCGCGCAGGGCGTTCTCGGCCAGCTTCGCGGCGGCCGACACCAGTGGGACCATCGCCGGGTGCATGCTGCTCAGCGGACCGCTGACGTCCACCGAGCCGATCGTGGCGCCGGTGTCCGGGTCGTGCACGGGGCTCGCCGCGCACGTCCACCCGTGGTAGGTCCGCACCAGGTGCTCGGCGGAGTGCACGACGACCGGGGTGTCCACGGCGAGGGCGATGCCCATCGCGTTGGTGCCGATCGCGTCCTCGGTCCACCGCGCGCCCTCGGCCAGCCGCACGTCCTCCGCGCTGCGCCGCACCGAGCGGGCGCCCTCGCACCACAGGACGTGCCCGTCGGCGTCTGTGATGATCATGACGTGCATCGCGTCCTCCGCGATGCCCACCAACGTCTCCCGCAGCACCGGCAGCACCGTCGACAGCGGGTGCTCGGCCCACCGGTCCGCGACCTCGTCGGGGGCGAGCACGATCGGCGCCTCGTGCCGGTTCGGGTCCACCCTGGCGGCCAGGGAACGGTGCCAGGACTCGGAGATCAGCCTGCGCGGGCCGAACTGCGCCGTCCCGCCGCCCAGCACCGCGTCGTGCACCCGGCCCAGCGCGTACGCCGTCGCGCGCTGATCCTTCCCCCAGTACATCGGTCCTCCCGCGTCCGCCGTCAGGACGACCCCCGCCGGGTCGTCGCGGCAAGCCACCGGCAATGCAACGCGAGTGCAACGTAGACCTTCCTAGCTTCCGGGGTTCCGCCGACGTTCCCCAAGCTGGAGGCCAGACATGGCGAAGTACGCGGCACCGGGCAGACCGGGCGGCGCCGTCTCGTTCCGCGACCGTTACGACCACTTCGTGGGCGGCGAGTACGTCCCGCCGACGCGCGGCAACTACTTCACCAACCCGAGTCCCGTCACGGGTGAGGTGTTCACCGCCGTCGCCAGGGGCACCGCCGAGGACGTGGACCGCGCGCTCGACGCGGCGCACGGTGCCGCGCGGGCGTGGGGCCGCACCACGGCCGCCGAGCGCGCCGCGGTGCTGACCGAGGTCGCCGACCGGATCGAGGACAGCCTGGAGGCCATCGCGGTCGCCGAGGCGTGGGACGCGGGCAGGCCGATCCGCGAGACCCTGTCCGTCGACCTGCCCGCCGCCGCGGACCACTTCCGCTACTGCGCGGGTGTCGTGCGCGCGCAGGAGGGCGGCATCTCGCAGCTGGACGGCGACCTGGTGGCGCACCACTTCCACGAGCCGCTGGGCGTCGTGGGCCTGGTGGTGCCGTGGAGCTCCCCGGTGCTCACCGCCGCGTGGCACCTGGCGCCCGCGCTGGCCGCGGGCAACACGGTGGTGCTCAAGCCGTCGGAGTACACGCCCGCGTCGATCCACGTGCTGGTGGGCCTCATCAGCGACCTGCTCCCGCCCGGCGTGCTGAACGTCGTCACGGGGTTCGACGTCGAGGCCGCGGCGCCGCTGGCCGCCAACCGCCGCGTCACGCGGACGGCCCGCCCGCCCGCACCGCGCGGCTGGACGCCCGGCGTCTACTTCGCCGACCTCGCCGAGCGCCAGGACGCCTGCTACGACCGGGCGCTGGACGCGTTCGCCCGCTCGGCGCTGACCCAGGCGTCCAGTGCGCTGGTCCAGAACGCGGGCTACGACCGGTTCCTGCTCGACGCCACCGCCCGCACCGCCGCGGCCCGCCTCGGCGACCCGCTGGACCCGGCGACCACGGTCGGCCCGCTGGTCAGCGCCGTTCACCTCGCGGACGTGCTGTCCCGCGTCGACCTCTGCGCCCGCGAAGGCGCCCGCCTCGTCGCCGGCGGCGACCGCGTCGACCTCGGCGGCGCGCTGACCGGCGGCTACTTCGTCGCGCCGACCGTGTTCGAGACCGACCACCCCGCGGGCGTCCCGCACGAGGACTTCGCGGGCCCGGTCACGCTCGTCACCCGGTTCGACGACTTCGACGACGCCGTCAAGGCCGCCAACGACGCCCCGCGCGGCGCCGCCGCCGGGGTCTGGTCGCGCGACGCGGGCGTCGCCTACCGGGCGGGCCGGGCGATCCGCGCGGGCCGGGTGTGGGTCAACAACCAGCCGCCGCACGCCGCGTTCCACGCCGAGAGCCGCGGCCTCGTGGAGGCCTACCAGCACACCAAGAACCTCGTGGTGGCCTACTGAGGGGTGCTCAGCAGTCGGCGCGGGCCCGCCGGAGCTGGCTCGCGACCAGCTCGCGGCGCAGGTCGCCGCGGGGGAGCGCGCGTTCGAGGTGGGTCAGCGCCTCGACGTCGCCCCGGCCGTCCTCGGTCCGGGTGAACTCCCACAGGCTCTCCGCGTCGCCGCGGGTGATCACCGCGCGCCGCACCCCGGCCAGCAGGTCCTCGCGCTCCTCGCACACGACCGGCGCCTCCGACTGCGGCAGCAGCGCGCCCCGGTAGCCGGTCGCCGCCGAGCCGACGTCCCCGCCGCGCAACGCCTTGCGCACCGCCGCGAAGTCGCCCCGCACGTCGGCGCGCAGCCGGTACGGCCGGGTCAGCAGCACGCCGTCACCGAGCTGGGCGCGCAGCCGGTGCAGCTCGGCGCGCACCGTCGTCGGGTTGCCGCGCTCGCCGTACAGCCGCAGCGCGAGCTGGTCGGCGGTCAGCCCGGCCGGGTGCAGCGCCAGCGCCGTGAGGATCTCGGCGTGCCGCAGCGACAGCGGCAGCTCGCGCCCGTCCAGCTCGGCCGTCGGGTGGTCGTCGCCCAGGAAGCTCAACGCCAGCAACGGGATCCGCGGCGGACCGCCCGCGCGCGGCACGCGCAGCAGGTAGCCCTCGGCCAGCGGTTCGAGCACGCCGACGCGGCCGTCGGGCAGCACCAGCCGGTCGACGTCGACCGCGATCCGGGCGGGCAGCATGCCCAGCGGCTCGGTCGCCAGCACCCGGCCGGTCGGGCTGAGCAGCGCGCCGGGCTCGCCGCGCAACGCGGTGAGGTGCCTCATGTTCCGGGCCCGCAGCCGCTCGTCCCTGGTCGCCACCTGGAGCTGCAGCTGCCCTTCGGCGAGCCGCGCCGCCGCGGACACCAGCGCGCCCATGGCCGGGTGGACAGTCCGGAGTGGACCGCTGATGTCGACCACGCCCAGCATCCGGCCGGTGTCCGGGTCGCGCACGGGGCTCGCCGCGCACGTCCACCCGTGGTAGGCCCGCACCAGGTGCTCGGCGGAGTGCACGGTGACCGGCTTGCCGAGCGCCAGCGCCGTGCCCATCGCGTTGGTGCCGCTGGCCTCCTCGCTCCACCGGGCGCCCTCGGTCAGGCGCACCCGGTCGGCCAGCCGCCGGATCTCCGACTCCCCCTCGCACCACAGGATGTTGCCGTGCGCGTCGGTGATGACCATGACGTGCATCGCCTCGTCCGCGATGCTCACCAGCGTCTCGCGCAGCATCGGCAGCACCGACGCGAGCGGGTGCGCCTCCCTCAGGTCCACGACCTCGTCCGCCGCGTACACCACGGGAGCCTCGTGCTGGTCGGGGTCGACCTTCGCCGCGAGCGAGCGGTGCCACGACTCCGAGATCACCGGACGCGGCTCGCCCGCACCGCCGCCCAGCACCGCGTCGTACACCCGGCTCAGCGCACGGGACCGCGGCTCGTGCTCGTCGACAGGGTGCATGGGGCGACCTCCCCACCCAGGATGACCCGCGGTTACCGGTTTCGGCAACCCGCGGGTTGACCCGTTCGGATGCAACGGGGCTGCAACGTGGGTCGACCTAGCTTGGTCGCACACCACGCAGCGCAACGGAGCGGGAGGCGGGACGATGGCGGAGTACGCGGCACCAGGTCAGCCGGGCAGTGTCGTGTCGTACCTGGACAGGTACGACCACTTCATCGGCGGCGAGTACGTGGCACCGGCCAAGGGCGACTACTTCGAGAACCCCACGCCCGTCACGGGCCGGGCGTTCACCGAGATCGCCAGGGGCACCGCGGACGACGTCGAGCGCGCGCTGGACGCCGCCCACGGCGCCGCGCGGGCCTGGGGCCGCACGTCGCCCGCCGAGCGCGCGAACGTGCTGAACAGGATCGCGGACCGGATGGAGCAGAACCTCGAGGCCCTCGCGGTCGCCGAGTGCTGGGAGAACGGCAAGGCCGTCCGCGAGACGCTCAACGCCGACATCCCGCTGGCGATCGACCACTTCCGCTACTTCGCGGGGGTGATCCGCGCCCAGGAGGGCGGGATCTCGCAGATCGACCAGGACCTGGTGGCCTACCACTTCCAGGAGCCGCTGGGCGTCGTCGGGCAGATCATCCCGTGGAACTTCCCCATCCTGATGGCCACCTGGAAGCTCGCCCCCGCGCTGGCGGCGGGCAACTGCGTGGTCCTCAAGCCCGCCGAGCAGACCCCGGCGTCGATCCACGTGCTGCTGAGCTTCATCGCGGACCTGCTGCCGCCGGGCGTCCTCAACGTGGTCAACGGCTTCGGCGTCGAGGCGGGCAAGCCGCTCGCGTCGAGCAGCCGCATCGCGAAGATCGCGTTCACCGGTGAGACCACCACCGGCAGGCTGATCATGCAGTACGCCAGCGAGAACATCATCCCGGTGACGCTGGAGCTGGGCGGCAAGAGCCCGAACGTGTTCTTCTCCGACGTCGCGTCCAGCCGGGACTCGTTCTACGACAAGGCGCTCGAGGGCTTCACGATGTTCGCGCTCAACCAGGGCGAGGTCTGCACCTGCCCGTCGCGCGCGCTCATCCAGAGCTCCATCTACGACAGCTTCCTGGCCGACGCCACCGAGCGCACCAAGCTGATCAAGCAGGGCAACCCGCTCGACACCGACACGATGATGGGCGCGCAGGCCAGCAACGACCAGCTGGAGAAGATCCTGTCGTACTTCGACATCGGCAGGCAGGAGGGCGCCAAGGTCGTCACCGGCGGCGAGCGCGCCGACCTCGGCGGCGACCTGTCCGGCGGCTACTACGTCCAGCCGACGATCTTCGAGGGCGACAACAAGATGCGGATCTTCCAGGAGGAGATCTTCGGCCCGGTCGTGTCGGTCACCCGGTTCGACGACTACGACGACGCCGTGAAGACGGCCAACGACACCCTCTACGGGCTCGGCGCGGCGGTGTGGTCCCGCGACGGCGGCACGGCCTACCGCGCGGGCCGCGACATCCAGGCGGGCCGGGTGTGGGTGAACAACTACCACGCCTACCCGGCGCACGCGGCGTTCGGCGGCTACAAGGACTCCGGCATCGGCCGCGAGAACCACAAGATGATGCTCGACCACTACCAGCAGACGAAGAACCTCCTGGTCAGCTACTCCCAGAACGCGCAGGGCTTCTTCTGATGGAACGCATCGCGCTCACTCCGGCGGCGGCGGACCTCATCCGCCGCCTCCGGGAGGAGAACGGCCCGCTGATGTTCCACCAGTCCGGCGGGTGCTGCGACGGCAGCGCCCCGATGTGCTACCTGGCGGGCGAGTTCCGCACCGGCGCCTCGGACGTGCACCTCGGCGACCTCGTCGTGGACGGCGAACCGGTGCCGATGTGGATGTCGGGCAAGCAGTTCGAGTACTGGCGGCACACCCACCTCACGGTCGACGTCGTGCCGGGGCGCGGCAGCGGGTTCTCCCTGGAGGCCCCGCTGGGGGTCAGGTTCCTGATCCGGTCGCGGTTGCTCACCGACGAGGAGTCGTTGGCGTTGAACAAGTAGCGGTCCTCCTCGGGGTCCCCCCGCTATCGTGGTCGTGAGCCGTCGACCACCCTGGGGGGAACTCGATGAGGCCACTGCTGCTCGCACTGGCCGCGTGCCTGCTCAGGTTCGCCATGCCCGCGTCCGCGACCTCGCCGCCCGCCGTGATCCACGACAGCGACCTGGACGTCGACGACGCCGCGACCCTGGCCTACCTGTGCGCCGAGCACCACCGCGGCCGGATCGACCTGCGCGCGGTCACGGTGACCGGCAACGGGTTCGGCTACCCCGACCGGGTCCGCAGGCACGCTCTCAGCGTGCTGCGCGAATGCGGTCTGCGGCACGTCCCTGTCGCCGAGGGCGTGCACACCGCCGTGCACGCGGCACCCGCCGAAGCGCGCGCGGACGTGGAGGACGTGCTGTCCGGCGCACTCGAGGACGGGGCGGAGCACCCGGCTCCGACGGGGGAGACGGCCACCGACCTGATCCGCCGCACGCTGGCGGAGTCGCGGGGCGGGGTCACCGTCCTGGCCACCGGCCCGCTCTCGAACCTCGCCGCGGCGCTGCCCGCGGGCGACCGGCTGATCCGGCGGATCGCGGCGGTGCACGTGATGGGCGGCGCGGTGGCCGTGCCGGGGAACCTGTTCGGCTCGGCGCTGCCGGGGTTCGACAACTCCCAGGAGCTGAACGCCTGGATGGACCCGGCGGCCGCCGCCGCGGTGTTCCGCACGCTGCCCGCCGTGCACCTGACCCCGTTGGACGCCACCGACCGGGTGCCGATCACCCAGGCCTACGTCGACCGGCTCGGCGCCGACCTGACGACGCCCAACGCCCGGATCGCGGTTCGAGCAGGTCTACCTCGACGCGCTCAACCTGCGCTGAACGGGGTGGGGACGACCCCCCCACCCCGCCCGACGGCCTACTCGACCCAGGGCACCTGGGGTGAGGGGTAGAAGTCGATCCCGGCGGCCCGCCAGCGCGGGGCCTGGGCGGCCAGGCGCTTCGAGAAGGCGTCCCAGTCGTGCGTCGACTGCGGCGACCACCCGAGCTCGGCGATCGCGGGCAGCCTGGGGAACACCATCTGCTCGACGTCGTCGGAGTCCTTGATGGTCTCCGTCCACAGTGGAGCCTCGACGCCGCGGATCGCCGACTCCGGCACGTTCTTCAGGTACGCGCCGGGGTTCCAGCCGTAGGCGTCCTTCACCTCGATGAGCGCGGCCCAGTCCTGGCCGAGCTCGGTGTTCTCGTCGTACTTCATGTCCAGGTACGCCTTGGTGGCGGGCGACAGCAGGATCTTGTTGCCCCGCGCCGCCGCGGCGGCCACGTCGGCGTTCTCGTCGGTCGTGCCCCAGTACTGGGCGACGGCGGAGGTGGGCGGGTCCGTCTTGACGAACTCGTGCCACCCCAGCGCGGTCTTGCCGTGCTTGGCGACCAGCGGGATGACCTTCTGCATGAACGTCCGGAAGTCCGGCTCGGTCGTGGAGTGCGCCTCGTCGCCGCCGATGTGCAGGAACGGGCCGGGGGTCAGCGCGGCCAGCTCGCGCAGCACGTCGTCGACGAACCGGTAGGTGACCGGCTTGTCGATGCACAGCGAGCTGAAGCCGACCTCGGTGCCGTCGTAGAGCGGCGGCGCGACGCCGTCGCAGTTCAGCTCGGCGTACGAGGCGAGCGCGGCGTTCGTGTGGCCGGGCATGTCGATCTCCGGGATCACCGTGATGCCGCGGGACCCGGCGTAGCGCACCAGCTCCTTGTACTGCTCCTGCGTGTAGTACAGGGCGCCCTTGCCCCCGCCGATCTCGATGCTGCCGCCGTAGGTGGCCAGCCGGGGCCAGCTCTTGATCTCGATGCGCCAGCCCTGGTCGTCGGCGAGGTGCAGGTGCAGGTAGTTGACCTTGTACGCGGCGATCTGGTCGACGTAGGTCTTCACCTCGTCGACGGAGAAGAAGTGCCGGGCCACGTCGAGCATCGCGCCGCGGTGGCCGAAGCGCGGGTAGTCGAGCACGCTGCCGCCGGGCACCGTCCACGGCCCGGACTGCCGGGTCTTGCTCTCGATCCTCGCCGGGAGCAGCTGGCGCAGCGTCTGGACACCGGAGAACAGGCCCGCGGCGCCCCGTGCCCGGATCACCACGCCCCACGGCGTCACGTCGAGCTGGTAGCCCTCCTTGCCGACCCTCGGGTCCGCCCCGACGAGCAGCAGGGTGATCCCGCGCGGCGTCACGCCCGAGGACACCGGCAGCCGGTAGCCGGTGGCGGGGCGCAGCAGCTCGGCCGCGTACTCGCCGACCTTGCGCGCCTCGGCCGATCCGGGCTGGGTCTGGATCCTCGCGTTCGCCGTCAACGCGTAGGCCGCGCCCGCGCGCGGGGTGACCTTGACGGGAGCGGGCACGATCTGGCGCAACGACGACTCCGGGGTCGCTTGGGCTGGTGTCGCCGCGCCGACGGCCAGCGCGGCCGTCCCCGCCAACAGCAGGGTCGCGACGACACCGGGCATCCGCCGTCCGGTCCTTCCGATAACCACGGAAAACTCCTCCTGGCCAGGCTGAACACACCGAGCGGCAGCGGCTCGACCACCGTTGCAGCCCACCCAGGAGGTGTCAAGGTCCAGACCAATCAGGACAGCTTCGGCTTGCCGACGCCGCGCCAGACCGCCGGGAAGCCGTCCTCGATCCGGGCCGCCGCCCCGCTCTCCAGGCCGTGCAGCACGCCGAACGCGAACGCGTTCTCGCCGTCCAGCTGCGCCTGCACGGCCAGCTCCCGCAGCGCGGGCCGCGCGACCACGCTGTCCTGGTGCTCGCCGAGCAGCGTCTGCACGCCCTTGACCCGCTTGCGGTAGGCCTTCGCGCGCTTGCCGAACACCGGCACGGTCGCCTCGGTCGTGTAGCGCAAGCGCTTGGCCGCCTTGCGCGACTCGTGCAGCGCCACGTCGCGCTCGGCGCCGGGACGCGTGGCCAGCACCTCGGCGGCGTGCCCGGCGAGCCTGCGGTAGGCCTTCGCCACCAGCTTCGGCAGCACGTCGGTCGCCTTCTTCGCGGCCAGCGGCGTCAGCGGGGGAGCGGTGAGCAGCGCGTCGACGGCGTCGAGCAGCGCGAAGTACCGGGGGCTCGTCAGCGTGTCGACGCTGCTCTTGAGCGCGGCCGTCTCCAGCGGGGCGAAGTGCCGGGTCAGCCTGGCCTGCACCGGGCCGAGCACCAGGTCGGGGTCCAGCTCCGCGACGGCGTGGGTGAACCGCCGGTGCAGCACCTCCAGGTCGCGCGCCTCGCCGAGCACACCGGCCAGCCACCTGAGCTCGTCGGTCAGCTCGCGGGTCGACTCGCGGTCGACGACCTTCCCGTACGCCTGCAACGCGCTGCGCAGCCGCCGGGTCGACACCCGCATCTGGTGCACGGCGTCGTCGCGGTCGCGGCGCACGGCCGGGTCGTGGTGCTTGAGCGCCTCCGCGTGCTCGTGCAGGTAGGCCAGCACGACGTCGCCCGCGGTCGCCTTGCGGCCCGTCCGGGGGCCGGGCGAGGCCGGTTCGAGCCGGTCGGACAGCAGCCGGGTCAGCTTCGCCGACGACGTCGACCGCCGCATGCCCGCGTCGAACAGCCGCCGCTCGACCACGTCCAGCAGCTTGCGGTCACCGCGCTCGCCCAGCTCCACCTCGATCTCGCGCCACGAGTCGGCCGCCGAGTCGTCGTCCACGACCTGGGCCGACACCAGGTCCTCGACGACCTCGATCAGCAGGCCGCCGTGCTCGTCGACCAGCTGCCAGCGTTCACGGGTGGTGCGGATCCGGGCGACCGGCGCCAGGTCGGTGCCGCGGACGTGGACCTGCACCAGGTTCACGAGCTCCTTCGGCGGCTTCCTCGCCTTGCCCAGCGGCAGGCGCACCTCCTCGCGGGTGTCCTCGCCGACCGGCAGCTTCAGGTGCCAACCCTCGTCCTCGCCCCCGGTGCGCCTGCGCAGCGTCACGCCGCCGCGGGCCAGCCGGAGGTCCGCGGTGTCGTAGTAGACGGCCTCCAGCTCGATCCGCTCCGGTCCGGCCTCCGCCGCCACGCCGGGGAACCCGTCGAGCGGCGGGAGGTCGCTGCCCGCCGGGGCCTCGTACTTGCGTTCGGTCTCGTGCACGGAGGTCGCCATACCCCTAGACATACACCGTCGACCGCCCGATTAGTCCTGTTGGCCGGGGTGTCACGGTGCGTGTCCACCCGTTGACCTGGACGGGGGTGGTCGTGAGCCCGTCCGCGTGGTCTTCGTGGTCTGGACCTTGGCAAACCCGATTCATGCGGTTGGCTGGGAGCGTGGCGGACCCAACTGAGAAGGAGCGGCTCGACGTAGTCGAGCCCAAGGTCGTCGTCCTCGAGAAGACCGTGGCGGTGCTGGTCGCCGAGCTCGACCGGGTCAGCAACCGCCTGCGGGTGCTCGAGATGCGGCTGTCGGGCGCGGGGTCCGGCGACAACGAGGACTTCGACGCGCTGGACGAGGACGTCGCCGACATCGTGGAGGCCCTGCGCAGGGCGTGGGACGCCGAGCAGGAGGTGCTCGCCGACTCCGTGCGCGTCCAGGTCCGCAAGGAGGTCGCCGAGTTCGACGGCCTGAAGACCCGGCGCGAGGCGAGCAAGGCGAAGATCGCCGCGGGCAGGCTCACGCGGGCGGACCACATGCGGCTCGTCCACGACGTCGACCAGCTCGACTGGCAGATCGGCGCCCAGGGCGGCAGCGCGCGGGACGCGGCGGCCAGGCTCGCGGCGGACGAGCGCGCGGCCGAGGAGGCGTGGCGCCAGGACGCGATCATCGCGGGCGAGAAGGCGCGCGAGGAGATCTGGGCGGCCGCGCGGGCCAGGATCGACCGCGCGCTGGCCGAGGACACCCGGCTGCCGGTGTGGTTCCGGATCGGGCTGGGGGAGATCACCAACCCGGACCCGGCCCCGTGGCTGCTGGCGGCGACCGGACTGGTGGCCTACCGGCTGGAGTACGGCGTGACGGACCCGGTCCGACCACTGGGTCCGATCCCGTCGGCCGAGTCGGGATCGGCCGCCTGGGTGCGCCGGACCGAGGTCTACGGCGACGTGTCCGAACAGCTCAAGGGCCTTCGCCCCTAGGGCATGGTTCCCGGATCCGTGCCTCCAGGGGCCGCGTCAGGCGCGACTCCATCGGACGAGATCCGGGGAACACGCCCCCGGAAGTTCACCCGACCGTGGCGGTCGGGCGGGCTGTCCGATGTGGACGCCGCGAGGAGCCGGGCTCCCCGCGGCGGGGCGGTCAGGGGGCGCAGGAGGTGAGCATCGACGCCAGCGCGTCGTGCTCGGCCTGGTCGATCGTGAGCTTGTAGGTCGACTTCACCGCGATCCAGTCCTTGGCGTACACGCACCAGTACGACTGCACCGGCGGCTTCCACTTCGCCGGGTCCTGGTCGCCCTTCGCCCGGTTCGTGGTGGCCGACGCGGCGATCAGCTGGATGCCGCCCAGGTCGTTGGCGAACTTCTTGCGGTCCTCGTCGACCCACGCCGACGCGCCGGACCGCCACGCCTCCGCCAGCGGCACGGTGTGGTCGATGTCGATGGCGCCCGCGTCGGTGATCGTCACGCCGTCGTAGGGGCTCACCCAGGTGCCCTCGACGGCCTTGCAGTCCTTGTCGCTCTTCACGTTCGTGCCCTGCTTCTGCAGCACGATCTCGCGCGTGTCGCAGGAGTTGCCCTGGCTCGCCCAGTGCGGGAAGCGGTCGCGGCTGTAGCCCGCCATCTTCCCCTCGGGGGCGATCTTGAGCGCCGCGAGCTGCGCCGCGGACTCCCCGGTCGCGGCCGGCGGGGTGGCGGCGGGCGGTTCCTTGTCGCGGTCCAGGTACCACGCCAGGGCCGCCAACACGATCACGATGACCAGGCTCGTCAACGCCGTGGCCTGCTTGCGGTCCATGCGCTCGGCTCTCCCGTCCTCGGTGGTCGACGGACCTATGATCAGCGATCACCGAGGACGGGCGGCGGGCAGGTCCCGTTACGGGTGGCTGGTGAGGTACCCGCCCATGGTCGCGAAGTACTGCGCGGCCCCCAGCTCGGTGCCGTCCTCGGTGCGCACGCGCTTGACCAGCAGCCCGTGGTTGCGACCCCGGCGGGAGTCGGCGCCCGCGACGATCGCGACCCCGTCGCCCTCGCGGTAGAAGATCCGGCCGGGCGTCCCGCCGTACCTGGCCGCCGACACCTCGGCCTCGACGATCTCCAGCCGCCTGCCCTTGTGGAACGCGAACGCGCTCGGGTACGGCGAGCACTGCGCGCGCACCAGCCGGTCGAGCTCCTCTGCCGACCACGTCCAGTCGATGCGCAGGTCCTCCTCCGCGCGCTTGTGGAAGAAGCTCGCCTTGGAGCGGTCCTGCTTGGTGAAGTCGGTCCGGCCGGACGCGATCTCGGCGAGCCCGTCCACGGTGATCGGCCCGAACAGCTCCAGCGTCTTGTGGAACAGGTCCGCCGTGGTGTCGCGCGGCCCGACGGGCACCGAGCGCTGCAGGACGATGTCGCCGGCGTCGAGGGTGTCGTCCATCATGTGCGCGGTGACGCCGACCTCCTTCTCGTCGTTGATCAGCGCCCAGATCAGCGGGGAGAAGCCCGCGTAGGCGGGCAGCAGCGAGTCGTGCACGTTCAGCGTGCCGTGCTTGGGGAGGGTGAAGACGTGCGGCGGGATCCAGGTGCGCCAGTTCGTCGCGACGATGACGTCCGGCTCGACCTCCTTGAGCCGCCGCACCAGCTCCTCGTCGTCCGGCTTGTTGCGGATCAGCGTCTCCACGCCGTGCTCCGCGGCCAGGTCGGCGACCGAGTCGCTCCAGATCTTCTCGTAGGCGTGGTCGCTCTTCGGGTGGGTGACGACCATGACGACGTCGTGCTCGGAGTCCAGCAACGCCCGCAGGGTCCGGTGCCCCCAGGTTTGGTAACCGAACATGACAACCCGCATGGTTGGTCCCTCTCTCGTCCGGCACTGAAGCCGAGGCTAACCTAAGTAACCTGAGGCTAACCGAACTCACCGTGCGTGCGTAACCTGGCGGCTTGTGATCCTCGATCTGTTGCTGGTGCGCGGCCGAATCCTCACGATGGACCCGGCGAGGCCGGTCGCGACGTCCCTGGGTGTCTGGCGCGGACGGGTGGTCGGGCTCGACGAGGAGGTCGACGGCCTCGGCGCCGCCCGTGTGGTGGACCTCGACGGAGCCGTTGTCCTACCCGGTTTCCTCGACGCGCACACCCACCTCGCGTGGGCGGGCCGGGCGAGCGTCACCCTCGACGTGTCCGCCTGCCGCCGCGTCGACGAGGTCGTCGCCCTGCTGCGCGGCGCCACCCCGACCGGCGGCTGGCTGGAGGTCTCCGGCTACGACCACCGCGTGCTGGACCGCCCGCTGACCGCGGCCGACCTCGACCGGGTGTCCCGCGAGTTCCGCGTCTACGTCCAGGACCGCTCGGGGCACGCGTGCGTCGTCAACAGCGCCCTGCTCTCCGAGCTCCCCGCCCACGTCCTCGCGCCCGGCGCCACGGGCGTCTCGTTCGCCGCCGACGGCACCCCCGACGGCGGCCTGGCCGAGAGCGCGCAGACCGCCGTGCGCGCGTTGCGGCTGCCCTACCCCGTCGAGGAGATCGCGGGCCACGTGACGCTGGGCGCGCGGCAGTGCCTCGAACAGGGCGTGACCTTCGCCGCCGAGGCGGGCGTCGGCGGCGGCCTGATCGGCACGAGCCCCCTGGAAGTCGCGGCCTACCAGCGGAACCGGCTCCCGATCCGGGTCCAGCTGATGGTCTCCGCCGACCTCCTGCACCCCGTCGCGGGCCACGCCGACGACCGGGTCGCCAGGTCCGTCGACCTCGGTCTGCACACCGGGTTCGGCGGCGACCACCTGTCCATCGGCGCGCTCAAGGTCTTCACCGACGGCGGCATGATGGCCCGCACGGCCGCGCTCACCGAGCCCTACGAGGGCACGGCCAACCGCGGCCAGCTCCAGGACGACCCGGCGCACATGACCGCCGCGATCCTCGACGGCCACGCCGCGGGCTGGCAGCTGGCCGTGCACGCCATCGGCGACCGCGCCGTCGACTTCGCCCTGGACGCGCTGGAGGAGGCCGGGCGCCGATTCCCCCGCCAGGACACCCGGCACCGCGTCGAGCACTGCGGCCTGGTCCGCCCCGACCAGCTCGACCGCATCGCCGCTCTCGGCGTCATCCCCGTCGTGCAGCCCACCTTCCTGTGGGCCAGCGGCGACGACTACTCCGCGATCATGGGACCCACCCGCACCCCGTGGATGTACCGCGGCAAGGCGTTCCTGGACCGCGGGATCACCGTCGTGGGCAGCTCCGACCGCCCTGTCACCGAGGGCGCCCCGCTGCGCGCCATCCAGTTCATGGTCGAGCGCGCCTCGTCCGGCGGCGCCCCCATCGGCCCGGACGAGGCGATCACGGTCGACCAGGCGCTGGCCGCCTACACCAGGGACGCCGCCTACGCCTGCCGCGTCGAGGACAGGCTCGGCACCATCGCGCCCGGCAAGCTCGCCGACCTCGTCGTCCTCGCCGACGACCCGCACACCGTGGCGGTCTCCGACATCAACGCCATCCCGATCCTCGCCACCGTCGTCGACGGCGCCCTCTCCCACAACCCGGCCGGGTTGTAGCCCCGGCCCTGAGGCGGACGGCCGGGTGCGGCATCCCCGTCCCGCACCCGGCCACCCGACAGGCGCCGCCCGCGCAGCGCGCCCGCCCACCCCCAGCATCCCGCCGGACCGCCCCGGCACCCACCTGTTTTCGGCCTGCCGTCAGGCGCTCAGCTTCCAGTGCGTGACGTAGCCCGCGGACTCCGCCGCGATCAGCGCGTCCAGCTTCGCGATGTTCGTCCGCTTCCCCAGCCGGTACACCGCCCCGCGCCGGGCGTCCATCACCATCGGCACCCCGCCCGGCAGCGTCTCGTCGATCGTCTGCTGCACGATCCGCAGCGCCACCGTCGCCGCCTCCCGCGTCAGCTCCGGCTCCTTGACGTACACCAGCACCGCCGCCGTCGTCCCGTCCGCCAGCCGCAGCCCCAGGTGCGGCCGCACCTTCAGCGTCAGGTCGCCCGCGTGCCACCGAGCCGACCCCACCGGCACGCCCGTCGCCCGCGTCCGGCGCAGCCACGGCAGGAACCCGTCGGCCAGCTCCTCGAACGCCCTGAGCTGACCGTTGCGGTTCGCCGACAGCACGGCCCCGCGGATCTCGGCCTCGGGGTCGGGGGAGCTGATCGCCCGTCGCATCGCGTCCCGCATGGGGTTGTAGAACCCGCACATCCGCAGGTCCTCCGCGAGGTACATGCTCCGCTGCTCGGTGAGGATGTTGATGCGGCCGCGCTGGCCGCTCATCACGTACTCGGTGAAGGACAACGCGGTCACGCTGATGGTGTTCATGAACAGTCGCTCCCCTCGACGATCGAACGTCTGCCCCTGACGTTACCCAGGGGGTACGACAAAAAACGGGCGGTGCGAACGCCGCTCCGACTACGCCGTTCGGTCGCTAGGGTGCCGGGATGACCTACGACGACGACCCGTTCCACCACCTCGTCGCCGCCGAGCTCGTCAAGGGCCTGCCGGACGCTCCGGGAGTGCTCCTCGACGTGGCCACCGGCACCGGCATCGCGGCCCTGCTCGCCCAGGGGCTCCGCCCGCGCAGGACGATCGGCCTGGACATATCGGCGGGGATGCTCGCGCTGGCGCGGGCCAAGGATCCACAAGGGACGGTCGAGTGGGTCGAGGCGCCCGCCGTTCCGGCACCGCTGCCGGACGGGTCGGTCGACGTCGTCCTGTGCTCCTCGGCCGTCCACCTGATCGGACCGGGGCTGTTCCCCGACTGGGGTCGGCTGCTGCGTCCCGGTGGGCTGGCCGCGTTAAGCGTCCCCAGTGACGAAACGTTCCGGCACTCGGTCGCCCTCGTTCCGAAGGTCCCCCTCCCGGGCACCACCGCCGAGGCCGCCGCGCTGGCCGACGGGTTCGCCGACGTGCGGGTCCTCCCGTTCGAGACCGACGACGGCCGCAGGCGGGCCGCGTTCCTCGTGTGGGCATCAGACTTTCGGCTCTGACGGGACCCTCCGCGACCTTCGTACTGTCCGGAGCATGGCGCGTCGTGCATCGTTCGCAGGAGTGGTCGCGGGGGTTCTGGGATTGCTGGCGGGGGTGACGCCCGCGACGGCCGCGCCGCAGGCGTTCACGGTCCGCGACGGCGTGACGCAGCCGGTGTTCGCGCTGGCGGACGCCGTGCGCGAGACCGTGTACGTGGACATCGGGATGGACCTCGACGGCGACGGCGCGACCGACCGGGTCACCGCCGACATCATCAGGCCGTCGACCACCGCGCGGGTGCCGGTGATCATGGACGCCAGCCCGTACTACCAGACGGCGGGCCGCGGCAACGAGGGCGAGCTGAAGACCTACGACTCCGCGGGCACGGCGGTCAAGTTCCCGCTGTTCTACGACAACTACTTCGTGCCGCGCGGGTACGCCGTGGTGCTGGTCGACTTCGCGGGCACCTCGCGCTCCCGCGGCTGCCTCGACACCGGAGGCCGGGCCGAGGTGGCGTCCGGCAAGTCGGTGGTCGACTGGCTGAACGGCCGGGCGGCGGGCTACACGGCCGTCACCGGCGGCACGCCGGTCACCGCGAGCTGGGCGACCGGCGCCACCGGGATGATCGGCAAGTCGTGGGACGGCACCATCACCCAGGGCGTCGCGGCGACCGGCGTCGAGGGGCTGCGCACGATCGTGCCGATCGCGGCGATCAGCTCCTGGTACGACTGGTTCCGCTCCGACGGCGTGTCGTTCTCCGGGTTCGGCTCGCCGACGAGCCTCGCGTCCGGCCACGAGAACGCGAACGCGCGGTCCAAGTGCGGCGCGGTCCGCACCGAGATGACCAACGGTGCCCTGAGCAACGGCGACGTGACGCCGATGTGGGTGCAGCGCGACTTCGTCCGCAACGCGGGCAACGTGAAGGCGAGCGTGTTCGCCGTGCACGGCCAGGCCGACCTGAACGTGAAGACGCTGAACTACGGCCAGTGGTGGAACGCGCTGCCCGCGGGCACGCCGCGCAAGCTGTGGCTCTCCCAGACCGGCCACGTCGACCCGTTCGACTTCCGCCGCGCCGAGTGGGTCGACACCCTGCACCGCTGGTTCGACCGCTACCTGCTCGACATCCCCAACGGCATCGACACCGAGCCGCAGGCGAGCATCGAGCGCACGCCGGACAACTGGACGCAGGACGCCACGTGGCCGCCCGCGGGCACCGCGCCGCAGACGCTCTACCCGACCACGGCGGGAGCGCTGGGAACGACGGCGGGGACCGGCTCGGCCGCGTTCACCGACACCGGCCGCGAGTCGGCCAGCACCTGGGTCGCCTCGCCCGACACGACCGCCTCCGGCCGGGTGCTGTTCCGCACCGGCGCGCTCGCCGCCGACCTCCGGATCTCCGGCATCAGCACGATCACGGTCAAGGCGAGCCCGTCGACGACCACCGCGCACCTCTCGGCGTTCCTGGTCGACTACGGGCCCGCCACGATCCGCAGCGGCGAGGGCATCCGGACGCTGGGCACCGAGTCGTGCTGGGGCGAGAGCCGCACCGGCGACGACGCCTGCTACCTCGACACGGAGACCACCAGCACGTCGGTCAACGCGGAGATCATCTCCCGCGGCTGGGCCGACCTGGCCAACTACGGCTCGCTGACCACGCCGTCGACGCTGCGCGCGGGATCGTCGTACTCGATGACGTTCCGACTGTCCACAACGGACCACGTCGTCAGGCAGGGCCACCGGCTCGGCCTGGTCGTCGGCGGCACCGACAGCAGCCAGATCAGCGCCCCCTCGCGCCTGCCGAAGGTGACGCTCGACCTGGCCGGGACGTCGGTCCGGCTGCCGGTGGTGGGCGCGCTGCCCAAGGCGTCCGCGCAGCTGACCGTCGGCCCGGTCGGCACCCTGGCCCCGGCGGCGACCGGCAGGCTCGACGGCTAGCCGAACGCTTCCACGTGGTCGCGGACCCAGTCGGAGAACCGGGTCGGCGGGCGGCCGAGGACCCGTTCGACGTCGTCGGTGACGACGGCGTTGTGGCCCTCGCGCACCCACGCGGTGCCGATGGCGATGGACCTGGCGGCGGAGGAGCCCATGCCGGAGCTGGCGAACTGCTCCGGTGACACCTCGACGGTCTCCACCGGGCGGCCGAGCACCCGGCTCAGCTCGGCGGCCTGGTCCGGCACGCTCAGCAGCTCCGGGCCGGTGAGGGTGTGGACCCGTCCGTCGTGGCGCGGGTCGGTCAGCGCCTCGACCGCCACCGCGGCCACGTCGCGCGGGTCCACGACGCCCTGCTTGCCGTCACCCGTCAGGTTGGAGATCCGTTCGCCCGCCGCGAACCGCAGCACGTTCGACGCGAAGCTGGACGGCCGCAGGACCGTCCAGCCCATACCGCTGGCCCGCACCGCCTCCTCGCCCTCCAGGTGCCACTCGCCGATGACCTCGCCGTCGGCGGTGGTCTCGCCGGTGCCGATCGCGGACAGCTTCACCACCCGCGCCACGCCGGCCTCCCGTGCCGCGGCCAGCAGGGCGAGGTCGTGCCGGGAGGTGGCCGTGGTGGGCGCGGTCAGCAGGAACACCGCCTCCACGCCCTCCACCGCGCGGCGCAGCGACTCGGGGTCGTCGAAGTCGGCCCGGACGCCGTGCGGGCCGGAAGGGGTGCGGGACATGGCGCGCAGCGGGACACCGCGTCCGGTCAGCTGCCGGACGACCTCGCCGCCGATGGTGCCGGTGGCACCGGTGATCAGGATCATGCGGCCGACGCTGCCGGACTCCGGGCCCTCGCCGATAGGAAGTTCCGGCACACACCCCGCCGCCGGATCCGCCTACCGTGGACCGGTGAGCTTCGTCGAACAGCAGGTCCGGTTGCCGGCGGCGTTCCGGCCGTGGGCCGCCCGGATGAGCGTCGCCACGCCCGTGCCGGGCACCGCGCGCACCGTGCTCGCCGAACCCGACCACGCGACAACCCTGAGCCTGCGCGAGGACGCCTTCGTGGTGATCGGACCGCGCACCCGCGCCAGGTACCACGAACCCAAGCGCTTCCGGTCCTGCCTCACGATCCGCCTCCGCCCCGGCCTCGCCGGAGCCCTGCTGGGCCTCCCGGTGCGCGACCTGGTCGACCGCGTCGTCCCGCTGCGCGACCTCTGGCCCGGCGACGACCTGACCGACGTCGCCGCCGTCGAACGCGCCCTGGCCGCCCGTGAGCTCCCCGACGACCGCCTCGTGCGCGCCGCCGTCGCCCTGCTCCGCTCCAAGCCCGTCCACGCCACCGCGCGCGAGCTGAACGTCAGCGAACGCCACCTGCGCACCGTCTTCACCGAGAACGTCGGCGTCTCCCCGAAGCACTTCGCCCGCCTCGACCGCGTCCGCACCGTCCTCGGCAAGGCCCACCACGGCCACCTGGCCGACCTGGCCGCCGAGACCGGCTACTACGACCAGTCCCACATGACCGCCGAGTTCCACGCCGTCATGGGCGTCCCGCCCGCCAGGTTCGTCGCGGGCGACCTCCCCGCGCCCTCGGGCTGCTCGGGATTCACGCACTGAGCCCGCGAACCGTTGCGGCCGTTGGACTGTTCGGAGCAACGGGGGTCGAAAGTCGTCACGACCACCCATGTCGATCCTTGGCGGACCGTCGTCGGAAAAGGTGAAAGACCGACCGTTCGGCGACCGCTGCGTGAGCCGCCGCGTACCTTCGGTGACAGTCTCTCGTTTGCGTCGCGCGGGCGTGGCCGCATGTGACCGGAAATCCGTCCACATGCGACCACCAGACCCGCTACGACCGATCCGGGACCGGGCGACCTTCGACCATGCCCGGCCGTTCCGAATCGATCTGACCAGCAGCGCCCCCGGCAGGATTCGAACCTGCGACCTCGGGATTAGAAGTCCCTCGCTCTCTCCACTGAGCTACGGAGGCTAGAGGGGATGCCGACCACGTGCCGTAGCAGCGTAGCCGTCCCCACCGTGCTCATCGCCGGAACACGTTTGACCGTTTCCGTTCGGAGCCCCGAATCTTGGTCAAGAACGGCCGAAAGTGACGCAGATCACTTCGGCGGGCAGGTGGAGGCCCGTACAACGAGTTCCACCGGCACTCTGGTCGGCCCTCCCGGGCTCTCGCCGTCGAGCAGGCGCAGCGCCAGCTCGCCGGCTCTGCGCCCCTTCTCGGCCAACGGCTGCCGCACCGTCGTCAACGGCGGGTCGGCGTGCTTGGCGTCCGGCACGTCGTCGAAACCGGTGACGGACACGTCGGCGGGAGTCGCCAGCCCGGCGTCGCTCACGGCGCGCAGGGCACCGAAGGCGAGCTCGTCGGACGCGCACAGGAGGGCCGTGGGTCTGGGGTCCTGCTCCAGGAGCCATCTCGTGCCGGTGCGGCCGAGCTCGCGTCTGCTCGCGCCCGCCTCCCACGTCGGCACGTCCGTGACGCCCGCGGCGGCCAGCACGTCGAGGAAGCCCGCCAGTCGGTCCCTGGTGACCCGGAACGAGGCCTCGGCGCGCCCGTCGACCGGACCGGACCTGCCGCCGGGGTGCAGTGCGAAGGTGAGCACGCCGAACCGGCGGTGGCCGAGCGAGAGCAGGTGCTCGGCGGCCGACCTGGCGCCGGCGGCGTCGTCGACCTCGACGCGCGCGGTGCCCGCCAGCACGGGCTGGTCGATCACCAGCAGCGGCAGGCCGCGGGCGCGCACGGCGGCGAGCGCGGGCGCGTCGTCGGGCAGCGAGTAGGCCACGAACACGTCCGCCTGCGCCCTGGCCACGGTCTCCGGGCGCGGGCCGCCGGTCTCGTTGCCCGGCATCAGCACGAGGCAGTGGTCACGGCCGTCCACAGTGGACGCCAGGCCGTCGAGCACGACGCTGGTCGCCGGGTCGGAGAACGCGGCGGTCAGCGGCTGGCCGAGCATGAACGCGACGGCGGCGCTGGACCTGGTCGCGAGGCTGCGGGCCACCGGGTCGGGGCCGGCGTAGCCGAGCTCGAGCGCGGCGGCCAGGATCCGCTCCCGCAGCGCGGAGGACAGCTGATCGGGGCGGTTGTAGGCGTTCGACACCGTCGCGCGCGACACCCCGACGACACCGGCGACGGTGTCGAGGGTCGGCTTGCGCGGTCGGGCGAGGTCCACGGGTCAGAGAGTAACCAGTGACACCGACGATCGGGGTGGACGGATCTGAAGCGCTTCAGTCATCCTGGGGCGGGACCTACGGAGGAGGACCGCCATGCCAGCCCCCCGACTCGCCGTGTTCATCGTCTTCGTCTTCAACGGCGCGGTCTTCGGATCGTGGGCCGCCCGCGTACCCGCGCTCGCCGCGCAGGTGGGGGCGAGCGCGGGCACCCTCGGCCTGGCGCTGCTCGGCGCCAGCACCGGGCTCGCGCTGACCGCCCCGTTCGCCGCCCGCGCCTGCGCCGCCTTCGGAGCGCGCCGGGTGGTGCTGGCCAGCGGCGTCGCGAGCGCGTTCGTGCTGCCCGTCCTGGCCCTCGCCGCGTCGCCGGTGCAGCTCGGCCTGGCGCTGTTCCTGCTGGGGTCGAGCATCGCCGCGCTGGACGTGTCCATGAACATCGCCGCGGTCTCGGTCATCCGCGAGCTGGACCGGCCGCTGATGCCGCAGTTCCACGCGGGCTTCAGCTTCGGCGGTCTGCTCGGCTCGCTCGGCGCCGCGCTGGCCGCCTGGGGCGGGTGGACGCCGCTGCCGCACTTCCTGCTCGCCGCGGCCCTCAGCCTCGTCGTGCTGGCGCTGTGCTGCCGCGCGGTGCCCGGCGGTTCCGGTGAGCGGCACCGCGAGCAGGCCGCAGGCCCCAACCCGACCGTGCTGCGCCGTCCGGTCCTGTGGCTGCTGGCGGGCATCGCGTTCTGCTCCGCCATCGCCGAGGGCGCGTCGGCCGACTGGTCCGCGCTGTTCCTGGTGCGGGAGCGGGGGATGGGCGAGGCCGCCGCGGCCGCCGCCTACGCCGTGTTCTCCGTCACGATGGCCTGCGCGCGCCTCGCGGGCGAGCCCGCGCAACGCCGCTGGGGACCGTACGGCCTGCTCACGCGGGGCGCGGTCGTCGCGGCGGTCGGCCTGGCCTCGGCCGTGCTCATCCCGGTGCCCGCCACCGGTTACCTGGGGTTCGCCCTCGCCGGACTGGGGCTGGCGTTCGCCTTCCCGGTGATCATGGACCTGGCCGGGGACGCGGGCCGCCGCGCCGACGGCACCGGTGGCGAACGGGAGCTGGGGCTGGTCACGACCGTGGCGTACACCGGTTTCCTGGCCGGACCGCCGATCGTCGGAGGGCTGGCCCAGCTCAGCTCGCTCACCGCGTCGCTCGGCTTCGTGACCTGCGTGTGCGTGCTGATCGTGCCGACGGTGTGGTTCGCCGCCCGCTCCCGCCGCCGCGAACTGGCCGCTACGCGACCGGAATCCGCGCCAGCGCGGCCTTGAGCAGCGGGGCCATCGCGACGACCATCTGGTCCGGCACGCCACCGGCCTGCGACATCGCGACCAGGATGCTGCGGTTCGCGTTGACCGCGATCGTGGCCGTGCAGACCTCCTCCGGCCCGCTCAGCTGGCAGAACCACCACGTCGAGTGCCCCTCGACGACCTGCTCCTTGCCGTTCTTCTGCCGGTCCCGCACCTGCTCGTAGCGCTGGTACAGCGCGGTCACGACGGTCCGGCCGCCGGTGGTGCCGTCCTCCAGCAGGTACTGGCACGACTCCGGGATCGTGTCGTCCTGCCTGCGCGGCTCCCGCTTGAACGGGCCGATGAACTTCAGGTCGTTGGCGTCGAGCATCTTGCACGGGTCGACCCCCGCGACCGTGCGCGGCTTGGCGATCTTCGGCGCGGGCCCGCCCGCCGTCGACGGCGCCGGTGACGAGGGCGCGGCCGACGTGGACCGCGAGGTCGCCGGGGGACCGCTGGGGTCCGGCAGCGCCGTGCCGTTGATCGAGTAGCTGCAGCCCGCGAGGGCCAAGGCGGCCAGCAGCACCGGGAGCGCACGAGAAGAGCGGGTCACGGGGCGAAACCGTAGTGGGTGCGATCACCGCACGTCCGGGGTTGGTCACCGGGGTGACAGGCGGCCTAGGCTCGGGACGTGCCATCCGAAGCCCTCGCCGACGTCGAGTCCCCGCCGAACCCCCGCAGGCAGCGGACGGGCCTCGTGCCCCTGCTGGTGGTCGGGACCGGGATCGCCGCGCTGCTCGCGGCCGGTCTGACGTCCGCGACGGGCAACGACCGGGTCGGTCTGATCGTCGTCCGGGTGCTCACCGAGTCCGCCGCGGTGGTGACCATCGGGTCGCTGCTGCTGGCCGCGTTCCTGGTGCCACCGCAGGCTTCCGGGATGTTGGCGGCCGACGGGTACGCGGCGCTGCGCACGGCCGGGTGGTCGTCGCTGCTGTGGACGCTGGGGGCCGTGCTGGCCGTGCCGTTCACCGCGGCAGACGCGTTCGGGCAGCCGGTGGCGGGCCTGTTCAACCCGGCGGAGCTGCTCCAGGTCGTCGGCCTGATCGAGCAGGCGCGCGCGTGGGTGATCACCGCGGTGATCGTGGCGCTGATCGCGCTGGGCACGACCCTGGTCCTGTCCTGGGGCTGGACGGCGGTGCTGTTCTTCCTGGCGCTGTTCGCGCTGGTCCCGGTCGCGGTCACCGGCCACTCCTCCGGCGGCGGCTCGCACGACATGGCCACCAACAGCCTGCTGTTCCACCTCGTCGCGGCGGCGGTGTGGGTCGGCGGGCTCATCGCGCTGCTCGCGCACGGCCGCAGGCGGGGATCGGACCTGGCGCTGGCCACGACCAGGTTCTCCGCGATCGCGCTGGTCTGCTGGATCGTGATGGCGGTGTCCGGCGTGATCAACGCGCTGGTGCGGCTACCGCTGCGCGACCTGTTCACCACGGACTACGGCCTGCTCGTGACGGCCAAGACCGCGGCTCTGCTGCTGCTGGGCGGAATCGGCTACCTGCAACGCGTCCGGGGCGTCCGGGGCGTCGTGGAGACCGGCTCCGGCCGGGCGCTGCTCCGGCTGGCGGGCGTCGAGGTCCTGCTGATGTTCGCCACGCTCGGCCTGGCCGCCGGGCTGAGCCGCACCCCGCCGCCGACCGACGGCAGGGCGCTGCCCAGCACCGTCGAGCTGCGCATCGGCTACGACCTCGCGGGCGCGCCCACGGCGTTCCGGCTGTTCTTCGACTGGCGGTTCGACCTGATCTTCGGCACGGCCGCCGTCGCCCTCGCGGCGCTCTACCTGCTCGGCGTCCGCAGGCTGCGCAAGCGCGGCGACTCCTGGCCGGTGGGCCGCACGGTCGCCTGGGTGCTGGGCTGCTTCACGGTCCTGTTCGCCACCTCGTCCGGGGTCGGCCGGTACGCGCCCGCGATGTTCAGCGTGCACATGGAAGCCCACATGCTGCTGTCCATGCTGGCGCCGATCCTGCTGGTGCTCGGCGGACCCGTGACGCTCGCGCTGCGCGCCCTGCCGACGGCGGGCAAGGACGGGCCCCCCGGACCGCGCGAGTGGCTGCTGGCGTTCGTGCAGTCGCCGGTCGCGAAGGTGCTGACCAACCCGTTCGTCGCGCTGTTCCTGTTCGTGGGGTCGTTCTACGGCCTGTACTTCTCCGGCCTGTTCGACAGCGCGCTGCCCCTGCACTGGGCGCACCTGGCGATGAACGCCCACTTCATCCTGGTCGGCTACGTCTTCTACTGGCCGGTGATCGGCATCGACCCGGCGCCCAACCGGCTGCCCCCGCTGGGGCGGCTGGGACTGCTGTTCGCGTCGATCCCGTTCCACGCGTTCTTCGGCATCGTGCTGATGAGCTCGCAGACCGTCATCGGCGAGCTCTACTACCGCTCGATGGGCCTGCCGTGGGTGACCTCGCAGCTGGACGACCAGCGGCTCGGCGGCGGTATCGCGTGGGCGGCGGGCGAGGTGCCGCTGCTGGTCGTGATGGTGGCGCTGCTGGTGCAGTGGGCCAGGTCCGACAACCGCGACGCCCGCCGGCTGGACCGGCGGGCGGACGGTGACGGCGACGCGGACCTGGCCGCCTACAACGCGATGCTGAAGAAGATGTCCGGGGGCAAGGTCGGCACCACCGAGGCCGCCGACAAGACCGACTAGAGCGGCTTGCGGAAGCCCTTGACCGCGAACGCCCCGCCGACCGCGGCGATGACCAGACTGGTCGCGATCGCGGCCACCGCGCCGGTGACCGGCTGGGCGAGCGCGAGCCCGCGGGCCGCGTCCACGGCGTGCGTCAACGGGTTGACGTTGGCGATCGCCTGCAACCAGCCCGGCAGGCCGGTGATCGGCACGTAGGCGCTGGAGGCGAACATCAGCGGGAAGATCGCCAGGAAGCCGACGGTCTGCATCAGCTCCGCGTTGCGCAGCCAGGCGGCGATGGCCAGGAACACCCAGCCGAGGCCCCAGCCGACGACCAGCGCGAGCGCCAGCGCGGCGGCCACCCCGAAGAACCCGCCCGCGGGGGAGAACCCGAAGATCAGCACCGCGAACGTGATCATGACCAGCAGCTGGAACGCCGTGCGCACCAGGTCGGACAGGCTGCGGGCGATCAGCACCGAGCTGAGCCGGATCGGCAGCGACCGGAACCGGGCCAGCACGCCGTTCTTCATGTCGGTGACGAGCCCGACGCCCGCCTGGAGCGCGGACTGCATGGCCGTGTTGACCAGGATCGCGGGCATCAGGAAGTCGATGTAGGCCACGCCTTGGGGGAAGCCCGGCGTGTTGGCGATGCTGCTGAAGATCTGGCTGAACAGCGTCAGCATGATCAGCGGTTGCAGGACGCTGAAGACCACCATGCGGGGGTCGCTGACGACCGCGCGCAGGGATCTCTGCGTGAGCACCAGGACCTGGGTCCCGAAACCGCTGCCGCGCCAGGCCGTGCTCGGCGCCTCGACGGGCGCGTGGGTGAGTGTCGTGGTCATGGGCCAACTCCTGTTCAGGCGGCCTGGTGGGCGGCGAGGGTGAGGTACACGTCGTCGAGCGTCGGTTCGCCGAGCGCCAGCTCGCTGGCCTCGACACCGACCTCGTCCAGCGCGCGCACCACGACGGCCAGCTCGCGCGAGGCCGTCACGGGCGCGGTGAGGGTGTTGTGCTCGGCGTCGAGCACGGGCTGGAGACCGGCTTGCTCCAGCGACCGCATGGCCGTGGGCACGTCCGCGGCGGTCGCGAGCGTCACCGTGACGCTGCGCTGGCCGACCTGGGCCTTCAGCTCGGAGCTGGTGCCCGAGGCGACGACCCGGCCCGCGGACAGGACGGTGATCGAGTCGGCCAGCCGGTCGGCCTCGTCGAGGTACTGGGTGGTCAGCAGGACCGTGGTGCCGTCGGAGACCAGCTTCTCCACGATCTCCCACATGCTCAGCCTGCTCGACGGGTCGAGCCCGGTGGTCGGCTCGTCGAGGAAGATCACATCGGGGCGGCCGACCAGGCCCGCGGCGAGGTCCAGCCGCCTGCGCATGCCGCCGGAGTAGGTGCGGGACGGCCGCTTCGCCGCGTCCGCGAGGTCGAACAGCTCCATCAGCTCGGCGGCCCTGGCGCGCGCCTCCCGCGGCGTCGCGCCGAGCAGCCGGGCGATCAGGACCAGGTTGTCGGTGCCGGACAGCTGCTCGTCCACGGCGGCGAACTGGCCGGTCAGGCCGATCCGGCTGCGCACCTCGTGGCCGTGCGTCGCCACGTCGAACCCGGCGACGCTCGCCCTGCCAGAGTCGTGCGGCAGCAGCGTGGTCAGGACGTTGACCAGCGTGGTCTTGCCCGCGCCGTTGTGGCCGAGCAGGCCGAGCACGGTGCCCTTCGGCACGGCGACGCTCACCCCGTCGAGCGCTTTCACGTCGCCGAACGCCTTGCCGACGTCGTGCGCCTCGATCATCAGGTCGTTCACTTGTCTCCCCCGTTCCGGATGGTCCCGTGCAGGAACAGCTCGACGAGCTGCTCCGGTTCCGCCACGCCCTCGCCGAACCCCTGCTGCTGCATCCGGTTCGTGAAGACGATCCCCATGAGCAGCCGGGCGGCCAGCTCGGGCTCGACCCGCAGCCGCTCGGCGTCCGGCTCGAACAGCCCGGCGATCCGCCCCATTACCTGCAACATCCCCTCGGGCGGGCCCTTGCGCTCCTGCTTGTGGCCCTCGCCGTCGTGCGGGTCGAAGCCGGTGTCCCGCAGCGCGCTCATCAGCGACCACATGCGGTCGAGGTAGCCGGTGACCGCCCGCACGCCGCCGATCAGCCGCTGCTCGATCGGGTCGGTCGCCGGGATCCGGTCGATCAGCCCGATCTCGGTGTCCGGCTCCATCGCGCTCTTGAGCGCGCAGCCCAGGAGCTCCTGCTTGTCCTTGAAGGCCCGGAAGACCGTGCCCTCCGCGACGTCGGCCGCCTTGGCGATCTGGTTGGTGGTGACGTTCGCGCCGTGCACGAGCAGCAGCGGGATGGTGGCCTGGACGAGCGCCTCGCGGCGGTCCTCCAGGCTCATCGCCGGTGCTCGGCGACGACGGGGAGCGGCTTCCTCTGGCATGCCGCCAATGTATGAGTGAGCGCTCACTCATGTCAAGGAGTGAGTACTCACTCATTTCTTGTGACGGCTAGCACACGGGTCCGACGATTCCGCTCCCAAGATCACGAGCTGTCCACAGGCGGGGTGGTTGTCCACAGATCCGGGATCGGTGCTTCCGCGCCGGACCCGCGGGTCGGAGGCTGGTCGAAGCGGATCGGACCAGGGGAATGCGGAGGCAGTGCGATGGGTTGGAACGAGACGGCGATCACGGTGACGGGCACCGTGGTCAGCGAGGTCACGCACAAGCGGCTCGCGTCGGGGTTCAGCCGCGCCGCCTTCCGGGTGCTCTCGGTGGAGCGGCGCTACAACTCCGACCTGGGGGAGTACGTCGACGGCGACAAGCTCTTCCTGAACGTGACCTGCTGGCGACAACTCGCCGACGGGGTCGGCAGAGCGCTGGTGAAGGGCGACCCGGTGGTGGTCACCGGGAAGCTCCGCAACCGCGACTACGACCTGGACGGGGAGCGGCGCAACATCTCCGAGATCGAGGCGACGGCCGTGGGGCCGAACCTGAGGTGGGCGAAGGTCGAGATCGAGCACGTCGGACCGGCCGCCGCCGAGGTGCCGGTTCCGGGCATCGTGGCGCCCCGCAAGGAGGACGAGCGGGCGCGGGAGGTGGTGGACGTGCCGTTCTGACGGTGTGGGTTGGGTGTGCCGCCGCTCGGGGTAGTCCCCCGTGCGGAGGTGGTCGAGATGCCCAACCCGAGCATCAAGGACGAGGAGCTGTACCGGAAGCTGCGCGACGAGGGCAACTCCGCCGAGAAGGCGGCCCGGATCGCCAACGCGAGTGCGAGGGAGGGAAGGTCGGAGGTCGGCGCCAGGGGTGGCCGCGCCGCCAGTTACGAGGAGTGGACCGTGGAGGACCTGCGCGAGCGGGCGTCGGAACTTGACATCGACGGCCGGTCGAGCATGACCAAGGACGAGCTGGTCAACGCGTTGCGCAACCACTGATCACGTGCCCCGACCGGGCTATGTGGCAGGTGTGGGTGACCCTCGTCCGAGTTAACTCTTCAGTGTCGAAAGACGCGCTGCTGGCAACCGCGGTTCTAGCCGGATCGGCACCGCTCTACGATCGCGACCATGGCCGAGTTCATTTACACCATGAAGAAGGTGCGCAAGGCGCACGGGGACAAGGTCATCCTTGATGACGTCACGATCATGTTCCTCCCCGGTGCCAAGATCGGCGTCGTCGGCCCCAATGGGGCGGGCAAGTCGAGCGTCCTCAAGATCATGGCCGGTCTGGACACGCCGGGTAACGGCGAGGCGTACCTGGCCCCCGGCTACACGGTGGGCATCCTCCAGCAGGAGCCCCCGCTGAACGAGGAGAAGACGGTCCTCGGCAACGTCGAGGAGGGCCTCGGCGAGATCAAGGTGAAGCTCGACCGCTACAACGAGATCGCCGAGAAGATGGCCACCGACTACTCCGACGAGCTGATGGAGGAGATGGGGTCGCTCCAGGAGGACCTCGACCACGCCAACGCGTGGGACATCGACTCCCAGCTCGACCAGGCGATGGACGCGCTGCGCTGCCCGCCGCCGGACGCGGACGTGACCAAGCTGTCCGGTGGTGAGCGCCGCCGGGTCGCGCTGTGCAAGCTGCTGCTGAGCAAGCCCGACCTGCTGCTGCTCGACGAGCCCACCAACCACCTGGACGCGGAGAGCGTCCTGTGGCTGGAGCAGCACCTGGCCGGCTACCAGGGCGCCGTCCTCGCCGTCACGCACGACAGGTACTTCCTCGACAACCTCGCCGAGTGGATCCTCGAGATCGACCGCGGCAAGACCCACCCGTACGAGGGCAACTACTCGACCTACCTGGAGAAGAAGGCCGAGCGCCTGGCCATCTCCGGCAAGAAGGACCAGAAGCTGCAGAAGCGGCTCAAGGACGAGCTGGAGTGGGTCCGGTCGGGCGCCAAGGCCCGCCAGGCCAAGTCCAAGGCCCGCCTCGACCGGTACGAGGAGATGGCGGCCGAGGCGGAGAAGACCCGCAAGCTCGACTTCGAGGAGATCCAGATCCCGCCGGGCCCGCGCCTGGGCAGCGTGGTGGTCGAGGTCAACGAGCTGAAGAAGGGCTTCGGCGACCGGGTCCTCATCGACGACCTGACGTTCGACCTGCCCCGCAACGGCATCGTCGGCGTGATCGGCCCGAACGGCGTCGGCAAGACCACGCTGTTCAAGACGATCGTCGGGCTCGAGGAGCCGGACGAGGGCAAGGTCAAGGTCGGCGAGACGGTCAAGCTGTCCTACGTCGACCAGAACCGCTCGGGCATCGACCCGAAGAAGACCGTGTGGGAGACCGTCTCCGGCGGCCTCGACTACATCCACGTCGGCAACGTCGAGATGCCGTCGCGGGCCTACGTCAGCGCGTTCGGCTTCAAGGGCCCGGACCAGCAGAAGCCCGCGGGGGTGCTCTCCGGTGGCGAGCGCAACCGGCTGAACCTGGCGATGACCCTCCAGCAGGGTGGCAACCTGATCCTGCTGGACGAACCGACGAACGACCTGGACGTCGAGACGCTGGGCTCGATGGAGAACGCGCTGGAGCAGTTCCCCGGCTGCGCCGTCGTGATCTCGCACGACCGGTGGTTCCTGGACCGCGTGGCGACCCACATCCTGGCCTGGGAGGGCACGGACGAGGACCCGTCCAAGTGGTACTGGTTCGAGGGCAACTTCGAGGGGTACGAGAAGAACAAGCTGACGCGCCTGGGCGCCGAGGCGGCCCGCCCCCACCGGGTGACCTACCGCAAGCTGACGAGGGACTGAGCCGGGACGCATGGCGGCGAGAGGCGAAGCGCAGGCGGACGTCGAGGTGAGCACGCTGGTCGTGCCCGCCTGGCGGCTGCGTTGGCGGGCACCGGAGCTTGCTCTGGTGCTCGGTGAGCGCGCGGTCGCGCTCGCCTCGACCCGCCGTGACGAGATCGACCGGTTGCGGGCGGAGTCGCTGGTCGTGTTCGCCAGCAACCGGATGGGCCGCGGTGTCCGCATCGCCGACCGCGCGCTGGACGCGCTGAAGGCCGCGGAGACCGCGGGCGAGCAGGAGACGGCCTGGCGCCTGCGCATCGAGCTGGCGGCGTGCGCGACCGCCGTCGGAGCCCCGTTGACGGGCTTCGGCGCGGTCCGCCCGGTGCTGGCCGCGGACGGCGTCCCGCACGCCCTCCGCGCCGCCGCGCTCGTGCAGGCCAGCGACTGCCTGGTGACCATCGGCCGCGGCCCGCAGCTGGGCATGGCGCTGAGCGAGGCCGACCAGCTGTACGTGGCCGACACGCTGCTCGACGCCGACACCAGGCTGCTGCAACGCGGCCTGCTGCACGCCTCCGCGGCCGCGCAGCACCGCCGCTGGGGCGACCTGCAGGCCGCCACCGACGCGGCGGGCAAGGGGCTCGAGCTGCTGGCCGAGCTGACCGACCCGTCGGTCGACAGCGGGCAGGTCCGGGGCAGGTTGACCCTGGAGCTGGTCTGCGCGCTGATGGACTCCAACCGGCTCGGCGAGGCCTCCGAGATCGGCTCGCCGCTGCTCGACCTGCCGGTGCGGGCGCCGTCCGCCGCGGACGTCGGCTGGCTGCGGCTGGCGCTGGCGACCAGGGTGCACCTGCCCGCGGGCCGGGTGGACGTCGCGCGCGGCATGCTGCGCGACACGGCCGACAGCGCCCAGCGCCACCAGCTGGACACGCTGCTGGCGGAGAGCCTGCTGGCGCTGGCCCACGTGCACGAGGTCTCCGGCGAGCTGGCCGAGGCGCTGACCGACCTGCGTTCGGCCCACGCCGCCGAACGCCGCCGGGCTCGCGCGGTCTACGCCGTGCGCGCCCGTCTGGCCGCCGAGTTCTCCGGGGCGCACCGCCACCCGGTCGGCCCGCACGAGCAGCTGGGCAGCCTCCTGCGGCCCGGCGACGGGCGTGCCGCGGCGGCGCAGGGCGCGATGCGCGGCAGCCAACCGCCTGCCGACGCCGTGCTGGCCCCCGAGCTGAAGCAGCAGCTGCGCCAGTGGCGTCCGACACAGACCACGCGGACCGAGGGGCAACGGGTCAAGCGCACCCTCCGCGCGGCCGAAGACATGACGGTGGAAGGCATCTCGGCGGCACGCGCCCACGCCGCGGACCGCTGGCGGCTGGTGCAGCCGTTCGGCGAGGCGATCCCCCCGGCGGAGTCGGACGCCCCCGAGGCCCCCACCTCCGGTGGCCGCAGGCGGGCCGAGGACCGACCGGACGCGTCGACCGACTCCGCCGGCGCCGCTCCGGCGGGCGACGGGGCCGTTCCGGCCGCCGGGCTCATCGCCGCCGCGGGCGCGATGCGCAGCGGTCGTCGCCGGGCCGCTCGGGAAGCCGCCGAGGAAGACGCACCAGCCCTGCCGACCCCGCAGGAGGAACCGGCGGCCCAGACGCCGTCGGAGCCCGCGCCCGACCAGGAGCCGGACCAGGAGGTCGCGAACGTCCTGGAGACCCTGGAAGCCGCGGGCCTGCTGGACAAGCGCCGCAGCGGCGGCCGCAGGCGGGCACCGGACGCCGAGGACGACGCCACCCAGGACCCCCAGGCCGCGGCCGAGGAGCCGGGCGCCAAGCGGCCCGAGCAGCCCGCGGCGGAGGCACCGGCCCCCAAGTGGCGGGTGGAGCCCCCGCAACGGCCGCGCCCGCCCGAGCAGCCTCCCCAACCGCCTCCGGCGAACCTGTTCGACGCCCCCACGATGGTGCAGCCCGCCGTCGGCGCCGACGGCCTCCCCGTCGCCCGCCCGAACCCCGGCCTGGGCGCCGCCTTCGTGAAGGGTCCGGTGATCCCACCGGCCCGCAGCCCGCAGTCCCCCCAGGAACCGCAACCCCGCCACCCCGGTTCAGGCCTGGAACCGCCGCGTCCGCCGGAACCCCCGCGTTCCGCCGCCCCGAACGACCCCGCCGCCCTGACTGACCCCGGTGCTCCGATCGACCCCGGCGCACCGGCCGCCCAGGGCCCCGGCACCGAGTTCCCTCCCAGGCTCGACGGCTCGTCGGCCACCGGCACCCCCACCTCAGGAGCCCACTCCCCGGACGCCCTGCCGGAGTCGGCCCGCTGGACCAACCGCAACGCGGGCGCGGGCGCCCCGCCCGGCTTCCCCACCACACCGGGCCTCCCCGACAGCGGACCGCTCCCCGGCCAACCGCCCAGGCCCGGCTCCGACATCCCGTGGGCCGAGTCCGCCTTCGGCGCGCAGTCCCCCCAGGGCCTCGCGGGCCCGCAGGGACCGAATGCCGCCGACTCCGGCCAGTGGGCCGACGGCGGGCACACCGGTGCCCACGGCTCGCCCACGAACCGCTCCGACTCCGCCCCGTCCGCCCCAGCCGACGGCGCCTTCGGCCCGCACTCGCCCCAGACTCCCGCGACCCCGTCGCGCCCTGGCTCCGATCGGTCCGGCACCGACTCCGGCCAGTGGCCAACCGCAGGCGCTTCCGGTGGGCCGGCGTCGAACAGCGGTGCCGACTCCTGGGCTGACAACGCTTTCGCCGCGCAGGGACCCGCCGGTCCGCCCGGCCCTGAGCCCGACCAGTGGTCCACCGGCCCGTCCTCCCGGAACCAGCCCGGCATGCCGGGTTCGTCTGGTGGCACGCCCTCTCCCGGCGACGGGGGTTCGGCCGGTGCGGGTTCCGGTGGAACCGGGTCTTGGGGCGATGGCGGGTTCGGTGCTCAGCCGCCCCAGGGCTTCCCCGGCATGCCGGGTCCGTCCACTGACGCTGGTTCGGCTGGTGCGGGGTCCGGTGGTGCTGGTTCCTGGGCGGATGGTGGCTTTGGCGCGCAGTCGTCGCAGGGCCAACCCGGCATGCCCGGCTCGTCCGGTGACGCTGGTTCTGCCGGCGCGGGTCGGGCTGCCGACTCCGGTCGGTGGGATGACGAGGGCCCCGGCTCGGAGTCGCGGCCGGGCGCCGCGGACCAAGGCCGTGGGGTCGACGGTTCGCCGACGCGGACGCCCGGTGCTGTGCCGGGGGCCGAGTCCGTGCGCTGGACCAACCGGCCGTCCGCCTCCGAGTCGTCGCAAGGACCCGCCGGTGTTCCGCCCGGTCTGTGGACCGACGGGATCGCGGGTCTGGAGGCGTTCGGGGCCGGGTTGTCCGACGGCGGGCCGGGGTCGGAGTCCGCGCGGTGGCTCAACCGCGCCTCGGCCGTCGAACCGCCGCGCGGCGGCGCCGCGACCAACACGCCCCGGTGGTCCGACAGCGACCCGGACCCCGTCCGGCAGGCCGACACCCCGCCCACCACCGGTCGTGCGCCCGGTGCCCCGTTCCCGCCCGGCTTCGGCGGTTCGTCCGGCGTGTGGCCGGGACCGGACACCAGTCGGGTGTCCGACAGCCCGTCCGGCGCGGTGACCGGTGCCGCGAGCAGCCACACGGAGATCGGCGGGCAGGCCGCGGGGACCGGTGACCCGGATCCCGACTTCGCCGCCCGCTCCGACTTCGATACCGGCCACCAGGCCGATCGGGCGTTCGGTGCCGACGCGCCCGCCCGTTCCGGATTCGACTCCACCGAGCCAGTGGGCACGTCCACTCCGGAACCGCTGTACGGGACCGAGTCGGCGCGCGTGCCCGACCCGGTCAACCCGACCCCGGAACCCGAGCGGGAACCCGACCAGGTCCCGGCCGTCCCGGATCCCGACGACATCCCGGACATCCCGATCCCGGACCCGATCCCGCGCCCGCCGACGAGCAGCGGGTTCGACCTCGGGCGGTCGCGGTTCCTCAGTTCCGCGGACGTCGAGGACGACCTGCCCGAGGTGCCCGCGCCGCCCCGGCGCCCCCCGGTCGAGGAGCCCGAACCGGTTCCCGAGGAGCCGGTGGACCCGTTCGTCACCGCCGTCGTGGTGGGTGACCGGACCATCGAGGTGCCCAGCGCCGCCCGCGCGTCGCGCAGGCACAAGAGTGATCTCAGTCTCGCCGAGCTGCTGACCGAGGCCCTGGTCGCCTACGAGACCGGGCGCCGTTCGGACCCCGAGG
The DNA here is from genome assembly GCF_003002815.1 of Umezawaea tangerina. Taxonomy (GTDB): domain Bacteria; phylum Actinomycetota; class Actinomycetes; order Mycobacteriales; family Pseudonocardiaceae; genus Umezawaea; species Umezawaea tangerina. The sequence goes on along the minus strand of NZ_PVTF01000012.1, from coordinate 257,650 downwards.
CCGACCAGACGGCGAGCGAGGAGATCGCGGACTGGATCTCGTCGTCCGAGACGCCCGCCGAACCGATCTCACCCGACCGGCTGGAGCGGGCGGGCCACCGCGCCGCGGAGCCCGCCCCGGAGCCGACGGACTCGGAGAAGACCACGTACCTGACCCCGGTGCGCGACGTCGAGTCGACGGCCCTCATCTGGGAGCCCGGACCGGACGGCGAGCCGGAGCCGCCCTACGACCGGTGGACGCTTCCCGAATCATGAGAATGTGATTTGAGGTTTTAATAAGGTTTCCCGCCGGTAACAAAGCCGGAGTGACGATAAAGACGGGAAAAGCCGTTTTACCCGGCTTTCCGGAAAGTCACCCAGGTTGTTCGATTCAGTAACCGGGGCATTGCCACCCCGTTCCGACGTGCCATCTACTGTGGTGGCCGGACCCGGTACACAGAGGTGCCGGATAGCTTGGAGAGTCGCCTGAACATGACCTCGACTGGAGCCCCGTCCCGTTCCGAGCTCGACGCCGGCCGTGCCGAGCCAGGCGAAAGCCGCTCGGCCAGCCCCGAGCAGGTTCGGGATGAATTGATCGAACGGGCTGCCGCCGCCGCGCCGGAACTCGCCGATCTCATCCGTTTGTACTACCGCCACGTGCCCGCCGAGGAAGTCAACGACGACGACCCCGTGGACCTGCTGGGCGCGGTGCGGTCCAACCACCAGCTCGCCGAGTCGCGGGTGCCCGGCCGCCCGGCCGTGCGCATCCTCAACCCGACCCGCACGCACGACGGGTGGACCTGTCCGGTCACCGTCGTGCAGGTCGTCACCGACGACATGCCGTACCTGGTCGACTCGGTCGCCTCCGAGCTGACCCGCGGCGGTGTGCAGGTCCAGCGGGTGGTGCACCCGATCGTCGTGGTCCGCCGCGACCCGGTGACTGGTGAGCTGCACGAGGTCCTGCCGCTCGCGGACCCGTCGGCCCCGCCCGCGGACACGATCGCCGAGTCGTGGATGAACATCGAGGTCGACCTGATCACGGACCCCGACCGGGCCCGCGAGCTGGAGACCAGGCTGCACACGGTGCTCAACGACGTCCGCGAGGTCGTCGAGGACACCGACAAGATGACGGCCACCGCCCGGCAGCTCGCCGACCAGCTGGACGCCGACCCGCCGCGGCTGTCGCACGACGAGACGAGCGACGGCGCGAAGCTGCTGCGCTGGCTCGCCGACGACCACTTCACCTTCCTGGGCTACCGCCAGTACGAGCTGATCCGCGACGACCCGGCCACCGACGGCGAACCGGCGCTGCGCGCGGTCCTCGCCTCCGGGCTCGGCGTGCTGCGCCAGGACAGCCTCGCGGCGCGCAGCCTGACCGCCGGGCCGGACGCGGGCGCGCAGGCGCTGTCCCCCGAGCTGCTGGTGCTGACCCAGGCCAGCGCCCAGTCGAGCGTCCACCGCTCGGTGTACCCGTACTACGTGGGCGTGAAGACGTTCGACGCCGACGGCCAGGTCACCGGCGAGCACCGGTTCCTCGGCGTGTTCGGCACGACCGCGCTGCACGAGGACGTGCTCGACATCCCGGTCATCGAGCGCCGGGTGCGCGACGTGATCCACCGCGCGGGCTTCCCGCTGCACTCGTACTCGGGCCAGCGGATGCTCGAGGTGGTCCAGAACTACCCGCGCACCGAGCTGTTCTCGGTCGACGCGGACACGCTCTACGCGACCGTCGCGGGGGTGATCGCGCTCGCCGAACGCCGCAGGCTGCGGCTGTTCCTGCGCCGCGACCCGTACGGCCGCTTCTACTCGTGCCTGGTGTACCTGCCGCGCGACCGCTACACGACGACGTCGCGGCTGGCCATGCAGGAGGTGCTGCTCGACGCGCTGGGCGGCGTCAACCTGGAGTACAGCGCCCGCATAGGGGAGTCCGCCCTGGCGCGGGTGCACTTCATGGTGCACACCGACCCGGCCCGCACGGTCGAGGTCGACGCGGTCGACCTGCAGAACCGGCTCGCCGAGGCCGTGCGCAGCTGGGACGACCGGATGGTCGACGCCGTGCTGGCCGAGCAGAGCGACGGCGGTCAGAGCGGCGGCCTGGGCACCGAGTCGGCCAACGAGCAGGGCCAGCGGTTCGCCGCGGCCTTCCCGGAGGCCTACAAGGAGGACTTCTCCGCCGCGGACGGCCTCGCCGACTTCCGCCGGATCGAGGCCCTCCGGCCGGGCGACCTGGACATGGTCTTCTACGTGCCGCAGGACGCCGAGGCGGGGGAGCGGCGGTTCAAGCTGTTCCTCGCGGGCGACCGGATCACGTTGTCGCAGGTCCTGCCGATGCTCCAGCGCATGGGTGTCGTCGTGGTCGACGAGCGCCCGTACGACCTCACCCGCGAGGACGGCGTGCTGTGCTGGATCTACGACTTCGGCCTGCGCATCGAGTCGAAGATCCTGGACCGGCTGAACAGCTCCGACCTGGACACCGTGCAGACCCGGTTCCAGGAGGCGTTCGCGGCCGCGTGGCGCGGTGAGGCGGAGGTCGACGGCTTCAACACGCTGGTGCTCCAGGCCGGCCTGACCTGGCAGCAGGCCGCGATGCTGCGCGCGTACGCGAAGTACCTGCGCCAGGCGGGCACGCCCTACAGCCAGGACTACATCGAGGACGTCGTCCTCGGGCACACCGAGGTCGCGAGCGAGCTCGTGCGCCTCTTCGAGGCCCGCTTCGACCCGGCGCTGGACGACGCGAGCCGCGACGCCCGCACCGAGTCGCTGGTCGGCAACCTGGCGAAGCTGATCGACGACGTGACGAGCCTGGACGCGGACCGCATCCTGCGCAGCCTGCTCACGCTCGTGCAGGCCACGCTGCGGACGAACTACTTCTTCCGCGACGCCGACGGCGACGCCCGGCCGTACCTGGCCGTGAAGCTGAACCCGCAGGCCATCCCGGAGCTGCCGCAGCCGCGGCCGCGGTTCGAGATCTTCGTGTACTCGCCCCGCATCGAGGGCGTGCACCTGCGCTTCGGCGCGGTCGCGCGCGGCGGGCTGCGCTGGTCGGACCGGCGCGAGGACTTCCGCACGGAGGTCCTCGGCCTGGTCAAGGCGCAGGCCGTGAAGAACGCGGTCATCGTGCCGGTCGGCGCCAAGGGCGGGTTCGTCGTCAAGCGCCCGCCCGCCGCGTCGGGTGACGCCGGTCTGGACCGCGAGGCGTTCCTGGCCGAGGGCATCGCCTGCTACCGCCAGTTCATCTCCGGTCTGCTGGACCTGACCGACAACCTCGACTCGGGCAAGGTCATCCCCGCGCCGCAGGTCGTCCGGCACGACGGCGACGACACCTACCTGGTGGTCGCGGCGGACAAGGGCACCGCCCAGTTCTCCGACATCGCCAACGAGGTCGCCATCTCCTACGGCTTCTGGCTCGGCGACGCGTTCGCCTCCGGCGGCTCGGTCGGCTACGACCACAAGGCCATGGGCATCACCGCCAAGGGCGCGTGGGAGAGCGTGAAGCGCAACTTCCGCGAGCTGGACGTGAACACCCAGTCCGAGGAGTTCACCGTCGTCGGCGTCGGCGACATGTCCGGTGACGTGTTCGGCAACGGCATGCTGCTGTCCGAGCACATCCGCCTGGTCGCGGCGTTCGACCACCGGCACATCTTCATCGACCCCACCCCGGTCGCGGCGCCGTCGTTCGCCGAGCGCAAGCGGCTCTTCGAGCTGCCCCGCTCGTCGTGGGCGGACTACGACCTCGGCCTGGTCAGCGCAGGCGGCGGGGTGTGGCCGCGCACGGCCAAGTCCATCCCGATCAGCGCCGAGGCGCGGGCGGCGCTCGGCATCGACGACGGCGTCGAGAAGCTGTCGCCGCACGAGCTGATGAAGGCGATCCTGCTGTCGCCGGTCGACCTGCTGTGGAACGGCGGCATCGGCACGTACGTGAAGGCGGCGACCGAGACGCACTCCGAGGTCGGCGACAAGGCCAACGACGCCCTGCGCGTCAACGGCGCCGACCTGCGGGTGAAGGTCGTCGGCGAGGGCGGCAACCTCGGCCTCACCCAGCGCGGCCGGATCGAGTTCGCCCGCAAGGGCGGCAAGGTCAACACCGACGCCCTGGACAACTCGGCCGGTGTCGACTGCTCCGACCACGAGGTCAACATCAAGATCCTGCTGGACCAGCTCGTCCGCGAGGGCAAGTTCGACCAGGAGCAGCGCAACGAGCTGCTCGGGCAGATGACCGACGAGGTCGGCGAGCTCGTGCTGGCGGACAACTACTCGCAGAACGCCGTGATGGGCGTCAGCCGGGCGCACGCCGAGCCGATGCTGTCGGTGCACGCGCGCCTGGTCGCCGACCTGGAGAAGCGCACCGGTCTCGACCGCGAGCTGGAGGCGCTGCCCAGCGCCGCCGAGTTCCGCGCGATGGAGAAGGCGGGCCGCGGCCTCACCTCGCCCGAGCTGTGCACGCTGCTCGCGCACGTGAAGCTCGCGCTCAAGGAGGACGTGCTCGCCAGCGACCTGCCGGAGATCGACGCGTTCGCCCGCAAGCTGCCGGGGTACTTCCCCAGCGAGCTGCGCGAGCGCTTCGACGACGTGATCCCCGCGCACCCGCTGCGCAAGCAGATCACGACGACCGTGCTCGTCAACGAGGTCATCGACGGCGCGGGCATCTCCTACCCGTTCCGCCTGACCGAGGAGATCAGCGCGTCCCCGACCGACGCGGTCCGCGCGTTCGCCGTGGTCACCGAGATCTTCGGCCTCAAGGAGCACTGGGAGGAGATCCGCTCCCTGGACAACGTGCTCGCCACCAGCGTCGCCGACGAGATGATCCTCGAGTCGCGCCGCCTGCTCGACCGCGCGTCGCGCTGGCTGCTCTCCAACCGCCCGCAGCCGCTCCAGGTCGGGTCCACGATCTCCCGGTTCGCCGGGGTCGTCGCCGAGCTGGCGGGCAAGGTCCCGGACCTGCTGCAGGGCCGGGAACGCACCTCGCTTGACCTGCACGTCGCCCGCCTCGTCAACGCGGGTGTCTCGCAGGACCTGGCGTGCCGGGTCGCCTCGCAGCTGTTCACCTACAGCCTGCTCGACATCACCGAGATCGCCGAGCTCGCCGAACGCGAGGCCGGTGACGGCACCGGTCTCCTCCCGGAGCGCTCGCACCTGGAGACCGCCGAGCTGTACCACGCGCTGTCCGAACACCTGGACATGGACCACATGCTCAGCTCGGTCAGCGCACTGGAGCGCGGCAACCGCTGGCACGCCCTCGCCAGGCTCGCCCTGCGCGACGACTTCTACTCCTCGCTGCGCGCCATCACGCTCGACGTGCTGCGCATCAGCGACCCCGGCGACAGCCCGGAGGAGAAGATCGCCACCTGGGAGCAGATGAACGCCTCCCGCCTCACCCGCGCCCGCGCGGCCCTCGAGGAGATCAACCAGGCCAACCGCCTCGACCTCGCCACCTTGTCCGTGGCAGCCCGCCAGATCCGCAGCATGGTCCTCTGACGGCAGGCCGAAAGTCCTTGGGGTGTCAGGGTTCCCGCCGGAACCCTGACACCCCGAGCCTTTTCCGCGCACCCCACCAAGGGCCTCCCGAGAACCAGGACCCCCCGAACCGCACGCTACCGACGGGCACCGACAACAACGGCCCTCACCACCCCACCGAAAACCACCCACCCGAAACTGTCGTACCCCCTGCGTAGGGTGTGCGTCGGGGGGTCCTCACAACCGGGGTACCCCCGCTCCCGCACACTCCAAGACCACCAGCGCACCCCGAACCACACCTGAAGTCGGCCCCCGTGACCATCCCGATGACCCCAGCGCAAGCCCTGGCCACGCGGATGAGCGCGCAACGCCTCGTCGCCCCCGCGACCGACCTGCGTGACGTCCTTGCCCTGCAAGCACAAGACGTCCCCGCCCTCACGACCGCCGCCCGCAACCGCGGCCTGTCCACGGACGGCATCCGCACCTGGGCGATGCGCGGCACGCTGCACCTCCTCCACCCGGCCGACGCGGCCTGGGTCGTGCGCCTCCTCGGCCCCACCTCCATCGCGGCGGGCAAACGGCGACGGGAACAGCTGGGTCTGGACGACGGTCTCTGCGCGCGGGCCCTGGAGGCGCTGCGGGAGATCCTGGTCGAACCCAAGGACCGCCCGGCCACCGTGCGAGCACTGGCCGAGGTGGGAATCGTGCTGGACCCCAAGAGCCAGGCGCCCGCGCACCTGCTGGCGTTCGCGGCGAACTCCGGGGTGGTCCACCGCGGCCTCGACGACACCTACCACCTCCTGCCGAAGACCGACCCGCAGAGCGACACCAAGAGCGCCACGGAGACCGGCACCACGAACGGCCTCCCCGACCTCTTCCGCCGCTACCTCACCGCCTACGGCCCGGCCACCCTCCCCGACTTCGCCGCCTGGAGCGGCCTGTCCCTCCGTCGCGTCCGCCAGGAGATCGACCCCGACGACTACGCGGACACCGGCTTCGGCCTGGTCCACAAAGGCACCGAACCCGTCGAACCGCAGCGCCGGATCAAGCTCCTCGGCCACTTCGACACCTACCTCCTCGGCTACCGCGACCGCACCCTCGCCCTGCCCGCCGAACACACCGCGAAGATCCAGACCGGTGGCGGTTTCCTCACCCCGCACGTGCTGCTGGACGGCCTGGTCGTGGGCACGTGGCGGGAGGAGGGCGGTGAGCCGGTGATCACCCCGTTCGTCCCGGCGCGGGCCGCCGAACTCCGGCGTCTGGTCGGCGAGGACACTCGATAGGCTGGGCGGATTCCACAGACTTGCAGGAGGCGCGTTCCGTTGGGTGTGTTCGTCACGGGGGTACGTCCGCGGTGGTCGGACATGGACGCGTTCGGTCACGTCAACCACGCCAACACGGTGACGCTGCTCGAAGAGGCGCGCATCGACCTGCTGTTCACCGAGGCCGCGCGGCACGGGGTGACGGACATGACGAACGGCATGGTGGTGGCGCGGCTGGTGGTGGACTACCTGACGCCGATCGTGTTCACCGGCGGTGAGATCGTGGTGGAGATGTCGGTGCGCGAGCTGCGGTCGGCGTCGTTCCTGCTCGACTACACGGTGCGCAACCAGCGCGGCGACGACAGCGTCGTCGTGACCAAGGCGGAGACCCTGATGGTCCCCTACAACGTGACGGCCGCCCGGCCGAGGCGTCTCGACGAAGCCGAACGCGACTTCCTCGCGGGCTGGCGTGCCGGAGGTAACGGTGCCTGAACTCGTGTTCGCCGACCCCGCGGAGCGGGACGACCTCGGTGCTTTCGTCGCCCGCGCGGTGCGGTTGGAGTCGCAGGCCGTGGTGCGGCTGCGCAACCGGGCCGAGGGCGAGCTGGTCGACGCGTGGGTGGCGACGCCGTTCGACGCGCTGGCCACCCGCACGGTCGCGGGCCGGGTGGAGCCGTCGGACGTGACGGTGTCGGGCAGCGACCTGCTGATGGGGCTGGCCGTCGTGCGCAGCGCCACGGTCGACCCCGGCCCGGCCAAGGACCTGATGTGGCGGTCCGCCCTGCCCCCGACGACCGGGTGGCTGCCGGTGGACCGGCTGCCCGGCAGCGTCGTGTCCGGTCTCGCGGACGAGGGCGTGGCGGTGGCGCGGGAGAACGCGGGCCCGCACGGCACGCCGCCCGCGTCGCTGCTCGACCAGACGGTGATCACCGTCAGCGGGTCGGGACTGGACGTGAAGGTGCCGCTGCGGTGCCTGTTCGCGTTGTCCGGCATGGGTTTCCTCGGCACGTCCGAGGAGGACGAGGTGCGCGTGACGGCCACGGACTCGTGGCTGCGCATCGACGCCCGGTTCGGCGCGATCGTCCGCCGCAGGCACTCCATGCTCCCGCTGCTCGTGTGAGCGCGGGCCACCCGGTCGGCGGAACGGCTACGGTGGTGATCGGTGCACGGCCCGCTGGGGGAGCACATGGAGTTTCGGGTCCTCGGACCGGTGGAGGCGTACCGCTCCGGTACCGCCGTGCCGGTCGGCGGGCCCAAGCCGCGCACGCTGCTGGCGCTGCTGGCCGTGCACGCGGGCCGGGTGGTGTCGCAGGAACAGCTGGTCGACGCCGTCTGGGGTGACGACCCGCCGGAGCAGACCCGTGCCGCCGTCTACACCTACGTGTCCACGCTGCGCCGGGCGTTCGGCGACGACGCCGACGTGCTGGGCCGCAGCGGCGGCGGTTACCTGCTCGACGCCGCGTCGGACCTGGTCGACCTGCACGTGTTCACCGCCGAGGTCGGCGCCGGCCGTCGGGCGCTGGCCGAGGGTGACATCGAGGAGGCCGCCGCGCGCTTCACCGCCGCGCTGTCGGTGTGGCGCGGACCGGCCCTCGGCGGCGCTCAAGGAGCGTGGGCCGAGGCCGAGCGGTCCCGGCTGGAGGAGCTGCGGCTGGCCGCCCTGGAGGACCGGGTGGACGCGGACCTGGCGATCGGCCGCGGTGACGCGCTGGTCCCCGAGCTGAGCGCCGCCGTCACCGCGCACCCGTTGCGCGAACGCCTGCGCAGCCAGCTCATGCTGGCGCTCTACCAGTCGGGCAGGCAGGCGGACGCCCTCGCCTGTTACCAGGAGGGCCGCCGGGTCCTGCTGGACGAGCTGGGCCTGGAACCGGGGCAGGCGCTGCGGTCGACGCACGACCGGATCCTGCGCGCCGACGACGGGCCCACCGCCCCTGCCGCGTCGAGGCCGGACGCCGCGGAGCCGCCGGTCGTGCCGCACCGGCCGAGCCAGCTGCCGTTCGACATCGCCGACTTCACCGGCCGGTCGGCCGAGGTCGCCGAGCTGACCGGGCACCTGTCGGCGGAGGGCACCGCGGTCCGGCTGTGCGCGATCTCCGGCAAGCCGGGTGCGGGCAAGTCGACGTTGGCCATGCACGTCGCGCACGCCGTCCGCGCGCACTTCCCGGACGGCCAGCTCTACGCCACGCTGCGCGGTGTCCAGGCCGTGCGGGCCGACCCCGCCGAAGTGCTCGCGGGGTTCCTGCGCGCGCTCGGCGTGGCCGACGCGGCGATCCCGGCCGACCTGGACGAACGCGCCCGCCTCTACCGCACGCTGCTGGCCGACCGGCGGGTCCTGGTGGTCCTGGACAACGCCGCCGACGAGCGCCAGGTCCGCCCGCTGCTGCCCGGCGGCGCGGCCTGCGCGGTGCTCGTGACCAGCCGGGAACGGCTCGGGGCGCTCGGTGGCGCCTCCCAGCTGGACCTGAGCGTCCTCGACGACGCGGCGGCGTTCGAGCTGCTGGACCGGGTCATCGGCGACGGCCGGGCCGCGGCCGAGCCGGACGCCGCGCACGACCTCGTGCGGCTGTGCGGACGGCTGCCGCTGGCCGTGCGCATCGCGGGCGCGCGCCTGGCCGCCCGGCCGCACTGGAAGCTCTCCCGGTTGGCCGAACGGCTGCGCGTGCAGCGCCGGGTGCTCCAGGAGCTGACGATGGGCGACCTGGAGGTCCGCGGCAGCCTCGCGCTGAGCTACGACGGCCTGGCCGAGCGGGAACGGGCCGCGCTGCGCCGGATCGGGCTGCTCGACGTGTCCACGTTCGGCGGCTGGCTGGTCGCCCCGCTGATCGACTGCTCGCCCGAGGACGGCGAGGAGGTCGTCGAACGGCTCGTCGACGCGCAGCTGCTCGACGTCGTGACCAGCGACGAGAGCGGCGCGCTCCGCTACCAGCTGCACGACCTGACCCGCGCGTTCGCCCGCGAGCGCGGGGAGGCCGAGGAGTCCGGCGCCGAGGTCAGGGCGGCGTGCACGCGCGCGGCCGAGTGCTGGCTGGCCCTCGTCGAGACCGCGGGTCAACGGATGCCGCACGCCACCCTGGAGGTCTCCGCCCAGCCGAGCACGTCGTCCTACCTGGGGCAGGACCTCACCGACGAGCTGCTGACCGACCCGGAGGCCTGGTTCGACGCCGAGCAGACCGACCTGGTCGGCGTGGTCGAGCGGATCAGCGAGCTGGACCTCACCGACATCGCGACCCGGCTCGCCGCGGCCCTGTGCTCGTCGCGGTTCTCGGTGCGCAACCTGTTCGGCCAGTGGTGGCGCACCCACTCCGCCGCGCTGGAGGCCGCCCGCCGGGTCGGCGACCGCGACGGCGAGGCCCGGCTGCTCGCGGGGCTCGGCTGGCTGCGCTACGAGCAGGACCGCTTCGACGAGGCCGCCCTGTACTACGAGCAGGCGCTGGAGGCGTACGCGCACACCTCCGACGCGCACGGCCAGGCGTCGGCGCGGCTGGCGTTGAGCACCGTGCAGCGCGAGCACGGCCTGCTGGCGAAGTCCCGCGAGTCCCTCGACCTCGCACTGGCCGAGCTGCGCGCCCTCGGCGAGCCGCACGCCGTCGCCCAGGCCGTGCACGAGCTCGGCCGGGTGCTGACCGAACAGGGCGAGCTGGACGCCGCCCTGGAGGCGTGCGAGCGGACCCTGGCGACCTACGAGTCGTTCGGCGACCGCCGCGGCACCGCCATCGCGCACCGCTCGCTCGCGATCGTGCACCGCGCCGCGGGCAGGTACGACGAGGCCGCCCGCCGCGGCGAGGTGGCCGTCGACACCCTGCGCCGCCTCGGCGACCGGCTGATGTCGGCCTACGCCGTGCAGGCGCTGGCGAAGGTCCGCATCCGCCAGGGCCGCGGCGACGCCGTCCGCAGCGACCTGCTGGAGTGCCTGGCGACGTGCAACGACATGCAGGACGGCTTCGGCCAGGCGTTGCTGCTGCGCACCCTGGGCGAGCTCGAGCTGGCCGTGGGCAGGCCCGAGGTCGCGCACCGCTACCTCGAACGCTCCCTGCAGTGGTGGACCGCGCTCGGCCTGCCGGTCTGGCGCGCCCGCACGCTCCGCGACCTCGCCACCGTCCAGGCCGCGCTCGGCGAGGCCGACGCCTCGGACCGCACGTGGGCCGAGGCGTTGTCGATCTTCGAACGCCACGGCTGCCGCGAGGCCCGCGAACCCCGCCCCGACACCGTCCTGCACCCGGCGTGACCCGACGCGGTGGACACGCGGCGCCGCGCGCGTGAACACTCGCGCGACGACCACCGTGGGGAACGGCGCGACCGGTCGGGAGTCGTGACGAGGTACCGGCTTTTCGGGAGGACGGGCCTTCGGGTCTCCGAACTGTTCCTGGGCGCCACGGGGTTCGCTACCGACGACGCCCACCGCCTGACCGCGGACCTCAACGCCGCGGGCAACCACCGCAAGAACCTGATGCGCTCACTGGACAACAGCCTCCGGCGGCTGCGCGTCGACCACGTCGACGTGTACTGGGTGCACGTGCGGGACCGGCACACGCCGATCGAGGAGACCGTGCGCGAGGTGGCCGCCGGCGTCTCCGCCACCCCGGCGCAGGTGGCGATCGCCTGGTACCTGGCCAAGTCCCGGTCCGTGCACCCGATCATCGGCGCCGGCACGGTCGAGCGCCGGCACGGTCGAGCAGCTGGCCGACGACCTGGGCGCCGTGGACGTGCTGCCACCGGAGGCCGTGCTGCGCCTGGACTCCGCGACCGGCTTCTCCGTCGGCTTCCCGGCGGAGTTCATCGAGCAGTGCGAGCGGCACCCGATGGTCTTCGGCGAGGACCACCCGCGCCTGGACGGCCGCTGAGCACCCGCCGTCAGACCAGCCACACCGAGGTGTCCGGGGGCAGCTGCGCGCCGTCCATGGGACCGCTGGAGATCAGGATCTCGCCGGGCGGCAACGGGACCGACGCGCCGGAGGTGTTGAGGGCGCAGATGAGCCCCCCGCCCTTGCGGCGGAACGCGAAGCAGCCGGGAGGGGCGCCGTACCACTCCAGCTCGTCACCCGAGATCGCCTGCTGCGTCTTGCGCAGCTCCAAGGCGTGCCGGTAGAGCGACAGCATCGAACCGGGGTCTTCGAGCTGCGCCTCGGCCGTCAGGTGGTTCCACTCGTTGGGTACCGGCAGCCACGTGTGCGCGTTCTGCGAGAACCCGAACGGCGGGACGTCGCCCTCCCACGGGATCGGCACGCGGCAGCCGTCCCGCCCGCGCTCGGTGTGCCCGGAGCGCTCCCAGGTCGGGTCCTGCAGCGCCCACTCGGGCAGCTCGACGTTCGGCAGGCCCAGCTCCTCGCCGTTGTACAGGTACACGACGCCGGGCAGCGCCAGCTCCACCAGGATCATCGCCCGCGCCCGCTTCTCGCCGAGCGCCCCGCCGCCGTAGCGGGTCACGTGCCGCACCACGTCGTGGTTCGACAGCGTCCACGTGGGCGGTGTGCCCAGCGGCTGGACGGCGCCCAGGGAGTGGTCGATCGCCGACCGCACCTGGTCGGCGTCGAACCCGGCCTCGACCAGCCGGAAGTTGAACGCCAGGTGCAGCTCGTCGGGCCGGATGTAGCGGGCGAACCGCTCGTCGTCGGTCACCCAGACCTCGCCGACGGCCATCCGGCCGGGGTAGGAGTCCAGGACCTTGCGGATCATCCGGTGGATCTCGTGCACGCCGTCGTCGTCGAACCGGGGGTCGCGGACGTCATCCCTGAGCACCCCGGACGTGCCGAGCGAGCGCGGGTCCATGTTCGGCAGGTCGAAGGGCTTCGCCATGCCGTGCGCCACGTCGATGCGGAAGCCGTCGACCCCGCGGTCGAGCCAGAACCGCAGCGTCTGCTCCAGGTCGGCGTGGACCTCCGGGTTGTCCCAGTTCAGGTCCGGCTGCTGCGGGGCGAACAGGTGCAGGTACCACTGGCCGTCGCGGACGCGGGTCCACGCGGGCCCGCCGAAGATGCTCGTCCAGTTGTTCGGCGGCTGCGAGCCGTCGTAGCCCGAGCCGTCGCGGAAGACGTAGCGCGAGCGCTCACGGCTGCCGGGTCCCGCGGCGAGCGCCGCCTGGAACCAGTCGTGCCGGTCGCTGGTGTGGTTCGGGACCAGGTCGATGGTGATCCGCATGTTGTGCGAGTGCGCGTCGGCGACCAGCGCGTCGAACGCGGCCAGGTCGCCGAACATCGGGTCCACGTCCCTGGGGTGCGACACGTCGTAGCCGTGGTCGGCCATCGGCGAGCGGTAGAACGGCGTCAGCCACAGCGCGTCGACGCCCAGCAGCTCCAGGTAGCCGAGCCGGGAGCGGATGCCGTCCAGGTCGCCGATGCCGTCGTTGTTCGAGTCGGCGAAGGAGCGGACGTACACCTGGTAGAACACCGCGTCGCGCCACCAGGCGGACTCGTCGGCGATCTCTGGTTGGAGGTCGGAGGATCGTCGCACGAGTGTTCATCCTGCCATTCGGGGTGGCGTGGGTCTCCCCATCCGGGGGCCGGGCGCGGTGGTGGAGGGGGTCAGACCCAGGCGTTCATGAGGCTGTTCGCGGCCATCTCCAGGTAGGCCCAGAGCTGCGCGCGGTGCTCGGGCGCCAGGTCCTCCTCGTCGACGGCGATCTTCATGCAGCGCAGCCAGGCGTCGCGTTCGACCGGGCCGATGGAGAACGGCTGGTGCCGCATCCGAAGCCTCGGGTGGCCGCGCTGGTCGGAGTAGGTGTGCGGACCGCCCCAGTACTGCATGAGGAACATCCGGAAGCGCTCCTCGGCGGGGCCGAGGTCCTCCTCCGGGTACAGCGGTCGCAGCACCTCGTCGGTCGCCACCTCCTGGTAGAAGCGCGCGACGATGCGGTGGAAGGTGTCGTACCCGCCCACCGCTTCGTAGAAGTTCTCCGGAGTGGCCACTCGTCCATCCTGACTCACGCACCGGCCCGCGCGCTCGTCGGGGGGCCGGTGTCGGGGCCACCAAAGGAAGCCCCGGCGGCCCCAACAGCGCAAACCGGCTACGACTTGACCGTGGTCACGCCCGACTTCTCCAAGGCGGGCATGAGTTTCGCGCGCAACGCCCGCTGCACCGACCACTGGCGGCCGGGCCGCACCTTCACCGTGACGCGCATGGTGATCCCGTCCACGGTGACCTTCTCCACACCGAGCACCTGCGGCTTGTCGATGACGTCCTTGGACAGCGGCTCCTCCTCGGTCGCCTCCAGGGACACGCGCTCCAGCACCTCGCTGGCGTCGGCCAGGTTCGAGCCGTAGGCCAGCGGCAGGTCGACGACCGCGACCGCGAAACCCTGGCTGGAGTTGCCGACGCGCAGGATCTCGCCGTTGCGGACGTACCAGACCGTGCCGTTGCCGTCGCGGATCGTGGTGATCCGCAGGCCCACCGCCTCCACGGTGCCGGTCGCGGGACCGAGGTCCACGACGTCGCCGACGCCGTACTGGTCCTCCAGCATCATGAACATCCCGGACAGGAAGTCCTTCACCAGGTTCTGCGCGCCGAAGCCGATCGCCACGCCGAGGATGCCCGCAGACGTCAGGATCGGCGCCACGTTCATGCCCAGCTCGGTGAGCACCTGGATGAACGCGATGCCGAAGACGCCCATGGTGGTCACGGACTTCAGCACCGAGCCGATGGTCTTGGCGCGCTGGTCCCGGCGTTCCGACACCAGCGCGCCCAGGGCCTGCGGAGCGCGTTCCCGCAGGGGGCGCAGCAGCGACGGCTTGCGGTCGGCCTCGCCTCCCCTGGTGAGCCGGTCGATCAGGCGCCGGATGAGCCAGCGGACCACGATCGCGATCAGCAGGATCAGCGCGATGCGCAGCCCCGCCTGGGCGAGCTTCGGCCCGTTCTCCACCCACCAGTCGATGGCCAGCGCCTGCTTGGCGTCATCCAGTCCCTGCACGAACGTCGTCCTCCTACAAGTTCAGCCCCGTCGCGTGGGCGAGGAAGGTCACCTGGTCCACGGCCAAGCCCACCGCGCGGCCGACCGAACGGCCCGCGTGCCCCACCTCGGTCTCCCGGCGGACCAGCACCGGGCGCTTCGTCGCGTCGGACGCGCTGGCGTGCTGCAGTGCCGCGCACATCTTCCGGGCGTGGTTGGGGTCCACTCGGCTGTCCGACTCGAACACCGTGAACAGCACCGAAGGGTACTCAACTTCCGGGCGCACTTGGTGGTACGGGGAGTAGGACGAAAGCCACGTGAACTCTTCGGCCACCGCGGCCGTGCCGTACTCCTCGGCCCACAGCCTGCCCAGCAGGAAGTTCTCGTACCGCACCATGTCCAGCAGCGGGGCCGAGCACACCACGGCCGCGTACAGCTCCGGTCGCTGGGTCAGCGCGGCGCCGACGAGCAGGCCGCCGTTGGAGCCGCCCATGATCGCCAACTGCTGCGGGGTGGTCCACCCGTCGCGCACCAGCCGCTCGGCCGCGGCGTGGAAGTCGTCGAACACGTTCTGCTTGTGCTCGCGCATCCCGGCGCGGTGCCACTGCTCGCCCTCCTCGTCGCCGCCGCGCAGCGACGCGTGCACCCACACGCCGCCCGCCTCGACCCATGCCAGCGTCGTCGCGCTGTAGCCGGGGCCGCGGCCGACGGCGAACCCGCCGTAGCCCGACAGCAGCGTCGGCCGGGGCTCGTCGGGGCTGCGTTCGCCGGACACCACGAACATCCGCACGGTGGTGCCGTCCATGGAGGTGTACTCCAGCTGCTGCGTGACCACATCCGGCAGCTCGACCGCGCCCGGCGCGGCCTCGTGCACCTCGGTCGTGCCGCGCGACAGGGAGTAGCGCAACACCGACATCGGCGTGACGAAGTCGGAGTAGCCGAACCACACGTCGTCGGCGGGACCGTCGTCCACAATGGACATGCCGTGCACGGAGCCGGTGCTGGGCAACGGGATCGGGCCGCGGTGCTCGCCGGTGACCGGGTCGTGCAGGTGCAGCTCGGACACCGCGTGCCGGGTCCGCAGCACGACCAGCGCGCCGTCCAGCCACTTCGCGCCGTCGAGCACCGAGTCGTCCTGCTCGGCGACCACGTCCACCCAGTGCTCCGGGGTCGGGGTGACCGGATCCGTCGCGCACAGCCGGAACCGCGGCGCGTCCAGCGACGTGTGGAGGTAGAGCCTGCCGTCGCGGGCGACCCACGCCGTGCACTGGGCACCGGCGTCGGCGTCGACCACCGGGCGCAGCTCCGCGTCGCCGTGCAGGTCCGCGATCCACACCGAGTCGCGGCGGACCGTGCCGGGCTTGCCGCTCACGACCAGCCACCGGCCGCCGGGCGACACGCTGAGCCCGTAGTAGTAGGTGTGGTCCAGGCCGTCGCCGTGCACCCGCACGTCGGTCGCCGGGTCCGCGCCCACCCGGTGCCGCCACACGCGGCGGTGGAACAGCCGCTCGTCCTCCGGCAGGTCCGCGGGGTCGAGCTGGCGGACGTAGTAGAACTCCTCGCCGCCGGGCAGCCAGCCGACGGGGGAGTAGCGGCAGCGGTCGATCGGGCCCTCGACGAGCTCGCCGGAGTCGACGTCGAGCACGTGCAGCAGCGACTGCTCGTTCCCGCCGACCGACACCTGGTAGGCCAGCAGGGTGCCCTCGTCGCTGGGCGACCACGCGTCCAGCGTCGTGCGCCCGGACGGGTCCAGCGCGCTCACGTCGAGCAGCACGCGCTCGGTGCCGTCGGCCTCGCGCACGTGCAGCACCGGGTGGTCCTGGTCCGGGCCGCGGCGGGTGAAGAACGCCCGGCCCGCCCGCCACGTCGGCGTGGACACCGAGCCGGTCCGCGTCAGCTCCCGCAGGCGCCCGCCGAGCGCCTCGCGGCCGGGCAGCGCGTCCAGCCACGACCGGGCCAGGACGTCCTGCGCGGCCGACCACTCGGCCGTACGGGGGTCCGCGGCGTCCTCCAGCCAGCGGTAGGGGTCCGCCACCGGTCGGCCGTGCAGGTGCTCGACGAGGTCGAGCCGAACGGCGGCCGGGTAGGTCATCGTCGCAGGCAGAGCTGCGGAAGGAACCTCAGTCACCCCGCGAAGCGTAGCGTTGGTTGAAAACCATCACCGTTAGGCCCGCGTTCGCCCACATTTCGATCTCAGGTGTGCTGGGACACGTGCCTTTTGGGGGTGATCTGTGGTCTGCTATGGCTGTACCGGTGGAGGTGGTCGCGTGCCAGACCGACAACCGACCCCGATCGGCGCCCTGACTACGGCCGGGGTAGCGCCGAGGGTCCCTGCTGGCCAAAAACAGGCCATCGTCCGCTCCGTGTCGGACGACGGGGACCGCAATGGGGAGGGTACCGGTCACGCACCGGTCGTGTTCCCCTGGGGTAGAAGAAAAGTGCTCCTGCTCAACGCCACGTTCGAGCCCCTCACCGCGCTGTCGCTGCGCCGCGCGGTCGTGCTCGTCGTCTGCGGCAAGGCCGAGGTCGTCCACGGGGATCCCGCGGGATCCATGGTCCACTCGTCGTCGGCCGAGGTCATAGTGCCGTCCGTGATCCGGCTCAGTACCTACGTGCGCGTCCCCTACCGGGGGCGCGTTCCGTTGACCAGGGCCGGGTTGATGCACCGGGACCGCTTCCGGTGCGCGTACTGCGGCGGTCGGGCCGAGACGATCGACCACGTCGTCCCGCGCAGCCGGGGTGGGCCCCACACCTGGCAGAACTGCGTCGCGTGCTGCGCGAAGTGCAACCACCGCAAGGCGGACAAGCTGCTGTCCGAGCTGGGGTGGCGGCTCCGCGTCGTGCCGAACGCGCCCAGGGGGCCGCACTGGCGGTTGCTGGCAGGCGTCACCGAGGCCGATCCGCTCTGGTTGCCCTACCTCGGCGAGCCCGCTGCCTAGTCCGGCGGGCTCGCGCCTGCGGTGCTGAGGGTGGCCGTGCTCGCGGGCGGTCCGGTCCTCAGGCCGCCAGCGCGAGCTCGTCGCGGCGCGCCGTGATGCGCACCGAGCCGTCCGCGGTGATGCGCACGGAGTCCTCGTGCGCGGTGATCCGCACGGAGTCCTCGTGCGCGGTGATCCGCACGGAGTCCTCGTGTGCGGTGATCCGAACGGAGTCGCTCGCGGTGATCCGCACCGAGTCGTCGTGCGCGGTGATGCGCACGGAGTCCGCCTGAGCCGTGATGCGGACGGAGTCGTCGTGCGCGGTGATGCGCACCGAGTCCTCCCGCGCGGTGATCCGGACCGAGTCGAGCGCCGTGATCCGGACCGAGTCCTCCCGTGCCGTGATCCGCACGGAGTCACGCGCGGTGATGCGCACCGAGTCGCGGGCGGTGATCCGGACGGAGTCGCGGGCCGTGATCCGCACCGAACCGGACGAAGCGGTGATCCGCACGGAGTCCAGCGCCGTGATGCGCACCGACTCGCCCTGTGCGGTGATCCGAACCGAATCCGCGGCCGCCGTGATCCGAACGGAGTCGCGTCGCGTGATCCGAACGGAGTCGTCCATGGTGATCCGAACGGACGCAACAGCCTGATCGCGCCGCTGAACAGTGGTAACGCTGTGCGCTACCTGGCCGTACTTCGAAAGGGTGACGGAGGGGGCCTGGACAGCGGGGATCGTGTACATGTGGTGTCCTCCTGGACGCGCTGAAGCTCGAATTATGGTCGATAGAGGAAATGCAAGACCCGTATAGGTGAAAAGCTAGAAGCCGAGTGGCCCGATGACAAGACGCCAAACCGGCCGCCGCGCGCCGCCGTACGGTCGCAGACCGTCCGGTCGTAGCCGTTGACCCGCGTGAACGGCCTTCGTTGGTGCGATTGTCACCGTCTGGACACGGTGCGTAGCTTCAGGGGAGTTCCCTCGCCGCCGAGGTCGGAAACGAGGTCGTGCCGTGGTCGACGCGCTCCGGGCGACGGGTGTGCGGACGCCGGAGTTCCGGCGGCTGACCGGTGCCTGGGCGACGTCGTTGGTGGGGGACGGGGTGCGCACGGTCGCGCTCCCGCTCTACACCGCGATCAGCACCCGCAGCCCGCTGGCGGCCTCCGCGGTGGCCGTCGCGATGGCGCTGCCGTGGCTGCTGGTCGCGCTGCCCGCCGGTGTCCTGGTCGACCGGTGGCCGCCCCGCCGGGTGGTCGCCGTCGCGCACGCGTTCCGGGCCGTGGTCACGGCGCTGCTCGCCCTCGCGGTGTACACCGACCGGGCGGGCGTGGCCCTGCTGTGCGGGTGCGCGTTCCTGCTCACCGCCGCGGAGACGTTCGCCGACACGGCGTCGCAGGTGCTGCTGGTCGAGCTGGCCGGGCCGGCCGAGCTGGAGCAGGCCAACGGCCGGTTCGTGACCGTCGAGACGGTCGGCATGGACCTGGTCGGCCCGCTCGCCGCGAGCGCCCTGTTCTGGTGGCAGCCCGCCGCCTGCTTCGCCCTGGACGCGCTGACGTTCGTGGTGGCCGCGTACTTCGTGTTCCGGCTGCCCGAGGTCGCGCCCGACCGCCCGCCGCGCACGAACCTGCGCGCCCAGCTCGCCGAGGGCGCGGGCTTCCTCTTCCGGTCGCCCGAGCTGCGGGTGCTCGTGGTCGCCGTGGGCGTGACGGCGGTCTGCGCGTCGGCGGTCAACGCCATGTTCGCCCTGTACGCGGTCACCGAGCTCGGCCTGCCGCCGTCGGCGGTGCCGTGGCTTGTGGTGGTGCTCTCCCTCGGCGCGCTCGCGGGCGCCCGCACGAGCCCGGCGCTGGCCGCCCGGTTCGGCGTCGGCCCCGTCATGGTCGGCGCGCTGGTGCTGCTGGGGGCCGCGTTCGCCCTGTACGGGGCCGTGCCGCTGGTCTCGGTCGGCGTGGTCGCCGTGCTCCTGTTCGGCGTCGCGTCGGCGGGCTGGAACGTCCTGTCCGCCACCCGCAGGCAGCGCCTGACCCCGGTCCCGCTGATGGGCCGCGTCTCCAGCGCGTACCGCGTCCTCACCTGGGGGCTGTCGCCGGTCGGCGCCGCCGTCGCGGGCCCGCTGGCCGTGTCCACGTCGCTCGGCGCGGTCTACCTGGTGGCGGGCGCGGCGACCGTGATCACCGCCACCGTCCTCGCGCGCCCGCTCATGCGCACCTGAGGGCGCCGCCACGTGGGCGATCGGTTACCGTAGCCGCCGTGACCATCGTGGAGACCGTGCTCGTCTTCGCGCTGATCCCGCTGGCCATCTACGGCGTGATCACGCTACTGACGCTGAGGCCTAAGGCCACCCGCATCACCCGGTACCGCCCTGGGCAGGAGTGGGGCTACGCACCGGTGTGGTGGAGCGGAAACCCGGCCGGGGTCAGCTCGACCCACCAGACGTCCGACGCGGCCCCGGCCGGCGAGGGCGTCCCCGCACGCACTGCCAGGGGAGGTGCCCGTGGCAACTGGTGACGTCGTCGTAGCCCGCCGCGCGCAGGAAGACCCGTCCGACCTGGCCGTCGGCGAGGTGATCACCAACAGCGGCAGGCTGTCCGTCGCGCGCATGTACGAGCCGCACGCGCCCGCCGTGCCGTTCACCCCGAGCCAGCTCGCGAGCCTCGACGAGGCCCTCACCCTGTCCAGCCGCGAGACCGGCCTGGACTTCAGCGTGTACCTCGGCGACCTCGCGGACGACACCCGCGCCACCGCCGAGGAGATGCACTCCACCGTCGGCGCGCGCGCCTCGCACGCGGTCCTCATCGCGGTCTCGCCCGGCCAGCGCGTCGTCGAGATCGTCACCGGCGAGGAGTCCCGCCGCCGCATCCCCGACCGCGGCGCGAAGCTCGCGGTCATGAGCATGGTCGCCTCCTTCAAGGAGGGCGACCTCGCCGGTGGCCTCATCGGCGGCCTGCGCATGCTCACCGACCAGGCGGGCTCCGCCCCCAAGGCCTGACCAGTCCCACGACGCACCGGAGGCCGCACCCCGACACGGGTGCGGCCTCCGGTCGTTCCGGACGAGAACCGTACTGGGCGTAACCGGAGAACTGGGAAAAACGTCCGGTACCGGCGGGGTGGGAGGCCGTGCGTTCCCACCCCGCCGAGCCGTCAGGACCGGTCGAACTCCTGTGCCGCCAGTGCGCGCACGATGCCCGCGCGGCCTTCCGACACGAGCCTGCGCAGAGCCGGCGGGTGGTCCGCCGAGGCGAGCCACTCGTCGGACGCGGTCACCGTCTCGGGTGTGATGGACCACGCCGGGAAGA
Source organism: Umezawaea tangerina (assembly GCF_003002815.1). Lineage (GTDB taxonomy): Bacteria > Actinomycetota > Actinomycetes > Mycobacteriales > Pseudonocardiaceae > Umezawaea > Umezawaea tangerina. Next base: position 236,865 of record NZ_PVTF01000012.1, on the reverse strand, counting down.
GTCCGACGACCATCGACTGGGCGCGTTCGCTGGAGCGCCGTTCCCACACCCCGGTCACGTCGGCGAAGTACCGCTCGACGTACGGGGCGAGCAGCGCCTTCTGGGACGCGTGCGGGATGCCGGCGATGATGGCCTCGCTGACCGCGTTCGGCAGCTCGTCGTCGTTGACCGCCCGGTCCCACGCCTCGTCCTTGGCCTCGACCGTCGGGCGCAGCGCCCGCGAGGACTCGGCGCGCCGACGACCGGTGGCGGTGGGGTCGCGCTCCTCCTCGGCGGCGATCTCGTCGAGACCGGCCGCGCCGTGCGCGACGAGCGCCTGGAGCAGCCGCCAGCGCAGGTCGGTGTCGACCTCCAGGCCCTCCAGCACGTCCGAGCCGTCGTACCAGCCGCGCACCACGGCCAGCGCCTCGTCGTCGAGCACCGAGCCCGCCAGCGCGTTCGCGAACGCCAGCTGGTGGTCGGAGCCCGGCTCGGCGGCGCGCACCAGCTCCAGGGTCTTGGTAGTGAACCGGCGCCAGCCCTCGTCGCGCCACGAGGCGTCGGCGTAGGACGACAGCGCGGTCTGCGCCTGCAGCAGCAGCCGCTGCACCACGCCGACCTCGGTCTCCGAGTGCAGCCCGCCCAGCACGAGGTTCACGAAGTCGCGGGCCTTCAGCTCGGCCTCGCGGGTCATCTCCCACACCGCGGACCAGCACAGCGTGCGCGGCAGCGGCTCGGCGATGTCGGAGATCCGGTCGACCAGCGTCGTGAGCGAGTCCGGGTCGAGCCGCATCGTGCAGTAGGTGAGGTCGTCGTCGTTGACCAGCACCAGCTTGCCGCGCGGGAGCCCCACCAGGTCGGGCACCTCGGTGCGCTCACCGGTGATGTCCAGCTCCACCCGCCGCGTGCGCACCAGCTTGCCGCTGCCGTCGTCGTCGTACACGCCGACCGCGATCCGGTGCGTGCGCAGCTCGCCGGCGCCCGGCCGGGCCCCGCTCTGCAGCACGGCGAAGTCGGCGAAGTTGCCGTTGGTGTCCACGGAGAACTTGGGGCGCAACGGGTTCAGGCCCGTCGTCTCCAGCCACTGCGCGCTCCACCACGACAGGTCGCGGCTCGACGCCTCCTCCAGCGCGCCGAGCAGGTCGGCCAGGGTCGCGTTGCCCCACGCGTGCTTGGCGAAGTACACCCGCAGCCCGGCCAGGAAGTTGTCCAGCCCCACGTAGGCCACCAGCTGCTTGAGCACCGAGGCGCCCTTGGCGTAGGTGATGCCGTCGAAGTTGACCTCGACCGCCTGCAGGTCCGGGATGTCCGCCGCGACCGGGTGCGTCGAGGGCAGCTGGTCCTGCCGGTAGGCCCACGACTTCTCGATCTTCGCGAACGTCGTCCACGCGTGCTTGTACTCGGTGGCCTCGGCCTGCGCGAGCACCGACGCCCAGGTGGCGAACGACTCGTTCAGCCACAGGTCGTCCCACCAGCGCATCGTCACGAGGTCGCCGAACCACATGTGCGCCATCTCGTGCAGCACGGTCTCGGAGCGGCGCTCGTAGAGGTAGCGGGTCACGCGGCTGCGGAAGACGTAGTCCTCCAGGAAGGTCACGCAGCCCGCGTTCTCCATCGCGCCCGCGTTGAACTCCGGCACGAAGCACTGGTCGTACTTGCCGAACGGGTACTTGACGCCGAACGCCTCGTGGTAGAACCCGAAACCCTGCTTGGTCTCGGTGAACAGCCGCTCGGCGTCCATGTGCGGCGCGAGCGAGGCGCGGCAGTACAGGCCGAGGGGAATCGTGGAGTCGCCGTCGGTGAACTCGTCGCGCCACTCCGCGTACGGGCCCGCGACCAGCGCGACCAGGTACGTCGACATCGGCTTGGTCGTGCCGAAGGTGTGCTTGTCAGCGCCGCCCGCGGCGTCCTCTGTGGACTCGATCGCGGAGTTGGAGATGACCTTCCAGTCCGACGGCGACGTCACGGTGAGGTCGTAGACGGCCTTCAGGTCGGGCTGGTCGAAGCAGCCGAACATCCGCTTGGCGTCGGCCGTCTCGAACTGCGAGTACAGGTAGACGCTGCCGTCGACCGGGTCGACGAAGCGGTGCAGGCCCTCGCCGGTGTTCATGTACCGGCAGTCGGCCTCGATCGTCAGCTCGTTGGTCTCCGCGAGGTCGGGCAGCGGGATGCCGTCCTCCTCGCGGTAGCCGGAGACGTCCAGCTCCACACCGTTGAGGACGGCCCGGTGCACGGTGGCGGCCACGATGTCGATCCAGGTGGACGCCCCCGCCGCCAGGCTGCGGAACGCAACCGTCGACGTCGAGCGGAACGTCTCCGACCCCGGCTTGCCGCCGCCGTCGGTCAGGTCCAGCTCGATCCGGTAGGAGTCGACTTCCAGCAGCGCCGCGCGCTGCTGGGCCTGGTCGCGAGTGAGGTTGGGTGCCGCCACTGGTCACCTCGTCTGCCGGCGTCCCCGTGCTCGACACCGACGTCGTCGGAATGGGAAGTCGCCGTGTCCGTGACACGACCTCACGCATCCAATCACGTGACGCCGCCGCAAGTGGACTCCAGGATCGGGAAGAGGCGCCGGTCGGCGTTTGTTGGTCTGTTCGGGGCGTGCCTTCGTGGCGCCCCGCACCCACCGTGAACAAGAATTGGGGCTTGCACATGTCGTCAGAGGCCAAGGCGAAGGTCGACTTCTACTTCGACCCGGTCTGTCCGTTCGCGTGGATCACGTCCCGCTGGATCCTCGAGGTCGAGAAGGTCCGCGACATCGACCTGAGCTTCCACGTGATGAGCCTCGCCGTCCTCAACGAGGGCCGCGACCTGCCGGCGGAGTACCGCCAGATGCTCGACAAGGCCTGGGGCCCGGTCCGCGTGGCCATCGCCGCGGAGAAGGCGCACGGCAACAAGGTGCTGCTGCCGCTGTACACCGCGCTCGGCACCCGCTTCCACAACGAGGCGAACAAGGACTACGAGGGCGCGATCAAGGCCGCTCTCGAGGAGGCCGGTCTGCCCGCCGAGCTGGCCGAGGCGGCCACGTCGACGGAGTACGACGAGGAGCTCAAGGCCAGCCACCACCGCGGCATGGACCCGGTCGGCATGGACGTCGGCACGCCGACCATCCACATCGACGGCGTCGCCTTCTTCGGCCCCGTGCTGACCAAGATCCCGAAGGGGGAGGAGGCCGGCAAGGTCTTCGACGGCGCCCGCCTGCTGGCCGACTACCCGTACTTCTTCGAGCTCAAGCGCACCCGCACGGGCGACCTCGACTTCACCTGAGTCCCCGACGCGGAACGCCCCCGTGGTGCGACACGCCAGGGGGCGTTCCGCGTGTCAGGTGTCACAGCGCAGGCGGGTGGGGTCCGGCGGCTCACCCCCGCAGCACGCCGTCCACCAGCCGCGGCGCCGCCTCGCTCACGTCCACCAGCGTCGCCATCTCCACGTCCCCCGCGTGCCCCGCCCCGATCAGCTCCCGCCCCGACACCGACTCCGCCACGACCTCCTCCAGCCTCGGCGCCATGCTCCGGAACGCGTCCGCCGCCACCTGCGCCTCCACCGACGCCCCGCCCGCCCCCTGCTCCAGCAGCGCCGCCAGGATCGCCCCGGCCCCCATGAAGTCCTCCACGCACGGTCGCAGCGGCCCGAAGAACTGCTCCGACTTGGTCGTGTTGATGTCGATCCCCCACCGCTCGCCAGCGGGGATCAGGCCGATGGGCCGCCCGTCCGCGATCTCCAGCGCCACCCGCGCCACCGCGCCCGCGTTGCGCAGGCACCCCGCCAGCACGGCCGCCCCGGTGCTGTCCGCCAACGTGCACAGCGTCGCCCCGTTCGGCGAGGGCAGGTCCAGCACCTGACCTGGGGGGACGCCGGTGAGCGACGACGGCCGCAGCGACCAGGTGGGATCGGCCGACTCCCGGTCGAGCCACCGGACGGGTCTGACCTCCGAGCCCCTGCCGACGACCACGTCGACCGAAGTGGTGAACGACAGCACGTCGACCACCACGAGCACGGCGCACAGCCCGCCCAGCGCCGTCACGCCCTCGCCACCCCATTCGAGCCGCAGCCCGAACCCCTCTTGACCGAACATGCTGCAAGCTTGCCGGCACGGGATGGCAGACTCCCCGGACGTGCGCGTTTACCTTGGATCCGACCACGCGGGCTTCGAGCTGAAGTCCCACCTCGTCCAGCACCTCACGGCCACCGGCTACGAGGTGGTCGACGTCGGCCCGGCTGTGTACGACGCCGAGGACGACTACCCGGCTTTCTGCGTCGCGACCGCGACCAGCGTCGTCGCCGACAAGGGCAGCCTCGGCCTGGTGATCGGCGGTTCCGGCAACGGCGAGCAGATCGCCGCGAACAAGGTGCCCGGTGCCCGTGCCGCGTTGGCGTGGAGCGTCGAGACCGCGAAGCTGTGCCGCCAGCACAACGACGCCCAGCTGATCGGCGTCGGCGCGCGGATGCACACGGAGGAGGAGGCGGTCGCGATCGTCGAGGCCTTCCTCACCACCCCGTTCTCGGAGGAGGAGCGGCACGCCCGCCGCATCGGCATCCTCGCCGAGTACGAGGACACGCACGTCGTCCCGCCGCTGCCCTGACATGCCCGAAGGCCACACGCTGCACCGGCTCGCGAAGCTGCACCACCGCAGGTTCGCCGGGTCGCCGGTGGAGGTGTCCAGTCCGCAGGGGAGGTTCGCCTCGTCGGCGTCCCTTGTGGACGGTCGGGTGCTCAGGCGCGCCGAGGCGCACGGCAAGCACCTGTTCCACGTCTACGGCCCGGACGCCACGGTGCACGTCCACCTGGGGTTGTACGGGACCTTCGACGAGCACGTGCTGCCCGCCACGGCCCCGGTCGGGCAGGTGCGGATGCGGATCGTCGGCAAGTCGCACTGGGCCGACCTGCGCGGGCCCACGGCGTGCGAGGTGCTGACCGACGTCGAGGTCGCCGCCGTGCACGCGCGGCTGGGCCCGGACCCGCTGCGCCGCGACGCCGACCCGGACCGGGTGTTCACCAGGATCTCCCGGTCGCGCACGCCGATCGCCGTGCTGCTGCTGGACCAGAAGGTGCTGTCCGGTGTCGGCAACGTCTACCGCGCGGAGGTCCTGTTCCGGCACGGCGTGCACCCGCTCGCGGCGGGCACGGCGATCGGCCGCGAGCTGTGGGACCTGATGTGGGCGGACCTGGTGTTCCTGATGCGCGACGGGGTGAAGGTCGGCCGCATCGACACCGTCCGGCCGGAGCACCTGCCCGAGGCGACCGGGCGGGCGCCGCGGCAGGACCGGCACGGCGGCGAGGTCTACGTCTACCGCCGCACCGGGATGCCCTGCCTGGTCTGCGGGACGCCGGTCGCGATGAGCGACCTGGCGGGCCGCAACCTGTACTGGTGCCCGACCTGCCAACCGGTGTAGGGCGGGCCCCGCACCACCTCGGCGAGATCCGGGAACTCGGCGCGGGCGGCGGCGACCACCTCGTACGGCCCGGACTCGTCGGTCGGCGGCCACCGGAAGTGGCGAGGGCAGGCGGAAGGCGAGATCCGACCCGCGGACGGCCCAGGACGTCCACTGTGGACTAGAAGTCGAAACCGCCCATGTCGAAACCACCGGCGTCGAACCCGTCGCTGCCCGCGTCGAAGCCGCCGCTGTCGAAGCCGCCACCGTCGTCGAAGCCGCCGCCGTCCCCGCCGCCGTCACCCGCGTCGATGCCGTCCTGGTAGCCGTCGGCGTAGGCGGAGCCCATCGCGTCGCCGGAGTACCCGTGCATGCCGGAGAACATCGCGTCGAACAGCAGGAACGACCCGAGGCCCCAGGCGCCCGCGACGAGCGCGGGCTTCCACCACGGCTCGCTGTACCAGCCCTGCGGCACCGGGCGACCTGCGACGACACCACCGGGGTAGTAGTGCGGGGTGCGCGAACCGGGCTTCGGCGAGGCCGCGTACTCGTGGCCCTCGACCGTCACGTCGCGCTCCTCCGACACCGAGCCCGCCCGGCTCTGGCCGGTGAGGTCGGGCAGCTCCGGACCGGGGTCCATGTCCATGGCCACACGGGCCGCGCGCACGTAGTACAGGCCCTCCATGGCGGTCTGCGTGACCTGCCTCGCCTGCTCCTTCGTCTGCGCCTGCTCCATCTGCGACCCGGCGGCGGTGAACCGCTCCGACGCGTCCGCCATCGCCTGCCGGGACGCGGTGTCGGTGCCGTTCAGGCTCATCACCTGGCCACCGAGCCGTTCGACCCAGCGCCTGGCCTCGGACTTCGCGTCCTCCAGCTCGCGCCGCTTGGTGTCCCCGGCGGACTTGACCAGGTAGAGGATGCCACCGATGATCGCGAGCACCACCACGACCAACACGACTGTGCCCACCGGATGCCTCCTGAGGTAGATACCCCCTCAACGATGACGCTCCGTCAACGGTTCCCTCAGAACACTTCAGGGCAGTGCGGCTCCACGTCGCCGAGGAACGCGTGCGACAGCGCCCGCACGGCACCCGGCGTCCGCTCGCGCACGTGCTGCGCGGCCGCCAGGCTGGTCAGCCGGGTGCCGCCGAGGAACGCCGCCCCGAGCGCGGCGACGTCGAGCACCACGTCCGGTTCGTCGGCGACCCGGCGCACGGCCGCCTCGCCCGACTTCACGGTGAACCGCCAGCGGTCGGCGTTCCACGGGCACAGGCCGTCGGTGACGTCGAGCACGACGTCCACATCGGACAGGTACCGCCGCTGGACCAGCGCGCGGTCGAGGTCCACCAGCCGCACCCACAGCGAGTCGCGGTCGACCCGCCTGGCCAGCCGGGGGTTGGCGAGCAGGTGCAGCACCGGGTCGCCCGAGCCGGTGAAGTAGCGCAGCTCGGCCACCAGGTCCACGTCGAGCAGGTACCGGTAGAGCGCGGCGAACGCCCGGTCGTCGGCCGCGGTGATCTCGCGGACGTTGAGCTCGTGCGCCGGGCCGAGGTCACCCCTGGCGTGCCGCACCCGGTAGACCGCGTACCCGTTGGGGTGCAAGGCGTAGCGGTACCGCGTCAGCCCGCCGCGGTGCTTCTCGCCGTCGGCGAGGTGGTAGGCCCACTCGGCGTCCGTGCGGCTCAGGAAGCCGGTGCGGGTCGGTGCGACCCGGTCGTAGAGCGCGCGGATGACCGGCATGGCCTCCTCGCGGGGCACCTCGCGCACCCGGTCGGTGCCGACGTCGACGCCGGGGTGGAACGCGGCGCCCCTGGTCAGCCGGAGGTCGCTGAACTGCGCGGCCAGGCCGTAGCCGTAGCGGCCGTAGATCGTCGCCTCGGACGCCCAGAGCGCCGCGAACGCCTCGCGGCCCTGCTCGTGCAGGCCGTGCAGCTGGGCGCGCATCAGCCCGCCGAGCACACCGCGCCTGCGGTGCCCCGGCTTGACACCGACGGACGTGACGGTGGCTACCGGCACGGGGCCGCCGGGCACGGTCATCTCCCGCCCGACCACGGCCGCGGAGCCGACCATCTCGGCACCGTCGAACATCCCGTGCACCCGGCCGAGGTCGAACAGCGGGCGCTCGAGATCGTGGTCCGAGTCGTCCGGGTCCGCGAGGAAGGCCTCCTCGACGACCCGGCCGAACTCCGGGTAGTCCTCGTCGGTCAGCGTGCGGATCGTCAGGGCCATGGCCCGAAGTCATACGCCCCCGCGACCTCGGCCGCGACGGATTTTCCGGTGGAGGTCTGGTCACCGGACGGCTCCTCCGCGACACTGCCCCTCGTGGACCCCCATGCGCTGGCGGGCGCGCTCCGGGCCGACGCGGAGGCCTTCGCCGCGGCCGCCGGACTAGTGCCCCGCGACCGCCCCGTGCCCCGGTGTCCGGGGATGGCCGTCGACGGGCTCGTCCGGCACCTCGGTGGTGTCCACCGGCTGGTGGCTCGCTGGATCACCGCCGGCCGCAGGCCCACGACGTGGGACGACTGCCCCGAGGACACCGACCTCCTCGACTGGTACCGGATCGGGGTCGCCGCGCTGCTGGCCGTGCTCGACCCGGCGCGCGCGGCCGAGCCCGCGGCGACGTGGTGCGCGGGGGACCGGACGCTGGGCTTCTGGTTGCGGCGCATGGCGCACGAGACCGCGGTGCACCGGGTCGACGCGCAGGCCGCGTCCGGGATGGCGGCACCGCTGGACGCGCGGCTCGCCGCCGACGGCGTGGACGAGGTGCTCCGGCTCTGGCTCGGCACCCACCAGCCGCCGCGCGCGCACGCGGACGGCCGTGCGGTCGCGCTGCGCGTGCCCGGTCGCGAGTGGACGGTCGCGCTGCACCCCGGCGTCGTGGACTTCTGCGACGGCGCGGACCCCGACACCGTGGTCACCGGGTCGTCCTCGGCGGTCGACCTGTGGCTGTGGGGCCGCGCGGGTGAAGAGGACCTGTCGATCGAGGGCGACCCCGCCGCGGCGCGGGCGCTGCGCGCCGCGGTCGCCGCCGTGACCGGGTAGGGGAGGGGCGATGCGGGGGCCTGCCTGGCGGATCGTCCTGCGGTGCCTGGTGACGTTCACCTTCGGCGTCCTGCTGGTGCTGCTGGCGATCAGGTTCGGCGAGGAGCTGTGGCGGGCGGTGCAGCGCTGATCTCGCCCACCAGGCAGAACTCGTCGCCCTCCGGGGCGCGCACCACCTGGGGGATGCCGGACTCGTCCGTCTCGCCACCGAGCAGCGCCGCTCAGTAGCGGACGAGCCGCGCGGGCTCGTGGCTGTCGACCACGACCTGCCGCAGACGTGCGCCCGTGGACCGGACGTTAGGTCAACGGCTCGAAGAAGACCTTGTAGAGGCGGTACACCGAGTCCTCGGGACCGCAGTTCCGCACGGTCAGGGCGTTCTGGCCCGGCCGCAGCACCGACGCCGGGATGTCGAACCGCTCCAGCTCCCGCGTCCGGCTGCTGGGCAGGCCCTCGCGCGTCCAGACGAGCGTGCCGTTGGCCTCCATGCGGATCTCGACGGGACGGCGCGCCACGTGCCGCGGCGACCCGACCAGCGTCACCCGTCCCAGCGGCGAGCCGGGCGAGCAGCAGAAGCCGATCACCGCCTCACCTCCCGCCCGCAGCACCCAGTGGTCACCGCGGAACTGCGCGCCCGAGGAGGCGGCCAGGTGCGCGGTGTCCCCACCACCGGCCGGTGGCGCGGTGCGGAAATCGAGCAGAACCTGCTGCACTGGGGAAACCTCCATCCGTAGGGCCCCACTGCACCGAACGGGACGGCGGAACGCCAGGCAGAACGACCGGCAGAACTGCCGCCGGTGACGCCGCGCTTGCTGGGGGTTTCTCCTCGCGGGCAAGGCGGAAAACGCTTTCGTGGTCACGGCGCGCGGCGCGGTGGGGTAGAACCCGGTCGCATACCGGTCAGCCGGTCGGCGAAAGCCCGACGTGCCCGCCGACGCCTTCCGCCGCCGCGGCGGCCAGCACCGCGTCCAGCAGACCGGGGAACCGCGCGTCGACCTCGGCCCTCCGCAGCCGCACGAAGCACCGCGTGCCCTCCTCGCGCGTCCAGGTCAGCCCGGCGTTGCGCAAGGTCTTCAGGTGGTGGCTCAACGTCGACTTCGCCACCGGCGCCCGCAGCTCGCCCCAGCCCCGTTCCGCGCCGTCGGACAGCACGCGCACCAGGCCGATCCGGACGGGGTCGCCGAGCGCGCTCATGACGTCCGTCAGCTTCACCCGCTCCAGGTCGGGATGCTCCTGCCTCACGCGTCCAGCGTACGGTCGCCGACCTGCGGCGAACGGGTGATCACGCCAATCCGACGAGCAGCGCGAGCCGGTCCAGCTGGTGGTCGAAGTGCGCCGCGGGGTCGTGCACCCCGCCCGCGAACTGCCCGAACAGCTCGAAGCTGATCAACCCGAACACCGCCGTCCACGCCAGCACCGCCCGTGCCACCAGGTCGTCGTCCCCGCGCACGCCGAGGCTCTCCCGGATCCCCCGCACGTCCTCCCGCACCGGCGGCGCCATCACCGGATTCGGCCCCGCGTAAGCGGAATCGGCCTCGCTGATCACCCCGATCAGCAGCCTCGTCACCCGCGTCCCCGGCGTGATCGTCCGGTCCGGCGGCGCCGCGTAACCGGGTACCGGACTGCCGTAGATCAGCGCGTACTCCGACGGCACCGCCACCGCCCACGCGCGCACGGCCGTCCCGATCGCCTTCCAGCGCCCCACCACGTCGGCCCGCTCGCAGGCCGCGTCCGCCGCCTCCGCCACGTCCCCGACCGCGTTGTAGGCGTCCTCGATCAGCATCGTCAGCAGCTCGTCGCGACTCGGCACGTAGCGGTACATCGCCGACGACACGATCCCGAGCTCCCGCGCGATCGCCCGCAACGACAGCGCGGCCCCGCCCTGCACCGCCAGCTGCTCCCGCGCGATCCGCTTGATGTCGGCCATCGCCTGCTCGCGCGCCCATTGCCGTGGGGTCATGGGCCGAGTCTAGAGCGCCGGCAACTTCAGTGAGCACCGCTCTTGACGGATGGCCGGGCACTCGTCAACACTGAGAGAGCACCGCTCACTAAAGTGACAAGCGCCTCCAGGAGTGCCGATGACCACCCCGCGCCAGACCGCCGCCGCCTTCGCCGCGACCGGCCTGCTCTTCCTCGCCTACCCGCTGGTCAGGCCCTACGTCGACGAGACAACCATGGCGGGCGCGCTCTCGTTCGCCACCGGCTCCTGGATCACCGCCCACCTGGCGGCCGTCCTCGGCTTCATCCTGCTGCCCCTGGCGTTGCAGGGGCTGCACGTCGGCCGAACCGCCCACCTGACCACGTACCTGGGCGTCGGCCTCACGCTCCCGTACTACGGCGCCGAGGTCTTCGGCCTGCACGCCATCGGCCAGCGGATCGCCACCGACCACGACCTGGGCCTGCTCACCATGGTCGACGCCATCCGCTACACCCCGGCCGCCGCCACGATGTTCGTCCTGGGCCTGGCACTGATCGCCGTGGGCACCATCACCGCCGCCGTCGACGTCCACCGCTCCGGCCACCTCCCCAGGTGGTCGGCGGTGCCTCTGGCCACCGGCTTCGCCCTGTTCATCCCGCAGTTCTTCACCCCGGCCCCGTTCCGCATCGCCCACGGCGTCCTCATCGCCGCGGGCTGCGCCTGGCTGGCCGTCGAACTGCTGCGCGAACCGGCTCCCACGGCGACGCGTTCGTGAACCGCGCCCTCACCTCCCCAGCGCCGCCCTCAGGAACTCGTCCCGCCTCGCCGTGGCGGTCCGCGCGTCCAGATCACCCCGCCCCTGCCCGTGGATCACCGGCAACCAGTCACCCAGGTCCGCAGGCGTGCCCAACGCGGCCACCACGTCCCACCGCGCCACGTCCGGAGCCCGACTCCCGGCCTCCCGCTCCCACCCGTCCAGCACCAGGTCCGCCGCCCCGAGCCCGTGCAGGATCGCCGCGTCGCACCTCATCGACCCGACGTCCACCCCGCTGGGCCCGGTCCCCGCCCCGTCCCAGTCGACCATCCCCGTGCACGAGTCGCCCACCCACATCGTGTTGCCCTGCCAGAGATCCCCGTGCAGGAACACCCGCGGCCCACCGTCGCGGTCGAACCCCTCCAGGACCTGCTCGGCCTCCTCCAACAGCTCGGCGGGGCCCCGCTCCCGCCAGTCCGCCGCGAAGTCCACGTCCTCGATCGCCCGCTCCCGCAACGGCAGCTCCGCCGTCGGCTCCACCACGACCCGGTGCAACCGCGCCGCGGCCGCCCCCAGCTCCCGCAACCGCCCAGCCCGCACGTCGACCGGAATCCGACTGCTCCCGCGCACGACCGACGTGACCACCCCGAAGTGCCCGGCCAGCCCACCCCCAAGATCCGCCGCGAGCACACGGGGCGCCGCCACCCCGAACGCTGCCGCCCTCTCCAGCGCCGCCACCTCGACCACGAACGGCTCCCGCCGCCGTCCCACCTTCACCACGACCTCGGTGCCCCCGACCGCCACCCGCCAAGGCCCACCGTCGCGACTCCCCAACGGCACGAACGCCCCGACCTCCGCCCCCACCCACTCCGCTACCTGCTCACCGGGCCCACTCATACCCGGCACGCTAAGGGGTGATCGCACGGTGGACGCGGCTGTTGTGAAGCGGTCGGACAACGCGGGTCAGGTCAACCCGGCCGGAACGTCGTGGCCGAGCTCGTCCTCGACGAACGCGGGCTTCGCCAGCATGATCGCCGGGATGATCGTCACGAGGATGACGGCGAGCAGGAACAGCAACGGCAGGGTCCATCCGCCGCTCACGTCGTGCAGCAGCCCCACGAACAGCGGACCGAGCGCGCCAAGCGCGTACGAGACCCCCTGCGCGAAGCCGCTCAACGCGACCGTGCCGCCTTGGGTCCGGGTGCGGACGTTGATCAGCACGAGGTTGACCGGGAACAGGATCGACCCCGAACCGATCAGCAGCACCCAGAGCAGCGTGAGCGTCGCGGGCGCGATCAACAGGCCGAGGTAGCCGAGCACGAAGCTCGCGATACCTGCGCCGATCAGCCAGCCCACGTTGCCCAACCGCGCCACCAGCAGCGGCGCGATGAGCGCACCCGGCACGCTGATGAGACCGGTGACCGCCAGCAGCACACCCGCCTCGGTCGGCGTCGAGCCCGCGATGTCGCCCAGGATCTCCGGCAGCCACGCGAACGCCGCGTAGGTGCAGATCGCACTGGTCGAGAACATCACCGTGATCGACAAGGCCACACGCGACCGCCACAGCCTCGTGACCAGCGCAGGAGGCGCCGACTCGACAACACCGGTGTCCAACGCCCGCCGACGCCGTTCCTTCGCGATGATCACGATCCACGGAACCAGCGCCACCACCGACGTCACCGACCACAGCCCCAGCGAAAACCGCCACCCCGCCCGCTCCGCGACCGGCGCCGCGAGCGCCGCGGGCACCGCCGTGCTCACCCCCACCACGCACGCGTAGACCGCCGTCATCAGCGCTACCCGGTCGGGGAAGTACCGCCGCACGATCGGCGGCAACAACACGTTCCCGATGCCCGTACCCGCAAGCGCCACGACACTGCCCCCAAGCAGCACCGCGAACCCAGGCGCGAACGCCCGCACAAGATGCCCCGCGGTCATGAGCAGCAGTGCAACCACAATGCCACCATCAAGCCCGATACCACGGGCCACCCGCGGCGCCACGAACCCCGACACCGCAAGCAGGATCGGCGGCAACGTCCCCAACACCCCGACCCCGATGTCCGACATCGGAACGTCCACCCGGATGTCCCCAAGAATCGGCGACACCGCCGCCACCGCCTGCCGCAACGTCAGCGCGACAAGCACAATCCCCACCAACGCCGCCCCCCGCCCCGCCCACAGCGGCAGCGAACGGTGCTCAGACACCCCCCGAGCCTAACCGCCCCACCCTTCCCCTCAACCGTGACAATCAACCGCTTGACACACCCACCACATTGGCCTCTTCCACCACGACGCTCAAGCTCACCCAACACAAAAGCCCAGGCCACCGGGACGCCGGATGACCTGGGCTTGGATGTGGAGCGGGTGACCGGGATCGAACCGGCATGACCAGCTTGGAAGTTGAGTCCCAGTGAGAGCGCGTCATCAGCCGAGACGCCAAACACGGTTTACGTGTCAGTGTGCGCTGTAGTTCCCCGTAGCTCCCCCTGGTTAGCTGTCCTATCTGGCACGGATCTGGCACGGTCAGATAGCCAATCCAGCCTCATAGACCCCAAGTGTCCTTGCCTCGCTTAGCGGCTCAGGCGAGGCAACACGAGACGCCGTGGCAAGCTCAGGTGATCTCCATGCGGCATGATGGATCCTATGGAATTAGCGCAAGATAGTTCGAGTGAAGACTCGACAGAACGAAATATTCCCAGAGGGCTTCGTGATGGCTTTCGTGCGTACGCCACGGTTCACGAGGAAGATTATCGTAGAATATTTCAAAGCGGGGCAGTAGTATTTGATACGAATGCATTGCTGAACCTTTATAGGTATACTCCTGCCGTCTGCTCAGACTTCCTGAATGTAATGTCAGCCATTAGTGGAAGAATCTGGATTCCAAATCAGGTTGCCGCTGAATTCTGGCGTAACCGTGACTCGGCTCTGGCGGACTTCAGCAAGGCGACTAACCAGGCGACACAGGCTCTCCGTAAAGGGCTTGAAACGCAGGGGCAAGCATTGGAAACTTGGGCGAATCGCATATCTCTTTCTAACGTAGAAAAGGAGGGTTTATTGAATAAAATCCGAGAGGTCACGGAGAGTACGGTTTCTAGAATTAGTAGCTATCGAGGTGCCTGGTTAGAGGAGGCTCAGGATACGAGCAAAGACCGAGTGCTACTTGCATTGGAAGTCTTGTTGGCCGATCGAGTAGGCTCCCCGTTTACAGTAAAAGAAAAGCGGCAAGCTGCCAGTGAGGCAGTGAAGCGCATAGAAGATAAAGTCCCTCCGGGTTACGAGGATAAGAACAAACCTCCTGAGAAAAGGGTGGGAGACTACTTTGTGTGGCTGCAAATATTGAGTGAATGCAGGAAAAGAAGTTGGCAAGACGTTCTCTTTGTTACCGGAGACACCAAGCCTGATTGGTGGCGACACGATGACCGCGGAAACGCGCGGGGCCCACGTGTGGAACTGTGTGAAGAACTGCATCATGATTCGGGTGCCACCCTATACATGCTCCAGCCGGAACAGTTCTTGCAGCACGCCGCAGAAGCCGCGGGGATAAATATATCCACCTTGGCGCTTGCCGAGGTGGAAAAAGTTGATAAAGACGCAAAATTGAACCGGATAAAGATCAGCTACGGGAGGGATCGGCAAGAGGTTTTGCGAGCTGTGGGAAAATATGATCAATATTTGGCAACGCAAGGATTTAGGCCTCTACTTATGGGCCCTGATTGTCCGTTTGACCTGGTTGTGGAGAAAGGGCTGTCGTTCTACTATGTTAAGTATTTGCCATCGCCTTATGTGGCGCATGATGGCCTTGGTGAGATGAAGATTGCCTACAACGAATGGGCGTCTCAGTTTGACTCAACTGGAGGTTATTCCGTCAAATTCGTCGCATTGCTTTCTTCTGCGCCTTCAGTATCGATGAGTTCGATGGATGTTCGAGATGAATCGTACTTTGTATGGAATTCATTTGGTCATTACATGGGAACATCGGGCGTTAAGAGTATAGGTCTTGCAGAGGCCGAGATGTAAGTAGTCACTGTAAAATAGTCGGTCCAGAGAAGCAATTGCTCAAGTGGGCAAGTGAGGTGCGCAAGCCTATAGCTAATATTCCAACTGGAGGGGTGGCAATCTTAGTCGAGTCAAATCTCGCAGATGTCGCGGAATTCGCGCCTCAAATGGGTCATCATCCTTCGCGCGTAAAGCGTCAGAATGGCCGTACCTCCCGGTCCGCTGGACGCTCCTACCCTGGTCGGCGCCCTCCGATGAACGCCCCTGAACCGCGGAGGGCACAGGCTTAACGGCAGCGTATGAGATGACCGGTGAGGCGGAAGCTTGTCCATAGAGAGCACAGGGTTCAATCCCTCAGTAGGAGGCCTGGCGACGTCTGTAGAGGCTTAATCACGCAGGAACTCGTAGACACCATTCGGGTCCACAACAGGTCGCCGCCTTCGCTCATCACCTTCGTGTCGAGAGAGGTAACCGTCCCAGCCGTCCCAGCCGTCCCACCGCAGGTCAGGGCGGGACGGCACGAATCACTGGGACGGATTGAGCCGTCCCATAAAACAAGCCGTCCCGGCCTGACCTGCGGTGGGACGGCTGGGACGCTTGGGACGGCTACCCCCCTCAGTGCAGGCAAGGATCTGTCGTAGCAGTACCCCTACGGCACAAGGTTCACGAAAACCGCTGTCGCGTCATCATGATGCTTGCGTGTCCGACCGTCACTCGATACGACACCGCCAGCTTCAACCTTCCTCGTCTGCGTAATCAGACTCGCGGGCCCTTCATCAGACAGGATGCGAAACAGTTCTTCCCATGAGATCAACTGGAATGCGTCTACGAGGCGACTCGCACCATCGGTCAACAATGCCGCCGAATCTACACTCCCCGCCGGGAAGCTACCGTGCACGGCCTGATAGGCGGCATCGGGCATGGTGTTAGCAACGTAATACCCCTCTGGCGTGTTTTGCACAGCCATCACAGCGTCATACGAGTAATCGTTGAGGTTTGCCATTCGCTCATCGAGAACGGGTTCAATTTTTCCCGCATGGCTGACAAGAAGCGGGGAATCTCCAAGAACTAGGTAGTCGAGAAAATCATCACGATGACGCAATATCGTCACCGTTGACGACGGACTGTCCGGGTTGCTCAAGTCACATGTTTTCTCATGGGCCGCACAGGTGTGAGCGATTGACTCAGCCAGGGCATCTGCTAGCACAAGGTCTGAAGCAGTGGTGAGTAGCTGAGCCAGATTTCCGGCAAGTCTGTGCACCACCCATGGAACGTCATGGATACAGCCGTTTTTTTCCGGCTTCAGCGCAGTCGCCCCATCCAGCACGACCGCCCATTCCAAGCCGACCACAGCATAGTCATCGTTCACTCGACCAGGTGTTGCCCGACTTTCCATTACGGCTCGCATCTGGACCCCTTAGTCCGGAATGGGAAAACGGTAGCGAAAGGCAGCAGTATCACCGGCAATCACAGAAGTCATAACCTCCACTGCACGGCCGGTGTCATCGTAGATCGTCCTTACAAGCTCAAGTACCGGAGTGCCCGGCGGGAGCTGCAATGAAACAGACTCAGGTCCAGTAGGCATTCTGGTAGAGAGCTCTTCTTCCACCTCGGCAAGCCGGTAGCCATTCTCTTCAAGTCGAGCCAACCCGCCACCGGGTCCCGTATCGGGCTCCATGATCGCCGTACCGCGGACGACGTCAAGTTCGTAGTAGCTATCCGCAAGTTGATTAGGACGACCATCAACGGCGGTAGTCCTGCGTCGTGCCCACACGGGTGTCCCAACCGCAATCCTCAAGCGATCAGCCACCAACTTGGAAGCAGGAACTTGTTCGAGTGCTCGAATTTCCTGACTCGCCTTACCGTAAATCGAGTCCCTAGGCGTAGCGACAAGCACAGTCTTACCGGATTGCCAAAGGCTGCGCGAGTAGCGCTCAATTCCTTGCAATTGTGCAATCGGATGATCACGAACAAATGTTCCACTGCCTTGCATTGTCACGATGAGACCCTGCTGCTTCAGCAGGTCTACAGCCTTGCGTACCACCGCAAGCGAACAGCCGTGAGCCGTCGCGAGCTCGTCGAACGAGGGCAACTTGTGACCGGGAGGCCACTCCCCACTCTCGATCTTCAACCGGACATCGTCCGCTACCTGCACCTGAAGTGGGCGAGCGTCAGTGAATCCGCTGGTCATCTACCCAGTCTAGAGCAGTCTGCATACAGAGTCTTGACAGCCATCCAGCGCGACTCCTAATGTCTGCATACAGACCGACAGACATGCGGACCTCGTCCGTAAGTATCAAGGGAGTCGCAGATGACCAGCACGAGTACCTACCCCGACGGCATCACCCCGTCGGTTCTGGGCCGCATCCAGGCCCTGATCTCAGTCGAGATCGCATCCCCTGCGCCGACATCGGCGCTGCTGGACGGTTCCGCTCTGGAGCGTCGTAACCGCCGTATCGCGGCCCGTGCGCTGGCCGGTGTCACCGCCCGGTTCGGCGTCACGCTGGCTCAGGTGGTCCGTGAGTCGGAGGCCACGCCGCAGCCGGTCACCACGCTCACCCTCCCCGCGCCGGTCTTCGGCAAGACCAAGCGCACCGGGCGCAAGGCCCGCCGCGCAGCTGCGCGTGCCGCGGCGAACCTGGGCCGGGTGGCGTGATGGCGCCGACCCCGGACATCGCCCCCGCTATGGCACTGCTGACCCACTCCTGTGCCAGGCCCACGGCCGACGCGACACCTGCCGAACAGGCCTTGTGGTTGCGGGAGCACGCCGACCTGCGGGAGAGGCTGGCCGCCACTCCCGGCGTCGACCGGGTGTTGGGCGATGAGATGCGCGCGTTGGCCACCGCGGATCGCGACCAGGCGCACCTGATCGTGGCGGCGGGGGTGTCGTGATGGCGGGCAGGGCGTTTGGGTGGGTGTGGACCGAGCACGTGCCCTGGCAGGCCGGTCCGACCTTCACCCGCGGAATCCACGACGGGCTACCGCTGCTGTCCCGGCACATGGCCCCGCGCCACCTGCTCGCCACCTACCGCCAACTGCGGGCACTGGGCCTGCGCCCCGGCGGTGCGGACCCGGTCGCGGTGCTCTACGGCCGCCACAACCCGTCGAGCACCACGTGGTTCGCCTCGCTCTACCTGGTCGCCACCGCGAAACCGGTCCGGCCGATGACCCGCGCCAAGTGGACCGCGCTCGCGAAAGCCAACCTCGCCAGGCGGATCTGCCCGCAGTGCGGGCGCGACCGCGGCTACATCATCCCGCGCGACCTGCGCATGTGCGTGCCCTGCCTGGAAACCACCGACACCGACAGCTTGGAGGCTGCCCGATGGACAACCACCTCACCGCCCTGGCCCATGCCGCGACCGTGGCCGCGCGTCTGCTCCAGGACCACCCCGACCTCCCGCGTGTGGTCGGCATCAACCTCCGCCCGCTGCTCGTGTCCGACGACGTCGAAGTCGAGATCGCCCTGCAACTGTCACCGGACAGCGACCTGACCGGGGTGGCGACCGCGGTGACCAACTGGGCCCGCACGCTGGACTGCACCGTCAGCTTCTCGGTTGCCGACACGTTCACGCAGATCGCCGCGCAGACCCGAATCGACGGACACGCCATGCAGGTGTGGAACCACCTGACCCCCGCCGACACCGCCACCGTGTTCACCGGTCTGGGTCTTCCCGCCCCCACCCGCGGCACCCACGTGGAGATCAGCCCGTCCGCGCTGCTGCGCACCATCACCACGACCCCCGCGGCGGTGGCGTGATGCCCGGCCCCACGCCCGTCGCAGTGACGGAGACGCCCGACGCGCGGACGTTGACCGCGGCGGACGCCATCGAGCTGTGGCGCCGAATGCAGCTCGGCAAGCCCCTGTTGCTTGACCTGATCGCCGCCGTGGACCGGTACCCCGAACTGCGCGACACCATCGCGCACCTCGCGACCGCCCTCAACGGCGACGCGGTCCGAATGGACTCCGGAGAGGTCGAGTACTTCGCCTACGGCCAGGGACGGACGTTCCGTGCGCTGGCCCGCACTGTCGACCACCACAGCACGGGAGGAACCCCGCGATGAACATCCCCGATCCCGTCGGCACCAACAAGCCCTGCCACGACTGTGGTCAGCCGACCGTGGAGGCCCGGACCGGCACCGGCACCACCCGCGTGCACTGCGGCACCTTCGCCACCCGGTGCCACACCCCGGCCCGCACCCGCTGACCCGACCATCCACACCGGACACCCTCAGGAGTGTCGACGTGCTCCAGACCATCACCGACCTTCCCGCCCCCAACCTCCGATCCGGCGACCAGATCCCCAGCCGCGGCATCGTCTCCACGACCACCACCGTCGGCACCGACGTCATCGCCATCCTGACCAACGGCAACCGGGCCAGCTTCGCCACCACCGCCCGCGTCACGGTCTACCGCCCCGCCTAGCAGCACCGACAGCGAGGAGAACCCGTCATGGGTAGGACCCACCCCACACCCGTCTCCGCCAAGAACGTCAGGAAAGGCGCCTCGTTGACCAACCTGGCCGGTCTGGTCGCCTCCGTCGAGATCAAGGGCCCGGACGTCCTGATCACCATGGACGACGGCACGAAGACCTACTTCGGCGCCAACGAGAAGGTCACCGTCAACAAGCCCGTGTGACCCCAGCACAGCCCCACCACCCGGAACACCGCACCGTCCACACAGGACACCGACCGGAAGCGAGAACCATCGTGAAGACCGCCAACGCCAACATCACCGCGGACATGGTCGTCATCGGCCACGACCCCACCGGGCTCCCGTCCGTGCTGCTCATCGAACGCGGCCACGCCCCGTTCGCCGGACACCTCGCCCTCCCCGGCGGCTACGTCGAGCCCGGCGAGACCTTCCTCCAGGCCGCGGTGCGCGAACTCGCCGAGGAAACCGGCGTCACCGTCACCCCGGACCGTCTGCACCAGGTCGGCATCTACGACACCCCCGACCGCGACCCCCGCGGCCGAGTCGTCAGCGTCGCGTTCCTCGCGATCGTCCCGGACCGGCCCATCGCGGTCGGCGCCGACGACGCCGTGATGGCCCGCTGGGTCCGCATCGACACCCTGCCCACCGCGCTGGCATTCGACCACGCCGCGGTCCTGGCCGACGCGCTGGACCTGTTCACCGCACTGTCCCGCTAGCTGTGCCCCGGTCCGGCGGCTCGAACTTGGCCGGACGTTCCGCCGGACCGGGCCTCACAACACCCCCTGACCCGTCACCAGACCAGAAGGAGCCCCACCAGTGTCCACCACCGTCTTCGGCGTGCGCGCGGTCCTGCGCCCCCTGTCCGTCCCCGCCGCCATCGCCTACGTCCTGATCACCACCCTGACCCTGCTCGCACGCGTCACCGCCTACGCGTTCGCCCTGGTCGCCGAGGTCGCCGACCGGATCGCCGACGCTGGTCAGGCCGCCCGTGAGGCCGCGCACGAGCACGGGACCACCGACCTGCCCGAACCCGCCCCGTTCCTCCACTACCGCGGCACGGCGCACGCCTACGGCGGTGGCCGATGACCCTGCCCGACCACGTCCCGGACGCGGTGCTCCCGTGGGCCGCCGCACTGGCGCTGCTGTCGGTGTTGGGCATGTGGTGGGTGGTCCGCGGTGTCCGCTACCGCGCCGCGCGCACCGCCGCCCGTCTGCGCCACGCCCGCGGCGCCGGGTCCCGCGCCCTGCGGGTCCTGCTCCTCACCTGCCTCATCGGCGGTGCCCAGTTCGTGGGCCTGGCCCTGCTGCCCGACCCGGTCTCCCGTGCCGCGGTGCTGCTGGTCCCGGCCCTGATCACCGCGGCACGCCTGTCCGCATCCGCCCGCATTCCCGCGCACCACGTCCACCCGAGGGGGTTCCGATGAGCACCACCGCCGACCACACCGACGACCCAGGCGACCACGACGACGAGATCACCCGCGGGCTGGACGCCCTCACCGCGCACCTGGCCTCCGTCGCACCCCGACCGACCGCGCCCGCCCCGACCCCGGCCCCGGTGGCCACGCCGATCATGTCCAAGCGGGTGTCCAAGCGGCTGGCCGAGCACACCGAAGCCGCCCAACTGCTCGAACTCGACGACGACGACACGCCGTTCCTGATCGAGTCCGAGTCCGTGCGCAAGCGCCGCAAGGCCGTGCGGCGCGCGGGTCAGCTCTACCTGCTCGACCAGGACCCCGCCGCGCTGGCCTACCGCGACGCCCGGATGCGCCGCCTGGTCATCACCCTCGGCATGGCCGCCCTCGTGCTGGGGTTGGCGTGGTCCACCGCCGGGGTGCAGCACTTCGCCGCGGCGACCTCGCAGCCCTACTCCGTCGGGTGGTGGCTGGCGTGGCTGGTGGAGCCGGTGTGCTCCCTGGCACTGCTGATGATCGTCGGGGCCCGCGCCTACCTCGCGGTGCGCGGCACCCCGCTGGACGCGACCGCGGTGACCCGGATCGAGCGGGTGTTCCTCGCCCTGATCGTGTTCATGAACATCTGGCCCTACCTGCCCTGGACGCTCCCGGCCGGGCAGGCGTTCACCCTCGCGCCGGTCGTGGTGCACCTGCTGGGGCCGATCGTCGCGGTGGCGGTCACCCACACCCTGCCGGTGATCCTGGCCCGCTTCGCCGACCTGCACCACACCGCACTGCGCACCACCGCGGGAATCCACGCTACCGACGGTGACGGGGTCACTGGCCCATCGTGCAGCGCAAACACCCCCGCCGGACCCCGCCCGGAACTGGCCGCGCTGGTCGAGCGGGTACGGGCACTCATCACCGCGGGCCAGTTGCGCCCGGACGTGGGGGTGCGGCCGATCCGCCGGGCGCTGTCCTGCTCGATGGCCACCGCGACCGAGGTCCGCGACGCCCTCAACCGCACCACCCACTGACCCGCCGACCCGACTTCACCGCAGGAGGTGACCGGCATGTCCGAAGCAACCAACGTCTACCCCTTTCCCGGTCGTGACACCGACGAGGCAGGACCGGACACGGTCGCGCCCGGCGCCGGTCTGGACCGCATCATCGTGGCGGGGGAGATCGTCCCCGACGACGCCCCCGTCCGCACCGCCCCCGCCGACACCACCACGGCGGGGGCGGTGAAGGTCCGTCGCCCCGCGGTTCCCCCTGTGGTGTGGCGCAAGGTCAAGACCGGCGCGTCCCACTCGCGGCGCGGACTGGGCAAGGGCACTCGTGTCACCGTCCGGTCCGCGGTCACCGTGGCCCAAGGACACGCCAGTTGGGCGCGCCGCGCTGCCGACGCGGCCACTCACGGCCATGTCCGTGAACAGATCCGCCTGGCCCGTCAGGTCGGCGACCGGGTGGCGTTGGCCGAGTGGACCGAGCGGCTGGCACTGCTCAAGGACGGGCGCGCGCAGCGGTTGCAGCAACTGCCCGCCACGCTGTTCTCCGCGCTCAAAGCGTTGTTCGTCACGATCACCGTGCTGGCCGGTGTGCTGCTGGTGGCCGGGATCGTGTTCCAGTTCAGTCCTGGTGGCACCAACTGGTTCGCCTGGTGGGACATGGTCGGTGACGTGCTCGGAGTCCTCGGAGTGTTGATCGGCCTGGCGGTGCAGATCGTCATGTGGGGCACGCTGCCCACGTTGCTGTTCGCCGCGTGGCGCGAGGGTCGCCGCTCCGCGATGGTGCCGCGCTGGCTGGTGTCGGAGACCGAGCGCGCCGAGATGGATTCGGAGATCACCCCAGACCTGATCAACCGCGCCCTGGCCCACGTCAAGGTCAAGGAACTGGCTGCGTTCCTCAAGCACGGCGGGGCGCTGGAGTACCTGATCCAGCCCCGTGAGCAGGGAGGCGGCACCTACACCCAGATCCGGTTGCCGTTGGGTGTGGTCGCGGCCGATCTGCTGGCCACCGCGAAGGTGGAACTGTTGGCGGGCAACCTGGGCCGTCACAAGCACGAGGTGTGGCCGCAGCGCGACCCCGCGGCCGATGCCCGCGTGCTGGACCTGTGGATCGCGGACAAGGGCACCATGGACCGGCCCGCACCCGCGTGGCCGCTGCTCGCGGACGGGGAGTTCGACGTCTTCCGCGACCGGTTGCCCTGGGGCGCGACCATGCGCCAGGAACAGATCGCCGTCGGGATGCTGCAAAAGCACTGGCTGATCGGCGCCACCTCCAAGCAGGGCAAGTCCACCGTCATGCGGTTGCTCGCCCTGGGCCTGGCGCTGGACCCGACGGTCGAACTGCTGGTGGCCGATCTCAAGGGCGACGGCGACTGGAAGATGTTCCAGCCGCGGGCCACCCGCTACATCGAAGGGTCCACTCCGGAGGACGCGGAAGCCACCTGCGAGATGCTCGAGTGGGGTGTGGCGGAGATGGAACGCCGCTACCAGGCCAAATCCGATCAGAACGTGGTCGGGCCGATCAGCCGGGAACTGTCGCGGCGCAAGGGATCGGGCTTCCACCCGATCTACCTGTTCGTCGACGAGTGCCAGGTGCTCTACGGCGCGGAGCACCCCATCGGAGGCACCAAGTCCGACGCCCGCGCGGTCAAGGCGGCGAAGAAGCTGCACGACCAGGCACGCGCGGTCAACGTCCACCTGATGCAGGCCACCCAGCGGCCTGATGACCGGACGCTGCCCGTACGGGTCCGTGAGGGCGCGCACGTGCGGTGCGCGCTCAACGTCCCCAACGAGTCCACCGCCCGGATGATCCTGGCCGACGCCGTGGACCGCGGCGCCCGACCGCAGGACCTGCGCCCGATGGTGGACGCCGGAACCGTGGTCGCGACCGGGGAAGTGGAGGACATTCCCACCGGCCAGGCGTTCGTCATCACCCGCACGCACTACGTGTCCACAAAGGAGGCTTACGGCGTCATCGCCCGTGCGATGGCCATTCTCAAGCGCTACGGCCGCACCGTGGACCCGACCACCGAACCGACCGAGCAGCCCGTACCGGTCGATCACCTGGCCAACATCGAGGCCGCGTTGCGCGATGAGCCTCGGGTGCGCACCACCGTAGTGCTGGCCCGACTCATCGAGCACGATCCCGACACCTACACCGGCATGTCCTCGCAAGCGTTCAGCGCCATGCTCGACACGGTCGGAGTGCAGATCCGCAAGTACCGGGGAGACAGCGTCCTGGCCCTGGCCGAGGTCACCACAGTTCTCACTCAGCGTAATGAGAATGTGGATGACGCGACTGGCGACGACACCGACAGCGACGACTAGAAGCGCTGCCGGACACAGGGGAAGACCATGGGGAAGAGGAGTCGACGGGGGGAAATTTCCCCCGCGACTTCCCCACCCCTCTTCCCCGCATCCCACCAGTGCTGATCAAGCCAGGGGAAGATCAACAAACTAAGCCTGCGACCGGCTGGAACGGCCGGAACCAAGGCTGTTCCACTCCGTTTCCCCTCTTCCCTGCATCACCGGCAAGCCCGCGCCCAGCACCACAGGTCGCGCCTTGCAGGTCGCTCCTACATACCCGCAGTCGATCACTCACAGTCACAAAGGGGTTCCTGATGAGCGGCGCAGACGACGACAACCTGATCCACGTCGAGGTCGCAAAGTCCTGGTGGACCGGCAAGTCCACCACCGCGTGCGGTCAGGCCATCCAGGGCGCGCACGGCGTGTGGACCTGGTTCACCAACCGCACGTGGTGCCCCACCTGCAAGGCCTACGACCGGACCCACTGAACCCACCCAAAACCCAGCACAGCAAGGGGACGTGACATGTGCAGAGCAGGAGGACGCCGCTGCCCCGGCGCGGGCGGACGGTCCACACAGAACACCCGACAGTCCGTGTCCCGCGCCAAAGCCGCACTACGCAAGGCGAAACAGACCGGCGACGACGACCAGGTCACCGCGGCACGCGACCGGCTCACCGCGGCACGGCAAGCCCACCAGGACGCCAAGCACACAGCCGCCGCCCACGACACCGCAGATCAGTGCGGGGACGTGACCGACCACACCTCATCGACCACAAAGGACACCGACATGGGCCACCAGGACCAGCCTCGCCGTATCGGCTTCACCATCCACAACGTCAACAGCGTGACCGGCAACGCGCGCGTCGGCAGTCAGCACGACGTGACCGGCATCGGCCCCGACCTCGACGACGACCAGGTGGCCGACGTGGTCGCCGACGCTCTCGCGAAAGTCCAGCGCGCGGTGGACCGGGTCCACCGCGCCACCGGCCACGGCCAGCCTCGAAGCAACACCAACGTCGCCAGCGGTGACGACGTCGTGGCCCAACAGGTCGGGTTCCGATTCGGCCGCTGACCACACGAAAACCCCAGCACCGCAAGGGGACGTGACACCACCAACACCGCAAGGAGATACCGCCATGCCCCGCACCGTCAACGTCCTGGACCTCAGGCCCGGCGACCGCATCCTCATCCGCCCCGGCCGGGAAGCCACCGTCACCAAGAGGTGCACCGTTGGCGAGTGGGACAGCGTGACCGTCCACACCGACGTGTCCGACGACCTGACCGGCCTGCCCTGCACCGTCACCCTGCTCTAGACCTTCGCCCACCAGCGGAACCCGGAACGACCACTTCGTGGACTGCCTCAGGCGACCACGCAGCACCGGGCCCCACACCGGGCCCCTCGCGTATCGACCCGGTGCCGCGCCGGACGTGACCACACCGCCCCGGCGCGGCACCGCACCACCACTTCACCCGCCCCACAGAAGGGACTCCACCGTGAGCACGTCGCGCATGCTTGCCGTCGCGTTGGACGCGGTTGCCCGCGGATGGCACGTCTTCCCTGTCCACCCGGAATCCAAGAGACCCCCTGCCTTCCACGGGCAAACCTCCTGCCCTCACACCGGGATCTGCGCCACCACCCACCAGGGATGGGAGCAACGCGCCGTGGCAGATCCGGACCTGGTCCGATGGATCTGGGGCAGCACCCGCTACGGCGGGTGCAACGTCGGTGTCGCCTGCGGGCCCAGCAACCTCGTACTCGTCGACCTCGACGTCCCACGGTCACCGACCGAGCAACCCAAGGACGGCTCTAGACGCGGGGAGCCGGTCCGGACCGGGGCGGACACGTTCCGGTCCGTCTGCGCCCAGGCCGGGCAGCCCGTACCGCTGGGCACCCTGACCGGGGCCACACCCAGCGGCGGGACGCACCTGTTCTACCGGGCACCCCAAGGGGTGCAGTTGGGCAATACCCAGAACGAGCGCGGCAACGGACTGGGCTGGAAGATCGACACCCGCGGGCACGGCGGCTACGCCATGGCACCCGGATCGACCACCCCGGACGGCCCGTACCGGATCACCCGCGAACTCCCGATGCTGGATCTGCCCACCTGGTTGGTCCACCGCCTTGCTCCCAGGCCCGTCACGGCCGTCTCACGGCCCGTCCACAGCGCCGTGGACAGGCTCCCCGCCTACGTCACCGCCGCAATACGGGGCGAGGTCGACAAGGTCGCAGCGGCCGCACCGAACGAGCACAACATCGTGCTCTACGTGGCATCCACCGCACTGGGGCAACTCGTCGCGGGAGGACTGCTCCCCGCGTCTAGAGCCGAAGTAGAACTCACCACCGCCGCAGTCCACATGATCACCGACACCTGCGGGTGCACCGACAACGAGGTCCGCCGCGTCATCACCGCAGGACTCCGTGCCGGAGCGGCCAAACCCCGCACCGCACCCACCCGCCGCGGTGCGGCATGAGCGTCTACGACGACCCGACCACACCGTTGGTCGCCCTCTCTGGCGGGCCGCAGAACCGCCGATGGTTCTTCTACGCCGACTGGTTGGCCCTGCGGGACTCCAGTCGCCGTGGCCGGTACCCGCTTCACCACCACTGCGCAGTCCCGCGCTGCTACCTGCCCACCGACCGCATGGCCGTCAACACCAACTCCGCCATCACCGACAAGTACGGCCCTGCCCGCACCTGGACATGGGTGGAACCGGCGCAGTGGTCCCGGTGGGGCCGCGAATACCTGACCCCCGAAGAACTCGTCGACCACGAAGAGAGGCCCGCGGCATGAAAGCACGGTTCCTGCTCGGCACCCACCAACCCGGTTGGCTCACCACCGCCGGGGTCCCGCTGTTCGTCTCCGACATCCGGCTGCGCGTCTACAAGACGCTGCCCCGTGCCGATGCGCCGTGGGCGCTGGATTCCGGTGGTTTCACCGAGTTGCAGTACCACGGGGCCTGGACCGTCAGCCCTACCGACTACGTGGCACGGGTCCGCCGCTACCGCGATGAGATCGGCCGCCTGGACTGGGCCGCGCCGCAGGACTGGATGTGCGAACCCGTCGTCATCGCAGGTGGGCAGTTCGGTCCGTTGCGGTTCGTCGGCACCAGGCTGTCCGTGGCCGAGCATCAGCGCCGCACCGTGGACAACTACCTGCACCTGCGTGACATCGCACCGGAATTGCCGTTCGTCCCGGTCATCCAGGGCTACACCCGGGACGAATACCTTGCCTGCACCGACCTCTACGACCAGGTCGGAGTCGACCTCACCAGCGCACCACTGGTCGGCCTGGGATCGGTGTGCCGCAGGCAGGCCACCGCGGAAGCCCACGACATCATCCATGCCCTGCACGTGCGCGGCATCCGCAACCTGCACGGATTCGGGGTCAAGACCCTCGGACTACAGCTCTACGGCGACACGCTCAAGTCCGCGGACTCCCTGGCCTGGTCACGTGATGCCCGGCTCAAGCGGCGCCCGATGTGCGGATCGACCCGACACAGGAACTGCGCCAACTGCCTGGACTTCGCACTCGACTGGCGCACTCGCCTGCTGGGCGGACCCGGCTCGCTCTCGCAGCTGCGCGAGACCATCACCGGAGGAGCGGCATGACCATCATCACCACCGAACCCACCGGGGCTGATCTGCTCGACGCGCTCCACGCCGCGCTCACCCGCTACGTGGTGCTGCCCAACCCTGAGTACGCCGACGCCGTCACCCTGTGGATCGCCGCCAGCCACGCCCAACCCGCCTGGGCCCATGCACCCCGCATGGTGATCCGCGGACCGGAGAAGCGGTGCGGCAAGTCCCGACTGCTCGACGTCGTGGAAGCCACCTGCCACAACCCGTTCATCACCGTCAACTCGTCATCGGCCGCGGTCTACCGATCGATCACCGAAGACCCGCCCACCATGCTCGTGGACGAAGCGGACACCATCTTCGGCCCGAAAGCGGACGGCAACGAAGACCTCCGCGGACTGCTCAACGCCGGACACCAGCGCAACCGCCCCGCCAAGCGCTACGACGCCGCCACCAACAAAGTCGAATCCATCCCCACCTTCGCCATGGCCGCACTCGCAGGAATCGGAGCCATGCCCGACACCATCGAAGACCGCGCCGTGGTCGTGCACATGCGCCGCCGCGGACCCGGCGAAAAAGCAGCCCCCTACCGCCACCGACGCGACCGGCCCGCATTGCGCGCACTCGCCTTCCAACTCAACGGCTGGCTACGGGCCTCACTCGACGTCCTGGAATCGATGGAACCGGACATGCCCGTGGAGGACCGGGCCGCCGACACCTGGGAACCCCTCGTCGCGGTCGCCGACCACGCGGGCGGGGAATGGCCGAAACGCGCCCGGATCGCCGTCACCGCACTCACCGAGGAAGCCTCCAAGGACGGCAGCACCTCCGAACGCGTCCGCCTGTTGATGGACTGCCGAAAGGCCTTCACCAAGGACACGGCGTTGTCCACCGGGGTCCTGATCGACCGGTTGAAGTCCGACCCGGAAGCACCGTGGTGCACCTACGGTTCCAACGGGCTCACCGCGAACAAGATGAGCGCGCTTCTCAGGGAATTCGACATCCGATCGTTGAACGTCCGATTCTCCGATGGCTCCCAACTCAAGGGCTACCGCAAATCGGACTTCCTCGACGCCTGGGGACGGTACTGCCCACCCGAGGACACCACCGACGAACCTGGCCAAACCGAGCTGTGGGACGGCTCGAACCGTCCCGCCGACACGAGCCGTCCCAGCCTGACCAGGGCCGGGACGGTTGGGACGGCTGGGACGGTTACCCCCCTCAACCACTTCACCGGAGGTGCCGCGTGACTGTTGTCGACCTGCCAGCCGAGCGGTACCTCTCGGTCAAGGATGTCGCTGAGATCCTTGGCACAACGGAGCGTTTCCCCCGACGCCTGATCGAGGAACGCCGTATCGAGTTCGTCCACATCGGCAAGCATGTCCGGATCGCCCTGAGCGTGCTCAACGCGTACATCGCATCTCAGACCGTGCCAGCGAGGTCTGTAAGGAGGGTGGGCTAGTGGGAGGAAACAACAAGGGGCGCAAGCGAAGGTTCGGGGCAGTACGCAAGCTCCCCTCAGGCCGGTTCCAGGCACGTTATCCAGGACCGGACGGACAGCTTCGGCCTGCTGACAAAACATTCCGCACGCAGACGGAAGCCGATGATTTCCTCGACGACGTCCGCGCGGAGATCAAGAACGGAGAATGGATCGACCCTGAGGCGGGAAGGGTCAAGCTGAAGGACTACGCGACAACATGGATACGGGAACGGGACCTAGGCGACAGGACTCGGGAGCTGTACGCGGGATATCTCAAGAATCACATCGGACCCCACCTGGGTGAACTGGTGCTTGTTGAAATTTCCGCACCTCGGGTTCGAGCGTGGCGGGCAGAGTTGATCGATGCCAAGACCGGGGCGTCCACCGTGGCGAAGTCCTACCGCTTCCTGCGCACCGTTCTCAACACCGCCGTTGATGACGAGTTGATCCGGAAGAACCCGTGTCGAATCAAAGGGGCAGGACAGGAAAGGGCACCCGAGAGGCCGCACGCGTCTCTTGCAGAGGTCTTCCGGATCGCTGGGAGGATCGACGGCCGCTATCGACTGCTGGTGCTCCTTGCAGCGTTCGCCCAACTGCGATTCGGAGAACTGGTCGCGCTGCTCCGTAGTGATCTGACCCTCCCGCACCCGCGGAAGCCGACCGCCGAGGAGATCGAAGCTGGAGTTGATGCCGACGAGCTGATCGACGATGGGACGCCGACGATTCGGGTCGACCGTGCGTTGGCTCAGCTCGACACCGGGGAGCAGAAGTTGAAGGCCCCCAAGTCGGAAGCGGGTAGGCGCACAGTGGCGTTGCCTGCCGCGATTCTGCCGGTACTGCGCCAACACCTGGCCACGCCGGGGTTCGCCGACCCTGAGCCCGACGGGAAGCTGTTTCGTGGGCCGCGAGGGGCCACGCCCCGACGGAACAACTTCAACGGCACATGGAAGACCGCGGTCGCCAAAGCAGAGGCCAACCCCGAGCTGCACCTACATGACCTGCGTCACGCTGGGGCGACGCTGACGGCTCAGACGGGCGCAACGCTGAAGGAGATCATGTCCAGGATCGGGCACTCCAGCACGCGAGCGGCCATGGTCTACCAGCACGCCACCAGCGAGCGTGACCGAGAGATCGCAGCCGCCCTGAACGCCTTGATCAGCGGCGCTATGCGTGAGGCCGAGTCGGAAGGAGAGCAGGACCCGCCAGTCTGATCTGGCACGAATCTGGCACGTCGGACGTCGAGGCACCTCAAAGCAAAAGCCCAGGTCTACAGTAGACGCTGTGGACCTGGGCTTTTGTTGTGGAGCGGGTGACCGGGATCGAACCGGCATGACCAGCTTGGAAGGCTGGGGCTCTACCATTGAGCTACACCCGCATGGCCCTCTGGGGGAGGGCGCGGAAACAGCTTAGCGTGTCGCGCTAAGCTACGGGGGACCGGGGCGTGGCGCAGCTTGGTAGCGCACCCGCTTTGGGAGCGGGGGGTCGCAGGTTCAAATCCTGTCGCCCCGACGGTTGCCCCTGACCAGCCATGACGGTGGTCAGGGGCGTTTTCGTGTCATCGGTTCGTGAGGCGGTGCCACCAGGTCCGGGTGGGCTTGGTGAGCAGGCGGGACTGGCGGGCTTCGGTGCGCAGGGCGCACTGGCGGTACTCGACTTCGGCCTTGAGCGCCTCGGGGGTCCACTCCATCGAACTCAGCTCCTCGGGTCGGTGTGGTGACCAGAGTCGTGCTGAGGTGCGCGCGGGGGCATCGGAGCATCACGTGGCCTTGGGTGCGGATCCCTTACGGACGGTCGGTAAGGGATCCGCGGCCGGGTAAGGGGTCGGTCACCTCGTGAAACGCAGGGTGACCACCTGGAAGGGGCGCAGTTCCAGGTCGACGGAGGTGTCGGCCAGGGGGCGTTCGAGCAGGTCGGTCTCGACGACGCGTTGCACCGGGAACGAGGTGCGCAGCGTCGCGTGGGCCCGGCCGCCGAGCGACTCGTAGAGCCGGACGACGACGTCGCCGGACCGGTCGTCGGCGAGCTTGACGGCCTCGACCACCACGGCGGGGTTGTCGACGGCCACCAGCGGTTCCACCTCCCGCGAGCCGCGCACGACCCGTTGGGGGAGGTTGGTGCGGTACCCGGCGGCGACGGCCTCGGCGATGCCTGCGCCGACCACGAGCGCGTGGCGGAAGCGGTGGGTGCCCTGGTCGGTCTGGGGGTCGGGGAACCGCGGGGCCCTGAGCAGGGAGAGCCGGACGGTCGTGGTCGTGCCGCCGTCGTCACGGGTCGTGCGGGTCACGTCGTGGCCGTAGGTGGAGTCGTTCGCCAACGCCACGCCGTAACCGGGTTCGCCGACGTGCAGCCAGCGGTGCGCGCAGATCTCGAACTTGGCGGCCTCCCACGACGTGTTCACGTGGATCGGCCGGTGCAGGTGCCCGAACTGGGTCTCCGCCGTCGACACCTCGGCCCGCACGTCCAGCGGGAACGCGAGCTTCAGCAGCTTCTCGACCTCCTGCCACTCGACCTCGGTGTCGATGTCCAGCTGCCGCGCGTCCTCGGCCAGCCGCAACGTCTGGGTGATCGTCGACTTCCCGAACGACCGCCGCACCAGCAGCCCGTCGGGCAACGCGGTCACCTCGCCGTCCACCAGGTCGACGCGGTTGTTGCGGTAGAACGGGTCGATGTCCCAGGCGTCCCACTGGTTCGGCGTGTCCGCGTGCAGCTGCGGCAGGTTGCCGACCGCGCCGGGCGGCAGGACCTCCCGCCGGGCCCCGATGTCGTACACCGAGGTCAGCAACCCGTTGTCGGACACGGTGATCCGCAGCAGCCCGTTGTCCAGCACGCCGCCGACCGGTGCCACGAAAGCGGCCTGGGGCGTGGCGCGCGCGGTCGACGACACCGCGTCGAACACCAGGTCCGCCTTCCCCTCGCCCGCCAACGCCGTCACCGAGCTGTCGATGATCCCCTCGAGCTCACCGGCCACCCGCGCGTAGGTCGCCTCGGCCTCGCGGTGCACCCAGGCGATCGAGCTGCCGGGCAGGATGTCGTGGAACTGGTGCAGCAGAACGGTCTTCCACAGCCGGTCCAACGCGTCGTACGGGTACGGGGACCCGAACGACAGGTGCGCCGCCGTCGCCCACAGCTCGGCCTCGCGCAGCAGGTGCTCGCTGCGCCGGTTGCCCTGCTTGGTGCGCGCCTGCGTGGTGTAGGTGGCGCGGTGCTTCTCCAGGTACAGCTCACCCGCCCACACCGGCGCGTTCGGGTACTCGTCCTGCGCCCCCTGGAAGAACGCCGCGGGCGTCTCGATCGTCACGGTCGGCGAGCCCTCCAGGTCCGCCACGCGCTTGGCCGTCTCCAGCATCTCCCGCGTCGGCCCGCCACCACCGTCGCCATACCCGAACGGCACCAGCGACCTGGTCGCGACGGCGTGCTCGGCGAACTGCCTGCTGGCACGGGCGAGCTCCTCGCCCGACAGCGAGGAGTTGTAGGTGTCCACGGGCGGGAAGTGGGTGAAGACCCGGCTGCCGTCGATGCCCTCCCACCAGAACGTGGAGTGCGGGAACTTGTTGATCTGGTTCCAGGACAGCTTCTGCGTCAGGAACCACCGCGAGCCGGACAGCTTGATCAGCTGCGGGAGCGCCGCGCTGTAGCCGAACGAGTCCGGCAGCCACACCTCCTCGGTCTCGACGCCGAACTCGTCGAGGAAGAACCGCTTGCCGTGCACCAGCTGCCGCGCCATCGCCTCGCCGCCGGGCATGTTCGTGTCCGACTCGACCCACATGCCTCCGACCGGCACGAACCGGCCCGCCGCCACCTTCGAGGCGATCCGCTCGAACACCGCGGGGTGGTGCTCCTTCATCCACGCGTACTGCTGCGCCTGCGAGCACGCGAACACGAACTCGGGGTAGTCGTCCATCAGCGCGGTGACGTTGCTGAACGTCCGCGCGCACTTGCGCACGGTCTCCCGCAGCGGCCACAGCCACGCCGAGTCGATGTGCGCGTGCCCGACCGCCGACACCCGGTGCGCGCTCGCGTTGGCCCGCCGCGACAGCACCTCCACCAGCGCCGACCGCGCCGAGGCGGCGCTGCCCGCCACGTCCTGGGTGTCCAGCAGGTCCAACGACCGGTCGATCGCGTGCAGGATCCGGTGCCGCCGCGGCTCGTGCTGCGGCAGCTCCTTCATCAGCCCCTGCAACGCCTGCAGGTCCGTGACCAGGTGCCACACCTCGGGGTTGAACACCGCGAGGTCGGCGCGCAGGATCCGGTACAGCGGCTCGGTGCCCGCGGTCTCCTTGTCCCCCAACGGGGTCGGCACGAACGGCTCGAAGTCCAGGATCGTCGGGTTGCCCGCGGCCTCCAGGTAGTACAGGACGCTCGACCCGGACACCGGCAGGTGCGTGTTGCGCGGCTCGATGCCCTTCACCGGCTCACCGGAGGCGTTGTACGCCAGCCCCTCGGCCTGGAAACCGGGACCGGGGTGGGTGAACCCGAGGTCCACCACCACCTCGACCTGCCTGCCCTCCCACTCCGGCGGCACCTCCGCGGCCAGCCGGAACCAGCTGGTGCTCCACGGCGGCCCCCACGCGTCGCCGACGCGGGCGGGCTCGTAGGTGGCGGCCAGCGCCTCGGCCACCGGCACGGGTTCGCCGGGCGCGTGCCACACCGACAGCTCGACCGGCGTGGAGTCGCCGTAGAGCGCGGGCCTGATCCGTTCCCTGAGGGCCCGGTTCAGCCGCTCTTCCAGTAGCGCGCGTTCGTCGTGCACCGTCACCCCACTTCGATCGAAGCTCGCACGCCGTCGCGCGCGAGGCCCATCCACTCGTCGAAGACGGCGCCACTCGGCCCCCACGACGAGCGCTCCCCAGTCAATTTCACCGACGTCGTCCGCGCCACCGGGGACGGCGGGACCTCCCGTGCCCGCGCGACGATCCGCGCCACGGTCTCGCCGAGCGGCTTCACCTTGCGCTCGGTCGTGAGCAGCCCCAGCTCGTACTCGCGCTCGGGGAAGTCGACCAGCGACCGGTCCACGTCGTGCGAGCACCACCACGTGACGCCCCACAGGTTCGTGCACGACAGCACGTTCGCCAGGGTCCGCTCGGCGAACTCCGGCGCCTGCTCCGCGCCGATCTCCGGTTGCGCCGCCCCGATCTCCTGCAGCCACACCGGCCGGTCCGGCGCGCCCCACGCCTTCGCCAGCTCCACCAGGTACTCGGCGTGGTGCACGCTCTCCACGCTCAACGGCCCGTAGCGCTGCGCGGTCCCGTTGAACACCCACGAGTGCACGGTCGTCATGGCGCCCTTGCGCGCGGCGTGCGCGGGCAGGAACGGGTGGTCGTCGGAGTACCAGACGGCGTCGTACTCCGAGTGCACGTGCGGCTGGTCCGGCGCGACCGCGGCGCACACGAGCAGCAGCTCGTCCAGCCACGCGGCGGCCTCGTCGGGGGTGAGCGGGTTGGACTCGGTCAGCAGGTTGGTCTCGTTGCCCAGCGTGAGGCCGAGGAAGTTCGGCCTGTCCCGCAACGCCTCCAGCAGCGTGCGCAGGTAGAACGCCTGCCCGGCCAGGACGTCCGGGTCGGTGAACACGTTGCGGCGGTGCCACGTCTGCACCCACGACGGGTAGAAGTCGAAGCTCGACAGGTGCCCCTGCAGGGCGTCGACCTGCACGTCCAGCCCTTCCGCGGCGGCCGCGTCGACCATCGACACCAACTGCTGCACCGCCCGCGGCCGCACGAGGCCGCGGTTGGGCTGGAACACCGGCCACAGCGGGAACACCCGCACGTGGTCGAGGCCGAGGGCCGCGATGGAGGCGAGGTCCGCGCGCACGGCGTCCAGGTCGAAGTCGAGCCAGTGGTGGAACCAGCCGGAGGAGGGGGTGTAGTTGACGCCGAATCGCAGCAAGGCGGTCCTCTCTAGCCCTTGATGGCACCTTCGCCGACCCCGCGGAAGAAGTGCTTCTGCAGGCTGATGAACAACACGATCAGCGGTGCGACGGCGATGATCGTGCCCGCCGCGACCAGCCGCTGGTTCTGGAAGAACGTGCCCTGGAGGTAGGCCAGACCGATGGTCAGCGTGTACTTGTCCGGGTCGCTGAGCACCACCAGCGGCCACAGGAAGTCGTCCCAGCTGAACATGAACGAGAACAGCGCGACCACCAGGATCGTCCCGCGCGCCGAGGGCACCGCGATCCGGGCGAACCGCTGCCACGCGTTCGCCCCGTCGATGACCGCGGCCTCCTCCACCTCCGGTTGCAGGGCGAGGAAGGCGTTGCGCATCAGCAGGACGTTCAACGCCGCCACGGCACCGGGCAGCACCACGCCGGTCAGCGTGTTGGTCAGCCCGAACGACCGCATGACCAGGAACAACGAGATCAGGATGACCTCGAACGGCACCAGGATGCCCGAGGCGAACACCAGCGCGGCCAGCCGCCGACCGCGGAACCTCAGGCGCGCCAACGCGTACCCGGCCATCGACGCGCCGACGCAGTTGGCCACCACGTTGACCAGAGCCACGAACAGCGAGTTCAGCACGAACGTCCACACCGGCACGACGTCGGCGACGCCCGCGTAGTTGGCCAGCGTCGGTTGCGACGGCACGAAGTCCGGCGCGTACACGTCCTCGCCCGCGCCCTTGAGCGAGGTCGACAGCTGCCACAGGAACGGCCCGATGGTGACGGCCAGCACGAACAGCAGCAGCGCGTACCGCCCGACCCGCCTCACAGCGCCTCCTCCCGCCGGTTGAGCCGCAACGTGACCAGCAGCAGTCCCAGCGTGACCACGAACAGCACCATGCTCAGCGCGGACGCGTAGCCGACGTTGCCGGTCAGGCCGGTGCCGGTCTGCTGGATCAGCATCACCAGCGACGTGTCCGCGCCGCCCGGCCCGCCCGACCCGCCGGAGAGCAGGTAGATCTCGGAGAACACCCGGAACCCGTTGACCGCGGACAGCGCGGCCACCAGCACCATCGTCGGCCGCAGCGCGGGGACGGTGACCGCGAAGAACCGCCGCACCGGACCGGCGCCGTCGACCTGGGCGGCCTCGTGCAGGTCGGCGGGCACGTTCCCGAGCGCCGCCAGGTAGATGATCATGTAGTAGCCGAGGCCCTTCCAGATCGTCACGAGCATGGCGCTGACCAGCAGCAGCCACTCGTCGGTCAGGAACGGCACCGGCCTGCTGACCCAGCCCAGCGCGCGCAGGACGTTGTTGACCAGCCCCTGGCTGTCCAGCAGCCACGTCCAGATCAGCCCGACGACCACCGCCGAGGCGATCACCGGGGTGAAGAACGCGGTGCGGAAGAACGTGATGCCGGGCAGCTTCTTCCGAACCAGCAGGGCGATGAGCAGGGGCAGCACGACCAGCGGCGGCACGACGCCCACCAGGTAGAGCGTGCTGTTGCGCAGCGCCACCCAGAACTTCGGGTCGTCGAGCATCCGCTGGAAGTTCGCCAGCCCGGTGAAGTGCCCGCCGCCGAGCGCGGTGGCGTCGGTGAACGCCAGCACGATCATGTTCACGAACGGCACCAGGCTGAACGTGACCACGACGGCCAGTCCCGGCAGCAGGAACAGCCACGGCGTGTACCAGCGGGTCACCCGAGCAGGCGGTCGCATTCGGCGACCGCGTCGTCGAGGGCCTGCTTGGCGGACTTCTTGCCCAGCATGGCGTCGGCGAGGTTCTGCCGCAGCGAGTCCTGCATCTGCTGGCTGAACTGCACCGGCGTGTAGTTGACCGAGTCGCCGAGCTGCTTGGCCGCGGCCACCCGCACCCTGGCCTCGTCGGACCCGTCCTCGGTGGTGAAGTAGGGGTCCTTCATGCCGTCGCGGCTGCTCGGGAAGATCGTCGCGACCTTGGAGAACGCCAGCTGGTTGGCCGCGTTCGTCACGAACCGGCCGAACGCCAGCGCGGTCGGCTTGTTCTTGCTGGAGGTCGGCACCGAGACGCCGTGCACGAACATGTTGGCCTTGCCGGTGTTCGTGATCGGCTTGGTGATGCCGATGTTCGCGTACAGCGACGGCGCGTCGGTCTTGAACTTGCCGAGGTCGTAGGCGGAGCCGGGGGTCAGGGCGGTCTGCTGCGCCATGAACTTCGCCCCGGACCCGGTGTAGTTCTGGGTCAGCGCCTCCGCGACCAGCCCGCCCGCGTCGTACATCCGCTTGTACATCTCGACCAGCTCGACGCCCTTGGCGGAGTTGAACGTGAACTTGGTGCCGTCGGCGTTCATCATCTCCACGCCGTAGAGCCCGAAGTCCGCGATGGCGGGCGTCTGGCCGAGCATGGCGACCTTGCGGTCGGTCTTCTGGGCCATGGTCAGCGCGGCGGTCTCGAGCTCGGCGAACGTCGTCGGCGGGCTGTCCGGGTTGAGCCCGGCCTGCTGGAACAGCGCTTTGTTGTAGAAAACAGGACCGGTGTTCAGGTACCACGGAAAACCGTACGTACCCGCTTTACCCGGAATGGCGTAAGCGGCCCACGCGTTGTCGAGGTAGTCCTTCTTGGCATCCGCCGCCGCCTCGTCGAGGTTCACCAGCTGACCGGCTTTGGCGAGCGGGAAGCTGAGGTCCGGCGGCACGTTGATCACGTCCGGGAGCGACCCGGCGGAGGCGTCGGCCAGCACCTTGGTCAGGTACCCGTCGGCGGGCTGGTCGATCCACTTGACCGTCGTGCCGGGGTGTTCCTGCTGGAAGGAGGCTATGACACCCTCGACGTACTGGGTGTACTTGGGTTTGAGCGCCCACGTCTGGAAGGTGATCTCGCCCTTGACCTCACCCGCGACCGCACCTCCCTGCTCGTTCGTGCCGGACAGCCCGCAGCCCGCCAGGGTCGCCGCCGCCAGACCGATCAGGAATACCCGCCGAGTCGTCCGCATGACCGCACCTCCGTGTTGTCCGGACCGTAGCTAAACCGGTATAGCTGCAGCTACCCTCAATCGATTCACTTGTCTACTTCCGGACAGGTTGGTGAGCGTGAAACGTCCGACCATCCGCGACATCGCGCTCCGCGCCGGTGTCTCGAAGGGCGCGGTCTCGCTCGCGCTGAACGGCAGACCGGGCGTCTCCGAGACGACCCGGTCGCGCATCCTCGCCGTGGCCGAGGAGCTGGCCTGGCGGCCCAACAGCGCGGCCCGCGCGCTCTCGGCGGCCCGCGCCGACTCAGTCGGCCTGGTGCTCGCCCGGCCCGCCCGCACGCTCGGTGTGGAGTCGTTCTTCTTCCAGCTGATCTCCGGACTCCAGGCCGAGCTGTCCACCAGGTCCGTCGCGCTGATGCTCCAGGTCGTCGAGGACCAGGACGCCGAGATCGAGGTCTACCGGCGCTGGTGCTCCGAGCAGCGGGTGGGCGGGGTGTTCCTGGTCGACCTGCGGGTGGACGACCGGCGGGTCGCGCTCGTCGAGGAGCTGGGACTGCCCGCCGTCGTCATCGGCGGCCCCGGCCACCACGGCGGGCTGGCCAGCGTGTGGGCCGACGACGCCAAGGCGATGGTGTCGATCATCGAGCACCTGGGCTCGCTGGGGCACCGGCGGATCGCGCGGGTCGCGGGCCTGCCCGGACTGCTGCACACCGAACGCCGCACGACCGCGTTCCACGAGGCCGCGAGCGCGTGGGGCATCACGGCCGCCGAGTGCGTGGCGACCGACTACACCGACGAGCAGGGCGCGAGCGCCACCCGCGAGCTGCTGTCCGGGCCGACCCCGCCGACCGCGATCGTCTACGACAACGACGTGATGGCGGTGGCGGGCGCGGGGGTCGCGGCCGAGCTCGGGGTGGCGGTGCCGGGTGGGGTGTCGCTGGTGGCCTGGGACGACTCGCCGCTGTGCAGGCTGATCCACCCGCCGCTCACGGCGCTGGCGCGGGACACGTTCGCCTTCGGCGGCCGGGCGGCGACGGCACTGCTGACCGTGCTGGACGGCGGGGCGCCCGTGGACGTGGAGGACCAGGTGCCGGTGCTGGTCCCGAGGGGCAGCACCGGCCCGCCGCGCTAGGGCGTGTATCGAAGTCTCGTTCGATGGGAGTCGCGCCTGAGGTGGTTCCTGGCGGTGCGGCCGACTGGCCCGCATACCGCCTGTTGTATGCGGGCCAGTCGGCCGTGCCCCCAGGAACCACCTCAGGCCCGGCTACCGCGAACACGGACTTCGATACACGCCCTAGTCCAGGTCCTCCACGAACCGGGTCAGCAGCTCGGCGAACGCCTCCGGGTCCTCCTCCTGCGGCGCGTGGCCCACGCCGTCGATCACCTGCACCTCTCCGCGCCACAGCGTCGGGATGTCCAGCCCCCGCAGGTAGTCCAGCGACACCAGCTGCTCCTCGCGGCCGTGCAGCACGGCCAGCGGCTTCGCCAGGCCCGCGACGATCGCGGCCTCGTCGGCGATCGAGCCGGAGCCGATGGCGTTGCCGATGCCCTCCCGCGCGGCCGGGTCGGTCGCCAGGATGTCGGCGACGAAACCGTGCAGCGGCAACGGGGAGCCGGGCGCGACGAAGCTCGCGGCGTACGCGGTGGCGTCCTCCTCGGAGACCTGGCCGGTGAAGCCGACGCCCATCGCGGGGTTCGGCAGGAACGCCGACGGCACCGCGGCCGGGTTGGGCAGCGGCGGCGTGCCGAAGACGACGAGGCCCGCCGCGTCGGGCAGGCGCGGCTCGGCCTCGATCACGATGTGGCCGCCGAGGCTCCAGCCGACGAACACCGCGTCGAGGGCGTCCGAGACCTCGGCGAACCCGGCGACGGCGGCGGTGAACGTCGCGATCGAGTAGCCGCCGTCCGGTGCCTGCGACCCGCCGTGGCCCGGCAGGTCCGGTGCCAGGCAGCGGAACCGCTTGCCGAACGGCCCGTCCAGCAGCGGCTGCCACGTCCTGGACGACGACGAGTTCCCGTGCACGAGCACCACCGGTCTCCCGGTGCCGGTGCTCTGCCGGTGGGCGATCTCCAGCCCGTTGACCGAAACCATCAGGGTCTTCTCCTATCGCGGCAGGCTGTCGCCGATGTCGAGGGTGGGCACCTCGACGCCCACCGTGTCGGGGTACTTGATGCCGGCTCCGGTGTTGAGCACGACGACCTCCTCGCCTTCGCCGAGCCATCCCTCCTTGCGGAGCAGGCGGACGGCGGCGAACGCGGCCGCCCCCTCCGGGCACACGAACGCCCCTTCGAGCCGGGCGCACAGCTCCTGCGCCGCCAGCAGCGCCTCGTCGTCGACCGCGATGGCCGTGCCGCCGGTGTCGTAGAGCGCGTCCAGGATCAGGAAGTCGCCCAGCGCCTTGGGCACGTTGATGCCGAAGGCGATCGTCGACGAGTCCGGCCACTGCTCCGCGGTCCGCTCACCCGCCTCGAACGCCTTCACGATCGGCGCGCACCCGGTCGCCTGCACGGCCACGAGCCGCGGCAGCTTCCCGGTGATCCAGCCGAGCTCCCGCATCTCCAGCAGCGCCTTGTGGATGCCGATCAGCCCGACCCCGCCGCCGGTCGGGTAGAGGATCACGTCCGGGCACCTCCAGCCCAGCTGCTCGGCGATCTCGTACCCCATGGTCTTCTTGCCCTCGATGCGGTAGGGCTCCTTCAACGTCGAGGTGTCGAACAGCTCGCCGTCCGAAGTGGACACCAGCTCACCGATCATCCTCCCGGCGTCGCCGATGAGCCCGCGCACCAGGTAGAGGTCCGCGCCGCTGACCGCGCACTCGGCGCGGGTGATCTCCGGGGCGTCCACCGGCATCGCGATCACGCTGCGCAGCCCGGCGCGCGCCGCGTACAGCGCCCACGCCGCGCCCGCGTTGCCGTTGGTCGGCATGGCGATGCCGGTCGCGCCCAGCTCCGCCGCGCGGGACACGCCGACTGCCGCGCCGCGGGCCTTGAACGACCCGGTCGGCACCAGGCCCTCGTCCTTCATCAGCAGACCGGGGACGCCGAGCGCCTCGCCGAGCCGGGGGAGCGGCAGCAGCGGCGTCATGCCCTCGCCGAGGGTGACCACGCGCCGGGGGTCGCGCACCGGCAGCACCTCGTGGTAGCGCCACAGCGTCGGCGGCCGCCCGGCCAGGTCGGCGGGGGTGACCGACGCGCGCACGGCGTCGAGGTCGTAGCGCGCCAGCAGCGGGGACCCGCACTCGCACAGGTTCGCGAGCACGTCCGCGTCGTGGCGCCGCCCGCAGCGGGCGCAGTCCAGGTGCGTCAACCGGCTGAACGTCATGACCGCCAGCCAACCACGGATCACCCGCGGCGGTGCTCCGGCGGAATCGCCCGGTCCCGGTCCGCGGGAATCCGCACGTGGACCGGAGGGGTGCGGGGAGGAGGCACCGCGTCACCCCGTCGGAACCGTTCTTGAGCGCTTTCGCGCCCGAAGGCCCAAGAACGGTCCCGCAATTCAGGCCGGGGTGGCCACCTGTTCGCTGACGACCTGGGCGGCCGCGGAGACCAGGGCGGTCACCGAGGGGTTGCCCGAGTTGTCCTGGCGCCACGCGAACTGCGTGTACACCCGGAACGGCGGCACCCAGGGCAGTCTGCGCAACCTGCCGTCCGCCAGCTCCGCGGCGACCGTGACCTCGGGGACCAGCGAGATCCCCAGGCCGGAGGCGACCGCGCGCTTGGCGGCGTCGATCGAGTCGAGCGCCAGCACCGGCGACCTCGACTCGGTGTCGTGCAGCCCCAGTGCCTGTTCGAACTGCTCGTAGTAGCTGGCGCCGTTCTCGGCCCTGACCAGCGTGCTGCCGCGCAGCTCGTCCTCGGTGATCACCGACCGCCTGGTGAGGGCGTGCGTCGGTCCGCTGACCATGACCAGCGGTTCGGGGCAGAGCACCGTCGACTCCAGTCCCTCGCGGGGCTCGATCGGGCCGATGAAGAACGCGCAGTCGAGGCGTCCTTCCCGGACCGACGACAGGTTCGACTGCGTGTTCCTCGAGTGCAGCGAGATCTGGACGCTCGGATAGCGCCAGCACATGTACTCGATGAGTGGTAACAGCCGGTAGTCGGTCAGACTCTGTGCGCTGCCGATGACCAGCTTGCCGTGCGGCTCGCCGTTCATCGTGATGGCTTTTCTGGCCTTGTCGGTAAGGGTGATGATGTTGCGTGCGAAGGGCAGTAGCTCAACGCCCGCGGACGTCATCTGGATGCCACGGGGAAGTCGTCGGAACAACGACACCCCGAGGGTCTCCTCGAGTGCCTTGATACGGGTAGTGATCGTGGGCTGCGAGCAATTCAGAGTGGCGGCGGCCTTCGTGAAACTTCCCGTTTGAACCACAGTTGTGAACGCCAAAAGCTGACGCGTCTCCATGGAGCTCCCCAACGGTGCGTAAAAGAGTGATCCACGAACGCCGGGGTAGGACGGCGTCGTGGGGTCCGGTGCGTTGGCGGTCGTCGACCTGGCTGCGGGTAGGTGTGCAGTCAGGCCGGTTGAACCGTCAACATCGCCGGGCAACCGTGCTGGGTACCGGAGGGAACAGGTAGAGCCATGTCGGAACCAGGCCTGCTCCGCGCCGGGAGACGCGGGTGGTGCCTG
The DNA here is from genome assembly GCF_003002815.1 of Umezawaea tangerina. Taxonomy (GTDB): domain Bacteria; phylum Actinomycetota; class Actinomycetes; order Mycobacteriales; family Pseudonocardiaceae; genus Umezawaea; species Umezawaea tangerina. Next base: position 194,166 of record NZ_PVTF01000012.1, on the reverse strand, counting down.
CGGACAACGGCCGGTCGTCGGTCGGGGGCAGCGGCGGAATGGATCTCATCGGGTCATCGACACCTTGTCTGGTAGGTGGTTGAAAAGCTCGATGACATTGTCTCGCTCGTTTCTTGCGTCCCGTTACCGGTTGCGTCCGCCTCTGGTTCCCCCCAGAACGTCCGGCAACTTTCTTTGGGTGAGCAAGGTGGGCCCAGGCTCGCGCGTCACGCTACCTGACCTGCACACGAATGGACTACGGCGAGTGGAGTCATCTCAACAAGTGAAAGTTTTCCGTGAGGCGCTACTCCGGTTGGCCTCTATTCACTCGTTGTGCGTAACCCCCCTTGGTTCTCGTTGCGGTCGGTGAGTCCGACTGCGGCACTCGTGTTACGACGGCAACCTTAGGTAACCCATGCACTTGTTGTATGGCTTCGGAGAGTCATCAGATGTGTTTGCCACTCGAATGGCCTAATGTGCTGCTGAACCGGCTAGTGCCGAATAGGCCGGGCGGTCGCACGGGTGCCATCGCCCGCACCTGCCGCGACCGGGGCAAGCGCTCCCACGGGTGACTCCGCTGACCCTGCTAGGTGCCGGTGGTACCCCCTGGTGGCCCAGCGCCTCGTTCGGACGCCGCGGCTCACGTTCCGACGCCGCGGGGAGCCGGACGGTTCCTCCGGATCGCGGGTCCGATCCGCGGTGGTGGCCCGGAGGGGCCGTCAGTGGTGCCCCTTCGTCCTCGCGAACACGCACCCGTCGACGCCCGCGGGCTCCTGCTCGGCGTCGGTGCCGGGAACCGGCTTGCACCAGAGGTGCCGCAGCCCCAGGTCGTCGGTGCCCAGCTCCTCGGACGTGAGCGCGAAGCCGTCGCCGAAGCCGAAGTCGGGGTTCTCGGTGAGCGTCCCGTCGGCCAGGCCGCGCTTCCAGGACTCCTGCAGCGCCCGCACGCCGTCGGGCTTGAACAGCACGAGGCCGACCTTGCTGAACGGCGGCACGGAGCAGGTCGCCCACTCGGCGATGAACGGCTCGTACAGCCGCGCCCGGTCCGCGCCGAGGTAGGAGGTGAGCTCCGGCATCGTCGCGGTCCTGGCGTCGGCGCACTGGCCGCTGGCGGCCCGCGTCCACCGGACGACCTCGTCCAGGGTCGTGAACGGGCCCGCCGGACCCGCGACCGCGGAGGAGGTGGGGTGGTGGCCCGCGTGCGGGTCGGCGGGCGGGTCGGCGGACGCGCACGCCGCCAGCAGGAGCAGTCCGGTCGACGCCGCGGTGATCGCGCGCAGTGCCATCCGCCACCTCACATTGGTCTAGACCCCTCACGGTAAGGCCTGGACGTGCGGCCGGGTAGGGGGCCAGCCCACCCCCGGCGGCCCGGCCGACCTGACGACTCACCTAGACTCGACCGGAATCCCGGCGCCTGTCGTGGTGTTTCGGGGTGTTCCGCACGTCATGTTCGTTACGAGGAGACCACGTTGAAGAGCACCGTCGAGCACCTGAGCCCGACGCGGGTCCGGATCAACGTCGAGGTGCCGTTCGACGAGCTCAAGCCGGACTTCGACCGCGCTTACCGCAAGCTTGCCAAGCAGGTGCGCATCCCCGGCTTCCGTCCTGGCAAGGCACCCGCACGCGTTCTGGAGAGCCGCATCGGCCGCGGCGCCGTACTGGACGAGGTCGTCCAGGAGGCCATCCCGGCCAAGTACCTCGAGGCCGTGAACAGCGGTGAGGTGCGCACCCTCGGCCGCCCCGAGTTCGAGGTCACGAACATCGCCGACGGCGACTCCCTCGCGTTCAGCGCCGAGGTCGACATCCGTCCCGAGATCACCGTGCCCGCGTTCGGCGAGCTGTCCGTGAGCGTCGAGGACCAGGAGGTCGAGGAGTCCGACGTCGACACCCAGCTCGACGAGCTCCGCGCCCGCTTCGGCACCCTGACCGGCGTCAAGCGCGAGGCGGCCGAGGGCGACTTCGTCGTCGTCGACCTGTCCGCGACCGTGGACGGCGAGGAGGTCGAGGAGGCCAAGACCTCCGGCCTGTCCTACGAGATCGGCTCCGGCCAGCTCGTCGAGGGCATCGACGACGCCCTGGTCGGCGCGTCCGAGGGCGAGACCAAGACGTTCACCACCACGCTGGTCGCGGGCGAGCACTCCGGCCGCGAGGCCGAGGTCAGCGTCGTGCTCAACAGCGTCAAGGAGCGCCAGCTCCCCGAGCTGGACGACGAGTTCGCCCAGCTGGCCAGCGAGTTCGACACGCTGGACGAGCTGAAGGGCGACCTGCGCACCAGGCTCGGCCGCGTGAAGAAGATGCAGCAGGGCGTCGAGGCCCGCGACAAGGTCCTCGAGGCGCTGCTGGCGACCGTCGAGGTCCCGCTGCCCGAGGCCGTCGTCCAGGGCGAGGTCGACGCGCGCAAGCACGACGCCGTGCACTCGTTCGACCACGACGAGGCCCGCTTCGCCGAGTGGCTGACCGAGCAGGGCCAGACGCAGGAGGAGTTCGACACCGAGGTGCGCACCGCGGCCGAGCAGGCCGTGAAGACGCAGCTGGTGCTCGACTCGATCGCCGACGCCGAGGAGATCAGCGTCACCGACGGCGAGCTCACCGAGCGGATCATCTACCAGGCGCAGCGGTTCGGCATCAGCCCGGACGAGTACGTCAAGCGCGCGCAGCAGTCCGGCCAGCTCGGCGCGATCTTCGCCGACGTCCGCCGCGGCAAGGCGCTCGCGTCCGTGGTCCGCGGGGCCACCGTGACCGACGCCACCGGCAACGCGCTGGACCTGGACGAGCTGTTCGGCGAGTCCAAGTCGGACGACTCCACTGAGGAATCCGTCGAGCAGTAAAGCCCTGAGCGAACGCGGGCGGTGTCGGGAAGTCGACGCCGCCCGCCTTCGTTAAGGTCACTTGTAGGGAATCCGGTCGGACCGGATCAGAGTCAAGCCACGGCGGAGCAGTCCTCCCCGTTCCTCCTGGAGTAAGGCAGGCAGACGTGACGCAGCACTCCTTCCCGACGCCCGAGATGCGGTCGTCCGCGGGGATGAACCTCAACGACTCGGTCTACGAGCGGCTGCTCCGAGAGCGGATCATCGTGTTGGGTTCCCAGGTCGAAGAGGGCATCGCCAACCAGATCACCGCGCAGCTCCTCCTGCTCGCCGCCGAAGACCCCGACAAGGACATCACGCTCTACATCAACTCGCCCGGCGGCTCGGTCACCGCGGGCATGGCCATCTTCGACACGATGCAGCTCATCGAGCCGGACGTCGCCACGGTCGCCATGGGCCTCGCGGCCTCCATGGGCCAGTTCCTGCTCTCCGCGGGCACGCCCGGCAAGCGCTCGGCCCTCCCGCACGCGCGGATCCTCATGCACCAGCCCTCCGCGGGCGTCGGCGGCACGGCGGCCGACATCGCGATCCAGGCGGACATGCTGACCCGCACGAAGCAGGAGATGGCGGAGCTCATCGCCGAGCACACCGGTCAGCCGGTGGACCGGATCATCGCCGACTCGGACCGCGACCGCTGGTTCACCGCGGCCGAGGCGCTGGAGTACGGCTTCGTCGACAAGGTGATCACCCGCCCCACCCGCGTCTCGAACGCCTGACCGCGGCACAACCCAGGAGAGATCAAGTGGACCAGTCCTACGCGCCTCAGTCCCGGTACGTGCTGCCGTCGTTCGTCGAGCGCACCAGCTACGGGGTCAAGGAGTCCAACCCCTACAACAAGCTGTTCGAGGAACGCATCATCTTCCTCGGCGTGCAGGTCGACGACGCCTCGGCGAACGACGTCATGGCGCAGCTGCTGTGCCTCGAGTCGGACGACCCCGACCGCGACATCCTGCTCTACATCAACTCGCCCGGCGGCTCGTTCACCTCGCTGATGGCGATCTACGACACGATGCAGTTCGTCCGCCCGGACATCCAGACCTACTGCCTCGGCCAGGCCGCCTCGGCCGCCGCCGTCCTGCTCGCCGCGGGCACCCCCGGCAAGCGGCACGCGCTGCCGAACGCCCGGATCCTGATCCACCAGCCGTCCACCGAGGGCGTCTACGGTCAGGTGTCGGACCTGGAGATCCAGTCCAACGAGATCCAGCGCGTCCGCCGCCTGATGGAGACCACGCTGGCGCACCACACCGGCCGCTCCCCGGAGCAGGTCCGGCTGGACGTCGAGCGCGACAAGATCCTGACGGCCGACGCGGCCAAGGAGTACGGCATCGTGGACGCCGTGCTGCCCTACCGGAAGCTCTCGGGCAAGAAGTGACGCCCGACACGCCGAGCTGACCGGGCCTACCGGTTGGTTCGGCGGGTCCGGGGGACGCTGGTCCTCCCGCTCGGACGGGTTGGCCAGGTACCGTCGAGAGGAATGGGTGGAACTCGTGTCCAACGGGCTTCCGCCACACGATCAGGCGCCGCACATCAGGTGTGCGCCGGAGGGGACAGAGGTCAGCGGTCATGGCGCGTATCGGTGACGGCGGCGACCTGCTGAAGTGTTCTTTCTGCGGAAAGAGCCAGAAGCAGGTGAAGAAACTCATCGCTGGCCCCGGCGTTTACATCTGCGATGAGTGCATCGACCTCTGCAACGAGATCATCGAGGAGGAGCTCGCGGAAGCGGGCGACGTCAAGCTCGATGAGTTGCCGAAGCCGTCTGAGATCCACGAGTTCCTCGACCAGTACGTCATCGGTCAGAGCGAGGCGAAGCGGACTCTCGCGGTGGCGGTCTACAACCACTACAAGCGCATCCAAGCGGGTGATCGGGGGCGCGAGGGCAGGGACGACGGCGTCGAGCTGGCGAAGTCGAACATCCTGATGCTCGGGCCGACGGGGTGCGGCAAGACCTACCTCGCCCAGACCCTGGCGAAGATGCTGAACGTTCCCTTCGCCATCGCCGACGCGACCGCGCTCACCGAGGCGGGCTACGTCGGCGAGGACGTCGAGAACATCCTGCTCAAGCTCATCCAGGCGGCCGACTACGACGTCAAGCGCGCCGAGACCGGCATCATCTACATCGATGAGGTCGACAAGATCGCCCGGAAGAGTGAAAACCCGTCCATCACCCGTGATGTGTCCGGTGAGGGCGTCCAGCAGGCGCTGCTGAAGATACTGGAGGGGACCACGGCCTCCGTGCCCCCGCAGGGCGGCCGCAAGCACCCGCACCAGGAGTTCATCCAGATCGACACGACGAACGTGCTGTTCATCGTGGCAGGCGCCTTCGCGGGCCTGGAGAAGATCATCCAGGACCGCGTGGGCAAGCGCGGGCTCGGCTTCGGCGCCGAGGTGCGCACCAAGGCCGAGGTCGACGCGGCGGACTACTTCGCCGACTCGATGCCCGAGGACCTGATCAAGTTCGGCCTCATCCCGGAGTTCATCGGCCGTCTCCCGATGGTCGCGAGCGTCACGAACCTGGACAAGCCGTCCCTGGTCAAGATCCTCACCGAACCGAAGAACGCGCTGGTCAAGCAGTACCAGAAGCTCTTCGAGATGGACGGCGTCGAGCTCGAGTTCACCAAGACCGCCATGGAGGCCGTCGCCGACCAGGCGATCCTGCGCGGCACCGGTGCCCGTGGGCTCCGGGCGATCATGGAGGAGGTGCTGCTCCCCGTGATGTACGACATCCCGAGCCGCACCGACGTCGCCAAGGTCGTCATCACGGAGCAGACGGTCAAGGAGAACGTGAACCCGACGATCGTCGCCCGCCAGCCGAGCAGGCGCGAACGTCGCGAGAAGTCGGCTTAAGAACACGAAGCGGATGGGCGCACCCCGGTCACGGGGTGCGCCCGCTCGTTTTTCCGGAGGTCCGTCGTGTCACTGCCCTACGTCCTCTTGCTGCACGGCCTCAACGGCTCCGGCCCGGCCCACTGGCAGAACTGGCTGGCGGGCGAACTCGCCCACCACGGTGCCCAGGTGGACATGCCCGTGTTCGGCGACCCGGACCGCCCGACCCTCGACGTGTGGCTCGCGGAACTCCGCACCCACCTGATGGCCGCCCCCAGTACGGGTGAACGTGTCGTTGTCGCCCACTCGCTCGGGTGCCTGCTGTGGCTGCACCACGCCGACACCTTCGACGACCCCGCGCTGCGCGTGGACCGCGTCCTCCTGGTGGCCCCGCCCCGCCCGGACCACGTGGAACCGCTCGTCACCACGTTCATGCCGCCCCCGCAGGACCCGGCGGCGCTGCGCCGGGCCGCGGTCACCACCCGCCTCGTGGCGGGCGAGGGCGACCCGAACCTCACCCTCGCCGAGGCCAAGCTCCTCGCCGAGACGCTCCGCGTCGACCTGGACGTCATCGTCGGCGGCGGCCACCTCAACGCCGACAGCGACTACGGCTCGTGGCCCGCGGTTCTGAAGTGGGTCCGCAGCGACCGCACGCCGCTCACGCCGCGCTGACCCCTTCGGGCCACCCCGGCGGTCTTCAGACGCCCGACTTGGGCACCCGTTTCCCCACGAACCTGATCACGTCCGGCACGGCGCGGCGGAAGAAGCGGTCGTCGTGGCCGCCGGGGCCGATCGAGCCGACGACCGGGTGCTTCTCCTTGATGAACTGCCGCGTGCCGACGATGAACCGGTCCTTGTCGCCGATCCACACCCCGATGGGCGTGTCACCCAGGTCGGGGAGGTGCTTGAGCGGGTCGAGGGAGGCCCACTGCTCGGCGTTGGCGAACGCCTTGCGCTTCGCCATCTCCGGCCACGACGTGAGCAGGCCGGGCGCGATCGTGGCGACGGCCTGGAGCGGCCGGCGGCGTTCGGCGCGGCGGCGGGCGTAGAGCAGGGCGCCGAAGCCGCCCATGGACACGCCGGTGCAGGCGAACGGGAGGCCGCCGGTGCCGCCGAGGCCGCGTTCGACGAGCCAGCGGGGCACCTCCTCCAGCAGCATGGCCATCGGGTCGTCGCCGGGGATGTTCTCGTGCCAGTAGTTGTCGCCGCCGTCGACCGCCACGAACCCGAACGGGGGCACGGCGCCGCGGACGACGGCCGAGGTGAACACCTCGACCATGCCGCCGACGGCGGCGTACCGGGCGTTGCCGTGCAGGCCGTGCAGCAGGATCGACATCGGCAGGTTCTTCGGCGTCGGGCCGGGCGGCAGGATGGTCAGCAGGTCCACGTCGCGGCCCCTGGCCGTCGAGTGCACCCGGTCCACGCGCACGACGGCGCGCTTGCCCGCGGGCTTGGGCCCGGCGATGCCGACCGCCAGCCGCAGCGCCTCGCCCAGCGGCGCCGAGCCGTTGAGCGTCAGCCCGAGTCCGGCCGCCGTCACGCCCGCGGCGCCGAGTGCCGACAGCACCGTCCGCCTGGGCACACCCGTGCGCCGTGTCCGCTCTTCCATGGTCCCCCGATACCTCCGCACCACACATCGTGCGCTGGTCGGGCGCCGTTTCACACCCCAGTTCTTCCTCAGCGCGGGGAATCGTCCCGGAAGGCGGCGATCTCCTCCGCTGTGTAGCCGAGCGTGCGCAGTACGTGCTCAGTGTGTTCACCCCGCGCGGGGACGGCGCCGGGCGTCCAGCCCCAGGTGTCGGAGTCGACGGGCGGCCGAAGCATGACCGCGGACCCGCCGGGGACGGCCACGTCGTGACGTCGGTCACGCGCCACGAGCTGCGGGTGGTCGAGCAGCTCCGTGACGGCGCGCGTGCGGGCAGCGGGCACGTCGGCGGCGTCGAGGGCGGCCAGCAGGTCCGCGGCGGCCCACGTGCGGAAGTCGAGCTCGGCGTGCAGCTCCGCGCGGTGCCGCACCCGGTCGGCGACCGTGCCGAAGCGCGGGTCGTCGGCCAGCGCGGCGCGGTCGAGGACCTCGGCGCACAGCCGCCGCCACTGCGGGTCGTTCTGCACGGCCAGGTGCACCGCGCCGTCCCGGCAGGGGAACGGCCCGTAGGGCGCGATGCTCGGGTGATGGGCCCCGCTGCGGGGCGCCGCGGCCCCCGTACCGGCCGCGTAGAGCATCGGCTGGTGCATCCACTCCGCCAGCGCCTCGAAGAGGCTCAGGCGCAACGTGGCGCCCTGCCCGGTGCGCGCCTTGGCGAGCAGCGCCGCCAGCACGGCGGAGTGCAGCTGGACCCCGGCGGCGATGTCCGCGACCGAGATCCCGGCCCGCGCGGTCACGTCGCCGTCGCCGGTCAGCTCCACCAGCCCCGCCTCGGACTGGATCAGCGCGTCGAACGCCTTCCGCCCGCCGTAGGGCCCGTCCTCGCCGTACCCGGACAGCTCGCCGACCACCAGGTCCGGCCTGCCCGCGCGCAGGGTGTCTGCGTCCAGCCCGTGCCGCCGGGCCGCGCCGGGGGACAGGTTGCACAGCACCACGTCGGCGGCCGCGACCAGCCTGGCCACCACCTCGCCCGCGCGGTCGTCCGCGAGGTCGAGGGTCATCGACTCCTTGCCGACGTTCGTCCACGCGAAGTAGGACGACACCTCGCCGCAGGCCGCGTCGTAGTGCCGCGCGAAGTCCCCGACACCCGGCCGTTCGACCTTGACGACCCGCGCGCCCAGGTCGGCCAGCAGCCTCGTCGCGTACGGCACGGCGACGGCCTGCTCGAAGCTGACGACCAGGACCCCCTCAAGGGGCTTCAACAACGCGCTCCGCCCCGGTGTAGACGTTGAGGGACTCGCCGCGCAGGAACCCGACGAGCGTCATGCCCTGCTCCTCGGCCAGCTCGGCCGCCAGCGACGAGGGCGCGGACACCGCCGCGAGCACCGGGATGCCGGCCATCGCGGCCTTCTGGACCAGCTCGAACGACGCCCGCCCGGACACCATCAGCACGTGGTCGCGCAGCGGGATCCGGCCGTTCATCACGGCCCAGCCGAGCACCTTGTCCACCGCGTTGTGCCTGCCCACGTCCTCGCGGACCACGAGCAGCTCGCCCGACGAGGTGAACAGCCCGGCCGCGTGCAGACCGCCCGTCGAGGCGAACACCTTCTGCTCGGCCCGCAGCGCGTCCGGCAGCTTGGTCAGCACGTCCACGCCCACCCGGCACGGGTCGGCGGCGGGGGAGAACTCGGTCTTCAGCCGGACGGCGTCCAGCGCGGCCTTGCCGCACACCCCGCACGACGAGGTCGTGTAGAAGTTGCGCTCCACGCCGACGTCCGGCGCCGGGACACCGGGGGCGAGCGCCAGGTCGAGCACGTTGTAGGTGTTCTGCCCGTCCGGGCCGGTGCCCTCGCAGAACCGGGCCGTCGAGATGTCCTCCAAGCCCCTGATCACGCCTTCGCTGAGCAGGAAGCCGTGGGCCAGCTCGACGTCCTTGCCGGGCGTGCGCATGGTGACGGCCAGCGCGCGGCCGTCCACCCTCAGCTCCAACGGCTCCTCGGCGGCCAGCGCGTCGATCTTCCTGCGCTGCCCGTGCGGCGAAAAGCTGATCACCGGACGTCTCACCGTGACCCGTCCCACCGCCACCAACCCCTTAGTTCGTGCCGCTCCTCGCCAATGACCTACCGCTCATCGGGCTTGTTCGTGCGAACACCATCGGCGAGCAATTAAGTTCCGATGGTCACGAACCAGGTTACGGAGGTGTGCACCGTGGGTTTCCTCGACCGCTCCCGAACAGTCGCTCCCGCGGACTGGAACCGCTGGCTCATCCCGCCCGCGGCGCTGTCGGTCCACCTCGCGATCGGTCAGGCCTACGCGTGGAGCGTGTTCAAGTCGCCCCTTGAGGGCGCGCTCGGGCTGTCCGGCACGCAGAGCGCCCTGCCGTTCCAGCTGGGCATCGTGATGCTCGGGCTGTCCGCGGCGTTCGGCGGGACGCTCGTCGAGCGCAACGGCCCGCGCTGGGCGATGACCGTGTCCGCGGCCTGCTTCTCGTCCGGGTTCCTGATCTCCGCGCTCGGCGCGTGGACCTCGCAGTTCTGGCTCGTCGTCGTCGGGTACGGCTTCGTCGGCGGCATCGGCCTCGGCATCGGGTACATCTCGCCGGTGTCGACGCTGATCAAGTGGTTCCCGGACCGGCCGGGCATGGCGACCGGCATCGCGATCATGGGCTTCGGCGGTGGCGCGCTGATCGCGTCGCCGTGGTCGACGCAGATGCTGAAGTCGTTCGGCAAGGACCACACGGGCATCGCTGAGTCGTTCGCCGTGCACGGCGTGGTCTACGCGGTGTTCATGTCGCTCGGCGTGCTGCTGATCCGCGTTCCCGCGGAGGGCTGGCGGCCTCCCGGCTGGGAGCCGACCGCCGCGGTGGTCAACAAGATGATCACGACCGCGAACGTGTCCGCGCGCAACGCCATCCGCACGCCCCAGTTCTGGCTGCTGTGGGTCATCCTGTGCTTCAACGTCACCGCGGGCATCGGCATCCTGGAGAAGGCCGCGCCGATGATCACGGACTTCTTCGCGGGCACGTCGACCCCGGTGGCCGTCGCGGCGGCGGGCGGGTTCGTCGCGCTGCTGTCGCTGGCGAACATGGCGGGCCGGATCGTCTGGTCGTCCACTTCGGACCTGGTGGGGCGCAAGAACATCTACCGGATCTACCTCGGTGTCGGCGCGGCCATGTACCTGGTGATCGCGTTGGCGGGCAACGCGTCCACGCCGCTGTTCGTGGTGTGCGCCATGGTGATCCTGTCGTTCTACGGCGGCGGGTTCGCGACGATCCCGGCGTACCTGAAGGACCTGTTCGGCACCTACCAGGTCGGTGCGATCCACGGTCGGCTGCTGACCGCGTGGTCCACGGCCGGTGTGCTCGGACCGCTGATCGTCAACGCGATCGCGGACGGGCAGAAGGCGGCGGGCAAGTCCGGGCCCGACCTGTACACCAACTCGCTGTTCATCATGATCGGGCTGCTGGTGGTCGGGTTCGTGGCGAACGAGTTCGTCCGCCCGGTGAACGCGAGGTTCCACGAGTCCGCAGAGCTTGAGGAGGCCGCCCGATGAGGCGTGGGCTGATCGTTTTCGCGTGGCTGTGGGTGGGGATCCCGTTGGCCTACGGCCTGGAGGAGCTGGTGCGCAGGGTGACGCCGCTGTTCGGCGGCTAAGCCCTTCGAGGACCACCCGATCCAGTGACGGCGTGAACCCCGGTTTTTGTCGGTGCCCGTCGGTCTACTTGACCCATGATATTCCTGACCAGGGTCCTGTTCCTGCTGTGGCACGTGCCGGTGGTTCCGCCTGTCCTGGTGCTGCGCGTCCTCGCCGTGTTCCCGTTCCCCTGGGTGGTCGGTCGGTTCGTGGTGCCTGGTGGGGTGCTCGGCCGGGTGCGGGTTTTCGGCTCGGTGCTGGTTTTCGCAGGCCGTGATCCGCCCGTGCGGCGTTAGGTTGGCCGGGTGGACTCCTATGACGTCGTGGTGGTTGGTGGCGGGCACAACGCGCTGGTGGCGGCGACGTACCTGGCCAAGGCCGGTCGGTCGGTGCTCGTGGTCGAGAAGCTCGGCCAGGTCGGCGGCGCGGCGGTCAGCGCCTCGCCGTTCCCCGGTGTTCCCGCGCGCCTATCGCGGTTCTCCTACCTGGTGAGCCTGCTGCCGGACCGGATCGTCGCCGACCTGGGCCTGCGGCTGGAGCTCCGGTCGCGCGCCGCCTCGTCGTACACGGCCGCCGGCACCGGCGGGCTGCTGGTCGAGCGCGTGCCCGGTCCGGACACGGTCGGGTCGTTCCGCGCCCTCACCGGCTCGGACGAGGCCTGGGACCGGTGGCGGGCCTGGTACGCGTCCCTCGACGAGCTGGCGGCCGCGGTGGCGCCCACCATGCTGGAGCCGTTGGTCTCACGGGCGCGTTTCCGCGAGCTGGCGGGTCCGGTGTGGCCGCAGGTGTTCGAGCAGCCGCTCGGCACGACGTTGGAGGAGCTGTTCACCGACGACGTCGTGCGCGGTGTCGTCGCCACCGACGGCCTCATCGGCACCCACACGTCCCTGCGTTCGCCGGACCTGCTGGCGAACCGCTGCTTCCTCTACCACGTGATCGGCAACGGCACGGGGGAGTGGCGCGTGCCCGTCGGCGGCATGGGCGCGGTCACCGCCGAGCTGTTCCGGGTCGCGACCGAGGCGGGCGTCGACTTCGTCACCGGCGCCGAGGTGACCCGCGTGTCGGCCGACGGCACCACCGGCGAGGTGACGTTCGACGGCCGGTTCGTCAGGTCCCGTTCCGTACTCGCGGGCGTCGCACCGGCGGTGCTGGACTCGTTGCGGGGGAAGGAGGTCGTGCCACGCGGCGAGGGCTGCCAACTGAAGATCAACATGCTCCTCACCAAGCTGCCCCGCCTGAAGTCCGGCGTCGACCCCACCCTCGCGTTCGCGGGCACGTTCCACCTGGACGAGTCCTACAGCCAGTTGGAGCGGGCGTACGCGGAAAGCGCGGCGGGCGCCGTCCCCTCCGTCCTGCCCGGCGAGATGTACTGCCACTCCCTCACCGACCCCACCATCCTCGACCCCTCACTGGAGGGCTACCAAGCCCTCACCCTCTTCGGCCTCCACCTCCCCGCGGCCTTGTTCGAAGGCCGCAACGACCAACTCCGCGACACCCTCGTCACCCGCTACCTGACCGCCCTCAACACCCACCTGGTCGACCCCATCGAAACCTGCCTTGCCACCGACACCAACGGCAATCCCTGCATCGAGGCCCGCACCCCACTCGACCTGGAGGCCGAACTGACCATGCCCCGCGGCAACATCTTCCACGGCGACCTCTCCTGGCCATTCGCCGAAACCGACGCCGAAATCGGCACCTGGGGCGTGGAAACCGACACCCCGAACCTCTTCCTCTGCGCAGCCGGCGCCCGCCGCGGCGGCGGCGTCAGCGGCATCCCCGGCCACAACGCCGCCATGGCCGTCCTCAACCACCTCCACCCCTGACACCCGGACCAGACCGCGGCGGACCGTCGGCCGCCACGGGATTGGTTCGGGTGGCGCCGGGGTGGGTCGGGGTGGGGGCCGGGTGGGGTGGGAGTGGGGGTGGAAGCCGAGCCACGCTGGGTGAGGTGGATTGAGTCGCGTCGGGCGGGCTGAGCCGCGCGCCGGGCTGGCCGGGTGCTGAGCCGCGCGCCGGGCCGGGCGCTGGGCTGGGCCGCGTTGGGTGCCGGGCCGGGCTGGGGTGGGCTGGGTGTTGGTTCGGGTTGGGACGGGTGAGAGGGGAGGGGCGAGTTCGGCCCGGCCCGGGACGGGACGCGGGCCGGGAGGGCCGGGAAGGGACGGGTTCGGAGGGATCGAGCCACGCCTGGGTGTGGCGGCGTCTGGAGACCAAGCGGGGTCACGCCTTGGGCGGGCCAAGCGCACCAGGCCGAGCCACGCTTGGGCCTGCGGGTCAAGTGCACCAAGCTGAGCCATGCCTGGGCAGCCAGGCCAAGCGCACCAGCCGGGCCAGGTCTGGGCGGGCGGGTCAAGTGCGCCACCAGGCCTGGGTGGGCCAAGGAGCTGGGGAGGGTTGGGGCAAAGCCTGGCCTGGCATGGAGCCAGTACTGGCCGCAGTAGGGTGCTTTGTCGGGCGCAGCCCGATGCTGGCGTAGCCAGACCTACCCCTGCACCCCGATCCGAAGCCATCTCTGGGCACGCCATTGCTTGTCAAGACAGCTTTATCGTCTTGACAAGCAATGGCGGGTCTAGAACACTCGGCGAGCGGGGTGGAGGCATGTTCCCGAAACCCGCGAGCCCGACGCAAACGCAGCCCGCCTTACCCCGCACCCACCGAACCCGAGCCAGCCCCGGCCGTCACACCCGCTTCCCCACATAAGCCACGTCGAAGAACGACTCCGCCAACACCCCTCCCACGTCATAACACTGCACAACCACCGCAGCACCCCACCCACCGATCACGCACGAGTTCGCCGACGTGTCGTACGCCGTCACCTGAAAACTCCCCCCGTCGACAACCACAGCCGGATCCACCACGTACACCCCCGCAGACCCCGTCACCGCCCACGCAGGCGACGCTGGAAACGCCCATGGATCGGGCGCCGTCCGCGTGGCCATCACCCACGCGTACCCCGATTCCAGCCCCAGGCTCGGGTTCTTGTCGCCGACGATGTTGCCCTTGTCGACGAACGTCACCCCGAACTCGCTGTCAGCCGGGCTTCCGGCCGGCGTGAAGCACATGACCCGCACGTTGTAGAAGATCGCGTCCGGGTACCACCCAGCGGTCTTGCACCACACGTTCGTCTGCCCGGTGGCGGTCACCTGCACCGTCCCACCCGATGCCCCGCCGAGGTTCTTGAACGACACCAGGTACGACCCGACGGCCGTGTGGGCGTAGTTAACAGCCCCGGTGGACGAGTTGTGCTCGGTCACCACCCCGTTGACCGCCGACCGGTACCCGTACCGGTAGTCGCGGCCGCGCACGGAGGTGTAGGAGGCCGTGAACATGCTGTCCACCAACGCCCCGTCGAACGAGTAGCACCGGACGACCACGTACCGCCCCGCTCCGGACGACGACGTGGTGGTCACCTTGCAGCGCGCCCGCACGTTCCAGCCGTACGCGGACGCGTGGGCGACACCCGTGCCGGGGGCGCCGTCGATGTACACCGTGTACGTGCCGACGCCTTCGTGCCGCACCCAGTTCGTCGGGCCGCCGGTCACCGAGCTGAACTGGTAGCGGGCACTGGGCGAGTACCACTCGCCGGTCAGGTGGGCTGGCTCGTTGGCCCACACCCAGCCGTAGACCTCGGTCGCGGCGGCGGTGGGGCCGCACTCGAACCGCTTCATCCGCCCGTCGGTCCCGCACTCGGGTGCGTCCGCCGCGGCCGGTGGTGCCAGGACCGCCAGGAGTGCCAGCAGTGCGGTCGCGAGCAGGGCAAGTCTGTTCCGTCTCAAGGTTCCTCCAACGCGGTATTTCTCGCCGGGCACCAGACTCCGCACGGGTGTCAGGGTTGGATCAGCGCTCGCTCAAGGGGACCGATGGAATCCGAAGGCAGACGGCTGCTGGCCCGGTGCGGTGTGCGGGCGGCGGTGGAGTGGGTGGAACGGGTTCCGCCCGCGGAGCGGTCCGCGGCCGTGCACTGCCTGCACGCCGAGGCGTTGGCGTTGGCGGGTGACCTGGACGCGGCGGCGGCGATCCTCCTGCCGTTGGCGGACGACCCGTCACCGGACGTGGCGCGGCTGCTGGGGCACCTGGAGTACCGGCGGGGCAGGCCGCGGCAGGCGTTGGAGTGGTACGCGAGGGGACCGGCGGACGGGTTGTTGCTGGCCTGGACGGCTACTGCGTACTGGGCGACCGGGGACGAGGCGGCGTGCCGGGAGCACGCCGACCGGGCGTGGCGGGCGGCGACCGCGTCCGGTGACCGGCGGGCGCTGGTGGCCAGTCACGTGGCGTTGGGGTTCGCGGCGGAGATGGTGGGCGACTGCGCGGCCGAGCAGCACCACTACGAGAAGGCCCTCGACCTGGCGGAGGCGGCGGACGACCGGGTCGAGGCGGCGCGGATGCGGGCGAACCTGTCGTCGCGGCTGCTGGGCGAGGCGCGCTACGCCGAGGCCGCGGTGATGGCGGACGCGGCGGTGGCGCAGGCGGAGGCCGTCGGCTACCTGGCGGTGCTGGGCATCGCCCTGTGCAACGGCGGCGACGCGCTGCTCCGCCTCGGCGACCTGGACGCCGCCACGGACCGGTTCGACCGCGCGTTGGCGGTGGAGCACCGGATCGGCTCGCAGCGGCTGGCGTACCCGTTGGCCGGGCTCGGGGACGTGCACCGGGTGCGCGGTCGCACCAGCCTGGCGAGGGCGGCCTACGAGGAGGCGATCCGGGTCTGCGGCACCGGGGGCGACCGCCAGGGGCTGGTCCCCGCGCTGGTGGGGCTGGCCCGGCTGCTGGCCGACCAGGAGCCGGACGTGGCGGCGGAGCTGGCCGACCGGGCGCACCGCGACGCCAAGGGCCCGGCCGCGATCCGCACGCTGCTGGCGCTCGGCTGGGTGGCCGTGGGGAAGGGCGACCACGCGGCAGCCGCCGACCTGGCCGGGCAGGCCGCCGGGAAGGCGCGGCTGCACCGGGACCGGGCGCGGTTGGCCGAGGCGCTGGAGCTGGTGGCGGTGGCCCGGCCCGCGAGGGCGCGGGTGTCGTTGGCCGAGGCGCGGACGATCTGGGCGGACACCGGTGCCGAGCCGGACGCGCGGCGGATCACGGTGCTGCTCGGCGCGCTCCCGCACGCGGGCGCCGACGACCGGGCGGCGGCCAGGGCGGCGCGCGAAGCCCTTGCCGCGCAGGGGATCCCGTCACCGGTGCCGGGTGACCCGGTGGTGATCCGCACGCTCGGCCGGTTCGAGGTCAGGGTCGCGGGCGAGCCGTTGCCGAGGTCGGTGTGGCAGTCGCGCAAGGCGCGGGACCTGCTGCGGATGCTGGTGGTCCGGCGCGGGCGGGGGATCGCGCGGGAGGAGCTGGGGCGGCTGCTGTGGCGGGAGGACTCCGACCGGGTCGCCCACCGGCTGTCGGTCGCCCTGTCCACGGTCCGCTCGGCGCTCGACCCGGCGGGTGACCTGGTGGTCGCCGACCAGCAGACCGTCGCGCTGGACACCGGCCGGGCCGCGGTCGACCTGGAGGACTTCCTCGCCGACGCCCAGGACGGTCTGCGCACCGGCGACCGCGGTGTGCTCGCCGCCGCCGAGGCCGCCTACACCGGTGACCTGTTCGAGGACGAGCCGTACGACGACTGGGCGGTGGCCCTGCGCGAGGAGCTGCGCGCGGTCTACCTGCGGGTGACCAGGACGTTGGCCGCGGGGACGGCGGACGTGGACGAGGCCGCCTACTACTACCAGCGCCTGCTCGCGAAGGACCCCTACGACGAGCAGGCCCACCGCGCCCTGGTCTCGACCCTCACCGCGGCGGGCAGGCACGGTGCCGCTGCCAGGGCACGCGCCCGCTTCGCCGACGCCGTCCGCACCCTGTCCCTGAGCTAGGCCCCGCTCCCGGACCCGTGTCCACGACAGCCCGCCCGAGACGGCCCCATGAACCACCTCGGGCTCGACTCCCGTCGAACCGGATCAGGACCACGCAATGGGCTTCGTCCCCCGGAGCCGACTCCGGTCGAGCGGATCCGGGAGGCGGGCACTGGCGCGTCGGCCGCGAACCGGCCAGGTCCGCCCGGACCTGCGGCCGCGAACCGGCTGGCCCGTCCGGGCCGAGCGCAGCGAATCGGGCAGGCCCGTCCGGACCGACGGGCCCCTTCGCCAAGTTCTACGCCCGGTGTTCCAGTCGCACGACGATCGACTTCGACGTCGGCGTGTTCGACGTGGTGGCGGTGGAGTCCAGCGGCACCAGCGAGTTCGCCTCCGGGAAGTACGCGGCGGCGCAGCCGACCGCCGTCGGGTACGACACGATCCGGAACGACTCGGCGCGCCGGTCGGTGACCCCGGTCGGGTCGTCGGGCCACTCGCTGACGATGTCCACGACCTCGCCGTCGGCGAACCCCAGCGAGGTCAGGTCGGTGGGGCTGACGAACACGACGCGCCTGCCGTCCTTGACGCCGCGGTAGCGGTCGTCCAGGCCGTAGATGGTGGTGTTGTACTGGTCGTGGCTGCGCATGGTCTGCAGCAGCAGCCTGCCCTCGGGCACCCGCAGCACGGTCAGCTCGTTCGCGGTGAAGTTCGCCTTGCCGGACTTGGTGGCGTTGAACTCCCGCGCGTCACGCGGTGCGTGCGGGAGGACGAAGCCGTCCGGCTGCCGGACCCGCGCGTTGTAGTCCGAGCACCCCGGCACGACGTTGGCGATCCGGTCGCGGATGGTGTCGTAGTCCTTCTCGAACTCCTCCCACGGCACCGGGTGCTCGGTCCCGAGCACCTCGCGGGCCAGCCGGCAGACGATCGACACCTCGGACAGCAGGTCGTCGCTGGCGGGCGCGAGCCTGCCGCGGGAGCGGTGCACCACGGACATGGAGTCCTCGACGGTGACGAACTGCTCGCCGGAGTGCTGCAGGTCGCTCTCGGTGCGACCCAGCGTGGGCAGGACCAGCGCCACCCTGCCGGTGACGACGTGCGACCGGTTGAGCTTCGTCGACACGTGCACGGTCAGGTCGCAGCCGCGCATGGCCTTCTCGGTCACCGCGGTGTCCGGCGAGGCGGCGACGAAGTTCCCGCCGACGGCGAAGAACACCCGCGCGTCGCCGTCGCGCATCGCCCTGATCGCCGCCACGGTGTCGAACCCGTGCTTGCGCGGCACCCGGATGGAGAACTCCTGCTCCAGCGCGGACATGAACTTCTCCGGCATCTTCTCCCAGATGCCCATGGTCCGGTCGCCCTGCACGTTGGAGTGCCCGCGCACCGGGCACAGGCCCGCGCCGGGCTTGCCGATCATGCCGCGCAGCAGCACGACGTTGGTGATCTCCTGGATGGAGGGCACCGAGTGCTTGTGCTGCGTCAGCCCCATCGCCCAGCACACGATCGTCCGCTCCGAGTCGGCGAACATCCGCGCGACCAGCTCGACCTGCTCCCGCGACAGCCCGGTGGCCTCGTCGACGGAGTCCCAGTCGAGCTCGGCCACGTGCGCCCGGTAGTCCTCGAACCCGTGCGTGTACCGCTCGATGAACGCGGTGTCCTCGGCGCCCCACGACAGCAGCAGGTTGCCGATCGCCTGGAACAGCGCCTGGTCGCCACCCAGCTTGATCTGCACGAACTCGTCGGCCAGCGGCGTGCCCTTGCCGACCAGCCCGCGCACGTTCTGCGGGTTCTTGAACCGCATCAGCCCGGCCTCGGGCAGCGGGTTGATCGCGACGATCTTCGCGCCGTTGCCCTTGGCCTCCTCCAGCGCGGACAGCATCCGCGGGTGGTTGGTGCCGGGGTTCTGGCCCATCACGACGATCAGGTCGGCGTGGTGGACGTCGTCGATGCTGACCGAGCCCTTGCCGATGCCGGTGGTGGCGCTCAGCGCCGCGCCGGAGGACTCGTGGCACATGTTGGAGCAGTCCGGCAGGTTGTTCGTGCCGTAGGAGCGGACCAGCAGCTGGTAGAGGAACGCGGCCTCGTTGCTGGTGCGGCCGGAGGTGTAGAACACCGCCTCGTCCGGGCTGGCCAGCCCGTTGAGGTGCTCGGCGACCAGCCGGAACGCGGCGTCCCACGCGATCGGCTCGTAGTGGGTCGCGCCGTCGCGCAGCACGAACGGCTCGGTGATCCGGCCCTGCTGGCCGAGCCAGAAGTCGGTCTTGTCCGCGAGGTCCGCGATCGGGTGCTCGGCGAAGAACTCCCGTCCGACCCGGCGCCGGGTGGCCTCCTCGGCCACGGCCTTGGCGCCGTTCTCGCAGAACTCCGCGAGCTTGCGGTGGCCCTGGGGTTCCGGCCACGCGCAGCCGGGGCAGTCGAAGCCCTCGCGCTGGTTGAGCAGCCGCAGCGTGCTCGCCGTGCGGGCCACGCCCATCTGCTCGACGCCGCGTTTGAGCGACACCGCGACACCGGGGATGCCGGCGGCCCAGCCCTTCGGCTTGCCCACCTCGATCCGGGACTCGTCGACGTCCTGCTGCGGTGGCTTCCGGGTCATGACGCCAGTATCGCCCTGTCCGATCCAGGAGGCCGATCGCAGCCCTGTGATCCCGATCGGCGTCCTGGACCGGACGGGGTGGCACGTCCCACCGCCGCGCTCCGCGAAAGCGCGGCGGTGGGTCGCAGACCGGCGCGCCGAGGCGGGCGGAGCGGACCGCTGTCACGGGCTCCAAGGGGTTCGGTCGAGTCCGTGAATCCGTCGTCGACACCCGCTGAGCTGGCCAATCCTGTCAAGTGTGAACTGGGTCACAACAGGAGCGCAGCAACCGTTCGGGTGACTTAGCCGGGGCAGGTGTTGATCGTCGGCATGGGCTTGTCCGGGTCGAAGTAGTCCTCCGGCCTGCCCTCCTCCTGGGTCGAGCCGCGCTGGGTCCGCGGCTCGGCGATCGACGGCGCGAGGAAGCCCTCCCGCGAGGCCGTGCAGCCGATCGAGTAGCTGTGCCCGGTGGCCGGGCCGGACCACATGCCCTGGCTCTCCGGCCGGAAGTCGGGGCCGGACCGCATCACGTAGTCGTACCTGATCCTGGTCACCGCGACGATGTCCATCGGACCGCGCAGCTTCTCCACGTCCGGGGTGGCGAACGCGTAGGCGAACACGTAGTCGGTGTGCACGACCAGCTCGCCGGGGCCCTTGGCCTCGGCGGTCATGGCGCCGTCCACCTTCGGCGCCACCGGCAGCAGCGCCCAGCCGGACGCGACCCTGGTGGCGATCAGCCCCGCCTCGTCGTCCCGCCCGCCCGCGAACAGCGGCCGCAGGCCCTCCTGGTCGTCCACCGCGAAGAGGCTGAGCAGCGGTTCCACGTCGTGGCCCTCCAGCACCCGCCGGTCCAGCCTGGCGGCCACCACGGCGGCGCGGGCGCGCCGGTAGGCGTCCGCGACCTGCTGGGCGCTGAACGGCCCCACCGGGGCGGCCTCGGGCGGTGTGAGGCCCGCCTCGCCGTCGGCCCACGTCTCGGCGGGGGTGTTGCGGAACGGGTCCGCCAGGTCGACGCGGGAGATCGTGCTGGGGGCGGCGGCGGGCGCGGGTTCGGGTACGGGCTTCCGCGTGGCGTAGACGCCGACCAGGAGCGCGGCGATCGCGAGCAGCGCCAGACCGGACACGACCTTGTTCCCGTGGCGGTCCAGCCAGGTTCTTCGCCGCATCCGGCGCAGCTCGCGGGCGATGCGCCTGCTCGCCGCCCGCAGCCACACCGGGTGGCCCTCGATGTGATGTGTTCTCACGTTGACTCCCCAGTAGCTACCCGCTCTCAGCAGATCGGACGGCGGGGTGCGGGCGTTAGCAGGTATGTCGCTCGAAAGCGATGGCGCGCACTTCGTAGACTCTTCAGTCGTGACCGAATCCAGCACCACTCCACAGCGTCCTGATCTCCCTCCGGCGTGGCAGCCGTCCGAGGTAGAGGCGGAGCTGTACCAGGGCTGGGTCGACCGCGGGTACTTCACCGCCGACGCGGGCAGCGACAAGCCGCCGTTCACGATCGTGCTGCCGCCGCCGAACGTGACGGGCAGCCTGCACATGGGCCACGCCCTCAACCACAGCGTCATGGACGCCCTCACCCGCAGGCGCCGGATGCAGGGCTACGAGGTCCTGTGGCTGCCCGGCATGGACCACGCGGGCATCGCGACCCAGAACGCGGTGGAGCGCGACCTGGCGAACAACGGGCTCTCCCGCGGCGACCTCGGCCGCGAGAAGTTCGTCGCGCGCGTGTGGGAGTGGAAGGAGGAGTACGGCGGCAAGATCCTCGACCAGATGCGCCGCCTCGGCGACGGCGTCGACTGGAGCCGCGAGCGGTTCACCATGGACGAGGGCCTGTCCCGCGCCGTGCAGACGATCTTCAAGAAGATGTTCGACGACGGTCTGATCTACCGCGCCGAGCGCATCATCAACTGGTGCCCGCGCTGCCAGACGGCCCTGTCGGACATCGAGGTCGAGCACTCCGACGACGACGGCGAGCTGGTGTCGATCCGCTACGGCGACGGCGCGGACTCGATCGTCGTCGCGACCACGCGCGCCGAGACGATGCTCGGTGACACGGCCGTCGCGGTGCACCCCGAGGACGAGCGGTACGCGCACCTGATCGGCACCGAGGTCGAGGTGCCGCTGACCGGTCGCCGCGTGCCGATCGTCGCCGACGAGCACGTCGACCCGAAGTTCGGCACCGGCGCCGTCAAGGTGACGCCCGCGCACGACCCGAACGACTTCGAGATCGGCCAGCGCCACGGCCTGCCGAACCTGACCGTCATGGACGGCCGGGGCGTCATCACGGTGCGCGGCCCGTTCGAGGGCCTGGACCGCTTCGAGGCGCGGCCCGCCGTGGTCGCCGCGCTGCGCGACCAGGGTCGGATCGTGGCCGAGAAGCGCCCGTACGTGCACTCCGTCGGCCACTGCGAGCGCTGCGGCACGGTCGTCGAGCCGCGCCTGTCGCTGCAGTGGTGGGTGAAGGTCGAGGGCATCGCCAAGGCCGCCGGTGACGCCGTCCGCGACGGCCGCACGACCGTGCACCCGGCCGACCTGACCAAGCGCTACTTCGACTGGGTCGACAACCTGCACGACTGGTGCATCTCGCGCCAGCTGTGGTGGGGCCACCGCATCCCGGTCTGGTACGGCCCGGAGGGCGAGGTCGTCTGCGTCGGACCGGATGAGCAGCCGCCGTCCGGCGAGGGCTGGCGCCAGGACGAGGACGTGCTCGACACGTGGTTCTCGTCGGGCCTGTGGCCGTTCTCCACGCTGGGCTGGCCGGAGAAGACGGCCGACCTGGCCAAGTTCTACCCGACCTCCGTGCTGTCGACGGGCTACGACATCCTCTTCTTCTGGGTCACCAGGATGATGATGTTCGGCCTGTACGCCATGAAGGACCGTGAGGCCATTCAGGCTGTGCCCTTCGAGCACGTCTACCTGCACGGCCTCATCCGCGACGCCAACGGCAAGAAGATGTCGAAGTCGCGCGGCAACGGCATCGACCCGCTCGCCTGGATCGACAGCTACGGCGCCGACGCCACCCGGTTCACGCTGCTGCGCGGCGCGAACCCCGGCTCGGACCTGGCTGTCGCCGAGGAGTGGGCGGCGGGCGCCCGCAACTTCACCACGAAGCTGTGGAACGCCACCAGGTTCGCGCTCTCCAACGGCGCCGCGGTCGACCGGCCGCTGCCCGCCCGCGACGCGCTGACCGACGCCGACCGCTGGATCCTGGACCTGCTCGACCAGCTGGTGTCCGATGTGGACGGCCAGTTCGAGGCGTTCCAGTTCGCCAAGCTGTCCGAAGCGCTCTACCACTTCACCTGGGACGAGTTCTGCGACTGGTACCTGGAGCTGGCGAAGGTCCAGATCGCCGAGGGCGGCGAGCGCGCCGAGGCGACCCAGTCGGTGCTCGGGCACGTGCTCGACGTCGTGCTGCGGCTGCTGCACCCGTTGACGCCGTTCATCACCGAGACGCTGTGGAAGACGCTGACCGGTGGCGAGTCGCTGGTGGTCGCCGAGTGGCCGAAGCCGTCCGGCGCCGAGCGCGACGGGACCGCGGCGGCCCGGATCGAGGGGCTGAAGAAGCTCGTCACCGAGATCCGCCGGTTCCGCTCCGACCAGGGCCTGCGCCCGACGCAGAAGGTCGAGGGCAAGGTGCGCGGCGCGTGCTGCGTCGACCTGCTCGACCAGGTGCCGTCGGTGAAGGCGCTGACCAGGATGACCGAGCCCGGCGAGGCCTTCGCCGTGTCCGCGTCGCTGGAGGTCGGCCTGCCCAAGGGCACCGTGACGGTCGAGCTGGACACCTCCGGCACGATCGACGTGGTCGCCGAGCGCAAGCGGATGACCAAGGACCTCGCGGTGGCGGAGAAGGAACGCGCGCAGTGCGAGGGCAAGCTCAACAACGCCTCGTTCACCGACAAGGCGCCCGCCGACGTCGTGGCGAAGATCCAGGCCCGCCTGGCCGTCGCCAACGCCGACATCGAACGCCTCAACGCGCGGATCGCCGCGCTGCCGGAGCCGAAGTGAGCACCGACCCGACGGCGCTGGAGGCGCTCCGCGCCGTCGAGTCGGAGCTGAACGAGCGCTGGCCCGAGACGAAGATCGAGCCGTCGCTGGACCGGATCAGGGCGTTGACGCACGTGCTGGGCGACCCCCAGCACGCGTACCCGGTCATCCACATCACCGGGACCAACGGCAAGACGTCCACGTCGCGGATGGTCGACGCGCTGCTCTCGCGCGTCGGCCTCCGCACGGGCCGCTACACCAGCCCGCACCTGCAGCTCGCGACCGAGCGGATCAGCGTGGACGGCGAGCCGATCACGCCCGAGCGCTACGTCGAGGTCTACCGGGACATCAAGCCGTTCCTGTCCATGGTGGACGGTGACAGCGACATCCCGATGACGAAGTTCGAGGTCCTCACCGGGATGGCGTTCGCGGCGTTCGCGGACGCCCCGGTGGAGGTCGCCGTCGTCGAGGTCGGCCTCGGCGGCGGGTGGGACGCGACGAACGTGGCGGACGGCAAGGTCGCGGTGATCACCCCGATCGGCGTCGACCACGTCGAGTACCTCGGCCCGGACATCGAGGGCATCGCGCGGGAGAAGGCCGGGATCATCAAGCCCGGCTCCGTCGCGATCCTCGCCGAGCAGACCAACGAGGTGGCCCGGATCCTGATCGAGCGGGTCACCGAGGTCGACGCGATGGTCGCCCGCCAGGGCATGGAGTTCGGCGTCCTGGACCGCGCGGTCGCCGTCGGCGGCCAGGTGCTGCGCCTGCAAGGGCTCGGCGGCGTGTACGACGAGGTCTTCCTGCCGCTGCACGGCGCGCACCAGGCGTCCAACGCCTCGCTCGCGCTCGCGGCCGTGGAGGCGTTCTTCGGCGCGGGCAAGGACCAGCCGCTCGACATCGACGCGGTCCGCGAGGCGTTCGCCTCGGTGACCTCGCCGGGCAGGCTGGAACGGGTGCGCAGCGCGCCGACCGTGCTGGTCGACGCCGCGCACAACCCGCACGGCGCGGGCGCGCTGGCGGCGGCGCTCAAGGAGGAGTTCGGCTTCCGCAAGCTCATCGCGGTCGTCGGCGTCATGGACGACAAGGACGCGGCGGGCATCCTCGCCGCGCTGGAGCCGGTCGTCGACGAGGTCGTCGTGACCGGCAACTCCTCGCCGCGCGCCATGGACGCGGACACGTTGGGGGACCTGGCGATGGAGTCGTTCGGCGAGGAGCGCGTGTTCGTGCAGCCCTCGCTGGCCGACGCCATCGAGGAGGCCGTGCAGCGCACCGAGGAGGACGACGAGGAGGGCGTGGTGTCCGGCGGCGGCGTGATCGTCACCGGGTCCGTCGTCACGGCGGGCGAGGCCCGCGCCCTGTTCGGCAAGGAGCCGTCATGACCACCCCACCGGTCAAGCCACCGCCCAAGGACCCGATGAAGGCGTTCCGCGGCATCACCGCGGGCACGCTGATCATCGAGGTCATCGTGGTGGCGCTGGCGCTCCCGGTGATCGCCAAGCTCGGCGGCGGGTTCACCACCACGGCGGGCCTGCTGGCGTTCGTCCTGATCGCCGGGCTCATCGCCACCTGCGCGCTGCTCAAGCACAGGTGGAGCTTCTGGCTGATCGTCGGCCTGCACGTGGTGATGGTCGCGTCGTGGTTCGCGCTCACCGCGCTCGGCGCCGTCGGCGTGGTCTTCAGCCTGGTGTGGGCGTGCGTGTTCTGGATGCGTCGCGACCTGGCCAAGCGGATGGCCGAGGGCCGGTTGCCCAGCCAGCAGGTCTGATCGTTCACCCGCCCGTCGACCGGGGTTGGGCCGCTGTCGGTGTTGGCCCGCTAGAACTCCCGCATGGCTGATGAGCGGGCGGTGAACCGGCGGACGCTGCTGCGCGCCGGCGGACTCGGTGTCGCGGGCGCGTTCCTGCCCGGCGTGGCGCTGGCGCGGACGGGCAGGCCGGTCCTGACGCACGGCGTGCAGTCCGGTGACGTGGCCACCGACGGCGCGCTGGTGTGGACGCGGGCGGACCGGCCGTCGCGGATGCTCGTGGAGGTCGCCACCGACCCGTCGTTCCGGCACTCGCGGTGGGTGCGCGGGCCGCTGCTCACCCCGGACACCGGCGGCACCGGCCGGGTGCGCCTGGACCACCTGCCGCCCGGAACCCGTGCGCACTACCGCGTGGTCGCCGAGGACCTCGACGGCCGCACCCGCAGCCAGGCCGTCACCGGCACGTTCCGCACCGCGCCCGTGGGACGACAGGACGTCCGGTTCACCTGGGCGGGCGACGTCGCGGGCCAGGGCTGGGGCAGCAACCCCGACCTCGGCGGGATGCCGATCTTCGCCGCGATGGCCGCGCGCAACCCCGACTTCTTCCTGCACAGCGGCGACACCGTGTACTCCGACGGGCCGCTGCTCCCCGAGGTGGTGCTGCCCGACGGCCGGGTCTGGCGCAACGTCGTGACGCCGGAGAAGTCCAAGGTCGCCGAGACGCTGGACGAGTACCGCGGCCAGTTCGCCTACAACCTGCTGGACGCGAAGTACCGCGACTTCGCGGCCGCGGTGCCGATGGTCGTGCAGTGGGACGACCACGAGGTCACCAACAACTGGTACCCCGGCGAGATCCTGGACCTGCCCCAGTACACCGAGAAGCGGGTCGACGTGCTGGCCGCGCGGGCGTTCCGGGCGTTCCACGAGTGGCAGCCGATCGACCCGAGGCGTGCTGTGGACGGACGGGTCTACCGCAGGTTCTCCCACGGCGCGCACGTCGAGGTGTTCGTGCTCGACATGCGCAGCTACAAGGACGCGAACACCGCGCCGCGCGACGGCGTCGGCCACGTCCTGGGGGAGCGGCAGGCGCGGTGGCTGGTCGACTCGCTGGCGCGCAGCCGGGCCACGTGGAAGATCGTCGCTGCGGACCTGCCGATCGGGCTGACCGTGCCCGACGGCGTGGACATCGAGGGTGTGGCCAACGGACTGCCCGGTGCGCCGGGAGGGCGTGAGCACGAGCTCGCGGGCGTGCTGCGCGAGCTGAGGAAGCGCCGCGTCCGCAACGTCGTGTGGCTGACCGCGGACGTGCACTACACCGCCGCCCACCACTACTCGCCCGACCGCGCCGCCGTCGGCGACTTCGACCCGTTCTGGGAGTTCGTGTCCGGTCCGCTGCACGCCGGGGCGTTCGGGCCCAACGCACTCGATCCCACTTTCGGACCGGAGGCCGTGTTCGTGCACGCGCCACCGGTCGCGAACACCTCGCCGCTGGACGGGTTCCAGCACTTCGGCGAGATCGCTGTGGACGGTCGCAGCGGGGAGCTCACCGTGTGGCTCAGGGATGCCACCGGGACGGCGTTGTGGGGGGAAACCCTTCGACCTCGCTGACGGGGCACATAGGGTGTTCGGGTGCCCATCGCGTTCGACACCACCGGTTTGCAGCAGCACGACCAGACGACCTGGTACAACCCCGTCACGAACGACCAGGTCAGCTTGGACTACTTCGACGTGGTGCCCGACCTGCCCGCGGCCCTGGACGACCTCGGGGTGCTGCGGCACGGGCTCGCGCACCTGACGGCCGAGGCGGGCTGCCTGATCGAGGCGCACGTCGTGCACCTGGGCGGGGAGCCCGCGCTGTTCCAGATCGTCAAGCTGCCGATCCCGAACCAGCCGAGCGGGCAGGCGTTCCTGGCGACGTTCACCGTGCCCAGGGCGAACGCGAGCGCGGTGCTGAAGTTCCAGGCGATCGAGCAGGGCGCGACCGGCGTGCGCGAGGCCGTGCTGATGGGGCAGCTGGGGTTCGACAACTGGTTCCAGCCGCACCCCTACGCCCCGGAGCTGCAGGGGAAGCTGCCGTTCCACATCGGCGACGACCCGCGCTGGGACGCCCAGTTCCCGCAGCACCCGCTGTCGCGCGCGCGGGCGTGGGCGCACCACGTGGCGCGGACCGGCACGGTCGACCCCCGGTTCGCCGCGCTGCCGCCGTTCGAGCCGGTCCCCGACGTCGGCGCCACGCTCACGACCGTCGTGCCGGGCATCCCGATCGGCGGGTACCTGCCGCTGTGGCTGGACGACGACGACGTCAGCTACTGGCGGATGACCGACCCCGGCACCGTGCTCGGCAAGCTGGGGAAGGGCGCGCTGGCCCGCGTTCCGGTGCTGGACACCAGGTTCCGCGACCTCGTCGCGCTCGACGAGGGCAGCTCCACGATCATGCTCGCCGACCGCTACGGCTCCGAGGACGGCGGGATGTCCGGCGGGCTGAGCCCGCTGGTGCGCGTCCCCGAGGCCGAGGCGCGGTCGGCCGTGACGGCGGAGACGGTGCTGGACGCCTTCCGCTGGGTCGGCCTGGTGTCCGAGGCGGCGGCCGAGCGCGGCGAGTACGTCGCCGTCGAGCCGGGCGGGGTGACCTACCGGGAGAAGCCGTACGTGCTGATGATCGTGCGGCAGCACAAGGGGCAGATGTTCTCCGTGGTGGAGACGGCGCCGGTGCCCGACGAGGCGCCGATCTGGCACGACCAGCTCGTGCACGAGAACGCGACCGGCCAGACGATGAGCGGACCGGCGAGCCCGGAGACCATCCGCGGCGGTGGTCTGCTCGCGATGTACGCCACGACCACGTGGGACCTGCACCCGTCGCGGCTGTGCCTGTCGTTCGGACCGAACCCGCACAAGACCCCGTAGTCGCAACTATTTGCAGCCCGTCGGCGCTTGTCGGCCCAACGTTGTCGTGGTTTGGTGCGTTCGCCCGGACGTCGTGCGGGTGGTTGCGCAAGCTTTTGCGACAAGGAGGTCGCCGTGCGCCGGGTACTCGCCGCGCTGGTGTCGTTGCTGATCATCCCCCTGGTGCCGCTGGTCTCGACGGCCGCGCCGAAGGCCCCGGCGCTGGCCGTGGGTGCGGTGGGGGACGTCGCGGCGGGTGTGCGCAGCGGTGACCAGCGGCTGGCGCGCAACGCCTTGCGGGAAGACCTGACGGGTGAGCGGTTCTACTTCGTGATGCCCGACCGGTTCGCGAACGGCGACCCGCGCAACGACCGCGCCGGACAGCCCGACGACCGGCTCAAGTCGGGGTTCGACCCCGCCGACAAGGGCTTCTACCACGGTGGTGACCTGGCCGGGCTGCGCGACAAGCTGGACTACCTGGACGGCATGGGGATCACCGCGATCTGGATGACGCCGGTGTTCCGCAACCAGTGGGTGCAGGGCACCGGCGCGGACGCCTCCGCCGGCTACCACGGCTACTGGACCACCGACTTCACCAGCCTGGACCCGCACTTCGGGACCACGCAGGAGATGCGGCGGCTCATCTCCGACGCGCACCGCCGCGGCATCAAGGTGTTCTTCGACATCGTCGCGAACCACACCGCCGACGTCATCGACTACGCCGAGGGCAGGCACGACTACCTGAGTACCGGCGCCGTGCCGTACCTGGACGCCTCCGGCAAGCCGGTCGACATTGCCGCGGTCGCGGGCCGGGCGGACTTCCCGAAGCTGGACGCCGCGAGGTCGTTCCCGTACACGCCGGTGGCGAAGCCCGGTGTGCGCAAGTCGCCGGACTGGCTCAACGACACCACGCTCTACCACAACCGCGGCGACTCGACGTTCAGCGGCGAGTCCGCCGAGTACGGCGACTTCAACGGCCTCGACGACCTGATGACGGAGAACCCGAAGGTCGTCGCGGGCATGGAGAAGATCTTCACCAGCTGGGTCGACACCCTCGACATCGACGGCTACCGGGTCGACACGGTCAAGCACGTCAACATGGAGTTCTGGCAGGCGCTCGCGCCGCACGTGAAGGCGTACGCGGCCAAGCGGGGCAAGGAGGACTTCTTCGTCTTCGGCGAGGTCTTCAGCTCCGACCCCGCGCTGACCTCGTCCTACACCACGACCGGGCGGATGCAGGCGAGCCTCGACTTCCCGTTCCAGAGCGGCGCGGTGAACTTCTTGGCGGGGCAAGGGGCCTCGGGCCTCGCCGACGTGCTGCTGGCCGACGACCGGTACACCGACGCCGACTCCAACGCGTCCTCGCTGCCGACGTTCCTGGGCAACCACGACATGGGCCGGGTCGGCTGGATGCTCCGCCAGCAGCGGCCCGGCATCGGCGAGGCAGAGCTGCTCGACCGGCTCGAGCTCGGCAACGCGCTGATGTACCTGTGGCGCGGCAACCCGGTCGTCTACTACGGCGACGAGCAGGGCTTCGCGGGCGGTGGCGGCGACAAGCTCGCCCGCCAGGACATGTTCGCCAGCAGGACGCCCGAGTACGCGGCCGAGGACCTGATCGGGAGCGACCGCACCGGCGCGCAGGACAACTTCCGCACCGACTCGCCGCTGTACAGGCAGCTCGCGTCGCTCGCCGGGTTCGTGGACGCCGACCCGGTGTGGCGCGACGGCAACCAGGTGCTGCGCTACGCCGAGGGCGACGTGGTCGCGTTCAGCCGGATCGGCGCCGCGGAGCAGACCGAGCACGTGGTGGTCGCGAACGCGGGCACGGCCGCGACGACCGTCGACGTGCCGGTGGCGGCAACCGCTTTCCGCACGGTGTGGCCCGCCGCGGGTCCGGGCCCGACCCGCGTGGACGGCAAGGTGCGGGTGACCGTGCCGCCGCTGTCCGCCGTGGTGCTGGAGGCGACCGGCAGGCTGACGGCGGCCACCCCGGCGCCCACGCTGGTCGTCCCGCCCGCGGGCACCAGGCTGGACCAGCGCGTCGAGCTGCGGGCCGACGGCATCACGTCGCCGTTCGCGCAGGCCAGCTTCGCGGCGAAGGTCGAGGGCGCGCGGGAGTGGACGCCGCTCGGCACCGACGACGCCGCGCCGTACCGGGTGTTCGCCGACGTGGCGAAGCTGCCCGGCGCGGCCGTGGGCAAGAAGGTGGAGGTCCGCGTCGTCGCGAAGGACGCCAAGGGGCGGCTGGGCGCGGACGGCGCGACGCTCACACTGGTCGCGGCGCCGCCGGTGGAGCAGCCCGGTGGCGCCGGGAGCCCGGACTGGCTGGTCGTGCACTACAACCGGCCCGCGGGCGACTACGACGGCTGGGGCCTGCACGTGTGGGGCGACGTCGTGGACGCGCCGACCTGGGGCGCGCCGCTGCCGTTCGCGGGCGAGACCGGGTACGGCCGGTTCGCGTGGGTCAAGCTGAAGCCCGGCGCGCGGTCGGTCGGGTTCATCGCCCATCGCGGCGACGAGAAGGACACCGACGGCGACCGGTTCGTCGACCCCTCGGTGACGCCGCAGGTCTGGCTCGGCCAGGGCAAGGCGACCGTGTTCGGGTCCGAGGTCGCGGCGACCGGGCAGGCCGTCGTGCACTACGCCGGTGACACCACCGGGCTCGTGGCGCGGGCCGGCGGTGTCGACACCCCGTTCACCGACGGCGTCGCGCGGGTCCCGGCGACCGCGCCGGTCGAGTTCTCCCTGGTGCGCGGCGGGACCACCGAGGTCACCGGGCGCGCCGCGGGGTCGGTGTGGGTCGACGGCGGCAAGGTGTACACCTCGCTCGCGGCGTCGCAGAACCGGGCGGTGATCCACTACCACCGGCCCGACGGCACCTACGCGGACTGGACGCTCTACCACTGGACCGGCTCGCAGGAGCCGAGTCCGGGCTGGAACCAGTCGCGCGTGCCGGACGGGTCCGACGGCTTCGGCGTCTACTGGTCGGTCCCGCTGGCGCCCGGCGCGCCCGGTCTCAGCAACATCATCCACCGCGGTGACACCAAGGACCCCGGCGCGGACCAGTTCCTGGACGTGGCGGGCACCGGCAACGAGGTCTGGTTCGTCTCCGGCTCGACCAAGGCGGACGGCTCCGCGTCCTACGTGCTGCCGCCGTCGACCGCACCCGCGGCGGACGACGACCTGACCAAGTCGAAGGCCATCTGGATCAGCAAGGACCTCGTGGTCTGGGACGTGCCCGCGGTCGCGACCGACGGCTACCAGCTGCGTTACGGCGACCGCCAGTTCCGGATGGTGCCCGACCCGACGCCGGTGCCCGCGAAGTTCCCGCACCTGGCCGGGAAACCGGTGTACCGGGTGCTGGCGTCCGATGTGGACAGCGCGGTGCGCGAGCAGCTCTCCGCCGTGCACCTGGACTCCGGTGGTGCCATCCGCGACCGGACGGGTGTGCAGATCGCCGGTGTGCTGGACGACCGGTACGCCGCGGCGGCGGCGAAGCTCACCTACGGGCCGACGTTCTCGGGCGGTCGCGCCACCGTCCGGCTGTGGGCTCCGACCGCGAAGTCGGTGCGGCTGCGGCTGTTCGGCACCCCGTCGGGGAACCCGACCCGCGTCCTGGACCTGCGCCGCGACGACGCGTCGGGCTCGTGGTCGCTCTCGGGCGACTGGAAGGACCAGTACTACCAGTTCGAGGTCACCGACGCCCGGCGCACGGTCGTGGTGACCGACCCGTACTCGCTCGCGCTGTCGGTGGACTCGACGCACTCGCAGTTCGCCGACCTGGCCGACACCCGCACGATGCCCGGCGGCTGGCGCGAGGACGTGGCGCGCGGCCTGGACGGCGACCCCACCGAGCACGGCATCACCGAGCTGCACGTGCGCGACTTCTCCATCGGCGACCAGTCCGTGCCCGCGGCCGAACGCGGCACGTACAAGGCGTTCACCCACCCCGACTCGACCGGCATGACGCACCTGAAGGCGTTGGCGCGGGCGGGCATGGACACCGTGCACCTGCTGCCGACGTTCGACATCGCCACCATCCCCGAGAAGCGCGCCGACCAGCAGGTTCCGCAGTGCGATCTGGCGTCGCTGCCGCCCGACTCGCCCGCGCAGCAGGAGTGCGTGGCTGCGACCGCCGCCCGCGACGGCTTCAACTGGGGCTACGACCCGTTCCACTACGACGTGCCCGAGGGCTCCTACGCCACCGCGGACGCGCAGAACGGCTGGGCGCGGACCAGGCAGTACCGCGAGATGGTGAAGTCGTTGCACGACAACGGCAACCGGGTCGTGGTCGACGTGGTCTACAACCACACCGCGGCCGCGGGCGACGCGCCGACGTCCGTGCTGGACAAGGTCGTACCCGGCTACTACCAGCGGCTCGACCTCGACGGCACCATCGCGAACTCCACGTGCTGCGCCAACACGGCCACCGAGAACGCGATGATGGGCAAGCTCGTCGTCGACTCCGTCGTCCGCTGGGCCAGGCTGTACAAGGTCGACGGCTTCCGCTTCGACCTCATGGGCCACCACCCGAAGGCGAACATCCTGGCCGTGCGCGCGGCCCTGGACGAGCTCACCGTCGCCCGCGACGGCGTGGACGGCAGGAAGATCCGGATCTACGGCGAGGGCTGGGACTTCGGCGAGGTCGCGGGCAACGCGCGGTTCGTGCAGGCCACCCAGGCGAACATGGCGGGCACCGGCGTCGGCACGTTCAGCGACCGCCTGCGCGACGCCGTCCGCGGCGGCGGCCCGTTCGACGCCGACCCCGGCGTGCAGGGCATCGGCTCCGGCCTCGCGGGCGACCTGAACTCCTCGCCCAACAACGGCGACGTGCCCTCCCGGCTGGCCAACTACACCGACCTGGTCAAGCTCGGGATGGCGGGCAACATGGCCGACTTCCGGTTCCGCTCCACCGCGGGCCCGGACGTCACCGGCCGCCAGGTGCCCTACAACGGGTCGCCCGCCGGGTACACGGGCTCGCCGTCCGAGGTGATCACCTACACCGACGCCCACGACAACGAGACCCTGTACGACGCGCTGGCGTTCAAGCTGCCGCCGACCACGTCGATGGCCGACCGCGTCCGCATGCAGACCCTCGCCCAGGCTCCCGTCCTGCTCGGCCAGGGCCAGCCGTTCATGCTCGCGGGCAGCGAGTTCCTGCGCTCGAAGTCGTTGGACCGCAACAGCTTCGACTCCGGCGACTGGTTCAACCGCTACGACCCGTCCCTGCGCTCCACCGGCTTCGGCGCCGGTCTGCCGCCCGCCCCGGACAACCAGGACAAGTGGCAGTACTCCCGGCCGCTGCTGGCGTCGCCGTCGCTCAGGCCCACGTCGGCCGACCAGCGCAAGGCGTTGGACGGCGCCCTCGAGCTGCTGCGCATCCGCAGGTCCTCGCCCCTGTTCACGCTGAACGACGCCGCTCTCGTGCAGACCAAGCTGTCCTACCCGGCGGCCGAGTCCGGCATCGTCGTCGCGCACCTGGACGACACCGCCGGCCCGGACGTCGACCCGAACCGCCGCGGCGTCCTCGTCATCATCAACCCGTACCCCCAGGGCAAGGCCATCGGCCTGCCCGGCGCCGACTGGTCCCCGCACCCGCTGAGCACCGACGCGCACGCCACCACGATCAGCGGCGGCACCGCGACCGTGCCGGGTCGTTCGGTGGTGGTGCTGGTGCGCTGAGAACGGTGTCATCAGAACGTTCCGCAAGA
Source organism: Umezawaea tangerina (assembly GCF_003002815.1). Classification (GTDB taxonomy): domain Bacteria; phylum Actinomycetota; class Actinomycetes; order Mycobacteriales; family Pseudonocardiaceae; genus Umezawaea; species Umezawaea tangerina. The sequence goes on along the minus strand of NZ_PVTF01000012.1, from coordinate 160,563 downwards.
AAACAATCCTGCTGTAGACGATCCCGGTACCCTGGAGCCATGACCCCGCGAAACGTCGACCTCCTGATGCTGCTGCAGCTCACCAGCCACGCGCTGGAGACCGAGATGGCCGCCCGGCTGGCGGCGATCGGGGTCTCGCCGCGGGCGCACTGCGTGCTGACCAACGCGGCGGCGGGGGAGCGGACGCAGAGCGAGCTGGCGGAGCTGTCGAACCTCGACAAGACCACGATGGTCGTGACGATGGACGCGCTGGAGAAGGCGGGGCTGGCCGAGCGGCGGCTGTCGAGCACCGACCGGCGGGCGCGGATCATCGTGGTGACCGACGAGGGGCGCGAGATCGTCGGGAAGGCGCACCAGGTCGTGCAGGAGCTGTACGAGGACGTGCTGGGGACGTTGCCGGACGAGCAGAGCGAGGCCCTGGTGGACGGGCTGTCCGGGCTGCTCGCCGGGCGGTTGGCGGAGAAGGTGCCGTGCGACAGCCCGCCGCGGCGGCGGGCGGTGCGGTCGGTGGTTAAGAAATAGATCGTCCCGTTCGGAACTATCTGCTACGGTCACTTCTGGTGATGGACCAACCAGGGGGACCGATGACTGACACCACCCGACGGCCCGCGGACCCGAGATGGCTCGCCCTCGTGGTGCTGTGCGCCGGGATGCTGATGATCGTCCTGGACCAGACGATCGTGAACGTGGCGCTGCCCGCGATCCAGACCGACCTCGGCTTCAGCCAGGCCGGGCTCGCGTGGATCGTGAACGCCTACCTGATCGCGTTCGGCGGCCTGCTGCTGCTCGCCGGTCGCCTCGGCGACCTGATCGGCCACAAGCGCGTGTTCGTGCTGGGGCTGGTCGTGTTCACCGTCGCGTCACTGCTCTGCGGTCTCGCGACGGCACCGGAGCTGCTCATCGGGGCGCGCTTCGTGCAGGGCGTCGGCGGCGCGCTGTCGACGGCCGTGACGCTGGGCATGATCGTGCGGATGTTCCCGGAGCCGGGGGAGCAGGCCAAGGCGATCGGCGTGTTCAGTTTCGTCGCCGCCGCGGGCGCCTCGATCGGGCTGCTCCTGGGCGGGGTGCTCACCCAGGTGCTGACCTGGCACTGGATCTTCTTCGTGAACATCCCGATCGGCGTCGCCGCGGTGCTGCTGGCCACCCGGCTCATCCCGGCCAAGCCGGGCATCGGGCTCGGCGGGGGCGCGGACGTCGTCGGCGCGGTGCTGATCACGGCGTCGGTCATGCTCGGCGTCTACACGATCGTCAAGGCCGAGACGCACGGCTGGGGCTCGGCGCACACCCTCGTGCTGGGCGCCGTGGCCGTGGCGCTGCTGGTCGGGTTCGTGGTGCGGCAGGCGAAGGCGGTGAACCCGCTGCTGCCGCTGCGGGTGTTCCGGTCGCGCAACGTCGCCGGGGCGAACGGCGCGCAGATCCTGCTGGTGGCCGGGATGTTCGGCATGTTCTTCCTCGGCACCCTCTACATGCAGCTGGTGCTGGGCTACGACGCCCTGCAGATCGGGCTCGCGTTCCTGCCGATCGCGGTGTCGATCGGCGCGCTCTCGGTCGGTTTCTCCGCCCGGCTCAACGCCCGGTTCGGCGAACCGCGGGTGCTGCTGGTCGGCATGGGGCTGATCCTCGTGGGGCTGCTGGTGTTCGTGCGCGCGCCCGTGGACGGCCACTACGTCGAGCACCTGCTGCCGGTGATGCTGCCGCTGGGGATCGGGTTCGGCATGTCGTTCCCCGCGCTGATGACGCTGGCCATGTCCGGCGCGACACCGGACGACGCGGGCCTGGCGTCCGGACTGGTCAACACGACCGCGCAGGTCGGCGGCGCGCTCGGGCTGGCTGTCCTGGCCACCACGTCCACGTCCCGCACGACGGCGCTGCTCGCCGAGGGCGTGCCGACTCCCGAAGCCCTGACCAGCGGCTTCCACCTGGCGTTCGGCATCAGCGCGGCACTGGTCGCGCTCGCCGTCGTCGTGGCCGTCACGGTGATCCGACCCATCCCGGCCACGGCGGAAGCGCCCCGACCGGTGGTCGTGCACTAGTGGTCGGTCAGCTCCTCGCGCGAGCGGACGTCGTCGTCCCGCAGGATCACGAACTTGCGGCTCTTGGCCTCCAGCACCTTGAGGAAGCCGGGCGGCGTGTCCACCACGTAGTACTCGTGGGTGCCGCTGGTCGTCTCCACCCGTTCCAGCGGCACCCACGGCGTCGCGACCACGGCGGCGACGACCAGCGCCGCGATCACCGTCGAGGCGCCGGACCGGTGCAGCACGAACGCGATCGGGTCGCGCAGCCGCGGGTGCCGGTGGGCGCGCTCCAGCACCACCAGCACGGCGGCCAGCGCGGCCGCGCCCGCCGGGACCCACCAGAGGTGGTAGGTCTTGATGTGCGAGATCAGCATCGCCACCAGCACGACCAGCAGCAACGTCCCGCCGAACCGCATCCGCGTCCGGTCGACGCGGGTCGCCTGCAGGTACGCGACGGTGAACGGCAGCGCCACGATCAGCAGCACGCTGCTGATCCGCCGGTCCGCCATGAACGTGCCGAGGAACAGGCCGGGCGCGTCGTCCAGGTCCAGCGTGTGCAGCAGCGCGAACGCCGTGTGCCAGTCGTAGTGCGCCACCGCCAGCAGCCGCAGCAGCACGAACAGCACGGCGGCACTGGTCAGCATCGAGCCCGCGTGGCTCTTGGCGGGCTCGGTCGTCTCCGTCACGGCGAGCACTATCCCATCGGGGCGCCCCGCGGTCGGTCGCTACCCTGTGCGTGGCCGCCCGTGTCACGGGTTCCGCCATTCCCCGTACGAAGGAGTACAGACGGCCGTGTCTGAGCGCACCCTGGTCCTGGTCAAGCCCGATGGCGTCAGCCGTGGTCTGGTCGGCGAGGTGATCGCCCGCATCGAGCGCAAGGGCCTGACCCTGGCCGCACTCGAGCTGCGCACCGTCGACCGCGCCACCGCCGAGCAGCACTACGCCGAGCACGACGGCAAGCCGTTCTTCGGCGACCTCGTCGAGTTCATCACCGGCGGCCCGCTCGTCGCGATGGTCGTCGAGGGCACCCGCGCCATCCCCGCCTTCCGCCAGCTCGCAGGCGGCACCGACCCCGTCGAGAAGGCCACGCCCGGCACCATCCGCGGCGACTTCGGCCTCGAGGTCCAGTTCAACCTCGTCCACGGCTCCGACTCCCCCGAGTCCGCCGAACGCGAGATCAAGCTCTGGTTCCCGGCTCTCTGAGCTGCGGACGACAACGGCCCGGCTCCTTGCTGGGGTCGGGCCGGAATGTCGTCAGTTGGTGCGGATGGTCTATGCGTAGAGTTGGTCAGAGGCTCGTGTAGCCGAGCAACCGTCCTACAGCGTTGAGGTCGTCGTGCTATCTGGTTTTGAGGCGGCGGTAGTCAAGCAGGTTGCTCCTGCGGTCCGGCTCATACCTCGCGGGTTGGCCTGGGTGAAACGCGTGTCTGGTGGAGATCACTCCGCGATCCAGGCGGCGAAGCCGGTGCACCACACCACTCAGGGGCGGTTCTGGCTCTTCGTGGCGGTTGCGCCGACAAGGGCGCCGAAGCAACTGCAGCGGGGAGACTTCGGTTCCTGGGCGAAGAGACTCGCCAGTCTTGTTCTGCCGGAGCCGTTCGAACTGGACTACTTCGATGGTGACCTCGCCCGCTTCCTGGTGCCTGCCCTCGATACGCCATCGCTCGCGATGCACATCCTGGACGTTCATCGTTCCGGATTGGTCGATCTCCGGTGGGGACTGGACATGCCGGTTGTCGACGGCGCTGCGGAACTGCCGCTCGCCGAGGTGATGACGGTGCTCCATCGCGTGCTGGACGTTGCCCGACAGGATGCATTTCGAGCACTCTGCAAGAAGCGTTGGGCAGGTAGTCGCCGCCGCCTCGATTGGCGTGTCGGGCTTGCTCCACACGTCAGCGACCAAGGCGGGCAAGTACCCTGGTCGAAGATTGTTTTTCCTGGTCGTGAGCCTGAGTTCCGAGCGGCCAACCGATGGACCCCATGCCCGCCTGAGGGGTATGGGGCCGAGAGGCTGCGGTCAGTACGGCCGAACGTCAAGCCGCAGGCCGTGATCGAACCGGTGCTACGTGACCTTCTCGCGGTCGCGGGCTATCTAGGCGTTGATGACTGTGTGTCCGATGTCTTGGCCATGCCACCATCAGCACCTCCTGCGGCTGCTCTCCCGGGATCAGGGGATAGTCACTCTGAACTGGGCAAATAGTCTGGTGCTCGATTGCGGCCATGCGCACACTCGACTAAGCCGTTCTTCGGCGACCTCGTCGAGTTCATCACCGGCGGCCCGCTCGTCGTGATGGTCGTCGAGGGCACCCGCGCCATCCACGGCGACTTCGGCCTCGAGATCCAGTTCAACCTCGTCCCGTCCCGGATCGCGCTGCGGTCCGGGCCGTTGTGCTGCCGGGCCGGTATCGCTAACCCCTCACGGCGTGCGCCTGCTGGGCGACGACCCCAGACCGCCGGGGGTCGAGCCGTGCAGGACGACGTGCGGGGCGTAGCCGAGGGGGAGGTGCATGCGCACCGAGTCGAAGCGGGTGTCGCCCACGGCGATGGAGTTCGGCAGCCTGCCCCACTCGCGGAAGCCCAGCGACTCGTACAGCTCGATCGCCCCGAGGTTGTTGCCGCGCACCCCGAGGTACACGACCTCCAGGCCGGCGGTCCTCGCGTGGTCGACGGCGGCGGCGACCACCACGCGGCCGAGGCCGAGGCCGCGGGTGGAGGGGTGGGTGGTGACCTTGCCGAGCTCGGCGCAGTTCTCGAACACCTGGGCCGGGTCGCGCTGCCACGTGGCGGTGGCGCGGACGACGCCGTCGACGCGGGCGACCACGAGGGCGGCGTCGCCCTTGCGGACGCGCGGCAGCAGGCGGTCCAGCCAGGCGTCGGTGTCGGGCCTGCCGGGTGGGCGCTGCCAGCCGATCGCGCCACCGGCGGCGACCACGGCGTGCAGCACGTCGTGCACCTCGTGCCGCAGCCGTTCGTCGGCGTCCTCCGGCCAGCCCAGCTCGATCTCCATGGGGTGCAGGCTAAAACGGCACCGGATTTGTCGGTGCACCCGGTTAATGTCGCACCCGTGACCACACCCGAACCCGTCCTCGTCAGGGCAGGCGCCCTGACCAAGCACTTCGGCGACTTCGAGGCCGTTCGGGGGATCGACGTCGAGGTGCGCAGAGGCGAGGCGTTCGGGTTCCTGGGGCCCAACGGCGCGGGCAAGTCGTCGACGATGCGGATGATCTCCTGCACGTCGCCGCGCACCGGTGGCGAGCTGAGCGTGCTGGGGCTGGACCCGGACACCGACGGCCCGCGGATCCGGGCGCGGTTGGGGGTGGTGCCGCAGACGGACAACCTCGACACCGAGCTGACGGTGCGGCAGAACCTGCACACCTACGGCCGGTACTTCGGCCTGTCCCGGTCGACGGTGCGCGAGAAGGCGGCGGAGCTGCTGGAGTTCGCGCAGCTCACCGACCGGGCGGACCACGAGGTGGAGCCGCTCTCGGGCGGCATGAAGCGCAGGCTGACGATCGCCCGCTCGCTGATCAACGACCCGGACCTGCTGCTGCTCGACGAACCGACGACGGGGCTCGACCCGCAGGCCAGGCACCTGCTGTGGGAGCGGCTGTTCCGGCTCAAGCAGTCCGGCGTCACGCTGATCATCACCACGCACTACATGGACGAGGCCGAGCAGCTGTGCGACCGGCTGGTCGTCATGGACGGCGGCCGGATCGCCGCGGAGGGCTCGCCGAGCGAGCTGATCAACCGGTACTCGACCCGCGAGGTGCTGGAGCTGCGGTTCACGCCCGGCACGCAGGACGCGGTGGTGCCGTCGGTGGTCGACCTCGCCGAACGGGTGGAGGTGCTGCCGGACCGGCTGCTGCTCTACACCAAGGACGGCGAGGGCGCGCTGGCCGCGGCGCAGGCGCGCGACGTGCGCCCGCTGTCGAGCCTGGTGCGCCGCAGCACGCTGGAGGACGTCTTCCTCCACCTCACCGGCCGCACGTTGGTGGACTGATGGACACGATCCCCAGCCGGTCGACCGGCGTCGTCGTCGGCCCGGTGCGCGCCGTCCTGCTCGGCGTCGAGAAGCACTGGACCTGGTACCGCCGCAACTGGCGGTCCACGGCCATCTCCAGCTTCCTCCAGCCGGTGCTGTTCCTGCTGGCCATGGGCGTCGGCTTCGGTTCGCAGGTGCAGCCGGGCGAGGCCACCGGTGGCCACTCCTACCTCGTCTACCTGGCGCCCGCGCTGGTGGTCGTGACGGCGGTGCAGAACGCGACGTGGGAGTCGACGTACGCGATCCTGTCCTCGTTCATCTGGCAGAAGTCGTACTGGGGCGCGGTCGTCACGCCGATCACCCCGGCGCAGATCTTCTACGGCCAGCTGACCTGGATCGGGTTGCGGCTGGTCAGCAGCGCCGTGGTGTTCCTGGCCGTCGCGGCCCTGCTCGGCGCGGTCAGCGGGCCCGGTGTGCTGCTGGCGCTGCCGTTCGCGGTGCTGGCGGGCCTGGCGTTCGCGGCGCCCGTGGTCGCGTTCAGCGCGACCAGGGAGACCGCGGAGGGCTTCACCGGGTTGTTCCGGTTCGTGGTCATCCCGATGACCCTGTTCACCGGCGCGTTCTTCCCGATCACGCAGCTGCCGGGGTGGCTGCGGCCGGTCGCCTGGATCACCCCGATGTGGCACGGCGTCGAACTCGCCCGCGGCGCCGCGTTCGGCACCCTCCAGCTCCTCCCGGCCCTCGCGCACCTCGGATACCTGCTGGTGATGGCCGCGGTCGGGATCGTGCTGGGGCGCAAGTACTTCCGACGCAGGCTGGCGGTGTAGACGTGACGCGGACGATCGACCAGGAGAGCGCGGAGGTCCGTCCCGGTTCGGGGCTGTTCCTGCGGATCGTGCCGCCGGGCCTGTACGCGGGGCGGGCGCGGGTGCTCGTGGAGCGCTCGTTCCTCGTGTACCGGCGGGCGTGGCTGTCGTTCGTGTCCGGGTTCTTCGAGCCGCTGTTCTTCCTGCTGTCGCTGGGCTACGGCTTCGGCAGGCTGGTCACGGAGGTCGAGGGTCCCGGCGGGCACCTGCTCAGCTACCCGGTGTTCGTCGCGCCCGCGCTGCTCGCGGCGTCGGCGATGAACGGCGCGGTGTTCGACGCGACCTACAACATCTTCTTCAAGTTCAAGTACGCCAAGCTCTACGACGCCATGCTGGCCACCCCGCTCGGCCCGCTGGACATCGCGGTCGGCGAGATCTCCTGGGCGCTGCTGCGCGGCGGCATGTACTCGGCGGCGTTCCTGTCGGTCATGCTCGGGATGGGCCTGGTGACCTCGGCGTGGGCGCTGCTCGCCCTGCCCGCCTGCCTGGTCGTCGCGTTCGCGTTCGCCGCGGTCGGCATGGCCGCGACCACGTTCATGCGCTCCTGGCAGGACTTCGACCTGGTCCAGCTCGTGGTGCTGCCGCTGTTCCTGTTCTCCACCACGTTCTACCCGCTGTCGGTCTACCCGAGCGCGGTGCGGACCGTCGTGACGTGGACGCCGCTCTACCACGCCGTCGAGCTGCTGCGCGGTCTCACGACGGGCGTCCCGAGCTGGAGCATGCTCGGCGACCTCGTCTACTTCGCCGTCATGGCCGCGGTCGGGCTCGTGATCGCGGCGAGGAGGTTGGGAACGCTGCTGCTCAAATGAGTCCCGGACCTGGTCGGACGCCTACCGGGCCACTCTCCGGTTAGTCCGTCCGGAGTGATGCCGTTACCCTGGACCACCGTGACGGTCGAGTCGGTCTTCCCCATGTTGGAACCCCTCCTGCCCAGGGTCTCGAAGCCCGTGCAGTACGTGGGGGGCGAGCTGAACGCGACCGTCAAGGACTGGGAGAGCGCTACCGTCCGCTGGGCGCTCATGTACCCGGACGCCTACGAGGTCGGGGTGCCCAACCAGGGCGTCATGATCCTGTACGAGATCCTCAACGAGCTGCCGGACGTGCTCGCCGAGCGCACCTACGCGGTGTGGCCGGACCTCGAGGCCCTGATGCGCGAGCACGGCGTCCCGCAGTTCACCGTCGACGGGCACCGCCCGCTCGGCGCGTTCGACCTGATGGGCATCAGCTTCGCGACGGAGCTGGGCTACACGAACATGCTGACGGCGCTCGACCTCGCGGGCATCCCGCTGCACTCCGAGGACCGCACCGACGAGCACCCGATCGTCGTGTCGGGCGGGCACGCGGCGTTCAACCCGGAGCCCATCGCGGACTTCGTCGACTGCGCCGTGCTCGGCGACGGCGAGGAAGCCGTCCTGGAGATCACCGACATCGTCCGCGCGTGGAAGGCCGAGGGCTGTCCCGGCGGCCGCGACGAGGTGCTGACCCGCCTCGCCGAGACCGGCGGCGTGTACGTGCCGCGCTTCTACGACGTCGAGTACCTCCCCGACGGCCGCATCCAGCGCGTGGTGCCCAACCGCGAGCGCGTGCCGTACCGGGTGTTCAAGCGGACCACGATGGACCTCGACGCGTGGCCGTACCCGAAGCAGCCGCTGGTGCCGCTCGCCGAGAGCGTGCACGAGCGGATGAGCGTGGAGATCTTCCGCGGCTGCACCCGCGGCTGCCGGTTCTGCCAGGCGGGCATGATCACCCGCCCGGTGCGCGAGCGCTCCATCGAGGGCATCGGCGCGATGGTCCAGCGCGGCCTGGAGGCGACCGGTTTCGAGGAGGTCGGCCTGCTCTCGCTGTCGAGCGCGGACCACTCGGAGATCGCCGAGATCACCAAGGGCCTCGCCGACCGCTACGAGGGCACCAACACCGGCCTGTCGCTGCCGAGCACCCGCGTCGACGCGTTCAACGTCGACCTGGCCAACGAGCTGTCCCGCGGCGGTCGCCGGTCCGGTCTGACGTTCGCGCCGGAGGGCGGCAGCGAGCGGCTGCGCCGGGTGATCAACAAGATGGTGTCCGAGGAGGACCTCATCCGGACGGTCAGCACGGCGTTCGCGAACGGCTGGCGGCAGGTGAAGCTGTACTTCATGTGCGGCCTGCCGACCGAGACCGACGAGGACGTCCTGCAGATCGCCGAGATGGCGAAGAACGTGATCCGCGCGGGCCGCGAGGTCAGCGGCCGCAAGGACATCCGCTGCACCATCTCCATCGGCGGGTTCGTGCCCAAGCCGCACACGCCGTTCCAGTGGGCGTCGCAGTGCGACCCGGACACGGTCGACAGCAGGCTGGCCAAGCTGCGCTCCGCGATCAACTCCGACCGCAGCCTGGGCCGCAACATCGGCATGCGCTACCACGACGGCAAGCCCTCGCTGATCGAGGGACTGCTGTCGCGGGGCGACCGCCGCATCGGCCGCGTGATCGAGCGCGTGTGGCGCGAGGGCGGCCGTTTCGACGGCTGGTCCGAGCACTTCTCCTACCAGCGCTGGGTGGGCGCCGCCGAGGCCGAGCTGCCGGAGCTCGGAGTCGACCTGGCGTGGTTCACCACGCGCGAGCGCGAGGAGCTGGAGGTCCTGCCGTGGGACCACCTGGACTCGGGCCTGGACAAGGAATGGCTCTGGGCGGACTGGCGCGACGCGCTGGACGAGCGCGAGCAGGACGACTGCCGCTGGACCCCGTGCTTCGACTGCGGTGTCTGCCCGGCGATGGGAACGGACATCGAGGTGGGTCCGACGGGTCGCACCCTGCTGCCCCTCACGCCGGTCGGTGGCGGTTCCCCGGTGCGCGACACGGCATTGCTCGCCAAACCCTGACGCGTCAGGGCATACCGGGAACGCTCCCAGAACCGGTGGAAGGAAAACGGGCCGGGTCGCGTGCGAAACAATGGTCGTTCGCGCGCACCCGGTTCGAGTCCGGATAGGACGCAAGAAAGCGACGGCGAACGCGCAATTCCCTTGCGGTCGCTCAGTCCTTGACGCGGTTCACCTTGATGGCGCGCATGGGGCAGGCGTGCGCCGCGGCCTCGACCAGCGGGGTCTGGGAGGCCTCGGGGTTCTTGGCGTAGCGCAGCCGCCCGTCCTCCAGCAGCCGGAACACCTTCGGCGCCTGCGAGCCGCAGATGCCGTAGTGGTGGCACCGCTGGTGGTCGACGCTGACGGCGATCTTGTCCTTCACCTCGGTGCGCACGGTCGCCGACAGCGGGTCGCCGGGCTTCGGGGCGGGCTCCTCGGGCGCGGGGGAGTTGTCGACCTCCACGTGCGGGGTGTCCACCAGGCCGATGCGCGCGAGGTGCTCGGGCGGCAGGAAACGCAGCACCGTCAACGTGATCGCGGGCGCGAGCAGCGTGATGCCGCCCAGCCAGAGCGTGGACACCGAGCCGTTCGCGGCGGCGCCGAGCCAGGAGTGCATGGCCACGAGCCACACGCCCACGTAGGAGAAGCGGTGGAAGTTGACCCACTGCGAGGTCTCCAGCACCCGGTGCAGGCCCGCGGTGATCGCGACGGCGATCATCAGCTCCAGCCCGACGATGCCCAGCGCGTGCCGGGCGAGTCCGCCGTCGACGAACGGCAGGACGACCTGGAGGAAACCGAGGCCGCCCGAGTCGAGCAGCAGGAACGCCAACCCGTGCGTCAGACCGGTCGCCAGGGTGAACGTGGCCAGCACGATGTGCCCGCCGCGCAGCGCCTGTCTACCCGTCAACCGGTGCACCCAGCCGGTGGCCGTGAGCACGCCCCAGCACAGGGTCAGGCACATCGCGACGTAGGCCATGCGCGCCGACAACGCCGACACCGCGCGCACGCCGGCGTCGTACGAGGTGGCCGCTACAACCGTTTGCACGATGTGAGCGTTCATAACATTTCCCCCGACAAGGTCTAGATCGTTTTAGTGTGCGGCCCGATAAGTACTACGAACCGGCGTCGGAGTGGTTCGATCAAGTAGCCTATCCTTACTGTGATCTGTATCACAGTTTACTTGCGTAACCTCCTTCCAAGTTGGCCTGAGACCCCTAGAAGTCTGTCGGTGGCTTTCCGAAAGATACGTGTACCGAAGTTTTTATCAGAGATTTGGATTGTCATCTAGCGTGCCGTACGATCCTGTTGTATCAATTAGATCGCAGGTGCGCTTCCGGCCGTCGAAACGACACTGGGCGCCCCATCCGCCGCTTGGACTCCGGGAGGTTGGTTTCTCCATGAATGCGATGGGCGGAGCCTTGGCGGATCAACGTCGGCACGTCACGGGCTTCACCTCCAAGAGGCACGCCGAGGAGCTGGTCACCGAGCTCTACGGACAGTTCAAGGGCGCGTTGTTCGCCCACGTGCTCGGTCTCACCGGCCATGATCGGCAATGGACCGAGGACGTCGTGCAGGAGACGCTCATCAGAGCCTGGCAGAACTCGGAGAACCTCGTCCGCGACCCGCGCATGCTGCGCGGATGGCTACTCACGGTGGCCCGCCGGATCGTGATCGACGGGTGGCGCACGCGGCAGGCCCGGCCCCAAGAGGTGGAGCTGACCTCGCCGGACAGCATGGAAGCCCCCGACGAGACCGACCAGGCCCTCTCACTCATGGTGATCACCCAGGTGATCGGCAGCCTCGGCGAGGAGCACCGCGCCGCGATCTACGAGACCTACGTCCGCGGCCGGACGATCAAAGAGGCCGCCGCCGAGCTGGGGATTCCGGAAGGCACCGTGAAGTCCCGCCTGTACAAGGCCATGCAGATTCTCCGCGGTGCGCTGCGCGAGCGCAGCTGACCCCCGAAGGGGCGGATGATGTCGTCGCATTCGGACGTCGCCGCGTACCTGCTCGGCGTCCTCGACGAGGGCGCCGAGCTCGCATTTAACGACCATCTGTCCGGTTGTACCCGTTGTCAGCGCGACCTTGTCGAATTCCAGACAATTCCCAGGTTGCTCACCACGGCGGAACAATTCGGATTGTTGGCGCGGCGAATTCCCGCCGTCTCCGGATCGGACAGGCGGAAGCGCGGCTACTGCGGTGTGCCGGTGCGTGGTCTGCTGCTCATCGCGGCGAGCCTCTTGCTCGTGGCCGTGGCGGCGGTGCTGGCCATCTCCGGGGCTCTCCCGGCCGGCGACCACCTCTCCAGCGCCTCGTCGGTGTCCGTGTCGTGGGTCTGACCCACCGTCCGATCGCGCCGTACCGCCGATCGGCCCAAGAGCTCGTGGCGCCAAGTCTGGCTCACCGGGCCGCCCAGGTCTCTACGGTGGGTACCGAAGGAAATTCAGGTCTGCCCCCGACACGGCTCTCGGTACCGAAGGTCGAGGCGAACGCCCGGTCTGGACAGATGCCATACGGTGGTGCTCCCCGCTCCCACGGCCTCGCGTGCACCCTGCCAGGCGCCGCAGATCGGAGCTCCAGGTGACATCCCCAGTGCCCGCGTGGGTGGTCCACAGACCCGTGCTCGTGCCCGCGGCCCAGTCCGCCTGCCTCGGTCGCGAGGTCGAGCTGCGCACGATGCGGACCATGCTGGCGAAGGCGGCCGCGGGGCGCTCGGCGATTGTCACCATGACCGGCGAGCTGGGCGTAGGGAAGTCCGTCCTGCTGGAGGCCACCGCCGAACTGGCCAGGACGATGGGGTTCGCCGTCGCCGTCGGGCACGGGGCCAGGCTGGAGACGCACCTCGACGGCGGTGTGATCCGCCAGCTCGCCGACGACCTCGACGGCGAGGGCGTCGACCTCCGCCCCGACCGCGTGTCGTCGCTGGAGGCGTTCTACCGGTTGGTCCGCCAGGCGGCGGACCAGCGGCCGGTGCTGATCATCATCGACGACATCCACGTCACCGACATCTGGTCGATGCGGTCCATGGCCTACATCCGCCGCCGGATCACCGACCAGCCCGTGCTGATCCTGCTCGGCTCGACCACCGGCCACCCGCCCGCGCGCGAGGTGTCGTTGCAGGAGCTGACCGGGTGCAGCGCGGAGACCGTCGTCCTGGGTGGACTCGACATCCACGGCGTCACGGAACTGCTCAGGGCCAACATCTCCGCGCCGGTGCACGCCGACCTCGCCGCGGCCTGCCTGGAGGTCACCTGCGGCAACGCCTACCTGCTGCAGTCCATGTTCGGCGCGCTGCGCCTGCACTTCGGCGACGAGATCGGCGCCGTCACGCCCGCCGAGGTGCGCGAGCTGGCGTCGGCCGACATCGGCGAGCAGCTCCGCGTCCGGCTGCGCCCGCTGCCCGGCTGCGCCGAGCTGGTCCGCGCGGTGGCCGTCCTCGGCGACGAGGCCACCGTGGACATGGTCGCCGCGATGTCCGGTGTGGACTACGCCCAGGCGCTGCGCGGCATCGACGCGTTGGTGCGCCTGCGGATCCTCTGCAACAGCCACACCGTGTCCTTCCAGCACCCCTTCGTCCGCAACTCGGTGCTGGGCGACCTGCCGGTCGCGACCCGCGCCGCGGACCACGCCCGCGCCGCCCGGCTGCTCGCCGACGCCGGCTCCTCCGACGTGGAGGTCGCGGGGCACCTGCTGGAGGCGCGCGGCATCCGCATCCCGTGGGGGCTGGAGGTCCTGCGCCGCGCGGCTCGCGACGCCGCCCATCACCGCAGGCTGGAGCTGGCCCGCGACCTCCTCGAACGCGCGCTCGACGAACCCCTCACCCCCGACCAGCGGCTGGCCGTGCAGCTCGAGCTGGTGCACGCGGAGTTCCTCGGCGACTCGGTGAAGGGCATGGCGCGGCTGCGCGAGGCGCTCGCGCACGCCGACGACGTCCGCTCGGCCGTCGGCCAGGCCGTGACGATGCTGCTGCGGTCGTGCACCGCGCACGAGGCCCGCCTCGCGCTCTCCATCGGCCTCCAGGTCCAGTCCCGGCTCAGCTCCCAGGAGAAGGACGAGTTCTGGGAGCTGCGCGCCATGTGCTACCTCGCCGCGGCGGGCAACGACCTCGGCCTGGCGTTGCGCGCCAGCCTGTTCACCGACGACCTGGAGTCCGAGCAGCCCGACGACCCCCGGCTGCGCCAGCTGCACGCGGTGATCATGTCGCTCGGCCACGCGCTGCGCGGCGACTCGGCGCTGGAGGCCGTGAAGTGGGCCGACCAGGCGCTCGCGGGCGAGCGCACCGACGTCTTCGTGCAGCCCTTCGTGTTCACGCTCTCCACCTGCTTCCTCGTCGACGCGCCGGAGCTGTCGGACAAGTTCCGGCGGATGATCGGCAGCACCGAGGAGCCCCACGACTTCCACCTGCGCAAGGGAACCGTCGTGTCCCTGGCGCACGGCATGGACTTCCTCGCGTCCGGCGAGCTGATCAGGGCGAAGACGTTCCTCAAGTGGCAGATGCGGCTGTTCGAGGAGCTCGACGCCGTGCGCGACTGCCCGATGGCCATCCTCTGCGCCGCCAGGCTCACCGAGGTGCTCGTCGACCTCGGCCGCGCCGACGAGGCGCGGGACCTGTTGGCGCGCAGCGGTTTCGCGGGCGAGCTGCCCGAGCTGTTCCAGCACAACCTCGTGCTGTACTCGCGGGGCAAGCTCAAGCTGGCCCTGGACGACCCGTCGGGCGCCCTCGCGGACCTCCTCGAATGCGGCCGCCGCCTCGAGGCCTCCGCCGTCGACAGCCCCGCCGTGATCCCGTGGCGCGCCCTCGCGGTCCGGGCCTACCTGGCCCAGGGGCAGCGCGAACCCGCCGCGGCGCTGGCGAAGGAAGACCACGAGATGGCCCGGCAGTGGGGGACTCCCCGGTCGCTCGGCACCGCGCTGCTGTCGGTCGGTCTGAGTGCCGACGACGAGGACGCGGCCACCAGGGCGCTGCTCAAGGCGACCGAGTTCCTGTCCGAGTCGACCGCCAAGCTGACGCTCGCCGAGGCGTTCTTCGAGCTGGGGGCCCAGCTCCGCAGGCGTGGGCAGCCGGATCGCGCCATCCCGCACCTGCGCCGGGCCGTGGAGCTGAGCGCGAAGTGCGAGTCGCAGCCGCTGATCCGGCTGGCGGGCGACGAGCTGCGCGCCTGCGAGCCCGTCACGGCCGAGGGCACCGTGCACGGGCTCACCAAGCAGGAGACCAGGGTGGCCGGGATGGCGGCGCAGGGGCTGACCAACCGGCAGATCGCGGAGGCGCTGTTCCTGACCCGCCGCACGGTGGAGCTGCACCTGTCGGGGGCCTACCGGAAACTGGGGATCACCGGGCGCACGGACCTGGCGGAGGCGCTGAGCCAACACCGGGGACAGGAGTAGACCAGGTTCTTGGGAGCGCTCCCACCCCTTGTGCGCCACCGGAACTGTCGTACCCCACGCGTACCGTGTGCGTCGGGGGGGCCTCCCGACCCGGGGACCCCCGTTCCGGGCAGCCCTACTTCGTCACGGCGGTGAGGGCGTCGACCAGCCCGTGGCCGTAGAACCCGTTGTACTCCGAGTACCCCGTGCAGTACGCGTCCTGCGCGCCGGTCCCGTTCAGGTCGTAGTCCGCCGGGCAGGGCAGCGTCTCCGACTGCACGTTCAGCATCCGGCTCAGCTCCGGCGCGGTGGCCTCCGGGTGCACCGACGCCAGCAGCGCCGCCACGCCCGACACGTGCGGGGTCGCCATGGACGTGCCGCAGGAGTAGTCGTAGCCGGCGGGGACCGTGGACAGCACGCAGCCGTCGGTCTTGCCCTCGGGCACCTGCTTGCGGTCGCCGCCGGGGGCCGTGAGGTCGACCGCGCCCAGGCCGTACGAGCTGTAGCCCGCCTTGACCTTGTCCGCGCCGACCGACGACACGGCCACGACCGACCGCAGCTGGGCGGGCAGGACGAGGCAGGTGTTGTCGAGGGCGCGCGGCCTGACCTCCTCGGCGTTGGTCGGGCTCTGCGAGTCGCGGCCGGGCTTGCTCAGGTCGGTGGCGCCGTTGCCCGCGGCGGCGACGGTCAGCACGCCGCGGCCCGACGCGTACTCGACGGCGCGGCGCACGGCCTCGTAGACGACCTTCTGGCCGACCTGGTTCTGGCAGGTGAAGACCCACGGGTCGATGAAGTAGCTGTTGTTCGTGATGGTCATGCCGTGCACGGCCGACCACATGAAGCCGCACACCGCGTACTCCGGGTAGATGTACCCGTCGTCGTCCACGACCTTCACCGACGCGATCCGCACGCCCGGTGCGACGCCGGTGGTGCCGCGGCCGTCGTCGGCGGCGGCGATGGTGCCCGCCACGTGGGTGCCGTGCGCCGAGGTGGTCGGGGACCAGGCCGCCACCGACGTGTCGGCCTTGCCGGTCGCGCAGCCCGCGGACAGGCCGGGGTCGAGCGCCCCGACGAGGTCGGGGTGGTTGGGGTCGATGCCGGAGTCGAGGACGCCCACGACGACGTCGCGGCTGCCGTTGTTCACGGCGTGCGCCTCGGCGGCCCTGATCAGGTCCATGTCCCACTGCTCGACGGTGCGGTCCACGGCGCCGGTGCGGGAGGCCTTGCCCATCTCGGTCTCGTCGACCTTCTTCCGCACGACCGCGCCGGTGTGCTTGGAGATCGCCTCCGCCTGCGCGCTGTACGCCCGGTCGGGTCCCATCCGCCTGCCGAACGACGGGTCCGGCGAGGTCGCCACGGCCACGCCGATCTGCGGGTAGTACACGAGCGGCGTGCCGCACGACGCCGTTATCTCCGCCTCGGCCAGCGGCTGGCTGGTGCCCTCGTCGAACACCACGAGGTAGCGCAGCACCGGGCCCGGCTGCGTGCACGCGGCGATCGGGGTGGAGGACTGCTCGGCCTGCGCGGAGACGGCGGCGGAGGCCACCTGGCTACCGCTGACGAGCAGCACTGCGCTGACCGCGACCGCTCGGGCGCGGCGGAGCAGAGGCACGGGGGACCTCCATGGCTGGGCGTACTGCGTTCGACGGCGCCGGGTGACCGTTGTAGGCGGACGGTAACCACGTGCGCGTGACCAGACAACCTCAACGGCCCGAACCCCACCACGGTACCGTCCTGCTGGAGTAGCAGCCTGGGCCGTTGGGGTGCCACCACCCCCGCCACGCACCGAGGAGCAGCACTGAGCCGCCAGCAGCAGCCCAACAACCCGTCGGCCCCGCCGGTGCAGAAGCTCCGGTTGCGCTACGCCAAGCGCGGGAGGCTGCGCTTCACCTCGCACCGCGACGTGGCGCGCAGCTTCGAACGCGCCCTCCGGCGCGCCGGGGTGCCGATGGCGTACTCGCAGGGGTTCAGCCCCCGTCCGAAGGTGTCCTGGATCGGCGCCTCGCCGACCGGGGTCGCCAGCGAGGCCGAGTACGTGGAGTTCCAGGTCGTCCGGCTCGTGGACCTGGAGAAGCTGCGGCTCGTCCTGGACGAGGCGCTGCCGCCGGGGCTGGACGTGCTGGAGGTCGTCGTCTCGACCGGTGGGAACCTCACCGAGCGCATCGAGGCGAGCTCCTGGCGGGTCGAGCTGCCCGGCGTGTCGCCCGACGAGCTTCGGGTCGCCGTAGCCGCGCTGATGGCCGCGGAGTCGGTCCAGGTGGAGCGCGCGACCAAGGACGGGAAGCGGATCTTGGACGTCCGCCCGGCCGTGGTGTCGGCCCTGGTCGAGGACCAATCGAGCGACGCAGGCCACGATGGGCCTGATTTGTCACAGCCGTGTGGGATACTCGTGACGGTCGTACGGCAGACAACGCCTACCGTGCGACCCGATGACGTGCTGAGCGCGCTCCGCGTCGTCGCCGACCTGGCTCCGCCGGTGCCCGCGAAGGCGACCCGGATGGCGCAGGGACGGCTCGACGACGATGGTGGACTGGTAGACCCGCTGGCCCCGGACAGGGTGGCGGAGTCCGAGCCGGTGGCCGGGGAGCAGGAGCGCCGCTAAGGGCGTCGTCGAAGGACCTGCCGGCTGTGCGCCCGTGCTCGAAGAGCACGGATACCGGTCGGCGTTGGCAAGGATTCCCGCCGCCAGCCGCGGCGGAGAGTGGACTAGAGAGGCCCCTGCGCGGCCGCGTCTTCGACTAGACGCGCCCGGGGGCGGAGGAGCTGCATGTCGAACACGGACAAGCCTGCCGGTAACCCCGGCGGGGATAACGTCACATCCGCACACCCGGAGCTGGCGGATCTGCCCGCCAAGCTCAGGGTGCACGCGCTGGCGAAGCTGCTGGGTGCCAGCAGCAAGGACGTCGTGGCCGCGCTCGCCGACCTGGGCGAGACGGTGCGCGGGGTCCAGTCCAGCGTGAGCCGGGACATCGCGCTGAAGGTCGCCGAGAGCCTGCTGAACTGGGACGACGTCGTCTCCGGTGAGGTCGACGTCGAGGTGCACGAGGAGCCCGCGGTCCCGGCGAGGCAGGTCAGGGACCTGGCCGCCCTCACCCCGCTGTTCGCGCCGCCGTCCGCGGTGTTCCTCTCGCCCGCCGCGCCGGCGCCCGCCCAGGACGAGGAGCCCGCGCCCAAGCGGGGCCGCGGTCGGGCCAAGCCGGTCGTCGAGGAGGAGCCCGCCGACCGCTACGACGACGCGGACGACCAGCACGACGACGCCGCTGACCAGCAGGAGGGCGACGACGACCAGTCCGGTGAGGACAGCGACAGCCGTCGCCGCCGCCGTCGTGGCCGTCGTGGCCGCGGTCGTGGCAAGGGCGCCGAGGACACCGGTGAGGACGGCGAGGGCACCGAGGAGTCCGAGGAGGACGACGCCGAGGCGTCGGCCGACCAGGACGACCAGGGGTCGGATGAGGGGACGGACGGCGGCAGCCGTCGTCGCCGTCGCCGTCGTCGCCGCAAGACCGGCGCCGAGGACGAGCCCGCGATCACCGAGGACGACCCGCCGAACACGGTCGTGCACGTCCGCGAGGTCCGGGAGACCCGCGACGCGCGCGACGACAAGGCCGACTCCGAGGCCGCGCAGAGCGAGGTGCGCAGCATCCGGGGCTCGACCCGCCTGGAGGCCAAGCGCCAGCGCCGCCGCGACGGTCGCGAGGCCGGTCGCCGCCGCGTGCCGGTGCTCTCGGAGGCCGAGTTCCTGGCCCGCCGGGAGGCCGTCGAGCGCACCATGGTCGTCCGCGAGCGCGGCGACCGCACCCAGATCGGTGTCCTGGAGGACGGTGTCCTCGTGGAGCACTTCGTGACCTCGTCCGGCACCGGCTCGCTGGTCGGCAACGTCTACCTCGGCCGGGTGCAGAACGTGCTCCCGAGCATGGAGGCCGCGTTCATCGACATCGGCCGCGGCCGCAACGCCGTGCTGTACGCCGGTGAGGTCGACTGGGACGCCGCCGGTCTCGAGGGCAAGTCCCGCAAGATCGAGCAGGCCCTCTCCAGCGGCGACAGCGTGCTCGTCCAGGTCACCAAGGACCCGGTCGGCCACAAGGGCGCCCGCCTGACCACCCAGATCAGCCTGCCCGGCCGCTTCCTGGTGTACGTGCCCGGCGGCGGCGC
Organism: Umezawaea tangerina; assembly: GCF_003002815.1. GTDB lineage: Bacteria > Actinomycetota > Actinomycetes > Mycobacteriales > Pseudonocardiaceae > Umezawaea > Umezawaea tangerina. The sequence continues at coordinate 141,350 of NZ_PVTF01000012.1, read as the reverse complement.
GACCGGCATCAGCCGCAAGCTGCCGGACAACGAGCGCAAGCGCCTCAAGGACATCCTCAAGCGAGTCGTCCCCGAGGACGCCGGTGTGATCATCCGCACCGCGTCGGAGGGCATCGCCGAGGAGGAGCTGGGCCGCGACGTCACCCGCCTGCAGGCGCAGTGGCAGGTCATCAAGGACAAGGCCGCCACGCCCAAGGCGCAGGCGCCGCAGCTGCTCTACGAAGAGCCGGACCTGCTGGTGAAGGTCGTCCGCGACCTGTTCACCGAGGACTTCTCCGCGCTGATCGTCCAGGGCGCGGACGCGTGGGAGACGATCGACTCCTACGTCCGCCACGTGGCACCCGACCTCCAGGACCGGCTGCGCAAGCACATCGGCAGCTCGGACGCGTTCGTCGAGCACCGCATCGACGAGCAGCTGCTCAAGGCGCTCGACCGCAAGGTCTGGCTGCCCTCGGGCGGCTACCTGGTCATCGACCGCACCGAGGCGATGACGGTCATCGACGTCAACACCGGCAAGTTCACCGGATCGGGTGGCAACCTCGAGGAGACGGTGACCCGGAACAACCTGGAGTCGGCGGAGGAGATCGTCCGCCAGCTCCGGTTGCGCGACATCGGCGGCATCATCGTCATCGACTTCATCGACATGGTGCTGGAGTCGAACCGCGACCTGGTGCTGCGCCGCCTGACCGAGTGCCTCGGCCGGGACCGCACCCGCCACCAGGTCGCCGAGGTCACCTCGCTCGGCCTGGTGCAGATGACCCGCAAGCGGGTCGGCACCGGTCTGCTCGAGGCGTTCAGCACCACGTGCGAGCACTGCCGCGGTCGCGGCGTCGTCGTGTCCACCGACCCCGTGCACTCGCACGGTGGCGGCGGCGCGCCCGCCACGGCCCCCAGCGCTCCCCAGCAGCAGCAGACCCAGCAGCAGCCGAGCCGGAAGTCCCGCCAGCGCAACCGCGGTGGCGGCGACGGCGGCGAGCACACCGAGGCCCCGGCCGTCGTGGACGAGCCCGTGGCCGAGGTCGTCGAGACCGCGCCCCCGGTGCAGCCCGCGCAGGCGACCCGGCCCGCTCCGTCCACTTCGGACGAGCCGGTCGGCGACCTGGTCGTGGACACCACCGAGCCCGCGGTGCTGCTGGACCAGGACGCCCAGTCCGCTCAGGACGGTGCGAAGCGCGACCGGCGCGACCGCAACCGGGAGCGGCGCCGGGCGCGCCGGGACGCGGGTGCCGCGAAGCAGCAGACCCAGGAGCCCGTAGGTGATGCTTCTGAGACTGTCGTGGCGGCTGCTGTCGAGGCTCCAGCGGTTGTCGAGGTCGTTGCACCGGTTGAGGCTCCGGTCGTCGCGCAGGCTGAGGCCGTCGCGCCGCAGCAGGCGCTGAACGGCCACGCGGCGCCGGAGCAGTCCGAGCCGGAACCGCCGACCGTGATCGCGCCCCGGCGCCGGACGTCGCGTCGTGCGGCGACCCGTCCCGCGGGCCCGCCCGTGGGCGTGACCGAGGGCTGACGTCGCTCGTCCGCCGAGGGCCCGTGCCGATACCGGTGCGGGCCCTCGGCGTTGGCGGGGGAGTGTGGCGTCGGGCACATCCGGCGGCTCGCGGAAGGCGTGCGAAAGCCGTCGGATCCGTACGTCGCGGTGTCCCCGTTTCCGCTGCTGACCAGGGGAATCGGACTACCCACACCCCAGTTTGACCTCGCCGTGCATACCCACGTAACCTGGTACACGGCCCGCCGTCCGGTGGGCCCTGTCGTGTGTAGCCCGGCGACTCTGACTCACGTAATGGTGATTCACGAAAGCCTGGGCGCGCGCGGCCCCGTCACCGTCGAGTAGCAGGAGACTTCCGTCCTGATGTACGCGATCGTCAAGACTGGCGGCAAGCAGTACAAGGTGGCTGTCGGCGACGTCGTCGAGGTCGAGAAGCTCGAGGGCGCCCCGGGCACTGAGTTCACTTTCCCGGCGCTACTCGTCGTGGACGGCACTGACGTCACCGCAGACGCTGAGGCCCTCGGGAAGTTCTTGGTGACCGGCAAGGTCGTCGAGCAGACCAAGGGTCCCAAGATCCGCATCCACAAGTTCAAGAACAAGACCGGCTACCACAAGCGGCAGGGTCACCGTCAGAAGCTGACCCGCGTCGAGGTTACCGGCATCACCGGTAAGTGAGGACCTGACTAGCCATGGCACACAAAAAGGGTGCATCCAGCTCCCGTAACGGCCGCGACTCCAACGCCCAGTACCTGGGTGTCAAGCGGTTCGGTGGTCAGGTCGTCAAGGCCGGCGAGATCCTGATCCGCCAGCGCGGCACCAAGTTCCACCCCGGTGTGAACGTCGGCCGCGGCAAGGACGACACGCTGTTCGCCCTCGCCCCCGGCGCGGTCGAGTTCGGCACGAAGCGCGGTCGCAAGACCGTCAACATCGTGCCGGTCGAGGCCAAGGTCGCCGCGTAACCGACCTGGTTCCCCCGAGCGCCGTGTGTCCGCCAACGCGGACACACGGCGCTCGGCGTTTGACCCCCCTTTTTTGCTTCGTCTAGTCCTTTGGAAGTGAGTTCCCGTGTCCCGATTCGTCGACCGGGTGGTTATCCACGTAGCCGCTGGCGAGGGTGGCAACGGTTGCGCGTCGGTGCACCGGGAGAAGTTCAAGCCGCTGGGCGGTCCTGACGGCGGCAACGGCGGCAAGGGCGGCGACGTCGTCCTGGTCGTCGACTCCAACGTGCACACGCTGCTGGACTTCCACTTCCGCCCGAACGCCTCCGCCACCAACGGCAAGCAGGGCCAGGGCGCCAACCGCGACGGCGCGAACGGCGAGAACCTCGAGCTGCGCGTGCCGGACGGCACCGTGGTCCTCACCGAGGACGGCAAGGTCGTCGCCGACCTCGTCGGCGAGGGCACCCGGATGATCGCCGCGCGCGGCGGCCGCGGCGGCCTGGGCAACGCGCAGCTCGCGTCGAAGGCCCGCAAGGCGCCCGGTTTCGCGCTGCTCGGCGAGCCCGGCGAGTTCGGCGACTTCGTCCTGGAGCTGAAGTCCGTCGCGGACGTCGGCCTGCTCGGGTTCCCGTCGGCGGGCAAGTCGTCGCTGATCTCGGTCCTCTCCGAGGCCAAGCCGAAGATCGCCGACTACCCGTTCACCACGCTGGTCCCGAACCTCGGTGTGATCACCGCGGGCGCCACCGTCTTCACCATGGCGGACGTCCCCGGCCTGATCCCCGGCGCCAGCGAGGGCAAGGGCCTGGGCCTGGACTTCCTGCGCCACATCGAGCGCTGCGCGGTCCTCGTGCACGTCGTCGACTGCGCGACGTTCGAGTCGGGCCGCGACCCGTTGTCGGACATCGACGCGCTCGAGGAGGAGCTCGCGAAGTACACCCCCTCGCTGGGCGGCGACCTGAGCGACCGGCCGCGGCTGGTGGTGCTGAACAAGATCGACGTGCCCGAGGCCCGTGAGCTGGCGGAGCTGGTGCGCGCGGACATCGAGGCGCGCGGCCTTCAGGTGCTGGAGATCTCGACCGCGACCCGAGAGGGCCTGCGCGAGCTGACCTACGCCCTTGGCGCCGTCGTCGAGGAGTACCGCGCCACCAAGCCGAAGCAGGAGTCCACCCGGATCGTGCTGCGGCCGACCGCCGTGGACGACGACGGCTTCACCGTCGTGGACGACCCGGACACCGAGGGCGGCTTCATCGTCAAGGGCGACCGCCCCGAGCGCTGGATCCGGCAGACGGACTTCTCCAACGACGAGGCCGTCGGCTACCTGGCGGACCGCCTCGCCCGGATGGGCGTCGAAGAGGTGCTGGTCAAGCGCGGTGCGGTGCCCGGCGCCCAGGTCACGATCGGCGACCTGGTGTTCGACTGGGAGCCGTCGACGCCCGCCGGTATCGCGATGACCATGACCGGTCGCGGCACGGACCTGCGGCTGGAGAGCAACGACCGGATCGGCGCGCACGAGCGCAAGGCGCTCAAGAAGGCCCGCCGGCTGCCCGGTGTGTACGACGAGGACGACTTCGAGGAGTGATGATCGGCAGCGTGGAGGTCTCGTTGGCCCGCAAGGCGGTCGCTTCGGCCACCAGGGTTGTCGTGAAGGTCGGGTCCTCCTCGCTGACGACGGCCGAGGGCGGGCTCGACCCGGCCCGGCTGGACGCACTGGTGGACGCGCTCGCCGCCCGCCGGGCCGCGGGGAGCCAGATCGTGCTCGTCTCCTCGGGTGCCATCGCCGCGGGCCTGGCCCCGTTGGGGCTGACCCGCCGTCCGAAGGACCTGGCGACCCAGCAGGCCGCCGCCAGCGTGGGCCAGCTGGCACTGGCCCACGCCTACGGCAACTCGTTCGGCCGCTACTCGTTGACCGTCGGGCAAGTCCTGTTGACCGCGGACGACGTGGTGCGGCGTTCGCACTACCGCAACGCGCAGCGCACGTTCTCGCGCCTGCTCGCGCTGGGCGTGGTGCCGGTGGTGAACGAGAACGACACCGTGGCCACCGAGGAGATCCGGTTCGGCGACAACGACCGGCTCGCGGCCCTGGTGGCGCACCTGATCGGCGCCGACGCGCTGTTCCTCCTCTCCGACGTGGACGCCCTGTACGACGGTGACCCCCGGCTGGCCGAGGCCCGCCGGATCACCGAGGTCGGCGGCCCGGACGACGTGGACGGCGTTCGCGCGGGCACCGGCGGCGCGCTGGGTACCGGCGGCATGGCCTCCAAGCTGGCCGCGGCGACCCTGGCGGCGTCCGCGGGCATCCCGGTCCTGCTGGCCGGTTCCGGTGACGCGGCGCGGGCACTGGGGCCCACCGACGTGGGTACGGCGTTCGCCGCCACCGGGTCCCGGCTGACCGCGCGCCGCTTCTGGCTCGGCTACGCCGCCGACGCGACCGGGAAGCTCATCCTCGACGACGGCGCCGTCTCCGCCGTGGTCGGCCGCAGGCGATCCCTGCTGGCCGCCGGCATCACCGCCGTCGAGGGCGCGTTCGAGGCCGGTGACGTGGTCGAGCTCGCCGACACGGCGGGCCAGGTCGTGGCCAGGGGAGTGGTGGCCTACGACGCCACCGAGCTGCCGGGGTTGATCGGCCGATCCAGCCACGAACTACCCGCGGAACAGCGCCGCGAGGTCGTGCACGCCGACGACCTGGTCGCCCTGCACCGCTCCTGAGCCCAGTCGAACGGCCCCGCCGTTCCCGACCTGCGCCGTCCTCCGCCGGGCAGCTCGCCTTGGCCGTGGTCAACGCCCGACCCGCAGGTGACATCCGATGCCATGCCCCGCAGACGATGCCGGCCCCAAGCACGCCACCAGAGGCTGTGTTCGACACCCGGCCCGGCGAAGCCCGCGCCCGACACCCGGCCTGCGAGAGTGGTGTTCGAGCCTTGGCCCACGAGGCCGGTGTCCGGCGCTCGGCCCGCTAACGCGGTGTTCGGCGCTCGGTCCGTGGAGGCGATGTTCGACGCTCGTCCGCGAGGGCGTGGTCGAGGCTCAGCCCGCCAGCGCGGCGGCCATGCCCATCGTGTCCTGGTACTCGCGCCAGTGCGCGATCTTGCCGTCGCGCACCCGCAACACCCCGATGAACGACGCCGCGCTCTGCCTGCCGGTGACCGTCGACTCACCCACCAGCTCGTACTCGACGACGATCACGTCGGGGTCGGTGGTCTCGTGGATCGCCACCTCGCGGTGGTCCACCAGCCGCACGGGCATCGCCTCGCGGCCCGCCTTGGCGAGCGAGAGGAACGCGTCCCGCCCCTCGATCCGCTTCGGCCTGCCCGGCGCGGCGAACGGCGTCTCCACGACGACGTCGTCGGCCCACAGGTCGTCCAGGACCGCCGGGTCGAGCCACCCCCGGCTCATCGACGCGTAGACCTCTCGTGCGTTCATCAAGACCCTCCAGTAAGGTGAGCGAAGACTCAACTTGGACGATAATGAGTCATGACTCAGGTTGTCAACGAAGGGATGTTCGATGCGCGCGGATGCCCAGCGGAACCGGGCACGCATCCTGGCCGCCGCCGACGAGGTCTTCGCCTCGAAGGGCGCGTCCGCGTCGACCGAGGAGGTCGCGGCCAAGGCGGGCGTGGCCATCGGCACCGTCTTCCGGCACTTCCCGACCAAGAACGACCTGCTGTCCGCGCTCATGAAGGAGCTCGTCCGCGAACTGGCCGAGGAGGTCGAGTCCCTTGTTCGCCAAGGGGATCCGGCCACGTCGCTGTTCACCTTCTTCGCCCACCTGGTCGAGCGCGCGGCGTCCCGCAAGACCGTCGTCGAGCTGCTCGGCATCGACATCCGGGTCTCCGACCAGCTCCAGCTGCTGCGCGAGGCCGTCGGCATCCTGCTCGACCAGGCGCAGGCCGCGGGCGTGGTCCGGCCGGGCGTGCGGCTCGACGAGGTGATGGCCCTGCTCGCCGCCACCAGTCAGGGCGCGCTGCACTCCGGCTGGGACGCCGACCTCCGCGAGCGCACGCTCGCGGTCGTGTTCACCGGCCTGCGCTCAGCGCAGCTCTGACCCCTTGGTCTCCGGCAGGGTGAGGATCACCAGGAACGCGACCGTCGCACCCGCCGCCACGTAGTAGAAGTACACGTCCGACAGCCCCCGGTTGGCCAGCGCGGCGATCACCAGCGGTGCCGTGCCGCCGAACAGCGCCACCGTGAGGTTGTACCAGGCGCCGATGCCGAGTCCGCGCAGCTCGGTCGGGAACAGCTCGCTCATCGCCGCCGGCGCGATCGACGTCATCATCGTGTAGAGCCCCAACCCGACGCAGAACACGACCAACGGCCCCGTCAGGCCCGGCTTGATCAACGACGACAGCGGCACGATCAGCACGGCCGTGGCCGCCGACCACACCAGCAGTTGCGGCTTGCGCCCGACCCGGTCCGACAACGCGCCCATCGGGTACTGCAACGCGATGAACAGGGTCGTCGCGATCGAGAGCGCCAGGAACACGTCCACCGCGTCCACGCCCCGGTTCTTCACCGCGAACGGCGTCAGCGCGGAGAAGAACGTGTAGTAGCAAAGGGTCGACAGCATGCTGAAGCCCACCAGCCGCCCCACGGCCTTCGGGTGCTCCCGCAGCGTCGTCGTCAGCGGCCGCTTGAGCGCCTCGGCCTTCACCTTGTTCTGCTCGAACTGCTCCGTCTCCGCCAGGCTGCGCCTCAACCACAGCCCCACCAGTCCCAGCACGCCACCCACCAGGAACGGGATCCGCCACCCGAACGACCCGAGCTGCGCCTTGTCCATCGTCCGCGCCAACGTGAACCCGATCAGCGACGCCACCAGCACCGCCGTCCCCGTGGAGATGTAGAAGAACGACGAGTAGCGCCCCCGCCGTTCGGGCGGCGCGATCTCCGCCAGGTACGCCGACGCGTTGGACACCTCCCCGCCCAACGACAACCCCTGCGCGATCCTCGCCAGCAGCAGCAGGACCGGCGCCAACCGCCCCACCTGTTCGTAGGTCGGCAACACCGCGATCGCCGTGGACCCGCCCGCCATCAGCCCGATCGTCAGGATCATCGCCGTCTTCCGCCCGCGCAGATCCGCGAACCGCCCCAGCAGGTACCCGCCCAGCGGCCGGAAGAAGAACGCCAGCGCGTAGGTCGCCAACGTGTTGATCAACGCCAGCTCCGCGTTGCCGGAGGGGAAGATCGCCGTCGCGAAGTAGATGCTGAACGTCGCGTAGATCGTCCAGTCGTACCACTCGATCGCGTTCCCGATGCTCGCCGCGATCAGCTTCCGAACCGGAAGCCGATGCCTCTGCCCCGCCACCTCCACCATCTTCGGACCATCCCACAGCCCAGCCCCACTGACCAGGCTCCCGCTCACCACCGCTTCGCTGTGCCGGCTCTTGGGATCCCTCACGACCAACTCAGGTCTGCCCGATCACCCCGGCTCCAACTCACCCCGGTGCTCCACCACCCACGCGTACGTCTCCTGAACCCCCTCCACCACCCCCGCCGCCCGCAACCGCACCCCGGCCGGCCCCTCATCCGCGACGATCCCGCGCCAACACCGGTCCTGCCACCACAGGATCGTGTCCACCAGCTCACCCCGGTCATCAAGCCCGTACGCCTCGCAGATCACCCGAATCCCCCGCGCCACCACCCCGACCTCCGCACCGGGCCCCATCCCCGTGTACTGCCAACACACATGCGCCACGTCCTGCACCCGCCGACCCGGCGCCGCCCCGTCCCAATCGATGAACGCCACCGGCCTCAACCCCTCGCCCAAATCCCGGTAGACCGTGTTCTTGGGCGAAAGATCGTTGTGACAAACCACTTCCGCTTCGCCTGCCAGCCCCACGGTCAAATCGTGGAACTCACGCACCAACCGCGCAACCACCGCAAGACTCTCCTCCGACCCCACCGCGCCAGGCTGCTCGCGCTCCCACGCCACATGCCCATCCAAAAACTCCAACACCTCCCGCCCCCGCGAATCCACCCCCAACAACCGCGGCGCACCACCCCACCCCTCCAAGTGCTCCAACACCCGATGCGCAAACCCACCCACCCCCGCCCTGCGCACCGTGTCCCCAACACGCACAACCTCGTTCACAAACCCACCAACCAACCGCTGCTCCAACACCACCCACCCCCATTCAGCCGACACCACCAGATCCGCCCGAGACCACCGAGTGGAGCGGGCAAAGCCCGCAACCTCGCATCCGGCGCGAAGCGCCCCACCGCATGGTCCGAAGCGAAGCAAGACTGCCCACTCGGCGCCAGCCGATGCCCTGTCCGACGGCGCAGCCGAGGATGCAGTGTCCGACGCGCAGCGAGGATGCCTTCCCTGTCCAACGGCGAAGCCGAGGATGCAGTGTCCGATGGCGCAGCCGAGGATCCGTCGTCGGGCGCAGCCCGCCAGCGCGCATCCGGCGCGGAGCGCCTGGGGCCTTGTCCGCAGCGCAGCAAGGATGCCTGGTCCAACGGCGAAGCCGAGGATGCCCTGTCAGGCGCAGCCTGATGCCCCCGAAACCCACCCTTCCCCCACGCACCCCGACAAGAAGCCATCTCTATGGTTGCCGCCCCTTGTCAAGACAGCCCTATCGTCTTGACAAGGGGCGGCAACCATAGAACACTCGGCGACCGGGGTGCCCCCTACGTCGTCACCGCCAAAGCAAACGGCAACACCGCCCCCGCCCCCGCCTTCCTCAACGCCCTCCCCGCCACAGTCATAGTCCACCCCGTATCGATCCGATCATCGATCAACAGCACCGGCCCGTCCACATCGGACAGATCCGGCACCCGCACCCCGTTCCACAGTCCCGCCAACCGCTGAGCGCTGTTCGCCCGGTGCGTCGCCTCTCCCACCCACACCTGCCCCAGCAACGGCAGCCTCCCGATCTCCGAGATGCGCTCACCGAAGCTCCCCACCAGCGACGGCCTGCTCCGCGATCCCACGGTCACCACCCCGACCGGCCGTTCCGCCCAGCCCCACGAGCTCAGCACCTTCACGCAGGCCTGGAACACGTCGTCCGGGATCGGCTGGTCGTCGGCCGCGAACAGCGCCCGCAGCCTGTTGCCCCACCCGATGTCGGTCAGCCGCCCCAACGCCCGCCCGGCCTCCGCCGACTCGCCCGCGGCGATCTTGCCCGACAACGGCACGCCGAGCGCCGCCATCCCGCTCGGCCACAGCTTGCGCGGCGCCACGTCCACGCCCGGCCGCATCAGCCGTTCGCGCGCGACCGTGGCCGCTCCCGACGACACCTCGGCGGAAACACGTTCGCCGGTGCAGTTGTCGCACCGCCCGCAGGGCTTCGCGCTCGGGTCGTCGAGTTGCCGCAGCAGGAACTCCATCCGGCAGCCGGACGTGCCCAGGTAGTCCAGCATCGCCTGCTGCTCGACCTGCCGGGCCTCGCCGATGCGGTCGTACCGCTCCGCGTCGTAGGACCACTCCTGCCCCGTCGACTCCCACCCGCCGCGCACCCGCTTCACCGCGCCGTCGACGTCGAGCACCTTCAGCACCACCTCGAGCCGGTTGCGCGACAGCTCGACCATCGGCTCCAACGCGGCCGTCGACAACACCCGCCCGGCGTCCGCCAACGCCGCGAGCACCTGCCGCACCACCCGTTCCGGCGGGAACGCCAGCGACGCGAAGTACGCCCAGATGTCCTTGTCCTCCGGGCCCGGCAGCAGCAGCACGTCGGCCCGTTCGACGCCACGGCCCGCACGGCCGATCTGCTGGTAGTACGCGATGGGGGAGGGGGGCGCGCCGAGGTGCACCACGAACCCCAGGTCGGGCTTGTCGAACCCCATGCCCAGCGCGGAGGTCGCCACCAGCGCCTTCACCCGGTTCGCCAGCAGGTCCTCCTCGGACCGCTGCCGCTCCGTCGGGTCCGTCCGTCCCGAGTACGCCGTCACCTCGTACCCGCGCTCCCGCAGGAACGCCGCCACGTCGTCCGCCGCCGCCACGGTCAGCGCGTAGATGATCCCCGACCCCGGCAGCTGCGCCAGCCGCTCGCCGAGCCACGCCAGCCGCGCCTCGGCCGTCGGCAGCCGCACCGCCGCCAGCCGCAGGCTCTCCCGGTCCAGCGGCCCGCGCAGCACCAGCGCGTCCGACCCCGAGCCGAGCCCCAGCTGCTCGGCCACGTCGCGCACCACCCGGTCGTTCGCCGTCGCCGTCGTCGCGAGCACCGGCACCCCGGACGGCAGCTCCGTCAACAGCGTCCGCAGCCGCCGGTAGTCCGGCCGGAAGTCGTGGCCCCAGTCCGAGATGCAGTGCGCCTCGTCCACCACGAGCAGCCCGGCCGACGCGGTCAGCGACGGCAGCACGTTGTCCCGGAAGTCGGGGTTGTTCAACCGCTCCGGCGACACCAGCAGCACGTCGACGTCGCCCGCCGCCACGGAGTCCTGCACGTGCTGCCACTCGTCGGTGTTCGCGGAGTTGATGGTCATCGCGTGCACGCCCGCCCGCGCCGCCGCCTCGACCTGGTTGCGCATCAGCGCGAGCAGCGGCGACACGATCACCGTCGGCCCCTCGCCCAGCTCGCGCAGCAACGCGGTCGCGATGAAGTACACCGCCGACTTGCCCCATCCTGTGCGCTGCACCACCAGCGCGCGCCTGCGCTCCGCCACCAGCGCGTGGATCGCGGTCCACTGGTCGTCGCGCAGCACGGCTCCGGGACCCGCGAGGGCCCGCAGTCGCTCGTCGGCCAGCTCCCGGAGGGCGAGTTCGTCCATGCCCACACCATGACAGGTCCCACCGACAAAAACCGCGTTCAGCATCCGGGATACCGCGGCGCGAGGACCGCCCGACTGGTCCTAAGCTTGAGGACGTGACCGCTGAACTGCGCGAAGAGGTGCACGCCGCCGCCCGCCGGGCCCGTGTCGCCGCCGAGGACCTGGTGCTGGCGACCCGTGAGCGCAAGGACGCCGCGCTGCGCGAGATGGCCGCCGCGCTGCGCGAGCGGTCCGAGGAGATCCTCAAGGCGAACACCGCGGACCTGGAGGCCGGTCGCGCCGCCGGGCTGACGGAGAACATGCTCGACCGCCTGGCACTGTCCGAGCAGCGCATCGACGGCGTCGCCGAGGGCCTGCTGACCGTGGCGGGCCTGGCCGACCCGGTGGGCGAGGTGCTGCGCGGCGGCCTGCTGCCCAACGGCCTGGAGATGCGCCAGGTGCGCGTCCCGCTCGGCGTGGTCGGCATGGTCTACGAGGCCCGTCCGAACGTGACCGTCGACGCGGCCGGTCTGGCGCTGAAGTCCGGCAACGCGGCGCTGCTGCGCGGGTCCTCGTCGGCGGAGAACTCCAACACCGCGCTGGTCGCCGTGCTGCGCGACGCGCTGGAGGCGGTCGGCCTGCCCGCGGACTGCGTGCAGCTGCTGCCGTGCCAGGACCGGGCGTCGGTCAACTACCTGATCACCGCGCGAGGCCTGGTCGACCTGGTGATCCCGCGCGGCGGTGCTGGCCTGATCTCCACCGTCGTCGCGAACGCCACCGTGCCCACGATCGAGACCGGCGTCGGCAACGTGCACGTGTACGTGGACGCCGCGGCGGACCTCGACGACGCCGAGGCGATCGTGCTCAACTCCAAGACCCGCCGCACCAGCGTGTGCAACTCCGCGGAGTCGCTGCTGGTGCACGCCGACATCGCGGACGTGTTCGTGCCGCGCATCGCCGAGGCGCTGCACGCCGCGGGCGTCACCGTGCACGCGGACCCGGTGTTCGCCGGCCTGTCCGGCACCGAGGTCGTGGCCGCGACGGACGAGGACTGGGACACCGAGTACCTGTCCCTCGACATCGCGGCCAAGGTCGTCGGCACCCTCGACGAGGCCATCGCGCACATCAACGAGCACGGCACCGGCCACACCGAGGCGATCGTGACCTCGGACGTGAAGGCCGCCCGTCGGTTCACCACGCGGGTGGACGCGGCGGCGGTGATGGTGAACGCCTCGACCGGGTTCACCGACGGCGCCGAGTTCGGCATGGGCGCCGAGATCGGCATCTCCACCCAGAAGCTGCACGCCCGCGGCCCGATGGGGCTGGCCGAGCTCACCTCGACCAAGTGGGTCGTCTGGGGCGAGGGGCACGTCCGGCCGACGTCGTGACCGCCGAACCCCGTCGCCGCGACTCGGCGGCCACCCGTGCCGCGCTCCTGGACGCCGCGACGGCGCTGTTCGCCGAGCGCGGCTTCGACCACACGACCGTCCGCGACATCGCCGCGCGGGCGGGCGTGAACCAGGCGCTGCTGTTCCGGTACTTCGGCAGCAAGGACGCCCTGTACGCCTCGGTGATGGCCGGGCAGGGCCGTGAGCTGCTCGACGACTCCGCGGGGCGGCTGCTGGAAGGGGTGCTGCGGCGGCTGCTGGAGACGGGGCCCCGGCAGGCCAACCACCTGCTGTTCACCGCGTTGCAGCCCGGCGGCATGGACAACGCCGCCGCCGGGATCCGCGAGGAGCTGGGCGACGACTACGTGCGCGCCCTGAGCACGTTGACCGATGCCGAGAACGGCGAGCTGCGGGCCGAGCTGGTGCTCGGCTGGGTGGTCGGCATCAGCATGCTGCGCGCGAGCGCGCACCGGGACGTCCTGCGCCGCGCGGACACCGAGGAAGTCATCCGCCTGGTCCTGGGGGCGGCCTGCACGCTGCTCGAGCGCACGGAGCAGTAGCACCTAAAGAGACGGTCCGTTGACGGTCCGTAGCGGGCATCTCTAGGCTCGAAATATGTAAGCAGGTGCTTACATATTTGCCCGAGGAGCGTGCGATGACCACGACCTACCCCTTCAGCGAGGCCGACCGACTGCGCCTGGACCCCACCTACCTGCGGCTCCAGCGGACCGAGCCGGTCTCCTGGGTGCGCATGCCGTTCGGCGGCGAGGGCTGGCTCGCCACCGGCTACCAGGAGGTCAGGATGGTCCTGGCCGACCCGAGGTTCAGCCGGTGGGCGACGGTGGGCAAGGACGTGCCGAGGACGTCGCCGGTGCTGGAGAACCCGAACATCCTGGCGATGGACCCGCCGGAGCACGGCAGGCTGCGCAAGCTGGTCGCGAAGGCGTTCACCACCCGCCGGGTCGAGCAGCTGCGGGTGCGCGCGCAGGAGGTCGTGGACGCGGCGCTCGACGACATCGAGGCGCAGGGGCCGCCCGCGGACCTCGTGTCGACGCTGAACATGCCGCTGCCGATCACGCTCATCTGCGACATGCTCGGCGTGCCCGAGGGGGAGCGGGGCGAGTTCCAGGGCTGGACCGACGTGCTGCTCGGGTTCGGCGTGTCCACCGCGGAGGAGATCCGGGCGGCGCTGGACAGCCTCAAGGGGTACATCGCGGGGATGGTCGCGCAACGCCGCCGCACCCCGTCCGACGACATGCTCGGCGCGCTGGTGGAGGCGCACGACGAGGAGGACCGGCTGTCCGAGGAGGAGCTGGTCGTCTTCGGCGTGACGCTGCTGGTCGCGGGCCACGAGACGACCGCGAACCTGCTCGGCAACGCGATCTACACGCTGTTCGAGCAGCCCACGCTGCTGCGGTCGCTGGTGGAGGACCCGGACCTGCTGCGGCCCGCCGTCGAGGAGCTCGCGCGGGCGATCCCGCTGGCCGCGATGGTCGCGTTGCCGCGGGTGGCGCTGGAGGACGTCGAGATCGGCGGCGTCACGGTGCGCGCGGGGGAGACCGTGCTGGTCAGCATGGCCGCGGCCAACCGCGACCCGTCGGTGTTCGATACCCCGGAGAAGATCGACTTCCAACGCGGGGTGAACCCCCACATCGCCTTCGGGCACGGCGTGCACCACTGCCTGGGCGCTCCGCTGGCGCGGATGGAGCTGCAGGTCGCCATCGGCACGCTGTTCCGCCGGTTCCCGACGCTGGAGCTGGCCGTGCCCGTCGAGGACGTCGAGTTCAAGCGCGGCCGGCTGGTCCGCGGGCCGTTGACCCTTCCGGTGAAGTGGTAGTCGTTCGTTGACGGAGCGTGAGTGGAAGTCTATCGTCGAAATATGTAATCACTTGATTACATGAGCGCTTTGGGAGGAGTGCGGGGGCATGACGACGAGTCAACAGCCGAGGAGCTACCCCTTCGGCGAAGCCGTCCGGCTGGACCTCGACCCGACGTACGAGCAGCTGCGGGAGACGGAGCCCGTGTCGAGGGTCCGCCTGCCCTACGGCGGTGACGCGTGGCTGCTCACCAAGTACGACGACGTGAGGACCGTGCTGGGCGACCTGCGCTTCAGCCGGGCCGCGGTGGTCGGCCGCGACGTGCCGAGGGCGTCGCCCGCGATCATGAGCAGGCCGTCGATCCTGAACATGGACCCGCCGGAGCACGGCAGGCTGCGCAAGCTGGTGGCCAAGGGCTTCACCATGCGCCGCGTCGAGCAGCTGCGGGAACGCGCCCAGGACCTCGTGGACGGCCTGCTGGACGACGTGGAGGCCAAGGGCGCGCCCGCGGACCTCGTCGAGGCGCTGAACATGCCGCTGCCGATCACGATCATCTGCGAGCTGCTCGGCGTCCCCTACGAGGACCGCGGCGAGTTCCGGAACTGGTCGGACCGCGCGTTGGCGATCACGGCGTTCACGCCCGAGGAGATCACCTCGGCGTTCGAGAGCCTCCAGGACTACATCGCCGGGCTGGTGGCCGAACGCCGCAAGTCGCCGACCGAGGACGTCCTGGGCACCCTCGTCACGGCTCGCGACGAGGGCGACCGGCTGTCCGAGGAAGAGCTGGTCAACTTCGGCGTCACGCTGCTGGTCGCGGGGCACGAGACCACGGCCAACCAGCTGGGCAACTTCACCTACCAGCTGCTCACCCACCCCGAGCGGCTGGCCGAGCTGCGCGCGGACCCCGACCTGGTCCCGGCCGCGGTGGAGGAGCTGTTGCGCATCACGCCCCTGGGCGGCTCGGCGGGCTTCCCCCGGATCGCCGTCGAGGACGTCGAGCTGAGCGGCGTGACGGTCAAGGCGGGTGACGCGGTGTTCATCGGCCAGGCGGGCAACCGCGACCCGGCGGTGTTCGACCGCCCCGGCGAGATCGACTTCCACCGGGAGAACAACGCCCACGTGGCCTTCGGGCACGGTGTGCACCACTGCATCGGCGCCCCGCTGGCCCGGATGGAGCTGCAGGTCGGCATCGGCACGCTGCTGCGCCGGTTCCCGACGCTGGAGCTCGCGGTCCCCGCCGACGAGGTGCCGTTCCGCAAGGGCAGGCTGGTGCGCGGTCCGGACCAGCTCCTGGTGAGGTGGTAGTCCCATGTCGAAGTGGCAGGTCCAGGTCGACCGCGAGGCGTGCATCGGCACCGGGATGTGCGCGTCCAGCGCGGCGGCCTACTTCAGGCTGGAGAACGGCAAGTCGACGGCCGTGCAGGACTTCGTCGAACCCGACGAGCTCGTGACCGACGCCGCCGAGTCTTGCCCGATGGAGGCGATCCTGGTGCGCGACGGTGACGGAGTGGTGATCGCGCCGGAGCCGTGATCCCGAACCGGTGAAAAAAGTTCTCCCGACCGGCGTCATGGCCACGGGCCGTCGTCGTTCCTCCGGTGCACGCGGCTCCGCTTCGGGGTGGGCCGGGTGCCCGGAGGCGGCCCACTCCCCAGGGCCGCGGACGGGGAGTCAGTGCGACGCGGGTGGCCGTCCACGGGAGCGGACGGCCACCCGCGAGCCGGCACCGTAGGCTGCCCAGCCATGTCGAACCGGCGCAGACTCGGGGTCATGGGCGGCACCTTCGACCCGGTGCACCACGGTCACCTGGTCGCGGCCAGCGAGGTGCAGGCGAGGTTCGACCTCGACGAGGTCATCTTCGTCCCCACCGGCGAACCGTGGCAGAAGACGTCGCGGGTGGTCAGCGCGTCCGAGGACCGCTACCTGATGACGGTCATCGCGACCGCGTCGAACCCGCGGTTCTCGGTCAGCAGGGTCGACATCGACCGCGACGGGCCCACGTACACGGTGGACACCCTCACCGACCTGAAGGCCGCCCACCCGGACGCCGACCTGTTCTTCATCACCGGCGCGGACGCGCTGGAGCAGATCGTGTCGTGGCGGCGGGCGGCCGACGTGTTCCACCTCGCGCACTTCATCGGCGTCACCCGACCGGGTTACGAGCTCAACGGCCAGCACCTGCCGGAGGGGTCCGTGTCCCTCGTGGAGGTGCCCGCCATGGCCATCTCCTCGACCGCCTGCCGGGCGCGCACGGCCTCCGGCATGCCCGTCTGGTACCTCGTCCCGGACGGTGTCGTGCAGTACATCTCCAAGCGCGGGCTCTACTCGGTGCCGGACTAGGTCCGCTCGCCGGTACCCTCATTAACTCGTGCGGGCGTATCCGCGCGCATCGAATTGATGTACGACCCGGATCCACGGGTCGCTGGTGAGGAGAGATGTGGCAGCCACCGACGAGGCACGACGGTTGGCGCTGGTCGCCGCTAGCGCGGCGGACGAGAAGAAGGCGCACGATGTGATCGTGCTCGACGTGTCCGACCAGCTCGTGATCACGGACTGCTTCGTGATCGCCTCCGCTCCCAACGAGCGGTTGGTCGGCGCGATCGTGGACAACATCGAGGACAAGATGCGGGAGGCCGGCCGCAAGCCGGTGCGCCGCGAAGGAGCCCGCGAGGGCCGCTGGGTGCTGCTCGACTTCGTCGACGTCGTGGTGCACGTGCAGCACGTCGAGGAGCGCAGCTTCTACGGCCTGGAGCGGCTGTGGAAGGACTGCCCGCAGATCGAGTTCGAGGCGTCCGCGGACGCCCCCGCCGAGGACGAGACGGCGGAGGCGTGAGCACCCGATGACCTTGAACCGGCTCGTGCTGTGGCGGCACGGTGAGACGGACTACAACGCCACGGGACGCTGGCAGGGCCACCTCGACTCGGCGTTGACCGAGACGGGGTGGAACCAGGCCAGGTTCGCGGTGCCCGTGCTCACCGGGTTCGCCCCCGAGCTGGTGGTCGCGTCCGATCTGCGGCGGGCGACGAACACCGCGACGGTGTTCACCGACGCCGTCGGCATCCCGCTGCGGATCGACGAACGGCTGCGCGAGACCAACCTGGGCAAGTGGCAGGGGCTCACCAGCGAGGAGGTCGAGGTCGAGTGGCCGGGCTCGATCGACCAGTGGCGCGCCGACCCCACGGTCGCGCCGCCGGACGGCGAGTCCCGGATCGAGGTCGCGGACCGCGCGGCCGAGGTCGTCGCCGAGGTCGACCGCGAGTTCTCCGGCACCGTGATGCTCTGCGCGCACGGCGGCCTGATCACCGCGCTGACCGGCAGGCTCCTGGACCTGCCGGTCGAGTCGTGGTCGCTGTTCGGCGGCATCGGCAACTGCCACTGGACGGTGTTCACCCGCAGGCCGGGCGGCGACGGCCGGTGGCGGCTGTCGTCCTACAACGCCGGAACCACTCGTTGAGACTGCTGGTCCTGGCCGACTCGCTGGCGTTCCACGGTCCCGACGGTCCGCTGCCCGCCGACCACCCCGGTCTGTGGCCCAACCTGGCCGCCAAGGCGCTGGGCGGGCACGCGGAGCTGGCGGCCGGGTTCGGGTGGACCGCGCGGGACGCCTGGTGGTCGCTGACGGGCGACCCCCGCGTGTGGTCGCTGCTGCCGCGCACGGACGTCCTCGTGCTCGCGGTGGGGCACATGGACACGCTGCCCTCGCCCCTGCCGACCTACCTGCGGCAGGGGCTGCGGTACCTGCGGCCCGACGGTCTGCGCCGGTGGGCGCGGACCGGGTACAAGGCCGCCCAGCCCGCGTTGGCCCGCCTCCTGGGCGGCCACCCGGTCGCGCTGCCGCCGCACCTCACCGTGCGGTACCTCGACGACTCCGTGCACGCCGTGCACGCATTGGAACCGGGCATCCTCCCGTTCGGGATGGTGCCGTCCGTGCACCGCGCCGCCGCGTACGGCGGTGTCCACACAGGCCGTCCCGCCGCGGCGCGTGCCGTGCGCGAGTGGGGTGCGCGCGTGGGCGTGCCGCTGCTGGACGTCGCCGCGGTGGTCGGCGACCACGTGCGGTCGGGGCGCGGCAACCCGGACGGCATGCACTGGGGGTGGGAGGGCCACGAGCTGGTGGGCTCCGCGATGGCGGATCTCATCAGGTCCGTGGCGGTCAGCCACACGACGGGGTGAGAGCCGTAGTGTCCGCACTCGTGCCCACCACCGTTGTCACCGACTCGACGGCGTACCTGCCGGAGGGGTTCGCCGAGCGCCACCACATCCGCGTGGTGCCGTTGCACGTGGCGGTGGACGGCCGCAGCCGGTTGGACGGCTTGGACTTCGGACCGGCCGAGCTGGCCGCGGCACTCGGCGAGCACCGCCGGGTGACCACGTCGCGGCCGACTCCGGGGGAGTTGGCGGACGTCTACCGGGCCGTGCTCGACGAGGGTGCCGAGTCGGTCGTATCGGTGCACCTGTCCCGCGAGCTGTCGGGGACCTGGGAGGCCGCGCGGCTGGCCGCGGAGGAGGTGGATCCCGCCCGGATCCGCGTCGTGGACTCGCGGGCCACCGGGATGGGGCTCGGGTTCGCGGTGCTGTCCGCGTGCGCGTCCTCGGCGGCGGGAGGGTCCGCGGAGGACGTGGAGGCCGCGGCCACTGGGGTTGCCAAGCGTTTGCGGGCGTACTTCTGCGTGGAGACGCTGGACCACCTCCGGCGTGGTGGTCGCATCGGGACCACCGCGGCGCTGGTCGGCACGGCGTTGGCGGTGAAGCCCGTGCTGCACGTCGAGGACGGTCGCATCGTGCCGTTGGAGAAGGTGCGCACGATGAGCCGCGCGATCGGCAGGCTGGTCGACCTGGCGGCGTTGGCCGCGGGCCACGGGCCCGTCGGGCTGGCCGTGCACCACCTGGCCGCGCCGGAGCGGGCGGCCGAGCTGGCGACCAGGTTGGACGAGCGGATCCCCGGTTCGTCCGGGTGCCTGATCTCCGAGGTGGGGGCTGTGATCGGTGCGCACACCGGTCCCGGTGTGCTCGGTGTCGTGGTGCTGCCCGGCGACGTCTGACGCCCTCGTCGTCGGTGGGGCCCGGTCGTCCTGAGTAGACGGACGGCGCCGGCATCCTGCCACACGGCACCGACAATTCCCGTTCCAAGATCCGAACCTGTCCACAGGGCCACCACTTGTCCACAGTTCACCGACTGCCCCTTCGCGGCGGTGACCTCCGGCCCTAGCGTCGAGTGCATGGTCGAACCCCACGCAACCCAAGCGCCGTCCCGAGTCCGGCTGGAGACGCTGGCCGCGCAAGCCGCCGCGCGACCGTCCGCGGGCACCGGCAGAACCGTCGTGTTCACCAGCTCCGACGGCGAACCCGACCCGCCGCCGCCCAGATTCCGCTGGGCCCGCCGCCGGGCGGGCAGACTCGTGGAGCGCTGGCTCCCCGGTGCCGCCCCGCCCGGCAGGCGCCGTGCCCTCTACGCCACGACCGCGGCCGCCGCTGCCGTCGTCGTCCTGATCGCCGTGTGGTCACAACGCCCGAGTCCCGAACGACCCCCGGACCTGCCCGTCGCGGTGGCCGCCGTCTCGTCCAGCCCGCCGGAACCGCTGGTGGTCAACGTCGTCGGTGAGGTCCCCAGCCCCGGTTTGGTCACCGTGCCGAGCGGCGCCCGCGTGGCCGACGCCATCACCGCCGCGGGCGGAGTCAACCCCGGCGTGCGCCCCCAAGGGCTGAATCTCGCCCGCAAAGTCGTCGACGGCGAACAGGTCGCCGTGGGCACCGCCCCCATCCCCGTGCAAGCCGAACCGAGCCCCGACGAGAAGTTGAACCTGAACACCGCCACCAAGGACCAGCTCGACAACCTCCCTGGCGTTGGCCCCGTCACCGCACAACGGATCCTCGACCGCCGAACCAAACGCGGCCCGTTCAGCTCGGTGGACCAGCTCCGCGAGATCGAGGGCATCGGCAACAACCGGCTCGTCAAACTCCGCGAACTGGTCACGACATGACCCACTCGACAATGACCGCCACCCTCGAACGCGCCCTCCGCAACTGGCGAATCCTGCCTCGTCCCCTGTGGCCCACACCCCTTCATCACCCCGCCACTTCCCACCGCCCCGTCTGCCCACCGCTTGGTCCCGACCAAGGAACCAGGCGCCGGCGCTTTCCCGACGCAGGGCGGACCCTCAGCCGTTCACCGTGGTCCGTCCTCATCCGCCGTGCCTCATCCGCCCTTGCTCCTTCCCTCGGCACAGCCGTCCATCCATCACTCCGGTCCGACCAAGCCGATTTGTCGACAGTCGCGCTCGAACGCTCGGTCCGCCACTGCCGAGCTCCCACTCGCCGCCTCCAGCCCGAGCCGACCCGTGATGCCGCCAGTTCCCGCCTCACCACCACCCCCGGTCCTGCTGTGTCCCGCCACGGACCACTTGGCCACGAACAACCCCGCTCGCCCATCGCGCGACACCCTCTGCCCCCTAGCTCCGCATTCCACAACTCCATTTCCACCACCTCTCGCGTCTACCGACATCCATCCACAAAGGACCGAGGTCCGGTTCTCACGACGGCGGAGGCGTGAGTCCCCACGTCCGACTGGTTCCCGCGGCACTGGTGGTCTGGGCGGTGGCCCTGGGTGGGCTGCTCTGGAGCTGGTTGGCCGCCGTCCTCATCGGTGCCTGTGCCTGCCTGGTGGGTGCGGTGGTACTGCGCAAAGGCTGGTGTGAGCGGTCGTGCGCCTTGGCGCTGGTCGTCGTGGCCCCGGTGGCGGCTGGCTCGATCGGGTTGCGGGTGCAGCAGTCGGAGAGCCATCCGGTCCGGGCGGCCGCGAGCCGTGGTGAGGCGGTGGTGCTGCGGGCGGAACTGGTGAACCGGCCGCGCGGGCTGCGGACCGAGGGGTTCGCGGGGCGTCAGGGAGGTGTCCAGTCGGTGGTCGTCCGCGCGGACATCACCTCGGTCGAGCAGGACGGTTCGGTGATCGACGAGGGAGGGGAGGTGTTGCTGGTGGCGCCGGTGTCGGGGTGGCGGAACCTGTTGCCAGGCCAGGAGGTCACGGCTCGTGGTGTCCTGGCGCCCGCCCGGCCGGGGGAGTTGACGGTGGCCGTGCTGCGAGTCCGCGGTCCGCCGTCGCAGGCGGGACCCGCGCCGGTGTGGCAGCGGGCCGCGGAGGTGCTGCGGTCCGGTCTGCGCGAGGCGAGCACAGCCCTGGATCCGGAACCCGCGGGTCTGTTGCCTGCCTTGGTGGTGGGCGACACCGCGGAGGTGTCGTCCAGGGTGGAGGACGAGTTCCGCACGTCGGGTCTGGCGCACCTGCTGGCGGTGAGCGGGGCGAACCTGGCGATCCTCTGCGGCGCGGTCCTGTTGCTGCTGCGGATCTTCCGGGTCGGGCCGAAGGGGTGTGCGGCGGGGGCGTCGGTGGCCCTGGTGGGGTTCGTCGTCCTGGCGGGGCCGGAGCCGAGCGTGCTGCGGGCCGCGGTGATGGGCGCGGTGGCGTTGTTGGCGCTGGTGCTGGGGCGGGAGCGGTCGGCGTTGCCCGCGTTGGCCGCGACGGTGGTGGTGCTGGTCCTGTACGACCCGGCGCTGGGAGTGGAGCCGGGGTTCGCGTTGTCGGTCGTCGCCACGGCGGCGCTGGTGCTCCTCGCACCCCGGTGGGCGGCGGCCCTGCGGGACCGGGGCGTGCCGATCGGGCTCGCGGAGGCGCTGGCCGTGCCGATGGCGGCGAGCGTGGTGACCGCTCCGCTGGTGGTGGCGATCTCCGGGCGGATCAGCCTGGTGTCGGTGGTGGCCAACCTGGTGGCCGCGCCGGTCGTGGCGCCGGCGACCGTGCTCGGTGTACTCGCCGCCGTGGTGGCCCCTGTCCACCACGGGGCGGCACGGGTGCTGGTCGAGCTGTCCGGGCCGGAGGTGGGCTGGCTGATCACGGTCGGGCGGAAGGCGTCGGAGGTGCCGGGCGGGTCGGTGGCCTGGTTGGCGGGGTGGCAGGGCGGGCTGCTGCTGACGGGTGTGCTGCTGGTGGTGTACGGGTTGGTGAAGGTGCGGCGGACCCGGACGTTGCTGGCGGCGGCACTGGTCGGGGCGGTGGTGGTGCTGGTGCCGACGCAGGTGGTGGCGCCGGGCTGGCCGCCCGCGGGGTGGTCGGTGGTCGCCTGCGACGTCGGGCAGGGGGACGCGGTGGTGCTCGCCACGGCCGAGCCCGGTCGGGCGGTGCTGGTGGACACGGGGCCGGACCCGGCGCCGGTGGCGGCGTGCCTGCGGCGCCTGGGGATCCGGCGGATCCCGTTGCTGGTGCTCAGCCACCTGCACGCGGACCACGTCGGAGGGCTCGCGGCCGTGCTCGCGGACCGGAGTGTGGGGGCGGTGGCGATCGGGCCGTCGCATGAACCGGGGTGGGCGTGGGAGGAGGTTCGCCGTCGGACGCGGGCGGCGGGAGTGGATCTGGTCGAGTTGACCGCTGGTCAACGTCTGGACTGGCCGGGGCTGGTGCTGGAAGTCCTGGGGCCGAAGGGGGAGCCCGCCTCGGCCGAGGACGAGAACACCGCGATCAACGACTCGTCGTTGGTGCTGCGAGCCCGCACGGCGGCCGGTCGGGTGCTGCTGACCGGTGATATCGAGCTGGCGGGTCAGGCGGGCCTGCTGGGTGGGCACGTCGACCTGGCCGCCGAGGTGTTGAAGGTGCCGCACCACGGGTCGAGGTTCTCGGCGCCGGAGTTCCTGGCCGCCGTGCGGCCGCGGGTGGCGCTGGTCAGCGTCGGCGCGGGCAACCGGTACGGCCATCCGAACGGGCCGGTGATCGATGCCCTGACCAGGCGCGGGGCGTTGGTGCTGCGCACGGATCGGGATGGGGACACCGCGGTCCTGCGCGGGGAAGGCGGGCCGCTTGTCGTACGACGCAAACGATGAAGGGGAGGAAGAGGATGAACGATACCTGGGTCAGGTTGGGCGTCGGATGGTCGTCGCCGGACGGGACGGTCGCGCTCAGCTGGGTGCTCTGGCAGCCGGGGTACGTGCCGGCGCCGTGGCCGACCGACGAGCTGAAGCGCGCTTTCACCTACTACGCCTGCGAAGGGCTGAGAGGAGGTGGCCGGGGCATCGTCGCCAGAGCCACGATCACCGCACTGCTCGAACCGGTCGACGTGCGGTCGCCGGACGAGGTCCACCAGCTCCTGTGCGAGCACCTGTTCGACGACGACCTGACCATCGACGACCTGCCTTGGCACACGCACGCCTACAACCGCGCCAAGGCGGTGGCGCCGTGGCCACAACGGCTGGTGGCCTGGCGGACGACGACCGAGTCCGTCGGGCCGCACGTCCTGCCGGAGCTCACCCGGTTCCCGCGCACGGGCTGGTTGCGCAGCGACCGGATCGCCGTGTGAGCGCTGGTGGCCTGATTCGGGCAGGTCTAGACCAAGTGGTGGTGGGCTCTTGCCACAGTAAGGAAAGGTTCTTTACTGTCCGCGACACATCAGTCACTTGGAGGCATCGGTGCGTGGTTGGAGCGGGGGACCTTCGCGGAGGGCGCTCGTCGCGGTGGTCGCGGGTGCGGTGGTGTTGGGCGGCGCGCAGGTCGTCCGGGCCGAGCCGGTGCCGTCGGCCGATGCGCCGTCGGTGGTTGGGCAGTCGGCCGGCGGGCAGTCAGCGGGCCGACTGCCGGCTGGCAGGTGGGCAGTGGGTGGGCTGTCTGCCGGCGGGCAGGCGGTGGGCGGGTTGTCCGCAGGTGGGCAGTCGATGGGTGGGTTGTCCGCCGGTGGACAGTCGGTGGACGGGCTGTCCGCAGGCGAGCTGTCCGCAGGCGAGCAGTCGGTGGGTGGGCAAGCGGTGGGCGGGCGGGCAGCGGGCGGGCGGGCAGTTGGTGGGCTGTCTGCGGGTGGTCAGTCGGCGGGAGTGCGGACGGGAGGAGTGGGGGCGGCTGGGCAGGCTGACGAGGGTGCTGAGTCGGTGACGTTGGTGACGGGGGATCAGGTGTTCCCCGGTCGTCAGGGCTCGGTGGGGTACTTGAAGCCGGGGGTGGGGCGGGAAGGGGTGGTGTTCTCGACCTACGAGGTGGGTGGGCACAGTTTCGTGGTTCCCGCCGATGCGGAGCGGTTGTTGACCGACGGGGTGGTGGATCGGCGGTTGTTCGACGTCACCGAGCTGTTGGCGAGTGGGTACGGGGATGCGGAGCGGGCGACGTTGCCGTTGATCGTCACCTACCAGCCGGGGTGGCAGCGGATGGCAGGCGCGGCCGCGGTGGCGGGGATGTCGGTGACGGTGGACCTGCCGAGTGTGGGTGGTGTCGCGGTCGACGTGGAGAAGTCGGCGGGTTCGGGGTGGTGGAGCGGGTTGACCGGGGTCGGTTCGCTCGCCGGTACCGGGATCAAGAAGGTGTGGTTGGACGGGAGGCGGACCGCGTCGTTGGACCACAGCGTGCCGCAGATCGGGGCGCCCGCCGCGTGGGAGGCGGGGTTCACCGGTGCGGGTGTGACGGTCGCGGTGCTGGACACCGGGGTCGACCAGACCCATCCGGACCTGGCCGACCGGGAGGTCGCGGAGCGGAACTTCTCCGGTACCAAGGACTCCGTCGACCACTACGGGCACGGGACGCACGTGGCGTCGATCATCGCGGGTACCGGGGCGAAGTCCGGGGGCAAGTACAAGGGGGTCGCGTACGGCGCGCGGATCCTGGACGTGAAGGTGCTGAACGACTCCGGCAGCGGTCAGGACTCCGGGATCATCGCGGGGATGCAGTTCGCCGCCGAGCAGGGTGCCGACGTGGCGAACATGAGCCTCGGCGGTTACGACACCCCCGAGGTCGATCCGCTCGAGGAGGCGGTGAACACGTTGTCGGCGCGGTACGGCACGTTGTTCGTGATCGCGGCGGGCAACTCCGGGCCGGATGCGCGGACGGTCGGGTCGCCGGGCAGTGCCGACGCGGCGTTGACCGTGGGGGCAGTGGATCGCGACAACAGGATCGCGGACTTCTCGAGCAGGGGGCCGCGGGAGGGTGGTGGTGTCATCAAGCCGGACATCACCGCGCCGGGTGTGGACATCGTCGCCGCGCGGCACGCGGACGGGCGCATCGGTCCGCCGGTGGTGGACGGCTACACGTCGCTGTCGGGTACGTCGATGGCCACACCGCACGTGGCTGGCGCGGCCGCGCTGCTGGCGCAGCAGCACCCGGAGCTGAGCGGTGAGCAGCTGAAGGCGACCCTCACGGCGGCCGCGACGCCGACCGCGGGGCTGACGCCGTTCGACCAGGGTGCCGGGCGGGTCGACTCGGCGCGGGTGCTGACGCAGACCGTCACCAGCTCGCCCGGCAGCATCGGGTTCGGGGAGTTCCGGTGGCCCCACGTCGAACAGCCCGCGGTCACCAGGGAGGTGGGCTACACCAACAGCGGCGCGGCGCCGCTGACCCTGGACCTGCGGGTCGACGCGGCCACTCCGGACGGCACACCGGCACCGGCCGGGCTGTTCTCCGTGTCGCCCGCCCGACTGACCGTGCCCGCAGGCGGCACGGCGAGTGCGACGGTCACCGCGGACGTGCGCGTGGCGCCCGCGGGTGGCCGGTTCGGCGGGGCGCTGGTGGCCACGTCCGCAGGGGTGAGTGCGCGGACGGCGGTCGCGGTCGACCTGGAGCCGGAGAGCTACGACCTGGTCGTCGACGGGATCGGGCGGTCCGGGGAGAAGGCGTCGTACTACTCGGCGGCGCTGGTCGACGTGGACTCGGGCGCGTTCTTCTCGCTCGGCAAGGACGCGGACGGGTTGCTGCGGCAGCGGGTGCCCGTGGGTCGGTACCTGCTGTTCGGTTCGGTGCAGGGGTCCGGCGCGACGTACACCCACGACGTGTTCAACTACCCCAATCTGACGGTGTCCGGGCCGACGACCATCGACCTGGACGCGCGGCTGGCCAAGCCGGTCTCGGTGGCGCTGCCGGATCCCACGGCGAGGCTTTCGTTGCTGCAGACGGGTTTCCAGCGGGTGGTCGGGTCGAAGAAGTACACGATCGGTGGTCTGTCGTTCGGCGGCAGCACCGCCCACATCGGGATGGCGCACCTCGGTCCGGACGCGCCGCCCGACGAGGTGACGGGGCAGCTGAGCACGAGCTGGGTCGCGAAGGACGGAGCGGAGTTCTACGGGCTGGCCTGGTACCTCAAGGGCAGGACGCACACCGGGCTGACCGCGGTGATCGGGCAGGCGGACCTGGCGACGGTGAAGGTCGACGTCGGCAAGCTCCAGCCGGGGGAGTCCACGACGATCGGGAACACGTCCTCGCCGCACGGCCAGGGCGCCTGGGGCTGGGGTGCGGTCGAGTCGTTCGCCGCTCCGGGGGTGCGGACCGAGTACTACGGCGGTGACAACGCGGACTGGGCGCGGCGGCTCACCCTGCAGAGCCCCACGGGGTACCAGGGTGGTCTGGACGGTCCGCCGAAGTCGTACGTGCCGGGCAGGACCTACGCGGAGTCCTTCCACCACGCCGTGTTCGGGCCCGCGCTGCCGGACAACCGGGACCGGCCGTGGCTGTACCGCAACGGCGCGGACGTGGTGGCCGACCTGCCGCTGTTCGGCGACAGCGCGGGCAACGCGGGCCGGTCGACCGCGGTGGGCACGACGAAGCTGTACCGGGACGGGGTCCAGCTCGGCGCGACCGACGACGCCGGGTACGGCTGGTTCACCGACCCGGACGGTGCGGCCGAGTACCGGCTCACCACGGAGGCGACCCGGACCAACTCGCCGTTGAGCACCGGGGTGTCCGCGGCGTGGACGTTCCGGTCCGCGCGGACGGCGGACATCACCGCGCTGCCGATCTCGGTCATCCGGTTCACCCCGGAGCTCGACGCGAACGGGACGGCGGAGGCGGGCAAGCGGTTCACGGTGCCGGTCTCGGTGCATGGCCAGGCGGGCGCCGGTGGGGCGCGGCAGCGGATCACGTCGGCCGAGGTGTCCTACGACGGTGGCACGACGTGGCAGCGGGTGCCGGTGCCGGGTGGGTGCGTGCTGCGGTTGGCGCACCCGGCCGGAGCCACTTCGGTGTCGTTGCGCGCGAAGGCGGGTGACCGCGCGGGCAACTCGGTGGAGCAGACGATCCTCAACGCCTACCTGCTGCGGTGAGGAACGTGGGCGGGCACTCGGTCGAGTGCCCGCCCACCAGGGGGAAAGCCTGTGGTCGGGACGACCTGGAGGGGGTGGTCAGCGGTTGGCGAGCGCGTCCAGCACGGCCTGGGCCGACGGGGGCACGGTCGCGAGCGGGGCGAGGGTGTGGGCCACCGCGTCGAGGGTCTTCAGGCCGTCGCCGGTGATCAGCAGGACGGTCTCGGCGTCGGGGTCGAGCTTGCCCGACTCCACCAGCTTCTTCGCGGTGGCGACGGTGACGCCGCCCGCGGTCTCGGCGAAGATGCCCTCGGTCCTGGCGAGCAGGCGGATGCCCTCGACGACCTCCTCGTCGGTGACGTCCTCGATGGCCCCGCCGGTGCGGCGCACGGCGTCCAGCACGTACGGGCCGTCGGCGGGGGCGCCGATGGCGAGGGAGCGGGCGATCGTGTCCGGGCGGACGGGGCGGACCACGTCGTGGCCCTCCTTGAACGCCAGGGACACCGGCGAGCAGCCGGTGGCCTGGGCGCCGAAGACCCGGTACGGGGTCTGCTCGACCAGGCCGAGCTCGCCGAACTCGCGGAAGGCCTTGTCCACCTTGGTCAGCTGGGAGCCGGAGGCGATCGGCACGACGATCTGCTCGGGCAGCCGCCAGCCGAGCTGCTCGGCGACCTCGTAGCCCAGCGTCTTGGAGCCCTCGGCGTAGTACGGGCGGACGTTGACGTTCACGAACGCCCAGTCCTCGTGCTCCGCGGCCAGTTCCTGGGCGAGGCGGTTCACGTCGTCGTAGTTGCCGTCGACGGCGATCAGGGCACCGTCGTAGACGGCGGTCATGAGGATCTTGGCCTGCTCCAACGAGGAGGGCACCAGCACGACCGAGTCCCAGCCCGCGCGGGCCGCGGCGGCCGCGACGGCGTTGGCCAGGTTGCCGGTGGAGGGGCAGGCGAGCACCTTGAAGCCGAGCTCGCGGGCGGCGGCGAGCGCCACGCCGACCACGCGGTCCTTGAACGAGTGCGTGGGGTTGCCGGTGTCGTCCTTCACCCACACCTTGCGCAGGCCGAGGGCCTTGGCCAGCCGGTCGGCCTGGACCAGCCGGGTGCCGCCGGGCTCGGTGTTGGGGTGCGCCTGGACGTTCGACGGAACGGGGAGGAGGCCGCGGTAGCGCCAGATCGACCGGGGGCCGGACTCGATGTCCTCGCGGCGGACCCGGCCGAAGTCGTAGGCCACTTCCAGCGGCCCGAAACACTCGATGCACGCGTACTCGGCGGCGAGAGGGGTCTCGTGCCCGCATTCGCGACAGGACAGCGCGCGGGCGGGGCCGAGGTCGAAGGAGGTGCTCTTGGGCACACTGACAGCAGTCATCGCGAGGTAACTCCTCATCTGTCCCGCAGTGCGGGTCGGAATTGGCACCGTGACCGCCGGGCCCCGCACGCGTGCGAGTACCTGACGATCGGGTTGCCGGGGCTTCTTCGGGCCGATCCCTCTGCCCCTCTGGATGAGCGGTATTCAGTTGTGGCCACCAAGTTACGGCACCCTCCCGCCCCTCGACCACCGGTGTCCACACTTCGGGAGTCGGTGGGGCGTGGCAGGATCTGTCCCGTGAGTGCGACCGCTGTCACGCCGGATCCGTTGCAACTCGTGGTCGGCGACGAGGAGTTGCTGGTCGAACGAGCGGTGCGCGCGGCACTGGACGCGGCCCGCGCGGTCGACGCCTCGGCCGATCTGACCCGCGTCAGGGTGACCGACCTCACCCCGCCTGAGCTGGCCGAACTCGTCAGCCCGTCGCTGTTCGCCGAGGGCCGCGTGATCGCCCTGGAGGCCGCGCAGGACGCGGGCAAGGAGATCGCCGACACCGTCATCGCCTACGCCAAGGCCCCGGCCGACGGCATCACGCTCGTCGTCGTGCACTCCGGCGGCGGCCGCAGCAAGGCCGCCAAGGAGCTGCCCGCCGCCCTCCGCAAGGCGGGCGCCGTCGTCGTCGAGTGCCCCAAGATCACCAAGGCCACCGAGCGCGAGGCCTTCGTGCGCAACGAGGTCCGGACCGCGGGCGGCAAGATCGACCCGGAGGGCATCGCCGTCCTGATCGACTCGGTCGGCACGGACCTGCGCGAGCTCGCCGCGGCCGCCTCGCAGCTGGTGGCCGACAGCGGCGGGAAGATCGACGCCGACGAGGTGCGGCGCTACCACCGCGGTCGCGCCGAGGTGACGGGCTTCGCCGTCGCCGAGAAGGCCGTGGCGGGCGACCGGGCGGGTGCCCTGGAGGCACTGCGCTGGGCGATGCAGACCGGCGTGCCGCACGTGCTGGTGGCCGACGCCCTCGCCGACTCCGTGCGGACCATCGCCAGGGTGTCGGCGGCCGGTCGGGCCGACCCGTTCCAGCTGGCGGGCAAGCTGGGAATGCCGCCGTGGAAGGTCAAGAAAGCACAGGGGCAGTCCCGTGGCTGGGATTCCCCCGGATTGGCCGAGGCCATGTCGGTCGTCGCTTTGTTGAACGCCGACGTGAAAGGCGTGGCCGCCGACGCGGATTACGCACTGGAACGCGCGGTCCTGAGGATCGTCGCCATTCACGGCCGCCGTTAGGTTGATCACGGGACCGCGCCCGGTTGCCGTGGAACCACCTGGATGGCGGCGGGCCAGCCACCTGGCCATTCTCCAGTCGGATATCAGCCGCAGGGCAGCGTGGGCGTGGTGCTGAACTGGCGTGCCGGACGTTCAGCGGCTCGGTGAGCAGGAAGCCGCAACCGGGTGCTTCAAGACATTGCCCGAACAACGCCGAGAGGGCGCCACCCCGTCGGGGTGGCGCCCTCTCGTGGTCGCGGGGCGACCGACTGCTCAGATCTGGTTGGCGCGCTTCGCCAGGGCCGACTTCTTGTTGGCGGCCTGGTTGGCGTGGATGACGCCCTTGGTCGCGGCCTTGTCGAGCTTGCGGGACACGTCCTGCAGGAGCGCGGTGGCCTTTTCCTTGTCGCCGGCCTCGGCGGCCTCGCGGAACTTGCGCACCGCGGTCTTCAGGGAAGACTTGACGGACTTGTTCCGCAGTCGAGCCTTCTCGTTGGTCTTGATCCGCTTGAGCTGGGACTTGATGTTGGCCATGCTGACGCCCTCATTCTCTTGCTTCTGGGGTGCACCGCGGTGATGGTTCGGCCCTGCTGGCAGGCAGGTTTCCTCCAGTGCGGAATGCCACGCGGTACGACCGAAGAAGGGTAGCAGCAGGTCGTCGACCAGCAGGAATCGGGCTGGTCAGGACGGCTCAGGCCCTTGGCACACCGAGGACTCGGAACGGGGCGCCGAGCGGGTCGCCCACGGTGGCGAACCGGCCGAACGGCGAGTCCGCCGGGTCGCCGACCGCGATGCCGCCGAGCCGGACGACCCGGTCGACGGCCGCGTCGACGTCGGCCACGCCGAAGTAGGTCATCCAGTGCGGTGGGATGTCGGCGGGCACCTCGTCGGTCATCGCGTACGCGCCGCCGACCGCGCGGCCGTCCACCTCGAACCGGCTGTAGGGGAGTTCGGGCGTGCGCTCCGACTCCAGGTCGAACACGTCGCGGTAGAACGCGGACGCGGTGTCGAGGTCCCTGGTCGCCAGCTCGTTCCACACCACGGCACCGGGCTCGTTCACCAGGTACGCGCCGATGTGCGTCCCGGCCTCCCACATCCCGAACGACGCGCCCGTCGAGTCCGCCGCGATCGCGCCCCGGCCGAGACCCTCCACCTCGAACACCGGCACCAGCACGACACCGCCGTTCTCCTCGGTCAGGTCCACCGACTCGTCCACGTCGTCGGTGGCGAGGTAGGTCGTCCACACCACCGCGAACCGCGCGTCGCGCGGCATCTCGCGCAGGCCCGCGACGGGTTTCCCGCGCAGCAGCGCCATCGTGTAGCCGCCGTTCTCCGGCGTGCCGACCTCGTAGTCCCACCCGAACAGCCCGCGGTAGAAGTCCGTCGTCGCGGGGAGGTCGGTCGTCAGCTGGTCCACCCACGCGGGCGTGCCGTGCTCGTACGGCGTGTTCAGGTCGCTCATGGGGTGCCTTCCTCGATCACCCGGACAGTCTCCGGCGTGCCGAGCGGCCGCGCGACCCGTGGAGGTCGCGCGGCCGGGGTCACTCCTCGGGCTCCTTGCGCGGTCGGCCGCGCTTGGGCTGCTCGGCCGCGGAGGAGGGCAGTCGACCCGCCTCCTTGAGCGCGCGCCGCAGCAGGAACTCGATCTGCGCGTTGGCGCTCCGCAGTTCGTCGCCCGCCCACCTGGTCAGCGCGTCGTGCACCGCGGGGTCGAGTCTGAGCAGGACGCTCTTGCGCTCTACCACGTCGTCCTCAGGTGTACAGCGATCCCGTGTTGACCACGGGCTGGGTGGACCGGTCGCCGCACAGCACGACCAGCAGGTTGGACACCATAGCCGCCTTGCGCTCCTCGTCGAGCTGCACCACGTCGTGCTCGGCGAGCCTCGCGAGCGCCAGCTCGACCATGCCGACGGCGCCCTCGACGATCCGCGTCCTGGCCGCGACGACCGCGCTGGCCTGCTGCCGCTGGAGCATCGCGTGGGCGATCTCCGGGGCGTAGGCGAGGTGCGTGAGCCGAGACTCGATCACCCGCACGCCCGCCGCCTGCACCCGTGCCGCGATCTCGATCGACAGGGTCTCCGTGATGACGTCGGCGTTCTCCCGCAACGACAACCCGGCCTCGTCGTGGTTGTCGTAGGGGTAGCTGTTCGCGATGTGCCGCACGGCCGTCTCGGTCTGGATTCCCACGAACAGCACGAAGTCGTCCACTTCGAACAGTGCGCGCGCGGTGTCGTCGACCTGCCACACCACGACGGCGGCGATCTCGATCGGGTTGCCGTCGGCGTCGTTGACCTTCAGCGCGGAGGTCTCGTGGTTGCGGATCCTGGTCGACACCTTCCTGCGCGTGGTGAACGGGTTCGCCCACCGCAGCCCGTCCTGGCGGACCGTGCCGACGTAGCTGCCCAGGAACTGGAGCACCCTGGCCTCGCCGGGCGCCACGGTGAACAGGCCGCCCATCGCGAGCGAGGCCGCGATGACCACCAGGGCACCCAGGATGATCAGCGGGATGCCGGGGTCGTTCGGTTCGGGGACGATCGCGAGCGCGATCAGGCCTCCGCCCACAAGCTCCCCGACCACCCCGAGGAAGAACGCGGGGATGCCCGCGAGCCCGAGCGCCTCGCGCTCCCTGATCACCGGTGCCGGCATCCGTTCGGCGATCTCGGTCGTCGCGTTCATGACTCCACCCACTTCGTGTCCTCGGCCGCCCCCTGCGGCCCTATCAAAGTGATATCACTTTGATAGGGCGTGTGCAACCTTCCGCCCCCTGGGGCGTCCAACGGGCATGGGGAACATCGTCGTGCGCGCGGCACAGGCCGCGGACTCACCGGCCGTCGTCGACATCCACGTCCGCGCCAGGCGCAGCTACTACGACGGCCACGTCCCGGAGCCGGAGCTCGCCGAGTGGGAGGCGACCCTGCGCGCCACCGGCTACGCGGACCGCTTCGCGATGGCGGGCCGGACCTGGCTGTGCGCGGAGGCCGACGGGGTCGTGCGGGGTTTCGCCCTGGTCAAGGGTCTGGAACTGCTCCAGCTCCAGGTCCACCCCGACCACTGGGGGCACGGCGTCGGCGGGGCGCTGCACGCCGAGTGCGTGCGGGTGTGGCGCAGCGGGGACGTGCCCGTCGCGGGCCTCGACGTGTTCGAGCCCAACACCCGCGCGCGCACCTTCTACTCCCGGCACGGCTGGCGCGAGGTCGGCCGCGACGGCGAACCTCCGCACGTGCGCATGGCGCTCGACGTCGGGGAGTCCTAGAGCAGCCGCTTGGCCAGCGCCGCGACCGCCCGCGCGTCGCAGTCCCGCAGGAGCTCGCGCAGGTCGGCCGCCGCGCCCGCGTGCTTGAGACCCGCTCTCGCCACCGCGGTGCCCCAGGCGAGGTCGTCGTCCTGGGCCTCGGCGAACGCCGTCAGGTGCTTGCGCAGGACGTGCTGGTGGGCGGGCCACCTGGTGACCAGCTCGGCGATGGTGACCAGGTGGCAGGCCTGCCGCACGTCCGTCGTGCCGACCAGGACCCGCAGGTAGAACTGCCACACGTTGACGAGCCGCTTCTCCTCGCGGATCGACTGCTCCGGCTGGGCGGTCAGCCTGCGGTGCAGGTAGGCGCGGACGTCGGCATGGCGTTCGATCGCGACCACCGCCGCCTCCACGGCGGGGCGGGGGAGCGGACGGGCGGGTCCGGGTTCGGCGCTGATGGTCGCGGGAACCGCGGCGGTAGCGGTAGCAGGCCGGGCGTTCGCGGTCGGCGTGGTCGGACCGGGGTGGTGCACCGGACCCAGGTGCGAGTCCAGCACGCGGGTCACGTCGTCGGCGGTGGTGCGGGGCAGCCGGATCGGGAGCTGCACGAGCTTGCGCAGGAACGTCCAGCCGGGACTGGGGTCGTCGGGGTGCGCCACGACCTCGGCGTCGGCGAGCTCCCGGTAGGCGCGGTCGACGTGCGAGGCGACGACGACCGGGTCGAGTCCCAGGACGAACCTGGTGCGGGGCAAGGACTCCGAGAGGAACACGTTGATCGCCTCGAACACCTCGGCGGTGGTCTTCGGGGTGCACCGGTCCAGGTCGTCCACGAACACCACGAGCTGCAGACCGTGCTGCTCCAGGTCGTGCAGGAGCTCGGTCACGTCGTGCTGCGCCAGGTAGAGGTAGCCGGACCTGGCGTTGTAGTACGGGTCGGCCACCGGCTGGGCGCTCGCCGCGGCGGCGCTGACCGGGCCCGCGAACAGCTCACCGGGCAGGAAAGCCGATGCCCTGTCCCAGCAGTAGCGCTTGGCGGTGTGCAGGAGGCCGACCACCAGCGGCGCCGCGGGGACGGCGATGAGCCACGGCAGCGGGATCGGGAGCTTCGCCAGCTGCGCGACGACCGCCAGCCCCAGTCCGAGGACGCCGACGGCGAGGAACGGGGAGCGGATCCGCTTCCACAGCTCGCGCTGGGTGTGCCGCCGGTCGATCCGGGTGGTGTTGCGGGTGAACCAGTGGCGCTCGCGGCCGTCGACGTCCGGGAGGAGCGCGTCCTCGACCGCGTCGGTGACGCACTTGGCCAGCCCGGCCCACACCTGCTCGCTGGACTGGTGCCGCCACGGGTTGAAGGTGGCGACGACCGACGCGGTGAGCGGCACGTCGTCGGACGGGGCGCGGGTCGGTGGTCGGCGCAGCAGGCTGTCGGCCTGCCACACGCGCAGCCGCCTGCCGGGTCCGGCTCGGACGGTGGTGGTGAGCCGCGCCTTGACGAGCTCCAGCAGCGTGCTCTTGCCCGAGCCCCAAGGACCTTCGACGGTGAGGACGTTCGGGCCGACGTCGGAGTCCGTTGTGGACGCCGGTCGCAGCAGCTCGGCCGCGGTGGATACGAACGCGTCGCGGTCGAGCAGGTCCACGGTGGCCGTCCGGTCGCCGAACCCGCGGGTGAGCACCGGTCCGAGCCGGGTCGACCGCAGGTGGCCGAGGTCCCAGACCTCGATGGTCCCCTCGTCACCCGCCGACACGAGGCGCGTTCCGCCGTCCGACCCGGTGAAGTGGGCCAACGCCCGCGCGTGGCCGACCGGGACCAGGACCTCCACCTGCTCGCCGGTGTCGGGGTCCCACAGGCGGATGGTGCCGCCCCGGCTCGCCGAGGCGACCAGTCCGCCGTCGACGAGGGGGACCCACTCCAGCGCGGTCACCGCGGTCGTGTGGCCGTCCAGGCGCCGCAGCTTCCGACCGGAGCCGAGGTCCCGCACCACCAGCGCGTCGTCGGCGCCGCAGGTCACCAGGCGGTCGCCCGCCGCGGCCAGCAGGCGGATGCCCGCCGAGCCGTCCAGGTGCCGGGCGGTGTCCCCGGAGCGCACGGTCAGCCCGGCCGCGTGCGCGGCGACGAGCCCGGTGTCCGTGGCCGCCACCGCGGTGACCCCCGACTCGGGGGCCAGGACCAGGCCGGGAGCGCCGACCGAGCCGAGCCGCAGCTCCCCGGCGCCGGTGACGACCGCGAACCGCGAGGTCGTCGGCGATCCGAACAGGACCACGTCCAGGACCACGTCGTGCACGTCGATCCGGGAGTGCTCCTCGGAGGTGGCCGAGTTCCAGGTCCGCAGTGGCTGGTGGTCGCCCGCGGACATCAGGTACCGCCCGTTCGCGGCCACCCTGGTCACCGGGGCCGCGTGTCCGGACAGCGAACCGAGTTCAGCCCCGGTCTCGGCGTCCCGGAGCTCGACCCGGCCGTTCCCGCACGCCGCGGCGATCACGGTCGTCCCGGCCGGACCGGTGTAGGTGGCCAGATCGGACACGGGGGCGACCGCGTCCAGCCGCAGGACCGGTTCGGCGTCCGCTGCGGGCTCCACGTCACCAGTGTGGCCCTAGTGGTCACGCCGTGTGACGGGTTCGGTGGGACTCATGATGTTTCCGCCACGTTTCCGTCCGGGACTTCCCCGCCGCCAGGTAGTGCGCGAACGGCACTCCGCGGGTCAGTATGTCGTTCATGGAACGTCGAACGCGCACCTCAGCCCTGCGGCGCAGCCCGGCCGTGACGGCCCCGCGGCCGAGCAAGCTGTTCGACGGCTACCTGGATCCGGACCGCCCGCACGCGGACGCCTACGACGAGATGTTCACCCGCGACGAGGGGGTGCGGTCGGCCTACCGGGCGTTGCACGAGTCGATCGCGCCGTCCGAGGTGGCGGACCTGAACGCGCGGTCGGAGGCGCTCGGGCGGGCGTTCGTGGACCAGGGCATCACGTTCTCGCTGTCCGGCCAGGAGCGGCCGTTCCCGCTGGACCTGATCCCGCGCATCCTGACCGCCTCGGAGTGGGCGAAGCTGGAGCGCGGGATCGTGCAGCGGGTGCGGGCGATGGAGATGTTCCTCGCCGACATCTACGGGGACGCGCAGATCGTGCGGGACGGGGTGCTGCCGCGGCGGCTGATCACCTCGTGCGAGCACTTCCACCGGGAGGCGGCCGGGATCAACCCGCCGAACGGGGTGCGGATCCACGTGTCCGGGGTCGACCTCGTCCGGGACGTGGACGGGGTGTTCCGGGTGCTGGAGGACAACCTGCGCTGCCCGTCCGGGGTGTCCTACGTGATGGAGAACCGGCGCACGATGGCACGGGTGTTCCCGGACCTGTTCGCGCGGCACCGGGTGCGCGCGGTGGGCGACTACGCGGTGCACCTGCTGCGGGCGCTGCGCAACGCGGCGGCGCCGAACGCGGCCGACCCGAACGTCGTGGTGCTGACACCCGGCGTGGCGAACTCCGCCTACTTCGAGCACTCGCTGCTCGCCAGGCAGATGGGTGTGGAGCTGGTCGAGGGGCGCGACCTGTTCTGCCGCGACAACCTCGTCTACCTGCGCACGACCGAGGGCGAGCGGCAGGTGGACGTGATCTACCGCCGGATCGACGACGACTTCCTGGACCCGGTGCACCTGCGGGCCGACTCCGTCCTGGGCGTGGCGGGCCTGCTCAACGCCGCCCGCGCGGGCAACGTCGTCATCGCCAACGCGATGGGCAACGGGGTCGCGGACGACAAGCTCGTCTACACCTACATGCCCGAGATCGTGCAGTACTACCTCGGCGAGAAGCCGCTGCTGCCCAACGTCGACACGTTCCGCTGCTGGCTGCCCGACGAGCGCGCCTACGTGCTGGACCACCTGGAGGAGCTGGTGGTCAAGCCGGTCGAGGGCTCCGGCGGGTACGGCATCGTGTTCGGCCCGTACGCCACGACCAGGGAGCTGAACTCGCTGCGCAAGCGGATCAGGACGAACCCGCGCGGCTGGATCGCGCAGCCGGTGGTGCAGCTGTCGACCGTGCCGACGAAGATCGGCGACCGGCTGGTGCCCCGCCACGTGGACCTGCGGCCGTTCGCGGTCAACGACGGCAACTTCATCTTCGTCCTCCCCGGAGGACTGACGCGGGTGGCGCTGCCGGAGGGCAGCCTGGTGGTGAACTCCTCGCAGGGCGGCGGTTCCAAGGACACCTGGGTGCTCGCGCCGCGGTCGTCCACAGTGGAGCGCGAGCTCGCCGAACCCGGGCTCGCCGGTGCCGAGGGGCTCGCCGCCATCGCGGCCGAGCAGGGACCGGAGCTGTCGACGGCCCAGCAGCAGCAACAACAGCAGCAACAGCTTTCCCAGCGCACCGAGGAGGTCTGATGCTGGCTCGCAACGCGGAGTCGCTGTACTGGATCGGTCGCTACGTCGAACGCGCGGACGACACCGCCCGCATCCTCGACGTGTCGGTGCACCAGCTGCTGGAGGACGCGACGGTCGACCCGGACGCGACCAGCCGCCAGCTCCTCGCCGTCCTGGGCATCGCCCCGCCGGAGGGCGAGCGGGCGTTCGACGTGTGGTCGCTGACCGAGCTGGTGGCCTACTCCGGCGAGAACGCCGGGTCCATCGTGGCGTCGGTCAACAGCGCGCGCGAGAACACCAAGGGCGCCCGCGAGGTCGTGTCGAGCGAGATGTGGGAGTGCCTCAACACGATGTACAACGCGGTGCCGGAACGGCAGCGCTACGCCCGCACCGTCGGCCCGCACGCGTTCTTCTCGTTCGTCGAGGAGCGCGCGGCGATGTTCGCGGGACTGGCCGACTCGACGATGAGCCGCGACGACGGCTGGCGGTTCCTGGTGCTCGGCCGGTCGGTCGAGCGGGTCGACATGATCGTCCGGCTGCTGCTGTCCCGCGTCGGCGACAAGGCGTCCTCGCCCGGCTGGGTCACGGTGCTGCGCTCGGCGGGCGCGCACGACACGTACCTGCGCACCTACCGCGGCGCGCTGGACGCGGGCCGGGTCGTGCAGTTCCTGCTGCTGGACCGGCTGTTCCCGCGCTCGGTGTTCCACGCCCTGCGCCAGGCCGAGTCGTGCCTGGAGCACCTCGACCACCAGCCCAGCGTGCGGGTCGGCGCCCGCGCGGAGGCGCTGCGGCTGCTCGGCCAGGCCCGCAGCGACCTGGAGTTCCTCCGCCCGCACGACCTGCTGGAGGACCTGCCGCGCAGGCTGAAGGCGCTGCAGGCGACGGTGCGCGACGTCGGCGAGGCGGTCTCCCTGCAGTACTTCCACTCCGTGCCCTGGGTGGCCTGGACCAACGCGAAGGTGACCTCATGAGCTGGCGCGTGCGGGTGGTGCACACGACGGGCTACCGGTACGAGGCCCCGGTCACCCAGTCCTACAACGAGGCCCGGCTCACCCCGCGCGGCGACCGGCGGCAGAACGTCGTGGTCAGCAGGGTCGAGACCACGCCCGCGACCAGGGCGTACCGCTACACCGACTACTGGGGCACCGAGGTCACGTCGTTCGACCTGCACGCACCGCACCTGGAGCTGAAGGTCGTGGCGTCGTCGGTCGTGGAGACCGGTGAGGAGAACGAGCCGAACCGGTCCGGCAGCTGGCCCGACCTCAAGTCCGAGGCGCTGCTCGACCGGTACACCGAGTTCCTCGACTGGACGCCGTACGTGCCCAAGGACAAGGAGCTGGCCGCGGTGGCGCGCGAGCTGCGCAAGGGCGTGAGCCCGGCGGACGCGGTGCTCGCGGCCTGCCACTGGGTGCACCAGCAGCTCAAGTACCAGCCCGGCACGACCGGCGTGCACAGCTCGGCGACCGACGCGTGGCGGGCCCGCGAGGGCGTCTGCCAGGACTTCGCGCACCTCACGCTGGTGCTGCTGCGGGCCATGGGCATCCCGTCCCGGTACGTGTCCGGCTACCTGCACACCAAGCCCGACGGGGCGGTGCGGGAGACCGTGCGCGGCGAGAGCCACGCGTGGATCGAGGCGTGGACCGGCGGCTGGTGGGGGTACGACCCGACCAACGCCATCCCGGTCGGTCCCCGGCACATCTGGGTGGCGCTCGGCCGCGACTACGGCGACGTCGCACCGCTGAAGGGCACGTACTCCGGCGGGGCCGCCTCCGCGCTCGACGTGACGGTGGAAGTCACCCGATTGGCCTGAACCCCTATGGTCGCCCATCCGTAGTCCCGAACATGCGCCTCCTTCGGTCTGCTGCCGCGTCGCTGATCGTCGCCCTCGCAGCGCTCCTGCTGCCCCTAGCCGGGACGTCCGCCGCCCAACCCGTGTCGACGGAGGTGGAGCAGACGCAGTGGGGCCCGCTGGACGGGGCGGCTCGCGACATGCTCGTGAAGGTCCGCCTCGCGGGCCTGTGGGAGAAGCCCGCGGGCGAGATGGGGCTGGAGAAGTCGGGCAACCCGCTCGTCCAGGAGGCGGGCAGGCACCTGATCGAGGGCCACACCGACCTCGACGCGCGGGTGATCGAGCTCGGCAAGATGCTCAACGTCACCCTGCCCACGGCCCCGAACTCCGACCAGCAGGGCTGGCTGCGCGAGATGACCGCCGCCCCCGCGGGCAGCGACGAGTTCGACAAGATCTACGCCAACCGGCTGCGCGCCGCGCACGGCAAGGTCTACATGTTCCTGGCCACGGTCCGGGCCGGTACCCGCAACTCGCTGATCCGCGACTTCGCCGACGTCTGCATGAAGACCGTGCTGGACCACATCACCGTGCTGGAGTCGACCGGCAAGGTCGACTTCACCGACACCAAGAACATCCCGATCGCCACGCTCGCGGCGGCCGCGGGCGCGCCCACCCCGCAGGCGGCGAGCAGCTTCGCGGCACCGCCGATGAGCATGCCGCTGATCGTCACGATCGGCGGCGTCCTGATCGTGGTCACGCTCGTGGGCCTGCGGATGCTGCTCGGCGGTCGCACGAGGCAGCGCTTCCGGGGCTAGGCCTCCCCAAGCCGGCGGTTCGACGTCCCGCCGGTCGGATTCCCCCGCACCTCGCCCGGTGCGGGGGAATCCGACCGGTCGGGGTCAGTTCCAGCCGTGCCGCACCCGCAGGACGGCGCTGACCTGGTCGAACCGCTCGGACTCCAGCACCGAGCCCTCACGGCGGATGTCGTGCTCGTCCAGCTCGAACACCCGGTCCAACCGCAGGTAGGAGTGCCTGCCATCGCGGTCCCAGGCGCCGGAGCCGAGGTCGAGCCAGTCGTCGGCCTCGCGGTCGTCGGGCTCCTTGCTGGACAGCATCAGGCCCAGCAGCGAGCGGTGGTGCCTGCCCACGACCAGCAGCGGGCGGTCCTTGCCCCGCTCCGGGTCCTCCTCGAAGGGCACCCAGGCCCACACGATCTCGCCCGGATCGGCGAGCCCGTCCAGGTCGGGGGAGTACTCCAGGGTGGCGGCGACGGCGGCCGAGTGCACTTCGCGGACCGCGCCCTTGGCCGGGCGGGCGTCCTCTCCATTTGCGAACACGGCGCAGAGCTTATGGCCCTGGTCTCAGGTCGGCGGGTAATCGAGGTGCGCGCGCCGTGAGATGATGTGGTGTCCCCCGTCCTATTGCGCGAGGAACTTGAGTGAGCACGTTCGCCGACAAGACGTTCACGCCTCCGGAGCTCATCCGGAACTTCTGCATCATCGCCCACATCGACCACGGCAAGTCGACCCTGGCCGATCGGATGCTGCAGATCACCGGCGTCGTCGACCCGAGGTTGATGCGCGCCCAGTACCTGGACCGCATGGACATCGAGCGCGAGCGCGGCATCACGATCAAGGCGCAGAACGTGCGCCTGCCGTGGCAGATCGCGGAGAAGCCGCACGTCCTCCACATGATCGACACGCCCGGCCACGTGGACTTCACCTACGAGGTGTCCCGCGCGCTGGAGGCCTGCGAGGGCGCCGTGCTGCTGGTGGACGCCGCGCAGGGCATCGAGGCCCAGACGCTGGCCAACCTCTACCTGGCGCTGGAGAACGACCTCGCGGTCATCCCGGTGCTGAACAAGATCGACCTCCCGGCGGCCGACCCGGACAAGTACGCCAAGGAGATCGCGCACATCGTCGGGTGCGACCCCGACGAGGTGCTGCGGGTC
Organism: Umezawaea tangerina; assembly: GCF_003002815.1. Classification (GTDB taxonomy): domain Bacteria; phylum Actinomycetota; class Actinomycetes; order Mycobacteriales; family Pseudonocardiaceae; genus Umezawaea; species Umezawaea tangerina. Next base: position 100,126 of record NZ_PVTF01000012.1, on the reverse strand, counting down.
TCGGCGAAGACCGGCTTCGGCGTCAAGGAGCTGCTCGACGAGGTCGTGCTCAAGGTGCCGCCGCCCGTCGGCGACGCCGACGCGCCCGCCCGCGCGATGATCTTCGACTCGGTCTACGACACCTACCGCGGCGTGGTGACCTACATCCGCGTCGTGGACGGCAAGATCACCCCGCGCGAGCGGATCAAGATGATGTCCACCGGCGCCGTGCACGAGATCCTGGAAGTCGGGATCATCTCGCCGGAGCCCAAGGCCAGCGTCGGGCTCGGCGTCGGCGAGGTGGGCTACCTGATCACGGGTGTGAAGGACGTCCGCCAGTCGAAGGTCGGCGACACCGTGACCTCCGAGCGCAAGGGCGCGACCGAGCCGCTCGCCGGGTACCGGGAACCGCGGCCGATGGTCTACTCGGGCCTCTACCCGGTGGACGGGTCGGACTACCCGGAGCTGCGCGAGGCGCTGGACAAGCTCCAGCTCAACGACGCCGCGCTGACCTACGAGCCGGAGACGTCCGCGGCGCTGGGCTTCGGGTTCCGCTGCGGGTTCCTCGGGCTGCTGCACCTGGAGATCACGCGCGACCGGCTGGAACGGGAGTTCGGGCTGGACCTGATCTCGACGGCGCCGAACGTGGTGTACCGGGTGGTCATGGAGGACGGGGCGGTGCACACCGTGACCAACCCGTCGGACTGGCCGGACGGGAAGATGGCCGACATCTTCGAGCCGGTGACCAAGTGCACGATCATCGCCCCGAGCGACTACATCGGCGCGATCATGGAGTTGTGCCAGTCGAAGCGCGGCCAGCTCGGCGGCATGGACTACCTGTCGGAGGACCGGGTCGAACTGCGGTACACGATGCCGCTCGGCGAGATCATCTTCGACTTCTTCGACAACCTGAAGTCCCGGACGCGGGGATACGCGTCGCTGGACTACGAGGAGTCGGGGGAGCAGAGCTCCGAACTGGTGAAGGTCGACATCCTGCTCCAGGGCGAGGCCGTGGACGCGTTCAGCGCCATCTGCCACAAGGACTCGGCCTACGGGTACGGCACCCGGATGGCCTCGAAGCTGCGCGAACTGATCCCGCGGCAGCAGTTCGAGATCCCGATCCAGGCGGCCATCGGATCACGGGTGATCGCACGGGAGAACATCCGGGCGATCCGGAAGGACGTGCTGGCCAAGTGCTACGGCGGCGACATCACGCGGAAGCGGAAGCTGCTGGAGAAGCAGAAGGTCGGGAAGAAGCGGATGAAGATGGTGGGGAGGGTGGAGGTGCCGCAGGAGGCTTTCGTTGCGGCACTGTCCACGGATGACGACAAGAAGAAGAAGTAGGGCTGGGGTTGTGAGGTAGGGGGCTTCACCCCGATCGCCGAGTGTTCTATACGCAACAACGCTTGTCAAGAGGATAGGGCTGTCTTGACAAGCGTTGTTGCGTATAGAGATGGCTTTTCGTCGGGGTGCGTGGGGGAAGGGTGGGTTTCGGGGGCATCAGGCTGCGCCTGACAGGGCATCCTCGGCTTCGCCGTCGGACCAGGCATCCTTGCTGCGCTGCGGACAAGGCAGTGGGGCGCTCCGCGCCGGATGCGAGGTTGCGGGCTTTGCCCAGTGGGGGATCCGCGCTGCGCGTTGGACAAAGCATCCTTGCTGCGCGGCGGACAAGGCCCCAGGCGCTCCGCGCCGGATGCGCGCTGGCGGGCTGCGCCCGACGACGGACCCTCGGCTGCGCCGTCGGAAGGGAAGGCGTCTTCGCTGCGCGTCGGACTTGCTTGGTGTGTGGTGGGGTTGTTGTTTTGAAATGACGAAGGCCACCTCGGCATCTTTGTCGGGGTGGCCTCTGGTTTGTCGAACTGGCTGTCAGGTCGCTGCCTTGGGGGCGCGCAGACGCGTTCGACGGTGAACGGCCTTGCTTGGGGTCAGTTGCCGGTGCGGATGATCCGTTCCATGGACTGCCTGTGGAGGATCGCCTTGATCTCGGCGGTTTCCGCCGAGTCGTGCCTGGCCAGGATGGTGTCGAGGTCGAGGCGGGCGCTGGGGGTGTTGTAGCTGGCCAACTCGCGTTCGAGGCTTTGGCGGGTCTTGCGGGCCGTGCGGCGGTTGGTCAGGGTCCTGCGCAGAGTTCGGATCGCGGTGCTGGGGTGGGTCATCTAGCTCCCTTTGATGGGTGGTGGCTTGTTGTGCACCACCCATCCTTCACCTTTTTCTTGGCTTCTGCATCGATTCTGATGGTGATCTCTCTCGCATACCGGCGTTACCTGTGGTATACGGCACGTTCATCCGTTCTCGTAATAGTCGAGCAGCCTCAACGCGGTCTCGTACTTCTCGCGGAGGCGTTCGCGTTCGACCGGTTGCAGCTGGGCGGTGCGGTCGGGGGAGAGGTTGTCGCCGATGTCGGCGCGCTTGACGACCAGGGCGATCGGGTCGGCGGCAACGCGGGCGAGGTAGGCGGACTGGGGTTCGTCGGGGAAGTGGGTGAGGGCTTCCACGGCGCGGACGACGATGGTGGGGCAGTCCAGCTCCACGAGCTCGTCGAGGGTGACGGTGGTGTCCTCGACGACGTCGTGGAGGACCGCGGCCATCTGCTCGGCGTCGCCCTCCACGCGGGTCATGACGCGCAGCGGGTGGTCGATGTAGGGATTTCCGGATTTGTCGACCTGGCCCTCGTGAGCGCGGCGGGCCAGGTTGACGGCATCAGGGAGCGTGAAGGTCATGGCTTCCTCCGACTTCCACGGTCGGACGACCGCGTGCCTGTCTGGTGAGTGCGTTCCCAGTTGACCACGGACCAAACACGATTTCTCGGGATCGGGCCGTTCGGCCCAGTGGGGACACCGCCTTCGGCCCAACAGGCTCACCACGTCTTGACAGCGAGGAGTGGTCTAGTCCATTTTTCGAGTGGCCCACATCACGCGTCCGGGCCGTGGCCGCCGAAGTGGATCTGGTGAGGTGCACGTGGGTACGAAGACGAGACGAGCGCTGATCGCGGCGCTGAGCGCGCTGGTGGCCTTCGCGGGCCTCGGGCTGCTGGTGGTGGGGAACGCGTCCGCGGCGAACCTGGTGGGGAACTTCGGTTTCGAGGCGGGCAACACGAGCGCGTGGACCTGTTCCGGTGGGGCCGCGGCGGTGACCAGTCCGAAGCGGACGGGGTCCTACGCGTTGGCGGGAACGCCCGCGGGGCAGGACAACTCGCGCTGCTCGCAGACCGTGACGGTGGTGCCGAACACCGCGTACAAGCTGTCCGCGTGGGTGCAGGGCAGCTACACCTACCTCGGCGTGACCGGCACGAGCGCCGGTGAGAAGAGCACCTGGACCCCCGGTTCGGCGTCGTGGACGCAGCTGTCGGTGGACTTCACCAGCGGCTCCGCCACGACGGTGACCATCTACCTGCACGGCTGGTACGGCCAGCCCGCCTACTACGCCGACGACGTCGCCGTGGACGGTCCGGGCACGCCGCCCACGACGACCACCACCACGACCACGACCACGACGACCACCACGACGACGACCACGACGCCGCCGCCCGCGACGTCGCTGCCGAAGCACGTGCTCACGGGCTACTGGCAGAACTTCAACAACGGCGCCAGGGTGCTGAAGATCGCCGACGTGCCGACCACCTACGACATCATCGCGGTGTCGTTCGCGGACGCGGTGTCGGGCACACCCGGCGCGGTGACGTTCAACCTCGACCCCGGTCTGTCCAGCGCGCTGGGCGGGTACACCGACGCGCAGTTCAAGGCCGACATCAAGACGGTGAAGGCGCGCGGCCAGAAGGTGATCCTGTCGGTCGGCGGCGAGCGCGGCACCATCAGCGTCGGTGACGCGACGGCGTCGAACAACTTCGCCAACAGCGTGAACTCGCTGATCGCGACCTACGGCTTCGACGGCGTCGACATCGACCTGGAGAACGGCATCAACGCGACCCAGATGGGCGCGGCGCTGCGCAAGATCTACGCGGGCGGCGGCAAGATCATCACGATGGCGCCGCAGACCATCGACATGCAGTCCACCGCGGGCGGCTACTTCCAGCTGGCGCTGGCGATCAAGGACATCCTGACGATCGTCAACATGCAGTACTACAACTCCGGCTCGATGCTCGGCTGCGACCAGAAGGTCTACAGCCAGGGGAACGTGGACTTCATCACCGCGCTCGCCTGCATCCAGCTCCAGGGCGGCCTGCGCGCCGACCAGGTCGGCCTCGGCCTGCCCGCGTCGACGTCGGGCGCGGGCAGCGGCTACGTCTCGCCGCAGACCGTGAACAACGCGCTGAGCTGCCTGGCCAGGGGGACGAACTGCGGCGGGTTCAAGCCGTCGACGACGTACCCGACGATCCGCGGCGCGATGACGTGGTCGATCAACTGGGACGCGTCCAACGGCTGGGCCTTCGCGAACGCGGTGGCTCCGCACCTGGATTCGTTGCCTTAAGGATTAACCTCGGGTGCATGCTGGAACGACTGGCTGTACCCGTGATCGCCGCGCCGATGGCGGGTGGCGCGTCCACCCCGAAGCTGGTCGCGGAGGTGGGGTCGGCCGGTGGCCTGGGTTTCCTGGCCGCCGGCCTGCTCACCGTGGAGGCGCTGGCCGCTCAGCTCGCGGAGGTCTCCGGGCTGACCGACCAGCCCTTCGGCGTGAACCTGTTCGTGCCGGGCTCGCAGTCCACAGTGGACCTCTCGGTCTACCGGGAGCGGGTGGCCGCCCAGGCCGCGCTGGCCGGTGTGACGCCGGGCACGCCGGTGTGGGACGACGACTCCTACCCGGCGAAGCTGGAGCTCGTCCTGGCCATGCGCGTCCCGGTCGTGTCGTTCACCTTCGGCCTGCCCGGCGCCGACGAGGTCCGGCGGCTGCACGCCGCGGGCTCGTACGTCGTGGTGACCGTGACGACCCCGGCCGAGGCGAAGCAGGCGGCGCAGATCGGCGCGGACGCGCTGTGCGTGCAGGGCCTGGACGCCGGTGGGCACCGCGGCACGCTCACCGACGACGGCGTCTCGCCCGGCGGTGGCGAGCTGCTGGGCACGCTGGCCGCGCTGCGGCTGGTGGCCGCCGCCGTCGACCTCCCGCTGGTCGCGGCGGGTGGGCTGGCGACCGGCGCGGACGTCGCCGCGGTGGTGACCGCGGGCGCGGTGGCCGCGCAGCTGGGCACCGCGTTCCTGCTCTGCCCGGAGGCGGGCACCGCGCCCGGCTACCGGATGGCGTTGCAGGAGAAGAACCGCAGGACCGCGCTCACCCGCGCGTTCAGCGGCAGGCCCGCGCGCGGCCTGGTGAACCGGTTCCTGACCGAGAACACCGCGCACGCGCCCGCCGCGTACCCGAACCTGCACCTGATGACGAAGCCGATCCGCGCCACCGGTGACCCCGAACTGATGTCCTTGTGGGCCGGGCAGACCTACTCTTTGATCGAGTCGGCACCGGCCGCGGAAGTGGTGCGGAGGCTGGACGTCCAGGCGCGGACGGCGATCCGGAACGCCGCCGCCAGGTTCGCTGGGGAGTAGACGGTGGGCGATCTCGTCGAGGACGCGGTGGACCTGGTTCTCGACGCGGATCCGCTGTTCGCCTCGCTGCTGGGGGTACCGGGCCACGACCACCGGCTGCGCGACGTCGGCGAGGACGGCGAACGGGCGCTGCGGGCGCGGGCGGTGGAGATCGCCGAACGGGCCGGTGCCGCCGACGACCTCGACGAGCTGACCCGCGCGGTGGCGGTCGACCAGGCGGACTCCGTGGTGTGCCGGGTCGACGCCCGGCTGGTCGAGCACACCTACTCCGAGGCGCTCTCGGCCCCGGTGACCGGGCTGCTCGGCATGCTGCCGCTGCTGCGGCCGACGGGGGAGGAGGCCGAGCGGGCCTACCTGACCAGGCTCGCCGCCGTCCCCCGCTTCCTGGCGCAGGTGACCGAGCGGAACCGCGCGGGCCTGGCCGCGGGGAGGCTGCCGCTCGCGCACCTGGTGCGGGCCGCGGCCGCGCGGGTGGAGCGCTACCTGGCCGACCCGGCCGCGGACCCGTTGCGCACGCCGGGACTGGGCGCGTCGAACGCGCGGGAACGCGACCGGCTGCTGGAACGGGAGGTGCGGCCCGCGTTCGCCGCCTACCACGGGTTCCTGCTCGCCGAGGTCGTGGCGCACGGCCGCCCGGACGACCGGCCGGGCCTGTGCGCGCTGCCCGGCGGCGACGTGACCTACGCGAGTCTCGTGCGGATGCACACCACGACCGACCGCACACCGGAGCAGCTGCACCGGACGGGGCTCGACCTGATCGCCGGGCTGGAGCGGGAGTACGCGGAGCTGGGCTTCGGCACGATCGCCGAGGTCCGCGAGCGCAAGCGCGCCGACCCGGCGCTGAGGTGGCGCGACCCCGACGAGATGCTCGCCGTCGCCCGCGCCACGATCGCCCGCGCGGAGGCCGTCGCGCCGTCCTGGTTCGGCCGCGTGCCGAGCACCCGGTGCGCGGTGGAACGCGTGCCGGAGGCCGACGAGCCCAACGCCCCGAGGGCCTACTACCTGGACCCGTCGATGGACGGGGCGCGTCCGGGCACGTACTTCGTGAACACCCACCGGGCGTCCGAGCAGGACCGCACGCTCGCGGAGGCCACGGCGTTCCACGAGGCGGTTCCGGGGCACCACTTCCAGCTCGCGCTGCTCCAGGAGACCGGTGACCTGCCGCTGCTGCGCCGGATCGCCTCGATCGAGGCGCACATCGAGGGCTGGGCGCTCTACACCGAGCGGCTCGCCGACGAGATGGGGCTCTACAGCGACGCCACCGCCCGCCTCGGGATGCTGGCGCTGGACTCGATGCGGGCTGCCAGGCTGGTGGTCGACACCGGCCTGCACGCCTTCGGCTGGACCCGGGACCAGGTCGTCGCCTACCTGAGGGAGAACACCGTGCTGTCCGATGTGGACATCCAGTCGGAGACCGACCGGTACGTTGAGCAGCCGGGTCAGGCGCTCGCGTACATGGTGGGGCGCCTGGAGTTCCAGCGCCTGCGCGCCGAGGCCTCCGCCCGGCAGGGCGACGCGTTCGACCTCAGGGCGTTCCACGACCTCGTGCTGGCCAGTGGTCCGCTGCCGATGGACGCGTTGGCGGGCCTGGTCGAACGGCGGTTCGCCTGAGATGGCCGACCTCGCCGACACCATGATGGACCTGCTCCTGGACGCCGAGCCGCTGTCCTCGACCCTGCTCGGCCTGCCCGGCCGCGACCACCTGCTGCGCGACCTCGGCGTCGAGGCGGAGTCGGCGCTGCGCGCCCGTGCCGAGGACGTGCTGGGCCGGGCGGTGGGCGGCGACCCGACCACGGCGGTGGTGGCCGACCAGGCCACGGCGCTGCTCGAGTGGCTCGACGCCCTGCCCGCGGAGCTGACCTGCGCCGACGTCTGGAGGGCGTCCGCCGCGGGACTGCTGACCATGCTGCCGCTGGTGCGGCCCGTCGACGAGCGCGGCCAGCTCGACTACCTGGCCCGCCTCTCGGTCGTCCCCCGGTTCCTGGAGCAGCTGGCGGACCGGCAACGGGCGGCCGCGGCCGCCGGGGTGGTCCCGGTGGCACGGCTGGCGCGCAGGGCCGTCGACTTCCTGGACCGCTACCTGGCCGACCCGGACGGCGACCCGCTGCGCACCCCGGAGCTGGACGGCCCGCGCGACGCCAAGCGCCTCCGGTTGCTGGAGCAGGAGGTCAGGCCCGCGTTCGCCGCCTACCGCGCGTTCCTGCACGACGAGATCGCGCCCCAAGGCCGCGGCGACGACCGCCCCGGCCTGTGCGCGCTGCCCGGTGGCGCGGCGATGTACGCCGGTCTGGTGCGCCGGTTCACCACCACCTCGGCGAGTCCGGAGGAGCTGCACCGGACGGGACTGGAGCTGGTCGCCGAGCTGGAGCGGGAGTACCTGGAGGTCGGGTCCCGCGTCTTCGGGCTGACCACCGTCGAGGCGGTCCGGGAGCGGGTCCGCACCGACCCGGCGCTGCGCTGGGCGGACGCCGACGGGATGCTGGCCGCCGCCGAAGCGACCGTCGACCGGGCGCTGGCCGTGGCGCCGCGGTGGTTCGGCAGGCTGCCGCGCGGGGAGTGCGCGGTCGAACGCGTGCCCGAGGCGGCCGAGTCGACCGCGCCGCTGGGCTACTACGTGGACCCGGCGCTGGACGGCTCGCGGCCGGGCACGTACTTCGTGAACACCCGCCGGCCCGGCGAGCAGGACCGCACCATCGGCGAGGCGCTCGCGTTCCACGAGGGCGTACCCGGCCACCACCTCCAGATCGCGCTGGCCCAGGAGCTCGGCGACCTGCCCCTGATCCGCCGCATCGCGGTGGTCGAGGCCTACACCGAGGGCTGGGGCCTCTACGCCGAGCGGCTCGCCGACGAGATGGGCCTCTACACCGACGACGTGGCCCGGCTCGGCATGCTCGCGCAGGACTCGGCGCGCGCGGCCCGGCTGGTGGTCGACACCGGGATGCACGCCTTCGGCTGGTCCGTCGACCGGGCGGTCGAGTACCTGCGGGCCAGCACGGCCATGGCCGAGGCGGACATCCGGTCGCAGGTCGACCGGTTCGTCGAGAACCCCGGCCAGGCGCTGGCGTACATGGTGGGACGGCTGGAGTTCCAGCGCCTGCGCCGGGAGGCCGAACAGCGGCTCGGCGCCGCGTTCGACCTGAAGGCGTTCCACGACCTCGTGCTCGGTGGCGGTCCGCTGCCGATGGCCGTGCTCGCCGACGTGGTCGACCGGTGGTCAGCCCGACTCCTCCAGCGCGGAGTGCCTGCGGCTGTAGGCGAAGTACACGACGAGGCCGATGGCGAACCAGACGGCGAACCGCAGCCACGTGGTGGGGTTGAGGAACGTGATCAGCCACAGTGAGAACACCACGCCGATCACGGGCACGACCGGCATGCCGGGGGTGCGGAAGCCGCGCGGCAGGTCGGGCTGCCGGTAGCGCAGCACGATGACCGCGACGCACACCACCACGAACGCCAGCAGGATGCCGATGTTGGTCAGCTCGGCCGCCTCGGCGATCGGCAGGAACCCGGCGATCACCGCGGCCGCGCCGCCGAGTACCCAGGTGAACCGGCTCGGTACGTGCCTGGTCGGGTGGGTCTTGCCGAACCACGGCGGCAGCAGGCCGTCGCGGCTCATCGAGTAGCCGACCCGGCTGGCGCCCATGAGGAACGTGAACAGCACCGTCGTGATGCCGAGGATCGCGCCGACCGACACGACCACGCCCAGCGCGGGCAGGCCGATGTCGGCGAAGGCGGTGGCGAACGCGCTCTCCGCGTCGACGTCCCGGTAGTCGACCATGCCGGTGAGCACGAGGCAGGCGAGCACGTACAGCACCATCGAGATGGCCAGCGAGTAGAGGATCGCCTTGGGCATGTGCTTCTGGGAGTCCTTCGACTCCTCGGCCGCCGTGCTCATCGCGTCGTAGCCGAACACCGCGAAGAACACCGTCGCCGCGCCGGTCAGCGCCCCGGAGATCCCGAACGGGAAGAACGGGTCGTAGTTGTCGGTGTCGATGTGGAAGACGCCGACCGCGACGACGAGCAGCACGATGGCGACCTTGAGGTACACCAGGACCGTCTCGAACCTGGCGGCGTTGCGCATGCCCTGGTTCAGCACGAACGCGATCAGCAGGCACAGCAGCACCGCGAACAGGTTCACCTTGTAGCTGCCCGCCGCGACGTCGCCGGTCTCCGTCCCCGGAGCGCCGAGCATCCACGCGGGCAGGCGGACGTGCAGCAGCGACAGCAGCTCGGTGAAGTAGCCGCTGATGCCGATCGCCACCACCGCCACGATCGCGGTGTACTCCAGCAGCAGGTCCCAGCCGATGAACCAGCCGACGATCTCGCCCAGCACGGCGTAGCCGTAGGTGTAGGCCGACCCTGCCTTCGGGATCATCCCGGCGAACTCCGCGTAGGAGAACGCGGCCGCCGCGCTCGCGATCCCCGCGACCAGGAACGACACCAGCACGGCCGGACCCGCCGTCTTGTTGGCCACCGCGCCCGCGAGCGAGAAGATCCCGGCGCCGATGATGCCGCCGATGCCGATCGCGGTGAGCTGCCACAGCCCCAGCGTCCGGCTCAGCGACTCCCCGCCGCCCTCGTCTATCCGCTCGATGGGCTTGCGGCGGAACACCCCGGACCCGCGGCCGAAGCCGCCTTGCGTCGAGGACATCGTCGTCTCCCTTCGCCGTCGTGCGCCTTGATCGAACCTACGACCGGCGGGGGCGCTCGGCGACACGGGGAACAAGGTCGGCCGACGCCGTGTTGCCACCTGTCGTGAGACTCGAAGTGTGGTCGGACGTCGTCTGTCCCTGGTGCTACATCGGCAAGCGCAAGATGGAGAGCGCCCTGGAGGCCTGGGACGGTGAGCCCGTCGAGGTGCGCTGGCGCCCGTTCCAGCTGGATCCGGGCTCGCCCAACGACGGCGCGCCGATGACCGAGGCGCTGGCCGTGAAGTTCGGCGGCGCGGACGCCGTGGCGGGTGCCCACAAGCGGGTGGCCGAGGTCGCCGCGGGGGTCGGGCTCGAGTACCACCTGGACAAGACCCGCCAGGCCAACACGCTCGACGCGCACAAGCTGATCGCCCTCGCCGCCGACCAGGGCGTGCAGGAAGCGGTGCAGGAGCGGCTGTTCCGGGCCAACTTCACCGAGGGCGCGCACCTCGGCGACCCGGAGACGCTGGTGGAGCTGGCGGGCGAGGCCGGGCTCACCGGTGCCGAGGAGGCGCTGCGCGACGAGGCACTGGCGGCGCGGGTGCGCCAGGAGCTGGCCGAGGGCATCGCCATCGGCGTGCGGTCCGTGCCCACGTTCGTCGTCGGCAACCGCGGTGTCTCCGGCGCTCAGGACCCGTCGGTGATCCTGGAGCTGCTCAAGGGAGCCTGACCGGCTCGTGCGCGCCTCCACGCGGAGGCGCGCACGTCGGGGGCTAGCGGGTGAAGACGATCTTCCCGGCGGTCTCGCCGTCGAGCATGCTCCTGAGGCCTTCCTCGGCGCGCTCCATCGGCAGTTCGAGGCCGATCTGCGGGCGCAGGTCGTTGAGCGCGCAGAACGCCAGCAGGTCGCCGAGCTCCTCGCGGGTGCCCATGGTCGAGCCGACCACGCGCAGCTGGAGGAAGAACAGCCGCTGCAGCTCGGCACCGGTGGCGTCACCGCTGGTGGCACCGGAGATCACCACGATGCCGCCCGGCTTGAGCGACTTCATCGAGTGCGACCAGGTGGCCTTGCCGACCGTCTCGAACACCGCGTCGACCCGCTCGGGCAGGCGCGCGCCGGACTCGAACGTCGCGTGCGCGCCCAGCGACTCGGCGAGCGCGCGCTTCTCCTCGGTGCGGCCGGTCACCCACACCCGGTACCCGGCGGCGCGGCCGAGCTGCACCAGCGCGGTCGACACACCGCCGGACGCGCCCTGCACCAGCATCGTCTGGCCGGGGCGCAGCCCGGACTTCACGAACAGCATCCGGTACGCGGTCAGCCACGCCGTGCCCATGCAGGCCGCCTCGGCGAACGACAGCCCGGCGGGCTTGGGCAGCGCGTTCCTCCTCGGCACCACGACGTGGTCGGCGAACGTGCCCTGGTGCTTCTCGGTCAGCAGCGTGCGGCCGGGGTCGAGGGTCTCGTCGCCCGACCAGTCCGGGTCGCCGATCACGGAGTGCAACACGACCTCGGTGCCGTCGTCGAGCACGCCGGCGCCGTCGCAGCCCAGGATCATCGGGAACCGGTCGGCCTTGATGCCGACACCCCGCAGCGTCCACAGGTCGTGCATGTTCAGGCTGGCCGCGCGCACCCCGACCCGCACCCAGCCGTCCGGGACCTCGGGCTCCGGCCGCTCACCCACCCTCAGCGCGGCAAGGGGGTCCTGCGGGCTCGGCTCGGCTGCGTAGACGGCGAACATGCACGGAACATAACCCAGCCGACCTGGTCGGCCTGCGGTGAGGCGCGTCACGGCGCTAGGCTCGGTGTCGTGCCGGACGCGATCGCGCAGTGGTGGGACGGGGTCGAGCTGTGGCTCACCCAGCTGCCCTTCGTGCTCCAGTTCCCGATGATGATGGCGGTCATGCTGCCCATCTGCCTGTTCGCGGCGCGGCTCATCGACCGGGTCGTGGACCGCACGACGGCCCGCGTGACCCCGCACAAGGACGCCGAGCCGCCCGTCGGGACGTTGCCGACGGACATCCGCGAGCCCCACCCGCTGCGCCCCGGCGGCGGTTCGTAGGCTGACCCGGTGACTCCTGGTAGGCGGCTCTCCGTCGCCCTCATCGGTTTGATCGCCCTGGTCGTCTTCGGATGGGTCTTCAAGGACCTGACGTCCTCCTCCACGCCGTCGAGCGGTCCGACCTCGTCGTCGGCGAAACCCGCGGCACCGGGGAAGTCCACGTCGGCGGCCCCCGGCGGCGCGGTGGCGGGCACGGAGTCCGGGCTGGACGTGAAGCCGCTGTCGAGCCTGCCGTCGCAGGCCGCCGACACGTGGAAGCTGATCGAGAAGAACGGGCCGTTCCCGTACCCGCGCAACGACGGCGTCGAGTTCCAGAACCGCGAGAAGCGCCTGCCCGCCAAGGCGGGCGACTACTACAAGGAGTACACCGTGCCGACTCCGGGAAGTCCCGACCGCGGCGCGCGGCGGCTGATCACCGGCGGGCAGCGGGAGGTCTACTACACCGGCGACCACTACGACTCCTTCGTCGTCGTGGACGTGCGCAAGTGAGCGTCCAGGAGGCCGTGAAGGCGGCCCGCGACCGCGGCGCGCACCCGCACGTGCTGCGCGGCGAGGCCGTGACGACCAGGCACGAGGCCATGGAGGCGATCGCCGCCGCGCTGTCGTTCCCGGAGTGGTTCGGGCACAACCTGGACGCGCTCTACGACTCGCTGACCGACCTGTCCTGGCTGCCGCCCGGCGAGCACGTGCTGATCTGGCCGCGCCCGGCCGAGCTGGCCCGGCACGACCCGCGCGGCTACGACAGCGTGAGCGCCGTGCTCGAGGACGCCGTGCGCCGCAGCGCCGAGCTCGGCGACCGCGTGCTCACGCTCGTCCGCACCGACTGAGCCGCGCGCTCACCGGCCCGCCTCCCGCCACGCCGACGGCGTCACGCCGTGCGCGGCGCGGAACCGGCGGATGAAGTACCCCGCCTCCCGGTAGCCGACCCGGTGCGCGGTCTCCGCGACGGTCAGGTCGGTGTCCGCGAGCAGCCGCCGCGCCTCCCGCATCCGGCGCTCGGTGATCCACTGCTGCACGGTCCGCCCGGTCCGCTTGCCGATGGCTGTGGTGAGGTGCCCGGTCGTCAGACCGACGGCCTCCGCGACGTCCCGCAGCGAGATCGGCTCGTGGTAGCGGTTCTCGACGACCTCGAACACCGCGGCCAGCAGCGGTTCCACGGCCGCGTCCCCCGGCACGTCGACGTGCAGCCGACCGAGCCGCACCAGCAGCAGCGCGAGGTGCGCGCGGGCCGCGTCGGCGTACCCGTCGCGCCTGCCGCGCAGCTCCTCCTCGAGGTCGGCCAGGTGCCCGAGCCACGCCGCGCGCTGCTCGGCGGGCACGTGCAGGCGCTGCCCGCCGCCGCGGTGGTTCCCGATGAACGGGGACAGCAGGGGATGGGTGCGCCAGGACGCCAGCGGGGCCGCGGCCGCCGGGTCGACGGCGTCGGCCGGGAAGAACACCGCCCAGCTCTCCGCGTCGTCCCCGATCCGGCCCCTGGCCGGCGTGATCACCGTGCCCGGCGCGACGACGAACGCGTCACCGGCCGTCAACGGCCAGTCCCTCCCGTCCACCCGCAGGCTCGCCTCGCCGCGCTGGACGTAGAACAGCACCAGGAAGTCGTGGGCGTGCGCGTCCAGCGTCAACGGGTGCTCGTGCCGGTCGCCGACCCAGTGCACCACCGTCACCGACGGCAGCCCGGCGGCGCGGACGTAGTCGACGACGAGGACGCCCTGCGCGTTGCGCCGCGACCGGCGGAGGAGATCACCGGGACCGGAAGATAGTTCCATCAGAGCCGCACTTCGTGTCTTGTCCGCAGGTGGAGGCGTTGGAAGGCTAACAGCCAGCCACCGAACTTCGTACCTGCTGGGGGATGCCATGACGACCGACACCGAGCGCGACTACCTGCCCGCGATGGGGCGGAACAAGCTGCTGCTGCCGTTCTACGACGTGGTCAGCAAGCTCTCGGGCGCCAAGGGGCTGCACTGGCGGCTCGTCGCCCAGGCGGGCGTCGAGCCCGGCGCGACCGTCGTGGAGATCGGCTGCGGCACCGGGAACGTCCTGCACCTGGTGAAGTCGGCCGTGCCGGACGCCACCGCCATCGGTCTCGACCCGGACGCCAAGGTGCTCGCCATCGCCGCCCGCAAGGCGGCCCGCGCGGGCATCGAGCTGAAGCTCGACCACGGCTACGCCGACGACCTGCCCTACGCCGACGGGAGCGTCGACCGCGTCCTGTCCTCGTTCATGTTCCACCACCTGCCCGGCGAGCAGAAGCTCGGCGCCCTGCGCGAGGCCCGCCGCGTCCTCGTGCCCGGCGGCCGCCTGCACCTCGCCGACTTCGACCACAAGGAGCCCAAGGCCCTGTCCCGCAGGCACTCCGCCCACGCCCACGACTACGCGAACGGCTCGGTGGTCAACCTGCTGACCGAGGCTGGTTTCGCCGACGCCGCCGAGGTCGCACGGGCCGACTCGCGCATCGGCAGCCTCGGCTACTACCGCGCCACCAACCGTCCGTAACGCCGCGGTAACGGTCCGTGCTGCGAACTCCGGAGCCAACCGGGACAGTGTCGTCCCATGAATCCCCTTCGCCTTGCCGCCCTCCTGACCACCGCCGCCACCCTCACCGCCCTCGCGGCGGCACCCGCCCACGCCACCTCCGACCCCGGCTGCGACTACGAGCACGCCATCACCCCGTTCGACGTCGCCAACGGCGACAACCCGGTCGTCATGGTGACCGGCCGGGTCGTCGAGCTCAGGGCGTCCAACAAGACGAAGTGCGCGTGGGGCCGCATCTCCAGCGGCACCAACGGCGAGGAGATCTGGACAGACCGCCGCAAGCCCGACGGCTCCGGCTACCAGGGCTTCCTCGGCTACACCCGCATCGACAACAGCGGCAGCAAGCACACCGACGCGTTCAGCAACGACGGCAAGCTCATGCGCGCCTGCGGCTCCTCGCAGGGCCACATCGAGTGCACGGGCTGGTTCTAGTCCTCCTCGGCGGGCACCCAGGAGGCCTTCCGCTTCTCCACGAACGCGGCGATCCCCTCCTGCCCCTCCGCTCCGCCGAAGTGCTTGGCGGACAGCTCCAGCATGTCCGCGAACACGTCGCCGAGGTTCGTCGCGCGCGGCTGCTGGAGCATCCGCTTCGTCGACGCCAACGCGTTCGGCGCCCCCAACGCCAGCATGCCGGTGTACCGCGCGACCTCGTCGTCGAGCCCGTCGACGGGGACCTGCGAGTTGATCAGACCGATCTCCTGGGCTCTCTGCGCCCCGAACACCTCGCCTGTCAGGAACAGCTCGTGCGCCGCCCGCGGCAGCAGCCGGGGCAGCACCGTCACCGAGATCACCGCGGGCACCACCCCGATCCGCACCTCGCTGAACGCGAACGTCGCCGTCTCCACCGCCACCGCGATGTCGCAGGCCGCCACGATCCCCACCCCACCGGCCCGCGCCGGCCCGGCCAACCGCGCCACCACCGGCTTCGGGCTGGTCCAGATCCGCTCCAGGATCGCCGGGAACTCGTTCACCCCCTGCTGGTTCGCCGAAGCCCCACCGGCCTCCTTCAGATCCATCCCCGAGCAGAACACGCTGCCCGTGTGGCTCAACACCACGACCCGCACCCCGTCGTCGGCGACGGCCGCCTTCAGGTGCTGGGTGAGTTCGCCGCGCAACTGTGCCGAGAGCGCGTTGCGGTTGCGGGGGGAGTCCAGCGTGATCGTCGCGATGCCACGCCGCACCTCGTAGTGGACCAGCTCATCTGCCATGCCCAGCACTCTACGATCCCCGGTCCGGGCTGGTCGTGGGGAGCGGTGAGGGGCTGGGGCGAGGAGCAGGTCACAACCACGCGGCCGGCGTCCGCAGACTAGGGGCACACGATCGGTTGACCGGACTTCCGAAGTCGGCGGCGTCGGGCATAACCTTGGGACAGCCTTTCCCGCTAGGGGGAGGAAGTGAGCCCAGGTCGGCGTCCGGACGGTCGCTGCCTGGGCTTCGCGCTTGTTCGGCTCCGATGTCCGTAGTGCTGTCCGGCAGGAACACTTCGCCCCTCAACCTCCAACGCCACGGCCGTTGATCCGCTGTGTCAACGGGCGTCCCATCCGGACTTGCCCGAGAGGCAATCACGTCCGACACGGAAGTGGTTGCTGGACCGCTGGTCCACGCCCTGGGGCCGCGTGGGGTTCCGGAGAACCCCACGCGGGGACCGGTCAGCCGATGGTGGTGGTCGTGAGGGCGGGGTTGGGGTCGGGGTAGCCGGTGGCGGGGGCGTCGATCGGGAAGCCGAGGGCGGTGATGGTGGCGGTGAAGGTGAGGCCGGGGGCGGTGTAGCTGGTGCCGCCGAGCTTCGTGGTGATCGTGCCGGAGGCGCCCGCCGTCAGGTTGAGGGTGATGGTGGGCAGTTCGAAGTCGGCGCCGCCCTTGATCGGGCCCGCGATCTTGAGGACCACGTCGGTGCCCGACAGCGAGACGGTGGGGGTGCCGTTGCCGAGGCCCGCGCCGCCGGTGGCGGTGGCGGACCGGAAGGTGGCGTTGGCGGGCACGGGCAGCTTCAGGGTGATGGTCTTGATCTCGCGCACGGTGTACCCGCCCGCCGAGGCGGGCACCTTGTTCGGTGCGGGGTCGATCACGGCGGTGACGGTGCCGCCCGGTGCGGCGGTCTCCGGCGCGGTCGCGTCCAGGGTCTGGTCGAGGGTGAACTCGGCGCTCTGGCCGAGTGCCGTGGCTTTCAGCTTGTAGGTCACCGCGCTGGGGGCGGCGGACGCGGGTGCGCTCGTCGCGAGCAGCAGGGCCATCGCGGCGATTCCGGCTAGCTTCTTCATGTTTCCCTCTCCCCGTTGAGGTGGGAGGGCATCCAGTGGAAGCGGCGTGCCTTAACTGACTACTTGTGAGTAAGTTTCACGTCAAGTCCCTGTCGCTCGATCGGACGAGTTACGCGTACTGCCGAACGTCGAGCCCCGCCAACGCGGTCGAGTAGCGGTGCAGCACCAGCTCGGCGACCTCCGGGTCGGCCCCGAGCGGGGCGGCGATCCGGGCGTCCGGGTCCTGGGCCAGCGCCTGCGCGGTGATCCGGTCGGGCAGCAGACCCGGTGCCAGGAACCAGGACGCGACGGCGACGCGGGTCGCGCCGCGGGCGCGCAGCCGGGCCACGGCGGTGCTCACGTCGGGGGACGCGGCGGAGGCGAACGCGGGTTCGACGCCCGCCCAGCCGGAGCGGGCGGACCAGCGGTCGGCCATCGCCGTCACGGCGGCGTTCGCCGGGGCGTGCGAGGAGCCCGCGCCCGCCAGCACGACGCCGGTGGAGCGGTCGCCGGGCCGGACGCCCGCCTCGGTGAGCCTGCGCAGCGCGGCCGACTCGAGCCACGGGTCGGGGCCGAGGACATCGGTGGTGGTCACGGCCAGGCGCGGGAAGAGGCGGCGCACCTCGGCCACCGCGCCCGGCACGTCCACGCGGGCGTGGAAGGCCTTGCCCAGCAACAAGGGCACGACCACGGCCCGGTGGTGGCCCTCGCCGTGCACGGCGCGCAGCACGTCGCCCAGCCGCGGCGCGGACAGGTCGAGGAACGCCGCGCGGACGTCGAGGGCCGGGTTCAGGGCGCGGACCACGTCCAGCAGCTCCGCCACGGTGGCGGCGGAACGCGGGTCGCGGCTGCCGTGCGCGACGGCGACGAGCGGTGTCATCAGAGTGCTCCGGTGAGGCCGCGGGCGCGCAGCACGGCCCGTTCGAGGGGGCGGAAGAGCAGGAGCTCGATGCCGATCCCGACCAGGAGGATCAGGAAGATGGCCGCGATCACCATGGAGATGTCGTTGAGGGACTGGCCGTTGTGCAGGAACTGGCCGAGGCCGAGCCCCAGCTGCGGTGAGGTCGCGATGATCTCCGCGGCCATCAGCGACCGCCACGAGAACGCCCAGCCCTGCTTGAGCCCCGCGAGGTAGCCGGGGAGGGCGGCGGGCAGCAGGATGTGCCGCGCCGACGACAGCCTGCCCGCGCCGAGCGCCTGCCCGACGCGGGGGAGCAGCGGCGGGATCTGGTCGATGCCCGACACCAGCCCGTTCGCGATCGACGGCACGGACCCCATCAGCACCACGAAGTAGATCGCGGACGGGGTGAGGCCGAACCACAGGATCGCGGCGGGCACCCACGCCACCGACGGCAGGCTCTGCAGGCCGGTCAGCAGCGAGCCGATGGCCGCGCGGACCACCCGCACCTTCGCGACCAGCAGGCCCAGCGGCGTCGCGATGACCACGGCGATGGCGAACCCGAACACCGCGCGGGACACCGAGGTCCACAGGATCTCGCCCGCGTCGCCGGACCGGACCGTCGTCCAGACCGTGTCCCACACGGCCAGCGGCGCGGGCAGCTGGAACTCCGGCCAGATCGCGGACGCCCACAGCGCCTGCCACGCGCCGACCAGCAGCGCGAACGCCACGATCGGCGGCACGGCGGTGTGCAGGAACCGCTGCCCGGCCGACCTCCGGTGGTCCTGGGGCGGCGCGTCCAACGCGTCCAGACCGGCGCCGACCGCGGCGAGCCCGCGGTCGGCCTCCAGGGTCTCAGGAGGCTGCGGCGTGGCCACTGATCACCTCCCGGAGGTGCGCGGTGATCTCCTCGATGGTCTCCGTCTCGTCCGCGCCCGCCAGGCCGTCGACGCCCCACTCACGCACGACCCGGCCGGGTCGCGACGAGAGCAGCACGACGCGCTGGCCCAGCCGCACGGCCTCGCGCACGTCGTGGGTGACGAACACGATGGCGGTGTCGGTCTCCCGCCACACCCGGACCAGCTCCGCCTGGAGCACGTCGCGGGTGATCGCGTCGAGCGCGGCGAACGGCTCGTCCATCAGCAGCAGGCCGGGGGTGCCCTCCTCGGCGCTGCCCAGGGTGGACGCCAGCGCGCGGGCCAGCGCGACCCGCTGGCGCATGCCGCCGGACAGCTCGTGCGGACGCTTGCCGCCCGCCTCGCCGAGCCGCACCAGCGAGAGCAGCTCGTTAGCCTTGGCGCGCCGGGCACCGCGCTTCAGCCCGGCCAGCCGCAGCGGCAGCTCGACGTTGCGCACGGCGGTGAGCCACGGCATGAGCGCCGCCTCCTGGAACATCACGGCGGGCCGCGAGGTGGTCAGCGCGATGCTGCCGGAGGTGGGCGCGTCGAGCCCGGCGACCAGGTTGAGCAGCGTGCTCTTGCCGCAGCCCGACGCGCCCAGCAGGCACACGAACTCACCCGGCGCGACCGTCAGGTCGACGCCGTCCAGCGCGAGCACCGCGTTCGGGCCGTGCCCGAACGCCTTGCGCACCCCGGACAGCGTCACGGCGGCGTCGACGTGGGAGGGGGTGGGAGCCTCAAGCGTGGCGGTCATGGTGTGCCTGCCTTTTCCTCGGCCGTCCGGCTACTTCTTGTCCAGGCCCGCGGTGTCGACGGTCGTCTTGCCCGCGGCGGAGAGCACCTTGTTCAGCAGCGTGAAGTCGGCGAAACCGGTCACGTCCGCCGCCTCCTTCGACACGCCCGCGGTGACCGCGTCCTTGGCCAGCTGCGGGAAGTGCTTGGCCTGCGGGTCCACGGTCAGCTCGATGTTCTCGAACGCGCGGTCCAGCACCGGTTCGCCGAGAGCCTTGGAGGTCAACGCCTTCAGCGCGTTGTTGACGGTGGTCTTGGCCTCGGCCTTGTTCGAGGTCGCCCAGTCGATCGCGGCCACCTCGCCCTTGAGCAGCGCCTCCACGGTCCGCGGGTGTTCCTTGAGGAACTGGGTGCGCACGATGATCACCGTGGTCGGGAACTTGCCCTGGTCCCACAGGGTCTTCTCGTCGACCAGCACCTTGGCACCGGCGTCGAGCACCAGCCGCGAGGACCACGGCTCCGGCGCCCAGGCGCCCTGGATCCCGCCCTGCTTGAACAGGTCCAGGCTCGCCGCGTTCTCGGTGTTGGTCACGTTGACCTGGTCCGGCCCGCTGCCCGCGGCGATCTTCTGGTCCACCAGCCACTTCTTGAACGAGACGTCCTGCGTGTTCGCCAGCTGCGGGGTGCTGATGGTCTTGCCCTTGAGGTCCGCCGCGGAGTTGATGTCCGACTTCACCACGAGCTGCGCGCCGCCCGAGGTCGCGCCGGCGACCAGCCGGACGGCCTCGCCCTTGGACTTCGAGTAGGCGTTGATGGCCGGGCCGGAGCCGATGAACGCCACGTCGAGCGAGCCGCCGAGCAGGGCGTTGACCTCGTCGGGACCGGCGTTGAACGTCTGGGTGGTCAGCTTGGTGGAACCGAGCTCCTTGGCGAACAGGCCCTTGTCCACGCCGATCAGCGCGGCGGCGTGCGTGACGTTGGGGAAGTAGCCGAGCCGCACCTCGGCGGCCGGGCCCTTGTCGTCGGAGGCGGCGGGGGCGGCCGCGGTGTCACCGCTGCCCGCGCGCGAGCAGCCCGCGAGCGCGGCGAAGGTCGTCAGTACGGCGAGGGACGTGGCGAGGAGTCTGCGGTTCGTGCTCACGGCAGCGGGGACCTTTCGGGGATCTTCAGGGACCGGGGGAGACGAGGGCGTGGTCGTCGGAGGCCGAGGGGGCGGTGTTCCCGCCCTCGGTACAGCTGTCGACGCCGTCCAGCACCGGCAGGCCCGCGCCCACGAGGCCCGCGGCGAGCGTGCCGCCGTCGGCCGCGTCGATCACCAGGAAGGCCCCGGTGCGCCTGCTGCTGTAGTACCCGTCGAGCGGGAGCGGTTCGGACGTGCGGATCGCCACCCGGCCGATCTCGTTGAGCCCCAACGAGGTCGGACTGTCCACACTGGCCAGTCGCTGCTCGTCGAAGCGCGCGCGCAGCTCGGTGACGATCGCCTGCACGGTGCGCGCGCCGTGCTTGACCAGTACGCGGGCACCGGGCGACAGCGGCTTCTCCGACAGCCAGCACAGGGTGGCGTCGAACTCGTCGGTCACCTCGGGTGGGGTGCCCGCCTCGGCGACCAGGTCGCCGCGCGAGATGTCCAGGTCGTCGGTCAGCAGCAGCGTCACGGACTGGCCCGCCGCCGCCTCGGTCAGCGGCCCGTCGTAGGTGTCGATGCCCGCCACCGTGCTGCGCAGCCCGGCGGGCAGGGCGACGACCTCGTCGCCCACCTTGACCGTGCCCGACGCCACGAGCCCGGCGTAGCCCCGGTAGTCCGGGTGCTCCGCCGTGCGCGGGCGGATCACGTACTGGACGGGGAAGCGGAACACGGCGTCGTGGGGGTCGGCCTCGACGGGGACGCCCTCCAGGTGCTCCAGCAAGGTCGGCCCGGAGTACCACGGGGTGTTGGTCGAGTGTTCCACCACGTTGTCGCCCGCGAGGGCCGACACCGGGATGTGCACCACCGCGTCCGGGCTGTAGCCCAGCGCTGTCGCGTGCGCGGTGAACTCCTTGGAGATGCGGCCGAACGTGGTCTCGTCGAAGTCGACGAGGTCGATCTTGTTCACCGCCAGCACGAGCCGCGGCACGCCCAGCAGCGCCAGCACGGCCGCGTGCCGACGGGTCTGCTCGATCACGCCCTTGCGCGCGTCCACCAGCAGGATCGCCAGCTGCGCCGTGGACGCGCCGGTCACCGTGTTGCGGGTGTACTGCACGTGGCCGGGGGTGTCGGCGAGCACGAACGAGCGCTTGTCGGTGGCGAAGTACCGGTACGCCACGTCGATCGTGATGCCCTGCTCGCGCTCCGAGCGCAGGCCGTCCACCAGCAGCGACAGGTCCGGGGTGGTCAGGCCGCGGTCGGCGCTCGCGCGGTGCACGGCGTCGAGCGTGTCGGCCAGCACCGACTTGGTGTCGTACAGCAGCCGTCCGACCAGCGTGGACTTCCCGTCGTCCACGCTGCCCGCCGTCGCCAGCCTCAACAGGTCGCTCATTTAGAAGTAGCCCTCCCGCTTGCGGTCTTCCATGGCTGCTTCGGACAAGCGGTCGTCCGCGCGGGTCGCGCCGCGCTCGGTGAGCCGCGAGGCGGCCACCTCGGCGATGACCTCGCGGATGTCGGACGCCTCGGACTCCACGGCGCCGGTGCACGAGCCGTCGCCGACCGTGCGGTAGCGGATGGTCTTGTGCAGCACCGTCTCCTCGGGCCGTGGGCCGCCCCACGGGCCCTCGGTCAGCCACATGCCGTCGCGCAGGTACACGTCGCGCTGGTGCGAGTAGTAGATCGACGGCAGCTCGATGCCCTCGCGCTCGATGTAGTTCCACACGTCGAGCTCGGTCCAGTTGGACAGCGGGAACACCCGCACGTGCTCGCCCGCGCGGTGCCGTCCGTTGTAGAGGTTCCACAGCTCGGGGCGCTGGCGGCGCGGCTCCCACTGGCCGAAGGCGTTGCGCAGGCTGAAGATGCGCTCCTTCGCCCGCGCCCGCTCCTCGTCGCGCCTGCCGCCGCCGAACACCGCGTCGTACTTGTGCGAGGTGATCGAGTCCAGCAGCGGCACGGTCTGCAACGGGTTGCGCGTGCCGTCCGGGCGCTCCTGGAGCCTGCCGTCGTCGATCCAGTCCTGGACCTTCGCGACCTCCAGCCGCAGCCCGTGCTGGGCGACCACCTCGTCGCGGAACTCGATGACCTCGTCGAAGTTGTGCCCGGTGTCGACGTGCAGCAGCGGGAACGGCACCGGAGCGGGCCAGAACGCCTTGATCGCCAGGTGCACGAGCAGCGTGGAGTCCTTGCCGCCGGAGAAGAGGATCACCGGCCGGTCGAACTCGCCCGCGACCTCGCGGAAGATGTGGATCGCCTCGGATTCGAGGCGATCCAACGTGGTCTGTTGCGTGGGGGCGCTCATCCGTGGAGACCGCATTCCGTCTTGGCCATGCCCGCCCAACGTCCGCTGCGGGCGTCCTGGCCCGGCAGCGGCTTGGCGGTGCACGGCGCGCAGCCGATCGAGGGGTAACCGGCCTGCACCAACGGGTTCTCCAGGATCCCGTGCTCGGCGATGTAGGCGTTGAACTCGTCGTCGGACCACGTGGCGATCGGGTTGACCTTGACCAGCCCGTTGCGCTCGTCCCACTGCACGATCGGCGTGGTCGCCCGCGTCGGCGCGTCGACCCGGCGCACGCCGGTGACCCACGCGTCGTACCGGGCCAGCGTCCGCTGCAACGGCACGACCTTGCGCAGCGCGCAGCACCGGCCGGGGTCGGTCTTGTTCAGCAGGCCGAACTCGGCCTCCTGGTCGGCGACGGACTGCTCGGCGGCGGCGTTGACGATGTGCACGTCCGGGTAGACCAGGTCCACCGCGTCACGGGTGCCGATGGTCTCGGCGAAGTGGTACCCGGTCTCCAGGAACAGGACGTCGATGTCCGGCTTCGCCTTCACGGCGAGGTCGATCAGCACCGCGTCCTGCATGTTCGAGGCGACGATCCAGCTCTCCCCGAACGTCCGCGCGGTCCACTCCAGCGCCTCCGCGGCGGTGGCGTCGGCCAGCTCGACCGACGCGGCCTCCGCGATCACCCTCAACTCCTCGGAACGGGTAGCCGTGGTCATCGCTTCACCTCCTGTGGCAAGTGCAGTCCAACGAACTTCACGGTGAAAACGCGGCGGCAGCCGGTGCAGAGCCAGGCCGCGTGCGGCTCCTCCTCGGGACGCAGGTCCTCGTCCCCGCAGTACGGGCAGTAGAACGGCGTCGCCCTCTCGGTGGCGCTCACTTCAGGTCCCCCTCGTCCGCGCGCAGGACCCACTGGGCGAACCGCTCGCCCTCGACCCGCTGCGCCACGTACGCCCGCACGACCCGCTCGACGTACCCGGACAGCTCGGCGGCGGTCACCTTGTGCCCGCGCACTTTCCGGCCGAACCCGGCGTCCAGGCCGAGCCCGCCGCCGAGGTGCACCTGGAAGCCCTCGACCTGGGCGCCGTCGGCGTCGGTGACGATCTGGCCCTTGAGCCCGATGTCCGCGGTCTGGATCCGGGCGCACGAGTTGGGGCAGCCGTTGATGTGGATGCTGACCGGGGTGTCGATGTCGCCGACGATGTCGGCCAGCGTCTTCTCCAGCGTGCTCACCAGGTCGACCGCGCGGGCCTTGGTCTCGACGATCGCGAGCTTGCAGAACTCGATGCCGGTGCACGCCATCACGCCCCGCCGCCACGGCGACGGCTCGGTCTGCAGCCCCAGCTTCGCCAGGTCCCCTTGCAGCGCGGGCACGTCCGCCTCGGCCACGTCCAGCACGACGAGCTTCTGCTGCGGCGTCAGGCGGACCCGCCCGGACCCGGCGCGCTCGACGGCCTTGGAGACCTCGACGAGCGTCGACCCGGACACCCGGCCCGCGATCGGCGCCGCGCCGACGTAGAACAGGCCGTCCTTCTGCCGGTGCACGCCGATGTGGTCACGCGGCTGGGCGGGCACCTCCGGCGCGGGGCCGTCGACGAGCTTCCGCTTGAGGTACTCGGTCTCGAGGACCTCCCTGAACCTCTCCGGCCCCCAGTCCGCCACCAGGAACTTGATCCGCGCCCGGTGCCGCAGCCGCCGGTAGCCGTAGTCGCGGAACACGCTGATCACGCCCGCCCACACGTCCGGCACCTCGTCGCGCGGCACCCAGGCGCCGAGCCGCTTGCCGATCATCGGGTTGGTGGACAGGCCGCCGCCGACCCACAGGTCGAAACCGGGTCCGTGCTCGGGGTGCTCCACGCCGACGAACGCGATGTCGTGGATCTCGTGCGCCACGTCCTGCAGACCGGACACCGCGGTCTTGAACTTGCGCGGCAGGTTCGAGAACGCCGGGTCGCCGATGTAGCGCTCCAGGATCACGTCGATCGCCGGACCGCCGTCGAGCACCTCGTCCACGGCGATGCCCGCGACCGGCGAACCGAGGACCACGCGGGGGCTGTCCCCGCAGGCCTCCATCGTGGTCAGGCCGACGCCCTCCAGCTTCCGCCAGATCGCGGGGACGTCCTCGATGCGGATCCAGTGGTACTGGATGTTCTGCCGGTCGGTGATGTCGGCCGTGTCGCGCGCGTAGGTCTGCGACACCTCGCCCAGCACCCGCAGCTGCTCGGTGGTCAGGCGACCGCCGTCGGAGCGCACCCGGAGCATGAAGAACTCGTCGTCCAGCTCCTCCGGCTCCAACGTGGCCGTGCGGCCGCCGTCGATGCCGGGCTTGCGCTGGGTGTAGAGCCCGTACCAGCGGAACCGGCCGCGCAGGTCGGCCGGGTCGATGGAGGCGAAGCCGCCGTGCGCGTAGATGTTCTCGATCCGCGCGCGGACGTTGAGCGGGTTGTCGTCCTTCTTGCTGCGCTCGTTGGGGTTGAGCGGTTCGCGGTAGCCGAGCGCCCACTGCCCCTCGCCGCGGCGTTGTTTCGCGCCGCGTTGTGACGTCGTAGTCGGGGGGACCATCGTCGTCCTCCGGGGTTTCGGGGCGCTGGGTGCGCGCGGCCGAGTCCCGGTGGAGCTGTGGTGGGGGTCTCGTCAGCGCACCCGGCGCCGACGGGAACAAGATCAATAGCAGGCGCGGGCTATGCCGTAGGACGGCACAACGCGCTGGAGACGCGACGGAAGTCGACGTGGCGGCGCACCACCAGGCGGACTCCGGTCGAGGTCATGGCTCGAGAGTGCCACCTGTCCACCCCGTGGTCCACCGCCAACCGAATGCTGGGACGGCCTCGCCACCTGTGTTAAGTGGGAGACTGGGACCCATGCCCTCCGCCCTCCCCGCTGGTGATCCCGCACCCGCCGACGGCTCGCTGCCGCCGTCGGCGTTGGCCGGGCTCGGCAGCCGTCCGTTCGGCGTCTACGTCCACGTCCCGTTCTGCGCGACCCGCTGCGGCTACTGCGACTTCAACACCTACACCGCCGGTGAGCTGGGCACTTCCGCTTCGCCGCAGTCGTGGCTGGAAGGGCTGCGGGCGGAGCTGGACCTCGCCGCGCGGGTGCTGGGCACCCCGCCGCGGGCCGACACGGTGTTCGTCGGCGGCGGCACGCCGTCGCTGCTGGGCGCGGACGGGCTCGCGGACGTGCTGGCCGCGGTGCGGTCGTCGTTCGGCCTGAGCCCCGGCGCGGAGGTCACCACCGAGTCGAACCCCGAGTCCACGTCGGCGGAGTTCTTCGCGGGCATCCGCGACGCCGGCTACACCAGGGTGTCGCTGGGCATGCAGTCCGCCGCCCGCCACGTGCTCCGGGTCCTCGACCGCAAGCACACGCCGGGCCGACCGGTCGACGCCGCCCGCGAGGCCCGCGCCGCGGGGTTCGAGCACGTGAACCTCGACCTCATCTACGGCACCCCCGGCGAGACCGCCGACGACCTCAAGGCCTCGCTCGACGCCGTGTACTCGGCGGGCGTCGACCACGTGTCGGCGTACGCGCTGATCGTCGAGGAGGGCACGGCGCTGTCCCGCAAGATCGACCGCGGCGTGCTGCCGATGCCCGACGACGACGTGCTCGCGGACAAGTACGAGCAGATCGACGCGGCCATGACCGCGCAGGGGATGCCCTGGTACGAGGTGTCCAACTGGGCCACCGACGACGCCGCCCGGTGCGCGCACAACCTCCTCTACTGGCGCGGCCACGACTGGTGGGGTGCCGGGCCCGGCGCGCACAGCCACGTCGGCGGCCTGCGCTGGTGGAACGCCAAGCACCCGGCCCGCTACGCCGACGTGCTGGCCAAGGGCGAGTCCCCGGCCGCCGGGCGCGAGCTGCTGACCGCCGACGACCGCCGCGTCGAACGCGTCCTGCTGGAGCTGCGCCTGCGCGACGGCCTGCCGCTGGACGTGCTCGACCCCGACGGCCAGGCCGAGGCGAAGCTCGCCGCGGACGACGGCCTCCTGGAGCCGGACGCGCTGGCCGGGGGCCGCTGCGTGCTGACCGATCGGGGCCGGCTGCTCGCCGACGCCGTCGTGCACCGGCTCACATGAGTCCGGATCGGTGCACAGCTTGTCGTCAGGGCTCCGTAAACTTGATCCCAGCGCACTCAACATCTGGAGGTGACGCGCCGTGAACGCCGATGAACGCCGGTTCGAGGTGCTGCGCGCGATCGTCGCCGACTACGTCTCCAACCAGGAGCCCGTGGGCTCCAAGGCACTGGTCGAGCGGCACAACCTCGGGGTCTCCAGCGCGACCGTCCGCAACGACATGGCGTCGCTGGAGGAGGACGGCTACATCATGCAGCCGCACACCAGCGCGGGCCGGGTGCCGACCGACAAGGGCTACCGGCTGTTCGTCGACCGGCTCAGCGAGATCAAGCCGCTGTCGACCGCCGAGCGCAAGGCCATCCACAGCTTCCTGGAGGACGCGCTCGACCTGGACGACGTGCTGCGCCGCAGCGTCCGGCTGCTGGCCCAGCTGACCCGCCAGGTCGCCGTCATCCAGTACCCGGTGCTCAGCGGGTCGAACGTGCGGCACCTGGAGGTGCTCAGGATCACCCCGGCCCGGCTGATGCTGGTGCTGATCACCGACACCGGCCGCGTCGACCAGCGCTCGGTCGACCTCGGCGACGTGATCACCGAGGACAACGTGGCGCGGCTGCGGGCGATGCTCAACGCGGCCATGGTCGGCAGGCGGCTCTCGGAGGCCTCGGCCAAGGTCGCCGAGCTGCCCGACCAGTCGCCCGGCGACCTGCGCGCGGTGATGATCCGGATCAGCACGGTCCTCATCGAGTCGCTCGTCGAGCACCCCGAGGAGCGCCTGGTGCTGGGCGGCACCGCGAACCTCACCCGCAACGTGGCAGACTTCCCCGGCTCGCTCCGCCAGGTGCTGGAGGCGCTGGAGGAGCAGGTCGTGGTGCTCAAGCTGCTCGCCGCCGCGCGCGACCCGGGAACGATCCTGGTGCGCATCGGCGAGGAGAACGAAGCCGCCGAGATGCGCAGCACCTCGGTGGTGTCCATCGGCTACGGCAGCCATGACAACCTGCTCGGGGGCATGGGTGTCGTGGGCCCGACCCGGATGGACTACCCGGGGACCATGGCGGCCGTTCGCGCGGTCGCCACCTACGTCGGGGAGATCCTGACCGCGCGCTGAGGGGCGCGGAACAGTCCTGGCACATTCGACGTTTCGGTACGCGAGCACGGGAACAGACGCAAGCGGGCGCGGGATCGCACCCGCAGGAGGACAACACGGTGGCGAGGGATTACTACGGCACGCTCGGGGTCGGGAAGAACGCGACCCCGGAGGAGATCAAGCGCGCCTACCGCAAGCTCGCGAGGCAACTGCACCCGGACGTGAACCCGGACGCGGAAGCGCAGTTCAAGGAGGTGACCGCCGCCTACGAGGTCCTCTCCGACCCGAAGAAGCGCCAGGTCGTCGACCTGGGCGGCGACCCGCTGGAGTCGGGCGGCCGCGGCGGTGGCGGCGGCGGGATGGGCGGCGACCCGTTCTCGGGCTTCGGCCTCGGCGACATCATGGACGCGTTCTTCGGCGCCAACAGCGCGGGCGGCGGACGCGGTCCGCGCAGCCGCGTGCAGCCCGGCTCGGACGCGCTGATCCGGCTGGACATGACGCTGGAGGAGTGCGCCGCGGGCACCAACCGCGAGCTGACCGTCGACACGGCGGTCCTGTGCGACCGCTGCCACGGCGGCGGCTGCGCCGAGGGCACCTCGCCGATCACCTGCGACACCTGCGGTGGCCGCGGTGAGGTCCAGTCCGTGCAGCGCTCGTTCCTCGGCCAGGTCGTCACGGCCCGCCCGTGCCCGGTGTGCCGCGGTTTCGGCGAGGTCATCCCCGACCCGTGCGGCCAGTGCGGCGGCGACGGCCGGGTGCGCTCGCGCCGGACCATCAACGTGCAGATCCCGCCCGGTGTCGCCGAGGGCATGCGCGTGCGCCTCGCGGGCCAGGGCGAGGTCGGCTCCGGCGGTGGACCGGCGGGCGACCTCTACGTGGAGATCGAGGAGCAGCAGCACGACGTGTTCGAGCGCGACGGCGCCGAGCTGCACTGCGTGGTGCGGATCCCGATGACCGCCGCCGCGCTCGGCGCCGTGCTCCCGCTCGCGACGCTCGACGGCGAGGAGGAGCTCGACATCGAGCCCGGCACCCAGCCCAACACCGAGCTGCTGCTCACCGGCCGGGGCATGCCGAGGCTGCGCTCCAACGGCCGCGTGGACGGCCGCGGCGACCTGCACGTGCACCTCGAGGTCGTGGTCCCGACCAAGCTCGACGCCCGGCAGACCGAGCTCCTGCGCGAGCTGGCCACCGAGCGGGGCGAGGAGGAGCCCACGCTGGCGCACAACGGCAAGAGCGGCGGCGGCCTCTTCTCCCGGCTGCGTTCCGGCCGCGGCAACCGGTGACCCTGCCGGTCTTCCTCGTCGAGGCGCTGCCCACCGGCGGCAGCGCCGTGCTGGACGGCCCGGAAGGCAGGCACGCCGCCACCGTGCGGCGGCTGCGCGCGGGGGAGGAGCTGGTGCTCTCCGACGGGTCCGGCGCCCAGGTGCGCTGCGTGGTCGACGAGGTCGTCGGGAAGGACGCCCTGCGCCTGACCGTGGTCGAGCGCTGGGTGGTCCCGGACCCGACGCCCCGCGTCGTGCTCGCGCAGGCGCTGGTGAAGGGCGACCGCGGCGAGCTGGCCGTGGAGCTGGCCACCGAGGCCGGCGTGGACGGCGTCGTGCCGTGGCGCGCCGCCCGGTGCGTGACCAAGTGGGAAGAGGGCCCGCGCGGCGCCAAGGCGCTGGCCCGCTGGCGCAGCACCGCCCGCGAGGCCGCCAAGCAGGCCCGCCGCGCCCGCGTGCCCGAGGTGGACGAGCCGGTGGGCACCCCGGCCCTCGCCCGGCTCGTGGCGGAGTCCGCGCTGACCCTGGTCCTGCACGAGTCCGCGGACACGCCCCTCACCAAGGTCGACCTGCCCGCGAGCGGCGACGTGCTGCTCGTCGTGGGCCCCGAGGGCGGCATCACCGACCAGGAGCTGGCGATGCTGGCGGACGCGGGCGCCCGAGTAGTCCGACTGGGCCCAACCGTGTTGCGCGCATCTACCGCCGCCGCTGTGGCATTGGGAGCACTCGGTGTACTGACCAATCGCTGGGAGTAACATTTTTGCTTACTCCTAGCGAACTGAGACGCGAAAGAGTTACGCTCATCACCTGAGGGGGCGAACCTGTTCTGCCTCTTCAGACCCAGTCTCGCCGGACACCTCCCCCCTCGGTCCGGCGTTCGCCGCGGCGTTGTGGGACGACCCCCAGGTCCCACAACGCCGCGGCATCTTTTTCCCGTTCAGCGCCCTCCGGTCGCTTCCCGTGAAGCGTCGTTGGTCTCCACGGGGCTCCGCCCCGGACCCCGGGTTGCCGCGGCATCTTTTTCCCGTTCAGCGGCCCCTGGCTCCCGTTGCGCCGCATTCCTGGGAACGCCTGGTTTGATCCTGGTCATGGACCGCATCACCTACGGGGACCACCCGAGCCAGTTCGCGGAACTCACCGTCCCCGTCGGCGCGGACCCCGTGCCGGTCGTGGTGGTCATCCACGGCGGCTTCTGGATGCAGCAGTACGACCTGGACCTGGGGCGTCCCCTCGCCGCCGACCTCGTCGCGCACGGCGTGGCCGCCTACAACGTCGAGTACCGCAGGCTCGGCGGCGACGGCGGCTGGCCCACCACCGGCGACGACGTCCTCGCCGCCCTGGACGCGCTGGACGACCCCCGGCTGGACCTGGGCACCGTCGTGGCGCTCGGCCACTCCGCCGGCGGTCACCTGGCGGTCTGGGCGGCCGCGCGGCACGACCTGGTCACCGGAGCGGTCTCCCAGGCGGGCGTCCTGGACCTGGCCGCGCACCCCAGGTCCCGGCAGCTGCTGGGACCCGACCCCGACTACGCCGACGCCTCACCCGTCGAGCAGGTCCCCATCGGCGTCCCCGTGGTCTGCGTGCACGGCACCGCCGACGAGAACGTCCCCATCGCCCAGAGCGAGGCGTTCCAGGCCGCTTCGGGCTGCGAGCTGGTCCGCCTGGAGGGCGTCGGCCACATGGACCTCGTCGACGTCACGACCCCCGCCTGGAAGGCCTGCCGGGACGCGGCGCTCCGCCTCGCGGGCCGGTAATCTCCGCCGCATGTCAGACGACTGCCTGTTCTGCCGCATCGTCGCCGGTGAGATCCCCGCGACGGTCGTGCTGGAGACCAAGACCATCCTGGCGTTCCGCGACATCGCCCCGCAGGCGCCCGTCCACGTCGTGCTCGTGCCGAAGCTGCACGAGCCGAACGCCGTCGCGCTGGCCGAACGCGCACCGGGCGAGCTGGCGGACCTGTTCGTCGCCGCCGGTGACGTCGCCGAGTCCGAGGGCATCGCCGACAGCGGCTTCCGGCTGCTCTTCAACACCGGCGCGGACGCGGGCCAGACCGTCTTCCACGCCCACCTGCACCTGCTCGGCGGCAAACCCCTCGGCCACCTCGCCTGATCCCACCGCGCCCGGCGATGCCCGAACACCGGGCCCCGCCGGGCGCGGCCGGTCTCAGCCCAGTGCCTGCATCATCGGCACGTGCAACCGCGCCCGGTCCCCGGCCAGGTCGCCCAGCACCATCAGGTCCACCCCGCCGCGGCGCTCCAGCCCCCGCTCGACCAGCCAGTCGGCCAGCTCCGGGTGGTAGGCGTCGACGCGCAGAGCCCCCTCCGCCCCCGCGGCCAGGTCGCCGACCAGGACCTTGGCCTCCTCGACGGACTCCGCCACCACCGGCCCCACCGACAGGTTGTCCACGGTCCGCCAGGCCGCCGCGAACCCGCCCGACGGTCCGAGCCGCACCTGGTCGGTGAACCGGAAGTAGTCCTTCCACAGCACCCCGCGGTCCGCCCCGAACGCCTCCGCGTCCCGCTCCACCACCGCGGGCAGGTCCGCGTGCAGGGCCGAGCGCGTGCTCCCGGACAGCTCCGCGTCCCGGAACACCCCGAAGTGCGTCACGGCCCGCCCCACCAGCCGGAACCCCAGCTTCTCGTAGAGCGGCCTCCCCATGGCGGTCGCGTGCAGCGACACCACCGGGCAGTCCGCCTCCGCGAGCGCGTGCTCCACCAGCCGCCTGCCGAGCCCCTGCCCGGCGTGGCTGGACGCGACCAGCACCATGCTGAGC
Source organism: Umezawaea tangerina (assembly GCF_003002815.1). Classification (GTDB taxonomy): domain Bacteria; phylum Actinomycetota; class Actinomycetes; order Mycobacteriales; family Pseudonocardiaceae; genus Umezawaea; species Umezawaea tangerina. The sequence goes on along the minus strand of NZ_PVTF01000012.1, from coordinate 68,070 downwards.
ACCGCGTGCTGCCCCGCGTACCGGGTGACGACCGTGGTCCCCACCAGCTCACCCGAGTCGAACAGGCCGTACCCGGTGCCGTTGTCCAGCAGGAACGACCACTTGCGCTCCTCGGGCGACCACCCCCTGTCCCGTGCCAGGCTGAGGCAGTCCGCCAGGTGTCCGTGGGTGAGCGCTCGGGGCGTCGGATCGGTGGTCACGGTCAACCAGTACACACCGCCTGTCCAGCGGGTTCTTTACTCCGGTGCGTTTTGTCGGTGCCGACGACTACCATCGGTGGCGTCAACGAGGACCCGACGAGGGCCCGTGAGCACGGCGCGACAGCGCAGGAAGCAGGCCCGAGGCTACGTGGTCGGTACCGCAGCGGGTGGAGCCGCCCGATTCCCGGAGGAGCGCTCGGTGACCGCCGCCGCGGGCCCCGCCAACGGGACGAGGAAGTCGTCGTCGGCCGGCCAGGCCCCGACCTACGCACAATCGAAGATCGCCGTGCCGGACGAGGCGGTGCTCGCGCTGCTCGGTTCGCGCGACGAGAACCTGCTCCTCGCCGAGGACCTGCTCGACGCCGACGTGCACGTGCGGGGCAACGAGATCACGCTGTCCGGCGAGCCCGCCGAGGTGGGTTTCGCGGAGCGCGTGTTCTCCGAGCTGATCCAGCTCGCGAGCCGCGGCCAGCAGGTCGGCCCGGACACGGTCCGCCGCACGGTCTCGATGCTGTCGGCGAACACGACCGAGTCGCCCGCCGAGGTGTTCAGCCTCGACATCGTGTCCCGCAAGGGCCGCACGATCCGGCCGAAGACGTTGAACCAGAAGCACTACGTCGACGCGATCGACGCCAACACCATCGTCTTCGGCATCGGCCCCGCCGGTACCGGCAAGACGTACCTGGCGGTGGCGAAGGCCGTGCAGGCGTTGCAGGCCAAGCAGGTCAGCCGCATCATCCTGACCCGACCGGCGGTCGAGGCAGGCGAGCGGCTCGGCTTCCTGCCGGGCACCCTGAACGACAAGATCGACCCGTACCTGCGCCCGCTCTACGACGCCCTGCACGACATGGTCGACCCGGAGTCGATCCCGCGGCTGATGCAGGCGGGCACGATCGAGGTCGCACCGCTGGCGTACATGCGCGGTAGGGCGCAGCCCGTCTTCACCCCGGTCCTGACCCCGGACGGCTACCGCCCGATCGGATCGCTGCGGGTCGGTGATCTGGTCGTCGGGTCGAACGGCGAGCCGACCCCGGTGCTGGGCGTCTACCCCCAGGGCGAGAAGGACGTCTACCGCCTCACGGCGCAGGACGGTGCGTCGACGCTCGCCTGCGGGGAGCACCTCTGGACGGTCCGGACGGCGTCGGACCGGCGCCGGGGCAAGCCGTGGCGGGTGCTCCAGACCCAGGAGATGATCGGCAACCTCCGCGCCGCCCACGCTCGGCGCTACGAGCTCCCGATGATCAGCGCACCGGTGTGCCTGCCGGAACGCGAAGTGCCGATGGACGCGTACGCGCTCGGTCTGCTGATCGGTGACGGGTGTCTCACGGGTTCGACGACGCCGTCGTACTCGACCGCCGACCCCGCTCTCGCCTCCGCACTCCAGGCCGCGCTCGACCCGCGGGTCGTGCTGACGAGGAAGAACCAGGTCGACTACACGCTGCGGCGCGTCAGGGCACCTGGCGACCTGATGACGACCGTGAACCCCGTGACCGCGGTCATGCGCGAACTGGGGCTCAACGGCACGCGGTCGCACACCAAGTTCGTGCCCGCGGTGTACCTCCAGAACAGCGCTGACGTGCGTCTGGCCCTGCTCCAGGGTCTGCTCGACTCCGATGGTGGCCCGGTCACCCAGACGGGCCGCACCTGTCGCGTCCAGTACACGACGACGTCGGAACGGCTGCGGGACGATGTGGTCGGGCTGGTCCGTTCGCTCGGTGGCGTCGCCTACTGGCGTTGCCGTCCGGCGGCCGGACGCAAGCCGGGCATGGCCAAGGGCCGCGAGGTCGGTTACCGCCACGACGCGTACGTCCTGGAGATCAGGCTGCCGGAGGGCGTAGAGCCGTTCCGGCTGGAGCGCAAGCGGGAGAAGTACCACGCCGCGGGCGGCGGTGGGCGTCCGATGCGGTTCATCGACAGCATCGAGCCCGCGGGCCGCACCGAGACGGTGTGCATCCAGGTGGCGGCACAGGACTCCCTGTACGTCACCGAGGACTACCTGCTGACGCACAACACGCTGAACGACGCCTTCATCATCCTGGACGAGGCGCAGAACACCACGCCCGAGCAGATGAAGATGTTCCTCACCAGGCTCGGCTTCGGGTCGAAGATCGTCGTCACGGGTGACATCACCCAGGTCGACCTGCCCGGTGGGCAGCGCAGCGGGTTGCGGGTCGTCCGGGACATCCTGGACGGTGTCGAGGACGTCAACTTCTCGGTCCTGAGCAGCAGCGACGTGGTCCGCCACCGGTTGGTGGGCGACATCGTGGACGCGTACGAGAAGTGGCAGGTCGTCCAGGACAACACCGATCAGCACGGGCGCCAGACCGGACCCGGTGCACGACGTGGTGAGCAGCGCCGGGGACGATAGGTCCGTGAGCATCGAGATTGCCAACGAGTCCGGGGTCGTGGTCGACGAGCCGTCGATCGTGTCGGCCGCCCGGTTCGCCCTCGACCGGATGGGCGTCAGCCCGCTGGCCGAGCTGTCCGTCCTGCTGGTCGAGCTGGACGTGATGGCGGACCTGCACGAACGCTGGATGGACCTGCCCGGTCCCACGGACGTGATGGCGTTCCCCATGGACGAGCTGGACTCGGCCCGCCGCCCCGACGCGGCCGGGCTGGGTCCGGCGCTGCTCGGCGACATCGTGCTGTGCCCCGCGTTCGCCAAGGACCAGGCGAAGAAGGCGGGCCACGCCCTGATCGACGAGCTGCACCTGCTGACCGTGCACGGTGTGCTGCACCTGCTCGGGTACGACCACGCGGAGCCCGCGGAGGAACGGGAGATGTTCACGCTGCAGAACCGGATCCTCGCGGACTTCCGGTCCGCGACGGTCGAGGCCGAGCGGCTCGCCGTGCAGCGGGCGTCGGACTCCAAGCTGCTCGGTGCCGTCGGCCTCGAGCACTCGGACCAGCCCGAACCCGTCGATCCCAACGCCTGAGGCGGCCCAGGTGACCACGAGTTCCGCCAGCCTGATCTTCCTGGCCGTGGTGCTGGTGCTGGCGGCGGGCCTGTTCGCCGCCGCCGACGCCGCGCTCGGCACCGTGTCGCGCGCCCGCGTCGAGGGTCTGCAACGGCAGGGCCGTACCGGTGCGCGCCAGCTGCTGCAGGTGCTGACCGACCGGCCGCGGCACGTCAACCTGCTGCTCCTGCTCCGGCTGGCCTGCGAGCTGTCGGCCACGGTGCTGGTCACGGTCGTGTGCCTGCGGCTGGTGTCCCCGCCGTGGCTGGCCGTCGTGACGGCGGGTCTGTCGATGCTCGTGGTGTCCTACGTGCTCGTCGGCGTCGGCCCGCGCACCATCGGCCGCCAGCACCCGTACGCCGTCGGCCTGGCCGCCGCCGCCCCGATCCGGGTGCTCGGCCGCGTGCTCGGCCCGTTGAGCAGGCTGCTGATCCTGGTCGGCAACGCGATCACCCCCGGCAAGGGCTTCCGCGAGGGCCCGTTCTCCTCGGAGGTCGAGCTGCGCGAGCTGGTCGACATGGCCCAGGAGCGCGGTGTCGTGGACGAGGGCGAGCGGGAGATGATCCACTCGGTCTTCGAGCTGGGCGACACCATCGCCCGCGAGGTGATGGTGCCGCGCACCGAGATCGTGTGGATCGAGCAGGCGAAGTCACTGCGGCAGGCGCTCGCGCTGTCGTTGCGCACCGGGTACACCCGCGTGCCGGTGATCGGCGAGAGCGTCGACGACATCGTCGGCGTGGTGAACCTCAAGGACCTGGTGCGGGTGACGTTCACCGACGAGGTCAACGGCACCACCGTCGGCGAGATGATGAAGCCCGCGACCTTCATCCCCGACTCGAAGCCGTTGGCCGACCTGCTGCGCGAGATGCAGCTGTCCCGCACGCACCTGGCCATCGTGATCGACGAGTACGGCGGCACCGCGGGCCTGCTGACCATCGAGGACATCATCGAGGAGATCGTCGGCGAGATCACCGACGAGTCCGACACCGACGACCGCCCGCCGGTCGAGCACCTAGCCGACGGCGCCGTCCGGGTCAGCGCCCGCCTGCCGGTCGACGACCTCGACGCGCTGTTCGGCACCGAGCTGGACGAGCACGAGGTCGAGACCGTCGGCGGCCTGCTCGCCCAACGCCTCGGCCGCGTCCCGCTGCCGGGTACCGAGGCCGAGATCGCGGGCCTGCGCATGCGCGCCGAGGGCGGCAAGGACGAGCGCGGCCGCATGCGCATCACCACCGTGCTGGTGCGCCCGGTCGCGGTCCCCGAACCGGTCGAGGAGAAGGAACGCGAGGACCACCGTGGCTGACCGGCACCGCCGGTGTCCGGCGGACCGCCCATGACGACCGCGACCGACCCGGATCCCCGCCGGGGGCGGGAGTCCCCGTCCGGTCGCACCAGGCTGACCACCGTGCCGGTCCGCGACCGGGCGGCCGATGACGAACGCGAGGACCACCGTGGCCGACCTTGACCCCGAAGACGCCAAGATCGTCACCCTGGCCCGTTCGGTGCGCGCCCGCACCGGCGCCGCCGAGGGCGCGGCGGTCCGCGACACCGACGGCCGCACCTACGCCGCGGCCACCGTCGCGCTGCCCTCGCTCAAGCTCACCGCGCTCCAGGCGGCCGTCGCGGCGGCGGTCTCCAGCGGTGCCGAGGGCCTGGAGGCGGCCGCCGTCGTGACGGCCGCGGACCAGGTGGACGGCGACTCGACCGCCGCCGTCCGCGACCTGACCACGACCGGCCCGATCTTCCGCGTGGACGCCTCGGGCACCGTCGTCGACACGGCCTGAGGTCCGTCGGGGCACCGGTTCCTTGCGGCGGCGCGCGCCAGTGGTCATGATCGTCGGCATGACCGGGAGAATCGAGTCCTCCGCGCGCCGGTGAGCGCCGCGTCCGCGCGTCCGTCGAGCCTCTTCGACCACGCGCTCCGCCTGCACCGCCTGCATCCCGACGGCCCCCTGCCGAACAACGGCGAGCCGTTCCCCGGCGAGGTGGAGCCGGTCCGCCGCAGACCCGCACGGGTGCCGCAGCACCTCGTGGGCGCCGACGTCGCCGCGGTCGTCGACCTGCACGTCACCGATCCGCCCGCGCTGGCCGACGCCCTTGAGCCCCTGAGCGTCCCCGTCCACCCCAACGACCACGTCGCCGCCGCCGCACGGCGCGCCGACCCGGAGGTGGCCCAGGGGACGGGCCGGTGGCTGGTGCGCCGCGGAACGCACCGGTCGGCCGTCGCGGTCGGCCTCGCGCTGCTGGCCGCGGGGTGGGCGGAGGAGGACATCCCGCTCATCCGCACCACCGGCCTGCTGTCCCGTGCGTTCGGACCGCTGGTGGCCTCCGCCCTCGAACGTCGGCACGGCGGCGTCGAGGCGCTGCTCTGGCTCGGTGACCGGGTGGCGGACTGGGGACGGGTGTCCGTGGTCGAGTCGCTGTGCCGGGTCGGCGGATCGGCCGCGCGGCCGTGGCTGCTGCGCCGGGCCCTCGGCGGCGGGCTCGACGGCTACTTCGCGGGCCAGGTCGCGACCGCGGCGCACCTGCACGCGGCGATCACCGCGACCGACGTCGACGACGAGCTGGTCGACCACACCGGCAGGCTGCTGATGGCGATGGCGGACTGCGAGGGCGTCGGCACGACGCTGGACCACTACCCGCCCGCCGACCAGGTCCTGGAGGCCTACCTCGGGCACCTCGCCGACCAGCGGCCGACCGTCGACCGCTACCTGGTCGCGGGCACGATCGCGCACCACCGGCCGGCGCGGCGCGACCGCGTCCGCGCGCTGCTCGACCGGGACGACTGGTGCGCGGTCGTCCCCGCCCACGACGGCGCGAGCCACCACCTGGCCTGGTTCGCGCGCACGGCGGCCCCGCGGCTGGGGCTGAAGGCGTTCGCCGGAAGGGCTTTCGAGGGCTGGCGCAGCAGTGCCGGTGACACCAGGGACAATGGACGGATGGATGGTTACCGCTCAGGGTTCGCGTGCTTCGTCGGCCGTCCCAACGCAGGCAAGTCGACGCTGACCAACGCGCTGGTCGGGACCAAGGTCGCGATCACGTCAAGCAAGCCGCAGACCACCCGCCACACCATCCGGGGCATCGTGCACCGCGAGGACGGCCAGCTGATCCTCATCGACACGCCCGGTCTGCACCGGCCGCGCACGCTGCTGGGCCAGCGGCTCAACGACCTGGTCCGCGAGACCTGGTCGGAGGTCGACGTGGTGGGCTTCTGCGTGCCCGCGGACCAGAAGGTGGGTCCCGGTGACAAGTTCATCGCCGCCGAGCTGCAGAAGATCGCCAAGAAGACCCCGGTGATCGGCATCATCACGAAGACGGACCTCGTGCCGCAGCAGCAGGTGGCCGAGCAGCTGATGGCCCTGCAGAACATCATGGAGTTCGCCGAGATCATCCCGGTCTCCGCGGTGGACGGCTACCAGGTCGACACGCTGGAGAAGCTGCTGCTCGACCGGCTCCCGGAGGGCTCGCCGCTCTACCCGGACGGCGACCTGACCGACGAGCCGGAGATGACGCTGATCGCCGAGCTGATCCGCGAGGCCGCGCTGGAGGGCGTGCACGACGAGCTGCCGCACTCGATCGCCGTGCTGGTCGAGGAGATGGCGCCGCGCGAGGGTCGCGACGACCTGATCGACGTGCACGCGAACCTGTACGTGGAGCGCACCAGCCAGAAGGCGATCATCCTCGGCCACCGCGGCGAGCGGCTGAAGCAGGTGGGCATCACCTCGCGCAAGCAGATCGAGGCGCTGCTGGGCAGCAAGGTGTTCCTGGACCTGCACATCAAGATCGCCAAGGACTGGCAGCGCGACCCCAAGCAGCTGCGCCGTCTGGGGTTCTAGATGGCGAACCTGTACCGCGACACGGGGATCGTCCTGCGCGTGCAGAAGCTCGGCGAGGCGGACCGGATCATCACGCTGCTGACCCAGAAGCACGGCAAGGTGCGGGCGGTGGCCAAGGGCGTGCGCCGCACGTCGTCGCGGTTCGGGGCCAGGCTGGAGCCGTTCGGGCACGTGGACGTGCAGTTCTACCCCGGCCGCTCGCTGGACGTCGTCACCCAGGTGGAGACGCTGGACGCGTTCCACGTCAGCCTGGTCGGCGACTACTCCCGCTACACGGCGGCGTGCGCGGTGCTGGAGACGGCCGACCGGCTCACCGCCGAGGAGGGCGAACCCGCGCTGCGGCTGTACCTGCTGGTCACCGGTGCGCTGCGGGCGCTGGCGGCGGGGGAGCGGGACGGGTCGCTGGTGCTGGACGCGTTCCTGATGCGCGCCATGTCGATCGCGGGCTGGGCGCCCGCCGTGGAGGAGTGCGCGCGCTGCGGCGAACCCGGTCCGCACCGGGCGTTCAACGTCCAGGCGGGCGGTGTCGTGTGCGCGAACTGCCGCCCCGCGGGCTCGGCGACACCGTCGGCGGAGACGCTGCGGCTGCTGGTCGCGCTGCTGCACGGCGAGTGGGACGTGGTGGACGCGCTGCCGACCGGCGCGCGCCGCGACGCCAGCGGACTCGTCGCAGCTCACCTGCAATGGCACATGGAGCGGCAGCTGCGGTCGCTACCACTGGTCGAGCGCACGGCGCGACCGGTCGACGGCTAAAGTTCGGCCGCCGCACAGTCTTCGAGAGGAACCACCACACCATGCTGCGCCGAAGGCGGGCCGAACCCGAGACGCGCGTCCCACGACCTCCGGACCCGCACCCCTCCGGCGCCAAGCCGCCCGCCATCCCGGCCGAGTTCGTGCCGCGGCACGTGGCGATCGTGATGGACGGCAACGGCCGCTGGGCCAACCAGCGCGGCCTGTCCAGGGTGGAGGGCCACAAGCGCGGCGAGGGCGTCGTGGTCGAGGTCGCCCGCGGCGCGATCGAGCTGGGCGTGAAGTGGGTGTCGCTGTACGCGTTCTCCACGGAGAACTGGCGCCGCAGCCCCGAGGAGGTCCGCTTCCTCATGGGCTTCACCCGCGAGGTGATCCACAACCGCACCGACGAGCTGGACGAGCTCGGCGTGCGGGTGCGGTGGGCGGGCCGCAAGCCGAAGCTGTGGCGCAGCGTCATCTCCGAGCTGGAGGACGCGCAGGAGCGCACCAAGGGCAACCGGGAGCTGAACCTGGCGATGTGCATCAACTACGGCGGCCGGGCCGAGATCGGCGACGCCGCCCGCGAGATCGCCCGCCTCGCGGCCGCCGGGAAGATCAACCCGGACAAGGTCGACGAGCGCACGCTCGCCAGGTACATGTACCAGCCCGACATGCCCGACGTGGACCTGTTCATCCGGCCGTCGGGCGAGCAGCGCACGTCCAACTTCATGCTCTGGCAGTCGGCGTACGCCGAACTGGTGTTCCAGGACATCCTGTGGCCCGACTTCGACCGCCGGGACCTGTGGGCGGCGTGCGAGGTCTACGCGCGCCGCGACCGCCGGTTCGGCGGCGCCGAGGACACCCCCATGGTCGACAAGCCCGACGAGGAGACCCCGTGACCGACGCCGACGCGGCCGCCATCACCGCGGCACTGCTGACCTCCGCCCGCGAGGCCCTCGAGCTGTTCCACGACGTGCACGTGGACGACGACGGCGCGCTGAGCTTCCTGCACGGCGAGGTGCCGTGCGCGATCCAGGCGATGCAGCTGGCCGAGGGCCTGACCGTCCTGAGCCTGACCTGCGTCGTGGCCTGGGACCTCCCGGAGGACCGCGACCTCGCGGTGTCCGCGGCGGAGCGGGCCGGGCAGGGCCTGTTCGGCACGCTCGGCGTCGTGCACACCGAACGCGGCATGGACGTGACCCTGCGGTACGCGTTCCCGGCCGAGGGCATGAAGCCCGAACCACTCAGCACCCTGCTGATGCTCGTGGTCTCCACCGCCTCCCAACTGCGCGGCGAGCTGCTCGCCGACAAGGAGTCGGGCAACCAGGAAAGGACCCCCTGATGGGTGGCGTGATCATCTACGAGCCGGACGAGGACTCCGCTGTGCTGGAGTTCCCCTGGGTGGTGACGTTCGAGCCGTCGGGCGGCGAGGAGTGGGACTCCTTCGTCTGCGGCCCCTACGAGCGCGCCCACGCGGTCGCCTTGGCCGAGGCGGTCGCACTGGCCGAGGACGGCATGCTCGCCGTCGTCGAGCCGATGATGCCGGTGCTCAGCGCGGACGAGGTGCTGGCCACCATCGACGAGCTGCGCGAGGCCGAGGAGGAGATCGAGGAGCTCGACGGTCCGCTCGTGGAGCCGAAGGTCAACGGCACCCACGTGGACCTCGACCTCGGTGAGACCGACCTCGTCGAGGAGGAGATCGCGGACGACTTCGAGCCGCCGACCCCCGAGGAGGTCCGCGCGGGCATGGAGCGCACGTTCCGCAGGCTGCTCGCGGCGACCGACCCCACCACCCCCTGACGACCGGGGGAGGCGCGTCCGCACGCGCCTCCCCCCTCCGGTCAGGGCGTCAGCTCGGCGACCCTCGTGTAGTTGCCGTTCTGCGGTTGCGACCCGGTCGCGACGAGCCGGACCCCCGTCGTGGTGACGGGCTGGTCGAACGGCACCCACCGGGTCAGCGCGGTGTTCCCGGTGACGGTGGCCCGCGTCGTCCAGGTCGTGCCCTCCAGGGTCTGGATCGCGAAGTCGGTGACGACACCGTCCACTATGGACTGGAAGCCGGTGCCCGCCAGCGTGACCGGCGCGGGGGTCGTGAGCGTCAGGGTGTCCGGGAACTGCCCCGGCGACGCGTCGTTCCAGAACGTGGCGGGGTCGCGGTCGACGGCGTTGCCCGCGTAGTAGGTGCGGGGCTGCCCTTCGAACACGTTGGGCGCGGCCTCGCTGGACGCCAGGGCCGTGACACCCGCGGGCCACTCGCCGAAGACCGTCGGCCGCGTGGTGGTCTCGGCGGTCAGCCGACCGCTGGTCGCCTTGATCCGGATCTGCGGCTGACCACCGGTCCCGCCCGCCGGGGCGCGCACGCGGACGTTCACCACGGCGCTGGTGGACCCCTTGGCCGGGTCGAGGCCGAACGTCGCCGGCGTCGTCGTCCACCCGGCGGGTACGACCGCCTCGACCTTGCCGCTGAGCGCCTTGCCGCCCTGGGCGGTGACGGTGACCGCGATGGTGTGGTCCTCGCCGACCCGGACCGGGGCGCTGTCCGCCGAGGTGACCGCCACGGCCAGACCCGACTCGGTGGTGCCGACCGTCCGGCTGTCCAGCACGGCGCACGCGGGCAGGCCCTTCAGCACCACGTAGCCGTCCTCCAGGTGCGCGCCGTAGGCCAGGCCGCGCGTGCCGTTCCAGACCGGCCTCCCGTTGACCCGGACCGCGGTCCTCGCCCCGAAGGTGGGGATCTCCACCCGGTCCACGGCGGCGGTGGGGGCGGTGAGCCGTCCGGTGAACGAGCCGCTGCGCGCGTTGTGCGACCAGGAGAGCGCGATGTCGCCGAGCGGGGTCTTCAACGAGCCCTCGGCGCTGGTCAGGTCACCGGGCTGCGGCCTGATGACGTACCCGCCGCCGACCGACCGCGGCCGGATGCCGAGCACGGAGAACGTGAGTGCGGACGTCGGGCCGGTCGCCCAGCCGTGCGCCAGGCTCATGTACGCGCCGCCGTACCCCGGCCGGCCGTCGGCGAGGTAGCCCTCCCAGAACGTGCTGCCGGTGCCGATCGGCGAGTCCAGCATGTAGCCCCACTCGCGGCGGACCAGCTCCAGCGCGCGGGTGGTGTCACCAGCCTCCAGGTGCGCCTGCACCTCCATCGAGCCGGGGAAGGTGCCGATCTCGGAGCCCTTCTCGGGAGTCGTGGCCCCGTAGGCGTTCCAGTTCAGCGTGAGCGAGGCGCTGATCCGGTGCGAGCGGGCCGCCGAGTCGGTGAGGCCGAACCAGACCGCCAGCGAGTTGCCGTCCTGCGGGTGCAGCGCGCTGGTCGGGTTGTCGCGGAACAGGCCCGCCTGCTCGTCCCACAGGGTCGCGTTCACCGCGGTCTTCACGCCCGCCGCGGTGGCCCGCCACGCCGCCGCCGACGGGTCGCCGACCAGGTCCGCGAGCTCGGCACCGGTCAGGAGTGCTTGGTAGGCAAGGGCGTTCGCCGCGATGTTCTCGCCGCCCTGCCCGCCCCGCGCCCAGTCGTTGGCACCGGTCACCCGGAACAGGCCGTTCGGTCCCACCTTCGCCAGCGCGAAGTCGAGCGCCCTGCGGTAGCCGGCCCACGTGTCGCGCAGCCACGCCAGGTCGTGGGTGTACTGGACGTAGTTCGCGGTGCCGACCAGCGTCCACAGGTGGTAGGTGTCCGAGGAGTAGAAGTTGACCTGCGGTCCCGCGAACGGCAGCTCACCGGCCGCGGTCTGGTGCTGGTAGAGCGTGGTCAGCGCGTTGCGCGTCGGCGTGAGGTCGCCGAGGGAGGCGAACTCCGTCGGCACGGAGACGCCGAGGTCGCCGGGCCACACCGTGCGGTCGCGCTTGGCGCCGTCGACCAGGACCGCGTCGCCGACGCCCACCACGCCGCCGTTGTCCCAGCCCGAGCCGGGCGGGCCCCAGACGCGGCCGGTGTCGGGCGCGATGACGTTGGTCTGCACCGTGTACGCCCCGGCGTACCAGATCCGGTTGAGCAGCGGGTCGCTGGAGTGGAAGTGGTTCTCGTAGGCGCGCAGGTCGGTCATCGTCGGGGTGAAGGTGATCTCGACGGACACCCGGTCGATCGCGATCGAGCCCGCGGAGTCCACGAACAGGGTCAGGTAGCGGAAACCGCCGCGCTGCTCGGCTCGCGGCACCGTCCAGGTCGACCCCGGCACGACGTCGGCGGTCAGCGCGCCGTCAGGGCCGGGGCCGCCGTTGCTCGCGTCGCTGGTGGTGCCGATGTAGAGCGACGACTCGGTGAACGCGAGCCCCAGCCGCTCGCCCGACGTGCCCGAGCCGGGGAAGCGCACACCGGTGATCCCGCCGACCTCCTTGCCGAAGTCGAGGGTCACCGAGGAGCCGTGGCCGCTCAGGGTGGTCGTGCGGCCGCGCAGGACGTTGCCGGACTCCGCCACGGTGCCGGTGGTCCGCGTGACCTCGACCGGGGTGACGGTGCGGCTCGCGGGAGCGAGGTTGTCCCCACCGCCGTGCCCCCGGTCCGCAGGATCGGCGACCGAGGCGGGCGAGGTGCACAGCGCGGCCGCGACGGCGACCGCGAGGCAGGCCCCGAGACCGCGGAGGAGGGGTCTGACGGCACCGTTGCCGTCGCGCGTTCGGCTCACGTCAGGGCTCCTCTGCAGGGGATTGAAACGTTACAACCGCGTGCACTGTGACCTGTGACCCACGTCTCTGTCAACGGTTCGCCCGGACGTCCCGGCGGTGGCGCGCGGTCCGCCGGTGCCACGGGCGGGTGGTCGTGCGGTCCGACTTTCGCGGTGAATGTGCCGTTCACCGCCCCGCTTTCCGGTTTTCGCCGGGAACCCGACCTCGGGCGGGTGGAGCGGCGGCCGGATCGCCTGGCATCATCCCGGAAGTGACAATCACTTCCGAGATCAGGAGCTCGCGGCCGTCCGGCCGAGGGCCCCTGCGCGGGAAGGTCACCTCGCTGGAGGTGCTCTGCCTGCTGCTGGTGCTGGCGCTGGTCCTGCAGGACTGGCTGGTCGGTGTGCTCAACGTGCCGCAGCTGCGCACGGCGTCCACCGTCTTCGTCGCGGTGTGCGTGCAGGCCATGCCGTTCCTGGTGTTCGGCGTGCTGATCAGCGGTGCCATCGCGGCGTTCGTGCCCGCCGGCGCGCTGCGCAGGCTGCTGCCGAACCGGACCGCGCTCGCCGTGCCCGTCGCGGGACTGGCCGGGGTCGCGCTGCCCGGCTGCGAGTGCGCGTCCGTGCCGGTCGCCCGCCGCCTCATGCAGCAGGGCGTGCCCCCGGCGGTGGCGCTGTCGTTCCTGCTCGCCGCCCCCGCCGTGAACCCGATCGTCCTCGTCGCCACGGCCGTCGCGTTCCGCGACGCCCCGATGATGGTGCCCGCCCGCTTCGTCGGCTCCTTGCTCACCGCCGTGGTCATGGGCTGGTTGTGGACGCGCTTCGGCAAGGCCGAGTGGATCGCCGAACGCGCGCTGCGCAAGCTCGAGGAGAAGGAGGGCACCTCGCGCTGGCTGGTCTTCGCCGAGACCGCCCGCCACGACCTCGTGGAGGCGGGCGGTTTCCTGGTGCTGGGCGGGGTCTTCGCCGCCGCGTTCAACGTCCTGGTGCCGACCGCGTGGCTGGAGGCGCTCGGCACGCAGGTGGTGTTCGGTGTCATCGTCATGGCCCTGCTGGCCGTGATCCTCGCCCTCTGCAGCGAGGCGGACGCCTTCGTCGCCGTCTCCATGAGCGCGCTGCCCTTGTTGCCCCGCTTGGTCTTCCTGGTCGTCGGCCCCGCCGTCGACGTCAAGCTCTTCGCCCTCCAGGCGGGCACCTTCGGCCGCCGCTTCGCCTCCCGCTTCGCCCCCGCCACGTTCTTCGTGGCCATCGCGAGCGCACTGGCCGCCGGGGCGGTGTTCCTGTGAGGCGCGAGACGCAGAACATCCTGCTGATCCTGCTCGGCGGCGCACTGCTCAAGCTGAGCTTCACCGACATGTACCTGCGCTACGTCAAGGCGGGGTTGCAGCCGCTGCTGATCGCCGCGGGCGCCGTCATGATCCTGTTGGCGGTCATCGCGATCGCGCGGGACCTCAAGGGCGCCAAGGACACCGAGGACACCGCGCACGCCGGTGGCCACGCCGCCGACAGCCACGACGCCCACGGCCACAAGGCATCCCGCAGCCCGTGGATGCTGCTGCTGCCGGTGCTCGCGGTGTTCCTGATCAGCCCGCCCGCGCTGGGCGCGGACACGGTCAACCGCTCGGACCGCAACGCGGCCCAGGAGACCAAGAAGGGCAACGGTTTCGCCGCCCTGCCCGCGGGCGACGTGCTTCCGATGAGCCTCACCGAGTTCGTCACCCGCACCGCGTGGGACGACTCCGGCTCGCTCGACGACCGCACGGTGAAGCTGACCGGGTTCGTGGTGCGCAAGAACGACGCGACCTACGTGGCCCGCCTGGCCATCTCCTGCTGCGCGGCCGACGCGTCCCCGATCAAGGTCCGGATGACCGGCTCCGGCTTCGAGGCCATGCCGACCGACCAGTGGGTCGAGGTCACCGGCAAGGTCGTCCCCGGTTCGGCCACGAAGGACACGGCGTACGTGCCGACCTTCACCGTCTCCGACATCGCCCCGATCGCGACGCCCACCGACACCTACGAGAGCTGAGGGACGGGCGCCCGCACCGGGCGCCCGATCCTCATCCCTTCGTGCAGGACGCGCAGGTTCCGAAGATCTCCACGGTGTGGCTGACCTCGGAGAACCCGTTCTCGGCCGCGATCCGGTCCGCCCACTTCTCCACGGCGGGCCCCTCCACCTCCACGGTGCGCCCGCAGGTGCGGCACACCAGGTGGTGATGGTGGTGCGCCGAGCAGCGGCGGTAGATCGCCTCGCCGGAGTCCGTCCGCAGCACGTCGACCTCGCCCGCGTCCGCGAGCGACTGCAGGGTGCGGTACACCGTCGTCAAGCCGATGCCCTCGCCACGCTTGCGCAGCTCCTCGTGCAGCTCCTGCGCCGAGCGGAACTCGTCGAGCTGGTCAAGCAGCTTGGACACCGCCGTGCGCTGCCTGGTCGAGCGCAGCCCTGGAACAGCGGTGTTCGGGCGCTCGCTTGTCGTCACAGATCCTCCGTCCGGTCGGTCTCGTCGACGCCTGCGACCACCGGACGGGTCGCGGCACCACCCTCTTCGACGTGGATGACCGCGTCGACCACGATGTGCGCGAGGTGTTCGTCCACCAGGCGGTACACGACCTCGCGCCCGTGCCGCTCACCCCGCACCACGCCCGCGGCCTTGAGGACGCGCAGGTGCTGGCTGATCAGCGGCTGCGCCACCCCCAGCGCCTCGACCAGCTCGTGCACGCACCGCTCCGCCTCCTGCAGCTGCAGGACGATCGCGATCCGCACCGGCGCCGCCAGCGCGCGCAGCAGCTCTCCCGCCGCCGCCAGCGTCCGCCCCGACCTCGGTGGCGCCGGTTCCGGGACGTGCCGTCCGGGGGTGTGCGTGTGCTCGCCGCGCACGGGGACCGTCGTCGCGTCCTGGGTCAAGCGCACGCACCTTCTCCGGCCCTAGGTGGAATGGATTATCAGCACCAATCCTAGGCGCTATCCGGGCAGGACCGAGATGGCGACGGCCACCAGGACCAGCACGACCAGCACCCGCAGCACCCGCGCGGCCGGTGGCAGCGTCCGCCAGGTCGCCGCCAGCAGGGCGAGCACGCCCAGCAGCAGCACCCCCAGCAGGCTCGCGCCGAGCACGCCGCGCAGCAGCACCCCACCCGCGAACAAGCCTGCCACCAGCAGGAACGCCAACAGGGGAGGCACCTTCGCCAGCGGTCCGCTGCCGGGGATCAGGGTGCGCTTGGGGTCGTAGGGCACCGTGGCATCCTTGCACTGTGCTGCTCGTGTGCCGGTTCACCGTGCCCCAACCCGACGTCGCCGACTTCACCGCACGCGCGGGCCGGGCCCTGGAGCTGCTGATCGCCCACCCCGGCTGCCGCCGGGGCCTGCTCAGCCGGTCGACCGACGAACCCGACCGCTGGGTCCTCACCGTCGAGTTCGACTCCGTCGTCGCCTACCGCCGCGCCCTCTCCCCGTTCGACGTCCGCGAACACGTCATCCCCCTCCTCTCCGAGGCCCTGGTCGACGAACCGGCCGCCTACGAACCCGTGCTGATCGCCTCCGACAGCTCAGTCACCCGCCAAACCAGCCTCCTCGCCCAGGACGCGGGCACCGTCCGCCTGGGCGAAGCCTCCGGCCCCACCGCAACGCCCCGCTAGGGCTTGAGGACGAGCGGTAGGAAGACCTCGTCCACGATCGACGCGATCGTCTCGTCCGACGCGGGCGCCAGCGTCATCAGCACCTCGTCGCGCAGCAGGTCGCCGGGCAGGTTCCGCACCCGCTCGGGCACGTCCGCCGACGGGATCTCGCCACGCCCGACCGCGCGCCGGAGGATCTCCTCCAGGTGGCCCGCGTCCTCCCCGGTGACCGACTGCCGCAGGTCCGCCGGCGTCGTCCCGGTCTCCAGGTAGTACGTCCCCAGGTGCACGCTCAGCATCGCCGTGACCCGTGACCGGTCCTCGTTGGCCCTGGTCATCAACGCGATCACGTCCCCGCGCAGCGACCCGGTGTCCGGGGGGAGCGCGGTGTGCTCCGCCGAGCCGTGCCGGATCGCCGCCAGCGCCAGGTCGCCGCGGGTGGGCCACCGCCGGTACAGCACGTGCCTGCTCGTCCTCGCCCGCTCCGCCACCGCCTCGATCGTGAACGCCCCGTAGCCGCTGTCCACCAGCAGTCCCCACGCCGCGTCGAGGATCGCGGTCTCCAGTTCGCTGCCACGTCGACGTCTTCCCGCTTCAAGGCTCACTTGCGTACCTTATCGCGCCTGGCTACCTTCGATAGGGAACATGTGTGTACCTAAGGAGTCGTCATGTCCCGCACCCGCAGCGTCCTGATCTCCGGCGCGAGCGTCGCCGGTCCCACGCTCGCCTTCTGGTTGCACCGGTACGGCTTCCGCGTGACGGTCGTGGAGACCGCCGCCGGGGTCCGCGGCGGCGGCTACCCGATCGACCTGCGCGGCGTCGCCGTCGACGTCGTCCGCCGCACGGGTCTGCTCGACCGGCTGACCGCCACCCGGACGCGCACCCGCCGCATCACCTTCGTCGACGCCGACGGCGAACCGGTCGGCTCCCTGTCACCCGCGGCCCTCACCGGCGGCGCCGCCGAGGACATCGAGCTTCCCCGCGGCTCCCTGACCTCAGCCCTCCACGACATCACCCGCGACGACGTCGAGTACCTGTTCGACGACTCCGTCACCGCCCTGGACGACCGCGTCGACGGCGTCGACGTCACGTTCCGCGGCGGCACCCACCGCACCTTCGACCTCGTCATCGGTGCCG
Source organism: Umezawaea tangerina (assembly GCF_003002815.1). Classification (GTDB taxonomy): domain Bacteria; phylum Actinomycetota; class Actinomycetes; order Mycobacteriales; family Pseudonocardiaceae; genus Umezawaea; species Umezawaea tangerina. Next base: position 51,001 of record NZ_PVTF01000012.1, on the reverse strand, counting down.
ACGGCCTGCACTCCACCGTCCGCGCCCTCGCCTTCGGCCCGGAGGAGCGGTACCTGCACCACCTCGGCTACCGCTTCACCGGTTTCACCGCCCCCAACCGCACCGACCTCGACCACGAGGCCGTCATCTGGAACGTCCCCGGCCGCATGACCACCCGCTACGCCGTCGGCCACTCCGACCACGTCCACGCCTTCTTCGCCTTCACCAGCCCGCCACCCACGGCAGGCGAACCGCACGACCGCGACGCCACCCTCCGCCTCACCGAACGGACCTTCGCCACCGACGGCTGGCAGACACCCCAGCTCCTCGCCGACCTGCGCACCGCCACCGACGTCTTCTCCGACACCGTCAGCCAGATCCGCATGCCCACCTGGAGCACCGGCCGTGTCGCCCTCACCGGCGACGCCGCCCACGCCACCTCATTCCTCGCCGGCCAAGGCACCAGCCTCGCCGTGGTGGGCGCCTACGTCCTAGCGGGCGAACTGGCCACCCACGACAACCACACCGACGCTTTCACGTCCTACCGGCGGACCCTCGTCGACTTCGTCGAACGCAACCAGTCACTGGCACTGGGCCCCAACACCCTCATCCCCAAAACCCGCACCGCCCTCTGGCTGCGCAACCAGACGACCCGCCTACTCCCACTACTCACCAAGACGAACCTCTTCGGCCACAACGTCACCCGCGCCGCAACCTCCCTGTCCCTACCGGACTACACCCCCAAGACGGCAGAACACAGGTAGCGCCAACACAACGGACAACAGCAACAGCCCAACAACGCTGGAAGCAGCCAACAAGCGCCAACAAGCGCCAACAAGCGCCTAACGACGCTGGAAGCGAGCGGTGCTCGTCCGCTAGTGCGGTCGGCTTGACTTGGGGTTTTTGGGCTTAAAATCGGTCGGCGGGCAGGCTCTACCACCTGCCCTTTTTCGCCCGACGAAGCCCAAAAAAGGGGCCCCAAGTCAAGCCGACCGCACCCGGAGACAGCTGTAGCGACACCCCCGGAAACCACCGCAGCGACACCCCCGAAGTCCATGCCACCGACACCGAGCGCCCACACCCGCGAGAACACCGAGCCACACCGCAAGACCAAACCCCCTCACCCCAACCCCGCCAACTCCCTCAACCTCCCCACCCTCCCCGGCGCCTGGTTCGCGTCCAACAACCCCAACGCCACCCTCGCCTGCTCCGCCGCCTCCACCCTCCACCCCAGCGCCGCGTAGTCCTCAGCCAGCTCCTCGTGGAACCACCCGTCCGCCACCCCCGCTCCCCGTGCCCATTCCACCGCCCTCCCCATCAGCTCCGCCGCCTCGGCCGCCCTCCCCAGTTCCCGCATCACCTTCGCCACCGCGTACCGCGCGATCTCCACCTCGTAGGGCTGACCCGGTACCTGCTCCCGTGCTTCCAGCGCCTGTTCGAAGGCCCTCAGCGCCTCTTCCGGCCGTCCTGCCTCGTGCAGCGCCCACCCCAGGTTGTTCATCAGCGCGCCGATCCACCCCCGCACCTCCGGGTCGTCGGACCGGCGGGCGAGTTCGACTCCGCGCTGGGTCCACTCCTCGGAGCTGTCGACCAGTGCCGCCATGTGCGCCGCGTCCACCGCGAGGTAGTCGTCGCCGCGGTGCCCGGCCAGCACGAACGCGGCGGTGAACAGCGGCAGCGCTTCCTGTTCCGCCCCGGACGACCGCAGCAGTCGCCCGCGTTCGAGGAACACCCGCACCCGCCCGGCGGAGTCCGGCTCGGCCAGCGCCTCGGCGTCGGCCAGCATCTGGTGCCCCACGGCGAAGTCGCCGCGCAGCCCTTCGACCCGCGCGAGCTGGGTCAGCACCTCCGCCCGGTGGGCGTCGGTGATCGGTTCCGCCAGCCTGGCGCGGAACCGCTCCTCGGTCGCCGTCAGATCGGCGAAGTCCCACATGCCGCGCAACTCGTCCGCCATCCCCGCAGGGTAGGCACAGATGAGCCACGGTCGCCCATTAGAGGCGCGGGCACCCGCGTTACGCTTGGTTCTTTCTCTTTCCGACCCCCTGGAGTGGCAGTGCCAGCCGATCGCGTCGAAACCGTTGTCAGCCTGTGCAAGCGCCGTGGCTTCGTGTACCCGTGCGGTGAGATCTACGGCGGTACCAGGTCGGCTTGGGACTACGGGCCGCTCGGCGTCGAGCTCAAGGACAACATCAAGCGGCAGTGGTGGAAGTTCATGGTGCAGGGCCGCGACGACGTCGTCGGCCTCGACTCCTCGGTCATCCTGCCGCGCGAGGTGTGGTCGGCCTCCGGCCACATCGAGGCGTTCGTCGACCCGCTGGTGGAGTGCAACTCCTGCCACAAGCGCTTCCGCGCCGACACCCTGGTGGAGGAGTACGCCGAGCGCACGTCGAAGGAGGTCGCGGAGGGCGACCTGTCCGACGTGCCGTGCCCGAACTGCGGCACCCGCGGCGAGTACACCGAGCCGAAGATGTTCAACGGCCTGCTCAAGACCCACCTCGGTCCGGTCGAGACCGACGAGGGCCTGCACTACCTGCGCCCGGAGACCGCGCAGGGCATCTTCACGAACTTCCTGAACGTGCAGACGACCTCGCGCCGCAAGCCGCCGTTCGGCATCGGCCAGATCGGCAAGTCGTTCCGCAACGAGATCACGCCCGGCAACTTCATCTTCCGCACGCGGGAGTTCGAGCAGATGGAGATGGAGTTCTTCGTCGAGCCGGGCACCGACGAGGAATGGCATCAGTACTGGATCGACGAGCGGTCGCGCTGGTACACGGACCTGGGGCTGTCCAAGGAGAACCTGCGCCAGTACGAACACCCGAAGGAGAAGCTGTCCCACTACTCGAAGCGGACGGTGGACATCGAGTACCGGTTCCGGTTCGGCGGGCAGGAGTGGGGTGAGCTGGAGGGCATCGCCAACCGCGGCGACTTCGACCTCACCACGCACTCCAACCACTCCGGCGTGGACCTCTCCTACTTCGACCAGGCCACGAACTCGCGCTACCGGCCGTTCGTCATCGAACCGGCGGCGGGCGTGGGCCGTCCGATGATGGCGTTCCTGCTGGAGGCCTACCACGAGGACGAGGCCCCCAACGCCAAGGGCGGTGTCGACCGCCGGGTGGTGCTCAAGCTGGACCGCCGGTTGGCCCCGGTGAAGGTCGCCGTGCTCCCGCTCTCGCGCAACGCCGACCTCTCGCCGAAGGCGCGGGACCTGGCGGCCTCGTTGCGCCGCAACTGGAACGTGGACTTCGACGACGCCGGGGCGATCGGCCGCCGGTACCGGCGGCAGGACGAGATCGGCACCCCGTTCTGCGTGACGGTCGACTTCGACACCCTCACCGACCTCGCCGTGACCGTCCGGGAGCGCGACACCATGTCGCAGGAGCGGGTGGCCATGGACCAGCTGGAGGGCTACCTGGCGGCCCGCCTGGTCGGCTGCTAGACCGTTCTCCCCGAGCAGGGCCGTCTCCTTTGGAGGCGGCCCTGTTTCGCGTTCAAGGCCGAACACCCGGTCACAGGCAGTCTCCGAACGGCCGTGAACCGGCCTCGGATTCACCCGTTCGCGCACCTCAGGTGTCGTGAATGCGAACTTTGCGCACCCGTGCGTGCACTGCGGGTGGGATCAACCGCCTATGTAACGGATTGATAACGAGGCAAACACGGTTGAGGAGCGCCACGTCGACCGTGCGTATGCCCCAGTGAGGCGACCTCCAAACGCCGTCCTCGAACACCCCGACGACAGAGGTGAGCATCGAATGACCCGGACCGGTGGACGACACCAGATCTCCAGCAGAACGAAGATCGCCTCGATCGGCGCTGCCGTGGCGATCGCGGCCGGAGCCGTGGTCGTGGTGACGACCACCGGTAACGACCAGGCTTCCGCTGACGGTGTCGACATCTCGCAGTTCGTCGACATCACCACGGTGCAGCCGAACGTCAAGCAGGTGAAGAAGCAGCAGAACGCGTCGAAGGGCACCTTCACCGTCAACTGCGGCCTCAACGAGAACGGCCACTTCAACGGCGACAACTTCATCGCCGCCCCCGGTGTCGAGAACGGTGCCGAGCACCTCCACGACTACGTCGGCAACCTGTCGACGAACGCGAACTCGACCAACGAGAGCCTCCAGGCCGCCGGGACCACCTGCAAGAACGGTGACAAGTCGACCTACTTCTGGCCCGTCATCCGCATCGACACCGCGGACGAGGAGGAGGAGAACAAGGTCGACGCCGCCGCGAAGCAGGCGCAGGACCAGCAGAAGGCCGCCGACGCGGACGCGAAGTCCAAGAAGAAGCCGCAGCTCGTGTGCCCGGACGTCGTGAGCAAGCTCGACGAGGTGCCCGAGGAGGCCCAGGCCGACGTCGACCAGGCCCTCGAGGAGGTCGACAAGGTCACCGACGAGGCCGAGCAGAAGCTCGAGGCCGAGGGCACCGCCCAGGTCGACGCCGCGATCATCAACCCGTTGCTGGAGAAGCGGAAGGCCATCCTCGACCGGATGACCCTCGCGCTGGGCCGTCCCGGCCGCCAGCCGATCGACTTCGGCGCCCTCTCGCGCTGCTCGGTGAAGAACCCCGGCCAGCCCTCGCCCATCGGTGACGGCTCCGAGAACGGCGACACCCCGCCGGTCGAGGCCCCCGGTGGCGAGCCCGACGACAACAACGAGCTGCCCGGCAACGACGGCGAGGTGCAGCGCCCGCTGAGCGCCGAGCTCACCTTCCGCGGCAGCCCGGTCGGCAAGGTCACCGCGATGCCGAAGTTCCTCCGCATCCTCTACGGCGACGCGAAGGTCTCCATCAACGGCACCAAGAACACCCGCGACTCGTGGACCTGCTCCGGCTTCGAGGACAAGGTCCAGATCGCCAAGTACGTGATCTGCCCCGAGGGCTCGAAGGTCAAGCGCATCCACGACTTCCCGAGCTGCTGGGACGGCAAGAACACCGACTCCGCGAACCACCGCACGCACATCGTGTTCCCGGACCCGGCGACCGGCAAGTGCGCCGACGGCTTCAAGGCCGTGCCGCAGCTGCGCACCACCCTCACCTACGACATCCCGAGGGACATCCAGCTCAAGGGCCAGTACAAGGTGGACTCGTTCCCGTTCGAGAGCCACAACCCGCTCAGCGACCACGACGACTTCGCGAACGTCATGTCCCAGCGGATCATGAGCCGCCTCGTGAACTGCGTCAACAAGGGCAAGACCTGCAAGGAGTGACACGGCTTCCGCGTACCCGTACGCGGTAGGAAGAAGGCCACCTCGGCGGCGGGGTGGCCTTTTTCTATGCGCTGGAAGGGTTTTCCTACGTGTTCGGCAGCGGTGTGAGGGTGGCGCCGACGATCTGCGCGACCTTGTCCTTGGCGGTGTCGGTGGACACTCCACTCTGGACGGTGAGCACGGCGACGGCGTAGCGGTTGTCCACGACGCCCGCGCTGTGCAGGTACACGTCGCTCGGCAGGTAGTACATCCAGCCCTGCTTGGCGTAGGCGGCACGGCTGCCGCGCGCGTTCTGGTCGAGCAGCCCGAAGAACTGGTCGAACCCGTCGGCGGCCTCCTCCTGCGCGCCCGACAGCGCGTCCACGACCAGGTCGCGGTCCGCCTCGGGCATCTTCAGCAGGACGTACTGGTAGAGGTGGACCATGTCGTCGGCGGTGACCACGACCTCGCCCCACTGCGACGGGTCGTCGGGCGCGTGCGTCCCGGTCAGCCCGAGCCGCGCCGCGACCCGGTCGATGGCGGCCATGCCGTCGAACCGCGTCCACATCACGTCCATGGCGCCGTCGTCGCTGTAGCTCAGCGCCCGGTCGACCAGGTCGAGGTCGTCGTCGGACAGCTCCAGGTCGCCCTCGGCGCGGCGGTCGAGCATGTCGACCACGAGCAGCAGCTTGCTCAGCGACGCCGAGTAGAACTGCTTGTCGCCGCCGCTGCCGACGAGGTCGCCGGTGCGCAGGTCGAGCACGGCGACGCCGAGGTCCACCGAGTCGCCCGCGACCTGCTCCGCCGAGGCCAGTCCCGCGCCGAGGTCGGGCTGGGGCGCGGGCGGGGCGGTCGTCGTGGTGGTCGGCGGGGCCGAGGACGTGGACGGGTCGGCGGACGGCGCCGCGGCGGCGAGCGGCGGCGCCGCGTGGACCCTGGCGTCGGCGGCCGCGGACTGCACGGCCGTCGGCGTCCCGGTGTCGTAGGCGACGAACGCCGAGGACGCGATCGCCACCATCGTTGCGATCACTCCGTAGAGCGCGACCCGTCGTTTGCGTTCACCCACAGTTATTAACTGAACGCTCTACAGCCTCCTGATGTCGAGCTTTTCCTCCTGTGCGGTTCCTGAAGACTCGTCCCGTTGCACTACGTAACCACCGCCGCGGCCGTTCTCCGACACCACTTGGACTAGTTCGGTACCCCGGTAGAGCAGTCCCGCGCCGTCGTCGGTGCAGTACGTGAGCGGCAGCTCGCCCGCCGCCACGGCGGCGTGGACGGCCGGTCGGCGGGTCTTCTCGGAGTCGTAGTGCACGCCGTTGCCGTAGGGGAGCAGCCCCAGCCCGTTCCTGACGACCCGCAGCTCCGGTCCGAACGAGTCGGTCGTGCCGCCCACGTGCCAGCAGATCGACCCGGCGGACACGCCGCTGAGCACCACACCGGCCCGCCACGCCTGCCGCAGCACGTCGCCCAGCCCGTGCACCTCCCACACGGCCAGCAGGTTCGCCACCGACCCGCCGCCGACCCACAGCACGTCCTGGGAGAGCACGAAGCCCAGCAGGTCGTCGGTGTGCGGCATGGTGAACAGGTTGAGGTGCGAGACGTCCCAGCCGACCAGCCTGCCCGCCTCGGACACGCGGGCGTTGTCCGAGCGCTGGTCACCGCCCGCGGTGCCGACGTGGCAGACGGCCGGTCGCCGTCCGTCCACCCCGGACAGCTCGACGGCGAAGTGGACCAGCTTGCCGAACTCCAGGTCGGTGCGGTGGCCGGACCGGTAACCGCCGGACGTGGCCAGGATGGTGGGCTCAGATGCGGGCATGGGGGGATTTTGCCGGCCGTGACACCTGTCATGGTCAGGTCGTGACGGTCGACCCCTCGGTCGGAGCAACCCCGGCGCCACGATCGTCCCATGACGCGAACAACCGCACTCCGCACCGCGGTGACCCTGACCGGGCTGCACAAGAGCTACGGCGAGGTCCACGCGGTCGACGGCGTCGACCTGGACATCGCACCAGGCGAGGTCGTCGCCCTGCTCGGCCCCAACGGCGCGGGCAAGTCCACGACCGTCGACATGCTGCTGGGGCTGACCGCCCCCGACCGCGGCGACATCTCGGTGTTCGGCCAGTCGCCGCGCGACGCGGTGGTGTCCGGCACGATCGGCGCGATGCTGCAGAGCGGCTCGCTGCTCGACGACGCCACCGTCGCCGAGACCGTCGGTCTGGTCGCCGCGCTGCACCGCGAGCCGCTGCCGGTCGCCGAGGCACTGGCCAAAGCGGACATCGCGGACCTCGCGAACCGCAGGTGCACCAAGCTCTCCGGCGGCCAGAAGCAGCGCGTCCGGTTCGCGCTGGCGCTGGTGTGCGACCCGGACCTGCTCGTGCTGGACGAGCCGACCGTCGCCATGGACGTGGAGACCCGCCGCCAGTTCTGGCGCGGGATGCGCGAGTACACCGACTCCGGCCGCACCGTCCTGTTCGCCACGCACTACCTGGAGGAGGCGCAGGAGTACGCCGACCGGGTGGTCCTGATGCGCTCGGGCCGGATCGTCGCGGACGGCTCCGTGGCCGAGGTGCGGGCGACCGTGTCCGGCCGCACGCTGCGCGCCGTCGTCCCCGGCGCCACCGCGGGCGCGCTGGGCGAGCTGCCCGGCGTGCAGGCGGTCGAGCTGCGCGGCGACAGCGCCGCGCTCGCCTGCTCCGACTCCGACGCGGCCCTGCGCGCCCTGCTGGTGCTCTGGCCCGCCGCCCACGACATCGAGATCGCCGCCGTCGGCCTCGAGGACGCCTTCCTCGCGCTGACCGCCTCCTCCGAGGAGACCAAGTGAACGCCCGGTTCCTGGCGCTGGAGGTCCGCCGCGCCGTCCGCAACACCCGGTACCTGATGTTCACCGTCATCATGCCGACGGTGATGTTCCTGCTGTTCGTCAACCTCTACGGCGCCAAGGGGCAGGTGTTCCCCAACGGGCTGCCGGTCACCACGTCGCTGATGCTCAACATGGCCGTGTTCGGCCTGATGTCCGCGCCGCTGGCCGCGGGGGCCCGGATCGCCGTCGAGCGGAGCTCAGGCTGGCAGCGCCAACTGCGGCTGACCCCGTTGAGCAGCCTGGGTTACGTGCTCACCAAGGGCGCGCTCGGCATGGTCGTCGCGCTGCCCGGCATCCTGCTGGTGATGGTCGTCGGCGCGCTGTTCGAGGACGTGCGGATGTCCGCCGTGCAGTGGGTGGAGGTCGCGGGCGGCCTGTGGCTGGCCACGCTCCCGTTCGTGCTGATCGGCATCGTCATCGGCCTGCTGGCCACCGCCGACGGCATGCAGGCGCTCACCGGCGTGCTGTCGATGGCGTTCGGCCTGCTCGGCGGCATCTGGATCCCCGCCGAGGTCGCGCCCGGCTGGCTCAGCGCGGTCATGCACGTCATGCCGACCTACTGGGTGAAGCTGGTCGGCCAGGCCCCGCTCGTGGGCGGCGCCGACCTGGGCACCGCGGTGCTGGTGCTGGGCGCCTGGGTCCTGGGGCTCGGGCTCGTCGCCGCCAAGCGGTTCCAGACGGACACCGCACGGGTCTGAGGCCTACGGTGACCGGTGTGGCTCGGGCGGCTGAGGGCATGTGGCGCGGGGGATCCCGCTGGGTACTGGTGGGGCTGCTGTTCCTGGGGCTCTACATCCCGTTCATCGTCTACGGGGTCGTGGTCGACGACCAGCCGCTGTGGCGGAAGGTCCTCCTGGTCACCGGTCTGGTGGTCTACTCGCTCGGCTGGCTCGCCATGCCGTTCCTGGTCTGGGTGGACAAGCCCGTCCGGACGCGGGTGGTGGGCAGCCTGGCCCTCACCGCGGTCGGCCTGGCGGTGGTCGCCGGTCTGGGGCTCGGCTCGTCCGGGCTGATGGTCTACGTGATGTCCGCGACCGCCATGATCCTGCCGTTCGTGCCCGCCGTGGTCATCGACGGCTCGGTGCTGGTCCTGCTGGTCGCCGCCTCGTTCCTGTTCGGCGAGGTCGGCTCGGACTTCGACCAGTTCGGCACGCTGCTCTCGGTCTCGTTCGGGATGACGTTCATGGGCCGGATGCTGCGGGCCAACGCCGAGCTGCGGAAGGCCCGCGACGAGATCGCCGCCCTCGCCGTCGCCGAGGAGCGCAACCGGCTCGGCCGCGACCTGCACGACATCCTGGGCCACAGCCTCACCACGATCACCGTGAAGGCCGGTCTCGCCCGGCGCGTGCTGGAGAGCTCGGGGGACGTCGGGCGGGCGCTGGAGGAGGTCCGCGAGGTGGAGGAGCTGGGCCGCCAGGCGCTGGGCGACGTGCGCGCGACGGTGTCCGGCTACCGGCAGGTGTCCCTGTCCACGGAGGTCGTCGGCGCGCGCGCCGCGCTGCGGGCGGCGGGTGTGGAACCCGACCTGCCGCACGCCGTCGACAACGTCCGCCCGGAGCTGCAGGAGGTGTTCGGGTACGTGGTGCGGGAAGGGGTCACCAACGTGCTGCGGCACTCCCGCGCGACGCGCTGCGAGGTGCGGCTGGGCGACACGTGGCTGGAGATGCGCGACGACGGCCGCGGGGAGGGGGACACCCCGAGCGGCTCCGGTCTCACCGGTCTGGCCGAACGGCTGCGCGGGGTCGGTGGGAGGCTGGCCGCGGGTCCGCTGCCCGACGGCGGGTACCTGCTGCGGGCGGAGGTCGCGTGATCAGGGTGCTGCTGGCCGACGACCAGGCGCTGGTGCGCGGCGCGCTCGCCGCGATGCTGGGCCTGGAGGCGGACATCGAGGTGGTGGCGCAGGTCGGCTCCGGCGACGAGGTCGTCGAGGCGGCCCGGCGGGTGCGGCCCGACGTGGCGCTGCTGGACGTGCAGATGCCCGGCAAGGACGGGCTCACCGCGGCCGCCGACCTGAAGGTCGCGCTGCCCGGCTGCCGGGTGATCGTGTGCACGACGTTCGGCCGCCCCGGCTACCTGTCCAGGGCGATGGCCGCGGGCGCGCTCGGCTTCGTGGTGAAGGACGCCCCGCCGGAGCAGCTGGTCGACGCCGTCCGCCGCGTGCACGCGGGGCTGCGGGTCGTGGACCCCGTGCTGGCGGCCGAGTCGCTGGCCAGCGGGGCCAGTCCGCTGACCGACCGCGAACGCGAGGTGCTGCTGCGCGCGCGGGACGGCGGCACGGTGTCCGACCTGGCCAAGGCGCTGCACCTGTCCGACGGGACGGTGCGCAACCACCTGTCCTCCGCCATCGGCAAGACCGGCTCCCGGACCAGGGCGGAGGCCGTGCGGCTGGCCGAGGAACACGGATGGCTCTGATTCTGGGAGCATGGGCGGGTGCCCCTCTCTCCTCTCGCCAGAATCATGCGGTTGTTGCTGCGCACGGTCCTCGGCGGGCTGGTGGTCAGCGCCCTCGTCGTCGGCGGTACCGCGTTCCGGGTGTGGCAGGTGGCCAGGGACGACGACCGCACGCACGCGGACATGGCGGTGGTCCTCGGCGCGGCCCAGTACAACGGCGTCCCCTCCGAGGTCCTGGAGGCCCGGCTGGAGCACGCGCGCAAGCTCTACGAGCAGGGCGTGGTCGGCTACATCGCCACCACCGGCGGCAGGCAGGCCGGTGACAACTTCACCGAGGGCCAGGCGGGCAAGCTCTGGCTGATCGACCACGAGGTGCCCGAGGACCGCATCCTCGAGGTGGGGGAGGGCAACGACACCCTCGGCAGCATCCGCGCCCTCGGCGTCGTGGCCCGCGAGCGCAAGCTCACCAGCGCCGTCATCGTCAGCGACCCGTGGCACTCCCTGCGCGCCCGCACCATGGCCGAGGACGAGGGCCTGGACGCGTGGCCGTCGCCGACCCGCAGCGGCCCGAACGTGCAGACCAGGCAGACCCAGATCTTCTACATCCGCCGCGAGACGGCCGGGCTGCTCTACTACCACCTGATGAAGGCGCCCGCGGGGGCGTTCGACGGCATCACGCTCTGACTACGCTGGATGGATGAGCCAGGGTTACACGGAACACGACGCGGCCAGGCTCCTCGACGAGGACCCCAAGACCGCGTCGCTGCCCGACGCCCACCGCGACCGCCGCACCCCGTACTCCAGGGACCGCGCCCGCGTGCTGCACTCCGCCGCGCTGCGCAGGCTCGCGGGCAAGACCCAGGTGGTGGGCCCCGGTGAGGACTCCGGCGTCCCGCGCACCCGGCTGACCCACTCCCTGGAGGTCGCCCAGATCGGCCGCGGCATCGCCGAGGAGCTGGGCTGCGACCCCGACGTCGTCGACACGGCCGGTCTGGCCCACGACATCGGGCACCCGCCGTTCGGCCACAACGGCGAACGCGCCCTCAACGCCCTCGCCTCCTCGTGCGGCGGCTTCGAGGGCAACGCGCAGACGCTGCGCATCCTCACCCGCCTGGAGCCCAAGACCGCGAGCGGCCTCAACCTCACCCGCGCCTGCCTCGACGCGGCCACGAAGTACCCCTGGCCGCGCACCCCCGGCACCCACAAGTTCGGCGTCTACCAGGACGACCTCGCCGTCTTCGGCTGGCTGCGCCAGGGCGCCCCGGAGGGCCGCAGACCGATCGAGACCCAGGTCATGGACTGGGCCGACGACGTCGCCTACTCCGTGCACGACGTGGAGGACGGCGTGCTGGCGCACCGGATCATCCTGCGCTCGCTGGCCGACGCCTCCGAGCGCGCGGCCGTCGCCGGCCTGGCTGCCAAGCACTTCTCCTCCGAACCCGTGTCCGCGCTGGAGGAGGCCGCCCGCGAGCTCCTGCGCCTCCCGGTGGTCGCCGAGCTGGCCCGCACCGAGTACGACGGCTCCCTGCGCGCCCAGGTGGCCCTCAAGCGCCTGACCAGCGAGCTGGTCGGCCGGTTCGCCTCGGCGGCCGTGACGGGCACCCGCGCCGAGCACGGCGACGGCCCGCTGACCCGGTACGCCGCGAGCCTGTCCGTCCCGCCGCTGGTGGCCGCGGAGGTGGCGCTGCTCAAGGCGGTGGCGGTCCGCTACGTCATGTCGGACCCGGTCCGCCTCGGCATGCAGGTCCGCCAGCGCGAGGTGATCACCGAGCTGGTCGCGGCCCTGCTCGACCGGGCCCCCGACGACCTCGACCCGTCGTTCCTCCCGGCCTGGGGCTCCGCCTCCGACGACGCCGCCCGACTGCGGGTCGTCGTCGACCAGGTGGCCCAGCTGACCGACGCCCAGGCCGTCTCGTGGCACGCCGCGGTCGTCTAGCCGGTGGCACACTCGGGATGTCCCCTGCCTTGAGGAGTCCCGTGTCCGACCACCTGGCGTTCACCCTCGCCCTGCACGACGTCGTCGCGGCCGACCGGCGGCGCAACGCCTGCTGGTCGCCGTACTCGGTGGCCAGCGCCCTCGGCCTGGCCGCGCTCGCCGCCAGGGGGAAGACCCGCGACGAGCTCGTCGCGCTGGTCGGCGAGGACAACCAGGCCCTCCTGGACGAGGGGCGACCCGACGACGAGGCCGCGTTCGCGGTGGCCAACACGCTGTGGGCGTCCGACGAGCTGGAGACCAACCCGGGCTTCGCCGACGCGCTGGCCGCGTGGCCCGGCGCGAAGACCCGGTCGGCCCCCTTCGGCGCGGACCCCGACGGCGCCCGGAAGCTGATCAACGCCGACGTCGCCGAGACCACCAACGACCTCATCCCCGACCTGCTCGCGCCCGGCTCGGTCGGCCCGGACACCGTGGCCGCCCTCGTCAACGCCCTCTACCTCAAGACCGCCTGGCTCGGCACGTTCCCCGAGGAGGCGACCGCAGCGCTGCCGTTCGCCGCCCCCGGTGGCGCCGTGGACGTCCCGACCATGCGCCGCGAGGCCAAGTTCCGCTACGCCGCCCGCGACGGCTGGCAGGCGGTCTCGCTCCCGGCGCGCGGCGGCGTCGAGGCGCTCGTGCTGCTCCCGGACGGCGACCTCGGACCGCTGGACGAGGCCACGTTCGCCGCGCTCACCGGCGCGCTCGACTTCCGGCAGCTGGAGCTGTTCCTGCCGAAGCTGGACGTGTCGGTCAACCTCACCCTCAAGTCGGCGCTGACCGGGCTGGGCGTGCGGTCGCTGTTCGAGCGCGACGGCGACCTCACCGGCCTGAGCGCGGACCCGCGGCTGTTCGTGGACGAGGTGGTCCACGAGGCCGTGCTGCGCATCGACGAGGACGGGCTCGAAGGCGCCGCGGCGACGGCCGTGATGATGCGGATGACGTCCTTCGAGGGGTACGTGGAGCCCCTGACCGTCCGGGTGGACCGCCCGCACCTGCTGTTCGTCCGGCACGCGGGCACCGGGGCCGTCTACTTCCTCGCGCAGGTCGTAGATCCATCCTGACTGGTGATCAAGTCGTCCTTCGATCGAGCGGTTTCCGGGCCCAAACGGCGAAATAGCTGATCAGACGACCTAGCGTCGCAGCATGACGAGCACGGACTCCACGGCGTCCAGTCGGGAACTGGGCGACGAGCTGCGGCGGCTGCGCGACATGACCGGGCTGGACAGCGCCCTGATGGCCGACCGGCTCGGGTGGCACTCGACCACGCTCACCCAGTGGGAGCTCGGCCGGGCCCGCATCACCGAGCTGGACCTGCTGCGCTTCCTGGTCCACTGCGGGCTGGAGCCGCACGCGATCGACGGGTTCGTGGTGCGCCACCGGCTCGCGGTCGAGCCGTACCTGTCGCGGCCGGGGTGCGACCGGCTGCCGGAGAACCTGCGGACGCTCACGCTCGCCGAGGCGGCCGCGGAGTCGATCACGAGCTTCGACCTGGCGACGATCCCCGGCCTGCTGCAGACCGAGGACTACGCGCGGGCGCTGCTGGACCAGCTGGGGCTCACGCCGCCGGACGAGGTCGGTCCCGCCGTGCGCGCCAGGGTCGCCCGCCAGGCGATGCTGCGGCCGTACTCGGGGCCGTTCTGCACGTTCTTCATCCACGAGAACGCGCTGCGGATGAAGATCGGCGGCGACCGGGTGATGGAGGACCAGCTGCTGCGGCTGATCTTCCAGGCCACCAGCCCGCGGTGCGTGATCCGGATCGTGCCCGCCTCGGTCGGCGGCGCGGGCGCCCTGAGCGCCGGGTGCAAGCTGATCGAGTACCCCGATTCCGTGCCGCTGGTCTACACCGAGACCGAGATGACCCGGTCGTTCTCGACCGAGCCGCAGGCCATCGCCCGCAGCCAGCTGATCTTCGAACGGCTCGACCAGCTGGCCATCATGCGGCAGCCGTCGCGGACGCTGATGATGGAGTACATGGCCGAGTACGACCGGCCGCGGGAGGGCGAGGATGCCGAGGAGATGGCGTAAGAGCAGTCGCAGCGGCGGCATCGCGGACAGCGACTGCGTCGAGGTGTCCTTCGCGCACGACGTCGCCGTCCGCGACTCCAAGAACGCCTCCGGACCGGTGCTCGCGTTCGCGCCCGCGAGGTGGCGTGAGTTCCTCCGCCACGTCAGTCGGTAGGCGCGTCCGGCAGCCGCAGGTGCAGCCGCATGCCGTGGCCGCGTTCACCGGGCAGCGCGCACAGCAGCAGCGTCCCGGACTTCCCGTGGCGCACCTGCACCGCGCAGGAGTCACCCGCCAGCAGCGTGCCCGCCAGCAGTCCGGCGGCCTCGGGGTCTAGCTCGAGGGTGAACCCCTTCGACATGGTCATGGCTGGACCGTAGGGGGTGACCACCCGTCCCCGTTGTCACCCGGAGGTGTCGCTTTCGGCGTGGCGGGCCCTTTCCGGGTGTGCCGTACCTCTCGGTCGGCCCGTGAACGGCACGTGGGCGATCTTGTCGGGGTTCGCCACGTCGTAGAGCGCGACGACGAGGCCGTCGCGGACGACCAGCCCGTCCACCCGGCGCGGGACGCCCTGGGTGGTGCCGTCGCCGGGGTGCTCGGGGATGACCAGGCCCAGGTCGCCGTTCACCAGTGCCACCACCCCGACCGCGCCGGGGTCGAGCCGGTACTTGGCGACCAGGCCGAGCAGGAAGCGCGCCACCTTGTCCGCGCCCACGACCCGGTGGACCGCCGTGCGGACCTTGCCGCCGCCGTCGCCGACCGCCACGGCGTCCGGGTGCAGCAGGGCGACCACGGCCCGGAGGTCACCGGAGGCCAGCGCCGCCAGGAACCGCTCCAGCACGACCCGCTGCTCCTCCAGCGCCACCCTCGGCGGCGGGTCGGCGTCGGCCAGCGCCTTGCGGCCGCGCGACGCGTGCTGCCGGGCGCTCGGCACCGTGCAGCCCAGCGCGGCGGCGATCTCGTCGAACGGCACCGAGAACGCGTCGTGAAGCACGAACGCGACCCGCTGCTCGGGGGTGAGGTGGTCGAGCACCACCAGCGCGGCCAGCCGGACGCCGTCGTCGCGCACGACCCGGTCCAGCGGGTCCTCGCCGGTCGAGGTGAGCGACGTCACGACGGGCTCCGGCAGCCACGAGCCGACGTAGGACTCCCGCCGCACGGCCGCCGAACGCAGCCGGTCGAGGCAGATCCGGCCCACCACCGTCGTCAGCCAGCCGCGCAGGTCCCGGATGTCGGCGCGGGCGGCGTCGGTCAGCCCGGCCAGCCGCAGCCACGACTCCTGCACCGCGTCCTCGGCGTCGGCCACGCTGCTGGTCAACCGGTACGCGACGCCGACCAGGTGCGCGCGGTGCTCGGTGAACGTCCTGGCCAGCATCTGGTCGGCAGCGGTCACGGGCACCAGTGTGCCAGCACTAGACTCGCCGACGTGGCAGGACGCATCCGTGAAAGCGACATCGCGCTGGTGCGTGACCGCAGCCGAATCGACGAGGTCGTGGGGGACCACGTCTCGCTGCGCAACGCGGGCGGCGGCTCGCTGAAGGGCCTGTGCCCGTTCCACGACGAGAAGTCGCCGTCGTTCAACGTCCGTCCGTCGCACGGCACCTACCACTGCTTCGGCTGTGGCGAGGGCGGCGACGTGATCAAGTTCGTGATGAAGGTCGAGCACCTGGGCTTCATCGAGGCGGTCGAGCGGCTCGCCGACCGGACCGGCGTCCAGCTGACCTACGAGGGCGGCGGCGCCAGCGTCCAGCGCGACCGCGGCACGCGCACCCGGATGATCGAGGCCCACCGGGTGGCCTCCGAGTACTACACCGAGCAGCTGCGCTCGCCGGAAGCCGTGAAGGCGCGGGAGTTCCTGGCCGAGCGCGGGTTCGACGAGGCCGCTGCCGGGATGTTCGGCTGCGGGTTCGCCCCCGCGGGCTGGGACAAGCTGACCAAGCACCTGCTGGGCCGCGGCTTCGAGCTGGAGGAGCTGATCAAGGCGCAGCTCACCAAGGAGGGCCGCCAGGGGCCGATCGACCGGTTCCACCGCAGGCTGCTCTGGCCGATCCGCGACCTCGGCGGCGACGTGGTCGGGTTCGGCGCGCGCCGGATCTTCGACGACGACCCGATCCAGGCGAAGTACCTGAACACCAGCGAGAGCGTGATCTACAAGAAGTCGCACGTCCTCTTCGGCCTCGACCTGGCGAAGAAGGAGATCGCGCGGCGGCACCAGGTCGTGGTCGTCGAGGGCTACACCGACGTGATGGCCATGCACCTCGCGGGCGTGCCGACGGCGGTCGCGTCGTGCGGCACCGCGTTCGGCACCGACCACATGAACCTGTTGCGGCGCCTGCTGATCGACGACGACATGAACGGCGAGGTGATCTTCACCTTCGACGGCGACGCGGCGGGCCAGAAGGCCGCCATGAAGGCGTTCGAGGGCGAGCAGAACTTCTCCGCGCAGACCTACATCGCGATCGCGCCCGACGGCATGGACCCGTGCGAGCTGAGGCAGGACAAGGGGGACGTGGCCGTGCGCGACCTCGTCGCCCGGCGCACCCCGCTGATCGAGTTCGCGGTCCGCACGCAGCTCAAGGAGTTCGACCTCGACTCCGTCGACGGCCAGGTCGAGGCGCTGCGCAAGACGGTCCCGCTGGTCGCGCAGATCAAGGACCGGGCCAAGCGCGACGGGTACGCGACCAAGCTCGCCTGGTGGGTCGGCTGGAACGACGAGGCCGCGATCGTCCGCCGGGTCCGCGAGACCGCCGGTGGCGGCCCCGCGGCGCCGACCAAGCAGCGCCGGTCCGCCCCCGTCGTGGTCGACCCGTACCAGGGCGCGCTCGCCGTGGACGTGGAACGCCCGACCCGGCCCGACAAGCGCGACCCGCGGCTGTGGCACCAGCGCGAGGCCCTCAAGGCCGCGCTCCAGGTCCCGGAGCTGGCCGGTCCGTACTACGACGCGCTGCCCGACGAGGTGTTCCGGCACCCCGCCTACCTGGCGCTGCACCACGCCGTGCGCGACGCGGGCGGCGCCTCGTGCGGCCTGTCCGGGCCCGCGTGGCTGGAGGCGGTGAGCCAGGCGTGCGGGAACGAGTCCGGCCGGTCGGTGCTGACCGAGCTGGCCGTGGAACCGCTGACGTGCAAGCCGGACGACGAGTTCCGGCACGTGTCCGCGGTGCTGGCGCGGTTGCAGCAGATCCTGGTGTCCGGCCAGATCTCCGAGATCAAGTCCCGCCTGCACCGCATCTCGCCGGTGCAGGACCCGGACGAGTACCGGGCGCTGTTCGGCGACCTCGTGGCGCTCGAGGAGTACCACAAGGCGCTGGGCCAGCAGGCCCTGGGAGGGCTCTGAGATGACCGCTCTGTGGCGCAGGCTGTTCAAGCAGGGGCTGCCCGCCGACTTCACCGGTGAGCTGGTGGGGGACGAGTCCGTCCTCGCGCAGGCGCCGGTGCGCGGCGGCGGCCACCTCATCGCGACGACGCTGGGGCTCTGGCTGCCGGGACCGCGCCGGGTCGGCTGGCACCTGGTCAGCAAGGCCACGTGGGGCGGCAGCGCGCTGGTCGTCGTCGAGGCCGCGGAGGAGGGCACGGCGGGGGACGCGGTCGTGCTGGCCGACCTGCCGCCGCAGCGGTTCGTGCTGGAGGAGCCGGGCAAGGTGCCCGAGGTCGTGCACGCCAGGGTGACGGCGTCGTTCAAGAGCAAGCACCACGTCGGCGAGGCCTGGTACCTGCAGCGCAAGGTGCCCGGCAAGGGCGGCGTCGTGCTCCAGGTGCGCCCGGACCCCGGTGCCGACGTGGAGGCCGTGCGGGTGATCGCGGCGGACGTGGCGGCGAAGATCGGGGACCTCAAGCCCGCTGAGTAGTACGCGCGTACTGTTACAGTACAACCGTACTGCTTTGGAGGCGCGCCCATGTGGGATCCCGCGAAGTACCTGACCTTCGCCGACCACCGGTCCAGGCCGTTCCACGAGCTCGTCGCCCGGATCGGCGCGACCGACCCGCGCCGCGTCGTCGACCTCGGCTGCGGCCCCGGCAACCTGACCGAGACCCTGCCGGCCCGGTGGCCCGAGGCGGTTCTGGAGGCGTTCGACTCCTCGCCCGAGATGGTCGCCGCCGCCCGTGCCCGCGGTCTCGACGCCCACGTCGCCGACGCCGCCACGTGGACACCGGCGCCGGACACCGACGTCGTGGTCACCAACGCCGTGCTCCAGTGGCTGCCCACCCACCCCGACCTGCTGCGCCGCTGGGTGACCGAGCTGCCCGCGGGCGCGTGGCTGGCCATGCAGGTCCCCGGCAACTTCGACGGCCCGTCCCACAGCCTCGTGCGCGAGCTCGTCCGGTCGGGCTGGAACGACACCCTGGGCCACGTCCTGCGCGACCAGCGCCCCGTCCTCGACCCCGCGGGCTACGCCGACCTGTTGGCGGACTGCGAGGTGGACGCCTGGGAGACGACCTACCTCCAGCGCCTGGAAGGCCCTGACGCCGTCCTGGAGTGGATCACCGGCACCGCCCTGCGCCCCATCCGTGCCACCCTCGACGACCAGTCCTGGGAGGCCTTCCGCGCCGAGCTCGCCCCCCGGCTCCGCGCCGCCTACCCCCAGCGCTCGGACGGCACCACCTGGTTCCCGTTCCGCCGCGTCTTCGCCGTGGCCAGGGTGGCCTAGCACGAGGCAGGGCCCCGACTGGCTCGCCGGGGCCCTGCGCACAGTCCGAGGAGCGCGCCTACGCGCGCGGGATCACCGACTCCCGCCGCTGCGCGGTCCCGTTCTGCCCGTGCGCGTGCGCCCGATTCCCGAACCCCGTCTTCTCACCGACCTTCGCCCGCACGATCCCGGCCGCGCCCTGCACAGCCGGGTGGTCCGCGAGCCTGCGGTACGTCCGAACGATCTGGTCGTACCGCCCCCGCCCCGCCCGTGCGCCCAACACGTAACCGACAGCGGCGCCCAGCAGGATGCCCTTCATCGAGGTCTCCTCTCGTGTCGTGCCTGGTCGCACCCATCCTCCCGCATTGGAGGGGGGTGTGTGCGAGCACGGTTGCGGATGCGCTAGAGTTCTCACCTGTCAGGCCAACAAGGCTGGCGGGCAGAACAACAGAACATTCCCCCTTAGCTCAATGGCAGAGCATTCGACTGTTAATCGAAGGGTTACTGGTTCGAATCCAGTAGGGGGAGCAGGATGGCAACCCCAGGTCCCCGGACCTGGGGTTTTGTCGTCTCATGGCCCACGGGTACCCACAACCGACCAATGTCACACGATCGGGCGCAATACCCACCCAACAACATCGCCCACCGAAGAACCCGAGGTTCTTGAGACGCACGGATCCGCGATCGGTACTCTCCACAGCGCGGCAGCGCAACCCACACCCCAGGTGGGCTGCGACACGTGCACGGGGCGGTAGCTCAGCTGGTCAGAGCAGCGGACTCATAATCCGTCAGGTCGTGGGTTCGAGCCCCACTCGCCCCACTGTTTTTGCAGGTCAGAGGGTTGCGAAGATCATCTTACATGATCACGTCCATGGAAAACCCACGACTTACCCGTCGAACCCACTAAGCGACTCCAGGGCGTCGGCGGCCTTGCGGTGCTTCACCCGGTGCCCCATGTGCACATCCTGCGTGGTTCACGCGTTCGAGTGACCGGTTCCGCAGTATGCCTGCGTTGTCAGCCGTGTAGGCGGCGGCGGAGGAAGGTGTGCCAGGTTTGTTCGAAGGAGTGGGTGAGGGTTGAGGTGGGGGCGAAGCGGTCCCAGGCGTGGAAGGCGCGGGCGTAGAGGTGGAGGTCGACTGGAATGCCTGCGGTGGTGAGGTGGTGGGCGAAGGTGATGCCTTCGTCGCGTAGTTGGTCGAACTGGGCGACTGCGATGAAGGTGTCCGGTAGGTCGGTGAAGTTGGTGGCGCGGGCGGGGGCGCAGTAGGGGTGAACGTCCTGGGTGCCGGCGCGGTTGCCTAGGACTGCGGTCCAGGCGAGTTGGAGGTCTTTGCGGGTGGAGACGAGGTGCTCGGCGGTGCTGTCGAAGGTGGAGGGCTCGGTCATGCGGTCGTCGAGCATGGGGTAGAGGAGGGACAGGAGGCATGGTGGTGGGGACTGGCGGTCGCGTGCCATGAGGGCGGTGGCCGCGGCGGGTGAGCCGCCGCCGCTGGCACCTGCGAGGCCGATCCGGCTCGGGGTGATCCGGTGGTCGTCCGCGTGCCGGACGAGGTGGGTGTAGGCGAGGTAGCCGTCCTCGGCGGCACCGGGAGCGGGGGTTTCCGGGGCGAGTCGGTAGACGACGGCGGCGAGGACGCAGTCCAGCGCCAGGGCCAGACCGGTGTGGTAGGCGTCGTCGACGTGGGCGTCGTCGCCGAGGACCTGGGCGCCCGCGTGGAACCAGAGCAGGGCGGGAAGGGTGTGCTCGGCGCCCGCCGGGCGGTACAGGACGACCTCGAGCTCGCTCTTGTCGTCCCGCGGAATCAGCAGCGTCTCGATCGTGATCCGGGGGTCCGGCGGGCTCGCGGGCAGCTGGGCGTGGGCCGCGCGGAGCTGTGCGCGCAGCGCGGGGATGTCGGAGAGGTCGAGCAGGGTGCCGTTCGCGGCCTTGGGCATGGCGGCGAAGGCGGTCGCGAGCTCGGGGTCGAGGGCGTCGGTCGTGGTGGGCATGCGCTTTCCTTTCGGGTTCGGGGTCAGAAGAGGGAGGGTTGGCCGCTGCCGGCGGTGATGCCGCCGTCCACGGGCAGGATCACGCCGGTGACGAAGCGGGCGTCGTCCGAGGCCAGGAAGCTGACCGCGCCGGCGATGTCGGCGGGTGTGCTGAAGCCGGTGAGCGCGCGCCGCTGGTCGAAGCGCTCGACCAGGTCCGCGTGGCTCGACGCCAGGTCCGCCGGTCCGGTCAGCGACGGGGCGACCGCGTTGACCCGGATCCCGAACCGGCCGAGGTCGAACGCGAGTCCGCGGGTGAGGTTCACGACCGCGCCCTTGGCGGCGTTGTAGGCGGTGAGCCTGCGGTCGCCACCGAGTCCGGACGCGGAGGCGATCTGCACGATGCTGCCGCGGCTCGCCTTCAGGTGCTCCAACGCCGCCTGCGCGCCGAAATAGCAGCTGTCGACGTCAGTGCTCATCACCAGTCGCCAGTCCGCAAGGGTCGTGTCCTCGAACTCCTTCGCGACGCCGAGACCGGCGTTGGAGACCAGGACGTCGATGCCGCCGAACCGGGCGGCACCCGCCTCGACCATCGCCCGCACCGCGTCCTGGCTGGTGACGTCGGTGACCACCGCCAAGGCCCGGTCCGGGCCGAGTTCGACGGCGAGGGCGTCCAGGCGGTCCTTGCGTCGCGCCGCGAGCACGACGTTCGCCCCCTCGGCGGCGAACCGCCGGGCGATACCGGCGCCGATGCCGGAGCCGGCACCGGTGACGACGACCGTCCTGCCGGTGAAACGTTGGTCCATCGTGAGTTCCCAATCGTCAGTTACTGACGTAAATCGTGTCAGGAACTGACGCTACAACGGGTCAGTCGCTGACGCAATCATCGTCAGTGACTGACGCGCGTGTTAGGGTTGGACCCGTGTCACGGAACTCTGAGGAGCTGCGGTCGCGGCTGCAGGAAGCGGCGCTGGAGCTGTACCTGGAGCGGGGCTACGACAAGACCACGACGGGGGACATCGCCGCGCGCGCGGGCGTCACCGAGCGCACCTTCTTCCGGCACTTCGCCGACAAGCGCGAGGTCTTCTTCGACGGCGAGGCCCAGCTGCGCGAGCTGCTGACCGAGGCGGTCGCGGCGGTGCCCGCGGGGACGAAACCGCTGCCCACCCTGCGGGCCGCGTTCCACCAGGCCGTCCCGCTCATCGAGCACAACCTCCCCGTCACCGAGCGGCGGTACCCGGTCATCGCCGCGACGCCCGCGTTGCAGGAGCGCGCGCTGGCCAAGAGCGCGGCACTGGCGGGCGCGGTCGCCGACGCCCTGAGGGCCCGCGGCGTGGCCGACCAGCTCGCGGCGCTGTGCGCCCAGGTCGGCATGGACACCTACGCGATCGCCATCCGCCGCTGGGGCGCCGACCGCACGGAGGACCTGCACGCGCACCTCGACCGGGCCTTCACCGACCTGAGACTCGCGGCGAACGCGCTGAAGTGAGCACCACGACGTCCGGCGGAAGGTCGTGAACGGGGTCTGAACCGCTTGGCGGCACACGGAAAAGCGGTGCCCCGAAGACGGGGCACCGCTGGGTGGGACGACTTGTTCAGCCCTTGAGGATCTCGGCCACGGACTCGGTGAGCGGGGTGGTCGGCCTGCCCGCGAGGCGGCTGAGGTCGCCCGAGGTGGAGGCGAGCTCGCCCGCGGTGATGCCGCGGTCGGAGTCGACGAGGATGGCGGCGAAGGGGGCGGGGACGCCCGCGGACTCCAGGATGGACTGGTGCTGGGCGGCGGGCACGTCCTGGTAGGTGATGGGCTTGCCGGTGGCCCTGGTGAGCTCGTCGGCCAGCTCCTGGTAGCTCCACGGGACGTCGGCGGCGAGCTCGTAGGCGTTGCCCTGGTGGCCGTCGGTGGTGAGGACGGTGACGGCGGCGTCGGCGTAGTCGGCTCGCGGGGCGGCGCCGACCTTGCCGTCGGCCGCGCTGCCGGCGAACTCGCCGGTCTGCACGGCCTGCGCGACGGTCTGGGCGTAGTTCTCGGTGTACCAGCCGTTGCGGAGGAACGTGAACGGGATGCCGGAGGCGCGGATGACCTCTTCGGTGGCCTTGTGGTCGGCGGCGAGGAGCATCGTGGTGGTGTCGGCGTTCAGGATGCTGGTGTAGACGAGGTGGGTCACGCCCGCCTCCTTGGCGGCCTCGACGACGGCGGTGTGCTGCTCGACGCGCTGGCCGACCTCGCTGCTGGAGACGAGCAGGACCTTGTCCGCGCCCTGGAACGCCGCGACCAGGCTGGCGGGGTCGGAGTAGTCGGCCGCCTTGACCTGGACGCCGCGTTCGGTGAGGTCGGCGGCCTTCGACGGGGTGCGGACGGCGGCGACGACCGCGGTGGCAGGGACCTTGCGCAGCAGGCCCTCCACGACCAGTTTGCCCAGGTGGCCGGTGGCGCCGGTGACGACGATCATGTGCTTGCTCCTCGGATCGGCCGGACTTCAGTGCTTACCCATAGATTGCACTAACTTCTAGAAAGTGCCAACCCGAGGTGAGTGCCATCACTGTAGTTAGTGCTGTGTCGGAGGTACCGTGAAGCCATGAGCGAACGGCCCGCGTGGGTGGACGAACACGGACAGATGGTGTTCGACGTGTTCGCCAAGGCCTGCACGTCCAGGGGGACGCTCGAGCACGTCACCGGCCGGTGGGGGATCCTGGCGATGGTGGCGCTGCGCGACGGCACGTTCCGCTTCAACGCGCTGCGCCGCCGGGTCCACGGGGTGAGCGAGAAGATGCTCGCGCAGACCCTGCAGGCGTTGGAGCGCGACGGTTTCGTGATCCGCGACGCGCAGCCGACCATCCCGCCGAAGGTCGAGTACAGCCTGACGCCCGCTGGTGCGCGGATCGCCGACCTGCTGGCCACCCTGGTCGAGTTCGTCGAGTCCGGGATGCCCGACGTGATGGCCGCCAACGCGCGCTACGACGAGGCCAAGGGGCTGTAGCCGGTCAGCCGAACGTGATGCCGCCGTGCACCGTGCCCGCCTGAACGCCGTGCATGGTGCCGTGCACCTGGTTCACCACCCGCCCCTGGTGCTCGGAGGCCGTCTCCTCCGACGTGTCCCGCGCGACGTAGCCGGGGATGCGGATCCAGGCGGTGTTGTCGAACTCCTTGTCGCGCACGGGGATCCGGGTGAACTGGGTGCGGTGGACCAGGGTCGTGTGGTCGCCGCCGAAGGTGGTGCGCAGGGCGTGGTCGGACAGGATGAGGGCCGTACTCGCGCTTTCGTGCCGCCGTTCGTCGATGCAGCGCTGGAAGGCCCTCTTGAACGCCTCGGCGCCCAGCATCCGGGCCAGCGAGATCTTCGCGGGGTAGAAGCCCGGTCGGTCGCCGACCGGGCCGACCTCCACGGCGATCCGCATCCGCACATCCGGTCTGCGCCACTTGTTGTGCTCGGTCAGGGCGATCTCCAGGTGCTGCGCCATGTCGACCAGCGCGCCGAGCCTGCCGCTGGGCAGGGTCAGCAGGGCGCCGTCGCCGGTCGACTCCTGTTCGAGCACCTCGGACGGCGTGATGCCTGCGGCCCACAGGGCCTGGTCGAGGGACTCGTCCACGGTCGTCCGGATCGCGTTCAGCAGGTGGCCGGGGTTGCGCGCCGACCCGACGACGTCCACACCGAACAGGGCCCGGTGCTGCGGGACCTTCTCCATCTGGGTACCTCCTCGCGGCTGGTGTCCGCCGAGTCTGGAGGTGGTCGGTCCGCGCTTCTCCCGGAAATCAGGGAGAACGGCGATGTCGGGGCGTGGACACCAGCCGGGCCAGCTCGTCGGGGCCGGTGATCCGGATGGCGAGCCTGCTGGTGGTGAGCACACCCGCCGCGCGCAGTGCGCCCAGCGCGGCTTCGACGCTCTTCTCGGACGCGACGACGGCCTGCGCGATGTCGCGTTGGCTCAACCCGTGCACCAGCACGCCCGACGCGGTGGGCACGCCCACGGTCCGCGCCCACGACAGCAGCACCGTGCCGACCCTGGTGAGCACGTCGTGGGTCTGGCGGAGCTGGCGGTCGTCGGCGACCTGCCGCCGGTCGTCCGCGGTCCGGTCGACCAGGTGCCGCACGGCGGCGTTCTCGTCGACCAGGCGGCGGAAGGTGCTGCCGGCGACGTGGACGGCCCGCCCGGCGGTCAGCGCGACGACGTGCGCGCTGCGCGGCCGTCCGCGCATGACACCGCTCTCGCCCACGAGCGCGCCCGGCCCGTAGACGCCCGCCAGGGTCTCCGCGCCGTCGGGGTCGGCGAGGACGATCTTGATCGCGCCGCCCTCGACCAGCAGGACCTCGTCGCTGACCGAGCCCGCCGTGATCAGGCGCGCTCCCGCGGCGAACGGGCGCGGTCGTCCGGCCGCGCGCAGGGCGTCGCGGGCCGCCTCGACGAGCTGATCGGTCACCAGGTCATGGTGCCGACTCGGGGCGCGCTGCCGCACCCCTCCAGGCCGGTTCACCCCATCAGCTCAAGGGTGGGCTACCGTTCGTGCCGCGGTGGTGGTCGGACCAGTGGTCGGCGTGGTGTGGGCGACGCCACGTGGACCGCCCGGACGTAGGCCGAAAACGTTTGCCTGCTGCCGTTTCCCGGTCCGGTGGGCGGTCCGCCCGCCTGAGGACCGTGGTCCGTTCAGGACGAAAAATGGTCTAAACCCTTGACTGGTCTATACCACCTGCGGTTCACTGTGTCACCGGTCACAGGAATATCACGGCGGATCGACACGTCGGTTTCGCCGTCATTTCCCGGAATCGGTCTTGCTGTCAATTTGTGCGGCCCTGCAACCGCACGGAGGAGTGATCAAGTGTCGAGGCTACGCATCATTGCCGCTCTGCTGGCGGCGGCGTGCGCGACTGTCCTGGCGGTCGTCCTGCCGACCTCGGCGACGGCCGCCAGCTGCGCGAGCGCGTGGAATTCCGGAACCGTCTACACCGGCGGCATGACGGCTTCCTACAACAGCCACAACTGGCTGGCGCAGTGGTGGACGCAGAGCGACGTGCCCGGTACCAACAGCGTCTGGGCCGACCAGGGCACCTGCGGCGGCGGCACCAACCCGCCCGCCGGCACCTGCGACTACCCGGCCTGGGCCGCTGGTCGGAACTACGTGACCGGCAACATCGTGCGCTACACCGACGGCAACCTGTACATCGCCGAGCACGACAACCCCGGTTACGACCCGATCATCAGCACGTGGTTCTGGGACCCGTACAACTGCAACGGCGGTACGACCCCGCCCACGAACCCGCCGGGCAACGGTGGATTCGTGGTGTCCCAGGCGCAGTTCAACCAGATGTTCCCCGGCAGGAACTCGTTCTACACCTACGAGGGCCTCACCGCGGCGCTGAGCGCCTACCCCGGATTCGCCACCACCGGTAGCGACACCGTGAAGAAGCAGGAAGCCGCGGCTTTCCTGGCGAACGTGAACCACGAGACCGGTGGTCTGGTCTACATCGTGGAGCAGAACACCGCGAACTACCCGCACTACTGCGACACCAGCCAGTCCTACGGCTGCCCCGCGGGCCAGTCCGCCTACTACGGGCGCGGTCCGATCCAGCTCAGCTGGAACTTCAACTACAAGGCGGCGGGTGACGCCCTCGGCATCAACCTGCTCGCCGACCCGTACCAGGTCGAGCGCAACTCCGCGGTCGCCTGGAAGACGGGCCTCTGGTACTGGAACACCCAGAGCGGTCCGGGCACGATGACCCCGCACAACGCGATGGTCAACGGCCGCGGCTTCGGCGAGACGATCCGCAGCATCAACGGCTCGATCGAGTGCAACGGCGGCAACCCCGCCCAGGTGCAGAGCCGGATCGACTCGTACAACCGCTTCGTGCAGATCCTCGGCACGACGGCCGGTGGCAACCTCGGTTGCTGATCCACCCTCGGTGAACGGGGCGCGACCACACCGGTCGCGCCCCGTTCTCCGTTGTCAGGAGCTGATGTAGCGCATCGACTCGGCCAGGTCGCGCGCCGACGGGGCGTTGTCGGGGTCGATGAGCAGCTGCGACATCAAACCGGTGAGCAGCGCCTGGTGGAACGCGCCGACCGCCCGCGCGCGCGGCCCGTCCGCCACCGGGTCGAGGTCGTGGAACAGGTGCGCGAGGCCGGTCTGCGCCTCCCGGAGCCCGACGGCGAGCTGCTCGCGGAGTTGTGGGACGTGCTCGACCTGGCCCAGCACCTCGAACGTCGCCGCCCACAGCCCCCGGTGGGCCTCGAAGGACTCGATCACCCCGGCCCAGATGGCCTCGAAGCGGTCGACCGGCGCCACGGCCGGGTCGACGCGGGTCGCCAGCGACTTGGCCAGCTCGCCGCCCCACTCCTCCGTCGCCTGTGCCAGCGCGGCGTTGAGCAGCACTTCCTTCGACCCGTAGTGGTAGCCGATCGCGGCCAGGCTGACCCCGGCCTCCGTCGCGATGTCACGGGCGGTCGTGCGCGCGTACCCCTTGTCCAGCAGGCAGCGCTTCGCCCCGGCCAGCAGGTCCTCCCGGTTTCCCACGTCCGCAATCTAGCACGACCGTCTTGGACGAGCGTATTGCACAAATGTCTAAGACGAGCGTACCGTCCGGTTGACGAGACCGAACGAGGGAGTGGACATGCGCAGGATCCTGATCTCCGGGGCGAGCGTGGCCGGGCCGGCACTGGCCCACTGGCTGCACCGGTACGGCTTCGAGGTGACCGTGGTGGAACGGGCGCCCGCACCGCGCGGCGGTGGTTACGCGGTCGACTTCCGCGGCGCGTCCCTGGAGGTGCTGCGGCGGATGGGGGTGCTCGACGAGCTGCGCGCGGTCGAGACCGGGATGGGGGAGACGCGGTACGTCGACGCGGCGGGCAGGCGGATCGCGAGCATGCCCGCGGTCGCGTTCAGCGGTGAGCTGGAGGTGCTGCGCGGGGACCTCGTCGAGGTCCTGCACCGGCGCACCGCGGGCGTCGTCGAGCACCTGTTCGGCGACTCGGTCACCGGTCTCACCGAGGACGCCGACGGCGTGCGCGTGACCTTCGAGAACGCGGCGCCGCGCACGTTCGACCTGGTGGTGGGGGCGGACGGGCTGCACTCGAACGTCCGGGGGCTGGTGTTCGGGCCGGAGCGCGAGCACGTCCACGAGCTGGGCTTCTACGCGTCGGTGTTCACCACGGCGAACCACCTCGGCCTGGACCGCACCGGGGTGTTCCACAACTCGCCCGGCCGGATCGCGGGCCTCTACAGCGCGCGGCACAACACCGAGGCCAAGGCGGTGTTCTACTTCGCCGCCGACCCGCTCACCTACGACCGCGGGGACGTCGCGCGGCAGCGGGAGCTCGTCGCGGAGGCGTTCGCGGGCCAGGGGTGGGAGGTGCCGCGGCTGCTCGCCGCGATGGCGGACGCGCCGGACTTCTACTTCGACTCGGTCAGCCAGGTCCGGATGGCCTCGTCCACCAGGGGGCGGGTCGCCCTGGTCGGCGACGCGGGCTACTGCGCGTCGCCGCTGTCCGGGATGGGCACGAGCCTGGCGCTGGTCGGCGCGTACGTGCTGGAGGGGGAGCTGGCCGCGGCCGGCGGCGACCACCGCGTCGCGTTCCCGGAGTACGAGCGGCGGCTGCGGGACTTCGCGCTGCGGTGCCGGCGGCAGGCCGTGGACAGCGCGCGGTGGTTCGTGCCCCGGACGCGGGCGGGCCTGTGGCTGCGCGACCTCAACTACCGGATGATGACCGTGCTGCCCACCGGCGGGCTCGTCGCGAGGATGGCGCTCAAGGTCGCGAACGCGATCACGCTGGAGGACTACCGGGGGGCCGCCGTTGTTCAACCATGAGCCCGAGGGCTACCAGTGCCCGTTCTGCTTCCTGCTCGACGGCGGCGACACCGAGCTGGACGACCAGCGGGACGTGGTGCTGCGCACCGACCGGGCGACGGCGCTGGTGGCGTCGACCTGGTGGCGGGGCAACGAGGGGCACGTGCTGGTGATCCCGAACGCCCACCACGAGAACGTCTACGACCTGCCCGCCGAGTACGGGCACGCGGTGCACGACGTGGTCCGCCTGGTCGCGGTCGCGCTGCGCACGGCCTACCCGCGGTGCGCGGGGATCTCGACCCGCCAGCACAACGAGCCCGCCGGGACGCAGCACGTCTGGCACCACCACGTGCACGTGGTCCCGCGGTACGAGGGCGACGACTTCCCCGGCGCCGAGCACCGGACGTCGACGATCGAGGAGCGCCTGCCCTACGTCGGGCTGCTGCGCCGTCAGATCGCGGCGGGCTGATCCTCGGGGATGTCGAGGACCGTCCAGATCACCATCCGGTCCGACCCGATCCTGGTCTCGCCCATCCGGAAGTCGCACACGGCGATGGACGCGATGTTGTGCCGCAACGCGAGCCGCTCGTCGCCGCGGAGCCGGGTCGACGTGCGGACGGCGATCGACAGCTCCCGCGCGCGGTGCCGCAGGACAAGGGACGCGGTGCCGTTGTCGTCGGTGTGGCTGACCATCTCCACGGCGATCTGCGGGGCGATCTCCAGCAGCGACGACACACCCCACCGGCGGCACGCGCGCTCGGTGATCTCCTCGGCGACGTGCGGCTGGCACCGGCACGCGGGAAGGGGAGCGTCGACCTGGTCGCCGTGCCGCAGGACGGACACGGCCGCCAGCGCCTCTGCGGTGGTGCCGAACCGGGGCATGTGCCGGGGCAGGCCCCGGTCGTCGAGCAGGGCGGTGAGCCGCGGGTCGGCGACGACCAGCATCATCGGGGTGCCCGGCCAGCGGGCCGCGGACAGCCACACGATGTCGAACACGACCAGCAGCACGGGCGACCTGACGACCAGCCCGTCGATCTCCACGACGACGCCGATCGGCTCGCGGCCGGAGTGGTCCAGCAGCCGGTCCTGCATGCGCAGGTAGCTCGACCAGTCGAGGGTGCCCGCGACGGTCACCACCAGCACGCCGTCCTGCTCCCGCGTGGAGACGCGCACCTTCTCCTCATCGCCCATCACAGGAGGATCCGGCGGGGTCGGGGGAGCGGATAGGGGGTAACTACCCGTGTTGCCGAGCCCTACCCCAACACCGGATTGACCGGTGCGGGTGGCGACCATATGGTGCCGGCGTGGGTGCCTCGTGACGTCCGACCAGGTCGGCAACCTCCCCGCGAGCACGACGGTCCTCCTCGGGCGGAAAGCGGACCTGGCCGAGGTGAGGCGGTTGCTGGCGAAGGCCCGCCTGGTCACGCTGACGGGTGTCGGAGGGGTCGGCAAGACCCGGCTCGCGCTGCACACGGCCGCGGATCTGCGCCGCGCGTTCGGTGACGGTGTGTGGTTCGTGGAGCTGGCCCCCATCGTGGACGGCGGCCTGCTCGTGCACACCGTGCTGGAGGCGCTCGGCGTGCACGACGACACCGGTCGCGACCAGTCGGCCGTGCTGGTCGAGCACCTGCGGGACCGGCGGGTGCTCGTCGTGCTCGACGGGTGCGAGCACGTGCTGGACGCCGCCGCCGAGCTGGCCGACCGGCTGCTGCGGGTGGCGCCGGGGCTGCGGCTGCTGGTGACCAGCCGGGAGCGCCTGGACGTGGAGGGCGAGCACCTCTGGCAGGTGGCACCGCTCGCGCTGCCCGACCCGGACCGGCCGGTGCGGCGCACCGCGGCGCTGGAGCTGTTCGCCGACCGCGCCGCCGCCGTGGTGCCCGGCTTCGCGCTGACCGGCGACAACCAGCAGGTGGTGGCCGAGATCTGCCGGTTGCTCGGCGGCATCCCGTTGGCCATCGAGCTGGCCGCGGTCCGGTTGCGGCTGCTGCCGTTGGAGCACCTGCGGGCGGGCCTGGACGACACCTACCGGTTGCTGGCGGCGGGTCGACGGGGCGGGCTGCCCCGCCACCAGACGCTGCGCGCCGCCGTGGAGTGGAGCTTCGCCCTGTGCACCGAGGAGGAGCAGGACCTGTGGCGGCGGGTGTCGGTGTTCGCGGGCAGCTTCGGGCTCGACGCTGCGCAGGACGTGTGCGGCGGGGCGCTGGAGGTGCTCGGCGGGCTGGTCGACAAGTCCGTGCTGATCGGGGAGCGGGGCGTCGACGGGGTGCGGTTCCGGTTGCTGGAACCGCTGCGCCAGTTCGGCCGCGACCGGTTGCGGGCCTTGGGCGAGGAGGAGTCGTTGCGCCGCAAGCACCGCGACCACTTCGTGGCGCTGGCCGAACGCGGCGAACGGGAGTGGTTCGGGCCCGAGCAGGGGCGGGTGCAGGAGCGGACCCGGCAGGACCACGCGAACCTGAGGGCCGCGGTGGACCACTGCCTTGCCGACCCGGACGGGTACGACGTCGGTCTGCACCTGGTGGGGACGTTGTGGTTCTACTGGATCGGGTGCGGGGCGCTGGGCGAGGGCAGGCGGTGGGTCGACCGCGTGCTGGCGCTCGGCACCGGGCCGGGTCCGTTGCGCGCCAAGGTGTTGTGGGTCGGCGGGTACCTGGCGACGGTGCAGGGCGACCTGACCGCGGCGGTGGGGATGCTGGAGGAGTGTCGCGGGTACGCGCGGAAGGCGGGGGACCGGGGCGCGCTGGCCTACGCCACGCACCGGTTGGCGTGCACGATGCTCGTCGGGGACGACCTCGACCGGGCGGGGGAGCTCTTCGACGAGGCCTGGGGGCTGTACCGGGCGCTGGGGTTGTTGGACAGCAACGTGCTGATGGCACGGGTGGAGCTCGGGATCGTGGCGCTGTTCCGAGAGGACCTCGACCTCGCGGGCGAGCTGTGCGCGGGGGCGAAGGCGGAGGGCGAGCAGCACGGGGAGCAGTGGTCCAGCGCCTACGCCACGTGGGTGTTGGCGATGTGCGCGTTCGCGCGGGGCGAGTGGGACGAGTCCGAGGCGTTGGCGCGGGAGAGCCTGGGGGTGAAGCGGGCGTTCGACGACCTCCTGGGGGTGGTGCTGGGGATCGAGGTGCTGGCGTGGAACGCGGCCGCGCGGGGGTGCGCGGACAGGGCGGCGACGTTGTTGGGCGCCGCGCACCGGTTGTGGCAGTCGGTGGGGTACCCGCTGTTCGGGTCGAGGTACTTCGGGGCGCCGCACGGGGAGTGCGAGCGGGCGGTGATCGGGGTGTTGGGGGAGAAGGCCTTCGGGGTGGCGTTGAGGCGGGGGATGGCCTTCGGGTTGGCCGAGGCCGTGGGGTTCGCGCTGGGGGAGGCGGCGGTCGTCGCGGCGGTGGCGGAGGTGCCGTCGCCGTTGACGCGGCGAGAGGGGGAGGTGGCGGACCTGGTGGCCGGAGGGCTGTCGAACAAGGACATCGCGGTGAGATTGGTGATCGCGGTGCGCACGGCCGAGGGGCACGTGGAGAGGATCCTGCAGAAGCTGGGGTTCAGCTCCCGGACGCAGATCGCCGCCTGGGTGGCGGAGCGGCAGCGGGCCGCCGGCTGACCGGGGCCGCGGTCAGGCGGAGTAGTGGCCCGCGTCGATGTCGGCGATCAGGTCGGGCCCCGTCGGTCGCCAGCCGAAGCGGGCCCTGGTGAGCGCGCTCGACGTCGGGTTGTCCAGTGCGACCAGCGGGGCGAGGAACCCGAAGTGCGAGGTCGCCTCCTCGGTCGTGAGGCTCGCCGTCGGGAGGTCGAGGTCGCGGGCGATGGCTTCCGCGATGTCCTTCAGCGGCACGCCTTCCTCCGCGACGGCGTGCAGGCGGGTGCCCGCCGGGGCGGACTCGAGGGCCAAGCGGAACAGGACGGCGGCGTCGTCGCGGTGCACGGCGGACCAGCGGTTGGCGCCGTCGCCGACGAAGGCGGACACCCCGGTCCTGCGGGCGGTGGCGCTCAGCAACGAGATGAAGCCGCGGGAGTCGCCCTCGCCGTGCACGGTCGGTGCCAGGCACAGCGAGGACGCGCGGACGTCGTGGTCGGCCATGGCCAGGACGGACCGCTCGACGGGGAGCCGCAGGGCGGTCAGCGGGGTGGGGGCGGCGGGGACGTCCTCGGTGAGCAGCTGTCCCGGCGTGCGGCCGATCACCCCCGAGGTGACCACGAAGGGCTTTCCGGTGCCCGCCAGTTCGGCGCCGATGGTGTCGACGGCGGTCAGTTCCACTTTCGCCCGTTGTGCCGAGTCCGTGGTTTCGGAGATGTGCTTGTTGGCGGTGTAGACGACGCCGTCGGCGGCCGCGGTGCCCGCGCGGAGGCTGTCCAGGTCTTCGACGTCGCCGCGGTGCACGTCGGCCCCCGCCCTGGTCAGGGCCGCGGCGGAGGCGTCCGAACGGGCGAGGCCGAGAACCCGGTGGCCTGCGGTGAGGAGCTCGCGGACCACCGCGGAGCCGATGTAGCCGGTCGCACCAGGGACGAACACGCGCATGGGGGAATTCCTTTGCCGGTCGGGGTTTGTGCTTCCACCGTAGGAACTGGGAATGCGGTTCGTCCAAGACCCGTTTCCGCTTCGGTGATGCCGAATGGGCATCGCGCGTACGATTCGGGGATGCCCGGATTCCCGGCGGCACCGGTGGACCTCGACCTCCGGCTGGTGCGGTACTTCACGGTCGTGGCGGAGCAGGGGACCTTCCACCGGGCGGCCGCCGTGCTGGGGGTGGCGCAGCCCGCGTTGAGCAGGCAGGTGCACCGGCTGGAGGAGCGGTTGGGCGTGCGGCTGCTGGAGCGCACGACGCGGGGCAGCGGGCTCACGGCGGCGGGGGTGGCGTTCCTGCCGCAGGCGAAGGCGCTGCTGCGGGCGGCGGAGGTGGCGGCGGCGAAGGCGCGGGCCGCGGCGGTGCCGAGCGCGGTCGCGGTGGGGTACGCGGGCGGGCTCGTCGTGACGGCGGCGGTGCGGGAGCTGAGGGCACGCCGTCCCGACGCGGAGGTGCGCACGTCGCACCTGGACTGGAGCGAGGTGCGCCCGGCGCTGCTGGAGCACCGGGTCGACGTGGCCGTGGCGCGGGCGCCGTTCCCGACGGACGGGCTGGACGTGGTGGTGCTGCGCGAGGAGCAGCGGGTGCTGCTGGTGCCGGCCGACCACCGGTTGGCGGGCAAGGAGTCGGTGCGGCTCGACGACTTCGCGGACGAGCCGCTGGTCCGGTACGCCGACGCGGCCTACGACGCGTTCTGGCGGGTGGACCCGAGGCCGGACGGGCGGGCGGCGCCGGACGGGCTGCTGGTCGACGCGCACGCGGACAAGCTGGAGGCGGTCGCGGCGGGGCAGGCGCTGGCGCTCGCCCCCGGACGCCCGCTGACCAGGGACGACGTCGTGGCCGTCCCGGTGGAGGGGATCGAGCCGTGTCGGGTGCTGGTCGCCACGCGGGAGGGCGAGCGGAGCCTGCTGGTCGCCGCGTTCCGCGAGGCGGCCCGGTCGCACCTCGCCGACCTCAGGTGACGGCGAGGTCGGTGCGCAGGTCCCGTGCGCGGGTGAGGTCGTCGACGAGGGTCGCCCGGTCGGTGTCGGTGAGGGGGACGGCGTCGGCGCGGCTCAGCACGGTGGCGGCGAGCGGGCGGTCGTCCAGCCGCAGGGCCAGGTCGGCGCGGAAGACCAGGGCGCGGAACAAGGTCGTGGGTGAGGTGGGCTCGGCGGCGTCGAGGGCCCGGTCGAGCGTGCGGGCCGCCGCGAGCGGGTCCTCCTTCGAGTCGCCGAGCAGGATCGCGGTGCGCAGGGCGCGGTCGAGGCGGTCCACGGGCGCGTCGGCGGCGGGGGCGTCGAGCGGCTGGCCGATGCGGATCATGTTGCCGCCGGGGTCGGTCATCACGAACTGGCGGACCCCGTAGGACATGTCCTTGAGCGCGCCGATCCGCGGCACGCCCCGCAGCGGCACCCGTCCGGTGGCGGCGCGAATGCCGTCGCGGAACGACCGGTAGAGGTCGTCGACGTCCGAGGTCAGGACGTAGCAGGTGCTGTAGGAGTTGGCCGGGTCGACGGCCTTGAGCACGAAGAACTGGAGCTCGATCCCACCCCGCCGGACGATCGCGTAGGTGTTCGGGACCTTCTGCCGGTAGGTCACCTCGAAGCCGATGGCCTGGTAGAAGTCCAGGACCTCGTCGATCGACCGGCAGGGCAGGATCGGGATGGTGCGTTCCGCCACGTCGTCCCCCATTCAAGTTTGAATGGGACACGGTACTACGAAACGCCCACCGGTTGGCGCTTCTTCTTCCGGCTCCGGGCGATCCACCACTCGGCGACGAGCAGGTTGACGACCCAGCTCGCCCAGATGGAGACGACGGCCGCCTGCTGCGTCGCCGCGGCCATCTCCGCCTCGCCCGCCCCCGCGGGCAGGAACGCGATCATCAGCACCACGAGCCACACCCGGTTGGCCACGATGGACATGCCGAGCGCGAAGCTGCGGATCATCCACCGGCGGTGCTCCGCGAACCGCCGCTCGCGGGCCATCCGGAACCCCACGGCCGTGGTGGCCAGCCACAGCACGGCCAGCAGCACGTTGCCGGTGGCTCCGACCGGTCCGGTGTGGCCGTAGACCGACGTCGGGATCGCCAGCACGGCCGACGGCAGCACCCCGGCGAACACGTAGGCCCGGCCGATCCGGCGGTGCGCCACCCGGAAGCGGGCGCGGAACCACGGCCACACCTGCAGGCAGCTCGCGACCAGCGCGACCGACCCGAACAGGATGTGCAGCACCAGCAACGGGTACTGGCCGGGCGCGTCCGGGCTGATCGGCAGTCGGGCCTTGGCGGGATCCAGCGTCAGGTAGGGCGGCAGCGAGAACGCCAGGAACGCCACCGTCACCACCGCCAGCGGCACCACCCACGGCCGCCGCCACCACGTCACTGCGGTACTCACGATCGATCATCTCCCCCTTGTGGCAACCGGAGGTCAGCGTCGCCGGTGCACCGCCGCCCGCGCTTCGGTCAAACCGACTGCAGTCGCGCTAGGGCGTGTGTCGAAGTCTCGTTCGATGGGAGTCGGCCCGGCTACCGCGAACACGGACCTCGATACACGCCCTAGAGTCGGTGCGTGATCCACGGGCGTCGGGCGGAGCGGGACGCGATCGCGGTCCTGCTGGCGGACGCGCTGGCCGGTGACAGCGGGGTGCTGGTGCTGCGCGGCGAGGCCGGGATCGGCAAGAGCACGTTGTTGCGGGACGCGGTCGCCGGGGCGGCCGGGATGCTCGTGCTGGGGTGCGCGGGGGTGGAGTCGGAGGTGGCGCAGGCGTTCAGCGGGCTGCACCAGCTGCTCCGCCCGGTCCTGCGGCACGTGGACGCGCTGCCCGCCGCGCAGGCCGACGCGCTGCGCGGGGCGCTCGGCGTCACCGACGCCCCGGCGTCGGACTTCGTCGTGTCGGCGGCACTGGTCACGCTGCTCGGCCTGGCGGCGGCGGAACGGCCGCTGCTCGTCGTGGTGGACGACCTCCAGTGGGTGGACCGGGCGTCGGCCGCGGCGCTGCTGTTCGCCTGCCGCAGGCTGGTGACCGATCCGGTGGTCGTGCTGCTGGCGGTCCGGGACTCCACAGTGGACACCTCCGACCTGCCGCGGCTGGAGCTGGCCGGGCTGCCCAAGCCGGACGCGGCGCGGCTGCTGGCCGACCACGGCTGGGAGTGGCCGAGCGACGCGCTGCTCGCCGCCACGGGCGGGAATCCCCTTGCCCTGGTGGAGCTCGCGGCCCACGACGACCCGAGCCTGCTCGTGGCGGACTTCGCGCTGACCGGCACCGTGCCGCTGGGTGCCCGCGTGCGCAAGGCTTTCCTGCGCCGGGCCGACGCGCTGCCCGCCGCGGCCCGCGAGCTGCTGCTGGTCGCCGCGGCCGAGGACACCGGGCAGCTGGACACCGTGCTCGGCGCGGCCGCGCGGCTCGGCCTGCCCGACGACGCGCTGGGCGCCGCGGAGGACTCCGGGCTGCTCGCCGTGGTGGGCGCGGAGCTGCGGTTCCGGCACCCGCTGGTCCGGTCCGCGGTCTACGCCGAAGCCACGTTCCACCGCCGCCGAGCCGCGCACCTGGCCGTCGCCGAACAGCTCGGCGTGCACACCGACCGGGCGACCTGGCACCGCGCGGTCGCCGCGACGGCACCGGACGAGGAGCTGGCCGACGCCGTGGAGCGCAGTGCGGACGCGGCCCGCCGCCGGGGCGGGGAGGCCGCGGCGGTGTCGGTGCTGCGCCGGGCAGCGCACCTGAGCGAGACCGCCGACGGCCGCCGCCGCAGGCTGGTCACCGCCGCGTTCGTCGCGCTGAACTCGGGGCAGCCGGAGGTGGCCAGGACGCTGGTGGACGAGGTGATGGCCGACCCCGTCCCGGCGGTCACCCTGGCCCAGCTCAACGGGACGATCGAGCTGTACAGCGGGGATCCGGCCGTGGCGCACAGCCACCTCGTGCGGTGCGCCGAGCTGATGGCGGAGACCGACCCCGAGGAAGCCGCGTGGACGTTCACGCTCGCCTCCGGTGCGGCGTTCATCGCGGGCGACATGGGCGCGGCGCTCGACGCCACCGAGCGGATCGCCGGGCTCGCCTGCTCACCGGCGACGCTGCGGGCGGCGAAGGCGTTGGGGAACGGCGAGATCACGCCGCGCGAGCTGTGGGCGCTGCCGGAGGAGCTCGCCGCGAGCCATCCGGAGAGCGGCGGCCGCACGTGGATGTGGGCGGCCGTGATCGGCTGGCTCGGCCCCGACCAGCGGCAGGCGCGCAAGCTCGCGGAGGTCGCGGGCACCCGGCTGCGGGCGGTCGGCGCGAGCGGCGCGCTGCCGGAGCTCCTGTACTACCAGGCCGACATCGACTACCGGCTCGGGCTGTGGACCGAAGGCGTCGCGCACGCCGAGGAAGGGGTCGCGTTCTCCTACGAGACCGGGCAACGCGGGTGGACGGCCACCCTGCTGGCGCTGCTCGCCAGGTTCGCCGCCGGACGCGGTGACGCCGCCGAGTGCACGCGGCTGGCCGAGCGCGCGTTGGCCATCGCGGGCCCGTTGCGCCAACGCCTGGCCACGACCATCGCGCAGACTGCGCTGGGCTCGCTCGCCCTGGGCGAAGGCGACGCCGTCGAGGCGTTCGCCCGGCTGTCCCGGCTGGGCGACCAGCCGCTCATCACGCTCGGCGCGCTCACCGACGTGGTCGAGGCGGCGGTGCGGGTCGGCAGGCCCGAGATCGGGGAGAAGCACCTCGACCTGTTCGCGCGGTGGGCGGGCGGCGGGGCGATGACGCTGGAGCGGCTGCACCACTGCCGCGCGCTGCTGGGCGACGACCCCGAACCGCACTTCCGCCGCGCGCTGTCCATTGAGGACGGCCAGGACCGGCCGTCGATCCGCGCCAGGACGTGCCTGCTCTACGGCGAGTGGCTGCGGCGCGCCAAGCGGACCGTCGAGGCCCGCGTCCAGCTGGAGACCGCCGTCGAGCTGTACCGCGGAATCGGTGCGGCGGCGTGGGTCCGGCGTGCCGGGAACGAGCTGCGGGCCGCGGGTGGATCGGTTCAGCGGACCGGTGACGAGGCCGGATCCCTTACCCCGCAGGAGTTGCAGGTCGCGCAGCTGGCCGCGGTCGGCTTCAGCAACCGGGAGATCGGCGTGCGGCTGCACCTGAGCCCGCGCACCGTCGGCTCGCACCTGTACCGGATGTTCCCGAAGCTCGGCGTCACCTCGCGCGGCCAGCTGCGGGACCTCGATCTGCACGCTGAGTGATCGGTCCGACGTTACCCGCAGGTATCGATCCGGCCAGATGTTTCCCCATCGCAACCTCGACGGCGTAGTCTCGGTGGGTACCGGCCAACACCTTGACCTGGTGTTGGGCGGGCGCCAAACCGGAGTCGCGTTCTCCCCCGCGGCGATTCCGGAACCGGATGAGGAGCACCTTTGATCACGGAACGACGAATCGGACCTGTGCGTGAGCGCGACCGGTTGGCCGAGGCACGCGCCGACGAGAAGATCCAGACGGTGATCCAGAACGGCAAGGCCGCCCGCACGGTGGCCGATCACGCCGACAACGCCGACGACTGCCAGCGACTGCTGGAGATGCTCGGGTTGGAAGCCTTGGAAGGCAAGCGTTCTTAGCTGCTAGTGGAGCTGGCGGGGTCCCGCTCCTCGAGCGGGACCCCGTCAGATCCAGCCCTCTTCCCACGCCAGGCGGGCGGCTTCGTGCCTGGTGCTCACGTCGAGTTTGATCATGGCCGACGAGAGGTAGTTCCGCACCGTTCCGGCGGCCAGGTTCGACTCGCGCGCGATGCCCGCGACCGGCCCGCCGGGCAGCGCGTACCGCAGCACCTCGAGCTCGCGCGCGGTGAGCGGGCAGGCACCCTCCGTCAACGCGGCCGCCGCGATCTCCGAGTCCACGTACCTGCTCCCGGCCCGCACGTCCCTCAGGATCGTCGCCAACCGGGACGCAGGTGTGGTCTTCGGCACGAATCCGCGCACCCCGGCGGCCAGCGCGCGCTTCAACACGCCCGGCCGCGCGTGCCGGGTGACGAGCACCACCACGAGGTCGGGGACGTCCCGCACGGCCTCCGCGGCGCGCACCCCGTCGCGCCCCGGCATCTCCAGGTCGAACACCGCGATGTCCGGCCGGTGCGCCCGCACCGCGGCCACCGCCGCGTCCCCGTCGCTCACCTGCGCGACGACCGTGATGTCGTCCTCCAGTTCCAGCAGCGCCGCCAGCGCACCCCGGATCAGGTCCTCGTCGTCGGCCAGCACCACCCGGATCACCGGCCCACCCCTGCCCGTCCGGCGAGCTCGAACCCGTCCGGGGTCGCCCCCGCCTCGACCCGGCCGCCGACCGCGGCGAACCGCTCCCGCAGACCGGCCAGTCCCGCCCCCGGCTCCGCCGTCGACCGGCCCGCCCCGCCGTCGTTGTGCAACCGCACGTGGACTTCCCGTTCCCGCACCGAGATCGCCACGGTGCACCGTTGTGCGCTGCTGTGCCGCAGCACGTTCGTCGTCCCCTCCCGCACCAGCGCGCCGAACAGCGGCTGCAGCGGTGCGGGCACGTCACCCGCGTCGCCCTCGACGCTGGTCGTGATCCCCGCCGCGGCCAGGATCCCGACCGCGTTGGTGATCTCGGTGCCCAGGCTCGCCCGCCGGTACCCCTGCACGACGCCGCGCGTCTCCTCCAGCGCCGTGCGCGCCAGGTCGGCTATCTCGCCCGCGTGCTTGCGGGCCGTCTCGTCGTCGCGGCCGATGAGCCGTTCGGTGAGCTCGCCCTTCAGCGCGATGACCTGGAGGTGGTGGCCCTGGATGTCGTGCAGGTCCGCGGCGAATCGCAGCCGCTCCTCGGCCACGGCGAGCGCCCTTGCCGTGTCGTGCGCCCGGTCGAGGTCCTGGACCAGCAGCCAGAACCACAGCGACAGCACGTCGGTGAACACCAGCGTCAGCACCGGGATGAGGGTCATGAGCAGGCCGGGGAGCCCGAAGTCCCCGCGGCACGCGGCCGCCACGGCGATCGTCGCCGCGGTTCCCACGACCACGACGTACCAGCGGGTGGGGCGCGGGGTGAGCAGCACCACGTGACCGATCACGGCGGCGGGCACCAGGCACCACAGCCCGCTGCCCGACGCGGAGGCCGACACCACTCCCCACGACGCCAGCGCGACCGCGAACGTCGCGAGGTGCTCCGGCCACCGGCCGTCCGGACCCGTGCCGCGGACCACCAGCCGCAGGTACCTCGTGTGCTGCGCGAAGACCACGACGAGCGCGAGTGCGAGCCCGACCGTCGTGAGGAGCCCGTGCCGGACCAGGCCGAGGTCCACCACCCCGGCGCACAGCACCATGACCGGACCCATGCCCAACGAGGCCCAGGTGTACTGGCGCAGCCGGTGCATCGGGTTGCTCACGTGTCGAACCTACGGACCGGGCCCGTCCGGCGTCTGCTGACATTTGTCACCGGAACCGGTGTTCTCCGGCACTACGCGTCCGAGTGGGCGGTGACCACCATGGTGGACATGGCGAATCCGGTGATCCAGGTCGAGGGGCTGCGGTGCTCCTACGGTGACTTCGAAGCCGTGCGAGGGGTCGACTTCGAGGTGGCGCGCGGCGAGCTGTTCGGTCTGCTCGGCACCAACGGCGCGGGCAAGACGACCACCATGGAAGCGGTGGAGGGGCTGCGGGCGACCACCGGCGGCACCATCAGGGTGCTCGGCGCGGACCCGCTCGCCGACCGCCGCGCCATCCGGCCGAAGGTCGGGATCATGTTGCAGGACAGCGGTTTCCCCGGTGACCTGACGGTCGGCGAGATGGTCGCGTTCTGGCGGTCCACCAGCAGCCGCGCGTCGGACGCCGCCGAGGCGGTCGAGGCGCTGGACCTCGTCCACCGCGTGGACGTCCGCATCAAGCAGCTCTCCGGCGGCGAGCGGCGCAGGCTCGACCTGCTGCTGGCCACGCTCGGGCGGCCGGAGGTGCTGTTCCTCGACGAGCCGACCACCGGGCTCGACCCGGAGTCGCGGCAACGGGTCTGGGAGGTCGTGCGCGGACTGCTCGACGGGGGCACGACGATCGTGCTGACCACGCACTACCTGGAGGAGGCCGAGTCGCTCGCGCACCGGATCGCCATCATGAGCGAGGGCCGGATCGCGGTGTCCGGCCGGGTGGCCGACGTGCTGGCGCGGCAGCCCGCCCGGATCTCGTTCGACGTGCCCGCCGGGTTCGACGTCTGCGCGCTCCCGATCCTGGCGGGCGACGTCGTGCACCACCCCGCAGGCCGGGTCGAGGTGCGCACCGGCGAGCTGCAGCGCGACCTCGGCGACCTGCTCGACTGGGCCCGCCGCGACGGCCGCGCGCTGACCGGCCTGCGCGCCAACCACGCCTCCCTTGAGGACGTGTTCCACGCCGTCCGCACCGACGAGAAGGCGATGTCCCGATGATCCTCGCCCTGGGCCGCACCGAGCTGAAGCTGTTGCTGCGCAACAAGACCGCCGCCGGGATCGCCGTGGTGACCCCGCTGCTGATCGGCGCGCTGCTGCTGACGAACGAGGTGCTGGAGTGGACGTTCACCATCACGGTGCAGCTCGTGCTGATGCTCGGGTTCACCGTCTACATGACCGTCACGACGTCGCTGGTGGCCCGCCGCCAGGACCTCTACCTCAAGCGGCTGCGCACCGGCGAGGCCTCGGACGCCACGGTGGTCGTCGGCCTGCTGGTGCCCATCGCGCTGCTCGGCCTCGTGCAGACCGCGCTGCTGCTGGGGATGAGCACGGCGGCGGGCGCGCCGCTGCCGGACCGCCCGCTGCTGCTGGTGCTCGCGGTGGTGGGCGGCGTGGCGATGTGCTGCGCCGCGGGGGTCGCCACGACCGCCATCACGTCCACCGCGGAGCTGGGGCAGATCACGACGGCGCCGTTCTTCTTCACGCTGTTCGGCGGCGCGGCCTGGACGATGGTGTCCGACCCGGTGGACCTGCGCATGCTCGCGCTGCCCGGCGGCCAGATCGCCGAGCTGGTGAAGGCGGCCTGGGGCGGGTCGACCGAGCACGTGCCGGTGGCGGTCGCCGCGCTGGCCGCCTGGACCGCC
Source organism: Umezawaea tangerina (assembly GCF_003002815.1). Lineage (GTDB taxonomy): Bacteria > Actinomycetota > Actinomycetes > Mycobacteriales > Pseudonocardiaceae > Umezawaea > Umezawaea tangerina. The sequence goes on along the minus strand of NZ_PVTF01000012.1, from coordinate 8,680 downwards.
GTCGGGTACTTCGCGGCCACCAGGGTCTTCCGCTGGGAACCCCGCGGCTAGGGCGTGTATCGAAGTCCGTGTTCACGGTAGCCGGGCCTGAGGTGGTTCCTGGGGGCACGGCCGACTGGCCCGCATACAACAGCGGTATGCGGGCCAGTCGGCCGCACCGCCAGGAACCACCTCAGGCGCGACTCCCATCGAACGAGACTTCGACACACGCCCTAGGCACCGAACTCCTGGTCGATGAGGGCGAACATCTCGTCGTCGTCGGCGGCGTCGAGCTTGTCGGTGATGCTGACCGACCCGTCACCGGTGGGGGTGCAGCGGGAGAGCAGCGCCTGCAGCCTGGCCACCACGGTCGCCCGCGCCTCCGGGTCCAGCTCGGTCGTGGCGACGGCGTTCTCCAGCAGGTCCAGCTCGTCCAGGACCGGCGTGAGCACCTTGTCGTCGAGCTCCAGCTGGGCGCGCAGGTACTCGACCAGCGCGGTCGAGGTGGGGTAGTCGTAGGTCAGCGTGGCGGGCAGCGGCAGTCCGGTGGAGGAACCGAGGGAGTCGCGGAGCTCCACGGCGCTGAGCGAGTCGAAGCCGAGCTCGCTGAACGCCCGGTCCGGCTGCACGGCGTCGATCCCGCTGTGGCCGAGCACCGCCGCGACCCGCGACCGGACCAGGTCCATCAGCATCCGGTCCTGCTCCATCGGGTTCAGCGCGGCCAGCTCGCCCAGCAGGTCCGCCCGGTCGGGGCCCGCGACCCGCGGGGCCTGGTGCACCTCGGGGAGGTCCTGGAGCAGCGGGCTCGGCCTGGCCGCGGTGAACACGGCGGCGAACCGCTCCCAGTCGACGTCGGCCACGGTGACCGTGACGTCCTTCTGCGCCAACGACTCCCGCAACGCCGCCACCGCGCGTTCGGCGGGAAGCGCCGCCACACCGCGGAGCCGGAGCTGCTCGGTGGCCTCGGCGTCGGCCATGCCGCCACCGGCCCACGGGCCCCAGGCCACCGACAGCGCGGCGGCACCGCGGGCCGAGCGGGCCTCGGCGAGGCCGTCCAGCGCGGCGTTGGCCGCGGAGTAGGCGGCCTGCGCGCCGCTGCCCCAGGTGGCCGAGATCGAGGAGAACAGCACGAACGCGGCCACGTCGCCGACCAGCTCGTCCAGGTGCCGGGCGCCGGTGATCTTGGCCGCCAGCACCGCGTCGAACTCGGCGGGGTCGTGCTCGTCGATCATGCGGACCAGTTCGGTCCCGGCGGCGTGGAACACCGCCGTGGGCGGGTGTTCCGCCACGACGGCGGCCACGGCGGCGCGGTCGGTCATGTCGCACGCGGCGACCGTGACCCGTGCGCCCAGTGCCTCCAGCTCGGCGGTCAGCTCGGTCGCGCCGGGTGCGTCCGCGCCGCGGCGGGAGGTGAGCACGAGGTGGTCGACGCCCGCGCCCGCGAGCCAGCGGGCGACGTGCCCGCCGAGCGCGCCGGTGCCACCGGTGATCAGGACGGTGCCGCCGGGTGTCCACTCCGCCGCGTTGTCGCGGGCGGGCGCGTGGGCCAGGCGGCGGGCGAACACGCCGGTGGGTCGGATGGCCACCTGGTCCTCGGTGCCCGCGAGCACGGCGATGAGCCGGTCCAGCGCGTCGGAGTCCACCGAGGCGGGCAGGTCGACCAGGCCGCCCCAGCGTTCCGGGTGCTCCAGCGCGACGACCCGGCCGAGGCCCCACAGCGCGGCGCGCACGGGGTCGACGTGGTCGTTGCCGGTCGACACGGCACCGCGGGTCAGGCACCACAGCGGCGCGTCGACGCCGGCGTCGCCCAGTGCCTGGACCAGCACGAGGGTGGCGACCGAGTCGTGCGAAGGGGACAGCACGCCGTCCACCGGACCTGCGTCCGACAGGGCTTTCGCCAGCGCGGCCCGTTCGGTGCCCGCGTCGAGCGGGACGACGTCGAGGCCGTGGGCGGCGAGGCCGGACAGCAGCGCGGAGTCGTGCGGGTCGGCGACGACCAGCCAACGGCCGAAGGCGGCGGCCGGGCCGGGGTCGACCGGCTGCCAGCGCACCCGGTAGCGCCAGCCGTCCACAGTGGACTGCTCGCGACGGCCGCGCCGCCAGGCCGACAGGGCGGGCAGCACGTCGCGCAGCGGCAGGTCGGCCGACAGGTCGAGACCCGCCAGCGAGGCCAGGTCCTGCTGTTCGACGGCGGCCCAGAACTTCGCGTCCACCTCCGACTCCGCGGTCGCGGTCGGGGTGGCGTCGAGCCAGAAGCGCTCGTGCTGGAACGGATAGGTGGGCAGGTCGACGCGGCCGGCGCCGGAGCCGTCGAACAGCGACGACCAGTCGACGGCCACGCCGTGGGCGTGCACCTCGCCGACCGCCTCCAGCAGCGTGCGCGGTTCCGGCCGGTCGCCGCGCAGCGCGGCCACGACCACGGCGCCGCGCACGCTCTCGGCGGCCATCGCGGTGAGCACGGCGTCGGGCCCCAGCTCCAGGAACGCGGTCGCGCCCCCGTCCTCCAGCGCGGTGACCGCGTCGGCGAACCGGACGGTCTCGCGGACGTGCCGGACCCAGTACTCCGGCGAGGTGATCTCCTCGGTCGTAGCGACGCGTCCGGTCAGCGTCGAGACCACCGGGATGCGCGGCGGTCGGTACTCGACGCCCTTCGCGGCGACCAGGAACTCGGCCAGCATGTCGTCCATGCGGGGGGAGTGGAACGCGTGGGACACGCTGAGCCGCTTGGACTTCCGGTCGCCGAACGCGGCGGCGACCCGCTCCACCGCGTCCTCGTCGCCGGACACGACGACCGAGCCGGGGCCGTTGACGGCGGCGATGGCGCACCGGTCGGTGAGGTGGGGGAGCACCTCGTCCTCGGCCGCCTGGAGGGAGATCATCGCGCCACCGGTCGGCAGCGCCTGCATCAGCCTGCCGCGGGCGGTCACCAGCTCGGCGGCGTCCTCCAGCGAGAGCACCCCGGCGACGTGGGCGGCGGCCAGCTCGCCGATGGAGTGGCCCGCCACGAAGTCCGGCACGACACCCCAGGACTCGACCAGCCGGTAGAGGGCGACCTCGACGGCGAACAGCGCGGGCTGGGTGAACTCGGTGCGGTCGAGCAGGTCCGGGTCGGTCAGCGCCTCGCGCAGGCCGGGGCCGAACCGCTCGCACACCGCGTCGAACGCCCGCGCGTAGGCGGGGTAGGTGGAGTGGAGCTGGTGTCCCATCCCGATCCGCTGGCTGCCCTGGCCGGTGAACAGCACGGCCAGCAGGGCACCCGGCGCGGCCTCGGCGGCCTTGAGGGAGTCCAGTCGGGCGACCAGGTCGTCCTGGTCCTCGGCGACCACGACCGCGCGGTGCTCGAACCGCGCCCTGGTGGTGGCCAGCGACAGGCCCAGGTCCGCCAGGTCGGTCGACGGCGCCAGCGCGGCGACCTGGTCGGCCTGGGCGCGCAGCGCCTCCGGTGACCTGCCGGACAGCACCACCGGCACCAGCACCACCGGCACCAGCGGCACCGGCGTGCGGGTGGCACCTGCGGACCGGGAAGGACTTCCGAAGCGGCTGTTCGCGGCCTCGGGAGCCTGTTCGAGGATGAGGTGGGCGTTCGTGCCGCCGATGCCGAACGCGGACACCCCCGCGCGGCGCGGGCGGTCGTGCTCGGGCCACGCCCGCGCGTCGGTGAGCAGCTCGACCGCGCCGGACGTCCAGTCCACGTGCGGGGACGGCTCGTTGACGTGCAGGGTCTTGGGCGCGATGCCGTGCCGGATCGCCTGGACCATCTTGATGACCCCGGCGACGCCCGCGGCGGACTGGGCGTGGCCGATGTTGGACTTGAGGGAGCCGAGCAGGACGGGGTGTTCGCGGTCCTGGCCGTAGGTGGCGAGGACGGCCTGGGCCTCGATGGGGTCGCCGAGCTTGGTGCCGGTGCCGTGCGCTTCGACGACGTCGATGTCCGTTGTGGACAGTCCGGAGTTGGCGAGTGCCTGGCGGATCACGCGTTGCTGCGACGGGCCGTTGGGCGCGGTCAGGGTGCTGGAGGCACCGTCCTGGTTGACGGCGGAGCCGCGGACGACGGCGAGGACGTCGTGGCCGTTGCGCTGGGCGTCGGACAGGCGTTCGACGAGCAGCACGCCGACGCCCTCGGCCCAGCCGGTGCCGTCGGCCTCGGCCGAGAACGCCTTGCAGCGCCCGTCCACGGACAGGCCGCTCTGCTTGGCGAACTCGGCGAACAGGGCCGGGGTGGCGAGGACCATCACGCCGCCCGCCAGCGCGAGGTCGCACTCGCCGTTGCGCAGGGCCTGCGCCGCCAGGTGCAGCGCGACCAGCGAGGACGAGCAGGCGGTGTCGACGGTGAGGGCGGGGCCTTCGAGGCCGAACGTGTAGGCGATGCGGCCGGACATGACGCTCGGCGTGCTGCCGGTGAGCAGCATCCCGGCCAGTTCCTCGGGGATCTGCGCGCTGTCGCCGTAGTCGGTCGCGCTGCCGCCGATGAAGACACCGGCGTTGCTGCCGCGCACGGTCGTCGGGTCGAGCCCGGCGCGTTCGAACGCCTCCCAGGTGGTCTCCAGCAGCAGCCGCTGCTGGGGGTCCATCGCCAGGGCCTCGCGGGGCGAGATGCCGAAGAACGCCGGGTCGAAGTCCGTGGCGTGGTCGACGAAACCGCCGCCCGCGACGTCGAAGTCGAAGTCCTGCAACGCCCAGCCGCGGTCCACCGGTAGCGGCGTGATCGCGTCGCGGCCGGTGGAGACGAGGTCCCAGAGGTCTTCGGGGGAGCGGACGCCGCCGGGGAGGCGGCAGGCCATCGAGACGATCGCGATCGGCTCGTCCGACCCGACGCTCGCGGCCACGACCTGCGTCGCCGGGCTCTCGGCGGTGTCGGCCAGCTCGACGCGAAGGTGACCGGCAAGCGCTTGCGGGGTGGGGTAGTCGAAGACGACGGTGGCGGGCAGTCGGAGTCCGGTGGCGGCGCTGAGGGTGTTGCGCAGCTCGACGGCGGACAGGGAGTCCAGACCCATGTCCACCAGGCCGCGGCCCGCTTGGACCTGTTGGGCCGACGAGAAGCCAAGCACGACGGCGACCTGGCCGCGGACCACGTCCAGCAGCAGGTCGTCCTGCTCGGCCGGGCTCAACGACGCCAGCCGCCGCGTCCACTGCGAGGTCTCCGCGCCACCACCGGCGGCCGCCCGGCGGACCGGGACGCGGACCAGGCCGCGCAGCACCGGGTGCAGGTCGCCCTTGGCCGAGCGCAGCGAACCCAGGTCCAGCTTGATCGGGACGGTCACCGGTTCGTCGAGCACCAGCGCGGAGTCGAACAGGCCGAGGCCTTCCGGTACGGACAGGGCGGGCATCCCGGCGCGGGCCATGCGGGCGAGGTCCACCTTGGACAGCCCCGCGCCCATCCCCGCGCTCTGGTCCCACAACCCCCAGTCCAACGCGATACCCGGCAACCCCGCGGCACGACGATGAGCCGCCAACCCGTTGAGGTAGGTGTTGGCCGCCGCGTAGTTCGCCTGCCCCGGCGACCCCAACAACCCCGCCGAGGAGGAGAACAGCACGAACATCGCCAGATCACGGTCACGGGTCAGCTCGTGCAGGTGCCAGGCCGCGTCCACCTTCGGCCCGAACACCGCATCGATCCGCTCCGGGGTCAAGGATTCCAGGATGCCGTCGGCCAGCACACCCGCGGTGTGCACGACCCCGTGCAAATCCGGAATCCCGGCGACCACGGCCTCCAACGCGTCCCGGTCGGACACGTCACACGCCACCACATCGACCCGGGCGTCCAACTCCTCCACCAACTCGACCGCGCCGGGGGCGTCCAGACCACGGCGGGAGGTGAGCACGAGGTGTTTGATGCCATGTCGGGTGACCAGGTGGCGGGCGAGTTCGGCGCCCAGGCCACCGGTGCCGCCGGTGATCAGGACCGTGCCCTCCACCTTGGCCGGGATCGTGAGCACGACCTTGCCGATGTGCTTGGCCTGCCCCAGGTAGCGGAACGCCTCGGGAGCCCGGTGCAGGTCCCAGGTGGTGACCGGCAGTGGTGTGAGGTGTCCGGCGCTGAACCAGTCGTGGAGCTGGTAGAGCATCTCCCGGATCCGGTCCGGACCGGCCTCGATCAGGTCGAAGGCCCGGTAGCGCACACCGGGGTACTGGGTGGCGACCTCGTCGATGTCGCGCACGTCCGTCTTGCCCATCTCCACGAACCGACCGGCCCCGCCGAGGCCGACCAGGCGCAGGGAGGCATCCACGAACTCGCCGGACAACGCATCCAGCACCACGTCGACCCCGTGCCCGTTGGTGGCGGTGGTGAACTGCTGTTCGAACTCCGTGGTGCGGGAGGAGGCGATGTGGTCCTCGGGGATGCCCGCGGCGCGCAGGACGTGCCACTTGCCGGTGGAGGCGGTGCCGTAGACCTCGGCACCCAACTGGCGGGCGACCTGGGTGGCGGCCATGCCCACCCCGCCCGCGGCGGCGTGGATCAGCACCGACTCCCCCGCCGACAACCCGGCCAGGTCACCCAACCCGTACAGGGCGGTGAGGAAGACGAGGGGCACGCCGGCGGCTTCGGTGAAGGTCCAGCCGGCGGGCATGGGGCAGACCATGCGGTGGTCGGCCACGGCGACGGGGCCGAACGCGGCGTCCATCATGCCCATCACCCGATCACCCGGCGCCAACCCCACCACCGCGGACCCGACACCCAACACGACGCCGGCGGCTTCCAGGCCCATCAGGCCGGCGTCGCCGGGGTACATGCCCAGGGCGTTCATCACGTCGCGGAAGTTGACCCCGGCCGCCCGCACCGCGATCCGCACCTCGTGCGGCTCCAACTCACGTTCGGCGTCGGGCCAGGGGATCGTGATCAGGTTGTCGACCGTGCCCTGCTCGGTGAAGTCCATCCGCCACGCGCCGTCACCGTCGAACGCCGGAACCGTCCCGGCGAACGCACGGGTGAGCCTGGGCGCGAACGCCTTCCCACCGCGGAACGCGATCTCGCTCTCCCCGCACCCGACCACGGCGGCCGCGTCGACCTCGTCCGGCACGTCGGCGTCCACGAGCACGATCCGGTTCAGGTGCTCGGACTGCGCCGCCCGCACCAGACCGGACACGGCGGCGTGCGCCAGGTTCGGCACGTCCTCACCGGGCAGCACGGCCACGGCGCCGCTGGTGACCACGACGACCACCGCCTCGCCTGCGAGGTGGGTCTGGAGGTCGGCCAGCACGCGGGCGGTCACCTCGCGGGCGTCGCCGTCGGGAACGCGCAGGGTGGCGGTCGCCGCGGTGCTGCCCGCGTTCTCCGACGGCAGCGCGGTCCAGTCGACGCGGAACAGCGCGTCGGCCTTGCCACCGACGGACTTCAGGCTGCCGCCGATGGGGCGCAGCACCAGCGAGTCGATCCGCGCGACCGGGGCGCCCCCGCCGTCGGCGACGCTGATCGAGACCGCGCCTCCCTGTCCGGTGGGGGAGATCCTGGCGCGCAACGTCGTGGCGCCCGCGGCGTAGAGGCTGACGCCGTTCCAGGAGAACGGCAGCGAGCCCTCGCCCTTGTCGGCGTCCAGGCCGAGCGCGTGCAGCACGGAGTCCAGCAGGGCCGGGTGCACGCCGAACTGGCCCGCGGCGCGGTGTTCGGCGTCCGGCAGCCCGACCTCGGCGTACAGGTCGTCGCCGGAGCGCCAGGCCGCCTTCAGGCCGCGGAACACCGGCCCGTAGGACAGCCCGGCCTCGGCGAGGTCGGCGTAGATGGTGCCCAGCTCAAGGGGTTCGGCGTCCTCGGGCGGCCAGGTGGACAGCGCGAAGCCCGCGGCGACGTGCTCGTCGGTCAGCGCGCCGACCGCGTGCGTCGTCCACTCGCCCGCGTCCTGCCGGGAGTACACCGTGACCGCGCGGCGGGCGGCGGCGTCCGGCTCGGTGACCGAGACGCACAGCGTGAGCGCGCCCTGCGGGGGCAGCACGAGCGGCGCCTGCAGCAGCAGCTCCTCCAGGTGCCCGCAGCCGAGCTCGTCGCCCGCGCGGATCGCCAGCTCCACGAGCGCGGTGCCCGGCACCACGACGGATCCGGCGACGACGTGGTCGCCGAGCCAGGCGTGGCCCGCCAGCGAGAGGCGGGCGGTGAACAGCACTCCGCCGCCGGGCGCGGACAGCACGGCGGCGAGCAGCGGGTGGTCCGCCGAGCCGAGCCCGGCCGAGGTCACGTCCTGCGTGGCCGGGCCGCCGTCGACCCAGTAGCGCTCGCGCTGGAAGGCGTAGGTGGGCAACGGGATCCGGCTCGCGCCGGACCCGGCGAAGAACGCGGCCCAGTCGACCGGCACGCCGCTGGTGTGCACCGCGCCGAGCGCGCCGACGACCGCCCGCACCTCGTCGCGGTCCTTGCGCAGCGACGGGACCAGCCGCGCCCGGCCCGCGGTCTCCGCGGCCATCGCGGTCAGCACGCCGTCCGGCCCCAGCTCCAGGAACGTCGACACGCCCTCGGACTCCAGCGTCCGCACCGCGTCCGCGAACCGCACGGCCTCGCGGACATGCCGCACCCAGTAGTCCGGCGAGGTGATCTCGTCGGCCGTGACGAGGGTGCCGGTCAGCGTGGAGACGATGGAGACCTCCGGCGCGTGGAAGGTCAGACCCGCCGCCACCGCGCGGAACTCGGCGAGCATGCCGTCCATCCGCGGCGAGTGGAACGCGTGCGACACCGCGAGCCGCTTGGACTTCCGGTCCTCGAAACGAGCCACGA
>NZ_PVTF01000011.1 GCF_003002815.1 Umezawaea tangerina | reverse complement strand
ACCTGTTGCAGCAGCACGAGTTCGGCTACTACACCTTCCACGACCTGGTCCGCAGCTTCGTCCGCCAGATCCTCAAGAACTCCGACCACGCCGACCACTCCGACGCCTCCGACGTCCCCAACGCCCTCAAAGGCCTGCTCGACTACCTGGTGCACACCAGCGACCACGTCTGCGACATGCTGTTCAGCGGCCGAGTCCGACTGCCGACAGGGGTCACCGACCCGCCACCCATCCCAGCGCGGCTGCTGGACCACAAGAACGCGCGCGCATGGCTGGCCAGGGAACGGGCCACCCTCGAGGCGGCCGCGGTGCTGGCCTACGAGCAGGGCTTCGACCGGCACGCGGGCCACCTGACCCGCAACGTCGTCTTCCAGCTCGACACCATCGGCCTCTACACCGAGTTCGCCGAGATCACCCAGCTCTCCGTCCAGTCCTCCCGCAGACTCGGCGACCGCGAACTACTGCACCTGAGCCTGTCCAACTCCGCCGTCGCCAACTGGAAGCTCGGCCGGTTCGAAGCAGGCATCAAAGCCGCCTCCGAAGCACTGGAGATCGCCCGCGACCTCGACGACAAGCGGGGGTTCGCGAAGGGCATCGGGATGCTGGGGGTGCTCACCGCGCACGCGGGCAGGTTCGACGAGGCGCTGCCGATGTTGCAGGAGTCGATCCGCATCAAGCGGGAACTCGGTGTCGGGCGGGCCGAGGCCGAGTCCCTGGTCAACCTCAGCTCCCTCTACGAGGAATGGGGCCGCTACCCCGAAGCCGTCGAGGCCGCCAGCCGGGCCGTGGCCCTGGACAACGAGTTCCACATCCGCGGCCAGCAGATCATCGCCTGCGTCAGCCTCGCCCAAGCACACCTGGGCATGCACGACCACGGCAAAGCCGACCACCAGCTCGACGTCGCCAGGGCACTGGTCGAGGAGTTCGGCGCACCCGCCGGCAACGCCGCACTCGTCTTCGCGTTGTCCGCGCTGACCCACCACCGACTCGGCCGCGACGAACTGGCCGACCAGTACGCCGACCTGGCCCTGCGCAACCACCGCGGCCACTGGACCACCACCCGCCAGGTCGAGATCGACAACATCATCGGCCGACTCCGCCGCGCCCAAGGACGACACACCGACGCCCTCACCCACCACCTCATCGCCTACGAGGTCGCCTCCGCCATCGGCTACCGCATCGCCGAAGCCCGCGCACTCGCCGGCCTCAGCGAAGCCGAGAACGCACTCGGACGCACCGAAGCCGCACGCGAACACCTCCGGCAGGCCAGCGAGGGCTTCGCCGACATGGGTGTCCCGCTGACCGCTCGCACCTGAAGCGGGCGGGGTCCACTCCGGACAGCGCGACCGACCCCGTTGCGCGACAACGAATCCTCCACCACCGGGATCCCGCCCGTCAACGGCACCGCGGGTGCCCGAGGTCGGGGCACGGCGACACCTTCGGCGGCCACTGGTCGACCCCGAGCACACCGGTGGCGCACGCCCGCGCCACCAGCTCGGCGCGGTTGCCCGCGTTCAGCCTCCGTTGCAGGCTCTTGACGTGGTAGTCCACCGCCTGCCTGCTCAGCCGCAGCCCGCGGGCGATCCGCAGACTGGACGCGCCCGCGGCGACGGCTTCCAGGATCGTCGCGTCGAGCGGGGTGAGGCGCCTGCGCGGGCCCGCGCCCGTGAAGGGACAGCCGCCGCACCTCTCGGGCTCGTCCTGCCGCAACACCAGGGGAACCTCCACCCGGACCGGCCGCGCCCCTGGCGCGCTCACCGGTTCCACCCCTCACCGGAGGAGCCGACGTGGTACCCGCGCGGTGTTCCGGCGACCGCCGCGACGGCCCACCCGCCCATGCCCGTGCAGGCGGCGAAGTCCTTGGAGCATCCCGTTTCCGGTGTGCCGGTCATGGCGCCCGACCCTCCCGCCCCGGTTCCCGTGTGGTCATCCGTCCTGGTCCGCACCGTCGTCGTCCCGGCCGCTCGGCCCCTGTCCGAGGGCGACCTGGGCCGCGCCGTCCAGTGCGATCAGGATCCACTTCTCGAAGTCCACACCGTCCTGCTCGGCCGCCGCCCGCCACCACCGGACCTGCGCCTGCGGCGCGGTGACCCGCGGCAGCACCACCTCCGGGGGCGGCCGGAGGTCCTCGGAGCCGATCCGGGACCGCCGGATGGTCTCCCGCAACTGGTTGCGGGACCAGTGGTTGCGCTCCGCCTCGTCCAGCCAGCGGTCCTGCTCGTCGTCGGGAAGAGCGGCGACCTCGGCGTGGTGCTGGAAGCTGAGCTGGTCGCGCCTGCGGGAGAGCTCGAACCTGCGGGCGATCCAGGCGTAGTTGCGCAGCGTCTGGTAGTCCAGCCCGGCCTCGGCGATCGCGACCCGGTAGCGGTCGCGGTACTCCTTCTGACCGCAGATCAGCCAGTCCCCGAGGCACCACGCGCTCGAGTCGGCTATCCGGGCGATCTGGAGTCCCGCCCTGGCCCAGCCCTCGTAGGTGAGCGTGGCCGGGAGCCTCAGCCCGACCCGCGAGAACAGCACCTGCCCGGCGGAGTCCCCGAGGCGTTGCGGCTCCTGCCGGGTGCGGGGCGCAGGTCCGTGACCGTTCCCCTCACGTCGCGGGTCGCCGAGGCCGTGACCGGGCGGAGTCGCTGTGGTTCCCATGGTGCTCGACCTTTCGTTCGCGAAATGCCCGAGTGGGTGCGAGCATCGGATGGGGACCGCCGGTGACGCGGGCTGGACGACCGCGTCCGGGAACCGGCACACTTCAACGGGGTTCGGAGGCGTTCCCGGCGCAGCACCAGGAAGCCCCATGAGCGGGACTGGAGCCCGTCGGACGGGCGTGTCTTGGGGGGAAGGACCCTGATCGGCTCAGGTGTTGCGCGTCTACGAGCGGCGCGCCGTGCCGTGGTCCTCGGACGCGGCCCGTGACCGGTACCCGCGTCGCGCGGCCTCCGGGCGCCTGCCCGGCTCGGCCGTGTCGTGCACCCACCGCGACCGACCGGCGTACCGGAGGGCGGTCGGGATGGTCCTCATGCCTTCTCCTCGAGAGCTCGCACCGACGCCCTCGGCGGCCGCTCCGCGGCCTCGACCACTGCTGACGGGTAGATCCTCGACTCGGTGGTGGTCCACCGCACGTCCGTGGAGGTGCGGGCGATCCACGCGTCCCCGGTCGTCTCCGGGTCCGACGCGCCGGGCATCGCCGTGCGCCGATGCGGGACCACGCCCGTCACCCGCCCACAACGCCGACCGCCTGGACACCGCTGTCGTCCTCGGGGATCAGGCGTTCGACTTGCCGCCGGGGACCGAGCTGGGCCCCTCCTCCGAACAGCAGTCCGGCACGTCCGAGGCACCGAGCGCCGACCGCCCTTCGGAACCGGACGCCGTGACGAGGTGCACGCCGTGCGGGGCGTGGGACTCCTGCGTGGCGTCCAGGTAGCCGGCACCGGCGACCGCGACCAGAACCGCCATGGCAGCCGTGCCCCACAGCCTCCGGGCGACGCCCTGTCGGGTCACGTCGGAGCGTCCACCGGATCGGGTCGTCTCGTTCATGTCGATCTCCCTCGCACTTGTTCTTCGGCTTGGCTCCAATCCTGTGAAGTGGCGGTTCCTCTGAGATCCGCCTGCGTTACCCGTGCGAGGGAATGAAAAGGGAACTCGAGCAAAACGGACAAGGACTCGGATCAGTCCGACGGTGCTCCGGCCTCGTCCAAGCGCTCGCGGACGACCTCCGGCGAGACGCCTTCCGCGAACACGCTCGGCTCCCGGTCCCCACCGGGGGACCCCGGAGGCCAGGAGGACCGCGTCCCCGCGAACCACCGCGGTCGCGGCGGTTGCAGGAGCGCCCCGGCCAACGCCCGGAACAGCTCGGTCGCGACGTCGAACCCGGTGGCGACCTCGATCAGCTCGGAGATCCCGTCGACGCTGAAGCACGGCCGCGAACGCAGGACGCGGGGCTCGGGACCGGTCAGCGCGACCCGTGTCTGCGCGGGGCCGAACTCGTGGCCGACCAGGTCGAGCATGCTGGTGACCGCGGCCCTCACCCGCACCATCCTGAGCTCGGGCAGGCTCGCCGGGTACACATAGGACCTCGCGCCCGCCTCCTCGACGCGCTCGGTGATGGCGATGACCCGGTGCATGCCGTCGACGGTCAGCGTGGAGACGACCACCTCGGGGTCGGAGTCGAGCTTCTCGACCGCGAACGGGCCGGAGTGCGGTTCACGCGCCCGCGCCCACTCGTCCACGTCCTCCCCCGACCGGACGACGACCTGCTCCCGGTCCGCGCGGATCACCGCGTGCCAGCCCAGGTCGCCGACCACCTTGCGCACCTCGTCGACCGTCGCGGCGGTGTACTCCCCCACCGCGGACTGCCAGGCCGGGACCAGCTCGCGCCCGAAGAGGTCGTCGTCGGACCCGGCCGCGGAAAGCGGATCGCGCAAGGGAAAACCCGCGCCGTCGAGGACGTGGGTGACCCGGTGTTCGCCGATGAGCTCGCGGACCACCACCGCGGTCCCCCGGTCACCACGGCCGTCCACTCCGACCACGCGGTCGGCGGGCAGCGGGATGTCCTCGGCACGCTGTCGCCCGTCGAGCACGACGCGGACGTCCAGGCCCGCTCGCACGGCCTTGCGCACGAGCGCCGGGTCCGGGAAGACCAGCAGCAGGCGCGCGGGCGGCAAGGACTGGGACGACCCCGCCATCACGACACCTCCCCTCGTCGACGGACAACCGCTGATCGGCTCGTGTGACAACGTGACATGGCGTACTCCACAGTTCAGCCGGCCGTCCGAACCCACCCGGCCGCCACCGGCGATTGCACGTGATTCCTATTGAGTTGACCTGGTCGCCGCCAGGCAGCAGTCCCGAACCCCACCAAGTGCACCACGGGTGCGACCACGCACCCCGGCCGCGTTGTACGGCAAGCCGTGGCGAGTGCTCTTCAGCCCGCGGGCAATACCCTTCGGAAAACCTCTGAACAATAGGGAGCCGGAGATCGAAGTACAGCAGAATACGCGCGCCGAACCGGACGCCTTCGGCGGCCGGCGGCCGGGCCCCGCAGATGGCATGTCTACGCCACTCGCCTGCCGACCCCCTGGTGACCACTTGATGCGGTGACACCATTGGCGCTGCTCGCAAAGCACATACTCCGAACTCTCCTGACGCGCCCATCCGCATCGCCCGGCCGACTCCACCGCGAATCGGACGAAGACGACGACGCCGATGACCTTCTTGCCTGCCGCAGACTCCCGCAACAGGGCCCCGATCGCAAACAACTCGGGCCGGTTTTCCGGTTCTGCCAACGGTTCACGTACTCTCCCGCAATTCGGGCACGATGCACCACTTGCAACGCCCCTGGTGACCGGACCACCTCCGCCCGCCGACGCCGTCGTTCCACCGCCGAAACCGGTGTCCCGGTGAGCGGTACCCGGCGGTCGGCGCCGGGCCCGGACCGGTGCGCCCGCGTCCCGCCGGCGGGACGCCGCCGACCTGCGCCCTCTCGCGGTAGTCGACCACGGGACCCCGTTCGTTGACGAGATGCCGACGTCGGCCGGACGGTGCCGCGCGCCGCGTCGGCCCGTCCACCACCTGCCGGAGGACCAACACGTCCCACCATCCGGTCGTGCCACCGGTGGCACGAGTGGCGGATCGACGGAGGACCCGCACGCGCACCGGCGACGAGCCGGGGCGGTAACAGGGACTTGGGGCGACGAAAAGTCCTACTTGCGCGCGAGACGGCCACCAGGCACGTGAATAACGCCGTCGTCCGATCGCCTAATGGCCGCGAACGCGCCGGACCCGACGTTTTCCGTCGGGCACCCGCGGACGCATGGTCGACTTCGGGACAACACGTCGGCCGCCGTTGTTTTGCCTAATGCCAAATTCGTGGTCACGACCGGACAAGTGCTGACCGGAAACACCGTCCCGCCAGCGGGACGCGGGTGTTCCACCGATCTTGCCGCGTTCGCCGGGAGCTGTTTATGCTCCGCCGCGACGCATGGACATCGACAGGACAAAACACGTCGGTTCCCGCGGCGGACAATCGATTCGCCGCCCACCGCCCGGCACACCGGCGGTCGTGCACGGACCATGCGGTCCGGTTTCCGGTTCAGCGCAGCTCAGCGACATCCGAGAGGTCGTCCACGCCGGACGGCCGAAGCTCGGAGTGGAATGCAGCCGAAAGAGGAACATGAGCGACATCCAGCGTTTCGTCGGGAGACAGGAACACGAAGGTGCCCCGGACCGGGACGCGCCCCGGTTCGCCGTCCTCGGACAGGTGCGGGCGATGCGCGACGGCAGGACGCTGACCGCGGCGTCGCCGCAGCAGCAGGCGTTCCTTGCGGCGCTGCTCCTCCACTCCGGACGCGCGAGCGGGCTCGCCGAACTGGTGTACGCGCTGTGGGGCGAGAACCCGCCCGACGCCGCGGTGTCCACGGTGCGCACCCACGCGTGGCGCTGGCGCACGCTGCTGGAGCGGGGCGGCGGGGCGCACCGCGTCCTGCTGTCGGTCGGGGACGGCTACCGGGTGGTCGTCCCGGAACTGGGGCTGGACCTGGACTTCGCCGAGGACCTGGCGCGCCGGGCCCGGCAGGCCGGTGCCGACGGGAGGCTGGAGGCCGCCGACAAGCTGCTGGCCGACGCGCTCGCGCTGTGGCAGGGCAACCCGTTGTCCGGCCTGCCGGGTCCGTTCGCCGAGCAGCAGAGGGTGCGCCTGGGCGAGCTGCGGCTCGCGTGGACCGAGGAGCGCCTGCGCCTCGCGCTCGCATTGGGGCGGCACGCGCTGGTGCTCCCCGAGCTGACCCTGCTGGCCGCGGAGCAGCCGTCGCGCGAGCACGTCCACGAGCTGCTCATGCGGGCGCTGCACGCGGCCGGGCGGCAGACCGACGCGCTCGCCGTGTTCAGCCGCCTGCGCCAGGCGCTGGTCGAGGGGCAGGGCATCGAACCGGGTGCGGCCCTGAAGTCCTTGCACCACAGCATCCTGGCCGGCGAACCGCCCGTCGCGGAGCCGGTCGCCCGTACCGCGACCGCGTTGCCCCGGCCCGCGCCGGCGGTCCCGGTGCCCCGGCAGCTGCCCTCGGCGACCGCGGACTTCACCGGTCGGCACGCGGAGATCGACGCCGTGGTGCGCGCCCTCACGGCACCTGCCCGCAGCTCACCCGCCGTCGTCGCGGTCACCGGCACCATCGGGGTCGGGAAGTCCGCGCTGGCGCTGCAGGCCGCGCACCGGGTGCACGACGCCTTCCCGGACGGCGAGCTGTACGCCGACCTCGGCGCCGCGGGCGCGGGGTCGACGACCGCCGGGGTGCTCGAAGGTTTCCTGCGCGCGTTGGGGCTGGCCGCGGAGGCGGTGCCGGACTCGGTGCCGGAGCGGTCGAAGATGGTGAACACCGTCCTGGACGGGAGGAAGGTGCTCGTCGTCCTGGACAACGTCCGCGTCGCCGAGCAGATCCGCCCCCTGGTACCGGGGTCGGCGGGGTGCGGGGTGCTGATCACCGGCTGGGCGCCCCCGTTCGGGGTGCCCACCACCGAACGGGTGTGCCTCGGGGTCTTCACCGCCGTGGAGGCGCTGGACCTGCTCGGCGCCGTGGTGGGCGCGCAACGCGTGGCCGCCGACCGGGCGGGCGCGCTCGCGCTGGTCGAGGTGTGCGGGCTGCTGCCGCTGGCGGTGCGCTCGGCCGGGGCGCACCTGGCCGCCAGGCCGAGGTGGAGCTTCGGCATGCTCACCGCGAGGCTCGCGAGCGATCCCGCGGGCGCCATCAGGCTGGGCTCCGGTGACCGGTCGATGCTCGCCGCCCTCCGGGCGATCGAGGCCCAGCTCACCGACGACCAGCACCGGGCGTTCCTGGCGATGGCCTCGGCGGGCCCGGAGTTCGGGCTGCGCGCGGCGAGCGCGGTGCTGGGTGTCGCCGAGCGCGAGGCGGAGGACCTGGTCGAGTCGCTGGTCGACGTGGCCGTGCTGGAGTCGCCCTCGCCCGGCCAGTACCGCTACTCGCACCTGCTGTGGTCGTTCGCCCGCCACTACGGTCGCCTGCACTACGAACAGCCCGACCCGGCGTCCCGGATCGCCTGACGCCGAATTCCGCCGCGCGTTTCCGATCGCCCGGTGGAATTCGGCGGTCGACCGCCGGAGGAATGCCGTGCGGTGACGTCCGAGTCCGACCGGCGGGCATGGCGGCCACGGCCGCCGAGGCAGCGGACGATCACTACTTCCACCACTCCGTCCGACGCGAAAGAACCGAGCGCGCCCACGGCACCTCATTTCACACCGCCGCCCCCGCCGCACCGGGTCGACCATTCCCGCGCGGGCCGGGTGCAGCGCGATCCCGATGGCCATGAGCCAGGAGCCCGCCACGGTCGGGCGCACCCCATCCCCCAGCAGACGTGCCTGGTAGAGCCCCATGACCTCCGGACGTTCGCCAGGCCGGGCCGCAGGTCCGCATGCGGCGGCCCGTCGTGGACAGCACCTGCGTCCACTCCCCGCCGACACGCCGCCCGAGCCCATCCGGAAATCGACGCAATGAGACGCTGAAAACAGGTGTACCCGGTCGAATATTCGGCGAATACCGTTCATAGATCCCGTTCATTGCGATTTCCCACGACGAATGTCTAACGTCTTCACCGTGCCCGTTAGCGCTTGCCGGTCGGGTTCCACTTGGACGGAGAAGACGACATCACCAACTCGCCCGTCATGCTCACAGGTCCCGACCGGCAGGCAGGGCGACATCCGGTGCCGATGATTGTCACGAGACGAGGAGCGGATCCAAGGTGAGTCTGGAGACGAACATGTCGGACGCCTTCTACGATCCGGAGCTGTATTCCCTGAAGATCGGCTACGCCCCGCGTTTCGACCGGATCTACGCCGACCGGCTCGCGGGCGTGCCCGCCGGGTCGACCGTGATGGAGCTCGGCTGCGGCACCGGCGACGTCCTGCTCCCGTTGGCCCGCAGCGGGATCCGGGTCATCGGCGTCGACAGCTCGGCGGACATGCTCGGCCACTTCGAGCGCAGGCTGCGCGAGGAGCCCGCCGACGTCGCCGACCGCGTGGCGCTGGTCCGGGAGACCCTTCCCGAGGTGCCGTCCACCGAACCGGTGGACGCGGTCATCCTGCCGAACGACATCGTCTCCCACCTGGTCGACGACCCGGCGGTGGACCGGTTGTTCGCCAACATCCGGTCCGCGCTCGCCCCGGACGGCCTCGTGGTGCTGGACATGGCCGAGTTCGACGTGGTCGAGCTGGGGTCGATCGCCGCCGCCCCGCACGGCCTCACCCGCCCCTACGGCTTCTTCCCCTACACCGAGGACCGCCACCTCCGCGTCGAGGAGCACGTCACCTACGACCGCGCCGCGGGCGTGGCCGACAGCGTGATGCGCTACGAGGTCCTGGAGTCGGACGCGACCGTCGGGTCGGTCCGGTACCGCAGGCTCCGGATGCACCCGAGACGGGCTCGCGAGATCACCCTGGCGCTGCGGCTCGCGGGCTTCGAGGTCACCGGTGTCGAGGACATCGGCCACCTGCTCGGCAAACAGCCCGGCGGCCTCCAGGACCTCCTCATCCAAGCCAGACCAGCCCGCACGACGTCCACCGCCGCGCACGCCGGAGGGATCTGATGCAGACCTACGACACCGTGCTGGTGATCTCGCCGCACGCAGACGACGAGGTGCTCGGCTGCGGGGGCATGCTGGCCCGCCTGTCCGCCGAGGGCAGTCGTGTCCACGTCCTGTACCTGTCGGTCGACGGCATGAGCCACTACGGGCTGGCGAACCCGGTCACCTACGAGGCCAGGGTCGCCGAGATCGACCGGGTCGCGAAGCTGCTCGGCTTCGAGTACACGATCGCCTACGGCGACCGGCAGCTCAACGAGCGCCTGGACACCCTGCCCCGGCGCGAGCTCGTCGACCTGTTCCAGGACCACCTCGACCGGCTGCGCCCCGACCTCCTGCTGCTGCCCAGCGGCGACGACTACGACCAGGACCACGTGGCGACGTTCACCGCCGCGTTCGCCGCCGCGCGCCCCATCGGCCGTTCCTTCGGCAAGTGGCTCGTGCCGCACGTCATGAGCTACGAGATGTCCAAGCTGCAGTGGGCGAACAAGCCCCTCGCCCTGTGCACCGCGTTCCTGGACATCAGCGACCACCTCGACGCGAAGCTGGCCGCGTTGCGCGAGTACGCCAGCCAGCACAGGCCGGTCCCCCACATCCGCAGCGAGGAGTCGGTGTCCGCTCTCGCCGTGCTGCGCGGTGCCGAGATCGGAGTCCGGTACGCCGAGGCGTTCGAGGTCCACCGGACCCTCCTCTAGGTCCATTGCACAGTCGGTAGTCGGCCGGGCGGAGTCCGGCAGAGGGGAGAGCCGCACGTGGAAGCGGCACAGACAGATCGCGTCGTCGTGGTCGGACTCGGCTACGTCGGCATCCGGATAGCGCACGAGGCGATCATGGCCGGGCTGTCCGTCGACGGCTACGACACGGACGCCGGACGGGTGGGGCTGCTGAACTCGGGACGCTCCTACGTGGACGACCTGAGCGACTCGGACGTGGGTGACATGCTGGCACTCGGGTTCCGGGCGAGCTCCGAACCCGACGTGCTGGCCTCGGCCACCGCCGTGGTGGTGTGCGTCCCCACGCCCTTGCACGCCGACCGCACACCGGACCTGACGGCGGTGCGCGCCGCGGGCCGCACCATCGCCCCGTTCCTGCGCGCCGACATGCTCGTCTCGTTGGAGTCGACGACCTACCCCGGCACCACCGAGGACGTCTTCCGGCCGTTGCTGGAGACGACCGGTCTCGTCGCGGGCGAGGACTTCTCGCTGGTGTACTCCCCGGAGCGGATCGACCCCGGCAACCGGGCCTTCGGGCTGCGCAACACCCCGAAGATCATCGGCGGGCTCACGCCGCAGTGCGCCGAGCACGCGGCGCGGATCTACGGCAAGCTCGTCGACCGCACGGTGTTCACCGCGGGGCCCCGCGAGGCGGAGATGGCCAAGCTGCTGGAGAACACCTACCGCAACGTCAACATCGCGCTGGTCAACGAGCTCGCGATGAGCTGCGACGCCTTGGGGATCGACGTCTGGGACGTCGTCTCGGCGGCGGCCACCAAGCCGTTCGGCTTCGAGAGCTTCCGGCCGGGCCCCGGCGTGGGCGGGCACTGCATCCCGGTGGACCCGCGCTACCTCACGCACTGGGCGCGCACGTCGGGACGGCGGCTGACCATCGTCGAGGCCGCCGACGAGGTGAACACGGGGATGCCCGGCTACCTCGCCCAGCGGTTGGCGAGCTCGCTGCACGAGTGCGAGCGGCCGCTGGAGGAGTCCTCGGTGCTGCTGCTGGGGGTGACCTACAAGGCGGACATCGCCGACACCCGCGAGACCCCGGCCGCACCGCTGGTCAGGAGCCTGCGGGAGCGCGGCGTCCGCCCGCACTTCCACGACCCGCACCTGGCGGAGTGGTCGGTGGACGGCGTCCCCGTGCCGAGGGCCGAGCTCGACGCACTGTCCACTGTGGACGTCGTGGTGCTGCTGCAGCCGCACGCGGAGTACGACGTCGACGACATCTGCGCCCGGTCGCGCGTCGTGTTCGACGCGCACGGCGTCGCCAAGTCCCCGAACGCGGTCGCGCTGTGACCGCCACGCGGGCGGACGGGGACACGACGATCGCCGTCTCCGTGGTCATCCCCGCGCACAACAGGTCGACGGCGCTGCGCAACGGGCTGCGCAGCCTGCGGACGCAGTCGTTGTCCCGCGACGCCTTCGAGGTCGTGGTGGTCGACGACGGCTCCGAACCGCCCCTGTCCGGCGAGATCGGCGACCTCGTCGACGGCGAGCACGTCCGGCTGGTCCGCCACGACTCGGCGCGGGGCGCGGGTGCCGCGCGCAACACCGGCGCGGAGGCGGCGCGGGGCGGGCTGCTCGTGTTCCTCGACGTGGACTGCCTGTGCCACCCCGACCTGCTCAGCGCCCACCTGCGGGCGCAGGCGGACGGCCCGGTAGCGGTGTGCGGCTTCTCCAGCGGCCGGGAGATCACCCCCGCGGCGTGGCGGATGACACTGGGCGACGACTGGGACTTCACCGACGCGGAGGCGACGTTCGCCCGCGCCGCGAAGACCCCGGCGCTGCACGACCCGCTCACCGAGCTGCTGGCCGAGCCCCGCCCCGCCGACTGGGCGTTCTTCTGGACCCTCAACGTCGGCGTGCCCAGGTCGGCCTTCGACCAGGTCGGCGGGTTCAACCGCGACTTCGAGGTGAAGGGGTGCGAGGACCTCGAGCTGGGCTACCGGCTGGCGAAGGCGGGGTACCCCACCGTGTTCGCCCCCGAGGCGATCACGATCCACCAGCCGCACGAGCGCGACCGCAACACCGAGGTCGTCAGGGACCGGCGCAACGAGCACGTCCTGGTGCGCGCGTACCCCACCCTCGAGGTGGAGGCCGTGTGCAGCTACGACATCGCCAACTCCCGCGAGCTCGTCCCCGCCGTCGAGCGGTTCGCCGCGGGCCTGGAGACCGGGACGTCGGACTGCGCCCACCTGGGGCGGCTGCCCCGGCTGGTCGAGCGCGTCGCCGACTGCGGACCGGTGCTGCTCGTCGGCGCCCCGCGGGGGTGGCCGGAGCGGCTGCGCCCGCCGACCGCCGTGTGCCACCCGCACCACGTCGACGACGTCGGCCAGCGGCAGGACCTGCGGCTGCTGGGGACCCGGATCCCGGTGGAGGACAAGCACTTCGACCTCGGCCTGATCACCGACTACTGGCGCCAGCTCCCGGAGCGCACGGTCAGCCGGGTCCTGGCGGAGATGCACCGGACGTGCAAGGACGTGCTCGTCCTGTCGGGGGTGAGCAGCACCCCGGTCGAGCGGCCCGACCCGGACCTGGCCGGGGCGCTGGCCGCCCACGACCACCCCTACTGGGAGTTCACCGTGCGCCTGCGCCGGGAGCTGCACCAGTTCGACCTGGCCGAGTGGGAGGGCGGTGGGCGGGGACCGACGGCGTTCGCCTGCCCGCCGCGGCACTGGCCGACCGCCGAGCTCGGCGAGAACGCCGCGGCGTCCCAGTGAAGGAGGCAACATGCGAACCCTGGTGACCGGAGGCGCGGGCTTCATCGGCTCCCACCTGACCGAACACCTGCTCAGCGCCGGTGACGAGATCGTCGTCCTGGACGACCTGAGCATCGGCGGCGAGGCCAACCTCGCGGCCGTGTCGGACCACCCCGGTCTGCGGGTGGTGGTCGGCTCGGTGTGCGACCGCGACGTGGTGGACCGGTGCGTGCGCGACGTCGACCGCGTCTTCCACGCCGCCGCGTCCGTGGGCGTGCTCAGGATCCTCGAGAAGCCGTTGCAGGGCCTGCGCACCAACATGCGCGGGACCGAGGTCGTGCTCGACGCGGCACTGCGCCACGACGTCCCGATCCTGGTCACCTCCACCAGCGAGGTGTACGGCAAGAACAGCAAGGTCGGCCTGTGCGAGGACGACGACCGGATCCTGGGGTCGCCGCTCAAGAGCCGCTGGTCCTACGCGGAGGCCAAGGCGGTCGCCGAGTCGCTGACCAAGGGCTACGTCACCGAGCACGGGCTGACCGCGGTCATCGTGAGGCTGTTCAACACCGTGGGGCCGCGGCAGACGGGGCAGTACGGCATGGTCGTGCCCCGCTTCGTCGGGCAGGCGTTGTCGGGGCAACCGCTGACCGTGTACGGCGGCGGGGAGCAGATCCGCTGCTTCTGCCACGTCCTGGACGTGGTGCCCGCCATGGTGGCGCTGCTGGAGGACGAACGCGCGCACGGCGACGTGTTCAACCTCGGCGGCACCGAGCAGGTGAGCATCGCCGACCTCGCCGAGCGCGTGGTCGCCGCCACCGGGTCGACGAGCGAGATCGTCCACCTGAGCTACGAGCAGGCCTACGGGGAGGGGTTCGAGGACATGCGCCGCCGTGTCCCGGACTCCACGAAAGCGTTGGAGCGGGTGGGTTTCCGCCCGCGCCGGAGCCTGGACGACGTCATCGCCGACGTCGCGGACCACTGGAAGAGCCGCCTGGAGGTGGAGCATGCCTGAACGGGCGAAGACGACGGAGAGCCCGGACTTCTTCACGACGTACGGCTTCGTCGTCCTGAGGAACCTGCTGGACGGCGACGAGGTCGCCCGGCTGCGCGCCGAGGTCCTGGAAGCGCTGTCGGCCAACTACGAGCTGCCCACCGAGCAGGTCGTGGAGGCCAGCGGCACCAAGGGGTACTACCTGCCGATGACCGGACCGCGCACACCGGTGAGCCGGGCGCTGCTCGGGGACGCGCGGATCGTGGACGCCGCCCGTGCCTTCCTCGGCCGGGACGTGGTTCCCAAGCCGGCCAAGGGGATCCTCTACCGGGACGCCTCCAGCTGGCACGCGGACTCCTACGTCCGCGAGCTGGACGCGGTCAAGGTCGTTGCCTACCTCGACCCGCTCGACGCGGGCACCGGCGCGCTGCGCGTGCTGCCGGGCTCGCACCACGCGGACGTCAGCGACTCGCTGCGCGAGCACCGGGCGAACAACCCGCCCGGCTCGCCCGTGCTCGACGAGGAGCTGGAGTCGGCGCTGTGGCCGGGACTGGCGCTGGAGACCGACCCCGGCGACGTCATCGTCTTCGACGTCAACCTGTGGCACGCCAGCCTGTCCGGCCGCGACCGTCTGCAGTGGAGCGCGTCCTACGCCGCCGTTCCGCGCGACGAGCGGGAGACGGCCGCCGTCCGCCACTACGTCCTGTCCTTCCTCGACGCCGGGCACGAGTACGACACCGAGCGCTACCCCTACTTCGACCCGGACTGGTCGCTGCCCGGCGCACCGCCCTACGCCGAGGCGCTGAACCGGATCTGCGCCCCCGCCTGACCGGCAGGCGCACGCGCGGCAGAACAGGAGGCAACAACCAGTGTCCGGCTACTACAGCAAACGGTTCCGGGACGAGCTCGAGGCCGCGGTCGCCGAGGCCTACGCCGACGAGCTGGGGGCGGCGGAGGTCACCCCGCGGGACGGGTTCGCGACGCTCAGCGGGTACGTGGCCGCGGCGTCCAGGGTGGCCGACCGGGTCCGGCGGGTCACCAGGGCGCAACTGACCGCGGAGGCGGTCATCCAGCACGACACCGTGGAGCGGGTCGCGGCCCACCTGCGTTCCCAGGCACCCGCGGAGAGCTGCGTGCAGCTGCCCGCCGGGGCCGTACCGGGCGCGGTGAACCTGTTCTACTTCCACTCCGCGTCGGGCAACGCCTTCGCGATCAGGACCCTGCGCAACCACCTGCCCGTCCAGCTCACCGGGGTGCGGGCGGCGGGCCTGCACGGCGAGCGCGACGTGCCCACGACCATCGACGAGTTCGCCACGACCTACCTGGAGCAGATCCTCCGGGTGCAGCCGGACGGCCCCTACCTGCTGTGCGGATTCTCCACGGGCGGAACCATCGCCTTCGAGATCGCCTGCAGGCTCAGGAGGTCCGGCGCCGAGGTCGGGCTGCTCGCCATGTTCGACAGCCAGCCGCCGGACCCGACGGTGATGGAGAGGCTGCAGTCGGAGGACGACCTGAAGCGGGGCAGGCTGCGCGAGATCCTGCGCCGGGTGGGCGACTCCCCCGACGCCGAGGTCGGCCCCGGCGACGCCGGCGTGGTGGAGGCGCTGCGGCGCTCCCACGCGCTGGCCGAGGAGATGGACGCCGAGACGCTGGAACGCCAGCTGCTCGTGTTCGCGCGCACCCTGCGCGCCGACTGCCTGTACGAACCGGGCCACTACGACGGCGAGGTGCACTACTTCGCCGCCGACACCCCCGTCGAGCTGGTGCCCGGCTGGAAGCCCCACGCGGCCGCCCTGCACCTGCACGACATCGACGCCGAGCACTACGAGTACGCGATCTTCGCCAACCAGGAGTTCCGCTCGATCTTCGGGGACCTGGTGCGCGACGCGCTGGCCGGGAGGACTGACGCCGGATGACCGACAACGGTGCACGAGCCGAGAACCACGACCTGAACATCGTCGAGTTCGAACGCAGGGCCACGGTGCTGACCAGCATGCCGAGGGTGCTGTTCATCGAGCTGACCGAGAACTGCAACCTGTCCTGCCCGATGTGCCGGTCCGCCGGCCCCTTCCAACCCTCGCGCAACATGAGCACGGAGCTGTTCGACCGGGTCGCCGAGGAGCTGTTCCCCACCGCCGAGATCGTCGACCTGCGCGGCTGGGGCGAGAGCACCATCCTCAAGCGCTTCCCCGAGTTCGTCGACAAGACCCTCGCGCACGGCTGCCGGATCCGGCTGGTCACCAACCTGACGGTGCCCAACGAGCAGCTGTGGCGCAAGCTGGTGCGCAGCGGCGCGCTGATCGCGGTGTCGTTCGACGCCGGTGAGCCGGAGACCTTCGAGATCCTCCGCAAGGGCGCCAAGTTCGACGTCGTCATGCGCAACCTGCGGATCCTCGCCGACGAGGCGAGGGTGAGCGGCGTCGGGACGGACAACATCCACCTCAACGTCGTGGTGCAGCCCGCCGCGCTGGCCGAGCTGACCCAGATCGTGCGGGTGGCCGCCGAGCTGGGGATCAAGGTGCAGCTCAACCCGTTGACGACCGGCGAGGACGACCCGGACAACCTGGTGCACCACCGGGAGGAGCTGCTGGCCGAGCTGACCGGCATGGCCGAGGCGGCGCGGGAGCTGGACGTCGACGTGCAGATCAACGCGGCGCTGGACCCGTTGTGGGCGCAGGACGCGCACGCGGACAAGACCTGCACGCACCCGTGGATGTACTGCTACGTCAACTACCGCGGCCAGGTCGGCTTCTGCGACCACCTCATCGGCGCGCCCGCGGAGCAGCACCTGCTCGGCGACCTGACCACCACGAAGTTCGACGACATCTGGAACGGGAGCGCCTACCAGCGGCTGCGCGCCGAGCACGCCCTCGGCCGCGACGGGCTGTCCGAGCAGTTCGAAGAGTGCAAGTGGTGCTACCACAACAGGTACGTCGACTTCGACGAGACGTCCTACGAGCCCTACCAGGACCACCGGGTGGCCTTGACACCCGCGTTGTGCGGCGGCTTCACGCCCGCCCCGTCCGTGCAGGTCCCCTCCCGGCACACGCTGCCCCTCGCGGTGGTGCCCTCCGGCAACGGCAACAGCAAGGAGACCCCGTGAACGAGCAGACACCCCCGGTGCCGGCCGACCGCCGTTGGCCCGGCTGGCCGGAGACGGACGAGTGGTCGGTGCAGGCGGTGGGCGGCGCGCTGCTCAGCGGCAGGCTCGCCGTCAGCGGCGCCCGCAGCACGTGGACCTCGCGCAACGTCACCGCCGCCAGGGCGCTGGCGGACATGGCCGGGCGCGAGCACTGCGTGCTGACCACCAGCGGGTCCAGCGCGATCCTGGTGGCGTTGCAGGCACTGGGCATCGGTCCCGGCGACGTCGTGCTGATGCCCGCGACCACGTGGGTCAGCTGCGCCACCTCGGTGCTCAGGGTCGGGGCCACGCCCGCGTTCTACGACGCCGACGAGGCGTCCCCCTGCCTGATCGGGGAGACGCCGATCGAGTCGCCCGCCGTGGTGCTCGCGATCCACCTGTACGCCCAGCACACCGACATCGACGCGCTCCGCGTCCGCTTCCCCGACTCGCTGATCATCGAGGACGCCTCGCACAGCCAGCTCTCGCTCACCGCGGACGGCCGCAGGATCGGCAGCCTCGGCGACGTCAGCATCATGAGCCTGCAGGCGACCAAGGTGATCACCAGCGGTGAGGGCGGGGCCGTGCTCACCGACGACGAGGAGGTCGCCGCGCGGGTGGAGTCGCTGGTCATGGACTCCCGCAAGCGCGCGGAGCTCGTCGCCGCGGGGGCCGCCAACGAGCTGGAGCCCGCGTTCCTGCTGCACGGGGCCAACCACTCCGTCTCGGAGGTGTCGGCCGCCCTGCTGCTCGACCAGCTCGACCGGCTCCCGGCGCAGGCCGCGCTGCGGTCGCGCGCCGCCCTCCGGTTCGTGAACCGGCTCGCGGCGGAGGGCTGGCACTGCCCCTCCGACGACTGGGCGTTGCGGTCGGGCAACTTCTACGGCCTCGCGGTCCGCATCCCCGACGGCCGGGGCACTCCGGAGGAGCTGGTCGCGCGGGTCGCCGAGAGGACCGGCCTGACGCTGGACCGGGTGTACCCGCCGGTGCCGGAGGGTCCGCTGTACCGGCCGGGCACGGTCAAGCAGTACTCGGGGATCGGCCACCTCGCGCCGCCCACCAAGCGCTCGCGGCAGTGGCACGAGACCCACGTCGTGGTGCCGCACCACGCCTTCCTGGCCGCGGACGAGCTGCTCGACGGGCTCGTCGACGCCCTCACGGGCAGCGCGACGCCGACCCGGACCGTCCCCCGGCGCACCTCGGTCGAGGTCGTCGTGGTGACCAAGGGCGACCGGCCGTCGTTGGAGGCCGCGCTGGCAGGCGTCGCCGCGCAGCAGGTCGACGCCGACGTGCGGGTGACGGTGTGGTGGGACGGCCCGGCACCTCGTGACCCCGTTGCCGCGCAAGGACTCCCCGACCTGCGGGTGATCACCGTGGACACCGGGCGGGTGCTGCCGGACTCGCCGTTCGAGCGGATCGCCGCGCTGCGCCAGCTCGCCGCGCAGACCTGCGACGCCGACTACACCGCCTTCCTCGACGACGACAACGCCTGGGCTCCCGACCACCTGGCCAGCCTGCTGGCGCTGGTGTCGCGGGACCTGCCCGCGGCGCACTCGTGGCGCACCCTCGTGGACTCCGACAGCAGGCCGGTGGCCGTCGACCGGTTCCCGTGGCTGCCGCCGGGCCAGGAGGCCGTGGACCGCTGGCAGTCCCTGCAACGCGCGGGGGTGGTGGACGCGGAGGGCACCGTCGTCCGCGACGGCGTCGAGGCGGGCATGGTCGACATGGGCGCCTGGCTCTTCGACACCCGGCTGCTGCGGCTGCTGCGGTTCAGCCGTCCCCGCACCCCCGACGAGGTGGCCGGGCGGCTCGGCGAGGACGACGTCGTCCTGGAGCAGCTGGGCAGGCTCGGCGTGCCCACCGCGTGCACCGGGCTGCCGTCGCTGCGCTACCGCCTCGGCGGCATGTCCAATCCCGAATACGCCACGATCTGAGGTGCCGCACGTGGGTTCGCAGGACAGTTCGCACCTGGTGCCGCTCGACGGCGCCGGGTGGCACGTGTGGCGGGAGTTCGTCCTGCGCGGCGCCGGTTTCCCCGCCGCCGACGTGCTGCTGCTCAGCGACCAGGAGCTGGCCGAGGCCGGCGAGCGGTCCTGGCGGTCGCCGGACGACCTCGCCCGGTTCCGGCAGGACTGGGACCGCTGGCAGCTGGTGCTGCGCCCGCGGCTGCGGGACCTGGCCGCCGACCCGCGCTTCCGGGAGGCCCTGGCCTGGCAGAACCCCACGATGGTGCGCAACGCGCTGGACAAGGTGCGCTCGCCCCGCGTCCCCGGCAAGCGCCCCGACCAGGGGCACCTCCTCGCGATGGCCAACTACCTCCAGCGCTACACCACCAAGAACGACACCATCGGGTTCTTCGGGCCCGCGGTGTGGGCGCGGTTGACCGACGACGAGGAGGCCGTGCGGCTGCG
Source organism: Umezawaea tangerina (assembly GCF_003002815.1). Taxonomy (GTDB): domain Bacteria; phylum Actinomycetota; class Actinomycetes; order Mycobacteriales; family Pseudonocardiaceae; genus Umezawaea; species Umezawaea tangerina. The sequence goes on along the minus strand of NZ_PVTF01000011.1, from coordinate 361,023 downwards.
GCACGGCGCGGAGCTGGTGACCGACCGCAGGCTGTACTTCGAGGTCTGGGCGATCGACGCGCTGGCCGAACGGCTGGCGCGGGACCCCGACGTCCAGCCGTGGCTGGTCCCCCGTCCGGTCGGCGGCTGCTGGCTGGACGGGGACCTGCTGCGGCGGCCGCACGGCGAACCGGTGCGGCTGAGCGCGGAGCACGCCGGACTGCTGCGGGCGTGCGACGGCACCAGGACCGTTCGCGACCTCGGCGCCGACGCGCTGCCGACGTTGCTGGACTGGCGGGACCGGCACCTGGTGCGCCTGAGCCTCGAAGGGCCCGTGGAAGCGCACCCCGAACGGGCGCTGCGCGACAAGCTGGTCCTGATCGGCGACCAGGCGGCCCGGCGGCGGGCGCTGGACCTGCTCGACGAGCTGGTGCAGGCCCGCGACACCGCGGCGGCCTCCGCCGGTGACGCGGACAAGGTGCTGGCGTCGGTCGCCGAGCTGGACGAGACCTTCCGCCGCGTCACCGGGCAGGACGCGACCCGGCGCCACGGCGAGTCCTACGCGGGCCGCAAGGTCGTCTACGAGGACACCCGCCGGGCGGTCGACCTGGAGCTCGGGCTGCCGGTCCGGCGTGCCGTCGCGGCACCGCTCGGGCTCCTGGCCGACAGCGCGCGCTGGCTGATCGCCCGCGCCGGGCGCAACTACCTCGACCTGCTGGGCGCGCTGTTCGACAGGTGCCTGGCCCACGACGGCGGCACCTCGGTGCCGCTGGCCCGGCTCGTCGGGGTGGCCACGCCCCACCTGCTGGTCCGCACTGGCCTGCCCCGTCCGGTCGCCGCCGCCGTGGCGGAGTTCCAGGACAGGTGGGCCCGCGTCCTGGAGGTGCCCGCGGGCGTGCGCGAGCACTCGGTGCGGGCGGAGGAGATCGCCGGGCGCGTCGCCGAGCTGTTCCCGTCGTCCCCGCTGCCGTGGTCGTCGGCCCGGTACCTCTCCCCCGACCTGATGATCGCCGCCGACGGGCCCAACGCGCTGCGGCGCGGGGACTTCACCGTCGTGCTCGGTGAGCTGCACCTGGCGACCAACACCGTGGAGAGCAGGCTGTTCGTCGAACGGCATCCCGATCGGGTCAGGCTGCTGGCCGCCAGTGCGCGCGACCACGCCGACCGCCGGATCTACTCCGTGCCGACCAAGGACTGGCCGCAGGTCAACTCCAGGGTCTACCCGGCGGCGCTGCTGTCCGAGCGGTTCTACTACTGGTGCCTGCACGACGACAACAGCGGCGCGCCCGGACCGGTGATGCCCTCCGCGGCACTGGAGGTGCACCGCGAGGCCGGTCGGCTGGTCGTGCGCTCCCGGCGCGGGGACGGCGAGTTCGACCTGCTGGAAGTGCTGGGGGAACAGCTGTCGGCGGCCGTCGTCGACGCCTTCCGGCCGCTGCCACCGGCTCCGCACCGACCGCGGGTCTCGATCGATCGCCTGGTGCTGGCCAGGCGGACGTGGTCGTTCCCGCCCGCCGAGATCGGCTGGGCGACCGCCAAGCAGCCCGTCGACCGGTTCCGCGCCGCCCAGCGCTGGCGGACCGAGCAGGACCTGCCCCGGCTGGCCTTCTACAAGGTGCGCGGGGAGCGCAAGCCGATCTTCCTCGACTTCGCCGCGAGCCTGCTGGTCGACCGGTTCGCCAAGGCCGTGCGCCAGGCGGGCGACCAACTCGAGCCCGCGCCCGTGACGGTCTCGGAGATGCTGCCCGACCTGTCGCAGAACTGGCTGGTGGACGCCACCGGCGCCGGCTACACCTCCGAGCTGCGGCTCGTGCTGGTGGACCAAGGGGAGGACGCGGCATGAGCACCGAACCGGCGATCGACGTCCGGGGGCTGTCCAAGTCCTTCGTGGTGCCCGAACGGGAGTCCGGTCTGCGCGCGGCCCTCGGCGGCCTGGTGCGGCGCCGCACGCGCACCGTCCACGCCGTGCGGGACGTGGACCTCACCGTGGCGCGCGGCGAGGTGGTCGGCTTCCTCGGCGCGAACGGCGCGGGCAAGACCACCGTGCTGAAGATGCTCTCCGGGCTGCTGCACCCCACCACGGGTGACGTGGCAGTGCTGGGCCACGTGCCCGCCCGGCGCGAACGGGCCTACCTGCGCCGGATGACCCTGGTGATGGGCAACCGCCACCAGCTCCAGTGGGACCTGCCCGCCTCGGACTCCTACGAGCTCACCCGCGCGATCTACCAGGTCCCCGAGGCGCGGTTCCGGCGCACCCGCGAGGAACTGGTGGAGCTGCTGGAGATCGGCGAGCTGATCCGCAAGCCCGTGCGCACGCTGTCGTTGGGCGAGCGGATGAAGGCCGAGCTGGTCGGTTCGCTGCTGCACCAGCCGGAGGTGCTGTTCCTCGACGAGCCCACGCTCGGGCTGGACATCACGATGCAGAAGCGGATCCGGTCCTTCGTGGCCGAGTACAACCGGCGCCACGAGGCCACGGTCCTGCTCACCAGCCACTACATGGCCGACATCCAGGCGCTGTGCAAGCGGGTGGTGGTGATCCACCACGGCAGGCTGCTGTTCGACGGCGACCTGTCCGCGCTGGGCGAGGAGTTCGCCGCCCACAAGGAGATCGAGGTGACCCTCGACGAGGCCGACGCCGACCTGAGCGGCTACGGCGAGGTCCGCTCCGCCGAGGGAGGGCGGGTGCGGCTGCGGGTCCCCCGCGAGAACGCGCCCCCCACCATCGCGAAGCTGCTGTCGGAGCACAACGTCCTCGACCTGACCGTCGAGGCGCCGCCGATCGAGGACGTCATCGAGCAGGTCTTCTCCTCGGGGACCTCCGGCGCGGCGGTCCCGCGATGACGGCGGTCCGGGAACGCCCGGTGGCCAGGATCCGCGCGCTGGCCGACTTCTACGTCCAGGCGGGCAAGCTCTCCGCGGTCCAGCAGTTCAGCTACCGCGCCAGCAACTACCTGTTCCTCGTCGGGATGCTCGCCGAACCGGTGATCTACCTGGTGGTGTGGCGGACCATCGCCGAGGCCAAGGGCGGCAGCGTCGGCGGCTACACCGCGGGATCGCTGGCGGCCTACTACATCCTGTGGACCCTGGTCCGGAACATGAACCTGGTCTACGCGCCCGCCGGTTTCGAGTGGCGCATCGCCAGCGGCCGGATGTCCGGGCGGCTCCTGCTGCCCGTGCACCCCGTGCACTACGACCTCGCCGGGTTCGCCGGTGCCAAGGTCGTGTGGATCGTGCTGTGGCTGCCGATCGCGGCGCTGCTGACGTGGCTGTTCGAACCGGCGCTGGACGTCGGACCCGTGCAGGTGGCGGTGTTCCTGGTGGCGATCTGGGGCGCGTTCGCCATCCGGTCGCTGTTCCTGTGGGCGCTGGGCCTCGTCACGTTCTGGACCACCCGCGCGGGCGCGCTGTTCGAGCTGTACTTCGTCGTCGAGCTGCTGCTGTCGGGGCGGCTGGTGCCGCTGTCGCTGCTGCCCGGCTGGGCCAGGGCGATCGCCGACCACCTGCCGTTCAAGTGGACGTTCGCCTTCCCCATCGACTCGCTGGTGACCCCGCAGTCCACCGCCCGGCTGCTCGGCGGGCTGGGCATGCAGGCGCTGTGGGTCGCGGTCGGCGCCGCACTGGTCGCCGTGGTCTGGAAACGGGCCGTGCGCAGGTACTCGGGGGTGGGCGCGTGATGGCCGGTCTGGTGTGGAGGTTCCTGCGCGTCCAGGTGCTCAACGAGCTGCAGTACCGCGCCAACTTCCTGGTGCGCCTGCTCAACTCCGCGCTGTCGCTGGTCACCGGGGTGGCCGTGCTCGCGCTGGTGTTCGGCGAGGTCGACCGGCTCAACGGCTGGTCGGCGGGGCAGCTGCTGGTGGTGATGGGCGTGTTCACCATGATGAACGGCTTCGTGCAGATGGTGGTGATGCCCGCCGCGCTCAAGCTGCTCACCGACATCCAGGACGGCGACCTCGACCACGTGCTGACCAAACCGGTCGACGCGCAGCTGGTGGTCGGCGTCCGCGCGGTGCAGCTGTGGCAGGGCGTGGACCTGCTCACCGGTGCCGGGGTCGTCGCGGTCGCCGTGGTGTGGCTCGGCGACGGCGTCGGCCCGCTCGACCTGCTCGCCTTCGCGGTGTCGCTGGTGCTGGGGGCCGTGCTGGTGCACAGCTTCCTGATGATCGTCACCACCACCGCGTTCTGGTTCGTGCGGCTGGACAACGTCGCCGAGCTGTTCTCCGGGGTGTACCAGGCCGCCCGCTGGCCGGTGGGCATCTACCCCGGCTGGCTGCGGGCCGGGCTGACGTTCGTGGTGCCGGTCGGCCTGGCCGTCACCGTGCCCGCCGAGGCGCTCACGTCCCGGCTGACCCCGCAGACCCTCGCCGCGCAGGCCGCGCTGGCACTGGCACTCGCACTGGTCGGCAGGGCGCTCTGGCGCGCGGGCCTGCGCCGGTACTCCGGCGCCTCCTCCTGAGCCCGACCACACCGACCCGATCGACAGGGAGAACCCGATGGACATCAGCCTGTTCTACTTCGCCGACGACGCCTCGGGCAGCGACCGGGGGCGGTACGACCTCCTGCTCGACGGCGCCCGGTTCGCCGACGAGGCGGGGCTGACCGCGGTCTGGACCCCCGAACGGCACTTCCACCAGTTCGGCGGCCTGTACTCCAACTCCGCGGTCACCGGCGCGGCCGTCGCCTCGGTCACCAAGCGGATCGGCGTCCGGGCCGGCAGCGTCGTGCTGCCGCTGCACGACCCGATCCGGGTCGCCGAGGAGTGGTCGATGGTCGACAACCTGTCCAACGGGCGGGCCGCGGTCGCCTTCGCCTCCGGCTGGCACGCGACGGACTTCCTGCTGCACCCCGACCCGACCACCGCCTACCCCGACCGGCGGGCGCTGCTGGCCGAGCACATCCAGGTGGTGCGTGGACTCTGGGCGGGCAACAGCATCACCAGGATCGACGGCAGCGGCGAGAAGGCCACCGTGCGGATCTACCCGACCCCCGTGCAGCCGGAGCTCCCCTTCTGGATCACCAGCTCCGGCAACCCCGACACGTTCCGCGCCGCGGGCGCGCTCGGGGGCAACCTGCTCACCCACATGCTCGGCCAGCGCCCCGCCGTGCTGGAGCGCAACATCGGCGTCTACCGCGAGGCGCTGCGCGCCGCGCACGGCCCCGACGCGCGCGGCCACGTGACCCTGATGCTGCACACCTACCTCGGCACGTCCGACGAGGAGGTCCTGGAGGAGATCCGCGAGCCGTTCAGCCGCTACCTGGCGAGCTCGCTGGACCTGACGACCCGCTCGGGCCCGACCACCGAGGGCATCGACGAGGTGAGCGAGGACGACGTGAAGGTGCTGGTGCGGCGCGCCTTCGACCGCTACTCGAAGGAGAGCGGACTGTTCGGCTCCCTGTCCACGGCGCACCGCACCGTGCGCGCCCTCAAGGAGGCCGGTGTGGACGAGATCGCCTGCCTCGTCGACTTCGGCGTCGACCGCAAGTCCGTGCTGAAGGGCATGGACCACCTCGGCGAGCTCGTCGCCGACCTGCGCTGAGCACCGGACCCACTGGAAAAGGACGCTTCATGGCCCACAACACCCCCGACCGGTCCCTGCACCGGCTCGTCGAGAACTCCGCCGCCCGGTCGCCCGAGCGGACGGCGGTCATCACCCCCGACCGGACCCTGACCTACCGCGAGCTCGACGAGCTGGCCGAGGCCGTCGCCGACCGGCTGCGGCCCGTCGTGGGCGCGGACCGGCTCGTCGCGATCGCCATGCGCAAGGGCTGGGAACAGGTCGTCGCGGTACTGGGCGTCCTCAAGTCCGGAGCCGCCTACCTGCCGGTGGACCCGGCGCTGCCCGAGGCCCGGCTGCGGCAGGTGCTGGAGCTCGCCGAGTGCACCACCGTGCTCACCCAGCCCGGTCTGCTCGACGGGCTCGACGGCGTCGAACTGTCCATCGTGGACGAAGGGCTGACCGGGGTACCGGGCACCGCCTCCCCCGACGTGCCTGGGGACCTCGCCTACGTCATCTTCACCTCGGGCTCCACCGGTGTGCCCAAGGGCGTGATGATCGAGCACGGCGGCGTCGCCGACACGGTCCTGGAGATCGACCGCCGGTTCGACGTCGGTCCCGCCGACCGGACCATCGGCCTGTCGTCGCTGAGCTTCGACCTCTCCGTGTACGACGTCTTCGGCCCGCTCGCGGTCGGGGGCGCGCTCGTGCTGCCCGCCGCCGACCGGGCGGGCGACCCGGCGCACTGGGCCGAGGCGATGCGGCGGCACGGGGTCTCGGTCTGGCACACCGTGCCCGCGCTGATGGGGATGCTGCTGTCCTGGCTGGAGGACACCGGCACGCCCGCGCCGCCCGCGCTGCGGCTGGTGGTGCTGACCGGTGACTGGATCCCCGTCGACCTGCCCGACCGGGTCCGCGCGCACTTCCCCGACGCCACCGTGGTCAGCATGGGTGGGGCGACCGAGACCTCCATCAACTCGCTGGTCCACGTCATCGGCGACGTCGACCCGTCGTGGACCAGCATCCCCTACGGCGTCCCGCTTCCGGGCGAGGGCTGCCTGGTGCTCGACGACGACCTGCGCCCGGTCCCCGACGGCCAGGACGGTGAGCTGTGCGTCACGGGGACGGGGCTGGCCAGGGGCTACTGGCGCGACCCCGAGCGCACCGCGGCGAGCTTCCCGACCCACCCCGACACCGGGGAACGCCTGTACCGCACCGGCGACCGGGGACGCGTGACCCCCGACGGCACGATCGAGTTCCTCGGCCGCCGCGACAACCAGGTCAAGGTCAACGGGTACCGCGTCGAGCTGGGCGACGTCGAGGCGGGACTGCTGGCGTGCGGCGGTGTCCGCGGCGCGGTCGCCGTCGCGACCGGTCCCCGGACCGCGCTGACCGGCCTCACCGCCTTCGTCGTCGCCGACGACTTCGACCCCGCGCGGATCCGGACGCGGCTCGACGCGCTGCTGCCCGCGTACATGGTGCCCGGCACGATCCGCGCGGTGGAGGCCTTCCCGTTGACCGCCAACGGGAAGGTCGACCGGGCTGCCCTGCGCGAGCTGGCCGCCCAGGCCGGTCCCGCGGCCGACGACGAGCCGCCGAGGCCGGGCACCGAGCGGCGCGTCGCCGACCTGCTCGCGGAGCTGACCGGCCGACCCGTCACCAGCCGCACCGCGCACTTCTTCGACCTGGGCGGCAACTCCCTGCTCTCCGCGCAGGTCGCCACCCGGCTGCGCCGGGAGTTCGGCGTGGAGGTGCCGATCGGGCTGGCGCTGACGCACCCCAGCGTGGAGCGGATGGCGGCGGCACTGGGCGAGGCGCCCGCGCGGGCCGCGAGCACCGAGCCCGCCCTGGTCGCGAGGTCCGTCGCGGGCACGCCGTCACCGGTGTCCTTCGGCCAGGAGCAGGTCTGGTTCCTCGACCGACTCGTGGGCGGCAACCGCGCCTACCACTTCCAGTGCGGCGTCCGGTTCACCGGCGCGCTGCGGCCGGAGCTGGTCCAGCGCGCGCTCACCGAGGTGGTCGCCCGGCACGAGATCCTGCGCACCACCTTCCACGACTCCCTCGACGGGCCGGTGCAGGTCGTGCACCCGCCGACCGAGGTGCCCCTGCCGCAGGTGGACCTCCGCGGCCTCCCGGAGTCCGAACGCGAGGCGGCGTTGGCGCGCGGGCAGAAAGAGGAGATCGCCCGCTCGTTCGACCTGGAGCAGGGCCCGCTGATCGTCTGGAAGCTCTACCGGATCGCCGACGACGACTGGGTGGTCACCGAGACCGAGCACCACCTCGTGCACGACGGCTGGACGGTCGCGGTGTTCTGGCGCGAGGTCTCCGAGCTCTACAGCGCGTGGGTCCGCGGCGAGGAGCCCGTGCTGGCCGAGCTGCCGATCCAGTTCGCCGACTTCTCGGCCTGGCAACGGGAGCGCTACCTCGGCGGCAGGCGCGACGAGGTCCTGCCCTACTGGAAGCGCCGCCTCACCGGTGTCACGCCGTTCGACCTCGCCATCAGCCGCCCCCGTCCGGCGAAGCAGACCTTCACCGGGCGGGCGATGCGCGTCGCCATGCCCGCGCCGCTCTACGCCCGGCTGCGCGAGTTCGCCGCCGCCGAGGGGCTGTCGCTGTTCGTGCTGATGTTCTCGACGTTCACCCTGCTCATGCACCGCTACAGCGGCGCGCGGGACCTGTGCGTGGGCACGTGGATGGCGAACCGGGACCGCGCGGAGACCGAGAACCTCATCGGGATGCTGGTCAACATGGTCGGCCTGCGGACCGAGGTCACCGGTGAGGAGTCCTTCCGCGAGCTCGCCTCGCGCACCAGGACCGCGGTGCTCGAGGCGCTCGCCCACCAGGACGCCCCGTTCGACGACGTGGTGCGCGAGCTGGACCTGCCCCGCGACGCCAGCCGCAACCCGCTGGTGCAGACGTGCTTCAGCTTCCACGACTCCCCCGTGCCCGACTTCGACTGGCCGGACGCGACCGGGGCGCTCACCGAGTACCACAACGACAGCGCGAAGTTCGACATCAACGTGGTCGTCGTGCCGAGGGCTGAGCAGCTGCGGACCTCGGGCACCCCCGGCGAACGGGACCGGCTCACGCTGATCTGGGAGTACAACACCGACCTGATCGACCCCGACGCCGCCGAGCGCATGGTCGGCCACTTCCAGCGCCTGCTGGCCACCGCGGTGGCCGACCCGGACGCCCCGGTGGACTCGTTGGACATGCTCGTCGACGCCGACCGGGAGGCGATCGCGGCAGGCGTCCCCGAAGTGTCGGTGGACGAGACCGGCACCACCCTGGTCGACCTGTTCCGGGCCCAGGTGGCCGCGCGGTCCGACGCCGTCGCGGTCCGGTCGGGCGGCGACGTCCTGACCTACCGGCAGCTGCACGACCGGGCGGCGGGCCTCGCCGGGACGCTCAGGCGGCGCGGTGTCGGGGTCGGCGACCGGGTCGCGGTGTGCGTCGACCGGTCGTGCGACCTGGTGGTCGCGCTGCTGGGCACCGCCATGGCGGGCGCGGCCTACGTGCCGCTGGACCACCGGCACCCCAAGGCGCGCAACGACTTCATGCTCACCGACGCCCAGGTCGACGTGGTCGTCACCGAGCGGGCGCTGGCCGGGCACTTCGCCGACCGTGCGGTGGTGCTGGTCGGCGAGAGGGGCGTCGGTGACCTCGTGGCCGCGACCGCCGGGGGCGACGACCTCGCCTACGTGCTCTACACCTCCGGCTCCACCGGCACCCCCAAGGGCGTCCGGGTGCCGCACCGGGCGCTCTCGCACCTGCTGCGGGCGATCTCCCGGCAGGTCGGGATCACCGACCGGGACGTGCTGCTCGCGGTGACCACCGCGACGTTCGACATCGCCGCGCTGGAGCTCTTCGCACCGCTGGTCAACGGCGCCACCCTCGAGATCGCGCCCACCGGGGTGTCGACCGACGGCGAGGCGCTGGCCGCACTGCTCGCCGAGTCGCGGGCGACCGTGATGCAGGCGACCCCGATGACGTGGCGGATGCTCACCGAGGTCGGCTGGCGGCCGAGGGGCGGGTTCACCGCGCTGTGCGGCGGTGAGGCCATGCCCGCCGACCTCGCCGCGGAGCTGGCCCCTCGGGTCGACAGCTGCTGGAACCTCTACGGCCCCACCGAGACCACCATCTGGTCCACCGCGCACCGCGTGCGGGGCGACGAGAACAGCGTGCCGATCGGGCGGCCGCTGGCCAACACCACCATCCGGGTGCTCGACGCGGCCGGGCAGGAGGCCGCGGCCGGACTGCCCGGTGAGCTCCACATCGGGGGCGCCGGGCTCGCCGAGGGCTACACCTCGCCCGAGCTGACCGCCGAGCGGTTCGTCGAGCTCCCTGGGGGCGGGAGGTTCTACCGCACCGGTGACGTCGTGCGGCGCCTGCCGAACGGAGACCTCCAGTTCCTGCACCGCGTGGACAGCCAGGTGAAGCTGCACGGCTACCGCATCGAGCTGGAGGAGGTCGAGCACGCCCTGCGCTCGCACCCCTCGGTCACCGACTGCGCCGTCGACCTGCGCGGCGAACCGGTCCGGCTGATCGGCTACTACGTGCCCCGGCCCGGTGCCATGCCCACCCACGCCGAGCTGACCGCGCACCTGGCCGGACGGCTGCCCGCGTACATGGTCCCGGTGGACTTCGTGTCGGTGGCGGGGATCCCGGCCTCCGCCAACGGCAAGACCGACCGCCGCGCGCTGCCCGACCCCGTGCCCGCGCCCGTGGAGGAGCCGGGGTCCACCGCCACCGAGGCGTTGTCGGAGAAGGAGGAGGACCTCGCCAGGATCTGGGCCGAGGTGCTGGGGCGCGACCGGGTCGGCGCGCAGGACGACTTCTTCATCCTCGGCGGGCACTCCCTGCTCGCGCTGCGGCTGGTGTCGAGGATCAAGGCCAGGATGAGCACGACCATCAGCGTGGACCTGGTGTTCGACCACCCGACCGTCCGCGAGCTCGCCTCCGTGCTCGACAGCGGTGTCCGGTGATCACGACCGCCGTCCACCACGACGTGGAGGAGTTCGCGGCCGAGTACGCGCGGCTCGCGCCCGACGTCCCGCTGCACGAGTCCGCCGCGTGGCTGCGCTACTGCGACCGGCGCTCGCGAGGACGCATGCGGTACGTGACCGCCAGGGATGACCGGGGTGAGCTGCTGGGCCTCACCGCGTTGCGCGCCACCGAGGACGAGTCCCTCGCCTCGGCCAACTACGACGTCGCCGAGCTGCTCTGGCCCGCGCCGACCGGCACTCCCCCGGTGCCGGTCGGCAGGCTCTACCCGCAGCTGTTCGCCGCGGTCTCCGGGTCGCGCTGCCTGTTCCGGGTCCTGGGCGGTGTCGCGACGGAGGTCCGCGCCGCCCTGGCCCGTGCGGCGTCCGCGCTGGCCGACGAGGACGGCTCGGTGCTGACGTTCGCCTACCTCGCCGACGCTGAGGTGGTCGAGGAGCTGGCCGGGGCGCTGGGTGCCCGCGAGCACGCCGTGGTCGGCGCGGACACCGTGCTCGACGTGGAGTGGACGGACTTCGAGGGCTACCTCGCCGGGCGCTCGCGCGGGCGGCGCGGCACGATCCGCCGCGAACGCAGGCAGTACCTGGGCAGCGGTCTGACGACCGGGGTGCACGAGTCGACCTCCGTGCTGGGCGAGCGGACCGCGCTGCTGCAGGTGCACCTGGCGGGCAAGTACGGCGTGCGGGCCTCGGTGGAGTCGGTCCTGGAGGACTACCGGGACCTCGCCGCGACGCTGGACGACGACGTCCTGGTGTTCACCGCCGACCGCGACGGCGTGGCCGTCGGCGTGTGCGTGTGCCTGCGCGACGGGGACACCCTGCACATCCGCAGCGTGGGCTTCGACTACTCCTCGGTGGGCGGCGACTTCGTCTACTTCAACCTGATGTTCTACGAGCCCCTGTTGTGGGGGCTGGACAACGGCGTGCGCCGGTTCCGGTTCGGGAACGGCGCCTACCGCGCCAAGCGGCTGCGGGGGTGCCGAGTGGAACCGCTGCACGGCGTCGTGCGGTGGCCCGGCTCGCTCGCGGCGGCGTGCGCGGACTCGTTGGCACTGCGGGAGAAGGACGTCCGCGCCGAGGTCTGGGGTGTGGTCGAGACCCCGGTGTGACGACGTCCCGGCCCGCGCGGAGACGTGACGACCGACGTCCGCTCCGCGGTTCCCCTCACGACTTTCCACGGAGGTTGTCCTGTCCAGGCAAGAGCTGTACCCCGGTCTTCGGCCGCTGCCCAACCACCCGGTGGGCCGTTCGGCGATGACCTGCGCCTACCGGTGCGGTAGCGCGTGCGCGAGCGACGAGCCCAACTGCTCGGGCAACGAGTACTTCGGCGACATCGCGGGCAGCGCGCTGTCGCGGCGCGGTGTCCTGCGGGCGGGTGTCGTCCTGGCCGTCGCGGGCGGCACGGCGCTCGGTACCCCGCTCGCCCGCGCCGAGCCGAGCCCGACCGCGAGTCCCGGTGCGGGAGTGCGCGCCACGGGCGTGGACTTCGAGCCCGTCGCGCCCAACCGCGAGGACGCGGTCGTGGTCCCGGAGGGATACGTCCAGGAGGTCCTGATCAGCTGGGGCGACCCCGTGCTGCCGGGGGCGCCGGAGTGGGACTTCGACAACCAGACCGCGGCCGCGCAGGCCATGCGGTTCGGGTACAACAACGACTACTGCGCCCTGGTGCCGATCCCGGGGTGCGACGACCGGTGGCTCATGGTGAACAACCACGAGTACTCGTCGGAGGAGCTGATGTTCCCCGACTGGGGCAGGGCTCCGCTGACCCGCGAGCAGGCGGAGATCGGCTGGGCGGCGCACGGCATGTCCGTCGTGCTCGTGGAGCTCGACCGCGCCACCGGCAGGCTGCGCGCCAAGGTGGACGGCGAGCACAACCGCCGCATCACGTTGACGACGCCGTTCGAGGTGCGCGGACCCGCGGCCGGGTCGCCGTACCTGCGGACCTCCGCCGACCCGACGGGCAGGCTGGTGCTGGGGACGCAGAGCAACTGCTCCGGCGGCCTCACCCCGTGGGGCACGGTGCTGTCCGGGGAGGAGAACGTCAACGGCGCCTTCGCCAACGCCGACGCGGTCACCAACCCCGTCGCGAGGGCGCGACTGGCCCGCTACGGGTTCCCCAAGGGCGCGGGCGTCCGCCAGTGGGAGCTGTTCGACCGGCGCTTCGACCTGGCGCAGGAACCCAACGAGGCCAACAGGTTCGGCTACATCGTCGAAGTGGACCCGTTCGAGCCCGACCGGCCGCCGGTCAAGCACACCGCCCTCGGCAGGTTCAAGCACGAGGGCGCCAACGTGATCGTGGCACCGGACGGCCGCGTGGCCGCGTACATGGGCGACGACGAGCGCTTCGAGTACCTGTACAAGTTCGTCACCGACGGACGCGTCAAACCGGGGCTCGGCAGGCACTCCCGCGAGCACAACAAGCGCCTGCTCGACTCCGGCACCCTCTACGTCGCCAGGTTCACCGGCGACAGTCCCGCCGAGGAGGTGGACGGATCCGGCAGGCTGCCGTCCGACGGCCAGTTCGACGGCACCGGCGAGTGGGTCCCGCTGGCGCACAACGACACGTCGTTCGTCCCCGGCTTCTCCGCCGAGGAGGTCTACGTCTTCACCCGCGCGGCCGCCGACGCGGTCGGCGCGACCAGGATGGACCGCCCCGAGGACGTCGAGCCCGACCCGCGGACCCGGAGGGTCTACGCCGCGCTCACCAACAACACCGACCGCGGCAAGCCGGGCAAGGAGGGCCCCACCGAGGTCGCGCCCCGCGTGGGCAACAAGAACGGCCAGGTGCTGGAGATCGAGGAGGACCGGTCCGACAACACGGCCACCGCCTTCTCCTGGCGGCTGCTGCTGGTGTGCGGCGACCCGGCCGCGGCCGACACCTACTACGGCGGCTACGACAAGGCCGACGTCAGTCCGATCTCCTGCCCCGACAACGTCACCTTCGACGCCCACGGGAACCTGTGGATCACCACCGACGGCAACGCGCTCGGCTCCAACGACGGGCTGTTCGCCACCCCGCTGGCGGGACCCGAACGCGGGCACGTCCGCCAGTTCCTGACCGTCCCGGTCGGCGCCGAGGCCTGCGGTCCCGTCGTCGCGGAGCGGTTCGTGCTCGTCTCGGTGCAGCACCCCGGCGAGGTCGACGGCGCCACCGTCGAGAACCCGGCCTCGCACTGGCCCGGCGGCGGCACCAGCCAGCCCCGCCCGTCCGTGGTCGCGGTGTACAAGGCCGACCGCGGTCGCATCGGCGGCTGAACGGCGGACCACCCGCTCACCCCCGGAGGGCGCCCGTGCCCTCCGGGGTTCCCGTCGTCCGTTCTGAGAGGTGCGAATGACCCACTTGTTCCCGCAGTCCGTCCAGCAGCCGCCCCGACGCGGGGTGGTGGGATGGTGATCGGGTCGAAGGACCGGCTCGCCGAGTTCGCCGACCACCTGTGCGCGCGGTTCGCGGTCGAGCAGCGCGGCCCGCGCAGGATCGTCCCGGCGGGCAAGGGTTCCGTCGGCGTCGTGTGGCGGTTGGAGACCGGTGCGGCGCGGTACGCCGTGAAGGAGTTCCTGTGGGGGCTCCAGGAGTCCGAAGTGGACCGCGAGGTCGCGTTCCGGGACCTCACCGCCGACGCCGGAATCCGCTCACCCGCGAACATCCCGTCCGTGGACGGCGGTTACCTCGTCCGGCTGCCACCGGAGCCCGACGGCAGGCTCGTGCGCGTGTACGAATGGCTCGACGGCACCCCCGTCCGCGCGGGCCAGGTGCCGGAGCTGGTCGGCGAGGTGCTGGGCCGCATGCACGCGCTGGAGGCTCCCCCGGTCAACGCCCCGGATCCCTGGTACTCCACCAGTCCCGACGAGGCGACCTGGTCGGCACTCGTGGCCACCGCCTCCCGTGCGGGCGCCGACTGGACCGGCGAGCTGGTCGCCGCCCTGCCGCGGATCCTCGACCTGGCCGCGGTCACGGCCGAGCTCCCCACCGACACCCCGCGGCTGCTGCACCTCGACCTGCAGCCGTCGAACCTCCTGATGGTCGGCGGGCAGCTCGCCGTGCTCGACTGGGACGGCACCGACACCGGCAGCCCCGAACGCGAGCTGGGCTTCGTGCTCGCCCACTGGCACCTCGTGGACGGCGCGGTCGACGCCCCCGGTGCCGCGCGCATGGTGCGGGGGTACCAGGACTCCGGCGGCGAAGCCCGTCTGCACGGCCTGTCCTCGTTCGGCATGCGAATAGCCACCCACCTCAACTACGTGCTCTGCCAGGCCGAGCTCGCGCTGGACACCGACGCCGACCCCGCCACCAGGCACACCGCGCTCCAGCGCACCCGCCGCTCGCTGGCCCGGCTGCCCAGCCGTCCCGAGCTCGCCGCGCTCCTGCACGCCGGTCAACGGCGTGCGTAGACCATGTGCAGGTCCAACGACGGGTCGATCATCGACGGCCGCTCCACCACCGCGGTGTACCCCTTGGCCTCCAGCAGCCCGACCACCTCCGCCAACCGGGACCCGACCTGCTGCACCTCCACCACCAGCTGCGCGATGCGCGCCCAGTCCGCCTCCTCGATCCCCTTGAGCACCTCGAGCTCGGCACCCTCGACGTCGACCTTCACCAGGTCGATCCGCTCGACGTGCCGCCACTCCCGCAGCAGGTCCGACAACGGCCGCACCGCCACCAGCTCCGTGCGCGACCGCATGGTGTGCTCGGTGACCTCCACACCCCGGTCACCGCGCATCAGCTCCAGCAACGAGCTCTTCTCGTCGGGGTAGCGGGTCGAGTTCGCGGGCAGTCCGGGGAAGTGGTGGAACGTCGCCACTTCCTCGCGCTCGCCCAGCCCGCACGCGTGGACGTGGCAGTCGGTCAGCCCGTGCAGCTCGATGTTGCGGCGCAGCACCTCGCGGGTGTCCGCCATCGGTTCCACCGCCACCACGGTCGCACCCGGCGCCGTGGTCTTCACGAACAGGCAGAAGAGCCCGATGTTCGCCCCGGCGTCCACCACGAAGGCGTCCGGCGGCAGCACCACACCGTGCTTGAGGTAGTCCCCCCGCTCGAAGATCTCGCCGTAGAGGAACCTCGCGTCGTCTTCGGCGTCCGCGTCCGCGACCGTGTAGCACTCCACCGCCGAGTCCAGCCTCACCAGGGACAACTTCCCCATGTTCTCCTCCTGCAGATCGGCCGAACGGGCACCGCGGCCGTCCCGCGAGGAGCTCCGCCGCGGGTCGGTTCCGACGTCCCGCCCACCGTAGAACGGCCTCCGCGCCACCTGATACCGAAGCGCTCCGCGCACGATCTACGCCCGAGCAGCGGCCACCACCCCGTGCTCCTCCGCCCTGGCCCGCCACCACCGGCGCGAGGCCAGTCCGGCCAGCAGGGCGCCGGTGGCGTTGACCAGGACGTCGTCCACGGAGGACACGCGGTCCAGCTGGAAGGCGTACTGCGCGGTCTCGACCAGGATCGAGCAGCCCGCGCCGAGCGCCAGGACCCGCGGCGCGGAGGCCAGCGCCGCGAACCGCATCGGGGCGAAGAAACCGAGCGCGGCGAAGATCAGCAGGTTGGCGAAGATCCCGAGCGGCCCCATCGTGACCAGGTCGCGGAACGGGACCAGGCTCAGCCTGCCGGGGACGAGACCCGCACCCTCACCCGGCATCAGCGTCATCCACAGGAACGGCACCGTCCCGTGGACCATCCCCACCTCGGCCAACGACGTCCGCCACGCCGACGCGGAGCCGCGGCGACGTGCCAGGAGCCACACCAGCACGAGGGACAGCGGCACCGTGGCCAGCGTCGTGAACACCACGCCGTTCTCCGTGCCGAGGCAGCCGCGCCACCGGCCGTCCAGGCACATCGGGGCAGCCATCAGGAGCGGCCCGCGCACGAGGTAGGCCGCGCCCGCCAGGCCGAGGACCGCGAGTCCGACGAGAACGAGCCTGGGCGTGCGACGTTGCGGGGACGTGCTCCGGTTCATGCCTCCATTGGGCGCCACGGGCCGTTGCCGGGGCGTATGCGGTTTCGGATACGCCCGCGATACCCCGGACTGTCCGTCCCGGAGTCCTACCGTTCGCCCGCGTGGGCCTGCCTGCCGTCGTTGGTGAGGATCGTGAGGATCACGACCGGTCGCCTGCCGTGGGCGCCGATGGCGTGCGGGACCATCGTCGAGAACTCCGCGGCGTCACCGGCGCGCACCAGGATGAGGCGTTCGCCGAGACGGAGCTCCGCGGTGCCCGAGATCACGGTGAACCAGTCGCGACCGGGGTGCACGCCCGCCTCCTCCAGGGGTGGCACGGGTGTGGTGATGCGCATCTTGGCGACCGTGAGGTCGTTCGGGGTGCGTTCCCGCGCGAGCGTCCAGATCGTCATGCCGGGACGGTCGCCGCGGTACGGCCGGATCACGACGTCCTCGTCGTCCGGGGACTCCACCAGCTGGTCGATGGTCGTGTCGAGGGCCTTGGCGATCGGGATGAGCTGGTCCAGCGCGATCCGCCGGGCCCCGGTCTCGATGCGGCTCAGGTTCGACGGGCTCAGGTAGCTGCGTTCGGCGAGAGTGTCCAACGACCACCCGCGCGCCTGGCGAAGGGCCCTGACCCGCTGCCGGACCAGCTGGTCCACATCCAGTTCTTGCTTCATGGACAAGAGCGTATGTCCTGGGAGCAAGACGAACCTAGGGTCGCGGCATGACCAGTTCCCGGTCCCACCCCCGACCGTCCACCACCGCGCCCCTCCCGAGGCGGTGGTCGCTGCTGGCCGTGCTCGCCCTGGCGCAGCTGATGATCGCGCTCGACACCACGGTCATCACCATCGCGCTCCCCTCGGCGCAGGCCGACCTCGGCTTCCCCGACGGTGCGCGGCAGTGGGTCGTCACCGGCTACGCCCTCACGTTCGGCAGCCTGTTGCTGCTCAGCGGCCGCCTCGCCGACCGGTGGGGCCGCGAACGCCTGCTGGTGGTCGGGTTGGCGGGCTTCGCCGTCACCTCGGCCGTGGGCGGCGCCGCGTCGACGGTGGCGGTCCTCGTCGCCGCCCGCGTCGGTCAGGGTGTCTTCGCCGCCCTGCTGGCCCCGGCCGCGCTCGCCCTGGTGTCGACCACCTTCACCGACCCGGCGGAACGGGGGCGGGCGTTCGGGATCTTCGGCTCCGTGGCCATGGTCGGCACGACCGCGGGCCTGCTCCTCGGAGGGGCGCTCACCCAGGCGTTCTCGTGGCGGTGGACGATGTTCGTCAACATCGCGGTCGCGATCCCGGCCGTCGTCGGCGCGGTCGTGCTCGCACCGGCGTCGGACCGCCGGGTCGGCCGCCGGGTCGACCTACTCGGCGCCACCACCGTCACCCTCGGGCTGTTCAGCCTGGTGTACGGGACCTCCCGCGCCGAGGTCGCCGGGTGGTCCGCGCCCGGCACGGTCGGTCCCCTGGTCGCGTCGGGGGTCCTGCTCGCGGCGTTCGTCGTCGCGCAGACGCGTGCGGCGGATCCCCTGCTGCCGCTGCGGATCCTCACCGATCGCGGCCGCGGCGCCGCCCTGGTCGCGTTGCTGCTGTCGTCGGCGGGCCTGTTCACGACGTTCCTCTTCCTGCCCTTCTACCTCCAGTCCACCCTCGGGTACGGCCAGATCCGCACCGGGCTCGCCTTCCTCCCCGTGCCCGTGGCCCTCGTGCTCGCCGCGGCCGTCATCGGCCCCGCCCTGGGCAAGCGCTCCGGACCTCGCGTCGTCGTGCCGGTCGGCCTGCTGACCGCAGGCGCGGGTGAGCTGCTGTTCACCCGGATCGACCCGCACAGCGAGTACGGCGCGGACCTGTTGCCGAGCCTCGTCCTCATCGGCGCCGGGGTCGGCCTCGTCATCGCGACCGCCACCGCGTCCGCGACCGCGCGACTGGGTGACGACCTCGCCGGCGCCGCGGCGGCCTCCGTGAACACCGCGCAGCAGATCGGCGGCTCGGTCGGCGTCGCCGTCCTCAGCACGGTGGCCGCGGCGGCCGCCCGCGACTCGACGGCCGGGGACGCCACCGTGCACGGCTACAGCACGGCATTCGGCTGGACGGCCGCCGTCTTCCTCACCGGCGCGGTCCTCACCGCGCTCATCACCCCGTCGAAGGGACCGACCGCGTGACCACCACCGCCACCCCGACCAGCCGGAGCGCCCGTCTCGGCGGGGTCCTGCTCGCGCTCGGCCCCGCGCAGTTCCTCGTCCTGCACGTCGTCGTCGCGAACGCCTGGGTCCGGCCCCGCTACAGCTGGTGGACCAACTACATCAGCGACCTCGGCGCCGTGCACTGCGCCCCCGTGCTCGGCAACGACGTGTGCTCACCCCTGCACGCGGGCATGAACACCGCGTTCGTCCTGCTGGGCGTGCTCCTGCTCGCCGGGACCGTCCTCACCGCCAACACCTGGTCCACCCAGGGGAACCGGCGCGTCTGGCAGGCCATGGTCGGCCTGGCCGGGCTGTCGTGGGTCGTCGTGGGCCTGGTCCCGGAGGACGTCGACCTGACGGTCCACTCGATCGGCGCGCTCCCCGTCTTCATCCTCGGCAACGCCGCCCTCGTCATCGCGGGCACCTCCGCTTCGACCCGCACCCGCCCCCTGGCCCGCACGGCGGCGCTGGCGCTCGGGATCACCGGCCTGCTCGGCTTCGCCCTGACCGCTTTCGCGGCCACGAACGCCGGGCACGTGATCGGCGTCGGCATCGCCGAACGCGTCACCGTGTTCCCGCTGCTCCTGTGGGTGCTCGTCGTCGGTGTCGACGTGGTCCGGGAACGATGACGACCCGGCTGGTGGCCACAGCCACATCAAGACAAACTTTCCACTCCTGGACCAAATGTATAAGGTCGAGGACGTGATCGACCTCGAAGCCATCAGGAGCGCCGCCAAGCGGATCGACGGCGTCGCCCACCGGACTCCCGTCCTGACCTCGTCCACCCTCGACCGGGACACCGGGACGACCGCGTTCCTCAAGGCGGAGAACTTCCAGCGGGTCGGCGCCTTCAAGTTCCGCGGCGCCTACAACGCGATCTCCCGGCTCACGCCCGCCCAGCTCGCCACCGGCGTCGCCACCTACTCCTCCGGCAACCACGCCCAGGCGGTCGCACTCGCGGCGAGCCTCGTGGGCACGAAGGCCGTCATCCTGATGCCCGAGGACACCCCCGCCTCCAAGGTGGACGCCACCCGCGGCTACGGCGCCGAGGTCATCACCTACGACCGCTACACCGGCGACCGGGTCGCGCTGGGCCACGAGCTCGCGCGGGAGCGGAACCTGACCCTCGTCCCGCCCTACGACCACCCCGACGTCATGGCGGGCCAGGGCACCGTCGCGCTCGAACTGCTCGACGAGGTCGGTCCGCTGGACACCCTGCTCGTGCCGATCGGGGGCGGCGGGCTCATGGCCGGCTGCGCGACCGCGGCCAAGGCCCTGCACCCGGACATCCGGGTCGTCGGCGTCGAACCCGAGCAGGGCGACGACACCCGGCTGTCGCTGCTGGCAGGCGACCTCGTGCGGATCCCCGTCCCGCGCACCATCGCCGACGGGCAGGCCACCGAGATCCCCGGCGAGCTGACCTTCCCGGTCAACCGCCGCCTCGTCGACGACGTCCTGCTGGTCGGCGACGACGAGATCCGCGAGGCGATGCGGTTCGCGTTCGAACGGCTCAAGGTCGTCCTGGAACCCAGCGGCGCGACCTCGCTCGCCGCGCTGCGCAAGGGCACCCTGTCCGGCCGCGTCGGCGTGGTCCTCTCCGGCGGCAACATCGGCGTCGACCGCTTCCGCGACCTGCTCGCCGGCCAGGGCTGAGCGCCGCGTCGCGGAAGCGGCGGATCCGCGCTAGGGCCTGTCCTCGAAGCCAGAGGATGAGGGTCGCCAGGTCGATCACCGCCCGGTAGGACGTAGCGGTCTTGTCGTAGCACCTGGCGATGGAGCGGAACTGCTTGAGCCTGCTGGAGCAGCGTTCCACCACGTTGCGGCGCTTGTAGGCGACGCGGTCGAAGACCGGGGGTCGACTGCTGTGGGCGGTTGGCCTGCTGGTCGCGGCGTTCGGGAATCGTGGCCGGGACCGGGGCGAGGGAATCGAATTCCGGCCATGACCTGCTCGAACATGGCGCAGTCGTCGACGTTGCCGCCGGTCAGCACGACCGAGAGCGGTCGGCCGTGGCCGTCGCAGGCCAGGCGGATCCTGGTACCGGGGCCGCCGCGGGAACGCCGGATGGCATGATCACCTGGCTCGCTGTGCCCGCCGCACGACCGGCCCGCCCCCTGTGAGGGACACGGTCGTGCGACGGGCACCCGCGGCGTGCCGGTGGGCGCGCACGATGCTGGAGTCGACCGAGACCTCGCGATCCAACTCGTCGACCGCCTCGGCCACGACCCGGACCTTGGACACGAGCATCGTGAGGGTGCCGTCCCGCGACCACCGCCAGAACCTGGTGTAGACCGTTTTCCACGGGGGAAGCAAGGGCTCGATGGTGTGCCACTGCTCATCGGTCAACTCATGCCCACACACCACGACACAAGATCAAAGCAGATCACAGTCACCTGCTTTGAGGACAGGCCCTAGTGGGCGCGGGCGATCGCCCCGACGAGGTCGGAGACGTGCTGCGCCACGTCCGCGGGCAGGGCGTCGACGTTGTCCAGGAGGTACTG
The DNA here is from genome assembly GCF_003002815.1 of Umezawaea tangerina. Taxonomy (GTDB): domain Bacteria; phylum Actinomycetota; class Actinomycetes; order Mycobacteriales; family Pseudonocardiaceae; genus Umezawaea; species Umezawaea tangerina. The sequence goes on along the minus strand of NZ_PVTF01000011.1, from coordinate 339,953 downwards.
GCGGTCGAGGCCGAGGACCCTGGAGTTCTGCATGGCGACGACCTTCCAGCCCGCCTCGCCCTTGACCACGGTGTAGAGCTCCATCGAGTTCCGGCTCGGCGAGGGCGCGGCCTCGCCGGGCAGGATCACCGACAGGCGGCTGTGGACGACGGCGAACCGGTCGTCGTGGACGCGGACGAACGGGACCTCGCCGTTCACGAGGCGGGAGCCCTTGAGCACGGTGTCGAAGAGCGGTTGGTGGAACGCGACGACGGCCTCGGTCCCGTGCAGGACCGTGCCCTCGAAGGCGACGAAGTGGGCGTCCTCGGCGAACGGTGCGGCGAAAGCGGTGGCGTCGCCGTCGTTCCAGGCCTCGATCATGCGTGCTGGGATCGCCGCGAGCTCGGCGGTCGTCTCGTCCGGGTGCGTGTTCGGCATGTGCCGATGCTGTCGCCCCACCGCGTGGTCGACCATGACGATCCGCGCACCGACGTTGATCATCAGCGCACGCCGTGGACCTCGCGGTAGTCGGAGGCCGAGACGCCGTAGGCGGACTTGAACAGGCGGCTGAAGCTCGCCGGGTCGGTCAGGCCCCACCGGGCGGCGATGGAGGCCGCCGAACGGTGGCGTTGGCCGGTGTCGCGCAGGTCGTCGGCGCACCGCTGCAACCGCCGGTGCCTGATCCGGGCCGCGACGGTCATCGGCTCGGTCTCGAAGAGCTTGTGCAGGTGCCGCAAGGAGATGTGCTGCGCCGCGGCGATGGAGGCGGGCGACAGGTCCGGCCGGTGCAGGTTCCCGTCGATGTGGGCGTAGACCTGCCGGCGCAGGACGGCGTGCCGCGACCGCGGTGGGGCCGGTCCGTCGAGCCGCGTCGCCAACGCGGCTTCCAGGAGGTCGACCACGGCGGTGCCGATCCGGGCGGCCTCGTCGACGCGGATCCCGTCGAGCGCGGCGGGAAGTCCCCTGACCATCGAGGAGATGAGCGCACCCGTCCCCCCGCCACCCGGTATCGCCAGGCCCGCCACCCGCAGGAAGTCGTCGTGCCCCGACGACAGCATCGTGCGCGGGAACAGGACGGTCACGTTGGTCGTGTCCGTGGTGCGCCACCGGATCGGCGCGGTCGGGTCGACGAGCACGACGTCGCCCACCCCGATCCGGGCCTGCCTGCCGTGCTGCTCCAGCACGGCCTCGCCGCTGGTCAGCACCTCCAGCTGGTAGAGCTCGTCGGCGAACCGACGGGCCATGCGCGCGGTGCGCACGCACTCGCCGCCCGGCGTGGTCGCCTCGACGACGCGGACGGCCCCGATCCGCCCGAACCGCAACCGCGCCTCGAAGTCGCCCTCGATCCGCCTGCCCTCCCGCAACGGCGGCAGCCCGCCGCGGGCGGCGGCGTCCTGCCAGCGCTCGACGCGCAGGTCCGCCGCGACGTCGCGGGTGTCGAAGGTGGTGCTCACGCCCCGACCGCCGACCCGCCGGGGAGGCCGGTGTCCGGCCCGTGCAGCACGGTCGGCAGCACCGACAGGAACCGCGTGGCCCGGTGCAGGTCGGTGGTCGACACCCTCTCGTTCGCCTTGTGCATCAGCGCTTCCTCGCCGGGACCGAACAGGACGGTGGGCAGGTTCCGGGGTGGCGAGAGCACGGAGGCGTCGCTGAAGTACGGGACGCCGCGGGTCGGTCGACGACCCCCGAGCGTCCGCACCGCCGCCTCCTGGGAGGCCCGCACCAGCGGGTGGTCGACGGACGTGCTCACCGGAGCCCGCTCGTGCAGGACCCGCACCAGGATCTCGACCTCCGGCATGGCGGCCATCACGCGGTCCGCGCCCTCCTTCACGGACGCGAGGACCACGTCCGCGTCGACGCCGGGGATCGTGCGGACGTCCACGACGGCGCGGCAGAGGTCCGGCACCACGTTGACGGCCGTGCCGCCCTCGATGAGGTTCACGCTCGACGACGGGGAGCCCAGCAGCGGGTGGGGCCGCACGTCCGCAGGGAGGACGCGGACTGCGGACACCAGCCGCGCCACGGCCTCGATGGCGTTCACGCCGAGCTCGGGCGTCGCGCCGTGCGCCGACATGCCGTGCGCGACGAGCTCCACGCGGACGGCGCCCTTGTGCGCGACCACCAGGTCCAGGTCCGTCGGCTCGCCGACGACCAGCCACCCGGCGTCGTCGAGGACGTCGGTGCCGTCCAGGTGCCGGGAGCCCGCGCAGTCGGCCTCCTCCCCCACGACCGCGCACAGCACCAGGTCACCCGGCAGTTCGGTGCCCGCGAAGCGAAGCACGGCCAGGGACGTGAGCATCGCCGCGAGCCCGCCCTTCATGTCCACGGCGCCGCGCCCCCACAGGTACCCGTCGCGGACCACGCCGCCGAAGGGGTCCTCGGCCCAGTCGCGGCGGGCTCCGACGGGGACGGTGTCGAGGTGCCCGCAGTACACGAGGGACGGTGCGGACCCGGTGCCCGGCAGCCTGGTCACGACGTTCACGCGGTTGTCGTCGATCTCCTGGGTGGTGACCTCCAGCCCCCACGCCCGCGCCTGCCCGGCGAGCACCTCGGCCACCGCCGACTCCCGGCCGGGCGGGTTCTCGCTCGGGGTGCGGACCAGGCGCCGCGCGAGCGCGGTGACCTCGTCCTGCGCGTCGAAGTCCATGCCCAGCACCACCTTCCGACGATCCCGGTCCAGCGTCAGGCGGGCTCGTGAGCCGCGCCGTCGAGCTCGTTGAGGTAGTTGTAGATGGTGAAGCGGCTGACCCCGAGCGCGCCCGCCGCCGTCTCGGGCGCCTGCTTGACCAGGAAGAACCCACGACGCTCCAGCTCGGCCACCACCTGGAGCTTCTGCTCCTTGCGCATCTTCGCGACCGGGACGCCGACCGCGGCGATGGCCGCGTCCACGAGCACCCTGCACAGCTCGTCGACACTGCGGGGGAACGACTCCCCCTGCTGCTCGGCCGGGACTGAGGAGGCACGGGGCTCGGGAACGTCGCGCCCGAGCACGAACCGGTCCACGGCGGAGCGCAGCGACACCCAGGCGGACACGTCGGTGTTGAGGCACAGCGCCGCCGCGGGGCGGCCGTCGGCGTCGGTGTAGACGATCGTCGAGCTCCGCAGGACGCGGCCGTCGGGCAGCTCGGTGCGGTAGCCGATGTCGTGGCGCAGGTCGCCCGCCGCGACGCGTTCGAGCAGCTTGTCCGTGGGAGGGTCGCCGACGCGCCTGCCGGTGAGCGTCCCGGCGATGGCGCGGACGGTGTTCGGGACGCGGCGCAGGTCGTGCAGCACGACCTCGGTCGGCTGGGGCGCGGCGGCCTGGAGGGGCGCGACGAGGATCTCCAGCACCCGGTTGACGCACTCGGCGTCCAGTCCCGCCAAGGCGTCGGGTGGGGGCACCGCGTCCATCCGCACCCTCCGTTCTTCAACCGCACGTTGAACTCCGCTCAACACAATGTTGCAATGCGGACCCTTGATGTCAACCGCTTGGACAACCCGTCGATGTCGATCAGGGACACCCGCACCCCTGGAGTGCGCGCGCGGATGATCACCTGCACTATCGGGGCATGCGCAGCTCACTGTTCAACCACACCGAGCGGTCCGTCGAGCCCGGCAGCTTCCAGCTGCAGAACGACCGCATGCTCAAGGTGGACCTCACCGGCAGCGGTGGCTTCTTCTTCGCCAAGCAGGGGTCGATGGTCGCCTACCAGGGTGATGTCGACTTCGCCTACGAGGGCAGCGGCGGTCTCGGCAAGCTGTTCAAGAAGGCCTTCACCGGTGAGGGCATGTCGCTGATGAAGGTGTCGGGCAGCGGGGACGTCTTCCTCGCGCAGGACGCCGACGAGGTGTTCGTGCTCTACCTGGAGGACGAGGGCGTCACCGTCAACGGCAAGAACGTGCTCGCGTTCGACAGCACGCTCACGTGGGACATCAACCGCACCGAGGGCGCGTCGATGCTCAGCGGCGGCCTGTTCAACACGACGTTCAAGGGCACGGGCGCGCTCGCCGTCACCGCCTACGGCACCCCGGTCGTGCTGAGCGTGGACGTGCCGACGTACGTCGACATGCAGTCCGCGGTCCTCTGGTCCACCTCGCTGCAGTCCTCGATCCGCAAGACCGCGAAGCTCGGCGCCGTCATCGGCCGCGGCTCCGGCGAGGCCTACCAGCTCGCGCTGTCGGGTCAGGGCATCGTCGTCGTGCAGGCCTCCGAGGGCCACCCCGCTCCGCCCGCGCAGTAGGACACCACCCGGAAAACCGCGCCAGGTTCCCCTTTTCCGCACTTCTGCGGCGAAGAGGAGCCTGGCGCGGACGACCCCGGACCCACCACCGGGCGACTCGTCAGTGGTGCTGGACATCGTCCGGCCCAGCGCCGTCGGACTGTGCGTGACCACCCCCGCCAGCCGGCACGAACTCACGCGGAGTCCGCGGCACGACGGCACGACCGGACGGCCCCGGCGACTCCCGGCGGAGCCGACCGACCCGCGGCCGGACCCGCACGAAACGGGCGCGAACCCCGTGACCTGCGGCCCACGGCGCGGCCCGCCCACTCGATACCGATCGTTCCGGCGGTCGAAACAATCTTGGAATCCGATCCTCGCTTCCGCTTCCCGGCCACCCCGAGCACCGGCCCGTGATTTTCTCCACGTGGTGACGAAAGAGTTTCGGATGACCGGCCGTAGCTCATTCGGGTAGTACCGCCCACCCGACCTTCCGGCCCATTCATCTCCTCTGTAGCTTCTCATGGGGATACGAAACCGGAATCGGAAAAATGGTCGTATCCATTGTTGGACAATCCCCGGAGAACGCATCGTCGCGTTGTGCTGTCACGAAAGCGGGCACCGAAATGGACTACACGCTCCAGCTCCTGGTCGACTCGGCGGACCTCGAGATCCTGAAAGCGGCCCAGCAGAACATCATCCTCGCGAAGCCGGTGGGGGGCGGCAGCCCCAACGTCGCCTGGCTGACCGTCGACCCCTTCCCGGAGAACACCATCGAGTGGACGGAGAGCTACGGGCTCTACGCGTCCACCTCCAGCGTCGAGTCGGGCGCCAGGATCCGCAAGGTCGGCAGCGTGCCCGTCGCCGAGGACGGCAACACCTACGCGTTCAAGGCCACGAACACCTTCAGCGGCCCCTCGTCGATGCCGCCCGTCCCGAACGGGACCTTCGCGGTCAACAACGTCAACGACAACCCGCTGTACCCGTACCTGACCTTCGGCCTCACCCAGTCGGCGACGGTCGGGCCGGTGCCGGTGGAGAACGCGCCGATCAGCGCCACCGTCGTCCCCAGCAACCAGTCGGTGGCGATGACCCCGCTGACCAGCGTGTGGGTGTGGCTGGAGGCCAACCTGATGAGCGGCACGGTCATCACGCAGGTGACCAGCAAGCGGGCCATCGCCACATTCGGCGACGGGGTCCCGTCGATCACCCTCAAGTACAGCCGGTCCAAGGGCTTCTTCGTCCCGGCGACGACGTCCGGGAAGGAGATCGCGTCGGAGAGCTACCTGCTCTACGACCCGCTGGCACCCGACGCGCGGGCCGCCACCAAGGAACTCCACGAGCTCGTTTCGTCCACCTGACAAAATCCTCCCCGATTCATCGGGCAATAGTCGACGCGGCCGCGGAATCGACAACGCGGCTGCGTCGACGCACGCACCGAGGAAAGAATGGACAATGAACGCGACACCTGTCGAAAATCCCACCATCCCGCCCAGAAGCACCGTCGGGTACCTCGCGATGCAATGGAGCACCGACGGCGGGTGGGCCTACGGGTCCGGGGCGCTGATCGACGACCGCCACGTGCTCACGTGCTCGCACAACCTCATCGACGCGCTCACGGACCCGCTCCCGCGGGGGCAGGCCACGCAGGTCTTCTTCTACCGCGCCTACAACCAGGCCCGACCCGCGGACCCGCCGCCCAGCGGTGCGCGGGTGTCCGCGGGCTACTTCAACGTGAACTTCCGCAACGGCCAGGACGCCTGGGACGTCGGGGTGTGCTTGCTGGCCGCACCCGTGCAGGTCCCACCCCCGTTCGCCTACTTCCAGCCCACCGTGACCGGCGAGGAGATCGTCGGCGAGAACGTGAAGCTGACCGGCTACCCCGGTCCCCACCGCGGCCGGATGTACGAGGACGTCGACCCGGTGGACGGCGTCCACATCGACACCAACACGCTCATCTACACCCACGACACCTGGGGAGGGAACAGCGGATCACCGGTGTGGACCTACGACACCGACCACGACAGGGTCCTGCAGCACGGGATCCACGTGTCCCGCCAGCCGATGGAGCTGCGCAGGGCGGTGCTCGTCACCCGACCGGTCCTGAGCTGGATCCAGTACGCCTGCGGCCAGCCCGCCCCCGCGGGCGGGGGCTTCACCCTCATCGGACTCTGAACGACCGCGCCACCCGTCCCCGAAAGCGTCCCCTGCCCCGCCATCGGGCCCGATCGCGACCGTCCACTTCGGACCGTGATCCAGGCCGTCCCCTGGTCTCAGCCGGACGTCGTCGGCTCGCGGGACGCCAACGCCTCGCCGAGGCGGTCGATCGCGGTCGCCAGGAGGTGGGGTGCCGTCGCGAACGACAGCCGGACGTGCTGTTCGGCGGTGGGGCCGAACGCGCCGCCGGGCGCGACCACGACCCCGGTGCGCTCCAGCAGCCAGGCTGCGCACTCCCCCGCCGAGCCGAAGCCGAGCCCCGAGATGTCCGGCAGGACGTAGAAGGCGCCCTCCGGATCGGGGCACACGACACCGGGTATCCGGTTGAGCGCGTCGACCACGTACCCGCGCCGGGCGTCGTAGCTCGCCACCATCTCGTCCACGGCGACGCGGGCCTCGGGGGTGAACGCCGCCAAGGCGCCGCGCTGCACGAACGAGGAGGCGCAGCCGACCGTGTGCTCCTGGACCTTCAGGACGTCGCGCATCACGGCGGGCGGGCCGACCACGTAGCCGAGCCGCCAGCCGGTCATGGCGTGGCTCTTGGAGAAGCCGTTGACGGTGATGGTCCGGCCGCGGCCGCCGGGCCTGGCCGCCAGGCTGAGGTGGGGGCGGTCGCGGTAGCGGATGTACTCGTAGATCTCGTCCACGAGGATGGTCAGGTCGTGCCGTCGGGCGACGCGGATGACGGCGTCGGCCTCGGCGGGGGTGAGCATCCGGCCCGTGGGGTTGTTCGGCGAGTTGACCAGGACCGCCCGCGTGCGCGGGGTGACCGCGGCCGCGAGCTGGTCCGCGGTGAGCCCGTACCCGTCGCGGGGGTCGAGCGGGACGTCGACCGGACGTCCGCCGAGCAGCCCGATCATCGGGGCGTAGCTGACCCACGCGGGCGAGGGCACCAGGACCTCGTCGCCGGGCCCGATGACACCCGCGAGCGCGATGAACATCGCGTGTTTGGCCGACGGCGTGACGATGACGTCCGTCGCGGGGTCCGCGGCGATGCCGTTGTCGACGAGCAGCTTGGCCGCGATGGCCTCGCGCAGCTCCGGGAGGCCGCGGCTCGGGGTGTAGTGCGTGAAGCCGGCCTCCAGCGCCCGCACGGTCGGGCGCACGATGTGCTCCGGTGTCGGGAAGTCCGGCTCTCCCCCGCCGAGGTTGACCACCTCGACGCCGCGCACCCGCTGCCGCTCGACCTCGTCGAGGAGGGCGACGGTGGGCGACCGGCCGATGGACCTCGCGACCGGGACGGGACGTGCGCTCACGCGATCTCCTGTGCGGTGAGGGGGAAGGACCTGTCGACGCTGCCGACCACCGCGGTGCGGGCCAGCAGGAGCACGGCCGCGGCCTGCAGCTCCTCGTCCGCGGTGGCCGTGGCGTCCTCCAGGACCTCGACCGCGAAGCCGAGGTCGTGCGCCTGCATGGCGGTCATGAGGACGACCAGGTCGGTCGCGACCCCGGCCAGCAGGAGCCTGTCGACCTTGCGGGCGCGCAGCAGGAGCTCCAGGTTGGTCCCGTGGAACGGGCTCACCCGCTGCTTGACGACGACGTCGTCGCCGGGTTCGGGTGCCAGCAGGTCGTGCACCCGCGTGCCCCACGAGCCGAGCGTGAACCGGCGCTCCGGGTCGGGTGGGCCGAACAGGGGCGACTCCGACGGCCAGTCCTCGTAGTGGCTGCTGTAGCCGAGCACGACGTAGACGACCGGGACGGCCGCGAGCCGGGCGCGGTCGACGGCGGCCCTCGCGCGGTCGAGCACCCCGCGGGCGGCGACCTGCTCCCGGCAGACGTGCGCGTAGTGCCCGTCGGGGTGCACGAGCTCGTTGACCATGTCGAGGACGAGCAGTGCCGAACGGCTCATCGTGGACCTCCGATCGCCACGGGGTGGTCGGTCCGGTGCCCGACGGGCCGCAGCAGGTGCCGGGCGACGTCGTCGGCGTCGCGCATGAACTCGCTCCAGCCCGCGGGGCCGGTCGCGACGACCTGGGTGAAGAAGCGGGAGTGCTCCGAGGGGATGCCCAGCACGTGCAGGCCGCGCACCGGTCGGCCGTCCGCGCCGACCGGGTGGAACGGCGACCTGGTCACCTCGACGCCGCCGGTGCGGAACGACCCGCCGTCGACGAACTCCCGGCACAGTCCCCGCCGCAGCAGCATCCGGGACAGCGGCGACGTGTCGGACCCGATGTCGGGCGGCGGGATCCGGGCGTCGACGACCGTCCGGACCACCTCGGACGCGCCGCCGACTTGGGGTGAGGAGACTCGGAACGCCCCTGCTGCGGCGTCGACCTCGTACCGGGCCCTCGGGCCGATGACCCGCAGGACACCGGCCTCGACCAGCGCCTTGGTCTCCCGCAGCCTGACCAGGGGCGGTCCCGCGGCCAGGAAGGCGCTGCGCGGCGCGTACCAGCCGACGAGGTCGTCGCGGTGCGACTCGGGCAGCAGGCCGCCGAAGTCGGTGAGGTCCCGGATGGTCGCGCGCAGGCCGCGCAGGACGTCGAGCGCGGCCTTGACCGGTGAGTCGACGTTGCCGCGTCCGGCCTCGCGCACGTCGGCCCCCAGTGCGGTCAGGAGCGCGTCGTCGAAGGCCGCCCGGTCGACGAACGCTTGGTCGGCGAACGGGAAGGCCAGGGTGTCGAAGTCGAGCCGGGTCGGCACGGGGAGACCGAGGTCGGCCGCGCAGTCGTCCACTGTGGACAGCGAGGCGCCGCCCTTCTCCCGCACCCGTGCGACGAGCTCGTCCGCCACGACCGTTCCATGGCGCTCGCGCAGCACCGCGGCGAAGTGGACGAGGTCCACCTCCGCCATGAGCCTGGGCAGCAGGTGCCGTCGGAAGTCGAGCCGTCCGGGGCCCGTGTCGGCGCGCACCAGGCCCTCGGTGAAGAAGACGGGCCGGTGGGCGGAGTCCGGCGGCTTCCGGTTGCGGCCGCGGGCCGGTTGCGGGAACCCGCTGCGCGACCCGGCGACGAGGAGCGGTTCCTGCCCGCTGGCGGAGTAGACCAGGCCGTCCGGCGACTCCTCGAACCTCCCCCCGCGCCCGACCGTCAGCGCCGCCACCACGTCGTAGAAGGTCAGCCCCATCCCGATCACGCCGACCGCGCTGCCCGCGGGGATGGCGGGCAGCGGCATGTCCGCCGCCGAGTCCCCCGCGACGAACCGCAGGTCCGGGTGGGCCTCCGCGAACCGCCGCAGCTCCAGCAGGTGTCCCGACAGCCGCGGCCGGGCGTGGCCGGTGACCAGGACCGCCCGGTCGACGTCGATCCCCGTCCCGTCGTGCAGGGTGAGGCGGTACCCGCCGCCCTCCAGCCCGCGGAGGTCCTCGACGGTCGCGGTGACCCGGTGCAGCACCACCCCCGACGGCAGGGCCCGCTCGACAGCGTCGAGGAGGTGGAGCAGGTAGCGGCCGTAGAGGCGGCGCGGGGCGTAGGCGTTGACGTGCTCGGTACCGGGGTCGGCCAGGTCCCACCACCGTGCGAAGGACGGGCCCGCCCCCGGTCGCGGCGGGCCCGCGTCGGGTGGTCCGGAGAAGGCGGTGACCTCGCCCGCCACCGTGTTCATCAGGAACCAGTCCGGCTGGTCGGTGCGCCACACCCGCCCGCAGCCCACCTGCACGGAGTCGACCAGGTGGATCTCGACCGGCTCCGTGGTCCCGGACAGCCGGACGGCGAGCCGTTCCAGGACGCTCATGGCCCTGGGGCCGCCCCCGATGATCGCCAGCGCGGTCACCGCGCGCGCTCCGAGGTCCCCGCGGCGTCCTCCGGGACGACCCGCCCGTGCGCGAACCCGCTCAAGGCACCACCCTCCTCGACTCGTAGTCCTCCACCTCGGCGAGGTGGAGCAGGGTCTCGGCGATCCGGTCACCCGGCCGCAGGAGACGGCGGCGCAGGGGCTCGTCGATCCGGAATGGACACTCCCCCGCCCCGAAGCCGAGGCGCCGCGCGGTCAGGTCGACCACGAGGGGCAGCCAGGGGTCCGCCTCGACCTCCCGCCACAGGCGTTCGACGACGTCGTGGTCGACCTCGACCGTCCAGAGCCCCCTGGTGGTGGCGTTGCCCCGGAAGATGTCGCCGAAGCCGCTCGCGACGACGACCTGGAAGCCCGCGCCCTGCAGGGCCCAGACGGCCGACTCGCGCGACGACCCGGTCCCGAAGTCGTGGCCCGCGACCAGGACGCTCGCCCCCTGGTACTGCGGCTGGTTGAGCACGAAGTCCGGATCCGTGCGCCAGTCCGCGAACAGGATGTTCGTGAAGCCGTCCGGCCGGTAGTAGGGGACGAACCGCGCGGGCGACAGCTGGTCGGTGTCGACGTCGTCGCGCCGCAGCGGCACCGCCGTCCCGGTGCGGACCGACCGCGTGCTCACAGGTCCTGCGGTGTGGTGATGCGCCCGGTGACCGCGGTGGCGGCCGCGACCCGCGGTGACACGAGGTGGGTCCGGGAGCCCTTGCCCTGCCGTCCCTCGAAGTTCCGGTTGCTGGTGGACGCCGCGCGCTCGCCGGGGGCGAGCCGGTCCTCGTTGAGCGCGCAGCACATGGAGCAGCCCGCGCCCGGCCGGAAGTCGGCGCCCGCGACGCTGAACACCCGGTCCAGCCCTTCCGCCACGGCCTGGCGGCGCACGGCCGCGGAGCCCGCGACGATCAGCATCCGGACACCGTCGGCGACCTTGCGTCCGGAAAGGACGGACGCGGTCTCGCGGAGGTCCTCGATCCGCCCGTTGGTGCACGAGCCGACGAAGACGGTGTCCACCTCGACGTCGCGCATCGGCTGGCCCGGCCGCAGTCCCATGTAGGCGAGGGAACGCTGGGTCGTGGCCCACTCCTGCTCGGTGGCGCAGTCGGACCTGGACGGGGCCCGGCCGTCGAGCGGCAGGTTCTGGGCCGGGTTGGTCCCCCACGAGACCCTGGGGCCGACCTGCGCGGCGTCGAGGTGCACGACGTGGTCGAACCGGGCGCCGTCGTCGCTGCGCATCTCCCGCCACCGCGGCTCGGCGTCGGTGAACCGCGCGCCGGTCCGCGTGCGCAGGTAGTGGACGGTGGCGTCGTCGACCGCGACCAGACCGGCACGGGAGCCCGCCTCGACGCTCATGTTGCACAACGTCATCCGGGCTTCCACGGACAGGGCGCGGACGGCTTCGCCGCGGTACTCGATGACGCTGCCCCGACCGCCGCCCGTGCCGATCCGCGCGATCAGCGCGAGCGCGAGGTCCTTCGCGGTCGCGCTGTCCGGCAGCACACCGGAGATCTCGACGGCCAGGTCGTCGGGGCGGTGGATCGGCAGGGTCTGGGTGGCGAGCACGTGCTCGACCTGGCCCGTGCCGATCCCGAACGCCAGCACTCCCAGCGCCCCCAGCGTGGAGGTGTGCGAGTCGCAGCAGACGATCGTCATGCCGGGCCGGGCCAGTCCGAGCTCCGGGACGACGACGTGCACGATCCCCTGGTCGGGATCGCCCAGGCGGTGCAGCCGGATGCCGGACCCGGCGCAGTTGGCGCGGATCAGGTCGCGTTGCCTCCGGCCCGCCAGGTCCTCCCGGCCGCCCTCCCCGGTCGGGGTGTTGTGGTCCTCGACCGCGAGGGTGAGGTCCGGGCGGCGGACGGTCCTGCCCGCCGCCCTCAGGTCGTCGAACGCGCGCGGCGTGTTGACCTCGTGCAGCACGTGCAGGTCGACGTAGAGCAGGTCCGAGCCGTCGTCCAGGGGGCGCACGACGTGGTCTTGCCAGATCTTCTCCGCGAGCGTCCGGTGGCCGGTCACCTCACGGGACCGCCGTTCAGCACGGGGACGAGGTCGGCCGCCAACCGGCGGCGCACGACCGAGATGTCCTCGCAGTCGCTCTCGACGCGCTCGGCGATGTGGACGCGGTAGATCTCGTCGACCTCGTCGGCGTCCAGCGACAGGCCGAGGCCGGTGAGCAGGTGGCGCAGCACCGCCCGGCCGGAGTGCCTGCTGATCAGCAGGGTCCGCTCCCGGCCGAACCTGGCGGGCTCGACGTACTCGTAGGTCGCCGGGTTCCGGAGCACGCCCGCCTGGTGGATCCCGGCCGCAGTGCCGAACGCGTACTTGCCGAAGATCGCCTTGTTGCGCGGCTCCTCCAGGCGGATGACCTCGCGCAGGCGGGTGTAGACGGAGTGGATGGCGGCGAGGTCGACCTCGGCGAACAGGCCGAGCTGCTCGTGCTTGTAGGCGAGCAGGGCGCAGACCTCCTCCATCGCCGTGTTCCCCGCGCGCTCGCCGATGCCGCCGACGGTGACCTGGACGTCGTCCGCGCCCGCCCGCAGCCCTGCGACCGCGTTCGCGGTGGCGAGCCCGAAGTCGTTGTGGCAGTGCACACCGACGCGCACCGGGGCGGGCGCCCACTCGCGGATCCGGGCGATCAGGTCGCCGAACTCCTCGGGGGTCGCGCACCCGGACGTGTCGGCGACCGGGATGTAGCGGGCACCGGCCTCCACCGCCCGTTCGGTGAGCTGCCGCAAGTGGTCCGGGTGGCCGCGGGTCGCGTCCTCGATCCCCACGGACACGGTCTCCACGCCCAGCGACGCGGCGAACCCGGCCGCGTCCACCGCGTCGTCGATCGCCTGCTGCCGGGTGATCCCGAGCTTGTGCTCCAGGTGGATGTCGCTGCCGGTGCCCAGGATCTGCAGGACGTGGTTGCGCCCGCCCGCGGCTTGGACGGCGGTCTCGACGTCGTCGCGACGAGCCCGCGCCAGCGTCGCCACCTGGGCCCGGCTGAGCGCTCCGGCGATCGCCTTGGTGGCCGCGAAGTCGTTGGGCGAGGACGCGGGGAACCCGGCCTCGACGACGTCCACGTTCAGCGCCTCGATCCGCAGCGCCAGCTCGAGCTTGTCCTGGGCGGACATGGCGTTGCCGGGTGCCTGCTCGCCGTCGCGCAGCGTCGTGTCGAAGATCCCGACGCGGCGCGGGGCCTGGTTGGTGGTCACTGGACTCCTTCCGGTGGTGGGAGGTCGTGCGGCCGCCGGGGTGCGGCCCTGGGGAGGGGTCAGTCGCCGACCTTCCCCGGTACCCCGTCGACCCAGGCGTCGGCGTGCGCGTCGGCCGACTCCCGGTCGGCGAAGGCGTAGGTCTTGAGCAGCCAGCGGCCGAGCGCCCTGCCAGGATCGGTGATCTCGATCTGCTCCCGGTTGTGCAGGCCGTGCTGGTTGGCGAACGTGAGCACGTCGCCCCGCTGCATCCGGTGCCGGTCCTTGGGCACCCTGGTCAACGCGTTCTTCAACGCCAGCAACGCGTCCTTCGCCTCGACCGGCGCGCCCGCGGCCGTCGTGGTGTGGGTGTCGAGGTAGCGCAGCGAGGAGCGACCGCTCAGGATCGGGTGCGCGACCTCCTCGCCCAGGTCGGCGTTCGCGTCCCGCGAGACGACGTCGAACGGGGTCGCGAAGTGGGGCTCGCGCAGCACCCTCCGGACCTCCGGCGACAGCTCGGCGACCAACCTGGTGCCGGGGACGAACCCGGTGTACACCAGGTCCTCGGTCGGGCACCGCATGCCCAGCAGCGTGATGTAGTCGGCGCGGACGGGGTGCGCCGTGCGGTCGTTGTGGAAGACCACCTCGCCGCCGTTGTACCCGGTCTGCTTGCCCAGGTACCTGGAGATCGCGACGACGTCGATGAAGAAGTCGCCGCCGAACCGGTTCGCGTAGGCCAGCAGCGGGGTCCCGGTGATCTGGGCCAGCAGCTCCAGGAACGCCTCGCCGACGAACGTGGTCTTCCGCTTCTTCTTCTCCGCCGAGGGGTCCTCGTTGCCGAGCTCGGGGAGGTCGTCGTCGACCGGGCAGTTGCGCAGCACGTGCGCCTCCACGACGCCCTCGGCCCGGTCGGCCCGGATGCGCCCGGCCGCCCGGAGCAGCCGGTCGGGCACCACGTCGTCGACCACCAGGTCGCGGACGTGCTCGCTGAAGGCGGGGTAGTCGTCGTAGGGGCTGGCCTTGATGCTCCCGAACCCCTCGACGAGCTGGGACCGTTCGGTTCCGGTGAGGACCAACAGGGCGTCCACGATCTCACTCCCGAATAGGTCAATGGGACCGGATCAGTGAAACAGCACTTCCCCCACCACCACATCGGCCGACGGTCGACACGGGGCTCAACCTAGGACGAGAAGCGAATTCCGGCGGCATTAAGCGGGGGAACACCGAAAAGCACGGCGGACAATTCGCCGTGCTGCGGTGGGAATACCGGCGACCGGATCCGGCAATACCCGGAATGCGCGACGCGGATCGCGTTCCGGGGCTGGATCACTGTGGCACCGACGGGCTCGGCCGACGTAGGAGCGGTCCCGGTCAGCGGGACTCACGCCCGGAACTTCAACTTTGGACGAGACCGGAGGACGTCCGGTCAGGGCCGCCGGTAGGTCGCGAGGAACCCGGCGACCAGCTGGTCGCGGAAGTACTGGTCCAGCGGCTCGTCGCTGACCAGGCGCCGGTAGAGCAGCGGGCCGCTGATCTGCGCTATCGCGACGTCGCTGTCGATGCCGTCCCGCAGCTCCCCGCGCCCGGAGGCGTCCTCCAGCACGGCCCGCAGGGTGGCGCGCCGCGCGTCCAGGAAACCGGGCATGAACGTGGCGAACTCCGGGTCCCGCCTCGCCTCGTCCAGCAGCGTGGGCAGCACGGATGCCCACGGGTGCGCGCTGAGCTGGTGCGCGAGGCCGTCGACGAACACCCGCAGCCGCTCCTGCGCGGTCCCCCGGTCGGGCACGTCCATCGGGGGCGGCATGAGGCGGTTGAGGCCGTCGATCAGCAGCGCCCGGCGGGTGGGCCAGTGGCGGTACAGGGTGGCGCGCGAGACGCCGGACCGGGTCAGCACCGCCTCGATCGTCACCGACGGGAGCCCTCGTTCGCGCAGGAGGTCCACCACCGCCGCGAGCACCGCCGTACGACTGCGTTCGACACGGGGGTCCTGCGCCTGCTGCCCGCCCACAGCGAGACCATACAGCGCACCCGTCAGAGCGGTGGAGCTTGATCCACTGGGGCGCCGCCGGGCGCCGACCAGGACCCGGCGCCCGCGGGGTCGTCCGACGGAAAACCCGCCACCACCGGCGTTACCGGACTTTCCCCACCCCGGTGTCTGGAAAGCTTGCGGACACCGTTACGACACCCTATGGTCCCTCAACAAGACCACGTGGTGTCGTTTCGGTGGAGGCGCAATTCCGGAATCGCCCACTCGCCCTCACCACAGCGGCACCGGACATTCGACTCGGCGAAGCCCGACAAGGAAAACGATGACACTCACGGACGCGTTCACCCTTGCCCAGGACACGGCCGACAACGTGGTCGAGGTCGTCCTCTTCGACGAGGACCCGGTGTCCAGGCACGTGCTGGGCGCGGCGCTGGCCGGGGTCGGCGGGATCACCGTCGTGGACTCCACCGACGACGCGGCGTCCTACGGGCGGCGCAGACCCGCGGCGGGCCACGTCGCGGTCATCTCCGCCTCGCACGACCGCGCCGTCGAGCTGGTCCGCCTCTTCACCGGTCTGCACCTGCGCGCCGTCTGCCTCGGGGTGGGCTGGACCCAGGACCGGCTCGACGAGATGTTCCACGCGAGGGCGTCCGGCTGCCTGGTCAAGGAGACCAGGGTCGCCCGGCTCGCGGCCGCGGTGCGGGCCGTGGCGTCGGGCTGCGTCGTGCTGTCCGACGAGCTGCGCTGCCTCCAGGTGCGGACGACGGCGATGACCGGACCTCCCCCGGCCACCGCGTCCCCCTCCGCCGGGTACACCTCGGCGGAGGTGCTGGTCGACGGGCTGACCGACCGCGAGTTCGAGGTGCTCGCGCTGCTGGCGCAGGGCTGGTCGACGGCGGAGACGGCGAAGCGGCTGATCGTGTCGCGGTCCACGGTCAAGAGCCACGTCTCGCACGCCCTCACCAAGCTCGGTGTCCGCAACCGCGTCGAGGCGGTCCTGCTGGTGCGCGGGCTGCTGGACCGCCGCACCGGCTCGTCGCCGCTGTCGCGCCCCGGCGCGCCCCGAGCGCTCCCGGCGCCGTCCCACCCGACGTCCGGCTGACCTCGACACGACAATCCCTTGCCGCCGTGGCACGGGTGGGACCTCGCCCAGAGGGTCACGGGGTGGGGCGCACTCCGACACCGGTGTAGACCGGCCACGAGTAGGCCCACACGTCCGGGTCGTGCATCGCCTCGCGCAGCGCGGTGAGCGCGGCGAGGTCCATGCCGCGGGCGAGCAGGCCGTCCTCGACCTGGCGGCTGATGCTGTCGTGCAGCAGCATTCCCGCCTCCCCACCGGCCCACAGCCGGTTGGTCACCCGCGCGGACACGTCCACCAGCCCGGCGTCGCGCATGGCGGCGGGGATCCGCCGCGCCCAGGCCGGGTCCATCCCGTTGCCCACCCCGATGCCGGTCAACGCGTCCTGGAACGCGGTGAACACCTCGGCCACCGGATCCGGTGCCACCACGAGCATGTCGCCGCGGCGGCTCGCGTCGCAGTCGGTGACCACCAGCACCCCGCCGGGCTTGAGCGCGGCCACCGCCCGCTCCAGCACCCGCTCCCGCCGCGGCAGGTGCATGAACAGGAACCGGGCGTGGATCAGGTCGTACCGGTCGCGGCCGAGGTCGGTCGTGTTGACGTCCCCCGCGACCACCGTCATGCCGTCGCGGGCGACCACGTGCTGCGGCTTCTCGTCGACGACGGTGACGTGCCCGGACGCGCCGAGGCGGTCGGCGAGCCACGCGGACACGGTCCCGGCGCCCGCGCCGAGGTCGAGGCACCGCCAGTCGTCGGCGATCCCGAGGTCGGCCAGCACGGCCGTGGTGTCGCCGTCCAGCATGGCCGCCAGCAGCCGGACCTGTTCGGCGGCGTCGACGGCGTCGTTGTCGAACAGGTACCCGCCGGTGTCCGCGCTCTCGGGCGCGGCGGTATCGGTGCTCCGCATCAGGATGGTGCCCTTCGACTGCCTTGGTGGTCAGGAGTCGCCCGGCGGCCGTTCGACCGGGCGACCCACAGTCAACCGGCCCGCCCGCGCGTCCCACATCGGCCGATGGCGGAGACCCGGCTCAACCTAGGACGAGGGACCGTCCACTCCGGACACTCGACGCACCGGCCGCGACCACAGGTCCGGCACACCGCCGGGCGGTACGACACGACTACGCCCCCGGTTCCGAGGAACCGGGGGCGCGGTCGCGGGGGGTGCGCCCGTCAGCGGCGCGGGCGGGGCAGGATGCGGCCCGCGCGGGAAGCCCTGCGCAGCAGCAGGACCGTGGGCACGAGGCAGACGAGCAGGGCCAGCAGGCTGGCCTCCGGGCCGAACGAGCCGCCCGTCACCACCGACGGACCGGAGAGGACGGCGTGCAGCAGGCCGTTGGGGACGTCGTTCGACCCCGACACCGCGATGCCGAAGATCCCGGCGTGGGTGAAGTTCCAGGCGAAGTGCAGGCCGATCGGGAACCACAGCGTCCGGGTCGCGGTGTAGGCCGCGGCCAGCATGGTGCCGCCGGTGAGACCGATCGCCAGCGCGCCCCACGGGGTGGCGTTGACGTTGACCAGGTGCGTCGCGCCGAACAGCAGCGAGGACACCACCAGCGAGACGACCGTGCCCGTGCGCTCCTCCAGGATGCGGAACAGCACCCCGCGGAACAGCACCTCCTCCATGGTGGCGACACTGGCCATCATCCCGATGAGGCCGAGGAACCCGGCGAACGAGCCCCACGACAGGTCGTCGAACCCGCCGAACACCAGGACGAGCAGCAGCACGGTGCAGAACAGCGCGAACCCGAGCAGCGCTCCCCTGCCCAGCCCCGACCACCGCTTCTCCGCCGCCAGCTCGGGCACGCTGTCGCGCACCTCGACGTGCCGGGTCAGCTTCTGGTAGCAGAGCACCCCGGCGGCGGCGAGCCCGAGCCCGATCGGCAGCGCCAGCAGCGGGAGGGGTGCGACGAGGGTGTCGATACCGACGACCGCGAGCATCACCACGAACAGCGACCCGAACAGGACGGGGAACCGGAAGCGGCGCAACCGGATCCTGCCCTCGGACAGCTCGACTGGTGTGGTGCTCTGCTCCGGCTGGACTTCGCGCTCCATGGTTCCGACTCCTGGGCTGCGGGGTGGACAACGACCTTGTGGCACAAAGGCTAGGGAGCGGGCCGACCCGCGGAATCCCGCTGGAGCGGACACTTCCGGGTAGCTCTCACGGGGGACAGGCCCGCCGCGGCCGGTGTGCGAAACACCCGCCGGAACCCGATCATCAGTGGAAGGTTCCCACCTCTTGCCCCCGCGGGAGCGCCCCTAGGTTTGGCCGGGGGACGACCGCACGGCGGCTGGCCGCCGGACCCGAGGCGGAAGGGGTGACCGACGTGGACGGGTTGATGCAGCCGCGGCCGCTGACCATCGCGCACATCCTGGAGCGCGCCGAGAAGCTGTACGCGCACAAGCACGTGACGACGGCCGGCGGCGAACGGCTGACCTACGCGGAGGTGGCCGACCACACCCGGCGCCTCGCCACCGCGCTGGACGCGCTCGGCGTCCCGGTCGGTGCCCGCGTCGCCACGTTCGCCGCCAACACCCGGCGCCACCTGGAGCTCTACCTCGCCGTGCCGGTCACCAAGCGGGTGCTGCACTCGGTCAACATCCGGCTCTCGCCGGAGCACCTCGAGTACATCGTCGAGCACGCCGAGGACGACGTGGTGTTCGTCGACCGGGCGCTGCTGCCCCGGATCTGGCCCAGCGCCGACCGGTTGCCGAAGGTGCGGCACTGGGTGGTGCTGCCCGACGACAGCGGCACGGAGATCCCGGAGGACCCCCGCGTCCTGGACTACGACGAGCTGGTCGCCGGTGCCGCCCCGTTCACCGGCTCGTTCGAGGACGCGTTCACGCTCGCGGACGAGAACCTGGCCTCCGGGCTGTGCTACACCTCCGGGACGACCGGACCGCCCAAGGGTGTGGTGTACAGCCACCGGTCGACGGTCCTGCACTGCCTGGGAACGCTCGCGGCCGGGTTCATCGGCCTGTGCGAGAGCGACGTCGTGATGCCGATCGTGCCCATGTTCCACGCCAACGCCTGGGGCCTGCCCTACGGCGCGATGATGACCGGAGCCTCGCTCGTCCTCCCCGGCCCCTCGGCGGACCCGACCCACCTGCTGCGCCTGATGGAGTCCGAGCGGGTGACCGTCGCGGGCGCGGTCCCCACGGTGTGGACGAGCCTGGTCCCCAGACTGCGCGACCACGACCTGGGCGCCACGCGGTTCCTGCTCGGCGGCGGCTCCGCCATCGCACCGGCGCTGTCGGAGACCTACCGGTCGGCGGTCGGCGTGCCCATCACGCATTCCTGGGGGATGACCGAGATCAGCCCCGTCGGGACCATCGGCGGCACCCGCACCCAGCACCAGGACGGCGGTGCCGAGCAGCAGGTGGCCGTGCGCGCGGCCCAGGGCCAGCCCCTGCCGCTGGTGAACGTGCGGATCGTCGACGTCGAGACGGGCCGGGAGCTGCCGCGCGACGGCCGGGCGATCGGCGAGGTGCAGGTGGCGGGTCCGTGGGTGGCGGGCGGCTACTTCCGGGTCGACGGCGGCACGAGCTTCACCGGCGACGGGTGGCTGCGCACGGGCGACCTGGCCACCATCGACGCCGAGGGCTACCTGCGGCTCGTGGACCGGATCAAGGACCTGATCAAGTCCGGCGGCGAGTGGATCTCCTCGGTCGAACTGGAGACGGCGATCTTCTCGCACCCCGACGTGGTCGAGGTCGCCGTGATCGCCCGCCCCGACCCGCGGTGGGTGGAACGCCCCGCCGCCTACGTCGTGCTGCGCGACGGCAGCGCGGCCACCGCCGAGGACCTCCTGCGGCACATCACGCCGATGGTCGCCAAGTGGTGGCTACCCGACGAGGTCGTCTTCATGTCCGCGCTGCCCAAGACCGGCACCGGCAAGCTGTCGAAGACCGCCCTGCGCGACGCGACGCGTATCGCCTGAGCGCACCGTGGCGTCCCTGTGGCGGTTGTCAAGCTGCAACGAAGGCGGGAACGGGCTCGGCGGCGACCTGCTTTCTCTGTTGGAGCACGGTTTTCAGGATGTCCGCGAGTCGGGGCAGGACCGTGTCGGCCGCGGTGGTGCCGGGAACGGTCACGGTCTGTTCGTCCAGCGCCGTCATGATCGAATCGACGAGCACCCATGCGGGGTGCGTGCGCGGCCGCGATCGCGGTGAGTGTGCGGCGGCCGGCCTTGGCGATGCCGGTCGGTCCGCCGCAGCGGGACAGGATCTCCAGCACCGCCGGGTGGCTGATCCTGGGGCCGATCGCGCGTTCCAGGGCGGGGTGGATACCGGTGAGCAGGCCGCGGATCCGGTTGGACAGTCGGGTGGCCTCGTCGGCCAGGTCGTCGTCGAACCCGACCAGTACGTCCAGTTCGGCCAGGGCGTCGTCGCCGACGTCGACCGTGCGCAGGGTGTGCGTGAGGGTGCGGGCGGGCGGCGGCAACCGGCAGCGGTCCGGCGATGCCACCAGGTCCGGTGACACCACCCCCGGATCATGCGTTCGACTGGGGGCGTCAGTCATGCCGGACCTGGCGACCACGGCTCCTTGTCAGGAGCAACGAAAAAGGCACCGGGGTAAGGGCGCCTCACGACGGCGCGGTCGCGATCGCCCTGAGCCGGTGCAGCCGCAGTCCGAGCTGCAGCTCCAGGTCGTCCTCGTGCCGCCGGTCGACGCCGAGCACGCTGCTCGCCCGGTCCAGCCGCTTGAGCAGCGTGTTGACGTGCACGTGCAGCGCCCGCGCCGTCGCGGCGACGTTGGTGCGGTGCAGGTAGTAGGCGCCCAGGGTGTGCACGAGGTCGGTGCCGCGCCGCCGGTCGTAGTCGAGCAGCGGGCCCACGGAGTCGGCGATGAAGCGGTCGAGCTCGTGGACCCGCTCGGTGTCGAAGATCATCGAGTACAGGGCGTACCGGCCGGTCGTGGTGCCCAGGTCGGTGTGCCCGATCGCCCGCACGACCGCGCCGCACCGGCTCGCCAGCGAGAAGGCGCGCGACCAGTCGTGGTTGACCGCCCGCTCCCCCACCACCACGACAGGTGCGCCCAGCGCGCGGCGCAGCCGGCGGTGGACGTCCTCCACGGTCCGGTCGTCCTCGGCGCTGGGCAGGATCATGGTGGCCTTGCCCAGGTGTTCGCCCGCCAGCCCCGAGCTGTCGCGGGCGATGTCGTGCAGGTGGCGCAGCAGATCGGTCGACGACAAGGCGTCGGACTCCACGACGAGGACGAGGTCGAGGCGGTCGGCGTCGATGTTGCGGGTCCTGGTGCGGGCGCGCTGGGCGGGGCTGATGCCGGGGCTGCCGACCATGAGCTCGGTCAGCAGCTCGCCGCTCATCCGCTCGCTGGCCTCGGCGACGGCCCGCTCCTTGAGGATGAGCAGCCCCAGGATGTGGGTGGCCCGCTCCAGGGTGCGCAGGTCCATGTCGTCCGGCACGCCGTGGTCCACCACCGCTTTCCGGCTCCACGCCAACGCGCCCAGGTAGCTGTCGCCCGCCCGGATCAGGGCCACGCTGCGGGCGACCCCGGCGGCGTCGACCGACGTGGCGCAACGGCCCGAGCGGTGGGCGTTCCCGATGGCGGCGGCCAGGTCCGCCTCCGACGGGGTCCGGCACGGGCTCTCCGAGGAGTGCCGCCGGACCAGCACGTCCCCGGTCCGGTCGACCAGCGTCACGCCGCCGCCCAGCTGGTCGGCCAACAGCTGCACGACGTCGCCGGGTGCCCCGCCCTCCAGCACCACACCGGTCAGGGCCTCGTGGATCGCCTGCGCCCGCTCGACCACGGCCACGTGCCCCTCGATCGCGCGGTACGCGATCCGCAGCTCCTCCAAGGCGGTCCGGCTGGCCTCGTAGAGGCGGGCGTTGTCCAGGGCGACCGCGGCGTGGTCGGCGAACGCGCTCAGCAGCGCGATCTCACCGGCCTGGAAGGACCGCTCGGAGCGGTCCGCGGCGAACAGCGCGCCCACCACCTCACCGCGGATCACCAGTGGCACGCCCAGAAGCGCGACCAGCGCCTCCGTGGTGACCAGGCGGTCGAAGTCCGGGTCGTGGGAGATGAGGGTCGAGGCGGCGTAGTCGCGCACCCAGTGCGGGCTGCGGGAGGCCAGCACCTTGCCGCCCAGCCCCACGTCCGCCGGTATGCACGCGGTGAGGAAGGAGGCGGAGATCGTCCCCTCCGACGCCTTGGCCGACAGCTTGCCGTCCGCCCCCACCAGGGACAGGTAGGTGAAGTCGGTGCCGATCAGCTCGTGCGCGTGGTGGACGATCGACTGCAGGACGTCGTCGAGCCCGCCCAGCGCGGTGAGCGACTTCGCGGTCGCGTACAACGACGCCAGCTCGCGCTGTCGGCGCACGAGAGCGCGCGACTCCGCCTCACGACCGGGATCGCTGGCCACAGTGCCATCCTCCCTCGGCATCGGGTGGGGGAAAGCCCCACCGAACAGGCCTGAGACGTGGGTGATCCAGACCTCAACCACAGGGTAACGGCGCCCTAACATGACCGTCATCACTTGCCTGAGCTATTGACGAAGGCGGCATGCATGGCAACCCCGATCGCCCAACCCGAGGAACAGTCGGGCCTCCCCGACGCCGCCCTGTCGACGACCCGTCGCCGGGCCTTCCGCAAGCTGCTGACCGTCGGGCTCGTCGGGAGCTCGATCGAGTGGTACGACTTCTTCCTCTACGGCACCGCGGCCGCGCTGGTGTTCCCCCGCGTGTTCTTCCCGCACTCCACGGCGCTGACGGGGACCCTGCTGGCGTTCAGCACGTTCTGGGCGGGCTTCGTGGCCCGGCCGATCGGCGGGGTGCTCGCCGGGCACTTCGGCGACAAGTACGGGCGCAAACCCGTCGTCGTCACCTGCCTGGCGGTCATGGGCGCCGCGACGTTCCTGATCGGCTGCCTGCCCAGCGCGGCGAGCGTCGGCGCGCTGGCCCCGACGCTGCTGGTCGTGCTGCGCTTCGTGCAGGGACTGGCCACCGGCGGCCAGTGGGGCGGCATCGTGCTGCTGCTGACCGAGTCCGCGAGTCCCAAGCGGCGCGGTTTCGCGGGCACGTTCGGGCAGACGAGCGTCCCGGTCGCCGTGATCATCTCGAACCTGATCTTCGTGGCCGCCAGCGGCCTGATGCCGAACGACGCGTTCCTCAGCTGGGGCTGGCGGATCCCCTTCCTGGTCAGCGTCGTGATGTTCGCGGTGGTCCTCTACATCCAGGCGAAGGTCGAGGACACCCCGGAGTTCCGCGAGCTGCAACGGGAGGTGTCGACGCCGGAGGCCGCGGTGGTCAGGGCGCCGCTGGCGAAGGTGGTCCGGAGCAAGTGGCGGACCATCCTGCTGGGCTGCGGGATGCTGTCGGCCACCAACAGCCTCTTCTACGTCAGCATCGCCGGACTCCTGAGCTACGGCACCAACTCCCTCGGCCTGCAGCGCAACTCGCTGCTCGCGGCCGTGCTGCTCAGCTCCGTGGCCATGCTCGTGGTCATCCCCTGGTCGGGCCACGTCTCGGACAGGGTGGGCCGCCGTCCGCTGATCCTGATCGGCGGACTGGGCGTCGCGCTCTGGGCGTTCCCGTACTTCGGGCTCGTCAACACCGCGTCGCTGCCGCTGATCTTCGTCGCCGTGGTGGTGGGCTTCGTGTTCCAGTGCCTCACCTACGGCCCGCTCGCGACCTACCTCGGCGAGCTCTTCGCGCCCAACGTCCGCTACTCGGGGGCGTCGCTGGCCTACCAGCTCTCCGCCATCATCGTCAGCGGCGGCACGCCGTTCCTGATGACGGCGCTCATCGCGAAGACCGGGAGCACCATCCCCGTCGCGGCCTACATCGCGGTCATGGGCCTGATCACGTTCGCCAGCGCGTGGTTCCTGCCCGAGACGAACACCGCCGAGATCCGCGAGGACCCGCTCGCCCTCCCCGGCTCGCACCTGCACCGCTGAGCGGTGCCGACCACGTGCCTACGAGATCCACGGAGGGACCAGCGTGAGCAGCACATCCGCAAGGGCCACGAGGAACCGCCGGGTCGCCGTGCTGGCCACCGCGCTCCTGGTGGCGGGCGTCGCCCGGTTCCCCGCCACCGCGACGGCCTCGGCCGAGGCCTCGACGGTTCCCGCCTGCGCCGGGCTGGACCAGCTGAGGATCCCGGCGTCGGTGATCAGCCTGCCGACGACCGGCGGCCGCGTCACGGCGGCCGTGGTCAAGACCGGGGTCGTCAGCGGGGTGGCGGTCGAGTACTGCCAGGTCGACGCCGACGTCTTCCCCGTCGACCCGGCCGCGCCGAGCATCAAGATGCGCGTGGACCTGCCGACCGGCTGGAACCGCAAGACGATGATGTTCGGCGGCGGCGGTTTCAACGGGACCATCCCCGACCTGACCGGGAACGTGCCCTTCGGCCCCGCGGACCAGCCCGCGCCCTTGGCACGGCGGTACGCGGTGCTCGCCAGCGACTCCGGCCACCAGCAGAGCCCCACGGCCGTCCCGTCGTTGGACGGGTCGTTCGGCGTCAACGACGAGGCCCTGCACAACTTCGCCGCCGGTGACGCGCTCAAGAAGACCTACGACGCCGCCCGGTTCATCATCCGGCACGGCTACGGGGCGACCCCCGTCAAGTCCTACTTCGCGGGAGGCTCGACTGGTGGCCGCGAGGCCCTGGAGGTCGCGCGCCGGTGGCCGCTGGCGTTCGACGGGGTGATCTCCGCCTTCCCCGCGTGGAACAACATGAGCGAGATCCTCGACCTGGGCTACCTCGCGCAGGTCCTGTCCCGCCCCGGCGCCTTCCCCGGTCCCGAGAAGCAGGGGATGCTCTACACCAGCGTCATCGCCGCGTGCGACGGCCTGGACGGCGTGCGGGACAACGTCGTGTCGAACCAGGGCGCCTGCCACTACGACCCCCGCGCCCTGCGCTGCCCCGACGGGGCGGACACCGGTCCGACCTGCCTGTCGGACGCGCAGATCGGGGCGGTCAAAGCCATGTCGACGCCGTTCAGGTGGCCGTACCGGATCGCCAGCGGCGAGACCTCCTACCCCGGCTTCCCGTTCCTGTCGGGCGCGGACATGCGCACCCCGTTCCTCGGGTTCGGCACGACCGCGCCCGCCAACCCCATGCCGGTGACGAGCGGCTACGGGTTGCAGTACTGGGAGCAGTGGGTCAGGTACTTCCTGACCCGCGATCCCGGCCACAACTCCCTCGACGTCGACCCGCGGCATCCGGGCAAGTGGCTCGACCGGATCAGCGCACTGTCCACGGTGGAGGACCGCAACAACGTCGACCTCCGCCCGTTCGCCCGCGCGGGCGGCAAGCTGATCCTGATGCACGGCTCCGCCGACGAGCTGGTCTCCCACCTCTCGACGAACGACTACTACCAGCGGGTCCGCGGTGTGCTGGGCCCCAGGGCGACCCACGAGGCCACCCGCTACTACGTCATCCCCGGCGCCAACCACGCGAACTTCGGCACACCGGCGTTCGCCGCGAGCTGGGACTCCCTCACCGCCCTCGAACGCTGGGTCGAGACGGGCCGAGCACCCCGCGACCCGGTCGTGACCGACGTCAACCACAACCGCACCAGGCCGCTGTGCGAGTACCCGGACTGGCCCCGGTACCGCGCGGGCGACCCGAACACCGCGTCCAGCTTCACCTGCGCGCACTGACGTCGGACCCGGAACCCGTTGCGCTGCCGGGCGCAACGGGTTCCGGTCCGGTGTGGACACCCACGGGAGTGGCCGGTGTCCGGTCGACCGCCACCGCTGTCGGTGACGCGCGGACCTCCGGTCGACCCTGCCGCACAGGCGGTTCCGTCACTCCGGCTTCTGGTCCAGTGTGGACAGCCAGGAGGCGATCTCCCGGCCGATCCGGTCACCGTGGTCCTCCTGGAGGTAGTGCCGCCCCTCGCCGAGGTGGATCGAGTGGCAGTTCTTGAGCCGCTCGGAGTACCACGCCGCCCGCTCGGGGGAGATCAGCGATCCGGGCGTGACCCAGAAGAAGACCTTCGGGAGGTCGGTGTCCAGCAGCCACTCGTGGTAAGCGCTTGCCATGGCCCAGGTGTCCGCCGGGTGGCCCGCGATCGGGAGCTCGTTGGGGAAGCGGTAGAGGGGTTCCCGGTGGGCGGGGTCCAGGAACGGCTGCCGGTACACGTCCAGCACGTCGTCCGGGAGACCGCCCACGACACCCGCGGGCAGCACCTGTTCGATGAAGCGGTTCTCCTCGACCAGCTGCCGCCGGCCGACCTCGGGGTCCCGGAAACCGCGGAAGACCGCGGCACCGGCCTCGCTCACGTCGAGCCAGGTCGGGATGGGCCGGATGAACTCCATCAGCACCAGCCCGCGCACCCGGTCCGGATGCCTGCGCGCCCAGTCCAGCCCGAGCGCGGAACCCCAGTCGTGCAGGACCAGCACGACGTCGCGCAGGTCGAGCGCGTCCATGAACGCCTCGAAGTACCGGGCGTGCTCCTCGACGCGGTAGCCCAGCCCCGGCTGGTCGGAGCGGCCCATGCCGATGAGGTCGGCGGCGACGCACCGCGCTCGGGGCGCCACCCGCGGGATGACGTCGCGCCACAGGTAGGACGAGGTGGGGTTGCCGTGCTGGAACACCACGGCCGCCCCCTGCCCCTCGTCGACGTAGGCCATCCGCGAACCGAGCACGGTGACCCGGTTCAGCTGTCGGGAGTCCACTGGTTCACTCCTTGTGGGATAGGGAAGTTCAGGACTCGGCGGGGGCCACCAGGACGGTGGTGAAGACCAGCCGCGTGAACGCCTCCAGCGCACGGGGGGCGCGCTCGACCTTCATCCGCAGCATGGCGCCCTGCCAGGCGGCGAGCAGGAACTCCGCCGTCTCGTCCGGATCGAGGTCCGCGCGGATGTCACCGGAGGCCTGTCCCGCCCTGATCGCCACCGCGAACGGCGCGGTCCACTCGGCGAAGATCGCGTCCAGCCGCTCCCGGATGGCCTCGCTCTGCTCGGTGGCCTCCAGGCTCATGTTGCCGATGAGGCAACCGTGCCGCCAGTCCCGTTCGGCCAGGAGTCCCGAGATGGTCCCGAAGTACGCCCGCAGCCGGTCGAGCGGCGGCCTCGACTCGTCGAGCAGCGTGCGGTCCACCACCTCGAGGATCGACTCGAAGTAGCGGGAGACGACCTCCAGCCCGAACGCCTCCTTGCTCGCGAAGTGGTTGGTGAACGACCCCTGGGGGACCTTCGCGTCGGCGACGATCGCGCGCACGCCCACGTGGTGGTAGCCGCCCCGGTGGAGCGTCTCCACGCCGGACTCGATCAGCTGGTCCTTCAGTGATGCCCGCGCCATGCCACTGACAATACGTTCGTACGTATTGGCCGTCAACCCGGCCGCGGCCGACCCGCGTTCGATGCCGTTCGTCGTAGTGGCAAAGGTTTTCACCACCTCCTGCCGACCGCTCGTTGACACCGGGGCGGGAACAGCGCGACTCTGCGAGCGGGTGAACCTGGAGGTTGCCGAGTGCCACGACGAAGTCTCGCTCTCGCCGTCCTGATCGCCATCGCACTGCCCTGCACCGCCACGGCGGCCACCGGCGGCGTGCCCGTGAGCCAGGACTCCGCCCTCTACCCCAGAGCTGTCTCCTTGGCGCACAACGGTTCCGCGAACGGCCGCGTGCTGCTCACCACCACCGGTTTCCCGTCGGCCGGGCCGGTCGGGGCGATCAGCGAGAGCGTCGACGGCGGGAGCACCTACCGCCGCGTCGGCTCCGTCTCCGACGACACCGCGGCCACCGGGCTGTGCTGCACCACTCTGTTCGAGCTGCCGCAGCGGATCGGCGCACTGGCCGAGGGCACCCTGCTGTGGGTGGGCAGCACCGGCCAGAACGGCACCGACCGCCGGATGGCGTTGCGCGTGTGGCGCAGCACCGACGTGGGGCGGACGTGGACCCTGCTGTCGACCGCCGTGCGCGCGGGCGGCACCGGCGGCCTGTGGGAGCCCGAGCTGTCCGTGGACTCCTCCGGCCGACTGGTGCTGCACTACGCCGACGAGGGCCAGGCAGGCCACAGCCAGGTGCTGTCCAGGGTGGTGAGCAGCGACGGCGTCACGTGGAGCCAGCGCACGACGACGGTCGCGGGCACCGCGGCCGGGCACCGACCGGGGATGCCCTCGGTGCGCCGCCTGCCCGGCGGCACCTACCTGATGGCCTACGAGGTGTGCGGGTACGGCGGCCAGTTCGACTGCGCGGTGCGCTACCGCACCTCGTCGGACGGCTGGTCGTGGGGCGACCCGGCCGACCTCGGTCCGGTGGCGCGCACCGGCGACGGCCGCTACCTCGTGGCGACACCCACCCTCGCCGTGACGCAGTCGGGCCGCGTTCTGCTTGCTGGACAACGGGTCCTGCTGTCCGACGGCCGGACCGCGCCCGCCAACGGGCTCGTCCTGTTCACCGCGGGCACGGCGCTGGGCACGTGGAGCACCGTGCCCACCCCGGTCGGCGTGGCGGGCGCGCGGGCGGGCGTGTGCCCCAACTACAGCCCCACCGTGGTCCCGCTGGAGGGCGACCGGATCGCGGAGGTGGCCACCGACGCGGGGTCGGACGGGACGTGCCGGGCGTACGCCGGGACCGCCGTGCTGCCACCCGCGACCGAGCGGACCGGCGCCCTGGTCGCCGTGGGCGGCACCTGCGTGGACGCCGCGGCCGGAGGTGTCCACAACGGCGACGCCGTGCAGCTCTGGACCTGCAACGGCGGGGCGGTGCAGCGCTGGACGTGGCGGCCCGACGGTTCCCTGGCCGTCAACGGCCGCTGCCTCGACCTCCCCGGCGGCACCCCGACCGCCGGTACGCAGCTGCAGATCTGGGACTGCAACGGACTCCCGCCGCAGCAGTGGCTGCACCGCGCGGACGGCACCCTGCTCAACCCCCTGTCCGGTCGCTGCCTGGACTCCCCCAACGGCGCCACCGCCGACGGCACCCGACTGCGCGTCTGGGACTGCAACGGCTCGACCGCGCAGCGCGTGACCGTGCGCTGAGCAGTCCCCGCGACGGACACCGCCGTCCGACCGACCGCACGAGCCCGACCCGGCCACCCGGCAGCGGGACCCGCTCGCCGGACCCGCCCCGGTCGGCGCGCCGGCGGGTCAGCACTCCCGGCAGCGGCGGACCCCGCCGTGGTGCTACCCGACCCGACCGGCTCGCAGCTCGGCGTAGTCCGGCAGTGGCCAGGCACCGCCGCGGTCCTCCTTCGCGAACCGGGCGGCGAGCTCGGGGAGCTTGAGGAACGTGCCCACCGCGCCCATGGTGCGCAGGGCGTTGATCCCGAACCTGCCCTGCGGGAACCCGAGTCGCAGGACCTTCGGGTTGACCTCGGCCTGCACGGTGTCGACGAAGGGCTGGAGCGCGGTCTGGTAGTCGGCGAACGCCGTCGGGATGTCGCCGGGGTTGCGGTTGAGCTCGCCCGCCAGGACGTAGGCGCCGACCAGTCCGGCGGAGGTCCCCATGCCGCTGTAGGGCGACGGGCAGTAGCCCGCGTCGCCGACGAGCGCGACCCGCCCGTCGGACCAGGTCGGGATCCGGACCTGCGCGACCTCCTGGGAGTAGAAGAACTCGGCCGTCTCCATGCCCGCGAGGAACCGCCCGGTCTGCCACCCGGCGTCGCGGAACCGGTCGGCCCAGAACCGCTTCTGCCGGTCGACCGGCCGGCGGTGGATCGCCGTGGCCTCCTCGGACCGCTCCCACAGCGCGAAGTAGACCTGGGTCTCGGTGGGGTTGTGGCTGCGCCGCATGATCATGCGGCCGCCGGGGGCGTTGTAGGTCTCCCTGAGGGCGTCGTCGGTCTCGTCGCGCGGGATGAACCAGTAGGCCATGTGGATCCCCACCGGCCAGTACGGGTCGGTGCCTACGGGCAGGAGGTCCCGCCGGACGCGCGAACCCTGTCCGTCGGCTCCGATCAGGACGTCGAACTCGTCGGTGGTCCCGTCGGAGAAGTGCGCGAGGACGCGGTCCGCGTTCTGCTCGAAGCTCTCGACGCCGGTGCCGAAGACGTACCGCGCGTCGTCCTTCGTGGCGTCGTGGAGGATGCGCACCAGGTCGCCGCGCATGATCTCGTACTCGGACGTCATGGTCTGGCGCCCCTTCCCCGACGTGTTGGCCATGACCGCACCCCAGCGCCTGCCCCGCTCGTCCACGAAGGCCACGCCCGGCTCGTGCACGAGCTTGTCGCGCACGGCGTCGAGCAGCCCCATGCGCTCGACCGCCTCGATCCCCTGCCCGCGCAGGTCGATCTGCGCGCCGGTGGCGCGCAGCACGGGGAAGCGCTCCACCACCACGACCTCGTGGCCACCCCGCACGAGCCAGTAGGCCGCGGCCTGACCGGCGATACCGCCACCGCAGACGAGGACCTTCAGCGAAGGCCCGGATGTCGCGTCCATGTGCGCCCCTTTCAGTGATAGGCAACTGGCGCCCAGCATCGCCTATCACTGATAGGTCGTCAAGGCCTATCGCTGATAGGCTGTCGGGGTGATGAAGTTGGACCGCGAGACCATCGTGAGCGAGGCGCTCACCCTCCTCGACGAGCTGGGGCTCGACGCGGTGAGCACCCGGCAGCTGGCCAAACGCCTTGGCGTGGAACAGCCTTCGCTCTACTGGCACTTCCGCAACAAGGCCTCGCTGCTCGACGCGATGGCCGAGGCCGCCGTCGCGGGCCACGCGACGACTCCCCTGCCCGCGCCCTCGGACGACTGGCGCGACTGGCTCGTGGAGAACTCGCGCAGCTTCCGGCGGGCGCTGCTGGCGCACCGCGACGGCGCGCGGCTGCACGCCGGGACCACACCGCAGGGCGTGGACCTCTCACGCGCGCTGCACAAGCTGGAGTTCCTGGTCTCCGCGGGGCTGCCCGAGCAGGACGCGCGGATCGCGATGCTCACCACGAGCCACTTCACCGTCGGCAGCGTGCTGGAGGAGCAGGCGGAGGCTGGTGACGACGCGGAGGGCCCCGGCCTCGACCGGACGGCGGCGTTCGAGGCGGGACTGGCGCTGATCATGGACGGCCTGGCCCAGCGCGCGGGCCACCTCCCGAAGCGGCGCCGCTGAGCCCCGGTCAGCGGGGACGGGTCGCGGCCTCCAGCAGGTGCCGCGTCCGAGGAGCCCGACGGCCGCGCCAGACCTCGTCGTCCTCCCGCGACCACGCGTACGCGGGGCGGCCGTCGTGGACCAGGTCGAGCAGTGCCGGTTCGTCGAGGTCGCGCGCGGCGTGCTCGTACAGCCCGGCGGCACGGGGCAGGATCACGCCGTAGTCGAGCAGGTGGCCCAGGTGGTTCTCGGCGTCCAGCAGGTCGCCGAGCCCGACGTCGTCGAGCGGGTACCGCGCGGGCAGGATGTTGCGCAGGGACAGGAACACGTCGGTCGCACGGCGGCGCGGGTCCCCGAGCAGGCGACCCACCGGGGCGAAGCGGCCCAGGGCGAGGCCGGGGTCGGACACCAGGCAGTCGGCGTAGAGGACCCGCAGCAGCGCGGCGTTCATGAAGAACCGCTCGGCGGTGTTCTCCAGGTCGGCCAGGCCGCGGTGGGCGAGGTACCCCGCGACGATGCTGGAGTTGTGGGCCCGGTACCAGGTCCGCACGGAGGGGTCGCGCAGGAAGCGCATCCACCGGTCCACCCGCGTGGAAGGGGCGGACCGGTCGTCCCCGCGCAGCCGGAGCTCCGCCTCCACCGTGTCGCGCAGCAGCTCCTCGTTGACCGCCCGCCACCACGGGCTGCCACCCGCGCCGGGCGGGCCGAGGACACCGCGGCGGATCTGCCACCGCATGAACGCCAGCTCCGCCCGCCGGTACGGCCGGATGCCCGCGGTGCCGTCGTAGAAGCGGGCGGCCAGTGCCAGCCGAGCCGCCGGGTCGTCGCGGACGGCCGCCACGACGGCCGCCGCCGCGGAACCGGCCCGACCCCCGTCCCGCGTGCGCGGGGTTCCGCTCCACCGGGTGCGCTCCGGCGAGTCGACCAGCAACACGATTCCCGCCCCCTTCGACTCGGCGCGTTCCGCGGTTACTCGCCCACCGGTGTGCCGCGGCCGGTCCCGATCTTCCGGACGATGTCGTCGCCGAAGAGCCTCGTCTCCTCCACCGTGTGGGAGCGGATGGCCGGACCGAGCAGGGACAGGGCGCCGAGCACGCGCAGCAGCGGGTTCATGGTCAGCTCGACGGTGCAGCGGAACTCGGAGGTCTCCGCGTCGCGGGCGGTCGCCGACATCGTCCAGCGGACCTGGATGGTCGCCGGGACGAGGTGGAACAGGTACACCCGGCTGCGCCTGGACAGCATCTCCACGCGGGACGGCTCCGCCGAGACCTCCTGGTAGTGCTGGACGATGAGGTGTCCGCCGATGGCCTCGACGTTGACCGTGCCGCGGACGCCGTCCTGGACGAACGTCCCCGCGGCGCGGTGCCCCCGCGCGCAGGCCTGGTACTCCGCGTCGGTGAGCCCGAAGAGCCATTCCTCCAGGTCCACGCGGTCGGCAGGTGCGTCGAGGACCGCGGTTCCGGTGTGCTTCATGTCTTTCACCCTTCCGGTCGAGTGGAGGTCGTTGTCGCGAAGAGCATCACTAAACGACCGTTAGGCGAACAGTAGCGGCAAGACAAACAGTTGTAAAGTGATGCCGTGGAACGCACTCGCAAACCCAATCCCCGAGGGGCGGGCGGCGGTCTGCGCGAGGAGGTCGTCGACGCCGCCCTCCGCCTCGTGGAGGCCACTCCCGACCCGTCCGGCATCACCCTGCGGGGAGTGGCGCGCGAGGCCGGGATCACCGCACCCTCGATCTACCCGCACTTCGCCAACCTCGGCGCCGTCCTGACCGCCGTGGTCGACCGGGCCTTCGAACGGCTGCACTCGACCCTCGATGAGGCGCGCACCGGGAACGACGACCCGGCCGCACGCCTGCGCGCGCTGTGCCGGGCGTACGCCGCCTTCGCCGTGGCCAACCCCCGGCTCTACGGCCTGATGTTCACCCAGGACAAGGTGTTCCTCCTCCGACAGCCGGAGGCCGGACCGCTGCCGCCGAAGTCGGTCGCCACCATGCCCGGCGCCCACGCCTTCGACCTGCTCGTCCGGACCGTCGCCGCCTGCGTCGAGGCGGACAGGTCGACCAGCACCGATCCCACGCGCGACGCGACCCTGCTGTGGACCGCGCTGCACGGCTACGTCACCCTGCCGCACTCCACTGCCGACTTCCCGTGGCCGTCACGCGACAGCGTGCTCGACCAGTACGCCGACCGCCTCGCCCTCCTCACCCCGTGAGACCGTCCGTTCGGAAACCGGACGACCTCGCCGACGGCGGAGTTCAGCGCGCCGAGCCCGTCAGCAGGTACCGCTCGTCGGAGGTGGGACCACCCCACAACCGGGGGTCGACCAGCGGGTGCACGGCGACGTCGTCGAAGTGCTCCTCCACGAGCCCCCGGCAGTCGGCGGCACCCATCCCCGCGCCCGTCGTCCACAGGCCTTCGACCAGGACCAGACGATCACCAGGTCGCAGGAGCCCCGCCCACCGGGCCAGCGCGGCGCCCGGACGCGGCAGCGCCCACAGCACATGCCGCGCGAACGCCACGTCGAACGACGCGGGCGCGAACGGCGGTGACGCGGCATCACCCTGCCGGACACCGACCGCCAGACCGGCACCGGCCAGCTTCGCCCTCGCCGCGGCGACCATCCGACCGGACAGGTCGACCCCGTGCACGTCGTAGCCCGCTTGGGCCAGCAGCAAGGCGACACTGCCCGTCCCGCACCCCAGGTCCACGACCCGTGCCGGCACCGGCGGCATCGCTGGAAGCAGCACGCCACTCCACGCGGCCCGGACTTCCGGGTCGAGAAGCCCGTGATCGGGCTCCTCGTCGAAGCTCGCGGCCTGACCGTCCCAGAACCCCTGCACCTCGCTGGTCATGAGCGCCATCATGCCGAGGGCGCCCCGTAATCTGACGCCCCATGTCGGAGATCCGCCGGTCCGCACCGCCCGAGGAGCACAGGACGCCCCAGGGCGGGGGTCGGATTCCGCACGGCTACCACCTCGACTCCCACTCGCACCCCGACGGCCAGCTCGTCTACGCGGCCGCGGGGGCGTTCGCGACCACGACGGAGCACGGGACGTGGGTCGCGCCCGCCAACCGGGTCACCTGGACGCCGCCGGGTTTCGCGCACTCCCACCGCTTCTACGGCGACACCGACGCCCGGCTCCTCGCCATCCCGGCCGACGAGTGCTCCGCGCTCTCGCCGCTGCCCGGCGTGTTCGCGGTGAGCCCGCTGGTGCGCGAGGCGCTACTCGCGTTGACCGGCCGGAGCACGAGGTCGCCCGAGGCCGTGCGGCGGCTGCGCGGAGTGGTGGTCGACGAGCTCGTCGAGACGCCCGAGCAGTCGTTGCACCTGCCCGAGCCGCGCGACGACCGGCTGCACGCGGTCACCGACCTGCTGCGCGCCGACCCCGGCCGGGACACGACGCTGGCCGGGCTGGGGCGTTCGGTCGGAGCGAGCGAACGCACGTTGAGCCGCCTCTTCCAGGCCGACCTCGGGATGGGTTTCCAGCGCTGGCGCACGGTCCTGCGCATCCACCACGCCATCGTCCACCTCACCGACGGCCGGTCGGTGACCGAGACCTCGATCGCGTGCGGGTGGTCCAACCCGTCCACGTTCATCGAGACGTTCGCCATGATCGTCGGCCAGACGCCGGGCCGGTACCAGGCCGGGCTGCACACCCGCGGCGGATGACGCCCGCGGCACGTTGGCGGGTTTTCCTTATCCCGTGACCTGTTGTCGGTGGTCGGCAACCGCCCGTGGGGAGCACGGTGGTGTCCGACGGCGGGGACCACCACTCCCCCGTCGGGCCGAACACCTCTTCACGGAACGGAAAACCTGATGCCGGAGAACGAGAACACCACCGTCGTCGTCGTGGGCGGCGGAGTCGCCGGACTCACCCTCGGCATGTTCCTGCTGCGCCGCGGAGTCGCGTGCACGATCCTCGAGAAGCACGATCGGGAGCACGTGGAGAACCGGCAGCGAGCCGGTGCCCTCGACGCGAGCGGCGTGCGCATGCTCCGGAAATGGGGAGTCGACGAGGTCCTGGAGGACGTCGGCGGCGGTCACGGCGACGCGGAGCTGCCGCTGCTGGTCGACGGCGAGAAGCGGTTCTGGAGGAGGGACGAGGACGACGCCGAGTCCGTCTTCTGCCCGCAGCAGGTCCTCGTCCGGAACCTGGTGGCGCTGTTCCTCAAGGAGGGCGGCGACCTCCGGTTCGGGTCCGCGGACATCACCATCCACGGCATCGACACCGAACGTCCCGTCGTGCGCTACCGCGACCCCGCCGGGTCGGCGAAGGCGATCGGCTGCGAGTTCGTCGCCGGGAGCGACGGCTACCACGGCGTCAGCAGGACGGTGATCCCCGAGGACGTCCTCACCTGCTCCGCGCACGAGTTCGGGTACGCGTGGCTGAGCATCCTGGCCGGGGTGCCCGCGAACCCGCCCGCGGTGATGGCGGTGCACTCCCGCGGTTTCGCGGCGCAGATCACCAGGGGCCCCGAGGCCAGTCGCGTCTACCTTCAGTGCCCGGTGACCGACACCGTCGACCAGTGGCCGGACGAGCGGATCTGGACCGAGCTGGAGACCCGGTTCGGGGAGCAGCCCGTGGTGAGGGGCCCGATCGCGGGCAAGCAGGTCGTGCCACTGCGCGGGGTGGTGTTCAGCCCGATGACCCACGGCAGGCTGCACCTCCTCGGGGACGCCGCCCACCTCATCTCCCCCATGAGCGCCGAGGGCATGAGCCTGGCCCTGCACGACGCCGAACTGCTCGCGCTCGCGGTGGTGAAGCACGTCGACGAGGGCGACTCCAGCCTGCTCCAGGGCTACTCCGACACCTGCCTCGCCCACGTCTGGGAGCGCCAGGCCTCCGCGGTCTGGATGACCGAGACGATGCACGAGTCCGGTGACTCCTCGTCCACGGGCGAGTTCCGCAAACGGGTCGCACGGGCGAACCTGGAGAACCTGGTGCGGCCGCGCGACACCGCGGCGGGCTGACCGGAGCACCACGCCCACCGCACGCCGGTGTGCGGTGGGTGGTCCGTCCCCGCCCGCTTCCTTTGTGGAGCGAGGTGCGACCCGTGTGTACTGTCGATCACGGCACTCCTTCCGCCTTCCGCAGCGGGATTGGCGGCGCTCGCGCGACCACGCGCGATGATCCTTCGTGAGGGAAACCGTGACAGTTGTTCCGATCAGACTCCTCGGAGACCCCGTGCTCCGCCAGGCCGCGCAGCCTGTCGAGACGTTCGACGCGGAACTGCGGCGACTTGTCGCCGATCTGCGGCAGACGCTGGACGACAGCAACGGCGCGGGACTGGCCGCGCCGCAGATCGGTGTCGGTCTGCGGGTCTTCGCCATCCACCCCAAGCTCTCCGACGGCGAGCTCGACCACCTGGTCAACCCCCAGCTCACCTTCCCGGACGAGGACGAGCAGGACGGCATCGAGGGCTGCCTGTCCATCCCCGGCGTCTACCTCGACACGAAGCGCCGGATGAACGTCACCGCCAAGGGTTTCAACGTCCACGGCGACCCGGTGCAGATCGTCGGTTCCGGGCTGCTCTCGCGGTGCGTCCAGCACGAGACCGACCACCTGGACGGGGTGCTCTTCCTCGACCGGCAGGACGTGGAGGGGCAGCGGCGGATCATGTCGACCCTGCGCGCGGCGTCCTGGTTCGACGAGGTCGGCGGCCCGGAGCCGGTCGTCAAGGTCAGTCCGCACTGACCCCGCGAGCCCGACCCTGGTCCGCCGCACAGTCCGACGGCGTCCGGTTCGGCCGATCGGACAACGTCCGCCACGGGAACAGCGCCGACAATCGGACTCGGTCCGACCGCCGACACCCGCCAGCGAGGAGCCGACAGTGAAGGTCTACATCTCGGTCGACATGGAGGGCGTCGCGGGCATCGCGACGCTGGACCAGGTCCTCCGCGGCGGCTCCGGCTACCCCCGCGCCCAGGAGCTGATGACCGGGGAGGCGAACGCCGCCATCGCGGGCGCCTTCGACGGCGGCGCGACGAGCGTCGTCGTCAACGACTCCCACGGGACGATGGACAACCTGGTCCACGAGCACCTCGACCCCCGTGCCCGCCTGGTCTTCGGCACGCCCAAGGCGCAGTGCATGGCCGAGGGCCTGACCGAGGACTGCGGCGTGGCGCTGTTCGTCGGCTACCACGCGCCCGCGGGTGCGCCGGGCGTGCTGGCGCACACCTTCTCGGCGTACTTCGGCGAGGTCCGGATCAACGGGGTGAGCGTGTCGGAGGCGGAGGTCAACGCGCTGTACGCCAACTCGCTCGGAGTCCCGGTCGGTCTGGTCACCGGCGACGACGTGATCGGCGAGATCGCCGCGAAGGCGTTCCCGGACGCCCGCGTCGTCACCGTCAAGACCTCGCGCGGGTTCTCGGCCGTCGACTCGCTCGCCCCGTCGGTCGCCAGGGACCTCATCCGCGAGGCCACCGCCGCCGCGGTCGCCGGAGTCGCGGTCGCCGGTGCCGCGGGAGCGCCCTGTCCGGACCTGCCGTCCTCGTTCCGCGTCGAGGTCGACATGCCGTCACCGGTGGCCGCCGAGCTCGCCGCGGGCATCCCCGGCTGCGACCGCACGGCCGACCGCACGGTGTCGGTCACCGTGGCCTCGGCGGACGAGGTGCAGGGCCTGATCATGGTGCTCTACGAGCTCGCGGCGAGCAGCGAGCGCACCCGCCAGGCGATCGCGAACCGCCGTTAGGACCGCGGGCGGAGTCCACTCCCCTTGTCCGCCAAGGCTTTCCGGGGGATCACCCGCGGAGGCCGCCGCGCAGCTCGATGGCGATCTGCGCCGCGTCGAGGTCGGCCAGCGCCTCCTCCAGGACCTCGGCGTCGAAGGTGCCGTTGTCGCGCGCGTCGAGCAACGCCGACCTCTGGGCGGAGATGACCGCGAGCCGGTGGGCGGACGCCGGTGAGGACGTCGCGTCCGGATGCGCTGTCGCGGAGGTCGTCCGCATGATCTCGGCGATCCGGTCCCGTTCGGCGGACGCCCTCCGCGCGGCCGCGACGTGGTCGGCGGCAGGCGTCAGGCGGCGCAGCAGCGGGCCGATGGTGCCGCCCTGGACGAGGAGGGACAGCAGCGCGACCGCGAAGGCGATGAGCACGAGGACCGACCGCCGCGGCGTGTCCTCGGGGAGCGTCTGGGCGGCGGCGACC
This sequence comes from Umezawaea tangerina, assembly GCF_003002815.1. GTDB lineage: Bacteria > Actinomycetota > Actinomycetes > Mycobacteriales > Pseudonocardiaceae > Umezawaea > Umezawaea tangerina. The sequence goes on along the minus strand of NZ_PVTF01000011.1, from coordinate 301,463 downwards.
GTCACGGCGCCGCGCATGCCCGCCCACACCACCGCCGTACCTTCGCGCCAGCCGAGCACCTCGCGGCGGAAGTAGTCGAGGTCGGCGAGGATCCGGACGATCCGGCCCGCGAACCGGTCGAGGTCGCGCTCCTTGGGCGGTCTCCCGCGGAGCTTGGCCTCGTCCATGGTCTGCTGCTTGCCCTCCGGTGTGCTCATCCGCTCCTGCAGGCCCCGCACCCGCGTCCGGATCGTGTCGCTGCCGCGGGCGCGGGCCGCGAGGACGGCGAGCAGCGGCCCGATGTAGGCCGCGCGCACGAGCACCGTCAAGGCGAGGGCCGCGGCGGCGACCAGGACGGCCGTGCCGATCTCGTCGTAGTCCGCCCGCACGTCCGCGACGATCGGGCCGATCTGGACGCCCATCGTCAGGAACACCGCTCCTTCCAGGACGAGCTCGACCGTGCGCCAGTTCTGCGAGTCGGACAGGCGGTTGCGCGGGGACAGGTCGCGCGGTGCGCGGATGCCCGTGACGAGACCGGCGACCACGGCCGCGACGAGGCCGGACGCCCCCAGGTGCTCGGCGGGCACGGAGGCGAGGAACGGTGCCGTGAACGAGATGACGGTGTTGACCGTCGGGTCGGTGACGCGCTTGCGCACCAGCAGGTCGAGCCGTCCGACCGCCCACCCGACGGCGAGGGCGACGACGACCGAGTACGCCAACGTGCCCACCGCGCCCCAGAAGGAGAACGCCGCGGCCGTGGTGACGACCGCCGTGCGCAGCAGCACCAGGGCGGTCGCGTCGTTGAGCAGGCTCTCACCGTCCAGGATGGACACCACGCGCCTGGACACCGGTGTCCGCTTGACGATGGACGTCGCGACGGCGTCGGTCGGGCTGATGATCGCGCCGAGCGCCACGCCCCACGCGAAGCCGAGTCCGGGGATGGCGAGCGCGAAGAACAGGCCGAGCAGGAGCGCGGTGCCGATGACGAGGAGCACCGACAGGCCGCTGACGGCCCCGAACTCGCGCCGGAAGTTCATCGGCGGCATCGACACCGCGGACGAGTAGAGCAGCGGCGGCAGCACGCCTTCGAGGATCCACTCCGGCTCGACGTGCACCGATCCGAACATCGGCGACAGGCTCGCGACGACGCCGGTCACGACGAGCAGGAGCGGCGCCGCGACCCCCAGCCGCGGACCCACGACGGTCGCGGCGGCGATCACCGCGAACGCGGTCACCATCACCACTAGCGGCTCGGTCACGTGCTTGCACTCCTGGAGGTTCCGTCGGTGAGGGGCTCGCGGTCGTGCGGGCGCGGCACGGCGTCAGGCCATCCGGACCGACACGTGCCCCCGGTGGTGCCCGGCGAGCAGGGCGACCAGGGTGTCGGGCAGGACCGGGAGGCCGCCGTCGACGCTGGTGTGCGGGAAGGTCATGCCCTCGGCCAACCACCGGCGGAACAGGGCGGGCCACTCCCCCAGCACCTGCGGCGCGTGGACGAGGGCGAAGCCCCGGACCGCCAGGGCCTTCACGATCGCGGCCCCGGTGTCGAACCGCGGCCACGGCGCGCCCGCCTGCTGGGTCGACAGCGCGCCGCCGACGGCGAACCGGGCGTGGGTGGCGGCTACCGCGACGGCCGCTTCGAACTGCGCCCCGCCGACCAGGTCGAGGTAGACCGTGACGCCGTCGGGCGCGTGCTCGCGCAGGGCTCCGGCGAGGTCGTCGACGTGGTGGTCGACGGCCGCGTCGAAGCCGAGCTCGTCCACCAGCCAACGGCACTTCGCGGCCGATCCGGCGGTCCCGATCACCCTGGCCGCGCCGAGCCGCCGGGCGATCTGGCCCGCCAACGAGCCGACACCGCCCGCCGCGCCCGACACCAGGACCACGTCGCCCCGGCCGACCCCGGCGACGTCGCGCACGCCGTGCAGCGCGGTCGCCCCGTTGGCGGTGGCCAGGTGGTACTGCGGCGCGGGCAGCAGGGCCGGGTCGAGGACCCGCGCCGCCTCGACCGCGACCTCGGCGTACTCCGCCCACGGACCCCAGTACGCGACCAGCGCCCCGACCGGTACCGCCTCGGCCCGGCTCGCCACGACGGTGCCGACGGCGGGCCCGGACATCGGCTCGTCGAGCGCGTACGGCGGTACGGGCAGATCGCCGTCGAGGTCCATCCGCTCGCGCATCACCGCGGCCACGCCCAGGTGCCCGGTGCGCACGAGCACGTGGCCGGGCCCCGGATCCGGGACGGGGACCTCGACACCGCGGAAGGCGTCCGTCGTCAGCGGGCCGTCCGGGCGCGCCACCAGGTGCACCGCCCTGGCGCGGTCGGGGATCGCGGCGGTGGCACCGGAAGGGCTCGGCGGGCACTCGTTCATCGTCACGGCGACGCTCCTGCTGCTCGTGGGTCGGCTAGTCGGCGATCAGGACGAGCCGTCCGCGGACGTGCCCGTTCTCCAGCAGCCGGTGCGCGTCGGCGATCCGCGCGAGCGGGAAGGTCCGTTCGACGGGGAGCCAGAACCGGCCGGTCTCGACGAGCCGTCCGACCTCGGCGAGGGCGTGGAAGGCGTGGCCGTCGGCGAACCCGTTGCTGAACCGCACACCGTGCTCCTTCGAGCCCGCGAAGTCGGCGAGCGTCAGCACGTTCTTGGCGTCGCCCGCGAGGTCGACGAGCTGCGGCAGCACGCCGTTGCCCGCGACGTCCACCGCCGCGTCGACACCGTCCGGGGCCAGGGCGCGGACGCGGTCGACCATGCCGTCCCCGTAGGTCACCGGCTCCGCGCCGAGACCGGACAGGTACCCCTGGTTCAGGGCGCCCGCGACGCCGATCACCCGCGCGCCGCGGGCGACGGCCAGCTGGACGGCCGCGCTGCCGATGCCGCCGGAGGCGCCGTTGAGCAGCACCGTGGTGCCGTCGGTGACGTGGAGCTGGTCGAGGGCGCGCGTCGCCGTCTCCAGCGCGCACGGCAGCCCGGCGGCGTCGACGAACCCGAGGGACTCCGGGATGACCGCGCGGAAGGTCAGCAGCGCGAACTGGGCCGCGCCCGCGCCGTCGTCGGAGATGCCGAAGACGCGGTCGCCGACGGCGACGTCGGTGACCCCCTCCCCGAGCTCGTCGACGACGCCCGCCACGTCGCGGCCGGTCGTCTGCGGCAGCCCCGCGCCGAAGCTCAGCTCGCCGCCGCGCAGCTTCAGGTCCGAGGCGTTGACCCCGGCGGCGCGCACGGCGATCCGGACCTGGCCGGGCCCCGGACGCGGGACGGGCAGGTCCACGACCTCCAGGACCTCGGGACCGCCGAACCGCTGGAACCGGGCTGCTTTCATCGTGCTCTCATCTCCGGCGCGGACGCGCCTGTGTCGGGTGTCGTGCGGAAGTGGTGGTGGAGGCGTGGTCGCCTCAGTGCGCGCTCACGGGCGGCGCGTCCGGGTTGGTCGGCAGGGGGCCGCCGCGGAAGAGGACGGCGGCCAGCACGGCGCCGCCGAGGAACAGCGCCGCCGCGACCCGGAACACGAGGTGGTAGCCGGCGAGGGTCGCCTCGACCAAGGCGGCCGGGTCCGCCGCCGTCGCCGGGTGGGCGGCGAGGTGGCCCGCCACCGCGGAGGCGCCCAGCGAGCTGAAGACGGCCAGTCCGATGGACCCGCCGACCTGCTGGGCGATGTTCACCATCGCCGAGGCCGCGCCGGTCTCGTGCGGCCCCACCCCGCTGGTCGCCGCGTTCTGGCCAGGACCGAAGACCAGCCCGAGCCCGAGGCCGATGACGAGCAGGGACGGCAGGACGCCGCTGGCGTAGGTGGAGTCCACGCCGATACCGGTGAGCAGTGCCATGCCGACCGCGGCGAGGAGGCACCCGGCCGCGACGACCGGACGGGGCCCGGTCCTGGGCAGCAGCACCGCGCCGGAGAACACCGCCCCCACCATGATCAGCCCGACCATCGGCAGGAACGCCACCCCGGTCCGCACCGGCGAGAACCCCAGCGTCTCCGCGAGGTAGTAGGTGAGGAACAGGAACACGGCGAACCCACCGGTCCCCGAGATCCCGACCGCCAGGTAGGCCGCGCCCCGGTCGCGGTCCAGGATCACCGGCAGCGGCAGCAGCGGGTCGCGGACGCGGCGCTCGACGAGCACGAACACGGCCATCAGCAGGACGCCCGCGACCGTCGGCCCCACCGTCCGGACGTCGGTCCAGCCGGTCGAGGCCGCGTTGCCGAGGCCGTACACGACGCCCACCAGGCCGAGGACCGCGGTGACCGTTCCCGCGACGTCGAACCGGGTGCGCTCCGGCCGGCCCGTCGCGGGGAGGAACAGCAGCGCGCCGACGAACGCGACCCCGGCGATGACCAGGTTCACGTACAGGCACCACCGCCACGACAGGCCCTGGGTGAGGACACCGCCCAGCAGCAGCCCCAGTGCGCCGCCGGCACCGGAGATCGCGCCGAACACCCCGAACGCCCGCCCGCGCTCGGCCGGGTCGTCGGCGAACGCCACCGCCACCATCGACAGCGCCGCGGGCGCGAGCAGTGCCGCGAACACACCCTGGGCGACGCGGGCGACGAGCAGCACCGCGAGCCCGCCCGCGGCACCGCCCAGCGCCGACGCGGCGGCGAACCCGACCACCCCGACGACGAACACCCGCCTGCGGCCGAAGTGGTCCGAGAGCCTGCCACCGAGCAGCAGGAGGCTGCCGAACGCGAGCGCGTAGCCGGTCACCACCCACTGGCGGCCGTCGGCGGAGAAGCCGAGGTCGTGCTGCGCGGTGGGCAGCGCGATGTTCACGATCGTGGAGTCGAGGACGACCATCAGCTGGGCCAGGCTCAGGACCACGAGGGCGAGCCACCGGTTCACGGGACGCCGCCCGCCGTCGGACGCGACTCCGGTGGTCGGTGCCGCCGAGGCGGCCGGGGCGCCGGACTTCTCCACGGGCGTGACAGGGCTCATGTCGACCTTCGCTGTGTGCGCTGGGTGGTGTCGTCGCAGGTCGAAGTGATGAGGAGGGGAGCTCCCGCACCGTCTACCTAACGTCGTAAAGTCAACTTATCATTGGTAAGTCAGTGGAGCGACGGTAGCATCCGTGATCGTGGACACGGACGAACCCCCTGCGAGCACGACCCGACCGAGGCCGACCGAGGCCGACACCGGGGACGTGGTGTGGCTCCGCGGAGGGTCCGACCGCGCGTCCCGCCGGGCCGAGCCGCTCACGCTGGAGCGGATCATCGTCGCGGCCGTCGCCGAGCTCGACGAGCACGGGGCGGAGCGGTTGACCATGCGACGGCTGGCCCAACGGCTCGCCGTCACCTCGACGGCCCTCTACTGGCACGTCTCGACCAAGGAGGACCTGTACGACCTCGTGCTCGACCACGTCCTCGCCGACGTGCCGATCCCCGCCGCCGACGCCGACCCGCGGTCCGGGGTGCGCGACCTGCTGATCGGCTGGCGGGCCGCGATGCTCGCGCACCCGTGGTCACCCAGCCTGCTCGGACGCCCCATGCTCGGGCCGAACGTGCTGGCGCGGACCGAGTTCCTCCAGGCGACGCTGACCCGCGCGGGCCTGTCCGGCATCGACCTCGCGTCCGCCACCAGCGTGCTCGCCGAGTTCGTGATCGGCGCGGCGATCACCGAGACCACGTGGCTGCGGTTGAACGACCCGGCCGCCCTGGCCAAGGCGCGCACCCACATCGCGGGCCTGAGCAGGCTCTACCCGACGCTGAACGCGACCGGGTTCGTCGACCGCACCCAGTGGTCCGAGGACGACCTCTTCCGCTTCGGCCTCGACCGGGTCCTGGACGCCTTCCTCCGCTGACCCGCCTCAGCCCTCGCCGCCGAACGTGACGACCGGTCGGTACAGGCCCGTGTTGTGCACGGCGCGGGGGGCCGCAGGGTCACCGCCGACCCGCCGCGCCGCCGCCCGCATCTCCGGGTTCGCCGCGGCGTCCCGCCACGCCTGCTCGCTGTCCCAGTGCGCAACGTTGATCAGCTGGAACCTCGTCTCGCCGGAGATCGCCTCGTGGAGCTGGGCGTCGCGGAACCCCGGCGCCGAGGCCATGATCTCCGCGAGCCCGCGCCACCCGGCCTTGAAAGACTCCAGGTCCTCGCGGTCGACCTCGAAGACGTTGAAGAAGGTCACCGGCCCGGTCGACTTACCCGCGTTCTGTTCCATTTACCAATGGTAAGTCATCGGGTCGGCCGTTGTCCCCATACGAGACGGCCGCAGGTCAGGTCTTGCGGACGAGGCCGGTGTAGCCGGCGACGAAGAGGGTGGCGAACGCCCAGCCGAGGACCTGGAGGACGTAGGCCGCACCGAGGTGCCACTGGCCCGCGGTGGTCGCGGTGGTCAGCTCGCAGCGCTGCTTGCCGCCGGTGCCCAGCAGCGGGATGGCGATGTCGGCGCCCAGGCCGACGTTCTCCACCAGGGTGCACGGGTCGCCGCCCACCGCCCTGGGGTGGGCGGTCAGGTGGTTCGCGTCGGCCGACAGGACGAGCGCGGTGGCCAGGCCGAGGACCGCCAGGAGGAAGGCGAGGGCCCGCCAGGGGCGGTAGCCGTACCCGATGAGCACGCCGCCGGTGGCGTGCAGGGCGCGGCGCAGCGGTCCGCCGAGGTCGCCACGGCGACGCAGGTCCCGCTGCTGGGCGACGAGGACCCGGCGCGCGTCGCGTTCGTGCCCGGCGGCGCGGTGCACCACCGCGAGCTGCTGGTACGGCTGGGCCGCGTACGTCGTGGTGCGCTCGCGCAGGAGGGTGAGCCACTCGGAAAGCGTCGCGCCCCAGGGGATGGCGGGGTAGCGCAGTCCGTCGAGGACGACGCGCCCCGGCTCGTCCGGGGTGCCGAGGGCGTCGAGCGGCAGGGCGAGGTCGCCGCCGACCGCCGCACTCGCGAGGTCCAGGCACAGGCGGTCCTCGTGCCGGTTGCGCAGGGTCGCGCCCTCGACGAAGAACTGCCCGGCGACGGCGGCGCCGTGCAGGCGGACGGCACCGTCCGCACAGGTCGCCTCGGCGCGGAACCCCTCGTTCAGTAACACGTCACCGTCCACGGCCACGCCGTCGGCGAGGAGGGCCGGACCCTCGGGGTTGTCCAGGCGCGCGCCGCCCAGGGAGAGCGAACCGGAGATCCTGGCCGAGAGCAGGCGCACCGCACCGTCGGCGCTCGCGGCCTCGGCCCGGAACCCCTCGTTCAGGAACACGTCGCCCTTGACCGCGATGCCGTCGGCGGCGAGGGCCGGGCCTTCCGGGTTGGCCAGGTGCGCACCCCTCAGGTCGAGCTGGCCGGTGACGGCGGCCCCGAGGAGGCGGACGGCCCCGAGGGTGCTGGTGGCGTCCGCGCGGAACCCGTCGCGGAGGACCACGTCGCCGCCGACGGTGACGCCGTCGGCGGCGAGGGCGGGCCCCTCGGGGTTGCCGAGGTGGGCGCCCTCCAGGACCAGCGAGCCGGAGATCCGCGCGTCGGTGAGGTCGACACCCCGTTCGCACCGGGTGTCCCGCAGGACCAGGTCGTGGTCGCACCGCAGGGAGGCGGCGCCGACCGCCCGGAACCGCGACCCCGTCAGGTCGCAGTGCGGCAGGTGCGCCCTGACCAGCACCAGGGGCTCGTCGCTCGTGCACGCCAGGAGCACCAGGGGAAGCGCCGTCCGCAGGTCGGTCAGGTCGAGCTCGCCCTCCACGACCGCCCCCTTGAGCCGCACGCCGCGCGGGTCAGGGTCCGCGGTCAGCACGCCGCGCAGGAGGTCGCGGACGACCCGCGCCCGGACCGACCGGTCCCCAGGCCCGGACAGGTCCAGCACCTCGCCCGATCCGACGGCGGCGACCAGGCGCTGTTCCGAGTCGGTCAGGTCCGTCACGGCCGTGACTCTAGCGACGTGATCACGCCGGGGCGGACGGTGCTCGCGACGACCCGGTGCGGGCGCGGGAGCGTCGGGGGAACCGTCCAGGACACCCGCGGCCGGTCACGCCGGGCGAGCCCCCGACAGGTGGCAGCCGCACGAGTCGCGGTGGCGGAAGGTCGGGTCGAGCACCTGCCGCCGCGCGGGCCTGGACGGGTCCCGGATGCGCTGGACGACGAGGTCGACGGCGATGCCGCCGATCCTGGCGACGTCCTGCTCCATCGCGGTGAGCCGCGGTTCGAACAGGTCCGCCCACTCGAAGTCGTCGTAGCAGACCAGGGCGACGTCGGCGGGCACCCGGAGGTCGAGGCGGCGCAGCGCCCGCATCGTGCCGATCGTCATCGCGTTGTTCCCGACCACGACGGCGGAGGGTCGGGCGGGACCGGAGAACAGCTCGTGCACGACCTGCTCGGCCCGCGCGGCGTCGCTGCCGCCGTCCAGCTCGAGGCCGGGATCGTCGTCCAGGCTCAGCGCGGCCACGGTCCGCCGGAACCCGTCGACGCGCTCGGAGGTCGACGGCAGGCCGCGCAGGCCGCACACCATGGCGATCCGGCGGTGGCCGATCTCGGCGAGGTGCTCCACGAGACGTGCCGTCGCGTCGGTGTTCTCGGAGCCGACCTGGTCCAGCTCGGCGTCGACGAAGCGGTCGATCAGGACCGTCGGCGCCCCGGTCGACTCCAGGTAGGGCAGCGCCCGGTCGATCGCGTTGACCGACGGGGCCAGCAGGATCCCGTCGGTGCGGCGACCCAGCAGCTCCTCCACCACGCGCCGCTCCACGTCCGCGTCGTCGTGGGTGTCGGCGAGCATGAGCATGTACCCGGCCGCGCTCGCGCTCGCCTCGACCGCGCGGATCAGGTCGCCGAAGTAGGGGTTCGCGGCCGAGGAGATCGCGAGCCCGAGCGACATGGTCGTCGACGTCGCCAGGGACCGCGCCACGACGTTGTGCCGGTAGCCGGTCGCGGAGATCGCCTCCAGCACGAGCTCGCGGGTCGAGTCCGACACGATCCGGGTGCCGTTGAGGACGTGCGAGACCGTGGACTTGTTGACCCCTGCGGCCAGGGCGACGTCCGCCATGGTCACAACAACGCCTTTCCGCATGATCGGGAGTATATCGATCCACCTCGTACAACCGGTTGCGCAACCGGTTGTACGAGGTTACGGTTCTGCTTCCGCCGGGGCCGCCCGGCCGGTGGCGAGGAGGCCGCGATGACGTCGAGCGCCGAGCCCCTGCTCGCCGTGCTGGCCTCCAGGGCCCGCGGTCTCGCGCGCGGCGGACGGCGGGCGGTGCTGGGCATCACCGGCGCGCCGGGCTCGGGCAAGACGACCTTCGCCGACGCCCTCGCCGCACGGCTCCGCTCCACCGGACGGGAGGTGGCCCGCGTCCCGATGGACGGCTTCCACCTCGCCGACGACGAGCTGTCCCGGCTGGGCCGCCTCGACCGCAAGGGCGCGCCGGACACCTTCGACACCGCCGGGTACGCGTCCCTGCTGGGGCGCTGTTCCGCGACCGACGGGGAGGTCGTGTACGCACCGTCGTTCGACCGGCGCGTCGGGCAGCCGATCGCCGGGAGCATCCCCGTACCGCCCTCCGCGGAACTCCTCATCACCGAGGGCAACTACCTCCTGTTCGACGGGGAGTGGGCGCGGGCCGGGGAGTTCCTCACCGAGACCTGGTACGTCGAGGTGGACGAGCACGGACGCCGGCGCAGGCTGGTGGCCCGGCACGTGGCGTTCGGCAAGCCCGCGGCCGCGGCCCGGGAGTGGGCGGCGCGCGTCGACCAGCGCAACGCGGACCTCGTGGCGTCCTACCGCCACCGCGCGGACCTGGTCGTGGACCCCGATCGAGGACAGGCGTTCCGGCCTGGCCGATGACAGCGGCGCGGCCAGGACGGGCGGCGCACGGAGATCCTTGGAGGACTCGATGACGAGTTGGGGACGAGCGGGCGCGGTGGTCGCCGCCGCGGTGCTGGTCGGCACCGCGGCGTGCTCCGGAGCGGGTGGCAGCGGCGGCGGGGACGGCGGCGGGGCCATCTCGGTCCTGATGGTCAACAACCCGCAGATGGTCGACCTGCAGAAGCTGACGGCCGACGACTTCACCAAGCGGACCGGGATCACCGTGGACTTCACGGTGCTGCCCGAGAACGACGTCCGCGACAAGATCAGCCAGGAGTTCACCAGCCAGGCAGGCCAGTACGACGTGGCCACGCTGTCGAACTTCGAGATCCCGATCTACGCCAAGAACGGGTGGGTGGCGCCGCTGGACGACCACATCGCCAAGGACACCGCGTTCGACCAGGGTGACGTCCTGCCCCCGATGACGTCGTCGCTCACCGCGGCGGACGGCAAGGTCTACGGCGAGTCGTCGTTCCTCATGTACCGCAAGGACGTGCTGGAGGCCAAGGGCGTGACCATGCCCGCCGCCCCGACCTGGCAGGAGGTCGCCGACATCGCCGCGCGGGTCGACCACGCGCAGCCGGACATGCGGGGCATCTGCCTGCGCGGCCAGCCCGGCTGGGGCCAGGTCTTCGGCCCGCTGACCACCGTGGTCAACACCTTCGGCGGCACCTGGTTCGACCAGGACTGGAACGCGCGGGTGAACGCGCCGGAGTTCACCGAGGCCGTGCGGTTCTACACCGACCTGGTCAAGGCGCACGGGGAGAGCGGCGCCGCCCAGGCCGGGTACACCGAGTGCCTGAACGACATGGTCCAGGGCAGCGTCGCGATGTGGTACGACGCGACGGTGGGAGCGGGCACGCTGGAGGCCGACGACTCGCCGGTCAAGGGCAAGATCGGCTACGCGCCCGCACCGGTCGTGAAGACGCGCAGCTCCGGCTGGCTCTACACCTGGGCGTGGGCGATCCAGAAGGCGAGCAAGAAGCAGGACGACGCCTGGAAGTTCATCTCGTGGGCGTCGGGCAAGGACTACGAGAAGCTCGTCGGCGACCGGCTCGGCTGGGCGAAGGCGCCCGCGGGCAAGCGCGCGTCGACCTACGCCAACGCCGACTACCTCGAGGTCGCGCGGGCGTTCGCCGAGCCCACCAGGAACGCGATCGCGAACGCCGACCCGAAGAACCCCGGTGTGCAGCCGCGGCCCGCTCCGGGCATCCAGTTCGTCGGCATCCCCGAGTTCCCGGACCTCGGGACGAAGGTCTCCCAGGACGTCAGCGCCGTGATCGCGGGCAGGCAGACGGTGCAGGAGGCCCTGGACAAGGGCCAGCAGGCCGCGGAGGCGGTGGGCCGGAAGTACCGGGGGTGACGGCGGTCCGGCACCGGTCGGTCCTCACAGGACTGGCGGACGCCCACCATCCCGACGGCACCGGGTGGTGGGCGTCCGCAGGTCCTGTCCGGCCGGTCGCAAGTGGACCGACGCGCCGTTCCCCTTCCCGCCCACCGGGATGCCACCCGGCGCACCGGATCGCTCGCGGGGTCGCCCCGTCGGGCGGCGTGTACCTTTCTGGTGGTCATCGCCGGGTCGGCGGGGGCAGGACGAGCTGGTGCGGGGGCGGTCGAATGAACTTTCCGGTGGCGGCACTGTCGGCGGCCTCGCTGTCGTCGCTCGGTCCCGAGGTGGCCATGCCCACCTACGACCGGAGCGCGGTCGCGGTGGGGATCGTCCACCTGGGCGTGGGCGCCTTCCACCGCGCCCACCAGGCGCTGTACCTGGACAAGCTGATGAACCGCGGGCAGGCGCTCGACTGGGGGATCTGCGGTGTGGGCGTGCTGCCGGGCGACGCCGGTGTGCGCGACGCGCTGGCCGCCCAGGACGGGCTCTACACCCTGGTGGAGAAGCACCCGGACGGGCGGCAGGAGGCCCGTGTCGTCGGCTCGATCGTGGAGTACCTGCTCGCGCCCGACGACCCCGAGGCCGTGATCGAGAAGATGGCGGGCGAGGCGGTCAGGATCGTCTCGCTCACCGTCACCGAGGGCGGCTACAACCTCGACGCCGTCACGGGCGAGTTCCAGGCCGACGACCCCGGTGTCGTGCACGACCTGGAGCCGGGTGCCGCACCGCGCACGACGTTCGGGCTCGTCGTCGAGGCGCTGGCCCGCCGCCGCGAGCGCGGGCTGGCCCCGTTCACGGTGCTGTCGTGCGACAACATCCAGGGCAACGGGCACGCCGCCCGGCGCAGCTTCACCGCGTACGCGCGGCTGCGGGACCCGGAGCTGGGCGAGTGGGTGGAGGCGAACGTCCGCTTCCCCAACTGCATGGTCGACCGCATCACCCCCGTCACCACCGACGAGGACCGAGCCCTGGTCGCCGAGCGGTTCGGGGTGCGGGACCGGTGGCCGGTGGTGTGCGAGCCGTTCACCCAGTGGGTGCTGGAGGACGACTTCGGGACGGGGCGGCCGGAGTTCCAGGACGTGGGCGTGCAGGTCGTCGCCGACGTCGAGCCGTACGAGCTGATGAAGCTGCGGCTGCTCAACGCGGGCCACCAGGCGCTCGGCTACCTCGGTTACCTCGCCGGACACCGGCTGGTGTCCCAGGCGAGCCAGGACCCGCTGTTCGCCGGGTTCCTGCTGGACTACATGGTCCGGGAGGCGACGCCGACGCTGTCGCCGGTGCCCGGCATCGACCTGCACGCCTACCAGCGGCAGCTGGTCGAGCGGTTCTCGAACCCGCAGGTGCGCGACACGGTGGCGCGGCTGTGCGCGGACAGCTCCGACCGCATCCCGAAGTGGGTGCTGCCGGTGATCCGGCACAACCTGGAGCACGGCGGGGAGATCGAGCGGGCCACGGCCGTCGTGGCGGCGTGGGCGCGCTACGCCGAGGGCGTCGACGAGCAGGGCGAGCCGATCGAGGTCGTCGACCGGCTCAAGGCCACCCTCGTGCCGCTGGCGAGGTCCCAGCGCGAGGACCCGCTCGCCTTCATCCGCAACCGGGACGTGTTCGCCGACCTCGCCGACGACGAGCGGTTCGCCTCCACCTACCTCCGCCTCCTCGCGTCGCTGCACCGCGACGGCGCCCGCGCCACCCTGGAGGCGCTGGCGTCGCGCTGACCGGTCAGCGCCCGGGCCGTCCTCGCGCCCACGCGGTCGCGTGCTCCTGGACGAACCCGGTGAACGTGCGGGGCGGACGGCCGGTCAGGTCGAGCACCGCGGTGCTGACCTGGTCGTCCCCTCCCGCCCCTGCGCTGTCCTCCACGGCGGCGAGGGCGGCGGCGAACTCGGCGGGCATACCGGCCGCCCGGTAGCCGGCGGCGACCTCGGCGGAGTCGACGCGCACCAGCCGGACCGGGCGTCCGGCGTGGGCGGTGATGACCGCCGCGGCGTCCCGGTAGCTCAGCGCCTTGGGGCCGGTGAGCAGGTAGTCGGGCTCGGCGGCGGAGCCGGTCAGCAGGGCGGCGGCGGAGGCGGCGATGTCGCGCGCGTCGATCCAGCCCACCCTGGCGTCGCCCGCGGACGTGCGGATCTCGCCGTGCAGGCGGATGTGCTCGCCGAGCGGGTGCGGGCTCAGGAAGTTCTGCATGAACCCGGACGCGCGCAGCACGACCCAGCCGGGGCTGGCCCGGACCTGTGCGGCCAGCTCCAGGGCGCCGGGGGCGTCGGGCAGCACGATGGCGGAGCCGAGGAGCACCACCCGGCGCACGCCGAGGCGGCGTGCCATGGCCAGGAACGGTCCGACGCTCGGCATCGGGTCCACGCTCTGCACCGGCGGCACCAGGAAGACCCGGTCCACCCCGTGCAGCGCGGCCGGGTGCGTCGTCGGGTCGGACCAGTCGAACCGGACCGCGCCGGGGTCGTCCGCGGCCGGGTGGCGACTGGCCACCCGGACCGGAACACAGTTGTCGCGCAACAGGTCCACCAGCGCGCCGCCGGTCTTCCCGGTGCCGCCGGTCACCAGCACGCCGGTCATCGCGCGGTCTCCGGGCGCAGCGAGTCCAGCAGCTCGGACCACGTCCCGGCGGCCGCGGCGGTGGCGAGCGGGCTCCAGTAGTCCCGGTAGCGGCGGATCAGCCCGTCCACGACGACGACCACCGCGATGTAGTCCAGCCGGTAGGGCTCCCCGGTGCGCACGGTGGTCCCGGTCGCGGTGAACTCCACCACGACGGTGTCCGGCTGTCGGGTGTGGTGCACGGTGACCTCGGGGACCTCCCGCACGTCGACCAGGTCCGGGTAGCCCGCCAGGTAGCCGCGGACCTCCTCGCGCCCGACCAGCTCGCGCGGCGAGGTGCCCGCGGCGAACGGGAACTCGGCGACGCCGTCCCGCGCCCACAGGTCGGCGACGGCGTCCATGTCCTTGGCCAGCAACAGGTCCAGGAGACGGCGGACCGTCTCCTCGGGAGTACTCGGCACGGTGTTCTCCAGTGCTCGGCGGTGTGTGCGGCTCCAGGCTGGCCGCGGACCGGCGGGCCTCGGAACGGACGGCTGAGCCCCGGACCACTGGTCCGTGGCCAGGCCGGTGCGCCCGTGCCACGATGGGGGCGATGAGCAGAGGCGAGCTGGCCGACTTCCTGCGCCGCAGGCGGGAGGCCCTGCGTCCGGACCAGGTTCCGGCGGGCGCCACCCACCCACCGGGGCAGCGCTCGCGGCGCACCCCCGGCCTGCGCCGCGAGGAGGTCGCCGCGCTGGCCGGGATGTCGGTCAGCTACTACGAACGGCTGGAGCAGGCCCGCGCGCCACGCCCGTCACCGGAGGTGCTGGCCGCGTTGGGGACGGCCCTGCGGCTCACCGCGGCCGAGCGCGACCACGTGGCGCGGCTGGCCGGGCAGGTCCCGCCCGGCACCGACGCCGACCGGGGGACGGTGCCCTCCGACGCCCTCCTGCTGCTCGACCGGCTCGGGGCGATCCCCGCCTACCTGGTCGACGACCGGCAGGACGTCGTGGCCTGGAACGACGCCGCGGCCGCGCTGGTCACCGACTTCGCGCGGCTGCCCGCGCAGGACCGCAACACCGTGCGGCTGTCCATCCTGCTGGGCGGCGACCTCTGCTCGGCGCCGCCGGGCGCCGAGGGCGAGTTCGCCCGGCAGTCCGCCGCCCAGCTGCGCGCGGCGGGCGCCCGCTACCCGAACGACCGGGTCATCGGCGAGCTGGTCAACGAGTTCGCGGCGCACAGCCCGGCTTTCGCCGCGGGGTGGCGCGACCACGACGTGCGCCCCGTGACGACGCTGCGCAAGCACCTGCGCCACCCCGTGGTGGGCGACCTGGTGCTGGACTGCCAGACCCTGGTGGTGCCCGGCACCGACCTGCGGCTGGTGCTGTACACCGCCGAACCGGGCAGCCCGAGCGCCGCCGCGCTCACCCGCCTCGGCACACCGGGCGGGCACCGCGGCTGATCAGCCGATCGCGGCGAGGTAGTCCGCGACCGCCCCGGCGTCGCCCGCGTCGGAGATCAGCCCGACGTGGCCGTCGGGGCGGATCAGCACCAGGGTGCGGTCGGTCGCGCCGTAGGCGGCCGCGAGGTGCTTCCCGGTGTCCACGACGTCGTCGGGCCCGGTCGGGTGGTCGACGACGTGCAGGGTCCTGACCGCGAGCCCCGCCGGACCAGCGAGCCCAACCGTGTCATCGGGCCCGAACGCCAGCAGGGTGAACCGGGCGCCGCGGGTCAGGTCGAACAGCCGTCGGCCGCCGTCGACCACGGCCAGCTCCGTCGCGTCGGGGGCGCGGTCGCCCGCGCGCAGTGCCGCTGCCTCGTCGCGGTCGTCCCACGCGAGCCGGGAGCCGCGGTACCCCACGTCGAGCTGGATCGTGCTCGCGTCGCGCCGGGTGGGCATCGCGTTGGCCTTGAGCACCTGGTCGAGGCGGGCGTTGGAGAGGGCGAGCACGTGGGCGGCGACCGGCCGGCGTTCGGCCTCGTAGCTGTCGAGCAGCTCCGGCGACGCGCCGTTCACGACCGCAGCGAGCTTCCAGCCGAGGTTGTGCGCGTCCTGGACACCGGTGTTCATGCCCTGCCCACCGGCGGGTGAGTGGATGTGCGCCGCGTCGCCAGCGAGCAGGACGTTGCCCTCGCGGTAGCGGTCGGCCAGCCGGATGTTGGCGCGCCACAGCGACGACCACTCCGGGTCGTGGAGGCGGATGTCGGTGCGGCCGGTCCGCCGCTCCAGGACCGCCCGCAGCGCCGCGAGGTCCTGCCCCGGCTCCGCGCCGGGCGCGACGGAGGCCCCGTACTGGAACAGGTCGGTCGACGGCAGCGGGCACAGGCTCAGGAGGCCGTCCTCGTGCTGCCACGCGTGCCAGGCCTCTCGGTCGAGGCCGTCGACCGCGAGGTCGGCGATGACCATCCGGACCTCCTCGCGCGTCTCCCCGACGAACGGGATGCCCGCCTGCTTGCGAACGGCGCTGTGGCCGCCGTCGCAGCCGACCAGCCACCGGGCCGTGACGGTCTCGGGCACGCCGCCGGTGACGAGCCGCGCGGTCACGCCGCCGTCCGACTGCTCGAAACCGACCAGGGCAGTGCCGAACCCGACCGCGCCGCCGAGCTCGGACAGCCGCCACCGCAGCGCCTCCTCGACCCGCCACTGGGGTGTGACCAGGCTCGCCGCGTAGGGGATGTCGGGGCGGTCGGCCAGCGACTCGGGCACGGCCCCGCCGCGCGTCACCCGACCGTCGGGCGCGGTCGAGTGCAGGGGCATCGCCAGTCTACCGACCGCCAGCACGCGGTCGGCGATCCCGAGGTCCTCGAAGATCTCCAGGGAGCGCGGCTGGACCCCCTTGCCCCGCGACCCCGGTCGCGGACCGGGTGCCGCGTCGACCAGGCGGAACGGGACGCCCAGGCGGGCGAGCCCGCAGGCCAGCGTCAGGCCGGTCGGGCCCGCGCCCACGACCAGGACCTCGGTTGTCGTCGGCTCTGCCGTCATCACGTCTCCACTACAAGAAAGGGATCACTTTCTCCGAAGCTACGTCGGGTTGAGGAGAAAGGCAAACCTTTCTATCCTCGGGCGGTGGTCACCAACGCGGCCGAACCGGCCCGGCGTCGACGGCACGGCGAGCAGCTGGAGTCCGCGATCCTCACCGCGGGCTGGGACGAGCTGGTCGAGGTCGGGTACGCCCGCCTGACCATGGGGTCCGTCGCCGCCCGCGCCCGCACCAGCGAGCCCGTGCTCTACCGCCGCTGGCCCAACAAGGACCGGCTCGTGCTCGCCGCGCTCGAGCACCACCGGACCGCCCACCCGGTCGCCGTGCCCGACACCGGCACACTGCGGGGAGACCTGATCGCCCAGCTGACCTCGGTGAGCGAGGCCCTGGCGGGCTTCTTCGCCATCGCCGCAGGCGCCGCGTTCTCCGGGTTGCTGGCCGACACCGGGATGTCCCCCGCCCGGATCCGCGAGCAGATCGCGGGCGACCAGCTGCTCCCCCACCGGCGGACCGCCTACCAGCGCGCGCACGCCCGTGGCGAGATCGACCTCGACCGCGTCCCCGAGCCCGTGCTCGCCCTGCCCTTCGACCTGGTCCGCCACGACATGCTCATGGCCCTCAAGCCGGTGGACCCCGACCGCGTCCGGTCGATCGTCGACGACCTGTTCCTGCCGCTGCTGGCGGCCCACCGGACGGGCTGAGCCCCGGCGACGAGGTGGGCCCACCTGGAGTCGGCGTGCGGTGTCCCGCCCGGTGACGACGACCGGGCGGGACACCGTTCAGACGACGGACCGCGCGGTCACGAGCACGCGGCACCGTTCAACGACGCCGAGGTGAACGGCGGCGTCGACCCGCTGTAGGTCGCGTTGTAGCCGACGGTCGTCTGGCCACCGGACGCGAGGGTCGCGTTCCACGAGGCGTTGCCGACCTGGACCACGTCCCCGGTGTCGGTCCAGGTCCCGTTCCAGCCCTGCGTGACGGACACGCCCGGCGCCGAGAACAACAGGGTCCACCCGGTGATCGACGGCCCCCGGTTGGTGATGACGATCTCGCCGGTGAACCCGCCCGACCACTGGCTCACCACCCGGTGGGACACCGCGCAGCCCCCTGCGGGGTTCCCGGTCGTCGTGGTCGTCGTCGTGGTGGTCGTGGTCGGGCCCGCCGCGATCGCCAGGTCGTAGGCGCGCTGCGGGACGAACTGGCCCGCCGAGGCGATGCAGCCGTCCGACTCGCCCGGCAGCTTGACCCACAGGAAGGCGTCGATCCTGGAGTCCCCGGTAGCGGTCGTGCTGGGCGTGCCGATCGCCCGCCCCGCCGGGTCGCACCACTCCTCGCCCAGCGGACCGTTGCCGTTGCGGCTGGTGTCCACGACGGCCTTGAGCCTGCTGTCGCCGACGGCGTTCAGCACCGCCTTGGCGTAGGCGACCTCGTCGGAGGTGGTGCGGTAGTTGGAGACGTTGGTGGAGATGCCGTCGGCGCTGTTGGAGACGTCTGCGGCCCGCAGCCTGCTCGCCGCCTCCGACGGGCTGAGCCAGGCGGAGTTGCCGATGTCGAGGTACACCTTCGCCTGCGAGGAGCCCGCCTTGAGCTTCCTGCCCGCGTAGGCGATGGACGCCTTGGTCTGGTTCTGCTGGTCCGCGCTCTGGCAGTTGCTCATGATCGGCAGCACGTCGGGCTCCAGGATGATCGCCGCCGGGCGACCGGCCAGCCCGGCGGCGACCTCGTCCACCCACGCCCGGTAGGCCGAGTGGGACGGCGCGCCTCCCCCGCTGGCCCCACCGCAGTCGCGGTTGGGGATGTCGTAGACGACCAGGATCGGGATCTTCCCGGCGGAGGCGGCCGCGCCGACGAAGGAGCTGATCTCCGCGCGCACCGACGAGGTGTTCGTGGTGGTGAACCACCGCGCCTGCGGCACCGAGGCGATCCGGTCCCGGATGACCGACGCCCGCGAGTCACCGGGGTTGGCGGCGACCCACTTCGCGCTGGAGCTCGACGGGTCGACGTAGAACGCCGAGTCGGCCGCCAGGGCGGTCGGTCCGCCGCCCACCGCCAAGGCCACGACCGCGGTCAGGAGCGAGCTCGCGAGCACGCTCGCGGCGACGGCCTGCTTTCCCAGCTTCATCGGGTTTCCTCTCGGGGTACCGGGGTGTCGGGACGTGCGGTGGACCCGGCAGGGTGTCCGGTGCGCGGTCAGGCGGTGGCGCAGACCGCGCCGTTGAGCGAGAAGGACGTCGGCTTGGCGGTGTCACCGGTGTGGCTCGCCTGGAAACCGATGCCGACCGACGCGTTCGGGGCTATGTCGGCGTTGTAGGAGGCGTTGCGCGCGGTCACCTGGCCGGAGGTGGGCGAGTAGGACGCGTTCCACCCGGAGGTGATCGTCTGCCCGCCCGGCAGCGTGAACACCAGCTCCCACCCCGTGTACGGCTGGGTACCGGTGTTGGTGATGACGACCTCCGCGGTCAGGCCGCTGTTCCAGGCGTTGGTCCGGTACTCCACCTGGCAGCGCTGCCCCTGGTGGGTCGTGGTCGTCGTCGGGTTCGGCGTGGTGCCCTGGAACTGGGAGAAGAACTTCCAGACCTCGCCCTTGGTCCACGTCCGGACACCGCTCTCGCAGGCGCAGCCGTCCACCGCGCCCGGCAGGTGCCCGCCGTCGAACGCGGCCCACACCACCGGGTACCCGGCCCGGCAGCCCGAGTACTCGGTGGTGACGTGGGTCTGGCTCCCCGCCGCGGGTTCACGCGGGTTCTGGGACGTGCACCCGTTGTTGCGCACGAACCTGTCGCGCAACGCCCGGCCCTGCGAGATGGCGAGCACCGAGTCGCCGATGCCGTGGATCCCGAGGTAGGCGACGGGTTGCGTGCCTCCGTCGCAGCCGCTGAGCTGCGCGCCCGAGAACACCGCGACCGCCCGGAAGACCGTCGCCCGACCGCACGCGAGCGCGTAGCTCATCCCGCCGCCGTAGCTGAACCCCGTCGCGAAGCGCTGCGTCGTGTCGACGCAGAGGGCGGCCTCGATCCGACTGGTCATGGCGTCGACGAAGGCGACGTCCTCGCCGCCGTTGTTGGGCCACGCGTTGTCGATGCCCTGCGGTGCCACGAGGACGGCGCTGTTGTCGGACAGCTCCTGCTGCCCGTAGTAGGCCCACGGGGTGCCGCTGGTCCCGCCCGAGGCGACCTCGTTCGCCGTGCCGCCCCACCAGTGGAAGGCGAAGATCAGCCGGTACGGCCGGGTGTTGTCGTAGTTCCCCGGCACCCGCAGGATGAAGGTCCGGTTCTTGCCCCCGCTCTGGATCGTCTGCGTGCCGCTCGCCAGACCGGGGGCCTTGCCGCACCCGGCGGTCGTCGCGGCGGTACCGACGGCAGCGCTCGCCCCGGTGTCGGCGACCGCGCCGGTCGCGGCCAGCCCGGCGGCGGCCAGCACCAGGGACACCGCGGCCGCCCACAGGGACTTCTTCCTCGTCATCGGGGACTCCTTCCGTTCGTCGACGTGCCTAGGGCGTCGCGAGCTCGAAGCGCTGCAACGTGACCGCGCCGCCGAGGGCCTGCGTGGCGTGGTTGAAGACGCCGAAGCGGTAGCCCATGAAGAACTGCCAGGCGTTGTTGAGCGTGAATCCGGGTCCGAACGAGGTGAAGTTCACCCCGTCGGTGCTGTAGGAGAACCGCGCCTGCCTGCCCGAGCCCGGACGGATGTCGGCGTTGGCGCGCAACCAGATCCTCGTGGCGGACAGGTCGGCGCTCGCCACCTCGGTGCCGGTGCCGGTCGTCCGCCAGCCGCTGTCCATCGTGAGTCCGTTGACCACGACGACGCGGTTACGACCGTTGTCGCGCTTGACGCCGATCCACGCCGAGGAGTCGCGCAGCACCGCCAGGCCGGTGCGGTCGCCGTCGCGCATGGACGTCAGGTCGAGCGTGGCGGTGCCGGTGGAGGTCGGCCCCTGGACGCGGTGGGTGAGGGTGTTGCGGGCGGAGTACAGGTCGTTGGTGACGGTCGCGGTGGACAGCCGAACACCGTTGCCCACGCTGAACTTGCTCGTGTCGGGGTTGTGGTTCCACTCCCACTGCGGCCCCAGCGCCGTCCCGGTGAAGGTGTCCACCCCGGTCATCGGTTTCACCTGCCGGGGTGGCGCGGGCAGGTTCGGCGTCGGGTAGCTCGCGCCCCAGCCGCCGTTGACGGTGGTGATGCGCGGCCAGCCGTCCGAGGTCCACGTGATCGGCGCGAGCACCGGCACGCGGCCGCCGGGGTAGGCGTCGACGAAGGCCAGGTAGTACCAGTCGCCGTACTGCGTCCGCACCAGGCCGCCCTGGTGCGGCACTCCCCCGCCGGAGATCGGCGTGGGCATGTTCAGCAGCACCTGCTGCACGGTGTACGGCCCGAACGGGCTGGAGGCCTTGAGGACGTACTGGCCGTTGGCCGGTTTGGTCAGCCAGATGTAGTAGCTGCCGTCGCGCTTGTAGAACCGCGCGCCCTCCAGGGTGCCGATGGACGACGGGGTCTGGAACACCTGCTGCGACCGGACCTCGGACTTCCCGTCCGCGGACAGCTGGGCGACGCTGATGGTCGTGTTGCCGTAGGCGACGTACATGGTGTCGTTGTCGTCGACCAGCATGCCCGCGTCGTAGTAGCACTTGTCGATCGTGGACAGCTTCGACCACGTGCCGTCCACGGCGGTGGCGGTGTAGATGTGCGTCTTGGCGAAGTCGACGCAGCCGCCCCAGTAGAACGTCCGGTTGCTCTTGCGGTAGTTGAGGAAGGACGCCCAGATCCCGTTGACGTAGGCGCGGCCGCCGCTCATGTCGTACTTCGCGCCGAAGTCGAGCTTCGGCACCGAGTGGCCCGCGAACTCCCAGTTGACCAGGTCGTAGGAGCGCAGGACCGGCGCGCCGGGCGAGTAGTGCATGGTGGAGGCGGAGTAGTAGTAGGTGTCGTCGACCCGGATGACGTCGATGTCGGCGAAGTCCTGCCACAGCACGGGGTTCGCGAACGTCGAGGCCCGTGCCCCCCTGGTCGACCCGGTGATGTCGCCTCCGGTGCACCTCGTGCCGTCGGAGTCGACTCCGACGGCGGAACCGTTGTGGGACGACGAGCAGCCGGGTGCGGCGTGCACGGGTGGGCTCGTGGCGACACCGCCACCCACCAGAGCGAGGACCGCCACCGCGGCCAGGCCCAGCGTCCACTGGCGTTGACGGGACATCTTCTCCCCTTCCGACGATCGCTAGGCGCGGACCCACTTCTGGTTGTCCTGGCCGTTGCACGTCCACAGGACCAGCCGGGAACCGTTCGCGGTGGCCGCCTGCTCGACGTCCAGGCACTGGCCGGCGCGGGTGTTGCGCAGGGACCCGTCGGAGCCGAGGGTCCACTTCTGGTTGTCCTGGCCGTTGCAGGACCACGTGACCACCCGCGTGCCGTTCGCCGTGCCCTGGTTGGCGGCGTCGAGGCACTTGTCGCCGAACACCCGCACCTCGCCGCCCGCCCACGTGGTCCACAGCTGGTTCGCGGCGGTGTGGCAGTCCCAGATCAGCGTGGCGGCACCCGCGGCCGTGGAGGCGTTGTCGACGTCGAGGCACCGGTTCGACCCGACGCCGCGCAGGCGCGAGGTCGTGTTCGCCGACGGGCTGCCGCCGGAGACCCGGAACGCGGCGACGCCGTGCGCGGGCACGCTCGCCGAGATGGCACCGGACGTGCTCGACGTGCCGCCCGTCCACAGGTCGAGCAGGGTGAACGCGCTGCCGCTCAGGCCGATCTGCGCGGCGGTGGTGGAGATCGTCGCCGTGGCGCTCCCCCGGTTGAACAAGCCCACCGCGACCGAGCCGTCCGACAGGGCTTTGGCGAACACCTCGGCGTTCCCGTCGTCGCGCACGCGGCGGCCACCCGCGCCGAGCGGGTCCTGGTCCACCGCGAGCAGGCGGGGGTTGCGCAGGACCGCGCTGATGTCGGAGGACATGGTGCGGATGTCGTTGCCCGCCATGAGGGGCGCGGCCATCAGCGCCCACAGCGCGAAGTGCGACCGCGACTCGGTGAGCGAGAGACCGGGGCGTCCGACGACGAGCATGTCCGGGTCGTTCCAGTGGCCCGGCCCCGACTGCGCGGCCAGCGGCGCGGTCACGTCCAGGACGTTGCCCACGCCCATCGGGTAGCTGTTCGTGTTGCCGTTCTGCCAGATGTCGAGCAGGTCCTCGGTGGTGCGCCACAGGTCGGCCACCTGGCCCCAGTCGTACTTGTCGCCGGTGATCGCGTGGAAGCTGTTGGGGTTGATGCTGTAGACGATCCCGCGGCCGGTCGCGCGCAGGGCGTCGCGCATGGTCGAGAAGCGGGCGACCTGCTCGTCGCGGCTGCCCGCGCCCGAGCACCAGTCGTACTTGACGTAGTCGACGCCCCAGTCCGCGAACGACCGGGCGTCCTGGGCCTCGTGGCCCTTGCTGCCGGTCGAGCCGGGGTGCGCCCCGCTGGTCTGCGCGCAGGTGCGCTCGTTGGGCACCTGGTAGATGCCGAACCCCAGGCCCTTGCCGTGGATGTAGTCGCCCAGGGCCTTCATGCCGCTCGCGAACTTCGTCGGGTGGGCCCGCAGGTTGCCCGCCGAGTCGCGGTTCGGGTCGAACCAGCAGTCGTCCACGACGACGTACCGGTAGCCCGCGTCCTTCATGCCGGAGGACACGATCGCGTCCGCGGCCTGCCGGATCTGCGTCTCGGTGACGCCGCAGCCGAAGCTGTTCCAGCTGTTCCACCCCAGCGGGGGTGTGAGCGCGGGACTGCCGGGGGCGGCGACCGCGGTCGGCGGTGCGGGCACGGTGGTCGTCAGGACGACCGCCAGCAGGGCCATCACGAGGTGGGCTGGTCGGCGACGTGGTCCGGCGGGCATCGTCTCACCCCTTTCCGGGCAGGCGGGGACATCGCGGTCGGCGGGTGGAGCGGGACCGGTCAGGCGGCGGCGCAGGTGGCGGTGCCCACGGCGGCGGTCCCGGTGCCGGAGGCGATGAAGCCGAACGTGGTGGAGGTGCCCGCGGCGAGCGACCCGTTGTAGTCGACGTTCTTGACGGTGACGGTGCCGCTGCCGGACGCGGTCCCGCCCCAGATCTGGGAGACGGTGTGGCCGTTGGGCAGGGGCAGCCGGACGGTCCACCCGGTCAGGGCCGAGGTGGAGGTGTTGGCGACGGTCACCTCGCCCTGGAACCCGCCGCCCCAGCTGCCCGTGACGCGCGGCGTCGCGGCGCACGCACCGTCCGGGGGAGGCTCCTGCGTGCCGTCGCCGATGCTGCCGGGCACCGACAGCAGGGCGTTGTACCAGGTGGTGGCCATCTTGGCGTAGCCCGCGGCGTTGGGGTGGATGCCGTCGGGCAGGTCGGAGACCGACACCGACGGGTACATGTCGACCAGGTGGACCTTCTTGCCCGCGGCGGCCTTCGCCCGCACGATCGACGTGACGGCCGCGTTGAAGGTGCGCACGGTCTGGTCGGCGAAGCTGATCGGGATGATCGTCGCGACGAACACGTCGGCTCCGGGCGCCTGGGCGGTGATCCGGTCGACCAGCGTGCCGAGCCGGTTCGGCGCGCCACCGGGGTCGCTGCCGTACATGTCGTTGGTGCCGATGTGCAGCAGGACCGTCCGCGGGGTGGAGGTCCGCAGCCAGGAGACGACGTTGGCGTCGACCTGGGCGATGGTCCAGCCGGGATGGCCCTCGTGGTCGCGGTCGGGCATGGAGCTGGGGCCGTCGGCGAGGGAGCCGACGAAGTCGACCGCGCGACCGCTCGACCGGAGCTTCGAGCCGAGGTCGAGGCGGTAGCCGCCGATCGACCCGCCCTGGGTGATGGAGTCGCCGAGCGGCATGATCCGCACCGGGTCGGCCTGCGCGCCGACGTCCTGCCGCACCGGCGGTGTCGCCTCCGCGATGACGGGCGCCGCGGCGAGCACCACCGCGGTCACGACTCCGAAAAGCAGCGTCCTCATGCGAGGCCCTTCTGGGTGTGGGATCGGCTCACGGGCGCGCGTCGGCGCTCCGGCGGGCGGACGCGCCACCGGATCGCGGACGGGGAACGGGAATGGGAAGGGCGCGCTACCGGGCGCCGGATCTCCGGCGACCCGCCATCGCCGCAACGGCGTGCCGAACGCGGGCGAATGGCACTCGTGCTCGTCGCATCGGAATCCTCATCGTCATCGTCGACGGCGGCCGACTGACGGGCGTCCGGCCGAGGTGGGGTTTAGCGGCGATCCCTGTGGAGCAATGTATCCAGGGTGGCGGAAGGGCGTCAAAGCTAAATGTGGGCGGCGATTTAGCCGTGGCGGAAATGGCGGTACCACGGTGCCGCGGCGGCCCGTCCGTTCCACCGCGCCGGGTGGAACGGACGGGCCGCCGCGGCGAACCCGTGACCGGCGGTCAACCCGTGGCGCGGTGGTGGACCAGCGGGGCGACGAGCCGTCCGACCGACCTCCCGTGGTGCACGGGCATGGGCACGCGGTGCACCGCCGCGGTGCTCGGCGGCCTGCCCCGGCGCTCGGCGACCGCGAACAGCACCTCGACCGCCTTGGCCCCGAGCTGGCGGTGCGGGAGGGCGACGGTGGTCAGCCTCGGCCGCAGCCACGAGGCGATGGGGTGGTCGTCGAACGACATCACCGACACGTCCTCCGGCACGGACAGCGATGCGTCGGCGAGCGCCTGGTACGCGCCGAAGGCCAGGTGGTCGTTGAGGCACAGCAGGGCCGACGGCGTCGTGCGGCGCAGCAGGTCGCGGGTGAGGTCGTAGCCGTTCTCGGGGCTCCAGTCCGCGCAGCACCGCCCTCCGGCCACCGCGACGCCCGCGGCGTCGAACACCTCGCGGACGCCGACCAGGCGTTCCACGGCGGCGATGCTGTTCGGGGGGACCTGGCCGGGACCGGGGCCCGCTCCGATCAGGTGCACCCCCTCGCGGTGTCCGGCCTCCACGAGGACGCGGGCGGCGGAACGGCCAGCCTGCACCTCGTCGGGCAGCACCGACGGCACGGCGGACGGGTGGGTGGGCAGCGCGTTGAGGAGCACGGCAGGCCCCTCGCCCAGCCCGCTGGGAACGACGACCCTCCTGGTGCGCATGGAGGCCAGGACGATGCCGTCCACCCGGTGGTCGCGCATCGCCTCGACCAGCGAGCGCTCGGTCGCGGGGTCACCACCGCTCGCGCCGGTGAACAGCACGAAGCCGCGCGCGCCCGCCGCCTCCACCGCGCCCGTCACCATGTCGCCCGCCGGCATCGAGGGCGCGGTGGAGTCCGAGATGAGACCGATGGTCCGGGTACGCCCTCGGCGCGGGGCGCCCGAGGCGGTGCCGCGCCGGTACCCCAGCTCCTCCGCGGCCGATCGCACCCTGTGCTCGGCGGCGTGGGAGATGCGCAGGTCCCTGCCGCGACCGGTCAGCACCAAGGACGCGGTCGTGGGGGACACACCACTCGCCTTGGCCACATCTGCCAGCGTCACGCGTTGTCGTGCCAACGCAATCCTCCGTCTCGACGGCTGTCAACCGAATCAACGGATATGGGTACCCGGCAGGACACCCGTTGAATGATCTGATACTAACACCGATTAACTCGCTGGAAACATCGGGGAATTACCGTTCACACCTCCGCGATAAAACGTTTCAACATCATGAGAATACAATTCACCCCATTTTGCTCCCCTGTCGACTCCCCTTTCCTCGGCCACGGCGACGCGGGTCAGCGCTCCAGGCGACCGGGGTCGCCCACGGCGGCGCGGCGCACCAGCCAGGCCTGGGTGATGTGGGTGGACATGGCCTCGGAGGCACCCTCCCGGTCGTGGGCCGCGATGCGTTCGAAGACGCGCCGGTGCCCGCGGTTGGACGCCTTGCACAGCTCCACCCCGCTCACGCCCATGTAGTCGGCCGAGTTGACGACCTGCCTCTCCAACGACCGCACCACGCCGCGGGCGATGCGGTTCCCCGACGCGCGCATGATCGTGTCGTGGAAGGCCCGGTCGTGCTCGTGGTAGGCGTCGAGGTCGTGGACGAGCCGGTCCATCCGGTCCACGAGGGCGCCCAACCGGTCGACGGTCTCCTCGTCGGCCGTGTGCGCGGCGACGTGGGCCATGTCGGACTCCAGCAGCCTGCGCGTCACCACGACGTCGTCGAGGATGGCCAGGCTCTCGTCCTCGGCGATGACGGCGGCGAGCACCAGCTCGTCGAGCATGTTCCACGACACCGGCGGGGTGACCGTGGTGCCCGCGCCCTGGCGGACCTGGACGAGCCCCTTCTCCTGCAAGACCTTCACCGCTTCGCGGACCACCGTCCGGCTCACCGAGAACAGCTCGCCGAGCACGGGTTCGGGCGGGAGGACGGAGCCGGGAGGGTGGTCGCCGCGGACGACGCGCCGGACCAGCTCGGCCGTGACCGCCTTGGCCAGGTTGGTCGGCCGTCGAGCCCAGTCGGGGCTCGCGGTCGGCTGCGGGCTGGTCGCCGTCATCGTCCCTCCGGTGCACCGTCGGACCACCCAC
Source organism: Umezawaea tangerina (assembly GCF_003002815.1). Classification (GTDB taxonomy): domain Bacteria; phylum Actinomycetota; class Actinomycetes; order Mycobacteriales; family Pseudonocardiaceae; genus Umezawaea; species Umezawaea tangerina. The sequence goes on along the minus strand of NZ_PVTF01000011.1, from coordinate 274,363 downwards.
TATGGCACGCGAAGGGCATACGTAACACCGTTGACGTCAGACGTCCTACGACCCGCCCCGGCCGCCGGGGTCACCACCCGGCTGTCGTCGGCTCCCACCTGCTCCGACACCTTCCCCGCACGGGCAGCCGAGAGCCTGAGGCCATTTCCGATAGCTAAAATTGTTAGCGCTAACTTTAGCCGAATTTCCAATTGAGACAGAAGCGGATCACCGCTGTAGTCCTTTTAAGTGGCATCTGGGAGCGCTCCCGGTTTTTAGTGGGCCATTGGGACCAACATCGCCGCCACCAGCGGGATCCCGCCTTGTGAACGCAAACATCCGCTGCGACACTTCTGCTCGCACGTTTCCCCCGCGACCCTGCGCGCGGTCACCCGTCACAACCATCACCGCCCGGTCGGTCCGGGCGGTCTTCGGAAAGCGTGGAAGATGGAACTGACATCGAGGTCGGTATCCCGAACGGCGATCGTGTCGACGGCCCTCGCGGCCGCGCTCGGCGCGACCCTGCTCGTCACCACCGCCGCCAACGCGGCGACCACCCTCGGCGGCGCCGCCGCCCAGACCGGCCGGTACTTCGGCGCGGCCATCGCGGCGGGCAAGCTCGGCGACTCGACCTACGTGAACATCCTCAACCGGGAGTTCTCGATGGTCACCGCCGAGAACGAGATGAAGTGGGACGCCACCGAGCCCAATCGCGGGCAGTTCAACTACACCAACGGCGACCGCGTCCTCAACCAGGCGTTGAACAACGGCAAGCGGGTGCGCGGCCACGCACTGCTGTGGCACCAGCAGCAGCCCGGCTGGGCTCAGGGGCTCAGCGGCTCGACGCTGCGCAGCGCGGCGATCAACCACGTCACGCAGGTCGCCACCCACTACCGGGGCAAGGTCTACGCCTGGGACGTGGTCAACGAGGCCTTCGCCGACGGTAGTTCCGGTGGTCGTCGCGACTCGAACCTCCAGCGCACCGGCAACGACTGGATCGAGGCCGCGTTCCGCGCCGCGCGGGCGGCCGACCCCGGTGCCAAGCTCTGCTACAACGACTACAACACCGACGGCATCAACGCGAAGTCCACCGGCGTCTACAACATGGTGCGCGACTTCAAGTCCCGCGGCGTGCCGATCGACTGCGTCGGGCTGCAGTCCCACCTCACCAACTCCCCGCCCGGCGACTACCAGGCCAACATCCAGCGCTTCGCCGACCTCGGCGTGGACGTGCAGATCACCGAGCTCGATATCGCGGGGTCCAACCAGGCCAACGGTTTCGCCGCGGTGACCAAGGCCTGCCTGGCCGTCGCGCGCTGCACCGGCATCACGGTGTGGGGCATCCGCGACAGCGACTCGTGGCGCACCGGGGAGAACCCGCTGCTGTTCGACGGCTCCGGCAACAAGAAGGCCGCCTACACCTCGGTCCTCAACGCCCTCAACGCGGGCGGGACGACCGTGCCGGGCGGCGATCCCGGCACCACGACCACGACGACGACCACCACGACCACTCCGCCCGACCCCGGTTCCGGTGACTGCACCGCGTCGGTGTCGCTGAACGCCTGGAACGGCGGCTTCGTCGCCACGGTCAAGGTCGCCGCGGGCTCGTCCGCGCTGAACGGCTGGAAGGTGACCACCTCGCTGCCGTCCGGCACCACCGTCACCGGCTCCTGGAGCGCGTCCCGCAGCGGTGACACCGGCACGGTGACCTGGAGCAACGTCGACTACAACGGGTCCGTCGCGGCGGGCGGGTCCACCGAGTTCGGCTTCCAGGGCACCGGGAGCGGCGACGGGCTGTCGCCGACCTGCGCGGCCGCCTGACCGCCGGGGCGCCCGGAGCGGTCCGCCCCCGGCGCCCCGGCTCCACCACTGCCAGGGAGACGACGATGACCTCTTCCGCGTTGAGCCGTCCCAGGGCGCGGTCGGCCGCGCTGCTGGGCCTGGCGCTGGTCGCGGCCGCGGTGAACGCGGTCGCGGCACCGGTGCCCGCCAAGGCCGACAACCCGATCGTGCAGCACGTCTACACCGCCGACCCGGCACCGCTGGTGCACGACGGGCGGGTGTACCTCTACACAGGACACGACGAGGACGGCTCCACCTACTTCACCATGAAGGAGTGGCGCGTCTGGTCGTCCGCCGACATGGTGAACTGGACCGACCACGGCTCCCCCATGGACGTCGGCACCTTCAGCTGGGCCAGCAAGGACGCTTGGGCGGGCCAAGCCGTCGAGCGCGGCGGCAAGTTCTACTGGTACGTCCCCGTCGTCAACCGGGCCACCGGCCGGATGGCCATCGGCGTGGGCGTCGCGGACAGCCCGACCGGCCCGTTCCGCGACGCCCTCGGCCACCCGCTCGTGGAGAACGGCGAGATCGACCCGACCGTGATGATCGACGACAGCGGTCAGGCCTTCCTGTACTGGGGCAACCCGAACCTCTGGTACGTCAAGCTCAACAACGACATGATCTCCTACTCCGGGAGCGCCACGAAGATCCCGCTCACGACCTCGGGCTTCGGCACCCGCACCGGTGACGCCAACCGGCCCACCCTCTACGAGGAGGGGCCCTGGGTCTACAAGCGCAACGGGCTGTACTACAACGTCTTCGCGGCCAAGTGCTGCTCGGAGTTCATCGCCTACTCCACGGCGACGGGGCCGACCGGGCCGTGGACCTACCGCGGCACCGTCATGCCCACGCAGGGCGGCAGCTTCACCAACCACGCGGGCGTCGTCGACTTCAAGGGCGGCTCGTACTTCTTCTACCACAACGGCGCGCTGCCCGGCGGGGGCGGTTACACCCGCTCGGTCGCCGTCGAGAAGTTCTCCTACAACGCCGACGGCTCGATCCCCACCCTGTCCATGACCACCGGCGGTCCACCGCCCGCCGACACCCTGGACCCCTACGTCCGCCAGGAGGCCGAGACCATCGCCTGGGGCTCGGGTGTCGAGACCGAGCGCTCGTCCGAGGGCGGCATGAACGTCGGCTACGTGGAGAACGGCGACAACCTCAAGGTGCGCAACGTCGCGTTCGGCAACGGCGCGACGACGTTCACCGCCCGCGTCTCCTCCACCGTGTCGGGTTCCGCCGTGGAGGTCCGCACGGGCGGCGCCACCGGGACCGTCGTCGGCCGGTGCGCCGTCCCCAACACCGGCGGGTGGCAGACCTGGACCACCGTGTCCTGCCCCGTCAGCGGCCTGTCCGGCACCCGCGACCTGTACCTGCGGTTCAGCGGCGGCAGCGGCTACCTGCTCAACGTCGACTGGTGGCGGTTCGGCACCTCCGCGACCAGCTCCGCGGTGCGGGTGGTTCCGCCACCGCGCCGATCGACGTGACCTGCTCGTCGTCCTGCCCGTCGGATTCCACCGTCCCCGAAGGACGGTCGACGTCCCCCTGACGCCGAGCCCACCTGGAGAACGCGGTGATGAGGCAGCTCGCGCCCCTGTTCGCCGCCGTCCTGGCGGTGGCGCTGGCCACCCTGCTGCTGGTGGCGGTCCAGCTCACCTAGGCCCCGACAGGCGGAGCACCGGGGTCCGCACTCCCGAGTGGACGGACGCCGCCGGCCACCACGCCGCCCGCTCCCCCTTCGGCGGCGTGGTGGCCGCGCCGGACCCCCTGCGTCCCGGCGTGGCGTGGCGGAGGACCCGGCGTGCCGGGCCCTCCGCCACGGGTGTCAGCCGACGCTGCAGGTCAGGCTGGGCCAGCTCCAGTTGCCGTTGTGCTGGATGGTGAAGCCGAACGAGTTGCCGCTGCCGTTGGGCCGGGCGGTCATGACGTTGCCGCTGGAGTCCCACGAGGGGCTGGTGTTCCAGGTGGCGATGACCTTCTGCGGCGAGCTCACGGTGACGGTGACGACCCAGTTGTCGGTGCCGGACACGGTGACGTTGCCGTTGAAGCGGTCACTCCACTTCTGCCCCTCGGAGTAGGTCGCGGTGCAGCCTCCGGGCTGCTCGCCCGGCGTGGTGGTAGTGGTGGTGGTCGTGGTGGTCGGGTTCGTGCCCGTGCCGCCGGAGTTGAGGGCGTTGAGGACCGAGGTGTAGGCGGCCTTCTTGTTGCCGGAGCCGTCGAACAGCAGCGGCGTGCCCGAGGAGCGCCACGAGTCGCTGTCGCGGATGCCCCACACCGTGATGCCGGTGCAGCGCGCGACGGCCAGGCAGGCCTGGGTCACGCCCTGGAACTGCTGGGCCTGACCGGACCCGGAACCCTCGATGTCCAGCTCGGTGATCTGCACGTCCACCCCGAGGGCGGCGAAGTTCCCCAACGTGGTGTGGTAGTTGCTGGGCACGGGGTTGCCGCTGTTGAAGTGGGCCTGGAAACCGACGCAGTCGATCGGCACGCCGCGGGACTTGAAGTCGCGGACCATGTTGTAGACGCCCTGGGTCTTGGCGTTGGACCAGTTGTCGGTGTTGTAGTCGTTGTAGCAGAGCTTCGCGTTCGGGTCGGCCGACCGCGCGGCGCGGAACGCGGCCTCGATCCAGTCGTTGCCGGTGCGCTGGAGGTTCGAGTCGCGCCGACCGCCACCGCCGCCGTCGGCGAACGCCTCGTTCACCACGTCCCAGGCGTAGACCTTGCCCTTGTAGTAGCTCGCCACCTGCGTGACGTGGTTGAGCATGGCCGAGCGCAGCGCGCTGCCGCTCATGTTCTGCATCCACCCCGGCTGCTGGGAGTGCCAGGCCAGTGCGTGGCCGCGGACCCGCTTGCCCTGGTTGCGGGCCTGGTTGAGGATGCGGTCGCCGTTGGAGAAGCTGAACTGGCCCTGGTTGGGCTCGGTGGCGTCCATCTTCATCTCGTTCTCGGCCGTGACCATGTCGAACTCGCGGTTCAGGATCCCGACGTAGGTCGAGTCGCCGAGCTTGTTCGCCGCGACCGCCGTGCCGAAGTAGCGACCGCTCTGCTCCGCGGCCGCGGCGAGCGTGGAGGCGGCGCCGCTGGCGGGGGCCGCCAGGAGCACCGCGGCACCCGCCACCGCGGCGACCAGTGAGGACACGAGTGCGACTCGTGAGACCGACTTCGCTGTCAGTGTCATGTGAGCACCTTCTGGGGGACCGACCGACGACGTCGTGTCGTCGAAACTTTCTGAAGTATTGCCGAAACTGTTCGGCCGATCAACCCCAGTATTCGCCCTCCTGAACCACAATCAGACCAGCAGAAACCCTTGATACACGCCAAAAAGGCCGGTACACGCAGCAGCACGCAGACGGCCTGGCGGTCTTCGAAAGTTTCAGTCGGTCAGGGGCACTCCGGGAGGGTCGAGCGGGCCGTGGTCGAACCAGTCGAACCACGCGGTGCCCGCGGTGGCGTACATGCCGACCACCCGTCCGGTGAAGCCCGTGGCGACCTCCGTGGACAGGTAGCGGCCGTCGAGCTCGGCGAGCAGCTCGTCGCCCACGTGGAAGGCGACGAAGTCCGGCGCGGCGACGTGCAGGCCCGTGGGCTCCCCGGCGCCGGGAGGCCCTTGTCGGTCGGGGCTGGTGGTGATCACGAGGGTCAGCGGTCCGGGAGGCGCGGACCGCACCGCGACCCGCTGGCGCAGCGGGCCGATGCGGGCGATGACGCCGACCTGCCCGTCGGCGACCTCGATGTCGTAGTGGTGGGCCTCGTCCATCCGGATCGACAGACCCGCGCGACCGGAGCCGGGGTCCAGGAGCACGGCGGTCCGGCTCGCGGGGTGCTCCTGGCGGCGCCCGACGAACGTGCAGCCCGGTCGGTCCGCGGTGGAGCCCGCGGCGTGCAGGGCCAGCCAGCCCGGTCGTTCGGTCGTCGACCAGGAGTCGTCCGGCCGCGACCGCGGCGAGATCCACCGGGGGTCGAGCGCGGGGTCGTCGAAGTCGTCTCGCGACGGACGCGCCCGCACGGGCCGCGGACTGCCCGGACCCCGCTCCCGCAGGGCGACCGGGCCGACGACCGGCCAGCCGTCCTCCCAGCGGACCGGCGTCAGGAACGTCTCCCGGCCCAGGACGTGGAAACCGGGGCTGTACCCGCGCGGCCGGGTCGCGAGCAGGACCATCCACCACTGCCCGTCCGGGGTGGTGACGAGGTCGGCGTGGCCGGTGCTCTGGACCGGGTGGGCGGTGCCGCGGTGGGTCAGGATCGGGTTGGCGGGCGCGGCCTCCCAGGGGCCGCGCGGAGAACGGGCGCGCGCCATGGCCACGGTGTGGCCGCGCTCGGTGCCGCCCTCGGCGATCATCAGGTACCACCACTCGCCGATCCGGTACAGGTGCGGCGCCTCCGGCCACTGCAGCCCCGTGCCCGACCAGGCGGGGAACGGCCCCTCCAGCACCTTCCCCGCCTCCGGGTCGACGCGGGCGACCTGGACGCCCTGGAAGGCGCACCAGCAGTCGCCGTCCTCGTCCCAGGCCAGGTCGGGGTCGATGCCCGGCAGGTCGATCCACACCGGGTCCGACCACGGGCCCTCCGGTCGCTCGGCGGTGACGATGAGGTTGCCGCCGTGCGAGACGTTCGTGGTGATCATCCAGAACCGGCCGTCGTGGTACCGGATCGTGGGCGCGTAGATGCCGTCGGACGCCGCGGCGTCGGGTGGCAGCGGCAGCTGGGCCGGCCGGTCGAGGACGTTGCCGATCTGCCGCCAGTGCACCAGGTCCCGGCTGTGGAACACCGGGACGCCGGGGAAGTACTCGAAGCTGGAGCAGACCAGGTAGTAGTCCTCGCCGACCCGGCAGACGCTGGGGTCGGGGTGGAATCCGGGGATGACGGGGTTGTCGTAGTGCCAGTCGGTCGTTTCCGCGTCCACGGGCTCGTCTCTCCTGGTGTCGTCGGGACGGGGGTCACCCCTTGAAGGCGCCGTCGAGGATGCCCGCGACCATGCGCCGTCCCACCAGGACGAACAGCACGACCAGGGGCGCGGTGGCCAGGAACGAGCCGGACATCGCCAGCCCCAGGTCGACGTCGTAGCTGTTCTGCAGGGCCTTGATGGCGATCTGCGCGGTGTACCGCTCCGGGGTCTTGAGCACGATGAAGGGCCAGAGGAAGTCGTTCCAGGCGGTCACGAAGCCGAACAGGCCGAGCACGAGCGCGGCGGGGCGCACGATGGGGAAGGCCACCCGCCAGAACACCTGCCACGTGCTCGCGCCGTCGATCGTCGCGGCCTGCACCAGCTCGTCGTCGATCGTGGCGGTGATGTGCTGGCGCATCCAGAAGATCCCGAAGGCGCTGGCCAGGCCGGGCACCACCAGGGCCTGGAGGGTGTCCACCCAGCCCAGCCAGGACATGATCATGTACTGCGGGATCACGGCCAGCTGGGTGGGCACGGTCATGGTGAGCACGACGACCAGGAACAGGGTGTTGCGACCGGGGAAGCTCAGCTTGGCGAAGGCGAACCCGGCCACCGCGCACAGCACGGCCTGGCCCGCACCGATGGCCGCGGCCACGAACAGGCTGTTGAGCAGCGCCCGCACGAACGGCACGGTGTCCAGGACCAGACCCAGCAGGTGGAGGAAGTTGCCACCCGGCACGACCGCGGGCGGCATCCGCGTCGCGGTCGCGGTGTCGTTGGTGGCGACGACGAACATCCAGTACAGCGGGAACAGGCACACGACCGCGGCGGCGGCCAGCAGCGCGTAGGTCCACCAGCGGACCCGGCCGTGGCCGCGCACGCGCGGCGCGGCGGCCGTCACCGGTCCGCCCTGATCCGGCCCGCCAGCAGGTAGTTGACCGCGGCGATCACCACCACCATGGCGAACAGCGCGACGCCGACCGCCGAGCCGTAGCCGAACTCGAACTCCCCGAAACCCTGCTCGTAGAGGAACAGCGTCAACGTCTGGCACTGCCGCACCGCGCCGCACGTCAGCGGTGCGCCGGTCGCGATCAGCAGCGGCTCGGTGAAGATCTGCAGGCCGCCGATGGTCGAGGTGACCACCGTGAAGATGATCACCGGTCGCAGCGAGGGGATCGTGATGTGGCGGAACCGCTGCCACGGCCCCGCGCCGTCGATGGCCGCGGCCTCGTAGACCGCGAGCGGCACCGCCTGCAGCGAGGCGAGGTAGAGCAGCGTGGTGTAGCCGAACCACCGCCAGGTCACCATCGTGGCGATCAGCACGTGGCTGCCCGCGGTGGACTGGACGAAGTCGACCGGCGCCACGCCGACGAGCCCGAGCAGCCAGTTGAGCATCCCGTAGTCGCGGTCGAACAGCTGCGCGAACACGATCGCCGTGGCCGCCACCGAGGTGACGTACGGGACCAGCACCGACATCCGGAAGAACAGCGCGAAGCGCAGCCTGGCGTGGTTGAGCACGTGCGCCAGCACCAGTGCCAGCGACAGCTGCGGCACGGTGGACAGGAACCAGATGCTCACGGTGTTGCGGGCGGCGTTCCAGAACCTGGGGTCGGCGAACATCCGCGTGAAGTTGTCCACGCCGATGAACACCTGGTCGCCGATGGGGTTCCAGTCGAACAGGGCGACGTAGAAGGTGAAGGCGAACGGGAACAGCCCGAAGATCCCGAAGAGGACGAAGAACGGGGCGATGTAGGCGTAGGGCGCCAGCCGCTCCCCCAGCCCCCTGGCGGTCCTGCGGACGGGTGCCGGTGGTGCCGCACGCGGTGCGGGGACGAGCGCGACGACCACGCCGCTCACCCGCCGATGGCGGTCTTGATGTTGCGCACCGCGTCGTCCCACGCCGTGGCCGGGTCGCCGCCGCTCTGCTCGACGTTGGTGATGGCGTTGAGGAACTCCTGGCCGATGGTGGCGCTGTCGGGGCCGATGTAGAACGGCTTGAGGCCCAGCAGCGAGTCGGTGTAGATCTTCCCGGTCGGCGCGTCGGAGAAGAACGGGTCCTTCGACGAGGCGAGCTTGTCGTCCTGGTAGACCGAAGGGGTCGAGGGCAGGGCTCCGACGCGGGTGAAGTGCTCCAGCTGCCCCTGGGGCGACTGCATCTCCTTGATGTAGTCCCAGGCGGCCTGCGGGTTCTTGGCGCGCTTGGGGATGGCCAGGTAGCTGCCGCCCCAGTTGCCCGCGCCGCCGGGGATCTTCGCGATGGCCCACTTGCCCTTGGTGTCGGGAGCCGTGCTGCGGATGGTGTTGAGCATCCACGACGGCGCGGCCACCGCGGCGTACTGGCCCTGCGCGAGGCCCGCGCTCCAGGCGGTCTCGAACGAGGACTGCCCGGCGGTGATCCCGGCCGTGGCGGCCTTGACGCCGAGGTCGAACGCCGCCCTCACCTGGGGGTTGCGGTCGTAGACCAGATTGCGGGCGTCGTCGTAGTACTTCTCGGAGACCTGGTTGACCGCCTGGTAGAACACGCTGGTGGCGGCGTTGTCCAGGAACGCCTTGCCGGTCGCCTGCTTGTAGCGCTTCCCGGTCTCGATGAACGCGTCCCACGACGGCCACAGCGCGCTCGCGGCCGCCGGGTCGGTGGGCAGCCCCGCGGCGGCGAACAGGTCGGTGCGGTAGGCGATGGCCATGCCGCCCACGTCGGTGGGCATGCCCAGGACCTCGCCGTCCTTGGCGATGCTCTGCTTCATGACCCAGTCCAGGTAGTCGCCCTTGACGTCGTCGGCGCCCAACGTCCTCAGGTCGACGAAGTTCTGGGGCTGCTGGACGAACTTCGGCAGGTTGTCGCCCTGGATGAGCACCAGGTCCGGGACCTTGCCGCCCGCCAGCGCGGTCGTCAGCGCCTGGGCCGTCTCCGTCGAGGTGCCCACCTCGGTCAGCTTGACCTGCACGTCCGGGTGCTTGCCGTGGTAGGCGTCCACGGACACCTTCTGGTTGATGGCGGCGAACGACCAGAACTCGAACGACCTGCCGTCCCCTCCCCCGCCGCCACCGGTACCGGGGGTGCACGCGGCGGACAGCGCCAGTGCTCCGACGACGAGCAGCAGGGGCACGCGGAAGGTCACGGGCTTCTCCAATGTCTTCGGGCAGGCCGAGATCGGGAATTCCCTGCCCGAGCTCCACACGTGAGATGCCTGCGACTCCGGCAACGGCGGTGGCGCGCGGATATCGGGCGGCGCGTCGGCGGGGATTCCCCTGCTTGGCGCCGTCGTCACGGTAACCACGGCCGCAAACGGCGGTCAATGCCTCCGACGTGCTAAATGTTCGCGCTAACTTTAGCTCCGCGTTCAAGCAGCACAACGGGCCAACCGGCACGCACCACGTGGGCCATCCGAATGAGACAGCCGCAATGGTCCTTGACCGGGACCATTTCTTCGTCCACAGTCGGGAGCAGCCGGGCGCGGACGATATCCCGACACCGCTGGGGCGAATGGTCCCGAGTGGACTGCGGACCGCCAATTGTTAGCGATAACAGATGTGGCGCACAGATCCGCCGACGACTCCGGTGCCCCCACCCCGATTCAGGGCGGGCGTGGGGGCGCCGGGCCCCTGCCGTCATCCCACCGAGGAGAAGCGATGTCCGTGCCCAGGATCGACTCCCGCACCAGGCGGATGGCGGCCGCCGGGATCGCCGTGTCGGTGGTCGCGGGCGCCACCGCGCTGATCGGTTCGCCTCCCGCCTCCGCCACCGCGGGCTGCCGGGTCGACTACGCGGTCGGCTCCGAGTGGCCGGGCGGGTTCGGGGCGACCGTGGTGGTGACTAACCTGGGCGACCGGCTCACCGGGTGGCGGCTGTCCTGGACCTTCCCCGGTGACGAGCGCATCACGCAGTCGTGGAACGGGACGCACACCCAGTCGGGCGCCGGGGTGACCGCGACCAACGCGGCGTGGAACGGCGACCTGGCCACCGGCGCGACGGTCTCGTTCGGCTTCAACGCCACCTCCGGTGCCAGTCCGGCGACCCCCTCGACGTTCACGCTCAACGACGTCGTGTGCACCGGGTCGGCGACACCCACGACCACGACGACGACCACGACGACCACCTCGACGCCGGCCGACCGACCCATGGTGGACAACAACTTCGCCGTCACCCGCGAGGGCGCCTACGGCGACATCCGCTTCACCGTCCTGCGCCCGTCGAACCCGCAGGCCGTCGGGGGTCCGCTGCCCGTGCTGGCGTTCGGCAACGGCGCGTGCGCGCACACGAACAACAGCGAGGTCACCCGCGCGTTGACGATCATCGCGTCCAAGGGCTTCGTCGTGGTGGACATCGGCTCGGTGAACGGTTCGGCCAACGGCCTGCCCAGCGGCTCGCCGATCCCGTCCCTGCTGACCGACGCGATCTCCTGGGCCGAACGGGAGCAGAACCGTTCCGGATCGCCGCTGTCCCAACGGCTCGACCTCACCAAGGTGGCCACCGCGGGCCACTCGTGCGGCGGCCTGGAGGCCCTCGTCGCGGCCCAGGACCGCAGGGTGTCCGCCGTGGTCTCCCTGAACAGCGGCTTCTTCGCCGACGGCTCCTTCGGCTACCCCCGCTCCGAGCTCGCCAAGCTGCACACACCCGCGCTGTTCCTGGACGGCGGATCCTCCGACGTCGCCTACGCCAACAACCAGGCCAACTACGACCAGGCCACCGTTCCCGCCGTGCTCGCCAGGCAGCCGCAGGCGGGTCACGTCGGCTTCATCTCCGGCAACCAGGTGGGCGACGGCATGACGACCGTCGTGCAGTTCCTGGACATGGTGCTCAACGGCAACCGGACCGCCCGGTCCTACATCCTCGACCCGTCGGGCCTCGCCTCCAGGAGCCCGTGGACGGTGGCGAAGAAGAACTTCTGAGCCCGGCACCGCGAGACATCATGCCGATCTTGCTAAATGTTAGCGTTAATCCTCGTGGACGATCCGAAGGACATTTCGTCAGAACGCCCACAACTCCTGCCGCACAACGATTAGCACTCCGGACTGTTCCACCTGGACCGATCGGCCGAACCCGGAGTTGGAATAGTGGGCTATGTCTTGTGAGCGTGAACATGGCGCGCCACACTCCGAAGTGAAGTCGACGACGAAGTCGACGTCGTACTCCCCGCGCGCACGTACCGGGGACAAGGGAGTCGAGCGCATGAAGACCAAAGCCAGTCTGCTCCTCGCAGCGGTGACATCGCTGGTCGTCGGCGGCCTCGCCGCCACCGCGGCCCCGCCCGCGTCGGCGGCGTCGCTGGTCGAGGTCACCGGTTTCGGCGACAACCCCGGCGGGATGCGGATGCACGTCTACGTGCCCGACTCGCGCCCGGCCAGTCCGGCGGTGGTGGTGGCCATGCACGGGTGCGGCGGCTCGGGGCCCGGCTTCTACTCGGGCAGCGAGTTCGCGTCGTTGGCCGACCGGTTCGGCTTCGTCGTCGTGTACCCCAGCGCCCAGCAGGAGGCCGGGTTCGGCAAGTGCTTCGACACCTGGTCCTCCGCCGCGAAGCGCCGCGGCGGAGGCAGCGACCCGGTGTCCATCGTGTCGATGGTCGGCTACGTCGAGCAGCGCTACGGCGGCGACCCGAACCGGGTCTTCGCCACGGGCTCGTCGTCCGGCGGCATGATGACCGACCACATGCTCGCGCTGTACCCGGACGTGTTCAAGGCGGGCGCGGCGTTCATGGGCGTGCCGTTCGACTGCTTCGCGAACGCCGCCGACTACCCGCCCGGCAGCAGCCGCTGCACCGGCGGCGGAGGGGCGGACCGCACGCCCCGGCAGTGGGGCGACGCGGTCCGGCAGGTGAATCCCGGCTACACCGGGGCGCGCCCGCGTCTGCAGCTGTGGCACGGCACCAACGACACGCTCGTGCCCTACTCGCTGCTGCAGGAGTCGATCGAGCAGTGGACCGACGTGTTCGGCCTGAGCCAGACACCGACGTCGACCGACACCCCGCAAGCAGGCTGGAACCGCCGCCGTTACGCCGACTCCTCCGGCACCACCCAGGTCGAGGCCTACAGCGTCCAGGGCGCCGGGCACAGCCTCCCGTCCACCGGCATGGCCGCGAGTGCGGTCGCCTTCTTCGGACTCGACGGCCCCGGTACCCCCACCACGACGACCACGACCACCACCACGACCACCACGCCGGGAACCGGTTCGTGCCGGATCTCGAGCAAGGTCAACGCCTGGAACAACGGCCTGACCGCGAGCATCACCGTCACCAACACCGGCGCCGCCGCGGTGAACGGCTGGACCCTGGCGTTCACCCTGCCCGGCGGGCAGTCCATCACCTCGGGCTGGAACGCCACCTACTCCCCCGCGTCCGGCCGGGTGAGCGCCCGCGACGCCGGCTACAACGCGACGATCCCGGCCGGTGGCTCGGTCGACATCGGCTTCCAGGCGAGCCACAGCGGCGACACCGCCGCACCGTCCTCCTTCGCGCTCAACGGTTCGGCGTGCTCGGCGACCTGATCAGGAGGCCACCTTCCGGGCGGCGACCAGGTGCAGCAGGCCGAAGGCCCCGGTGCCCACGGCGCCGACCGGGTTCCTCGACCGCAGGCACAGGTAGGCGTCGCCGAACTGGGTGAGGCCCGCCGCGACGAGCAGTCCCGGTGACGGCACCCTACGGCGCAGGAGGGACCACAGCAGGGGTCCGGTCACCGAGTACGTCCGCACGGCGGTGGCGACGACCCAGAAGTCGAGGTCCTTCCCGTCGCCCGCGACGAGCAGGCGACGGGTCCGCTCCGGGATGCCGACACCGGTGGTGGCGGCGGACATCGCGGTGGAGGCCAGTGCGGCGAGGGCACTGGCGACCAGGAGCCCGGAGGTGGGCCGGTGCGGGGTCCGACGGGGGAAAGGCTTGGAGGACAAGGAGATCCTTCCGATCGATGGGTGCGGGCGGCGGTCAGAGGCGGACGAGGGCTCGGTAGTCCGGCAGGTCGACGGCGTCGGCGGGACGCGAGGCCACCTTGTCCCCGAGGCGGCGCAGCGGCGGACTGGACACCACCTTGACGACCGCGGCGAAGGCGGCCACCCCGAACCTGGAGACCGGAGTGGCCAGTCGCGGGCCGAACGGGGGCAGCTTCTGGGCGCGCGCCACGAACGGCCGCATGATCCGCTCGTACTCGAAGAAAGCGTCGGTGTGGTCGTCGTGGCGGGCCAGCTCACCCGCCAGGACGTAGGCGCCGGTGAGGGCCAGGGTGGTGCCCATGCCGCTCAACGGGGACGCGCAGTGGGCCGCGTCCCCCGCCAGCACCGTCCTGCCGTGGAACCACTGCGGCGCTTTGACCTGTCCGAGGTGCTCGTAGTACAGGTCGTCGGCGGTCACCAGGCCGTCCAGGACCCGGTCGGTGTGCCACCCGGCGTCGGCGAACGCCCCGCGCAGGTGCTTGACCTGTTCCGCACGGGTCCGCCGGACGGAGCCCGCGGCCCAGGCAGGCGACACCAGCTGGGACAGGACGGCGCGGATCCCGCCGTAGGGATCGGGGCGCAGCTGCACCGAACGACCGCGACCGGGGTTGTACCACCGCCAGTAGTCGTCGTCCTCGGGCGCGCGGTCGATCGTGAAGTACGTCGACTCCAGTCCGATGTGGTGGACGGGCACCCGGAAGCCGAACACCTCGCGGGTGGTGGAGTTCAGGCCGTCGGCGGCGACGACCACGTCCACGTCGTGGACAGCGCCCGAGCGCAGGTGGACCCGCACCCCGTCCGCGGTGTCCTCGACCTCGGTGACGTGGTCGCCGTAGACGTACTCGACCTCGCCCGCGGTCGCCTCCACCAGGAGGTCGGACAGGTCGCCGCGCAGGATCTCCAGCTCGGCGGTGGCGCCGTCGACGCCGCTGGCACCCGCGGGGAAGACGCCGGCAACCTTGCCGTCGGGTCCGATGAAGGAGGCTCCGAGCTCGCCGGTGCGCCGGGCCGCCACGGCGTCGCGGATGCCCATCCGCTCCAGCACGGTGGCGCCGACACCGCGCACGTCGATGTTCTGCCCGGCCGTGCGCGGTGCGGGCGCCCGTTCGACGACCGTGACGTCCCAGCCGTAGCGGGAGAGCCAGTGGGCCAGGGCCGGACCGGCGATGCTCGCGCCGGCGATCAGAGCGGTTCGGGAGGAGGTCACCTCGAGATAGTAAACTCAGTTAGCAACTGGTGCAACAGTATGATGTCCTAGTACCTGGACGGCGCCGCGCGGTCCGCCGGGTCGTGAGACCATCGGCGGCCGAGACGGGTCGCGCCGATCCGTCCACGGAGGACCGGACGAAGGGGTGGGTGGTGACGACGGACTCCCCGGTCCCCCACCTGCGGGATCTGCTCCAGGTCATGGCGGTGCGCCAGCAGTGGTTCGAACGCTCCATGGCGACGGCGCTGGGGATCGACCGCACGGGCCTGGAGGTCGTCTACCACCTCATCGCCCGCGGCCCGAGCACGCCGACCGACCTCGCCAGGGCCGCGGGCCTGTCGACCGCGGCCACCGCCCAGGTGCTCAAGCGACTGGAGGCGGGCGGGCACATCCGGCGCGCGAAGCACGACTCGGACCGGCGGAAGATGGTGATCGCCGTCGACCCCGGCACCGAGGCGCTCGCGAACCGGTACGTGGCGCCGGTCATCGAGGGCCTCGACGGACTGCTGGGTGCCGCGGACGCCGACACCAGGGAGAAGATCTCCTCGTTCCTGCGCGGTGTCGCCGACGTCTACACCAGGGCGCTGCCGGAGCACCCGGCCACCGGCGCACCCTGAGCCGGTCACCCCGTGCCGCGAGGGCTCACGCCGCGCGGGCGAGCGCGAGCTTGCGGTTGATGTCCGCGGCGAAACCGGCGGTCTCCTCGACCAGGTGCCTGCGCAGGAAGAACGGCATCGCGGTCACCCGTGCCAGCACGCGCAGCGGCAGCGGGAGGTCGACGTCCACCGTGCACGAGAACACCGACGACCTCTCGTCCCCGGCCTCGGCCTCCAGGATCCACCTGACCCGGCACGTCAACGGGACCAGGTGGTAGAGGTAGGCGCGGGTGGTGGCCGAGTACATCTCCACGAACGCGGGGTCCGCGCGTTCGGCCCGGTAGTGCTGGACGAGCAGGTTCCCGCCCACCGACTCGACGTTGACCGTCCCGCGCCCCCGGTCGTCGACGCTCACACCCGCCGCGTGGTGGCCCCGCGCGGCCGCCCGGTACTCGGCGTCGGTCAGGGTGAAAAGCCATTCCGCCAGGTCCACGCGCTCCACCGGGGCGTCCAGGACCGCTTGCGCCACGTACCTCACGACGATCTCCTCACCTGATCAGCGGGAAACGGCCGTTTCCCCGAGGAGGAACGTACGTCAACGCTAAACGACTGTAAACCCTAATTTTCGTGATCCATGATTACAGGCGTTTTGCCATCTGCTAGGCTCGGACCCCGACCCGCGTCGACAGCGAAGAGGAGTCCCGTGCCGCAAGCAGCGCGCCGCGCCCCCAACCCCCGAGGTCAAGGCGGTCACCTGCGCGAGGAGATCGTCCGCGCGGCAGCCCGCCTGCTGGAGGAGTCGGGCGGCGCGGGTGTCACCCTGCGCGCCGTGGCCAGGACGGCGGGCATCACCGCCCCGTCGATCTACGCCCACTTCGCCGACCTCAACGACGTCCTGCAAGCCGTGGTGGACAACACCTTCCACGCGTTGACCACCCACATCCGCCACGCCGTCGACGGCATCACCGACCCGGTCGACCGCCTGCACTCGGCGATCCGCGCCTACGTGGACTTCGGCCTCCAGCAGCCCCACCAGTACCGCGTGCTGTTCACCGTCCCCCCGGCCGACCGGCGCGAGCAGCTGGACAAGGACATGGAGACGATGACCGGGGCCGACGCGTTCGCGTTCCTGCTCGACGGCATCCGCGACTGCGTGAGCGCGGGCCGCTCCCGCAGCCAGGACCCCGAGGTCGACGCCACCGCGCTCTGGCTCGCCCTGCACGGCTACGTCGGCACCCGGTCGACCCTGCACGACTTCCCCTGGCCCGCCGACGACAAGCTCCTCGACACCCTAGTGCGCAACCTCGCCCAGCTCACCGGGTAGGCCCGGACTCAAGCGCTCTTCTCGGCGACGCAGGTGTTGCGGAGCTCGCCCAGGCCCTCGACGACGGTGCGCAGCACCTGGCCGGGCCCGAGGTAGAGCTTCGGGTCGCGGCCGTCGCCGACACCGCCGGGCGTGCCGGTGGCGATGAGGTCGCCGGGGTGCAGGGTGATGATGTCGCTGACGTAGGACAGGATCTCGGCGATCCCGAAGAGCAGGTCCGAGGTGCGCGAGCGCTGCATCACCTCGCCGTCGACCTCGCACCGGATCTCCAGGTCGGGTGTCGCGCCGGGGTCGCCCAGCTCGTCGGGGGTGACGAGCTCCGGCCCGACGGGTGTCGTCGACTCGAAGGTCTTGCCGGACAGGAACTCCCTGGTGCGCCGTTGCCAGTCGCGCGCGGTCACGTCGTTGACGACGGTGTAGCCGGCGACGTGGTCCATGGCCTCGTCGCGCGGGACGTGCCGGGCCGTTCGGCCCACGACGAAGCCGAGCTCGGCCTCCCAGTCGACGCGGTCGCTGACAGCGGGCAGCACGACGTCGTCGCGCGCGCCGATCAGGGCCCCGTCGTACTTGGCGAACAGCGTGGGGTAGGCGGGCACGTCGCGCCCCATCTCCGCGATGTGGCTCGCGTAGTTCAGGCCCAGGCAGACGATCTTGTTGGGGTGCGGGACCAGGGGCGCGTAGTCCACTTCGGACACCGGCACCGTCGCACCCCCGCCCGTGGCGGCGCGCACACGCCAGTCCGGGTCCCCGAGCAGCGTCCCGACGTCGCTGTGCGGGAACAGCACGTAGGAGTCGCCGTCGCGCCGTGCGGCGCGGGTCCGCCCGTGGTGGCGCAGTGTGGCCAGGCGCATGGTCGTCGCCCTCCCTCGATGTTGACGCGACCGGACCCGAATCGTATCGTTGTCCCATAAAACAGTCCACACGTCCTGTTAAACAGGACTCAGGAGGTCAAGATGGCGATCTCGCAGCTGGGGCACACGGGACTGTGGGTCTTCGACCTCGCCAGGATGCGCGACTTCTACGAGCGCGTGATCGGGTTGACCGTCACCGACGAGGACGCCGAGCTGGGCATCGTGTTCCTCAGCTCGCACCCCGAGACCGAGCACCACGAGTTCGTGCTGCAGACCGGCCGCACCGCCGTGCCGGGCGCGAAGCTCCAGCACCAGGTCTCGTGGCGCGTCGAGGAGCTGGAGGACCTCATCCGCTACCACCACCTGTTCGCGGCCGAGGGGGTCGAGGTGCAGCAGGAGGTCACGCACGGCAACGCGTTCGGCATCTACTTCTTCGACCCCGAGGGCAACCGCAACGAGGTCTACCTGCGCCTGGAGCGCGACGTCCGGCAGCCCTTCCGCAAGACGATCGACCTCGGGCAGTCCCCGGAGGCCATCCACGCCGAGGCCGAACGGCTGCTCGCCGAGGCCGGTCCCGCCTACCTGCCCGTCCAGTGAAGCCCAGCGTCCCCACGACGTCGGAGGAAGCGCGCGCCCTGACGATCTCCGCGTCCCACGCCCTGGCCGCCGCCGGGCAGGAGGACATGGTCTGGGGCCACGTCGCCGTGCGCGACCCCGACGGCCGGGGCGTCTGGATCAAGCAGCCCGGCTGGGGTCTCGCGGAGGTGACCGGCCCCCGGCTCCAGCTCGTCTCGTTCGACGGCGGGGTGCTGGAGGGCGAGGGCACCCCGCACGTGGAGTGCTCCATCCACCTCGAGGTCCTGCGCGCCGACGCTTCGCTCGTGTGCTCGGTGCACACCCACTCGGCGGGCGCGACGACGTTCGCCTCCCTGGATACCGCCCTGCTCCCGCTGTCGCACGCGGGCGCCCTCTTCGCGGCCCGCGGCCTCCCCCGCTTCCAGGCGACCACCGGCCTGGTCCGCACACCCGAACTGGGCGCTGCCTTGGCCGCGGCACTGGGAAGCGCACCCGCCGCCCTGCTGCCCGCCCACGGCATCGTCACCACCGGCCCGACCGTCGGCGCGGCCGTGATGCACGCCGTGCTCCTGGACCGCGCGTGCCGCGACCAGCTGGTCGCCATGGCCGCCGGATCACCCCGCGCGCTGCCCGACGAGGACGAGACGCGCCGCAAGGCCGAGGAGTGCTGGCCACCGCACCAGCTCGAAGCCGGCTGGCGCTACCTCGTGCGCCGGATCCCCTGACCGTCGCGGCGCAGTGTTCCTGCGCCGCGACGGGCGTCTACAGGGCGGTGTCCGACTGCGGCGGGGTGACCACGGCCATCCAGATCGGTTCCTCTCGGGCCTGCATCTCGGCGAGGGCGGTGCCGATGTCGTCGAGCGGGTAGCGGTGGGTGATCAGGCGGTCGGCGTCGACGGAGCCGTCGCCGATGAGGCAGAGCACGTCGCGGACGTCGGCCCTGGTGTTGGCGCGGGTGCCGACCAGCCGCCAGCACCGGACCATCATGACCGCCATCGGGACCAGCTCGCCGGTGAAGTTGCCTCCCATGTGGACGAACGTGGCACCGGTCGCCATCGAGTGGAGCGCCTGCGTGCCGAGCACGCCTTCGGGCGCGTAGTCGAGCACGGCGTCGGCTCCGCCGGGCAGCAGCCCGCGCAGCACGGTCGTGAGGCCGCCGTTCGCGGCCCAGTCGGGCGGGAGGTCGTCGGTCGCGACGGTGTCGGTGGGCAGGTCGCCCGCCAGTTCGCGGACCGCCGCCAGCCGTTTCGCGTCCCGGCCGACGAGCACCAGCCGCGCCACCCCGAACCGCGCCGCGAGTGCCACGGTCGCCGTCCCCATCGCCCCGGTCGCCGCGGTGACGACCACCGCGGCCCCGTCGCGCAGGTCGGCGCACTTCAACGCGCGCACGGCGTTGGCGAGGTCGTGCACCTTGGCGCCGACCTCGAAGCCGACGCGGTCGGGCAGCGGGTCGACCAGCCAGTGCGGGACTCGGACGAACTCGGCGAGCCCGCCGTCGTGGTAGGCGTCGTAGAGCGGTTTCGCGCCCGTGCCGAACGCGGCGTGCCCGATCATGGCGTTCTGCTCGCACATCATCTCGCGGTCCGACGTGCAGTAGGCGCACCGCAGGCAGGTGAGGTTGGGGTGCACCCTCACCCTGGTACCGGGGACGATGCCGGACACCGCCGGGCCGACGGCCTCGACGGTGCCCGCCGCCTCGTGGCCGATCGTGGTGGGCAGGTTCGGGAACCCGCCGCTCGCGAGCAGTCGCAGGATGCCGGGGGCGACACCCGCGGAGACGACGCGCACCAGCACGTCCTGCGGCCCGACCTCGGGGACCGGGACGCGGACGAGGGCGACGGTGGTCGAGCCCGCCTCCACGCGGGCGGCCAGCATGGTCCTGCCGGTGCCGGTCACGACGCGGCCCCGGCGCGCCGGACGGCGGCCAGCAGCTCGGGCGCGTACGGCACCGCGACCCGGTCGACCTCGCCGATCCGGGGCAGCTCGCGGTCGCACAGCACGCGGACGTGCTCGCCCTGCTCGTGCGCGACGGAGGTGTGGGCGACACCGAGCGGGACGAGCAGGAAGTCGCCCGGCCGCAGCTCGACGATCCCGCGCTGGGTCACGACCGTGCGGGTGCCGCTCACCTGGTACTGCACCTCGTCGGCGTCGAGCGTGCGCACGTAGGTGCGTCCCGTCGAGGGCGGTGTCGCGGCCATCCCGATCCGGATGTGGTCGTTGCGGTAGAGCCAGGTCGTGCCGGTCCCGGCGCCGCGCAGCACCCGCAGCCGCTCCTTCTCCTGGTGCACCTGGTCGAGCAGCCGCCGCTCGTCGACGGGGAAGACGGCGACGTCGTGCCCCGGCGCGCCGAGGCACTGGGTGACCGCCTCGTTCGCGGGGCCCGCCTCCCAGCCGGGGAAGGGCGGCATGACGGGCTCGGACTCCCGCACCGCGGCGCACTCCTCGGCGACCGGAGCCGGTGTGTAGAACAGCAGGTGCGACTCCTGGCGGCCCCGGTTGTCGTGCGCGACGCCGCGGGGCAGCCGGGAGAACTCGCCCGGCCGGTGCTCGACCACCCCGAGCTCGGTCATGAGCGTGCGTTCCCCGTCGATCTGGTAGGAGATCTCGTCGACGTCGCAGTTGCGGTGGTAGAAGGGCTGGCGGTTGTCCATCGTCTGCCACTCGACCCGCAGCTTGTCGTTCTCGTAGACCCCGCGGGGCGGGGCGAACGGCTGCGCGCGGAACTCCACGGGGTGGTGGACGACCTCCAGCGGCGCGTGCTCCCTCCACAGCGCGATCGGGATCAGGGGGTGCGGTCGCGGTTCGGCCAGCAGCAGGTGCTCGTCGCGGTCGAGCACGCGCAGGGGCTCGTCCGCGCCGAACAGCACGAGGTGTTCGGTGACGGTGGGCATCGTCGCTCCTCCGGATCGTCCGGTCAGTGGGCGAGGGGCAGGTGGTCGGCCAGGAACGCGGTGGTGCGGTCCCAGGCGAGGGTGGCGGCCTCCCGGCGGTACAGGGCAGGCCGCGCGTCGCAGGCGAAGGCGTGTCCCGCGTCGGGGTAGACGAACTGCCGGGCGGGCACCGGGAGCGCGGCGAGCGCGGTGTCGACCGCCGCGACCTGGTCGGCCGGGATCGTCGGGTCGTCACCCCCGACGTGCACCAGCAGCGGGGCGTCGATCCGGCCCGCGTCGCCGAGCACGGCGTGCGGGCCCGCGGCGATACCGGGGCCGTAGAAGACGACGGTGGCCCCGAGTCCCCGGATCGACGTCGCCGCGGTGAAGGCGGCCCGGCCGCCGAAGCAGAAGCCCACGACGGCGACCCGGTTCGCCGGGACGCCGTCGTGCTCGGCGAGGTGCGCCAAGACCGCCCGCACGTCGCGGGTGATCGCCCCGGCGTCGATCGCCCCGATCAGCGGCATGGCCTCGGCGTGCCGCTCGTAGCCGAGGACGCCGGTACCGGTGCGGTGGAACAGGTCCGGCGCCACGGCGAGGTGGCCGAGGGCGGCGAACCGGCGGGTGACGTCCTGGATGTGGTCGTTCACCCCGAACGCCTCCTGGAGGACGACGACGGCCGAGGTGGCGTCACCGCCCGCGCGGTAGAGGCCCATCGGGCCGTCCTCGGTCGGGACCTCGCCCCATTCCGTTCCGATGTCGTCCGGCTGGGCCGTCATGGCCGACCTCCTGCCGACCGCGGGCCCCGGTCGACACCGGGAGCCGGTCGGGTGGACACGTGGATCATGCGACCGAAGATAGCACATGTCCCACATTGCAGGTCTTGTGTCCTGTTAGTCAGTAGGTAGGCTGTGGTTGCGGAGGCAGTGCCGCCCACTCGCGAGCACGACACCTGCCGCGCGACAGCCACGAGGGGGACCCATGTCGAACGACCCGACGACCCGTGTCGTGGTGGTGGGTGCGGGCCCGGTGGGCCTGACCGCGGCGGCGCTGCTGGCGGCACGTGGCGTGGAGGTCCTGGTGCTGGAGCGCAACGCGACCACCAGCGACGAGCCGAAGGCGATCAGCCTCGACGACGAGTCGCTGCGCGCCTTCCAGGCGGCCGGGGTGGTCGACCGGGTGCTCGGGATCATCGTGCCCGGCATCGGCACCCGCTACTACGACCGCGACGGCCGCGCGGTGGTGCAGGTGCGCGCGCCCCGGCCGTTCCGGCACGGCCACCCGTTCAAGAACCCGTTCGCGCAGCCGGACCTGGAACGCGCGCTGCACCGGCACCTCCTGTCCCATCCGCGGGTCGAGGTGCGGATGGGCGCCGAGGTGACCGGGCTGCTCCGCGACGCGGACGGGGTCGAGGTGGCCTTCCGCGAGCACGGGCGAGCCACCACCGTGCGCGCCCGGTACGCGCTGGGCTGCGACGGTGGCCGGTCCGGCGTCCGCACCGCCCTCGGCGTGGGGATGTCCGGGCGCAGCCACGCGGAGTCGTGGCTCGTGGTCGACGTCGTCGGCGACCACCACGACGAGCGCTACGGCATGCACCACGCCGACCCGGCGCGACCGCACGTGATCGTGCCGGGACGGGACGGCCGGTGCCGCTACGAGTTCCTCCTGCACGACGGTGAGGGGACGCCCGGCGACGAGGTCCCGTTCGAGGTGGTCGAACGCCTGCTCGCGCCCCACCGGCGGGTCGAGCCCGCCCAGGTCGAGCGCGCCGTGGTCTACCGCTTCCACGCCCTGGTGGCCGACCGCTGGCGGGTCGGGCCGGTCTTCCTGCTCGGCGACGCGGCGCACATGATGCCGCCGTTCGCGGGGCAGGGCCTCAACTCCGGCATCCGCGACGCCGCCAACCTCTGCTGGAAGATCGCCGACGTGCTGGCGGGCGGGCTCGCCGAGTGGGCACTCGACAGCTACGAGTCCGAACGCCGTCCGCACGCCGAGGCGACGGTCCGGCTGTCCGAACGCCTCGGGCGGATCGTCATGACCACCGACCCCCGGCTGGCGCGCCGCCGGGACGCCCACTTCGCCGCCGCGCTGCGGGACCCCGGCACCCGCGCGTTCTACGAGGAGATGCGCTACCGGCCCGAGCACCGCTACCGCGACGGCATGGTCGTGGCGGGTGCCTCGGCCGAGGTCGGCGTCATGCTCGGCCAGCCGAGGGTGTTCGACACCGCGACCGGCGCGGTCCGCCTCCTCGACGACGTGCTCGGCCACGGGTGGGCGCTGCTCGGGGTCGGGGTGGGCGCCGACGACCTCGCCGCCGCGGCCGCGGTGGTCGGCTCCCCCGTCACCGCGGTCGTCCAGGTGGCGGTGGACGACCGGTTCGCGACCGGTCGAGCGATCGTCGACGTGGACGGTGGTCTGGACGCCGAGACCGCGCCGTACGCCGGGCACCTCGTCCTGGTGCGCCCGGACCGCTTCGTCGCCGCGGCGTGGCACCCCGGCCACCCGCCGGACGGCCTCGCCGCCACGCTGTCGTTCGCCGCTCCCGCACCGGCCGGGGCCTGACACGACCACCGTGCCCGGCCCCGGCCTCTCTCACGCGCAGGAGTGGAGCAGCTGCGGTCGGGTGCCCAGCCGCTCCGCGCCGCCCTTGCGCACCACGACCATGTCGCCCCAGCTCACGTCGTAGCTGCGCGCGACGACGCGTCCCGCCGACCTCGGGAACGCCGTCGGCTTGCAGATGAAGACCGCGCCCTCCTCGACCGGGTCGTCGAGGACGGCCTCCGGGGTGTCGTTCGGGATGAACAGCGGGCCGTCGAACCCGCCGTGGAGCAGGAAGCAGATCTCCGAGCCGGTGCCCGCCGCGACCGCCGTCGCGGCCGCCCGCACCTCGCGCCACGTCGCGCCGGGCACGAGTGCCGCCCTGGCCGCCTCGAAGGCCGCGATGTTGAGGTCGAACGCGTCCTGCTGCTCCGGCAGGACCCGCCCGGCGATGAACGGCTCGGCCACCTGCACCACGTGCTGGTAGCCGGGCATGATCTCGGCGGCCACGCACAGCCCGTCCGCCACCCGACCGCGGGGGACGGCGACGAGCCGGGGCCGGGGCTCGCCCCACGCGCCGGGGCACCAGGCGATGGTCGGCAGGGCGAGACCCGGTCGCATCATGGCCACCATGCCCGCGCGGTAGGCGTCGGCCTGCTCCGCCCCCACGCGGAAGGCCGCCCCGATCGCCCGCGCACCGGCCTCGGCGACCTCGATGCCCGCCCGGATGTCCTCGACCTCGGCGTCGCTCTTGACGTGCCTGGCCGCCGCCATGACCGGGGCGCCGTCGACGACCTCGGCGTCCGGGAGGGCCTCCAGGATCCGGACGACCGTCGAGTGGACGACGTAGCCGTCGGCCGACCGGACGTGGGAGTAGTCGTTGCCGTCGAGCCCCGCGATGGCCACGCGCGCCGCCCGCGGACTCCTCCTGCGGAGCTCGGCCGCGACGACCGCGCCGTAGGGGACCTTCGTCGAGCCCGACGGCGTCGCGCTCGCCCGCCGCTCGATCCACCCCTCCCGGTCGACGGCCAGGTTGCTGTCCTCCCCGCCCAGCAGGATGGACGGTGCCCCCTCCAGCGGGAACAGCACCGCGCCGTTCTCGTTCGCCAGGTACCTGACGTCGGTGGGGTTCGACTCCGGCAGCGCGATCAGCAGGTCGATGTCACGGGCCGCCATCTCGTCGCGCACCCGCGCCCAGCGCCAGTCGCGTTCAACTACGTTCACTCCGACTCCTCATCCGTGTCCTGATTAACGGTATCCCATTCCTGAAAAAGGAAACAGATGTCCCGTCCCTCGGGCACACGGCGGGAGCGGCCCGGCGCAGTGCCCGGCCGCTCGCGGTGGAGCGGGTCCGATCAGGCGTCGAGCGCGGCCACCTCGGCGGTGACCCGCGCGGCCGCGGCCAGGACGGCCGCGATGATCTCGCGTTCGAGCTGGGCCGACACCCTGGAGGCCACGGCCGCGATGCTGATCGCCGCCGTGGCCTTGCCGCTCCCGTCGCGGATGGGCGCGGCGACGCCGAGCACGTCGTGGTCGACCTCGGAGCGCGTGATCGCGTAGCCGTCCCGGCGGATGACCTCCAGCCGGTCCATCACCGCCTCGACGTCGACCAGGGTCGCCGGGGTGAAGCGCTGCAGCGGCGAGGACTCGAGGATCGCCCTGGCCTCGGCCGACGGCGCGAACGCGAGGATCGCCAGCGCGGACGCGCCCGCGTTCACCGGCAGGGTCGACCCGCGTTCGTAGGAGATGCGCACGCGGTGGGCGTGCGACTCGGCGCGGTCCAGGCAGGTGACCACGCCGCCGACCCGACGGGTGAGCAGGGCCGTCTCGTCGACCGCCTCGGCGAGCCCTTCCAGGACCGGGGCGGCGATGTCGGTCAGGCTGTGCGTGCGCCGCGCCAGCCGGGCGAGCTCCAGCACCCGCATCCCCAACCGGAAACGACCACCTGGCGCCTCCTCCAGGTAGCGGTTCACCACCAGGCTCTGCAGGTACCGGTAGCCCGTCGACCGCGCCACCCCGAGCCGCTCCGCCACCTGCACGGCCGACACCACCGGCACGTCGTCCTCGAACATGTTGAGGATCTCGAGGGCCCGATCCGCCGTGGAGTTGCGCTCGCGGTAGGCACTACCGCCCTTGGTCCGCTCCGATTGTCCTGACATGCGGGAATCCTAACGCCCCATGCGGACGCCACCGCGCTCCGACACCGACAGCGGTACCGGAGACCTCGTGGCCGGCGTAGCGGCGACGTGCCGGGCCGACTTGACCGACGCGCAGTGGGCACTGCTGCACCCGCTGCTACCCGTCGGCTGGAAGCCCGGTCGTCCACCCAAGTGGAGCAAGCGGCAGTTGATCGACGGCGTCCGCTGGCGGGTACGCGTCGGTGCGCCTTGGCGGGATGTCCCGTCCGAGTACAGGCCATGGCAGACCGTGTACGGGTTGTTTCGATGACCGGTGGAGCGCCGCCTGCGCGTCGAGTCGGGCGGGGATCTCCGCACCGGGCACGCCCAGTGCGTGCAGGACCCCTCCAGCGCCTGTCCGGGGTCGACCGGGGCGCCGGGCGCGTACCCGAGCAGGTCCGCGTAGAGCCGTCGGGGAACCGCTCCCGCACCCGGCGGGCCCAGTGCAGGGCCGGCGCGGTCTTCCCGACCCCCGCCGTACCCGTGATCGCGACGGCACCCGCGGGCCGGTCGTGCCGGGCCAGGGTGTCGAGCACGTCGACCCGCGATTCCGTTGCGGCACAAGCGGAACCCCGCCCGAAAGAGCCACGATCCCGGACGTCCTCGCTACCGGGGCATCGTCATGCCGTCCAACATCAGGTCGAGGCCCGCCAGGAACTCGGCGCGGTCGTCGTGCACGCGCAGCTGGTCGGCGACGGTGCGGGTGAACGCGTACCTGTCGGCGTCGAGCTCCGCCCACTGCGCCGCGAGCCCGTCGAGGAAGTCGCCGCGGTCGCCGAACGCCTCCGGAGAGCGGGAGTTGGTCGCGTTCTGGCCGCCCGCGCCGATGATGTAGTGCAGCAGCGCCGTCGTCGAGGTGAAGTGCGTGGCGACCGGGGTCCCGAGGGCGCGCACCTGCCTGCCGATGTGCTCGAAGATGTCCAGCATCGTGGACTGCCACGGGGGCCGGGCGAGTTGGCCGCCGACCCACGGGTGCGCCTCGATCGCGTCGAACACGCCGAGGGCGATGGTGTGGATCGCCTCCCTGGGCGGGGTGTCGGGGGCGGTCTCCCCCACGGCCTTCGCGACGGCGACGGCCGTGGCCGCCTTGAGCAGCTCGCCCTTGTTCGCGACGTGCCACTGGATGGCGCCGTGGCCGGTCTCCAGCCGGGCGGCGAGGGCGCGGAAGGTCAGCCCGTTCTCGCCGTCGGAGTCCAGGACCTCGATCGCGACGTCGACGATCCGCTCGCGGGTGAGCGCGTCCGACCGCCGTTCCGTTTTCGCCATGGCTCATCTTGACACAACTGGTACGGCGTGCCAATGTCTCTGGTACGGCGTACCAGACAGGAGCCGACGAAACTGAAGGGATTCACCGATGACCACTCCGGTCACGATCGTCGGCGCGGGGCTCGGCGGGCTGGTGCTCGCCCGCGTCCTGCACGTCCACGGCATCCCCGCGACCGTCTACGAGGCCGAGCCGTCGGCGGAGGTCCGCGGGCAGGGCGGCCAGCTCGACATCCACGAGTACAACGGGCAGCTCGCCCTGGAGGCGGCGGGCCTCACCGGGCGGTTCCGCGCGATCATCCACGAGGGCGGCGAGGCCTCGCGGGTGCTCGACCAGCACGGCAGGGTGCTGCTCGACGAGCCCGACGACGGCACCGGTGGACGTCCGGAGGTGCTGCGCGGGGACCTGCGGCGGATCCTGCTCGACTCCCTGCCCGACGGGGTGATCCGGTGGGGCCACAAGGTCACCGACGTCCGACGCCTCGGCGGCGGGCGGCACGAGCTGGTCTTCGCGAACGGGACGACCGCGACCACCGGTCTGCTGGTCGGTGCCGACGGCGCCTGGTCCAGGATCCGCCCGCTGCTGTCCGACGTCACGCCCGAGTACGTCGGCACGTCTTTCGTCGAGACCTACCTGCACGACGCCGACGAGCGGCACTCCGCGGCGGCCAAGGCGGTCGGCGACGGCGCCCTGTTCGCCCTGGCACCGGGCAAGGGGATCCTCGCGCACCGGGAGCCCGACGGCGTCCTGCACACCTACGTCGCGCTCACCAAGCCGCGGTCGTGGATCGACGGCATCGACTTCACCAGCCCGGCCGCGGCGGCGGCCGTGGTCGCGGCGGAGTTCGCCGGGTGGGCGCCCGAGCTCACCGCGCTCATCACCGACTCGGCGACCGCGCTCGTCCCCCGCGCGGTCAACGCCCTGCCGGTCGGGCACCGGTGGGACCGGGTCGCGGGCGTCACCCTGCTGGGCGATGCCGCCCACCTCATGTCGCCGTTCGCGGGCGAGGGCGCCAACCTCGCCATGTTCGACGGCTCCGAGCTCGGCGAGGCCATCGCGGCGCACCCCGACGACGTGGAGGCCGCCCTGAGCGAGTACGAACAGGCGCTGTTCCCCCGCGGCGCGCACTTCGCCGCCGAGTCCGACCGCAACCACAAGCTGCTCTTCGGCGCCGACACACCCCGAGGCCTGCTCGCCCTGTTCTCGGGCCAGGACCCGGTCGGCTGAGCGACCACAGCGACGACAAGGGAACACCAGTGGACGAGAAGATCAAGAACCTGTTGCGCGCGCCGAACTTCGCGCACATCGCGACCGCCCGCCGCGACGGAAGTGCTTCGGTGACCCCGGTCTGGGTGGACCTGCACGAGGATCTGGTGCTCATCAACGGCATGCCGGGACGCGCGTGGCCCCGCAACCTCGACCGCGACCCGCGCATCACCGTCTCGGTCTCGGCGTTGGACAACCCCTACGAGTGCGCGACCCTGCGCGGGCGGGCGCTCGCCCCGACGACGGACGACGCGGAGGCCCACTTCCGCCGGCTGTTCGAGAAGTACCGCGCCCGGCCCCTGCCCGCGGAGGCCGCCGCGCCGCCGGACGACGCCACCCCCGGCAGGCTGCTGTTCCGGGTGGTCGTCGAGTCGGCCCACTACCAGTGGCAGCCCCCACCGGGCGCGACCGCCGAGTTCGACGAGTTCCTGGCCCGGATGATGAGCGCGCCGTCGTCCTGAGCCCCGCCGCGTGGGGATCTCCCGCGAGATCCCCACGCGCCCGGTGCCCCGGTCAGCGGCCGTAGGCCTCCAGCAGCCGCAGCCAGACCTCGCTCACGGTGGGGAACGCGGGAACGGCGTGCCACAGCCGGTCCAGCGGGACCTCCCCGACGATCGCGATCGTCGCGGCGTGCAGCAGCTCGGCGACGTCCGGGCCCGCGAGCGTGAAGCCGACGACCACCGCGCGGTCCTCGTCGACGACCATCCGGGCGCGCCCCCGGTAGCCGTCGGCGTGCAGCGAGGACCCGGCGAGGGCGGCCAGGTCGTGGTCCACCACCCGGATCCGCAGCCCGGCGGCCTCCGCGGCGGCCGCGGTCAGCCCCACCGAGGCGATCTCCGGGTCGGTGAAGACCACCTGCGGCACCGCGCGCCCGTCGGCTGTCGCCACGTGCCTGCCCCACCGGCCGTCCTCGACCGCCGCGCCCTTCGCGCGGGCCACGACCACGTCACCCACGGCACGGGCCTGGTACTTGCCCTGGTGGGTGAGCAGGACCCGCCGGTTCACGTCGCCCGCGGCGTAGAGCCAGCCGCCGTCGAACGGGTCGCCGCCGCCGTCGACGACCCGCAGCGTGTCGTCGACCGCGAGCCAGGACCACGGCTCCAGCCCGATGGTGTCGAGGCCGATGTCCCCGGTGTTCGGCGTGCGCCCCACCGCCACCAGCAGCTCGTCGGCCTCGACCTGCTCGCCGCTGGTGAGCGTGATGGACACCGTCCCGTCGTCGGCGCGCTTGACGGACCCGGCCTCGGCGCCGACGCGCACCGAGACACCCTTGTCCCGCAACGACTCCACGACCAGGTCGCCTGCGAACGGCTCCGCGAGGGGCAGCACGCCGTCACGGGCCAGCACCGTCACCGACGACCCCAGACCGGCGAACGCGGTCGCCATCTCCGTCGCGACCACCCCGCCGCCGATGACCGCGAGCCTGCCGGGGACCGCCTTCGCGGCGGCCGCCTCCCGGCTGGTCCACGGTGCCGCGTCGCGCAGTCCGGCGATGTCCGGGACCAGTGCGCCGCTCCCGGTGGCGACGACGACCGCGTGCCGCGCGGTCAGCGTGACCACGGCACCGTCCTCACCGGTCACCTCGACCACGCGGGCGGAGCGGATCCGCCCCCGACCGCGGTGGAGCGCGATCCCGGCCTGCTCCAGCCAGGACACCTGCCCGTCGTCCTCCCAGTGCGAGGCGAAGTCGTCGCGACGGCGCAGCACGGCCGCCACGTCGAGGTCGCCCGTCACCGCCTCGCGCGCACCGGGCACCTGCCGGGCCGCCCGCAGAGCGGCCCCGCCGCGCAGCAGCGCCTTGGTCGGCATGCAGGCCCAGTAGGAGCACTCGCCACCGACCAGCTCCCGCTCGACGACGGCGGCGCTCAGGCCACCCCGCACCACCCGGTCGGCGACGTTCTCCCCGACCGGACCGGCGCCGATGACGACGACGTCGTAGGTCGCGCTGTCCACGTCAGCTCGCCTTCGCGGCACGGCCCAGGCGCAGCGCCGAGACCAGGAAGAAGATGCCGCCGATGGCGGCGTAGCCCGCCACGTTGGTGAGCGCGGCGTCCTCAGCGCCCGCCATCGCGATGAACGACCCACCGGCCAGCACGGAGATGCCCCCGCTCAGGATCATCGGCCACTGGCCACCCATCCCGCGGCGGCCGAGGCCCACGACCAGCTGGACCAGCCCGGCGACGATCGCCCAGGCACCCCACACGCTCAGGACCGCGGGCACCCCGGAGGCACCCGCGACGGCCAGGCCGACGGCGGCGAGCAGGCTGATCGCGATGTTCACGTACAGGCCGCGCGGTGATCCGGTGGCACGCGACGAACGGGCGTCCACGACCGCCGCGGCGACGTCGAACAGCGGGTAGACGACGATCAGGGCGATGCCGAGCGGCCCGATCTGCGACTTGGTGACGATCAGCAGCGCCGCCCAGACGATGGCGAACGCGAACCGCACGAAGTACAGCCGACGCAACGCGGGCGCGAACCCGCTGGTGGCGGGCGAGTCGAGGGTGGTCACGATGGTCCTTTCACAGATTTGGGAGACCGAACGTTCTTTCTCTGGAAGCATGGCGCCCTGGGCACGGCAGCGTCAAGACAGAACGTTCTATCCGAATTCTTACGTGCCCTCCGGCACCGGCCGGAGACGCCCGAAGGCCGCGCGGCTCAGGTCACGCGGGGATGCCGACGACCCGGACGCGGACAGGCTGACGCGGCCGTACGGGTACACCCCGGACAGCCGCGGAACTCTTCACCGGTCGGCACTTCCCGCTCGCGCCATGGGCCGACCGTCCTTTGTGCACACTCCCCCGGCGTCCGCCGGTCGGGTCGGTCAGGCGCGCCCGGCGTGCGCCTGGAGCAGTCCGTCGACTCCCCGCAGGAAGGTCTCGCAGACCAGCTCCGGGTCGAACAGGCAGCCCGAGGCCATGGCGCCGTCGCGCAGCATCACGTAGTGCAGGGCCGCGGGCTCGGCCGACTCCTCCCGGACGCGGGCCAGCAGTTCCGTGATGGCCTCCAGGAACCACTGCCGGTGGGCGAGCACAGCCCGGTGCACCGGGTGGTCGGGGTCGGAGTACTCCGCCGCCGCGTTCAGGAACGCGCACCCGCGGAACCCCTGCGACCGGATGCCCTGCGCGATCGCCTCGCCGACGACCCGGAGCGTGTCGACCGGCGCCAGCCCGACGGCGACGGCCGCGGCCACCTGGCCGCGGATGGCCTGGTCGGCGGCGTCCAGGTAAGCGAGGACGAGGTCCTCCTTGCCGGGGAAGTGCCGGTAGAACGTGGCCCGCGTCACCTGCGCCTCGGCCAGGATCCGGTCCACGCCGACGGAGTGGATGCCCTCCGCGTAGAAGATCCCGCTGGCCGTGGTCAGCAGCCGCGTCCGCGCCTCGGACGGCCGGCTGTCGGGTTCGCTGCGTGCCATGGGCCCATGATAACGAAAGAACGTTCGGTCTCGCCTCCGATGTCGCCAACGCCCGTCCGCTACCCGCGTGACGAACGCCCACTCGGAGGTGGGGTCCCGGCGGATGTCCTTCGTGGACAGCACGGAACGGCCGCACACCAGGACATGCGAAAGGCCCCGGCGACCAAGCCACCGGGGCCTTTCGGGAAGACGGGGTCAGGCGTGTGCGCGACGACCCGTGACGAGCCGGTAGATGCCGAGCAGCACCAGCGAGCCGAGGATGGCCAGCAGCCACGTGCTCAGGTCGAAGAAGCTGTTGATGTCGCTGTTGAACAGCGCGCGGCCGATGAACCCGCCGAGGATCGCGCCGACGATGCCGATGAGGATCGTGACGATGATGCCGCCGGGGTCCTTGCCAGGCATGATCGCCTTCGCGATGGCACCCGCGATGAGGCCCAGAACGATCCAACCCAAGATGCCCACGATGACGTCTTCCCTTCCTCCGGCGGCAACAGCGGTCCGTTGCTGCTCTGTTCTGCTCGGGGCTGGTGTTCCCGTGGGGAACGGGTCCCAAACACACCCCGCCGTGAACCGGTCGTCGCCGCTGGGGAAGACGTGGTCAGCCGGTGCCGCGCAGCCTGCGCAGCTCGCTCCTGGCGTGCTCGACCTCCGGTGTGTCGTTCCCGTCGGCGCGCGCGATCTCGTGCGCGAGGTCGCGGGCGGCCTCCACGAGGTGCCGGGACCTCCGCCGCGCGCGCAGGTGCCTGCGGTAGGCCCTGCGCTGCTTGCGCAGGCCGCTGACCGCGTCGAGCAGCGCGGGGTCCACGACGCCCGCGTCGACCTCTGGACCGAGCAGGTCCCGCGTCCACGCGCGTTCCTGCCGCGCGGCGCGGCGCAGGACGGCGAACAGGACGACCAGCTCCACCGCGGCGATGAGGAAGGGCAGCACCACGGCCAGGGCACCGCCACCGCTCAGGCCGGTCATGTCGTCCCAGGCGAAGTGGAACACCATCGCGGTCAGCATGGCCAGCACACCGCGCGGCACGTCGCGGTCGCCGGGGACGCGGCCGAGCACCCACATGAGGCCGGTGCAGAAGATGGCGCTGAACAGGGCGTGGGAGACGACGCCCGCCGCGCCGCGGACGAGGAACATCTGCACCGCGGTGCCGACCTGGTCGGCGCCGTAGGTCTGGGCCGCGCCGTTGTAGACGTAGAGGACGTCCTCGAAGACCTGGAAGCCCAAACCGGTGAACGCGCCGATGACGAACCCGTCGTAGGCACTGCGGACCAGCCGCGGGGCCAGGCCGATGAGCAGGACCAGGCCCAGCGCCTTGGCCAGTTCCTCGTCGACCGGCGCGGTGAGCCCGGCGGCCCAGTCGGCGGCGAAGGAGGTACCGCCGACCTTGGACCAGATCCGCAGCAGCGCGTCGTTGGCGGGCAGCGCGATCCAGAACGGCGCGGCGATCCCGCCCCAGGCGAACGCGGTCGCCAGCAGCCCGGCGGGCTGGCTGGTGAAGCGGTTGTGGTGGCGCAGCAACAGCAGCCACGGCACCAGGTAGAGCCCGAACAGCAGCACTCCCCCGGTCAGCGCGGGGCCGTAGAACCCGACCGCGGGACCGAAGTAGCGCAGCACCGCCAGCACGCCACCGCCCACGCCCAGCAGGTAGACCCAGAACGCGAGGTTGTGCGGCTGGACGAACCGGAACGGCCGCCCCCACCCCGACTGCTCGATCGCGGCCAGCTGCGCCGCCTTGGCCGGGGCCGTCATCGGGTCGTCCCCGGTGCGATGCTGCGCAGGAGCGCGGTCACCTTGTCGCGCTGCCGCTCGAACTGACCGGGCGCGGACCGGACCCGCACCAGCAGTGCCGGGGCCGCGTCCACGGCCGTGCCCGTGGCCATCTTGAACGCGGCTTCGACGCCGTCACCTCCGGGACCGGTCGTGCTCCGCACCACCCCGACCAGACCCGCGTCGGTGGTCAGCGTGCCGACCTCCCCGTCGACCGCGGGGGCGTTGTCGCCCTCGGAGCGGCGCACCTGGTCCAGGAACGCCCGTGCCGTCCCCCGGAACGCGGTGCCCTGCATCCCGATGGTCGTGCCGCCGGTCACGAGCAGCACCTGCAGGCTGGTCGCGCCCGTTCCGGCTCCACCGGTCAGCGTGCCGTCCTCGAGCTGCCACCCGACCGGCGGCACCGCCGTGGCGCCGTCGCCGAGGTCGAGCACGTCACCGGCGCGGATCTCGTTGTGCCACGGGATCGCGGCGTCCAGCGCGGGCAGCCCGTAGATCAGCACCAGCGCCACCGCCAGCGCCACCAGACCGGGCCCGAACGTCCGCCGGTCCAGTCCCAGCCACCGGTGCTCCACCGGCACCCGCACCCCTGCTCCCACCGGAAACCCCTCTCACCACGACGGCACTGTAGGCACGGCGCACCACCTCCGCAGGACGTGCCGACGGCCCACCGGGACGCCGTCGTGGTCACGCCCTCGGGTCCGTCGCCCGATAGTGGACTGCGCGGTGTCCGTCGTGCGGGGAGGCGGTGCGCGCCCTAGCGTCGACCCGTGATCCGCATCCCCTCTCGCGCCGCGAGCAGATCCCCGTGGGCGGGTGGCGTCCGGTGACCGCGCTGCTGCTGTTCGGCGACCAGCTGGGTCCGCACTTCCACGCCGGGCACTCCGGCGAGATCCTGCTCGTCGAGTCGGCCGCGGCGCTGCGGCGCAAGCCCTACCACCGGCAGAAGCTGCACCTCGTGCTCTCCGGCATCAGGCACCTCGCCGCGGAGCTTGGCGACCGCGCGACCCTGGTCCGGGCCGGGACCTACGCGGAGGCGATCCGCGACTTCGGTCGGCCGGTGGTCGCCCACCAACCGGGATCCCTTGCCGCAGAAGGACTTCTGCGGCGGCTCGGGGTCGAAGTGCTGCCCACGCCCGCGTTCGCGTTGGGCCGCGAGGAGTTCACCGAGTGGGCGGGCGACCGCACGACGTTCCTGATGGAGGACTTCTACCGCGACCAGCGCCGCCGGTTCGGCGTGCTGGTCGACGGCGGTGACCCGGTCGGCGGCCGGTGGAACCACGACGTGGAGAACCGCGAACCACCGCCGAGGTCGCCGAGGCTCGGCGTGCCGGAACCGTGGTGGCCGCGGGAGGACGACGTCGACGCGGCGGTCCGCGCCGACCTGGACGCACTGGACCTGCCCACCACGGGGGTCGACGGACCGCGCTGGTTCGCCATCACCCGGCAGGAGGCGCTGGCCGCGCTCGACGTGTTCGTGCGGGACCGGCTGCCGCACTTCGGACCGCACGAGGACGCCGTGCTCAGGCGCGACCCGACGATGGCGCACTCGCTGCTGTCCGTGCCGCTGAACCACGGCCTGCTGCACCCGCTGGAGGTCGTGCGCGCGGCCGAACGCGCCTACCACGCCGGGGACGCGCCGCTGGCGAGCGTCGAGGGGTTCGTGCGGCAGGTGCTGGGGTGGCGGGAGTACGTGTGGCACCTCTACTGGCACCTGGGGCCGGAGTACCGGGCGCGCAACGAGTTCGGTGCCACCGCGCCGTTGCCGGACTGGTGGCGGGCGCTGCGACCGGGTGGTGTGCGGGCGGCCTGCGTGCGCACGGCGCTGGAGGGCGTCCGCGACCACGGGTGGGTGCACCACATCCAGCGGCTGATGGTGCTCGGCAACCACGCGCTGCAACGCGGCTACGACCCGGCGGCGCTCGACGACTGGTTCACCACGTCCTTCGTGGACGGCTTCCCGTGGGTCATGCCGGTGAACGTGGTGGGCATGAGCCAGCACGCCGACGGCGGTGTCATCGCGACCAAGCCGTACCTCAGCGGCGGGGCGTACCTGAACCGGATGACCGACCACTGCGGCGACTGCTGGTTCGACCCCCGGAAGCGGACCGGCGACCGCGCCTGCCCGTTCACCGCGGGCTACTGGGCGTGGCTCGACCGGCACGCCCCCCGACTGCGCGGCAACCACCGGATGTCCCGCCCCCTGCAAGGACTCCAGCGCCTGGACGACCTGGACGAGGTGCGCGCCCGCGAACCGCACCGCGACGTCTTCTGACCACGGCGGCCGTGGCCGCTCGCTTGCACGCGGGTAACCCCAGAGTTGTCCCCGGCGCACTTGCCGTCCGCGCCCCTGCTCCCTAGCTTCGCCTCCTGGTAGGACGCGGAGACCGAGGAGCACAAGTGGAACGACTGAGCGTGAAGATCGACGGGCAGCGGATCGCCTACCTGGACAACTCGGCCGACCGGGGAGGCGACGACGCCCCCGTGGTCGTCTTCGTGCACGGCAACTCCTCCTCCGCCAAGACCTGGCTCCCGGTCGTGGCCGATCTCGGCACCCGGTTCCGCTGCGTCGCGCTGGACCTGCCCGGACACGGCCAGTCCGATCCGGCGGGCGACCAGGACGACTACTCGCTGCCGGGGTACGCGGCCGTGCTCACCGGCTTCCTGCGGGAGCTCGACGTCCTCGACGCCGTGGTCGTCGGCTGGAGCCTGGGCGGGCAGATCGCGCTGGAGGCGGTGCCCTCGCTCCCGGACGCGCGCGGTTTCGCCGTCTTCGGCGCGCCACCGGTCGCCTCACCCGCGCAGATGGCGCAGGCGTTCCTGCCCAACCCCGCGATGGGCGCGCTCTTCAGCGAGCACGTCAGCGAGTCCGAGGCGGAGCTGGCCGCGCGGAGCTTCACCGCACCCGGCTCGCCACTGGACACCGACCAGTTCGTCTCCGACATCCTGGCCACCGACGGCGCCGCCCGCACCGGCCTCGGCTCCAGCGCCGGAGCGGGCCGGTTCGCCGACGAGATCGCCATCGTCTCGACCCTCAGCCGCCCCCTGGCCGTCCTGCACGGCGCCGAGGAGCAGCTCGTCAGCCTCGACTACCTGCGGACGCTGGACATCCCCGCGCTGTGGCGCGGCGAGGTCCAGCTGATCCCCGGTACCGGCCACGCCCCGCACCAGGAGGCACCGCGGCGCTTCGCCGCCCTGCTGGCCGAGTTCCTCGACGACGTCGGCCGCGACGGCCGATAGGGAGCTGGCCAGGTCGCCCCCGCCCGACGAGCGCGGTGGGTGCGGGCAGCGACGTGACGAGCAGCTTGGACAGCACGGTGTCGCGGGAGATCCGCGCGATCTCGTCGCCTGCCCGCGTCGCTGTTCGCCGGGGTGCGGGCGCCCGCCCGGCAGGTGAACGGGCAACCCGTCGGCTTCGCCAACCTGGCCCTGGACCGGCTCTGCGGGACGTCCTGAAGCAGGCCGACCGGCCCCTACCCGTGGTCCTACGCCCGGTGCCCCGTCCCCGCACGGCAGTACCGTGCGGGGACGTGGCTACGGCTTGTCCGACACCTTGATCGTGCCCGCGATGATCTGGGCCTTGTACCCCTCCAGGACACCCTGCAGCTCCGCGTCGATCCGGCCGCCCGACGTGGCGTAGCCGACGCCGTCCACCTTGAGGTCGAAGACCTTCGGCAGCGAGGCGAGGTCGTTCCTCGCCGCCGCCCGGAAGAAGTCGTACACGGCGACGTCGACGCGCTTGAGGCTGGAGGCGACGATGACGTCCCTGGTGCCCGCGAGCGTCGGCTGGTTGTACTGGTCGGCGTCGCACCCGATCGCCAGCACGCCCGCCTGCTTCACCGCCGAGAACACGCCGATGCCGGACGCGCCCGCGGCGGGGTACAGGACGTCCGCGCCGGTGTCGATCAGCCCCTTCGCGACCTCCTGGCCCTTGGCGGGGTCCTGGAAGCCGGTGAAGTCACCGGCCGGGGTCAGGTACTTCTTCTCGACCCGGATCTTCGGCGCTGCGGCCTTGGCGCCCTGCGCGTAGCCCGCCTCGAACTTCTGGATCAGCGGGATGTCCACACCGCCGACGAAGCCGACGTGGCAGGCCTTGCTCTGGTAGGCGGCCACGACGCCGGCCAGGAACGACCCCTCCTGCTCGGCGAACACCAGGGGCGTGACGTTGGCCGCGCCTTCCACGGCCGAGTCCACCAGGCCGAACCGCACGTCCGGGAACTGCGGCGCGACGACCTTCAGCGCCTCGGTGTAGGCGAAGCCCACCGCGACAACGGGGTCGAACCCCTCGGACGCGAGCTGGCGCAACCGGCCCTGCTTGACCGCCTCGTCCTCGTTGGGAGCGGCGGAGAGCTCGCGGGTGTTCTCCTTCCGCACGCCCATGTCCTCGATCGCCCGGTCGAACCCGGCGGCCGCGAGGTCGTTGAACGACGCGTCACCACGGCCACCGATGTCGTAGGCCAGACCGACCTTCAACGCGCTGCCGTCGACCTTCTCGCCCGCGGCGGCACTGGTCCCGGACGTGGCGGGCGCACTGGGCGGTGCCGCGAGCTCGCACGCGCCACCAGCCGCCCCACTGCCGCCACCACCGGTGTCCTTGGCGCAGGCGCTCACCACCACGAGGGTGGTCAGCGCGATCACCGCGACAACGGTCCCGGCCCCACGACGACGCACGACCCGTCTCCTCCCTGCTCGACCGGCGACCACCTTCCGCGGCACCGGCGACGGACCGTACCCCTCCCCGCGACCGGTCCGGGCGAGCGCTCACCTGGTGGGAAACGACCCGGCCCCGGTACTGCCGGCCGGGGCACCAAGGGGGTAACGGCAGCACCTCCCGCGTCCTGACGCGCGGTGCCACCGTGGCGGTATGGGCATGAACCTCCTCCTGAACAACGGCGTCGAGATCCCGGCGCTCGGTTTCGGCGTCTTCCAGACGCCGCCGCAAGAGACCGTCGACGCGGTGGAGACCGCACTACGGGCGGGCTACCGGCACATCGACACCGCGGCCGCCTACGGCAACGAGCGCGAGGTCGGCGAGGCGATCCGCCGATCCGGTCTCGACCGGTCGGACGTGTTCGTCGAGACCAAGGTCTGGATCAGCGACTACGGCTACGACTCGACCCTGCGCGCCTTCGACAAGAGCGCGGGCAAGCTCGGTGTCGACCGGATCGACCTGCTGGTCCTGCACCAGCCGCTGCCCTCCCGGTTCGACCTCGCGGTGGAGGCCTACCGGGCGCTGGAGGCACTGCTGGACAACGGCGGCGTGCGGGCGATCGGGGTCAGCAACTTCATGCCCGACCACCTGGACGACCTGCTGAAGACCGCGTCGGTCGTGCCCGCGGTGAACCAGGTCGAGGTGCACCCCTACTTCGCGCAGCCGGACGTGCTCGCGGCCGATGCCGCGCACGGCATCGTCTCGCAGGCGTGGTCGCCGATCGGCGGGATCACGTTCTACCGCGACGGCGAAGGCGGCAGCACCCTGGACGACAGGACCATCGCGGCGATCGCTCAGGAGCACGGCAGGACACCGGCCCAGGTCATGCTGCGCCGGCACCTCCAGCAGGGTCGTTCGGCGATCCCGAAGTCGACCCGTCCGGAGCGGATCGCCGAGAACCTCGACGTGTTCGACTTCGTCCTCACCGACGCCGAGCTCACCGCGATCGACGGCCTCGACCAGGGCGTGCGCCGGGGCCCGGAGCCGGACGCGATCACCCTGGAGGCCTTCGGACGGGAGATCCCCGAGGCGTAGCGCCGGACGGCACCGCACGACCGTTGCCCGCCCTAGACTTCCGCGGTGCCCGAGTTGTCGATCGTCACCACGAGCGAGCGGCCGGATCTCCAGCGAAGTGCCGTGGACCGGCTGCGCGGCAGCTGGCCGCTGTTCATCCTCAAGGACCCCGTCTCGAAGACGCACCGCGCCGCGGTCCGGGAGTACTTCCCGCACCTGGACCTGCTGCTCGTCGAGGACGGCGAGGTGGTGGCGAACGCGGCGGGCGTGGCCCTGCGCTGGGACGGTGGGGTGTCCACGCTGCCCGGCGGTTACGACGGCGCGATGGTGGCGGCGGTCCGGGAGCACGAGAGCTCCGTGCGGCCCGACACCCTGTGCGTCATGGCGGCGACGGTCGTGCCCCACCGCACCGGCTCGGGGCTCGCGGGCGCGATCCTCACCGGGCTGCGCGACCGCGCCGCGGAAGCGGGGCTGGAACGGGTGGTCGTGCCGGTGCGGCCCACGCTCAAGGCGAGCTACCCGCTGACGTCGACGACGGACTTCATGGGCTGGAGCCGCGCCGACGGCCTGCACCTGGACCCGTGGATCCGCACCCACCAACGGCTCGGCGCGACCATCCTGGCCCCCGCACCGCGGTCCATGACGGTCACCGGCACGGTCGCCGAATGGGAGACGTGGACCGGCATGGCGTTCCCGCAGACCGGCCGCTACGTCGTCCCCGGCGGGCTGGACCTGGTCGAGATCGACCGCGAACGCGACCTCGGCACTTACAGCGAGGACAACGTCTGGATGCGGCACCGCTGAGGGCACTCCCCTCGTTCGGGGTACTGCCGTTACCTCCTTCTCCCCCGCCCGAGCGCCTACGTTGGGGGCATGAGCCAGACCGATCGCCGCGCCGAGGTGCGCGAGTTCCTCAGCTCACGGCGGGCGCGCATCACGCCGGACCAGGCGGGGTTGCCCGCCTACGGGGGCAACCGGCGGGTCAAGGGGTTGCGGCGGGAGGAGGTCGCGCTGCTCGCGGGGGTGTCCATCGACTACTACGTGCGCATGGAACGGGGCAACCTGGCCGGGGCGTCGGACGGTGTGCTGGACGCGGTGAGCCGGGCGTTGCAGCTCGACGAGGCCGAGCGCGAGCACCTGTTCGACCTCGCCCGGTCCGCGGAGCCCGGTCCGCGCCGCCGTTCGAACCCGCCCACCAGCGTGCGCCCCGCGGTCCAGCAGGTGCTCGACGCGATCAGCGACGCTCCCGCGTGGGTGCGCAACGGCCGCCACGACATCGTGGCCATGAACCGCCTCGGCCGCGCCCTGTACTCCCCGGTGCTCGCCGATCCGCGCAGGCCCGCGAACACGACCCGGTTCGTCTACCTCGACCCGGCAGCGCCCGAGTTCTTCGTCGACTGGGACCGGATCGCCAACGACGCCGCGGCGATGCTGCGCCTGGAGGCGGGCCGCGCCCCGCACGACCGCAAGCTGATCGAGCTGGTCGGCGAGCTGTCCACGCGGAGCGAGGTCTTCCGCAAGCGCTGGGCCTCCCACGACGTCCAGTTCCACCGCAGCGGCCACAAGCGGCTGCGGCACCCGGTCGTGGGGCAGCTCGACCTGAACTTCGAGTCGATGGAACTGCCCTCCGAGCCCGGCCTGGTCCTCAACGTCTACACCGCCGCCCCGGACAGCCA
This sequence comes from Umezawaea tangerina, assembly GCF_003002815.1. Classification (GTDB taxonomy): domain Bacteria; phylum Actinomycetota; class Actinomycetes; order Mycobacteriales; family Pseudonocardiaceae; genus Umezawaea; species Umezawaea tangerina. The sequence continues at coordinate 233,488 of NZ_PVTF01000011.1, read as the reverse complement.
CGCGGCCGACGGCCTCAAGCTGCTCGCCAGCTGGGCGGCGACCCTGGACACGACCCGGCCGCTCTCGGCGAACCCCTGACGGACGCGCGCTGAGGGGTACTGCCATTACCTGGAAGGCCAGTCCCTGCCGCGCCTCCCGCGACGGGCGTTCGATGGGTGTCGGCCAGGAAGACCGCTCCGCGGCGGTCCGAGCCGAACACCTCCGGAAGGGCAGCAACACCTCCATGCGAGCCACCTTCATGCACGGCCCCGGCGACGTGCGGGTCGAGGACGTCCCCGACCCGCGGGTCGAGCGGCCCACGGACGCCGTCGTCCGGGTCGTCCTCGCCTGCGTCTGCGGCTCCGACCTGCACCCCTACCGCTCGGCGGCCACGACCGACGAGGCCAGGCCGATGGGGCACGAGTTCCTCGGCGTCGTCGAGGACACCGGCTCCGAGGTCACCGGCCTGGAGCGCGGCGACTTCGTGGTCTCCCCGTTCGCGTTCGCCGACAACACCTGCCCGATCTGCCTCGACGGCTTCCACACGGCCTGCCCGCGCGGCGGCTGGTACGGCGCGGGTGGTGTGGGCGGGGCGCAGGCCGAGGCCGTCCGCGTCCCGCAGGCCGACGGCACCCTGGTGAAGGTCCCCGGCGACGTGGACCCGGCCCTGCTGCCCTCGCTGCTGGCCCTGACCGACGTCTACCTCACCGGCCACCACGCGGCCCGCATGGGCCGGGTCGGGCCCGGCAAGACCGTGACGGTCATCGGCGACGGCGCTGTCGGCCTGTCCGCCGTGCTGGCCTCCCGGCGCATGGGCGCCGAACGGATCATCCTCATGGGACACCACACCTCCCGCACCGACCTCGGCCGTGAGTGGGGCGCCACCGACGTGGTCGCCGAACGCGGCGAGGAGGGCATCGCGAAGGTCGTGGAGCTGACCGGCGGCGAGGGCTCCCCCGTGGTGCTGGAGGCCGTCGGGCTGATGCCCGCCTACGAGCAGGCCTACGGCGTCGTGCGCCCCGGCGGGGTCATCTCCCGCGTCGGGGTCCCCCAGTACGAACTGGCCCCGGTCGGCTTCGGCTCGCTGTTCGGCAAGAACGCGGGCCTGACCGGCGGCCCCGCACCCGTGCGCGCCTACCTGGAGCAGGCGGTCGACGACGTCCTGCGGGGGCTCGTCGACCCTGGCAGGGTGTTCGACGCCGAGGTCGGCCTCGACCAGGTGGCCGACGCCTACCGGCGGATGGACAGCCGCAGCAACCTCAAGGTCGTGGTGCGCCCGTGACCACCAGCCCGTCCGACGACAACACCACACGAGGAGCGGAAGCGATGGAGCACATCACACTGGGTGACCTGGACGTGGCCCGGATCGGTCTGGGCGCGATGGGCATGTCGCACGGCTACACCGGGGCAGGGAGCGACGACGACGAGTCCGTCCGCACCGTCCACCGCGCCCTCGACCTGGGCGTCACCCTGGTCGACACCGCCGAGGTCTACGGCCCGTACGCCAACGAGGAGCTGGTCGGGCGCGCGCTGAAGGGCCGCCGCGACGAGGTCGTGCTCGCGACGAAGTTCGGCATGATCTCCCACACCGGTCGCCCGCGGGGGTCTTTGGACAGCAGCCCCGAGAGCATCCGCGTCGCCGTCGAGGGCTCGCTCACCCGCCTCGGCACCGACCGCATCGACCTGTACTACCAGCACCGCGTCGACCCCGACACCCCGATCGAGGACACCATCGGCGTGCTGGCCGACCTGGTCGCCGAGGGCAAGATCCGGCACATCGGCCTGTCCGAGGCGGGCCCGGACACCATCCGCCGCGCCCACGCCGTCCACCCGGTCACCGCCGTGCAGTCCGAGTACTCGCTGTTCACCCGCGACCCCGAGGCCCGCGTCCTGCCGGTGCTGCGCGAGCTGAACATCGGCTTCGTGCCCTTCTCCCCCTTGGGACGCGGCTTCCTGACCGGCGCGATCCGCTCCACCGACCAGTTCGACGCAGGCGACTTCCGCGCCGAGAACCCCCGGTTCACCGAGGAGAACTTCCAGCACAACCTCCGGCTGGCCGACGAGGTCGCCGCCATCGCGACCGAGGTCGGCGCCACGCCCGCCCAGGTGGCCCTGGCGTGGCTGCTGGCCCAGGGCGACGACATCGCGCCCATCCCCGGCACCAAGCGCGTGTCCCGCCTCGAGGAGAACCTCGCGGCCGACGCCGTCCGCCTGGACGACGAACAGCTCGCCGCGCTCAGCAGCCTCCCCCAGGCCGCGGGCGACACCCACACCGAGGCGCAGATGCGGATGATGGAGCGCTGACCGGTTCGTCCATCGAGGACGGTCACGCCCTGTGGCCCTCCTCGACGGGATGCTCGATCTGCTCGCGGAGGATGTCGCCGTGGCCCGCGTGGCGCGCGAAGTCCTCGATCGCGAGCAGGTAGACGAACCGCAGGCTGACGTCGCCGACGCGGGGGTGCGTCCTGATGTCGTCGAGGTCGAGCTCGGCGGCGATCGCGCGGGAACACTCGCAGGCGCGGTCGAACTCGGCGATCACGTCGGCCGACGACTCGTCGTCGGCGACCTCGAAGCTCGCGTCGCCGGGTGTCGTACCGCCGTCGCACTCGCTCTCGGGCAGGCCCGCGAGGACGTGCTGGAACCAGATCCGCTCGGCGACCGCGGCGTGCTTGAGCAGTCCGAGCGGTGTGGTCCGGGAGGCGACGAGGCGGCGGCGGGCGTCCTCTTCGGACAGACCGCGCACGACGGCGACGAGCTCGGCGCGGTTGCGGTCGAGCATGTGCTCCAGCAGGCGGCGCTCGGTGCCGGTGGTGATCCGCGGCATCGACCAGGTCATGGTCAGCTCGATTCTGTCGGGCGGGATCCGCGCGGTCGCGGCGGTGGACGGCCTCGGCGCGGGAGGAGTGCGGCCTGATCGGCGGCGGTCTCGGGAGGCCGGGAGTCCCACCGGCCTGGCGCGCCGCGCGGGCGTCGGTCGGACTCTACCGCCGGAACGCGCCGGTGCCGACCCCCTGGCCGGTCCGGGAACCAGGACAGCCCTGGTTCCCGCACTAGGCGGGGGTTCGGCACCGGCGTTCGTCGAGGGTCGGCCCTCAGACGCCGCAGTTGGGCGCTGACCAGAGCTGACCCGAGCGCAGCGCGGTGTGGACGTGGTCGTCGTGGTCGGGGTAGCCGGGGCCGAGGATCTCGGTGAAGCCGTGGTACCGGGCCTGCTTGGCGATCGCGCAGAAGCCCTGGACCCCGGCGCCGAGGTCGGCCGCGTCGCCGTACATGTGGCGGCTGGTGGCCGATCCGCCCACCGCGCTGTTGCACGAGACGCTGCGGAAGCCGCCGTTGACGGTGAGCGGGCGGTCGCCCAGCGCGTGCCGCAGTGCTTCCAGCTTCCACATGGTGACGCGGGCATTGGCCTTGGCCTGGGTGGCAGACACCTTGCCGCCGGACCAGTCGGAGTTGCACCGGTTCAGCTCGCCGTAGGTGAAGTGGACGGGCGTGCAGTCGTCGTCCTGGAGCGCGTAGACCTTGGCGAACGTGGCAGGACCCGCGACACCGTCGGCCACCAGGCCGTAGGCCTGCTGGAAGCGGACGACCGCGGACCGGGTGGCCGCGCCGAACTGGCCGTCCAGGGCGACCACCGCGCCGTAGCCGGGGTAGCCGGAGACGCGGATCTGGAGCTGCCGCACGTCCTCGCCGCTCGCGCCCTGCGACAGCGAACGGCTCCAGGTGTAGCACCCGTCCATGGCGTGGATGTCGTCCTGCGCGACGGGTCCGGGGTCGGCGGCCGCCGTCCCGGTGCACGCGAGCAGGCCCGCGACGAGCAGGAGCAGGATCCTTCGCAGCATGGGGGAACACCTTTCGGGGCAGGGGTCGAGGTGGTGCCCGGAGCGTGTCGGAGGATCGGGATCCGGTCAACGAGTCGCGAACACGACACTTCGGTCGAAGTGCGACGACCGATCGGGGTTCCGCCGGACCGACACCGCGTGGCGCGCGCCCAGCCCGTCCGCCGTGGACCCGTCGCACGGCGGTCAGGCGCTCGGGTGGGACTGCCGTCAGGGGCCCGCCCGCTAAGCGGCACCTCCTCCACCGCGCGCGGCCACCAGGATCGCGGCGCCGAGGAGCGCGGCGATCAGGACGATCCGTTGCACCGCGAAGAGTCCATCGTGGACATCGACGCCATGACGACGTCCGTCACGCCCTCAGCGCCGGGGCCTTGTCGAGCACGTGGGCGACCGCTTCCTCCAGGGGCACACCGGAACCCGAGTGCCAGGCCACGATCGCGTCGGGCCGCGGCAGCGGTGCGCCGTCCGCGGGCAGCTCCACGTCCACGAGCCGGTCCGGGTCCGTCACCGCGACCACGATCAGGTCGAGCCCACGGGCCTTCTCGTTCCACGGCAGGACGTCCGCGCCCGTGAGCACGGTCAGGCCCGGTCCCGCGAGGTCCATTGTGGACACCCCGTCACGGACTCGGGCGTGCGGGACGCGGGTACCCGGCCTCGCGCCTGTTCGCCGCGCGCGGCTTCGAGGCCGTCACGGTCGCGGAGATCGCCGAGGCCGGCGACCCGGTCCGCGCCGACCCCGGCCGGGCCCGCGTCCGGCACACCTTCCACCCACCGCTGGCCGTGAGTTCGACCGGCCACCGCTCGGCAACACACCCGACACCGCCCTGGCGAAAGCACGCCGGTGCTCCCTGGTGAGCCGATCATCATCGGCGACGGGGGCGACGTCGCCTCCAGCGACGACGACGGCAACTCGATCATCGCCCAGCACAACGGCGACAACGTGACCTGCGGTCGCGTCGCCGTGCGCACGCTCCGGAGTGGACGGTGACCGGATCCGCTTCCGCGCGCGGCCGGTCATGCCCTTCCCCGCGAAGATCGACTGCGTCGCCGTGATCGACGGCGACACGATCACCGGCAAGGCCGCGCACCCCGTGACGGACCTGGGCTTCTCCGGTGTCCGCGAGCGATCCTAGGCGGACCGGGCCGTCTCGGGGCTGGTTCGGGTCTTGAGCACGAAGTCGTGGACGACCGTGTTGAAGGGGACCTCGAAGCCGTGGGCGGCGATGTCCTCCGGGTCGTCGCGCCGGACCAGGTCGGCCTGCAACGACGGCGCGGCGACCTTGGGCCCCGCGACGTCGAGCGGGATGACGGGGTCACCGGCGAAGTAGACCTCGCCGCGGAACGGCTTGAGCAGGTCGGGGTGGTGGACCTCGTAGTGGATGTGCGCGGGCCGGTAGAGGCTGCGGCCCAGCGCCGCGACCGCCGCGACCACCTCGGCGCTCAGGTCCCGCGCGTCGGAGTAGGGCACCGGGGTGATGGTGGTGAAGGAGTAGCGGCCCTCGGCGTCGGTGAGCAGACGGCCGCGCAGGTTGTGCTCCGGCTGGCCGTCGTCCAGGAAACCGGAGTAGACGCCGTCGTTGGAGGCCTGGTAGATCACCAGCTCCGCACCGGCCAGCGGGCGGCGGTGACCGTCCAGGACGCGCCCGGACGCGATCAGCGGGACACCCGGCTCGTCCGGGCGCATCGGCAGCACGCCGGGGTTCCCGATCATCGGGGAGCCGGGCACGTAGGTCGGGCTGTCCAGCTCCTCGGAGATCGTGTAGCCGTCGCCACCGCCCTGGAAAACCTCGCTGAACAGGGGTACGGCGAGCATGGCGAGCGGCAGGCCGCTGGTGTCGTGCAGGTGCTCCAGCAGCGAGCCGACCACCCGCAGGTCGTCGAAGGTGAAGCCGTGCTCGTCGCGCAGGCGGGCGAGCGCGTCCTTGAACGCCTCGGTCAGGCGCACGGCGCGGGGGTTGATCCGGGTCTGGTCGATCGCCCACGGGGCGTCGGTCGTCGTGGTCATGCCGAGTTCCTCCCAGGATGGGGGTGACAGTAAGTGGAACGGCCTTCCCGTTTCCGTCTCCCACCGTAGCACGGTAAGCGGGAAGGCCGTTCCACTTAGTAGAATGCCGCCATGCCCAAGCCCACAGGCCCCGCTGACACCCCAGGTCAGCAGTCCGAGACCGCTCTGCGCGCGGACGCCGAGCGCAACCGCGAGCGGATCCTGGAGGCCGCCCGCCGCCTCTTCGGCACCGAGGGCCTGGGGGTCTCCATGGCGTCGGTGGCCCGCGAGGCGTGCGTGGGCAAGGCCACGCTCTCCCGCCGCTTCGACACCCGCGAGGACCTGATCGACGCGGTGTTCGTCGACCGCATGGACGACTACGCGGAGTCCGCCGTCGAAGCACTCGCCGACCCCGACCCCTGGCGCGGGTTCACCCGCCACATCGAGCGGATCTGCGCCATGCAGGCCGCCGACCGGGGCTTCGCCGCCGTGCTGACCCAGGCCTTCCCCACCGCCAAGGTCATCGAGGCCAGGCGTGCCAAGTCCTACCAGGACTTCCAGGAGCTCATCAGGCGCGCCAAGGCCACCGGCCACCTGCGGGAGGACTTCGTGGCCGACGACGTCATCGTCATGCTCATGGCCAACGCGGGCGTCATCGCCGCCACCGGCGACGCCGCCCCGGACGCCTGGCGCCGCCTCTCCGGGCACATGCTCCGCGCCTTCGCCACCCCCGGCGCACCCCTCCCCCCGATGCCTCCCCCACCCACCACCAGGGACCTCTACCGCGCCATGATCCGCTACGGCCGCCCCTCCCCCGACACGACGGGAACCGCCTCGTGACCGGCCGCTCCGACATTCCCGGAAGTGCGGTGCCGACCCTGTCGCACCGGGCTCGGGGTCACGTGTCGGAAATGGCATCGGAAATGGGCACGACCGCGTCGAAAGGGGATCGGAACCGTGGTCGAAGGTGATGTCACCGCTGTCGCGGTCGGCGCGCGGGACTGCGGCGACCTCCCGGTCGAGAACGGCGAGTTCGTCCGCCAGGTCCTGACCAGGATCGGCGACAAGTGGACGCTGCTCGTGGTGGCCAACCTCGAGGACGGCCCGCGGCGGTACTCCGACCTGAGGCAGGCCGTGCCCGGCATCTCGCAGCGCATGCTCACCCTCACCCTGCGCCAGCTGGGCGAGGACGGCCTGGTCAGCCGGACCTCGTACGGCGAGGTGCCGCCACGGGTCGAGTACGCCCTCACCCCGCTCGGCGGAAGTCTCCTCGAGACGGCCGCCGCGCTCGTGCGCTGGGCGTCCACCCACCACACCGAGATCCGCGAGAACCGGTCCCGCGCGGCCGCCCGGTCCGAACGCGACTGACGCGGGCGGGTCACGGGCCGAAAGCCCGACCGACAATTCCCGGTCCGGACATCGCACGTCGTGGGATCGGACCCAAAACGAACACCGATGTGCCTTTTGCAACACCCCTGAAGGTGATGCACCATGGCGTCGCGCGGGAGATCGTGACCGCGCGGTAGTGCGAATTCGACCGCACACCAAGTGGAACGCCACTCGACCACGGGAGAAGCATGTTCGCTCAAGTCGTGTCCAGGTACGGGGGTTTCGACGCCGTCGAGTACCGGGAGGTCGGGGAACCGGTCCCCGGCCCCGGTGAGATCCGCGTGCGCGTCGCCTACGTCGCCGTGAACGCCATCGAGTGGAAGATCCTCGCCGGGAGCGTCGCGGAACTCCTCCCGCAGACCTTCCCCGTCGTCCTGGGCAACGAGGTGTCCGGCGTCGTAGACCACGTCGGTGACGGGGAGCACGACCTGCGGGTCGGCGACCGGGTGACGGGCTTCGTCCGGGGCGGTGGTGACGCCGAGTACGTCCTCACCACCCCCGACCGCGTCGCGGTCGTCCCCGACGGGCTCTCGCTCCGGCGCGCCGCGACGATCCCGCAGGGCGTCGAGACGGCCCGGCGCGCGATCCGGGAGCTCGGTGTCGAGGACGGCGAGACGGTGCTCGTCAACGGCGCGGCGGGCTCCATCGGGAGCGCCGCGGTCCAGCTCCTCGTCGACCGGGGCGTCGTCGTCATCGGAACCGCGCGACCGGACAACCACGAGTACCTGCGCGGCCTGGGCGCGATCCCGATCGAGTACGGGACCCGGCTGCTCGACCAGCTCGCCGCCGCCGCCCCGAAGGGTGTCGACCGGGCACTCGACTGCGGCTCACGGGGGTTCGTGCGCCAGATCCTGCCCGTCGTGCCCGCGGACCGGGTCATCACGGTGGCGGACTTCGAGGCGCAGGCCCTCGGCGTGCCCATCACCATGGGCGCGGGCCCGCACGAGCTGTACGCCGACTCGTTCCGCGACGTGCTGCCGCTCGCCGCGCGAGGGCGCTTCGCGACCGAGATCGCGGCGGAGTTCCCGCTGAGCGAGCTCACGGCCGCGTGGAAGATGAACGAGGACGGGCACTTCCGCGGGAAGATCGTCGTCAAGGTCGCCCAGCTCGACTGACCGACGCCTGCTCACCCGGAGTCCGAGGTCGACCACCTTGTGCCGCAAGGGGAACGGCCGTCGCCGCGCCGACGTCGAGGCCGACCGCGGGCGGTGGGGCTCAGCCGTGCCGGGCCACCGCCCCGGAGTCGGCGTCGAGCGCTTCGAGGACCGCGTCGCCGTTCTCCCTGGCCCACTCGGTCAGCACGTGGATCGGGTCGATCAGCGACGCCCCGAGCGGGGTGAGCTCGTACTCGACGCGGGGCGGCACCTCGGCGTAGGCGTGGCGGTGGACGAGCCCGTGCGCCTGGAGCCGCCGGAGCGTCTGGGTGAGCACCTTGCGGGAGATGCCGCCGATCAGGTCGACCAGCTCGCCGTGGCGCACCGGGCCCCCGCTCAGGCCGCTGAGCACGACCGCCGTCCACTTGTCGGCGATCAGCTCGATCGTCATCCGCCCTGGGCAGTCGGCGAGGAAGGGACCGCCGGGCTCGACACAGCTCATGGCCCAAAGGTACCTGGGGGTTCCCATCGCCTGCCTAGCCTGGATTCCGTTCCCCCAGAACCAGGAGAGTCATGCGAGTCATCACCCAGCAGGAGCTCGGCGGTCCCGAGGTGCTCACCATCGTGGACGCGCCCGCGCCCCGGCCGTTGCCGACCGAGGTCCTCGTCCGCGTCAAGGCGATCGGGCTGAACCCGTTGGAGGCGCGGCTGCGCGCGGGCGAGTTCCCGCTCATCGGCGGGCTGCCGTTCGTCCTCGGTTGGGACATCAGCGGTGTGGTCGAGGACGGGCCGCAGACCTGGCGGTTCAGGCCCGGTGACGAGGTGTTCGGGATGCCGCTGTTCCCCCGCGCGGCCAACGCCTACGCCGAGGTCGTGGCCGCTCCGGCGTTGCACCTGGTGCGCAAGCCGGCGTCGCTCTCGCACGTGGAGGCCGCGGCGCTGCCGGTCGTCGGGCTGACGGCGTGGCAGGGCCTGGTCGACCTCGCGGGCGTGGGCGCGGGCGACCGCGTCCTGGTCCACGGCGGTGGCGGCGGGGTCGGCCACGTCGCGATCCAGATCGCGAAGGCGCTCGGCGCACACGTGATCACCACCGCCAGCGCGGCCAAACGGAAGTTCGTCGAGGGGTTCGGCGCCGACGAGGTCGTCGACTACACGGAGGTCGACTTCGCCGAGGTGGTCCGCGACGTCGACGTCGTGCTCGACACCATCGGCGGTGACGTCGTCGAGCGGTCGCTCGCGGTGCTCCGTCCGGGAGGTCACCTGGTGACGGCGGTCGCCGAGTCGGACCCAGGGCTCGTCGCCAAGGTCGAGGCGGCGGGCATGCGCTTCAGCGGGGTCGCGGTCGACCCCGACCCGGTCGGCCTGCGCGGTCTCGTCGACCTCGTCGAACAGGGCGGGCTCCGCGTCCACATGCAGGAGACGTTCCCGTTCGACCGCGTCGCCGACGCGCACCGCGTGCTCGACGGCGGCCACCTCCAGGGCAAGCTCGTCCTCACCGTCTGACGTGGCGACTGGGGCCTCGGGAGACCGGGGCCCCACCCAGCGCGTACGCGCCCACCGCGCAATGGGAAAGCGCTTCCCGCTCGTACAGGTCCGCCATCGCCCCGGCCACTTCCAGGCCGCCACCCCCTGTTCGTCCACTTCGCCTCCTCCGCACCGACAACGGGTCGAGCCCATCCCCGCCGGACTTGCGGCGAGGCGGCGAGAAGTCGCCCAGTCGGGAGGTCAGTGGCCGCTCATGTCGTGCATGCCCGTCATCGGCATCTCCGTGCCCGCCGGAGGCCGCTCGGCCGGACCGCCCTCAGCCCGGCCGATGAGGACACCGAGCACGCAGCCGACGCACAACAGGGCCGCGAGCACGCAGACGACCAGTGCCAGGACGGTGCCCGCGGGCGCACCGGACCTCCCCGCCGAGCTCGTCACCGACCGCGTTCCGCCCATGGTCGACATCCAACGCGGCACCGCTCTCCACCCCGTCTCGACGGGCACTCGGGTCGTCGTCGACGCGGTGGGCGTCAGGTGCTCGACGCACCGACCGCCCGGCCCGGCCGCGACCCGGTCGGCGCCACCCGGCGCAGGGCGAAGTAGGCGACGACACCGCCGACGGCGACCAGGGCGGCCGACATGACCAGGCCGAGGTGGAAACCCTCGACGAACGCGCCGTCCGCCGTGCTCCCCGTCCGCCGCGCCCGGCTCTCCCCGGCGGCCAGCACGGCGCCGATGGCGGTGATGCCGATCAGGCCGCCGGTCTGGCGCACGGTGCTGAAGATCGCGGAGGCGACACCCGCCCTGCCCGCGGGCATGACGCCGAGGATCGTGGTCGGCAACGACGTGGTGAACCCGGCCCCGATCCCCATCACCACCAGCACGGCGGTGACCTGCGCGAAACCCGCGTCCGTGCCGAGCAGCAGGCCGCCCGCCATGCCCGCGGCCATCACGACCATCGCGCAGGCGACGGACCGGTGCGCGCCGAACCGGCGCGCCGCCCGGTCGTTGAGCACCGAGCCGATGATCACGAGCAGTGCCATGGGCACGAACACGAGCCCGGTCCGCGTGGGCGAGAACCCGAGCACGCCCTGGAGGTAGAGCGAGGTGAAGAAGTAGATCCCGTAGATGCCGAACGCCCAGATGAACGCGGCCACCATCCCTCCGCCGAACACGGGGTCGCGGAACCAGGAGGGGGTGACCATCGGGTCGGTGCCGCGCAGCTCGACGACCACGAACGCCGCGCCGCCGAGCACCGCGACGACCAGGCAGCCCACGATGACCGGTGAGCCCCAGCCCGCCTGGCCGCCCTGGATCAGCGCGTAGGTCAGGGCGAACAGCGCACCTCCCGACGTGGCCAGCCCGGCGAGGTCGACCCGTGCGCCCACCCGGTCCGCCGCGGGCGGCCCGACCGACCAGGCCCCCGCCACGAGGACCGCCACGCCGATCGGGACGTTGATCAGGAAGATCCACGCCCAGCCGACGTGCTCGCTGAGCACGCCCCCGAGCAGCGGTCCCACCGCCAGCGCCAGCGCGCCCGCGGCACCCCAGATCCCCATCGCCCGGTTCCGCTGCCGCTCGACCGGGTAGAGGGCCTGGATGACGGCCAGCGCGGCCGGGGTGGCGGCGGCCGCACCCAAGCCCTGCACCGCCCGACCGCCGATCAGGACGGCCGGGTGCCAGGCCAGCCCGGCGAGCAGCGACGCGAGGGTGAAGACCCCCATGCCCACCAGCAGGAGCACGCGGTTGCCGTGGAGGTCGGCGAGCCTGCCGCAGACCAGCAGGAGGCACCCGAACACCAGCACGTAGGAGCTCACCACCCACTCGAGCCCGGACACGCCCAGGTGCAGGTCGCGCCGCATGGACGGGAGGGCGACGTTGACGATGTTGTTGTCCAGGTACGTCATGAACGTCGTGGCGATGACGGTGAGGAACGCCCAACGGCGTCGTGCGTCGGTCAGGGGGACCACCGCCTAACGGTCGATCTCGGGTGGTAGCAGGAAGCAGTAGGGTCTGCGCCGGACCTTGAGCTGCCAGAGCCGGTCGGCCCTGCGGAGCCGTTGCAGGACCGTCCACGTCGTGGCGTCGCCCTGGTAGTACCGCGCGACCTCCTGGACGCCCAACGGCCGCTCCAGCCGCGCGTTCGCCAGCTCCACCAGGAACGGCACCAGGTGGCCCAGCGACTCCTTGTGCAGGTTGCCCAGGAAGTCGAGGACGACGCCGCGGACCGAGAAGTACTTGTCGAGGATCCGACCGGTCATCGTCACCCGGACCGGCGTGCGCAGGACCCACGGCAGCGAGGTGACGAACAGCCGCACGTCCAGCAGCTCCCGACCGCGCTCGTCGCGCAGGAACGGCGTGGTGACGTCGAGGTAGTGCGGCTCGCCGTCGACCTCGACCCAGTTCGACGCCTGCGCGTCGAGCCCCAGCGTGGGTGCGACGACCCGGTCCACGGTGTCGAGGAAACGGGTGAAGAAGCCGCGGACCCAGGCCTCGTCCTCGGTGCGCAGCAGCGCCGAGCACAGCCGCCCCGCCGGAAGCGCCTCCTGCACGCAGTAGGCCGCCACCTCCCCCGACGGCGCCGTCAGCGCCCTCAGCTCCGAGTCGACGACGGCCACACCCGCCTGCCGCAGCCGTCCCAGGTACTGCTCGAACCGCTCCTGGTACCGGTCGAACCGGGCCCGGTCGGCGAAGGTGGGCAGCCGTTTGCAGGCCAGCGCGCCCTGCGGGGTCTCCAGTCGCAGGACCATCGAGCTCTCGCCGTACCCGATGACGTCCAGGGAGGAGTCGCGACCGGTCCGGAAGGCCGCCGCCACGCGGTCCTCCAGGCCTTGCAGCTCGGCCCGCGACACGGTGATCGCCATGCTCGCCTCCGCGGGGTCGGCTACCGCTGCCCGGTCCACTGCTCGCTGTGCGCCCAGAGCTCCTCGGCCAGCCGACGGGTCGCCCGCGGGCTGGCCTCGCGTTCCCGGCACCTGTCGTAGAACAACCCGCTCGCCGAAGCCACCTCGGGGGACGCCGCGCAGTACACCGAGGTCTCGGCGCCCCGATCGGTGTCGATCATGAACCGCGTCATCAGCGGGCGGACCGGCCACGGCACCTTCCGCCAGATGTCGGAGGCCACCACACCGGGGTGCACGCAGTACGCGGTGACGCCGGTCCCGGCCAGCCTGCGCGCCAGCTCCTGGGTGAACAGGACGTTGCAGAGCTTGGAGACGCGGTACTCGGCGTAACCGGTGACCGGGCGGGTCACCCGCCGCAGTGCGCCGAAGTCGACGGTCCTGGCGCTGTAGTGGGCATCGCTCGACACGTTCACGACCCGCGACGGCCCGCTGGCGACCAGCAGGTCGAGCAGCCCCATCGTCAACGCGAAGTGCCCCAGGTGGTTCACGCCGAAGGTGAGCTCGAAGCCGTCCTCGGTGAGACCGCGATGGCCCGCCACCCCGGCGTTGTTGACCAGCACGTGCAGCGGTTCGCCGCGGGAGGCGAAGTCGCGTGCGCACTTGTCGACCGACGCGAGGTCGGCCAGGTCGAGGTCGAGCAGGTCCACGTCGTGGTTCCCGCTGGCGGCGACGACCTCCGCCACCGCCGCGCGCCCCTTGGCCGCCGACCGGCAGGCCAGGAACAGCCTGCCGCCCCGCGCGGCCAACGCCTTCGCCGTCGCCAGGCCGATCCCGGTGCTCGCACCGGTGATCAGGACCGTCCGTCCGGACATGTCACCCATGGTCTTCCCACCTCTCGACGCGCACGTCAGCTGACACCGAGGCTGCTCTTGGCGGCCTTCTCGAACACGCTGAACGGGAGCAGCCGCTTGGCCACGAGCCCCACCCGCTCCCCCGCCTTGCCGACCGACACCCGCCGCGGCGGCCGCCGTGCCCGCACGACCCGCTGCACGGCGGCGGCCACGTGGTCGGCGGTGCACCCGTTGGCCTCGTCGCGTTCCATGACGCCGATGGCCAGCTTGAGCGCGTCGGCGTAGACGTCGTCGGTGGCCGCCCTGGCCGCCATGCGGCGGTTGGCCGTGAAGTCGGTGGCCGCGTTCCCCGGCTGCACCAGGGTCACCGAGATCCCGAACGGCCGGACCTCGTAGGCCAACGACTCCGCATAACCCTCGAGGGCGAACTTGCTGGCGCTGTAGAACGCCTGGAACGGCAGCCCGATCGCGCCGCCGATCGAGCTCATCAGGACGATGCGGCCACCGCGCCGGGCGCGCAGGTGCGGCAGCGCGGCCTGGACAAGCCTTGCGGTGCCCCAGAAGTTCGTCTCGAACTCCGCCCGCGCCTCGTCGATCCCGGTGTGCTCCACCGCTCCGGCCACGGCGAAGCCCGCGGCGGGCACGATCGCGTCCAGACGGCCGTGCCCGCGCACGACCTCGGCGACCCCGGCGGTGACCGACTCGGTGTCGTCGACGTCCACGACCAGGCCGGTCCAGCCGTCGCCACCGCTGCCGCGGCGGCTCGCGCCGACCACCGTCCAGCCCGCCGCGGCGAACCGGTCCGCGCAGGCCCGTCCGATGCCCGCCGAGGCCCCGGTGACCATCATGACTCCGTTGTGCCCCACCACAACCCCCGCCTTCCCGGTCGTCACGGCGCAGCCGTGCGGATGGCCTCGACCACGCGGTCGAGGGCGTACTCGATGTCGTCCTCGCCGTGGTCGGCGTTGGCGAAGAAGCGCAGCCGGCACTGGTCCTGGGCGACCGCCGGGTAGCCGATGGGCATGACGTTCACGCCGGCGGCGAGCAGCGCGTTGGAGACGGCCATCGTCACTTCCCAGTCCCCCAGGACGATCGGGACCACGGCCGACTCGCGGGAGACCCCGGTGTCCAGCCCCCGTGCCCGCGCCGCCGTCCTGAGGAACTCCGCCAGCTCGCGCACCCTGGCGACCCGTTCGGGCTCGTCCCTGATGACGCGGATGGCCTCCAGGGCCGCGGCGGCGTTGGCCGGTGAGATCCCGGTGCTGAAGATGTGCAGCGGTGTGGTGTAGCGCAGGTACTCGACGACCGGTCCGCGCGCGGCGATGTAGCCGCCGAGGCTGCCCAGCGCCTTGCTCAGCGTCCCCATCCAGAGGTCGACGTCGGCGCGGTCGACGCCGAAGTGCTCGCCGATGCCCGCGCCCGTCGCGCCGAGCACGCCGACGGAGTGGGCCTCGTCGACCATGATCATGGCGTCGTGCCGCTTCGCGACCTCGACGAACCGCGGCAGGTCGGGGATGTCGCCGTCCTGGCTGTACACCCCCTCGACCACGACCAGTGCCCGGCGGTGGCGGTCGCGCACCAGGCGCAGTCGCTGGTCGAGCGCGCCCCAGTCGTTGTGCGGGAACGGTTGTCGCCGCGCTCCCGACAGCACGCAGCCGCGCACGACGCTGTCGTGGATCCACTGGTCGTGCAGGATGACGTCAGGCGGTCCGAACAGGTGCCCGACCGTGGCCACGTTGGTGGCGTGCCCTCCGGCGAACACCACCGCGGCCTCGGTGCCCAGGAAATCCGCGATCCCGGTGGTGAGCTCCTCCAGCAGCGGTGTCTCCCCGCACAGCAGCGGAGTCGCCGACGCGGAGGTCCCGTAGCGGTCGACGGCGGCCTTGGCCGCCTCGCGGACACGGGGGTGGTTGGACAGCGCCAGGTAGTTGAACGCCGCGAAGTTGACGACCCGGACACCGCCGACCGTCGTGCGCCCGGAGTTGTAGCCCTCGTGGAGCCGGTTGTAGGGGTTCGCGCCACCGAGCTCGACCTGCTGCCTGCGCTGCCGCAGCGCCACGTACTCCGGCCACTGCTCGAACGCGGTCTCCTTGGCCACCAGGGGAACCACGGGTGCGGCGGGCACGTCCTCCGCGACGCCCAGCAGCTCCATCAGCTGGGCCACGGTGGGGTCCTCCGCGAGCGCCTTGCGCAGCCGCTGCGCCCGGTCGTCGGGCCGCGTCACGAGCCCGCGGTGCAGCTCGGTCGCCATGAGCGAGTCGAAGCCCAGGTCCGCGCCCAGCCGCGCGTGCGGCGGGATCTGGTCCGCGGCGAACCCCGACACGCGGGCGAGGTGGTCCACGACGTCCTGGCGGCTCAGCTCGCGGTCCGCGACCACCGGCGAGGGGGCGACGGTGGAATCGCCGAGCTCTCCAGGGGGTTCGGCCGTGGTCGGCGTGTCCAGCCAGTAGGACCGCGGCTCCTGGACGGCGTGCGGGACGTCCACCACCACGCGGGGGCGGTGCCGGTCGAGCGCCGACCAGTCCACGCCGCCGTCCGCGCAGTGCAGGCGTCCCAGCGACCGCAGCAGGGTCTCCCACTCGTGCCCGGACCGCAGTGAGGGCAGCAGGAGCGCCGCGTCGTGCTCTGGGGTCATGGCGCGGCCGAGAGCGGTCAGCGTCGACCCCGGACCGATCTCCGCGAAGACGTCGCACCCCAGCCGACGCAGGGCGGCGAACCCGTCCGCGAACCGCACCGGGCTGAGCATGTGGTCCACCCAGTAGGTCCCGCCCAGGTCGTCCACCACCCCGCCCGCCAGGTCGCTGACGAACGTCGTCGTCGGTGTGCCGAAGCGCATCCCGTTGACGGCGTCGCGCAGCAGCGGTGCCGCGCCGGCCATCATCGGCGAGTGGAACGCGTGCGAGACGCGCAGGCGGCGGACCTCGACCGAACCCGCTTCGAGCTCGCGCCGGACGCGTTCGACCGCGTCGGTCGGCCCGGCCAGCACCAGGTGGTCGGGGGCGTTGACCGCGGCGACGACGACCGCCGGTTCCTGTTCGACGACGGCCCGAACGACCTCCGCGTCGCCGGTGCAGGCGATCATCGTGCCGTCGGCGCCCTGGGCGTCCATGTACCGGGCGCGCAGGGCGACGAGCGTCAGGGCGTCGTCGAACTCGACCGCGCCCGCCACGCAGGCGGCGCTGTAGGCGCCGACGCTGTGCCCCAGCACCGCCGTCGGCCGCACCCCGAGCGAGGTCCACAGCCGGGCGAGGGCCACCTCCAGCGCGACCAGCGCCGGTTGGCAGTAGCGCGTCCGCGCCAGCAGGTCCGCGTCCTGCTCGGCGAAGAGCAGGTCGGGCAGCGGGCGGTCGAGCAGCGGACGCAGCACCGCGTCCGCGTGGTCGACGGTGTCGCGGAACACCGGATGCCCCTCGTAGAGCTCGCGACCCATTCCCGGGTACTGCGCGCCCTGGCCGCTGAACAGGAACGCGACCCGCCGGTCGGGCGCGGTGTCGACGTCGCGGACCACCGCGGTCGACGGCTCGTCGCGTTCCAGCGCGGCCAGTGCGGCGTCGAGCTCCCGCGCCGTCCTGCCGACCAGCGCGGCGCGGTGGCGCAGCAGCGCGCGTCCCGTGTTCGCCGACCGGCACAGGTCGTCCACCCTGGTCGCGGGGTCGTCCGCGAGCAGGCGCCGGTAGTGCCCGGCCAGGGTGCGCAGCGCGGTGGGCGTGTGCCCGGACAGGCACAGCACGTGCGCGGCGCGCTCCGGCGCGCTCGCGGTGGCCTCCACGCGCCGGGCCTGCTCCAGGACGACGTGCGCGTTCGAGCCGCCGAACCCGAACGAGCTGACGGCCGCGCGGGCGGTGCCGCGCGTCGGCAGCTCGGTGCGCCGCCTGGACACCGACAGCCCCGAGTCGGCCCAGGAGAGCCGGGTGCTCGGTGTCGAGAGGTGCAGCTGCGGCGGCACCTCGCCGTGGTGCACGACCAGCGCGGCCTTGATCAGCCCGGCGACCCCCGCGGCCGCCTCAAGGTGCCCGATGGAGCTCTTGACCGACCCGACCAGGCAGGGCTTGTCCTTGGAGCGACCGGCGCCGTAGACGGCCGTCAGCGCCTCCCACTCGACGAGGTCGCCGAGCTTGGTCGCCGTGCCGTGCGCCTCGACGTAGTCGACCTGCTCGGCGTTGAGCCCGGCCTTGCCGAGCGCGCGCTCGATCACCTGGCGCTGCGCGGCCCCGCTCGGCGCGGTGATCCCGTTGGTGCGGCCGCCGTGCCCGACCCCGGACCCGGTGACCGTCGCGTAGATCCGGTCGCCGTCGGCGAGCGCGTCCGACAGCAGCTTGAGGCACACGATCCCCGCGCCCTCGCCGCGCACGTAGCCGTCGGCGTCGTCGTCGAACACCCGGCAGCGGCCGTCCGGCGCGAGGATCCGCCCCTTCGCGAAGGCCGTCGTCAGCGTCGGCGACAGCATGAGGTTGACACCACCGGCGAGGGCGAGGCCGCACTCGCGTTCGCGCAGGCTCTGGCAGGCCATGTGCACCGCGGTGAGCGACGAGGAGCAGGCCGTGTCCAGGGCGATGCTCGGACCGTGCAGGTCGAGCAGGTAGGACAGCCGGTTGGCCGCGACCGCGTGGGCGTTGCCGGTGGCGGTGTACAGGTCGGGCTCGTCGTGGTCACCCGTCCGCAGGGTCGCGTAGTCGTTGCTGCTGATGCCGACGAACACGCCCCCGTCGCCGCCCGCGAGGTCGGCCGGGGCGATCCCGGCGTCCTCCAGGCACTGCCAGGCGACCTCGAGCAGCAGCCGCTGCTGCGGGTCCATCCGCCGGGCCTCGCGGGCGGAGACGCCGAAGAACCGGGCGTCGAACCGGTCGACGTGGTCGAGGAAACCGCCGTGGCGGGGAGCCCCGGTGGAACCGGCGTCCCAGCGCTGAGGGGGGACCTCCGTGATGGCGTCGCGGCCGTCCAGCAGCAGCTGCCAGTAGGAGCGGACGTCGGGTGCGCCGGGGAACCGGCAGCCGATGCCCACGATCGCGACGGGCTCCTCGGTGCGGCCGACCGTCGTGGTGGCGGCCGCCGGTGCCGGTGCCGGACGGCCGATCTGCCGCGCCAGGTCCCGGATGGTCGGGTGGTCGAACACCAGACCCGGCGTCACCTCCCGGCCGAGCCACGCGCCGAGCTCGTCGACGAGGGTCACCAGCTGCCGCGAGTCCACGCCCACCGCGGTCAGCGGCACCGCGGTGTCGATCGCGGTGGCGGGCAGGCCGAGCATGTCCCCGATCCGCGCCGTGAGCCACTGCCGGATCTCGACCGGCTCCGGAACGTCGTCCTGCTTCCCCTTGTGCCACAACGACAGCAGTGCGTCCACTCGGGGGTCGACCAGGAGCGGCCCGAGCGGCGGGGCCGACCCCGCTCCCCCGTCGACGGTCCGGACCACTTCGAGCAGTCCGGAGTAGTCCAGGCCGATCTCCGCGAAGCCGCGGCCCGCGAGGTCGGTCCGCCCGGTGGTCTCCGCCAGCGCCTCCAACACCGAGGTCGTGCTCGACGGAGCCGTACCGGTGTCCCGCGGGGAGGGTCGCACCACGCTCGCCGCCACGACGGGGAGCGCGAAGGCGCGGAAGTCCTCGGCGCACGCCCGTCTTCGCAGCTTGCCGCTGGTCGTCTTGGACAGCGCTCCGGGGCGGAGCACCACGACGGCGTGCGGCGAGACCTCGTGCTCGGCCGCGATCCGCGCGCGCACCGTCGCGAGCAGACCGTCGGTGTCGTGGAGCTGGTCGCCCGCGGCCTCGAGGGCGACCACCATCTCCTCGGCACCGTCCACGTCGGTCGAGAACGCGGCGACGCTGTTGGGTCTGGACGCGCCGACCGCCTTCTCCACCGTGAGCTCGACGTCGTGGGGGTGGTGGTTGCTCCCCTGCAGGACCATGACGTCCTTGGCGCGGCCGACGACGAACAGCTCGCCCTCGTGCTGGAACCCGAGGTCGCCGGTGCGCAGGTGCGGCACACCCGGCTCGTCGGCGAGGACGGCCCCGAACGTCCGCCGGGTGGCCTCGTCGTCGCCCCAGTAGCCACGGGCCACGCTCGGTCCCGCCACCCAGATCTCCCCGATGCGGCCGGGGACGACGCGGTCGCCGGTGTCCGGGTCAACGATGGCGACCGAGACGGTGTCGGCGGCGGCACCGCAGCCGACGAACCGGGTGCAGCGGGCGGTCTGGTGGGTCGCCGGGACCGGAGCGCCCTCGGCGACCGTCGCCGCGTCGAAAGCGCGCTGCACGGGCTCCACCGCGGGTTCGGTCGCCGTCACCATCAGGGTCGCCTCCGCGAGCCCGTAGCACGGTGCGAAGGCGCGGCGGTCGAAGCCGCACGGCGCGAAGAACTCGGCGAAGCGGTCCAGCGTCCCGGCCCGGACCGGCTCCGCGCCGTTGAGCGCGTGCTTCCACCGGGACAGGTCGAGGGTGTCCCGCTGCTGTTCGGTGATCTTGCGCAGGCAGTGCTCGTAGCCGAAGTTCGGTCCGCCCGCGGTACTGGCGCCGGTCTGCGACAGGGTCTCCAGCCACAGCAGCGGCCGTCGCAGGAAGGCCATGGGGGACATGAAGTGCAGCGGCACGCCGCCGTGGAGCGCGTTGAGGATGCACCCGATCAGACCGAGGTCGTGGTGGGGCGGGAGCCAGGACACGATCGCCGAGTCCTCGTCGTGCCCGAGCCTGCGGTGGATGGCGTCCAGGTTGTGCAGGATGTTGTCGTTGCTGACCACGACCCCCTTCGGGGTCGAGGTCGACCCCGAGGTGTACTGCAGGAACGACACCGAGTCCCGGTCGGTCCCCGGATCGTCCCACCGGTCGGCCAGTGACGGGTCCAGCGCGTCCGTTGCCAGCCAACGCATCCCGCCGAGCCCGACGACGGCGCTCTCGCGCCCGTGGGCCTCGGCGTACCGGACGAAGTCCGCCGTGCTCAGCGCGTGCGTCGCCGAGCAGTCCAGGGCCATCGCGGCCAACCGCCGCGCCGACTGGCCGAACCTGTTGGTGTCGAACGGGTAGGCCGGCACCGCGACGGCACCCGCGTACTGGCAGCCGAGGAAGGCCCCGACGTAGTCCAGACCCGGTTGGTGCAGCAGCAGGACCGGTTTGCCGCGCAGTCCTTCCTGACCCAGTCGCACCGCGACGGCGCGGGCGTGCGCGTCGAGCTGGCGGTAGGTCCACGTCCGACTGGCGCCGGAGTCGCCGACGAACCGGTAGGCGAGCGCGTCGGGCGCCCGCTCGACGTTGGCGCGCAACAACATGGCGAGCGTCTCGGGTCCTGCTGAACGGGTGCCGCTCATCTTCGATCGCGATCCATGACCGCACCTTCCCCATGAGGTGGTCTCGGCGGACGACGTCCACGTGCCTGCCACCGGTCGTCCTCGTCGACACCGGCATTCCCTTGGCGCCAGCCGGATCCGCCGGGTCCGGCTGGCCGGGGCAGCACTGTCGCACCCACGGGTTCAGAACCCGCACAATCCGGGTTCAACCTCCGGTTCACCGCACGTCCACCGCGAGTTCACGGGGTATACAGGAGTGATGACCGGGGGCAGTGGAGAGGTCGCGCCGTTATCCGTCGCGATCACCGTTTTGGGAAGTTTGGAAGTCGTGTCGGATGGAATCCGACTACCGGTAGGGCACGCCCGGCAGAAGGCCGTGCTGGCCGTGCTGCTGACCGACGTCAACCAGGTGGTGCCGCCGGACAGGCTCGTCGACCGGGTCTGGGGCGAGCGCGCACCGGCACGGGCGCGGTCGGTGCTGCGGACCTACGTGTCCAACCTGCGCCGCGCGCTGCACCGGACCGGCATCACCGTCCTGTGGCACGACACCGGTTACCGGCTGGGCGCCGACCCCGACAGCGTGGACCTCCACCGCTTCCACCGCTTGGTCGCCGAGGCCCGCGACAGCCGCGGTCCGCGCGACGCGCTGGCGCTGGTGGACGAGGCCCTGGCGTTGTGGCGCGGCGAGCCGCTGGCCGAGCTGGACACCCCGTGGGCGCGGTCGGTGCGCGAACAACTGCACCGGGAGCACGCCGCCGCCCGTGCCGACCGGGTCGACTGGGCCCTGCGCTGCGGCAGGCACGGCGAGGTGCTGCCCGAGCTGACCGCGCGGGTCGACGAGCACCCGCTGGACGAACGCCTCACCGGCCAGGCGATGCTGGCGCTGTACCTGTCCGGGCACCAGGCCGAGGCGCTGGAGCACTACCGGCGCATCCGAAGACAGCTGGTGGACGAGGTCGGCACCGACCCCGCGCCCGCGTTGCAGGAGCTGCACCAGCGCATCCTCGCCGCCGACCCCGCTCTGGCCCACCCGCCCGTCGAGACGGCCCGCCCGGTGGTGGTCCCCCGGCAGCTGCCCGCCCCGCCGACGCCGTTCATCGGCCGCGACGACGAGCTCGACCTGCTCGACACCGCGGTGGACGTCCCCGGCAGCGCCACCACCGTCGTGCTCTCCGCCCTCGCGGGCGCGGGCGGGATCGGCAAGACCTGGCTGGCCCTGCACTGGGCCCACCGCAACGTCGACCGCTTCCCCGACGGGCAGCTGTTCGTCGACCTCCGCGGCTACAGCCACCACAGCGAACCCCTGAGCCCCGCGACCGCGATCCGCGGGTTCCTCACCGCGCTCGGCGTCGACCCCACCTCGCTGTCGGCGGACCTGGACGCCCAGGCGGCGCTGTACCGCAGTCTGCTGGTGGGCAAGCGGATGCTCGTGGTGCTGGACAACGCCGCCACCGCCGAGCAGGTGACCCCGCTGCTGCCGGGCAGCCCGACCTGCACGGTGCTGGTCACCAGCCGCACCAGGCTGGCCTCGCTGATCGACCGCCACGGCGCCGTCCACGTCCAGCTGGACGTCCTCGCCGACACCGAGGCGTGGCAGCTGCTGACCGGGCGGTTGCACCGGGCCCGGATCGCGCCCCAGCCGGAGGCCGTCGCCGAGCTGGTCGAGCTGTGCGGCGGCTACCCGCTGGCCCTGTCGATCACCGCCCGCAAGGCCGCTACCCGCCCCGGCGTCGCGCTGGCCGAGATCGCCGCCGAGCTGCGCGAGCTGGGGATGGAGACGCTCGACCACGACACCGATCCCGCCGCGAGCCTGCCCGCCGTGCTGTCGTGGTCGCTGCGCAGGCTCACCGACGTCCAGCGCACCGTGTTCGGGCTGCTGGGCATCGCCCCCGGCCCGGACACGACCGTGCCCGCCCTGGTCTCCCTCACCGGGCTGCCCGAGGCACAGACCCGCAGGGCCCTCCACGCCCTGGAGGACGCCTCCCTCGTCCACCGGCGCGCGCACGGCCGCTACGCCATGCACGACCTGATCCGCGCCTGCGCCGCCACCACCGCCCACCAGGACCTGACCGGGCAGGTGCGGGAGGAGGCGCTGCGCAGGCTGCTCGACTTCTACACCCACACCGCGTGCGCCGCCGACCGGTTCCTGAACCCCCACCGCCTCCCCGTGCACCTCGCCCCGACCGCACCCGGCGTGCGCCCGCACCGGCTGCCGGACGCGCAGGCCGCGCTCGCCTGGTTCGACGCCGAGCACGCCTGCCTGCTCGCGAGCCACCAGACCGCCGTGGGCCACGGGTGGCACGCCGACGTGTGGAACCTGACCCGTGCGCTGGACACGTTCCACAGTCTGCGAGGCCACCGCCACGACCGGCTCGTCATGTGGCAGGCCGCCGCCGAGGCCGCCACCCACCTGCCCGACCCCACCGCCCTCGCCCACGCCCACCGGGCGCTCGGCCTGGTGTGCGCCGGCCTGGGGCGGCTGGAGCAGGCCATCGCCCACCTCCGCCTCGCCCTCACCGAGGCCGAGCACCACGAGGACCCCACCCAGCAGGCCCACATCCACGTGGCGCTCACGGCCGCCTGGGAGCACCTGGGCGACGACCGGCGCGCCCTGGACCACGCCCGCCGCGCCCTCGACCTCCACCGCGGCCTCGACCAGCCGGTGGCCGAGGCCGAGGCGCTCAACGTCGTGGGCTGGTACTCCGCCCGCCTCGGCGACTACGACACCGCCCGCGTCCACTGCCACGCCGCCCTCACCCTGCACCGCCGCCACCGCGGCAGCCCCGACGGCGAGGCGAACACGTTGGACACGCTGGGTTTCATCGCCCACCGCACCGGCCACCACGCGCAGGCCGTCGCCCACTACGCCCACGCCCTGGCCCTGTACCGCGACCACGGCTACACCCACCAGGTCCCTCCCGCCCTCGACGCGCTCGGCCACCCCCACGCCGCCCTCGGCCACCACGACCAGGCCCGCTCGGTGTGGCGGGAGGCGTTGGAGCTGTACCGGGAACAGGGCCGCGACGACGACGCGGAACGGATCCGCCGACAGCTGGACGGCCTCGCGGCGGGCTCCTTGGGACCGGCGAAGACCACGGAGAGCGCGTGAGCCCCGCCCTGTCATGGGCCCGGATGGGCGGTCGGGTCGGTGGGAAGGTGGCGGTGCTCCGGACGGCCTTGCTGCTGCTCGGTGCGCCGGCGTGCCTCACCGGCCCGCCGCCCACCCGTGTCGTGCCCGCGGGAGCCGACTGCGCGGCGTTCACCGTGCTCGGCGACGCCCGGTCGCCGAGCGGCGCGACCTGGACCTGCCGGTCGACCGACCAGGGGGTGCGCTACGCCTTGGAGGGCGTCCTGTTCACGCCCGCGGGCGGAGGACCGCACCCGGCCGTCGTGATCAGCCACGGCCGCAACGGCGACGCGGGCAAGTACTCGGCCCGGATCGCACGCGCCATGATCGACTGGGTCTGGTCGCCATCGCCACGAACTACACCCACACCCCGGACGCGGTCGACCACGGCAACGCACCCGACGGGCCCGACTGGCCCGACGGCGCCGACGCCGTCGTGCCGCTGTCGGAGGACCAAGCGCTCGTTCGCGTGCTCACCGCCGACGGCACACCGGACGCCCGGCTGGACCACGCCGGGATCCGGTAGGGCCGCGACGCATTTTTCAGTCAACACTGAACTCTTCGAGGATACCGACACCCACTCCGCCGAATGATCCACGACGAACTCAGCTACCGCCGCGCCCCGCCAGCCCCCAAGCTCGACGAGGCTTTCCCAATCCCTGCGGAGGCAGCCTTGTTCTCGAAGAAGTCCACCCTGTCGCTGGCGAGCGTCCTGCTGCTCGCCGCAACCCTGCTCAGTCCGACCACGGCGGCCGCGGCACCTGTCGCACCCGTCGCGGTGGCCGCCCCGGACATCCCGGTGGCCAACGTGCGGGCGCACCTGGACGACCTCCAGGCGATCGCGACGGCCAACAGCGGCAACCGGGCGCACGGCAGGGCCGGTTACCGGGCGTCGGTCGACTACGTGAAGGCGAAGCTGGACGCGGTCGGGTTCCAGACGTCGTTGCAGCAGTTCACCTCCAGCGGCGCGACGGGGTGGAACCTGATCGCGGACTGGCCGGGCGGTGACCCGGACAGCGTCCTGATGGTGGGCGGCCACCTGGACAGCGTCACGGCCGGTCCCGGCATCAACGACAACGGCAGCGGGTCCTCGGGGATCCTGGAGGTCGCGTTGACCGTGGCCGCGCAGCAGTTCCAGCCGCAGCGGCACCTCCGGTTCGGCTGGTGGGGCGCGGAGGAGCTCGGGCTGGTCGGGTCGACGTTCTACGTGAACTCCCTGTCCTCCACCGAGAAGTCGAAGATCAAGACCTACCTGAACTTCGACATGACCGGCTCGCCGAACCCCGGCTACTTCGTCTACGCGGGCGCCGGCCAGCCCGCGGGCTCGGTGGCCGTGCAGCAGATGCTGGTGGACTACTACACGTCGGTCGGCGTGCAGACCGAGCTGACCGAGGTCGGCGGCCGCTCCGACCACGCCGCGTTCGCCCGCGCGGGCATCGCGACCGGCGGCACGTTCTCCGGTGCCGAGGTCGTCAAGACCGCCGCGCAGGCCGCGAAGTGGGGCGGCACCTCGGGTGTCGCGTTCGACCGCTGCTACCACCGCTCGTGCGACACGACGGCGAACATCGACGTCCCCGCGCTGGACCGCAACACCGACGCGATCGCCCACGCCCTGTGGACGCTGGCCCAGGTGGAGACCCCGCCCGCGGGCCCGAAGTTCGAGAACACCACCGACGTGACGAT
The DNA here is from genome assembly GCF_003002815.1 of Umezawaea tangerina. Classification (GTDB taxonomy): domain Bacteria; phylum Actinomycetota; class Actinomycetes; order Mycobacteriales; family Pseudonocardiaceae; genus Umezawaea; species Umezawaea tangerina. Next base: position 207,946 of record NZ_PVTF01000011.1, on the reverse strand, counting down.
CCCCGACCTGAGCACGGTCGAGAGCCCGATCACCGTCTCCGGCATCACCGGCAACGCCCCGGCCACCCTGGGCGTCGGCGTCGACATCACCCACACCTACCGGGGTGACCTGGTGATCGACCTGATCGCGCCGGACGGCACCTCGTTCCGGGTCAAGAACTCCGGCAACGACAGCGGGGACGACGTGGTCGCGACCTACTCGGTCGACGCCTCCGGCAAGGTCGCCGACGGCGTCTGGAAGCTGCGCGTCCAGGACGTCGCCGCGCAGGACACCGGCCGGATCAACGGCTGGTCGCTGCAGTTCTGAGGCGGAGGTCTCCCGGTGGCGGTCCGCCACCGGGAGGCCTGCTCCGGACGGACGACCGGATCAGGGGTTCCAGTACAGCGTGGTGACCGCGCGGTCGAAGCGCCGCGCGGCCAGGTCATCGCGCTGGATCGACCAGTGCACCGTGGCGCCCTCCCAGCCGCTGACGTCGAGGTGCCAGTCGGCGAGGAGCGCCCAGTCCCGGACATCGGCCGAGACCGGCCAGTCCAGTCGGCCCGCCTCCGCCGCCCTCAGCGCCTTCGCCACGGCGTCGGCGACCGGGTCGGTCCCGACCGCCTCCTGGTTGGAGTAGCCGCCGATCTGCAGCTCGCACCAGAGGTCCACGTCGCGGCAGACGTCGTCCCAGACCTCGACCAGCTCCTCGGACCGGGGATGGCCGGGGAGCCGCCCGGTCCCCGGATCTTCGCCCAGGTAGTGGTAGGGCAGCGACACGTCCGCGGTCGCCTTCAGGGGAGCGCGCGGGAACTCCTCGACCGTCGTCCTGCGGTCGTCGACGTCGTGCCCGGACCAGGAGTCCGCGTCCCGCTCCACCACCGCCGCCCCGGCGGGGACGTGCACCACGCCGCCCACGTTGCCGGTGGAGCAGGCGGGACAGCACTCCTCCTCCGGGTAGGCGAACAGCAGCAGGTGGCCGTCCGGGGGCAGCGGGAGATCCGTCACGCCGGCGAGCGCGGCGAGGTCGATCGAGGCGACGAAGGGGTGGACCGGGTCCGGGACGTCGGCCGGGAGCAGGAGCGGGCCGCCGAGACGACCCACGACGGGCCCGTTCCCGTTGAACGTCAGCGTCGCGCAGGGGCGGGCGGTGGCCACCCACCGCTCCACGTCCTCGACGGGGACGCCGCGCGCGACCGCCTTGTCGCGGAACGGGCCCAACCGGTCCAGGGGCTCAGGGATCATGGCGGACGATCCTAGCCACCGCCGCCGCGGGCCTGCCGCCACCTCTTTTGTCCGATGTGGACACTCCTTGCCACGCGGAGGAGGCGTCCGGCGGCGGTCAGGTGGCGAACCCGCCGTCGGCGTTGATGGTCGCCCCCGTGACGAACCCCGCCTCCGGGCTCGCGAGGTAGGCCACGAGCCCGGCGATCTCCTCGGCGGTGCCGTACCGGCCGACCGGGGTCGCCGGGAGCATCGTCCCCGACGCGGCACCGTCGGCGGGGTTGGTGTCGGTGTCCACCGCGCCCGGCTGGACCACGTTGACCGTGATGCCCCTGGGCGCCAGCTCGCGCGCCAACCCGCGGCTCAGCCCGGCGAGCGCCGCCTTGGTCATGGAGTAGACCGCCATCTCCGGGAACGGGTTGCGGTCGGCGAACACGCTCCCGGTGGTGATGATCCGCGAGCCCGGTCGCAGGTGCGGCAACGCCGCCTGCACCGCGGCGAACGCGCCGCGCACGTTGACCGCGACCATGCGGTCGAAGTCGTCCAGCCCCAGCCGGTCGGTGGCGGCGAACACCGCGACGCCCGCGTTGTTGACCAGGACGTCCAGGCCGCCGAACTCCTCGACGACGCGCGCCACGGCCGCCCGCACCTGCCCGGCGTCGGCGTTGTCGGCCTGGACCGCGATGGCGCGCCCGCCCCGGCCGACGATGTCGGCGACCACCCCGTCGGCCGCCTCCGACGAGCTGGAGTAGGTCACGGCGACCCCGGCGCCGTGGCGGGCCAGCCTGCGGGCGACGGCGGCGCCGATCCCGCGCGACCCGCCGGTGACCAGCGCCGCCCTCCCGTCGAGGTGCGGCTCCGCCGAGGTCGCGTTCCCGATGGTGGTCGTCATGCGGGCTTGACCGCCTCGACGTTCCCGGCCAGCCACTCGCGGAAGGTCTTCAGGCGGGGGTTGAGCGAGCGGACCAGGTCCAGGTCGCGCGCGCCGACGAAGTCGCGCTCACCCTCGACGTAGAACTGGAACATGTTGCCCAGCTCCTCGCCCGCGGGCAGCCCCAGCGAGCGGAAAACGTCGTGCGGGACCGGCTGGTAGGCGACGGGCTCGCCCAGCGCGTCGGCGAACGCGGCCGCGTACTGCTCGCCGGTCAGGTGCTCCCCCGCGATGCTCACGGTCTTGCCCACGTACTCCTCGCCCGCGGCGAACACGCCGTAGGCGGTGCGGCCGATGTCCTCCGACGCGATGCCCGACAGCTTGGCCGCGCCCATCGGCAGGCTCAGCACGAGCCGTCCGTCCTCGCCCCGCCGCGGCCCGGAGCCCTGGGCGAACCCGTCCCAGTAGAACGTGGTCCGCAGGTAGGTCGTCGGGACGCCGGAGTCGCGGAAGTACGCGTCCGCCTCGGCCTTGGCGTCGAAGTGCGGGACGGTGTAGCGGTCCTGGAGCACCGGGACCCGCCGGTCGGACACCGGGATGACCTCGCGCGTGTCCTCCAGGGTCGACCAGACGACGTGGGCGACACCGGCGGCCTTCACCGCGCGCGCCGCCGTCGCGGCCTGCGCCAGCTCGACGTCCGCGGACATGGACTCCCAGAAGTTGGTCACCACGTAGGCGCCGTGGGCGCCCTCGAAGGCCTTCCGCAGCGAGTCCTCGTCCTCCAGGGTCGCCTCCACCACCTCGGCGCCGAGGTCGGCCAGCTCGCGGGCCTTCGCCGAGTCGGCGTCGCGGGTGATCGCCCGCACGGTGAACGGACCGTCGGGCGCGTCCAGGACGGCCCTGACCAGTCCGCCACCCTGCGCACCCGTCGAACCCAGCACCGCGATGATCTTCTTGTCGCTCACGAGCACTCCTCGGTGGTGTCGCCGCTCCAGTGCGGCAACTTACCTGGTTAAACAGGTAAGTTGCCGCCGGCATTCCGCGCGCGGTTGTGAGCTGGACCACCGGGCCGGAGTCGCTGACGCCCGCGACCCCGGCGGACGGGGAGCATGGACCCGTGTCACGAGAACGAGGTACGAGGAAGCTCCCCAGCGCCGCGGGGCGCGGACCCGTCAGCCACGCGCTGTTCCGGGTGGTCCGGCTGCACCGGATGCTCGCCGGTCACCTCCTGCGCGACCTGGGCCTGCACCGCGGCCAGGAGCTGCTGCTCATGCACCTGTGGGACTCCGGCCCGGTGCGCCAGACGGAGCTGATCGAGGTGCTGGACTCCGACTCGGCGACCATCACCAGGATGGTGCAGCGGCTGGAGAAGGCGGGCCTGGTCGAGCGCTCCCCCGACCCCCGCGACGGCCGGGCGACCCTCGTCTCCTCCACCGCCGAGGGCGACGCCATCCGCGCCGAGATCGAGCGGATGTGGCACGACCTGGAGTCCTCCACCGTCGGCGACATCCCCCCGACCACGCGGACCGCCCTGCTGGACGCGCTCGCGCAGGTCGAGGCGAACCTGGTGGCCGCGACCCGGTCCTGACGCGGCCTCACCGACCGGGGCGCGGGTAGAGCAGCCGGAGCACGGCGACGCAGACGACCTGCATGCCGAGCGCGATGGCGGCGTGCACGGCCCAGGCACCGATGAGCGTGGGACCGCCCCAGCCGTTGATGAGCGGGTCCTCGGTGAACGGGTGGCCGATGGCGCCCACGGTGTCCGGCCACAACGGGTAGAACCAGCCGCGGGCCACCAGGTGGACGATGAGCAGCGCGAACGGCAGCGCGACGAGCGCGCGGCCGAGTCCTGGACGCGGGTGGACACCGAGGCGGGAGAGCAGTGCGGTCATCGCCAGGACGCTAGGGGCGGACGCGCCGTCGCGTCGTGCTACCGCGGTACCCCCGTTCCCGTCATACCCCGGTAGCACCGTCGCCCACCCGTGGTCGCGTCGCCGGAACTAGGCACTTGATGCCGACGCGGCGGGAGCGGGACGAGTCCAGGATGGGCGCCGGGAGCGGATCCCCCGCCGGGCACCGGCACGGCGGGTCCGCGGTCCCCACTCGATCGTCCCCGTACGGAAACCGGAGTCCCGCAATGTCGGCTGCAGTCATGTCACGGACCGCCCGCGAACGCTGGTGGTGGTTCCTGTGGGGACTCCTCACCGTGCTCGCGCTCGGCATCGCGGGCTACTTCGTGCCGCCCTACCTGGTCGGCGGCACGACCGTCCCCGACCTCGACCGGACCACGCCGGGGTACTACACGAGCCTGGTGCTCCACGCCGTGCCCGCGGGCATCGCACTGGTCACCGGCCCGTGGCAGTTCATCCCGAGGCTGCGGACCCGCTTCCCCCGGCTGCACCGGATCACGGGCCGGGTCTACCTGGTCTCGGTCGTCGTCGCCTCGCTGGTCGCGGTGTACTCGTCCGCGGTCACGAAGAGCGGTTTCCCGTTGCAGGTGGCCTTCTTCGTGCTGATCGCGGCGTGGCTGTACACCGCCGCGAAGGCCTACCGCGCGATCCGGCGGCGCGAGGTGCAGCTGCACCGGATCTGGATGGTGCGCAACTACGCGCTCACGTTCGCCGCGGTGACCCTGCGGCTCTACCAGCTGCCGCTGCTCGTGCTGATGAACTCGGTCACCTGGCTGGAGTACAAGGACGTCTACACCGTGAGCGCCTGGCTGTCCTTGCTGGGCAACGTGCTCGTGGCCGAGTACTTCATCATCCAGCGCACCCTCGCCCCGCTGGCCCGGCGCGAGCCGGTCCAGGCCCAGGCGCCGGTGCCGGTGCGGGCGTGACGACCGCCCGGCCGACGTCGGCGGAGGGGTGTGAGCCGATGGTCGGCGAAGCGTGGTGACGCCCGCGCACGGGACCGGGCCGACGCTGGTCGGCCGGGACCGCGAGACCCGTCGGCTCGACGAGCTCGTCGACGCCGCGCGCGCGGGCCGGGGCGGGTCGCTGGTGCTCGGCGGCGAGGCGGGGATCGGGAAGAGCGCGCTGCTGGCGCACGCGGTGCGGGCGGCCTCCGGCTTCCGCGTGCTGCGGGCCTTCGGTGCCGAGTTCGAGCAGGAGCTGCCGTACTCCGCGCTGCACCAGCTGTGCGCCCCGCTGCTCGACCGCGTCGCCGGGCTGCCCGACCGGCGGCGCGACGCGCTGCACGTCGCGTTCGGCCTGGCCGAGGGGACGCCCCAGCCGTTCCAGGTCGGTCTGGCGGTCCTGGAGCTCGTCACGGCGGTGGGCGGCGAGCAGCCGGTGCTGTGCGTGGTCGACGACGCGCAGTGGCTGGACGCGGCGTCGTCGCAGACGATGGCCTTCCTCGCCCGCCGGGTCGCGGCCGACCCGGTGGCCGTGCTGCTCGGGCTTCGCCTGCCCGCCACGACGGAGGAGCTGACCGGACTGCCGCGGCTGGCCGTGGCCGGGCTGGGCGACCAGGACGCCAAGACCCTGCTGGCCGCGCGCTACCCGTTCCCGCTGGACGACCGGGTGCGCGACCGGCTCGTCGCCGAGGCGGACGGCAACCCGCTCGCGCTGCTGGAGCTCCCCAGGGCGGGCGGCTTCGCCCTGCCCGCGGCGTCCTCGGTGCCGTCCCGGATCGAGGACGGCTTCCGGGCCAGGCTGGCCGGTCTGCCCGCCGACGCGCGGCTGCTGCTCACGATCGCCTGCGCCGACCCCACCGGTGATCCCGGCCTGCTGTGGCCCGCCGCCGACGCCTTGGGCGTGGAAGTGCGGACAGCAAGCGCGGCCGCCGCCGCCACCGGGCTGGTCGAGTTCGCCGCGCGGATCCGCTTCTGCCACCCGCTGGCGCGCTCGGCGGTCTACCGCGCCGCGCCGGACGACGTGCGCCGGGCGGCCCACGGTGCGCTGGCCGGGGCCACCGACCCGCGCACGGCACCGGACCGGCGGGCGTGGCACCGCGCGCAGGCGTGCGCGGGCCCGGACGAGGACGTCGCGGTCGACCTGGAGCGCCGCGCGTCGCGGGCACGGGCCCGCGGAGGTGTCGCGGCGGCGGCCGCGTTCCTCGAACGCTCGGTCGCGCTGTCGCTGGACGCCCGGCGCCGCACCGAACGGACGCTGACCGCCGCGCGGACCTGCGTCGAGGCGGGCGCGACCGGTCGGGCGGCGGACCTCCTCGCGACCCTCGACGACGCCGGGCTGGAGGAGGTCCACCGGGCCCGCGCGGACCTGCTGCGAGGCCGGATCGCCTTCACCCGCCCCGGTGACAACGACGGCCCCGCGTTGACGGTGAGCGCGGCGCGACGACTGTCCACACTGGACCCCGACCGGGCGCGGGACTGCTTCCTGGACGCGCTGGAGATGAGCCTGGTCGTCGGTCGCGCCGGTCACGTCGTCGACGAGGTGCTCCGCGCGGCACGGGCCTCGGCACCGGCGCCGAGCTCCCCGGACCTCCTCGAAGCGCTGATCACCCTGGCCGAGCGCGGTTTCCGCGCCTCGGTCCCACTTCTCCGCGAGGCGCTGCACGCCGAGGGCAGTCCGTTGTGGAGCCGACGTCCGGCGCTCGCCTCGATGATCAGCATCGAGCTGTGGGACTCCGACACCTACTGCGCCATCGGCGAACGGCTGCTCGAGGAGGGCCGCGAGTCGGGCTCGCCACTGCTGCTGAGACTCGCCTTCGCGCAACAGGTCTACGAGGCCGTCTTCGCCGGTGACCTCGGACGGGCGCTGGCCGCGACCGCCGAGGAGGAGGCCGTCGCCGACGCGACCGGCGAGCCCCCGCTGGTGCACCACCGGCTGCACCTGGCCGCCATGCGGGGCCACCGCGGGGAGGTGCGGCGGCTGTTCCGGGAGGCCACCACGGCGGACACGGGACAGGTGACCAACGTGCACTGGACCGCGGCCCTGCTGCACAACGGGCTGGCCGACTACCCCGCCGCGCTGGCCGCGGCCCGCGCGGCGACCGAGCACGGTGACATCTTCCTCACCGGCGCGGCCCTGCCCGAGCTCGTCGAGGCCGCCGTCACGTGCGGTGAACCCGTGGTGGCCGAACGGGCGCTGGAGGCGTTGACCGAACGCACGGGGGCGACCGGGACCGCGATCGGCCAAGGGGTCACGGCCTACTCGCGGGGGCTCGTGACGGGAGCCGAGGACGACTACCGGGAGGCCGTCGACCGCCTCGCGGACGTCACCTTCCGCCACTACCTCGGCCGGGCGCACCTGGTGTACGGGGAATGGTTGCGGCGCAAGGGACGCCGCGTCGACTGCCTGCGGGAGCTGCGGGCGGCGCACGAGCTCTTCGCCGCGGCGGGCGCCGAGGCGTTCGCCCGCCGTGCCGCGGGCGAGCTGCGGGCCGCCGGGCACCGGGTCCAGCGCCGCTCCGCGCAGGCCTACGAGACGCTCACGATGCAGCAGGTGGCCGTCGCCCGGCTGGTGGCCTCGGGCGCCACCTCCAACGAGGTCGCCACCCAGCTGTTCCTCAGCAAGCGCACGGTCGACGCGCACCTGCGCACGATCTTCCGCAAGCTCGGGGTGACGTCGCGCAGGCAGCTCAAGGACCACCCGGACCTGGAGCGGTGACGTCCGCGCACCGTCCTGTCCGGATAGGCAACTCCTGCTGACGCGGCGGGTCGCCGGGCCGGTGCACAGTGGGATCACGACCGGGAACGGTCGGCACAGGTCCACCGCCACGGAGGGAACACGGTGATCTACCACAGCATCCGCATGAAGGCCAAGGCCGGCGTGACGCCGCAGCAGGTGGAGGAGGCGTTGGAGAGCATGCGCGAGCACGGCCGGGTCGTCCCGGCCGTGCGGACCTACGTCGTCGGCCGCGACCACGGCGGCGACTTCGACTGGGGCGGCGTGTTCGTCATCGAGGACCTCGACGGCTACTGGGAGTACCTGACGCACCCGGCGCACGCGCGCACCGACCGGATCGGCATGCCGCTGGTCGAGAGGTACGAGTCCTTCGACATCACCGACGACGGCGACCCGGACCTGGGCGCGAAGATCGCCGACCTGCACCGGCGGCGGTACGAGGCCGACCCGGAGCTGGCCGCGCTGGTGGGCACCCCGACGCGGTCCTGACCCGCGGGGCTCGCCGTGGTGCGGACCCCCTCCGGGCTCAGGACGTCGACGGTCGCTCTACTCCGGTGTGCGCGCGGGGTTCCGCCGGCTCCGACCGGCCGAACCCGTCCAGGAGGTCGCGGTAGGCCGCGGCGACCGCGGCGGCGAAGGTGGTCGCCACCCGCTCGGGCCGGTGCCCCACCGCCACGTGCGCGGACCCGTCGGGCTGCGGCCACACCTCCACCTCGAGCTCGTGCACGGCCCGCCCGGTTCCCGGACGCTCCGGAGTGACCCGGCAACCGTCCAGGGCGAGCACCGCGGTGGACTCGTCCTGCAACGCGAACATCGTCTGGAACAGGGGATGCCGCAGGCGGTCGCGGGCCGGGTCGGCGGCCAGCCGCACGACCTCCTCGAACGGCACGTCCTGCGCGGCGAGGCCGTCGTGGACGGCTTGCAGCGCCTCCGGAACGGCGTCCGGCTTCGGGGTGAAGCGGAAGCAGACGACGTCGACGAGGCAGCCGATCGCGTCCGCGGTGGCGGGGTGGTAGCGCTTGGCGACCGGGGCACCGACGGCGAAGTCGTCCTGCCCGCTCACCGCGCCGAGCGCCTGGGCGTAGGTCGCGAGCAGCACGGCGAACCGCGTGCTGGCCCACCGGTGCGCCGCCCGGTCGACCGCGGCGAGCGCGGCCGGGGCGAGGCGGAAGTCCCGCGCGGGACCCGCCGCGCCCCGGTCCGGGGGCTCGGGGAAGGCCAGCGGCGGTACCCCGTGGAGCCTGGTCCGCCAGTACGCGCGCTGCTCGTCGAGGGACGCCTCGTCGGTCTGGGCGCGGTACCCCGCGAACACCTCGGCGAGCGTGCCGGGCCGTGGCCCCGTGTCGTGGGCGGCGTAGGCGGCGCCGAGCTGGTCGGCCAGCGGGCGGGCGGACGCCCCGTCGAAGGCGATGTGGTGGACCACCACCGAGACCAGCCACCCGGTGCCGTCGGCGACCGGGGTCAGCGCGCACCGCCAGACACGGCCGGTGCCGATGTCCAGCGGTTCGTCCAGGACGGCCCGCACGCGCCCGGCCGCGGTCTCCCAGTCCGGTGCCGCGTCGAGAGACCGGACCTCCGGGGGCGCGGGCGGCCGGTCGGTGAGGGCCACCGGCTCGCGGTCGAAGACGTAGTGCGCGTGCAGCGACTGGTTGCGGCGGTGGACCTCGCCCACGGCCGCGGTGAACGCCGCCACGTCGAAGTCCCCCCGCACGCGCCAGTGCAGCTCGCAGTGGGCCGAGACGTCCGCCGGGTCGGCCAGTCGCGCGAAGAGGAACCCCGCCTGCATGGGGAGCAACCGGTGGCGACCACCGTCAGCGGGCACCGGGGTGCTCGTCGCGGGTGCGGTCCGGGTCTCCAGCCAGGCCACGAGCCCGTCGACCGTCGGCCGCCTGACCAACACCGACGCAGGCACCGCGATCCCCACGGCGGCACCGATCCGCGCGCACAGCCGGGCACCGTCCAGCGAGTCGCCGCCGAGCTCGAAGAGCGACACCCCCGGCGGAACCGCCGCCCTGCCGAGGATCTCGCCGAACGCCGCCGCCACCCGGTCCCGGACCGCAGCACCGTCCACAACGGATGGAGCAGGGACCGACGTGGTCCGCTCCTCCCCCGCCGTCCCGGCGACCGCCTCCAGCACGGCCGCCGCGTCCAGCTTCCCGTTGGCCGTCAACGGGAGCTCCGGCAGCACGCGGACCACCCGCGGGACCAGGTACGGGGGCAGGGTGGCGCGCAGGGCGTCGGCGATGTCGGCGGCGGTCACCTCCGCGGTCGGGGTCAGGGTGACCGCGGCGACCAGTCCGGTGTAGCCGGGACCGCCGCGGCGCACCGGCAGCACGGCGCAGCCGCGCACCCCGGCGATGCCGACCACCCTGGCCTCGATCTCGCCCGGTTCGACGCGGTGCCCGCGGATCTTGACCTGGCGGTCGATCCGGCCCGCGTGGTGCAGCACCCCGGCCGCGGAGAGGTGGCCCAGGTCGCCGGTGCGGTAGGCGCGGGTGACCGCGCCCCGCACGGTGATGTCGACGAAGTGCCGCCTGGTCTGCTCGGGGTCCGCGAGGTACCCGTTGGCCAGCCCGGCACCGGTCACGCAGATCTCGCCGGTGGTGCCCACCGGGCACGGGCGCAGCCGCTCGTCGACGACCAGCACCCCCGTCCTGGGCACCGGTGTGCCGACGGGGATCCCCGCGTCGGTCGCGCAGTCCGCCGGGGTGATCCGGTGCGTGGTGGCGAACACCGTGCTCTCCACCGGGCCGTACCCGTTCCACAGCGCGATGTCCGGGTGCGCCGCCAGGAACCTCCGGACGTGCGGCGGGGACAGCCGCTCCCCGCCGGTGAGCACCTGGCGCACGCCGGTGAAGCAGTCCGGGTCCTCCTCGACGAAGAGGTTGAACAGCGAGGCGGTGAGCCAGACCGTGTTGACGCCGTGGTCGCGGACCAGCGCGCGCAGCCCGCCGGTGGTCAGGTAGGGCTCGTCGACCAGCACGCTGGTGCCGCCGTTGAGCAGCGCGGGCCACAGTTCCAGCGACATCGCGTCCCACGGCAGCGGCGCGGCCTGCGGGACGACCGCGTCCGGTCCGATGTGGAGGGACGGCGACGGCGTGCTCAGGCGCACGATCCCGGAGTGCGGTGAGCACACCCCCTTGGGTTGTCCCGTGCTGCCGGAGGTGAAGAAGACGCAGCAGGTGTCGGTCTCGCGCACCGGTGGTGATGCCGGCGGGACGGCCGCGTCCGGCAGGTCGACCGGCGTCCAAGTCCTGAGCGACCACCCCTCGGCCCGATCCGGGGACGTGGCCAGCAGCGGTGCCGCGGCGAGCCCGGCGAGCTCCTCGATCCGGGCGCGCGGCCACCTCGGGTCCAGGGCCGCGTAGGCCGCGCCGAGCTTCAGCACGGCCAGCATCGTCGCGACCAGCCGCGGCGACCTGGGCATCACCAGCGGGACGACGGCACCGGCGCCGACGCCCGCCGCCGCCAGCCCGGCGGCGAAGGTGTCCGACAGCTCGTCCAGCTCCCGGTAGGTCGTCACCGCGCCGCGGTGCACCAGGGCGGTGGCGCCGGGGCGTTCGGCGGCGCGGCGCCGGAAGATCCGGTGGACGACACCCCCGGCCTCGCGGTCCTCGGTCACCGACCGCCTCCCGCCCCGGTCCGGTCCCGCACCGGGTCCTGCACCGGGTCCTGCTCAGGGTCCTGCTCAGGGTCCTGCTCAACGGGGTGCGGGATCCGGCGCCCCAGCACCGGCGCGAGCCCGGCGCAGACCGCCGCGCCCACGCCGAAGACCACGGTCAGCAGCCACGGAGGGCCGTGGACGAGCAGCTGCCCGCCCACCAGCGGACCGAGCACGAGCCCGGACGCCATCGCCGTGCTGTAGGCGCCGTTGTAGCGACCGCGCAGGGCGTCGGGCGCCAGGTCGTTGACCACGGTGGGCATGGCCACCGAGAACATCGTCTCCCCCAGGGCGAAGACCCCGATCCCGGCGATGAACAGCGCCGCCGCCAGCGGGCCGTCGACCAGGGTCACGACGAACAGCAGCAGCCAGCACGCCGCCCAGCACGCCGCGGTCCCGGCCATCAGCACGGCAGGGCGGGTGCGGCTGATCCGCCCGATCGCGGCGAGCTGGACGACCACGACGCACACCGTGTTGGCCACGAACGCCCACGCCATCACCCGCGGGTCCAGTCCCCGCACGGAGACCAGGCCGGGCACGCTCGACTCCAGCTGCCCGTAGCCGACCAGCACCAGCGCAACGGTGAACGCCAGCACCAGCAGCAGCGAACGGTCGCCCAGCAACGAGCGGTAGCCGCCCGCAGCGCCGGGAGCCTCCGCCGAGCCGTCCCCGGTGCGGCCGGGTCCGAGCACCCGGACGAGCATCGCCCCGGCGAGCAGGAAGGTGACCGCGTCGCAGGCGTAGAGCAGCTGGAAGCTGGCCGGGTTCGCCGCGGAGGCGAAGACGCCGCCCAGCACACCGCCGATGCCGACACCGAGGTTGAGGCCGATGAACTGGAACCCGAACGCGGTCGCGCGGTCCTCGCCCTCGACGTCGCGGGCGATCACCGTGCCCCAGATCGTGAACATCGCGCCCTGGCCGAGCCCGTGGACGACCGCCGCCACCACCGCCGGGCCGGGGCTCTCCACCAGTGCGAACCCGGCCGTCCCGACGGCGGCGAGCGCCATCGCGACCGCGGCCGCGCCGCGCAGGGAGACCGTGTCGGCCAGCCGTCCCGCCACCGGCGCGCCCGCGAACGAGGCCAGTGCGATCACCGACACCACGGCGGTCGCTGTGCCGACCGACAACCCGCGCACCTCGGTCAGGTAGAGCACCAGGAACGGCTGCACCAGCCCGGTGCCCGCGGAGCTGAGCACGTTGGCCAGGACGGCCGCCCGCGTCCGGCCGGGAAGCCTGCGCACCACCGCCAACGACGTGGTCACGAGGACTCCGCCTCCCCCCGCCCGACGGCGCGGGCGACGGCGCCGAAGCTCGGGTCGGCCAGCAGCTCCCCGAGCCCGAACCCGGCGCCGAACTCGTCGGAGATCCGCTGCACGAGCGCCATCGCCCGCATCGAGGTGCCGCCCACCGCGAAGAAGTCGTCCCCGTCGGCGAAGGACTCGCGCGGGGTCTCCAGCACCTCGCGCCACAGCCCCGCCAGCTTCTCCCCCACCGGGTTCATCCCTGTTCCACCTTTCGCAGCAGGACGGCGGCCAGGTGCGCGGCACCGGACCCGACGAGCACCACTCGGGAGCCCCGGCCGTCGTCGGAGTGGTCGCTGAAGTTGATCAGCGGGTCGCTGCCGAGGCAATGCCCGTTCCGGGCGACGTCGCCTGGGCGCAGCTGCTCCGCCGTGAACCCGGCCTCGGTGAGGAACAGTCCGGCGCCGTCCGGAGCGGCGTTGTCGGTCAGCACCGCCGAGACGTCACCGGGGCGCGCACCCGAGGCCTCCCACAGGTCGGCGAACAGGGTGCGGTACGCGGTCAGGAGCCCGACCAGCCTGTTACGGGCGGGGCCTCCCGTCCGCAGCGCCTCGTAGTCCACGTGCCGTGCGGAGGCCTCGACCTCCCAACCACCCTCGTGGGCCGACACGACGGCGGCCGCGGCCGCGTCGCTGGCCACCGCGGTGCCGTCGAGGACCAGCGGGCCGTCGGGCAGGACCGTGCGCACCAGGTCGCCGGAGAGCACCAGCACGTGCCGCGAACCGCCGTCCCGCACCAACGACGCGGCCAGGCCGAGGGCGGCCGTCGCGGTGGCGCAGTCGGAGAAGCCCACGGTGACCGGGTAGGCGCGGGTCAGGCCCAGCTCGCGCATCAGCCCGGCGGCCGACCCGTGCGCGCTGGGATCCCCGGTGACCGTCTCGGAGGCGTAGAGCACGACACCCACGTCCCGCGGCTCGATCCCGGCGCGGTCGAGCGCCTGCCGCGCCGCCGGGCGGTAAAGGTCGAAGACGGAACCGGTGCCCACGCGGTACTCGGCGAAGCCCTCGGGAACCGCCCCGGCGAGCGCGGCGACCGGCTCGCGGCGCTCGCCCAGCCGGTAACCGCACCCCAGCAGGTGCGCCCGCGCGCTCACAACGCGTACTCGAACCGGGTCCGGTGCTGACCGGGCCCGTCCCAGTCCGGCCACACCGGCGGCGTCGTGCCGTCGTGGGAGTCCTGGCCCGGCAGCGGTTTCGCCCGGAACCCCACGGCCTGGTGGAACCGCTGCGACACGGTGTTCACGGGGGAGACGACGGCGGTCACCCTGGACCTCCCGGCCTCCCGCGCGATGTCGAAGAACCTCCTGTACAGCAGCGTGCCGAGCCCGGACTCGCGGACCTCGGGCGAGACCGCGACGAAGTGCGTGTGCGCCTCGTCGGGGACGTCCGGGGACAGGAAGCCGACCAGGAAGCCCACGATCGCGTCGTCCTCGTCGACCGCGACGAGGCTCGTGCGGTGGAAGTGGCGCAGGAACAGCCGCGGGAGCATCCCGGCCACGGGCCGCCCCCACCACAGGTCGACCCTGGAGATGATCGCCGGGTAGTCGTCCTCGGTCAGCGCGCGCACGGTCACGTCCACCCTCACTCCTCCACGGCGGGGATCGTCGAGCCCGCGACCACGGTCGCGGCCAGGTGCGAGATGCCCGCACCGAGCAGCACCAGCGGGCCGCCGCCCGACTCCGGCCGGTCCGCCAGGGTGATCAGCGGGTCGCTGCCCAGGCAGTGCCCCGTCCGGCCGACGTTGTCCATGGCGATCCGGTCGGGGCCGTACCCGAGGTCGGCCAGGTAGGCCCCCATGACGTTCCTGGCGAGGTTGCTCGGCAGCACGGCACCGACCTCGTCGGGGCGCACCGCGTTGCCCTTCGCGAGCCTGCCGAACAGCTCGCGGTAGGCCGACACCCTGACCGCGAGCTGGCGGCGCGGTGGCACGCCGTCGCCGGCCAGCTCAGGCGCGTGGTGGTGGGCCGTGCCGAGCACCGGCCACCCCCGTGCCGTGGCCGACACCAGCACCGCGGCCGCGGCGTCGCTGGCGACGGCGGCACCGCCCGCGACCACGCGCTGCCCGGCGGTGGCCAGGTCGGCCACGTCTCCGGAGACCACCAGCACGTGTCGCGCGCTGCCGTCGCGCACCAGGGACGCCGCCATGCCGACCGCGACCATCGCGGTCGCGCAGTCCATCAGCCCCACCGTGCTCGCGGTGGCGTTCACCAGCCCGGTCTCGGCGAGGAGCTCGGCGACGTCGCGGTGCGCGGACCGGTCGCGGGGCAGGGAGTCCGTGGCGAGCAGGACCAGGTCGACCTCGGCGGCGGGCACCCCGGACGCGGCGACGGCCTGGTGCACCGCGGTGGCCATCAGCTCGGTGATCCCGGCCTCCGACCACAGGTAGGTGTCGAACCCCGCGGCGGCCGAGGTCAGCTCCGCGGCGACACCGGGGTCGGCGAGCAGTTCGGGCAGCTCGGCGACCGGTTCCGCGAACTCGCCGAGCGCGTACCCCGGAGTGCACAGCCGCGGTGTGCTCACGCGTCCCCGCCTTCCGCCGCGGCGGCGTCGGCGATCGCGGTGAACCGCCCGGCCAGCCGGACGACCGTGTCGCGGTCGTAGCGCGCGGTGTCGTACTCCAGCCAGCCGGTCGCGCCGTCCGCGCCGGGGTACACCGCCACCGTCAGGTCGTAGCGCGCGACGCCCTTGTCCACGTCCAGCGTGGTGGCCGGCACCCCGGCGACCGTGCGTTCCGGGCCCGCGAGGTCGTCGAAGACGAACACCGCGGCGGGCGGCGGGCCGCCGACCAGCTCGCCGGGGTACCCCGCGTGCCGCAGGCCCGCCGTCGTCGCCGCCTTGGCCGCCCGCGTGCGCGCACCGTGCGAACCACCACCGGGGTCGCGCAGCCGCACCGGGAGGACGTTGAGCAGGTACCCGACGACCCGGTCGTCGCCCGGCCGGTCCCGGCCCGCGGTGAACGTGCCGAGCAGCACGTCCTCGTGCCCGCCGTGCTCGGCCAGCGCGGCCCAGAGGACGGCGAGCCAGCCCGCGTACGGTGTCGCGGCGGCCTTCTTGGCACCGGCGGCGATGCCGTCGGCGGTGGCGCGCCCCACCTCGAAGTCGACCCGCGCGCCTGCCCGCGGGGTGTCGGTGCCGCGCGGCCGGTCGGTGGGCGGCGCCTGCGGGGCGTCCGCCACCTCCGCCGTCCAGTACCGAGCCGCCGCGGCGGCGTCGGGACCGGCCAGCCACCGCCGCTGTTCGGCGGCGAACCGGCTGAACGGACGGGCGGGCGCGCCCGCGCCGGCCCCGCCGTCCAGCGCGTCCAGCAGCAGCTCGAACGACCACGCGTCGAACACCAGGTTGTGCGCCACCACCAGCAGCCAGCCGCGGTCGGGTCCTTCGGCGACCGTGACGCGCAGCAGCGGCCCCTCGGCCAGGTCGAACGGTTCGGCGGCGAGCCGGGCCGCGAGCGCGTGCGCCGTCGCGCTGTCCGCGCACGGGGTGCGGTCGACCCGCGGCGGCAGCGTGTCGTGCACGACCGGGCGGGCGTCGTCGTCGCCGACCGGTGTGAACGTGGTGCGCAGCGCCTCGTGCGCTTGGGCGAACGCCCGCACCCGGTCGACCAGTGCTCCGGTGTCGACGGTGCCGCGCAGCTCGACGACCTGGCACACCACGTCGACCGGTGTGCCCGCGTGTTCGTGGTGGGTCCGCCACAACCGCCGCTGGCCGGGGGTCAGCGAGTCCTGCCGCGGGCTCGCGCTCGCCAGGCGGTCGCGCAGCTCGGCCCGCTGCCGCGGGGTCATGGCCGCGAGCCTGGCCGCGAGTTCGGTGCTCACGCGTACCGCCTCCTGAGTTCGTCGAGCTGGCCGAGGCTCTCCATGACCAGGCCCTCCTCGACGCCGAAGTCGATCAGGCAGGCGATCTCCTGCACGCCCATGCCGTGGAACCGGTCGACCACGGCCGCGCACGAGTCCGGGGTCCCCAGCAGCGCGCCCCGGCCGAAGTACTTGTCGAAGGCGAAGCCGATCAGCTCGTCCTGGTCGGCGTCGGAGATGTCGCGGACACCGGCTCCCGGCGCCAGGTTCTTCTTCTGCGAGTCGATGACCGTGAAGAACGACCGCAGGTACTCGGTGAACGCGGGCCGCACGGTCTCCCGCACCTCGTCGAGGTCGGTGCCGATGAAGGTGTGCAGCATCAGCGTGACGACGACGTCCTCGCGGTCGTGACCGTGCTCCTCGAGGGTCTTGTAGTAGAGCGCGAGCTTCTCCTCCAGCTCCTCGTTCGTCATGTCGATGAGCGCGGTGAGCACGTTGCACCCGAGCCTGCCCGCCATCTCGAAGGTCTCCGGGTTCTTGGTGCACGTCAGCCAGAGCGGCAGCTCCGACCGCACCGGCTGCGGGTGCAGCTCCACCTCGACGTTGTTGCCCAGGCCGTCCTCGACGAAGACGGGGGCTCCCTCCCACAGCTCGCGGATGGTGCCGACGGCGTCGAAGGTGCGCCGGCGGCGGTCGGCCCAGCCCGCCGGGTTGATCGCGAAGTCGACCGGGCTGAAGCCGGTGGCCAGTGCGAGCCCGGCCCGGCCGCGGGACAGGTTGTCCACCATGGACCAGTCCTCGGCCACCCGGATCGGGCTGTGCAGCGGCAGGATCACGCTGCCCGCCCTGATCTGCAGCCGCCGGGTGGCCATCGCGAGCGCGGCGCCGAGCACCGCCGGGTTCGGGTAGAGGCCGCCGAAGCGGTGGAAGTGCCGTTCGGGCGTCCAGATCGCGGTGAAGCCGTGCTCGTCGGCGTACCGCGCGGCGTCCAGGACGAACCGGTACTTGTTCTTCTCGTCGCCCGAGAAGAAGATCAGGCTGAAGTCCACGGTCAGCGCTCCTGTTCCGCGGCCGGTGCCGCTCCGGTACCCGCCAGCAGTGCCTCGATCTCCGCCTCGCCGAACAGGGACAGCTCGGCGACAAGGGCCGCGATGTCGTCCACCGGGTCCTGTGAGCCCTTCGCCTCCAGCCGGGTCCGCACGAGCTCCGCCATCGCGGCCGGGGTCGGGTCGGCCAGCACGTCGGCGAGCGGCACCTCGACCGAGAACTGGTCGCGGACCTGGGACAGGAGCCGGACGATCAGCAGCGAGTCGCCGCCCGCCTCGAAGATGTCGCCGTCGGGCGGCAGTTCCTCGTTCCCCAGCGCCTCGCGGACCAGCGCGCCGATCCGCTCGACGAGCTCGCCGTCGTCCGCGGGCCGCGCGGCGGCGTCGGAGGTCGAGGTCGCCGGGCGGGAGACCCGGTCGTCGCGCACCCACTGGTCGAGGCGGTGCCGGATGTCCCAGGTGGACACCGCGACGTGCGAGACGTCCCGGAGGGTGAGCAGCCGCCGGATGGCCTCCAGCCCCTCCTCCCGCTGGATCGCCTTGTCGTCCATGCCGCGCCCGATCGCCGAGATCGCGCGCTTCTCGTCCTGGTGGTGCTGCCAGACGTCCCACGCGGCGCTGATCCACACCGTCCGGTCGAGCCCGCGGTTGGCGCGCTCGGCCGCGGCGTCGAGGAAGTGGTTGGCGGCGCCGTACCCGAGCAGCCGCAGCCCGCCCAGCACCCCGGCCAGCGAGGACAGCAGCAGGCAGAAGTCCACCGGGTGGTCGGCCAGCACCCTCTCCAGCACGATCTGGCCGTGCGCCTTGGCCCGGAAGTGCCACCGGCACTGCTCGGCGTCGGCCGCGGTGACCGCCCTGTCCCACCGTTCGCCGGGCAGGCCCGCGGCGTGCACGACCCCGTCGAGCCCGCCGAACCGCGCCCGCACCTGTGCCACCGCGGACCGCATCGCGTCCTCGTCCGAGACGTCGGCCGCCACCACGAGGAGTTCGACACCGTCGGACTCCAGCCCGCGCAGCCTGCGGATCCGCAGGGCCGTCTCGTCGTCGTCCTCGTGGCCGTCCGCCCACGCGTCCCACTCCTCCCGCGGCGGCAGCGGTTCCCGGACGAGCAGGGCCAGCCGCGCACCGCACTCCCGGTGCAGCCAGCCCGCGATGGTCGACCCGATCTCGCCGAGGCCGCCGGTGACCAGGTAGGTCCCCCGCTCGCGGAGCCGGGAGGTGGCGCCGGCAGTCCAGTCGGCGCGCACCGGTTCCAGGTCGGCGACCCAGCGCTGCCCGCCCCGGACGGTGGTCGCGACCTCGGGACGGCGGAAGCCGGTCAGCTCACCGGCGAGGGTCCGCAGCGAGGCGGGGTCCCTGGACGGCGGGAGGTCGAAGTGCCGGGTCCCGATGTTCCCGTGCTCCTGGCCGATCACGCGCGCGGCCACCGCGAGCGGGACCAGCTCGGCGGCGGGCTCGGGCTCGGCCGGGCTGACCGCGTACGCCCCGGCGCTGACCAGGTCGAGCTGGACCGGGGTGGTCACGCCGTGCGCGCTGAACGCCTTCACCAGCGCGATCAGGCTGTACAGGCCGGTGCGCTGCGCCGCCTCGAACCGCTCGACACCGCGTTCGGGCGGCAGTTCCGCGACCGACCAGGCGTGCACCACCCGTTCCGGCAGCCTGCCTTCCTCCAGCAGCGCGCCGACCAGCCTGAGGTGGTCGTCCTCGTCGTCGGGCCGCAGTGTCCACACGTCGTTCGTGCGGCTGTACTGCGTGCCCGCCAGCACCCTGATCACCTCACCGGTGAACGCCCGCGCGACCAGTCCGTCCGCGGTGCCGTCCCGGTCGGCGAACAGCAGCACCGGTTCGGCGAGCGGCTCGCGGTCGCCGTCGAGCGTCCCGACCGCCCGGCGCCACACGGGTGCGGAGAACCACTCGTCCAGCGGGAGCTTGCCCGGTGCGGTCGACCAGGCGGACCCGGTGCCGCCCGCCACCGCGGTGCCGGGCTCCACCCAGTACCGGACGCCCTCGAAGGGGTAGGTGGGCAGCGGCACCCGGCGTCGGCCCCGGTCGGCGTGGTAGGCCGCCCAGTCCACCGGCAGGCCCACCGCCCAGAGCCTGCCGAGCGCGGTGGTGACGGCGGTCAGGTCGGCCGCGGCGTCACGGGTGCGGGCCGCCGAGGTCAGCACCGGTACGCCGGTCTCGCGGTCGGGGTGGCGCCGGGTGAAGGTGGCCAGCGTCTGTCCGGGGCCCGACTCGACGAAGACGTGCCCGCCATCGGCGAGCACCGCGGCGACGTTGTCGGCGAACCGCACCGTGGCGCGCAGGTGCCCGCCCCAGTAGGCGGGATCGGTGGCCTCGTCGTCGCGGATCCAGGTGCCGGTGCTGTTGGAGGGGAACGGGATCCGCGGGCGGTGCAGGGCGACCCCGCGCACGAGGTCGGTGAGCGGGCCGACCGCGGGCTCCACCATCGCCGAGTGGAACGCGTGGGAGGTGGGCACCTTGCGGTGGGCGACTCCGTCGGCGGTGAGCTTGGCGGTCAGCTCGCGGACGGCGTCGCGCGGACCGGAGACCGTGCACACCGCGGGCTCGTTGACCGCGGCCAGCGAGACCTCCGGGCCGAGGTAGGCGGTCAGCTCCTCCGGCGGCAGCATCACCGCCGCCATCACCCCGGCGGGCAGCGCGTCGACCAGCCGTCCGCGCTCGGCGATGACGTGGAGCGCGTCGGGGAGCCCGAAGACCCCCGACAGCGTCGCGGCGACGTACTCGCCGACGCTGTGCCCGATCATCGCGCTCGGCCGCACGCCCCAGGCCGTCCACTGCTTCGCCAGGGCGTACTCGACGGTGAACAGCGCGGGCTGCGTCAGCGCGGTGCGGCCGAGGTCGTGCGCCTCGCCGCGGTGGCCGGTCAGCCGGGGGAAGAGCACGTCGCGGATGTCCAGGCCCAGGTGCGGCTCCAGCAGGTCGGCGCACTCGTCCACGACGTCGCGGAAGACCGGCAGGTGCTCGTACCAGCCGCCGCCCATGCCGGGGTACTGCGCGCCCTGACCGGGGAACAGGAACACGACCGGCCGCTCGGCGGGCTGGCCGGAGTCCCGGTACACGTGCCGGGGATCGCCGGAGCGCAGCACCCGCGCCGCGGTCGCCCGGTCCGGCGCGGTGACCACCGCGCGGTAGTTGAAGGTCCGCCGCCCGGTGGCCAGCGTGTGGGCCGCGTCGTGCAGTGCCGGGTCGCCTGCCGCCCCGAGGGGGTCCTCCGCCCCCTCCAGGTGTTCGGCCAGCGAGGCGCACAGCCGGTCCAGCGCGGCGGGCGACTTCGCCGACACCGGCAGCAGCACGATCGGCGGCTCGGCCGCTTCGTCCGACGGGTCGCGGTGCGCCGCGGGTGCCTCCTCCAGCACGACGTGCGCCGTGGTCCCGCCCATCCCGGTGGAGGTGATCGCGCAGCGCAGCGGAGCCCCGGTCGAGGGCCACGGCGACGCCTCCGTGCCGACCCGGAAGCGGGTGCCCTCCACCCGGCACTCCGGGTTCCACCTCGTGAAGTGCGGCGTCGGCACCAGGGTCCGGTGGCGCAGCATCAGCACGCACTTGATCAGCCCGGCGATCCCGGCCGCGGTGCTCAGGTGGCCGAGGTTCGCCTTGACCGAGCCCAACGTCAGCGGCTGCGCTCCGTCCACCTGGTACACCCTGGACAGCGCGTCGAACTCGATCGGGTCGCCGACCCTGGTCCCGGTGCCGTGGGCTTCGAGGTAGCCCACGGTCGCCGGGTCCACCCCGGCCACCGCCAGCGCCTCGGCGAGCACGGCCGACTGGCCCGCGACGCCGGGCGCGGTGTAGCCGACCCGGTCGGCACCGTCGTTGCCCACGGCCGAGCCGCGCAGCACCGCCCACACGGTGTCGCCCTCGGCCACCGCGTCCTCCAACCGCTTCAGCACGACCACGCCGACGCCGTTGCCGAACAACGTGCCGTCGGCGGCGGCGTCGAACGGGCGCACGGTCCCGGTGGGCGAGGTGATGCCGTCGACGTCGTGCCGGTAGCCCGCCTCGTGGGGGAACCGCAACGAGACGCCCCCGGCGAGCGCGACGTCGCACTCCCCCGCGATCAGGCTCTGCGCCGCGACGTGCACCGCGACCAGCGACGTCGAGCAGGCCGTCTGCACGGAGATGCTGGGGCCGGTGAGGTTCAGGTGGTAGGACACGCGGGTGCTCAGGTGGTTCGGGTCGTTGCCCATCAACGCGGCCTGGTCCTCGCGCATCCGCGACAGCGACCCCGCGAACCCCCGTTGCCCGGTCAGCACGTTGTGCAGCAGGTAGGTGCCGGCCAACGAGCCCGCGAAGACGCCGATCCGGCCGTCGTACCGCTCGGAGTCGTGGCCGCTGTGCTCCAGCGCCGACCACGAGGACTGGAGGAACAGCCGCAGCTGCGGGTCCATCCGCTCCGCCTCGCGCGAGCTGAGGTAGAAGAACGAGGCGTCGAACAGGTCGACGTCCTCGACCACGGCCGCCCGGCGCACGTAGCGGTCGTCGGCGGCCTCGGCCTCGTCGACCCCGGCCGCGCGCAGCCGCTCGTCGTCCACCTCGGAGATCGCGCTGTCGCCCGCGACGAGGTTGCGCCAGAACTCGTGGTGGTCGCGCGCACCCGGCAGGCGGCAGTCCAGCCCGACGACCGCGATCCGGCCGTCGGGCGGGGAGTCGTCGTGCGGTCGGTCAGTCATCCGATCCTCCAGTGACGGTGGGCCGGTTCCGACGCGAGACGGGGGGGCTCGGCGGAATCCGTCGTGGGGTCTGGGCGGTGTGCCGGGGCGCGTCCCCGCCGGGCCTGGACGAGGGCGCGGCGGCGGGCGCCGCGCGCGTGGGCGCCGCCGTCGGCGTCGGGCAGCGGCGCCGAGAGCAACCCGGTCAGGCGGCGGATCGTCGGTGCCCCGTACAGGTCGGTCATCCGCAGCCACGGCGCGACGACGCGCGTCAGCCGCTCGTGCACGGCGGCCATCCGCAGCGAGGTCCCGCCGAGGTCGAAGAAGTTGTCGTCCAGACCGATCTCGGCGACGTCGAGCACGTCGCGCCAGGCGGCCAGGACCTCTTGCTGCCGAAGGGATCCCGGCAGCGGACGGGGTTGTGCCCCGGCGGCCGCGCGCGGGTCGGGCAGCGCGGCGCGGTCGATCTTGTGGTTGGCCGTCACCGGCAGCGCGTCCAGCCGCACGAACCTGGTGGGCACGGCGTGGTCGGGCAGGCGGAGCCGGAGCGCGGCGCGCAACGCCGTGGTGCCGGGCAGTGCGGCGCCCGCGGTGACGACGTAGGCCGCGAGCTGGAGCTCACCGCGCGCGTCGGTGAACGCCGTGACCACCGCGTCGTCCACCTCCGGCAGCTGCTTGAGCACGCTCTCCACCTCGGCGGTCTCCACCCTGATCCCGCCGATCTTCACCTGGAAGTCCTTGCGCCCCAGCAGGAGCAGCGTGCCGTCGGGCAGTCGGCGGGCCAGGTCCCCGGTGGGGTAGGCGTCGCCGGTGGCGTGCGCGCTCGGCGAGAGGTACGGGCTCACCACGACGACCTCGCCCTCCCCTTCGCCGTCGACGGTGCGGCCGTCGCCGTCGACGAGGCGGACGGTGGTCTCGGCGACCGGGAACCCCAGCGGGAACACCCCGGTCGGCGGCCGGTAGTCGCGGCCCGCCACGCGCAGCAACGCGCACGAGCACTCCGAGGAGCCGTACGCGCCCGCGATCTCGCAGTGCGCGCCGAACAGCTCCCGGTAGGCCTCCAGGTCGGCGTCGTGCACGCTGTCGCCGCCCAGCGCCAGCATCCGCATCGCCGGGAGCCCTTCGCCGCGCGAGCGCATCGCGGCGACCAGCGCGCGGAAGATCGGCAGGGTCGAGTGGTAGACGGTGACCCGCTCCGCGGCCATCCAGCCGAGCAGGCCCGTGACACCCAGGGTCTTGAAGTCCAACGGGTACAGGGCGGCACCGCTGAGCAGGGCGGCGAAGGTGTCCTGCACCGCGGAGTCCCAGCTGTAGGCCGACTGCAGCGACAGTCGGTCCTCGGGGGTGATCCCGAGCCCGTCGATCCACGCGCGCGCGTGGTGCAGCACGTTGCGGTGGGTCTGCCGGACGACCTTCGGGCGGCCGGTGGAGCCGGAGGTGAACAGCACGTAGGCGTCGCCGTCCTCGACCGCGGCGGGCTCTCCCGACGCGGCGCCGCGCACCAGCTCGTCGTAGGCCAGCACCGGCCGGTCCTCGGCCAGCCGCCGCGCCACCTCCGCGGGCTCCTTCGCCGTGACCAGCGTCCGCACGCCCGCGTCGGCGACCATGAGGCCCAGCCGGTGCTCGGGGTAGGCGGTGTCCAGCGGCACGTAGGCCATGCCCGCGCGCAGCACCCCGAGCAGCGCCGCGATCATCTCGGCCTCGTGCGGGAAGAGCAGCCCGACCCGGTCACCGGGCCGGAGTCCCCGGTCCACCAAGGAGCTCGCGATCCGCCGGGAGATCCCGTCGAGCTCGGCGTAGGTCCACCGGGTCGTGGGCGTGACCACGGCCTCGCGATCGGGGAAGCGCGCCGCCACCGCGTCGAACCGGTGGGCGAGCGTCAGGGGCACCGGGTCCGCCGTCATGGAGCGACCGTCCCCTTCGTCAGCCGGTAGTCGAACAGCGCCGTCGGGTAGGCGGGCCGCTCGCGCAGTGCCGCGTAGACCAGCGGCGCGTCGTCGGGCGAGAACCGCGGCAGCCGCAGGGCGTCGGCCCGCACCCTCCCGTCGGCCACCAGGTCGAGCGCGCGTTGCAGGTTCTCGGTGACCGTGCCCTCACCGGGCGGCGCGGTCACCTCGGTGCGCCCGCGCTCGTAGTCGTGGTCCCGGTACCCGGCGCCGCACCGTGCCGCGTAACGGATGTCGAGGTTGCCCAGCTCCACGCTGAAGGCGACCCGCGCCTCGAACCTGCCGACCCCGACGAGCCTGGGGCGGCCGGCCGCCGCGGCGGCCCACCGCGCCGCGGACACCAGGGTGGTGCTGGCATCCCCCGTGGTGCAGAGGAAGACGCACCGGCCCGCGGCGGCACCGGACCCGGTCCGCTCCGGGAAGCCCACGCCTGTCGACACCCGCGGGCCGAGCGCGGCGGCGGCGTGCAACCGCTCGGGCCGCCGGTCCAGCAGCGACACCGGGCAGCCGCGCGCCGACGCCGTCAGCGCGACCAGCTGCCCGACGATGCCCGCACCGACCACCGCCACCTCGTCGGCCGGGTCCAGCTGGGCCCGGTCCACCGCGTGCACCGCCGTCGCCGCCAGGTTCGCCACGACGGCGTCGTCCAGGCCGACGTGCGCGGGAACCCCGCGGCACAACCGGAACGGGACGGTGACGACGTCGGCGTGCACCGCCTGGCCCCAGCCCATGGCGATGACGCGGTCCCCGACGGCGAAGCCACTGACTCCTGGTCCGACCGCCTCGACCACGCCCGCCGAGCAGTAGCCCAGCGGGAAGCGCTCCCCGGTGCGCGCGGACCGGTCCAGGTAGTGCAGCTCGGTGCCGGGGCTCACCATGCTGTAGGCCGCGCGCACCGCGAGCTCGCCGTGGCCCGGCACGGCGCGCGGCCCCTCTTCCCACCGCGGCACGGCACTGCCGTGGGCGACCAGGCGCCGGACGGCGCTCGCCGCCGTCACGGGCGTTCCTCCACTTCCGGCGCGGCGAGCCACTGCTCGTCCGGGATGATCTCCAGCTCCTCGACGTAACCGGGGATGGGACCGTGGGCGATGGGCTCCTCCGACCTCTCGTAGGAGGCCCGCCGGTTGCGCTTGCGCTCCAGCCCGAGGTTCAGCCCCGCCAGCTCGACCGGGCCGTAGGCCAGGAACCCGCGCGAGCGCGCCCGTGCGACGGCCGCGGCCCCGACGTCCGTGCGGATGAACAGGCGGCCGTGCTTGGCGATCCCGCCCCCGCCGGTGCTGGCCGCGAAGATGTTCGGGTCGCCGTCGCTGACGCTGAGGTCGGCCAGCCCGGACATCCAGTCGCCGCAGGACAGGCACCGGTGCGTCTTGTTGCCCGCGAAGTCCTTGACCGCGCGCCAGAACGGCACCCGGTGGTCCACGCCGTCGTCGGTGCGGACGCCGATGTCGCCGGGGTAGTCCCCCTCCCGGTAGCGCAGGCGCACCACGGACTCCAGCGGCACCAGCGCCCGCTGCCTGATGACCTCCGCCGTCCCTTCCGGACGGGTGCTGGACGAGCAGGCCGGTTCGACCAGCAGGACGACGTGCTCGCGCGCCCACTTGCCCGCGCGGGTGTCCATGGCCTGGAGCTTGCGCATCGCCTGGACGTGGCAGGCGACGCCGGTCATGGCGACGCGCGCGTCGGGTTCGGTGTCCATCACCCGCCGCAGCGCGCCGAGGTAGGGGGCGAGCTGGTAGGTCGACTGGGCGGTCTCGGCCAGCTCGTCGGAGTCGCGGACCAGCACCGGCGAGGCGCGCCACGGCTCGTCCCGCTCGCGCCCCATGCAGAGCACGACGTCGGCGAACCCGGTGGACAGCGCGAACTGCAGCACCGCCGAGATCGAGCCGCCGCTGGCCGAGGCGGCGAAGAGCTCCTCGTCCACCGCGTGCCCGGCGACGACCTCCCGGAAGATCCCGGTCCACCGTTCGCCCGGCTCGCGGGTGCGCCCGAAGAGCAGCCGCTCGGCCTCCGGCGTCGCCGGGTCCAGGCCGGGGCACGCGTCCAGGCAGTCGGTGCAGCCACCGCAGTCCGCCGCCGTCCACGTGTCCACGGTCAGCACGGGGTCGAGGCCGTCGAACCCGATCACCGCCTGCGGGCAGGCCAGCTCGCAGGCACCGCACACCGTGCACAGCAGCGGCCGCAGGACCGCCTCCTCCAGCTGCTCGAAGGTCATCGCGGCGTTCCCCCGGCCGGGTCGGCGGCGAGGACCGCGGCGGCCAGGCCCCCGCGCAGGAACTCGTACTGCTCGTCGTCGAGCAGCACTGGGGGCACGATCTTCACCGTGGCTCCTTCGGGTCCGCCGCCGAACAGCAGCACCCGCCGTCGTGCCGCGGCGTCGAGCACCGCCCGTGCCACCGCGGGGTCCGGGTGCCCGTCGGGCGCGCAGTCGAAGGCGGCCAGCGCTCCGACGGCGCGCACCGAGCGCATCCACCGGTGCCGCTCCGCGAGCGCGCGCAGGTCCGTCGCGAGCCGCTCGCCGAGCCGGCGGGCGCGGGCGGGCACGTCCTGTTCGGCGATGACGTCCAGCACCGCGCACGCCGCGGCGGCGGAGACGGGGCCGCCGGAGAAGGTCGAGGTCTGCACGCCGGGGGGAAGCGCGTCCACCACGGAGCGCTCACCGACGACCGCGGCGATCGGGAAGCCGTTGCCGAGGGTCTTGCCCAGCAGCGTCAGCGCCGGGGGTGCCGCCATCAGCCCGGCGGTGAACATCCGGCCCGCCCGGCCGAGGCCGGTGTAGATCTCGTCGAGCACGAGCAGCGCCCCGCGGGCCAGGGTCTGCCGGGCGATCTCGTCGAGCACGGTCGGCGCGACGTCCAGCACGCCCTCGGTCACCTGCACGGGTTCGAGCACGACCGCGGCGACCCCGCCGGCACGTTCCGCCGTGTCGAGGACCGCGGCGAAGCTGACCGCGAAGGCGTCCACGTCGGCGGGGCCCACCCGCGGGTCGGGCAGGTCGGCGGTGAACACGACGTCGTCGGGAAAGGCGTTGTAGGCCTTGAAGTCCGTGCGCCAGGTCAGGGCGAGCGCACCGGCCGTCTTCCCGTGGTACCCGTGCCGGAACGCCACCACGGCCCGGTTCCCGGTGGCGGCCCTGGCGATCTTCAGCGCGGACTCGACGGCCTCCGCGCCGGTCGCGGTGGGCAGCACGGCGGGTTCGGCGTACGGGGAGAGCAGCCCGAGCCGGTGGACGAGCGCGGTGCGGGCGTCGGACCCGAGCTTGCAGCCGGTGTGGGTGAGCCGTCGCACCTGCGCCACCGCGGCGGCGGTGACCGCGGGATGCTGGTGCCCCAAGGTCACCGCGCCGCTGCCCGAGGTCGCGTCGAACCAGGCCGGGCCCTCCTGGGGGTGCAGCCACGGGCCGTCACCGGAGTGGAACTCGGGACCGAGCACGGTCGCGGTGGACCGGGCTTCGACGGCCGTGACCGCCGTGAGGCTCCTCAGCACCGCGCCTCCTCGGTGACGGACGCGCCGACGTGGCGCTGCACTTCGACGAAGCCGGGGAACGAGGTCCGGTGGCAGGCACCGCCGGTGACCCTGGTCGTGCCGGGGACGGCCATCGCCAGGGTGGCCGCGGCCATCGCGACGCGGTGGTCCTCGAAGCCGGGCACGGTCCCCGCCCGCAAAGGGAGCCCACCGACCACCGTGAGACCGTCGGCCGCGGGCTCGACCCGGCCGCCGAACGCGGTGACCATCCGCGCGGTGGTGTCCAGCCGGTCGGTCTCCTTGAACCGCAGCTCCTCCGCGCAGCCGATCCACGACCTGCCCGGCAGCCGGGCCGCCACCGCGGCCAGCAGCGGGACCTCGTCGATCAGCGAGTGGAGCACGGCCGCGTCGACGACGCGGACGGACTCCACGCCGTTCAGGCCGCCCCGGACCACGATCGACCCCACCCGCTCCCCCGTCGCGCCGGTCCGCTCGTCGGTGTAGCGGATGTCCGCGCCCGCCTCCCGGAGGACCTCGAAGAAGCCCAGGCGGGTCGGGTTCAGGCAGACCCCCGGAACGGTGGTCTCCCCTTCGCAGGACCAGAGCAGCCGCGCGGCCACCGGGTACGCCGCCAGTGACGGGTCGGCGGGGACGTCGAAGAACCCCGGCACCTCGTCGCCGCCGCCGTCGTAGCGCAGCTCGTGCGCGGACTCGGTCAGCCGGGCGCCGAACGCGGCCACCATCCGCTCGGTGTGGTCGCGCGAGCGGACCGGGTGCTTGATCACCACCGGGAGCCGCGCGGCCACCGCGGCCAGCAGCACGGCCGAGCGCGCCTGCGCGCTCCCCACCAGCAGCTCCACCGACCCCGACCGCCACACCTTCCCGCGAACCCTGACCGGCAGGCGGCCGGGCTCGCCGAGGTGGTCGATGACGGCGCCGAGCGCGACGAGGGGCTCGACCACCCAGTCCATCGGCCGGTGCCGCAGCACGTCGTCACCGTCGACGACGGCGTCGACACCGGTCCCGGCGAGCACGCCGATCAGCAGCCGGGCGGCGGCGCTCGACCCCTCGGTCTGCACGTACGGCACACCGTCGGGCCAGCGGCCCCCGGTCGGGTGCGGTCTGGGGGTCTGCGCGACGGGCCGGTCGGCGCGCCGGACCACGAGCGCGGTCCGGTCGCCCTCGACCGACCACCCCAGGGCCCGCATCGCGGGCAGGAGCGCCCGCACCGCACCGCCGAGGTTCGCGCCCGCGATGGTCACCACGGGCGGGGCCGTGGGCAGCAGCGCGGCGAGCAGCGCCCGGTGGCTCACCGACTTGTCGCCGGGCACGACCACCTCGCGGGCCGCGGCACCGGGCATCGCGTCGCGGCCGTGCACCACCAGGTCCGCCGAGTCGGTCACCGGGCGTCCGAACCGGGAGTTCACGCTCACTCGCAGATCTCGCTCTCCACGACGTCGAATTCGCCGGAAATCGACTCCGACCCATTCAGGGGAATGACTTCGAAAAAGAGGATGGACAACCATCGGAAAGATCTTGGGGTATTCGCCGGGTCGAGTCGATTCCCAATCCCGATACCGGCCGCTTCGGCCCTCGAATTCGAACATAGACGGGGCGTCGACGCGGTGTCAACGAACGCGGCGGTGGTCACCCGTCCGGACCATCAGGGATTCCGCCATCGAATCCCAGGCCTGCGCGGGGATCGGAATTCCTGGTGCGCACCCGGCTCAGCAGCGGTTTCGACGTCCCCCGACGCAGGCGTGCGCAAGGAGCTCACGCGCAGTTCAGAGAACTTCCCCAAGTCGCACGAAGCCGCACATCCACCTCACGGAACGGCGAATTCATGCCAACACATCCCGACAACTTTCCTGCATGTGCACGCAATGGGGAACTTCACCTCCGCTTCACATCACGGCCGATTGCCGTCTTACCCGAGGAAATGACGACAGGGATTCCAGGACCGGAAGACCGGCGACACCGCATCTGTGAAAATGCCGACCGGAAACCGTCACGGCCGACAGCGCCGCGGGTCCACACGGCACCACGACCAGTCGCACTACTCCGGCCGGCTCATCCACCGATGACCACCACGGGCGAATGGTCGAAGTGCGGCTTCACGCGAGAGCGGTGGCCAGCAAGGCGAAGGCGGCGACGATCACGGCGACCCGGACGTGGTGGAAGCGGTCCCAGCGGTCCCCCTGCTCCTTCCAGTCCGCGGGCCGGTTCTCCGGGGTCCAGGTCTTGCTCCGGTTGTTGATCGGGACGAGCAGCAGCACCGACATGACCACGCTCACGACCAGCAGCCCGGCGGCGACGACGACGAGCCCGACACCGGGACGCCCCCATCCCGCGACGGCCCAGACCGCGCACAGGACCAGCGAGCCGATGTACCAGAACGGCATGACGGCACCGAGCATCCGCCCCCCGTGGGCACGGCCGAGCTGGCCGCTGTCCTCGGGCAGCGCGTCGAGGATCCGGTTGACGACGAAGGCGACGGCAAACTCCACCCCCACCATCACACCGACGACCACGGTGGTGACGACCTCAAGTGCGGTGACCATGACTAACCCTCCCAGGATCTAGCATCGCTAGATGATGGGGCGACGCTAGCACCGCTACCGCTCGCAAGTCTAGCGCCGCTAGCGCACATGGCTCGTGATGTCGTTGACGCTTGGGCGACCAGTCGGCTGATCGGTGGTCGGCCACCGAGGGTGCTGTGGCTCGTCGGGTGTTGCAGTCGTGGCCCCGGACGGGTGGTCGTAGCCGATGCCGCCGCCGTGCATCCGCCGGCCGCCGGCGGGTATCCGGCCCGGTTCCTTGACCTCGATGTGCGGCAGGTCGCCGGAGTGGGGACGTCCGTGGCGGATACCGCTGCGGATCGGGTGCGTCGGACACATCCACTTCGCCCGGAGGTCCCCGCTTGGTCAACTCGACTCGCGGTCCACAACCTCAACAGCCACAACGGCCAACTCCCGTCGTGGTCCGTCCTCGGCACCACGCGGCCGACATGGGGTCGGCTGCCCTACCGGACGTCGGGGAGGCGAAGCCCCGGCGGTGGGGTCTGCCACGGGTCGAACACGGGAGGCGCGGTGTAGTGGTCGGTGTCGACCTCGGAGAGGTCCACCTCCCCGCCGGTGAACCGCGCGCCGCGGAAGGTCACCTCACCGCCGGTGAACTCGGCGCCCTCGAACCGGACGCGGCCACCGCTGAACTCGGCGTTGTCGAAGCTCACCGTCCCGCCGGCGAACTCGGCGCCGCCGAACCAGACCTCACCGCCGCTGACGCGCATCCCGTCGAAGTCCGCCCGGCCGATCGGGAACCGCGCCAGGCTGAGCAGGAACCGGCCGCCGCTCACCTGGATCCCCGCGAAGTCCGCCGCGCGCAGCACCGCCCGGACCAGGTTGAAGTCGTGGCCCTGCCAGCTGACCGGCGCGCCGGGACGGAGGTGGTCGCTGATCACGCTCGTGACCGACAGGCGCACCTCGGACTCCTCGTCGTGCAGCCAGGGCGAGTCCATCGCGGGCTCGTACGGGATGCGCAGGTACGCGCACAGCACCTCGATGCACACCTGGCGCTGCTCGACCCACTCGTCGGCGAGGCTGGCCATGGCGTAGACGCCCGCGAGCCGGATGGTCGGCCGCTCGTGGCCGATCTGCGAGCAGGCGGTCGCGAACCGCTCGTTCAGGACCTTGACGTACGCGCGCGCCTCGGCCACCTCGTCGATCCGCTGCTTGCGGTAGGCGACCACCAGCGCCACGACACCACCGACGCCCGCCACGACCGACAGCGCGATCTTGACGACGTTCAGCCTGATGTCCGGGCTCGGCGCGGCGGGCTGGCCCAGTGCCAGCCACAACAGGACGGCCGCGACGGTGAACACGGCGAGGCCGATCAGGACCACCGCGGCGATGTGCCTCGTGATCGGCCACAGCGCGGCGGTCTCGGCACGACGGCGACTCGTTGGGAGCACAGCGGGATCCTAGATCGCGGCCACCCCCGACCGGGGCCGCTTCACCACAAGATCGGCGCGGGCGGCCCGGAGGCGCTGATGCCGGCTGACGGCATCGACGACGTCCGGGCCGCCCGGTCGCGAAACCCCGGCCTGGCAAGGGAATCGGCGGCCGCCGGTCAGATGTTCTGGTTCGCGAAGCCCTTGGTCGCGATCTTCGACAACATGCCCTGCCACACCGACGTCGTGGTGTGCGGGTCACCGGACACGGCCAGCGCCGACTTGAGGCCGTCGAAGGCGCTCTGCGTCTTCGGGCCCCAGATGCCGTCGATGTCCAAACCCGCGGCGCGGAAGTTGTTGCAGGTGGCCTGGACGAACTTGGTGTCGGCCTCGGAGTCCTTGAGCACGCGGACCGGCATGCCGCCGAAGTCGGAGTGGATGTGGTCGTGGTGGTCGGCGTTGTACCAACCGTCGAGCACGTAGCGGAACCTGCGGCGGCACACGGCCTCCGTCGCCAGGTAGCGCTTGCGGGTCGCGGCGGTGCCCGACGCGTGGGCCTGGTCGAGCGGCGAGATCGTGTTGCCGCCGGACCAGCGCACGTGGTCGAGGTCCATCGCGGTACCCGCGCCGTGCTGCCCGTCCTTGTCGACGTAGAAGCCCGCGGACACGATGTAGCTGATCGACCCGTAGCTCGACGACAACGACCGCAGGTCGCGGATCCACGTGACGAGGGCGTCGTAGAACGCCTGGGTGGCCTGCCAGTTGCGGGCGGTGGTGTTGCCCCGGTTGGAGCGCCAGTAGTACACGGGCGTGCCGTCGATCTTCTGGAACGTGATCAGCGCCGCCTGCGCGCCGACCGCGGGCGCGAACTCGGACTCGACGTGCTGGTCGCCGATCTTGGGATCGGCACCCGCCAGCCCCGGCGCCACCGCGGACAGACCGGCCAGACCGGCGACGGCCGCCGCACCCGTGACGAAGCCCCGCCTCGAAAGGTTCTTCTCGAACACCCCAGTACTCCTCCGTGTCCATGACCGGCGGGGACAGGGGGAAGGGCCTGTCTCGCCAACCGGCAGGCGGGAGCCTATGGATCATGCCCACCTCGGGGAATCGCACCTGACCTGCGGCTTTCCTTTTCCTTTACCGGTCGGGCCCCCAGGCGCCGCGGCGACCCCGCCCGTCCGCCTGCGCCGCGCGGAACCTCGCGGTGACCTCCGCCGGGATGCGCCCGCGCTCGAGGACCACCAGCCCGGCTTCCCGCGCCCACGACCGGATCCGCCGGTTCCGCTCCTGCTCCGCGGCCGCCGTCTGTGCCGCGGCAGGCCTTCGGTGCGCGTTTCCGGTGCGCCGGGCGTGCCGGATGAACTCCGCCAACGCGAACCGGAGCCTCGCGGCGTTGCCCGTCGACAGGTCGATCCGGTACTCGACGCCGTCCAGCCCGAACTCCACCGTCTCGTCCGCCGCTCCCCCGTCGAGATCGTCCACGACCAGCACAACCACACGACGCGCCATCAGTTGTCCATTCGGCAGCCCAGCACCGGCGACCTCTGCCACCGAAGACGTGCCGGACACCAAGTGCCCGAAGTACGACACCCCTGCCGTCCGGCATGGCGACCATGATCGGAAGCTCATGTCCCGATCGTGTCCGGACCACGTCGCGGTTTCGCTACAGACAGCCGCGCCGACTAGCGCAGCGGAACCGGCCCCTGCTCGAAACCGGGGAACTGGGGGACCACCGGGTTGTTCACCGAGTCCATCGCCGGCACGATCACGGCGAACAGGAACACCAGGAACAGAACCAGCCCGACAACCCCCGCCACCATCTGGAAACTCACGTACCGGTTCGCGGCCCGCCCGATCGAGTCATCCCTGACAGGCGCCACCGCCGGCTGCAACAGCGCCCGCTTCGCCGCCGCGAACTCCGCCTCGGACAACGCCCCCGACTGACGCAGCCGGTCCAACTTCCCCAGCTCATCGGCCATGCTCACGGCTTCTCCCCCTTCAGCCCCACCACCTACCGGATCGTAAGTGCCCGACAACTGGGCACACGGCCGATTGACAAGATCGGGGCCCGCGTCACGCCCCATCAGCCGGACAGCGACCTGCCGAAGCATCGGCTCAACCCGAGCGCGTCCGGTAGTCGAACCCATTGCGGGCCAGGGGAATCGGCGCCGTGTTCGTGCGTGCCCACTCGGCCAGGACGGGGCGGTCGACGAGGACGATGCCCACCTTCGCCGCAACCCTCCGAGCATCGGACGTGAACCCCGAAGTCGTCACGATCAACGAGATGTCGGACCCGTGGTACAGCCGGTCGGTGCCCGCGAACATCTGCACGGCACCGGTCCCGACGTTCTTCTCGCCGTAGCGCTTGCACTGCACCACGATCCGGCGACCATCCGGCGTCGCGGCGAGCACGTCCGCACCGGCGTCGCCCGCGCCACCCACGACACGGACGTCGACGCATCCAGACCTGCGCAGCAGCCGAGCCGTCCACCGCTCGAAGTCCACTCCTCGCATGCCGTCGGTGACTTCGATGGCACGATCCCGCTCAGCCTGGAGCATCTCCTCATGGCGACGCGCACGCAGCCACACCACCACCCCTGCCAGCACGATCGCTGCCAGCGCCGCGGCGATCAGCGCGGACAACACCGGATGTGCCCGGACGAACCCCACCAGAAGCCACACCACGACCCCACCGGCAATCACCACGACCGGCGGCACACGATTCTGCCCTTTGCCACGTCTCTTCTTCTTGCCGTTCCTCTTTTTGCGGTTGCGTGGTTGCGCAGCCATCCCTCCCCCTCGACGCCATCCAGGATGCCCGCCGGAAGTACCACGACACCAGGCCACAACGAACGTGATCCAGAACGAAATCGAGTCGAGACCGCGAGGAATACGATGGATCCCTTGACCCAACGATCCCCGCATCCCGACCGGAGACACCGCTATCGTGGATCGATGAGCAGCGGGACAGGATCCGAACTCTCCCTATCGGGCGGTCGACGAACCTGCCACATGGTCGCCGGGTCCGAACTACTCCCAAATGCCAAGACGACTGGGCAAAGGCCGGAAACGAGTCTTACCCCTGTCGACAGGGGCAAGCAGCGGATCAACGAACTGCTCAGGCGCGGTTGGTCCGCGTTCGATCGCATACGACCAGCCGAAATACCGTGCAGCTCGGCAACGCGCACTACGCGATAGCGCGACACGGCGATCCGGTGGAACCGGCACCACACATCCACTGCTGACCGCCCCGAGAACGCACAGCACGTCGGAATCAGCAACAAGCAGTACCGCCCGAGCGGAAAGCGCCTTCCACGAAGTCGTGCGCGGACAACTCGAACCCCGCGTCACCCAAGCTCGCGGCGTTCCGCCACGACCTCCCACGTCGGAAACAGGGCGAGGCCGTTGTCGAACTCCACCTCGTCCCCTGTCGGTTCGGGGAGGCCGGTGGTTTCGCAGACCGAGCGGAGCAGGTCCAGTGTGAAGGAGACGGGGATGGAGCTCGGGGTGATGTCGGTGATGGTCCAGCCTGCGGGCGGGAGGGTGGCTTGCAGTTCGGTCCGGGTGATGCGGGCGGGGCCGGGCAGGGTGGGTGGGAGGGAGTCGGAGACGCAGATCATGAGCAGGCGGGCGGCGGGGCGGCTGACGGTGCCGAGGCCGCGCAGGTAGGTCTGGCGGTCGGCGAAGGGCAGGCAGTGGTAGAGGGTGGAGTCGAGGATCGTGTCGTAGCGGTCGGGCAGGTCGAGGGTGAGCGCGTCGGCGAGCAGGAACTGGGCCGGGAGGCCGGCTGCGCGGGTGCGGGCGATCCTCAGCGCGTTCGGTGAGGCGTCGAAGCCGGTGATCGGGTGGCCGTGCGCGGCCAGCCACACGGCGTTGGAGCCGCTGCCGCAGCCGGCGTCCAGCACGTGTCCCGTCACCACCCCGGCGTCGTGCCAGCGCACCACCGCCTCGCGCGGGCCGGGCAGCTCCCACACGGGCAGGTCGAGGGAGAGGTCGGACACCTCGACGCGGGCGTAGAGGGCGTCGAACTCGGCGTTGGTCAGGAAGACCTCGCCGTCGGACCTGGTCGACATCGTGCCGTCCTTCCTCGGGGGCCGGGTGTCACCCGGCGGCGGGCCACGGGTCCCGTGACCGCCACGTGCCGACGGACATCTCGGCGGTGATGCCGGGACCGAACGCGGCGATCACGCCGCGCGCGGCCTCGGGCAGGGAGTCCTCCTCGAACAGGCGCCGCAGCACGTCGAGCACGACCACGCTCGCGATGTTCCCGCGTTCGGCCAACGTGGCCCAGCTGTGCCGGAACGCGGTCCTCGGCACGTCCAGCAGGCGTTGGAGGTCTTCGAGGATGCGCGGACCGCCCGCGTGCACGACGTAGAAGTCGAGAGCCGAGACGTCCCAGTGCTGCCGTTCCACCAGTCCCCGCAGGGCGGGCGCCACCGGCGCCATGGTCCCCGGCACCCGCCGGTCCAGCCGGAAGTGGAACCCGGTGTCGTCGACCGAGTAGGAGATCCAGTCCTCGGTCCCCGGAACGAGGTGGGAGGCGTTGCGCTCCAACCGGATCCCCAGACCGCCCTCGCCGCGGACGACCACCGCGCCCACGGCGTCGGCGAACAGCCCCGCGCACAGGATGTCGCCGACGTCGTCGTCGGTCGGCTGGTAGCACAACGAGCAGAACTCGCACGCGACGACGAGCACGTTCGCACTCGGCCGCGCGTCGCAGAAGTCGTGCGCGCGGTTGATCGCGGCGGCACCCGCCGCGCACCCCAGCTGCGCGATCGGCAGCTGCCTGGTGTCCGGCCGGAAACCCAGGGCGTCGATCATCCACGCCGTCATGGACGGCATCGTGAACCCGGTGCAGCTCACGTAGACGATCATGCCGATGTCACGGGCCTCGACGCCCGCGTTGTCGAGCGCCTCCTCGACCACGGCCGGGATCCGCGCCTTCGCCTCGGCGACGTAGACCTGGTGCCTGGCACCGATTCCCGCCTGCACGAGCGTCCGCGAGACGGGTCGGATGATGTGCCGCGTGCGCACACCGGTGCTCTCGATCAGCCGCAGCGCCAACGCCAGCCGCGGGTGGCCGCGGTGTTCGGCGCGGGCCAGGGCAAGGGTTTCCTCCAGGGTGACGACGTGCTCGGGAACGGCTACCGCGGGACGGCACAGCACCGCCACCTCAGGTCTCCGAAGCGGTGCGCGGCAGGCGGCGGGCCGTGAGGAAGAGGTAGTTGTTCGGGGTCCAGGTGTCGACGACCTCGAACCCCAGGCCGGTCAGCCCCGTCGTCAGCGCGTCCTGGTCGAACGACGACACGGTGAACGCGAGCTCGTGCCGCCGCTGGAAGTGCCTCTGCAGCGGGCGGGCCGCCGTCCGGAAGGTCAGCAGGGTCAACGAGCCCCCCGGTCGCAGGACGCGGGCCATCTCCGCGAGAGCCGCCCACGGATCTTCGAACAGCTGGAGCGCGTTCCAGCAGTTGACCGCTCCCGCCGACGCGGTGGCGACGGGCAGGCCGGTCGCGCTCGCGCGGCCGATCCGCATGCCGGGGTTCGCGGCGTGGAACCGGGCGACCATCGCCCGGCTGATGTCGATGCCGACGACCCGGTGGGCGCCGAACCGGTCGGCCAGCGGCCGTGTCCACCGGCCGGAGCCGCACGCGACGTCGAACACCGGCCCGTCCACCGGGCG
Organism: Umezawaea tangerina; assembly: GCF_003002815.1. Taxonomy (GTDB): domain Bacteria; phylum Actinomycetota; class Actinomycetes; order Mycobacteriales; family Pseudonocardiaceae; genus Umezawaea; species Umezawaea tangerina. Next base: position 170,775 of record NZ_PVTF01000011.1, on the reverse strand, counting down.
GACGTGGTCGCGGAGGTAGTCGCGTTCCTGCTCGAAGTCGATCCCGCCCGTCCAGTTCGCCGCCATGAGCGCGACGAAGTTCGGGCGGAGGAACTCGTACCTGGCCACGTGCAAGGGATCCTGGAGGAACAGCAGTCCCAACCCCGCCGTGCGCGGTTCCGCGTCCGGCAGGAAGTCGACGACCGGGTCGTCGACGGCGTACCTCCCACCGCAGCCGGGGCATTCGGAGCGGGTGGCCAGGTCCAGCGGTCCGCGGCAGCGCGGGCAGCAGAACACGGTGTCGTGGCCGCCCGTCGTCTCCGCGGTCGACGTGTCGGGAACGCGCTGCGGTGGCTCGACAACGGGATCCACAGCGGGATCGCCGGCGGACTCGCGGTGGGCGGCGTTCTCCGCCTGCGCACCGAGGAACGCCATGATCGCCGTGGTCTCCAGCTCGCGGATCCCGTCGCGCTCCTCCTCGGACAGCGCGAGGTTCGCCCGCCACTCCCGGTCGACCCGGCGCTCGTGCTCCTCCAGCACCCAGAGGGCCGGTGACGGCCAGCACCTGCCGAGCGGGAACCGGGACTCGTCCGGCGGATCCCCGGCGCACCGGGCCACCCGCGTCGCGTCCTGCGCGGACACCAGCGGGGACGACGTCAGCTCGTCGACCAGCCCGTCGCCAGGCGGGAAGTGCGCCAGCAGGTACAGCAGCGCCAACCTGGTCGCGTGGTCGTCGGGCCCCAGCCCGCTCAGCAGTGCCCGGTACCCGTCGTACCCGGCCGCGACAGCGGACCGGACGGCGTCCTGCACGGCCGGGTCCGGCGCGCTCCCCTCGACGAACGCGCCGAGCGCGAGCACCAACCAGGGCCGCCACGCCGCCGCCGCGGTCGGCAGCAGGTCGCGCATGACCACCGCGACGTCGACGGTCGCCGGGGACACGGTCCCCTCGGACCAGACCTCCGACAGCAGCCGGTCGAACAGCTCGGGGTGGAAGTCGTGCCGACCGGGTGCGGCGATGGCCCGCAAGGTCTCGGCGGCGGTGTCGAGGTGACCTGTCGAAGGGGTGCCCACGTCGAGATCGCGCACAGGTTCTCCTTCTCGCGCTCCCCCTCCCGTTTCCGGTCAGCACCGGGGAAGCGGTCGGCGAACCCCACGTTAGGGGCACCCGGTGACGGGTCACAAGCATTCGGATGGGCCACAACCACCAGGTGGCGAAGAGATGCCGCCGTGCACCTGGCGACGGGCCGCGCCCCCAAAGTCGGGACGGATTCCGATGCGCCGCAAGGAATGCACCCGACTTGTCACACCGGTGACCCGTAGTGGTGGCCGAGCCGAAGTCCCGGCAGAGGATCGTGGAGATCCAGGGACTGCTCGCCAAGAGCGAGAACGACGGGTGCCCGTCGCGCGACGGACACCCGCGGGCAGGTGGGTCAGCGGCGCCCGGTGGCCAGGACGACGAGGAACTGGCCGCCGCCCGGCTCGACGTTCGCGGTCACCGGCAACCCCGGTGCGAGCCGGGAGAACCGGTCCACCAACCACTCCGCCGCCTCGTCTGCGTCCTGCCGGGTCGGGCAGCGGGCCACCATCTCGCGGCCACCCTTGCGCTCCAGCCGCCCGGCGACGGTGATCAGCGGCGCGGGCTCGACCACGTGCAGGCGGTCCGGCCAGGCGATGACCACCTTGACCGCGCCCTTGCGCGTGTTGCACCCGCGGTGCGCGAGCCGTTCGGCGACCTTCGCCTTCCGGTCGGCGGTCCGGGCGTCGACGCTGGGCCCCCGCGGGTCGTTCACCGACATGTCGGGGTCCACCGGTTCGTCGCACACCCAGCAGCGCCAGCCGTCGCGTTCGGCCACATCATCGAGGAGACTCACCCCCGCAAACTAGCCTGCGCGGCGTCGCGGGCGCGGGTCAGGCCTGTCCGGCGGCGGGGCGCCGACCGCGCCGCTTCGCCGTGTAGGGCAGCACGAACAGGTACAGACCGGTGAGCAGCAGCAGGGCCAGGGGGAGCAACGGCAGGTAGGACACCCAGACCAGCGGTTCCGCCTGCGCCAGTGCGACGAAGGTGGCGACGACGGTCACCGTGAAGATGACCGACAGCCAGCGGTGGACCTGCCTGACCCGCTTGTTCCAGTTCACGACGATCTCCTTCGAGACGTGCGGCCCACGGCGTCGTGCCGGGGCGGCGACGGTGCTCTGTCCGAGATCAAGCTAGGTGCGGCCGCGGCAGGGGTGCTTCTCGATTCCTGACCGGTTGCACCGCGAGCGGGCCGCAGGCGCCGACCCACACGGTCGCGCCGGCGAGCCAAGAGAGCGCTCTCTCAGACGGTCGTTTTGCGCTACAGTGCTGTCACGCTCAGTGCTGGCGCCTTGACGACGTGGTCATGTGGAGTGGCGGGAGGTGGTAGGCGCGTGGCTCTCCCCGCCAACCGGGTCGTAGCCGCGGCCGCCCTGGGCCGCGCCGTGCTGCTCGGCCGGGCCGCGCTCACCCTGACGGCCGCCGGTGTCGGGCTCCGGGTGCTCCCCGACCCGCGGACCGCGCTCGCCGTCGCCGTCGTCGTCGTGGTCTCCACGGCCACCGGGCTCGTGGTCCTCGCCCGCCGTCCCGAGGTGGTGCGGCGCCCGGTGCCCGTGGTCCTGGCGGACTCGGTCGTCGTGCTGGGTGTCCTGGTCGCCGCGCGGGGCGGTGTGGCGTTCTTCTGCTTCGCCGCCGGGGCCTGCGCGCTCGGCGGTGTGGTGCTCGGCATGCGCGGGCTGGCGCTCTGGGTCCCGCACGCCGCGCTCGGCTACTCCGTGGCCGCCCACCTGCTCCGGACCGGCACCCCGAGTCCGCACGTCGCCGTGTTCCCCCTGGCCTTCCCGCCGATGGACGTGCTCGCCGGGGTCGCGGCCGCGGTCGCCACCGGCGCGCTCGTGCGCTACGTCGACCTGTCCGTGGACGTGGTCGCCTCGGCCCAGCGCTCGGCGGCCGCCTCGGAGCGGGCCAGGCTGGCGCGCGAGCTGCACGACTCGGTCGGCAAGACCCTGCGCGGCGTCTCGTTCGCCGCGCTCGCGCTGCCGTCCTCGTTGCGCAGGCACCCCGAGCTCGCCGAGCAGTTGGCGGGCACGGTGTCGCAGGGCGCGATGGCGGCCGCCCGCGAGGCGCGCGAGCTGCTGACCGGCCTACGGCTCGACGCCCCCGACCAGGACTTCGCGGCCACGTTGCGGCGGATCTGCCTGCACTGCGCCGAGTTGTCCGGGGTGGCCGTCACCCTCACCGCCGCACCGGTGGACCCGCCCGCCGACGTGCGCTACGAGTTGAGCCGCATCCTCGACGAGGCGCTGCGCAACGCCGTGCGGCACGGCCACCCGCGGCGGATCGCGGTCACCCTCGCCCAGACCGACCGGCTCCGCCTGCGCGTGCACGACGACGGCGACGGCTTCCGGGTCCCCGGCGACCTCTCGGCCCTCACCGCGGGCGACCACTTCGGCGTCGTGGGCATGGCCGAACGCGCCCGCTACGCGGGTGGTGTGCTGGACGTGACGTCGACGCCGGGCCGCGGCACGACGGTCGAGGTGTCGGTGCCCGTCGTCCGTCCGGTTCGGATGGCTTCGTGATCGACGTCCTGGTCGTCGACGACAACCCGATCGTGCGGGCCGCGCTCCGCGGTTTCCTCGACAGCACCGACTCCGCGCGGGTCGTGGCCGAGGCCGGGGACGGTCGGCAGGGGCTGACCCTGGCGCGGCGGCTGCGTCCCGCCGTGACCCTGCTGGACCACCGCATGCCGGTCGCGGACGGGCTGTCGGTGCTCGGCGAGCTGTGCCGGTACACCGCCGTGCTCGTGCTGACCAGCGACGCCGATCCCGGCCTGGTGGGCGGGATGCTGCGCGGTGGCGCGCGCGGTTACCTGGTGCACGGCGAGTTCGACCCCGACGAGCTGCTGCGGGCGGTGCTGGCCGTCGCATGTGGACAGAGCTGGCTCTCCGCACCGGCGGCCGCCGTGGCCGTCACGGCCGTGCGCGAGCAGGCGGACCGCGAGCGGGCCCGGCACGAACAGCTGGAGTGGCAGCGGCAGGACCGGATCCGGTTGGGACTGACGCGGCGCGAGGAGGACGTCCTGGGGCTGGTGGCGGAAGGGCTGTCCAACGCGGCCATCGCCCGCAGGCTGGTGCTCACCGAGAAGACGGTGAAGAACCACCTGCACCACGCCTTCACGAAGCTGCGCGTGGGCAACCGCACCGAGGCCGCCCTGCGCTGGACGAGCAGGCGGTAGGCGGGGTGGACGAGGACGTGTCGGACCGGAAGGGCGTCGTGGACCGCCGGGTGGTGCTGCGGCGGCTGGGGTGGACGGTGCTCGCCGTCGGGATCACCGCGACCGCGGTGCTCGTGCCACCGCTGGTCGTACCGGACCCTCCGGTGGCGCTACCACCTCCGTCCGCCGCTCCCCCGTCCACCGGATCCCCTTCCGCGGCAACGCCTTCCGCCGTCATCCCGTCCGTTCCGGCCACCCGACCCGGTGCCACCCAACCCGATGCGACCCCGCCCGTTGTCACCGTGTCCGCGGCCCCGCCCGCCGGGACGACGGGGGCCGACCCGCCGGAGCCGGTGACCTCGTCCCCGCCGCCCGCGTTCCCGAGCACCACCGTGCACGCGGCCGATCCCGCGAACATCCGCACCGGCGCCCGTGTCATCGAGTGCGCGAGCTGCCGCGGCGGCAGCCGGGTGGGCTACATCGGCGGTCCGAACATCCTCGCCGTCCGCGTCGCCGGGGTGCCCGCGGCGGGCACCCGCACCCTGACCATCGTCTACGAGACCGAGGAGCAGCGGACGCTCATGGTCGCGGTCAACGACGGCACCCCGCAGACCCGGCGGCTGGCCGGTGCCGCGAGCCTGCTGATCCCGGCGACCACGTCGGTCGAGGTGTTCGTGCCCGCCGGGGACAGCTGGATCAAGTTCTTCAACGACACCGGCTCCGCGCCGGACATCAACGAGGTCGTGCTGAGCTGACGTCGGAGGTCAGAACCCGCCCGCGGTGTTGCACTGGACCACCTGGACCACGCAGTCCTTCACCCGGTGCCCCAACGCGTCCTCGTCCCAGGCGAAGAACCCGTCGCCGTGCATGGACGAGGCCATCCCCGACGCCAGTCGGAACCCGTCCACGCTGCCGCTGGTCTCGTAGGAGATGGAGAACGTGACCGCCGGGATGGGCACCGGGAACTGCTCGGTGCACTGGCCGCCCTGCCCCCACGCCACGTGGCTCTTGTGGTCGGGGCTGTCCAGGTTCCGGCCGTCCCAGCAGTCCGGGAAGCGCATCGTGAAGTGCAGCGTGCCGCCGTCGCACACCGGCCAGTTGCCGTCCCGGCTGCGGCTCTTGCCGTCCAGCGGGCCGCCCGCGCAGTAGAACTGGTTGACCGCGCCGACCGGCGTCGGCACCTGGCGCGTCGCGTCCCCGACGATCATCCGCAGCCCCTGCGGCATGGGGACGGTCTTCGACTTGTCGGTGAGCAGCGACCCGTAGTAGACCACCACCTGCTTGGGCTGGACGGGCTGGTCGTGCTCGAACAGGGTCGGCACCCAGTAGGCCGAGTGGTCCTGCAACGGCTGGCAGCTCGACGCGGTGAAGCGCATCAGGTCGTCGACCGTGGTCGCCGCGGCGGTGCGGTCGTTGCCGATGAACGAGTGCATGTGCGACGCGCCGGGCTGTCCGGGGAAGACGATCGGGTCGTCCTGCGCGGAATGGCTGTACGTGCACGTGGCGTTGAACTCGGGGTTGCGGTTCGGGTTGGGCGGAGCGGGCCTGGGCGTCATCGCCCGGAAGGCGGCCAGCTGCGCGTTCCACTTCGCCTGGTCGACCGGTATCCAGGTACCCGCCGCCATCGTCATCCCGCCGTGGTGCCCGGCCTGCGACCCCGCCGCCGTGCCACCGCCCGGCGCCAGCACCAGTCCGAGGACCGCCACCACGGCGGCCGCACCGGCCAACCCGATCCGCCCCTTGTCCACCAGCCGCAAGGCCCGAGGCGGGACTCTCCTGTCACCCAACACAGCTTCCTCCTTCACCCGCGGGAAACGGGACTACCAGCCGAAAGGTAGGAGGGGGCGAGGCCGCGGTCGTGAGCCGAAAGTCCCAGCGGGCGCAGGTGTTGGGCCCAATTCGAGCGCCCGTCCCCGGCTAGGATCCGGTCGTGGACCTTCGGCACGAGGTGGTGCGCGGCTGGGAGCTCGTCCGGCACGGGCGCGTCGCGAGCTACCGCAAGCACTTGGCCAACAACGTCACCGTGCTCGCGACGTGGGACGACGAGAGCGGGACCGGCACGGTGGAGGCTCGCGTGGAGCCGCTGGGGATCGGGCGGACGCTGACCCGCGGCCGCAAGGGGTTCCGGGACCAGGAGTCGTTCTGGACCGCCGCGCACTGCGTGGTGGAGATGGCCGCGAACCTGCCGTCCCTGGGCGCGGGCGACGAGAGCCCGGCCGCGTCCGAGCTGGTCGGTGAGGTCGCCGGGACCGTCGAGGCCGAGCCCGGCTCCGGCGGCGGGCCGGAGGCCGAGCTGACGTTCACGCTCACCGGGGGCCGCAAGGTCACCCTGGTCCTCTCCGACGAGCAGGCGTTCGACCTGTGCTCGCGCGTCCACTCGCTCGACAAGCACGTGTGGTCCGAGCAGCGCGACCACGACGAGCACACCGACGGCGGCACCACCGGGGTGGTCGAGGTGCCCGACGTCGACCACGTGGAGTCGGGGCCGGACACCGGCCACGACCTGGTCACCCTGCTGGAGTCCCGGTTCGGCGTCACCGCGGACCACCTCATGGCGCACGTCGACTGGTCCGCCCTGATCGTCGTGGGCGACCCCGCCGTGGCCTCGCTGGTCGAACGCGGCGACGAGCTGCACGCGGCGTTGCGGCCGCGGTGGTACCCGGTCGTCGTCGACCGGCCCGGCGAGCAGTGGGTCGTCCTGCGCCGCACCGGCCTCGACCACGGCGAGGGGTGAGCGGAGGCGGTCAGGAGCCGTGACGGCGATCGGCCGCCCTGGCCGCCCGCTCGACCTCCGCGCGCCGGTCCGCCCAGAAGGCCGCGTCCCGCCGGGCCGCGTCCACCTCGCCGTCCAGCTGTTCGCGCAGGACGTCGGCGTGCCCGGCGTGCCGGTTGGTCTCGGTGAGCACGTGGACCAGGACGGTGAACAGCACCACGTCCGGACGCGGCCACCACGGCACGTGACCCGGTGAGTCGACGGCCAGTGCGGCGATCGTCGCGTCGGAGTGCGCCCAGACGCGCCGGTAGCGGTCGACGACCTCCTCGCGCGTCTCGTGCTCGGTCGCCCACATGTCGGTGCCGCGCCGGTCGAGGTCGTCCCACCGCGGGACGGGCTCCGGGGACGGCCTGCCGAAGACCTCGCCGAAGTAGCGGGACTCCGCCACCGCCAGGTGCTTCACCAGGCCGAGGAGGTTGGTCCCGGTCGAGGTCAGCGGGCGGCGGACGTCGTACTCGGACAGCCCGTCGAGCTTGCGGAGCACCGTGTCGCGGATCTCCCGCAGGTCGGTGTGCAGGTAGTCCTTCGCGAAGTCGTCGATCACGGGTACCAGCCTGCACCACCGGGCACGGGGTCGGTGTCGGACACGGGCTAGCCGCGGCCGTCGAGCGCGGTCAGCCAGTACTCGGTGGTGGGCGACACCTGCACTTGGAACCGGGCGTTGGTGACGTAGAGCCGGTCGCGGGAGCGGGCGATCGCGGTGGGCACGTCGAACCCTTCCGCGGCAAGGGTTCGCGCGACCTCGCCGCGGGTGGCGGACTGGTCGAGCCGGACGACGGCGACCGAGTTCGCCGCGTTCTGCACGACGTAGAGGGTGCGGCCCTCGCGGAGCACGCCGTCGGGGTGGACGAAGGTCCGGCCGCCCAGGTCGACCTCGGTCGCGCGGCCGTCGTGCTCGACGCGGTAGAGCCCGCCCGTGGTGGAGTTCACGACCAGCAGGGCCCGGCCGTCGGGGGTGGTGGTGATGCCGTTGGCGTTGTACTCCGGCGTCTGCACCCACTCCCCGTGCAGCGGGACGTTCTCGACCCGGCCGTCCTGGACGCGGTAGAGGACGTCGTGCACCGAGTCGGTGAACACCGCCCCGCGCTCGGTCAGCAGCACGTCGTTGACGAACGCGGGCGTGCCCTTCGGGACCAGCTGGTAGGAGGCCAGCACCGCGCCGGTGCGCAGGTCGACCACCCGCGCGTCGCCCGCGACACCTCCCGCGACGTACAGCCTGCGCCTACGGCTGTCGACGGCCAGCCCGAGCGACTGCGTCCCCGGCCCCTGGCTGATCACCCCGCCCCTGCCGGTCGCGAGGTCCAGGGCGTAGATGTCGCCGTCGGCACGGGACCCGAGGTAGGCGGTCCCGTTCTCGATCGCGATGGACTCGGGCGGGAAGCCGTCGGGCAGGTCGACGCGGGCGGGGACCTGCCCGCCGCCGCGACCCGAGCCGCGGTCGGCGGCCACGGCCGGGACGAGGGAGCAGGCCACGAGCACGGCGGCCGTGGTGAAGGCGCCCGCGCCGAGGACGGCGCGGCGGAGGGAAGTGGTCAAGGCAGGGCCTTTCGGGTGCGGCGACGCGGAGGGTGCCCGGTGGACTGCGACGTCCGTCCGCCGACGGGCGGGAGCACGTGATCAAGCGTGCCGACCGGCCAGCGGCCCCGCCAACGCGGATCGGGGATACGGGCCATGCGCGTGGCGCATGGCCGTCCCGTTCGGAGCGGTCCTCAGTGGACGTTGCCCGGATCCCGCCGCTACCCGAGGCGCATCCGGCTGGTCAAGCCGTCATCCGCCGGACCCACCCGTGCAGGTCCTCCAGGTGCCGGCTTCGGCACGGCGCTGGACGGCATCAGGGCCACGCCCCGACCCCGTGCCCGCCGGTAGGGTCGGCTGGTTGTCCGAGCCGCAGGAGGAACCGCCGTGCTGCAAGCCTTCACCGACCTGTCCACACCGCTGGTGGCCGACGCCTGCGTCCGGCTCGACGTCCCCCTGCGCCTCGCGCCGCCCGGCATCGCCGCGGTCACGCCGGGCCACCGGGTCGCCGGGCGCGTGCTCCCCGCCCGCCACTACGGCAGCGTGGACGTGTTCCTCGAGGCCTACGGCCGGGCCGAGGAGGGTGACGTGCTGGTCGTGGACAACGCGGGCCGGTCGGACGAGGCGTGCGTCGGCGACCTCGCGGTGCTGGAGGCCAGGGCGTCCGGCGTGGCGGGGCTGGTGGTCTGGGGCCTGCACCGCGACACCCCGGAGCTGGTCGACATCGGGGTCCCGGTGTTCAGCTACGGCAGCTACCCCGCGGGCCCGACCAGGCTCGACCCGCAGGAGCCTGAGGCGTTGGCGGACGCCAGGTTCGGCCCGCACACCGCGACCGGTGCCGACATCGTCTTCGGCGACCGGGACGGCGTGCTGTTCGTCGCCGCCGACCGCGTCGAGGAGGTCCTGGCCACCGCGCGCCGGATCTGGGAGACCGAGCGCGCGCAGGCCGACCGGATCAAGGCGGGCGACACCCTCCGGCGGCAGACCGCGTTCGACGACTACCTGGCCCGCCGCGCCGCCGACCCGACCTACAGCTTCCGCCGCCACCTCCGCCGGGTCGGCGGCGCCGTCGAGGAATGACGGCCCCGCCCGACGCGGAGTCGCCGCCCAGCCGGCCACGACGGCGATCCGCAGCGGACGTGTCCGCTTCGCCTGTGCGACGGTCGCCGTCGGCACCATCGCCGCGAGGACCACAACCGGCGGGCCGGTTCCGCAGACGCCCATCGCCGAGGTTGTGCGGCGCCACCCGCGCGGTTCACTCGTGGTTGAGCGCCCCCGACCGGAACACCGCCAGCTCCGCGCCGTCGAACCCCGCCTCGCGGACGATCCCGGTCAGCGCCTCCCGGATCACGGGCACCTCGGCCAGGTGCGGGTCGAGCTCGACGCGGCCGACGTCGCCGAGGTCGCGCACGCGCAGGTCCCTGGTCGGCGTGCCCGCGTCCGCCAGCCACGCGCGGACGGCGACCTCGGCGCGTTCCACCCTGGCCAGGCGGGCCGGGGTGATCGCCACGCCGTAGCGCACCCGGCTCGCCAGGCACGGCAGCGCGGGCTTGTCTGCTGTGGACAGTCCCCAGAACGCGCTCACGCCGCGGACCTCGGCCTTGCTCATCCCGAGGTCGCGCAACGGGGTGTGCACGCCGATCTCGTCACCGGCGCGGATGCCGGGCCGGAACGGGTCGCGCGCGTCGTCGGCGTTCGTCCCGGTCGCCACCGCCGCCAGCCCGTTGTCCCGAGCGACCGCGGTGATGGCGTCCAGCACGGTGGACTTGCAGAAGTAGCAGCGGTCCCGGCCGTTGGCCGCGTAGTCGGGGTTGTCCAGCTCGCCGGTCTCCGGCGCCGCGTGCCGCACGCCCAGGTCGCGGGCGAACGCCACCGCGGCGGCCAGTTCGGCGGCGGCCAGGCTCGCCGAGTCGGCGGTGACCGCGAGCACCGCCGCGGGGCCGAGGGCGCGCACGGCGGCGGCGAGCACGAGGGCGGAGTCGGCGCCGCCGGAGAACGCCACGGCGAGCGGGCCGATCGCCTCCAGGTGGGTCACGAGCCGTGCGGCGGTGGCAGCGGTGCTCATCAGGGCTCCTCGGGGAGGTCGGTGACCATGGCCAGCACCAGGCGCAGCGGCAGACCGGTGCGCCGGGCGACGGCGACGGCGTCCTCGTACTCCGCCTTGCTGTGGTGCGGTCCGTGCTTGCGCCGCACCCGCATCCCGTGCAGGTGCACGGTGTCGGTGGTCCGGGGCAGGGCGGTGCGGCTCACCCCGGTGCGCCGCACGCCGAGGGTGCCCGACTCGGCGAACATCAGCCGCTCGACCTCGTCGGCGGTCTCCGGCGTGGCCAGGGCGTGCAGCACGTGCCCCGGTCTGCCCTTCTTCATCACCACGGGGGTGATCCAGCTGTCCAGCGCGCCCGCGTCGAGCAGGCGGGCGAGGAGGTGGCCCAGCACCTCCCCCGTCACGTCGTCGAGGTTGGTCTCCAGCACCACGAGGTCGCGCACGTCCGCGACCGCCCGGTCGCCGAGCCGGACCACCGCCACGTTGGGCCGGTCCGGGAGGGTGCGCGTGCCCACGCCGTAGCCGGTCGCCTCCATCCGCATCTCCGGCGCCGGGTGGTAGTCGGCCCCCAGCGCGCGCAGCAGCGCCGCGGCGGTCGGCGTCACGGTCTCGCCGGGCAGGTCGGTGCCCACGACGAGCGCGCCCCGCAGCAGTGCCGAGGTCGCCGGAGCCGGGCAGGGCAGCACGCCGTGGGCCGTGCGGACCGTCCCCGAGCCGATCGGCAGCGCCTCGCAGTGGACGGTCCGCACGTCCAGCGCGCGCAGGGCGGCGACCACTCCGACGACGTCCACGAGGGTGTCGTGACCGCCGAGCTCGTGCAGGTGCACCAGATCGGGGTCCTCGCCGTGCAGGTGCCCCTCGACCTCGGCGATGGCCTTCAGCGCCGCGACCGCGGTGTCGGCCACCACCCGGTCGCGCACCCGGTCCGCCATGGCGATCAGCTCGCCCGCGCCGCGGCTCGTGGCGTCGTCGGTCACCGACACGACGGCGCGGCTGCCGGTGAGCCCGTGGGTGAGCACCCGCTCGACCGTCAGGTCCCAGCCGCTCAGACCGGTGTCGGCCACGGCGGCGCGGACGGCCTCCAGCGGCGCGCCCGCGTCGACCAGCGCGGCCAGCAGCATGTCCCCGGCCAGCCCGGTGAACGGCGAGATGACGCAGACCCGGCTCACGTCGTCCCCCGGCGCGCCACGCGGGACAGCCGGAACGCGGCCATCGCCGCCCCGAACCCGGAGTCGATGTTCACCACCGTGATGCCCGCCGCGCAGGACGCGTGCATCGCCAGCAGCGCCGTGATGCCCTCCAAGCCCGCGCCGTAGCCGGTGGACGTCGGCACGGCGACCACCGGGCACGCGACCAGGCCGCCGACCGCGCTCGCCAGCGCTCCCTCCATCCCCGCGACGACGATGACGGTGTCCGCGGCGCGCAACCGGTCCCGTTCGGCGAGCAGCCGGTGCAGACCCGCCACGCCGACGTCGGTGACGGTGGTGACGCCGATCCCCACCGCGGTGGCCACGGCGGCCGCCTCGTGGGCCACCGGCCGGTCGGCGGTGCCCGCGGCGGCCACGACCACGCTGAACCCCGTCGGCGCGGCCGGGCGCCACACCAGCAACCGCGCCCCGCTGTCGTACTCGCCCGCCGGGACGGCCCGCAGCACGGAGGTCGCCGCGGTCGGGTCCACGCGGGTGACGAGCACGGGACCGTCGTTGTGCCGCAACAGGGTCCGCACGATCTCGACGACCTGGCCCGGTGTCTTGCCGGTGCCGTAGACCACCTCGGGCAGCCCCTGGCGGGCTTCGCGGTCGACGTCGACCCTGGCGAACCCGAGGTCGACCGCGTCCTGTCCAACCATGCCGGTTCCTCCTCAGGCGACGTACGGGATCGTTTGCGGGCCCTCGGGGAGCACGCACAGGCGGGCCCCCGGACCGGCCGCGGCCAGGGCCTCGGCCACGGTGGCCGAGACGTCCGCGGTCTGCCGCAGGTGCGCGGTCGCCAGCTCGGCGTCGCTGAGGTGCGAGGTGTGCACGACCACGCGGCAGTCGTTCTGGATGCGCGCCTGGATCTGCACCTGCCACTGGTCCGGCACGGTGACCGTGCGCGCGGAGATCTCCGCCAGCAGCGCCGCGGGCGAGTCGGCGGAGGCCAGGACCTCGCGGTAGGAGCCGTGGTCGGGGAAGCCGTCGCGGCACTCGGCCGCGCAGACGATCACACCGCCGGGCTTGGCCACCCGGTAGGCCGCGGACATGCCCTTCACCGACTGGTAGAGGTTCTGGTCGAGCGGGTAGCCGGAGTTGGTGGTCACGACCACGTCGAACAGCCGCGGCACCGGCCGCATGGCGACCTCGCGGGCCGTGCGCACGGCCTCGGCGTGCATCGCGAGGATGTCCCCGCCGAACGCGGCGACGACCTCCTTGTCCTGGTTCAGCACCACGTCGAAGCCGAAGGTCACGCCGGTGGCCTCCGCGATGGCGCGCACGTCGTCGTGGACCGGGTTGCCCTCGATGATCCCCCACGTCGCGCGCGGGTGGCCGATCCGGCGCGCGTCGTGCAGCACCAGCACCGTCTCCAGCGCGGCGAGGCCGGGGGCGACCAGCTTCGGGCCGCCGGAGAACCCCGCGAAGAAGTGCGGTTCGACGAACCCGGTGGTGATGCGCACGTCCGCGTCGACCCACTCGCTGTTGAGCCACACCGGGACGCCCGCGCCGAACTCGCCCAGCCACGTCAGGCTCGCGCGGTCGCGGGAGTCGTGGTTGACGATCCGCACCGCGTCGACCACCTCGTCGCCGAACATCGCGCGCAGCTCGGCCTCGGAGTTGCCCCGGTGGGTGCCGGTCGCGACCAGCACCACGACGTCGCCGGGGTCGACCAGCCCGTCGAGCTCCTCCAGGATCGCCGGGATCATCAGCTCGCGCGGCTGCGGACGGGTGATGTCGCAGGCGGAGATCGCCACGGTCTGGCCGCGCCGCACGCGCTCCCGCAGCGGTGGGCCCGCGACCGGTGACCGCAGCGCCCGCCGCAGGAGCTCCCGCGGCGGTTCGGCGGCCTGGTGGTGCCGGGGTGTCACGATGGTGGTGACCGCGGGGTCGAAGCGCAGGTCGAGGCCCGTCTCCCCGTAGGCGAGGCGCACGGTGTCCATCAGCGGTCCTCCAACCGGTAGACGCGGGTGGCGGTGCCGCCGAAGACCTGGTCCCGCTCGGCGGCGGTCAGGTCGTCGGTCATCCGCCGGGCGGAGTCGAGGACCTCGGCGTAGGACGCGGCGAGCAGGCACACCGGCCAGTCGGTGCCGACCATCAGCCGGGACGGGCCGAACTCCTCCAGCGCGACGTCGACGAACGGCCGCAGGTCGTCCACCGTCCACCGCGGCCCCGCCTCGGTCACCAGACCGGACACCTTCGCGACCACGTTGGGCAGGGCGCCGAGCTCCGCCAGCCGGGCCGCCCACGGTTCGAGCACCCGACCCGCGATGTCCGGTTTGGACAGGTGGTCCAGCACGAAAGCCAGGTCCGGCAACGCCTTCGCCACCGCCACGACCGCGGGCAGCTGGTGGGGGCGGGTCAGCACGTCGTAGACGAGCCCGGCGTCGCGCACCGCGCGCAGTCCGGCGAGCACGTCGGGGCGCGTCAGCCACTCCGGGTCCGGCTCGGGCTCCACCAGGTGCCGGACGCCGACCAGCCGGTCGCCGCCGGGCCCTCGGCGCAGCCGGTCCAGCTGCTCGGCGACGTCGGGCGCGGTGAGGTCGACCCACCCCACGACTCCCGAGATCAGGTCGGACTCCCCCGCCAGGGCCAGGAACTCCGCCGTCTCCTCGACGTCGGGGAGGACCTGGACCAGGACGGTGGCGTCGATGCCCGCGGCACCGGTCGCCGCGCGCAGGTCGGCCTCGTGGAAGTCGCGGCGGATGGGCTCCAGCCCGGCCAGCCAGTCCTGCGGCCGGGCGGCGAGGTCCCACAGGTGCTGGTGGGCGTCGATCCGGCGCACCGCGGTCACGCCTGCCCGATCCGCTGCCGCTGGCCGCCGAGGCGGTCGATGCCCAGCTCGACGACGTCGCCCTCGCGCAGGTAGCCGAAGTCGTTGACGCCGAGCCCCACCCCGGCGGGCGTGCCGGTGTTCACCACGTCGCCGGGTTCGAGGACCATGAACTGGCTGAGGTACCAGATGACGTGGTGGACGCCAAACAGCATGTTCTTCGTGTTGCCGTCCTGCCTCGGCTCGCCGTTGACGCTCAGCCGCAGCCCGAGGGACTGCGGGTCGCCGACCTCGTCGGCGGTGACCAGCCACGGCCCCAGCGGGTTGAACGTCTCGCAGGACTTGCCCTTGGTCCACTGGCCGCCGCGTTCGAGCTGGAAGTCGCGTTCGCTGACGTCGTTGGAGATCGCGTAGCCCGCGATGACCGCCGCCGCGTCGTCCGGGCTGTCCAGGTAGCGGGCGGTCGCTCCCAGCACGACCGCCAGCTCCACCTCGTAGTCGGTGGTCGTGCTCGTCCTGGGGATCAGCACGGTGTCGTCCGGTCCGACGACGGTGTTGGTGGCCTTCATGAACACGACGGGCTCGGCGGGTGGCCGCGCCCCCGTCTCGGCGGCGTGGTCGGAGTAGTTGAGCCCGATGCACACCAGGGCGCCGGGGCGGGAGACTGGAGCGCCGACCCGCATCCCGGTGATGTCCAACGCGGGCAGGCCGTCCAGCGCGTCGCGCACCCGGCGCACGCCGTCGTCGGCGAGGAAGTCGCCGCCGATCCCGGCCGTGACCGGCCGCAGGTCCCTGGCCCGACCGTACTCGTCCAGCACGACGGGGACCTCCGAACCGGGGTCTCCAACTCGCAGCAGTCGCATTCCGCGCTCCTCATCCGTGTCGAAGCTGTTCGGGTCGTCGCCGGGTGTGGTCAGGGGGTAGGCGCGCCCGCCGCGAGCAGGCCCTCGGCGCGCAGGTCCGCCCACAGCCCGGCGGGTGGTGGGGTGGTGAGCGCGGCGACGTTCGCCCGGATCTCCTGAGCGGTGCGAGCCCCGACGACGGCGCCGGTCACCGCCGGGTGCCCGAAGGGGAACCACAGCGCGGCGGCGGGCAGGGTCGTGCCGTGCCGGGCGCAGACCGCGGCGATCCGCCGGGCGCGGTCGACCAGCCCGGCGGGCGCCGCCCGGTAGTCGTGGGTGGCGTCGTCCGGGACGTCGTGGCGGGCCAGCAGCCCGGAGTTGAACAGCCCGGCGATGACGACGTCGACCCCGCGTTCGGCGCACAGCGGCAGGAACTCGGCCAGCGCGGGCTGCTCCAGCAGCGTGTAGCGACCCGCGAGCATGACGACGTCCACATCGGACTCCCGCACGAACCGGGCGGGCAGCTGCCACTGGTTCATCCCGACGCCCACGGCCCCCAACACCCCCTGCTCGCGCAGCTCCACGAGCGCGGGCACCGCCTCGGCCACCGCCTGGTCGGCGTGGCCGTCCGGGTCGTGCACGTAGACCACGTCCACCCGGTCGAGCCCGAGGCGGCTCAGCGAGGACTCCAGCGAGCGCCGCACCCCGTCCGCGCTGAAGTCCCACACGCGGCGCAGGGTGGCCGGGACCACGAACCCGTCGTCGTCCAGGCGCCCGGCCCCGGACGGGTCGGGCACCAGCAGCCGTCCCACCTTGGTGGACAGCACGTACTCCGAGCGCGGTCGGTCCGCCAGCGCCGCGCCGAGGCGCTGTTCGGCCAGCCCCAGCCCGTAGTGGGGAGCGGTGTCGAAGGTGCGCACACCCTCGTCCCACGCGGCGTCGACCACGGCGCGGGCCTGGTCGTCGGTCACGGCGGTGTAGAGGTTGCCCAGCGGGGAGGTGCCCAGTCCCAGCCGCGGCAGGGGGTCGGTCGTCATGGTCGCTCGCCTCCCGGTCAGGTGCGGGGACGCAGCCGGAGCGCGTCCATGCCGCCGTCGACGGCGAGCACGGTACCCGTGGTCGAGCCGGACGACGGGCTCGCGAGGTACGCGATCGCGGCGGCGATCTCCTGGGCGGTGACCAGGCGGCCGTGCGGCTGCCGCGCCTCCAGCGCGGCGCGCTCGGCCCGCGGATCCGGTGCCGAGTCGAGGAGCCTGCGCACCCACGGCGTGTCGGCGGTGCCGGGGGCGACGGCGTTGACCCGGATGCCCTCCCGCACGTGGTCGGCGGCGAGCGCGCGGGTCATCGCGTGCACCGCGCCCTTGCTCGCCGAGTAGACCGCCCGCTGCGGCAGGCCCGCGGTGGCCGCGATCGAGCCGGTGTTCACGATGGCGGCGGCGCTGGACCTCCTCAGGTGCGGCAGGCAGGCGCGGGTCACCCTGGCCATCCCCACGACGTTGACGTCGTACACCCGGAGCCACTCGTCGTCGGTCGCGGCGGTCACGTCGCCCTGCGCCCCGATGCCCGCGTTGTTGACCACGATGTCGAGGCCGCCGAAGTGGCCGACCACGGTCTCCACGGCGGCGCGGACGCTCCCGTCGTCGGTGACGTCGGCCCGGACGTGCAGCACGCCCTCCGGCAGGTCGTCCGCCGCCAGGTCGAGCACGGCGACCCGCGCCCCGCGCTCGGCCAGCAGCTCG
Organism: Umezawaea tangerina; assembly: GCF_003002815.1. GTDB lineage: Bacteria > Actinomycetota > Actinomycetes > Mycobacteriales > Pseudonocardiaceae > Umezawaea > Umezawaea tangerina. The sequence goes on along the minus strand of NZ_PVTF01000011.1, from coordinate 153,691 downwards.
GCCGTGCTGCGTCCGATGCCCGAGCCGCCGCCGGTGACCAGTGCCACCAGTCCGTCGAGTTCACCCATGGAGTCCGCTCCGTTCGTCCGCTTCGTTCGACCTGCCGGTGTGGTCCGCGTCGGCGGGACCTTTGTCCGCCGACCGGTCTGGGGGCCTAGCGTTCGAGGCGGCCCGGTTCCCCCGCGTCGCTGCGGCGGACGAGCCAGGCCTCGGTGATGTGGGTCGACATGGCCTCGGCGGCACCCGCCGGGTCCCGCGCCGCGATCCGCTCGTAGATGCGGCGGTGCCCCTGGTTGGAGGCCGCGCACAGGTCCCGGTCGGTCCGGCCCATGTAGCGGGCCGTGTTGCCGACCTGGCTCTCCAGCGCGCGCACCACCCCCCTGGCGATGCGGTTGCCGGAGGTCCGCATGACCGTGTCGTGGAAGAGCCGGTCCTGCTCGCGGTAGGCGAGCGGGTCCTCCACCAGCTCGTCCATGCGGTCCACGAGCGCGCGCAGCGCGTCGACGGTGGCCTGGTCGGCGGTGCGGGCGGCGACGTGCGCCATGTCCGACTCGAGCAGCCGGCGGGTGACCACCAGGTCGTCCAGCACCCCCAGGGTCTCGTCCTCCGCGACGACGGCCCCGAGCACCACCTCGTCGAGGGTGTTCCACATCGCCTGCGGGGTGACCTGCGTGCCCGCGCCCTGGCGCACCTGGACCATCCCCTTCTCCTGGAGGACCTTCACGGCCTCGCGGACGACCGTCCTGCTCACCGAGAAGGCCTCGCACAGCGCGGGCTCCGGCGGCAGCGACGTCCCGGCGGGGTGGTCGCCGCGCACGATGCGCCCCACGAGCTCGGCGGTGACCGCGCTGGCCAGGTTCGCGGGCCGACGTGCCCAGCTCGGGGCGGTGGTCGGTTCTTTGCCTGGCGCCTTCATCGGTCCTCCGGTTCGTCCACACCTCGGTGTGCGGCGAGTGTACTGACTCCTGCCGGTTGACGTCATACGTCATACGAATTATGTTCACCGCACCTCGTCGGGCCCTCCACCGCCCGACACCCTCTCGGGAAGTGAGCCGGCAATGAAGCAGCGCACACTGTGGTCCGCAGTCCTGGTCGCGGGGTTGATGGCGACCGCGGGTTGCGGCAGTGCCGCCGGACCGGGTTCTCCGGCGGGCGGATCGGGCGACAAGCTCGTGGTCTGGGACTGGAAGTCCGGTGACGCGAAGGCGGCGGGCTACGTCGAGAAGGCCAAGGCCGACTTCGCCAAGAAGCACCCCGGTGTGGACGTGCAGTTCGTGGCCCAGCCGTTCGACCAGTACTACACGCTGCTCGGGACGGCCATCCAGTCCGGCAAGGGGCCCGACGTCATCCTCTTCAACGGCGGCGGGCAGATCCGCGACCGGTCCGACGCCCTCGCCCCGCTGGACTCCTACGTCGCCGAGGACAGGCAGCGGCTGGCGGGCTGGGAGGCGTTCAGCAAGGCCGGGAAGGTCTACGCCGCACCGGTCACCCTGCAGGGGCATCCGTTCTACTACAACAAGGACCTCTACCAGAAGGCGGGCCTGAACCCGGACGCCCCGGCCAAGACCTGGGCCGACTTCGTCAAGAACTGCGGCACCATCACCGAGAAGACCGGCGCGAAGTGCTTCGCCCTCGGCAACAAGGAGGGCTACGGCATCCAGTTCTTCCTGTCCGCCATGGGATCGGCGACGCTGACCGCGCAGGAGTACGACGACTGGGTCGCGGGCAAGCGGAACTGGACCTCGCCGGACGTGAAGCGGATCTTCGAGCTCTGGAAGGAAGCGGGCGACTCCGGCCTGAACAACGACGGCGTCAACTCGACCGCGATGTTCAACGACGAGTTCGCGCTGTTCCAGTCCGGCAAGGCCGCCAACGTCATCGGCCTGATGTCGGACGTGGGGCACTGGAAGGACTTCGCCGAGTTCATCGCCCCGGACAAGATCGGCGTCATGCAGGCGCCCGTGGTCAACACCGCGGCGACGCCGAGCCTGCCCTACGACGGCGGCATCGGCTACGCGGTCGCCAAGTGGACCAAGGACCCGAAGCTGGCCGCGGACCTGGTGCGCTCGCTGACCTCGACCGACGCCCTGAAGACCTTCTACGCCGACGGGGGCGCCATCACCTCCGACACCTCGATCGACGTGTCCGCGGGCGGCCCGTCCGTCAAGACCATCGTCTCAGAGGTCAAGGCGGGCAAGCCTGCCCTGCACGTCGCGCTGTCGTCGAAGACGCTGGACCTCATGGGCAGGCTCTCCCAGCAGCTGCTCAGCGGGTCGACCACCGTCGACGACGCGGTGGCGCAGCTGGCCGCCTCCGACACGACGGGATGACCGACGTGGCCCCACCGTCCTTGTCGCCCAGCGGTCTGGCCGCCCCGACCACGGGTGTCCGACCGCAGGCCACCGCCCCGCCCCGGCGCAACCGCGTCGGGTCGCGGGCGGAGCGCCTGGCGCCGCTCGTCCTCGTGGCACCGGCCGTCCTGGTCATCGTGGTGCTGCGGTTGTGGCCGCTGCTGCTGGGGATCAACTTCTCGTTCACCGGCGACGGCGACCGCAACGGCACGGCGGTCGGCCTCGACAACTACCTCACGCTCCTCGACGACCCGCTCTTCCGCACGGCGCTGGGCAACGTCGGCCTGCTCGTGCTGCTCCTCCCGGTCGCCGTCGCGATCCCCGGCCTGCTGGCCACGTTCATCCACCTGAAGGTGCCGGGGCACCGGCTCTACCGCGGCGTCTACTTCTTCCCCGCCGTGCTCTCCCCGGTGATCGTCGGGGCGATCTTCACCCTGCTGCTGGCCTACGACGGTCCGCTCAACTCGCTGCTCGGCGGCCTGGGCATCGGACCGGTGGACTGGCTCGGCGACCCCGACGTGGCCATCTTCGCCGTCGTCGGCGTGCACGTCTGGGCCACCTTCGGCATGGCGCTGGTCGTCTTCCTGGCCGGGTTCGCCACCCTCGACTCCTCGCTGCTCGACGCGGCCAAAGTGGACGGTGCCTCGCTGCCCCAGACCATCCGGCACGTGATCGTCCCCGGCCTGTCCCGCACGATCCAGTTCGTCTTCATCACCACCATGATCGGCATGCTCACCTCGATGTTCGGCCTGCTGTTCGTGATGACCAGCGGCGGACCCGAGGGCTCGACGTACCTGCCCGAGTACTACATCTGGACCCAGCAGGGGCAGATGAACCGACCCGCGCTCGCCTCCGCGGCGTCGACGGCCCTGTTCCTGATCATGCTCGTGGTGGGACTGGCCCAGATCGCCGTGCTGCGCCGCGCCGCGGGGAAGGAGGACTGATGTCGGGCACCCGCTGGGCGAGGTGGGTCGTCGCGGTGCCGATGGCCGCGCTCGCGCTGGCCACGATCTACCCGCTGCTGTTCACCGCCAACGTCTCGATGAAGACCCGGCGCGACTACACCCTCGACCGGTTCTCGCTCACCGACTCCCCGCGCCTGGACAACGTCGTCAAGGCGTGGACGAGCGTCGGGATGTCCCGTTACTTCCTGAACTCGGTGGTCGTCGTGGCCTGCTCGGTCGCGCTGTTGCTGCTGCTCGGGTCGATGGCGGGCTTCGCGCTCGGCAGGCTGCGCTTCCGCGGCTCCTCGGCCCTCTTCCTCGGGATCCTGGCCGCGCTGTTCGTCCCGTTCCAGGTGATCATGGTCCCGCTGGCGCGGATCATGGCGGACACCGGCCTCGTCGACACCTACCCCGGACTCGTGCTCGCGTACGTGGCGCAGTTCCTCCCGTTCACGATCTTCCTGATGGCGAGCTACTACTCGACCGTGCCGCCGGAGATCATCGACGCCGCGCGCATCGACGGGAACACCGTGTACGGCGTCTACTGGCGGATCATGCTCCCGATCGGAGCCCCCGCGCTGCTGTCGGTGGGCGTGCTCAACGCCCTGTTCTGCTGGAACGACGTGCTGATCTCCCTGCTGATGATGCCCTCCGCCGAGCACCGCACGCTCATGGTCGGCGTCACGTCGTTGCGCGGGCAGTACTCCGACGACATCCCCACGTTCGCCTCGGGCGTGCTGATCGCCGCGATCCCCGTCCTGGTCGTCTACCTGTTCCTGCAACGCCAGATCGCCGACGGCGTCACCGCCGGGTCCACGAAGGGCTGACATGCGCATCACCGGGTACCGGACCCTCACGACGGTCCAGGACTGGGGCCGACCGATCGGCGACGCCAACGGCGTCTACGCCGACGGCCGGGTCCGGGTGCCGATCGTCGTCGTCGAGACCGACGCGGGCTTCACCGGCGTCGGTCTCGGACCGCACGTGGAGATCGAGAGCGTCTTCGCCGCCATCGAGGGCGAGGACCCGCGCGGCGTGACCGCCCTGTACGACCGGATGCTGCGCCGGACGTTCAAGGCGGGGCACGCGGGGCAGGTGTTCGGCACCATCGGCGCCCTCGACACCGCGCTGTGGGACATCAAGGCCCAGGCGGCGGGGGAACCGCTGTGGCGGCTGCTCGGCGGGCGCGACCGCCGGGTGCCCGCCTACGCCTCCGGCCTGGACATCGGGCTCGACGACGACGAGTTCGTCGCGGTCTACCAGGCCTACGCCGACCGCGGCCTGCGGGCGGCGAAGGTCAAGGGGGGCCTCGACGTCGACCGGGACCGGCACCGCCTCGCCCTGGTCCGCGACGTGCTCACCGAGGCGGGGCGCGGGGCGCGGCCGAGCCTGATGCTCGACGTCAACGAGACCTGGACGCGCAAGCAGGCCGTCCGCCACGTCGGGGAGATCGAGCGGACGCTCGACCTGACCTGGGTCGAGGAGCCGGTCCGGCGCTGGGACGTGGAGGGCCACCTCGCCGTCGGCCGCGGCGTCCGCGCCTCGGTCGCCACCGGCGAGAACCTCACCGGGCTCGAACAGCACCGCCCGCTCATCGCCGCGGGCGCGGTCGACGTCGTCCAGACGGCCGCGGTCTGGGGCATCACCCACTTCCTCCGGGTCGCCACCCTCGCGCACGCCCACGACCTGCCCGTCAGCCCCATCGGCACCAGCCCGATCGGCCTGCTGCACGCCGCCACGTCGGTGCCCAACCACCTCGTCAGCGAGCTCCAGGACCTCGAACCCGCGCTGGGCGTCGTGCTCGACCACCACGTCGAGGACGGCGCGTTCGTCCTCGGCGACCGCCCCGGCCTCGGCCTGCGGATCGACGAGGACGCGATCGCCGCGTCGGTCCACCTGCTCCCCCACCCGATGTCCGGCGGCGCGCACATCCGGCCCGAACGCGCGGGCCACCGCCTGCACCCGGTCGAGGCGGGCCGGGAGGCCGCGGGCGCCGCCCTCAACGCCTGACCCGACACTCCAGGAGACCCGCATGGGCGACGCACAGCGCTACGGCATGGTGATCGGGCTGCGGCCGGAACGGCGCGAGGAGTACCTCCGGCTGCACGCGGCGGTCTGGCCCGCCGTCGAACGGACGATGCTGGACGCCAACATCCGCAACTTCACGATCTTCCTGCACGGCGACCTGCTGTTCGGCTACTACGAGTACACCGGCGACGACCACGCCGCCGACCAGGCCCGCATCGCCGCCGACCCGGAGACCCGCCGCTGGTGGACGTTCACCGACCCGTGCCAGGAGCCGCTGGCCGAGCCCGGCTCCGGCGGCCGGTGGGCGCCGATGCGCGAGGTCTGGCACCTGGACGACCCCGACACGGGACCACCCGCCGGGTGACGGGGCGGTGGGCGCCGTCGACAGGGCGGGCCGAGCGGAGGACTGTACCCGCCCGACGTCAGCGGGTGCCGCCCCGGTGGAGGACCGGGAGGTCGGCGTCGGGCAGGAGGTCGGCGTCGCGGCCGACGTGCTCGCGCAGCCAGCGCTCGGTGGTGTTGATGTGCAGGAGGGCGGCGGCCTGGGCGAGCCCGGCGTCGCGCAGGACCAGCGCCTCGTAGATCGCCTCGTGCTCGGCCAGGGTGCGGCTGGCCGCCTTGTCGTCGACCAGCCCGCGCCAGACCCGCGCGCGGACCGTGCGGCTGGAGATGCCCTCCAGCAGGGTCGTCAGCGTGGCGTTGCCGGTGGCGGCCACGACCGCGCGGTGGAAGGCGGCGTCGTGCTGGTTGAGCAGCTCGACGTCGTCGCGCGCCGCCCGCATCGCGTGCAGGTGCTGTTCGACCTCGAAGAGCTCGCCTGCGGAGATGCGGGTGGCGGCGAGCCCCGTCGCCACCGGCTCGAACAGCCTGCGCACCTCGGTGATCTCGAGCAGGGTGTCGCCGCGCAGCAGCTCCACGGCGGAGGAGATGCCGCCCAGCAGCACCTCCGGCTCCAGGCTGGTCACGTAGGTGCCGTCACCGCGCCGGATCTCGAGCACCCGCGCGACCACCAGCGCCTTGACCGCCTCCCGCATCAGGTTCCGGGACAGCCCCAGCTCGGCCGCCAGCTGCTGCTCGGGCGGCAGCTTGGACCCCGGCGACAGCTCGCCCGACCCGATCAGGTCCCTGATGCGGTCGATGGCCTTGTCGGTCAGTGACATCGATCGCTCTCCCCGGTCGTCTCGCGCACCACGGGAGGCTAGCAATACATCCCATCTCTTCGGAAGAGATGGGATGTCCGTTTCCACGCCACGGCGACAACACTCCTGATCCAGCCCCGAATTCTGACCAATTGAGCTGTGACCATGGACACAGGAACGTTCGTGGCCTATAAATCCATCCCATGTCCTCATCCTCCTGTTGCACAGCGGACACGCCGTTGACACACGACCAGGAGCGGACCCGACACCCCAGCCGTTCCGCCCGAGGGAGCACCGGACGATGACCGAGCTGATCACCGCCGTCGACGCGGTCGACGTGCGGTTCCCCACCTCGCTGGACCTCGACGGCTCCGACGCGATGAACCCCGAGCCCGACTACTCCGCCGCCTACGTGACCATCCGCACGAGCGATGGCGCCGAGGGGCACGGGCTCGCGTTCACCGTGGGGCGCGGCAACGACGTCGAGGTCGCCGCCGTGCGGGCCCTCGCGCCCCTGGTGACCGGCCTGTCCGTGGACGACGTGCTCAGCGACCTCGGCGCCTTCTCCCGGCGCCTGACCGGCGACAGCCAGCTGCGCTGGCTCGGCCCGGAGAAGGGCGCCATCCACATGGCCGCCGCCGCGGTCGTCAACGCGGTGTGGGACCTCTACGGGCGCAGGCAGGGCAAGCCCGTGTGGCGGCTGCTCTCGGAGCTGGCGCCCGAGCAGCTCGTCGACCTCGTCGACTTCCGCTACCTGGAGGACGCCCTCACCCGCGACGAGGCGCTGGACATCCTGCGCCGCGCCGAACCGGGGCGCGCCGAGCGCACGGCCCACCTGCTCAGCGACGGCTACCCCGCCTACACGACCACGCCCGGTTGGCTGGGCTACGACGACGAGAAGCTCGTGCGCCTGTCCAGGGAGGCCGTCGCCGACGGCTTCACCCAGATCAAGCTCAAGGTCGGCGCCGACCTCGCCGACGACGAACGCCGCCTGCGGCTGGCCCGCGAGGCCGTGGGACCCGACATCAGGATCGCCGTCGACGCCAACCAGGCGTGGGGCGTGCGGCAGGCGATCGACTGGATGTCCGCGCTCGCCCGGTACGACCCGTACTGGATCGAGGAGCCCACCTCGCCCGACGACATCCTCGGCCACGCCGCCATCCGGCGGGCCCTGGCGCCGATGAAGGTCGCCACCGGCGAGCACACGCACAACCAGGTGATGTTCAAGCAGCTGCTCCAGGCGGAGGCGATCGACGTCCTGCAGCTCGACGCCAGCCGCACCGCGGGTGTCACCGAGAACGTCGCGGTCCTGCTGCTGGCCGCCAAGTTCGGGGTCCCGGTCTGCCCCCACGCGGGCGGGGTGGGGCTGTGCGAGATGGTCCAGCACCTGGCGATGTTCGACTACGTCGCCGTCAGCGGCAGCACCGAGGACCGCGTCGTCGAGTACGTCGACCACCTGCACGAGCACTTCACCGACCCGGTGCGCATCCGCGACGGCCACTACCTCGCGCCGACGGCACCCGGCATCAGCGCCCAGCTGCACGCCGCGTCCATCACCGCCCACACCTTCCCCGACGGGCCCGTCTGGAACAGGCAGGCCACCGCGTGAGCACCCCCGACCTGCCCCACACCCGTTAGGAGACCGCCGTGAAGACCAGACCCCTCGCAGGCTTCGGCATCGTCGCCGCGCTCGCCGCGGCGCTCAGCGGCTGCGGCACCACCGCGGGCTCGGGCGCGGCGGGCGGCGCACCCGTGGTCGGCGTCGACTACCCGCGGTCCGACACCGACTTCTGGAACTCCTACATCAAGTACACGCCGGAGTTCGCCAAGGAGCTGGGCCTGGACCTGAAGACCACGAACTCGCAGAACGACGTCGCGAAGCTCACCGCCAACGCCCAGACGTTCATCAGCCAGGGCGTCAAGGGGGTGGCGATGGCCCCGCAGGACACCGCGGCCATCGCGCCGACCCTGGACCAGCTGTCGGCCAAGAAGATCCCGGTCGTCACGGTGGACACCCGACCCGACAGCGGCGACGTCTTCATGGTGGTCCGGGCCGACAACCGGGCCTACGGCGAGAAGGCCTGCCGGTTCCTCGGCGCGAAGCTGGCGGGCAAGGGCGCGGTCGTGATGCTGCAGGGCGACCTCGCCTCGATCAACGGCCGCGACCGCACCGAGGCGTTCAACGACTGCATGAAGTCGAACTACCCCGGCATCACCGTCTACGGGGAGGCGACGAACTGGGACGGCGCGATCGCCGCGCAGAAGCTCCAGACCGACCTCACCGCCCACCCGGACATCCGGGGCGTCTACATGCAGTCCAGTTTCGCGCTCGCCGGGACGCTCCAGGTGCTCAAGCAGAAGGACCTGCTGGTCGGGCCGCAGGACCCCAAGCACGTGTTCGTGGTCTCCAACGACGGCATCCCCGAGGAGCTCAAGAACATCGCCGAGGGGCACGTCGACGCGACCGTCTCCCAGCCGGCCGACCTCTACGCCAAGTACGCCCTGCAGTACCTCAAGGCCGCGATCGACGGGAAGACGTTCGCGCCCGGCAAGACCGACCACGACAGCACGATCGTCCAGGTCCGCGACGGGTTGCTGGAGGACCAGCTCTCCGCGCCGCTGGTCACCTCGGACGGCGGCACCTACGACGGCGTCCCCAGCCTCAAGAACGACGACAAGTCCTTGTGGGGCAACAAGCTCTAGCAGGAGGGAGACGAGCGACATGGTCGCGGCCCCACCCGTCGCCGAGGCGACGGGAGTGACGAAGCGGTTCGGGTCCACAGCGGCGCTGCTGGAGGCCTCCATCAGGATCGAGGAGGGGCAGACGCACGCGCTGGTGGGGCGCAACGGGGCGGGCAAGTCCACCCTGGTGTCCATCCTCACCGGGCTCCAGGCGGCCGACGAGGGCGCGGTCGCCTTCGGCGGCGAGCCCGCTCCCCGGCTCACCGACCGCGACGCGTGGCGGCGGCGGGTGGCGTGCGTCTACCAGAAGTCCACGATCATCCCCGAGCTGACCGTCGCCGAGAACCTCTTCCTCAACCGGCACGACCGCGGCCGGGGCGGGCTGATCAGCTGGCGGACGGTCCGCGAGCGGGCGCGGGAGCTGCTGGAGACCTGGTCGGTCGACGTGGACGTGCGGGTGCCCGCGGGCGACCTCGACGTGGAGCAGCGGCAGTTCCTGGAGATCGCCAGGGCGCTGTCGTTCGGGGCGCGGTTCATCGTCCTGGACGAGCCGACCGCCCAGCTGGACGGCGCGGCCATCGCCCGGCTGTTCGCCCGGATCAGGGACCTCCAGCGGCAGGGCGTCACCTTCCTGTTCATCAGCCACCACCTCCAGGAGGTCTACGAGATCTGCGACACCGTCACGGTGTTCCGCGACGCCCGGCACGTCCTGACCGCCGCGGTCGGCGACCTGCCGAGGGCGGAGCTGGTGGCGGCCATGACCGGCGAGGCCGCGGCGGAGGCGGGCGCGGCGCGAAGCGGTCCCCCGGCGGGGGCGGCGACCGTGCTCGCCGTGACCGGCGCGTCCCTGCCCGGCCGCTACGAGGACGTGTCGTTCCAGGTCCGGGCCCGCGAGGTCGTCGGCCTGGCGGGCGCGGCGAACAGCGGCCGCATCGAGGTGGCGGAGACCGTCGCGGGCCTGCGGGCCGCCGCCGACGGCGTCGTGGAGATCGACGGCGTGCGCCCCGCGCCGGGCAGCGTGCCCGCGGCGCTGGCCGCGGGCGTCGGTTTCGTGCCGCAGGACCGGCACCACCAGGGCTACGTGCCGCGGATGTCCATCGCCGACAACGGGACCCTGACCATCCCGGACCGGCTCGGCCGGGCGGGCTTCATTGACGGCCGCCGCCGGGACTCCTTCGCCCGGTCCATGATCGGGAAGCTCGCGATCAAGACGCCGGGGCCGGAGCTGCCGGTCTCCGGCCTGTCCGGCGGCAACCAGCAGAAGGTCGTCATGGCCCGCGCGCTGGCGAACGACCCGAAGCTGCTGGTGCTGGTCAACCCGACCGCGGGTGTCGACGTGCGGTCCAAGGAGTTCCTCCTCGCCAAGGTCGAGGAGATCGCCGAGTCCGGTGCCGGGGTGCTCATCGCCTCCGACGAGCTCGACGACCTGCGCCTGTGCGACCGGGTCCTGGTGGTGTTCCAGGGCCGCGTGGTCGCCGAGATCCCCCGCGGCTGGCACGACCACCAGCTCGTGGCCGCCATGGAAGGAGTCGACCTCGATGGTTGAGACCAGCACCGGGACCGCGGTCACCGCGAGCACCCCGGCCGAGGACGGCCCGCCGCCGCGCGCCGGGGGCAGGCGGATCGCCTTCGCCCGGCTGCGCGACCTGGCGCTCATCCCCGCGATCATCGTGATCGCGGTCGTGGGGCAGCTGGTCAGCCCGGTCTTCCTGCGCGGGGACAACCTGCTCAACGTGCTGCAGACCATGTCGGAGATCGCGATCCTGGTGCTGGCGCAGACGCTCGTGCTGGTCGTGAAGAAGATGGACCTCTCGCTGGAGTCCACCGTCGGCCTCGCCCCCGGTGTCGCCGCGTGGCTCACGGTGCCCGTCGGCGCGGGCCACGGGCTGGGCCTGCTGCCGGGCGGCTGGTCGGTGCCGGTCACGCTCGCGGTCGGGGTGCTCGTCGGCGTCGTCAACGCGCTGTTCATCATCCGGTTCGGGCTCAACGGGTTCATCGTGACGCTCGGCATGCTGATCGTGCTGCGCGGCATCCTGACCGGGATCTCCGGCGGCCAGACGTTCTTCCGGCTGCCGGGGTCGATGCTCTACCTCGGCACCACGCAGTGGCTCGGCGTGCCCGCGTCGGTGTGGCTGTGCCTGGCCCTGTTCGCGGTCGGCATCGTGGTGCTCGGCTTCACCAGCTTCGGCCGGTCCCTGTACGCGATCGGCGGCAACGTCGACGCGGCCAAGGCGGCGGGCATCCGCACCGACCGGGTGCTCTGGATCGTGATCGTCACCGCCAGCCTGCTCGCGGCCGTCGCGGGCCTGCTGCTGTCCGGGCGGCTGGCGTCGGTGGCCTCCGCGCAGGGCAACGGCTACATCTTCACCGTGTTCGCCGCGGCCGTCATCGGCGGCATCAGCCTCAACGGCGGCAAGGGCACGGTGTTCGGCGCCTTCACCGGCATCCTGCTGCTGTACATGATCCAGAACGTGCTCACCCTCGCGGGCGTCCCCGCGCAGTGGATCGGCGCGCTCAACGGCGCGATCATCCTGATCGCGCTGGCGCTGTCCCGCGTCACCGGGGGCAAGGTCCAGGACTGACCCCCGACCCGCGTCACCAGTCGACCGACACGGCGTCGGGCGGCCGGGCCCGCACACCGGCTCGTCCTGGTCAGCCCCCGCCGGAGATGGCACCAACGAGGAGACGACGATGAAATCCACTTCCTTACGCCTCGCCGCGATGGGCGGCGCCCTGGCGCTGATCGCGGCGACGAGCGCCTGCGGCTCGTCCACGAAGACCGTGGACCAGCAGGCGGGAACCGGGTCCGGCGCGGGGTCGCTGGTCGGCGTCACGATGCCGACCATGTCCTCCGAGCGGTGGATCCACGACGGCGACAACATCAAGGCGGCACTGGAGAAGCAGGGCTACCAGGTCGACCTGCAGTACGCCCAGGACGACATCCCGACGCAGGCCAACCAGATCGAGAACCAGATCACCAAGGGCGCCAAGGTGCTCATCGTGGCCTCCATCGACGGCAAGTCGCTCACCAGCCAGGTCCAGCAGGCGGCGGACCGCAAGATCCCGGTCATCTCCTACGACCGGCTGATCCTCAACAGCCCGAACGTCGACTACTACGCCACCTTCGACAACTTCAAGGTCGGCGTCGAGCAGGCCACGTCCCTGCTGACCGGTCTCGGGCTGAAGAAGGCCGACGGATCCGCGGGCGACGCGACGGGTCCGTTCAACGTCGAGCTGTTCGCGGGCTCGCCGGACGACAACAACGCCACGTTCTTCTTCAACGGCGCCATGTCCGTCCTCAAGCCGTACCTGGACAAGGGCACCCTGGTCGTCAAGAGCGGCCAGAAGGACTTCGGCACGGTCGCCGTCCTGCGGTGGGACGCGGCCGCCGCGCAGCGGCGCATGGAGGACGTCATCACCTCCAGCTACGGCGGCGGCGCGCACGTGCAGGGCGTGCTCTCCCCCTTCGACGGCATGTCCATCGGCATCCTGTCCGCGCTCCGGAGCAACGGCTACGGCAGCGCCACCCAGCCCTACCCGATCGTGACCGGCCAGGACGCCCAGGTCCCCTCGGTCAAGTCGATCATCGCCGGTGAGCAGTACTCCACCGTGTACAAGGACACGCGCCAGCTCGCCGACGTCGCGGTGAAGATGGCCGACGCCGTCCTGAAGGGCGGCAAGCCCGAGATCAACAACCCCGGCGACTACGACAACGGCAAGAAGGTCGTCCCCACGTTCACCCTCCCCGTGGTCACCGTCGACAAGGCCAACTACCAGAAGGTCCTGATCGACTCCGGTTACCTGACCGCGGACCAGATCAGGTAACCACCGCGCCCCGTCGAGCACGGGGGCGACCGGTGCCGCCGCCACCGGTCGCCCCCGACCAAGCAGTCCACTGTGGACTTCCACCGGACCCCGGCTACACCTCCACGGAGTCCACAGCGGCCGCCGCGAGGTGGCCGCGGACGAAGCGCCCCGCCCGGTGCAGAGCCTCGGCGCCTTCCTCCAGGACGGCGGCGAACGCCTGGAACACGTGCGGCACACCGGGGACGACGTCCAGGACCACCGGCACGTCGTCGGCGGCGGCCCGGACCGCCAGGCGGGTGGCGTCGTCGAGCAGCACCTCGCTCGACCCCGCCTGCACGAGCAGCGGAGGGAGCCCGGTCAGGTCCGCGAAGACCGGGCTCACCCCGGGGTCGGCCGGGTCCACGCCGGTGCCGTCCAGGTAGTCGGCGATCCTGGTGCGGATCGCCGCGGCGGTGATGTTCGGGTCGACCGCGGCCTTGGTGCGGAAGCTCTCCCCGCTCACGGTCAGGTCGGTCATCGGGGAGAACAGCACGGCCGCGGCGGGGCGGGCGAGCCCTTCGTCCCGGACGGCCAGGAGGAGTTCCAGTGCGAGGTTCCCACCGGCCGACTCGCCGGACACGACGACGTTCGCCGCGCTCCCCTCGCGGTCGAGCAGCGCCCGGTACGCGGCGACCACGTCCTCGACCGCCGCCGGGTACGGGTTCTCCGGCGCCAGTCGGTACTCCACCGCGACGACGTCGAGCCCGGCCGACCGGGCCAGGCTCGACGCGAGCCCGATCGAACCGCCCGCCGAGCCGAGCGCGAACCCGCCTCCGTGCAGGTGCAGGAGCGTCCCGAGAGCCCGCGTCCCGACCAGCTCGGCGAACACCACGGGCACACCGCCGAGCTCACCGGTGGACGTGCGGACGTCCTCGGGCAGGGGGTGTGCGGTGAGCAGCCGCTCCAGCCGCGGCCGCTGGGCCAGGACATCCCCGCCGAGGTCGAAGTCCGCGTCCCGGAGGAGGCGGTGGACCACTTCCCGCTGTTCTTCACCCATGACCGTTCCCGTCGTAGACGTCCCGCAGTTGCATCAGCGCTAACCAGATTAGCACTAAGCTAGTTGCCGTTAAGCTAACCTGACGCCGTGGGAGACGCGCGAGTGCGAGGAACGAAGCCGGTCACGGACCTGCGGAAGGTCTTCGACGACCTGGTGCGGTTCGAGACGGTCCTGTGGAACACCGTCGACGCCCGGCTGCGCCGCGACCACGACTTCACCCTGGGCGGCCTGAACGTGCTGATGGTGGTCGACGCGACGGCCGGGTGCCGGGTGCACGACATCGCGCGGGCCCTCGCGATCACGGTCGGCGGCACCAGCCAGGCCGTGGACCGGCTGGAGAAGGCCGACCTGCTCGCCCGCAGGCCCAACCCCGAGGACCGGCGGTCATCCATCGTCGAACTGACCCCGACGGGCCGCACGATCCTCGATGCGGCACGGGCCACGTTCGACGACGAGCTCGAACGGCACCTGCGCGCACCGCTGTCCGCCGACACCCTGGCGCAGCTCGCCGGCGCGCTGGACACCGTCCGCCGGGCCACGACGACGCCGTCCGAGCCCTTCGGCACCGCGCCCTGACCGGAGTTCGACCGACCCCCACGGGCCGCCCCCTGACGCCGCGGCCTCGAACTACCCCGTACAGGTGGCCTGTCATGCAGGGTGGACCGGTCGCCCCGACGATGTGGAGGTGGAAATCGACACTGCCTGCGACCTGTGCGACGGCACCGGCGTGATGACCTGGCAGCAGCCCGTGCCCGACGCCGGCGGTCACGTGGTGCTCAGGCAGATGAGCCACCCCTGCGTGCGGGGCTGCGCGGGGTGGTGGAAGGCCCCCGCCGCGGAGAGCGGCGGCGTGGTGGACGTCGGCGTGCCGGACGGCGACGGCGACGTGCGGACCGGCAACGTCGCCGAGGCCAACCGCCTCCACCGCACCGACTGGTCCTCCCCCGTTGGGATCGAGCACGAGGACGGTCCCGCGACCGCGGGGTGAGACCTGTCCGGGGATCACCAGGGGAACCCCGGCGGCGGAAGCCCCGCCCGCGAAGGCGATCGTGGTCGCCCTGCCCGGCATGGCCGTCCCCGCGGTGGCGCCTACCGCACCACGTTGTGCGCCAACGACGTTCCGGCACGCCCCCGTGTGCGCGCGGGGAAGCGGTTGACACACGATGTGTTATCGCTAACATGCTGTGTTACACGCACGTGACAACGTCACCACCCGCAGGTGTTCCGGTGAAGACAGCTCCATCCCGCCGCTGACGCACTCCGCCCCACTCCACCTCCCGCATCGACGGGCGCTAAATGTTAGCGATAACAACCCTGTGGTGCTGTCCGCCCCGGTGAGGAGTCCCGGCACCGGCGGCGGTCAGGCTCGGCGCGCCTGTCCCGGTCGACCTAGGAGCCCCATGTCCTCGTCGTTGAGTCGTCGCAGGCTGTTGCAGGCCGCCGGGGTCGCGGCCGCCGCGAGCGCCGCGCCCGCGGTGTTCCGGGGTAGCGCCGAGGCCGCGGTGGTGCCCCCGGTGCGCGCGGACATCGGCGCGTTGTCCCAGCCGTTCGACCTGGGCCAGGTCCGGCTGGGCGCGGGTCGGTGGCTGGACAACCAGAACCGCACGCTGACCTACCTGAGGTTCGTCGACGTCGACCGGCTGCTCTACAACTTCCGCGCCAACCACCGCCTGTCGACCGGCGGCGCGGCGGCGCTCGGCGGGTGGGAGGCGCCGGACTTCCCGTTCCGCACGCACAGCCAGGGGCACTTCCTCACGGCCTGGGCGCAGGCCTGGGCGGTGCTGGGTGACACGACGTGCCGCGACCGGGCGGCCTACGCGGTCGCCGAGCTGGCCAAGTGCCAGGCGAACAACGCGGCCGCCGGGTTCACCTCCGGGTACCTGTCGGGGTTCCCGGAGTCGGACTTCGACGCGATGGAGGCGGGCAGCCCGAAGTCGGTGTCGTACTACGCGCTGCACAAGACCCTGGCCGGCCTGCTGGACGTGTGGCGCTTCGCCGGCAGCACGCAGGCGCGGGACGTGCTGCTGCGGTTCGCGGGCTGGGTGGACCGGCGCACGGGAAGGCTGTCCCAGAGCCAGATGCAACGCGTGCTGGGCACGGAGTTCGGCGGCATGAACGCCGTGCTGGCCGACCTGTACCAGCAGACCGGGGACGGCCGGTGGCTGGCCGCGGCGCAGCGGTTCGACCACGCGGCCGCGTTCGACCCGTTGGCCGCGAACCGGGACCAGCTCAACGGGGTGCACGCCAACACGCAGGTGCCCAAGTGGATCGGCGCGGCGCGCGAGTACAAGGCGACCGGGACCACCCGCTACCGCGACATCGCCACGAACGCGTGGAACACCACCGTGTCCGCGCACACCTACGTGATCGGCGGCAACAGCCAGGCCGAGCACTTCCGCGCGCCCAACGCCATCGCGGCCCACCTCGCCACCGACACGGCCGAGGCGTGCAACACCTACAACATGCTCAAGCTGACCCGCGAGCTGTGGCTGCTCGACCCGAGCCGGGCCGCCTACTTCGACTTCTACGAACGCGCCCTGCTCAACCACCTGATCGGCCAGCAGAACCCCGCCGACCCGCACGGCCACATCTGCTACTTCACCGGTCTCAACCCCGGCCACCGGCGCGGGAACACCGGTCCGGCGTGGGGCGGCGGCAACTGGAGCACCGACTACGGCACGTTCTGGTGCTGCCAGGGCACCGGTCTCGAGACGAACACCAAGCTCGCCGACTCGATCTACTTCCGCGACGGCACCACGTTGACCGTCAACCTCTACGCGCCTTCGGTGCTGACCTGGTCCGAACGCGGCATCACGGTCACCCAGAGCACCACCTACCCCGCGAGCGACACCACGACGCTGACCGTGTCGGGAAGTGCGGGCGACTCGTGGACGATGCGCCTGCGCATCCCCGCGTGGACCACCGGCGCGACGGTCGCCGTGAACGGGACCGTCCAGAACACCGCGACCACTCCCGGCACGTACGCGGCGCTCACCCGCTCGTGGGCGTCCGGCGACACCGTCACCCTCCGGCTGCCCATGCGGGTGGTCGCGGTGCCCGCCAACGACAACCCGGACGTCGTCGCCGTCACCTACGGTCCCGCCGTCCTGGCGGGGAACTACGGCAGCACCGCGCTGTCCGCGCTGCCGTCGCTCGACGTCGCCTCGGTCACCCGCACCAGCGGCTCGACGCTCGCGTTCACGGCGAAGGCCGACGGCGCGACCGTCGGCCTCGGCCCGTTCCACGACGCGCACGGCTACAACTACACCGTCTACTGGAGGACCGGCGGCAGCGTCACCACCCACCGCCTGGTCAACGCGGCCAGCGGGCTCGTGCTGGGCATCAGGGACATGTCGACCGCCGACGGCGGCCTCGCCCTGCAATGGGGTGACACCGGTACCGCCGACCACGACTGGGAGCTGGTCCCCGACGGCGGGGACGTGCGCCTCCGCAACGCCAACAGCGGCAAGGTCCTCGGCGTGGAGAACATGTCCACCGCCGACGGCGCCCGCGTCCTGCAGTGGTCCGACACCGGCACCGCCGACCACCGGTGGACGCTGCTCGACAACGGCGACGGCACCCACCGGATCCGCAACGCCAACAGCGGCAAGCTGCTCGGCATCCAGGGCGGCTCGACCGCGCAGGGCGCACAGGCGGTGCAGGACTCCGACAACGGCTCCGCGGACAACCGGTGGAGGCTGGTGCGCAACGGGTGAACGCGGTGCGGTCCGGCTGGGAACCGCCACCCGCCGACGCGGCCCGGTGACCTGCCCCTGGCAACGGGCAGGCCCCGGTCCGGTCGGTGGGCTCACAGCAGGACGCCCGCGATGAAGCCGATGACCAGAGAGCAGCAGCACAGCCTGACGACGAACTTCGACGTGAGGACCAACGTCATCTCCACGCACCCCCCTTCGGGCACTCGCCGGCGGCCATTGGGGTGTCGGCCGGCCTGATCAGGGTCGTCCGCCCGCGGGTCGGAGCACCATCGGAGTCGAAGAACCGAACGATTCCGAGCGGGGGCGGCCATGCCCGAGCAGGATCCCGACGACCACGTCCGGCGGCAGCTGCGCACCTTGCAGCGGGTGGTGGGCGGTCCCTCCGACGCGGTGCTGGCCCGGCGCAGCGGGGTGGCCGCCGCGACGTTCTCCGAGGTGATGTCGGGCAAGCGGCGGCCGCGGGAGGAGTTCGTGGCGAAGGTCGTGTCCGGTTGCCTGGTGTCCGCCCGCGCCTCCGGCCACGCGCCGCTGGACGAGCGGCGGCTCCTGCGCGCGCTCCGATTACCGGGGCACACCGCGTCCGACAGCGGCATCCTGGAGCGCGACGACGACCTCGACCGCTGCTCGGCGGTGCTGGAGTCGGTGCGCGCGCGGATGGGCGCCACCATCGTCGTCGAGGGGCCAGCGGGGATCGGCAAGTCCGAGGTGGTCGCCCACGTGTGCGCGGAGGCGGCCGCCAGGGGGATCGTGCCGCTGGCCGCGCGCGGCAACCAGCAGGACCGGACGCTGGCGTTCGGGGCCGTCCGCTCGCTGCTGGCCCGCTGGGTCGCGGGCCGCGACCCCCGTGAGCGGGAACGCCTCTTCGCGGGGGCCGCGGCGTTCGCGCGCGTCCCGCTCGGTCTGCCGCACCCCGGCAACACCGGCGCGTCCAGCGTGATCGGGCTGACCGAGGCGTTGTACTGGCTCGTGGTCAACGCGACCTCGCTGGTCGGCGCGGGCCACCCCGAGGACGGCCTGCTGCTCGCGGTCGACGACGCGCACTGGGTGGACGAGGAGTCGTTGCACTGGCTGGAGTTCCTCGGCGACCGGCTGTCCGGGCTGCCCGTCGTGCTGCTGCTCGCCCACCGGCCCCACCACGGGACGCCCGAGCTGGCGCGGATCGCCCTGGACGCCGAGGAGGTGGTGCGGCCGTCGCCGCTCGGGCCCGACGCGGTGCGCACGATCGTCGGCCGCGTCCTGCTCCCCCGCCTCACGACCCGCGAGCCCGACGAGCGGTTCTGCGCCGAGCTCCTCCGGCACAGCGGCGGCAACCCGTTCTACCTGCGCTGGATGCTCGACGTGGCGCGGGAACGCGGTCTGACCCCGACGGCGGCCAACGTCGGGCTGGTCGGCACGCTGACCCCGCGGCACGTCGTCCTGCACGTCACCGAACGGCTCCACGACCTGGGCCCGGCCGCCCGGCGGCTGGCCCACGCCATCGCCGTGCTGGGCCCCGGCTGCGCGCTGCGGCACGCCGCGCGGCTGGCCTCCCTGACGCCCGAGGAGGCCAAGCTCCAGTACGACCGGCTGTGCGCCGCGGCGGTCCTGCACCCCGGCCCCGCCGTGGACTTCCGCCACCCGATCATCCGCACCGCGGTCCACGACGCCATCGAGCCGTCCCGGCGCAGCGACACCCACCTCGCGGCGGCCCGGCTCCTGCACGGCGAGGACGCCGACACCTACGCCGTGGCCGCGCACCTGCTGCGCGTGCACACCGCCGCCGACCCGTGGGTGGTCGACCGGATGACCGCGGCGGCCGCCTCCGCGGCGGAGTCCGGTCTGTCCGCCACCGCGGCCCGCTACCTCAAGCGCGCGCTGGACGAGCCGCCACCGGCCTCGCGGATGTGCCGGGTGCGGCTGCGCTACGGCCAGGCGCTGGCACTGGGCGAGGTCGCGACGGCGCTGCCGGAGCTGCGCGCGGCCTACGACCAGGCGCCCGACGACGTGCTGCTCACCGAGGCGGCCATCGCGCTGGCCAAGACCCACGGCTACGCCGACCGGCTCGGTGACGCGGTCCGCCTCCTGGACAGCGCGCTCGACCGCTGCGGCGACGAGCCGTCGCGTGAACAGCTGCTGGCCGAGCAGGTGCTGTGGGCGACCTGGTGGGCCGACGACCCGCTCCGGTCCGACCGGATGGACCTGCTCGACCGCATCGCTCCCCCGCTGCCGGGCACCACCCACCCGCAGCGGCTGCTGATCACGGCCCACGCGTGGAGCCTCGTGCTGCGCGGCGAGCCGCCGTCCAGGGCGCTGGAGGCGGTGGAACGGGTCGTGCGGCGCGGTGTCGTGTTCGCCGACGCGGACCAGGGGATGGAGGTGGCGACGATGACCGCGTTCGTCCACCTGTACACCGAGCACCAGGACATCGCCCACGGCCTGTTCGACCAGGGGGTCGACGAGTTCGACCGGCACGGCTGGCACGGCACCCACCTCGCCTTCGCCCACACCAACCGGGGCCAGTCGGCACTGCTGGCCGGTCGGACGGCCGACGCGGTCGCCGACGCCGACATCGCCCTGCGCATCGCCGACCGCGGCGGCACGGGCACACCGGCGCAGTGGTTCGCGACCGGCACGCTCGTCCAGGCCCTGCTCGCCCGCGGCGACGTCGAGCGGGCCGCGGCCGTGTGCGCCGCGCGGAGCTACGGGGAGCGGCTGCCGGACGCCCTGATCCTGCCCGTCCCCAGAGCGGTGCTCGGCGCGCTGCGCCTGGCCCAGGGCGACCACGACCGGGCCGTCGCGGCGCTCCGGGAGGCCTGCCGGTGGCTGGACTCCGCTCCCGTGGCCAACCCCGCCGTGTGCCCGGCGCACCTGGACCTGGCGCTGGCGCTGCGGTTCTCCGCACCGGAGGAGGCGCACGAGATCGCCACCGCGGCGCACGCGCGGGCCGACCGGCTCGGCACCCCGACCACGAAAGGCCGGGCGCTGCGGGTGCTCGCGGAGTTGGCCCCGGACAACGGGATCGACCTCCTGGAGGAGTCGGCGCGTCTGCTGGAGAACTCCCCGGACCGGTGGCAGCGCCTGGTCACGCTGGCCGAGCTCGGCTCGGCCCTCCTGCGCGCCGACCACACCGGGGACGCCCGTCGGGCGTTGTCCCTGGCGCTCACCGCGGCCGACGAGTGCGGCGCCCTCGCGCTGCGGGACGTCATCGTGGGACGGCTCGTGCGCACCGGGGTCGTCGCGGGCGGCCCGAGCCTGGTGAACCTCGTGTCGCCGCGCCTGCTGCGGATCGCCCACCTCGCCGCCGAAGGCCGGTCCGAGGCCGACATCGCGCACCGGACAGCGCTCGGTCTGGACACCACGACCGCGCTCGTGCACGAGGCCTACGAGCGCTTCGGCGCCGCGTCGCGCGCCGAGCTCCGGCACGCGCTGGGCCCGACGACCTGAGCGTCAGTAGGGCCTGCCGAGGGTCTGGAAGGCGGTGCTCAGCAGCTCCACGTTCGCGGACGCGGGAGCGCCTTCCCGTTCCAGGCGCGACAGCTCCACGCTCGTCTCGACGACCGTGGTGACCCTGGCGCGGCGGCGGTCCATGAAGGTGTCGAAGGCCTCCGCCACCGTGGTCGCCGCGGAGACGCACCGCGCCAGCACGACGGCGTCCTCGATCGCCATGCCACCGCCCATCCCCATGTGCGCGGTGGTCGCGTGCGCGGCGTCGCCGATCAGGATCGTCCGGCCCCGGTGCCACGCGGAGGACAGGAGGATCCACTCGAACGGCCTGCCGATCAGGTCGGCGTCCGGGGTGAGGCGGCGCCTCATCTCCACGACGGCGGGCGCGGTGTAGGAGTCGAGGAGGCGGGTGAACAGCGCGTGCACGTCCTCGTCGGTCAGGTGCACGCGCTCCGGGATGGCCACCACGGCGGGGACGTAGATCAGCCCGCCGGGGAGGTGGTAGAAGCCAAGGCGGCCAACGGGTCCGAGGTACCACCCCTCGCCCTCGATGGGCGGACCGGACGTCATCCAGCGGAGGCTGTACTGCCCCGCGTAGGCGGGTTCGGGTCCGTCGGGGAAGAGCCGGGCGCGGGTGCGCGAACCGATGCCGTCCGCGCCCACGACGAGGTCGTAGCGGGCCTCGCGGCCGTCCGTCGTGGTGACGAGCACGCCGTCGTCGCGGTCGTCCGCGGTCAGGGTCGTCACGCCCCGGCGGATCTCGACACCCAGCCGCCGCGCGGCCTCCTCCAGGATGGTCAGGAGCACCGGGCGGTGGATGCCGACCGGCGTCTTCGCCCCCGGCCACCGCGGTCGGGTCGGTCCCCTGCTGATCAGCCGTCCGGCCGCGTCCAGCTGGTCCGCCGCGGTCGTTCCGGGGTGGAACGGCGTGCCGCGGGCGCAGCACTCGTCGTAGACGCCTAGCTCGTCCAGCGCCTCGGTCGCCCGGCCCGACAGGGCGAGCGACGCGCCCCCCGGCGCTTCGGCGAGCTCCACGACGTCGCAGTGCACGCCCGTCTGGGAGAGCGCGATCGCCGCCGACAGGCCGGCGATGCCGCCGCCGACGACCAACGCGGTCGAGACACAAGCCATGTGCGGTGAGCCTTTCCGGTCGGACCACGGGTGGTCCAAGTGGGGATGTCGGTCAGGGGTGCTGGGAGCCCAGGCGCGCGAAGAGGCGCTCGGCGTTACCGGTGGTGAGGCTCCGCCAGCCGCCAGGGGCGGCGTCGACGGTCGCCAGCTGGCCCAGGACCAGGTCCGCGGGCGTCCAGCAGTAGTCGCTGCCGTACAGGAGCTTTCCCGTGCCGAAGGCGCGGTCCACCGCGGGGACCTGGTCGGGGAACGGGGTTCCCGCCAGGTCGAACCACAGGCCGCGCAGCCGGTCCCGCACCGGGTCGCCTCCCAGCCCGAGGGCGAGGCGGAACATCTCCATCCGGCCCGCGAGCAGCGGCAGCGCCCCGCCGCCGTGGGTGAAGATCCACTCGATCCGCGGGTACCGGGCCTGCACACCGGCGAACACGAGGTCGGCCGCGGCGCGCGCGGAGTCGAACACGAACTCCAGCATGGGACGCGGGCGGCCCGACGTCACCGCGTCGGCGTGCGGAGGGGAGGTGGGGTGCACGAACACCACCGCCGCCCTGGCGTCGAGCTCCCGCCACAGCGGCTCGTACCGCGCGTCGCCGAGGTACACCCCGCCGTGGTTGGTCAGGACGACGACCCCGTCCGCGCCCAGCACGTCCAGGCCGTGCACCGCCTCCTCCAGCGCGCCTTCGGTGTCCGGCAACGGGAGGGAGGCGAAGAACCCGAACCGCGTCGGGTGCTCCTCGCGGACACCGGCGGCGAACTCGTTGACCTCGCGGCTGAGCAGCCGTGCGGCCCGGTCATCGCCGAAGTGCGTTCCCGGCGAGGAGAGGGACAGCAACGACGTCCGGATCCCCCCGCGGTCCATGAGGTCCAGGTGGTCGGCACTGCTCCACGTCGGCCACGACGGCATCCCGTCCGGGTGCAGGACCCCGGCCGCCTCGGCGGCGGCGACGTAGCTTCCGGTGACGAAGTGGGCGTGCACGTCGATCAGCGGTTCGGACGACAACGGCATGGGATTCCTCACCGGGGTGGGTTCTGAGCGGATCGGGAGGCGGTGCGCAGCCCGCGCAGCGCCTGGTTCACGAGCACGAGCCCGTCGAGCATCGACGTCGCGGCCGCGGTCATGCCTTCGTTCGGGACCAGGGACCCGCCCGCGTCGACGAACCGCCGCACGAAGGGGATGGACACGGCCTCGGGGATGGGGGTCATCCCCAGCGTGGTGACCACCTGCGTGATCATCTGCGTCGCCCGCGTGCCCGCCGACACACCCCCGTAGGAGACCAGGCCCACCGGCTTGTGGCGCCACTCGTGGTGCAGGTAGTCGATGGCGTTCTTCAGTTCGGCGTTGTAGCCGTGGTTGTACTCCGGCATGACGAACACGAACGCCTCGGCCGCGGCGACCTTCGCGCTCCAGTCCCTGGTGTGCCGGTGCACGTACCGGGCCAGGCGCGGGTGGTGGGGCTCGTCCATGAACGGCAGGTCGACCTCCGCCAGGTCCAGCACCTCGACCTCCGCGAACCCGTTGTGCGCCTTCGCCTCCGCCTCGACCCACCGGGCGACGACCGGACCGACCCTGCCGGGCCTGGTGCTCGCCGCGATGATCGACAACCTGGACATCCGCCACTCCTCCCGTCGACGTCGACCGCGGTGTCAGAAGATGGCCAGCGGGTTGACCGGCAGGCCGGTGGCGCCGGTGATGGCCGCCGGGGCGACCACGAGCAGGAAGCTGTGGCGGTCGAGCTCGCGGCAGGTCGCGGCCAGGGCGGTCACGTCGGCGTTGTCGACGAGCGGCATGCCCAGCCGCGCGAGTGCGACCTGGTGCAGGACGTGGGCGCCGCCGGGACGGACCGGCGGCGGGTCGCCGATGTCGCCCGCGTACAGGCTCACCTCGCGGTCGGCCAGCCACCGCACGGCGCTGACGGCGAGAGCGGGCACGGGGTCGGTCAGGTGGTCGGCGATCCTCCAGCCGCCCCGGACGACGAGCGCGTCCCCCGATTCCAGCCGCACGCGGGCGCGCCACTCGGCGTCGGCGAGGTCCTGCCCGGTCACCGGGTGACCGGGTTCGAGACGGCCGTCCGGGGCGAGGTCGAGGAAGACGCCGCGGGTGGTGATCCCCGCCGCGAACGGTGTGGTGGAGCCATGCCGGACCGTCCCGCCGACGACCGCCCGCGCCACCGGCACGCCGGGGTACACCTGGTCGCCGACCGGGACGTGGACCAGGGCGTCGACGTGCGTGACGGCGCCGTGGTGGGTGTTGACGACCAGGACGTCGGTGAGGGCCCGCGCGGGTGAGCCGGTGAAGCACATCATCTGCAGGACACCCGTGGGCATTCCGCTGGTGCCGAAGGGAACGGGCCCGGCGACCGGCGCGGTCGGCACGGGGAGGCCGAGCGGGACGACACGTCCCGTCGTCGCCTCGGCCACGCCTCGGGCGCGCGCGTCGTCCGTGATGAAGTTCAGGGTGCCGTGCTCGTCGTCGAGGCCCCACCGGCCCCAGTTGGTCGGCAGGTCCTCGGTGCTGTCCGGTGACGTCATCGTCCGGTCACTCGCTCTTCCTCGTCGCTGGAGTGGAATCGTTGGGGCGCAGGGCTTCGACGAGCTCGTCGCGAGCGGCGACCCGGTCGAAGCCCGCGACCGCGGGGTAGCGGTAGGGGCCCAGGCGCAGCACGAGGGCCGCGCACACGACCAGCAACCCGGCCAGCCAGGGCAGGACGGCGTCGTAGCCGCCCAGCACGTCACGGCCGAGGTTCACGGCCGGCGGGCCGAAGGCGGAGGTCAGCATGACGGCGGCCTGGAGGATCCCGAGCAGGCCGCCGAAGCGGCGCATGCCCAGGTACCGGCTGACGAAGAAGGGCAGCAGGTCCACCTCGACGCCGAAGGCGACGCCGACCAGCGCGGTCCCGGCCGCCGCGCTCGCGAACGGGCCGTGCAGCAGGAACACCCCGACGGCCGGGCACAGGACCACGACGGCGCACACGACCGGTGCGTGGAAGCGGTCCAGGAGCGCGCCGCCCACCACCCGGCCCAGCAACGAGGCCAGGCCGAACACCGTGAGCAGGGAGGCGGCGCGGCCGGGTGCGACGCCCTGGTCGAGCATCATCGGCACGATGGACACCTGGATGCCGACCACGGCGACACCGGTCGCGCAGAGGTTGACCGCGATCATCCAGAAGTGCTTGTCGCGCAACGACTCCCGGACGTCCAGCCCCGGCGGTTCCAGGCTCACCACCCGGTCGTCCGCGACGACCACCTTGACCAGCCGACCGCGCAGCGCCCGTTCGGCCCGGACCCGGACGAGGGCGAACACCGCGGTCAGCGAGACGACGAACGCGACCAGGGCCAGCCACCGGTAGGTGACCCGCCAGCCGTGCGCGGTGAGCAGGGCGCTCACGAGCAGCGGGGTCGTGGCCGCGCCGAGCGCGGCGAACGCCGCGGTCACGCCCACCGCCGCTCCGCGCCTGTTGTCGAACCAGCTGAGCGTGGCCTTGACGAACGGGATCATCGTGCCCCCGGCGAAGACGCCGGTGAGGAAGAACAGGCCGTAGAACAGCGGCAGGGCACGGGGAACCGCGGTGACCAGCGCCAGGCACGCGCAGTACAGCGCCCAGGACGGCGCGACGACCCACCGGAACGCGAACCGGTCCAGCAGGTGGCCGACCACCGGTGTCCCCACCGCCTGCCCCAGCGCCATGGAGGTGAACGCGGCGGTGACCGCGGTGCGGCTCCACCCCGTGTCCTCGGCGATGGGGACGACGAACAGGCTCAGCGTGCTCACGACCATCGGGCCCGCGCTGACCGCCATGGCGAGACCGGCCCCCGTCGCGACCCACCAGGGGCCGCGCGGGCGGTTCGGTCGCTGTGCGACGACTTCGTTCACCGGAAGGACTTTCCCGTCGGTAGGGGCCTGGGCAGGGCTCCTAAGCTAGGAGCGACCGCGGGGAATGGCACCGTCGATGCCACTGAGTGGAACGGAAGACCATGTCGTCATCGAATCCGGGGAGCGGTTCCGGCGCGGGCGAGGCGCTCATCGAGCGGGCGTTCGCCCTGCTGGGCTCGTTCGACTCCGAGCACCGCGCGCTGCCGCTCGCGGGACTCACCCACCGCACCGGCATGCCGCGCAGCACGGTGCTCCGCCTGGCCCGTCAGCTGACCGCCGTCGGCGCGCTCGAACGCCTCGACGACGGCCGCTTCGTCATCGGCCTGCGCCTGCTGGAGGTGGCCTCGCTCGCGCCGCGGGGGCACGGGCTGCGCGCCGTCGCGATGCCGTTCATGGAAGACCTCTTCCACGTCACCGGTCAGCACGTCCTGCTCGCGGTGCGCGACAACGACGAGGCCCTGCTGGTGGAACGGCTCTCCGCGCACGACGCCGCCCCGGTGCGGTTCCGGGTCGGCGAGCGCGTGGCCATGACCACCACGGGCGTGGGGCTCGTGCTCCTGGCGAACGCCCCGGTCGACGTGCAGGAACGCGGCCTGCGCGCCTTCGTCCCGGTCGACACCGACGACACCCTCCGCACCGCCGACGACCTGCGCCGCGGCCTGGCCGAGATCCGGCGGGGCGACTACGCGGTGGCGCGGCGCACCGACCCGAGGGCTCCCCGCACCACGGTCGCCGCACCGATCCGCAACGGCCGCGACGTCGTCGCCGCCCTCTCGGTCGTCGTACCGAGCCCGGAGTTCGACCCCGCGGCCTACGTACCGGCCGTCCGCGCCACCGCCCGCGCGATCTCGCGCCAGCTGACGACCACCGACGCGTTCGGCTGAGCCGTGACCGCGCAGCGCCGCCCAGCCGAGACGGGCCGCGGTCGATCGAGCACCTCGCCGGATCCGGTCGTGCGCTGTCGCCGTGGTGTCGCCCGCGTGTCCCACCGCGGCGGGTACGAACTACCCGCCGCGCGACCGCGACGGCCGTCCACACAGGACCGGTGGACGTCAGGCCGACGAAGGAAGACCGATGACGGAGATCGCCAGGACGACCGCGCACCCTCCCGCCGACCAGGAGGCGCTGCTCCCGCCCGGCTACGAGGAGCTGCCGAGCAACTGGGGTCGGTGGGGCCAGGACGACGACCTCGGCACGTTGAACCTCATCACCGACGAGGCGCGGGCCAGGGGTGCCGCCGAGGCGCGGACCGGGCGCGTGGTCTCGCTGGCGCACCCGGTCGACCCCGTCGTCGTGGCGGGTGGGCGGCCCGGTCCGCCGCGGCTCGTGCCGATGCCCGCACCGCTGCTCCAGACCATGGTCTACGTGGGGTCGCCGTCCCTCGCCACCGTCGACACGATGACCGTGACCACCCACCACGTCGCGCTCACGCACATCGACGCCCTCGGGCACGTGACAGTGGACGGCCGGGTGTACCCCGGCGTCCCCCTCGACGAGGCGACCGCGGGCGGGACGCTGAACCGCGCCTCGACCACCGCCTTCGTGGACGGTGTGGTCACCCGCGGGGTGCTGCTCGACCTCGCGGTGGGCGGCAGGCTGGACCCCGCCACGGCGGTCACCGCGGCGGACCTGGAGGAGGCCGAGACCAGGTCGGGCGTGCGGGTCACGAGCGGTGACGCGCTCGTGGTGCGCGGCGGCTGGACGCGGCACCTCCCGCGGCCGGAGCCCGCGCCCTGGTTGTCCCTGGGGGCCGTCCTCTGGATGGCCGACCGCGGGGTGGGCCTCATCGCGAGCGACATCGGGGACCGGCCCCCGCAGCTCGGCGAGGTGATGCCGCTGCACGCGGTCGCGCTCGCCCGGCTGGGGACGCCGCTGGTCGACAACGCCGCCGTGGACGCCCTGGGGGACGTGTGCGCCGAGCTGGACCGGTGGAGCTTCCTGTTCACGTTGGGCGCGCCGCCGTTCCGCGGGCTGACGGGCGTGCCGGTGAACCCGCTCGCGGTGTTCTAGCCCTCGGCGTTCCGGTGCCGCTCGGGGTGGCGGCGACCTCGGCGAGGCCGCTGAGGGCCGCCGCCTCGCCGGAGGGGTGACCGATCTCGCGGGACAGGTCGAGGGCGAGCCGGTAGTGGGAGGCCGCGTCCTGGTGGCGGTGGCGCGCGGCGGCGAGCGCACCCAGGTTGACCAGCGCACGGGCCTCCCCCGCCCGGTCCCCCAGCTCGCGGAACAGCTCCGCGGCCCGGCGGTGGTGCTCCTCGGCCTGCTCGTGCCCGCCCTGGCACCGGTGGACCACGCCGAGCGCGTCCAGGCCGCGGGCCTCCCCCGACCGGTCGCCGACCTCACGGCTCAGCGCGAGTGCCAGGCGGAGGTGACCGGTCGCCTCCTCGTGCCGACCTTCCCGCGAGCTGAGCTCACCGAGGCCGACCAGGGTGTGCGACTCACTCGTCCGGTCGCCGATCTCGCGGAACAGGTCCAGGGCCAGCCGGTTCCGGTCGGCTGCCTCGCGGTGGCGGCCCTGCTCCAGGGCGAGCGCGCCGAGGCTGCCCACGGCCTTGGCCTGCCCGAGCCGGTCGCCGGTCTCCCGGAAGAGGTCCAGGGCCTGCTCGAAGTGGGCCGTGGCCTCCGGGACGTGCCCCTGCTCCTTGGCGACCAGCCCGAGGTAGAGCAGCGCACGGGCCTCGCCGAGGCGGTCCCCGACCTCGCGGAACAGCTCCAGCGCCCGCCGCGCGGAGAGCAGGGCACGGCGGAAGCGGCCCTGCCGGTGGTCGATGATCGCGATGCGGGCCAGCGCCGTGGCCTCGGCGTGGGAGTCGCCCGTGCCGTGGGCGGCGCGACGGGCGGCGTGGTGGATCGCCAGGGCCTCGGCGTGCACGCCGCCCATGAGGTAGCGCGACAGGGTGGCCGACAACCGGATGGCGTCCTCGGGGCGACCGTGCTCGGCGATGGCGGCGAGGGTGGCGCGTTCGGCGTCGAGCCACGCCCGTGCCCCGGCGGCGTCGTGCACGGGTGGACCGGGTGCGGGTGGCGGGTCGACGCGGGGACGGCGGTGGCCCTCGAAGGGGAACAGGGTGTCCATCGCGGTGGCCGCGGTGCACAGGTAGTGGTCGGACAGCCGGGACAGCGCCGCCCGCCGCTCCTCGTGCGGGGTGGTGAGGTCGCGGGCGTGAGCGCGCAGCAGGTCGTGCATGCCGAACCGGTCGGGCCCCGCGGTGTGGACGAGGTGGGCGCGGGTGAGCCGGTCGAGCAGCAGGTCGACCCGGTGCACGGGCAGGTCCGCGAGTGCGGCGGCCGCGTACCGGTCGAGGTCGGCGCCGGGGTGCAGGCCGAGCAGCCGGAACAGGCGGGCGGCGTCGGGGTCGAGGTCGCGCGACGACCAGGAGAGCACCGCGCGCACGCTGCCCGCGTCCTCGCCGGTGTCCAGCTCGGACAGCCGGTCCGGGGTGTCGCGGAGCCTGCCCGCGAGGGTGGCCAGGGGGACGTCGGGGCGGGCGAGGGCGTGGGCGGCGGCGATGTTGAGCGCCAGCGGCAGCCGCGCGCACAGCCCGACCAGCTCGTCGACCGCCTCCGGTTCCGCGGCGACGCGGTCGGCTCCGAGCCGGTGCGCCAGCAGGGCGCGGGCCTCGGTCGTGGTGAGCAGGTCCAGCGACAGGGGGTGCGCGCCGTCGACGGCGACCAGTCCGGTCAGCGCGTCGCGGCTGGTGACCAGCACCAGGCAGCCCGGTGTCCCCGGCAGCAGCGGGCGCACCTGGTCGGCGTCGCGGGCGTTGTCCAGCACGACCAGGACCCGCCGCCCGGCCAGTTCGCTGCGGTACAGGGCGGACCGGGCGTCCGGGGTGGCCGGGATCCGCGCGGCCGGGACGCCGAGTGCCTCCAGGAAACCCAGGACCGCCGTCCCGGCGGGCACGGGGACCCCGGCGGGGTCGAAGCCGCGCAGGTTCGCGTACAGCTGACCATCGGGGAAGCGGTGCGCGTTCTCCTGGCCCCAGCGCAGGGCGAGCGCGGTCTTGCCGATCCCGGCGGCACCGCCGATCGCGGAGACCACCACCGCGCTCCGGTCTGCCTCCGCGCGTGCGGCGAGCCCGGTCAACGCCCGGAGCGCGCCGGCGCGGCCGGTGAAGTGCGGACCGCCCGCCGGCAGCTGGCGCGGCACCGACCTCGCCACCGCTCCCGCCGGTGGTCCGTCGAGGGCCGGGTCGCCTGCCAGGATCCGCTGGTGCAGCTCGCGCAGCGGACCGGCGGGCTCGACCCCCAGCTCCGCGACCAGCACCCGTCGGGCGTCGCGGTAGGCCGCCAGCGCCTCACCCTGCCTGCCGCCGCGGTACAGCGCGAGCATCAGCAGCCCGTGGACGTGCTCGCGCAACGGGTGCTCCTCGACCAGCCGCGACAGCTCGGGCACCAGGTCGTCGTGGCGGCCCAGGTTGAGGTCGGCCTCGATCCGCCACTCCAGGGCCTGGGCCCGCAGCCGGTCCAGGCTCGGGACGTGGACCTCCCGCAGCACCCGCGACGGGGCGTCCTGCAACGGCGTCCCCCGCCACAGGGCCAGGGCACCACCCAGCAGGTCCGCCGCCCGCGCCCAGTCGTGCGCCCGCACCGCCGCCCCACCTCGGGCGCAGCACGCCTCGAACCGGAGCAGGTCCACCTCGTCCTCACCCGCCAGGAACGCGTAACCGGGGCTGCGCGTGACGATCCGCCCGGCCACCTCCGGGCCCACCGCGCGGCGCACCCGCGTCAGGTACCGGCGCACCGTCCGCGCGGCCGCGGGTGGCGGTGCGCCGTCCCAGACGACCTCCGCCAGCTCGTCGGCCCCCACCACCTGGTTCGCCCGCGCCACGAGCGCCGCCAGCAGCACCCGCGGACGAGCCCCCACCACCGGGATCTCGACGCCGGACCCGTCGGTCACCAGCAACGGCCCCAGGATCCCGAACCGCACCACGCGACTCCTCCTCCGTGCGATCGACCACCGCGCCGCGAACGGCGGCTCGCCCACCAGGGTAGGAATCGGCTGGCCTCGCCGCGTCGGGGCGTACCACGCTCGGTGGGTGAGCTGGGACGAGGCATTCGCGGTCTGCGACGAGGAGTGGTCGGCCCACATGACCGAGGACGTCGCGTTCTCCACGGGCCTCGCGGGCGAGGCCGACGGGCCGGTGGTCGAGCCGGCGGTGGGAACGGCCGGGTCGCGATCCCGGTCGCGCGCTCGACCGGGCGCCGGGTGATCGGCCTCGACCTCTCCCCCGCGGCGAACGGTCAGGGGTGGTCGCGCGCGATGAACTCCATGGCCAGCTTCGCGCCCTCGTCCGTGATCGTGGGCGTGTGGCCCGCGCCCGCGACCTCGACGAGCCGGGCGTTGGGGAACTGCGCGGCCGCCTCCTCGCCGGACGCGGTGGAGGTGTTGGCGTCGAGGTCGCCGGACAGCACCAGCACGGGGACGTCGGCGAGCTTGGTGCCCTTGGCGACCGGGGCGGTGGCGGTCGGGTCCGCGGGCCAGTCCAGGCAGGCGCCCGCGTCGTAGGAGTCCCTGGTGACCCAGGCCTTCGGGGAGAACGGGGCGAAGTCCTCCGCCTTCAACCGCGCCAGGGCGTCGGCGAAGGCGCGCTGCCGTTCGGCCGCGCTGTCGGCGTAGGAGAAGTCGCGCTGGTAGTCGTGGCAGGTAGTGGCCCAGGCGAGCGGTTCCGACACGAGCCCCACGCCCATCGCGGGGATGGAGGCCATCTCCAGCAGGTGCGCCTTGACCAGCTCCTGGACCGGGGCGAGGTCACCGGCCCTGGCCGCAGCCAGCGCGGCGGCCAGCGCCAGCTTCGTCTCGACGTCCGCGGCACCGGAGTAGAGCTTCCCGACCGTCCCGGCCAGTTGCCACTCGTCGAGCACCACGTCGAAGGACCTCCCCTCGAACGGCACGGTGAACGCCACGGGCGCGGTGCGCAGCCTCGCGGCGAGGGCCGCGAGGTCGGCCAGGACCGTCGGGCCGGAGCACGACGTGGTGCGCTCGCACACCAGCCCGATCGCACGGCGCAACGCGGCCGCGGCGAACGCCCCCGAGGAGTCGTGGTCGGTGTTGACGGGGTAGGCCCCGGACAGGACCACCGACCGGACGTGATCGGGGTGGCGGGCGGCGTAGGTGGTCATCAGGTACGTGCCGTAGGAGTCGCCCAGCAGGTCGACGCGGTCCACGCCCACCGCGGCGCGGACGTCGTCGAAGTCGTCGGCCACGGCGGCCGTGCCGTAGTACCCCGCCTTGTCCCCCAACGCTTCGCCGCACCGCCCGATGGCGGCGCGCTGGACCTCCACCGCCGCGAACACCCTGGCGGGGTCCTCCAACGACGGGCAGCTGATCGGGGCGGACCTGCCGACCCCGCGCGGGTCGACGAGCAGCAGGTCGCGGCGGTCGAGAACGGGCCGCAGCCCTTCGGCGTAGCGGAAGCCGACCAGGTCCACGGTGCCGGAGCCCGGCCCGCCGGGGTTGGTGACGATCGTGCCCAGCGACGGCAGCGCCTGGTTCGCGCGGGGCACGAGGGCGAAGGCCACCTCCGTGGTCCCCGCCTCCGGGTGTGACCGGTCCAAGGGGACAGTGATGCTGCCGCACCGCGCCGTCGGGATCTTCGGGACCGCACAAGGCGTCAGCGCGACGGCGGAGGAGGTCGGCGAGGTCTGCGGTGGTGCCGACGGCGGGTCGTCCTCAGCGCAACCGGCCGCCACCAAGGCGGTCGCGACGACGATGGCGGTGATGCGCTTGCACTCCATGGTGATCCCTCGGCCGGTCCGTGAACCGGTGCCCGGCTCAGGACGTCGACGACCGCGCGGCCGTCGGACTCGCCACGACCGACCGCCACGGTCCTTTCCCTTGTCAGGACCAAGGATCGGCGACCGCGCTCCGCGGGACATCGGCCCACAGGACCGATCTCCGGTCGGCCCGTGGTGGTACGCCGACGCGGCACCCGCCGCCGGTGCACCCGTGGACGTACGAGCGGGGTAGGACGGCGGGATCCGGTCCGGCGACGCCCGTCAGGTCACCGCACGGGTGTAGCGCTCGCCCAGGACGCGGAGGTGCTCGACCAGGCCCGGCGGTTCGGCGACGCGGAAGTCGAGGCCGAGCATCCCGATGTAGACGGCGACGAGCTCCAGGCTGTCCGCCCCGGTCAGCAGCACCGACGTCGACTCGTCGACGGCCTCCACCACGCCGACGGTCGGGTTGATCCGCGCCAGCACGTCCGCCGCGGGCGCGAGCACGGTGATCCGCGCGTGCACCTTCCAGCCCGCGGTGGCCACGTCGCGCAGGACGAAGCCGGGGTAGTCCCCGCCGGGCAACGGGTCCGGGGTGAAGCGGCGGCCGGTCGCCATCCGCAACGAGACCCAGTCGACGCGGTAGGTGTGCCAGGCGCCCGTCTCCGGACCCCGTGCGACGAGGTACCAGTGCCGTTCCCAGCTCACCAGCCGGTACGGCTCCACCAGCACCGGCCAGTCCCCGAACGGCGCCGAGGCGTCGTTGCGCCGAGGCGCGTCGTCCGCGCGGACCGGGGCGGTGTAGTCGAACCGGACGAGCTCGCGGTCGCGGATCGCCGCCGCGATCGCCGCCAGCACGGCCGCGTCCACCACCGGGTCCTCGACGTTGCTGCCGGTGTTCGCCGGGCCCTCCGCCATCGCCTGGTGCACCGCGCTCACCTGCCGCCGCAACCGGTGCGGCAGCACCTGCTGGAGCTTCGTCAACGCCCGCGCCGCGCTGTCCTCGATGCCCGCGACCCCGCGTCCGGCCCGCAGCCCGATCGCGACGGCCACCGCCTCCTCGTCGTCGAGCAGCAGCGGCGGCAGCTTCGCCCCGGCGCCCAGCCGGTAGTACCCGGCGGTTCCGCGCACGGCCTCGACCGGGTACCCGAGCCCGCGCAGGCGGTCGACGTCGTTGCGGATCGTCCGCCCGGTGACGTCCAGCCGCGCGGCGAGCTCCGAGCCCGGCCACTCCGGCCGCGACTGCATCAGGGCCAGCAGGGCGAGCAGTCGTGACGAGGTGTCGAGCACCCCGCCATCATATAGGAACCAAACGTTCCTATATGGCCTCTAGCGTGAGTGCCATGACGAACACCGAGATCCGCCCCTTCCGCGTCGACGTCCCCCAGGTCGAGCTGGACGACCTCCAGGAGCGCCTTGCCCGCACCCGGCTGCCGCGGCCCGCGCCCACCGACGACTGGGAGTACGGCACCCCGAACAGCTACCTGGGCGACACCGTCGAGCACTGGCGGACCGCGTTCGACTGGCGCGCGCAGGAGGCCCGGATGAACGAGCTCCCGCAGTACGTGACCGAGATCGACGGGCAGACCGTGCACTTCGTCCACGTGCCGTCGAAGGAGGCGGACGCGACCCCGCTGCTGCTCGTGCACACCTACCCCGGTTCGTTCGCCGAGTTCCTCGACATGATCGGCCCGCTCACCGACCCCGTCGCCCACGGCGGCGACGCGGCGGACGCGTTCTCGGTAGTCGTGCCGTCGATCCCCGGTTTCGGCTTCAGCACGCCGCTGGTCGGCCGCGGCTGGACGATCCGGCGGGTCGCGGAGACGTTCGACAAGCTGATGCGGCGCCTCGGGTACGACTCCTACGGCTCGCACGGCAGCGACGCGGGCGCCCTGGTCTCCCGCGAGCTCGGACTGATGCGGCCGAAGGGCTTCCTCGGTCTGCACGTGCTCCAGCTGTTCTCGTTCCCGACCGGGGACCCCGCGGAGTTCGAGCGGCTGGAGCCGAAGGACTACGCCGCGCTCGAGCACATGCGGTGGTTCCAGTCCGTCGGCGGCTACAACCAGATGAACGCGACGCGCCCGCAGACCGTTGCGGTAGGCATCGCAGACTCACCGGTCGGGCAGCTGGCCTACAGCGAGCTGTTCAACAACTTCGGCGACGGCACGAGCCTGGTCACCACCGACCAGATCCTGACCCAGGTCTCCCTGTACTGGTTCACCAACACCCAGGCGACCGCCGGGCGCTACCACTTCGAGGAGGCCAAGGCCGCCCGCGAACCGGAGGTGAACCGGTCGCGGACCGGCGTCGCCGTCTTCGCGGACGACTTCAAGTCGATCCGCGCGTTCGCCGCGCGGGACAACTCCGACATCGCGCACTGGTCGGAGTTCCCCGACGGCGGGCACTTCGCGGCGCTGGAACGCCCGGACGTGCTCGTCGAGGACCTGCGGACCTTCTTCCGCTCCTGACTCGGCCCCGCTCGTGCCGGGCGCTCCGGAGGTGTTCCGGGGCGCCCGGCTTCCCGCGGTCCGGCTTCCCGCGGTCTGACTCCACAGTGGACCGGGTTCGCGGTGGACCGGCCGTCCGACGCGCGAGGCCCGGCGGGTCCGGCCATGGGGGATGATCGCGCGCATGACGGCTTCACGGCTCCTGGTGCTGCGGACCGAGCGCTGGTTCGTCCGGCAGGGCGCACCGACGATGATCGAGGGCTACGGGTTCTTCTCGCACGTGCTGCCCCGCATGCTGCCCGCGTTGGCCTTCGTCGCCATCGCGAGCCTGGTGTGGCTGGTGCCGCTCGGCGCCGCCGGGTACGGGCGGTGGGTGCTGCTCGCGGTGGTGCTGGTGAGCATGGTCGTGGTGTCCACGGTGCTATCGCTGTTCGTGCGGCGGCTGCCCGTGTTCACCCGCGACCGCACGATCGCCGTCCTGGTCGGCTACGCCCTGGTCCCGGTGGTGGTGCCGGTCCTGCAACGGGCCATCGAGGACACCCCGGACAGCGACCCGGTGCAGCTGGCCGTCTTCTTCGCCGGTGTGTTCGCCGCGACCGGGCTCGCCGTCACCTACGGTCTCGCGTCGCTGCTGAAGGCCGCCATCCGGCACACGCTGGCGGACCTGCGCAACAGCGTGAACCTGCTGGGGCGGGCGTTGCCGCCGCTGCTGTTCGTGACGCTGTTCCTCTTCTT
This sequence comes from Umezawaea tangerina, assembly GCF_003002815.1. Taxonomy (GTDB): domain Bacteria; phylum Actinomycetota; class Actinomycetes; order Mycobacteriales; family Pseudonocardiaceae; genus Umezawaea; species Umezawaea tangerina. The sequence continues at coordinate 117,670 of NZ_PVTF01000011.1, read as the reverse complement.
CACCGGCGAGCTGTGGCAGGCCATGAACCGGCTCGAGTGGCGTCGGCTCAGCCTGATCGTCGCGCTGTTCGTGGCGATCACGGTGCTCGCCGCGGCCGCCCGGCTGCGCGACGAGATCGGCCGGGTCGAACACGACCTGACCCCGTCGGTGCTGTCGGACGCGTGCCGGGGCACCCCGCTGGCCGAGGTGTCGCCGACCGAACCGCTGCAGGCGCGGAAGCTGAGCGGCCGCCAGCTGCGCAACCTGCTCGTGATGCTCGCGATCCGCCAGCTCGTGCAGGCCGCGGTGGTCGGCCTCGCGCTGTTCGGGTTCTTCGTGGTCCTCGGCCTGATCGTCGTGCTGCCCGAGACCGCCGAGCAGTGGATCGACGGGCCGGTGGCGTACGCGAAGTGGCTGCCGACCGTGCCGGTGGCCCTGCTGCGCAACGCCACCCTGTTCGCGGCGTTCGGCAGCATGTACTTCGCGGTCGTCTCGATGAGCGACGCCGAGCACCGCAAGCAGTTCTTCGCCCCCGTGGTCGAACAGGTCGAACGCACCCTCGCCGTCCGCGCCGTGTACCTGTCCGTCCGATCCCGCCCCTAGCGCCGACGGGGGCCGTCCGGTGGACGGCCCCCGTTCACGCGCCTGGCGCGACTACCGGTCAGCGCTCGCCGAGCTGCCACTCCGGTCGCACGTAGTGGCACGTGTAGCCGTTCGGGTAGCGCTCCAGGTAGTCCTGGTGCTCCGGCTCGGCCTCCCAGAACGCGCTCGCCTGCGCCACCTCGGTGACGACCTTGCCCGGCCACTTGCCGGAGGCGTCGACGTCGGCGATCGTCGCCTCGGCCACCTGCTTCTGCTCGTCGGTCTCGTAGAAGATCGCCGAACGGTAGCCGGCCCCGATGTCGTTGCCCTGGCGGTTGCGGGTCGACGGGTCGTGGATCTGGAAGAAGAACTCCAGGATCTGCCGGTAGCCCAACCGCTCCGGGTCGAACACGATCTCGATGGCCTCGGCGTGGTTGCCGTGGCGGCGGTACGTGGCGTTGGGCGTGCTGGGATCGCCGGTGTAGCCCACGCGGGTGGACACGACGCCGGGGTGGCGGCGGAACAGGTCCTGCATGCCCCAGAAGCAGCCGCCCGCCAGAACAGCCTTCTCCGTCACGGTGATACTCCTCTGCTCGGTGTTCACCCAGCACAACGTACGGACACGGGCCGTTCATCCCCGCCGGGTTGTGACGTACCCATTACGGCGGCCACCCAACCAGGCCGCGAGGCGTCCCGCTCGTCCACCGGGTGACCGCGTGGTCGTTCACGACGCGTGATGATGTGGTTGGCTGCCCCCGACTACTCGGAGGCTGCCGTGAACGGTGATGTGTTGCGACCGGGTGATGTGCTGGCGGCGGCGGAGGGCGCGCCGCCGGTGGGGTCGATCGACGTCGTCGCGCGCGACCTGGCGGAGCGGTTCGACGCCTCCGACGTGTCGTTCCTGCTGATCGACGTCGGCGACGAGCAGCTGGTGCGACTGGCCTCGGCCGCCGGTGAGCCCGGCACGGGTCGCGCGGAGAGCGTCGGCCTGCGGGACAGCGTCTACGAGGAGGTGCTGCGCACCCAGCGGCCGTGGCGGGGGCAGGACGGCGACGAGGTGCGGGTGGTGCTGCCGGTGACCAACCGCGGCGACTGCGTCGGGGTGCTGGAGGTGACGGTGCCCTCGCTCGACGAGGAGGTGCTGGCCCAGCTGGGCGAGGCCGCGCACGCGCTGGCCTACGTCATCGTGACCGACCGCCGCTTCACCGACCTCTACCACTCCGGCAGGCGCACCACGACGATGAGCCTGGCCGCCGAGATCCAGCACCAGCTGCTGCCCACGGCGTCCTGCTGCGAGGCCGCCCAGTTCACCGTCGCGGGCGCGCTGGTGCCCGCGCACGACATCGGCGGCGACACCTACGACTACGCCGTGGACCGCCGCGCCCTGCACCTGTCGATGACCGACGCCGTCGGCCACGACGTGGGCTCGGCGCTGACCGCGACCCTGCTCGTCGGCGCGCTGCGCAGGGCCCGCCGGGCGGGCGACGACCTGGCGGAGCTGGCGCGGCAGGCCAACCAGGCGCTGCTGGACCACGGGCGGGGGTCGCTGGCGACCGGACTGCTCGCGCGGGTGGACCTGCTCGACGGCGCGATCGACCTCGTCAACGCCGGTCACCCCGCCCCGCTGCTGCTGCGCGACGGCGTGGTGCGACCGCTGGAGCTGGAGATCGACCTGCTGTTCGGCGTCACCCCGCGCTCCTACCGGGTGCAACGGCTGGACCTGCGTCCCGGCGACCGGCTGCTGCTGCTCACCGACGGCATGGTCGAACGCGAGGCGGAGGCGGTCGACCTGCCCGCGCTGCTCCGCGACACCGCGGCGCTGCACCCCAGGGAGGTGGTGCGGACCGCGACCAGGGCCGTGAGGCGCGCCTACCAGGACCACCTCAAGGACGACGCCACCGTGCTCTGCCTGGACTGGCGCGGAGCGGACCGCACCGAACGCCGGGCCGACAACGGCGCCGACCCGGACACCGCCTCACCCGCCTAGGATCTCCACGCCACCACCCACCGCTTGGGGTTTGCCCTTCTGCCGAACCGCTCGTCATGCGACGTCCCGCAGGAGCGGGATAAGCTCGATCCCGCCAGCCGTAACGGCGCCGCCCTGACCCCGCGGACACCAACCGACCCGGTTGCGGGGTCAGCACATGCGGATCGCGATGGTCGCCGCGTCCTGGGATCTGGACGCCGACGAGGACAGGGCTTACGTGGCCGAGCTGTGCTCGGTGCTCAGCCGGGACGACCACGACGTCGTCCTCTACACCCGGCGGGACTCCCCCGGTCCGCGGGAGCGCAGGCGGACACCCCACGGATACGAGATCGTCCGGGTATCAGCAGGGTCCGACACGGGTGATGAGGCCGTCGACGGGTTCGCGTCGTTCCTGGAGCGCGAGTGGGACGAGCGGCCGCCGGACGTGGCGCATCCGCACGGCCGGGCGTCCGGGTTGGCAGTGGGGGCGGGTCGGGTCCCGGTGGTGCAGACGTTCCACCACAGCGCGGGCTCCCGGATCTCCCGCCCGACGCCGCTCGACCGCTCCGTCTGCGCCTCGGCCGACCGCGTGATCGCGATGAGCCGGTGGGAGCAGGTGAAGCTGCTGCACATGGGAGTGCGCAAGCCGAAGAGCGCGGTCGTGCCCCGCGGGATCGACACCGCGCTGTTCCACCCGGACGGCCCGGTCGCCCCGCGTGGCCACCGGACCAGGGTGCTGGCGCTGGGCGACGTCGTGCCGACGAGCGGGTTCCACACCGCGATCAGCGCCCTGCGCTGGGCCCCCGGCGCGGAACTGGTGATCGCCGGGAGGATCCGGCACCCCGCCCCGATGGAGGACGTCGAGGTGCGGCGGCTGGTGGAGCTCGCCGACCGCGCGGGGGTCGGCGACCGCGTCCGCTTCACCGGCCGGGTCACCCGCGCACGGCTCCCCCGGCTGATCCGCTCCGCCGACGTGGTGCTGCGGGTGCCGCGGTTCGACCCCTACGGCTCGGCCGCGGTGCAGGCCATGGCGTGCGGCGTCCCGGTGATCGCCGCCGACGTGGGCGCGCTCGCCGACGTCGTCGTCGACGGCGTCACCGGGGTGCTCGTGCCACCCCATGACCCGCGGGCCCTCGGGCACGTCCTGCGCGACCTGCTGGCGGACGCCACCCGACGCCAGATCCACGCGATCGCGGGCCGTGACCGCGCGTGCGCCCGCTACTCGTGGGAGCGGGTCCTGCCCGAACACCTGGCCGTGTACCAGGACGCGATCACCGGCTCCCAGGCGGTGTCGTCCCGGTCTTAGCCCCACGCGGAGGCCAGCCGGGCGTGCTCCCGGTCGGCCTGGGCGAGACCCGCCTCGATCGCGTTCCCCGCGCGGGAGATGTCCATCATCCCCATCGGCCCGGAGGCGAGCCGCCAGAAGTCCTCGTCGGGCTCGACCGTCTCGACGCGGCTCCGGTCCGCGCGGAGCGAGGCCAGCTCGGTCCGGTCGAGGTCGGAGCCCGGCAACGCACCCGACTCCCCGGCCCGGGGCGAGAGGGACAGGCAGGAGATCGCGATGACCCGGCTCGCACCGGTGGCCACACCGGCGTTCAGGCTGCCGCGCAGCCCTCCGTCCAGGTAGCGCCTGCCGTCGACGGTCACGGCCGGGGACAGCGTGGGGATGGAGCAGCTGGCGGCGACGGCCCGGCCGAGGTCGACGCCCGAGTCCCGGTCCCACACCCGGAGCTCCCCGGTGTCCACGTCGACGCCGGTGCACGCGAAGTTCGTGGGCCACACCTGCCCGGCCAGGAAGGAGAAGACGTCGACGTAGACGTCCTCCGGCGCCGTGACGGCATCGTCGACCGCCCGCCCGACCACCTTCCACCCGACCTCGGGATCGGCGGCGCCCGCCACCTCGCGCATCGACCTGAACATCTCGCCGAGCCGCCGTTCGTCCACATCGGACTTGATCGTGGCGCCGAAGCGCAGCAGCGCGGGCATGAGGGACGCCGGGTCCAGCCCCAGGAGGTTGCGCGCGCCCGAGAGCGCGCCCGCGGAGGTGCCGATGACGACGTCGGCGTCGGACAGCCGCAGCCCACGGCGTTCCAGGCCGGCCAGGAGGCCGTTCTGCCAGCCTGCGCCGAGCGCGCCGCCTCCGCCGAGGACGACCGCGCGCGAGTCGGGGGACGGGAGTTCGATCATCGTGCTGCTCCGATCGGGATCTGCCGCCCTGCGGCAGGAACGAGTTCGGCCGACGGCCGGGGACGTCAGGTGAGCCGGAACAACGCCTCGGCGTTGCCGGAGGCGATCTTGGCGCGGTCCGACGGGTCGGGGACGGCGGCGAAGAACCGCTCGACCTCGGCCGCGTCGGGCCGGTGGAAGGGGTAGTCGGTGGAGAACAGCACCCGGTCGGCGGTGGTGAAGTCGAGGGTGTGGCGCAGCAACCGCTCCTGGAGCATGCCGCTGGCGGTGATGTGGATGTTGGTCTTGATGTAGTCGCCGACCCGGCGTTCGAGGTGCTTGGCCACCGAGGAGAGGCTGTCGACCCGGTCCATCCAGAACAGCAGCATCTCGCCCCAGTGGCCGAGGACCAGCTGGAGGTCGGGGTGGCGGTCGAAGGTGCCGCGCAGGATCAGCCGCAGGGCGGCCAGGCCGGCGTCCATGTGCCAACCCCAGCCGAAGCTCGCCAACCCGAGGTCCACCAACGGGTCCAGCCCCCGGTACGCGGCGTCGCGCAGGGCGTCCGACGGGATCTGCGGGTGGATGAAGATGGGCTGACGCAGGCGGGCCGCGGTGGCGAACAGGTCGTCGTAGGCGGGGTCGTCCAGGGTGCGGGTGCCCGTTCGCCCGTGGACCATCGCGCCGACGTGCCCCAGCCCGGTGGCGCACCGTTCGAGCTCCCCCGCGGCGGCCAGCGGGTCGCCGGTCGGCAGCGTCGCGAACGCGCGGAACCGGTCCGGGTGCGCACGAACGGCCTCCGCGGCCTCGTCGTTGGCGTCCCTGGCCAGCGCGACCGCGTCCGGTGCCGGGAGCGCCTGGGTGGCGGGTGTGACCACCGACAGGATGGACACGTCGATCCCCGCGGCGTCCATCGCCTCGATCCGGCCCTGCCCGATGTCCTCCAGCCGGACCTGGTTGTCCCCCAAGGCGTTGAAGGCGACGCTCTCGTCGCGCGCCCCGTCCGGCAGGCGGTCGAGCGCGTCGCGGATGGCGACGCTGTTCCAGTGCTCCTCGATCGCGATGGTCTTCATGTCGACGTCCTCTTCTCCGGACCGCGTGCGGCCCGCCACGATTCGCTCATCATGCGTTGAGCCAAACGTACACCACTCGCTCAACAGCGGTAGAGTGAGCGATGTGGACAAGCCGACGAGCAGGGCGGAGAAACGGGCCGCGACCGCGCAGCGGATCCTCGAGGCGGCGCGCGCGGAGTTCGGGGAACTGGGCCTGGAGGCGACGACCATCCGCCGCATCGCCCAACGCGCCAACGTGGACCCGTCCCTGGTCATGCAGCACTACGGCTCGAAGGCCGCCCTCTTCGCCGTCGCCATCGCCATGGCGGAGTCCACCCCGGACGAGGTCGAGTCCCACCTGCACGACGTCCTGGACGTGCGCCTGGGCACCCTCCCCCCGGAGACCAGGGCCCTCGTGCGCTCCATGCTCACCGCACCCGAGGCGGGAGCCGCGATGACCGCGTTCCTCGACGAGCGGGTCGCCAACCTGAGCCGCGCCATGGGCGGCGAGGACGCCGAGCTGCGCGCCGCGCTGACCGTCAGCAGCATCCTCGGGCTCACCATCGCCCGCCACTTCCTCAAGCTCGACGCCCTCACCACCGCCTCCGACGCCGACATCACCCGCGTCGCCCGCCCCTGGATCACCACCGGGCTCGACCCCGCGCGGCCTCCCACCGGGTCGGACGACTCGACGTCGTGAGATCGCGGCCCCCGGTCGGCGCTCCTGACTTCCGGCGCGCTCGCGTCAGCCCCGCTCGGCGCGGAACAGGGCGGTGATCTCGGCCGGGATGCGACCGCGGTCGCGAAGGGTGAACCCGGCTTCACGCGCCCAGGACCGGATCTGCTGGTTCCGGTCCTGCTCGTCGACCGAGCTCCGCGCCGCCGGAGCCCGTCGACGCGCGCTCGTGGTGCGCCGACCGTGCCGGATGAACACCGCGAACACGGCGCGGAGCCTCGCCGCGTTGTCCTCCGACAGGTCGATCGCGTAGTGGACACCGTCCAGTCCGAAATCCACCGTCTCCTGAGCCGGACCACCATCGAGGTCGTCGACGAACTCGGTGACCGTCCGATGGGCCATCGATTCTCCATTTCCGCGTCGCCTACCGGCACTACGTCCGAGACCCCCTGGAGGTTGCCCTCGGCAGGACATCCGGAGCCGACTTGGGGAAAACTAGGAGAAATCCCGCTCCCGCCCCATACCGCAGGCGCCCGTGGCGTGGTGGAGCGCGCTCCACCCCCCTGGCGTCATCGCAGACCACAATGGACTCACGCGCCTGTCGCCCGCTCCGGCGAAGTCACCTCGACGAGAGGCTTCGCGCGCGCCTTGGCCCGGCGGGCCTCACGCCCCCGAGGCCGCGGACACGGCATCGCCCAGGGTCTCGTGCAGCGGCCACAGCGCCGCGGTCCCGGTCGCCACCAGCCGTCGACGCACCAACCCGTTGACGACCAGCCGCACCCGCTGCCCCGCCGACCCGCCGCTGTGGTGGTGCACGACCAGGAGGTCCGTCAGACCCCGCGAGTCGAAGTAGGTGGTCTGGGACAGGTCCAGCACCACCGACGGCGTGCCGTCGTCGAGCAGGGACAGGCAGCACTTCCGCATGTCGTTGCCGCCGAACGAGTCCAGATCACCCCTGAACCGGACGACCGCCACACCGTCGTGCGCCTCGGACCACACCAGCGACGGTGGCACGTCGGACGTCACCGGGCGGTCACCGCGCAGCGTTCTCGGTCCGACCCCTCCGACACACGCAGAACCTCCACGGAAACCGGAACACCGACCCCAGGACGGGGCCAGACGCTCATGGGCCAAGGCACCTGTCGAATCGACACCCGGTCGAGCGAACTTGACCCACCGCCCACTACTTCGCCCGAATGGACCACTGCCCGAGTGATCTCAAGGACCGCTGTGCACGAGAGACGCCCATGCCGCGGGGGCGTCGGGGTAGCGGGTCCGCAGCTCTCGCACCACGTCGCGCAGCACGTCGGCGGCGGTGTCCGAGCGGTCCCCGACGAGGTGGTGGAACCGCTTGGCCGCGCGCTTGGCGACGCTGTGGTTCAACGGCCACATCCCCGCGACGACGTGCCGGAACCCGGCCAGCTGGAAGGCCGACGCCGGGTGGATCGACTCGTCGACGTGCCGCACACCCCGGTGGCCGCTGGAGCACGCCGACAGGTAGGCCAGCTCCGCGTGCGCCAGGTCGAGCGCGTTGACCTCCGACACCGGCAGGTCCGCCCCGTGCAGGTGCAGCGCGCCCGACGACGGCGCCCGCAGGTCGATGTCCGCGTGGCAGGCGAAGTACACCCAGGTGAACCGCGGCAGCGCGGCCAGCACCCGCTCCGGAACGGCGTCCGGCCCGACCAGCGCGTGGTCGGTCAGCTCGGCCATCTCCTTCCCACCGGGCAGCCCGGCCCCCACCGCCACCCCCAGCACCCGCCGTTCGGGCTCGGCGGGACGCTCCCGCGCCCGCGCCAGGGTCCGCAGCGTGGGCGTGTAGGACGAGACCACCAGATCCAGCGCACCCGGTCGGCCCGGCGCCTGGGCCGCGTGCAGCGGGAACAGCCCGAGCACCCCCACCGGCAGCCACCAGACCCGTTGCGACGGCACGTGCTCCAGCACGGGCCCGACGACAGCGGTCCACAGCCACTCCAGGACGCCGACCACCACCGTCCCGCGCACCCCGCGCAGTTCGCCCCCGTCGTAGGTGGCCCCCAGCAACGCCTCGGCGTGCCGGTCGACGTCGGCCCGCGTCAGCAGCGGCAGGTCCACCGGTCGCGGCGGCCCGTCGGCCGTGACGACGACCGCGTGGCCACCGCGCGGGCCGACGTTCACCAGTACCGCCGCACCGCCGGCCACCGCCCGGCGCAGTTCCTCGAACCGGGGCCGCCGCGAGGCCCCGGCCTCGTGGGCTCCGGCCAGCAGGTCCTGGTGCTCGGCCCACAACCGGGCGCGCTCCGCCCTGTCCCCCACGCGGTTGAGCCGCTCCCGCACCTCCCGCAACCGGCCCGCCGCCTCGGAGTCGAGCCTGGCCAGGTCGGCGCGCGCGTCGAACGCGGCACCCAGCAGCACACCCCTGCCCGACTCGGCGACCTCGACCGCCCCCTCCGGATCGCCCACCGCGTGGTGCGCCGCCACCGCGTCGCCGATCAGCCTGCGGTTCTCCCCCAGCCAGTACTCCTGGTCGAGCCGCCGCCACGCCTCGCCGGTGACCGTGGAGGACAGCAGCTCCACCGCGTCGTCGAGCAGGCCGACCGCGACCTCGTCGGAGCCCGCCGCGTAGGCGAGCGTCCCGGCCCGGTGGCCGAGCCGGACCATGTCGGTGGGCGGGCACGTGCCCTTGATTCGGCCGCACCGCGCCAGCACGTCCTGCAGATCTGCCCGCGCCACCGGCCGTCCGGTCAGTTCGTGCTGCTTGAGCAGCACGTTGGCCAGGTTCGCCAACCGCACCGCGACACGCGGGTCGTCGTCGGGGGTGAGGTCGACCGCCCGCCGGGAATGCTCCACGGCTTCGTCCAGGTCCTCGGTCGACCGCAGGTGCAGGCAGCGCCGCAGGAGCACGTTGCCCAGGTTGGACAGGTACGTCAGGTGGTCACCGTGCCGCGCGGGGGACTCGTCGACGGCTTCCCGGGCAATCCGGACGGCGCGGGCGAGATCGGCCTCGGCACCCCTGCCCTCGAAGCGCCGCACCAAGGCGAGTCCGAGGTTCACCCGCATCGCCGCGAGGTCAGGCGAGGCCCGACCGGCGGCCACCGCCAGTTCGCCCGCCTGGACGGCGCGGTCGAGGTCGGCCTCGTCCTCGTCGCGCACGTGGCGCTTCCACCGGGCGAGCGCGACATTGGACAGCGCATCGGCTTCGCCATGGGCCGCCGCCCACTCTCCGACGTCCACGGCGCGGTCCAGGTCGGTCTTCCCACCGTCGCGGCCGTAGCGCAGCTGGTACGCCGCGCACAGGCTCGACAGGCGTTGCGGCAGTACCGCGTCACCGGGAGTGGTGGCGCCGATCGCCCACTCCCCCGCCTCCACCGCGGCGTCCAGGTCCGCGGACCGCCCCGCCCGCTCGTAGCGCTCCTGCCGGGTGACGCCGAGGTTGGCCATGCGCGTGGCCATGGCTGGTTGCCCAGCACCTGTGCGCGCCACGGCGACCTCCGCGCACTCGACCGCCCGGTCCAGGTCGACCAGGTCGCGGTCGCGTTGGTACCGACGCCGGTAGGAGACACCCAGGCTGGACACCGCGCCCGCGACCTGCGAAGGGGGTGCCTGCCGGGCGGCCTCCTCGCCGCACGCCACCGCGGCGTCGAGATCCTCCTCCGGTCCACCCGACCGGTGGCGCTCGAAGTGCGCGTCGGCCAACCGGTGCAGGTACATCGGCAGCCCGGAGTCGCCGGATCCCAGCTCGACCGAGCGCTTCGCGTGCAGGACGGCCAGGTCCGCGTCGGACGGGCGATCGGCGTGCAGCGACCTCGCGGTGAGCGCCGCGGCGAGGTTGGACAGGTACAGCGCCTGGTAGGGGTGGCCGTCGGGCAACGCGGTGAACGCCTCGTCCACGACCTCGACGGCCCGGTCGAGGTGCGCCGACACCTGGGTGCGCGAGTGGAGGGCGCGCAACGCGATACCGAGGTTCGACAGCAGCACCGGGCGGTCCGGGTGGTCGACGACCCGGACGGAGAGCTCCCCGGCTCGCACCGCCGCGGCCAGGTCGTCCGGATTACCACCGCACCGGTGGGACTCCACGTGCGCCAGGCAGAGGTTCGACAGGAACGACGCGCGTGCGGTGAGGTCGTCCGTCAGCTCCACCAACCGGGACAAGAGCACCACCGCGGCACGGGGGAACGCCGGTTCCGCGGAATCCAGGGCCGCGGACAGCAACCTCCCGCCGTGGTGCTCCAGCAGGTCCACATCAGTGATCACATCCTGCCTATCGGCGCGCGGCGTTCCGGCATCAGCTGCCATTCGGGTGGAACGGGCCGCCGCCGGTGCGACGTGGCGCGAACGTCCAGTGGCAACCCCTTACGGTGGTGGCCGCGACGGAGGGAGCAGCGCGAGTGCTGGAACGGGAAGCCAGGAACGACGCCTTGGACGTCCTCGACGACCTGCTGGGCTGGGAGCTGCCGTCCGACCGCTGGCCCGAGGTGTCGGCGCGGCTGACCGCGCTGGCGGCCGCGGTGCGCGCGAACGACAGCGCTGGCGTCACCGCCGCGACCGTCCAGCTGGAGCTGATCTCGCCGCTGATGGGGCCGGGGATGGGCAAGGAGCCCACGGTGCCACCGACCGACGCGGTGCGCGAACAGCAGGCCGAGATCGTCGACAGCCTGCGCGACAAGCCCGACGATGACCACCCCCGGACCGGCTGAGCAGGAACTGGTCGTCCACCTCTACGTCCCGTCGCGCGGTGAGCACGCGGACGCGGCGATCGGCGGGGTCAAGGCGATCTGGGCCCGGTGCCGCGACCTGCTGGGCGCCACCGAACCGGTGCCGCGGGTCGGCCTGCCGACGACTCCACCAGCCGACGTCCGCGGCGAACCCGATGGCGCGCTGGCCGCCGCCCAGAACGGCGCGGTGGACGTGCAGGTGGTCCTGCGCCGCGCCGGTGCCGTGCTCGCCCTGTCGCTGATCTTCGCCGTGCCCGGCACGCCGGGGCTCGGCGCGGCAGCCCCGCCGGGGTGGATCGAGTTCGATCGTTGGTGCGACGAGGTAGTAGGGGCCGACGCGGGATCCGCTCTCGGCGTTGTCCGGGTCCACCAGGCCAAGCAGCCCGCCGACGACGTGCGCGCCTGGCTGCCCGAACGCCTGCGCGACGTCGTGCGCTGGCAGCGGCGGAGGCGGTTCCTGGTGTGGGAACCCGTGGACGACGTGGGGCGGTCACGCGACCTCGTGGTGATCGCGGCCGAGGGCGAGGACGACGAGCTGACCGCGTGGACGTGGAGCAGGGGCGGATCGGAGATGCCACCGCTGGGCCGCTACCTGCTGCACGCGTCCTTGCTGCGCCACCACGTCCGGGTGTGGCGACGCGACGAACCGTGGCTGGCGGGCCTGCGCGAACAGGTCGACGGCCATGTCGTCGAGTCGCGCGACGACCCGGCGTCCGCCGTCGACGAGCTGCGCCGCGACGAGATCGGACTGCGGGTCGCGGGCGACCGGGTGGAGCGGATGCGCACGTCGGTGGAGACCACCAGGACGAACATGGCGGCACTGGAACCCGACCTGCTTCCCGCGGACGTCGGACTGGCCGACTGGTTCCTGGCGACGCTGGACGACTCGCTGCTCGGGCTGACCCGTGGGCGCGCACTCGCCGCCGAGGTGCGCGGGCTCAGCACCCGACCGGAAGCGGCAGGCCATCCCACCGGCAGGCGGATGCGGACGGGGTTCGTGATCGACGTCGTGGACTACGGCCGCCGCTCCACACCCGACCAGGAACTGGTGCAGCGGCGGATGGTCGCGCTGGTCGAGGGAGTGCTGGACGACCTGGACGTGCGGCTGCCCGAGGCCGACCACCAGGGCACCGGTGACGGGCTGATGGTGTTCCTGCCCGAACGGGTGGACGTCCAGCGCGCGTTGCCCAGGCTGCTGCGCGGCGCCGCGGAGCGGCTGGGGCGCGACAACACCGTGCACCGCGACCGGGTGCGGCTGCGCATGGCGGTCGACGTCGGACCGGTCGGTCTGGCCGCGCTCGGGTTCGGAGGAAAGGTCGCGACCAGTCTGGGGCGCCTGCTCGACAGCCCACCGCTGCGCCGGGCCGTGCTCGACCACCCGGACGTGGACCTGGCGATCGTGCTGTCGGACCGGCTGCACGGTTACGTGGTCGCCGAAGGGGTGCCGGGCGTGGACCCGGACGAGTTCGTCCCCGTCGACGTCGAGGTGAAGACCTTCCGCGACCGGGCTTGGCTCTGGATGGCCCGACCCGCGACGCCGTAGCCCGAGCGCCCGCTCACCCCCTCGGCACAGCGGCCAGTGGGCGGATGGTGTCGTGGAGGTGGGTGCGGAGCCAGCGCGAGGCGGGGTCGTCGTCGACGCGGCGGTGCCAGCGCAGTTCGACGTCGGCGGTCGGCAGGGTGACGGGTACGTCGTGGAGGCGCAGGGGGACGCCGCGGTCGACCAGGTGGGTCGCGGTCACGTGCGGGACCAGGCAGATGAGGTCCTGTTCCAGGGCCATGAGCGCCCCGACGGCGTAGGTGGGCACGACGGCCGAGACGTGGCGGGACCGACCGAGCGGTTCCAGGGCGTCGTCGAGCGGGCCGCGGGCGAGGCCGCGGCGGGAGGCGGAGACGTGGGGGTGGTGGCACAGGTCGTCGAGGGTGAGCCGCGGGGCCCGGCCGAGGTCGGAGTCGGCCGCGACGACGGCGACGAAGTGGTCGGTGAACAGCGTCGACGTGTGGACGTCGGGCGGTGGTGGGCCCGCGACCGTGACGTCGAGGTCGATCGAGCCGTCGCGCAGCGGGTCGGGGTCCTTGGAGTCCTGGGGGACGAACCGCAGGCGGACGTCCGGTGCCTCGGCGGCGATCCGGCGGGTGAGGCGCGGGGCGACGACCGGGACCAGGCCGTCGTTGAGGCGGATCGAGAACGTGCGCCGCCACGAGCGCGGGTCGGTGTCGGCGGGGCCGGTCCGCAGGCGGTCCGCGGCGTCGAGCAGCGCCCTGACCGTGCCGGTGGAACGCAGGGCGAACGGGGTGGGGACCAGACCTCGGCCCGCCCGCACCAGGATCGGGTCGTTGAGCGCGCGCCGCAGCCGCCCCAACGCGCGACTGGTCGCCGGGGCCGACAGGTGCAGGCGCTCGGCGGCCTTGGCGACGCTGCCGGTGTCCATCAGCGCGTCGAACACGCGCAGCAGGTTGAGGTCCAGGTCCTCCGCCACGACCGTCCCCATTCGTGCGTCCGACGCATGTAGTCCCTACCGACAATGCACTGGGAATTATGCCCGAGCGGCTCGATACTGGTTCTCGGGAGTCCTCGACGGCGGACGTTCCGCCCTCGACCAGGAGACACCCGACCGGCCGCCCCATCGGGGCAGGGCCGCCAGTCAGCAGGACAGGAGAACAGGCATGCCCAGGATCGTGCGCCCGACCGCCTACGGCTCGCCCGACGTGCTCGCCGTGACCGAGGTGCCCACCCCGCGGGCGGCCGCCGACGGCGTGGTCGTCGAGGTCCGGGCCGCGGGCGTGAACCCGGTCGACTGGAAGCTCTACAGCGGGACCTTCCACGCCGTGGCCGAGGACCTCAAGGACGCCGCCGGGATCGCCGCCTCGATGCCCTCGGTCGGTCTGGAGTGCGCGGGCGTCGTCACCGAGGTCGGCCGGGACGTGACCGGTGTGCGGGTCGGCGACGAGGTGATCGTGTACCCGGTGACCGCCGCCTACGCCGACCGCGTCACGGCCCCGGCCACCTCCGTCCTCCCCAAGCCCGCCGGGCTCGGCTGGGCCGAGGCCGGGTCGTTGATGCTGACCGGCACGACGGCGGTCCACGCGCTGCACGCCGCCGGGGTGGGTGCCGGTGACACGGTGCTCGTCCACGGCGGGTCCGGAGGGGTCGGCCTGATGGGCGTGCAGCTGGCCGCCGCCGCGGGGGCGACGGTGATCGCCACCGCCGCCGAGCGCAACCACGCGCTGCTGCGCGAGCTCGGCGCCGTCCCCGTCGTCTACGGCGCGGGGCTCGCCGACCGGGTGCGCGCCGTCGCGCCGCGGGGCGTCGACGCCGCGGTCGACTTCGCCGGTACCGACGAGGCGCTCGACGTGTCGCTGGAGCTGGTGGCCGACCGCACCCGGATCGCCTCGATCGCCGGGTCGCCGCGCCGGGCCGCGGCGGGCATCGCGGTGCTCGGCTACGGCCCTGGGCAGGACGCGGGCACCGAGGTCCGCACGGCCGCCCGCGGTCAGCTCGTCGAGCAGGCCGGGTCCGGTGCGCTGCGCGTCGTCGTCGCCACCACCTTCCCGCTCGACGAGGCGGCGAAGGCGCACGAGGTCGGGCTCGCCGGGCACGCTCCCGGCAAGCTCGTGCTCATCCCCTGACCGGCGCACCGACCGCACGTGAGGACGGCAGGACGATGACCGACGACGTCGTGGACGTGGCGGTGGTGGGCGCGGGGCCGGTGGGTCTGACACTGGCGGCGCTGCTGGGGCAGGCGGGTCGCTCGGTGGTCGTGCTGGAACGCCATCCCGCGCTCTACGGCCTGCCCCGTGCGGCCAGCTTCGACGGCGAGGTCCTCCGGCTGCTCGCCGGGCTCGGCCTGGCCGAGGAGCTCCTGCCCACCCTGCACGTGCAGGAGGCCTACCAGTGGAGCGACGCCGCCGGGGAGGTCCTGCTCAGCCTGGAGAGCAGGCTCGTCGGCGACAGCGGATGGCCCGACCTGCTCATGTTCCACCAGCCCGTCCTGGAGCGGGCGCTGCACGCGCGGTGCGGGTCGCTGCCCTCGGTCGAGGTCCGGCTCGGCGCGGCGGTGACCGGCCTCGACCGCGCCGAGGACGAGGTCCGGCTCGTCACGGCCGAGGGCGGCACGGTGCGGGCGCGCTACGTCGTGGGCTGCGACGGCGGCAACAGCTTCGTGCGCACGGCGCTCGGCATCGACGAGGACGACCTCGGCTTCGCCGAACCGTGGCTGGTGTGCGACTTCGTGCTCCGCCGTCCCGCCGCCGAGCTGGGCCTGCCCTCGGCCTTGCAGGTCGGCGATCCGGACGGGCCCACCACGATCTTCACCACCGGTGCCGGGCGCCAGCGGTTCTGCTTCATGCTCGACGACGCCGACGTGGGGCGCGAGATCGCCGACGCGGAGGTGTGGCGGCGGGTGGAGCGCCACCTCACCCCGGCCGACGCCGACGTCGAGCGGGTCGCGACCTACACGTTCCGCTCCCTGGTCGCGCGGCGCTGGCGCGACGGGCGCGTCCTGCTCGCGGGCGACGCCGCCCACCGGATGCCGCCGTTCCTCGGGCAGGGCATGTGCTCGGGGATGCGCGACGCGGCCAACCTCGCGTTCAAGCTGGACCTGGTGTCGACCGGCGCGCAGGACCCCGGGGTGCTCGACACCTACCAGAGCGAGCGCGAGCCGCACGTGCGCGCCCTGACCGCGACCAGCATCGCGCTCGGACGCCGGCACACCCTGACCGACCACGCGCTCGCCCGCGAGCGCGACGACGCGATGCGCGCCACCCGCGACTCCCTCCGGGAGCCCGAACGCATCCGCCTGCCCGACCTCGGTCCCGGCCTGCACGGCCCCGGCGGCGGCGCGCTCTCGGTGCAGGGCAGGGTCGACGACGGCCGTCGGGCCGGGCTGCTCGACCAGGTCGTCGGCGGCGGCTTCCGCCTGCTGCTGCTCGGGGACGACTTCCCAGACGTCGACGTCACGGCCCTGCGCGCGGCGGGCGTCACGACGACCGGGATCGGGAAGTCCGCCGGGGACGGCGTCGTGGCCGACCTGGACGGCACCCTGCACCGCTGGTTCGACCGGCTCGGCGCCACCGCGGTCGCCGTGCGCCCCGACCACTACGTCCTGGCCGCCGGGCCCGACGCGGGCGAGGTGGCGCGGGCACTCCTGCGGGTGGTCGCACCGCCGGTGGCCGGGTCGGTCAGCCGTGCGCGCCGCTCTTCGACCGGTCGCGCAGCAGGAACCCGCTGACCGGTTCCACGTACCGCGCCACGATCGGCCCGATGATCGCCATCAGCAGCACGTAGGCGGTGGCCAGCGCGGCGAGCTCGTCCTGCACGTGCCCGGACGCGACCGCGAGCCCGGCGATCACGATGGAGAACTCGCCGCGCGCCACCAGCGCCGCGCCCGTGCGGGCCCGCCCCATCGCCGCGATGCCCTGCCGCTTGGCCGCCCACCAGCCGGTGGCGATCTTCGTGGCGGTGGTGACCAGGGCGAGCGCCGCCGCCACGCCGAGGACGGGCGGGATGGAGGAGGGGTTGGTGTTCAGGCCGAACACCACGAAGAACATCGCCGCGAACAGGTCGCGCAGCGGTTCGAGCATCCTGGTCGCGTTCTCCGCGGTGGACCCGGAGATCGCGATGCCCAGCAGGAACGCGCCCACCGCGGCGGACACCTGCAGCTGCGAGGCGATGCCCGCCACCAGCAGCGCCGAGCCGAGCACCTTGAGCAGGAACACCTCGTGGTCCGGGCTGTCCACGACGGCGGAGATGAACCGCCCGTACCTCAGCGCGACCACGAGCACGACCGTGACGGCGAGCAGCGAGATGCCCACCGAGGTCAGGCCGCCCAGCAGGCTCGCGCCCGCCAGCACGGCGGTCAGCACCGGCAGGTACACCGCCATCGCCAGGTCCTCGAACACCAGCACCGACAGCACGACCGGCGTCTCCCGGTTGCCGAGGCGGCCGAGGTCGCCGAGGACCTTGGCGATGATCCCCGAGGACGAGATGTAGGTGACGCCCGCCATCGCGAGCGCGCCGACCGGACCCCAGCCGAGCAGGAGCGCGGCCGCGGCGCCCGGCACGGCGTTGAGGGCGATGTCGACCAGTCCGGCCGTCCACGACTTGCGCAGCCCGGTCGTGAGCTCCGAGGCCGAGTACTCCAGGCCCAGCAGCAACAGCAGCAGCACCACGCCGATCTCGCTGGCCAGGTGGGTGAACTCGTCGATGCCGTGCAACGGGATCAGCCCGCCGGAGCCGAACGCGAGGCCGCCGACGAGGTAGAGCGGGATGGGCGAGATGCCGAACTTCCAGGCGACCCGGCCGAGCAGGCCGAGACCGAAGAAGACGGCGCCGAGCTGGATCAGGGCGATGGCGGTCTCCTGCACGCGCTCAGCCGCCTGTCAGGATGTCGGCCGCGGCGGTGAGCCCTTCGGCGGTACCGACCACGACGGCGAGGTCGCCGGTGTGGAACAGGAACTCCGGCCCCGGCGAGGGGTGCGCGACACCGGCGCGGACCACCGCGACGACCGAGGCGCTGGTGCGGGTGCGCAGCGCGGTGTCGCCCAGCGTCCGGTTCGCGTACGCGACGACCGGCAGCTGGCGGGTGGTGATGCCGCTGATGTCGCGGTGCTGCTCGCTGAGCCTGCTCACCAGCTGCGGGGAACCGAGCAGGCCCGCGAGGGTGACCGCCTCCTCCGGGGTGAGCGGTATCGAGGCGACCGCGGCGTCGGGGTCGTCCTGCCTGGCAACGATGAGCTCGAACTTGCCGTCGCGGTGGGAGACCACCCCGATCCGACGGCCCGCGCGGGTGGCGAAGTCCTCGCGGACGCCGATTCCGGGCAGGGGCGTGACTTCGACGTCCACAGGCGGTCTTCCCTCTTCTCGCGGGTGTGTTCAGGGTTCGATGAGGCCGGCGCGGATCGCGTACCGGGTGAGGGCGAGGCGGTCCTTCAGTCCGAGCTTCTGCAACAGGTTGGCGCGGTGCCGCTCGACCGTCTTCACGCTGATGAAGAGCAGGTCGGCGATCTCCTTGGAGGAGTTGCCCTCGGCCACGAGCTTGAGGATCTCCTCCTCGCGGTCGGTGATCGCCTTCGCGGGGACGCTCTCGCCGTCGTGCACCCGGTCGAGGTAGTTGCGGATGAGCGAGGCGACCGCGCCGGGGTACAGGAAGGGCTCGCCGCGCATCGCGGCCCGGCAGGCCTCGACCAGGTCCCGGTCGGCGACCGACTTGAGCACGTACCCGGAGGCGCCGGACTTGAGCGCCTCGAAGAAGTACTGCTCGTTGTCGTACATCGTGAGGATGAGGATGCGCAGGTCCGGCAGCAGCCGCGACAGCTCGCGCGCGGCCTGCAGGCCGGTCAGCCTCGGCATCGCGATGTCCAGGATGGCCAGGTCGGGCAGGTCCGCGCGGGCCATGGCGATCGCCTCCGCCCCGTCGCCCGCCTCCCCCACCACGGTCAGGTCCGGCTCGTTGTCGAGGATCAGCCGGACGCCGCGGCGCACCAGCGCGTGGTCGTCCGCGAGCAGGATCCGCACCGGCCTGGTGCCGGGCGTCACGAGGCTCGCCCGGACGTCCGGACCACGAGCCGGACCTCGGTGCCCCGCCGCGGGGCGGGTCCGACGGCCAGATCCGCGCCGACCAGCAGCGCGCGTTCCCGCATGCCCCGGATGCCGGCGCCCTCGACGGAGTCGCCCAGGCCTTCGCCGTCGTCGCGGACGCACAGCTCGACCCCGGCCGACGTCGAGCGCAGCAGCAGCTCGACCCGCCGCGCGCCGGCGTGCCGGACGGTGTTGGTCAGCCCTTCCTGCGCCACCCGGTACACGACGAGCTCGGTCTCCTCGTCCAGATCCGGCAGGTGCCGGTCGAACGTGCGCCGCACCGCGACGTCGGTGTGCTCGGAGATCTCCGCCGCCAACGCCGTGAGCGCGCTGACCAGCCCCAGCTCCTCCAGCACCCCCGGCCGCAGCCGGCGGGCGATCCGGCGCACCTCGTCCAGCGTGCTGCGGACGGTCTCCTGGACCTGCCGCAGCTCGTCGCCCGTGGGCGCGGGCGCGCGGTCGGCGACCCGCTTGAGGTCCAGCAGCACGGCGGTCAGGGACTGGCCGACCTCGTCGTGCAACTCCTGGGCGACCCGGCGGCGCTCGGCCTCCTGCGCGGACAGCGCCCGGGCCGAGCTGGACCCGCGCTCGGCCTCCAGCCGGTCGAGCATCCCGTTGAACGTCGTGATCAGGTCGGCGATCTCGCCGTGCCCCGACGCGGTCAGCCTCGGCCCCGGTTTGAGCAGGTCGATCGTGGTCATCGCCCTGGTGAGCCGTTCCAGCGGCGCCAGCCCCAGCCGGATCAGCGCGGCGTTCGCGACCAGCAGGACGGCCAGCCCCGCGACGAGGATGAGGATCTCGGCGAGCAGCGCGGGCGTGGACACCGTGATCGGCCCCAGCACGAGCAGCGCGACGGCCGCGACCATCGCCACGGCGTTGAGCAGGAAGATCCTGCCGAACAAGGACACGCGCGCTGCCTCCTGGTGATCACGACCCGACACGCCTGCGAGGGTGACCGGAGAACCGGGTGCCTGTCCATCCGTGGCAACACCCATGTTGGGTCCTCTCCCCCGATCCCGCCACAGCGGCGATGGCGGTCAGGACCGGCCTGGAATGGGCCCGCGACCCGATCGCGCCGCGGCGCGGGCACAGGGACAGTGGAGGCGAAGACCCCGCCCCCGCCGAACCCGCCAGGAGGAGACCGTGGTCCGAACCGAGGAGCAGCCCCTCGTCCGACGCGCGCCGCGCACCCCCGCGCCCCGCCCCACCCGACGCAGGCCCGTGGCCGGGATCGACCGGCACCGGCGGACGGCCCACGTCGAGCCGCCCCGTCCGTTCCGCCTCTCCCGCCGGGTGAAGTGGGTGCTCCTGGCCGTCGCCGCGGCGTTCTTCACCGCGGGCGTGGTCGTGCCGCACGCCCTGCTCATCGCCGCGGGCCTCATCCTCGCGGGCACGGTCGGCGTCGGCGGGTCGCACTGATCGGAGGCCGCCCGACCGGCTCGTCCCACCATCGCATCGACCGTCCGATGTGGACGAAAAACGACCAGGTCGCCCACACCGCCGGCCATCCCGGCACTTGAGTCCACATCGGACAGTCGGCGCGAGCGACGCCGCGGAGGGGCCGCGACCTGCCACGTGAGACACCCTCCTAGCCCATTCGGGTATCGCCCCCGTTCGGGATTGTCATGTTCTCGCCGGACTCGCGGCACGAAGGGGCCGTACCGCCGGCACCTCCGGTCCGCGCACCGGTCCGGCCGCGCGACGGCGTCACACGAACAGCCGCGAACCGATCAGCCGAGCGCTGCTCCGGACGACCCAGCGGCTGCCGACCGCCTTAGCACGAATTCTGTCGCGGATAAGATTCGCCGAGTTGACGGTGTGTTAACCGGAGCTATCGACATCCGCGTCCATCCGGTCGCCCTTTAGCGCGTTCTCCACAATGCGTCATCCCCCTTCCCAGGAAGCCGTCAATTCGGTAGAGGTTGTTCGGAACGCCTTCGATGTTTTCCTGACGGCTCGACCGGTGAACGGGGACCTCAGCGTGCCGAACATCGTCCACCAGCTTTCCCTCAATGAGAACTTCGCCCCTCCGCTGCCCGGAGTCCGAGAAGCGGTAATAGCAGCCGCCGACAACTCCCACTTGACCCTGGACGCGATGTCCGACGGGCTCACCGCCGCCATCGCGGCCCACCTCGGCGTGCCCGCCTCCGAGGTGCTGGTCGGGGCGGGCTCCGGCGCGGTGCTCCAGCAGCTGCTCGACGGTACGGCCGGGCCCGGCGACGAGGTCGTGCACGCCTCGCCGTCGTTCTGGGGGTACGGGCCGCTCGTGCGCAACACCGGTGCCACGCCGGTCGTGCTGCCGCTGGCCGACGGGTACGGCACGGACGTCGACGCGACGGCCGCCGCGGTGACGCCCAGGACCAGGGCCGTCCTGCTGTGCAACCCGAACAACCCCACGGGGTCGGTGCTGGGCCACGCCGAGGTGCGGCGGCTGCTGGACGCCCTGCCACCGGACGTGCTGCTGGTCGTGGACGAGGCGTACCGCGAGTTCTCCGACCCCGCCGAGATCGCCGACGCGCTGGCCCTGCACCGCGAGGACCCCCGCGTCGTGGTGGTCAGGACGTTCTCCAAGTCGCACGGCCTGCTGGGCCTGCGGGTGGGCTACCTGGTGGCGGCGGAGCGGGTCGTCACGCCGCTGCGCGGCACCGCGCCCTTCTTCCGGGTCAGCACGGTCGCCCAGGCCGCCGCCATCGCCGCGCTGGCCGCGGAGGACCGGATGCGCGCGCAGTGCGCCGCGGTGCGCGTCGAGCGCGACCGGCTGCGGACCGCGCTGCTGGACCACGGCCTGCCGGTGCCGCCGAGCGCGGGCAACTACCTGTGGCTCCCGCTGGGGGCGGAGGGACCGCCACTGGTCGAGTTCCTCGCCGAGCACGGGGTGGCGGTCGGCGACGTGGGAGGGTTGGGCGTCCGGGTGACCGTGGGGACGCGCGAGGCCAACGACGCGGTGATCGCGCTGGTCGGCGAGTACACCCGCAAGGGCTTCTCCCCCGCCGCCGAGGCGGTCGTGTCCCGGCTGCGCGAGGCGCTGCACGGCGAGTGGCCGGAGCAGGACGACCCGGTGCTCGCCATCTCCCGCTACGCGCTGCTCATACCGGGCAAGCTGCTGCGCCCCCTGCTGCTCACCGCCGCGGCGGGCGCGGTCGGCGGGGACGTGGAGCAGGTCGTGCCCGCCGCGCTCGCGGTGGAGTACCTGCACGTCGGGTCGCTGGTGCACGACGACGTGATCGACGGCGACGAGACGCGCCGGGGCAGGCCGTCGGTGCAGCACCGCTTCGGCGTGCCCGACGCCATCGTCACCGGCGACGCGCTGATGATGCGCACGTTCGGCTCGGTGACGACCTGCGTCGACCGGGGTGTGCCGGAGGCGGCCGCGCTGCGGGCGGTGCGCGCGATCTCCG
This sequence comes from Umezawaea tangerina, assembly GCF_003002815.1. Taxonomy (GTDB): domain Bacteria; phylum Actinomycetota; class Actinomycetes; order Mycobacteriales; family Pseudonocardiaceae; genus Umezawaea; species Umezawaea tangerina. Next base: position 95,583 of record NZ_PVTF01000011.1, on the reverse strand, counting down.
ACGCCGCGGTGGACGTGTGCCGCGGCCAGGCGCTGGAGGGCGCGATGGCCACCGACCCCTCGCGCCCGCTGGCGGAGTACGTGACGGTGATGGCGCTCAAGACGGGGGCGCTGTTCCGCGGCGCGTGCCGGGCGGGCGCGGTGCTCGGCGGCGCGGAGCCCGCCGTGGTCGACGCGGTGGGCCAGTACGCCGAGCACCTCGGTCTCGCGTTCCAGATGCACGACGACCTGCTGCCCTACCTGTCCGACCCCGCCGTCACCGGCAAGTCCGGGCTGAGCGACCTGCGCAACCTGCGCCCCACCTACCCGGTGCTGCTCGCCCACGAGACCGGCACGCCGGAGCAGCGCGCACGGGTGGTGGGCGCGCTCAGCGGTGAGCTGACGCCGGAGGAGGCGTTCACGGCGCTGCGGGACGTGCTCGACGAGACGGGCGCGCTCAAGCGCGCGGTGGAGCACGCCGAGGCCGAGGTCGCGCTCGCGAAGTCCTACCTCGCCGACCTGCCCGCCAACGAGCACACCGCGATGCTCGCCGAGGTCGCGGACATGTCGGTCGACCGGAGGCGGTAGCCGTGGCGACCTGGCGGCGCACCGTCGAAGCACACGTCCAGACGTGGCGCCCGTACACGCTGCCCTACCCCGGTGTCGTCGGGCTGGCGGGCGCGTCCGTCGCGGGCGGCCACCCCGAGCCGCGGCACCTGGTCGCGGCCGTCCTGATCCCCGTGCTGGTCTGGCTGGGAGGGCACTACCTGGGCGACTGGCTCGACCGCGACCTGGACGCGATCGACAAACCCCAGCGCCCCATCCCCTCGGGGCGGCTCGGCCCGCGCGCCGCGCTGCTCTCGGCGGTGGTGTGCGAGGTCGTCGCGGCGGCAGCGGCGGCGGTCGCGGGCTGGCGGGTGCTGGTGCTGCTGGTGGTCGGCGTGGCCGGGATCGCCGCCTACAGCCGCCTGTGCAAGGGGCGCGGCATCTCCGGCAACCTGGTGCGCGGGGCGCTGACCTCGCTGGCCGTGCTCGCGGGCGCCACCTGCGTGCCCGACGGCCGCGTGTGGACGGCGGTGCCGTTCGCCGTGGTGTTCCTGCTGCACGACGCCGCGTCCAACCTGGTCGGCGCGGTGCGGGACGTGGAGGGCGACGAGGCGGGCGGGTACCGGTCGGTGCCGGTGCAACGGGGTGTCGCCTACGGCGCGCGCCTGGCGCAGGCCCTCTACGGCTCGGCGCTGGTCGCCGCCGTGGCGTCCGTGCTGGTGCCGCTGCCCGACCGCACGTCCTACCTGACGCTGCTGGTGGTGGCCACCGCGATCGGCGCGTGGGTGTTCGGCGGGCTGCTGACCCAGGGCGACGGCATCACCCGCGAGTCGGCGCTGCGCGCCCACGAGGTCCTGGTGGCCGAACGGCTCGTGCTGGCGTGCGCGGTGACGGCCGCCGGTGCGGGCGCGCCGGTCGCGGTGGCGGTGCTGCTGCCGGTCGTCGCGTTCAGCGTCGTCACCCAGCACGCGATGCGCGCCCGGCACGAGATCCCCCCGGCGGGCCTGCGGAGGGCGACCGCCTCATGACACGCGTGAGGTACTACGACGACCGGGGACGGGGCTGGGCATGAGTACCGACGTGGACGTGGTGGTGTGCGGGGCCGGGGTCGCCGGGCTCGCGGCGGCGCACGCGCTGGGCGGGCTCGGCCTGCGCGTGCTGGTGCTGGACAAGCAGCGCGCGGTCAGGGCCGTGCCGAAGGGCGAGCTGCTGCAACCCGGCGCGGCGGGCGTGCTCGCGCACTGGGGTGTCGTCGACGAGCTGGACGCAGACGGCGCGCTGCGCCTGTCGGGCCTGGTGGCGCGCGACCCGCACGGCGCGGCGCTGATGACGATGGACTACCGGACGCTGCCCACCGAGCGGCCGTGGCTGCTCGTGCACGACTACCACGTGATCCTGGGCGCGCTGAGCCGCACGCTGCCCGCCGGGGTCGAGCTGCGGCGCGGGGTGCTGGTGCGCGAGCTGCTGCGCGACGAGAACGGCCGCACGACGGGCGTGCGCACCGATGGCGGCGACCTGACGGCGGCGCTGGTCGTGGCGGCCGACGGGGTGTCCTCGCGGTTGCGCCGCGCCTCCGGGATCGAGGTCGTGCGCACCGACTACGAGCACCGGCTGGCGGCGTTCGAGCTGACCGGCCAGGCGCCGGGCGACGACGTATCCACCTACGCGACCCCGCGCGGCCTGGCGATGCGCTACCCACTGCCCGGCGGGCGGGCACGGCTGTACGTGCAGGTCGGACCGGACGAGCTCCGGGGCGTGGACGCGACCGCCGCGGCCGGGTGGGTCGACGGCCTGGTGCGCGACGTCCCGGCGTTCGCCCCGCTGCGCGAGGACGTCGCCCGCGCCTGGCCGACCCGGCAGGTGCTGCCGGTGGGGCGGGCGCTGGCCACGTCGCTGACCGCCGACGGGCTGGTGCTGATCGGGGAGAGCGCGCACGCCGTGCACCCGGCGGCGGGTCAGGGCATGAACAGCTCGATCCTGGACGCGGCGAGCCTGGCGACGCGGTTGCGCCCGCTCGACGGCGACCTGTCACCGGACCTGCTGCGGCCGCGGCTGCGCGAGTGGAGCGCCGAGCGCAGGCAGGCGCTGGCGCACGTCGGGACGACCAGCCACAACGCCACCCGCATGATCAGCGACCTGTCGCCGCTCGTGCGGGTGCTGGGCCGCCGCGCGCTGCGCAAGACCGGCGGCAACCGGCGGCTGCGCTACACGATCATGCACAACATGGCGGGGCTGGGGCAGCACCCCCTCACCCCGTTGGACCGGCTGCACCAGCTGGGCGTGCTGCCCGACCCGAGGGGCGGGCGGCTGCCGGGTTGGGCGCGGTCGCGGTGACGGCGCGCCGGGATCCCGTGCCGGTGCGGCACCCGTGCCACGAAGCCGCCGCGGGGTGGTCGACCGGACGGACCCACCCGGCCGACCACCCCCGTCGACGTCCTGGTTCAGAGCCCGCACTCCACGACGAGCAGCCCGCTGTCCCAGCGGCGGGCGGTGGCGGTGGCGAACCCGGCGCGCCCGGCGAGTGCGACGAAGTCCTCCTCCGAGCGCTCCCGGCCGCCGAGCAGGGCGAGCGACTGGAGGTCGAACGACGAGTTGTTCTTCGCGTGCTCCTGCCCGGCCAGCACCTCCACGACCAGCACCCGGCCGGTGCCGACGGCCTCGGCGGCGCGGGTCATGATCCGCAGCGCGTCCTCGTCGTCCCAGTCGGTGACGACCCTGGAGATCACGTAGGTGTCGTAGCCGGTGGGCAGCGGGTCGAAGAAGCTGCCGGGCACGAAGCCCGCCCGGTCGGACACCCCGGCCTCCTTCAGCGCGGTGGTGGCGTCCGGCTCGACCGGGGGCAGGTCCAGGACGGCGCCGGTCAGGTGCCGGTTGGCCTTGAGCACCTCGGCCAGCAGCGCGCCGACACCGCCCCCGACGTCCAGCACCCGACGGCTGGACGTCCAGTCGACCTCGGTGGCCACGACCGGGCCGGTCTGCCAGGCGTGGACGGCCATGATCCCGCCGAAGAAGACCCGCAGCTCCTCGTCGGCGCCGTAGTCGTCCCAGAACGGGACGCCGTGCACGACCCCGTAGGCGGACTTGCCGGTGCGCACCGAGTGCGCCATGCCCGCGAAGGCGAGGTCCATCCTCGCGCCCGGCCCCTCGCTGTCGAGCCAGCTGCGCGCCGCGCCGTAGTCCTCGCTCAGCAGCAGGCGCGACACGTCGGTCAACGCGTAGACGCCGGGCCGCGGCCGGGCGAAGAAGCCGATGGAGGTGAGGTGGTCCAGCAGCCTGCGCAACGCGTCGGGGACGGCCCCGGCGGAGGCGGCCAGCTCGGCGAGCCCGGTGGTGCCGCCGTCGATCAGCTCGGGCAGGTGCAGGGTGACGGCCACCCTGACCGCGAACGGCGTCGCGAGGTCGACCATCTTCGCCAACTCGTCCTGTGCGGTCATTCCGATGAATTCCCCTCGATAGGGCGGGAGACGATTCGTCCACCAAGATCCTGACATCGTCGCGCGAAGGCGGTCAAGAGAAACGACGAGCATTCCGAAATCCCTGTCGACCGTGCCGCCGGACACGCGCACGGAATTCGATCGCGCACATCAGAAGAAAGGCGTACGACATGCCATTCCAGGTTCGCCCGATCTCCGGTTCCCTCGGCGCCGAGGTGTACGGCGTCGACCTCGGCTCGGTCGACGACGAGCAGTTCAAGGAGGTCCACGACCTGCTCATGCGCCATCTCGTGCTCTTCTTCCCGGACGCGGGCGGCCTGACCCCGCAGGCCCACGAGGCGTTCGGCAGCCGGTTCGGGCAGTTGGAGGTGCACCCCTTCCTGCCGAAACTGGAAGGCCACGACAAAATCGTCGTGCTCGATTCCGAACAAGGCGCGCGCGCCGATGTCTGGCACACCGACGTGACGTTCGCCCAAAGCCCGCCCATCGCCTCCGTCCTGCAGATCACGCTGACGCCGGAATCGGGCGGCGACACGATGTGGAGCAACCAGTACCTCGCCTACGAGGCGTTGTCGGAACCGATCCGGGACCTGTTGGAGGGCACCACGGCGTCGCACCTGTTCGTCCACCCGAACGGCACGTTCCGCAGCGAGGCCGAGCACCCGGTGGTCCGGACGCACCCGGTCACCGGCCGCCGGAGCCTCTACGTCAACCGCATGTTCACCCGGCGGATCCTCCAGCTCAGCAAGGGTGAGAGCGACGCGCTGCTGGAGCACCTGTTCGCGGTGTCGGAGAGCCCGCAGCGCACCTGCCGGTACCGGTGGGTGGAGGGCGCGGTGGCGATGTGGGACAACAGGGCGACCCAGCACTACGCGGTGAACGACTACGCGGGGCGCCGGGTGGGGCAGCGGGTCACCGTGATGGGTGACGAGCCGCGCGGGGCGGAGCCGCGGTGGGGCAGGTTCCAGGAGGCCGGGATGTCGGCGACGACCGTGAAGGAGTGAGGCTGCGGGGGCGCGGGCCGAGGTCCGCTCCCCCGGCGAGTCCAGGCCGGTCGCGGCCGTCGGGACGACCGCGACCGGCGGCGCGTCACTCGCCCGGTTCGGTCCTGGGACCGAGCACGACCGGGAACGTGCGCGGGGCGTGGACGTGGACGCTGCGGCGGAAGGTCAGGTCCGCGGGGTCGGCGGCCGCCCGCATGAGCGGGAACCGGCTGAACAGGGCGGACAGGCCCACCTCGCCCTCCAGCCGGACCAGGGCCGCCCCCAGGCAGCGGTGGATCCCGTGGCCGAAGGCCAGGTGGCCGGCGGTGTCGCGGTCCGGGTCGAACCTCGTCGGTTCCGGGAACTGGGCGGGGTCGCGGTTGGCGCCGCCGGTCGACAGCATCACCGACTCGCCCCTGCGGATCGCCACCCCGCCGATCTCCAGGTCCTCCGTGGCGAAGCGCAGCGAGGCGTTGATGGCGGGCGAGAGCCAGCGCAGCAGCTCCTCGACCAGGGACGGGGCGGACGCCGGGGAGGCGAGGCGGTCCAGCCCGGCCGGGTCGGCCAGCAGCGCGCGGACGCTGTTGGTGATGAACACGGCGGTGGTCTCGTGGCCCGCCATGAGCAGCAGCATCGCCATCGCCACGATCTCCAGGTCGGAGAGCCGGTCGCCCTCGTCCGACGCCGTGATCAGCGCGGACAGCAGCGCGCTGTCCGGTGCCGCGCGCTTGGCGGCGACCAGGCCCTCCAGGTAGTCGGCCATCCGGGTGGAGGCCAGGACCATCTCGGGTTCGGGGCACTCGTCGATGAGGACGGTCGAGAGGCGGGCGAACTCCTCGCGGTCGATCTCGGGAACGCCGAGCAGCTCGCAGATCACCACCATCGGCAGGACGATCGCGTACCGCGCCACGAGGTCGACCGGCTCGTGCTCGGGCAGGGCGTCGAGCAGCTCGGCGGCGACGGCCTCGACCCGCGGGCGCAGCTCGGCGATCCGGCGCGCGGTGAACGCCTGGACGACCAGGTTCCGCAGCCGGGTGTGCTCCGGCGGGTCGAGCGAGGTCAGCATGTGCGACATCGGCGCGGGCAGCCCCGGTGGCGCGGAGGCCCGTTCCTCCTCCGGGAGGCTCGACCGCCAGTCCTTGGCCAGCCGCTCGTCGGTGAGCCCGGCGCGCACGTCGGCGTAGCGGGTGACCAGCCAGGTCGGCCCGGTCTCGAACTCGACCTCGCGGACGGGGCTGGTCTCGCGCGTCCTGGCGAGGGTCTCGTGCGGGTCGCGCCAGTAGTCCTCGGTGAAGGAGTCCTCGTGCGTCGTGCCGGTCATCGGGCCTCTCCGGTTCCTGGGGTCAGCTGGTGGGACCGGCGGCTCACGAAGTCGTGTCCCGCCGGGTCGCCGTCCGGTAGCGGCCGAGCGCGCGCAGCGCCATCCCGTGGGCGAACGCGGGGTTGCTGTACCGGCTCACGAAGCGCACGTACTCGTGCACGTTCTCCGACGGCCACCCGCCGCCGGGCCGTCGGCGCGCCAGCAGCCAGTCCACGCCCGACCGCACGGTGGCCGGGTCCGCGCCCGCGGCCAGCAGGGAGGACACCGCCCAGCCGGTCTCCTCGACCGTGCCGGGCGCGCCGGAACCGTCCCCCCACGACCCGTCGGGCAGCCGGGTGCGTTCCAGCCAGGCCACCGCCCGGCGGGCGGGCTCGTCGGCCGCGCGCCCGACCCTGGAGAAGGTCTCCAGCACGGCCGCGGTGCCCATGGTGTGGTGCCGGTACCAGACCGACTCGAAGGTGCCCTCCGGGCTCTGGACCCGCGCCAGCCAGCCCAGTGCGCGGCGCACCCGGCGGTCGCCGGCGGGCACACCCGCGTCGAGCAGGGCGTCGACGGCCTGCACGGTGGTCATCGGGCACGGACCGCTGTTGGCCACCTTGGTGTTGCGCACGCAGAGGCCCCAGGACCCGCGGGTGTCCTGCACGCGGGTGAGCCAGTCGACCCCCCGGCGGACCGCGTCCGCCTGCTCGTCGCCGGGCAGCCTGCACAGCACGGAGAGGACCTCTCCCGTCTCCAGGGTCGAGGGCCAGCCCTCCGTGCCCGACCAGCCCCAGTAGCCCGGCGGGCAGCCGAACGCCAGGAACGGGCGGTGCTGCTGGATGCGCACGAACAGCCGGACCGAGGCCGCCAGCCGCGGGTCGCCCGCGTAGCCCGCCTCGGCGAGGCCGCGCGCGGCGTACATCGTCCAGGCCGCGTCGAGCGGGCCGGTCTCCCACGAGCCGTCGGGCGCCATGGACCGGTGGAACCACCCGACGGCGGCGGCGACCATGTCCGGCGCCAGACCCGCGCGGGCCAGACCGGTGCAGACCAGCCCGGTGACCCACGCGTTCTCGCACCAGGCCCCGGTCGAGCCCTCGTGCTCGTAGACCTGCCGGACCACCTTCAGCGCGTTGGGCTCCCCCCAGCGGGCCAGCGCGCGCTGGAGCCGGGTGAGCGGCTTGTGCCGGGCCTGGGCGAGGCCGAGCGCGGACGCCATCGGCAGGCGCAGGTCGAACAGCCTGCGGTACAGGCCGGGCAGCAGCGCCAGCTCCAGCGGGAAGCGGCGCATGTCCTCCGGGGCCAGCCAGCCGACGAAGCCGTAGTACTGGCGGCACCACGAGACGACCTCGGGGTGCGGGATCGCGTCCAGGCCGCCGTGGTCGTCCATCCAGCGCTGCCCGGTGGCGACCGGGGTCGCGCTGCCCTCCGGGTCGACCAGGTGCAGGACGGCGGAGGCGACCGCCGTCGGGCCCGCCTCGCTCGGCAGGCCGGGGACCATCGCCCAGCCGCCGTCCTCGTTCTGGGTGCGCCTGAGCCACCCGGCGCCCGCGGCGATCAGGTCGGCGCTGCCCACGGGGTCGGCGAAGTGCAGCGCCGACACCGCGCCGACCGTGCCCAGGGTCGAGGTCAGGCTGTCCTCGCCGTAGTCGAACACGCCGTCGTCGCGCTGGGCGCCGAACAGGACCTCGGCTCCCTCGGCGATCGCCGCTTCGAGGACCTCCGTGAACGGATCGGGGTCGACGTGCACCGAAGTCATTCGGGTTCCTCTCACCCGGCCGGGACCGGGGGCTCGTCACGAGTGGGGGATCACGAGGTCGGCGCCGTCGGGCCGGGCACGCGCGGCACCCGGCCCGCGGTGCCCCGGTCAGCGGTGGTCGGTCGAGGCGGGCGTCGTGCGGGCCGCGGCGAGTCCGGCGGCGAACCGGCCCGCCGCGCGCAGGACCGCGTCGTTGGCCTCGGGGATGCCGGTGCTGACCCTCACCCCCGAGCCGCCCGCCAGTGCGCGGACGGCGATGCCGTCCTCGGCCAGGTGCTCCACGAACTCCCGGTTGCGCGCACCGAGCCGCAGCCACAGGAAGTTCCCGCCGCTGGGCGGCACGTCGAAGCCCAGGTCCAGCAGCCCGGACCGGACGCGGTCCCGCTCGGCGGCCACCCGTTCGCACTGCTCCCGCATCTCCGGCTCGGCCTTGAGCGCGGCCACCGCCGCCGCCTGGGCGATGGTCGGGACGCGGTAGAACGGCGTGGTGCGGCGCACCGGCGCGACGACCTCGGCCGCCCCCACCAGGTATCCGACGCGCAGGCCCAGCAGCCCGTGGGACTTGGAGAAGGTCCGGACGACCGCCACCCGGTCGTCGGTCCTGTGCAGCTCCACGGCGTCGGCGATCGCGTCCGGGGCGGCGAACTCCCGGTAGGCCTCGTCGACCAGCACGAGCACGTGCGGCGGCAGGGCGTCGAGCAGGTCGCGGAGCCGGGCGGCGTCGAGCACCTCACCGGTGGGGTTGTTCGGGTTGCACAGCAGCACGACCGAGGTGTCCGGGGTGACCGCGGCCGCCACGGCCGCCAGGTCCTGCCGGTCGTCGGGACCGGTCACCGCGACCGGCTCCGCCAGGGCGTTGCGGATCAGCAGCGGGTACATCTCGAACGACGGCCAGGTGTGCACCACCGTCGTCCCCGCACCGGCGTGCGCCGTGAGGAACTGCTGGAGCAGCGCCCCGGACCCGGCTCCGGCCACCACCCGCCCCGCGTCGAGCCCCAGGCGTCCGGCCAGGTCGGCCGCGAGGCCGTCGGCCAGCGCGTCGAGGGTGAGGTGGACCTGGTCCAGCGCGCCCGACAACGCCTCGACCACACCCGGCAACGGCGGCGAACAATTCTCGTTGAGGGATAATTGGTGGATGATCCGGGCCACGAGACCAGCCTTTCCCGGTGAGGCGAACCACATTCGGTCAGACTTCTTGCGCCGATCAAATCCACTGGAACGCTAACGATCACGCGCTCACGGCGTCAAGCCCCCTGTCTCAATTACGCCATTGACCGGACGGTAATCGATATTCACCATTACAGCGGTTGACCGATATCCGATTCCCCCAAGAAGATTCACCGACTGGTGACGTGCTGTCACCTCCCTTTGTCGCCGACCGCACACCGACTGGCACGCGCGGAGGAGAACCGGATGAGCATCGACGCCCCCGGCACCGGGACCACCGGGTTCGGCCGACTCGCCGCCGCGCTGCTGACCTCTCAGTTCGGGGTGTACATCGCGATCATCACCCCGTTGCAGCTGCTGCTGGCGCTGCGGCTGACCGCCCTGACCTCCGACACCGGGGCGGCGACGGACTCCTTCGGCCTGGTCACCGGCCTCGCCGCCGTCGTCGTGCTGGTGTCCACCCCGATCGCGGGCCGGATCAGCGACCTGGCGGCGTTCCCGCTGGGCCGCCGCCGGACGTGGATCCTCTTCGGGGCGCTCGCCGGGGCGGCCGCGGTGGTCGCGCTCGGCGAGACGTCGGCGGTGTGGCAGGTGGTCCTGCTGTGGTGCCTTGCCAAGGCGCTGTTCAGCTTCCAGCAGTCCGCGACGACCGCCGTGCTCGCCGACCAGGTGCCCCCGCGGCGGCGCGGTCTCGCCTCCGGGCTCCTCGGCCTGGTGATCCCGCTCGCCCCGCTGCTGGGGCTGGCGATCGTCACCGCGCTGCCCGCCGGGTCGGCGCTGCAGTGGCGGGTGGTCGCCGCGATCGCGGCCGTGGCGGGTGTGGTGTCGGTGCTGCTGATCCGCGAGGGCAGGCCGCGCCCGCGCCGGGACGGGCACGGCGGGATCGGCGTGGTGCTGCGGACGTTCTGGCTCGACCCGCGCCGCCACCCGGCCTTCGGCTGGGCGTGGCTGGTGCGGTTCCTCATCACCGCCACCTACGCGGCGGGCAGCTACGTCTCGCTCTACCTGATCCAGCGGTTCGGCGTGAGCCAGGCCGACGTCGGCGGGCTGGTGCTGACGTGGTCGGCGATCCTCGTGCCCACCGCGATCATCGCGAGCCTCGGCGCGGGGCACCTCTCGGACGTGCTGCGGCGGCAGAAGCCGTTCGTGGTGGTGTCGGCGTTGATCGGCGTGGTCGCGATGGCGCTGCTGGCGTTCGCGCCGTCGACCTCCGTCGTGTTCGTCGCGGCGGGCGTCATGGGGGTCGGGATGGGCACGTTCCTGGCCGTGGACATGGCGATGTGCGTGCGGGTGCTGCCCGACGGCGCGAACGCGGGCAAGGACCTGGGCATCGTCAACATCGCGAACATGCTGCCGCAGTCCCTGGTCCCGCTGTCCGCGCCGCTGCTGCTGGGCCTCGGCGGGTACACCGCGTTCTTCGGTTTCCTCGCGCTGCTCGGGATCGCGGGCGCGCTGGCCGTGCGCCGGGTGCCGGAGATCGGCCAGGAGGACGGCGCGCCCGGCGTCGCCCCGCTGGACCGGGACCGTCCACATCGGACTCCGACACGGAACGCGCCTGGGGCTTCTTGACGGGAGCGCACCAGGGACTTCCCGACGCGTTCGCGGCCGAGCGCACCGGCCCGCACACGTCCGACACCCCGGTCCCACCCGCTGACCAGGCGGTCGAGTGGATCTCCACCCGACTTCCCCGTACGACTGATGGTTAACCCGTTAGGGGGAATGGTCGGACACCCCCGTCCCCCTAGGTCGATGTCCGCATTCCCCCTAACGGGCTACCACGTTCGGAACTAGGTGTGTCACCCGATGTGCGGACAGTGACGACGTCCCTAGTGTTGCTCCTTGTCAGCCACACCCGATTCCCCCCTCTCAGGAGCTCATCCAGATGGTCACGTTCGAGACGCTGCAGGACTTCGCCTCCCACCTGCTGAACGACTCGCAGGCACTCTCGGCGTTCCAGGCCGACCCCGAGGGCGTCCTCCAGACCGCCGGACTGGGCGACGTCTCCGCGCTGGACGTGCAGGAGATCCTCCCGCTCGTCCTGGACCACTCCCCCGTTCAGGGACTCGGCGGCGTGTTCGGGTCGCTGTCCTCGGACAACGCCCTCGACGTCCTCGACAGCGGCGCCCTCGGCCTGCCGGACACCAGCGCCCTCACCGGTGTCACGGCCACCGCGCAGCAGCTGACCAGCCAGTTCTCCGCCGTGACGGACCTGGGCGACGGCCTCGACGCCGACGTCCTCGGCGGCTCGCTGGACAGCGTGAACGACCTCACCGCGCACGCCAAGGTCACCGAGGTCGTGCACGACATCACCGCGCAGAGCCAGGTGACCGACCTCGTCGGCGACCTCTCCTCCGGGGCCGACGTCCTCGACACCACCCACGTCACCGGGACCGTCCAGGACATCACCACCGGTCTCGGCACCGGCGACGTCCTCGGCGGCGACCTGTCCGGCCTCACCGGCACCGTCACCGACAACGCCCTGCACCTCGGCGACATCGCGCAGGCCGGTGACGTGCTCGGCGGCGTCGGCCACGTCGGCGACGTGACCTCCGCGCTCGGCGGCGTGTCCGGCATCGGCGACATCAGCCACGTCGCGGACCTCGGCCACCTCGACGTCGGCGACGTCCTGAGCGACAACGCCATCGCGTTCTGACCGACCCCTGGTCCAGGGTGGTCCACCTCCTCCCGGGTGGGCCACCCTTCCGGCGTGCCTCGGACCGGTCCGCGCTGTCCGATCGTCCACATCGGACAGCGGCGGTCTACTCCGGCAGGAGGACCAGTCGTCCGCGCGTGCCGCCCGCGGCCAGCCTGCGGTGGGCCTCCGCGGCCTGGTCGAGCGGCAGCGTGCCCGCCACGCGCGGTGTGAGCGCGCCCTGTCCGGCCAGCTCGCGCAGACCGTCCAGCTTCTCCCAGTTCGCGGCGTAGTCGCGCACGCCCACCACGGCGACCCTGATGCCCCGCGCGCCGTCGCCCCGGTAGCCGCGGACGGTGGCGAACACGCCGCCGTCGCGCACCGCGGAGAGCACTTCGTCGCCCTGGACCGCGCCGTCCGCGAGCCCGTCGACCCCGTCCGGGAAGTGGTCGCGGATCCGCGCCGCGACGTCCGGCCCCCGGTCGACGACGACGTCGGCGCCCAAGGCGGCCACCATCGCGCGGTCCGCGGGTGCGGCGTCGGCGACCACGGTCAGGCCCTCGTGCCTGGCCAGCTGGACGAGGTACCCGCCGAAGGCTCCGGCCGCACCGGTCACCGCGATGGTCCCGCCGCGGCGCAACCGCATGAGGTCCAGGGCGAGGCGCGCGGTCAGGCCGTTCATCGGCAGCGTCGACGCCTCGGCGTCGGTGCACCCCAACGGCACGGCCGTCACCGACGCCGACGGCAGCACCAGCTCCTCGCGGTAGCCGCCGTGGTCGCCGGACGGGACCACGATCGCCATCACGCGCGCGCCCGGACTCAGCCGGGCGGGCACGTCGGGGCCGACCTCGGTGATGACGCCCGCGACGTCCATGCCGGGCACGGCGACACCACCGGCCGGGCGGTCGCCGTCGGCGCGGGCCCCGGCGATGAGCATCGTGTCCGTGGGGTTCACGGCGGCCGCCGTCACGCGCACCCGCACATCGGCCCGGCCGAGGGGTTCGGCCCCGACCTCCAGCACCCGCAACATGTCCGGCCCACCGAACCTCGTGACGCCGACCGCGCGCATCTGAACCTCCTGCTGGACATGAGTGGTCTTCGGATCTCGCGACTCCCGTCCCAAGCTACGTGCGGGAGCGGCCGAAGTCCAACCGATCGGTTGGGATCGACTAGATTGCCGCCATGGCCTGGGACACCGAGGAGACCAAGCGGCGGTTGCGCGACGCCGCCGTGGTGGAGTTCGCCGAACACGGTTTCGCCGGTGCCACGACGGACCGGATAGCCCGGACCGCGGGGGTCAACAAGGAGCGGTTGTACGCCTACTTCGGCAACAAGCAAGGACTGTGGTCGACCGTCATCGACTCCGAGCTGGAACGGCTCGCCGCCGCCGTCCCGCTGACCGCGGACTCGTTGCGCGACATCGGTTCCTTCGCCGCCGCGCTGTACGACTACCACGCGAGCCACCCGCACCTCGGCCGACTGCTGCAGTGGCAGGAGCTGCGCGCCGAGGACACGTCGCCCGACCCGGCGACGACCGTCCACTACCGGCGCAAGGTCGAGGTTTTCGCCCAGGCGCAACGCGACGGTGTCGTCGACCCCGACGTCGACCCCGGCATGCTGATGTTCTCCCTCATCGCCCTGGCCGCGTGGTGGCAGACCGCGCCGCGACTGGCCCGGATGGTCACCGGCTCCGGCGCCTCGGCCCGCGAACGCAAGCGGCGCCGCGACTTCGTGGCCGAGGCGGCACGCCGGATGGCACATCCGCACCGCTGACGGTCGCCGGCAAGAACTCGCCACCGACCGCCGACGCGGTGCGGACATCGTCCAACCGTCCGGTTGGAACCGTGCGTCCGCGACGACCCGGACGCGTCAGCCCGGCACGTCGGCGAGCACCGCTCGCGCGAGGGCCGCCTGCGAGCGGCGGATCCGCTCGGGCGTGCGTCCACCGGCGAGCAGTTCCTCGACCAGGTCGATGTGGATCGCCGCGAGCAGGACGTGGGCGGCGTACCCGGCGTCGCCCGCCGTGGCACCGGGCATCGCGTCGGCGATCAGCGCGCGCAGCGCGTCCTGCATCCACCGGTAGCGCTCGGTGCGCAGCGCCCCGGTGGAGGACACCTCGCGGGCGCGGATGAGGTGGCGGTTGTCGAGCTTGAAGGTGAGCACCGCGTCGAGGAAGGCGACGACCCGCTCGCGTGCGGGCGCCTCGGACCCCAACGGCGGCCGCCCACCCTCCAGTGCCTCCCGCACCGGCGCGAACTTCGCGTCCGACAACGCGTCGAGCAGGCCGTCACGGCTGTCGAACGCCCGGAACAGGGTCCCCTTGCCGATGCCCGCCGCGGTGGCGATGTCGTCCATCGTGATCGGACCCGCGGTGTCGGCGGCGCCGAAGAGCCCGTCGGCCGCCGCGAGGATGCGCGCCACGGGGACCGGGGGGCGACCACGCCGGACCTGCTTTTCGGACTGCTGGTCCGAAAGTCTGCTACGGTTTTCTGGACTCACAGTCCGAAATTCTAGTGGAGGTAACCGTGCCACACGCACCCGCTGTTCCCGACTGGTTGACCAGGGCGTTCGACCGCCTCGCCGTCGGCGACGTCGACGGCTGGGCGGACATCTACGCCCCCGACGCCGTGCACGAGATCCCCTTCACCGCGGACGACGTCCCGGTCCGGCTCGTGGGCCGGGAGACGATCGCCGCCCGGCTGCGCGAGGTCTATGACGCCGACGCGGGACGCCTGCGCTTCGGGTCCTTCGACGTCCTCCGGCTGCACGAGGGCGGCGACGAGGTCGTCGTCGAGGGCGTGGGGCGCCACCGCCGCGCCGCCGACGACACCCCCGTCGAGATCGGCTGCGTCTGGTTCATCACCCGGCACGACGGGCAGGTGACGCACTTCCGCGACTACATGAACCCGGCGGCGCTGGCCGCGCACCAGCTGATGTGACCGCACGCCTCCGCGGGACGGGGGTTCCGCGAACGCCCCGCGCCGGACGGCCTCGGCGCGCGGCCCGGTTCACCCCTGCGCCTGGCGGGCGAACCCCGGTTCGGCCGCCTCCAGCCGCGGGACCGGGACGCCCAGCCGCCGTGCCTCCGCCAAGGTGTCCCGGCACACCGCGCGCGGCTCCTCCGCCTCGGGGTCGGCGTGGTTCGCGAAGGTCGCCCGCGCCAGCGCGACGTGGGTGAGCGCCCAGGCGAACACGGGGGCGGTCAGCCAGGTGGGCGCGCGGTAGAGCAGCACGCTGCCCCGGTGGCGGCGCAGGTCGACGCCGCGCGCCCGCAGGAGCGGCAGGAGCTCGCGGGTGGTCAGCAGCGCTTCGCGCAGGTCACCCGTCGCGCCCACCAGCTGCGCCAACGAGCCCCGCCGCAGGCCCTGCGACTGCACGCCCGCGCCCACCGCGAAGTGGACCCACAGCCAGCCGCGGAAGTCGGGCTGCTCCTTGAGCCGGAACCCGGACTCGCGGAACACCCGGCGCACGGCCAGCTCGCGTTCGGTCGGGGGCGTGCCGAACGTGCCGAACACGACCGAGGGCAGCAGCAGCCCGCGGAGCACACCGTCCTCGTCGAAGCCGCCACCCGCCTGGGGCGCGCCCCAGGCGACCTGACCGGCGGGCAGGGCCTCGACCGCGGTCCACGGCTCGACCCAGATGTTGCCGAACACGAGCACGGTGGCGTTGCCGACGTACGGCGCCAGCGCGGCCGCCGCCTCCGCGAGCTGGTAGTGCTGGACGCTCAGCACGATCAGGTCGTAGTCGTGGTCCGGCACCAGGTCCTCGCGGTAGCGCGCGGGCCACGACAGGGCGACGCGCTCCCCCAGCACGCGTCGTCGCGCGTCGAGCAGGTCGAGGTCGACCGCGTCCCCGTGGGCCGCCGCCCGGCCGGGTCGGACGTAGAACTCGACCTCGTGCCCGGCCTGCTCCAGGGCCCAGCCGTACACCGTGGCGATCACGCCTCGGCCGAACATCAGGATCTTCACGACGCACCTCGTGGGGTAGGATTGAACTGGAGTTCATCTCCACTTTCGAAAATATGGAGATTGTTTCCACTTGTCAACCGGAGGGCTCGTGACCGCCGACAAGCCGCTGCGCGCCGACGCCCGGCGCAACCGCGACGCCGTGCTGGCCAAGGCACGCGAGATCGCCGACGCCGGGGAGTTCTTCGACCTGCGCTTCGACGACTTCGCCCGGCTCGCGGGCGTGGGCATCGGCACGCTCTACCGCCAGTTCCCCACCCGCGAGGCGCTGGCCGAGGCGGTGTACGCCAAGGAGATCACCACGCTGTGCGACCGGGCCCGCGAGCTGGGGGCCGCCCTGCCCGCGGAGGAGGCCTTGGCGGCCTTCCTCCGCGGCATGGTCGACCACATGCAAGCCCACCAGGGCCTCGCCCGGACGCTGGCCGCGCTCATGACCACCGGTTCGAGCACCGTCGCCGACGGCGGTCAGGCGCTGGAGCGGGCCGTCACCGAGCTGGTGGCCGCCGCCGTGCGGGACGGTGCCGTCCGCGACGACGTGGACGCCGGTGCCGTGATGATGGCGCTGCACGGGATCGGGGCCGCCCACGACCGCCCCGACTGGCGGACCGAGGCCGACGGCGTCATCACGCTCCTGCTGGACGGGCTGCGCCGGACGCGCTGAGCCCCCTGCCCCGTCTCACGCGTGGGGCAGATCGGCTCGACGCACCAGGTCGAGCAGTCCGGCGTAGTCGAAGGCCTGCTTCGCCTCGGCGACCACGCGGTCGCGGTCCTCCCCCGTCGGCACGCCCAGGACCTCGGCCGCGATGTCGCCTGGAGTCCGCCCGCTGGGCGCCCTGGTCCGCCACCACGGCCCCACCGCGGACTCGAGCAGCTCGCCGCAGGACGCGCCGACGGGGTACCCGCGCCTCCTGCCGATCCAGGCCAGCAGTGCCGGGCCGGTCGTGAGGTCCGTGGACCGGTCGGCGAGCTGGTGGCCGCCCAGCCGCACGTACCGGTCCTCGACGAAGCGGGCCGTGCCCTCCCCGGACTGGTAGGGACCTTCCCGCCAGGCCACCTCCGGCAGCCTGTCCCAGCGGACCGCGCGGATGGCCAGGTAGCCGCGCAGCTTCCCGGCCGCGCTCGGGGCGGGCCGGTCCGACGGCAGGGCCAGCACCGCGTCCTCCAGCAGCGCCAACGCCGCGTTCTCGGCGTCACGGGGGTAGTCGGCCGGGGACGGCTGCGTCGTCTGCCCGTCGGGCAACGGGTACGGCGCCCACGTGGACCCGTAGGCGTGGAACGCCTCGTGGACCAGGACCCTCGCGGCGAGCCACGTGCCGAAGTCCAGCAGGCCCCTGATGACCTCGGACGTGCCGAACCCGACGACCAGCGTGGGCACGCCCGCGATGTCGACGGTCCCGATGGTGCCGTTGGGCGACAGCGCGGCGTCCATCCCCGCGCCGCGGGTGATGCGGTGCACCGCACCGAGTCCGAGCGCTCCGGGCAGGTCCACGGGCCGGGCGTCGCCCAACGACCCTGGTCGTCGTGCGTTGACCACGTAGGCGTAGCCGGGCAGCTCCTCGCCGCCCGGCCAGTGCGGGAGGACCAGCTGGGTCCGGTCGGGCCGGTAGTCGCCCCAGATCGTCCGCGCGTGCGCGCGGAACGTCGCGAAGACCTGGCTCAGCACCGTGAGGACCTGGCGGTCGAGCAGCGGCAGGGCGTTCCACGTCGGCGAGTCGAGCTCCGGCGGCGCCACCGGCGTGCCGGGGCCGATCGGCGCTGTCGCCGACGCCCGCCCCGCCACCGGGGTGGTGGACGTCGCCGCCCACAACGCGACCGCGGCGCCTCCGCGGAGAACCGTTCGACGATCGATCCGTGACATTGACCTGTCCCTCCATCGTGGACATCGGGTGGATCCCGTTGCGGGTGCGGCGGCCGGTGGACCGACTGTCCTAAGAGGTCGGACAGCCGGTCCGCCGCTACCGCCAGAAGGTGGTGCCGACGGCGGCCCGGACGCGGTCCGCCTTGTCCTCCCGCGCGGCGCTCCTGGCCTCCCCCGAACCGTCGGCCGGGACCGGGGGACGCGGGTCGTCGGCGCACTCCGACCTCGACGGCGGGAGCACGCCACCGATCAGGTAGGCGTCGATCCTGGCCGTGACGCAGGGGTTGGTGCCGTAGTGGCCGTGCTGCCCGCTGTCCCGCACGGAGACCAGCTGGTCGCCGAGCCTCGCGGCCATCGCGGGCCCGCCGTCGTACTGGGTGGCGGGGTCGCCGTCGGCCTGGATCACCACGCCCGTGGGATAACCGTCCCGCCTCACCGGGACCAGCCCCTCGGCCGGGGTGAACGAGCGGAACGTGCAGTTGGTCGGCGCCGCTCCGACGACACCGCTGCCGTTGCCGTCCGGGTAGTGGTAGCGCTCGCGGAACAGGCGCATGTCGTCGTAGTACGCGGCGGGGTCGGCGGGCCAGTCGGCCTCGCAGGTCACCGTGTCGTAGACGCCGGAGTCGACCTTGGCGATGCCCTGCCCGTGGAGCACGCCGACGGCCGTGCTCGTGTCGGCGGACACCGCGGTGCCCTCCTCCGCCGCCCGGCGGACCTCCACGACCACCTCGGCGGTCACGTCCCAGACCGACCGCGGCTGGGTGGCCGCGCCCAGGAACCGGTCCAGGACGGTGCGGTCGAACGACCTGGGCCAGTAGGAGGGCCAGGCCTCCGGCCGGGCGCGGGTGAACGGGACCGGACGGGTGGCGAGCCGGGCGGCCACCGCCTCGGTGGTGGCCAGCACCTCGTCCCGCGTCCTGCCGAGGTGGTAGGTGTCGTCGCGCTGCCCCACCCAGCCCGCCCACTGCTCGACGTTGTACCGCGCCGCCACCGACTGCTGCTTGGACTGCTCCCGCCACAGCCAGTCGGGGTGGATCGACGAGTCCAGCACGCTGCGGTTCAGCCGCGTCGGGAACAGGCTGCCGTACACCGCCCCCAGGTAGGTGCCGTAGGAGTACCCCACGTAGTTGATCTTCGCTTCGCCCAGGGCCGCCCGGATGACGTCCATGTCCCGCGCGGTGTTGGCCGTGGTGATGAACGGCCGGATGCCGCCACCGGCCCGACGGCACGCCTCCTCGTGGGCGCGGGCGTAGTCCGTGAACTTGACGAGCTCCGCGTCGGTCGGCCGGGACCCGGTGGGCCGCGTGTCCGGGATCCGTTCGCACCGCAACGCGCTGGACCGGCCCACCCCGCGGGGGTCGAACCCGATCACGTCGTAGTGCCTCGCGAGCTCCGACCCGCGGAGCGCGAGCGGCATGGCCAGCCCTCCCCCGCCGGGACCGCCGGGGTTGAACAGCACGACCCCCTTGCGCAGCGCGGGATCGCTCGCCCTGGTCCGGCTGACCCCGATGGCGAGGCTGCCGTCAGCGGGGTCGCGGTAGTCCAGCGGGACCACGACGGTGGCGCACTCCAGCTGCCCCCACTGCCCTTGCCAAGGGTCGATGACGATCCCGTTGTCCGGCAGTTCGGACGGGTCCGGTGGCGGCGGTTCGGCGCACTGGCGCCATTCGACGGGCTGGTCGGTGGAGGCGGCGGCGGGAACGGCGCCCGTCACGAGCCCGCCACCCAGGACGACCGCCATCCCCACGTGCAGCCATCTCCTGCTGGACATCGTTCTCCTTTGCCGGAAGGGGTGTCACGAACCCAGCGCCGCTGTCGGCGGGGTCCTCGCGGCCCTGATCGCGGGGTAGAAGCCCGCCACGGCACCGATCAGGAGCGTCGAGCCGATCGCGGCGGCGATCGTCACCGGCGGCAGGGCGAACGGCCAGTCGTTGACCAGTGCCATCACCCCCGTCACGGCCGCGCCGAGACCGGACCCGAACACCCCGCCGAGCGCGGAGAGCAGAAGGGCCTCGCTGAGGAACTGCACGAGGATGTGCCACCGCGTCGCGCCGAGCGCCCGCCGCAGCCCGATCTCGCGCCGCCGTTCGAGCACCGAGATGACCATCGTGTTGGCCACGCCGATCCCGCCGACGAGCAGCGCGATCGACCCGAGCCCGACCAGCAGCCCGGTGAAGGCCTGGTTCGCGGCGTTGCGGGCGGCGAGCGCGTCGGACGGCCGGGAGACCTCGACGTCGCTGGGCGACTGCGGCGACACGGTCGGGCCGAGCAGCGAGCGGACCCGGTCGACCGCGTCGTCGGCGGACCGCTCGTAGACCGTCGTCGGGCTCCCGTCGAAGCCGAACAGCTTCGTCGCGGCGGGCGCGCCGACGAGGGCCGCGCGGTCGAGGTCCGGTGCGAGGGCGACCGGGTCGAGGACGCCGACGACCGTGAAGTACTGGCCTCCCAACCAGATCTGCGTTCCGGGTGAGACGACGCCGAGGCGTTCGGCGGCGGCGTGGCCGAGGACGACGGTCGGGTAGTCGGAGGTCGCCGGGTTCAGCCAGGCGCCCGTCCGCACGCTGCCCGACACGACCCGCAGGAGCGACTCGTCCGCGACCACGGCGGTGATGCCGCCCGTCGCGTCGGGGTCGGACAACGGGCTCCGGTAGACCGGGACGGACAGCGCGGACGTGCTGCTCACCGACTGGACGCCCTCGATCCTGCCGACCTTGCCGACGGTGTCCGGGGGCAGGGTCGTGTTCTGCCCCAGCAGGCTCTTGCCCGCCGTGGCCGTCAGCAGGTTGGTGCCGAGCCGGTCCAGCTCGTCGTTCAGCCGCGCCTGGCTCGACGCGGAGATCCCGACGACGGCGATCATCGCGGCGATGCCGATCGCGATGCCCAGTGCCGAGAGGATCGCGCGCATCGGCCGCGCGCGGAGCCCGGTCGTGCCGAGCCGGACCACGTCGCGGCCCAGGAGCCGGGACCGGGCCCGTGGCGGGGCGAGCGCGGTGCTCATGCCGCCACCCCGGACTCGGCGAGGTCGTCGACCACTCGGCCGTCCCTGATCGAGATCCGCCGGGGCAGCCTCTCGGCCAGCTCGACGTCGTGGGTGATGACCACGACCGTCGTGCCCTGCCGGTTGAGCTCGTGCAGCAGCTCGACGATCGCGGCCCCCGAGGCCGAGTCGAGGTTGCCGGTCGGCTCGTCGGCCAGCAGCAGCGGCGGGTCGCCGACGACGGCGCGGGCGATGGCGACGCGCTGGCGTTCGCCGCCGGAGAGCTGGTTCGGCCGGTGGTCGAGCCGGTGCGCGAGGCCGACGCGGTCCAGGGCGGCGACCGCACGCCGACGGCGTTCACCGCGCGGGACGCCCGTGTAGAGGAGCCCGTCGGCCACGTTGTCGACCGCGGTCACGCCGTCGGCGAGGTGGAACTGCTGGAACACGAAGCCGATCCGGTGCGCCCGCAGCGCCGACAGGGCGCGGTCGTCGAGGTCGGCGACGACCAGGCCGTCGATGCGCGCGACCCCCGCGGTCGGGCGGTCGAGCGTGCCGATGATGTTGAGCAGCGTCGACTTGCCGGAACCGCTCGGTCCGACGATGGCGACGAGCTCGCCCCGCTCGACGGTGAGCGTCACCCCGGCGCACGCGAGCACCGGCGGCTCGCCGTAGGCGCGCTGGACGTCCGCCAGCTCGATGATCGCGTTCATCGCTTCGGCACCACCACTCGCTGCCCCGCCGCCACACCGTCGCCGGAGACCTCGACCCGGCCGCCCGCGAACAGCCCGGTCGTCACGGGGACCTTCCGCGTCGTGCCGTCGGCCTCGACGACCTCGACCCCGAACTGCTCGGGGGTGATCGCGAGCAGCGCGCCGACCGGGACCGACAGGACGTTCTCCCGCTTGGCGCTGGGCACGCTGACCGTCACCGACGCCTCCTGCAGCGACCCGGCCGCCGCGGGGTCGTCGAGCGTGACGACGACGGGGATGACGGTCTCCTTCTGGTCCCCCGAACCGGGTTTCTCGGTGGGCGTCCCGACCGAGGAGATCGTCCCGGCGGTCCTGGTGCCGCCGGGCAGGTTCAGGCCGACCTTCGCGCCGACGACCGCGAGCTGCTGGTTGGCGAGCTTGAGGGTCGCGTCGACGATCCGGGTCGTGGTCGTCGTGGCGAACAGGTCGGCCCCCTGGCCCGTCCGGTCGCCCACGTGCGCCGTGACCGTGCCGATCCGCAGGTCGCCCGCGGCGAACAGGACCGAGCCGAGCGGCAGCTTGCCGGTCACCTCGAGACCGTTGGCCTTCTGCCACTTCTGGATGGCGTCGGTCGTGAACCAGGAGAACTCCTGGTCCGGCTCCTTGGTGAAGAAGCCGAGGTCGCGCAGGCTCTCCTCCAGCTCCTGCACGTCGGGGCCCTTGTCCATCCCGCTCGCGAAGTCCCGCCACGCGGGCACGCCGCCGCGCAGCAGGAACACGGGCTCGTTGTCGACGGCGTAGAGCCTGCTGCCGAGGGTCACCACCGCACCGGGCGTGGGCACCTCGGTGACGACCCCGCCGCGCGCGGACTGGATCGTGCGCGCGTCGGCGAACCGCAGGGTGCCGGACGTGCTGGTGCTGCTGGCCAGGTCGCCCTTCACGACCTCGTCGGTGGCCCCGCGGAACGCCTGCGCGGCGTCCGGGGCGCCTTCACCGGACCCGACCGCGGCGACGGCCCCGACCCCGGCTCCGACCGCGACGACGACGGTCGCGGCCAGACCGACCAGCACCCGGCGACGTGACCGGCGGGGTGGCCGCGGCGCGTCGACCTCGGGCGGGTGCTCGGCGACCTCCGCCATCACTTGCCCCCGCCGGTCGCGCGCCCGACGACGCCCTGGGGCGCGCAGGTCGTCAGGACGTCCTCCGGGGTGCTCTGCGGGACGGCGAGCGGCGAGTCGGCCGTGGGGTCCGGCACGTCGACGCCGTGCTCCCGGAGGCACTTGGCGATCTTCAGCTGGTCGGCGAGCAGCTCCTCGTCCGTCTTGCCCTTCCCGCTGTCCTTGCGCGCCGGCGGGGTGCCCAGCTGCTCGCGGCACGCCTTGGACGCGTCCTCGAACTTGGTCATGTCGCCGCCGGCGTCGATCTGGATGCCGCCGTCGCCGGACGGGTCCGGCATGTTCACGCCGTGCTCGCGCATGCACCCCGAGAACGCGAGCTGGAACTCGTCGAACGACTCGAACGACCGCTTCCCCGCCGAGGCGGACGAGCCGGTGGTCGGGCTCGCGGCGGTGTCGGCCGCCCCGCACGCTCCCAGCAGCAAGACGAGCAGGGGGACGGCCGCGACGGCGGCGAGGGTGGACGTCCAGCGCGTGGACATGTGGTGCTCCTTCGGGTTCGGGCCGCGACGGGGTGCCGCGGACGCCGAGGAGTCGACCAACCGGCCCGTTCCCACGACGTTCAGGAAAACGTTTATGAATCCACAACGGACCGTGTGGTTGCCTGGGGTCGTCCCGACCCGGCAGAGGAGCGATCCGCATGCGCGTCCTGATCGTCGAAGACGAGCCGTACCTCGCCGACGCGATCCGCATCGGTCTGCGCCGCGAGACCATCGCCGCCGACGTCGTCCACGACGGCGCGGCGGCGCTGGAGTCGGTGGCCGTCAACGACTACGACGTCGTCGTGCTCGACCGCGACCTGCCGGGTGTGCACGGCGACGAGGTCTGCGCGCGGATCGCGGCCGACCACCCGCTGGTGCGCGTGCTCATGCTCACGGCGGCCCGCACGCTCGGCGAGCGGGTCGCGGGCTTCGAGCTCGGCGCGGACGACTACCTGATGAAGCCGTTCGAGTTCCCGGAGCTCGTCGCCAGGCTGCGGGCGCTCGAACGCCGCACGCAGCCCGCACGGCCCCCGGTCGTGGAGTCGCACGGCGTCAAGCTGGACGCGTTCCGCCGCGAGGTCTACCGCGAGGGCAGGCTGGTCCGGTTGAGCAGGAAGGAGTTCGCCGTGCTGCAGGTGCTGATGAACGCCGAGGGCGGGGTGCTGAGCGCGGAGGCGCTGCTGGAGAAGGCGTGGGACGCGAACGCCGACCCGTTCACGAACACGACGCGGGTCACCATCTCCAACCTCCGCAAGCGCCTGGGCGAGCCGTGGGTCATCCAGACGGTCCCCGGCGCGGGCTACCGGTTCGGTGGTTGACGTGCGGCTACCCGGATCGAGGGACCGCAGGCTGCCGATCCGCGTGCGGCTGACGTTGAGCTACGCGGGCATGGTCACCGGCTGCGGGGCGGCGTTCACCGCGATCGTCTACCTCTTCATGCGCTTCGTGCCGAGCTACCTGATCATCGAGGACGTGCGGTTGCCCGCCGTGACCGTCTCGGGCAGGGCGAGTCCTCCCACCGACGGCGTGGCGATCACCAGCCCGACCGACTTCCTCCAGGTGCTCCTGGCGGTCTCGCTGGTAGCCGTGGTGGTGCTGGCGGTCCTGAGCGGGGTCGTCGGCTGGATCGTCGCGGGTCGGATCATCGAACCGCTGGCGGTCATCAACGCCGCCGCCACCCGCGCCGCGACCGGCGACCTCGACCACCGGGTGGGGCTGGAGGGACCGAGGGACGAGATCCGCGACCTGTCCGACACCTTCGACCGGATGCTGGCCTCCCTGCAACGCGCGTTCGCGACCCACCGCCGGTTCGCCGCGAACGCCTCGCACGAGCTGCGGACCCCGTTGGCGACGACGAAGACGATGATCGACGTGACCCTGGCCGACCCGGACTCCGACGCCGGTGAGCTGCGCGCGCTGGCCGAGCGGGTGCGGGAGGTGAACCAGTCGAGCATCGAGACGGTCGACGCGCTGCTGGACCTCGCGGACGTGGACAGCGGGGCGCTGGCCCGTGGGCCGGTCGACCTGGCGCCGATCGCCGCCGCCGTGGTGCGCGACCTCTCCGCCGAGGCCAGGTCCGCCAACGTCGACCTGCCCGCGCCCGCGGGTGGGACGACCGCCGTGGGCGACCCCGTGCTGATCCGCCAGGCCATCTCGAACCTCGCCCGCAACGCCGTGCGCCACAACAGGTCCGGCGGCCGCGCGAGCGTGGTCCTCTCCGCCCACAACGGGTCCGCGCGGGTCACGGTCACCAACACCGGCCCACCCGTCTCCCCGGCCTCCTTGGAGTCCCTCACCGAACCGTTCGTCCGCGGCGCGGGGCGCGCGCTCACCCGGAAGTCCGGCCACGGGCTCGGCCTGGCGATCGTGTCCGGGGTGGCCTCGGCGCACGACGGCGAGCTGCGCCTGCACCCCAACCCCGACGGCGGGCTGACGGTCCACCTCGACCTCCCACGAGCCGCGCCCACCGGCTAGATCCCCTGTGGTACCGGGGAATCCAGCCGGTGGGCGCGCGTCCCGGCCCATCGCGGTCGTCAGTTCGCGGATCGCGCGACGTCCCCGGTCCTCACCTCCACCAGGCCCGCGGGAGCGGTGTAGCCCAGCTTCCCCTTGGTGGCGGCGATGACGACGATGCTCAGCACGCCGAGGCCGAGCGCGGGGCCCCAGAGCAGGCTGTCGTCGGCGCCGGGGAAGAACTCCGAGAAGGCGACGGACTGGAAGTTGTTGATCGAGCAGTGCAGCAGCATGACCAGCGGCAGGCTCTGGCGGCCCTTGTTGAACACCAGCGTGATCAGGAAGCTCATCTCCATGGCCATGACGGCGAACCGGACGATCGTCTCGGCGGTCACGTCGGGGCCGCCCCAGGGGGTCAGGAACAGCGGCAGGTGCCAGATGGTCCACAGGGTGCCCAGGATCAGCGTCGCGACCATCGGGTGGTGGCGCTGCTGGAGGCGGCTCAGCGCGAAGTCGCGCCAGCCCGGCTCCTCGGCGAGACCGGTGGTGAAGAACTGGACCACGAGCATCGGCACGTAGATCGCCAGCACCATCAGCGAAGGCGTCTGGAAGCCCTCCCCGTCGGACGCCGCCAGCGTGCCCAGCAGGACCGCGACCGGGACGGCGAACAGCGCGAAGGCGTACCACGCGACACCGGCCCGGAACTGGAACAGCCGCCTGCGCCACCGCCGCAGCCCGTCCCGGCCCTCGGTGATCGCGGTGACCGTGAACGCGGCGGTCAGCGGGCCGAGGTACGCGCCGGGCAGGATCGCGGTGAGCTGGTTGCCCATCAACAGGTCCGGGTAGCGGAAGTGCAGGACGCCGAACCCGTCGAGCGACAGGATGTAGGGCGTCCACGCCACCCAGCTGATGGCGTTGGCCAGTGCGAAGAACGTGATCAGCGGGTAGCGCCGGACGAGCGCCCGGAAGCCGTTCGAGGGGGCGCGGCCGGAGTCCGCGGAATGGGTCGAGGTCATGACCAAAGGCTATGAACGGACCTTGTGGAAATCAGTGCAGGCAAGGGGCGTCCTCATGGTGGAGTCCGCTCTACCACCGCCCGGCGGGGTGGTCCGGTGCCCCTGCCCGGCCGTGGTCCCGGCACTGCCATGATCTGCCGCATGGCATCCATGGACCCCTTTCGCGACGAGGCGCGCAACCGCGGCGTTCCCGAGGAGGAGGTCGAGCGGTGGCTGGGCACGGTCCGCCCGTGCGCGACCCTGGACTCGACCGACGACCACGCCGACGGCCCGCCGGCCGGCCGCGTCGGCGGGCCGCCGCCGCTGCCCGACGGCGTTCCCGCCCCCACCAAGCCGTTCCTCGCCGTGGTCGACCTCGCGGCCGTCCCCGCCGACGCGACGGACCTGCCGCTGCCGCCGGACGGCACGCTGCTGTTCTTCGCCGACACCGAGGACCCCGGCCCCGGCGAGGACTGGTTCCAAGTGGTCTACGTCCCCGCGGGTACCCCGGTCTCCACAACGGACTCCGGGGCCGGGGAGTCCTATCCGGTCGCGGACCTCCGCCTGAAGGTCGAGCCCTCGCTGCCCAACCGCGTCTCGTCCACCGAGGAGTTCCCGCACGGCTTCGAGCTGGGCTCGGTCTGGTGGAAGACCTGCTCGAGGATCCAGGACGGCGGCATCGTGGAGCTCGGCGGCTACCCGTGGGTCTGGAACTGGGACCCGGTGGCCGACCACGACCACGACCCGGACGACGACTGGGTCCTGCTCGCCTCGATCAACGGCAAGCGGCTGTCCGAGGGCGACGACCTCGGCCTCATCAACTGGGTCGTCCCGCGCGCGGACCTCGCCGCCCGCCGGTTCGACCGGGTGGAGGCCTACTACGACCAGGCGGGCTGACCGCGGGCACGTGCTCTCGACGAGCTGCTCAGCCCAGCGCCGCCGCCGCGCTCCGCAGCTCGTCGAGAGCCTGCCGGGTGAGCTCGCCGAACGCGCTCGTCGACGCCGGGTCGAGCCAGCGGGTGTACGCCCGCGCCAGGGCCAGGTCGCCGAGCTGCGCAGCCAGGCTCGCGACCGGCTCGGGGACGCCGCGACCGCGCAGGGCGGTGGCCATCGTGCCGGTCATCGCCTCCCGCTTCAGCAGCTCGCGCTCGCGCAGCTCGGGGTGCGCGTCGATGATCTCCTGCCGTCGGCGCACCGCCTCCCACCTCTGCGGACCGAAGGCGACACCGGTCGCCTCCAGGGCGGCCCCGACCGCCTCCAGCGGCGTGGCGTCCGCGGGCGCGTCGGCGACCACGGCGGCGAGCAGCCCGTTCAGCGCCTCCTGGCCGAAGAACAGGACCTCGCGCTTGTCCGGGAAGTGCCGGAAGAACGTGCTCTTGGCCAGCCCGGCGCGCTCGGCGATCCCGGCCGCCGTCGTGGCGTCGTACCCCTGCTCGGCGAACAGCTCGATCGCCGCCGTGTGCAGGCGTTCCAGTGCGTTGGGCTCCCAGCGCGGCATGGGTGCCAGCCTAGGTGATGGGACCGGGTCCCATCGGGTGCTACGGTGATGACACCGAGTCTCGTCACCCGTCCGGAGGCCGTCGTGCCGCAGAACAACGCCTTGTGGCTCCCCCGCCGGGGCGCGCGCTTCGAGGTCGGCCCCGCCCCCTACACGCCGCCCGGCCCCGGTGAGATCGTCGTCCGGACCCGCGCCGTCGCGATCAACCCGGTCGACGCCATCCCCGGCTTCGCCTACCGGATCGTCCTGCCCTGGCTGACGTTCCCCGCGGTCATCGGCGGCGACGTGGCGGGCGAGGTGGTCGAGGTCGGCGCCGACGTGACCGGTCTGGAGCCGGGCGACCGGGTCACCGGCATGGCCACCGGGCTCGAAGCCGACCGCGACCGGGCCGCCGAGGGCGCTTTCCAGGAGTACGTCGTCCTGCTGGCCCACATGGTCTCCACCATCCCCGACGACCTGTCGTTCGAGCAGGCCGCCGTGCTGCCGCTGACGCTGTCGACCGCGGCCACCGGCCTGTTCCAGGCCGACCACCTCGGCCTGCCCCTGCCGACCCCCGACCCGCCCGACCGCGGCGAGACCGTGCTCGTCTGGGGTGGTTCCACCAGCGTGGGCGGCAACGCCGTCCAGCTGGCCCGCGGCGCCGGGTACCGGGTGGTCGCCACCGCGTCCCCGCACAACTTCGACCACGTCCGTTCGCTCGGCGCGGCGGAGGTGGTCGACTACCACGGCCGCGACGCCGCGGACCGGGTCGTCGCGGCGATCGGCGGCAGTCCCCTGGCGGGCACCCTCGCGATCGGCTCCGGCTCCGTGCCGAAGACGCTCGCGGTCGCGTCGCGGGTTCCCGGCCGACGGCGGATCGCGGCGGCGCAACCGGCGTTCGCCACCCGCGCGCAACTGCTCCTGCGACGACGCCACGGCGTGCACGTCAGCGCGATCTGGGGCGGCACGCTCAAGGACAACGAGGTGGGCCCCGCCATCTACCGCGACTACCTGCCCACCGCCCTGGCCACCAAGACCTTCCGCGCCGCACCGGAGGCGGTCGTCGTCGGCGACGGCCTCGACCGGATCCCGGTCGCCCTCGACCGGATCCGCCGCGGCGTCTCCGCCCAGAAGCTGGTCGTCCGCATCTAGCTCTTCGGCCTCCAGCAAGGGAATCTGCCGCTCGTCAGCACGGCGGCGTCGACCGTCGTGGGCGTGGTCGGCATCCGACGTCGGGACGTCGGTTGACCAAGGGCCGCCGACGTGCGCCCGGCCCACGGGTATCCCCCTCGCGGTGGGGCCGGGCGCCGCGCGATGATGCCGCGGCGCGGACAGGTGCGGCGTTCCGGCTCTCCGGTGATCGTGGCGGGAGCGCCGCGGCGGCGACCCGGCTGCTCGGCGTGGAGCCGTCGGACGCGTTCGAGGCCGGGGATCGGCTCGGGCGTGGTCCGGGGAGGCGTGCGGTGTCGCTGTGGCTGCTGTCGTCGGCACTGCCGCCCGACGGCGAGCTGGCCGACCACCTCCACTGGCTGCTCGACCGGCTCGAGCCGAAGGCCGGGGTGTTGTGGCGGTTGGTCGACGAGGGCTACGCGGCCGACTGGTTCTGCCTGGCCGCGTCGGGGGCGACCGAGCACGCGGTCGAGCTCGACCGGCCGCTGCTGACGCGGTTGCTGGCACTGCCGGGCGGCCTGCTCCTGGACGTCATGGGCGAGGACTGACCCCGATGCCGCTCGACCGGAGGAGGAGACCGTGACGATCGCGCTGGCCGTGCCGGCCACCGGGTCGGCGACCGCCCTGCGACTGCGCCCGTGGCGAGCGGACGACCTGCCCGCACTGCTCGCCGCGCACCGCGACCCGTTGCTGCGCCGATGGTTGGTCACGTCGTTGGCCGACGAGACCGATGCCCGGCGGTGGCTGGAGGCGCAGGCCGACGGCTGGGCCTCCGCGACGCGGTTCAGCTTCGCCGTGGTGGCCGATGACGACGACAGCGCGCCCCTCGGTCACGTGGTGGTGAAGGTCGCGACCGCGGGCGTGGCGGAGGTCGGCTACTGGACCGCCGCCGCGGCACGGGGGCAAGGCATCGCCGCCCGTGCCCTGGACGCGGTCTCGCGATGGGCGTTCGGCACGCAGGACCTGACCCGCCTGGACCTGCTGCACGCGACGGGGAACCGGGCGTCCTGCCGGGTGGCGGAGAAGAGCGGCTACCCGCTGCGCGACCTGCTGCCCGCCGCGCCTCCCGCGTTCCCGGACACCGGGCACCGGCACGTGCGCACCCCACCTGCCGACAGGGCGTCGGCGCCTACCATCGCTGCCATGGAGGCACGTCGATTCACCGCCACGGTCAGCCTGGAGGAACGCGGCCGCGTGGTCGTGCCCGTCCCGTTCGACCCCGACCAGGCCTGGGGCGCGAAGGCGCGCCACCACGTCACCGGCACCGTCGCCGACGTGCGTTACCGGGGTGTCGTCGACACCTCCGACACCGGCCGCCGCATCGTCCTGCCCACCGCCTGGCTGCGCGACAACCACGTGGCGCCCGACGACCGCGTCGAGGTCGTGCTGTCCCCGGAGGGCCCGCAGCGCGCCGACCTCGCCGAGGACTTCGCCGCCGCGCTCGACGCCGCACCGGCGGCCGGGGCGTTCTTCGACTCCCTCGCCCAGTTCTACCGCCGCGCCTACCTGCGCTGGATCGACGGCACCACCCGCCGCCCCGAGCTGCGCGCGGCGCGCATCGCCGAGGTGGTCGACCTCCTGACCGCGGGCGTCAAGCAGCGGCCCAAGCCCTGACGGGTGTCACAGGTCCAGCCACATGACGCGGAGGCCGACGTCTCCCAGGGTGGGGTGGCGGAAGGCTCCGGGGGGCGATGCCGAGGGTGACGAACCCGAGGCTTTCGTAGCGGCGGACCGCGGCCAGATCCGGGGCCAGTCGTCCGCCCGCGCCTCGCGGATCATCAGGGGCGATGCCTCAGCCATGCGGACCATTGTTCTGGCCGCTGTCCTTCGTGACCACCCGTGGGCGCCGAGCCTCGGGACCGACCCCTATCTCTATGTCGATCGATTGACTCTATGTCAGCCAGCACAGTACGTTCGACGATGTTACGACCAACCCTCACCTTTGGCGATGACGTCGACCGGTGGACCGTGCCCGGCACGCGTCGACCCCGGTCCGGCAGCCCGGTGACACCGCGGAAGGCCGCCGATGACCGAAGAGACCCGAGCCGCGACCGGTGATCCGCGACCGTCCGCGCTCGACACGGCACCCGAGCCGGGGATGACGTTCAAGGAGGCATTGTCCGCGGGCGGCCGGGCGACGCTCGGCGTCCTGCTCGGGCTGCAACTGCTCGACAGCGTCGACAACGCGGTGTTCGCCATCTTCACGCCCGAGATCCGGGAGTCGCTGGGCGTCTCCTCGTCGGCGGTGTCCAACGTCGGATCGCTCACGGGTGTCATGGTCGCCCTGGCCGCCCTCCCCCTCGGGGTGCTCGGGGACCGGCGCCGCCGCACCACCATCGCGGGCGTCTGCACCCTCGCGTGGGCGCTCGCGGCCGCCCTCCTCGGCATGGTCCAGAACCTGTGGCAGGCGGCGGCCGTCCGGATCCTCGCCGGGATCGGCAAGGCCAACGAGGGCCCCATCCAGATCTCGATCCTGACCGACGCCTACCCGCCCGCCGGACGTGGCCGGGTGCTCGGCGTCCACCGCGGCGCCCAGCCCCTCGGGGTCGTCGCGGGCCCGGCCTTCGCCGCACTGGTCGCGGCGGTCGTGCCCGAGGAGCACGAGCCGTGGCGGTGGGCGTACGCCTCGGTCGCCGTGGTCGGCCTCCTGCTGGCGCTGGCCACCCTGCGACTGCGCGAACCCGTCCGCGGCCGCTTCGAGCGGGAGGCCGCGGTCGACGGCGGACCACCGCCCCCGAACGCCGCGCCCGTGCCGCTGCGCGTCGCGTTCGCACGGCTGCGGAAGATCCGCACCTTCCACCACGCCATGCTCGCGCTCGGCGCGTTCGGCCTGTGCGTGACGACGGTGCCCTTCTACCTGAGCCAGATCCTCGGGGACCAGCTGGGACAGGGCGCCACGACCCGCAGCGTGGTCTTCGCCCTGTGCTCGATCGGCGGACTGGTCGGCGCGACCCTCGGCGGCGTCTACGGCGACCGGCTGTTCCGGCGCAACCCCAAGGCGTCGCTGCACCTGGCGGGAGGGACCATCGGGGTGCTCGGCACCGGGCTGGCCGTCCAGGCCTACGCGCCCGACGTCACGACGTTCGTCGTCGTCGGGATGCTCACCCAGGCCTTGGTCTTCGGCGGCATCATCTCGTTGAGCCTCATCGTCGCCGCGGTGGTTCCGCCCGTGTTCCGGGCGACGGCGTTCGCACTGGTGAGCCTGTACCTGGCGGTCGTCGGCGGGCTCGGCGGCGCGCTGGCCACCACCGTGGTCGCGTCGCTCTGGGGCCAGCAGGCCGCCGTCGCCGTGGTGGCACCCGTCGCCTCCGCCGTCGCGGGCCTCGTCCTGATCGCGGGAGCGGGCCACCTGCGTCACGACATCGCGCAGGTCGACGTGGCCGTGCGCGACGAACAGGCCCAGCGGCCGCATGCCCAAGCGGCACGCCCTCGTCTACCGGGTCGGGACCACCAAGAAGACAGAGATCCACAGTAGCGTCAAAACGACCGACCGCTCATTTTGGACGAGCCCCGCACTCGACCGGCATCGCACACGTTCGGCCGTGCGCCCCGAGCGCACACAAGCCCCCGGCTAGCCCTCGATGATCGAGACCAGGGCGGCGGTGAAGGGCGCGGGGTCCAGGTCCCCGCGGATCGCCAGCTGCTGGCTGTAGCTGGCGCAGAGCGCGACGAACGCTTCGGCGATCTGCCCGGCCCGCGGCCGCCCGCGCTCGGGCACCAGCTCGGCCACGGCGGCCCGCATGGCGGCGAGCTGCTGCCCGACGACCGCTGCGAGCTGCGGTGACAGCGCCGCTTCGGCGTAGATCTGGGCGACCAGCCGGGAGTGGTCGGTGTCGCGCGCCAGGGTGCGCACGTGCTCCAGGAAGCCGGCGACGGCCTCGGCGGTGAGCGCCTTGGGCAGCGCTTCGGTCCCCTGCTCGCAGACGGCGACGACGATGTCGTCCTTGCTGGTGAAGTACCGGTAGATGGCCCCGTTGGAGAGCCCGGACTCGGCGACGATGTCGGCCATCGACGTGCGGGCGAAGCCCTGGCGGGCGAACCGGACGCGGGCGGCGTCCACGATCTGCTGACGGCGGGCATCGAGATGCGCTTGACCGACCCTGGGCATGAAGAGCGACCCCTCGATCTACTTGCGGTTGTCGCCGAGCCTACCCGGACCGGACATCCCCGCGACCGTTCAGGGCGCGGGCTTCGACTGCCGCCCCCACGCCTGGTCGAGCGTCTCGCGCAGGGTGCGGACCGCGGGCTCGCCGATCGTCGCCGCCAGGTCGGACTCGACGCGGGCGAGGGTGTCGAGAGCGCGCAGGCGGCGGATCTCGCCCGCGGCGGTGGTGTTGACCAGCCGGTCGCGCCCGGACGTGGGGTCCGGGTCGATCGTGACGACGCCCGCCCCGATCAGCTCGCGCAGGACCGCGTGCAGGTGCTGACGGGACATCCCCATCAGGCGCGCGAGGTCGGCCGAGCGGATGCCGCCGGGCCGCAGGTAGGAGATCACCAGCCCGGCCGACGGGCTGACCCGCACCTCCCCGGCCGCGACGGCCTCGTCGTTGAGGCGGTCGACGAACCAGCGGAAGCCGTCCCGCAGGAGGACCGCCATCGACACCGCGGCCGCACCTGGCGCAGAGTCGCCATCCGGTGGCGGCCGGTGGCCGGGTTGGATCATGCCTGCTAGTTTAACCGTAAATACTTTTTACAGTTGGAGGGTGGCGACATGACCGTGCTGATCGTCGGAGCCGGACCGGTGGGCCTCACGACCGCGCACGAACTGCTGCGGCGGGGCGTCGAGGTCCGCGTCGTCGACGCCGCCGACGGCCCGGCGCGGAACAGCCGTGCGGCCGCGATGCACGCCCGCACGATCGAACTGCTCGACCAGGCGGGCCTGTACGACCGGTTCGACTCCCGCGCGACCCAGGGCGCGGGGATCGCCTTCCACGTCGACGGCGTGGAGATGGCGAGGATGAACGCCCGGTTCACCACGCAGCGGACCCGGTTCAACAAGGTCTGGCTCATCGACCAGGTCATCACCGAGGGCCTGCTCCGCGACGCGGTCACCGCGCTGGGCGGCCGGATCGAGTTCGGCGTCCGGTTGACGTCGTTGACCGAACACCCCGACAGGGTCGCGGTCTCCTTGCGCCGCGACGAGTCGAACGAGGACGAGTCGGCCGAGTTCGAATGGCTCGTGGGCTGCGACGGCGGCCGCAGCACGGTCCGGTCGCAGCTGGACATCCGGTTGCAGGGCGACTCGTCGGAGACCTGGCTCATCGCCGACGCCGAGCTCGACTTCGCCACCCCCGTGGAGCACGACCGGATCCGCTGGGTGCGCGCCGACGGCGACTCGATGATGATCTTCCCGCTGGTCGGCGAACGCCGCTGGCGGCTGCTGGACACCGTGGACGTCGACCACGACGTGGACGGCCCGGAGGCCGCCGAGGCGGTGGCGAAGCGCTTCTCCCGCAAGCTCAGCCGCGGCCTGGGCACCGACGTGACCGTCAACGTCCCGACCTGGGTCTCGGTGTTCACCATCCAGCAGCGGGCCGTCAACACCATGCAGTCGTCGAGGTGCTTCCTGGCAGGCGACGCCGCGCACGTGCACAGCCCCGCCAGCGGTCAAGGTCTCAACACCGGCATGCAGGACGCCGTGAACCTCGCCTGGAAGCTCGCCGCGGTCATCGCCGGCGACGCCCCGACCGAGCTGCTCGAGACCTACAGCTCCGAACGCGTCCCCGTCGGCCAGTCCCTGCTCGGCAGCACCCGCATGGCCACCATGCTGGTCGAGATGAGGAACACCGCGGTCGACCGCGCCCTGCCCGCGGTGTTCGACTTCCTCAAGGCACTGCCCCCGGTCTTCCACGCCCTGGAGCAGACCTTCATCGGCGGCATGTCCGCACTCGCCATCGCCTACCCGACCAGCCTGCTGACCGTCCCCGACACGAACACCACCCGCCC
This sequence comes from Umezawaea tangerina, assembly GCF_003002815.1. Classification (GTDB taxonomy): domain Bacteria; phylum Actinomycetota; class Actinomycetes; order Mycobacteriales; family Pseudonocardiaceae; genus Umezawaea; species Umezawaea tangerina. Next base: position 61,100 of record NZ_PVTF01000011.1, on the reverse strand, counting down.
CGGCCCCACCGCCGGACAGCGACTCGCGCAGGTCACCGAGACCGACGCCCGCACCCCGTCCTGGACCGCCGTCCTCGCGGCGCTCCGCCGCCCTGGCTGGCTCCTGCTCACCGGCCCCGACGGCCTCGACCCCCACCCACTCCCCCGGTTCGTCACCAGCCTGCCCGTCACCGACCTGGCCGCCGACCACCTGGGACTCCACACCGACGCCTGGCTCCTGGTACGCCCGGACGGCTACGTGTCCGCCCGCGGCAACGGCCCGACCCGCCTCGACCGCACCCTCTCCCGCCTTCCCATGCACACCACCGCCGTCGCCGCGGCGGGGCGGACGTGAACTGCTACATGGCCTGAGGCGAGGACGGTCTCAGCGGTTCGAGCGCTCGTGCTCCACGGCGGCGAGGAGCCGGGTGGTCCGAGGTGTCTGCGGGGCGTTCATCGCCCGCTGGATGGTGAGGGCGTCGCGCAGGTGGGACATGGCTTGGGGGATGTCACCGGCGCGGTGGAGGCAGCGGGCTTCGCCGACGAGGGCGTTGGCTTCGTGGAGTCTGGTACCGCAGGTGCGGGCGAGTCCGAGAGCCGTGGAGTAGTGGCCGCGGGCGGATCCGCTCTCGGGGTGGTCGAGGGCGAGGTCCCCCAGGGCGTTGTGGGTTTCGGCCTGGGCGTCGACGTCCTCGCCACGTGTGAAGATCTCCAGCGCACGGGTGAGGTGGAAGCAGGCCGGACCGGGCTCGTGCTGTCGGTGGTGGGCGATGCCCACTCCGAGGTGCGCGTTCGCCTGCCCCAGCAGATCGCCTCGACGGACGTGCAGGTCCAGTGCCCGTGCCTGCAGCTCGACCGCCTGGCTCGTGCGCCCCCGCAACAGGTGCACGCAGCCGAGGTAGTTCAGCGCGTTGGCTTGTGCCAACGGATCCTCGCTGCGGCGGTACAGGTCGACCGCCTGCGTCAAGGCGTCGCCCGCCTCGTCCGCTTCCCCCCGCAGCAGGTGCACGTAACCGAGGTTGTTCAGCGCGTTGGCGCGGGCCAGCAGGTCGCCGCTGCCGGCGTACAGGTCCACCGCCCGCCTCGAAGTGTCCCTGGCCTCGTCCAACTCACCTCGCAGCACCTGCACGTAGCCGAGATCGGTGAGAGCGGCGGCTTGTCCGAGCGGGGCGCTGTTCCGCGTGTGCAGCTCGAAGGTCCGGGTCAAAGCGGCCACGGCGGCGTCCAGGTCACCCTGTCTCCGGTACACGTACCCGAGGTCGCTCAACACGGCGGCTTGGGCGCGGAGGTCGCCGGTTCTGGTGGCGGTGGTCAAGGCGGTGCGCAGGATGACGCGGGCGTGGTGCCAGTGGCCGACCGCACGGAAGTACGGGTAGAGGGTGGTCGACAGGCCCAGCGTGTGGGTGGGGTGTGTGGCGTGGGTGTGCTCGATGGCGGTGACGAGGGTGGGCAGTTCGGTGGTCAGCCAGTCGAAGGCGTGGTCCGTGGTCGTGATCTGAACGGGGTGTGCCGGGGCCGCGGGAGCTGTCAGCGCGCTGCGCGTGCGGCGTGCGGGCAGGAGACGGGTAGCGGTGTACGTGGTGTGCAGGTAGTAGTCGAGGACTCCGGTGATGGCTCGACCACGACGCTCGGGGGACAGTCGGGTGGCGTGGGTGTGGGCGTAGGCGCGGAGCAGGTCGTGCAGGCGGTAGCGCCCGGAACTGGTCTCCTGGACGAGGTGGCGGATGTGCAGGGCGTTGAGCGTGCGGCGCGCGCGAGCAGGGGTGGTCCCGGCGAGTGCCGCGGCGGCGGGAGCGTCGATCTCAGGACCGTGATGGGCACCGAGGAGGGTGAACATCGAGCGCAGCTCCTCCGGCAGATCGCGGAAGAACGTGTCGAAGGCGGCTTCGACGGACCGGTCGCCGTAGTCGAACTCCTCGAGTTTGTCGGTGTCCTGGGCCAGTTGGGTGGCGAGGGTGTCCGCGAGGTGCCGGACGGGCCAGGCGGGGTGGGAGCGGAGTTGGGACGCGGTGATGGCGATCGCCAGCGGCAGCCGTCCGCACAACTCGACCAGTCGGGTCACCTGCTCGGCTTCGGCGGCGTCGGGTGTGCGACGGGCCAGGCGCAGCAGCATCCGCGCGGCATCGGCGGGTGGGAGCACGTCGAGGGTGAGGGGGTGGACACCGTCGAGCTCGGGAAAGCGGTTGCGGCTGGTGATGAGCACCAGGCTTCCCCGTGTACCGGGGAGGAGCGGGGTGACCTGGTGGTGGTCGGTCGCGTCGTCGAGCAGGATCAGGAGTCGGCGATCCGCGACCACGCTGCGCCACAGACGCGTGCGGTCGTCGAGGGTGTTGTGTCGGGCGAGGACGTCGCTCCGCACTCCCAGGTCCACCATCAGCGAGTGCAGGGCGTCGAAGGGATCGCGGGGCTTCTGCCCTGGGGTGTGGCCCCAGAGGTTGAGGAACAGCATGCCGTCGGGGTACTTCGGGGCGAGCGTGTGGGCGGCGTGGATGCCCAGGGTGGTCTTGCCCACGCCAGGCATGCCGTCGATGGCGTGGATCGCGACGGCCGTGGCCCCGTCGCCTGCTGCCTGCTCGACGGCGGCGAGCAGGTGGCGCAGCTCGTGTTCGCGCCCCGTGAAGTCAGCGAGGTCCCGCGGCAAGCTCCTCGGCACCAGTGGTGCACCACCCGGATCGCTCACCGTCGTGGTGTGGAAGTGGACGCCGCCGTGGACGGTTCCCGCCTGCACGACCTGGCTGCCGTCCGCCTCCAGGTGGTTGACGATGTGCGCTTCGCCGTCACCGTTGCGACAACCCGCTCCGCGTTCCACGACGGCGCCCTCCACAGGCAGTCCTGCACAAGCTCGGCCGCATCCATCGTGCCGGCGGCGCGGCTCATCGAGGCGGGGTTCCCGACAGCTCACCGCGAACGGCGGACGCGCTCATGCCGACGACCAGGTGAACCGCGATGCGGCGCGGAGTTCGCGCCCCCGTGCCGTCACACCACGACCACCGCCTCACAGCGCCCGGACGACAGCACCCACGTGCGCGGTCAGCAGGCGGGTCGACTCCTGTGACCAGCCGATGCCGTCGGCGCTGAAGTGGCCGTGCAGCGCGCCCTCGTCCGTCTTGCGCAGCCGGATCCCGAGCTCCTGGGCCTTTCCGGTGTCCTTCGGTCCCGCGGCGGCGGTGACCCGGCCCACGATCGGGCCGAAGGTGAACGTGGTGGGGCGGTGGCTGGGGATGTACTCGAAGAAGGGGACGATGCCGGAGTCGACGTCGGGGTTCATCGCGCGGATCTCGGTGGCCGGGAAGCGGGCGTGCGCGGAGCAGCCGCGGACCGCGTCCACGATGCGGCGGTGGTCGTCGGTCCGGGGCGCGGTGAGGTAGGACGGGACCATGCAGGGGCCCGCCACGCGCTGCCAGCGCGGTCGGTCGCGCTTGCCGAAGATGGTGGTGAACAGGAACATGTCTCCGTCGGCGACCTGCCGGGCCATCCCGTCCGCCAGCGCGGCGAGCAGGGTCACCATCGGGGTGCTGCGCCGGGCGACGCACCCGCGTTCGACGTGCGTGAACTCCTCCGCGGTCAGGACTTCCTCGCGGTAGGCGAAGGCCTCGCCCTGCGTGGGCGTGGCACCGGCGAACGACGCCCGGCCGACCACGGCCTCCCACCATGCCCCGGCCGCCGGACGTCCACTGTGGACGATCTCGGCCTCGGCGAGCGTGTAGTCGCCGAACTGGCCGAGCGGGTCCGGCGGCGGGGGTCCGCCCAGCTCCTCCGCGTACAGCAGGCCGAGGTCGGTCAGCAGGATCCAGAGCGTGTCGGGGTCGGCGACCAGGTGGTGCAGGTGCAGTGCCAGCACGTGCGCGTCCGGCCCGGTCGTGGCGAGGCGCACGCGGATCGGGACGTCCAGGGGAACGGGGGCGTGCGTCCAGTCCCGCACGTCACCCTCGGCCGGCACCTCCAGCCCCGTGCCCGGCGACGCGGTGACGACCTGGCCGTCACCGGTCACCTCGGTGCGCAGCACCTCGTGCCGCCGGATGAGCCGGTCGACCGCGACGGCCAGCCTGCCGGTGTCCAGCGGGCCGCGCAGCTCCAGCACCGCGTTCATGGTGAACCAGGGGCTGTCGACGAAGCCGGGCCTGAGCCTTTCCAGGTCCCAGGCGAACGACTGCCACAGCGAATGGGGCAGCAGGGTCACGACGCCTCCGCCAGCAGTCGCGAGTAGTCGGGAACGTCCCGCGCGGCCAGCAGCGCCTCGTGCGCCGCGCCGAGCGGGCCGACGTCGAACCCGCTCGCCTTCCAGTCCGCGAAGCCCACCCCGAACCCCAGCCCGCACCAGAGCTCGGCGTTGCGCCGCTCGTGGTCGCCGAAGGGGTCGAGGAACACCACCGGGGTCGCCGACCACAGCGAGTCGAGCAGCGTGCCGCCACCGGGCTTGCTGACCATCGCCAGCGCCCGCCGGCACAGGTCGAACGACCCGTGGTGGCCCATACCGCGCCGGAACTCGGGAACGGCTCCGGGCTTGACCTCGCCGAACGGCGGGTAGCCGACGTCGTGCCAGGGATGCCAGTCGGGGTCCATCATGTGGTAGCGCACTCCACTGTCCACATCGGACACGTCGGCGAGCTCGTAGGCGACCACGTCCAGCTCGAACCCGTGCGCACGCAGGCCTCCCACCTCCTCGCGGTAGGTGCCCATCCCCCAGCCGCCGCCGTGCAGCAGCAGCCGCTCCGCCCTGTCCCGCCACGGCAGCGGCGGTGTCCGGGTGACCGGGATGCTGCACGGGAGGCGCCCGGAGTCGGCGTGCGCGAGCCAGACCGGCCGGGCGCCGACGTCCGGGGCCCGGCGGAACGACGGCGACAGGACCGAGTCCACGTGGCACACGTCGACGCGCGGCCGGACGGCGCAGGTGGACAGGTACCGCTCGACCAGGCGCAGCCAGAACCCCGAGAAGACGACGAACCGCCGCACCGGCAAGGCCCGCCACCGCTCCAGCAGCGCCGACACGGCCGCCGGATCCGCGGCCGCGACCGGGTCGGACGCGACCCGCTGACCCACCCGCGCCAGCCGGAAGTCCCGGTGGAAGGCCACCTTCATCCCGGCCGTGGTGCGCAGCTTGTCCTCGGGCAGCAGCGCCTCGAGCACCGACACGGTCGCGTCGACACCCCGTTCGCGCAGCCGGTCCGCCAGCAGCAGGCCGGGGACGTGCACGCCGAGCGCGACACCGGAGGTCAGGATCTCGATCACAGCGAACCCAGCTCCGCCAGCAGGTGCCTGCGGATCAGCCGGGCCATGGCCTCGTGGCCCGACCCCAGGTAGCCCCGCGGCACGGCCTCGATCAGCATGATCAGGTACAGGTAGACCCGGTACATCGACAGCCTCGACCGCATGCTCGGGGTGAACGACCCCATGGCGTACCCGGCGATGAAGTCCGGATCCTGCTCGACGTCGCCGAACAGCGCGACGGACACGAACTCCGCGATCGGATCCCCCCAGAACGCCCGCTCCCCGTCGACCAGCCCGGTGATCCGGCTGCCGTCGACGAGGATGTTCCCGTCCCACAGGTCGAAGTGCACCAGGGCCGGCCGGTCGACGTCGTCGAGGAGGTCGGCGTTGCGGCGCATCGTCGCGGCGACCAGCGCGGGCGGCACGGGCAGGGCGACGGCGAACCGGTCGGCGTCCGCGAGCAGGCTGTCCACCATGGCCAGGAAGGCCGCCCTCCAGGTGCCCACCAGCCCCAGCTGCGGGTAGCCGAAGCCGGTGCCGGTGACCTCGTGCGTCCTGCGCACGATGCCGCCGAGCTCGGTCCGCAGGCCCGACCGCACCGCGCCCGCGATCGACCTGCGCCGCGACTGCCAGTTGTCCCCAGGGCGTTCGGTCATCACCAGGAAGTCCGCGGGCACGGTCGTGCGGGTGAAGTCGGCGTGCACCACCTCGGGGACCGGCGCGCACTCCTTGGCGGCGCGGTAGAACTCGGCCTCGGTCCGCATCAGGCCGCGCTCGTAGCCGAGGACCGGCGCGTCCGGGCCGGGCGCGACCTTGAGCACCAGCCCACCACCGGTCGTCCGCACGCGGTAGACGCTGTTGAACGTGCCCTCGGGCAGCTCGGCCCAGGAGGTGACCGTGCCGGGGTCCACTCCGGCCGCTCTCAGGATCCGCAGCACGGTCTCCTCGTCGAGCCGGAGCCGGTGCCGGTTGGTCATCGAACCTCCTGGAATCCGCGCTGCCGCGCACTGCGGCGCACCGCTGTCATCACGGCGATCCGCTCGGCCGCCGCGGACAGTTCACCACCCCACGGCCGACCGCCCGCCAACCAGCCTCCGATCGCCTTGAGCTGCTCGCCGTAGTACGAGGTCGCCGGGAACCCGATCACCTCCCTGGCGCCGTCGGACCGCCGCACGACCAGGTTCAGCGGCACGGCACCGCGCACCGGCAGCAGGAAGTTGCGGAGTCTGGCGGTGGCCAGGTCGAACACGAACTCGTGGGTGGCCACGTGGTGCGCGCCGACCTGGCAGCGCAGGCTCGCCGTGCGCCCGTCGGCCCAGGACAGGCCGGCGCGGAACGAGCGGTCGACGCCGTTCGGGCCGTCGAACGCGGACTCGCCGGTCCCCGTGACACCGGTGAGACCGACCGTCGCCTGGACCGCCTGGAGCCAGTAGCTCGCGGTGTCGTAGAAGATGCCGCCGCCCAGTTCGGGGTGGTCGCGGTAGCCGCCCGGCTCGGGCTCGGCGAAGGTCAGTTCGGTGTCGACCGTCCGGAGGTCGCCGTACCGCCGGTCCGCGATCATCTCCCGGAGCGCGGCCTGCCACGGGTGGCCCGCGGTGGGCACGGCCTCCACCACGCGCACGCCGTCGCCGACCTCCAGGATCCCGGCGAGCTCGTCGGTGTCCAGGCACAGCGGCTTCTCCACGATGACGTGCTTGCCCGCCCTGGCCGCCCGCAGGATCCACGGGTGGTGGGCGGAGTTGTGCAGCGAGAGGTAGACCGCGTCGACACCGGGGTCGGCGAGCAGGTCGTCGTAGCCGCCGTGAGCCACCGGGATCCCGTTGCGGGCGGCGAACTCCCGAGCACGTCGGGGATCCCTGGCCGCCACCGCCCGCACCGAGATCCCCTCCGACCCGGCGCTGGGGCGCACGACGGCCCGCTCGGCGATCGCGGTCGCCCCGATCAGCCCGATCTCAAGCCGCATCCGGCACTCCCCTGGTGCTCATCCCGGCCGTGGCGACGACGGTCCGCAGCCGGTCCCACCAGAGCGGCAGGTCGCCCTGCCGGCAGAACACGGCGACGTGGACGCGCCCGCCGGGTGCGCTCACGGCACTTCCGCTCAGCACCGTGGCACCCGCGTCCGGCCCGCCCCGGTAGCCCGCGGCTCCGAGGGCGCGCACGAGGTCGGCCACCCCCTGGTCCGGTCCGACCACGAGGTCCAGCTGCACCAGGTGGCATCGCAGCCCGTGGTGCGCCACGCGCAGGTCGAGCGTCCTGGCCAGCAGGCCGAGCGAGTGCCGGGCGTTGACCTCCAGCACCGGGATCACCCGCCCGTCGTCGAGGACCATCGAGTCGACGCCGACCGGGCCGGAGTAGCCCGTCTCCGCCACGGCCTCGACCACACCGGTGATCATGCGGCGGTAGTCGTCCTCGTCGACCAGGCCCGGCCGGACCGGACCCGACCCCAGGTAGCGGAAGCCGCGGTTGGTCATCGCCTGGAGACCGAGCCAGTCCCAGCCGCCACCGCGGTGGACGAGGAGGTGGCCGGAGAAGTCGTGCCGCTTCGCGTACTTCGGCTGCACGAGCAGTTCGACCCGTTCGCCCGCCGCGACCTGCTTGCGCAGCACGCGCGCGACCGCGGCCAGGACGCCGGGCGTGCCGACCTCCAGGATCGCCCGGCCGGACACCCCGTACGGGTCCTTGACGACCGACGGTCCGTCCACTTCGGACACCGCGGCGACCAGGTCGTCGACGGTGCGCACGACCCGGCCCGCACCGGGCAGGCCGAGCCGCCGCACCACCTCGTTCGACCACGTCTTGGAGTTCACCAGCCGCACGGCGTCGAGGTCCGGGAGGTCGTCCCACCCCACGCGCTCCGCCAGCGCCACCGTGTCGGGCAGCACCGCGTAGGGCGCCAGGCCGTCGTACTCCTGCATCCGCGTGACAACCGGGTCGGACAGGTGGCGCTCGACCGTCCCGTCCGCCGGGGCGCCCGCGTCCGTCCGTCCGAAGTGGATCCCGGCGTCCGCGAGCCCGTCGACCAGCACGGGGTCCATCGGACCTCGGGTGACGAGCAGGTCGTCGGGCCGGCAGAACCCGGCCAGCAGCTCGTCCATCCCGGCCACCGCGGCACCGCCACCACCGGCGACCGCAGGCAGCGCGGCCAGGTCCGCGGGGCGCCACCAGGACTCCGCGTCGAAGGTGCCGAGGCGGACCCGACCGCTCACGACGCGGCCGGCACCAGACCGGCCACGAACCCGCCGAACTGCCGCACCGAGCGCAGGTCGTCCAGCCGCAGGTTGTCGTAGTCGAGCTCCAGGTCGAACTCGTCCTCGATGCCGAGCAGGAACGAGATCATCTGCAACGAGTCGAGGCCGTACTCGTCGACCAGGTCGGCGTCGTCGGCGATCTCCGCCGGTCCGATCCCGTTGGCCAGCACTCCCGCGAGCACCGCCTTGATCCGCTCCACGACGTCCTGGCCCATGTCACACCCCGTTCAGGTAGAGGAGAATGCACTTGGAGCAGACGGGCATCATGCCGTTGGCGGACATGATCTCGCGGACCTGCCGGAAGGACGCGCTCTGCCACAGCTCGCCGACCGGGGTGTCGTAGAGGTTGCCCACCACGAACTCCGGGAAGAACTTGCACGAGCTGACGTTGCCGTCGGCGTGCACCTCCAGCCGGTTGGACACCGCGAGGCACTTGCTGCGGTGCTGGGCCGGGCGGGACGTGCCCAGGACGAACTCGTCCACCTCGTCGGCCTCCAGCTGCGGCTGGTAGCGCACGCGGACCCGCCACGGTCGCGCGGCCAGGCGGGCCATCGACTCGTGCAGCACCGGCAGCTGCTCGGGCGGGAGGCGGTAGGTGTAGGAGTGCCAGGTCGGCTGCTTGGTCCGGGTCTCCGGGTCGAGCCAGGCGAACGACTCGGCGTAGAGGCGGTCCATGGCCCGGGCGACGTCCGGGCTGATGTACCAGGGGAACTGGAAGTACACCGTGTTGACGCCCAGCTCCTCGGCCCACTCCATGAACTCGTACATCTTGCCGACGGTCACGTGCGACACCATGCAGGACAACGACAGCTCGCCGTCCCAGGCGCCGGAGCGCTTGAGGTCCAGCATGGTCCGGATGTTGGCCACCGTCCGGCCGAAGGTGCCCTTGCCGCGCAGCGCCTCGTGGTCCTCCCCCAGCCCGTCCAGGCTCACCAGGAGGTTCAGGTCGCGGCCGATGCGCAGCAGGTCGTCCAGCTTCCGCTTGAACAGCAGGCCATTGGTGCACATGTTGACCGTGCGCGGATACCGTTCGAGCAGCTCGGCGACCTCGCCGAAACGGCTGTGCATCAGGGGTTCCCCGCCCCAGAGGAACAGCTTGGACCGCTGGGCGGCGGTCGCGGCGAGCACGTCCTCGACGACCGCCACGTCCAGCTCGGTGCGCTGCCGCTGGGGGCTGAAGTCGCGGAAGAACCCCTGTTCGTTCCACTGGTAGCAGTGGGTGCACCGCAGGTTGCACCGGTAGGTCAGCTGCAGGCTCACCTCCTGCGGCAGCGGCGCCGCGTATCCGGGGTCCGCCAGCAGGTTGCGGCGGGCCGAGGAGCGCATGGCCACCGTGTGCTTGATGTCGGCGAACTCCTTGGCGTTCAACGTCCGCGTCGTGGTCGGCCGCATCGGCCTCCTTCCTACAGTCGCGCTGCGACTCGGTTGATCAGGGCGACGCTCAGTCCGGCGCACGCGCCACCGGCGACGAGCACGAGCACGAGTCCAGGCGCCGGGCCGAGGTGGGCGCTCAGCGCGCCACCCGCCACGCCGCCGATGACCGAGCCCAGGGGGATGGTCGAGGACATGGCGGTGCGCACCGCGGCGTGCACGGTGCCCTGCCGGTCGTCCGGGGTGAGCGCCTGCCGGACGCTCGTCGTCACCACGTTCCACGTCGGCATCCAGAACGACGAGAACACCCGGATGGCCACCAGCAGGGGCAGGGCGGGCGCGACCAGGCACAGCGGCACGGCCAGCCAGGACAGCCCTTCCAGCCCGGTGACGAGCAGGACGCGGCGGACGCCGAGGCGCGCGGTCATCCCGCGCACGGCGAACGCGCCCGCGATGGCGCCGACCGCGCCCGCCGCCAGCAGCAGGCCGCCGGTCAGGCTGGACAGCCCGAGGGCGCGGTAGGCGAACAGCAGCAGCACCGCGTCCACGGCACCGGTGCCGAAGTTCCGCACGGCGGAGGCGATCACGAGCCCGCGCAGCACGTCGTGGTGCCGGACGAAGTCGAGCCCCTGCCGGATGCGGTGGCCGATCGATCCACTTCGGACAGTGGACCCGACCGCCGCCCGCGGCAGCCTCGCCCGGCCGCAGGCCGACCCGAGGAACGGCAGCGAACCCAGCAGCAGCCCCGTGAACGGACCCAGGGCGTTCATCAGCCCACCGGCCAGCGCCGGACCGACCAGCTTGGACAGGCTGTCCGTGCTCTGGAGTCGGGAGTTGGCCCCGACCAGGTGGTCCGGCCCGATCAGGGTCGGCAGGTAGACGAACCCGGCGATGTCGACGAACACCGTCGCCACCCCGGCGACCGCGACCACGACGAACAGCCACCCCACGGTGAGGTACCCGAGCGCGGCCACCAGCGGGACGGTCGCGAACGCGGTGAACCGGACCAGCTCGCCCACCACCATCACCCCGCGCCGGGGCAGGGACGTCACGAGCGCGCCCGCGACCACGCCGAGCGCGGGGTAGGCGAGCCAGCCCATCGCGGCCAGCACACCGACCTGGGTGCCGGACGCGTCCAGCACCAGGATGGCGATGCTCGGCACGGCGAACCCGGTCACCCGGTCGCCCATGGCGCTCGCCGCCGCGCCGGACCAATACCACTGGAATCCCCGGTTCGACCTGGTCATGGGCAAGGCTGCGCTCATGCGGCATTTCCCTTCGCCCAGGGATGAACCGGATCTCGAGTGGCGCGTCGACCGGATTCCATCAATATAGGGCAGCAATGGAAATGCCTCAAGGGGGTACCGTTGGCACTTATCTGCCCGACACCCGTGGCTTGTGTGATATATGAGCCGGGTAGTCCACGAACCGGACCGGACAGCCCCGACGCCTTTTGTCCACCGGACCACAACCGCCCCACCAGCACGAACAGGCCGGTATGCACACCTCCTTGTCCTGCGTCACGCCCGATTCGGAACCGCTTCCCACCCCAACTGCCGACATCAGGCGGTTGACAGCACCACAGCGCACCACTATTACTCGAAGTGGGACGACGAAGCGGACAATGGGCAGTTCCGCAGGGAGTCAGCGCCAGGAGTTCCACCCGCGAAGAATGGTGATACGCCGGTGAGCATTTCCGGCTCGGTATAGCAAATCGGTCCCGATAACCGGGAGCGCATTATTGGCGAGCCGATGTTCCGGACAGGAAGGAAATCGACCGGACTCCCGCATCCGACCGGGAGCACCGCCCCCGAAGACGACCGCCCCCTAGGCGCCGGTCAGCTGTGCGCAGAGTGCGTCGAGCCCGTTCGCGGCGCGGGCGAGGCCGACGTGGTCGATGTAGTCCCGCGACTCGACGATCCGCCCCTCGCGGACCCGCAGGACGATGACGCACGACGCCGACCAGCCCGCGTCGCCGCGGTAGGTGAACTCGCCCACGACGACCTCGGGGTCGGCGGTGTGGTGGACGCGCACGTCCTCCACGCGGAACCCCGCCAGACCCACCGCCCCCGCCGCGGCGAAGTGCCGCCGGAGTGCTTCGCGGCCGAGCAGCGGGGTGTCGCCGAGCGGGGCCATCGGGTGCCGGACGTCGGTCTTCTCGGCGTAGAGCTCCGCCAGCTCGTCGACCTGGTCGCGATCGCCGTTCTGCAACCGGCAGGCGCCGTCGAGGACGGCGCGGAAGGTCTCTTCGGGAGTGCGCGTCATGGGATCCCTTTCAAGCGGAGTTCAGACTCCGAATAATACGGAGTCCAGACTCCGATCAGCAAGGATTCGGCCACCGGGGGTGCGGGAGCGCCGAGGAGGGAAGATGGAGGGATGCGGAGCGACGCGCGGGCGAACCGGGACCGGGTGCTGGCCGCGGCCGAGGAGGTCTTCGGCAAGTCCGGCAACGCCGGCTCGACCGAGGAGGTCGCGCGCCGGGCGGGCGTCGGGATCGGCACCGTGTTCCGCCACTTCCCGACCAAGCGGCTGCTGCTCGAGGCCACGATCGTCCGGCACCTCACCCTGCTCGCCGAGACCGCGCGGGCGCGGGGCGCGGACGGCGAGGCCGGGGCGGCGTTCCGGCGGACGTTCCGGGAGATGGTCTCGGGTGCCCCGGCGAAGCTCGCGCTCGTCGCGCTGCTGGAGGAGTCCGCCGACTCGACCGGCCCCGCCCACGAGGTGGAGGCCGCGGCCGTCGTGGTGCGCGACGCCGTCGAGGAGCTGCTGACCCGCGGCCAGCAGGCCGGTGAGGTGCGCGCGGACGCGACGGTGGACGAGGTCTACCTGCTGATCAGGGCGCTGACCAACGCCCGCGGCGAGCAGGTCGTCCTGGACGGGGCCGTCGACATAGTGCTGGACGGCCTGTCCCCGCGGCGGTCCGGGTAGCCACCCCGCGGCTCGTCGCCGAGTTCTCCTGCGACGACAAGGAAAGCACGCCGCGGGCCGGGCTTCCCCGCTCCCCCGCACCTCAGTACCGTCGTGGACGTGGACGACACCGGACTCGTCGGGGTGCAGAAGACCCTCGGCCCCGTGCTCAGGGCCAAGGCGCTGGACAACCGCCTGCCGGAACCGATCCTCGGCGACCGGCACGCCGAGCGGGTGATGAGCGGGCTCGACCCCGACTACGACAAGCGCAGGTTCGGCACCAGCCAGATGGGGCTCGTCGCGGTCGCGCGGGCCAAGGCCCACGACGACTGGGCCCGCGAGTTCCTCGCCGTGCACCCCGACGCGGTCGTGCTGCACCTGGGCTGCGGCCTCGACGCGCGGGTGTACCGACTCGACCCGCCCGCCACCGTCGACTGGTTCGACCTGGACTACCCCGCCGTCGTCGAGCTGCGGGAGCGGTTCCTGCCGCCCAGGGAGCACCACACCCAGATCGGCGCCGCCGTCACCGACCTGGCCTGGCTGGACCGCGTCCCCAAGGGCAGGCCGGTGCTGATGATCGCCGAGGGACTGGTGCCCTACCTGACCGAGGCCGACCTCCGTCGGCTGCTGACCGCTGTCGTCGACGCCTTCCCCACCGGGCAGCTCCAGTTCGACACCGTGTCGGTCCGGGCTTGGCGCACGTCGAAGTGGGATCCCACGCTGCGCAGGTACGGCACCGGCTTCCACTGCGGCTTCGACGACCCGGCCGCGCTGGCCAAGTGGCACCCGCGGCTCGAGTACGTCGACGAGGCGCCGATGAACGACTCGCCGGAGATGCTGGCCAAGGCGCCCGCGAACGTCCGCCGCCTGTACCGCCTCCTGAACCTGGTGCCTGCCTTGAGGCGGTCCACCCGCATCGTCCGGTTCCGGTTCTGACGGTCCTCAGCGCTCAGCTCGTCTCGCGCACCACCAGCCGGTGCGGGGCGATGACGGACCGCGGCGCGTCAGCCTGGTGGGTCAGCAGGTCCAGGGCCAGCTCGGCGATGCGGTCCTTGTCCGGGGACACGGTCGTGAGCGCCGGGACGCTGAAACGGCCGTCCTCGACGTCGTCGAAACCCACCAGCGCCAACGACTCCGGGACCGCGACGCCGCGGTCGGCCGCCGCCCGCAACGCCCCCAGCGCGAGCTCGTCGGTGAAGCAGAACACCGCGTCGGGCGGCCGGGGCGAGTCCAGCAGCCGCAGCATCGCCTCGTGGCCGTCGGCGCGGTGCAGGCGCCGCACCGGCACCTCCAGCTCGGGGTCGGCGGGCAGTCCGGCCTCCGCCAGTGCGGCCCGGTACCCGGCGAGCCGCTGGCGTGCGGTCGCGTTGAGCGAGCGCGGCTGGACGCCCATCGCGGCTACGCGCCGCCGGCCGCCCGCCAGCAGGTGCCCGGTGGCCTCGCGCGCGGCCGCGACGTTGTCGATCACGACGTGGTCCACCCCGGCGGTGCCGTCGTGCTCCCCCAGCAGCACCAGCGGGACGGTGTCGGTCCGGGAGGCCAGCTCCGCCGCGGCCACCCCCCACGGGCTGAACAGGACGCCGTCGACCAGCTGGCCGCGCCTGCCGTGCAGCAGTTCGGTCTCGCGCTCGGCGTCACCGTCGGTCTGGTCGATGAGCACGGTCAGCCCACGGGCCTCGGCGACGCGCACCGTCCGCGCGGCGAGCTCGGCGTAGTAGGGCGAGTCGATCTCCGGGATCACCAGCGCCACCAGCCCGGTGCGACCGCGCCGCAACGTCCGCGCGGCCATGTTGGGCCGGTAGCCCAGGGCGTCGATGCTCGCCTGCACCCGTTCGCGGGTCGCGGGCGCGACGTAGCGGAACTCGTTGACCACGTTGGACACCGTGCGCACCGACACGCCCGCGTGCTCGGCCACGTCCCGCAGCTTCGGGGTCATCCCGCTCCTCTCGCGCACCGGCAGCATAACTCTTGCAACGTGGCATGCCACGTTGCACACTGGCCTTTGCCACGTTGCAAATGCCATCCGGAGGCCGTGATGACCGCACCGAGAACCCCGCTGTCCGCCGACCGGCTCACGGCGTTGACCGACCGCCTCCACGAGGACGGCATCATCGGCCTGCCGGGGGCGTTCACCCGCGACTGGGTGCGGCGGTTGGGCGAGGACGTCGACACGGCGTTCACCGAGGCGCGGTCGCGCCCGGACGGCGCGGTCGGCCGCGGCCCGAACCGCTACTACGTCGAGATCCACCCCGAGCAGCTCGGCGGGTTCGCCGAGCTGGCCTCCCACCCGTGGATCACCGCCGTCGCCGAGGCGGTGCTGGGCCCGGACTACCGGATCGTCGAGGTCGGCTTCGACGTCCCGCTCGCCGACGCGGTCGACCAGCCGTGGCACCGCGACTTCCCCATGCCCGAGGAGACCTCCCGCCACCGGCGGCTGACCTCGCTCGCCGTCAACGTGACCGCCGTCGACACCGAACCGGACATGGGACCGTTCGAGATCGCGCCCGGCACCCACTGGGACGACGGCGCCGCGTTCGAGCACGGCATGTTCCCGCCCAAGGACGCCTACCCGCGCTACCGCGAGCTCGCCGTGCGCAAGTTCCCGCGGATGGGCGACATCTCGATCCGCTCGGCGCTGACCGTCCACCGCGGCACCGCGAACCACTCCGCCAAGAGCCGCCCGGTCCTCGTCCTCGGCCTGGACGCGCCGGACGCGGACAACAGCGCCCGCCACGACACCGCCGTGACCCGCGGGTTCCTGGCATCCCTGCCGGAGTCGGTGCGCGCCCACCTGGTCTGCCCCGTCGTCGACACCCTGCTGCCGATCACCCAGAAGCACACCATCGAAGGCCTGGTGATGGGCGCGTCCGACTCCTGACCCGCGGAAGGCTCAGTCGAGCCGCACCTCGGGGCGGTAGATGTCGAACCAGTGGTGCAGGTCCAGCGTCCGGTCCAGCCCGATCCTCTGGTACGGCGCCATGGTGGCCGCGTCCACTTCGGACACCCGGTGCACCCAGTCGCGGTCGACGACGTCGAAGACCGGGTTGTCCTTCTCCGCCAGCACTTCCTTCGCCTGCTGCTGCAACGCGGCGGCGTAGCCGGGGTCCTGGGTGGACGGGTACGGGCTCTTCACGCGGTCGCGCACCGACGCGGGCAGCACGTGCTCGGTGGCGTGGCGCAGCAGGCTCTTCTCCCTGCCGTCGAACGTCTTCAGCGACCACGGCGTGTTGTAGACGTACTCCACCAGCCGGTGGTCGCAGAAGGGCACCCGCACCTCGAGTCCCACGGCCATCGACGTGCGGTCCTTGCGGTCCAGCAGCATCCGCACGAACCGGCTCAGGTGCAGGTTGCAGACCGTGCGCATCCGCGCCTCGTGCTCGGACTCGCCGTCGAGGTGCTCCACCGCCGCCACGGCCGTGCGGTACTGGTCCGCCACGTACTCCTTGAGGTTCAGCCTCGCCCCGACCTCGCTCCTGAGCAGCGCCTCCCGCTGTGACATCAGGCCGTTGCGGAAGGCCAGCCACGGGAAGGTGTCGGCGTTCACCGAGGCCTCGTCGTGGAACCAGCGGTAGCCGCCGAACACCTCGTCGGCCGACTCGCCCGACAGCGCGACCGTCGACTCGGCGCGGATCGCCTTGAACAGCAGGTACAACGAGGTGTCCATGTCGCCCAGCCCGGCCGGGACGTCCCTGGCGGTGATCACGGCGCGGCGCACGGCCGGGTCGGTCAGCTCCTCCGGGTTCAGCACGACGTCCTGGTGCGCCGAGCCGACCAGCCGCGACACGTCGCGGATGAACGGCGAGTCCGGGGTGTCGCGCATCTCGTCCGGCGTGAAGTTCTCCTCCTGGCCCACGAAGTCGACGGAGAACGTCCGCACCCGCTCCCCCTGCTCGGCCAGCCGCACGGCCGCGAGCCCGGTGATGGCGCTGGAGTCGAGGCCACCGGAGAGCAGCACGCAGCGCGGCACGTCGGCCACCAGCTGCCGGTCGACGATGTCGGTCATCAGCTCGCGCACCCGCGCGACCGTGGTCTCCTGGTCGTCGGTGTGCGGCCTCGCGTCGAGCTTCCAGTACGTGCGGGTCCGGATGCCCTCGCGCGACACCGTCACGAGGGTCCCCGGCCCGACCTCGCTCATGCCCTTCCACAACGACCAGCCCGGTCGCTTGGTGAACCCGAACAGCTCGCGCAGGCCGTCGGTGTCGACCACCGGGGCGGCGAGCGGGTTGGCCAGGATCGCCTTCGGCTCGGAGCCGAACAGGACGCCGTCGCGGGTCGGGTAGTAGTAGAACGGCTTGATCCCCATCCGGTCGCGGATCATCACCAGCTTCCGGTCGCGCTCGTCCCAGATCGCGAAGGCGTACATGCCGTTGAGGTGGTCCACCACCGCGTCGCCCCACTGCAGGTAGCCGTGCAGGACGACCTCGGTGTCGCTGTCGGTCTCCCAGGTGTGCCCGAGCCCGGTCAGCTCCTCGCGCAGTTCGGCGAAGTTGTACGCCTCACCGCTGTAGACCATGGCGACCTCGCCGTTCGGCGTCGTCACGCTCATGGGCTGCTTGCCGCCCGGCAGGTCGATGACGGCCAGCCTCCGGTGGCCGAGCGCCACGTCGCCGCGCACCCACGTGCCCCGGTCGTCGGGACCTCGGCACGCCATGGTCGCGGTCATCGCGTCGACGACGTCCCGCCGTTGCGTCAGGTCGACTTCGTAGGAAACCCAGCCGGCGATCCCGCACATCCGCAGCCTCCGGAGTTACTTAGCATGCACAACTACGCGTAACACCGGTGTAACACTCCTCGTGCCATCTGTCTGCCCGAATTGCACGCTCTGTCGTCGATTCACTACCCGTTGTGCCGTAGACCACTCCGACACCAATCGTCCGGGACAAATAATCGATTATCTTTGCTATCGTCGATCACATGACCGACTGTCTCGACCGCACCCACCCGCCGATCGACCTGGATGCCGTTCGCGAGGTGAGCCGTGCCGTCAGCGACGCGCACCTGTTCGTCTACCTCGTCCCCGAGAGCGCGGCGACGGCCGCCGAACTGGGCGTGCCCGACCGCGGTCCGGCCTACCTGGCGTTCCGGGCGGCCGCGTTGGGCGCGGTGCCGTGGCAGGTCGTGCTCGCGACGTTCTACAACTTCAGCCCGCACCTGGTCCGGTCCATGACGGGCGTGTGGGACGTCGCCGCACCCGAGCGGTGGCAGTCAGCCAGGTTCACGATGGCCGGCCGCGCGCTGCGACGGGTCGGCGTGGCTCTCACCGCCGAGCGGATCGCGGAGGCGCGGTCCCTGGTCGACCCGGTCGTGACCGCCGCCGACTACGCGGGCCGTCCGCTCGCCGCCGGCAACGCGTCGGTCCCGCTCCCCCCGGATCCGCTTGTCGCGCTGTGGCAGCGGATCACGGTCGTGCGCGAGTGGCGTGGTGACGCGCACGTCCAGGTGCTCGCGGCCGACCGCGTCGGGCCGTGCGAGTGCAACGTCCTGCACACCGCGACCGGCCGACTGCCCACGGCGCTCGTGCGCGCGACCCGCGGGTGGACCGACGAGGAATGGGACGCGGCGACGGAACGGCTGGTCGCACGCGGCTGGCTCCACGCCGACGGCACCGCGACCGACGCCGGCATCGCGGCACGGGAACGGATCGAGGTCGAGACCGACGAGCACTGCGCCGCCTTGTGGGCCCCGATCGGCGCACGGGGTGCCCGGCGCCTGGCCGCGCTCCTCGCGCCGATCCACGCCGCGTTCACCGCGGCCGGGACGTTCGACCGCCTCCGCTGACCGGGTTCCCGCACCGGAAGACCGGTCCGGGTGGGACGAAGGCCCGGACGGGTGCGACGGTCCACACCGGACCGCCCGACCTCACCACCAGGTCGCCCACGCCGCGAGACCCACCCCGACGCACAGCACGAGCACCAGCAACACCAGTGCCCACACCGGAAAACGGGACCTCCGCGGTGACGGGGTCGCGACCGGACTGATCAGCTCGGTGGGCGCCGAGAACGCGCGGGACCGGGCGACGGTCCCGTCGTCCACGACGTCGGCCACGATGACCGTCACGTTGTCCGGGCCTCCGCCGTCCAGCGCGAGCCTGATCAACGCGTCGGCGCACGTCTCCACGTCGTTCTCGCGCATGGCCCGCGCGATGGCGTCGAACTCGACCACGTCGGACAACCCGTCCGAGCACAGCAGGAACCGGTCGCCCGCCTGCGCCAGCCGGACGTGCATCGTCGGCTCGATCCCCGACTCCCCCGTCAGCACCCGCAGCACGATCGACCGGCGCGGGTGGGTCTTGGCCTGCTCCGGCGTGATGTGGCCCGCGTCCACCAGGAACTGCACGAAGCTGTCGTCCTTGGTCACCTGGGTCAGTTCGCCGCCGCGCAGCAGGTACGTCCGCGAGTCGCCGATGTTGAGCGAGGCCACCCACTCTCCGCCGAACAGCAGCGCCGTCAACGTCGTGCCCATCGACCCCAGCGCGGGGTTCGCCGCCGTCAGCTCGGTGATGGCCGCGTTGCCCGACTCGACGGCGGTCCGCAGCCGCTCCACCGGGTCCCCGCTCAGCGCGTGGTCGTCCAGGGGTGCCAAGGCGCCGATGACGACCTTGCTCGCCACCTCGCCCGCGGCGTGACCGCCCATGCCGTCCGCGACCGCCACCAACCTGGCGCCCGCGTAGAGCGAGTCCTCGTTGTTCTGGCGCACCAGGCCGGGGTCGCTGCGCGCGGCGTAGTTGAGCACGAGAGCCATTGCGGCAGCCTAGCCAAGGGGTCGTCGGGCCAGGAGACCTGACCTCCGGCTCGGCGGCGCGTCACCGCAGCCGGTCGCGACGGCGGACCAGCGACGCGGTCTCGGCGGTGTTGCCCGCCAGGTCGACGGCCCGGTCGTAGGCCGCGCGCGCCTCGTCACCACGGCCCAGCCTGCGCAGCAGGTCGGCGCGGGTGGCGTGGTAGGCGTGGTAGTCGGCCAACCTGGGCTTGAGGCGGTCGACGACCGCCAACGCCACCTGCGGCCCGTCGAGCTCGGCGACCGCGATGGCCCGGTTGAGGGCGACGATCGGCGAGGGGTCGAGGCGGACCAGCTGGTCGTACAGGGCGAGGACCTGCGACCAGTCGGTGTCGCGGATGTCGCGGGCGGAGGTGTGCACGGCGTTGATCGCGGCGAGGATCTGGTAGCGCCCCGGAGCCACCCCGCCGGCCGCCGCGACCAGGCGTTCGCGCACCAGCCCGTGCCCCTCGGCGATCAGCGTCGCGTCCCAGGCCCCGCGGTCCTGCTCGTCGAGGGCGACGAGCTCACCGGTCGCGGAGACGCGGGCGGTGCGGCGGGCCTCGGTGAGCAGCATCAGCGCCAGCAGCCCGGCCACCTCGCCGTCCTCCGGCAGCAGCTCGCGGATCAGGCGGGTGAGCCGGATCGCCTCCGAGGTCAGGTCGTGGCGCACCGGGTCGGTGTCGGGTCCGGTGGCCAGGTACCCCTCGTTGAAGACGAGGAAGAGGACCGCGAGCACGCCGGTGACGCGCGCGGGCAGGTCCTCGGCGGACGGCATCCGGTAGGGGATGCGGGCCACCTTGATCTTGGCCTTGGCGCGGGTGATCCGCTGCCCCATCGCGCTTTCCGCCACCAGGAAGGCGCGGGCGATCTCGGGCATGGTCAGCCCGCCGACCATGCGCAGCGTCAACGCCACGCGGGCTTCCACCGCCAGCGCGGGGTGGCAGCAGGTGAAGACGAGCCGGAGCCGGTCGTCGTCGATGGCGCCGAGCGGCTCGTGCGGGTCGTCGTCGCGCACCACCAGTGCCTCCTTGTGCTTGTCGTCGCGCTTGTCCTCACGCCGGATCCGGTCGATGGCCTTGCGGTTGGCGGTGGTGGTCAGCCAGGCGCCGGGGTTGGGGGGCACGCCGTCGGCGGGCCACCGCTCGACGGCGGTGGCGAACGCCTCGGCGGCCGCCTCCTCGGCGATGTCCAGGTCACCGAAGCGCCTGGTCAGTGCGGCGACCACCCGTGCCCACTCCTCGTGGTGCACACGGGTGATCGCCTCGTCGACGTCGCTCACTGGAACGGTCGCACCTCGATCTTGCGGTCGCAGGCCTTCGAGGCCTCGGTGGCGAGCGCGAGCGCCACGTCCAGGTCGGGGGCCTCCCACACCCAGACGCCCGCCAGGTACTCCTTCGACTCCACGAAGGGCCCGTCGCTGAACACCACGTCCTCGCCGCGGTTGTCGACGACCGTGGCCGCGCTCGTGTCCGCGAGTCCGCCCGCGAACACCCAGTAGCCCCCGGCGACCAGCCGTTCGTTGAACGCGCTGATGGCGGGCCCCCGGTCGGTGCTGCCGGGGTCGCTCTTGTCGTCGATCACGGAAACCAGGTACTGCATCTGACGATCCTCTCCTACGGGTGTGCCGGTGCCGGGAACCTCAGGCCGTCGGGTACTGCGGGCGCCCGGCGGGCCGGAACACCTGGATGGTCACGCCCTTCGAGTCCACTCGCGACTCGACCAGGTCCAGCGCGAGGTCCGGGCCGTTCCGCGGGAACAACCGCGCGCCCTGCCCGATGACGACCGGGACCACGATCAGCGTCATCTCGTCGACCAGGTCGTTCGCCAGCAGCCACCGGACCAGCGTGCCACTGCCGTGCACCTGGAGCTCACCGCCCGGCTTGGCCTTCAGCTCCCGGACCGCGGCCGCGAGGTCGTCGGGCAGCACGGTGGTGCCCGCCCACGACGGGTCGGTCAGCGTGCCCGACGCCACGTACTTGGGCCGGGTGTTCAGCGACCGCAGCACCGGCTCCCAGCCGGGGACGTCCTGCTCCGCCATCGACCCCCACGAGGCCGCGAACAGCTCGTAGGTCCGCCTGCCGAACAGGAACGCGTCCGCGCGCCGGTAGGCCTCGTTGATGTACACGTCGGTCGCGACATCACCCTCCCCCCGAGCCCACCCACCCCGCTCGAACCCGTTCCTGCGGTCCTCCTCCGACGCCCCGCCGTTGCCCTGCACCACTCCGTCCAGCGTGATCTGGGTCATCGTCGTCAGCTTCATGGTCGCGGTTCCTCACCTCGGCGCCACCCCTCGTGGGCGGCCTCACCCCTGCTACGAACGCCACCACCCCGATCCGACACCGGCTGCCGGATTTTCTTCGAGAACTTTTCCGGGACGCCGGTCCGGGGGGTCAGATGCCGAACTGCTCCCGCACACCGCCGATGGAGGTGGCGTCGTCGACGGCGTCCCGACCGGCGATCAGCTCGGCCGCGTACGGGCCCGCGGTGCAGCGAAGCTGGTCCGTCCCGTCGGTCGCCGCCCGGTACACGACCTCGGCGACCACCTCCGGCTCGTCCCCGCCCGCACCCGACTGCGCCCGGGCGGAGAAGAACGCCCCCACCAGCCCCTGGTACCCGGACAGGCTCTCGTCGTTGGTGAAGTCGAAGGACCGCCTTGGTCGTGTCGAGCAGGCCCAGCACGTTGACGTCGTACTGCCGTCGGATCTTGTCCATCGGCGTGGCCTCGAGCAGGCCGTAGGCGCCGTACCCCGCGTTGTTGAGCAGCACGTCGATCCCGCCGAACCGCTCGACGCCCGCGTCGACGGCCGCCGCGATGGACTCGGTGTCCAGCACGTCGAGCCGGGTGACGAGCACGTTCCGCAGCGCGGTGAGCTCCTGCACGACCTCGGGATCCCACTCAACGCCGTGCTCCGCCGCGCGCGCCTGCCCGCAGGTGCCTTCGCGAACGGCCCGGTCACCATGACCCCCGAGGAGTACTACCGGTTCTGGGGCGCGGTGGACGAGGAGGCCGCGGATCCCGACCTCCCGGCGAGGATCGGCCGCACGCTGTCCGTCGAGGCGTTCAACCCGCCCGTCTTCGCCGCGCTGTGCAGTGCCGACCTGCGCGCCGCGGCCGAGCGCATCGCCGCGTTCAAACCGCTCATCGGCCCGGTGGTCCTCGACGTCACGTCCGACCGCCGCGGGTTGCGGATCGCGTTCCACTGGCCCGAGGGCCCGCCGCCACCGCCGTTGCTGGTCGCGGGTGAGCTCGCGTTCTGGGTCGCCCTGGCCCGCATCGGCACCCGAAGCGACCTGCGCGCCACCCGCGCCACCATGCGCCGACCTCCCCGCGCCTCGGCCGCGACCACGACGTACTTCGGCACACCGATCCGCAAGGGCGACACCGACTCGATCACCTTCGCCCCGTCCGACGCCACGCACCCGTTCCTCACCGAGGACGAGACCATGTGGACGTTCTTCGCCCCGGAGCTCCGCCGCCGCCTTGCCGAGCTCGAGGTCGCCGCCACCACGACCGACCGCGTGCGCGCCGCGCTCCACGAATGCCTGCCGGCCGGGCAGAGCTCGATCAACGCGGTCGCGGGCCAACTCGTCACGAGCCCGCGCACCCTCCAACGCCACCTCCAGGCCGAGGGCACCAACTACCAGACCGTGCTGACGCGCACCCGCGAACAGCTCGCCCGCCGCTACCTGGCCGACAGGTCACTCACCGTCTCCCAGATCGCGTACCTCCTGGCCTACGACGACACCAACTCGTTCTACCGCGCGTTCCGCCACTGGACCGGCGCCACCCCGGAGAAGGCGCGCACCGGCGGCACCTGACCACGGGTGGCCGCGGCTTGCGCAGTGGACCGAGCCGAGCTACTTTCGATACGAAACAGTAGCGTAGCGAAAGCGGGTAAGGGTGGGCATTTCGAAGTCCGGCGACACGACCCGGCCCTCACCGACGGGGCGGCCTCGGGACTCCGGTCGTGACCTGGCCATCCTCGACGCGACCCTGGCACTGCTGACCGAGGTCGGGTACGACCAGCTCTCGATGGAGGCGGTGGCCGGGCGGTCCGGGGCGGCGAAGACGACGATCTACCGCCGGTACAGCGACAAGGCGGCGCTGGTGGCCGCGGCGGTCGAGCACCGCTCCCCCGCGAAACCCCCGCGCCCCAAGGGGAAGAGCCTCCGCGAGGACGTGCACGCCCTGACGGCGTGGCTCGCGCGGAGCATCTCCGAACAGGACGTGGGTCTGCTCGGCGCCCTGTTCACCGGCATGCGCAGCGACCCGCGGCTCGCCGAGGCCATGCGGCGGATCCTGCGCCAGGACCAGACCGCGATGACGGACGGGCTTGTCCACCACGCGGCCTGCCGACTGGCACCCGGCGCGGCACCGCTCTTCGCCGAGGTCGCGCCCGCGGTGATCCTGCACCGCGTCGTGGTCGTGGGCGAGCCGTGCGACGCCGCCTTCGTCGCGCACCTCGTCGACGACGTCCTCCTGCCGCTCCTGAGCACTCCGGCCGACCCGAACCACCCGCACACCCAGGAGACGTGATGAAAGCAGTGCGCTACGACCGGTTCACGGGCATCGACGGGATCTACCTCGCCGACGTCCCCGAGCCCGTGGCCGCCAAGGGCGAGGTGGTCGTGCGGGTCGAAGCCGGTGCCCTCAACCCCGGCGCACTGCCGGCGCTGCACGGCAGTGCGTACACACCGGGCCGCGACCTCGCCGGTGAGGTCGTCGCCGTCGGTGCCGACGTGCTCGGCTTCGCCGTCGGTGACGCGGTGCTGGGCAGGCTCCAGAGCTGGGACGCCCACGCCCAGTTCGTCGCCATTCCGGCGGACCAGGTGGTGAGCAAGCCCCACGCCCTCCCCTGGGACGTCGCGGGCTCGCTCTACACCACGCCGATGGCCGGCCTCGGCGCCATCCGAGCGGTCGAACCCCGACCGGGCGAGACGGTCGTGATCTCGGGTGCGTCGGGCGGCGTCGGGTTCACCGCCGCCCAGCTCGCCCTCCGCGCCGGGGCGAGGGTGGTCGGCCTGAGCAGCGCCGCGCACTTCGACCTGCTCCGACAGCACGGCGTCGAGCCCGTCCTGTACGGCGACGGCGAACAGGACCGGATCCTCGCCGCCACCGACCGGGCCGACGCGTTCATCGACACCGTCGGTGGCGCCTACATCGACCTCGCCATCGCCCTCGGCGTCCCGCGCGCCCGCATCGACACCGTCGTCGACTACCGCGCGGCGAAGGAGAAGGGCGTCAAGTCGATGGGCACCACCGATGCCGGCGGCCTCCCGGCACTGGCCGAACTGGCCACCCTCGCCGGCGCCGGCGACCTCCACATCCCAGTCGCCGCGACCTATCCGCTCACCGCCGTCCGCGACGCCTACCGCGCTTTGGCCGACCGCAAGACCCACGGCCGCATCGTGCTGCACCCCCAAGACCTCACCTGAGGCACGGGCCGACGACCGCCTCGGCCGGTTCGCGGAACGACGTCCCGCACCTTCAGATCGTGATGACTCGTCGTCCGCGCGTGTGACCCGCTTCGCTGTCGACGTGCGCGGCGGCGGCGTCGGCGAGCGAGTACGACTTCTCCACCGGGATGTGGAGCATTCCCCGGCCGATGAGGTCGACGGTCTCGACGAGTGCGTCCGGCATGCTTCCGGCCGTGCCGGAGAACCGGACGCCGGGAGGCGTGTCGAAGTCGGCGATGGTGATCACCTTCCGCGGGTCCCCGGTGAGCCCGACCAGTTCGCTGAGCACGCCCGCCCCCGCCAGGTCCAGGGCCGCGTCGACCTGGCCGAGCTGCCGCACCCGTTCGACCCACCCCTCGTCGTACGTCGTCGCCACCGCGCCGAGGCCGCGCAGGTAGTCCTGGTTCGCCGCCCCGGCCGTGCCGATCACCGCGATGCCGCGGGCACGGGCGACCTGGAGCACCGCCGACCCGACTCCCCCGGCCGCTCCGCTGACCAGGAGCGTCTGCCCGGCGGTCACGCCGACCTCGCGGATGACGCGCAGCGCGGTCTCCACCACGGACGGGTACCCGGCCGCCTCGTCGAACGGGAGCCCGTCGGGCATCCGGGCCCACTCCCACAGCACCGCGAACTCGGCGTAGGTGTCCTCGCCCTCGCCGAACACGTGGTCACCGATCCCGATCCCGTCCACGCCGTCGCCGACTTCGTCGACCACGCCCGCGGCGTCCAGCCCTACGCCCGCGGGCAGGGCGATGGGGCGGGCATGTCGCATCTGACCTTGGCGGATCCGCCAGTCGACCGGGTTCACCCCCGCCGCCCGCACCGCGATGCGCACCTGGCCGGGACCCGCGTGGGGTTCCTCGGCGTCGACGAGGTGGAGGACGTCGGGGCTGCCGAACTCGCTGAAGCTCACCTTCTTCATGCCGCCGACGCTAACACTAACCGTCAGCTTTTTGGAACAGTTATTGTTTTGCACCTGCTAGCGTGGCGCCATGACCGAGCCGCCGGGCCGCCGTGAGCGCAAGAAGGCCGCGACCCGTCAGAAGATCGCCGACACCGCCCTGCGGCTCTTCCTGGAACGCGGGTACGAGGCCGTGGGCATCCGCGACGTGGCCGCCGAGGCCGACGTCGCCGTCACCACCCTCTTCTCCCACTTCGCGTCGAAGGAGGCTCTCGTCTTCGAACGCGACGACGAGTTCCGGCAACTCCTCACACGGGCCGTCACCGAACGCACCGCGGGCGAACCGCTCATCCCCGCCCTGCGCCACGTGGTCCACGCCATGGTGCGGCACTGCGCGGAAAACGGCGCGGGCCCGATCTGGCGCATGATCGACGAAAGCCACGCCCTGCGGGACTACGAACAGTCCATGATGGTCCGCCTGGCCGAGGCACTGGCGACCACCATCACCGCCGACCCCGAACTGGCCTGCGGTGCGACAACCGGCCGGGCCATCGCGAGATTCGTCATCGCCGCCTTCTCACTGGGCCGCCAAGCGGCCGACCCCGAGGCCGCCGTGGACGAGGTGTTCGACCTGATCGACGCGGCCTGGCAAGCACGTGAACGTCGCGACCCCGCGTCCGCGTAGTCCGACCTGACCCGTTCCAGGGGCACAACTCCTACCATTGCGTTACCTCTGGGTGAGCGATATGTTAACGCTCACATTCACCACCGGTCTTGCGTGCCGTCGCCAGGCGCCTCGTCGGGAGGAGGTCAGCGGACACCGCCGCCTCGCGCATTTCCGATCGACAACTCTTCGCCGTCGAACTCCGCCGTTTCGACGGGCCGGTCTTCTCCCCCGCACGCCGTGTCGCGGCGCGTCGGTGAAGCGCGCCCGGCCAACGGTCAGGCAGTCACGTCAACGAAAGAGGTCAGCAATGGCAAGACTTCGGGGTGCACGAGGTTCGCGGACGGCGGTCCTGGCAGTCGCCGCGGGCGGCTCGCTGGTCGCCGGTCTGCTCGTCGGTGTCGGCACGTCGCAAGCGGCTTCCCAAGGGCCCTGCGACATCTACGCCGCCGGTGGCACGCCGTGCGTGGCCGCGCACAGCACCACCCGCGCGCTGTACGGCTCCTACACCGGGGCGCTCTACCAGGTCAGGCGCTCCTCGGACAACGCCACCCGCGACGTCGGCCCGCTCACGGCAGGCGGCGTCGCCGACGCTGCCGCGCAGGACTCCTTCTGCGCCGGCACCACCTGCCTCATCACGGTCGTCTACGACCAGTCCGGGCGCAACAACCGCCTCACGCAGGCACCACCCGGCGGCTTCAACGGCCCGGCTGCCGGCGGCTACGACAACCTCGCGAACGCCACCGCGGCACCGATCACCGTGGGCGGTCACAAGGCGTACGGCGTCTACGTGGCCCCCGGCACCGGCTACCGCAACAACAACACCAACGGCGTCGCGACCGGCGACCAGCCCGAGGGCATGTACGCGATCTTCGACGGCACGCACTACAACGGCGGCTGCTGCTTCGACTACGGCAACGCCGAGCGCAACAGCCGGGACAACGGCAACGGCACGATGGAGGCCATCTACTTCGGCAACATCAAGGTCTGGGGCTACGGCGCGGGCAACGGCCCGTGGATCATGGCCGACCTGGAGAACGGCCTGTTCTCCGGGATCAACACCCGGTACAACGCCAACGACCCCAGCATCGGCCACCGCTTCCTGACCGCCGTGCTCAAGGGCGAGCCCAACCACTGGTCCATCCGCGGCGGCAACGCCCAGTCCGGTGGGCTGTCGACGTTCTACAACGGCGCGCGCCCCAACGCCTCCGGGTACAACCCGATGAAGAAGGAGGGCGCCATCATCCTGGGCATCGGCGGTGACAACAGCGTCGGCGCCCGCGGCACCTTCTACGAGGGCGTGATGACGTCGGGCTACCCGTCCGACGCCACCGAGAACGCGGTGCAGGCCAACATCACCGCAGCCGGCTACAGCACCGGCTCGGGCTCCGGCGGGAACGGGCTGACTCCCGGCTCGACGGTGTCCCTGCGCGCCACCACCGCGGGCTACACCGACCGCTACATCCACCACACCGGCTCCACCGTCGACACCGGGGTGGTCGCCGACGGGAGCTCGAGCACCGAGAAGGGCAACGCCTCCTGGATCGTGCGAACCGGGCTGGGCAACAGTTCGTGCGTGTCCTTCGAGTCCAGGAACACCTCCGGGCAGTACCTGCGGCACCGCAACTACCAGCTCTACCTGAACGCCAACGACGGCACCTCCACGTTCACCCAGGACGCGACGTTCTGCCCGGAGCCCGGTCGCAACAGCCAGGGCACGTCGTTGAGGTCCGTGAACTTCCCCGACCGGCTCGTCCGCCACTTCAACAACGTCGGCTACATCGCCAACACCAGCGGCTCCAACACCTTCGACAACCCCAACGCCTACGACGACGACGTGAGCTGGCTCGTCAGCGCACCCTGGGCGCCCTGAGCGGGGACAACCCAATGTTATCGCTAACATTCGACGCTTGTTCGAGTCGAACGGTCGAACGCGGACGACGGGACTCCCACCCTGCCGGTCAACGTCCACCTCACGAAGAACTCGATGACCCACGGCCACCGTCCGAAAAGCAACTGGGCTGGACGGATGGCGGAGCTTGACCTGTCCGAGTGAACAGGACTCCCCCGGAGCACGGGGCGATTGACAGCGCTCCCAGGAGACGCGACGGTTACGCACGTCTTCTGGGAGCGCTCCCAGAGCCTTCACCCCTCGATGTCCTTCGCACAAAGGAGTGCAGATGTCAGGTCGAACCGTGCGGCGACGAGCCGTGCTCGCCGTGCTGGGATCCGCGGCGACCCTCGTGTGCGCGGCTCTGGTCGCCGCCACGGGTTCGTACGCGAGCAGCACCTCGGCGGCCTTCGCGTGCAAGGTCGACTACGTCGCCAAGGACTGGGGTTCGGGCTTCGGCGCCACCGTGACGATCGGCAACCTCGGCTCGTCGGCGGTCACCGGGTGGGCGCTGACCTACTCCTACAGCGGGAACCAGGCCCTGCAGCAGGGGTGGAACGGCGTCTGGTCGCAGTCGGGCAAGAAGATCACCGTCGCCAACACCACCTGGAACGCGACCATCCCCGCGAACGGCAGTGCGAGCGCGGGCGCCAACTTCGCCTACAGCGGCACCAACACCGCGCCGACGGACTTCGCGGTCAACGGCGTCGCCTGCACCGGCACTCCCCCGACGACCACCACCACGACCGGTCCACCGCCGACCTCCGCGCCCGCGCTGAAGGTGTCGGGGAACAAGCTGGTCACGGCGAGCGGGGCCACCTACCGGCTGCTCGGCGTCAACCGCGCCAGCGGCGAGTTCGCCTGCGTGCAGGGCAAGGGCATGTGGGACGGCGGCCCGGTCGACCAGGCGTCGGTGAACGCGATGAAGGCGTGGAACGTCCGCTCGGTGCGGATACCGCTCAACGAGGACTGCTGGCTGGGTCTGTCCGGCTCCCCCAGCGGCCCTGCCTACCAGCAGGCCGTGAAGGAGTACGCGAACCTGCTGGTGGCCAACGGGATCAACCCGGTCCTGGACCTGCACTGGACGCACGGCCTCTACACCGGCACCAGCTCGGCCTGCTCCGACGTCGGCGCGACCTGCCAGAAGCCGATGCCGAGCATGCAGTACACGCCCACCTTCTGGACCCAGGTGGCCACCGCCTTCAAGGGCTCCGACGCGGTCGTGTTCGACCTGTTCAACGAGCCCTACCCGGACGCGGCGAACAACTGGTCGGACATGGCGGCCGCGTGGCGCTGCCTGCGCGACGGCGGGACGTGCGCCGGGTTCGACTACGAGGTCGCGGGCATGCAGGACCTGCTCGACGCGGTGCGCGCGACCGGCGCGACCAACGTGGTCATGTCCGCCGGACTGACCTGGACCAACGACCTGAGCCAGTGGCTGACCTACAAACCAGCCGACCCGACCGGCAACCTCATGGCCTCGTGGCACTCCTACAACTTCAACGCCTGCGCGACCACGTCCTGCTGGGACGGCCAGATCGGCGCGGTGGCGGCGCAGGTGCCGGTGCACGCCGGTGAGATCGGCCAGGACACGTGCGCGCACGACTACATCGACCGGGTGATGACCTGGCTCGACGCGCACCGCCTCGGCTACACCGCCTGGACCTGGAACCCCTGGGGCTGCACCCAGGGCAACGTGCTCATCCAGGACTACAACGGCACGCCGAGCACCGGCTACGGCGAAGGCTTCCGGGCGCATCTGCTCGCCGTCACACCGTGAGCGCGCGTCCTGCCCACCACACGTTCCCCTTGCCCACGCGGAGGGGCCCGCGTACGTCCTTCGTGGACGCTCGTGTTCCCCGCCGTCCTGGCGTCGTCAGGAGATCCCTGTGAAGAAAACGCTGCGGACACTGTTGTCGGCGGTGCTCATCGCCACGGTCGCACCGGTGGCGCTGTCGCTGGCCCCCTCGGCCCAAGCCCTGGAAAACGGCCTCGGCCGCACACCACAGCTGGGCTGGAACGACTGGAACAGCTTCGGCTGCAACGTCACCGACAGCCTGATCCGCCAGACCGCCGACACCATGGTGTCCAGCGGCATGGCGTCAGCGGGCTACACCTACGTCAACATCGACGACTGCTGGTCGGAGAAGTCCCGCGACGGCAGCGGCAACCTGGTGCCCTCGCGCTCCAAGTTCCCCAACGGCGTCAAGGCGGTCGCGGACTACGTCCACGGCAAGGGCCTGAAGCTCGGCATCTACTCCTCGGCGGGCACCACCACCTGCGCCGGGTACCCCGCCAGCCTCGGCAACGAGCAGCGCGACGCGAACCTCTGGGCGTCGTGGGGTGTCGACTACCTCAAGTACGACAACTGCGGCGACCACCAGGGCCGCACGGGCCAGGAGCGCTACACCGCGATGCGCGACGCCCTGGCCAAGTCGGGCCGGTCCATCTTCTACGCGCTGTGCAACTGGGGCAACGACAACGTCAAGCAGTGGGGGCCCGCGACCGGCAACTCCTGGCGCACCACCGGTGACATCGCGGGCAACTGGAACTCGGTGACGGGCATCCTCGACGCCCAGCCCGGCTGGGCGAGCGCCGCGGGTCCCGGCGCCTGGAACGACCCGGACATGCTGGAGGTCGGCAACGGCCTGTCCGACACCGAGTCGCTGGCGCACTTCAGCCTGTGGGCGCTGCTCAACGCACCCCTGATCGCGGGCAACGACCTGCGCACCATGAGCGCCGCGACCAGGACGATCCTGACCAACACCGAAGTCATCGCGGTCAACCAGGACTGGGGCGGACGCCAGGGCAACCGGCTCGTCGACAACGGCAACACCGAGATCTGGACCAAGCCGATGGCCAACGGCTCGGTCGCGGTCGTCCTGCTCAACCGCAACAGCGGCACCACCACCGTCTCCACCTCCGCGTCGCAGATCGGGCTGGGCTCGGCGAGCGGCTACTCGGTGCGCGACCTGTGGGCACACACGTCCGGCACGACCACCGGTGCCATCAGCGCCTCCGTTCCTGGGCACGGCGCGGCGATGTACGTCGTCAGCGGCGGCAACGGAGGAAACCCCGGCGGCTCGACCTTCGCCTTGCGGGGCCAGGGTTCCAACCGGTGCCTGGACATCACCGGCGCCTCGCAGGCCAACGGCACCCTCGCCGAGATCTGGGACTGCAACGGGCAGGGCAACCAGACCTTCACCGCCACCAACGCCGGTGAACTGCGCGTCTACGGCGCCAAGTGCCTCGACGTCAGCGGCGGCGGCACCGCCAACGGCACCGCGGTCGCGATCTGGGACTGCAACGGGCAAGGCAACCAGCAGTTCCGGCTGAACACCGACGGCACCGTCACCGCCGTGGCCGCGGACAAGTGCTTGGACGTCACCGGTGCCGCCACGGCCAACGGCACCAAGGTCGCGATCCGGGACTGCTCCGGCAACGCCAACCAGAAGTGGACCCGCGCCTGATCCGCCGTCGAGAGCGGTCGACCTGCCGAGCGCCGCACCGGTCGCGCGGTAGGTCGACCACAACAACCACATGGTCCCTGCCGTCGGTCGTTCGACGATGCCGCCGAGGGTCACGTGCTCGCGTGGTCCCGTTCGTCGGCGAGGCGCCGCAGGCCTCGGGCGTCCTCGGGTGTGGCGGGGAGGAAGACGACGAGGTGTTGTTGGACGTCTTCGGCGACGGCGAGCTTGATGTAGTTCAGGTCGACGCGGCCCGCGCCGGGGTGGCTGAACTGCTTCATGGCGGGCGCGAAGGCCTGGACGGGGTGTTGGGACCACATCGCGGTGAAGGCCGGGCTGGCGGACAGCAGGGCCTGGATGACGGCGTTGGTCCTGGGGTCGTCGGGGTGCTGGGCCGCGGAGGCGCGGAACTGGCCGAGGATCTCGCGGGCCTCGCGTTGCCAGTCGACGAGCAGCGTGCGCATGGCGGGCCTGGTGAAGAGCAGCCAGATGCTGTTGCGCTCCTCGGTCGGCAGGTTGTCCAGCCCGCCCACCAGACCCTCGTAGGCGCGGTTGTAGGCGATCAGGTCCCAGCACGAGTTGATCACGTGGGCGGGGTTGGGGTCGAGGGTGTCGACCAGGGCGCGCAGGGTCGGGCTGACCGTGACCGGGCGCGGGGACTCGGTGGGCAGGGCGGCGCCCGCGAGGACGAACAGGTGACGGCGTTCGGCCTGGGTGAGCCGCAGCGTCCGCGCGAGGCTCTCCAGGACCTGCCTGCTGACCGTGATGTCGCGGCCCTGCTCCAGCCAGGTGTACCAGGTGATGCTGACCCCGGAGAGTTGGGCCACCTCCTCGCGGCGCAGGCCCGGCGTGCGGCGGCGCGCGCCCGGTTCGAGCCCGACGGTCTGCGGGCTCAGGGCCTCCCGCCGGGATCGCAGGAACCCGGCCAACTGCGTGCGCTGCGTCATCCCGCCCATGAAACCGCCCCCGGCGCCCGCTGTCCTGGTAGTGCTGGTACCAGCATAACCAGCCCTCTGTACCAGCTTGCCGATCAGGCACACGCTGATCACCGTGACCACTCAGCACACGGCATCGCCCGGTGACCGCGCCAGCGGAACCGCAACACCCAGCCCCACGTCGTCGGCCTGGGGCCGTCCGGTCGCCGTCCTCGCGGTCGGCTCCTTCGCCATGGGAACGGACTCCTTCGTCCTCGCGGGCATCCTGCCCCAGATGGCCGACGGCCTGCACTCCTCCATCGGGGCGACCGGCCAGGTCATCACGGCGTTCGCGCTGACCTACGCGCTGTCCGCGCCGTTCCTGGCCGCCTTCACCAGCAAGCTCCCCCGCAAGCCGCTGATGGCGTTCGCGCTCGCGCTGTTCGTCGTCGCGAACCTCGCGTCGGCCGCCGCGCCGACGTTGGCCATGCTGCTCGTCGCACGGGTCGTCGCGGGTCTGGGCGCGGCGCTCTACACGCCCAACGCGTCCGCCGCCGCCGCGGCGCTGGCCGGGCCCGCCAAGCGCGGCCAGGCGCTCGCGGTGATCCTCGGCGGCCTGACCGTCGGCACGGTCTTCGGCGTCCCCGCGGGCACCGCCATCGGTCAGCACCTGTCGTGGCAGGCGAGCCTGGTGTTCGTCGCCGCCGTCGGCCTGGTGGCGCTGCTGGGCCTGCTCGTGACGCTGCCCGCGCTGCCGCTGCCCCCGGCGGTGCCGCTGGCCGCCCGCTTCAAGGTCCTGGCGCACGGCCGGGTCGTCGCCATCGTGCTGTTCATGCTGCTGGAGAGCGCGTCCAGCATCATGGTCTACACCTACATCGCCGACGTCCTGGGCAGCACGGTCGAGGCGACCGGCACGCTGCTGGCGGTGATCCTGCTGGTGTGGGGCATCGGCGGCACGGTCGGCGCGTTCGGCAGCGGGCGGCTCACCGACCGGTGGGGCTCCACCCGCACGCTCCTGCTCGCGATCGGCGTGCTCGCCGTGACGCTGGTGCTGCTGGCGGTCTGCACGTCGCTGCCCGCGGTCATGGTCGTGATGGCGCTCAACGGAGCGGCCGCGTGGGCCGTGGCCACGCCCAACAACCACCGCCTCACCGCGTTCGTGCCGCACCTGCCGAGCGTCGTCATCTCGTTCAACTCCTCCGGCATCTACCTCGGCCAGGCGATCGGCGCCGCGCTCGGCGGGTACCTGCTGAGCGGAACCGTTACGCCGCAACAGCTCTGCTACGTCGGCGCGGGCATCGCCGTCCTCGCCGGGGTCGTGCACCTGCTGATCGCGCGCACCTCGCCCGCCCCGTTGTCCGACGCCGCCTGAAAATCCGCCCGACTTGACGAAGGCGCGGGCCATCCCCGCGCAAACCTCGTTGCCGCACAACGATCCGCCTAGCGTTCGAGGCGCAGGGCGGACCGGTGTTCGCGGTGAGCACCAGGTGCGCCGGTGGTTCCCGACCTCCCGACAGGAGCAGTGGCCCTCATGACCGTTCAGTCCATCAGCACCCCCCAGGCCGTCGCCGACGGACAGCTGTTCGTCGACGGGAAGTTCCGCGCCTCCTCCAGCGGGGAGACCCGCGACGTCGTCAACCCCGCCACCGAGGAGGTGATCTGCCAGGTCGCCTGGGGCACCGTCGAGGACCTGGACGACGCCGTGGCCGCGGCCCAGCGCGCGTTCGAGGACGAGAGCTGGGGCGGGCTGACGCCCAAGCAGCGCGCCAGGGTGCTGCTGCGCGTCGCCGAGGCCATCGAGGACAACGCCGAGGAGCTGGCGCTCGTCGAGTCGCTCGACGTGGGCAAGCCGATCGCGTTCACCCGCGGCTTCGACGTGCCCTCCGCGGCCGACCTGTTCCGCTACTGCGCGGGCGTCGTCGAGCAGCTGGAGGGGTCCGCCCGACCGGCGGGCACGCGGTCGCTGGCCTACACCCGGCGCGAGCCGCTCGGGGTGGTCGGCGCGATCACGCCGTTCAACTTCCCGCTCAACCTCCTGGTGAACAAGCTCGCCCCGGCACTGGCCGCGGGCAACACGTTCGTCCACAAGCCCGCGGAGCAGACGCCGCTGTCCTCGTTGCGGCTGGCCGAGATCATGGCGTCGGCCGGTCTGCCCGCGGGTGTCTTCAACGTCGTCACCGGCGACGGCGCCACGGTCGGCGCGGCGCTGGCCGAGCACCCCGGCGTGCGCAAGCTCGCGTTCACCGGGGCCACCGCGACCGGCAAGCGGCTGATCGCGAGCGCGGCCAGCACGCTCAAGCGGGTCACCGTCGAGCTGGGCGGCAAGGGCGCCAACATCGTGTTCGCCGACGCCGACCTCGACGCCGTGACGCAGTGGGCGTTCCAGGCGGCGTTCTTCAACACCGGCCAGTTCTGCATGAGCGGCTCCCGGCTGCTGGTGCAGCGTCCGGTGTACGACGAGATGGTGACCCGCATGGCCGCCGCGGCCGGTGCGGCCGCCGTCGGCGACCCGCTGGACCCGCGCACGGTGCTCGGCCCGCTGGCGCACCGCGCCCAGCTGGAGCGGGTCGTGGAGTACGTCGCCATCGGCGAGGCCGAGGGCGCCGTGCTCCGCGCGGGCGGGTCGAAGGGCAAGCAGGACAGGGGTTTCTACCACGAGCCCACCGTCTTCGCGGACGTGACGCCGGACATGCGGATCGCGCAGGAGGAGATCTTCGGCCCGGTGCTGTCGATCATCCCGTTCGACACCGAGGAGGAGGCCGTGGCCATCGCCAACGGCACCCCCTACGGCCTCGCCGCGGGCCTGCACACCGCTGATCTCGGACGGGCG
Organism: Umezawaea tangerina; assembly: GCF_003002815.1. Lineage (GTDB taxonomy): Bacteria > Actinomycetota > Actinomycetes > Mycobacteriales > Pseudonocardiaceae > Umezawaea > Umezawaea tangerina. Next base: position 25,504 of record NZ_PVTF01000011.1, on the reverse strand, counting down.
CACCGGATCGCGGCCCGCCTGGAGGCGGGCATCGTCTGGGTCAACACCTGGTCCATGTTCGAGAACACCATCCCCTTCGGCGGTTACAAGGACTCCGGCTACGGGCGCGAGCTCGGACCGGAGGGCGTCGAGGAGTACCTCCAGATCAAGAGCGTCGTCGTCAACGTCGAGTGACCGACGGCCGCACGACGGTCCACCGCGGGCGGGGACGGGGCTCCGGCTCCCGTCCCCGCCCGCACCGTTCCACCACAACCACAGCGGAAGGCCGATCATGACCCCACTCTCCGACCAGACCGTCATCATCACCGGCGCCACCGACGGCCTCGGCCGGGCGCTGGCGCACCGGCTCGCCGCGCTCGGCACCTCCCTCGTGCTGCACGGGCGCAGCGCGGAGAAGGGCGAGGAGCTGATCGAGGAGCTCGAGGAGCTGACCGGGAACGACCGGCTGGCCTACGAGCTGGCCGACTTCTCCTCGCTGGACGAGATCGACGCGCTCGCGCTGCGGCTGCGCGAGCTCGACCGGATCGACGTCCTCGTCAACAACGCCGGGATGGGCGTGGAACTGGCTCCTCGGGAGAGCGTCGACGGGTTCGAGCTGACGTTCCAGGTCGACTACCTGTCCACCTACGTCCTCAGCTCCCTGCTGGCGCCGCGGCTGGTGGGCTCGGCCCCCGCGCGGATCGTGAACGTGGCCTCGGCCGGGCAGGCGCCGATCGACTTCGACGACGTGATGCTGCGCGGTGGCTGGGACGGCGGCCAGGCGTACTGCCAGGCGAAGCTGGCGCAGATCATGCTGACGTTCGACCTGGCCGAGCAGCTGCGCGGCACCGGGGTGACGGTCAACGCGCTGCACCCCGCGTCGTACATGCCCACCAAGATCGTGACGCACCTGTTCACCCCGGCCAGCACCATCGAGGAGGGCACGGACAACCTGCTGCGGATGGTGGCGGACGAGCGGTTCGCCACCACCAGCGGCGTGTACGTGAACCGCGACATGGAGGCGCGCGCCCACGCCCAGGCCTACGACGAGGACGCCAGGGCTCGGTTGCGCGCGCTGAGCGCGGACCTGACTGGTGTGGCGTTCCCGACCGTCGGGGCGGTCCGCTCGGCGTAGTCGCGCACGCGGAAGCGGGGTGCCGGTGGACCGGCACCCCGCTTCGCCGTGCGCCCGCTACCGGTAGGCGGCGAGCTCCTGGGCGGTCTGGTCGGTGTAGCCCTGGCTGACCTCGATCACCACGCCGTCGGGGTCGGTGACCCACACTGTCTTCCAGCCGGGGATGAAGTCACCGAACTCCAGCGGCCCCAACGAGATCGGGAGCCTGCCCGACGCGTCGGCGAGGAAGGCGTCCACGTCGTCCACCTGGAACGCCAGGTGCCGCGCGGTACCGGGGTGGGCGGGGCCGTCGTCGGTGGTGCGGAACAGCGGTTCCGCGTCGGTGGCGAACAGCTCCAGGTAGACGTCGCCCCCGCGCAGGAAGATCACCCGGACGCCGTCGGCCTCGACCACGCGGGCTCGGCGGAAGCCGAACCAGCGCGTGTAGAACTCCTCGGTGGCTGCCTGGTCGCGGCAGTTGAGCCCGACGTGCGACCAGCGGACCGCGGTGGGCGCGGACATGTCCGTCCCCCTCACTTCTCGGACAGGGCCGCGAACGGCACCGTGTCGTGGACGTTGGTCATGTAGGTGATCAGGCCGTCCTCGACCTGGAAGTAGTTGCACACGTCCGCCTCGACGGTCCGGCCCGCGGGCGTGCGGGCGGTGATGTGCGAGACGACGGCCGCGTGGCCGCCGTCGACCACGACGTGGACGGGCACGTTGGCGAACTCGGCGTACATGTCCGGGAAGCCCTTCATCATGTCCCGCAACGTCTCCCTCCCCTCGACGTGGCCGGCCAGCTGCTCGTCCATCGTCTGGTCCTCGGCGAACAGGTCGCACCAGGTGTCCCAGTCGCCCGCGTTGGCCAGCTCGTAGTAGCGGGTCACGACGTCTGCGGTGTTCACGGTGTTCCTCTCCGAAAGCGTTGGCACTGCTGGTGGTCCCGGCCGGGAGCGGGCGCTCCCGGCCGGGGTGGGGGCTACTGCGGCAGCGGGACGCCGACCTGGGCCATGAGGCCCGCGGTGTCGGCCTGCACCCAGCGCTCGACGACCTTGTTGTCCTCCAGGCGGTAGACCTCCAGGCTGGTCCACTCGACCGCCTTGCCGGTCGGCTCGACGCCGAAGAACGTGCCGACGTGGCGCCCGGTGAAGGTGATGTGCATGTTCACCCGGTCCGGACCGGCGGCGTAGAGGGCGTCGAGGTTCGCGGTGAAGTCGAGCGCCTCGTGAGCGGCCCGGATGATGCCCTTCAGCTCCTCCAGGCTCTCCACGCTCCACGCCGGGTTGCGGTCCACGAAGGACGGTGAGAACAGCTCGTCCATCGCGTCGTAGTCGCGGGCGTTGACGACGTCGCTGACCCGCCGCACGACCCGGACGTTGTCCTCCTCGGGCGAGATCTGCGTGCGCAGGCCGAGCAGGTCGTCCACCGCCCACCGCTCGGCGAACGCGCCGTCGGCGACGCGCCACACCTCGGTGGTCTCCCACGCCACGTCGCGGCCGGTGGGCTCGACGCCGAGCACGGGACCGACGTGCTTGCCGGTGAGCCGGACCCTGGTGACGACGCGGTCGCCGGACTCCAGGACCTCCAGCAGCTCGGCCTGGATCTGGAGGGTCTCGTGGGCGTTGCGCAGGGCGGCGAGGTAGGAGTCGATGCCGCTGATGTCGAAGCCGGGGTGGTGGTCCTCGAAGTCCGGCGCGATGACGGTGGCCACCGCGGTCAGGTCGCCCGCGTTGAAGGCGGTGAGGAACCGGTTGTAGAGGGCGCTGCCGGACGTGCTGGGGTTGGTCATGGTCGTCCTCCTGGCGTTGGGCCGCGATCGCTCGCGATGATCAGGTCCGCCGCCTTCTCGCCGATCATCACGCAGGCGGCGTGGGTGTTCCCGGAAACGATCTTCGGCATGATCGAGGCGTCGGCGACGCGGAGCCCGTCGACGCCGTGCACGCGCAGCCGCTCGTCCACCACCGCGTCCTCGGTGGCGCCCATCCGGCAGGTGCCGACCGGGTGCCACAGGGTGGTGGCGTTGGCCCTGGCGTACTCGCGCAGCGCCGCGTCGTCGCGCACGTGCGCACCGGGAGCCAGCTCCTCGCCGCGCACGTCGTCGAACGCGCGGGTGGCGGCGAGCTCGCGGGCCAGCTTCAGCCCGTCGACGAGCAGGTCGAGATCGGTGTCGTCGTCGAGGTAGTGGGGGTCCACCACCGCGTTGTCCGACGGGTCGGGGCCGCGCAGCAGCACCTCGCCCCGGCTGCGCGGGAGCAGCACGATCGGGGCGAAGGTGTAGCCGGGGCCCTCCCACGCCGAGGCGGGGGCGGTGGGCGGCAGGAACTTGATGGGCCCGAAGGTGAACTGGAGCTCCTCGGACGGGAACAGCCCGGCCTCGGAGATCAAAGCCCCTTCGGGGTGCTCCTGTGCGGACTGGTGGCACAGCGGGACGAACACGTGGTCCTGCAGGTTGCGCCCGACACCGGGGAGGTCGCGCACGACCGGGACGCCGTGCTCGCGCAAGTGCGCCGCGGGCCCGATCCCGGACAGCATCAGCAGTTTCGGGCTCTCGAACGCCCCGGCGCTGAGCACCGCCTCGCGCCGCACGGGCACCGTCCGGGGCTCACCGTCCCGCAGGTACTCCACGGCCACCACGCGTCCGCCGTCCACGACGAGCCGGGTGGCGTGCGCCCCGGTCTCGATCCGCAGGTTCGGCCGGTCGCGCACCGGGTCGAGGTAGGCGGTCGCGGTGCTGCTGCGGGTGTTCTCGGGGGTGCGGGTGGTCTGGTAGTAGAACCCGTTCCCCCGCTGCTCGGCGCCGTTGTAGTCGAAGTCGTCCCCGGTGCCGTACCCCAGTTCCGCCGCCGCGCCGACGAAGGCGCGCGCCACGGCGCTGGGCCGGTCCAGGCCCCGCACCCGCACCGGCCCGCCTCCGCCGCGCAGCGGGGAGTCCGAGCCGGTCCCGGTGTAGGTCTCGGCGCGGGTGAAGTAGGGCAGGACGTCGTCGAACGCCCAGCCGGGGGTGTCCCAACCGTCGTAGTCGGCCGGGTTGCCGCGGACCCACATCAGCGCGTTCACCGAGCTGCTGCCGCCGAGCACCTTGCCGCGGGCGATCGGGACGACGCGGCCGTCGAGGCCCTTCTGCGGCTCGGTGGCGTACCCCCAGTCGATCCCCGTGCTCCACTCCGACGTCAGCAGCGCGAGCGCGTCGCCCGCGCCGGTGCGGTGGATCTCGGGCCGGTCGTCGGGCCCGCCCGCCTCCAGCAGCAGCACGGTGCGGTCGGGGTCCGCGCTGAGCCGGTTGGCGACCACCGCGCCCGACGAGCCGGAGCCGACGACGACGTAGTCGACGGGCTCGTCCGGTGCCATCAGGCGTCCCCGGCGGGGACGGCGGGCAGCGGCACGAAGTCGCCGACGCGGTAGCGCTGGATGCGCAGCTTCCCGTCGGGTCCGCGGCGCAGCGTCCAGTTCTGGTTCACCCGGAAGGCGAACCGGCTGTCGTCCGCGGTCTCCACGCCCGCCCAGACGACGGTGACGTCGACGTCGACGAGGTCGCCGCGGGGTTCGGCGTGCAGCCGCTCGACCACGTGAGTCTGGTCGGCGAACAGCTCGCCGACCGCCCGGTACCAGTCGGTGAAGTCCTCGTGCCCGGTCAGCGTCCGCTCCGGGAACGCCATGTCCAGGCCCTCGTCGGTGACGTGCTCCAGGAGCCGGTCGACCGGCGCGCGGTCGCTCAGCTCCTCGAACCACTGCTCGGCGAATTCGGCCACGGTCTGGTCCTTCATGGACACGCCTCCGTTCGTAGCAATACGGAATGTGAATGGGTGAATTCGTCTTCGAAAGGCGACGGGAAGGCAATCCGCGTTTTCCGGATGCCTTCACAACGTAAGAGCGCCCGGAACCGGCCGTCAACGCGGAAGGCTGGCCCGAGGACGACCGGAACGGCCGCGAACGTCTACACTCGAGACGCCTTGACCAGGCGATTGACCGACCTGGGCCCACAAGGTCCTCGTCCACCCGCCATCATCGGCCCGCCGCTACTTTGGAAAGTCCCACCGGCCCCCGCGGACCGGCGGGAAAAGCTCGACAGGACTCTGTTACCTGCCTGTTGGCCGCGGTCCGCCGCTGACGAAAGAGTGGCTCCAGAGGTGTTGTCCCGCGACGGTGGAACGGATTCCCGCCGCCGGAGCGCACCGGAGGTGAGAGGGAGGTCGAGCGACATGACGTGGTGCTTCACGGGCAGGGCGGAGCAGCTGGATCGGATCGGCGCGGTGATCGCCGCGGGCGGACCGGGTCCGGTGCTCGTGACCGGTGGACCGGGCACGGGCGGGAGCAGCCTCCTGCGGCACGCCGTCGGACTGGTGGACCGCGACCGGGACGTCGTGCTGGAGGCGGACGGCGGCGCCCCCGGCGGGCCCTACGCGCCGCTGGCGGCCCACCTGCCGGACGAACTGGCCAAATCACCCGCTTCGGGCACGGCCACGTTGCGGGTTGCCGAAGCCATCGTCGACCGCGCCGGAGGGCGTCGGCCGGTGCTCGTGCTCGACGACGCGCACCTGGCGCACCACGCCGCCGTGGTCGCGATCCGGGAGGTGCACCGGCGCACCGGGGCCGTGGTCCTGGTGGCCACGCACACGCCGGAGCCGGGTCACCGCGGGCCCGACGCGATCGACTGCCTGCGCTACGAATCCGGCGCGCAGGTCATCGCGCTGGGCCCGCTGACCGGCACCGAGACGACCGCGCTGCTGAGCGGTCTCGTGGGTGGCCGGGTCCACACCGCGACGGCCGCGGCGCTGCACGCGGCCACCGGCGGCAACCCCGCCCTGCTGCACGACCTGGTGGTGCGCAACGACCTCGTGGGCGACCTGGTCGAACGCGACGGGCTGTGGCGACTGGACCACACGGCGGACGCGCCGCTGCTGCTCGGCGCCGCGGGGACGCGGCACCTGCTCGACGCCGTGCACGAGAGCTGGCGGGACCTGGCGCTCGACCGGCTCGCCGAGTTGTGCTCGTTGGCGCTGCGCACCGGCGCGGGTGCCGACATCGCCCACGTGTGGAGCGGTTTGCTGCTGCTGCGCGGCGAGGCGCGGCGGGGCCTGGACTTCCTCGACGGCCTCGACCACGACCGCTCCGGGCACAGCCGCGCGCCGCACCTCGTGCTGGCCCGCGCGGTGCTGCTCGCGCTGGGGCTCGGCCGGATCGCGGACGCCGAGGCGCTGTTGCTGGGCGTCGTCGGATCCGGTGGTGCGCTGGGCGAACGGGCCGCCGCGCACCGGGCGTGGCTGCTGGCCGTGACCGGGGCGGCGGACCGGGCGGAGGCGGCGCTGCGGGACCTCCTGGTGTCGCGCGACCAGGAGGCGTCGGTCTTCGCCAGGGCCGCGACCGGCGCGGTGGCACTGGCCGGGAACCGCCCGGCGGCGGCGGTTCCGCACCTGCGCCGGGCGATCATCGGCGCGGAGCCGCTGCGCGCCGACCTGCCGTGGCTGGCGCCGTTCACGACGGGCTGCCTCATCGACGCGCTGCTGCTGGCCGGCCGGATCAGCGAGGCGACCCAGATCTCCGGCGAGTTCCACGGCGCGCTCGGTGGATGCGGTTGGGACGTGGCGGTGGCACTGTCGACGTTGATCGGAGCGCACGCCCCGGTCCCCGCGGCGACCGGAGGGGGGCGCCGGGGGTGAGGCGGACGCGCCGACGGCGCGGGTATCGGCGGGGAAGGGACTCCAGCGGAGGTACCACGAGCGCACCACCGATCGCATGATGCCCGTCGGCGCAGTCAGTCGCGGGATGACACTGGGGGTAGGACATTGGCCGCGAGCCGGAACAGGGCTGCGCTCGCGCAGTTCCTGCGCAGCAGACGGGAACGCATCACGCCGGAGCACGTCGGTCTGCCCTTCGGGCCGCGCAGGCGCACGCCGGGCCTGCGCCGGGAGGAGATCGCCGTCCTCGCGGGTCTGAGCCCCACCTGGTACACGTACCTGGAGCAGGGCCGGGACATCAGGCCCTCGCCCGAGGTGCTGGAGAGCCTGGCCAGGGTGCTCAAGCTCACCGAGGACGAGCGCCGCTACCTGCACGTGCTGGCCACCGGGCAGTCCCCGCCACCGGTGCCCACCGCGCCGGTGTGCCCGGACGAAGTCCTGATGGGACAGGTGATAGCGGCCATGGGGTCCCCGGAACTCCCGCTGTACGCCGGGAACGTGTACGCCGACGTCACCGCGTGGAACGCCGCGACGGTCGAGTGGTACACCGATTTCGGTGCGCTGCCTGCCGATCGGCGCAACGTCCTGTGGTGGATGCTCACCGCGCCGGAGGCGCGCGAGCGGATCGTCGACTGGGAGGACGACACCCGCGACGTGCTGGCGCGCTTCCGGGTCGCCGCGGCGGCCAGGCCGTGGGACCGGCGCTTCGACGAGCTGACCTCGCTGCTGGAGGCCAGCAGCCCGGAGTTCCGGTCGTGGTGGTCCGAACACGACGTGCGCGAGCAGCACGCCCGGCCGCGGCGGATGCGGCGGCCGAGCGGTGAGGTGGTGTCGATGCAGCTCGTGGTGCTGCGCATGGCCGACTCGGTGAACTCCGTCGTGCTGCACCTGGCCGAGGACTGGACGCCGGGCGGCCGTTGACATCGGCCCCTCGTGCGGAAACCCTGCTGTGGGAATACGTTCGGTGCGGACACCCGCGCACGGCCTGTTCGGGGGCAGCTCCCGTGCACCGGGACCGGGACGCACGCCCGTCCGCGTGCGCCGAACCGCACCCACGACGTCATCGACGACGTCCACCGCCACCGCGACCGGTCGCCCACCGCGCCCCGCGAACGGCCCCGCCGCGGCACGCCGCCAGGGGCCGTTCGCGATGCGCGTCGGGGAGCCGCACGCCCCCAGGAGGACAGCACATGACCGACTCGACCCGCCGGAGTCGACCCGACGACCACGCACGCGACCCGGTGGCGGTGGTGGGGATCGGGTGCGCGCTGCCCGGTGCCAGGGGCCCCGCCGAACTGTGGGACCTGCTGGTGTCCGGTCGGGACTCGATCGGCGACATCCCCGCCGAGCGCTTCGACGTGGACCGGTGGTTCGACCCCTTACCGGGCAAACCAGGCAGGATCGCCACCCGGCGCGGGGGATTCCTCTCCGGGGTCGACCGGTTCGACGCGGCGTTCTTCGGGATGGGCGCCGAGGAGGCGCTGCGCCTGGACCCGCAGCACCGGCTGATGCTGGAGACCGTGTGGGAGGCGCTGGAGGACGCCGGGCTGTCCGCGGAACGGCTCGCGGGCAGCAGGACCGGTGTCTACACGAGCTCGCTGGCCGCGGACTACTGGGACGCCGTGCGCGGCGCGGGTCTGTACGACATGGACGCCGCGACGGGCACCGGGTCGTGGGGGCTGCCCTCCGGCCGGATCTCGCGGCTGCTGGACCTGCGCGGCCCCAGCATGGGCGTGCAGGCGACGTGCGCGAGCGCGCTGCTCGCCGTGCACCTGGCGTGCCGGGACATCTGGTCGGGGCAGACCGACGCCGCGGTGGTGTCCGGGGTGAACCTGCTGCTCGCGCCGGACCTGTACTTCAGCCTGTCGGAGTCGGAGATCCTCTCCCCCGGCGGGCTCAGCCGGTTCGGCGACGCGGACGTGGACGGCTACGTGCGCAGCGAGGGCGCGGTCACCGTCGTGCTCAAGCCGCTGTCGGCGGCGGTGCGCGACCACGACCGCGTGTACGCGGCGGTGCTGGGCAGCGCGGCCACCAACAACGGCGCGGCCAGTGCCAACCAGGCGGCGCCCGGTGTCGCGGGCCAGTGCGGGGCGCTGCGCGCCGCCTACCGCGACGCGGGTGTGGCGCCGGGCGACGTCGACGTGGTGGAGGCGCACGGCGCGGGCACGCCGAAGGGCGACGAGGTGGAGTTGACCGCGCTGGACGCGGTGCTGCGCGAGGGCCGGTCCGCCGACCGGAAGTGCGAACTGGGGTCGGTGAAGTCGAACGTCGGCCACACCGAGGCGGCCGCGGGTCTGGTCGGGCTGGTGAAGGCCGCGCTCGCGGTGCACCACCGGACGATCCCGGCGACGCTGCACGTGGAGCGCCCGCACCCGGTGCTCGACGCGCCCGGCTCCCCGCTGGTGCTGACCCGCGAGTGCCGTCCCTGGCCGGACACCGGACGTCCCGCGGTCGCGGGGGTGAGCTCGTTCGGGCTGTCCGCGACCAACGTGCACGTCGTGCTCGGCGAGGTCCGGACCGCGGACCGCGCCGCCGACCCCGTCGAGGTCGGACCGTGCGTGCTGCCGCTCTCGGCACGGGACCCGAAGGCGCTGCGGGACCTGGTCGGGTCGTGGGCGTGCCTGCTCGACGGCCCGGTGGACCTGCCCGCGCTCGCCCGCGGCGCCGCCGCCCGGCGCACGCACCACGGCCACCGGCTGGCCGTCGTCGGCGACGACCCGCGCGGCGTCGCGCAGGACCTGCGCGCCCACCTCGACGGCGCGACGCCCGACTCGGTGCGCACCGGGGAGCGGAGCGGACCGGCACCGCGCGTGGTGTTCGTGTTCTCCGGCCAGGGTTCCCAGTGGCCCGGCATGTGCCGGTCGCTGCTCGAGCACGACCCGGTTTTCCGGGCGCGCATGGACGAATGCGACGAAGCGGTCCGCGTCGAGACCGGGTGGTCCCCTGTGGACCTGCTCTCGTCCGGTGCGGAACTGTCCGGCGAGGACGTCGTCCAGCCGACGCTGTGGGCGGCGCAGGTGGCGCTCGCGGCGGCGTGGGAGGCCCGCGGGGTGACCCCGGACCTCGTGGTGGGGCACAGCATGGGCGAGATCGCCGCGGCGTGCGTGACCGGCGCGCTGTCGCTGCGGGACGGCGCCGCCGTGGTGTGCCGCCGCAGCGCGCTCGTGCGCGACCTCGCGCTGCCCGGCGCGATGGTGGCGGTGCAGCTCGGCGAGGCGCAGGCACGGGCGGCCGCGGGCGGCGCGGTGTCCGTCGGCGTCGTCAACAGCGCGCACTCCACGGTGCTGGCTGGTGAACCCGGTGCGCTGGAACGGGTTGTCGCGCCGCTGCGGGCGCGCGGGGTGTTCTGCCGCGAGGTCCGGGTGCGCTACGCGTCGCACTCGCCGCGCGTCGACCCGCTGCGCGAACCGCTGCTGGCCGCGTTGCGCGATCTCGAACCGGGGCGCGGCCGGGTGCCGCTGGTGTCGACGGTCGTGCCCGGCGAGGTCGCGGGCGACGGGCTGGACGCCGACTACTGGTGGGCGAACCTGCGCGAACCCGTGCGCTTCGCCGACGCGGTGGAGCACGTGCTGCGAGGCGGAGGACCGGTGCTGTTCGTCGAGGTGAGCACGCACCCGTTGCTGCTGCACGCCGTGGAGGACGCGGTGGAGGGGACGCGCGCGGACGTCGCGGTGGTCGGCACGCTGACCCGCGAGGCCGACGAGCGGACGTCGTTGGCCGCCGGGGTCGCCGCCGCCTACGCCCACGGCGTGACACCGGACTGGCGACCGCGACCCGGTGACGCGGTCCGGGGGCTGCCCGGCTACCCGTGGCAGCGCGAGAGCCACTGGGTCGGGCCCACCGGGGCCGGGGTGCCGTTGCCGCCCTCGGCGCGGGAGGCGGAGGACGACGCGGAGGTGTTGACGGCCGACGACGCCCTCGACGCCGGCGCACCGCGCTCCGGGTTGTCGTTCCTGGCACCGGTGATCACGGCCGCGGCCGGTCTCGTCGCGGGGGCGGACGTGCTGCTGGAGGACGTCGTCACCGACGAGCCGCCGGACGGGGACCGGGCCGTGCGGGCGGTGCTGACCCCGGCGGGCGCGGGCTGGGTGTTCGACGTGCGGGTGCGCACGGACGGCGCCGCGGGTGTGGCGGGGTGGCGCGGCCGGGCGCGCGGTGTGCTGCGCGCCGGCAACGGCGAACCGCCGCTGCCGCCGTTCTCGCCGTCGTTGGTGCGCCGGTGGTGCGCCGAGGAGGTGCTCGACGACCGGGCCGCCGGGTTCACCGGGCTGTGGCGGCGGGACGGCGAGGCGGTCGGCGCGCTGCCCGCGGCGGTCGGCGCGTCACCGCTGGCCTGCTGCGCGCGGGCGCTCGCGGCCGCGCTGCCCGCGGGCTGGGCGGTCGCCGGTCGCGCGACCGCCGCGCGGGTGGCCGAGGTCCGGGTGCGCGGCGACCTCCGCACGGCGGTGTGGGTGCACGCGCGGCTGCTCGACGCGGATCCCCGCGGCGGCGCGGTGGTCGGCGAGGTGGTGCTGGCGGACGCCGCGCACCGCACCGTGGCCGAGTTGCGCGGGCTGCGGCTGGGCGGGACCGCGCACCGGGGCGTCGAACGGGTGGTCGTCGCGCCCCCTCCGGCGGTGGCGCCCGCCGACGTGCGGCGGCGGGTGCGGGCGCTGGTCGCGCGGGCGCTGAACGTGCCCGACGACGCGCTGGACGCCGATGTCCCGCTGCCGCTGCTGGGGGTGGACTCGCTGCGCGCGGTCGGCCTGCGCGGCGGCATCGCCCGCGAGTTCGGCGTGCACCTGCCGGTGCGGCTGCTGCTGGGCGGCAGGACGCTGGCCGACCTGGTCGCCGACCTCGCGGAGGGCGCGGTCCTCACCCCGCCCTCCGCAGCGCCAGCATGGTGATGTCGTCGAACTGCTCGGTCGCGCCCACGTGGTCGGCCAGCGCGCGGTCCACCGCCTCCAGCAGTTCCCGGCCGCTGGGCGGGTGCGGGGCGAGCAGGTCGTGCAGCCGGGAGGTGCCGAAGGGCGCGCCTCCCGGCGACCGGGCGTCGACCACGCCGTCGGTGTAGGCGAACAGGGTGTCGCCGGGGTCCAGCCTGGCGTGGCCGAGGGAGTAGACGCTGTCGGCGGCCATGCCGACCGCGGGACCGGTGGGGCGCAGCGGTACGCGCTCCCCGGTCCCGCGCAGCAGCAGCGGTGGGTTGTGCCCGCCGTTGATGTAGAGCAGGGATCCGGACACCGGGTCCAGCACGCCGAAGAACAGCGTGACGAAGTAGCCCTGCCGCAGGTGGTTGCGGGCCAGGTAGCGGTTGGTGCTGACCACGGACTGCACCAGCGGACCGGCGCCCAGCCCCAGCGCGGGCGGCAGCGAGCCGCCGCCCGGCGCCAGCGGGCCCGGCGCCGCGTCCATCAGGTTCCACGCGCTGGTGTTGTCCGCGGTGTGCCGCAACAGGGTCCTGATGAGCGCCATGAACAGCGCGGCGCTGACGCCCTTGTCGCACACGTCCGCCACGACGAAGCCGAGCCTGCGGCCGTTGACCATCTCGAACACGTCGTAGAAGTCGCCCGCGACGTGCCGGGCGGGCCGGAACCGGAAGTCGAACTCCCAGCCGTCGGGGACCGACAGGTGCTCGGGGAGGAACCCGGCCTGGATCTCGCGGGCGATGCCGAGGTCCCGCTCGTAGGCGTGCAGGCTCGCCATCGTGGCCATCGCCTCCACCGCGCCCACGAGCTGGCCGCGTTCGTGGCTGGAGACCAGCCTGCCGCGCAGCAGCCCCGGCAGGTAGGGCGGTGTCACGTAGTCGAACCCGCCGCGCACGCACGCCTCCAGCGCGCCGGGGTCGTCCTCGGGGAACACCAGCACCGCGGGGTGCTTGTCCGCGCCCGCGAACCGCTGGCCGAGCAGCGCGACCCGTTGCAGGCCCAGCGCCGCGGAGACCAGCACCACGTCGGGCTCGTCCAGCAGCGCCGGCCGGTCGGCCAGCTCCGCGGGCCTGGCCCGCCGCACGTCGAACCCGCTCGCGGTCAGCGCCCGGTGCAGCTCGTCGGCGTGCGCGGCGGTCTCGGCCACGAGCATGGCCCTGGTGACGGCCACGGCTACCCACCCGCCGCGCACCGAAGCACGCACAGCGTGGTCCGGTTGCGGCCGCCGACGTGGACGTAGGCGAAGTGGTCGACGCTGCGCAGCGCCAGGAACAGCCCGTACCCGCCGAGGACGGCGGTCGGCCCCGCGGCGACGCGCGGCGCCGGGTCGTGGCCGGTCGGGTCGAACGGCGGCGCCTCGTCCTCGATGCACACGCGCACCACCTCCGGTTCGACCCGGCCCCGCAGGTCGACCGGACCGCCGCGGTCGCGGTAGCCGTGGACGGCGATGTTCGTGGTGATCTCGTCGGTGGCCAGCCGCAGCCGGTACGCCTGCCGCGGCGGCAGCCCGGCGCACGCCGCCAGCGCGCTGACGAACCCCGCCACCAGCCGCGAGGGCGCGCCGAGGCCGTCGACCACCAACCGGTGCGCGGTCACCCGCCGACCTGGTCCTCGATGGTCGCCACCCGGTCGAAACCGGCCAGCCGCACCGTCTCCGCCACGTCGGGGTGCGCCCCGGCGAGCACGATCTCCACCCCGCGGCCCAGCCGCTGGTGCGCGAACACCAGGCAGCGCAGGCCCGCGGAGGACAGGTAGTCCACGGCGTTCAGGTCGAGCACGAGCCGCCGCGGAGAGCTGACCGCGGCGGCCGCGATGGCCTCGTCCAGCACGGACGCGGAAGCGGCGTCGACGTCACCGGTCAGGGTGATCGTCGCGGTCCGCGCGCGCACGGTGGTCCTCGTGTCCAGTGTCATCTCGCACCTCGTCGGTCGGTGGTCGCCGTCACCGCTCGCGCGGTGAGCAGCAGGGTCGAACGGGGTCCCAGCTCCAGACGGGTCCCGTCGGGCAGGTGTTCCCCCGGCGCGCACACCTCGTGCGGCGAGGGCCGGGAGGTGTCGGCGAACAGCGCCCACCCGAGCCCTTCCGGGGAGTCGGGCAGGGTCACCGCGACGGGCTCCCAGTGGTTGTTCGCCGCCAGGTACACCACGTCGCCGGACTCCTCGTCGTGCAGCTCGCACGCCAGCAGTCCACTGTGGACCGACCAGTCGGGCCGCCCCGGTTCCGCGCCGTGCCAGCGCACGCCGCCGTCCGGGTCGTCGGTGACCGGGAGGTCGCGGCGCAGCGCCGGGTGGGCCGCGCGGAACGCGACCAGCGCGGCGGTGAACCCCACCAGGTCCGCGTTCTCGTCGGCGAGCCGCCAGTCGACCCAGGTCAGCTCGTCGTGGCAGTAGGCGTTGTTGTTGCCGTGCTGGGTGCGGCCCATCTCGTCGCCCGCGGTCAGCATCGGCACGCCCCGGCTGGTCAGCAGCAGCACCAGCGCGTTGCGGACCTGCCGGTCGCGCAGGGCGAGCACGGCCGGGTCGTCGGTGGGCCCCTCGTGCCCGCAGTTCCACGAGTGGTCGTCGTCCGTGCCGTCGCGGCCGTCCTCGCCGTTGGCCTCGTTGTGCTTGTGGTTGTAGGACACCAGGTCCCGCAGCGTGAAGCCGTCGTGCGCGGTGACCAGGTTGACCGACGCGAGCGGCCCGCGGTGGCCGTAGACGTCCGGCGAGCCCAGCAGCCGCGAGGCCAGTTCGCCGGTGGTGCCGGGGTCGCCCTTGAGGAAGCGGCGAACCGCGTCGCGGTACGGGCCGTTCCACTCCGACCACCGGTGGTAGTGCGGGAAGCTGCCGACCTGGTAGAGCCCGGCGGCGTCCCACGCCTCGGCGATGAGCCGCACGTCGCGCAGCACCGGGTCGGCCGCGATCGCCTCCAGCAGCGGCGGGTTGGCCAGCGGCGTGCCGTCCGGCGCCCGGCCGAGGATGGCGGCGAGGTCGAAGCGGAAACCGTCCACGTGGTACTCGGTGACCCAGTGCCGCAGGCAGTCCAGCACGAACGCCCGCGCCACGGGGTCGTTGCAGTTGAACGTGTTCCCGGTGCCGCTGAAGTTCAGGTAGTCCCCGTCCGGGGGTGAGCATGTAGTACGACCGGTTGTCCAGGCCGCGGAAGGAGATCGTCGGTCCGCGCTCGTCGCCTTCGGCGGTGTGGTTGAACACCACGTCGAGCACGACCTCGATCCCGTTGCGGTGCAGGCGCTTCACCAGGTCCTTCAACGCCACCACGGGCCCGGCGGCACCGGCGTAGGACGCCTTGGGGGCGAAGAAGCCGACGGTGCTGTAGCCCCAGCAGTTGAGCAGCGGGCGGCCCGCGTTGTCGCACTCGTCGAACTCGAACACCGGCATCAGCTCGACGCAGTTCACGCCCAGCCCCACCAGGTGCGGGATCTTCTCCGCGAACCCGCCGAACGTGCCGGGCTCGGCCACCCCGGAGCTCCGGTGGCGGGTGTAGCCGCGCACGTGCGCCTCGTAGACCACCAGGTCGCGCATGGCCAGCCGCGGCGGGCGGTCGTCCTCCCAGTCGAACCGGTCGTCGGGCACCCGCGCCCGGTAGGGCAGCGGGTCGCCGTGGTCGCGCGGACGCCCCCACACCTCGCCTCCGCCCAGTTCGCGGGCGTAGGGGTCGGTGACGATCCGCGACGGGTCGAACCGGTGCCCCGCCGCGGGGTCGCACGGCCCGTCGACCCGGTAGCCGTACTCCAGGTCGTCGGCGTCCACGCCGAGCACGGTCGTGGAGTACACGCCGCCGACGCGCTGCTCCGGCGGGAACGGCAGTTCGGCGAACGGCTCGCGCTCGCCGCGGTGCCACAGCACCAGCGCGACGGCGGTGGCGCCGCTGCTGTGGACGGAGAAGGTGACGCCACCGGGCACCCGCGCCGCCCCGAAGGGCAGCGCGGGACCGGGGCCGGTGGACAGGCCGGGCCTGGTGGGAGCGGGGAGGGCGTTCACCGGACCAGCGCCTCCACCGCGTCGTCCACGGAGTCCGCGACGACGAACGCGTCGATGAACCCGGTGGCCGCCATCACCTCGTGGACGTCCGGCCGGACACCGGCCAGCGCCAGCCGCACCCCGCGGCGGCGGGCGTGGTGGTGCACCAGCAGCAGGAACCTCAGGCCCGCGCTGGAGACGTAGGTCATCCCGCCGAGGTCCAGCGCGACACCTCCCCCGCCACCGGCCACCAGCCCGTCCAGCTCGTCGTGGACCTCCGACGCCACGGCGCCGTCCAGCTCACCCCTCAGCGCGACGACCAGGACGGTCCCCCGCGTCGACCTCTCGATGCGCACGTGCACTCCCCGCGTCGGTTCGGTGTCCGGAGCTCAGCCCGGCAGGAGCCTGACCCGCACGGTCAGGTCCTTCTCGGAGTCCGGCAGCGCCACGGTCATGGCGCCGGGGTCGAACGCCCGGTACGGGCTGCCGTCGACCTCGACCTGGTCCAGCCGCACCCGGCCCGGCGGCAGGACGTCCGGCGCCACCCGCAGGACCCGGTCGGCGAAGGCGTCCGGCCGCGGCCGGAACCACAGCTCCAGCGGTTCGCCGCGCACCAGCAGCCGGTCGTACACGGCGGCCAGCAGGCACAGCTCCGCCGCGTGGTAGAGCGACATGGAGTGGCTGCCCTTGAGCCGTTCGGTGCCCAGCAGGTACGGCGTCCCGTCGGCGAGGACGTTGAAGTACACGCCGCCCTCGTCGTGGTCGAGGAAGAAGGCGTTGTAGAACGCCTCCGACTCCCTGGCCTGGCGCAGGAAGAACTCGTCGCCGGTGTTGCCCGCGAGCGCGAGGTAGGCCAGCACGCCCTGCTCCTGCTGCCACCACGCCTTGCGGTCGTGCCACACCAGCCGGTGGTGGGTCTCGCCCTCGGCGAGCGTCCGGTCGACCACGTCGAACCAGCCGCCGCGCTGCCCGTCACCCGCCAGCGCGGGCATCGTGCGCCCGATCCTGTCGGCCAAGGCGCGGTAGGAGGCCTTGGGGCGCAACGCGTTCATCCGCGTCAGGTTCCAGGCGATCTTGAGGTTGTGCCCCACCACCGCCCGGTCCTGCTGCCAGCCCCAGGCGCGGTCCGGGCTCCAGTCGCCGAAGAAGCGCTCCTGGACGAACGGACTGCCCTCCTCGGGGAAGTGCCGCACGATCAGGTCGAAGCACTCCTCCAGCATCGCCGCGTGGCGCCGGTCGCCGGTGGCCAGCAGGATGTTGAACAGGTAAGCCGGGGCGTGGTCGCCGACGGAGTTCCAGTTCTTCCGCGACCTGTTGCGCCCCAACGACTCCGCGTGCGGGCTCAGCGTGACCGGGTCCACGTGGGAGTACCAGCCGCCGCGCACGTCGTCGTGGAAGAAGCGGGAGAACAGGCGCAAGGTGGCGTCGACGTCGTCCAGCACGCGAGGATCGCCGGTGACCCGGTAGGTCTGGGTGGGACCGGTGAGCGCGTAGATCTGCTCGTAGGCCGGGATCGCCAGGTGGTCGTCGCCGAACTCCGAGGCGAACAGCTTCGACTCGGACCCGTCGCGCACGTCCAGCCCGTGGTACCAGTACACGAGGTCGTGGTCGCGGTCGGCGAAGCGGGCGTGCTCGCGCAGGTAGTCGGTGCCGCGCTCGGCGACGTCGAGCAGGTCCTCGTCGCCGGTGAGCAGGTAGGCCGACGCCATCCCGTAGACGAGCCGGGAGATGGTGTCGGTCTCCTGGACGTGGTTCCCGCCCTTGTCCCCGCCCAGCCTCAGCACCGTGCGGTAGTCGGCGAAGTCGACCGGGCCGGTGCCGAACTGGGCGCGGCGGTAGAACCGGGCCAGCTCGCGCAGCTGCCGGGTCCACCAGCCGCCCTCCTCGAACGCGTACCTCCCCTCCACGTCGGTGGGGAACACCAGCCGGTGCGCCTCGAACGTGTAGGTCCCGCCCGTCGGGGTGACGACACCGCGGGCCAGGACGTGCCGCCCCGGCACCAGCAGCTGGGGCAGCCTGCCCGAGGCATCCCGGTAGGGGTCGCCCAGGTTGCGCAGGAACTCCGCCGACACGTCGGGCGAACAGGTCATCCGCACCGCGCGGTCGTCGCTGGTGCGCAGGTCGGTCACGCCCCGCACCGGGTCGTGGGCGGTGACGTAGCCCGCCACCAGGTCGGAGTGGCGGAAGTCGGGCCAGCGGTCAGCGCCCACCGCGCACCCCCCTGAGCCTGCCGGTGGTGCCCCGCCAGCGCGAGGCGCCCCCACCGGACGCGCGAGCCGCCATCAGGTCGACCAGCGTGCGGGCGAACACGTGGCAGTGGTCGCCGCTGCGCGCGGTCACCAGGTCGTCGCTCACGACGACGTCCTGGTCGGTGTAGACCGCGCCCATGTGCCGCACGTCGCTGATCAGGTTGTTGTGGCAGGTCACCGCGCGCCCCGCCACGGCCTCGGCGATCGGGGACACCAGCCACATGCCGTGGCAGATGACGCCCTTGAGGACCGACGGCTCCGCGAACGCGCGGCCCAGCAGCTCCGCGGCCGGGGAGATCCGGTCGACCCGCTCGGCGTAGCGCAGCCGGTCGGACACCATGCCCGAGGGCACGATCAGCGCGTCCCACGAGCGCAGCCGCTCGTCGTCCACGGCCTCCAGGTCGCCGTCCACGGTGATCGGCACCTGGTGTTCGTGCCCGGTGAACGTGAGGCTGGGCGATCCCCACAGCCTGGTCAGCAGTTCCACGGTGGCGCCCTCCTCGGCGAAGCGGCGCAGGTAGTAGTCGATCTCGAACTCGACGTAGTCGGTCTCCATGAGGATCGCGACCTTCCTGCCGTGCAGCCGCCCGTCGGGCAGCGTGATCATCTCGTTGGCCACGGCGAGCCCCTACGCCGTCACGAGGTCGACGAGGAACGGGCCGTCGTGGGCGAGCATCCGGCGCACGGCCGCGGGCACCTCTTCGGGCTTCTCCACCCGGACCGACTCGACGCCGAGGCCGCGCGCGAGCTCCGCGAAACCGATGTCGGGGCGGCCGAGGTCGAAGCCGTCGGGGTGCGGGTGCGGGTCGACGCCGCGCTCCCGCCAGTACTGCTCGATGTTCAGGTCGAGCAGCTCGTAGCGGTGGTTGTTGCAGATGACGAACTTCGCGCCGACGTCGTAGCGGGCGGCCGTCCACAGCGCCTGGATCGTGTACATGCTGCCGCCGTCGCCGGTGAAGCCGACGACCTCCGCCTCCGGTCGGGCGAGCTTCACGCCGATGGCACCGGGGATGCCGACCCCCAGCGACCCGCCGCGGGTGAGGAAGTAGTCGCCCGGCTGCCGGGGAGGCAGGTGCTTGACCAGTCCGGGCGACGCGGTGAGCGCCTCGTCGAACACGACCAGCCCGTCACCGGCCCGCGCGGCCAGCTCCGCGGCGAACACCTCGATCAACGGGCTGTCCGCCCCGACCTCGGGCCGCGTCCACGTGGTGGGCGCGGTGGTGGAGACGGCACCCGCCTCGACGAGCCGGTCGGCCAGCGCGGCCAGCGTCGGCCTCGGGTCGGCCACCAGCGCCACGTCGACCGGGAAGTTCTTGGCGATCTCCCAGTCGTCCAGGTCGACGTGCACGACACGCGCGCCGTCGCGGAACGGGGACGCCAGTGACGGGAACACCTCGGGGAAGGTGTAGGTGCCCACCACCAGCACCGCGTCCGCGTCCGCGACGGCGCGGGCGCTGACCTCGCCGAACATGTGGCCCAGCTGCCCGCGGTAGAGCGGGTGCGCCGAGTCCATGTTGAGCTCGGAGTTGTCGAGCCCCCACACGGGCGCGCCGAGCAGCTCGGCGACCCTGGCGAGCTCGGCCTGCGCGCCGGACACGGCGACCCCGTCGCCCATCAGGACGATCGGGTTCGCCGCGCCGCGCAGGGCGGCCACCGCGCGGTCCAGCTCCTCCCCCACGGGCAGGACCGCGCGGGTCGGGATCGTGCTGGCGACGGCCGGTTCGGCCGTCAGCTCGTCCAGCACGTCCATCGGCAGCGCCACGAACACCGGTCCGCGCGGCGCCGTCATGGCGGTCTTGACGGCGCGGCGCAGCACGCGCAGCAGCGACGCGGGGTGCGTCACCCTGGTCGCGTACTTGGTGACCGGCTTCGCCATCTCCACCAGGTCCACGGCCATCTGGGAGTCCATCGCGTCGTAGCGCACACCGGCGTCGCCTGCGATCACCACGAGCGGCGAGTGCCCCCGCTTGGCCTGGTAGAGCATGCCGATCGCGTTGCCCAACCCGACCCCGGTGTGGAGTTGGACGAGCGCCGGACCGGCGGTGGCCCTGGCGTAGCCGTCGGCGATGCCCACGGCCACGGTCTCCTGCAGCGCCAGCACGTAGTCGAAGCCGGGCAGCTGCTCGAGCACGTCCAGGAACCCCTGCTCGACGGTGCCGGGGTTGCCGAACATCGTCGTCATGCCGTCGGCCGCGAACTGCTCGAAGATCGCGATCTTGCCTGGTCGCTCGCCCATCGTTCCTCCTCCACTCGGTTCGTCGGGGTGTGCGGTTACCAGCCGAAGCGGCGCAGACCGCTTTCCAGGGTCTCGACGAGCTTGCGCCCGCCGAGGAAGGAGTCCGGAGTGGACCGGGCGGTGACGAACGGGTAGTCGACGATCACCGAGGTCTCCTTGCCGACGTTGCCGTGGAAGCGGCCGTCGGGGCCGGTGGCGTCGCGCAGGATGTACTCCAGCGGGTACGGCGGCGGCCCCATGTTGAAGTCCACGCCGATGAAGCCGGTGCCGTCCTTGTAGTCGTACTCCTTGCAGTGGCCCGTGACGTGCTTGCCCCAGATGATGCTCGCGCGGTCGTCCCAGTCGCGGGCGAACGCCAGGGTGGCGACGCCGTAGCACAGGCCGAGGACCGGCTTGTCGGCGCGGACGAACGCGAGCACCAGCTCGTGCAGCCGCCCGTTGTTGGCGAGGTCGACGATCGGGCCGCTGCCGCCGACGATCACGAGGGCGTCGTACTGCTCGACGTCGCCCTCCAGCTCGGCCAGCTCGCGGTAGTAGGCCTCCATGAGGCGCAGCGGGTTGGGCTCGCTGTCGTAGGGCCGCTCGGGGATCCACTCGGCCAGGCTGACCGGGTTGTCCAGGCGCGCGGACTTGTCCAGCTCGCGGGCCGCGACGGCGACCTCCGGCGTGGTGACCGACCGGCCCAGCGGCGGGTCGACGTAGCCGGGGTCCAGGCTCGGCGGCAGCGCCTGGGGGCGCTTGCCGTTGGGCGTGGCGAAGACCGTCTCGTAGCCCTGCTCGTCGAAGGCGACCAACGGGCCGAGCAGCTCCTCGCCCCAGTAGCCGTACTCCGAGAGGACGGTCAGAATCTTGCGGGACATCGCTTCTCCTCCTCTGCTCGCGGTCCGGTCGCTCCGTCCGAAGAGGACTTGTTCCCGGCCGCGACTCCGATTCAACCCGGGCAACCGTTGTGCCACAACGAAACGCAGCACCGGCGCCGGTACTGCGTCACCTGCGGCGCACTCCGGCCGGTCGCAGCCACAGCGCCGACGACGGCGCGAGGTCGAGCTCGACGGACGCGGGCATGCCGTGCCACGGCACGGGCCGTGCGACCGCGATGTCGCGGCGGTCGAGGTCCTCGGTGTCCAGCACGACCGACCACGGGCCGGGTTCGGGCACGCCGACGCGGTAGCCCCGGTGGCCGGTGGCGGAGAAGTTCTCCGCGCACAGCAGCACCTGACCCGCCCCGTCCAGCCGCAGGAACGCCAGCACCCCGCCGTCGGCGTCGCCGCTGACCCAGCGGAACCCGTCGGGCGAGTGGTCCAGCGCGTGCAGCGCCGGGAGCGCGCGGTGCAGCTCGTTGAGCCGCGCCACCAGGCGCGCCACGTCCCGGTGCGGTGGCTCGTCCAGCAGGTGCCACGGCGGGTGGCCGTCGGCGTCCCACTCCCCCGGCTGGCCGAACTCACCGCCCATGAACAGCAGCTGCTTGCCGGGGTGCGCCCAGGCGTGGGCCAGCAGCAGCCGCAGCCCCGCGGCCTTCGCGGGCCCGTCGCCGGGGGTGCGGGCCCACAGGGAACCCTTGCCGTGCACCACCTCGTCGTGCGACAGCGGCAGCACGTACCGCTCGCTCCACGCGTAGGAGAACGAGAACGCGAGCCGGTCGTGCACCGCGGGCCGGTCCTCCGGGTCGTGCGAGACGTGGTCGAGCACGTCGTGCATCCAGCCCATGTTCCACTTCAGGTCGAACCCGAGCCCGTCGGCGGAGGTCACGCCCGGCCACGCCGTGGACTCCTCGGCCACGACCAGCACGCCGGGGTGCTCGCGGTGCACGGCCGCGGTCAGCTCCCGCAGCAGGGCGACCGCCTCCAGGTTCTCCCGCCCGCCGTGCTCGTTGGGCAGCCACTGGCCCTCGCCTCGGGAGTAGTCCAGGTAGAGCATCGACGACACCGCGTCCACCCGCAGCCCGTCGACGTGGAACTCCTCGATCCAGTGCAGCGCGGCGGACACCAGGAAGTCGCGCACCTGCGGCCGCCCGAAGTCGAACACCAGCGTGCCCCAGTCCGGGTGCTCGCCGCGGCGCGGATCGGGGTGCTCGTAGAGCGCGGTCCCGTCGAAGCGGGCCAGCGCCCAGTCGTCGCGCGGGAAGTGCGCGGGCACGAAGTCCAGCAGCACCCCGATCCCCCGCCGGTGCAGGTGGTCGACCAGGTAGCGGAAGCCGTCCGGGTCGCCGAACCTCGCGGTCGGCGCGAAGTGCGAGGTCACCTGGTAGCCCCACGAGCCGCTGAACGGGTGCTCGGCGACCGGCATCAGCTCCACGTGGGTGAAGCCCAGCGCCGTGACGTGGTCCGCCAGCGCGTGCGCCAGCGTCCGGTAGTCCGGCCAGCCACCTGAGGTGTCCGATGTGGACGTCCAAGAACCGAGGTGGACCTCGTAGGCGCTCAACGGCTCGGCGGCCCAGTCCGCGGCGGCGCGGCGGGCGAGCCACCCGCCGTCGCGCCAGGTGTGGCCGGTGGTGTGCACGACGGAGGCGTTGGCGGGCGGGCACTCGGCCGCCGACGCAGCCGGGTCCGCTTTCTCCCGCCACCGCCCGTCCGCGCCGAGCACGTCGAACCGGTAGCGGGCGCCGTCGGCCACACCGGGCACGAACAGCTCCCACACGCCGCAGTCGGCCAGCAGCCGCATCGGGTTCGCGCGGCCGTCCCAGCCGTCGAAGTCGCCGCGCACCCGGACGCCCCGCGCGTTCGGCGCCCACACCGCGAACGCCACCCCGGCCACGTCCTCGTCGCCGACACGGGTGCGCCGGTGGGCACCCAACACCCGCCAGAGGTGCCGGTGGGAACCCTCGGCGATCGACCTCCGGTCCGACCGCTCCAGCACCGGCGGCAGGCGGTAGCCGTCGTCGACGACCTCGACGCGGTCGCCGGTGCGCACGATCAGCCGGTAGCGGCCGGGTGGGCCGGGTAACCGGGCCGAGAACAGGCCGCCGGGGTGCGCGGCCGCCAGCGGGACCGCGGTGCCGTCGGGCAGCAGCACGTCGACGGCGTCCGCGCCGGGCCGCAGCACCCGCACCACGACCGCGTCGCCGTCCCGGTGCGGACCCAGGACGGCGTGCGGGTCGGGGTGCTCGCCGTCCAGCAGCGCCCGAGCCGCCGCGGGGGCGCCGTGGTCACCGCGCGTCGTGGAACCCATGGCCGCCACCTCCCCGCGCGGCACCGGCACCGGCGACTGCCCGCAACGGGATCCGCGCCCAGCCTGGCCGGTGGCGCGTCTCGTAGACCACCTCGTACACCGCCTTGTCCAGTTCCCAGGCGCGCAACAGCTCCGCGCGGCCCGAGAGGTCGGTGCCGGTCGCGGCGCCGTACCCGGCCAGGAACGCCGCCTTGGCGCGTTCCGCCCAGCGCCGGGCGGCCACCACCTCGCCGTAGGAGCCGCAGGACAGCTCGACCTGGGCGGCCGCGTAGTCGAACGACCGCAGCATCCCGGCGACGTCGCGCAACGGGGAGTCCGCCACGACCCGGCGGGCGATCGGCGCCGACGGCTCGCCCTCGAAGTCGATCACCTTCCAGCCGTCGGCCGTGCGCAGCACCTGGCCGAGGTGCAGGTCCCCGTGCACGCGCTGCACGTGCTCGCCGGGCGGGACCCCGGTCAGCCCGGCGAACGCGCCGCGCACCTCGTCCGCGTACGGCTCCAGCACCGGCGCGGCCACGACCGCGCCGTCGAGCCGGGTCAGCATCGTGTCGCGTGCGTCCGCCAGCAGCGGACCGGTGAGCGCCGAGGTGCCGAACGCGCGGCCCAGCGCGTGGTGCACCTCGGCCACCGCGATCCCCAACGCGCGCAGGTCGTCCTCGGGCAGCAGGTCCTGGCCCGCCGGGGCGCGGGCGGCAGCGGTCGCCAACTCCCAGCCGTCCACCGCGCCCGGCACGAACCGCTGCGCCAGCGCCAGGGTCACCGGCTCCCCGTCGAGGGTCGTGGCCACCGATCCCAGCAGCGCGGCGACGTGCGGCAGCCCGTACGGGCGCAGCGCCCGGTGCACCTCCAGGTCCGGGTTGGTGCCGGTGGCCAGCCTGCGGAACAGCTTCACGATCACCCGGTCGCCGAACACCACGGAGGTGTTGGACTGCTCGCCGCGCAGCCGTCGCGCGGGCACCCCGGCGCGGACGGCCGCCCGCAGCTCGTCCGGGTCGTCCGCGGTCGACTCCACCCCGGAGCGGTCGCCGCCGCGGGCGATCACGCCGAGCAGCAGCGCCATCGCCTCCGGGTCGGAGGTCGCGTCGTAGAGCACCAGCCCGTCCCGGCGCGCGATCGGACCACCGTCCACACCGGACGGCATCGTGGCGCGCACGGCCAGCGGCACCTGGTAGAGGTGGGACTCGCCGGTGGAGAGGTGGGCGCGGACCACGAGCAGCACCGCGCGGACGCCACCGCGGCCGAGGTCGTCCGCCAGCTCGACCACGCGCTCGACGTCGACACCGGTGGTGGTGGTCCCCCGACCTCCGTACCAGCGCTGGCGCGGCAACCACGCGGCCAGCGCGTCGGTCAGACCCGGCCCGGTCACGACCCACCGCCCGGCGCGACGACACCGAGCCACAGGAACCCGTGTCCGGCGAGGGTCACCGGGTGCTCCGGCCGGTCGACCCGGCCGAAGGGCACCCCTCCGGTCAGCTCGACCAGCTCCGCCCCGAGGTGGCCCGACAGGTCGAGCTCCACCGGCTGCGGGAAGCGGGACAGGTTGAACACGCACATCACGGCGTCCTCCTCGGGGTGGCCGTCGGAGGCGTCGCGACGCCTCAGGAACGCGAGCACGCTGGGGTTGGAGGCGTCCACCTCCGTGTAGGTGCCGTGCCCGAAGGCGGGGTGCCGGGACCGGACGTGCAGCATCCGGCGGGTCCAGTTCAGCAGCGACGACTCGTTGTGCTGCTGCGCCTCGACGTTGACCGCCTGGTAGCCGTACACGGCGTCGGAGATGGCGGGCAGGTAGACGCGCCCCGGATCCCCGGTCGAGAAGCCGGCGTTGCGGTCGGGGGTCCACTGCATCGGCGTGCGCACCGCGTCGCGGTCGCCCAGCCAGATGTTGTCGCCCATGCCGATCTCGTCGCCGTAATACAGGACGGGCGAACCCGGCAGCGACAGCAGCATCGCCGTGAACAGCTCCTGCTGGTTGCGGTCGTTCTCCAGCAACGGGGCCAACCGGCGGCGGATGCCGATGTTGGCCTTCATCCGCGGGTCCTTGGCGTACTCGGTGTACATGTAGTCGCGCTCTTCGTCCGTGACCATCTCGAGCGTGAGCTCGTCGTGGTTGCGCAGGAAGATCCCCCACTGCGTACCGGTCGGGATCTCCGGCGTCTGCGCCAGGATCTCCGAGATCGGGAACCGCGACTCCCGCCGCACCGCCATGAAGATCCGCGG
>NZ_PVTF01000010.1 GCF_003002815.1 Umezawaea tangerina | reverse complement strand
ACCTGTTGCAGCAGCACGAGTTCGGCTACTACACCTTCCACGACCTGGTCCGCAGCTTCGTCCGCCAGATCCTCAAGAACTCCGACCACGCCGACGCGGCAGACGTGCCGAACGCGGTGAAGGGGTTGTTGGACTACCTGGTGCACACCAGCGACCACGTGTGCGACCTGTTGTTCAGCGGTCGTGTCCGACTGCCGACGGGGGTGACCGACCCGCCGCCGATCCCGTCGCAGTTGCGGGACCACAAGAACGCGCGGGTGTGGTTGGCGCGGGAGAGGACGACGTTGGAGGCGGCCGCGGTGCTGGCCCACGAGCGCGGGTTCGACCGGCACGCCGCCCATCTGACCCGCAACGTCGTCTTCCAGCTCGACACCATCGGCCTCTACACCGAGTTCGCCGAGATCACCCAGCTCTCCGTCCTCTCCTCCCGCAGACTCGGCGACCGCGAACTGCTCCACCTGAGCCTGTCCAACTCCGCGGTCGCCAACTGGAAGCTCGGCCGGTTCGAAGCAGGCATCAAAGCCGCCTCCGAGGCACTGGAGATCGCCCGCGACCTCGACGACCGACGCGGTTTCGCCAAGGGCATCGGGATGCTCGGCCTGCTCACCACCCACACCGGCCAGTTCGACGAAGCGCTGCCGATGCTCCAGGAGTCGATCCGCATCAAACGCGAACTCGGGGTCGGGCGGGCCGAGGCCGAGTCCTTGGTCAACCTCAGCTCCCTCTACGAGGAGTGGGGCCGCTACCCCGAGGCCGTGGAAGCCGCGAGCAGGGCGGTCGCGCTGGACAACGAGTTCCACATCCGCGGCCAGCAGATCATCGCCTGCGTCAGCCTCGCCCAGGCACACCTGGGCATGCACGACCACGACAAAGCCGACCACCAGCTCGACGTCGCCAGGGCACTGGTCGAGGAGTTCGGCGCACCCGCCGGCAACGCCGCACTCGTCTTCGCGTTGTCCGCCCTCACCCACTACCGACTCGGCCGCGACGAACTGGCCGACCAGTACGCCGACCTGGCCCTGCGCAACCACCGCGGCCACTGGACCACCACCCGCCAGGTCGAGATCGACAACATCATCGGCCGACTCCGCCGCGCCCAAGGACGACACACCGACGCCCTCACCCACCACCTCACCGCCTACGAGGTCGCCTCCGCCATCGGCTACCGCATCGCCGAAGCCCGCGCACTCGCCGGCCTCAGCGAAGCCGAGAACGCACTCGGACGCACCGAAGCCGCACGCGAACACCTCCGAGAGGCCAACGCGACCTTCGCCGACATGGGTGTGCCGCCCGCGGCCCGCGGCTGACGATCGTCCGTCCACTTCGGACAGAACGACCAAAAGCCCTGTGCGACAGGCGAACCACCGGGATCACTCCGGCAAGACCCGCTCCTCGTCGAGCCGCGCAAGAGCGACCTCCGGCGAGACGCCCTCCGCGAGCACGCACGACCCCGGTCCGTCCACCGGTGAGCCGGGGAGGCGGAAGACCAGCGCCGCCGCGAACCACCGCGGTCTCGGTGCCTGCACCAGCGCTCCCGCCAAGGCGCGGAACAGCTCGGTCTGGACGTCGAACCCGGTGGCGACCTCGATCAGGTCCGAGATCCGGTCGACGCTGAAGCACGCCCGCGAACGCAGGACGCGGGGCTCCGGACCGGTCATCGCCACGCGGGTCAGCGCGGGCCCGAACTCGTGGCCGACCAGGTCGAGCATGCTGGTGACCGTCGCCCTGACCTGGACCGTCCTGAGCTCCGCCAGGCTCGCCGGGTACGCGTACGACAGGACACCGGCCTTCGGGAGGCGCTCGGTGATCCCGACGACCCGGTGCATGCCGTCGACGGTCAGCGTCGAGACGACCACCTCGACGTCCGAGGCGAGCCGCTCGACCGCGAACGGGCCGGAACGCCCCCCGTGCAGCCGCACCCACCCGTCCACGTCGTCCTCGGACCAGACGACCACCTCGCCCAGGTCCGTGTGGATCACCGCCCGCCAGCCCAGGTCGCCGACCACCTTCCGCACCTCGTCGACCGTGGCGAAGGTGCGATCCCCCACCGCCTTGCGCCAGTTCGGGAACAGCTCGCGCCGGAACAGCTCGTCGGCCGCGGCCCCGACCCCCGGCAGGGGCTCGGGCAGGCTGCGGCCCTCGCCGTCGAGCACGTGGGTGACGCGGTCCTCACCGACCAGCCGCCGGACCACCTCCTCGGTCTCGGGACCGCCGCACACGCGGGTCACCCGGTCCTCGGGCAGCGGGTAGTCCTCGGCACGCCGCGCCTCGTCGAGCAGCACGCGGACGTCGAGCCCCGCACGCAAGGCCTTCCGCACCAGCGGTGGCTCCGGGTGGACCAGGAGCAGGCGCGCGGGCGGGAAGACCTCGGCTGTTCGCGTCACGACGCCTCCCCTCGCAGCCGAGTGCCCGCCGGTCGGCTCCCGTGACAACGTGACATCGTGATCCCCACTGTCCAGTCGATGGCCACCCCAACCGGCCCGACCGATGGCGGGGACCACAGGTGATCGCTGTGGGGTCGAGCCGGTCGCCACCGCTTGACGCGACCACCGACGCCGACCTCCCCGAAAGCGGCCGAGCCCGTCGCGAACCGGCGGATCCGACGACGTCGCCGATGATCCTCTTGCCTGCCGCGGACGTCCGCAACGGGTGCCGGTCGCGGCGGGGGTGCCCGCCCCGCTCCCGCACCGTCGCGGAGCGCCCGGTGGCGCGCACCGCACCGCCGTCGACCGGGCGCGACCCCGTCCCGCCGGCGGGACGCGTCGTCGCGCGCCACCCGTCGGCGTCCTCCACGGCCGTCCCGGACGCCACCGGTCTGTACACCGTGGACTCCGGACGGCTCCACAGTCCTCTGTGGACGTCGGTGGATATCAGGCCATCGCGGTGAGACGGCCCGTGCGGACCTGGCGGCGGATCGAGCCGACCACCGCGACGTGCGCGACCACGAGCCAGCCGAGGCCCACCAGGCATTCCGCCCCGAGCCCGAGCAGGACCGCCGTGCTCGTCGGACCGCCGTCGACGGCCGCCCGCACGGCGGGCAGGCCGTTCGTCACCGGGAACAGGTGCAGGACGGCGTGCAGGAAGGGGTTCCGCGGCAGCGCGCTGTTCACGCCGGTCCCCGCCAGCAGCACGATCGTCAGCGCGGTGGTGATGAAGGTGCGGGCCTCCGGCCAACGGATGCTCAGCCCGGAGACCGCGACGGCCATCGCGTAGGTGGAGCAGGCGAGCACCACTTGACCGCACACGACCAGGGGCAGGTTCCCCCGCTGCACGTCGAGGTCGAGGATCACCGACACCAGGCCGAGGGTGACCAGCGACGTGAGGATCCCGTCGAACACCCAGTACAGGCCGCGGGACACGATGACGACGAGCGGGTCGGTCGGTGAGAGCAGCAGCAGGTGCAGCGTGCCCAGCCGCCGTTCCAGCGACGTCGAGGCCACGACGCCCAGCGTTCCCAGGGGTGCCAGGACGAGCGCGTTGCCGATCGCGGCGTAGTGCTCGTCGGCGACCGTGCCGACGAGCCTGCCGAGCATCGCGAAGAAGAGCACCTGGGCGACGAGCCTGGACAGCCAGCCGAGCAGCCACGACCGCCAGGTGAACATCCGCCGGTAGTCCTCGAAGCTGCTGAGCATCCCGATGCGCACCAGGGTGAACCAGGCCGCGGGTGAGTCAGCCATGGAGGGACACCTCTCCTCGTCGGAGGCGCTGCACGACCCGGCGCAGCACCAGGACCCCGACCGCCGCCTGCGCCACCGCCAGCGCGGTCGCCAGCGCCAGGTCCGTCCAGCCGCCCGCCGCGCCCGAGGCCGCGGCCCGCAGCCCCTTCACCGCCCAGGTCAGGAAGAACAGGTCGGACAGCTGCCTGATGCCCTCCGGGAGCTCGGAGTGCGGGAGGACCAGACCGGCCAGCAGGTAGAACGGGTAGGTCAGGGCGTTCTGCAGGGTGCGGGCGCCCCGCACGAGCAGCAGCAGGCCGCTGAGCAGCAGTGCGCTGGCCGCGCAGCCGACCAGGCAGACCAGGACCGCGAGACCGAACTGGACGGGGTCGCGGACGACCAGGCCGGTGCCGTGCACGAGCCAGCCGATGGCGGCGACCTCGGCGATCACCGGTGCGGCGGCCAGGGTCACCGTCAGGATCCGGACGACCAGCGAGGTCAGGTACCCGGTCGGAGCGGTCAGGTTGATCTCCAGCGTGCCGCTGAACCGCTCCTCGTCGATCACGTGGGAGGCGGTGAACATCGCGTGGCCCCACGCCGCCATCACGAAGGCGGTCAGGCCGAGGGTGGTCAGCAGGGTCGCGGAGGGGCGGTGGGCGGCGACCACGCCGAAGAGCACCACGACGTAGAGCGGGTTGACGAGCAGGGGCGCCAGCGATCCGGGTCGGAGCAGCAGCAACCGCGCCTGCGTCCGCACCGACACCACCGCGACCTCGGCCAGTCCGGCTGCGGGGCTCACAACGAGAACTCCCGGTCGGCGATGAGCGTCCGGTAGACGTCGACCAGGCCGGGGCCGTGGGTGCCGATGCCGCGCACCTTCTCCTCGGCCACGGCCGCGAGCACCGCCGCGAGGTCGTCGCGCCCGGTCGTGGTGACCACCAGGTTGCCCGCGCGGTCGACGGTGCACGACCGGACACCCGCGAGCGCCTCCAGACGGGCGGCCGTGGCCGGGGTGGCGTGCGTCGCGGTGATCGTCTGCACGTCGTCGAGGGCGAGCCCGAGCCTGGCCGGGCTGTCGGTGGCCAGGATCCGGCCGCGGTCGATGAAGGCGACCCTGGTGCACAGCTCCTCGGCCTCGGCCATGTCGTGGGTCGCCAGCAGGATGGTCTTGCCCGCCGCCCGCAGGTCGTGGACCCGTTGCCGGAAGCCGATGGCCGCGTTGGGGTCCATGCCGCTGGTGGGCTCGTCCAGGATGAGCACCCGCGGGTCGGCGACCAGCGCCCGGCCGAGGTGGACGCGCTGGAGCATGCCGCGCGAGAACGTCTCGACCGGCTCGTCGGCGCGGGTGGCCAGGCCGAGGTCGGCCAGCAGCAGGTCGATCCGCTCGCGGGCCACCCGTCGCGGGACCCGGCACATCGCGGCCCAGTACTCCAGGTTGCGCCGTGCGGACAGGCGCCCGTAGAGGCCGCGTTCGCCGCCGAGCACCAGGCCGACCGCCGCGCGCACGGCACGCGGTTCGGCCAGCACGTCGTGCCCGACGACGGACACCGTCCCGGAGGTGGGCAGCAGCAGGGTGCTCAGGATGCGCGACAGGGTGGTCTTGCCCGCCCCGTTGGGACCGAGCAGCCCGAAGACCTCGCCCTCCTCGATGCGGAGGTCGACGTCGTCGAGGGCGACGTGGTCGGGCCCGCGTCGTTTGGGGAAGACCCGGCGCAGGGCGCTGATCTCGACGGCCGCCATCTCAGCCCACCGGAGTCGGGGTCGCCGCGGCCCACCGGTCCGCGCTCACCTCACGGGCGGCCTCCACGTCGACCGCGTCCACCTCGACCCCGTCCAGCATCAGGTAGTCGCCGACGGGCGTGTGCACGAGCTCCCCGCCGGGGACGGGCCCGCCCGCCCGGTGGCGCTCCTCGGCACGGGTGAAACCGTTGAGCAGCACTCCGAACCGGACGTTGTCGGCGCTCGCCCAGCGACCGCCCGACCGGCTCGGGCCGTCCACGGCCCCCTCGTCGCGGCGGCGGGCCTGCTCCTCGTCGGCCAGGGCGTCGAGGCGCTCGGGGACGGTGCCGCCGAACATCCGGGTGCCGAACGCGACGAGCTCGCGGATCTCGGGGGCCAGGTGGAAGGCGCGGATCGAGTCCTCCGCCTCCGGCCCGGTCACCAGGTCGGGGTGGGCGGCCAGCAGGACCGCGCAGTCCAGCGCGTGCTTGACGCTGAACGGCCCCTGGCAGCGCTCCTCGGCGACGGCGAACAGCTGCGCCAACGGCGCCGACGACGGGAACCCGACGCGCAGGGGGATGCCCGCCTGGTCGCCCGCGTAGGCGAAGGTGCCGATCTCCACCTCGAAGTCGGAGTCGCAGAGCGGGTCGTCGGACGGCCAGTCCAGGCCGACCAGGCAGTGGTCGACGCCCTCGTGCCGGATCAGCGTGAAGACCGACGGGGTGGCCCCGTAGGCGTCCACCAGGCTCCGGGCGGCCGCCCAGAGCTCCTCCTCCGTCTCGACCACGAGGTCGAGGTCCCTGACCGGCCTCACCAGGTCCGGGGGGTAGAGCCCGGCCAGGACCGGCCCCTTGAGCACGACGGGGTCCGCGACGGCGCGGACGACCGCCAGCACCTCCTCGTACAGGCGGACGCGTTGCCGCTGGCGGTCCAGCAGCATCGCGGTGTGCGGGCCCGCGGCCTGCCCCTGCGCGACGGCGGCGCTGAGCACGAGGGGCGTCATCTGCTGGCCCAGGACGCGGGCCAGCCTGCGGACCGGCTCGTCGGGGTCGAGGTCCGCCGCCGCGTAGAGGTGTTCGAGACCGATCATCGGACCAGGCCTTTCGACGAGAAGTCGGTGAGGGGCATCGCCAGGGAGTCCTCGAGGTGCCACACGTCGTTCACCGCGGCGACCACGGCGTGCCCCTGGTGGAGGCCGATCCGGGTCACGCCGGTGAGGTCGACGCGGAAGAGCGTGCGCGCGGGGCCGCCCAGCAGGGCGCGGAGCACTTCGTTGACGACGCCGCCGTGGGTGACCACCAGCGTCCGGGAACCTTCCGGGCACTCGTGCAGCGCCCGGAGGACCCGGTCGCGGAAGTCGCCGCGGACCTCGCCGCCCGGCCACTCCCGCCAGTCGCCGTCGCGCCAGTGGCGCGCGTACTCCTCGTCGGAGGAGTCGACCCCCTCCAGGGGGCCTTTGAAGTACTCGGCCCAGACGGGGTCCTGCTCGGGGAGCAGGCCGCAGGCGGCGCCGATCCGCTCGGCGGTGGCGCTCGCCCGGAGCAGGTGCGAGCTGCGCAGGCGGTCCCAGCCGAAGGCGGAGAGCCGGGCGGCCAGCGCGTCGGCCTGCTGCCGCCCCTCCTCCGACAGCGGCGGGTCCCAGCGGCCGTCGGCCGACCGGCCGCGGTCGGTCGCGTCGTAGGCCGCGTGGCGCACGAGGCAGATCTCGGTGCGCATGTCAGCCACCCGCTTCCCGGAAGTCCGCCCACGAGTAGTGGTGGGCGACCTGCCAGCCGGTGCGCCGCAGCACCGCCAGCGTCCGCTCGGCGTGCTCCGGGGCGTCGGCGACGTGCACGACGTTCCCGATCAGCGTCATGCCGAGCCGTCCGGCGTGGGCCACGGCCGCGGCCACCAGCCGCCGCGAGGCCTCGCGGTCGTCCTGGGGGCGGACCAGGACGTCCAGCAGCTCGACGTACTCCGCGCCGGTGGGGTCGTCGGTGGCGCCGGTCAGCAGCGTGACGTGCCCGACGACGCGGGAGTCGCGTTCGGCGACGTAGGTGACGCGCGCGGGGTCGTCCAGGACCGAGGCGACGGCGGCGGTGACGGCGGCCGGGTCGGGCCGGTGGCCGTGCTGGCGGGTGGCGCGGTCGAAGGCCTCGTCGATCATGTCGGCGACCGCGTCCCGGTCGCCGGGCTCCTCGGCCCTGACCAGCGGGGAGCCGTCCGGCCCGCCGGGAGCGGGCGGGTCGGCGGCCGACCGCGGCTCCGGCGGGCGCACCAGGTAGGTCACGTGGGGGACGAACGGCGGCCCGAGCGGGGCGACGCTGCGCACCAGCGCCTCCTGGCAATCGGGCAGGCGTTCGCGCAGGAGGTCGAGCAGGGCGACGGGGTCGGGCGCCGGATCGGGTTCGGTCGGGTCGTCGTGCCCCGCCCTGGCGACGTGCTCCACCAGGCACTGCTTGCGCCCGGTCAACGGGTCCTGGGCCAGGTCGGCGACGACGACGAACCGGTCCGTGCGGTGCAGCAGGCCCGCTTCCGCCGCGGCGGTGAGGTACTCCCGGCTGGTGTTCACGCCCGCACCGTCACCGTCAGCGAGTCGGCGACGTGCGCCGCGGCGGCCCGCACCTGGTCGGGCGTGACGCGCCGCAGCGCGTCCCGCTCGGCCTCCGGGGACCACGGGTGGGCTCCGACGTCGCCGCGCACGGCGATGTCGACGGCCAGCTGCCAGGGGTCCTCGGCGTCGCGCTGGCACTGCCCCGCGGACTGCCGCACGGCGATGTCGTGCTCGGCGGCCGTCGGACCGCTGGTCGCGATCCGGTGCAGCAGGCCCTCCACGATGCCGACGGCCTTCGGGGCGTTGCCGGTCTCGACGCCCATCAGCACGCGCCAGGCACCGGCGTCGGAGTAGTGCGACGACCAGGCCTGGAAGGTGTACGCGAGCCCGGCGACGTCGCGCAGCTCGCGGTAGAGCGAGGACGCGGGGCTGGCGCCGAGCAGGGTGCCGAGCACGGCGTACGCGGCCTGGTCCGGGTGCTGCGCGGGGACCGCCCGACCGCCCACGACGACCCAGGCGAAGTCCTCGTCCTGCGGCCACCGCGTGCCGTCGGGGGCGGTGGAAAGGGGTGCCGGTGGGCTCGGGGTGCGCGGTGCGCCCGCGCAGACCAGGGCGCTGTCGGGGAGCGCGTCGCGGACGCGGTCCGGTTCGGCGCCGCCGACCATGATCACGCGGTGCCTCGGCAGACCGGCGGCCCGCTCGGCCTCCGCGTCCGCCAGGCCGAAGCGCCCGATGTCGTCGAGGTCGCCCGCCACGGGCAGGCCCAGGGGGTGGCCGCCGAACAGGTCGGCGAGGAAGGCGTCCTGCACCACGTCGCTGGCGTCGGCCCGTGCGGTGGCTATCTCCTGGACGACGACGCTCTTCTCGCGGGCGAGGTCGGCCTCGGTGACCAGCGGGTGCTCGACGGCGTCCCAGAGCGCCGCGGCGATCCGCGGCGCGTCGTCGTTGTCGACGCGGGCGTAGTACAGGGTCAGCTCGTTGCCGGAACTGGCGTTGGCCGTGCCGCCGCGTTCCTCCACGAGGTCCGTGAGCGCTGCCCCGCCGCCGCGCGCCGACATGACCAGGTGCTCGAACAGGTGCGCCGCGCCCGCCTTGCCGGGCAGGTCGTCCCGGCTTCCCCTGCCGAGCGCCACGCACAACGTGGTGGTCCGCAGCCACGGGCGGTGCTCCGCGAGGAACGCGTCGGCAGTCGTCGCACCCCTTCCCGGTGTGCGGTCCAAGGAAATCACCTCTCCACGTTGTCGTGACCGGTGCGTTGACCGGGTTGCGCGGCGGACCCGTGTCCGGCGCGCAACCCGGTCCGGCCGCACTTAGGCAGCCTTCTTCACGACGAGCTTGTTGATGCGCGGACGAAGTCCGGTCGAGTGGTTGCGGGTCATGGCTGGCCTCCTTTCGCGATGAGGAGAGGTGGGGATCGAGAAGCCCGCCTCCGGGGTGGTGCTCCCGGTCCGGCGCCGCTCTCGATGTCACCAAGCTAACCACGTTCATGACTCTAGTCAAGATCCTGAGTCATAGAGTTTTACAGATTGAGCGACTTGCCTTGACTAGCGACTTGACTACAGTCACGATTGTGTCGTCGAACCCATCCACCCAGAGATCGGGGCTCCCCTTGTCCACCGAAATCATTTCCTACTTCCACAAGAAGGCAGACCGGTACGACGAGGTGGACCAGCAGGTCTACTGGCGGCTGTCGGACGAGCTGCTGTGGGACACCCTCACCACGACCTGCCTCGACCGCCTCCCGCCGGACTTCACGTTCCTGGACGCGGGCGGCGGCACCGGCCGCTGGACCCAGCGCGTGCTGGACGCCTACCCGCGCTCCCGCGGCGTCCTGGTCGACCTGTCCCCCGACATGCTCGCGGTCGCCGAGACCAAGCGGACGGGCGACCGGGCCGACCGCCTCGACCTGGTCCAGGGCGACCTCGGCGACCTCCCCGCGCAGGTCCGCGACCGCAGGTTCGACGTCATCTGGAACTTCCACAACGTCATCGGGTTCGTGCCCGACCCCGGCGCCGTCATCGCCTCGCTGGCCGACCTGCTCACCGACACCGGCACCCTGGTGACGCTGGCCCCCAACCGCTACCACGCGGTCTACTTCAACCTGGCGATCGGCAGGCTGGAGGCCGCGCGCGAGGCGGCCACCACCGGCGTGTCCACGTTCACCGACGACATGCCGCCGCTGCGGCTGTTCAGCCCGGACGAGATCACCGAGCTCTACGCGGCGGCGGGCTGCCGGGTCGACCTGCTCACCGGCTTCCCGAGCGCGGTCTACCCCTCGCGCCAGGAGACGCAGCTGGACGGGTCCAGCCCCGCCGTGGTCGACCTGCTGGGCGACCCGGCGATCTTCGCGGACGTCCTGGCGATCGAGAAGCAGCTCGCGCTGGAGCCCGACCTCGCCGCGCGCGGCAACAACATCTTCGTCGCCGGACGCCGGAACCCCGCATGAGCACGGCGGACCCGCTGCACATCTGCAACGTCGAGGTCGCGCTGTGGCGCGGCGAGCGGTGGCTGCTGATCCGCCGCGGCGGCGGGGAGCGCCACTCCGCGGGACAGCTGGCCCTGGTCGGCGGCAAGGTCGAGCACGACGAGGCTCCGGGCGCCGTCCTGGAGAACGCGCTGCGCCGCGAGACCGCCGAGGAGGTCGGCCTGGAACCGGGCGGCACCCCGCACTACGTGACCAGCGCGCACTTCACCCTCGCCGACGGCACCAGCGTGGTCAACGTCGTGTTCTGCGCGCCCGCCCCGGACACCGAGCCGGTCGTCCAGGACGAGTGCGAGGTCGCGGGCACCACCTGGCTCACGGCCGCGGAGGTCGCGGCCTCCGACGCTCCCGAGTGGACGAAGCAGTACGTGGCCGAGGCCGAGCGGATCCGACGGCTGGTCACGTCCGGGAGCCGGGAGGCACCCGTCGCACCGGAAGGAGCGGTCCATGCCCGTGCGTGAGAAGCCGGTGTCCAAGGACTTCCTCAACCTCGACGACCGGGTGCTGGGGATCGTCGTCGACCGGTACGGCCTGCCCGACGCCGACTGCTTCCTGCCGATCCTCCTCGACGGCGACCGCTGCACCCTGCTGGACGTCCGCTCGGACACCAGCAAGAAGGCCGTGCTGGAGGCGGGTGACAAGCGGTACTTCCTCAAGCAGGTCCCCTGGTACTGCGACGAACCGCGGCAGATCGCCGCGTCCACCGGCATCCAGGAGGGACTGCGAAAGGCCGGTGTGCCGGTCGCCCGCCTGGTGCCCACCCGCGACGGCGACCTGTGGACCTCCTTCTCCGACGAGTCCTTCGTCCTCTTCGAGCACGTCGACGGGCTGCGCTACCGGGCGGACCCGGACCAGGACCGGTCCGCCGCACGGGTGCTCGCCCGGCTGCACGCCGCCGGGGTGAGCGCGGAGCAGGCCCTCGGCGAGGACGTGTTCACGCTGGCCGCCGACCACATCGCGTTGCTGGACAAGGTCCTCCCGGACACCGCCGACACGACGGCGGTCTTCGAGGAGCTCCTCGCGTCGGTGCGGCGGCGGGCCCTCGACGCCGGGTTCGGCGCGCTGCCCACCACGGCGGTGCACGGCGACTTCAACCCGTGGAACCTGCTGTTCACCGCGGACCGCCGGGTCGCCGCGGTGGTGGACTTCGACAACTGCGACGTCCAGTCGCGGCTGCACGACGTCGCGGAGGCGCTGCTGACGTTCTGCGTCCTGGGCTACGCCGAGGACTCCACCACCTTCGCGGCCGTGCAGCCCGTGGAGGTCGACCGGGCCGCCGTGCGGAGGTTCCTCGACGCCTACGAGGAGGTCCTGCCGCTCACCCCTGTCGAGCGGGAGTGCCTGCCGTTCGCGCTGGGGGCGGTCTGGATCGAGCTGACCTGCCTCGGCCTGCTGCGCCACGACTTCGACACCTCCCCCGCGTACCTGGACACCTGCGTGCGGACCTTCTCCGTGCTCACCGAGGACCTCCGGATCGGGGTGGGGCGATGAGCGCGCTGCTCCCCGGAGTCCGGGTCGTCATGGTGTGCGGCGGCAAGGGCGGCGTGGGCAAGTCCACCGTGGCGGCCAACCTCGCCACCGCGCTGGCCGCCCGCGGCACCCGCACCGGGCTGCTCGACGCGGACCTGCACGGGCCGAGCCTGCCCGTGCTGTTCGGGGTCCGGGAACGGCCCACCGTCCGGGACGGGCGCATCCGACCGGTGGTGCGCGAGGGCGTGCGGCTCATGTCCACCGGGCTGCTCGCCGACGCCTCCCGCGCACTGGCCTGGAAGGGCCCGGTGCTGCGCGGCGCGCTCCGCCAGATGGTGCGCGACGTGGACTGGGGGGACGTCGAGACCCTGGTCGTCGACACCCCGCCCGGCACCAGCGAGATCCACATGGCGCTGGCCGGGCTGCTGGACATCTCGGCGGCCGTCGTCGTGACCACACCGCAGAGGATGGCGCTGGAGGACACGCGCCGCTGCGTCGCGATGCTCACCCGGCTCGGCGTCGCCATCCCCGCCGTGGTCGAGAACATGGCCTACTTCCCGTGCCCGTGCTGCGGCGCGCGCACCGAACCGTTCCCCGACTCCGGTCTGGTCGGCGCCCTGCTGGCCGAGACCGGCGGCGCGGGCACGCGCCTGGTCGAGCTGCCGCTGCTGCCCGCGGTGGCGGCCGGAGCCGAGCAGGGCACCCCATTCGCGCAGCACGCCGGTGGCGACAGCTCCGCGGCAGGAGCGGCGTTCGCGTCGCTGCTGGACGCGCTGGACGACTCCCTGCACCCCGTGCCCTGAGCGCGCCGCACCCACCCCCCGTCCCCAGGAAGGCAGTGTTGTCATGAGCACCACCACAGACCCGCTCCCGTTCGCCGCCACGGCTCGCGTCGTGAACGACCTCGAGGCCACGCTGGACAGCCCCTGGTTCCGGCTCATCACCCGGATCAACGCCGAGCTGGTCCACGCCAGCGGGGACTTCTACCGGGCCCGCGACATCTCCCCGGTGCTGATGCCGATCACCGTCAACTCCGTCTCCAGCCCCATGGGCCTGGGCAGCGACAGCCTGCCCGTGCGGATCGACCTGTTCGGCGACCCGACCTACCTGGCCGACTCCATGCAGTTCCAGCTGGAGTTCATGCTGCGCATGGGGCTGCCGGGCGCGTACTACATCATGCCGACGTTCCGCGGCGAGGACCCCGACAGCAGCCACCTCAACCAGTTCTTCCACTCCGAGGCCGAGATCGCGGGCGGCCTGGACGACGTCATGCGCCTGGTCGAGGGCTACGTCACCGCGCTGTGCTCGCGGCTGCTCGACTCCCCGGTCGCGGACGACATCGCCGACGTCGCGGGCGGCCTGGACCACGTGGTCGACCTCGCGGGCCGCACCCGGTTCCCCGAGGTGACCTTCGACGAGGCGTGCGCGCTGGTGGACCCGGAGCACGTGGAGGACCGCGGCTCCGGCGTGCGGACCATCACCAGGGCGGGCGAGCTCCAGCTGATCGAGCGGTTCGGCGGCGTCGTGTGGCTCACCCGGATGCCCGAGAACGCGGTGCCGTTCTACCAGGCGGGCGGCGGCGACGGCACGGCCCTGTGCGCCGACCTGCTCCTCGGCCTGGGCGAGGTGGCGGGCTGCGGTGAGCGGCACACGACCCGCGCCGACACCGAGCGGGCGATCGTCGGGCACGACGTGGACCCCGCGGACTACGAGTGGTACCTGCGGATGAAGGAGCTGGCACCGCTGCGCAGCGCGGGCTTCGGCCTCGGCCTCGAGCGGTTCCTGGCGTGGGTGCTGCGCCACCACGACATCCGCGACATGCACCTCATGCCGCGGCTCAAGGGCGTGCCGACGTGGATGTGACCGCCCGGCCCCGTCGTGACGTCGTGACGCCGCCCCGGCTGCGCACGGGCGACGAGGTCGCGCTGCTCTCCCTGTCCGGCCCGCTGGCGGCCCGCTGCCCGCGCAGGCTGGCCCGCGCGGAACGCGAGCTGGGCCGCCGGGGGCTGATCCCGCGCACGGACCCGACCGCCCTGCTGGACACCGGGAGCACCGCGGGCCCCGCGGAGGTGCGGGCCGCGCACCTCACCGCCGCGATCCTGGACCCCGCGGTGCGGGCGGTGGTCTCCACCGTGGGCGGCGTCGGGACCAGGGACCTCCTGCCGCACCTCGACCCGGCCGCGCTCGCGGGCTCGCCCACGTCGGTGGTCGGCTACAGCGACACGACCTCGTTGCTGCTGTGGCTCTACCACCGCCTCGGCTGGACGACCTACTACGGACCGGCCGTGCTGCCCCAGTTCGGCGAGCACGGCGGCACGGCCGACTTCACCTGGAGGTCCTTCTGGGAGCAGCTGTCCGGCCCCGGCGGTGGCGGCGTGCTGCCGTCCACCGACGACATCGTGGTGGAGACGCTGTTCTGGGACACCCAGGACGACCGGCCGCGCGCGGTCGGCAAGGCCATCCGCGCCGTGTGGTCCCCCGGCCTGGCCACCGGCCCGCTCGTGGCCGCGAACATCGCGACCCTCGCCGACGACCTGCGGGCGGGCCTGCACGCGGGCATCGGGTGGGACGGCCACGTGGTCTGCCTGGAGGAGTCCGACTCCGCCTCGGAGACCGACCTGCGCGACGCGGTGGAGGTCCTGGCGGACAGCGGTCTGCTCGACGGCGCCGCGGCGCTGCTCGTCGGCCGCTTCGCCCAGGACCACCGGCACGAGTGGCCGCCGGGGCTGGGCCGCCGCCTGCTGGAACCGTTGGCGCGGCGGGTCTCGGGCCCGGTGGTGGCCGACTGCGAGTTCGGGCACACCGACCCCGTGCTGACCCTGCCGATCGGCGCCGTGGCGGAGGTCAGCGCGCCCGTGCCGGGTCGGGGCAGGCCGGAGTTCTCCTTGGTGTCCAGCCGGAGCAGGAGGTCGGGATGACACCGCCCACCAGGCTCACCAGCTGGGTCGGCAAGCGGCTGGGCACGACCGCGGACCCGGTCCTGGTCTCCACGTCCAACAGCCGGGTGTGGCGGGTGCGCGCCGAGGACGGACGCCGCTACGCGGTGAAGCACCTGCTCGACGGCTCCAGCCAGCCTGCCGCCGAACGCGCGGTCCGGCGGATCCTGGCCGAGCGCGGGAACCGCCGGGTGCGGCCGGTGCTCGACCTGCTGCGCAACTCCGACGGCACGCACTACGTGCTGGCCGAGTACGTCGAAGGGCGCGTGCTGGCCGACGTCCTCGGCGCGGCGGAGCCGGTCGCGGGATGGGCCGAGCAGTTCGCCGACCTGCTGGACGAGGTCGCCGCGGTCCCGGTGGCCGGCTTCGGCAAGCTCTCCGGGGACCTGCGGGCACCGTGGCCGACCTGGTCGTCGTTCCTGGCGGACTACCTCGCGGAACAGCGCCGCAAGGCACCCGGCCTGGCCATCTCCCGCCACACCGGGCTGGAGGCCGTCCTGGCGGAGGCCGCGCCGCTGCTGGACGCCCTCGTGCCCACGCCGCGGCTGGTGGCCGCGGACGTCAACAACCGCAACTTCGTCATCGGCCCCGACGGGCTGGTGAACGTCAACCTCCCGGTGCTCTGGGGAGGTGACCCCACCGCCGCCTACGGGCAGTCCCTGCTGCACTGGGCGGGCTCCGACGGCGAGGCGGTGCTGGCCCGGCGCAGCGGCGCGCCCTGGTGGCTCCTGCACCTGTACGCGGCCTTCCACGCCTACGTGGTCCTCGCGTACGCCGAGCGCTTCGCCCCCGAGCCGCTGCACGCGGTGGTGCCCTGGGGCCGCACGACCCCGCTGCTCGAACTCTTCGACCGGCACCTGGCAGCGGTCGACCTGCCGCACGCGTCAGCGAAGGACATGGCGTCATGACGATCCTCTTCTCGGCCCCGAGCACCCACGTCGTCTCCACGTCGAGCGGTCGGCACCACGTGGACGTGACGTGCGACGAGGCGACCCTCGCCGACCTCCTGCGGCTCGCGGAGCCGTTCTTCACCACCCGTCCCGCAGACAGCGGTGAGCACCGGCCGCGGCCGGGCGTGCTCGCCCTCGCCGAGCCCCCGGACGGTCCTGGCTGGACGCGGGTCGCCTACACCTCCCCCTACGAGCCGGACCGGGTGCTGTGGGCCCACCGGGCCAGCCGAACCATCGCCGTGTGCGGCGAGCCCTCCCCGTGGCGGACCCAGCAGCTCCTGCGCTGCGTCCGCAACCTGCTGCGCTGGGAGCACTTCGCCGACGGCGAGCTGTTCCTGCACGGCGGGCTCGTCCACGCCGGGGGCCGCGGCATCGCCTTCGTCGGCGGCAAGAGGTCGGGCAAGACGTCGAGCATCATGAGCGCGCTGCTCCACGCCGGCGCGGACTTCGTCTCCAACGACGACCTGGTCGTCACCGACGACGACGGCCGGGGACTGCGCGGGCTCGGCTTCCCGCGCAGCGTCAACGTGCGCACCGACTCCCTGCTCGCGCTGGCACGGCGGTGGCCCGCGCTGCGCGGCCTGCTGGGCAGCGCCACCCACCCGGCGAACAGCTTCCCCGGACTGCACCGCGCGCACGAGCGCCAGGTCCACGTCGGGCAGGAGGACACCGTCGCCCCCATGGTCTGGGTGCGCTGCCAGGAGCTCGCCGAGGTCACCGGCGGGCGGCTGCTGGCCTCGGGCGGACTGGACGCGGTCGTCTTCCCGGCCTTCAGCTCCTCAATCACCGCCCCGGTGGTCCGGCGGCTGTCCCCCGAGGAGGCCGCGGAGGCCCTCGCCGCCAACTCCGAGCCCGCCGCCCTGTCCTACGACCCGTTCCTCGCCGACTGGTACCCCGACACCCGGCTCGACCGCCGGGCCGGGATCACCGCCGAGCTGATCCGCTCCGTCCCCTGCTACCGGCTGACCCAGGACATGCACCACCTCGGGGAGGCCACCGCCGCACTCCTGGACGCCGTGGCGGACCAAGGTTGACCGACTTGTCAGCGACGGTGTCATCACACCAGTCAAGTCCAGAGTTGACAGTGGGAGAACTCCAGTCACAATTGGTGGAGCGGGGAGTCGACCCTCCTCGCTCACGATTGCCCTGGACGCAGCGGAAGAGTCGGCGTGCCCGTGTCCGGTGGCCCGAACACGGAGGTGCGCCCCATGTCGACAACCGAGTCGGTCGGCTCCCGGATCCGGCGCCTGCGCCGAGCCGCGGGGCTGTCCCAGGAGGCGCTGGCCCAGCCGGACCTCTCCGCCAGCTACATCTCGCTGCTGGAGGCGGGCAAG
The DNA here is from genome assembly GCF_003002815.1 of Umezawaea tangerina. GTDB lineage: Bacteria > Actinomycetota > Actinomycetes > Mycobacteriales > Pseudonocardiaceae > Umezawaea > Umezawaea tangerina. The sequence continues at coordinate 392,951 of NZ_PVTF01000010.1, read as the reverse complement.
CGCCTGCCGTCCGGGGAAGTGCTCGCCCAGCTGGCCGAACGGCTCGGCTGCACACCCGCGTACCTGGTCGACGGTGTCGACAAGCCGGACACGGGAGCGCTCGAGGTCGAGCTCCGCTACGCCGAGCTGACCCTGCGCAACGGTGACGCCGCCACGGCGTTGACCGGCTTCGAACAGGTGCTGGAGAAGCTGTCGCCGACCGAGCACCGGTCCCTGTGGATCTCCGCGAGCCTGGGGGTCGCCCAGTGCCACGAGCACGAGGGTCGGCTGGAAGAGGCCACGACCCGGCTGGAGGAGCTGCGGCGGCGGACGCTCACCGCGGAGCCGGAACTCCCCCAGCGCCTGGCGCTGGTGATGTCGCTGTGCCGCTGCTACCGCGAACTGGGCGACCTCTCGCACGCGATCGAGGTCGCCGAGGGCACCGTCGCCGAGATCGAGGCGCTGGACCTGCCGCCGACCACCGCGTCCGTCGAGCTGCTCTCCACCCTGATCGGCATCTACGCCGAGCGCGGCGACCTGAACCGGGCCGGGTACCTGGCCTCGCGGGCGGTCGACCAGGCACAGCTCATCAGCGACCGCAAGGCGCTGGGCGCCGCGTACTGGAACGCCAGTGTGGTCCTGCACCGCCAGGGCCGGTCGGGCGAGGCGCTGTCGCTGATCACCAAGGCGGTGGCGATCTACTCCGAGGGCGACGACGAGCGCGCCCTGGCCCGCATCCGCAACGCCTACGCGGCCGTCCTGCTCCAGTCCGACCCGGACGACGCCCAGACGGCGACGGCGAGATCACTGCTGGAGCAGAGCGTCAGCGTGCTGACCGAGCTGGGCAGCACCACCGACGTCGCGCACGCCGAGACCGCGCTCGCCCGCGCGAACGTGATGCTGGGCGACAGCGAGGACGCCGTCCTGCACGCCGAACGGGCGTTGGAGGTCCTCGGCACGGAGCACCGCCTGGAGAGCGCTCGGGCGCACCTCGTGCTGGCGGCCGCCCACCTGCGCCGCGGCGACCGCGAGCGCGCCCAGGCCGCGTGCGAGCGCGCCGCACTGCTGCTCGAGGCCTCCGAGGCCACCCGGCAGGCGGCGTTCGCCTGGTCGGAGCTGGCCGAGGTGCTGGAGGAGAACGGGGAGAGCGAGCGCGCCGTGCGGGCCTACCGGGAGAGCATGCGGCTCATGGGACACCGGAGCCGCCTCACCGGCGGGGCGCACCGCTCGTCCACCACGGGCGGTGCGCCCCGGTGGTGAGGCGCACCGCCGTGCCGTCCTGAGGTTCGTCGGCTTCGTCCACCCGACATCCGCGCACCCGGCTCCCCCTCGCCGACGGTCGATCCCGGCCTGTCGCCGCGAGCCGCCTGCCGTCAGGAGGACCTCAGCAGCACAGCGGTACCTCCCTGGTGCCCGTCGTCCCTGCTTCGACGAAGGTCATCCCCGTCATCCCGCCACCGGACAGGTCCGCCACGGCGTCGGCGGCGCGACCACCGACCCCCGCGGCGACCGCGAGCAGGAGGGTGAACACCACCGCCCTGCTGAGGTCGGACTTGCGGGCCGTCGACGTCGACCGGAGCGCGGTCTGCCCTGCACACGTCATGGAATGGATCCTCTCGAGTCCCGAACCGAGGTGGACCGGCTGTCGCCGAGGCCACGTGACCGGGCCCGGCCTCCGCGCGGCCCACCGGCGACCAGTCGCCGCCTCGAACGACGATGTCTCCCGCTGTTCCCCACCTGTTCCCCCGTGGTTCCTCCGCGGGACCGCTCCCGCGACAGCGGCGCCCCCGGCTCCAGGCGGACAAGGCGGAACAGGGGCGACCGCTTCCCGGTCGGCCCCCGAGGCGCCCTCCACCGTCCCCCGGCTGTTCCCGCGCAGGCTCACCCGGCCTGCCGCAGGCAGGTCGTGAGCCTGCCGACCTCCTTGTACGCGTTCGAGAACGGGTACCGGAACCGGTAGGTGGGCAACCGGGTCGCCATCGCGCGGGTGGCGTCCACGACCTCCGGGTCCCGCGCGTAGCCGAAGAGGTTCAGGTTCTTGTTGGGCGCGTCCAGCTGGTGGGCGGCGAAGGCGGCGTCCCGTTCACCGGGCGGCACGACCTCGAAGCCGCCTCCGGAGTCGTCGCAGAGGCTCAGGTACACGACCGCGTCCACGGTCGCGGACCGGCGGATCCCGGTGCCGACGACCTCCGTGTACTCCCACGGGTAGAGCAGCGCCGTCCCGTGCTCCTCGACACCGGACTCCTTGAGGCTCAACAGGGTCCGGTTGGCCGGGTGGGTCAGCCCGGCCCGGATCGCGTCGGACCGCTCCGCGCCGAACAGCAGCCGCATGGTGTCCAGCCGCATCGAGATCGACCGGGGCCACCCGTGCCCCACCAGGCCGCCCGTCTCCGGGGCGCTCACCAGCCCGACGTCGTCGTTGGACACCATCACGCCCGCGCCGCTGAGCCCGCTCGCCGTGATGAACGACGTCTTGCCCGAACAGCTGCCGCCGACCAGGAGCACGCCCATCCCGTCGAGGTCGACGAGTCCGGCGTGCAGGAACACCACTCCCCGCCTGCTCGCGGCGCAGCGGTGCGCGGACCTGGTGGCGCGCAGCAGGGCCTGGGTCGCCCAGGCCTCGTCCCAGGGCGCGAGGTGGTGGAGGGTCCGCTTCGCGTGGTCGACCGCGTACCCGACCGCGTCCTCGCCCGGCATCCGCACGGACTCCGGTGTCGCGCCCGCGGGGGGCTCCTCACCGGACACCACCTGCCACTCCCCGTCCGCGACACGCCCCTCGGTCAAGCTCAGGTACGGGGTCAGCAGGCTCTCCACGCGTTCGGCGACGGCGGGTGGGCACCGCAGTCCCGTCTCGGCGAAACGCGAGCGAACCGTGTAGTCGACAGGTGTTCCGTTCGAGGCCAATCGTCTTCCCTCCAACGTTCGCAAAGGCCACCGGGCGAATGCCGCCCGACGCGACCGTCCGGCCGGGATCCGGGCTCGGAAAACCGTCCGACCGAATTCGTGCGGAACACCGGGGAATCGACCACGGGACAGTCCGACCGACAAGCGGACAACCGGTCGTCACGGCGGCGGCGGGAGCGGGATTCGGCTCCTCGGGCAACTATCGCGGACATGTGGCCGTTTATCAAGCGCGCGAAACCGGACCGGAAGGCGCCGAAGATCGCCGGGCGGGTTCCGCACCTCTCCTGGAATTGGTCGACCCGCACTCCGGAATTGCTGGTCAACGGTCCCGCCTCACCGCCGGACGGTGCACCGGCGACCGGCTTCCGCGACGCGGCATCCGGTCGTCGGGCCGCGTCCCAACGGGATGACCGGTTCCGCGAGACGAAATTTCCCGGCCGGGCGGAGTGCGGCCGGAATAGGCTTTCGGTATCCACACCGCCTCCTCTCCACCTGTCCGATCTCCTCTAGGAGAATCATGGATCTGCGCGAGTTGTTGCCCGATACCCCGATCGAGGCCGAGACCCGGTACCTCCGGGTCCGGGGCCGCGTGGTCGAGGTCGTCTCGGCCTCCGCGGAGGCGATCGTGCTGCTGGCCGACACGTTCCACCCGAGCGGCGTGTTCGACGTCCTCGACGTGACCGGGGAGGTCGACGGCACCGGGCCCGCACTGGCCGTGCACGACCGCGTCGTCCCGCTGCCCGAGGTCCGCGCGCTGCTCGACGCGGCGAGCAAGGCGGGTCGCGGCGGGAAGTTCGAGATCACCAGGAACCGCTTCCTGCCCCGGTACGACCTGGCCGGGGGCACCGTGTTCGAACTGCAGGACGCCAACTCCGACGAGCCGTCGGCGCTGGTCCGCACCGGCTCGCGGCTGACCCTCGTGCGGGCGCCGTCGAGGCTGGGGCACCGCTGGCTCACCCGTGTCATCCGGGACGTCGCCACCCGCTACGCCATCGCCGACGGGTCGTTCATCCTGCACTCGTCGGCGTTCACCTACGACGGCGGCGCCTACCTGGTGATCGGCGACTCCGGCGCGGGCAAGTCCACGACCGCCATCGCGCTCGCGCGGCTGCTGCGCGAGTCGGGCTGGATGGGCAACGACCGGATGCACCTCGACGGCGCGGGCGACGGGTACCGGGTCACCGCGTGCCCGGTCCCGCTGGGGATCAACAAGGGCTCGCTCGACGTCATGGGCGTGGACGACCACGCTTCCTGGGCCCTGCACGCGGGGCTGCCCGCGGCGGGCTCGGACTGGGACCAGCTGCACGGCGAGGACAAGCTGAAGATGAGCTCGCGGGAGGTCGAGCGGTACCTCGGCGTCGAGGTGGTGGCCGCCGCGCCGCTGGCCGGGGTGATCTTCCCCCGCGTCGCCCCCGGCGAGCCCTACGCCTTCGAGCGGGCCACGCCCGAGCACGCGCGCGAGGTCCTCACCCGCAACTGCTTCTCGGTGTACGACAACGTCTACGGCGAGGACTGGCTGGAGCTGCCGGTCGACCGCCACGTGCCGCCGCCGTCGGTGTCGGAGGTGCTGGAGCACCTGGGCGGGTTGCCCATGCTGCGCTGCAGCATGGGCAACGCCGAGGACGTCGCCTCGCTGGCCGCCGACCTCGTCGCCGTGCTGGGCGGTTGAGCAGTGGTCCGGCTCAACCGGGCAGGCGGTCGCCCCCGGCACGGGCCGGGACGGCCGCCAGCCACTCGACGACGCGGTCGGCCAGCTCCTCCACCGGGGTCTCGCTGTCCAGGCGCAGCACCGGGTGGGGCTGCGCCGTCAGCCACTGCTCGTGCTTCGCCCGGTTGCGGCCGGAGAACTCCGGGTCGTCGTAGCCCTGCGCCCAGTCGAGGAACGCCCGGTAGGCCTCCTCGTTCGCACCGCCCGGTCCGACCGCCTCGCCCTGCAGCACATGTTCACGGCTGGTCAGCCGTCGCATGCGCACCTCGGGGTCGATGGTCAGGAGCACCACCCCGTCGAACATCGGGATGAGCGAGTCGCCCCAGCCCATCAGGGATCCGGACAGCACCCAGGAGGCACGCGGGAGGAACACCTCCCGCATCAGCCGGAGCCTTTCCCCCTCGGGCCGCTTCTCGGCGAAAGGCGGATCGGTGGGCACCCAGAAGTAGTCGTCCAGATCGGCGTGGGGCACGTGCCACCGCGCCGCGAGCACCCGGCCGAGGGTGGTGGTGCCGGCGCCGCTGGCGCCGGTGACGAGCAATCGGTAGGCGGGCAACCGAATGGTCCTTTCATCGTCACAGCAGGGACTTCGCAACCCGAGCGCCATTCTAACGTGAATTCCAGCAGCGCCCCCATTCCCATCATCGGATGAGGGCCGAACGGAGGTCTGACGAATCATGCTGTCTGTCGAACGCCCACTGCGGGCGGCCGGGGAACGCTCCTACGAGGTCGTCGAGCGCAAAGGGGTCGGCCATCCGGACACCATGTGCGACGCCATGGCGGAACGGATGTCGCAGCGCTATTCGCAGTATTGCCTCGAGAACTTCGGCGGCGTCGCCCACCACTGGTTCGACAAAGTCGTGCTGTACGGCGGCGGCGCGGACGTGGACTTCGGTCGAGGTGAATTGACCGCGCCGTACCGGGTCACCGTCTACGGGAAGGCCGCCAGCCACGTCGGCGACACCGAGATCCCGTTGCGGGAAATCCTCTTCGCCGCCGCGGGCGAGGTGCTGACCGAGGTGACCACGGGGTTCGTCCCCGCCGAGCACCTGCGGCTCGAACTGGGGCTCGTCGACCACCGCGGCCCGAGCCGCAGCTCCGCGCGCTACGCCCCGCGCGACTCCGGGGACCTGATCCCGCTGCGCTCGGCGGGCCTGATCTCCAACGACACGAACATCCTGCACGGCTACGCGCCGCTCTCCCGGCTGGAGAACGCGGTGCTCGGGATCGAGCGGCTCGTCAACGGCCCGGAGTTCAAGCTCCGCCACCCCGAGACCGGGTGGGACGTCAAGGTGGTCGGCAGCCGTCGGGCGGAGAAGTTCCGGCTCGTGGTCAACCTGCCGTTCCTGGCCGGGCTGATCGGGTCCGTCGAGGAGTACCGCCACCACCGCGACCTGGCGACCGAGGAGATCGAGAAGTTCCTGGCCTCGTCGGGCATCGCCGACTTCGACGTGCTGGTCAACGCCAACGACAAGGCGTACCTGACGGTCTTCGGGTCCGTCGCCGACAGCGGCGACGTCGGGGTGGTCGGTCGCGGCAACCGGGTGAACGGCCTGATCACGCCGATGCGACCGATGAGCATCGAGGCCTCCGCGGGCAAGAACCCCCTCGACCACACCGGCAAGATCTACAACGTGCTGGCGATGCGCCTCGCCGAACGCGTGCACGAGCTCGGTGGCGACGAGTCCCAGGTGCACATCATCACCTCGAAGGGCGCGCCGCTGACCGACCCCGACGAGGTGATCGTGACGACCGACGCCCCGGACACGTCGGCGATCGAGGCGCTGGTGGGCGAGACGCTCGCGGGCACGGCCGACCTCACCGCCGAGTTCATCGAGAAGGGTGTCGTGCTCTGGTGATCGACGCGAACGCGGTCCGCGCGGTGGCCGAGGGCGCGAGCCTCGGCCGACAGCGGCGGGACACCGGGGCCGTCGCCACGCCCGCCGACGAGCGGACGCACTTCGTCACCCTGGTCAAGCCGGAGCTGTTGACCGCGGCCTCGGCGGCGGAGGTCCTGACCGGGATCCGGGAGGTGCTGGCGGGCGGCGGCGTCGAGATGACCCGCTGCGCGGTGATGCCCGCGGACGACTACCTCGCGCACGGGTACCTGCTGCGGCACTACCCGAGGCTGCACCGGGTGGCCGCGGACGGCACCGACGCGCTCACCTCCGACGCGCGCGTGCGGCTCGACCAGGTGCTGGCGGAGTGGGCCGTCGACGGCGCGCAGGGCGCGTACCCGGCGCTGGCGGCCCACCCGCACGTCGACCCGGCCGCCCTGGAGGCGATGGTCAGCGCCGCCGGGGTGCGCAAGCTGGGCTCGGGGTCCTACGTCTCGGCGCTCGACCTCGGCGCGGGGACGGTGGCCGTGCTCAACGGCTTCCTGCCCGCGCTCGTCCGCGGTTACGCCGACGCGACTCGGCTGGTGGCCTTCTTCGAGTGCCGCGGCGAACGGGCGATCGCGGACCTCCGGCAGAACCTGCTCGGCACCGTCGACCCCGCCACCGCGGCGCCGGGCACGTTGCGCGGCACCGCGGCGGAGCTGGCGGACCACGTCGGCGCGCGACTGTCCGCGAGCTACAACGGGGTGCACCTGTCCGCGGGCCACCTCGAGGGGATGTTCCAGGCCTGGGCGTACTTCGCCGCCCACGACGGCGACGGTCTCGGCGCGACGAGCCTCGGGCGGTCGCTCGCCGAACGCGAGGTGCCCGCGGCCCTGGTCCACCGGCTGGCGACCGACCAGAACCTCGTGGACGGGACCGGGACGTGCGCCCCGCACGGGGCGACCGAGAACCTGGCTCGCCACGAGGTGGTCGACCTGGTCGGGCGGTGGGCCGCCGGGGCGGCCGGGTGGTGAGCGTCCGGTAGTGGGGTGTCGGCGTGGACCGCGGTGTCGTCCGGGTCCACGCCGACACCGCCGTGTGTCCCCAGCGGCGGGACACACCTTTTCGGGGTTCACGATTCCTCGGCGCTTCGAAGCGCTATTTCCGACTCCGACGGGGATCGGTTACCGGATTCCACGCGAAAAGCACACGACAGGGCGTTCCACGAACCGACCCTGCTCGGCACCACGGTTCAGCGTCCGACATTCACCACCGCGCTCTCGCGGGTCAGCCGACGAGGTAGCCCAGTTCGGCGGCGCGGCGGATGAGCACGGCCCTGTTGTGCGCGTCGAGCTTTCCCCGGACGCGTTTGAGGTAGGTGTTCACCGTCTCCTCGGTCAGCCCCATCCGCCTGCCGACCTGCCGGTGCGTCAGCCCCTGGGCGACCCAGCGCAGCGCCTCGACCTCCCGCCTGCCCAGCGGCGGCCGCACCCGGCTCCGGCCGTCGGCGGGCCTCGCGGCGGCGTGCAGCACCGCGTCGACGAGCCGTTCCGGCACGGCCAGCCAGTCGACCGCCACAGCGGTCTCACCAGGGGCTTCAGCGCCCACGACCACGGTGTGCGGCCCTGTGGGGAAGCCCGGTCCGCAGACGACCACGGCGGCTTGGTCGGCCCGGCCCACGAGCCGCACCCTGGCGTCCGCGGCGAGCACGTGCTCCACACCGGACCGGATGAGCGACCGCGGCAGCGCGACCGCCACGTCGACGACGCCGGGCGGAAGCTCGGGTCCCGGTCGCCCGTTCGTGGTCCCGCTTCCCCAGCTCATAACTGAAAGGTAATGACTCCCGACGGACGCGTCAACGATTCAGAGGCCCGTCGAAGAATTATCCGGAATCCTCCGTGAACCCGTTGTGCGACAATTCTCCCGCCGACCTGCGAGAATTAGCGGACGATGGGAACTCGTTTAGCGTCGAGGTGGACGACTGTTGCTTGACGTCGAACTCGCGGGTTTCGTACCGTTGACGAAAGCGCCTTTCCGCCCCGTTCTCGCGGGGCGTACTCCAGAACAAACCCGGCACCGGTGGAAACGAGGCCCGCATGGCCGCCAGGCACCCCGACACGACCAGCACCGCGTCGGTCGCGCACGCCATGGCCGCCGTCGCCCGCGGCGAGGCGGAGGTGTTCGACGGCCGGGGCGTGAACACGTCCTACCGCGTCGGACGGCTTTCGGTGAAGGTGCACCACCCCGCCACCTCCTCGCGGCTGGTCGCCGACCGGATCCGGCTCGTGGACGCGGCCCTGCGCGGCGCGCCCTGGTACCCGCCGGTCCTCGACCTCGGCCCGCACGGCGACCGGCGGCCCGTCCTGGTCGTGGTCCGGCCGTTCGCCGACGGGCACCCGTCGGAGGACACCGGCAGGCAGGTCGGCGAGCTCGCGGGCGTCCTGGGCGATCTGAGGGCCCGCGCCGCGGGCGTGGAGGTCGCCGGTGCGCTCGTCGGCGACTACGCCTCGCCGTGGCTCGCCGCCGCCGACCAGGAGCTGTCCGGCACGGCCACCGTGCTCGCCGACCGCCCCGACCTCGTCCGCGCGCTCACGGCCCGCCTGGACGGCCTGCTGGCCTGCGCGCGACGGCTGACCGATGCGGACGTCGCCGTGCACCACGGCGACCTGCACGGGCAGAACCTGGTCTTCGGCCCGGACGGGTGCACCGTGATCGACTGGGACGAGGCGGGGTTCTCGCGCAGGCCCGCCGACGCGGCGAAGGCGCTGTGGCTGTCGAGCCGCCGCGCCCGCGGCGACTTCGAGCTGAGTCCGAGCGCGGTGCGGCGCTTCCTGCGCCTCGTGCCCACCACCGAACCACTCGACCTGGCCCGGCTGGGCGGTCTGTGGTTCCTCCCCACGCCGGGGCACGTCGCGTTGCTGGACCAACGCGACGTGTCCCGGACCCACGTGCCGTGGTACCTCGACTGGGTCTCGCGGTTCTGGTCCCGCTGGGACCGCAACCTGGACGTGATCGCCGAAGCGGCGGCCTCCACCGCCCGGTGCTGACCCGAAGCCCCGACGGCCACTGCCCCGGACTCGGCCCTATGGACAAGTCCGGGGCAGTGGCCGTGACCGCTAGGACAACGACAGCTCCAGGACCATCAGCCCCCACAGGAGGCGCGCGTGGTCCTCGACGCCCTCGGCGTGCTCGGCGAACACCCGCCGCACGGCGGAGTGGGCGAGGTAGCCCGCGGTCACCAGGCGCGGTCGGTGCAGCACGTCGGCGACGAAGTCCCACAGCGGTGTGCCCGCGGCCAACGAGACCCCCACCGGGAAGGTGAACGGCTGCTTCGGGCGCGACCGCACCGACGGCGGGATCAGACCGGTCGACGACTCCCACAGGATCTGCTTCGGGCCCGGCCCGGCGGCCTTGAGGACGTCCGGGGTGTGCCGGGCGAACCGGGTGACCTCCGGCTGGCAGTAGGGAACCCGTCCCTCCACCGAGTGCGCCATGGACAGGTGGTCGAGCTTGCGCAGGTTCAGGCTCGGCAGCTTGTGCAGCCGGTCGAAGGTGAGGATCTGCTCCAGCCGGGAGGTGGAGGGGCGGCGCAGCAGCTCCAGCTGGTGCTGCCTGCTGCTCACCCCGGCGTCGACCAGGTCGCGGTAGTCGGCGGTGTAGAGCCGCCGGTACTCCTGCTCGGGCACCAGGGACAGCCGGTCGAGGTACCGGTGCGGCCAGTCGTCCCCGGCCGCCAGCGCGGTGCTGTACCGCCGGTAGCCGCCGAACTGCTCGTCCGCGCCGTCACCCACGAAGCAGACCCGGAAGCCGTCGGCCGAGATCTCCCGGAACAGCACGTCGGCGCTGAGGGCGTGGGGCGTGGCGTTCGGCGACCCCAGGGCCGTCACCATCGACGTGATCAGCTCCGGGAGGTCGGCCTGCCGGATGTGCACGACCCGCAGCGGGATGCCCGCGTGGTCGGCCGCCGCCCGCGCGTACACCAGCTCGTCGGTCGCGTCGCCACCCTCGTGGGTCACGTGGAACCCGGTGACGTCGCCGCGGCGTTCGCGCAGCAACGTGGCGAGCAGGCTCGAGTCCAGGCCGCCCGACAGCTGGACGGCGATCGGGGCCGACTGCAACGACATCCGCCCGATCTCGTGCCCCAGCAACGCCCGCAGCCCTTCCGGCGTGCACGGCAGCGACGGCGGCGCGTCGTCGTCCGACGGGCGTCGGACGGTCAGCTCGGCTCCGTCGTAGACCAGGCTCCCGCCCGGATGGAGCGAGGAGACGCCGCGGTGCAACGAGGTCCCGGTCGGCATGCACTGCCAGTTGAGGTAGTGGTCGACGGCGGCCGGGTCCGTGTCGAGCGGCCGCTTCACCAGCGCCGCCAGGGCACGCGGTTCGGAGGCGAAGGCCAGGCCCTCGTCGGTGACGGTGTAGTACAGGCTCTTGACCGCCAGCCGGTCGCACCACAGCTTCAAGCGCGGCCGCTGCCTCAGGTCAGCCACGGCGATGGCGAACATGCCCTCCAGCCGGTCGACGAAGCTGTCGCCGTGCAGCTCGTAGTAGGGCAGCAGGACCGACCCGTCCGAGTCGCCGTCCACGTGCACGCCGTGCCCGGCGAGCTCGTCGCGGATCTGCCGGAAGTTGTAGATCTCGCCGTTGAACACCAGGTGCACCGAACCCCCGGCGTTCGCGAACGGCTGGAACCCCGTGTGCGGGTCCTGGATGGACAGCCGGTTGCAGCCTAGGCCCCAGCCCTGTCCCAGGACGTGCCGCTGGTGGTCGGGGCCGCCCGGCAGCTGGGCGTCCCGCGCGGCCTCCAGCAGCACCGGGTCGAACCCCTGCCCCCAGTACCCGTGGATCCGGCACATCAGGCGGACTTGTTGTTCTCGCCGGCGGGGGCGGTGCGACCCGCCGCCCACTCCCGCAGCGGCAGCCCGTGGTCGGCGGCGCCGCACTTCTCCATCGCGGCCAGCAGCTCCCGCAGCGACGGCACGTCGCCGGTGGCCTCCCTGGCGCGGAAGCAGTACTCGTTGGAGATCTCGGGGCTCCAGCTCATCGTCTCGTGCAGCTCGCCCTTGAGCAGGTCGAGGAAGTCGTCGCGGGAGACGAACGACGGCGCGTCGTCGCGCACCCGGCGGATCTCGGCGCAGGCGAGGTCGATGAGGTCGAGCCAGGTCAGGATGGCCTCGGGCGCGTCGGCGGGGTCCGCGACGCCGTAGGCGTAGAGCCCGCGGAACCGGGTCGTCAGGTCCGACAGGTGCTCCGGCAGCCGGTCCAGGAACCTGCCGAGGTACTTCGGGTTGCGGTTGGTGTTGCCGTGCGCGTGGGTCAGGCCGCGGAAGCAGTCCACCCCCAGCTTGCGCGCCGCGACCAGCGCGGTCTCGTAGTCTTGCTGGACCCACATCCCGGCCAGGTCGCGGAAGTCCGGGTAGCTGCCCACCGCCGTCCGGAACGCCGTGTAGCAGACCTCCCCCGGCACCAGGTCCGCGGTGATCTCGGCGAACGCCCCGGCGTTGAGCAGGGGCACGCCGTAGGTGAGGCGGGACAGCAGCCTGAAGTCGACCGCCGAGGAGGCGAAGCCCGACGACTTGCGGGCGCGCGTGGTCAGGTGCCGGTACAGCTTGCGGTGCGCGGCCAGCATGTCGCGGATCTCGTCCGCGGTCCGGTACTCGGCGTCCACGCCCAGCAGGCTGTCGGGCAGGTAGTCGAAGCTGGCCTTCACCCGGTCGCCGCTGGTGTAGAAGCGCATGTGCTCGGTCCGCGGGAAGGTCTCCCGGTGGAACCGCTCGTCCGCCTCGTCGACGATGACGCAGAAGTCGAAGTCGGAGGACGGGGTGCCGGAGCCGTCGACCAGGGACCCGGACAGCACCAGCACGTCGCCCTCGGCCAGGTGCACCTTGGCCAGGACCGCGTCCTCGTCGAAGTCGCCCACGCCGGGGATCCCGGTGGCGATGTGATGGCGGAAGGTGGGCATCACGGCTTGCTTCCTCTCTGTGTTCACGGGGTGGGGACGACGTTCACGCGGTGGGGCGGGCGCACCGCCCGCCGTGAGGCCGTCCGCGGCGTCGCCGGAGGGCGGCGGTGCGGGACGCGGCGGCTCACACCGCCAGGTAGCCGCCGTCCACCGGCAGGTCGACGCCGGTGATGAAGCTCGCGTCGCGGGAGAGCAGGAACGCGATCGGCGCCGCGACCTCGGCCGGGTCGGCGAACCGCCGCAGCAGGAACTTGCCGCCGTGCTCCGGCGCCGCCTCGGCGGCGGCCCGGTCCAGTCCCAGCACCTCGCGGTGGTAGCGCTCGTTGCCGTCGTTCCACACCGTGCCGGGGCTGACCGAGTTGACCCGGATGCCGCGGGGCGCCAGCTCCTGCGCCGCGCACCGGGTGAACCCGAGCACGGCCGCCTTGCTGGTGTTGTAGGTGAGGAACCCGTCCTGGGCGACGTGCGCGGAGATGGACGCGATGTTGACCACGGCCGCGTCGGCGTCGCGCTCGGGCAGCCCGGCCTGGAACGCCTGCGTCACCAGGGACAGGCCGATGATCGTCGGGTCCAGGACCGCGTGCCACTGGTCGGCGGTCGCGGCCAGCCCCTCGAACACGAACCCCGCGGCGCAGTTCACCAGCAGCGTCGGCGGCGCCCAGTCCGCGGGCACCGACGCGAACGCGGCCCGCACCGCCTCCTGGTCGCTCACGTCACCGGTCGCCACGACCACCGAGTACCCCTGCGCGCGCAGCCGGTCCCGCGTCGCCGCGGCGTGCTCGGGGCTCTTGTCGTAGATCAGCACACGGCAGCCCTCCGCGCACAACCGCCGCACGACCGCGGCACCGATCCCCTGCGCGCCACCGGTCACCACCGCGGTGCGACCCGTGAACCCCTCGGCTTCCCTGCCCATGCGCGGTCACCCTCCTCGCCTACGACCCGGCACCGGACGACGCCGTCCTGCCGGACTCCCGAATCCCCTTGCGGGGCAAGCACTTCCCACCCACCGGCGCGATGGCCCGCGGTCATCCCAGCGCGGCGACGAACTCCTGGAACCGACCCAGCCCGACCGGTTCGGTGGCGGGCCTGCGCGGGCTCTTGAACAGGAACGCGCACACCTCGTCGACCACACCCGCCATCCCGCCGTCACGCGCCGCCGCGGCCACCCGGATGGCGTTGGCCAGGACACCGGCCGCGTTCGGGCTGTCCTCCACCTCCATCCGGATCTCCAGCGACAGCTGGGAGTCCAGCACCGAGGTGGCCTCGATGCGCAGGAACCCGACCTTGTGGTCGCCCAGGAACGGGACGAACCCGTTGGGGCCCGCCGCCACCGTGCTCGCGTCGATGCCCGCGGCGGACAGCGCGCGCCGCTTGGACTTCTGCTTGGCGGCCGACCTCGCCGGGTCGGCCAGGTTGAGGAAGTCGGTGTTGCCGCCGACGTTGAGCTGGTAGGTGTTGACCACCCGCAGGCCGCGCGTGTGCAGCAGTTCCAGCAGCGCCGTGTGCAGCGTGGTGGCGCCCAGGTGGCTGCGCAGGTCGTCGCCGAGCAGCGGCACACCCCGCTCCTCGAACAGCGCGACCAGCTCCGGTTCGTGCGCCACCGGTTCCGGCGTGGCGTTGATGAACGCCGCGCCCGCGAGCGCCGCCGCGCGGGCGTACGCCTGGACCGCCTCGGTGGACCCGGTGGGCAGCAGGCACACCAGCACCTCGGCGCCGGTCTCCACCAGTCTGCGGCGCACCACGTCCGGCGACAGGTCCGCGCTGTCGGGGTGCACGGTGACGACCTCGGACAGCGGGCCGCGCAGGCCGTCGAGCAGCGGGCCCGGCTCCACCTGCACGCCGGTGGTCTCCACGGTGACGTGCTCGTCGGCGACGACCGGGGACTGGAGGATCGCCTTGCTCAGGTCCAGACCGACCTTGCCCGCGTCGACGTCGAACGCGGCGACGAACTCCACGTCGCCCATGCCGTAACCGCCGATCCGCTCGTGCATGATCCCGGCCAGCGGCGTGGTGCTCCACCGCGCCAGGCTCGCGACCTGGACCAGGCTGGACGAGCAGGAGCCGACCCCTGCGATGGCGACTCGGAGAGACTTCTTCATGGCGTGACAAACTCCTCACGGTGAGACGCGGTGTTGCTGCGGATCCAGGCCAGCAGTCCCGGACGACCGGGGATGCCGGTGCGGCTGTCGGGAAGGCCGGGTGTGCCGACGGGGTAGGGGCGGCGGGCGGGGACGCCCACGCGCAGGAGCGGGACCTGGCGGCCGGTGCCCGCGATCGCCTCGGCCACGGCGCGGCCCAGCCCCCCGATCACCGGGTGGTCCTCCACGACGATGATCGGCAGCCGGTCGGCGACCAGCGCGGCCACCGCCGCGGTGTCCAGGCGCCGGGCGTGCGGCACGCCCACCAGCCGCGCCGCCATCCCGAGGGCGGCGAGCCCGTCGACCCAGCCGTGCGCGACCGCGACCAGGTCGCCCGCGGCGATGATCGCGACGTCGTCCACGGGGACGGCGACGGGCGGGGTGGAGCGGTCCCGCCTGCCCGGCAGGTGGATCTCCGGGTAGTCCCAGGTCCGCGGATGCCACCAGGGCGTCCGCGGGTGGTCGAGCACGGCGGTCGCCAGGGCGCCCTCTGCTCTGGAAGCGCATGCGGGGTGCTGCTTCATCTCGTTCCTCCACAACAGATGGTCGAGTGCGCACGTCCACGGTGGACGCCGGTCCGGCTGTGACTTCGACTCCTGCCAACGAAAGACCGCACCGCCGCCGCACCGGGCAGGTTCCCGCGGGTGCGACGCCGGGTCAGAACCCGGCCACCGGTGGCCAGCGGACGCCGTCGCCCGCCGCGGACGTGACGAGCTGCCGCCACCACCTCTCCAGCACGGGCCGCGCGTCCAGCCCGTAGCGGTCGCGCAGCATGTCCTCCGTCTCGCGGAGCACCCTGCTCGCCTCGCCGATCTGCTGGTTGTCGGTCAGCGCCCGGACGAGCTGGTAGCGCAGGCGTTCGGCGGCGGGCCGCGCCGCGAGGGCGGTGCGCAGCTCGGGGATGACCCGGTGGGCCTGTCCCGCGGCGAGCTCGAGATCGGCCCAGCGGTCCAGGACCGCCGTGCGGTGGTCGTAGAGCAGGCGGATCTCCACCCGGTGCGCTCCGGGAGCCGTCACGTCGGGCAGGACCTCGTTCTGCCACAGGGACAACGCCCGGTGGAGCAGGTCGGCGGCCTCGCGGTCGCGACCGGCCGCCACCGCCTCGTCCGCGTCGGCCACGGCGCCGTCGAACCGGTGCAGGTCGAGCGCGCCGTGCGGAACGCGGAGCGAGTAGCCCTTGGCCCCGGTGACGATCGGCAGCGGCACACCACCCTTGGCCGGGTCGACCAGCGACCGGAGGCGGGACACGCAGTTCTGCAGCACCGCGCGCGCCGTCCTCGGCGGCCGGTCTCCCCACATCCGCTCCACCAGCACGTCGGCGGGGACCAGCGCGTTGGCGTTGAGCAGCAGGACGGCGAGCAGGTTCAGCGTGTTGCCGCCGGGGACCTCGACGCGCCTGCCGCGGAAGCGGACCTGCAGCTCACCGAGGATCCGGTAGGTGTGCGGGACACCGGCCGCGGCGGGGATCGCGCCGCGGCGGTCGCCCACTGCTCCTCGCATCCCGCCGGGAGGGTTCCGCACGTCCGTCATGGGGGAAGTCTGCGTCAGCGCCGCACGCCCACCGCGGCCGATTTCGCCCAGCGGAACCAATCCGGCACTTGTTCTGCGGCGCGAAACCGGCACCGTCCCGACCTGCGCGGGAAGCCGCGCACAGCAAGGGCACAGCAACCGCTCCTACCCTCCACGACCAGGCAGTCCCCGTGAACCACCCGCTAACGGAAGGACGGACGTGCGCTCGGCTCTCGGCAGTACCGCCGCCCTGGCGGTGATCATCGCCGCCCTCCTGTTCGCCCCGCCGTCGGCGCGCCCCGACACCCCGTTGGACAACGGTCTCGCGCTGACCCCCGTGCTGGGGTGGAACGACTGGAACGCGTTCGGGTGCGCGGTCGACGACGCGCTGATCCGGGAGACGGCGGACGCGATGGTGTCGAGCGGGATGGCGGCCGCCGGGTACGAGTACGTGACGATCGACGACTGCTGGTCGCTGCGCACCCGCGACGACGACGGCGACCTCGTGGCGGACCCGGTGCGGTTCCCGGCCGGGATGAAGGCGCTGGCCGACTACGTGCACGGCAAGGGCCTCAAGATCGGCATCTACTCCTCGGCCGGGCTCACGACGTGCGCGGGCTACCCGGCGAGCCTGGGCCACGAGGTGCGGGACGCGACCCTGTGGGCGTCGTGGGGCATCGACTACCTCAAGTACGACAACTGCGGGAACACCGGGGGCACGCCGGGCGAGGAGCGGTTCGCGGCGATGCGGGACGCGCTGGTGGCGACCGGGCGGCCGATCGTGTTCGCGGTGTGCAACTGGGGCGTCGACTCGGTGCGGGTGTGGGGCCCGTCGACCGGGAACTCCTGGCGCACCACCGGGGACATCACCGACGACTGGACGACCGTGATGGCGATCCTGGACGCGCAGCCCGCGTGGGCGGCGCGGTCGCGGCCGGGGGCGTGGAACGACCCGGACATGCTGGAGGTCGGCAACGGGCTGACCGACACCGAGGCGCGGGCCCACTTCAGCCTGTGGGCGCTGCTCAACGCTCCCCTGCTGGCGGGCAACGACCTGCGCTCGATGACCGAGGGGACGCGGACGACCCTGACCAACACCGAGGTCGTCGCGGTCGACCAGGACTGGGGCGGCAGGCAGGGCACCAGGATCGCCGACCACGGCGACCAGGAGGTCTGGGCCAAGCCGATGTCGGACGGGTCGACGGCGGTGGTCCTGCTCAACAGAGCGGACACCGCCGCCACCGTCTCCACCACGGCGGGCGCCCTCGGCCTGCCCGCCGCACCCGCCTACTCGGTGCGGGACCTCTGGGCGCACACCGCCGAACCCTCCGCGGGCGCGGTCACCGCCGAGGTCCCCGCGCACGGGGCCGCGATGGTGCGGGTGTCCACCTCGACGACCCGCCCCGGCGAGCTCTGAACGGGAAGGGCGCCACCGCCGCGGCGAGGGAACGGCGGCGGTGGCGCCGTGGTCACTCCTTGCAGGTCTTGCCGGAGTTGACGCAGTTCACGAGCCTGTTCATGATCTGGTCGGACATCACGTTGGCGAAGTCGTCGTGGTCGGTGAGCGGGTCGTGCTTCTCCGCGGGGAACGAGTCGACCTTGTACTGGGCGTTGCGCTGCACGTCGGCCGGGATGTCGTAGGTCAGCGTGATGCGCAGTTGCGGGATGGCCTTGAAGCCGTTGCCGCACCGGCCGTCGGCGTCGGCGAACGCCACGTGGTCGCGGTGGTTGGCGCTGTCGGTGTTCTTGCCGTCCCAGCAGCCGGGGAAGTCGTGGATCCGCTTCACCGCCGCACCGTTGGGGCAGATCGGGTACTTGGTGAGCAGCACCTTGTCCTCGAAGCCCGCGCAGGTCCAGGACGCCTTGGTGTTCTTGTCGCCGTTGATCGAGCGCTTGGCGTCGCCGTAGAGGATCTTCAGGAACTTCGGCATCGCCACGACCTTGCCCACGGGGCTGCCGCGGAAGGTGATGTCGGCGGCCTTGGGCTCCTGGACCTCGCCGTCGTTGCCCTCCAGCTCCTCGTCCTTGCCGGTCCCGGTGCCGTTCCCGGCCTCGGCACCCCCGCCGCTCGCGGCGAGCTTGCACGCCGCGAGCTTGTCCAGGCCCTGCGGTTTCGCGGCCACCCGGCCGATCGCGATGGCGATCCGCTCGATGGTCGCGGCCCGCTTCTCCTTCAGCGGCCCCAGGATCGCGTTGTCCACGAAACCCGGCGTCGTTCTTCTGCGCCGCCGCGGTGTCGGCCAGCCGCTTCTCGGCCTCGGCCTCCTGGGTGCCCAGCAGCGCCAGGTTGTTGTCGACCTCCGCCTTCGCCTGCTGGGGCACGTCCTTGAGCTGCGCGGCCACGTCCGGGCACTCGATCCCGCCGCCTCCGCCCGCTTCCTCCTCGCCCTTGTCGATCCGGATGACGGGCCAGAAGTAGGCGGACTTGTCACCGTTCTTGCAGGTGGTGCCGCCCGCGTCGAGGCTCTTGTCGTTCGAGTTCGCGTCCGTCGTCAGGTTGCCGACGTAGTCGTGCAGGTGCTGGGCACCGTTCTGCACGCCGGGCGCGGCGATGAAGTTGTCGGGGTTGAAGTGGCCATTCTCGTTGAGGCCGCAGTCGACCGTGAACGTGCCGGTGGTCGCGCCCTGCTGGGGCTTCGGCGCCTTCACGTTGGCCTTGACCTTCGTGATGTCGACGAACAGCGACGGGTCGGCGCCGTCGGCCCTGGCCGCGTCTTCGCTGCCCGCGTTCGTGACCACGACGGCCACGCCTGCCGCGAGCGCCAGACCGGCCATGGCCGCGGTGAGCTTCGTGCGCCGGGAGAAGTGGTGCCGCGCTGTGGAACGCGTCATGGTGTGCACCTCGGGGGGATGAACGCGCGAATCCGCACAAGGCGGTGGACATCCCGAAGTACGTACAACCGATCAGCCGCCGCCCGTCCGGGTCACCACCGTTATCGTTTCGTAATGCAGACCAACCGATCGGTCTCCACAGCTTCCGACCACAGGATGCCTTGCGCCGCTTGACGTCCTCAATAGACCGGATGAATCATAAGAGCGCTTCCACCTGCGGTTTCAGGTGGAGCGGAAGTCCATTCGAGACCCTCGCGCGGCTGCCGGGCGCCGCACCGACCGGCACCCGCGCGAGCCTTCCACCGCCAGGGCGCGTTCCCCATCGGACGAGATCCAGGGAACACGGCCTAACCCTCCTGCCGCGCCAGCGCGACCCACGACCGGCACAGCAGGTCGACGGCGTCGAGGACCACCTCGTCGGAGACGCCCTCCGGGGCGATCGCGCGCTGGATCAGCAGCCCGTCCTCCAGCGCGTGCGCGATGAGCGCGAGGAAACCGAGGTCGGCGGGCGGTCGGACACCCGCGCGGGTCAGCGCGTCGTCGATGCCGCCGGCGATCGCGCGGCGGGCGAAGAGCTCGCGGTCGGCCAGGCGGGCGCGGAGGCGGTCGTCGCGCAGGGCGTGCAGCCAGAGCTCGGTGCGCAGCGCGAGCCAGGTCGGGACGGTGGCGGCGCGGTCGCGGTGCCACGCCCGGAACGCCTCCTGGTCGCCGGACAGGGCGCGGACCTCGTCGAGCTCGGCCTCGGTCCGGCGCTCCAGCAGCGCGAGCACGAGGTCGTCCTTGTCCGCGAAGTTGCCGTAGAACGCCCCCCGGCTGTACCCGGCGCGCTCGGCGATCTGCTCCACCGAGGCGCCGTTGACACCCCGTTCGGCGAACAGCTCCGCCGCCGCGTCGATCAGCCGGGCACGGGTCAGCGCCCGGCTCTGGTCACGGGTCATCCGCTCGGTCGCCACATTCGGATACGTTACCGTATCCAGATACACACCTGTATCCGAAACCGTGGGGGGGAAGCATGCCGTGGGAAGCGAGCGCGGTCGAGACCGGGCGCCGGGTGCGCGCGGGCGAGGTGAGCGCGGTCGAGGTGGTGGAGGCGCACCTGGCGCGGATCGCCGAGGTGAACCCGGTGGTCAACGCGCTGGCCGAGGTGTTCGCCGACGACGCCCGCGAGCAGGCCCGACACGTGCGCGACGGCCCGTTGGCGGGTGTCCCGTTCTCGGTGAAGGACAACCTCGACGTGGCCGGGAAGGCCACCACGCACGGGGTCGCGCGGTTCCGCGACCTCGTCCGCCCGGTCGACGCGCCGCCGGTCGCGCGGCTGCGGGCGGCGGGCGCGATCCCGATCGGGCACGCGAACCTGCCGACGCTGACGGTGCGCGGCATGCACACGGCCAGCGAGCTGCACGGCCACACCGCGAACCCGTGGGACGGCGCGAAGACGCCGGGCGGGTCCAGTGGCGGCGACGCGGTCGCGGTGGCGACCGGCATGGCGCTGCTGGGGCTGGGCAACGACTCCGGTGGTTCGCTGCGCATCCCGGCCATGTTCACCGGGGTGTGCGGGCTCAAGCCGTCCACCGGCCGCTACGCCGCCGACCACCGGTTCGGCGCGGACGACCCTCCCCTCGCCTCCCAGGTGATCCCGGTCGACGGGCCGCTGGCGCGCTCGGTCGCCGACCTGCGCGTGGTGCACGAGGTGCTCTGCGGCGCGGACGTGCGCGACCCGCGCGCGGTCCCGGTGCCGGTGACCGGGCCGCCGGTGCCCCGCCGGGTCGGGCTGGTGGCCGACCCGAGCGCGCACCCGGACGTGCGGGCGGCGCTGGACGCGGCCGCGGGGACGTTGTCGGACAACGGTCACGACGTCGAGGAGGTGCTGCCGCCGAGGATGGCCGAGGCGCTGGACGCCTACTCGGGGCTGATCATGACCGAGTTCGCGCGGACCTGGCCCGTGGTGCGCGACCTGCTCGGGACGGGGGCGAGCCGGTACCTGGAGCTGTCGATGCGCAGGCGGGAACCGGCCGACCTGGCCGGGTACCTCGCGCTGACCGGTGTGCGGCAAGGGATCCGGCGCGCCTGGGGGGAGCTCCTCGACGACCGGCCGCTGCTGCTGGGACCGGTCAGCACCGTGCCGTCGTTCGCACCGGACCAGGAGTCCCGCGACGAGGAGGAGTTCGACCGGTACTCGCGGGCGATCGCGCTGTGCTCGGTGACCAGCCTGGTCGGCGTGCCCGCGGTCGCGGTGCCCACCGGACTGGTCGACGGGTTCCCGATGGGCGTGCAGGTGATCGGCCGCATGTACCGCGAGGACACCTGCCTGGACGCCGCGGAACTGGTGGAGCGCACCGTGGCCCCTGGTGGAGCGGGCGGCCCCTGGTAGCGCCGGCCGGAGGTCAGGGTCCTCCGGCCGGCGGTGCCGTGCCGGGTGGGGGACCACCCGGCAGCGGCGGTCACCGGGGCAGGTAAGCCCGGTTGGCCTTGGAGAACTCGAAACCGTTGAAGCGGTCCCAGTTGACCGACCACGTCATCAGGCCGCGCAGGTTCGGGTACACGCCCTTCGGCTTGTAGGAGCCGCAGTTCGCGCCCTTCATCAGGCAGTCCAGCGCGGTGTGCGTGTCGGCGACCGACGTGAACCCGTTGCCCGCGTTGATGCTCGCGGGCAGGCCGAAGGCGACCTGGTCCTGGCGCAGGCCGGTGAAGAACTTCGACGCGTCCCCGCGAACCGGGAACCCGGCCAGCACCATGTCCGTCATCGCGACGTGGAAGTCCGCGCCGCCCATGGTGTGGTACTGGTTGTCCAGCCCCGTGACGGGACCGGAGTTGTAGTCCTGCACGTGCAGCAGCGTCAGCGAGTCGCGCAGCGCGTGGATGACCGGCAGGTACGCGCCGGTGCGGCTGTCCGCGCCGCCCTGGCCGCCGTAGAACTGGTAGCCGACCTGGACGAAGAACGTCTCGGGCGCCATGGTGAGCACGAACTTGGCGCCGTAGCGGGACTTCAGCGTCTTCAGCGCGGAGATCAGGTTCACGATCACCGGTGTGGTGGGGCTGCGGAAGTCGGTGTCGCCGTCGTTGAGCGAGAGCGAGTGGCCCTCGAAGTCGATGTCGATGCCGTCCAGGCCGTACTTGTCGATGATCGCCGACGCCGAGCTGACGAACGCGTCGCGCGCGGCCGTCGTGGACAGCTGCACCTGGCCGTTGGCGCCGCCCACCGAGATGAGCACCTTCTTGCCCGCGGCCTGCTTGGCGCGGATGCCCGCGATGAACTCCGCCTCGGACTCGACGTTCGGGCACTCGGCGACCGGGCACAGGGTGAACCTCAGCTGGCCGGAGGTGGCGGAGGTCGGCTCGGCGAAGGACAGGTTGATGACGTCCCAGTCGTCGGAGACGTCCTTCATCCGGATGTACCCGGACCCGTTGGCGAAGCTGGCGTGCAGGTAGCCGACGAGCACCCGCTTGGGCAGCCCGGTCGCGGGCGGCGGTGTCGTGGTCGGCGGTGTGGTCGTGGTGGTCGTCGTCGTGGTGGTGGTCGTGGTCGTCGTGGTGGTGGGCGGCGTGGTGCCGCCGGTGCACGCGGCGCCGTTGATCTTGCAGTTGGCCGGGCTCGCCGTCCCGCTCGCGTTGAAGCCGAACGTCACGGTGGCGCCGGGCGCGATCGTGCCGTTGTAGTCGCGGTTGGTGAACGAGTAGTGCCCGGCGGAGTTGGTCTGCAGGGCGTCCCAGTACGCGCCGACGGCGGTGCCGGTGGGCAGGTCGAACTCGACCTTCCAGCTCGACACCGTCGAGCTGGTGTCGTTCTTGACCGCGAACTGGGCGGTGTAGCCGGTCTCCCAGCTCGACGTCTTGGTGAAGGTGGCGGTGACCCCGGCGGCGTAGGCGGGCGCGAGGCCCACCAGCACGGCGCCGACCACGAGCGTCACCACCGCCGCCACTCTCGCGAGCAGCACACGTGACATGCGTCCTCCTAGTGGTGGCGGCCTCCAGGTGGGTCTGTTTCCGAATTGGACTAGACCATCAACCCACTGTCAAGGTTCTCGGCGAAACACTCCCCGACCGGACATCCGACGTATAGCGTTCGCCCGTGCAGACCCCGTGGCGCGCCGCACCCCGCGCGGCCCTGTCGAGCCCGCTGACCCTGCTGGTCAGCGTGGTGACAGCGCTGCTGCTGAGCTTCGTCGTGGCCGCCGCCGTGCTGCACTCCTCGGCCTCCGGCAGCGCCGCGGTCGCCTACCAGCAGGACCGGCTGTGCGAGCAGCTGCTGCACCCCGGACTCGACGCCGACCGCGGCGTGCCCGCCGACCGGGTCGACGAGGTGGTCGCCGCCGCGCGCGAGACCGCCGGGTCGCTGCCCGTGCTCGCCGCGACCTACACCACCGAGGTCCGCACCGACTTCGGCGGCAGGCCGACGTTCGCGAAGTTCGGCTACCGCGAGGGCGCCGTGGACCACGTGACCGTGCTCGAGGGCGGGTCCCGCGACGGCATGTGGGTCCCCCGCAGCGTCGCCGACACGACCGACCTGCGGCTGGGCGAACGCGGCATGGGCGGCAGGCTGCCCCCGGTCACCGCGATCTACGCCGACCTCAACGACCCGATCGACCAGTGGTGGTGCGGCGAGCGCAAGCAGGTCGTGCCCAACAAGATCACCCGCAAGGACGTCACCAGCTCGGTGGTGTGGATGCCCAGCCAGGAGGCTTTCGACGCGCTGCCGCCGGAGCTCACCGGCGGAGGCGTCGCGCTGTCGCTGCGCTTCCCCGTCCCGGCGCCGCGCACCGCGACGCAGGCCGAGGTGCTGCTGGCGTCCGGGACCGCTCTGCTCGACCGGATCGACGACCGCACCGACGGGATCATCCCGAGGCTGCGCCACAACGTCGTGCTGCCCCTGCCGGTGGAGAACGCGCGCGCCACCGCGGCCAACGTCCGCGCCGCCGTCCTGCCGCTGACCCTGATCAGCCTGCTCATCGGGCTCGCGGGCGTCGGCACGGTCACCGCGGGCTGGGTGCAGCGCCGCCGGACCGAGCTGCGGATGCTGTGGTGCCGCGGCTCCGGGCCGTGGGCGCTCGGCGGCCGCGCGGTGCTGGAGCTCGGCGCACCGCTGGTGCTGGGCGGCGCGGCGGGTCTGGGCACGGCCCGGCTGCTGCTCGGCGTGTACGCGCCGTCCACCGACCTCGAACCCGACGCGCTGCCCACCGCCGTACTCGCGGTCGTCGCCGTCGTCCTGGCGAGCCTCGCCGTCACGCTGGTGGTGACCGCGTTCCACGCGCACCGGATGTTCCAGGCACCGACGGGCAGGGGGCTCGCCCGCCGGGTGCTCGCCGCCGTCCCGTGGGAACTGGCGACCGCGGCGCTGGCGTTCGCGGCCTGGCAGCGGCTGCGGGCGGGTGGGCTGTCCACGCCGCTCAAGATCGGCGGACTGCCCGGGATCGACGCGGCCGCGCTGGCGTTCCCGCTGCTGGTCGTGCTGACCACCGCGCTGCTCGCGGCCAGGGTGCTGCGGGTGCTGCTGCGCGCGTCGCACCGCGCGTCGCTGTGGCACCGGCCCGCCGCCCAGATCGCGATCCGCAGGCTCGCCGCGAGCGCCGGACCGGTGACCGGCGTGCTGCTGGTGGGGGTGCTGGCCATCGGCACGATCGCCGTCGGCACCAGCGTCGCCAACGCCCAGCGGACCGCGCTGGACGAGAAGTCCGGCCTCTACACCGGCGCCAACAGCGTCGTGCAGATCGGCACCGACCTGGTCACCGGCGAGCGCGAGCTGCCGGCCGAGCTGCGCGGGTCGACCACGGTCGTCGGCGTCAGCAGCCAGTACGACCGCACCGCGGTGGTGGTGGACCCGGCCACGTTCACCGACGGCGCCTACCTCGGCACCGCCGACCCCGACGAGCTGCGCGCGCTGCTCACCGAGCCGCTGCGGATCGGCCCACCCGCGCGCCGCGACGTCCAGCTGCCCGGACTGCCGCCGCTGAACCCCAGGACGACGCTGCCGTCGTTCCCGAAGGTCGGCGCGGACGGGTACGTCGTGCCGCGCGACCGGGTCACGGCCGCCGACGCCGTCGGCTCCTGGTACCTGTGGTCCACCAGGTCCGCCGCCGACCTCACCGGGCCGCTGCGCGCGGCGGGCATCGACTACACCGGCGTGCAGGAGCGGTCCAAGGCGATCGCCGGGCTGCCGTTCCTCACCATCGGGTGGGCGTTCGGGTTCGTCACCGCGATCGGCGGGGTGCTCGCGATCGTCGCGGCCATCGCGCTGCTGCTCGCGATCGAGGTGCGCAGGCGGCAGAACGCGGTCGCGGGCGCGCTGAGCACCAGGATGGGCATGAGCCCGGCCACGCTGCTGTCCAGCCACCTGGTGGAGCTCGGCGCGGTGGCGGCGTTCGCGGTCGTCGTCGGCAGCGCCGCGAGCGCGCTCAGCAGCGGGGTCGCCGTGCCGCGGCTGGACCCGGCGCCGCGGCTCACGCCGTCGCCGACGCTGCCGAACGTGCTGCCGCTGCTGGTGACCACGGCCGTCGGCAGCGCGCTGGTCGTGCTCGCGGCGGCGTGGATCGCGCTGCGCGCCGCCCGCGCGGCCCGGATCGGGGAGCTGATCCGTGGCTGACCACGTCCTGCGGCTGACCGGCGTCGGCGTCGACTACCGCACCCCCGGCGGCACGGTCACCGCCGTGTCCGACGTGGGCCTGGACGTCCCGTCGACCGGCATCACCGTGCTGGCCGGGCCGTCCGGGTCGGGCAAGTCGACGTTGCTGCGGGTGCTGGGCCTGGTCGAACGGCCGACGCTGGGCGCCGTCGAGCTGCACGGCCGCGGCACGACCCGGCTGTCGGACCGCGCGCGCCGGGCGTTGCGGCGCACCGACATCGCGCTGGTGTTCCAGAACCCCGGCGACAACCTGATCGGCCACCTGTCCGTCGGCGACAACCTGCGTGCCGCCGCCCAGTCCGCCGGGCGCCCGGAGCGGGTGGACGGGCTGCTCGACGACCTCGGCCTGCCCGGCACCGCGAGCTGGAAGGTGACCGCGCTGTCGGGCGGGCAGCAGCAGCGGCTCGCCTTCGGGTGCGCGCTGGCCCGCGGCGCCGCCGTGGTGCTCGCCGACGAACCCACCTCGCAGCTGGACACCGCGTCCGCCGACCTCGTCCTGGAGACCCTCGTGGACCTGTCCCGCCAAGGCGTCCCGGTCGTGGTCGCCTCGCACGACCCCCGGCTGATCGCGTTGGCGGACCAGCTGTTCACGCTGCGCGACGGGGCGTTGACGTGACGGCGTTGCGGGCGGACGGGGTGCACCGGTCGTTCGACCACCCCAGCGGCGCGGTGCACGTGCTGCGCGGCGTCGACCTGGAGGTGGCCGCCGGGGAGCTGGTCACGCTGTCCGGGCCGTCCGGGTCGGGCAAGAGCGCGCTGGTCACCCTGCTGTGCGGGTTCGACCAGCCCGACCGGGGCACGGTGGAGGTGTGCGGGCGGTCGCTCACCACTCCCCCGCCGTGGCAGCTGTGCGCCGTGCTGCCGCAGGCCCTCGGCCTGGCGGGCGAGCTGACGCTGGCCGAGAACATCGCCCTGCCGCTGCGCCTGGACCCGGCCCGCCGCGGCCACCCGGTGGGCGACGCCGTGGACGGGCTGATGGCCGAGCTGGGCATCGACGGCCTCGGCGACCGCTACCCGGCCGAGGTGTCGTTCGGCCAGCAGCAGCGCGCCGCGCTCGCCCGCGCCGTCATCACCGGCCCGAAGGTGCTGCTCGCCGACGAGCCGACCGCCCACCTCGACCGGCGCAGCGCCCCCGCCGCCGTCGCCGTGCTGCGCCGTGCGGCGGACACCGGTTCGGCCGTGCTCATCGCCACCCACCACGACCTCGTGCACCGCGCGGCGGACCGCACACTCGTCCTCGACAACGGGATCGTTTCCGTACACTGAGTCCCGATGCACCCGTTCGCTCGCCGCGTCCTGGCCCTCTTCGTCGTGGTCCCCCTCCTCGCCGTCCTGGTGGTCGTCAGCGACCACCGCTTCGCCGCGCCTCCCGGCCCCGCCCGCGACGCACCCGTCGCGATGGTCGCCATGGGCGACAGCACCATGTCCGGCGAGGGCGCGGGCGACTACGAGGCGGGGACCGACGGCGAGAACGGCGACTGGTGCCACCGCTCCGCCAACGCCACCATCAACCGGACCGTCGTCGCGGGCGTCGACAAGACGTTCAACCTCTCCTGCTCCGGCGCCAACTCCGAGCAGGTCGGTCTGACCGACAAGCTCCAGAACACCGAGCAGTCCCAGTCCAAGCGCCTCGCCGCCATCGCCCGCGTCAACCGCGTGGCCGTCATCGTCGTCGCCGTCGGCGCCAACGACGACCCCCGCTTCTCCGACGTCCTCAACCGCTGCGTCCAGGCCTGGTTCGAACGCAAGGCCGACTGCACCGCCACCCTCTCCGACGACTGGCGCGGCCGCGTCGACCGCATGGTCCCCAAGGTCGAGAGGGCGTTGCGCGACATCCGCACCGTCATGCACGACGAGGGCTACACCGAACGCTCCTACACCCTCGTCCTCCAGTCCTACGCCTCCCCCGTCGCCCCCGGCGTCCCCGGCGACCTGCAGAACCTCGCAGGCTGCCCCCTCCGCACCGGCGACATGACCTGGGTCCGCGACACCGGCGTCGGCGAACTCGCCAAGGGCCTCAACACCGCCGCCCGCCGCACCAACGCCCGCTTCCTCGACCTCACCCAGGCAGGCACCGACCACGAAGCCTGCACCGGCGGCCCCAACCCCGACGACGAGTGGTTCACCAGGCTCTCAGTCGACTTCGACGGCCTCCGCGACGAATCCCGCGCCTCCCACGCCCTCCAGGAATCCTTCCACCCCAACGCCAAGGGCCACGAACAGTTCGGCCGCTGCCTCACCGACTTCCTCAGCACCACCACCAAAACCGCCACCTGCGTAGCCGACCAACAGGGCAACCTCAAAGCAGTCTCCAGCACCAACACCGACTGACCCCCGTCCCCAGGCTGCTGGGTGGAGGGGGAGGGGACGCGTGGGAGGGGAGAGCGGGGGGTGGGTGGGGCAGGGCAGGCTGGGGTGGAGTGGAGTGGGCAGGAGGGGTAAAGGAAGGGCTGAGCGGTAGGGAAAAGGGCTGGGCGGGAAAGGACGGAGGGGAAGAGAAGAGCGGGAATGAGAAAGGCAAAGGACTAGAGCCAGGAGCCACCCCGACGGGCGCAGCCCGCCAACGCGCATCCGGCGCGGAGCGCCTGGGGCCCTGTCGGCGCCAGCCGATGCCTTGAAGTCAGGCGCAGCCTGATGTCTGGCGAAGCCAGATCCCCTCCCGCCCCCGATACACAGCGCCCTCCTGCCCCACCCCCGTTTGTCAAGACAGCTTTATCGTCTTGACAAACGGGGGTGGGGCATTGAGACAATCGCGCGCCGGGGGGCCGGGCTTCCCCAGGGGTGGGAGGGCCGGGGACAGGGCTTCGCACGATGAGAGGGCCAGGAGCCAGACTTCGCACGATGAGAGGGCCGGGAGCCAGACTTAGCACAGTGGGAGGACCAGGAACCAGACTTCGCACGATGGAAGGACCGAGAACCAGACTTCACGCAGTGGAACAACCAGGACCAGGCTTCACCAGAGGGCAGCACCCCACCCTCACCTCAACAACCCATCCAACAACCTCACCAACTCCCCCCCCCTCCCCCCACCCCCAGGCGCCCCCGGATACCTCCTCAACACCCCCACCACCACCCCCGAAGCAACCCCCACCACCCCCTCCACGTACCGCACCCCAGAATCACCCCCGACCTCCAGCTCCACCGCCCTCCCCGCATGCCCCGCCGCCCCCAGGATGTGCTTCACCTGCGTCGCCTTCTCCAACGGATGCAGGTACCCGGCCCCCGCCGCCGCAAGTGCGGCCCTCCCCGCCTCCCAAGCCGCCTCGAACCCCAGATCCCGCGCTTCCCCGGCCGCCCTCTGCGCCGCCCAAGCGCAGTCCCGCATGGCTTTCGTCCTCCTCCCGCCGCCCGCGAACTCCCGCGCGACCTCGATCGCCTCCCGCGGCCGCCCGTCCTCCGGCCGCGCCGTTTCGAAGATCCGCAGCACCGGCTCCGCGCACGCCACGGCGAACCCGGCGACGGCCCTCAGCTCCTCCAGGGTCAGTTCCACCCGGCACCGTCCACGACGTGCAGCACCCCCGCCGCCCCCTCCAGAACCCCTTGGTCCAACGGGAAGTAGCCCTGTTCCGGCCGCGTGTCCGTCCGCACGCTCCCGCTGTCCACCGACCCGGCCTCGACCAGCCCCCACCCCGACACCCGGTCCTGCAACCCGGCCTCGAACGTGCCCGCCGCGGGCTCCTCCAACCCCAACCGGGCACTCCGTCCCAGGCTCCCCGCCACGAACACGTACCCCTCCCCCACCAACGACCCCACGATCGCCCCCGCCGACACCCACTCCACGTCCATGTCGGCCAACCTCCACTCGCTGGGCGTCCACTTCAGGTGCATGTTGTGGGCGAACACGAACGTCTTGCCCCGCACCGCTTCCAGCTCACGGATGTCCAGCAGGTTGCGCGCCATCACCCCGTCGCGGACCCCGGACAACCGCGACACCCTCTGCGCCTGCTCCCCCGGCCGCGCCAGCTCCCGGTGGTAGCGCAGCAACCCGATCCCGGCGAACAGGTGCGTCCGCACCCGCCGCCACTGCGCCAACGACGACCCGGCGATGAGCTCCGGTGCCCGGACGTCCATGGCGACCACCATGTCGTCCGCGATCACCCTCAGCTCGCCCGCCTCGGCCGACGCGCCCACCGACTCCTCCCACCGCATCACGGCCTCGGTGCGGCTCCACCGCTCGTCCTCCCCGAGGAGCCCCGTGAGGTCGACGTCCCACCCCAGGTAGTCGCGCGCCCGCTCCAGGTAGGCCCGCGGACTGGGCGCGCTCATCATCTCCGTGGAGGCGTCGAACCCGTGGAACGCGACCCGCTCGTCGGGCGGCAGGTCCTCGTTGTGGTCCCGCATCCACGCGACCAGCCGCCGGTTCCCCTCCAGCTCCCCCAGCCCGTGCGAGAACCCGTCCCGCATCGCCGAGTCGAGCGTCCCCACGCCCTCCCGCACGTAGTCGTCCACGACGAGCGCCGCCGCCCGGTCGGACTCGACGGCGATCGACCGGAACCCGTGCTCGACCAGCCGGGGGAACAGCTCGTTGCGCACCCGCTGGAACGCCGGTTCGAGGTGGGTCGGCTCGCCGAAGGCCAGCAGGTCGCACGACGGGGTCACGAAGCCCAAGATGTCCTGACTCATGAGGTTCAAGCGTATCCTTGAAAGCACCGTTGAGACTTCCGCCGACACCAGCAGCGGGTCTCGCGGTAAAGTTTCAAACCAGTGAGAACCCTCCGGCCCACCGACCTCGCCCGCGCGCACGGCATCTCCACCCAGGCCGTCCGCAACTACGAGCGGAGCGGCTTCCTCCCGCCCGCCGAACGCACCCCGGCCGGCTACCGGGTCTACACCGAGGCGCACGCCGCCGCGCTGGACGCCTACCTCGCCCTGGTCCCGGCCTACGGGTACCCCGCGGCGGGCCGGATCATGACCGCGGTGAACGGCGACGAGGTCGAGGAGGCCCTGGGGGTCATCGACCGCGGCCACGCGCGGCTGCTGCGCGACCGCGAGACCCTGGACGCGGTGCGGGAGGCCGTCGACCACCTGACCGCGCACGCCGCCCCGGAGCCGTCCGCCGACACCCGCACGATCGGGGAGCTGGCCCGCGGGCTCGACGTCACCCCGGCGACCCTGCGCAACTGGGAGGAGGCGGGCATCGTCGTGCCCGCGCGCGACCCGGCCACCGGGTACCGCGTCTACCGCCCGAGCGACGTCCGCGACGCCGAGGTGGCCCACCTGCTCCGGCGCGGCCGCTACCCGCTGGACCTCATCTCCACCGTGGTGCACCAGATCCGCACGGCGGGCGGCACGGAGGCGTTGGCCACGGCGCTGGCCGACTGGCGGCGCAAGCTCACCGCGCAGGGCCGCGCGACGCTCACCGCGGCCACCCGGCTCGGCGCCTACCTGGACCTGCTCGGCCGGTAGTCAGCCCCGGTGCTGTTCGCGGTACGCGGTGGGCGAGAGGCCGAGCCGGTTGGTGAACACCCGGCGCAGGGTCTCGTCGCTGCCGAACCCGCTGCGGGCCGCGGCCACGGCGACGGTGTGCCCCTTCTGCAGCAGGTCCTGGGCGCACTCCAGGCGGACCAGCTCCACGTACCTGGCCGGGGTGGTGCCGATCTCGTCGTGGAACAGCCGGGAGAGCTGGCGGGCGCTGACCGACGCGGCGGCGGCCATGGCGGGCACGGAGTGGTCGGCGGCCGGGTCGGCGGCGACGGCGTCGAGGACCGCCCGCAGCGGACTGGTGCGGGACACGTGCCAGCGGGACGCCGCGGAGTGCTGGGACAGGCCTCCGGGGCGTTGCAGGAACACCACCATCGCACGGGCGACCTCGGCGGCGACCTCGGAGCCGTGGTCGTCCTCGACCAGCGACAGGGCGAGGTCGATGCCGGAGCTGACGCCCGCGGAGGTGATGAACGGGCCGTCGTGGACGTAGAGCGAGTCGGGCTGGACCAGCACGTCGGGGTAGCGCCGGGCGAACAGCGCGACCTGCCGCCAGTGGGTGGTGGCCGCGCGGCCGTCGAGCAGGCCCAGCTCGGCGAGCAGGAACGAGCCGGTGCACACCGCCGTCACGCGGTCGGCGCCCGCGGCCAGGACGCGGGCGGCCTCCAGCAGGTCGGGGTCCAGCGGGGTCTCGACCATGGCGTAGCCGCCGAGGACGACCGCGGTGCCGCCGGGTTCGGCGTCGCGGGCCGCGCCGTCGACGCTCACCCGGACGCCGTTGAACGTGCGGACGTCCGCGCCGCCGGGTGAGACCACGCCGACGCGGTAGTCGGCACCGAACCGGTTGGCCTGGCCGAAGACGTCGGCCGGGCCCGCTATGTCGATCATCGACACGTCGTCGTAGGCCAGGATCGTCACACGCCGCACCGCACCATCCTGTCAGCTCGCCTCCAGCAGCTCCCGGTAGCGCTTGGCGTGCAGGGCGAGGTCCTCGTCCCCGACGTTGCGGACGTCGTGCAGCACCAGCGGGGTGGCGAAGTCCATGCCGAGCTTGTGGGCGGTGCTCTCCAGCGGCAGCAGCAGCTCGGCCATCGGGTACCGGCGGGCGTAGCTCTCCGCGGTGCCGCCGGTGGAGGTCACCACCAGCAGCGTGCGGCCTCGCAGCAGCGACCCGCCCGTCGCGGGGACGAGGCAGCGGATCAGGACGTCGTCCATCCACCGCTTGAGCAGGGCGGGCACCGAGTACCAGTGGAACGGGACCTGGAACACGACCAGCTCGTGCTCCAGCAGCAGCCGCACCTCGGCGTCGACGTCGAAGTCCCCGGTCGTGGCCGCGAGGTCGTGCAGCACGACACCGGGCAGGTCGGCGACCGCGGCGGCGAGCGCGGCGTTGACCCTGGAGCGGGCGGGATCGGGGTGGGCGAGCAGCACGAGCGTCATGGTTTCGACGCTAGGCACGGGTCCGGGCGCCCGGAACCGCGGATCCTGCCGTCCACGCCACAGTCCGGGACAGGGCGCACTTCGCGAACACGAAGCGTCCCCCATCGGATACCGGTCCACACCCATTACGGAATGCCCTGTGCCGAACAGGTGTATTCACTACTCGTCCCGCGCGGGACCGATGCATCGGCGGGCGATCATCCGCGCGCGGCGTGAGCTGCCCGGATGAACCGCCATCCCGCGAAAAAATGGCGACCTCCGAACGAGACGGGAGGTCGACGGGCCACCATCACATTGACAGACGACTCCGCCTTTCGTCGCAATGTCCGAACAAGGGGGTGGTTGTCGGTTTTCGCGACCCGCCCTAGCGTGTGCAACCGTTCACACGAAATCACGAGTCTCGACCTCATCGTCGCGGTCACCACAGGTCAGGACCACCTTCACGGGTCGAGGTCATGATGCGCACCCTCCTGCTCTTCGACGGTCTCGGCGGCAACAACGACACCCTGGTCGCCGCCCTTCGCGAGCTTTACGCCCGTCCCGAGAACGCCGCCTACTTCCACACGGTCTTCACCGTTCTGGACGACGTCCGGAAATACATCGGAAACGAAACGCGCAGCGCCGTGTTACCCACGGACTTGCCCCTGAAACAATGGCTGGATTCTCCGTCCGGTTTTCCGCCGGACGCTCTGCGGAATTCGATCGTGGCGGGAATCTGCGTGCACGTGTGCCAGGTGGCCCACCTCCAGCCCACCGCCCGCGGCGCGGACGAGGACGTGGTGGCGGCCCTCGGGCACAGCATCGGGCTGCAGGCCGCGGTCGTGGCCGGGATGCGCACGCGCCGGGTGGACGAGTTCCTCGCGCTGGCCGCGAGCTCGCTCAAGCTCGTCGCGCTGAGCCTGGTGCGCGGCCACCAGCTCGACGAGGCGCGCGCCGTGAGCCCGGAGCTGGTGAGCCGGTACCTGGCCCGTGACGGCAAGGGCCGCGCGCCGACCCCCATGGCGTCGCTGACGGGCATGTCGCGGCACGACCTGAGCAGCGCGGTCAGCCGCTACGCCCAGGACGGCAGGCTGTCGGTGAGCCTGGTCAACTCCCCCACCGTGCAGGTGCTCAGCGGGTCGACCGCGGACCTGCTCGACTTCTACTTCGCCCACGAGTCCGTGTTCGCGGAGTCGCGGGTGAGCTGGGCGTTCCTGTCCAACTCGATCCCGTTCCACAGCTCCCGGCTGGCACCGGCCGCCCGCCGCGTCCGCGACGACCTCGCCTTCATCGGCCCGATGCCCGGCGCGGACGCGCTGCGGGTCCCGGTGTACGCCACCGACGCGCCGCGCAACCTCCAGCAGTCCACCGACCTGGTCCAGGAGTTCCTCGACCAGGTGCTGGTGCGGCCGATCGAGTGGGAGCTGGCGGCCGGTCACGCGATCGGCGACGCCGCGGTCGAACGGGTCGTGGACTGCGGTCCCGGTCCGGGCGCGCGCCGCTTCACCCGTGAATGCCTGCGCGCCGACGCCCGTCCCCTGCGCTTCGAGTCGGTCCAGCAGTTCTCGCGCCGAGCCCGTTAGGAGAATGCCGTGCGTTGTCTGCTCTTCCCAGGTCAGGGTGTGCAGCGGAAGGGGATGGGGGCGGAGCTGTTCGCCCGCTTCCCCGAGGCCACCGCTCTCGCCGACGAGGTGCTCGGCTACTCCGTCGAGGAGCTGTGCGTCCGCGAT
The DNA here is from genome assembly GCF_003002815.1 of Umezawaea tangerina. Lineage (GTDB taxonomy): Bacteria > Actinomycetota > Actinomycetes > Mycobacteriales > Pseudonocardiaceae > Umezawaea > Umezawaea tangerina. The sequence goes on along the minus strand of NZ_PVTF01000010.1, from coordinate 358,916 downwards.
CCCGAGCGGCGGCTGCGCGACACCCGCTACGCGCAGCCCGCGGTGTTCTTCGTCAACGCCCTGATGGGGCTCTCCGAGATCGGCCACGACTACTACGCCGGGCACAGCCTCGGCGAGTACAACGCGCTGGTCGCGGGCGGCGTGCTGGAGCTGGCGGACGCCCTGCGCCTGGTGCGGCGGCGCGCCGAGCTGATGTCCGAGATCACCGGTGGCGGGATGTCGGCGGTGCAGGGCGTGCCGGTCGCGTTCGTGCGCCGCGCGCTGATCGAGACCGGCCTGACGGGCGTGTTCGTCGCGAACCTCAACGCCGACACCCAGACCACCATCGCGGGCGACCGCACCGAGGTCGCGGTGGCGGCCAAGGCGATCGCCCTGCTGCCCGGCGCACGGGTCGTCCCGATCAACGTCAGCGGTCCCTTCCACACCCCGCTCATGGCCCCGGCCGAGGCCCGCTTCCGCGAGGTGCTCGCCGAGTTCGACTTCCGGCCCGCCATCACCCCCGTCGTCTCCAGCGTCACCGGCGCCCTGTTCGACGGTCCGGACCTGCTGGCGCGCCAGCTGTCCTCGCCGGTCGAGTGGGTCCGCACCGTCACGACGCTGCGCGCGGCGGGCTTGACCGACTTCGACGAGGTCCACGGCAGGACCCTGAGCTCGCTCGTCCACAAGATCGCCTGAGGAAGGGTGCACATGAACACGGACATCGCGATCGTCGGCGTCTCGGTCGACGTGCCGGGCGCGGGGGACCTCGACGCGTTCTGGCGGGTCATCAGCACGGGCGGCAGCGCGGTGCGGCCGTTCCCACAGGACCGGCGGCGCAAGCTCGACGAGTACATCCACTACCTGCGGGCGACGAGCATCGACCCGTTGAACGAACCGGACATCGACTACCACAACGGGTCGTTCCTGGACGCGGTGGACACGTTCGACTACGCGGCGTTCGGGATGAACCCGCGGCAGGCCACGCTGACCGACCCGCACCACCGGATGGTGATGCGGGCGATGTTCCTGGCGTTCGAGGACGCCGGGTACTCGGTGGACCGGTTGCGCGGCAGCAGGACCGGGGTGTTCGTCGGGTTCGCGGTGAACCCCGGCTCGACGTACCTGGACTACATCTGCCGGATCGACCCGACGGTCGGCCAGCAGGCGATCACCGGGAACATCCCGACGATGCTGGCGAACCGGCTGTCGCACCTGCTGGACCTGCGCGGCCCCAGCCTCGTCGTGGACACGGCGTGCTCCGCGACGCTGGTCGCGGTGCACCAGGCCAAGAACGCGCTGCTGGTGGGCGACTGCGACATGGCCGTGGTCGGCGGCGCGCGGATCGTGTTCGCGCCGGTCAAGCACCCGCACTCCAACATCGGCATCGAGTCGTCCGACGGCGTGACGCGCACGTTCGACGAGGCGGCCGACGGCACCGGGTTCGGCGAGGGCTCCGGGGCGGTCGTGCTCAAGCGGATGGAGCGGGCGCTCGCCGACGGCGACCAGATCTACGCCGTCCTCAAGGGCAGCGCGGTCAACCACGACGGCAACACCGAGGGCATCACCAACCCCGACTCCGACTCGCAGGCCGAGCTGCTGCTGGCCGCGTGGCGCAACGCCGACGTGGACCCGCGCACCATCGGCTACTTCGAGGCGCACGGCACCGCGACCCGCGTGGGCGACCCGATCGAGCACGAGGGCATGAAGCGGGCGTTCGCCAAGCACACCGACGACCGCGGGTTCTGCGCGGTGGGCACGGTGAAGGCCAACGTCGGGCACCTGTTCGAGGGCTCGGGCGTGATCGGCCTGATCAAGGCGGTCGCGGTGCTGCGCAACAGGATGATCCCGCCGCAGGCCAACTTCCACACGCCCAACCCGAAGCTCGACTTCGCGTCCGGGCCGCTCTACATCCCCACCACCCTGAGCCCGTGGGAGTCCGAGGGCCCGCGCCGCTGCGGCGTGAGCGCGTTCGGGCTCGGCGGCACCAACGCGCACGCCGTGCTGGAGGAGTACACCTCCCCCGAACCGCAGGCGCCGTCACAGGGCGAGGTCCTGTTCACGCTGAGCGCCGCCACCCCGCGGTCGTTGACGTGGCTGGTGGAGCGGTACCTCCGGTTCATCGACGGCGGCGGCCTGGCCGGTGTCGACATCGCCGACATCGCCTACACCACCAGGGTCTCCCGCAGCTCGCACCGGCACCGGGTCGCGGTCGTCGTGTCCGATGTGGACGACTTGCGCCGCGGCCTGGCCGAGCTGCTGGTCACCGGGCAGCGCCCGATCACCGGCGCACTGGCCGCGGCGGCGAAGGCCTACCTGTCCGGCGGTCCGGTCGACAGCTCGCCACCGGCCGACCGGGCACCGCGGATCGTCCGGCTGCCCGGTTACGCCTTCGACGAAACCCTGGCCTGGATGGAGTTCCCGGACACGTGGCGCTCGCAGCTCTCGCTCGCGACCAGCGACGAGCGCCACCCGGTGACCCACGACGTCGAGTTCCAGCCCACCCCGGCGCTGCCGGTGACCGGTGTGCCCGCGGGCGCGAAGGTGGTGGCGCTGGTCGACCCGGACACCGACGCCGAGGCGTTCCTCGCCGCGGCCGACCTCGGCGACGCGCGGGTCCTGCGGCTGGGCGAGGACTTCGCCGCCGACTCGTTCGACGCCACCGCCCGGCTGGTCGCCGACGAGAACGTCACGCACGTCGTGCACGCGCTGGCGTTCGAGACCACCCCTGCGTCCGATGTGGACGAACTGGACCGGCGCACGACCAAGAACCTCACCAGCCTGTTCCACCTGTCCAAGGCGTTGATGGCGGCGGGGGTGAAGGTCGACCTGGCCGTGGTGACGCGGACCGCGGTGTGCGCCCAGGAGGGCGACACCACCGTCGTGGCCGAGAACTCCGCGCTGGTGGGCTTCGGCAAGGTGATCGGCCGCGAGTACCCCTACATCAGGGTCAAGCACCTCGACGTGGACGCGGCGGTGCCGGGGACTGCGCTGGCGGCGGAGGTGTTCTCCACCGAGTACGGCCTGTTCCTGCTGCGCGGCGACGAACGGTCGTGCGAGGTCTTCGTCGAGGTGCCCGAGGTCGACACCGACGGCCCGCGGACCTACCTCCGGCCCGGCGGCACCTACCTGGTCACCGGCGGCACCGGCGCGCTCGGCCTCGCGGTGGCGCGCTCGTTCGCCGAGAAGCAGCCCGACATCACGCTGGTGCTGCTCAGCCGGTCCGGCATGCCACCGCGCGACCAGTGGGACGAACTGCTCGCCGCGGGCACGGCCACCGAGCGGATCCGCACGGTCCGCGACCTGGAGGCGATGGGCACCACGGTGCTCGTGCGCGCCGCCGACGCGGGTGACCCGAAGGCGCTCGCGGCGGCCGTGACCGGGATCCAGCAGGACAACGGGCGCATCGACGGCATCGTGCACGCCGCCGGTCTGCCCGGCGGTGCCACGCTGATGTTCCGGCTGCCCGAGGACTTCGCCGAGGTCGTGCGGGTGAAGCTGCACGGCGCCTTCGTGCTGGACCGGCTGACCCGCGCCGACCGCCCCGACTTCGTCGTCCACTTCTCCTCGGTGGCCTCGGTGTTCCCCGCGCCCGGCCAGGCCGACTACGCGGCGGGCAACTACTACCTGGACAACCTCGCCCGCTCGCAGGCGGGCGGTCCGTGCCACGTCGTCGCGCTGGACTGGGTGGCGTGGAAGGAGATCGGCATGGCCGTCGACCACGGCACCAACGGCGACACCATGTTCAAGGCCCTCCCCACGTCCGTCGGTCTCGACGTCGTGGACGCCGCCCTGCGCTCGCGGCGACCCCGGCTGTTCGCGGGCGAGCTGAACTACCGCGGCGAGCTGATCCACCTGCTGCGCTCCTACGACGTGCCGCTGTCGGCCGACATCGACGCCAAGGTGGAGCGCGAGATGCACGCGCTGGAGGAGCGGCTGCTCAAAGCCTCGGAGAAGATCAAGGCCACCGTCGCCGCCGTCCAGGTAGAGCTCAAGGGACGGGAGAACGGCGAGTACACCGAGGTCGAGCAGTCCGTCGCGCAGTGCCTCGCCCTCGCGTTCGGCTACCCCGCGCTCGACGTCGAGGCCGACTTCTTCGAGCTCGGCGGCGACTCCATCATGGCCGCCTCGGTGGCCAGCACGATCGCCGTCCGCCACGGCGTGCACTACGACGTCGCGGACCTGCTCGCCGACCGCACGGTCTCCGAGATCGCCTACCACGTCGAGGAACTGGCCGAGTTCGCGGAAGACGTGGCCTGATGACGGACATGACGACGGGACCCGCGCTGCGCAAGATCGTCGGCTTCGCGCTGCCCCTGACCGCGGCGAACCTGCTCCAGCAGGGGTACGTGCTGATCGACGGCATCCTGGTCGGGCACTACGTCGGTGTCGACGGGCTGGCCGCCGTCGGCGTGGCGGGCCCGATGTACTACCTGCTCAACGCGATGTTCATCGGCCTCGGCACCGCGTTCACGATCCGCCTGGCGCACCTGCGCGGCGCCCAGCAGGACGGTGAGCGCCGCGGTGTGGTGCTCGCGCTCGCGCTGGTCACGGCGGTGTGGGCGGCCGGGTGCGTCCTGCTCGCGACGGTGCTGGCGCGGCCCGTGCTGTCGCTGATGGGGATCCACGGGGAGCTGGCCGAGGACTGCGCGCTGTTCTTCGGCACGCTCTCGATCGGCTTCCCGGCGATGTTCGGGCTGGCCGCGGTCAGCGCCTACTTCCGCGGCCTCGGCAACTCGCGGGCCGCGATGTGGGTGCAGGGCTTCGGGAACGTGGCGAACATCGTGCTGGTCTGGCTGTTCCTGTCCGTGCTGGGCATGGGGATCGGCGGCGCGGCGCTCGCGACGGTGCTCGCCAGCGCTGCCGCGCTCGTCGTCGGGCTCGTGGCCGCGCGGCGGATCTACCCGTTGGGGCGCAAGCGGTCCGAACCGGCCGTGCGGCGCGAGCTCGTGGACGCGGTGCGGCTGGGCTTCCCGCTGGCAAGCCAGCACATCATCCTCGCCGTCGGGATCATGGTGCTGGTCTGGATCATCCAGTCCTACGGGGCCGTGGTGCTCGCGGCGTTCACCATCGTGTCCCGGCTGGAGCTGTTCACCGGGATGCTGTTCCTGGACTTCTCCGGCGCGGTGACCGCGTTCGTGGCGCAGAACCTCGGCGGCGCGGACGAGGACCGGGCGCGGCGCGGGCTCGTGCAGACGCTCGGGCTCACCGTCGGGCTGACCGCCGTGGTGTCCGCGGTGGTCCTGCTCGCCCGGTCCCCGATCGCCGGGCTGTTCACCACCGACCCGGCGACGCGCGAGCTGACCGAGCGGTACGTCCTGATCATCTACCCGTTCCTGGTGCTGTACACGGTCATGGTGGTCACCCACGGGTACCTCAACGGGTCCCGCCGCACCACGGCCCCGTTGGTCTGCACGCTCATCGCGTTCGTCATCGTGCAGGTCCCGTTCGCCTACCTGCTCAACGGCCCGTTCGGCATCGACGCGGTCATGTGGGCCGTGGTCGCGGGCTGGTCGGCCGGGTTGACCTACAGCGTGTTCTGCCTGCGCGACGTGCTGTTCGCCCGTCCCGCGCCGACCGCCGAGCTGAGGGGTGCGCAGTGATCACCGAGACCGCGGTCCAGGCCGAGTTCCACGGCGGACGGGCGCGCGTCGGCCCGTTGACGTGGGGCCAGCAGGGCACCTGGGACGGCATCCACGAGTGGCTGCCGGAGGTGAAGCCGTTCTTCGTCCTCACCAGGTGGCTGCCGATCCCGCTGCTGCTGGGCGTCGGCGACGTGCTGGAGCAGATCAGCGAGCTGCTGCTGCGCCACGAGTCCCTGCGCACCCTGTTCCACCCGTCGCCGCGCGGTGACGCCACCCAGGAGGTGCTGGGCTCGGGCGCGCTCGACGTCAGCCTGTTCGACCGGCCCGCCGACGACCCGGTGGGGTTCACCGACATCGTCACCGACTGCCTGGTGCGGGCGGGCGCGACCGCGTTCGACCACGACAAGGAGCTGCCCATCCGGGTCTCCCTCGCCCTGCACGACGGGATCCCGGTGCTCGTCGTCCTGGGCGTCTCGCACATGGCCGCCGACCACACCGGCACCGAGCTGCTCGTCGCCGAGCTCACCGCCATGCTGCGCGCCCGCGCCGACGGAAAGCCCGTGCCCGCCCCGAAACCGTCGGTGCAACCGGTCGACCTCGCCACCCGGCAGGGCTCCCCGGACGGCCAGCTGCTCAACATCGAGGCCACCCACCACCTCCGCGAGCAGCTGGCCCTGATGCCGTCCGCACCCGCCCCCGCGCGGGCCGTCCCGCTGTCACCGCGGTTCGTCCGGGGCGAGATCGAGTCCGACGCGCTGCCGGTCGCGGTCCGCGCGGCCGCCCGCAGGCTGCGGACCACCACGTCCGTCGTGCTGCTCTCGATCACCACCTCGCTGCTCCGCTGCTTCTGCCCCGGACCGACCTACCGGCTGGACGTCATGCAGAGCAACAGGTTGGCTCCCGACCTGTTCAACGCCGTCACCACCATGAACCAGGCCGTGAAGACCGCGGTGGCCCTGGACGTCGACTCCTTCGACGAGGTGGTCCGCCGGTCGTCGGCGACGATGGCCGCCGCCAAGCGGCACGCCCGCTACGACGGCAGGCTCGCGCGCGAGGTGCTGCGCGACGTGGTGCTGCCGCCGGGCTGCCAGGTCAACGACATGTGGTCGACCCTGCCGCGCGCCCGCGCCACCGCGACCGGTGCCCCCGCCGCGACGACGCTCGCGTGGCCGGAGCGGACCGCGCACGAGGACATGGACCTCTACCTCGACACCGGCGGCACGACGGACCGGATGCGACTGTCCCTGATGGCCGACACGGCTCTGCTGCCGCCCGAGGACATCGAGGCGTTCCTGTTCGCGTTCGAGCGGATCGCCACCACGTTGGCGACCGAGGACATCACCCCGACGCGGATCGCGGAGGTGTTCGCCGAGTCTCAGAGCTCGTCCTCCAGCATCGCGTAGACCAGCTCCTCGCCCCACTCGCCCTTGAAGATGTCGTTGTGCCGGAAGTGCGCCTCCTTGCGCATCCCCAACCGTTCCATCAGCCTGCTCGACGCCGTGTTCCGCACGTCGCACCGCCCGATGATCCGGTGCAGCCCCAACGCCGTGAACCCCAGCCGCAGCACCACTTCCGCCGCCTCCGCCGCGTAGCCCCGACCACCGTGGTCGGGGTGGAACACGAACCCCACCTCACCCTGCCGCCACTCCTCGTGCAGCCACTCCACGTGCACGTCGCCGATCACCTGCCCGGTGTCGCGGCGCTGCACCGCCAACACCAACGACTCACCCACCGCGCGCGGCCACGTCGACGCCACCTTGCGCTCCAACGCGACCCGGCTCTCCTCGCGCGTGCGGGCCTCCCAGTACAGGTAGCGCGCCACGTCCGGCCGGGACTCCCAGCTGTGCAGCGCGTCGAGGTCGTCGGGGGTGAACGGCCGCAGCAGCAGCCGCGCGGTCACCACGGGGAAATCCGGTTTCACCACCACCGCAAACTACTAGGCTGCCCGGAATGCCGATCGACTTCTCCGACCACGACCCCACCTGGCCCACCGAGGCCGCCCGCTCGATCGCCGAACTGCGCCCCCACTTCCCCATCATCGAACACATCGGCAGCACCGCCATCCCCGGCCTAGCCGCCAAACCCGTCATCGACCTCATGGCATCCACACCGGACCTGGCCGCCGTCCTCGCCACCGAGTCGACCCTGACCGCCCTCGGCTACACGCGCGAGGAAACCGGCATGCGCAACCGCCTCTTCTACCGCCGCGACACCAACGGCACCCGCACCCACCACCTCCACGTCGTCCCGGCCACCGACTGGGACACCCGCAACGAACGCCTACTCCGCGACCACCTCCTCACCCACCCCGCTGCCACCGCCGAGTACGGCACACTGAAACGGGAACTCGCGGCACGGGAGTCGGACGGTCTGGTGTACACCAAGGGGAAGACCGCCTTGATCCAGAAGCTGGTCGACCGGGAACGCGAGGCACGGGGACTCCCGAAGAGCGACGTCTGGGAGGACTAACCCCAACCCGCCCGCCACCGCCAGCACCAAAAGCAACGACCCAACGACGCTGGAAAGCAACCAGCCAGCTACCCGACGACGCTGGAACGGCCAGCCAGCTACCCAACCCAGCTGGAAGCGAGCGGTGCTCGTCCGCTAGTGCGGTCGGCTTGACTTGGGGTTTTTGGGCTTACAATGAGTCGGCGGGCAGGCTCTACCACCTGCCCTTTTTCGCCCGACGAAGCCCAAAAAAGGGGCCCCAAGTCAAGCCGACCGCACATGGGTCCGCTGTAGCGATACCCCCAGAGTCCGCGGCACCTACACCGGGCGACACACCGCAACTCGAACACCAGGCGACACCCACAACGGCAAGAACACCCAACGACACCCAAGCCCCTCAATCCACCACCTGCCCCCTCCTCACCGCGGGCACCCACCTCAACCTCCGCACCACCCCCGCCACCTGCACCTGATCCCTCCCCAGCCGCTTCGCCTCGTACAGCGCCGAGTCCGCCGCGGCCAGCACCCCCTCCACCGTGTCCTCGTCCACCTCCGGCCAGATCGCCACGCCGATGCTGACCCCCAGCCCCGTGACCACTCCGCCCGCGCTGTCGTCGATCTTCAGCCCCAGCACCTGCGACCGGACCCGTTCGGCGATGAGCAGGGCCTCGGTGCGTTCGACCATCGGGAGCAGGACGGCGAACTCCTCGCCGCCGAAGCGGCCCACGGAGTCGCCGCGGCGCACCGAGGAGGACAGGGCGTCGGCGATCGCGCGCAGCACCGAGTCGCCGACCTGGTGGCCGTAGCGGTCGTTGACGTCCTTGAAGTGGTCCACGTCGATCATGAACAGCCCCAGCGTCGACGGTGTCTGGCGGGCGCGGGTGCGTTGGAGTTCCAGTCGTGCCTGGAGGTGCCAGGCCTCGGCGTTCAGCAGTCCGGTCTTGTTGTCCGTCCGGGCCGCCAGTTCCAGCTGGTGGATGAGCACGGTCCGGTGCAGCGCGACCGCGGCCACGACCATCGGCGCCGCGAACCCCGGCCACCAGGCGACGGCGAGCGCGACGAACGAGCCGAGGGCGAGCTGTCCGATCTCGAGCAGGTTGTCCGCGCCGCTGCCGACGGCCTCGCCGATCTTGCGCAGCTTCACGGTCAGGGCGATGACGATCCCGACGAGCAGCGAGTTCACGCCCCACTGGGCGGCTCCGGCGCCGATGATGCCGACCAGGTCCAGCACTCCGGAGGGCCGGCCCGCCATGAGGTGTCCACGCAGGCCGGTGGCGGCGGAGACGCCGTTGGCGGCCAGTGCGGCGAGGACCATCATGGACCCGGTGAACAGGCACCGGTGCGGTGGTCGGGAGGCGTCCCAGCGGCCGACCACCCACCACCGGTGCAGGTAGATCGTCGCGACGAGCAGGACCGCGGGCAGCGGTGGCAGCACGAGGGCGCCCGCGAAGATCCAGATGCTGCACAGGTCGACGTGCGGCAGGTGGCTGTGGTCGCGGCGGATGCGCTCGATCCACCGGGAGAAGTGCAGGTGGGCGCCCGCGCAGCCCGCCAGGACGGCCGCGACGGCCCACGACCTGGCCGGGACCGGACCCAGCGCGCTGAGGACGACGGCGAGAACAGCGCCCGAATCCACCAGCAGCACGTACGCCAACGCCCGTGCGGACAGGGACCATAGGGACCAGCCCGGCACGGCGCGCCACGGCGCTCCGGTCCGCACCGGAGCGTCCGCGCGATGTCCCATGTCCATGTTCGCCTCACGACGCGGTCGCCCTGGCGTGCACCAGGACCGGACGGAGCGTCACGGTAATCGTGACCAGGGGCGAAGTCAGCCGCTGCCGGGGTGACGACACGGAGTGGAGGTGACCACCGTGCGCGACAAGATCTGGTGACCCGACTCCCGTTTCCGGCCGTACTACTGGGGGAACGAGGGAGGTGGGCCGACATGCGCGACAAGATCTGGTGAAGCGGTCAACCGTCTGTAGTCACCGTTGTGGACACCCTGGACCACGAGGCGGCCGCGGCGAGCGCCAACACCGTTCCCGCGGCCCCCGCGGCGGCGATCGTGCCCGTGGTGGACCCGGTCCACTGCGCCACGAGACCGCCCGCGGCCACGCCGAGGCCCTGGGCGGCGACCAGGCTCGTGCGGGCGAAGCCCAGCGCCTGCCCGCGCCGCCGGTCGGGTACCAGTCGGACGAACGTGGCACCGGCCGTGACCTGGTACGCGCTGAACGCGCCGGACAGCGCGAGCAGCCCGACGGCGAACCCGAGACCGGGCGAGAGGAAGTACCCGGCCACCGGCAGCACCGTGGCGACGGCGAGCAGGCCGAGCAGCCGCACCCGCGCCGCGGCGGGCACGAGCCGCAGCAGCAGCGCGCCCACGACCATCCCGGCCGGATCGGCGGCCAGCAGCACGCCGACCCCGGCGACCCCGGCGCCGACCTCCTCGGAGAACGGCGCGGCGAGTCCTTCCGGGACGACGGCGAACGCGGCCAGGCAGCCGATCGCGATGAGCAGCCGCAGCCGCCGGTCGTGCCACACGAGTCCCGCGCCCGCCCGCACCTGCGCCCACCACACGCCGGTGGACGGTCCGTCCGACGGCGTGAGCGACGCCGGTCGCGGGCGCAGGCCGAGCCGGAGCAGCAGCGCGGACAGCGCGAACGTGACGGCGTCGACGGCCAGCGCGCCGGACGTCCCGAGCCAGGCGACCACGAGCCCGCCGCCCGCGAACCCGAGCAGCAGCCCGACCTGGTGGGTGATCAGGTGGATCGACTGGCCCGCCTCGTAGCGCCGCTCCCCCAGCACCACCGGCAGCAGCGCGCCCTGGGCGGCAGCGAACGGCGGCTCGGCCAGCTGCACCAGCACCAGCAGCGCCACGACCAGAGGCAGCGGCACCGCGGGCACGGCCATCACGGCCACCAGCGCGGCCCGGCCCAGGTCGCTGCACACCATCACCGTCCGCCGCGGGTACCGGTCGGCGAGCCCGGTGAGCAGCACGCCCGACAGCAGGCCGGGCAGCATCGTCAGCGCGTAGGTCAGCGCGGTCCACGCGGGTGAGCCGGTGCGCTGGAACACCAGGATCGACAGGGCGAGCCTGGCCAGCTGGTCGCCGACGATCGAGGTGAGCGAGGCGCACCAGAGCACGCGGAACTCGGCGACGCCGAAGGCCGCCCGAAAGCCGCTCCCGGCGTCGTCGCGCATGGTCATCACCGTGGCAGACCTGATCACCCCGATCCAGTGGTTCACATCCATGAACATGAATCGCCATCTTGAACTTGTGGTCTAGACCGCTTAACGTCTTCCACCACGCCGCCGCCAAGGGCACCGCCCCTTCGAAGGAAAGGAAGACCGGATGTCGCATCTGGCTTCTCGGCTGGCCAAGACCCTGCTCGCGGTGGCCGTCTCGGCCGTCGCACTCTCCCCCGCCGCCCACGCCGCACCGGCCTCGGCCGCGCTGCCGGGATCCGTGGAGGCCGCGGCCTCGACGTGGACCGGCACGTTCTCCGGCTTCCCGTCGTCCTCCTGGCGCGACGCCTGGGGCGTCGACGGCAGCGGCGAGTTCGGCTTCGGCAACATGAAGGCGAGCGGCGCGACCCTGGACGTCAAGTACGGCAAGGGGTCCTCCGCGCCGTCGTGCACGAACTGCCCCACCTCCGGCGGCGGGCAGTTCTACCAGAACCTCGCCAAGAACGGTCACTCCGACCTGACCGGCGCCACCACGCTCTACCTCAAGTACGACGTGCGGTTCCCGTCCGGCTTCGACTTCGGCCTCGGCGGCAAGCTGCCCGGCCTCTACGGCGGCAACACCGGCGAGGCCAGCGGCGGCAACCACGGGCAGGCGTGGTCGACGCGGTTCATGTTCCGCAACGGCAGCAAGGGCGAGGTCTACGTCTACACGCCCACCGACGACGGATACGGCAAGGACATCGGCCTCGGGTCGTGGAACTTCTCGCCCGACGGCAGCACGCACACCATCCAGCAGTCGGTGAACCGCTCCACCGGGCAGATCACCGTCTGGTACGACGGCGAGCAGGTGCTGTCGAGCAAGTCGGCGCCGGGCATCTCCGGCATCAAGTTCAAGGGGGTCTTCTTCTCCACCTTCTTCGGCGGGCACGACACGAGCTGGGGCCCGAAGAAGGAAGTGCACTCCTACTTCTCCAACTTCGCCATCAGCACCAGCAAGCTCTGAGACCGGTCACGAGGGGGCGTCTCCGTCGAGGCGCCCCCTCAGCCACTCCTCGACCACGCAGGACGCCGCGGCGGTGAGCGCGGGACCCGCCGCCGCGGCGGCGGTCCGGATGTCACGGGGGTGGATCCCCGCCGCCGCAAGCGCTTCCGCGTGCCCGATGAGCCACGGCTCGACCACGCGGTGGTCGGTCTCCAGGTGGAACTGCAACGCCAGGACGTCGGCGCCCAGCGCGAACGCCTGGTTCGGGCAGCGCGGGGTCGAGGCCAGCCGGACGGCACCGCGCGGGACGTCGAACCGGTCGTTGTGCCAGTGCAGCACCGGCACGCCGTCGAGGTGGCGCAACGGCGAGCCGGCCCCCTCCGGCGTGAGCTCCAGCGGCGCGTAGCCGATCTCGGTGTGCCCGGACGGCACGACGTCGGCGCCCAGCGCCCGCGCGACCAGCTGCGCGCCGAGGCAGATGCCCAGGGTCCGCCCACCGCCGTCGAGCCGCTTGCGGATGGCGGCGATCTCCTCGCCCAGGAACGGGTAGCGGTCCTCGTCGTTGGCGCCGATCGGTCCGCCGAGCACGACCACCAGGTCGGCCGCCGCGATGGCGTCGGTGTCGACGCCCTCGACGCCGACGTCCAGGTACCGCACGGTGTGACCGCTCCCGACGAGCAGCGGGTGCAGCAGGCCGAGGTCCTCGAACGCCAGGTGCCGCACGGCCAGCGCGGTCTTCGTCATGACCGTTCCCCTCATCGCAGGTAGGAGGCGCCGTTGAGGTCGAGCACCGCGCCGGAGGACCACGCGGCCTCCGGGGAGGCCAGGTGGACCACGGCCGCGGCCACCTCCCGCGCCGTCCCCACCCGGCCGAACGGGCTCTGCCCGCGCAGCCGCTCCCCGGCCGGGCCCGCGAGCTTGCCCGCCTGCCGTTCGGTCGCGACGAACCCCGGCGCCACCGACGTCACCGAGATCCCGTGCGGGGCCAGCGCCACGGCCATCGACTGGCCGAACGCGTGCAGCGCGGCCTTGGTCGCGCCGTAGGCGGCGAAGTCCGGCTCACCCCGGAAGGCGCCGCGCGACCCGACGTTGACGACGCTGCCCGCGGCACCGCGGTCCACCAGGTGCCGGACCACGTGGTAGGTCAGGTTCGCCGCACCCAGCAGGTTGACGTCGACCATCCGCCGCCAGACCTCCTGCCAGTCCGAATAGGACACTTCCGCGGGGTCGTGCCGGGTTGCCGCGGTCGGGGCCACCGCGGCGTTGTTGACCAGGACCTCGACCCCGCCCAGCGCCGCCACGGCCTCCTCGACCACCCGCCGCGCGACCTCGGGGTCGCCGAGGTCGCCGACGACCAGCGCATGACCGTCGCCGGGGAGCAGCCGCACCGTCTCCTCGGCGTCCTCGCGGTTGGCCGCGCAGTGGACCGCGACCCGGTCGCCCCGCTCGGCGAACGCCAGCGCGACGGCCCGCCCGATCCCGCGCGAGGCACCCGTGACCAGGACCCGCCTCATCGGGCGAAGACCTTCGAGGAGTCGCGAAAAGCCTTGAACTCCAACGCGTTGCCCGCCGGGTCGTGGAAGAACATCGTCCACTGCTCCGCGGGCTCGTCGGGGAAGCGCCGGTAGGGCTCGACGACGAAGTCGACGCCCGCCGCGCGCAGCCGGTCGGCCAACCGGTGGAAGTCGTCGGTCGCCAGCAGCAGCCCGAAGTGCGGGATCGGCACGGCGTGCCCGTCCACGGCGCTGGTCCCGGCGGGGACCGGGCCGCCGTCGACGAGGTGCGTCACGAGCTGGTGGCCGTGCAGGTCCCAGTCGACCCAGTGGTCGGTGGACCGGCCCTCCGCCAGGCCGAGCACGTCGGAGTAGAAGCGGCGGGCCGCGCCCAGGTCGTCGACCGGGATGGCCAGGTGGACGGCGGGACTGGTGGTCATGGACCGCTCCTCGGGGTCGGTGGCGTCGCCCCACATTGCAACCCACGATGTCCTAATGTCAACATTAGGACATGACCAACGCACCACTGGGCAAGGCGAACCGGCGCGGGCTGGCCCACGAGGCGGCCGACCGCGTCCGGGAGGCGATCTTCGCGGGCACCTTCCCGCCCGGCTCGGCGGTGCGCGAGGTCGACCTCGCCGCCTCGTTGGACATCAGCCGCGGGTCCGTGCGCGAAGGGCTCGCGATGCTGGAGGGCGAAGGACTGCTGCGCAGCGCCTGGCACCGCGGCACCACCGTCGTCGAGGTCACCGCGCACGACGTCGAGGAGGTCTACGCCGTGCGCGCCGCACTGGACCGGCTGGCCGCGACCAGCGCGCGCCGGACCGCGTCGGCCGACCAGCTGGGCGAGCTCGACGACCTGGTCGACGCGATGGCGATCGAGCTCGACGGCGACACCTCCGGCCCGCGGCTGCTCGCGCTCGACATCGCGTTCCACGACCAGGTCTACGCCGCCGCGGGCAACCGCAGGCTCACCGAGGCGTGGGAGGCGCTGCGGTCGCAGGTCTACCTGTTCCAGCTGCGCCGGATCGCCGTCGGCTTCGAGCACTACAGCGCCCGCGTCGTCGAGGAGCACCGCGAGCTGGCGGCCCTGCTGCGCTCCGGCAAGGTCGCGACCCTGGCCCGGCGCGCCGAGGAGCACGTCCACTCCGCCCGGCAGGCCCTGCTCGCCCACATCACCGCCGACGAGCAGGACTAGCGATCAGGCGCTCGACACCGCGACCGGCCGCGCCAGCACCTGGTCGAGGACCCCGGTGAGGAACCGCACCGGATCCCCTGCCGGGGCCACGACCCGCAACGCGACGATCCCGTCCGGCCGCACCAACATCGCGCCCTCGGCGGACAACCACGGTGCGGAGACGCGGTGCGCGGGCAGACCGACCTCCGACGCGGCGGCGAGCCAGCGGTCGCCCGCGGTGCCGACGAGCAGGGTCCAGCGGGACGACACCAGGTCGAGGGTCGAGACCCCGTCGACCCACGCGTGGGGCACCCGTGAGCCCGGTGTGCCGTCCAGCACGAGGTCCACTGTGGACGGCAGCTCCGGGTGCGGGTCGACTACGGCGGCCGAGTCGTAGCGCTGCCCCAGGTGCACGACCGGTGCCGCCCACACCCCCGCGGCCTGCCTGGCGGCGTCGGCCTCGGGTCCGCGGCCCCAGTGCAGTCGGGGGTCGCCGAGCCTGCGCAGCGCCTGGTCCAGCGTCGCCGCGGCGACCGGTTCGCGCTCGTGCGCGTAGGTGTCGAGCAGACCCGCACCCGCCTCGCCGCGGTGCACGGCGGCCAGCTTCCACGCCAGGTTGTGCGCGTCGGCGACCCCGGTGTTGAGGCCGAACGCGCCCAGCGGCGACACGGTGTGCGCGGCGTCGCCGACGAGGAACACCCGACCGGAGGTGAACCTGTCGGCCAGGGCGCTGCGGGGCCGCCAGGGGAGCACGCTGCGCACCTCGACGTCGAGGTCGGGGTCGCCGACCGCCGTCCGGACGATCGCGGCGCAGCGCTCGGGGGTGAAGTCCTCGGGGCGCTCCCCCGCCTCGACGTCGCAGGTGACGTGGAAGACCCAGTCCGTCGCGCCGTCCACGGTGACCAGCAGACCGGGAGCCTCCGGCACGGTGATCGTGCAGGTGGCGAAGGACAGCCCCCGCAGGTGCGGGCGGAGGTCGGCGCGGAACAGGATGTTGATCATCGTCTTGCCCAGGTCGCCCGGACCGGACGTGCCGATGCCGAGGGCGTTGCGCACCGCGCTGTGCGCACCGTCCGCGGCCACGACATGCGCGCAGCGCAACCGATGGCGACCGTCCGGACCCTCCAGCTCGACGTCCACCCCGTCGGCGTCCTGCGCGATGCCCACCAGGCGGGTCGACCAGCGCAGGTCGGCCCCGCGCCGCACCAGGTCCGCCGCCACGACGGCGTCGAGCCGGTCCTGCGCGCACACGCCCCGCAGCCGGAACGGCGTCAGCTCCAGCTCGCCCTCGACCGGGGTCGGCATGGGTACGGTCACGACGTCGCCCGCGCCCATCTCGACGACGGTCCGCGCCACCGCCTTGCCCACGGCCCCCCGCAGGTCCACCGCCTTGGCGTCGGCGGCGGCGTCGAGCCCGAGCTCGCGCAGCACCTCGACCGTGCGGGGACCGATGCCGGTGGCGCGCGGGTGGACCGACGGCCCGGCCCGGCGTTCGACGAGCACCGCGGGGACGCCGTGGTGGACGAGCAGCGCCGCGGTGAGCAGCCCGACGCTTCCGCCGCCGACCACGAGCACAGGAACTTCTGGATACGTCGTGTCCGTCATGGATACACCGTAGCCAGAAGGTAGGATCCCGGTCAACGAGGAGAGGAACGACCCCGATGACCGAACCCGACCCCGCGTCGGTGTGGACCAGGCCGCGCCCCGAACCGCGACGGCGCGCGCCGGGAGTGGAGCAGTTCGTGGCCGCCGCACTGGCCGTCGCCGACGCCGAGGGACTGGCCGCGGTGTCGATGCGGCGGGTCGCGGGCGACCTCGGTTCCGGCACGGCCTCCCTCTACCGCTACATCACCAACCGCGACGAGCTGGTGGACCTGATGGTCGACGCGGTGCAGGGCGAGAACCCGCTCCCCGAGTCGGCGCCGGACTGGCGCGCGGGCTTGGCCGCGGTCGCGCACGCGCTGCGCGCGACCCTGCTGCGGCACCCGTGGCTGGCGGGCGAGATGACGGGCAGGCCCTCGCTCGGCCCCAACTCCCTGCGGCGGTCCGAAGCCGCGCTGCGCGCCGCCGTCGCGCTCACACCCGACATCACCCTGGCCTCGCAGGCGCTCGGCACCGTGCAGTCCTACGTGCTGGGCTCGGTGGCCGCCCAGTTGGCCGACCGGCTCGCCGAGCAGCGCACCGGCCTGACCGAGCGGCAGTGGCAGCACAGCGTCGGCCCCTACATCACCCGGGTCCTCGCGGCGGGCGAGCACCCGCTGCTCGCCCGCCGCGTCCACGAGGGCGAGGACGTCGACCCGGACGCCGGCTTCGCGTTCGGCCTGGACTGCGTGCTCGACGGCCTTGCGGCCCGGCTGGCGGGCTGACCGGGGTCAGTACGCGTAGCGGCTCACGGTCTCCGGGTGCAGGACCAGGCGGACCTGCTCCTCGGCCAGGATCCCGGCGAGGTCGGCGGCGCGGGTCGGGTCGTCGAGGTCCCAGTAGCGGGCGGCCAGCCGGGAGGCGAGGTCGTGCGCCCCGTCGGGTTCGACCGTGACGCGGCCCGCGACCGACACCCAGCGCTCGCGCTCCCCCACGGGCGCCGCGACGACGATCGAGGCGCGGGGGTCACGGCGCAGGCGGCGCACCTTGACCGTGTCCGGGCCGGTGAACAGCTGGACGGTGCCCTCGGCGGTGGCCTTGAACCAGACCGGTCGGGGCTGCGCCGGGACCGGACCCGCGGCCACGGACAGGAGCCCGTGCAGCGGACGACGGAGGAACTCCAGGTCCTCGGCGGTCAGTGAACTGGCGTCAGTGCTCATCACGGCCCTTCCCGTCGGTACGCGCAGACCTGGCGCGGTGGCCACGATCCTCGGCGGGCATTTCCGGGCCCAGCCGCTCGCTCGGTTCACCGCACCAGCGCCACCCAGTGAACCCGATCGCCCGTGCGGCGGCAGGCGGGGAGCCCGCCGCCGGGTCGTGCCGTCGTCAGACCTCCGCGGGTTTGTTTTGGTCTGCACTGAAGTCACTGAGCATCATGGCCTGAACGGCCGCGACCACCTCCGCGGGCGCCTTCTCCAGCGAGCCGCTGTCGTAGGGCGGCCGCGGGTCGTACTCGATGGCCAGCTGGAGCCCCTGGGCCACGTCGTCGCCCCACATGATCCCGGCCAGCGTCAACGCCATGTCGATGCCCGCGGACACCCCCGCGGCGGTGATCACCGACCCCTCGCGCACGACCCGGTCCGCGCTCACCTCGGCCCCCAGCGAGGCCAGCAGGTCGCGCACCGCCCAGTGCGTGGTGGCGCGCCGTCCCGCCAGCAGACCCGCCGCGGCGAGCAGCGTCGACCCGGTGCACACCGACGTCGTCCAGGTCGCGGTCGGGTGGACCTTCCGCAGCCACTCGGCGACCGTGCCCTCGGCCAGCACGTCGAAGGGCTTGCCGCCCGGCACGACGATCACGTCGGCGCGGTCGAGCTCGGCGAACGTGGTGGTGGGCGCGAGCAGCATCCCGGCGTCGCAGCGGACCGGGTCGAGCGCGGCCGCGACGAAGTGCGGGGTCACGCCCGGCCCGTGGCCGAGCACGTCGTAGGGTCCGACCACGTCGAGCGCGGTCATGTCCGGGTACAGGACGAAAGCGATGTCCATCGGTTCTCCCCTTCGTAGGTGGTGCGGAAGCGCGCGCGGTATCCGCCCGGTGTGACGCCGAGGACCCGCTGGAACGCGCGCCGCAGCGTCTCGGTCGACCCGAACCCGCTGCGGCGGGCCACGACGGCCAGCGCCTCGTCGCCGGAGTCCAGCAGCGAGGCGGCGAACTCGACCCGCGCCCGCTCGACGTACTGGGCGGGCGGCACGCCGACCTCGCGCGGGAACACCCGTGCCAGGTGGCGGGTGCTCATCGAGGCGCGGTCGGCCAGGTCGGCGATCGTCCACGGCGAGGCCGGGTCGGCCGCGATGGCGTCGAGCACCGCGCGCAGGCCCTCCGACCTGACCGCGGGCACCTGGGCCCGCAGGCTGAACTGCGACTGGCCGCCGGGCCGTTGCAGGAACACCACCAGCCAGCGCGCGATCCGCCGCGCCATGTCCTGGCCGTGGTCGTCGGCGACGAGCGCCAGCGACAGGTCGATCCCCGCCGTCACCCCCGCCGACGTGGTGATCCGCCCGTGCCGCACGAAGATCGCGTCCGGCACGACCTCGACGTCCGGGTGCAGCAGCGCCAGCCGTCGGCAGTACGCCCAGTGCGTGGTCGCCCGTCCGCCCGCCAGCAGGCCGGCCTCGGCCAGCACCACCGCCCCGGTGCACACCCCGGCGACCCGGCGGGCCGTGCCCGCCAGCCGCCGGAGGTGGGTGACCAGCTCGCCGTCGACCGAGTCCGACCCGAACCCGCCGACGACCACGAGCGTGTCGACCGGCCCGGTGACCCCGGCCAGGTCCTCGGTGAGCAGGCGCAGCCCCGCGGTGGCCCGCATCGGACCGCCGCCGACCGAGGCCAGCCGCACCAGGTAGTCGGCCCCGGCGCGGCGGGCGCCGTCGAACACCTCGACCGGTCCCGCCACGTCCAGCAACGACACGTCGTCGTAGCCGATGACCAGGATCTCGCGCACTCCCCCACTCTGCGGGGGCCCGGTCATGGCGGCAACGACCTGCGACCCTCGGATCCCGCCATCACCGCACGCCCGCGGCCACCGCCGCCCGGACGGCCGCGGGCAGGCCCTCGTGCCACTGGTCGCCGTGACCGGGGTGCACGTGGGGGACGTCGTGCGCCTCCAGTGCCCGCAACGACTCCAGGGCCGCGCGGCCGTCGTTGGTGAACGCCCGGCACAGCAGCGAGGGTCCGACGCTGCCGACCATGGGGTCGCTGGTGACCAGCGCGTCACCGGTGAACGCGTGGTCCTGGAAGACGAACACCGTGCTCCCGTGGGTGTGGCCGGGGGTGTGCACGGCCAGCGGACGGCCCGGCACGTCGGCGAGCAGGCCGTCGGTGAAGACGACCGGGTCCGCCACCGGCTTCGTGCGCAGCCCACCCAGCCGGAGCAGGTGCACCGGGGTGCGCAGGCCCGACGGCCGCCGCAGGGCGTAGCCCAGAACGGACTTCTCCGGGCGGGAGTCGGCGGCGGGCCTCAGCGGCGCGGCGGCCAGCCCCGCCTCGCGCTCGTGCAGGTGGATCCGCGCGCCCGCCTCGACCCGCAGCCGCTCGGCCAGCCCGATGTGGTCGGGGTGGGCGTGCGTGACCAGCACGTCCGTCACGTCGGTCGGGGCGAACCCGAGCCGGTCGAGGTCGGCGAGGAGTCCTCGCCAGTGCCCCGGCAGACCGGAGTCCACCAGCACGACCCCCTCGCCGGTGTCCACCAGGTAGAAGTTGACCAGCCCGTCGCCCAGCCGGTGCACCACGTCCATCGTTCGTCCTCCGGGGATGTCGACGACCGGTATCTCGTCCTGATCTTGCCCGTGCCGTCGGTGCCGACGTACCGTGGCACCGCTTGATCGTTGCAACTCGCTCGCAAGGGTGCCGCCGCCGGTCCTGTTCCGCGTTCGAGGAGATCGGCATGAGCACAACCAGGTGGCGGACGGCCGTGTGCGCGGTCGCCGTGGTGGCCTGCACGGGTGGGACGACCGGGGTCGCGGTGGCGGATCCGGTGTCCACGGCGACGATCGCGATCGACTTCGACCACCCGGCGGGGCGCATCGCGTCCGACTTCGTGGGGCTGTCGTTCGAGATGCGCGAGCTGGGCATCGGGAACCTCGACGCCGCCAAGGGCAACGCGGCCGCGTTGTTCAGGACGTTGGGGCGCGGCAACGTCCGCGTCTCCGGCAACACCCTCGACCGGGACACGCTGTGGGTGCCGGAGGGGCAGCAGCCGCCGAACCCGTTGCCGTCCTGGGTGAACGACGTCGTCACGCCCTCGGACGTCAAGCGGCTCAACAGGTTCCTGTCGGTCACCGGGTGGACTGCCCTGGTGGGCATCAACCTCGGCCGCTGGGACGCCGGGCTCGGCGTCGACCAGGCCAGGGCCATGTCGTCCATCCTGGGCCCCAGGCTGGTCGCCGCCGAGTGCGGCAACGAGCCGGACCAGTGGGTGGGCAAGGGGTTCCGGCCCGCGGGGTACGCCTACCCGGACTACCGGGCGGACTGGGGGACGTGCGCCGCCGCGGTGGGCGGCAAGCGCGTCGCCGGGCCGGACACCGCCGGGACGTCCTCGTCGTGGGCGGCGTCGTTGGCCGCCGACGAGCGGGACCGCCTGGCCATGCTCACCGTGCACCAGTACAGCGCGGGTCCGGACGCCACGATCGCCACGCTGCTGTCACCGGCCACGGTCACCGCCCAGCTCAGGTCCGTCTCGGCGAACCTGGCCGCCGCCAAGGCGAATGGGCTGCCGTTCCGGGTCGACGAGGCCAACTCCGCCTACGGCGGCGGGGTCGACGGCGTGAGCAACCGGTTCGCCTCCGCGTTGTGGGGACTGGACTACAGCATGCAGATGGCGCGGGCAGGGGTGGACGGGATCAACGTCCACGGTGGACTCGGGGTGTGCGACGCGCCGATCTGGAACGGCAAGTTCCAGCGCTACACCCCCATCTGCGCCGCCACCGCCGCCGACGAGCAGGCCCAGGTGTACAAGGCCATGCCCATCTACTACGGCCTGTGGATGGCCCGCCGCATGGGCGCGGGCCGGTTCCTGCCGGTGACCCTGTCGACCGACCGCAACACCACCGCCTACGCCGTCCGGGGCGACGACGGCCGCACCAGGATCGCCGTGGTCCAGAAGGACGACACCACCGCCGCTCCCGTGCACCTCGACATCGCCGTCGGCCCCCGCACCCGCTCCGCCGACGTCCTGCGCCTCACCGGCGACAGCCTGGGTGCGGAGGCAACCGCCGTCCAGGGCGCCACCGTGGACCGCCAGGGCCACCTGAGCCCCGGTCCGGCGGAGCGGGTGCGGGCGCGCGGCGGGTCGCTCGGGGTCGACGTGCGGGCGGGCAGTGCCGTGCTGATCACGCTGGACGGCTGCTAGCCGCGGTCCCCGGTGGCACCCGCCCCCACTGCTCGGCGCGACAATCACCCCGTGCGATTCGGCGTGCTCGGCCCACTGGAGGTGCGGTCCGTCGACGGGGAGCTGGTCCACGTCGGCGGGCCGAGGCCGCGGGCGTTGTTGGTGATGCTGCTGCTCGACGCGGGCCGGGTGGTCGGGGTGGAGCGGTTGGTGGCGGGGCAGTACGGGGAGGACGTGCCGGTCGGCGCGGGCAACGCGGTGCAGGCGCAGGTGTCGCGGCTGCGGCGGGTGCTGGGTGGGGTCGTGGAGTTCGGGGGCGGTGGGTACCGGCTGGCGGTGGAGCCGGACGACGTGGACGTGCACCGGTTCGAGCGGCTGGTGGGCGAGGGGCGTCGGCTGGTGGAGGCCGGGCGGTCCGAGGGCGCGGTGGAGGTGCTGCGGGAGGCGCTGGGGCTGTGGCGGGGGCAGGCGCTGGTCGACCTGCCGCACGCGGAGGCGCGGGTCACGCGGTTGGAGGAGCTGCGGCTGACCGCGTTCGAGCACCTGGCCGAGGCGGGCGGGTGCTCGGTCGCGGAGCTGCGGGAGCTGGTGGGCGCGCACCCGTTGCGGGAACGGTTGCGGGTGCGGTTGATGCGGGCGCTGGAGGCCGCCGGACGGCGGGGTGAGGCGCTGGCGGAGTTCGCCGAGGCGCGGCGGGTGCTGGCCGAGGAGCTCGGCGCGGACCCGTCGGAGGAGCTGGCCGAGGCGCACCTGGACCTGCTGCGGGCGCGGCGGCCCGCCCGGCGCGGGGTGCCCGCGCAGCTGACGAGCTTCACCGGCCGGGGCCGGGAGCTGGCGCGGCTGGCGGGGCTGCGGGACGCGCGCCTGGTGACGGTCACCGGGCCGGGTGGGATCGGCAAGACGCGGCTGGCCGTCGAGTCGGCGCGACCGGACGCGGTGTTCGTGGACCTGGCCCCGCTGACCGACGGCGACCAGGTGCCGTGGGCGGTGCTCGGCGCGCTCGGGCTGCGCGAGTCCGCCGCGCAGGGGCCCGTGCGCAGGCTGGTCTCGGCACTGGGCCGCGACCAGGTGGTGCTGGACAACTGCGAGCACGTCGTGGACGCGGCCGCCGCGCTCGTCCGCACGCTGCTGGCCGAGTGCCCCGACCTCACCGTGCTGGCCACCAGCCGCGAGCCGCTCGGGCTGACCGGTGAGGTGCTGGTCCCGTTGGCGCCGTTGGACGTCGCGCCGCCGGACGTGGCGGCGGAGCACGCACGGGCCTACCCCGCGGTGCGGTTGTTCGCCGACCGGGCGGCGGCGGTGCGGCCGGGGTTCGCCGTGGGTCCGGAGCACGTGGCCGCGGTGGTCCGGATCTGCGCGGCGGTCGACGGGCTGCCGCTGGCCATCGAGCTGGCGGCGGCCCGGCTGCGCCAGTTCACCGCCGAGGACGTCGCCGACCGGCTGGTCGAGCACGGACCGTTCCCGCTGCTGTCGCGCGGGGACCGCACGGCCGCGGCCCGGCACCGGACGTTGACGGCGGTCGTGCGGTGGAGCTGGGACCTGCTCGGTCCGCGGGAGCGCGAGCTGGCAGGCGGGTTCGCCGTGTTCACCGGGGGCGCGCCGCTCGCCGCGGTCGAACAGGTCTGCGCGGGCACCGAGGACGTGCTGGCGGACCTGGTCGACAAGTCGCTGGTCGAGACCGACGGCGCGCGCTACCGGATGCTCGACACGATCCGGCTGTTCTGCGCGGACCGGCTGGCCGAGTCCGGGCAGGAGGCGCAGCTGCGCCGGGCGCACGCCCGCTACCACCTCGACCTGGCCGCGCGGGCCGACCCGCACCTGCGCGGAGCCGACCAGCTGGAGTGGCTGGCGGTGCTGTCGGCCGAGCACGCGAACCTGATGGCCGCGCTGCGCTGGGCCGTGCGGGAGGAGCGGGAGACGGCGTACCGGCTGGTCGCGACGCTGTCCGCGTACTGGTGGCTCAGCGGCCGGAGCAGCCAGGCCGGTGAGGCGGCCGCGGCGCTGCTGACCGACGTGCCGGAAGGGCTGGAGGAGGAGTACGTCGCCTGCGTCGTGCACGCCGTGCCGCGGGCGGCGCCGGAGCACTGGGTCCGCGGCGAGGCGATCGTCCGGGAGGCCGGGTGGCTGGCGCGCTACCCGTTCGGCACGGCGCTGTGGGGCATGACCGTCGGACCGTGGGGGCCGGTGCCCGACGACGAGCCGCCGCTGGGCACGGACCCGTGGAACGCGGCGCTGGGCAGGCTGAGCGTCGGGCTGGTGCGGGTGCTCGACGGGCGGCCCGCCGAGGGTGAACGGCGGCTGCTGGCCGTGCTGGACGCCTTCCGCGGGCTGGGCGAGCGGTGGGGCACCTCCCAGGCGTTCGACTGGCTGGCCCAGGTCGCGGGCCTGCGCGGCGAGTGGGCGCGGGCGCACGCGCTGTGGGCGGAGGCGTTGGCGGGGTTCGGGGAGCTGGGCGCGCTGGAGGAGCGGGTCGACGTGCTCTGCCGCCGGGCGGACTGCCTGGTGCGGCAGGGCGAGCACGACGCGGCGGCCGCCGACTACGAGGTGGCCGCCGAGCTGAGCGCCGAGGCGGGCCGCCCGGACGTGCCCGCCGCGATCCGGGTCGGGCTCGGTGAGCTCGCCCGGCTGCGCGGTGACCTGGCGGAGGCCCGGCGGCAGCTCGACCTGGCGCTGACGGCGGGACGGCCCGACTACGGCACCGAGGGCGTCCGGACGCGGGCGCTGGTCGGGCTCGGCAGGCTCGGGGACGCCCACCGGTACCCGGAGGCGCTGGCCGTCGCGCGGACGTCCGGGCTGGGCTCGACGCTGGCGACGGCCGCCGAAGGGCTGGCCGACGCCGCACTGCCGCGCGGGTCGGCCGAGCGGGCCGCCCTGCTGCTCGGGACGGCCGTGGCGTTGCGCGGCACGACCACGACCACGACCGGCGACGCCGACGTGGCGCGGATCGCCGCCGCCGCGACGGACGCCCTGGGCACGGCCGCGTTCGCCGAGGCGTTCGCGCGGGGCGCGGCGATGTCCCGCGCGGAGGCGCTGACAGCGCTGGAGGGCTGACTGTCAGCCGATCGCCGACGGACTGTCAGCGGCCCCGGTCAGGCTGCCGGACATGAAGAACACCACCGTCCTCATCTCCGGCGCCGGCATCGCCGGTCCCGCGCTCGCCCTCTGGCTCGGCCGCGCGGGCTGCACCGTCACCGTCGTCGAGAAGGCACCGGCCCCGCGCGACGGCGGCCAGGCCGTCGACTTCAAGGGCGCCACCCACCGCGCCGTCCTGGAGCGCATGGGGATCCTCGACGACGTGCGGCGGCTGCAGACCGGCGGCCACGACCAGACCGTCGTCGACGCCGACGGCCGCCCGCTGGCCGTGATCCCCGGCGAGTTCACCGGCGGCGAGATCGAGATCCGCCGCGGCGACCTGTCCCGCCTGCTGCACGAGCGCACGGCGGAGGTGTGCGAGTACGTGTTCGGCGACTCGGTCACCTCGCTCACCGAGACCGCCGACGGCGTGCACGCGACCTTCGAACGAGGAGCCCCGCGCACGTTCGACCTCGTCGTCGGGGCCGACGGCATCCACTCCACCGTCCGCGGGCTGGCCTTCGGCCCGGAGGACGACTACGTCCACCACCTCGGCTACCACTACGCACTGACCGACCTGGGCGGCCGCGCGGAGGAACCCGTGGTGTACAACGAGCCCGGCCGGATGGCCGCGGTCGGCGGGCCGAAGGCCACCGCGTTCTTCGTGTTCGCCGCCGATCGCCTCGACTACGACCGGTACGACGCGGAGCAGCAGAAAGCCGTGCTGCGCAACGCCTACCGCGGCGCGGCCTGGCGACTGCCGGAGCTGATGTCCGGTGTGGACGGTGCCGCCGAGGTGTACGTGGACTCGATCAGCCGGGTCGAGGTCGACGGCTACTCGCGCGGCCGGGTCGTGCTGCTCGGGGACTCCGCCTACGGCAACACGCTCGGGGGCTTCGGCAGCGGCCTCGCCGTCGTCGGCGCCTACGTGCTGGCGGGCGAGCTCGTCGAGGCCGCGGGCGACCACCGCACCGCGTTCCGCCGCTACGAGGAGAAGTTCCGGCCCTACGCCAAGGTGTCCAAGAACGGCAACGCCGGACCGTTCCTCGCGCCCAGGACGGGACTCGGCATCAGGCTGCGCAACCGCCTGTTCACCACCGGCTTCCTGTTCCGCACCATGATGCGGATGACCGACCGGTACGCCACCCGCATCACCCTCGACGACTACCCGGCGCTCACCGGGTCGTCCAGCTGACGCCGCAGCTCCAGCAGCCGCTCGACCGCGCGCCCGCCGCGGTCGGCGTCGGGCTCCTCGGACAGGAACACCAGCGCGAGCATGACAGCCGCGTCGAGCCGGTACAGGGTGGACGACGGGTGCTCCGGCAGCGGACTCCCGTAGCCCGCGAGGACCCCGTCGGCGTCCAGGCCGTTCTCGGGCAGCGCCGCGAACTCCGCCAGCCGGGCCAGTTCCAGCGCCGGATCGCCGACGAGCGCGTTCGACCAGTCCAGCAGCGCCAGCACCTCGCCACCGACGCAGCGCAGGTTGGGCGCCCGCACGTCCAGGTGCAGCAAGCTGTCCGCCGGTCGACCGCGCAGCACGTCGGACAGCCACCGCCGGTCCGGCGCGGGCGGCAGTCCCGGCACCAGGGCGGCGACCTCCCGCCACCGGCGCACGACCCGCTCGGGCACCACCCGCCACGACGGCACGCCCGCGACGGCGGGAACGCGGTGCAGCCGGGCCAGCAGCGCGCCGAGCCCGACCGGGTCGGCGTCACCGCCGTCGTCGGGAACGTAATGGCTGATCAGCACGTCCCGCCCGCCGAGCACCAGCTCGACGGGTGTGGCCACCGGCAGTCCGGCGGCGGCGAGGTGCCGCACCACCCGCTCCTCGCGCGCCAGCAGCGAGCGGGTGTCCACGTCCGGGTCGTTGGCGTTGCCCTGGAAGCGCCCGCCCGACGGCGTCCGCAGCACGACCTCGCGCCCCGCCGGGTCGGTGGCCCGCAGGACCGCGAACTCCAGCCCCCGTGCGAACGGGCGCAGGCCGACCAGCCCGCGCTCGCGCGCCACCTCGACCAGGTCCGGGTCCACCTACACCGCCGGCGGCCGGTCCTCGTACGGGGTGGACAGGACGACGGTGGTGCGGGTGGAGACGTTGGCGGCCTCGCGGATCTGGCGGAGCAGGTCCTCCAGCGCGGCGGGCGAGGCGACCCGCACCCGCAGCACGTAGGAGGCGTCGCCCGCCACCGAGTAGCAGGCCTCGATCTGCGGCAGGTGCTCCAGCCGCTTGGGGTAGTCGTCCGGGGCCGCGGGGTCGATCGGCGTGATCGAGATGAACGCGCTGAGCGGCAGCCCGATCTCGTCGCCGTCCAACCGGGCGCCGTAGCCCTTGAGCACCCCGCGCTGCTCCAGCCGCTTGACCCGCTGGTGCACGGCGGAGACGCTCAGCCCGACCCGCTCGGCGAGGTCGGTGAAGCTGCACCTGCCGTCGGCGGCCAGCTGGCGCAGGATCGCCCGGTCGATGGGCTCCAGGTTCGTCACGCGGGCAGCACCACCAGCTCGTGCGGCTGGTTGTTGAGGCTCTCCACACCCGTCTCGGTGGCCACCACGATGTCCTCGATGCGGGCGCCCCAGCGGCCGGGCAGGTAGATGCCGGGCTCGATGCTGAACGCCATGCCCGGCTCCAGCTCCAGGGTGTTGCCGCCGACGATGTAGGGCTCCTCGTGCACGTCCAGGCCGATGCCGTGGCCGGTGCGGTGCACGAAGTACTCGCCGAACCCGGCCTCGGCGATGACCTCGCGCGCGGCGGCGTCGATCGACTCGGCGGTCGCGCCGGGGCGGACGGCGTCCACGGCCGCCTGCTGGGCGGCCTGGAGGACGGCGTAGGTGGAGCGCACGTCGTCGAACCGGGGCTCGCCGACGGAGTACACGCGGGTGGAGTCGGAGCAGTAGCCCTCGGCGACGGGGCCGCCGATGTCGACCACGACGACGTCACCGGCCTCGATCACCCGGTCGGACAGGCCGTGGTGCGGGCTGGCGCCGTTGGGGCCGGAGCCGACGATGACGAACTCGGCCTCGGTGTGGCCCTCCTCGACGATGGCGGCCGCGATGTCCGCGCCGACCTCCGCCTCGGTGCGGCCCGCGCGCAGCCACTCCCCCACCCGCGCGTGCACGCGGTCGATGGCCGCGCCCGCCTTGCGCAGCGCCGCGATCTCCACGGCGTCCTTGCGCATCCGCAGCTCGCGCAGCACCGGTCCGGCGAGCACCTGCTCGCCGCCGATCGCGTCGCGCAGGGCCAGGGTGTGCAGTGCGGGCATCATGTCCGACACGGCGACCCGGCCGGTGCCGCGCAGCGCCCCGGTGACGATCTTGTACGGGTCCTCGCCGTCGACCCAGGTGGCGACGTCGACGCCGAGCCGGTCGGTGGGCAGGCCCGCGTAGCCGGGGTGCTCCAGCTTCGGGACGACCAGCACCGGTGTGCCTCCCACCGGCAGCACCAGGCAGGTGAGCCGTTCGAACGACGTGCCGCCCACTCCGAGCAGGTACGCGAGGTCCGAACCCGGCGAGATCAACAGGGCGTCCACGTCCGCCGCGGCGGCGGCCGTGCCCGCGCGGTCGAGGCGTGCGCGCAGCGCGTCCACGTCGATGGGGCCAATGCTGGTCGACATGTCGTCGAGCCTAGTGGGCGCGTCCGGTGGCGGGAGTCGCGGAGTCTGGCACGCTTGCGCCGTGGCCCACCCCCTCGTGCTGCTCGACTCCGCCAGCCTGTACTTCCGCGCGTTCTACGCGCTGCCCGAATCGATGACCGCCCCGGACGGCACGCCGATCAACGCCGTGCGCGGGTTCGTGGACACGATCGCGCGCGTCATCACCGAACGCCACGCGGGCAGGCTGGTCGCCTGCATGGACGCCGACTGGCGCCCCGCGTTCCGGACGGACGCGCTGCCCTCCTACAAGGCCCACCGCGTGGCGGCCGAGGCGACCGACGGGTCCGAGGAGGTGCCGGACACCCTCACGCCGCAGGTCCCGATCATCATGGACGTGCTCCAGGCGGTCGGCATCGCGACGGCGGAGGCGTCGGGCTACGAGGCCGACGACGTCATCGGCGCGCTGGCCCACCACGAGAAGTCCGACCCGGTCGAGGTCGTGACCGGCGACCGCGACCTGTTCCAGGTCGTGCGCGAGACCCCGACCCCGGTGCGGGTGCTCTACGTCGGCCGCGGCTGGGCGAAGGCGGAGCTGCTCGGCCCCGAGGAGCTGGCCGCGAAGTACGCGCTGCCGGTGGAGGACGCGGGCGCGGCCTACGCGGGCATGGCCGTGCTGCGCGGCGACCCGTCCGACGGCCTGCCCGGTGTCGCGGGCATCGGCGAGAAGACCGCCGCCAAGCTGATCACCGAGTTCGGGTCGCTGGAGGCGGTGCTGGCCGCGGTGAACGACCCCCGCGACCGCAAGCTGACCACGCGGGCGCGCAACAGCCTCATCGCCGCCGAGTCCTACCTGGCCGCCGCGCCGACCGTCGTCAACGTCGCCGTGGACGCGCCGGTCGTGATGGACCGCCCCGACACCGTGCCCGCCGCTCCCGTGGACCCCGACCGGGTGGCCGAGCTGGGCCGACGCTGGGGCCTGGGCAGCTCGCTGCCCAGGCTGGTGTCGGCGCTCGAACGTCGTTAGGCGCCGGGCCGGTGACCGCTTTCCGGGCGGTCACCGGCCGAGGAGGCCGACTCGGCCGAGCGGCGCCGCATCGACTCCAGCGCGGCGAGGTTGGACTTGGCGCTCTCGTCGCCGAGCTCGGCCCCGCGGCGGTACCACCGCTCGGACTCCTCCTCGTCGCCCATGAAGTCGTAGTAGTCGCCCAGGCCCGCCATGGCCTCGGCGTGCCCGAGGTCGGCGGCCTTCCGGTACCACTCGGCGGCCTCGTCGTGCTCGTCGTCGTAGTAGAGGAACTGGCCGAACGCCGTCATGGCCTCGGCATCGCCGGTCCCGGCCGCCCGCCGGAACCAGGACTCGGCCTCGGCCAGCCGTTCGGGGGCCTCCTCGTACTGCGGGAGGAGCAGGTCGGCCAGGTCGATCATCGCCCGCACGTCCCCCGCCTCGGCGGCGGTCCGGAGCTTCGCTTCGTCGGTCACGCCAAGAGTGTGGCGGCCGGTCCGAGGTCGGCCAGCACCGCCTCCGCCGCACGGCGCCCGGACACGAGCGCGCCCTGGATGGAGCTGGTGTCGCGGTGGTCGCCGCACACGTAGCGGCGACCACCGACGCGCACCGGTGAGCGGAAGCGGTGCGGGGCGGGCATGGCGGGCAGCGCGTGCGGGATCTCGTAGCGGGCCAGCAGCTCCCAGTCGCCGGTGTGCGTGCCGTACAGCTTCGCCAGCCGCATCCGGACCGCGGTCTCGCCGATCGAGGCGTCCAGCAACGACGCCTGCACGACCGGCCCGTCGGAGGGCACGGCCTCGGAGACGACGGCGGTGTTGACGATGGGGCCGCCGTCGCCGTCGACGAGCAGCGAGGGGTCGCGCAGCGGTGACTCGGGCGAGCGGAAGTACCAGGTGGTGACGCCGTGCCAGGCAGGTTCGCGCAGACCGGGGACGAGCTTGGCGGCGACTCCCCCGTCGGTGGCGACCACGACCGCGTCGGCCTCGACCCGTTCACCGCCCGCCAGGTCGACCCCGTCGTCGCGCACGCCCACGACCTCGGCACCGAGCCGGACCGCGCCCTCGGGGAGGCGGCCCGCGAGCTGCCGGGGCAGCGCGGCCATGCCCGCGGCGGGCAAAGCGGCGCCGCCGCGGGCGAAGCTGCGCCACACGAAGTGGAAGAACCGCGAGGACGTGGTGAGCTCCGACTCCAGGAACACGCCGGACAGGAACGGCCGCAGCACGGTGTCGACGGCCCGGTCGGACAGCCGCCAGCGCTTCAGCTCGGCGGCGGTGGTCCGGTCGACCGAGCCGGTGATGGCGCCCGCGGGGCCGAGCCAGTCGCGGGCGGACAGCCCGGCCAGCGCGAGCAGGTCCGTGAACCCCAGGACCCGTTGCGCGGCAACGCCCTGCCACGCCGCCGGGCCGCCGCGGGGGTCGGCGAGCAGGTCGTGCCGCCCGCCCTGGTGCACGAACGCGCCGGAGCGCAGCGGCCGCAGGTCGAGGGCGGCGAGGTCGAACCGCCGGACGACCTCGGGGTAGGCGGGCAGCAGGATCTGGAAGCCGCGGTCGAGGCGGGCGCCGTCCACGACGTCGGTGCGCACCCGCCCGCCGACGTCGTCGCCCGCCTCCAGCACCGACACGTCCACCCCCTTGGCGGACAGCACGTCGGCCGCGCTGAGCCCGGCCAACCCCGCCCCGACGACCACCACGCGTGCCATGGCCCGACGCTAACCGCGCGTGGCGCCCTCCGCACGACGGGTCGACACCGCGCGGGTGTGCAGGCCTCGGTGGCGGCCGCCAGGTCGGCGGCGGCGGACCACTCGGCTACGTCGTCGGCCACCACGGCCCCGACCAGGTCGTCCTCGGTCGGGAGGTGCCGGTGGAACACGGCCACGCCGACACCGGCGGGCCGGGCGATCTCCCGGACTTCGGCCGCGAGCCCGCGCTCGTCGAACGACCGCCGGGCGGCCGCCAGGACCTGGCCCCGGCCGCGCCGATCGTGCTGGACACGACCGTCCCCGGCGGACGCGGTGCGGTGGGAGGACGCGCCGTCCTCCCGCTCGCCGACCTCCTGGACCTCCTCCCCTGCACACGTGCTCAAGGGCCAAGCGGATCGCACCGCGCGTCGCCGCCGCCGACCACGAGGACGCCGAACGGCCGCACGTGCGGACCGAGGGCCTGCGGGCCCCGTTCCGGTCGCCGTGAACCGCCCTTCCGCGACCGGAATTCCTTTCTCACCGAAAGCGATATGCCCGAATGGCAACACCTCTCACTTCGACCGGAGAAGGGGACCGGGGCCATTTCCCGCCCTAGCATTCGAATGGTGATCCCCACTTCGATGCGACTCGCCACCTATGACCGCTACGGCCCTCCGGAGGTGCTGTCCGTGACCACCGGGCCGGTTCCGCGCCCCGACCGGGGTGAGGTGCTGGTCCGGGTCAGGGCCGTGTCGGTCAACGGCGGTGAGACCGGCGTGCGCGCCGGGCTGCTGCGCCCGCTGACCGGCAACCGGTTCCCGAAGCGGGTGGGTGTCGACCTGGTCGGCGAGGTCGTCGAGCCGGGTTCGAGCAGGTTCGCGGTGGGCGACCGGGTGTGGGGGCTGATCGGGCGGCGGATGGGGTCGGCGGCCGAGTACGTCGCGGTCCCCGCACAGCGGCTCGACCACGCTCCTCCCGGTCTCACCGCGGCGGAGGCGGTCGCGCTGCCCGTCGGGACCACGGCGATCACCGCGCTGCGGGACAAGGCCGCGCTCGCGCCCGGCGAACGGCTGCTGGTGCGGGGCGCCTCCGGGGGCGTCGGCTACATCGCCGTGCAGCTCGGGAAGGCGATGGGCGCGCACGTCACGGGCCTGGCGAGCGCCGCGAACCTCGACCTGGTCAGGGAGCTGGGCGCCGACGAGGCCATCGACTACCGCGACCCCGGCGACCTGGGCCGGTTCGACGTCGTCCTCGACACGGCGGGCACCGACCTGCCCGCGTTCCACCGGCTGCTCACCCCGCGCGGGCGGATGGTCGCCATCTCGTTCGACCCCTCCCACCTGGTCCGGTCGGTGGGCTTCATCCTCGTGAACGCGCCGCGCCGCACCCGGTGGGTGCGCTTCTTCAGCGGCAACCCGACCACCCCGCTGCTGGCCGAGCTCGGCCGCTGGGTGCGGGCGGGGACGATCCGCCCCCTGGTCGACAAGGTGTTCCCGTTGGAGGACATCGCCGCCGCGCACCGCGCGCTGGAGCAGGGCGGGGTGCGCGGCAAGTTCGTCGTCGAGCTCCCCTGACCCGGAAATGCCCGGCGGAATCGGCGGGACGAATTCGACGCGCCGCGGTCGACCATTCCCGACCGCGGCGCGTCGAATTCCCCTGGCGGGCGGAAACCCCTAGAAGAAGGTCCCGGCCCACGGCGACTGGGACGTCCCGAACAGGGCGTCGGCGCGGGGCAGAGCGGTGTGGTCGAGGACGTCGACGCGGCCCGCGGCGGCCAGGGTGCTGAAGGGGACGTCACCGAGGTAGGTGGACGCGAGCAGGTCGACGTCCAGCGCCAGGTCGGCGGGCCGGTCGGTGCGCTCGGCGCCGTCCGGCGTGACGCGGTAGGTGCCGTCGTTCTCCGGCAGGTAGCGGTCGCGGACGCCGATCACCACGGGCTCGGCCCGGCCGTAGGCGCGGGCGGCGAGGGCGGCGGGCACGTCGACCAGCCGCAGCCAGGTCTCGTCCTCGACCTCGGTCACCTTGACCACCCTGCGGTCGGCGAACAGCCATTCGAGGGGCTCGTCGAGCGGTCGCAGGTCGCCGACGACCTCGTCGACGACGTCCACCCGGAACACGAAGCGCCACAGCTCCGCCCACACCTGCGGGGTGGCCGCGACGAGGTCGAGGACGGTCAGGACCCAGTTGCCGTGCCCGGAGGGCGAGCTCGACTTGACCTCGTAGACGACGAACCCGTCGTCGCCGTCCGGGCCGCGGTGCACGGCGAGCTTGCCGTTCTCGTCAAACGCGCGGGGCAGGTTCAGCTGCCACCAGGCGGGCCAGCGGCTGGTCGCGCCCGGCCGGGTGAGCCCGGCCGCCTCGTAGATCCGCGGCGCCAGCGTCAACGCGGTGTCCTTGTCGACCAGCCGGATACGGCCGCCGGTGCCCGGTGAGGGCAGCAGGGCGGCGCGGTAGCGGTCGATCTTCACCCCGCGGCCGCGCGAGGCGACGCCGTAGCCGAACCGGCCGTAGATCGTGGACTCGGACGCCCTCAGGGTCGCGGTGATCTCACCCGCCTCCTGGAACGAGCGGAGCTGGCGGCGCATCAGCGCGCTCAGCACGCCGCGGCGCGTCCAGTCGGTCCGCACGCCCACCCGGCTGACCGCGGCGAGCGGCACGTCGCCGCCGGGGACGGCCAGCCGCCCCGCGGCCCACGACTGCGCGGTGCCCACGAGCTCGTCGTCCTGGAAGGCGCCGAGCGTGCGACCGGGCTCGTACGTGCCCTTCACCTGCTCCCACTTCTCGTCCGGCGCGGGCGCGGTGTGCAGCGAGCCGCGGAAGAGGGTGTGCGCGGCGCGCACCTGGGTCTCGTCGAGGACGCGGATGTCATGGTCGGCCACGACCTGGATCCTGCCTGGCCGGATCCGCCCGCGCGACCGGATTACGACACGGAGAAGCCACCCGAGCCGGGCTCGGGTGGCTTCCACGGGTACCGCGGGGGTCAGCCGGTGGGCTGGCCGACCTCGTACTCGCCGTCGGCGGTCTTCACCGTGATCTTGACCTTCTTGTCGTTGCCGCCGACCTTCGCGGTGCACTCGAAGGTGGCGCCCACCTTCACCGGGTGCTCACCGGTGCAGGTCGCGCTCTCGACGTCCGGGATCTTGTACTCGTCCTTGAGGATCGAGACGACGCCCTTCTGCACCTCGGTGTTGTCGAACACCTTGGAGACGAAGAAACCGGGCGTCACGAACCCGGTGACCAGGACGGCCGCCACCACCACGACCACCAGGCCCACGACGACCCACAGCGCGGCGCTGGACTTCTTCGGCTGCTGGCCGTAGGGGTCCTGCTGGCCGTACGGGTTCTGCTGCTGGCCGTACGGATTCGGCTGGCCGTAAGGGTTCTGCTGGCCGAACTGGCCCTGCTGCGGGGCACCGTAGGGGTTCTGCTGGTTCGGGTCCTGGCCGAACTGCCCGCCGCCCGGAGGCGTCGCGTACGGGTTCTGCTGGTTCGGGTCCTGCCCGAACTGGCCGCCGCCCGGAGGCGTCGCGTACGGGTTCTGCGGGTTCTGCGGGTACTGCTGGGTGGGCGGCGGGCCCGCGGGCTGCTGCCCCCACTGCGGCTGCTGTTGCTGCTGGTTCGGATCGGGCTGCCCGTATGGGTTCTGAGCGGGGAACCCGCCCGACGGAGTGCCGGAGTAACCACCACCCGCCGGGTACTGCGGGGGCTGCTGGCCCCACTGCGGCTGCTGCGGGTCGTTCCCTCCGGGCGGTCCGTACGGACTGGACATGCTCGGCCTCCGGAGATCGGTCTTCGCGCACACTCGTGACGCGATTACAGGTTGCGGGCGCGATCAAACCACAGGATGACGGCCTGTACCCATCCGCCCCGCCAACCTTGCCCAGACCGTGGCCGTGGCGGGGGCCACTCGGCCGTGCGGGTTCTGGCGGTCGGAGGACAGGGGGTAGCGGCGGGTGGCCGGACCGGGACGGGGCGTTGCCCGCCGCACGGCCCGCGCCCCGTCCGGACGCGGGCCCCACCGCGGCGTCACACCGTCGCCATCGCCACGACCCCGCGCCGCAGCGCCTCCACGGCCTTGGCCGCCGAGGCCCCCACCGGGTCGGAGTTGCCCATGACGTTGCGGATCTGGTCCAGCAGGTCGACCACCTGCCTGCACCACCGGACGAAGTCGCCCGCGCCCAGCTCGGTCCCGCCGGTGTCACCGGAGTCCAGCACCTTCTCCAGCGACTCGCCCCGCGCCCACCGGTACACCGGCCACGCGAAACCGGGGTCGGGCTGGCGGGTGCGGTCGAGCCGGTGCCGCCGCTCGTCGTCCTCGATCTCCACCCACAGCCGGGCGGTGGCCGCCATGGCGTCCGAGATCGGCCCGGCGGGCAGCCGGGTCTCGATCGGCCCGTCGCGACGGGCCTCGTACACCAGCGACGACACCACGGCCGCCAGCTCGGCGGGACCGAGGTCGCGCCAGAGCTCGTGGCGCAGGCACTCCGCCGTGAGCAGGTCCGACTCTCCGTAGATGCGGGTGATCCGCTTCCCGTGCTCGGTGACCTCCTCGCCCGGCCCGTTCTCGTGCGCCTCCAGGTACCCGCGCTCGCGCAGCAGCGCCCGGATGCGGTCGAACTCCCGCGCCAGCGAGTGCGTGGTCGCGGCGACCTTGCGCTCCAGCTGCTCGGTCTCCGCGAGCAGCCGGTGGTAGCGCTCCGCCCACCGGGCGTGGTCCTCGCGCTTGTCGCACGCGTTGCACGGGTGCGCGCGCAGGGCGCGGCGCAGCGTCGCCAGCTCCGCGTCCTCGTCGGCGGTCGACTTCTTCCGCCGCACGGTGGGGATCACGATCCCGGTGTTGCGCACCGTCGAGGCCAGGTCGCGGCGCGACTTGGGCGAGCGCACGTCGACCTGCTTGGGCAGCTTGACGTGCCCCAGCACCTCGACGGGCACCGGGAAGTCCGCGGACGACAGCCGGCCCGCCCACCGGTCCTCGGTCACGACCAGCGGCCGCGCCTCCCCCATCGGCTCCACGCCGGGGTCGATCACCACGGCCAGCCCGGACCGCCGCCCGGACGGCACCGCGATCACGTCGCCCTTGCGCAGCCGCTCCAGCGACGCCGCGGCCTCGGCCCGCTTCGAGGAGCTGTTCTGCTTCGACAGCGCCTTCTCCCGGTCGGTGACCCGGCGGCGCAGCGCCGCGTACTCGGTGAAGTCGCCCAGGTGGCAGCTCATCGCCTCCGCGTACCCGTCCAGCGCCTCGCGGTTGCGCTCGATCCGCCGCGCCAGCCCGACCACCGACCGGTCGGCCTGGAACTGCGCGAACGACTGCTCCAGCAGGTCGCGGGCCTTCGAAGCGCCGAGGGCGTGCACGAGGTTGACGGCCATGTTGTAGCCGGGCCGGAACGACGAGCGCAGCGGGAACGTGCGGGTGGAGGCCAGGCCCGCCACCTGCTTGGGGTCCACGCCGGGCTGCCACACCACGACGGCGTGGCCCTCCACGTCGATGCCCCGCCGCCCCGCGCGCCCGGTGAGCTGCGTGTACTCGCCTGGGTTGAGGTCGACGTGCGCCTCGCCGTTGTACTTGACCAGCTTCTCCAGCACGACGGTGCGCGCGGGCATGTTGATGCCCAGCGCCAGGGTCTCGGTCGCGAACACGACCTTGACCAGGCCGCGGACGAACAGCTCCTCGACGGTCTCCTTGAACGCCGGCAGCAGGCCCGCGTGGTGGCTCGCGATGCCGCGCTCCAGCGCGTCGCGCCACTCCCAGTACCCCAGCACCCTCAGGTCGGGCTCGGGCAGGTCCTTCGTCTTCTCGTCGATGACGGCGCGGACGACCTCCGCCTCCTCCATCGTGTTGAGCCGCAGGCCGGAGCGGACGCACTGGGCGACCGCCGCGTCGCAGCCCGCGCGGCTGAACACGAAGTCGATCGCGGGCAGCAGGTCCTGCGCCTCCAGGCGCTCGATGATCTCCAGCCGCGACGGCGGCTTGAACCCGGAGTTGCGCGGCGCGGCCCGGCCGCCCCGGTCCTTGTTGTTGCGCGACCGGCTCCACGGCACGTGGAAGCGCGCCAGGTCCTCGGTGTGCCGCAGCAGCTGCGGGTTGATCCGCGCCTCGCCCTCGGCGGTCTGGCCGATGAACAGGTCGAACATCCGCCCGCCCGCCATCATGTGCTGCCACAGCGGCACCGGCCGGTGCTCGTCGACCACGACCTTCGTGTCGCCGCGCACCTCCACCAGCCACTCGCCGAACTCCTCGGCGTTGCTGACCGTCGCGGACAGGCCGATGAGCTGCACCTCGTCCGGCAGGTGCAGGATCACCTCCTCCCAGACGGCGCCGCGGAAGCGGTCCGCGAGGTAGTGGATCTCGTCCATCACGACGTACGCGAGGCCCTCGAGGGTGTGCGAGTGCGCGTAGAGCATGTTGCGCAGCACCTCGGTGGTCATGACCACCACGGGCGCGTTGCCGTTCACCGACGTGTCGCCGGTCAGCAGGCCGACGGAGCTCGCGCCGTAGCGGGCGACCAGGTCCGCGTACTTCTGGTTCGACAGCGCCTTGATCGGCGTCGTGTAGAAGCACTTCAGCCCCTGCGCCAGGGCGAGGTGGACGGCGAACTCGCCGACCACCGTCTTGCCCGCGCCGGTCGGCGCGCAGACCAGCGCGCCGTGCCCCTCCTCCAGCGCCTCGCAGGCGGTGCGCTGGAACGGGTCGAGGTCGAACGAGAGCACCGACAGGAAGTCGGTCAACCGCGGATGGGACGCCCGGCGGCGGGAGTCCGCGTACGAGGACGCCGGGGACCGGGAAGAGGGGGCGTTCGAGCGGGGAGGCACCCCTCAAGGCTGTCACACGGCACCGACAAAAGCCGTGAAGATATCCGGTCGCGGTGTGGTGACGGCCGGTGTCGCGACGGCGGTGTGGTGACGGCGGTGTGGTGACGGCAGAGTCGGCGGACCTGGGTGGTGCGGACCTGGGTGGTGCGGACCTCCGACGGCTCCCGGCCGCGTCGTGCCGGGCGACGCCCTCCCCCGGCACGACGACCAGCCGCGACGCGACCACGCCCGGCACCGGCGCCCCCAGGACGCACACCGAGGCCGCTGCCCCTGGCTGCGCCCGGACTCGGCCGACGACGACCGCACCGGTCCCGGTGCGGTGCCTCGCGCCCCGTACCGGCGGATCCACGCGGGTCCTGGGCTCCCGGCGCTGGCCGACCACGCAGGTTCCCGGCGAAGCGACGAACCACGCCAGTCGCGGCCAAGGCACGCATCTCGCCGGGTGGACACCAGCCCCCGGCGGCGGGCAACAGCGTCAGCCGTACCTCGTGCCGGGGGATCCACGCGGGTGCCCGGGCTCCCGGCCCTGGCCGACCACGCACCTCCCGGCGAAGCGGCGACCTGCATACGCACCCCACCGGGCGGGCACCAGACCCCCGGCTAGCCCGCGGCAGGGTCAGCCGTGGCTCGTGCCGGGGGACGCCAGGCGGGCGTCGAGGTCGTCGGCCTCGGGGACGCCGAGCTCGGTGTACAGCGAGCGGGCCAGGTCCCAGTGTTCGCGGGCGCGTTCCTCGTCGCCCGTCGCGTGGCAGGCGTCGCCGAGGCCGGTGTGGGTCCGGGCCAGCCCGAACCGGTCGCCGCTCTGAGTGGCGAGCCCGAGTGCCGTCGTGTGCCGGGCGTGCGCGCGGTCGGGGTCGCCCTCGGCGAGGGAGGTCTCGCCGAGGCCGTTCAGCGCGTCGGCCTCGCCGTCGGGGAGGCCGAGCTCCCGGAACCGGTCGAGCGCCGCCCGGTGGTGCTCGGCGGCGTCCCGCGTCCGCCCGAGCAGGCGGTACGCGGAGCCGAGGTTGGTCAGCGCGTGGGCCTCACCGACCCGGTAGCCGAGCTCGCGGAACCGGTCGAGCGCCGCCCGGTGGCAGTCCACGGCCTCCTGGTGGCGCCCCAGCCGCTGGTGCACCAGCCCCAGGTGGTCGAACGCGTCGGACTCGCCGAAGTGGTCGCCCAGCTCCCGGCTCAGCGCGATCGCGCCTTGCAGGTGGTCGACGGCCTCCCCGTACCGGCCGAGGCGGCGGTGGCAGTTGCCGAGGCTGATCAGCAGGTAGGACTCGCCCGAGCGGTCGCCGCCCTCGCGGGCCAGCTCCAGCGCGCGGGCGGTGTGCTCGACGGACTCCTCGTACCGGCCAAGCGACTCGGCGACGGCCCCCAGGATGTCGAGCGTCCTGGCCTCACCCCGCCGGTCGCCGAGGTCGCGGGCGAGCACCATCGCGCGGTGGGCGAGGTCCATGGCCCGCGGCAGGTCGCCCAGCTGCCAGTGCACGATGCCGAGGTTGGTGGCGGCGAGCGCCTCGGCGGCGAGGTCGCCCGACCGCCGGGCGGCCGCGAGGGCGTGCCCGTGCAGGACGAGCCCGTCGCGGTAGTGCCCGCCCTGGTCCAGGAACCGGAACAGCACCGCGGCCAGGTGGGCGATGTGCTCGGGCGGGGCGTGGACCGCGGTGGCGACGAGGTTGGCGCGTTCGGTGTCGAGCCACGTCCGCGCGGCGTCGACGTCGGGGATCGGGACCGGCGGCAGGTCGGACGCGGGGATCTCCGGCCTGCGGTGCCGCTCGGCGGGCAGCAGCACGTCCATCGCCCGCGACGCCGTGCACAGGTGGTGCTCGAACAGCCGCGCCAGCGCGGCCCGCCGCTCGGCCGGGCGCTCCTCGTCGGCGGCCCTGGTGGCCGAGTAGGCGCGGACCAGGTCGTGGAAGGTGTACCGGCCGGGCCTGCCCTGCCGCAGGAGGTGGTCCTCGCGCAGCCGCAGCAGGTCCTCGGCCGCGGTGTCGAGGTCGGTGCCCGCGAGCGCCGCCGCGGCGTGGACGTCGAAGTCCGCGCCGGGGTGCAGCGCCAGCAGCCGCACCACGTGCCGCCGCCGGTCGGGCAGGCGCTGGTAGGACAGGCCGAGGGCGAGCTCGACGCCGCTGTCGAGGCGGCGCAGGTCGTGCAGCTCGTCGAGGCGGTCGGCGTGGTCGCCGACGGTCCACCCCGGCTTGGCGCGCATGTGGGCCGCGATCAGGCCCAGCGCGAGCGGGAGGTACCCGCAGCGCAGCGCGACCCGGACGTGCGCGGAGGGGTCGTCGCCGGTCGGGATGTCGGGGACGGCGCGCCGGAGCAGGTCGACGGCCTCGTCGGAGGTGAACACGTCCACGGGGACGCGGACCGCGCCCGGCACGGCCAGGCCGCGGCGGCTGGTGACCAGCACCAGGCAGTCCGGCCCGTCGGGCAGCAGCGGCCCGACCTGGTCGGCGTCCGCGGCGTTGTCCAGCACCACGAGCGCGCGCAGCCCGGCCAGCCGCTCCCGGTAGAGGGCGGCGCGCCCGTCGAGGTCGTGGGGGATCCGCTGGCCCGGCACGCCGAGCAGCCGGAGGAACCCGTCGAGCACGGCGGCCGGGTCGGCGGGCGGCTGGGCCAGGTCGGGGTGGAAGCCGCGCAGGTCGACGAACAGCACCTGGTCCCACGGGCGGTCGCGGGCCAGGACGTGACCCGCGTGGATCGCGAGGCCGGTCTTGCCGACCCCGGCCATGCCCTCGACCACGGCGATCCCGGCCGTGCCGCCGTCGCCGTCCGCCAGTGCCGCGAAGCGGTCCAGCTCGGCGGCGCGGCCGGTGAACTCGGTCAGGTCGTCGGGCAGCGCGTCCTGGGCGCGGACCTGGGTCGCGGCCTCGGTCTCGGCGCTGACCACGCGCAACGCCTGCCGCCACTGCGCGACGTAGCCCTCGTCGGGGTGCAGGGCGCGCACCACCTCGACGACGAGGTCGGTGTTGAGCCGCCTGCGGCCCGGCCGGAAGCAGTCGACGACCGTGGTCTTGCGCGCCAGCTCCCCCGGCGGTCTGCCCGCGGCCGTCCACGCCGCGTTGACCCGGTCGCCGATGGTCTTGTACGAGGGGTCGCCGCCCCAGATCTTGAGCAGCCGCAGCCTGGTGATCAGGTCGTCCAGGGACCGCGCCTCCCCCGGATCCGGCAACGCGGCACCCCGGTCGAGTCGATCTCCGAACGCCGCCACGTCCCCCATTCAACCCCGGACCCGATCCCGCGACGGCGGCGCGTTCGGAATCGGTCGGGATCACCCGACCGGGTCCGGCCCTCCCGGATGATCGGGACCGGGCCTGCCGCTCGCCCATCGGTGGTGGCGCGGCCCGGAGTGGGGAGGAATCCCGGCCGATCACCCCGGCCGGGTCAGTGGTGGCGACCGCCCGTGAACGACCTGGGGGCGTTGGACGGGTGCCACCCGGAGCCGTCCCGACCTCGACCCCGACTGGGGTCGGGACGGCTTCTCCCACGTCAGCGGGGAGGGAAGAGGGGTTCGGGCTTCCCGTCCGCAGTCGGGGGGTGCTGCGGACGGGAAGCCCGTGGTGCGCGAGCACCTGACCCATTGTCGCGAACGGCTGCGCGAGCGTTACACCGGACGGCGTACTCGCGTCACCCGTCCTTCGGCATGAGCGCGTACACGCTGGCGGGTGAGCCGGAGCCGCCCCGGTTGACCGTGCCCCCCACCAGCACCCAAGCGCCGGTCGGGGGCAGCTCGTCGAGGTTCGCGAGCACCTCCAGGCTGATCCGGTGCTCCCGGTAGAGGAGCTTGGACACGGCGTAGGAGGAGTCGGCCGCCAGGTCCGGCCCGAACGTGTCGGTGCCGAGCGCGCCGCGCCTGCCGAGCCTGCCGGTGTCGAGCAGCCACCGCACCGCCGCGACGTCGAACCCCGGCTGGTGCGGGCACCCGTCGGCGTCGAGGTTGGCGAACGCGGGCGTGCCCCAGCGGTCCTCCCAGCCGGTCTGCAGCACCACGGCGGACTCGGGCGGGATCTCCCCGTGCACGGCCTCCCACGCGCGCAGGTCGTCGACCGTGACCGCGTAGTCGGGGTCGACCGCGCGGTCGCGGACGTCGACCTTCACCGCGGGCAGGAACAGGTCCGCGGTGTCGAGCTCGTCGGCGGCGGGCTGGTCGGCGTTGAAGTGTGCGGGGGCACCCCAGTGGGTACCGGTGTGTTCACCCTGCCGGAGCAACCGGAGGAGGTATCCGTTCTCGGCGACCGTGGCCACCGTGGTCACCGTGAAGGCCGGGTCACCTGGGTAGAGGGAGGTCCGGGCCGGGTCGTTGACGTGGGCGAGGTTCACCACGCGGTAGTCGCCGAGCACGCTGGGAGAGTAGGTGAATATTCACCTCGCGCGCGTCCCACACCGCGGAGTCACGCGACAGTGGATACTGTGAGTCACGTACAAAGGAGCCACACACGGCGGCAAGACCGCGTCAACACCCATTCGGGTGGTGGACGCTGGCGGCTCGAACGGGTGTGCGACGATCGTTGCAGGTCAAGCACGACGAAACGGGGATCTGTTGTCCAACCCGCGCCAAGTGGTCAACCAGTGGATGTCCTTCACGGACGGCGAGCTCACCGACCACGTCAGACACCTCGTCCGCAACCAGGGTCCGCAGACCACCCAGGTCTGGGCGCAGGTCCGCACCAACGCGGTGCTCGCCGGACGGGTCCGCGGCACGCTGTCCATCCTGCGCGCGCAGACCAGGGACAGCCGCGACGCCGCGATGTGGACCGCCTGGATCAGCAAGGCCCAGCAGGAGCTGTCGAACCCGGCTCCCGCGCCGACGCCCGCGCCGGAGAAGCAGGTCCCCGCTCCCGCACCGGTCGCCGAGCAGCCCGAGGCCGCCGACACCAGCGGCCCGCTCGAGTTCAGCCTCCCGGACGCACCGGCCCGGCAGCCGCGTCCCGCGAGCACCGCGCCCGCCGTGATGTTCCAGGCGCCCGGCCAGTAGCTCGCCCCCGTCACCGGCTCGCGCACACCGCCGTGCGCTCCGAGCCCGTGCCCGCGACGCGGGAGTCCCGGTAGCTTCGAGGTCATGGAGTTCCAGGATGTCGTGCGGCGCAGGCGGATGGTGCGGCGGTTCAAGCCCGACGCGGTCCCCGCGGAGAGCGTGGAGCGGATCCTCCACAACGCGACCCGCGGACCGTCGGCGGGGTTCTCGCAGGGACAGGCGTTCCTGGTGCTGGAAGGCGCGGAGCTGGAGGCCTTCTGGACCGTGGGGTCCGACGCCGTGCAGGAGCAGGTGCGCACCGCGCCGCTGGTGATCGTGCCGATGTCGTCGAAGCGGGTGTACCTCGACCGCTACGCCGAGCCGGACAAGGGGCGGACCGACCGCGACGAGTCCTGGTGGCCGGTGCCGTTCTGGCACGTCGACACCGGGATGGCGGCGCTGCTGATCCTGCAGACGGTGGTCGACGAGGGGTTGGGGGCGCTGTACTTCGGGATCGTGCGCGAGCAGGTGGGGCCGTTCCGGGAGCTGTTCGGGGTGCCGGAGGACCACGAGCCGATCGGGGCCATCGCGATCGGGTACTCCGACGAGGCCGTCCCGGCGTTCACCTCGGCGATCACCCGGCGGCGCAAGTCGTTGGACGACGTCGTGCACCGGGGGCGTTGGTAGGGCTCAGAACCTGACCACCTGGCGGATGGCCTCACCGCCGGCCAGGCGGTCGAAGCCGGTGTTGATGTCGTCCAGGGACACCGTGCCCGACAGCAGCTCCTGCACCGGCAGCTGGCCGGAGCGGTACAGGGAGATGAAGCGCGGGATGTCCCGACGGGGGACGCACGACCCGAGGTAGCTGCCCTTGAGGGTGCGCTCCTCGGCGACGAGGCTGAGCGCGGGCAGCACGAGTTGGCGGTCGGGGTGCGGGAGGCCGACGGTGACCGTGGTGCCGCCCGTCGCGGTGGCGGCGTAGGCCTGGGCCAGCACGACCTCGCTGCCGGTGGTGTCGATCACCTTGTCGGCACCGCCGCCGGTCAGGTCGCGCACCGCCTCCACGGCGTCCGGACCGCCCGCCACCTCGTGGGTCGCGCCCAGGCGCAGGGCGAGCTCCCGCTTGTGGGCCACAACGTCCACGGCGACGATCGTGGACGCGCCCGCCGCCTTCACGGCCATGAGCGCCGCCAGACCGACACCGCCGAGCCCGAACACGGCCACGCGGTCGCCGGGGACGACGGCCGCGCTGTAGAAGGCCGCGCCCGCCCCGGTGAGCACGGCGCAGCCGAACAGGGCGGCGATCTCGTGCGGGAGGTCGGCGTCGACGCGGGTGGCCGACGTCGTGGAGACCACGGCGTACTCCGCGAAGCCGGAGACGCCGAGGTGGTGGTGCGGGCGGGAGCCGTCGGCGGCGAGCCAGCGGCGTTGCCCGGTGAGCAGCGTGCCCGCGCGGTTGGCGGCGGCACCCGGTTCGCACAGAGCCTGCCTGCCCGAGACGCACTTGCGGCAGGAGCCGCAGGCGGGGACGAAGGACATCACGACGTGGTCGCCGACCGCGAACTCCGCCTCCGCGCCCTGCCCCAGCTCCACGACCTCCCCCGCCGCCTCGTGCCCCAG
Source organism: Umezawaea tangerina (assembly GCF_003002815.1). GTDB lineage: Bacteria > Actinomycetota > Actinomycetes > Mycobacteriales > Pseudonocardiaceae > Umezawaea > Umezawaea tangerina. The sequence goes on along the minus strand of NZ_PVTF01000010.1, from coordinate 314,398 downwards.
CACCATCGGGAGCGGACGCGGGCGGGAGCCGTTGACCACCGACAGGTCGGAGTGGCACAGCCCGGTCGCACCCACCTTGACCAGCATCTCACCGGGACCGGGCGGGTCCAGCGCGAGCTCCTGCACCCGGATCGGGCGGGAGTCGGCGTAGGGGCCGGGCAGGCCCAGTTCGGTCAGCACGGCGGCGCGGACGGTCATGAGGTCACCAAACCGATCATGGCGTCCCGCAGTCCAGTCGGTACTTCCACCGGTTTCCGCGTCGTCCGGTCCACGAACACGTGCACGAAGTGCCCTTCGGCCACCACCGTGTCGTCCGCCGCCAGGAACGCGACCTCGTACCGCACGCTGGACCGCCCCAGGTGCCCGATCCGCAGGCCCGCGTCCATCGCGTCCGGGAACGAGATCGACGACCGGTAGTTGCAGTGCGACTCCACGCACAACCCGATCACCGACCCGTCGTGGATGTCCAGGCCCGCTTGGACGAGCCACGTGTTGATCAGGGTGTCCATGAACGCGTAGTGCACGACGTTGTTGACGTGCCCGTACACGTCGTTGTCGTTCCACCGCGTGGGGATCCGCTGCCAGTACCGGTAGTCGTCGCGCACCCGACGCACCATAACCGACCGCACCGCCACGGGCGCGGACGTGTGGTCCGCGCCCGTGGCGGGTGCTACCCGAGGGTGAAGTGGTCGACGTCGAACAGGCCGCTGGAGGTCGCGCCGGTGAACACCAGCACCACCTGGCCGGTCGCGGTGCCGGTCAGCGAGGTCGACACGGTGGTGAAGGTGTCGTAGCTGCCGGTGTTGGGGACCGCGACGGAGCCCAGCAGCGGGCCGGTGGAGGTGCCCGAGCGGATCTCGATGCGGCCGCCCGCGCCGCCCGAGGAGACGCGGGCGCCGAACGTGCGGGCGCCCGCGGTGCCGACCTGGGAGTAGGCGGCCCAGTCGCCGTTCTCGATGTACCCCAACGTCTGGCCGCCGACGGCTCCGGAGTGCGCCGCGACCTGGACGCCGGACGAGGACGTGAACGCCTCGCCCTGCACCTGGGTCGGGGTGACCACGCCGAGCTCCTTAATCCGGACGTTGCGGAAGGAGACCGCGCCGTCGCCGAGGTTCTGCAGGCCGACGTACCCCTGCCGGAGGCTGCGCGCCGGGTCGGTGTTGGTGAAGTCGTTGACCTGCCTGCCGTTGAGCAGCACGCGCACCCGTTCGCCCTCGACCAGCAGCTCGAAGGTGTTCCACTGCCCCGCGGGGTTGAGGGCGACGTCGCGGGCGGTGGCGTCGGGGGCCTGGACGCCGTATACCGCGCCCGTCGTGGCGTCGGCCGCGGCGGAGGCGTCGATGGCGATCTCGTAGCCGCCCGCGCTCGGCTGGGCGGCACCGGAGGACGGGAAGCCCAGGTACACCCCGGAGTCGCCGTCACCGGTGAGCTTCCAGTCGAGCTTGAGCGAGTACGACCCGAACTCCTTGGCGGAGTACCAGAAGTTGCCCGGCCCGCCCTGGGAGGTCAACGTGGCGTCGGCGTTGCCGAACCCGCCGGGACCGGCCTGCGACCAGCCCGTGGTGGAGCCGGTGTACAGGCCGGTGTAACCGGTCTCCGGGCGGCAGTCGGACTTGGCCACCCCCGCGGCGTAGCGGATCCCGCCCAGCAGGTGCGCGCGGAACACCGGGTCCGCGTACGACTCGGTCGTGTGGCCCAGGCCGGTGTAGAACGACCGGCCGTTCGACTGCGCCTTGCACCAGGAGATCGGGTGGTCGGCGCCCATCGTGCCGCCGGTGTAGCTGGACTCGTCCAGCGTCGCCAGCACGTGCACGCCCGCCCTGGGGTTGGTGCGGTAGTTGTAGAGCTCGTCGGTCCTCGTCCACACCGGCCCGAGGTGCGCGGTGGCCGGGTGGGCGCGGTCCTCCACCTTGACGTCGACCTGCTGGATGTTGGGGTGGCTGGCGAAGTAGGCGCCGACGAGCTGGCCGTAGTAGGGCCAGTCGTACTCGGTGTCGGCCGCCGCGTGCACGCCGACGAACCCGCCGCCGCCGTTGACGTAGGACTCGAACGCGGTCTGCTGGGTGCTGTCGAGGACGTCACCGGTGGTGCTGAGGAACACCACCGCCGCGTACTTCGCCAGTCCGGTCGCGGTGAACGCGGCCGCGTCCTCGGTCGCCGTGACGGTGAAGCCGTTGGCGGAGCCGAGGTCGCGGATCGCCTGGACGCCCGCGGGGATGGAGTCGTGCCGGAAGCCCGCGGTCTTCGAGAAGACCAGGACCTGGTAGGGCGCTTGGGCTTGGGCGACCGGTGTCATGACCACACCGGCCGACAGTACTGCCGCCGCCGCGAGCGCGGGGAGTGGGCGCATCGTCTTCGTCCCTTCAGCCGGAGGTGGTGAAGTAGTCGACGTCGAACGTGGAGTCCGCGGGCGCGCCCGGACCGGTGAAGGTCAGGAACAGCGGCCCGCTCGCGGACCCGGTGAGGGTCGTGGAGACGGTCTGGAACGTCTCCCAGCCACCGGTGACGGGGACCGCGACCGATCCCAGGACGGTGCCGGTCTGCGAGCCCGACCGGATCTGGATCGCGCCGCCGGTGCCCGCCGAGGACACCGACGCGCTGAACGAGCGCAGCCCCGCCGTGTTCACCGACGCGTACCCCGCCCAGTCACCGGTGTTGATGTACCCGGCGGTGGTGCCGCCGCTGGCGTTCGCGTGCGGCGCGGGCTCCACGCCGCCGGTCGAGGTGAACGACTCGCCCTCGACGCGGGTGCCGCTCGTGGTGAAGGCGAACGAGTCGACGTCGAACAGGTTGCCCTGGCCCGTCACGCCCTTGAACACCAGGAACAGCGTCGTGGACCCGCTGGGCCGGTTGGTCAGCGGGGCGGTGACGTCGACGAAGGTGTCCCAGTTCCCGGTGTTGGCCACGGTGGCCGTGCCGAGCAGCGTGCCGGTGGCCGAGCCCGCCCGGACCTCCAGCGTGCCGCCGGGACCGCCGGAGGAGACCCGTGCGGTGAACGAGGTCGCGTTGCCCAGGACGTAGGGCTGGAAGGAGAGCCAGTCGCCGTTGTCGGTGTAGCCGACGGTCTTGCCACCCTCGGCGGTGGTGTGGTCGGCGACCTGGATCCCCTGCTGGGCCCCGAAGTGCTCGCCCTGGCGGTGCCGCGGCTGCAACACGCCGACACCGTGGGAGGTCAGCCCCGCGTTGTCGGTGTACTCCGCGTCGAAGACGCCGTAGATGTTCGCCGCGGCGTCGTGCTCGCCGTCGACCGGCACCTGGATCGAGCCGGAGCAGCCGGTCTTCTGGGTGATCTGGTGCCGGTGGGAGTCGTGGCCGAGCAGGTAGGTGACCTTGACCCGCGAGCAGTCGACCGCCCCGTCCTCGGGGTCGGTCACCGAGACCTGGAAGGGCACGGTGTCGCCGAACGAGAACAGCGCGCCGTCGCCGGGCACCTGGAGGTTCACCGTCGGGGCGGTGTTGCCCGCGGTGACCAGGACGCTCGCCGACCCGGTGAGACCGGTCGGGTCGGTCACGGTCAGCTTCGGCGAGTACGACCCGGCGGTGGTGTAGGTGTGCGACGGGTTGGCGGCGGTGGACGTGCCGCCGTCGCCGAACTCCCAGCGGTAGGTCAGGGCCCCGCCCTCGGGGTCGGCGCTGCCCGCCGAGGAGAACGCCACGGTGAGCGGGATCGCGCCGGACACCTTGTCCGCCGCCACCTTCGCGGTCGGCGGCCGCGGCGTGTTGCCCTTGTAGTCGATCCGGTACAGGGCCTGGTCGTTCGCCCCGGTCCCGTAGTCGAGCACGTACAGCGCGCCCTCCGGGCCGAAGTTCATGTCCATGACCTGGGTGCCGCTCCACGGGAACGCCTCGATCGCACCGCGCGACCCGTCGCCGTTGACGCCGATCGCCTTGATCCAGCGGCGGCCGTACTCGCCCGCGAAGTACTTGCCGTCCAGGGACTGCGGGAACTTCGTGGCCGAGTTGAGGTTGGCGTCGTAGCGGTACACCGGCCCGCCCATCGGGGACTCCGACCCGCTGCCGAACTCCGGCGGCGAGCCCTCGTCACCGGCGTACTTGATCCACGCCGCGCGCGGCACCGGCAGCTTGGCCAGGCCGGTGTTGCGCGGTGAGGTGTTGGTCGGACCGGTGGCGCAGTCGTACTTCGCCCCCGACGGACCGCTCGGGAAGGTGAAGCGGTTGTAGCTCTCGGTCGTGGTGTTCGACCCGGTGCAGTACGGCCAGCCGTAGTTGCCCGCGCTGGTGATCCGGTCGAACTCCACCTGCCCGCTGGGTCCCCGGTTCGCGTTGGTCACGCCCGAGTCCGGCCCGTAGTCGCCGAGGTAGACCACGCCGGTGGCCTTGTCGACGTTCATCCGGAACGGGTTGCGGAAGCCCATCGCGTAGATCTCCGGGCGGGTCTGCGCGGTGCCCGGCGGGAACAGGTTCCCGGACGGGATCGTGTACGTGCCGTCGGGTTGCGGCTTGATCCGCAGCACCTTGCCGCGCAGGTCGTTGGTGTTGCCCGAGGAGCGCTCGGCGTCGAACTGCGGGTTGCGGGTCGTGCGCTCGTCGATGGGCGAGTACCCGTCGGAGACGAACGGGTTCGAGTCGTCGCCGGTGGTCAGGTACAGGTTGCCCTGGGCGTCGAAGTCCAGGTCGCCGCCGACGTGGCAGCACTGGCCGCGGTCGTTCTGCACGGCCAGCACGACCTTCTCGCTGGCCAGGTCGAGCGTGTTGTCCGTCTTCAGCACGAACCGGGACAGGTGCAGCTCGCCCTTGAACGGGGCGAAGTCCGCGGCGGTGCCGTCGGTCGGCGCGTCACCGTCCGGTGTGGACAGACGGGGTGAGAAGTACAGGTACAGGTAGCGGTTCGCGGCGAAGTTCGGGTCCGCGACGATGCCCTGGAGGCCTTCCTCGTCGTGGGTGTAGACGTTGAGCTTCGCCGCGACCGTGGTGGAGTTGCCCGCCGCGTTGGTGACCCGGACTGTGCCGTCGCGGGCGGTGTGCACGACCGAGCGGTCGGGCAGGACGGTGAAGGACATCGGCTCGCCGAGCTTGGCCGAGCCCACGGCGAGCTGGACCTGTTGGTAGTCGGCCGCGGGGATGTCCGCCTCGGCGGACAGGGGTAGCAGCAGGGAGGCGGTCAGCAGGGTCGCGCCGAGCGCCCGCGCCCACACCACTGGGGGTTCGGACATGGCAGGGTTTCCTTCTTTCCGGCAGGGGGCATCGCCCGACGACGGCAGGGGTGCCGTTCGGGCGTTGCCGCGGGTGGTGCTCCGGTCGGTGCTCCTGAACGCGGCGTCGAGGTCGTCGACGGGGCGTGTCAGCGGTCTGGGGTGGTTCTTCCGGGTCGTGCGACGGCGAGGTCGCCGGGTCTGCCGGGTCTGCTCACGCGACCTCCTCGAGGCCGAGGCCGCGGAGCTCGCCGCGCACCCAGCCGAGCTCCGCGGCGAGCCCGGCGACCAGCCCGGCGTCACCGGTGGGCGCGTCGGGCAGGACCTGCCAGGTGTAGGTCTCGACCTCGACGTGGTCGGTCAGCGCCGTCGCGCCGCCGAACAGCTCCCGCAAGGAGGCGCGCAGCACCGGACGGGTGCTGCTCAGCGGCGGTCTCGGGTCGGCGTGCAGCGGGGCGTGGAAGTGCACCCGCCACGGCTCGTGGCCCGGCAGGCCGCCGCCGAGCGCCAGGTCGAGGTCGTCCGAGCCGAACGCCGCGCCTTCCCTGGTCTGGTGCAGGAACCGGGGTTCCACGAACGACGCCAGCGCGTACCGGGTGGACGGGTCGCGCGGGTTGCGGGCGTGCAGCGCGCAGGAGGCCTGCACCTTCACCACCGGCAGGCCCGCCTCCTCCAGCAGGTCGAACGCCTTCGCGGGCTCCTCGAACGCGACCGCGAGGTGGCAGGTGTCGACGCAGACGCCCAGCCAGTCGGTGTCCACGTCCGCGAGGTGCCGCACGGCCTGCCCGGTGTTCTCCACGACGCAGCCGGGCTCGGGCTCGAAGCCGACCCTGACCGGTCTGCCGGTCGAGGCGTCGACCTTCGCCAGCTCCAGCGCGAGCCGGTCGAGCTGGATGGCGGCGCGGGCGCGGTGCGCGGCGGTCCACGGGGTGCGCCAGCCCAGCGGCAGCGTCGACACGCTGCCGCGCGCCACGTCGTCGGGCAGCAGCCGGGCCAGCAGCCTGGCCAGGTCGACGGTGTAGCCGGTGCGCCGCGGGTCGGTCCAGTCCGGCAGGTAGACCGCCTGCTTGACCACCGGCGCGTGGAAGCCCTCGTACGGGAAGCCGTTGAGGGTCACCACCTCCAGGCCGCGGGTGCGCAGCTCGGCGCGCAGCCGGGCGACGGCGGCCCGGTCGGCGACCAGCTCGCTCGCCACCGGCCTGGCCAGCCACAGGCCGAGGCCGAGCCGGTCGACGCCGAGGCGTTCGCGCACCGGCTCGCCAAACCGGGACAGCTGCGCGAGCACACCGGCCAGGTCCTCGGCCGCGTGCACGTTGGTGCAGTAGGCGAGGTGGACGGTGGTGCCGTCGGCGTGCCGGAAGCGCACCTGCTCACCCCTGCCCTCGGCGCACGGAGCTGCCCTGGAAGCCCGCGGTCGGGTCGATGTCCACATCGGACAGTTCGAGGCGTCCGCTGCGGCCGTAGAACTCCACGGGGTTGCGCCACAGCACCCGGTCCACGTCGTCGGCGGTGAACCCGGCGTCGAGCATGGCCCGCCCGGTCTTCACCGTCTTCAACGGGTCGCTGCGGCCCCAGTCGGCGGCGGAGTTGACCAGCATCCGCGCGGTGCCGTGCTCGCGCAGGAGCACGACCATCCTGGCCTCGTCCATCTTGGTGTCCGGATAGATGGAGAACCCCATCCAGCAGCCGGAGTCCGCGACCATCCCGACGGTCAGCTCGTTGAGGTGGTCGACGACGACGAGCTCCGGGGCGATGCCGGACTCGCGGACCACGTCCAGGGTGCGCTTGGTGCCCTCGGCCTTGTCGCGGTGCGGGGTGTGCACCAGGACCGGCAGCTCGAACTCGACGGCCAGCGCGAGCTGGGCGGCGAACGCCTCGTCCTCCTCCGGCGTCATCGAGTCGTAGCCGACCTCGCCCACCGCGACCACGCCGTCCTTCACCAGGTAGCGCGGCAGCACCTCCAGCACGTCGGCGCAGCGCGGGTCGTTGGCCTCCTTGGGGTTCAGCGCGATCGTGCAGTGGTGCCGGATGCCGAACTGGGCCGCGCGGAACGGCTCCCAGCCCAGCAGCGAGTCGAAGTAGTCGACGAAGCTGCCCACCGACGTGCGCGGCTGGCCCTGCCAGAACGCCGGTTCGACGACCGCGCGCACCCCGGCGTCGTACATCGCCTGGTAGTCGTCGGTCGTGCGCGAGCTCATGTGCACGTGCGGGTCGAAGATGCGCATCTAGGCCTCCCCGGCGAGGATGGTCACGACGTCGGCGGGTACCGGACGTCCGGCGGCGGAACGTTCGTCGGCGAACGAGCGCAGCATCCCGCGCAGCTCGCCGTCCACCCGCACGGTGCCGATCTCCGCGAGCGGGATGCCCATGAACACGCACTTGAGCACGGCCTGCCGGTAGGCCGCCGGGTCCAGCCGCGCCAGCGCGTACGGGCCGAGCGCGGCGGCCACCAGCGTGGTGTCGTTGGTGCGCAACGCTTCCCGCACCAGCGGCAGGCCCGCGTCGCCGACCGGCAGCGCGGACAGCGCGGCCAGGACGGCCCGCTTCTCGGCCGGGTCGCCGTACCGGTAGAGGCCGGCGACCTCCTCGGCCAGCGCGGTCGCGGGCAGCGCGGCGAGCAGTTCCGCCCGCACGTCCGCCGCCGCGCCGGCACCACACCTGCGGCGCACCACCGGGAACAGCTCGCGGATGGCCGCCGGGTCGGCCGCGATCCTGCGCAGCGCCTCGGACTTCCAGTCGCTCATCCCCCACCCCCGTGGACCACCGGGGACGCCAGCGCAGCCAAGGCCGTGCCGACCGCCCTGCGCACCTGGCGCGGCACCGGATCGCGGGCCGCCACCAGGTGCGCCGGACCGGCGGTCGTCCGACGACCGCCGTGCGGTGCGCCCCCGAGCACCGGGGAGGGCGCACCGGCCTCCACCGCGACCGCGGCGGACAGCGCCGCGGTCGCGAGCCCGTACACGGCCGGTGTCCGCACCGGCACCGCGCGGGGCCTCACCGGTACGCCCAGTCGCGCAGCGCGTCGTACTGCGCCGCCAGGCCGTGCGGACCGGACCCGACCGGGTCCTTGAAGAAGAACCCCAGCGCCTGCACCGGACCCGGCTCGTCGGCGACCGCCATGAACCGCGCCAGGTCCAGCACCAGCGGCGCGCCCAGTGCCGGGTCGCAGCCCTGCCAGGTGACCTGCAACGTCATCCTGGTGCCCAGGAAGCCCTCGAACAGCACGTGGTCCCAGGAGGTCTTCCAGTCGCCGAGCGCGGGCACGTGGTCGATGTGCACCCGCCCGTCGACCCGGTCGCCGAGCTCCCCCTCCAGCGCGCGCTGCTTGGCCGCGTTCTCGCTGGCCGCCGCGGCGGGGTCGGCGAGGGTGGCCCCGTCGCCGCCGCCCAGCAGGTTGGTGCCCGACCACGACACCACGTCCAGCGCGCGGCGGGCGAACATCGGCGCCAGCACCGACCGCAGCAGGCTCTCGCCGGACTTGCCGTCCCGGCCCGCGTACGGCACGCCGATCACGTGGGCGAGCTCGTCCAGCGCGGGCAGCCACGCGCCGGTCGACGGGGTGAAGTCGACGTAGCCGCAGCTCGCCCGCATCGCCGCGTAGGCGTAGAGCGAGCTGGCGGGCAGGGAGTGCAGCGCCCGGTCCAGGTCCGCCAGGTAGTTGTGGGCGGGGTGCGGCGGGCACGCCGGTTCGGTGGACGCCACGTTGACCACCACCACCCGCTCGACCCGGTTGCGGCGCCGGAACGAGGCGATGTCGCCGATCAGCCTGGCCGGGTCGCGGGTGGCGCCGTCGCGGATCTCGCCCTCCGCCACGGTGAGGTCGGTCCACACCAGGTCGGCGAGCCGGGCCGGGATCACCCCGCCCCGCACGAGCTGCTCGACCCGGCGCACCAGCGGGGTGTCGACGATGTCGTGGCCGCCGAACACGAGCTCGCCCCAGCCCGGCAGGCCCGCCTCGGCGAAGTCGGGCAGGTCGCTGACGCACCCGGTGGGCGGTGCCGCGCCCGCCCGCACCGCGGCGGCGCCCGCGATCGCCGTCGTGGCAACGGATCCCCGCGCCCCGATGAGCCACACCCCGGTCCTGGCCATGGTCCTCCCTACGTCCGTCGCACGGCGGACGGCGGTCGCGGCGGAGCGTGGCCGTTCACCCGCTGCTCCTGGCCGCGGACAGCAGGGGCACCAGCGCGGGGTCGTCGAGCACCGCTTCGAGGGCGACGTTCGCGCCGCCCCGCGACGCCGCGGCGAACCCCAGCCGGGACAGCTCGACCCGGCAGCCGCCGATGTCCGGCGCGATCACGCGGGCCCGCAGCTCGGCCGTCATCGGGCCGAGCAGGAACGGGCCCAGGGAGGCGAAGTAGCCGCCGAGGACGACCACGCCGGGGTTGAAGACGTTGATCAGGATCGACGCCCCGACACCGAGTCCGGCACCGACCTTCCCCAGCGCGTCGAGCGTGCGCCGGTCCCCGGTCTCCGCGCGGCGGCGGATCATGTCCATCCGCTGCTCCAGGTCCAGCGACGGGTCGCTGACCGGGTCGTCCGCGTCGGCGGCGAGCCGGAGCATCCCGGCCATGCCGACCAGCGTCTCCCAGCAGCCCCGCCGTCCGCAGCCGCAGTCGGGGCCCGCCGGGTCGAGCTGGATGTGGCCGATCTCGCCGGAGAACCCCTCAGCGCCGCCGAGGAGCCGCCCGCCCACGATCACGCCGCCGCCGACGCCGATCTCGCCAGCCAGGTAGACCAGGTCGGGCGTGCCCGCGACGCCGCCCATCGCGTACTCGCCCAGCGCGCCCAGGTTCGCGTCGTTGGCCATCCGGACGGGCATCGGGTACCGGGCCAGCAGCCCGGCCAGCCGGTCGGTCATCCCGCGCACCACCGGCACGTCGCGCCAGTGCAGGTTCGGCGCGAACGCGACCACGCCGCCCTCGACGTCGACCAGCGCGGGGATCGCGATCGTCACGCCGACCGGGAGCACGCCGCGTCGCGCGCATTCCCTTACCGCGCGGGAAGTCAGCTCCGCGACGGCGTCGAGCACCTCCTCCGGGGGCAGCGCCTGCACGTCGAGCGCGACCCGCTGTTCGAACAGGACGGTCTTGGTCAGGTCGAGCACCAGCGCGGTCAGGTAGTCGACGTTGATCTCCACGCCGATCCCGCCGACCCGGCGGCCGTCCAGCTCGACACCGCGCCCCGGTCGCCCGACCGACCCGGCCCGGTGCGGCTCGCCCTCGCGCACCAGCCCGCGCTCGACCAGCTCGGCCACCAGGCTGGACACCGTGGCCTTGTTCAGCCCGGTGTCCGCCGCGATGCCCGCGCGGGAGCGGGAGCCGCGGGCGCCGAGGTGCCGCAGCACCAGCGCGAGGTTGCTCCGGCGCACGGCGGCCTGGTCGGCGGGCTGGCTGGTGGGGAGGGATCTGAGGGCCGGTGAAGGGTGCACGGACACCGCCGGGTTCGTCTGTCGGATCAACGAATCGAGCCACTCGAACACGTGTTGAGCGTCGGTTTCCTGCCGGTAACGTCCGATGAATTAAGGCGCAGTGGAACGCTCCCAGGCAACAACCTGCATCCCCAAGTCCCACTAATGGACTAGTTATTTAGTTTGCTGGCCAGCCGAAATCGTCCTCTGCCGCGGCTTGCTAGCCCAACCGGACCAGCAGTTGTTGCTACGCAAGAAAGTTCCGGTCGTCGGAGCGCTTGACGCGACTGTCGCGACGGACTATGCGGTCCATTTAGTTCGCGGCCTGGACTAATTCCGCTCCCCTCTCCCGCGCGCATTCACGACGGGGGTTCCGCCGCGTTCCCGACCGAACGGCACGCCGGTCCCGACCGACCGCCCCGCCGACCACGCCGACCCGTCGGACACCTCGGCCGGCGGGGCTCGGGACGGCTCCGGCCGGCGGCCCGTCGCCGTGACGAATCGTCGGGGCGGCGCCCGCGGGTCGACCGCGGTGTCCGTTCCGGACACCGGACCGGCCCGATCGCGGGGCGCGACGACCGGCCACCGATTCGCCCCGGCGTGGCCAGTGGTGATTCACCAGGTCACGGCCGAGTTCGCCCCACCGGGGGCGGGCCCGGCGGACCTGCGCGGCTCAGCCCCTGGTCAGACGGCGTCACAGGTGGTAAAAAACGTCGTGTCGATTGCTCCACCCGAGGTCACGGCACACCCGGAAAAACTGGTCCGAACTAATGGCCCACACCCTGCGTATCTCTCCTAGACACCGGCGTACCACTTCTTCACCCGGTTGTGGCACGATTCCGGCCACCACTCGCGCCGGACGCGCATGACGGAAGGAGCCAGGTGAACGCCCGTACCGAACAGGTCGACGACCTGCAGCTCGTCGCGCTACCCAGCGCGGTGAACTGCGCCGAGCTCTTCGCGCGGTTCTCCTTGGCCGAGTGGTCGTTGCGGCCGATGCAGGACGAGGCGGCCCACGTGCTCGGGCACCTGGTGGCGTCCGTCGTGGACACGGCGAACCACCGCGCGCCCGGTTTCATCACGCTTCGGTTGCGGTTGTCGGGCAACATGCTGATCCTCGAGGTCGAGATCGACCCGTACGCGCCGAAGCCGTCGCCGACCAACGCGCTCAAGGGCAGGCACGCGGGCGTGCTGCAGCTGGACGACGGGTGCACGCTGCTGTGGTGCGAGCTCCCGCTGCCGCGCGGCATGACCGCCTCGGCCGTGCCGCTGCCGCGCCGCGAGCCCCGCAGGTCGCCCGCGGCCGAAGGGCTGCCGCCGGAGGCCACCGAGGTGGACCCGCAGGTGATGGAGCGGCTGCTGTACGGGCTCGGCGGGTCGCAGGGCTGGCAGGCCGACTAGGTCTTCGCACGACGGCGTCGAGTGCCCGTCCCGCACGCGGGATGGGCACTCGCGCGTCCGGGGTCAGCCGCGGACCGCGTAGCTCTCCAGGTGGGCGGCGGCCGTGTCGGCACCGCCCGCGGCGTGGAAGGCGGCCCTGATCCTGGCCGCCTCCCGCCGGTAGGACGGGTCGTCGAGCAGCGCGTCCAGCGCCCGGCCGATGTGCCGGGCCCCGGCCAGTCCGAAGCGGAGCTGGATGCCCGCGCCCACGGCCTCGACCTGGGCGGCGACGATGGGCTGGTCGTCGCGGATCGGCGCGACCACCAGCGGCAGCCCGTGGTCCAGCGCCTCGCACACGGTGTTGTGGCCCGCGTGGCAGACCACCACGTCCGCCGAGCCGAGCAGCTCCAGCTGCGGGACCGCGGGCAGCACGATCACGTCGTCGTCACCCGCGGTGGTGCCGGTGGGGTCGACGACCACGGCCTGCAGTCGTGCCGACCTCTCCCGCACGGCGGCGACCGCCTCGGCCAGGAACCGGGTGCCCGCCCCGACGCTGATGGTGCCCAGGCTGACCAGCACCAGCGAGCGGTGCGGGTCCAGCCGGTCCCACGGGAAGTCCACCTCGGCCGGTCGCGGGTGGATGGACGGGCCGACGTAGGCGATCGGCTCCGGCCGCGGGACGGGACCGACCATGTCCTCCGTCGTGTAGGCGAGGACGAGGTCCGGTGAGTAGCGCAGGTCGGTGGACGGGCCGCCGTACTCCTTGCGCAGCCCCTCGAACAGGCCCGCCAGCCAGTCCATGACCTTCGGGAGCCCGGCCTCCATGTCGATCAGCTCGGCGGGCGTGGTGGCGGAGGTGGCCCACCGCAGGCCCGCCGCGCCCGCGACCAGCGCGCCCGCGAGGGCCTGCTGGTCGGCGACCACGACGTCCGGGGTGAAATCGCTTACCGCCTTGCGCACGCCGGGGACCATGGCGTGGGCCAGCGGTTCGAGCAGCTCCTCCCACATGACCTTGATGGAGCGCATGCTCCGCACCTCGGGGCCGCGTTCGCTCCACCGGGCGGCGGCGGGCGGAACCGCGCAGTCGTACACCACGGCGTCGGGGCCCAGGATCGGGCGCAGCAGCGGGGCGTACCCGGCCCAGGCGACCTGGTGGCCCTGTTCCACGAGCTTCGCGGCGACCCCGATGGTCGGGTTGACGTGCCCGGTCATCGGCGGGACCACGAAGAGGAAGCGCTTGGCCGTGCCGTCGCCGCCGGAGGGCGGGGCGGGGTGCGTGGTCGGCGGGTACGCGGGCGGGGCCGTCGGCGGCACGTCCGCCGGGGCCGAGCGGAGCTGGTCGACGACCGCGTCCACAAGGGACCCGACCTTCAGGTCGACCAGCTCGGTCATCTCCAGGCCCCGCAGGTACGCGAAGAGGTCGACCCGACCGCCGTAGTGGGCGCCGAGGTGGCCCAGCAGCACCGGGAGGTCGGTGCCGATGCTCTCGAACTGGAGGTCGGTGTGCAGGTCGGTGTCCCTGGTGACCGAGTCGGCGGTGACGCCGTAGTCGCCGAGGACGCGCACGAGGATGTCGGCTACTTCGCGGTGCACGGCTTCGGGATCCACGGTGCTCGCCATCTGGTCCTCCGGGTGGGTGGGGGAAGTGGGGGTCGACGCGGTGAGCACCGGTCGGTCGTCGGTCGGGTCGACCACGTGCCAGCGGCCGCGGACGGGGTCTCCGTCTATGCGGCTGGTGGCCGATGGCGGGCCGTGCGGGATCAGGCGGGTCAACCGCAGCAACGGGCCCGGTCGGACGCGCAGCACCGAGCGGACGATGTTCTCCACCGCCGCCAGCGGGAGCGCGAGCGGCGGGGTCAGCGGCACGGTCCACAGGTCGGCCGGGCAGGGCTCGCGGACCAGCGCGGTGCGGTTCTCCGGACCGCCCTCGTGCCAGGTCGCGACCGGGATGACGGCGCCGAGCCAGCGGACCGGGGCCGAGGCCGCCGAGTCGCGGGCCGCGCGCACGGCGACCGGCGCGGCCGAGTCGTCGTCGGGCTCGTAGCCCAGCCGCAGCCGGGCCACCGGGCCGAGGCCGAGGCGTTCGAACAGCACGTCGACCACCGGACGGCCGTCCACAGTGGACAGCGCCGTCGTGCGGCGCAGCTCGACCGCTCCCCCGTCCAGCCGCATGCCGTCCAGGCACACCGACACGTCGCCGATCCACGACACCCTCGGCTCGTCACCGGCCGGGTGCACCCACACCGCCGAGGCGAGCGCGTTCTCCAGCAGCGCGCCGACCGGGACCGCGGGCTCGCCGGAGACGGCGAAGTCGGTCAGCACCGGGGCGCTGGTGCCGTCGAACCGGACGTCTGCCACCAGCTCGGCGCCGGGCCGGTAGCTGACCGGGGTGCCGAGGTGGAAGATCCGCGGGTACACGGCGGCGAACTCGGGGACCTCGCGGTGCAGCGGGAAACCCCGCACCTGCACCGGGTTCAGCGCGCTGCCGAGCGCGCCGAGGAACGTGACCTCGCCGTGGGCGGGGGCCAGCAGCTCGTCGACCCAGCGCCGCACGCCCTCCTCGGCGCCGATGGCGGTCATGTACCGGACGGCGGCGTCGTAGTTGGTGATCAGCCCCATCCGCTCCCACGTGGGCCAGCACAGCGTGGAGACCGGGAACCCGGCCCGCGCGTCGGCCCACAGGCCGAGCCTGGTGAGGCCGTCGTTGGCGGCGGCGTAGGCGATCTGGCCGACCATGCCGCCCAGCCGCCCGCTCATGGACCCGGTGTTGGAGAAGAACTTCAGCGGCCGGTCGCGCAGCGCGGCGAACAGGTGGACGAAACCGTCGACCTTGGTGGCGATCGTGCGCACGATGTCGTCGTCCGACAGCCGGGGCAGCCTGGTGGCGGTGTCCACGCCCGCGTTGTGCACGACACCGGACAGCGCGGGACCGAGCCGGGCGAGCAGGTCGTCCACCTGGGCGCGGTCGGTGAAGTCGCACACCTCGTAGTCCAGCCGCAGCCCCTCGGCGCGCGCCGAGGCCAGGTTCGCCGCGAGCAGCCTGCGCTGCGCCATCCTCGTGGTCTCGGCGCGGACGGCCGCCAGCGACCCGTCCGCGCTGGCCCGGATCCACAGGTCCCGTTGGTGCGCCTTGAACTCCTCGTCGTCCAGCGCGCTCCACGGCTCGTCCCGGCCGGGCAGCGGGTGGCGCCCGGTGACGACCACGCGGCACCCGTGCGCGGCGGCCAGGCTCGTCGCGGCCGCGAACCCGATGCCGCGCCCGCCACCGGACACCAGCACCACGTCCGACTCGTCGAGCCGGATCGTCGGCTCGACGCCGTCCTCGCGGCGCGGGGCGAGGGTGTACCGCACGCCGTCGGAGTAGCCCACCTCGTAGGCCCCCCACCGGTACAGCTCGCGCAGCAGGACACCGGGCAGCGCGTCGACGTCGGCCGGGTCGATGTCGACGACCTTGGTGTTCAGGTTGGGCAGCTCCTGGTGCAGCGTCTTGGCCAGCCCCGCCCACAGCCCACCCCACGGCCGGTCGCCCGCGTCCCGGTACCCCATCCGCCCGCCGAGGTAGGTCACGGCGACGTAGCAGGTCCTGGCCGCGTCGGTCTCCTCCGCCCAGGCGTCGTAGCACCCGCGCAGCGCGCCGATCGTGCGCAGCAGCGCGGGTCGCCAGTCGTCGTCGATCCCGCCGTCGGAGGTGAGGTCGACGACCCCGTCCGGCCGGTCGTCGGCGTCGCGCAGGTGGCCCGGCTCGACGAGCACCGCGCCGTGCTCGCGCAGCGCCGCCCCGACCGCCTCCACCGACTCGTCCGTCCCGCCGATGAGCAGGATCCGCTTGCCCGCCAACAGCTCCGACGGCCGCGCGTCCGGCATCGGCGTGCGCCGCGGGTGCCAGACGAACCGCCGGGTGCTCATGACGACACGCGCGTCGCGGTCATCAGGACGTTCGGCACGGGGCGCAGCGACGCCTTCGGCCAGATGCCGGTCGGCCTGCCGGGCGTCAAATCCATCCGCACCCGCTGGACGACCGTGGCGACGACGAGCTGGACCTCCATCAACGCCGCCTCGAAACCGATGCACTTGCGGGCTCCGCCTCCGAACGGGTAGTACGCGTACTTCGGCCGGTCCCCGTCCTGGTGGGCCGGGCAGAACCGCCGCGGGTCGAACGCCTCCGGGTTCTCCCACAGGCTCCGGCTGTGCTGCGTCGCGTAGGACGACAGCAGCACCGAGCTGCCCGCGGGGACGTGGTAGCCGCCGATCGTGTCGTCGGCCACGACGTCGCGTGGATACGACCACACCGCGGGGTACAGGCGCAACGACTCCGCCACCACGTGTCGCAGGTGATCGAGGGCGGGTAGGTCCTCGACGGTCGGCGTCCGTCCACCCAGGACGGTCGCCAGCTCGGCCTCCAGCCCGCGGCGCACCTCCGGGTGCTGGGAGATCGCGTGCAGCGTCCACACGATGCTGCACCCGGTGGTCTCGTGCCCGGCCAGGAACAGCGTCTTCAGCTCCGCCAGCACGGCCTCGCGCGGCCACGGCGCGCCGTGCTCGTCGCGGGCCGCCAGCAGCGCCGACACCACGGTGTGCTCCTGCACCTCGCCGCGCACGTGCCGCTCGACGACGTCGTCCAGCACCCGGTCGAGGGTCGCGCGGTGCGCGGTGGACGTGCGCCGGTACCTCGTCGGCACCCAGCGCGGCAGCAGCTGCGACACCGACCCGCTGCGCAGCACCGCCTGCATGGCGAACAGCGTGGCGGGCTGCAGCTCGGCGGAGTGCGGCCGCAGGTCGACGCCGAGGAACATCTTCCCGAACACGCCCATCGCCAGCGTCATCACGCCGTCGGTCACGTCGACCGGGTCGCCGCGGTCGGCGGCGGCCTCCCACTGGTCGACCAGGTCGGAGGCGCACTCGGTGATGGCGGGCGACTTCTCCACCAGCCGGGGCTTGTGGAAGAACGGCTGGCTGACCTGCCTGCGCTCGCGCCACTCCGCGCCGTCGGTGGTGAGCATGCCGCGCCCGAAGAACAGGTCGAAGTTGCCGTAGAACTTGCCGCGCACGTAGTTCTTCGCGTTGTCCTGGAGGATGTGCTTGACCGCGGCCGGGTCGCTGACCAGGTGCACCACGAACGGTCCGAGCGAGATCCGCACGACCCCGCCGTACTCCTGCTCCAGGCCCGTCACGAACCCGATCGCGTCGCGGTCGAACCGCCGCAGCTGGCTGCCGCTGGGGCCGGGCGCGATCACCTGTTCTGCCACCGGGTTCTCCTCGTGGACGGTCACGCTCGCGTGGTCGCGGCGGTGCGGGGGTCGACGTACCCGAGGGCGGTCGCCTCGACGTCGTGGATCTGGGCGACGACACGGCCGTCGGCCGTGGTGGCGACGAACCTGTTGCCGGGCGCGGCGCGGCCGATCGTCGACTCGGCCGGGGTGGCGTGGATCTCCAGGTCCCCGTGCAGCCGGACCAGGTCGTGGTCGTTGGCGCGCTGGTACAGGTCGATGCGCCGGATCGACACCGGGACGGCGACCGGCAGCCGCCCGTCGACCAGCGCGAGCACCTCGGTGCGCACCATGGCGTCCAGCAGCACGGCGGGCACCGTGAACGACGACGGGCCCGGCAGCGCGGGCGCGAACCGGGCGCGTTTGCCCTGCGGGTTCCAGCGGGTGTCGGCGGTGGCGACGAACGGGCCCGTCAGCCGGACCGGTGAGGAGTCGTGGTGGTAGGGGTCGGGCAGCGCGACCTCGTCGTCGTCCGACCACGCCTCCCAGTGCGGGGCGCGCGGGAACTCGCGGGCGAACCGCACCACGACGCTGCTCAGCAGCCGGTCCTCGACGAGCCGGACACCGCCGGGCGACACGACGTCCACGGTGATCCGCACCTGCACCGAGGTCACCTCGTCGCCCCGCTCCAGCAGCCGCGCGGTGATCCGCTTCGGCCCCGCCGGGGTGGCCTGCACGAAGTGCTCGAACCTCAGGTCGGCGAAGCCGACCACCTCCAGGTCCGGCACGAGCCGGGCGGCGGCGACCGCGGCCAGCTCGGTGACCCAGCTCGCGGGCACGGTCGGCGTGCCGCGCACCAGGTGGTGCCCGACGTCCGGGAGCGCGCCGGGGTCGAACTCGGCGGTGTGGACCGAGGGCGGCGCGGTGTCGCCGGACTCCAGGTAGCCGGGGTAGAGCCTGCGGCCCAGCTCCAGCTCCGCGTCGCCCATGTGCAGGACGAACGGGTGCCGGTTGCGGGCGTGCAGCTCGCGCACGAAGTGCTGGACGCCCTCGGTGATGGCCATGTGCGTGTAGAGGCCGCCGCGCTTGAAGTACGAGCGGGCCAGCACGTCCGCGCCGATGCCGACGCCGTCCCACAGCGTCCAGCCGACGGTGAACTCGTCGGTGCCCGACAGGGTGGCGGCGTGGTCGGCCGCGGAGGCCAGGAAGTCGTTGCCGGAGCCGTAGTCCAGCTCGCCCGCCAGCCCGAAGTGGCCGAGCAGGGAGCCGAAGTTGCACCACATCGCGGGCGGCCGGTCGCGCAGCGCGCTCTTGAGGTTGCGGTAGCCGTCGACCTTGAGGTCGCGGATGGCGCGGAACTCGGCGAAGTCCTTGTCCGGGATCAGCGCGGACCTGTTGCGGCCCGCGGCGTTGACGACGAGGTCGATCCGGTCGTGCGCGGCGAGCACCCGCTCGACCGCCGCGGCCACCGCGGCGCGGTCGGTGACGTCGCAGGTGAGGTAGGTGACCCGGCCCGCGCCGCAGTGCTCGACCATCTCGGCGATGTTGCGGTGCGCGGCGCGGGCGTCGACCATCCGGTCGAACTCGCGGTTGAGCCCGGCGACGAGCGCGCCGCGGCGGGCGGCCAGCTCGGAGCGGATGAAGTGCCGCCGTCCGGCCGCGAACTCCTCGTCGGTGCCCTCGAACACCTCGGGGCCGTAGCGGTCCAACGGGTTGCTGCCCAACAGGTACAGCGTCGGCCGGAACGCGCGCGCCAGCTCCTTGACCACCTCGGCGGTGATGCCGCGCGCGCCGCCGGTCGCCAGCACGACGGAGTCCTCCGACAGCATGGCCGTCGTCGGGTCGGCCAGCTCGACCGCCTCGGGCACCAGCTCCAGCGTCTTGCGGACCGTGCCGCCCGCGCCGTCCGGGTCGAGCACGACCACCGGGTAGAGCCGTTCGGACGCGCTCTCCCGTTCGGTGCGGCGCACGGCGGTGGCGAAGTCGTCGTCCGCGGTGAAGAGCCCGAACACCAGGCAGTCCGGCAGCTCGTGGTAGCTGCACTTGACCAGCGCGGAGAACAGCCCGTGGCACGGGTGGTCGCGGCCGTCGGGGCGGGCGCCGAGCAGCAGCGAGATGAACGAGCCGCCCTCGGCCAGCAGGGAGTACCGCTCCTGCACCACCAGGAACGCGGCCTCGTGCAGCACCGTCAGCCGGTCGTCGCCCGCGTGCACGGCGGCGCGGGTGGGCACGGCGCCGAGGTCGGCGACCAGGCGCAGGTGCCGCGCGGTGGAGCCCGCCAGCGCGGTGCGGACCGCGAGCGGCGTGCGTTCGGTCAGCTCGTGCCAGCCCGCGCGCGGTCGGTCCAGCGGCCGGGTCGACAGCACGACGGTGTCGTCGGGCACGGTCACCCGGTCCAGCAGCTCGGGGTGGTCGGTCACCACGACCGTGCCGGGCGGGAAGAACGGCAGCTCCGGGCGGACGGCGCGGGCGGCGCTCTCGCGCAGCCGGGGCACGAACCTGCTGACCTCGGCGGGCGTCTCCGGCTCGACGTAGCGGCGCGGCAGGTCGGCGGCGGGCTTCGCGGCCACGGTCAGGTCGACCCGCACGCCGTCGCAGACCACGCTCACCGGACCGGCGGGGCCGGTCAGCGCCCGCGCCACCGCCACGGCGCCCGCTGCCCCGGCGTAGCGGGCCAGCTCCGGGGAGGACGGGCCGCAGTCGACCGCGCGGCGGTGCTCGGGACCCGGCACGTCCAGGGTCGCCAGCACCGGGAGCCCGTGCGCGGCGGCGTTCTCCTCGGTGGTGAGGGCGAACAGGAAGGCGCCCTCGGCCAGCGGGACGTCCGCGGGCACCAGGTCGCCCAGCAGCGCCCGGTACTCGGGCAGCGCGTTGCCGTTGAAGCCGCCGACGAGCGCGTAGTCCAGCTCCCCGGCGACGAGGTAGCGGTGCGCCACGTCGAACGCGGTCAGCGCCGAGGACAGGCCGGAGTCCAGGGTGATGTTGGGGCCGTTGAGGTCGAAGTAGTTCGCCATCCTGGCCGAGACCACGTTCGGCATCATGCCGGGGAACGAGTCCTCGTTGGACGGTGGCACCAGCTCGCGCACCCGCGCCGCCAGGGCTTCGGTGAACTCCGGCGCGGCGGCCACGGCCGGGTGGTCGGCCAGCGCGACCGCCATGTCGTCGAGGTAGCAGCGGGTGGCGTAGAGCATCGCCGACCTGGTGGGGCCGAGGTTGCCGACGACCACGCCCGCGCGTTCGGCGCCGGAGTCCCACAGGCCGCCGAGCTGCCCCCGCAGGTCGCGCGCGCAGTGCAGGGCCATGAGCTGGCACCGGTCGACCGTGCGGACCGTGGAGGCGGGCAGCCGGACCTCGGCGAACGGCGGCGCCGGGTAGGTCTCGCCGAAGCCGTCCGCCGGGGCGGGGCCGCCGTGCAGCCAGCGCGCCACCTCGTCCGGAGTGGACAGTCCGGGGACGTGGCCGGACCAGCCGACCACCACGACCTTCCGGTCGGTGCGGTCGGCGGTGCGCGGCGGCTCGCCGGGGACGTGGTCGCGCAGCAGCACGTGCGCGTTCGTGCCGCCGAACCCGAAGCCGGACACGGCGGCCGTGCGCGGCCTGCCCCGCTCGCGCGGCCACGGCCGCGGCCCGGTCGGCACCTCCAGCCCGGTGTCCGCCATCCGGAACTCCTCCGGCGGCGCGGTGAACCGGTGCTGCGGCGGGATGGTGTCGTTGGCCAGCCCCAGCACGGCCTCGATCACCGACACGACCCCGGCGGCCCAGCCGGTGTGGCCGATCAGCGACTTGTTGGACGTGACCGCGGTCGGCCGGGTCGTGCCGAAGTGGCGGCGCAGCGTGGTGAACTCGGCCAGGTCGCCCGCGGGCGTGCCGGTGGCGTGCGCGAGCACCCAGTCGACGTCCTCGCCGCCCGTCACGCGGCCCGCGAGCGCGCGGCGCACGGCCAGGTCCTGCCCGTCGGCGTTGGGCGCGTAGACGGCCTTGCCCTTGCCGTCCGACGACGAGCCGACGGCGTCGACGACGGCCAGCACCCGGTCGCCGTCGGCCTTGGCGCGGCCGAGCTTCTTCAGCACCACGACCGCGGCGCCGTCGGCGAAGACGACACCGTCGGCGTCGGCGTCGAGCGACCGCACGTCGCCGCGCTCGGACAGGCCCTGGAGCTTCGCGAACAGCACGGTGCCGCGCGGGGCGAGGGCGAACGCGCCGCCGCAGACCGCGACGTCGCTCCGGCCCATCAGCAGGCCCTTGATGCCGATGTCGATGGCGTACAACGAGGACGAGCACGCGGTGTCCACCATGGACACCTCGGTGCCCTCCGGCAGCAGGCCCTCCATCGCCAGCGCGCCGACCCGGTGCGGCAGGAACCGCGACGGGTCGTGGGCGCCTCGCCGGTAGCGGTCCCCCAGGGTCTTCGCCACGCCGTCGAGCACCTCGGCGCGGTCGGCGTCGGTCAGCGCCAGCCCGTCGAGCACCTCGGCGGACAAGGAGGTCGCGGCCGCGAGCACCCCGGCCTCCTCCAGGTGCTGGCTGCCGTCGGCGGTGTAGCCCACGTGGAAGGAGAAGCGGTCCTCCGGCCGGGACGTCACGCCGTCGAGCGCCTGCTCCAGCGAGTGCCGCAGCCACCGGGTGGTCAGCTCGCCGTCGGCGTCGTCCGCGCCGGTGGGCGTGAAGTCGGTGATGAAGACCCCGTTGTCCTGGTAGCCCTTGTCCTCGGCGGCGTGGTCGGCCGAGTGGAAGTTGGCCCGCTCCCAGCGGTCCGGCGGCGCGGGCGCGAACAGCTCCGCGCCGTCGAGCCGCAGCCGCCAGAACTCGTCCGGACCGTTCGCACCGGCCACGACCATACCCATGCCGACCACGGCGATGGTGTCGTCGTCGACCTCGGGCTCCTCGACGGCCGGTGCGGCCTTGGGCGGGGACAGCGTCGCGGCGCCGAGGCTGAGCCCGCCGTCGGCGAGGATCACCTGGCCGGTGACCCACGCGGCGTCGTCGGAGGCGAGGAACGCGACCACGCGGGCGAACTCGGCCGGGGTGCCGAGCCTGCCGAAGGGCGTGGACCGCTCGATGACCCGCTGCATGGCCGCGGCGTCGGGGAACTGGTCGGCGACGTCGCTGACGAGCATCGCGGCCGACGCGGTGTTGACCCTGATCCCCAGCGGGGCGAACTCGACGGCGAGGTAGCGCATGGCGGCCTCGGCCGCGGCCTTCGCCGGCGCGCAGGCTAGGTAGTTCGCCATCACCAGCTGGGACCCGCCGAGCGCGGAGACCGTGACGATCGAGCCGCCGCGGCCCGCCATGAGCGGCGCGGCCAGCCGGGAGCAGCGCAGCGCTCCCTTGAGGTTGGTGTCCAGCGCGCGGTCCAGCAGGTCGTCGGTCACCTCGTCCACCGGGACCAGCGCGCCGTCGGCCGCGTTGTTCACCAGGACGTCGAGGCGGCCGTAGCGCTGCGCGATCTCCTCGAACAGCCTAGTGGTCTGGTCCGAACGGGCGATCGACGCGCGCAGCAGGTCGACGCGGGCACCGGTGGCCTCGATCTCGGCCTTCGTCGCCTTGGCCGCGTCGTGCGAGTGGAAGTAGTTGACCAGCACGTGCGCGCCGCGGGCGGCGAGCTCGGTGGCGATCGCCTTGCCGACCCCGCGCGCGCCACCCGTCACCAAGGCCAGTTTCCCGGTGAGATCACGCATCGTGCGCATCCTGCTACTTGGTGGCGGCGACGGGGTAATCGAGGTGTCCTTCCACGATGGCGGCGTGGACGAAGTCGACCACCTTGCCCATCGTGTCGTAGTCGGCGAGCCGGACTCCTTGCGCCTGCTCGGAAATGCCGTACCGAGTGGCGACCCTGGTCATCAACTCGATTTGCTTCACCGAGTCCACGCCCAGCTCCGCTTCGAGCAGGACGTCGTCGGTGAACACCTCTTCCGGGTATTCCAGCGCGGCGGCGTAAACCGACCGCACCTCCACCAGCAGGTTCTCCCGGTCGACCGCCGAGGTCGGCACCGCGGCCAGTTTCACCACCGGGGGCTCCGGCGGCTCGGCGGGCAGCGCGACCAGCCGCATGGGCGGCGGGGTCGGGGCCGCGGGCGCGGTCCCGGTCGCGAACGCGTCCACGCGGGCGGCGACCAGCGCGGTGACCTCGGCGCGGTTGTCCGCCCAGAACGCGGCGAACACCTCGGGATCCACACCGGGCGCCAGCGTCTCGCCGAGCCTGCGCACGGACTCGCCCTTGAGCCACCCGCCCGCCCGCAGCGCGGCCAGCGTCGCGGTGAGCGCCAGGCCGTCGCCGTCGACCGGGGTGAACGTCGACAGCACCGTGGTGCCGTGCGGGACGACGGACCGCACGAGCCTGGTCAGCGCGGTCAGCGCGCCGCACTCGACGAAGACCCGGCCGCCGTCGGCGTGCACGCGGCGCAGCGCGTCGGCGAACGCCACCGGCTGCACCAGGTGCGCGGCGAGCAGGTCGGGCAGCACGTCGGACTCGTCGTAGTAGCGGCGCAGGATCGGGGAGTAGACCCGCACGTCCGCGCGTCGCCGGGGCAGGCCGCGGACGCGGTCGGCGAACTCGGCGACGGCCGGTCTCAACACCGGCGAGTGGAACGGGAACGGCGAGTGCAGCCGCACCGAGGCGATGCCGAGGTGGCGGGCGACGACCTGGACGGTGTCCATCCCCGCGGAGGCGCCGCTGACCACGACCTGGCGGTCGTCGTTCTCCGCGGCGACCGCGACCAGCGGGTCGCCGACCAGCTCGACCAGCAGCTGCGCGCGCGTGCGCGACGTGGCGAGCGCGGCCAGGTAGCCGTCGGGCGAGAGGGCCTCCACGGCCAGCACCCGGTGGGCGACGACGCGGGCGCCGTCCTCGACCGAGTAGGCACCGGCGGCCACCAGCGCGGCGATCTCGCCGAGGCTGTGGCCCACCAGGACGTCCGGGCGCAGGCCCTGCGCGGTCAGCACCTCGTGCGCGGCGAGGTCGCTGCCGTAGATGGCGAGCTGGGACACCCACGGGTCGTCGCGGAGCAGATCGGCGATGTCGACCGGGCGGGGACCGAACAGCAGGGGTGAGAGCGGGCGGTCGAAGATCTCCTCGGCGACCCGGTCGATCGAGGCGAAGACGCGCGCGACCTCGGGATGTTCCCGGTGCGCCGCGCGGAGCGGCTCACCATCGAAAGCGCCCTGCCCAGGGAAGAGCAGGACCACTTTTCCTTCAGCCATCGTCGTCTGCCCTTCGGGTCGAGCACCACCCGGACTACCGGGCTCTTTGCCTAATGTGCGGTGAAAGCCGAACCACGGCCGGCGCCGAAATGGTAGCAGCGCCACTTCCAATCTCAAGCCCCCTGGTCTCCCCCTAAGGCAAATGCTATATATCAATGGACCCCTAGGTGGCGAGCGTACCTCCAGGTGGGGTGGTATTGCCTGGTTAGGCTTATAACAAGGTTACGAAAAAGAAGATTTATACTCTACGAAATCGAGGACGCACGGGGAGTCCGATTGGGACACGGATCACCCCCGCGGAACAACGCCGCTGGACCCTTCGGAGCAGGCCCGACGCGCCTCCGAGGGCGCCGGACGGCGCAACCGCAGGTCAATCGCGACGAATGGGAACATCACCATTCGTGACCGCCGCACGGGCGACGGAGCCACCGGATCCGGCACCCGGTGACGCACCGTGATCACCGGTGCCGACCGTCCGCCACCACCTCGGCGGACGTCCGCCCACCTGCCCCGCCGCTCCCCCAGGTGCCACGACCTGCGCGCCGGCGCGCGGGCCCGGCTGTGACCGGGATCGCGCCGGATCCCCCGCACGGCACCAGGGGTGCCCGGACGGGGGAACGACCGGGCGGCCCGGCGCGTCGGACCCTTGCACGCCGCGGGAGCGGTGAACGGGATGACGAATCGGCGCAAAACAATTGACACCTCCGCGAATTGCGCGGGATAGTGATGGACAACAGCTTCCTGGAGGACCACATGACGGACACGCACGGATGGGGTACGGGTCTCCTCATCGAAAACTCATACCTCGGCCGTCGCCCGTTGATGGTCGAGTGCCGAGACCTCGGCCGGCGCGTAAGCACGGCCCTGACCAGCGAAGGTTCCGCCTGCTGACGGCCTGACCGCCAGCCAGCGGAGCCGCCGATCGCCCTGAGCGAATCGAGCGGCTCTTTTCACGTGCTACCAGCGGAAGACATTCCGCGTATTCGTCGACCTCTTTTCCGGAGGGTTGGCCGAGCGGCTCAAGGCACCGCCTTGCTAAGGCGGAATCGGTTCATCCGAACGCGGGTTCGAATCCCGCACCCTCCACCGGCCCCCGGCGCCGCGCGTACCCGCACGCGGCGCCGGGGTTCGACAGCGGAACAGGGGTCGTGCGCGGGACGTGCCCGCTCAGGCGTCCGCGCCGCCCGCTCGGTCGACGTCCCGAGCACGGGGTGGCCGGACGGCGTGGCGGCCGTCCTCTGTGGAGCCGGCCATCCTCCCGGAACCGGTTTCAGGCCTCGGTACCCGCCCGCAGCCGCCAGGCCGCCGCGGACTTGCGGTAGTTGCTCGCGCCCGCCAGCGCCCCCGCGCCGAGGACGAGCGAGGCGAACCCGACGAAGAAGCTCGCGCCGAACCACGGGTCGAGCGGGGCGTCCTCCTCGACCGTCTGCCCCGCCTTGCCGAAGAAGTAGAAGGCCGACACGAGCAGCAGGACCATCAGCACGACCCCCACGACGAGCCAGATCCTCCCCCTGAGCTCGTCGCGCCGCGCGCGTTCGGCCGGGGGCAGCGCGGCCACGCCGCTGCGGCGCTCCCGCTCGGCCAGCAGCACGGCGCGGGCCTCCGCGGGCGTGAGGCCCAGCTCGCGGACCACCTTCCGGTTGGGGATGAGCAGCAGCAGCCCGATGAGCGCCCCCAGCCCGGCGCCGCCGCGGATCACGAAGTCCACGTCGTTGACCACCAGGAGCACCACGGCGGCGACGACGAGACCCACGGTCACCACCATCGCGATCTTGAGTCTTCGGTTCGACCCGACCAGCCTGCCCAGTTCCTCGGCGCTGAGTTCACGCATGGCGAACTCCCCCCTTTTTCGTCGTTCGTCGGCGGATCCGAAGGCGGGACCGTACCGCCGCGCGACACGCCGGTCGAGACCCCGAAGTCGTCCGGTCGCACGACTTCCGGCGGTCGTCGGTCCACGGGCCGCCGCGCGGTCGGCGACGAGCGGCGCGAGCCCGGTCGGGCACGGCGGAGGCCTGGGTTTGTTGCGAGTCACAACATGTTCTCGGGAGCGTTACCCGCAGGTCACGTAATGGTCTAGACCAAGATCGCCGGTATCCTCGAACCATGGACAACGGTCTACGGGCGAGGGTGGTCACGCCCGTTCCGGTGGAGCTCGCGCAGCACCTGCTGGTGTACAAGTTCGCGATCGACGAGCTCATGACGAAGCTGCGCATCCTGAGCGAGGAGTTCGACTTCGTCCACCAGCACGACCCGATCGAGCACATCACCAACCGGGTCAAGCGCCCCGAGGCGATCGTCGAGAAGCTCGCCCGCAAGGGGCTGCCACCCGAGCCGTCGCTGATCGCCGAGCACCTGCACGACGTCGCGGGCGTCCGCGTGGTGTGCCCGTTCGTCTCGGACGTCTACCGCGTCGAGGCCATGCTGCGCCGCCAGCACGACGTGGAGATCCTCCGGTCGAAGGACTACATCGCCCGGCCCAAGCCCAACGGGTACCGCAGCCTTCACCTGATCGTGCGAATTCCGGTGTTCCTCTCCGACCGGGTCGAGCACGTCAAGGTCGAGGTCCAGGTGCGGACCATCGCCATGGACTTCTGGGCGACCCTGGAGCACAAGCTGTTCTACAAGTTCGACGACCAGGCGCCGTCGGACTTCCTCGACGAGCTGACCAGCACGGCGCTCATCGCCGCGCAGCTCGACGACCGGATGGAGTCGCTGCACCAGCGGGTGCACAAGGAGGGCTGACCGCCCCACGCCGAACGACAGGTCGTCACGACCGATACGGCGGCACCGTGAGCCGAACGCGGTGAACGCGGTCACGCCGTGGGCCCGAAGTGGATTCCCGGTAGTATGATTCCAAGGAATCTACTTCCGAGACATCGACCGCGGGGGCACGATGGACCTCAAGGTCCTGTTCAACGACCTGATCCGCTTCGAGACCGAGCTGTGGAACGCCGTCGACGCCCGGCTGCGCGCCGAGGTCGGCCTGCCACTGGGCAACTTCGACGTGATGCGGGTGGTGCGGCGGGTCACGCCGTGCCGGGTGCACGACATCGCGCGGGAGCTCTCGATCACGGTCGGCGGCACCAGCAAGGCCGTCGACCGGATCGAGGCGCTCGGGCACTGCGAGCGGCGGGCCAACCCGGAGGACCGGCGGTCGTCGGTCATCGTGCTGACCCCGGCGGGCGAACGGCTCCTCGCCGACGCCACCGGGGTGTTCGAGTCCGAACTGGACACCCGCCTCGGTTCGGTCCTCTCCGCCCGCGCGCTGCGGGACTTCGCGGGCGCGCTCGCGAAGCTCCGCGCGGCGGGCGACGACGAAAGGCTTGTGTGATGCCGGAAACGATGCGCGCGGTCGTCCTGGACGCGCCCGGTCCCGTCGAGTCGCTCACGATCCGCGAGCTGCCCGTCCCCGTGCCGCGACCGGGGTGGGTGCTCATCAGGGTGAAGGCGTTCGGGCTCAACCGCTCCGAGCTGCACACCCGGATCGGGCTCGCCGAGGGCGTCACCTTCCCGCGCGTGCTCGGGATCGAGGCCACCGGCGTGGTGGCCGCGTGCCCCGGCGGCGAGTTCGCCGAGGGCACGAAGGTCGTGGCGATGATGGGCGGGATGGGCCGCACGTTCGACGGCGGCTACGCCGAGTACACCTGCGTGCCCGCGACCCAGGTGATCGCGTTCACCAGCGACCTGGACTGGAGCGTGCTGGGGGCGGTGCCGGAGATGCTGCAGACGGCCAACGGCGCCTTGACCATCGGCTTGGACGCACGGCCCGGCCAGTCGATCCTCGTCCGCGGCGGCACGTCGTCGGTCGGCATGGCCGTGGCCGTGCTGGCCAAGCAGCGCGGCATGACCGTGTTCTCGACCACCCGCACCGAGGGCAAGACCGCGGCGCTGAAGGACCTGGGTGTGGACCACGTCCTCGTCGACGACGGCGCCGTGGCCGCGCAGGTGCGGGCGATCCTGCCCGAGGGCGTGCACACCGCGCTGGAGCTGGTCGGCACGCCGACGCTGCCCGACACGCTCGCCGCGACGCGCGTGCACGGCGTCGTGTGCATGGCGGGCATGCTGTCCAACGAGTGGATCGTGAAGGACTTCTACCCCATCGGCTACCTGCCGCGCGGCGTCCGGCTCAGCGGGTACGGCGGCGACGCGGCCGACCTGCCGCCGGAGGTGCTGCAGGGCTTCCTCGACTCCGTCGCGGCGGGCGAGGTCGTCGTGCCGATCGACCGGGTGTACCGGTTCGACGAGATCGTGCGGGCGCACACCGACATGGAGTCGGGGCACACCAAGGGGAAGCTCGTCGTCACCACCTGAGCGACCTGAGCGGAGCGGGCGGGCGGTGCGGGGGCCGAGGGTGCCCCCGCACCGCACGCCGTCAGCGGCCCGGCCAGGAGTGGTACTCGCGCAGGCCGTAGACCAGCGGGCCGTGCTCGTGGCGCTCGGCGACGTTGAAGACCTCGCCGAACACCACGATGTGGTCGCCCACCTGCTCGGTGCGGCTGACCCGGCAGTCCGCCGTCGAGTGCGCGTCCTCGTGCAGGTGCGGACCCCCTGCCGCGGGCGGCATCTCCCACGGGATCAGGTCGAACCGGTCCGGGGCACCCGAGGCGAACAGCTCCGCGACCGTCTGCGCGCGGCCGTGCAGGAAGTTCACCGTGAAGGTCGAGCGGTCCAGGATCGCGTCGAGCGTCGGGCTGCCGCTGCGCAGGCACACCAGCAGCGTCGGCGGGCTCAGCGTGACGCTGCAGACCGACGAGACGGTCATCCCGCGGGGCGAGCCGTCGTCGCCCGTCGTCGTGACGACGGCGACACCGGTGGGGAACCGGGCCATCAGCGAACGGAAGTCCGCGATGGGCAGGTCGGTCAGCGATTGGGTCGGTGACTGCGTCATTGCCTACCACCTTGCAGTTCGAGTACCGGCAACGACGCCGTCCGGCGGGCGCGCAGGTCGATGAGCGAGAGCAGTGGTCCGGTGAGAGCGGTGGTCACGAGCGCCATGACCACGAGCGCCAGGAACAGCCCTGCCGTGAGCAGGCCCGCGCTGTACCCCGCTTGCAGCACCACGATCTCGGTCAGACCGCGGGTGTTCATCAGCACGCCGATGACGACCGAGTCGCGGCGGTCCTCCCCGCCGAGCCGGGCACCCAGGTAACCGCCGCCGACCTTGCCGACGATCGCCAGCGCCGTCGCGAGGACGACCGCGAGCCACGGCATCGAGGAGGTCGGGGTCGCGAACAGCCCCATGCCCGCGACGACGAAGAAGACCGGGACGAACAGCCTGCCCAGCGAGGCGACCGGCCGGGTGACGGCCTCCCAGCGCTCGGCGCCCTCGCCGTTGGGCATGGCGAGGCCGACCACGAACGCGCCGAACACCGCGGTGAGACCCCAGTGCTCCATCTGGATCGCCAGCACGAGCGCGACGACCGCGACCCCCACCGACAGCAGCTTCGGGATCCGGGCGGCCAGGGCGCTGGAGGTGCTGCCGCGCAGCAGGACCCGGCCGAGCACGGCGATGACGACACCCGCCAGGAGCACGGCCAGCGAGCGGACGACGCCGGTCCAGCCACCGGAGGCGGTGCCCATCGCGACGACGAGCAGCAGCCAGGCGGTCGAGTCGGTGAACACGGCCGCGGCCATCGAGAGCTTGCCGTTGCGGCCCGCCATCATGTCGCGGTCCTCGAGGATCCGGGCGAGCACCGGGACGGCGGTCACGCTCAGCGCGACGGCGATCATCAGGACCAGGGACAGGACGGGGGCGGTGCCGCGCAACGCGTCGTCACC
Source organism: Umezawaea tangerina (assembly GCF_003002815.1). Classification (GTDB taxonomy): domain Bacteria; phylum Actinomycetota; class Actinomycetes; order Mycobacteriales; family Pseudonocardiaceae; genus Umezawaea; species Umezawaea tangerina. The sequence goes on along the minus strand of NZ_PVTF01000010.1, from coordinate 284,273 downwards.
CGACCAGAGCACCCAGCCCGCCAGCAGGAACCCCGCCGCGAGCGCGGGGAAGAACGAGCCGATCGCCACCCAGCCGACGGAGCGGGGCCCCAGTCCCCCGCTGCCCCGCCGCAGCTCGTGGGCCACGCCCACGAGGAACAGCACCAGGCCGATCTTGCCGATGTACTTCAGGACGCCGAGCACGTCGGGCGGCAGCAGGGCCGCCAGCGCACCGTGTCCGGCGACGGCGGCCACGACGGGCACCACCAGGATGCCCGCGAGGATCTCGCCGATCACTTCGGGCTGGCGCGCGGCGCGCGCCGCCACCCTTCCCAGCAGAGCCGCGGCCAGCACGACCGCCAGCACCGCGACCACGTGCGCCCCGACGAGCAGGTGCGCGCCCATCAGGCACGCCCCCGCGCACCACCGCCAGCGGACGGGGAGGGTTGCCGGACCATCGACAGGGCGCGGCTCCCGGAGAAGTTCTCGATCCGACGGGTGGTCGTCCTCGGGTGGTTGAACATGCTCACACTCCCCGTGTGTCGACTGCTACTCATGGTGACAGTTCACTCGGCGGGATGGCCCACCAAGTTGAAGAAGACGTCGTCGAGCGTCGGGCGCCGCATGGCGAAGTCCGCCACGTCGATGCCCTCGTCCTTGAGCGCCACCGCCGCCGCGGCGATGCCGTCCATGCCGTCGCGCAGCTGGAGCGCGATGACGCCCTTGACCGGGTCGGAGGTGGGGTGGTCGACGGCGATCGGCGCGAGCACGCGCACCGCCGCCTCGACCGTGTTGGGCAGCGCCACGACGACCTCGAGCCATTCCTGGCCGACCTTGCGCTTGAGCTCGTCGGGCGTGCCGTCGGCGATGACCTTGCCGGAGTTGATCACCACGATCTGGTCCGCGAGGTAGTCGGCCTCCTCGAGGTACTGCGTGGTGAGCAGCACCGTGACACCGTCGGACACCAGGCCCCGCACGGTGTTCCACAGCGACTGCCTGCTGGCCGGGTCGAGACCGGTGGTCGGCTCGTCCAGGAACAGCACGGCCGGGTCGGCGATGAGGCAGCTGGCCAGGTCGAGCCTGCGCCGCATGCCGCCGGAGTAGGTCTCCACCGGTCGGTCCGCGGCGGCGGTCAGGTCGAACCGCTCCAGCAGCTCCGCCGCCCGGCGGCGGGCGCCCGCCCGGCCCAGGTGCAGCAGCGTGCCCAGCAGCACCAGGTTCTCGCGGCCGGTGAGCAGCTCGTCGACGGCGGCGTACTGACCGGCCAACCCGATCCGCCTGCGCACCTCGATGGGCTGCTTCACCACGTCGTAGCCCGCGACCAGCGCGCGCCCGCCGTCGGGTTCGAGCAGCGTCGCGAGGACGCGCACGGCGGTCGTCTTCCCCGCGCCGTTGGGGCCGAGCAGCCCCAGCACCGAACCCTGGCGGACCGTGAGGTCGATACCGCCCAGGGCCTGGTGCTCGTTGTACCGCTTCGTCAGGCCTTCGACCTGGATCGCGACGTCCACGTGCACTCCTCGCCTACTCGAACCGAACCGGGGTCAGCCCGCGCGGGTGGCGGACTGGTCGCGGAGGCTCCTGGGACGCATGTCCGTCCAGTTCTCCTCCACGTACGACAGCGCTGCTTCTCTTGGGCCTTCACCGAGCGCCACGGTCCAGCCGGGGGGCACCTCGGCGAACGAGGGCCACACGCAGTACTGGCCTTCGTCGTTGACCAGCACTAGGAACGACCCGTTCTGGTCGTCAAAGGGGTTCGTCACTTCGGCACTCCCGTTGGCTCGTAACTTCCCCGGTGCCCCGCGGCCAATGCTGTCCGGGGGCGCTGACCGGGCACTGACGGATTCCTGATCTAGTTGGCGACGAGTTCGACGGGCAGACCGCTGTAGCCGTAGACGAAGTTCGAGTACAGCCGCGTGGGCTCACCGGTGAGGCGGATCTCCGACACGGTGTCGCGGAGGCACTGGAGCACCGCGCCGACGTGCGCACGGCCGAGGAAGGCGCCGAGGCAGAAGTGCGGGCCGAACCCGAACGCGAGGTGCTTGTTCGGGGTGCGGGCCAGGTCGAACCGCTCCGCGCCGGGGAACACGTCCTCGTCGAAGTTCGCCGAGCTGTTCCAGAGCGTGACGACGTCGCCGTCGCGGATGGTGCTGCCGCCGACCTCGACGTCGGCGACCGCCCGGCGGCCGAAGTGCATCGCCGGGGTGGTCCAGCGCAGCACCTCCTCGGTGGCGCTCTCGATGCTCACGTCACCGTTCTTGAGCGCCCGCCACTGGTCGGGGTTCTCCGCCAGCGCGCGGATCGCCCCGATGGAGGACATCCGACTGGACTCGTCGGCTCCGAGGATGAGGCTGTAGCAGTTGAACACGATCTCGTCGTCGGGCAGCGGCCTGCCCTCGACCAGTCCGGTGGCGAGCGCGGACACCACGTCGTCACCGGGGTTTCGGCGGCGCTCCTCGGCGAGGCCGCCGAAGTACATCAGGATCTCGTTGCGGGCGAGCCACTCCTCCATCTCGCCGTCTTCCGAGCTGTGCCTCGCGAGCGTCTTGTTGTTCCACTCGACGAGCTGCTGCCGGTCCGCCTGCGGCACGTCCATCAGGTCCCCGATCGTGTTGATCGGGATGTTGTCCGCGACGTCCGCGGCGAAGTCGAACGCTCCCTTGCCGACCACCCCCGCGAACAGGCCGCGGGTGCGCTGCCGGACGAGCTCGGCCACGTGCTCCAGCAGGCGCGGGGAGAACGACTTCAGCATCAGGTTGCGCACGGCCCGGTGGTGCGCGCCGTCGGTGACCGCGAGCATCTTGCCCGCCGCGGAGTCGTGGCCTTGCAGCAGCGTCGAGAGCACGTTGCCGCGCTCGGAGGTGAAGTTCTTGGTGTCCTTGTACACCGACACGACGTCGGCGTACCTGGTCACGGCCCAGAAGCCGGGCACGCCGCCCTTGGGCTCGTTCCAGTGCACGGGGCTCTGCTCGCGCAGCTCGCGCCACATCCACACCGGGTCCACGTCGATGTAGGTCTGCGGGTCGGCCAGGTCGAGCGTCGTCGCGTCGACGACGGCTCGGGAGTCAGTGGTCATCTCGTCCAGGTCCTTCGGCAGGAGGTCAAGCGGAGGCGGTGCGGTAGCGGCGGACGCTGAGCACGGTGGTCACCGCGAACAGCAGGCCGAGCGAGATCGCGATGACCGCGGTCGGGTGCTCGGACGGGAAGCTGGGCGCCACCGTGACCGGGTTGCCCCACAGGTGCCGCAGCGCGGTGATGACGGCGCTGACCGGGTTCCACTCGGCGATCGGGCGGATCCAGCCGGGCAGCTTGTCGACGGACAGGAAGCCGTTGGACATGAAGGAGAAGACGACGGCGACGATGCCCGACACCGACTCGATGGTCTCCAGGTTCTTCGACGCCATGCCGAGCAGGACGCCGACCCAGAGCATCGTGTACATGAACACCGCGAGCAGGGCGAACCCGGCGAGCACCGACAGCGGGTCGTTGTGCGACCGCCAGCCGAACAGCATGCCCACCCCGACGACGATCGCCAGGCCCATCAGCGTGATCACCAGGTCGGCCAGCGTGTGCCCGATGAGCACCGCCGACCGCGAGATCGGCAGCGAGCGGAACCGGTCGATCAGGCCGCCCTGCAGGTCGAGGCACACCGCCACGGCGGTCGGGCCGATGCTGGCCAGCCCGACCTGCGCCGCGACGCCCGCGAAGATGAACTCCATGTAGTTGTTGCTGCCGGGGATCTCGATGGCGCTCTGGAACAGGTAGCCCAGCGCGATCATCGTGATCAGCGGGTTGAGCGTGATCCCGACGAGCCTGCCGGGGTTGCGCTTGAGGCGGCGCAGCCGCCTCCCGCCGATGGCGAGCACCTCGGTGATCGCCGCCAGCGGGGCGGGCGGCGTACCGGGCCGCACGACCTCGAGCTTCCGGTTGTCGTCTCCGACGACGGTGGTGGTGCTCACGATTCCCCATCTCCGATCTCGGCTTCGTGCACCCGGCGGAGGTCCGCCGCGATCGCTGCCCCGATCAGCGCCTGAGGTTCGGGGTGCATCATGTACTCGTGTCCGCAGTGGACCCGGTGGAGCTCGATCTCCCCGTCCACGTGCGGGGCCCAGGCCGCGGTCAGCTCGCCGACCTCGTCCTCGGTCAGGTCCTCCACGGCGGCGAACAGCCGCATCGGGCCGGTGTAGCGGCTCGGGACGAAGCGCTCCATGAGCTTGCCGTGGTTGCGCACCACCGCGAGCATCGCGAGGAGCCGCTCCTCCCCCAGCTCCGCCAACGGGTTGCGGTCGCGCCGCAGCTCGTCGACGACGTCGCGCGCGGTCAGGTCGCGACCGGCGAACTCGGCGCGGTCGTGGCCGATGACCTCCATGACCCGCAGCAGCTGCTCGTGGTCGTCGACCTCCTCGTCGCCGTGCCCCGGCCGGTGCGGGTAGCCGTCGAGGTTGACCAGCAGCCCGACCTCGTCACCCGCCTCCTGCAGCCGCACCGCGATCTCCTGCGCCAGCACACCGCCGAACGACCAGCCGAGCAGGTTGTACGGCCCTTCCGGGCGCACCTCCTTGAGGTAGCCGATGTACTCCGCGGCCACCTCCTCCATCGACCGCGGCAGCGGCGCCATCCGGCCCACGCTGGGCGACTGGAGGCCGTAGACCGGATGCCCCTCGTCGATGTAGCGGGTCAGCCCCACGTACGGCAGCGCCGAGCCCAGGCCGCTGTGCACGAAGAAGAACGGCGTCCGGTCACCCTCCGGCCTGATCGGCAGCACGGTGGCGAACGGGTCCTCCTGCTCCAGCTCCTTGATCTCGTCGAGCACCCTGGCCACCGAGGCCGCGCCGGACGCCGCCTCGCTGTCGGGCTCCTCCTGGGCCGCCGCCGCGAGCGCCTGCACGGTCTTGTGCACGAACACGTCGGCGATGGTCAGCCGCAGCCCGGACTTGCGCGCCCTGCTCACCACACCGGTGGCCAGCAGCGAGTGGCCGCCCAGCTCGAAGAAGTCGTCGTCGATCCGGACCCCGCTGACGCCGAGCACGTCGGAGAACACCTCGACCAGCAGGTGCTCGGCGGGCGTGTTGGGCTCGCGGGTCGGCGTCCTGGTGCCGAAGTCCGGTTCCGGCAGCGCCTTGCGGTCCACCTTCCCGTTGGGGGTCAACGGGAACGCGGGCAGCACCACGAGAGCGGCCGGGACCATGTACTCGGGCAGCGAGACGCCGAGCGAGCGCTTCACCGCGGCCGTGTCCAGCTCGCCCGAGGGCACCAGGACGTAGCCGACCAGGCGCTTGTGGCCACCGGCGTCGGTGCCCACGGTGACGACCGCGTCGACCACGGCGGCCTCGGCGCGCAGGGCGGCCTCGATCTCGCCGAGCTCGATCCGGTGGCCGCGCACCTTGACCTGGTGGTCCTTGCGGCCCAGGAACTCGATCTCGCCGTGGCTGTCCCAGCGCACCACGTCGCCGGTGCGGTACATCCGCGACCCCGGCTCCCCGAAGGGGTTGGCCAGGAACCGCTCTGAGGTCAGGTCGGTGCGGTTGAGGTAGCCCCGCGCCAGCCCGTCTCCGGCGATGTACAGCTCGCCCGGCACGTTCGGCGGCACCGGCCGCAGAGCGCTGTCGAGCACGTAGACCTTGGTGTTGCTGATCGGACGGCCGATCGTCGGCGCACCGGGCGCGGCCGTGTCCACATCGGACACCGTGGACCAGATGGTGGTCTCGGTGGGCCCGTACATGTTGCGCACCTCGTGCGCCGCGGCGCGCAGCTGGTCGGCCAGCGACTCGCTGAGCGCCTCGCCGCCGGTGATCACGACGCGCACCTTGCGCAGCGACTCCGGCGTGATGCCCACCAGCGCCTGCCACAGGCTCGGCGTGGCCTGCATGACCGACGTGCGGCTGGACACCATCAGCTCGCCGAGCACCACCGGGTCGCGCACGGTGTCGCGGTCCGCGACGATCAGCTTCGCGCCCGCCACCAGCGGCACGAAGATCTCCAGGTTGGAGATGTCGAAGCCGAACGTGGTGACCGCGAGCAGCCGGTCGGCCTTGGTCATCGAGAGCCGGTGGCACATGTCCGTGATCAGGTTGGCCAGCGCCTCGTGCGGGATGACGACGCCCTTGGGCCTGCCGGTCGACCCGGAGGTGTACATGACGTACGCCGGGTTGTTCGGCTTGAGGAACCCGTCGCGGTCGGCGTCGGTGACGTCCACCGCGCCGCCGCGCCTGCGCAGCGCCCGCTCGGCCTCGGCGCCGCCGAGCACGAAGCTCGGTGTGCCGCCGAGCTCGGGCAGCTTGGCCCGCGCGGACTCGTCGGTGATCACCAGCACCGGCTTGGCGTCGGTGAACATGTACCGCACCCGGTCGGCCGGGTGGTCCAGGTCGATCGGCAGGTACGCGGCACCGGACTTGAGCACCGCGAGCGCCGCCACGATCAGGTCGGCGCTGCGGGTCAGCGCGATGGCCACCACCCGCTCCGGCCCGGCACCCCTGGCGATCAGCTCCCGCGCCAGCCGGTTGGCCCGCGCGGTGAGCTGCCGGTAGGTCAGCGTCACGTCGCCCGCGATCACCGCGGTGGCGTTCGGGCTGCGCTGCGCGGTCGCGGAGATGAGGTCCGGCAGCACGGTCGCGCTGATCGCGCGGCCGGTGTCGTTCCACTCCACCAGGATCCGGTGCCGCTCCTCGGCGCTGAGCACGTCCGCCTCGCTCAGCGGCGCGTCCGGGGTCGTGACGACGGCGCGCAGCAGGCGCACCAGCCGTTCGCCGATCTCGTCCACGGTCTGCCCGGTGAACAGGTCCGTGCGGTAGGCCAGCACGCCGTCCATGCCCGCGGGCGTGCCGTCCTCGTGCTGCTCGACCAGCTCGAACTCCAGGTCGAACTTGGAGCGCGTCGCCTTCATCTGCACGACGCCGCTCTCCAGGCCGGGCATCGCGTCGGCGGGCTCGTCGTTGTTCTGGAACGAGAGCATCACCTGGAACAGCGGGTGCCGCGAGAGCGAACGGGTCGGGTTGACCGCCTCCACCAGCGCCTCGAACGGCAGGTCCTGGTGGGCGTAGGCGCCGAGGTCGGCCTCGCGGACCCGGTGCAGCAGCTGGCGGAACGTCGGGTCGCCCGCCGTGTCCGTGCGCAGCACCAGGGTGTTGACGAAGAAGCCGATCAGGTCGTGCAGCGCCTCGTCGGTGCGTCCCGCGATCGGGCTGCCCAGCGGGATGTCCGTGCCCGCGCCCAGCTTGGTGAGCAGGGCCGACACCGCGGCCTGCAGCACCATGAACACGCTGGCGCCGGTCTCCCTGGCCAGCGCCACCACACCGGCGTGCAGGTCCGCGGGGACCGCGAACTGGCGCACGTCGCCGTCGTAGCTGCTGATCGCCGGACGCGGGAAGTCGGTCGGCAGCTCCAGCTCCTCGGGCAGCCCGGCCAACGCCTCGGTCCAGTAGGCCAGCTGGGCGGACAGCACGCTGTCCGGGTCGGTCTCCGAGCCGAGCCACTCCCGTTGCCACACCGCGTAGTCCGCGTACTGGGCGGGCAGCGGGCTCCACCGCGGGGCCCGGCCCGCGCGCCGCGCCTCGTAGGCCGAGGCCAGGTCGCGGGCCAGCGGGGCGGTCGACCAGCCGTCGAACGCGATGTGGTGGAACACCAGCACCAGCACGTGGTCGTGCTCGCCGAGCACGAACAGGTTGGCGCGCATCGCGGTGTCGGCGGCCAGGTCGAAGCCGCGGTCGATCTCCGCGGCCACGGCGGCGAACAGGTTCACCTCGCCCAGCTCGCGCACGGTCAGCACGACCGGGCTCGGGGGCAGCACCTCCTGGTAGGGGACGCCGTCGACGTCCGGGAACACGGTGCGCAGGATCTCGTTGCGCGCCACCACGTCCCCGAGCGCGCCGGTCAGCGCCTCGACGTCCAGCTCACCGGTCAGCCGGACCGCGAGCGGGATGTTGTAGGTGCCGGTGGACTCCTCCTCCATCCGGTTGAGGAACCACAGCCGCCGCTGGGCGTAGGACAGCGGCAGGCCCTCGTCGCCGTCGCGCTCCTGGGCCCGCAGCGCGGGTCGGGCGCCGTCGGCGTCCGCGACCAGCCTCGCCAGCCCGGCCACCGTGCGCGCCTCGAACAGCGAGCGCACCGGGAGCTCCACGTCCAGCACGGTCCTGACCCGGCTGACCACGCGGGTGGCCAGCAGCGAGTGGCCGCCCAGGTCGAAGAAGTCGTCGTCCACCCCGACCTCCGGGACGCCGAGCACCTCGGCGAACACGCCGCAGAGGATCTCCTCGACCGGGTTGCGCGGACCGCGGGCCCGCGGCTGGGCCGCGAGGTCCGGCGCGGGCAGCGCCTTGCGGTCCACCTTCCCGTTGGGGGTCAACGGGAGCGCGTCGAGCACCACGATCGCCGACGGCACCATGTAGTCCGGCAGCGCCTGCGCCAGGTGCTTGCGCACCACGGCGACGTCCAGACCGGTGTCACCGGGAGCCGGGACCACGTACCCGACCAGGCGCTTGTGGCCGCCCTGGTCCGAGCTGACCGCGACGGCGGCGTCCCCGACGACGTCGGCGGTCCGCAGCGCGGCCTCGACCTCGCCCAGCTCGATGCGGTGGCCGCGGATCTTCACCTGGTGGTCGCGGCGCTCCAGGAACTCCAGCTGCCCGTCGGGGCGCAGCACCACCCGGTCGCCGGTGCGGTACATCCGCGCGCCGGGCTCGCCGAACGGGTCGGCCATGAACGCCAGCGCGGTCTTGGTGCGGTCGTCCAGGTAGCCGCGGCCGACGCCGGTACCGCCGACGTACAGCTCACCGGCCACGCCGGCGGGCACCGGGCGCAGGTCGTCGCCGAGCACGTAGAGCCTGGTGTTGCGCACGGCCCGACCGATCGGGACCTTGAAGGACGCCCACGCTGTCGTCCCGTTGTCGGCTCCGTCGACGTCGTCCTTGGTGATGACGGCGTGCGTGACGTCGTCGGAGCACTCGGTGGGCCCGTAGGCGTTGACCAGCGCGATGTCCGGGAACCGCTCGAACCAGCGGCCGCACAGGTCGGGCGGCAGCGCCTCGCCCGTGACGACCAGCCACTTCAGGCCGGGCAGCGCGGGCACCTCGCCGGTGACGTCCCACGAGTCCAGCGCTGCCCGCAGCAGCGACGGCACGACCTCCAGGATCGTGACGCCCTCGTTCGGGATGGTGGCGAACAGCAGGTCCGGGTCGACGGCCGTGTCGCGGCCGACCACGCGGGTCGTGCCGCCGACGAGCAGCGTCGTGAGCATCTGCCAGACCGAGATGTCGAAGGTGACCGGCGCGTTGTGCACCAGCTTGTCCACAGAGGACACTTCCAGGTCCTCGGCCTTGCACAGCAGGTGGTTCACCATGCCGCGGCGGTGCACCATGGCGCCCTTGGGCTTGCCGGTCGACCCGGACGTGAAGATCACGTACGCCAGGTCGTCGGCCGCGCCCAGAGCCGGCGCCAGCGCGTTCGGCGCGTCCTCGGCGCCGTCGAGCACGACCACGTCGACCGGGCTCCCGGCCGCCTCGACGATCTCGGCGGCCAGCGCGCGGTGGGCGTCGTCGACGACCAGGCGGGTGGCGCCGCTGTCGGTGAGCAGCGCGGCGATGCGCGTCACGGGCGCGGCCACGTCCAGCGGCACGTAGCCGCCGCCCGCGCCGAGCACGCCCAGCACGGCGGTCACGAACCCGATGCCGGGCGCGGCCAGCACGGCCACCAGGTCGGCACCGGAGACCCGGCGCGACAGGGCGCTCGCCCGGCCGACCAGCGACTCGTAGGTGACCTCGGCGTCGTCGTCGACCACGGCGAGGGCGTCCGGAGTGGACAGTGCGAACCCGCGGACCCGCTCCACCACGCCCTCGTACAGCTCGGGTCGCACGGCGCCGGTGCCGATGGCGAGCAGCTCGTCGCGCTCGCCGGGGTCCAGCACGTCCACCCGGCTCAGCCTCGTGGTCGGGTCGGCGACGACGGTCCGCAGGAACCGGACCAGCCGCTGCGCCAGGCGTTCCGCCGTGGCCCTGGTGAACAGGTCGGTGCTGTACTCGACGATGCCGCGCATCCCGGCCGGCAGGCCGTCGGCGTACTGCTCCTCCAGCAGCACGGTCAGGTCGAACTTCGACCGCAGCGACCGCACCGGCTCGACCCGACCGGTCAGGCCGGGCAGCAGCAGCGGCGCGTCCTCGCTGGTCTGCAACGTGAGCATGACCTGGAACAGCGGCTGCCGGTTGAGCGAGCGCACCGGGTTCAGCGCGTCCACGAGATGCTCGAACGGCACGTCCTGGTGCTGGTAGGCGGCCAGGTTCGTGTCGCGGACGCGGTGCACCAGGTCGCGGAAGCTCGGGTCGCCGCTGGTGTCGGTGCGCATGACCAGGGTGTTGACGAAGAACCCGACCAGCTCGCCCAGCTCCTCGTCGGCGCGGCCCGCGGTGGGGCTGCCGAGCGGGATGTCCGTGCCCGCGCCCAGCTTGGTGAGCAGGGCGGACAGCGCGGCCTGGAAGAGCATGAAGATGCTCGCCCCGGAGTCGCGGGCCAGCGCGACCAGCGCCCGGTAGAGCTCGGGCTCCACGGCGAACTCCAGCTCGTCGCCGTCGTAGCTGCTGACGGCGGGACGCGGGAAGTCCGTGGGGAGCTCCAGCTCCTCCGGCAGGTCGGCCAGCGCGCCGGTCCAGTAGGCCAGCTGGTGGGCCAGCAGGCTCTCCTCGTCGGCGTCGTCGCCCAGCAGCTCCTTCTGCCACACCGCGTAGTCCGCGTACTGCACGGGCAGCGGCTCCCACTCGGGCGCCTGCCCGGTGCTGCGCGCCTTGTACGCCAAGCCCAGGTCGCCCACCAGCGGTGCGATCGACCAGCCGTCGAACGCGATGTGGTGGATCACCAGCAGCAGCACGTGCTCGGTGGGCGAGACCGCGAACAGCCGCGACCGCAGCACCGGTTCGGTGGCCAGGTCGAACGACAGGTCGGCCTCGGCCGTCATGGCGTCGGACAGCTTGGCCTCCGACAGCCGCTTGAGCGGCAGCTCGGGGTAGCCCTCCGGCGCGTCGAGCACCCGCTGGAACGGCTCGCCCTCCACGTCCGGGAACACCGAGCGCAGGATCTCGTGCCGCACCACCAGGTCGTGCAGGGCGGCGCGCAGGGCGTCCACGTCCAGGTCGCCCACCAGCCGCACGGCCAGCGGCACGTTGTAGGTGCCCGTCACGCCCTCTTCGAGGCGGTCGAGGAACCACAGGCGCTGCTGGGCGAACGAGAGCGGCACGACGCCGTCCTCGCCGCGCACCGCGGGGACCAGCGCGGGACGACCGGCCGCCGCGACGCTGTGCACCTGCTCGGCCACACCGGCGACCGTGCGGGTCTCGAACAGCGCGCGGATCGGCAGTTCCACGCCGAGCGCGGCGCGGGCCCGGCTGATCACGCGGGTGGCGAGCAGGGAGTGCCCGCCCAGTGCGAAGAAGTCGTCGTCGATGCCGACCTGGGGCAGGTCGAGCACGTCGGCGAAGATGCCGCACAGGATGTCCTCGACCGGCGTGCGCGGACCGCGGCCGCGGCCCTGCCCGGCGAAGTCGGGCTCGGGCAGCGACTTGCGGTCGACCTTGCCCTGCGGGGTCAGCGGGATCTCGTCCAGCACCACGATCGCGGACGGGACCATGTACTCCGGCAGCGACTCCACCAGCAGCTCGCGCAGGCCGACCGGCACGGTCGTGCCCTCGTCGACGACCACGTAGGCCACCAGCCGCTTGTCGCCGGTCGGGTCCTCGCGGACGATCGCGACGGCCTGGCTGACCGAGGCGTGCGACACCAGCGCCGACTCGATCTCGCCCAGCTCGATGCGGAACCCGCGCAGCTGCACCTGGTCGTCGGCACGGCCGACGTAGTCCAGCTGCCCGTCGGCGTGCCAGCGCACCAGGTCGCCGGTGCGGTACATGCGCTCGCCGTGCCCGAAGAACGGGTCGGCGACGAAACGCTCCGCGGTCAGCTCGGGGCGGTTGAGGTAACCGCGGGCCAGGCCGCCGCTGACGTACAGGTCGCCCACGACGCCGGCGGGCACCGGCTGGAGCACCGAGTCCAGCACGTAGACGCGGTGCGCCGAGGTCGGCGTGCCGATCGGCGGACGGCCGCCGCCCGACAGCGGACCGCCGACGGTCGCGGCGATCACGGACTCGGTGGGGCCGTAGCCGTTGAACATCCGGTGCGTGGCCGACCAGCGGGCCACGACCTCCGGCGGGCAGGCCTCGCCCGCGACCACGATCACCAGGTCGTCGGGGAGCACGGTGCCCTCGGCCAGCCCACCGGCCACCACGGGCGGCAGCGCCGCCAGCGTGACCCGGTTGCCGGTGATCAGGTCGACCAGCGGCTGTCCGGGTGCCCGCGCCTCGTCGCCCGCGACCACGACCGTGCCACCGGCGAGCAGCGGGAGCGCGAACTCCCAGACGGTGGCGTCGAAGCTGTAGGACGCGAACTGCAGGACGTTGGTGTCCGGCGTGATGTCGAACTTCTCGATCAGGCTGGCCGCCATCGCGACGAACCCGCGGTGGTCGACGACGACGCCCTTGGGCTTGCCGGTCGAGCCGGAGGTGTAGATGACGTACGCGGGGTGGTTCTGCCGCAGCGGTTCCACCCGCTCGGCGTCGGTGACGTCGTGCGACGGCAGCGCCTCCAGCTCGGCGACCAGGTCCGGCCCGTCGATCGCGAGCACCGGCGCGCCGGTGACGGTCAGGCCGTCGGCGACCGCCGTGGTGGACAGCAGCACGGCGGGGACGGCGTCGGCGACCATGTAGTCGACGCGGTCGGCCGGGTACTTGGCGTCGATCGGCAGGTACGCCGCACCGGCCTTGAGCACGCCGAGCACGGCCACCAGAGCGTCGAGCGACCGCGGGAACGCCAGCGCGACGACCTGCTCCGGCCCGATCCCGCGGCCGATGAGCAGCCGGGCGAGCCGGTTGGCGCGGGCGTTGAGCCCGGCGAAGGACAGACTCGTCCCCTCGAACACGGCCGCGGTCGCGTCGGGCGCCGCCGCCGCACGGGCCTGGAACACCTCGGGCACCACGTCCGCCGCGATCGGCGCCGGATTGCCCGCCCACTGCCCCAGGATCAGGTCGCGCTCGACCCGGTCGAGCAGGTCGATCCGGGCCAGCGGCCGGTCGGGGTCGGTCACCAGCGAGGTGAGCAGCATCCGGAACCGGTCCACGATGGACTCGACCGCGGGCTCGTCGAAGGAGTCCGAGCGGTACTGGGCCAGCAGCCGCAAGCGCTTGCCGGGGTAGACCGACAGCGCGAACGGGTACTCGGCGACCAGCCGTCCGTCGGCGGAGACCACGCGCACGCCGGGGATGAGGTCGCTCAGGTCGTCCACGTCGTGCGGGTAGTTGTGGAAGCTGACCACGGTGTCGAACAGCTCGCCGACGCCGACCAGCTGCTGCACGTCGGCCAGGCCGAAGTGGTGGTGCGGGGCCAGGTCGAACTGGTCCTCCTGCAACCGCGCCAGCAGGTCCGCGAGCGACGCCTTCGGGTCGAGCTGGACCCGGACCGGCAGCGTGTTGAGGAACAGGCCGACCATGGACTCCATGCCCGCCAGCTCGGCCGGGCGACCGGAGCTGACCGCGCCGAACGCCACGTCGCGCTTGCCGGTGAGCCTGCCGAGCAGGACCGCCCAGCAGCCCTGCATGACGGTGTTCAGCGTCAGGCCGCGGGCGCGGGCCCACGACGACAGCCGGTGCGTCACGTCCTCGGGCAGGTCGACGACCAGCGACTCCGGCATGACCGACACGCGGTCGCGCTCGGCCGGGCCGAGCTTGCTGGCCTCGCCGAAACCGTCGAAAGCCGCCCGCCACGCGGTGCGCGCGGCCTCGTCGTCCTGCGCGCCCAGCCACGCCAGGTAGTCCCGGTAGGGGGCCACCGGCGGCAGCGCCGACACGTCCGCGCCGTTGGCGCACAACGTGAACAGCTCGCGCGCGAAGATGGGCATGGACCAGCCGTCGACCAGGATGTGGTGCACGGCCCAGAGCAGCCGGAACCGCTCGTCGCCCAGCCGGACGACGGTGAAGCGGATCAGCGGCGGCGCGGTCATGTCGAACCGCTCGGCCCAGTCCGCGTCGGTGATCCTGGCCAGCTCGGTCACGGCGTCCTCGTCGGCCATGCCGGTGAGGTCGACCTCCTGCCACGGCAGGGAGACCTCGGCCTGGATCACCTGCACGGCGTCACCGGCCGGGCGCGACCGGAAGGACGCGCGCAGCGCGGGGTGCCGCCGGACGACCGCCTCGGCGGCGGCGCGGAACGCCACCACGTCCAGCGGGCCCTCGACGTCCACGACCGCCTGCAGCGTGTAGACGTCGCTGCCCTGCTTGTCGTACTCCGCCTGGAACAGCAGGCCCTTCTGCAACGCCGACAGCGGGAGCACGTCGTCGACGCCACCGGAGTCGCGCTCGAACTCCTCGATCTCGTCCTCGGTCAGCGAGACGAGCGGGAAGTCCGACGGGCTGTGCCCACCGGCGGAGGGCAGCGCGACGAACGACTCCAGGACCCGGAACCAGGACCGGGCGATGTCGTCCACATCGGACTCGGAGAGCAGGTCGCCCGCCCACAGCCAGTCCGCGACCAGGTGCGGGCCGTCGGGCCGGTCCTCGGTCACCGGGGTGACCGCGAGGACGTGCCGCAGCGGCATGTCCGGGCTGACGCCGGTGCCGACGACGGAGTCGCCGCCCTCCAGCGACCACGGGGCCGCGGTGTCGCCCGCGGCGAAGCGGCCGAGGTAGTTGAAGCCGATCTGCGGCACGGCGAACCTGGCCAGCGCGCCGACGGTCTGCGGGTTGAGGTGGCGCAGCAGGCCGAAGCCGAGGCCGCGGTCCGGCAGCGCGCGCAGCTGCTCCTTGACCCGCTTGATCGCGATGCCCGCGCTGGCGCGGTCCACCTCGCCGGGGTCGACGCGCAGCGGGAACACGCTGGTGAACCAGCCGACCGTGCGGGACAGGTCCAGGTCGTCGTCGAGCTGCTCGCGTCCGTGGCCCTCGACCTCGACCAGCACACCGGAACCCGTGCCGCCCAGGCGCTTGCGCCGCCACTCGGCCACCGCGAGCGCGAGGCCCGCGAGCAGCACGTCGTTGATCTCGCCGTGGAACGCGGTGGGCACGGTGGTGAGCAGCGCCGAGGTCGTCTCGGGCGGCAGCACCACGCGCAGCGACCTGGCCGTGCCGTAGGTGTCCAGCTCCGGGTCGAGCGACCGGGAGCCCAGCCGCGGGTCGTCCGGCTTGACCTGCTCGATCCACAGCGGCAGCTCGCGGGTGCGGGAGGCGGTGCGGGCCTTCTCCGAGAGCACCTTGGCCCAGCGGCGGAACGAAGTGCCGACCGGGTCGAGCGCGATCGCGCGACCGGCGACCACGGCCTCCCAGGCCGCCTTCAGGTCCGGCACCAGGATCCGCCACGACACGCCGTCGACCACCAGGTGGTGGACCACCAGGACGAGGCGGGACTCCAGCAGCACCGCCTGGACGACCCGGCCCTCCTCCGGCACGAGCCGGGCGCGCGCGGCGGCGACCTCGGTGTCCACATCGGACGAAGCGCCGACGGTGAGCACGTCGGCCGCGCTGATCGCGCCGGCCGGCAGGGTCTCCAGCGACCACAGGCCGTCGACCGGCACGGAGAGCCGGGTGCGCAGGCCGTCGTGGTGGTCGAGGACGGCCTGGAGCGCGGTCGTGAGGGCGGCCGCGTCCAGGCCGGTCGGCACCCGCAGCACCACGTACTGGCTGTACTGGCGGGTGCGGTCGGTCAGCGACTCCAGGTCCTCGCGGAGCTGGTGGGCGATGGGGGTCAGCTCGACCTCGCCGACGCCGTCGTCCGCGGTCGCGACGGCCGCGGCACCCGCCGGGCGGGCGATCGCGGCGATGGCCGAGGGCGACCGGTGGCGCAGCACGTCGCGCGAGGTGATCAGCAGACCGGCCCGGCGGGCGCGGCTGACGACCTGGATGGAGCTGATGCTGTCGCCGCCGAGGGCGAAGAAGCTGTCCTCGACGCCGACCTCGGGCAGGCCCAGCACCTCGGCCATGACCTCGCAGAGCACCCGCTCCTCGTGGCTGCGGGCGACCCGACCGCGCGGGCCCGCGCTGAAGTCGGGGGCGGGCAGTGCCTTGCGGTCCACCTTGCCGTGCGCGGTCAGCGGCATCGAGTCCAGCGCCAGCAGCGTGGAGGGCACCATGTACTCGGGCAACAGGCCGCCCAGCCGCTCGCGCACGTCGGCGGTGTCGACCGGGGTCCCGTTGTCGGCCACCAGGTAGCCGACCAGCCTCTTGTTGCCGACGGGGTCGGTGACGACCGCCACGGCCGCGTCGCCGACGTGCGGCAGGCCGCGCAGCGCCGACTCGATCTCGCCGAGCTCGATCCGGTGGCCGCGCACCTTCACCTGGTGGTCGCGGCGTTCCACGAACTCCAACTGCCCGTCCTCCCTGCGGACCACCCGGTCCCCGGTGCGGTACATCCGGAGACCGGAGCCCGCGAAGGGGTCGGGGACGAACGTGGTCGAGGTGCGGGCGGGGTCGCGCAGGTAGCCGCGGCCCACCCCCAGCCCGCCCACGTAGAGCTCACCGGCGACGCCGGGCGGCACCGGGCCGAGGTCGTCGCCCAGCACGTAGAGCCGGGTCCCGCGCACCGCGCGGCCGATCGGGACGCGAGGAGGAAGCCACCCTCCAGTCCGATTGTCGTCTCCGACGACGGTGTCCACGGTGATCGTCGCGTGCGTCACGTCGTCGGAGCACTCGGTCGGCCCGTAGGCGTTGACCAGCGGGATGGTCGGGAACCGCGCGAACCAGCGCAGGCACAGGTCCGGGGGCAGCGCCTCGCCGGTGACCACCAGGCGCCGCAACGAGGGCAGCCGGGGGCGGTCGCCGACGACGTCCCACGCGTCCAGCGCCGCGCGCAGCAGCGACGGCACGACCTCCAGCACCGTCACGGACTCGTCGGCCACGAGCGGGAACAACGCGTTCGGGTCGGCCGCGGTCTCGCGGGTCACCACGCGCACCCGGCCGCCGACCACCAGCGGCGCCAGCATCTGCCAGACCGAGATGTCGAACGTGAGCGGGGCGTTCTGCACCAGCGAGTCCGCCGCCACGAGGGCGAGGTCGTCGATCTTGGCGAGCAGGTGGTTGACCATGCCGCGGCGGTGCACCATGGCGCCCTTGGGCTTGCCGGTCGACCCGGACGTGAAGATCACGTACGCCAGGTCCTCCGGGGCGCCGAGCACCGGCACGAGCACGTCGTCCTCGGCGCCGTCGAGCACCACCAGGCCGATCGGGTGCCCCGCGGCGGCGGTGATCTCCTCGGCGAGCACGCGGTGCTCGGGGTCGACCACCAGCGTGCGGATCCCGTTGTCGGTCAAGAGCTCCGCGCTGCGGCGCACCGGCGCGCGGGTGTCCAGCGGCACGTACGCGCCACCGGCCCCGATCACGCCGAGCACCGCGGACACGAACCCGGCGCCGGGCGCGGCGAGCACGCCGACCAGGTCGGCGGTCACCCGACGGGACAGCGCGCTGGCCCGCGCGACGAGCGCGGCGTACGTGGTCGCGGAGTCGTCCTCGACGACGGCGAGCGCGTCGGGGTGCGCCGCGGCGTGCGCGCGCACCGACTCGACGAGGTCGGCGTCCGCGCCCTCGGCGAACGTGCCGGACCGCTCCAGCCAGCCCGACCGCTCCGACGCGCCGACCACGTCGACGCGGCCGAGCGGGACGTCGTCGGCGACGGCGGCGAACGTGGCCAGGAACGCGGTGAACCGCGCCAGGTGGTCCTCGACCTCCTGCGCCGTGTACAGCTCGGGGTTGCCGTTGACGTGCACCTCGGTGCCGCCGTCGGGCGCGTCCACGACGGTGATCATCAGGTCTTCGATGAGCCCGGTGGACAGGTTGTTGACCGTGACGTCGCACGCCCCGAGCGCGAACTCCGTCTGCTGCGGGAGGATGTTGACGAACGGGCCGAACGGCCTGCGGTCCTCCGAGGACAGCCCCATCTCGCGGCGGATCCGGCTCACCCGGTAGCGCTGGTGCTTGAGCACCTGCGCCAGCTCGCGGGAGGTCTGCGCGAGCAGCTGCGCCCTGGTGGCGTCGGGGCGGACCCGGACGCGCAGCGGCAGGTAGTTCGCGATCATGCCCGGGATGGCGCGCATCGAGGCGCCCATCCTGGCGGTCGCGGGCAGCGTCAGCAGCACGTCGCCGACACCGGTCATCCGCTGCGTGTAGACGCCGACCGCGGACAGCACGACGGCGGGCCAGGTCGAGGTCGACCGGCGGGCCAGGTCGCGCAGCGCGGTGGCCGTCGCGGCCGGGACCACGGCGGTGCGGCGCAGGAACCCGCGCACCGCCGTGCCGGTCTGCACGCGCTGCGACAGGCTCGGCAGGTCCGGCGCCTGCTCGAAGCGCGCGGCCCAGAAGTCGCGGTCGCGCTGGAACCACACCGAGTCGGTGTAGGCCTTCTCGGCGTCCAGCAGCTCCTTGAGCGGGGGCAGCTGGCCCTCGACGACCGAACGGCCCTCGACCAGCGCCTGGTAGATCTCCGCCAGCCTGCGCCAGAACACGACCTGGCTGTACCCGTCGCAGAGCAGGTGGTGGATGCACATGTAGAAGAAGTGCCGCTGTCCCTCCTCCGCCTCTCCGCCGACTGCGGTCCGATTGTCGGCTCCGCCGACGGACAACACAGCCAGCCGGAACATGGGGAAGTCGTCCAGGGTGAACGGCTTCGCCAGGTCGGCGGCCATCCACTCGACGGCCTCGGCCTCGCTCATGTCCAGGGACACGAGCGGGACCTCGGTCAGCGGTTCGACGACCTGCCGCGGCGCGCCGTCGACCTCGACGTAGCGGGTGCGCGTGCACTCGGCCTCGACGACCAGCCGCCGCGCCGCCGCGCGGAACGCGTCCACGTCCAGCGGACCCCGGATGTCCAGGTATCCGGCGGAGTTGTACGCGACACCGCGTCCGTGGAACTTCTCGTCGAACCAGATCTCCGCCTGACCAGCGGACAGTGGCAGACTCGCCGCTGCGGTCATGAGCTTCTCCTTGAGATGGCCGTCGGAGGGGCCGACAGTCGGGATCCGTTCTCCGCCAGCACTTCGGCGCCGTAGATGTCCGCGATCCACTGGTCGTGGTAGATGGTGTCCAGGTACCGGTCACCCAGGTCCGGTGAGATCGCCACGGCCGAGAGCCCGTCGTCCGGCCGGTTGCGCGCGAGCCAGTCCATCGCCCCGCTGATGACGGTTCCGGTGGACCCGCCGAACAGGAAACCGTGGCGCACCAGCATCCGGCAGGCCCGCACGGTGTCGATCTCCGCCACGTGCACGACCTCGTCCACGATGGACTCGTCGAGCAGCGGCGGTCTCACGCTGGTGCCCAGGCCCGGCAGCATCCGCGGCTGGGCGGGCGTCCCGAAGGTCACCGAGCCGACGCTGTCGATCGCCACGATCCGCACCGACGGCCGGTTCTCCCGGAAGTACCGCGAGCAGCCCATCAGCGTGCCGGTGCTGCCCGCGCCGATGAAGAGCACCTCGACCTCGGGGAAGCTCTTGAGGATCTCCGGCCCGGTGGTGAGGTAGTGCGCCATCGCGTTGCCGGGGTTGGCGTACTGGTTGAGCCAGACGTAGCCCCGCTCGCGGCGCATCCGCTCGACGAACCGGATGCGCGCGCCGAGCAGCCCCTCCTCGGGGTGCGGCTCGGTGACGACGTGCACCTGCGTGCCGAGCGACTGCATCAGCTGGCGCGCGGCGAGCGTGCACCGCGTGTCCGTGACGCAGAGGAACCCGTAGCCCTGGCTCGCGGCCACCAGGCTGAGGGCGACGCCGAGGTTGCCCGACGAGCTCTCGACCAGGGTGTCCCCCGGCCGCAGCTGCCCGTTGCGCACGGCGGTCGCGACCATCTCGGTCGCGGCCTTCAGCTTGATGGACCCGGCGAAGTTGAAGCCCTCGCACTTGAGGTACAACGGGTGCCCGGACAGCGTCCGGAGATCTACGTACAGATCGTCCACGTTGAACTCTTGCGGCGTGGATATGACTGGCATGAACCGACTCCTACGAGATCGACCAGCAGCGACTCATCGCTTCCCGTAGCGATGCAGGTCATAGAAGAAGTCGTCCACGTGGGTCAGGTCGCCTGCGCGGCCCACCTCGTCGTGGACGAACTTGCCGACGGCCAGGTCCAGCACACCCAGACCGAACGGCGAGAAGAAGATCGGCTTGTCCGCGGGCAGCCGCGCCGCCCCGGTCATCACGTCGAACAGCGTCCCGGACAGGAAGTCGCGGTTGCCCTCCGCCTGCTCGGCCAGGTGCACCGAGGTGTTGGCCTTGAGGCAGTGCTCGACGTCGTCGACGATGTTCGTGCCCGACAGCACGACCTCCGGGGAGAGGTCGCGCAGCGACACGTGCAGCACCAGCGGGTTGTGCTCGAACCACGTCGGGTCGGTGATGTGCGGCTCGCCCGCGACGGTCGCGAACACCACGAGGTCGGAAGCCCTGATCAGGCTCTCGGCGCTGTCGTGGATCCGCACGGTGCCGTCACCGGTGGACTCGACGTAGCCCTGGAACCCGGCGGCGTGCTCGGCGCTGAGGTCGTGGATGCCGACCTCGTCGAACGACCAGCCGCTGCCGGTGAGGTAGGTGTGGATGTAGCGGGCGATCAGCCCGGTGCCGATGAAACCGACCTTCGTCGGCCTGCCCCGGTCGCGGGTCAGCCAGTCGGCGGCGAGCGCGGCCGACGCGGCCGTGCGCACCGCGCTGATGATGGAGCTCTCCATGCAGGCGATCGGGTAACCGGTCTCCTGGTCGTTGAGGATCAGCACGGCCGAGGCGCGCGGGATGCCCCGTTCCACGTTGGCAGGGAAGCTGGAGATCCACTTCACGCCGTGCACGCCGATGTCACCGCCGACCGAGGCCGGCAGGGCGATGATGCGCGACGCGGGGTCCTGCGGGAAACGCAGGAAATACGAAGGAGGGTTCACGGTGTCCCCGGACCCGTGCAGCCGGTAGGCCGCTTCGACCAAATCCAGGAGGTGCTTGTCGCGACCCTGCAATACCTCGTGGACTTGAGCGCCGGAAATCACCGCGAAGGTCGGAGTCAGATCCGACATGTGTACCCACGCTCCTCTGCGCTAACCGCGGCAACGTACCGCGGCGACCTGATGAATATGCTGCCGACCAGGGCTGACGAGGCGCTGACACAGGGCTGACGAACCGACCTACCTGCGGTTACCGGTCCACCGGGGGTCGACTAGAGAAAATATATAGAAAATCGAGTTGTCCACTCGCGCGCAACGTGGGCGGAACATTGACAGGCTCACTCGACGGTGCTTATGTTTGATCCCAGTAGAGCGCGCCATTTACCGGACTGCCGTCGCGCCCCCATCAACAATTCACATCCGCGACTTTTGTCGTGTGCGGACAGGAAGGATCGTCTTCGATGGAAGATCGCAGGATCAAGAATGTCGTCGTCCTGGGTGGCGGCACGGCGGGCTGGATGACCGCGTCCTACCTCGGCAAGGCGCTCGGCCCCGCTGTCAAGATCACCGTGCTGGAAGCACCGTCGGTCCCCAGGATCGGCGTCGGCGAGGCGACCGTCCCGAACCTGCACAAGGTGTTCTTCGACTTCCTCGGCCTGGCCGAGGAGGACTGGATGCGGGAGTGCAACGCCAGCTTCAAGATGGGCATCAAGTTCACCAACTGGCGCACCGGCGGCAGGGGTGACGCGAACCCCCGGCCCTACCGCGACACGACCGACCACTACTACCACCTGTTCGGTCTGCTGCCCAACCACGAGAACGAGCCGCTGTCGGCGTACTGGTCGCACAAGCGCCTCACCGGCCAGACCACCGAAGCGTTCGACTACGCCTGCTACCGCGAGCCCCCGATCCTCGACGCGAAGCTGGCGCCGCGGTTCGCCGACGGCACCAAGTGGACGAACTACGCGTGGCACTTCGACGCCGCGCTGGTGGCCGAGTTCCTGCGCAAGTTCGCGACCAACAAGCAGGGCGCGATCCACATCCAGGACGAGTTCATCGACGCCGACGTGGACACCCGCGGCCACGTGACCGCGTTGAACACCAAGGGCGGCCGCAAGATCGAGGGCGACTTCTTCGTCGACTGCTCCGGTTTCCGCGCCCTGCTCATCAACGGCGTCATGCGCGAGCCGTTCCTCGACATGAGCGACCACCTGCTCAACGACCGCGCCGTCGCCACCCAGGTGCCGCACGACGACGAGGCCAACGGCGTCGAGCCGTTCACCGGCTCCATCGCCATGACCAACGGCTGGACCTGGAAGATCCCCATGCTGGGCCGTTTCGGCACCGGCCACGTCTACTCCAGCCGCTTCACCACCCAGGACGCCGCCACCCAGGAGTTCTGCGACATGTGGGGCCTCGACCCCAGCGAGCAGAAGCTCAACCACATCAAGTTCCGCGTCGGCCGCAACCGCCGCACCTGGGTCCGCAACGTCGCCGCCATCGGCCTGTCCTCCTGCTTCCTCGAGCCCCTCGAGTCCACCGGCATCTACTTCATCACCGCCGCGCTCTACCAGCTCGCGAAGCACTTCCCGGACAAGAACTTCGACCCGATCTTCGCCGACCGCTTCAACGCGGAGATCAACACCATGTTCGACGACTCCCGCGACTTCCTCCAGGCCCACTTCAGCCTGGCCGCCCGCAACGACACCGAGTTCTGGCGCGCCTGCAAGGACCTGGTGCTCGCGGACGACATCAAGGAGAAGATCCGCATGTACAAGGCGGGTCTCCCCATCAACATGCCCGTCACCGACGAGAGCACCTACTACGGCAACTTCGACGCCGAGTTCCGCAACTTCTGGACCAACGCCAGCTACTACTGCGTCTTCACCGGCCTCGGCTTCGACCCCCAGCAAACCCTCACCAAGCTCACCCACCACCCCTCCATGCTCGACTCGGCGGAACACGTCTTCGCCGACATCAAGCGCAAGCAGGCCGAACTCCTGAAGACCCTCCCCACCACCTACGACTACCTCAAGCAGCTGCACGCCAAGTAGGAAAAGAAAACCCGAAGCCGGAGCGGTCCCCCGACCCGCTCCGGCTTCGGCACGTCTTGGTCAAACGCAAAGCAGGCAAGGACGCCTCGTCCGACGGCCAAGCCGAGCACAACACCACGTTGGGCGCAGCCCGCCAGCACGCATCCGGCGCGGAGCGCCCACCCGCTTTGTCCGACGCGCAGCGAGGACGCCTCGTCCGACGGCGAAGCCGAGGATCCGTCGTCGGGCGAAGCCCGCCAACGCGCATCCGGCGCGGAGCGCCTGGGGCCTTGTCCGCCGCGCAGCAAGGATGCCCTGTCCGACGCGAAGCGCGGATGCCTTGTCCGACGGCGGAGCCGAGGATGCTTGAGTCAGGCGAAGCCTGATGCTGGCGAAGCCAGACTTCCCCTCTGCCCCCGATCCACAGCGCCCTCCTGCTTGATCTTGCTTGTCAAGACAGCTCTATCGTCTTGACAAGCAAGATCAAGCATTGAGACAATCGCGCGCCGGGGGCCGGGCTTCCCCAGGGGTGGGAACAACGAAACCGGAGCCTGGACTCGCGAGGGCAGGACCCAGGAGCCAGCCTCACGGGCAACGACCAGACCAGAGACCAAGCTCCCCGGAAAGCCCCCAGCCACCGAGCGGTACACACACAACCCCTCACCTCCCCCCAAACGGCACAAACCCCACCAGATCCCCCTCCACCATCCCCCCACTCCTCACCACCATCCCCACGAACCCCCTCCTCCCCCTCCCCGCCACGATGAACCCCTTCGCCACCCCTTCCACCACCTCCGGGTAGTACTTCGCGATCATCGCCGCCGGCTGCGCGCACGGCGTGTTCACCCGCGTCACCATCACCGTCGCCCCGGTGAACTTGCGCTGTTCCGCGTCGTACGGCCCGAAGTCCACCCCTGGTGGGAGCACCAGGAAGTCCTCGATCTCCCCGGCCCCCTGGAACCCCTTCACCACCACGTTCACCCCCAGGCACTGCGCCAGGAACAGCCGTACGGCCGCGTCGCCCTCCACGTCCCGCGGCGCCACCTCGTAAGCCGCGGCCAACGACTGCAGCCCCTTCCCGCACGCCTCGGCCTCCAGCCCCAGCTCCCCGGCGATGTGGTCCAGGTCCGTGTCGCTGATCAGGGACACGGACTGCCGGTTCAGCACCGGCGTGTACCGCGGGTAGGCGGGGCTTCGGACGTCCGCACCGATCACCTGCCCGGTGTTGCGGACGCTCCCCTCGATCCGGTTCGCGACCACGTCGAACTCGGCGGCACCGACGGGGACGGTGCAGAACTCGGCGGTGCTGGGGGCGACGAGCAGGAGATCCAGGTGACCGAGCGGGGGAAGCGTCGACATCGCGCGGATTCTAGGCGGCGGAGGTCACGAGCCGGGTTCGTCCGAGGATCCCGGCCCCCAGCCACACCAGGGACGTCCCGACCGCCACGTGCAGCAGGCTGGTCGCCGGGCCGTCCGGCAGCCGGGCCGCGACCGCGAACACCGGCAGCAGCACGGTGTACCCCCACACCGGCACCCGCGGGTGCACCCCGGCCCGCAGCATCGCCACTCCGAACAGCACGGACCCCACCGCGAACACCAGCGCGCTGCCCAGCAACCCCACGACGGGCACCCCCGAGGGTCGTACGTCCAGGAAGAACAGCACCATGTTCAGGCTGAACGCCGCACCCCCGAACAACCCCAGCCCCACCAGGTTCACCAGGTAGGCCACGGCACCGAACCGGTCCGACCGCTGCCCCTCCCGCAGCACCACCAGCAACGGCACCGCCAACGCCGGTGTCAACGCCAGCAGCGCGCTCGTCACCCCCGTCTCGCCCAGGAACCCCTCGACCCCGCCGGTCAGCCCGATCACCGCACCGGCCACCACCCCCGACCACGCGCCGGACCGGGTCACCACCGTCTCGGACATGCCCTCTCCTCCGTTCGACACGCCCCGGAACGCTAGGAACCCGCGGCCGTGCCCCGGAAGTGCCCACCGGCACGTGCCGCCCGGCACTACCGGACCGGCGCCGAACCGGCGACAGTGGTCGGTGATGCGTCTCTTCCGGGTGTCCGTGCTCGTCTACGCCGTGGTGCTGCTGGCGGGCCTCTACTACGCCGTCGCGGGCCTGTCCCCCGACGCCGATCCCCTGCGCTTGGCCGGTTTCGTCGCCGGGATCGGCGTGCTGGTCGCCGTGGAGTCCCTCGGCGGGCGGCACGTCGTCGCGCTGCTCGCCCTCCGGCTCGCGCTCTACGTCGCGGTCGCCGCGCTGGACGAGTCCGGGCTGTCGCGGGTGCTGTTCGTGCTGGTGCCGTTCACCGCCTACCTCCAGCTCGGGCGACGGGTCGGGCTCGCGCTCGGCGGGGTGTCCCTGGTGCTGCTGCTCGGCGGCTACCTGCTGTGGATGCCGGGCTGGTACACCGACGCCACTTCGGTGTCCGACGTGCTGATGTTCTGCGTCGGCCTGGTGCTCGCGCTGTCGATGGCGGCCATCGCCACCCGTGAACGCGAGGCGCGCGCCCGTGCGACCGAGCTGTCCGCGGCGGTGGAGCGCACCCGGCTGGCCCGCGACATCCACGACGGGCTCGGCCACCACCTCACCGCGATCGCCGTGCAGCTGGAGAAGGCCGAGGCGTTCCGCGACCTCGACCCGGCCGCCGCGGACCGCGCGGTCGCCGACGCCCGCCGGTCGGCCCGGCTGGCGCTGCGCGACGTGCGCTCGTCGGTGCGCGCGATGCGGTCGGACACCGACCCGTTCGACCTGCCCTCGGCGCTGGCGGACCTGGTGCGCGACACCGGGATCGGCCTCACGGTCGTCGGCGAGCACACCGCCGCCGACCGCGCGTCGCTGGCCACGCTGTACCGCGCCGCGCAGGAGTCGCTGACCAACGCCCGGCGGCACGCGCACGCGACCACGGTGTCGGCCACGCTCACGTTCGGCGACCGCGAGGCCCGGCTGGAGGTGGTCGACGACGGCCGCGGGTTCGACCCGGACCAGCCGGAGGGGTTCGGGCTGCGCGGGATGCGGGAACGCGCGGAGCTGGTCGGCGGCCGGGTCGAGGTGGCCAGCAGGCCGGGCGCGGGCACGCGGGTGACCGTGACGGTGCCGTCGTGACCGTCCGGGTGCTGGTCGTCGACGACCAGGAGCTGGTGCGCGACGGGATCGCCTCGCTGCTCGGCATCCAGCCCGGCATCGAGGTGGTCGGGGTCGCCGGTGACGGCGCCGCGGCCGTCGAGGCGGCGCTGGAGCACCGGCCGGACGTCGTGCTGATGGACGTGCGGATGCCCGTCGTGGACGGCGTCGAGGCCGCTGGTGTCCTCGCCCGGAGGGCACCGGGGTGCCGGGTCGTGATGCTGACGACGTTCGACGACAACGACTACGTCGTGCGGGCCCTGCGCGCGGGCGCCGTCGGCTACCTGCTCAAGGACCTGCCCGTGCGCGAGCTCGCCGAAGCGGTGCGGCTCGCCCACGCCGGGGTGGCGCAGCTCGACCCCGCGGTCGCGCGCGAGCTCGCCGCGCCCCGTCCCGCGCCGGTGTCCGCGTTGACGGCGCGGGAGACCCAGGTGGTCCGGCTGGTCGGCACCGGCGCCACCAACCGCGAGATCGCCGCCCGGCTGCACCTGAGCGAGGGCACCGTGAAGAACCACGTGTCCCGCGTCCTCGGACGGCTGGGCCTGCGCGACCGCACCCAGTTGGCCTTGTACGCCAACCAGTTGTGACCGGCCGCCGTCAGAACCGCATGCGGGCCAACCGCGCGCGGGTGGCCACCGTCGTGGGGTGCCGTTCCCCCAACACCTGCGCGTAGTCCGACAGGAGCTGGGTGAGCATGCCGCGGGCACGGGCCCGGTTGCCGGACTCGTAGACCGCGGCCACCAGGTTGCCGCACACGTCCATGGTCTGCGGGTGCTGCCGGCCGAGGTCCGCGAGGAACCAGGAGTGGGCGCCTTCCAGCAGGGCCAGGCCCCGCGCGTGCTCCCCCAGCGAGAACAGCACCGCGCCGAGCGTCCCGACGGTGGTGGCCGTGTCGTTGTGCTCCCCCAGCACCCGCCTGCGCCGTTCCAGCGTGTCCTCCAGCAGTGCCAGGCCCTCCTCGCGCTCGCCGCGCATCACCAGCGCGGTGCCGAGGTTGTGGGCGCAGTGCAGCGACGCGGGGTGGTCGACGCCCGCGGACCGGTGGTAGCGCGCCAGGGCCTCCCGGTGCATCGCCTCGGCCTCGGGCAGCCGCCGCATCTGGTACAGCGTCCCGCCGAGGTCGTCCAGCAGGGCGATCGTCACCGGGGCGTCCGGCCCGAGGACCCGTTCGGCCGACCGCAGCACCTCGCGCAGCCCCGGCTCGGCCTCCTCGTGCCGTCCCTCGTCCAGCAGCGCGAACACGCGGTCGCCCAGCTCGACGACCTCCGGCGGCAGCTCCGGCTCGGTCACGGGGTTCTCCTCACGTCCCGGAGTGCACCAGCGGTGCCCAGGTGATCGGTAGGTGCTCGTTGCCCGCGCGGACGCGCAGGACGGCGTGGTGCAGGGCGACGGCCGCGCGGGCGGGGTCGAACGCCCCGGTCGCGGTCAGCTCCCGGTAGACCTCGGCGCTGACCTCCGCCGCGGTGGTGGCGCCCACGGACCAGAGCGTGCCGACCACGTGGCGCCAGCCGGTGTAGTGCAGCGCGCTCGCCAGCGTGACCGCCTCGTCCGGGACGGCGACGGTCCCGCGCGCGGTGTGGCAGGCGGACAGGAACGCGAACTCGCCCTGCTCGAACCGCTCCCCGCCTAGGTCCTCCACGGTGAGCCTGCCGTCGTGCAGCTCGACGCCGCTCGCCGACGGGGTGTCCAGGTCCTGCCTTCCGTGGCAGGACAGGTGCGCCCACGTGCCGGTGCGCAGCGCGGCGCGGACGGCGTCGACGGTCGCCTCGGCGTCGCGCAGGACCAGGGCGTCGGGGAACGTCCTGGCCAGCTCGTCGAGCTCGGCCGCGACCTGCGGCAGCGCGCGCTGCCCCGGTGTGGCGGCCATGCCCACGGCGACCATCCGTCCGTTGTGGACGGTCGGCCGGGCGCGGCTCTCGACCAGCGCGCGGACCGTGGGCGTGTAGGAGGACACGACCCGGTCCGGCACCTCGCCCGCGGCGTGCAGCGGCAGCAGGGCGAGCAGTCCCGTCGGGCACCACCAGACCCGCTCGACCGGCCCGAGCGCGGCCAGCACCGGGGTACCGACCACCCGCCACAGCCAGTCCAGCGTGCTGAGCAGGTGCTGGTTCAACGTGACGCGGGCGGTGGCGTCCTGGGTGGCCTCGAAGTGCTGCAACGCCACCAGGTAGCGCAGCGACCGCTCGAACGCCTCCCGGTCGTCCAGGCCCGCCAACGGCACCACGGCGGTCCTGTCCGCGGTGACGACGAGCGCGTCGCACCGCCACCGGCTCGCCGTGACGACCACGACCGGGCCGTCCACCGCGGCCCGCCGCAGCTCGGCCGCGCCCATCGGGCGGCGGAAGTCGGCGAACCCCGGCAGCGACCTGACCCGCCCGACCAGCTCGTCGCGCTCCTGGGCCAGCCGCAGCCGCTGGTCGGCGACCCGGCGCCACCACGGGTCGGCCAGGTCAGGGCCGGTCTCCAGCGCCGCTTCGACCTCAGCCAGCCGGTCGGCCAGTCCGGGGTCCGCGGCGTGCAGGGCGGTGAGGTCGGCGCGCACGTCGAGCAGCTGCGACCAGAGCACGCCGCGGCCCTGCTCCAGCAGCTCCAGCGCCAGGTCCGGTTCGCCCGCGTTGAGCGCGCACCCGGCCGCCTCGGCCGCGAGCCCGGTCCACCCGGCGAGCCGCCGTTCCCGCACCGACCGGTCGACCCCGCGGGTCGCCAGCGCGCCGAGCATCCCGATCGCCGCCGTGTACCCCTGCAGCGCCAACGGCCAGAGGCCGTGCCCGGCGGCCGTCTCCGCCCACCGCACGGCCGCGCCCGCCCGCGCCGACGGCGCCGCCACCGGGTCCTCGACGACGCCGCGCCACAACGCGATCGCCTCGTCCCAATCGGCGGGGTCGCGGTCGACCAGCAGGCTCGCCAGGTTGGCCGAGGCCGCGGCGCGGGGAAGACCGCCCGACGCGATCGCCTGCCGGAAGTACCCGGCGGCCTCGTCGGCGTCGGCCGGGTCCCGCAGTGCGGAGAACCGGGCGGCCAGGCCGACACCGAGCCCGTTGAGGTGGTCGCCGCGGTGGGGGTGTCCGGGCGCGCTCGCGGCGAGGGCCGCGCGGTGCCACCGCACCACCTCGTCGAGCGCGGCGGCGTCGGGCTCCGGCGGCGGCTCCTCGGCGGCGGGCCCGAACATCGACCAGGTGGCGCGCCGGGCGGCGGGCAGCACGGCCTCGTCGTGGCGGTCGAGCAGCGCGCCCGCCAGGTTCGCCACGTGGAACGCCCGGCGCGGGTGGTCCTCCGGGCACAGGTCCACCGCCTCCCGGAAGGCGGCGACCGCCTCCTCCAGGGCGGCGGGGTCGCCGGTGACCTCGTGGAGGCGGCGCAGGGCGGCGCCGTGGTTGGCGAGCGACAGCGGCCGCTGCGGGTCACCGGGGGCCGACGCCAGGGTCGCGTCGCGGCCCGCGGCCAGCGCGTGGTCGAGGTCGTCGGGGTCGTCGCTGTGCTCGTGCCTGGCCAGCAGCGCCGTGGCCAGGTTGGACAGGTGCACGCCCTTGGTCGCCGAGTCGGGCGGGGTCGCGCCCACCGCGCGGGTGAGCAGGTCGATGGCCTCGTCCAGGTCCGCGAGCCGCCCGGTGCGCCGGAAGCGCGCCTCCAGCAGGCCTCCGAGGTTGGCCTGGTAGGTCACTCGTTCCCGGTGCCCCTCGGGCAGCGCCTCGACGCACATCCGCGCGCGCCCGACCGCCTCGTCGAGGTCTGCCGGGTCCCCGACCAGGGCGTACCGCTGCGCCAGCGCGCCCGCCAGCAGCGACACGTGCACCGCCCAGAACTCGTGCGACCGCGGTGTGCCCCGCACGGACTGGGTGGCGAACTGGACGGCCTCGGCGACGTCGATCGTGTCGCCGTGGTGGCGGGCCCGCAGCGTGAGCGCCGCGCCGAGGTTCGCCACCCGGTTCGGCAGGTCGTCGTCCAGCGGCCCGTAGCGCACGGCCGCGCGCGCCACCTCGACCGCGCGGTCCAGGTCGGCCTCGTCGCCGCGCCGGTCGAACCGCAGCCGCAGGGCGTACGACAGGTTCGACATGTCCCCCGGCCAGAACCGGTGCTCCGGCGGGAACGCCTCGACGGTGCCGCCGTAGAGCTCGACCACCTCGTCGAGCGCGGCCGGGTCGTCGACGACCTGCACCCGCTTGAGCAGCCGGATCGCCCACCGGCCCCACTGCTCAGGGCCGGTGGACGACGGGTCGACCACCGGCCCGCCGCGCAGCAGTCGGAACACCTCGTCGGGCAGCACGGACGGGTCGACCTCGGCGAGCACCGCGTAGAGGCGCAGCGCCGTCCACAGCTCGCCGGTGTTGTCGTCGGCCCGCGCGAGGCAGCGGCACCAGTGCAGCTCGGCCAGCGCGTGCAGGACCTCGAACGGGGCGCCCTGCGGCGACAGCGCGAGCCGCCACAGCTTCCCGGCGTCGGCCAGCACGCCCTTGCCGAGCACCGCGTCCACGTCACCACGCCGGTAGCGGGCGATCCGCCGCCTCACCGCGTCGAGCACCCCGTTCACCCCCGGAACGCCTGGTCTGCCACGTACCGTAGTCGGGCGCGTACGCGGACGGGTGGAGATCGACGGAGGAGGCCCCGGTTGGTAAGCGCCGAGGACTACGCGGCGGCGGCGTGGCTGTGCGCGGCGCTGCCCGCGCTGCGGGCGGGTGCGATGGGCGACGACCTCGTGGCGGCCAGGATCGAGGCGGCCGCGCTGGCGGTGCGCGACGGCGCGGGCGCGGCCGGGGTGTGCCGGGACCTGGGCTACGACGCCGACCCCGCGCCGACCAAGAGCGCGGACCTGCCGGTGCTGGACGACTTCGGCCTGGACCCGGTGCGGGTCGAGGGCACCTACCGGTGTCCGCACCAGCGGTGCTTCCGCCGCGCGCACGCCGACGAGCGCGGCCGCGAGCCGGTGTGCTCGATCGGCGACGCCCCGATGGTCCTGCGGGCGGGGTAGCAGGTGACGACGCTGGTCGCGGAACTGGGGAAGAAGCTCGCGGACCGTTGGCTCGGCACGCTCGTGCTGCCCGGTCTGCTGTTCGTCGCGGTGGCGACCTGCGGGCGGCTGCTCGGCCACGGCCGCGCGCTGCGCCCCGGCGTGCTGCCCGCGGAGGTCGACCGGCTGGTCCGCGGGCTGTCCGGCACGTCCACCGCGTTCGCCGTGGCGGGACTGCTGCTCGCGGCCACCGCGGCCGGGGTCGCCGCGCGGGCGGTGGCCGCCGCGGTGCGCCGGGTGTGGACCGCCCGGCGCCCCCGGCGGTGGGTGGCGTGGCGGCACCGGCGGGCGCTGGCGGCCGCTCCGGAACGGCTGCCCGTGCAGTACCTGCCCGCGCGGGCCACCCCGGTCGGGGACCGGTTCCGGCTGGTCGACGAGCGGGTCGCGGTCCAGTTCGGACTGTCGGTGGTGCTGGCGTGGCCGCGGCTGTGGCTGCTGGTCGCCGAGCCCACCGCGGCGGCGGTCCGCCTGGCCGCGGCGAGGTACCGGGCGGCGACCGAGACCACCGCGTGGGGCGTGCTGTACCTGGTGCTCGGCGCGGTGTGGTGGCCCGCGGCCGTGGTCGGCGCGGCGGTCGTCGTGGTCGGCTACCGGCAGAGCCGGGTGCGCGGCGGCGTGCTCGCCGACGTCGTGGAGGCGACCGTGGACGTGCACCAGAAGCAGCTCGCGGAGGCGGTCGGCGTCGACCTCCCGCACGGTCGGGTGACCCCGGCCGAGGGGCTGCGGATCAACGACGTCCTGAACAAGCGAGCCTGATCACGCGGGTGCCCGCCCGTGCTGCGGGCGGCGGTCGGGACGGGAATGCTGGGAGGCGCCCGTCCCCTACCCCGTGAGGAAGCATGGCGAACCCGAGCCGCACCGCCGCACTGCACTGGACCGTCGTCGTACCGGTGGTCGCGGCCGCCGCGCTCGCGCTCACCTGGGGGCGGGCGCTGCCGGTCGTCGCCGTGGTGCTGGTGGCCGTGCTGCTGGCCGGTGCCGTGCTCGCGGCCGTGCACCACGCCGAGGTCGTGGCCCACCGGGTGGGCGAGCCGTTCGGGTCGTTGGTGCTGGCGGTCGCCGTGACGGTGATCGAGGTGGCGCTGATCGTGACGCTGATGGCCGACGGCAAGCCCGGCAGCGAGACGCTGGCCAGGGACACCGTGTTCGCCGCGGTCATGATCACCACCAACGGGATCATGGGGATATCGCTGCTGGTCGGCGCGTTGAGGCACCGGGTGGCGACGTTCAACCCCGAGGGCACCGGCGGCATGTTCGCCACCGTCACCACGATCACCACGCTGAGCCTGGTGCTGCCGACGTTCACCACCACCAAGCCGGGCCCGGAGTTCTCCCCCGCCCAGCTGGCCTTCGCGGCCGTCGCGTCACTGGCCCTCTACGGCCTGTTCGTGGCCATGCAGACGGTCCGCCACCGCGACTACTTCCTCCCGCTCGACGAGCACGGCGAGGTCGTGGAGGAGCACGCCACCCCGCCGACCTCGAAGGCCGCGGCGGTCAGCCTCGGTCTGCTGCTGGTGTCGCTGGTCGCGGTCGTCGGCAACGCCAAGGCTGTCTCGCCCGCGATCGAGGCGGGCGTCGAGGCCGCGGGCTTCCCGTTGGCCGTGGTCGGTGTCGTCATCGCCCTGCTGGTGCTCGCCCCGGAGACGCTGGCCGCCGTCCGCGCCGCCCGCCGCGGCCGGGTGCAGACCAGCATCAACCTCTCGCTGGGCTCGGCGATGGCGAGCATCGGCCTGACCATCCCGGCCATCGCCATCGCGTCGATCTGGCTGACCGGTCCCCTGGTGCTGGGCCTTGGCCCGACCCACATGGTGCTGCTCGCGCTCACCGTCGTGACCGGCACGCTGACGATCGTGCCCGGCCGCGCCACCCTGCTCCAGGGCGGTGTCCACATCGGACTGCTGGCCGCCTTCCTGTTCCTCGCCGTCAGCCCGTGACGGCGAGGAACAGGCCGACTCACACCACCGCGAGCGGAGCCGTGCGGAACGGGTCGTCGCGGTCGAGCTTGCCGGTGAACAGCCCCTGGAACAGGTTGAGCTTCTGCATGTTCGAGGTGCCCTCGATGAACTCCATGCCCCGCGCGTCGCGGACCAGCTTGTCCAGCACCGGGTGCTCCAGCCGCGCGCCCGCCCCGAAGAACGTGCACGCCTCCTGGGTGGCGTCGTGCGCGAGCTGGGCGGCCCGCACCTTCGCCGCCGACGCCAGGTAGCCGTCACCGGTGCGGGCGTCGACCGCGGCCGCCGCCAGGTGCACCAGCCTGCGGGCGCCGTCGATCCGGCGGGCCAGCAGGTCCAGCCGGTCGCGCTCGTCGCGGCGCAGCGAGGTGCGGTGCGTGATCACGTACTCGTGCGCCGCCCGCGCGATGCCCAGCGCGATGGCCGCGACGCCGGGGCGGAGCAGGTTGAACGTCTGCACGAACGCCCACATCCCGCGCCGCGACGGCGAGAGGTGCCGTCCGAGGAAGCGCTCGGGCGCGATCTCGACGTCCTCCATCGTGATCGCGCTGATCCGCGCGCCGCGCAGGCCGATGGTCTCCAGCGCCTCGGCGTGGAAGCCGGTGCTGGGGTTCTCGACCAGGACGGCGTTGATGCCCAGCGGGCCGGGGCTGGTCCGCGCGAACACCACGCCGAGCTGGGCGCGGGCCGCGTTGCCGACGTACCGCTTGGCACCGCTGAGCAACGCGGGCCGGTCGGCGGTCGCGGGCACGACGGTGGTGCTCAGCGCACCGGCGTCGGACCCGCGGTCGGGCTCGGTCAGCGCGAAGAACGTCCACAGCGGACTCTCCAGCATCCGGCCGTAGAACCAGTCCTTCTGCTGCTCGTCGGCGAGCAGGTCGATCAGCACGCCCGCGAGCAGCGGACCCGGCGAGGCGACCAGCATGCCGACGTCGGCGCAGGACAGCTCCTCCATGATGATCGCCCGTTCCAGGGCGAGCGTCCCGTAGAACCTGTTGCCCGCGATGGGGATCGGCACGTTGCCGTACTCCGGCGGGATGCCCATGGTGGACAGGTACCGCACGGCGGGCAGGTCGAAGTGCTCCCGGATCAGCTCGGGGTCGCGGTCGAGCGCCAACCCGAGTGCCCGGAAGTCGGCACCCCACTCGCGGACCTGCCCGCGCAGCGCGAGCAACCGGTCGTCAAGCTGGATCATCGTCACACCTCCGGACGGCAGTAGGCCTCGGCGAGCAGCTCCGAGACGCGGGCCACCTGCCCCGGCCCACCGGCCAGGTACCCGCTGGCACCGAGCAGCTTCACCAGCGCGCGGTCGGCCTCGGTGAGCTGGGCGTGCAGGTGGTTGAGGACGGTGTCCGGCAGCTCGCCGGGCCCGATCCCGGTGAGCACCGCGCGGACCTCCAGGTGCTCGATGAGGCCGTCGGCGACCGTGGACTTCACCATCTGCTGCTGCAGCAGCGTCGAGTTCCCGGTGCGCCTGCCGTTGAGGTAGCGCATGGCGGTCTCGCGCAGCTCCTCCGACAGCCCGAGCCGCAGCCAGACCAGCCCCAGCGTCCAGCAGGCCCGTTCGGCGGGCGAGAACCCGTTCGCACCGGGCTCCACCTGGTGGCGCAGCAGCTCGACGTCGCCGCCGGGCAGCTCGACCACGCCGAGCGCCTTCTCCACGCCCGCGCCGCGGTCCACCGTGACGCCGTCGGCCCAGACCCGCGCCGCGCCGGCCGCGATGCCCGTGGGCACGATGGCGTGCCCCGCGGGGCCGCACGGCAGCAGGCCGGGCAGCACCGCGGTGGCCAGCTCGGTCAGCGCGGCGGACACGCCGTCGGTGCGCGCGGCGCGGTGGCAGCGCGACCACTGGTCGGCCCGCGCGATCGTGGTCACCTCGGCCCCACCGCGCAGGAACCGAGGTCGCCCGTGGTGCGGTCGTAGTCGATCAGCACGACCGGTCCGGTCGGCACGCCGTGCGCGGCCAGCAGCGACCACGCCGACGTGCACGGGTAGCCCGCACCGCCGACCAGCACGGGGCCGTCGTGGCGCACCAGCTCCGGGTCGACGCCCGCGCCGACGATCACCGTGGCGGCCGAGCCCGGTCGGACCAGCGCGCCCAGCGCCGCGTCGACCGCACCGGGCAGGTCGGCCTCGCGGACCGCCACCTCGTGGGTGACCGCCAGCGGCGCCGAGCCGGTGTCCTCCAGCAGCAGGGCCACCCCCGCGTTGCCCCGCGGCGCCGCGCCCTCGATCTCGTAGGGCAGCGTCGACTGGTCCAGGACCAGCACGAGCGCGCGGTGGTAGCCGTGCCTGCGGGCGTAGTCGCCCGCGAGCTCGAGCGCGGTGAACGGCGCGCAGGTGCCGCTGTCGGACAGCGCGAACACCAGCGGGCCGTTGGTCAGCTCCTCGGACAGGAACGTCGCCGCCGAGAGCCTGCAGTCCAGGTCCGGGGTGCTGTGCGCGACCATCGCGAGGTCGACCACGTCGTCCTGCGCGAGGTCCAGCTCCCGCAGCAGCACCTGCGCCATGGCGGTGAACGTCGTCCCCGCCCCGAGCACCTCCGGGCGGACGGCGACGCCGTAGTCCCTGGTGAGGTCGGCGAAGTGCCGCTGGGAGAACTCGTCGTCGATCCGGCGGTCCCCGCCGTCGAACTTCCTGTGCACGACCCGTGCCACCCCGAGCGGGGACTCGACCAGGCGGGGACGCCTGGTCGCCTCGGGAACGGGTGCCGCCGTCCGGTACATGCTCAGGCGTCCCGCTCTGCCACGACGAAGTCGGCCAGCGAGGCCACCGTCTCGAAGTGCGCCATCTCGAGGTTGTCGGTGTCGAACTCGACCTCCAGCGCCTCCTCCAGCTGCATCAGCAGCTCGAAGACACCGGTCGAGTCGAGGCCCAGCTCGTCGAACAGCCGGGAGGACTCGGTCAGCTCGGGCAGGTCGTAGTCGAGCACCTGGGCCAGCACCGAGGTGATGGCGGAGACGATCCGGGCGCGCTCGGGGGTCGTCGTCTGGAGGTCGGCCGTGTCACTCATGGGTCTTTTCCTTCCGGGGGTGGAGCGGGTCTATTCCGGCGTCGCCAGTGCCGCGGTCTCGGGGAGGTGCTGGTGGCGCAACAGGTCCTCGGTGGTGTCGCGCTCGCGCACCAGGTGCGCCCGGCCGTTCAGCACGAGCACCTCGGCGGGGTAGCCGTGGCTCAGGAACAGCACCGGTGACGCGGTCGGGCCGTACGCGCCGGAGCGCAGCACGCCGACCAGGTCGCCGGGGCGCACCGGCGGGAGGGCGATCTTCTTGCCGAGGGTGTCGTTCGGGGTGCAGAGCGGGCCGGTGACGTGCCAGCTCTCGTTCGCGGGCTCCTCGATCCGGTTGAGCACGCGCATGGGGAAGTTGCGCTTGACGAAGGACCCGATGCCGACCGCGGCCATGTGGTGGTTCGTGCCGCCGTCGGCGACCGCGAACTTCTCCCCCATGGACTCCTTCACGTAGGCCACCCGCACGACGTACGTGCCGGAGGTGGCGGTGAGGTAGCGGCCCAGCTCCATGACGAGCCGGGTCTCCGGGTGGGCGTCGGCGAACTCGGCGATGATCGGGTTGACCCGCGCGGCCAGCAGCGGCAGGTCGAGGTCGCGCTCGCCCTCGAAGTAGGCGACGCCGAGGCCACCGCCGATGTCGACCATGTCCAGCGGGAACTCCAGCACGTCGGAGACCCGGTTGGCCAGCTCGAAGATCCGCTCGGTGTTCTCGGCGATCGCCTCCTCGCTGAGGATGCGGGTGCCCATGTAGACCTGCACGCCCATCAGCCGCACGTTGGGGTGCCGCTGGGCGAGGTCGGCGTTGTCGAAGACCTGCGTCTCGTCGATGCCGAACTGGCGCGGCTTGCCGCCCATGGTCAGGCCGGAGCCCTTGACCGCGAAGCTGGGGTTGATCCGCAGCGCGACCGGCGCGGTGACGCCGCGCAGCCGGGCCAGCTCGTCGATGACGGCCAGCTCGCCGAAGGACTCGCAGATGATCGTGTAGATGCCCTCGTCCAGGCACGCCTCGATCTCGTGCGCGCTCTTGCCGGGCCCGAGGAAGATGATGTTCTCCGGTGCCACGCCCGCGCGGCGCACGGTGAGCAGCTCGGCCATCGAGGAGCACTCGACCCGCGCGCCCGCGCCGTGCAGCACCGAGCAGACGCCGATGTTCGGGTTCGACTTGAGGGAGAAGAAGAACTCGAGCCGCGGGTGCATGTGCTCCTTGAGCCCGTGCACCCGCGACGCCAGCTCGTCGCCGTCGTAGAGGTAGAGCGGCGTGCCGAACTCCTCCGCGATCTCCGTGATCGGAATGCCCTGGACCTCGAACTCAGCGCTCATCGCCGGTCCTCCTCCGCCAGTCGGGTGGTGATCTCCGCGTCCACGGCGGCGATCTCCTCGTCGGAGGTGCCGACGAGGATGCCGTAGAGGCGTCCGTCGAACGCCCCGTCGCCGCGGGCACCCGCGTTGACCGTGGCGAAGTTGTTGACCAGCAGGCCCGTTCCGCCGCGCCGCTCCAGCAGCAGGCCGTCGAGCTGCTCGCGGACGGCGGCGAAGCCGACCTCGCCGGTGAGCCGCATCGGGTAGTGGCGGGCCAGCGCGATCTGGCCCGCGCCCACGAACCGCTCCTGCGAGGGGACCTGGTAGGTGGACATGTTGTTGCGGGCGTTGATCTCGATGACCGGGTAGAGCCCGTCGTCGGGGTCGACCATCGCGTCCACGCCGACCACGCCGAAGTAGCCGTCGGCGGCGAGCTTCTTGCCCAGCAGGTTCGCGGTGTGCACGAGCTCGTCCACCTGCGCGCCCGACAACCGGGCGGGCATCCGGTGTCCCTTGTGGACGCCACCCTCGGTGTAGAGCTCCTTGACGAAGTCGAAGTGCGTCACGCCGTCGCGGCCCACGGTGAACTGGTAATTCAGGTCGGTCTTCTTGGCGACCCAGTTCTCGACGCAGAACGCGATCCGCGGCTGCCCGGACTTCTCCACCTGCTTGGCGATCATCCGGAACAGCCGGTCCATCCGGCGCGGGCTCTCCAGCACGGCGATGCCCTTGCCGGACACGCCGAGCGCCTCCTTGACCACGACCTTCTCTCCGCGTTCGACGAGCCCGGCCGCGGCCGCGAACGCCGCCTCCAGCTGCTCCACGGTGTCGCAGGCCCACCCGGTCGGCTGGCGCAGCCCCAGCTCGTCGGCGGCCCGACGGCTGTAGACCTTGCTGTTGACCACCTTGCAGGTCGCCGCGTCCGGCGCGGCCAGCGGCAGCCCGGTCGCCGCGGCGAGCCGTTCCTCCACTTCGGACACCCCGTGCGCGGTGAGGTGCGCGTCCAGCCCGGAGAGCCGCTCGACCAGCGCCGGGTCGGCGAGCGCGTCCTCGGTGACGTTGCGCAGCGGGTCCTGGTCCGCCACCACGTGCACCGTCGGCAGCGCGATCCCCAGTCCCACCAGGTGGTCGAGGTAGTCCGCGTCCGGCGCGGCCTTGAGCACGACGTGGTCGGCCGGTCCCGCCAGCAGCAGCGCGAACTCGTCCATGTGGTTGACCACGGCGCTGCCGCTCGCGGCGGACACGCGCGGCAGCGTGTGCTCGCCGCGCGCCCACTGCTCCTCGACCTCGAAGTTGCCGAGGAACACCAGCGACGCGTCCGGCTCGCCGACCACGGCCCGCTTCAGGCGGGTGTTGAAATCATCCATTGTCGCGTCCTAGTGCTGGAAAACAGCGGCGGAGAACGTCTGGCCGAGACCGGCGGACGTCATCAGGTACTTGTCACCCGGCTTGAGCAGACCGAGCTCGTGGACGGTCTGGTAGTTGATGAACGGGTCCGCGCAGAAGCAGTGCCCGGTCTTGTCCAGGTTGTCCAGGAAGAACTTGTCGTTGGGCAGCCCGAGGTTCTTCGCCGCGACCGTCCACGACACCCGGTTCACGTTGTGCGGCAGCACCAGGTCGACGTCGGCCAGCGTGAGCCCGGCCTCGCCGAGCGCGCCGAGGATGACCTCCTCCAGCGCGTCCTGGTAGATCTTGCGCGCGTACTTCGCCACGTCCGGCGTCATGTCGATCACGCCGTCGTCCCGGCCGTGGATCCGCGTCGCGTACCCGAGCAGGTGGTCCCGGTCGCCCTTCGCCGACACCAGGACCGCCGCCACGCCCTCACCCATGATCGAGACGTCCTCGACCCACTGCGTGAACGGCGTGAACGTCTTGTCCCCGGCGAGGATCAACGCCATCGCGTCCGGGTCGCCGTCCGCCGCGAGCAACGTGCCCGCCACGTCCAGCGCCAGCAGACCCGTCGCACAGCCGTGGTCGGCCACCGCGAAGGTCTTGGCGTGGGTCAGCCCCAGTGCTTCGCGCACGTCCTGCACCGGGCTGACCGGGTAAGGAGCGGTGGTGCGCATGCCCTTGGCCCGGATGACGTACCGGACCCGTTCCTCCTGGCCGATGAGGGCGTCCAGCTTGCCCGCAGCGGCGACCATCAGCTCCGCCTCGCTCCGACCGGGCGCCTGGCAGATCCGGTCCAGGCCGTACAGCCTGGTGAACCGCCGCACCTGCTGGTCGTTGAGCCCCAACGACTCCCGCAGGTCCGCCACGGACACGGTCTCCGGCAGATGACTCGACACTGCCACCAATGACGTCATGGGGACAGCGTCGCCAGGGGGGCTGACCGGGGGCTGACAGGGGGCTGACCGGGTGCTGGGCGGTGGGTGGTCAGGCGGAAATGTCGTACCCCTTGGGTAGGTTGTGGATCGGGGGGTCCTCACGAGCGGGGGACCTTGGGTTTCGGCGGTTCCGGGGCTGGTGCCGGGTCGGGGTGCGTCGGAGGTGTGGGTGGTTGCACCCCGAGAGCCGAGGGTTCTATACCCACCGAACCTTGTCAAGACGGTAGGGCTGTCTTGACAAGGTTCGGTGGGTATAGAGATGGCTTCTCGTCGGGGTGCGTGGGGGGAGTGTGGGTGGGGAGGGCATCCGACGCTCCGCGACGGACAGGGCATCCTCGCTGCGCGTCGGACCAGGCATCCTTGCTGCGCTGCGGACAAGGCCCCAGGCGCTCCGCGCCGGATGCGCGCTGGCGGGCTGCGCCCGACGACGGATCCTCGCTTCGCGTCGGACCAGGCATCCTTGCTGCGCTGCGGACAAGGCCCCAGGCGCTCCGCGCCGGATGGGCGCTGGCGGGCTGCGCCCAGTGGGGGATCCTCGGCTGCGCCGTCGGTAGGGAAGGCATCCTCGCTGCGCGTCGGACAAGGCATCCGAGCTTCGCCGGGCCAAGGGGGGTGGGGTGGGGTGTGTTTTGTCAGCTGGAGGCGGTGTGGGGTTCTGCGTCGGTGGGGTCGCGGGGCCACCAGCGGCCGGGGCGGGGGAGGAAGTTGGCGAGTTCTGGGAAGTCGGTGGGGCGTTCGGTCATCCAGTTCCAGTAGCGGGGGATGGTTCTGGCGTAGTCGCAGTAGTAGCGGCGCAGTGCGTCGATCAGTTGGCGGAGGGTGTTGGGGTGGATGGAGCCGGGGCGCCAGACGAGGAGGAGTCTGCTGCGTAGAGGTTCTGTGATGGCGACGAGGCTGACGTCGGAGGTGGAGCCGGTGGGGGTGGCCAGGGCGGCGGCGCCCGCGTCGCGGACCCAGGACATGGCCTCGGCGTGGCCGCCCGCGTAGTGCAGGACCTCGGGGGTGGGGTGGTCGAGCTTGCGGAACAGGTGTTCCTCGACGGGGTGGAACCAGTGGCCCTGGACGTGTTGGACCCAGCTGAGGGCGGCCATGTGCCTGCGGCTGACGGTGGTGCGCCTGGCGAGGGCGTGTTCGCGGGGCAGGGCGAGCCAGATGGGCTCGCGGACGATGATCTCCTTGGCCAGCGTGGGGTCGATGGGGCGGATGCCGTCGACGGCCTCGGGGCTGGAGATGAGGGCGGCGGTCAGCTCGCCGCGGTTGACGGCCTCGATGCTCAGCGCGGGGTCGAGGGTGACGGTCTGGACCTCGACCGACGGCAACGAGGCCTGCAGGGCGCGGCGCAGGGTGACCGGTGTCCACTCGGCATTGCCGAAGCGGAGGATGCCGGAGGCCAGAGAGGAGGCCTCGGCCACGACGGCGTCGGCGCGGGTCGCGAGGTCGGCGAGCATGGGGATCAGGCGTTCGCCCAGGGGGGTCGGGGTGATGCCGAAAGCCGATCGCACGAACAGATCGCCGCCGACGGCCTTCTCGATCCGGCGCAGCTGGGCGGTGAGGCTCGGCTGCGGCAGCGAGAGCTTGGCGGCGGCCTTCGAGATGCTCCCCGCCTCGGCGAGCGTCATCACCACCCGTGCGTGCCGGATTTCGAGGTGCATGCGCTCAACCGTTCACCTGGGACAGGCGGCTCGGCCCGAACCTACCCCAGCACTACGTCCGGAACAGGGGATTTCGTCGGATATCCGAAGGTCCGCGACCGCAGCCATAGGTTCTGCCTATCGCTGCCCCACCAGGGGGAACCCGTTCCGGCGAGGGGACTTCGGGGGGCCTGCACCAGTGCGACCACTTGCGCACCGTCCGTAAGGTCGGCCCGTGTTCGGAGTGGAAGACGGTGCACCAGTGGGGAGCGGGAACGTGGAGATGTCGCCGAGCAAGGGATCGGACGACGTGGTCCGACTGGAGTCCGTGCGCAAGGTGTACGGCAACGACCGCAACGGTGTCGTCGCGCTGGGCGGTGTCACGCTCGGCATGCGGCGCGGCACGTTCACCGCCGTGATGGGGCCGTCGGGATCCGGCAAGAGCACCTGCCTGCACTGCGCCGCCGGGCTGGACCGGCCGACGTCGGGGTCCGTCGTGCTCGACGGGCACGAGCTGACCGGGTTGAACGAGCGCGAGCTGACCAGGCTGCGCCGCGACCGGATCGGCTTCATCTTCCAGTCGTTCAACCTGCTGCCCGCGTTGAACGTCGTGGAGAACGTCCAGCTGCCGCTGCGCCTCGCCGGTCGCAAGGCCAAGCGCGCGGACGTCGACGAGGTGCTGGCGCGGGTCGGCCTGTCCGACCGCAAGCACCACCGGCCGGGCGAGCTGTCGGGTGGTCAGCAGCAGCGCGTGGCCATCGCGCGGGCGCTGATCACCAAGCCCGCCGTCATCTTCGGCGACGAGCCGACCGGCGCGCTGGACACCAGGACCGCGCTGGAGGTGCTGGCGCTGATGCGCCAGGCCGTGCGGGAGGTGGGGCAGACCGTGGTGATCGTGACGCACGACCCGGTCGCGGCCTCGCACGCGGACCGCGTCGTGTTCCTGGCCGACGGCCAGATCGCGGGCGAGCTGCACGAGCCGACCGCGCAGGCGGTCAGCGAGCGGATGACCCAGCTCGGCGCATGGGCCGACGTGCCCGCGGGCACGGTGAACTGATGTTCCGCCTCGCACTGCGCACGCTGCGCTTCCGCAAGGGCGGGTTCGCCGCCTCGTTCATCGCCCTGTTCTTCGGCGCCGCCATCGTGATGGCGTGCGGCGGTCTGATGGAGACCGGCATCCGCGACGCCGTGCCGCCGCAGCGGCTGGCCGCGGCCCCGCTCGTCGTGGCGACGAGCGAGTCGTACGTGGAACGGGCGCGGGTGGACGCCTCGCTCGTGCCGAAGATCGCCGCCGTGCCCGGTGTGGCGAAGGCCGTGCCGGACGTGTCGTTCCCGCTGGACCCGTTGCGGGACCGGGTCCCGATCACCGGCGGCGAGGTCGACGGCCACGCGTGGTCCTCGGCCCTGCTCGCCCCCTACTCGTTGAGGTCCGGCGACGCCCCGACCGACGGCGACGTCGTGCTGGACGAGGGCGTCGCGGCGGCGACCGGCCAGGGCGTCGGCGGCACGCTGTCGGTCGCGATCGGCGGCAAGGTCCAGGACTTCCGGGTCTCCGGCGTCGCCGCGGCGGCCTCGGACAACCGGGCGGTCTTCTTCAGCGACGCCGACGCGACCCGGCTGCACGCCAAGTCCGGCAAGGTCGACGCGATCGGGGTGCTGCCCGCCGACGGCGTGTCCGTCGCGGACCTCCAGGAGCGGCTCACCGCCGTGATCGCCGACAGCAAGCTGGCGGTGCTGACCGGGGACGACCGCGGCCGCGCCGAGATCTCCGGCTCCCCCGGCGGCGGTGACGACCTGGTCGCGCTGTCCGCGGTGTTCGGCGGGCTCGCCGTCATGGTCGCGATGTTCGTCGTGGCGGGCACGCTGGGCCTGTCCGTCCAACAGCGACACCGCGAGATGGCGCTGCTGCGCGCGATCGGCAGCACGCCGGGGCAGCTGCGCCGGATGATCCTCGGCGAGACCATCGTGGTCGCCGTGCTGGCGACGGCGCTGGCGTTCCCGCTCAACCTGGTGCTCGGCCGGTGGCTGCTGGAGCAGCTCGCGGGCGCTGGTGTCACGTCGGAGGCGATCGCGTTCCGCCAGGGCTGGATCCCCGTCGCGGCCGGTGTCGGCATCTCCTTGCTCAGCGCCACGGCGGCCGCGTTCGTCGCGGGCCGGGGCGCGGCGCTGACCCGTCCCACCGAGGCGCTGGCCGAGGCCAGCCTCCAGACCAGGTGGTTCAGCTGGATCCGGCTCACCTTCGCGCTGATCTGCCTCGCGGGCGGCACCGCGCTGTCCGTGGTGACCGCGCTGGTCATGAGCGGCCCGGTGGCCGCGAGCACCGCCGGACCGACGGCGATGCTGTGGGCGTCCGGGCTCGCGCTGCTGTCCCCCGGCATCACCAGGGTGCTCATCGCCGTGCTGCGCTGGCCGGTGCGCGCGGTGACCGGCCTGTCCGGCTACCTGGCCGTGATGAACTCCGACGCCCGGCGCATCCGGGTGGCCGGGGCGATCACGCCGGTCATGCTGGCCACCGGGCTGGCGACCGCGTTGATCTACCTCCAGACCACCACCGCCAGCGGTGCCCCGAGCTTCGCCGACGACCTCGACGCCGACGCGGCGGTCACCTCGCAGACCGGCGGCGTGCCGCTGGAGCTGGTGACCACGGTCAAGGCGCAGCAGGGCGTGGGCGCGGTGTCGGCGCTGGTGGACAGCACGGCCACGTTCCGGGCCGGTGAGGACAACGACGACTCGGCCACCGCGCTGGGCGTGACCGGCGACGGCGTCGAGGGCACGCTGGGGATCAAGGCCACCTCCGGCAGGCTGGCCGACCTGACCGGCGGCACGGTCGCGCTGACCACCGACCGGGCCGACCGGCTGCACTACGCGCTGGGTGACAGCGTGCAGCTGCGGATGGGCGACGGCGCGAACGTCGACGTGCGCCTGGTCGCCCTGTACGCGGGGTCCGGCGAGGAGACGATGCTGCTGCCCGCGGACCTGGTCGCCAAGCACACGACCACCGGGCTCGCCTCGCAGATCCTGGTGGCCGCGGCGGACGGCACGTCGGCGTCCGCGCTGCTCGCGACCCTCCAGGACCTGGCGAAGACCGACCCCGACATCCGGGTCGGCGACCGCGCGTCGCTCGTCAGCTCGGGCGGTGGCGGCGGTGGCGAGCAGACCGGCGCGTGGGTGAACTACCTGCTGGTGGGCATGATCCTGGCCTACACGGTGATCTCGCTGGTCAACACGCTGGTGATCGCCACCGGCGAGCGGCGCCGCGAGTTCGCGCTGCAACGGCTGATCGGCGCCACGCACGGGCAGATCCTGCGGATGGTCGGCGTCGAGGCGGTGCTGATCGCGCTCGGCGGGATCGTCCTGGGCGCGCTGGTGTCGGCGATGACGCTCGTCCCGTTCGCCTACGCGGTGTAC
Source organism: Umezawaea tangerina (assembly GCF_003002815.1). Lineage (GTDB taxonomy): Bacteria > Actinomycetota > Actinomycetes > Mycobacteriales > Pseudonocardiaceae > Umezawaea > Umezawaea tangerina. Next base: position 239,585 of record NZ_PVTF01000010.1, on the reverse strand, counting down.
GACTCGCCGTGGCCCAGCGGGCCGCTGTGGATCTACCTCGCGGTGACCGGTGGCGCGACCGGGCTGACGCTGCTGTCGACCGTGCTGTCGACCGGGTACGTGCTGCGGACTCCGCCGGTCGAGGCAGCGGCGACGATGAGCTGAGGCAGACTGGTCGGATGACCGAGGAACCCGCCGTGCGCGCCGAAGACCCGTACCTGTGGCTCGAGGACGTCGGCGGTGACGAGGCGCTGGCGTGGGTCCGGGAGCACAACGCCCGGACCACCGCCGCGTTCGGCGCCTCGGAGGGGTTCGAGACCCTCCGGGGCCGGGTCAAGGCGGCGCTCGACTCGGACGCGCGGATCCCGTTCGTGCGGCGGCGCGGCGAGTTCCTCTACAACTACTGGCAGGACGCGGCGAACCCGCGCGGCCTGTGGCGGCGCACCACGCTGGAGTCCTACCGCACCGAGGCGCCGGAGTGGCACGTGCTGCTCGACGTCGACGCGCTGGGCGCGGCCGAGGGCGAGAACTGGGTGTGGAAGGGCGCGGCCGTGCTGCGGCCGGACCACCGGCGGGCGCTGGTCGAGCTGTCGCGGGGCGGCGCGGACGCGGTCGTGGTGCGCGAGTTCGACCTGGAGACCCGCGAGTTCGTGCCGGACGGCTTCGCGCTGCCGGAGGCGAAGGGCGCGGTGGGCTGGCTGGACGCCGACCGGATCTACGTCGGCACCGACTTCGGCCCCGACTCGCTGACCAGCTCCGGTTACCCGAGGGTGGTCAAGGAGTGGCGACGCGGCACGCCGCTGGAGGAGGCCGCGACCGTCTACGCGGGCAAGTCCGACGACGTGTGGATCCGGGCCTACCACGACTCCACCGAGGGCTTCGAGCGCTCGTTCGTGCGGCGCGGGGTGACCTTCTACACCGGCGAGAGCTTCTACCGGGCGCCCGGCGGCGAGCTGGTCCGCGTGGACGTGCCGGACGACGCGACCATCGACGCGCACCGCGAGTGGCTGCTGGTCACCCTGCGCACGGCGTGGACGGTCGGCGGGACGACCCACCCGGCGGGCGCGCTGCTGGTGACGGGGTTCGACGACTTCCTCGCGGGCGGGCGGGACCTGACGCCGCTGTTCACCCCGGACGCGCACACGTCGCTCAGCGGCCACGTGTGGACCCGCAACCACCTGGTCATCAGCACGCTGCACGACGTGCGGACCCGGATGGAGGTGCTCACCCCCGGCCCTGACGGCTGGACGCGGGCACCGCTGGCCGGTGTGCGGGAGTTCGAGACCGCCGACGTCGTCGGCACCGACCCGCACCGCAGCGACGAGTACATGGTCGCCTCCGGCGGGTTCACCGAGCCGACCGAGCTGCGCCTCGGGCACGTCGGCGGCGAGGTCGAGGTGCTCAAGCGGGCGCCCGCGTTCTTCGACGCCGAGGGCATGACCGTCGCCCAGCACTTCGCGACCTCCGACGACGGCACGCGGGTGCCCTACTTCGTCGTCACGCCGCCCGGCGCCGAGGGCGGACCGACGCTGCTCTACGCCTACGGCGGCTTCGAGGTGTCGCTGACGCCCGCCTACAACACCGTCGCCGGGCTCGGGTGGCTCTCGCGGGGCGGCACGTACGTCGTGGCGAACCTGCGCGGCGGCGGCGAGTACGGGCCGCAGTGGCACCAGTCCGCGCTGCGCGAGAACCGGCCGCGGGTGTACGAGGACTGCGCCGCGGTGGCCCGCGACCTGGTGGCGCGCGGCATCACCACGCCGGACCGGCTGGGCATCCGCGGCGGCAGCAACGGCGGCCTGCTGGTGGGCGTGATGCTCACCCGCTACCCGGAGCTGTTCGGCGCGGTCGTGTGCCAGGTGCCGCTGCTGGACATGAAGCGCTACCACCTGCTGCTCGCGGGCGCGTCGTGGATGGCCGAGTACGGCGACCCCGACGAGCCGGGCGACTGGGCGTTCCTGGAGGAGTACTCGCCCTACCAGAACGTCCGCGCCGAGCGGCCCTACCCGCCCGCGCTGTTCACGACCTCCACCCGCGACGACCGGGTGCACCCCGGTCACGCGCGCAAGATGGTCGCTCGGCTGCAGGAGCTGGGCCACGACGTGACCTACCACGAGAACATCGAGGGCGGGCACGGCGGCGCGGCCGACAGCGAGCAGTCGGCGTTCATGTGGGCGCTCGCGTACACGTTCCTCTGGAACCACCTGACGAAGTGACCCCGGTCACATAACGGGGTGGTTCGGGGACGCGGGCGCCGCGCCCGGACAAGAACTGGCGTGAACCGGATCGAGGAACGCAGAGCCGACCAGGAGCAGCGCGCTCCGGACGCCGACGAGACGCGTCCTGACTTGGCGAACGCGGAGCCCGCGGCCGCCTTCGCCGCCTTGTTCGACACCTACGCCCACGCGTTGCGGGGCTACCTGGCGGGCCGGGTCGGGGTCGACGTCGCCGACGACCTCGTCGCCGAGACGTTCCTGGTGGCGCTGCGCAGACGCGCCAGCTACGACCCGACGCAGGCACCCGTGCGCGGCTGGCTGTACGGGATCGCCACCAACCTGGTGCGCAACCACGTCCGCACGGAGGTCCGCGGTTACCGGGCCTCCGCGCGGGTGTTCGCGCTCCGGGAGGCGGGCACCGACCACGACGGGCAGATCGTCGACCGGCTCGACGCCCAGCGGCACACCAGGAGGCTCGCCGACGGCCTGGCCGGACTCACCGAGCAGGAACGCGACGTGCTGCTGCTGACGTCGTGGGCCGGGCTCGAACCGACCGAGGTCGCCGTCGCCCTCGGTGTGCCCGCCAGCACCGTCCGGTCACGCCTGCACCGGGTGCGCCACAAGCTCCAAGCACACCTCCGCACGAACGAGGAGACCCGCGATGACTGACCGCGGCGCCCACGACCCCGACCGAGAGCTCGACGACGCGCTCGCCGCACTGCACCTGGAGGCACGGATGTCCGACCGACCGCTGACCGACGCCCGCGAGAAGCTGATGCGGGCGGCGGCCGAGGAGCGTCCGCCGGCGTCGAAGTCGCCCTTTCGCCGCCGTGGCGCGGTGGTCGGCGTCGCCGCGGCGGCGGCCGCGATCGTGGGGGGCGCCGTGGTCTTCGGCACGGGCGGCGGAGCACCGGCGCAGCCCGTGGCCCAGCCCTCGGCCCAGCCGACCACCGCGCAGCAGCCCACCAAGCGCGACGTGTCGCTCCTCTCGGCGTCCCAGGTCCTGAACGACGCGGCCGACAAGATCACCGCGAAGGACCCGGAGCTGAAGCCGGGCCAGTACCGCTACATCGAGGTCAAGGGCGCCTACCTGCGCGGGTTCCAGACCGGGACCCCGCAGGAGGTCGTGAGCGCCCCGGTCGGCTACAGCTACCTCGTCGACGTCACCTACCAGACCTGGATCCCGGAGGACGTGACGCAGGAGTGGCTGGAGAGGCGCGCCTCCGGTGACGCGAAGCTGATCGGCAGTTCCATGCCCGCGTCCGAGGTGCCCGCCTACCAGCCGATGGACACCGACACGGGCGAACGGCGCGGCGCGTGCGGCGACTTCTTCCCCAACTCCAAGCCGAAGAAGGTCTGCGGCGACGAGACCGACATGGCCCAGCCCGCGTTCTACGCCGACCTCCCGCGCGACCCCGACCAGCTGCTGGCGTGGCTCAGGGACTACACCTCCCAGCGCGGCTCGTCCCCCAGCACGATGTTCCACTTCGGCATCCAGTTCCTGGACTCCGGGATCATGCCCGCCGACCTGCGCGGCGCCCTCCTGCGCGCGATGGCGAAGATCGACGGTGTGAAGGTCGTCGAGGAGGCGACCACCCCGGACGGGCGCAAGGGCCTCGCGCTCGGCCTGGACGGCGACCAGGAGCGCCGCGACCTGATCGTGGACCCGGACAAGGGCGAGGTCATCGGCGAGCGGACCGTCGCGAAGGCGCAGGCGGACTACCCGTGGATCGAGCCGGGCACCGTGACCGGCAGCGTCTCCGTGACGACGAAGGTCGCCGACGCCATCGGCGTGGTCCCGGCGGGCTGACCCCCGTGCGGGAATAGGCGCCGGTCTGCTCGGTGTTGACCCCGATATCCATGCAAACGCATCGACTTCGGGAGAGGCACCATGCAGATCGGCGTCTTCACGGTCGGGGACGTCACCCCGGACCCGACCACCGGCACCACGATCGGTGAGCACGAGCGCATCAAGGCGATGGTGGCGATCGCCGAGCACGCCGAGCAGGTAGGCCTGGACGTGTTCGCCACCGGCGAGCACCACAACCCGCCGTTCGTGCCGTCGTCGCCGACGACCCTGCTGGGCCACATCGCGGCCCGCACCGAACGGCTCGTCCTGTCCACGTCCACGACGCTGATCACCACCAACGACCCGGTGAAGATCGCCGAGGACTACGCGATGCTCCAGCACCTGTCCGACGGCCGGGTGGACCTGATGCTCGGCCGCGGCAACACCGCGCCGGTGTACCCGTGGTTCGGGAAGAACATCCAGGACGGCATGGCGCTGACCGTGGAGAACTACCAGCTGCTGCGCGCGTTGTGGGACAACGAGGTCGTGGACTGGGAGGGCAGGTTCCGCACCCCGTTGCAGGGCTTCACCTCCACCCCGCGCCCGCTCGACGGCATCGCGCCGTTCGTGTGGCACGGCTCGATCCGCAGCCCGGAGATCGCCGAGATCGCCGCCTACTTCGCCGACGGGTTCTTCGCCAACAACATCTTCTGGCCCAAGGAGCACTACATCCGGCTGATCACCCTCTACCGGGAGCGCTTCGAGCACTACGGCCACGGTCGCGCGGACCAGGCGATCGTCGGCCTGGGCGGCCAGGTGTTCATGCGCCGCAACTCCCAGGACGCCGTCCGCGAGTTCCGCCCGTACTTCGACAACGCCCCGGTCTACGGCCACGGACCGTCCCTAGAGGACTTCACCGCGCAGACGCCGTTGACGGTCGGCAGCCCGCAGGAGGTCATCGAGAAGACGTTGACCTTCCAGGAGTTCTTCGGCGACTACCAGCGCCAGCTGTTCCTGCTCGACCACGCGGGCCTGCCGCTCAAGGTCGTCCTGGAGCAGCTCGACATGCTCGGCGAGATCGCCCCCGAGCTGCGCCGCGAGTTCGACGCCCGCCGCCCGGCCGACGTCCCGTCCGACCCGCCCACCCACACCTCCCGGAAGCTCGCCCGTGACGCCGCCCCCGTCGCCTGAGCCCAGCCGCACCGAGCTCGCCGCGGAGTCGTGGGAAGCGCTCTTCCGAGCGCAGTCCGCGCTCCTGCGGCGGTTCGCGGCCGACGACGTCTGGTCCCCCATCAGCCTGCGCGAATACGACGTCCTGTTCACCCTCAGCCGCCGCCCCGACCACCGCGCCCGCCTGCGCGACCTCAACCGCGAGGTCCTCCTGAGCCAACCGTCGCTGAGCAGACTGGTCGAACGCCTCTCCGACGCGGGCCTCCTGCGCCGCGAGGCGGACCGCTCCGACGGCCGCGGCACGATCGTCGTCCTCACCGACGCGGGCCTCGCCATGCAGCGCTCGGTCGGCCGACGACACACCACCAGCATCCGCCGCTACGTGGGACCGGCCCTGGACGACGAGGAGCTGCGCACGCTGCAACGGTTGTGCGACAAGCTCAGGCTGGCCCAGGAGTCCATTCCGGACTGATCGCGGTCAGCAGTAGTGCCGCTCCGCCGCGGCCACCATCGCGTCGGCCTGGTCCTCGGTCACCAGGCCGCCGATGGCGGCGATGTCGTCGACCAGCTTCTGCCGGGACATGCCCTGGGCGAGCTGCGTGCACACGCCCTGCGCGATCTGGATCTCCGTCGCGCCGCTGGTGCTCGTCGGCACGCCCGCGGCGTTCAACGCGGACAGGTAGGCCGCGCCCTTGTCGTCCGGGCGGGGTGGGGCGGCCGGGGTGCCCGCGGGTGGGGACAGGATCGGGGGTGCGGGGGTGCCGGCGCCCGCCGGGGTGGACGGGGCGGTGCCGGACGCGTTCGCCGAAGCCGAAGCCGGTGCCGACGCGGAGGCAGAGGCGGACGGGGAAGCCGAGGCGGAACGGCCGGCGGACGCGGGTGACGAGGAGGACGAGGACGGGGCCGAGGTGGGGGTCGACGAGCCGCAGGCGGTGACGGCGAGGGCGACGGCGGCGATGACGACGAGGTCGTACCTCAAGGCAGGGCTCCTTGGCAGGGGGTGCGCGGCGGCGGTCACCCGTCGCCGTCGTGGCCCGAAGGTACGCGACCCCGCGCCCCCGTGACCGGGTTTCGGAACGGACCGCGCGGTCCACCGACGCGCCCCGGACCGCGCCCGGTCCGGGGGCACCTCCCTAGTTCAGCGGGCGCGTGTCCTCGGGCAGCCCGCCGCCCGCGACGACGTCGAGGACCAGGTCCTGCAGCGCGGTCAGCGCCACGCGCTGGCTGAACGGCCCGTAGGACACCCGCGCCACGCCCAGCGCCTCCAACCGCGCCAGCGGCAGGCTGCCCGGCGCGCCGATGACGGTGAGCCGCCGCGGCCCGAACGCCTCCACCAGCGCCTCCACGGCGGCCTCGTCGAGCCTGCCGGGCACGAACACGACGGGCGCGCCCGCGTCCAGGTAGGCCTTGCCGCGGGTGATGGCGTCGGCGAGCACCTCAGCCGGGTCGCGGTCGCCCGCCTTGACGAAGGCGTCCGTGCGGGCGTTCAGCACGAACGTCACGCCCTCGGCCTCACCGGCCTTCATCGCGGCCTCGACCGCGGCCACCGACTCCGACAGCGGCTTCATCTGGTCCTCGAGGTTCGCGCCGACGACGCCGACGCCGATCGCCTTGCGGACCGTCTCCCCCGCGTCGCCGTACCCGCCCTCCAGGTCGGCCGTCACGGGCAGGTCGACCGCGGCCGCGATCCGGCCGACGGCCTCGATCATCAGGTCGACGGGGATCCGCTCCCCGTCCGGGTAGCCGTAGGAGGCGGCGATGGAGTGGCTGGCGGTGGCGAGGGCCTTCGTGCCCTCCACGTCGGCGACGACCTTGGCGGTGATGACGTCCCAGACGTTGACGACCTTCAGCAGTTCGGGCGCGGTGTGCAGGTCCAGCAGTGCGGTGGCCTTGGCGGCGAGTGAGGTCATGCCCCGAGCCTATTGGCCCACCTCGTTCGCGCGCGTTGGGCCGGACGGAGGAGTATGTGCGGTCATGTCCTTCGCCGATGACGTGTCCGCGGCCGCCCGGCGCCTGTCGGGTGTCGCCCTGACCACACCGCTGCAGCGCAACGACCGCCTCTCGGCCGCGACCGGTGCCGAGGTGTGGCTCAAGCGCGAGGACCTCCAGGTCGGCCGGTCCTACAAGCTGCGCGGCGCCTACAACCTGCTCTCGCAGCTGGACGAGGCCGAACGCGAGGCGGGCGCGGTGTGCGCCAGCGCGGGCAACCACGGGCAGGGCGTCGCCTACGCGTGCAGGCGGCTGGGCGTGCGCGGCCGGGTCTACGTGCCCAGCACCACTCCGCGGCAGAAGCGGCACCGCATCGCCGCGCTCGGCGGTGACGTGGTCGAGCTCGTCGTCGAGGGCGACACCTACGACGACGCCGCGACCGCCGCGCTGGAGCACGCGGCCGCGACCGGCGCCACCGTCGTGCCCGCGTTCGACGACGTCCGCACCATCACCGGCCAGGGCACCGTCGGCCTGGAGATCATCAGCCAGCTGGGGCGCGCCCCCGACGTGGTCGTCGTCCCGGTCGGCGGCGGTGGCCTGCTCGCGGGCCTCGGCACGTGGTTGGCGACCGAGTTCCCGACCACCCGCATCGTCGGCGTCGAGCCCGCGGGCGCCGCCAGCATGATCGCCGCCCTGGCCGCCGACGGCCCCGTGAAGCTGCCCGAGGTCGACACGTTCGTGGACGGCGCGGCCGTCCGCCGGGTCGGCGACGCCGGCTTCCCGCTGGTCAGGGACTCGGGTGCGGAGCTGGTCACGGTGTCGGAGGGCCAGATCTGCACCGAGATGCTCGACCTCTACCAGGTCGACGGCATCATCGCCGAGCCCGCGGGCGCGATGGCGTCGGCGTCCCTGGCCGAGTCCGTCGTGGTCGAGCCCGGCCAGACCGTGGTCTGCCTGCTCTCGGGTGGCAACAACGACGTCAGCCGGTACGCCGAGGTCGTCGAGCGCTCACTCGTGCACCGCGGCCTGAAGCACTACTTCCTGGTGGAGTTCCCGCAGGAGCCGGGCGCGCTGCGTCGCTTCCTGGACGAGGTCCTCGGCCCGGACGACGACATCGTCCTGTTCGAGTACGTCAAGCGCGACAACCGCGAGACCGGTGCCGCCCTCTGCGGCGTCGAGATCGGCCGCCGCGAGGACTACGACCCGCTCTGGTCCCGGATGAAGGCCAGCCCGCTGAAGATCCAGCACGTCGCACCGGGGACGACTGCTTACCGGTTCCTGATCTAGGCGCCGCGATGAGTTCCCGTGCGTCCACCGGTCCAACCTCTCGACCAGGACGACAGCACCCACCGGGAGCAACGCATGGGCCTCATCCACATCGAGCTGTTCGCGACCCTCGACCTCGTCGGGCAGGCGCCCGGCGGCCCCGACGAGGACCCGGAGGGGTTCCCGTTCGGCGGCTGGCAGGCGCCCTTGATGGACGAGGTCGCCGGGGCGCAGGTCGGCGCCGCGTACGAGGGCACGGACGCCCTGCTGCTCGGCAGGCGCACCTACGACATCTTCGCCGGCTTCTGGCCGCACCAGGACGAGAGCGGCCAGGACGGCGACATCACCGAGCTCTTCAACCGCATCCCGAAGTACGTGGCCTCGCGCGGCACGCCCGACCTCGGCTGGGCCGGGTCCACGCAGCTCGGCCCGGACCTCGCGACCGCGGTGCGGGAGGTGCGCGACCGGCACGAGAACATCAAGGTCGTCGGCAGCCTGGACCTCGTGCAGACGCTCCTGCGCGAACGGCTCTTCGACCGCATCGACCTGTGGGTGCACCCGATCATGCTCGGCGTCGGCAAGAAGGTGTTCGACGACGGCGTGGTGCCCACGAACCTGACCCTGCTCGAACCGGCCGTGACCAGCCCGAAGGGCACGATCCACCTGCGCTACGGGCTCGCCGACGGCACGCCGGGCACGGGCGACATGAGCGCGCCCGACCGCGGCGTCGGCTGACCTAGGGCGTCGCGGGCTCGACGGGCTCCGGTTCCGCCTCGGCGATCCGCGCGTGCAGGCGGTCCCGGATCTCGTCCGGCGTGTACGCCTGGCGCCGGCGCTCGGCCCGCACGACGACCGCGCCGGTGGCGGCGACGCCGACCACGCCCGCGAGCCCGAGCAGCTTCCACCACTTCATTTGCCTAGGCTACCTCCCATGGCCGAAACGCGGATCACCCTGGACGAAGCCGTCAACCTCACGCGCACCGGCGACGTCTGGCTGTTCAGGGGCGACTCGGCGGCGGACCGGGCGATCCGGATGACGACGAACAGCCCGGTCAACCACGTCGGCATGGCGGTGGTGATCGACGACCTGCCGCCGCTCATGTGGCACGCCGAGCTGGGCCGGTCGCTGATCGACATGTGGACGGGCACGCACCAGCGCGGGGTGCAGCTGCACGACCTGCGCAGCGCGGTGCTGGTGTGGGCGAACCGGTACGGGCAGCGGGCGTGGCTGCGGCAGCTGGACCACACGCACACGCGGGAGACCGACGACGCGGTGCTCAAGACGATCGCGCGGCTGGACGGGACGCCGTTCCCGTCCACGGCGAAGCTGGCCACGCGGTGGTTGCGCGGGCGGCTGCCCAAGGTGCGCAAGGGGACGTCGGAGGCGACGCTGGAGACCGCGTACTGCGCGGAGGTCGTGGCGGTCACCTACGAGGCGATGGGTCTGCTGCCCGTCGGACGGCGGGTGAACTGGTACGACCCCGGCCGGTTCTGGAGCGGTGACGGGCTCCGGCTGGAACGGGGCGCGGAGCTGAGCGCGGAGATCGCCGTCGACATCCCGGCGTGAACCCGTTCGACACGCCGTAGGACAATCGGGGGTATGCAGGTTCAGACCGAGGCCGACTGGGTCTCCCGTTTCGCAGACGACGTCATCGCCGAAGCCGAACGCCGGGCGCCCGGCGAACCCATCGTCTGCGCGTCCGGCCTGAGCCCGTCCGGCCCGGTCCACCTCGGCAACCTCCGCGAGGTGATGACCCCGCACCTGGTCGCCGACGAGATCCGCCGCCGCGGCCACGACGTCGTGCACCTGCTGTCGTGGGACGACTTCGACCGGTTCCGCAAGGTCCCGGTCGGCGTCGACCCGGCGTGGGCCGAGCACATCGGCAAGCCGCTCACGTCCGTCCCCGCGCCCGCGGGCAGCGAGTACCCGAACTGGGCCGAGCACTTCAAGGCGCCGATGATCGCCGCCCTCGCGGAGCTGGGCATCGAGTACCGGCCCGTGAGCCAGACGCAGATGTACACCTCCGGCGCCTACCGCGACCAGGTCCTGCTCGCGGTACGCGAGCGCGCCAAGATCGACGCGATCCTGGGCCGGTACCGCACCAAGGACAAGCCCGTCACCGAGCAGGACGACGAGGAGCAGTACTTCCCGTACAAGCCGTACTGCTCCGCGTGCGACCGCGACATGACGACGGTCACGTCCTACGACGACGAGACCACCGAGCTGACCTACACCTGCGTGTGCGGGCACACCGAGACCGTGCTGCTCAGCGAGCACACCCGCGGCAAGCTCGTGTGGAAGGTCGACTGGCCGATGCGCTGGGCGTACGAGGGCGTCGTCTTCGAACCGTCCGGTGTGGACCACTCCTCCCCCGGCTCGTCGTTCGTCGTGGGCGGCCAGATCGTGCGCGAGGTGTTCGGCGGCAAGCAGCCGATCGGTCCGATGTACGCGTTCGTCGGCATCTCCGGCATGGCGAAGATGAGCAGCTCCAAGGGCGGCGTGCCCACCCCCGGTGACGCGCTGGAGATCATGGAGGCACCGCTCGTCCGCTGGCTGTACGCCCGCCGCAAGCCGAACCAGTCGTTCAAGGTCGCGTTCGACCAGGAGGTGCAGCGCACCTACGACGAGTGGGACGCGCTGGAGCGCAAGATCGCCGACGGCACCGCCGTCGCGGTCGACGCGGTCGCCCACGACCGCGCCACCCGCACCGCCGCCGGGCCCCTGCCCAGCACCCCCACCCCGATCGCCTACCGCACGCTCGCGTCCATCGTGGACATCACCACCGGCGACCCCTCGCAGACGTTGCGCATCGTCCGCGACCTGGACCCCACCCGCCCCGTGTCCACCCTGGACGAGGTCCGCCCCAGGCTCGACCGGGCCGCCCACTGGATCACCACCCAGGTCCCGCTCGACCAGCGCACCCGCGTCCGCGAACACGCCGACGTGGACCTGATCCAGTCCCTCGACGAGCACCAGCGCGAATCCCTGCGCCTGCTCCTCCAGGGCTTGGACAGCCACTGGTCGCTCGACGGCCTCACCGACCTCGTCTACGGCGTCCCCAAGGACCAGGCGGGCCTGCCCAGGGACACCAAGCCGACGCCCGAGCTGAAGGTCGCACAACGCACCTTCTTCGCCCTGCTGTACCGGCTGCTGGTGGGGGTGGAGACCGGGCCACGGCTGCCCACGTTGCTGCTGGCCGTGGGGGCGGACCGGGTGCGGAAGCTGCTGTCGGACTGAGCCTTGGGTGTGGGTGCGCTCGCGACAAGGCGCGCGCACCCACACCGGGCACTGCTTTACCTGCGACAACACAGCCCGCCGGACCGTTCGGCGCATAGGAACATACGTTCGAAGCTTCGCACTACCGGGGCCACCCGTTTGCGACGAATAGACCGTACGGTCCGGGTTCAAGGCGGGCACTGCCCGTCTGAGGCAGCACCGCCATGAACCGGGTGTTCGTCGTGGCCAGCTCCTGCCTCTGGTCTGATCAGAGGAGGAAGCCCTGATGCGTGTGAAGATCAGTGCTGGGTCCTTCATGGAGTACTCGACCAGCGGCCAACGGGGCCGCATCGCCATCGTCTCGGAGCAGAAGGCCGTCTACCTGTCCGAGCACTTCCTGGGCCAAGGGTTCTACGAGCCGGTGCGCGACGCCATGCGGCGCGCGGCCAACTCCGCGACTCCTGAACTCGCGCTCGACGCCGCGATCGACCGAGCGAATCGACGCGGACAGGCACAGGCGTTCGTCGAGATCAAGAACGGTTACCTGCCGTGGCTCGCGAGCCGGCGTGCGACCGGTGTTCCGGTCGTCAGTTCGACCTGGAGTTGCGGGGATCTCGTCCTGACCATCAAGCCCCATCTCGGCTTGCGTCTCCGAGACGGCTCCACCATGGCGGTGCTGGCCTACCTGAAAAGCCAGCCGCTGACACAGGAGTCCGCCAACGTCGGCCTCAGGCTGCTGGAGTACACGATCGGAACGACGCTTCCGGAAGCCACGCCGATCGTGCTCGACGCCCGCCGCGGTCGGGCGTTCAGCATGTCCAGGCGCACGAACACGGCCAAACTCGACGCACTCATCATCGCTGAGGCGGCAGGCTACGTCGCACATTGGGGTGCTACCGCCTGACAGCCGGCCAGAGGGGCCTCGCTCGGAAGCGAGGCCCCCGGTTCGCTAGGACCCCAGAACCCCGTCCAGCACGGTCTGGGCCTCCTCCTGCAACAGCGCCAGGTGGTCCGGGCCCTTGAAGGACTCGGCGTACAGCTTGTACACGTCCTCCGTCCCCGAAGGCCTCGCGGCGAACCAGCCGGACTCAGTGACGACCTTCAAGCCGCCCACGGGCGCCCCGTTGCCCGGTGCGTTGGTGAGGCGGTCGAGGATCTTCTCGCCCGCGATCTCCTCCACGGCGACCTGCGACGGGGACAACGCACCCAACGCGGCCTTCTGCTCACGGGTGGCGGGCGCGTCGATGCGGGCGTACACGGGGTCGCCGAGGGAGGCGGTCAGTTCCCGGTAGCGGGCGGAGGGGGTCGAGCCGGTCACCGCGATGATCTCCGAGGCGAGCAGCGCCAGGATCAGGCCGTCCTTGTCGGTGGTCCAGCCCCGGCCGTCGCGGCGCAGGAACGACGCGCCGGCGCTCTCCTCGCCGCCGAAGGCGATCGAGCCATCCAGCAGCCCCGGCACGAACCACTTGAACCCGACCGGCACCTCGACCAGACGTCGTCCCAACGACGACGCGACCCGGTCGATGATCGACGAGCTCACCATGGTCTTGCCGATGGCCGCCCCTTCAGCCCAGCCGGAGCGGTGGGAGTAGAGGTAGTCGATGGCGACGGCGAGGAAGTGGTTCGGGTTCATCAGGCCCGCGTCGGGGGTGACGATGCCGTGCCGGTCGGAGTCGGCGTCGTTGCCCGTGGCCACGTCGAACTCGGCGCGGCGGGAGATGAGCGACGCCATGGCGTACTGGGAGGAGCAGTCCATCCGGATGCGGCCGTCCCAGTCGAGCGTCATGAACCCGAACGTCGAGTCCACCACGGGGTTCACGACGGTGAGGTCGAGGCCGTGGCGGTCGGCGATCTCCGACCAGTAGGCGACGCTCGCGCCACCCAACGGGTCCGCGCCGATGCGGACGCCCGCCGAGCGGATGGCGTCCAGGTCGACGACCGAGGGCAGCTCGGTCACGTAGAGGTCGAGGAAGTCGAACGGCTCGGCGGCCTGGCGGGCGCGGGCGTACGGGATGCGCTTGACCCCCGAGAGCCCGGCTTCCAGCAGTTCGTTCGCCCGGTCCTGGATGCCCTTGGTGATGCCGGAGTCGGCCGGGCCGCCGTCCGGCGGGTTGTACTTGAAGCCGCCGTCCTCGGGCGGGTTGTGCGACGGGGTCACGACGACGCCGTCCGCCAGTCCGTCCGTGCGGCCGGAGTTGTGGGACAGGATCGCCAACGACACGGCGGGCGTGGGCGTGTAGCCGTCGCGGCTGTCGACCAGCACCCGCACGTCGTTGGCGACGAACACCTCCAGCGCGGTCACGAACGCCGGTTCGGACAGCGCGTGGGTGTCGCGCCCGAGGTACAGCGGGCCGGTCACGCCTGCGCGCGCCCGGTGCTCGCACACAGCCTGGGCGGCGGCGGCGATGTGGTCGTCGGTGAAGCCGATCTTCAACGCCGACCCGCGGTGGCCGGACGTGCCGAACGCGACCCGCTGCTCGGCGACCGACGGGTCGGGGTGCTCCGCGTAGTACGACGTGACCAGGTGAGCGACGTCGACCAGGTCGGCTCGCGTCGCGGGCTGACCTGCACGCGGGTGGACTGCCACGGGTTTTCTCCTCGCTCTGGGCTGCGGGGTGAAGCAGACCCCTACGCGCCCACCGAGGTCAAGGGGACACGTCGGGCTCCGCCTCGACGATCTCCGCGTCCAGGATGTCCACGATCGGGATCGTGTCGTCGCGCTCCGCCGTCACGGTCGGCTGGGGCACGTTGTCGACGATGCCGTACTTCTCCTGGAGGTGCCGTTTGCGGTAGGCGTGCTCGGCGTCGTCGACCACCCGCGAAATGGTCTTCGCGTTCAGCCCCGCGCCGATCAGGACGCCCACGACGGGGACGGCCTGGCCGAGCTTGCGCTGGGTGAGGCGCATGCCCAGCTGCGCGTACACCTGCTCGACGACCTTGGTCACGACGTTCTGCCGCAGCTGGTCCCACGTGTGCTTGCGGGCCAGGCCCTGGACGAGCTTGTTCAGCTCCAGGTAGGCGGCGGTCTTGGTGACCTCGGAGGACGTGCCGAGGTTCAGCACGCCCAGCGCGAACATCTGCTCCTCGGGCCGGGTGAGGTCGTAGCCGTAGTAGGCGGCGACGTGCGCGACCGCCCGCTGGCTCGCCACCAGGACCGCGGCGGCGTCGGCGGCCATCGCGCCGATCACCACGCCCGCGCCCGGCGCGCCGCCGCTGGCCACGCCGAGCAGCTCGCCGCCGGACACCGCGAGCCCGGCGGCGGCGCCCTGGAGGGTGGACGCGGTGATGTAGGCGATGTCGAGCCGCGGTTTCACCTTGTCCATCTCGCTGAGCGGCAGCGCCCGGATGTCGTCGATGGTCTGCACGGCGTGGCCGCGCTTCTGGAACGCCTTGACGACCGCGCCGGAGCGGACGCTGGCCCGCGCGGCGCGCGAGCCGAGGTCGGTGAAGCCGCCGAGCGCCTTCATCAACAGCCCCTGGAACTGCTCGGAGCCGGGGATCGAGTCGATGCGGCGCTTGGCGACCTCGCCGGTCCGCTGCAGCCGGTCCCGCACGACGGCGGGCAGCAGGGAGCGCTCGGCGGGCTGCTCGCTCTCGATGAGCGCGTCCCACGCCTTGCCGTCGTACTCGGACATCCCGCTGCGGAACGACATCCCACCAACCTACCTATTCGTACGAGATCGCGTTCAGGACGTTCAGCCGCGCCGCCCTGATCGCGGGCAGGATCGCCGCGACCACGCCGATCACGGCGGCCACCGCCAGGTAGGTACCCATTCGCGCCCACGGGAACCCGAGCTCGGTGATGCCCTGGTCCCGCAGCGCCCGCACGGTGGCGACGCCGAGGCCGGAGCCGACCAGCAGGCCGAGCAGGGCGCCGAACACCGAGATCACCACGGACTCGACGATGATCATGCGCATCACCTGGGCCCGGCGCATGCCGATCGCGCGCAGCATGCCGAGCTCGCGGGTCCGCTCGACGACCGACAGCGCGAGGGTGTTGACCACCCCGAGGACCGCGATGAGGATCGCCAGCGCGAGCAGGATCTGCACCATGAGCAGCACGGTGTCGAGCTGGGCGGCCTGCTGCCGGACGAACGCGCTGCGGTCCTGGACCGAGACCTCGGGGTTGTCCGCGAACAGCGGCTCGACCCGGTGCTGGACGTCGGCCACCGGCGTTCCCGCCGCGACCTTCGCGAAGGCGTCGGTCAGCTCGGCCGACGAGAAGTCCGCCGCTGCGGCTGCCGAGAGCTGTACCCCGTCCATCACGCCGTTCTTGGCGTAGATCACGGCCACCGAGTAGGTCTGCTGCTCCCCCTTCGCCAGCTGCACGGTCACCGTGCTGCCCACGCCGAGGTTCTTCGCCTTGGCCGTCTCCTCGGCCATCGCCACGGTGCGGCCGGTGACGTCGGCGAACGACCCGGCCGTGGCGCGCAGGCCGAACAGGCGCTGCATGGCGGGGAAGTCGGTGACGGCCTGGAGGTGCATGCGGTCGCCGTCCACGGCCGCGTAGTCGGAGTAGAACCCGAACGCGGACTCGACGCCGGGCGTGCTCCGCACCCGGTCCAGGACGGCGGGCTCGAAGGTGGCCCCCTCCTCGCCGGAGATGATCAGGTCGGCGGAGATCTGCGAGTCGGCCACCTTGGTGATGCTCGCGGTCGCCGACGTCAGGACGATGCTCACGCCGGTGATCAGCGCGATGCCGACCATGAGGGCGGCGGCGGTGATGGCGGTGCGGCGCGGGTTGCGCGCGGAGTTGCGCCGCCCCAGCGTGCCGGGCGTCGACCAGGACAGCAGTCCGCCGATCACGGCGACGACCGGCTTGCTGATCAACGGGGTCAGCAGGGCCACGCCGAGGAAGGCGACCAGGATGCCGGAGAACACCATCCACAGCACGCCGTTGGCGAGGCCGATCCCGAGCAGCGTGCCGCCGGTCGCCGACAGCGCGGCGCCCGCGACGGTCGGCTTGGTCAGCGGGCGGTCCGGGGTGGCGGCCTCGCGCATCGCGGCGACGGGCGCGATCCGGGAGGCGCGCACGGCCGGGAACACCGACGCGGCCATCGTGACCAGGATGCCGACGGCGAAGGACGAGACGACCGCGGCGGCCGGGAGCCCGATGCTCGCGAGCTGCAGGCTGCCGCCGCCGAACGTGGCGAACAGCCGGGCGAGCAGCGCCCCCACGCCGACGCCCGCGCCGAGTCCGACGACGGAGGCGACCACGCCGATCACCAGCGCCTCCAGCACCACCGACACCATCATCTGGCGGCGGCTCGCGCCCATGGCCCGCATCAGCGCGAGCTCCTTGGTGCGCTGCGCGACGATGATGGAGAAGGTGTTGAAGATGATGAACGCGCCCACGAACAGGGCGATCCCGGCGAAGCCGAGCAGGATGTAGTTGAAGAACTTCAAGCCCTCGCCGATGGAGTCGGTCTGCGCCTTGGCCAGCTCGGTCCCGGTCTTGACCTGGTAGTCCGCGCCGATGGCGGCGGCCACCCGGTCGCGCACGACGTCCTGCGGGACGCCGTCGGCGGCCTGGACGGTGACGGAGGTGTAGGTGTCGGGCCCGCCGAGCAGCACGCGGTGGGCGGTGGCGGGGCTGAAGCTGATGCTCATCTCGCCGCCGAGCGAGTCGCGGCCGCCCTGGTAGCCGAAGACGCCGACGACCTCGTAGGTCTGCTTGGGCGCGGCGGTGAGCACGGCCACCTCGTCGCCGACGGCGAACCCGCCGGACTTGGCGAGGAACCCGCCGAGCACGACCTCGCGGTCGCCCTCCGGCGCCCGGCCCTCGCGCAGGACCCGTTGCCCCGACAGGTCTTCGGCCCACGCGTCGCCCAGCCGGGGCGCGCCGCTGGTGGTGAGCACCTTGCCGTTCTTGCCGATCGCGCGGGCCGGGCCGACGACGTCGCCGACCACCGCGCGCACGCCGTCGACCCCGCGCACGGTCTCCAGGACCGAGGCGGGCAGCGCCGCGGCGGAGCTCTCCGGGTCGCCGTCACCGCCCTGCACCTTGGGCTTCGTGGTGACCTGCGCGTCGACCCCGGTGTAGACGCTGGAGAACAGCGAGTCGAACGACCGGTCGAGCGTGTCGGTCAGCACGAAGGAGCCGGACACGAACATCACGCCGAGCACGACGGACAGCCCGGACAGCAGCAGGCGCAGCTTGCGCGCCATCAGGCTCTTGAGGGTGGCCCTGAACATCACGCGACCCCGCCGTCGAGGTGCTTCATGGTGTCGAGGACGGCTTCGGCGGTCGGCTCGACCAGCTCGCGCACGATCCGACCGTCGGCCAGGAAGACGACCCGGTCCGCGTAGGACGCCGCGTTCGCGTCGTGGGTCACCATCACCACGGTCTGCCCGAACTCCTGCGCGGACCGCTGGAGGAAGCCGAGCACCTCGGCGCCGGAGCGCGAGTCGAGGTTGCCGGTCGGCTCGTCGGCGAACACCACGTCGGGCCTGCCGACCAGCGCGCGGGCGCACGCGACCCGCTGCTGCTGGCCGCCGGAGAGCTGGGTGGGCCGGTGCCCGAGCCGGTCGCGCAGCCCCACGGTGTCGACCACGGTGTCGAACCACGCCCGGTCGACCTTGCGGCCGCCGATCGCCAGCGGCAGCAGGATGTTCTCCTCCGCGGTCAGGGTGGGCAGGAGGTTGAACTGCTGGAAGACGAACCCGACCTTCGTGCGCCGCAGGTCGGTCAACCCCTTGTCCCGCAAGCCGGTCACCCGCGCGTCGCCGACGAACACCTCGCCGGAGTCCACGTCGTCCAGTCCCGCCAGGCAGTGCATCAGCGTCGACTTGCCCGACCCCGACGGCCCCATGATCGCGGTGAACCGGCCCCGCTCGATGTCCACGCTGACCCCGTCCAGCGCGGTCACGGCCGCTTCCCCCGAGCCGTACACCTTCGTCACGCCCACGGCTCTCGCCGCGGTGGACGTGGACGTCCCCACTGTCACCGTCACCGGATGCTCCGATCTCCCCTGCGCGCTTGTGTTGGGGAAATCCTGTCGATCCGACGGTGCCCGCGCGTCGGGAACGTGCCCGATCCGCGGCCGGGGCCGACCCCGAACCGGCCTAGGGGTTCTTCCCCGACCCCTCCCGGCGGGACCCTTCGGTCGAACGGCTCGACGCGCTGGTCAGGAGTCCAGGTGCCCCAGGACGTCGAAGCCCCGTTCCATCAGCGACGGCAGGTCCTCCGCGCCGTCGCCCTCGACCCAGGCGGTGAGCGCCGTGGACAGCGCGCCGAGCACGGCGGCGGCCAGGACGCGGAGCTCGAAGGTGATGTCGCCGCCGGTGCGGGTGGCCAGCGCCTCGGCGAACAGCCGCTGGGTGCTGTCGCCGTTGCGCCACTGGCGGCCGCGCAGCGCCGGTGTGGTGAGGATGAGCCTGGTGCGGGCGAGCAGGGCGTCCTTGTCGGTGTCGTACACCTCGCGCATGCCCAGGACGACGGCGTTGCGCAGGGCGGTGAGCGGGCCGAGCTCGGCGGGCTGGGTGCGGATGAACTCGATCAGCAGGGGGTCGTACTCGTCGTTCTCGACGACCGCCTCCTTGCTGGGGAAGTAGCGGAAGAACGTCATGTGCGACACCCCGGCGGCCGACGCGATCCGCTCGACCGTGGTCGCGTCGTAGCCGTCGGCCAGGAACAGCCGCAGCGCGTGTTCCTGGATGGCCTTCCTGGTCCGTGCTTTCCGCTGTTCCCGCAGTCCCGGTGCTGGCGTGCTCACGTGCCAAGGATGCCGGTCAGCCTCGAGTCCAGCACGCCGGGTGCCTCCTGGCCGCGCCACGCGAGGTGGCCGTCGGGGCGGATCAGCAGGGTGTCGCCGTCGGCGGGCAGCACCACGACGCGGTCCTCCCCCAGCCGCTTGCGGGCCACGACGGCGGACCGCTCGCCGCCGAACAGCACCCAGCGGTGGCCGAGCAGCGCGTGCAGCCTGGTCGGCGTGCTCCCCAGGACGACGGGCCGGTCGGGCACGCGGTCGCCCGGCTGGGGACCGCGGCCGAACCGGTGGCCGCCGAGCGGACCGCGCCGGTAGGTGATCCCGAGCTGGGAGGACCGGTCCCAGACCGCCTTCTGCACGAAGCCGCGGTTCATCATCGGCACCACCACGTGGTCGCGCAGCAGCCGGGCGGGCGGCGACCCGCCGATCAGCAGCTTCGTCATGCCGCTGGTGGAGGACAGCACGCCTTCGGCGACCGGCCGCCGTTCGCCCTCGTAGGTGTCCAGCAGCGACGCCTCGGCGTGCCCGGACGCGACCAGCGCGAGCTTCCACGCCAGGTTCTCCGCGTCCCCCAGCCCGGTGTTCATGCCCTGCCCGCCGAACGGGCTGTGGATGTGCGCCGCGTCCCCCGCGAGCAGCACCCGGCCGACCCGGTAGGTGTCGGCGAGCCTGCGGTGGAAGCGGAAGCTCGACGTCCAGTCGGTCGACCCGACCACCGCGTCCGGTAGCGCCGCCCGCTCGCGCAGCAGCTTCCCCATGACCGCGGCGATGTCCCCGTCGTCGGGGAAACCGGCGGGCGCGGGCGCCATCAGCCGCCACAGGTCGGTGCCCGGCAACGGGAACGCGGCCAGCAGGTCCTCGCCGTCGAGCCACACGGCGACGGCGTCGCGCGGGCGCGGCAGGTCGACGTGCGCGTCGGCGAGCAGGAACCGCTCCACCAGCGGCACGCCGGGGAACCCGACGCCCACCGCCTTGCGCACCGCGCTGTGCGCCCCGTCGCAGCCCACCACCCAGTCGGTGCGCGCCTCCCGGCCGTCGGCGGTGCGCACCAGCGCGCCCCGGTCGTCCTGGGTGATCCCGGTCAGCGCGGTGCCCCACTCGACGACACCGCCGAGGTCGGCGAACCGCCCGCGCAGCTCGCCTTCCACCTCGGCCTGCGAGATCAGCAGCCCGCGCCGCTCGACCAGCTTGGTGACCCGGCCGACCTCCAGCTCCCCCAGGGGTTTCCCGCCGACCGAGATCGCGATCCGGTCGACCTCGATCGACCGCTCCGGGAGGTCGCCCAGCGCCCCGAGCCGGTCCAGCACCTCCACCCCGCGCGGTTGGAGACCGAGTGCGCGGGACGTGACGGCGGGACCCGCCGCCGCGTCCACCAGCCGCACGGGAACGCCTGCCGCGAGCAGGCCGCACGCCAACACCAGTCCGGTCGGACCGGCACCTACCACCGTGGTTGTCATGGCTGAAGTGTTACTCAATACCAGTTGGTAGTCAATAACAATTTCAGACGGGACAGCCGCGCCGGTCGGGATTACGGTCGTGGGCATGAGCACCGAGACGAGCACCGCGCTCCTCACCGACGCACTCGACCGCGTCCGGGAGGTCGCCCACCAGGCCGCCGACGGCCTCACCCCCGACCAGCTGGCCCACCGCGTCGACGGCACCGCCAACTCGATCGCCTGGCTGGTGTGGCACCTCACCCGCGTCCAGGACGACCACGTCGCCGAGCTGGCGGGCGTCGAGCAGACCTGGACCGGGCAGGGCTGGGCGGAGAAGTTCGACCTCCCCTTCGACGACTCCGCGACCGGCTACGGCCACACCTCCGACGACGTCGACGCGGTCGGCGGCCGCACGGCGGACCTGCTGCTCGGCTACCACGACGCCGTGCACCGCGCGTCCACCGAGTACGTGCGCACGCTGACCGACGAGGACTTCGGCCGCGTCGTCGACCAGCGCTGGGACCCGCCGGTGACGCTCTCGGTCCGGCTGGTCAGCGTCCTGTCCGACGACCTCCAGCACGCCGGGCAGGCGGCGTTCGTGCGCGGGCTGCTGGGTTGACCCTCACACGGCGTCAGACCGTAGACCGGTGACGCCCGTCCCACCCGCACCGGAAGCGAGCACACCGTGGACGTCCTCTTCGGATCCGCCACCGAGGCCGCGGCGCTGCTGCGCCGCGGGGAGCTGTCGGCGCGCGAGCTGACCGCGCTGCAGCTCGACCGCGTCGACGCCGCGAACCCCGCGGTCAACGCCGTGGTCGAGCTGCGGCGCGACGTCGCCCTGCGGGCCGCCGACGAGGCCGACGCGGCACTGGCGCGCGGTGACGACGTGGGCCCGCTGCACGGCGTGCCGATCACGGTCAAGGAGGCCTTCGACGTCGCGGGGATGCGCACCACGTGGGGGAACCCGGCGTTCGCCGACTTCGTCGCGCGGGAGGACTCCACCGTCGTGGCGCGGCTGACCGCGGCGGGCGCCGTCGTGATCGGCAAGACGAACGTGCACGAGATGCTCGCGGACTTCGGCCAGACGGCCAACCCCGTCCACGGTCGCACCGACAACCCGTGGGACCCCGACCGGACGCCCGGTGGCTCGACCGGCGGCGGCGCGGCGGCGCTGGCCGCCGGTCTGTCCTTCCTGGAGTACGGCTCGGACCTGGTCGGCTCGATCCGCGTGCCCGCCGCGTTCTGCGGTGTCTACGGCCTCAAGCCGAGCGTGGACACCGTGCCGCTGACCGGTTTCCAGGTTCCGCGCACGACGGCGGCGCCGAGCGACTGGCGGTACCTGTCGTCGGTCGGACCGCTCGCCCGGTCCGCGGCGGACCTGCGCACGGCGCTCCGGGTCACCGGTGGCCCCGAGGGGCCGGCCGCGCGGGCGTACTCGTGGCACCTCGCCCCGCCGCGGAGCACCAGGCTCGCCGACTTCCGCGTCGGCGTCGTGCTCGACCACCGGGACGCACCGGTGTCCGGCGAGGTCGGCGCCGTGCTGTCGAACGCGGTCGACGCGCTCGGCGCGGCAGGCGTGGAGGTCGTCGAGGGCTGGCCGCAGGGCGTGGACCCGACGCGCGACGCCGAGTCGTTCGGCTTCCAGGTGGGGCTGTTCTTCGCCTTCCAGGAGCCGGAGGACTTCGCGCCGCTGAGCGCCGTCGTCGAGCAGGAGGCCCGGCGGATGGCGGCGCGCACGGCGTGGTCGCGGTACTTCGAGGACGTCGACGTGTTCCTGTGCCCCACCACCTTCACGCCCGCGTTCCCGCACGACACCAGGCCGTTCGCCGACCGCGTGATCGGCACGCCCGAGGGCGACCGGCCCTACGACGCGCTGCCGTTCTGGGTCGCGCACGCGTCCCTGCCCGGCCTGCCCGCGGTGTCCGCCCCGGTCGGGCTGACCGCGGGCGGGCTCCCGGTGGGCGCGCAGGTGGTCGGGCCACCGCACGAGGACGACACCGCGATCACGTTCGCCGAGCTGGCCGCCGACGTCCTCGGCGGGTACCGGCGGCCGCCGCGGTAGTCCTCAGCGCCGCCGTTCCAACCAGTCCGCCCACAGGTCGAGGGCCTCGCCCGGCCCGAGTCGGCCGACGCCGACGCGGAACCGGTCGGTCGGCGTGGGCGTCAACGCGGAGGCGAAGATGCGGGCGGGCAACAACAACACGCCCTCCTGCTCGACGAGGTCCGCGCACATCGCCTCGACGCCGTCGGCCCCGAGGTAGCGCGGGTAGGCCACGCACCCTCCCTTCGGCGGCGCCCACTCGAACAGGTCGGGGAAGCGCGCGAAGAACGCGTCGAACAGCGGCACGTTCTCCTCGACGATCCGCCGGTTGCGGCCCAGCACGCGGTCGCGGGCCCGCAGCGCGATCAGCGCCAGCACCTCGCTCGGCGCGGCGTTGCAGATCGACGTGTAGTGCTTGGCGCGCTCGAGGCGGGCGAGCAGAGCCCTGTCCTTGCAGGCGATCCAGCCGATCCGCAGCCCCGGAAGGCCGTAGGCCTTGGACATGACGTTGAGCGAGAGCGCCGTGGGCGAGAGGTCCGCGGCCTGCGGCAGCGCGGGCGCGCGGTCGAGGCCGCGGTAGACCTCGTCGCTGAACAGCAGGACCCCGCGCTCCTCGCACAGCCGCACGAGCCGGGTCCACGTGGCCGCGTCCGGCACGGCGCCGGTGGGGTTGTTGGGGAAGTTGACCGACACCATCCGCGTGGTGGGCCGCAGCGCGGCCTCGACCTCGTCCACGTCCAGCGCCCAGTCCTCGTCGGCGCGCAGCGCGACCCCGGTCACCTCGCACACCGACAGCGGGATCGTCTCGGCGGCCTGGTAGTTCGGCGTCACCACGACGACGTGGTCGTCCGCGTCGAGCAGCGTCGTCATCGCCAGGTACAGGCCCTCCTCCGCCCCCGCGAAGCACAGCACGTCCTCGGGCTCGACGGTGTCGTAGGTGTCGGCGACGGCCTCCCGCAGCGCGGGCAGGCCGTAGGTCTCGCTGTAGCCCAGGGTCAGCGACTCCCAGCGCTTCCTGCCGTCGTCGTCGGCCAGGTCGAGGAGCTCGGTCAGCGACAGCGTCTGCGCGTCCGAGGCGGTCAGGTGGTGGCGGGCGGCGAACTCCCAGCGCGCGAAGTACGACTCCAGCCGGAACTCAGGGAGCATCGGGATCCTCACGCGGGTCGGCGGGCGGGTGGAGGGCGGCGGGCGTCGACCGGGGCACCGCGCCCCGGTCGTGGACAATACCTCCAGGTTGGACGAAAACTCCAAACTCGAACACCCGTTCGACCTGGGTTACGCTGCCGGACATGCCGGTACCGGTGCAGGCGTCGTTGTTCGACGACTCGGAGGCGATCGGGCTCCGCGAGCTCACGTCGGTCCGCCGCACGGTGCTGGACCGCGGCGCGTGGGTCGACGTGCGGCCGGGCTGGCTCAGCGGGGCGTCGGAGCTGTTCACCGAGCTGGCGGGCGGGGTGCCGTGGGTGGCCGAGCGCAGGCAGATGTACGACCGGGTCGTGGACGTGCCGCGGCTGCTGTCGTTCTACGACGAGCGCGCACCCCTGCCGCACCCCGTGCTGGAGGCCGCGCGGACGGCGTTGAGCGCGCACTACGCGGCGGAGCTCGGCGAGCCGTTCCGCACCGCGGGCCTGTGCTACTACCGCGACGGGCGCGACAGCGTGGCGTGGCACGGCGACACGATCGGCCGAGGCGCCACCGAGGACACGATGGTCGCGATCGTCTCGGTCGGCACCCCGCGCGCCCTGCTGCTGCGGCCGCGCGGCGGCGGGGAGACCGTGCGGCACGCGCTCGGGCACGGCGACCTGATCGTCATGGGCGGCTCGTGCCAGCGGACGTGGGAGCACGCGATCCCGAAGACCGCGAAGCCCGTCGGGCCGCGCATCAGCGTCCAGTTCCGGCCCCGCGGCGTACGCTGACACACCCCTACGTTCTTTCGGCCGAGCCGGTGAAAATCCAACGGGAGTCATTCCCCGGCCGCCGCCGACATCCTTCGCCGATGCCAAGTAAATTCTCTGGGAATTTTTACTCCATCCAGCCTGATGCCGAGGCCCGACCCTTTGCGCTACCGTTCGAATCCTGCGCCGCCATCAGGTCGAGAGGTATCGGAAAGGTATCCCATGCTCACTACGATGGCAGCTGCCGTCATGGCTTTGTCCACGGTCATAGCGCCTGCCACGACCGTCGATTCCCCGCCGGGCGAGCGGATTACCGTCACCGTCGTCACGGTCAACGGATCCGGCTGTCCCGCGGGCACGGCGGCGGTCGCCCCGTCCGCCGACAACACCGCGTTCACGGTGACCTACAGCGACTTCCTCGCGCAGATCGGCGTGGGTGCGGAGCCCACCGAGTTCCGGAAGAACTGCCAGCTCAGCCTCCGCGTGACCTACCCGCAGGGCTTCACCTACGGCATCGCGCAGGCCGACTACCGGGGGTTCGGCTCCCTCGCGCACGGCGCCAAGGGGCTGGAGAAGGCGAACTACTACTTCGCGGGCAACTCGCCGACCGCCCAGGTGAGCCACACGTTCAACGGGCCGCTCAACGACTACTGGCAGGCCACCGACAAGACGGAGGTCGCCTCGATCGTCTACGCGCCGTGCGGCGAGCAGAAGATCCTGAACCTGAACACTGAATTGCGCGTCAGCGCGGGCACCTCGGACATCTCGAAAACGACGAGCTTCATGGCCATGGACTCGACCGACGGCAGCGTTCGAACGACAGTCCACTTCGCGTGGAAACAGTGCCCCTGACATTCCCGAGGGCCGTCTAGAACGTTTTCAAAGCCCTGAGAAACGTTTTCATTCGCCGCGCCGCCATTCACGGATGACCGCATTCAGAAAGGTGCACCCATGCTCAGTGCGATCACGGCCGCCCTCATGGCCCTGTCCACGATCACGTTCCCACCCGGCGGCGCACCGGGCACCGTTCCCCCACCGGACCACATCACCATCGAGGTGGTGACGGTCCTCGGGTCGGGCTGCCCGACGGGCACGGCCGCGGTGGCCGTCTCGCCGGACAACAAGGCGTTCACGGTGACCTACAGCGACTTCCTCGCCCAGGTCGGCATCGGCGCCCAGCCCACCGACTTCCGGAAGAACTGCCAGCTCAACCTGAGGGTCAACGTGCCGCAGGGCTTCACCTACGGCATCGCCCAGGCCGACTACCGCGGGTTCGCGCACCTGGAGACGGGTGCCAGCGGCACCGAGCGGGCCAACTACTACTTCCAGGGCATGTCGGCCACCCCGTACAAGTCCCACACCTACAACGGGCCGATGAGCGACGACTGGCAGGCCACCGACACCACCGAGGTGGCCGCGATCGTCTACTCGCCGTGCGGCGAGCTGCGCAACTTCAACATCAACACCGAGCTGCGCGTGAACGTGGGCACCTCGGACCCGAAGAAGACGACCAGCTTCATGGCGATGGACTCGACGGACGGCAGCATCGAGACGACCTACCACTTCGCGTGGAAGACCTGCCCCTGATCGTCAGCGCCCGACGCCGGGGTCCGCGGTCTCCACCGCGGGTCCCGGCTCCTCGGCGTGCTCGCGGCGCGGCAGCAGCAACGGCGTGGCCAGCATCAGCACCCCGGCCACCGCGACCGCCTCGCGCGGCCCGACGAGACCCGCCAGCAGCCCCCACAACGCCGTCAGCACCGCGATGGTGGCCTTGCTGGAGATCGACCACGCCGACAGCGTGCGCACGACCCGGTCGTCCGGCACCTGCTCCAGCCGGTAGGTGGCGAACACCGGGGTGAACACGCCCATGCACGTGATCAGCCCGAGTTCGACCAGCATCACCAGCACGAGGCCGGACGCTCCCGCGTGGACGAACGCCAGCCCGACGAGCCAGCACGCGCGCAGCGTCCCGACCACGCGCAGCACCCGGTGCCGCCCGAACCGGCCGACCAGCCGCCGCGACGTCCGCGCCCCGACCAGCCCGCCCACGCAGGGCGCCGCGAACGCCAGCCCGTACTGCCACGGCGCGAACCCCAGCGGGCCAAGCATGAGCACGGCGAGCAACGGCGCCGTCGCCATGATGAGTCCGCTGACCAGGACCGTGTTGAAGAACAGCGGGCGCAGCACCGGGTGGCCCAGCACGTACCGCCACCCCTCCAGCAGGTCCCCCACCCGCACCGGCGCGCCGGTGCGCACGGGTCGCGGCTCGCCGCCCCCGATCGCCCGGATCCCCGCCGCCGACAGCAGGTAGCTCACCGCGTCCGCCACCACCGTCGCCACCGGCCCGAACAGCCCGATCGCCGCCCCGCCCAACGGCGGACCCAGCGCGGTGGCGGTCCAGGCGGTCGACTCGAACCGCCCGTTCGCGACCAGCAGGTCCTCCCCCGACACCACCGACTTCAGGTAGGCCCCGCTCGCCGCCTGGAACGCGATGTCCGCCGTCCCGACCACGATCGACACCACCAGGAGCTGCCCGAACCCCAGCCACCCCAGCCAGTGCGCCAGCGGGACCGTCACCAGCGCGGCGAACCGGACCAGGTCCATCGCCACCATCACCGGCCGCTTGCGCCGGAACTCCAGCCAGTGGCCCAGCGGCACCGCCACCAGCGCACCGACCGCCAGCCCGGCGGCCGCCAGCACCGACACCTCCGCCGGACCCGCGTGCAGCACCAGCACCGCGATCAACGGGAACGCGTCGAACGCCAACCTGGTGCCGAAGGTGCTGGCCGCGTACGCCGCCCACAACCACCCGAACCGCCGCCCCAGCGACCGCCCACCCACCACTGCGGACTCCTCCCCCGGTCCGGGAGATCCAAGCGAGCGGCGCGCGAGCGGGTCAAACAACCGCCACCACAACCACCGGTTGTGCCCGCGGTGCGGTGGCCACGAACCCTTGCCGGGGAGTTCTGTCGCCCAGGCGGTCCCTCGCGAGCGGCTGGGCCCGGAGATGCCCGCCGAGGATCGTGGTCACCGCACTAGAGTCGGCCGCCGTGGACCTCGACGCCGTGCGCACCTTCGTCGCCGCCGCGGAGGCGGGCCGGTTCCAGGACGCCGCCGCGGAGCTGTCGGTCACCCAGCAGGCCGTCTCCAAGCGGATCGCGGCGCTGGAGAACGACCTCGGCGTGCGGCTGTTCGCCCGCACCCCGCGCGGCTCGTCGCTCACCCCCGACGGGCGGGCGTTCCTGACGCACGCGCGCGACCTCCTGCGGGCCGAGGAGCGGGCGGCCGCGTCGGTGCGCCCCGGTCGCCGCGCCCTGTGCGTCGACGTGATCGGACGGCGGCTCGCGCCCGCGGACCTGGTGCGCGACTTCCACCGCGCGCACCCGGACACCGAGCTCGACGTCGTGACGCTCCCCGACGGGGACGCGGCCGTCGACGCCGTCCGGTCCGGTGCGGTCGACGTGTCCTTCCGGGCCGTCACCGCCGGGCGGCTCCCCGACGGCGTGCGCGCCGAGCGGGTGCACGACGAGCCCGTCCAGCTCCTCACCGGACCGGCCCACGAGCTCGCCGACACGGGCGCGGTCACGCCCACCGCCCTGCGCGGGCACCGGATCTGGATGCCCGGCGTGGGCCTGCGGACGGAGTGGGGGACGTTCTACCGCGACCTGACCGCCGCGTTCGGGCTCACCGTGGACGCGACCGGTCCCGACTTCGGCACCCGCCCCGTGCTGGACGTGGTCGCGGGCTCGTCGACGTTGGCGACCTTCATCGGCGAGGGGTCCGGGCTGCTCTGGCCCGCCGACTACGACCTGCGCCGGATCGCCCTGCGCGACCCGGTCCCGGTGTACCCGCACTCGCTGGTGTGGCGCGACGACAACCCGCACCCGGCGCTGGCCGCGCTCCGCGCCCACCTCGGCACCCCCGCACCGGCCGCGGGCACCTGGACACCGGAGTGGGCCGGTCTCAGGCCCGCGGGCCGACGGTCGCGGTGAGCGACACGGAGTTGTAGGCGGGGCTGGAGGCTCCTTCGCGGGCGACCTGCCCGTCGACGGTGATCCGCGCCCCGATCTCCGACGCGCCGCCCACGGCGACCACGGAGGCGCTCTGCGGCTCCGCCCCGGCGGGCAGCTCGACCGTCGTGGTCCACGGCAGCGCCGCCCCGGTCACCACCTCGGTCCCACCCGCGCCGTCCGTGCCGAAGGTGATGTCACCCGTACCGGTGCCGGTGACCTCGTACACCACGATGTGCACCACGGGCGGCGGCGCCGCGGGAGCCGTGGGCGCGGTCTCCAACCCCGGCCGCGGGGCCTCGGTGGACGTGCTCGTGGCGGGCGGCGGCGCCGCGGCCGTCTTGCCACCGGACCCGCCGGTGAGGACGACACCGGCCACGACGAGCACCGCGACGAGCCCGACGACCCAGAGCCAGTTCTTGGTGTTCCTCGGTGCCGGGACGGCCGGATCCTGCGACATCGGGCACTCCTGCGACGGGCGGCGGGCTGACCCCTCAAGCGTCGCGTTCCGCCCGCTCGCCGTTACACCCGTGCCTGGCGAGTCCACTCCGGACCGTCAAAACCCCGCACCGGCGGCACGGCGATGTGCCACCGGTGCGGGCTCGCCAGAACGTCTAAGCGCGCCGCCTCCAGAACAGCGCTCCGCCCACCACGACCACTCCCAGCACCACGATCCCGGCCGGGATGAGCACGCCCTTCTGCGACGCCAGCGAGGCCAGCCGGTCCACCTGCGGCGCCGCCACGGCCGACCCCGGCTGCGGGGAACCGGGCTGCGGGGATCCGGGCGGGGGCGCGGCACCCGCCTGCGAGGCCCCGGCCACCAACGTCACGTCCGAACACGAGTAGTAGGTGTCCGGTGTGTCCGAGTTCTGCCAGATCGTGTAGATCACGTGGCGCCCGGTCTTGCCCGCGGGCACCGACCCGGCCAGCGTGTAGGCGTCCTTCACCAGCGGAGGGTCCGTCACCGTCATGAACGGCTGCTCTTCGAGATCGGCCCACCGCAAGGGGTTCTCCGGCTTGTACCCGTCCTTGCTCAGGTAGAGCCGGAACGTCCCCTTGTGCGGGATCGTCGCCCGGTAGGTGATCTTCACGGCGCCGGTGACGACCTTCGACGTGGGCCAGTCAGCCCTGGCCAGGTCGAGGCCCGCGTACTCGCGGAGACCGGCGCTGCACAGCTTGCCGTCGGGGATGGTCTCGCGGTCGCGGCCCTTGACGTTGGCGACGCGGATGTTGTCCCACTCGGCGGAGGCCTTGGGACCGCTGGCGGACAGCGCCGCCTTGCACGCGACGGGTTGCGGCTGCGCGCCGTCGGCCCCGCACGCGGCCGACCGGCTGACCGGTGACACCACCGCGCCGTGCGCGGCCGCGGTCCCGACGGCGAGAGCCGTGTACAGGACCGCGACCGCGGACGCCCACCACCATGCACGAGTCCGCACTCGCCCACCTCCACGTGGGGATACGGATGGCGCCCGGCGAACGTTCAGGTGGACTTCCTACTTGCCCGCGGGCAACCAGGCCTTGACCTTGTCGGCGTTGTCGTCGACCCACTTCTTGGCCGCCGCGTCCGCGGACATCTTGTCCTCGGCGATGTACTTGGCGACGAGGTTCTGGTCCTCGTTGGTCCACTTGAAGTTCTTGACCAGCTGGAAGGCGGGACCGCCCGCGTCGGCGAACTTCTTGCTGACGATCTTGTCCAGGTCGTAGTCGGGGTAGTCGCAGGCGATCTTCTGGGTGTCGGCGTCGCAGCCCTTGGTGTAGGCGGGCAGCTTGACCTTGACCAGCTTCACCTGCGACAGCAGCCACTGCGGCGAGTAGAAGTAGCCGATGACCGGGGTCTTCTTCTCCTCGGCCTGCTTGAACGCCTGGATGAGCGCGGTCTCGCTGCCGCCGTAGACGACCTTGTAATCGAGGTTCAGGTTCTTGACCAGGGCCTCGTCGTTGGTGACGAACGAGGGGTCGCCGTCGAGGAGCTGGCCCTTGTCGCCGGACTCGGAGGTCTTGAACAGGTCGGCGTACTTGTTGAGGTTGTTCCAGTCGGTGATGTCCGGGTACTTCTCGGCCATCCACGGCGGGACGTACCAGCCGATCTGCCCGGTGACGCCGGTGGAACCGGCCGACACGGCGGTCTTCTGGTCGTCGACGTACTTGGCGCGCAGGTCGTCGTGGCCCCAGTTCTCGACCACCGCGTCGACCTCTCCGGTGCCGAAGCCCTGCCAGGCCACCTCTTCCTTCAGGTCCTTCTTGGTGACCTTGCAGCCGAGCTGCTTCTCGGCCACGTAGGCGAGCACGGCCGCGTTGGCCTCGTAGCCGACCCACGGGTTGATCGCGATGTTGAAGGTCCCGCAGTCGCCGGTGGACCCGGACTGGGCACTGCCGGTGTCACCGACCTTCGCGCCGCCGCACCCGGCCAGGGTCAACGCGACGGCGAGCGCAACGCCCGCGCCGCGGATGCCGGTCTTGCCGCTCAGTGCCACGTGATCGAACCTCCTCGTTCCGCCACCTCCGGGGTGGCGCTTGCACTTGGTCAGGACCGACCGGACCTGGCCGCGGCGGCGCGGGTGAGGCGGTCGAGCAGCACGCCGAGCACGACGATGGCCAGACCTGCCGCGAGCCCCTTGCCGTAGAGCTGCCCCTGCGAGAACCCGGCCACCACGTCGTAGCCGAGGGCGCCCGCGCCGACGAGGCCGCCGACGACGACCATCGACAGCACGTAGACGAGCCCCTGGTTGGTCGCGAGGACCAGTGCCTGCCGCGCCATCGGCAGCTGCACCTTGGTGATCGTCTGCCACGTGCTGGAGCCCGACGCCGTGGCGGCCTCGACCGTGGTGGGCGAGACCGCGCGGACGCCGTCGGCGACGATCTTGACGGCCACCGGCGCCGCGAACACGACCGCGGCGACGATGGCGGTGAACCGGCTCGCCGCGAACAGCGCGAGGAACGGGACGAGGTAGACGAAGGCGGGCATGGTCTGCGCCGCGTCGAGCACGGGCCGGATCACCCGGTCCGCGCCGGGGCTGCGGCCCATCCAGACGCCGACGGCGACGCCGATGACCATGACGACCGCGGTCGCGACGAGCGTGGAGGCCAGGGTCGCCATGCTGTCCTGCCACAGCCCGGTGGCGACCAGCAGGCCGAGGCACACCGCGGAGCCGATCGCGGCCCGGATCCCGCCCAGCACCACGGAGAGCGCGACGACCACGGCGGCGACGAGCCACCACGGGGAGCCGGTCAGCAGCGACTGCAACGGGTCCACGAGCACGAGCGTCACGACGTCCTTGACGCCGTTGGTGATGCCGGACAGGTTGCTCTGCACCCAGTCCGTCGCGGTGGTCACGCCCTTGGCGATGGAGCTGCCGACCTCCACGTCGGGTGGGAACTCCGCGGCCCACACGTAGGTGTAGGACAGCCAGACCGCGACCAGCGTCAGCACCCCGCCGCCGATCAGCCCGCCCTGCCTGGCCCGCGCGGCCCACGGCCGCCGGGTGAGCCGGGCGCGGTCGACCCGGTCGCCCGCGGCGGTGGTCACGCGGTCGAGCACGATCGCCAGCACGACGATCGCCAGGCCCGCGTTGAACGCCGTGCCGACGTCGAGGGTCTGCAGCGCCTTGATGACCGTCTTGCCCAGGCCCGGCGCGTCGATCAGCGCGGCGATGGTGACCATGGACAGCGCCGCCATCATGGTCTGGTTGATCCCGACGATGATCGTGCGCTTCGCGGTGGGCAGCAGCACCTTCCGCAACGTCTGCCCGTCGGTGGCGCCGAGCGAGGCGCTGGCCTCGACGGTGTCGCCGGGGACGTTGCGGATGCCGTAGGCGGTGAGCCGGATGGCGGGCGGGGCGGCGTAGACCAGCGTCGCGATGGTCGCCGACGCGGGGCCGATGAGGAAGAACAGCGTCAGCGGCGCGAGGTAGACGAACGTCGGCATGGTCTGCATGAAGTCGAGCACCGGGGTGATGACCCGGTTGAACCGGTCCGACAGCCCGGCCCAGATGCCGATGGGGATGCCGAACAGCAGCGCGATGACCACGGCCGCCAGCGTCAGCGCGAGCGTGTCCATGCTCTCCTCCCACAGGCCCTGCAGGCCCAGGAAGGTGAAGCCGGCGGCCGCGAGCAGCGCGACCCGGAAGCCGCCCGCCGCGTAGGACACGAACGCGGCCAGCGCGACGACGCCGAGCCAGCCGATCAGCGGCAGCGGCCTGCCGAACGCGGGCTGCGCGATCAGCGACTGGATGAAGGTGACGAACTCGTCGATGACGAGCCGGATCTCGTTGAAGAAGTAGAGGAACAGCGGGTTGGTGTTGCGGCTCGCGCCGATGGAGTCGTTGAGGTCGTTGACGGCCTGGTGCAGCGGCGTGAGCTGGGCCGGGCCGAGCGCGAGGGTGTGCAGCCCCTTGAGCAGGGCCCACAACACCAGCCACAGGGCCAGGACCAACGCGACGACGGCGCCGCGACCGGGACGTCGGAGGTCCACTTTGGACAGTGCGACCGCCGCCATCAGGCGTCCGCCTCCTGCCCCGCCACGACCGCCAGGATCTCCTCGTCGCCGACGATGCCGAGCAGCTCTCCGTTCTCGACCACCTTGACCGGGGCGGCCGCGGCGAGCACCGCGCGGGTGGCGTCGCGGACCACGACGTCCGGGCCGAGCTCGGGGCCGTCCAGCACGTCGTCGGGACGCGGGTCGCGCATGATCCACTTCAGGGTCAGCACGTTCGCGCGCGGCACGTCCCGGACGAAGTCGCGCACGTAGTCGTCGACCGGGGCGCCGACCAGCTCGTCGCCGGTGCCGACCTGGACGACCTTGCCGTCGCGCATGATCAGGATGCGGTCGCCGAGCTTGAGCGCCTCGGCCAGGTCGTGGGTGATGAACAGCATCGTCTTGCCGACCTCGCGGTGCAGCCGGATGACCTCGTTCTGCATGTCCCGGCGGATCAGCGGGTCGAGCGCGGAGAACGGCTCGTCGAACAGCAGCACGTCCGGGTCGCCCGCGAGGGCGCGCGCCAGGCCGACGCGCTGCTGCATGCCGCCGGAGAGCTGGTCCGGGTAGGACTTCTCGTACCCGCTCAGGCCGACCAGCTCGACGACCTCCATCGCGCGCCGGGACCGCTCGGCGCGCGGGACGCCGCGGATCTCCAGGCCGTAGGAGATGTTGTCGAGCACCCTGCGGTGCGGCAGCAGGCCGAAGTGCTGGAACACCATGGAGAACTTGTTGCGGCGCAGCTCGCGCAGCCGCTTCGCGTCGGCCGCGAGGATGTCCTCGCCCTCGAACAGCACCTGGCCCGCGGTCGGCTCGACGAGCCGGGTCAGGCAGCGCACCAGGGTGGACTTGCCCGATCCGGACAGTCCCATCACCACGAAGACCTCGCCGGGAGCGACGTCGAACCCGACCTCGCGGACCGCGGCCGTGCAGCCGGTGCGCTCCATCAGCTCCCGCCGCGAGAGGGCGCACAGCTCCGGCGACCCCGGCACCCCCTCGGCCTTGGGGCCGAAGACCTTCCACACATCCCGCACAGAGATCACCGGGTCGGGCCGCTCCGCACCGACCGGTCCGACCTCGACATCTTGGGCCGCCACGTAGGTCTCTCCAAACCGTGCGCCTTGTTGCGGATCGCGCACATTGTTTCTGGATGCGCGACAGCATCGACCCTGGTCGAACCGCCGTCAAGGTCAAGTAGGCCCGGTCGCGCGACTTTAACGTCCCGACCACGCGGCCGACACGACGCGGACCGGCGGCTCCACCCGCCGTCGATCCACAGTGGACAGTCGGCGACCAAGATCGATCCTCTTGAACGTCCGTCGATCCGGTCGTCCGACCTCTGCCCTGGTGAACTGCGAAAACGTGCTCTCCAGGACACCGACGGCGGTCTTCCGACCCTTGACCGGCCCGGCGGCGCGCGTCGATGCTGGGCGCGCACCCCGGAGATCGAGTCCCTGCCCTCTGTTCCGGAGGTCCCAGAAGGTGTTGCCGAGAAGGTCCACCGCCGGCGGGCGCGCCCGGTGGTACGTCCTGGCGATGGCGCTCGTCCTCGGCGCGGCCGGGTGCGCCCAGCCGCCGCGGGCCGCACCGGCGAGGTCGTGCGGCCAGGTCAGCATCGCGGTGAACCCGTGGGTCGGGTACCGGGCCAACGCCGCGGTCGTCGCCTACCTGGCCACCACGAGGCTGGGCTGCAAGGTCACCCTCAAGGAGCTCGGCGAGGAGGAGTCCTGGGAGGGTCTGGCCGCGGGCGACGTCGACGTGATCCTGGAGAACTGGGGGCACGACGACCTGAAGGCCAGGTACGCGCGGGACACCGTCGTCGTCGGCACGACCGGCAACGTCGGCGCGATCGGCTGGTACGTGCCGCCGTGGATGAAGACCGCCCACCCCGACATCACCGACTGGCACAACCTCGCCAGGTACAAGGACCTGTTCGCCACCATCGACTCCGCGGGACAGGGGCAGCTGCTCGACGGCGACCCGTCGTTCGTCACCGCCGACGAGGCGCTGATCCGCAACCTCGGCCTGGACTACCGGGTCGTCTACGCGGGCAGCGAACCCGCGCTGATCAAGGCGTTCCAGCAGGCCGAGGAGCAGCGCACGCCGCTGATCGGCTACTTCTTCGAGCCGCAGTGGCTGCACCTGGACATCGGACTGGTCAAGGTCGACCTGCCGCCGCACCGGCCGGGGTGCGACGCCGACCCCGCGACCGTGGCCTGCGACTACCCGCGCTACGAGCTGGACAAGATCGCGCGCCGCGGGTTCGCCGACGCGGGCGGGCCCGCCTACCGGCTCGTCGACAACTTCCTGTGGACCAACACCGACCAGAACACCGTGGCCAGCTTCGTCGACGTCTACCGGATGAGCCCGGACGAGGCGGCGAAGCGCTGGACCGAGGCGAA
Organism: Umezawaea tangerina; assembly: GCF_003002815.1. Classification (GTDB taxonomy): domain Bacteria; phylum Actinomycetota; class Actinomycetes; order Mycobacteriales; family Pseudonocardiaceae; genus Umezawaea; species Umezawaea tangerina. Next base: position 204,055 of record NZ_PVTF01000010.1, on the reverse strand, counting down.
CCCGGACAAGGTCGAGGAGTGGCTCAAGGGGACCTGAGCCCACCGGCCGTTGTGGACGGTCGACGCCCGACCAGTGGGCTCCTGATCACCGCACCTCCGCTTGACCTGCCCGCCACCAGCACGGTAAGAATTTTGAACCGACAACCTGGAGGCGTTGTGTTCGAGTCCGCCGTCGCCGTGTCCGCCGTGGCACGGGAGTTCGCCCGCGACACCGAGGCGGGGCGGGCCCTCGCTCCCCCGGTGCTCGCCGCCGCCAAGGAGGCCGGGCTGCTGCGCTCCGGGCTGCCCGAGGAGCTGGGCGGTCCGGCGGCCTCACCGGAGGCGATCCTGCGCTCGGCCGAGACCGTGGCGCGCGGTGACGCGTCGGCGGGGTGGTGCGTGTCGATCGCGGCCACCAGCAGCCTGCTGTCCGCCTACCTGCCGCCGGAGGGCGCGCGGGAGGTGTTCGGGCCGCCCGACGTGGTGGCGGCCGGGGTGTGGGCACCGCGCGGCACGGCCAAGGCCGTGGACGGCGGCGTCGTCGTGTCCGGGCAGTGGGCGTTCTGCAGCGGCATCCCGCACGCCGACTGGCTGTTCGCCGGGTGCGTGCTCGACGGCGTGGGGCTGCGGGTCGCGGCGATCCCCAAGGCCGAGCTGGAGGTCCTGGACACCTGGTACACCGGCGGGCTGCGCGGCACCGGCAGCCACGACTGCGTGGCGCGCGAGGTGTTCGTGCCGCGGCACCGGGTGCTGTCGGTGCTCGACGGGCCGCTGGACGACTCGCCGCTCTACCGGTTCCCGGTGTTCGGGTTCTTCGCGCTGTCCATCGCCGTCGCCGCGCTCGGCAACGCCCGCGGGGCGGTCGACGACCTGATCGCGCTGGCCGGGGGCAAGCGGTCGATGGGGTCGAGCAAGTCCCTCGCCGAGCGCGCCCAGACCCAGGCCGACGTGGCGCGGGCCGAGGCCTCGCTGCGCGCGGCCGACCTGCTGGTGTTCGACGCGGTCGACCGGGCGTGGCAGGAGGCGCAGGGCTCCGACCCGGTGTCGGTGGCCGCGCGGATGGGCGTGCGGCTGGCCGCCACGCACGCGACCCGCACGTCGGCGGAGGTCGTCACCGCGATGCACGACCTCGCCGGGGGCGCGGCGATCTACCAGGACTCCCCGTTGCAGCGCCGGTTGCGCGACGCGCACACCGCCACCGCGCACTTCCAGGTCAACGCGGCGAGCTACGAGCTGTCCGGGCGGCTGCTGCTCGGCCTGCCGACCCGCACGGAACAGCTGTGAGCCTCGGCGTCGTCCTGCCGTACTGGCTCGACCGGCCCGACGGCGAGGCCGTGGAGATCGCGGTCGAGGCCGACCGGCTCGGGTTCGGCACGCTGTGGGTCGGCGAGATGGCGACGTTCGACGCGTTCGCGCTGGCGACCGCCGTCGGCCTGCGCACCGAAGGCATCGGCCTGCGGATCGGCCCGCTCGCGGCCGGGGTGCGCGGTCCGGTCGCGGTGGCGCTCGGGGTATCCTCGGTCGCGGCGCTGACCGGGCGGCGGGTGGACGTCGCGCTCGGCGCGTCGAGCCCGGCGATCGTGACCGGGTGGCACGACCGGCCGTGGCGCGGTGCCGCCCCGCGGATGCGCGAGTCCGTGCGGGCGCTGCGCGGTCTGCTGGCCGGGGAACGGATCTCGGCGGACGGCGACCACGTCCGGGCGCACGGTTTCCGGCTGCGCCACCCGCTGCCGGAGGCGACGGTGTCGGTGGCCGCCTTCGGTCCGGTGATGACCCGCGTCGCGGCCGAGGAGGCGGACGAGGTCGTGCTCAACCTCGTCGCGCCGCACCAGGTCGAGCGGGTCCGCGCGGTGGTCGACGCGCACGCGGCCGCGTTCGGCCGACCGGCGCCGAAGCTCGCGGTGTGGGTGACGGCGGCGCTGGACCCCGGTCCGGCCGCGGTGCGGCAGGTGTCCGAGCAGCTGGCCCTGTACCTGCGGGCGCCCGGCTACGCCGGGATGTTCGCGGAACTGGGCCACCCGGCGCTGGTGGCGCGGGCGGAAGCGGGCGCGCCGCGGCGGGAGCTGGCCGAGGCGGTGCCGCGGGAGCTGCTGGAAGCGGTGTGCGCCATCGGTTCCGCGGCGCGGGTGCGCGACCGGATCGCCGACTACCACCGGGCGGGGGCGGACCACGTGGGCGTGGTGCCGTCGACCGCGGACGACCCGGCCGGCCGCCGGGTCCTGGCCGCGGTGGGGTGAGCGTGCACGACCTGCCGCAGCGGTTCGAGGCCGACTCCGTCGGCCGGGCGCTCGCCCTGGTCGGCGAGCGGTGGACGTTGCTGATCCTGCGCGAGGCGTTCTTCGGCGTGCGCCGGTTCGGTGAGCTGGTCGCCAACCTCGGCATCCCCAAGCCGACGCTGTCCGCCCGGCTGCGGACCCTCGTGGACGCCGGGCTGCTCGACCGCGTGCCCTACGCCGCCGAGCCGGACCGGCACGAGTACCGGCTGACGCGGGCGGGCCGCGACCTGTTCCCCGCGATCGTGGCGCTGATGAAGTGGGGCGACACCCACCTGGCCGGACCCGACGGGCCGCCGATCGTGCTGCGGCACCACGCGTGCGGCGCGGTCACCGACCCCGTGCTCACCTGCGGGCACTGCGGCGGGGGGATAACGACCGAGTCCGTCACGCCGGAACCCGGACCTGGTCGGTCGTAGGATCGAACGGTGGCGACTGACGACGAGCTGATGGCCTGGGCGCCGCGCGCGACGACCAGGAGCGGCATCGCCCTCGCCGGGTACAGCGACTTCCGGATGGTCGCCCAGGGCGGCGAGGGCACCGTGTACCGGGCCCGGCAGGACGGCCTCGGCCGCGACGTCGCGGTCAAGGTGCTGGCCGCGGCCGACGACGCCACGCTCGCCCGGTTCCGCCGCGAGCTGGAGATCACCGTCCGGCTCGGCAGGCAGCACCCGCACATCGTGACGGTCCTGGACACCGGTGTGGTGCAGGGCAGGCCGTGCATCGTGATGGAGTTCCACGACCTCGGCTCGCTGCACGACCGGCTGCTGGCCCGCGGTCCGCTGCCGGTGGCCGACGTGGTCGCCGCGGGCATCGCCGTCGCGGACGCGCTGGCGTTCGCGCACGGCCAGGGCGTGCTGCACCGGGACGTGAAGCCGCAGAACGTCCTGGTGCTGCCGACCTCCTACGTGCTGGCCGACTTCGGCATCGCCCGCGCCGTGGACGCCGGGCACTCCGCGTCGCTGCAGCTGGTCAGCTACCGGCACGCCGCGCCGCAGATGGTCGACGGCGAGAAGCCCGCCGCGACCGACGACGTGTGGTCGTTGGGCTCGACGCTGTTCACGCTGCTGGACGGAAAGCCGCCGTTCTCCTCCGCCGACCCGGACGAGGACACGATGCTGGCCTACCTCGGGCGGGTCCGGTCGGCCCCGCCTCGTCCGTTGCGGCGCACCGACGTGCCGCCGGACCTGCTGGCCGTGGTCGACCGGTGCCTGCGCAAGGCGCGGGAGGACCGGTTCCCCGACGCCGCGTCGCTGCGCGCCGCGCTGGCCGCCGTGGACACCGCGTGGGCGCCGACTCCGTCCACTGTGGACCCGGACAGCACCAGGGCCGTGGTCCCCCTGGCCCCGCCCCAGCTCTACCCCGAGGGCCCGACCGCGCTCCCCGACTTCGGGCCTCGGCCGCGGGTGGAGGAGGAGCCGCCCGCGCCGGCAGTGCAGGAGGAGCCCAAGTCGTGGGCCGACCAGCTGGCCGACCTGACCGTGCGGCACCACCCCGCGGAGCCGGAGGTCCCGGACTTCGGTCCCCGGCCCGGAAACCCGGCCGACGCACCCGACTTCGGCCTGCGCGAGGCAGGCCCTTCCGCACCCGGTGTGCCGGACTCCGAGAGCGGTGCCGGTGCGGCCGACCCGACGACGGACGTGCGGTCCGCCGAGCAGACCACCTCGGCCGGGCAGGACTCCACCTCGGACTCACCCACGAGCACGGCGGTACCCGACTCGGACTCGCCAGCCAACAGGCCCGTCTCCGATGAACGTGCCGTCCCGGACCAAACACCCCCAGATCACGCACCCGAGCCTCCGACGGCGGTGACGCCCGCACGTCCGGCGCCGTTCGCCCCGTCGATCCCCGTCGTGCCGTTCACCCCACCGCCCCCGGTGGCCGTGGTGCCCGCCACCTCCTACCCGGTCGACCGCACCGTCCACGAGCCCGTCACGCAGCCGTCCGCGCCCCCGCGCTCCGACCCGCCCGTGCCGCGCCGCCACCTGCGCTGGCTGGTGCCGCTGGCGATCGTCGCGATCGTCGGCGGCGCGGTGCTGGGCGTCGTGCTCACCCGGCCCGACGACCGGTCGCAGGCCGCTCCGCCCACGACCTCGTCGGCGGCGTCGACCTCGCCTGCACCGCCCAGCACACCCGACACCAGTGCCAACGTCCCCGCGGGCACCGACCCGAGGTTCTCGCCGGTGCTCAACCGGGTCGAGGTGCTCAGCGGCACCACCATCGAGCTCGACTGGACCGACCCCAGCGACGGCCGCGCCCAGTTCGTCGTGGTCGACGTGACCGGCAAGAAACCCGAACCGCTGGTCACGGTCGCCGCGGGCACCACCACGCACCTGCTCGAAGGCCTCGACACGGCCGGTCGCCGCTACTGCTTCCAGATCCTCGCCATCGGCCTCGACGACCCCGGCAACCAACGCGGCTCCTCCGCCCGCACCTGCACCTCGACGGGCTAGCCACCCGGCGGCACACGCGCCCCTCCCAAGACCGCCGGTGCTCGCCGCGCGGGCGACCGCGGCGAGCACCCGGACGAAGCGGCGGGGGCGGAGCGCTAGCTGGCGCCGCGCCCGGTCTCCTGCTGCAGCTTGTCGATCATCTGCGACGCCTCGGCCTTGGTCAGCCCGTCCGGCACGTCCTCGCCCGCCTCGCGCGCCAGGGTGTGCAGGTAGGACTCCTGCGGCCCGGTGATGGGCTCGTCCCCGGTGGTCCACTCCTCGAGGTCCTTCTCCGGCGTTCCGGTCATGGCGTTCTCCTTCCGCTCGAACACCTGTTCGCGGTACCCGAGACGTCCCGGTCGCAAACAACCCGGCCGACGTTTGCCCTTGATCGAGTTCGGGAACCACGGCGCCAGGAGGCCCACATGGTGTTTCGGCGCAAGCCGCGGGGACGTCAGTTCTTCGACCTGTTCAGCACCGCCGGCACGAACATCGCGGCGAGCGTGGACGTGCTGCGCGAGTTCGTGGCCGCGCCGCTCGACCGCCGTCCGGTGCTGGCCGCGCGGATGCACGAGCTGGAGAACGCGGGCGACGACGCGACGCACGCGATCGTCGACCAGCTCAACCGGTCGTTCATCACCCCGTTCGACCGGGAGGACCTGTACCTGCTGGCCAGCAGGCTGGACGACGTGGTCGACCACGTCGACGCCGCGGTGGACTTCGCGAACCTCTACGGCATAGGGGAGTTCCCCGAGGGCGTGGCCGACCAGGTCGACCTGCTGGGCAAGGCGGCCCGGCTGACCGCCGACGCGATGCCGCGGCTGGCCGCGCCCGCCGACCTCACGTCCTTCTGGATCGACATCAACGCGCTGGAGAACGAGGCCGACCAGGTGTACCGCAAGCTGGTGTCGCTGCTGTTCAGCGGCCGGTACGAGCCGCTGGAGGTCATGAAGCTCAAGGAGGTCGTCGACGAGCTGGAGTCGGCCGCGGACGCGTTCGAGGACGTCGCCGACGTCGTGCAGACGATCGCGGTGAAGGAGTCCTGAGCGGGCAGCTCGCGGCCGTGGTCCTGGTCGTCGTGCTGGCCACGGCCTTCGACTTCACCAACGGTTTCCACGACGCCGCCAACGCCATCGCGACCGCGGTGTCCACCAGGGCGCTGCCGTTGCGCGGCGCGCTGGCCATGGCGGCGGTGATGAACCTGCTCGGCGCCCTCGCGGGTACAGGGGTCGCGGTCACCATCGCCAGCGGTGTGATCGCCGTGCCCGCCGGCGACGGCGGTCTCGTCGTGGTGATCGCCGCACTGGTCGGCGCCACGACGTGGAACCTGATCACCTGGTACTTCGGCCTGCCGTCGTCGTCCTCGCACGCCCTCATCGGCGGCCTCGTCGGTGCGGCCCTCGCCTCCGCCACCGTCGTGCACTGGGGCGGTGTGCTCGCCAAGGTCGTCGTCCCGATGGTCGTCTCCCCCGTCGTCGGCCTCGTCCTGGGCTACCTCGTGATGACCGCCATCCGGTTCCTGTTCCGCGCCGCCGACCCGCACGTCGCGGGCCGCCGCTTCCGCCGCGCCCAGGTCGTCTCCGCCGCCAGCCTCGCCTTCGGCCACGGCCTGCAGGACGCGCAGAAGAGCATGGGCGTCATCGTGCTCGCGCTCGTCGTCGCCGGGCACCAGACGGACTACCACGTCCCGCTGTGGGTGATCCTGCTGTGCGCCACCGCCTTGGCCGCGGGCACCTACTCCGGCGGCCTGCGCATCATGCGCACCGTCGGCAGGCGCATCTTCCACCTCACCCCGCCGCACGGCTTCGCCGCCGAGCTCTCCGCCTCCTCGGTCCTCTACCTGACCGCCTTCGCCTTCACCGCGCCCATCTCCACCACCCACGTCATCACGTCCGCCGTCATGGGCGTCGGCGCCACCGAACGCCGCTCCGCCGTCCGCTGGGCGGTCGCGGGCGACATCGCCGTCGGCTGGGTCCTGACCCTCCCGGCGTCCGCCGCGGTGTCGGCGCTGGTCTACCTGGTCACGCGGTTGTGGTGACGGCGCAGCGGCCTCGGGTCGACCGACCAGAACAGCCGCCGGTACCACGGGACGACGCGGCGCAGCCCGGCGCGGACCTCCACGGCCAGCCGCCACGCGTCCGGCTCCACGACCGCTGACGGACCGAAGGCGGAGCGGTCGGCCATGGCCGCCAAGGGCACGGCCGACGGGGCGAACCCGGCGATGTCGTGGGCGATGTCCGGAGCCGCGCGGTCGCGCCGCGGGGTGCGACCGGCCAGCAGCAGCGAGTCCAGCACGTAGGACCAGGCGCCCGCGACACCCGCACGGCGCAACCGGACGCGGTGGCCGGTGCGCAGGGCGAGCAGGAGCAGGACGGGCACGAGCGGGACGGCCAGGAGGACGAACGGCGGGCCGCCCGCGGGCGGTGCCGGTGGCAGCGCGACGGGAGCGGCGGGCTGGGCCAGCGGTGGTGGCGCGGACGGCGGGGTGGTCGGCGACGGCGGGATGGAGGCCAGGCGGTCGAGGACCTCGCGCTTGGAGGCCGGGCTCGGGCCGGAGCCGGTGCCGGACACGGGGTCGAAGGGGACCCAGCCCCAGCGGTCGAAGTACACCTCGGGCCACGCCGTGGCGTCGCTGCCGCGGATCACGCGGACGCCGTCGGGACCCTCGGGAACGGGTTGGAAGCCGACGACGACCCTGGTCGGGAGGCCGACCGAGCGGGCGAGGACGGCGAAGGCGGAGGCGAACTGCTCGGCGGTGCCCGCGTTGGCGCCGGACTCGGTGGTGCCGAACAGGAACGTCTCCAGGCGCGCGTACGACGACCCGACCGGTGCCTCCACGTCGGGCTTGCGGTCCAGCCGCACCACCTGTTCGAGCGCCACCGCCTTCTCGTACGGCGTGCTCGCCCCGGCGACCGCCTTGCGCGCGTACTCGGCGAGCGAGAACGGCAGACCGGGCAGGGTGACGTACCGGCGGGCCGCCGGACCCGTGGGAACCGTGGCGGTCAGCAGGTCGGCGTCGTCGGGCGTGTCCGTCGAGCCGGTCACGTCGTAGCGCAGCCCCGGCGTCAGTTCTCCGGGCAGCACAAGGGATCCGGAGTCGGTGTCGACCGCGGCGCCGTCGAGGCTGACCGCGGAGGGACGGCCGACCGCGGGCAGCCAGGTGCCGCCGAGGGCACCGACGGTGACCTCGATCGTCGACTCGGACACGCGCGCCCCAGGCGGCAGGTCCGGGTCCGCGACGGCGCCGATCGGCCCGTACAACGAGGCCGCGCGCCAGGTCGCGCCGGTGTAGTCGGCCAGCGCCACGAGCCGCAGCGGGCGCTCCGGGCCGCGCACCCGCAGCAGCTCGGTGTCGCCTATCCCGGCCCAGAAGGCCAGTCGTGGCAACGGACTGGTGACCGCCATGTCGCTCACCGGCGGCCGCACCAGCTCGCGCGGCTCGAACGCGCCCGCCGACGGCAGCACCGTCGCGGACAGCGTCACCGCGCCCAGCACGCCGAGCACGGCGGCGGGCCGTCCCAGCGGGAGCCGTCGCCCGGCCTCGATCCGGTCGACCACCAGCCAGCCCAGTGCCACCAGCAGCACCAGCGCCAACGCGACCACGCCGTGCGGGTCGGCCCGCCCGGCGGTCAGCAGCGCGGTGGCCGTGTAGAGCACGGCCGCGCCCAGGGCCGGCGCGAACGACGACCTCGCGACCGCCACGGCCAGCGCCACCAGGAACACCAGCAGCACACCGGGCACCAGCAGGGTCGGGGTGGCGGGCGCGGGACGGGCCGCCGTCAGCAGCCGGGGCACCAGGTCCAGCAGCACCGACGCCGGGGCGGCCTCGTCGGTCCTGGCCACCGCGTACGCGCCGACCAGCGCGAAACCCAGCAGCACCAGCGCGGACACCTTCGCCCACCGCACCAGCGGCAGGCAGGCGAACGCCACCAGCACCGCACCGGCGAACACCAGCCGGGGCAGCACCCCCTGCCACCCGGCTCCCAAGTGGACGGACGCCACCAGCAGGACCGAAGCGCCCCAAGCGATCCTCATCGCGCCACCACCGTGTTCCACGCGGTCACCAGGTCGTCCGCCCGAGGTGCCCGCAGCACCACCACACCGCCGACCGCCGACACCGGGGCCGCCTCCGTCACCGCCAGCACGACGCCGAACGCCGCCCGGCCGACCTCCAGCAGCAGCGAGGGCAGGTCGGACTCCGCCCCGCACACCACCGCCACCACGTCCAGGTCCCGCAACGGCACCGGCCTGGCCACCGCCGTGACCTCCAGGTCCGCCAACGCCGCCAGGGCGGGCGACGGCTCGTCCGCCACGGCCACGTCCACCGATCCCGACGACGTCAGCAGCCGCACCGGGTGCCCGCCCTCCACCGCCGCGCTCACCAGCGACGCGGCCACCTCGACCGCGTCCTCGAACGACGCCGGGTCGCCGTAGGCCGCGGCGCTGTCGTCCAGCACCACCGCCAGGTGCGGCAGCGCCGGGTCCGCGTCCTCGCGGATCATCAGCGTGCCGGTGCGGGCCGTGGTGGCCCAGTGCAGCCGACGCAGGTCGTCGCCGGGCACGTACTCCCGCAGCCCCACCAGGTCCGTGCCGCCGCTCTCGACCCGCTCGTCGGCGCCCACGTGACCGCGGCGCACCCCGCCGGGCAGGCCGCGGACCGGGAGCACGCGCGGCACGACCCGGACGTCGACCACCGACCCGAGCACGGTCCTGGCGACCGCCAGCCCGGCGAAACCCCTGCGGTGCAAGGTCAACGGGCCCACCGCGAGCACACCGCGGCGGTCGGTCGGGATCGGGTACTCGACGGCGACCCGCTCGCCGGCCGCCAGCATCGGCACGTCGACCGGCGTCGCGACACCGGCCACGTGGTCGGTCGCGTCCAGCACGACCGGGAAGCGCTTGCCGGGGTTCGCCAGCTCCACCCGCCCGGTGCACCCGGCCAGCCGCTGCACGGTCCGCGGCCGCACGCTGCGCGACGCCTCGACCGGCACCGTCGTGCGCACGGACACCACCGCGGCCACCACGAGCAGCACCAGCGCGATGCCCAGCCCGGCCACACCGGGGTAGCGCCACCACAGCCCGAGGGAGGCCAGCACCAGGCCCAGCACCAGGGTCCCGGTGCCGCGCGCGGTCAACCTCACCGGGCTTCCGGCCGGGGGACCGCCACGGAGGACAGCACCTCGGCCAGCACCTCCTCGGTGGTCGTGCCCGCCAACAACGCCTCACGGGTGAGCACCAACCGGTGCGCCAGCACCGGAACGGCCAGCTCCTGCACGTCGCCGGGCACCACGAAGTGCCTGCCGCGCGCGGCCGCGTGGACCTGCACGCAGCGCACCAGCGCGCGCAGCCCGCGGGTGCTCGCGCCCAGCCGCAGCCGGGAGTCCTCCCGCGTCGCGGTGCCCAGCTCGCCGATGTAGCGCAGGATCGGGTCAGCCACGTGCAGGGTGCCCAGCCGCTCCCCGAAGGACGCGACCTCGTGCGGGTTCGACACGGTGGGCACGCCCGCGACCCGACCGGCGCCGCTGCCGGGCCGCAGCACGTCCAGCTCGTGCTCGGCGTCGGGGTAGCCGATGGAGACGCGGATCATGAACCGGTCGAGCTGCGCCTCGGGCAGCCGGTAGGTGCCGTCGAGGTCGATCGGGTTCTGGGTGGCGACGACGAGGAACGGCGCGGGCACCACGTGGCCGACGCCGTCCACGGTGACCGTGTGCTCCTCCATCACCTCCAGCAGCGCGGACTGGGTCTTCGCGGCCGCGCGGTTGATCTCGTCGGCCAGCACCACGTTCGCGAACACCGGGCCCGGCCGGAACCGGACCTCGGCGGACTGCGGGTCGAACACCGACGTGCCGGTCACGTCGGAGGGCAGCAGGTCCGGGGTGAACTGGACCCGCCGCGACACCCCGCCCAGCGCCCCCGCGACCGCCCGCGCCAACGTCGTCTTGCCGGTGCCGGGCACGTCCTCGAGCAGCACGTGGCCGCCCGCGAACAGCGACACCAGCACGAGGTCGACCACCTCGCGCTTGCCGCGCACCGCCGTCTCGACGGCGTCGCCGAGCCGGGCGTGCAGGGCGCGGAACGCCGCGATCTCGTCCTCGCCGATCGCCGTGCTCTCCAGGGTCGTCACCGGAACTCGCCCTCCTCGGGACCATCGGACGCGTCGGAACGCCTGCGGCCGATCCGCAGCAGCGCCGCCGTGGCGATCAGGCCGAGACCGCCCGCGCCCATCGGGGCGGCGGGCGACTCGGGTGCCGCGCGCGGGATCTGGCACGGCTTGGTGCCGCACAGCTCCGGGTCGCGGACGTTCGTGCTCTTCGACGCCGAGTCCACCGACGAGCCACCGCCCGCGGCGTAGGCGCGCACCACGATCCGGTTGACGCCGATGTCGGCCTCGATCGTGGTCGACGTGGCCGAGCACGCGATCGGGGTGCTCCAGCCGTAGGTGGTGTTCACGACCTCGCACGTCCCGTTGTGGCTCGCCCAGTCCGCGGGCGGGGCCATGTTCACGGTCTTGGTGTAGGACGCCGCGCCACCGGTGATCGTGGTGATCACGGCCGCGCCCGCGGTCGGCAAGGACGGCGGCGGAGGCGTGGTCGTCGTGGTCACGACGGGCGGGGGCTCGGTGGTCGTGGTGACCACCGGCGGCGGGGTCGTCGTGGTCGTGACGACCGGCGGGGGCGTGGTCGTCGTGGTCACCGGCGGCGGGGTCGTGCCCGCGGGCGGGACGCTCCACGACACCGTGGTCGCGCCGCCGCCGGCCGCCGTCACGGACACGTCGAGCCTGCCCGACGCGCAGAACGTGCTGCCCGAACACGGGATCGACAGGTCCGTGCTGGTGCCCGAGGCCTGGGCGCCGAGGCTGCCGCCGGTGAACCCGCCACTGGCGGTGACGGTGTAGCCGGTGGCGGAGGCGACCGCTCCCCAGCTGACCGTGACGACGAGGGTGGAGGCGTCGCGGCTCTTCAGCGACACCGACACACCGGTCGGCTTGCCGGGTTGGCCGTCCACGGCGGGCACCGACCCGGTCGTCGTCGCGGGCGGCGGCACGGCGGTGGTCGTGACGCCGGTCGGGTTGTTGCCGCGCGTCCCGGTCGGCACCTCCTCCGGGCGGGGCGGCGGCGGGCTCGGCACCGACGGGATCGGCTGCCGGTCCGGGTCCGTCACGGCCAGCTCGGGGCTGCGGATGGTGACCGAGCGGGTGGTGCCGTCGGCGTCGACGATCACGCCCTGGGACGCGCCGGGGGTGTTGATGAACAGCTTGCCGTCGTCGAAGACCAGCTCGGGGTCACCGGTCCCGGCGGTCATCACGTCGTCGCCGGAGCGCTTCCCGGAGCCGTCGAGCACGACGACCTTCCCGGCGCCGCGGCACGGCACGTAGACCTTGTCGCGGAACACCGCCGGACGGCCGGGCTTCGCGCACCCGAGGCCCGCGGTGTCGACCCGGATCACCTGGCTGCCGCTGACCAGCACGACCACACCGGAGTCCGGCACGGCGGCGGGCACCAGCCCGGCGGGACTGGTGAGCGCGGCGAGCACGTCGCCCTCGAGCTGCACCGTCATCACCGACAGGGACTGCCCGGTGCCGTCCTGGAGCACTACCCCGCCTTCGAGCCCGAGCAGCGTCACGCCCTGCCCGTGCGGCACCAGGGCGGTGCGCGGACCGGCGCCGGGGACCGGGCGGCTCGACTTCTCGACGAACCGCTCCTCGTCGTCGGACCACTCCAGCGCGTGCAGGTTGCCGCCGTGGTCGACCGCCCACACCAGGCCCCGGTCGTCCACGACCACGTCGGCCAGCGGCTGCCCCGCCGACCACGGCGAACCGATGTCGACCAGCGTCACGGGGTCGGCGTTGTGGATGGTGCCCGCGGTCCGGTCGACCACGAACACCCGGCCCTGGGCGATGAGCACCTTGCTGGCCGCGCCGGGCGGGGCCTGCCTGCGGCCGCTGGCGAGCAGCGTGGACAGGTCGATCACGGTGATCTGCCCGGTGCGCCGGTCGAGCACGATGAGCGTGCCGTCGTCCTGGGCGATCTCCAGCTGCGCGTCGCCGCCGCTGATCTGCAGGCGCGTCTGCGGCTTGCCGGAGCTCGGGTTGACCTGCACGACCTCGCCGCGCTGGTCGTCACCCAGCCAGGTCAGCCCGTCGGACACGGACACCGCCGTGCGCGAGATCCCGCTGCCGAACGCGGCTCCCGCGAGGAGCAGCACCCCCAGCAGCGCGGCGCCGACGCTCGCGGACTCGCGACCGCCCCTGCCCACGACTCCCCGCCCGGCTCGCACCAAGCGCTGACCTAACCCCATCGGGCCCTCCCTCGACGGCGGGATGCTAACCCGGACCTGGTCGGAGAAATCGCACTGCTCCGATTGGCCCAACAGGGTTTCCGCTCGCGCGTTGGACCCCGCCGCTCCCCGCTCGGTTCCCTCGAGTTGCCTTCGGAAGCCGAGCCGCCCTCGGTTCGCGAGATCTCATTTCGGTCGACACTGAAGCAATAGTGAAGTAAACCCAGTATCGGAAAATAGTCCGGCGATCAAGGTCGCGTCCTGCGGCGCCCACCACTCCCATGGAGGAAGATCTGCCCGTCGCGGCACGGCCGGTCGCGTACTCAAGGCTCGTCGGGAGGCCCCACCACATGACAGACACGACGTCGCGCCCGCAGCGCGACCGCACCCAGTACCTCTACCTCGCGGTGATCGTCGCCGTCCTGCTCGGCATCGTCGTCGGCTTGGTCTTCCCCAAGTTCGGCGTCGCCCTCAAACCGGTCGGGGCCGGGTTCGTCTCGCTGATCAAGATGATGATCAGCCCGGTGATCTTCTGCACGATCGTGCTCGGCGTCGGCTCGATCAGGAAGGCCGCCACCGTCGGCAAGGTCGGCGGCCTCGCCCTGGGCTACTTCATGGTCATGTCCACCTTCGCGCTCGCGGTCGGGCTCGTGGTCGGCAACATCATCAAGCCGGGCGAGGGCCTCAACCTGTCCGCCGCCGCGCGGGCCGCGGGCACGAAGGCCGCGGGTGCCGAGGCGCAGACGACGACCGAGTTCCTGCTGGGCATCATCCCGCAGACGCTGGTGTCGCCGCTGACCGCGGGCAACGTGCTGCAGACCCTGTTCGTGGCGCTGCTGATCGGGTTCACGATCCCCAAGCTCGGGGCGTCGGGCGAGGCGATCCTGCGCGGTGTGAAGCACTTCGAGCGCCTGGTGTTCCGGGTGCTCGCCATGATCATGTGGGCCGCCCCGGTCGGCGCGTTCGGCGCCATCGCGGCCGTGGTCGGCGAGACGGGGTGGAAGGCGCTCGCCAGCCTGCTGCAGATCATGGTCGGCTTCTACCTCACCTGCCTGATCTTCGTCGTGGTGATCCTCGGCCTGGTGCTCAAGGTCGGCTCCGGCGTCAACATCCTGCAGCTGCTGCGCTACCTGGGCCGCGAGTTCCTGCTGATCGTCTCCACCTCGTCGTCGGAGTCCGCGCTGCCCCGCCTGGTGGCCAAGATGGAGCACCTCGGCGTCTCCCGGCCGGTCGTCGGGATCACCGTGCCCACGGGGTACTCGTTCAACCTGGACGGCACGGCGATCTACCTGACCATGGCGTCGATCTTCATCGCGGACGCCATGGGCACACCGCTCGCGATCGGCGAGCAGATCTCGCTGCTGGTGTTCATGATCATCGCCTCGAAGGGCGCCGCGGGCGTCAGCGGCGCGGGCCTGGCCACGTTGGCGGGCGGTCTCCAGGCCCACCGGCCGGACCTGCTCGACGGCGTCGGCCTGATCGTCGGCATCGACCGCTTCATGTCCGAGGCGCGCGCGGTGACGAACTTCGCGGGCAACGCGGTCGCCACCGTGCTCATCGGCAACTGGGTCGGCGAGTTCGACAAGGCCCACGCCGAGCGCGTGCTCAGCGGCGCGGAGCCGTTCGACGAGGACACGATGCTCGACCGCGAGGACGGAAAACCCGAAGGGGCGCCCGCCGAACGGGTGTGAGCCGCGTTCGTCCCCGTGGACGGCGTCCACGGGGACGAACGGGACGAGTACGGCGTACGCCCGGCCACTTCCGGCCTCCAGCCCTGGTCAGGCGGGTCCTGTTCGGGTTCTCCTCGGTGCAGCGCCCGACCCACCACCCGATGCGAGATGACCGCCATGACCACCACCACCCCGTCCCACCGGGACCTCGCCCTCCTGCGCGCCGTGGCCGCCGGACGTGCGCAGATCACGTGCAGCTGCGAGCCCGACCTGTTCATCGACGGCGTCGCGTGCTGCGACCAGGTCGCCGCGGGCCGACTGGCCCGCTCCGGTCTCGTCGAGGCCCGCGTCCCCGCCGCGCTCGGCCAGCGCGTCCCGGCCCGGCTGACCGCGCTCGGCGCGCGGGTGCTCGGCGAGGGCCTCGGCCTCAGCGCCTGATCACCCTTTCAGGGCCGTTCGGCATCCCCGTCCCCCGCGTACGTTGGCGAGGTTTCGCCCGTTCAGGACGAGGGGACCCCGATGCACCCGTCAGAGCAGGTCGTGACCATCACGGCGGAGTTCAAGGCCGACGCGCCCGCCCGCTACGCCGAGCTGCGCGAGCTCGGACCGGTGCACCGCTCCCGGTTCTCCACCGGCCTGGAGGGCTGGCTCGTCGTCGGCCACGACGCCGCCCTCGACGCGCTCGTGCACCCCGCGCTGGTCAAGAACTCCGCGCCCTCACGGGACAAGCTCGCCGCCGCCAACTACACCAACGACCGCCCCGGCGTCGGTCTCGGCGGCAACATGCTCGTCTCCGACCCACCCGACCACACCCGGCTGCGCAAGCTCGTCGCGGGCGCCTTCAGCCCCGCCCGCACCCGCGCGCTCGCCCCGCGCGTCCAGCGGATCGCCGACGACCTGCTCGACCGGCTCGTCCCGAAGGGCGAGGCCGACCTCGTCGAGGCGTTCACCGCTCCCCTGCCGGTGGCCGTGATCTCCGAGCTGCTCGGCGTCCCCGAGGCCGACCGCGCCGACTTCCGCCGCTGGAGCTCCCTCACCCTGGGCGCCCCCTCCGACCCGCAGCGCGAGGCCGCCCTGAACCTCAACCGCTACCTCGCCGACCTGATCGCCGCCAAGCGCCGCTCCCCCGCCGACGACCTGCTGTCCGCGCTGGTCGCCGTGCGCGACGAGGACGACGGCAGGCTGTCCGAGGTCGAGCTGGTCGGCACCGCGGTCCTCCTCGTCGTCGCCGGCCACGAGACCACCGTCAACCTCCTCGGCAACGCCGTCGTCGCCCTGCTCCGCGACCCCGCGCAGGCCGACCTCCTGCGCGGGCGCCCGGAGCTCGTGCCCGGTGCCGTCGAGGAGTTCCTCCGCTACGACTCCTCCGTCGAGCACGCCACCCCGAGGTTCGCCGCCGAGGACCTCGTCATCGCGGGCACCCCCGTCGCCCGCGGCGACGTCGTCATGGTCGCCCTCTCCTCCGCCAGCCGCGACATGCCCGTCCCGGACCACGGCGACCCGGCCGAGCTCGACGTCACCCGCAACGGCGTCCGCCACCTCTCCTTCGGCCACGGCATCCACTACTGCCTCGGCGCCCCCTTGGCCCGCCTGGAGGCCGCCACCGCCCTGTCCACCCTGCTGCGCCGCATCCCCGACCTGCGGGCAGCGGCCCCGTTGGACGAGCTGGAGTGGGTACCCAGCGGCATCATGCGCGGTCCGCTCGCACTACCGGTCCGCTTCACCCCGCGGTAGGACGTCACCGACAGGCACGGAAGCGTTGGGGGACAAGGAGAACCGGCGCACACCACGGCTCGGCTCGGGTGACGACCCCCGGTTCGGCTTGACCGTGCCCCGAGGGCACGGTGTCCCCTCGGGGCACGTCCGGTCCGCTGTGGACCGCCTCGGGAGGAGCACCCATGCGCAGAACCGCACTACCCATCCTCGCCGCCCTGGTGGTGGCGACCTGCGCCCCGGCGTCGACGGCGACACCGGGCGCCCCGGCGAACACCCTGGTGTGGGGCGGATGTCCCGGCGACGCCGCCGTGCCGGGCCTGGAGTGCGCGACGGTCGAGGTCCCCCTGGACTACCGGGACCCCGGCGGTCGGAAGATCGGCATCGCGATCTCGCGGCTGGCCGCCGCGGATCCGCGGAAGCGCCGCGGCGTGCTGCTGACCAACTCCGGTGGGCCCGGCAGCCCCGGACTGGTCTACCCGGCCGTCCTGAAGCTCTACCGGCTGCCGCCGAGCGTCCAGGACGCCTACGACGTGATCGGCATGGACCCGCGCGGGGTCGGGTACAGCTCCCCGGTCACCTGCGGCCTGGAGCCGGAGCAGGCCACGCTGACCGCGAACATCCCCGAGTACGCGCTGACCCCGGCCGACGTCGCCGAACGCGCCGAGCGGATGGCGGAGACCGCCGGGCGGTGCGGATCCTCGGCGACGGCATCGGTGCTGCCCCACATCACCACCGCGAACACCGCGCGCGACGTGGACCGGGTCCGCCAGGCGCTGGGCGAGCGGAAGATCTCCTACCTCGGCATCTCCTACGGCACCTACCTCGGCGCGGTCTACGCCACCCTGTTCCCGGAACGCACCGACAGGGTCGTGCTCGACAGCGCGCTCGGTCCCGGCGGGCCGGACGTCGAGGCCTCGCGCGGGTTCGGGAGGGGTTTCGAGGACAGGTTCCCGGACTTCGCGGAGTTCGTCGCCGCGCGTCCCGAGTACGGCCTGGGCACCACACCGGCGGAGGTGGAGGCGACGTACTCCGAGCTGGCCGCCGAGCTGGACGCGGCACCGAGGCCCGATGGCTTCGACGGCAGGCGGTTCCGGCACGTCACGCTCGAGAAGCTCTACCTGGACGCCTGGCTGCCCGAGCTGGCCGAGATCTGGCGGGCCGTCCGCGGTGGACAGCCGCTGCCGCCGCCCTCGGCCGGACCTCCCGCCACCGACCCGGTCGACAACCCCGTCGCGAGCCAGCTCGCGGTGATGTGCAACGACTCCGACTGGCCGGAGTCGGTGGCCGCCTACCAGCGCGACGTCGAGGCCGACCGCGTCCGCCACCCGAAGTTCGGCGCGGCCGCGGCCAACATCCGGCCGTGCGCGTTCTGGCCGTGGGAGCCCACCGAGCCCCCGGTGCGGATCACCGGCAAGGGTCCGGCGAACGTGCTCGTCGTGCAGAACCTCCGCGACCCGTCCACACCGCTGGCGGGCGCCCGCGAGCTCCGCAACGCCTTCGGCGAGCGCGCCCGGATGGTCACCGCCGACCAGGGCGGCCACCTCGCCTACCTCTACCTGGGCAACAAGTGCCTCAACGACACCACGACGGACTTCCTCGCCACCGGACGGCTTCCGCACGACGACGTCGCGTGCGCGGCCGAACGCGGCGGGAGGTGAGGACCCGCTCCTCGTCGCCGCGCCGGTCGCTACCGTGCCGGTGCGGGGAAGGGCGCGAAGGGCGGTGGCGGTGGTGTGGAGCACGAGCCAGGTGGCCGAGCTGGCGGGCACGACGCTGAAGACCGTCCGGCACTACCACCGGATCGGGTTGCTGGAGGAACCGGACAGGAAGGCGAACGGCTACAAGCAGTACCGGGTCCCCCACCTGGTCCGGCTCCTGCGGATCCGCAGGCTCGTCGACCTGGGCGTGCCGCTGGCCACGATCGCCGGGATGGAGGTCTCGGACGAGAACGCGGAACGGGCGCTGCGCGAGCTGGACGCCGAGCTGGCCGCGGACGTCGAGCGCAAGCAGCGGATGCGCGAGGAGCTGGCCCGCGTCCTGCGGCACCGGGCCCTGGCCGACCTGCCACCGGGGTTCGCCGCCGACGCCGGGGCGGCGGAGGGCGAACGGTCCCTCCTGCTGCTCTTCTCCCGCGTCCTGAACCCCGCGGCCACGGCGGCGCTGCGGGAGCTCCACGCGTTGCCGCGCCTGCCGATCGACGCGGAGTTCGACGCGCTGCCCGCGGACGCGGACCCCGCCGTCCGCCAGGACCTCGCCGAGCGCCTCGCTCCCGTCGCCCGCCGTCAGCGCGAGGACTTCCCGGCGCTGCTCGACCCGACCCCGCACGGCGACACGACCGCGATGTCGGTCGCCGCCCGTGGGCTGGTCGAGGTGTACAACCCCGCCCAGGTCGACGTCCTGCGGCGGCTGGACGCACTCCTGCAAGGCCGGTAGCCGCGGTCCTCGGTCCGCTCCGCGACCATCGGGTGCTCGGCCGTCGTCAGACCTCGCCCTGGCTGGTGAACCCGCTCAACCCGAACTTCCGCTGGGCCCTCTGGTAGAACGTCGTCCGCCCGAGGCGGACCACCTGCGCGGCCGCGGGAAGCACCTCGATGTCGATCACCGTCCCGGCTCCCACGTACCCGATGAGCTGGCCGTCCGCCTCCACCCCGACCTCGCTCCCGGTGATCTCCAGCGCCAGCTTCTCCCCGCCGGACAGGAACACCGCGCGGTTGAACGTGGAGTGCGGCGCCACGGGGGTGATCAGCAGCCCCTCCGCGCGCGGCGAGATGATCGGCCCGCCTGCGCTGAAGCTGTACGCGGTCGAGCCGGTCGGGGTGGCCACGACCACGGCGTCGGCCGAGTAGCTGACGAACGGGTGGCCCTCGACGTGCAGGCGGACCGCCGTCATGCCGTTGCCGGGGACGCGGACCAGGGCCACGTCGTTGAAGGCGATGGCGTCCTTGTCCCCGGTCACGGCCCGCAGGCCGGAGCGGGGCTCGGTGGTGAACCGGTGCTCGTCGATCGCGCACAGGGCGTCGGTCAGCTCCGGCGGGTCGATCTCGGCGAGGAAGCCGAGCTTGCCGAGGTTGACGCCGAGGACCGGCGTCCGGTCCGGGATGCCCAGGCGCATCGCGCGGAGCATGGTGCCGTCGCCGCCGAGGCTGACCAGCAGGTCGACCCGGCCGGCGAGGTCCTCGGCGCCGATCGAGGAGACCGCGCCCCTCGCGCGCTCCACCTCCGACTCGACGCCGAACAGCTTGATGTCGCGGGACCGCGCCCAGTCGACCATGGTGCCGATCACCTGGGCGCAGTCCCTGCGCGGGTGCAGGACGAGGCCCACCGCACCGATCTCCGTCATGACCCGGACTCTACGGGCGGGTCAGGCGACCTGCGGGCCCTTCATCGCCAGGGTCGCGAGCATGTCGCGGCCGCGCTGGGCGTTGGCGGGGACGCTGAGCACGTCGTAGCGGCGGGCGACGACCTGGCTGGTCGAGATGAAGTCGCGCTGCCCGCGGGTCGCGGCGTAGCGGGCGGCCGACGTGGCCAGCCCGAACGCGATGCCGCCGACGAGGCCGATCGCGATCGGCGCGAACCCGGCGCCGGGTGTGAACAGGCTGAGCAGCAGGCCGACGAACAGGCCGAGCCACGCGCCGGAGGCGGCCGCGCTGCCGAGGACCTTGCCCCAGGTCAGCCTGCCCGCGACCCGTTCGACCAGCATCGGCTCGACGCCGACGATCGTGATGCCCTGCACGGGGAAGGCGCTGTCGGCGAGGTGGTCCACCGCGCGCTGGGCCTCCTGGTAGGTGCTGTACGAAGCGATCGGCCATCCCTCGGGCAGCGTCGGGATGTTCACCGTCGACGGGGACTGCATGAACGCTGTCATCTCACTCACCTCTGTGAACGACCCCCGTGGGGGCGTTTTCGCTCTTACGTCCCTTTCAACGACGGCGCACCGACGAATCGTGCCCCTCACCGGGACTTCACAGGCGATTCTCAGTCAGCCCACCAGCGTGTTAGCTTAGGGTTACCTAAACTCTAGAACGAACGGGTGAACATGAAGCGCGCCGCCATCGGGCTCCTGACAGTCCTCCTGACCGCATCGCTGGCCGCGTGCGGCAGCTCCTCGACCCCCGAGGCGGGCGGCACGTCCTCGGGTGCGGGCTCCGCGTTCCCGGTGACCGTCGACACCATGTTCGGGCAGGTCGAGGTCGAGAAGGCGCCCACCCGCGTGGTCGCGCTCGGCTGGTCGGACGCGGAGACCGCGCTCGCGCTCGGCGTGCAGCCGGTCGGCGCGAGCGACTGGCTCGCCTTCGGCGGCGAGGGCGTCGGCCCGTGGGCCAAGGGCCTGTACGAGAAGGCGCCGACCATCCTGGGCACCCAGGAGCTGAGCTTCGAGGCCGTGGCGGCGCTGCAGCCCGACCTGATCCTCAACACCCGGTCCAACCTGGACGCGAAGACCAACGAGACGCTGTCCAAGATCGCGCCGACGATCGCCGCGCCGAAGGACGTCATCCCCTACGGCACGACCTGGCGCCAGCAGATGGAGCTGGTCTCCAAGGCGCTCGGCAAGCCGGACAAGGGCACGGAGCTCATCGCGACCGTCGAGAAGGAGTTCAAGGACGCGGCGACGTTCTCCGGCAAGACCGCCGTGGTCGGCACCTACTTCGGCAACCAGTACGGCGCCTACGTGCCCGGCGACGGCCGGGTGGACTTCATGGAGGAGCTCGGCTTCGGCACCAAGAAGGAGATCGACTCGCTGGCCAAGGGCACGTTCTACGTGGAGATCTCCACCGAGCAGCTGGGCCTGCTGGACGCCGACCTGACCGTCGTGTTCCCGATCGGCACCGATGCGGGCGTGCTGCGGTCCGACCAGGTGCTCAACAACATCCCGTCGGCCAAGGCCGGGCACCTCGTCATCCTCGACGACAAGGCGCTGTCGGACGCGTTCTCCAGCGGCTCGACCCTCGGCGTCTCCTACGCGATCAAGAACGCGGTCCCGCTGTTCACCGCAGCATTGCGGAAGTAAGCCCTTACCCGTTTGACCGACCGTGGGAACTTCGTCTCCCGAGTTGCAATTTTCACGATGTTGTTCGCGGTTTCCACGACTTGAGACCCACGATGGAGTGGTTCTCATTAGAGCATTGGAGTTACGAATTCCAGGTCGGCGCGACTTAGTCGTACCGACCTGGAAAATTCACCCGATGTAGTGCGATCCGTCCATCATGTACACAGCGAGTGCCCAACATCTCCGCTGGTCACACCATGGGAGGACGCCGTTTTGGCCGCTTCCCCCCACGTGCTCCGGCTGGTTAACGTCTGACCGCCACGAACAAGTCCATTGTTCGTGAATTGAGTTCCCTCACGCGCCACCAGCGGCGCGCAAGCGGATAGGCGGTATGTCGGGTGACTGTGACGGACAACCCCTCGTCGGACGTGGATTCGGGTCGTGCGCAATCGAGCTTGGCGACGGCGGCGGCCAGGAACCTGGCCACGACGACCAAGTCCGTGCCGCAGATGCAGGGCATCTCCTCGCGGTGGCTGCTCAAGGTCCTGCCGTGGGTGCAGGCGGCGGGCGGTGCCTACCGGGTCAACCGGCGCCTGAGCTACGCGGTCGGCGACGGCCGGGTGACCTTCACCAACACCGGCGCCGAGATCCGGGTGATCCCCCAGGAGCTGTGCGAGCTGCCGCTGCTGCGCGGGTACGACGACGAGGCGGTGCTCACCGCGCTCTCGCTGAAGTTCGTGCAGCGCGAGTACGCGCCCGGCGACCTGATCGTCGAGTCCGGCCAGCGGGCCGACACCGTGTTCCTGATCGCGCACGGCAAGGTCAACAAGATCGGCGTCGGCGAGTTCGGCGACCAGACGGCCCTCGGCGTGCTCGCCGACGGCGACCACTTCGGCGGCGAGGTGCTGGCCGGTCCGCAGGGCGAGTGGGAGTTCACCGTCAAGGCGGTCACCCCGGTCACCGTGCTGACCCTGGACTGGCGCTCGTTCGAGGAGATGAACGGCGCCGCGGGCGGCCTGCGCGAGCACATCCAGCACGCCCGTGCGCGCGGCGAGAACGACAAGCGCGACGAGAGCGGCGAGGCGTCGATCGAGATGTCCTCCGGCCACGAGGGCGAGGTGGAGCTGCCCGGCACGTTCGTCGACTACGAGCTCTCCCCCCGCGAGTACGAGCTCAGCGTCGCCCAGACGGTCCTGCGCGTGCACAGCCGCGTCGCGGACCTCTACAACCAGCCGATGGACCAGGTCGAGCAGCAGCTGCGGCTGACCATCGAGGCGCTGCGCGAGCGCCAGGAGCACGAGCTGGTCAACAACCGCGAGTTCGGCCTGCTCGCCAACGCCGACCTCGGCCAGCGCATCCACACCCGTTCCGGCCCGCCCACCCCCGACGACATGGACGACCTGCTCGCCACGGTGTGGAAGGAGCCCAGCTACTTCCTGGCGCACCCCCGCACCATCGCCGCGTTCGGCCGCGAGTGCAGCAAGCTCGGCCTCTACCCGGCCAGCACCGACCTGGGCGGCCACCAGGTCCCGTCGTGGCGCGGGGTGCCGATCCTGCCGTGCAACAAGATCGCCATCAGCCAGACCCGGACCAGCTCGGTGATGCTGATGCGCGTCGGCGAGCAGAACCAGGGCGTCGTCGGCCTGCACCAGACCGGCCTGCCCGACGAGTACCAGCCCGGCCTGTCCGTGCGGTTCATGGGCATCGACGAGAAGGCCGTCATCTCCTACCTGGTCAGCGCCTACTACTCGGCCGCGATCCTCGTGCCGGACGCCCTCGGCGTGCTGGAGAACGTCGAGATCGGCCGCGAGGGCTAGATCCGTCCGTCGGTAGGCACGTCAGGAGATGGGAAGACACGTGACGGTGACAGATCCGGGCCTCGAAGAGGCCGCCGCGCCTTCGAGCCTGAGCACGAGGGCGGCGCGCAACCTGGCGTCGACCACCAAGTCGGCGCCGCAGATGCAGGGCATCACCCCCCGCTGGCTGCTGCGCTCGCTGCCGTGGGTCGAGGCGAGCGGTGGCGCGTACCGGGTGAACCGCAGGCTCAGCTACGCCGTCGGCGACGGCCGGGTGACCTTCACCAACACCGGTACCGCGGTGCGGGTGATCCCCCAGGAGCTGCGCGAGCTGCCCGCGCTGCGCGATTTCGACGACGACGCGGTGCTCAGCGCGCTCGCCGACCGCTTCCAGCAGCGGGAGTTCGCGCCCGGTGAGGTGATCGTGCGGGCCGGTCGCGCGGCCGACGAGGTCGTGCTGATCGCGCACGGCAAGGTCAGCGCGACCGGTGTCGGCCACTACGGCGAGGAGACCTCGCTCGGCGTGCTGGCCGACGGCGACCACTTCGGCGACGAGGTGCTCACCGGGACCGTCGACGAGTGGCCGTTCACGGTCAGGGCCGTCACGCCCACCATCGTGCTCGTCCTGCCGTGGCGGGAGGTGCAGCGGCTCAACGGCCAGGCCGACGCGCTGCGGGCGCACATCCAGGGGTTCGTCGCGCGGTCCGGGAAGCCGAGCAACAAGGCGGGCGAGGCGTCGATCGAGATGTCCTCGGGCCACGAGGGCGAGGTGGAGCTGCCCGGCACGTTCGTCGACTACGAGCTGTCGCCGCGGGAGTACGAGCTCAGCGTCGCCCAGACCCTGCTGCGGGTGCACACCCGCGTCGCGGACCTCTACAACCACCCGATGGACCAGGTCCAGCAGCAGGTCCGGCTGACCGTGGAGGCGCTGCGGGAACGGCAGGAGCACGACCTGCTGAACAACCCGGAGTTCGGTCTGCTGCACAACGCGGACCTCAAGCAGCGGCTGCACACCCGCACCGGGCCGGTCACCCCGGACGACATGGACGACCTGCTCAGCCGTCGCCGCAAGACCGCGTTCTTCCTGGCGCACCCGCGCACGATCGCCGCGTTCGGCCGCCAGCTCAACCAGCGCGGCCTGTACCCGACGCCGATGGACTACAACGGCACGAAGGTCAACACGTGGCGCGGCGTGCCGATCCTGCCGTCGGACAAGATCCCGATCTCCTCCACGGGCACCAGCTCCGTCCTCGCGATGCGGGTCGGCGAGCAGGAGAACGGCGTGATCGGCCTGCACCAGACCGGTCTGCCCGACGAGTACGAGCCCGGCCTGTCGGTGCGCTTCACCGGCATCGACGACAAGGCCGTCCTGTCCTACCTGGTCAGCGCCTACTACTCGGCGGCCGTGCTCGTTCCCGACGCGCTCGGCGTGCTCGAGAACGTCGAGATCGACCGCTGAGGGAGGACGGGTCATGACCGATGTCGAGGACAAGCAGGCGGTCCGCTCGGCGCACGAGGTGCTGTCGTGGAGCAGGTTCGGTGTCGAACCGGCCCTGCGCGGCGCGGTCGAGCGGATGCCCGAGTCGATGCGCGTCATCTCCGGGTACCACTTCGGCTGGCGCGACGAGCACGGCCAGCCGACCGGCGGCAACAGCGGCAAGGCGATCCGCCCCGCCCTGACGCTGCTCGCGGCCGAGGCCGTCGGCAGCGTCGCCGCCGCGGCGATGAGCGCCGCGGTCGCCGTCGAGCTCGTGCACAACTTCTCGTTGCTGCACGACGACGTGATGGACCGCGACACCACCCGCAGGCACCGGCCGACGGCGTGGAGCGTGTTCGGCGTCAACTCGGCCATCCTCGCGGGCGACTCCATGCTCGCGCTGGCGCTCGACGTCCTCGCCGACAGCGGTCACCCGTCCGCCCAGCAGGGCATGCGGATGATCAGCGCCTCCGTCCAGGGCCTGCTCGACGGGCAGGCCGCGGACATGGCGTTCGAGGAGCGCGGCGACGTCGACCTGCTCGAGTGCGTGAAGATGGCCGAGGGCAAGACCGGTGCCCTGCTCGGCTGCGCCTGCGCCATCGGCGCCCTCTTCGGCGGCGGCAGCACCCAGCAGGTCCAGGAGCTGCGCGGCTTCGGCGAGGCCCTCGGTCTCGCCTTCCAGTTCGCCGACGACCTCCTCGGCATCTGGGGCGACCCGTCCGTCACCGGCAAACCCGTCTTCTCCGACCTCCGCAACCGCAAGAAGTCCCTCCCGGTCGTCGCCGCCCTCAACTCCGGCACCGAGGCAGGCCGCGAACTCGACACCCTCTACCACTCCGACCACCCCCTCTCCCCTTCCGACCTCAGCCGCGCCGCCGACCTGGTCGACCTGGCAGGCGGCCGCGCCTGGAGCCAAGCCCGCGCCGACGACCTCCTCACCCGCGCCCGCACCCACCTCACCAACGCCACCCCCCGCCCCCGCGCCGCCGCGGAACTGGACGCCCTCGCCGAACTGGCCACCCACCGCGACCACTAGATCCCCGACCCGCTGCCACGTCACCGACCGACACCCAGCGGGTCGGCCCAATCCGCGACACTCGCCGGGCCAGACGAGTGCCGCCCACGGGCCCAGGACCTTCGCACCGGAAGGTCCTGGGCCCAATCCACATCCACCAAAGCGCAAACACCCACCCACCGCCCCACCCACCGCCCCCAACCGATGGCGAAGCCGACCTCAACAGCCAACGGGGCGAAGCCCGCCAGCGCGCATCCGGCGCGGAGCGCCTGGGGCCTTGTCGGACGAAGTCCGATGCCTGAGTCAGGCGAAGCCTGATGCTTGAGTCGAGCGGCGCTCGATGCTGGCGAAGCCAGACTTCCCCTCTGCCCCCGATCCACAGCGCCCTCCTGCCCGATCTTGCTTGTCAAGATGGCTTTATCATCTTGACAAGCAAGATCGGGCATTGAGACAATCGCGCGCCGGGGGCCGGGCTTCACCAGGGATGGGAGGGCCGGGGGCCGGGCTTCACCAGGGATGGGAGGGCCGGGGGCCGGGCTTCACCAGGGATTGGGAGACCAGGGGCCAGGCTTCCCAGAAGTGGGACGGCCGGGCGCCGGGCTTGCGCGGCGAGAGGGCCGGGCGCCGGACTTCGCACCACGGAAGGACCGAAGGCCGGACTGCGCACCGCGCAAGGGCCGAGGGCCGAGGGCCGAGGGCCGAGGGCCGAGCCTCACAGCTCAAGAGAGCCCGAGGTCAGACCCCGCGCAACCAGCGAACCAGCCACCAGACTCCACCAGCAAGCAAGAGCCAAACTCACAAGACAAGAGAGCAAAGACCGGGGCCCACCAAACAAACCACACCCCCGGACACCCCCCCACCTACTCCCCCACCTTCTTGGCCGACAACGTCACCGTCGTCCCACAGTCCACAACCTCCCCAGGCCCCGACATCTGCCCGGTGGTAGTCCAGTTCCGATCATTGATCAACAACCGCCCCTGCCCCGTCGCATCCCTCTCCAGCAGCACGTACAACCCACTGGCCTGCATCGCGTCCTGCGCGTCCTGGTGCACCATCCCCATCACATCGGGCACCGTGCACATCTTCACCACCTCGGACGACCTCACCACCGCCGTCACGGAGGAAGTCGCAGAGGAAGACACAACCGACGAAGGCACCGGCACAACAGGCCCCTCCACCGGCGAAGCACAGGACCCAAGAACCAGGGCCAACACGACGACCAGCGCTCGAACCATGGTGGACAGCCTCCGGTTCCGACGAGTGCCCGGTATGTCAGCCTCGCACGCCCCCGCGTTACTTGCTTGAGTATGTCAATCCGGCTATATTGCCCACATGGCATCAACGTTCGCGATCCTCGCCGACCCGAGCAGACGCGAGATCCTCGACCTCCTGCGGACCGGCGAACGCCCCGTGGGCGACCTGGTCGACCGCCTCACCCTCACCCAGCCCACGGTCTCCAAGCACCTGAAGGTTCTCCGCGAGGCAGGCCTCGTCGACGTCCGCCAGGACGCCCAACGCCGCTGGTACCGCCTCCGCCCCCAACCCCTGGCCGAGATCGACGCCTGGCTGGCCCCCTACCGCCGCATGTGGGAGCACAGCCTCGACGCCCTCGAACGCCACCTCGACACCATGCCCGAAGACAGCACCCCCGACGACAGCACACCCAACGACAGCACACCCAACGGCACCACGGCCGACGACAGCGCAGAAGGGACCACCCCGTGACCACCCCACGAGCCGCACTGGACACCCTCGACGGCCACCCGGTCCTCCGCTTCCGCCGCACCCTCCCCCACTCCCCCGCCAAGGTGTGGCGCGCCATCACCCAGCCGAGCGAACTGGCGGCCTGGTTCCCTGCGGCCGTCGAGCTCGACCTCCGCCCCGGCGCCAGGATCCGCTTCACGTTCCCCAGCGAGGCCCCGGTCGACGAGGGCGGCACGGGCGAGGTCCTGGAGGTCGACCCGCCGAAGGTCTTCTCCTTCCGGTGGAACTCCGACGTCCTGCGCTTCGAGCTCGTCCCCACCGCCACCGGCTGCACCCTCCACTTCACCCAGACCCTCGGCGACCGCCTCTCCGCGGGCCGCAACGCCTACGGCTGGGACACCTGCCTGGCCGCGCTGGACGCGCACCTCGACGGCCGCGAACCCGCACCGCCCGGCGACCACCTGGCCCCCATGGAGGCCTACATCCGCGAGTTCGGCCTCGACGAGGGCACGTTGGAGGACGGTGTCGTCCGCTTCACCCGCGACCTCGTCTGGAAACCCGCCGCCGACGTGTGGGCCCTGCTGACCGAGAACACCGAGCCCGCGACCGGCGACGCCCCGCCGCCGCGCGCCACCAACCCGCACGTCCCCACCGGACCGCTCACCGAGGTCGCCGCCCCGCACGTCCTCGCCTACGGCCCCGTCCACTGGGAGGTCACCCAGGACGCCGACCTGGGCACCCGCGTCACCCTCACCCACGTCCTGGACGCCACCGCGGACCCCGCGCTCGTGCTCGCCGCCTGGCACGTCCACCTGGAGCTGTTCTTCGCCGCCGTCCTCGGCGAGGTCCGCTGCCCGTGGCCCGAGGACCGCACCGAGGAGCTCCGCAAGCACTACGCGTGAGCCTCCACTGGCCATCCGGCCCCGATCCGGGAATAGTTGCACCGTCAACTAGGTTCCACCGAGCGTAGGTGACACATCAACTCGGGAGAGGGTCCAGTTATGAGCCAGAGCACCTTGCAGCCGCAGGTGGACGTGCGCCGCTCGGCCGAGCGCGATGCCACGAAGATCTCGTGGCTGGACTCGAAGCACTCGTTCTCGTTCGGCCAGAAGTACGACCCGGCCAACACCCACCACGGCCTGCTGCTGGTGAACAACGACGACGTCGTGCGGCCGGGCGCGGGGTTCGAGACGCATCCGCACCGGGACATGGAGATCGTGACCTGGGTGCTGCAGGGTTCGTTGGTGCACCAGGACTCCACGGGGCACTCCGGGATCATCTACCCCGGTCTGGCGCAGCGGATGAGCGCGGGCCGCGGGATCATGCACTCGGAGAAGAACGACTCGTGGCGGCTGGAAGGCGCGGCCCACCAGGACCCGGTCAGGTTCATCCAGATGTGGGTGGTGCCGGACGAGAACCGGATCACGCCCGGCTACGAGCAGCTGGAGATCGACAACGACCTGCTGGGCGGCGGGCTCGTGCCGGTGGCGTCCGGGATGGACGTCCACGAGGGCGCGGCGGCCATCCGCATCAAGAACAAGTACGCCGCCCTGCACGCGGCCAGGTTGCAGGCGGGCCAGTCGGTCGAGCTGCCCGAGGCGCCGTTCCTGCACCTGTTCGTGGCACGGGGATCCGTGACCCTGGAGGGCGCGGGCGCGCTCGCCGAGGGCGACGCGGTGCGGTTCACGGCGACCGGCGGCCAGCGGGTGACCGCGACCGAGCCCGCCGAGGTGCTGGTGTGGGAGATGCACGCGACGATCGCGGGCTGACCGGCCTCACCCGTGGGCGCCGGACCGGATCTGCTCCGCGATGGCCGCGCGGTCGATCAACGAGGTCACCTCGGCGATGCGCCCTTCCTCGTAGCGGTAGAAGACGTGTTCCGCGAACACGAACCGCCCGCCGGTGGGCGCGAAGCCGAGGAACTCGCCCACCGGCGTGCAGTCGAACACCAGGCGGCACGCCACCCGGTCGCCCGCGGCGACGACGACGTGCGCGTCGAAGAAGAGGTCCGGGATCGCGGCGATGTCGGCGGCCCGCTGTTCTTGGTAGCGCTGCCGGGTCATCGGTTCGCCGTTGTAGGTCAGCTCGTCGCACAGGTGGTGCGCGAGGTCGTCGAGACGACGCTCGTTGAGGACGGCGAGGTAAGCGCGGTAACGGGTTTCCAGGTCTTCGGTCACACCCCATCCTCCCCCTGGGGCGCCAACCCGCGCAGCACAAGGGAAAGCCCGTGGTCGAAGCGCTCGTCGAACGAGCCGTCCTCGAAGTGCTCGCGGGCCAGCGCCAGTGACGGGTACTCGCCGGAGGCGAGGACGCGGGCGAAGTCCTCGCCGAGCGCCTCGGGCACCGCCTGCTCCTCCTGGGTGAGCCCGAGTACGAAGTAGACGATCGTCCAGCACACCCAGACCGCTTGGCGCGCCGGGAATCCCGCGTCGAGCAGCGCGCCGACCATGGTGTCGGCGAACCGGAGCGTGGCGGGTTCGGCGGCGTACGTCCCGGCCACGATCCGGGCCCCGTCCCGCCGCGCCAGCAGTGCGCGGCGGTAGCGGTGGGCCAGTTCGCGGACCCGGTCGCGCCACGGTCCCGGCAGGTCCTCCACGGTCGCGCCCGCGACGATCGCGTCGGCCATCAGCTCCAGCAGGCGCGCCTTGGTCTTCGCGTGCCACAGCACCGTGTTCATCCGGACGCCGAGCCGGTCCGCGACGCCGCGGACAGACACCGCGTCGGCCCCCTTGTCGTCCAGCAGCTCCAGCGCGGCGCGCACGACGGTGTCCGGGTCCAGGCCGGTTGCGGACTTCTTGGTCACTGACCTAGTGTACGGCCTCACCAGTTGTTGGTCAGTGACCAAGGAGGATTCCGTGGAGCAGGTAGTGGTCGTCGGCGGCGGGCCCGTCGGACTGTGGTTGGCCGCCGAGCTGGGGCTGGGCGGGGTGCCGGTCACCGTCCTGGAGGCCCGCACCGAGCGGGACCCGCACTCGAAGGCGCTGACGATCCACCCGCGAACGCTGGAGGTGCTGGCGTTCCGCGGTGTCGTGGACCGGTTCCTGGCCGAGGGGCTGCGCATCCCCAACGGCCACTTCGGCGGCCTGGACGACCGGATGGACTTCCGCGTGCTGGACACGGACTTCCCGTTCACGCTGGCACTCCCCCAGGTCCGCACCGAGGAGCTGCTGGAGGAGCACGCGCGCACGCGGGGCGCGCGGATCCTGCGCGGGCACCAGGTGACCGGCCTGCGCCAGGACGCCGACTCGGTGGCGCTCCGGGTCACCGGCCCCGACGGGCCCTACGAGGTCGAGGCCGCCTACGTCGTCGGCTGCGACGGAACCCGCAGCGCGGTCCGCGAGGCCGCGGGCATCGCCTTCCCCGGCACGCCGGACACGACGTGGGGATGGCTCGCCGACGTCGTGCTGGACTCCCCGCCGCCGTCGCTGCTGTCGGTCTCCGGGCCCAACGGCGGCCTGATGGTGGTGCCGCTGCCCGGCGGTGCGCACCGGTTCGTCGGCGGTTCCGACCACACCGAGCGCCCCGGCGAGCTGACCCTGGAGGAGGTGCGCGCCACGGTCACCGCCATCACCGGCACCGACTTCGGCATGCGCGACCCGCACTGGCTGTCCCGGTTCGGCAACGCCACCCGGCAGGCCGAGCGGTACCGCCGGGGCCGGGTGCTGGTCGCGGGCGACGCCGCGCACATGCACTTCCCGGCGGGCGGGGTCGGCCTCAACGTCGGCGTGCAGGACGCCACGAACCTCGGCTGGAAGCTCGCCGCGACCGCGCTGGGCACCGCGCCCCACGGGCTGCTGGACAGCTACCACGACGAACGCCACCCGGTCGGCGCGGACCTGCTGCTCAGCACCCGCGCGCAGACCGCGCTGATGAACGCGGCCACCCCGGAGGTGCTGGCGCTGCGCACGCTGCTCAGCGGGCTCATCGCCACCGTGCCGGAGTTCTCCCGCACCCTCGCCGAACGCCTGTCCGGCCTCGCCGTCGCCTACGACCGCGGCGCGCACCCCCTGGTCGGCACCCGCGCGCCCGACCTCCGGGTCGGCGACACCACCCTGTTCACCCTGCTGCGCACCGGGAAGCACGTCCCGCTGGACTTCACCGACGAGCCCGCCAAGCACGACGGCTGGGAGGACGTCCGCGGCGCGGTGGTCCGCCCCGACGGCCACGTGGCGTGGGCGAGCGGCGACACGGCCCCGGATCCGGCCACCCACTAGCCTTCAGGCATGGCGAGCACGCGGCTCTACCGCAAGGGCAGGTTGGAGGCGTCCGACTTCGACCTGGACCAGGTGTCCGACCACCTCCAGGACCCGGACGCGGTGGTGTGGGTGGACTTCCACTCGCCGAGCCAGGAGGACCTGGCCACGATCGCGCAGGAGCTGGGACTGCACGCGCTCGCCATCGAGGACGCGCTGGCCAAGCACGAGCGGCCGAAGTTCGACCAGTACGACGGGCACTCCTTCCTGACCGCGAAAGCCGTCCGGTTCGACGACGGGGTCCTGGCCCCGACCGAGGTGTCCGCGTTCATCACCGACCGCGCGCTGGTGACGGTCCGGGACGAGTTCGACTTCGCGGACGTGCTGAAGCGGTGGGACGAACCGGGCGACCTGTCCGGCGTCGGGGTCGGCTTCCTGCTGCACGGGCTGCTGGACTCGATCGTCGACGGGCACCTGGCCGCCGCGCAGAAGCTCGACGACGAGATCGAGGACCTCGAGGACGTGCTGTTCGAGGAACGCCCCGACCACAAGGGGATGCAGCGGCGGGCGTTGCGGCTGCGCAAGAACCTGGTGATGCTGCGGCGGGTGGAGCTGCCGATGGCGGACGTGGTGGGGGCGTTGCTGCGGACCGACGACACCATCGTGACCGACGAGCTGAGGCCGTACTTCCAGGACGTCAACGACCACGTGCTGCGGGTGACGGACTGGACGGAGTCGTTGCGGGAGATGACGACGACGCTGCGGGAGACGCAGCTGACGGCCCAGGGCAACGTGATGAACATGATCATGAAGAAGGTGACGAGCTGGGCGGCGATCATCGCGGTGCCCACGGCGATCACGGGGTTCTACGGGCAGAACCTGCCCTATCCGGGGTTCGAGAGGGCTTGGGGGTTTTGGGTGTCGACGGCGGCGATAGTGGCGCTGTCGGGGGTGTTGTACGCGACGTTCAAGAAGAGGGACTGGTTGTAGGTCTATTGTGGAGGGTTGGGCGGTGTCGGGGGGCGCTGTGGGGGCCGTGGTCTCTGGGGGTGTCGCTGCGGGGGGCTCCGGGGGTGTCGCTACAGCGGACCCAGGTGCGGTCGGCTTGACTTGGGGCCCCTTTTTTGGGCTTCGTCGGGCGAAAAAGGGCAGGTGGCAGAGCCTGCCCGCCGACTCATTGTAAGCCCAAAAACCCCAAGTCAAGCCGACCGCACGAGCGGACGAGCATGCTCGCTTCCAGCGTCGCTGGGGGCTTGTGTGCTGCTTCCAGCGTTGTTGGGCGACTTGCCCTTTGGTTCCAGCGTCGCTGGGTGACTTGTGTGCTGCCGCCAGTGTCGTTGGGTGACTTGTCTTTGGTTCCAGCGTTGTTGGGTGGCCGGGTCGCGGAGTCCATTGTGAACTTACAGCCAGCCGTGGTCGCGGGCGGTGGTGGCGGCTTCGGTTCGGTTGCGGGCGTTGAGCTTGGCCATGGCGGTGGAGAGGTAGTTGCGGACGGTGCCTTCGGCGAGGTGGAGGCGGTGGGCGATGTCGGTGTTGGAGGCGCCGTCGAGGACTTCGCGCAGGAGCTCGCGTTCGCGGTCGGTGAGCGGGTCGGCGGAGTCCCAGGCGGCGACGGCGAGTTCGGGGGCGATGACGCGGTGGCCGGCGTGGACCTCGCGGAGGGCGTCGGCCAGTTGGGCGATGGGGGCGTCCTTGAGGACGTAGCCCAGGACGCCCGCGTCCATGGCGCGGCGGAGGTAGCCGCCGCGGGCGAAGGTGGTGACGATGAGGACTCGGGTGGGGTCGTCGCGTCTGCGGAGCTCCGCGGCGACGTCCAGGCCGGAGCGGCCGGGCATCTCGATGTCGGTGAGCAGGACGTCGGGGCGGTGTTCGGTGACGGCGGTGAGGGCCGCGTCGCCGTCGGAGACGGCCGCGACGACCTCGATGTCCGGTTGGAGGTCGAGGAGGGCGGCGAAGGCGCCGAGGACCATGCCCTGGTCCTCGGCGAGGACGACCCGGATCACGTCGCCACCCGCAAGGGGACGGCGATGGTGACGGTGGTGCCCTCGGTGGCGGTGCGGTGGACGCGGCCGCCCAGAGCGGCGATGCGCTCCCGCATGCCGGACAGGCCGTTGCCGTCGGCTCCGCCGCCGACGCCGTCGTCCGCCACCACGACCCGCAGCTCGCCGTCGACGGCGTGGATGCCGACCTGGCACGTGCGGGCGTCCGCGTGGCGGGCGACGTTGGTGATCGCCTCCCGGACGGCGAGGGCGAGGGCGTGTTCGGTGGAGCCCAGCAGGGCGAGGTCGGGGTCGCGGCGCACGTGCAGGTCGACCCCGGTGCTCGCCAGCGCCCCTCGGGCGGCGTCCAACTCGGCCTCCAGGCTGGCCTGCCGCCAGCCGCTCACGGTGGCGCGGACCTCGCTGAGGGCGTCCCGCGCGGTGCGCTCGATCTCGCGCACCTCGGCCCGCGCCCGCTCGGGGTCCACGGCCACCAGTTGTTCCACCAGCTGCGCCCGCATCACCACGGCGGTGAGCGAGTGCCCCAGCAGGTCGTGCAGGTCCCGCGCGATCCGCTCCCGCTCGGACACCGTGGCCAGGTGCTCGATCCGCGCGTTCTCCATGCGCAGCTCGGTGTTGGCGCGGGCGCGGGCGGCCTCCGCGATCTGCACCAGCCCGATCACCCAGATGAACAGCACCGGCGGGACGACGTTCCACAGCCGGTAGGGCATCGGGGTCGCCGAGAGCACCCCGAACACCAGGGTCAGCGTCGTGAGGAACCCGAACCACCTCAACGCCGTCCGCCGCGTCTCGGTCAGCCCCGCGCACGCCGCCGCGTAGACGAACAGGACCGCCGCACCCGCGTTGAAGTGCACGGCGAGCACGCCGAGCACCGTCGCGGGCACCGTCAGCCACCACCGCGCCTGCCACGGGCGCAGCAGCGACATCGCGTACATCGGCAGGAACGCCACCACGATGAACGCGACCAGCGCCCAGTCCCCCGCGTCGGCGGTCGGGTCGAAGATCGGCTGGAAGGCGGGCAGACCCAGGTACACGAGGTGCACCCAGGTCCACACGCGCAGGCGGGATGTCGTCATGGTCGAGCGGAACGATAGGACAGACCGGCCAGTCCCGCGCTCACGACCGTCATGGCGACCAGCACCAGCGCGTGCCCGAGCACCCCGTCACCCGGCTGGAGCTGCGCCAGCGCGAGCTGGGCCAGGTGGTAGGGCGGCAGGAACGGCGCGACGTGCGAGAAGAACGCGGGCAGGAAGGCCAGCGGCATCCACAGCCCCGAGAAGATCGCCGACGGCATCAGCAGCGCGTTCAGGATCGCCGCCGCCGCGTTCGTGCTCGCCCGGAACCCCACCGCCAGCCCGAGCAGCGCGAACGGGAACGCGCCCAGCAGCAGCACCACGACCAGCCGCGCCATCTGCCACGGCGTCGCGCTCAACGACCCCGTCGCCGCCGCGGCCGCCGCCATCGCCACCAGCACCCCCACCGCGTACGGGAACGACGCCGCCACCTTGGCCGCCAACGTCACCCACACCGGCACCGCCGACACCTGCTTCGCCCGCAGCCACCCGCGCTCCCGGTCCTTCGCCACCCCCATGCCGGGGTTCATCAGCGTCACCGCCAGCACGCCGAACGTCCCGAAGGTCGCCAGCATCCCGCTGTTCTGCCGCCCGAACATCGACACGAACAGCACGAAGAACCCCACCGGCATCACGATCGAGAAGAACAACGCCGTGGGCTCGCGGACGATACCCCTCAGATCGTCCACGAGCTCCACGACGAAGACCCGCCCCAGACCGACCGGTCCACGCTCCCGGCCGACCGGCCGCCCGACAACTCCCGACGCGCTCACGCCACAGCTCCTCTGCAGGTCACATGTCCCGCACGCCGCGCGCGCGAGTAGGACGTCACCAGACCGCCCAACGGTTCCCCGGTTCCACCACCGGAACCGGAAGTCGGGCAGACCGACCGGTCTGGTGTGGACGGACGAGTGCGCACCGGTCGGTCCGCGGAGCGCACCCTCACACCCCCGCCCCGATGCTCACCACGGCCTCCTCCAGCCCCGCCTGTTCCACCCGCAGGTCCCCCAACCCCGGATCCGCCGCCAGCAGCACCCTCAACACGGCCTCGGGCTCGCGGGTCCGCAGCCGCACCCACCGCCCCTCCCGCGTCATCGACAGCACCCCCGGCACCCCGGCCAGCACCGAGTCCTCCAACGAGGACGTCGCCACGATCGTCCGGTCCGGCAGCACGGCGACCAGCTCGTCCGGTGTCCCCGACGCCAGCACCCGCCCCTTGTCCACCACCACGACCCGGTCGGCCACCCCGGCCGACTCCTCGATCAGGTGCGTGGTCACCAGCACCCCGACCCCGCGGGCGCACCGGGCGGCCACGATCCCCCAGAACGAGCGGCGGGCGGCGACGTCCAGCCCGACCGTCGGCTCGTCCAGCACGAGCAGCGCCGGGTCGCCCACCAGCGCCATGGCCAGCTGCAGCCGCTGCCGCTGCCCGCCGGACAGCTTCACCGCCCGCCGCCCGGCCAGCTCGGCCAGCCCCAGCTCCGCGAGCACCGGCCCGGCGGCGGAGCGCGGTCGTCCGGCCCGCACGGCCGCCCCCACGACCAGCTCGCGCACCTTCAACGTCGTCGGGAACCCCAGCGACTGCTGCACCACGCCCAGCTCCCGCCGCGAGGCCGCGGCGCGCGGGTCGCCCCCGACGATCGCGATCGTCCCCGCCTGCCTGGCCAGCAGGCCGACCACCAGGTTCACCAGGGTGGTCTTGCCCGCCCCGTTGGGCCCGAGCAGCGCGACGCACTCCCCCGCGCCGACCCGCAGGTCGACCCCGTCGAGCGCGACCGTCCCGCCGTAGCGGTGGCGCACCCCCTGCACGTCCAGCACCGTCGTCATGGACACCAGCCTGGGGCAGGACCAAGTGGTCCAGTAGTGCCCCGACGTCACCGATCCCGGATGACAATTGTCAACCCGCAGGTCACGAAGATCCACAGTGGTCTAACGGGGAGGACACGGGTCTGCATCGTAAAAGGAAACCCGCGAATCGAACTGGTAGGAAGGAGTGGACGGGATGCGAATTGGACCCGCTGTCACGACCACGATCCGTGGATTGAACTCCGAAGTAGCAATAAATAAAACTTGGTCGATCCTTAAATAGACTTTAAATGCCCTAATCCGGGGCTGTGACGGAAGATCACGATCCGTGACATCGCTGGCGAGGACATGCCAAGGAATGGGAAGTCCGGGACTCTCCGTCACCGAGGTCGTACAGTGCCATGGCCTCGGTGATCCCGGGGCTGCCGACACCCGTCGACAACCGCGGAGATACCGATGAACGACTTCAGGGTCCGCCCCTACGCCCTCACCGGCGGACGAACCCGCTCGAACGTCACGTTGGACATCGAGACCATCGTGACCACGAACGACGAGGTCGAACGGGATCCCATGACCGACACCCTGGAGCACCGCACGATCAGCGCGCTGTGCCGGGACCCGCACTCGGTGGCGGAGGTCTCCGCACGTCTGAGGCTTCCACTGGGGGTGGTGAGGGTCCTGCTGGCGGACATGTCCGACCTGAGCCTGATCACCGTGCACCGCAACGAGGGGGTCAGGGACAACCGGCCGTCGACCGCGCTGATGGAGAGGGTCCTGGCGGGGCTGCGCAACCTGTAGGACTCAGGTGGGCATGTTCAGCAGGGTCGCACCACTGCTGTCGCGCACCACGAACGCGGCGATCTCGTTCCACCGCATGCCAAGGCCTCCGTCCAGCTGGACGGGGGCCTTGTCGCCGTTCAGCGCGGGTGCGCCGACCAGCCACGTCGTCACGGGCATCGTGCCCCCGTCGCGCGTCAGGGCGACCAGCTCGCACCGGCCGGGCCCCTTGGCGCCCTCTACTTCGAACTCGATGGACGTGCCCCACGCCTCGGGACGGGCGTGGATCTTGGCCTTGAGCCCCGTCTTGGGGTCGGAGCGGCTGAGCTCCTGGAACACGTCGGTCTCGTTGTTGGCCACCGCGGACTGCTTCGGCGGGCTCTGCGTGTTCTGGGCCACGTTCGAGGTGTTGCCGCTGCCGGAGGTGAGCTTGACGGTGGCGGCGGCGGTGCCACCCATCAAGAGCACGGCGACCGCTGCGGCCGCCAACGCGTAGTTGCGCCTCTTGCGCCCGCGGTCGATCGACACCGAGTCCAACATCGCGCGAACCGAGCGACCGTCGGGGCGTTCCCCCGCGGTCCCCCGAAGGAGTCCTGCCTGGTCAGCCTCGTCCAGAAGGTCGGGCAGAACGGCGAAGTCCTTCAGGTCCAGCGCGCACTTGCGGCACTGGGCGAGATGGTTCTCGAAGGCGTCGACCTCGTCCTCGTCGAGGACACCGAGGACATACGCCGCCACGTCGATGTGGTCCGGCAGCGCTGTCACCTGGTCAGCCCCGATCCTGCAGTGCCCGCCGAAGGGCGCGAAGTGCGTAGTAAACCCTGGACTTCACCGTACCCGCGGGTACGCCGAGCACCTCGGCGGCCTCGCCGACGGTCCGGTCGCGCAGGTACGTCTCGAGAATAGCCTCCCGGTGCTCCTCGGTCAGGCCGCTCATCGCTTCCGCGACCACGATCGCGGAGAGCGTGCGGTCCGCCTCGTCACGCACCGGAGCCTCGTCCGACGGCGTCAACTGGGACTCCTGGGGTCGCACGCTGCGCTTGCGCCGGTCGTCGATGACCAGGCGTCGAGCCACCGTGAACAGCCACGATCGGAGCAGCACCGGGTCGCGCTCGAGCTTCTCGGCGTTGCGCCAGGCTCTGACGAGCGTTTCCTGCACGATGTCCTCTGCCCATTGCCGGTCGTGACCGGTCAACCGCATGGCATGTCCCAGCAGGGGACTACCGAATTCTTGGTATAGCCGTCGGATCAGTTCGTCTTCCAGACTTCCGTCCGGTTGCCACATCTGATCACGCTCGGTTTGCGTACGTCTGTGCCGCGCCACGTCACGCATCTTGGCTTGAGTTCGCCTTCTAGTCGAGAGTTTTGGCGGAAGAAAAGTTTTCGAATCGTTTGTGAACCTTCATCCAGGCCGGACCGTACTCCTAGGTATCCGCCACATTGGCCTGGGGGCACCTCCAGCCCATTAGGCCGATCGGCGGATCCGGACAGGAGAGAAGGGACCCACGTGATGCGAAGCCGACATGTCAGGCGGCCGCTGCTGCTCGTTCCCGCAGCCGCCGCCCTCGTCCTCGCCAGCGCGTGCGCGGTGCCCGCCGCGACCGGTGGGCCCTCGACCGACCCCGGCTACGACGCCGCCCCCAACGGCAACGCCGCGGGCACGGCGGGCGGCACGGGGGAGTCCCCCAAGAAGGGCAGCGCGGGTGGCGAGACCACCCTGCAGCTCTCGGCGACGGAGTCCAAGGACGTCGGCTGGTTCGTCGCCGACCGGGACGGCTACGCGCTCTACCGCTACGACAAGGACACCGCGAAGCCCCCGAAGTCGGCCTGCGAGGGCGACTGCGCGAAGACGTGGACCCCGGTCCCCACCAGCTCGCACACCATGGTGAGCGGCGTGGACCCGACGATCGTGGGCGAGGTCGTCCGCGCCGACGGGACGAAGCAGGCGACCCTCGCCGGGTGGCCGCTCTACCGGTTCACCGGCGACAAGGCCCCCAGCCGCACCAACGGCCAGGGCAAGGGCGGCACCTGGTGGGTCGTCACCCCCGAGGGCGGCAAGGCCCAGTCCGCGACCGGCGCGGCGACGACGCCGACGACCGGCGCGGAGGGGTACTGAGGTGACCTTCGTGTCCCCCAAGCGGTTCCTCGGCGTGCTGCTCGCACTCCAGTTCTTCCTCGCGGTGGCCGTGACCGGCACCGCGACCGCCGCCGAGCCCGGTCAGCAGACCCCGCTCGGCGTGATCACCGAGTCCGACAAGGACCTGCTCGTCAAGGTCCGCCAAGCGGGCTTGTGGGAAGGCCCGATGGGCGAGGAGGCGCAGACCCGCGCCGAGGCCCAGCGGGTCAAGGAGGTCGGCGCCCAGCTGGCCAGCGACCACCAGTTCCTCGACCAGCGCGTGACGAAGCTGGCCGAGCAGATGGGTGTGCCGCTGCCGTCGGTGGCCAACCCCAACCAGCAGTCGTGGATGGACGAGCTCCGCGGCCTCAACGGCGCGGCCTTCGACCAGACGTTCGCGAACCGGTTGCGGGCCGCCCATGGCCAAGTGTTCGGTGCTATCGCTAAGGTTCGAGCCGGCACGGGCAACGAGGCCATCCGGGAGTTCGCCCAGATCTCCAACAACATCGTGCAGAAGCACATGACGCTGCTGGAGAGCACCAACCTCGTCAACGCGCAGGGACTGGCCGACCCGGTCCCCGCGGGTGGCATGGCGGGCATGGGCCCGAACGGCGGCGATCCGGCTCTGGCCGCGCGGTCCGGGTTCCTCGGTGGACTGCTGTCCTCCGACGGCCCGAGCCCGCTGATGATCGGCCTCATCGTCCTGGTGGGAGCGGTCGTCACGACCGCCCTGCTGCGCCTGACGAAACCCAGGCATTCGGTGAAGTGACCGAAGCCGTGCCGGGGTGCGAACCCCGGCTCCCCGCGAACGAGGAGGGAGGTGGTCCGAGAGGACACGACGACTTCCATCGCGGAACTGTTTCCACCCGCCCGTCCGTCCTGGCGTGAACACTCCTGCACGCCAGGGCGGGCGGGTACCGCCCCCGTCCCCCGAGCTGTCTCCACCCCGCCGTTTTCTCGGAGGTTCCACGTGTTCAACCAGGTCCCGCTCCTGCTCGCTCAGGCAAGCGCCGACCAAGACGCCGGAGTGAAGAGCGTTGCCCAGCTCTCGGCCCGTCTTGCCTACGCGACCATGTGCGCGACCCTCGCCTGGGGCGTCCTCATCGCCACCGGCTGGGCCCACAAGATCACCGGCACGCAAGGTCTCCGCAACACCCACATGGTGCTCGCGACCCTCGCGCTGGCGTTCGGCAGCCTCCACGCCTTCTGCTTCACCATGTTGAAGACCATCGACTTCGGACTGATCAAGGTCCTCTTCCCCTTCGTGAACGGCGGCCTGCTCCGGCACGCGCTCGGCATCGTCGGGCTCGAGCTGATGATCGCCATCGCCTTCACGGTGGGTCTGCGCAAGAAGGCCCTGTACCGCAAGTGGTTGCGGTTCCACCAGATGGCCTACGTCGCGGTGACGATCACGATCGTCCACTCCTGGTTCGGGGCCATCGCCAACGGGAACCTGGCGATCCTGTGGCTCGCGGGGCTGACGATCTTGATCCCGACGGCTACGATCGCCATCGCGAGGTTCCTGCCGGCGGAGATCCTCATGCGACTCGGGATGATGGAGCCCGAGCCGGGCTTCGAGCCCGAACCGACCGGCGGCGGAAACGCCATGGATGTCAGCGTCGACAACCACCGGTGCCACAGGTACGGCGTCTGCCAGGCCGAGGCACCGGAAGTGTTCCAACTCATCGAGGACAACAGGTTGACCTACGAGCGCAGGCCTTCGCCCGAGCTGTTCGCGAAGGTCCGCACGGCGGCCAGGTCCTGCCCCATGCGGGCGATCGAACTGCGGGAGCGTGT
Source organism: Umezawaea tangerina (assembly GCF_003002815.1). GTDB lineage: Bacteria > Actinomycetota > Actinomycetes > Mycobacteriales > Pseudonocardiaceae > Umezawaea > Umezawaea tangerina. Next base: position 162,970 of record NZ_PVTF01000010.1, on the reverse strand, counting down.
GCGGTGAAGGCGGAGGAACGGGTAGTCATCGTTGGCGGTGGCCTGGCGGGGCTGCGGGCCGGGGAACGCTTGCGGGAACTGGGCTTCAACGGCGAGCTGATGATCCTGTCGGCCGAGAAGCACAAGCCGTACCACAGACCGGCGCTGTCCAAGGAAGTCATCACGGGTGAGCTCAACCCCCGTGAGCTGGGGTTCAAGATCAGTGACGAGATGGGCGCGACCTGGCGGCTGGGAGTGCCCGCCGAGTCGTTGGACACGAGCAGGCGCATGGTGGGTCTCCCCGGCGGGGAGGAGGTCCGCTACGACGGCCTGATCATCGCGACGGGCGTGGAGTCCCGGCACATGCCGGGCGCTCCCCGCCAGGACGAGCGGGTCCACGTGCTGCGGACCGTCGACGACGCCATCGCGATCCGCAACTCGATCGCGACCACGCAGGGCCTCGTCGTCGTCATCGGCGGCGGCCTGATCGGCTGCGAGATCGCCGCCTCGGTGCGCGGCATGGGCCGCGACGTGGCGATCATCAACCGCAGCAACACGCTGCTGGGCGGCGCGACCGGCAAGGTGATCGGCGACTACGTCACCGACACGCACCGCGCCAAGGGCACCCGGCTCGCGCTGGGCGTGAAGATCCTGCACTGGATGCGCCAGGCCAACGGCATCGCCATCCACCTGTCCGACGGCCAGGTGCTGTTCGCCGCCGTCGTCGTCCTCGCGGTCGGCTCCGTGCCCTCGGTGTCCTGGCTGCGCGGCTCCGGTCTCGTCCTCGAGGACGGGCTCATGTGCGAGCCCAGCTGCCACGTGGTCGGCGGTACGGACATCGTGGCCGCCGGTGACGTCGCCCGCTGGCCCAACCTGCGCTTCGGCGGCGTCCAGCGCCGCGTCGAGCACTGGCTCAACGCCGTGGAGATGGGCCGCGCCGCGGCCGAGAACCTCCTGGTCGGCCGGGACAGCTCCCGCCCGTACACGCCGGTCCCGCGCTTCTGGACCGAGCAGTACGGCATGCGCATCCAGGGCGCGGGCCTGGCCTCGCTGGCCACGGACACGACCACGCTGTCGCAGCCGACCGGCGACCACCGGACGATCACCGGCTTCATCAAGGACGGCAAGCTCGTCGCCATGGTCGCCCTCGACTCCCCCGGTGCCCTGATCCGGCTGTCGCCGCAGCTGTTCCAGCAGAACGGCATCACCCGGCCCGAACGCACCCAGTTCGTGCCCCAGCCGCAGGTCGCGCAGGAGCAGCAGGTCCCGATCGCTCCTCCGGTCCAGCAGCCGGTGGCCGAACCGCCGACCCGGTACGCACCGCAGCAGTCCGAGCCCCAGTACCAGGCTCCGCCCGCCGCGCAGTTCGAACCGGAGATCGACGTCGACCCGGCCCAGGAGCGCGAGCTGGAGGCCGCCATGGCCGAGGCCTTCCTGCCCCGCAGGAGCCAGGGCCCGACCATCCGCTCCAGGTCCGGCGGCCAACCGCGGCTGCTGGTCCGCTCCGGCGGTGGCGGCGGCCGCAGCAGCGCCCGCCCACCCAGGTAGTCAAGAGGACCCGGAAGGCCGGGTGCCGTGTGGATGTCCACACGGCACCCGGCCTTCCGCCGTTCCGGCACAGGACGACCACCCGCCGGGCGGGTCCGTCCACGGCGGGTGGTCCCGTGGCACCAGCGCGACAGCCGACCTCCCCGGTGCCGGCACTGTTCACCTGCCCGACCTGTTGGGGTAATGACCGGTCCTCAGCATTCCGGGGAAGACTTGCCGCCGAACAGGCGAACGACCTCGGGGAGTTGTGGTGTCAATGCCGACGAACAGGACCGGTGTCACCGTCGTGGGGATCCCGGCGCGCAACGAGGCGACGACCGTCGCCGCCGTGGCCCGCGCCGCGGACGCGGGCCTGCGGGCCGCGTTCCCCGACGGCGGGAACGTGGTGGTGCTGGCCGAGAACGGCAGCACGGACGGGACGGCCGAGCGCTTCGAGGACACCGAGCTGACGGTGGGGAAGGTGGTCGTGCGGTCCAGCGGGATCGGCACCGGCAAGGGCACCAACGTGTTCGAGATCCTCGACCAGGGCGCGCGGCTGGACGCCGACCGGGTGCTGCTGCTCGACGCGGACGTCCGGTCGACCGAGCCGGAGTGGATCGACCGGTTGGCCCGCGCCGTGGACGGCGACGAGCCCGCCATCGCGGTGCCCGCCTACCGGCGCAACAGGTTCGAGGCCAACACCACCAACCACCTCGCCAGCCCGTTGCTGGCCGCGGTGTACGGGGTGCACGTCCAGCAGCCGATCGGCGGCGAGTTCGCGTTCAACCGGGCGTTCATCGAGCGCGCCCGCACGTGGGCGCGGCCCGCCAGCTCGTACCTGTACGGCATCGACGTCTGGCTGACCGCCAACGCCCTGCGGGAGAACCTGCGGGTGGTCGAGGTGCCGTTGGGGCGCAAGCTGCACAACTCGCCGTTCCCGAAGATCCTGCGGCTGCCCCAGCAGGTGCTCGACTCGTTGTTCCACGTCCTGCTGACCACCGACGAGGTCCGCCCGCCCGCGCCCCGCGAACCGGTGGCCCGTGCCGCGATCGACAGCGCCTCCGTGCGGCCCGACCCGGTCGTGGTCGCGCACGTGACCCGGTCGGTCGGCCGCTACCTCGGTGACCACTGGAGCGGGGTGTGCGACCTCTTCCCGTCCGCGCGCGACCTCCAGGCGGCTCCGTGGGGGCTGCGGGTGGGCACGGACGAGTGGCCGGAGCTGCTGGCCGACGCCGTGGCCGGTGTGGCGCACGGCGACCTGGAGACGACCAGGGACCACCTGGTGCCGCTGTACGTGAACCGGGTGCTGACGTTCTGGGAGGAGATCGAGGAGCTGGACGGCTCCCAGATCGACGTGCTGCTCGACCGGCAGGCGACCGAGACCGTGCGGGCCCTGGGGTCGCGTTCGATCGCGTTCGGCCGAACGGCGGAGCACGCCGTCTTCCACGAGAACCACTGGGTGGGCTACAACGACGAGTCCGAACAGCCCCTTGGCTGGAGTGTTCCGGCCTGACGTAACGCCGGGGCGCTCTGAAACGCTTTGTAGTGCATGAGCCGACGCGGCGACCTGCCGAGCACGGGACGCCCCCGCCTGCCCAAAGCACTGATCCTGTTGGCGATCGTCTTCCTCGCGTTGGCCGCGTGGAACGGCTGGCTCGCCGTCGGCGACTCGGCCCTCTGGCGCAGTGTCACGGCGGCGGCGTGCCTGTTGTGCGCCGTCGCCCTGACCCTCATCGCCGTAAACGACGGACGGAGCTGAGAACCCCTAAAGTTGACCCATGGTCTTCTTCGGCGGTCTGCTGGTCCTCCTGGCGCTGGTGACGCTGGTCTTCCGCGACGCCGACGTGCTCGGCGTCGCCCCCACGACGGTCGGCATCGCGCTGCTCGTCATCGGCGCGCTGTCGATCGCCCTGGGCTTCCTCCGGAAGGCACGGGCCCGACGCCGCCGCGCCGCCAGGGGCGAACCCGAGCCGGTCGGCAACGTCTTCGAACGCGCCCGCGCCCTCCCGAGGCTGCTCAGGGCCGCGCGCAGCAAGGAGGGCTACGCCGGGCTTCCCAAGGGGCGCATGGCGCTGTGGGGGTTCGCGCTGCTGTACCTGGTGTCGCCGATCGACGTCCTGCCGGAGTTCCTGCCCATCATCGGCGTCACCGACGACGCCGGTGTCGCCGTGTGGCTGCTCACCAGCGTGTCGGCCGCCGCCGGGATGTACCTGAGCTACGAACGCGAACGCAAGAACGTCCCGCCCGCCCGCTAGCCCAGGGTCTGCTTCACGCGACCGCGGAGTCGGCTCGGCGGTCGTAGATGTCGGCCCAGCGGCTGAACATGGCCAACGACTGCTCCGCGTCCAGGGCCAACGCGGCCAGTTGCCTGCTCTTGCTCTCGAAGCGCTTGATGGCGACCTCCTCCTCCGCGAAGACGGTCGAGACGTCGTTCTCGGCGTAGGCCACCGGCTTCGTGTGCTTCTCGAAGGTCATGAGGTTGTACGCGTGGCCGAGGACCCAGTGGCCGCCCGCCGCCATGGGGATCACGCGAGGGCGCAACCGCGACCAGCCGCACATGAAGGCCAGCCGCATCATCTGGTCGTGCATCACCCGAGGGCCTCCGACGACCACCTGCAGCGCCACCTCGTGGATGTAGAAGGTGGTGTCCGGCGAGTGCTGTCCGGTCAGCACCGACTGGCGGTCCATCCGGGCCGCCACCAACAGCTCCAGCTCCTCCTCCGACAGGCCCTCGTGGGCGAGCATCACCGCCCGTGCGTAGGCCTCGGTCTGCAACAGACCAGGGATCACCATGGGCTCGTACTTGTGCATGGTCCGCGCGGCCCGCTCGTGGATGGTCAGGCACAGCAGGTTGTCCGACAGCCGGTCCGCGTGGGCGCGGACGAACTGGCCCACGTCCTGTTCGGACGCGATCCGCTGAACGCGTTCCCTGGTGCGCTGGTCGGCGCCGAGCTTGCCCAGCAGGGTGCCGTAGTCCCAGGAGGTGGTTGTGCGCCAACCGTTCTCCAGCTTGCTGAGCTTCCCGGCCGACCACCCCAGCTCCTCGGCGACCGTGGTCGCCTTGAGGTTGGCGCGCTTGCGGGCCAGGTGGAGTTCCTGGCCCAGCTCCCGGCTGCGCGCGGTGGTCAGCCGTGCGTAGTGCTCGGTGTCCAGGTCTGCTTCCATGACATCCGAAACTAGCGCTCGTCGGCCCGGAAACCACTGCTGAGCCTGGTTTTCCACTCCAAGGGATCACCTGTGGAGCAGTCGTGACAGGCGGTCAAGATCTGCTTGAGCAGGCCGACCCACCAGGCGATCGCATGGCCGTTCGTGCGTCCCCATGCCGGTCTTCCCCCAGATGTTTTAATTCACTGTACTAAAATATATCCGGAGGTAAAGTGCCGGGCATGGCGGAGGATCGGGGCGTCGACCTCGGACGCGAGCTGAGCACGGCGGTGGTGATGTTCCACGAGGCGGTGGGGCAGCACCTCGGTGTCAGCGCGGGTGACCAGCGCGCGCTCGCGCTGATCCGCGGCGGACCGCTGTCCGCGGGCGCCCTCGCCAAGGAGATCGGCCTCACCCCCGGCGCGGTCACCGGCATGATCGACCGGTTGGAGGCCGCGGGACTGGTGCGGCGCGAGGTCGATCCGAACGACCGCAGGAGGATCCTGGTCGGCAGCACCGACTCGGGCATCAGCGCCCACAGTGGACTGTTCGACGAGCTCGCCGCCGCCATGCGGCGGATGGCGACCCGCTACACCCCGGCCGAGCAGGCCGTGATCGACGACTACGTCGTCCGCACCGTCGCGATCCTGCGCGGGCAGACCGAACGGTTGACCGAACGCAAGCAGAGCGGAAAGCGCTGACCCGGCTGTCATCGCGTCGCGAGGGGTGACGGGTCGGTGGTGGAACAACACCAGCGGTGCGCGTCCGCATAACGCCGGGGACGCCGCGCCGAGGCCGGATCAGCGGTGCCGGAGCAGGGTCGAGCCACGGGTGGACGAGTCCGATGTGGCCCAGGTCGCCTGCGCACCACCGGCGGTGCCGGAAAGGTTGCCCTGGCAGGGGTTCGCGACGGGTCAGAGGTAGTGCTGTTCGCGGAGCCGGGCGTTGGCGAAGTTCCGCTCGGCCAGGTCCTTGTGCGTGATCAGCCAGTACGCCCCGCAGCGGCCGGGGTCGTCCAGGTAGGGGAAGAACGACTGGGCGAGCAGGACTTCCGCGTCGGCACGGGTGTCGGGCCACTCGCACGGGTCCTCGTGGATGGGGTGGGTGTAGCCGCCGATGATGAGCTCGTTGGCGGTGGCGGGACACCCGTCGACGCTCAGCAGGTGCTCGTCGAACAACCCGCTGACCTCGGCGCCGAGAGCGATGGTGTTGTTGAAGTCCGGCACGTGCCGGTCCAACCTCGCCACCAGCGGCCGCGCTCCCCTGGTGTACTTCAGGTGCTCGGGGGTTGGGACCCGTTCGGAGGTCGGCGTGCCCGCCGGGACGTACACGACCCAGCAGTGGACGTCGGGTTCCCAGTCAGGGGTGCGGCGGTCGGCGAAGAACAGCAGGTGCCCGTCCTCCGGCAACGGGATGTCCAGCTCCCCCACCGGAACCGCTGACAGGTCTACCGAGGCGACGAAGTCGGGGTAGCCGGACCATTCCACGTCGTCGGGAAGGTACGGGTTGCCCAGGTACTGGCCCACGGGTGCACCGGGTGCGCCAGCGGAACCGTTGAAGCCGTTGGTGCCGGAGAGCACGAAGAGTTCTAGGCTGGGACGTGCCAGTGCGACGGCGCGGTCGACGACGTGCTCGGGCACGTCCTGCTTCCGGGCCGCTTCGCGGAACTCGTCCAGTGCGCTCATGGCCCGCCAGTGTGCCGCACTCGACGGACAAAAAAGTGACGAAGTTTCATGTGTGTGTTGGTGGGTGGGTGGAGTGGGGGTCGCCCGGTGTCGGTGCCGCGGACTCCAGGGGTGTCGGTGCCGTGGACTCCGAGGGTGTCGCTACAGCGGACTACGGGGTATCGCTGCAGCGGACCTAGGTGCGGTCGGCTTGACTTGGGGCCCCTTTTTTGGGCTTCGTCGGGCGAAAAAGGGCAGGTGGTAGAGCCTGCCCGCCGACCAATTTTAAGCCCAAAAACCCCAAGTCAAGCCGACCGCACGAGCGGACGAGCACCGCTCGCTTCCAGCGTCGTGGGCCGCTTGTTGGCCGCTTGTTGGCCGCTTGTTGGCCGCTTCCAGCGTCGTCGGGTAGCCGGCTGACTGCTCCAGCAGCGTTGGGCCGGTTCGGTCGCTTCCAGCGTCGTTGGGCGACTTGTCTTTTGTTCCAGCGTCGTTGGGTAGCTAGCTGGCTGCTTCCAGCGTCGTTGGGGTGTTTGTTCGCTTCCAGCGTCGTTGGGTGACCTGCCCCTTGGTGCCGACGTTGTTGGGGCGTTTGCTTGTTGCTCCAGCGTCGTTGCCCCTCCCTCCCCTTCCCTCCCTGACGGTGGGTGCGCTGGTGCTCGCTTCCAGTGTCGTTGCGCGACTTGCCCTTGCTGCCAGCGTGGTCCCCCCTCCCGACAGCGGGCGCGGCCGTGGTCGTTTCCGGCGTCGCCGGACCCTCTGCGGTGTCGTGGCCTGGGTGGGTGGTTTGCTTTGGTGTCAAGGCAATTGGGCGGTTGGGGGCCGTGCGGTCAGGCGCTGGCGTACTGCCAGAAGTCGCGCATGACCGGTGGTGTGGTGGGGGAGGTCATGGCCAGCTGGGTCATCATGAGGGCGATGGTGCCGGTTGACGGGGTGATGTGGGCGGTGGTGCCGGTGCCGCCGACCCAGCCGTAGCGGCCGGGGATGGTCCAGGGGTCGGTGTGGTCGATGTCGACTGAGCCGCCGTAGCCCCAGCCCTGGCCTTCGAGGAAGATCGCGCCGGCTTCGCGTTGGGAGCGGGTGAGGTGGTTGGTGGTCATGAGGCGGACCGAGTCGGGGCTGAGGAGTTTGGCGCCGTCGTCGAGGAGCATGCGGCCGAAGGCGTGCCAGTCGTCGACGGTGGAGACGAGGCCGCCCGCGCCGGACGGGAAGGCGGGTGGGGTGCTCCACTGGCCGGTGGGGGTGTCGAGGAGGGTGGTGCCGGTGTCGGTGGGTTGGTAGTAGGAGGTGAAGCGGTCGAGCTTGTCCGCCGGGACGGAGAAGGCGGTGTCGGGCATGCCGAGGGGGTCGAAGAGGCGTTCGGTGAGGAAGTCCTGCAGCGGTAGGCCGGAGATCCGGGCCAGCAGGACGCCCAGGATGTCGGAGCAGGTGTTGTACAGGAAGGCCTCGCCGGGCTGGTGGAGCATGGGGACGCGGGCGAGGGCGGCCATCCAGTCGTCGGAGGACGTGACCTTCTGGGGCTGCGGTGGGCCTTGGGTGAGCTCGCTGAAGAGCGGGGCGACGGCGGGCAGGGAGAAGTCGGCCGGGAAGCCGTAGCCCGCGCGGAAGGTGAGCAGGTCTTCGAGGGTGATGGGGCGGTCGGCAGGCACGAGGTCGTCGACGGGGGCGTCGGGGGTGCGGACGACCATGGGGGACGAGAGCTCGGGGAGCCAGCGGGAGACGGCGTCGTCCAGGGCGATGCGGCCGTCCTCGACGAGGAGCATGGTGGCGGCGGCGATGACGGGTTTGGTGGTGGAGGCGATGCGGAAGATCGTGTCGCGCGCCATCGGGGCGGACCCCTCGACGTCGACCGAGCCGACCACCTCGACCTCCACCTGGTCACCGCGGGCCACCAGGGCGACGGCGCCTGGGGCCTTGCCGTCGCCAACGTGGGCCTTCAGGGTGTCGTGCAGGGTCTTCATCGGATCCGCCTCTCACGTGTGCTGTCCTAGGGCGTGCATCGAAGTCCGTGTTCGCGGTAGCCGGGCCTGACGCGGCCCCTGCGGGCACGGCCGACTGACCCGCATACAACAGCGGTATGCGGACCAGACGGCCGCACCGCCAGGAACCACCTCAGGCGCGACTCCCATCGAACGAGACTTCGACACACGCCCTAGGTAGGACACGCGCCGGGCCGAAATGTCATCGCTCGCCGAGCACTGTTCTCACGTACCTGCGGACGGCGTCCGCGTCCGGGCGGCTGCTTTCGCGGTCGGCGTGCAGGAGGTGGCCCGAGCCGATGAGGGTGGGTGCGAGGACCTCGACGTCGGCGTCCGCGTCGAGGCGGCCCAGGTCGCGTTCGGCGGCCAGGTAGGCGGTGAGCATCGCGCCCGCCTCGGTGAGCAGCGGCAGACCGGTCGGGCTGGTGGCGCGCAGGCGGGCGCGGAGCTCGTCGCGGAAGATCAGGAGGCTGACGACGGCGACGGCGACCGAGCCGAACAGGTCGGTCAGGGCGTCGGCCACGTTGTCCACGACGGTGCGCGTGCCCGCGGCGGCCAGCAGGGCGGCCGACTGGTCGGCGATCCGGGCGATGCGGTCGCGGACCAGCTCCGCGAGGAAGTCGTCGAAGTCCGCGAAGTGCCGGTGCAGCACGCCCTTGGCGACGTCCGCCTCCGTCGTGACAGCCCTGCTCGTCAGCCCGTTCGGGCCGTCGCGGAGCAGCACGCGCTCGGCCGCGTCGAACAGCTGCTGCCGCGCGTCCCGGATGTGCACGCCTGTCGGCACCGTGGTCGCACCTTCCCCTAGTGGGCGCTTGCCCACTAGGGTGGGCACATGCCCACTGTAGAGCCCCACCGGTTCCGCCAGGTCGCCGAGTCGTTCGGCGAGGACGCCGCGCGCTACGACCGCACCCGCCCCGCCTACCCCGAAGCCCTGATCGCCCGGATCGCCGCGGCGGGCGCGGACGTGCTCGACGTCGGCTGCGGGACGGGGATCGAGGCCCGCCAGCTGCGCGACGCGGGCTGCACCGTGCTGGGGGTCGAGCCGGACGAGCGCATGGCCGAGCACGCGCGCCGGTCCGGCCTGGACGTGGAGGTCTCGACGTTCGAGACGTGGGACGCGGCCGGTCGTGCGTTCGACGTGGTCGCGGCCGGGCAGGCCTGGCACTGGGTCGACCCGGTGGCCGGTGCCGCGCGTGCCCTGGAGGTCCTGCGACCCGGCGGGCTGCTGGTCCCGTTCTGGCACGTGTTCGACCCGCCCGCCCCGGTCGCCGAGGCCGTCGCGTCGGTGTTCCAGCGCGTGATGCCGGTCCCCCAGGCAGCTCTGCCCAGGCGGGCGATGGACGCCTACGACGCGATGTGCGCCAAGGCCGCGGACGGGATGCGCGAGGTCGGCGGGTTCGGGGAACCGGAGCGGTGGTCCTACGAGTGGGAGCGGGACTACACGCGGGAGGAGTGGCTGGACCTGCTGCCGACCACGGGGGTGCTGACGCGGCTGCCCGCGGCGGAGCTGGCCGAGGTGCTGGACGCCGCGGGTGCCGCCATCGACGGCATGGGCGGCGGGTTCACGATGCGGTACACGACGGTGGCGGTGGCCGCGGTGCGGGTCTGAGGCCCGCCTAGCCGCGGCCCACCAGCTCCAGCAGCACGATCCCCGCCACGACCAGCCCGCCGGCGGCCAGCCGGACCCGGCCGAACCGCTCGTGGAACACCACGGCGCCGATCACCGCTCCGAGCACGATGCTGGTCTCGCGCAGGGCGGCGATGGCGGGCAGGTTGGCGGGTTCGCGGTTCTGGGCCCACACGACCAGGCCGTAGGCGACCGCCGACAGCGCTCCGCCGACGACGGCCCGACCACCCGCGGCGCGCAGCCGGGGCGGCAGCGCCCGGCGGTGCCGGAGGAGGGCGTACAGGGGCAGCGGCAGCGCCTGGAGCAGGAACTCCCAGCCGATGTAGCCCAGGACGCTGTCCGCGTGCCGGACGCCGCTGCCGTCGACCACGGTGTAGGCCGCGATCATCAGGCCGGTGCCGAACGCGGCCGCCAACGCGGGCAGGTGGCCACGACCGGGCACGCCGTGGGCCAGGGTGAGCACCACCAGGCCGAGCGACAGGGTCAGGACGCCCGCCCACTGGTGCGCGGGCAGCGGGTGGCCGAGCACGGTGGCGGACAGGACCGCCACCACCCACGGCGACGTGCCCCTGGCCAGCGGGTACACCTGGCCGAACTCGCCGAGTCGGTAGGCCTGGAGGAGGAACACCTGGTAGGCGACCTGGAGGACGACCGAGGCCGCGATGAACGGCCACGCGGCGGGGTCGGGCGGCGGCGCGAGGACCACCAGCGGCAGCGCGCAGGCCAGGCTGCCCAGGCAGAGCAGGACGAACCCGGCCAGCGTGTCCCCGGTCGCGTGCGCCAGCGCGTTCCACGTCGCGTGCAGCACGGCCGACGCCAGCACCACGACCACCACGGTCACCGACACCGCGCACCCCCTCGCACCGCGGGCCGCCACCCGACCCGGTCGTCCGGCGACCCTCCCATCCGGCAACTACGGTCGGACGCGTGACGGTGACCGGTGTGGTGGCGGGCGTGGTGGACAGCGTGCTGGACCGGGCGATCGCGCCCGGCTACTCGGTGCTGGGGTTCACCGCGCGCAAGCACTTCTGGCCCGCCGACCCGCCCGCGGGGGCGCTGCGCGGCCGGGTCGCGGTGGTGACGGGGGCGAACTCGGGGCTGGGCAAGGCGGCCGCGACCGGTCTGGCGGAGCTGGGCGCGATCGTGCGGCTGGTGGTGCGGGACACCGCCAAGGGCGAGAAGGCGCGGGCGGAGATCCTGGCGCGGGTGCCCGGCGCGGAGGTGCGCGTGGACCGGTGCGACGTCAGCGACCTGGCCGACGTGCGGAAGTTCGCCGAGGGGCTCACCGGACCGGTGGACGTGCTGGTGCACAACGCCGGTGTGCTGCCGCCGAGCCGGACCGAGACCGCGGACGGGCACGAGGTGGCGTTGGCGACGGCGGTGCTCGGGCCGTTCCTGCTGACCGACCTGCTCGCCCCGGCGCTGCGCGCGTCCGCCGACGGGCGGGTGCTGTTCGTGTCGTCGGGCGGGATGTACAGCCAGCCGTTGCGGATGGACGACCCGGAGTACCGCGAGGGCGAGTTCGCCGGGGCGAAGGCGTACTCGCGGGTGAAGCGGATGCAGGTAGTGCTGGCCGAGCTGTGGGCCGAGGAGCTGAGGACGGACGCCGTGGTGGTGCACAGCATGCACCCCGGCTGGGCCGACACCCCCGGCGTGAGCACGTCGCTGCCGAGGTTCCACCAGCTCGCGAAACCGTTCCTGCGCACACCGGAGCAGGGCGCGGACACCGTCGTCTGGCTCGCCGCGTCCGCCGAGGCGGGCCGGGAGACCGGGCGCTTCTGGCACGACCGGCGGGTCCGGCCCACCCACTACCTCCCGTGGGGCAAGGAGTCCGAAGTGGACCGCCAGGCCCTCTGGGCCTACTGCCGGTCCGCCACCGCGGCGTGCCGCCGGTAACGGCCCGGCGCCACGCCGTACTCGCGCTTGAACGCCTTGGCGAACGCGTACTCCGAGCCGTACCCGGCGCTGCTCGCGACGGCGCTCAGCGGCACGTCCGACTCGCGCAGGAGCCGGGCCGCGCCGGACATCCGCCAGCGGGTGAGGTAGGTCAGCGGCGGTTCGCCCACGAGCGCGGCGAACCGCTTCGCGAACGGCGAGCGCGACAGACCCGACCGCCGGGCCAGGGACTCGACGGTCCACGGTGCCGCCGGGTCGTGGTGCATGGCGGCGAGGGCGGGGGCGACGACCGGGTCGCTCAGCGCCGAGGCCCAGCCGCCCTCGTCCCGCGTGGACTCCAGCCAGGCGCGGAGGATGTAGAGCAGCAGCGAGTCGATCAGCGCCGCGACGACGCTCTCCGACCCGCAACGCGGTCGGTCCAGCTCCGAGCCGAGCAGCCCGACGGCGGCGGTCAGCTCGGGGTGCCCGCCGGTGCGCAGCAGGATCACCGGGGGCAGCATGCCGAGCAGCGGGTGCCGCCTGCCGTGGTCGAGGTGGTAGCGGCCGCACAGGATCCGGGTGCGCGGCCCGCCACCGCCGAACGAGAGCACGCCGACCGGTGAGCCGGGGCTGACCCACTGGGGGGCGATGTCCGAGGCCGGGGTGGCGGGGTCGTCGGCGAGCACGTGACCGTCGCCCTCGGCGAGGAACACGACGTCGCCCTCCGCCAACGCGGTCGGCGCGGCGCCGTCCAGCGGCACGAGCCAGCACCCGCCGTGCAGCACCACGTGGAAGCCGGTGCCCCGGACGCCCAGCCCCCACGGCGCGTACCCGTCGGTCCGCACCGACGACGGGCGACCGGTCCGCATGGACTCCAGCACCTCGGCGAGCACGTCCACGTCAGACCGTCAGCACGATCTTGCCCGTGGTGTGGCCGGACTCGACCAGCTCGTGCGCCTTCGCGGCCTCGGCGAAGGTGAACGCCTCGCTGACGTGCACCCGGATCCGCCCTTGGTCGACGAGCGCGGCGACGGCGGCCAGCGCCGGGCCGTCCGGGACGACGCTCGTGCCGACGAACCGCCGACCGGCCGCGGTGACCCGCGCGGCCAGCTCCTCGTCGGTCTGCTCCTTGATGGTGACGAGCGTCCCGCCGGGCCGCAGGACGGTCAGCGAGCGGTCGGACTGCCGGACCGAGTCGAACACGACGTCGAGGTCGCCGAGCACGGTGGTGAAGTCGGTGCTCCGGTAGTCGACCACCTCGTCGGCGCCGAGCCCGCGCACGAACTCGTGCTTCGCGGCGCTCGCCAACGCGATCACGTGGGCGCCGTGCGCCTTGGCGATCTGCACCGCGAGGTGGCCGACACCGCCCGCGGCTCCGTGCACCAGCACCCGCTGGCCCTCGGTGATCTCGGCCCCGTCCACGAGGCCCTGCCACGCGGTCAGCACCGCCAGCGGGAGCGCGGCGGCGTGCACGTGGTCGAGCGAGACGGGCTTGCGGGCCAGCTCGTCGGCGGGCGCCGTCACGTACTCGGCGTAGGCGTTCGCGGCACCGGGGAAGCGCGGCATCCCGTAGACCTCGTCGCCGACCTGGTACCCGCCGGCGGCCTGCTCGACCACGCCGGAGACGTCCCAGCCGACGACGAACGGCGGCTCGCCCAGCAGCCGGTAGCCCCCGGCCCTGACGAGCGCGTCTACCGGGTTGATACCGGCCGCGTGCACCCTGACCAGAACCTCGCCGGGACCGGGCGCGGGGCGGTCGACCTCCGCGACCTTCAGCACCTCGGGTCCACCGAAAGCGGTCTGGAGGACAGCGCGCATGACTTTCTCCTTGGTCGTTCCTGATCTGTGCCGACGACGCTACGGACGGCCAGGTGGGACGAACAATATCCCCGCGTCCCCCGGTGATGTCCGATCGTCCTCGAAGGGGTGCTCTTGAGGTTCCGCAACCTGGTGAACGGCAAGGAGTCGGACGCGGCCGACGGGCGGGAGCTGGAGGTCGTCGACCCGGCCACCGGCGAGGTGTACGCGACCTCCCCCCTGTCCGGCGCGGCCGACGTGGACGCCGCCCTCGACGCCGCGTCGACCGCGTTCGCGACCTGGCGGTGGAGCACGCCCGCCGAGCGCCAGCTGGCCCTGCTGCGGATCGCGGACGAGCTGGAGGCGCGCACGGCCGAGGTGGTGGCCGTGGAGGTCGCCGACACCGGCAAGCCGGTGGCGCTGACGGCCTCGGAGGAGGTGGGGCCGTGCGTGGACCACCTGCGGTTCTTCGCGGGTGCCGCGCGGCTGCTGGAGGGGCGGTCGGCGGGCGAGTACGCGCGCGGCTTCGCCTCGGTCGTGCGGCGCGAGCCGGTCGGGGTGTGCGCCCAGGTGACGCCGTGGAACTACCCGCTGATGATGGCCGTGTGGAAGATCGCGCCCGCGGTGGCGGCGGGGAACGCGGTGGTGGTCAAGCCGTCCGAGTGCACGCCCGCCAGCACGGCGCTGCTGGGCGCGATCTGCGCCGGGCACCTGCCGCCGGGGGTGGTGAACGTCGTCTGCGGGGACCGCGACACCGGGCGGGCGCTGGTGGCGCACCCGCGGCCGGACCTGGTGTCGATCACCGGGTCGGTGCGGGCGGGCACGGAGGTGGCCGGGGCCGCCGGGCTGAAGCGCACCCACCTGGAGCTGGGCGGGAAGTCGCCGGTGGTGGTGTTCGCGGACGCCGACCTGGCCGCGGCGGCCGGGACCGTCGCCGCGGCGGGGTTCTTCAACGCCGGGCAGGACTGCACGGCCGCGACCCGCGTCCTGGTCGAGGCGTCCGCGCACGACGAGTTCCTGGCCGCGCTCGTCGGGCACGCGCGGGCCACCCGGACCGGCGGGCCGGAGGACACCACCGCCGACTACGGGCCGTTGAGCAGCGCCGACCACCTCGCGCGGGTCGCCGGGTTCGTCGACCGGCTGCCACCGCACGCCGTGCTGGAGACCGGCGGCACCAGGGTGGGCGACCGCGGCTACTTCTACGCCCCCACCGTGGTGTCCGGACTGCGGCAGCGGGACGAGGCCGTGCAGCAGGAGATCTTCGGACCGGTCGTCACGGTGCAGCCGTTCACCGACGAGGAGTCCGCGGTGCGGATGGCCAACGGCGTCGCCCACGGGCTCGCGTCGTCGGTGTGGACCCGCGACCACGGGACCGCGCTGCGGATGTCCGCGCGGCTGGACTTCGGGGTGGTGTGGGTCAACGCGCACTCGGTGTTCGCGTCGGAGATGCCGCACGGCGGGTTCAAGGACTCGGGGTACGGCAAGGACCTCTCGGGGTACGCGCTGGAGGACTACACGCGGGTCAAGCACGTGATGAGCGCCTTCTGAGCGCCGGTGGAGGTGCCCGGCTCAGCCGGTCCTGATCCCGGCCAGCAGGTCGGTGATCGCGGCCATGATCCGGGCGGTCGCCTTGTCGAGGACCTCCTTGGTCGGCTCCAGGTCGTAGAGGTCCGACAGGTCCACGGCGGGCCCGGCGGCGACGTCCACGCGCTTTCGGGGCAGCGGCCGGGGCAGGAACGAGCCGCGCGGCAGCAGCCGCTGCGTGCCCCACTGGGCGATCGGCACGACCGGGACGCGGCTGGCCAGCGCGGCGCGCGCCACCCCGGACTTGCCCGTCATCGGCCAGCCCTCGGGGTCGCTGGTGAACGTGCCCTCCGGGTACACCGCCACGCACTCCCCGCGTTCCACGGCGCCCTGGGCACCGGTGAGCGCGAGGCCCGCGCGGGCCGTGCCGCGGTCGACCGGGACGTGGCGGCCCGACCTCATGATGGAGCCCACCAGCGGCAGCCTCCACAGGCTGGCCTTCGCGAGGTAGCGCGGCACCCGGCCGGACACCAGGGCGAACACCGTCGAGCTCACCGGGTCGGCGAAGGAGATGTGGTTGAACGCCAGCAGCACGCCACCGGTCTTCGGCACGTGCTCGCGGCCCGTCATCCGCATGGGGACGAACAGCACGACGACCGACCAGAGGACGTCGATGGTCAGGCCGAACCAGAACCCGCGGCCGCGGCGCGGCATCAGCCGGGTGAGTGCGGCCATCTGACGCACGGTCAGCGCCTTTGTGGACTCGTTCACACCAGGATCTTCGGCGCAGGGCCGCGAAAGGTTTCCGCCGGGGCCGTCCGGACCGCCTCCGGGCGATCCGGAGGGGCTGTTCGGCGCTCCTTCGAGGGCCCCGCCGAAGGCGTTCGACTACTCTCCCCGCTCGTGCCCAGCCTCACCGAAGCGGATCAGGTCGTGATCTCGACCCGACCTGTGCGCGTGCTGCTCGTCGAGGACGACGAAGGTGACGCCGTGCTGGTCGAAGCGCTCCTGGAGGAAGTGGACGCGCTGGTCGAGCTGACCCGTGCGCGCAGTCTCCAGGAGGCCGAGAAGCTCCTGCCGCACGCCGACTGCGTACTGCTCGACCTCGGGCTGCCGGACACCACCGGCCTGGACGGGCTGCGCAGGCTGCTCGCGCTCTCCTCCCCCGCCGCGATCCTCGTGCTGACCGGCCTCACCGACGAGCGCCAGGGCACCATGGCCGTCGCGGCCGGTGCCCAGGACTACCTGGTGAAGGACCAGGTCGACGGCGCGCTGCTGATGCGCGGCATCCGCTACGCCGTGGAGCGCAAGCACGCCGAGGAGACCACCCGCCAGCTGCGCGACGAGCAGCTGCACGCCGCCGAGAAGACCCGCCTGGAACGCGGCCTGCTGCCCTCGCCGATCATGCACGGCGAGGACCTGGCCCTGGAGACCCGCTACCGGCCCGGCGGCAGCCGGATGCTGCTGGGCGGCGACTTCTTCGACGCGGTGCGGCTGTCCGACGGCACCCTCCAGGTCATCATCGGCGACGTCTGCGGCCACGGCCCCGACGAGGCCGCGCTGGGCGTGTGCCTGCGCATCGCGTGGCGCGCGCTCGTGCTGGCCGAGCAGGAGCCGTGGAGGGTGCTGCGCACGCTGCACCAGATCCTGGTGCACGAACGCCACCAGCCCGGCCTGTTCACCACCGTGTGCATGCTGACCATCTCCCCGGACCGCCGCTGGGCGCGGGTGTACCTGGCGGGCCACCCGGAGCCGATGCTGCTGGTCGGCGACCGGGTCGTGGAGCTGCCCCGCGACCGCGCGGGCCTCCCGCTGGGCGTGCTGGCGGACAGCACTTGGAGCGGCCTGGACGTGCCGCTGCCGTCGGGCTGGTCCCTGATGCTCTACACCGACGGCCTGGTCGAGGGCCGGGTCGTCGGCGACCCGGAACGGCTCGGGTCGGAACGGCTCATCTCCCTGATCGAGGGCATGTCCGGCAGCGAGCCGGACTGGCCGCGCAGGCAGTCGTGGCTGCTCGACACGCTCATCTCCAAGGTGGAGGAGCTCAACGGCGGCGAGCTGGACGACGACATGGCCGTCCTGCTCCTCTCGGAAAGGACCCGATGACCACCCCGGACTACACGACGAGGTGGCCCGCCAAACGGCTGCTGTTCGCCTCCGTGGCGATCCTGATCCTCGTGTCGGGCGGGGCGGTGGGCGCCGTCGCGGTGTCGTTGTCCCAGCTCACCGACGCGCGGCTGCTCGTGCTGGAGCAGATCGGTCCGGCGCGGCGGCACGTCCAGGAGCTGTCGACGGCGTTCGTCAACCAGGAGACCGGCGTGCGGGGCTTCGCGCTCAGCGGCCGCGACGACTTCCTCGCGCCCTACCTGTCCGGCCAGGGCGACGAGCGGACCGCGCTCGACAACGCCCGCACCCGGATCGGGTCGACCTCGCCCGCCTACACCGAGGAGCTCGGCCGCATCGAGCAGTACGCGGTCGAGTGGCGCGGCGGCTACGCCGAGCCGCTGATCGCCCAGGTCCGCGCCCAGGGCCCCAGTGCCGCGGCGGCGTCGACCGACCAGGGCAAGCAGCTGTTCGACCGGCTGCGCGGCGCCACCGACGACCTGGAAGCCAGGATGGCCGTCGACGTCGACGCGGCCCGCGCCAAGCTCGACCGGGCCGCGAACATCGTCCTGTGGGTGGCGCTGAGCGTCGGCGTCCTGATGGTCGGGCTCATCGCGGTCGTCGCCTTCGTGCTCTACCGGATCCTCATCGCGCCGCTGGCCGGGCTGGCCGAGCAGGTGCGGGTCGTCGCGTCCGGCGACTTCGCCAAGCAGGTCGACGTGACCGGTCCGCGCGAGATCGTGATGCTCGGCCACGACATCGACGGCATGCGCCACCGGATCCTCGCCGACCTGGAGTCAGTCCAGGAGGCCCACCGGCGGCTGGACGCCCAGTCCACGGAGCTGCAGCGCTCCAACGCCGAGCTGGAGCAGTTCGCCTACGTCGCCTCGCACGACCTCCAGGAGCCCCTGCGCAAGGTCGCGAGCTTCTGCCAGCTGCTCGAACGCCGCTACGGCGGGCAGCTCGACGACCGCGCCGACCAGTACATCGGCTTCGCCGTCGACGGCGCCAAGCGCATGCAGGTGCTGATCAACGACCTGCTCGCGTTCTCACGGGTCGGCCGCATGGCCCGCGAGCACACCATCGTCGACCTCGGCGAGGTCGTCGGCCAGGTCGTGGCGTCGCTGTCCCCCGCCATCCAGGAGGCGGAGGCCACGATCGACGTGGCCGCGGACCTGCCGTCGGTGCGCGGCGAGGCGTCGCTGCTCGGCGGGGTGTTCCAGAACCTCATCGGCAACGCGCTGAAGTTCCACGGCACCGAGAAGCCGGAGGTGCGGCTGACCGTCGAGCGCACCGACGGGTTCTGGACGTTCACCTGCCGCGACAACGGCATCGGGATCGACTCCGAGTACGCCGAACGGATCTTCGTGATCTTCCAGCGGCTGCACCACAAGGACGCCTATCCCGGTACGGGGATCGGTCTCGCGATGTGTCGCAAGATCATCGAGTACCACGGTGGCACCATCTGGTTGGACACCGACCAGGACACCGGCACCACCTTCCGTTTCACCCTGCCCGTCGTCGAGGAATCCGAGCCCCCCCATGAGTGATGCACTGAGCGTGGTAGACGTCCTGCTGGTAGAGGACGACCCCGGCGACGCGTTGATGACGCAGGAGGCCTTCGAACACCACAAGATCCGCAACTCGCTGCACGTCGTCCGCGACGGCGTCGAGGCCCTCCAGTTCCTGCGCCGCGAGGGCGAACACGCCAACGCCCCCAGGCCCGGCCTCATCCTGCTCGACCTCAACCTGCCCAGGATGGACGGGCGCGAGGTGCTGGCCGAGGTGAAGGCCGACGAGCGGCTGCGGTCGATCCCGGTGGTCGTGCTGACCACGTCGGAGGCGGAGGAGGACATCCTGCGCAGCTACAACCTCCACGCCAACGCCTACGTCACCAAGCCGGTGGACTTCGACCGGTTCATCGAGGTCGTCCGGCAGATCGACGACTTCTTCGTGACCGTGGTGAAGTTGCCGCGCTGAGGGTGGTTTGACCTCGGACGGCGTCGGGTAGCTGATCTTCATGACCAACGCGTCCCGCAGCCCCCGAGGCAAGTTCGACACCCTCCGCCCCCCGGGCCGGTCGCGACGCGGCACGCCGTCGCAACCGGCCCCTCGGCGTTGAGGGGCTTTTTCACTGCTTGACGTGGACGCTGACCGCGTAGTTCCCACCCGCATAAGGCTCCCGGTCCCACGTGGCCCAGCGGTCCTCAAGGCGTAGCCCCGCAACCTCGCACCACCCGTCGTACTCGACCACCGAAGGCCAGTCCGGGCGGAGTTGGAAGCCCGCGACGAGACGGCCGCCGGGTGACAGGTGGGACGCGCAGGTGGCGACGGCCGTGGCGCGGACGTCCGGCGAGGCGTACGGGATGACGTTGCCGGCGAGGACGACGAGGTCGAAGAGTTCGTCGAGGGCCATGGACTCCAGGCCCGACTGCACCCAGCGCAGGTCAGGGGCTTTGCCGCGAGCCGCAGTGAGCATGGTCTGGTCGTGGTCGACGCCGACGACGTGGACGCCGCGGCCGGCCAGTTCGATGGCGACGCGGCCGGTGCCGCAGCCGCCGTCGAGGACGCTTCCCGGTGAGTACGACATGACCAAAGAGGCTTCGCCGTGCGGGTCGTGGCCGGCGGCGGCCATCCGGCGCCAGCGGTCGTCGTAGGTGGACACGTCGACGCGGTCGCGCCAGGCGGACCAGTCGGCGGGCAGGTCGGTCACGTGATCTTCAGCTCGGCGGTCAGCCGGGTGTCGCCGTAGTCGTGGCCGACCTCGACGACGTACGTCCCGGTCAACGTCCGCCACGCGCCGTCCTCCCAGCCCTGGACGGCCCGCTCCGGCACCTCGACCACCACCTCGACGGTCTCCCCCGCCTCCGCCGCGACCGAGGCGAAGCCCGCCAACCAGCGGGTCGGGCGGTCGGGTAGCGGGGTCTCGGGGACGAGGTAGACCTGGACGACCTCGCGGCCCGCGCGGGTGCCGGTGTTGCAGAGGCGGACGGTGACTGTGACGGTGGCGAGGTCGGTGACCTCGATCGACTCGTAGGACCAGGTGGTGTAGCCGAGGCCGTGGCCGAACCAGAAGGCGGGGCGGACGTCGCGGCCCTGCCAGGCGCGGTAGCCGATGAACAGGCCCTCGCGGTAGGTGAGCACGCCGTCCACGGGGTCGACGTCGAGCACCGGGGCGTCGTCTTCGCGCACCGGCCAGGTGGTGGGGAGGCGGCCCGCGGGCTCGGCGTCGCCGAAGAGGACGTCGGCCAGGGCGGCGCCCGCCTCCTGGCCGGGGAACCAGGTGAGCAGCACGGCGGCGACGTCGTCGAGCCAGGGCATCTCGACGGGCGACCCGGCGTTGACGACCACGACGGTGCGGGGGTTGGCGGCGGCGATGGCGAAGACCATGTCGTCCTGCCTGCCGGGCAACGCGAGCGAGCGGCGGTCGAAGCCCTCGGACTCGACCTCCTCGGTGGTGGCGACCACGACGACGGCCACCTGGGCGGACGCGGCGGCGACCACGGCGCGGCGGATGAGCTCGTCGTCGGAGGGGCCCGGCTCGGCGTGGCCGAGGGTGAGGCCGACGACGGTGCCGAGGCCGGGGCGGACCCAGACCTTGTGGCGCAGGGACACCAGCACGGGACCGGCGACCTCGGCGGTCACCTGCGTCTCGGGGTGCAGCAGGATGCCCGCGGCCGGGTCGTCGTCGTAGGCGACCTGCTTGTCGTCGAACAGGACCTCGCCGTCGACGGTGAGCACGAAGTCGCCGATGCCCGCCACGCCGAACCGGTGCTCGCCGAACACCAGCGGGCGGAACAGGGCGGTGACCTCGACGGTGTCCAGCAGCGAGCTGTCGAGCTCGACGGGCATCCTGCCGATCCAGCCGGTCCTGGCCTCGTCCAGCAGCACGCGCCCGAGCTCGGCGCCCGCCGCGTCGCGGAACACCATGCGCAGCCCGGTCTCGCCGGTCTCCGGGTCCGTCCACTCCGGACCGGACGCGGCGGGCAGCTTGGTGCGCGGGTCGACACCGGGCTCGTAGACGAGCTCGACGCCGCGGTCGCGCAGACCGTCCAAAGGGGACACGACGTGCGGCGGGAACACGTGGACGCTGCCGCCGCCGAGGATGCGGGCCTGTTCGGCCGCCATGCCGACCACGGCCAGGGTCGGGGACGCCAGCGGAAGCGTGCCGTCGTTGCGCAGCAGCACGAACGAGCGCTCCGCCACCTCCTTGGCCAGCGCGTCGCCGTCGACCTCGGGCGGCGGCTGCGCCACGACCGGGTCGACGCCGTCGAGCAGGCCGACGCGGCCCGCTAGGCGCAGCACGCGGCGGACCATGTCGTCCACGACGGACTCGGGGACCTCGCCGGAGCGGACGGCCTCGACGAGCTTGGCGCCGTAGGGGTTGCCGGGTCCGGGCATGGCGACGTCCAGACCGCCCAGCGCGGTTCCGGCGGTGGTCTTCGCGGCCGTCCAGTCGGAGACGACCACGCCGTCGAAGCCCCACTCGTCCTTGAGCAGACCGTTCTGCAGCAGGCCGTTCTCGGACATCGTGCGCCCGTTGACGCCGTTGTACGCGGACATGACCGCCCAGCCGCCCGCGCGCACGACCGCCTCGAACGGGGCGAGGTAGAGCTCGCGGAGGGTGCGGTCGTCGACGGCGGCGTCGAGGACGAAGCGGGCGGTCTCGGAGTCGTTGGCGACGAAGTGCTTGACGGTCGCGCCGACACCGCCGTCCTGCACGCCGAGCACGTAGCCGACGCCGATCCCCGCGGTCAGCAGCGGGTCCTCGGAGTAGCACTCGAAGTGCCTGCCGCCCAACGGGGTTCGGTGCAGGTTCACGGTCGGCGCGAGCAGCAGGTGCACGCCCTTGCGGCGGGCCTCCTGGGCCAGCAGGGTGCCGACCCTCCTGGCCAGCGCCGGGTCCCAGGTCGCGGCGAGCGCGGTGGGGCTCGGGAGCACGACCGCCGGGTCGTCGGGCGTCCACTCGGTGCCGCGGACGCCGATGGGTCCGTCCGACATGACCAGCGAGCGCAGGCCGATGTGCGGGACCTCCGGCAGCGACCACACGTCCTGGCCCGCGAGCAAGCCGACCTTGGTCTCGAGGTCGAGCGCGGCCAGTGCGGTGTCGATCGGGCTCATCGTCCTCCTACCGAGCGGGCGGTCGGTTCGTGACCGGCACGTTACCCGGCGCCCGCGGTCAGCGGTACCGGGACCGCGGTGGCCAGCAGGGCCTCGACCGGCGCCGGGTCCACGGCCACCGACCGGACCAGCCGGGTGGCGTAGTCGCGGAAGCAGGCGACCATGTCGACCCGTTCAGGGCGCAGCAGCCACTGCAGCTGCAGGCCGTCCATCACGGCGACGACCTCGCGGGCCAGCGCCGCGCAGTCGGTGTCCGGGCGCACGGTTCCCCGTGCCACGCCGTGGCGCAGACCGTCCTCGACGGACCCCGTGACGCGCTCGTAGCGGTCGGTGAACCAGGTCCGCGCCGGGTGGTCGTCGGTCACGCTCTCGCCGGACAGCGCGGTGTAGATCTGCACCAGGCCGCCGAGCCTGCGGTTGCGGTCGACCAGCCGCAGCAGGCTGACCAGCAGCCGGGGCCCGGACAACCCGTCGGGGTCCAGCTCGGCCAGCCACTCGCGGTCGAGCCGGTCGCGGGCCTCCAGCACGGCCGTGAGCAGGTGCCGCTTGGTCGGGAAGTGGTGCAGCAGCCCGGTCTGGCTGATGCCGACCTGCTCCGCGATGCCCGCCAACGACGCACGGTGGTAGCCGTGGTCGGCGAACACCACCATCGCCGCGTACAGGATCTGCTCGCGGCGCGCGTCCCCCCGTGTCACCATCAGCCGAGGGTAGCGCTGTAGTGCACGACTCCGTCCACAGTGGACGCGGCGAGTCGCCCGTCGCGCACCAGCACGTCCAGGTGCGCCGACGTCTCACCCGTCGCCAGCACCTGATTGAACAGGTTCAGCTCGTCGAACCGGCGCTGCCTGCGGGTCCAGCCCAGCCTGCGCGCGGTCTCGTACGCGGTGGCCGTGCCGCCCGCCACGGACGCCGCGGTCGCCTCCAGCCGCTCCTCGTGGTGGCGCAGCAGCTCGTCCACGCGCCGGTGGACGCTGTCGGTCACCGGGCCGTGCGCGGGCAGCAGGCGCAGGTCGGGGTGCTCGCGCATCAGCCGCAACGAGTCCAGGTAGTCGCCCAGCGGCAGCTCGGGCCGCGAGGGCTCGAAGCCGATCGACGGGGTGATGTGCGGCAGCACGTGGTCGCCCGCGAACAGCAGCGACGACGCGGTGTCCACGAACACCACGTGGCCGGCGGTGTGGCCTGGCGTGGGCACGGTCTTGAGCACGCGCTTGTCGAGGTCCACGACGCTCGCGCCGGTGAGCCACTCATCGGGCAGCTCGTAGGCCGCCACGGACTTGCGCTCCAGCGGCACCGCCGCCTTCCGCCAGCGCTCGGCCAGGTCGGTCGCGCCCCAGCCGAGCAGGTTGGACAGCTGCGCGTCGGCCCGGCCGCCGAGGATGCGCTCCAGCGACGGCTGCTCGCCGACGCCCAGCGCGATCCGCGTGCCGAACCGCCTGCGCAGCGCCACGGCGAGCGTGTAGTGGTCGCGGTGCATGTGCGTGACGAGGAACCGGCGGATGTCGGCGAACCCGTACCCGAGGGTGTCGAGGGCGGCCTCCAGCCGGTCGGTGGCCTCGTCCAGCGCCCACCCCGCGTCGATCATGACGACGCCGTCGCCGTCCTCGATCGCGTAAACGTTCACCGTGTGCAGGCCGTCGTTCGGCAGCGGCAGCGGGATCCGGTGCACGCCCGGCGCTACCTCGAAGACACCTGGCTCAGTCCAGTCCGTCATGGCTACCGGAAGGTAGCATGCCGCTACAGGGCGAACTCCGCTCGACGGTCCGGGGGCACGAGGTCGAGGTAGTCGGGGTGCTTGCCGATGTAGCCGCGCACGAACGGGCAGGCGGGCAGCACGGCGGTCCCGGCGTGGCGGGCGTCGTCGAGGACGTGCCGGACCAACGTGGACCCCAGCCCCTTCCCGCCGAACGCCTCGTCGATCACGGTGTGCGTGAACGTGATCGTGCCCTCGCCGCGCTCGTACTGGGCGTAGCCGGCGAGCGCGCCGTCGTGCACGACCTCGTAGCGGTGCAGCTGCACGTTGTCCACCACGGTTGTCATCAGTCGACCTCCACACTCGTCGCGGGCCACTCGCCCGCGCGGCCTGGGCACGCGGCCCGTCCTCGTCCGGGTCGACGGTGTGACGGTGGTCATCCCCGGTGACCGGGAGGACCACGGTAGTCCGGCGGGGCAGGATGGCGCGATGGATGTCTACCTGCTGATCCTCGGCGACCACCTCCCGGACCCCGCGACCGGTGTCGTCGTCAGCGAGGCGACCCGGTTGCAGGCCGTGGTCGAACAGGCCGTGGTGGCCGAGGAGGCGGGCTTCACCGGCGTCGCGATCGGCGAGCACCACTTCACCCGCTACATCGTGTCCGCGCCGGAGCTGCTGCTCGCCACGATCGCGGCCCGCACGTCCACGCTGCGGCTGTCCACCGGCGTCACCCTGCTCGCCCACCGCGACCCGGTGCTGGTGGCCGAGGAGCTGGCGACGCTGGACGTGCTGTCGCTCGGGCGGGCGGAGCTGGTCGTGGCGCGCGGGGTGTCGCCGCGCACCGACGCCGTGTTCGGCGTGCGGTCGGACGACCTGCGGGCGCGGTTCGACGAGAACCTGCGGCTGCTGCTGCGGCTGCTGGAGGAGCCGGACGTCACGTGGGAGGGGCGGTTCCGGCCGCCGCTGGCGGGGGTGACGACCACGCCCCGGCCGTTGCAGCGGCCGCACCCGCCGGTGTGGATCGGGAGCGGGTCGGCGGTGTCGGCGGACCTCGGCGCGGAGCTGGGGATGCCGCTGATGCTGCCCAGCACGCTGCGGGATCCGGCGACCCACCTGGAGGTGGTGGAGCGGTACCGGGCCGCGATGGGCGCGAAGGGCCGGATCGCGCTGCCCAGCCACGTGTTCGTGGCGGACGACGCCGTCCGGGCCCGTCGGCGGTGGCGGCCGTACCTGGACGGGTACGCGCGGTTCGCCGACCCGTGGCGGGGCGACGGGGACGTGGACGTCGACCTGCTGATGGACGGGGCCGCCGTGTGCGGGGACCCCGCCGAGGTGGCGGGGCGGCTGAACGAGCTGGCGCGGACGCTGGACCTGGACGCGCACCTGGTGATGGTGGACGTCGGCGGGCTGCCGCAGGAGGACGTGCTGGGGGCGATCAGGCTGTTCGGCGCGGAGGTCCTACCGCTGCTCAAGCGGTAGGATCTCCGTCCCTCACCCGCCCGTGGCGGCTCGGGGGCGCAGGCCGTGCAGCGACGCGGGCAGCGGCGCGGTGTGCAGGACGCCGAGCCGCTGGGTGGCGCGGGTCAGGGCCACGTAGCGCTCGCCCGCGGCCATCAGGTGGGGTTCGAGCACCAGGACGGTGTCGAACTCCAGGCCCTTGGCCTCGCGCGGGGTGATCACCGGGCCGGGCAGGTCGGTGACGGACTCCGGGGCGATCACCGCGACCGTCCCCCCGTGCCGGAGCGCGAGCTCGGCGGCCACGGCCCCGCGCAGGTCGGCGACCTCGGCCGCCCACGGTGCGATGCCGTTGCGGCGCACGGACCTCGGGACGGTCGCGGTCGGGTCGACCTCGGCCAGCACCGCGGCCGCCACGTCCATGACCTCCGCCGGGGTGCGGTAGTTCAGGGTCAGCTCGCGGTAGGCCCAGCGGGATCCCGCGTAGCGGTCCAGCACGTCCGACCAGCCGCGGGCACCGGCGGCGGACTGGCGCTGCGACAGGTCGCCCACGATCGTCATGGACTTGCTGGGGCAGCGCCGGAACAGCAGCCGCCAGTCCATTTCGGACAGCTCCTGGGCCTCGTCCACCACGACGTGGCCGTAGGTCCACTCGCGGTCGGCGGCCGCGCGCTCGGCTAGGTAGCGGTGGTCGCGCTCCTCGTGCCGCTCGGCCAGGTGCTCGGCGTCGATCAGGTCCACCGCGCGCAGCAGGTCGGGGTCCATCGTGGGATCGGTGTCCAGGATCTCCAGCACGCCCTGCGCGTACTCCTGGCCCGCCTTCTCCTCCTTGGGCTTCAGGGCGTGCTCGCCCAGCAGCTCGGCGGCCTCGTCGAGCAGCGGGACGTCGGACACCGTCCACGCCCGGCCGACCTCGCGGTGGAACTCCGGGACACCCAGCTCCGCGCAGCGGTCCGGGGACTCGTAGAGCTCGGCCAGCAACCTGCGCGGGGTGAGGGCGGGCCACAGCACGTCGACGGCGGCGCGCAGCTCGCGGTGGGCGTACAGCTCCCGGCGCACGTCCGCGGCCACGCCGTCCCACGGCTCGTCGATCTCGGCCAGCGCCACGTCCAGCAGCACGTCCACCAGCGCCTCGTGGAAGACGACGCGGGTGTGGTTGTGCAGCAGCCCGGCCTGCCGGGCGCGGGTGCGGGCCACTTCGGCGACGGCGGCGTCGAGGTGGACGACGCAGTGCTCCAGCTCGATCGGGACGGGCTCGGCGGGCAGCTCCTGGCGCTGCGCGACGGCGGCGGCGAGCAGGTCCAGGATCCCGAGACCGCCCTTGCGGCGCTGGACCTCCGGGACGTCCTCGCGGACGGTGCGGAGCCGGGGCATGAGGTCGCCGGGCGAGGCGAACACGACGTCGGTCTCCCCCAGCGACGGCAGCACGTTGCCGATGTAGCGGAGGAACCCGGAGTTCGGGCCCACGACCAGCACGCCCCGCTTGGCCAGGCGTTCGCGCTGGGTGTAGAGCAGGTAGGCGACGCGGTGCAGCGCGACGGCGGTCTTGCCGGTGCCGGGACCGCCCTCCACGACCAGGACGCCGGGGTGGTCGAAGCGGATGATCTCGTCCTGCTCGACCTGGATCGTGGCGACGATGTCGCGCATGACCTCCTCGCGCGGCGCGTCCAGCGCGGCCGTCAGCGCGACGCCGTCCAACCGCAGCTCGTCGTCGTGGAAGTCCTGCAAGCGGCGGCCGCGGGTGTGGAAGTGCCGCCTCCTGGTCAGTCCTTCGGGGACGGCGGCGGTCGCCACGTAGAACGGGCGGGCGGCGGGGGCGCGCCAGTCCGTGAGCAGGGGCTCGTACTCGTCCTGCTCGTCGAACAGCCCCACCCGGCCGATGTAGGTGCGGGTGCCGTCGACGTGGTCGGTGCGGCCGAAGCAGAGCCCGTCGTCGGCGACCCTCAGCCTGCTGAGCTGGTCGGACAGCGTCCGCACGGACACCTCGCGCTGCCAGCGCTGGGCGGTCGTGTCGCCCAGGGCCTCCTCCAGCGCGCGCAGTGCGACGGCCCGCTGGGCGTCGAGCTTGCGGTACAGGAATGCGACGCGTTCACGTTCCGCGAGCAATTCCTCCATGTGGTGGCCTGTCCTTTCGCGGTGCTACAATAGATGCAGAATCGGCGGAACCAATTCCTTGGTGCCGATCTTTCATTCTCACCCCTTTGTCAAATCGACCCCGGAATTCATTGTCGTTTTTCCCCGCGCGCGCGAAAACGCCCCGGTGGGCACCGGGGCGCGGGGGACGCGGTGGGGTCAGCTCTCGGGGACGGGGCAGGACCCGGAGACCGAGCCGAGGCTGTTGATCTCGGCGTTGCTCCGGTGGTCGCCCGCGTAGTCGATCTGGTCCGTGCACTTCACGCCCTCGGTGTACGGGCGGGGCACGGGGCAGGTGCCGGTGGCGAAGCCCACGCTGTTGATCTCCGCGGCGCTGCGCGCGTCACCGGCGTAGTCCGCCTGGTCGGTGCACTTGACGTTGGAGAACCCGCTGCCGGGCGTCGGGGAGGCGGTGGCCGAACCCGTCACCGCGAAGACGGTGCCCGCGCCCGCGGCGCACAGCGCTGTCACGACCAGTGCACGACGCATGTTCATGAGCCCCCTGTACCTCCGGCCGCACGCCGGTAAACGCTCTGACCAGTCGAGACACCGGGAAGTGATCGCGGTCGCACCGGGGCAACCCACCACCCCACCGGTCGCCGGGCGGCACCGTCAACCCCCGGTCGGTCGGGAACACCGAGCGTGAAAGCGCTGTCTTGGTTGGCCATTCCCTTTCACCCCAATGGGTGCGACGGGAGAATTGGTATGGACATCTAGGGTCGGGAGGGTGTCCACACGGCGGCAGTTCATGAAGTTGGGCCTCGCGGCAGCGGCCACTCCCCTTCTCCCGACGGGCTTCCCGCGAGCCGAGGCCGAGGTCGACGCGGCGGCGGGCATCCAGCCGTTCGCGTCCTACTGGCACCCGAACACCCTGCTGGCCTGGGACCCGGCCACCGACCCCGACGCCCGGTTCAACCGGGCGAGCGTCCCGCTCGCGCCGAGGGCGGTGCCCGCGCGTCCCGCCAACGCGCACGCGCACCCCGGCGAGGCGAAGGTGCAGCCGCTGGTGGCGTACGCGCCGACCAGCGGGAACCCGGCGCAGGGCGCGCTGGAAATCAACTACTACGCCACCAACTACTGGCAGTACATGGACACCCTGGTCTTCTGGGGCGGCTCGGCGTCGGAGGGGCTGATCCTGGCGCCGAACCCGACCGTCACCGACGCCGCGCACCGCAACGGCGTCAAGGTGGTCGGCAACGTGTTCCTGCCGCCCACCGCGTACGGCGGCCGGATCCAGTGGGTGCGCGACTTCGTGCAGCGCGACGGGGACCGGTTCCCGGTGGCGGACAAGATGGTCGAGGTCGCCCGGCACCACGGGTTCGACGGGTGGTTCGTCAACCAGGAGACGGCGGGCGGTGACGCGGCGCTGGCCGCGGCGATGCGCGACATGGTCGCCCAGCTGCGGGCCAGTGGGCTGCACGTCATCTGGTACGACGCCATGACCCGCACCGGCGGCGTCAGCTGGCAGAACGCCCTGACCGCGAGCAACCAGATGTTCCTGCAGGACGGCGCTACCCGCGTGAGCGACCAGATGTTCCTCAACTTCTGGTGGAGCGGCTCGGGTCTGGCGGGCTCCGCCGCGCTCGCCCGGTCGCTGGGCCGCAGCCCGTACGAGCTGTTCTCCGGGGTCGACGTCGAGTCCAACGGCTACAACACCGCGGTCGGCTGGTCGTCGGTGTTCCCGGAGGACCAGCCGCACGTGACCTCGCTCGGCTTCTACCGTCCGGAGTGGACGTTCAAGAGCTCGACGGGTCCGGCGGACTTCTACGCGCGGGACAACAGGTTCTGGGTCGGTCCGAACGGCGACCCGGCGAACACCACGTCCACCGCGAGCTGGAAGGGCGTCGCGCACTACGTCACCGAGCTGACGCCGATCACCTCGCTGCCGTTCGTCACGAACTTCGACACCGGTCACGGGCGGCTGTTCGCGGTCGACGGGCAGGTCGTGAGCACGAGCCCGTGGCACAACCTGAGCCTGCAGGACGTGCTGCCGACCTGGCGCTGGAGCGTCGGCTCGACCGGCACGAAGGTCGTGCCCGGCCTGGACTGGGACAGGGCCTGGGACGGCGGCACGTCGCTCAAGGTCACCGGGACCCCGAGCGCGGACAACGACATCCGGCTGTTCGCCACCGAGCTCGCCCTGGGCGGCGCGGCGAGCCTGGAGCTGGTCTACGACTCCGGTGCCGCGGGCCCGTCCCGGCTGCTGGTCGGCCTCCAGTTCGCCGACGCGCCGGACACCACCGAGCTCCTGGACGTCGGCGACTCGGCGGGAGGCTGGCAGCGCGCGGTGTTCGCGCTCGACGCCCACGCCGACCGCGTGCTGGTCGGGATCTCCTTGCGGGTCACGGCGGGTGGCGCGTTCACCGGGTACGTCGGCAGGCTCGGCGTGCACGAGACCGCCACGCCCGCGGAGATCGCCGCGCCGGGGCCGGTCACCGTCGAGCAGGTGGCGCGGAGCAGCACCACCACGGCGGCCGTGCGGCTCGGCTGGGTCCGGTCGCCCGACGCGGTGCGCCAGTACCGGGTGTTCAAGCGCGACGCGGACGGCACGCGGACCTTCCTGGGCGGCACCCCCAACGACGCCTACTTCGTCCCCGCCGTGGCCAAGGCCGAGGGCGAGGAGGTGACCCTGGAGGTGGTCGCCGTCAGCGAGGCCTTCGCGGTGTCGACGGCGAGCGAAGTCGTCGTCTCCTAGGACCTCACAGCGCCGTGAGGGACTCGGCGGCCGGGACCCGCTGCCGCTTGAGCGGCACGACCAGCGGTGTCCCGGTCTCCGGGTCCGGCACCACCCGGCACGGCAGGCCGAACACGTCCTCGACCAGCTCCGCCGTCACGATCTCCGACGGGTCGCCTTGCGCGACGATGCCCTGGCCGGGCTTCATCGCGATCAGGTGGGTGGCGTAGCGGCAGGCCTGGTTGAGGTCGTGCAGCACGGCCACGAGCGTGTGGCCGCCCTCCTCGTGCAGGTCCGCGCACAGGTCGAGCACCTCGACCTGGTGGGCGATGTCGAGGAACGTCGTCGGCTCGTCCAGCAGCAGGATGGTCGTCTCCTGCGCCAGCACCATCGCGAGCCACACCCGTTGCCGCTGGCCGCCGGACAGCTCGTCGAGCATCCGGTCGGACAGCTCCAGCACGTTGGTCAGCCGCATCGCGTCGGTGACGACGGCCTCGTCCTGCGCGGACCACTGCTTGAGCAGCCGCTGGTGCGGGTAGCGGCCGCGGGCGACCAGCTCGCCGACGGTGATGCCGCCGGGCGCGATCGAGGTCTGCGGCAGCAGGCCGAGCCTGCGCGCGACCTCCTTGGACTTGTAGGAGGAGATGGCCTCGCCGTCCAGGTACACCGCGCCCGCGCGCGGCTTCAGCATGCGCGCCAACGCCTTGAGCAACGTCGACTTGCCGCACGCGTTCGGCCCGACGATGACCGTGAACGAGCCGTCGGGGATCACGACGCCGAGCCCCTCGGCGACGGTGCGCTGGTCGTAGGCCAGCGTCAGGTCCTCCGCACGCAGTCTCGTCATCGTGCGACACCCCTTCGCCATTCGTGCGCCAGCAGCCAGATCAGGTACAGCCCGCCGAGGGCACCGGTCGCGATGCCGACCGGGAGCTGGGCGGGCGAGAACAGGCGTTGCACCGCGAGGTCGCCCGCGGTCAGCAGCAGCGCGCCCATCAGGGCGGCCGGGACCAGCCCGGCGCCCGAGGACCCGGTGAGCCTGCGGGCGAGCTGCGGTGCGGCCAGCGCGAGGAACGACACCGGTCCGGCGGCCGCGGTCGCCACGGCCGCCAGCCCGACGCTGATCGCGATCAGCGCGAGCCGGGTGCGCTCGGAGTCGACGCCCAGGCCCTTGGCCGTGCTGTCGCCCATCTCCATCAGCGCCAGCCGTCGGCCGAAGTACAGGGCCAGCGGCAGCAGCACCGCGGCGGCGGCCCCGACGACCTGCGCGTGCTCCCAGCCCCGGCCGTTGAGCCCGCCGACCTGCCACGCCTGCGCGGCGATCGCGTCCGACAGCGACGCGCGGGTGATCAGGTACTTGTTGAGCGACAGCATGACGAAGCTGACGCCGATGCCGATCAGGATCAGCCGGAACCCCTGCACGCCCTGCTTGAACGCCAGCACGTAGACCACCGCCGAGGTCGCCACGCCGCCGACCACCGCGCCCGCGCCGATCTGGACCATGCTGCCGTCGGCGAGCACGATCACCAGGATCGCGCCGGTAGCGGACCCCTGCACGAACCCGATGATGTCCGGGCTGGCCAACGGGTTGCCGGACAGGCTCTGCAGGATCGCGCCGCTGACCGCGAGGGCGGCGCCGACCAGCAGGCCGGTCACCAGCCGGGGCAGCCGCAGCGTGAGCACGATGAAGTCGGACGCCCCGTCACCCTGGCCCAGCAGGGCTTTGACGACCTCGGGGACGGTCAGCTCGAAGTCGCCGGTGGTCAGCGTGACCAGCCCGACGCCCACGACGACGGCCAGCAGCGCCAGGCACACCACGACCGCGCGCTCGGCCACCCGGAAGGACACGTGGGCCGTGCGGACGACCCGACCCCGGACGGCCGCGCGCTCGCGCGCCGGGGCGCTCACAGCTGCGCCAGCTTCCGGCGGCGGCACAGGGCGATGAACACCGGCGCGCCGAGGAACGCCGTCACGATGCCGACCTGGAGCTCGGCGGGCGCGATGACGACCCGCCCGACCACGTCCGAGCCGATCAGCAGGATCGGGGCCAGCACCAGCGAGTACGGCAGCACCCACCGCTGGTCGGAGCCCGCGATCATCCGCGCCACGTGCGGGATCGTCAGGCCGATGAACGCGATCGGCCCCGCGGCGGCCGTGGCGGCGCCGCAGAGCAGCGTGACCGCGAGCGCGCCGAGCGCGCGGGTGCGGCCCAGGTTCGCGCCGAGCGCCTTGCCCGTCTGGTCGCCCAGTGCCAGGACGTTGAGCGAACGGGCCAGGCCGAGGGCGAGGGCGACGCCGACCAGGATGAACGGCGCGACCTGCGCGACCGCGTCCATCTTGCGGCCCGCCAGCGCGCCGACGTCCCAGAAGCGGAAGGAGTTGAACGCCTGCGTGTCGAGCACCAGCACGGCCGACACGAACGCGACCAGCACGGCCGTGATCGCGGCACCGGCCAGCACCAGCCGTTCCGGTGTGGCGGCGGAACGACCGGACGAGCCCAGCACGTAGACGAGGACGGACGCGGCGGCCGCGCCCGCGAAGGCGAACCAGATGTAGCCGGTGACCGTGGAGACGCCGGTGAAGGCGATGGCGACGACCACGGCCGTCGCGGCGCCCATCTCGACGCCGAGCAGGCCGGGGTCGGCCAGCGGGTTGCGGGTCAGCGCCTGCATGAGCGCACCCGCCAGGCCGAGCGCGCCGCCCACCAGCAATCCCATCAGGCCGCGCGGGACCCGCAGGTCGTGGATGATCACGGCCTCGGTCGAGCCGTCGTTGTGCAGCAGCACGTGCCAGGTGGACGCGAACGGGATGTCGCGCGAGCCGACCCACAGGCTCAGCACGAACACCAGGACCAGCACGCCGATGGCGACCACCAGCCCGACCGCGCGCACCGCGTGGCCCGTGCCGCCACGTGGTCGCGCCTGCACCGCGGTGTCCACCGCATCTCCCCTGTGTCGAAGCCGACCCCCTGGACGTCCGCCAGATTAGCGTAGCCTTACCTACCGTTACGTCCGCTGTCCAACTGCATGGGGTGGGTTTGTGCGCGCCGGAGATCCGACGGGTCGCGATGTCCTGAAGTCAGCGATCAGGGGCCAGTGGCGCCACGTGACGGCGGCGTCGATAGCGGGCGCGGGCCACCAGGCGGGCGAGGCGCTGGTCCCGGTGATCATCGGCGTGGTGATCGACCGCGCGGTGTCGACCGGCGCGACCGCGGAGCTGGTGTGGTGGCTGGTGGCGCTCGGCGTGGTGTTCGCGGTGCTGTCGGTCAGCTTCCGGATCAGCCTCCAGGCCGGTGAGCTGGCCTCCGAGCGGGCCGCGCACGCGCTGCGGGTCCAGGTCACCACCCGCGTGCTCGACCACCGCGGCGGTGCCGGGACGGGCAGGCTCGCGGGCGGGCTGGTCACCATCGCGACCAGCGACGCGCTGCGGGTCGGCCACGTGAACCGCGCGCTGCCCACGGCCGTCGCGGCGGGCACGGGCCTGCTGGTGGGCGCGGTCGCGCTGCTGCGGGTGTCCGTGGTGCTCGGGCTCGTGGTGCTGGTCGCCACTCCCCTGCTGCTGTGGCTCGCGCACGTGCTGGGCAAGCCGCTGGAACGGCGCAGCGAGGCCGAGCAGGAACGGGCCGCGCACGCGTCCGGGATCGCCGCCGACCTGGTCGCCGGCCTGCGCTCGCTCAAGGGCTTCGGCGCCGAGCGCGCCGCCGTCGACCGGTACCGCGGCACCAGCCAGGGCTCGATGCGCGCGGCCATCCGGTCGGCGCGGGCCCAGGCCTGGCTCGACGGGTCGATGCTCGCGGTCACCGGGCTGCTGCTGGCGCTGATCGCGCTGGTCGGCGGGACGCTGGCGGCCGACGGCGCGATCACGGTCGGCGGGCTCGTCGCCGCGGTCGGGCTGGCGCAGTTCCTGCTGTGGCCGCTCAACGTGATCTCGTGGGTCAACGGCGCGTTCGCGATGGGCCGCGCTTCGGCCGCCCGGATCGCCGAGGTGCTGGGCGCCCCCGCCGACCTGGTCGCGGGCGAGGACGCCGTGCCGACGCCGGTCGCGGGCGCGGTCCGGCTGCGCGGGCTCACGCACGGCACGTTGCGCGGGATCGACCTCGACGTGGCGCCGGGCGAGCTGCTCGGCGTCGTGGCGGCGGACCCGGCCGACGCGACCGCGTTGCTGCACTGCCTGGCGCGCGAGGTCGACCCGGAGGCCGGGACGGTCGAGCTGGACGGCGTCGCGCTGTCCACACTGGACCCCAGCGGGGTGCGGGCCGCGATCCTGGTGGCCGCGCACGAGGCGGACCTGTTCTCCGACAGCGTGGTGGACAACATCCGCGCGGTGTCGGCCCGACCCGAGGAGGTCGACCGCGCCATGACCGCGGCCGCCGTGCACGACGTCGTCGAGGCGCTGCCGCAGGGCGCGGACACCGTCGTCGCCGAACGCGGCCGGTCGCTGTCCGGCGGGCAGCGCCAACGCGTGGCGCTCGCACGGGCGTTGGCCGCCGCACCTCCGGTGCTGGTGGTGCACGACCCGACCACGGCGATCGACGCCGTGACGGAGATGGCCCTGGCACAGGGGATCCGCGGGATGCGGCGGGGGAGGACGACCATCGTGGTGGCCACCAGTCCGGCACTGCTCGCCACGGCCGACCGGATCGTGGTGCTGACCGGTGGTGTGCTGACGGCCGAGGGCTCGCACGCCGACCTCGTGCACGACGCCGACTACCGGGCGACGGTGCTGGCATGAGCGAGCTCCTCCCCACCGCGGGCACGGCCCAGACCTGGGCGGCCGTGCGGAAGCTGGTGCGGCCGCAGCGCCTGCTGGCGTCGACGACGATCGCGGTGCTGCTCGCGGGCACCGCCGTCGGGCTGGCGACCGCTCCCCTGCTCGGCGACATCGTCGACCTCGTCGCCGCGAGGCGGCCGTCGACCGACATCACCCGGCCGGTCGTGCTGCTCGCGCTGGTCGCGGTGGCGCAGGGCGTCGCGACGGCGATCGGCGCGGCGCTGATCTCCCGGCTCGGCGAGAGCATGCTGGCGGAGCTGCGCGAGCGGTTCGTCGACCGCGCCCTGAACCTGCCGTTGGAGCAGGTCGAACGGGCCGGGTCCGGCGACCTGACCGCGCGGGTCACCGGTGACGTCACCAAGATCGCCGAAGCCGTGCGGCAGGCGCTGCCGCTGCTGGCCCGCTCGGCGCTGACCATCGTGCTGACGCTGGGCGCGCTGGCCGTGCTCGACTGGCGGTTCGCGCTCGCCGTGCTCGCCGCCGCGCCGGTGCAGGTGCTGACCGTGCGGTGGTACGGGCGCAACGCGAAGACCATGTACAGCGCCGAACGCGTCGCGATCGGGGCGCAGCAACAACAGCTGCTGGAGACGATCGGCGGTTCGTCGACCGTGCGCGCGTTCGGGCTGACCGACGAGCACGTGCGGCGGGTCACCGAGCGGTCCGGCGCGGCGGTGGGCACGACCATGCGGTGCATCCGGCTGCTCGGCGGGTTCTTCAGCAGGCTCAACCTGGCCGAGTACGTCGGCCTGACCGCGTTGCTGGTCACCGGGTTCTTCCTGGTGGGCGCCGGGACCGCCACCATCGGCACGGCCACCGCCGCCGCGCTGTACTTCCACAGCCTGTTCAACCCCATCAACGCCGCCCTGTCGCTGGCCGACGACGCCCAGTCCGCCGCCGCCAGCCTGGCCCGCCTCGTCGGCGTCGCGGACCGCCCCGCCACCCCCGAGGACACCGGCGAGGTGCCGTCCGACACGACGCTCAAGGTCGCGGGCCTGGGCCACGCCTACGAGGCGGGCCACGACGTGCTCGCCGACATCGAGCTCCACCTCGACCCCGGCGAACGCGTCGCGCTCGTCGGCGCGTCCGGCGCGGGCAAGACCACGCTGGCCAAGCTCGTCGCGGGCGTGCACCGCCCCAGCCGGGGCACGATCACGTTCGGCGGCACCGACATCGACGACCTCGGCCCCGCCACGACCCGGCGCGCCATCGCGCTGATCACCCAGGAGGTCCACGTCTTCGCGGGCACCCTCGCCGACGACCTCCGCCTGGCCAGGCCGACCGCCACCGACGACGACCTGCACGCCGCCCTCGACCGCGTCGGCGCCCTCCCGTGGGCCCGCGCCCTGCCCGACGCCCTCGCCACCGTCGTCGGCGAGGGCGGTCACCGCCTCACCGTCGCCCAGGCCCAGCAGCTCGCCCTCGCCCGGCTCGTCCTGGCCGACCCGCCGATCGCCGTGCTGGACGAGGCGACCGCCGACGCGGGCAGCGCCGGTGCCCGCGTCCTGGAGTCCGCCGCCACCGCCGCGCTGGCGGGCCGCAGCGGCCTCCTCGTCGCCCACCGACTCACCCAGGCCGCCACCGCCGACCGCGTCGTCGTGCTCGACCACGGCCGCGTCGTCGAGTCCGGCACCCACGCCGAGCTGGTCGAGGCGGGCGGGCGCTACGCCGAGCTGTGGGCCGCGTGGTCGGACCAGCGCTGACCGCTATCGTCACGCCGACCGGGTGACCACGAGGTTGGGCAGGCGCGTTGACGACAGTTCCCGCGGACACCACGATCCGCCACGTCCTGGAACGCGCCTGCCCCGGCCTGCGCGTCGACTCCGTGCACCGGCTGGACGCCGGCCACACCAGCAAGCAGTGGGTCGCCGCCACCGACGAGGGCCGCCTGCTGGTCAAGATCCCCCAACGCGACCGCGACCCCGCCCACTTCCACCGGCTCGTCGCCACCACCCGCCTGGCCGCCGCCCACGACATCCCCGTCGTCCGCTACCGGACCCTGATCCCCCACGACCCGGACGCGGACGGCCCGGTGCTCGTGCAGGAGTTCCACGAGGGCGACGCGGCCGGTGACGTGTGGGAGTCGCTCGACGAGGACCGGCGCAAGATCCTGTGCCGCGACCTCGGCGAGCTCGTCGGCCGGGTGCACGGCATCCGCGGGAGCCACTTCGGCGACCCGCAGGGCGACGGTCCCGCCACCCTGCCCGAGTCCGTCGACGCCGAGCTGACCGCCCTGCTCGGCCGGACCGACGTCCTCGACGACACCGTCCGGACCACCGTCATGGCCGCCGTCGCCCGCCTCGACCCCGCCGCCAGCACCCCCGCACTGGTGCACGGCGACCTGTGGCTGCCCAACTTCCTGGTGTCGAACGGCCGCGTCACCTGCGTCCTCGACTTCGAGCACGCCACCTACGCCGACCGCTTCCGCGACTTCGGCAAGCTCGACGAGCACATCTTCGACGGCTTCCCCGCAGGCCGCGGCGTCTTCCTCGACGCCTACACCGACGCCTGCCCCGTCCCCGACGACTGGGAACAGCGCACCGACCTCGCCCACGTCCTGCACGCGGCGACGATGCACGTCTACTTCCAGCGCTGGTCCCCCCAGTGGGCGCCCCAGTACGCCCAGCAGGTCAAGGAATGGCTGGCCCGCAACGCCTGAGCGTGGTGGCCGCGAGGCGGGTGCCCCGGAGCGGGCGCACCCGCCCCACCGGCTCAGACCCCGCTGTCGACGAGGTCCCGCCCTGGCAGCCACCCGTTCGGGATGTCCGTCGCGCGCCATGCCATCACCTGGAGCTGCACGGCCTCGATCGGCGTCCCCAGGAACGGCTCGACCTGCGGCACCTTCGCGAGCAGCACCCGGCGCACCTCGTCGGCCTCAGCACCCCGCACGATCCGCGCGGTCGCCTGCGCCTGGAGGAACGGCTCGGCGGGCGTGCCGGAGGAGATGATCACCGACACCACGGGGTTGTCGCGGAGCGCGGCGAGGGTGCGGCCGCGCTGCTCCAGCACCAGCGACAGGGTGAACAGGCCGGTCTCGGCGAAGTACGCGCCGTTGACCCACGGGCCCGCGCTGCCGGACGTCGCCAGGTAGAAGGACTGGTGCGCGGCAAGGGTGTCGCGCACCACTGCCTCGATCTCGGAGGCGGTCTCGACCATCGTCATGCCGCGAAGGTAGGCAACGATCGGACGGCTTCCGGCCGATCGGACCGGTGCCCACCCGTTCGAGCGAAGGAACCCGCTCGAACGGGTGGGTCACTCCAGGAACCCGGTGGGCCCCAACGGGATCACCGTCAGGCCATGGCCTCGCGCAGGCTCTTGGGGCGCAGGTCGGTCCAGCGCGACTCGACGTAGGCCAGGCACGCCTCGCGGGTGTCCTCGCCGAACACCGGCCGCCACCCGGCGGGGACGTCGACGAACGACGGCCACAGCGAGTGCTGCTCCTCGTCGTTGAGCAGGACGAGGAAGCGGCCCTCGTTGTCCTCGAACGGGTTGCTCATGACTGGGTCCTCCTGGTGGGAACGGACGGGTCGGCGACCGCGGCCGCGAGCACGCCGACGACTTCGGCCGCCAGCCCCTCGACCGTGGCCCGGTCGAAGAGGTCGGTGGGGTGGATGAACTCGCAGGGGACGGGTCCGCCGCCCCGCGGCTCGTACAGGCTCAGCGTCAGGTCGACGTCGGTCGTGGGGACCGGGACGGCGTGGAACTCGCCGATCCCGCCTTCGAGCACCTCGGCCCTGGCGCGCTCGTGGTGGATCAGCATCACCCCTGGCCGCGGCGCCCCGGCGGCCAGCACGTCCGCGAACGGGACGTCCTGCCGGTCGAACGCGCTGAGGTCGGTCTCGCGGATCCGGGTCAGCAGCTCGGTGAAGCTCGGGTCGCCCGCGGTGTCGGTGCGCAGCAGCACGGTGTTGAAGAAGCAGCCGACCAGGTCGGCCAGCGCCTCCTCGCTCCGGCCCGCGACCAGCGTGCCGATCGGCAGGTCCTCCCCCGCGCCGTGCCGGGTCAGCAGCACCGCCAGCGCGGCCTGCACGACCATGAACAGGCTCGTGCCGGTCTCGCGGGCGAGCCGGTCGATCCCCTGGTGCAGCACCGGGTCCAGCTCGAACTCGACGACGCCCGCGGCCCCGGTGGGCTCGGCGGGACGCGGCCGGTCGAACGGCAGCGCCAGTTCCGCGGGCGCGCCGCGCAGGACCGCTCGCCAGTGGTCGAGTTGCGGCGCGGCCGCGGTGTCGAGCCAGCCCCGCGCCCACGTCGTGTAGTCGGCGTAGGTCACCGGCAGCGGCGCCCAGCCCGGCGTGCGGCCGGCGAGCCTCGCGGTGTACGCCGTGGTCAGGTCGCGGAACAGCGGCACCACCGACCACTCGTCGAGCACGAGGTAGTGCGCGGTGAGCAGGAACGCCTGCGCGCCGGACCGGTCGGTGACCAGCGTCGCCCGCACCGGGAACCCGTTGTCCCGCGCCAGTTCCGCGAGCCGGGCGGCCAGGTCGTCGGTCACCGGGTCGAGCTCCAGCACCGGCGGGGTGCCGGGCCGCTGCTCCGCGCCGTCGCACGCGGTGCGCAGCGGTTCGTGCCGTTCCACGACGTCCGCCCACGCCCGCGCCAGCACGCCGGCGTCGAAGCCGTCGGCCGAGCGCAGCGAGAGCGCGTGGTCGTTGGCGCGGCCGCGTTCCCACTGCCAGCGCTGCGGCGGGGCGAGCGGGAGCACCTCGGGCCTGCTGGTGGGCACCAGCGGCGGACGGGCGTCCGCCGCGCCCGCGAGCCGTGCGGCGAGCCCGGCCACGGTGGGCGAGTCGAACACGTCCCGGATGGACAGCTCGACGCCGAGCGCGGCCCTGACCTGGCCGACCAGCCGCATGGACGACATGGAATGGCCGCCCAGCGCGAAGAAGTCGTCGTGCACGCCGACCGACGGCAGCTCCAGGATCGACGCGAACAGGTCCGCGATCACCTGTTCCTGCTCGGTGGCCGGGCGGTCGTCGCCGGTGAGGGCCGACCAGTCCGGTTTGGGCAGCGCCTTGCGGTTCACCTTGCCGTTCGGGGTGAGCGGCAGCGGGCCGTCCAGCGTGAGGACGGTCGCCGGGACCATGTACTCGGGCAGGCGGTCGGCCACGAAAGCCCGCAGTTCCAGGGGATCCGCGTCGCCGACGACGTAGCCGACGAGCCGGGTGACGTCGCCTTCGCGGTCGGCCACGACGGTGGCCTGGGTGATCGCCGGGTGCCGGGTGAGGGCGGCCTCGATCTCGCCGAGCTCGATGCGGAACCCTCGGATCTTGACCTGGTCGTCGACCCGGCCGAGGAAGTCCAGGGAGCCGTCGGCCCGCCACCGCGCCCGGTCGCCCGTGCGGTACATGCGTTCGCCGAGATCGCCGAACGGCGAGGCCACGAACCGTTCCGAGGTGAGCGCGGCCCGGTTCAGGTAGCCGCGGGCCAGGCCGCGACCGCTGACGTACAGCTCCCCCACCACGCCGGGCGGCACCGGGCGCAGGGCGGAGTCCAGCACGTAGACCGTGGTGTTGGGGTCGGGGACGCCGATCGGGACCGCGCCGGACCAGCCCGTCCTGGCGCGCCACAGCGTGGAGTTCACCGTGGCCTCGGTCAGGCCGTAGGCGGCGAGCAGGTTGAGCCTGCCCGCCCAGCGGCCGATCACGTCCGGCGGCACGGTCTCGGTGCCCACCAGGATCGTGGAGCCGGCGGGGAGTTCGCAGTCCTCGGGGAGCGCGGCGACCAGGGACGGCGGCAGGATCATGTGGGTGATCCGGCGCTCCCGCAGGAAGTCCGTGAGCGCCGGGCCCGCGACCCGCACCTCGTCGGGGGCGAGCACGAGCCTGCCGCCGACGGTCAGCGCCATGGTCAGTTCGAACACGGCCACGTCGAAGCCGACCGAGGCGAACTGGAGCACGCGGCTGTCGGTCTTGAGGTCCATCCTGTCGACCGCCGTCGCCGCGAGGCTCGCGATGCCCTCGTGCGGCACGACGACGCCCTTGGGCTTGCCGGTCGAGCCGGACGTGTAGATCACGTACGCCGCCGAGTCGAGCGCGACCGGACTGGTGTCCACAGTGGACCCATCCAGGCCGGCGAGTTCCTCGGCGATCGCGGGGTCGTCGAGCAGGACGCGGGGCAGGCCATCGACGTGCGGCACCCGTGCGGCTTCCTGCTCGGTGCCCACGAGCAGCGCGGCGGACGAGTCCTCCAGCATGAAGGCGATCCGGTCGGCGGGGTGCGAGAGGTCGAGCGGCAGGTAGGCCGCGCCGACCTTGAGGACGCCGAGGATCGTGGCGACCATCTCGATGGACTTCGGCACCGCGATGCCGACGACGTCCTCCGCGCCGACGCCTCGACCGGTGAGCAGGCGGGCGATGCGGTTGGACAGCGCGTCGAGGCGGGTGTAGCTGATCGACCGGGACCGGTCGACCACGGCGACCGAGTCGCCGAACTCCTCGACCCGCCGGGCGAACAGGGCCGGGAACGTCTCCTCGGGCACGTCCCGCACGGTGGCGTTGAACCCGTCGACCACCAGCGAGCGCTCGGCGTCCGACAGCACCTCGATGGCGCTGACCGGCGCGTCGGGGGCCGCCGTGACGGCTTCGACCAGCGCCGACAGCCGCTCGCCGAGGCGTTCGGCCGTGGCCGCGTCGAACAGGTCGGTCGCGTACTCCAGCGCCAGCACGAGCGCGCCGGTGTCCACGTGCTCGGTGAAGCTGAACACCAGGTCGAACTTCGCCGAGCGGGTGGTGACCGGCTCCCAGTCGACGTCCAGGCCGGGTAGCTCCAGCCAGTCGCCGGACCGGTTGTGGTAGCCGACCATGACCTGGAACAGCGGGTTGCGCGCGGTCGAGCGGGTCGGGTTGACCCGTTCGACGACGGCCTCGAACGGCACGTCCTGGTGGGAGAACGCGGCCAGGTCGGTCTCGCGCACCCGTGCCACCAGCTCCGCGAAGCTCGGGTCGCCGGACAGGTCGGTGCGCAGCACCAGGGTGTTCACGAAGAACCCGACCAGGTCGTCCAGCGCCTCGTCGGTGCGGCCCGCGATGGGCGCGCCGAGCGGGATGTCCACGCCCGCGCCGAGCCGGTGCAGCAGCGCGGCGACGGCGGCGTGCAGCACCATGAACATGCTGGCGCCGGTGCGCCGGGTCAGCTCGCGCAGACCGTCGGCCACCGGGCCGAGATCGACCTCCAGCTCCGCGCCGCGGAACGACGGCCGCGCCGGGCGGGGCCGGTCGGTCGGCAGCTCCAGCTCCTCGGGGACGCCGTCCAGCGCCGTGGCCCAGTAGTCGAGCTGCGCGGTGGCCAGGTCGCCGTCGCCGAGCACCTCCTGCTGCCACAGCGCGTAGTCGCCGTACTGCACGGCCAACGGCGGCAGCTCCGGGTCCCGCCCGTGCGACCTGGCCGCGTAGGCGGCGGCGAGGTCGGCGAGGAACGGCCGGTCGGACCACTCGTCGGTGGTGATGTGGTGCAGCAGCAGGACGACGACGTTCTCCTCGGCTGACAGCCTGCCGACCGTCGTGCGCACCGGGAGTTCGACGGACAGGTCGAACGGATGGTCCACAGTGGACGCGACGAACTCCTCCACGTCCGGATCGGCGGAGAGGTCGATGACCTCCAGCACCGGGTCGGCGACCGGCACGACCCGCTGGAACGGCACGCCGTCCCGTTCGCCGAACACCGTCCGCAACGCCTCGTGGCGGGCCACCACGTCACCGATCGCGGCGCGCAGCGCGCCGACGTCCAGCCTGCCGCGAAGCCGCAGCACCAGCGGGAAGTTGTACGCCGACGACGTGCCCTCCAGCTGCTGCACCAGCCACAGCCGGCGCTGGGCGAAGGACAGCGGCAGTTCCTCCGGCCGGTCCAGCGCGACCACGGCGGGGCGCGCGGCGGCACGGGAACCACCGGCCCGGACGGCCAGCTCGGCGACCGTCGGTGCCTCGAACAGGTCGCGGATGGCGAGTTCGGTCTCCAGCGCGGTGCGGGCCCTGCTGATCAGCCGGGTCGCGAGCAGCGAGTGGCCGCCCAGCTCGAAGAAGTTGTCGTCCACACCGATCCTCGGCACACCGAGGACGTCGGAGAACAGCTCGCACAGCACGCGTTCCTGCCGCGTCCGCGGGTCGCGGCCGCCCGCGGCGGAGGTGATCTCCGGCTTGGGCAACGCCCGCACGTCCAGCTTGCCGTTGACGGTCAGCGGGAACGAGTCCACGGCCACGATCGCCGTCGGCACCATGTACTCCGGCAGCCGCGTCTTGAGACCGGCGCGCAGGGCGGCCGGGTCGGCGGTGCCGACGACGTAGCCGATGAGCCGCTTCTGCTCGTCCACGACCACGGCGGCCTGCACCACGTCCTCGTGGTCGCCAAGTGCCGACTCGATCTCGCCGAGTTCGACGCGGTATCCGCGGATCTTGACCTGGTCGTCGGTGCGGCCCAGATAGTCAAGGAATCCCGACTCCGTCCGATTGTCGGCTCCGCCGACGGCACGTGACCGCACCAGGTCACCGGTCCGGTACATCCGGGTGCCCGGCTCGCCGAACGGGTCGGCGACGAAGCGTTCGGCGGTCAGCCCGAACCGCTCGTGGTAGCCCCTCGCCAGGCCGACGCCCGCGATGTACAGCTCACCGGGCGTGCCCGGCGCGGCGGGCCGCAGGTTCGCGTCCAGCACGTAGGCGCGGGTGTTCCAGATGGCCCGGCCCACGGTCGGTGTCGCACTGTCCTCAGTGGACGCGCCGAGGGTGTTGATCGTGTACTCGGTCGGCCCGTACAGGTTGTAGCCGTACGTGCCGGGGGTGTCGCGCAGCCGGTTCCACACCGCGTCGGACACGGCCTCGCCGCCGAGCAGCACCAGCGCCGGGACGTGCCCGTCGAGCAGGCCCTCCTCGATCAGCAGGTGCGCGTAGGTCGGCGTCACGTTGACCACGTCGACCAGGTGCTCGTCGCAGTAGGCCACCAGCGCCTGGGCGTCGCGGCGCAGCTCCTCGTCGCACACGTGCACCTCGTGGCCCTCCACCAGCCACAGCAGCTCTTCCCACGACATGTCGAACGCGAACGACACGGTGTGCGCGATCCGCAGCCGCCGTCCGCCCGCCGCCGCGATGGCCGGGGCGAAGATCGCGCCCTGGTGGTTGAGGTGCATGTTCGTCAGGCCGCGGTACGGCGTGACGACGCCCTTGGGCTTGCCGGTGGACCCGGACGTGTAGATCACGTACGCCGGGTGCTCCAGGCTGAACGAGACCTCCGGCCGGGTGGTCGGGTACTCCGCGAGCACGGCGAGGTCGTCCAGCCGGACGGTGGGGGCGGTCAGCGCCGCGCCCTTCGACAGCAGCACCACCGGGTCGGTGTCGTCGATCATCAGCTGGAGCCGGTCCAGCGGGTGGTCCAGGTCCAGCGGCAGGTAGGCGGCGCCGGTGCGGAGCACGGCGAACAGCGCCACGACCATCTCGGTCGAGCGCGGCAACGCCAGCGCCACCACGCGTTCCGGCCCCGCGCCGCGGGCGAGGAGCAGGTGGGCGAGCTGGTTGATCCGGCCGTCCAGCTCCGCGTACGTCAGCCGCTGCTCGCCGAACACCAGCGCGACGGCGTCCGGCGTGCGGGCGACCTGCGCGGCCAGCAGGTCGGCGATCGTCTCGTCCGGCACGGGGTTCGCACTCGCGCCCCACTCCGCGGCCAGCAGCGCGTTCTCGTCGTCGGACAACAGGTCCAGCGTGCCGACCGGCGCGGAGACGTCGGCCAGCAGGCGGTCGAGCGCGGTGGTGAACCGGGCCAGGGTGGTCGCCGCGTGCTCGGC
Source organism: Umezawaea tangerina (assembly GCF_003002815.1). Classification (GTDB taxonomy): domain Bacteria; phylum Actinomycetota; class Actinomycetes; order Mycobacteriales; family Pseudonocardiaceae; genus Umezawaea; species Umezawaea tangerina. The sequence goes on along the minus strand of NZ_PVTF01000010.1, from coordinate 118,145 downwards.
CGCGATCAGGTCCGGGCGGAAGTCCAGCGCGATCCGCACGCGGCGACCCGGCGTGACGACCAGCGTCATCGGGTAGTGCGTCGAGTCGACGCTGCCCACGGCGGTGATGCCGTGCCGCTCCTTCAGCCGCGCGAACCCGTCCTCGTCGGCGAAGTTCTGCAACACGTACAGCGTGTCGAACAGGGTGGTGTGCCCGCTCTCCCGCTGCACGTCCCCGAGCCCTAGGTACTCGTGGCTCATCAGGGTCGCGCGCTCGGACTGCAAGCGCCGCAACAGCTCCAGCACGGTCTCGCGCGGGTTGAACGCGACCCGGACCGGCACGGTGTTGAGGAACATGCCGATGGCGTTCTCGACGTCGCGCACCTCGGCGGGCCGACCGGCGGCCGTGGTGCCGAACACGACGTCCTGCCTGCCGACCTCGGTCGCCAACACCAACGCCCACGCGGCGTTGAGCACGGTGTTCAGCGTGACGCCGTGCCTGCGGGCCTCGGCGCGCAGCCGGTCGCCGTCCTCGGCGGACAGCTCGACGTGGCAGCGGTCCGGGATCGCGGGTTCGCCGCCGCGGTCGGCCGGGCCGACCAGCGTGGGCTCGGCGAGCCCGGACAGCGCCCGCCGCCACTCGGCCTTGGCCTCGGTGACGTCCTGCTCGCCCAGCCAGGTCAGGTAGTCGCGGTAGGTGCCGGGCTCGGCGAGACCCGTGGCGTCGCCGCCGGTCTCGTAGAGGCCCAGCAGCTCCTCCAGGAACAGGCCCTGCGACCAGCCGTCCCACAGCACGAGGTGGTGGCTGAGCATGAGCCGGTCGTGGTCCGGCCCGAGCCGGATGACCTTGAGCCTACACAGCGGCGGGTGCGCGAGGTCGAACCGCCGCCTGCGGTCCTCGGTCTTCAGCTGCTCCATCCGGGCGTCCACGTCGGCCAGCCCGGTGAAGTCGAGCACCTCGACGGGCACCTCGGGCGCGCGGCCGACAAACTGGACCGGCCGGGACAGGCCGTCGCTGGTGAGCCCGGCGCGCAGGCTGGGGTGGCGGGCCAGCAGTGCCGCGCACGCCGCTCGCAGCCGGTCGACGTCGAGCCGGTGGTCGAAGTCGAACGTGTCCTGCGCGGTGTAGACGTCCAGCTCGCTCCGGTCGTAGCTGGCGTGGAAGTAGATGCCCTCCTGCAACGGCGCCAGCGGCCAGACGTCCTCCACGGGCACCGGGCTGACCTCGGCGACCCGGTCGATCTCGGTCTGGGTCAACGCGATCGTGGTCAGGTCGGACGGCGTGAGCCCGGCGGACGTCCCCGCCAGCTCGCGCAGCGCGGTCACCCACCGGTCGACCAGCCTGTCGTCCACAGTGGACGGACACAGCCAGGTCGCGACCAGTTCCGGGCCGCGCGGCGTCTCCTCGCACACGACGTCGAGCTGCACCTGGTACGGCAGCGCGAGGTCGTCGTCGTAGCGCGCGGAGACGGTCTCGGACGTCGGCTGCCAGTCGGCGTCCTGACCGGCGCCGAACCGGCCGAAGTAGTTGAACAGCACCTGCGCCTGGGCGGAGGTCGCGAGCAGCGGGGCGACCTGGGCGTTGAGGTAGCGCAGCATCCCGTAGCCGAGACCGTTGTCCGGGGCGGCCTGGAGGCGTTCCTTGATGGTCCGCAGGTCGCCGTCCGCGGGCAGCCGGACGGGCTGGACGCTGGTGAACCAGCCGACCGTGCGGGTCAGGTCCACGTCGGGCGCGATCTCCTCGCGGCCGTGGCGCTCCACGTCCACCAGCAGCTCGCCGCCCGCCGCGCGGGCCAACGCGGCCAGCAGGGTCTCGGTGATCTCCGCGCCGAGCAGCGGCGCGGTGTCGGCCGTGGAGAGCCGGACCTCGCGACGGTGTGCGCCGCCCGCGGTCCCGGTGCGCGGAGCGCCGGGGACCAGGTCCGCGCCGGGCTGGAGGGTCTCGACCCAGTGGGTCAGCTCGCCCAGCCGTTCGGGGCTCTGCGCCTGCTCGGTGACGGCCTTGGCGTAGCGGCGCAACGACGTCCGCACGGGCTCCAGCGGCACACCGGTCCACGCGGCTTCCAGGTCCTCGAACAGGATCCGCCACGAGACGCCGTCCACGGCGAGGTGGTGCGCGGCCAGGAACAAGCGGCCGGGTTCGAGGGGGCCGCCGTCGAACCACACGGCTTGCAGCACGACACCGGCGTCCGGGTCGAGCCGTCCGACGGCCGCGTCGGACTCGGTCTCGTAGTCCTGGTTCTCCACGCGCCGCAGCAGGTCGGAGGCCCGGACCGCGCCGACCGGCTGGGTTTCCAACGACCACAGGACACCGGCGACGCGGGTCAGCTTGAGCCGCAGGGCGTCGTGGTGGTCGATCACGGTCTGCAACGCCGCCGCGAGCCGGTCGACATCCGCGTCGACCGGGGTCCGCACGAGCATGGAGAGGTTGAACCGGCCGATCGAGCCGCCGTCGGTGCGCAGCTGGTGCACGATCGGCAGCTGCGGCACGTCGCCCACCCCGTCGGACACGACGACCGGTGCGGCCTCGACGGGCACGAGCGCCGCCAGCGCGGCGGGAGTCCGGTGCTCGAACACCTCGCGCGGGCTGATCTTCAGCCCCTCCTTGCGGGCACGGCTTGAGACCGAGATCGACAGGATGCTGTCGCCGCCCAGCGCGAAGAAGTCCTCGTCCGCGCCGACCTCCGCGAGGCCCAGCACGGCCGCGAAGATGTCGGTGAGCCGCCGTTCGCGGTCGTCGCGCGGCCCGGTGAGCGCGGCGCGTTCGACCACGGGCTCCGGCAGCGCCTTCACGTCGACCTTGCCGCCGACGGTCAGCGGCAGCGCGTCGAGCACGACGATCGCGCTCGGCACCATCGGCTCGGGCAGCGATCCGATCAGCTCGGCACGGAGTCGTTCTCCCGCGGTGGTTCCCGCGACGTAGGCGACGAGCCGCTTGGCGCCGCGCTCGTCCTCGCGCGCCACGACCAGCACGTCGGTCACGCCGTCGAGCCCGCGCAGCGCGGCCTCGACCTCGCCGAGCTCGACCCGGTTGCCGCGGATCTTCACCTGGTGGTCGGTGCGACCGAGGAAGTAGAGGTACGGGTGCTCTGCTTGATGATCGGCTTCGCCGATGGCCAACCGCACCAGGTCGCCGGTGCGGTACATCCGGCTTCCGGGCGCGCCGAAGGGATCGGCGACGAACCGGTCGGCGGTCAGGTCCGGGCGGCCGCGGTAGCCGCGGGCCAGCTGCTCGCCCGCGAGGTAGAGCTCACCCGGCACACCCGCCGGAACGGGGCGCAGCAACGGGTCCAGCACGTACAGCCGGGTGTTCCACACCGGTCGCCCGATCGGCACCGCGGTGCCGGTCGAGCCGTCGTACTCCCACGACGTCACCTGCACCACGGCCTCGGTCGGCCCGTACACGTTGACGATCGGCACCCCGGTCGCCGCGAGCCAGCGGCCCGCGAGGTCCCCGGTCAGCGCCTCGCCGCCGCTGAACGCCCGGCGCAGGCTCGACGACCAGCCCGCGGGCAGGTCGGAGCGCAGCAGCGCGGCGTACATCGACGGCACGAGGTCGACCGTGGTGACGCGCTCGCGCCGGACCAGCTCGGCCAGGTAGCCGGGGTCGCGCTGGCCACCGGGCTTCGCGACGACCACGGTGCCACCGCTGAGCAGCGGCCCGAAGACCTCCTGGATCGACGGGTCGAAGCTCGCGGAGTACTGGTGCAGCACGCGTTCGCCCGCGCCGAGCCCGAAGCGGTCGCGCAGCCAGGCGAGCTGGCCGACGACCGCGCGGTGGGTGACCAGCACGCCCTTGGGCCGCCCGGTGGAGCCGGAGGTGTACATCAGGTACGCCGGGTGGTCCGGCCCCGCGGCCCGGAGCTCGCGCTCGGGCGCGGTGTCGGTGAGCTTGACGCGCCGGACCCCGGCGACCGCGGGCAGCACCGCGGACGCGACCGTGAGCACGGTCGTCGCGCCGGAGTCGGTGAGCAGGAAGGAGATCCGGTCGGCCGGGTGGTCCAGGTCGACCGGCAGGTAGGCGGCACCGGCCTTGAGCACGGCCAGCAGCGCGACCACGAGGTCGGCCGAGCGCGGCACGGCCACGGCGACGACGTCCTCCGGGCCCGCGTCGAGCAGCCGGGCCGCGGCCGACGCTCGGCGGTCGACCTCCTGGTAGGTCAGGGAGATCCCGCCGTCGACGACCGCGGTCGCGTCCGGCGTGCGGGCGGCCCGCGCCTCGAACGCGGCGGCCAGCGTCGTCGCGGGGACGTCTCGCACCTCGCCCGCGAGCAGGTCCAGCGCCCGCCGGGCGCGGTCCGCGCCGAGGTCGGCCACGCGCCGGGACGGGTCGGCGGCCAGCGCCTCCAGCACGACGACCAGGTGGTCGGCGAGCTGCCGGACGAGGTCGGTGCCGAGCCGGGCGGCGTCGTGCTCGAAGCTCAGCCCGATCGCCGTGCCGGGCGTGATCGTCAGCTCGACGGGGTAGTGCCCGGTCTCCGACGTGCCGGTGCGCACCACGGACAGCGTGCCGCCGGGTGCGGTCGGGGTCCGGTCGAGCCGGTAGTTCTCGACCACCACGAGGGTGTCGAACAGATCGCCGACGCCCGCGGCGCGCCGCACGTCGGACAGGCCGAGGTGCTGGTGGTCCAGCAGAGCGGCCTGCTCGTCCTGCAGCCGGGCCAGGACCTCGCCGACCGGCTCGTCGGCCTGCCAGCGCACCCGCACGGGCAGGGTGTTGATGAACAGGCCCACCATCGACTCGATGCCCGCGACGGCCGCCTCGCGACCGGACACCGTGCTGCCGAAGACGACGTCGTCCCGGCCGGTGAACCGGCCGAGCACCAGGCCCCACGCGCCCTGCACGACCGTGCCCAGCGTCAGGCCCAAGTCCCGCGCGCGGGACACGACCGCCGCGGTGACCTCCGGCGGCACCTCGACGCGCACGTGCTCCTGCCTGGCCGCCTCCCGCCCGACGGCCTCCGGTGTGAGCCTGGTCGGCTCGGCGAGCCCGTGCAGCGCCCGGCCCCACGCCTCGCGCGCGGCCGGGACGTCCCGCTCGGCCAGCCAGCCGAGGTAGTCGCGGTACGGCGCGACCTCGGGCAGCCGCGGCAGGTCCTCGCCGGGGGCGTAGAGCGCGAGCAGCTCCTGGAACAGGATGGGCTGCGACCAGCCGTCGGCGACGATGTGGTGCACGGTCAGCAGCAGCCAGTGCCGCTCGGGTCCGCCGCGCACCAGCGTGCCGCGCAGCATCGGCGGCGCCGCGAGGTCGAACCGCCGTGCGCGTTCCGCGGCGACCAGCTCCCGCACCCGTGCGGGCTGCTCGTCGGCGGGCAGCGCGGAGATGTCGACCTCGCGCCACGGCAGCTCGACGTCGGCGACGACCTGCACGACCCGGCCGTCGGGGAACTGGTGGAACCCGGCGCGCAGCGGCGCGTGCCGGTCCAGCAGGCCCTGCGCCGCGCGGCGCAGCGCGTCCGCGTCGACCGGCCCCGCGAGCTCCAGGTGCTGGCCGACGACGTAACCGTCCACAGCGGACTCGTCGAACAGCGAGTGGAAGAAGAACCCCTCCTGCAACGGGGACAGCGGCAGCACGTCGGTCAGGCCGGGTGCGGACAGCCCGTCCACCTCGGCCTGGGCCAGCGACACCAGGGGGAAGTCCGACGGCGTGTGCCCGCCCGCGCCCTCGTGGCGCGCCAACGCGTCCAGCGCCTCCAGCCAGCACACCGCCAGCCGCTGCACGGACTCCTCGGCGAGCACGCCGTCCGGCCAGGTGAACGTGGCGCTGAGCCGGGGTCCGGCCTCGTCGTCGCGGACGACGGCGTCGATCTCCAGCGCGTGCCCGAACGGCATCCGCGGGTCGCGGTCCTCGCCCAGCGGCGGGGCCTCCGGCGCGGTGGCCCAGTCGACGCCGCCGGTCGCGGTGAACCGGCCGAGGTAGTTGAACAGCAGCTGCGGCACCGGCGCCTCGGCCAGTCCGGAGGCGGTGTCCAGGTAGCGCAGCAGGCCGAAGCCGATGCCGTTGTCCGGGATCTCGCGCAGCTGCTCCTTGACCTTCTTCAGCGCGTCGTCGAGGTCGCCGGTGCCGGGGTCGAGGCGCACCGGGAAGATGCTGGTGAACCAGCCCAGCGTCCGGGCGAGGTCCACGTCGGGCACGATCTCCTCGCGACCGTGGCCCTCCAGGTCCAGCACCACCTCGGTGCCGCCGCGCCACTTCGCCACGGCCAGCGCCAGCGCGGTCAGCAGCACGTCGTTGACCGCGCCGTGCACCGCCGCGGGAACGGTGGTGAGCAGCGGCTCGGTGCGCCCGGCGGGCAGCGTGACGGTCAGCCTGCGCGCGGTCGACACCAGGTCCACGGCCGGGTCGAGCGGGCGGCGGGTGAAGTCCGGGTCGGCGCCCGCCAGCATCCGGTGCCACACCGGGAGCTCCGCGCGGCGGTCGACGTCCTGGAGCGCGGCGGCCCAGCGCCGGAAGGACGTGCCGACCGGGGCCAGGTCGCCGCCGGACCAGGCGCGGGCGAGGTCGGTGGACAGGATCCGCCACGAGACGCCGTCGACGATCACGTGGTGCAGCACCAGGAGCAGCCGCCGCTCGGGCGCGAACCACACCGCGCGCAGCATGCCGCCGCGCGCAGGCGCGAGCCGTTCGGCGGCGCGGGCCGTCCACAGGTCGACGTCGAGCCCGGTGTCCACCCGTTCCACGACGTCCGCCGCCCGGACCGTGCCGGGCGCGGAGACCTCCAGCGACCAGTCCGGGGCGATCCGCGACCGGAGCAGGTCGTGGTGGTCGATCACCTTGTCCAGCACGGACTCCAGTCCCGCGGCGTCCAGCGACGCCGGGACCTGGAACAGCATCGACTGGTAGAACGCGTCGACCGCGCCGCCGAGCTCGCCCAGCCACCGGATGATCGGCGTCGCGGCGACCGCGCCGGTGCCGGTGTCGTGCGTCCGCGCGGCCTCCTGCCGGGCGACGGCGGCGAGCGCGGCGGGGGTGCGCAGGCGGAACACCTCGCGCGGGGTGATCGCGAGCCCGGCGGCGCGGGCGCGGCTCACCAGGCCGATGGCGACGATGCTGTCGCCGCCGAGCTCGAAGAAGTTGTCGTGCACGCCGACGGACGGCAGGCCCAGCACCTCGGCGACCAGCCCGACGAGCGTGCGCTCGGCCGGGGTGCGCGGCTGGGCGTGGCCGGTCAACGAGGTCCAGTCGGGGTCGGGCAGCTCCGCCCGGTCCAGCTTCCCGTTGGGCGTCAGCGGAAGCGGCCCGTCGTGGACGACCACAACCGACGGCACCATGTACTCCGGCAGCGCGTCGGCGACGTGGGCGCGCGCGGTCGCGGCGTCGGCCGTGCCGACCACGTACCCCACCAGGCGCTTCACCCTGCGGTGGTCCTCGCGGACGACCACGGCGGCCTGCTGGACGTCGGGGTGCGACATCAGGGCGCTCTCGACCTCGCCGGGCTCGATCCGGTAGCCGCGGATCTTCACCTGCCCGTCCGCGCGGCCGCAGAACTCCAGGATCGTCCCGCTTGCCCGGCCGTCGGCTCCGCCGGCGGACGCGCGCCACCTCGCGCGGTCCCCCGTGCGGTACATCCGGGAACCCGGCTCGCCGAACGGGTCGGCGACGAACCGCTCCGCGCTCAGGCCGGGCCGTCCGAGGTACCCGCGGGCCAGGCCGCGACCGGCCACGTACAGCTCGCCCTCGACACCGACGTCGACCGGCCGCAGGTCCGGATCCAGGACGTAGCACCGGGTGTTGGGGTCGGGCACGCCGATCGGCACCGGGCCGACCCAGTCCGCCTCGGCCTTCCACAGCGTGGAGTTGACCGTCGCCTCGGTGAGCCCGTAGGCGGCGACCACGGTCACCCTCTTGGCCCAGCGGGCGATCAGCTCGCTCGGCACGGTCTCGGTTCCCACAACGAGCACCGCGCCCTCGGGCAGTTGGCAGTCCGGTGGCAGGGCCGCCACCAGCGACGGCGGCAGGATCATGTGGGTGCCGCCGTGCCGCGAGATGTACTCGGTCAGCGCCTCGCCCGCGACCCGGCGCTCGGTCGGCACGACGACGACCCGGCCGCCGACGCCCAGCGCCATCGTCAGGTCCCACACCGCCACGTCGAACCCGACCGACGCGAACTGCACGACGCGGCTGTCCGCCGTGACGCCGATCCGGTCGGTCGCGGTGGCGATCAGGCTGCCGATGCCCTCGTGCGACACGACGACGCCCTTGGGCTTGCCCGTCGAGCCGGAGGTGTAGATGACGTAGGCGGCCTGGTGCAGGTCGATCGGCACGTCGAGGTTGCCGTCCGCACCGTCGAACGACTCCCGGTCCAGCAGCACGACGTCCTGCCCCGGCGGCAGCTCGGAAGCCATGTCCGACACCGAGAGCACGACCCGCGCGCCCGCGTCGGCCAGCATGAACGCCACCCGGTCGCGCGGGTGGTCCAGGTCCAGCGGCAGGTACGCGGCACCGGCCTTCAGCACCGCGAGCAGCGCGACGACGAGGTCGGTCGACCGCGGCAACGCGACCCCGACCACGTCCTCCGCGCCGACACCGCGAACCGCCAGCGCACGCGCCAGGCGGTTCGCGGCCGCGTTCAGCTCGCCGTAGGTCAGCAAGTCGTCCTCGCAGACCACGGCGACGGCGTCGGGAGTCCGACCGACCTGCCTTTCGAAGACGGCGGGCCATGACAGCTCGTCGACCTCGCGCACGGGCCAGGCAGCGGTCGGGATCATCACAACGCCTTCCTCGGTCTTGCCTTCTACTTGGCGGCGAGCAGCGGGAGCATCTGGTCCAGGGCGTAGGGGATGCTCAGGACCGTGTTGAACGACATGGCGGCACCGATCGGCGGCTCGTCGTAGGGCACGAACAGGTCGTGCTTGTCCTGCACGACCTTCAGGCCCTTGTACAGCGCCTCGCCCTTGATCTGCTCGGCCGACGCGGGGTCGGTCGTCAGCCACACCAGCCGGTCCACGTCGACGACGTCGAAGCGCTCGTAGCTGAAGTCGACGACGTTCTCCTTGCCCACGGCCTCCTTCAGCTTGTCCGGCACCACGAAGCCGAGCTGGGACAGGAAGAGCATCTTGGGGTCGTTCGGGGAGAACAGCGAGTACGTGCCGGGCTGGTAGGCGTCCGCGACGACGGCCGTCTTGCCGGTGAACTCGGGGTGCGCGGTCTTGGCGGCGGCGAACTCGTCGTCGATGTCCTTGATCAGTTTCTGCACCTGGTCGGACTTGCCGAGCGCCTTGCCCGCGAGCCGGGCCATGTCCTGCCACGGCGCCTGGTAGTCCTCGAAGCCGGTCGGCTGCGCGACCACGGGCGCGATCTTCGACAGGGTGTCGTACTGCTCCTGCTTCATGCCCGAGTACTGGGCCAGGATCAGGTCGGGCTTGAGGCCCGCGATCTTCTCCAGGTTGTACTCGTCGCGCTCGCCGACGACCTCCGGTGGCGTGTCGCCCCACAGCGACTTGGTCCACGGCCACTTGCCGTACGGGGTCTCCTTGAACCAGTCGACCGCGCCGACGGGCTTGGTGCCCAGCGCGAGCACGACGTCCTGGTCGGACAGGCCGAGGGTGACGACCCGCTTGGGCTCGGCCTTCACCTCGGTGGTGCCGTACTTGTGCTCGACCTTCACCGGGAAGGCGCCGCCGGCGGGCGCGGCGGACGTGCCGGACCCGGTGCTGGTCGTGGCGCCGCCGCCGCAGGCCGCGAGCAGCAGCGTGGCGACGAGCGCCACCGCTGCCACCGGGAGGCGGCGCACGGCGCGGGCCGCGGGCGTGGACATGCTGGACATCGGGATGTTCCCTTCGGGGTGCTGCACGGGCGGAATCGGGCGGTGGACCGCGAACCGGTCGGCTAGTGCGAGGAGGTCGCGCTCACCGCGTACTCGGGCTGCGCGGGGATGGCGGGCGGCCGGTGGTCGACGACCGACTCGAGGATCTCCCCCACCCGCACGGCGAGGTTCGACAGCAGCGACGACGTGATGCCGTGCGAGTGCTCGGTGCCGCCCTGGAGGTAGATCCCGCCGCGCACCTGGTCGTCGGTGTCCAGCCGGTAGTCGCGGCCGACCCGCAGCCGCGACCGCTCGTCGCGGCGGCAGTGCGGGGCGATCCCACCGAGCATCGCGGTCGGGTCGGACTCGCGGTACCCGGTGGCGTAGACGACGGCGTCGGCGTCGAACACCGTGCGCTCGCCGGTGGTCAGCGACTCGACGGTCACCCGCACGCCGTTCGCGGTCTCCACGACCTCGGCCGGGCGCGACACGTTGACCAGCCGGAGCCGTCGCACACCCAGCACCTTCTCCTGGTACACCCGGCGGTACAGCTCGGCGATGAGGTCGTTGTCGACCACCGCGTAGTTCGTGTTCCCGTGGTAGGCCATCAGCCTGCGCTTGACGTCCTCGGGCGCGAGGTAGAACTCGTCCACCGCGGCCGGGTCGAAGATGCGGTTGGCGAACGGGCTGTCGTCGGCCGGGCTGTAGCCGTAGCGCGAGAACACCGCGCAGACCTCCGCCTTCGGGAAGTGCTCGTGCAGGTAGGCCGCCACCTCGGCGCCGCTCTGGCCCGCGCCGACCACGACGAACCGGCGCGGCGCGTCGGCGTCGAGCTCGCGGACGCGGTGCAGGAAGTCGCGGTTGTGCCAGACGTGCTCGGACGGGGTGACGCCCTCGGGCAGGTTGGCCTGCAGCCCGGTGGCCAGCACCAGGTTGCGGGCGCGGCGGACCTCGACGTTGCCCCGCGCGTCGCGGGCGTGGACGTCGAAGTGGGTGATCACGCCGTCGTGGCGCACGGGCTCCACCGAGACGACCTCGTGGTCGTAGGACACCACGTCGTCGACCTTGGCCGCGGCCCACTCGAAGTAGTCGTGGAACTCGACCCGCAGCGGGTACAGGTTCTTGTGGTTGATGAAGTCCACCAACCGGTTCCGGTCGTGCAGGTAGGACAGGAAGCTGAACCCGCTGTTGGGGTTCCGCATCGTCACCAGGTCCTTGAGGAACGACACCTGCATGGTTGCGTCGTCCAGGAGCATGCCCCGGTGCCACCCGAAGGACGGCTGGCGCTCGAAGAAGTGGGCCGTCACCACGTCGTCGGCACCGGCGATGGCGTTGTGCTCGGCCACGGCGATCGCCAACGCCAGGTTGGCGGGGCCGAATCCCACTCCGACGAGGTCGTAGACCGGAACGTCACCATCGGTTCGTGCCTGTGGCATAGCAGTCCCATCACGCGGCAGGAGGAAGGTCGACTAAAGTTAGCCTAACTTAACTTAGGTGACACTCAGCCGGCTAGCTCCGCGACGTGATCTCCACCGCTTGCTAAACCTAGCCTGCCCTAACCGTGCGGTGGAAGCCCCCGAACGACAGCAGGCCGCCGGGCGGACGTTGGTCCACCCGGCGGCCTGCCTCCCCGCTGTGCGCGCTACTTCTCGCGCGTGCTCCTGATGGTGTCGCGGTACCACTCGGCGGAGCGCTTCAGCGTCCGCTCCTGGGTGTCGTAGTCCACCCGGACGATGCCGAACCTCTTGTCGTAGCCGTAGGCCCACTCGAAGTTGTCCATGAGCGACCAGGCGAAGTACCCGCGCACGTCGGCGCCCTGCGCCACGGCGCTGCCGACCGCGGCGATGTGGTCGCTGATGTAGGAGAGCCGGTCGGAGTCGTCGACCACGCCGTTCTCGTCCACCTCGTCGTCGAAGGCGGCACCGTTCTCGGTGATCACCATCGGCAGGCCGGGGTAGTCCTGGCTGATGCGCACCAGCAGGTCGGTGAAGCCCTGCGGCACGATCTCCCAGTCCATCGCCGTGACCGGCAGGTTCTGCGACACCGCGACGGGCTCGTGCGGCTCCTCGCCGCCCTCGAAGACGTGCGAGGAGTAGTAGTTCACGCCGAGCACGTCCAGCGGCGTGGAGATGACCTCCAGGTCGCCCGGCTCGATCGGCAGCACCGCGCCGCGCGCCTCCAGGTCTGCCACGACGTCCTCGGGGTAGTGCCCCTTGACGAGCGGGTCGAGGTAGATGCGGGTGCCGAGGCCGTCCGCGCGGCGGGCCGCGTCGACGTCCTCCGGGCGGTCGGACGCGGGCTTCGCGCTGCCCATGTTGAGCGTGATGCCCAGCTCGATCGGTTCCTTGGCCGCCGCGCGCAGGGCCTGGCCCGCGAGGCCGTGGCCCAGCAGCAGGTGGTGCACGGCGCGCATCGACGCGCCGAAGTTCTGGATGCCGGGCGCGTGCTTGCCCTGGTCGTAGCCGAGCATCGCCGAGCACCACGGCTCGTTCAGCGTCGTCCACGTGCGCACGCGGTCGCCGAGGCCCTCGTAGACCAGGCCCGCGTACTCCGCGAAGCGGTAGGCGGTGTCGCGCTCCGGCCAGCCGCCCGCGTCCTCGAGCTCCTGCGGGAGGTCCCAGTGGTAGAGCGTCACCCAGGGCTTGATGCCCTTGCCCAGCAGCTCGTCGACGAGCCGGGAGTAGAAGTCGAGCCCCTTGGCGTTGACCGGACCGCGGCCGCCCGGCTGCACGCGGGGCCAGGAGATGGAGAACCGGTAGGAGTCGACACCCAGACCGGCGATCAGCTCCACGTCCTGCGGCATGCGGTGGTAGTGGTCGCAGGCCACGTCGCCGTTCTCCTCGCGGATCACGGCACCCGGCACGCGGCAGAACGTGTCCCAGATGGACGGGGTGCGGCCGTCCTCGGCCACGGCACCCTCGATCTGGTAGGCAGAGGTAGCCACTCCCCACAGGAAGTTCGCCGGCAGCTCGGCGGTCGCTTCGGTGGCACGTTGCCCGACAATCGTCATGTCGCTCCAACTCCTGGGTGTCCCGATAGGGATGGTGTGTTCAGCCAGCAGGCGACGCTGCGGCTGCTGTCTCCGTTGGTGCCCGACAACTTCTCGAGGACCGGGATCTCCCGCTCGCACGCGTCGAAAGCACTGGGGCACCTCGGGTGGAAGGGACAACCGGACGGCACGGTCCGCATGTCCGGCGGCGAGCCGGGGATGCCGGTGAGCGGACGGCGCGGGCCGTGCAGCGCGGGGAACGAGCCCAGCAGGCCCTTGCTGTAGGGGTGGGCCGACGAGCGGTACATGTCCTCGGACGCGGCCTGCTCGACGATGCGCCCGGCGTACATGATGGCGATGCGGTCGGAGAACTCCACCAGCAGCGAGATGTCGTGGGTGATGAACAGGACGGAGAAGCCGAGCTCCTCGCGCAGCCGCATCATCTGCTCCAGGATCTGCCGCTGCATCACCACGTCCAGCGCGGTGGTCGGCTCGTCCATGATGATGATCTCGGGGTCCAGCGCGAGCGCCATCGCGATCATCACGCGCTGGCGCATGCCGCCGGAGAGCTGGTGCGGGTAGGCGCCGAGCCGGTCGGCGGAGATGCCGACCAGCCGGAGCAGCTCTGCGCTGCGCTTGGAGCGCTGGCCGCGGCTCATCTCCGGGCGGTGCGCCCGGTAGATGTCGTCCAGCTGCGAGGCCACCGTGGAGACGGGGTTGAGCGAGTTCATGGCGCCCTGGAAGACGATCGCGATGTCGTTCCAGCGGAACGACCTCAGCTGCCGGGCGGTGAGCCCCAGCACGTCGACGGGCTCCTTGTCGCGGCCGTGGTGCAGGACCTCGCCGCCGGTGATGAGGCCCGGCGGCGGGAGCAGCCGGGTCATCGCGTAGGCCAGCGTGGACTTGCCGCTGCCGCTCTCCCCCGCGAGACCGAGGACCTCGCCGCGGTTGAGCACCAGGTTGACCGAGCTGACGGCGTGCACGGCGCCCGCGCCCTGCCCGTAGTCGACCGACAGGTCGCGGATCTCCAACACGGGGGTCACGACCGCCCGCCTTCCTGCCTCAGCACCGGTGTGAACCCGACGCGCATCTTGACCTTGCCGCCGATCGACGTCCGGAGACGGGGGTTCATGTACTCGTCGATCCCGAAGTTGATCAGCGCGAGAGCGGTGCCCAGCAACGCGATGCACAGGCCCGCGGGGATGAACCACCACCACGCGCCCTGCGCCAGCGCCTGCGCGTTCTGCGCCCAGAACAGGATGGTGCCCCAGTTCCAGTTGGACACGCTCGCGACGCCGATGAACGACAGCGTGATCACCGACAGCACCGCGAAGATCACCGTCCCGACGAAGCTGGACGCGATGATCGCGGTCAGGTTCGGCATGACCTCGAACACGATGAGCCGCCACGTGCGCTCACCGGTGGCCCGCGCCGCCTCGACGTAGTCGCGCTGGCGCAACGACAGCGTCTGCGCGCGCAGGATCCGCGCGCCCCACGCCCAGCCGGTCGCGCTGATCACGAACGCGATCAGGAAGTCACCGGCGTCGGGGAGGAACGACGTCACGATGATGATCAGCGGCAGGGCCGGGACGACGAGGAAGATGTTGCTCAGCGCGGAGAGGAACTCGTCGGCGACACCACCGAGGAACCCGGCGGTGACACCGATCAGCACCGACAGCGCCGTCGCGATGGCACCCGCGACGAGCCCGACGATCAGCACGCCCCTGGTGCCGACCATGACCTGGGAGAAGATGTCCTGCCCGGTCTGGGTCGTGCCGAACCAGTGCGCGCCCGACGGCGGTTCCATGATGTCGCTGCTCATCGCCGACGGGTCGTACGGCGCCAGCCAGGAGCCCACGATCGCGATCAGGACGAAGAAGCCCATGATGGCCAGTCCGGCCATCGTCTTGCCGTTCAAGGCGGACTTCATGGTCAGGCCTTCCGGGTGCGCGGGTCGAGCAGCAGGTACACGACGTCCGCGATCAGGTTCGCCAGCAGCACCGCGAGGGTGATGATGAGGAAGATGCCCTGCATCAGCGGGTAGTCCTTGGCGTTGACACCGGTGAAGAGCACGTAGCCGATGCCGGGGTAGGAGAACACCATCTCCACCAGCAGCGTGCCGCCGACGATGAACCCGAGCGACAGCGCGAAACCGGAGATGCTGGGCAGCACCGCGTTGCGGGCGGCGTAGCCGAGCATCACGCGCCGCTCGGGCAGCCCCTTGGCGTGCGCCACGGTCACGTAGTCCTCGGAGGACACCGTGACCATCATGTTGCGCATGCCCAGGATCCAGCCGGCGATCGAGCTGATGATGACCGTGAGGGCGGGCAGCACCGCGTAGTACAGCGCGCTGGAGATGAACTCCCAGTCGAAGCCGGGGATCAGGCCGGGCTCGTAGCCACCGGCCGCCGGGAAGGCGCCCCAGGTGACCGCGAACACCGAGATGGCGATGAGCCCGAGCCAGAAGTACGGGATGGCCGAGAAGAACGTCGCGATCGGCAGCAGCGAGTCGATCCACGAGCCGCGGCGCCAGCCCGCGTAGACGCCGATCATGGTGCCCAGCACGAAGCTGATCACCGTCGTCACGCCCATCAGGGACAGCGTCCACGGCAGGCTCTGCGAGATCACCTCGGACACCGGCGTCGGGAAGTAGGTGAACGACAGCCCGAGGTCGCCCTTGAACAGGTTGCCCCAGTACGTGACGTACTGCGAGAACATGCTCGTCTGCGTGTCCAGTCCGAAGAGGACGTACAGCGAGGCGATCGCGTCCGTGCTCAGCCTGCCCTGGAACCGCGCGATCATGGCCTGCACGGGGTCACCGGGCAGCATCCGCGGCAGCAGGAAGTTGATCGTGATCGCGGCCCAGGCCGTGACCAGGTAGAACAGCGCTCGTCGAAGCAGGAACCTCATGCCCCGACCTCCACCGGCTCGCGACGCGGGTGCTCGTCGGAGGTTTCCGAGTCGTAGAGCCAACAAGCGGCGTAGTGGTCCCCGACCAGGTCGAACTTCGGCGGGGTCTCGGTGCGGCACTTCTCGGCCGCGTACGGGCAGCGCGGCGCGAACCGGCAGCCCGGAGGCGGGCTGATCAGGCTCGGCGGCTCACCGGGAGCCGTCGTCACCGTCGGCACGCCGTCGTGCGCCCGCTCCGGGTCGGGAGCGGACCTGATCAGCAGCTGGGTGTAGGGGTGGGCGGGTTCCTGCGTCACCGTCTCGCTGTCCCCGCCCTCGATCACCTGCCCCGCGTACATCACCATCGTCGTGTCGGCGAAGTAGCGCGCCGACGCGATGTCATGGGTGATGTAGAGGATGGCCAGGTGCAGCCGTTCCTTCAGGTCCCGCAGCAGGTTCAGCACGCCGAGCCGGATCGACACGTCGAGCATCGACACCGGTTCGTCGGCCAGCAGGACCGTCGGGTCGGCGCCCAGCGCCCGCGCGATGGCCACGCGCTGGCGCTGGCCGCCCGACAGCTCGTGCGGGTACTTGTCCAGGAAGCGCTCCGGAGGGGTGAGGTTGACCCGCTCCAGGAGCGAGGTCAACCCCTTCTCCAGCTCTTCTCCCTTGACCCGCCCGTTGTGCACCCGAAGTGCCCTCGTGAGGTGGTAGCGGATGGTGTGCACCGGGTTCAACGACGCGAACGGGTCCTGGAAGATCATCTGGACCTGCTTGCAGTAAGCCCGGAACGACTTCCCCCGCTTCACCTTCGTGGGCACGTCGTTCAGAACGATCTCGCCCGAGGTCAGCGGGTACAGCTGCGCGAGCAGCCTGGCCACGGTGGACTTTCCAGAGCCCGACTCCCCGACCAGCGCGGTCACGTGTCCTCTGCGCAGGTCGAACGAGACGTCGTCCACCGCGTGTACCGCGCGCGGCTGGCGGGTAAGCACTTGCCGACCCTTGCGGGACACCGGGAAGTGCTTGGTGACTCCACGTGCCGCCAGCACGACCTCGCCGGTCACGCGGTGGCCGGCTTCAAGCGGAGGACCACCTGCAACGCGTTGGTCTGCGTCGGCTGCGGCGGCGCGTACGGGTCCTCGGCGGTGGGCCAGCCGATCCAGGACTTCGTGCTGTACTCGGCGCCGACCGGCGAGGAGACCAGCGGGATGGCCGGGACCTGCTCGACGAAGATCTTCTGGAGCAGGTCCAGGTTCGTCTTGCGGGCGGCGTCGTCCGGCGCGGAGGCGTAGGCCACCAGCGCGGAGGTCGCGGCGGGGTCGTTGAACCGGCCCTGCGCGTTGGCGGCGGGCTCGCCGATCGGCTTGCTGGCCGCGGCGTCCATGATGTTCTGGTAGCCCTCGAACGGCGTCGCGCCGCTGTTGGTCCAGTGCATCGTGGCGTCGAACGCGCCGGTGTTGAAGTCCGTCGTCCACTGGTCGACGGTCTGCGTCTTGACCTCGGCGGTGATGCCCAGCGCCTTGACGGCGTTCTTGATGATGTCGAGGTCGGTCAGGTAGTCCGACCAGCCCGCGGGGTCGGTCAGCGCGAAGGTGACCGGAGCACCGGCCGGGTCCTTCAGCACGTCGCCCTCGAGCTTGTAGCCGGCCTCGGTGAGCAGCTTCTTGGCGCCCTCGACGTCGACCTTGGCGGTCTTGCCCTTGTAGTCGGCGGAGAGGAAGGGGTCACCGGCCGGGCTGGGGATGCCCGTGACGTTGTCGACCTTCGGGAACAGCTTCGAGTGGCCCTGCTGGAAGATGACCTCGCGGTCGATCACCATGTTCAGCGCCTTGCGCAGCGCGACGTTGTTGAACGGCGCCTTCGCGGTGTTCAGCCACAGGGCGTGGATGCCGAGACCGGCGGGCATCCAGATCTTGTGGTTCTTCGGGTCCTTGTTGACGTACAGGGTCTCGTAGTTCGGCATGAACACGTAGGACCACTGCGCCGCACCGCTCGCGAGGGCGGTCGTCTGCGCGCTGTTGTCGTTGTACGACGTGTACTGGATCTCCGGGACCTTGGGGAGGTCCTGCCAGTAGGCGGTGCGCACCGACAGCGTGACCGTCTGCGGGGTGAAGGTCTTGAGGGTGTACGGACCGGTGCCGACGGGCTTCTCGTTGGTGAAGGTCGTCGGGTCCGGCACGTCCTTCCAGATGTGCTCCGGCACGATGAACGAGTTGAGGATCTTGTTCTCGTTCACGAACTGGGGCTTGCTGAAGGTGATCTCGGCCGAGGTGTCGCTGACCTTGCTCGCGCCCGCGATCGGGAGACCGTTGGTGTTGAGGGCCGACTTGTCCTTCAGCAGGTTGAACGTGTAGGCGACGTCACCGGCGGTGAAGGGCTGGTCGTCGTTCCACTTGACGCCCGCCCGCGTGGTGACGGTGAGCTTCTGGTAGTTGTCCGCCCACTCCCACTTCTCGGCCAGCCACGGCGTGCCCTTCTCCGACGGCGCGATCGGGTTGGTCTGCACGAGGGGCTCGTAGATCATGAAGCGGTAGCCCAGCGACGCACCCGCCGACGTGGCGAGGAAGGGGTTGCTGTTGTTGGTCTGCACCCCGTTGGGCATGCCCACGGTGAGAACGCCGCTCGACGCGGACTTGGTGGCACCACCCGACGAACAGCCGGCGGCCACCAGCGCCGCGACGGCGACGGTGCCGATCAGCGCGAGTGTTGTCCTGCGGCGTATGCCTTGCATCGAAATCTCCCGGCGGGTTATGAGAGAGCGCTCTCAGGAAGGTGGAACGGGTGGCCCACACTAAGCAGCGGGCACGGCGAACAACAGGGTGTGGCGCTAGTTCTGTGGAGCTGACTGTCGGACCACGAGCGAGGTCGGCAGCACGAGTGGTTTCTCCGGCAGCGCCTCGCCGCCGAAGTGGGAAAGCAGCATCCGCGCGGCCGCCACGCCCATCTCCTGGAGCGGCTGCCGGACGGTGGTGAGCGAGGGCTCGGCGTGCGAGGCGATGGGCACGTCGTCGAAGCCGACGACGGACACGTCACCGGGCACGTCCCGGCCCACCTTGCGCAGCGCGCGCAGCACACCCATCGCGGAGAGGTCGTTGTGCGCGAAGACCCCGTCGAACGGGATGCCCGTCGACAGCAGCTTCTCGGTGGCCACCGTACCTCCGTCGGTGGTGAAGTCACCATCGACGACGAGACGGGGGTCCACCGACAGGCCGGCGGCGGCGAGCGCGTCGCGGAACCCGTCGAGCCGTTCCCTGGTGCAGCCGAACTGCATCGGGCCGGTCACGACGGCGAACTTGGTGCGCCCCGCGGCGAGCAGGTGGCGCGCGGCACCCTGCGCACCCTCCCGGTTGGTGGTGGCGACCGAGGGGAACTGCGGGTGCGAGCCGCGGTCGTCGATCATGACGACCGGCAGGCCCTGCGCGTACAGCGTTGCTATGTAGTTGAGGGTGTCCGGCGGCTCTATCACCAGCAACCCGTCGAAGGCGTTGGCCGAGACGTGGCTGGCGAACTGGCTGAGCGAGTCCGGACCCCGGTTCACGGTGTAGAGCAGCAGACCGTAGCCCTCCGCCTCCAGCGTGTCGACGATGCCCTGCAGGACCTCGCCCATCCACGGCCAGGTGAGCGACGGGGCGAGCATCCCGACGGTGCGGGCCCGGCCGCGGGCGAGTCCGACGGCGCGTGCGCTGGGCACGTAGCCGATCTCGTCGATCACGTGCCGGACCCGCTCCGCGGTGGTCACGTCCACATCGGGCTTGCCGTTCAGGACGCGGGACACAGTCGCCTTGCTCACCTGGGCGCGGAGGGCGACCTCGGCGATCGTGACCCGCATCTGGCACTCCTCGTCATGCGGTCCGCTACCGTCAATCCCCTCGCGGTACCGGTACCGAAACCGGTTCCGGGAGGGATGTGGTGCAGTTAACATGGCCGAAACGCCGATGGTCAATACCTCGTTGTGTAACGAAAAGGCGACGCCCGGTCAGCTACGGCAAACGGCCGCTGAACTGCGACGGACGCCAGTACGGTCACCGTCATGGGGACCATAGAGGCGGTCAGCCGCAGCTCGGAGCACGCGTTCACGAAGCCCACCGTCGACGAAATCCACTTGCTCGCCGGCCTCGGAGTTGCTGGCGACGCGCACCTCGGTGTGACGGTGCAGCACCGGTCGCGGGCGCGGAGGGATCCCACCGCGCCGAACCTGCGCCAGGTGCACCTCGTCCACGCCGAACTGCACGACGAGCTGCGCGGCCTCGGCTACGACGTGACGCCCGGCGCGGTTGGCGAGAACGTGACAACCCGCGGGGTGGACCTGCTCGGCCTGCCCACCGGCGCACGGCTCCACCTGGGGGCCGTCGCGGTGGTCGAGGTGACCGGGCTGCGCAACCCCTGCCTCCAGCTGGACGGGTTCCGTCCGGGGCTGATGAAGGCGGTGCTGGGCCGGGACGCCTCGGGGAACCTGGTGCGAAAGGCGGGAGTCATGGGGGTCGTGCTGGCCGGTGGACCGGTCCGGCCCGGTGACCCCGTCGAGGTGGAGCTGCCGGACGGGCCGCACCGGGGACTGGAGCCGGTGTAACGGGTCGTCTGGTGGGAGCGCTCTCACGGTAGCCACGTCCATGGGGCACCTTTCGTGGGATCGAGGTGCTGGAAAAGGTGTCACGGGGTGTGGTGTGGCGTCAATGGGAGCGCTCTCACGGTTAGGTCACGGGTTGTGGGGGGTGGTGTGCGCGTCTGCGTGAAGCCCGCTGCCGGTTGCGTTGTGGTCAGTCGGCGCGAAGCCCGGCCCCCGGCGCGCGATTGTCTCAATGCTTGATCTTGCTTGTCAAGACGGTGAAGCTGTCTTGACAAGCAAGATCAAGCAGGAGGGCGCTGTGGATCGGGGGCAGAGGGGAAGTCTGGCTTCGCCAGCATCGAGCTGCGCTCGACAGGGCATCCTCGGCTTCGCCGTCGGACAAGGCATCCTCGCTGCGCGTCGGACAGGGCATCCTCGGCTTCGCCGTCGGACAAGGCATCGGGCTTCGCCCGACTCAAGCATCGGCTGGCGCCGACAAGGCCCCAGGCGCTCCGCGCCGGATGCGCGCTGGCGGGCTGCGCCCAACGGGGTGGGGGTGGTGGTTGTGGTTGGTGGTTGGTCTTGCTGGGTTGTCAGTTGTCCAGGGTGGCGAAGGTTTTCTGGGCGGTTGCGAAGGCGCGGTTGGCGGTGGGGACGCCGGCGTAGACGGCTACCTGGAGGAGGACTTCGTTGATTTCGGCGCGGGTCAGGCCGTTGCGGAGGGCGGCTTTCACGTGCAGGGCGAGTTCGTCGTAGTGCTGGAGGGAGGCGAGCATGGCGAGGGTGATGCAGGATCTGGTTTTGCGGTCCAGGCCTGGTCTGGTCCAGATGTCGCCCCAGGCGTACCTGGTGATGAGGTCCTGGAAGTCGGTGGTGAACTCGTCGGTCTTGGCGATGGCGGCGTCGACGTGGGCGTCGCCGAGCACTTCCCGGCGGACGGCCATGCCCTCCTCGTAGGACATCAGCGTGCGCTGGCGGTGGTGGTGAGGTGGCCGTGCAGGATCACCGAGACGGCGTCGACGGCCTCGACGTTGGCGAGGTGGGCGGCGTCGCCGACGATGTAGAGCTCGGCGTCGGGGATGGCGTCGGCGATGACGCGGAGGAACTCGGGTGGGGTGGCTTCGTCCTGGGCGCCGGCGATGACGACGGTCGGGGCCCCGATGGTGGGGAGCTGGGGGCGGAGGTCCATGGTGGCGATGGCCTCGCAGATGGCGGCGTAGGTCTGGTCGTCGACGCTGGAGAGGGTCTGCTGGAAGGACTTGACGACTTCCGGTGACTGCTCGGCCAGCTCGTGGGTGAACCAGCGGCCGACGACGGACTCGGCGATGGCGGACGTGCCGGACTCGCGGACGGTGGCGGCGCGGTCGAGCCACGGTTGCGCGGACGGGAAGGAGGCGGTGGTGCAGCAGAGGGCGAGGCGGTCCACGCGGTCGGGGGCGTTGGCGGCCAGCCACATGCCGATCATGCCGCCCAGGGAGAGCCCGCAGTAGGAGAAGTGCCGCACGCCAAGGGAGTCGACGAGCTCAAGGACGTCGGCGCCGAGGTCGGCGATGGTGAACGGGCCGGTGGCCGTGGCGGTGGCGCCGTGGCCGCGGTGGTCGAAGCGCAGGACGCGGAAGAACTCCTCCAGCACCGGGAGCTGGGGTTCCCAGAGGGCGCTGGTCGTGCCGAGGGAGCTGCCCATCACGAGGACCGGGGCGTCGTCGGGTCCGCTCAGTTCGCAGTGCAGTCTCACCGGTCTGCCTTTCGCTGGTGTGCCGCCAGAGCGCGGTCCACGAACGCGGCCGCGCTGCCTACGTACCCCGACGGGTCAAGTGCCTCATCAATCTCCCCCGTTGACAAGTGCTCCAGGACCCTGGCGTCCGCCGCCAGAGCCTCCCCCAACGTCAGTCCTCGCGCCACCGCGTCGCGGCACAGCTCCGCGACGAGGTCCTGGGCCCCGGCACGGCCGAGGGCGGGAGCGAGGCGGACCGAGACGTTCTCGGCGAGCAGCAGACCTCCGGTGAGGTCCAGGTTGCGGCGCATGCGGGCGGCGTCGACCTCCAAGCGGGACAACAGCTCCTGGGTCCCGCGCACGGCGCCGCCGACGAGGCGCAACAGCTCGGAGGAGGTCTCCCACTCGGCGTGCCAGGCGCCCGCGGCGCGTTCGTGCTCGTGGTCCATCGACGCCAGGACGGTCGCGACGAGACCGGGGACGCGGCGGGTCGTGGCGGTGACCAGGACGGCGCGGACGGGGTTGCGCTTGTGGGGCATGGCCGAGGACGTGCCGCCGTCGGCCTCGGCGACCTCGCCCACCTCGGTCTGGGCCATCAGCAGGACGTCCCGCGCGATCTTCGCGAGCACCCCGGCCACCGAGCCGAGCGCGCCCGCCAGCTCGGCGAACCGGGTCCGGTCGGTGTGCCACGGCAGCACCGGGGCGACCAGGCCGAGCTCGTCGGCGAGCCGGTCGACCAGCGGCGCGCCCGCGTCGCCGAGTGCGGAGAGCGTGCCCGCCGCTCCCCCGAACTGCACCGCGAGCCGTTCGGCGCGCACGGCGTCGAGCCGGTCGCGCGCCTCGTCGACGGCGACCAGCCAGCCCGCGCACTTGAGGCCGAACGTCGTCGGCACGGCGTGCTGCGCCAGCGTCCGGCCCGCGACCAGCGTGTCCCGGTGCGCGACCGCGAGCCGTTCGCACTCGTCCGCGACGCCCGCGAGCCCGTCGAGGATCGGCCGGAGCGCGCGGAACGCGACCAGCGAAGCTGCCGTGTCGAGGACGTCCTGGCTGGTGGCGCCGTGGTGGACGTACGCCTTCGCCGCGGCGGGCAGCGCGTCGGCGAGGTCGCGGACCAGCGGCACGACCGGGTTCCCGGAGGCGGTGGCGCGGGCGCCGAGCGACGCCGGGTCGGGCGCGGCGGAGTCGATCGCGGACACGATGGCGCGCGCGGCCTCCTGCGGCACGATCCCGGCGTGCGCCTGCACGACCGCGAGCGCGCGTTCGAAGTCGAGCATGGCGCGCAGCCACGCCCCGTCCCCCACCTCCGCGTCGACGAGCGGGTCGCCGAAGAGCGGACCGAAGAGGTCAGAGGTCGAAGAAGACGGTCTCATCGTCGCCCTGGAGGTGGATGTCGAAGCGGTAGCCGTACGGCGCCGCCTCCGCGATGAGCGTCCCGCGCCGGGCGGGATCGGGCAGCGAGACCAGCACCGGGTCCTGGTCGTTGCCGGGCTCGTCGGGGAAGTAGATCCGGGTGACCAGGCGGACCAGCATGCCTCGGCAGAAGACCGACACGTTGAGGTGCGGCGCCTCCTCGCCGTCGTCGCACGGCAGCGCGCCGGGTTTGACCGTGTGGAACCAGAACCGGCCGCTCTCGTCGGTCGCGGACCGGCCGAAACCGCGGAAGTCCATGCGCGCCAGCGGTCCGCGCGGGTCGTCCGGGTGCGCGAACCGGCCCTCGGGGTCGGCCTGCCACACCTCGACGAGCGCGTCCGGCACCGGAGCGCCGTCGCCGTCGAGCACCTTGCCGACGACCCGGAACGCGTCCGGGCTGTCCTGGGCGACGACGAACGGCCCGTCCTCCCAGGGCAGCCCGATCGCGAAGAACGGTCCGACGGTCTGGGACGGCGTGGTCTGCAGGTCACTCATCGTCGTGGTCTTCCTCGTCCTCGAACGGGGTCGGGTCGCTGCCGCGCAGCACGATGTCCCAGTGGTACCCCACAGCCCACTCCGGAATCGTGCTGTCGAGGTCGAACTTCGCCACCATCGCCTCGCGCGCGGCGGGACGGGCGGAGGTGAAGATCGGGTCCTGGTCGAACAGCGGGTCGCCGGGGAAGTACATCTGGGTGATCAGCCGCTGGGTGAAGGCCCGGCCGAACACCGAGAAGTGGATGTGCGCGGGGCGCCAGGCGTTGTGGTGGTTCTTCCACGGGTACGCGCCGGGCGCGATCGTGATGAACCGGTAGTTGCCGTCGGCGTCGGTCAGCGTGCGGCCGACCCCGGAGAAGTTCGGGTCCAGCGGCGCCGGGTGCCGGTCGAGGTCGTGCCGGTAGCGGCCGCCCGCGTTGGCCTGCCACACCTCGACGAGGGTGTTCGGGATCGGTTTGCCGTCGCCGTCGAGCACCCGACCGCCGACGACGATCCGCTGGCCCTGCGGCTCCTCGCTGTGCTGGATGGTCAGGTCGTTGTCGTAGCGCCCCACCCGTTCCTCGCCCAGCAGCGGGCCGGTGATCTCGCCGAGCCGTTGCGGCAGCAGGACGAGCGGGTGCCGGGGCGCGCGGGCGACGTTGGACCGGTAGGCGGGGAACGACACCGGCGGGTGCGACTCGGGGTCGGGCCGGTAGTGCGCCGGCGGCCTGCGGCGCGTCGTGTCGGCGGTCACGGGAACTCCTCCGTGGGTCAGGCGGCGAGCTCGCGCAGCGCGGCGAGCTCGGCGTCGGTGGGCGGCGCGGTCGTGACCAGGTCCGACGAGACCTTGAGGTCCCAGCCGGTGCGCGCCTTGGCGGTGGCGAGGTCGACGCCGGGGTGCAGCTGCGTCATGGTCAGCTCGCAGGTCCGCGGGTCCGGTCGCAGCACGCCGAGGTCGGTGATCACCAGGCGCGGCCCGGCACCGCGCAGCCCGAGCCGTTCCCGGTCGCCCGCGCCGGTGCCGAAACCCAGTGAGGTCACGAAGTCCACCCGCTCCACGAACGCGCGGGCGGTCTGCCGGACGATCATGAACACCTCGCGGCAGGACGCGGCGATCTCCGGTGCGCCGCCCGCGCCGGGCAGCCGC
Source organism: Umezawaea tangerina (assembly GCF_003002815.1). Lineage (GTDB taxonomy): Bacteria > Actinomycetota > Actinomycetes > Mycobacteriales > Pseudonocardiaceae > Umezawaea > Umezawaea tangerina. The sequence continues at coordinate 93,251 of NZ_PVTF01000010.1, read as the reverse complement.
ACCTTCGGGTCGCGGTAGTCGCCGCCGATCACCGTCGTGTTGATGTTCGCGAACCGGTCGAGCTGGGCCGCGCCGAGGAACCCGACGTCGACCCGGCCGGGCTGCAGCCAGTAGTTGAAGATCTCGGGCACGCCGACCAGGCTGTCCGCCGTCTCGGCGAGCACACCGTCCCCGATGGACAGCGGCAGCGTGCCGGGCTTCGAGCCGATCGTGCCGGACTCGTAGATCAGCACCAGGTCCGGCGCGTGCGTACGGCGGGCGAGGTTCGCGGCCGTGCTGGGCAGTCCGATGCCGACGAAGCACACGGCACCGTTCTCCAGGGCGCGCGCGGCGGCGACGGTCATCATCTCGTCGGAGGTGTAGTCGGTCACGCGACACCCGCCAACCAGGCCCCGAAGCTCTCGCGGTCCTTGCTGATCGCGTCCCAGCGCTGGTAGAAGTCGTTGTCCCGCACCGAGTAGTCGTGCGCGTAGGACGGGTGCGCCCCGCCCGGCACCTCGGCCACGAAGTCCACCACCCAGGACGGCAGCACCACCGCTCCGGGCCGCGGCTCCAGCTCGTCGACGACCTCCTCGACCGTCACCAGCGACCGCGTGGCCGCCAGCACGGCCTCCTTCTGCACGCCGGTGATCCCCCACAGCTGCACGTTGCCCTTGCGGTCGGCGCGCTGCGCGTGGATCACGGCGGAGTCCAGCCGGAGCGCGGGCACCGCCGTGAGCACCTCACCGGTGAACGGGCACGTGATCGGCTTGATGTTGTCGGTCTGCTTCGGGAGGTCGGTACCCACGTACCCGCGCAGCACCGCGAACGGCAGACCGGAGGCCGCGGCCACGTACCTGTTGGCCATGCCCGCGTGGCTGTGCTCCTCCAACTCCAACGGCACCGGCCACCCGTTCTGGACCGCGTCGCGGAACCGGTGCAACGACCCGACGCCGGGGTTGCCGCCCCAGGAGAAGACGAGCTTCTTGGCGCAGCCGGCGCCGATGAGCTGGTCGTAGATCACGTCCGGCGTCATCCGCACCAACGTCAGATCCCGCCTGCCCTGCCGAATCACCTCGTGCCCGGCCGCGAACGGGATCAGGTGCGTGAACCCCTCGAACGCAACGGTGTCCCCGTCCCGCACGACCTCCGACACGGCCTGCGCCAAGGGCGCGATGGTCGCCATACGGGTTGCTCCTCGATGCGCGCGATACGTCTCGGTGTTCGCACAGCGAACATGTCTCCGTAGGGCGAACACTAGTCGGCGCACAGGGGGCGGGCCAGACCTGTATCCACTGAGTGGAAGGCCCTTGTTCGCCGGAACAGCCGCGCGTTGGTCAGCCGAGGACCGCCACGACGCCTGGTCTCGACGCCCTGACCACCCGGTGCTCGCGCCGGTGGCTCAGCTCCGACACCTCCGACCACGACGTCCTCCGGTCAGGCACCGCCCGTCGCCCTCGCGGTCAGCTCGCCGACCACCCGTCCCAGCAGCTCCTGCTCGTCGTCGGGCAACGAACGGCTCGCGTGCACCATGCCGACGGCCGCCAGCAGCCGCGTCCGGTCCTCGACGCCGCCGAGGTCGCCCAGGTAGGCGGGCAGCAGCACGGCCAGCGCCTTCAGGTCGGCACGGGCGCACAACCGCTCCACCAGCACCGCGAGGTCCGCGGGGCCCCGCAAGTCCTCCCTCCCCGTCGCCCGCAACCCCTCCGCGACCGCGAACCGCAGCCCGTCCCCGTACGGGCCCGCGGGAACGTCCCCGATCCGACCCGCCGCGGCCTCGTAGTGCCGCCGCGCCTCGACCTCGTCACCCAGGTCCTGCCGCGCCCGCGCGATGTTCAGGTGCAACGACGGGTAGAACCCGCGCACCCGCTCGTCCCCCACCCGGTCCGCGCGGTCGAGGCACTCCTCGTTCCAGCGCAGCACCTCCTCCGGCGTGTCCTGGTGCCGCGCCAGGTAGTGCGCCGCGATGCACGCCTCGTAGTCATCCCCCGCCGCCTCCCAGGCCTCCCCGAAAAGCCGTCGGGCATCCCTTCCCGCCCTTCCACCTCCGCCCGCATGCCTTCACCGCACAACCGCACGACCACGTTCTCCGCGTCCACCCGGACCACCTCCTGACCGTCGAGGGCAAGGAGGCGGGCGCCCGACTCCCGGACTCGCGGCGCGAAGACCGACCCGGCTTGACCGGGCACACCCGGTCGATCACTCTCCGCTAGCAACCGGGTGTCCGCGGCCGCTCGGCCGATCCGAGACCACCGGGACTCGAAGCAGTCCGATCACCAGGCAATTCCCGCTCTTTTGCGGTTAGCCGTTTTGCAAGTCAAATCGCGAAGTTGACCCTATCGAGATACCCGAGACTCACTCGCGTCACGGAAGGTAACGATGAACGGTCCCTATCGCGCTGCAAGCGGCACCTGACTACCAGAACGAGTGAACTTCGCCCGAAGCTCACAGCGCACCGCGAGGACCGTTCGCCGATCGGATCCACCGGTCGTCGCGAGCCAGTCGATCACCGGAAGCCCGACCGGGCAGGTATGACAACCGTGTCATCCACAAAGGCCGTCCTATTGGACCAGGTCAGACCGGTGGTCAACGGACGACCGTCCACAGAGGTGTAGACCAAGGGGTCTGGTCGCGGGCGGAGGCGCCTGCGCGGACGACCTGGTTAGCTGATCACCACCGCGGGGTCACGGCACCGCGGTGAGGTGGTCTCCACCCGCATCCGCTCTCCTGCGTCCCGACTCCGATCGGGTCGGGAAGGACCGGCGCCCGCCCGCTGAGGAACGGCCGGTGAGGAAGAGGGTGCGAAGTGGACGCCCCCGCACGAGGGGACGATGGCGATCTCGGCGAAGAGCCGCGACGTGAGCACGACCGGAGCTGCAACTCCGGCCGGCTCATCATCGTTCTTGCATTCCTGACGGAGGCCATGCAGCTCGTCAACAAGGTGCTGGACCTCGTCAAGTAGTGCGCTCGGGTGGTGCGCGAACGCGTGCCACCCGACCTCTAACAACCGGTGGTGCTACAGGACTATCGCGCGAGTCGTGAAAAATGTTTCACCGGCACCGCCGAATGTAGCATTCCCGCGCGCCACGATGGCGGCCACGCGTTTCCCGGGGCAACGGTAATCCCTGGTCAGAACTCCCGCGCCCATTCATCGTTCACCTGGTCGGCGACCCGAATTCCACCTCGACCACTCCAGAATCCCGCCCCACCTGGAATCAGCCCGTCGGAGCGGCCTGGATGGCGAGCAGGGTGATGTCGTCGTGTTCGGAGGGGCCGAGCCAGTCGAAGACGGCGCGGCGGACGGTGTCGACGGCGGCTTCGGCGCGCAGGCCCGTGCATTCGCGGAGGACGGCTTGGAGGCGGTCCTCGCCGAACAGCTCCTCGCGGTCGGACTCGGCGCGGGCCTCGGTGATGCCGTCGGTGTACATGAGGAGGGTCTCGCCGGGTTTCACGACGACCGAGGTGGACTGGAAGCGGACGTCGGACAGGACGCCCACGATGCCGCCCCTGGCGACGACCTCCTCCACGGTGCCGCCCGCGTGCAGCAGGATGGGCGGCGGGTGGCCGCCGGACGACACGGTGAGGCGCAGGCCGCCGTCGTCGAGCTGCACGATCGTGCCCACGACGAGCGTGGTGAACAGCTTGCTGCCCGCGGCCACGAGTGCCGCGTTGAGCAGGTACAGGAGCTGGGCGGGGCGCTGCTCGACCAGCAGCAGGGTGTGCAGGGAGCGCCGGACGCGGCCGGAGTGCACGGCGGCCTCGAGGCCGTTGCCGCAGACGTCGCCGAGCACGAACGTGGCGGTGCCGTCCTGGCGGACGTGGACGTCGTAGAAGTCGCCGCCGACCTCGGTCCGCCGCGCGGCCGGGTGGTAGGCGGCCGCGAGCAGGGCGCCGGGCACCTCGGGCAGTGGGGACGGCAGCAGGTCGGCGCGCAGGACCTCGACGACCCTGGCCTGCTCGCCGTGCCGGATCGCGGCCTCCAGCGCGCGGGCGGCGTGGTCGCCGTAGCGGCGGATCGACTCGACCTCGACGTCGGTGAACGGCTCCCTCGGCACCCGCCTGACCAGCACCAGCGCGCCGAGCGAGGTGCCGCCGATGATCAGCGGCACGGCGTGCGCCGAACCGGGCTCGCCGAAGTCCACGGGCAGGTCGGGGGTGCTCTCGCGGCCGAACTCGGCGTGCCGCACGACCCCGTCGAGCACGTCGAGCAGTCCGGTCACGACACCGGCGGACTGCCGGGTGGTGCGGCCGCGGACGACCTCGCCCGCGCCCTTCGCGCCGTACCACCACTCGACCCGCCCGCGCAGCGCTGGGACGATCACCGCGCACTGGTCGGCCAGGTGCGCCAACCCCAGCTCGACGATGGCGGTCAGCGTGGCGGCGCGGTCGGTCGCGGCGGACAGCCTGCGCAGCGCCTCGTCGAGGAACGCCGTGTCCCAGGTCGCCGGGTCGTCCAGGTAGCACGCCGTCCAGCCGTCGCCCAAGGCCTGCCTGCGGCCCGGCGCGGTGAGGGGCAGACCGGGCGCCAACGTCGGGTACAGCTCGGTCGCGGCGTGGTTGACCAGGGCGATCGTGTCGTCGGGGTCCAGCACGACGACGGCCTCGCGCAGCCCGTCCACCAGCCGCCGCCACCCGCCCAGGTCGATCCCCGGTGCGTCCGTGTCCACACGGTGCCCCTGGGCCATCGGTTGCGCTCCTGGTGGTGTGGGGACGGTGGTGGCGCGGTCCTCAACCTATCGGACCGGCTCGTGGGAGGCTTGGGGCAGATCGCCGATTCTCGCGGAGGCTGTAGTGACGACGGGGCTCAACGACACCGACGTGACGGGCGACGCGGCCCTGGAGCGCGTGCTGGTCGCCATGCGCGACATGCGCGACGGCAACTTCCGCCGCCGGCTGGTCCCCGCGGGCAGCGGGGTCGCGGCCGAGCTCGCCGAGGTGTTCAACGACATCGCCGGGCGCAACCAGTGGCTGGTCGGCGAGCTGGTGCGGGTGCGCCAGGCCGTCGGGCAGGAGGGGCGGCTGGACGTGCGGCTCGCCCCCGACGACGGGCAGGGCGGCTGGGCGCTGGCGGGCGAGGCGGTCAACGGCCTGCTGGAGGACCTGATGCGGCCGACCACGGAGCTGAGCCGGGTGCTCGCCGCCGTGGCGAACGGCGACCTGTCGCAGCAGGTCACGGTGTCCGCGCGCGGCGACCTGGCGGCGCTGGCCGAGACGTTCAACTCGATGACGGCGACCCTGCGCACGTTCGCGGGCGAGGTCACCAGGGTGGCCCGCGAGATCGGCACCGACGGGCGGCTGGGCGGCCAGGCCGAGCTGCCGGGCGTGGCGGGCATCTGGAAGGACCTGACCGACTCGGTCAACTTCATGTCCGGCAACCTCACCGCGCAGGTCCGCGACATCGCCCAGGTCGCCACCGCCGTGGCGCAGGGCGACCTGACGCAGAAGATCACCGTCACGGTCGCGGGCGAGATGCTAGAGCTGAAGGACACCCTCAACACGATGGTGGACCAGCTGTCCTCGTTCGCGGGCGAGGTCACCCGCGTCGCGGTCGAGGTGGGCACCGACGGTCGGCTCGGCGGCCAGGCCCAGGTGCCCGGCGTCGGCGGCACGTGGCGCGACCTGACCGACTCGGTGAACTTCATGGCGGGCAACCTCACCAGCCAGGTCCGCAACATCGCCCAGGTCGCCACGGCGGTGGCGCAGGGCGACCTTAGCCAGAAGATCGACGTCGACGCACGCGGCGAAATCCTCGAACTGAAGACCACCCTGAACACGATGGTCGACCAGCTCTCCTCCTTCGCGGGCGAGGTCACCCGCGTGGCGCGCGAGGTCGGCACCGAGGGCATCCTCGGCGGCCAGGCGAAGGTGCCCGGCGTCGCGGGCACGTGGCGCGACCTCACCGACTCGGTGAACTCCATGGCGGGCAACCTCACCAGCCAGGTCCGCAACATCGCCCAGGTCACCACCGCCGTCGCGCGCGGCGACCTTAGCCAGAAGATCGACGTCGACGCACGCGGCGAAATCCTCGAACTCAAGAGCACCCTGAACACGATGGTCGACCAGCTCTCCTCCTTCGCCGGCGAGGTCACCCGCGTCGCGGTCGAGGTGGGCAGCGACGGCCGACTTGGCGGCCAGGCAACGGTTCCCGGCGTCGCGGGCACGTGGCGCGACCTCACCGACTCGGTCAACTTCATGGCGGGCAACCTCACCAGCCAGGTCCGCAACATCGCCCAGGTCGCCACCGCCGTCGCGCAGGGCGACCTGAGCCAGAAGATCACGGTCAACGCCAAGGGCGAGATCCTCGAACTGAAGACCACGCTGAACACGATGGTCGACCAGCTCTCCTCCTTCGCCGACGAGGTCACCCGCGTCGCCCGTGAGGTCGGCACCGAGGGACGGCTGGGCGGCCAGGCCCAGGTGCCCGGTGTCGCGGGCACGTGGAAAGCGTTGACGGACAACGTGAACTCGATGGCCGACAACCTCACCGCGCAGGTGCGCAGCATCGCCCAGGTGACCACGGCGGTCGCGGGCGGCGACCTGAGCCAGAAGATCACCGTGGACGCCCGCGGCGAGATCCTCGAACTCAAGAGCACGATCAACACGATGGTCGACCAGCTCTCCTCCTTCGCCGACGAGGTCACCCGCGTCGCCCGCGAGGTCGGCACCGACGGGCGGCTCGGCGGCCAGGCGAAGGTGCCGGGCGTCGCGGGCACGTGGAAGAACCTCACCGACAACGTGAACTCCATGGCGGACAACCTGTCCGGCCAGGTGCGCAACATCGCGACCGTCGCCACCGCCGTCGCGAACGGCGACCTGTCGAAGAAGATCACCGTCGAGGCCAAGGGCGAGGTGCGGGCGCTCGCCGAGACGATCAACGGGATGGTCGACACGCTGCGGGCGTTCGGCGACGAGGTCACCCGCGTGGCGCGCGAGGTCGGCACCGAGGGGATCCTCGGCGGCCAGGCGCGCGTGCCGAACGTGGCGGGCACGTGGAAGGACCTCACCGACAACGTGAACTTCATGGCGGGCAACCTGACCAACCAGGTCCGCAACATCGCCCAGGTGACCACCGCGGTGGCGCTGGGCGACCTGTCGAAGAAGATCGACGTCGACGCCCGCGGCGAGATCCTCGAGCTCAAGACGACGATCAACACGATGGTCGACCAGCTGTCCTCGTTCGCGGGCGAGGTGACCCGCGTGGCGCGCGAGGTCGGCACCGAGGGGCGGCTGGGCGGCCAGGCCGAGGTGGACGGCGTGTCCGGCACCTGGCAGAAGCTGACCGAGAGCGTGAACCAGCTGGCCAGCAACCTGACCACGCAGGTGCGCGCGATCGCGGCGGTGGCCACGGCGGTGACCGCGGGCGACCTGACCCGGCAGATCACCGTGGAGGCGTCCGGTGAGCTGGCCGAGCTCAAGGACAACGTCAACCAGATGATCGGCAACCTCAAGGAGACGACCCGCACCAACCGCGAGCAGGACTGGCTGAAGACGAACCTGGCCAGGCTGTCGGGGCTGATGCAGGGCCACCGCGACCTGCACGCCGTCGCGTCGCTGATCATGAGCGAGCTGACGCCGCTGGTGTCCGCGCAGCAGGGCGCGTTCTTCCTGTTCCAGCAGGAGGGTTTCGAGCTGACCGCCAGCTACGGCTACGGCAGGCCGGACGGGCGCGTGGTGCGGTTCGCGCCGGGCGAGTCGCTGGTCGGGCAGGCGGCGCTGGAGAAGAAGACGATCCTGGTCACCGGTGTGCCGCCGGGCTACCTCACCGTCGCGTCCGGACTCGGCTCGTCGACGCCCGCGAACCTGATCATCCTGCCGGTGCTGTTCCAGGGCGAGACGCTCGGCGTGATCGAGCTGGCCACCCTCAACGAGTTCACCGACGTGCACCTGGACCTGTTGGAGCAGCTGAAGGAGAACATCGGCGTCAACGTGAACACCATGCTGGCCAACGCCCGCACGGACGCGCTGCTCGCCGAGTCCCAGCGGCTCGCCCAGGAGCTGCGCGCCGGGTCCGCGGAGCTGGAGGACCGGGCGAAGCAGCTGTCGTCGGCGTCGAAGTACAAGTCCGAGTTCATGGCGAACATGTCGCACGAGCTGCGGACCCCGTTGAACAGCCTGCTGATCCTGGCGAAGCTGCTCGCGGACAACCTGGACGGCAACCTCAACCCCAAGCAGGTCGAGTTCGCCCGCACGATCCACTCCTCCGGCAGCGACCTGCTCCAGCTGATCGACGACATCCTGGACCTGACCAAGGTCGAGGCCGGGCACATGCAGGTGCAGGCCGAGCCGGTGCGCGTCGCCGAGCTGGTCCGCTACGTCGAGGCGCTGTGCCTGCCGATGACCGCGGAGAAGGGCCTGGAGTTCCACATCAGCGTGGAGCCGGACGTGCCCGTCACGCTGCACACCGACGAGCACCGGTTGCAGCAGATCCTGCGCAACCTGCTGTCCAACGCGGTGAAGTTCACCCACGAGGGCGGGATCGACCTGCACATCCGGCACGCGCAGCCGCAGGAGGCGCCGGACATGGCGTGGCCGCGGACGACGTCCATGCTCGCGTTCGACGTGCGCGACACCGGCATCGGCATCCCGGCGGAGAAGCTGTCGGTGATCTTCGAGGCGTTCCAGCAGGCGGACGGGACGACCAGCCGCAAGTACGGCGGGACGGGGCTGGGGCTGTCGATCAGCCGCGAGCTGTCGCAGCTGCTCAACGGCCGGTTGAACGTGCGCAGCGAGCCGGGCGTGGGGAGCACGTTCACGCTGTACCTGCCGCTGACCAGGACCGCGTCGCACGCGGACATCCCGGCGCCGCTGCCGGAACCGCTGGAGGCGGTGCCCGCCGCGCCGGTCCGGCCGCAGGCGGCGGCCGCCGGTGCCACCGCCACGGCCACCGCGCCCGCGGCGCTCGTCGCCCCGCCGGTGCCGCTGCCCGCGGCGCCCACCCGGTTCCACGGCGAGAAGGTGCTGGTGGTCGACGACGACCTGCGCAACGTGTTCGCGCTGACCAGCGTGCTGGAGCTGCACGGGTTGCAGGTCATCTACGCGGACAACGGGATCGCGGGTGTGCGGGCGCTGGAGCAGTACGACGACGTGACGCTGGTGCTGATGGACATCATGATGCCGGAGCTGGACGGCAACGCGACCATGGCCGCGATCCGGGCCATGGAGCACTACGAGGACCTGCCGGTCATCGCGGTCACGGCGAAGGCGATGAAGGGGGACCGGGAGAAGAGCCTGGCCTCCGGTGCCACCGACTACGTGACGAAGCCGGTGGACACCGACCACCTGCTCCGGCTGATCGCCTACTACCTGGGGATGGGCGAGTCCTAGGGCGTGCGGCCCGCTCAGGCGGGTTCGACCTCGCGGACCTTCGCCCGGAACGTCCGCCGGTAGGCCAGCGGCGACACCCCGATCGCCGCGTGGAGGTGCTGCCGCAGGGACGTGCCGGTGGCGAAGCCGACCTCGCCCGCGATCTCGTCGACCGGCAGGTCGCTGGACTCCAGGAGGTGGCGGGCGCGGGCGAGGCGCTGCTGGGTGATCCAACGGCCGGGGCTCATGCCGACCTCGTCGGTGAAGCGGCGGGCGAAGGTGCGCAGGCTCATCCGCGCGTGACCCGCGAGGTCGGCCAGCGCGAGCGGCTCGTGCAGGTGCGCGAGCACCCACCGCCGGGTGGCAGCCGTGCCGTCGTGCGGCGCCTTCGGGACCGGTGCCTCGATGTACTGCGCCTGGCCGCCCTCCCGCCACGGCGGCACGACGCACCGGCGGGCTGCCCGGTTGGCGACCTCGCTGCCGTGGTCCTTGCGCAGCAGGTGCAGGAACACGTCGACACCGGAGGCGGCGCCCGCGGAGGTGAGCACGTCGCCGTCGTCGACGAACAGCACGTCCGGGTTCAGGTCGACCTCGGGGAAGAGGGCCCGGAACCGGTCGGCGGCCTGCCAGTGCGTGGTGGCGGGGCGGCCGTCCAGCAGCCCCGCGGCGGCGAGCACGAAGGCCGCGGTGCAGATGGACACCAGGCGGGTGCCGGGTCGGATGCGCCCGAGCGCGTCCGCGATCGGTGCAGGCAGGTCGGGCAGGTCCGGCAGGAACGCCCCGGCCGGGGCGAAGGGCGCGACCACGACGGTGTCCGCACCGGCCAGCGCCTCGGGACCGTGCTCGACGGCGATGGTGAAGTCGGCGGCCGTCCGCACCGGCAGGCTGTCGACGCTGCAGGTCAGCACCTCGTACAGGCCTTCGGCCGCGCCGAGGATCCGGCTCGGCATGCCGAGCTCGAACGGGTACACGCCGTCCAGGGCGAGGACGACGACGCGATGCGCGTGGGCCATGGCACGACTCCGTGGACCGGGGCCGCCGGGTTGGCAGGATCCCATCGGAAGGTGACCATCATGCCATCGCCGCACCGGTGGGTCCCGGACAGACTGGGATCATGAACGAGAACGCGGGCACGAGCCCGATGCGCGCCATCGGCCAGGACGTCTTCGGCGGCCCGGAGGTGCTCGCGGAGGTCGAACTGCCGCGGCCGGCGCCCGGTATCGGCGAGGTCGTCGTCCGGGTCCACGCGGCCGGGGTGAACCCGACCGACTGGAAGCTCCGCGCGGGCTTCCCGTGGCTGGACCGGCCGATCCAGGTCCTCGGGTGGGACGTCTCGGGCGTCGTCGACGAGGTCGGCCTCGGCGTCACCCTGTTCAAACCCGGTGACGAGGTGTTCGGCATGCTGCCCTACCCGAAGGGGGCGGGCGCGTACGCCGACTACGCCGTGGCCACCGCCCGGTCGTTCGCCCGCAAGCCCGCGAACGTCGACCACGTGCACGCCGCCGCGCTGCCGCTCGCCGCGCTGACCGCCCACCAGGCGCTGGTCGACACCGCGGGCCTGCGGCCTGGGCAGCGGGTGCTGGTCCACGCCGCCGCGGGCGGGGTCGGCCACCTGGCCGTGCAGATCGCCAAGGCGCACGGCGCGCACGTGATCGCCACGGCCGGCGCGGGCAAGCACGAGCTGCTGCGCGGACTCGGTGCCGACGAGGTGGTCGACTACCGGACCGCGGACTTCGCGGACGTGGTCGGCGAGGTCGACGTGGTCCTGGACCCGCTCGGCGGCGACGTGCGCACCCGGTCGCTGGACGTGCTGCGCAGGGGCGGCGTCCTGGTGGCGATCGTGTCGGACGGCGACGAGGCAGCCGCCGCGGAGAAGGCGGCGCAACTGGGGGTCCGGCTGGAGGGGATGATCGTCGAAGCCGACCACGGGGGCATGCGCGCCATCGCCGACCTCGTCGCGCGGGGTGGGCTCCACCCCCACGTCGAGGCGACCTTCCCGCTCGCCGAGGCCGCCAAGGCGCACGCCCACGGCGAGACCGGCCGGACCACGGGCAAGCTCGTCCTCGTCGTGCGGGACGAGGGGTAGGGCCGCGGGAGCCGGTCGCCCTAGGCGGGTTCCGCGGTCGCCTGGCCGACCGAGTCGTGGATGCTCATGACCGCGGTGAGGTCGGTCAGGCGGAACAGCTTGTGCACGGCGGGGCGCAACGAGGCCAGCCGGAGCCGCCCGCCGCCCGCGTCGAGCCTGCGGTGCCAGTCGACCATCAGGGCCAGGCCGGTGGAGTCCATGAACGAGAGGTCGGCGAGGTCGACCACGACCCGCCCGACCGGTTCCGGGGCAGCGCGTTCGAGGTGGTCGGCCAGGGTGGGCACCGTCTCGGCGTCCAGTTCGCCGGACACCACCACCACCTTCCACGTGCCGTGGGCCTCACTGCGCACCTGCAAGTCCATCGTCCCGCGTCCTTCCGCACGACCGGTGTCGCGATCCAGGAGATCGTGCAGCAACGGGCCCCCGCGCGCGAGCACCGGGTGGCCGAAGCGGCGAACCATCCGGTGGATGTGCGACGATGCGGTCCGGCCGATCAAGGGCGACCGGGGAGCGGATGTGCTGAACGAACCAGCGACACCCGTCGCCGTCGTGCTCCCGGCGGAGTCCGGTTCGTGCTCGCGCGCGCGGCGCATGGTCGACGAGGCGATCACGACCTGGGGACTCCCGGAGGAGTTCGCGGACGACGCGGCACTGGTGGTCACCGAACTGGTGTCCAACGGTGCGGACCACGCGGAAGGACCGCTGCGGCTCACGGTGAACCGCACGGACGACGGCGTGCTCATCGAAGTGCACGACCGCTCCACAGCCCTGCCCGTCCTCAGACCCGTCAGCCCCGAGTCCCCCCGCGGCCGCGGCATGATCATCGTCAACGCGCTCAGCAAGCGCTGGGGCGTCACCCCGGACGCCGACGGCAAGACCGTGTGGGCCGAACTGGCGGTCTCCTAGCCGACCGCTCGGCCAGCTGTTGCCCCAAGCCGCTCGCCTTGACCCCAGCTTTTCCCCTGCTCGCGGGTCGCCCAAGGTCAACCATCTCGGGCACCGACCGTCACTCAGGCCACTCGGCCTGGGTTCGCTGTCCACAGGCCATTCGCCCAGGTTCACCTTGGGGCATTCACCCCTCGCCGGCGCCCCCATGCGGACTACACCTGGGCCTGGGAAGCGCGCGCAAGGCGTCCCGCCTCGCGGCAACAGCAGGTCAAACCCGGCAAAGAACATGATGTGACCGGGATCACGATGCACTGCAGAGGCCTTCCGTCACCCAGTGAGACGTCTTGGACGTTCCCCATTCCAGGCGACTGGGGCAGGCTTGAAATCCACCTGGCGGAAGCGTAGAGCGGGTCGGGGATCCACCCCCGACCCGCCCACGCGTCTACCTGCGACAACACCAGGCTCGGCGAAGAGGACTGGCCGTCACGGGGGAAACATTGAGCCTTGGGCGCGTACGAAACCACATAGTTTTGGAGTTTGTCGCACAATTTTTCCCGATCGACACGCCTATCGCAGCCCCCAATATTACGGATAAGGCACGCATGAGATCGACAAGAACGCACACAGAGTCACAAGACTCCACCACGACTCACCCGTCGTGTTGAGGACCAGTCCTCTATCGCACATTCATTGCGCTCCGTTAGCACTGGCGACAAACGGTTGCTACTTCTAGGCTCTACCAACCCCCCAAGGTGGCGTCCTAATCCAAACGCCTTCCGACCATGAGGGGCCTGTGCTACCAGGCTCGGCGAATGGAATTCATCCACAATGGAAGCAACGCACGATCCACTCCTGATCATCACTGCCGGAGTGGTTTCCCTGGCATTCTTCGTCCTGATCGCGTTCGTGGTGTGGCGCCTGTCGGTCGCCACGCCCACCACGATGGGACGCGTTCTGATCGCGCTGGGCGGTGTCCTCGGTGAGCTGGCGGTCATCGTCTACGCCCTCGCGGAACTGCGGGGCTGAGGCGTGGCGCCCGACGTGCACTCAGAACGCAACTGGCTCAGCGACTCGTTCCTGCGCAAGTTGCACACGGTCGACGTGAAAGCGCTGTTCGACGTGGGCCACCGGATCCGCTTCGCGACCGGGGTGAGCCTGACGACCCAGGGCGAGGCGACCCCGTCGGTGAGGGTGGTGCTCAGCGGGGCGGTCAAGGTGTTCCGACTGGCCCAGCCTGAGAGCACACCGATGCTGGTCAACCTCGGCGGGCCGGGGGAGCTGCTGGGGGTGGAGGCGGTGCTGCTGAGGAAGCAGAGCCACACCGGCCACGTCGCGAGCATCCCCACGGAGTGCCTGGTGATCAACCAGAGCACGTTCCGGAACTTCGTGGACGACCGCCCGCCGGTCAAGGACGTCCTGCTCGCGATCATGGCGAAGCAGCTCACCCTGCGGGAGGTCGCTCTGGCGTTCGCCACCCACAACGTGCGCAGGCGGCTGCTGGCGTTCCTCGCGAGGCTGCAGTTCGTCTACGGAAAGGACAGCTTGCGGGGCACGGAGCTGGACCTCGGTCTGAGCCACGGTGACCTCGCCGCGGCCGTCGGCGCCTCGGAGGCGTCGGTGGCCACGGTGCTGGCGGAGCTGAAGCAGGAGCAGGTCCTGTCGACGGGCTACAAGAAGATCTACGTCAAGCAGGACCTGCGCAAGCTCCTGCGCAAACCCGAGGCCCCCAACACTCCCGCGCGTCCCCCGGCTCAGGTGTAGTACCCCTCCACCACGGCCCGTGCCTCCTCCGCCAGCCCCGGCCCCTCCGACCGGAACCCGGCGAACCCCGGCCCCGGTTTCAGCTCCGACAGCTGGGCCGTCGACAACGCGAACACCACCCGCCCCAGCCCCGACCGCACGATCGCCCCCTCGCACATCCCGCACGGCTCGCAGCTGGTGTACATCGTCGTCGTCGCGGCCGTCGCGGCGTCCAGCGACCGGGCCGCCCAGCGGGCCAGTTTGAGTTCCGGGTGGGCGGTGATGTCGTCGTCGGTGAGGACGGTGTTGCGCTCCTCGACCAGCACGGTCCCGTCGGCCGCCACGAGCAGCGAGCCGAACGGCGGGTCGCCCGCCGAGCGGGCGGTGCGGGCGAGGTCCACGGCGCGCTTGAGGAAGTCGTCGTTCTGCACGCGGTCCAGCGTAGGAAGAGCCGGTCGAATCGGGAAGGCGATGTCCCCGGCAAAACAGCGATCCAGCCGGGTTTTCCCCGGTAAAATCGCGGGATGGCCGAGAGTCTCGACGCGACGGACTGGGCGATCCTGGCGGAACTGCAGGCGGACGGGCGGGTGCCGCTGACGGAGCTGGGGCGGCGGGTGAACCTGGGGGCCTCGGCGACGACCGAACGGGTCAAGCGGTTGGAGGCGTCGGGGGTGATCACGGGGTACCGGGCGGTGGTGGACCTGGAGCGGGTGGGGTGCGCGGTGCTGGCGGTGGTGCGGCTGAAGCACGCGGGCAGCAGGCACGAGCCGTTCCACCGGGTCGTGCGGAGGCGGGCGGAGGTGCTGGAGTGCCTGCGCACCACCGGGGAGGACTGCTACGTGCTGAAAGTCGCCGCGACGTCCATGGCGCACCTGGAGCGGGTCGTCGACGAGCTGTCGTTCTTCGGGGACACGAACACCAACATCGTCTACGGCCAGACGCTCCCCTACCGCGGCCCGCAGGGGCCGTGAACACGGCGTGAACCGGCCGTAACGGCGTTGCTCCGTTGGTGGGAAGCCCGTTCGCGCACGGCCCACCGGCCGGCCGCGGCGGGGGCCGTGTTTGCCCCACCTGGGACACTGTGGGTTTGATCGAGTGCTCGAGTGGGCACCAACCCGGTCCGCGGGACCGCACAGGAGGCGCAGGTATGTCCGGTAGGCCCGAGCGGGTCGGAGTGCTCGACGTCGGTTGTTTCAGCGCTCAGCTCGTCGTGGTGGACCGGGCACGGGGCTCCCTGCTGCACCCGGAGGTCTCGCACAAGGTGCGCCTGCGGATGGACCGCGCGCTCGACGAGCGCGGCCGGATCACCAAGGCGGGTGTGGACGAGCTGGTGTCCGCCGTGCGCCAGGCCAGACGGCTGGCCGACCGGGCCGAGGTGACCACGCTGGTGCCGTTCGCGACCTCCGTCATCCGCGACGCCGCGAACGGCGCTGACGTCATGGAGCAGGTGGCGACCCGGTCGGGTGTCGGGCTCGGCGTGCTGTCCGGGCCGGAGGAGGCGCGGCTGTCGTTCCTGGCCGCGCGCCGGTGGTTCGGGTGGTCGGCGGGGCCTCTGGTCGTCATGGACGTCGGCGGCGGCACGGTGGAGATCGCGGCGGGCGAGGCGGAGACGCCCGACTTCGCGCGGTCGCTGCCCATCGGTGCGCGCACGCTCACCAGGGAGTGGCTGGACGACGTGGCCGCGTCGCCGCGCAGGCTGCGCGACCTGCGCTCGCACCTGACCAAGCGGATCGACGACGTGCTGCCCGCGGAGGTCACCGGCCGCGCGGTCGGCTGCTCCAAGGTGTTCGAGCAGCTCGCCCGGCTGGCGGGCGCGCGCCCGCAGCGCGACGGCCTGTCCGTGCCGCGGCGGCTGACGATCGACGACCTGCGCGCCTGCATCCCGCGGCTGGCCTCCCGGTCGGCCCGCCAGCGCGCCCGGCTGCCCGGCATCTCCGCGCACCGCGCCCGCCAGTCGCTCGCCGGCGCGGTCGTCGCCGAGGCGCTGATGTCGACGGCGGGCCGCGACGTGGTCGAGATCTGCCCGTGGTCCACCAGGGAGGGACTGCTGTTGAGCCTGATCGAGCGCCCCGACCGCGTCGACCACCAGATCAGGGTCGCGTGACGTGCCGCGGGAGACGATGACGCTCGCGGTCGAGACGGACCGTTCGGGCCGCGTGGTGGTGTCGGTGAAGGGCGAGATCGACCAGGCCGCGGCGGTCAAGCTGCTGCACAAGCTGGACCGCCTGGTCGCCGAGGGCCGGTCGCGGATCGTGCTGGACATGTCCGGGGTGCGGTTCTGCGGCGCGCAGGCGTTGAGCGCGCTGGTGCGCACGCGGGCGCGGGCCGACCGCGCGGGCGGCTGGCTGCGCCTGGCGGGCACGCCGCCGCACGTGCGCAAGGTGATCGCGGTGACCGACCTGGACCGGCTGCTGCCCAACCACGAGG
Source organism: Umezawaea tangerina (assembly GCF_003002815.1). Classification (GTDB taxonomy): domain Bacteria; phylum Actinomycetota; class Actinomycetes; order Mycobacteriales; family Pseudonocardiaceae; genus Umezawaea; species Umezawaea tangerina. The sequence goes on along the minus strand of NZ_PVTF01000010.1, from coordinate 76,828 downwards.
ACGTGGCCGCCGCGCTGCTCGGCAGGCGGTCGACGGCGGGGACGGCCAAGTAATCCAGGGGCGCGCGCGGCCGGTCCGCGCGTACGTTGCCGCGGTGGAGATCCGCACCGCGCGAGCCGACGAGCTCGTCCTGCTGCAAGCCCTTGAGGACGCCTCCGGCGAGGTGTTCCGGACCGTCGGCATGCCGGAGATCGCCGACGACGACCCGCTGCCCCTCGACGTGCTGACCCGCCTGCACGGCCTCGGCCGGGTGTGGGTGGCGGCCGACCCGGACCCGGTGGCGTGGGTCGCCGTGGACGAGGTCGACGGGTGCGCGCACGTCGAGCAGGTGAGCGTCCACCCCGACCGGGCGCGGCGCGGCATCGGCAGGCGGCTGCTCGACCACGTGGACGGGTGGGCCCGCGAGTGGGGTCTGCCCGCGGTCACGCTGACCACGTTCCGGGACGTCCCGTGGAACGCGCCGTACTACCAGCGGCTGGGGTTCGCCCCGGTGGAGGTGCTGACGCCGGGGCTGGCGGAGGTCGTCGCACGGGAGGCGGCGCACGGCCTGGACCCGAGCACGAGGGTCTGCCTGCGCCGGGAGGTGGGCCCGGCATGACGCACCTCTCAGATCCACCGGGTTTCGAGGTGGCGCACAGCGGGCAATCCCGGCGGGACCCCTCACCGAGAGGCTGCTCCAGCGATGGTCCACTTCGTGCACGAAGCCCTGTTCTACCGGGACCCCGGCCAGTACGTGGCCGGTACCGTCCCCTTCGTGCTGGACGGCCTGGCCGCCGGTGAGCCCGTCCTCGTCGCCGTGCCGCCGACCGGGATCGACCTGATCCGCGGCGAGCTCGGCTCCCGCGCCGCGGACGTGGAGTTCCTCGACATGACGCGGGGCGGCCGCAACCCCGGCCGGATCATCCCCGGTGTGCTGACCGAGTTCGCCGACTCCCACCCCACCCCCGTGCGGATCGTCGGCGAGCCGATCTGGGCGGGCCGCTCGGCCACCGAGTACCCGGCGTGCGTGCAGCACGAGGCCCTGATCAACACCGCGTTCGACGGCAGGCGCGCGGCCATCCTCTGCCCGTACGACACCGCCGAGCTGGCCCCCGACGTGCTGAAGGACGCCGAGCGCACGCACCCCGTGCTGGTCGAGGGCGGCAGGCGCGCGCCGAGCGAGCGCTACGACGACCCGCTGCGCACGGCGACCGACTTCAACGTCCCGTTACCCGACCCGCCGTCGTCCGCGCGCACGCACCGCTTCGACGCGTCGAACATGACCGAGACCCGCGGGCTCATCGCCGCCCACGCGCTGGCGGCGGGCCTGGGCGAGGACAAGGCCGACGACCTCGTGCTCGCGGTGAACGAGCTGACCACGAACAGCGTCGTGCACGCGACCGGCGGCGGCGAGCTGCTGCTGTGGCGCGAGGGCGCGACCGTCGTGTGCGAGGTCCGCGACGGCGGTGCGCTGGACGACCTCATGGTGGGGCGCCTCAAGCCGCCGCCGAACACCAGGGGCGGGTACGGCGTCGTGATGGTCAACCTGCTGTGCGACCTCGTGCGCATCCACTCGGACGCGGCCGGGACGGCCATCCGCGTGCACCTCGCCTGAGGCATCACCCGATCGGTCCTGGTTGTCGCGCTCATGTCACGCGCGGGCCTCACCGCCGTCATCCTTGTCTGGTTGTCTGGAGGCATTCCGGACGCCGTCGGCGGAGGACCTTCGACACATGACGACCGAACAACTGAGCCCGCTGGACGTCGCCTTCCTCTGCTTGGAGGACGACAAGAACCCGATGCACCTGGGGGCGGTGGCGACGTTCGCGCCGCACCAGCCGGTGCACCCGGCGCGCATCGTGGCGCTGCTGTGCGAACGCGCGCAGGAGATCCCCAAGCTGCGCAAGCGGACCAGGGTGTCCTGGATGCCGCTGGGCGGGGCGTCCTGGGTGGACGATCCGTGCTTCGCCGTCGAGGACCACGTGACGGGGCACCACCTCCGCGGCCACGGCGGCGAGGACAGGTTCGCCGAGCTCGTGTCCGCGCTGATGGCGCAGCCGCTGGACATGAGCAGGCCGCCGTGGGAGCTGCACGTCGTGACCGGGCTGACCGGTGGGCGCTTCGCGGTCGTCGTGAAGCTGCACCACGCGCTGTGCGACGGCATGAAGGCCGTCGGGCTGGGCGTGCGCCTGCTCGACGACCTCGGCCGCGACCTGCCCGCGGCGCAGGACTGCGAACCGGAGCCCGTCGGGCTCGCGACGTCCGTCGTGGACTCGGTGAAGGGGTTCGCGAACACGGCCACCATCGCCTCGGCGGTGCTGCGCAGCGCCCGCACGCCGATCACCCGCTCTCCCGTGCTGACCCGGTCGTCGCGGCCCCGCCAGGTGGTCATGGCGCGGCTGGGGCTCGACGAGGTGCAGCGGGTGCGCAAGCAGCACGGCGGGACGGTGAACGACGTGCTGCTGGCGCTGGTGACGGGGGCGTTGCGGCAGTGGCTGGTGGCGCACGACAGCGCGGCCGCCGGGACGACCGTGCGGGCGCTGATCCCGGTGAGCCAGCGGGCGCGCGACCCCAAGGGCGCGTCCGGGAACCGGATCTCGGGGTTCCTGTGCGAGCTGCCCGTCGGCGAGTCGGACGCGCGTGAACGTTTGCGCGTGGTCCGGGCGGACATGGACCGGAACAAGGCGGCCGGGCCCGGCCGGGGGCCGGGGGCGCTGCCGCTGCTGGCGGACCGGATCCCGGCCGCGGTGCACCGGTTGGCCACGCCGTTCGCCGGTCGGTGCGCGCCGCTGCTGTTCGACGCCGTGGTCACCAGCGTCCACCTGCCCGCGCTGCCGTTGAAGCTGGACGGGGCGGAGCTGAAGGAGATGTACCCGGTGGCGCCGGTGGCGGCCGGGCACGCGGTGGGTGTCGCGCTGTCGGTCTACCGGACCGGCGTGCACATCTGCCTGCACACGAACCAGCCGTGGATCTCCGGATCGCGGTGGCTGCTCGCGGCGCTGCGCCGGGAGCTGGCCGCGCTCGACCTGCCGCAAGCGCGTGTAGACCGGGCATAGAAGTCGTCCGTACCGTCGAAGACCTCCAGAGCCCACGGGAGTCAACATGGAGCTGACGTCGACCACCGAGTCGGAAACGCAGGAGTTCTTGGTCCCGCCGCGGGAGTGGTGGGACGAGGAGCCGACGATCGTGCGGGGCGAGGACTGAGGGCTTCCCCGGCGCACCCCGGTGGGTGTCGTCGGGACCCACCGGGACGAGCGGCGGGCCCCGACGACGGCTTCTACAGGCGCGCCTTGGCGAACAGCTCCTCGTAGGCGTCCAGGACCGCGGGCACGCTGTACCGCTCGGCCGCCGCGGCCACACCCGACTCCTTGTCCGGCGGGCTGTCCCTCAGCTCGCGCAGGCGGTCGGTGATGTCGGCGGCCACCCCCGGACGCACCAGGGCGCCGAAGCCGGTCTCCTGGACGGGGATGCGGACGCCGGGCAGGTCGCTGGCCAGTGCCGGGACGCCCGCGAGCATGCCGACGACCTGCACGATGCCGAAGGCTTCGAAGGCGTTGACCGAGGGCAGGGCGAAGACGTCCATGGAGGCGTAGAAGTCGCCCAGCCGGTCGTCGGGGACGAAGCCGAGCAGCTTGATGCGCGGGTCGCCGTCGACGTGGCCGCGCACGCGGTCGATGACGCTGCCGCCCGCCACGTTGCCGAACTCGCCGCCGATGAGCAGGCGGGCGTCCGGGTCGTCCAGGGCGCGGAAGCCGTCGACCAGGAACTCGACGCCCTTCTCCTCGACGATGCGGCCGAGGAAGCCGACGTGCAGGCCGTCGCCGTCGCGGAAGGACGGCTTCCCCGCGGGCACCGGCCGGCAGGGCGGGGGAATGGCGGCCATGGTGGGGGCGATGGAGGGCCAGAGGCGGCTGTGCCGGGCGTAGTCCTCGCTGGTGACGGCGACGGTCCTGGCGTGCTTCATGGCGAGCTTGCTGGAGGCGTCGATCACCTTGCCCTGCACGGAGTTCACCAGGCCGGGCGGCAGGCTGACGTCGCAGTGGTAGGTGAGGACGACGGGGCAGCGAGCGCCCTTGGCGACGAGACCCGCTTCCAGCATGGGGAGGTGGACGTTCAGCACGTGGGCGGTCTTCGACGCGGCGACGACCATGCGGGTGAACTCGGGGCTGATGGTGCCCTTGCCGAGCTTGGCCAGCACGGGCGCGCGGGAGACCCGGACGCCGTTGACGACCTCCTCCGCGGGCAACGCGGGGTCGTGGCGGGTGGTGACGACGCGGACGCGCTGGCCGCGCGCGGCGAGGCCCTCAGCGACGTCCCTGGCGAAGTTGGTCAGCCCGGACACGTAGGGCGCGTAGTAGGTCAACGCGATGACCAGGTCGTCGTGCACGACGGTCCTCTCCGGAGGTGATGAGCAGGAACATGCCGGTGAACCAGCCGAGACCGGAGCCGACGAGGAACGAGAGCTCGGCGCGGAGCAGCAGGTCCGGCACGAGGGCGAACACCACGGCGGCGGACGCGATGCCCGCCAGCCAGCTCCAGGCGACCTTGGCGTGCAGCGCCGAGGCGACCAGCGCCTGGGTGGTGACGATGAGGCCGAGGTGGGCGGTGACGCCGACCGCCATGAGCACGAGGTCGCCGCCCGCGAGCTCGTAGGAGTCGCCGAACACCAGGCGGACCACCCACGGGCCGAGCAGGCCCGCGAAGACCGCGGCGGCGAGGCCGAACGCGGCCAGCACGGCGGTCAGCTTGGCCAGCGCCCTGACCAGGAGTCCCTTGCCCGCCTGGGAGAGCTTCGTCAACGACGGCAGCAGCGCGGTCTGCAGCGGGACGGCGACGAACAGCGGAACGCGGACCAGCAGGAACGCGGCCAGGAACCGACCGGCGGTGGCGGAGTCGGTGGCCACGGCCGCGACGACGACCGGAAGGCCGTTGAGCAGGAGCTGGGCGCAGACCGACCCGAGCAGCAGCGGGAGCGCGGACCGCAGGAAGTCCGAAGTGGACACTTCACCGGATCCGTCGCGCGGCAGCAGGAACAGCACCGGCAGGTGCGCGACGGCGATCGCGGCGACCAGCGTCCACGCGAACCCCGCGCTGTCGGTGGTGACGGCGAACCCGAGGCCCAGCGCGAACAGCACCCGCAGCGCGGTGTCCAGCACGAGCAGCCCGCCGTGCCAGGCGAGCCTGCCGCCGCCGATGAGCGCGCCGCGCACGAGGAACTGGCCTGCCGACACCAGGCACAGCGCGGCGACGGCGACGACCGCCCACGGGCGGCCGCCGAGCGGGTCGAGCAGCAGCGGGGACCCGGCCGCGACGACCAGCAGCTCCACCCCGGCGAGCCCCAGCGCGACCTTCGTCGCGGCACCCATGGCTTTCGCGGGCGACAACCTGGCCAATTCCTGTTCGACCGGAAGAAATGCGCCGAATCCGACGAGGAGCGAAAGCGACCAGAATGCGCCGAAGTACCCGTACTCGGCGGGTGTGACGTTTCTCGCGACCACGGCCAGGTAGGCGTTCACCAGCAGGCCGGACACCACGACGCACACCCCGACCAGTCCGATGGTCCTGGTTCCGCCGCTGGTAGACGTGCTCAGGACGGCTCCTTCCGCAGGGGGACGACAGGTGGGGTCGCCGGAACCATAACGGGGGTCCGGAGAGCGTCATGACCGCGTTCCGGGTACGTAACACGCTCCTCACCTGGTTAACACGATCGTTGCAGGAACCCCAGCAACCACGTTCCTGACGTAATTGGGCACCGCTAGCTTCACGCCTCGTCGATGAATATCCGGCCGACAGAGGACCACCACGAGTGACGACAACGATTACCCCTGCGCCCGAGATCGAGTCCACTCCACCCCGACGCCGGGACGGGACGGCTCTCCGGGCGATCGTCCTGGTCGCGGGCCTGCTCACCGTGGTCTTCGCGGGGCTGCTCCCCCTGGCCCCGGTGACCGTGAACGACCCGACCGTCCAGTGGCCGCTGGACGCCTCCGCGCCGCGGTCCACCAGCCTGGCGCTCGGCGCGTACAAGCCGCTCGGCCTGGACGTGCGGTTCAGCTGCGCCGCGGTCCGCGCCGCGGGTGACCCAGGGGTGGTCGTGGCGACCATCGACCCGGCCGTACCCGCCGCGGGGGAACGGGGTCTGGTCGTCCGGACGCGGGGCGACCGGCTGGTCGTCCAGGGTCCCGGCGTCACGCTGCTGGACACCACCGTGCCCACGGGCGACTGCGCCTACCAGGTGCACGGCGACGCGACCGGCCTGACGGTGCTGCGCGACGGCACCGAGGTGGGTCACGGTGGTGTGCTGCCGGACGTCCACTCGCTGGCCACCACGATCACCGCGCTGGGCGGGGCGACGACGGCCGACCTGGACGTCGAGGTGCGGGTGGACGACCAGTTCACCACCAGCCCGTCCACCGCGAAGATCGTGCTGATGGTGCTGCTGGCGCTCGCCGCCGCCACCGCCGTGGTCGGCCTGGTGCGGATGGACGTGCGGATCCCGTTGCCGCGCAGCGGTTTCCGACCGCGGCTCGTGGACATCGTGGTGCCCGCGGTCATGGTCCTGTGGGTGTTCCTCGCGCCGATGTCCGACGACGACGGCTACTACAGCGCGATGGCGCAGAACGTTCCGGTCACCGGCTACGTCGGCAACTACTACCAGCTCTTCAACCAGGGCTTCACGCCGTTCGCCTGGTTCTACTACTTCCTGGCCAAGTGGCAGGTCCTCGGCCTGGCACCGGTGGTGCTGCGCGTCCCGGCGCTGGTCTTCGGCCTGGTCACCTGGTTCACCGTGCGCTGGTTCGTCGCGCAGGCCAAGGTGCTGCCCGCCGCCTGGTCGCGGCGCAGCCCGTGGGTGGACCGCGCCGCGCGGGTCGTGCTCGGCTCGGCGTTCCTGGTGTGGTGGCTGCCGCTGGACATGGGCGTGCGGCCCGAGGGCGTGGTCACGATGTGCGGCGCGATCGTCCTGCTCGCCGTGGCGAAAGCCGTGGAACGGCAACGACTCGCGCCGATCGCGGTCGCCATCGGCGTCGGCGGCGTCGGGTTCTTCGCGCACCCCACGGGGTTCACGGTCCTGGCCCCGCTCATCGCCGGTCTGCCCTTCCTGATCCCGGTGCTGCGCAAGGACGCCGCGGACTGGAAGACCGTCCTGGCCCGCACGCTCGGCGTGCTCGCGCCGGGCGCGGTCGCGATGATCATGGCGTTCTCCGACGGCACGCTGCGCGACTTCGTGCACGCGCAGGACATCTTCATCCGGCTGGCCGGTCAGGACAGCTGGTACAGCGAGATCGCCCGGTACACGTTCCTGCTCAACGCGAGCGACCCGATGGCCAACTACGCCAAGCGCGCCCCCGTGCTGCTGTGCCTGGTGGCGCTGGTGTGGTTCGTCGTGCTGGTGACCGCCGCCCGCGCCCGGCGCGTGCCGGTGCCCGCCCGGTTGTCGCTGGCGGGCTGGTCGACGCTGTTCGCGTTCCTGCTGCTGTGGTTCACGCCGAGCAAGTGGACGCACCACTTCGGCAGCTTCTCCGGGATCGGCTCGGCGTTCCTGGCGCTGGTGCTGGTCGGTTCCATCCCGTTGGCGCGCGAGCTGACCCGCGACCGCAAGGTGCCGCTGCCGATCGTGGCGGGCGCCGTGGTCAGCGTGTCGGCGATGATGGCGCTGGCCTTCCACGGCGCCAACAAGTGGCCGTACTCGTGGTTGCTGGGCATCCCGAACCCGAACGTCTCGCCGGGTGTCTCGGTGGTGCGGTTCGACAAGCCCTACTGGGGGATCATCGCGATCGCGGTGGTGGCGTTCCTGGTGGCGCGCAGGCTGCCGCACTGGCGCAAGCTCTCCGTCGTCGTCGCGATCCCGACCGTGGTGGTGCTGTTCTTCCTGGCCAACATCACCTACCTGGTCGGCGGTTTCTCCTACGCGACCGTGCGGACGCTCGGCACCTGGTCTCCGTGGGCCGCCAACGTCCGCGACCCGCTGGCGACCGACTGCGGTGCGGCGGAGGCGATCGACGTGCTCGACGTGCGCGGCGCACAACCCCTGGCCGCGCTCGCGGGCCAGCCGCCCGTGGACCAGTCGGCGTTCGCGGAGGGGCGCGGGTGGTTCCCGTCCTCCGCCCCGCCCGAGGGCCGCGCGGGTGAGCTCGCCTGGGGCAGCCTGGTGCAGCGGCCGGGTGAGCGGATCCCGGAGCAGACCGTCGGCACGATGACGACGCCGTGGTTCGTCCTCAACGGCGGGCCCGACGCGACCGCCGTGCTGGTGGCCGGGATGCTGGGCCACGGCAACACCCTGGTCGCCGAGTACGGCACCACGGCGGGCAAGGTCCTCTCCAGCACGCCGATGACCGACGCGCAGGACAGCGTGATGTGGCGCGACCTGGTGCTGCCCGCGGCCCCCGCGGGTGCCGAGACCGTGCGGCTGGTCGTCACCGACGGCTCGATGGACTGGGGCGGCTGGCTCGCGGTCACCGCGCCCTCGGTGCAGCGCGCGGTGGCGTTGAAGGACTACCTGCCCAAGGACGCCGCGGTCGCCGTCGCGTGGCAGTTCGCGTTCCTGTTCCCCTGCCAGCGCCAGCCCGAGCTGCGCGACGGGATCGTCGAGCCCGTCTCCTACGCCGTGCAGTGGGGCGACACCGCCACCGCCGGGATCTCCGACGCCACCTGGCAACCCGTCCGCGGCGGTCTCTTCGGCGACGTCCTGGTGTCGCAGTCGATCACCAACCTGACCGCCGGGATGCACGACTTCCCCGGCCCGTTCCCGACCCAGGTCTACCAGACCGCGGCGCGGTACCCGGCGGACCAGTACACCACCACCCACCAGCGCAAGACCCTGTTCGGCTGGGAGGCCATGTCATGACCGGCTCGATGAGCGCACGGGAGGCCGTGGCGCTCGGAGCGGTGCAGTCGGCGCTCGGATCACCACCCGTGGTCCGGGCGGCGAAAGCCCTGTCGCTGTTCGGCGAGCACAGCGCGGGGTGGTTCGCGCTCGGCCTCGTCGGCGCCGCCGTCGACCGCGACCACCGGCGCGAGTGGGCCGTCGCGGCGGGCTCCGTCGTCGCCGCGCACGCCGCGTCCATCGTGGTGAAGCGGATCGTGCGGCGGACCAGACCCGACCACCCGGACGTCCGGGTGCTGGCGGGCACGCCGAGCAGGCTCAGCTTCCCGTCCTCGCACGCCACGTCCACCACGACCGCCGCGATCCTCTACGGCGCGTTGACCAAGCAGCCCCTGACACCGCTGCTGGTGCCCCCGATGGTCGTCAGCAGGCTCGTGCTGGGCGTGCACTACCCGAGCGACGTCATCGCCGGGTCGCTGCTGGGCGCGCTCGTCGCGGGCGGCGTCCGGCGGCTCACCGCCCGCCGCCCCGACCAGGAGGAGCGATGACCGTGGCCGTGGAAGCCAACACCCGCCCCGCGCCCTGGCGCACGTTCGTCGGGCTGGTCAAGACCGCGCGCCCCCACCAGTGGACCAAGAACGTCCTGGTGCTCGCCGCACCGTTCGCCTCGACCCGGATCCTCGACGTCGACGTCCTGCGCTCCGCCGCACTGGCCTTCGCCGCGTTCTGCCTGGCCGCGTCGTCGATCTACCTCGTCAACGACGCCATGGACGTGCTCGGCGACCGCGAGCACCCGAAGAAGCGGTTCCGGCCGATCGCCGCGGGCGTCGTGCCGGTGCCGCTCGCCTACGGCGCGGCCGGTGTGCTGATGCTCGGCTCGCTGGCCACAGCGGCCGTCGCGAACTGGACGCTCGTCATCATCATGGCCGTGTACCTGGTGGTGCAGCTGGGTTACTGCTTCGGCCTCAAGCACCAGCCGGTGCTGGAGCTGTGCATCGTCGCGTCCGGGTTCCTGCTGCGGTGCATCGCGGGCGGGGTGGCGGCGGGCATCGTCCCGTCGCAGTGGTTCCTCCTGGTGACGGCGTTCGGCTCGCTGTTCATCGTGGCGGGCAAGCGGTACGCGGAGATCAAGCTGTTCGAGAGCACCGGCGCCGCGATCCGGCACTCGCTCACCAAGTACTCCGAGACCTACCTGCGCTTCGTCTGGGCGACCTCGGCCGCCGTGGTCAACATGACCTACGGCCTGTGGGCGTTCGAGATCAGCCAGCGCACCCACAACCAGTGGGGCGCCCTGTCCATGGTCCCGTTCGTGATCGCCGTGCTGCGCTACGCGGTGGACGTCGACAGCGGCAAGGCGGGCGCACCGGACGAGATGGCCCGCACCGACCACGTCCTCCAGGTGCTCGGCGTGATCTGGCTCGCGGCGCTCACGCTCGCGATCTACGTCTGACCACCGCCCGCACTGCACCGGACGCCCGCTCCTGCTGGACCCGCCGCTTCGCCGCGGCGGGACCGGTGGGAGCGGGCGAGCCCATCCGCGCTTCGGACGACGGTCACGAGTCGGGCTGGTCGAGGACAACGGTAGGACAATCGACTCCGGTGGGATCTCCGCCTCCTGCAAGAACAAGGAGGCCTGCTCGAGGTCGTACTCCTCGTGAATGGCCGCTGCGATCTTTCGGGTCAGTGCGGCAGATGCGAAGCTCCTGGACGAAACCCCGCAGTCGCGATTCCTCGGTCACGAGCCCACCGGCAAGCTCTTCCACCAGTTGAAGGCCGGTCACTCCCCGAGCAACGCCGCCGCCCGCCCGCTCTGATCAGTGAGGCGAAGAGCAGTGGCTCGCGGCGCTCACGCTCGCGATCTACGTCTGACCACCTCAGCCGTGTGATTCCCCACCCGTCGGCGTTTCGCGGCCCACGGGTGGGGAATCCGGCTTCCCATGACCAACACGCTGCTGCTGGACGTCGACGGCACGCTGGTGGACACCAACTACCACCACGCGGTCGCCTGGGTGCGGGCGTTCGGGTCGGCGGGGATCGCGGTGCCCGCGTGGAAGGTGCACCGGTCGATCGGCATGGGTGGTGACCGGCTCGTGGAGGCGGTCGCGGGTGAGCACGTCGAGGCGGAGCACGGGGACGAGCTGCGCAAGGCGTGGGAGCACGAGTTCGAGCCGATGCTCCGGGAGATCCGCCCGCTGGAGGGCGCGCACCGGCTGGTCACCTCCGCCGTGTCCGAGCACGGGCTGCACGTCGTGCTGGCCAGTTCGGGCAAGCGCGAGCACGTCGAGCACTACCTCGACCTGCTCGACGTGCGCGACGCCGTCACGGCGTTCACCACGTCCGAGGACGCCGAGGACAGCAAACCGGCGCCGGACCTGCTCCAGGTCGCCCTGTCGCACGTCGACACCGAGCGCGCGGTCGTCATCGGCGACTCGGTGTGGGACTGCGAGGCGGCCAAGAGGATCGGCCTGCCCGTCGTCGCCCTGCGCACCGGCGGCTTCGGCGAGGCCGAGCTGCGGGAGCACGGCGCTTCCGCCGTGTACGAGGGTTTGGACAACCTCCGCGCCGACCTCGCCGATCTCCCCTTCGCGACCGTCTAGGAGGCTCACCATGCGCATCGGCTACACCTTGATGACCGAGCAGGCCGGGGCCAGAGCGCTCGTCGGGCACGCCGCCGCGGCCGAGCGGGCGGGCTTCGACTTCGAGGTCATGAGCGACCACTACTTCCCGTGGCTGGACGAGCAGGGCCACGCGCCGTACGCGTGGAGCGTGCTCGGGGCCGTCAGCATCGCCACCGAGCAGGTCGACCTGATGACCTACGTGACCTGCCCGACCATGCGCTACCACCCGGCCGTCGTGGCGCAGAAGGCCGCCACGGTGCAGGAGCTCAGCGGTGGCCGCTTCACCCTCGGCCTCGGCTCCGGCGAGAACCTCAACGAGCACGTGCTCGGCCGCGGCTGGCCGCCGGTGAACGTCCGGCACGAGATGCTGGGCGAGGCCGTCGAGATCATCTCCCAGCTGTTCGACGGCGGGTACGTCGACTACGTCGGCGACCACTTCCGGGTCGACTCGGCCAAGCTGTGGGACAGGCCGGAGAAGCGCGTCCCGATCGCGGTCGCCGTCTCGGGTTCCCAGTCCGTGCAGCGGTTCGCGCCGGTGGCCGACACCATGGTCGCCGTCGAGCCGGACGCGGAGCTGGTGCGCTCGTGGGACGTGTTCCACGGCGACGGCGGCACCTCGCGCAAGGTGGGCCAGCTCCCGGTCTGCTGGGACCCCGACCGCGAGGAGGCCGTGCGCCGGGCGCACGAGCAGTTCCGCTGGTTCGCGGGCGGCTGGAAGGTCAACGCGGAGATCCCCGGCACGGCGGGCTTCGCGGCCGCCAGCCAGTACGTCACGCCCGAGGACGTCGCGAAGAACATCCCCTGCGGGCCCGACGTGGAGCCGATCGTGGCCGCCGTGCGCGAGTTCCGCGAGGCCGGTTTCACCGACCTGGCACTGGTCCAGGTCGGCGGCGAGCACCAGGACGACTTCCTGGACTTCGCGAAGGGCGAGCTGCTGCCCGCGCTCCGCGGAGCCTGAACGTCCACAGTGGACCGCCCTCAGGTGCCGTCGCTGGGCGGCGGGGTCGAGCTGGAGAAGTGCGGGCAGGGAGGCGGGCTCCCGTCCGGGAGCGGCGGCGGCGGATCCACCCCCTCCGGCAGCGGCGGGCAGCCCGGTGGCGGTTGTCGCCGGGACCCCGACCGCGGCGGCGGCTGCACCACGGTCACGGTGTGCGTGGTCGACCCGTCCCCCGCCCCCGACGGCCCGCCGCCACCGCCCGGAGACTGCTTCGCGGGATCGGTCCCGGTGTTCGCCAGCGCCACCACGACACCGATCAGCGCGGCGGCCACCGCCCCGGCCAGCACGACGGTCAGCCGGGCGGGCGTCCGCTTCTTCACCAGCGGGGTGGCGCGGGTGGGCTCGTCGTCGAAGGCCGCCTTGATGTCGGTCAGCGGCGGCACGCCGACGCTGGCCTCCTGGGCCGCCCGCAGCAGCTCCGCGCACTGGGCCGCCCGCGGCCTGCGGCTCGGGTCCGAGTGCGTCATCGACACCAGCAGCTCGGTCCACGGCTCCGGCAGCCCGGCGGGCACGCGGGCGGGCCGCGACAACCGCGCCAGCGCGGCCTCGGTGTCGCCGCCGGGGTACTCGGCCTGGCCGGTCAGGCACTCCAGCAGCACGAGCCCGAGCGCGTAGATGTCCGTCGGCGGCGCCACCTCCCGGCCGCGCAGCTGTTCGGGCGCCAGGTAGCCGGCGGTGCCGACCAGGAGGCCGGAGCGCGTCACGCGGGTCGCGTGCGCCTGCAGCGCCAGGCCGAAGTCCGCGAGGTAGGCCTGCCGCCCGGTGTCGTCCAGCAGGATGTTCGACGGCTTGATGTCGCGGTGCACGATCCCCCACGCGTGCACGAAGTCCAGCGTGTCCGCCACCTGCGCGCCGACGCGGGCGACCAGCGACGGCGGCAGCGGCTGGCGCATCCGCTGGCGCAGCGTGCCGCCGTCGACGACCTGCATCACGTAGTAGGGCCTGCCGCGGTGCGATCCGGTGTCGAACACCGTGACGACGCCGGGGGTGTGCAGCGCGGCGAGCATCTGCGCCTCGCGGTCGAGCCGGATCTGGTCCTCGGGCGTGGCACCGCTGAGGAAGAGCTTCACGGCGACGGAGCGGTCGAGCCGGGAGTCGTGGGCGCGGTAGACCTCGGCCATGCCGCCGGTGCCCAGTAGACTGCCCAGTTCATACCGGCCGCCGACGACCTTGCCACTCTGGTCACCGTCCCAGACGGCGGTCGCTTCACTGCGGCTGGTCATCCCCGACTGGCCCTCCCGCTTAGCAGATCACCCGATCGCAACCTACCCGCCAGGGGCCGAAGTTGCCCCTGTGGGGTCGAATCCGATGATCACCGTCACCCGGCGCGACCCACTGTCGACCGGGCGTGCAGATGCACGTGCATCTAAACGGTAGTCGGCTGTCAAGCCTCCAGTGTTACGCGCAGAGAGCCAGCCACAACTCAGCGCGCACGCCGGGGACGTCCAAAGACCGTCCCAGCAGCGCTTCCGCCTTGCGGACGCGGTTGCGCAGGGTGTGCCGGTGCACGCCCAGGCGGGCCGCGGCGGGATCCCACTGGCCGTGGTGGGCGAGCCACACACGCAGGGTTTCCCGCAGTTCAGGGGAAAGCGGTGCCAACAGCGACTCGGCGAACGCGCGTCCCGCGCCGTCGGGGAGCAACGACATCAGGCCCGCACCCGCCAAGTCGGCGAAATGTACCTCCGGCACCGAGCGCCGCGCGACCGCCAAAGCGGCTAAAGCCTGGCGGAAACCCTCGCCCACGGCGGTGATTCCCACCGGCGTGGACACACCGAGCAGCGCGCCCGGCAGCACCGGTACTTCCTGCGCCACCACGACGACGTGCCCGTCGACCTCCGCGGCGAACCCCGGCACGTCCTCGACCTCCACGCCGTCGACCACGACCACGCGCACCGGTCCGTCCGGCAGGTCCGGCACGAGGTCCACGCGACCGGCCGCCAGGAGGTGGAACTCCGCGGTGCGCAAGCGCCTGCGCGCGGAGTCGGACTGGGCCAAGGACAGGGTGAGCAACGACGCCGCCGTGGTCACGATGTCGCGGTCGGCCGGGTCCCACGGCTCGTCGCGGACGACCACCAGGAACCCGCGCCCGCGACCGCCGAGGACCTGCGCCACGACGTGCCCTCCGTCGGCGGAGAACGCCGAGCTGGCCAGCCCGCCGGAGGCCCGCAGCCGGGCCAGTTCCGGTGCCAGGTCGGGCATCGGGCGGCGGCCGAAGCCGTGCACGGGCTCCCCCGCCGGGTCGAGCAGCACGACCCGCGCCCCCACCCACTGGCCCAGCCGCCGCACCACCGCGGCCATCCCGTCGCGGCCGACCGCCGCCCGCGTCAACGCCCGCCGCGCCTCGCCGGCACGGGTCAGCGCCGCGTACTCGTCGGCGGCCACGGCCCGCGACACCGCTTTGCTCAGCGCGATGAACGGCGTCTCGCGCGGCACCTCCAGCAGCGGCAGGCCCGCTCGCGCCGCGGCCGCCACCAGACCGGGCGGCACGACGGCGTGGCTCAGCCCGGTGCCGAACCCCAGCCCCACCACGCCGACCGCGGCCAGCCGCTCGACGTAGCCGCGGAAACCGCGCCGCACGGCCAGTCCCGTGGTGAGCAGCAGCTCACCGCCCTCCAGGAACGGTGTCGGGTCGACCAGCTCGGTGCCGTGCACCCAGGACACCACCCGGTCCAGGCCAGCCGCGCCCGCGAGCACCGGCAGCCGCAGGTCGTCCACCAGGGAGCGCAGGGTCAGGGGCATGCCAGTTTGTACATCAGCGGCCCCGGAAGTGGCCACATCCGGCACTGCGCGCCCCGCGGAACCCGACCATGCTGGAGCCATGACGCGACTGCGCACCGAACTGCCCGGTCCCCGATCCCTCGAACTGGCCGCCCGCCGCAAGAACGCGGTGGCCTCCGGGGTCGGGTCGACCCTCCCGGTCTACATCGACTCCGCCGAAGACGGGCTGCTGGTCGACGTCGACGGCAACCGGCTCATCGACCTCGGCTCCGGCATCGCCGTGACGGGCGTCGGCAACCCGGCGCCCGCGGTCGCCGAGGCCGTGCACGAGCAGATCGACAGGTTCAGCCACACCTGCTTCATGATCACGCCGTACGAGGGGTACCTGGAGGTCTGCGAGCAGCTCAACGAGCTGACGCCGGGCGACCACGAGAAGCGGTCGGTGCTCTTCAACTCCGGCGCGGAGGCGGTGGAGAACGCGGTCAAGATCGCCCGGCACGCCACCGGGCGGCAGGCGGTCGTCGTGTTCGACCACGCCTACCACGGCCGCACGAACCTCACGATGGCGCTGACGGCCAAGAACATGCCGTACAAGCACGGTTTCGGGCCGTTCGCGGGCGAGATCTACCGGGTCCCGATGTCCTACCCCTACCGCGACGGCGGGCTCAGCGGCGCCGAGGCCGCGGCGCGCGCGATCGACCTGATCGAGAAGCAGGTCGGCGTCGACACCGCGGCGTGCGTGCTGATCGAGCCGATCCAGGGCGAGGGCGGGTTCGTCGTGCCCGCGGAGGGTTTCCTGCCCGCCATCGCCGAGTGGTGCGCGCGCACCGGCGCCCTGCTGGTGGCCGACGAGATCCAGACCGGCTTCTGCCGCACGGGTTCCTGGTTCGCCAGCGACCACGAGGGCGTGGTGCCGGACATGGTGACCACCGCCAAGGGCATCGCGGGCGGGATGCCGCTGGCCGCGGTCACCGGGCGCGCCGAGGTGATGGACGCCGTGCACGTCGGCGGCCTGGGCGGCACCTACGGCGGCAACCCGGTCGCGTGCGCCGCGGCGCTGGGCGCGATCCGGACCATGCGCGAGCGCGACCTGTCCGCCGCCGCGCGCCGGATCGAGGACGCCGTGCTGCCCAGGCTGAGGGCGTTGGCGGAGAAGACCAGTACTTTCACGCCCTCCGCTGGGACAAGCACGTCGGGCGAAACCTCCACGCCCTCCGCTGGGACAAGCACGTCGGGCGGCCTGATCGGCGACATCCGCGGCCGCGGCGCGATGCTGGCGGTGGAGTTCACCGAACCGACGCCGGACATCGCGAGCCGGGTCGCGAAGGCCTGCCACGCCGCCGGTGTGGTCGTGCTGACCTGCGGCACCTACGGCAACGTGATCCGGTTCCTGCCCCCGCTGGTCATCCCGGACGACCTGCTGGCCGAGGGCATGGACATCTTCGAGCAGGCGGTCCTGGGAGTGGCGAAGTGACGACCCCGTACTGGGTCGCGGGTACCGCGACCACGAGCGAGACCGAGCTGGCCGTGCACAGCCCGTTCGACGGAGCCCTGGTGGGCACGACGTCCCAGGCGAGCGCGCGGGACGTGGAACGGGCGGTGGCCGCCGCCGAGGCGGTCGCGCCGGAGCTGGCCGTGCTGCCCGCGCACGCCCGCGCCGCCGCGCTGGACCACGTCTCGCGCAGGCTGGCCGAGCGCGCGGACGAGATCGCCGCGCTGATCACCGGCGAGTCCGGCAAGCCGGTGAAGTGGGCCCGCGTCGAGGTGACCAGGGCGGTGTCGACGTTCCGCTGGGCCGCCGAGGAGGCACGCCGGTTCTCCGGCGAGCTCCAACGGCTGGACACCGACCCGGCCGCGAACGGCCGGATGGCGCTGGTGCGCCGGGTGCCGCGCGGACCGGTGCTGGGCATCGCGCCGTTCAACTTCCCGCTGAACCTGGTGGCGCACAAGGTGGCCCCCGCCATCGCGGTCGGCGCGCCGATCGTGCTCAAGCCCGCGCCCGCCACCCCGCTGGTCGCCCTGCTGCTGGGCGAGCTGCTGGCCGAGACCGACCTGCCCGCGGGCGCGTGGTCGGTGCTGCCGGTGCCGAACGAGGTCGCCGCCGAGCTGGTCGCCGACCCGCGGCTGCCCGTCGTGTCGTTCACCGGTTCCGGCCCGGTGGGCTACGGGATCCAGGACCGGGTGCCGCGCAAGCACGTCACGCTGGAGCTGGGCGGCAACGCGGCGGCCATCGTCTGTCCTGATTGGACGGACCTGGACTGGGCGGCGCAGCGGATCGCCACGTTCGCGATGTACCAGGGCGGCCAGTCGTGCATCTCGGTGCAGCGGGTGTACGCGCACCGCGACGTCTACGACGAGGTGTCCGCGGCCGTGGTGGCGCACGTGCGCAAGCTGGGCACGGGTGACCCCTCGGACCCGGCCACGGACGTCGGCCCGCTCATCAACCGGCCCGCGGCCGAACGGGTGGAGTCCTGGGTGGCCGAGGCCGTCGCGGCGGGCGCGGACCTGCTGACCGGCGGCGGGCGGGACGGCTCGACCGTCGCGCCCACCGTGCTCGCCGGTGTGCCCGAGGACGCCAGGGTCGTGGCCGAGGAGGTGTTCGGGCCGGTCGTGGTGCTCCAGGCGGTCGACAGCGTCGACGAGGCGTTCGAGCGGGTCAACGCGTCGCGCTTCGGCCTGCAGGCCGGGGTGTTCACCCACGACCTGCGGGTCGCCTTCCGGGCGTCGGCGAGGCTCGCCGTCGGCGGCGTGATCGTCGGCGACGTGCCGAGCTTCCGGGCCGACCAGATGCCCTACGGCGGCGTGAAGGAGTCCGGGACGGGCCGCGAAGGCCTCAGGTCGGCCATGGAGGACCTCACTGAGCAGCGCGTTCTCGTGCTGACCGGACTCACCATCTGACGGCGCAGACATCGGAGGCATTACCAGTTTTGGCCTACCTGCGGACCTCCACAGGCTTGCCCGCCCGATCTTGACGGCTCGCCGGATCCGTGTGCATCCTGCATGGCCGCCACGACGAGAGGAGCCGCCGTGCCGGTCACCATCAGGGATGTCGCACGTCAGGCCAGGGTGTCGGTGTCGACGGTCTCGCGGGCGATCAGCGCGCCCGACCTGGTCCGCGCCGACACCAGGGAACGGGTGCTGGAAGTGGTGCGGGGGTTGGGCTACCAGCCCAACCCCGCGGCCCGCAGCCTGATCACCGGGCGCACGGGCAACCTCGGCATCGTCGTGCCCGACCTCGGCAACCCGTTCTTCCCGTCGATCCTGCTCGGCGTGCAGGCCCGCGCCCGCGAGGCGGGCAACTCGGTGTTCTTCTGCGACAGCGGGCAGGACGGCGTGACCGAGGAGGAGCTGATCCGCACCATGGCGCGCCAGGTCGACGGCGTCGTGGTGTGCGCGTCCGAACTGGACGACGGCAGACTCGCCGAGCTGGCGTCGCTGACCACGATGGTGCTGGTCAACCGCGCGCTGCCGGGACTGCCGTCGGTCATGATGGACAGCGCGTCCGGGATGGCCGCGGTGGTCGGGCACCTGGCCGCGCTCGGCCACCGGCGGTGCGCCTACCTCGGCGGGCCGGGGCGGTCGTGGTCCACCCAGGCCCGCCGCCGCGGGCTGCGCGAGGCCGCCGCGCGCACCGGCCTGTCCGTCCTGGAGCTGGGCCCGTTCGAGCCGACGTTCCGCGGTGGCGCCCAGGGCGTCGAGCAGGCGCTGGCGGCGGGCGTGACGGCCGTGGTCGCCTACAACGACCTCATGGCCCTGGGCGTGCTCAACCGGCTCCAGCAGCTCGACGTGGCGGTGCCGGAGCGGATCAGTGTCACCGGGTTCGACGACATCCTCTACGCCGCGATGTGCGGCCGTCCGCTCACGACCGTGACCATGCCCGCGGAGGAGGCGGGCCGCGCGGCCGTGGAGCTGCTGCTCGACCAGCTCGACAACGGCGCCACGGCGGCGGTGCCCAAGCTGAAAGAACTCCCCACGTCCTTGGTCATCCGGGCTACCACCGCTGCGCCCGCCGGACCAACGATCTCCTGAAAGCTCCGACCTCCTGCGCACCGGCGCCCCGAACCTGCCGTCGGGGGTGCCGTTCGGGCCTCGGCCGCGCACCCCGTGCGACTACGCTGCGTGGCGTGACGTTCAGCGGGTTCGACCCGGAGCTGCTGGGACAACTCCGCGCCAGCGGAGCGCTGCGGGAGCAGACCTACCTGCTGCAACGGGTCATCCGCTCGATCGAGCCCGCCACCCTGCTCAGCCAGCACTCCGCCACGCTGGCGGGCCTGGCCGCCGAGCTGCCCCGCACCCACTCCGCGCTGTTGAGCTACAGCGTGCTCGGCCAGCCGAAGGGCAGGCTGCTGCGGTCGCTGTGCCTCAACGCCGCCGCGGCGGTCAACCGGGCGGCGGCGGCCACCGCGCACCAGCCGTTGGTGCACCTCACGCACACGCTCGCGGAGATCGTGGACGCGTCGGGCTCCATGTACGACGACCAGGAGAGCCGGGTCGCCGCGGCCGCGTTCGCCGCCCGCCTCGACACCCTCATCGCCGAGCTGCCCAAGCTGCTGTGGGCGCTGTTCCTCGACTCCTGGCACGCCACCGCGAGCTCACCGGGCAGGTGGGCGCGGCTGGACCAGATCAGCGACGAGGTCGCCTGCCTGGTCGCCGCCACCGACCGCGACCCGGACACGTTGCAGCAGGAGCTGACCCACACCCTGGCCAAGCACGGCACCGACCCCGCCGCGATCTGGCAGACCCTGCACCCGGACCGGGTGCGCCACCACGTGGCGTGCGTCGTGCACGGCGCCGGTGAGCTGTCCGGGCTGAGCGCGCTCGACCCGACCGCGCGGCAGTGGTCGGAGGGGCAGCCGGAGAGGCTCGGCTGGGGTGCCGCGCGCGACCGGCTGCGCCAGTTCCTGGCCACCGTGCCGCGCACGTCGACCAGCTGCGTGGTGGCGGTCGACGTGGACGCGGTCGACAAGCCGAGCGCCGCCCGGCTGGCGCGGCGGCGGGTGACCGAACTGCTGGACCAGTACGTCGCGGGCCACCGGCTGCTCACCATCTCGCTGGACCCGCGGATGCTGGTGACCCGCGCGGGCACCGTGCGCAGCGACGAGCTGACCCCGCGCCGGTCCACCGTCAACCGCGCGTACCCGTTGGTGCAGCGGTGGCCGCACGGGCTGCGCGAAGGGCTGCGGATGGCGCACCTGGCCAGGACGACGGAGTCGCCGCTGACCGCGGCCGCGCTGTCGTGGGCGGCGCTGGAGGCGTTGGGGGTGAACGAGAAGGCGTCGCAGCTGGCGGGAGTGCTGGCGTTGCAGGCGATGCGGCAGCAGGTGGTGGAGGCGCACCAGCTGCTGCACCAGTCGGCCACGGCGTCGACCAAGCACGCCCGCAGCCGGGTCGGGACCACGCGGCGGCGGGTGGTGAGCCTGCGCCGGGCCATCGAGCGGTGCGCTCCCGACCACCCCGAGGTGGCGCGGCTCCGGACGGCGTTGGCCGGTGCCGTCGGCAGGCACGAGGACGCGGTCCGGCGCTCCGACGGGCTGACCTCCTCGTTGCACGAACCCCTTGCCGTGGTGGCGGAGTACGCGACCCTGGACGACCACAAGTACCTGCTCGACGTGAACCGGTGGGTCGACGTCCTGCTCCCCGAGCGCGCCGGTGACGACCCCGCGCTGCTCGACGCGCGGGTGGCCGTGCACGACCTGCTCCCCCACGCCGCCCCGCTGGCCGCCCGGCAGGTCGCCGACTGGCGGGGGCGGCTCGCGTCGGCGGGGAGCTGCGCGCGCTGGTTGGTCGCGACGCAGGAGCGGATGCGGTCGCTGCTCGACGCGCTGTACAGCGCGCGCAACCTGGCCCTGCACTCCGGGGTCTTCCAGGCCACCGGCGACGTCGTGCTCGGCCTCGGCGGGCTGATGGTCGTCGACTTCACGCTGGAGGTGCTGGGCAACTGGTACCGCAACGCCACGGGCCCGGACGCGCACGCCTCGCCGTTCGAGGTCGTGCGGGAGCTCGCCGCGCGGCAGGAGGACCTGTGCGGCAGGCTCCGCGACGCCCGCGGCGCGGCCCATCCGCTGAACGTGGAGTGGCTGACCAGTCCCAGCACCGACGGGGCCTGGGACCGCGCCTAGTCGGGCCCCGTCAGGTGTGACAGGTCCGCGAGCCTTGCGCGCCTGCCTCGCGACCTACGCGGTCAACCGGCGGACCGCGTCGACCACGGCGGCGCGGCGCCGCTCGACGTCGGGCGGGGCGACGAGGTCGTACTCGGGGTTCATCGACGACCAGGCGGTGCTGATCGACTGGACGAGGGCGAGCAGGGCGGCCGGGGTGTAGTGGGCCGGGAGCAGGCCGTCGGACTGGGCGCGGGCGAGCTCGTCCAGGCGGACCCGGTTGACCTCGACGACGGCGTCCAGGCGTGAGCTGGTGGGGCGTTCCAGCCGGTACCAGACCGCGAGGCGCTGGGCCGCGGGGTTGGCCTCGAAGTAGTCGAAGAGCCTGCCCGCGTAGCCGGGGAGGTCCGCCGCGTCGAACCGGACCCGGTCGAGGAAGTCGCCTACGTGGGTGGTGAAGACGGCGTCGAACAGCTGGTCCTTGCTGCCGTAGTAGGCGTACAGCATGGCCTTGTTGCAGCCCGCGACCTCGGCGATGCGGTTGACGCGGGCGCCCGCGATGCCCAGCTCGGCGAACTCCGCGGTGGCGGCTTCGAGCAGGCGTCGCCTGGTGCGCTCGGCGTCTCGGATCACGCTGTGAGCTTAGCAACCAAACAGTCGGTTGACAGACGCACGCAAGCGGCGTTCCCTGGAAATAACCAACCAGTCGGTTAGAAGGTGGACATGACCAGGACCTGGCTCATCACCGGCAGCTCGCGCGGGCTCGGCCGGGCGCTCGCGGTGGCGGCGCTCGAGAACGGCGACCACGTGGTCGCCACGGCTCGACGGCCGGAGCAGCTGGACGGGCTCGTGGCGCAGTACGGCGACCGCGTGCGCGCCGTCGGGCTCGACGTCACCGACGCGCGGGCGGCCGAGGCGGCGGTCGCCGTGGCCGTCGACGCGTTCGGGACGGTGGACGTGGTGGCGAACAACGCGGGGTACGCGAACTCGGCGCCGATCGAGGAGATGGCGGAGGACGACTTCCGGGCGCAGGTCGAGACGAACCTGTTCGGGGTGGTGAACGTGACGAGGGCCGCGCTCCCGGTGCTGCGCCGCAGGCGGTCGGGGCACTTCCTGCAGTTCTCCTCGATCGGCGGCCGGGTCGGCGGCACGCCGGGGATGGGCGCCTACCAGGCGGCCAAGTACGCCGTGGAGGGGTTCTCGGAGGTGCTGCACAACGAGGTGGCGCCGCTGGGGATCAAGGTCACGATCGTCGAGCCCGGCACGTTCCGGACGGACTGGGGCGGGTCGTCGATGGCGGTCTCCCCCGTCGGCGAGGACTACGAGCGGACCGTGGGGGCGTTGCACCGGTTCCGCCGGGAGGCCGACGGGAAGCAGGCGGGCGACCCGGTCCGGGCCGCGCGGGTGCTCATCGGGCTCGTCGAGCTGGACGAGCCCCCGCTGCGGCTGCTGCTGGGGTCGGACGCGCTGCGGATCGCCGAGGAGTCGTCCGTCCTGCGGGCCGCCGAAGCCACCCGGTGGGCCGCGACCAGCAGGTCGACGGACTACGCCTGAGGCGTCGGATGTGACCTGGGACATATACGTTGCCGGGTTTCCGATCTCGGCATAGTTTGGCGGTACACGAGGAAGGAGGTGGTCCGAAGTTGTGTAGCTATAGGACTTTTCGTGAGGTGTCCGTCCGCTAGGACCGCCCGTTAGGGACCCTTTCCGGCGCGGCCTGGCGAGTTCCAGGCAGGCACCCGACCCCCGGTACCCCGAGCCCCAGTCCAGCTCGGCCCGCACCTCGTGCGGGACACAGGTCCGGGGGTCGTCCCATGTCCGGGGTCGGTTCGGTCGACGAGCGCCCCCCACGACGCGCACGGCGAAGAGCCGCCGGTCCCCTGCGGACCGGCGGCTCTCGGCGTTCTGGCGGGGTCAGCTCTTGAAAGCGTCCTTGACCTTCTCGCCCGCCTGCTTGAGGGAGCCCTTGGCGCGCTCGGCCCTGCCCTCGGCCTGCCACTGCTCGTTGTCAGTGGCGTCGCCGACAGCTTCCTTGGCCCGGCCCTTGAGCTCCTCGGCCTTGTTGCTGATCTTGTCGTCGGCACCCATGACGGTCCTCTCGGTAGGCGGTAGGTCCGTGCGGTGAGTACCCGTGGCGACCGGGGCGAAACATCGGGGCGCCGGTGTACTACGGTGATCGTTAGCGGTTGAAAAGCCAGCCGCAAGCCATCGGGTGTCCTCTCCGGAGGGCACCCGTGTCAGCGACGGGCGACGGCACAGTGCCGACGTCGCGCGGTGGGCTTGCTGGCTTGCCGCTGCCCGTCTCCCGCGTCTGGCACGCATGGCTCCGTGTCCCGACGTGCGAGAGGAGCCCGACCGTGGTCGGGGAGAACGGCCAAGGTGATCCGGTGAGCGTGCGGATCGCAGGCCTCGAGGCCGAGGTCGCAGGCCTGCGCAAGGCGCTGCAGACCCGCACGGTGATCGGGCAGGCCACCGGCCTGATCGCGGCCGTCCAGGGCCTCACCCCGCAGCAGGGCTTCCAGCTGCTCGTCCGGATGTCGCAGCACCACAACGTCAAGCTGCACTCGATCGCGGTGAAGCTCGTCGACCTGGCGGGCGAGCTGGGACCGCGCCAGGCCGTCCGGTCCGTGCACCTGCCCGTCGAACCGCACGAGCGGGCCGAGGAGGTGCAGTGGCCCGGTGTCGACGTGGTCGAGGCGGCGCGGCAGCTCGTGGCCGCGCACGAGGCGGCGCACCGGGTGGACGGTGCGCCGGCCGACGTGCGAAGACAGCTGGCCGACGAGCTGACGCTGGCCGGTCAGCTGTTGGCGGAGAGGCTCGCGGACGTGGGTTGGCTCGACGACGAGCCCGCGGTCTGAACGATCGCGAACGACTCCGCGGACAGCCGGACGGTCTGCCCGGCCAGGGCGACGTCCCCGGAGGCCAGCAGCACCGAGCCACCCGCCGAGTCCAGTGACTGGGTGACCGCCGTGGCCCCCAGGTTGCACACCAGCCGCAGGTCGCCGCGCCGCATCACCAGCACGGTGCCGAGCTGCTCGACGGCGAGGTCGGCCAGTCGGGGGTCGGCCAGCTCGGGGTGGTCGCGGCGCAGGGCGATCAGCGACCGGTACAGGTCGAGCACCTCCCGGTGGGCCGGTTCGTCGCTCTCCGCCCAGTCCAGCTTCGAGCGCCGCGCGGTGGCCGGGTCCATCGGGTCCGGCACCTCCGCCTCGCCCCAGCCGTGCGCGCCGAACTCCCGGCGCCGCCCGGTGCGGACGGCGTCGGCCAGCTCCTGGTCGGGGAACGACGCGAAGAACTGCCACGGCGTGCTCGCCGCCCACTCCTCCCCCATGAAGATCATCGGGGTGTAGGGGGAGCAGAACACGATCGCCGCCCCGCAGGCGAGCAGGCCGGGCGACACCGTCGCCGACATCCGGTCGCCGGTGGCGCGGTTGCCGATCTGGTCGTGGTTCTGCAGGTAGGCCAGGAACCGGTAGCCGGGCAGCACGCGGGTGTCGACCGGACGGCCGTGCGTGCGGCCGCGGAACGACGACCACGTGCCCGCGTGGAAGAACACGTCGGTCAGCGTCCGCGCGAGCGCACCGGGTTCGGCGAAGTCCGCGTAGTAGCCGTGCGTCTCCCCGGTCAGGGCCACGTGCAGGCAGTGGTGCAGGTCGTCGGACCACTGCGCCTGCAGGCCGTACCCGCCGCCCTCGCGCGCCGTGACGAGCCGCGCGTCGTTGAGGTCGGACTCGGCGATGAGCGTGAGCGGCCGTCCGAGACCCGCCGACAGGGCGTCGACCTCCACGGCCAGCTGCTCCAGCAGGTGCGTCGCCCGCCGGTCGAGCAGGGCGTGCACGGCGTCCAGGCGCAGGCCGTCGACGTGGAAGTCGCGCAGCCAGCCCAGGGCGTTGTCGACGACGTACCGGCGCACCTCGTCGGACTCGGGCCCGTCGAGGTTGAGGCCGGGACCCCAGTCGTTGCGGCCCGCGAAGTACGGCGCGAACCGGTCGAGGTACGCGCCGGAGGGCCCGAGGTGGTTGTAGACCACGTCGAGCAGCACGCCGAGACCCCTGGCGTGGCAGGCGTCGACGAACCGCTTGAAGGCGTCCGGCCCGCCGTAGGGCTCGTGCACCGCGCCCCACAGGACGCCGTCGTAGCCCCAGCCGTCGGTGCCGTCGAAGGAGTTCACCGGCAGCACCTCGACCAGCGTGATGCCGAGGTCCACCAGGTGGTCGAGCTTGGCGATGGCCGAGTCCAGCGTGCCCTCGGGGGTGAACGTGCCGATGTGCAGCTCGTAGACCACCCCGCCCGCCAACTGCCGTCCGGTCCAGTCGCCGTCGGTCCACCGGAACGCGCCGTGGTCGTACCGGCGCGACGGGCCGTGCACCCCTTCGGGCTGCCACAGCGAGCGCGGGTCGGGCAGCGCGTCGTCGGAGTCGTCCAGCAGGAACGCGTAGTCGGTGCCGTCGACGTCGGCGGACCACCAACCACCCGTGCCCGCCGTCATGGCCTGGTCGGTGCCGTCCACGCGCACGCGGACGGCCTGCGCCTTGGGCGCCCACACGGTGAAGCTCACGAGCCCTCCCGCACGAGCAGCGCGACCGGGTACCGGCCGAGCACGTCGGCCAGCCGCGGCGTGGCGAGCTGCCCGGTGATCACGTCGGTCCACTCGCCGGGAGGCAGCGGCAGCACCGTGTCGCGCCACCCGCCCGCCGCCGCGAGGCCCACCGGGAGCCGGGTCGCCACGACCGCGAGGTCGGGGGAACGGTTGTAGGCCACCACGTGCTCGGCCGCGACGCCCTCCGCGGGCAGCGGGCGGTAGCCGTGGAACAGCTCGGGCTGGGCCTTGCGCAACCGCAGGGCCCGTTGCACCACGAGGAGCTTGGCCGCGCCGGAGTCGTCGACCTCGGGCAGCCACCAGTTCTCGATCCGGTCGAGCAGCTCGCGGCGGACCGCGTAGTCGACCGGCCGCCGGTTGTCCGGGTCCACCAGCGACAGGTCCCACAGCTCGGTGCCCTGGTACACGTCGGGCACGCCGGGAGCGGTGAGCTGCAAGAGCTTCTGCCCCAGCGCGTTCGACCAGCCCGCCAGGCGGATCCGCTCCACGAAGGACTCGATCTCGCCGCGCGTCACCGGGTCGCCGAGCACCTGCTCGGGCCAGGCCGCGACGGCCTTCTCGAACTCCTCGTCGTGGTCGACCCACGTGGTGCGGACCTTGGACTCCTTGGCCGCCTTGTCCAGGTAGTCGCGCAGCCGGTCGGGCCCGATCGGCCAGGCGCCCACGATCGTCTGCCACGCCAGCATGTTCAGCGACGGCTCGTCGATGCCGTGCCGCGCGGTCCACCCGCGCGCCAGGTCGGCGAACTCGTCGGGCAGCTCGGACAGCACGGCCAGCCTGGCCCGCACGTCCTCGGAGCGCTTGGTGTCGTGCGTGGACAACGTCGTCATGGACTCCGGCAGCGCCGAGTCCCGTTGTGCCGCGAGGGTGTGGAACTCCTCGACGGGCACGCCGAAGCGGTCCGGGGCGCCGCCGACCTCGTTGAGCGCCACGAACCTGGTGTACCGGTAGAACGCGGTGTCCTCGGTGCCCTTGGCCACGACCATGCCGGAGGTCTGCTGGATCCTCGTCGCCAGCTCGCCGTGCGGCTCGGCGCGGACCTGCTCGTCCAGCACCTCCGCGCCCTTCACGCGCGACACCGCGGTCGCCCACGACGCCTCGCCCTCGGGCAGGTAGGAGCGGTAGACGGGGAAGTTCACCATCACCCCGGCCACGGCGGCCTCGGCGGCGGCGGGCTCCGCGTCGCGCACGAGCGCCCCGATCCGGCGCACCTCGGCGCGCAGGATCGAGTCGGTCACCAGCGTGCGGCAGGTGTGCTCGACGGCCTCGAAGTCCGTGTCCTGGCCCAGTTCCGCGGCCAGCGCGGTGAACCGCTCCTCGGCCCGCGGGTCGACGAACACCCCGCAGACCTCGCGCAGCGCGTCGTACCCGGTGGTGCCCTCGACGGGCCAGCTGGTCGGCAGCGGCTCGCCGACGCCGAGGATCTTCTCGGCGACGATCCACACGCCGGAGCGCTCCTTGAGCCTGCGGAAGTAGCCGCCGGGGTCGGCCAGGCCGTCCGGGTGGTCGACCCGCAGGCCGGTCACCTGGCCGGCCGCGACCCAGCGCAGCACCTCGTCGTGCGTCGCGTCGAAGACCTCGGGGTCCTCGACGCGGACCGCCGCGAGCGTGGTGATGTCGAAGAACCGCCGGTAGTTCAGCTCCTCGTTCGCCACCCGCCAGTGCACCAGGCGGTAGTGGTCGGACACCGGGAGCCGGTGGTCGTAGTAGGTCACGACGTCGCCGTCGACGACCGGTTCGCCCTCGTCGCCCAGGATCGGTACCAGCACCGGGCCCGCGGCCCAGTCGATGTCGAAGTACTTGGCGTAGCGGGACTCCTGGCCGTTCTTCAGCACATCCCACCACCACGGGTCGGTCTCCGGGACGGCGACCGACATGTGGTTGGGCACGATGTCGAGCACGAAGCCGAGCCCGGCGGCGGAGACCTTCTCCGACAGCGCGAGCCTGCCCTCCTCACCACCCAGCTCGGGGCGGGCGCGGGTCGGGTCCACGACGTCGTAGCCGTGCGTGGAACCCGGTGCGGCGTCCAGGATCGGCGACGCGTAGAGGGCGCCGACGCCGAGCCGCGCGAGGTAGTCCACCACCTCGGCGGCGTCGGCGAAGGTGAAGCCCGGCCTCAGCTGGAGCCGGTAGGTCGACGACGGGGCGAGCGGCTCGGTCATTCGCCACCCGTCCGCTGCAGCACCACCAGCGACCGCGCGACGAGCGTCAGCTTGCCGCCCGCCGGGATGGGCTCGCCCAGTTCGGGGATCTGGACCGCGCCGGTCGCCGTGTCCACGACGACCGTCCACTGCGGACCGTAGCTCTCCTCCGGCAGGGTCGCCTCGATGTCCTCGTGGTGGGCGTTGAACGCCAGCAGGAACGAGTCGTCCACGACGCGCATGCCGCGCTGGTCGAGGTCCGGGATCCCCTCGCCGTTGAGGAACGCGATGACGCAGCGGCCGAAGTCGTCGCCCCAGTTGTGCTCGGTCATCTCCTCGCCGCCGGGCGTGAACCACGCGATGTCGCGGAGGTCGTCGCCGCTGCGGATCGGCTTGCCGGCGAAGAAGCGGCGCCTGCGCAGCACCGGGTGCTGCTTGCGGAACGCCGTGAGGGCGGAGGTGAACTCGATGAGGTCGGCGTTCTCCTCGGCGAGCGCCCAGTCGACCCAGGCGATGTCGCTGTCCTGGCAGTACACGTTGTTGTTGCCCTGCTGGGTGCGGCCGAACTCGTCGCCGTGCAGCAGCATCGGCACGCCCTGGGACAGCAGCATCGTGGCGAGCAGGTTGCGCCGCTGGCGGCCGCGCAGCGCGAGCACCTCGGGGTCGTCCGTCGGACCCTCGACGCCGCAGTTCCACGAGCGGTTGTCGTCGGCGCCGTCGCGGC
Source organism: Umezawaea tangerina (assembly GCF_003002815.1). Lineage (GTDB taxonomy): Bacteria > Actinomycetota > Actinomycetes > Mycobacteriales > Pseudonocardiaceae > Umezawaea > Umezawaea tangerina. Next base: position 48,129 of record NZ_PVTF01000010.1, on the reverse strand, counting down.
CGTCCTCGCCGTTGGCCTCGTTGTGCTTGTCGTTGTAGGACACGAGGTCGTTCAGCGTGAAGCCGTCGTGCGCGGTCACGAAGTTGATCGACGCGTACGGCCTGCGACCGTCCTGCTGGTACAGGTCGGACGAGCCGGTGACGCGGGAGGCGAACTCGCCCAGCGTCGCGGGCTCGCCGCGCCAGAAGTCGCGGACGGTGTCGCGGTACTTGCCGTTCCACTCCGTCCACAGGGGCGGGAAGTTGCCGACCTGGTAGCCACCGGGGCCGACGTCCCACGGCTCCGCGATCAGCTTCACCTGGCTGACCACCGGGTCCTGCTGGACGAGGTCGAAGAACGTGGACAGCCGGTCCACGTCGTAGAACTCGCGGGCGAGGGTGGCGGCGAGGTCGAAGCGGAAGCCGTCCACGTGCATCTCGGTGACCCAGTAGCGCAGCGAGTCCATGATCAGCTGGAGCGTGTGCGGGCTGCGCACGTTCAGCGAGTTCCCGGTGCCCGTGTAGTCCATGTAGTGCTGCTTGTCGTCCTCGACCAGGCGGTAGTACGCCTCGTTGTCGATGCCGCGCATGGACAGCGTCGGGCCCAGGTGGTTGCCCTCGGCGGTGTGGTTGTAGACCACGTCGAGGATGACCTCGATGTTCGCCTCGTGCAGGGCGCGGACCATGCCCTTGAACTCCTGGACCTGGTTGGCCTGGTCCGGCATCGCCGCGTACAGGTCGTGCGGGGCGAAGAACCCGATGGTGTTGTAGCCCCAGTAGTTGCGCAGGCCCTTCTCGGCCAGTCCGTGGTCGGTGATGAACTGGTGCACGGGCATCAGCTCGATCGCCGTCACGCCGAGCTTGGTGAGGTGGTCGATGACCACCGGGTGCGCGATGCCCGCGTAGGTGCCGCGCAGGCGGTGCGGGATCTCCGGGTGGTTCATCGTCAGGCCGCGCACGTGGGCCTCGTAGATGACCGACTCGTTGTACGGAGTCTTGGGCGCTCGGTCGTTGGACCAGTCGAAGAAGGGGTTCACGACGACCGACTTCGGCACGTACGGCGCCGAGTCCTGGTCGTTGCGCTGGTCCGGCTCGCCGAACTTGTACCCGAACAGCGACTCGTCCCACTCGACGCCGTTGGAGATGGCCTTGGCGTAGGGGTCGATCAGCAGCTTGTTCGGGTTGCAGCGCGGGCCGTGCTCCGGCTCGAACGGGCCGTGCACCCGATAGCCGTAGTGCTGGCCGGGGCCGATGCCGATCAGGTAGCCGTGGTGGACGAAGCCGTCCACCTCCGGCAGCCGGACGCGGGTCTCCTTGCCCTCGTCGTCGTAGAGGCACAGCTCGACCTCGTCGGCGACCTCGGAGAAGAGGGCGAAGTTCGTGCCGACGCCGTCGTAGGTGGCGCCGAGCGGGTAGGGGGTTCCTGGCCAGGGCCGCAACTAGATCTCCTCAGCAGGCAACCCGGTCCGCCCCGGTCGAGTGGCTCGACGTGGGGAGGGCCGGGAGCGTGGCGGTCTTGGTGGGGTTCGATCTACCCGAGTCGGCTCAGGACCGCTGGGCGTGCGCGCGGACCAGTTGGCCTCGCGCGGCTACCAGGAGGAGTCGGGCCTCCTGGAGTTCGCAGTACCGCAGGTGTTCGCAGGCGGCTTCCGCGCAGGCCATCGCCTGCCCCAACGCCCCGCCGGTGCCGTGGTCGGCACCGCTCAGCGCCGTGCGCAGCGACTCCTCGGCGCGCAGCGCCCCGGACAGGGGATCGGTCAGCACGGCCGGGCGAACGGCGGCGAGCACCTGCTCGACGGCGATCTCCAGCGCCTCCGTGGTGTGCACGGCGGTGACCAGATCTCCGGGCAAAGTACCCGTCCGGGTTACAACCTCGGTGTTCACTGGGGAATGCCACCTCCAACCATTGGGCGGAACGCTCCTCGGGTGACGTCTCGACGATACTCCGCGGGCGCCTGACCCGCGGTAACGCGCGTGTTTCGGCCGGTCACCGGCCCTGTCCCCCGGTGAGCGCGGCGACGACGGCGCGCACGTGCGGATCGGCGAACAGCTGCTCCAGGGTGACCGGAAGCGGTATCCGCCAGTTGGGGTACTGGTCGACGGTACCCGGCAGGTTCGGCTGCCGTACCTCGCCCAGCGCGTCCTGGGGTGAGGTCAGGCGCAACACCGACGGCGCCTTCGCCAGGAGGGTGTGGAACGCGGCCACGAGGTCATCGGTCGGGACCCCTTCCTGGGTCATCAGCTCGATGAGCTGGTGGCGTTCCAGCTCGGCAGCGCTGTATTCCCCGTCGACGGAGCCCTCAAACAACCCCAGTTCGGCCCGGATCCGGACGTGCTCCCCCGCGAGGAAGCCCGCCACGGTCGGCAGGTCGTGGGTGGAGATGCTGGCCATGGCCGACTCGGTCCACTTCTCCGGCGGCACGAGCGGGTGGCCCGGCAGGTCGTAGTCGCGCTGGAACCACAGCACCGCGGAGCTGAGCATGCCGCGGTCGTGCAGCGTCTCGGTGACCTCGTCCTCGACCGTGCCCAGGTCCTCGCCCACGACGACCGCTCCCGCGCGGTGCGCCTCCAGCGCCAGCACGCCGAGCATCGCCTCGGGGTCGTAGCGCACGTAGGTGCCGCGGTCGGCGGACTCGCCCGGTGGGATCCACCACAGCCGCCACAGCCCGGCGACGTGGTCGACCCGGATGCCGTCGGCGTGCCGCAGCACGCTGCGCAGCATCTCCCGGAACGGCGCGTAGCCGAGCGCGGCCAGCCGGTCGGGCCGCCACGGGGGCAGGTTCCAGTTCTGGCCCTGCTGGTTGAACGCGTCCGGCGGGGCGCCCACGGTCACGTTCGGCGCGAACGTGTCGCGCAGCGCCCAGGTGTCCGCGCCGCCGGGGTGCACGCCGACCGGCAGGTCGTGGATGACGCCGACGGCCATGCCCGCCTCGTGCGCGGCCAGCCGCGCCCGGTCGAGCTGGTCGCGGCAGAGCTGCTGGAGCCAGGCGTGGAAGGCGATCCGCTCGGGGTCGGCCCGCGCGGTCGTGGGGTCGCGCAGCTCCTCGGGCCAGCTCCGCCAGTCCGGGCCGTTGCGCTCGGCGAGGGCGCAGAACGTGGCGAAGTCGCGCAGCGCGGGGTCGGCGTCCAGGTCGACCGGGTCGGGGTGGTGCGGCCAGAGCAGTTCGAGCGCGGCGGCCTTGGCGGTCCACACCGCGTCGTAGTCGATCAGCTCGGTGGCGTTGTCCGGGCGCAGCGCCGCGACCTCGGCGCGGGTGCTCCCGTCGGCGGCGGCGTACGCCGCGGTGTCGGTGACCCGCAGGTAGATGGGGTTGCAGTAGCGGCGGCTCGACGGCGAGTACGGCGAGCGCTCCACCGGGTGCGTCGGGCTGATCGCCTGGACCGGGTTGACCAGCAGCACCCCGGCGCCGAGCTCCGCGCCCGACCGGCGGGCGACGGTGGCCAGGTCGGCGTAGTCGCCCAGCCCCCACGAGTCCTCGGAGCGCATCGCGTAGAGCTGCACCATCCAGCCCCACGCCCGCGGCACGGCGGGCAGCCGGTCCGGGGCGACGACCACGGTCGTGGCGCCGACCCGGTGGTAGCCCAGCGGCAGCTCGGCGGGCAGGTCGACCTCGGTGCCGTCCTCCAGCACCGCCGTCGCCGGGTGGCCGAGGTCGAGGGTGCGGCCCTCGCGGACCACGATCGTGGGCGGCAGGGTGTCCGGGGCGTCGGCCACCGCGGCCAGCGCGGCGCGCACCGCCTCGGGGGTGGAGGCGTCCACGTCCAGCTGGGCGAGCACGGCCACCACGACGGCCGGGTCGACGTCCACCATGCGCTGGCCGGAGTCCTCGTACCGGGTCGCCACGCCGTGCGCCTCGGCCAGTGCGGCCAACTCGTCGTCCACGCGGTCAGCTTTCTCTCATCGGCGCCGCGGATGCCAGGGCGGCACGGCCTGGTCACCCGAAGGTTGCAGGGAATTCAGTGCGTCGTGTCAGGCCGGACGGGTGATCCACTGCGCGGTCACCGTCCGTCATGCCGGGCCGGTGGAGTCCCGCACGACCAGCCGCGCGGAGAGCCCGTGCACCGATGATCCGCCATCCCCGCGGATGCTGCCGAGCAACGCGGCCACCGCCCGTTCGCCCTCCTCGCGCTGCGCGCCCTCGATGGCCGTGATGCCGACGGCGCGGGTGAGGTCCCGGTCGTCCAGGCTGACCAGGCTGATGTCGGCGGGGATGGCCCGGCCGTCGCGCCGCAGCCGCATGAACACGCCGAGCGCGACCTCGCCGTTGGAGCTGACCACGGCGGTGGGCAGCCGGTCGCCGTCCAGCAGCGCGTCCGCGACCTGCTCGCCGCCGACCACCGTCGGGGACGACCACAGGGTCCACTCCGGACGGATCTCGAGGCCCTCGGCCACCAGCACCTCGTCGTAGGACTCGTCGACGCCGTCGGCCAGCACCAGCGCGATGTCGCGGTGACCGAGCCCGATCAGGTGCCCGACCGCGATCCGCAACGCGCTGCGCAGGTCGCCGTCGTCGACCCGCACCACCGGCACGTCCAGCGTCGCCAGCGCGGCCGACTCGGCCTCGGCGAGCACGATCGACAGGGCCAGCACGCCGTCCACCCGGCGGCCCAGCGGCATCTCCTCGAAGAACCCGGTCCGCGACCCTGCGTCGCCGAGCACGTAGAGCAGCACGTCGAACCCCGCCTGCCGCAGCGCGCCCTCGGCGCCCGCCAGCAGGTCGCCCCGCCCGACGTCGCCGGTCAGCACCGCGATGGCGAACCGGCGGCCGCCCGCCAGGCTGGAGGCGTCGCGGGCGATCGCGTACTTCATCCTCTTGGCGACCTCGGTGACGTACCGCCTGGTCGCCTCGGACACCCCCGGCTCGCCGCGCAGGGCACGGGACACGGTCGCGGCGGACACGCCGGCGGCGCGTGCCACGTCGGACATGCTGGTCACGTCCACCTCCCTGATCACCAAGCCTACTGAGAACCGTACGGTGGGCCTCTCCCGAACACCCTGCAGACACCCGTCGTCCCGGAAGGACCCCTGCATGAAGACCGGCGATCTCGTCCCCGACTTCACCCTCCCCGACCAGGACGGAGCCCCCCGCGCGCTGTCCGCGCTGCTGGAGGGCGGTCCGGTCGTGCTGTTCTTCTACCCGGCCGCGATGACCGGCGGGTGCACGGCGGAAAGCTGCCACTTCCGCGACCTGGCCGCGGAGTTCGCCGAGGTCGGGGCGCGGCGGGTGGGCATCAGCACCGACTCGGTCGCCCGGCAGAAGCAGTTCTCCGACCTCAACGGGTTCGACTACCCGCTGCTGTCCGACGTGGAGGGCGAGGTCGCCGAGGTGTTCGGCGTGAAGCGCCGGTTCGGCCCGCTGCCGGTCAAGCGGCACACGTTCGTCATCGGGACGGACAGCCGGGTGATCGAGGTCGTGAAGAGCGAGTTCGGCATGAACACGCACGCCGACAAGGCGCTGTCCGCGCTGCGGGAGCATGCCAAGGCGTGATCCGGGTACCCCGGCCGCATGATCGGACATGTGAGGGCCGTCGTGCTCGACTCCCGCGACCCGCGCGCGCTGGCGGAGTTCTACGTCGAACTGGTCGGCGGGAAGGTCACCGGTGAGCACGACGACTGGGTGGTGCTGACCGACGACGACGGCAGGCGGTTCGCGTTCCAGCTCTCGCCGGAGCACGAACCGCCGACCTTCCCGGACCCGAAGGCGTCGCAGCAGTTCCACCTGGACGTGGAGATCGCGCACGCCGACCTCGACGCGGCCACCCGCCGGATCGTCGAGCTCGGCGGTCGCAGGCTCGACGCCGACGGGGACGACTTCCAGGTCTTCACCGACCCGGCCGGGCACACGTTCTGCCTGGTGTGGGACTGATCAGCCGCCCTTCAGCGCGGTCGCCAGTTCCCTGGGGAAGTCCTCCTCCAGCTTGCCGCCGTTGTTGAGCGCGCGGGCGATGCCGTCGTGGAAGACGCGGCTGACCTTGGGGTAGTAGGGCGTGACGGGGCGCAGGCGCGCGTCCTCCAGGGCCTTGCGCAGCTCCTGCTTGTCCAGCCGCTTGGAACTGTCGAAGGCGGAGTTCCTGGTGGGGACGAACCCGCCGACCTCCGACAGGATCAGCTCGCTCGACGAGCTGGTCATGAACTCGATCAGCGCCTGGGTGGCCCTGGGCCTCGTCGTCCACTTCGACACGGCGAGGGTCTGGCCGCCCAGGATGCTCGGGGTCGGTGGGGCACTGGGGGTGAACTCGACCTTGCCCTCCAGGTCGTCCGCCGACACCGGCCAGTTGCGCATGTACGCCGTCTTGCCGGACTTGAAGGCGGTGATGGCGGAGGCCTCGGTCATGCTGTCGGCGCCCGCGAGCACGATGTCGGCGTCCTTGACCGCGCGGGCCAGGTCCTCGATGCCCTTGCGGTCCTCGGGCTCGAACGCGACCTCGCTCTCGTCCGCGGTCAGCACGACCCGGCCGGTCCGGCTCACCACCTCGCCGCCCGCGGCCCACATCGCCTCCACCGCGGTGGCGTTCAGCATCTCGTCGGCCAGCTGGGCCGCGTTGGCGGCCTCGACACCAGGACCGCTCGTCTTCAACGCGACCGCCAGCTGCTTCGCGGCGGCGCCGAAGTAGTCGTCCCAGGTCTTCGGCTTGGCCACACCGGGGAGGTCGGTGCGGCAGTAGATCATCCCGACGTCGCTGTTGAGCGGCAGCCCCCACAGCTTGTCGTCGAACTTCCCGGTGGCGAGCACCTTCGGGATGAAGTCGCCCAACGCCGAGTCCGGGAGGTCGGTCCGGTCCAGCGGGCGGATGTGACCGGCCATCGCGAACTGGGGCAGCCACGGGATGTCGAGCGCGTAGGCGTCCGCGTGGTGCTCGCCGTCCTGCTTGGCGTCGTTGCCCATCCGCTCGTTCTGCTTGGACGGCTCACCGGACACGTAGTCGAACTCGGCCTGGTTGGCGGGGTGCGACTGGTTCCACAGGTCCAGCAGTATGGACCTCGGGTCGTTCTTGCTCTCGCCGAACGCGGTCATGACGACCAGCGGTCCGGGTTCCAGCTCGGTGGCCGGTGGCCGCACGAACACGCCCGCGGCCACGATGGCCGCCACCACGAGCACGATCCCGGCCTGCTTCAGCGGTCTGCGCAGCGCCCGGCCGAGCTTCGCCACGAGGTCGACGAAGTCGCCGAGCTGCTCGGGCTTCGTCCAGACCATCCTGATGGCCCACGGCAGCACGTTGACGCAGATGCCGGAGATCACCGCCAGGAGCCCGCAGACCACCGCGCTGAGCACCGAGGCGGCGCTCCACCTCGGGGTCAGCTCGGCGATCAGGAGCGTCGACGCCGACGTGATCGCGACGACCACGCCGACCATCACCAGGATCACCAGGACCCGGAATCGGGGACTCCACTGTCCCCTGTTCACGTTCATCTCCCCCACCTTCCGCGACCAGGGCGGCGACCGGGGTGTCGACCCGCTGGAATGCGGAGAAGACCACGGGATCCCCCTGATCCCGGCCTCGCGGTCGCCGACCAACGTATCGGCAGTGGGACGTGCGCGGTTGACCTCGGGAGCCGGCGAACCGGCCGAATCACCCGTAAAGACCAGCGATCACCGGTCCGCGGGGCGCAGTGCCGCCAGCACGAAGTCCGCGATCTCCCCACCCAGCGCGGGCGCCGACTTCGGACCGTCCGGCCGGTACCAGGTGGGCAGCTGGTTGATCACGCCCAGCGCGATCAGCACGGTCGTCTCGGCCGGGACCCCGGAGCTGAACCGACCGCTCGCCTGCGCCTGCTCCACGACCGCGCGGAACGTCTCGTGGTAGCGCCTGCGCTCCGCGCGGAAGGTCGCCATCAGGTCCGCGTCGAGCCGGTGCATCTCGCGCATGAACACCGCCGTCTCGTCGACGCTGGACGCGGTGGTCTCGACGAGGCTGACGATGATCGCGCGGACGGTCGCCGCCGGGTCGGCGTCCAGCGCCACGATCCGGTCCAGGTCGGCCATCTGCCTGCCGATCAGCGTCCGGTAGATCTCGTAGAGCAGGTCGTCCTTGGAGTCGAAGTAGTGGTAGAGCGCCCCCTTGGTGACCTCGGCGGCCTCCACCACCTCCTGCACCGTCGTCGCGTCGAACCCCTTCGCGGCGAACAGCCGCACCGCGGCCGCCATGATCCGGTTCTCGGTCCGGCTCAGCTCGCCGACGCCACCGCGTCGCGCCACCCCGTCACGCCCCCGGTGCCAGCGCGCGGACCAGCTCGAACTGGTCGGCCCCGGTCGGGAGCAGCGCGATGATCGGCGTGTCCACACCGTTCGCCCGGTACTGCGCCACCCGCTCGCGGCACTGCGCCACGCTGCCGTGCACGACCAGGTCGTCCACCACCTCGTCCGGCACCAGCTTGTTCGCCGCCTTGCGGTCGCCCGCCGCCCACGCCTCGTGCATCGGCGCCAACGCCTCACCACGCCCGAGCCAGTCGTGGAACGCGGCGTACGCCGGAACGGTCAGGTAGGTGCTGATCAGCAGCCTGCCCAGCGCCCGCGCGGAGTCCACGTCCTCGGTCGGGCACACGAAGATGCGCGCCGCCAGCTCGGCCGTCCCCAGCTCCGCGCGCACCTTCGGCACATCGTTTACACCGAGCCAGTTGGTGATCGCGCCGTCGGCCTCCTTGGCGGCCAGGCGGAGCATGTTCGGACGCAGCGCCGCCAGCATGATCGGCACCCGCTGCTCCGGCGCCCGTTCCAACCGGAAGCCCTTCACCGCGAACGTGTCGTACTCCTCGGTCACCTTCTCCCCCGCGAGGGCCGCCTTGAGGAAGCGGAGGGTGTCGCGGGTGCGCTTGAACGGCTCGGTGAAGTCGGCGGCGTTCCACCGGTTGACGATCGCCGGTGACGACGACCCGATCCCCAACACGAACCGCCCACCCGAGACCTCCGCGGCGGTGGCCGCACTCATGGCGAGCAGAGCCGGACCGCGGGTGTAGACCGGGACGATGGCCGTCCCCAGCCGGACCTTGTCCGACCACTGCGCAGCCAGCGCCAGGGGTGTGAAGGCGTCGGAGCCAGCGGTCTCGGCGGACCAGATGTCGGTGTAGCCGAGGTCGGAGAGCTCGGCCACGAGGTCCTTGTGGTGGAGGACCGGGACACCGGTCAACGGCAGCGTGATTCCCCAACGACCCACTTGCGCCTCCTGGTGTACGCGGCCTGATGGTGCGTTGGGGGGAGCTTACCTTGGGTACCGACTGGTCGGTATGTTGAGTGTGGCCGCTCGATCCGCAGCGGCGGTCGAGTCCAGGGCTGGCTTGGGCGCCTCCGAAGCACCGGCGACGCAGCACGCGCATCGGTGATCCGCCTATCCAGGCTCTACGCCAAGTCGGGCAACCGCGGTGTTCTGCACCAATGACGAAATGGCGCTCGGCGCGGCGGACGCCTTGCGGGCGATCGACTCCCCCGCCACCAGGAACACCGCGATCATCGGCGTGGACGGCATTCCCGAAGCCCTGGGCGTTGATCGACAGCGGCACCAGCCCGCTCCGTGCCACCGTGGTCCAGGACTCGAACCGACTCGCCGAAAGCACGATCCACATGCTGACCCGCATGCGACACGGACGAGTCGCCTCCAAACGCACGGTCCTCCGGCCCGAAGTGCACTAGGCGCCCAACGGGGTGGCGACGAACTCGAAAAAGCGCAACAAAGTGACCGCTCGCACCGAGATCACGCAGACGGAGTAGTCATCCAGCGAGCAAATCGGTTCCCAGTTGGAGCGCCGGTGCAACAAGAAGGCTGGCCAAGGCCCGCTGCGCGGCATAGGCACTCGTTCCCGGACGACGACCTGCCACCTCCCACAATGTTTGTGTCGCAAAGACGTGATCATCGAGCCTGCAGCTCCTCGCTGAAACAGGCTCACGATGTGCGCGTCAGGAGGACCACCTCGTGCCTCCGCTGTATCGGTTGGTGGAACACCAACATTCGCTGGTGCTGCGGTCGAGCGTCGTCCGTGTCCTGTGTTCTGCACCGGCAAGGTGTCCCGCTCCGGCTTGGTGTTGTCCAGGTCAAGAACTGGGGAACATGTGGAGCCACAGCTGTGTCACGTGGGCGACGGCCGAGGAGTAAGGCGGGAAGTCCATGTCGTGGCTGGCCGCAAGTCGCCGGTAGCGGTCCGGCCACGACTCCGGCAGCGGCGGGAGTTCGTCCGGTGGTTCGGTGCTGTCGCGTTCGAGCCATACGGTTCGGACTGCCGTTGCTGTTCGCTCGGGTACGACCAGCCCGTGTTCGAGGAGGATGACCAGGTCGACGAGGTCGCGGACCCGCGAGTTCTCCCGTTCCCCGAAGTCGCGGAGCATGCCGTGGAACTTCTCCGCCGCATGCCGGTGGATGTCGACCGCTTCGACCTCAACGGCCGGGACGCCGGCGAAGGCCAAGGAGTTGGGTATGGCGAGCCTGTCGGTGGCGTGAAGTTCATGAGCCCTGGGCGACACGTCGAGTTGGACGCGGCCGAAGGGCTTGTCGGCCAGTCGCGCGCCGACCTTGGCGCGCCAGGTGGGGTATCCGCCGCTGTCATCGCGTAGTCGTTCCGGTGCGCCAACGGTGAGGACGAAGTAGTCGTGGTCGAGGTCGATGGTGAGGATCTCGACGAGCCGCTCGTGGAGGTCGGACGCGCTGTCGACGGCATCGCGAAGGCCGAGGTCGACGTCCTTGGTCAGCCGAGCGTTGTCGTGCAGGCGAACCTCGAGTGCCATGCCACCTTTGAGTACCCATTGCCCTGGCTCCGCGGTCTGGAAGCGAGCGATGACGCGTTCGAACATCACCCGTCGACGTAGCCGGTCCAAGCTGACTCCGGTCTCAGCGGATCGTGCCAGCAATCGGGTTTCCAATGCGGTGCGTAGTGCCTGCGCCGATTGGTAGGTCATGGTGTCTCCGCTTGTTGGATCGCGCGTTCGATGTAGAGCGCGGCGCGGGGGTCAAGGGTTTCGGCACGGGATCGGAGTCGGCGATTGGTGACCAGGCCGCCGCGCCGCGCCTCGTCGATGGCGCGGGCGAGTTGGTCTTCATCGTGCGCGTTCGCGGCGATGTCGATGATCGTTCGCACTGGAGTGGTCACCCGGTACCCCGAGCGTTCGGAAACGTCATCGGCGGGAAGTTCGGCGTAGTGGAGTTCCACCGCGTTGTTGCGCATGGTGAATCCTGGTGGAACCGTCAAATGGACATGCTGTGATTCGAACTCGCCGACGCCATGCACGCTCAGAGCTGACTCGTGCGACACGACCCCTCGTCCTCGTGACCACAAAGTCCAACGAGCGAGTTCATCGTGTGCGCCCGCAGCCCACTCTGCCAGGCGGAACAGACCACGATCAACGCGCCACCAGTTGCCCGCCTCCACGTGGTATGCCTGCGCCTGGTGGGAGTAGCCGAGCGACTTCGCCTGAGCTGCGGTGAAGTGACCGCCTTGCCCGGCGGCGAGATCGAAGAGTCTCCGGCGGAGGTCGCGTCGATCAGCAGGCACCTGGCGATCCTACAGTAAAACTGTAGTTCTAGCTTGGAATGGTCGACGGAAGTCAAGTTATGATGGAGTTTCAGTATGCTGAGTTGCTGATCTACCGACGAGCTACCAGAACGTCGAGGACCGAGCCCGTCGGCGACACCTACGAGCCCGCCACGCGCATCGCCGAAGAACCGGGCCTCAAGAATTGGACCCGCCGAACGCCTTGCCCCGCTCCTCCCCGTCCACGCCCTCCCCGAACACCCGCGCGTCCGCGTCGTGCCCACCCCGGTTCGACATCCCGCCGTACTCCGCCGCCTGCGCCAACGCCCGCACCCGCACGAACGAGTTCACCGCGTCCGTCACCTGCAATACGCACACCCGCCCGTCCCACAACTCCACCGCTTCCAAGGCCCGCCGCAACTCTTGCCGCATGTCCTCCACCGGCACGCCCCAGTCCACGTCCAACTCCACCGTGCCGAGCAGCTCGGACTGAGTCTTCGTCCAGTTCTCCAAGGGTGTCTTCACCAGCAAGTACGAGACGAGAGCCGCTTCGCCCCGGAGCCCGGATTCGTCAGCATGTGGCCCCACCACAGCATCCGAGCTCGACAGACAACACCACCGAACGCTCGAGGCACCCGAGTCGTGAACGGACTCGGGTGCCGGAGTGGGGTGGGGTTACAGGGTGATGCCGCGTTCGGCGAGCCAGCCTTGGGGGTCGATTTTTTGGGAGCCGTTCAGCCAGACCTCGAAGTGGAGGTGGGGGCCGGTGCTTTGGCCGCGGTTGCCGATGGTGGCGATGAGGTCGCCCGCCTTCACCTGAGTGCCGGCGTTGGCGATGATCTCGTTGACGTGGCCGTAGACGGTGACGGTGCCGTCGGCGTGTTGGACGCGGACCCAGAGGCCGAAGCCGCTGGCGGGGCCGGCTTCGATGACGGTGCCGTCCATGGCGGAGACGATGGGGGTGCCGATGGAGTTGGCGATGTCGACGCCGTAGTGGGTGGTGCCCCAGCGGCCGCCGAAGCCGGAGGTGAAGGAGCCCTCGGCGGGCTTGACGACCTTGGGGCGTTTGGCGGCTTCCTCGGCGGCGATGCGAGCCTTCTCGGCGGCGTCCGCGTCGGCCTTGCGCTGGATCTCGGCCTGCCGGGCGCTGTAGCCGTCCTGGGCGAAGCGGATGGCCTGGTCGACGTGCTGGCCCGCGTCGAGCTGCTGGGCGCGCACGAGCTTCGCGGCTTCGAGGCCCGGCTTGATGACGTGGACGGTCTGCTGCCTGGGCTGGGCGGCGGCGGTGCTGCCCGCGATCTTCGCGGCGAGGTCCATGTTGGTGGCCATGGAGTTGAGGGGCTGGTCGACCGCGCCCCAGCCGTTGACGACACCGGCGGTCGTGGCGAGCGCGCCCGCTGCCACGGCGGCGGCGACCACGCGGCCGCCGAGGGTGGGGGTGTTGATCTCCACGCGGTGCGCTCCACGGCGGCCTTCGGCCTTCGGGGGTGCCGTGAACACGTTTCGGCCGCGCGCAGTGCTGTGCCTGGCCAAGAGTGTGCCTTTCTACCTCGGGGAGTCCGGTCAGGACGGCCGGCGGGGGATCCGGACGGGGTCGTTTCGGGGACGACGCCGTGTCCTGCTAGTTACCGAACCGTGACAAGCGCCAGGGAACGTAACCCGAGGTGACGAACTGCGGCAAGCCTTGAGTAGCCAAGTGGGCGTATTGGTGACATACCCCACGGTTTATCACTCAGAGTGACAATAGACCGCCAAGTCTCGATTTTCGCCGTTACCCGGCGCAGGAATTGACCGTTGCCCGATTACCAGACCAATAGCCCGGCAGAACCATCACCGCTGGTCATCAGCTTGATCGTGAAAGTCCCACGAACGAGAACCGCCCCGCTAGCACAAGGCCAGCGGGGCGGTCGACGAGCGGTTGCTACTTGTACTTCGGGGCCGCGGGTGGCAGGGGCACGACGGGCTTGCCCTCGTGGATCACCTTCATGGCGTTGAACCAGGTCGGAGCGGCCACCTCACCACCGGTGAGGCCGATCGTGCCGCCGTTGCCGCACAGCCGGGGCGCCGCGGCGTTGCAGATGATCTGCGGGGCGACGCCGTCGGTGAACGTCATGACCGCGCCGGCGTACTGCGGGGTCGCGCCGATGAAGGCGACCGACCAGTAGTTCTCGGTGGTGCCGGTCTTGCCGATCATGGGACGGCCGAAGCCCTTGGCCGCACCGGCCGCGGTACCGGACACGGCGTCCTGGCTCATGCCCACGGCCAGCGAGTCCGCGAGCTCCGGCGCGACGGCCTGGTCGCACGCGGGCTCCTTGAGCGGGACGGGCTTGCCGTCGCGGTCGATGACCTCCTCGACCGGCGTCGGCGGGCACCAGGTGCCGTGGCTGACGATGGTCGCGGCCACGTTGGACAGCTCCAGCACGCTGGTCGCGCCCGGCCCGAGGGTGAACGAGCCGCTGTTGTCCTGCTTGAACTGGTCGCCCTGCGACGGGCCGTTCGAGCCGTCCGCCTTCAGCGGGTCACCGGCGTTGTTCACGTCGTGCATCGTCTCGCGCAGGCCCAGCTTGTAGGCCATGTCCACGACGTTGTCGAGGCCCGCCTTCTCCTCCAGGATGATGAACCCGGTGTTGGGCGAGGTCGCCAGCGCCTTGGTCAGCGTCATCTTCTGGTCGGTGCCGTTGGAGTAGTTCCGCACCGTGTACGGCTTGCTGCCGTCCTTGAAGACCTTCGACGTGTAGACGTTCGGGACGTCGATCTCCTTGTCGATCCCGGTGACGCCCTTGTCCAGCGCCGCCGCGGCCGTGAAGACCTTGTAGATGGAACCGGCGCCGAAGCGGGTCACCTCGGCCGGGAGCGAGTAGGCGCTCTGCCCGGCCTCGGCGTTGTTGCCGAAGTCGCGGTTGGCGGCCAGCGCGCGCACGCGGTGCTTGTCCGCGCCGGGCTCGACGACGGCCATGGCGTTGGCGACGCCCTCGGTGTCCTTCGGGACCTGGCCCTCCGCGGCCTCCTTGGCCGCACGGGTCGCGACCGGGTCCATCGTGGTCTTGATCGTGTAGCCGCCGCGCAGCAGCTGGTCCTCGGTGAACCCGTACTTGGTCAGGTAGTCGACCAGGTAGCGGCAGAAGAAGCCGTACACCGGGCCGTCACCGGCGCCGACGCAGCCGTTGGGCAGCAGCTTGAGGTCCGGCACGACACCGGCCTCGGCGGCCTTGAACTCGGTGGCCTTCGCCTCGGCGGCGGCCTTGTCCTGGCCGAACGCGTTGTTGTCGCGCATCCGGTCGATCACCGTGTTGCGACGCTTGATCGCGGCTTCCACGCCGTTGCCGGGGTTGAGCACGCTGGGCTGGTTGACCAGGCCCGCGAGCATCGCCGCCTGCGGCACGGTCAGCTTGTCCGGGGTGGTGTCGAAGTACGCCTTGGCCGCCGCGCCGACGCCGTAGGTGCCGTTGCCGAACGGGACGATGTTCAGGTACGCGGTGAGGATCTCGTTCTTCGTCATCACCTGCTCGAGCTGCAGGGCGACGCGGGCCTCGCGCAGCTTGCGGGCCGCGGTCGCCTCGGTGGCCTTCTCGTAGGCCTCGTCCGAGCCGCCGCCGATCACGAACGCCAGGTAGTTCTTCACGTACTGCTGGGTCAGGGTCGACGCGCCCTGGGACACCTCGCCGTCGGCACCCGCCTTGGCGGCCGCGCGGGCGATGCCCTGCCAGTCCACGCCGCCGTGCTCGAAGAACCGCTTGTCCTCGATCGCGATGATCGCGGCCTTCATGGTGTCCGAGATCTGGTCGAACGACACCGGGATCCGGTACTGGTCGTACAGGTACGCGATGGGGGCGCCGTTCATGTCCAGGACGGTGGTCACGAGGGGCAGCTCCCCCTTGGCCAGCTCACCCGAGGTCTGGTCGACCGTGTCCGCCGCGCGGTTGGACGCGAGGCCCAGCCCCCCGACGACGGGGAACATGACCGCCGCGAGCAGCACGCCCGCCGCGAGGCACAACCCCACCAACTTGACCAGTCCCGTCGCACGCGCGAACACGAAACCCGCAACCCCTTCCGGCGGAGAATTCCCCTTGTCCTTATAAGTCGCACGGGACCGTGGTCAGGTTGCTCGACGAAGGGCAGTTTCTGCGCGATCACACCGGCGACGACTGTGAAACTACTCCTGCGCTGTTGTGGCGCCGGTAAGGGCGTGCTCGATGATCCACGTGGTCCAGGGTGGTACTACCCGTTCGGGTAGCGGTTCACACCTCCGGGCGACGGTCGGATCCCGGTCGCCGTGCTACCGCGGGTCGATCGGGGTGAGCACCCCGCAGGCCGCCTCGACGACCTCGCCCGCGTCGAGGACGAGGTCTTCGCGGAACCGCCCCGCGACGAGCTGGACGCCGGTCGGCAGCCCGTCGGCGACGCCGGTCGGCACGGCCAGCGCGGGCAGGCCCAGCAGCGGCACGGCGTAGGACGGCATCATCGACTGGAACATCCGCGGGTAGGCCTCGGCGGGCAGGCTGTCGACGTCCTGCGGGAACGGCGGGTCGAACGCGGTCGGGCACAGCAGGACCGGCCACCGGTCCAGGAAGAGGGTCCACGCGCGGATCCACGTGATCCGGCCCGCCAACGCCTCCATGTACGGCACGAGCGCGGGCTGGGCACCGGCGCTCCGCACCCGCCGGTAGGTCCGCCGGAGCCGGTCGTCGCCGTAGCGCTCGTAGTCCTCGCCGGAGAAGTGCGGCGTCTCGTGGCGGGTGATCTCCCCGAGCGCGGCCGCCACCGCGGCGAAGTCCGGCGGGTCCTGCTCCTCGACCGCGTAGCCCGCGGCCTCCAGCGCCTCCGCCGCCCGCAGGACCGCGGCCCGCACGGTCGGGTGGACGCCGACGCCCGCCGGGTCGACGGACACCGCGACGCGCGTCGGCCCGTGGACCGGGGGACCCGTCAGCGGCGCGGGCACCCACCAGGGGTCGCGGGGGTCGCGCCGGGCCAGGACCCCGAGCGCGAGCCGGGCGTCGCGGACGGTGCGGGTGAGCGGTCCGGGGACGGCCATCAGCTGGGACGCCATCGGCGGTTCGGTCCGCGCCGTCGACCGGAACGACGGGACGCGGCCGAAGCTCGGGCGCAGACCCACCACGCCCGTGCAGTAGGCGGGGTAGCGGATCGACCCGATCATGTCGCTGCCCAGCGCGATGGGCGAGATCCCCGCGGCGGTGCCCGCCGACGCCCCTCCGCTCGACCCGCCCGGCGTGTGCGCCCGCGACCACGGGTTGTCGGTGCGCCCGTGCAGGTCGTTGTCGGTCCACCAGCTGTAGCCGAACGCGGGCGAGTTGGTCCGCCCGACCACCACGGCGCCCGCCGCCCTGAGGTTGGCGACCGCGGGCCCGTCCTGCGCGGCGACGTTGTCGCGGAACGCGACCACGCCCCAGGTCGTCGGGTGGCCCGCCTGGTCCTCGGTGACCTTGGTCGTGACGGGCACGCCGTGCAGCGGTCCGAGCGGCTCGCCGCGAGCGACCGACGCGTCCGCCTCGGCGGCGGCCTCCAGTGCCTCGCCCCGCAGGTCCGACACGACCGCGTTGAGCCGCGGGTTGACCACGTCCAGGCGGTCCAGGCACGCCGTCACGGCCTCCGTGCTCGACACGACCCGCTCCCGGATCGCCTCCGCCAGGTCGACGGCGTCCCACCGCCAGAGCTCACCGGGTCGTTCCCGCTCGTTCTCGTCCATGGTCGTTCCGATCCCTTCTTGTCTCTTGTGGTCGTTCACCGCTGAGCGCGCGCCGCCGCCGCGGGGAAAAGGACGCGGGCACGGGCGCGGACGGCGGCGCGGGTCGGGGCGGACAGCACGCGGCTGCGGTCGAGGGCGTCGATGCCGCGGACGGCCGACTCCCGGTCGGTGCACGGCACGCCCCAGTCCGAGCCGTGGACGACGTGGTCCGCGCCGACGGTGTGCACGGCCGCCGCGAGCTGCTGGTCGCTGGCCGAGGCGGCGGTGTCCACCCACAGGCGGCGCAGTGCCGCGGCGATGTCGTCCCGGCCGAGCCGACCGGGGTTCGGCACCCACGGCTCGGCGCCGAGCAGGCTCAGCCGCCCGGCCAGCACGGGCAGCGCGCCGCCCGCGTGGGCGAGCACGAACGTGATGCCGGGGAAGCGGTCGAACACCCCCGCGTAGAGCATCCCCACCACCGTCCGGCCGGTGTCGAACGCGACCTCCACCAGCGGCCTCGGCAGGTCCGCGACCGCGGGGGCGTAGGCGTTGGGGTGCACGAACACGACCGCGCGCCGCTCGTCGAGCCGCCGCCACAGGGGGTCGAGCGCCGCGTCGGCCAGTGACCGTCCGTTGTGGACGGTCGTCACCGCCCAGCCGTCGGCGTCCCGGACCCGGTCGAGCTCCGCCACGGCCGCGTCGGGGTCGCCGGTGGGCAGCGCCGCGAGGAGCCCGAACCGGGACGGGTGCTCCGCGACGACCTCGGCGCCGAAGTCGTTGGAGGCGCGCAGCGCGTCGAGGTCGGCCGGGACGTTGCTGAGCATCTGCACCGCGGTCCCGGTCTCGTCCATGAACGCGAGGGTGTCCGCGAGCCGCCACTCGAACGGCTCGGGCGCGAGGAACCGCTCGCGGCGCGCCCGCTCCCACACCGCCCGCCGGTGCGCCGGCGACGTCGGCGGGGAGAAGTGCGCGTGGACGTCGAACAGCGGCACCTCGTGATCGACCGGACCCGGCATGGCCCCTCCTCGACGATGAACGATGTCAGCGGCTGACATCGCTCACGCTAACCGATGTCAGCCACTGACGTCACTGGGACGTGCGCCACACCGCGGTGGCACACGAGGGGCTCGTTCTCGCGATCCCCGGCTACAGCGGGCCAGGGGACAGGCCCTAGGGCGTGTGTCGAAGTCTCGTTCGATGGGAGTCGCGCCTGAGGTGGTTCCTGGCGGTGCGGCCGAGGGGCCGCCTCAGGCCCGGCTACCGCGAACACGGACTTCGACACACGCCCTAGTGCGGGCCGTGCAGGCGGATCGTGGCGCTGGCCCGGCGGACCTCGGAGTTGGTGTGGCCGGGCAGCAGGTCGTCGAGGAAGGCGTAGCAGCGCAGGTCGCCCTCGTCGCGCTTGCCGACGGTGCGCCACCACGCCGCGATGTCGCCCCAGCCGGGTGCCGAGAGCGAGCCGCCGAAGTGCTGCACGGACAGCGCGGCGCACAGGTTGGCGAACCGCACCCGGTGCTCCAGCGGCCACCCGGCCAGCGTGCCGAGCACGAACCCGGCGCCGAACACGTCCCCCGCGCCGGTCGAGTCGAGCGGTGCCACGTTGAGGCCCTGGACGTCGGCCTTCTCCCCGGTGGCGGAGTCGTAGGCGAACGCTCCCCCGCCGCCGCGGGTCACCACGACCACGGGCACGAACTCGGCGAGCGCCACGGCCGCCTCCTCGGCGGTGTCCTTGCGGGTGTAGTGCATCGCCTCGGCGTCGTTGGGGAGGAAGAAGTCGTAGCCGTCGAGCCGGTTGAGCAGCGAGGGCGCCCACACCTCGGTCCGGTCCCAGCCGATGTCGGCGAACAGCAGGGCGCCCTGGGCCTTGGCCAGGCCCACCCACTTCTCCTCCTCCGGCTGGATGTGCACGAAGGCGGCCCTGGCCGAGGGCGGGGGCGAGAGCAGCGAGTCGGCCGACACCGGTGGGCGGTGGCCGTGGGTGACCATGCTGCGGTCGTTCTCCATGGCCATCGACACGGTCACCGGGGAGTGCCAGCCGTAGAAGCGGCGGCAGTAGCTGAGGTCCACGCCCTCCTGCTCGGAGAGCGTCTCCCAGCAGAAGTCGCCGTAGACGTCCTCGCCGAACGCGGCGGCCAGCGCGGTGCGCAGCTGGAGCCTGCTCAGCGCCACCGCGAGGTTGGCGATGCCGCCGGGGCACGAGCCCAGGCCCTCGGCCCACACCTCCGTGCCCGCGGCGGGCGGGCGGGGCAGGCCGGTGAAGATGATGTCCAGGAACACCGTGCCCGACAACAGCACGTCGAAGGCGGGCGGTTCGGCGGTCGTCATCCCCCTACGATGCCGGCCGGCGGTGGACTAGCCGTCGACCGACGCCAACATCTCGCGCAGTCGGGCAAGTGCGCGGTGCTGCGCCACCCGGACGGCCCCCGGCGTGGAGCCGACGGCGGCCGCCGTCTCCTCGGCGGTGAGGCCCACGGCGACCCGCAGCACGAGGATCTCGCGCTGCCGGTCCGGCAGGCGGTGCAGCATCTGCACGACGTGCTCGAACGCCTCCCCGTTCAGGGCGCGCTGCTCCGGGCCCGCCTCCAGCGTGGGGCAGTCCGGGAGCTCCGGCACGACCTCCGAGCGGCTGCGCACGGCCCGCCTGCGGGCGTCGGCGACCTTGTGGGCCGCGATGCCGTACACGAACGCGAGGAACGAGCCGGGCTCGTAGCGGTACTTGGACAGCGCGGACACCACCGCCAGGCAGACCTCCTGGGCGATGTCGTCGGCGGAGACCAGCGTGCGCTCGCGGCTGCCCACGCGGGCGCGGCAGTAGCGCAGCACCAGCGGCTGGATCCTCGCCAGCAGCTGCTCCACGGCTCTTCGGTTGCCCGCGAGGGCCTGGTCGACGATGTCGACCAGCTCGGCCTCGACGAGCCACTGGGTGCTCACGGCGGGGGCGGCGGACCCCGTGATCAACCGGACGTGGGGCCGACCGACCGGGGTGTCGTCGCCGTCCGTGCCGGAGCCGAAGTCGACACCGCCGCGCACGAACGATGGGTGGACCATCCGGCGACCTCCTCACTGCAAGCGTCCCGGCATTGCCCGGCTCACAGGAGAGGAGTCCCCAGACGTGCCGCTGATACCGCTTCCCGTAAAGCTGACCACGAAGATGGTTCGGAGGGGTCGATCGGCACCCGGACGGGCGCACCTGTCGACCGATCGGCCTAACGCGTCACGATTTCACGTATGCGAACTGCCGGACGTCGAGGTATCCGACCCGGAACCCCGCCTCGGAGTAGGCGAGGTAGAACTCCCACATCCGCCGGAACGTGTCGTCGAAGCCGAACCCGTTGATGGCGTCCCACCTGCTCAGGAACGTCTCGCGCCACTGCCGCAGGGTCTCGGCGTAGTCCAGGCCGAAGGCGCGGGAGGACACCTCGCGCAGCGCGGTGTGCTCGCGGACGGTCTTGTCGATCGCCTGCACGGACGGGATCAGGCCGCCGGGGAACACGTACTTGTGGATCCACGTGTAGCTGCGCGCGCTGGCCAGCATCCGGTCGTGCGGCATCGTGATGGCCTGCAGCCCGACCCGCCCGCCGGGCACCAGGACCCGGTCCAGCACGCCGAAGTAGGTCGGCCAGTACTCGGCGCCGACGGCCTCGATCATCTCCACGCTGACCACGGCGTCGTACTCCCCGCGCTCCTCGCGGTAGTCGCGCAGGTGGATGTCCACCCGGTCGGACAGCCCGGCCGCGGCGACCCGCTCCTGGGCCAGCTTGCGCTGCTCGGCGGAGATCGTCAGCGACGTCACGGTGGCGCCGCGCTGCGCGGCCCGCACGGCCAGCGCGCCCCAGCCGGTGCCGATCTCCAGCACCCGGCTGCCCTCGCGGACCCCGGCGTAGTCGAGCACGCCGTCGATCTTGCGGAGCTGGCCGGGCACCAGGTCGCGGTCGTCGGTGCCCTCGAACAGCGCCGACGAGTAGCTCATCGTCTCGTCGAGGAACGTGGCGAACAGGTCGTTGGACAGGTCGTAGTGGCGGTGGATGTTCTCCCGCGCGCCCTCGACGGAGTTCGCCTCGGAGTCCGGGTGGCGCAGCTCGACCCAGCGGCGCATGAGCTGCAGCTTCGGCGGGATCAGCGTGCTCAGCTTCGCGGCGAACGCGCTGAGCAGGTCGGCGAGCGCCGTCGTGCTCCAGTCCCCCACCATGTACGCCTCGCCGAAGCCGATCTTCGCGTCCGCGCCGAGGCGGTGGAAGAACGCGGCGGGCCGGTGGATCCGCATGACCGGGGCGTCGTCGCCGCCCGCGCCCAGGCGCGCGCCGTCGGGGAGCACGACGCGGACGGGCAGCGAGGCCACGGCGCGGCGGAACAGCGCCTCGGCGATGCGCGCCTTGAACGGGGACCTGGGCGGTGTGTTGAGACCCGGCCACACACCCTGGTTCGGGCGGGGCACCGAGACGTCGATCGTGCTCATCGGTCACTCCTGGGGATGATCGGCAGTCGGCGCAGCCACAACGCGATGCCGTGGGCGCGGATGAGGGCGGAGACGCGGAGCGTCATCAGCGGTCGGCGGACCAGCAGGCGCGCCAGGTTCGCGGGCGTGGCCTCGGTCCTGGTGCCGTGCAGGCCCGCGGTGAACGGGGTCTTCCCGTCCTGCCGCAGGGCGATGGTCACCGACAGCCGGTCGTCGGGCTCGGGCAGCCGCATGAGGTAGCGGCCGCCCATCTCCAGGAACGGCGACACGTAGAACGCCTTGTCGACCTGGGTGCGACCCGCGGGGTCGGTGTGGAGCAGGTAGGGGTGCCGCTGGCCGTAGGTGTTGTGCACCTCGGCGACGACGCACGCCAGCGACCCGTCGGGCCGGTGGCACCAGTAGACGGACAGCGGGTTGAACACGTGGCCGAGCAGCCGGGCGTTGGCGAGCATGAGCACCCGCCCGCCCGCGAGGTCGACTCCCCGTTCGGCCAGCCACCGATCAAGGTTCCCCCGGATCGTGGCGGTCCGCTCGACGACCGCGTCGCCGTGCGGTCCGAAGTGGTCGCGGGCCTCGAAGCGGGCGAAGGGCCGCAGCCACCACGGGAGCCGGGGCAGCCGGTCGAGGTCGACCAGCCAGAGGTAGACCTTGTGGCTGAACGCGCGGTCGATCCGCTCGCGCCGGGTGTGGCTGACCTCGGCCTCGTAGAGGGCTGTCACCAGCGCACCCCGAGGCTCTCGGCGGCCCGCACGCCCGACGCGCAGCCGTCCTCGTGGAAGCCCCACCCGTGGTAGGCGCCCGCGAACGCGGTCACGCCGGTGTTGAGGCCGGGCAGACGTCGTTGCGCCGCAACGGACTCCGGCGTGTAGACGGGGTGCTCGTAGACCATCTTGGCGACGGCCTTGCGCTCGTCGACCCGGTCGGCCGCGTTGAGCGTGACGACGTAGTCGAGCGGTTCGACCAGCCGCATCAGCCGGTTCATGTGGTAGCTCACGACGACCGGGCCGGAGTCCTCGCGGCACGAGGTCTTGAGCAGGTTCCACGAGGCCTTGGCGCCGCTGCTGACCGGCAGCACGCTCGCGTCGTTGTGCAGCCAGGTCTCGTTGCGGGAGTAGGTGAACGCGCCGAGGACGTCGCGCTCGGCGGGCGTCGCGTCGCCGAGCAGCCGCAGCGCCTGGTCGGGGTGCGTGGCCACGACGACCTTGTCCACGACGTGGCGCTGGTCGGCGTCGTCGCGCAGCTCGACGCCGTCGGCGGTGCGGACCAGCGAGCGGACCGGCGTGGACACGTGCACGGCGGTGAGGCCCTTGGCCGCGCGCTCCACGTAGGAGCGCGAGCCGCCGACGACGGTGCGCCACTGGGGGGTGCCGCCGATGGCGAGCATGCCGTGGTTGGCGAGGAACTCGAACAGGTAGCGCGCCGGGTAGCGGGTGCTCAGGCCGGGGCCCGACGACCACACCGCGGACACGACCGGCACCACGAAGTGGTCGACGAAGTAGCGCGAGTAGCCGCCGATGGCCAGGAACGTGCCGAGCGTGACGTCCTCGGTGTCCGGCGCGGCGAGCAGCCTGCGGGCGTGCCGGTGGAAGCGGGTGACCTCGGCCAGCATCCGCAGGTAGGCGGGCTTGGCCAGGTTGCGCGGCTGGGCGAACAGGCCGGGCAGCTTGCGGGCGCCTGCGTACTCCAGGCCGCAGCCGTCGCAGCGCACGCTCATCGACATCTCGGAGTCCTGCGTGGACACCCCCAGCTCGCGGAACAACCGCAGCAGGTTCGGGTAGGTCCGCTCGTTGTGGACGATGAACCCGCTGTCCACCATCGTCGTGCGGCCGTCCGGGGTCGTCAGCTCGTGGGTGTGCGCGTGGCCGCCGAGCCGGTCGTCCGCCTCGAACAGCAGCACGTCGTGCTGCCGCTGGAGGAGGTAGGCCGCGGTCAGACCGGACACGCCGCTGCCGATCACGGCGACGCGCCGACGTCCGGGTTCCTGTGCCACGGGGGTGTCCTCTCGTCAGTGGGCGGTCTTGAGCGGGACGTCCAGGCCGTCGGCCGCTCGCATGGCATTCGCGATGTCCGGTGCCTGCGGTTCGAACCCGAGCTCGCCCAGCACGAAGTCCACGACCAGCCGGGTCCAGTCGCCCGCCCGCTTGAGCATCGCGTGGCCGTCGCCCAGCACCGAGAACCTGGCCACCCGCTTCGCGACCCGCTTGGCCACCACCGCGTACCGGTAGGACTGGGCGGGGTCGGTCATCCGCTCGCGGTCGCCGTGCGCGATCAGCAGCGAGCGGCCCGCGAGCTGCTCGTAGGGCTCGCCGGGCTCGATCCACGGCGCCAGCGCGCAGACGGCCACGACCGACGGGTGCCCCGCGACGCGCAGCGCGGTGCGGCCGCCCATCGAGTGGCCGACCAGCACCACCGGCACGCCGGGGTGCGCCCTGTCGATCTCGGCGAGCGCCCACTCGACGTCGCGGACCGGGTCCAGGTCGGGGGCGTTCCAGCCGCGCACGCGGTAGCGCAGCATCCGCACCTCCAGCCCGTGCTCACGGCCCGCGGCGTGCAGCGCGCGCCCGAACGGCACCATCCGCAGCACGGCCAGCTGGTAGCGGTTGACCCGGCCGTGGCCGCGTGACCGTCCGCCGTGCAGCACGAGCACGACGGCGCGCACGTCGGCCGACGGCGCCAGCACGTCGACTTGGGGCTCCATGCCGACATATTCGTGTCCCGCCCGCCCGTGGTTGAGCATTGCGATCCAGATCACACGGACTTCACGCACTACTGTTCGTCCGGTGGTCGAACACCTGAACATCCCCACTCCGGCCGGCATCTTCGACGCGATCGCGGCGGGTCCCGAGACCGGTCGCCCGGTGCTGCTGCTGCACGGTTTCCCGCAGTCCTCGTCGACCTGGGACCACCAGGTCGACGTGCTCGGCGCCCAGGGCTACCGCGCCGTCGCGCCCGACCAGCGCGGCTACTCCCCCGGTGTCCGGCCGGACGGCGCGGCCAACTACGGCATGGGCGAGCTCGTGGGCGACGTGCTGGCCATGGCCGACGAGCTGGGCTGGCCGGTGTTCGACCTGGTCGGCCACGACTGGGGCGCCGCGGTCGGCTGGTGGACCGCCGCCGACCACCCCGACCGCCTCCGCTCCCTCACCGCCGTCTCGACCCCGCACCCGGCCGCGCTGTCGGCCGCGATCCGCACCGACGAGGACCAGCACGCGCGCTCGGCGTACATGTCCGAGTGGCGCAACTCGAACACCGAGCAGCGGATGCTCGACAACGAAGGCGAGGCGCTGCGCCGCATCTTCGACTGGAAGGTGCTCCCCAGCAAGGTCGACGAGTACGTCCGCCGCCTGTCGGAGCCGGGCGCCATGACCGCGGCCCTGAACTGGTACCGGGCGGGCCGCGCGGGTGGCCGCATCGACAAGGTGTCCGTGCCGACGATGTACGTGTGGAGCACCGAGGACGCCGCGTTCGGCTCCGCGGCGGCGTTCGACACCGAGAACTGGGTCACCGGCCCGTACCACTTCCAGATGGTCGAGGACGTCTCGCACTGGATCCCGGACGAGGCCTCCGAGCTCATGACGAGCCTGCTGCTCGCGCACCTCTCCGTCCGCTGAGACGGCTAGTGCGGTGGCCACGAACCCTTGCCGGGGAGTTCCGTCGTCCAGGCGGTCCCTCGGTTCTCCGCCCCCGCGCCCCCGTACTGGCAGTACGGGGGCGCGGGGGCGGAGAACCGAGCGAGCGGCTGGGCCCGGAAATGCCCGCCGAGGATCGTGGTCACCGCACTGGTCATGTGGCAGATGTAGGCCAACGGCTGAACCGATCCGACCCCTACCGCGTGATCAGTGCATGACGGAGTTGACCTACTCGGAGTGGCGGGTCGCGACCCTCGCCGCCGGTGGCCACACCAACCGGGCGATCGCGAAACGGCTTCACATCACCGTGAGCACGGTCGAGCAGCACCTGACCAGGGTGTACCGCAAGCTCGGCGTCGGCCGCCGCGCCGACCTGATCGGGCACGAGGCCCTAGTCTGACCCCATGTCGACAACCGGGGTGCTGCTCGCCGCGGGCGCGGGCAGGCGCTTCGGCTCGCCCAAGGCCCTGGTGCGGCACGACGGCGCGCTGTTCGTCGAGACCGCGACCGCGACCCTGACCCGAGCAGGCTGCTCCCCGGTGGTCGTCGTGCTCGGCGCGTCCGCCACCGAGGTCCGCGAACGCGCCTCGCTGCCCCACGCCCTCGTGCTGGACAACCCCGACTGGCCCACCGGCATGGGCTCCTCGCTCCGCGTCGCCCTCACCGCCGTCATGACCGGCGACAACACCACCGACGCCATCCTGGTCCTGCCGGTCGACACCCCCGGCATCACCGTCGAGGCCGTCCGACGGCTGTCGGCCCTCGCCACCCCCGACGCCCTGGCCCGCGCGAGCTTCCACGGCGAACCGGGCCACCCCGTGCTGATCGGCCGGGACCACTGGGCGGGTGTCCTGGAGACCTCCACCGGCGACGCGGGCGCCCGCGACTACCTGCGCGCCCACCCCATCCGACTGGTGCCCTGCGAGGACGTAGCCGACGGAGCGGACGTGGACCGACCCGAAGACCTAGGGCATTTTTCCCGAATCCGTGTCCGCGATAGTCGGGCCTGACGCGGCCGCTGGCGGTGCGGGCGGAGTGCCCACATACAACAGCGGTATGCGGGCACTCCGCCCGCACCGCCAGGAACCACCTCAGGCGCGACTCTCATCGGACGAGATCCGGGAAAAACACCCTAGCCCGCTGGACGCAGTGACCGGGCCGCCACCGCGATCCCGAGACAGCACACCGGCAGCACCCCCAGTGCCAGCGGCAACGACGTCGCGTGCGACACCAGTCCGATCAGCGGCGGCCCCAGCAGGAACCCCGCCCACCCGGCCGTCGCGACCCCGGCGATCGCCTGCCCGGCGTGCGCGTCGGACTGCGCCGCCGCCGAGCTGAACACCACCGGCACCACGCAGGCGATCCCGAGCCCGAACACGCCGAACCCCACCAGCGCCAACCAGAACTGCCCCGCGACCAGCGCGACGCCGAACGCGATCCCGCCCGCGGCGGCCAGTCCGCCGACCACGCGGGCGGGCCCGAACCGGGCCACCCAGCCGTCACCGCCGACGCGGCCGAGGAACATCATCACCGCGAACACGGCGTACCCGAGCCCCACCTGCCCCACCGGCACCTCGATGGTGTCGCGCAGGTACACCGCGGCCCAGTCGCCGATCGCTCCCTCGCACAGCAGCCCGCCGAACATCACCGCCCCCAGCAGCAGCACCCGCCGGTCGCGCCACGGCAGGCCCAGCTTGTGCTCGTCGACCGCCCGGTCGTCCCCGAACATGCCCCGCGTCAACGGCCACGCCACCAGCAGCAGCACCACCGTGAACACGATCATCTGCGTGCGCAGGTCCACCCCCAGCGCGACCGCCAGCGCCCCGATCCCCACCCCGACGAACGCCCCCGCGCTCCACCAGGCGTGGAAGCTCGACAGGATCGGCCGTCCGTAGGCCGTCTCCACCGCGATCCCCTGCGAGTTCATCGCCACGTCGAGCGCCCCCTGGAAACCGCCCCAGAACGCGAGCGCCACGAACAGCCACACCGGCGCGGGCACGAACCCGAGCGCGGGCGAGACCAGCGCGTACGCGACGAAGGTCAGCAGCACCACCCGCCTGCTGCCCCACCTCGCGATGGCGCCGCCCGCCGCGAGCATCGCGACCACCGACCCGACCGGGGCGCCGAGCAGCGCGAGCCCGAGCGTGCCGTCGTTGAGGCCGAGCCGGTCCTTCACCTCCGGGATGTGCGGGGTCCACGCCGCGAACACCGCCGCGTGGACCGCGAACACCAACGCCGTCGACACCCTGGCCACCTTGGGCCGCGGAGTCAGGACCACATCAGACAAGGCGAACCTCCACACCGGCGTCGCGGACGGCGGCGATCTCGTCGGCGGGCGCGTCCTCGTCGGTGACCAGGACGTCGATGGACTCGATGCCGCAGACCCGCCCGAAGGCGGTGCGGCCGAACTTGGAGCCGTCCACGGCGGCGATCACCCGCGCGGACGCGGTGACGGCGGCCTTCTTCACCGCGCCCTCCTGGAGGTCGTGCGACGACACCCCGTTGCGCACGCTGAGCCCGCAGCTCCCCAGCACCATGGTGTCGAACCGCATGACCTCGAACGCGTACTCGGTGAGCGGCCCCACGAACGACAGCTCACCGGGCCGCAGGTCGCCGCCGGGCAGCACCAACCGGACCCGCTCGGCGCCGCGCAGGGCGTTCGCGACGTGCAGCGACAGCGGCAGGACGGTCAGCCGCCGCTCGGTCAGCAGCTTCGCCGCCTCCAGCGTCGTGCTGCCGCCGTCGACCACGATGCTCTCGCCGTCGTCGATCAGCTCCGCGACGGCGAGCGCGATCCGGCGCTTGGCCTCGACCCGCTGCTTGCCGCGCGCGGCGTACGGCACCTCCTCGCCGGTCAGCATCCCGACCGCCGCGCCGCGCACCCGGCGCAGCAGGCCCTCGCGCTCCAGCGTGTCCAGGTCGCGGCGGATCGTCATCTCCGAGCAGCCGGTCAGCTCGGCGAGGGCCCCCACCGCGACGCGTTCCCCCTGGCGCAGGCTCTGGAGGATCAGCTCGTGCCGTTTCGCACCATCCATGTGTTCATACGAACATGCCCTGTGTTCGTTTTGCAAGACTTTCGCGAAGAGCGCCCATCGGGTAGGACTAGGCCCCATCCAGTGGTGTGGACCACTGGGAGCAGCTGACGACGGAGGACCACCGCATGACGAGCGAGACCGTGACCGGATCCGACTACGGCAACGTCGTGCGCGACCACCTGGTGAGGGTGGAGCACCACAACGCGTCGGCGCTCGACGACGTCGCCGAACTGGTCCTGGCCAGCGTGCTCGCGGACGGCATGATCCTCACCGCGGGCGCGGGCCACTCGCTGGCCGCGGTCGCCGAGACGTTCTACCGGGCGGGCGGCCTGGCCTGCGTGCGCCCCGTCTACCACCCCGAGCTGCTGCCGATGCACGGCGCGATCAGCAGCACCGCCGCCGAACGCCGCACCGGGCTGGCCGCCGAGGTGCTGCGCGACACCGGCCTGGCCGCGCACGACGTGCTGTTCGTGTTCTCCACCTCCGGCGTGAACCCCTACCCCGTCGAGCTGGCGATCCAGGCCGTCGACGCGGGCTGCCCGGTCGTCGCGGTCACCTCGGTCGCCGCCAGCGCGCTCGCCCCGCGCCGCGCGGGCACGACGCTCGCCGAGGTCGCGACCGTCGTGCTGGACAACGTGGTGCCTCCCGGCGACGCCACCTACCCGACCGACGAGCCGGTCACCGCGGCCATCTCGACCATCGCCACCGCGTTCCTGTGGAACCTGCTGATGGTGCGGCTGTTCGACAAGGCCGCCGAGCAGAACGTGCACCTGCCGCTGTGGCGCAGCGCGAACGTCGAGGGCGGCGACGCGGCGAACGCGGACCTGCTGCGCCACTACCAGACGCGAATCCCCCAGTTGGGCTGACTTTCGACCGCGCATCACCGCCGGATCGTCACGGAACCTCCACACCACCCCACTACGTTCACCCCACGGGGTGGCACCCTTCCGGGGTGCCGACGAGTGGGGGTTCACAGTCCATGCAGGGAAGAACGCGCCGGTTGGTGCTGGTGGGCGGCGGTCTGGCGGCCGCGGTGGTCATCGGGATCGGCGCCTCGGTGGTGTGGGGGTCCGACGACCCGTCCGCGGGGTCGGCCGCCTTCGAGGCCGAGGAGCCGGCGTCGACGACACCCGGCACGGCCGCGCAGGACTTCGTCGCGGCCTTCTCCGCCGGTGACGTCGCCAAGGCCGCGGCGACCACCGACGCGGAGCAGCCCGCGACCGCCGCGCTCGGCCGGTCCAGGACGGGCATGTCCACCTCCGCGTTCACCGCGCGGGTCGGCGCGGTCCCGGCGGTCGGCGCCGAGGCCGCGTCGGCGACGGTCCCGGCCGACGTGACCTGGACGCTGCCCGGCGGCACACCGTGGCAGTACCAGACCTCGTTCGAGGTGCGGCGCGACGGCGGGAAGTGGCGGGTGCACTGGACACCCGCCGTGCTGCACCCGGCGCTCGTCGAGGGCCAGGCGCTCAAGTTCGTGCCGGTCTCCGGCCAGGGCGCCCTGCTCGACCGCGACGGCAAGCCGCTGCCCGAGGACACCGGCGCCTACGCCAAGGCCGTGCTGCCCGGCGTGCGGAGCGAGATCGGCACCGTCGACGGCAAGCCCGGCTGGAAGGTGCTGGTCGTGGACGCGGCGGACGCACCCGTGTCCACGGTGCAGGAGAAGAAGGCGGTCGTCACGCAGTCGGCCACCGTCACGCTCGACAAGGCCGTGCAGGACGCCGCCCAGGCGGCCGTCGACGGGGTCCCGCAGGAGGCCGCGATCGTCGCGATCGACACGGGCAGCGGCGAGATCCTGGCGGTGGCGCAGAACGCGGCCGCCACCGCCACCGGCCCGGTCGCGCTCGGCTACCTGCACGAACCCGGCTCGACGTTCAAGATGGTCACCGCCGCGGCGGCGCTGGAGGACGGCGCGGTCACCGCCGACACCCCGGTCGAGTGCCCCGGCGAGGCCGTCGTCGGCACCCGCAAGATCCCCAACGAGGGCAGGTTCGCCCTCGGCACCGTGCCGCTGCGGCAGGCGTTCGCGCAGTCGTGCAACACCACGTTCGGCAAGCTCGCGGGCGAGATGTCCGGCACCGAGCTGACCGCGACCGCCAAGCAGTTCGGGATCGGCGCGGACTACGACGTCGCCGGGATCTCCACCAACACCGGCAAGGTGCCCGCCGCGGCGGACGTCGCCGAGCGGGTCGAGAACGGCATCGGGCAGGGCAGGGTGCAGACCACGCCGTTCGGCATGGCGCTGGCCGCCGCCACCGTCGCGACCGGGAGGACGCCCGTGCCCAAGCTGATCCGCGAGATCCCGACGAAGGTCAACACCGCGCCCACGCCGCTGCCCGCCGCCGCCGCGGAGGCGCTGCGCCCGATGATGCGCGAGGTCGTCACCGGCGGCACCGCCACCGCGCTGGGCGGCTTCGGCCCGGTGTCCGGCAAGACCGGGACCGCCCAGTTCGGCGACGGCACCCACGCGCACGGCTGGTTCGTCGGCTACCGGGACACCATGGCGTTCGCGGTGCTCGTGGTGGACGGCGGCTCGTCGAAAGCCGCCGTCGGCGTCACCGCGACTTTTCTCGGTCCGCTGTGACCAGCGACAGCTTCGGCGTCTCCACCACGCTGACCTGCGGCTTCTCGTCGA
Organism: Umezawaea tangerina; assembly: GCF_003002815.1. GTDB lineage: Bacteria > Actinomycetota > Actinomycetes > Mycobacteriales > Pseudonocardiaceae > Umezawaea > Umezawaea tangerina. Next base: position 17,261 of record NZ_PVTF01000010.1, on the reverse strand, counting down.
ACTGGGTGTGGTAGAGCTCGGCGTAGCGGCCGTCGGCCTCCAGCAGCTCGTGGTGACCGCCGCGTTCCACGACCTCGCCGTCCTCCACGACCAGGATCTGGTCGGCGGCGCGGATCGTGGACAGCCGGTGCGCGATGACCAGGGCCGTGCGGCCGCGCAGGGCCTCGGTCAGCGCGGCCTGCACGGCCGTCTCGGACTCCGAGTCCAGGTGCGCGGTCGCCTCGTCGAGGATGACCACGCGCGGGCGGGCCAGCAGCAGGCGGGCGATCGTCAGCCGCTGCCGCTCACCGCCGGAGAGCCGGTAGCCCCGCTCGCCCACCACGGTCTCCAGGCCGTCGGGGAGCGACTCGATCAGCGTGCCGAGCCGGGCGCGGGTGATCGCGTCCCACAGCTCCTCGTCGCTCGCCTCGGGTCGGGCGTAGACCAGGTTGGCGCGGATGGTGTCGTGGAAGAGGTGCCCGTCCTGGGTGACCACGCCGACCGCGTCGCGCACGTCGTCGAAGCCGAGCTCGCGGACGTCCACATCGGACAGCCGCACCGAGCCGGACTCCACGTCGTAGAGGCGCGGGACCAGTGACGCGATGGTCGACTTGCCCGCGCCGGAGGAGCCGACGAGGGCGACGAGCTGGCCGGGTTCGGCGCGGAAGCTGATGCCGTGCAGGACCTCCTGGCCGCCGCGGGTGTCGAGGGTGCTGACCGACTCCAGGGAGGCGAGGGAGACCTTGTCCGCGGACGGGTAGCCGAAGCGGACGTCCTGGAACTCGACCGAGACGGGGCCGTCGGGAACCTTCCTGGGCTCCTCCGCCTCGGCGATCATGGGCTTGAGGTCGAGGACCTCGAAGACGCGCTCGAAGCTGACCAGGGCGGTCATCACGTCGACTCGCGCGTTGGCCAGCGCCGTCAGCGGGGAGTAGAGGCGGGAGAGCAGCAGCGCCAACGAGACGACCGTGCCCGCGGCCAGGTGGCCGGTCAGCGCCAGGTAGCCGCCCAGGCCGTAGACGAGTGCCTGCGCCAACGCCGAGACCAGCGTCAGGCCGGTCATGAACCAGCGGGTGGCCATGGCGGTGCGGATGCCGATGTCGCGGACCCGCAGGGCGCGGTCGCCGAACTCGGCGGCCTCCTCCCTCGGCCTGCCGAAGAGCTTCACGAGGGTGGCGCCGGGAGCGGAGAAGCGCTCGGTCATCTGGGTGGTCATGCCCGCGTTCAGGTTGGCGGCCTCGCGCTGCAGGTCGGCCATCCGGTTGCCCATCCGGCGGGCCGGGAGCACGAAGATCGGCAGCAGAACCAGCGCCAGGAGCGTGACCTGCCACGACAGCGTCAGCATGACGACGAGGGTGAGGGACAGCTGGATGACGTTGGTGACCACACCGGAGAGGGTCGAGGTGAAAGCCCGCTGGGCGCCGATCACGTCGTTGTTGAGGCGGCTGACCAGGGCACCGGTGCGGGTCCGGGTGAAGAAGGCGACCGGCATCCGCTGGACGTGCTCGAAGACGGCCCGGCGCAGGTCGTAGATCAGACCCTCGCCGATCCGGGTGGACTGCCAGCGCTCCAGGAGGCCAAGGCCCGCGTCGACGACCGCGATGAGGGCGATGACGACGGCCAACCAGACGACCACCGAGGTCGCGCTGCCGTTGACGATCGCGTCGACGACCCGACCGGCCAGGACGGGCGTGCTGACGGCCAAGACCGAGGAGACGACCGTCAGGAGGAGGAAGGTGATGAGCTTGGCCCGATGGGGACGGGCGAACTTCAGCACTCTGCGGAGAGTGCCGGCGCGGACCCCCTTGGGGGTCTCACCGGCCCGCATCGCGCTCATCATCAGGCCCCAGGCACCGTATCCGCTGTCCACGTGAGGGGGAACGTCTGGGGAGGCGTGGTGCTTCCCTGTTCGCTTGGGGGCGAACTGGTGGGGGTCCTGGTGTTCTAGCCGCCGTGGGTGTCGCCCGGTGTCGCTATCCGCGGTCTCCGGGGGTGTCGGTTCGGCGGTCTTCGGGGGTGTCGCTGCAGCGGACTACGGGGGTATCGCTGCAGCGGACCTAGGTGCGGTCGGCTTGACTTGGGGCCCCTTTTTTGGGCTTCGTCGGGCGAAAAAGGGCAGGTGGTAGAGCCTGCCCGCCGCCGCAAGTCTAAGCCCAAAAACCCCAAGTCAAGCCGACCGCACGAGCGGACGAGCCCCGCTCGCTTCCAGCGTCGCCGGGCAACTGACCGACTGTTTCCAGCCTTCGTTGGGCCGTTGGCTTTTGTTCCAGCGTCGTTGGCCTTGGCCTGCCGTGGGTCAGGTGGGTTGGCCTGCTAGTGCGGCGAGTTCGCCGAGGCGGCGGAGTTGGGCGGCGCGTTCCAGGGCGAGTTGTTGTTCGGTGGTGGTGCCGTCGGCGGCCGCGGAGATCAGGGCCAGGGTTTCGCGGACTGCGCCGGGTAGGGGGCGTAGGACCTGGGTGACGAGGTTGTCGACGGCGGTGTCGAGGTCGGGGAGGGGGACGACGGTGTTGGCGAGGCCGATGCGGAGGGATTCCTCGGCGTTGATGCGGCGGCCGGTTACGCAGAGTTCGGCGGCGCGGGAGTAGCCGACGAGGCGGACGAGGGGTTGGGTGCCGCCGAGGTCGGGGACGAGGCCGAGGGTGGTTTCGGCCATGGAGAACTGGGTGTCGTCGGCGATGACGCGGAAGTCGCAGGCGAGGGCCAGCTGGAAGCCGGCGCCGATGGCGTGGCCGGACACGGCGGCGATGGTCACCCGTTTGGGGTCGCGCAGCCAGGTGAAGCCGCGTTGGAACTCCGCGATCTGGGCATCACCCTGCTCCGGGCCCTGGCGGAGGATGTCCGCCAAGCCCGGTTCGCCCGGTACCCCACCGGTGAACATGCGGCGGTCGAGACCCGCGGAGAACGCTCGACCAGAACCCCGGACGACCACCACGAGGACGTCCGGGTCCAGGCCTTCGCCGATCGCCCGCAACGCCTGCCAGGTGGAGGGCGTCTGCGCGTTGAGCACATCGGGGCGGTCGAGGGTGACGGTCGCGCGCGGCCCGTCCACGACGAGCCGCACACCGCCACGTTCCAACAGGTCGGCGTCGATGGGCGTAGCCGACATGCTGGAACCTCCGAGGCCGGTCGGCGCCGCCGCTGTTCGGCGCCTGTTGTTACCGGAGGGTAGCTTACTTCCCTACTTCTTCTTCGTGCGGGTGGCGCCACCGCGACCGCGCAGCGTCACACCGGACTCGGACAGAACCCGGTGGACGAAGCCATAGGAGCGTCCGGTGGACTCGGCCAACGCCCGGATGCTCGCGCCCTTTTCGTACTTCTTCTTCAGGTCAGCGGCCAGCTTGTCCCGTGTGGCGCCGGTGATCCGGGCGCCCTTCTTCAGGTCAGCCACCATGTCCCGCCTTCCGTCCGAGCAGGTCGGGCCGCTTTCGGGCCCCTGTCGTCGCAATGATCGAACACGAATGACCAGAACGCCAGGCGATCATGCAAAATGATCTGTCCGTGATCGCATGATCACGGACAGTCGGCCTTCGTCCGGGGCTGCCGAAACGGGCTGTTTCCGTTGGCTCAGGCCAACTGCACGAGTTCCAGGTAGTCAGCGGACCAGTGGTCCTCGGTTCCGTCGGGGAGAAGGATCACCCGCTCGGGCTCAAGCGCCTCGACCGCGCCGGGGTCGTGGGTGACCAGGACGACGGCGCCCTGGTAGCGGCGCAGCGCGTCGAGCACCTGCTCGCGGCTGGCCGGGTCGAGGTTGTTCGTGGGCTCGTCGAGCAGCAGCACGTTCGCCGCGCTCGACACGAGGCCCGCGAGGGCCAACCGGGTCTTCTCGCCACCCGAAAGGGTGCCCGCGGGCTGGTCGAGCTGCTCGCCGCTGAACAGGAACGTGCCCAGCAGCTGCCTGAGCTGCTGCTCCTGGGTGTCCGGGGCGGCGTGCCGGATGTTCTCCCACACGCTGGCGCCGTGGTCGAGGGTCTCGTGCTCCTGCGCGAAGTAGCCGACCTTCAGGCCGTGGCCGGGGATCAGCGAGCCCGCGTCGGGCCGTTCCATCTGGCCGAGCAGGCGCAGCAGGGTCGTCTTGCCCGCGCCGTTCAGGCCGAGGATCACGACGCGCGAGCCCTTGTCGATGGCGAGGTCGACGCCGGTGAAGATCTCCAGCGACCCGTAGGACTTGCTCAGCCCCTCCGCCATCAGCGGGGTCTTGCCGCAGGTCGCGGGCTCCGGGAAGCGGATCTTCGCGACCTTGTCCGCCACGCGGGTCTCGTCCAGGCCGGCGAGCATCTTCTCGGCGCGCTTGGCCATGTTCTGCGCGGCGACGGCCTTCGTGGCCTTGGCGCGCATCTTGTCGGCCTGCGCCATGAGGACGCCTGCCTTCTTCTCGGCGTTCGCGCGTTCGCGGCGGCGGCGCTTCTCGTCCGCGGCACGGGCTTCGAGGTACTTCTTCCAGCCCATGTTGTACAGGTCGACCTCGCCGCGGGTGGCGTCGAGGAACCAGACCTTGTTCACCACGTCGTCGAGCAGGTCCACGTCGTGGCTGATCACGACCAGGCCGCCCTCGTGCGACTTGAGGAAGCCGCGCAGCCAGGAGATCGAGTCGGCGTCGAGGTGGTTCGTGGGCTCGTCGATCAGCAGGATCGTGCTGGACTTCGCGCCCACACCCGCCTCGGAGGCGGCGAACAGGATGCGCGCCAGCTCGACGCGGCGGCGCTGGCCACCGGACAGCGTGCTCAGCGGCTGCGCCAGGATCCGGTCCGCCAGACCGAGGTTCGCGCAGATCCGGGCCGCCTCGCTCTCGGCGGCGTACCCGCCCAGCGCGGAGAACCGGTCCTCCAGCTTGCCGTAGCGGTCGACCGCCTTGTCCAGCTGCTTGGGGTCGACCAGCTCCGCCATCGCGGACTGCGTCTTCTCCATGTCCCGCAGGATCTGGTCCAGGCCGCGCGCCGACAGCACGCGGTCCTTCGCGATCACCGAGAGGTCGCCTTCGCGCGGGTCCTGCGGCAGGTAGCCGAGCTCACCGGTGCGCCGCACGTCGCCGCCGTAGGGCAGACCCTCGCCCGCGAGCACCCGCAACGAGGTCGTCTTGCCCGCGCCGTTGCGGCCGACCAGACCGATGCGGTCGCCCGGCTGCACGCGGAGGTTGGCCTCCGACAACAGGATGCGCGAACCCGCGCGCAGCTCGATGTTGGTAGCTGTGATCACAGCGGAACTCCAGGTGGATGTGGCCATGCGGAAATGAGGGGTCGGCGGAGGAACACGCGCTGGACCTACTCGATCAGGATGACCACGCCACCAGTCTACGGGCTGAGCGCGACCGCATTCGCCACATGTGGGCACCGGCATAGATTCAGGCGCATGACGGAGACGTTCGCAGGGAAGACCGCGCTGGTCACGGGCGCGAGCAGGGGAATCGGACTCGGGATCGCGCGGGAGCTGCTGACGCGCGGGGCGTCGGTGGTGATCACCGGGCGCAAGGCCGACGCGGTGCGGGAAGCCGGACTGGGGCTCGTGGAGGAGCTGTCCGTGCCCGCCGACCGGGTGCTCGCGGTGGCGAGCAACGCCGGGAGGGACGAGGACCGGGCGGCGGCGGTGGAGGCGGTGCTGGAGAGGTTCGGGCGGTTGGACGTCCTGGTCAACAACGCCGGCATCAACCCGGTCTACGGGTCGCTGGTGGACGCCGACCTGGGAGCCGTGCGGAAGATCTTCGACGTGAACGTGGTGGCGGCGCTGGGATTCGTGCAGCTGGCGCGGAAGGGGTGGATGGCGGAGAACGGCGGGGCGGTGGTGAACATCGCGTCGGCGGGCGGGATCCGGTCCACGGGGGGTGATCGCGGCGTACGGGGCGAGCAAGGCGGCGTTGATCCGGCTGACGGAGGAGCTGGCCTGGCAGCTGGGGCCGAAGGTGAGGGTGAACGCGGTGGCGCCCGCGGTGGTGAAGACGCGGTTCGCGGAGGCGTTGTACATGGGGAGGGAGGAAGAGGCCGCTGGGCAGTACCCGATGAAGAGGTTGGGGGTGCCGGGGGATGTGGCGAAGGTGGTGGCGTTCCTGGCTTCGGAGGAGGCGGGGTGGGTTACCGGGGAGACGGTGAGGGTGGATGGGGGGTTGTTGGCGACGGGGACGTTGGGGTGAGTGGGGTTTAGGGAAGGGAGGACTCGGCTCTCGGCCCTCTCAACGCGCGAAGCCCGGCCCCCGGCGCGCGATTGTCTCAATGCCCCATCTTCGTTGTCAAGACGATGAAGCTGTCTTGACAACGAAGATGGGGCAGGAGGGCGCTGTGGATCGGGGGCAGAGGGGAAGTCCGGCTTCGCCAGCATCAGGCTGCGCCTGACCAAGCATCGGGCTCCGCCCGACAAGGCATCCTCGGCTGCGCCATTAGACAGGGCATCCGCGCTTCGCAGCGGTCCAGGCATCGGCTGGCGCCGACAAGGCCCCAGGCGCTCCGCGCCGGATGCGCGCTGGCGGGCTGCGCCCAAGTGCGTGTTGGCGTGCTCGCTTCGCGTCGGATGCGGGGTGGTGGCTGTGTTGGTTTGTCTGGCGTTAAAGGGTTACGCGTAGGGAGGTCAGGCGCCAGTTGCCGGGGTCGGGGGCGCGGTCTTCGGTTGGGGTGGCTAGGGCGAGGTTGGGGTAGTGGTGCCATAGGGACGACAGGGCGGTTTCGGTTTGGATTTTTGCGAGGGAGGCGCCTAGGCAGAAGTGGGGGCCGTGGCCGAAGCCGAGGTGGGTTTGGCTGGTGGGGCGGGTGATGTCGAAGGTGTTCGGGTCGTCGTGGGTGCGGGGGTCGCGGTTGGTGGAGGCGACGATGGCGGAGATGGCGTCGCCCTTGGGGATGCGGGTGCCGTGGAGGTCGACGTCTTCTGTGGCGTAGCGGGGGATGGAGAGGAGGGCGGGGCCGCAGAAGCGGATGACCTCGTCGACCGCGCGGGGGAGCAGGGAGGGGTCGGCCTGGAGTGCGGTTAGTTGGTCGGGGTGGGTGTGGAGGACCTGAACGGCGTTGGGGATGAGGTTGGCGGGGGTTTGGCCGGCCAGGACCAGGTGCCAGACGAGGGTGATGAGTTCGGTTTCGGTGAGGCGGTCGTCGTCCTCGTCGCGGAGGCGGATGAGGTCCGACAGCAGGTCGTCGGTGGGGGTGGTGCGACGGGTTTCGACGGCGGACTTGGCGCCGGCCATGATGGCGGGGATGGCGTCGGCGAAGCCCTGGCCGTGGCCGGCGGCGATGTTGGCGGCGTGGGTGCGCCAGGCGGGGCGGTCCTCGGTCGGGATGCCGACCAGTTCGCAGATGACGTCGACGGGGACGAGCCAGGCGAAGTGGCGGAGGAGGTCGACGGAGCCGTTCTCGACGTGCGCGGGCAGGTCGTCCAACAGGGCGTCGACGATGGGCTCGACGCGTGAGCGGAACCGGGCCGCGCGGCGGGCGGTGAAGGCCGGGGAGACGAGCCTGCGCAGGCGGGCGTGCTCGGGGCCGTCCATCTCGGACATGGTGCGCATGTACCGCAGGCAGTGCTCGGGGATGCCCTGCGGGCGGGAGAAGCTGTTCGCGTTGATCACGAACCTGGGGTCGCCGAGCATCGCCTTGGCGTCCTCGTACCTGGTCAGCGCCCACAGCGGGGCCATGCCGGGGATGGCGATCCTGGCCAGGGGCGCGACCTCCCTGACCTTCCCGTAGGTGGTGAACGGGTCGCGGACGACCTCGGGGTCGGTGAGGTCGATCTCGGGGACGGTGGTCATGGGTTCTCCCGGTGGACGACGTGGCTCATTTCAGATGATGCGAACATCTGGATGATGAGAGTATCCGTAACCGGGGCGTGCGGCGAACACCGGGGTGGCCCGGTGGGGTTACCTGGTCGTGGTGGGGCTGGTGCCGGCTGCCGGGGAGGTCTCGACGGGGGCGACGGGGACGTCCGAGGTCGCGGGGGGCTCCGCGCCGGGCGGGGTCGTGTTCACCGGGTGTTCCTGCTCGACGGGCGTGGTCGTGGAGGGTGTGGTCTCCGACGTCCGGCCGGGCACGGCGGGTGGTGACACCTCCGGGGTCGTGGGCACCGTCAGCGGTGCCGACGTCCCGATCGACGGCCCCGCGGGGTCCACCGGGCCGACCGGCGGCGAGCCCGGCCTGATCACGAGCACCACCAGGGCGGCCGCCACGACCGCGGTCGTGCCGACGCCGCTGGCGACGACGGCGACCGTCCGGCGGCGCCTGCGGACGGCCTCGCCGCTGCGGATGACGTCGTCCGCGGTGAGCGCGCGCACCGGCATGGGTGCCGCGTGCAGCTTCTCGAAGGTGCGCTTCAGGTCGTCATCACCCACGGCGAGACACCTCCTGCCACAAGTCGGCGTACTGGGGTCCGAGGCGCTGGCGGAGCGTCGCCAGGCCACGGGCGCTCTGGCTCTTGACCGTCCCGGTGCTGCACCCGAGCGCCGAGGCGGTCTCCTCGACACCCAGGTCGTGCCAGAAGCGCAGCACGAGCACAGCACGTTGCCGCGCGCCCAGCACCGACATCGCCTGCCACACGACGAGCCGGTCCTCGACCTGCTCACCACCACCCGGCATCTCGGGGGGCGCGTCCGTCAGCTTCTCCCGCCGCCACCGCAGGCGCCTGCGCTCGGCGAGGAACGTGCGCACGACGATCTTGCGGGTGTAGGCGGCCAGGCCCTCCCGGTCGGCCAGCTTGGGGCCCGCCAGGTAGAGCTTGAGGAACGCCGCTTGCACCACGTCCTCGGCCTCGTGCCAGTTGCCGCACAGCAGGTAGGCCGTGAAGCGCATGGAGTCGGCGCTGCGGTCGAAGTGCCGGGTGAACTCGGCGTTCCAGGTCGAATCGATCACGCGTGGGGTGCTCTCCGCTCAGAGCCGGGTGGTCGGAGGCGTCGTCACCGCCTGCTCGGGCGGCGGTGACGACGCGGCCGCCGTGGACGACGGTAACCGAACCGGTGGCTAGTTCGAGGCGGGCGTCGTCTCGACCGGGGGCGCGGGGGTGGTGGCCGCCGGACTGGTCTCGACCGGGGCCGCCGGGGTCGTCCGGATCGGGGCGGCGGGGCTCGTCTGGACCGGAGCGGCCGCCGGACTGGTCTCGACGGGGGCGCCGGGACTGGTCTCGACCGGGGCCGCGGGGGTGGTCGTCGCCGGGCTCGTCTCCACGGGTGCGGCGGGCGACGTGGTCACCGGGCTGGTCGCGACCGGGGAGGTGGCGATCGGCGTGGTCGGCACCGGTGACGTGACCTGCGGCGCGGTGCTGCCGCTGTTGGCGGCCAGGGCGATGGTCGGGACGGCGATGCCGAGCCCACCGAGCACCACGGCACCGGCCACCACAACGAGTCGTTTGCGCACTTGCTGCTCCTAGGTGTGTCGGGACGGCCGTTCGCCGCCCTCACCCCTATCCATGCGATGGGCCGGAGTCCCGGTTGCACCGACTTCCACCGACTTCTCCGGTCGCCGTCAGACCGGTCGCCGGACGACGACCTCGACGGCGCGGGCACGTCGCGCGGCCTCGTCGAGGACGGCCCGGCGCGGCTCGGCGACGTCGAGCACCCGCTCCCCCGCCTTGGCGAACACCCCGGCCAGCGCCCGGTCGGCCCGCAGCACGTCCAGCGCCTGCCGGTCACCGCCCAGCACGACGGCGGCCAGCTCGTCCACCCTCGGCGCCAGCACCCGGACGGCGTCGGCGGCGGCCGCGCGCAGCGCCACCCGCGCCTGGCCGTCGCGGCGGCGCGCGAACCGCTGCTGCGACCACCCGCCCGCCTTGTTGCGCCCGTGCACCTGGCGGCTGTCGGTGGTGGACACCTCCACCACGCCGTCCACGGCGATCCCGACGCTGTGGCCGCCCAGCCGCACCAGGAGCAGTCCGACGCGCCGGGGCACGAGCGCGTGCGCGACCAGTCCGTCCAGCGCCGCTCCCGACCACTCCCCCACGTCGGCCAGCGGCCCGAACGGCACGTCCACCTCGGCCCGCGTCCCGTCGGCCGCCTCGACCCGCACGTGCTCGGCCGCGGCCACCGTGCGCGTGATGCCGCCGTGGCGTCCGGCGAACCGGTCGAACCAGCCCGCCAGCCGTTCGGGCTCGACCTCGACGGCCAGCCCGCCGCCGGGCACCGCCCTGGTCCGGCTCACGGACCGCAGCACATCAGGCGCATGGGCCCGATCATGTCCCCTACGCGGGGGCGACGGCCACCCACACCGGCAGCGGATGTCCGCTCTCCCCCGGCGAGAGGCGCTGCACGGCGCCGAAGCCCGCGATCGCGAACTGCTCGGCCATCTGCTCGGGGGTGAGCACGCGGTGCCGGGTCGCGACCGAGGACGCGATCTGCCAGGCGCCCAGCGCGCGCTCCAGCTGGACGACCTCCAGCTCGTAGGACTCGCCGTCGTTGGACCAGTCCCACAGCTGCACGGTCACCTGGCGGCTCTCGCCGCGGCCGAGCACCTTCGGGGGCGCGGTGATCGGGCGGAGCCTGCTCAGCCGGTCGAGCTCGGGCACCGCGGCCACCAGGAGGCCGCCGGGCCGAAGGCACTTCCGGGCCAGCAGGAAGGCCTGGCCCAGCGCGTTCTCGTGGGCCAGGCGGGGAACCAGGTCGTCGCTCGCGCGCACCACGTCCACCACCCGCCCGTAGGGCTGGCGCGAGATGTCGATGAGGTCGATGACGCGGTGCTCACCAGGGCCGAGCACCGCCCGCGCGACCTCGACGAGCACGTCGTCCGGTTCGCCTTGTCCGGGGACGTAATCCTGGCCAGCGGTCACCGGGGACACAGTAGAGCCACCCGATCGGGGGTCGCCAGCACGGTGGCCGATCGGTGGTGGCCCGGAGCGGGTGGGCGCCGGACCACCACGACGGCACAACCGGCACCGAAGGGGCTTGTACCGCGCATCCGGTGCCTCATGCACAATGTTACCGGCGGGTTCACACTGGGCGAAGGACCGGCGATCACCACTTGACAGATAGGTGTCATCGGTTCGAACGTGTAACCCGTACGGACCAACCATTGACTCCATCCGGTCGCCACCAACACTCAACGTTGGCGGGTAGGGTCACTTGGGCGTGATCTAATGACAGCGGGGAGTCACCATGACCAACGCTGCCGGTCGACCTACTCTGTCTGTCGAAGACATCGATTCGACGGGCCACGGCAGTCTGGCGCAGCTCCTGACCACGGGACCGTTTCCCGAGGCCCTGAGAGCCGCGATCAAAGCGAGTCGGCTCAGCCTGGACCGCATCCAGCACCGGCTGGGTCTGCGCGGTGTCACGATCAGCGTCGCGACGCTCAGCTACTGGCAGTCGGGCCGACGCCGCCCCGAACGACCCGAGTCGCTGGAGGCGCTCCGGCACCTCGAGTCCGTCCTGGGTGTTCCGCAGGCGGGCCTGTCGGCCCTGCTCGGGCCACCCCGTCCACGCGGGCGGCGATGCCGTCCCACCACGATGATGCCCATCGACGCCCTCTGGGCGCGCCGTGACCGGGTCGCCGACCTGCTCACCAAGGTGGACACGACGTCCGACGTCAAGCTCGGGCGGATCAGCCAGCACGACCGCATCGAGATCGCCGCCGACGGCGGTCAGCGCTCCATCTGGGTCCGGCAGATCCTGCGCGCCGAGCAGGACGGCCCGGACCGCTGGGCGCTGGTGTTCGAGACCGAGGAGTCCGACGTGCTGCCGGAGGTCGCGAACCTCCGCAACTGCCACCTGGGCCGGGTCGCCGAGGACACCGACGCCAACATCATGGTCGCCGAGATGATGTTCGACCGCCCGCTGGCCAGGGGCGAGACCATCATCATGGAGTACGAACTGGTCTTCCCCGACGGGCACTACCCCGCGGGCAACAACTCCTTCGCGCGCAAGTTCCGGCTTCCCGTGCGCGAGTACGTGATCGAGGTCCGGTTCGACCAGTCGAACCTGCCCGCGCGCTGCCAGCAGTACAGCCTGCCCGCCGGTGACGAGACGCCGTCGCGTCGCCGCAACCTCACCCTGGACAACGCGGGCGGTGTGCACGCCGTGGCGCTGGGCTTCGGTCCCGGCGTGTTCGGCGTCCGCTGGGAATGGCCCAAGTAGACGAACAGCCGAGAAGGGCCCCCGCCACCGTGGCGGGGGCCCTTCTCGTTGGTGCGGGACCTGGTGCGGGGTGCCCCGCGGCACCGGGCCGCGGGGCACCTCCGACCAGTGGTTACACGTAACCCGCGAGGTGCAGCGACACGGCCCGCACGGAGCCGACGTCGGTGCCCGCGGTGTCGGTCACCTTGAACGTCCAGGTGCCGTCCGCCGAACCGGCGATCAGCGAGCCCAGCGTCGACGAAGCGGGCTTCCAGGAACCGGTGAACGGCGCGAGCGCCGAGGTCACCGTGCTGAAGGAAGCGGCCGCGGCGTCGTCGAAGACGACCTTGCACAGGTTGTTGCCCGCCGCGCCGGAACGCGAGAACAGCGTGGCGGTGGCGCCCGACGGGGAGGTCAGGGTGCCGACCAGGTCGCCGACGAAGGTGTGGTCGATGCCGACCGTGGTGGCCGCGTCGGCGGTCGTGCACGTGTCGCCGTCGATCGAGAACGTCACCTTCGACGCCCGGCCGATGCCGGTCACCGGGATCTGGATGGACGCGCCGACGGTGCTGTTGTCCGGGATCGCGACCGGGGCACCGGTGTAGGCGAAGTTCTTGACGTCGCGGGACGGTTCGCCGACGCCCAGCTGGAACGAGCCGGTCGTGGGCGAGGTGGAGCCCGCGAACGTGACCTTCGCGTCCAGCTTGACCTGGTCACCGGGCACGAACGTGCCGGGGATGGTCACCTTGAACGTGTTGGTGACGGTCTGGCCGACCTCGATGTTGCCGTAGGACTTGGACCTCGGCGCGATCGTCACGCCCGCGGTGGGCGTGGTCAGGACGACGCTGGTGGACGCCGCCGTGCCGTCACCGGTGTTGGTCACCGGCAGCGTCACCGTGGACGTCGTACCCGGCTTCAGGTACTGGCTGCCGTCGGAGTCGTTGACGATGGTCGGCTTCTGCGCGGTGGCGAGGGCCTGCGGGCTCGCACCGGTGTAGGACAGCGCGCTGTCGGCCAGCACGACGCCGACGCCGGAGCGGTTGTCGGTGCCGGGCTCGGCGATGTCGATCGCCGTCGCCGTGAGGGCTTCCTTGACCTCGTCCGGGGTGAGCGTCGGGTTGCCCGACAGGATCAGACCCGCGATCGCGGCGGCGTTCGGCGCGGCGGCCGACGTGCCGAAGAACGGGTTGAAGCCGGACACGCTCGTGGTCACGCCGTCGGCCGCGGTGATGTCCGGCTTCTGCCGGGTCTCGGTCAACGGGGTGCCGTCGGCCTTGAAGAACACCTTGCGCGGGCCGTCGGAGGTGAAGCGCTCGAGCTTGGACGCGGAGGTGAAGGTGCCGGGGTACGGACCCTTCGGGTTCGCCGGGTCACCGGGCTCGAGGTCGAAGGGCAGCGCACCGGCGGCCGGGGCCGCGGCGACGCTGATGGCGCCGTTCGCGGCGGAGTGGCCGCGGGTCACGCCGGGGGTGACGAACTTCTTCAGGCCGTCGGCGGAGTCCTTGAAGCGGCCGCCCAGCGCGGAGAGCGCGATGTAGCGGTCCTCGCCGCGGAACTTGACGACGGACAGGCGCAGACCACCGGTGGTGGTGTTGACCCGCTCGTACGGGTCCTGCGTGCCTTCCTGCGGGTTCTGGCTGAACGCCACGACCGCGCCCTGCGCGTTGGTCAGGTAGAGGTCGTAGTCGTTGGAGGACTGGCCCAGCGGGTCGTTCCAGAAGAGCGTGACCGGCACGCCGCCCGAGTTCGCCGACAGCGGGTTGAAGACCTGCTTGGCGTTGGGGTTCGGGTCGAAGTCGTGCGCGGTGCCGGCGAAGCGGCCGATGCCGACGCCGGAGTCGACGAAGTTGCCCTCCCAGTGACCGGAGGTGCCTTCCGCGACGTTGCCCTCGTTGCCCGCGGAGGAGAAGTACAGCGCGCCGTCGGCGTGCACCGCGTCGACAGCGCGCGCGATGATGCCGTCCTGGAACGGGGACTCGTTGAAGTAGAGGACGTCGTCGACGATGACGTCGCAGCCCAGCTGGAAGCGCAGGGCCTTGATGTTGTCGGCGAAGCTGGCGTCGCCGTTGAACGCGGTGGCGAAGCCGAGCGCCGCGTTCGGGGCGAGGTCGTGGAGGATCTCCAGCATCGCCGTGCCCTCGTCACCCGAGCCCGCCTGGCCGGTGAGCACGTCGACAGCGGGCAGCTCGCCCGCGGCCTGCGAGGTCGCCAGCGAGCTCACGCCGTCGGACAGGGCGCAGAGCTTCACGCCGGTGCCGGTGACGTGGAACTGGCCGCGCGCGGTGTCGGCCGCGTGGGCGCGGTCGCTCTCGGCGGTCTTCGTCGCCTGGACCGTGATGAGCGCCTCGCGGGTCTTGGCCTCGATCTGCTTGGCCTTGGCCTCCTTGGACAGCTCCGCGCGGGGCTTCTTCGTCTTGGTGACGTCGGACGGCTCGATGTGCGCGGTGATCGCGCCCACGGCCGCTTCGACCTTCTTGACGTCGTCGCGACCGGCGATGGCGCCGATCGAGGCGAGCGGGACCTGCGCCCGCACCGTGCCGCCGTCGACGGAGAACGAGCGGATGCCACCCCCGCCGCCGCGGATGGCGTTCAGCAGCTCGTCGCCGACCTTCTCGGCCCGGATGTCGACCAGGACGGTGTCACCGCTCTGGACCTCGACACCGGTCTTCAGGTCCGGGAGCTTGGACGCGGTGCTGACCGACGAGCGCTTGCGCTGCTCGACGACCAGTGCGCTGTCCACTTTGGACTCGGCTTTGGTGAGGGACTTCTTGATGTCCTGCAAAGCGGAGATCTGCTTCGCAGTCGTGTCCGAGACGTCCTTGCCCGGCTTGGCCGGAGCGGCCGTCACCGGGGTGATGGAACCCAGTGTCGCCAGCAACATCGCCGTTCCGGCGGCGACCAGTGATTTTCTTCGTGAACGGTGCAGCGGTGAGCGCACGGGCGTCTCCCCCGGGTTTGAGCGTGCCCCGACGCACGCGACCTTGGAGCCGGATCGAACCGGCCGCGCCAACGTATTGTGCTCGGCTGAACACCGTCAGCGTCCGTTTGGAGGACGTCTCATCAGGCGGGGCACCAAGAGTTGACCGTTCACAAAGCATTTGTTCTCGATGGACAGCTGTCCACACGCCCGAATGGGGGCACGTCCGCGCGCGAGTGGCCTCAAAGGACGAAGGCGTCCGTCCACAACTGACCCGTGCGTCCGGACAAAGCGTCCAAAAGGGCTGCGGCCTGGTTGTCCGTCAGGGATGCGACGAAGTCCACCACCGCGCGGCCGCGGGCGAGTCCGCGCACGGCGTCGGCGCCGGTCGGTGCCTCACCGGTCGCTCCGATCAGCGCCGTGGGGTCGGTGCGGGCCAGCACGGCGTACTCGGTCTCGGCCAGTTCCACCAGGTCGTGCAGCCTGCGGGGCAGCCGGTCGGACTCGTGCCGGTCGGTGACCCACTGCTCCAGCGCCTCGACCAGTGCGGTGATGAGCCGGGCCTGACCGCGCTGGTGCAGGGCGAGATCGGGGCGCAGCAAGACGAATCGCCGGTGCACGAACTTGAGCACCTGCACCTCGTGCCACTGCGCGACGGCCAGCACCACGTGACCCGACCGCGTGGTCGGCTCCTCCAGCACCCCGACCGCGTCGACCAGCCTGCGGGTCCAGCGGGCGGAGAACCCGGCGACGGCCTGTTCGGCCTCGACCGACCCGTCGAAGGGCACGGCCAGCAGCCCGTCCACCAGTTCCGCCCTGACCTTGAGCACGGCCGCGGTGAACGCGTCGTCGTCGACCGCCCACGAGTCCTTCGCGTGCAGGCGGCGGCGGAGCAGCTCCAGCGACCGACCGGGTCGCCGCTGCTGTGCGATGAGGTCCGCCCTCGACAGGCCCGCCAGTTCCAGGCCGTCGATGAGCCACGTTCCCAGTTCCGCGGCGACGGTCGCGTGCTGGAGCACGCCGACGCGGTGGAAGTCCTCCAGGTCGTGGATCGCGTAGGCGATGTCGTCCGCCGTGTCCATGACCGACGCCTCGACCGTCTGCTGCCAGCTCTCGACCCGCCCTTCGTAGGGGGCGCGGGCCTGCACCAGGTCTTCGAGCTCGGTCACGTACGCCGAGAACTTCACCGCACCCGTGCCCGGCGCGTCCGACGGTTCGGCCGCACCCCTCGGCGGTGCCACCTGGTCCTTGGGGTGCGGCTTCGGGTGCGACAGCCGGGTCCACGGGTACTTCAGCATCGCCGCCCGCACCGCCACCGTCAGGTCCAGCCCCAGCCCGCCGGGTCCGCGCACGTCCGTCGTCGTGATGATCCGGAACGACTGCGCGTTCCCCTCGAACCCGTCCGCCAGCCCCAGCCGGTGCCGCGCGATCCGGTCCAGCACCTGTTCACCGAGGTGCCCGAACGGCGGGTGCCCCAGGTCGTGGGCGAGCGACGCGGCCTCCACCACGTCCGGGTCGCAACCACCGAGCTTGTCCAGCACCCCCACCAGCTCCGGCCGCGCGCAGAGCCGTTCGGCGATCGCCCGCGCCGCCTGCGCCACCTTCAGGCTGTGGGTCAACCGGTTGTGCACCAACAACCCGGACCCGGTCGAACTGACGACCTGCGTCACCCCGCCCAACCGCGCGAAGAACGGCGAGCTCGCCACCCGATCCCGATCGACCCGGTACGGACTAGACGCCAGATCCGCCGCCGCACTACCCGTCCCTCCCGATCGCCGGGCCGTCCGCGGGTCGAGGTGTTCACGCTCCATGCCGAAACGGTAGACGACCCCACCCCCACCCCTCCCCCGACACCCAGCCCCAGAAAACTGTCGTACCCCTTGAGTACCTTGGGTTTCGGGGGGCCTTCACGACCAGGGGACCTCTGATCCACTCCGCCCGACCCACCAAAACTGTCGGACCCCCTGAGTAAGTTGTGAATCGGGGGGTCCTCACCACCAGGCGACCCCCGCCCCAGCCTGCCAACACCCCCCGAAACGCAAAAAATCCTCAGGGGGAGCACCAGTTCTGGTGCTCCCCCTGAGGGAATAATTGTCCCGCGGTGACCTACTCTCCCACACCGTCACCAGTGCAGTACCATCGGCGCAGGAGGGCTTAACTACCGGGTTCGGAATGGGACCGGGTGTTTCCCCTCCGCCATGACCGCGGAAACACTATGAAATTACCAACCCGTAGACACCCGAGTCTCCACCCCATACAAGGTGGACCCAGGTGGTCCGGTTCGGTTCTTTCAGAACCGCACAGTGGATGCGTAGCGTCTTCGTAAACAAGTCCTCGGCCTATTAGTACCGGTCAACTCCACCCATT
>NZ_PVTF01000009.1 GCF_003002815.1 Umezawaea tangerina | reverse complement strand
GACCAGGTTCCTGGAGTTCTGTCGTTATCTGCGCACGCTGTATCCGCCGACGGTGCGGTTGGCGATCGTGTGCGACAACTACGCCCCGCACCTGACCACCAAGCGGTGCCGTCGGGTCGCCGACTGGGCCGAGGCCAACAACGTCGAGATCGCCTACACCCCCACGAACTCGTCGTGGCTCAACCGTATCGAGGCCCAGTTCACCGCTCTGCGTTACTTCACCCTCGACGGCACCGACCACCTCGACCACAAGCAGCAGGGCAGCATGATCCGCCGCTACGTCATCTGGCGAAACAAGCACGCTCAGGATCGGCGGCTACGCGAGGTCGTCAACAGGGCGAACGTTGCCTGATACGGCACTAGTTGGTCGACCAGTTCGTCGAGTGGGAAAACGCGGTGGCCCGCCGCGGCGGCGGTGCGGCGGGTCATCCGCTGGAATCCAGAATGCCCTAACTTGTGCGGGCGCGAGTATTAAACGCCCAAACGAGTGGGTGACGTTATCGTTTATCAACCGCGAGTGATCGCTTTGTCACTCCCGTGTTCACCGGTAGGTGTCGGGCACCCCTGATAGTGGGGGAGGGGCGCCTGCTGACCGGCCCCGCCGCGCGCAGTTCGGGGAACCGGAGGAACAGCGCGCGCACCGCCGCGGTGGCCTCCATCCGGGCCAGGTTCGCGCCGAGGCAGTAGTGGATGCCCGACGAGAACGCCAGGTGCTCGCGGGCGTCGGCGCGGTCCGGGTCGAAGCGGTGCGGGTCGGCGAACACCGCGGGGTCGCGGTTGGCCGCCGCCAGCAGCATCAGCACCGGCGTGCCGGTCTCGAGCCGCTGCCCGCCCACCTCCACGGGCTCCAGCGGCACCCGCACGACGTACTGCACCGGCGGGTCCCAGCGCAGCGTCTCCTCGACCACGCGCTCCGCGTACTCCGGCTCGGCGATCAGCCTCCGCCGCACGTCGGGGTGGCCGAGCACGGCGTTCGCCGCCGTGCCGATGAGGTTCACCGTCGTCTCGAACCCGGCCACCAGCAGCAGTTCCGTGGTCGCGACCAGGTCCTCCAGCGCCAGCTCGTCGTGCGCGACCAGGTCGCTGACGAGGTCGTCGCCCGGATGGCGTCGGCGGTGCTCGACCAGGTCCATCAGGAACGCGTCGAACTCCGCCAGCGTGTCCTGGAGCAGCTTCAGCTCCTTCGTGTCGCGCACGCCGTCGATCGAGTTCACCAGCGCGCTGCCCCACCGGATGAAGCTGTCGTGGTCGCTCGCGGGCACGCCGAGCAGGTCCGCGATCACCTGCACCGGCACCTTCTTGGCGAAGTCGTCGACCAGGTCGAACGCGCCCTTCTCCGCGACGAGGTCGAGGTGCCGCCCGACGACCGCCTCGATGGCCGGCATCTGCTGCCGCAGCGCGCGCGGGGTGAACCAGCCGCCGACGTACCGGCGCAGCCGGGTGTGGTCGGGCGGGTTGCGCATCAGGAACGACCGCTGCAAGGGGTTCACCAGCACCCGGCTGTCCGGGGCGTACGCCGTCTCGTCCACCAGCGCCATCTCCGACGGCGCCATGACTCCCCAGCGCGGGTCGCGCAGCACCTCGGCGGCGATCGAGTGCTCGGCGGTGAGCAGCAGTCCGAGCTTGCTCGGCACCAGCTTCCCTTTGGCGCGCACCGACTCGTATAAGGGGTAGGGGTCTTCTATTGCGGGCTTGCGGAACAGGCGCGCGCCCGGGTCGCCCGTGGCGGCGCGCAGGGCGACCACCACCCGCCCGACCGCGAGCAGCACGGTGTTCTTCCACGACGACGGCATACCCCTACGGTGCCGCGAACGCGAAGGCGGTTCAAGAGCCCCGACGGGCGGGTTCGCGCACCTGGAAGACCCGCCGGACGCCCTCGGGGATCGTGGTGTTGCGCAGCTCCAGCGTCCCGACGGCCACGTACCGGTTCCACCCGGTCGCGATCGGCGTCCCGTCCACGTCCGCCTCGAACGCGAGCGTCACCGACGTCGTGCCCATCGACCGCACCCGGACCCCGATCTTGACCAGGTCGTCGAACCGGGCCGACCCGGTGAACCGCAGCGACGACTCCTCCACGACGAACTCGATCCCGTTGCGCTCCAGCTCCTTGTAGGAGCCCAGCAGCGAACGCAGGGTCTCGACCGTGGCGGCCTCGAAGAACAGGGGGAACCGGGAGCTGTGCACGACACCCCGGTGGTCGCAGTCGGCCGGGCGCACCCGCACCCGGTGGACGTGGGCAGGGCGCGCAGGAGCCATGTCTCGGATCCTCACCGATCCCGCCCCGTTGGCCAAGCACGGTTCCGTCACGTTCCGTATGCGGTTGGTCGCCTGTCTTGACGGTTTGACTCAACCGCGCAAGAATCTTCTCAACTAAGATAATTACCGAACAAGAGGTGATCGTGGTGACCCAGCCGGTGCTCCGGGTGTCCGACCAGGAGCGGGAGCAGACCGTCGCGGTGCTGAACCAGGCCGCCGCCGACGGCCGCCTGACGTGGGACGAGCACTTCGACCGCGTCCAGGCCGTCTACAGCGCCCAACTCCGCGGCGACCTCGCGTCGCTGCTCGACGACCTCGGCCTCGCCGACCTCCCGGCGACGACCGCCCCGCAGCGCGTCCACGCGTTCGCGAGCAAGGTCCACAGCGCCCCCGTCGCCCGTCGCATCGAGGCCGAGGCCAACTTCGGCGCCGTCGTGCTCGACCTGACCGGCCTGCCCGCGGGGGAGCGCTACACCCTGGAGGCGTCGTCCTTCTGCGGCAAGGTCACCGTCCTGGTCTCCGCCGCGGCCGTGGTGCTCGACGGCGGCACCGCCAAGCTGGGCAAGCGCTCCCTGCCCGGTGCCCCGACGGCCACCGGCGGCCCGGTGATCACCGTGACCGGCAACTCCACCCTCGGCCACATCCGCGTGGTCCGCCCCGACTCCC
The DNA here is from genome assembly GCF_003002815.1 of Umezawaea tangerina. Taxonomy (GTDB): domain Bacteria; phylum Actinomycetota; class Actinomycetes; order Mycobacteriales; family Pseudonocardiaceae; genus Umezawaea; species Umezawaea tangerina. The sequence continues at coordinate 542,886 of NZ_PVTF01000009.1, read as the reverse complement.
ACTGGGCCCGGCACGCGCTGCACTAGTGGGTCCTACCAGGGCACGGGCTGTCCGAACCGGTCCAGGAACCGCAACCCGCCCGTTCCGGCCCGCGACTCCAGCACGTCGACCACGGCCGGGATCGTGTCCCGAGGTTCGAGGGGTGCCTCGGGACCGCCCAGCCGGGTCCGGTTGTGACCGGGGTCGATCAGCAGCTTGGTCCGACCGTCGTCGGCGGTGCGGGTGGCGTAGCTGCGCATCAGCTGGTTGAGCGCGGCCTTGCTGGCCTTGTAGAGCTCGTAGCCGCCCTCGGTGTTCAGCGAGACGCTGCCCTGCTCCGACGACATCACCGCCACCGTCCCGCCGGGCGCGACGAGGTCGCCCAACGCCTCCAGCACCCGCAGCGGGGCGAGGGCGTTGGTGATCATCACCTCGACGAACTCGTCGGTGTGCACCTCGTCGATCGGGAGGTCTCCCCGGTCGATGGCCGCGTTCACGAACAGCAGGTCCAGCCTTCGTCCCGCCAGGCGTCCCCGCAACGCTGTCAGCCCTGCCGGATCCGTCATCTCCAGCGACTCCACCTCGACCCGCCCGCCCGGCGCGTGGCCCTCCAGCGGGCCTCCGGGTCCGCGGACGGTCCCGATCACCTGCCACCCGCGCAGGGCGAGCTCGTCGACGAGGGCCAGGCCCAGTCCTCGGGAGGCCCCGATGACGAGCGCTTGACGACCGGGCGTGGCGGGCATGGCTGCTCCTTCGAGGAGGGGTAATTGACGAGACGCAACGTTGCGTCTAGACGCTAGCACGCCCCTGCCGACCGGTACGCTGTCCCGCATGCCCGTCGTGAACTCCGAGTCCCGCAGGGCCCGTTCCGGCAACCGGCGCGACGAGGCCGCCCGCGTCGCCGTGCTGCACGCGGCGGACGACCTGCTCGTCGAGCACGGTTTCGGCGCGCTGACCATCGAGGCGATCGCGCGCCGCGCGGGCGTGGCCAAGCAGACGATCTACCGCTGGTGGCCGTCCAAGGTCGAGATCCTCCTCGACACCCTCATCGAGGACAGCGACAAGCACGTCCCCGTCCCGACCGGGGAGGTCACGGCCGACGGCGTCCGCGACTACCTGCGCGGCTTCGCGCGGTTCCTCACCGGCGACCCCGCGGGCAAGGTCCTGCTCACGCTCATCGCGCAGGCGCAGCACGACCCCGGCACGGCCGGGAGCTTCCACGAGCGCTACCTCGGCCCGCGCCGCGACCAGGAGCGCGACCTGCTCGCGCGCGCCCTCGACGCGGGCGTGATCGCACCCAGGCTCGGGCTCGACGAGGTGGTCGACGCCCTCGTCGGACCGATCGTCTACCGCGCCCTGGTGGGGGCGGCCGTCCCCGACGCCCTGGTGGACGCCCTCGTCGACGACCTGCTCAGGCCCCGTCCCGAGTCCTGAGCCGAAGCGGGCCGGGCGCGCTCACCGCCAGCCCGAGACCGGCCGCCACGAGCTGCGCCGCGGCCACCGCGAAGATCGCCGCGCGGGTGTCGTGCAGCGTGCCGCCGACAGCGGCGCCGATCGCGAACGCGCCGATCTTCAGGCTCGGCCCCGTCGTCGAGACCTGCCCGAGCAGCACCGCGGGCGTGTACCGCTGCCGGGCGGTGATCAGGGACGTCAGCGTCGGCCCCTGGGCGATGCCCGCGACCACGGCGAGCCCCACCAGCACGACGAGCCCGGTCGCGAACGGCCACGACGCCAGCACAAGGCCGTACCCGGCGATCGACGCGAACAGCACCCGTTCCGGCCGCCACCGGTGCAGGTGCCCGCGCAGCACCAGCAGGCTCGCGACGCTGCCCACCTCGATCGCGGCCCACACGAACCCGGCCGCGCCCGCGGGGTGGCCGAGCTCCGCGACCCGCACCGGCAGCGCCGTCGCCAGCAGCCCGACCGAGCCGTACCCGAGGACCGCGGCCAGGGTCGCGCCGCGCAGCGGGGGAGTGGTCACCAGGTGCCGCACGCCGTCGCGGATCGCGCGCGCCATCGACATGTGCACGACGTCGGCGTGCGGCGGCACGCGCAGCCGGAGCGTGCACAGCGCGCCCGCCGTCGCCAGCACGCCGATCGCGACCACCGCGCTGTCCACCCCGAACAGCGCGGTCAGGCCGCCCACGACGGCGGGGCCCGCCAGCGCCGTGGACAGGTACACGAGCGCGTCCGCCGACGTCGCCCGCGGCAGGTCGACGGCGATCCTGGGCAGCAGGCCGGTGAAGCCGCCGCTGCTCATCGGCAGCGCCGTCCCGGCCAGCGACGCCAGCGCCAGCACGGCGACCGGGTGTCCCACGAAGAGCAGCAGACCCGCCGCGGCCACGGCGAGCAGCAGCTGGTTGCCGACCAGCGCGACCAGCGGCCGCCGGGTCCGGTCCAGCCACGCGCCCAGCAGCGGACCGGACACGATCGACGGCACGGTGTACGCCGCGACGGTCGCGCCCGCCAACGCCCGGCTGTCGGTGCGCAGCAACACGAACAGCACCAGCGCCAGGCCCACCATCTCGTCGGCCAACCGGGTCAGGCCCGCGGCCACGAGGTAGGTGCGCAGGCCCATGACCGGAACCCTATGCACGAACGGTCGTCGCGCTTAGCCATTTCGAGTACGTACCGCACCTGGTCGATGACTTCGCGTGGCATCGGTTTTACGGTGATCACATGACTGAGTACACCGACGAGGAACGCCAGACCCTCCGCATCGCGGTCTACGGTGCGGGTCTCCTCGTGTCCAAGGCCGATCCGGGATCGATGGAGGTGGAGGGCTCCGCGACCGCCACCGCCATCAAGAGCCTGTCGCCGGAGTTGCAGGAGGCGTTGGGGACGGTGTTCCCGAAGCTGCCCAGGGGGTCCGCGGCGCAGGTCGAGGGCGAGGTGCTCGACGCGCTGCGGCAGTCCGTCGCCATCCTCAAGGCGAAGGCGCCGCGGGTGGCGCGCGCCTTCCCCGACGCGGTCGTCTCGGTGTGCGACGCGGCGGCCAACGCCGACGGGGGCGTGTCGCAGCCGGAGGTCGCGGCCATCACCAAGGTCAAGGCGGCGCTGGCCGAGGAGCTCTAGGGTTCCGCGGGTTCGCCAGGCGCTACGACGTGCGGCGTCGCCTGCGGACGGTCTCCTCGACGACGTCGAGCACAGGACCGAGGTCGTCCGCGGGCAGGCCCATCGCCAGGTGCGACACCAGGCCCTCCAGGACCAGCTCCAGGAAGCTGGTGAGGACGTCCACGTCCACGTCGTCGCGCAGGTTGCCCGCCTCCCGCTGGCGCAGCAGCCGTTCGCGGGTCGCCTTGGTCAGCTGCGACGAGCGCTCCGCCCAGCGGGCGCGGAACTCCGGGTCGGTGCGGAGCCTCCGCGACACCTCCAGGCGAGTGCCCAGCCAGTCCGCCGGGTGGTCCTCGGTGGACGGTTCCTGCACCAGCAGCAGGTCCCTCATCACCTGCACCAGGCCCTGCTCGGCCACCACGTCGGCCATCCGCAGCGCGTCGTCCTCCGCCAGCGCGAGGAACAGCGACTCCTTGTCGCGGAAATGGTGGAAGATGGCACCGCGGGACAGCCCAGTGGCCTCCTCCAGGCGGCGCACCGTCGCGCCCTCGTAGCCGTAGCGGGCGAAACAGGTCCGCGCCCCGTCGAGGATCTGACGGCGGCGGGCGTCGAGATGGTCCTGGCTGACCCGTGGCATCCACGGATGATCCCAGTACCGGCCCGCGATATCCAATCCGTACGTACGGATTGCGAGCCCCGATCCCGTCGGGACCGGTACCCCCAAAGGTGATCCTTTGGAGTGGATCTGGTCTGTCGTTGTCGAACTCCCAGGTCAGAGCGCAATAGTGTCCGATTCGTGGAAGCACTCGGAGACTTTCGACCCTCGACCGCGCACACCCGTGAGCTGGGTGACGAGGTGCGCGAGGTCCGCGAGCGCAGCGGGCTCAGCCTGACCAAGCTCGCCGAAGGCCTCGGCTGGTCCCCCGGCAAGCTGTCGAAACTGGAACACGGCCGCCGCGGCGGCGACGTGGTCGACCTCATCAGGCTCGTCGGCTACTGCCAAGGCGACCAGGCCTCGCTGGACCGGATTCTCAGCATCGCCCGAGAGGGGGAGACGGGCTACATCATCCGACCCCACCTCGACGGTGTGCCGGACGCCCTGCGCGCGTTGATCTCCAGCGAACGCAGGGCCACCACGATGTTCGACTACGAGTCGATGCGGGTCCCCGGCCTGCTCCAGACCGAGGACTACGCGCGGGCGCTCATGCTGGCGGGCAGCGATCCGCGGTTCGCCGTCGAGCCGGGGGTCCAGACCCGGATGGAGCGCCAGGAGGTTCTGCACCGCTCCCAGCCCGCGCACTCCACCTTCTTCATCCACGAGGCCGCGCTGCACTCGTGGGTCGGCGACTGGCAGGTCATGGCCGACCAGATGCTCCACCTCGCGCTGACGAGCGCCGCCGGCCACCTCCACATCCGGCTGGTGCCGTTCAGGGGCGGCAGCCAGGTGTGGACCGCCTTCCCCTTCCGGCTCATGGAGTTCAAGGACAGCGAGCCGCTCGTCCACTCCGCGAACCTGACCTTCAGCGTCCTGTCCGAGCGGCCCGAAGTGGTCAAGAGGCACCGGGCGGTCACCGAGGCGATCAACGCCATGGCGTTGAGTGAGGAAGAATCGCGGTCGGAGTTCGCCCGCTGGGCGGACCACTACGAGCGACTGCGGGGCGACGATGACAACGCAGGTGGGCCAGTGGCGTAAGAGCAGCTACAGCGACGAGAGCGGAACCAACTGCGTCGAGGTCGCGGCATCATCCGTCCGCGACTCGAAGAACCCCACCGGTCCGGTACTGGTGTTCCCCGTGGCCCGCTGGAAGTCGTTCCTGACCCACGTGAAGAACAACTAACCCCGACTCGACCCAACCGATCCCCACACGGCTCTGCGCGCAACCGGCCATCCCGTAGCGCGTCCCCGGCAGCGTCACCGCCTGCATCACCGGGCGGCAGTCGCCTGTCGCGCGCGGAGGTGCGGGGCGGTTTACCGTGAGGCAAACGCTTTCCCCTTGACCGGCCCAGGAAGTTGGCGGCCTTGACAGTAAGGAAAGTTTCCTTCCTAATTGAGGTCGTTCCACTCGCCGGGGCTGCCGGGGCTGTTGCCCGTGCTGTTGCTGGTGCTGTTGCCGGTGATGTTGTGCGAGTTGCTGTCCGACCTGCGTTGATGCCGCCGCCACGGTAGTGATCCAACCCGACCCTGCTAGCGGGAGGCACTCAGTGGTACCGAGGAACAGTCGACGACTTCGCGCCGTCGGCACCCTGTCCGTCGTGATGGCCACGGTGGTCGCCGCGTTGGCCCTGCCCGGCGCGGCCTCCGCCGCGCCGACCCGTTACGAGGCCGAGAACGGGAGTCTGGTCCAGGCCGTCGTGGAGTCGAACCACGCGGGCTTCTCGGGTGCCGGCTTCGTGAACGTGGACAACGTCGTGGGCAGTTCGGTGGAGCTCACCGCGACCGCCGCGCAGGCGGGCCCGGCGACCCTGACCATCCGCTACGCCAACGGGACCGCGGACAACCGCCCGGCGGACATCAGCGTGAACGGCGAGCTCGTCGTGGACGACCTGGCGTTCCCCGCGACCGGTGCGTGGACGACGTGGCAGAGCCTCACGACCACCGCCCAGCTCGCGCCCGGCGCGAACAAGATCCGGATCACCTCGGCCGGGGCGACCGGGGCGGCGAACATCGACTACCTCGACGTCGACGCGGCGGGCGTTCCCGCGTCCGACTACGAGTCCGAGTCGGCGGCGATCAGCCAGGGTGTCGTCGAGTCGAACTGGGCGGGCTACTCCGGCAGCGGGTTCGTCAACTACGACAACGTGGTCGGCAGCTCGGTCGAGTACGCCGTGACCGCGGCGCAGGCGGGCGCGCACTCGCTGGCGTTCCGCTTCGCCAACGGCACCACCACCGATCGGCCGCTGTCGATCAGCGCCAACGGCGGCACACCCGTCACCCTGTCGTTCCCGCCGACGGGCGCGTGGACGACGTGGCAGACCGCGACCACCACCCTGCCGCTCGCCGCGGGCACGAACAAGATCCGCACCGTGGCGACGACCGCCGTCGGCGGCCCGAACGCTGACAAGCTGAGCGTCGCGTTCAGCGGCCCTGCCGACACGGAACGACCGCTGCCGCCGACCGGGCTGCGCTCCACCGGGCACACCACAACCACCGTGTCGCTGGCCTGGGACGCCGGTTCGGACAACGTCGGCGTGACCGGCTACGACGTCTACCAGCACGGGCAGCTCGTCACGAGCGTCGGCAACGTCCTGCAGGCCACCGCGACCGGTCTGATCGCCGACACCGAGTACGACTGGACGGTGTTCTCCAAGGACGCCGCGGGCAACGTGTCCGTGGCCAGCACCAACATGATCGTCCGCACCGACCCGGCACCCGCCGATACCGTCGCGCCGACGACCCCCGGTTCGCTGCGCTCCACCGGCAAGACCGCGACCAGCGTCGACCTGGCGTGGACCGCGTCCACCGACAACGTCGCCGTGACCGGCTACGACGTGTTCCGCGACGGCGTGCAGACCGGCACCGCCGACGGCACCGCCACCGCCATCACCTCCGCAGGCCTCACCGCGGGCACCGAGTACGCCTTCAAGGTCCGCGCCCGCGACGCCAAGGGCAACCTCTCCGGTTTCAGCAACGAGATCAAGGCGACCCCCAGCGCCGGCGGCCCGGCGGGCAGCCCTGACCCCGGCACCGTCAGCACGTTGGCGAGCGGCGTGGATGTCGCCTGGGGCGTCGTCTTCCTGCCCGACGGTTCGGCGCTGTTCAGCGAGCGGGAGACGTTCACCGTCTACCGGCTCACCAAGAGCGGGCAGAAGACGTCGGCAGGCAAGATCTCCCAGGCCGTCGGCACCGACGGCGAAGGCGGCCTGCTCGGCCTCGAACTGTCGCCGACCTTCGCTACCGACCACTGGCTGTACGTCTACCACACCGCGTCCGAGGGCAACCGGATCGTGCGGATCAAGTACGAGAACGGCGCACTCGTGCAGAGCAGCTACCAGATCCTGTTGCAGGGCTTGGCGAAGAACCGCTACCACAACGGCGGCAGGCTCCGCTTCGGTCCCGACGGCAAGCTGTACGCCTCCGTCGGCGACGCGCAGAACAGCGCCAACGCCCAGAGCAACACCTCCCTCAACGGCAAGATCCTCCGCATCAACGCCGACGGCACCATCCCGTCGGACAACCCGTTCGGCAACGCCGTGTGGAGCAAGGGCCACCGCAACCCGCAGGGCCTGGACTTCGACTCCCAGGGCCGCCTGTGGGAAGCCGAGTTCGGCAACACCAGCCAGGACGAGGTCAACCTCATCACCAAGGGCGGCAACTACGGCTGGCCCAACTGCGAAGGCACCGGCGGCTCCTGCGCCGGCTTCATCGCCCCGAAGAAGGTCTGGGCCACCAACGTCGCCTCACCCAGCGGCCTGACCATCATCAACGACCGCGTCTTCGTCGCCACCACCGTCGGCCAGCGCGTCTACCGGATGACCATCGACAGCAGCAGCAACCTCGTCGACCAGAAGATCTACTTCCAGGGCACCTACAACCGCCTGCGGACCGTCGAGGTCGACCACGACGGCGACATCTGGCTCACCACCTCCACCGACAAGGACGGCACCCCCAACAACGACCGCGTCCTCCTCGTCGACATCGTCTACTCCGGCACCCGCACCCAGAAACCCGCCTAGCCACCCAGGGTGCCGACCCCTCGCGGTCGGCCACCCCGCCGGACCTTCCATCCACCGCCTCCCCGGCCTCCGGTCGGGGAGGCTTTTGGTTGTCTTGGTTGTTTCAGTGTTGACCGAAATTAGTGTTGGACGGTTCGAGCGCTGGAAAGCCTGGCGACGGTGCCCGAAAAACAGGAGCCTTCAGGGCCAGAACCAGGGCCAGAACCAGAACCAGGGCCAGGGCCAGGGCCAAGGCCAGGGCCAGGCGAGAGCGGGGCGGGGCCAAGGCAGAGCCAAGGCGAGGCGAGAGCGGGGCGGGGCCAAGGCAGAGCCAAGGCGAGGCGAGAGCGGGGCGGGGCCAAGGCAGAGCCAAGGCGAGGCGAGAACGGGTCAGGGTCTGCGGTGGCGCTAGCGCCAAGGCCGAGACGGGCCAGGCCAGAGCTGGGCTTAGGGCCGGGGTGAGTCAGAGCCTGGGGCGGGCAGGGCGGGCAGGGCGGGCAGGGCGGGCTGGCGTCAGGGCTGCGTCAGCAGCCAGGGCTAGGGCAAGGGCAGGGGTGGAGCAAGGGCAAGGGCAAGGACGGGGATTGGGTCTGGGGCTGAGGAATGGGCTGGCGCTGGGGTTAGTGCCAAGACGGGCCATGGCCGGGGCGGGCCAGGGGCAGGGCGAGCCAGAGCTAAGGGGGCGGGCCGGGGAACCGTGGCCGTGGCCGTGGCAGGAGCTGGGACTGGGCCAAGGCCAGTGCCGAGGCTGGGCCGGGGCCGGGACTGGGGCCGGGACTGGGGCTGGGCAGGGGCTGGGTCGGCCGAGGCTGGGTCGGGTTGGGGTTGGGGCCAAGGCAGGTCGGGGTCGGGATGGTGCGGTGGCAGCGATGCGGCCAAGGCAGGCCGAGGTTGGATCGGGCTGGGGTTGGGGTTGGGGCCAAGGCAGGTCGGGGTTGGCATGGTGCGGTGGCAGGGATGGGGCTGAGGCAGGCCTGGGCTGGGCGGCTGGGGCTGGATCGGGTTGGGATGGGGTGGTGGCAGGGAATCGGGCTGGGGATGGATGGCGGTTGCAGACCGGGGGGCTTTGTGTGGTGGGGAAGGTCGGGCCTGGCGGCAGGTGGGCAGGGTCGGTGTCATGGCGAGGTGTCCGGGTTCTTGGTTGGTTGGGGTCGGAGTTGTGGGTTCGTGGTCGGGGTGGAGTGGTGAATGTCCTCAAAGGACGGGTGGTGGGAGTTGGAGGTGTGGTGTCAGGGGGCGGCGAAGAAGGTGAGTAGTTCGGTGGTGACGGCGGTGGGGTTCTCCTCGGGGAGCCAGTGGCCGGAGTGGGGGATTTCGGTGGTGCGCCGGAGGTTCGTGGTGAGAGGGGCGAGGGTCGGTGTGGTGGAGGCGAGGGTGCCCTCGGCAGTGAGGAGGAGCGTGGGGACGGTGGTCGGGCTGGCGGAGGTGTTGTCCTTCTGGTCCTGGTCGAGGGTGCGGTAAAGATCGAATCCTCCGGTGAGCACCTGTGGGCGCCGGTAGGTGCGGGCGTACTCGTCGACCTGTGCGGGGGTGAACGGGGACTGGGTGTTGGTGCCGCCGAAGGCGGTGCCCTGGTAGGCGACCTGGGGGTAGAAGGCGGACAGGTAGTCGTGGACGTCGTCGTCGACGAGCATCTCGGGGATGCGCGGTTGGGTGTGGAAGGCCATGTGCCAACTGAACTTGCGGTAGTCGGCGGCGCTGAGGGCGGGGCCGGGGACGGGGTAGTCGAGGTGGGCGTAGCGGACGACCTGGTCGGGGTACTGGAGCGCGTACTGGATACCCACGCCCGCACCGAGGTCGTGGCCCACCAGCCGGATGTGGTCGAGACCGAGGTTGTCGGCGAGCAGGGCGTGGACGTACCGGGCGAGCGTCGCCTTGTCGTAACCCGTGGGCGACCCGGTGCTGTCGCCGAGCCCCGGTAGGTCGAGTGCGTACACGGTGTAGTTCCGGGCAAGGTCGGGCATGATTCCCCGCCACTCGTACCACGACTGCGGCCAACCGTGGAGCAGCACAAGCGGCTCACCCGTGCCGCCGGTGACGTAGTGCATGCGCACCCCGTCGACGTCGGCGAACTCGTGCCTGAACTGCCGGTTGAACGCGGCGTCGTCCCTGGTGGCCGCGTCGAACGCGTCCGCCGCGCCGGTGGTGTCCGGCGAAAAAGCGCATCCGAGTAGGCACAGCAGGATGGCGATGGCGCCCGCGAGTCCGCGGTACCGCTTGGTGTTCTGGTGGTTGAGCGTCACGCGGCGAGCTTGTGGGGCGGGACTCGTGATCGACAAGATTTGTTGCCGATCGGCAAGTCGCTAGGGGCTGTCTGGGGTTCGGATCTAGGTAGGGGCCGGTGGTGAGCTGGTCGGGCTGGTAGAACACGGATGTGGCGCGTTTTGATCTTGACCGATGCCGAGTGGGCACTGATCGAGCCGCATGTGCCGGTGGCGGCCACGGGGCCGTTGCCGCGGCGGGTGTGGGACCAGTTCAACGGGATTCTGTGGCGGTTCCGTACCGGATCGGGCTGGCGTGATGTCCCTGAACGGTACGGGCCCTGGTCCACCGTCTACTCCCGGTTCGACGCCTGGGTCAGGACCGGGGTGTTCCAGGTGTTGATGGACGCGCTGATCGCCGAGGCCGCGTCTCGTGGACAGGTCGGGTTGGAGTTGGTCAGCGTGGACTCCACGATCGTGCGGGCTCATCACGAATCGGCCGGGCTCGCGGTTGCCGGTGGGACCCTCGATGCGCTGGAACAGGCACTGACCGAGGAAAAAGGGGCTCCGTTGCCTACGCGGCAGCGGGTGCTGCGGGTGATCAGCCGCAGGCCAAGGCGGATAAGGACTGCGCGGGCACATCCATCGGTCAGGATCGTGCCGGTCTCCGGCGACGTCGCAAGGCGCGGGCGGAGGCGGCCTGGCTCGGCCGGTCCCGAGGCGGGCTGAGCAGCAGGATCCACGCCGTGGTCGACGCGGGCGGAATGCCGTTGGCGTTCGTGCTCACGCCTGGTCAAGCTGGGGACTCACCACAGTTTCAGGCCGTGCTGAACAAGATCCGGGTCCCGGGCGAGGTCGGTCGGCCTCGCACCCGTCCGGGCGCGGTGGCGGCGGGCAAGGCCTACTCCTCCAAAGCAAATCGGGCTTGTCCGCGTCGTCGTCGGATCACGGCGGCGATCCCGGAGAAGGCCGACCAGCAGGCCAACCGGAAGAGGAAGGGCTCTGCTGGAGGACGGCCGGTCTCGTTCGATCCCGCGCTTTACGTACAACGCAGCACCGTCGAACGCTGCTTTCAGAAGATCAAGACATGGCGTGGGTTGGCCACTCGCTATGACAAGTCAGCGGAAGGCTACGAGGCCGGGTTACGTCTACGAGCTGCGGTCATGTGGTTGAGGACCCTGACCTCAACCACATGATCCAAACCCCAAACAGCTCCTAGCAGGGTGTCCAGTGGTCGTCTCGAACGCCTCCCTTGGGCTTGGGTGGATCCCGTGTGGACAGCAGGATGAAGACGCTTGTCGTTTGCCGGGCTTGGGGTGGGACTTGTGAGCGGCAGGGGGTGTTGCTGGTGTGCAAGATGGCGGTCATGGATGACGACGCGAGCGCTGTGCTGGAGGGTGTGGGGCAGAGGTTGAGGGTGCTGCGTCGGTCACGGGGGACGACGTTGGCCGAGTTGGCGGGGGAGACGGGGTTGACCGCGAGTACGTTGTCGCGGTTGGAGAACGGCAAGCGGCGGCCCACCTTGGAGCAGTTGCTCCCGTTGGCGCGGGCGCACGGTGTGCCGCTCGACGACCTCGTCGGCTACCGGCACACCGGTGACCCGCGGGTCCACTTGCGACCGGTGGCGCGGGACGGGATGACGTTCGTGCCGTTGACGCGGCGGGCGGGTGGGATCCAGGTGTTCAAGGTCGTGTACCCGCCCGCGTCGCGTTGGGGGGAGCCCGCGTTGAAGACGCACGAGGGGTACGAGTGGTTCTACGTGATGAACGGCAGCGTCCGGTTCGTGCTCGGTGACCAGGACCTCGTGCTGCGAGCCGGCGAGGCCGCGGAGTTCGACACCCGCCTGCCGCACTGGATCGGCAGCGCGGGCGAACACCCGGCCGAACTCCTCACCCTGATTGGGCTCCAGGGCGAGCGGGCGCACCTCACCGTCTCGGGCGACTGACGGCCGGTACGTGGGGGACATCGACATGGTCGGGCTCCTTCGTCGGATCGATTGCGTGCCGCTGGCACGTATGGGAGACTTTACCCGAAGTGCGTGCCGGAGGCACGTAACCTGATCGGGTGTAAGACGTGCGGGCGGCCAGAATGTGACCCAGCTCACCGGAGAGTCGAGAACCGCCAGCCGCCTCCCCGACGACCCAGTCACATGCCGGAGGGATCGAGCGGGATGGACGAGCGCGTGCTGCTGCGCCGTGCCGCGGCCGGGGACCGGGAGGCGTTCGCCGAGTTCTACCGGCAGACGGCGCCCTGGTTGGCGGTGCGGCTGCGCAAGCGGTGCGCCGACGAGCAGCTGGTGGCCGAGGTCGTGCAGGACACCTACGTGGCGGTGTGGCGGGCGGCGGGGTCGTTCGCCGACGGGGCCGCGGTGGACAGCGTGCTCGGCTGGTTGTGGCGGGTGGCCGCACGGCGGCTGGTCGACGCGTTCCGCCGGGAAGGCCGGCACCGGGACGTGGTGGAGGCCGCCGCGGAGACGGCCGCGACCGCCCCGGCGGCCGAGGACGCCGTCCTGGAGTGGACGTTGTCGGGGGACGTCGGGTCGGCGCTCGGCGCGCTGGCACCCGAGCTGCGGCAGGTGCTGCAGGCGATGGTCCTGGACGGGCTGACCGTCCGGGAGACCTCGGACCTGCTGGGGATCCCCGAGGGAACCGTGAAGACCAGGGCCCGGCGCGCCAGGCTGACTATTCGGGAGGCGATGTCATGACCGCCGGGAAGCACGTGGGACCCGCACTGCTCGCGGCCTACCTCGCGGGAGCACCGGCGCTGCCCGCCGAGACCGAGTGGGCGGTGGAGGCGCACCTGGAGAACTGCCGGGACTGCCGACTGCGGCTCGCCGACGTCGTGCGGGTGCGGGAACCGGCGCTGGACCTGGTGCTGGGCCGGGTGTGGACCGAGGTGGAGGCCGCCGAGCCCGAACGCCCCGCGCCGACGAGACCCGCCTGGGTGCGCTGGGCGCGGACGTGGGCGCCGCCGACGATGGGCCCGTGGGTGCTGACGGGGGTGCTGGTCGCACTGGTGGCGTTCGCGATCGACCTGGCGGTACCTGTCGGGCAGTCGCCGCTGATGTTGCTGCTGGCGCCGGTCGTGCCGCTGTTCGGGGTGGCGGCCGCGTGGTCCAGGCGGTTCGACCCGTTGCACGAGCTGACGGCGGCGACGCCCGCCGCGGGGCTGCGGACGGTGTTGCGCCGCACGACGGTCGTGCTGGTGGCGGTGATCCCGGTGCTCGCCGTGGCGGGTGCCTTCACGGGCCTCGCGCCCGCGCTGTGGTTGTTGCCCTGCCTGGCTTTCACCGTCGGCGCGCTCGCGCTCGGCACGGTGGTGGGCGTGGGGAGGGCCGCGCTGGCGCTGGGTCTGGTGTGGACGGTGTTCGTCGTCGCGCCCTCGTTGCCGGACGAGGTGAGTCCGTCGTTGCTGCGGCAGGCGGCACTGCCCTGGTGGGCGCTGGTCGTGGTGGGTGCGGTGGTGGTCGTGGTGGCGCGGGCGAAGTCGTTCGCCGCGCCGGGAAGCAGGTACTGACGTGGAGATCCGAACGAGGGAGGGCACTGTGGTCCGGGCGGTCGATCCGACCGAGCTGACGCCGACGCTGCACGCGTGGGAGGTCGAGGCGCACGGCCTGCGTTCGCGGGTGGGCAGGAGGATGGCGGTCGACGGGCTCGACCTGCGCCTCGGCAAGGGGGTGCACGGCCTGCTCGGCCCCAACGGGGCGGGCAAGACGACGCTGATCCGCACGTTGGCGACGATCCTGAGCCCGGCGGGCGGGACGCTGGAGCTGCTGGGCAGCCCGGTGTCCGGCAAGCCGGATCTGCGGGCGCTGCGCCGTCGCATCGGCTACCTGCCGCAGGAGTTCGGCTACTACCCGAAGTTCACCGTGCGCGAGTTCGTCGAGTACATGGCCTGGCTCAAGGAGGTCGACAAGCGCGACGTCGCGGGAGAGGTGCAGCGGGCGATCGAACGGGTCGGGCTGGCGGACCGGGCCGAGGACCGGATGAAGACGCTGTCCGGCGGGATGCTGCGCCGCGCGGGCATCGCGCAGGCCGTGGTCAACGAGCCCGACCTGCTGCTGCTCGACGAGCCGACCGTCGGCCTGGATCCCGCGCAGCGGCTGGAGTTCCGCACGCTGCTGCGGGAGCTGGGTGAGCGGTCGTGCGTGCTGGTCTCGACGCACCTGGTCGAGGACGTGTCGGCGGCCTGCACGCGGGTGGTGCTGATGACCGAGGGGAAGTCGGTGTTCCAGGGCACGCCGGACGAGGTGGTCGCGGCGGGCGGCGAGGGCGACATCGGCGACAGCCCGATCGAACGCGGGTACTCCGCGCTGCTGGCGGGGGCGGCCCGGTGAACGGCCGGATCCTGCGGATCGAGCTGCGCCGGTCCGCCGCGGCGACGTCGGGCGCGCTGGTCGCGTTCGTCGGCATCGCGGGCCTGTACACGCTCTACTTCACCGAATCGGGCGACCTGTGGAGCGTGCAGTGGACGATGCTGGCGGCCTTCCAGCGGGTCGTCCTGCTGCTGCTGTGGCCGTTGGCGCTGGGCGCGGGGGCGTGGATCGCCCGGCGCGACCGGCGTACGCGGATGGAGGAGCTGCTGCTGACGACCCCGCGTTCGGTTCGTTCGCGGATGATGCCCGCGGCGACAGCGCTCGGGCTCTGCCTGGGCCTTGGCTACCTGCTGATCTTCGGGGCGGGCGCGGTGGTGATGTCGCCCTCGTACAGCCACCTCGGTTGGGTGCCGATCTCCGTCGTGGGCGTGGTGTCGTTGGTGGCGGCGGGGTGGCTGGGGCTGGGGATCGGGCGGCTGCTGCCGTCGACCTACACACCGCCCCTGCTCACGGTGGCGAGCTTCCTGGTGCTGGTGCTGCCCGTGCAGCTCAGGAGGGGCGGGGGACTCAACTGGACCGCCCTGCTCGCGCCCAACCTGAGCTCCTACCTCGACGAGGTCACGACGGTCGACGGCTCCGCCACCCTCGGCCAGGCCGCGTGGTTCGTCGGCTTGGCGGTGGCCGGACTGGTGCTGGCCGTCGGGGCTCGTCATCGCGGCGCGGTCCTGGCGGTCGTGCCCGCGCTGGTCGGGTTGGTGGTCGCGGTCCCGTTCCTGTCGGCCGCGCCGAAGGCGGGGCTGCGGGTCGACCCGGCGGCGGTGGCCGAGATCTGCACCACCGACGGGGGCCCGGTGGTCTGCGTGCAGAAGGTGCACGAGCACGGCCTGGCCGAGTTGACCGGACCCGCTCGACGCGCGTTGGAGTTGTTGGCGAGGCTGCCCGACCCGCCGACGTCCGTCCACGAGGTGCGCCCCGCGCGACCGGGCCCGCAGCCCACCTCCGAGGTGTGGTTCAGCGGCGGGTACCACCAGGCCGGAACCGGGTGGATCGCCCAGGGCGACGCGCTGGTGGGCCGGGTGCTGGAAGGCGCGGGCACGCGTCCGTGCGGGCACGAGGGCTTCGATGACCGGTCGATGGCCGCGGCGTGGCTGTGGGGCTCCTACCCGCTGCCCGGCGGCGAGCTGTCGCCCCAGCTGGAGGCCGAACGCATGGTCCTCTGGGAGCGGTTGCGGTCTCTGCCCCCGGCGGAGCAGCTCCAGCGGGTTCTGGCGACCCGCGCTGTGGGCCTGGCCTGCACCATTCAGGGCAACCGGCCGTGAGGGCGCTCGCGCTGTACCTGAGGTCGCGGCAGGTGCCGTTCGCGCTGCCGGGCGCGGTGGTGGCGGTGCTGCTGGTCGCCAGGATCGGAGCCGTGGCGCCCAACCAGCAGCTGGAGGTGGCGGCCGTGGTGCTGGCCATGGGGCTCGGACTCGCCATCGTGGGCTACGGGCTGGGCGGCGCCGACCCGGAGCTGGAGCGGACGGCGGCGGTGTCGTGGCCGCCCCGCCGGGCCGCCCACCTCGTCGCGGTGACGGTGGTGCCCGCGGCGGCGTTGGCACTGGCGACGACGGTGCCTCTGGAGATCGTGCTGCGGGCCGCCGTGGGCTTCGCGGGCCTGACCGCGCTGGCCGCGATCCTGTTCGGACGGCAGCTCGCGTGGACGCTGCCGGTGGCTTGGGCCGGGGGAGTCGCCGCGGTGCCGCCGGTCGACGACCCGGTGCTGCTGCTGGTGCTGACGTGGCCCGCCCAGCCCGTCGGCAGCACACCGGCGTTGGTCACCGCCTGCGTGCTCGGCGGGATCGGCCTGGTCGGGTACGCCCTGCGCGGCTGCCGGACCTGAAGGTGCGCCCTCCCCCTGGCGAATCGGGGGAGGGCGCACGGGTCAGCCGGTCACGACGCCTGGCAGGTGACGGCCGGGGCCGCCCACTGGCCGTTCGCCATCACGGTGAAGCCGAACGTGGTGCTGGCACCGGCTCCGAGCGAGCCGTTCCCGTTGGGCTTCATGGTCATCACGTTGCCGCTGGAGTCCCAGCTCGGCGAGCCGTTCCAGGTCGCCGACACCTTCTGCGGCGACGTGACGGTCACGGTCGAGGTCCAGGTGGAGATGGCCGCGCTGCCCGCCTTGATCGTCACCTCGCCGTTGAAGCGGTCGCCCCACGTCTGCGTGGTCCGGTAGGTCGCCGTGCAGGAGCCCCCACCCGACGGCGGGGTGGTGGTCGTGGTGGTCGTCGGCGGCGTGGTGCCGGGGTCGTCCGACGGGGCGACGGCCTGGCCGGTGGCCGTGGAGATCATGCCCGCGCACAGCCCGCGGCTGGTGAGGTCGGAGACGATCTGCGGGATGGCGTTGACGGTCGTCTGGTAGCCGTCGTGCATGAGGATCACGCCGCCGTTCTGCAACGTGGACGCAGCCTGCACGATGGCCGAGGTGCTCGCGCCGTTCCAGTCCTGCGAGTCCACGCTCCACAGCACCTCGGTCAGCCCCTGCTGCTGCTCCACCGCCTTGAGCGTCGAGTTGGTCTCGCCGTAGGGAGGCCGGAACAGCTTCGGCGTGTCACCGGTGGCCTGCTGGAGCGCCTGCTGGGTCTGGCTGAGCTCCGAGCTGATCTGGGACTGCGACAGCTGGGTCAGGTGCGGGTGCGTCCAGCTGTGGTTGCCGATCCACATGCCCGCGTCCTTCTGGCTGCGTGCCAACGAGGCGTTCGACGCGACCTTGTTGCCGATGTTGAAGAACGTCGCCCGCACGCCCGCCGAGCGCAACGCGCTGAGCAGTGCCGGGGTGCTGCCCGCGATGGGCCCGTCGTCGAACGTCAGCCCCACGTAACCGTTGCGGCAGTTGCCGTTCGGCGGGGTGGTGGTGGTCGTGGTCGTCGGCGGTGTGGTCGTGCCGCCGCCGTTGAGGGCGTTGAGGACGGACGTGTACGCGGCCTTCTTGTTGCCGGAGCCGTCGAACAGCAGCGGGCTGTCGCCGGAGCGCCACGAGTCGCTGTCGCGGATGCCCCACACCGTGATGCCGTTGCAGCGGGCCACCGCGAGGCAGTCCTTGGTCACGTTGCCGTAGGTCGTCCCCGACGCGCCCGCGATGTCGAGCTCGGTGATCTGCACGTCCACGCCGAGCGCGGCGAAGCTGGACAGCGTCGTCCGGTAGCTCGACGGGTACGGCGAACCGCTGTTGAAGTGCGACTGGAAGCCGACGCAGTCGATCGGGACTCCGCGGGACTTGAAGTCGCGGACCATGTTGTAGACCGCCTGGGTCTTGGCCTGGCCCCAGTCGTCGGTGTTGTAGTCGTTGTAGCAGAGCTTCGTGTCCGGGTCCGCCGATCGCGCGGCCCGGAACGCCGCCTCGATCCAGTCGTTGCCGGTCCGCTGGAGGTTGGAGTCGCGGCGCGCGCCGGAGCTGCCGTCGGCGAAGGCCTCGTTCACCACGTCCCAGGAGTAGAGCTGGCCCTTGTAGTGGGTCGCGACCTGGGTGACGTGGTTGAGCATGGCCGAGCGCAGCGCGCTGCCGCTCATGTTCTGCATCCAGCCGGGCTGCTGCGAGTGCCACGCCAGCGTGTGCCCGCGGACCCGCATCCCCTGGCCCTTGGCGTGCGAGACGATCCGGTCGGCGTTGCCGTAGGAGAACTGCCCCTGGTTCGGCTCCGTCGCGTCGATCTTCATCTCGTTCTCGGCGGTGACCATGGTGAACTCGCGGTTCAGGATTCCCACGTAGGTCGAGTCCGAGAGCTTGTTCGCCGCGACCGCCGTACCGAAGTACCGACCGCTCTCCGCGGCCGAGGCACCCAGGGTGGTGCCGGCGCTGGCCACACCGGGGACGACCAGTGCCACCGCCCCCAGCAGCGCGGCCACGCCCGCCAGCAGCGCGGCTCTGCGCGGGCGCGCGCCGGCGTCATCGATTTTCGACATCAGTCCTCCACGTTGAGGGTCGAAAGTTTCGTAACAAGTTACTAAACTTCTCGCAACGTAGAATCGCGGGCCGACGGCGTCAACGACCAAGTTCCATCTGAGACGGCTTTTACCACTGGTTAGAGCCATGTGGGCGAATAAAGAGGAGTCGAAAGTTTCGATATCAACGAAAGTGCGCGTGCGGCGCCGTCCGGTCCGACGGCGCCGCACGGCCCGTCAGCGCAGCGAGACGGCGATCTCCTCCAGCAGGTCGAGGCCCTTCTGCATGCCGTCCTCCATGCCGGACTCGACGTGCATGTCGCGCCCCTCCTTCGTCTTGTGCTCCACCAGCAGGGTCAGAGTCGTGCGGCCGCCCTCGTCGGTGAACGTGTGCGTGGTCGTCGCCGCGTTCCCGTCCGGGTCGGGGATGCCCTCGTAGGCCTCGGTGCACACGATCAGCTCGTCCGGCACCAGCTCCAGGTACTCGCCGTGGAAGCCGACCTCGAAGCCCTCGGGGGTGACCAGCGCGTAGCACCATCTCCCGCCCACGCGCAGGTCGACCTCGGCGACGGTCATCTCGCCGTGGCCGCCGGGCCACCAGCGCCTGATCAGCTCGGGCTCGGTCCACGCCCGGTACACCAGGTGCCTCGGCGCGTTGAACTCGCGCGTGATCAGGATCTGCGTGTCGGCGGGGAGGGTGACCACCGCGCTGCCGACCGTCGTGTCCGTCATGTCCCGTTCTCCTCTGCTTTGAGTTCTTCCAGCACGTCGTCGAGCGCGGAGAAGCGCTCCTCCCACGCCTGCGCGTAGCCCTTGACCCAGTCGTGGACGGCCTTGAGCGGGACCGCGTTGAGGCGGTAGACGCGCTGCCGTCCGGCGTCGCGCACGTCGACCAGCCCCACCTCGCGGAGCACCCGCAGGTGCTTGGACACCAGCGGCTGGGCCAGGTCCAGCAGGTCGACGAGGTCGTTCACGGGCCGTTCGCCACCCGCCAGCACGTCGAGTATCTGCCTTCGTCGGGGTTCCGCCACCGCGTTGAACGCGTCCGTCGTCGTCGCCGCTCGTGCCATGGCGGAAAACATATACCCATATGGGTATATGTCAAGCGGAAGCGGGTGTCGGATGTCCGGTTGTCCCTGATCCGTAAGGAGATCGCCAACTTCGTCACGTGCGACTGTCGGTGCCCACGTGTAGCGTCGAATCGCGACGAAAGATCACGGGGAGTACCGGAATTGACTGCTGTGCGTAACGTCTCGGCCGAGGGGCCCGGCCCCCAGGTGTTCCGGGACCGTGCCGAGGCGGAGGCCTACGTGGCCTCCGTCTGCTTCAAGCACGGGCCGCCGCGCCTGTTCGGCGTCGAAATCGAATGGACCGTCCACCACCGACAGGACCCGACCCGGCGGCTCGACGCGACCAGCCTCGCGGCCGCGCTCGGGCGCCACGCGCCTCCCACCCTCGTTCCGGACAGCCCCCAGCGGCCGCTGCCCAGCGGCACCCCGCTGACCGTCGAACCCGGTGGCCAGGTCGAGATCTCCACCCCACCCCGCGCCTCCCTGACGGAGCTGCTGAAGACCGTGGGGGAGGACGTCACCGAGCTCCGACGCCTCCTCGGCGCCTCCGACCTCGTGCTCGGCGACCGGGGAGCGGACCCGTTCCGCCCACCCACCCGGATGCTGCGCGTGCCCAGGTACGCGGCGATGGAACACGCCTTCGAGCCGATCGGCCCCGAGGGCATCACGATGATGTGCAGCACCGCGGGCCTCCAGGTGTGCCTGGACTTCGGGCTGCGCGAACACCTCAACGCCCGGTGGGCGGCCGTGCACGCGCTCGGCCCCGTGCTCAACGCGCTGTTCGCGAACTCGCCGGGCGTGGGCGGCCGTCGTCCGGAGTGGGCGTCGGCGCGGATGAGGGCCCTGTACGGCACGGACCCGGTCCGCACCCGGCCCGCCGCGGCGGTCTGCGACGACCCGGCGGGCGAGTGGGCGCGCCGGGTGGTGGGCACGCCGGTGATCGCGGTCCGCGGACCCGGCCCGAACTGGGTGCCGCCGCGGCCGCTGACCTTCGCCGAGTGGGTCGACGGAGCCCTGGGCGACCGGGTGCCCACCAGCGACGACCTGGACTACCACCTGTCGCTGATGTTCCCGCCGGTCCGGCCGCGCGGGTACCTGGAGGTCCGCTACCTCGACACCCCGCCGGACGGGCGGTGGATCGAGCCGGTCGTGCTGATGGCGGCCCTGTTCAGCGACCAGTCGGTCGTGGACGAGGTGCTGGCCGCCACCGCGCCCGCCGTCGGCCGCTGGCTCACCGCGGCCCGGTACGGGCTGGCCGACCCGACCATCGCGCGGGTCGCGCGGGAGGTCGTCGAGATCGGCTGCCGCGCGCTGGAGCGCACGGACCTGTCGATCAGCCAGAACGCCGCCGTGGCCGAGGAACTGCACCGCATGCTCGCCGAGAAGTCCGGAGGAGTCACGCCATGACCAGCATCGACGATCTCGGTACCGACCGCCTGCGCGACCACGTGGCCGCCCAGCTGACGCGTTCCCGCGCCCGCAGCGCGGCGCTGACCGACGCCGTGGACGAGCACGACCTCGTGCGCCAGCACTCGAAGCTGATGTCGCCGCTGGTGTGGGACTTCGCGCACATCGGCAACCAGGAGGAGCTCTGGCTGGTGCGCGACGTGGGCGGGCGCGAGCCGGTCCGCAGCGACATCGACGAGCTCTACGACGCGTTCAAGCACTCCCGCTCCTCCCGCCCCGAGCTGCCGCTGCTCGGCCCGGCCGAGGCCCGCCGGTACGTGGCCGAGGTGCGCGACAAGGTGTTCGACGTGCTGGAGACCACGAGGTTCGAGGGGCGCAGGCTGCTCGACGGCGGGTTCGCGTTCGGCATGATCGTGCAGCACGAGCAGCAGCACGACGAGACGATGCTCGCCACGCACCAGCTCCGCGTCGGCGCGCCCGTGCTCGACGCGCCACCGCCGCCCCCCGGTTCACCGCTGCCGGTGTCCGAGGTCCTGGTACCGGGCGGGTACTTCACCATGGGCACGTCCACGGAGGCGTGGGCGCTGGACAACGAACGGCCCGCGCACCAGGCGCGCACTGACCCGTTCTTCATCGACACCGCACCGGTCACCAACGCCCGGTACGCGGCGTTCATCGACGCCGGCGGGTACACCGACGAGCGCTGGTGGAGCGAGGCCGGGTGGGCCCACGTCCAGCAGGCGAAGCTGGTCGCGCCCCGGTTCTGGGAACGCGTCGGCGCCGAGTGGTACCGCGACCGGTTCGGCGTCGTCGCGCCGGTGGTGCCGGACGAACCCGTGGTGCACGTGAGCTTCCACGAGGCCGAGGCCTACGCGAAGTGGGCGGGCAAGCGCCTGCCGACCGAGGTCGAGTGGGAGAAGGCGGCCAGGTTCGACCCGGCGACCGGCCGGTCGCGCCGGTACCCGTGGGGCGACGAGGAGCCGACCGAGCTGCACGCCAACCTCGGCCAGCGGCACCTCCAGCCCGCACCCGTCGGCGCCTACCCGGCGGGGGCGTCGGCGTTGGGCGTGCACCAGCTCATCGGTGACGTGTGGGAGTGGACGAGCTCGGACTTCCACGGCTACACCGGGTTCGAGGTGTTCCCGTACGCCGAGTACTCGCAGGTGTTCTTCGGCCCCGAGTACAAGGTGCTGCGCGGCGGCTCGTTCGGCGCGGACCCGGCCGCGGTGCGGTCGACGTTCCGCAACTGGGACTACCCGATCCGACGGCAGATCTTCGCCGGCTTCCGATGTGCCCGCGACGCGGAGGCGGCCGAGCTGAGCTGACATGTGCCGCCATCTGGGCTACCTGGGCACCGCCGTGCCCGTCGCGTCGCTGGTCCACGACCAGCCGCACTCGTTGGTGCACCAGTCCTACGCGCCCGCGGACATGCGGGGCGGGGGCTCGGTCAACGTCGACGGGTTCGGCGTCGGGTGGTACCCCACGCCCGGCTCGGCCGCGGTCCGCTACCGGCGGACCGGGCCGATCTGGTCGGACGCCAACCTGGAGGCCGTGACGCGCGTGAGCACGTCCGGCGCCGTGCTGGCGGCCGTCCGCAACGCCACGGTCGGCATGCCCCTGGTGGAGACGGCCTGCGCGCCCTTCACCGACGGGCAGTGGCTGTTCAGCCACAACGGCCGGATCGCCGACTGGCCCGACTCCGTCGCCGACCTCGCGAAAGCGCTGCCGGTGACCGAGTTGCTGACGCTCGACGCCCCCACCGACTCCGCGCTGCTGTGGGCACTGGTCCGCACGCGGCTCGCCGCCGGTGGACACCCGACCGCCGTGCTGGCGGGCGTCGTGTCCGAAGTGGCCGCGACCGCACCCGGCTCGCGGCTCAACCTCTTGCTCACCAACGGAACCGTGCTCGTCGGCACGACGTGGACGCACGCCCTGTGGGTCCGCTCCACCCCCGACTCGGTCGCGCTCGCGTCCGAACCGTGGGACACCGACGAGCGCTGGCGGGAGATCCCCGACGGTTCCGTCGTCACGGTGGCCGCACAGCCCTCCACCGTGGACATCCGGCCGATCGGCCCACGAGGCAGAACAGGAAACCCATGACAGAGCCAGTGGTGGACGTGCACCTGACACCCGAGGACGCGGCCCGCGCGCTGCGCGCGGAGGCCAGGGCCGGACTGACCGCGAAACCCAAGTGGGTCTCGCCGAAGTGGTTCTACGACGCCGTCGGCAGCGAGCTGTTCGAGGACATCACCCGCCTGCCGGAGTACTACCCGACCAGGGCCGAGCGGGAGATCCTCATCGCGCGGTCGGTCGAGATCGCCGCGACGACCGGCGCGCACACGCTGGTGGAGCTGGGTTCCGGCTCGTCGGAGAAGACCAGGCTGCTGCTGGACGCGCTGCGCGACCACGGCACGCTCGAGGAGTTCGTGCCGCTCGACGTGTCCACGACGGCGTTGACCGAGGCGTCGGCCGCGATCCTCGCCGACTACCCCGGCCTTGGCGTGCACGGGGTCGTCGGCGACTTCACCGAACACCTCGCAGGGCTGCCGGGGTCCGCGCCGCGCGTGGTGGCGTTCCTCGGCGGCACGATCGGCAACCTGATCCCGGAGGAGCGGCGCAAGTTCTTCTCGTCGGTCCGCGACGTGCTCGGCGCGGGGGAGTGGCTGCTGCTCGGGACGGACCTGGTCAAGGACCCGGACGTGCTGGTGCGGGCGTACGACGACGCGCAGGGCGTGACGGCGGAGTTCAACCGCAACGTGCTGCGGGTGATCAACCGCGAGCTGGGCGGCGACTTCGACGTGGACGCGTTCGAGCACGTCGCGCTCTGGAACGCCGAGCAGGAGTGGATCGAGATGCGGCTGCGCGCCACCCGACCGGTGCGCGTCCGACTGGCTGAACTGGACCTCGACGTGGAGTTCACGGCGGGCGAGGAGCTGCGCACCGAGGTGTCGGCGAAGTTCCGGCCGGACGGCGTGCGGGCGGAACTGGAGGAAGCCGGGTTCGAGCTGCACCGGTGGTGGACCGACAGCCAGGGGAGGTTCGCCCTCTCGCTCGCCCGAGCAGTGGGCTGACCGGCGGAACGGTCGCTGTGCGTGGTCGGACCAGGCCACCACAGCGACCAAGTCCATCCGATCTGCGGGTGTTCTGACACACGGACGGGTGGGAGTCTCCGGCGGTTGCGTCGCAAGGCACACGAGGGGCGACGCACGCGGAGACCAAGGAGTCAGCACCCGTGGCACTACCGAACGCACGCAGAACGCTAGCCGGCGCACTGGCCCTGGGGGTCGTGTGGTCCGGGCTGGCACTCGGCGGATCCGCCGCCTCAGCACAACCGGAAGCCACCACCACCGCCAAGCCCGCCGCGTGGACGACCTGCGCCGCCGACGTGCTCGCCGAGATCCCGGAAGCCCAGCACGACAAGGTCAGCTGCGCCGCGTACCCGGTGCCGCTCGACCACGGCAAGCCGCGCGGCGCCACCATCGGCATCCAGATGATGAAGCGCCCGGCCGACGACCAGGCGCACAAGATCGGCTCGCTGTTCATCAACCCCGGCGGCCCCGGCGGCGCGGGCCTCATCTACTCCGCCTACGGCAGCTCGTTCTTCCAGCCGGAGGTCATGAAGCGGTTCGACCTCATCGGGTTCGACCCGCGCGGCGTCGGCCGCAGCGCGCCGCTGAAGTGCTTCACCACCATGGAAGAGGCCGACGAGGTCTTCGGCCGCATGTCGAGCATCCCGGTCACCCGGACCCAGATCCGCGACACCATGGACGCCACGCTCGACTACACGCGGTCCTGCGCCAAGGTCGCCGGCCCGCTCATCGACCACATGTCCACCGAGGACGTGGCGCGCGACCTCGACCTGATGCGCCAGGGCGTCGGCGACAAGCAGCTGAACTACGTCGGGTTCTCCTACGGCACGCTGCTCGGCGCGACCTACGCCAACATCTTCCCGAGCAAGTCCCGCGCGATCGTGATCGACGGCAACGTCGACCCGAACCTGCGCACCCACAACGGCACGCAGTACGACCGCGAACGCGCGCAGGGTTTCGAGATCTCGCTCGACGCGTTCCTCAAGCGCTGCGACGCCGTGGGCGCCAAGTGCGCGTTCAGCGACGGCGACCCGCGCGCCAAGTTCGACGCGCTGCGCGACCACCTGCGCACGCAGGCCGTGACGCTGCCCGACGGCACGTCCGCGACCTACGAGGGCGTGATCGGCCGCGTTTCGTCCAACCTGTACTCGCCGGGCTCGTTCACCGCGCTCGCCGCGTACCTGCAGACCGTCCACAACGCGATCAACGGCACCGCGTCCCTGTCGGCCAACGCCGTGTCGGACGTGCCGCTGCTGGCCAACAACCAGGGCCGCGCCGACGTGCGCGTCCTCGCGGACACCCCGTACACGTTCGACGACTCCTACTACGCCGTCAACTGCTCCGACAAGCCGTTCGTCCGCGTCCCGGAGCTGTTCCCGCTGGTCGCCAAGGCGTGGGAGCGCGAGTCGCCCACGTTCGGCCGCAGCCAGGCCGCCTCCGACCTGCTCACCTGCGCGAGCTGGCCGGTCCCGCACCCGGACCGCTGGGCAGGCCCCTGGAACCGCAAGACGCCCAACCCGGTCGTCGTGGTCGGCAACTACTACGACCCCGCGACGCAGTACAAGTTCGCGCAGCGCATGGCCAAGCAGCTCGGCAACGCGCGCTTGATCAGCGTGGACGCCTTCGGCCACTGCATCCTCGGCGACAGCGCCGGCGTCGACACACTCGTCACGGACTACCTCGTAAACCTCAAGGCCCCGGCCAACGGCCAGGTCTTCGCCCCGAACGTCCAACCGTTCGCGTGACCCCGTGAGCGCCCCTCCCTTCGCGGGGAGGGGCGCTCGGGTCGGTGCCCCGTGGTTGTCGGGCGCCGTCGTAGTGGATCGGCGGCAGTGCGCGGCGGTCCGGTGTTGGTCAGCCGCCGTTTTGGGGGTAGGTCTTGCCCTCGGCGGGTGTCGGAGATGCCTCTCCGCAAGTTCCCCCAATCGGGTGGTCACCTCGGCGTTTTCCCAGGTAGCGGCGGTCATCGGAAGCATGGATACTCTTCTTGACGGGTGCCCGACCCCTGCGGACGACGATGGGAGCGACTCCATGGAAGCGCTCTCAACGTTGTGGAAAATAGTTCGGTCGCCACCCACCACCACACCACCGATCCACCCACTGGGCCGGTAGCCGGTGACCACCACGTCGGCGTCATCGTCGTCCAACACCCACCGGTCCCCGTCGTCCAGGGGCCCGTCGAACACCCGCCCGTCCCCATCGTCGGCGAGGTCCGGCAACGCCGACCGCTCGCCCATCCCGATGCGCGCGTGCGCGTCGGGCGACTCCGGCAGGTTCGGCGAGTCCACCCGCAGCACGTCCGCACCCGGCAGCGCCAACGTCCACGTCGCGACCGGCCCCGCGATCACCCTGGTCAGGTCCAGCACCCGAACCCCTTCGGCTGGCAGCTCCGCC
Organism: Umezawaea tangerina; assembly: GCF_003002815.1. Lineage (GTDB taxonomy): Bacteria > Actinomycetota > Actinomycetes > Mycobacteriales > Pseudonocardiaceae > Umezawaea > Umezawaea tangerina. The sequence continues at coordinate 516,803 of NZ_PVTF01000009.1, read as the reverse complement.
CTCAGGAGCACCCTTCCGGCGCCGTGCCCGCTCCTGTCGACCAGCGGGTGCCTGGTGCCGGACATGCCCACCGCCACCGCCAACTCGCCCACCGCGTAGACGGTCTGCTGGCCCCACCCGGCCCGCCGCCGCTCCAGGCCCGGCCGGTTCCCCGTCTCCGCGTCCTCACCCAGCCCCAACACGTCCAGCAACTAGGCCTGGTGGTGCGGGTAGTTCGCGTGCGTGCGCACCTGCCTGCTGCCGGTCTGCCAGAACCCCGACACCGTTGGCGCCCGGCCATCGACCCGTAGGTGCCGCTCGCTCACAAACGCCGTTGCCACCCCCCTCGTCCACCCGAACCGCCCGAGCCGCGTCCACCCGAGCCGCGGGCATCGCGCTCCCGTTGTGCACCGCCAGGATCTCCGCCGCCGCCAACGAACACACCCCGACCGCAGCCCGCGCCAGCTCCCGCATCGGCAACTGCGCCTCCACCCCGCGCACCTGCCTGCACGACACCCCACCGACCAACTCGCCCGCCCCACCCAGCGCCGCTGACGCCTCCGCGATCGCCCCGTCCACCTCACCCATACCGCCAGCCCGCCGCCGGTCGGGTATACCTGCGAGATGGCTGATCTTCCCCGGTCGGGGCTCGGTGACAGTGCTGGAGTGCCCGCTCGTACGCACCTGCTCGTGGCCGCGGTGGTCGGGGTTGTGGTGGGGGTGTTGGCGTCGGTGTTGGGGGCGCACTGGACGTTCGCGGTGCTGATCGGGTGGATGGCGGGTGGGATCGCGTACCTGGTGTGGAAGTGGGTGACGATCTGGCCGATGGACGCGCCCACGACGGCCCGGCATGCGGTGCGGGAGGACGCGGGGCGGGCGGTGATGGATGTGCTGGTGCTGGTGTCGGCGGTGGCCAGTCTTGGGGCGGTGGTGCTGCTGTTGACGGCGTCGGGGGAGAACCCGGACCTGCAGGCGGCGTTGAGCGTGGGGAGCGTGGCGGTGTCGTGGGCGGCGGTGCACACGACGTTCGCGACCCGGTACGCGCGGCTCTACTACACGGGGCCGGATGGCGGGATCGACTTCAACTCCGGTGAGCCGCCCGCGTACACCGACTTCGCCTACCTGGCGTTCACGCTCGGGATGACGTTCCAGGTGTCCGACACGGCCATCCGGGATCGGGTGATCAGGGCCACGGCGTTGCGGCACGGGCTGCTGTCGTTCCTGTTCGGCACGGTGGTGATCGCGACCATGATCAACCTGCTGGCTAGCCTCGGTCGTTCCTGAAGCGCTCCAGATGTGAGCAGCGGCACGGCTGAACTGGGAAAACGGGCCGGTAGGATCGGTTCAGTGTTCAACCATGTCGTCGTAGGGAGCCTCGCGTGACCACGACCCTGGAAACCTCCACCGTCCGGCGCAGCGCGGCGCCCGCCCTCGCGGCCCTCGCGCTCGGCGGCTTCGGCATCGGCACCACCGAGTTCGCGACGATGGGCCTGTTGCCGCAGATCGCGAGCACGTTCGACATCTCCATCCCCACCGCGGGGCACTCGATCAGCCTGTACGCGCTCGGTGTCGTCGTCGGCGCGCCGCTCATCGCCGGGCTGGCCGCGAAGCTGCCGCGCAAGGGGCTGCTGATCGCGTTGATGCTCGCCGTGGCGCTGGGCAACGGCCTGTCGGCCGTCGCGCCAAACACCACGTTGCTGATGGTCTCCCGGTTCGTCGCCGGCCTGCCGCACGGCGCGTTCTTCGGCATCGCCGCCGTCGTCGCCTCCGGCATCGTCGCGCCGGAACGCCGGGGCACGGCCGTGGCGCGCGTGATGGTCGGCCTGACCGTCGCGAATCTCATCGGCGTCCCGTTCGCCACCGCCGCCGGTCAGCAGATCGGGTGGCGCAGCGCGTACGCCGCGGTCGCCTTCGTCTCGGTCGTCACGGCGCTGGCACTGGCGAGGTGGGTGCCCCGCATCCCGGCCGCGCACGGGGCCAGCGTGGGTGCCGAGCTGCGCGCGTTCCGCCGCCCGCAGGTGTGGTTCGCCCTGGTCACGGGCATGATCGGCTTCGGCGGCATGTTCGCTGTGTACTCCTACATCTCGCCCACCACGACCGAGGTCACCGGGCTCGGCGCGGGCGCCGTGCCGTGGATCCTGGCCGTCTTCGGCCTCGGCATGACGTCGGGCGCGTGGCTCGGCGGCCGCTTCCTCGACCGCTCCGTGATGGGCACGGTCTTCGGCACACTGATCGCCACCACGGTCGAACTGGCCCTGTTCGGGCTGCTGGCCACCATCCCCGTGGCGTCGTTCCTGCTGCTGTTCCTGATCGGCTTCACCACCACCGTGCTCGCGTCCGCGCTCCAGATGCGCCTGATGGACGCCTCCCCGGACGCCCCCTCCCTCGCGTCCTCGTCCAACCACTCCGCCTTGAACGTCGCCAACGGCGCGGGCGCGTGGCTCGGCGGGCTCGCCATCGCCGCCGGATGGGGCTACGTGTCCACCGCCTGGGTCGGCGTCGCCCTCAGCCTCGCGGGCCTCGCCATCGCCGTCCTGTCGGTCGTCGTGGAACGCCGTGCGAAAACTGTCGTACCCGTTTGACATGCTCGGCACATGCCGAACGACCACCCACGCGCCACCACACCCGAAGACCTGGGCCGCTACTTCGTCGAACGAGCCAACGCGGGCGACATCGACGGCCTGGTCGCGCTCTACGAGCCCCGCGCCGTGTTAGCGCTGCCCGACGGCCGTCGCGCCACAGGAACCGAGGAGATCCGCCAGATCTACACGATGCTCCTCGAGGACCGCCCGCAGTTCGCCGCGGGCGAGCAGCGCACCGCCCTCCACAACGGCAACCTCGCCCTCACCTCGACCCGCCGAGGCCCCAGCGCCACCGCCGAAGTCGCCCGCCGCCAACCCGACGGCACCTGGCTCTGGCTGCTCGACGAACCCAACGTCCTGGGCTGACCGCCACGGGCACGGCGATTCCTGGTCACCGTGCCCGAGCCCGGCTCGTCCACTCGACGGTGTTGGCCCGATCGACTTGAGAGGCTCTTCGGGTGAAGAACGTGCGGCCGGTCGGGTGATGCGGCTTGGGCTGGGTAACACGCAGCGTTGGGCTTGGCGATGTCCGGGGCGGGTGAAGTGGGCCGCGGACGAGCTGAGGGTGTGAGCGATGTTCAGGCGGAAGGCGAACAGGATCGCGGAGCTGGAGCGGGTCGTCGCTCGGGTCCAGAGGCGGCTGGACGAGGCGAACGAGCGGTTGGCGGAGATCGGCGGGTTCGAGTACGAGAAGGTTCGGCGGCAGGTGGAGGGGCTGCGGGCCGAGGCGGAGCGGGTGTTGAGGGAGCGGTTGGCGGCGAAGCTGCGGTTCGAGGCGGAGCTGGCTGAGCGGAAGACCGCGCAGGTGGTCGCGTTGGCGCACGCGCGGGCGGCGGTGGAGGCGGAGTTGGGGGACGTGCGCCGTCAGATCGCGGAGGCGCGGCAGGAGCTGCGGCAGTTGGAGGAACGGGACGGGCTGGCGCGGCCGGAGAGCCTGCGGCCGTTGCCGCCGCTGCCGCGTGACGGGGAGGCGGAGGCGGGGAAGCCGCCGTTGCCGCGGGATGGTGAGGCTGAGGTGGGGAGGCCGCCGTTGCCGCGGGATGGTGAGGCCGAGGTGGGGCGTGCGCCGCAGGAGGAAGGGGCCGGGAGGCGGCCGCTTCCGGAGGTGGCGGAGCAGGCGCGGCGCGTGGTGGAGCGGGAGGGCCAGAAGGCTGAGGGCTAGGTGCCCTTGGCCTGTTGTGAACGGGCACGCGGTCGCGGGGGCATCCGGCTCAGTGATGGCGTTGCCGGTGACAAGCGCGGTGGCGTTCGCGTGGGAGGCGGAGCCGAATCGGACGATTTCCGGTGGCCTACCAGCTCGCCGATGGCGCCGCAGGTGATGGGTGTGGTGGCGTTGGCCGGTGTGCGGGGTAGTAGGGCCGATGTCGGAAGGCTCCCAGTCGGCGGGGATTCGGTGGCCTACCAGCTCGCCGATGGTGCCGCGGGTGATGGGTGTGGTGGCGTTGGCCGGTGTGCGGGGTAGTAGGGCCGATGTCGGAAGGCTCCCAGTCGGCGGGGATTCGGTGGCCTACCAGTTCGTCGACGGCGCCGCAGGTGATGGGTGTGGAGTAGCAGGGCTGAATCGGCGGACTCCCGGTCGGCGGAGGTTCAGTGGCCTCGCAATGCGCAGATGCCCCTGGGCGGCGTGTGTGGTGGCGCCGAATCGGCGGGCGGGCGGTGGCGGAGGGGGCACCGACCGCCAGCTCCGCGATGGCGTCATGAGCGACGGGTGTGATCGCGCCTGTCCTACGACGAAAGCCACCGCCTACCCGATGGCGCTGCGGACGATCAGGGTGACGGCGGTGATGGTGGACAGCACGAGTACGGGGGTGCGGATGCCGTTGGTGTCGACGAGTTTGCGAAGGGGGCTGGAGAGGAGGAAGCCGAGGATGAGGAAGGGGATGAGGAGGAGGCCGGTGAGGAGTTGGGGGGTGTGGACCTGGCCCGCGATGGCGAGGCCGGTGACCGAGGTGATGGAGCCGAGGACGAAGTAGGCGGCGAGGGTGGAGCGGACCAGGGCGCCGGGGGAGTTCTGGTAGAGCATGGCGACGGGAGGGCCGCCGACGGACATGGCGGTGCCGAACGAGCCGCTGGTGAGGCCCGCGATCACGAGGGACACCTTGGTGGGGCGCGGGGTCCAGGTGGTGATCGACAGGAGCACGCTGGCCAGCACGACGACGCCGATCAGGAGGCTGAACCGCTTCTGGTCCAACGAGTCCACGAGCAGGACGCCGATGGCGGTGCCGGGCAGGCGGCCGATCATCGCCCAGCCGACGCCGTGCCAGTCGACGTGCCGGTGCTCGCGCGCGAGGCTCAGGACCGAGTGCGTCATGGCGGTGATCAGGATCGGCACGGGCAGCAGGGACGGGTCGAGCAGGGCGAGGATGGGGACGGCCACGAGGGCCAGTCCGAAACCGGCCAGCCCCTGGACCAGACCGCCGAGGGTGACCACCACACCGGCGAGCAGCAGTCCAGTCCACATGATTAGCCACGCTAACAGTCGAAAGCGCCCAACCCGGACCCGCGGTGGTGTCTACTTGCGCACATGCGGCGCGACGTGATCGGTACGGGGTGGAAGGTCGCGGGGTTCCTCGCGCTCAGCGCGGCGGCGGTGGTCGTCGCGGCGGTGCTGGGCGGGATGCTCGGCAAGGGCCCGTGGCCGGTGGTGGCGATCGCCGCGGCGCTGGTCCTGGTGCTGACGCGGCTGTTCGACGGCAAGCGCCCCGCGACCGGGAGGCTCAAGCGCCTGGCCTGGTTCGCGGTGGGCGCGGTCGTCGGCACGGCGCTCGTGTGCGGACTCGCGTGGGGCCTGATGCTGCACGGGGTCCTGTACTGGGTGCCGAACAGGGCGTTCACGGGGTCGGTCGCGCTCACGGGTACCGCGTACTTCTTCTTCGCCGTGCTGGTGGAGGAGCTGGTGTTCCGCGGTTACGCCCTGCGGCGCCTGGCGGACAGCCTCGGCCCGAAGGTCGCGGTCGGCCTGCTCGCCGTCGGGTTCGGCGGCTACCACCTGGTCAACCTCGGCACGTCCCCGTCGGTGAAGTCCGGCGGCCTCGAGCTCCTCTGGACCGCGGCGGGCCCGGCGATCGGCGCCGTCGTGTTCGGGGTGGCGGCCCTGCGCACCGGCGGGATCGCCCTGCCGCTCGGCCTGCACCTCGGTTGGAACTGGACGCAGTGGCAGTTCTTCTCGGTCCCCGGCGACGACACCCCGATGGGCCTGTGGAGCCCGATCCTCGTCCCCACGGCGAACCCGGTCGCCTTCCAGGTCGGCTACCTGGTGGCGATGGCGGTCGCGCTGGCCGCGGTGCTGCTCGGCACCCGCGACTACCGCCCTGGGAACAGCCAGCTCAGGGCGGCCAGCGACTTCTCGGCGTAGACGGACTTCCCGGTGTCGAGCGCGTACGCCAGGTCCTCCAGCACGGTGCACCGGGCGTAGAACACCGCGCGCTCACGCGGCGCGTCCGTCCCGTACGCGGCGAGCGCGGCGTCCAGCGCGGCCGGACCGAGGTCGCGGTGGAGCAGGCCGAAGTCGTAGGCCGGGTCGCAGAACGCCGCGTCCGTCCAGTCGATCACGCCGGTGACCCTCCACGAGCGCGGGTCGACCAGGACGTGCTCGACGCCGAGGTCGTTGTGCGAGAACACCCGCGCGGACCGGGCCGGGGGTGGTGCGGCGGACAGGAAGGACTCGATCGGTCCTCTGTGGACGGACGGGACCGTGTCCGGGACGTACAGCTCCGCCGCCTCCGCGAGCCACCGGGCGGGCGGGTCGTCGTCCACGCCGACCACGTCGGCCATCCGTTCCGCGGGCACGGCGTGCAGCACGGCCAGGTACACGCCCAGCACCGTCCCGAGGAGAGCGGCGGGCGGGTCCGCCAACCGCAGCAGCGTGGTTCCTGGCACCTTCCGGTACGCCAGGCATCCCTGTTCCGGCACCGAGAACACCGGTGTCGGAACAGGGATCGGAGACACCTCGGCCACCTTCGCCAGCAGCCGCGCCTCCCGGTCGGTCTCCGCCGGGTCGGGGTGCTTCGCGAACCGCACCACCAGCTCGCCGTCCACCTCGTACGCCACGTTGTCCTGCCCCTCGCCGAGCGGCACCACGTCGCGGTAGGACGGCCAGTGCCCGGCCAGGACCTCGGTCACCCGCTCGCGCGCGTCCACGTCAGACCGGGATCAGCCAGGCGTAGCCGGTCGGCTGCCCCATCGCCTGCCACCGGTCGTACCCGGTCGCCGGGTGGTACCAGGGGGAGCGGGCGCCCTCGTCGAGCGCGGTGTAGGCGAGCAGCACGTCCGACGCGGTCTTGCAGCCGGGGTGGGCCGCCGCGAAGCGCCGCACCCGGTCCCGCACGGCCGCCGAGCACACCCACTCCCGGACGACGGCCGCCGGGTCCGCGGGCCACCACCAGGTGAACCACTGGTCCTCGCCCCGCAGCAGGCCGGTGGTCCACTCCAGCGCGAGCCGGACGACACCGGCGTCCGCCTGCGGCCCGCGCAGCGCGTCGAGCCGGGCGAGCCACGGGCCGAGGTCGTCGTACGCGCACGCCAGCCCGCCCAGCAGCGTGGTCACCTCGTGCGCGGGGTCGCCGTAGGTGACGGCCACCTCCAGGACGGCCGCCAGCGCGTCGTCGAGCGCCGTCCGCTGCCGCTCGGGCCACGAGGACAGGTCCGCGTGACCCTTACCCAACGACGCGAGCTCCCGGTCGACCAGCCCGCGGCCCCGCTCGGCGAGGACCTCCCGGACCACCCGCGGCGCGGTCCTTGACCAAAGCGCCCGCCACTGCTCGGGCGACCAGTGGTCGGCCGACTTGCGCAGCGCGGTCGTGGCCAGGTCCACCGGGATGCGCGCGGGGTCACCGGCGAGCACGGCCAGGTCGGGCTCGCTGAAGCAGGCCGAGCACCCGTCCGACAGGTCGACGGCGGGCGGATCGGCGAACGCGAGGTCGAGAGCGGTCAGGAATCGTTGCACGGCAAGACCTTAGAACAGGGCGAAGGCCCGCCCGGTGCGAACCGGACGGGCCTTCGCCGTGAGCGGGAACCCACTGTGGCGACCACGATCCTCGGCGGGCACTTCCGGGCCCAGCCGCTCGCGGGGACCGCCTGGACGGCGGAACTCCCCGGCGAGGATCCGTGGTCACCGCACTAGCTGCGGACCATCTTGCGCAGCACGTACTGCATGATGCCGCCGTTGCGGTAGTAGTCCGCCTCGCCGGGGGTGTCGATGCGGACGACCGCGTCGAACTCCACCTTCGAGTCGGCCTTGGTCGCCACCACGTGCACGGTCGACGGCGTGGAGCCGTCGTTGAGCACGGTCACGCCGGACACGTCGAACGTCTCCGTGCCGTCCAGGCCCAGCGACGCGGCGGTCTCGCCTGCGGGGAACTGCAGCGGCAGCACGCCCATGCCGATCAGGTTCGAGCGGTGGATGCGCTCGAACGACTCGGCGATCACGACGCGCACGCCCAGCAGGGCGGTGCCCTTCGCGGCCCAGTCGCGCGACGAGCCGGAGCCGTACTCCTTGCCCGCCAGCACGACCAGCGGCACACCGGCCTCGGCGTAGGCGGCAGACGCGTCGTAGATCGTGGTCTGCGGCGCGTCGTCGGCCAGGAAGTTGCGGGTGAACCCGCCCTGGACGTCGTCCAGCAGCAGGTTGCGCAGCCGGATGTTCGCGAACGTGCCGCGGATCATGACCTCGTGGTTGCCGCGGCGGGAGCCGTAGGAGTTGAAGTCCTTGCGCTCCACGCCGTGCTCGGTCAGGTACTTGCCCGCGGGGGAATCGCCCTTGATCGAGCCGGCGGGGGAGATGTGGTCCGTGGTGACCGAGTCGCCGAGCAGCGCGAGGACGCGGGCGCCCGACACGTCGGTGACCGGCTTCGGGTCCATCTCCATGCCCTCGAAGTACGGGGGCTTGCGCACGTAGGTCGAGTCCTCGGCCCACTCGAACGTCTTGCCGGTCGGCGTCGGCAGCGACTGCCAGCGCTGGTCGCCCGCGAACACGTCGGCGTAGTCCTTGGTGAACATCTCCGAGGTGATCGACGTGGAGACGACCTCCGCGACCTCCTGCGCCGACGGCCAGATGTCGGCGAGGTACACCGGCTTGCCGTCCTGGTCGTTGCCCAGCGGCTCGGTGGTGATGTCCTTGTCCATCGACCCGGCGAGCGCGTACGCCACGACCAGCGGCGGGCTGGCCAGGTAGTTCATCTTGATGTCCGGGTTGATCCGGCCCTCGAAGTTGCGGTTGCCCGAGAGCACGGACACCGCGGCGAGGTCGTTGGCCTGGATGCCCTCGGAGATCTCGTCCTGCAGCGGACCGGAGTTGCCGATGCACGTGGTGCAGCCGTAGCCGACCAGGTGGAAGCCGAGCTTCTCCAGGTACGGGGTGAGGCCCGCGCGCTCGTAGTAGTCCATGACGACCTTGGAGCCGGGCGCGAGGGTCGTCTTGACCCACGGCTTGCGCTCCAGGCCGCGCTCGACGGCCTTCTTGGCCAGCAGCGCCGCGCCGATCATGACCGACGGGTTGGACGTGTTCGTGCACGACGTGATCGCGGCGATGGCCACGGCGCCGTGGTCGAGCTCGAACTCGGCGCCGTCGAGCGACACCTTGACCGGGTTGCTCGGACGGCCCTGCGCGCCCTCGGCGGCGGAGTGGAAGACGTGCGGCTTGCCGCCGCCGTTCTCGCCCTCGTGCACTGCGATCGGGTCGCTGGCCGGGAACGTGTCCTCGATGGCGTCGTCGACGTCCGACTTCGCCTCGACGTCGCCGTGCGCCACGTACGCCTTGAGGGCCTGGCGGAACGACTCGCGCCCGTTGGTCAGCTCGATCCGGTCCTGCGGCCGCTTCGGGCCCGCGATGGACGGGACGATCGTGGCGAGGTCCAGCTCCAGGGTCTCGGAGTAGACGGCCTCGAAGTCCGGGTCGTGCCAGAGGCCCTGCTCCTTGGCGTAGGCCTCGACGAGCGCGATCTGCTCGGCGGAGCGGCCGGTGAGCTTCAGGTAGTCGATGGTCTCCTGGTCGATCGGGAAGATGCCGACCGTGGAGCCGAACTCCGGGCTCATGTTGCCGATGGTGGCGCGGTTGGCCAGCGGCACGGCGCCGACGCCCTTGCCGTAGAACTCGACGAACTTGCCGACGACGCCCTGCTGGCGCAGCATCTCGGTGATCGTCAGCACCAGGTCGGTGGCGGTGGCGCCCGCGGGCAGCTCGCCGTGCAGCTTGAAGCCGACCACGCGCGGGATCAGCATCGACACGGGCTGGCCGAGCATGGCCGCCTCGGCCTCGATGCCGCCGACACCCCAGCCCAGCACGCCGAGGCCGTTGACCATGGTCGTGTGGGAGTCGGTGCCGACGAGGGTGTCCGGGTACGCCTGGCCGTTGCGGGTCATGACCACGCGGGCCAGGTGCTCGATGTTCACCTGGTGCACGATGCCGGTGCCCGGCGGGACGACCTTGAACTCGTCGAACGCGGTCTGGCCCCAGCGGAGGAACTGGTAGCGCTCGTAGTTGCGCTCGTACTCCAGGTCCACGTTCGACTCGAACGCGTCCGGGCGGCCGAAGACGTCGGCGATGACCGAGTGGTCGATGACCAGCTCGGCGGGCGCCAGCGGGTTGACCTTGGTGGGGTCGCCGCCGAGCTGCGTCACGGCCTCGCGCATGGTGGCGAGGTCGACGACGCAGGGCACGCCGGTGAAGTCCTGCATGACCACGCGGGCCGGGGTGAACTGGATCTCGGTCGACGGTTCGGCCGTCGGGTCCCAGCTCGCGAGCGCGCGGACGTGGTCGGCGGTGATGTTCGCGCCGTCCTCGGTCCGCAGCAGGTTCTCGAGCAGGATCTTCAGGCTGTACGGCAGGCGCTCGGCACCCTCGACCGCGTTCAGCCGGAACACCTCGTAAGAGGCGTCTCCTACTGAGAGCGAACCGCGGGCGCCGAAGCTGTCCTTGCTCGAAGGTGCAGTCACGTCAACTCCATACAGCGCAAGTCTGGTGGTTGGGAACAAGGCGAGTCTTGCGCACTCGCGCTGGTGGCGCAGACGTTGCCCTCTGGTTTAAACAGTACGCGTGTCCTTTATAGGGCTTCAAGCCAGGCTCACCTAACTCGCGGCAGGATGTCCCGGTGATCCGACTGGAACGAGTAGGCAAGCGCTACGGCCGCGGACCCTGGGTGCTCCAGGACGTGGACCTCACCTTCGAGCCCGGCGAGCTGACCGTCATCGCTGGCGGCAACGGCTCCGGCAAGTCGACCCTGCTCAGGATCATCGCAGGTGTCACGTCGCCCAGCGGTGGACGGGTCAAGGGCAGACCGAGATCCGTCGGCTACCTGCCCGAGCGCTTCCCGGCGGGCCTGCGGCTGTCGGCCAAGGCGTACCTGCGGCACATGTCCGCGGTGCGCGGGAGCACCGGCGCCGACGTGCTCGACGCCCTCGGCTTCCGGGGCGACCCGGACGCCCCGATCTCGACGTTGTCCAAGGGCAACACCCAGAAGGTCGCCATCGCGCAGGCGTTCCTCGCGAAGGACCTGCTCGTCCTCGACGAGCCGTGGACCGGCCTGGACACCGGCGCGAGCGCCGTGCTGGCCGAGCTCGTCACCGCCGCCGAGGCCACCGTGCTGGTCACCGACCACCGCGGCACCGCCCGCGCCCTGCCCGACGCCCACGAGGTCGTGATGCAGGGTCCCGCGGCCGCCACCGGCGTGGCCATCGAACTGGTGCAGGTCAGCGACCTCACCACCACCGTCATCGGCGACTGGGACGGCGTCCGCGTCCTGTCCGCCTCCGACGGCAGGCTCAGCCTGCTGGTCGAGACCGCCGTCAGCGACCGCGTGCTGGCCGACGCGCTGCGGATGGGCTGCTCGGTGAAGAGCGTGCGGACCTGACGTCCGTCTGAACCGATCATGGTGATCCTCCTTGCCCGCCAACGACTTCGAGTCCGGTTGGGACGTTTGGGGGTGGCGCGGCGCGGTCCGGCGCGGTGGGATCGTGGCGGAGCCGACGGAGGTGCCGAGGGATGTTGCGGACGCGGGTCGTGGTGTCGTTGCTGGGGCTCGTGCTGGTCGCGGGCGGCGCGCCCGCCGTGGCCGCGGAGCCGGTCGGGTCGGCCGACGTGGAGGTCGCCGGGCGGGGTGTGCCGGACGACCAGCCCCTGCCGGGTTACTCGGTCGTCAACCCGCCCCTGCCGCCGGAGTCCGTCGGCGGCAAGCCCAGCCGGGTCCTGCAAGGGGTCTACCGGCACGCCGCCTACACGATCGAGGTGCCGCCGAACTGGAACGGCCGCCTCACCATGTGGGCGCACGGCTACCGCGGCACCGGCAAGGTGCTGACCGTGGACCCGCCCGCCTACGGGCTGCGGACCACGCTGCTCCAGCAGGGCTACGCGTGGGCGGCCTCGTCGTACTACGACAACGCCTACGACGTCCGCGCCGGGGTCACCGGCACGCACGACCTCGCGCTGCGGTTCGGGCAGCTCGTGGGCAGGCCGAGGAAGGTGTTCGTGGCCGGTGTGTCCATGGGCGGGCACGTCATCGGCCGGTCGCTGGAGCAGTACCCCGGCTTCTACGACGGCGCTCTGCCGATGTGCGGGGTGCTCGGCGACCAGGAGCTGATGGACTTCTTCCTCGACTTCCAGCTCACGTCCCAGGCGCTGGCCGGGATCGACGCCTACCCGCCGCCCGCCGACTACGTGACCGCCGTCGTCCCGCGCGTCCAGGCCGCGTTGGGCCTGACGGGACTCGTGCCCGGCGGTCCGGACACCACCAACGAGCGCGGCAAGCAGTTCCGGTCCATCGCGGTCGAGCGGTCCGGCGGCCCGCGCCCCGCCGACGCGAACGCCTTCGCGTACTGGAAGGACTTCCTGTTCGGCCTCGGCGCGCCCACGACCGGCGACCGGCTCGCCGAGAACCCCGGCCGCATCGCGACCAACCTGACCACCCGGTACAGCCCGACCAGGCCGGTGGACGTCAACCGGGCCGTGGAGCGGGTCGCGCCCGAGGACTGGCGGAGCCGGGTCTCGCCCGCGCTGACCGAGATCCCGCGGATCGCGGGCAGGCCCACCGCGCCGGTGCTCTCGCTGCACGGCGTCGGCGACATGTTCGTCCCGTTCTCGATGGAGCAGCTCTACCACCGCGACGTGGTCCGCAACGGCCGCGGCGGGCAGGTCGTGCAGCGCGCCATCCGCACGGTCGAGCACTGCGAGTTCGCGCCCAGCGAGGTCGGTGCCGCGTGGACCGCGCTGGTCGACTGGGTCGACCGCGGCAGGCGGCCCGCCGGTGACGACGTCGACGCCGCCTCGGCGGCCGACTTCGGCTGCCGGTTCAGCGACCGCGCCGCCTACCCGACCGGCACCCGCGGGATGTTCGCCCCCTGCGCCTGACCTGACCGAACGGGCACGGCCGCGGCCGAAGCGCACCCCACGGGGCCGGGGCGCGCCAGGTGGGCGACAATCGGGGTATGCCACTAACGGGTGAACGAGTGACCGAGCGGGCGGCGCGGAGCGTCCGCCCGTGACCGCCCTGGTGCGCTACCTGGCCGTGGACCTGCTGCGCTCGCAGCGCTACCTGCCGCCGTTGCTGCTGCACTGCGCGGTGCTGGGCATGATGTTCAGCGGTGACGCGGGCGAGGCGCTGTTCGCCTACGCGGGGTCGTGCGCGCTGGTCTACCCGGTCGCCGCGTGGCTCGGCGTCGTCGTCGCGACCACCGAGGACCCGACCCAGCGCGCCGTCACGGCCGTCACCGCGGGCGGGTGGGGCCGGGTGGCGTCGGCGCAGGCCCTGCTGGGCGCGCTCGGCACCGTGGTGCTGGCGGTGCTCGCGACCCTCTGGCCGGTGTTCACCAACCCGCACCCCTACACCGCGGGCGTGGTCGGGCTCGGGTTCGCCGCGCACCTGGTGTGCGGGCTGACCGGTCTCGCCGTCGGGATGCTGTGCTCGCGCCCGGTCATCGTCCGCACCGGGCCGTCGCTGCTGGCCGTGGTCGCGGTCGTGGCGCTCACCTACAAGGCGGGCCGCGGCACGCCGGTCGGCGCGATGCTCGGCGGGCTCGCCCAGCAGGACCTCGCCGCGCTTCCCTTCGCGGCCGGCGCCGCCGTGCTGCTGGTCGTCGTCGCGGCGGCGGTCGCGTGGCGGCTGGGGCCCCGCCGGGCGTGAGGCGCGCGCCCGGCGGGCCACCCGTCAGGCGTACTGGTAGGCCTTCATGTCGCGCAGCAGCAGGTACGTGTCGACGAGGTGCGCGCTGTCGTCCAGGGACCGGTAGATGCCCCACTTCGGGCGCACCACGTCGTCCAGGTAGGTGTCGCCGTTCCTGGTGGCGTCGATGACGGTGCTGCCCGCGTCGCGCAGCGCCCAGCGGACCCGGCCGGCGCTGCCGTTGCCGATCCTCTGCTCGATCTCGACGTCGATCCACTTGTCCTGCAGCGGCACCAGGTCCACCGACCCGACGGTGATGTCCGGCCCGTAGATCCTGAACTCGATCTTCGGCACGCCGCCGGTGTGGCGCAACGACATCACGGTCAGCGGCAGGGTGCCGGTGCCGGGCATCTTGGTCTGGAAGATGTGCGTGAAGCTGGTGGTCGCCTTGAGCGTGCCGGGGATCCACATCCGGTAGTTCCAGCGCCACGTCTGGCCGTTCTTCACGGTCAGCAGCGACCCGTCCGAGCGCATGCCCTTGACCTCGCTGCGCTGCCTGTCGTCCTTCGCCTCCCGGTCCACCGTGTGCACGGTGAACCGGTAGTCGTTGCCCTTGACGTAGATGTGCGAGCCGCCGTGCGAGGTGAGGCCCCAGTCCTCCACGCCCTCGAAGGCGTTCAGTCCCGCGCTCGACGCGACCGGGCTCCACTTCAGCCGCCACGACGCCGCGCGCGCCCGGTCCGTTCCGAGGAGGGGGACCGCCGCCCCGGCGGCCAGTCCGGCGAGCACGGCACGTCGTCCGATGTCGGCCATCGATCGTCCTTCCAGATCCACAGGGCGGCGGATTTGGATGGGAAAGGTTCTTTCCGAATCCAAGCACCGGGATCGGGCGCCGGTCAAGGACTGGTCTGGACCTGTTGCGGTCCCGGACGACGGACGCCCCGCCACCCGTGGTCGGGTGGCGGGGCGTCCGCGCAGGTGGAGGACTACTTGGCGAGCTTGAGCAGCTCGTCGATGTCCTTCGGCTCCAGACCCCGCATGAGGGTCAGGCCGAGCTCGCTGTACGTGCGGATGGGGCTCACGTACCACTTGCCGTCGACCTCGGTGGACACGACGCCGATGCCGTCCTTGAGCACCCGCGACCCGATCCGGGCGATCACGTCGAGCGCCGCGCTCGGCACGCTCGTACCGCTCTGCTGCTCGACGAGCTGGGTGATCTCGTCGGCGCACAGCTTCTGGTTCTGGCCCTGCGCGGTGACCGCGTAGCAGTCGCCGGAGCGGACGACCTCGACCTTCTCGCCGTCGACCTCGACGCCGAGCTTCTTGATGGTCAGCTGGGTGCCGCCGGTGACGTCCTTGGAGTCCGTCTCGAACGCCGTCAGCTTCGCGCCGGTGGCCGGGATCCGGCCCGCCTGGTCGATCAGCACCGGGCCGACGTCCTGGAGCACGCCCATCTCGTCCGGCGGCAGCAGCGCGATGACCTTGGTCAGGTCGGCCGCCATGGCCGCCTCGACCAGGCTCTTCGCCGCGGCCTCGGCCGAGCTCGCGCCCGCCGGGGCGATCGGGCTCGACGGCCACTTCAGCTTCTCCTCGTGGAGCGCGTTGTCCGCGATCGTGTAGAAGAGGCTGGGGTACCAGTCGCTGCCGACCTTGATCGACGCGATCCGCAGCGGCTCGCCCTTGTTGGACTTCTTGATCTCCTCGGCGATGTCGATGGTCTCGGTGGTGGGCTTCTCGTCCTGCACGCCCATCGCCTCGACCAGCTTGTCGGTCAGGGGGATCTTCTTGACGTCCGAGGTCAGCGTGATCTTGCCCTCGGTGAGCTTGTTGATCACGAGGTGGTCGTTGACCTTCTCGGCCGCGCCCTCGTCGAACTTGATGTTCTCGGCCTTGAAGTCGACGCCGCTGATCTTGTTCGGGTCGGCTTCCTTCTTCAGCACCTCGAGCCGCTTGAGCTCGTCGACCGTGCCGGTCAGGTAGTCCTTGCTCAGCTTCGCCTCGGCGGGCGCGAGGCCGTTCATGATGCCGATGACGTCACCGCTGCCCAGCGCGCTGACCAGGTTGTTCGCCGCCGCCGCGGGGCTCGGGGCGCCCGCCGCCACGTCGTCGGAGTTCTTCAGCGCGTAGACCGTCACGACGGCACCCGCGGCCAGCGCGACCACGGCCACGACGGCGGTGATCGCCAGGCCGGTGCGCTTCTTCTTCGGCGCGGGACCGGAGGCGTAGCCGAACGGCTGCTGGCCGCCGGGGAACTGCGGCGGCGGCTGCTGCCCCCAGCCCGGCTGCTGCTGCGGGGGCTGCTGCGGGAACCCCTGGGGGTTCGACTGCGGGTAGCCCGGCTGCTGGGGGAAGCCCTGCGGCCCGGTCTGCGGGTAGCCGCCCGGCTGCTGCTGGGGGAAGCCCTGCGGGTTGGACTGCGGGTACCCGCCCTGCTGGGGGTTCTGCTGCCACCCGCCCTGTTGGGGCTGCTGCGGCTGCTGGGGGTAGCCCTGCTGGCCCGGCTGCTGGTGCGGGTTGTTCTGCGGGGGCCATTCGCCGCCGCCGCCACCTGGGTAGCTCACGGTGTTCCTCCTGGGGTCCTGATCGCTGTGCGGGTCGACGCGGTGAGCACGGTGATCGCCCCCGCGATCGCCAGCACAGCACCACAGAGGGCCACGGCGGGTCCGGTCGGGTTGATCCCGACCATCGCGCCCTCGTTGCCCCCTTGGACGGTGACAAGTGCCGCCACCGTTCCCGTGATGGTGCCAAAAAGAATTCCGATCCACGCGGCGAATCGGCGAAGTCCGAACGTGAACAGCAACACGGCAACCACGGCGACGGGTGTCATCGCGACCCACGCGACCCTGATGACCTCGCCGGACCCGTTCGACAGCCCCGCCCAGCCACGCAGCGCGAGCACTTCGTAACTGTCCCTGTTCACGGTTCCCGACCGCAGCCACGGCAAGAACGAGCCGGCCACGGTCGTTATCAAACCGAGAGCACCTACCCCGCAACCGACACGCATCACGCTCACCACGTCATGTTCCCAGCCTTTCCCGGCGTCATTTCACCCAACACGCGAAAATGGCGGTCGCGGTTCACCGGGGGACGTGTGGAACGGTGGGGGAGTGAGCGCGGACACCGGTGCGGCGGGCGCGGCGGTGGCCACCGCCCGCCGCGTCGCGGTGCTCACCGGCGCCGGGGTCTCCACCGCGTCCGGCATCCCCGACTTCCGCGGCCCCGCCGCCGTCGACGTGTGGTCGTCCGAGCCGCCGGTCGACGCGTACGCGGCCGACCCCGAGGTGCGCCGGACCGCGTGGCGCGCGCGCCTGCGCCACCCGGTCTGGACGGCCGAGCCGAACGAGGCCCACCGCGCGCTCGTCGACCTGGAGCGCTCGGGGCGGCTGCGCGCGCTGCTCACCCAGAACGTCGACGGCCTGCACGGCCGTGCCGGATCGGGGCGGGTCGTCGAGCTGCACGGCACGATGCGCGCCACCGCCTGCCTGGGCTGCGGCGCCCGCGCCCCGATGTCCGCCGCGCTCGACCGCGTCCGCGCGGGCGACCCGGACCCGTCCTGCGAGGCCTGCGGCGGTGTCCTCGGGCCCGCCACCGTGTCGTTCGGCCAACCCCTCGACCCGGACGTCCTGCGCGCCGCCCGCACCGCGGCCCTGGACTGCGACCTGATGCTGGTCGCGGGCACGTCCCTGCTGGTCCAGCCCGCCGCGGACCTGGTCGTCCTCGCCGCCCGCGCGGGTGCCGCCGTCGTGGTCTGCAACGCCGAACCGACCCCGCTGGACGGGTTGGCGGCCGCGGTCGTCCGCGCACCGGTGGAGCTGGTGCTGCCCGAGCTGGTCGCCGTGCCGCGGGCGGATCCCGAACGGCCGGTGCGGACGTGGGGCGATCCGAGCACGTGGTGATTAGGGTGAACACCTGATCGACTGCGGAGGTGCGTCCCATGAAGGTGCCACTGACGATCGCGGACTTCCTGAGCCGCGCCGAGCTGGTCTTCCGCGACACGACGGCGACCGTCGACGAACCCGACCAGCCCGCGGACCCCGTGGCGACGACGACCTACGGCGGGATGGCCGTGCGGGCGCGCGCCTGGCAGGCCGGGCTGGACGCGTTGGGAATCGGCGAGGGCGAGCGGGTCGCCGTGGTCAGCCACAACTCGGCGCGGCTGCTGGAGCTGCTGCACGCCGTGCCCGCGAGCGGCCGGGTGTGCGTGCCGGTGAACTTCCGGCTCAGCCCCGAGGAGGTGTCCTACATCGTCGGGCACAGCGGCGCCTCGGTGCTGCTGGTCGACCCGGAGCTCAAGGCGCTCGACGGGATCACCGCGCGGCACCGGTTCACCCTGGGCGAGGAGACCGAGACCGGGCTGATGCGGTTCGACACCGAGCCCCGGCCGTGGGCCGAGCCGGACGAGGACGCCACCGCCACGATCAACTACACCTCAGGCACGACCGCGCGGCCCAAGGGCGTGCGGCTGACCCACCGCAACATCTGGGTCGACGCGGTCACGTTCGCGATGCACACCCGCGCGTGGGAGCGGGACGTCTACATGCACGTGCTGCCGATGTTCCACTGCAACGGCTGGGGGATGCCGTTCGGGCTCGCGGGCCTGGGCGTGCCGCAGGTCGTGCTGCGCAAGGTCGACGGCGCCGAGATCCTGCGCCGCGTGCGCGACCACGGCGTGACGCTGATGTGCGGGGCGCCCGCGGTGTGGAACAGCGTGCTGGACGCGGCGCAGTCGTGGGAGGGCGAGATCCCCGGCCGCGACCGGGTGCGCGTGGTGTGCGCCGGCGCGCCGCCGCCGAGCCGGACGATCGCGCGGATGTCGGAGGAGCTGGGCTGGGAGTTCCAGCAGATCTACGGCCTCACCGAGACCGCGCCGCTGCTCACGTTCAACCGGACCCGGCCCGAGGACGTGGACCTGCCCGCCGAGGAGCGCGCGCACAAGCTGTCCCGCGCGGGCGCCCCGGCGCTCGGCGCGCGGCTGCGGATCTCGTCGGACGGCGAGGTGCTGGCGCGCTCGAACGTGGTGATGGACGGCTACTGGGAGAACCCCGAGGCGACGTCCGACGCCATCGAGGACGGCTGGTTCCGCACCGGCGACGGCGGCTACCTCGACGACGAGGGCTACCTGACGATCTCCGACCGGCGCAAGGACGTGATCATCACCGGCGGCGAGAACGTGTCGTCGATCGAGGTCGAGGACGCGGTCTTCAGTCACCCGTCCGTGGCGGAGGTCGCGGTCATCGGCGTGCCGCACGAGAAGTGGGGCGAGACGATCAAGGCGCTGGTGGTCGTGGCGGAGGGCGCCGAGGTGACCGAGGCCGAGATCATCGCCCACTGCAAGGCGAAGCTGGCCGGGTACAAGGCGCCCACGTCCGTCGAGTTCCGCGACGCGATCCCGCGCACGGCCACCGGCAAGATCCAGAAGTTCCGGCTGCGCGAGCCCTACTGGGCCGACCGCGAGCGCAAGGTGAACTGATCACTCTCGGTGTCCGTGTGACACGAGTGGTTGATGGTGTGCGTGTTCCCCGTGAAATCGGAGGGGTAGGAGTGGCACTCTCCCGGTGAACGTTCGCGCTGGGCCGTTCGGCCCAGCGCGGATGGGCTGATCGGTGGGAGGTGGCGTCGTGACCACACGACGGGCAGTCGCTCGGCTCGCGGTCTCCGGTGTGGTGGCCGTGGTCCTGGCCCTGTCCACGGCCGGACCGGGCTCCGCCGCCCCGCCGCCACCGCCCAACCCCAGCGACTCCGAGATCGACCAGAGCCGTGCCGACGCCGACGCCAAGGCCGCCAGGGTCGGTGAGCTGACCGGTCGGCTCACCGCCGCGGAGGCCCGGCTGCAGGAGCTGACCGACGACGTCGCGGCCAAGATGGAGGCCGCGAACAAGGCCCGCGTCGACCTGGAGGCCGCGCAGGCCGAGGCGGCCAAGGCGGCCGCCGACGCCGCGTCGGCCGGGGTCGAGGCCGACGCCGCGGGCAAGGCCGTCGAGGACAGCCGTCGCGACCTCGACGAGTTCGCCGCCGCCAGCTACCAGCAGGGCAGCACCATCGGCTCGATCAGCGCGTACTTCGGGGCCAAGAGCCCCGAGGACCTGCTGGCCAGGGCGCAGCTGCTGGAGGCCGTGTCCGGGTCGAGCCTCAACGCGATGGACACCATCGAGCGCAGCCGCACCGAGAAGGCCAACAAGGACGCCGCCGCCCGTGCCGCGCTCGACGTCGCCAACGACAAGCAGGCCGCCGCCGACGAGGCCAAGCGCAACGCCGACGCCGCCCAGATCATCGCCGTGCGCGCCCAGCAGGACCAGGCCGGGCAGGCCGCCGTGCTGCGCGACGACAAGGCCGCCGTCGAGGCCGAGCTCGCCCAGGCGCTCGGCGCCGTCGACGGCCTCACCGCCCAGCGCGCCCAGTACGACGACTGGGCCGCCGCCAAGCAGCGCGAGGACGACGACAACGCCCGCCGCGCCGCCGAAGCGGCCGCCGCCGCGTCGGCCCCGGTGTACTCGGCCCCCGTGTACGAGGACTCGGAACCGGACTACAGCCCCGAACCGGTCTACGCGCCCAGCGGCGGTGGCGGCGTCGAGACCGCCATCGCCCGCGCCATGGCCTACCTCGGCACCCGCTACTCGTGGGGCGGCGGCAACTACAACGGCCCCACCGTCGGCATCCGCGACGGGGGCGTCGGCGACTCCTACGGCGACTACTACAGCGTCGGCTTCGACTGCTCCGGCCTGATGATGTACGCCTTCGCGGGCGCCGGCGTCTACATCCCGCACTACAGCGGCTACCAGTACACCTCCGGCCGCCAGGTCCCGCTCGCCCAGGCCGAGCGCGGCGACATGCTCTTCTGGGGTCCCGGCGGCGGCACCCACGTCGCCCTGTACCTCGGCGACGGCATGATGATCGAGGCCCCGTACTCCGGTTCCAGCGTCCGCATCTCACCCGTCCGCTACGGCGGCATCATGCCCTACGCGACGCGGCTGCTCTGAGCGCTCGCCGCTTGAGGTACCGCGGAACGAGAGGTCGCCGGCCGCGGGGCCGGGGCCCGCGCTGTCGAA
Source organism: Umezawaea tangerina (assembly GCF_003002815.1). Lineage (GTDB taxonomy): Bacteria > Actinomycetota > Actinomycetes > Mycobacteriales > Pseudonocardiaceae > Umezawaea > Umezawaea tangerina. Next base: position 496,106 of record NZ_PVTF01000009.1, on the reverse strand, counting down.
CCAGCGGGGTCGCTATCCCTTCAGCCCCAACTGCTCCCGCCCCACCGGCGACAGGTCCGCGGCCGTCGGGCGGCCCGTCCACGAGACCTCGTAGTCCTCGGCGGCGAAGTCGGAGGGGCTCTTCCCGGACAGGAAGGCCTCGCCGCACAGTGCGGCGTAGGCGGCGTTCTTCTCGCAGTGCGGGCTGGCCGGGATGTACATGACGTTGCCCCACCCCTTCTGGTCGGTGACCTCGCCGACCGAGTGGATCAGGTCGCCGTGCCACCACACCGTGTCGCCGGGCTCGACGGTGGGGATGGGGGTGAGGGCGGGCAGGAGCAGGGGGTGCCAGGTGGGGTCGACGGGGAGGGCCTGGCCGTTGGCGGCGCCGCAGAGGTCGTCGTCGGCGACGTCGTCCTGGAGGGCGCGCAGCAGCACGTACGCCATGGCCGACGGGATCGGGACGGTGTGCAGGACGCCCTCGGTCGGCTCCATGTCGGACAGCGCCGTCCAACCCTGGAAGGTCCGGAAGGCGGAGCACATGACCGTGGACTCGAACTCGTGGACCTCGGTGCGGTAGGCGCCGTCCCACGGGTCGTGGGCGTCGACGTCGCCGTCGAACACGTGCCGGAACACGGCCTGGTAGGCGGGGAGCAGCCAGCGTTCGACCGAGCCCGAGTCGGTGTGCGGGGAAAGGCCGCCCGAGGTGGCGCCGGGCGCGCGGCGGCGGACGCGGTCGGGGTAGGCGGTGTCGCGGGTGGGGTCGAACCACACCCTGCCCTCGGACTCGTGCTTCCAGAAGCCGTTGAGGAAACCGCGGACGGCGACCATCGCCGGGTCCTCGCGGGCCTCCATCTGGGGCTTGGACCAGTAGATCGGGAAGATCGACGGCCTGCCCGCGGCGAGGCCGCCGAAGACGCCGTCGTCGACGTACTCGTAGGTCTTCCCGAACTCGTTGCGGTCCAGGTAGGACACCAGCTCCCGGTCCCACGCCTCGGCGCGGGCGCGGGGGAAGGTGCCGCGCACGACCGCGCAGCCGCGGCGGCGGACGGCGGCCACGACGTCGGCGGGGACGGTGCCCGCGGCGACGTCGGCGTAGCGCACCTCGGGCCACACCCGCTCGCCGCGGGTGCGCGCGGCCACGACCTCGTCGACCTCGGCGCGCACCAGCTCCTCGGCGCGGGCGAACGCCTTGGCCGGGTCGCCGAGCCGCTGCCGGAGCGCGGCCTTGGCCGACCGGATGGCGGCGGGCATGTCCTGGGGTGTCATCGAGGTACCTCCGCGATTTGGTAAGGTGACCTAACTAGAACGTTGCCCTACCGTAGACCCGCCTACGGAGAGGACGCAAGAGTGGTGTTGCCCCAGGCCGTGCTGCGCGAGGCGACCGACCGCAAGCTGTTCGACGAGGTGGTCGGCCGCGAACGCGTGACGAGGGCCGAGCTCGCCACCGCGACCGGTTTCTCCAAGCCCACGGTGTCCGAGTCCGTCCGCAGGCTCACCGAGGGCGGCCTGCTGGCGGCCACCGGACCGCAGGAGACCGGCCGCCGCGGCCGGGTCGGCACGTTCTACGAGCTGGGCACCGCGGCGGGCTGGGTGCTGGCCGTCGAGGTCGACCAGTCCGGCGTGCAGGCCTGGTCGGCCGACCTCGCGGGCCGCGTCCTGCACCGGCACGACCGGCCGCCGGGCGGCGCGGGCGACACCGGGGCGCTCGCCGAAGCCCTGCGCGCCACCGTCTCCGCCGCGCTGCGCAAGCCGCCCGCCGGGCCGTTGCGGGCGGTCGCGGTGTCCATGGCGAACCCGGTCCACCCCGACACGCGCGAGGTCATCGCGCTGCCGCGCTCGCCGTTCCCGGAAGGCCTGCTGAGCCCCGGCGACATCCTCGCCGACCTGGTCACGGCCCCGGTGCTGGTGGACAACGACGTCAACCTGGCCGCGTTGGCCGAGCAGCGCTTCGGCGACGCCACGAGCTTCGCCTACCTCTACGTCGGCGCGGGTCTGGGCCTCGGCCTCTACCTCGGCGGCACGCTGGTCCGCGGCGCCCACGGCCTGGCGGGCGAGGTCGGCTACCTGCCCGGCGCGGGCTGGCGCACGCTGGCCACCGAGCTCGCGGCCGCGGGCCTCGGCCGCTCGGACGCCCCGTCCAACGACGTGGCGGCCGTCCTGCGCGCCCTCGACGCGGGCACCCCGGCGGTGCTGATGGCACTGGTCGCCGCCGTCGCCCGCGCGGTCGCCTCGGTCACGGCCGTGGTCGACCCCGAGGTGGTGCTCCTCGGCGGCCCGCTCGGCACCCACCCGGCGCTGCTGGACCCGGTGCGCGCGGCCGTGGCCACGTTGTCGCCGAGCCCCACCCGCCTGGACCACGGCACCCTCGGCGCGCTCGCCCCGCTGCACGGCGCCACCCACCTCGCCCTGGACCACGCGGTGGCCGCGGCGATCAAGCACGACGTGCCGGGGTAGGGCGTGGCGACCGACTGGGCGGCGATCGTGCTCGCCGGGGGCTCCGGCAGCAGGCTCGGCGGCGTGGACAAGGCCTCGGTGGTGGTCGGCGACCGGACCCTGCTCGACCACGCGCTCGCCGCCGTCGGGGGAGCGGCACGGGTCGTCGTGGTGGGACCGGGGGAGCGCGACGGTGTCGTGTGGACGCGCGAGGACCCGCCCGGCGGGGGACCGGTGGCCGGGCTCGCGGCGGGGCTGGCGGCACTGGCCGATGTGGACCTCGCCGCCGTGCTGGCGGTGGACCAGCCCGGTGTCACGGCCTCCACTGTGGACCGTCTGCGGGCTGCCGTCGGGGACCGCGCGGGGGCGGTGCTGGTCGACGCGGGCGGCCGGCTCCAGTGGCTCGCCGGGGTCTGGCGCGTGGACGTCCTGCGCGCGGCCATGCCCGCCGAACCCGAGGGCGCCTCACTCCGCTCGGTGCTGCGGCCGTTGGCCCCGGTGGAGGTGCCCGCGCTGCCCGGCGAGGCCGACGACGTGGACACGCCGGAGGACCTGTCCACCCTTCACAAGCGCCACACCGGTCACGCGGTTGACTAGGCTCGCGAAACCGCCAGTGCTGTGTGTGTTCTAGGAGGTTGACACGTGACCGAGTCCGGTCCCGGTACCGAGGGTTCGGTGGGCGAGACGCCCAGCACGCCCGCGCGTGATGCCCAGCTGCTCGAACGGACCGTGTTCGAGGTCAAGCGCGTCATCGTCGGCCAGGACCGGTTGGTCGAACGGATGCTCGTCGGCCTGCTGGCGAAGGGCCACCTGCTGCTGGAGGGCGTGCCCGGTGTCGCCAAGACGCTCGCGGTCGAGACCTTCGCGCGGGTCGTGGGCGGGTCGTTCTCCCGTGTCCAGTTCACCCCCGACCTGGTGCCCGCGGACATCCTCGGCACCCGCATCTACCGGCAGAGCAGCGAGACCTTCGACGTCGAGCTCGGCCCGGTCGTCGCCAACTTCGTGCTCGCCGACGAGATCAACCGCGCGCCCGCCAAGGTGCAGTCGGCGATGCTCGAGGTGATGGCCGAGCGGCACGTGTCCATCGGCGGCAAGACGTTCCCGATGCCGAACCCGTTCCTCGTGCTCGCCACCCAGAACCCGATCGAGAACGAGGGCGTCTACCCGCTCCCCGAGGCCCAGCGCGACCGGTTCCTTTTCAAGATCCAGGTCGAGTACCCGACCGCCGAGGAGGAGCGCGAGATCGTCTACCGGATGGGCGTCGAGGCGCCCGTGCCGAGCCAGGTGCTCAGCCCGGAGGAGCTCGTGCGGCTGCAGGGGGTCGCCTCCCGCGTGTTCGTCCACCACGCCCTGGTCGACTACGTCGTGCGCGTCGTGATCGCGACCCGCGCGCCGAAGGAGCACCAGCTCGACGACGTCGCGGGCTGGGTCGCCTACGGGGCGTCGCCGCGCGCCAGCCTCGGCATCATCGCCGCCGCCCGCGCGCTCGCCCTGGTCCGCGGCCGGGACTACGTGCTGCCGCAGGACGTCGTCGACGTCGTGCCGGACGTGCTGCGCCACCGGCTCGTGCTGTCCTACGACGCGCTCGCCGACGGCGTGCCGCTCGACCACATCATCACGCGCGTGCTCCAGACCGTGCCGCTGCCCCAGGTGTCCGCCCGGCCGCAGCCGCCCACCGGCCAGCCGGTCGCGCCCGCGCAGGCCGGGATGGCCGGCAGGCCGTGAGCGCCGGAGAAGCCGGCGCGCGCCCGAACTGGGCGCCGCCGGTGATGCACGGCGGCCGCATGGAGGCCGCCCTGCGCACCCTCGAACTCGAAGTGCGCCGCAGGCTCGACGGGCTGCTCCAGGGCAACCACCTGGGACTGGTCCCCGGACCGGGTTCGGAACCCGGCGAGGCCCGCACCTACCAGCCCGGTGACGACGTGCGCCGGATGGACTGGGCGGTCACCGCCCGCACGACCGTGCCGCACATCCGCGAGACCGTCGCCGACCGCGAGCTGGAGACGTGGCTGGCCGTCGACCTGTCGCCGAGCCTCGACTTCGGCACCGCCGTGTGCGAGAAGCGCGACCTGGCCATCGCCGCCACGGCCGCCGTCGCCCACCTCACCAGGGGCGGCGGCAACCGGATCGGCGCCCTGGTGTCGACCGGCGACGCGCTGGTCCGCGTGCCCGCACGGGGCGGGCTCGCCCACTCCCGCGGCCTGATCCGCCGCGTCGCCGAGACCCCGCGCGCCCCCGAGGGCACCAGGGGCGACCTGGCCGGTGTGGTCGAGCAGCTGCGCCGCCCGCCGCGCCGCCGCGGCCTGGTCGTGGTGATCTCCGACTTCCTCGGCGACACCGGCTGGCAGCGCCCGCTGCGCGCCCTGTCCGCCCGGCACGACCTGGTCGCGATCGAGATCGTCGACCCCCGCGACATCGACCTGCCCGACGTCGGCACGGTCGTGCTGGCCGACCCGGAGTCCGGCCGGCAGCGCGAGGTGACCGCGTCCCCGCTGCTGCGGCGGGAGTTCGCCGCGGCCGCCGCCGAGCACCGCGCGGACGTGGCCGCCGGGCTGCGCCAGGCCGGTGCCGGCCACCTGGTGCTGCGCACCGACTCGGACTGGATCGCCGACGTCGTCCGCTTCGTCGTCGCCCGCAAACGCCGCTGGTCTGGAGGAGTCGCCTGATGTTCGGGCTCAGCTTGGGGGCGTTCGCGACTCCGTGGTGGTTCCTGCTGGCGATCGCGGTCGCCGCGTTGGCCGTGATCTACGTGGTGCTGCAGCGGATGCGGCGCAGGCGGATGCTCAGGTTCGCCAACCTGGAGCTGCTGGAGCGGGTCGCCCCGAAGCGCGAGGGCTGGTACCGGCACGTGCCCGCGGCGTTCCTGCTGGTGGCGTTCCTGCTGCTGACCGTCGCGCTGGCCGGGCCGACCGCCGAGCAGAAGGTGCCGCGCAACCGGGCGACCGTGATGCTGGTGATCGACGTGTCGCTGTCCATGAAGGCCACCGACATCAAGCCCAGCAGGCTGGAGGCCGCGCAGGCCGCCGCGAAGTCGTTCGCCGAGGGCCTCACCCCCGGCATCAACCTCGGCCTCATCTCGTTCGCCGGGTCCGCCACGGTGCTGGTCGCGCCGACCACCGACCGCGACGCGGTCAGCCAGAGCATCGGCGACCTGAAGCTCGCCCAGTCCACGGCCACCGGTGACGCGATCGTCGCCGCCATGGCCGCCATCGACTCGTTCGGCAAAGTCGTCGGTGGCGCGGACGGCCCGCCGCCCGCCCGCATCGTGCTGATGACCGACGGCAAGGAGACGGTCGGCACCCGCAAGGCGTTCGATGCCGCCGAGGACGCCAAGACCGCCGGGATCCCGATCTCCACGATCTCCTTCGGCACGGAGGAGGGCGTGGTCGAGATCGAGGGCCGCCGCCAGGACGTGCCGGTGGACGACGACTCGATGAAGGAGATCGCCAAGCTCTCCGGCGGCGAGTTCTTCAAGGCCGCCAGCGCCGAGGAGCTGCGCCGGGTGTACGACACGCTCGGTGAGCAGATCGGCTACGAGAAGAAGCAGGCCGACGCGAGCAAACCGTGGCTGGTGCTGGGCACCGTCCTGGCCATGCTCGCCGCCGCGGCCGCGCTGGTCTTCGGTCAACGCCTGCCCTGACGGCGTCCCCGGTGGGGCGGCCGGTCAGCCGTGCAGGTCGCGGTAGGCCGCCGCGGCACCGGGGTGCAGGGGGACGTCGGTGGTGCCGATCAGGCTGCGGACGTCGAGGAACTGGGTGCCCAGCGCCTGGTCCGGCACGAGGTCCGCGGCCCGTCCGACGAGGACGCGGGTGACCGCGCCCGCGATGTCGTCGGGCAGGTCGGGGCGGCACACGAGCAGGTTGGCCACGCCGACCGTGGGGATGTCGGCGGTGGAGCGGTAGACGCCCGCCGGGACGGAGACCGGCTCGTAGACGCGGCCGTAGCGGTCGCGCAGCGAGGTGAGCACGTCGGCCAGCGGCAGCAGGCGGATCGGGACCTCCTCGTCCAGCGCGGACAGCGTCGGGGTGGGCAGGCCGCCGGACCACAGGAACGCGTCGATCCGGCGGTCCGCCAACGCCTGCGCGGCCGCGGCGAGCGGCAGGTGGTCCACGCGGTCGCCGAGCGCGGCGGCGGTGACCAGCCGTTCGCCGAACACGGTGGCACCCGCGCCGCGCGCGCCGAGGGACAGCGCGCGGCCCGCGAGGTCGTGGACGGCGGTCGCCGGGTCGTCGGAGCGGACGACCAGCTGGAAGTAGTTCTCGTAGACGCGGCCCAGAGCCCGCAGGTCCGCGCCGATGGCGGTGTCGGCCAGCGTGAGGGCCAGGTCCGCCTGGCGGTCGCGCAGCAGCGACAGGTTCTCCAGGCTGCCCGCGGTGGCCTTCGGGGTCGTGCGCAGGGCCGGGCCCAGTGCGGCCGCGAGGAGCGTGGCGAAGTCCAGGTACAGGCCGCCCTGCTCGCCCGCCGCGATGGTCAGGTCGCCGGAGGGCGTGCCGGTGCCGCAGGCGGTCAGCGCCACGGCGCCGAGGAGGAACGCGCGGCGCTTCACAACGGCGGCTCCAGCGGCAGGGTGAGGCGGACGCGCAGGCCGTGCGGGTGCGCGGTGGACAGGTCCAGGCTGCCGCCGCGCGCGGTGGCGAGCCGGTCGGCGATCGCCAGGCCGAGGCCGGTGCCGCGGGTGTCGGTGCCGCCGCGCCAGAACCGGGTCGTGGCCAGAGCGAGGTCGGCGGGCGGGAGGCCGGGGCCGTCGTCGGCGACCTCGACCCAGGCGGTGCCCGCCGCGCGGTCGGCGCCCATCGTCACGCGCCCGCCCGCGCCGTGCTTGGCGGCGTTGTCCAGCAGCACGTCCAGCACCTGGGCGAGGTCGGACTCGGGGCAGCGCACCAGGATCGCGAGCCCGGTCGGCACGTCCGCCTCGGCCGCCCAGAAGTCCGCCCGGTCCGACACGACCGCGCCGAGGTCGGCCAACGCCGGTTCACGACCGCCCGCCGCGACCTCGGTCGCCGTGCTCTCCGCCGTCGCCAACGCGAGCAGACCGTCCAAAAGGGACTCCAGCCGTTCGACCTCGGCCACCGCGGCCCCGTAGGTGCCGTCGGGACCGACCCGCGCGGACAGCGTGTCCATCCGCAACCGCAGTGCCGCCAACGGGTTGCGCAGCTGGTGCGAGGTGTCGGCGATCAGCCTGCGCTGCTGGTCGGCCGCCTCGGCCACGGCGTCGGACATGCGGTTGAACGACTCCGACAGCGCCCGCAGCTCCCGCGGGCCGCTGCCGCTCGGCACGTGCGCCCGCTGCTGCCCGGAAGCGACGGCCCGCACCCCGCCCTCCAGCTCCGCCAACGGGCGCAGCAGCCACCGCGCCACGACCTGCGCCAGCAGCACGCACGCCAGCGCGGCGGCCAGCGCGCCCGCGAGCACCCACACCCAGCCGACCGCGACGTCGGCGGCGGCCCGTTCGGTGGACGCGCGCAGCACCACCACACCCGCCACGCCGGTCCCGGTGCCGACCGGCCGGGCGAACACCACGGGGTCGGTCGACCACGGGCGGACGGTGGGGACGGGCGCCGCGGGCTGGTTGCGCAGGGCGGCGTCGAGCGCGGCCGCCAGCGCGGGGTCCGCCGGGTCCAGCTCGCCCGACCGCGCGACGACCCGCCGCTGCCCGTCGACGACCAGCACCGGCTCGTCGTACACGGCGGTGTAGGCGGAGATCTCGGCGACCAGCGCGGACCGGTCGCCGGTCGCCAGCGCTGCGAACCGGTCGACGTCCGACGTGCGGCTGATCACGAACCGCTGGGTGCGCTCGGCCGCCGTGCTCGACAGCAGCGGCAGCGCGAACGCGGTGACGGCCGTGGCGGAGAACAGCAGGAGCACGACGAGCAGGCGGCGGCGCATCCCTACTCCCCGGTCGCCAGCCGGTAGCCGAAACCGCGGATCGTGGTCACCACACCGGGCCGGTCGAGCTTGGCCCGCAGCGCCGTGAGGTGCACGTCCAGGGTCCGCGACACCGCGAGGTAGGCGTCACCCCACACCTCGTCCATGAGCTGCTGCCTGCTGACCGCCGTGCCCGGCCTGGTGGCCAGCACCGCCAGCACCTCGAACTCCTTGGTGGTCAACGCCACCTCCCGCCCGCCCACCAGCACCCGCCGGGCGTCCAGGTCGATCTCCACGTCACCGGTCCGCACGACCCGGTCTCCCGGCGCGGCGTGGGCGCTGCGCCGCCGCACGGCGTCCATCCTGGCCAGCAGCTCGGCCAGCCGCACCGGTTTGACCAGGTAGTCGTCGGCGCCCAGGCGCAACGCGCGCACGATCGTCCGCTCGTCACCGCGCGCCGTCAGCACCACGATCGGCACGTCGGCCATCCGCCGGATCTTGCGCAGCACCTCCAGCCCGTCCTCGTCGGGCAGCCCCAGGTCCAGCAGCAGGAGGTCGAAGTCGCGGTGCGCCGTCAACGCGTCCGCGCCCCGCCCCACCCGCCCCGGCTCGTGCCCGTTCGCGCCGAGCGCCTCGACGAGGGCGGCCGCCACCCCGTCGTCGTCCTCCACGAGGAGTACACGCACCAACACACCTCCCGTCGCGTCTGGGCCAGTATCGCCTCCGGGGTGTACACAATGCTGGTGAGCATCAACGAGGTGGAGTCGGCTGCCCGACTCGACGAGGCGAGCGCAGCCCTGGAGGACCTCCAGGGCGTGCTGGCCTCCGAGGAGCCCATCCAGGACGCCCTGCAGGGACTGGCGGAGGCCGCGGTGCGGGTCATCGCGGACGCCGGAGCGGTGACCATCACCATCGTCGACGGCGAGCACGCGAGCACGGCCGCCTCCACCAGCGAGGACGTCATCCGGATTGACGCCGACCAGTACGCCTCCGGCGAAGGGCCCTGCCTCGAGGCCGCCCGCACCCTCACCCCGGTGCGCGTGGCCGTCGGCGAGGCCAGGCAGCGCTGGCCCAAGTTCGCCGACACCGCCGAGGAGGCGGGCGTCCGCGCCTACCTCTCCGCCCCGCTCGCCGTCGGCGACGACGTGCTCGGCTCGCTCAACGTCTACGGCTACACCGACGAGGCCTTCGACCCCTACGACGAGGCCCTGCTCAGGCTGTTCACCACCGCCGCCTCCGGCGCCATCACCGCCGCCCGCCGCTCGTCGCGGTCCCGCCAGATCATCACCAACCTCACCAAGGCCCTCGTGTCCCGCGCCGAGATCGACCAGGCCAAGGGGGCGTTGATGGCCGTGCACGGGATCGAGGCCGACGCGGCGTTCCAGCAGCTCGTGGACGAGTCGCAGACCACGAACACCAAGCTGGTCGAGGTCGCCCGAAGACTCATGGAGTCGTTGCGCCGGGAATGACCAGCGGCTCCGCCTGCGCCGACGGCCGTCGGGGAGCCCCGGTCCGGCCGTGTCCGAATCCCGCGGGAAAAAAAGTTTCCCGCCCCTGTCGATGTGGGTCGTCCCCGTTCGTCGGGTGGTCGTAAACCGATGGTGATGTGGAGGGAAGACCATGCGCTACATGCTGCTGATCTGCGCCGACGAGTCCGCTCAGGTCGACGAGGTGGACCCGATCGAGCCGTGGCTGGACAAGGCGGGGGCGCGGCGGTTGGACGGGTCGCAGTTGCGGCCGGTGGCGGATGCCACGACGGTGCGGGTGCGCGGGGGTGAGGTGGTGGTGTCGGACGGGCCGTTCGCGGAGACGAAGGAGCAGATCGCGGGGTTCGACCTGATCGAGGCCGGTGACCTGGACGAGGCGCTGGAGATCGCGGCGGCGCACCCAGTGGCGAAGTTCGGGACCGTTGAGGTGAGGCCGCTCTGGGAGGACTGAGCCAGGACGCGGTCGCGGAGGTCTTCCGGGACGAGTGGGGCCACGTGGTGGCCACGCTCATCCGGATGACCGGCGACTGGGACCTCGCCGAGGAGTGCGCGCAGGACGCCTTCGCGACGGCACTGGAACGGTGGCCGAGCGAGGGCGTCCCGCGCCGCCCCGGCGCGTGGTTGACGACGACCGCGCGCAACCGGGCGCTGGACCGGTTGCGGCGCAAGGCGAACGAGGCCGTGAAGCTGCGGGAGGTGGCGGTCGTGGCGCCGGGACCCGAGGAGGACGACCCGAGCGGTGTGCCGGACGACCGGCTGCGGCTGATCTTCACCTGCTGCCACCCCGCGCTCGCGCTGGAGGCGCAGGTGGCGCTGACGCTGCGGACGCTCGTCGGGCTGACCACGGTCGAGATCGCGCGGGCGTTCCTGGTGCCGGAGGCGACGATGGCGCAGCGGCTGGTGCGGGCCAAGCGCAAGATCCGCAACGCGGGCATCCCGTACCGCGTCCCGCCCGCGCACGTGCTGCCCGACCGCGTCCAGGGTGTGCTGGCGACGCTGTACCTGCTGTTCAACGAGGGCTACTCGGGGCAGGCGCGGCACGAGCTGTGCGCGGAGGCCATCAGGGTCACCCGCGTCCTGGCCCACCTGATGCCCGACGAGCCGGAGGTGCTCGGCCTGCTGGCCCTGCTGCTCCTGCACGACGCCCGCCGCGCCACCAGGACCGACGCGGCGGGTGACCTGGTCGTGCTCGCCGAGCAGGACCGCACCCGGTGGGACCGCGGCGAGGTCGACGAGGGCCTGGCGCTGCTGGACGCGGCGATGCGCCGCCGCGAACCCGGCCCGTACCAGGTCCAGGCCGCCATCGCCGCCTGCCACGCCTCCGCGGTGCAGGCCGACGACACCGACTGGGACCAGATCGCCGCCCTGTACGGGAGCCTGACCAGGTTCGTCCGGTCGCCGGTCGTCGAGCTGAACCGGGCGGTCGCGGTCGCGATGGCCCAGGGCCCGGCGGCCGGGCTCGAACTGGTGGAGGCGTTGGCGGACACCGGGCAGCTCACCGACTACCACCTGCTGCCCGCGACCCGCGCCGACCTGCTGCGCCGCCTGGACCGCAGGGCCGAGGCGGCGACCGCCTACCGCGAGGCCCTCGCCTTGGCGACCAGCGACGCCGAACGCCGGTTCCTGAGCAGGCGCGTGGAGGAGATGGGCTGAGACCTCAGCTGTCGGCGGACTCCAGCCGCTCGGAGCGCAGCGCCCTGACCTCCTCGCGCAGGGCGCGCAGCTCCTCCAGCACGACCAGGCTGTTGTCCGGCGCCGGACGCGGTGCGGGCACGGCCGCCGGCTGGGCCTGGATCTCGGACTCCATGGCGCTGCACACGACGGCGATGAACAGGTTGAGCATCGTGAACGTGCCGACCAGCAGGTAGCAGACGAAGAAGATCCAGGCCAGCGGCTGGGCGGGCATGAGGTCGCGCATCACGTCCGACCAGCCGTCGCCGGTGGTGATCTGGAACAGCGTGAGCACGGTCGCGCCCAGGTCGGCGAAGCGGGGGTCGCCGCTGCGCTGGAACAGGTTGCTGGCGACCACGCCGCCGACGTAGAGCAGCAGCATGAGCAGGCCGGACAGCGACACCAGGCCGGGGATCGACTTCACCAGCGCGGCCACGACGCGGCGCATGCTCGGCACCATCGCGACCAGGCGCAGCGCCCGCAGGATCCGCAGCGAGCGGACGACGGACAGCGTCCCGCCCGCGGGCATCAGCGAGATGCCGACGACCAGGAAGTCGAAGCAGTTCCACGGGTCGCGGAAGAACCGCAGGCGGTGGGCGTAGAGGCGGGCGACCAGCTCGGCGACGAAGATGCCCAGCGCGACGTGGTCCACCGCCGTCAGCAGGTCGCCGTGCGCCGCGACGAGCCGCGGGGACGTCTCGCAGCCGAGCGCGATCGCGTTCACCACGATGACGCCGATGATCACCCGCTGGAACCGCTTGCCGTCCACGAGGTCCGCAACGCGGTCGCGCAATGCCATGGTGTTTCCCCCGAGATGTGTCGCGCGCCGGAAGTAACCCCATTGGGTGACAAGGGATCCGCGGCGCACCATATGTCCACTAGGGACGATAACAGGCGGTTCCCACCCGATCGCGGGGAGTACCGGCGACGCGCTCGGACCGCCGCTTGACGACCGCGCGGCGGTGTCGTGCCTAGGCTGGTCGCATGACTGCTTACACGGACGAGGAAGCCCGGACGTTCCGCACCGCGGTGTTCGGCGCGATGGTGCTGGTGTCGACGGCCGATCCGGGCGCGCTCGACAAGGAGAGCTACGCGGGTGCCAAGGCGGTGGACCTCCTGTCACCCGACCTGCGCGAGCTGCTCAGGGCGGGCCAGCCGACGCTGCCCGCGGGCACGGTGTCCGATGTGGAGAACGGGGTGCTCTCGGCGCTGCGGGAGTCCGTGGCGATCCTCGCCGCGAAGGCCCCCGAGGAGGTCGACGCGTTCCCCGCCGCGGTCGTCGAGATCTGCCGCGAGGTGGCCGAGGCGGACGGCCGCGTGGTCGGTGCCGAGGACGCGATGGTCGCCAAGATCGAGGCGGCGCTCACCCGCTGACCGCCGTCCCCCGGCCCGTTCGCGCGGGTCGGGGGAGACCGTCCGGTCTGGACGTCCCGCGTGCGCGGCGCTCGCGCGAGGTTTCGGGATCCCGTCTTGTGCTCCACGGGTCCGGTGCTAGCTTCGGTCAGGTCATCAGCGGCCCGGCCAAGGGTGGTGGATCGTGGTCGCCTCACCGGAGGCCGACAAGTTCGCCCGCCACCTGCGGATGCTGAAGGAGCGCAACGGCGCGGGGTTCAGCAGGTTGGGCAAGCTCGCGGGCGTCAGCGGGTCGACGCTGCACCGGTACTGCTCGGGGCTGAGCGTCCCGGCGGACTACCGGGTGGTGCACACGTTCGCGAAGGTCTGCGGCGCCACCGCCGCGGAGCTGCGGGAGGTCCACCGGCTGTGGGCGCTGGCCGACGCGAGCAGGTCCGCGCCACCGGTGCCCGAACCCGAGGAGCCCCCGGTCGTGCCAGGACCGCCCGGTCCGCGCGCGGTGCCCGCCTTCCGCTACGCGGCCGTCGTGCTGGGGCTGCTCCTGGTCGGCGGCCTGGTCTGGTCGAGCGGCGGGAGCGCGGCCGCGCCGGAGGTCGACGCCGGCAGACCGCTGTTCGCGCCGGGGTGCTCCGCGGTGGCCATGGGGCGCAACGACGAGTGCGTGCGCGAGCTCCAGGCCCTGCTGCTGAGGGCGAGGGGGCGGATCACCGTCGACGGTGCGTTCGGACCCGAGACCCTGCGCCGGGTAACCGCTTTCCAGGTGCTCGCGGGCCTGCCACCCACCGGTTCGGTCGACACCCCCACCAAGAACGCGCTCTACGCGCAGGGCGTGGACATGGCGACGTGGTCGCCCGCCGAGGTGGAGGGCCGGATCCGCGAGGTGTTCGTCGAACGGCCCGACGTCGCGGTCGCCATCGCCCGCTGCGCGTCGTTCCTGGACCCGCAGTGGGTGCTGCCCAACACCAACGGCAGCCGCAACTGGGGCGTCTTCCAGATCTCCGACGCCCGCCTGCGCGACCTCGACGGCACGCCCCGGCGCGCGCTGGACCCGGCGTGGAACATCGAGGCGGCGCACCGGTTGTGGAGCGCCCGGCACGACTTCCACGACTGGCCGTCCTGCGAGGCCGCCGCGGTACCGGGCTGAGGCCGGGGACCACAGCGGCGGTCCCCGGCCCCTGGTCCCGGTGGGTCAGACGGTGCCGTCCTCCCACCACCACGCGCGGCCGAGGTCCGCCCGGCTGTCGACGTGCTGGTGGTCGACGGTGTAGGTCTCCAGGCCGGAGAACCCGCAGGTCTCGGCCTTCTGGTAGACCGTGCGGTTCGCCACGCCGGGCACGTTCAGGTCCGCCGCGGTGCCGTAGAGGTGCATGCTGTCGGTCGCGCCGCCGACGTCGGCGTTGTGCGCGATGCTGCGGAAGCCCGAGTTGACCGTGATCGCCTTGTCGCCCAGCTTCTTGCGCAGCGCCTCGAGCTTGTACATCGTGCGGCGGGCGTTCTCCTTGGTGGAGGCCGCGCTCAGCTTGCCGCCGGAGAACGTGCCGCTCACCCGGTCGGTGAACTCGCTCCAGTTGAAGTGCAGCGTCGACCCGTCCGACTGCTCCAGGGAGTTCAGCTTCGCCTGCGTGGACGGCCCGACGCTGCCGTCGGCGGTGAGGCCGTAGGCGGACTGGAACCGCTTGACCGCGGCGAGCGTGCCCGCGCCGAACTCGCCGTCGATCGCCACCCGGCTGTGGCTCGCGCTCGACGCCGCCCAGCCCGCGACCCTGATCTGCAGCTCGGTCACGTCGGCGCCGGTGGCGCCCTGGGTCAGCGTCCGGGTCCACGAGTACGCCTGCGCGACCCCGGAGAACAGCAGCGGTCCGAGCACGACACCCGCGCCCGCGGCCAGCGCGCCGCGCAGCACCGCACGGCGGTTCGGGGTGGGGGAGGAGGAGGTCATCGTCGTCCTTGTCCTTTCGGTCGGGGAGTCCAACGTCGGTGTCGTGGGCGTGCTGTGCGGGGAGCATGCGCACGCCCACGACACCGGGCGCACCGGCGGCCCCTCGGAGAGGGCTACCGGTTGGCCAGGTGGTCGAGGTGGGCCCGTGCGCCGTCGCGGACGTCCTCGGTCACGGGCGCGCGGCCGCCGTCGGTGTGCTCCGCGGAGTCGAGCGCGAACCCGGAGGGCTGGGAGCGGCGGCCGGACCGGGCGACAAGCGCGGACCGCGTGTTCGGGCCGGCGTTCGCGCGGCGCCGGGAGTCGACCACCCGCTCCTTGACCGGCGGCTGCCAGGGGGCGCGCCCGCGGACCGCGACACCAGGGGTGCGCACGGGGTCGGCCGCGGCGTTCCCGACGCGGCGGGCACGTGCCCGCGCCGGAGTGCTGTCGTTCCCATGCGGACCCTCCTGGTGCGGAGGCCGGGAGGCCCGGCCGGGCACCAGGTTGGCAGCGGTCACCCGGATGGTCGCCCCGCGGAGGCCGCCGCGGGACGATGGGACGTTCTCAGGCCTCCGACCTGCGGGGACGCGCCCGCCCTGGGACGCGCGTGGGACGCGGCACCTTGGCGCGGCCACCCGTCGGGCCTCCCCGACCGACGCCGTGAGCCCTCGGCGCCCGCAGTGGATCGATCAGTCCGCGCACCACCTGCTGCCGACCGCGCGGACCTGGATGTCCTCGCCGTGGACGACGTCGGTGGACGGACCGGTCGCGGAGACGACGCGTGGGGGAGTTGTCGCCGGGCGTGGACCTCAGCGGCTGAGCGCGCGGCGCCACTGGTCGGCGACGACGTGGCGCAGCCGTTCGGTGTCGACCACGTCGGGTGCGAGCACGCGTTGCAGGCCGATGCCGCGCAGCTGGCCCAGGATCGTCACGGCGACGTCGTCGGACGCCACGTCGGGGCGCACGCGGCCCTCGGCGATCCCCGCCTCGACGTCCGCGCGCAGCCTGCTGCGGAACCCCTCGTCACGCGCCCGGAAGAGGTCGGTCAGCTCCGGTGTCGTGGACGACTCGGCCCACAGCAGCAGGAACGCCCTGCTGATCACGGAGATGTCGCCGAGCGCGCCCACGTACCCCTCGACCACGGCCAGCAGCCGGTCCAGACCCGGCTCGAACCGGTCGACCCCCGGCACGAACCCGCTCTGCGTGGCGTGGGCGAGCGCCTCCAGCAGCGCCTGCTTGGTACCGAAGTGGTGGTTGACGATCCCCCGGCTGTAGCCGGCGCGCTCACCGACGCGGGCGAGCGTCATCGACCTCAGCCCGGACTCGACCACCAGTTCCGCAGCAGCCGCGACGAGCGCGGTCTCCGTCCGGTCGCGGCGTTCCCGCTGGGTGAGTCGAGCCATGATCGGCAGTCTAGGGCGAAACTAACTTGCGTGATAGATGGCAAGTATGTGAGTCTTGGCGGACCCGACACCGAGGAGTCCTCATGACCGAGATCGCCGACCACGACCTGGACCTGCTGCTCGCCGAGGATCCGGGCGGCCCCGTGGTCATGCTCAACCTGCTGCGCTTCCGGCCCGACGGCGGACGCGAGCGCTACCAGGAGTACGTCGACGCGCTGGGCGACGGCGTCTCCGCCAAGTACGGCCTGGAGATCCAGTACCTGGGCGAGGGCGCCCGCGCGCTGGTGGCGCGGGAGGGGCAGGCCTGGGACATGGTCGTGCTCGTGCGCTACCCCAGCCGCTCGGCGTTCGTCGACATGGTCCGCGACCCGGCCTACCAGGCCGTCGCGCACCTGCGCACCGAGGCGCTCGTCGAGGGCGTCCTGCAGCCCACGGTGCCGATGGGGGCGTGACCATGCCGGTGTTCGTGCACGGCAACCCCGCGACCGCCGCCGTCTGGGAACCGCTGCTCGCCGCACTCGGACGCGACGACGTCACCCGCCTGTCCCCACCCGGTTTCGGCTCCCCGCTGCCGCCCGGTTTCGGCGCCACCGCCGACGAGTACCACGACTGGCTGGTCGCCGAGCTGGAGGCGTTCGGCGAGCCCGTCGACCTGGTCGGCCACGACCTCGGCGGCAGCCACGTGGTCCGCGTCGCCATGACCCGTCCCGACCTGCTGCGCAGCTGGGTCAGCGACGCCGTCGGCGTCTTCCACCCCGACTACCGGTGGCACTACCTCGCCCGGCTGTGGCGGACGCCGGGCGTCGGGGAGGTCGACGTGGCCAGGCGGTTCGGCGGCACCGTCGCCGACCGCACCGCGTTCCTGGTCACCCGCGGCGTCCCCGCCGACGTGGCCGCGCGCATCGCCCCGCACCAGAACCCGGCGATGGGCCGGGCCGTCCTCGCCCACCACCGCTCCACCACCCGCCCGACCCGCTCCCCCCGCCTCGCCGCCCACCGCCCCGGCCTGGCCGTCGTCGCCACCGCGGACAACACCGCGGGCACCGACGTCCAGCGCTGGGAGGCCGCCGCCGCGGCGGGCGCCTCCGTCGAGGTGCTGGAGGGGCTGGGGCACTGGTGGATGGTCCAGGACCCGGACCTGGCCGCGAAGGCGCTGACCCGCTTCTGGGAGTCGGTGCCCGGCTCAGCGGCGTAGGGCGGTCGCCCGGCCCATGTGCGACAGCTTCGCCGGGTTGCGGACGGCGTAGAGGCCGGAGACCAGGCCGTTGTCGACGCGGACCGCCAGCACCGTGTCGATCTCGCCGTCCTGCCGCAGGACCAGTGCCGGGTGGCCGTTGACCTCGGCGGGGCTCAGGGTCATCGACCGGGCGGTGATCGTGCCGAGTCCGACGGCCAGCAGGCGGGCGACCCGGTCGGCCCCGAGCACGGGGCGCAGGACGGCCTGCTTGACGCCGCCGCCGTCACCGAGGAAGACCACGTCCGGGGCTAGGACGTCCAGCAGGCGCTGGAGGTCGCCCGTCTCGGTCGCCCGCCGGAACGCCTCGAACGCCTCCCGCGTCTCCTCCTGGGACACGAGCGCGCGCGGTCGGCGTGCCGCCACGTGCGCCCGTGCCCGGTGGGCGATCTGGCGCACGGCGGCGGCGTTCTTGTCGACGGCCTCGGCGATCTCGTCGTACTCCAGGCCGAACACCTCGCGCAGCACGAACACCGCCCGCTCGGTGGGTCCCAGCGTCTCCAGCACCAGCAGCATCGCCATCGAGACGCTCTCGGCCAGCTCCACGTCCTCGGCCACGTCCGGTGCCGTCAGCACCGGCTCCGGCAACCACTGCCCGACGTAGGACTCCTTGCGCCGCCCCAGCGTCCGCAACCGGTCGAGCGCCTGCCGCGTCGTGATCCGCACCAGGTACGCCCGCCGGTCCCGCACCTCCCCGAGGTCCACCCCCACCCAGCGCAACCAGGTCTCCTGCAGCACGTCCTCCGCGTCCGCGGCCGAGCCCAGCATCTCGTAGGCGACCGTGAACAACAGGTTCCGGTGGGCGACGAACGCCGCGGTGCTCTCGTCCGGCATCGGTCGGCTCCTCCCTCTCGCGTCGCCCATCGGACGCCGGCCCCGGCCGTCGTGTGACACCCGTCGACCATGGCGCTCGTCACACGACCTCGCTGTCACCGGGACATGCGCTCGGTCGTCTTGTGTCCGCCCAGTAGGACACCACGAGTGAGGACGCACCATGGATGCCCGCTTCGAC
Source organism: Umezawaea tangerina (assembly GCF_003002815.1). Lineage (GTDB taxonomy): Bacteria > Actinomycetota > Actinomycetes > Mycobacteriales > Pseudonocardiaceae > Umezawaea > Umezawaea tangerina. Next base: position 477,748 of record NZ_PVTF01000009.1, on the reverse strand, counting down.
ATGTTCCGCAACGAGTTCGCCACCAGGTTCGCCAAGCGCTTCGTGGCCGCCGCCCAGCTGCTCGACCAGTCACCGCTGCCGAAGTCGATCCAGGAGCTCGTCTCGCTGCGGGCCAGCCAGATCAACGGCTGCGGCTTCTGCACCGACATGCACACCAAGGACGCCACCGCGGCGGGCGAGACCCCGACCCGCCTCCACCTGGTCGCCGCCTGGCGCGACGCCACCGTCTTCACCGACGCCGAACGCGCCGCCCTCGCCCTCGTCGAGGAGGGCACCCGGCTCGCCGACACCCACCACGGCGTGTCCGACGAGACGTGGGCCCTGGTGCGCGAGCACTACGACGACGACCAGACCGCCGCCCTCGTCTGCCTCGTCGCCCTCATCAACGCCGCCAACCGGATGAACGTCATCGTCCGCAACCCCGCGGGCTCCTACGAACCCGGCATGTTCGCCTCGCTGACGGGCTGACCGTCCTCAGTGGACGTTCCGCCCGACCGCGACCCCGGTGGTCCCGGAGCGCGGTCGGGCGGTGGTCGTCAGGTGTACTGGGAGAGCTCGCGGGCCACGTCCTGGGGGGACGGCATGGCCGCGACCTCGTCGGCCATCGCCCTGGCGGCGGCGAGCACGGCCTCGTCGGTGAGCAGGCGGTGCGCCTTGGCCGTGACCACCTCGACGGCGAGGTCGGCGGCGAGCACCTGGTCGCCGAGGCCCGCGGCGGTCACGACGTCGGCGTTGCTGAACTGGTCGGCGCCCTGCGGCAGGACCAGGTGCGGCACGCCCGTGGCGAACGTGCTCATCGTCATGCCCGCCCCGCCGTGGTGCACCACGAGGTCCACGTGCGGCAGGAGGTCGGCGTGCGGCACCCACGGGCGCACGACCACGTTGTCCGGCACCTCGCCCAGCGAGCCCGCCGGGACGCTCGGGCCGGTGGCGACGAGCACGCTGGCGTCCAGCGCGGCGAGGCCGTCGAGGGCGGTGCGCAGCACGGTCGTGTTGCCGAACGCCGTGCCCAACGTCAGGTACACCAGCGGTTTGCGGCGTTCGACCACCCACGACGGCAGCTCGCCCGGCTCGGAGAACGGCACCGGCCGCAGCGGGACGACCGTGGTGGGCCAGCGCGGGAAGTCCGGGTCCTGCACCGAGGGCGGGCAGATGTCGAGGTAGGGGTTGCCGAGCGTCGTGGGGTCGCCGTCGGGCATGTCGACGCCGAGCTCCGCGGCGACCTCGGCCAGGTTCGCGCGCAGGGTCTCGATGGGGCCGGTGGGCCGCCACATCCGGCCGAACGAGTGGCACACCGCCGGCACGCCGGCGGCCCTCGCGGCCAGGCCGGCGCCGGGGTTGGCCACCTCGTGCACGACCAGGTCGGGTTTGCGGTCGACGATCACCGGCGCCAGGTCCGCGGCGTAGCTGCGCGGCAGGATCGACCCGAACACCTTGGAGACCCGCTCCGGCCGGAAGTCGGGCTTCCTCCGGTCGGCGGGACCCGCCTTGGCCTGTTCGAACGCCGCGAGCATGTCCATGCCGCCCACCACGTGGTCGACGCCGTTCCCGGTCAGCGCGCTCGCGAACCGGGCCGTGGTCACGAAGGAGACCTCGTGGCCCACCTCGCGGGCGGCGATCACGAGCGGGAGGAGCGGGTAGGTGTGTCCGTGGGCACCGAGGCTGGAGAAGAGGATTCGCACCGGGAAGAACGTAGCGAGTTCACCCCCGCCGGAGACGAGCCACCCCCGACCGCTGCGGTCCGGGCCGACAGCACTTCGGGATCGCCGGACGCGGACGGGGGAAACGCCTGGTGGCGGTGGTCGATCTTGCCGCGGGGCCATCGCCCTAAGGCGAGGTAAGGACTTCCCCGGCCTCCTTGTCGCGCCTCGCCCGCCACCGCATGGTGTGGGTGATCACACTAGGAGGGCGACCATGGCAGTGGAGGCCGGTACCGGGACGGGCGTGGTGGAGCGGCGGGTCGTCGCGAACGTGCTGCGCGGATCCATCGGGAACCTGATCGAGTGGTACGACTGGTACGCCTACACGGCGTTCAGCATCTACTTCGCGGCGGCGTTCTTCCCCAAGGGGGACCAGACCGCGCAGCTCCTCAACACCGCGGCGGTGTTCGCGGTCGGGTTCCTGATGCGGCCGCTGGGCGGGTGGCTGCTCGGGCGGTACGCGGACCGGCACGGGCGGCGGGCGGCGTTGACGCTGTCGGTGTCGTTGATGGCGCTGGGGTCGTTGATGATCGCGTTGACGCCGTCCTTCGCGACGATCGGGGTCGCGGCGCCGATCCTGCTGGTGACGGCCCGGCTGCTGCAAGGGCTGTCGGTCGGCGGGGAGTACTCGACGTCGGCGACCTACCTGTCGGAGGTGGCGTCGAAGGGCAGGCGGGGGTTCTACTCGAGCTTCCAGTACGTGACGCTGACCGCGGGCCAGCTGCTGGCGCTGGGGGTGCAGATCGTGCTCCAGCAGGTCCTGGCCAAGCACGAGATGCAGTCGTGGGGCTGGCGGATCGCGTTCGTGGTCGGCGCCACGGGGGCGATCATCGTGATGTACCTGCGGCGCGGGATGGACGAGTCGGAGAGCTTCCGGCGGGAGGGCAGGACGTCGGAGTCGCGGGGGTCGCTGCGGGCGTTGCTCCAGTACCCCAAGGAGTGCCTGCTTGTCGTCGGGCTGACCCTCGGCGGGACGGTGGCGTTCTACACGTACACGACCTACCTGCAGAAGTTCATGATCAACACGAGTGGGATCGACGCGGCGACGGTCAGCTGGATCAACTTCCTGGCGCTGCTGGTGTTCGTGGTGATCCAGCCGGTCGCGGGGGCGTTCTCGGACCGGATCGGGCGGCGGCCGCTGCTGCTGGCGTTCGGTGTGCTGGGGACGCTGGGCACGGTGCCGCTGCTGACGGCGCTGGCGTCGACCAGCGAGGCGGTGCCCGCGTTCCTGCTGATGCTGGCGGGTCTGGTGGTCGTGACGGGGTACACCTCGATCAACGCCATCGTGAAGGCCGAGCTGTTCCCGACGCGGATCCGGGCGCTCGGTGTCGGGCTGCCCTACGCGCTCACGGTCGCGATCTTCGGCGGCACGGCGGAGTACGTGGCGCTGGGGCTGAAGTCGGCGGGCCACGAGTCGTGGTTCTACTGGTACGTCTCGGGATGCGTCCTCGTCTCGCTGGTCGTGTACGGCACCATGAGGGAGACGTCGAAGGAGTCGACGCTGGAGGAAGCGAGTCCTTAGTGGACTCGACCTCGGGGTGAACCAGCGCCCGGACGGGCCGGTTCACCGCTCAGTCGCGCAGACCCAAAGCCCTGGCCAGGACGGTCGCCGAGTGCACGGGTTCGGCGTCCGAGCCCTCGCGGACCTGGGTGCGGCAGCTGAACCCGTCCGCGACCACGGCGGTGTCCGCGTCGGCGGCGCGCACGGCGGGCAGCAGCGCCTGTTCCGCGACGGCCATCGACACCTCGTAGTGGCCGCGCTCGAACCCGAAGTTGCCCGCCAGCCCGCAGCACCCGGCGTCCAGCACCTCCGCGGTCACGCCCGCCTTGGCCAGCAGGGCCCGGTCGGCGTCGAAGCCGAGCTCGGCGTACTGGTGGCAGTGCGTCTGCACGATCGCCTTCCCGGTGCCCGCCACGCCCTCCAGCGACGGCTCCACGTGCTCGGCGAACGTCCGCGTCGCCGCGGCCAGCGCGGCGACGTGCGGGTCGTCGCCCGCCAGCTCCAGCGCGTCCGACCGCAGGAACGCCGTGCACGACGGCTCCAGCCCGACGACCGGCACCCCGGCCCCCGTGTACCGCCGCAGGATCCGGGCAGTGCGGCGCAACACCTTGCGCGCCAAGCCGAGCTGGCCCGTGGACATCAGCGTCAGTCCACAGCAGACGGTCCGGTTCGGGATCCGCACCGACTCGCCGAGGTGGGTCAGCACGGCCGCGGCGTCGTGCCCGATCGACGGCTCGAAGTGGTTGGTGAACGTGTCGGTGAACAGCAGCACCTCGGGCCCGGAGGACTTCACCCGGCGGAACGTCGCCCGGAACGACCGCTTCGCCACGGTGGGCATCCGGCGTTCGGACGCGAGCCCGGCGAGCCGGGGGAACCGCGACGTCAGCCGGTTCACCAGCCCCAGCCGCAACCACAGCGGCAGCCAGCCCATCGAGTAGTGCGCGACCGGCCTCCTGCGGCCCTTGTAGTGCTGGTGCAGGAACTCCGCCTTGTAGGTCGCCATGTCCACGTCGACCGGGCAGTCCCGCTTGCACCCCTTGCAGCCCAGGCACAGGTCCAGCGCGTCGCGCACCTCGGTGGACCGCCAGCCGTCGCGCACGACCTCCCCGTTGAGCATCTCGAACAGCAGCCGCGCCCGGCCGCGCGTCGAGTGCTGCTCCTCCCCGGTCGCCCGGTAGCTCGGGCACATCACGCCGCCGCTGGTGTTGAGGCACTTCCCGACGCCGACGCAGCGCCGGGTCGCGCTCGCGAAGTCGCCGCCGTCGGCGTGCAGCGCCAACGCCGTGCGGGTCGGGATGCGGGCCGGTGCCACGAGCACGCGCAGGTCGGCGTCCAGCGGCAGCGGGTCGACGATCCGGCCGGGGTTCATCAGGTTGCCGGGGTCGAACGCGGCCTTGAACCTCCCGAACGCCTCGATCGCGGCGGGCGGGTACATCCGCGGCAGCAGCTCGGACCGGGCCTGGCCGTCGCCGTGCTCGCCGGAGATCGACCCGCCGTGCGCCACCACGAGGTCCGCCGCGTCCTCCAGGAACGCCCGGTAGCCCGACGCGAGGTCGAAGTCGATCCGCACGTGCACGCAGCCCTCGCCGTAGTGCCCGTAGGTCAGCCCGCGCCGCCCGTGCCCGGCCAGCAGGGCGTCGAACTCCCGCAGGTAGGCGCCCAGCCGTTCCGGCGGCACGGCGGCGTCCTCCCAGCCCGACCACGCCTCGGTGCCGTCGACCGTCCGCGTCGCCAGTCCCGCGCCGTCCTCGCGGATCCGCCACAGCAGCCGCTGCCGGGCGGGCGAGGTCACCACGACCGAGCTCGGCGCGATCGACGCCACCCGCTGCGCGGTCCCCTCGTCGCGGCACTCCACGAACAGCCAGCTCACGCCGGGCGGCAGCAGGGCGAGCGCGGGGGAGTCCGGGGTCCGCTGCCGCACCACGGCGACCATGCCCGCGTCGATGCCCTCCAGCGCCAGCACGTCGTGCTCGCGCAGCGCCATCACGTTGTCGGCGGCGTCGTAGGTGTCCGCGAAGCCCAGCACGGCCAGCACCCGCCGCCGCGGCGCCTCGACCAGCTTCACCGTCGCGCCCAGCACGGTCACGCACGTGCCCTCGGTGCCGACCAGCGCGCGGGTGAGGTCCGGCAGGGCGTCCAGCGCGTACCCGGACACCCGGCGGCCCAGCGCCGGGAACCACGCCGGGTCGACCTCCGGGAGCCCCAGCGCGGGCGGTGTCCGGGTGTCGAACCGGGTCCCGTCGGGCAGCAGCACGTCGAGCGCCTCGACGTTCTCGCCGGTCTTGCCCCACGCCACCGAGTGCGCGCCGCACGCGTTGTTGCCGATCATCCCGCCGAGCGTGCACCTCGAGTGCGTCGACGGGTCCGGGCCGAACAGCAGGCCGTGCGGGGCCGCGGCCGCGTTCAGCCGGTCGAGCACCGCACCCGGCTGCACCACGGCCAGCCGCCGGTCGGGATCGACCTCCACGACCCGGTCGAGGTACCGGGCGAAGTCGAGCACCACGCCGGGGCCCGCCGAGTTGCCCGCGATGCTCGTGCCGGCGCCCCGGTTCGTGATCGGCACGCCGTGCTCGACCGCCAGGGCGACGGTCGCCAGCACGTCGTCGAGCGTCCGCGGCCGGACCACGACGGCGGGCACGTGCCGGAAGTTCGACGCGTCGGTCGAGTAGACGGCGCGGGACGTCGGGTCGGTCAGCACGTCGCCGGAGACCTCGGCGGCCAACCGATCGGATAGTTCGCTCACCCGGACGATTGTGATCCGGGTCCGCCGATGCCGGGGTACTCGGGGGTAACGGATAGCCTCGCGGCCATCAACCAGCAGCGATGGGAGAACCGTGTCGAGGTCCGTTCTGGTCACCGGCGGCAACAGGGGTATCGGCCTGGCGATCGCGCAGGCGTTCGCAGCACAGGGTGACAAGGTCGCCGTGACACACCGCGGCTCCGGCGCCCCCGAGGGCCTGTTCGGCGTCAAGTGCGACGTGACGAACGGCGACGAGGTGGCCGCGGCGCTGGCCGAGATCGAGGCGCACCAGGGGCCGGTCGAGGTGCTCGTGGCGAACGCGGGCATCACCGACGACACGCTGCTCCTGCGGATGAGCGACGACCAGTTCGAGCGCGTGCTCGACGCCAACCTGACCGGCGCGTTCCGGGTCGTGCAGCGCGCGTCCAAGGGGATGCTGCGCAAGCGCTACGGCCGCATCGTGCTCATCTCCTCGGTCGTCGGCCTGCTCGGCAGCGCCGGCCAGGTCAACTACGCGGCCAGCAAGGCCGGTCTCGTCGGCATGGCCCGGTCGATCGCCCGCGAGCTGGGGTCGCGCAACATCACCGCGAACGTCGTCGCGCCCGGCTTCGTCACCACCGACATGACCGACAAGCTCACCGACGACCGCAAGAAGCAGATCCTCGGCCAGGTGCCCGCGGGCCGCTTCGCCACGCCCGAGGAGATCGCCGCGACCGTGGCGTTCCTCGCGTCGGACGCGGCCGGGTACATCACCGGCGCGGTCATCCCGGTCGACGGCGGCCTCGGCATGGGCCACTGACCTTGACTCTCGAAACGACCAACGGAGGAAGTAAGTGACGGGACTGCTCGAAGGCAAGCGACTGCTCATCACCGGTGTCATCACCGACGCGTCGATCGCCTTCCACGTCGCCAAGGTCGCGCAGGAGCAGGGCGCCAAGGTCGTGCTGACCGGGTTCGGCCGGATGAGCCTGGTCGAGCGGATCGCGAAGCGGCTGCCCGAGCCCGCGCCGGTCGTGGAGCTCGACGTGCAGAACCAGGAGCACCTCGACACGCTGGCCGACCGCGTGCGCGAGCACGTCGACGGCCTCGACGGGCTCGTGCACGCCATCGGCTACGCGCCGCCGAGCTGCCTCGGCGCGCCGTTCATGGACGCGCCGTGGGAGGACGTGGCCACGGCGATGCACGTGTCCGCGTACTCGTACAAGGCGCTGGCCGGTGCCGCGCTGCCGCTGCTGACCAGGGGCAGCTCGATCGTCGGCCTCGACTTCGACGCCCGCCAGGTGTGGCCCGCCTACAACTGGATGGGCCCGGCCAAGGCCGCGTTCGAGTCGATCAACCGCTACCTCGCCCGCGACCTCGGCGAGCACGGCGTCCGCGTCAACCTCATCTCGGCGGGCCCGGTCCGCACCATGGCCGCCAAGTCCATCCCCGGCTTCCCCGAGCTCGAGTCGATGTGGGCCGACCGCGCCCCCCTCGGCTGGGACGTCGACGACCCGACCCCGGTCGCGCAGTCCGTCTGCGGCCTGCTGTCCGACTGGTTCCCGGCCACCACCGGGTCCATGGTCTTCGTCGACGGCGGCGTGCACTTCCTGGGCCTGTAGACCACCCGACCGGGTCGACGTGATCATGAGCACGTCGACCCGGTCGTGCACGGGTCGGCGGTCAGGGCCAGGATGTAGCGGTGAGTTACGACGCGCTGCTCTGGTTGTCGTTCGGGGGCCCGGAAGGACCAGCGGACGTCCGTCCTTTCCTGGAGAACGTCACCAGGGGCCGTGGTGTGCCACCCGAACGACTGGACGAGGTCGAGGCGCACTACCAGCACTTCGGCGGCGTCTCACCCATCAACGCCCTCAACCTCGCCGCCATCGAGGCCGTCCGCGCGATCGGCTTCGACCTGCCGATCCACTTCGGCAACCGCAACTGGCACCCCATGGTCGAGCAGGCCCTCGCCGACATGAAGGCCGCAGGCGTCCGCCGCGCGCTCGTCTTCCCCACCAGCGCCTACGGCGGCTACTCCGCCTGCCGCCAGTACGACGAGGACATCCTCCGCGCCCGCACCGCCGTCCCGGACGCCCCCGAGCTCGTGAAGCTGCGCCAGTTCTTCGACCACCCGCTCTTCATCGACGCCTTCGCCGACGCCGTCCGCGCCGCCGCCACGACCCTGCCGCCGGACTACCGCCTCGTCTTCACCGCCCACTCCGTCCCGGTCTCAGCCGACCAGGCCGCGGGCCCTCCGTCCGAAGGCGGCCACCGCTACTCCCGCCAGGTGGCCGAAGCCTCCCGCCTCGTCGCCGCCGCCGTCGGCCAGGACCAGTACGACGTCGTCTGGCAGTCCCGCTCCGGCCCACCCCGGATCCCCTGGCTGGAACCCGACATCGTCGACCACGTCGAGTCCCTCCACAAAGAAGGCGTCCCCGGCATCCTGGTCTGCCCCATCGGTTTCGTCAGCGACCACCTCGAAGTCGTCTGGGACCTCGACACCGAGGCCCACGACCGCGCAACCGAACTGGGCATGCCCTTCGCCCGCGCGGCCACCCCCAACAGCGACCCGCGATTCGCCCAACTGGTCGTGGAACTAGTCCACGAACACACCCACAACCTCCCCCCACGCAAACTCTCCCCCTTCCCCACAGCCGGCTGCACCACCAACGGCACCCCCTGCGCCCCCCTGTGCTGCGAACCCGCAAAACGACCGACCAAGCATTAGCCAGCAACGGGAAACAAACGCCAAGCACCAAACGCCAAGCACCAAACGCCAAGCACCAAACGCCAAGCACCAAGCACCAAACGCCAAGCACCAAGCACCAAGCACCAAGCACCACAACGAAACCGAGCGCGCTCGTCCGCTCGTGCGGCCGACTTGACTTGGGGTTTTTGGGCTTAGACTTGCGGCGGCGGGCAGGCTCTACCACCTGCCCTTTTTCGCCCGACGAAGCCCAAAAAAGGGGCCCCAAGTCAAGTCGGCCGCACCCGGAGACAGCTGTAGCGACACCCCGCTCTGACTCTCCGCGACGACACCCCGCTTCGACCCTCTGCACCAACACCCGGCGCCACCAGAACCCCCTCAACCCCCCACATGCACATAAGCCGCCCACAACGACGGCACCCCCGGATACCTCCCCCGCACCCTCCTCACAGTCCGGTGCACCGCCCCCGCCGCCCTCCCCGCATCCGGCACCCCCTCCAGCAACTCCCCGTACACCATCTCCGCGAGCCTCGGCGCCAGCGCGTCGTGGATCTCCCACAACGTCCCCACGACCTGCCCGAACCCCGCGATCTGGAACGCCGAAGTCGGGTGGATCGCCTCGTCCGTCAGCCGCTCCGATCCCCGTGCCGTGTCGCAGGCCGACAGGTACGCGAACTCCGCCTCCTCCAGCCGCAGCCGCGACACGTCCACCACGTCCAGCGACGACCCCACCAGCACCAGGCGGCTCCCCGACGGGTTCTCCGGATCGCTCACCCCGTGGCACGCGAAGTGCGCCCACGTGCTGTCCCGCAGCCCTGCCAGCACCCGTTCCCGAGTCGCCTCCGCCCCCGCCAGCACCACGCACCCCGGCACCCGCTCCGCCAGGTGGGCGGCCTCCTGACGGGCCCCCGGCAGGTTCCGCGCCCCGTCCACCTCGGGCACCGCCACCACCAGCATCCGCGGGTTCCCCGGCCTCCGTGCCCGTGACCGCGCGTGCCCCAACGCCCGGACGGTCGGCGTCACCGAGGACACCACCCGGTCCAGGACCGTCGGACCGCCAGCACGCAGGTGTCCGGCGGCGTGCAGCGGCAGCAGGCCCAGCAACCCGACCGGCGCCCACCACAGCCGCGGCAGCGGGTCCGTCCCGCCGACCAGCCCGAGCCGGTCCAGCACCGGCCCGGTCACCACGTCCCACAGCCATTCGAGGACGTCGTGCACCACGTCCTCGGCGGCCAACCGCTCCTCCCGGCCACCCCGCACCGCGAGCGCGGCCCGGAACGCCTCGACCTCGCGCCGGAGCCCGGAGGCGGTGAGGTCGACCAGGTCCTGCACCAGCACGCCGGACGGGGTCAGGATCACGGCGTCGCACCGGTACCGGCTGACGTTGACCAGCACCACCGGTCCCTCGTGCGCCTGCGCCACCAGGTCCGCGGTCAGCGGGGGCCGGAGGAAGCGGTCCATGCCCGGCAGCGCGCGGATCTCGGCGGTCAGCGCGGCGAGCTCGTCGGCCAGCAGGAGCCGGTCGTGCGGGGTGTCGGACTCGAACTCGGCGCTGAGCGCGGTGAACCGGTCGGCCAGCTCCGGCGAGTGGTCGCGCAGGTCGGACACGTCGCCGCGGCCGTCGAGCGCCTGCGCGGCCAGCACCCCGCGGCCGACCTCCAGCAGTGCGAGCGCGCCGTCCACGTCGCCCACGGCGAGCGAGCACGCCGCGGCGTCGGCGGCGAGGTCGGTGAAGCGGCCCAGCAGGTACTGGGCGTCGGTCTGGCCCACCCGCCGCCCGGCGAGCTGGGGGAGCAGGTGCACCGCGGTGGCGAACCCCTCCGCCGCCGAGGTGTAGTCGTCGGCCTCCGCGGCGAGCTCGCCCCACAGGTCGGCGGCGACCACCCGGTCGTCGGTCGGCGACGAGGTCGTGGCCGCGGCCTCGCGCAGGGCGGCCAGCGCCTCGGCCAGCGCGGCCCGGTCGCCGTGCCGGGTGAACCGCGGCCGGAGGGACCTGGCGAGGTCGGTCAGCCGCGACGCGCGCTGGTGCGCGGTGGCCGCGGCGGAGCCCGCCGCCCGGCGCCCGAGGTCGATCGCCTCCGCCAGCGCCTCCTCGTCCGGCGGTCCCGTGCCGGTGGTGTCCTCGTACCGCTGGCGGAGCGCCGCGCCCAGGTTCGCCAGGTACCCGGCGTGCTCGGCGCCCGCCGGGTCGGTGGCCAGCACCGCGGCCCGGTACGCGCTGATCCCGCGGTCCAGTGCGGCCAGGTCGCCGTACCGCCGGTGCGCCTGGACGAGCGCTCCGCCCAGGTTGCCCAGCGCCAGCGGCCGTCGGGGGTGCCGGTCCGGGGTCGCCCGCACGGACGCCTCGTGCAGGCTGATGCACTCGTCGATGGCCTCGGCCCGCCCGGTGCGGCTCCACAGGGCGAACAGCATCGCCCCGAGGTTGGTCAGGTGGCTCGCGTGGGCCGCGTCGGTGTCCGCTCCGACCCGCACGGCCTCGCGGCCGACGGCGATCGCCTCGGTGAGCACGGCCAGCTCGCCGGTCACGGTGGAACGGCGGTGCAGCAGCGCGGCGAGGTTCGCCAGCATGGTCGCGGGCCCGGTCGTGCCGCGGTCGGTCGCGACGGCCCGGCGGGTCACCTCCACCGCCTCGGTCAGCCGCGCGAGGTCGCCGGTGGCGTAGAACTGCGAGCTCAGCGCGACGCCGAGGTTCCCGAGGTAGCGCGACTCGTACGGGTGCCCCGCCGGGACCGTCGCCACCGCCTCCCGGTGCAGCGCGACGGCACGGGCGAGCAGGCCGTGGTCGTTGTCGCGCTCGGCCTGCTCGGCGAGCGCGCTCGCGAGCACGTCGAGCCGCTCCGGCCGGTGCGGGTGGTCGGGCGCGGTCTCCGCGAGCGCCGTCCGGCCCTCGTCGACGGCCCGGTCGAGCAGCGCGGGGTCGTGGGTCTCGCGGTACTTCATGACCAGTTCGACGCAGTGGTGCGAGCGCACCCCCGCCTGGTCGACCGGCGAGATCGTGGTGTCGGGCTCGCGCTCGCCGGTCAGCGCGGTCCACGCCCGTGCGGCCTTCTCGAAGCTCGACCGGTGCGAGCCGTACCGGGGGTGCCCCATCGGGGTGACCGCGACCAGCGCCCGCCGGACGTCGACGATCGCGGCCAGGTCGTCCCGGTCGCCGGTCAGCCGGTACCGGTCGTCCAGCAGGTACCCGAGCAGGGCCAGCCGGTCGAGCTTGAGCGCCGAGCCCGGCGGGGTGAGGTCGACGGCCCGCCGTTCGGCGTCGATCGCGTCCGACAGGCCGCCGGTGTCGCCGGAGGCCTGGATCCGGCTCCGGACCAGGAACGCGAAGAAGTGCAGGCCCTCGCTCCGGCCCTCGTCGTCCCCCTCGGCGTCGGCGACGGAGTCCCGGGCCTCCCGCACGGCCTCGCGCAGCACGTCGAGGTCACCGGTCTCGGTGAACGCGGTGGACAGCGCGACGGCGAGGTTGCGCCGGTACTTCGACCGCGACGGCCCCTCGGTCGTGGTCTCGACGGCGGCCCGGCTCAGCGCGACGGCGTCGTGCAGGACGGCCCGGTCCCGCGTGTGCTGGAACCAGGTGTGCCGCAGCATGCCCCCGTTGTTGAGCAGGCTCGCCTCCTGCTCGGCGTCCACGTCCTCGACGAGGGCGGTGACCACCGCGGCGTAGGCCGCCCGCAGGTGGCCCAGGTCGCCGGTCTGGTGGAACCGGGTCTGGAGCAGGCCACCGAGGTTGGACAGGTGGCGCACCAGGTCGGGGCTGCCCGGCGCGGTGGCGAGCCTGCCCGCTTCGACGGCGGCCTCGACGGCGGCCGGGCTGGGGTCGAAGCGGGCCACGTCGAGCGCGAGGTCGAACCGCTCTCCCGCGTCCACCGCCTACTCCGCGGTGGGCGGCACGTGCGAGGTGCCCGCCGGGCCTCCCGGAGCCTCGTCGGGCTCCTCGACGTCCCGCTTGGGCGTGAAGCCCCGGCCGTGGTCCAGGAGCAGGTCGTCCTCGTCGGGCAGGGGAACCGGGTCACCTGTCGTCACGCGTCCACCGCCTTCACGTCGTGGTCGGCGGGTCGGTTCGCGTCGACGAACTCCAGCACGTCGAAGTCCTCCGCGCGCAGCCGCAGGCCCGCCGTCCCCTCCACCTTCGGTCCGAACCGGCCGTCGGGCGCCATCACCCGCGCCGACTCCAGGTACAGCTCGGCCGGGTGCGGATAGGACGACGCGTACGACCGGTGCCCGTACCAGCCGCCCGCCCAGTTGCCGTCCTTGAGCCGGACCCGCACGAAGCACGGCTCGCGGTCGCGGAAGGCGTGGTCCCACGCGGTCGGCGTGCGCTGGTAGGTCGACCGGCGCCGCCTGCGCTCCACCAGCGACACGGCGAAGGCGGCCGCGCCGGGCACGACCAGGAACAGCAGCACCGCGACCAGCCCGACCGCGCGCGGCTGCTGGACGAACCCGGCGAGCTCACCGGGCGGGGTGCCCCGCACCATCCGGACCAGCGCGGGACCGGCGACCGCCAGGTACCCGGCGTCCAGCGCGATCGACGCGACGATCGCGCGGAGCACCCGCTCGCCGAGATCTCGCTCCCACGGCACCGGGCCGCGCAGGCGTTCGCGCACGAACTGGTAGGAGACGCCGGGCAGCACGAGCAGCACCAGCAGGACGAGCTGCACGACCGTCGAAGGTGCCTGCACCCACACCCTCCCCAGGTTCGACGATCTTCGTCCCCAGGCTACTGCGCGGGTGCTCCCGGCGTGCGGGTTTCCGCTGGACGGGGGACCGGCGGCCCGGTCCTAGGGCGTGTGTCGAAGTCCGTGTTCGCGGTAGCCGGGCCTGAGGCGGCCCCTGGGGGCACGGCCTGGTGGCCCGCATACAACAGCGGTATGCGGACCACCAGGCCGCACCGCCAGGAACCACCTCAGGCGCGACTCCCATCGAACGAGACTTCGACACACGCCCTAGTGCAGGCCCGCGGCCTGGTCGGACAGCACCCGCACGGCCTCCTCCACGGCGGCGCAGCGGGCCCGCCGGACGGCCTCGGACAGCGGGCGCAGGGCGTCGTCGCGGGCCTGCATGGCGGAGGCCGACTTGGCGTTGCCGGGTGAGTCGCCCGCGGCGACCTCCAGGATCGCGGTGACCTCGGCGGCGCGTTGCAGCACGCGCACGGCCCGCGGCGGCATGCCCGCGGGCCACTCCAGCTTCGAGTGCTTCGTGGACAGCGCGGCGATCTCCTCGCGCACGTTCGGGCGGTGCCTGGCCACGTCCAGCGTGACCAGCGCCGTCGCCGCCTGCCGCATCGCGCTGGCCAGGCCGTGCTCGGCCTCGCCGATCGGCACGTGCTCGGCGCCCGACGCGGACGGCAGGTCGAACACGGTCCAGCGCATCACGCCGTCGGCGACGATCTTCGGGACCAGCCCGACGCCGGTGTCCGGCAGCACGACGGCCTCGCCCGCGCGCAGGGCGCAGGTGCTCAGCGGGCCCTTGCCGCCCAGTCCGCGCACGTCACCGGGCACGGGCAGCGCCAGCCTGCCGGTCGTGGTGCCGGCCCGCCGCAGCGCGGCCAGCAGCAGGGCGGGGCCGACCGGGGCCTCGTCCGGGCCGGGGAGGTCGAGCGCGGTGGCGGTGCCGTCGTCGTCGGCCACCACCTCGTGCAGGTCCGCCCACGCCTGAAGGGCGTCCAGGACGTCGTCGGCCGCGGCTGCACCATGCAGCCACGCGGAGGTCCACACGACCAGCGTCGCACTCGCACAAGACACGCTGACCAAGGTTACTGCCTCCGGTGCCGTGCTCCGCGCTCAGGCGGCCGGTCCCACGTGGCGGACGAGCAGGTCGCGAAAACGGTTTCGGGCGACGTTGTCCTCGAACGCGCGGAAGGGCACCGCGTACATCGGACCGCGCGCGCCCGCCTCGGTGCGCAGGACGAACCCGCGGCGGGTCTCCGTCCACGCGGGCAGGTGCGCCCACGGCAGCTCGCTGCGCGCCGCCTCGCCCACCGTCATCCGCAGCGAGTGGTCGTCGGCGGTCGCGGTGACCGTGCCCGCCGCCAGCGGGTGGCCGCTGAAGTCGATCCGCACCTGCACGGGCACCAGCACCGCCACGACCACGGCCGCGCCCAGCCCGAACAGGCCCGCGGCGGTCTGCCCGGTGAGCAGCAGCACGACCGATCCCGCCGCCACGACCACCGCGAACCAGGTGGCCCAGCGGAACATCGGCACGGCGGATCGGAGCGCGTCACCCCAGTCCGCCGGTTCGGGTGACCACCTGAAGTCGACGCTGCCGCTCACTACCGCTCCGATGTCGTGGGTGTCCGTGTCGGGGGCATTCTGCTCCTCGGCGGCCACGGCTCAGGCGGGCAACCGCGAGACCGTGACGAAGGTGTAGCCGCGGTCCCGCAGCGAGCGCACCACCCTGGGCACGGCGTCCCAGGAGGACTACCGCGACGACGACGGCCCGGCGGCGCTGGAGCTGCTCCATGTCGACCAGTCCGGCAAACGTGCGTAGCGTCGAACGGGTGACCGTCTCCTCCGCACTTCCCCGTACCGCGGGCGAGCTCCGCGCCGCGGGCCACCTGCCCCGCAGCGTGAAGATCGAGATCCGGGAGAACCTGCTGACCGCCCTGCGCACCGGGAGCAACCCGTGGCCGGGCATCGTCGGTTTCGACCGCACCGTGATCCCGCAGCTCGAACGCGCACTGCTGGCCGGGCACGACTTCGTGCTGCTCGGCGAGCGGGGCCAGGGCAAGACCCGGCTGCTGCGCACCCTGATCGGCCTGCTCGACGAGTGGACCCCCGTCATCGAGGGCTCCGAGCTGGGTGAGCACCCGCTGGAGCCCATCTCCCCCGAGTCCAAGCGCCGCGCCGCCGAGCTCGGCGACGACCTCCCCGTCGTCTGGCGTCACCGCGACGAGCGCTACGCCGAGAAGCTCGCCACACCGGACACCTCCGTCGGCGACCTCGTCGGCGACGTCGACCCGGTCAAGGTCGCCCAGGGCCGCAGCCTCGGCGACCCCGAGACCATCCACTACGGACTCCTGCCGCGCTCGCACCGCGGCATCATCGCCATCAACGAGCTGCCCGACCTGGCCGAGCGCATCCAGGTGTCGCTGCTCAACGTGATGGAGGAGCGCGACATCCAGGTCCGCGGCTACACGCTGCGGCTGCCGCTGGACGTGCTGCTCGTCGCGACCGCGAACCCCGAGGACTACACCAACCGCGGCCGGATCATCACGCCGCTCAAGGACCGGTTCGGCGCCGAGATCCGCACGCACTACCCGTTGGAGATCGCCGCCGAGGTCGACCTGGTCCGCCAGGAGGCCGAGCTGGTCGCCGAGGTCGGTGACCACCTGGTCGAGGTCGTCGCCCGGTTCGTGCGGCACCTGCGCGAGTCGTCGTCGGTCGACCAGCGCTCCGGCGTGTCCGCCCGGTTCGCCGTCGCGGCCGCCGAGACCGTCGCCGCGTCCGCGCTGCGGCGCTCGGCGCTGATCGGCGAGTCCCCCGCGGTGGCCCGGCCGGTCGACCTGGAGTCGGTGCCCGAGGTGCTGCGCGGCAAGCTCGAGTTCGAGGCGGGCGAGGAGGGCCGTGAGATCGAGATCCTCACGCACCTGCTGCGCCGCTCGATCGCGGACACCGCGCGCTCCACGTTCGCCGGCCTCAACCTCAAGTCGCTGGCCGACGCCGTCACCGACGGGCACCCCGTCGCCACCGGTGAGCGGGTGCACGCGGGCGACATGCTCGCCGCGCTGCCGGAGCTGCCGGTGCTGCACGAGGTCGCGGCCCGCGTCGGCGTCGGCCCCAAGGACCCGGTGGGCCGGATCGCCTCCGCCGTCGAGCTGGCGCTGGAGTCGCTCTACCTGACCAGGCACATCGGCAAGGACAGCGACGACGATCGATCGGTGTACGGATGAGCGGTTACCGCTACGGCCGCTATGTGGACGGCCCCGACCCGTTGGCGCCGCCCACGGATCTGCGCGCGGCCATGGACGAGCTCGGCCGCGAGGTGATGGAGGGCAGCTCGCCCGCCGCCGCGCTGCGCGAGCTGCTGCGCCGCGGCACCGAGGGCACCCGCGGCCTGGACGACCTGATGGGCAGGCTGTGGAAGAAGCGGTCGGACATCCAGCGGCGGCACCGGTTGGACGGCACGCTGCAGGAGGTCCAGCGGCTGCTCTCGGAGGCGCTGAGCGCCGAGCGGCGGACGTTGTTCCCGGAGCCGACCGACGACGCCCGGTTCCGTGAGGCGCAGCTGGACGCGCTGCCACCGGGCACCGCGGCGGCCGTGCGGGACCTGGCCGACTACGACTGGCGCTCCTCCGAGGCGCGCGAGTCGTACGAGAAGATCCAGAACCTGCTCGGCCGCGAGCTGATGGACCAGCGCTTCCAGGGCATGAAGGAGGCGATGGCGAACGTCGACCAGGGCGACGTGCAGCGCGTCCAGGAGATGCTGGCCGACCTCAACGAGCTGCTCGCCGGGCACGCCGCCGGTGACGAGGACACCCCGCGCCGCTTCGACGAGTTCATGGCCAAGCACGGCGAGTTCTTCCCGGAGAACCCGCGCGACGTCGACGAGCTGATCGACGCGCTGGCCGCCCGGTCCGCCGCGGCGCAGCGGATGATGAACTCGATGAGCGACGAGCAGCGCGCCGAGCTGGCGGCGTTGTCGCAGCAGGCGTTCGGCAACTCCGGCGTCGGCCAGCAGCTGTCCACGTTGGACTCGCTGTTGCAGGGGCTGCGTCCGGGGGAGGACTGGAACGGCTCCGCCCGCTTCCGCGGCAACAACCCGCTGGGGCTGGGCGAGGGCGCGCAGGCCATGTCCGACCTCGCCGACCTGGACGCGCTCGCCGAGCAGCTCGGCCAGTCCTACCCCGGAGCCAGGCTGGAGGACATCGACGTCGAGTCGTTGGTCCGCCAGCTCGGTGCGGAGGCAGGGGTGGACGCGCGGCGGCTCGCCGAGCTCGAACGCCAGCTGCGCGACCAGAACCTGCTCGAACGAGGCCCCGACGGCGACCTCCGGCTCACCCCGAAAGCGCTGCGGCGCCTGGGGGAGACCGCGCTGCGCGGTGTCGTGGACAGCGTGCGGACCCCGCGCGGCGACCGCGACAACAACCGCGCGGGCGCGGCCGGTGAGCCGATCGGCAGCACCAGACCGTGGCAGTTCGGCGACTCCGAGCCGTGGAACGTCCCGCGCACCGTCACCAACGCCGTGCTCCGCAGCGGCGGCGGCCCGGTGTCGCTGGACGTCGTCGACGTGGAGATCACCGAGACCGAGCAGCGGTCCCGCGCGGCCATCGCCCTGTGCGTCGACACGTCGTGGTCGATGGTCCAGGACGGCCGCTGGGTGCCGATGAAGCGCACCGCGCTGGCGCTGCACCACCTGGTGCGCACCAGGTTCCGCACCGACGCGCTGGAGCTCATCACCTTCGGCCGCCACGCCGAGACCGTCGACATCGGCGAGCTCACCTCGTTGGAGGGGGTGTGGGAGCAGGGCACCAACCTGCACCACGCCCTGCTGCTGGCGGGCAGGCACCTCCGCCGCCACCCCGACGCCCAGCCGGTCGTGCTGGTCGTCACCGACGGCGAGCCCACCGCGCACCTGGAGCCCACTGGCGAGGCGGAGTTCAACTACCCGCCACTGCCGCGCACCCTGGGCAAGACCCTGGTCGAGGTCGACAACATCGCCAAGCTCGGCGCGTCCATCACCGTGTTCAAGCTCGGCGACGACCCGCGGTTGGCGGCGTTCGTCGACACCGTGGCCCGCCGCAGCGGCGGGCGCGTGGTGGCACCGGACGAGGACGGGCTCGGGGCGGCCGTGGTGAGCGACTACCTGCGGGCCCGCAAACGCAGGCGCTGACCGGTTCGGCGACGACACGCTCAGGCACTCCCGATCGGGGGTGCCTGAGCGCTTTCCGGGCCCGAGCGCCCACACTGGTCCGGTGGACTCCGAGCGGGCGCGGGTGGCGCGGGACTGGTTGGGCGGGTGGGGTGTGTCGGCGGTGGGGGACGCGTGGGTGTGCCTGACGCCCGACGGTGACGAGGAGTCGTTCAGCGCGAACGACATCGCCCACGAGTGGACCGAGAAGGCGTTGGAGGACCCGGCGCTGGACGGGGCCGGGCGGGTGCGGGTGGCGTTGGGGCTGCTGGACCTGCTCGACCAGTACGCGGTCGCGATGTACCTCAAGGTCACGCCGCTCGACCCCGCCACCGAGCACCTGCTCTGGCAGGCCTTCCGGGACCGGCTGGAGCACCCGGCGTCGGCCGAGTCGGTGACCTACGCGCTGTGGGTCGACTGGTTCGAGGACCCGGCGACGGTGGAGACCGCGTTCGCCGAGGTGGTCGCGGGGCTGGAGGAGCTGACCGAGGGGCCGTTGCGGCGGGCCCGGCGGGTGCTGGTGGTGTCCGGACCGGTGCCCTGGCGGCTCAAGCACGACCTCTACCGCAGGGCGGCGGCCACACCGGTCCTGCACGAGGCCCTGTTCCACGGTCTGCGCGGCAGCCTGCACGACGTGTACGGCGACCTCGACCGGGAGGCGGCGCTGCACCTGCTGGCCGCGCTCGACCTGCCGGAGGAGCGGGTGGCCGTGCTGCGCGGGGACATCAAGGCGCTCTAGGGTTCTGGTTCCCGGTCGGCCGCCAGGGCGGTGTCGGTGGCCTTGTCCCGGCGGACCCGGTGCTTGCCGGGTTTGAGCAGCGAGAAG
Source organism: Umezawaea tangerina (assembly GCF_003002815.1). Taxonomy (GTDB): domain Bacteria; phylum Actinomycetota; class Actinomycetes; order Mycobacteriales; family Pseudonocardiaceae; genus Umezawaea; species Umezawaea tangerina. The sequence goes on along the minus strand of NZ_PVTF01000009.1, from coordinate 458,452 downwards.
TGCGACTCGTCGCGCATGCGGTCGACCATGTGGGGGTAGTGCAGCTCGAACGCGGGCCGTTCGGACCGGATCCTGGGCAGCTCCAGGAAGTTGTGCCGCGGCGGGGGCGAGGTGGTGGCCCATTCGAGGGAGTTGCCGAAGCCCCACGGGTCGTCGGCGGTGGCGGCGTCGCCGAAGCGGTAGCTGCGGAAGACGTTGTACACGAACGGGAGGACGGAGGCGCCGAGGAGGAAGGCGCCGATGGTGGAGAGGGTGTTGAGGAAGGTGAAGCCGTCACCGGGCAGGTAGTCGGCGTAGCGCCGCGGCATGCCCTCGTTGCCCAGCCAGTGCTGGATCAGGAACGTCAGGTGGAAGCCGAGGAACGTGGTCCAGAAGTGCAGCCTGCCCAGGCCCTCGTCGAGCATCCGGCCGGTCATCTTGGGGAACCAGAAGTAGATCCCGGCGTAGGTGGCGAACACGATGGTGCCGAACAGCACGTAGTGGAAGTGCGCGACGACGAAGTACGTGTCGGTGACGTGGAAGTCGATCGGCGGCGACGCGAGCAGGATGCCGGTGAGCCCGCCGAGCAGGAACGTGACCAGGAAGCCGACGCTGAACAGCATGGGGGTCTCGAACGTGACCTGGCCGCGCCACATGGTGCCGATCCAGTTGAAGAACTTGATGCCCGTCGGCACCGAGATCAGGAACGTCATGACCGAGAAGAACGGCAGCAGCACCGCGCCGGTGGCGTACATGTGGTGCGCCCACACGGCGACCGACAGCATGGCGATGGCCAGCGTCGCGAAGACCATCCCCTTGTAGCCGAACAGCGGTTTGCGGCTGAACACCGGGATGACCTCGGTGATGATGCCGAAGAACGGCAGCGCCACGATGTAGACCTCGGGGTGGCCGAAGAACCAGAACAGGTGCTGCCACAGGATGACGCCGCCGTTGGCGGGGTCGAACACGTGCGCGCCGAGGTGGCGGTCGGCGGCCAGGCCGAGCAGGGCCGCGGTGAGGATGGGGAACGCCAGGAGGATCAGGATGCTGGTGACCAGGATGTTCCAGGTGAAGATCGGCATCCGCCACATCGTCATGCCGGGCGCGCGCAGGCAGACGACGGTCGTGGTCATGTTGACGCCGCCGAGGATCGTGCCGAGACCGCTGACCGCCAACCCCATGATCCACAGGTCGGCGCCGATGCCGGGGGAGTGGACGGCGCTGCTCAACGGGGTGTAGGCGGTCCAGCCGAAGTCCGGGGCGCCGCCGGGGGTGAGGAACGACGACATGACGATCAGGCCGCCGAACAGGAACAGCCAGTAGGAGAACGCGTTGAGCCTGGGGAACGCCACGTCGGGCGCGCCGATCTGCAACGGCAGGACGTAGTTGGCGAACCCGAACAGGATCGGGGTCGCGTAGAGCAGCAGCATGATCGTGCCGTGCATGGTGAACAGCTGGTTGTACTGCTCGTTCGACAGGAACTGCAGCCCCGGCCTCGCCAGCTCGCCGCGCATCAGCAGCGCCATCACACCGCCGACCATGAAGAACGCGAACGACGTGACGAGGTAGAGGATCCCGATCTGCTTGGGGTCGGTGGTCTTGAACAACGAGAGCAGCAACGAGCCCTTGGGCCGTGGTCGGGCGGCGCCGGGACGGGGGATCACCGGTGTGGGCCTGAGCGTGGTCATGCCGCCTCCCTCGTCACAGGACGTGAGCGGCGTCCATGCTTCACCCGCCGGGAGGCCCCGGCAATCGGTCAGCCGGGGAGTTGTTCCTCCTCCGGCTTCGGTTCAGATGACTTGACCTGCGCGGCCTGCCGGTCGAGCGCGTCGGAGCCCTTCTCCAGGAACCGCAGCAATTCCACGGGGAACGGCAACACCAGCGTCGAGTTCTTCTCCGCGGCCACCTCGACGATGGTCTGGAGCAGCCGCAGTTGCAGCGCCGCGGGCGTGTCCGACATCGTCGCGGCGGCCTCGGACAGCTTGTACGACGCCTGCAGCTCGCCGTCGGCGGTGATGATGCGCGCCCGGCGTTCGCGCTCGGCCTCGGCCTGCCGCGACATCGAGCGCTTCATGCCCTCGGGCAGCGCGACGTCCTTGATCTCGACCCGGTCGATGTCGATGCCCCAGCTCAGCGCCGGTGTGTCGATCATCAGCTCCAGGCCCTGGTTCAACCGCTCGCGGTTGGACAGGAGGTCGTCCAGCTCGCTCTTGCCGATGATGGAGCGCAACGAGGTCTGCGCCACCTGGAGGATGGCGAACCGGTAGTCCTCGACGGTCACGACCGCGCGCACGGGGTCGACGACCTTGAAGTACACCACCGCGTCCACGCGCAACGTCACGTTGTCGCGGGTGATGCCGTCCTGGGCGGGGATGGGCAGGGTGACGATCTGGAGGTTGACCTTCTTGAGGCGGTCCACGCCGGGGAGGAGCATGGTGAGGCCGGGGCCGCGGAGGTGCTCGCGCACACGACCGAACCGGAAGACGATGCCCTGCTCGAACTGCTTGATCACACGGGCGCTGGACCCGAGCCCCACGACGGCGAGTCCGAGGACGCCGAGTGCTATGTCGAGGATCACGGGGATCATCTCCTCAGGTGCTACTCGTGAGGGTACGCCGGTGGGGTGTGGGGTGAGGGGGTTGGTGGTGGGGTGTGGGTTTGCTCTGTTATTTGTGGGGAGGTCGGGGCTTGCCCTGTCGCCCCTGGGGAAGTCCGGCCCTTGCTTGCATCGTGCCCACCCCGCGCGAAGCCCAGCCCCCGGCGCGCGATTGTCTCAATGCCTGATCTTGCTTGTCAAGACGATAGGGCTGTCTTGACAAGCAAGATCAGGCAGGAGGGCGCTGTGGATCGGGGGCAGAGGGGAAGTCTGGCTTCGCCAGCATCCGACGCTCCGCGCCGGACCAGGCATCCTCGCTGCGCGTCGGACAGGGCATCGGGCTTCGCCCGACCAAGCATCAGGCTTCGCCTGACTCAGGCATCGGCTGGCGCCGACAAGGCCCCAGGCGCTCCGCGCCGGATGCGCGCTGGCGGGCTGCGCCCAATTGTGGAGGGCTCGGCTGGGTTGGTAGGTGGGTGGGCTTGTCCGATATGTGACCTTGTCCGTCAGGCGGGGCTGATCAGGGCGATTTAGCCTTCTGCACCATGAAGTGGCTTCGTTGGGCTCTGCCCGCGCTCCTGGTTGTCGTCTGGCTGGCCGTGGGCGGTGTTGGGGGGCCGTTGCAGGGGAAGTTGTCGGAGGTGCAGAAGAACGACAACGCGTCGTTCCTGCCCGCGGCGGCGGAGGCCACGGAGGTGGCGGACTGGCAGAAGCGGTTCGCCGACCAGGAGTCGCTGCCCGCGCTGGTCGTGTTCGAGCGTGAGGGCGGTCTGACGCCGGAGGACCTGGGGGCGATCGGGGAGCGGGTCAAGGCGCTCGGGTCGTTCGACGGTCTGTCCGGCAAGGTGGTGGGGCCCGTGCCCGCCGAGGACGGTGAGGCGGCGCAGGTGATCGTGCCGCTCAAGCCCGTCGGATCCGAGATCACGGAGGTCGTCGAGAAGCTGCGCGGTTCGGTACGCGAGGGGTTGCCGGGCGGTCTCACCGTGTACGTGACGGGGCCCGCGGGGATCCTGGGGGACTTCGCCAACGCGTTCGGGGGGATCGACGGGCTGCTGCTGCTCGTGACGGCGGTGGTGGTGGCGTTGATCCTGCTTGTCGTCTACCGCAGTCCGCTGCTGCCGCTGGTGGTGATCCTCAACGCGGGGCTGGCGTTGTGCTTGGCGGTGATCGCGGTGTACCTGTTGGCGCGGGAGGACGTGCTGACGTTGAACGGGCAGAGCCAGGGGATCCTGTTCATCCTGGTGTTCGGTGCGTCCACGGACTACTCGCTGCTGCTGGTGGCGCGGTTCCGGGAGGAGCTGCACCGGCACGAGGACCGGTGGAGCTCGTTGCGGACGGCCATGAAGAGGTCGTTGGAGCCGATCGTGGCGTCGGCCGGGACGGTGATCATCGGGTTGCTGTGCCTGCTGCTGTCGGACCTGAAGTCGAACCAGGGGCTCGGGCCGGTGGCGGCCATCGGCATCGCGGCGTCGCTGGTCGCGACGCTGACGTTCCTGCCCGCGGTGCTCGCGCTGCTGGGGCGCGCGGCGTTCTGGCCGTTCCGGCCGAAGTTCGACACGGTGCCGCACAAGGAGAACGGCCTCTGGCAGCGGGTGTCGGCGCTGGTCGGTCGACGGGCCCGTGCGACCTGGATCCTGACGACGCTGGTGCTGCTGGTCGGGATCGCGTTCGTGCCGCAGCTCAAGGCGAACGGCGTGGCGCAGACCGACTTCTTCCTCAACCCGGTGGAGGCGGTGACCGGCCAGGAGGTGCTGACCAAGCACTTCGACGGCGGCACCGGGTCGCCCGCGGTGATCATCGTGGACCAGGCCGCCGCGCAGGAGGCGGTGACCAAGGCCAAGGCGGTGCCCGGTGTCGCGGAGGTCGCCCCGTCGGGTGACAAGGTGGTCGACGGGCGGGTCGAGCTGCTCGCCACGCTCAAGGCGCCGGCCGACAGCGCGGAGTCGACGGCGGCGCTGCGGCAGCTCCGCACCGACCTGCACCCGGTCGGCGGAGCCCTCGTCGGTGGTGTGACGGCGATCCAGGTCGACGTGCAGGACACCGCGAAGCGCGACCTGAGGGTGATCATCCCGGTGGTGCTGCTGGTGATCTTCCTGATCCTCTCCCTGCTGCTGCGGGCGCTGCTGGCGCCGCTGCTGCTGATCGCGACCGTGGTGCTGTCCTTCGCCGCGACGCTGGGCGTGTCGGCGCTGGTGTTCAACCACGTGCTCGACTTCCCCGGCGCGGACCCGAGCGTGCCGCTGTTCGCGTTCGTCTTCCTGGTGGCGCTGGGGATCGACTACAACATCTTCCTGATGACCAGGGTGCGCGAGGAGTCCCAGCGGCACGGCACCCGCGAGGGCACCCTGATCGGCTTGTCGGTCACCGGTGGCGTGATCACCTCGGCGGGCGTGGTGCTCGCCGCGACGTTCGCGGCCCTCGCCGTGCTGCCCATCCTGTTCCTCGCGCAGATCGCGTTCCTGGTCGCGTTCGGCGTCCTGCTCGACACCCTCGTCGTGCGCTCGCTGCTCGTGCCCGCGCTCACGGTGGACATCGGACGGGCCGTCTGGTGGCCCAGTCGGCTGGCCCGGAAGCCTGTGACCAGCGTCCCAGTGGACGAGAAGTCCGCCGAGGTCGAGCACTCGGGTTAGGGTCGAAGGCATGCAGACCTGGTCTTCCATTCCTGTGCCGCGGGTAGCGGGCGAACCTCGGCCCCTGCGGTTGTTCGACACGGCCACGGGCGAGGTCCGCCCCACCGCGCCGGGCGCCACCGCCAGGTCGTACGTCTGCGGCATCACGCCGTACGACGCGACGCACCTCGGGCACGCGGCCACCTACCTCGCCTTCGACCTCGTCCACCGGGTGTGGCTCGACAACGGCCACGACGTGCACTACGTGCAGAACGTCACGGACATCGACGACCCGCTGCTGGAGCGGGCCGCCCGCGACCAGGACGACTGGGTCGTGCTGGGCATGCGCGAGACCGCGCTGTTCCGCGAGGACATGGAAGCGCTCCGGGTCGTGCCGCCGCGCGAGTACGTCGGCGCGGTCGAGGCGATCCCGGAGATCGTGGAGGCCATCGCCAAGCTCGTCGCGGACGGCTCGGCCTACCGGGTCGACGACGCCGAGTACCCCGACCTGTACTTCGACCACGCCGTCACCGGTCGGTTCGGCTACGAGTCGAACTACGACGAGGAGACCATGCTGCGGTTCTTCGCCGAGCGCGGCGGCGACCCGGACCGCCCCGGCAAGCGCCACCCGCTCGACGCGCTGCTCTGGCGCATGGCGCGCCCCGACGAGCCCTCGTGGCCCTCGGACCTCGGCGCGGGCCGTCCCGGCTGGCACATCGAGTGCAGCGCCATCGCGCTCAACCGGCTCGGCACCGCGTTCGACGTGCAGGGCGGCGGCTCCGACCTGATCTTCCCGCACCACGAGTACAGCTCCGCCCACGCGGAGGCGCTGACCGGCGAGCACCCGTTCGCCCGGCACTACGTGCACGCGGGCATGATCGGGCTCGACGGGGAGAAGATGTCCAAGTCCAGGGGCAACCTGGTCTTCGTCTCCAAGCTGCGGGCCACCGACGTCGACCCGAACGCGGTCCGGCTCGCGCTGTTCGCCGGGCACTACCGCAGCGACCGGCCGTGGAGCGACGAGCTGCTGGCGCAGGCCCAGGAACGGCTGGCCCGCTGGCGTTCGGCCGCGGCGCTGGTCGCGGGACCGTCCGCCGAGGACACCATCGCACGGCTGCGCGACCACCTCGGCAACGACCTGGACACGCCGCGCGCGCTCGCCGCGGTGGACGCGTGGGCCGCCGACGCGCTGGCCGCCGGCGGCTCGGACCACTCGGCCCCGGCGCTCGTGCGGACCGCCGTGGACGCGCTGCTGGGCGTGGAACTCTGAGGAGAACAGCACGAAGGCCGTCCTGCGCTGAGCAGGACGGCCTTCTCCGTGCTGTGTGGGAGGCCGTCGGCGGGTCACCCCGGAGATGGGCGGGGTGGTCCGCCGACGGGTCGTTCAGGTGGGGTGACCGCTATCAGGCGTCGAGCGTCCAGGAGTCGATGCGACCCGTGTCCAGGCTCGCCTGGTCGCGGACCCTGAGCTTCCAGGTACCCGCGATGACCTCGCTCGAAGCGTTGACCGTGTAGGTCTGGTTGATGTTGTCGGTGCTGCCGCCGCTGCGGTTGTGCAGGTTGTAGACGGAGCCGTCCGGCGCGACCAGGTCGACGATCAGGTCACCGATGTAGGTGTGGACGATGGCGACCGTGACCTTGGTGGTCGAGGACGCGGTGCCCGAGCAGGTGAGCGCGATCGAGCTGCTCACGTCGGAGTTGTCCGGGATGGCCACGTCGGTGCCGTTGGTGGCCGCCGGGCAGTCCGCGCCGACCGGGTTGACGACCCAGGAGAACGTCGCCGAGGCCGTCTTGGCCGCCGCGTCGGTCGCCGTCACCGTCACCGAGGAGGTGCCCTCGGTGGTCGGCGTGCCGGAGATCAGACCCGAGCTGCTGATCGACAGGCCGGCCGGGAGGCCGGTGGCGGTCCAGGTGTAGGGCGAGGTGCCGTTGACCGCCGTGAGCTGCAGGCTCACGGCCGTGCCGACCGTGGTGGCCTGGGAGCCGGGGTTGGCTACCGAGGGGGTGCCGGGCGTGCCGCCGCCACCGGTGTAGAGCAGCTTGTTCGGCGACCCGGTACCGGGGCTGGTGATCTTGTCGCTGGTCGCGGCCGCGACCAGGGCGGAGGACACGGTGGCGGGGGACGCCGTCGGGTTGGCCGCCAGGTACAGCGCGGCCGCGCCCGCCACGTGCGGGGTGGCCATCGACGTGCCGCTGATGGTGTTCGTCGCGGTGTCGTTGGTGTTCCAGGACGAGGTGATGTCCTGGCCCGGCGCGAAGATGTCGGTGCAGGTGCCGTAGTTCGAGAACGAGGCGCGCGCGTCGGTGCGCGTCGACGCGTTCACGGTGATGGCCGTGGGCACGCGGGCGGGGGAGAAGCTGCACGCGTCGGCGCTGGAGTTGCCCGAGGCGATCGCGTAGGTCACGCCCGAGGCGATGGAGTTCGCGACGGCGTTGTCCAGGGTGGTGTCGACACCGCCGCCGAGGCTCATGTTGGCGACGGCCGGCTTGATGGCGTTCGCGGTCACCCAGTCGATGCCGGCGACGACACCGGCGGTCGTGCCGGAGCCGCCGCAGGTGAGCACCTTGACGGCGACGATGGAGACGCCCTTCGCCACGCCGTACTCGGAGCCGCCGACGTTGCCCGCCACGTGCGTGCCGTGGCCGTTGCAGTCGGTGTTGTTGCCGTCACCCGCGGTGTTGGTGCCCCACGTCGCCCGGCCGCCGAACGTGGAGTGCGTGGTGCGCACACCCGTGTCGATGATGTAGGCGTGCACGTTCGACGCCGTCGTGGTGTAGCTGTAGCTGTTGTCCAGCGGCAGGTTCTGCTGGTCGATCCGGTCGAGGCCCCAGGAGGGGGTCGGCGTCTGGGTGTCGGCCAGCTTGACGACCGCGTCCTGCTGCACGTAGGCCACACGGGGGTCCGCGGCGAGCTTGCGGGCCTGGTCGGCGGACATCGTGGCGGAGAAGCCGTTGATCGCGTGCTTGAACGCCGCGCGGACCTGGCCACCGTACTTCTGGGTCAGGGTCCCGGCGGTCTCCGAGGACTTGGCCCTCGGCGACTCGCTCTCCTTGAGCGTGACGATGTAGCTGTCCTTGACGGCGTCGGCGCGGTCCGCGCCGAGGATCTGGCCCTGTGCCGACGCGGGTGAGGCGACGGTGACGGCCAGTGCGATCGCCGCGGTGGCGGCCATGCCCAATCCGGCCAGTCGTCTGGTGATCCGAGCGTCTCCCATTGCAGGTGTCTCCCTCAAGACAAGGTGGCCCTGCCGATCGGCGACGCCGACCGACTGGGCTGCAGGGATGGGACGTTCGCGCGAACGGGTGAAGCTGTGATCGACCGGTCACAGAAGATATTCGTGACATTCCACGCCGGGGAGTAGCACCGATCGTCGCAACCTTGCAACGGACAATTACCCGTTGACATGCGAAAACCGGACACGTGTTTAGGGGTCCCGTTCAGTGGGGACGCGCGTGCCCGACTACTTCAGCCACCCGTGGGGTCGATACCGTCCGACGGCCCTAACTCTTTCCGGGCACGCCTGCATAGCGTCACCCGTCAGGAGCACCGGAACTGGGGCGGGCAGTTCAGGGCCGTTGGGGACGCGGAGCCTTCATGTCGTGTCGTGCGTGCGGCCACGTTGCAGCGTGGTCGATCTCCTCATCGCGGTCCGGGCGGCGGTCGTTACACCCGCCTCCCAAGTTGCGCCGTTCGGCCCAGCTCCGGTTCTGCTAGCCCCCTCGGGGGTGTCCCTGCAGGCGAGGAAGAGGAGAGCTGGATGATTCGCACGAGTGTTGCGCGGGTGGCCGGAGCCACAGTGCTCGCGGCGGTCTCACTGGTACCGGGAACGGCACTGGCGCACGCCGACCAGGCGTCCTCGGGACCGTCCAGCGAGGTGCTGGCCGCCTACAAGCGCGACCTCGGGTTGGACGCCGACCAGGCCAAGGCGCGTCTGGAGCAGGAGCGGACGGCCGCGGCGACGCAGAAGGCGGTGGTGCAGTTCACGGGTGACGCGTTCGGCGGGGCGTGGTTCGACCAGGCGAGCGGCAAGCTCGTCGTGGGGGTCACCGACGCGGCCAAGGCCGGGGTCGTCAAGTCGCTCGGTGCGGAGCCGAAGGTCGTCGCGCACTCCGAGGCGACGTTGACCGAGACCAAGGACAAGATCGACCGGGCGGGCCGCGCGCCCGGTTCGGTGACGGGCTGGTACGTCGACGGCAAGGCCAACGCCGTCGTCGTCACGGTCAAGAAGGGCGCCGTCGACGCCGAGGCGCAGAAGTTCCTCGACACCGCCAAGGCCGCGGGTCCGGTCTCGGTCGTGGAGACCGACCGGTCGCCGAGGCTGTACGCCGACGTGGTGGGCGGCGACGCCTACCTCATCGACAACGCGGCGCGGTGCTCGATCGGCTTCGCCGTGTCCGGCGGGTTCGTCTCCGCGGGCCACTGCGGGTCCGCGGGTGACTCCGTCACCTCGGGCAGCACGCCGATGGGCACGTTCGAGGGCTCGTCGTTCCCCGGCAACGACTACTCCTACGTCAGGACGACCAGCGGCTGGACGCCGTCGCCGAAGGTCAACGGGTACGACAACGCCGACGTGACGGTCACCGGCTCCACCGAGTCGGCCGTGGGCGCGTCGGTGTGCCGGTCGGGTTCCACCACGGGGTGGCACTGCGGCACGGTGCAGGCGAAGGACCAGACGGTGAACTACCAGGAGGGCTCGGTCTCCGGTCTCACGCTGACCAACGCGTGCGCCGAGCCGGGCGACTCCGGGGGCTCGTGGGTCAGCGGTACCGAGGCGCAGGGCGTGACGTCAGGCGGCTCCGGTGACTGCACCTCCGGCGGGGAGACCTACTTCCAGCCGGTCAACGAGATCCTGTCCGTCTACGGGGTCAGCCTCATCACGGGCTGACGCCGTCGCGAACCGGTGGGCCACCCCTCAGGGATCGGGGTGGCCCACCGGCCTGCTCAGGCCAAGGCCTCCTTCGCCACCCGCTCCAGCGCGGCCCGGTACCCGGCCCACCAGGCCCGGTCCACCGGCGGCATGAACGGGTCCTCGCGCTGCTCGCCGACTTCCCCGTCGACGAGCTCGCGCACGACGTCGGCGTGCCCGGTGTGCCGGTGGCACTCGGCGACCACGTGCACCAGGACCCGGTGCAGAGTGGTCCGCCGGTGCTCTTCCGGCCACCACGGGACGAAGCCGGGCGCGTCCGGCTCCAGCGCCTCGATGGTGGCGTCCGAGTGCAGGCAGGCCCTCCGGTAGGTGTCGAGGAGGTACTCCCGCGACTCGTCGGCCGCGGCCCACTTGTCGGCGTTGGGCTCGGCCTCGCGGCCCACCCACGGCGGCGGCCGCTCGGGCAGCCGGTCGAAGGCGACCCCGAAGTAGATGACCTCGACCGTGGTCAGGTGCTTGACCAGGCCCAGCAGGTTGGTGCCGGTGGGCGTCAGCGGGCGGCGGACGTCGTAGGAGGACAGCCCGTCGAGCTTCCACACCACCGCCTCGCGGGCCTTCACCAGGTACTCGTGCAGATCGGCCTTCATCCGCTCACGCCTCCTTCAGCACGGCGCGCAGCCGGGTCTCGAACGCGGCCGGGTCGCCCGCGAAGCCGATGTGGTCGCCGGGGAACATGGTCGGCTCGACGCCCAGCAGCGCGCAGAGCGCCCGCGAGGTGCGGTCGCAGATCTGGCCCGCGGACTCCTCGCCGATGCCGACCAGCACGCGGGTCCCGCCGGAGCGCAGCAGGTCGAGGTCGGGCCGCCAGGCGATGGTCGGCCGCATCATGTGCGCGTTCTGGTAGTCGGCGTCGGCGATGTCCTGCGCGGACCGCTCGCCCGCGAACACCATCTGGAACACCTCCTCCGGCATCGCGATGTTCGCCTGCGCCAGGAACTTCCGCATGGCGCCCACGCGGTCGCCGGACAGGTGGGTGGCGATGATGTCCTCGGTGCCCGCGCGCAGCTCGTCGCGGTCCTCCAGCAGCTCCAGCAGCGGCGGCTCGTGCGCGATGACCGTGTGCACCAGGTCGGGCCTGGCCTCCGCCAGGGCGAGCACGCTGACCGCGCCGCCGCTGGAGCCGAGCGCGACCGCCGGACCGGCGTCGAGGTGGGTCAGCAGCCGGGCGAGGTCGTCGGCGCGCATCTCCGGCGTCGAGTCCTGGTCCGGGTCGTCCACCGGGCTGCGGTTGATGCCGCGCGGGTCGGTGGTGAGCACGGTGTGGTCGACGGCGAGCAGGTCGGCCAGCGGCTCGAACGACCTGGCGTCCATCGGCGCGCCCACGAGCAGCACCAGCGGTCCACTGCCCCGCACCTCGTGGTGCAGCTCCGCGCCGGGCACGCGGAGCGTCGTGGCGGTGGCGGTCGACGTGTCGTCCATCAGGTCCTCCTGGATTCGGGTAGTCGCTGTTCGGGGGTGGTGACCGTCCGGCTGGGGCAGAATCGTCGCTCGTGAGCGAAGTTCTTGCGGCACGACCCGCGGAGGAGCCCGACCTGGCCCTCGCGCGCGACGGTGACGACGCCGCGTTCACCCGGCTCGTCGGTCCGCTGCGGCGCGAGCTGCACGCCCACTGCTACCGCATGCTGGGCTCGACCCACGACGCCGACGACGCGTTGCAGGACGCGCTGCTGCGCGCGTGGCGGGGGCTCGCGCGCTTCGAGGGCCGCAGCTCGCTGCGCTCGTGGCTCTACACCGTGGCGACCCGCACCTGCCTCGACACGGTCGCGACCCGCGGCAGGCGGGCGCTGCCGGTGGACCTCGGCCCGTCCAGCGAGCATGCCGTGGTCGGCGACTCCCCGCTGACCGAGGTCGCCTGGTTGGGGCCCTACCCGGACACCGACCCCGGCGCGGGCTACGAGCGGCGGGAGGCCGTGGAGCTGGCGTTCATCGCCGCGCTGCAGCACCTGCCCGGCAACCAGCGGGCGGCACTGCTGCTCTTCGAGGTGCTCGGCTTCTCCGCCGCCGAGATCGCGGACATGATGGCCACGACCACCGCGTCGGTGAACTCCGCGCTGGCGCGCGCCCGCCGGGTCGTCGCGGAGAAGGTCCCCGAGCGCGGCGGGCAGCGGCCGCTGCGCGAGGTCGACGACGCCCGCGTGCGCGAGATCGTCACCGGGTACTCGTCGGCACTCGAACGTGGTGACGCGGCCGCCCTCGTGGCGCTGCTGACCGAGGACGTCACCTGGTCGATGCCCCCGATGCCGTGCTGGTACCGCGGGGTCGACGCGGTCATGGACTTCGCCACCAGGATCCCGCTCGGCAGCTGCGGCGCCTGGAAACACCTCCCGACCAGCGGGAACGGCCAGCCCGCCGTCGCCTGCTACCTCTGGAAGGAAGAGGAGGGCGTGTTCCGGGCGTGGGCGGTCAACGTGCTGACCCTGCGTGGCGACCGCATCTCCGACGTGACGTCGTTCATCGGCCGCGAGCACTTCGAGGCGTTCGGACTGCCCCTTTCACTGTCCTGACCGGAGTCCGCGGCCGCGTTCGGTAGTCCCCGGTTCACTCCATGAAACCCGGCCGCCGCTCGGATGGCCGTTGTCGGGGGATCGGGCCGGTTGCCAGGGTCTTGTTCCGAGCCCTCGCAGCCGGTCCGAAGGAGTAGCCCCGCTCATGCAGGCGTTCACGCTGCCCGATTTCTACCTGCCCCATCCGGCCAGGCTCAACCCCAACCTGGAGCGCACCCGCGACCACAGCGCGGCGTGGGCCAGGAAGATGGGGATGCTCGACTCGCCCAAGCCGGGGGGAGGTGTCGTCTGGACCGAGGCCGCCCTGGAGAAGATGGACTACGCGCTCATGTGCGCCTACACCCATCCGGACTGCGACGGGGACGCGCTCGACCTGATCACCGACTGGTACGTGTGGGTCTTCTTCTTCGACGACCACTTCCTGGAGCAGTTCAAGTACAGCCGCGACCTCAAGGGCGCCAAGGCCTACCTGGACCACCTGGAGCTGTTCATGACCGCGGGCGACGCGTCCCCGCCGGAGCCGACCAACCCGGCCGAGGAGGGCCTGCGCGACCTCTGGCGGCGCACCGTGCCGTCCATGTCGGACGGTTGGCGCCGCCGGTTCACCACGGTGACGCACAACCTGATGGTCGAGTCCATGTGGGAGCTCGGCAACATCGAGCTGGGCCGCGTCGCGAACCCGATCGAGTACGTGCAGATGCGCCGCCGGGTCGGCGGCGCGCCCTGGTCGGCCGGGCTCGTGGAGTACGCGGTCGGCGCCGAGGTGCCCGACGCCGTGGCGGCCCTGCGGCCGATGCAGCTGCTGTCGGACACGTTCTCCGACGCCGTGCACCTGCGCAACGACCTGTTCTCCTACCAGCGCGAGGTCGAGGAGGAGGGGGAGAACTCGAACGCCGTGCTGGTGTTCGAGAGGTTCCTCGGCTGCTCGACGCAGCAGGCCGCCGACCTGGTCAACGAGCTGCTCACCTCGCGGCTGCACCAGTTCGAGAACACCGCGCTGGTCGAGGTCCCGGCGCTGCTGGCCGAGCACGGCGTCCCGCCGCACGAGCAGCTCGGCGTGGCCGCGTACGTGAAGGGGCTTCAGGACTGGCAGTCCGGCGGTCACGAGTGGCACGCGGTGTCCAGCCGGTACATGAACGAAGAGGCGGCCACCGGCACGAGCGTCCTGGGTGGACCGAGCGGGTTCGGCACGTCGGCGAACCGGATGTTCTCGCCCGCGGCCACCGGCCTGCGCCGCCGCAGGCAGCAGTTCACCCACCGGCCGTTCGAACCGGTCGGCCACCTGCCGCTGCCCGACTTCCCCATGCCGTACGCGGTCAGGACGAGCCCGCACATCGACGAGTCCCGCCGCTACGCCGTGGGCTGGGCGCGCGACATGGGCATGTTCGACGACGGCGTCTGGGACGAGCGCCGGTTCGTGGGCTTCGACTTCGCGCACTGCGCGGCGATGATCCACGCCGACGCGAGCCGGGACCAGCTCAACCTGACGTCGGACTGGCTGGCCTGGGGCACCTACGGCGACGACTACTTCCCGCTGGTGTTCGGCGCGGCCCGCAACATCCCCGCGGCGAAGCTGTGCAACGAGCGGCTGTCGCTGTTCATGCCGCTGGACGGCGGCGCGACCCCGGACCCGACCAACCCGATCGAGCGCGGGCTGCGGGACCTGTGGCGGCGCACGGCCGGGCCGATGGCCGTGGGCGCGCGGCAGGAGTTCCGCAAGGCCGTGGAGGACATGACCGAGAGCTGGGTCTGGGAGGTGTTCAACCAGGCGCAGCACCGCGTCCCCGACCCGGTGGACTACATCGAGATGCGGCGCAGGACGTTCGGCTCGGACATGACGATGAGCCTGAACCGGCTGGCGCACTGGAGCTCGGTGCCGCGCGAGATCTACCAGACCAGCGTGGTGCGGGAGATGGAGACCGCGGCGCAGGACTACGCGTGCTTCACCAACGACCTCTTCAGCTACCAGAAGGAGGTCGAGTACGAGGGCGAGGTGCACAACATCGTCCTGGTGGTGGAGAACTTCCTGGAGGTCGACCGGATCACCGCCCGCGACGTCGTCGCGAAGCTGATGACGGCGCGGATGGAGCAGTTCGGGCAGATCGTCGAGAACGACCTGCCCGCGATGTTCGAGGACCTCGACCTCGACGAGGAGGTGCGCGCGATCCTCACCCGGCACGCCGACGGCCTCAAGGAGTGGATGTCGGGCATCCTCGAGTGGCACCGCAAGTGCGTGCGGTACGTCGAGGCGGAGCTCAAGCGCACCAGGGCGTCGGCCGTGCCGGACCTGGGGACGTCGGCGCTGAGGGTGCGGGGAGCGTCCGCGCCGGGCGTGTTCGGCGTGGGCAGGCCGGGTCTCGCGGTGTCCGGTGCCGGGCTGCCCGGCGCGCTCCGACCGGGGGCGCCCGCGGGTGGCCCGCCGGTCGGCGCGGTGCCGAGCACCCCGGTGGGTGCGGTCCCGAGTGGACCGGCTGTCACCACGCCGAGTGCGCCCGTGGGGGCCGTTCCGTCCGGACCCGCGGTGACCACGCCCAGTGCGCCGGTGGGTGCCGTCCCCAGTGGACCAGTGGTCACCGGGCCGAGCACGGACGTGCCGAGCTCAGGTGGACCGGTGGTCGCGACGGTGAGCGCACCGGAGGGCAAGCGCGCGATCGGCGTGCCGACCGGGCTGGGCACGTCCGCGGTGCGGGTGCGGCCTCAGGAGCCGAAGGTCTCCGCACGGTAGGCGTGCCAGCGCTTCAGCATCGCGGGCATCTCGCTGTGGATGAACTTGAAGAACGCCAACGTCTCGTTGAGGCGGCGGCCGGCGGGGGTGTCGGGACCCAACGTCTCGACACCCTCCTTGAGCGGGACGGACCAGCGGTCGAGCATCTGGTCCTTGTGGAAGACGGCCTCGTACCAGACGTCGTCGGAGACCTGGAAGACGTCGCGGCGCGAGCCCACCTCGCGCTCGCGGCGGATCAGCTCGACCTGGCTCAGGTAGCGCACGGCGCCGGAGATCGCGGCGGGGGAGACCTGGAGCAGCTCGCCGAGCTCGGCCGCGGTCATCCGTCCCGTCTCGCTGACCAGCAGGGTCACGAAGACCCTCGCCGGCATCCGCGCCATGCCCGAATCGGTGAACACGGAGGAGAAGCGCTCGATGAAGCGCACCACCGCCTGCTCGTCGCGCTCTGCCACCTCGGTCACCGTCGCATCATCCCCTTCGACCGGTTCGGGACCGAACCTTATCCGATTTCATAACTTCACGAATTTGTGAAACAAGTGTAGCTTACCGGTCATGACAGATGCGATATCCGTGTCGGGCCTGGTGAAGAGCTACGGCCCGACGCGTGCGTTGGACGGTCTCGACCTGACCGTCCGCACCGGTGAGGTGCACGGCTTCCTCGGCCCCAACGGCGCGGGCAAGTCGACCACCATCCGGGTGTTGCTGGGACTGCTCCGGGCGGACGCGGGCACCACCCGCCTGCTCGGCGGCGACCCGTGGAAGGACGCGGTCACCCTGCACCGCAGGCTGGCCTACGTGCCGGGCGACGTCACGCTGTGGCCGACCCTGTCCGGCGGCGAGGTCATCGACCTGCTCGGCAGGCTGCGCGGCGGTCTCGACCCCACCAGGCGCGCCGAGCTGCTGGAGCGGTTCGAGCTCGACCCCCGCAAGAAGGGTCGCGCCTACTCCAAGGGCAACCGGCAGAAGGTGGCGCTGGTCGCCGCCCTCGCCTCCGACGTCGAGCTGCTGATCCTGGACGAGCCGACCTCCGGGCTGGACCCGCTGATGGAGGCCGTGTTCCAGGAGTGCGTTCAGGAGGAGCGGGTCCAGGGGAGGACCGTCCTGCTCTCCAGCCACATCCTCGCCGAGGTGGAGGCGCTCTGCGACCGGGTGAGCATCGTCCGCAACGGCCGGACCGTCGAGTCCGGCACGCTCGCCGAGCTGCGCCACCTCACCCGCACCAGCATCTCCGCCGAGCTCGCCTCCGCCCCCGACGGCCTGGCCGCGCTGCCCGGCGTGCACGACCTGAAGGTCGACGGTCTGCGGGCCCGCTTCGACGTGGACACCGACCAGCTCGACGCCGTCCTCCGGCAGCTCACCCTGGCCGGTGTGCGCAGCCTGGCCAGCCACCCGCCGACGTTGGAGCAGCTGTTCCTCCGGCACTACGAGGCGGAGCCGGCGGTGTCGCGATGAGCGCCGGACGCGCTCCCGCGGTGTCCCGACCGGATCCGACTCCGACGTCGCCGGACGGTGGACCCGATGCCACCGCTGTGAGCGGCGGGTTCGTCGGCACGGGCGCGTTGGTGCGGCTCGCTTTGCGCCGTGACCGGATCATGCTGCCCGGCTGGGTCGCGGGCATCGTGCTGCTGGCGGTGGGGTCCGCCGCGGCCGCCGCCGACCTCTACTCGACGGTCGAGTCGCGCATCGCCTCCGCCACCGCCGCGAACAACACGACGGCGCTGGTCGCCCTGTACGGCCGGGTGTACGACCCGGCGTCGGAGGGCGGCATCTCGATGGTCAAGACCGGCGGCATCGGCGCGGTGATGATCGCGCTGCTGTCGGTCATCGTCGTCGTCCGGCACACCCGCGCCGAGGAGGAGTCCGGGCGGCTGGAGCTGGTCGGCGCGACCGTCGTCGGCCGGTTCGCCCCGCTGACCTCGGCGCTGGTCGTCGCCGTCGGCACCAACGTCGTGCTGGCGCTGCTCACGGCCGTGACCGTGGCGGGGGCGGGCATGCCGACGGCGGGCTCGTTCGCGTTCGGCCTCGCCTGGGGCGGGGTCGGGATCGCCTTCGCGGCGATCGCCGCCGTCACCGCGCAGGTCTCGTCCACCGCCCGCGGCGCGACCGGTCTCGCGGCGGTCGTGCTCGGCGTCGTGTACGTCGTGCGCGCGGTCGGCGACACCGCGGGCCCGGACGGTCCCGGCTGGATGTCGTGGCTCTCGCCCGTCGGCTGGGGCCAGCAGTTCCGGCCCTACTCGGGCGACCGCTGGTGGGTCCTGCTGGTCATGCTCGGCTTCGCCGCCGTCGTCGTCATGGCGTCGTACGCGCTGGTCGAACGTCGCGACATCGGCGCGGGCCTGGTCGCCGACCGGCTCGGTCCCGCCGGGTCCGCGCGGCTGACCGGCACGTTCGCGCTGGCGTGGCGCCTGCAACGCGCGTCGCTGCTCGGCTGGGCGGCGGCCTTCGCGGGTCTCGGGCTCGTGCTCGGCAACATCGCGGGCAACGTCGGCGGGTTCGTCGACACCCCGTCCGCGCGGGAGATGGTCGCCAAGCTGGGCGGCACCGACGCGCTCACCGACGCCTTCATCTCCGCGGAGATGGGCATCATGGGCCTGGTCGCGTCGATCTACGGCATCCAGGCCGCGCTGCGGCTCAGGTCCGAGGAGACGGGCCAGCGCGCCGAGCCGCTGCTGGCCGCGGCGGTCTCGCGGACGAGCTGGGCGTGCAGCCACCTCGTCATCGCGCTCGGCGGTCCGGTGCTGCTGGTGGCGGCGACCGGTGTGGGCGCCGGGCTGTCGCACGGCGCGTCCTCCGGTGACATGAGCCGGTTCGGGCCGGTGTTCGTCGCGGCGATGCTCCAGGTGCCCGCGGCGTGGGTGCTCATCGGCATCGTGGTCCTGGCGTTCGGCGCGGCACCCCGCCTCGTCGCCGCCGGGTGGGTCGCGCTCGTCGTGTTCCTGCTGCTCGGCCAGCTCGGGCCGCTGCTGGAGCTGGACCAGTGGGCGATGGACCTCTCGCCGTTCACCCACGTGCCGAGGTTCCCGGCGGGTGACGTCGACCCCGTCCCGCTGGTGGTGCTGGCGCTGGTCGCCGCCGCGCTCGTGGCCGCGGGGCTCGCCGCGTTCCGGCGCCGGGACCTCACCACCTGACCTGATCGCCCGTCCGGCCGGGTCCTCCGCGGGGGACCCGGCCCTTGCCGTGCGCCCGTCGGCGTGCAAACCTGAAAGAGAACTTTCGAAAGAACTCTTTCAGGAGTGGTGATGGTGTTTCCGGAACCGCGTCGGGTCGTCGACGTCGACGCGCTCAAGGCGCTCACGCACCCGTTGCGGGTGTCGCTGCTCAACCACCTGGTGTCGGTCGGACCGCGCACGGCCAGCGAGTGCGCCGACGAGGTCGGCTCCAGCGCCTCCAACTGCAGCTGGCACCTCCGGCAGCTGGCCAGGTTCGGCTTCGTGGAACGGGTCGACGCCACCGACGCGCGGGAACGGCCGTGGCGGGCCACCGAGGTCGGGTTCGACTTCGGCGGGTTCGACGAGGACCCGGCCGTGCGCACCCAGCAGGACGCGCTGGCGGCGTTGCAGCTCAACGAGGACAACCGGCTCGTGCAGCGGTTCCTCGACCGGCAGCACGAGCTGCCGCGCGAGTGGCTGGAGGCCTCGGCGTTCCACGGCTACGCGCTCAACGTGACCGCGGAGGAGCTGGGCGGGCTGCTCGGCATCGTCGACGACCTGCTGCGGCCCTACCTCGTGCCGGTGCGCGAGGACGTGCCAGAGGGCGCCGCACCGGTCCACTTCGGCATCCGGGCGTTCCTCCGGTGAGCGGCCCGCTGGCGAACCCCGCGTTCCGGCGGCTGTGGGTCGCGGGGTTCGTCTCCGAGATCGGCGACTGGGTGCTCCAGGTCGCGATGCCGATCTACGTCTACCAGCTCACCGGGTCGGTCGGGGCCACCGCGACCACGTTCGTCGTCGCGCTGCTGCCGGGCATCGCGCTGTCGCCGGTGGCCGGTGTGCTGGCCGACCGCTGGGACCGGCGGCGGCTGATGCTGCTGGTCAGCGTCGCCCAGGCCCTCGCCCTGCTGCCGCTGCTCGCCGTGCGCGGCGCCGAGGACCTGGTGCTGGTCAACGTCGTCACGGCCTGCCAGGCCGGGCTCGCCGCGCTGTTCGAACCGGCCAAGAGCGCGCTGCTGCCGTCGTTGCTGGAGCGCGACCAGATCACGGCGGCCAACGGGCTGATCGGGCTCAACGGCAACCTCGCCCGGCTGCTCGGCGCGTCGCTCGGCGGCGTCCTGCTCGGGTGCACCGGGCTGCCGGGGGTGCTCGCGGCCGACGCGGCGTCGTTCCTGCTCGCCGCGGCGCTGCTGGTGCGCGCGTTCGGGGTGGACGCCGAGCCGGTCGAGCACCCGCCGGTGGTCAGGGCGTGGGTGGAGGGGCTGCGGGAGATCACCGGTCGGCGGCAGCTGCGGTTCATGGTGCTGGTGGTCGGGCTGATGTCCACGGCCCAGGGGTTGTTCGTGGTGCTGTTCGTGGTGTTCGTGACCGAGCGGATCGGCGGGGACGAGGCCGCCACCGGGTTGCTGCGCGGCGTCCAGGCCGTCGGCGGGCTCGTCGGCGGCGCGCTGGTCGGCGTGCTGGCGCGCAGGTTCGTGCCGGGCCGGGTGCTGGCGTGGGGGCTGCTGAGTCTCGGGGTGCTCAGCGCGGTGATCTGGAACAGCGCCTCCCTGACCACCTCGTTGCCGTACTACCTGGTCGGGTTCGCGGTGGTCGGCGCGCCGGGGGTCGTGGTCGGCGCCGGGATGCTGTCGGTGTTGCAGCTACACACCTCGGATGCGACGCGGGGAAGGGTGCTGAGCAGCTTCTTCAGCCTGTTCGACGGGTTCCAGGCCGTCGGGATGATCATCGCCGGGGCTCTCGTCGGGCCGTTCGGGCTGCCCGTGCTGCTCGACGTCCAGGCCGGGTTGTACGTGCTCGCCGGCGTGTTGGCGGTGCAGCGCCAGTGGGGGGACGGCGACGAGCAGCGCGGCCGGGACGAGGAAGGCCACGACCGCGTCGAGGTGGTACAGGGGCACGATCAGCGCCGGTGAGAGCGCGCCGCCGAGGAAGCGCAGCGACTGCACCACCGACACCGACCCACCCCGGTTCGCGCCCGGATCCGACAGCACCAGCGCGTTCACGCCGACGATGATCCCCTGGCTGGCCGCGCCTCCCGCCGCCCACAGGAGTCCGACGGCCCACAGCGACGGGAGCAGCGCGACCCCGGCCAGCAGGACGGCGCCGGTCACCGAGCCGAGCAGCACGCACCGCTTCGCCCCGAACCGGTCCACCGCCCGCCCGACCAGCCGCGCGGTGAGGATTCCCGCGATGCCGAACCCGGTCAGCACGAGCCCCCGCTGCCCCGCGCTCAGCCCGAACCCGTCCCCCAGCCGGAACGCCACGAGGAACGACAGACCACCCAGGCACCCCCACGCGATGAAGCCGGTGACGGCGATCCGGATGACCGACGGACGCCAGGCGCTGCGGAGCCCGGGGCGGTCGGTCGAGGTGGTCCTCGGCAGGCCCGCGCAGGCGAGCAGGGCCGCTACCGCCGCGGCACCCAGGAAGGCCCAGCGCCAGGAGGCCTCGGCGGCCAGACCGCCCACGAGCGGAGCCGACGTCTGGCCCACGGCCTGCATGGACGCGAAGACACCCAGCGTTCGCCCCAGTCGGTGCTTCGGGGTTGTCGAGGCGAGGGCGGCGAGCAGCAGCGGGGTGGTGAAGGCGTTCGCGGCACCTTGGAGGACTCGGCCGGTCAGCAGGAGGGGGAAGGTGTTCGCCGCGGCGCAGAGGAGGGAGGCGGCGGTGTAGGTGAGGTAGGCGATCCGGACTGTTCGCACGGAGCCCCAACGGGCGCCCAAGGTGCCGGAGAAGAGCATGAGGGCGGCGAAGGGGAGGAGGTAGAGGGAAAGGGTGAGGGCGGCGTCGCCGGGGGTGCGGTGGAAGTCGGCGCCGATCTCGGGGAGGACGGAGGAGGTCATGGCGCCGCCGAAGGGGCCTAGGAGGCCGCCTGCGTAGAGGGCGGGGGTTTGCCAGGGGCGGGGTGGGGGTTGGGGTGGTTGGTCGTGGGGGTGCTGGTGGGGGTGCTGGTGGGCGGGAATTGTCGGACCCCCTGGGTACCTTGTGTATTGGGGGGTCTTCCGGATCGGGGGACCCTTGGGTGGGGTTGGGGTTTCGTTGGGGGCGTGGGGGCACCCCGGTCGCCGAGTGTTCTATACCCGCCGAATCTTGTCAAGACGGTGGAGCTGTCTTGACAAGATTCGGCGGGTATAGAGATGGCTTTCTCGTCGGGGTGTGGGGGGAAGGGTGGGTTTTGAGGGCATCAGGCTGCGCCTGACAGGGCATCGGCTTCGCCGACTGGGCATCCTCGCTGCGCGTCGGACAAGGCCACAGGCGCTCCGCGCCGGTTGGGGGTGGCGGGCTTCGCCCGGCTGGGGGTCCTCGCTGCGCGTCGGACTGGGCATCCTTGCTGCGCTGCGGATAAGGCCCCAGGCGCTTCGCGCCGGATGCGCGTTGGCGGGCTGCGCCCAACGTGGGGTTCCTTGGCTTCGCCGTCGGACGGGCGTCCTGGCTGCGCGTTGGACTAGGCGGGGGACGCTCCGCGTCGGGTGGGGGTGGCGGGCTGCGGATCTGCTGGGGATCTTCGCTGCGCGTCGGGTTGGGCGGCCTTGCGTCGGGTGTAGCGGTGGGTGCTTTGCGCCGGAGGCGAGGTGGCGGATGCGTTGGGGTGGGGATCGGTGGTGTTGAGGGCGTCCGAGCTTGCTGGATGTGGGTGTCGACTAGGTGTTGGGCGTGTCTGGCCAAGAGGCGGGCAGGTGGTCTGGTGCCTCGGCTGGGCGGGTGTGGTTGTGGGTGGGGGTGCCGGGATCGGGGGGCCGATCCCGGCGTGGGTGGGGGTTAGAGGCCGGTGGGGCCGCGGCCTGGGCCGCGGCCGCGGCGGCGGAGGTAGCGTTCGAATTCGGCGGCGATGGCGTCGCCGCTTTCCTCGGTGATCTCGATTTCGGCGTCGCCGCGTTCCTCGAGCGCGCGGACGTAGTTGCGGACGTCCTCGTCCTCGTCGGCCATCTCGCTGACGGTGCGCTCCCACTCCTCGGCCTGCTCCGGCAGCGCGCCCAGCGGGACCTCGACGTCGAGGACTTCTTCGACGCGGTGGAGGAGGGCGAGGGTGGCTTTGGGGGAGGGGGGTTGGGAGACGTAGTGGGGGACCGCGGCCCAGAAGGAGATGGCGGGGATGCCTGCCTGGACGCAGAGGTCCTGGAAGACGCCGACTATGCCGGTGGGGCCCTCGTAGCGGGAGCGTTCGAGGCCGTACTTGGCGGCGGACTCCTCGTCGTAGGCGGTGCCGGTGACGGGGACGGGGCGGGTGTGGGGGGTGTCCATGAGGAGGGCGCCCAGGGTGACGACGGTGGTGATGCCGAGGCCCTCGATGTGGCCCAGCAGTTCCGCGGCGAACTTGCCCCAGCGCATGTTGGGCTCGATGCCGTGGACGAGGATGACGTCGGTGGCGGAGCCGGGAGGGCGGCACACGGTCAGGCGGGTTGTGGGGAATTCAACCCTTCGGGTGATGCCGTCCACCATGCGGACCGTGGGGCGGGTCACCTGGAAGTCGTAGTAGTCGTCGGGATCGATCTCCGCCAAGGGCGTCGCGTCCCAGGTGAGTTGCAGGTGTTCGATCGCGGTACTGGCTGCGTCTCCAGCGTCGTTCCAGCCCTCGAACGCCGCCACCATGATCGGGTTGGTGAGGGGTTTCCGAGGGTCGTAGGGGGTGGGGGAGGCCTGGTCCGGATCGGTCACCGGGTCAGACTACGACCCTGGTCCAAGTCCGTTGCCCGTAGGCTTGGCGCATGGTGGATCGTGTCTCATCACCTTTGCTGGCCGCGCTCGAAGATCGTGTGGTCGTCGCCGACGGGGCGATGGGCACGATGCTCCAGTCCGTGGACCTCACGCTGGACGACTTCGCAGGTCACGAGGGTTGCAACGAGATCCTGAACGTCACCAGGCCGGACGTGGTGCGGGGTGTGCACCGGGCCTACCTGGAGGCGGGGGCCGACGCCGTCGAGACCAACACGTTCGGGGCCAACCTGCCCAACCTGGCCGACTACGGCATCTCCGACCGGATCTTCGAACTGTCCAGAGTGGGCGGTGCGCTGGCCCGCGAGGTGGCCGACGAGTTCGCCGAACCGGGGCGGCCGAGGTTCGTGCTCGGGTCGGTCGGGCCCGGCACGAAGCTGCCGACGTTGGGGCACGCGCCGTTCGCGCGGTTGCGCGACGCGTACGTGGAGCAGGTGAAAGGCCTGCTCGCGGGTGGTGTGGACGCGATCGTCGTGGAGACCTCGCAGGACCTGCTGCAGACCAAGGCGTCGATCATCGGGGCCAAGCGGGCGATGGCGGCGGACGGCCGGACGGTGCCGATCATCGCCCAGGTGACGGTCGAGACGACCGGCACGATGCTGCTCGGCTCGGAGATCGGGGCCGCGCTGACGGCGCTGGAACCGCTCGGGATCGACCTGATCGGGTTGAACTGCGCGACCGGACCCGCCGAGATGAGCGAACACCTGCGGCAGCTCGCCAAGCACGCCCGGATCCCGCTGTCGGTGATGCCGAACGCGGGCCTCCCGCGACTGGGTCCGAACGGGGCGGTCTACCCGTTGTCGCCGGAGGAGCTGGCGGAAGCGCTGGTCGGGTTCGTGCGCGACTTCGGCACCCGGCTGGTCGGCGGCTGCTGCGGCACGACCGGCGAGCACATCCGGCAGGTCGTGCGGGCGGTGCGCGACCTCGGCCCGACGGTCCGGAGGCCGCGGCCGGAGCCGGGCGTGTCGTCGCTCTACCAGGCGGTGCCGTTCCGGCAGGACGCGTCGGTGCTGATGATCGGCGAGCGGACGAACGCGAACGGCTCGAAGGCGTTCCGGACGGCGATGCTGGAGGACCGGTTCGACGACTGCGTCGAGATCGCCCGCGACCAGACCCGCGACGGCGCCCACCTGCTCGACCTGAACGTGGACTACGTCGGCCGCGACGGCGCGGCGGACATGACGGCGCTGGCGTCGCGGCTGGCCACGGCGTCGACGTTGCCGATCATGCTCGACTCGACCGAGCCGGAGGTGCTGCGGGCGGGCCTGGAGTGCCTGGGCGGCCGGTCGGCGGTCAACTCGGTCAACTACGAGGACGGCGACGGGCCGGAGTCGCGGTTCCACCGGATCATGGAGCTGGTGGCCGAGCACGGCTCCGCGGTCGTGGCGCTGTGCATCGACGAGGAGGGCCAGGCGCGCACCGCCGAGTGGAAGGTGCGGGTGGCCAAGCGGATCATCACCGACCTGACCACCAACTGGGGGATGCGGACCTCCGACATCATCGTCGACTGCCTCACCTTCCCGATCTCCACCGGGCAGGAGGAGGTCCGCAAGGACGGCGTCGAGACGATCGAGGCCATCCGCGAGCTCAAGCGGCTCTACCCGGACGTCCAGACGACGCTGGGGCTGTCGAACGTCTCGTTCGGGCTGAACCCGGCCGCCCGGCAGGTGCTCAACTCCGTGTTCCTGCACGAGTGCGCGCAGGCCGGTCTGGACTCCGCGATCGTGCACGCCTCCAAGATCATCCCGATGGCGCGGATCCCGGACGAGCAGCGCGCGGTCGCGCTGGACCTGGTCTACGACCGCCGCCGCGAGGGCTACGACCCGCTGCAACGGCTGATGGAGCTGTTCGAGGGCGTCACCACGTCGTCGGACAAGGCGTCGCGGGCCGAGGAGCTGGCCGCGCTGCCGCTGTTCGAACGGCTGGAACGCCGCATCGTGGACGGTGAGCGCGTCGGGCTGGAGGCCGACCTGGACAGCGCGCTGGACCAGCGCCCGGCGCTGCAGATCATCAACGACACCCTGCTGTCGGGCATGAAGACCGTCGGCGAGCTGTTCGGCTCCGGCCAGATGCAGCTGCCGTTCGTGCTCCAGTCCGCCGAGGTGATGAAGACCGCCGTCGCGCACCTCGAACCGCACATGGAACGCGCCGACGACGGCGGCAAGGGCCGGATCGTGCTGGCCACGGTCAAGGGCGACGTGC
The DNA here is from genome assembly GCF_003002815.1 of Umezawaea tangerina. Taxonomy (GTDB): domain Bacteria; phylum Actinomycetota; class Actinomycetes; order Mycobacteriales; family Pseudonocardiaceae; genus Umezawaea; species Umezawaea tangerina. The sequence continues at coordinate 433,050 of NZ_PVTF01000009.1, read as the reverse complement.
ACGACATCGGCAAGAACCTGGTCGACATCATCCTGACCAACAACGGCTACGAGGTGGTGAACCTCGGCATCAAGCAGCCGATCACCACGATCCTCGACGCGGCCGCCGAGCATCGCGCGGACGCCATCGGCATGTCCGGCCTGCTGGTGAAGTCCACCGTGGTCATGAAGGAGAACCTGGCCGAGATGAACTCGCGCGGGGTCGCCGCGCGGTGGCCGGTCCTGCTCGGCGGCGCGGCGTTGACCAGGGCGTACGTGGAGAACGACCTGACCGACGTGTACCTGGGCGAGGTCCGCTACGCCCGCGACGCGTTCGAGGGCCTCCGGCTGATGGACGCGATCATGGCGGCCAAGCGCGGCGAGTCCCCGGTGGTCGACCCGGAGGCCGAGGCCAAGGCCGCCGAGCGCAAGGCGCGGCGGGAGCGGTCGCTGCGGATCGCCGCCGAGCGCAAGGCCAAGGCGGAGGCCCTGGAGACCGAACCGGTCGCGGCCCGCTCCGACGTCGCCGTGGACGTGCCGATCCCGACGCCGCCGTTCTGGGGCAGCCGGGTCGTCAAGGGCATCCCGGTCGCCGACTACTCCGCGCTGCTGGACGAACGGGCCACGTTCATGGGCCAGTGGGGCCTCAAGGGTGCGCGCGGCGGCGGGCCGACGTACGAGGAACTGGTGGAGACCGAGGGCAGGCCGCGGCTGCGGTACTGGATGGACCGGCTGGCGACCGAGGGCGTCCTCGCGCACGCCGCCGTCGTCTACGGCTACTTCCCGTGCGTGGCCGAGGGCGACGACCTGGTGGTCCTCCAGGAGCCGAGGCCCGACGCGCCCGAACGGCTGCGGTTCACCTTCCCGCGCCAGCGCCGCGACCGGCGGCTGTGCCTGGCGGACTTCTGGCGGCAGCGCGACGCCGCCGTGGCGGAGGGCGTGGTCGACGTGATCGCGTTCCACCTCGTCACGATGGGGCAGCCGATCGCGGACCACGCCAACGAGCTGTTCGCCAAGGACGCCTACCGCGAGTACCTGGAGGTGCACGGCCTCGGCGTGCAGCTCACCGAGGCGCTGGCCGAGCACTGGCACCGGCGGGTCCGCGAGGAGCTGCGCTGGGCCGACGGCGGCTCGGTCGCGGCCGAGGACCCGACCGACGTCGAGGAGTACTTCAAGCTGGGGTACCGCGGCGCGCGCTACTCGTTCGGCTACGGTGCCTGCCCGGAGATGGAGGACCGGGTCAAGGTCGTCTCCCTGCTGGAGCCCGACCGGATCGGTGTGGTGCTGTCCGAGGAGCTCCAGCTGCACCCCGAGCAGTCCACCGACGCGTTCGTCGCACACCACCCGGAAGCGAAGTACTTCAATGTCTGAACTGGACAGAGCCCCCGCCGCCGTCCTGTGGGACATGGACGGCACCCTGCTGGACTCCGAGAAGCTGTGGGACGTCCCGCTCTACGAGTTCGCCGAGAAGCTCGGCGGCACGCTGTCGCTGGAGACCCGGCACGCCATGGTGGGCTCGAACGTCCCGACCACGCTGTCGCTGCTCTTCGCCGAGGTCGGCCTGGAACCGTCCCCGGACGACCTCAACGACGCCGCCGTGTGGATCGCGCGCCGCACCGAGGAGGTGTTCCGCGCCGGGCTGCCGTGGCGGCCGGGCGCGCCGGAGGCGTTGCGCGCGGTGCGGGACTCGGGTGTCCCGATGGCTCTGGTGACCTCGACCGAACGGGCGCTGACCGAGGTCGCGCTGGACACCATCGGCCGCGACCTGTTCGACGTGACAGTGTGCGGTGACGAGGTCGACGGGCACAACAAGCCGCTGCCGGAGCCGTACCTGCGCGCCGCCCGGCTGCTCGGGGTGGACGCCGCCGACTGCGTCGCCGTCGAGGACTCGCCGACCGGTGTCGCGTCCGCCGTCGGCGCGGGCTGCACGGTGCTGGTGGTGCCGTGCGACGTCCCGGTCGACCAGGGGGAGCGGCGGATCTTCCGCGAGTCGCTCGTGGGCGTCGACCTGGCCGTGCTCTCGGCGCTGTGAGACGGAAGAAGGGGAGCCCCCGCGAGGGCTCCCCTTCCACCTTCGTGTCGTCCTAGGCCGCTACGGCGGCCTTGGCCTCGCTCTTGCGGACCGCCGGGTCGATCAGCAGCCCGAACACCACGCCGAGCCCGATCCAGAGGGTCGCCGTCTCGGCCAACGACGCCAGCCGGAAGTCCCACAGGACACCCGACGGCATGTCGGCCGGGATCGCGTCCGGCGGCGGCGGGAACACCAGCAGCAGGACGGTCACCGCGACGACGGTCGCGAGCAGCACGGCCGTGACGCGCACCGGCGCGGCCAGGTGGCCGAGCCGCGAGGCGAGGTAGCTCGCCCCGTACGCGACGACGATGCCGGCCAGGATGAGCCCCAGGTACAGGCCCGTGCGGAAGTTGACCGTCGTCGGGTCGCCCACCGCGGGCGGGTTGGCCGGGTACTTGATGGCGGGCAGCAGCGCCGCCACGCCGAACGCCGACAACCCCAGCGCGGCGCTGCGGAAGAACGGCTGCTTGTCGACGAACCAGCGCCGCGTGTAGGCGAAGACCGTCGCGAACAGGGCGCCGACCGCGAGTCCGAGGACCACCGCGGCCAGCACACCGCCCACGACCTGGGTGCCGCGGCTGAAGAGCTCCGCGTGCTCGTGCTCGCCGCCTTCGGCGTGCTCCGCCGCCGCGCGGGCCTCCTCGACGGCCAGCGCGGCGCGGATCGGCACTTCGACGACGAACAGGCTGACCAGTCCGGCCGCGAGACCGGCGATGCCACCCGCGGCGAGGCCGCGGGTCAGCAGTCCGGTGTAGGTGGTGGGTGCCATGTCCGTGCCGCCTAGTGGCACGGAACGCCGAGGGCGTGGCGTCCGTCGTGGAAGAACTCGTGGACGTTCTCGGCGGCCGCGCCGAGCGCGACGCCGTTCTCCTGGAGGACCACCCAGGCGACGATCAAGGCCACGAGCGCGACGGCGAAAGCCCATTTGGGCACGGCGATGGACGGTGTCAGTGCGGGGCTCGTCATGACGGGCTCCTCCATACCTCGTGGAAGGTCAACGGTGTACTCGGCGCCGCAGCCGGTCTCCTGACTCCCAGGTCACCGCTAGCCCGCGTCTTCCCAGCAGGCTCTCTGCCAGTGACGTTCTCGGCGGGGTCGCTACCCGGTCACAGTGGCGAGGACCGCGCCGGATTCACACCGGCTTCCCGTCCACTGCGGCGGGGGAACCGTAAAGGCCGCGTGCGCCCCGGCACAACCGACCAGACGAGTTGTCGTGCAGGTCACCTCGGTGACAGCGGACAGTCGCCGCAGGTACCGCCGCCGTCGAGGCGGTAGTAGAGGCAGCAGCTGGACCGCAGGAAGGCGACCTCGTCGGGGAAGTCGAGGAACTGACCCGCACGCCGCAGCGGCCCGTCGGCGAACAGCTCCGCCCCCTTCTCCAGGCACTCCCGCGCGCTCGCGGTGCCGGTGCGGGCCATCGTGCGCAGCCCGCCCGCCATCGACGACGCCGCGTTGCCCCACAGCAGCCCGACCGCGACACCGCTCTCGCGGCGGACCGCGTCCACGACCGGCGTCATCGCCTCGACGACGCCGGGACCCGCCAGCGGCTCGTCGAGCCGGACCCGCAGGCCCTGCTCGGGGTCGTAGCGCCACCACAGGTTCTCCGGCCGGACGTCCGGGACCGCGCCGTCCAGGACGTGCGCGGCGACGGTGGGGCAGAGCAGGCGGGCGGTGTAGCTGAGGAAGAACAGCGACGCGGCGACCCGGCGTTCGGTCGTCCGGTAGCGCGCGCCGATCTCGTCGAGGGTGTCCGGCAGCGCCCGGCTCCCGTCGGTGAGCGCGGTGCCGTGGTGCCACGTGCCGTCCGGGCGGCCGACGTCGAGCACGAAGAACGGGCTGATCCCGCGGGCCTGCCGCAGCGTGGCCAGGACGGCCGCGTAGTCAGACACGCCGCTACACCGACGTCGGGCGGTGGGCGAAGGTGCGGCGGTAGTCGTTCGGGGTCACGCCGACGGCCTTGTGGAAGTGGTGGCGCAGCAGGGGAGCCGTGCCGAACCCGCTGTGCCGCGCGACCTCGTCGACGCTGAAGTCGGTGTCCTCCAACAGGTGCCGGGCGCGCAGCACCCGTTGCGTGGTCAGCCAGCGGTGCGGCGTGGTGCCGGTCTCGGCGACGAAGCGGCGGGCGAAGGTGCGCTCGGACAGCTGGGCGCGCTGCGCCAGCTCGGCGACCGGGTGCTCGGTGGCCAGCGTCTCCAGCATCCAGGCCAGGATCGGTTCGAGGCTGTCCGCCGTGCAGGTGGGGATGGGGAGCTCCACGTACTGGCGCTGGCCGCCGTCGCGCTGCGGGGCCACGACCATCCGGCGCGCGATGGCCGTCGCGGCCACCGACCCGTGCTCGCGGCGGATCAGGTGCAGGCAGGCGTCGATGCCGGACGCGGTGCCCGCGCTGGTGACGATGTTGCCGTCGTCGACGAACAGCACGTCCGGGTCGAGCCTCGCCAGCGGGAACCTGGCCGGGAAGGTCTCGGCGTACTGCCAGTGGGTCGTGCACCGGCGCCCGTCGAGCAGACCGGCCTCGCCCAGCAGGAACGCGCCGCTGCACACCGAGAGCACGGTGGCGCCCGCGGCCACGGCCCGGCGCAGCGCGTCGATGACGGCGGGCGGGTACTCGTCGCGGATGCGGAACGCGGGCACGGCCACCAGGTCCGCGCCGACCAGCGCGTCCAGGCCGAGCTCCGGGGTCAGGCTCGCGCCGACGTTCGTGCGGACGGGGACGCCGGGGTGCTCGCCGCAGACCCGGAACTCCATCGGCGGCACGCCCTCGTCGGTCCGGTCGATGCCGAAGACCTCGCAGATGAGGCCGAACTCGAACGGGGCGAGGCCGTCCATGACGACGCAGGCGACGGTGTTGAGCATCCCCCGAGAGTACTTGGCAGGATTTTGATGCACAACGTCAGAGCTGCCACTGTTGGCGAGATGTTGTGCATCGTAGATTTACTGCCATGACCACCGCGCTGATCGCCCTCATCGTCCTGGCACTGCTCGCCTACGGCCTGGAACGCAACAACGCCAGGCAGTCCTACCCGCACTCGCGGCTCGCGGGCAGCAACGACGTCCAGGACCGCGACCTCATCCGCACCGACGCCGACCTCCGCGCGGCCTCCGCCCTCGGCGCGACCCCGCGCCACCGCCGGACCCCCGCCCTGCGCCTGCACCGGAGTGCCTGACCCGACAGCAGTACCTCGCCCCCGCGGCCGGGCCCCGAGCACGACGGGGTCCGGCCGTTCCGCGTCTCAGCCCGCCGACGGGTCGGGCAGTCCGGCGGCCACCTGGCGCAGCGCGTTGCGCACCAGCTGCGTGATCGGCGCGGGCTTGGCCGTGCTCAGCCACTTGTCGGTGGCGACCTCCACCGCGGCCCACACCGTCGCCGCGACCAGCCGCGGGTACAGGTCCCTGGTGACCTTGGTCCCGGTGCGCTCGGCCACCACCTCGGCGAGCTCGCGCTCGGCGATCGCGTTCGTCTTGAGGAACTCGCCCAGCAGGCTCGGCTCGCTCGTCATCAGCCGGATGCTGGCCGTCCACTCCGGATCCGGGCGCTTGCGGTCGGCCTTGTACGGCGACAGCGCCGCGTGCGTGATCGCGTCCCACAGCGGCTCGCCGGCGGGGCGGGCGCGCAGCGCCTCCGCGACGCCGCGCGCGCGGTCGAGGTGGCGGGCGGCGATGGCTTCCGCCTTGCCGCCGAAGTAGTTGCTGAACGTCCGGTGGGACACGCCCGCCGCGGCGGTGATGTCCTCGATCAGGGCGTTCTCCACGCCGCGCTCCACGGCGAGCCGCACGGCCGCCTGGATCATCGCTTCGCGCCTGGCCAGCTTCTTCTGGTCGCGCAGGCCGAGGGGAGGGGTCGTCATCGGCACACGATAGTGGGGATCTTGCGTGGGGTGCAAGATTGCTCGGAGCGCAAAACCAGCCGTCCCGGACGGTGCTGCCTGCGCCCCGGTCGACGTGTCCAGTGTCAGTCCACTGGGTGGACATCTGCGCCCGGATGCACCGCGTCCGGACGCGGGGTGGGAAGATTCCCGCTCGTGAAGACCTTCGACGAGCTGTTCGCGGAACTCAGCGAGCGCGCCCACACCAAGCCTGAGGGGTCCGGCACCGTCGCAGCACTGGAGGCCGGCGTGCACGCGCAGGGCAAGAAGGTGCTCGAGGAAGCCGGCGAGGTGTGGATCGCGGCGGAGCACGAGTCCGACGAGCGGCTGTCGGAGGAGATCTCGCAGCTCCTCTACCGGCTGCAGGTGTTGATGCTGGGCCGCGGGCTCACCCTGGACGACATCTACAAGTACCTGTAAGGGGAGACCCATGCTGCGCGTGGCTGTTCCGAACAAGGGCGCGCTCGCCGAGCGCGCCTCCGAGATGCTGAGGGAGGCGGGCTACCGCCAGCGCAACGAGCAGCGCGACCTCACCGTCATCGACTCGGCCAACGACGTCGAGTTCTTCTTCCTGCGCCCCAAGGACATCGCGATCTACGTCGGTTCCGGCAGGCTCGACCTCGGCATCACCGGCCTCGACCTGATGCGCGACTCCGGCGCCAACGTCGAACCGCGGCTCCCGCTCGGCTTCGGCGGCTCGACCTTCCGCTACGCGGGGCCCAAGGGCACCGACTGGCAGCTCGCCGACATCAAGGGCAAGCGGCTCGCCACCGCGTACAAGACGCTCGTCCAGGCGGACCTGGAGAAGCACGGCATCGAGGCGGAGATCATCCGGCTCGACGGCGCGGTGGAGATCTCCATCCAGCTCGGCGTGGCCGACCTGATCGCGGACGTGGTCGGCTCCGGCCGCACGCTCCAGCAGCACGACCTGGTGCCGTTCGGCCACACGATCTGCGAGTCCGAGGCCGTCCTCATCCACTCCTCGGCGGTCGAGGACTCGGCGGCCAAGCAGCAGCTCACCGCCCGCCTGCAGGGCGTCGTGTTCGCCCAGCACTACCTGATGCTCGACTACGACTGCCCGCGCTCGCTGCTGGACGAGGCGCTCCGCGTCACGCCGGGCCTCGAGTCGCCGACCGTGGCCCCGCTCGCCGACCCGGCCCAGGTGGCCGTGCGCGCGATGGTGCCCCGCAAGGACGCCAACCGGCTGATGGACCAGCTGTCCGCGCTGGGCGCGAAGGCGATCCTCGCGTCCGACATCCGGTTCTGCCGGCTGTGACCCCCGTGCGGTGACCGCCGACGGATCGGCGGTCACCGCACGGATGAGCCGTTCCCGCGGCCGAATTGGCCGAAACCGGACGTCGGGTCCCCGTCGACCTGCGGTTCCGCCTCCATGGCCGTCACCCTGTGTTCACAGAACGTGCATCCTTCGCTACGGTGCGAGCTGGGAGCATTCCCAGATCCCTGTTCCGCAATCCTCAACGTGGAGGACGTGTGAACTTCCGAAAGGTGTTACCCCAGGTGCTCGGCGTGCTCGCGGCGGTCGCCGCGCTGCTCGCCTCGCTCGTGGTCGGCGTCGCGAACGCGCACGGCTCGACCACCGACCCGCCGTCCCGCAACTACGGCTGCTGGCAGCGGTGGGGCAGCGACTTCCAGAACCCGACGATGGCCACCAAGGACCCGATGTGCTGGCAGGCCTGGCAGGCCGACCCCAACGCGATGTGGAACTGGAACGGCCTGTACCGCGAGAACGTCGGCGGCAACCACCAGGCCGCCATCCCCGACGGCACGCTGTGCAGTGGCGGGCGCACCCAGAGCCCCCGCTACAACGCCCTCGACACCGTCGGAGCCTGGCAGGCCGCGACCAAGAGCAGGCAGTTCACCCTGACGGTCACCGACCAGGCCCACCACGGCGCGGACTACCTCCGCGTCTACATCACCAAGCAGGGCTTCGACCCGACCCGGCAGGCACTCGGGTGGGGCAACCTGGAGCTCGTGACCACGACGGGCCGTTACGCGCCTGCCGGGACGTACGCGACCCCGGTCAACGCGGGCAGCCGCACCGGGCGGCACGTGGTGTACGTGATCTGGCAGGCCAGCCACCTCGACCAGTCGTACTACCTCTGCAGTGACGTGATCTTCCAGTAGGCCGGGGGCTCCGGGTGCGGCGATTGTGCGCCACACCCGGAGCCGCGGTTTTCCCAGGCACCGGACCTGTCGGCGTTCCCGCCCTACCTCTCGCGGACGAACAGCGACTGCGCGGTCCGGCCCACCGGGCCCAACAGGTCGTGCACGACGCTGGTCGCCACGCCGACCCCGCCCGACCCGATCGCGGTCTCGGCGTCGAGGGCGAACCAGGACCCCTCGGGCTCGCGGTGCAGGTGCACGGTGAGGTCGGTGTTGATCGCGAACCACTTGCGGATGTCCAGCCTGCTCGACACCCCGCTGGCCGAGTCCGTGATGGCGAACATCCGCTGCAGGGCGGTGCTCTCCTCGTCCTGGACGGTGGGCAGCAGCGGCTTGCCCCACACGACCGCGTCGCCGGGGGTGAAGATGCCGCCGTCCACCGACCGCCAGTCGACCGCGTCGAGGTACCCGCACCGCCAGTCGGAGGGCATCTCCATCGAGGGGCACATCCGCGGTTCGGGCAGCATGCCGGAGAACTCGGTGGCCAGCGGCGCGGTGTCCCCGCGGCTGATCCGCCACGCCTGCGCGCGCAGCACCGCACGACCCCCGTGCCGCAGCTCCGCGCCCAGCAGCTCGACCGACCGCCCCGGCCGCACGACCGACGCCGACACCGCCAGCTCGGCCACCGGGACCGGCCCGAGCACGTCGAACACGACCCGCGCGAACGCCATGTCGGCCCGCGGCGCCAGGTTCTCCATCTCCCGCACCAGCAGCGCGGACGGCGGCCCGAGGTGCTGGCTCTCCGTGCTCCACGGCCCGGCCGTGTGCGGGGTCGCGAGGTACCGGTTCTCGCCCAGGTGCCGGTAGAACCCGGCCATCAGTCGACCCTGTCCAGCGGCGTCTCGACGCTCGCGTCGGGCTCCGGCCAGCCGGGGTAGGGCGGCGGCGTGCCGTCGAACGCCGGGCAGAACGCCTTGTGGTCGCAGTAGTCGCACAACCTGCTCGGGTTGGGCCGGAAGTCGCCGGTCCTGCCCGCCCGCAGGATGGCCTCCCAGATGGCCTCCAGCGTCCGCTCGAACCGGGTGAGCTCGGCCTCGTCCGGCGTGTAGGCCAGCGCCTGCTTGTCCGCGAGGTACATCAGCCGCAGCTGGCGGGGCACCACGCCGCGCAGCTTCCACAGCACCAGCGCGTAGAACTTCATCTGGAACAGCGCCTTCGCCTCGCCGACCAGGCGGGGTGCGGCACCGGTCTTGTAGTCGACCACCCGGATCTCCCCCGTCGGGGCGACGTCCACGCGGTCGACGTACCCGCGCAGCAGCACCCCGGACGGCAGCTCGGACTCGACCAGCAGCTCCCGCGCGTCGGGCTCGAACCGGCGCGGGTCCTCCAGCTCGAAGTACCCGTCCAGCAGCCCCTCGGCCGACAGCAGCCACTCGCCCAGCTCCGGGTCGTCCGCGCTGTCGAACAGCCCGGCGAACTCGGGCCGCTCCTCGCGCACCCGCTCCCACGCGGGCCCCAGCAGGTTCTTCGCCACCTCCGGCGTCCGCTCGCCCGCGGGCAGCCCGAACAGGTCCTCCAGCACCGCGTGCACCACGGTGCCGCGCACCTGCGCCCTCGTGGGCACCTCGGGCAGCCGGTCCACCGCGCGGAACCGGTACAACAGCGGACACTGCTTGAAGTCCCCGGCCCTGGACGGCGACAACGCGGGCCGCCGCACCGGACGGGTACTGGTGACGACCGCACTGGCCGCTGCTGGGTCGGACATGCCCCGAACGATAGGCGAGACCACCGACAGTTCCCGATCGCCCACCGGCCGTGCGGGCTCCCACGTGTCACGGCAGTCGTACACAGATGACCCTAGGCTGCCCCAATGGCCACGACGGGGAGCTGGCGCAGGCAGGTTGACCGGGACGGCGGCGTGCTGCTGTTCCGCGCCGCCGGCGTGCCCGTGCTGCTCGCGCCCTCGTGGTGGCTGGGCTCCGCGGCGATCGTGCTGATCTACACCCCGCTGGTGGGCCGCCTGCTCCCGGACGTCGGCGCGCTCACCGCGTTCGTCATCGCCGCCGCGTTCACGATCTTCCTCGGGCTGTCGGTGCTCGCCCACGAGCTGGGCCACTCGCTCACCGCCATCCGCCTCGGCCTGCCGGTGCGCAGGCTGCGGCTGTTCCTGCTCGGCGGCGTGTCGGAGATGATGCGCACGCCCACCAGACCCAGCCACGAGGGCCTGGTCGCCGCGGCAGGCCCGGCCGTCTCGGTGGGGCTCGCGGCGGCGTTCGGCGTGGCCGCGATGGTCATGGAACCGGACACCTCGCTGTGGCTGCTGATCGCGCAGACGGCCTTCGCCAACGCCGCGGTGGCCGTGTTCAACCTGCTCCCCGGCCTCCCGCTCGACGGCGGCCGCATCCTGCGGGCGGGCATCTGGGCCGCCACCGGCAAGCGCGCGTCCGGCACCAGGGCGGCCGTGCTGGGCGGCGGTGTGGTGGCCGCGCTGCTGGTCGCCTGGGCGTTCTGGGGTGTCGTGCAGGGCGAGGACGACGCCTGGGTCCGCTTCGGCGTCTGCGTCCTCACCGCCTGGTTCGTGGTGGCGGGCGCCCGCGGCGAGCTGTCCGCCGAACGCAGGCGCACCTGGCCCGAAGGCCTGACCCTCGCCGAGCTCGTCCAGCCCGTCCTGCAGCTGCCCGCCGAGAGCCCGGTCTCCGGCGCGCTGGCGGCGTCGGCGGGCAGGGGAGTGGTCCTCGTCCGCGCGGACGGCGTGGCCGTCGGGCTGCTCGACCAGGACCTGGCCCGCAGGCTGTCCACGAGGTCGCCGCACGCCCCCGCGGAGCAGGCGGCCGACCCCATCCGCCCCGAGACGGTCCTGCTGGCCGACGAGCCCGGTGAGGAGATCGTCGACCGGGTCCAGGGCACCGCCGCGTGGCAGTTCCTCGTGGTCGACCTGGAGGGCCGCCCGTCCGGCGTGCTGCGCCGGGAGGACCTCAAGGCCGCGCTGGACCGTCGCTGACCAACCCGGCCTCCTGCGCCAGGATCGCCGCCTGCACCCGCGACCGCAGGTCCAGCTTCGTCAGCACCCGCGACACGTGCGTCTTCACCGTCGTCTCGCCGATGTGCAGCCGCCGCCCGATGCCCTGGTTCGACAGGCCCTCGCCGAGGCAGCGCAGCACCTCGGTCTCGCGCTCGGTCAGCAGGTCCAGCACCTTCGGCCGCTCCACCTGCCGGGGCGCCACGGCGGCGAAGTCCCGCATCAGCCGCCGCGTCACGCTGGGCGCCAGCACCCCGTCGCCCGCCGCGACCAGCCGCACGGCGTCGACCAGCGCCGCCGCCTCGACCGACTTCAGCAGGAACCCGGCCGCGCCGGCGCGCAGGGAGGCGTGCACGTACTCGTCCATGTCGAACGTGGTCAGCACCAGCACCTGGCACACGCCGTCGCCGACCAGCTCGCGGGTGGCCGCGATCCCGTCCATGCCCGGCATCCGGATGTCCATCAGCACGACGTCGGGCTTGAGCGCCCGCGCCATCCGCACCGCCGCGGCGCCGTCACCAGCCTCGCCGACGACCTCGACGCCCTCGCCACCGCCGAGGATCATCACCAGCCCGGCCCTGATGGCGGTGTGGTCGTCGGCCACCAGCACCCTGATGGTCACCCGCGCGCTCCTCCTGTCGGCAGTTCGGCCCGGACCCGCCACCGGTCGTCGACGCGCCCGGCGTCGAACGTCCCGCCGACGGCCTGCGCCCGCTCGGCCATGCCGACCAGCCCGCTCCCGGTCCCCGGCGTGGAGGCGCCACGCCACTCGCTCGTCACGGTAACGGCCAGCCGCTTCCCTGCCTCGTCCAGCGCCACCTCGACGCGCGCGCCCGGCGCGTGCTTGAGCGCGTTGGTTAGCGACTCCTGCACGATCCGGTACGCCGCCAGGTCCACGGCGACGGGCAGGTCGGTGGGCGCCTCGCCGGACAGCTCCACCCGCAGCCCGCCCGCGCGCGCCGAGTCGACCAGCCGCCCCAGCTCGCTCAGCCGCGCCGAGGCGGGCTCGTCGGGCACCTCGTCGTCGGCCCGCAGCACGTCGATCATGGTCCGCATCTCGGCCAGCGACTGGATGCTGTTCTCGCGCACCGACCTCAGCACCGTCCGCACGGTCTCCGGGTCGCGCGCGGCCATCGACAGCACCGCCTCGGACTGGATGGCGATCGCGGACAGGTGCCCGGCGATCACGTCGTGCAGGTCCCGCGCCATCCGGGTGCGCTCGGCCGTCACCGCCGCCCGCCGGTCCAGCTGCGAGATCCGCTCCACCTGCTCGGTGTTGAGCCGGTGCTGCCGCAGGTTGATGGCCCACCACACGGGCATGACCAGCACCGAGAAGATCTGCAGCCCGGACCCGACCGCGCTGCGCCAGTCCTGCACGGTCAGCGCGATCCCGACCGCGATCCCGACCGCCGTCATCACGACCAGGCCGATGATCAGCTGGCTGGTCCGCTTGGACCCGCGCAGCGTGGCCACGTGCAGCAGGTCCATCAGCACGATGATCACCGGCGCGCTCAGCCCCAGCGCCACGTCCACCGACGCCGCCGACAGCGCGACGAACGCCCCCACGAGCGGCGCGCGACTGCGCAGCAGCTGGCCGAGGCAGGCGATGCCGAGCACGAGCAGCCGCCAGCCGAACGGGGTGTCCGACGGGCCCGCCCACAGCTCGTAGAGGTTGAACCGGTAGAGCACGGCGCCGACCGCGAAGCAGCCCAGCGCGATCAGCAGATCGCGGGCGGGGTCGGGGAGTCGGCGCACGTGGTCATCTCAGCACACCGGCCCTGGCCTGCGGGTCCTACGAAGTGATGACACCCCTTCGGTACGACCGATGGACTCGGGAACGGCCCCGGACGGCCAGGCTGGTGGCAACGCAAACGGCTCCCACGACAGCCCAGGAGGCAGTCATGATCGCGATCATCGCCCAGGTCCTCGGGTTCGTCATGCTGATCCCGCAGGGGATCCTGCCCATCATCTTCCTGGCCGCCGGCATCCAGTCGAAGAGCTGGTTCCTCGCCCTCTACGTGCCGGAACCGATGAACCTGCCGGTCGCCATCGCGTTCGTGCTGGTCGGCGGTCTCCTCGCGTTCTTCGGCACCAGGACCGTCATCCGCTGGACCTGACCGCCCGGTGTCGGCGGCCGCCGCGGGCCCTGAGACCATCGTGCGCCTTGAGTTCCGCACGTAAGCAGGAGGTTTCCCGCGGTGATCGCCGCCAGTGGCCCGTTCCGTCCCGGTGACCGGGTGCAGTTGACCGACCCGAAGGGACGGCACTACACGATCGTGCTCGAACCGGGCAAGGAGTACCACACCCACCGCGGCGCGCTGCCGCACGACAAGCTGATCGGCGAGCCCGAGGGCTCCGTCATCCAGTCCGTCGGTGGTACGTCCTTCCTGGCCCTGCGGCCCCTGCTGGCGGACTACGTCCTGTCCATGCCGCGCGGCGCCCAGGTGATCTACCCGAAGGACGCGGCGCAGATCGTCATGTACGGCGACGTCTTCCCCGGCGCGCGCGTGCTGGAGGCCGGTGCCGGCTCCGGCGCGCTCACCTGCTCGCTGCTGCGGGCGGTGGGGGAGAAGGGCAGCGTCATCTCCTACGAGGTGCGCCAGGACCACGCCGACCACGCCGTCCGCAACGTCGAGCAGTTCTTCGGCGAACGCCCCGGCAACTGGTCGCTGACCGTGGCCGACCTGGCCACGCACACCGGTGAGGTCGACCGGGTCGTGCTGGACATGCTCTCCCCGTGGGAGCAGCTGGACACGGTGGCGAAGAACCTCATCCCCGGCGGCGTGCTGGTCGTCTACGTGGCGACCACGACGCAGCTGTCGAAGGTGTGCGAGGCGCTGCGCGAGCAGCAGCACTGGACCGAGCCGCAGTCGTGGGAGACGCTGGTGCGCCCGTGGCACACGGTGGGCCTGGCCGTGCGGCCGGAGCACCGGATGATCGCGCACACCGCGTTCCTGCTGACCACCCGCAGGCTGGCCGACGGCGTCACGCCGCCGCGCCCCCAGCGCAGGCCGTCGAAGGGCTGACCGGACGTCGAACGGCCCGCCCCAGGAGTGCCGGGGCGGGCCGTTCGACGACGTGGGGCGGGGTCAGAAGGTGTCGCAGATCTTCCAGTCGCCGTCTTCCTTGATCATCTTGAGGGTGACCGAGTCGTCCTTGATGAAGTCCTTGTACTTGTCGGGCACGTTCTCGACCTTCAGGCTGAGCTTGGCCGTCGCGGAGTCGCCGGTCTCGGCCACCTCGCCCACGGTGAACGTGACCTTGACGTCCTTGAACTCCTCGCCCTGCGAGCCGGGGTCGTTCACCTTGATGTCGGCGGCCTTGTCCCGGTCCTTCTTGCAGGTGAAGGACTGGATGGTGCTGACGTTCGCGTCCTTGCCCTTGTTGAGCTCGGCCGCGAGCTGGTCCGCGGTGCCCTTGGCGGAGCCGCCGGTCATCGTGACGACGACGACCACGATGGCCGCGACCACGAGGACGCCGACGCCCGCGAAGACCCACACGAGCGGGTTTTTCTTCTTCGGGGGCCCGTAGGGCTGCCCCTGCGGGCCGGGTTGGCCGAAACCACCCGGTTGGCCGTATGGGGGCTGGCCGTACTGGCCCTGCTGGCCGTAAGGCTGCTGGCCGTAACCGGGCTGTCCCTGCGGCGGCTGCTGGGGAAAACCCCCGGAAGGGGGGCCGTAACCGGGCGGTTGTCCACCCTGTGGGACACCGCCGGGCGGCGGAGGATACCCGCCCGGTTGCTGTCCGAACCCCGGCTGCTGACCGAATTGCCCAGGCTGTTGGCCATGTGGATCCGGCTGCTGGCCGTACGGACCGGGCTGCTGCGGCGGGACGGACATCACGTTCTCCTAGAACTTGCCGCTGGTGGCGTGGACACTTCCCGGACACACGCCGGTGGACGACGTACAGGACGCACGGTAGCGGGTGGGTGGTTCCACTTGACACCGAGATGGAGCAGTCCATCCCCTTGGGAGGGTCGTTGGTGACGCCACACGACTCTCGATGACCTTGGGGATAGCCGCTTTTGTCGGTGATCGCCGGTACCGTTGCTGATACGAACACGGGAGGAGGGTGCCGACATGCAGCACGGTCATCCCGGCAGCCAACCCGATGAGGGTGGCGAGCTGAACACGGGCAACAACTCAGATGAGCTGACAGCGCAGGTCAGGTTCCTCGAGGACGAGATCGCGCTGCTGCGCCGCAAGCTGACGGAGTCCCCGCGACACGTCCGCCTGCTGGAGCAGCGATTGGCCGAGGCATCCGAGCGCGTCAGCCAATTGACCGAGCGCAACACGAAGCTCATTGACACCCTCCGAGAGGCACGAGGCCAACTGCTGGCCCTGCGCGAGGAGGTCGACCGCCTGGCCCAACCGCCCAGCGGCTACGGCGTATTCCTCGAGCAGTTCGAAGACGGCACGGTGGACGTGTTCACCTCAGGCCGTCGCATGCGGGTGTCCGTCTCGCCTGCGGTGGAGTCCCCCACCCTGGTGCGCGGGCAGTCGGTGCGCCTGAACGAGGCACTCACGGTCGTCGAGGGAGGCAGCTTCGAGCAGACCGGTGAGGTCTGCACGTTGCGCGAGATCCTCGACGGCGTCGAGCCGGAGAACTCTGTCCAGCGCGCGCTCGTCGTCGGCCACGCCGACGAGGAGCGGGTCGTGTGGCTGGCCCAGCCGCTGATCGACTCGCCGTTGAAGGTGGGCGACTCGCTGCTGGTCGACTCGAAGGCGGGCTTCGCCTACGAGCGGGTCCCCAAGGCCGAGGTCGAGGACCTCGTGCTCGAGGAGGTCCCGGACGTCCTCTACACCGACATCGGTGGCCTCGGCAGGCAGATCGAGCAGATCCGCGACGCCGTGGAGATGCCGTTCCTGCACGCCGACCTGTTCCGCGAGTACAAGCTCCGGCCGCCGAAGGGCGTCCTGCTGTACGGCCCTCCCGGCTGCGGCAAGACGCTCATCGCCAAGGCCGTGGCGAACTCGCTGGCCAAGAAGGTGCTCGAGGCCCGCGGTGAGACGGGGAAGCAGGCCAAGTCCTACTTCCTCAACATCAAGGGCCCGGAGCTGCTCAACAAGTTCGTCGGCGAGACCGAGCGGAGCATCCGCCTGATCTTCCAGCGGGCTCGCGAGAAGGCCTCCGAGGGCACCCCGGTCATCGTGTTCTTCGACGAGATGGACTCGATCTTCCGCACCCGCGGCTCGGGCGTGTCGTCCGACGTCGAGACGACCATCGTGCCCCAGCTGCTGTCGGAGATCGACGGCGTCGAGGGCCTCGAGAACGTCATCGTCATCGGCGCCTCCAACCGCGAGGACATGATCGACCCCGCGATCCTGCGACCCGGCAGGCTCGACGTGAAGATCAAGATCGAACGTCCGGACGCCGAGGGCGCCATGGACATCTTCAACAAGTACCTGACGCCCGACCTGCCGATCCACGCGGACGACCTCGCCGAGTTCGGCGGTGACCCGCAGGCCTGCATCGAGGGCATGGTGCAGCACACGGTCGAGCGCATGTACGAGGAGTCGGAGGAGAACCGGTTCCTGGAGGTCACCTACGCCAACGGTGACAAGGAGGTCCTGTACTTCCGGGACTTCAACTCCGGCGCCATGATCCAGAACATCGTCGACCGCGCCAAGAAGGCAGCCATCAAGGCCCTGCTCGACACCAAGCAGCCCGGCCTCTCGGTCCGCCACCTCCTGGCCGCGATCGTCGACGAGTTCGCCGAGAACGAAGACCTCCCCAACACCACCAACCCGGACGACTGGGCCCGCATCTCCGGCAAGAAGGGTGAACGGATCGTCTACATCCGCACCCTCGTCACCGGCAAGAGCACGGACTCCGGCCGCGCCATCGACACGGCCACCAACACCGGCCAATACCTGTAACAACCACGACACCGGAAAGCCCGCCTGCCACCACAGGCGGGCTTTCCGCATCTACACCCCCTGTACCCGCCTCGCCCCCTGTCGCCCTGTCCGGCGCAGCCCGGATGCTTTGTCAGGCGAAGCCTGATGCCTGGTCCAACGCGCAGCGAGGATGCGGTGTCCGATGGCGGAGCCGAGGATGCCCCCGTTGGGCGGAGCCCGCCAGCGCGCATCCGGCGCGGAGCGCCCGCCCGCCTTGTCCGACGCGTAGCGAGGATGCAGTGTCCAACGCGCAGCGAGGATGCCCCCGTTGGGCGGAGCTCGCCACCCCCAACCGGCGCGGAGCGCCCGCCCGCCTTGTCCGACGCGTAGCGAGGATGCAGTGTCCAACGCGCAGCGAGGATGCGGTGTCCGATGGCGGAGCCGAGGATGCCCCCGATGGGCGCAGCCCGCCACCCCCAACCGGCGCGGAGCGCCTGGGGCCTTGTCGGCGCCAGCCGATGCTTTGTCAGGCGAAGCTCGATGCTTTGTCCAACGCGCAGCGAGGATCATCCGCCGGGCGTCAGCCGCCACCCCCATCCGGCGCGGAGCGCCAGGGGCCTTGTCAGGCGAAGCCTGATGCCTTGTCCGACGCGCAGCGAGGATGCCCTGATCCTGGCGAAGCCAGACCCCCTCCCGCCCCCGATAAACAGCGCCCTCCTGCCTCACCCCTGTTTGTCAAGACAGCTTCATCGTCTTGACAAACAGGGGTGAGGCATTGAGACAATCGCGCACCGGGGGCCGGGCTTCCCTCTTTCCCCCAACCCCCGCCCAACCCCCGCCCGCCCCACCCCCGCAGACCTACACATCCACCACCCCCGCCTCATAAGCCGCAATCACCAACTGCGCCCGATCCCGCGCCTGCAACTTCCCCAACAACCTCCCCACATGCGTCTTCACCGTCCCCGCACTCACATGCAACGCCCCCATGATCTCCGCGTTCGACAACCCCTTCGCGATCAGCACCAGCACCTCCCTCTCCCTCTCCGTAACCCCTTCCAGCCCCCGACTGACCCGCCTCTCCGGCCTCCTCCCGAACTCCTCGATCAACCGCCGCGTCACCGTCGGCGCCAGCAGCCCCTCCCCGGCGGCGATCGTCCGAACCCCCGCCAGCAGTTCCACCGGTGGCGTGTCCTTGAGCAGGAACCCGCTCGCCCCGGCCCGCAGCGCCGCGTACACGTACGCGTCCAGGTCGAACGTCGTCAGGATCAGCACTTTCGACTCGGCGGCGATCCGCCTGGTCGCCTCGATCCCGTCCATCTCCGGCATCCGGATGTCCATCAGCACGACGTCCGGCCCCGTGGTCCGCACGAGCTCGACCGCTTCACGACCGTTGCCCGCCTCGCCGACCACCTGGAGGTCCGGCGCGGAGTCCACCAGCAGCCGGAAGCTGCCCCGGAGCAGGGCCTGGTCGTCCACCACCAAGACGCTGATCATCCGAACGGCACCTCGGCGACCACCCGGAACCCGCCGTCGCGTCCCGGTCCGGCCCGGAACTCGCCCCCGTACATCGCCACCCGCTCCCTCATCCCCGCCAACCCGTGCCCGCCGCCACCGGCGAGCACCCGTTCACCGGCGCCGTCGTCCGACACCTCGACCACGACCCGCGCGTCCGAGACGGCTATCGAGACCGAGCACCGCGCGGGTGCGGCGTGCTTCACCACGTTCGTCACCGACTCCTGCACGATCCGGTACACCGTCAGCCCCACCCCGTCCGGCAGTCCCGGCGCACCCGTAATGGTCAGCGACACCGGCACTCCGGCCATCCCCGCCCGCTCCACCAGCGCCGGCAGGTCTCCCAGACCCGGCACGGGCGAGAGCTCCGGCCCCTCCGACGACCTCAGCACCCCCAGCAGGTGCCGCATCTCCACCAAGGTGGCCCGGCTCGTGGTCTCGATGACCCGGAGGGCGTCCCTGGCCTCGGCGGGCTGCTCCTCGGCCACGTGGTTGGCGATCCCGGCCTTCACCGCGATCATCGTCAGGCTGTGGGCGACGATGTCGTGCAGCTCCCGCGCGATCCGCAGCCGCTCCTCGGTCAGCGCGTGCTCGGCCTCCTCGGCCGCGGCCTTCGCCGCGTACTCCCGTCGGACCCGCGTGGTCCACCCCAACGTCCAGGTCGCGCCCATCAGGAACCACACCGTCAGGGTGATGCCGAAGTCGTCCGGCCACGGTTCGGAGATGGCGACGGCGACCGCCGTCAGCACCGCGCCGCACGCCAGCGCCGGCGTTGACCGGCGGCGGGGCAGGGCGACCGCGACCAGGTACAGGGCGAACAGCGTCGGCGTGTACACCTCCAGCGTGATGTGCAGCAGGGTCGCGGTGTTCTGGGCGAGCACCACGACCGCGTAGACGGCCAGCGGCCACTTGCGCCGCACCGCCAGGGGAACGCCGATCAGGAAGGCCAGCACGTAGCCGAACGGCACCGGACCGTGGGTGATCTCGACGAAGGTGAGGTAGAGGAGCGTCGCGGCGACGGCGGCGGCCACGTCCACGGCGACCGAGTAGGCGACCGGCAGCCACTTGACCAGGCGGGGAGGTGCAGTCACCGGTCGACCGTAGCGACGGACCGGCCGGAGGGGATCGGACCGTGGTCCGACCCCGGTCGTGGTCGCTGGGCCGATCCGCGGCGGCGCCGATCGCGCCAAGGTTCTCGGCATGATCGAAGTACGCGAGCTCACCAAGCGCTACGGCGCGGTCCGGGCGGTCGACGGACTCTCCTTCGAGGTGAAACCCGGCTACGTGGCGGGGTTCCTGGGCCCCAACGGCGCCGGGAAGTCGACGACCATGCGGGCGGTGCTGGGGCTCGACGCCCCCACGTCCGGCGAGGCGCTGGTCAACGGCAGGCGGTACGCGGGGATCAAGCGGCCGATGTTCGAGGTCGGCGCGCTGCTCGACGCCAACGCCGTGCACGGTGGCCGTTCCGCCGTGAACCACCTGCGGTGCCTGGCCCGCAGCAACGGCATCGGCCTCAAGCGGGTGGTCGAGGTGCTGGAGCAGGTCGGCCTGGCCGGTGCCGCCAAGCGGCGGGTGTCCGCGCTGTCGCTGGGCATGAAGCAGCGGCTGGGGGTCGCGGCGGCCCTGCTCGGCGATCCGGGGGTGCTGCTGTTCGACGAGCCGGTCAACGGGCTCGACCCGGAGGGCATCCGGTGGATCAGGGGCCTGATGAGGGGACTGGCCGCCGAGGGGCGGACCGTGCTGGTGTCCAGCCACCTGATGAGCGAGATGGCGCTCACCGCCGACCGGATCATCGTGGTCGGGCGCGGGCGGCTGATCCTGGAGTCGTCGATGCGCGACCTGGCCGACCGGTTCAAGCGCGACGTGCTGGTGCGCACGCCCGACGTCGCCGGGCTGCGGTCGGTGCTGGAGAACGCGGGCGCGTCGGTGTCCGTGGACGACGGCGCGCTGGTCGTGCGGTCGCTGGAGGCCGCGGACATCGCGGACCTGGCCGCCCGGCACGGCATCGCGGTGCACGAGCTGACCCCGCGCAGCGCGACCCTGGAGGACGCCTACCTGGAGCTGACCGAGGACAGCGTGGAGTTCCGCACCGCGGAGGTGGCCCGGTGATCGACGTGACGGCCTCGGAATGGCTGAAGGTCCGCACCGTGCGGTCCACCTGGTACCTGCTGCTGAGCGTCGTGGGCGTGCTCGCCCTCGGCACGCTGATCTCCTACCTGATGACCGCCGAGTGGGACCGGTCCACCCCCGACGTCCAGGCGGCCTTCGCCTCCGCCGACCCGAGCGTCGTCGTCATGCCGTTCGCGCAGTTCGCGTTCGGTGTGCTCGGGGCGCTCGTGGCCACGTCGGAGTACGGCAACGGGATGATCCGCACTGTCCTCGTCGCCGCGCCGCGGAGGCTGGTGCTGCTGGTCGCCAAGGTGGTGGTCGTCGGCGTCGGCGCGCTGGCGCTGGGCACCGCGGTGTCGTTCGCCGCCTACGCCATCGGCAAGGTGGTGACCGGTGACCGGCCCGCGCCCATCTCGGGCGACCCGTTCTCCGAGGCGCTGCCCGCGCTGTTCGCGAACGGGCTCGCCGCGCTGGTGATCGCACTGGTGGGACTGGGTTTCGGGGTGCTGCTGAGGTCGACGGCGGGTGCGCTGGTCACGTTGTGCGTGCTGATGTTCGTCGTCCCGGTGGTGGCCGTGCTGTTGCCCGCGCCCTGGAACAACCGGGTGGTCTCGGTGACGCCCCTCTACCTGGGGCCGCAGTTCTCCGGGCAGCTCACCGGCCAGCTGACCCCGGCGCAGGCGCTCGCGGTCATGATCGCCTACCTGGTCGTGGCGCTCGGGGCCGGTGCGCTGGTGCTGGTCCGCCGCGACGCCTGAGCCGACCCCGTGCGACCCGCGCGCGACGCGAGCCACTAAGTTCTGGGAGATCACCGAGCTTGGAGGACAGCCTTGCGTCGCGCGCACGTCGCGGTCGTGGTCGCGACCACCCTGATGATCACCGGCTGTTCGGTCGAGCAGCGCCCGCTGCGCCGGGGCTTCGCCCTCGACGAGACCACGGGCCCGACCACCACGAGCACGTCGGCGGGCGCGACCGCCAAGGCCGCGCCCGCGACGCCGACCAGCACCAGCCCGAGCCCGAGCTCCGGTCCGAGCGCCAAGGCCAGGCCCGCCGCCGAGCTGGCCGCCCTCGCCCTGCCGCAGCCCGCGCTGACCGAGGACGGGCTGGACGTCCGCGAGTCGGCCGCCGCCGCGCCCTCGGTCGCGGAGACGGTGTGCGGCAAGCCGCTCACCGTGCCCGGCCGGGCCCCCGACGGCTACCGGGTCTCGACCCGCAGCCAGAGCGGCGCGAGCAAGCTGGAGCAGCGGGTCACCGGCTACCCGGAGGCCGAGGTCGTCGTCGACGCCGCGCGCAAGGCGTTGACGTGCCCGGAGACCGCGCTGCAACTGTCCGGAGTGGACGACGCGGTGGCGTGGTGCGAGGCGCTGCCCGGCGGTCGCGGCGCGTGCACCACCGTGCTGGCCAAGGACGACCTGGCGATCACGTTGCGGATGGAGACCATCAGCGTCGAGCGCGCCACCGAGGTCACCACCCGGCTCGCGGCCGCGGCCGCGGGACTGCTCGCCCAGGCCTGACCGGTCAGCCCTCCCCGCGCGCGAGCCACTCCAGGAACAGGGCGCGGCCGTCCGGCACGACCGCCCACTCCGGGTCGTCCACCCGCACCCGCAGCTCGTCGAGGTCCATCCAGCCGCCGGAGGCGACCTCCTCCGGCTGGTGCACGAACGGGCCGTCGGTGCGCACCTCGTAGACGTGCGCGAAGTAGCGGATCGGCGGGTCGACGAACCGGGTGCTGAACGACCGGGTCAACGGCACCCCGCGGACTCCCAGCTCCTCGGCCAGCTCCCGTTCCGCGCAGGCGTCCGGGTCCTCGCCGTCGGCCAGCACCCCGCCCGCCCAGCAGTCGTGGAGGCCGGGGTAGACGTCCTTGGTGTCGGTGCGCCGGTGGACGTACACGCGCCGCCCGTCCGGCGACCGCACCAGGATCGACGCGCAGGCGTGCCACAGCCCTTCGGCCCGCACGTCGCCCCTCGGCCTGCCCGGCAACGGGGTGCCGTCCTCGGCGAAGACGGCGACCAGCTCCAACGACGATGTCACCGGTTGTCCTCCTGTGGTCGTACCGCCCATTGCTACCACGGACCGACGCACGGCGACGCCGGTGGTTCCTACGGTCGGAACGCACACCGTCACGAGGAGGAGCCTTGCCCACAACGATCGGACTCGCGCTAGCGGAGTTCCGCCACCGACCCGGCCGCGCGCTGCTGCCGGGTGTCGCCCTGATCGTCGGTGTCGCGTGCCTGATCGCCTCGCTCGTGCTGAGCGACGCGCTGGTCAAGGCGGCCGACGAGGGCATGCCGGTCGTGCCGTCGGCGGTGACCCTCCAGGTCGGCCTCGACCAGGACCCGATGCTCGACCTCCCCGTCCGACCCGTGCTCGACCAGGCCGCCGCGGACCGGATCGCGGCCGTGCCCGGCGTGGAACGGGTCGTGCCGGTCCGCCGGATCGGCGTGGACCTGTTGCTGGACAACGGTCGCGCGGGCACCAGGCGCGGGGTCGGCGACGTCGAGGTGGACCGGGAGGGACTGCGCCGCGTCCCGATCGGCGAGGGTCGGTCGCCCGCGAGCGACGGGGAGATCGCGGTCGACCGGGTCACCGCGGACCAGTACCACCTCGCGCCGGGTGCGACGGTGAAGGTCGCCGACGCGCAGGGCAAGCCGCTCGACGTGGTGGTCCGGGGGATCACCAAGCGCGGCTCCACGGGCGACCAGCCGGCCGTCGTGGTGGGCGAGGCGCTGGCGGCCAAGCTCGACCCGAAGCCGGAGGTGTCCGAGCTGCACGTCGTCGGCGGTGAGCAGGCGGCCGTCGCCGCGGCGGCCGGGCCGGGGCTGCTGGTGAGCGGGGTGAGCGAGAGCGCGCGCAGCGGACTCGGCGGCAGCAACGGGGAGGCGCTGTCCACGGTGCTCATCATGTTCGCGATCCTCGCGCTGGCCACCGCGTCCTTCGTCGCGGCCGCCACGTTCCGCGCGGTGTACCTCCAGCGCCAGCGCCAGACCGCGCTGCTGCGCTGCCTCGGCGCCACCCGCAAACCGCTGGTGCTGGCCAACCTCCTGGAGGCGTTGCTCACCGGCGCGGTGGCGGGCGCGCTCGGCGCGCTGGTCGGCGGACCCGTCGCGCTCGGGCTGTCGCGGATCTTCGACGTGACCGGGGTGTCCGCGATGTTCGGCACGTCCTCGCTCACCCCGGAGCTGCTGCCCTCGACCGGGTACGCGGTCGTCGGTGCGGTCGTCGCCGCGCTCCTCAGCGCGTTCGCCGCCGTCCGGCCGTCGCTGGCCGCCACGCGGGTCTCGCCGCTGGCCGCGCTGCGCACGTCCGAGGGTGCGACGCCGAGCAGTTCGGTGGCCCGCTGGCGGATGGTGTTCGGGCTGTTCCTGGTGGTCGTCGCGGGCGGGCTGGTCATGGCGGCGCTGGCCGCCAAGGGCACGACCGGCGCGATGTTCGCGGTGCTGTTCTCGGCGATCATCGCGGTCGCCGCGCTGTTCGGGGTGCTGGGCCCGGTGGTGGTGCCCGCGATCAGCATGCTGTTCGGCTCGGTCGCCGCGAAGGTCGGCGGCGCGAACTGGAAGCTGGCCGCGGCCGAGGTGCGCCGGGTACCCCACCGCTCGGCGTCGGTCGCCATGCCGCTCGTGCTCGCCGCCGCGATGGTCACCTTCTTCGCCGTCACCGTCGGCACCGTCCGGAACCTGGAAAGCGAGCTGTCCCAGGGCTCCCGGCCCGACGTGCAGATCTCCGACGTCGGCGAACGCCCGTTGACCGACGAGGTCGACCGCGTCGCGAACCGCCCCGAGGTCGCGGGCAGCGCCGTGCTGCACCGCGCCGAGGGCAAGCGCGCCGACGGCGACACCTACGTCGCGCTGGGCGCGGACCCCCAGCGGCTCGCGACGTGGCTCAACGCCGAGAACGAGGGCGCGACCGGGCTGGCCGACCTCCGCGAGGGCACCGCGCTGATGTCCGAGGGGGCCATGTGGTCGTGGGGGACCTCGGTGGGGCAGGCCGTCACGCTGGACGGCCTTCCCGGTGGGGCGCGCACGGTGAAGGTCGTGGGCACGGTCCCGAGCGGCCTCCTGTCCTACGAGGGCGTCGTGGTCGCCGATCCCTCGATCGGGCCGGCGAGCAGCGTCGTCGTGGCGCTCAAGCCGGGCGCGGACGTCGGCGCCTACCGCGCCGCCGTGCTGGCCGGGCTGGCCGCCGAACCGACGGTGGCGGTGTCCACCAGCGCGAGCGACTCGGCCGAGAACCAGCACTACCTCGACCTCGCGATCGTGATGCTGATGGTCCTGCTCGGCCTGTCCGTCGCGGTCGCGGTGACCGGGATCGGCACCACGCTCACGATCTCGGTGCAGGAACGCCGCAAGGAGCTGGCGCTGCGCCGTGCGCTCGGCGTTACCAAGGGCGGCCTGCAGCACGGGGTCGTGGCCGAGGCGGTGCTGCTCGCGCTGGTCGGCGTGCTCGGCGGTGGTCTGCTCGGCCTCGGGTACGCCCAGCTGACGATCGCCGCGGTCGGGGTGTCCACGTTCCCCAGCGCCGACTGGCTCTCGCTGGGGCTCGGCGGGCTCGCCGTCGTCGTGCTGGCGGTGCTGTCGGCGTTCGGCCCGGCCCGCGGCGCCTCGCGGATCCGCCCGGCGGCGGGGCTCGCCTCGGGGTGACGTTCACCCGAACGACCCTTCCCACGCCCACTTGTCCAGACCACTCTGGATCAAGTGAACCCAGTGGGGAAGGTTGGCGCCCTCGCGGTCGCCGCACTGGTCGCGCTCGCCACGGCGCAGGTAGCCGTGGCGGGCGCGACCCCGTTGTCCGACCAGGAGATCACGCTCATCACCGGCGACCGGGTGGTCGACGGCGGCGGGGTCGAGCCCGCACCGGGACGCGAGGCGCTCGTGTTCTCGGTGTACGAGCGGAAGGGGCACCGGTACGTGGTGCCGGAGGACGCGCTCGGGCCGATCCGCGACGGCGGGCTGGACGAGCGGCTCTTCGACGTCACCGCGCTGGCCGAGGCCGGGTACGGCGTGCGGGGGCGGCCGGTCCCGGTGATCGTCGGCCACCGGCCCGGCGCGGTCCGGACCGCGATGGCGGGCACGACCGCGGAGCTGCCGGTCATCGACGCCAGCGCGGTGGCCGCCGCGACGGACGGCTCGGCGTGGCGGGCGATCCTCGACGGCGGCGCGCGGAAGGTGTGGCTGGACGGGCGGGTCAAGGCCTCGCTCGACCGCAGCGTGCGGCAGATCGGCGCCCCGGCGGCGTGGGAGGCGGGTCTCACCGGCGCGGGCGTGAAGGTCGCGGTGCTGGACACCGGTGTCGACGAGACGCACCCGGACCTGGTGGGGCAGGAGATCGCCGAGCGCAACTTCAGCCCGGCCGCCGACAACGTCGACCGCTACGGCCACGGCACCCACGTCGCGTCCACCATCGCGAGCAACGGGACGAGGTACCGGGGCGTGGCGCCCGGCGCGCGGCTGCTCGACGCGAAAGTGCTCGGCGACAACGGCGGCGGCACGGAGTCCGGTGTGCTGCAAGGCATGCAGTGGGCCGCCGAGCAGGGCGCGCGGGTGGTCAACATGAGCCTGGGCGCGGTCGACTCCGACACCGAGGACCCGGTCGAGGAAGCCGTGAACGCGCTGTCCGCGCGCTACGGCACGCTGTTCGTGGTGGCCGCGGGCAACGAGGGGCCGCGGGTGACCACGATCGGCTCGCCCGGCAGCGCGGACGCGGCCCTCACCGTCGGGGCCGTCGACCGGGACGACTCGCTGGCGCCCTTCTCCAGCCGCGGTCCGCGGGTCGGCGACGGCGTGATCAAGCCGGACCTCACCGCGCCGGGCGTCGGGATCGTCGCCGCGAAGGCCGCCAACGGCCGGATCGGCACACCCGTCGAGCCCGGCTACGTGTCGGCGTCCGGCACCTCGATGGCCACCCCGCACGTCGCCGGTGCCGCCGCGATCCTGGCGGGCGAGCACCCGGACTGGACCGGTGGTCAACTGAAGTCGGCGCTCACCGCGTCCGCGAAGCCCACCGCGGGCCTGACCCCGTTCGAGCAGGGCTCCGGCCGGGTCGACGTGGCCCGCGCGATCACCCAGACCGTCGGCACGGTCCCGTCGTCGGTCTCCCTCGGCACGCACGTCTACCCGCACGACGACGACCAGCCTGTGACGAGGTCCTTGTCCTACCGCAACTCCGGCCCGACCGACGTCGTGCTGGACCTCGCCGTGGACGCCGCCGCGCCCACCGGGATGTTCACCCTCGCGCCCGCGCGGCTGACCGTGCCCGCGGGCGGCGAGGCGACCGCGTCCGTCACCGGGTTCACCGGCCTGGACACCGCCGACGGCACCTACCACGGCGCGGTGGTCGCGACCGGCGCCGGCACGAGCGTGCGCACGCCGCTGGCGATCGTCCGGGAGGCGGAGAGCTACGACCTGACGCTCCACCACGTGCAGCGGCCCGGCGCGCCGTCGGGCAACTACAGCACCACGGTCATCAGCTACGCGACCGGCGACGCGATCCAGCCCTACGAGCCGGACGGCAGCGTGACCGTCCGGCTGCCCAAGGGGCGCTACCTGGTCGACAGCACCGCGGGTGGGCCGACGTTCGACTGGCTCGTCCGGCCGTCGCTGGTGCTGGACCGCGACACCACCCTCGACCTCGACTTCGGCACCGCCCAGCCGATCCGGATCACCGCGCCCGACCCGACCGCGTTCGTGCGCGGCGCGGCCGTCCACTACGACCACCGGCTCGGCACGGGTGCCGTGGTGGGCAAGGGGTCCATGTCCGGTGGCGACGCCAGCCTGAACCGGATGCGGGTGGCGAACGTCGGCCCGCCCGCCCCGGCCGACGAGGAGTTCCGGTCGCTGGTCAGCACCCAGTGGGCCGCCGACAACGGCGACTTCTACGGGCTGGCCTGGCACCAGGACGGCGCGTGGCCGACCGGGTTCACCCGCGCGCCCGCGAAGGCCGACCTGGCGCACGTGCGGGCGGAGGTCGGGCCGGGCAGGCGGTTGGTGAAGCCGTTCCCCACGACCGGGGCCGCGGTCGCCGACCACGGGCTGCCGCTGCCGGTGACCGGTCCGCGCGACGAGTACCTCAGCACCGAGGGCACGTCGTGGCGGACCGACACCCGCGAGATCGCCGCGGACGGCTCCACGACGACGTTCGAGCAGCGCGGTCCGGTGAAGCGGTACCGGGCCGGGCGGACCTATGCCGAGCACGTCGGCCGGGGCGTGCTCGGCCCGGCGTTCCCGCCGACCCGCGACGCGGGGCAGTGGGTCACCCGGACCGGTGACGCGCTGCACGTGGACGTGCCGTTGTTCGGCGACCGGGATGGCAACGCGGGCTTCTCCACCGTGGACCCGCGGTCCACGACGGTCGTCCGCGACGGGGTGCCGGTCGGCGAGGCGTCGGGCACCGGTGCGGCCGACTTCGCGCTGCCCGCAGAGCCGGGGGAGTACCGGCTGACCACCTCGGCCCGCCGGGCGGGGGCGACCACCAGCACGGCGGTGTCGGCGACGTGGACGTTCCGGTCGGGTCGCACCGACCGGACGACCGCCCTGCCGCTCATGGCCGTCCGGTTCGACCCGGACACCACCGCGGCCCGCGCGGGCCGGGCGTTCGCGATCCCGGTCGCCGTGCAGGGGCCCGCGCCCCGGTCCTTGACCGCGGAGGTGTCCTACGACGGCGGCCGGACCTGGCGGCGGGCGCCGGTGCTCGGCCGGTCGCTGGTCGTCGTGCACCACCCCCGCGACGCCGTGTCGGTGTCGCTGCGGGCCACCGCGGCCGATCGCGGGGGCGACACCGTCGAGCAGACGATCCTCGACGCCTACCGGCTGGTCTGACGGCCTACGCGGGGTCTCCGGGCCCCGCGTAGAGCCAGTCCAGCTCGGTGTAGTCGTCGTCGGCGCGCAGCGCGAACATCCGGTCGCGCACGCCGATCAGCAGCGGGTCCGCCGTGTGCCACAGGTCGCCCCACGGCCGTGCGGACGTCTGGCAGCGCACGGCCTTGGGCCGCCGGGCACGCTGGAACGCCTCCAGTGCGGTGCCCGAGTCCTCGTGCAGCCGCGCGCCCAGTTCCACCGCGTCCTCCAGCGCCTGGCAGGCGCCCTGGCCGAGGTACTGGAGCATCGGGTGCGCGGCGTCGCCGACCAGGACGAGCCTGCCGGTGACCCACGAGTCCAGCGGCTCCCGGTCGTGCATCGCCCAGTGCCGGTCGCGGCCCACCCGCGCCACGGCGTCGCGGACCGGCTCGCAGGTGCCCGCGAAGGCGGCCTCCAGCTCGTCCACGCCGCCCCACTCGGCCTCACCGGCGTGGAACCGGGGACTGCGGAACACCGCGACCTGGTTGACCAGCGCGCCCGCCCGGACCGGGTAGCGCACCAGGTGCAGGCCGGGCCCGATCCAGAGCACGACCTCGTCCGGCCCGTCGCCCTCGCGCGGCGCGGTGCCCCGGTAGGCGGCGTACCCGCTGCACACCGGCTCGTCGTCGCTCAGGTGCCCGCGCAGCCCGGACCCCAGCCCGTCGGCGGCCACCAGCGTGCGCGCCCGGTAGGTCGACCCGTCCGCGCAGCGCACCTCGGCGCCGTCGGCCCGCACCTCGGAGGAGACGACCTCCCGGCCCGCCTCCAGGGTGACCAGGTCGTGCGCGCGGCAGTGGTCGAGCAGCACGTCGAGGAGGTCGCCGCGGTGCATCACGAGGTAGGGGTGGCCGTACCGGTCGCGGAAGGCCCCGCCCAGGTCGAGCCTGGTCAGCACGCGCCCGCTCACCGCGTCCCTGAGCACGCCCGCCGCGGGCCGCACGGCCAGCGGCAGGACGTCGTCCAGCACGCCCAGCGCGTCGAGCGCGCGGCTCGCGTTCGGGCCCATCTGGAGGCCCGCGCCGATCTCGCCGAACGCCGCCGACCGCTCCAGCACGCGCACCGGCAGCCCCCGCCGGGCCGCGGCCAGGGCGGTGGCGAGCCCGCCGATCCCGCCTCCGACGACGAGCAGGGGCACCTCGACAGTGCTCAACGGGGGTCCTTTCGTCCGTGGCGAACGCAGAGTATTGGCAACGCCATATAGCCCCGAGCAGGGGCGGACGCCGTAGGCTGCCCCCATGAGGCGGATCATGGGAACCGAAGTCGAGTACGGCATCTCGGTGCCGGGGGATGCGACGGCGAACCCGGTGCTGACCTCGACACAAGTGGTGCTGGCCTACGCGGCGGCCGCCGACATCCCGCGCGCCCGCAGGGCCCGGTGGGACTACGAGGTGGAGTCGCCCCTGCGCGACGCGCGCGGGTTCGACCTCGGCGTGCCGGGCAACCACCCGATCGACACCGACGTCGAGGACCTCGGCGCGGCCAACGTCATCCTCACCAACGGCGCCCGGCTCTACGTCGACCACGCCCACCCGGAGTACTCCGCGCCCGAGGTCACCAACGCGCGCGACGCGGTGATCTGGGACAAGGCGGGCGAGCGGATCATGGAGCAGGCGGCCATCAAGGCGGCCAGCGTGCCCGGCCAGCCCCGGCTGCAGCTGTACAAGAACAACGTGGACGGCAAGGGCGCCAGCTACGGCACCCACGAGAACTACCTGATGGCCCGCAGCACCCCGTTCACCGCGGTGATCGCGGGCCTCACCCCGTTCTTCGCGTCGCGCCAGGTCGTCACCGGCTCCGGCCGGGTCGGCATCGGTCCGACCGGCGACGAGGAGGGCTTCCAGCTCTCCCAGCGCTCGGACTACATCGAGGTCGAGGTCGGCCTGGAGACCACGCTCAAGCGCGGCATCATCAACACCCGCGACGAGCCCCACGCCGACGCGGACAAGTACCGCAGGCTGCACTGCATCATCGGCGACGCGAACCTCGCCGAGTACTCCACCTACCTCAAGGTCGGCACCGCCTCGATCGTGCTGGACATGATCGAGGCCGGCAGGCGCTTCGACGACCTGCGGCTGCTCGACCCGGTCCGCGCCGTGCACCAGATCAGCCACGACCCGACGCTGAAGGTGCAGGTGGAGCTGTCCGGCGGCCGGAAGATGACCGGCCTGGACATCCAGTCCGCCTACCACGAGCGGGCCGTGCGGTTCCTCGAGGAGGACACCTCCGGCGACCACGCCGCCGACCGCGACGTCGTGCGGATCTGGGGCGAGGTGCTCGACGCGCTGCGCCGCGACCCGCAGGAGTGCGCGGACCGCCTCGACTGGGTGGCCAAGCTGCGGCTGCTGGAGGGCTACCGCTCCCGCGACGGCCTGGCCTGGGGCGCGCCCCGGCTCAAGCTCGTCGACCTGCAGTACTCCGACGTCCGGCTGGACAAGGGCCTCTACAACCGGCTGGTCGCGCGCGGCTCGATGAAGCGCCTGGTCAGCGAGGAGGAGGTCCTCGCGGCCATCAAGTCGCCGCCCGAGGACACCCGCGCGTACTTCCGCGGCCGGTGCCTGGAGCGCTACCCGCAGTCCGTGGCGGCCGCCTCGTGGGACTCCGTGATCTTCGACCTCGGTCGGGAGTCGCTCGTCCGGATCCCCACCCTCGAACCCCTCCGGGGGACGAAAGCCCACGTGGGAGCGCTCCTGGAGGCCGCCGAGACGGCCGAACAACTGGTGGACGCCCTGACGAGGGGCTGATCATCGAACCCGTGTGGCAGGCACTAATTGTCGGTCCTGCTGGGTAATGTTGTGGGAGACCCCTTCACTCGGGTCGACGCGGGAGGCTGAGATGGCACAGGAACAGGTTCAGCGGCAAGGCGGCGGTGACGGCGACGGCGATGGCGGCGACGCCGCGGCGGCCGGTCAGGAACGACGCGAGAAGCTCGGCGAGGACGTCGACGCGATCCTGGACGAGATCGA
This sequence comes from Umezawaea tangerina, assembly GCF_003002815.1. Classification (GTDB taxonomy): domain Bacteria; phylum Actinomycetota; class Actinomycetes; order Mycobacteriales; family Pseudonocardiaceae; genus Umezawaea; species Umezawaea tangerina. The sequence continues at coordinate 401,736 of NZ_PVTF01000009.1, read as the reverse complement.
CGACGTTCTCGAGGAGAACGCCGAGGACTTCGTGCGGGCATACGTGCAAAAGGGCGGCGAGTAGGCGGTACGCACCGCCCACCAGCCGACTCGGGGACAGGAGACGAAGCCACACATGGAAAACAGCTCGTCCGGGCGGTACCCGTCCGCGTCGTTGCCCCCGGCGTACTTGACGCCGGGGTCATCGTCGTTCACCGACTTCCTCCGCGCCCAGGCGCCCGAGCTGCTCCCGTCGGGGCGCAAGCTGCCCGAGGGCAGCCACGTCCAGGCCCCGCACGGGACCACGATCGTGGCCGTCACCTTCAAGGGCGGCGTCCTGATCGCGGGCGACCGGCGGGCGACCATGGGCAACGTGATCGCCCAGCGGGACATGAAGAAGGTGTTCGTCACCGACGACTACTCCGCGGTCGGCATCGCGGGCACCGCGGGCATCGCGATCGAGATCGTGCGCCTCTTCGCGGTCGAGCTCCGGCACTACGAGAAGATCGAGGGCGTCTCGCTCTCGATCGACGGCAAGGCCAACCGCCTGGCCGCGATGATCAGGGGCAACCTGGACGCGGCCATGGCGGGCCTCGCGGTGGTGCCGCTGTTCGCGGGCTTCGACACCGAGGCCCCGGACCCCGATCGCGCGGGCCGGATCGTGTCCTACGACGTCACCGGCGGCCGCTACGAGGAGAACCAGGGCTACCAGGCCGTGGGCTCGGGCTCGCTGTTCGCCAAGTCCGCGCTGAAGAAGCTCTACGACCCGGACGCCGACGCCGACGGCGCCGCCCGTGCCGCCGTCGAGGCGCTCTACGACGCGGCGGACGACGACACCGCCACCGGCGGCCCCGACACCGTCCGGCGCATCTACCCGGTGATCGTCACGATCACCGCGGCCGAGGGCGCCGTCCCGCTGTCCGAGGAGCGCACGGCCGCGGTCGCCGAGGCCGTCGTCGAAGGCCGCAGGGTCTAGCCGTGTTCACCCCCATTCGCCGAGGTCAGGAGCCGCGCCAGTGACGATGCCGTTGTACGCCTCACCCGAGCAGATCCTGCGCGACCGCTCGGAGTACGCCAGGAAGGGTATTGCCAGGGGCCGCAGCGTCGTCGTGCTCAGGTACGCCGACGGGATCCTGTTCGTGGCCGAGAACCCGTCGAGCACGCTGCACAAGGTCTCGGAGATCTACGACCGCATCGGCTTCGCGGCCGTCGGCCGGTACAGCGAGTTCGAGAACCTGCGCCAGGCCGGGATCCGGTTCGCCGACATCCGCGGGTACCAGAACGACCCGCGCGACGTCACCGGCCGCTCCCTGGCCAACGTGTACGCGCAGACGCTGGGGTCGATCTTCACCGAGCAGATCAAGCCCCTTGAGGTGGAGATCTGCGTCGCGGAGGTCGGCAGCCTGCCCGAGCAGGACACCATGTACCGGCTCACCTACGACGGCTCCATCGTCGACGAGCCCCAGTACGTGGTCATGGGCGGCCAGGCCGAGGCCACCACGACCGCGCTCAAGGACCTGTTCGCCGACGGGCTGGCGCTGGCCGACGCCGTGAGCGTGGCGGTCCGCGGGCTGAGCGCGGGGTCGACGAGCACCGGCAACGGTAAACCGGACCTGCTGGACCGGGGCAAGCTGGAAGTGGCGGTCCTCGAACGCGACCGACCGCGTCGGGCTTTCCGGCGGATCGTGGGGGCGGCTCTGGACGCGATGCTGCCGTCCGGGGAGGAGCCGGGGGCGGAGGATCCGAAGTCGGAGGCGCCTACGTCCACCAAGGGTGGGCCGGCCAAGCCGACGAAGGATGTGAACCTGCCGCCGAACGACGACAAGGCTTAGGGTTTGAGGCATTGCGGGGCATCTCCGGGTGGGGGTGTCCCGCTTTGTTGTGTGTGGGGTGGTTGATGCTGTCGTGGGGTAGGACGGGGTGTTGTCGCGGGGTGTCGAAGCGCGGGGTGTCGTCGCGGAGGGGGCAGAGCGGGGTGTCGTCGCGGAGGATCTAAGCGGGGTATCGCCGCAGAGGGGTAGGGCGGGGTATCGCGCAGAGGATCTAAGCGGGGTGTCGCTACAGCTGTCTCCGGGTGCGGCCGACTTGACTTGGGGCCCCTTTTTTGGGCTTCGTCGGGCGAAAAAGGGCAGGTGGTAGAGCCTGCCCGCCGCCGCAAGTTTAAGCCCAAAAACCCCAAGTCAAGTCGGCCGCACGGGCGGACGGGTGGGCTCGCTGGCGTCGTGGGTGGGCGTGCTCCTCGGGTTCTGTCGTGGGTGGGCGTGCTCGGTGTCGTTGTGGGTGGGCGTGGTCCTCGGGTCTGTTGTGGTTGTGGGTGCTCCTTGGGTTTTGTTGGGTCGGGCTGCTCGGCTCTGGCTTGTGGTCGTGTCCCTTGTTCTGTCCGCTGGACAACGGTGGGTGTACGAAGGTTGCGCCGCGTAGCGGGTTCCTGACCAGGGAAGTCGGTGGGAGAATCCACGCTGACAACGTTGTCATCTTCCTCGTCCCTGCAGGAGGAACCATGCGTCTTCGTTCCGTGGTCCTGGCGGCCGTGACCTTCGCGGCCGTCGCGGTCCCGATATCGGCCGGTACGGCTCAGGCGGTGACTGATCCGGCTCAGTACGTCAACGCGTTCGTCGGTACGAAGCCCGGTGGGCCGGACTTCGGGCATGGTGGTGGGGCGGGCAACACGTTCCCCGGTGCTGTGTCGCCGTTCGGCATGTTGCAGTGGAGTCCGGACACCGTCACGCACCAGCACGGTGGTTACCACTACGACGACAACCGCATCCGCGGCTTCAGCCTGACGCACCTGTCGGGGCCGGGGTGCAGTGACTTCGGGAACATCCCGTTCATGCCGACGCTGGGTACGAGCCCGGTGAGCTACTACACGTTCAACCACGCCAACGAGATCGCGCAGCCGGGCTACTACTCGGTGGCGTTCGACAACGGGCTGCGGACGGAGCTGACGGCGAACCAGCGGTCGGGGGTCGCGCGGTTCACCTACCCGGCGGGGCAGCGGGCGTCGTTGTCGGTGGACGCCGCGAAGGCGTTCAACGCGGCGAGCGGGTCGATCACGATCGGGACGAACAGCCTGTCCGGGTACACCGACAGCGGTGGGTTCTGCGGGGCGGGCAACCGGTACCGGTTGCACTTCACGGTGACGTTCGACCAGAACTTCAGCACCGCGGGCGTGGTGGACGAGCAGGGCAAGGTCGACGAGTCGCGGCGGACGGTCGAGGGCAAGAGCGGGCAGCAGCTGCCGCCCGAGCCGAAGACCGCCGAGACGCAGAACCTGCCCGCGTCGCCCGGCGTGACGCAGCAGGACGTGCAGCCGTTCGCGGCGGCGGCGTTCGTCTCCTTCAACACCAGCACGGTGACGGCCCGCATCGGCATCTCGTTCGTCGACCTCGACGGCGCGAAGGCCAACCTGGCGAGCGAGACCGGCACGAAGTCGTTCGACGAGGTGAAGGCCCAGTCGCGGGCGGCGTGGAACGGCTGGCTGGGGCGGATCGACGTCACCGGCGGCACGACGACGCAGCTGCGCACGCTGTACACGTCGCTCTACCACTCCCTGTTGCACCCCAACGTGTACAGCGACGTCAACGGCCGGTACACCGGGTTCGACAACCAGGTGCACACCACGTCGACCGTGCAGTACGCGAACTACTCCGGCTGGGACGTCTACCGCTCCCAGATAGCGCTCATCTCCCTGCTGGCGCCCAAGGAAGCCTCCGACATCGCGCAGTCGGCCGTGAACCAGGCGGCGCAGGGCGGCTACTTCGACCGCTGGACCGTCGCCAACGGCGGCACGGGGGTCATGAACGGCGACCCGATGGCGATCATCGTCTCCACGGTGCACGCGTTCGGCGGCACGTCGTTCGACACCGCGCAGGCCCTGCAGCGCATCGTCGCGGGCGTCAACGACGTCCGGCAGCGGCCGGGCTGGTTGCAGTACAACACCTACGGCTACGTCCCGACGGGCCTGCCGGACGTCTGGGGTTCCGCCTCGACGACGCTGGAGTACACCAGCGCCGACTTCGCCATCAGCCAGCTCGCGTCGCGACTGGGCGACACGGCCACGGCGGAGAACTTCCTGCGGCGCGCGCAGAACTGGCGCAACATCTTCGAGTCCGGGCAGAAGTACCTCAAGCCGCGCAACACCGACCTGAGCTGGCCCGCGTTCGACCCCATCCAGGAGAACGAGTACGTCGAGGGCAACGCCGCCCAGTACACGTGGCTCGTGCCCTACAACCACCGCGGCCTGTTCGACGCGATGGGCGGCAACGCGACCGTGGTCTCGCGGCTGGACACGTTCTTCACCGAGCTCAACGCGGGCCCCAAGAAGCCCTACGCCTACCTGGGCAACGAGCCGACGCTGAACACCCCGTGGGCCTACGCCTACGCGGGCGCCCCGGCGAAGACGCAGGACGTGGTGCGCCGCGCCCTGACGTCGATCTTCACGCCGGTCCCGGAAGGCCTGGTGGGCAACGACGACCTCGGTGAGATGTCGTCGTGGGCGGTGTGGGCCGCGCTCGGCATGTACCCGGAGGCGCCGGGCCGCGCCGACCTGGTGCTCGCGAGCCCGCAGTTCCCGCAGACCACGATCACCCGCGGCAACGGCAAGACCATCACGATCACCGCGGCGGGCGCGTCCGACTCGGCGAAGTACGTGCAGTCGTTGCGCGTCAACGGAACCGCGTCGACCAAGCCGTGGCTGCCGTCGACGTTCGTCGCCAACGGCGGCACGCTCGACTACGCGCTGGGCACGTCGGCGTCCTCGTGGGGCACGGCCGCGGCCGACGCCCCGCCGTCGTTCGACGTCGGCCCGACGCCCGCGCGCACCGGTGCCGTCAGCGGTCTGGCGTCCAAGTGCGCGGACGCCGACCCGGCCGTCACGGGCAACGGCGCGCCCGTGCGCCTGTGGGACTGCAACACCTCCGCCGCCCAGCAGTGGACCCTGGCGTCGGACGGCACGGTCCGCGCCGCGGGCCGGTGCATGGACGTGAGCAGCAGCAGCCGGTCGAACGGTGCCAAGATCCAGCTCTGGGACTGCAACGGCACCGGCGCCCAGCAGTGGTGGCCGAAGGCGAACGGGTCGCTGGTCAACCCGCCGTCCGGTCGCTGCCTGGACGTCCCGAACAGCAACTCGGCCAACGGGACGCAACTGCAGATCTACGACTGCAACTCCAGCACTGCCCAGCAGTGGAGGGTTCCGTAGCAGCGTCGTCCCGGCCGCGCACCACCGCGCGGCCGGGACGTCCGCCACTGTGAGACGACTTGACTCATAGATCGCCGGGTGGCAGGCTCCCCCTGTGAGACGCGGTGTCTCACAGAGCCCACGGACGGGGAGTCGGCATGACGCGCGGGAGCGGATCGGACGGCCTGCGCCGGATCCTGGTGCTGGGCGCGACCGGGGCGACCGGCCGGGAGGTGGTGGACCAGGCGCTCGCGGCGGGCCACCACGTCACCGCGTTCGTCCGACGGCCGGTCCTGCCCGCGCACCCGATGCTGGACACGGTCGTCGGCGACCCGGTCGACGACGTGGCGGCGCTCGCCGTGGCGGCCAAGGGGCAGGACGCGGTCATCTCGGCGCTGGGCAACACCCTCGCGCTGCGGGACGGGCGCCACCCGAAGATCCTCGCCCGCGCGGCCCGCACGCTCGTCGGCGCCGCGGCGGACGCCGGGGTGGCGCGCGCGGTCGTGATGCTCAGCTACGGCAGCGCGGCGACCGCGCCCCTCGCGCCACCGCTCATCAGGCTGCTCGGCAAGACGGTGCTGCGCAAGGACTTCGACGACCTCGCCCGAGCCGTGCGGGTCCTGGAGTCGTCCACACTGGACTGGACGGTGTGCCACTTCGGTGCCCTTGTCGACGGTCCGCGCACGGGGCTGGCCACCGCCTCCGCCGCGCTCACCCGTCCCGCCGCCTACCGGATCCGCCGGGCCGACCTCGCGGAGGTCCTGCTGCGCGTCGCGCTCACCGACGCCCACCCGAAGCGGTCCGTCGTGGTCAGCGGACCGGCGGCGCGGTCGTGAGCCGCGACCTCGCCGGGCGCACGGTGGTGGTGACCGGCGCGAGCTCCGGCACCGGTGCCGAGGCCGCCCGCCTCTTCGCCGCCCGCGGTGCCGAGGTGGTCGTGCTCGGGCGTTCCCCGCGGCGGACGCGGGCCGTCGCCGAGGAGGTCGGGGGAACCGCGCACCTCGCCGACTTCGCCGTGCTGGCCGACGTGCGCCGCGTCGCGGAGGAGCTGCGCGAGGCCCATCCCGTCGTCCACGTCCTGGCCGACAACGCGGGCGGCGCGTTCCCGTCGACCGAGCCGACCGCGGACGGCCACGAGCCCAACTACCAGGTCAACGCGCTCGCGCCGATGCTGCTGGTCGCACTGCTCACGCCCGCCCTGCGCGCCGGGCGTGGACGGGTCGTGTCCACGTCGTCGAGGTCCCACAAGGGCGCGACGCTGGAGGCGGGCAACGTCGGCGAGCAGCTCGACAACCCGCTCGGGCTCGGTCCGCACCAGCGCTACGCGCGCGCCAAGCTCGCCGCGCTGCTGCTGCACCGCGCCTACGCCTCCCGCCATCCCGACGTGCCGGTCGCCGACTTCCACCCCGGCATCGTGGCCTCCGACTTCGGTCGCTACCTCGGCGCGGTCGGGGCGGTCGCGAAGGTGCTCGGCAGGCCGTTCCTGGCCTCACCGCGCACCGCCGCCCACCGGCTGGTCCACCTCGCCACCACCGCGGACCCCGTGGCGGGCCGCTACTTCGCGCACACCACTCCCGCGGCACCCAACGCGCTCGTCCTCGACGCCGACCTGGCCGAAGCCGTGTGGTCCGACGCGGACGCCCGGCTGGACCGGGCCCTGGAGCGGGCCTGACCGGTCGCGTCAGGAGACCGCGGCGAGCACCTTGTCGAACTTCTCGGTCATCGCGGCGGCGGTGTCGGTGGTGGCGTTGACGAAGTAGACGTCGACCGTGCGGCCACCCTTTCCGAGGTCGCCCTCGATGGTGTTGGCGCCGCGGGTGCACGTCTTGCCGTCGGCGACGGCGGACTCGCCGAGCGTGCCGCCGTTGTCGGTGCAGTCGCTCTCGAAGTGGGTGCGGGCCGCGGCGGCGTTGGCGCCGGTGATGGTGTCGACGCGGAGCACGAGCGGGTCGCCCGCGTCCTGCGGGGTGCTGGGGGAGATGAAGACGCAGACGAGGGCCTTCACGCCCGGCTGGGTCTCCAGTTCGTGGTCCTGGCGGGTGTCGCCGAGCTCGAAGCTGAGCCCGGTGGCGCTCGACAGGTCGGCCGCGCTGAGCGGACAGCCCGTGCCGGGCGTGCCCTCGGCCGCGGCGGACGTGGCGGCCGGTGCCTTGGTGCCCGCCGCGCCCGTGGGGGTGCCGGACGTGTCCGACGGGCCGCACGCGGTGGCGGCCATGGCGAGGGCGGCGGTGCTGACCAGCAGGGCCGCGATGCGTCTCTTGGGTCTCATGTCCGTAGTGGACGAAGACGTGGGGTGACCGGATCCGTCCGTGATGAGATCGTGTCGAACGGACGTCCGGTCGCGACCGGCGCCGCGGTGGCGTCCTGACGCCACCGCGACCGCCGACAACATCCGGGGGCCTCGCGACGGGCGCGCCGGGGCCCTCGGCTCAGGCCGCGCGGCCGAACGTTGTCGTGAGCGCGTCGGCCAACGACCCCTCGCCGGACCAGCACACCGTGGTGTCCGGTCGGAGCAGCAGCGGGCCGAGGTCGTCGGCGGACTTCACCCGCACCACGTCCACGCGGTCCGCCCAGCCTTCGGGCACGTCGAGCGAGCCGGTCGGGTCCAGCAGCAGCCCGCGACCGGTGCGCAGCAGCTCGGCGAGCCGGACGGGACCGTCCTCGGTGACCAGGTCGTGGTCGGGCACCCGTCCCTCGGCGTCCAGGCCCGACATCATCCCGGCCAGGTGGTGGTTGGCGTCGGGCAGCCGGATGAGGTCGGTGAAGATCTCGCGCAACGCCACCAGGTCCTCGTCCGGCTTGGGGGTGGCCAGCAGCCGCTGGGCCGAGGTGTGGTGCAGCACGCGCGCGGCCTTCGGGTGGCGTTCGACCTGGTAGGTGTCGAGCAGCCCCTCCGGCGCCCACCCGGCGGTCGTCGCCGCGAGCTTCCAGCCCAGGTTGACCGCGTCCTGCACCCCGAGGTTCAGCCCCTGCCCGCCCCACGGCGGGTGGATGTGCGCCGAGTCGCCCGCGAACAGCACCCGCCCGTGCCGGTAGTGCTCCAGCTGCCGGGTCGCGTCGCTGAACCACGACGAGTTCAGCACCTCGCCGAGCACCGTGCCCTCGCCGTAGACCGCGGTCAACGCGCGCTGCACGCCTTCCGGCGTCGCCTTCGCCTCCTCCTCGGTGCTCGTGGCGCCGTAGGTGAACCGGTACTCGTCCCCGCCGACCGGCACCAGCATCCCGAAGTACCCGTTGTCGTGCCGGGTCATCGTGCTCAGGTGGCCCGCCGTGGTCGGCACCAGCTCGGACACGGCGGTCAGCCGCACGTCGGTCAGCACCGCCCGGTAGGTGCCGGGCCTGCCGGGGAACGGCAGCTCCAGCAGCTTCCGCACAGCGCTGTGCGCCCCGTCGCAGGCCACCGCGTACGCCGCCCGCAGCTCCACCCCACCCGCCGTCACGGTCACTCCGTCGTCGTCCTGCTCCACCGCCGTCACCGCGTGGTCCCGCATGATCGCGACCCCGCGCGCCACGGCCGCCTCGGCCAGCACGTCCTCGATCGCCCACTGCGGGACGGCGATCGGGTACGGGTGCCGGGTCTGCCAGCCCTCGCAGTCCAACGACACCGGCAGCCCCGCGAAGTGCCCACCCGCGTTCGTCCGCTCCAGCGCCCGCTCCTGGATCGCCTCCAGCAGCCCCCGTGCGTCCAGCAGCTCCGACGTGCGCGGCTGGATCGCCCCTCCCTTCACCTGCCGCACCCGCTCGGCCAACCGCTCCACCACCACGACCTCGGCCCCACCCAACGCCAACTCGTGCGCCAACACCAGCCCCGTCGGCCCCGCCCCGATCACGACGACGTCCATAACTCCCTCTCAGTGCATAAGTAGACTGAGTGCAAGTTATACCCCAGTGCAGACAGGCCGGCTAGTCTGGTGCGGTGAGCGAGCAGACCGGTTTGCGCGAGCGGAAGAAGCTGCGGACCTACCAGGCCATCTCCGACACGGCCTTGGCCTTGTTCGCCGAACACGGCTACGACCAGGTGTCCATCACCCAGGTCGCCGAGGCCGCCGAGGTCTCCCGCCGCACCCTCTTCAGCTACTTCCCCACGAAGGAAGACCTGGTCATCAGCCGCATGGCCGACCACGAAACCGAGGCAGGCCGCGTAGTCCGCAACCGCCCACCCGACCAACCCCCACTGGCCGCCCTGCGCACCCACTACCTCGACGGCCTGTCCCGCCGCGACCCCATCACCGGCCTCACCGACCTCGAACCGGCCCTGGTCCTCTACCGCGTGATCCTGGGAACCCCGTCCCTGGTCGCAGGCATGTTCAAATTCAAGGTCAACGGCGAAGAAGCCCTAGCCGCCGCCCTCCACGAAACCGCCGCCCTCCCCACCCTCACCGCCAAACTCGCCGCCACCCAAATCATGGCCGTCATGTGGATGCTCTCCCTCGACAACCGCGAACGCGTAGTAGCCGGCACCTGCTCCGACGACCTCTACCCTCACGCAGTAGCAGCCGCCGAACAGGGCTTCACCCAACTAGCCAACGGCCTAGGCACACTACTAACCGCAACAACAACAACAACCTGACACCACACAGCGCCACCTCACGCCCGGCGCGGACCGCCCACCGCCCGCCCAATCGACGCGATGCGAAGCGAGTCCGCCACCCCTCCTCGTTGGGCGCAGCCCGCCAGCGCGCATCCGGCGCGGAGCGCCTGGGGCCTCGTCGGCGCCAGCCGATGCCCTGTCCGCCGCGAAGCGCGGATGCCTCGTCCGACGGCGAAGCCGAGGATGTTTGGTCAGGCGCAGCCTGATGCTGGCGAAGCCAGACTTCCCCTCTGCCCCCGATCCACAGCGCCCTCCTGCCCGATCTTCGTTGTCAAGATGGCTTTATCGTCTTGACAACGAAGATCGGGCATTGAGACAATCGCGCGCCGGGGGCTGGGCTTCCCCAGAGCCGACGAACAACCAACCCCCTACGCGTTATCCCTCCGAAAAACCCAAACCCCCCACCCCAAAGCCACCCCCACCATCCCCAAAGCCACCCCCACCCCCAAAACCACCACCCCATTCACATACCTCCCCAGGAACACCTCCCGAACCGCGTCCACCACATACCTCAACGGCGTCAACCTCGACACCACGTCCAACCACCTAGGCCCCAACGACATCGGCAACAACACCCCCGACAGCAACAACAACGGCACGGTCACCGTGTTCAACAACGGCGCCAACGACTCCTCGCTCTTCGTCGCCATCCCCACCGCGTACGACAGCGCCGCCAAGCCGGCACTCAGCAGGGCCACCAGCACCAGTCCGATCAGCACCCCGACCACCGGCGCCCTCAGCCCGAACCCGACCGCCACCACCACGAGCACGACGCTCTGCCCCACCAGCAGCACCACGTCCCGCAGCACCCGTCCCAGCAGCAGCGCCACCCGGCTGACCGGTGTCACCCGCATCCGCTCGATGACCCCCGACCGCACGTCCGCGATCACCGAGAACCCCACGAACGCCGCCCCGAACAGGGTCAGCTGCACCAGCAGTCCCGGTATGTAGACCTGCCAGGAGTCGGCTCCCAGGTTCAGCCCGGCCAGCAGCGGCCCGAAGAACACCAGGTACACCACCGGTTGCACCAGGCCGACCACCATCCACAGAGGACTGCGCAGGGACAGCGCCAGCTGCCTGCGGAAGATGAGCGCGGTGTCCCGCATCGGTGTTCCCCTCACCCGATCGCCGTCCGAACGGGAACCTCGTCGGTCAACGGGTTCCCCGTCACCGCCCGGAAGACGTCGTCCAGCGTCGGCCGGTGCAGCTGGATCGACCTCGCCGTGAACCCGGCGCCGTCGAGCGTCCGCAGCAGTTCCGCCAGCACCCGGTCCCCGTCGCTCACGGTCAGCCGCAGCACCGTGCCGTCGTCGACCACCGTCCGCACGGCCGGGTGCGCGGCCAGGACCCGCGCGGCCGCCCGGTCGACGTCGACGACCACCACGTCGCCGTGCAGGCTCCGCTTGAGCTCGTCCGACGTCCCCGCCGCCACGACGACCCCGCGGTCGACCACCAGCAGCCGGTCGCACAACGCGTCGGCTTCGTCGAGGTAGTGCGTGGTCAGCAGGACCGTCGTGCCGTGCAACGCCCGCAGGTGGTCCCACAGGTCGTCGCGGCTGCTCGGGTCGAGCCCGAGGCTCGGCTCGTCCAGGAACAGCAGCGCGGGGGAGTGGACCATCCCCAGGGCGATGTCGAGCTTGCGCCGCTGGCCGCCCGACAGCGTGCCGACGGTCCGGTTCTCCAGACCCGCCAGGCCGAGCAGTTCGCACAGCTCCCGCGCACGGCGGCGCGCGGTGGTCCGGTCGACCCGGTACAGCTCGGCCTGGAGCACCAGCTCCTCCGCGACCCGGCACCGCGGTTCGGTGCCGCCGCTCTGCGCCACGTACCCGATCCGCCGCCGCACCAGCGCCTGCTCGGTGAGCAGGTCGGCGCCCGCGACCGTGGCGGTGCCGGAAGTGGGGCGCAGCAACGTGGTCAGCATCCGCAGCGTCGTGGTCTTGCCCGCCCCGTTGGGGCCGAGGAGGCCGACGGTCTCGCCCTCCTCGACCCGCAGGTCCACCCCGCGCACGGCCTCCACGTCGCCGAACGACCGCCGCAGCCCGCGCGCGTCGATGATCACCAGCCCACCGCCACGGCCGCCACGAGCTCCCCCTTGTGCGTGATCGACACGGTGACCCGCGAGATCCCGGCGGCGTCCGCGGCGGTGCAGGCGCTGTCGCGCAACAACACCGCGGGCGCGCCGGACGGGTCGCGGGTCACCGCGATGTGGCTGGGCACGACACCCTGGAACAGCCCGGTGCCGAGCACCTTGAGCACCGCCTCCTTGGCGGCGAACCGGCCTGCCAGGAACTCCGCGCCCCGCTCCGCCGCCAACGACTCCGCGTGCGCCAGCTCGGCGTCGGCGAAGGCGAAGCGGCGGAACCACCTCCGCGTCAGCAACCCGTCCAGCTCGTGGCGGGTCAGCAGGTCAATGCCGAGGCGCATCGGCGTGCCCCGCGGCCGGGAAGTAGTCGCTCTTCAGCAGGCCCTGGAACACCGACAGCCGGTGCAGGTTGCTGGTGCCCTCCATGAACTCGAACGCCCGCAGGTCCCGGTAGGCCTTCTCCAGCCACGGGTGCTCGATCAGCGACGCCGGGCCGAGCAGCTCGGCGGCCAGCAGGGTCGCCCGTTCGCCGAGCTGCGCGGCGCGCATCTTCACCGTGCCGATCCGGTGCGCGTTCACCACGCCGCGGTCGACGTCGGCCGCCACGTCGTACATCATCCGGCGCACGGCGGCGATCCGGTCGAGCAGCGCGTCCACCCTGGCCTGGTCGGCCTTGGGCAGCACCGGCCGGTGCTCGGCGAGGTAGTCGCACGCGGCCTGGGTGAGGCCCAGCGTCATCGCGCCGAGGCCGGGCCGGAACCGCAGCAGCGCGTGCAGGGCGCCGTAGATGCCGCGGCGGCTGGGCGTGCGGTGCCTGCCCAGGACCCGGTCGGCCGGGACGCGCACGGCGTCGAACCGCAGGTGGCTGATCCGCGCCCCGCGCAGGCCGACCATCGGCAGCAGCTCACCGCTGAACCCCTCGGCCGACGGGTCGACCACGACGGCCTCGATGCCCCACGGACCCGGCGCGCGGCGGCAGAACACGACGCCGATCTGCGCGCGGGCGCCGTTGCCGATGTACTTCTTCTCGCCGTGCAGCAGCCAGCCGTCGCCGTCGGGCGCCGGGGTCAGCCGGGTGTCCAGCTCCAGCGCCGCCGAGCCCTTGCCGGGTTCGGTGAGCCCGAAGAAGGTCCACGTTGGGCCGTCGTCGACGCGTCCGAAGAACTGCTCGCGCTGGGCGTCGTCACCCAGCTCGCGCACGACGTCGCGGCACAGCCCCGCGCCTGGACCGGCGAGGATCGCGCCGGGGTCGCCGTGCGACAACGCCTCCAGCACCACGCACAGCGCCGTGCACGTCGGGTCGAACGCGTCCACGACCAGGTCGCCGGTCTGGTACTCCGGCGGCGTGAACACCTGGCCCAGCACCCCGAACGCGGGCAGGTGCAGGAAGTCGCGGATCGAGTCGGGGTCGCGGTCCAGCGCCACGCCGACCTCGCGGAACGACGGCGCCACCTCGCGGCACTGCGCGTGCAGCCTCCGCAGCGGTCCGTCGAGCGCGTCGGCGCCGCGCTCTACCCCGGTGCTCAGCAGGCCGGTCATCGGTCCTCCTCGCCGGGGTGCAGGTAGACGTTCCCGGTGACCTCGGCCAGGTGCAGCTCGCCGCCGGGTCCGGTGACCAGGAAGCTGCTGGCCCCCAACAGGGTCAGCAGCAGCCGACCGGCCGCGGTGAGGCCCTGGTGCGCGCGCCACCTGGACGCCGGGTCGTCCGGGCGCAGCGCCTCGCTCTCCCGGATCTCGACGGCCACGTCGGCCAGCGACGCCTGCACGAGCTGGCGGTCCAGCAGCGTGGTGTCGCCGGACGTGCGCCCGTTGAGGTGCTCGACGGCGTGGTCGATGCCGCGCCGCAGGAGCTGCCGGTGCAGGTCCAGCAGCCCGTCGGCGAACCGCTCCAGCACCAGGGGGTCGTCCGGGTCCCGGCGTCCGACGCCGAGTCCGAACCGGGTCAGCGGGTGGTCGCCCGCGATGCTCTCGCCGGAGGCGATGACGACGCCCGAGGCCGAGGCGACGAGGTGGTCGCCCGCGGTGCGGTCGTGCAGCGCGTCCAGCAGCGCCGGGTAGCTCACGTGGGGTCCTCCGTGTCGGTGTGCCGCAGCAGGGCGGCGTGGCTGCGCCCGGTGCGCGGGTCGGTGTCGCACAGGACGATCGCGTCGTGCTCGGCGGCCCACCGCTCGTGGTGCCGGGCCAGGTCGAGCCACAGGCTCGTGCAGTAGGAGCCGGGTGCGACCCGGTGGTGCGGCCGCCCGGTCGCCTCGACCACGGCGGCGTCGGTCCACGGACCGGCCACCACCAGCGGCCGGTCGCCCCGCACTGTGTCGAGGAGCAGGTCGGCAAGGTCACCCGCGGGCGGCAGCGCGGCCACCTCCCACGAGCCCCTTCCGCCGCCCAGCACCAGGACCGCGGCGGTGTCGGCCAGCGCCCCGTCGCGTGCGAGCGGCTCGTCCTGCCCGAACGTCGACTGCTCCACCACGACCAGCGCGAGCTCGCGGCAGCGGCCGGAGCGGGCGTAGGCGCCGCCGACGCGCAGGGCGGTGAACGGTGCCCGCAGGCCCTGGTCGGAGATGGCGAAGTTCTCCGACCCGCCGCCGACCAGCTTGTCCACGTGCCCGCCGATCGAGCGGAACGGGTAGTGGTCGGGCAGCCCGTGGGCGATGATCACCAGGTCCGGCCTCGGCGGTTCGGCCAGCCCGTCCAGCGCCCGCGCGGCCAGCTCCTGGAAGCCGATGTTGGCGCCCTGCTCCAGGAACCTCTCGTCGAACGGGACGCCGAACGGCGCCAGCAGGTCCCGCTGGTAGGACACCAGCCAGTCGTCGCGCCGGTAGGGGTGGCGGTGGTCGGCGACGAACGCGCTCGCCGCCCGGAGCGTCAGGCCCATGTCATACCGACACGTCGAGGTTGCCCTCGATGTAGTCGGCCAGCGTGCCGATGGTCTGGAAGTTCTCCATCTGCAACGACTCCGGGTCGACCTCGATCCCGGTCTGGTCCTCCAGGGCCATCAGCAGGGTCAGCACCGACGTGGAGTCCAGGTGCAGGTCCTCGAACAGCCGGGTCTCCTCCGTCACCTCGGAGTACTCCCGCTGCATGATCTCGGACAGGGCGTTGACGATGGTCTTGACCACGCTCGGACGATCCATTGCGGACTCCCTTTGTCAGGTGGGGATGAGCTCCTGCTTGCCCAGCAGGTCCTCGACGGTGTCGCGGCGGCGCACCAGGTGCGGCGTGCCGTCGAGCACCAGCACCTCGGCCGGGAAGCCGTGGCCGAGGAACAGGCCGGGGGAGGCGGTGGGGCCGTACGCGCCGGAGCGCTCGACGCCGATCAGGTCGCCCGCGTGCACCTCGGGCAGCGCGACCTGCTTGGCGACCACGTCGTTCGGCGTGCACAGCGGCCCGGTGATGTTGTAGGGCCGGAACGCGGGCTCGGCGTAGCGGGTCAGCGACCGCACCGGGAAGTTGCGCTTCACGAAGCTGCCGATGCCCACCGCGGCCATGTGGTGGTTCGTGCCGCCGTCGGCGACGACGAACCACTCGCCCATGGACTCCTTGACGTACCGCGCGCGCACCACGTAGGTCCCGCACCAGCCGACCAGGTACCGGCCCAGCTCGGTGATCACCCGGCAGTCGCCCTGCCGGTCGAGGAACCCGGCGACGGCGCTGTTCACGCCCGCGGCGAGCAGGTCGACGTCGAGGTCCTTCTCGTTCTCGAAGTACGGCACGCCCAGCCCGCCGCCGACGTCCACCGTCCGCAGGTCGAAGGCCAGCTCGACGGACAGCTCCTCGGCGGCGGCGAGGATGCCGCGGGTGTTGTGCACGACGTCCTCGGCGTCCAGGATCCGGGTGCCCATGTACCCGTGCACCCCGATGATCTCCACGTGCCGCAACGACTTCAGGAACGACCGCGACCGCAGCAGCACGTCCTGGTCCATGCCGAACTGGCGGGGCTTGCCGCCCATGGCGAGCCGCGCGCCCTTGGACTCGAACGACGGGTTCACCCGCAGCATGACCCGCGCCCCGCCGGGCACCCGCAGGTCGTTGACCTGCTCCAGCTCGTCGAACGACTCGCACACGATCGCGTGCACGCCCTGGTCGACGCACGCCCGCAGCTCCTCGGCGGACTTGCCGGGGCCGAGGAAGATGACGTCCTCCGGCGCGGCACCGGCCCGGCGCGCGGTCACGAGCTCGACCAGCGACGACACCTCGATGCCCGCGCCCAGCGAGCGGAGCACCGCGCACACGCTGACGTTCGGGTTCGCCTTGGCGGAGTACAGGATGTCCACCCGCGGGTCGAGCCGCTCGCGCAGCGAGAGGTACACGTCGCGCAGCACGTCGCCGTCGTAGAGGTAGAGCGGTGTGCCGAACCGCTCCGCCAACTCGCTGATCGGGTGTCCCTGGACGGTGTACTCGCTCGTCATCGGCTCTCCAGCGTGGTGAGTGCGGTCTGGGTGGCGGCGTCCAGCGCGGCGAGCCGGGACCGGTCGGGGGCGACGAGGACGGCGTACAGGCGGCCCTCGAACGGCGCGTCGTCGGCCGCGTTGGCGTTGACCGTGCCCGCGCAGGTGACGACGACCCGTTCGCCGTCGCGCTCGTCCAGCAGCGCCCCGAGGGTGGCGCGGACGTGGTCGAACGGGAGCCGTCCGTCCAGCCGCAGGGTGTAGTGCCTGGCGAGGGCGGTGTGGCCGGGCGGCAGCAAGCGTTCGGTCACGCCGCCCTGGTAGGTGGACATGTTCAGCCGCGCGTTGATCTCCAGCAGCGGGTACAGCACGCCGTCCGCGCCGAGGATCGCGTCCACCCCGGCGACTCCGCTGAACCCGTCGGCGTGCAGCCGCGCGCCGATGACGTCCGCGGCGCGCCGCAGCTCCTCGTGGTGGTGCGGCGGGAGCTCGGCGGGCACGAGGTGGCCCTTGTGCACGCCGTCCTCGGTCAGCGCCTGCTTGACGAAGTCGAACGCCACGGCGCCGTCGCGGCCGACGGTGAACTGGTAGTTGAGGTCGAACCTCTTGGGCAGCCAGCGTTCCACGACCACGTGCAGCCGGTCGTCGCCGGTGCGGGCGGCCCGGCGGGTGACCAGCTTCCGGACCCCGGCGACCTTCACGGCGGCGTCCAGCACCACGAGCCCCTTGCCGGACACGCCGTAGGCGTCCTTGACGACGACCCGTTCCCCTTGCGCCACCAGCGGTTCCAGCTCGTCGAGCACGGCGAGGAACTCGGCGGTGGTCTCGCACTCGAAGCCGGGCACCGGGCGCAGCCCGCCCGCCGCGGCCACCCGGCGGCCGTAGATCTTGCTGTTGACCCGTTCGAACACCTCGGCGCCCGGCACGGCCAGCGGCAGCCCGGTCTCCTCGGCCAGCTTCTGCTCCGGCACCGTGGTGCCCATCGGCAGCAGGACGCCGTCGATGCCGCCGAGCCTGGCCAGTAGTTCGGGGGAGGCCAGGGCGTTCTCGGTGGTCGACCGGGCGGGGTCGACGTTCTCCGGCACCAGCACGGTCGGCAGCGCGAAGCCCAGGTCCTCCGCGTAGCGCCGGAAACCGGGGTCGACGTCCTCGGACACCACCAGGTAGTCGTCCGGTCCGCCGAGCAGCACCCCCAGCTCCTCCATCCGCCGCACCAGCCGGGTGGACGCCGAGAACGGCACGCTCGGCAGGCCGAGGTATCGCTCGGCCCAGAACGCCTCCGCCTCGAAGTTGCACACCAGCACGAGCGGTGTCGACCCGTCGCCGGTGAGCGCCTTCTTGATCCCCCGCAGGTAGTCCGTGGTCATGTCGTCCCTCCGCCGCGGTGCTCGATCACCATCGCCGCGTAGGTGGCCCCCAGGCCCACCGACGTCAGCAGGTACAGGCCGCCCTCGACCAGCCGCCCCTCGTCGCGCAGGGTGGCGTAGTTGAGGAACGGGTCGGCGCAGCAGCAGTGGCTGTAGCGCCCGATGTTGTCGAAGAACGCCCGCGACCGGTCGACGCCCAGCTCGTCGAGCGTGCGCCACCAGAGCAGCTTGCTCACGTTGTGCGGCACGAGCATCGTGATGTCGTCCAGGGTGAGCCCGGCCCGCGACAGGGCCTTGTGGACGGCCTCGGCCAGGAACGCGGTGTAGTTGTCGTTGAACTCGGTGACCAGGTCGTCGGCCAGGTACACGCCGTCCGACAGCAGCACCTGCGTCCTGGTCGCGTAAGCCCGGACCACGTCACCGCTGCCGCCCGCGCCGACCAGGCACGCCGTGGACGCCTCGCCGAGGATGGTGGTGTTGTTGACGACCCGGAACCGCGCGGTGACGGGCTTCTCGCCGGTGATCACCAGCGCACGGGCGTCCGGGTCGTCCTCGGAGCGCAGCAGCTCGCCCGCGATGTCGACCGCGGCCAGCCCGCTCGCGCAGTGCTGCTGGGTGACCGCGAACGCCTCGGCGTCGACCAGCCCGAGCGCCCGCCGGATCACGTCGGAGGCGTCGACGTGCGACGGCGTGACGTCCAGGACGGTGTGCGCGAACAGCAGGTACCTGATCGCGCCGGGGTCCGGGGTCGCCTTGACGACGAGCTCCGCCGCGGCGGTCACGAGCCCGAACAGGTCGAGCTGGGTGTCCTGGTGCAACCGGTCGAACCCGTGGATGTTGCGGAACATCCGCACCACGTACCTGTGCAGCCCCAACGACTCCCCGACGTCCTCGATGGGGACCGAGCGGCCCGGTGCGAAGGCGGCGATCCGCTCCAAGGTGGTGACCCGACTGGACATGGCGCCGACGTTAGGCAGGTTGTCCAGACCACAGCATGAGGGGAATCCCTACACCCGCACCCTGCGCAGCGGCTTGAGGAGGCAGTCGAAGACGGGACCGGCGGGGGTGAACGCGGTCGTGGCCACCGGCGTCCACCCCCAGCGCAGGTAGGCCGACCGGGCGGGCTCGTTGCCCGGCTCGACGCACATCAGCCCGCGCTCCTCGCCGCGGGACCGCAGGAACTCGTCGTGCAGGGTGCGGGCGATCCCCCTGCCCCGCCACGGCGCGCGGACCATGATCTCCTGGATGAACACGGTCCGCGCACCGGTCTCCTCGGTGGTCTCGGCGGGCAGGACGTCCTTGAGCGGCGACCACCAGCGGGTGTGGCCGGGCAGCGCGAACCCGTAGAGGTACCCGGCGGTCTCGTCGCCGTCCTCCGCCGCGAGCAGGCTGAACCCCGGCTGCCGCGACGCGACCGCCAGCCGGTCGCGGAACCGGTCGTCGGCGTAGTACGGGACGCCCCGGAACGGCGGCTCGGCGTGGACCTCGCCGTGCACGCGCACGGCCTCGTCCAGCACCGCGCGCGTCGCGTCCGCGTCGCGGCTGCGCAGCGTGACTGGTCTCATGGCACCCGATCCTGACCGCCGGACGGCGCCGCGGTCCATGCCGCGACACCCGATTCCGCCGAGGACAAGGGTTTTCCCCCATGCTGCGGCGGGGCGCGCCGGCTAGCGTCGGCACGGGTGTCAGCCTCGGGAGGCAGCGATGGGACAACTGCGCGTCGACTTCACCGGTGCCCGCGCCGGACGGGCGCCGGTCACGCTCGGGCAGGGCAACGTGCTGGAGTGGATCGGCGAGCAGCGGCAGGAGCGCTCGGACGTCCTGTGCCGCTTCGTCCCGGTGCCCGACGGCGTGACGGCCGCCGACGTCGCCGAGTCGTTGCGCGTGCTGCTGGTCCGGCACGAGGCCCTGCGCACCACCGTCCTGCCCGGTGACCGGCCCGAGCAGGTCGTCGCGCGGGAGGGGACGCTGCTCGTCGACGTGGTCGAGCTGGACGGGCCCGACGTCGAGCCGGTGCTGCGGGAGCGGCTGGCCGGGTCGCCCTTCGACTACGGCGAGGACCTGCCGCTGCGGGTCGCGGTCGCCACCCGTTCCGGTGTACCGCACCTGGTCGCGCTCGCGTTGTCGCACCTGGCCACGGACTTCGCGAGCATCGAGCTCGTGGCCGGCCAGCTCGTCGCACTGCTCGCCGACCCCGCGTCGCGGGTGGTCGGGCCCACCGGGCACCAGCCGCTCGACCAGGCCGAGCGCGAGGCCACCGAGCCCGCCCGACGCCGGGCCGCGGCCGCCCTGCGGTTCTGGGAGGCGCAGCTCCGCCGGATGCCGCAGTGCGTGTTCTCGGTGCCGCCGGTGGGGGAGGAGGGCTGTCGCGAGGGGTACCTGAGGTCGCGGGCCGCCGGGCTGGCGCTGCCCGCGATCGTGGCCAGGACCGGGGTCTCCCACTCCACCGTGCTGCTCGCGGCCGCCGCCACGCTGCTCGCGGTGCACACCGGCAACGCGCGCGGGGCGTTGGTGTCCATCTGCGGCAACAGGTTCCGCCCCGGCATGGCGGAGTACGTCGGGACGATCGCCCAGGACGCGCTGGTGCCGTTCGAGCTCGGGTCGTCCACTGTGGACGACGTGGTCCGCGGCGTTCGGCTCGCGACGATGAACGCCTACCGCTACAGCCAGTTCGAGGCCAGGAGGCTGTGGCCGATCATGGACGCGGTGGCCGCCGAGCGCGGGACCCGGTTCCAGCGCGACTGCGTGTTCAACGACGTGGGCGCGCACCGGGAGCAACGCCCGGTCGACACGACCCCGCCCGACGCGGCCCTGCTGGCGGCGGCGGGACCGGACACGGTCTTCTCCTGGCTGCCCGCGACCTCCTACCCGGTGGCGTTCTACTTCACCGTGGTCAGCGCGGGCCAGGACGTGGAGATCGCGCTGTACGCCGACACCCGGTACCTGCCGCCCGCGGCGATCGAGGCGTTCCTGCGCGGGGTCGAGGCGCTGCTGGTCGCCTCCGCCGACCGCGCGGTGCCGGTGTCGGAGGTGCCCGCGGTGACCGGGGTCGTGCCGGTGCGGCGCGGGCCTGGCTGGGTGCGCGTGGACTCGTGCTGGGTCGAGCTGGACGCGGCGAGCCGGGTGCTGGCCGAGGCCACCGGCGGGGTCGCGCGGGTGTTCGGCGGCACCGAGCTGGTCGGGTACGTCGTGGCGGACGAGAAGCCGGAGGCGATCCACGAGAAGTGCCTGGCCCTGCTGCCCGGTCGGTACACGGCGATGGCGCCCGGCCGGTACGTCGTGTGCGAGCGCGCCCCGGACGACCCCGCGGACCGGGCCGCGTGGGCCGGGGTGCCGGTGGTCGCCGAAGGGACCGGCCGACCGTAGAAATGCCGTTGCGACCGGGTGCCCGCCGAGTCGACAGTGGTCGCATGGTCGTGGTGCGGGTGCTCGGGGTCGACGACTGGGCGGACTGGCGGGAGCTCCGCCTCATGGCGTTGCGGGAGGCGCCGGGCGCGTTCGGCGCGAAGCTCGCGGACTGGCTCGGCGAGGGCGACGTGGAGCGGCGGTGGCGCACCCGGCTCGGCGGCGGCACGCACAACCTGCTGGCCTACCTGGACGGCAGGCCCGCGGGCATGGTCAGCGGCACCAGGCCCGACCACGGCGGCACGGTCGGCCTGATCTCGATGTGGGTGGCGCCGTTCGCCCGCGGCCGCGGGGTCGGCGACGCGCTCGTGGACGCGGTGGTCGACTGGGCCGAGGAGCACGCGACCGGTCGGGTCGTCCTGCTCGTGCTGCGGGACAACGACCGCGCCCGTGCCCTCTACCGGCGGCACGGGTTCCTCGACGCGGACACCGGCGACGACGCCGAACGCCGCATGGTCCGCCACCCGTCGCGCTCCTGGCTCTCCCCGCGCGCCGAGGTCCGCCCCTCCCCGATCGACGGCCTCGGCCTGTTCGCCACCTCCCCGATCCCCGCGGGCGAGGTCGTGCTGCGGCTGGGCGGCGTGCTCATCGACGACGACGCCCTGGCCGCGCTCACCCCGCCCTACAGCAGCCTGACCGTCGCCCACGGCCACCACCTGCTCCTGGACCCCGTCCACCCCGCCCGCTACGGCAACCACTCCTGCGACCCGACGCTGTGGCACGCCGACGCGACCACCCTGGTCGCCCGCGCGGACGTCCCGGCGGGCGCGGAGCTGACCGTGGACTACGCCACCCACACCGGCGTCGGGACGTGGCGGATGGACTGCCGCTGCGGGACGTCCCGGTGCCGCGGCGCCGTGACCGGGCAGGACTGGCGCCTGCCGCACCTGCGCCGCCGCTACGGCGGCCACTGGAGCCCACCACTGCTCGACCGCATCGCCGAGGAGCCGTAGGGGAGTTGCACGGGTCACATCCGGCAAATTGCTTCGCATGGGCAAGTAATCTGCTGGTCTGCCACCCACCCCCGTCCGAAGGTCCTCCATGACATCGGTCAGCCTCGAACAGCCGTCGACCGCCGTCCGCGCCCCGCGCGCGCTCACCCCGACGCTCGTCTACATCGGCCTGCTGATCGCGGTGGTCAGCAGCCTGGGCGCGCCGCTCATCCCGACGGTGGCGGCGGACTACGACGTGAGCCTGGGCAGCGCGCAGTGGTCGGTCACGCTGACCCTGCTGGTGGGCGCGCTGGCGTCGCCGGTCGTGGGGAAGCTGGGGGACGGCCCGTGGCGGCGGCAGGTGCTGCTCACGGCGCTGGTGGTCCTGCTGGCGGGCAGCGTGCTGGCGGCGTTCCCGCTGCCGTTCGCGCTGATGCTGGCCGGACGGGCCATGCAGGGCGTCGGGCTGGCGCTGCTGCCGCTGCTGATGAGCGTCGCGCGCGACAACCTCGCCCCGGACGCGGCACGGGCGGCGGTGGCGACGCTGTCGGTCACGGCGGTCGTCGGCATCGGTCTCGGCTACCCGCTGATGGGGCTGATCGCCGGGAGCCTCGGGTTCCACGCCGGGTTCTGGCTCGCGGCGGGCCTCGGGGTGGTCGCGATCGCGCTGGTGGCCGTGGTGGTTCCGGCGAGCCCGACGCGGGTGGCCAAGCCGTTCGACGTCGTGGGCACGGTGCTGCTGGGGCCGGGGATCGCCTGCCTGCTGGTCGGGCTGAGCGAGGGGCCGGTCTGGGGCTGGGGGTCGCCGCGCACGCTGGTGGCGTTCGCGGTGGCGGCGGTGCTGCTCGGCGTGTGGTTCCGCCGCGAGCTGCGCACGCCGCACCCGCTGGTGAACCTGCGCCTGATGCGCAACCCGTCGGTGCTGGCCGCGAACGCGACCGGGCTGGTGGCCGGGGTGGGCATGTACATGCTGATGTCGATGGTGATCCGGTACGTCCAGACGCCGACGTCGGAGTCCTACGGGCTCGGCGCGCCGGTCGTCGTGGCCGGGCTGGTGCTGGTGCCGATGTCGGCGTGCAGCTTCGCGGTGAACACGCTGGTCGGCAGGCTCGGTGCGAGCGTGAGCCCGAGGGTGCTGCTGCCCACCGGGGTCGGGATGTTCGCGGTCGCGCTGCTGCTGTTCGCCGTGGCGCGGTCGCGGCTGTGGGAGATGTTCGTGGTGATGGGGTTCGCCGGACTCGGCACCGGGCTGGTGTTCGCGGTGCTGCCGAGGATGGTGGTCGCCGGGGTGCCGATGGAGGAGACCAGCAGCGGGCTCGCCATGCACCAGGTGCTGCGCACGGTCGGTTACTCGGTCGGCAGCGCGCTCAGCGCCACGATCCTGACCGCGCGCACGGTCGCGCCGTCGCGGTTCCCGGACAACGGCGGCTACACGGTGGGGGCCGTCGTGGCGATCGCGCTGTGCGTGGTCGCGGGCGTCGGCGGCCGCCTGCTCCAGGCCCGGCCCGTGCCGCGGGAGCCCTAGTAGTGCTTTGTTAGGTTATTCGGTGGTTGTTGCGATGTAGTGGTTTCACGGTTTGGTGGCAGGTCAGACACACGCCGGTCCAGGTCGCGAGGAGCTGTTGCAGTTCGCGGATGACCTTGTAGAGGGTCAGGCCGGCGCAGCAGCTTTTGGGTCGCCTCGCAGCAGGGTGAGGAACAGGTGTGCGGCGGTGACCAGGGTGACGTGGCGGTGCCAGCCCTGCCAGGAACGGCCTTCGAAGTGGTCCAGGCCAAGGCCGGTCTTGAGTTCGCGGTAGTCGTGTTCGATGCGCCAGCGGATCTTGGCGTAGCGGACGAGGTCGACGGCGCCAGTGCCGGCGGGAAGACTGGACAGCCAGTAGGTGACCGGTTCGGGCTCACCATCGGGCCACTGGGCGATCAGCCACCGCTCGGGCAGGACGCCGTCCTCGCCGTCGCGGGGGACGCGGTGCCCGGCGGGCCGGACCCGCAGGAACACGAACTGGGAGGACAGCGCGCCCTTGCTGCCTTCGCGCCAGGTGAGGGTGAGTGCGGCCTCACGGCCGGCGGCGGCCACGTGCCGGGCCAGGCTGACCGGCTCGTCCGGGTAGACGGGTGTGTCGGCCGGCGGGCGGCCGCACCGGCCCGTGCCGGGCCAGTCCTGTGCGGCGGGAACCGCCTCGCCGGCGTGTGCCAGGGCCTCGCCTTGGAGCTGCACGCTGTAG
The DNA here is from genome assembly GCF_003002815.1 of Umezawaea tangerina. GTDB lineage: Bacteria > Actinomycetota > Actinomycetes > Mycobacteriales > Pseudonocardiaceae > Umezawaea > Umezawaea tangerina. Next base: position 377,593 of record NZ_PVTF01000009.1, on the reverse strand, counting down.
GCGATGTCGCGGTTGTCGAGCGCGGCCCGGAACCGGCTGTTGTCACCGTAGCCGGCGTCCGCGACCAGCACGGGTGGCCGAAGCCCATGTCCGGCGAGCTTGTCCAGCATCTCGACGACCAGTATCCACTTCGGACGGTGTCCCTCGTCCTCGGGTATGCCGGACCGGTCGCGCCGTGTCCTGGCGGCCTCGGTGACCGCCCGCACGTCCACCTCGACCTCGGCGCCGGTCGGCCCACCGGCCGCCGCGGTGGCTCGTGGCCCGTTCTTCAGTGTCCTGCGCCGCGTGGCGTTGGCCGCTTTGATCGCCGCAGGGCCCGCCTTGGCGGTGTCCCAGGACTCCGGCAGGAACAGCCGCCAGTGCAGTGGGCAGGAGGCGGTGTCGGTGACCGCGTGCACGCTCACCCCGATCTGGCAGTTGGCGACCTTGCCCAGGGTTCCGGAGTATTGCCGGGCCACACCCGGTGAGTTCGTGCCGTCCTTCGGGAAGCCGCTGTCGTCGACCGCCCAGGCCACCGGGCCGATCGCTTCCACCGCGGTGCGGGCCAGTCGCGCCCGCACCGCGTCGGTGTCCCATGTCGAGGTCGTCACGAACTGTTGCAGTCCTTGATGATCCACTCCCAGCCGTTCCGCCATCGGCTGCATCGACTTGCGCCGCCCGTCCAGCAGCAGCCCACGCAGATACGTCTCGCCCTTGGCCCGCTGATCAGACCGGGCCAAGGGCGCGAACACCTCCGCCGCGAAGTCCTCGAGACGTTGCCGGACATGAGCAAGCTCATCAGGAGTCACCGGGACATGAAACCGCCGAGTCTGTCCGGAGTCCCCACGACACGCCGTAACCTAACAAAGCACTACTAGGGCGTGTGTCGAAGTCTCGTTCGATGGGAGTCGCGCCTGAGGTGGTTCCTGGCGGTGCGGCCTGGTGGTCCGCATACCGCTGTTGTATGCGGACCATCAGGCCGTGCCCCCAGGGGCCGCGTCAGGCCCGGCTACCGCGAACACGGACTTCGATACAGGCCCTAGACCCAGTCGGCGGTGTGCCGGTGCCTGCCGAGGCCGACCGCGTCGAACGCGTCCTGGTCCTCCTCCGCCACGACCCCGATCCGCCGCAGGGCTTGGGAGATCGCGGTTCCCTCCGCCGGCGGCTGGTCGCCCTCCTCCAGCTGGACCGGCCCGAAGACGACCTCGCCGCCCTCCCACACGACCGCTCGCTGCGATCCCACGCCTGCCCAGAACTCGGCCTCCACGTAGGCCACCGGCCCGGTCTTGGACCACTCCGCGGCGGAGGCGGCCAGCTCCGCGGTGAGCTTCCAGAACCCCAGCTCGTCACCCGACGGCCCGCGCACCGGCAGCAGCGCCCACCCCGCGGCCAAGGTGGCGAGCGGGGCGTCCGTCGCGGCCCGCAGCAGCTCTTCGCGCGCGATCACGGCCTCGATCACGTAGGTCACGCGGGCATTGTGCCGGACCCGGCCCGCCGGTCCGCCCGCCGGGGCCGGGTCCTAAGTGGACTCCGCCCCGGAAAGCCGTTGCGCCACACCGACCCGCGACTTCACCCCGAGCTTGGTGAACATCCGCGCGAGGTGCGCCTCCACGGTCTTCGCGCTCAGGTACAGCCGCGCGGCGATCTCCCGGTTGGTCAGCCCGTCCGCCACCAGCCGCGCGATCTCCCGTTCCCGCACGGACAACGCGTCTACGGTGCCGACGGCATCCGGCTTGCGGGGACGCGGTGCGCGGGCGCCGAGCCTGCTCTCGCTGTTGCGGACCCGCGTCAGCAGCCACCCGGCGTCGCAGGACGCGTACCCGTTCTTGGCCAGGCCGAACTCGACGCGCGCCCGTTGCAGGTCACCGGCGGCGGACAGGGCGACCGCGGCGACGTCGTGGGCCATCGCCCGGTACAGCGGGGCGCGGGCCTCGGTGAAGCGGTGCACGGCCGCCTCCGCCTCGTCGACCGACAGCGGCAGCTGGCCGCACTCGGCGAGCACCCGCGACCGGGTCAGGTGGGCGAGCCCGCGCTGGAACGGCAGGTCCGTCGCGTCGGCGAGCACCTGGGCGTGCTCGGCCAGGTCGAGCGCCTCGTCCAACGCCCCCAGGTGCGCCTTCGCCACGGCGAGCGACCCGCACCACCGCACGGCGTGCAGCCCGACGACGTCCTTGGGGTCGTCGCCGACGTGCGGCCCGATGTGCTCGGCGGCCTCGCCGGGCCGGTCGGCGAACAGGTGCACGGTCGCGACGAACACGTCGGCCTCCTGCGCCCACCACCGCGACTTCGCGCGCCCCCCGGCGAGCTCGGCGGCGGCCTCCGGACCCCGTTGCCACAGCGCGGAGCGGAGCTCGACGGCGTTGGCCATGGCCGCGGTCTCGGGGCTGCCGATGAGCGCGGAGGTCTCCCGCGCGTCCTCGGCGCGCTGCCGCGACTGCCCCAGCCGACCGGTCCTCGCCTGCAGCGCCGAGTCGACGATGAGCAGGTAGGGCAGCACGGGTGTGTGCCCGCTGGCCCGTGCGACCGCCAGGCCGCGGGTGAGGTGCCGGGCGCTGTCGGCGTAGCGCTCCAGGTGCAGCTCCAGCCACGCCAGCGGCGGCAGCAGGTGCAGGTGCTCGCGCAGCTCGGTGTCGGACAGGCCGTCGACGAGCCGGACCGCGTCGGTGGCCAGGACGCGGGCGGTCGTCGTCTCGGCGCCGTGCAGCGCAGCCAGGCCGAGCAGCGTCGTACCCGCGGCGACCTGGCCCCGGTCGCCCAGCTCCCGCCCCATCTCCACGGCGGTCCGCGCGTGCGCCGCGCACCCGGCCAGGTCGCCGCGCAGCACGTCGGTGGCGGCCAGCTCGACGACCAGCCCGACCCGTTCGACCGGGTCGTCCGGCGACTCCGCCTCCAGCAGCGCCCGAGCCTCGTCCAGCCTGCCCAGCAGCCGGTCCACGACGGCGCAGATCCGCACGGCGACCGCGCGCCGCGGACCTGCCGTCTCCAGCACCTCGTGCAGGATGTCCCGGCTCTCCTCCAGCCGCCCGGTGAGCCCGAGCGCCCTGGCGAGCAGCAGCAGCACCTCCGCCCGCCGCTGCGCGCGTTCGGGCAGCAGCCGCAGCGCGGTGCGGGTCCACTCGACCGCGTGGCCGGGAGCGGTGTCCAACGCCGCGGTCGCGGCCTCCACGAGGGTGTCGATGACATCGTCGTCACCGGCCCGCGCGGCCCGGCTGAGGTGGTGCGCCCGCAGGGGGAGCGGGCCGCCGCGGGCCCGCAGGTACTCCTCCGCGCGGCGGTGGCCGCCGATCCGCCACGCCGGTCCCGCCGACTGGTAGGCGGCGGCCCGCACGAGCGGGTGGCGGAACCGGAACCGCGACCCGGCCGTGTGCACGACGCCCAGCGCCACCAGGTCGTCCAGCGCGCGGAACACCTCGTCCTCCGGCGCGTCCGCGATGCTGGTGACCAGGTCCAGGTCGGCCGGGTCGCCCGCGATGGCGGCCGCCTGCGCGACCAGCCGCCGCATCGCGTCGAGCGAGCGCAGCTCCGTCATCAGCAGCGCCTGCAACCGGTGCGGCATCTCGCCCTCGCCGAGGTGGTCCGGCGCGGCCCCGTCCCGGCCGGTGTGGTCCGGCGCGGCGAGCGCGGCCACGGTCTGGTCGTCCACCCGCGCCAGCGCGTCCAGGTAGAGCGGGTTGCCGCCGCTGGCCGCGAGCAGCAGCCGCCTGCGCCGCGCGGGCACGTCCGGCAGCAGCCGGGCCACGTCCGCGGCCCCCAACGGGCCGGGCGCGAGCCGGGTCACCTCCGCGCGCGTCCTGGCCAGCGCGGCGGGCAGGCCCGGCGGCACGTGGTGGCCGCGGTAGGCCAGCGCCACCAGCAGCGGCACCCTCGGCATGTCCAGCAGGACGTGCTCCAGCAGCTCCAGCGACGCCTCGTCGGCCCAGTGCAGGTCGTCGAGCAGCACGACCAGGCCGGGCGTGCGGGCGTACCGGACGGCCACCCGCCGCACGGCCCGGTACAGCCGGTACCGCTCGGCGCCCGCTGTCACCCCGGTCGCGGGATCGGGGGACAGGGCGTCCACGACCGCGCGCGTCTCGCCGTCGCCACCGGCGGTCGCGAGCCGGTCGACCGCCTCGGCGACCATCCCGAAAGGGACATCGCGCTCGTATTCGCCCGCTCGACCCGATACCAATTCCATTCCGTGGTCTGCGGCCATTCGGGCGAGTTCGTCGAGTAATCGGGTCTTGCCGATTCCGGTTTCGCCGTGGATCTCCACCACTTGCGGACGGCTCTGTGCCAATCGGCCCAAAACCTCGGTGAGTTTGCCTATTTCGTTCCGTCTACCTGCGGTTATGGGTGGCGGGGCTTCCGGGTCGACGACGTTTCCCACTCGGGTTCTCCTCGTTTCCGATCCACGGAAGTCGGAAACGCGATCGTAAGTGAACGGCGGAATGCTGTCGATCACCGCAATGGCGATCGCCTATCGGCTCCATTCGCCGCCGAGCGGGCGCTGCCACGTCTGGCCGATCACGTCGCGTCCGAAGAGCCGGTCCGGCCGCTCCTCCCGCAGGGTGAACCCGGCCCGTTCGTAGACGCGCCGGGCCGAGTCGAGCCCGGCCACGGTCCACAGCGTGATCGACCGGTACCCGGCCCGCTCGGCGAAGCGCAGGCACTCCTCCACCAGGCGCGCGCCGATGCCGAGACCGCGCGCGGACGGCTCCACGAGCAGCAGCCGCAGCTTCGCCGTCGTGTCGTCCAGGCGCACGCACAGCACCGAGCCGACCGGCTCGCCGTCGACCTCCGCGATCCACGCCGCCTCGCGCTCGGGGTCGTGCCCCCGGCCGAAGTCCGCGACGACCTCGGCGACGAGCGCCTCGAACGTGCCGTCGAACCCGCTCTCCTCCGCGTAGCGCACGCCGTGCCGGTGCACGACCCACCCCAGGTCGCCGGGCCGCGGCGGGCGCAGCACGTAGGAGGACGGGGGAGTGCGGCCCAGCACCCGCTGGACGGTCGCCATCGCGGCGGTCAGCCTGCGCCGGTCGGACTCGGGGACGTCCGCCAGCAGGGCGCCCACCTCCGCCGATGACCGCTCGTCCAGCGCGGCGAACACCTCGCGGCCCCGGTCGGTCAGCCCGGCGGACTGGCGGCGGCCGTCGGTGGGGGACGGCTCGCGCACGGCGAGCCCGTCGCGTTCGAACCGGGTGAGGATCCGGCTCAGGTAGCCGGCGTCCACGCCGAGGTCCGCGCGCAGGTCGGTGACCTCGCAGTGGTCGCGGGTGGCCAGCTCGAACAGCACCCTGGCCTCGGTGGCCGAGTACGGGGAGTCGAGGTAGCAGCGGTCGAGCAGGCCGATCACGCGGGTGTAGAAGCGGGTGAACCCGCGGACCTGGCCGACCGTCATCGTTGACCGCCTCAACTGAGTCTTTGACAGAGTCAACGACAATAGCGGACGCGACCACCCGTCCGGGAAACTTGACCCTCACGTCGCGTGAGGTCGTAGCGTCGCCTCCATGACCGGACGGCAAGGCCCTGAGCAGCGGTGGAGCGTGGGGGAGCTGGCCCGCGCGACCGGCCTCACCGTGCGCGCGCTGCACCACTACGACGACATCGGGCTGGTCACGGCCAGCGAGCGGACGGCCGCGGGGCACCGCAGGTACGCGGAGGCCGACCTGCGGCGGCTGTACCGGGTGCGCGCGTTGCGCGGGCTCGGGCTGTCGCTGGAGGAGATCGCCACCGTGCTCGCCCGTGACGTCGACGACGTGTCCGCGCTGCGGGCGGTCCTGGAAGGCCAGTTGGCCCACCTGGACGAGCAGGCGGTGCGCGTGTCCAGGCTGCGCGAGCAGGTCGCCGGCCTGCTGGCGAGCCTGGACGAGGGCATGCCCGGTCCGGAGAGGTTCACGGCGACCCTGGAGGCGATCTCGAGGATGGACGACCACTACACCCCCGCCCAGCAGGACCTCATGGCCCGGAAGAGGACGGAGCTGGGCCCGGCGGCGATCGAGGCCATGAAGGTCGAGTGGTTCGGCCTGGCCCGGCGGTTGATGGGGTTGCAGGCCCAGGACGTGCCGGTGGACGATCCGCGCGTGCAGGAGATGACGAAGAGGTGGGACGAGATCGGCACCGCCTTCCACGGCGGTGACACGGCGATCGTGGCGGCGACCGACGCGGCCTACGAGGGGTCCAAGGAGAGCCTGAACCGGCAGCTCGGCTGGCCCGCGCCGGGCGACGGCCCTGACCTGGTGGACTACGTGCGGCGGGCGCGGGAGGCGCGGACGTGAGCGGGTACACGACTCCGGGGCCGATGACGTCCGCCGGCAGGCACTCGGCGCTGCTGGAGCAGCTGCCCGACGACCTCGCGGGCCTGGTGTCCGCGGGGCACGGGCTGCTGATCCACGAGCACATCGCGCCGAACTACGGCGTGGAGCTGTCCGCCGCCGACCGCGCCCCGGTGCACCTGCGGCGGGTCGAAGACCTGCTGGACCGGATCGCCTCGCGCGACGACCGGCCCCTCACCGAGGCCAGGGAGCCGCGGGACCGGGTCGCGGGCAACTGCAGGCACTTCACCGTCCTGCTGGTGACCGCTCTGCGGGCTCGAGGGGTGCCCGCCAGGGCGCGCTGCGGGTTCGGCGGGTACTTCGGCGGCGGCACGTTCGAGGACCACTGGGTCGCCGAGTACCACGACGCCGAGCAGGACCGCTGGGTCCTGGTCGACGGCCAGATCGACGACGTGCAGCGCGGGATGTTCCCGATCGACTTCGACCCGCTGGACGTGCCGCGCGACCGCTTCCTGGTCGCGGGCGACGCCTGGCTGCGCTGCCGGGCGGGCACGGCGGACCCGGACGGGTTCGGCCTGGCCGTGATCGGCGAGACCGGGATGTGGTGGATCGCGGGCAACCTCGTCCGCGACGCGGCGGCCCTGCTGGGCACCGAGGTGCTGCCGTGGGACGGCTGGGGCGCGATGCCGGGGCCGGACGAGGAGATCACCGACGATCTGACGGCCCTGTTCGACCGGCTGGCGACGCTGACGCTGACCCCGGACGAGTCGGCCGCCGAACTGCGGGAGCTGTTCCTCGACGAGCGGCTGCGGATCCCCCCGACCGTGCACAACCACGTGCGCGGCACCGAGGACCCCATCTGACCCGCGGCCCCGCGCCGCCTTGTCGCCGACTTCCGAAAGGGGAGGCCGCGCCGATGTCGCGGCGCGGCCTCCGGGCGTGAAGTCGGGTGCGGGTCCTCAGGGGCGGTAGATCGCCAGGGCCGCGGGGTGCGAGCGGAACCGGAAGCGGTCGCCGGTGGGGCCGACCTCGCCGTCGGTCGCGATGGCCACGTCGGAGCCGAACACGCGGACGTCCAGCGTCCTGGTCTCCATGTGGCGGTAGGTGCGGCTGCGGTGCAGCGAGCCCAGCAGGGCGCCGATGAGGAACCGGATCCGCGAGTACCGGGTGTCCGCGCGGATGAACCGCACGTCCATCAGCCCGGTGTCGAGCTTCGGGCGGGTGGTCGGGGCGAAGCCCTTGGGCAGGTACGGGCCGTTGCCGACGAACAGCATCCACACGCGGTGCGGCTCGCCGTTGAGCTCCATGTCCAGCGGCTGCGACGTCCGCAGCACCTTGGCCATCGCCATGCCCGCCGCGGGCCACTTGCCCCAGCGCTTCTCCAGCTTCTCGCGCACCCGCACCATGTCCGGGTAGCCGCCGAGGCTCGCGGTGTTGACGAACCAGATCCGGTCACCGCCGTCGACCTCCACGGCCGACAGGTCGACCCGCACGCCGTCGCCCGCCGCGACCGCGGTCTCCGCGTCGGCCAGACCCTCGACGCCGATGTCGCGGGCGAAGTGGTTGAGCGTGCCCGCGGGCACGAGCACCAGCGGCAGGTCGTGCTCGGCGGCCACGGCGGCCACCGCGGCGACGGACCCGTCGCCGCCCGCGACGCCCAGTGCGAGCGGGTGGTGGTCCTCGACGACGGTGTCGAGGCCGTCGATCGCGATGACGGTGGCCTTCGGCCACGCCTGCTGGATCTGCTCGGTCGGGTCGGTCGTGGTGGGCCCCGAGCCGGGGTTGACGACCACCACGAGGCCCTCGCCCTCGGCCAGCGGTTCCAGCGTCGTGTGCTCGTAGGCGGTCGCGGCCTCCTCGCGGCCGAGCGGCCACCAGCGGCGGGTCAGCAGGCCCGCGCCGACGCCGATCGCGGCACCGGCGGCCACGTCGGACGGCCAGTGCACCCCCGTGTGGACGCGCGAGTACGCCACGGCCGCCGCGATCGGGGCGATCGCGACCGCGACCTTCGGCGAGTCCATCGCGATGGCGGTGGTGAACGCCGCCGCCGAGGCCGCGTGCCCCGACGGGAACGACGAGGAGGTGGGCCGCTTGGTCAGCCTGCGGGCCATCGGCACCAGGTCGGCGGCCGGCCTGCGGCGCGGGAACAGGGTCTTGCCGACCGCGTTCGCGCTGAAGCTGGCGCCCGCGATGGCCACCACGCCGCGCAGCGCGGCCTTGCGCGTTATTCCTTTCCGCGTGGCCAGCAGACCGGCGATCGCGAACCACAGCACACCGTGGTTCGCCGTCTTCGTCAGCCTCATCAGCACCGCGTCCGCCGAGGTCAGAGGCAGGTTCGCACTCTTCCGAACCAGCTTCTGGTCGATCTGCCCGACCCGCATACCCGACTTGCGCACTCGTCTCAACACACGACGACGTTAGCCCGAATCGGGCACGCCGCCCGTTTGGATCACTGATCGCGGGGGGTTTTGCGCCTACTGTTGAGGGATGCAGCGGCGGATCTTCGGCATTGAGACTGAGTTCGGGGTGACCTGCACCTTCCACGGGCAGCGCAGGTTGTCCCCGGATGAGGTCGCGCGGTATCTGTTCCGCCGGGTCGTGTCGTGGGGGCGTTCCTCGAACGTGTTCCTGCGCAACGGCTCCCGGCTGTACCTCGACGTGGGCTCCCACCCGGAGTACGCGACGGCCGAGTGCGACGACCTGGCCCAGCTCGTCACCCACGACAAGGCGGGGGAGCGGATCCTCGAAGACCTGCTCGTCGACGCCGAACGCAGGCTCGCCGACGAGGGCATCGGCGGGGACATCTTCCTGTTCAAGAACAACACCGACTCGGCGGGCAACTCCTACGGCTGCCACGAGAACTACCTGGTCGCCCGCGCGGGGGAGTTCTCCCGCATCGCGGACGTCCTGCTGCCGTTCCTGGTGACCCGGCAGCTCATCTGCGGAGCGGGGAAGGTCCTCCAGACTCCCCGCGGAGCCGTGTTCTGCCTCTCGCAGCGGGCCGAGCACATCTGGGAGGGCGTCTCCAGCGCGACGACCCGCTCCCGGCCGATCATCAACACCCGCGACGAGCCGCACGCCGACGCCGAGCGCTACCGCAGGCTCCACGTCATCGTCGGCGACTCCAACATGTCCGAGGTCACGACCCTGCTCAAGGTGGGCAGCGCGAACCTCGTGCTGGAGATGATCGAGCAGGGGGTGCAGTTCCGGGACTTCTCCCTGGACAACCCGATAAGGGCCATCCGCGAGATCAGCCACGACCTCACCGGCCGGCGCACCGTCCGGCTCGCGGGCGGCAAGGAGGCCTCGGCGCTGGACATCCAGCGCGAGTACTACGAGCGGGCCGTCGAGCACGTCGCCAAGCGCTCCCCGGACCCGATGGCCGAGCGCGTGCTCGAGCTGTGGGGCCGCACGCTCGACGCGATCGAGGCCGAGGACCTGTCCAAGATCGACCGCGAGATCGACTGGGCCATCAAGCACCGGCTGATGCAGCGCTACCAGACCAAGCACGACATGGACCTGTCCAACCCGCGCATCGCCCAGATCGACCTCGCCTACCACGACATCCGGCGCGGCCGGGGGATCTTCGACCTCCTGCAGCGCAAGGGCCAGGTGGAGCGGGTCACCGATGACGGCGAGATCGAGGCCGCCAAGGACACCCCGCCGCAGACCACGCGGGCGAAGCTGCGCGGCGACTTCATCGCCGCCGCGCAGGCCGCGGGCCGTGACTTCACGGTCGACTGGGTGCACCTGAAGCTGAACGACCAGGCGCAGCGCACCGTGCTGTGCAAGGACCCGTTCCGCGCGGTCGACGAGCGCGTCGAACGGCTCATCGCCTCGCTGTAGTACCTGTCGAGACGCGGAGGGGATCCCTACTTCGGTAGGGGTCCCCTCCTGCCGTCGGGTGGGGCAGCATGATCGCCAACCGAGAGGGGCGGACATGCGGGCGTTGGGCGTTGTGGTCGCGGTGCTGCTGTCGTTGCTGGTACCGGGGGTGGCGTCGGCCTCCGGAGGGCCCTCGTGGGTCGTGCGGCCGACCGGCGTGGACGCCCAGCTGCGCGGGCTGTCGGCCGTGGACGGCCGAGTCGCGTGGGTCAGCGGCAGCAAGGGCACCGTGCTGCGGACGGTCGACGGCGGCGCCACCTGGGCCCCGGTCGCCCCGCCGGACACCGCGACCCTGGAGTTCCGCGACGTCGAGGCGTTCGACGCGCTGCACGCCGTGGTGCTGTCCATCGGCCCCGGCGACTCCTCCCGGATCTACCGGACCTCCGACGGCGGCCGGACCTGGGACCTGGCCTTCCGCAACACCGAGGAGGCCGCGTTCTACGACTGCGTGGCCTTCTTCGACCGCTTCCGGGGCCTGGCCATGGGCGACCCGGTCGACGGGAGGTTCCGGATCCTGTCCACCCACGACGGCGGCCGCAGCTGGTCGCTCGTGCCGGAGGAGAACTTCCCGCCGGCGCTGGCGGGCGAGGCCGGGTTCGCCGCCAGCGGCCAGTGCGTGGCCACCGCGGGCCCGTTCGACGCCTGGTTCGCCACCGGCGGCGGCGCGACGGCCCGCGTGCTGCACTCCGGCGACGGCGGCAGGCACTGGCAGGCCACCGACACCCCGCTGCTGAGCCTGCCGTCCGCGGGCGTGTTCGCGGTGGCGTTCCGGACGCCGTGGCAGGGGCTCGCGATCGGCGGCGACTACGCGCGGCCCGCGGAGCCGGTGCCCGCGCTCGCGTTGACGGCCGACGGCGGCCGGAGCTGGAAGGTGCCGCCTCAGGCGCCCCTCGGCTACCGGTCGGGAGCGGCGTGGCGCGGCGGCTCGGTCATCGCCGTCGGACCCACCGGCAGCGACCTGAGCACCGACGGCGGCAGGCACTGGCGGTCCTTCGACACGGGCGGCTTCGACACCGTGGACTGCACGCCGCTGCGGGTCTGCTGGGCCTCGGGCGCCAAGGGGCGGGTCGGCGTGCTGAAGGGCTGAGCCGCTTCCGACGCCGTGAACGGTCCGTTCGGCGGTGCTCGTGCCGGGGAGGCAGGACGTCCGGTCGTCCGACGGGGTTAGGGTTGGACGGTGTCCACCACCCGCGCCGAACGGCTCGTCAACCTGGTGTTGTGCCTGCTGTCGACCCGCCAGTTCCTGAGCGCCGAGCGCATCCGCGGCATCGTCCCCGGCTACGCCGACGCGCTCAGCGACGAGGCGTTCTTCCGCATGTTCGAACGGGACAAGACCGAGCTGCGGGACCTCGGCGTGCCGCTGGAGGTCGGCAAGACCCAGTCGTTCGAGACGACGGACGGGTACCGGATCGCGCGCCGCGACTACGAGCTGGGCGACATCGACCTGGAGCCCGACGAGGCCGCCGCGGTCGCGCTGGCCGCCCGGCTGTGGGACTCGCCGCAGTTCACCGGTGCCGCGCACGGGGCGCTGATCAAGCTGCGCGCGGCGGGCGTGGACGTGGACCAGGACGTGCACGCGGCCGTGGAGCCGAAGGTGCGCACCAGCGAGCCGGCGTTCCCGTCGCTGCTGGCGGCGGTGCAGGCCGGTCAGGTCGTCGAGTTCGACTACCGGCGCCCGGTCGCGACCGACGTGGCCACCCGCACCATCGAGCCGTGGGGCGTGGTCGCCTGGCGCGGCCGCTGGTACCTGGTCGGCCACGACCGCGACCGCGGCGCCGCCCGCTGCTTCCGGCTGTCCCGCGTGGTCGGGGAGGTGCGCACGGTCGGCAAGCCCGGAGTCGTGCAGCGGCCGGAGGACGTGGACCTGCTGAGCTTCGTCGCGACCAGCCAGCGCGACGCCCCGCCCAGCGCGCCCACCAGGCTGTGGGTGGCCAAGGGCCGGGCGCACGGGCTGCGCAGGCGCGCGCGGCTCGTCGGCGAGCAGGTGGTCGAGGGCGAGCCGGGCGACCTGGTGGAGATCGAGCTGCGCTTCCCGGACTCGGCGGCCAAGTGGATCGCGGGCTTCGGCCCGGACGTGCTGGTGCTGGAGCCCGAGGTGCTGGCGAAGTCGGTGCGGGAACGGCTGCTGGGCGCGCTGAGCACCCAGCGCGGTGCGGAGGTGGGTCGGTGAGCGCGTCCTCGGAACGGGTGCCCCGGCTGCTCGCCCTGGTGCCGTACCTGCTGGCCAGACCGGGCATCCCGCTGCGCGAGGTGGCGGCGGACTTCGACGTGCCCGAGAAGCAGCTGCGCAAGGACCTGGAGCTGCTCTGGATGTGCGGGCTGCCCGGCTACGGCCCCGGCGACCTGATCGACCTGTCGTTCGAGGGCGACACGGTCACCGTGGGCTTCGACGCGGGCATGAGCAGGCCGCTGCGGCTGACCGCCGCCGAGGCCACGTCGCTGCTGGTGGCGCTGCGCGCGCTGAGCGACACGCCGGGCATGCTGGACGCCGAGGCGGTCCAGCGGGCCGTGGCGAAGATCGAGGCGGCCGTGGGGCAGGCCCAGCCCGCGGGCGTGGCGGTCGGGCTGGCGCTGCGCGAGGCACCGGAGACCGCGAAGGTCCGCGACGCGCTCCAGGACGGCGTCCGGCGCGGTCGGGCGCTGCGGCTGCGCTACTACACCCCGTCACGGGACGAGATCACCGACCGGGTCGTCGACCCGATGCGGATGCTCCTCGTGGAGGGTCACAGCTACCTCGAGGCCTGGTGCCGGGGAGCCGACGGCGTCCGGTTGTTCCGGCTCGACCGGATCGACGAGGTCGAGGTGCTGGAGGAGGGCGCGGCCCCGCCGCCGCACGCCCAGCTCACCGACACTTCGGAGGGGTTGTTCCGGCCCGACCCGTCGCAGCGGATGGCCGTGCTCGTGCTGGAGCCGGACGCGCGCTGGATCGCCGAGTACTACCCGGTCGACGACGTGATCGAGCTCGGCGCGGGCCGGGCGCGCGTGATGATGCGCTACGCGGACCTGTCGTGGATGGTCAGGCTGGCCCTGGGCCTCGGCGGGGACGTGCGCGTGGAGCACCCGGCGGAGCTCGCCGACGAGGTCATCAGGCAGTCCACCGCCGCGTTGCGGCGGGCGGAACACCTGCCGTCCACCTGAGACCAGTACGGTGAGGGGGTGCCGTACTTGCCCAGCCTGGTGCTCGTGGTCATCGGAGTGGTCGCCCTGGTGGTGATAGCGATCCGAGTGACCCGGTCGTTGCGCCGCTTCACAGGGGCCAGCACCCTGGTGGGTGACAATGTGGGCAACGGCGTGGGTTTGCTGAAGGCGCGGACGGCCGCGCTCGGCGTTGCCTTCGCGGAACGGCGTTCGGATCAGCCCCGCGTGCGATCGACGGACCGGGGGAGACAGGAGGACCACCGTGGGTAACCTCGGAGCTACAGAGCTGATCATCATCGCCGTGGTGATCATCCTGCTGTTCGGTGCGAAGAAGCTGCCGGACATGGCGCGTTCGCTCGGCAAGTCGGCGAAGATCCTCAAGGCGGAGACCAAGGGCCTGCGCGAGGACGACGACCAGACGCAGCACCAGGCGCCCCCGCAGCAGTACGCGCCGCAGCCGCCGGTCCAGCAGGCCCCGCCCCAGCAGCTGCCGCCCGCACAGCCCCAGGTCGTGCAGCCGCCCGTCGCGCAGCCGCAGCCGGTCGTGCAGCAGCAGCCCGTGGACCAGAAGAACCCCAACAACTGAGCTGAAGGACGGACCGCACGGTGGGCGCAAGTCCCGTCCGGTGGCTGGGTCAGCTCCGGGACCGCAGGAACAAGACCAGCCGTCGGGCGAACCCCGATGGCACGATGTCCCTCAAGGACCACCTCTACGACCTGCGCAGCAGGCTCGCGTGGGGTCTGCTGTTCATCGCCATCGGCGCGATCTTCGGCTTCTTCTGGTGGCAGTGGCGGCTCTTCGGCCTGCCCAGCCTCGGTGACGTCGTCATCGCCCCGTACTGCGGCATCCCGCTGGACAACCGGCTGCACCAGGGCGACGTCGCCTGCCAGCTGCTGCAGACGGAGCCGTTCGAGGGCTTCATGATCCGCCTGAAGGTCGGCGCGGCGGCGGGCATGGCCCTGACGTCGCCGCTGTGGCTGAACCAGGTGTGGCGGTTCATCGCGCCCGGCCTGTACTCGAAGGAGCGCAAGTTCGCGCTGGTCTTCGTGTTCGCGGCGTCCGTGCTGTTCATCTGCGGCGCGGTGCTGGCCTTCTACGTCGTGCCCCAGGGCCTGAACGTCCTGGTCGGCTTCGGCGACGAGAAGTTCCTGACCGCGCTGTCCGGTGGCGCGTACATCAACTTCGTCCTGGCGCTGCTGCTCATCTTCGGCGTCAGCTTCGAGCTGCCGCTGGTCGTGGTCATGCTCAACCAGGTCGGCGTGGTGAGCTACGAGAAGCTGAACAAGTGGCGCCGCGGCATCATCTTCGCCCTGTTCGTCTTCGCCGCCATCGCCACGCCGGGTACCGACCCGATCTCGATGGTCTTCCTCGCCGTGGCGTTGACGCTGCTGTTCGAGCTCGCGATCCAGATGGCCCGCGTGCACGACCGCCGGGCGGCCAAGCGGCTCGCCGCCGAAGGGCTGGCGGAGCTCGACGACAACGAGCCCGCGCCGTTCGACTACACGCCCTCCTCGATCGAGGAGGAGCCCGTCGAGGCGCCCGCGACCCCGCGGAAGCGCCCGGACTACGACGACGCGACCTGACCCGAAGTCCTGACCGCGGGCCGTGCCGAGCTCCACCGGCGCGGCCCGCGGTCGTTCTTCCGCAGGGGTTCCGGGCACGCCCACGTGGGTATGCTCGCGACGGCGGAACGGCTGACCGAACGGGGAAACGACCGATGACCCACGCGGCCCTGCTGGTGTGCCCGGCCTCGGGTAAGGGCAGGGCGGCGCGGATCGCGGGCACGGTCGCGGCGGGCCTGCGGGAGGCCGTGGACCGGCTCGACCTGCACGTCGGCTACAGCGCCGGGGACACCGCCCGACTGGCCCGCAAGGCCGTGGCCGACGGCGTGGACGTGCTCGTCGTCCTGGGTGGCGACGGCGGCGCGCACCTCGGCGTCCAGGCGTGCGCGGAGACCCCGACCGCGCTGGCCGTGGTCCCCGCGGGCACCGGCAACGACTTCGCGGCCGTGCTCGGCACGGCGACCGTGGACGACGTGGTGGCGAACCTGCGTTCGGGCGCCCGCAAGCGGTTCGACCTCGGCCGGGTCTCGACCGGCACCTGGTTCGCGACCGTGCTGTGCGCCGGGTTCGACTCGGCCGTGAACGAACGCGCGAACGCGATGCGCTGGCCCGCCGGACCCCGCCGGTACGACCTGGCGATCCTGGCCGAGCTGGCCGCGCTGCGGGCGGCGCCGCTGGTCGTGGAGACCGAGCACGGCGTCGAGGAGCTGGACGCGACGCTGGTCGCGATCGGCAACACCCCCTGCTACGGCGGCGGCATCCCCGTCTGCCCCGACGCCGACCCGACCGACGGTCTGTTCGACCTCACCGTCGTCACCGAGGTCAGCCGCACCGCCCTGGTCCGGATGCTGCCCACCCTGCGCACCGGCGGCCACGTCGAACACCTGGCCGTCCGCACCCTGCGCGCCCGGTCCGTCCGCCTCGGCGGCGACAACGGCTGGGTCGGCTACGCCGACGGCGAGCGCATCGCCGAACTACCCCTCTCGGTCGACTGCCGCCCCGGCGCGCTGGCGGTCGTCGCCTCGTAGTTGGTGCGCTCGGTCTCTTCCGCACAGATGACGAACTCGTTACGGTCAGTGTCTGGGAGCGTTCCCAGAAACGTGAGGAGTAACCGTGCGAACCCTGCTGCGCGTGCTCGCCGCCGTCATGTCCGGTCTGTCCGTCGTGGCACTGGTCGTGGTCGGCGGCCACTCCTCCGCCTCGGCCGCACCCGCCTGCGCCGTCGTCTACCAACCGAACCAGTGGCAGGGCGGGTTCACCGCGAACGTCACCGTCACCAACGGCGGCGCGCCGGTCACCGCGTGGACGCTCACCTGGACCTACACCGGCAGCCAGGTGGTGACCTCCGCGTGGAACGCGACCGTCACCCAGTCCGGCAAGGTCGTCACGGCGAAGAACGCCGCCCACAACGGCACCCTGGGCACCGGCGCCAGCACCCAGTTCGGTTTCCAGGCGACCTTCCAGGGCACCAACGACGCCCCGGTCGACTACGCGTTCAACGGCGTCTCCTGCAACGGCCAACCGCCCACGACCACCACGACGACAACCACCACCACGACGACGACGACCACCACACCCCCGGTTCCGGGCACGTGCCCGACCGGCGCCGTCTGCGACAACTTCGAAAACCAGACCGGCACGACCCCCTCGGGCCTGTGGACCGTCGGCGCGGCCAACTGCACGGGCGCCGGAACCGTCTCCGTCGACACCGCCGTCGCCCACGGCGGCACCCGCTCCATCCGCGTCGACGGCAAAGCCGGCTACTGCAACCACATCTTCTTCGGCACCGCCGTGTCCATCTCCGGCCCGGTCCGCGTCCGCTACTACCTCCGCCACACCACCGCACTACCCACCAGCCACATCACCACCGCGGCGTTGAAGGACACCTCCGACAACAACCGCGACCTCCGCTTCGGCGGCCAAAACCAAGCCCTCCAGTGGAACCGCGAATCCGACGACGCCACCCTCCCCGCCCAAAGCCCGGCAGGCGTGGCGCAAAGCGTCCCGCTCCCGCTCAACCAGTGGAACTGCGTCGAATTCGAAATCGACCGCACCGGTACCCTCCGCACCTGGCTCGACTCCCACGAGATCACCGGCCTGAAAGTCGACGGCACCCCCACCCCCGACATCGACCAACAATGGCTCTCCCGCACCAACTGGCACCCCACCCCAGTCGACCTGCGCCTCGGCTGGGAAAGCTACGGCGAAGGCTCCGACACCCTCTGGTACGACGACGTGGTAATCGCCAACTCCGCCATCGGCTGCTAACCACCAGGGCACACCAATCGGAGGTCCCCTGACCGTGAAGACCCCCCGATGCACAAGGTACTCAGGGGGTCCGACATTTTCGGCGCGCCAAATTCGGCACACGGCTACTTGATCTTCGGAAACACCAGCTACTACTTGACGACCCTCCACACGACACGACAAGCGCCTAACCCGACAAATGCCCACCACCCGCCACCCACCGCACCGGATGCGACCTGGCCCATCCGCCACCTCGCATCCGGCGCGGAGCGCCCGCCTTCTCCATCCGACGCGCGGCGAGGACGCAGTGTCCGACGGCGAAGCCAAGGCTCCGCAGATGGGCGAAGCCCGCCAACGCGCATCCGGCGCGCAGCGCCCAGGGCCTTATCGGCGCAGCCGATGCCTGTACCAGGCGCGCAGCGAGGATTCCCTGATGGGCGAAGCCCGCCACCCCCATCCGGCGCGGAGCGCCTGGGGTCCTGTCCGACGCGTAGCGAGGATCCCCAGCGGGGCGCAGCCCGCCACCCCCAACCGGCGCGGAGCGCCAGGGGCCTTGTCCGACGCGCAGCGAGGATGCCCGGTCGGCGAAGCCGATGCCCTGTCAGGCGGAGCCTGATGCCCTCTCAACCACTCGTCCCCCACGCACCCCGACGAGAAGCCATCTCTATGACCACCGCCGCTTGTCAAGACAGCGCTATCGTCTTGACAAGCGGCGGTGGTCATAGAACACTCGGCGACCGGGGTGAACCCCTCACGAAAACCCCAAACCAAGGGTCCCCCAACCCAGAAGACCCCCCAATACACAAGGTACTCAGGGGGTCCGACAATTCCGGGCCCCCAGAAACCCAAACCCCCCAAACCCAAACCCCCCAAACCCAAACCCCCCAAACCCAAACCCCCTCAAACCCAAGGGCCCCCGAGGACAACACCGTCCCCGAGGGCCCCAGCCCAACACCCGTCAGCCCAACACCCGTCAGCCCAACATCACACCATCGGCCGATCACCCGGCCCGATCGGCCGAGGCAACAAATCCCTACCGGTCAAATAAGCATCCACCCCCGCCGCCGCCGACCTCCCCTCCGCAATCGCCCACACGATCAACGACTGCCCCCTCCCCATGTCCCCCGCCACGAACACCCCGTCCACCGACGTGGCGAACGACCGATCCCGCGCCACATTCCCCCGACCATCCAGCTCCACCCCCAGCTCCTCGATCAACCCAGCCCTCTCGGGCCCGAGGAACCCCATCGCCAGGGTCACCAGCTGAGCCGGGATCACCCGCTCAGTCCCCTCCACCGGCACGAACTTCCCACCCTCGAAGGCGACCTCGACGAGCTGCAACGACTGCACAGCACCGTTTTCGTCTCCCCGGAACTCCACCGTGGACACCGCGTAGACGCGCTCCCCACCCTCTTCGTGGGCCGAGGACACGCGGTAGATCATCGAGTAGGTGGGCCACGGGTTGGTGGCAGAGCGCACCTCCGGAGGGCGGGGCATGATCTCGAGTTGGGTCACCGAGGCCGCGCCCTGCCGGTGCGCGGTGCCGACGCAGTCCGCGCCGGTGTCACCGCCCCCGATCACGACGACGTGCTTCCCGCCCGCGTGGATGGGCGACTGCTCGAGGTCGCCCCGTGCCACCCGGTTCGCGGGCGGCAGGTACTCCATGGCCTGGTGCACCCCGGACAGCGAGCGGCCGGGGATCGGCAGGTCGCGCCACGCCGTGGCGCCGCCCGCGAGCACGACTGCGTCGTAGGACTCGCGCAGCTCCTCGACGGTGACGTCCACGCCGACGTTGACCGAGACGCGGAACTCGGTGCCCTCGGCCCGCATCTGGTCGAGCCGCCGGTCGAGCCGCCACTTCTCCATCTTGAACTCCGGGATGCCGTACCGCAGCAGCCCGCCGATCGCGTCGGCGCGCTCCAGCACCACGACGTCGTGACCGGCGCGCGTCAGCTGCTGCGCGGCGGCCAGGCCCGCGGGCCCGGAGCCGACGACGGCGACCTTCTTGCCGGTGCGGACCTCGGGGACCTGCGGGGTCACCCAGCCCTCGTCCCACGCGCGGTCGATGATCGAGATCTCGACCCGCTTGATGGTCACCGGATCGCCGTTGATGCCGACGACGCACGCGGTCTCGCACGGGGCGGGGCACAACGTCCCGGTGAACTCCGGGAAGTTGTTGGTGGCGTGCAGGCGCTCGGCGGCCTGCCGCCAGTCCTCCCGCCACACCAGGGTGTTCCACTCGGGGATGAGGTTGCCCAGCGGGCAGCCCTGGTGGCAGAACGGGATGCCGCAGTCCATGCAGCGCCCGGCCTGCTTCTCCAGCCGCTGCCCCTCGAACTCCTCGTAGACCTCGCGCCAGTCCTTCAGGCGCAGGAACACCGGCCGGGTGGTCGGCACCTCGCGCCGGGTGGTGAGAAAACCCCTCGGGTCAGCCATGAGCGGCCTCCATGATCGCCTCGTTGACGTCGCGGCCCTCGCGCTCGGCCCGCTCCTGCGCCGCCAGCACCCGCTTGAAGTCCTTCGGCATGACCTTCGTGAACCGCTCGGCGGCCACGTCCCAGTCCGCCAGCAGACCCCGCGCCACCGCGGACTCCGTCTCCGCGTAGTGGCGTTCGACGACCTCGCGCAGGAACCCGCGCTCGTCGTCGGTGAGCCGGTCGAGGTCGACCATCTCACCGTTCACCCGCTGCGGCAGCAGGTCCAGCACGTAGGCGATGCCGCCGGACATGCCCGCCGCGAAGTTGCGGCCGGTCTGCCCGAGCACCACGACCCGACCACCGGTCATGTACTCGCAGCCGTGGTCGCCCACCCCCTCGACGACGGCCAGCGCACCGGAGTTGCGGACGCAGAAGCGCTCGCCGACCCGACCGCGCAGGAAGATCTCGCCCGACGTCGCGCCGTAGCCGATCACGTTGCCCGCGATGATGTTCTGCTCCGCCGCGAACTGCGCCTCGGCCACCGGGCGGACCGTGATCCGGCCGCCCGACAGGCCCTTGCCGACGTAGTCGTTGGCGTCGCCGACCAGCCGCAGCGTGATGCCCCTGGGCAGGAACGCGCCGAACGACTGGCCCGCCGTGCCGGTGAAGGTGATGTCGATGGTGTCGTCCGGCAGCCCCTCACCGCCCCAGCGCTTGGTCAGCTCGGAGCCGAGCATGGTGCCGACCGTGCGGTTCACGTTGCGCACGGGCAGCTCCAGCCGCACCCGGTCACCGGAGGACAGGGCGCCCTCGGCGAGCTGGATGAGAGTGTTGTCGAGCGCCTTCTCCAGACCGTGGTCCTGCGTGGTGGTCTGGTGCCTGGCCGCGCGCGGCGGCAGCTCGGGCACGTGGAAGATCGGCGACAGGTCGAGACCCGCGGCCTTCCAGTGGTCCACGGCCTTGCGCTTGTCCAGCAGCTCTGCGTGCCCGACGGCCTCCAGCAACGACCGGAAACCCAGTCGCGCCAACAGCTCCCTGACCTCCTGCGCGATGAACTGGAAGAAGTTCACCACGTGCTCGGCCTGACCGGTGAACTTGGCGCGCAGCACCGGGTTCTGCGTCGCCACCCCCACCGGGCACGTGTCGAGGTGGCAGACGCGCATCATCACGCAGCCCGACACCACCAGCGGCGCGGTCGCGAAGCCGAACTCCTCCGCGCCGAGCAGCGCGGCGATGACGACGTCGCGGCCGGTCTTGAGCTGGCCGTCGGTCTGCACCACGATCCGGTCGCGCAACCTGTTGGCCAGCAACGTCTGCTGCGTCTCGGCCAGCCCCAGCTCCCACGGTCCGCCCGCGTGCTTGAGCGAGGACAGGGGAGAGGCGCCGGTGCCGCCGTCGTGCCCGGAGATGAGCACCACGTCGGCGTGCGCCTTGGACACGCCCGCCGCGACCGTCCCGACACCGACCTCGGACACCAGCTTCACGTGCACGCGGGCGGCCGGGTTGGCGTTCTTCAGGTCGTGGATCAGCTGGGCGAGGTCCTCGATCGAGTAGATGTCGTGGTGCGGCGGCGGCGAGATGAGCCCGACACCCGGCGTGGAGTGCCGGGTCTTGGCGATCCACGGGTACACCTTCGTACCGGGCAGCTGACCGCCCTCGCCGGGCTTCGCGCCCTGCGCCATCTTGATCTGGATGTCGTCCGCGTTCACCAGGTACTCGCTGGTCACGCCGAACCGCCCGGACGCCACCTGCTTGATGGCCGACCGGCGCAGGTCGCCGTTGGCGTCGCGGGTGTAGCGGTCGCTGTCCTCGCCACCCTCACCGGTGTTGGACTTCGCGCCCAGCCGGTTCATCGCGATCGCCAGGACCTCGTGCATCTCCTTGGAGATCGACCCGTAGGAGATGGCGCCGGTGGCGAACCGCCTGACGATCTCGGAGACCGGCTCGACCTCCTCGATCGGCACCGCGGGCCGCACGCCCTCCTTGAACTCGAACAGGCCGCGCAGCGTGAGCAGCCGCTCGGACTGCTCGTCGACCGCGCGCGTGTACTCCTTGAAGATGTCGTAGCGCCCCGACCGCGTGGAGTGCTGGAGCTTGAACACGGTGGTGGGGTTGAACAGGTGCGCCTCGCCCTCGCGGCGCCACTGGTAGTCGCCGCCCACCTCCAGCTCGCGGTGGCTCGCGTGCACCCCGTCGGCCGGGAACGCCTTGCGGTGCCGCTTCGCCACCTCCTCGGCGAGCACGTCGAAGTCGACGCCGCCGAGCCGGGACGTGGTGCCGGTGAAGCAGTTCTCGACCACGCCCTCCCCGAGGCCGATGGCCTCGAAGATCTGCGCGCCGGTGTAGGACGCGACGGTGGACACGCCCATCTTCGACATCGTCTTGCGGACGCCCTTGCCCAGCCCCTTGATCAGGTTCCGGGCCGCCTGGTGCGGCGAGATGTCGCCCAGCACGCCGCGCGCGCTCAGGTCCTCCACCGTCGCCATCGCCAGGTACGGGTTCACGGCCTTGGCGCCGTACCCGACCAGCAGGGCGATGTGGTGCACCTCGCGGGCGTCGCCGGACTCCACGATGAGCCCGACCTGGGTGCGGGTCTTCTCGCGCACCAGGTGGTGGTGCACCGCCCCGGTGAGCAGCAGCGACGGGATCGGCGCCTTCGTCGCGGTCACACCGCGGTCGGACAGCACGATCACCCGCGCGCCGTCCTCGATGGCCTCCGACACCTCGGAGCGGATCTGGTCGAGCCTGGCCACCAGCGCCGCGCCACCACCCCGCACGTCGTAGGTGCCGCGGACCGTGACGGCCTGGAACTCAGGGAACTCCCCGTCGTCGTTGACGTGGGTGATCTTGGCCAGCTCGTCGTTGTCCAGCACCGGGAACGGCAGCGTGATCCGCCTGCACGAGTCGCCGTCGGCGAACAGCAGGTTCGGCTCCGACCCCACCGTGGTCTGCAACGAGGTGATGAGCTCCTCGCGGATCGAGTCCAACGGCGGGTTCGTCACCTGCGCGAACAGCTGCGTGAAGTAGTCGAACAGCTGCCGCGGCCGGTCCGACAGGGGAGCGAACGGGGCGTCGTTGCCCATCGACCCGATCGGCTCGGCACCCGAGACGGCCATCGGCCGGAGCAGGACGTTCAGCTCCTCCTCGGTGTAGCCGAACGCCTGCTGCCTGCGCACCAGCGACGCGTGCGACGGCCACTCGCGCTCCCGCAGCGGCAGGTCGTCGAGCGCCACGAGACCCTCGGCGACCCACTCGGCGTACGGGTGCGCGGCGGCCAGCTCGCCCTTGATCTCGTCGTCGTCGATGATCCGACCGGCGGCGGTGTCGACCAGGAACATCCGGCCCGGCTCCAACCGTCCCTTCCGGACGATCGTGGCCGGGTCGAACTCCAGCACACCGGCCTCGCTGCCCAGGACCACCAGCCCGTCCTCGGTGACCCAGTACCGGGCCGGGCGCAGGCCGTTGCGGTCCAGCACCGCGCCGATGACCGTGCCGTCGGTGAACGACACCAGCGCGGGCCCGTCCCACGGCTCCATGAGCGTGGCGTGGAACTCGTAGAACGCGCGCCGCGCGGCGTCCATCTCGGTGTGGTTCTCCCACGCCTCCGGGATCATCATCAGCACCGCGTGCGGCAGCGACCGGCCGCCCAGGTGCAGCATCTCCAGCACCTCGTCGAACGTCGCCGAGTCGCTGGCGCCGCGCGTGATGACCGGGAAGATCCGGGACAGGTCGCCGTCGATCACGTAGGAGGCCAGCGTCGACTCGCGGGCGTCCATCCAGTTCCGGTTGCCGCGCAACGTGTTGATCTCGCCGTTGTGCGCCACGTACCGGTACGGGTGCGCCAGCGGCCACGACGGGAACGTGTTCGTGGAGAACCGGGAGTGCACGAGCCCGATGGAGCTGGTCACCCGCTCGTCGGTGAGGTCCGGGAAGAACCTCTCCACCTGGGGCTCGGTCAGCATGCCCTTGTAGACGATCGTCCGCGCGGACAGCGACGGGAAGTACACGTCCGCCGCGTGCTCGGCGCGCTTGCGCACGACGAACGCCAACCGCTCCAACGCCAGCCCCTCGACGGCCGGGTTGCGCGGTGCGACGAACACCTGGGCGAAGTGCGGCATCGTGGTCGCCGCGGTCGGACCGACGTGCTCGGTGTCGACCGGCAGGTCGCGCCACCCGAGCACCTCGGCGTCCTCCTCGGCCGCGATCCGGCCGACCGCGTCGACGACCTCGGCGCGCTCGCCGGGGTCCACGGGCAGGAACGCCGTCCCCACGGCGTACCCACCCGCTTCCGGGAGCTCGAAGTCGACGACGGCCCGGTAGAACGCGTCCGGTACCTGGATGAGGATGCCCGCGCCGTCACCGGTCTCCGGTTCCGCTCCCCGAGCACCCCGGTGCTCGAGGTTGCGCAACGCGACCAGTGCCTTGGACACGATGTCGTGGTTGCGGCGTCCGGCCAGGTCGGCGACGAACGCGACACCGCACGCGTCGTGCTCGAACTGCGGGTCGTACAGACCCCGAGCGGAGCTCTGTTGCTGCTTGTGGTGGGTCACAGCCTGCGGCCCTCCCATGGCTAGTGCTGACAAAGGGGCACACATGTCGTTCGGGCACACGTCGGTGGCC
The DNA here is from genome assembly GCF_003002815.1 of Umezawaea tangerina. Taxonomy (GTDB): domain Bacteria; phylum Actinomycetota; class Actinomycetes; order Mycobacteriales; family Pseudonocardiaceae; genus Umezawaea; species Umezawaea tangerina. The sequence goes on along the minus strand of NZ_PVTF01000009.1, from coordinate 353,493 downwards.
GGGCCCCAGCACGACGAGGTGACGGGGGCACGGCCTGAGCGGGTACCGCAAAGCGCCGGGTGGAAGCCGGCTGATCTACAGGTGGTGACCGCACGCCGTTGTGCGGGAGGCACTGCGTGGTGCATGCGCACGCGGCCGGATGGCGGATCGTGGTGCGCCTGGGTGCTGCGCCGGGGGTGACCCGGTCTTGTGACGATAGTGTGAATTCGTCGTTATGGCTCTAGTCCGTCCAGGGCTCGTGGGAAATCCCACCCCGTGTTGACAAGCTCCCGGCAGGTGGAACCGACACCCGTTCGGCCGAACGGCGCAGCGAACGGGTGTTCCGGCAGGTCCACCGGTGCGCGTGGTCCTAACGACGGCGCCTCAGCAGGTAGGTGTCCATGATCCAGCCCTTGCGCTCCCGAGCCTCCGCGCGGGTGGCCACGATCCGCTCGGCGACCTCGTGGACGGGGCCGGAGACGAGCAGCTCGTCCGGCGTGCCGACGTAGGCGCCCCAGTAGATGTCGACGTCCTGGTCGGCCACGCCGGTGAACGAGTTGTGCGCGTCCAGCATCACCACGACGTCGTCCACCCCGTCGGGGAAGCCCTCGGCGAGCCTGCGCCCGGTCGTGACCTGCACGGGGCGGCCCACCCGGTTCAGGCTGGTCCGGTGCTTCGCGACCAGCGCCTGGACGCTGGTGATGCCGGGGATGACCTCGTAGTCGAACTCCACGCCGCCGCGCGCCAGGATGTCCTCGACGATGGCCAGCGTGCTGTCGTAGAGGGCCGGGTCGCCCCACACGAGGAACGCGCCGGTCTGGCCGTCGGCCAGTTCGGCGCGGATCAGCTCCTCGCACACGTCCGCGCGCCGCCTGCGCCAGTCGTGCACGGCCTCGGCGTACGCGGGCGTGCTCCGGTCCCGTTCCGGGTCGCGCGCCTCGACCACGCGGTAGGCCCGGTCGACGTGCCGGTCCAGGATCTCCTGGCGGACGTCCACCAGGTCCTGCTTGACCTCGCCCTTGTCCAGGACGAAGAACACGTCGACGCGGTTGAGGGCCTTGACCGCCTGGATGGTCACGTAGTCGGGGTCGCCCGCTCCGATGCCGATGACGAGGATCTGCTTCACGGGCGCGAGTCTGCCAGTCGTCCTACCCCTGTTCGGCGATGGCGCCGCGCACGCACGCGGCCGCGGCGATCAGCAGCGTCGCGGCGAGGACCGCGGGCCACACCGTCGACGAGGTGATCGCGATGCCGATGTTCACCACTCCGGTGAGGGCGAACAGGACGGCGGGAAGCAGCCACGCGCTGTGATGGCCGTGACGAACGCGGTGGGTAACCGTCTGCTCCAACAAGTGGCACCTCCTGGTCCTGTGACACCCATATCGGCGAGGGTGCGAGCCGGGTTACCCCGTTCTCGTCCGATTCACTCCTGGATCCGACGAGTGGTCGTTTTCGCGAGCCGGACGGTCAGGCGCGGTCCAATCTGGGGAACAAAACCTCTCTGAGTAGCAGCAGCACCGCCGCTGCCAGCGGAATTGCGACGATTGCTCCGATTACGCCGAGGAGGGTGCCGCCGATGAGGACGGCCGCGACCGTGACGACGTCCGGGATCTCCACGACCCGACCCATCACCTTCGGCGAGAGGTAGTAGTTCTCGACCGTCTGGTACACGACGAAGAAGACGGCGGTCGCGATGCCTACGGGGAGTGACACCGTCAGTGCGATCAGGCTGACGACGACCGCGGCGATCGTGGCGCCGACGGCCGGGATGAGGTCCAGGATCATCACGCCGATGGCGAGCAGCAGCGCGTAGGGGACGCCGAAGACGATCAGCCAGACGAACGTCACGCCTCCCGCGATGAGCGAGATGAGCACGTTGCCCAGGACGTAGCCGCCGATCTTGGCGAACATCTGGTCGCCGATCAGGATCGCCCTCGGCCTGCGCGTGCTCGGCACGAACCGGTAGATCGTGCGGCGGATCGCCGGGAGGTTGCCCAGGAAGTACGCGGTCAGGATCAGCACGATGACGGTGTTGGTCAGCGCCCCGAACACCATCGCGCCCGCGCCCAGGATCCCGTTCATCAGGGTGTCCTGGTTCTTGGTCACCAGCTCCTGGACCCTGTTCTGCAGGTCGAAGCGGGTGTTCAGCTCGGTCAGCACCGACCCCTTCGAGGTCAGGTCCTTGAGGTACTCGGGCGCGTGGGCGGCGAACTGGGTCGCCTGGTCGACCAGCGGCGTGATCGCCATGACCAGGAACCCCACCAGGATCCCGACCAGGGTGAGCAGCACCGCCGACACCGCCAGCCCGCGCCGCCACCGGTGCTGCGCCAGCCACGACACGGCGGGTTCGAGCCCCACGGCCAGGAAGAACGCCAGCCCGATCATCACCAGCACGTCCCGCGTGCTCAGCAGGAGCTGCGACAGCCCGTAGGTCACCGCCACGCCCGCCGCGCCGATCATGCCGACGAAGAACGGCGACCTCCGGTTGAGCGGCCGACCGGGACGTCCCAGCGGCCGCTCGTCGCTGCTCATCTCCGCTGCCGCCGCCTCGGCGTCCGCGATCGGGCCCTCGGCCTCTTCCTCGTGCGGCTGCGCCACCAGGTCGTGGTGCGCCTCCGCGGCCTTGCTGTCCGGGTCCGCCATCTCGCCATGCCCCCAGGTCCGCCGTGTTGTCGCCGGATACCCGTCGACCTGCACAGGAAACGTACAGCCGGGACACAGCGCGCGAACGGGGTGAAGCGGCGAAAGTGGAGGTCATGAGCGGACACACACCTGACCACGACCGGGGCCTCGCCTTCGACCTGGCGACCCTGAACCGCCGTCGCGTCCTCGCCCTGTTCGGCGGCGCCGGACTCGCCACCCTCGTCGGCTGCGCCAGTGGCTCCACCGGTGCCGCCACCGCGACCTCCGGCACCACTTCCGCCGCGGCCTCCGCCTCCGCGACCGCCTGCGCCACCGAGATCCCCGACGAGACCGCCGGCCCCTATCCCGGCGACGGCACCAACGGCCCGAACGTCCTCACCGAGAGCGGCATCGTCCGCACCGACATCCGCTCCAGCTTCGGCGCCTCCTCGGGCACCGCCCAGGGCGTGCCGCTGACCATCGCGCTCACCGTGCAGAAGGACTGCAAGGCCTACACCGGCGCCGCCGTGTACCTGTGGCACTGCGACCGCGACGGCAACTACTCGATGTACTCCAAGGGCGTCACCGACCAGAACTACCTGCGCGGCGTCCAGGAGGCCGACGCGGACGGCAAGGTCACCTTCACCACCGTCTTCCCCGCCGCCTACTCCGGCCGCTGGCCCCACGCCCACTTCGAGGTCTACCCGACCCTCTCCGAGGCCACCAGGGCGGGCGACCCCGTCAAGACCACCCAGCTCGCCTTCCCGAAGGACGTCTGCGACACCGTCTACGCCACCGACGGCTACACCGCCAGCATCCGCAACCTCGCGTCGACCTCATTGGACTCCGACATGGTCTTCGCCGACGGCCACGACACCCAACTGGCCACCGTCACCGGCACCCCCACCACCGGCTACACCGCGACCTTGCTCGTCACCCTCTAGCCGTAGCGCACCATCACCCCCATGATCATGCGCCAAGCGACCGCCACCGACCTAGACTCCCTGGTAGCCCTGCGCTTCGCCACCGCCGAGGCCCACATCGCCTTGGAACCGCAGGTCTACCGCCCACCCGACCGACACGCCGTCCTCACCCACGCCACCCCACCCCGATGGGCGCAGCCCGCCAGCGCGCATCCGGCGCGAAGCGCCTGGGGCCTTGTCCGCCGCGAAGCAAGGATGCTCTGTCCGACGCGCAGTGCGGATGCTTTGTCCAACGCGCAGCGAGGATGCCTCGTCCGACGGCGAAGCCGAGGATGCAGTGTCGGGCGGAGCCCGATGCCCGAGTCGGACGGAGTCCGATGCTGGCGAAGCCAGACTCCCCCTCTGCCCCCGATCCACAGCGCCCTCCTGCTTGATCTTGCTTGTCAAGACAGCTTCACCGTCTTGACAAGCAAGATCAAGCATTGAGACAATCGCGCGCCGGGGGCCGGGCTTCCCCGGAGGGTGAGAGGGCCGAAAGCCAAACTCGCAGGGCGGGACGGCCGCAACCCAACTTCACCAGCGCCACCCCCCCTCACCCCACAGTCACCCCAAACAACACCCCGATGTAATAAGTCACCACCATCGTCACCGCCCCCACCACCACATTCCTCACCACAGCCCTCCGAACCCCTCCACCCCCCACCCACGCACTGACCACCCCAGTCCCCACCAACCCCACCAACACCGCCACCACGCACGTCCACACACGCCACGAAGTCGGCGGCGCGGTGATCGCCACCACCGGCACCAGCGCCCCCACCGCGAACGACACCAACGACGCCCCCGCCGCCTGCCACGGACTGGTCAGTTCGTCCGGATCGATGCCCAACTCGGCCTCGGCGTGCGCCCGCAACGGGTCCGCGCGCGTCAGCTCCCGCGCCACCTGCGCCGCCAGCTCCGCCGACAGCCCCTTGTCCTGGTAGATCCCGGCGAGCTCCTGCTCCTCCTCGACCGGCATCTCCCGCAGTTCCTGCCGCTCCAGCGCCAGCGCCGCCTGCTCGGTGTCGCGCTGAGTGCTCACCGACACGTACTCCCCGCCCGCCATCGACAGCGACCCCGCGACCAGTCCCGCCACCCCGGCCGCGAGGATCGCCGTCCGGTCCGTCGTCGCACCGGCCACCCCGACGACGAGTCCGGCGGTCGACACGATCCCGTCGTTCGCGCCCAGCACCCCCGCCCGCAACCAGTTCAACCTGCCCGCGAGGCCGTCGTGATGGGGTTCACCGGGGTGCGCCATGCCGCGATCACATCACGAACGCGTCCGGTCGGCCGCTCGGGCCGTCAGCCGGTCTCGGTGATCTTCCAGCGGGGGCCGTCCTGCCAGTTCGCCTCGAGCTTCGACTTCTCCGCCGAGCTCTGGAACTCGACCACCAGCGACGTGCCCGTCGGCTGCTGGACCGACACCGCGAAACCCTGGCGGGGGGTGGCGGAGATGGTCTGGACGGAGTCCGCGGTGAAGCGGACGGCGACCTCGCCGCCGTCGAGCTGGAAGCTGCGGACGTAGACCTGCTTGCCGTTCTCCTCCGACCAGCTGCCCTCCGTGGACGCCAGCCGTGCGGGCGTCGAGGGGTTGGTGGAGGAGACCGCGGAGGAGGACGGGGTGCTGCTGGTGGTGCTGGGCGCGGACGTGACCGAGGAGGGCGGTGGCGGGCTGGAGGGGCGGGTGGTGGTCGCGGTGGTGGTGGCGCTGCTGGTCTCCAGGGTGCGGCCGGTCACCACCTGGGGGCGTTGCTGCACGCCCGCGTCGAGCACCGAGCGCACGCCCAGCCAGGACAGCGCCACGGCGACCGCCGTCGACGCGAGCCAGGCCGCGATGTACCGGATGCCATGTGCCACGGGTTGCATCCTGCCAGTACCGTCCTCCCATGCCTTCGGTGCTGCTCGTCGAGGACGATCCGGTCGTGCGCTCGGCCGTGACCAGAGCCCTCACCGCACTCGGCAACGCGGTCACCCCCGTCGGGACCGCGCTGGACGCGTTGCGGGAGATCACGTCGGGGACGTTCGACGTGGTCGTGCTGGACCTGGGTCTGCCGGACATGGACGGCGGCGACGCGCTGCGCATGATGCGCGGCGTGTGCGACGTGCCCGTGATCGTGGCGACCGCCCGCGACGACGAGACCGAGATCGTGCGGTTGCTGAACGCGGGCGCGGACGACTACCTCGTGAAGCCGTTCTCCAGCGACCACCTGGCCGCGCGGTTGGCCGCCGTGCTGCGCCGGGCCCGGCGCGACGACGCGCACGAGCCGTTGCGGGTCGGCGAGCTGGTGGTGGACCTGGAACGCCGCGAGGCCGCGCTGAGCGGCCGGGTGCTCGCGTTGACGCGCAAGGAGTTCGACCTCCTCGCGTACCTGGCCGCCCGCGAGGGCAAGGTCGTGCCGCGCGGCGAGCTGCTGGCGAACCTGTGGAACATGCCCGGCAACCAGGACGACCAGACGCTGGACGTCCACCTGTCCTGGCTGCGCCGCAAGCTCGGTGAGCGCGCGGCGGCGCCCCGTTACCTGCACACCGTCCGCGGTGTCGGGTTCAAGCTCACGGCGGCTGGGTGAGACGCTCGCTCGCGCTGGTCGCCCTCGCGGTCACCTCCATGATCGCGTTGGCGTTCCTCATCCCCTTGGCGCTGGTCGTGGCGCAGCTCGCCGAGGACCGCGCACTCGCCGACGCCGAACGCCAGGCCGTGGCCCTCACCCCGGTCCTGGTCATCACCAACGAGCCGAAGGCCATCGAACAGGCGCTCGCCAGCACGCAGTTCGGCGGCGCGGGCCGCATCGCGGTGCACTTGCCCAGCGGGCAGGTGCTCGGGTTCGTGAAGTCGACCCCCGAGCAGCTCGCGACCGCGAAGGAGGAGGGCAAGTCGTTCACCGCCTCGGTGTCCGACGGCCGCGTCTACCTCCAGCCCGTGGTGCTCGACCGCGGCCGGGTGGCCGTCGTCGAGGCGTTCATCCCGGAGGCGGACCTGTCCAGGGGGGTCGAGTCGGCGTGGCTCGCGCTGTCCGGGGTGGCGATCGTGCTGGTCCTCGGGTCGGTGCTGGTCGCCGACCGGCTGGGCGCGCGGGTCGTGAGCGCCGCGCAGGCGCTGGCCGACGGCGCGCGGAAGATGGAGCAGGGCGACCTGACCGCGCGCGTGGAGCCGACCGGGCCGCCGGAGCTGGTCGAGGCCGGTGGCGCGTTCAACCGGATGGCCGCACGGATAGGCCAACTGGTCGCATCCGAACGTGAAGTGCTCGCCGATCTTTCGCACCGCCTCCGCACCCCGTTGACGGCATTGCGTCTCGATTCCGAAACCCTCGGCACCGACAGCAGCGCCAATCGCGTGCGGCAGGCCGTGCACGCGTTGGAGCGCGAGGTGAACGAGCTCATCCGCGCGGCCCGCCGTGAGCTGACGGACCCGGACAGCAACCGGTGCGACGCCGCTCTCGTCGTGCAGGACCGGTTGGTCTTCTGGTCGGCGCTGGCCGACGACCAGCAGCGCCTGTGGAACCTGCGCGGCACCGAGAAGCGGGCCATGGTCGGGCTCGCGCGGTCCGACCTCGCGGCCGCGATGGACGCCGTGATCGGCAACATCTTCCGGCACACCCCGGAGGGCACGAACTTCGTCGTCGCGCTGTTCCACCAGGCGGAGCGCGTGGTCATCGTGATCGAGGACGCCGGTCCCGGCATCCCGGACACCGAGGCCGCGCTGCGCAGGGGCGTGAGCGGGGCGGGGTCGACCGGGCTGGGCATGGACATCGTCCGGCGCGCGGCCGAGGCGACCGGCGGGTCGCTGCGGATCGACCGGGGGCCGCTGGGCGGCACCAGGGTCCAGCTGCGGCTCGTCCGGCTGCCGGATTAGGTCAAGTCGCCTTTTCTTTTCCTGATGTGAACATTAAATGTTCCATAAATAAATGCTCCTTGACATTGTTTCGAATGCGGCTAGTGTTTTGCGTGGCCATTAATTCGTCACTTGCCGCAGAAGAGGACGCTCGCTGTGCCACGCACCACGACTGCCGTTCGCTCGTTCCTCCTGGTCGCCAGCACCGTGTTGCTGGTCGCCGGCTGCGAAGGCGGTGGCACCGTCGCAGCGGGTGGCGGTGGTGGTGGTTGGGTGACCCAGACCCCCAGTCCCACGACGGCCACCTCGCCGTCGTCCCCGGACGCCCTGACCGGCCCCAGCTCCTCCTCGCCGTCCGGCAGCTCCAGCGCGCCCAGCAGTTCCAGCGCGGTCTCCTCGGCTCCACCGACGACGACCACCACCGAGACCTCGACGACCACGCCCGCGCCCCAGGCCCCGCCGCAGACGACGGAGAAGCCCGCCGACCCACCCGCACCTCCCGCCCCGACGCCCACCGAGGCCGACGCGCAGGAGGCGAAGGTCGTCGAGCTCACCAACAAGGAGCGCTCCAACGCCGGGTGCGCCCCGCTGGTCGCCGACAAGCGGCTCGGCACCTCCGCCCGCGGGCACAGCCAGGACATGGCGAACCAGAACTACTTCGACCACGTCTCCAAGGACGGCCGCACGTTCGTCGACCGCATCAAGGCCGCCGGCTACCCGAGTCCCGGCGCGGAGAACATCGCCGCCGGCCAGCAGACCCCGGCCGACGTGATGAAGAGCTGGATGGAGTCGCCGGGGCACCGCGCGAACATCCTCAACTGCGGACTGAAGGCGCTCGGTGTCGGCGTGGCCAAGGGCGGCTCGTTCGGCATCTACTGGACCCAGAACTTCGGCTGGTAGCCGTTTCCCGCCCGGACCTCCGGGCTTGAGGCTCAGGCACCCGGGACCCTGCATCTCGGGTGCCTGACCTGTTTCTGCCCTGTTTGCTGGGGCCCGGTTCGCTGCTGCCTGGTTCGTTGCTGCCTGGTTTCTGGGGCAGGCATCGCGTCAGTGTTCGTCGAGCAGTTCGCGGATCCAGGAGAGCGTCGAGGTGGCCTGGGCGCGTTGGAACGCGCGGAGGGTCGGTAGGCCGGGTGGTGCGGGGAGCCGGGCGCCGTCGGTGAAGAAGCCGGCGAGGCCGGCCAGGACGCCGATGGCGTCCGCGCGGTCCACGTCGAGGCGGTCCAGGAGCCTGGTGGTGTCGTGGCCGCCGTGCAGGCGGACGTTGACGAGTGTCAGCAGGGAGTCCATCCACGCCGGTCCGCGGCAGGCCCACGGCCAGTCGACGATGGTCACGCTGTCGTCGGGGCCCAGGAGGATGTTGTCGGCGCGGATGTCGGTGTGGACGAGGGTGTCACCGGTGAGGGCTGCCAGGCCGTGGTCGGCGAGTGCGCGCAGGTCGTCCAGGTGGGTGTTGGTCCACGGGTCCAGAGTGGTCGGTTTTTCGACGACTCGGTGCCAGCCTTGGAAGTCCTCCTGGAGGCGTTCGGCGGTGGTTTCCAGGGTGGGGGACGGGGTCGTCGTTCTCGCCATCTCTGTGAGTGCTGTGAGGACCAGGGTCAGTTCTTCTTGTGTCCACGGGGTTTTGGGGTGGCGGCCTTCGATGTCCTCGAGGACCAGGACGACCCAGTCGCCGTCGTCGTGGGAGCCGAGGAGGTGAGGGGCGGGGACGGTGGAGGGGAGGGTGCTGGTGGCGAGGATCTCGCGGCGGTGCAGGGCGGGGGAGTGGGCGTTCTGGGCTGTGCTGACGGCTTTGACGAACGCGCGGAGGCCGGTGGAGGTGGTGACGCGGTCGGCTGTGCCGGGGGAGAAGCCGCCTTGTTGGGAGACGGCGGTGGTGACGGTGTCGCCGAGGATGGATTCGACGGTGGAGCGGATGTGGAGGGGGAGGTCGGGCCAGGTGATCCTGGTGGTGGGGGGCATGGTGGGGTTTCTGGTTGGGGGGTGTGGGTTTGGTGGGGTTGTCGGACCTCTTGAGTACCTTGTGTATTGGGGGGTCTTCTGGGTTGGGGGACCCTTGGTTTGGGGTGTTCGTGAGGGGGTTCACCCCGGCTCGCCGAGTGTTCTATGCCCACTCCTGCTTGTCAAGACGGTAGGGCTGTCTTGACAAGCAGGAGTGGGCATAGAGATGGCTTTCTCGTCGGGGTGTGCGGGGGGGAAGGGTGGGTTTCCGAGGGCATCAGGCTGCGCCTGACAGGACATCGGCTGGCGCCGACCGGGCAATCCTCGCTGCGCGTCGGACAAGGCGGGCGGGCGCTCCGCGCCGGTTGGGGGTGGCGGGCTGCGCCCCGTTGGGGGGTCCTCGCTACGCGTCGGACGGGCATCCTTGCTGCGCTTTGGACAAGGCGGTGGGGCGCTTCGCGTCGGATGCGCGGTAGCGGGCTTGGTCCGGCGGGTAAACCTCGGTTTCGTTTGGGGGTCTTCACGAGTGGGGGACCTGGGGTTGGGGTTGTCAGGTTGTGGGGGTGTGTAGTTCGTCGAGGATCAGCACTGTGTGGCTGGAAGTGACGTCTGGCATGGTTTGCAGGCGGTTGAGGACGAGGTCGCGGAGGCTGTGGGCGTCGGGGGCGCGGACGAGGAGGACCAGGTCGTAGTCGCCTGAGACGAGGGCGCCGTGCCAGACCTCGGGGATTTCCTGGATGCGTCTGCGGACGGCTTTCCAGGAGTGCTGGCTGATCTTGAGGTAGACGTAGGCGGAGATGCCGAAGCCGTAGCGTTCCGGGTCGATGTCGGCGCTGTAGCCGGTGATGACGCCGTCGCGGTGCAGGCGGTCGACCCTGGAGTAGGCGCCGGCGCGGGAGATGTGCAGGCGTTCGGCGAGGGTGCGCATGGAGAGGCGGCCGTCGGTGCGGAGCTCTTCGACGATGCGGCGGTCGGTGTCGTCCAAGGGGTCCAGACGTCCAGGGGTGGGGGCCTTGGCGCGTGGCTTGGTGGGCATGTGGCCAACGATATGTGCTGGTGGGAGCCGTTCGTCCAGGAAAACGCCCGAGAACTAGAACATTGGCTGTGAGCCAGTTCACCATGGGCCTTCCCAGGGTCGAGGAGGACACCGATGGTGCGCACCAGCCTGCCCGCGCGGGAGCGTTCACTGCTGCCGACCGACGAGCCGTTGTCGTTGTTGACGAAGACCGGTGAGCCGGTGGCGGACCCGGTGCTGGAGATGCCGGGGGACGACGTGCTGCTGGAGCTGCACCGCAAGATGGTGGTGGGGCGGCGGTTCGACACGCAGGCGACGGCGTTGACGCGGCAGGGACGGCTGGCGGTGTACCCGTCGTCGCGTGGCCAGGAGGCGTGCGAGGTGGGGGCGGTGCTGGCCCTGCGGGAGCAGGACTGGTTGTTCCCGACCTACCGCGACTCGGTGGCGCTGGTGACCAGGGGAGTGCCGGCGGGGGAGACGTTGACGCTGCTGCAGGGCGGGTGGCACCTGGGGTACGACCCGTACGAGCACCGGGTGGGGCCGCAGTGCACGCCGTTGGCGACGAACACCCTGCACGCGGTGGGCCTGGCGCAGGCGGCGTCGCTCAAGGGCGAGGACACCGTGGCGCTGGTGCTGGTCGGCGACGGCGCGACGAGCGAGGGCGACACGCACGAGGCCTTGAACTTCGCCGGGGTGTGGAAGGCGCCGGTGGTGTTCCTGGTGCAGAACAACGGTTACGCGATCAGCGTGCCGATGAGCAAGCAGAACGCCGCGCCCTCGTTGGCGCACAAGGGAGTCGGCTACGGGGTGCCGTCGGTGCTGGTCGACGGCAACGACCCGGCCGCGGTGTACGCGGTGGTGCGCGACGCGGTCCGCACGGCCGCCGAGGGCGGGGGCCCGACATTGGTCGAGGCGCTGACCTACCGGGTCGAGGCGCACACCAACGCCGACGACGCGACCCGCTACCGCGACGCCGACGAGGTGGCGGCGTGGCTGGACCGCGACCCGGTGGACCGGATCGAGAGCCACCTGGCGGCGAAGGGCCTGCTGGACGACGCGCGGCGCGCGGCCGTCGCGCAGGAGGCGGAGGCGTTCGCCGCGTCGGTCCGCGAGGTGATGAACACCGACGTCGAGGTCGACCCGGCGGAGCTGTTCGCGCACGTGTACGCCCAGCCGACCAGCCACCTCCAGGAGCAGGCGGCGATGCTCGCGGAGGAGCTGGCATGAGCGCGCTGTCCATGTCCGGCGCGCTGAACCGCGCCCTCGCGGACGCGCTGGAGGCGGACGACCGGGTGCTCGTGTTCGGCGAGGACGTCGGCCCGCTCGGCGGCGTCTTCCGGATCACCGACGGGCTGGCCGCGCGGTTCGGCGACCGGCGGGTGTTCGACACCCCGCTGGCCGAGTCCGGCATCGTCGGCACGGCGATCGGCATGGCCATGAACGGGATGCGGCCCGTGGTGGAGATGCAGTTCGACGCGTTCGCCTACCCGGCGTTCGAGCAGATCACCAGCCACCTGGCCAAGATGCGCAACCGCACCCGCGGCAAGGTCGAGGTGCCCGTGGTCATCCGCATCCCCTACGGCGGCGGCATCGGCGGCGTCGAGCACCACTGCGACTCGTCGGAGGCCTACTACACGCACACGTCCGGCCTGCGCGTCGTCACGCCCGGCACCCCGCAGGACGCCTACGACCTGCTGCGCGACGCGATCGACTCGCCGGACCCGGTGATCTTCCTCGAACCCAAGCGGCGCTACTGGTCCAAGGGCGAGGTCACGCCCGGCGCGGACCGGGTCGGGTTCGACCGCGCGGTCGTGCGCAGGCCCGGCCGGGACGTCACGCTGATCGCCTACGGCCCGATGGTCGCGACGGCACTGGAGACCGCCGAGGCCGCGACCGAGGAGGGCTGGGACGTCGAGGTCGTCGACCTGCGCAGCCTGTCGCCGTTCGACGACGAGACCGTGTGCGCGTCGGTGCGGCGCACCGGGCGCGCGGTCGTCGTGCACGAGGCGTCCGGGTTCGGCGGGTACGGCGCGGAGGTCGTCGCACGGGTCACCGAGCGCTGCTTCCACCACCTGCACGCGCCCGTGCTGCGGGTGACCGGGTTCGACATCCCCTACCCGCCGCCGAAGCTGGAGGAGCACCACCTGCCCGGCGTGGACCGGATCCTGGACGCGATCGGCCGCCTGCAGTGGGACGACGAGGTCGTGGGGGCTGGTCGCGGTGCCTGACTTCCTGCTGCCCGACCTCGGCGAGGGCCTGACCGAGGGCGAGATCGTCACGTGGCTGGTGTCGGTGGGGGACAAGGTGTCCGTCGACCAGCCCGTGGTCGAGGTGGAGACCGCGAAGGCGGTCGTCGAGGTGCCGTGCCCGTTCGAGGGCGTCGTCACGGCCACGCACGGCAAGGCGGGCGAGTCGCTGGCCGTCGGCGCGGTGCTGCTGACGGTCGGCGGGGACGAGGGGTTCCAGGAGCCCGGTGTGGTCGTGCCCGAGCAGGGCAGCGGCAACGTGCTGATCGGCTACGGCACGTCGGAGGCCCCGCGCAGGCGCCGCCGCGCACGGGCGGCGCAGGTCATGACGTCGGCGCCGGTCGTGACGGCGCGGCCCGGCGTCATCTCGCCGCTGGTCCGGCGGCTGGCACGGGAGAACGGCGTCGACCTCGACCGGGTCACCGGCACCGGGCCGTCCGGCATCATCCGCCGCCACGACGTCGAGCAGGAGCTGGCGAAGCGCGCGGCCACCGCCCCCGCCGCGGAAGGGCGCCGGATCCCGTTGAAGGGACTGCGCAAGACCGTCGCGGACAAGCTCTCCACGTCCCGCCGGGAGATCCCCGAGGCGACCGTGTGGGTGGATGTCGACGCCACCGCGTTCCTGGAGGCGCGCGCCGCGCTCAAGGACGTCGGCCTGCTGGCGCTGCTGGCCCGGTTCACCGTGCTGGGGCTCAGGAAGTTCCCCGAGCTGAACTCCCGCGTCGAGGGCGACGAGATCGTCGTGCTGGACCGGGTGCACCTCGGGTTCGCCGCGCAGACCGACCGCGGCCTGGTCGTGCCGGTCGTGCGGGACGCCCAGGAGCTGACCGCGAGCGCGTTGTCGGCGGCACTGGCCGAGCGCACGGCGGCGGCCAGGGCTGGCAGGCTCGCCCCCGCCGACCTGACCGGCGGCACCTTCACGGTCAACAACTACGGCGTGTTCGGCGTGGACGGCTCGGCCGCGATCATCAACCACCCGGAGGCCGCGATCCTCGGCATGGGCCGGATCATCGACCGGCCGTGGGTGGTGGACGGGCAGCTCGCGGTGCGCAAGGTGTGCGAGCTGACGCTGGCGTTCGACCACCGCGTCTGCGACGGCGCCACCGCGGGCGGGTTCCTGCGGTACGTCGCCGACTGCGTCGAGTCGCCGATCACCGCGCTGGGCGACCTCTAGGGCGTGTGTCGAAGTCCGTGTTCGCGGTAGCCGGGCCTGAGGCGGCCCCTGGGGGCACGGCCGACTGGCCCGCATACAACAGCGGCATGCGGGCCAGTCGGCCGCACCGCCAGGAACCACCTCAGGCGCGACTCCCATCGAACGAGACTTCGACACACGCCCTAGTCCAGCAGGCCCCCGAGTCCTGGACTCCGGGGGAGAGGGAGCGCTTCCACCGATCTGCGATCATGCTCCGCCATGCAGCGATATGAGCGGTTTCGTGGTGCGGCGGTCGATCTGGGCATCCCGCGGGACGAGGTCGACAAGTTCGCCCACCAGCTCCGGTTCGCGATCTGGGCGGGGCCGAGCGGTGCCGGGGACCGGGTCGTCGGGCAGTTCGGAGGGCTTCCCCGGCTCCCGGTGGGCGTGGCGTGGCCGGGTGACCCCCTGCCGTTCATCGGCTCCGTCGACTGCGCGGCCCTGCCTCGGGCCGATGGACTCGACCTGCCGGAAGACGGCTCGCTGCTGTTCTTCCTGCACCACGAGGAGGACATGGAGGAACACCCCACCACCGAGTTCTCCCGAGTCCTGCACGTCCCGGCGGGCACGGAGACGGAGGTGGCCCCACCGCCGCCCGGCCACGACACCAGGACGTCCTTCCACGAGGAGGTCCCGTTCCTCCTCCCCGAGCACGCGCTCGCCGCGTGGGTGCGACCGGTGCTGCCGGAGTGGATCGTCGACCGCGACGCAGACTCCGAGGCGGACTCCGTGAAGCGGTTGTACGACGAGCTGAAGCACGTCGACGGGTTGTGCGCGCTCGTCGAGGACCTCTGGCCGGACCAGGACCGCTCCTGCACGCTTCGCCTCGGCGGGTACGGCCGCGGGATCGGCGGCCAGGACGACCCGTGGACGCAGATGGCGTTCGACGACCTCGACGGCCGCGGCACGGCGAGGGAGGAGCTGTTCCGCCTGCTGCCCGAGGAGGCGCACCGGTTGACCCGTGACTGGGTGCCGCTGGCCCAGTTCCCCACGGCGAGCGAGTTCTACCACGGGTGCTTCCTGATCGGCCCGGACGACCTCGCCGCGCGGCGCTTCGACCGGATGCGGTCGTTCACCATGTTCACCGAGTAGGGATCACCACCGCACCGGGCACGTGCCCGTCTAGACGCGCAGAGCCCAGGCGAGGCAGGCGAAACCGGCCGTGGACGTCAGGGTGCGCACGAGGTTCCACGGGACCCAGGTGGTCTCGAACCGCGTGCGCACCGCGGCCAGGTCGGTGATCGCCGCCGGGTCGCCCGCGGCGTCGAGCGCGTTGTTCAACGGGATGTTGACCGCGGCCGTCACGGCGATCGCGGCCAGGTAGAGCACCGCGCCCGCCAGCACCCAGCCGAACCCGGCGCGGCCGAGGTGCAGGAACGCCGCCAGCACCCCCAGCACGGCCGCGCCCAGGAACGCGAGCAGGAACCACCCGTTGACGATCGCGACGTTGACCCGCTGCATCGCGTCGACGAACGTCCGGTCGTCCGCGCCCTTGAGCGCGGGCATGACCGAGCAGGTGTAGGCGAAGAAGAGGCCCGCCATGAGGCCGGTGGTGAGGGTGGCCCCGACCAGCGAGGCGCCGCGCAACGTGTCCATGCGCCGAGTGTCGGCGGGTCGGCGCGCCCGGACCATCGTCGAGGCGCTCACCGCTGTGCGCGTCCGTCTACGCTGGTCGGGTGGACGCACTGGCGGGGCTCCTGGACGGTCCGCGCGCCCGCGGCGCGTTCCTCCTGCGCACCGTCCTAGACCCGCCGTGGTCGGTCCGCATCCAGGACGAGGCGCCGCTCACCGTCGTGTCGGTGGTGCGCGGGCACGCCTGGATCGTGCACGACACCGGCACCCCGGTGCGCCTGGCCGCGGGTGACGTCGCCGTGGTCCTCGGCCCCGACCCATACACCGTCGCCGACGACCCGACCACCCCGCCGCTGGCCGTGATCCACCCCGGCCAGCGCTGCGAGACCCCCGACGGCCGCGGCCTGGCGCAGGAGATGGCGCTCGGCGTCCGCACCTGGGGCACCGACCCCGACGGCGCGATGGTCATGCTCACCGGCGCGTACCCGATGCGCGGCGAGATCGGCCGACGGCTGCTCGACGCCCTGCCGCGGTTGCTGGTGCTCGCCGAGGGCGACTGGGACTGCCCGGTGGTCCCGTTGCTGGCGGCCGAGATCGTGAAGGACGACCCCGGCCAGGAGGTCGTCCTGGACCGCCTCCTCGACCTGCTGCTGATCGCCGTGCTGCGCGCCTGGTTCGCCCGCTCCGACGCCCCGCCCTGGTACCGCGCGCTGGGCGACCCGGTCGTCGGGCAGGCCGTGCGGCTGCTGCACCACGACCCCGCGCACCCGTGGACCGTCGCCGGGCTGGCCGCGAAGACGGGCGTGTCCCGCGCGGCGCTGGCCCGGCGGTTCACCGAGCTGGTCGGCGAGCCCCCGATGGCGTTCCTCACCGGGTGGCGGCTCGCGCTGGCCGCGGACCTGCTCCGCGAGTCCGACGCCACCGTCGGCGCCGTCGCCCGGCAGGTCGGCTACGGCAGCCCGTTCGCGCTGAGCACCGCGTTCAAGCGCGAACACGGGGTCAGCCCGCAGGAGTACCGGACCGGTCAGCTCCGCCAGGTCGAGTTGTAGCGGTCTTCCTCGTCCTTGTCGTGGTGGCTCCGGCGGTACTCGCCCGCCGACCCGCGCGGGTACCCGTACTTCGTCACCCGGTTCTCCACGCTCTCCGCCGCGTACGACAGCGAGAAGTACACCCCGACGATCAGCCCGATCCCGCCGCACGCCACGGCCAGCCCGACGGGCGAGCCGAGCGCCAGCACGAGGACCAGGGCGATGGCCAGGCTCAGCGGCAGCACCTGGAGCAGCGCGCGGACGGTGAACCGGACCAGCCAGTCCTTCCTGGTCACGTCGGCGAACACCCACTCGCGGTAGCGCCGCGGCAGCCTCCCGCCGAGCAGGTACCACAGGTGCAGGAACGGGTTCGGTGTCATGACGACTCCTGGTGTGCCGCGGCGATCACGCGGGTGAGCGAGCTGTGCAGGGTCCGCAGCTCGTCCAGGCCCATGTCGAGCCTGGAGACGATCGCGGGCGGGATCTTCAACGCCTCGTCGCGCAACGCCCGTCCGGCGGGCGTCAACGTCACCGCGAGCGCGCGTTCGTCGCCGCGGTCGCGGTCGCGGGTGAGGTAGCCGGCGGCCTCGAGGCGCTTGAGCAGGGGCGAGAGGGTGCCGGGGTCCAGCCGCAGCAGGCGGCAGAGCTCCTTGCCGGACAACGGGTCGCGCTGCCACAGGGCGAGCATCACGAGGTACTGCGGGTGCGTGAGGCCCATCGGTTCCAGCAGTGGCTTGTAGACGGCCACGACCCCGCGCGCCGCGATCGACAGCGCGAAGCAGACCTGGTTCTCCAGCGCCAGCGGGTCCTCTTCCATGTGGTTAGCGTACCAAAGATTGGTACACCAAGTAAAAATTGGAGTGTGACCCCGGACGCGCATGGGGTTAGCTCGACTCCCATGACGCCCGAACTGCTCGTCGGCCTGCTCGCCGAACCGGACCGCCTCCGCGTCGTGGCCGCCGTCGTCCTCGGCGCCCGCACGCCGTCCGAGATCGCCACCGCCGCCGCGCTGGACGCCCGCGTGGTGGTCAAGGCGCTGGGGAGGCTGGAGGCGGGTGGTCTGGTGTCGTCGCGCCCGGACGGCGTCGTGCTGCACGCGGAGCTGTTCAAGGAGGTGGCGGCCTCGGCGGTGGCGCCCGCCGTCGAGCACGAGGACCAGGTGCTGCGCACGTTCGTCCGCGGCGGCAGGCTGGTCCGCTTCCCGGCGCAGGAGACCAAGCGGCGCACCGTGCTGGAGCACGTCGCCGACTCGTTCGAGCCGGGCCGCCGCTACCCGGAGTCCGAGGTCAACGCGACGCTGGTCGCCTGGTGCGAGGGCGGGGAGGCCGACCACGTGACGTTGCGCCGGTACCTGGTCGACGCCGGTCTGCTGCTCCGCGACGCCGGGCTGTACTGGCGGGCCGTCTGAGGCCGCGATGAGTTTCCCGGCGCCCTCGGGTCTACCTCCCGACCGCTGACCACCCCCACCGCCGGGAGCACCCCATGGGCCTCGTCCACCTCGAGCTGTTCACGACCCTCGACCTCGTCGCGCAGGCGCCCGGCGGCCCCGACGAGGACTCGCCGGAGTTCCCGTTCAGCGGCTGGCAGGTGCCGATGCTGGGCGAGATCGACGGGGCCGGGATCGACACCGGGCACGAGGGCATGGACGCCCTCCTGCTCGGCCGGAAGACCTACGACGTGTTCGCCGGCTTCTGGCCGCACCAGGAAGACGGCCCGATCGGCGAGACCGCGGTCCGGTTCAACAAGGTCCCGAAGTACGTGGCCTCCCGCGGCACCCCCGACCTCGCCTGGAGCTCCTCGACCCACCTCGGCCCGGACCTGGTGGCCGCCGTCCGCGAGATCCGCGACCGGCACGAGCACGTGAAGGTCATCGGCAGCCTCGACCTCGCGCAGACCCTGCTGCGCGAGAAGCTCGTGGACCGCCTCGACCTCCTGGTGCACCCGATCGTGCTCGGCGTCGGCAGGAAGGTGTTCGACGACGGCGCGGTGCCCACGAACCTGGCGCTCCTCGCGCCGCCGGTGGCGGGCCCGATGGGTGCGGTGTACCTGCGCTACGGGCTGGTCGACGGCACGCCGGGGACGGGGGACATGAGCGCACCCGATCCCGGCGTCTGAGGCCGGACTCCCGCTGTCGTCGGCGGCGGGTCCACCCGGACCCGCCGCACTAGCTCTTGCGGATCCCGTCGAACGCCACGCGGCACACCGCGTCGGCCAGGTCGACGTGGTCGGAGCCCTTGCGCGGGCGGTACCACTCGGTCAGCGAGTTGACCATGCCGAACAGCAGCCGCGCCACCGTCGCGGGCTCCAGGCCCTCGCGCACGTCGCCCTCGGACTCGGCCTGCTTGACCAGGTCCGTGACGAGGTGGTCGAACTCGCGCCGCCGCGCGAGCGCCGCCCGTTCGACCTTCGTGTTGCCGCGCACCCGCAGCAGGAGCGTGACGAAAGGCAGCTGCTCGACCAGCACGGCCACGCTGCCGCGCAGCACGTGCTCCAGCCGGTCGATCGCCCGGCCCGGCACGTCCTCGATCTCCGCCACCACCGCGAACAGCCCGTCCAGCGCCCGGTCCACCGCCAGCCGCAGCAGCTCGTCCTTGCTCGGCACGTGGTAGTAGATCGCCGACTTCGTGATGCCCAGCTTCCGCGCCAGGTCCTCCATGCTCGTGCCGTCGTAGCCGCGCTCGTTGAACAGCTTCACGGCCACCTGGAGGAGCGACTCCAGGTCGTAGCCGGGACGGCCGCGACGGACGGGCTTCGTGGTCATGGTCGGCATTGTCGCCCAGGTCTCGTTTCCTGACCGAACGGACGGTGGATAATGAGTGCCCTGCCGAGGAAGGGAACCCTGATGCCCGAGGTCTACCTGGTCGACGGAGTCCGCACCGCCCAAGGCCGCTACGGCGGGGCGCTCGCCCAGGTCCGCCCCGACGACCTTGCCGCGCTGGTGGTCGCGGAGGTGCTGCGGCGCACGGGTGTGCCGGGCGACGCCGTCGACGAGGTGGTGCTGGGCGCGGCCAACCAGGCGGGTGAGGACAACCGCAACGTGGCCCGCATGGCCGTGCTGCTCGCCGGGCTCCCGCAGGAGGTGCCCGGTTACACCGTGAACCGCTTGTGCGCCAGCGGGTTGACCGCCGTCGCCTCCGCCGCCCAGGCCATCCGCGCTGGCGAGGCCGACGTGGTCGTCGCGGGCGGCGTCGAGTCCATGACCCGCGCCCCCTGGGTCATGGCCAAGCCCGGCACCCCCTGGGCCAAGCCCGGCGAGGTGTCCGACACGTCGCTGGGCTGGCGCTTCACCAACCCGCGCTTCGACGCGGGCACCACGTTGTCCATGGGCGAGACCGCCGAGGAGGTCGCCGCCCTGGACGGCATCACCAGGGCCGAGTCCGACGCCTTCGCCCTGCGCTCCCACGACCGCGCCGTCGCCGCCGCCGACGCGGGCCGGTTCAGCCCCGAGATCGTCCCGGTGCCGGTGAAGGGCGGCGTGTTCGAGGTCGACGAAGGACCCCGGCGCGGCAGCACGCTGGAGAAGCTGGCCTCGTTGAAGACCGTCTTCCGCGACGGCGGCGTCGTCACCGCGGGCTCCTCCTCCCCGCTGTCCGACGGCGCCAGCGCACTTGTCCTCGCCAGCGAGGAAGCCGTCCGCCGCCACGACCTCACCCCCCGCGCCCGCATCGTCGCCGGCGCCGGCGCCGGCGTCTCCCCGCACCTCATGGGCCTGGGCCCCGTACCCGCCACGGAGAAGGTGCTGGCACGCACCGGCTGGCGCACCGACCAGCTGGACGCCGTCGAACTCAACGAAGCCTTCGCCGTCCAAAGCCTCGCCGTCTTCCGCCGCCTGAAACTCGACGAGGAGAAGGTCAACGCCGACGGCGGCGCCATCGCCCTCGGCCACCCCCTCGGCGCCTCCGGCGCCCGCCTCCTGGTCACCCTGCTGGGACGCCTCGAACGCGACCACACCTCCCGCGGCCTGGCCACGCTCTGCGTAGGCGTAGGCCAAGGCGTCTCGATGCTGATCGAACGGGTGTAGCAAGAGAAGCACCACGAACCCGCTGGCACGCAAGACAACCACGGCGAACCCGCCGGCAAGCAGGACAAGCACGGCGAACCCACTGACACGCAGGACAACCACGCCAGACCCGCTGGCACAGGACCAGCACACCCAACCCGCTGGTACCAGCACCAGTACACCCAACCCGCTGGTACCAGCACCAGCACCAGCACACTGAACCCGCTGGTACGCAACAAAAGCACGCAAGCGTGGTCGATTTTACTTGGGGTTTTTGGGCCTACAATGAGTCGGCGGGCAGGCTCTACCACCTGCCCTTTTTCGCCCGACGAGGCCCAAAAAGAGGGGCCCCAAGTCAAATCGACCACACCCACCCACGCAACCACCCCCTGGAACCACCCTCCACTGTCCGACCAGCACAACGAGCAGCCAGACCAGCACGACGAAGGATCCCCGGCACAGCCGATCCTCAGCCCCCGGCACCCCAGCCCCGACGATCCCCCCAACACGATCACCGGACCCCTCCCACCTGCCCCACCACCACCATGCACGGAGGGTGAGACCGGTCAGTCCGTCCACCCACACGAACCCCACCGGTGTGGATTGTGGAATGCCGGATGCCTTGTGCGACCATTGGATCATGACTCTGCTTCGTGTCGCGGTACCGAACAAGGGTTCTTTGAGTGCCGCTGCCATGCAGTTGTTGACCGACGCCGGTTATCAACTGCACCGCAACAATCGCGAGCTTTCGATGCTCGATCGCGCGAACGGGGTGGAATTCTTCTTCCAGCGCCCGAAGGACATCGCCGTCTACGTGGGAAGTGGTGCCCTCGACGTCGGCATCACCGGCCGCGACCTGCTGATGGACTCGGGCGAGGCCGCCAAGGAAATCCTGCCGCTGGGCTTCGCCAAGTCGAAGTTCCGGTTCGCCGCCAAGCCGGGCGGCGTCTCCGACGTCGCCGCGCTCGACGGTCGGCGGGTGGCGACGAGCTACCCCACCCTGGTCGGGAAGTACCTGGTCGGACGGGGTGTGACCGCCAACCTGGTCAAGCTCGAGGGCGCCGTGGAGAACGCCGTGAAGCTCGGGCTCGCCGACGCGGTGGCCGACGTCGTGGAGACGGGGACGTCCCTGCGCAACGCGGGCCTGGTCGCGTTCGGCGAGCCCATCCTGGCCTCGGAGGCGGTGCTCGCCCGCACGGAAGGCGGAAAGTTGTCACCCGAGTTGGAGGTCGCCGTAGAGGTACTGGTCCAGCGCTTGCAAGGCGTGCTGCACGCGCGGGAATTCGTGTTGATCGATTACGTCTGCCGCACCGACGTGGTGGACCGCGCGTGCGAATTGACCCCTGGTCGCGAATCGCCGACGTTGTCACCACTGGCGAAAGAAGGGTGGGTGGCCGTGCGTTCCCTCGTCGAGCGCCAGGGAATTCAGCGGCGCATGGACGAGCTGACGAAGATCGGCGCCGAGGCGATTCTCGTGACGAAATTGGAAGCCTGCCGGATCTGACACGCTGTTACGGCTTCCACCGCGGATCGCGCCCGGTCAACCCGAGCACCCGGTCCACCGTGGACGCCCCGTCGGGCACGACGACCTCCGCGCCGTACACCCCCATGGCGCGGCCCTGGTCCGCGGTCTTCGCCACCTCGCCGAGGGCGAACTCCAGGACGTCGTCGTCCCACTCCGGGTGCTGCCCGCTCGCCCGAGCGAGGTCCCAGCCGTGCACCAGCACCTCCACGAGCACCATCCCGCCCACCAGGTCGGCGGGCATCTCCGTCGGCCCGCCCATGTGCGTCGTGCCCTGCCACGCGCCGTCGTCGCCCCACGCCACGACGAGGTCGTCCAGCACCGCCTCCAGCTCGGCCGTCCAGTCGTCGCCGACGCGCACGCCCTCCCTCGGCGGCACCCCTTCCTTGCGCCCGGCACCGGCCAGCGCCGGTCCCCACGTCAGCATGTGCTCCACCAGCGCGCGCACGTCGAACTCGGCGCACGGCGTCGGCGCGTCCAGCTCCCGCACGCCCCGCACCACCCCCACCGTCGTCGAAACCGCGCCGCCGACCAGCGATCCCCGTGCCATCCGCCGTGCTCCTCACCCGTTCGTCGTCGTTGCGCCGTCACCGTAGGGGCGCGTCGCGGGGGGTGTCTTGGACTAACGCGACACTAGGATCGGCTGGTGGCCGACCGGGACGTCCGGGAACTGGGTGGTGCGTGGGCGAGCTTCCAGCACCACTCGTTCCCCGAGCCCGCGCCGGACCTGGCGCCGTTCGTCGACCACTTCTGGGCCGTCACCTGGGACCTGACCGGGCAGCCGCCGTACCGCCAGCTGGTCGTGCCGAACCCGACCGTGCAGCTGTCCTTCCGCGCCGGTGGCGCCGAGGTGCACGGCGTTGGCCGCCGGTCCGGCTTCAAGGTGCTCGACGGCGTGGGCCGGGTGTTCGGCGTGGCCTTCCGGCCCGGCTGCTTCCGGCCGTTCCTCGGGAGGCCCGCGTCCACGATCACCGACCGCGTGCTGGCCGCGGCCGACCTGTTCCCGGACGTGCCCGCGCGGGCGATGGCCGAGGCACCCGACGAGGCCGCGCAAGTGCTGGTGGCGCAGGACTTCCTGCGCTCGGTGCGCCCGGAGCGGGACCCGACCGCCGAGCACGTCGCGGACGTCGTGGCGCTGGTCGCCGCCGAGCCGGGGATCACGCGGGTCGACGTGCTCGCCGAACGCCTCGACACGCACGTCCGCTCGGTGCAGCGGCTGTTCGCCGAGTACGTCGGAGTCGGCCCGAAGTGGGTGATCCGCCGGTACCGGCTGCGCGAGGTGACCGACCGGATGGCCCGTTCCGGTGCCGTGGACTGGGCCGGTGTGGCCGCTGAGCTGGGGTACGCGGACCAGGCGCACCTGGCCCGCGACTTCACCGCGATGGTCGGTGAGTCACCGACCCGTTACGCCGCGAGGTATCCCGCACCACCTGCTTGACTGGACCATTGGCAACGGTGTTCCATAACGAGGTTTCCCCTATCGGGAGTGGGTCTGCTATGAGCGGCGTCGAGGACGGGGTGGTCGACGGGGTTCCGGCGCCCGTCCTCCCGGTCGAGGGGACCGTGCCGAAGTGGCTCACGGGCACCCTGCTGCGCACCGGTCCCGCCACCTCCCCGAGCGCCTTCCGCAACTGGCTCGGCGGGCCGTCCGCGTTGCACCGCTTCGGTTTCGGCGGCGGACGCGTGTCCTACCGCACCGGCCTGCTGGACTCCCGCACGACGCGGCGGGGCCACGGCCGCATCGACTTCGCCGAGTTCACGGTCGACCCGTGCCTGGCGCTGTTCTCCCGCTTCTTCACCCGCTACCGCGTCACCCCCAACGCCGCCGCGAACGTGCTGTCGCTCGCCGACCGCCAGTGGGCCCGCCACGAGACGCCGATAGCGGTCGACTTCGAGCCAGGTGTGCTCGACGGCGTCGGCATCTCCGGCGGCCTGGACCCCGTCGCCCCCGGTGCCCGCCCGCACCACGCCCCGCTCACCGGTGACGTCCTCGACTACGTGCTCAGCTTCGGCGAGCGCAGCGAGTACCGCGTCCACCGCCGCCGCCCCGGCGGCCGGGTCCGCGACCTGCTGGTCGCCATCCCCACCGAGCACCCCGGCTACCTGCACAGCTTCGCGGTGACCGACCGGTTCGTCGTGCTGGTCGAGTACCCGTTCGTCGCCGACCCCCGGCACCCGCTCGCGCCCGGCAGGCCGTTCATCGCCAACCACCGCTGGCGCCCCGACCTCGGCACCCGCTTCATCGTGGTCGACCAAGCCGACGGGCGGATCGTCGCCGACCACCGCACCGAGGCGTTCTTCGCCTTCCACCACATCAACGCCCGCGACGCCGGACACCGCGTGGTGCTCGACATCTGCACCTACGCCAACGCGGACGCCGTCAACGCCCCTCGCCCGGCCCGGTGGCGCGGCGAGCTCCCGCTGGCGCTGCCCACGCGCTACGAGATCGACCTGCTCGGCGGTGTCCTGCACACCCGAAGACTCGCCGCCCAGGCGTTCGAGCTGCCCCGCATCTCCTACCGCGCGCACAACGGCGGCGACTACCGCTTCGCCTACGGCGTGGGCGTTCCGGGCCCGCGCGGCGCCGACGTGTTCGACCGCCTGGTGAAGCTCGACGTGCAGTCCGGCGAGACCTCGATCTGGCACGAGCCCGGCGGGCACCCCGGCGAACCCGTCTTCGTGCCCTCGCCGACCGCCCGCCACGAGGACGACGGCGTGCTGCTGTCCGTGGTCCTCGACGGCCGCGACGGCCATGCGGGCATGGTCGTCCTGGACGCCCACTCCTTCGAGGAGCTCGCGCGCGTCGCCGTCCCGCACTTGGGCGGCACGGCCACCGTGCACACCGCGGCCAGCTAGCCGGCTATTCGGCGAGCGTGTGCGCGACCAGTGCGTTCGCGTGCCCGTGGCCCAGACCGTGCTCGGTCTTGAGCCAGTTCACCAGCTCCATGTGCTTGGTCAGCGGCGACGCGCGGATCAGGTCCTTCCACTCCGCGATCGGGCGGCCGTACTTCTTCTCGATCGACGGGAAGTAGGACGCCGGGCCCTTCACTGGTTCGGTCACGCGGGGAAGTGTCGCATGGAATCACCATCGGGCCTGGTAGGAGGCCGCTGTCCGCGGGTACAGCTCGCGGTAGGCGGGCACGTGGCGCCACCCGGTGGTCACCGACTCGGCCGCCAGCAGCCCGTGCACCAGCGCGCGGGCGAACACCTCCGCGCCCGCCGCGACCACCGCCTCGGCGTCGGTGTCCTCGGTGCCGGTGGCGACCGCGAACACCGTGTCGCCGTCGAACAGGCCGTGGGCGGGTCGCACCGCGAGCGCGAGGCCGTCGTGGGCGGAGTTGGCCAAGCGGAAGAGCTGGGCCGGGGTCAGTCGGGCGTTGGTCGCGATGACGCCGATCACGGTGTTCAACGGGTTCGACGGGGTCGACGGGTTTGACGGCATCAGGTGGGATCGTGCGGCGGTCAGGTCGTCGCCGCCGGCGGTCGGGAACTCCTGCCAGGCCACCGGTTCGCCGTCGCGCCAGCGGTGGTGCACGCCGGTCGACGCGGCGTGGGGGAGGCCGGTGTCGGGGTCGACGGAGGTGCCGACGGCGTTGAGGGCGGCCAGGGCGGCGATGACGGTGCCGTCGGGGAGGACGGCGCTGGCGGTGCCCAGGCCGCCTTTGAGGCCGGCGTTGACGGCGCCGGTGCC
The DNA here is from genome assembly GCF_003002815.1 of Umezawaea tangerina. Lineage (GTDB taxonomy): Bacteria > Actinomycetota > Actinomycetes > Mycobacteriales > Pseudonocardiaceae > Umezawaea > Umezawaea tangerina. The sequence goes on along the minus strand of NZ_PVTF01000009.1, from coordinate 327,894 downwards.
TGCGCCTGCGTTGCCGGTGGGGAAGTGGGGGTTGGCGGTTTTGGCGGCTTCTGCGGCTTCCATGCCGAGGGTGGGATCGGGGTGGAGGGTGAAGTTGCCGCCGCGGCCCAGGTCGAAGAGGGCGGCGGCTGGGACCAGGGGGGTGGGGGTGCCCAGCCAGGTCTGGACGCCGTCGGCTGCGGAGAGGCCGTAGGAGCTGCCGCCGGTGAGGACGATCGCGGGGACCTCGCGGCCGCCGTAGCGGGGGTCGAGGGCGGTGGTTTCCCTGGTGGCTGGTGCGCCGCCGCGGACGTCCGCTGTGGCGAGTGTGCCGGGTGGGAGGAGGACGACGGTGGTGCCGGTGAGGGCGCCGTTGTGGGTTCTGGTGGCGTTGCCTACGCGGATTCCGGGGATGTCGGTGATGGCGTTGAGGTGGCCCGCGGTGGTGGCGGTCATCGCGGGAGCGTACTGGGGGTGGGGCACCCCGGTCGCCGAGTGTTCTATACCCACCCGCGCTTGTCAAGACGGTAGGGCTGTCTTGACAAGCGCGGGTGGGTATAGAGATGGCTTCTCGTCGGGGTGCGTGGGGGGGTGTGGGTGGGGAGGGCATCCGACGCTCCGCGACGGACAGGGCATCCTCGGCTGCGCCGTCGGACCAGGCATCCTTGCTGCGCGGCGGACGAGGCCCCAGGCGCTCCGCGCCGGATGCGCGCTGGCGGGCTGCGCCCAGTGGGGGATCCTCGGCTGCGCCGTTGGACAGGGAAGGCATCCTCGCTGCGCGTCGGACAGGGCCCCAGGCGCTTCGCGCCGGGTGGGCGCTGGCGGGCTGCGCCCGCCGGGGTTGTCTGTGCTCGGGTTGCTGGTGGGTGGGGCGTTCTTGCTGTGCGTTGGGCTTCGCCTAGTGGGTTAGGCGCGGCCCAGGGCTTGGCCGGCGGCGGAGAGGGTGCGTTCGACTAGGTCGGTTGGGGTGTGGGGGGACCAGCGGGTTGCCCAAGCGGAGGCGTAGTTGAGGTAGTCCGTGTACTGCTCGGTCGACCAGGGGCCGTCTGGGTGCCAGGTGCTGCCGCGTAGGGCGTTGATGGCGATGGTGATGTTGTGGTCGAGGATGAGCGGGCCGTTGGTGGTGGGGGTGTAGGCGCCGAAGTGGAGGACGCGGGTGGTGGCGGCGGTGCTCAGTGCGGGGAGGGGGTGGGGGCCGCGTTTGCTGAGGAGGGTGTAGCCGGAGGTTGGGGACTCCGAGCGGGTGGTGCGGATGGCGAGTGAGAGGTTTTCGCCCAGGTTGGTGGGGTTGGCGGTGAAGACGGCGCCGAGTTTGGGGGCGTTGCGCCACTTGGTGCCGGTGGTCCAGACGGTGGTGGCGACGAGGGTGTGGATGGCGCCCAAGGGGGTGTCGGCGCGGGTGCCGATGGTGAAGAGGGTGCGGCGGTCGACGGTGGTGCGGTCGTCCAGTTCCGGGGGCCAGTAGGCGCGGTCGGGGAGGTGGTCGAGCCAGTGGCCCTTCACGAAGGTGGTCGCCTGGTCGAGCAGGTAGGCGCCGTCGCGCGGAGGAGGGGTGTCGCGGAAGACGGTCTCGAACGCCAGGGAAGCCACCCCCCGGCATCCTATGGACAGGGTGTTCCGGGCAGCTCCGGGAGTGCTCCGGAACATGGTTCAAGACTTAGTTTAAGTGATGTATTGACACCTGGCTGTAACAGTCATAGCGTCCTGACCACGGAGAAAGGGGTCGTGGTGAGCAGATCCGAGGTCGTTGGAAGACGTCGGCTGGGCGCCATGACCGGAGCTCCTCGGTAGTGCACTTCCAGGGCGCGGTTCCGCCGCACGGCGCCCGTCGGTCCGTTCCACCCCGCTGACAGTTGTCCGACGGATCGCCGGCACGCCCGTCCCTGCCCGTCGGCCCCCAGTACGAAGGGGGTCGGTCGGTTCGCGTGCGCGTCGGTGACGACGCCGCGCGCGCCGCGGCCGAGGAGGGTTCCCACAGTGCTTCCACGTCCCAAGGGCCGCGTGCCGCGCGGTCGACGAACGGCTTTCGCCGCGGTGCTGGCGGTGATCGCGGGCATGGTCACGTTCCTGTCCGTGGGCTCGCCCGCCGCGAACGCCGCCGTCGACCCGTCGGTCTGGTACACGGTCGTGAACCAGGCGACCGGCAAGTGCGTCGACGCGCGTTCGGCCGCGACGGCGAACGGAACGGCGCTCCAGCAGTACACCTGCAACGGGACCGACGCCCAGCTGTGGCAGTTCCAGGCCACCAGCGGCGGGTTCAGCAGGGTGAACGCGCGGGGCGACGCCGCGCAGGTGTGGGACGTCTCGAACGTGTCCACCGCCGACGGTGGACTCATCCACCTCTGGACCTATGGTGGTGGGAACAACCAACAATGGCAGGCGGTAGAACAGGCGGGCGGCTCCTACCGCTTCGTCAGCAGGCTGAGCGGGAAGTGCCTGGACGTGCCCGGCTCGTCCACGGCCGACAGCGTGCAGCTCCAGCAGTGGGGGTGCACCGGGTCGAGCGCGCAGTCGTTCACCCTTGTCCCCGCAGGAGGAACCACCCCCGTGCCCCCAGTGCCCGGTACTCCGGACTTCGGCCCGAACGCGATCGTCTTCGACCCGTCCATGTCGGCGGCGACGATCCAGAGCAGGGTCGACCAGATCTTCGCCCAGCAGGAGCGCAACCAGTTCGGGCAGCAGCGGTACGCGCTGATGTTCAAGCCGGGCACGTACAACGCGAACGTGAACGTCGGCTTCTACACCCACGTTCTCGGCCTGGGCAAGAACCCGGACGACGTGAACATCAACGGGTCGGTGCACGTCGAGGCCGACTGGCTGGGTGACCAGAACGCGACGCAGAACTTCTGGCGCGCGGCGGAGAACCTGTCGGTCACGCCCACCGGGGGCAACGACCGCTGGGCGGTGTCGCAGGCGGCGCCGTACCGGCGGATGCACCTGCGCGGCAACCTGGCGCTCGACGACGGCGGCTGGTCCAGCGGTGGTCTGCTGGCCGACAGCAAGATCGACGGCCAGGTCCGGTCCGGGTCGCAGCAGCAGTGGCTGACCCGCAACTCCGAGATGGGCAGCTGGACGGGCTCCAACTGGAACATGGTGTTCGTGGGCGCCACCAACGCCCCCGCGGGCACGTTCCCGAACCCGCCGTACACGAAGGTCTCGCAGACCCCGCAGGTCCGCGAGAAGCCGTTCCTCAACATCGACGCGGCGGGCAACTACAACGTGTTCGTCCCGGCGCTGCGCACCAACTCCACCGGTGCCAGCTGGACGAACGGCGCGGCCGCGGGCCAGAACCTGCCGATCAGCCAGTTCTTCGTGGCCAAGCCGGGCACGTCGGCGAGCGCCATCAACGCCGCACTCGCCTCCGGCAAGGACCTGGTCTTCGGACCTGGCGTCTACCACCTGAGCGAGACGATCAAGGTCACCCGTCCCGACACCGTCGTGCTCGGCCTCGGCCTGGCGACGCTGATCCCGGACAACGGCGTGACCGCGATGACCGTCGCGGACGTCGACGGCGTGAAGATCGCGGGCATCCTGATCGACGCGGGCCCCACGAACTCCACCCTGCTGATGGAGATCGGCCCGACCGGGTCCAGCGCGAACCACGCGGCCAACCCGACCTCGCTCAACGACGTGTTCTTCCGGGTCGGCGGCGCGGTGGTCGGCCGGGCCACGACGAACCTCGTCATCAACAGCGACAACGTCATCGGCGACCACATGTGGATCTGGCGCGGTGACCACGGCGACAGCACCGGCAACGGGGTGGGCTGGAACCTCAACACCTCGGACACCGGGCTGATCGTCAACGGCGACGACGTGACGATGTACGGCCTGTTCGTCGAGCACTACCAGAAGTACCAGACCATCTGGAACGGCAACGGCGGCAGGACGTACTTCTACCAGAACGAGATGCCCTACGACCCGCCGAACCAGGCGGCGTACATGAACGGCTCGACGCAGGGCTACGCGGCGTACAAGGTCGCGAACTCGGTCACCAGCCACGAGGCGTGGGGGCTGGGCAGCTACTGCTTCTTCAACGTCAACCCCAGCGTGGTCAACGCCCACGCGTTCGAGGTCCCGAACAACCCGAACGTGAAGTTCCACAACATGGTGACCGTCTCCCTCGGCGGCAACCAGGGCACGATCCGCAACATCATCAACAGCACCGGCGGGACGGTGGGCCCCAACAACCCCACGGTCGCGAACTTGGTCAGCTACCCGTAGTTCCGCGCAGTACGGGGAAAGGCGCCGTCCGGGTCCTCCGGGCGGCGCCTTTCCGCCGTCTCAATGTCTGGATGCTCAGTAGCTTCAGTGCAGACCAAAACTCAGTCCGGCGTCACCCCGGTGCCGCGGACCTCGCTGCCCGGCCGCGACCTCTGGTGAGCGGTCTCAGGAGGGCTTCAGCTCGCCCGCCTCGACGGGCACGGTGACCACGTTGCCCTTCGGCGGTCGTGGGCAGGTGCCGTAGGGCGAGAAGGCGTAGGGCATGTTCCTGGCCCGGTTGAAGTCCAGCACCGCGCGGCCGTCGCGCAGCGCGCCCGTCAGGGCTCGCCACTCGGCGGTCGACGTGCCGCTGGTGGGGTCGCTGAACCGGAGGTCCACGGTGTCGCCGTCGACGGAGGCGGCCAGCCGCTGCTCGACGCCGGCGAGGGTGAAGACCAGCTCGCCGTGCACGGTGGTGTCCTGCTCGAGCCCTTCCTGGGCGGACCCGACGACGATCGTCCGCGGTGCCTCGTACGGCGTGAACACGGCCTCCACGACGTACTCCGGCCGCACGGCGAACGCGGGGACGCCGGTGAACGACCGCAGCACCGGGGCGTTCGGGTCGCGCGGCCGCAGCGCGTAGCGGCCGGACCGGAGGGCGACCTCCAGGTGCACGTCGCCGTAGGAACCGAAGATCGTCGAGTCCTGCTCGGCGACGGTGACCTCGGCGGAGCCGTCGAACGGGAGGCCGTCGACCACGAGCCCTTCGGCGGCGGTCGCGGTCACCCGTGCGGCACCGCCGTCGACGCGCCACTCACCGGGCACTCCGGGGAACCGCCGCGGTCGTTCGTCCAACCAGTGCAGCCCGGCCAGGCTCAGCCACCCGTGTGGCCCGCGCAGCTCGGCTTCCCGGCGGTCGTGCCACTCGGTCCACCCGGCCTGGAGATCATCGCTCATGTCGGCAAGAACGTCCGGGACGGGGACGGGATTCCTGGTGGGTGCCGAGCGGCACCCACCAGGGTGACCCGCTAGCCGAGCTGGTCGCGCTCCAGGCGCACGGACACCTTGCGGCCCTTGACCGTCGCACCGCGCAGGGCCACGATCACCGACTGCGCCGCCGACTCGGGCACCTCCACCAGCGAGAACCGGTCCGCGATCTCGATCGCGCCGATGTCGCGGCCCTTGAGCTTGGCCTCGCCCGCGATGGCGCCGACCAGGTCCTGCGGCCGGATGCCCGCGCTGCGGCCCGCGCCGAAGAACAGCCTGGTCATGCCCGCGGTGGGCGTGCGCGGCCTGCGCTCACGCCGGTTGCCGGGCTCGGCGGACCCGCGGCCGGGGCGGTCCAGGCGCGCGGACACGTCCGGGATCTCCTCCTCCTCGTCCGCGGCGGCACCGGAGGCCTCGTGGGCCAGCTTCACGGCGGCGAGGGCGATCTCCATGAGGTCGAACTCGTCGGTCAGCGTCTCCACGACCACCCGGAAGCCCTCGAGCTGGTCCTCCAGCAGGCTCTCGTGCAGCGCCGCGCGGGTGAGCTCCAGCCTGCGGGCCTTGAGGTCCGCGACGGTGGGGACCTTCTCGACCGGGATCCGCTGCTTGGTGACCCGCTCGATGGTCTTGAGCATCCCGTGCTCGCGGGGCTCGGCCAGCGTGATGGCCACGCCCTCGCGGCCCGCGCGGCCGACGCGGCCGATGCGGTGCACGTAGGACTCGGGGGCGGAGGGGACGTTGTAGTTCACCACGTGCGTGAGCTGCTCGATGTCCAGGCCGCGGGCGGCGACGTCGGTCGCCACCAGCAGGTCGGCCGTGCCGTTGCGCAGCCTGCCCATGACCCGGTCGCGCTGCTCCTGGCTGATGCCGCCGTGCAGCGACTCCGCCCGGTAGCCGCGGCCGTTGAGGGTCTCGGTCAGCTGGTCGACCTCGTCGCGGGTGCGGCAGAAGACGATCGCGGCGGTGGGCGACTCGACGTCGAGCACGCGGCCCAGCGCGGCGGGCTTGTGCGCCCGCGGCACGATGTAGGCGCTCTGCCGGACGCGGGGGGCCTCGCCGGGCGCGGTCTGCTCGCGCCCGATCGTGATCCGCACCGGGTCCTTGAGGTGCTGGCGGGCCAGCTTGTCGATGCGCGGCGGCATCGTGGCGGAGAACAGCACCGTCTGCCGGGACTCGGGGGTCTCCTGCAGGATGCTCTCGATGTCCTCGGCGAAGCCCATGTCGAGCATCTCGTCGGCCTCGTCGAGGACGACGATCTCCAGGCCGTCGAGCTTCAGCGTGCCGCGACCGATGTGGTCGATGGCCCGGCCCGGCGTGGCGACGACGACGTCGACACCGCGCTCCAGGGCCTGCAGCTGGCGGCCGATGGGCTGGCCGCCGTAGATGGGGAGCACGCGGGCGCCGAGGTCGCGGCCGTACTTGTGGATCGCCTCGCACACCTGCACCGCGAGCTCGCGGGTCGGGACGAGCACCAGCGCGAGCGGGGCGGTCGTGCGGCGGCCCGACTCGGTGAGCTTCTGCAGCACCGGCAGCGCGAACGCCGCGGTCTTGCCGGTGCCGGTCGCGGCCTGGCCCAGCAGGTCCTTGCCCTCCAGCAGCGGCGGGATCGCCTCGCGCTGGATCGGCGTCGGCTCCTCGTAGCCGAGCGTCGTCAGCGCCTTGAGGAGCTCGGGACGCAGCGCCAGGTCGGCGAAGGTGGTCCTGTCCTCGGTCGCCTCGGCGGCGTCGACAACGTCGGGCACGTCGGTCACTTCGGGGGTCATGCAGCTCCTCGTTCCAGGTCCGATCAACTGTGGCGGACCGGCCGAGTTCTGCTCGGCGAGAGTTCAGGCCAACCGGCGCCTACCTGCGAAACCGAGGTCGAGACGGTGGTACCAGCTGAGCTCGGTGTCGCCTTCCAACCAGCACAGCAGCACCGGCGCGCCGTCAAGGTCCGAGGGGAAGTCTACGAGGAGGGGGGCGAACCCCTTCAGTTCGGCCCCTGTCTGCTGCACCGAGGTGAGCAGTTCGTCCAGCTCAGCCTGTGCGGCCTTCCACTCGGGGAGGCCTCCCAGACGGGACGGTCCGCCGCCGGGGGACACCGCGGCGGCGAGCTCCGCGGCGTCGGCTCGCAGGCGGACGATGTCGTGCAGCACGGGCATGAGGTCGGCCAGCACGGCCCGCGCCTCGGCGACGGTGAACAGTCCCATGGCCGGCAGTTTCGCACCGCCCCCTTCCGGCGCCGCCGGGGGCGGTCGGCGGGCCGAGGGGTGAGGATGACGCGGACCGGATCGGCGTCGGCGCCCGCTGGGGGTGACCGGTCGTCGACGCGCGGGTCCGCGCCATCTCTCGGGGAGCCGAGAGCCGGGGCGGCCGGCCTCGTGCGGGACTGCGGTGGAGCGGGGTCCGGGCGTCCGCTGCCGGACGTGCGGCCACTCGGGGGTTAACAGCCGGCTAATTGACGGTTGACGCTTCCTCGACCACGGTGACGACACCGTCGAGGTTGACCATGCGGGTCAGCTCGGCCTGGTCGATCTCGATGCCGAAGGTGCGTTCCAGCGCCGACAGGATTTCGATGGCCCCGAGGCTGTCCGCGTCGTGGTCCTCTTTGAACAGGCTCGTCGCCGTCATCTCCGCGGGGTCGATCTCGAGGATTTCCGAGACGATTTCCTTGATCTGCGCCCTCTGGTTCTCGTCGAGCGTCACGGTGGCCTGCGAGGCGGTCATGGTTCCTCCACGGGAGCGGTATCTGCGAAGGAATGCTCCGGGCGCCCGCTATAGCACTTCTATACTTCAGGTTGTCCGCCGAAACGGTGTTTCGCGACCTATCCCATTGCCGCTACGGTGCGTTCCGAACAACATCCCGGAGCTTCGCCACGGCACCAGGAACGCGACCGCCCCGCGTCCCGGAGCCCTGGGCGGGTGACGGTCGGTAGCCGGATCGAGGGCGGAACACGTGGGTCGAAGGGTCACCGTCGAGGTCGTTGACGACCTGGACGGGAGCACTGCCGAAGGTGTCGCCACCATCAGTTTCGGGTTGGACGGCGTCGAGTACGAGATCGACCTGTGCCCGGCGAACGCGGCTCGGCTCCGCGAGGTGCTCCGGAGGTATGCGCTGTGCGCCCGTTCGGGCCTGCGGGATGCCGAACCCGCTGCTCGCGGCGCTCGGCCGAGCCCGGTGCGCAGCCTTGACGTGGAGGAACTCCGAGCGGTGCGGGCGTGGGCCCGCGGCAGGGGGTTCAGCGTCTCGGATCGTGGACGGCTGTCGGAGGCCGTGCTCAGCGCCTATGAAGAGGCTCATCCGAACGACCGCAAAAGCCCTCGTCCGACTGCGCGCGGATTATGGAACTGACCGGTAACATAATTCTGCGATGTGTTTCGGCCTGCCATCGTGGCTGGTCGGGGCCGGATTGTGAACAACTGGCTGACTGCCGTTGCAGTACGTGAATTGTCGCACAAGGCCCAGTCCGCTGCGCCGTTCGGCCGCATACCGCCCGCGTGCCCCCGACGCGAGCCAAATGATATTTCCCCCCAACGTCGCGGCGTAGGCAACATGTGATCGCTTTAACAAGGACTATTCCAGGTCGTCGTCCCGTCCGCTGATTCGTGGGTCGACGGCCTGGATTCCTGCGCTCTACCACCCTCCGCACCGGCCGCGAAAGGTCTGCGGGAGGTAAAGAAAGGTTGAACGGCGAAGTACACCTTCGCACCGCCGAGGGACTTGGGGGTCCTGGCCATGCAGATTCAGATTCTGGGTGCCGTCGCGCTCGCTCACGGAGACCGACGGATCGGAGTCGCTGCCCGGCAGGTTCGTACTCTTCTCGCCTTGCTCGCACTGTCTCCTGGAACGCCCGTCCCATTTGACCGCCTGGTCGAGGAACTGTGGGCCGGAAAGACGATGGGCAATGCACGAAATGCACTACAGGCAAATGTGGTGCGTTTGCGAAAATTGTTGGAAGGGGTAGCGGACCGGCCAGGGGATGAACTGGTCCGAACACTGGGCAGCGGTTACGTGCTCGACGTCGACGCCGATTCCATCGACGCGTACCGCTTCCGCGACCTGGCCGACCTCGGGTCGAGCTGCGTCACCCGCAGGCCCGCCGAGGCCATCGACCTGCTGGAGCGCGCGCTGCGGCTGTGGCGCGGCCCGGCCCTGTTCGACGTCGGCGACGGGCTGCGCTTCCGGATCGAGGCCGCCCGCCTCGACGAGCGCCGCCTGAGCGCCAGGGAGGACCTCATCGCGGCCAAGCTCGCCAACGGCGAGGACCGCGGCGTCGTCTCCGAGCTCAAGCAGCTCGCCGCCGAGTACCCCGAGCGCGAGCGCTTCAGCGAGCAGCTCATGGTCGCGCTCTACCGCAACGGTCGCCAGACCGAGGCGCTCGACGTCTTCCACCACACCCGCAAGCGGCTCGCCGCCGAGCTCGGCCTCGAGCCCGGTCACGCGCTGCGCGAGCTCTACCAGGCGATCCTCGTCCACGACCAGGTGCTGCTGTGAAGCCCGGAGCCCAGTCGTCGCCGTCGATCGTTTCGCAGAGGGGTGTGAGTCCGTTGCTGGAGTTCCGGATCCTGGGGCCGGTCGAGGTGCTGAACGACGGGGAGGAGGTGCCGCTGGACGGCTCGAAGCCGCGCACGGTGCTGGCGGCGTTGCTGCTCGCCGACAACGGGACCGTCTCCGACTCGGAGATGAGCGACTTCCTGTGGGGCCACCACCCGCCCGCCACGTTCAACGCGCAGATCTACACATACGTGTCCAGACTGCGCAAGACATTGCTCCACGAGGTCGGCATAACTCGCCGTTCACGCGGTTACGACATCCGGCTCGGGAACTGCCGGTTCGACCTCTGGGAATTCGAGGAACAGGCTCGGCTCGGCCAGAACGCATTGGCGGCCGGGCGGTACGAGGAATCCGCCGGATTGCTGCGTTCGGCGTTGTCGTCGTGGCGGGGTCCCGCGTTGTCGGGGGTCTCCGAACACCTGACCGACGCCGAGGGGCCGCGGCTGGAGGAGGCCCGCATCGCGGTCCTCGAGAGCCGCATCGAGGCCGACCTCGCGCTGGGCAGGCACGCCCAGCTGCTGCCGGAGCTGACCCGCCTGGTGCGGCAGCACCCGTTGCAGGAGCGGTTCCGAGCCCAGCTCATGACCACCTTCTACCGCTGCAACAGGCAGGCGGACGCCCTCGTGCTCTACGAGGAGGGCAGGCGCATGCTGGCCGACGAGCTGGGCATCGACCCCGGCTCGCTGCTGCGCCAGGTGCACCTCGCGATCCTCACCGCGGACCCGGTCCTCCAGGTCCCGCACGCGCTGCGCGTCGGCGTGGGCTGACCAGGCACATAGGCCAAATATAGCCCTCGGGCGCAGTCTTGAACGGTAGGAAAAAGCTGCGTTCGTGGAGGAAACAAATGACTACTTCCCAGTCCGTGACGATCGACGAGAACCAGAAGTCACAGATCAAGGAAATCGTCTCGGAAATCCTCGAGATCGACCCCGCGGAGATGACCGACACCAGCCTGTTCAAAGAGGACCACGACGCCGACAGCCTCGGCGCCATCGAGATCCTCTCCGCTCTCGAGCGCACCTTCGGCGTCGAGATCGACCAGGCCGAACTGACCCGCATGGTCAACCTCGAGGGCGTCATCGCCGTCGTGGCCGAAGCAGCAGCCGCCAAGTAGCCCCTCGGCCCGGTTGGAGCAGACGATGCACGAAGAGCGCCAGTCACCCCGCCGAGTGGTGATCACCGGTCTGGGTGTGGTCACGAGCATCGGCATCGGCGTGACCGAGTTCCTGGCGGGCCTGCGGGCCGGTCGCAGCGGCGTCAAGCCGATCACGTCCTTCGACACCACCGGGTTCGCCCACTCCAACGGCGCCGAGATCGACGAGTTCGATCCGGCGGACTGGTTGGAGCGGGCGGAGCCGGAGGAGTTGGGGCGGGCGAGCCAGTTCTCCGCGGCCGCGGCCCGGATGGCCGTCGCCGACGCCGGCATGTCGCTGGACGAGGTGCGGGCCCGCCGGGCGCTGGTGTCGGTCGGCACGACCGACGCCGAGTCGCGGGACCTGGACAACCTGATCGGCGTCCAGGTCGAGCAGGGCCCCGAACGGCTCGACCCGGTCGTCGCCCGGCGTTCGACGGCGGGCAGGCTGTCCTCCAGCATCGTCCGCGAGCTGGGCCTGACCGACGTCGAGGCGGTCACCATCCCGACCGCGTGCGCGGCGGGCAACTACGCCATCGGCTACGGCTTCGACGCGATCCGCGACGGGGACGTGGACGTGTCCCTGTGCGGTGGCGCGGACGCCGTGTGCCGCAAGACGTTCACCGGGTTCTACCGGCTCGGCACGATCGCACCCGAGGTGTGCCAGCCGTTCGAACGCGACCGCAAGGGCATCCTCACCGGTGAGGGGGCGGGCATCCTCGTCATGGAGAGCCTGGACTCCGCGCTGGCCCGCGGTGCCCGCATCTACGCCGAGGTGCTCGGTTACGGCCTCAACTGCGACGCGAACCACCCGGTCGCACCGGACCGCGACAGCCTGGCCCGGTGCATCGAGCTGGCGCACCGCAACGCGGGCGTGAAGCCGGAGGACGTCGACTTCATCTCCGCCCACGGCACCGGCACGAAGGCCAACGACGTCACCGAGTCCGGTGCCATCCGCCAGGTCTTCGACACGCCGCCGCCGACCATCTCCATCAAGGGCATGCTCGGGCACACCATGGGCGCGGCCAGCGCGCTCGCCTCGGCGGCCTGCGCGCTCGCGATCAAGGAGGGGTTCATCCCCCCGACGATCAACCACGTCGAGACCGACCCCGAGTGCGGCGTCGACTGCGTGCCGAACGTGGCGCGCGAGGCCCAGCTCGAGGTCGTGCAGAACAACGCGCTGGCGTTCGCGGGCAACAACGCGGTGCTGATCCTCGGTCGGTACCGGGACGCCGTCTGATGGTCCAGGTCCTGCTGCTGCACGGGCTCGCGGGCAAGCCCGCCGTGTGGGACCCGATGATCGCGGCGCTGCCCGACGGCGTCGAGGTCACCAACGTCGAGCAGCCGTGGCACGGCATGTCCGACGGCACGTGGGCCCACCACCCCGACCCGGTGCGGCTCGTCGTGGACGCGGTGCGCCCTGAGCACGACGTGGTGGTGGCGCACTCGTTCGGCGCCACCCTGCTCGCCGAGGCCTATGCCGACGGACGCGTGCCCGCGCGGCCGTCGGTGCTCCTCTGCCCGTTCCACCGGTCGTCGTCCGCCGAGTTCGACTGGTCGACGATCTCGTACTACCTGAACGACTTCCACCGCACCTTCGAAGAGGCCATGCGGGTCGGCGAGACCGCCCGCTTCCCGGAGAGGCGCCGTGCGTGGCTCGCCCGCGCGCTGCGCGACCAGGTCGGCCCCTACGGCTGGATGCGGTGGTTCGAGACCTACCTGCGGTCGCCGTTCCTCGACTTCTCCGGAGTGGGGGCACCGCAGCTCGTGCTGTCCGGTGTCGACGACATCGCCGCCCGCCCCGAGGACGGGCGAGCACTCGCGAAGTCGTTGCCGCACGGCCGGTTCGAGCTGCTCGACGGCTGCGGTCACTTCCCGATGCTGGAACAGCCCGACCGGGTCGCGGCGCTGATCCGCGATTTCCTCGACGACGCCTGGAGTTGACGTGAGCCAGACCGCTACCCCCGAACACCTGACGATGTCGCAGATCCGGCCCCGCTACGAGGGCTCGAACATCTGCACCTGGATCGGTTTCAAGCACGTCAACTACATGGTCGAGGAAGCCGTGCTGGACCACCTGCGCCAGCGCGGGTTCCCGGCGGGCGCGCTCTACGAGCGCTACGGCCTGTGCACCGACATCACCGACCTGGACACCAAGATCCTCACCGCGTTCCACATCGACGACCTGGCCACGGCCACCGTCCGCGAGGTGGCGCACGACGGCCCCGAGCTGCGGCTGTCGGTCGAGTTCACGGTGGACCGCGGCAAGCCGGTCAAGGCCGTCAAGTCGAAGGTGTCCGTGTCGCTGCGCCTGGACCCGCACGGGTTCGACGCCGAGGACGCGCCCGCCGAGCTGCTCCCGCACGTCGTGGCCTCGATCTCCGCCGAGGACAAGGCCGTCGTGCCGATCCCGGTCGGCGACGCCGACCCGCTCGACCTGCTCACCGCGGGCCGCAACGCCTTCGGCTGGGCGTGGCGGATGCCGTACTTCTACTGCCACTTCACCGAGCGCGTGCAGATGTCGGGCTACCTCCGCCAGATGGAGGAGATCCTGGACCTGTTCGTCGAGGACCGCGGCGTCTCCATCAAGACCCTGCTCGACGAGCAGAACTGGATCCCGGTCGTGCCGCACTCGCGGATCACGTTCCTGGCCGAGGCGAAGATGGAGGAGACCCTCTACACGGTCTTCACCGTCGAGAACGTCTTCAAGCGCTACACCTTCACCGCCCGGATGGACTGCTACGTGCTGCGCGACGGCGTGCTCGTGCCCACCGCGACCGGCCGCATCACCCACGGCTGGGCCGTGATCGAGAACCGCAAGGACTGGAGCCTGGTCAACTTCGACGACCGGCTCACCGACGCGCTCACCGGCAAGGCGGGCGTGATCTCCGGCCGCGGAACGGTCTGATCCCATGACCGCCACGACTCCCGTCGACCGCACGGGTCGACTCGTCTTCTCGGCCTGGTCCGCCGTGTCGCCGTACGGCATCGGCGGCGACGCCTTCGCCGCGGGCGTCGTGGCGGGCCGGGACGCGACCACCGAGCTGGACCAGGAGACCTACCCCGGCCCGTACCCGCGGGCCGGGCTGGTCCCCGAGTTCACCGCCGCCGGAGCGCTGGGCCGCAAGGGGACCCGCACGATGGACCGGGTCACCGCCATCGCGGTCTCGGCCGTCGGGCAGCTCATCGACGACTGCGGTCCCGAGCTGCTGGCCGAGCCCGACCGGGTCGGCCTGGTGCTGGGCACCGGGTCCGGCAGCGTGCAGTCCATCATGGACTTCACCAAGGACTCGCTGACCGGCGCCAAGCCCTACCACGTCGACCCGGCGCTGTTCCCGAACACGGTGATGAACCGCGCCGCCGGGCAGAGCGCCATCTGGCACGGCATCAAGGGCCCCAACACCACCATCGCCGGTGGTGCGCTGACCGGTCTGCTCGCGCTGAGCTACGCCATGCGGCTCTACCGCGGCGGGCACTGCGACCGGGCGCTGCTCGGCGCGGCCGAGGAGTACTCGGTGCAGCGCGCCTGGCTGGAGTGGCACGGCCGCACCGGTGACGGCGTCGCGCCGTCGCTGGGCGAGGGCGGCGCGGTGTTCCTGCTGGAGCCCAAGTCCGACGCCGAGACCGCGGGCCGCACGGCGCTCGCCGCCGTGCTGGCCACCCGCTTCCGGGCGTTCGGCGAGACCGTCGACGCGCGCAAGGCCGTCGGCGACTGCGTGCGGGCCGCGCTGGCCCAGGCCGGGGTGTCCGCCGCCGACGTGCGGCTGGTCGCCCCCGCGGGCGGCGAGTTCGAGACCGCGGAGGACGCGGGCGTCGCCGACGCGCTCGACGGCGGCACGCCGGAGTTCGTCCGCTGCGGACAGCTCTTCGGCGACACCTCCGCGGCCGGTGCCAGTTTCCAGCTGGCCGCCGTGCTCGCGAAGGGCGGTGGCGGCATCGCGCTGGTGACTGGCGTCGACCGCGACGGCACGGTCGGGTGCGCGGTGCTGGAGCTCGCCGGATGACCGCCGTGGAGGAGGGGACGCGGGTCTTCGTCGACCCGGCCGACCCGGTGTTCGCCGGGCACTACCCCGGATTCCCCATCCTGCCGGGTCTCTTCGTCGTGCAGCACGTGCACGAGGCCGTCCGCGACCGGCTGCCCGGCATGCGGGTGAGCGCGGTGCAGCGGGCCAAGTTCCTCAGCCCTGTGTTCCCCGGCGACTCGCTGCTGATCGCCACGACGTTCGCCGACGACGGCGACAGCGTCCTGGTGACCGCCGTGGTGTCCACCGGCACCGGGCCGGTCGTCGAGGTCAAGCTCCGCTACTCGGGGAGCGCGTCGTGACCGGGGTCGAGGGGATCAAGAGGATCATCCCGCACCGGTTCCCGGTGCTGCTGGTCGACCGGGTGTCCGAAGTGGACCCCGGTCGCACCCTGGTCGCGCACAAGGCGATCAGCGGTCGCGAGTCCTGCTACGAGGGGCTCGCCGACGACGCCGACCACGCGTACCCGATCGGCCTGCTGCTGGAGTCGTGGGCGCAGTGCGCCGTGCTGCTGACCCGCTGGGAGAGCCCGAACCCGGACGTGCTGGCCGACAAGGTGGAGCTGATCACCGGGATCCGCGGCGTCTCGCTGCTGGCCCCGGTCTACCCCGGCGACGTGCTGACCCACCACGTCCGGCTGGTCCGCGAGGTCGACGACGCCGCGATCCTGGCCGGTCACAGCGTGGTCGGCGGGCGCACGGTGCTGGAGGTCGGCACGTTCACTATGGCCCGTCGCGGGGTCGAGGTCCTGCGGCCGCAACGAGGAGTGGTGGCATGAGGCGCGTCGCACTGGTGACCGGAGGGTCGCGCGGGATCGGCCACAAGGTGGTGACCCGCCTGGCCGAGGACGGCTACGACGTCGCGTTCTGCTACCAGTCCAACGCCGACGCGGCCGCGGTCGTGGCCAAGGAGGCCGAGGCGCTGGGCGCCGCGGTGCACGCCGGGCAGGTGGACGTGGCGCAGCGCCGCGAGGTCGAGGCGTTCGTCAAGAGCACCGAGAAGGAGCTCGGCCCGCTGCACACCGTGGTCTCCTGCGCGGGCATCGTGCGGGACAACCCGCTGGTGCTGCTCAAGGAGGACGACTGGCAGGCGGTGCTGCGGACCAACCTCGACGGCACCTACCACCTGTGCAAGGCCGCCGTGTTCTCGATGATGAAGCGGCGCGCGGGGAGCCTCGTCACGATGTCCTCGGTCGCCGGGGTCTACGGCAACGCCGCGCAGACCAACTACTCGGCGTCCAAGGCCGGGATCATCGGGTTCAGCAAGGCGCTGTCCAAGGAGGTCGGCAAGTACGGCATCCGGGTCAACGCCGTCGCGCCCGGCTTCATCGGCACGGACATGGTCGCCGGCCTCGCCGACGACTTCGTGGCGAGGATGACCGAGAGGATCCCGCTCGGCCGGTTCGGCACGCCCGAGGAGGTCGCCGACCTGGTGTCCTTCCTGGCCTCCGACCGCGCCTCCTACGTCACCGGCCAGGTCTTCGGGGTCGACGGCGGACTGGTCATCTGAGGAGGACGGCATGAGCAAGAACCCGAGGTTCTACTTCTCGCTGCGCAGCCCCTACTCGTGGATGGCCTACCGGGACCTGCTGGACAGGTACCCGGACGTGGCCGAGGCCGTCGAGTGGGTGCCGTTCTTCGAGCCCGACGAGCTGAGCACGCGGATGCTGACCGAGCGGGGTGAGGAGTTCCCGTACTCGGCGATGTCGCGCGCGAAGCACTTCTACATCCTCCAGGACGTCGGCAGGCTGACGAAGGCCCGCGGCCTGCCGCTGACCTGGCCGGTCGACCGGGACCCGGTGTGGGAGGTGCCGCACCTGGGCTACCTGGTGGCCCGGCGGGCCGGGCTGGGCCGCGAGTACGTCGACGCCGTCTACCGGACCCGGTGGGAGCTGGGGCGCGACATCTGCGACCCGGAGGTCATCGCGGACGTGGCGACCTCGCTGGGCCTCGACCCGGTCGCGGTGTCCACCGCGGCCTCGGACAGGGCCCTGCGCGAGGAGGGCGTGGAGATCCTGCTGCGGATCTGCAAGGACGGCGTGTTCGGCGTGCCGTTCTTCGTGCACCGGTTCTCCCGCTTCTGGGGCATGGACCGGCTCGACGAGTTCGCCACCCACCTCCGCTCCAAGCTCGCCCCGGCGGGCGCGCTGCCCGCGTCGGCCACGTCGGTCGGCCTCGGGCGCTCGTCGGAGGAGAGCCACGCGGGCGGCTGCGGCTGAGATCCACCACCTGGCGACGTGGAGCGGCTCCCCGGAGAACTTCTCCGGGGAGCCGCTCCACGTGTGCTCCGCGAGATCAGGTGCAGCGCCAGACCGTCGGCTGGTTGTTGGACCCGGTCGCCCGGCTCCAGCCCGCCACGGCACCGTTGTCGGCGGACACGTTCACGCCCAGCGTGCCCGAGAGCGTCGTGGTCGCCGTGCCGAGCTGCCACACCCCGAACGTCAGCGAGGTGGCGGTGGTGAACCCGGTGGACTGCCCGGAGCGGTTGACCGAGTGCAGGGCCGCCGAGCTCGTCGGGAGCACCGCGGCACCGCTCTGGTCCCACAGCACGCCCTTGCCCGCGGACGTGCTGGAGGAGTAGGTCGTCCCCGCCACCCGGCCGTTGGAGATCGACTCGCCCTCGACCGACGCCGTGCCGGAGGGGAGCACCAGCTTGCGCGCCGCGGAGGCCTTCCACAGGTACAGGTTGGTCGCCGTGAACGCGTCGGTCTGCGTCGGGAAGTGCTCGACCAGCACCGTCCCGTCCTGGTCGATCCCCGTCGCGATCGTCTGCCCCGTGGTCGGCAGGCCACCGGACAGCTTCACCACGGTGCCCGGCGCGCTCGCTGGCCACAGCACCGCCGTGTGCACGGTGTAGATGGTGGTGCCCTGCTGGAAGTCCGTGCCGACGTGCCCGACGATGTCGCCGTTGTCGTTGACACCGGTCGCCCACGACGAGTCGACGCCCGCGGGCTCCGGCAGCGCCGTCAGCGCGGTGCCGGTCGAGCGGAACGCCCGGTAGTGGGTCAGGGTCGTCTCCTGCGAGTAGCCGACGACCGTGCCCGCGGCGTTGACGCCGGTGACGGTGACCCTGCTGATGTGCCCCGGCAGGGTGCCGAGGTTGGTGACGGTGCCGCCCGTCCAGCGGACGGCGTCGACGGTGGGCGAGCCGAGGACGCGCTGACTGGTCGCCTCACCGGCGAAGCCGCCCCCGCTGTCCGCCGCGGTGACGACCGCGGCGACCCTGGACGTGGGGATCGGGAGTGTGGTCGGCGTCCACGCGCAGGCCGCCGCGGACGCCGTGGGGGAGGACATCGCCGCGAGCACGAGCGCGATGGCCACCGGGTACCTGGACCGCATGATTCTCCTTGGCTGATAAGGGAAACCGATGGCTCACCGTCGCGCCGCCCGCTGACTTCCCCCTGACCGGCCGCTGATCGGCTGACCCGTCGCTGACCGCACGCTGACGCGGCCCCCGGTCGCGGGAACCGCGTCGGCGTGCGGTCGGGTGCGGGTCAGAGGCAGCGGAAGTACGCCGGGCGCACCTGCGCGTTGGGATCCGCGCGGGTCCACCCGGCCACGGTGCCGTTGTCGGCCGAGACCAGGAGGGCTCCGCCGCCGGGGAACGAGCCGACCTTGGCGGTGCCCTGCCACACCGAGTAGGTCACGCTCAGGAACGAGCCCTCCTTGTAGCCGACCGACTGGCCGGTGCGGTTGACCGAGCTCATCCGGGTGGACGCGGTGGGGACGGCGAAGGTGCCGCCCTGCTCCCAGAGCGCGCCCGTGGGCCTGTTCGTGCTGTAGGTCGACGCGCCCACCACCCGGCCCGCGGAGATCGCGTTGCCCGCGACCGCGGACGTGCCCGCGGGAACGGGCAGCGCCCGCGCGGTCCCGGCTCGCCACAGGTACAGCGCGGTGGCGTCGCCGGTGAAGGGGGACCCGGTGAAGTGCTCGACCAGGATCGTGCCGTCCTGGTCGACACCGGAGGCCTCGGTGTGGCCCGTGGTCGGCAGGCCGGTCAGCTCGACCACCGTGCCGGGCGCGTTCGCTGGCCAGAGCACGGCGACGTGCACGACCTGGGAGGAACCGCCGGTGGTCCTGGTCCTGGCGACGTACCCGACGACGTCGCCGCCGTCGTTGACCGCCGTGGCCCAGGAGTCGGTGGCACCGGCGGGTTCGGGCAGCGGCCGCAGGGCCGTGCCCACCGACCGGAACGCCTGGTCGTGCGCCGTCGCCGCCGCGTACGTGGAGCCGACGACGACGCCGCTCCCGTTCGCCCCGGTGACCGACGCGAACGGGCCGAAGCCGGGGACGGTGCCGTAGTCGGTGACCGCGCCACCGCTCCAGCGCACGACGTGCGTGCTCCAGTCGGGGGCGGTGGGCGCCGGGGCGACCTGGCCCGCGTAGCCGCCCTGGCTGTCGGCCGCGCGCACCTCGCCCGTGGTCATGCCCGCGGGCAACGGGAGTGGTGTCGGTGTCCACGTGCAGGTCGCCGCGGACGCGGTGGGTGGGGAGATCACGGCGAGCACCAGGGCGACGGCCACCGGGTATCCGAACCGCATGGTTGTCCTTTGCTGGTCGGGGAAACGACTGCCCATCGTGGTGGCGTCCCCTGACCCGCTCCTTACCGCGCGCTGATGCGGCTCCCCGGCGGGGGAGCCGCACCGCGGTCGATCAGAGGCAGCGGTAGTAGGCGGGCTGGTTCGGCGAGTTGGCCGCCGTCCGGTTCCACCCGGCGACCGTGCCGTTGTCGGCGGACGCGGTGAGACCCCACCGGCCGGAGTACGTGCCGACCTTGGTCGTGCCCTGCCAGACGGAGTAGGTCATGTTCAGCGACGGACCCGCCTTCCAGCCGACGGTCTGGCCGGTGCGGTTGACCGAGGTCGTGTAGTCGGCGGCGGCGGGCTTCACGATCGTCCCGTTTGGCTCCCACACCGTTGCGGAGAGGTCGCCCAGGACGGTGGACCCGCCCGCCACCCGGCCGTTGGAGATCGCGTTGCCCGCCACCGAGGACGCGCCCGACGGCGCGGGCAGCGCGCGAGCCGACCCCGCGCGCCACAGGTGGAGGACGTCGGCGTCGAGGAAGCTCGTGGTGGTCGGGAAGTGCTCGACCAGCACCGTCCCGTCCTGGTCGACGCCCCGCGCGATCGTCTGGCCCGTCGTGGGCAGGCCCGCGGTCAGCTCCACCACGGTGCCGGGAGCGTTCGCGGGCCACAGGACGGCGGTGTTCACCAGGTAGGAGGAGCCGCCGATCGTCACGTCCGCGCCGATGTTGCCGACGACGTCGCCGTTGTCGTTGACGGCCGTGGCCCACGAGTGGTTCGCGCCCGCGGGCTCCGGCAGCGCCTGCAGCGCCGTGCCCACCGACCGGAACGCCCGCTGCCGGTTGCCGGTCGCGGCGCTGGTGCTGCCCACGACGACCCCGTTCCTGTTGACGCCCTTGACCGAGACGTACGGCCCGTACCCCGGCACGGTGCCGTAGTCGGTCGCGGTGCCGCCGCTCCACCGCACGGCGTGGCTGGTGGCGCCGTCGCCGGAGGCCACGCCCGCGTACCCGCCCCCGCTGTCGGCGGCGTACACGGTGCCCGTGGTCATGCCCGCGGGCAGCGGGAGGATCGTGGGGGTCCACGTGCACGTCGCCGCCGACGCGGTGGGGGAGGAGATCGCGGCGAGCACCAACGCGATGGTCACCGGGTATCTGAACCGCATGGTTCTCCTTGGCTGGTAGGGGAAACCCGCGGCCCAACGTGGCGACCCGCGCTGACGTGCCGCTGATCGGGACCCCGCCGTCAGCGCGCGGTCAGCCACCCGGAAAGCCGGAAGGCAGGACCACCGGGGTGGTCCTGCCTTCCGCGCGGCCGTCGTCGCGAGGCCCTAGGTCAGGTCGGAGCACTTCCGCGCGTCGGGATCGGCGCCCGCCCTGGGCACCCACTTGACGTTGGCGAAGGACGCCGAGAACGGACCGTCGGTGTACACCAGGAAGGGCGTGTTGACGTGCTCGAAGTCCAGGCCGCCCGCCTCGAAGCAGGAGACCGGGATCTTCACCGTGTTCTTGCCCGGCGGCAGGTTCGTGAACAGGTTCGTGGCCACGACCTCCGAGAAGCACGGGTAGACGCAGTGCATGCTGACCACGGTGCGGTTGGCCGGTGCCTGGTTCACGACCACGTCGAACACCAGCGCCGCGTCGGTGTTCAGGTAGCCGCGCAGGTCCTCACCCGTGCCGGGGCTCTGCATGTACAGCTGGGCCGCGCCCGCGCCGGTCCAGGTGGCCTTCAGGCCGTCCTGCTGGACGTTGACGTCGGCCGGGACGACGGTGATCTCGGCGTGCGCCGCGGTGCCGTCGGGGCCGATCTCGGTGCCGCCCCAGTTCTCCGGGGAGCCGATGTAGCTCTTGTACGGCGCGGAGTCCTGGCGGTTGAAGATCTCCAGGTCCTCCGTGGCGTTGCCGCCACCGCCGCCACCGCAGTTGGCCGGGGACTCCTCGCTGAGCACGGGGACGGTGGCGCGCTGCCCGTTGCGCAGGCCGTAGCCCAGCTTGAACAGCGGGTCGTAGCCGTCGGTCCCGGCGTTGAGCGGGGTCTGGCAGGCGCTCTTCGGCCAGGAGTAGGACAGCTTGCCGGTGTAGCCCGAGCCGGTGTTGCGGCCCTTGACCAGCAGGTCGGCCACGCCGCCGCCCTCGGTGCCCGGCAGCCAGGCCGCCACGAAGGCGTCCGAGCGGTTGAGCTCCTTGTTCACGTACAGGGGGCGGCCCGACACGTACACCGTGACGACCGGCTTGCCCTTGCCCGCGACCTTGTCCAGCACCGCGAGGTCGTTCGGGTAGATCTTCGCCGCCTCCAGGGTGCGGCGCAGGTCGCCGGTGCCCTCGGCGTACGGGGTCTCGCCGATCACGGCGACGACCGCGTCGAACGCGGCGGGGTCCACGCCGTCGGCGTTCTCGCTGAACGTCACGTTCGCGGCGCCGAGCGCCTCCTTCAGGCCACCGAGGACGCTGGTGCCGTTGGGGAAGTCGGCGTTGGTGTTGCCGGTGCCCTGCCAGGTCAGCGACCAGCCGCCGGTCTGGTTCTGCAGGCTGTCCGCGCTCTTGCCGACGACCAGCACCTTCGACTTCGGCGACAGCGGCAGGACCTTGTTGTTGTTCTTGAGCAGCACCTGGGACTCGCGCACGGCCTCGCGGGCCAGCTTCTTCGAGTCCAGGGCCCGCGCCGACCCGGCGAGGTCGCGCTGCGACGGCTTCGGGGCGGTGAACAGGCCCGAGCGCAGCTTCACCCGCAGGATGCGGGTGACCGCGTCGTCGATGCGGGCCATCGGGATCTGGCCGCTCTCGACCTGCGCGGTGGTGTTGGCGATGAACGCCTTCCACTCGCTGGGCACCATGACGACGTCGATGCCCGCGTTGATCGCCTGCGGGCAGCTGGAGTTGGTGCAGCCCGCGACCTGGCCGATGCCGTTCCAGTCGGAGACGACGAGGCCGTCGAAGCCCATCTTCTTCTTGAGGATGTCGTCCACGGCCTTCTTGCTGCCGTGCAGCTTGCCCTCGTCGATGCCGAGCTCTTCGTTGGTCCAGCTGTTGAACGACACCATCACCGACTGGGCGCCCGCGGCGAGCGCGCCGTAGTAGCCCTGGCCGTGGGTGTTGATCATCTCGGCCTCGGACGACGGGTTCACGCCCTGGTCGGTGCCCTTGAGCGTGCCGCCGTCACCGATGAAGTGCTTGGCGGTGGCGATCACGCCGTCCTCGCCGAGCCTGCGCGAGTCGCTGTCCTGCAAGCCCTTCACGGCCTCGTAGCCGTACGCGCGGGTGATCCGCGGGTCCTCGGAGAAGCCCTCGTACGTGCGGCCCCACCGGTCGTCCTTGACCACGGCCAGCGTCGGCGCGAACGCCCAGTCCTGGCCGGTCGCGCGGATCTGCTCGGCGGTCGCCTCGCCGATGTCGCGCACCAGGCACGGGTCCTGCGCCGCGCCCAGCCCGATGTTGTGCGGGAACAGGGTCGCGCCGTACACGTTGTTGTTGCCGTGCACCGCGTCGATGCCCCACAGGACGGGAATCCTCGTCCTGGTCTCGACGGAGGCCTGCCAGTAGGCGTCGGCCAGCGCCAGCCACGCCGCCGGGGTCGCGTGCTTGTCCTTGCCCGGCCACGCGCCGCCGCCGTTGAGGACGGTGCCGATGGCGTAGGTCTTGACGTCCTCCGGCGTGATGGAGGTGATCTCGGGCTGCGTCATCTGGCCGATCTTCTCGGCCAGCGTCATGCCCTTGACCATGGTCGCGATCCGGCGCTCGTCGAACGGGTTCTTGTCGATCCGGCTGTCGACCTTCGGCCAGTCCTTGAGGGTCGGGAGCCTGTCCTCGATCCGCGCGCACCCGTTGCGGTCGGTGTTCGGGCGACCGACGGTGGGCTGCCGGTTTCCGCCCTTCTCCGCGTCGGGGGCGGCGCTGGAGTACCCGGCGGCGGAGCCGGCCAGGAGCGCGACCGCGGTCAGCGCCCCGAGCGCACCTCGTCGTGCGCGTCTCCAGGCGGGGGATCTGGTCATGGAGGTTCCGTTCTCGTCGGGTGGGGCAGGGGAGCCACACCGGGCAGCGGTGCGTCGATGCTGACGCCGTTCTCGCAAGCGGTCAACAGCCTCACGAGAGCGCTCTCTGGCGAGAAAAGTACCTGGCGAGAACGTCTCAACTGGCGTCCCGGTCGTCCGTCTTGTCCGGAGACACCACCCGGTCGTGCTCAGGTTCCTCTCACCTTCTCCGGGCAGACTGGTGGGTACGGGAAAGGAGCCCCCCATGGACCTCGTAGGGTCGCTGCTCGGCACGCTGCTCTGGCTGTTCTGGCTCGTGATGCTGGTGCGCCTCGTCCTCGACTGGGTGGCCGTCGCGTCCACCTCGGGCGGCCCGTCCTGGACCGGCCGGGTCCGCGGCTTCGCCTGGTCGGTGACCGAGCCCGTCATCGCGCCCGTCCGCCGGGTCCTGCGGCCGGTCAGGGTCGGTGGGATGTCCATCGACCTCGCGTTCACCGCGGTGCTGGTCGGAGTGCTGGTGCTCCGGGCCGTCGTCGCCGCCGTCTTCTGAGAGGGATCGCCCAAGATGGAGCTGACCAAGTTCGGACACGCCTCGGTCGCACTCGAACGCGACGGCCGCAGGCTCGTCGTCGACCCCGGCGGGTTCACCGACGCGTCCGCGCTCGACGGCGCCGAGGCCGTGCTGATCACCCACGAGCACCTCGACCACTTCGTCGAGGACCGCATCCGCGCGGCGCTGGCCGACGTGCCCGGCCTGGAGGTGTGGACGAACCCGGCGGTCGCCGCCGCGCTGGAGGGCGCGGGCCCGCGGGTGCACGCGGTCGGCCACGGCGACGCGTTCACCGCCGCCGGGTTCGACGTGAAGGTGTTCGGCGAGTGGCACGCCGTCATCCACCCCGACATCCCGCGGATCCACAACGTCGGCTTCCTCGTCGACGACGCCGTGTTCCACCCCGGCGACGCCTTCACCACCCCCGAGGTCCCGGTCGACACGCTGCTGGTCCCGGTGCACGCGCCGTGGTCGAAGCTGGCCGAGGTCATCGACTGGATCCGCGAGGTCAAGCCGGGCCGCGCGTTCGGGATGCACGACGTGCTGCTCAGCGAGACCGGCCTCGGCCTGGTCGCCAGGCTGCTCGGCGAGGGCGGCCCCGGCACCGGTGCTCCCTACCGGCGGATCGGCGTCGACGAGCGGGTCGGCCTCGCCTGACCGCGACGCGCCGGGGGCGGGGGTGACCCGCCCCCGGTGACCCGAACGGTCGTGTCGCTCCCACCGCGCGAGTGCCTAACGTCACAGGGAGGTCACGAGCGAGGAGCCGACACATGACGACGGCCGGCCTGTCTCCGCAGTTCCGCACGGCCCGCGAGGCCGTCGCCTGGTGCCGCGCCACCGTCACCCCGGCGCTCAGACGCGAGGTCGACCTCCTGCCCGCCACGATGCGCGCCATCGCCGGCTACCACTTCGGCTGGCTCGACCGGCACGGCGCGCCTGACACCGGCGACCCCGGCAAGGCCGTCCGCCCGGCACTGGTCGTGCTCGCCGCGCGCGCCGTCGGCGCCGACCCCGGCACGGCGGTCCCCGCCGCGGTCGCCGTCGAGCTGGTCCACAACTTCTCCCTCCTGCACGACGACGTGATGGACCGCGACCCCGTGCGCAGGCACCGCCCCACCGCCTGGACCGTGTTCGGCGAGTCGGCCGCCGTCCTCGCGGGCGACGCCCTGCTGGCCGCCGCGCCCAGGGCGCTCGGTCGCAGCCCGGTGCTCGTCGGCACGACCGCGTTCGACTGGCTGGCCCAGGGCGTGCTGGACCTCTGCGAGGGCCAGGCCGCCGACCTCGCGTTCGAGTCCCGCGCGGACGTCGGTCTGGACGAGTGCCTGCGGATGGCGGCGGGCAAGACCGGCACGCTGCTCGGCCTCGCCTGCGCGCTGGGCGGCCTCGTGGGCGGCGCCGACCACGTCCGGATCGGGCACCTGCGCGCGTTCGGCGACCACTTGGGGCTGGCCTACCAGCTGGTCGACGACCTGCTGGGGGTGTGGGGCGACCCGCTGGCCACCGGCAAACCGGTGGGCGCGGACCTGCTGAGCCGCAAGAAGTCGCTGCTGGCCGTGGCGGCGCTGACCTCGGGGACCGCCGCCGCGCAGGAGCTGGCCGCGCTGTACCGGCGCGAACGGCCGCTGGAGCCCGCCGAGGTCCCGCTGCTGGCCGCCCTGGTCGAGGGGACCGGCGCCCGCGAGTGGGCCCGGACCCGGCTGGCGCACGAGCTGGGGGAGGCGACCCGCCACCTGGCGGCGGCCGACCCCGGCGAGGGTGCCGCCGATGCGCTGCTGGACCTCGCCCGGCACGTCGTCGGGCGGGACCGGTGAACCGCCGCGACCGCTGGTCCGTATGCCTGGGTGGGAGACTCCGGGAACGCGCCGGAGATCACCCCGCCGCACCGCGCCGCGGGCGCCTGACCTGGGACGGGAAAAAAGTTCTGATCGGGTTGAACCGACGGCCGATGTCGTACGTAGGCCCCGGTGTCGGAGTAGTACCCGAGAACGGCATGCTGCGGTTCACGACGAAGATGGGACCAGTCATGCGACCGATTCGCCGGACCACGTGGTCCAACCACGCGGACTTCACGAGTCAGTCGGGGGTGGAAGGGGCTTGAGACCCAACAACGTGAGACCCAACAAGCCGAACCCGCCCGTTCTGCTCACGACCTCGCACAAGGTCACCCCCGGCCGCCTGTCGGACTTCTCCGTCGGCGCCAGGG
Organism: Umezawaea tangerina; assembly: GCF_003002815.1. Lineage (GTDB taxonomy): Bacteria > Actinomycetota > Actinomycetes > Mycobacteriales > Pseudonocardiaceae > Umezawaea > Umezawaea tangerina. The sequence goes on along the minus strand of NZ_PVTF01000009.1, from coordinate 301,798 downwards.
GGCTGGTGAGCGCCGCGCAGCGGTCCCCCGGCTGCCTCGGCGGCTCGGTGACCGGGTCGCCGACGGACAACGGCGTGTGGCAGATCGTGTGCCGGTTCACCGACGAGGCCGCCGCGGACGCCTGGGCGCGTTCGTCGTCGAACGCCCGCTGGGGCCGGTACATGCAGAAGTACTCGATGCAGATCGGCGTGACGTTCTCCAACGGCGTCACCTCGGTCGACGAGTCCACCGCGCAGGCGATGTCGCCGGTCTACGACGACGACCTCGAGCCCGCGCGCGCCCCGCGGGGCAAGCGCCGGGTCGTGCTGGCCGTCTTCGTGTTCGTGGTGTTCTTCGGCGCCGTGATCGTCGCCAACGGCATGGCCGTGAAGATGCTGCCGAACGTGCCGCCGCTGGTCCGCATCCTGGTGCTGTGCTTCGCGATGACCGGTCTCGCGGCCTGGGTGCTCCCGCCGCTGCTCGGCCGAGGTGGTGGCGATGCCGCCGCCGTCGAGCCCGCGCCGGAGAAGCCGCGCCGGACCAGGGAACCCGTGATCAACACCCCGAAGACCCGCAGGCGCGCCCCCGAGGTGGACCGCCGCGGTCGTCGGATCGAGCCCGCGCCGCGTCCGGAGCCGACCCCGGCGCCCGTCGCGGCCGAGCCGCCCAGGGGCAGTGGCAGGCGCGGCAAGCAGGCGCCGCGGCCGATGCCGGCCAGCAGCACGTTGACCACGATCGAGCCGGTCGGGCCGCCGCCGCAGGCGAGGCGCCGGGCCGACCGCCGTCCGAACGCCGCGCAGGAGCAGCAGCGCCGCAGGCAGGAGCCGGAACCGGTGCGCCTGCGCCCGCTGAACATCGACCCCGGTCCGATGATGGAGTCGCCGGTACCGCCGCCAGCGGCCGCGCCCCTGCCCGCGCCGAGGGGCGGGTTCTTCCCCACGTCCCCGCACAAGGGGCCGCGCACGTGAACGCTTCGTGAGCGAGCACGTGCTCACGGTTTAAATTAGGTCTTGAATTAAGACCTGAAGTTGGGTTGTCTTGGGGTGCCCGGCCGGTGCTTCCGCACCGGCTCGCACCGCGAAGGAGACATCGATGTCTTCAGCGAGTCCCAGGACGCCCCAAGGGGTTCGGGAGCTTGCCCGTGGCCGCGTCGGCCGGGGCCGCCGCACGTCGCCCTCCACGGGTGGCGCTCTCCCTGTGAAGAACCCCCGAAAGGTCCCTGCATGCGCACCGTTCCCAGCGGTAAACGCAAGGTCGTCCAGCTGTTCGCCCTGCTGCTCGCCGGCCTGTTCGTCGTGGTCAGCCCGGCACTCGGGCGCGTCGAGGCGCAGGCGGCGCCCCAGTTCAAGGTCCTGGCCTTCTACAACGGCACGTGGGACGCGGCCCACATCAACTGGGTGAAGGAGGCGAACGTCCGCTTCCCGCAGATCGCGGCGCAGAACAACTTCTCCTACACCTCGACCACCAACTGGAACATGCTCAACGCCACCGACCTGGCCCAGTACCAGGTCGTCATGTTCCTCGACGACGCGCCGACGGGTGCCGCGCAGCGGTCGGCGTTCCAGCAGTACATGGCAGGAGGCGGCGGCTACTTCGGCTTCCACGTGTCCGCCTACACCGACAACGCCAACAACTGGCCCTGGTTCAACAACACGTTCCTCGGCTCCGGCACCTTCAAGAGCAACACCTGGGGCCCGACCACCGCCGTGCTCAAGGTCGAGGACCAGACCCACCCGTCGACCAAGCGGCTGCCCACGACGTTCACCTCCGCGGTGAGCGAGTGGTACAGCTGGAACAACGACCTGCGGACCAACCCGAACATCAAGGTCCTCGCGTCGGTCGACCCGTCCAGCTTCCCGCTGGGCACCGACCCGAACCAGCAGTGGCGCAGCGGCTACTACCCCATCCTGTGGACGAACAAGAACTACAAGATGCTGTACGCCAACTTCGGCCACAACGCGATGAACTACGAGACCAACACCGGCCTGTCCTCCACGTTCGACAGCGAGGTCCAGAACAGGTTCCTCCTCGACGGCCTGCTCTGGCTCGGCGGCGGTTCCGGCACCACGCCGCCGGATCCGGGCGGCATCTCGCCCACGGCCTGGTACAGCGCGGTCAACAAGGGCAGCTCCAAGTGCGTCGACGCCCGCTCCGCCGCCACCGCGAACGGCACGGTCGTCCAGCAGTACGCCTGCAACGCCACCCTCGCCCAGCAGTACCAGTTCGCGCCCACCAGCGGCGGGTACGTGCGGATCAACAACCGGGGCAACGCCGCGCAGGTCGTCGACGTCAGCAACACCTCCACCGCGGACAACGCGGGCCTGCACCTGTGGGCCTACGGCGGTGGCGACAACCAGCAGTGGCTGCCCGTCGCCGAGACAGACGGCAACTACCACTTCGTCAGCAGGCTCAGCTCCAAGTGCCTGACCGTCCCCGGCGGCTCCGCGGCCGACAGCGTTCAGCTCGTGCAGCTCACCTGCAACGGCAGCGCCTCGCAGTCGTTCCACCTCACCCAGCAGGGCTGACCGGACCCGTGGAGGGCCCGCCCACCACGGGCGGCCCTCCACGGGGGTCAGCGCTTGCCCTTCAGCTCCCGCAGCGCCTCCGCGCGCCGCTGGTCCATCGCGAGCTTGAAGTCGAGCTCCACCTGTTCGCGGGCGGCCTGCGCGGTGGTGTCCAGGTGGCGTTGGCGTTCCTGCGCCTCCAGGATGATCGCCGCCGCCTCGACGCGGGCCAACCGGACGACGGCGGCGTGCTCGGCGTCGATGGCGTCCCGCTGCCGCTTGGTCTCGTCGGCCAGGCGGTCGTAGTGCAGGCGGAGCTTCGCTGCGGACTCCTTGGCCGCGGTCCAGGTCGCTTCGGCGCGTTCCAGCACGCAGGCCGCCTCGGCGGTGGCGACCTCGACCATGACGGCGAGGCGGACGGGCAGGACGTCGGGGTCGTAGGGCTTGCTGCACACCCGGTTGAGCTCGGCGCGCAGGGCGGCCGTCTCCGCGCGCGAGCGCTCCAGCTGTTCGGCCAGGTGGTCGGCGCGCGCGGTGCAGGCGTCGCGGTCGGCGGCCAGGTCGCGGAGGTCGTGCTCGAGGTCGTGCACGTAGTCGTCGACCTCCTCGCGCTGGTAGCCGCGCCAGCTCAGGTCGAACCCCGTCTTCAGCGGCACGAGGTCCTCCACGCTGTGGACGCTCATCGGCTGCTCCTCACGCTCGTCACGACTCGGCCCTTTTCCCGTACTACGGATGGCGGCCGCGCTCGGTTCTGGCCAGACTGGTCGCATCACGGACACATCGGACGTCGACCAGGCCGCGGACGAGCTCTACTCCTTGCCGCCGGCCGACTTCGTCACGGCCAGGACCAAACGCGTCACCGCCGCCCCCGACAAGGACACCGCCCGCGCCATCGCCGCCCTGCGCAGACCGACCGTCGCGGCCTGGGCGGTGAACCGCCTGGTCAGAGACGGTCACGCCCTCGTCGACGAAGCCTTCGACCTCGGCTCCCGCCTCCGCTCCGCCCAACGCCGGATGCACGGGAGCGAACTCCGCCGACTGGACGTCCGCCGCCGCGAACTCATCACCGAACTGACGGCACTCGCCTCCACCTCGGCAGGCGGCCTCACCCCCGAAGCCGAACAACAGGTCCGCAACACCTTCACCGCGGCCATGTCCGACGCCACCCTCGCCGACCAACTCCGCGAAGCAAGACTCACGAAGGCCCTCGAATACTCCGGCTTCGGCCCCCTGACCGACGCCACCCCCATCGACGACCTCTCCGAACGCCGCGCCCTACGCCACGAACGCAAACTCGCAGAAGCCCGCGAAGCCCTCGAAGAGGCAGAACAACGCGTCACCGCTCACGAGAAGGAAGTCAAGGACGCCACCACCGAACACGCCAACCGCCTGCGCACCCTGGAAGACCTCCGCTCCCAACTACGCGACGCCGAACGCCAGGCCCAACAGGCGAAAAGAACCTTGGACAAAGCCGAACAACACCTCACCTCAGCAGAAACCGCCCGAACCGCCGCCCAAACAGCCGTCACAGAACTAGAGCAATAACCCCGCCACAGTCACCACCACAGCCCCTCAAAGCCAGACCCGACACACAGCGAGCACCCACCCCCGCCCCGTCGGGCGCAGCCCGCCAGCGCGCATCCGGCGCGGAGCGCCTGGGGCCTCGTCGGCGCCAGCCGATGCCTTGTCCGCCGCGAAGCGCGGATGCCCGGTCCAACGGCGAAGCCGAGGATGCCTGGTCGGACGAAGTCCGATGCTTGAGTCAGGCGCAGCCTGATGCTGGCGAAGCCAGACTTCCCCTCTGCCCCCGATCCACAGCGCCCTCCTGCCTTGCCCTAGTTTGTCAAGATGGCTTTATCGTCTTGACAAACTAGGGCAAGGCATTGAGACAATCGCGCGCCGGGGGCCGGGCTTCCCCAGTGGTGGGAGGACCGAAAGCCGAACTCACGGGGGTGAGAGGGCCAGAACTCCACCAAGCGGTGAGCACGACGCAACCCGCAAGCCAGCCGCCTCACCCCCCACCCTTGATGTTCCCCAAAGCGATCGAAGCCACCTGCTTCGACACCTCACAAGGCTTCCCGTACTCCGCCGCCCGCTCGTCCTCGATCTCCACCTCCACCTCGAACGCCGCCCCCTCGGCGATCCCCACCACCGTCGAGCACCTCCCCGACGTCCCCTTCCCCGTATCCCGGTCCACCGCCGGATACGCCTCCACCACCGTGGGCTCGAAGTACGAGAACGCCCCGCGAGCCGCGTACACCCGCGCCAACCCCTGCGCTTCCCCGAACAGCGAGATCCCGATCGTCTTCGTGTCCGCCGTCCACCGGCACTTCCCCGCGAACTGCTCGGGGTCCGGTGTCCCCGGCCCGTCCACCCCCAGCGCCCCCAACTGGTCCACCCCGAAGACCCGGCACGGTTTCCCCGTGAACACCTTCAGGCTCAGCGGTGGCACCTCCAGCTTCGGCACGTCGCCCACCGCCGCCACCGGCGCCGACGTGCAGCCCGCCGCGGCGCCCACTGCGCCCGCGGCGGCGATGATCATCGCGAGAGTCGCGAACTTCACGGTCCTCACCTCCGGGTGGTCCCGTGAACTCCTACGGACCCGCGCGACCCCCGGTTCACCCCCGCCCGACCAACCGAGACGGGCCCGGAAACGCCTTCGGGGACGTGATCCGGTGCACCCGCGGGCACCTCCGGCCGTGGTCCTTCCGAAAACTGTCGGACCCTGGAGATACCCTCCCAGTACCGCCCATCGCGAACCGCGTCCGCAATCCATGATCGGGAGATTGACCCTGTGACTGCCGAGACCCTCTACGGGGCCGATGACCTGACACATCTGGAGGGTCTGGAAGCGGTCCGCAAACGACCCGGCATGTACATCGGGTCGACCGACAGCCGCGGCATCAACCACCTCTTCACCGAGATCGTCGACAACTCGACCGACGAGGGCATCGCGGGCAACGCGACCCGCGTGGTGGTGACGCTGCACGCCGACGGCAGCGTCCAGGTCGACGACGACGGCCGCGGCATCCCCACGGGGGTGCACGCGAAGTCCGGCCTGTCGGGTGTCGAGCTGGTGCTGACCAGGCTGCACGCGGGCGGCAAGTTCGGCGGGTCGGGCTACAAGACCTCCGGCGGCCTGCACGGCGTCGGCGCGTCGGCCGTGAACGCGCTGTCGCACCGGTTCGACGTGACGGTGAAGCGCGACGGCAAGGTGCACCAGATGTCGTTCGCGCACGGCGTCCCGGCCGTGTTCGACGGTCCCGGCCCCAAGGCGGCGTTCACCCACCAGACCGGGTTGCAGATCACCGGGCGGATGAAGCGCGGCGAGTCGACGGGCACGTCCATCCGGTATTGGTACGACGCCAGGTACTTCGAGAACGGGTCGTCGCTGGACGTGGAGAGCGTGCGCGCCAAGCTGCGCAACACCGCGTTCCTCGTCCCCGGCGTGACCTACGTGCTGCGCCACGCCATCGAGGACACGATCGGCGAGGAGACGTTCCACTACCCCAACGGCCTGGCCGACATGGTCGACTTCCTGGCCCCGGCGGGGGACAAGGCGGTGTCCGGCACGCTGATCGTCAACGGCACCGGCACCTACCAGGAGAACGCGGCCGACCAGAACGGCGTCATGCGGTCCAAAGTGGAGCGCCAGGCCGAGGTCGAGGTCGCGCTGCGCTGGGGCACCGGGTACGAGCGGGCCGTGGAGTGCTTCACGAACACGATCCGCAACGTTCACGGCGGCACGCACCGGCGGGGCTTCGACCGCGCGGTGGTGAAGGCGCTGCACGACGCCATCTCCAAGACCCGCGGCCTGCTCAAGCCGAAGGAGGACATGCCGACCCTGGACGACGTCCTGGAGGGCATGACCGCCGTCGTCCACGTCCGCATCCCCGAGCCGCAGTTCACCTCGCAGACCAAGGACGAGCTGTCCACCGCGGGCATCACCAAGGTCATCCAGGGCGTCGTCGAGCGGTACCTCAAGGCGTGGACCGAGGACCGCAAGACCAAGATGGAGGCCAAGGTCGTGCTGCAGAAGGTGGTCGACGCCTCGCGCGTGCGGCTCACCCAGAAGCAGCAGAAGGACGCGGCCCGCCGCAAGACCGCGCTCGAGGGCGCCTCGATGCCGCCCAAGCTCGTCGACTGCCGCGCCACCGGCGTGTCCCGCAGCGAGCTGTTCCTGGTGGAGGGCGACAGCGCGCTGGGCTGCTTCACCGGCGACACGATGGTCGCCATGGCCTACGGGCGGCCCCGGTCGTTCGCGGACCTGGTGGCCGACTGGCAGTTCGGCATCACGCACTACGGGTACGCCACCACCGACACCGGCCGCGTCGTCGTGGCGCCGCTGCTGGAGCCGCGCCTCACCCGCTACATGGCCCCGCTGGTCCGCGTGACCCTCGACAACGGCGGCGAGATCCGGTGCACCCCGGACCACCTGTTCCGGCTGCTCGACGGCGGCTACCGGCGGGCCGACGAGCTCGTCATCAACCAGTCGCTGATGCCGCTGTACCGCTCGCCGTCCATCGTGGACGGCGGCAGGCCGGTGTGGATGAACGACCGGGGGATCTGGGCGCTGCCCAAGCTCGACACCGAGGTGGAGACCACGATGTTCGGCCACCTCGACGCCCCCGGTGACGGCCGGTCGCCGGTCAACCACCAGGTGCGGTCGGTCGAGATGCTCGAGGAGGTGGCGGACGTCTACGACCTCACGGTCGACGGCCTGCACAACTTCGCCCTGGAGACCGGCGTCTTCGTGCACAACAGCGCCCGCATGGCGCGGGTGTCGGAGTACCAGGCGCTGCTCCCGCTGCGCGGCAAGATCCTCAACGTGCAGAAGGCCAGCCTGGGGGACACCCTGCGCAACGCCGAGATCGCCTCGATCGTCCAGGTGCTCGGCGCGGGCACCGGCCGCACGTTCGACCTGGCCGCCATGCGCTACGGCCGGGTGATCCTGATGGCGGACGCCGACGTCGACGGCTCGCACATCAGGACGCTGCTGATCACGCTGTTCGCCAAGTACATGCGCCCCGTCATCGAGGACGGCAGGCTCTACGCGGCGATGCCGCCGTTGCACAAGGTCGTCACCAAGGGCCGCAACCCGGAGACCCGCTTCACCTTCACCCAGCGCGAGATGGAGCAGACGGTCGCCCGGCTGGAGAAGGCGGGCAAGCAGATCGTCACGCCCGTGCCCCGGTTCAAGGGCCTCGGCGAGATGGACGCCGACGAGCTGTGGGAGACCACGATGAACCCGGCCACCCGCTCGGTCCGCCGCATCACCATGGACGACGTGGACGCGGCCGAGACCGCGCTGGAACTGCTCATGGGCGAGAAGGTCGAGCCCCGGCGCGCGTGGCTGGTGGAGTCCTCCTCGCGCGTCGACCAGTCCGCGATCGACCTCTGACCCGTCCCCGCACCCGTAGAAAGAGCGCTCAGCCATGGCACGCCGCAAAGGCCCGACGACCAAGGTCGACCCCTCCGCCTTCGACCAGGCGGGCGCGAACGTCGTCGACAACCCGCTGAAGTCCGAGATCGAGGACTCCTACCTGGAGTACGCGTACTCGGTCATCCACTCGCGCGCCCTGCCCGACGCCCGCGACGGGTTGAAGCCGGTGCACCGCCGGATCCTGTACTCGATGAACGAGCAGGGCTACCGGCCGTCGCACGCGTACGTGAAGTCGGCCCGCGTGGTCGGCGACTGCTTCGTGCGCGGCGCGCTGGTGTCCACGCCCGAGGGCCTGCGGCCGATCGAGGCCATCGGGGTGGGCGACCTGGTCCTGGACGCCGAGGGCGTCGCGGTGCCGGTGGTCGAGGCCTACGAGAACCCGGTCTCCGAGCTGGTCAGGGTGACGTGGTCGACCGGGCGGAGCATGGTCGTGACGCCGGGGCAGCGGTTCCGGACCGTGAACGACGACCTGACCCCCGGCTGGACCGCAGCCCGCGACCTCGCGGGCAGGCTCACCGCCGGTTACGGCAGCGCCCGCTGGGCCGCCGCGCCCGCGCAGGGCCGCGACGCGCGCCCGTACGTCCAGGGGCTGGTGTCGGCCGCGGGCCGGGCCGTCGACGGCGGTGTCGTCGTCGAGCTCGCCGACAGCGCGCCGCTCGACGTCGCGCACGGCTGGGCGATCGCCGCGGGCGTCGCGGCGTCCCGCGACAAGCACGAGGACCCGGTGCGGCACACCCTGACCCTGACCGGCTTCGCGGTCGACGAGGTCCCGGCATCCGTGCCCGCCGACCGCTCGACCTGGATCCCGTTCCTGGCGGGCCTGCTCGACGGCGCCGGTTCCGCCTCGCCGCACGGCGTCCTGCTGCCCGCCGCGGCAGGCTCCGCGGTCCGCGCGATGCTCGCCGACCTCGGCGTCCGCGCGAGCACCCACCCCGAGGGCCTGGCCGTGACCGGTGCCGACGCCGCCGCGCTCGCCGCGATGCTCGTGCGCTGGTCCACCACCGACGGCCTGCACGCGGTCCCGGCCACGAAGTCGCGCGCCGCGGCCCTGCCCGGCCTGTCGCTCACCGGCGTGACGTCCGTCGAACCGGTCGGCCGCGACACCACCTACGACATCCAGGTCGGCACCGCCGAGCACGCGTTCGTCGTCGAGGGCCAGGTCGTCCACAACTGCATGGGCAAGTACCACCCGCACGGCGACGGCGCGATCTACGACGCCATGGTCCGGCTGGCCCAGGACTTCTCCCTCAACACCCCGCTGGTCGACGGCCACGGCAACTTCGGCAGCCCGGACGACGGGCCCGCCGCGTCGCGGTACTGCGTGGTCGGCGACACCCGCGTCCGGCTCGCGGACGGGTCGAGCACCCGCATCGCCGACCTGGTCGACCTGCCCGCCGACGCCGAGGCGGACGCCGACTTCGAGGTCCTCGACAAGGACGGCAAGGCCGTCCGGGTCAGCAAGGTGTTCAACTCCGGCGTCCACCCGACGCTGAGCGTGACCACCAGGGCCGGGTTCTCCATCCGGGGCAGCGAGAACCACCTCGTGCTGTGCCTGGAAGCGCCCATGGGCGTGCCCCTGTTCCAGTGGCGCAGGCTGGACGAGGTCCGGCCGGGCGCGGTGGTGTGCATCGCCCGCAACGCCTGGGCCGACGTCATCCCCACCGCCCGCGAGACCATGCTGGGTGTGCGCGGTGCCGCCGCCGTGGCGCGCGGCGAGGCCGTGCCCGAGTTCGTCTGGGCGGGCGGCTGGGGCGTCAAGCGGGCGTTCCTGACGGCCGTGTTCGACGAGGACGGCGAGGTCCGCGCCACCGAGGTCGGCCCGGTCGTGCACTGCCCGGCAGGCGGGGAACTCGCGGCCGAGATCCAGGAGATGCTGGCGGAGTTCGGCGTCATCGCCCGGCGCACGGCCCCCGGCCTGGCCGTGTCCGGGGTGCGCGACCTGCGGGCGTTCGTCGAGCGCGTCGGGTTCCAGAACGCGAAGGCGCGCCGCCTGGAAGACCTGCTCCGGCGGCCGCACCGGTCGGCCCCCGACGAGATCCCGTTCGTCGCCGAGTTCGTCGGCGAGGCGCTGGACCTCGACGACTGGGAGACCGGGCGCGCGCGGATCGTGGACGGGATCGCCGACCAGGAGACCCTGGCGACCATCCTGCCGATCATGGACTCGGGCTACCGCTTCGAGACGGTGACCGACGTGGTGCCCGGCGAGCGGGCCGAGGTCTACTCGGTCCGGGTCGACACCGAGGACCACTCGTTCCTGGCGGGCGCGTTCGTCAACCACAACACCGAGGCCAGGATGTCCGAGGCGGCGATGCTGCTGGTGGGCGAGCTGGGCGAGGACACGATCGACTTCCGGCCCAACTACGACGGGTCGCTGGTCGAGCCGTCCGTGCTGCCCGCGGCGTTCCCGAACCTGCTGGTCAACGGCACGTCCGGCATCGCGGTCGGCATGGCGACGAACATGATCCCGCACAACCTGGGCGAGGTCGTGACGGCGGCGCGGTGGCTGATCACGCACCCGGACGCCTCGCTGGACAAGCTGATGGAGTTCGTGCCCGGCCCCGACCTGCCGACCGGTGGCATGCTGCTGGGCCTGGACGAGGTGCGCAAGGCCTACGAGACCGGCCGCGGTGTGGTCCGGATGCGGGCCAAGGTCGACATCGGTCCGCTGGAGGGCAGCCGGGGCAGGCAGGCGATCACGGTCACCGAGCTGCCCTACGGCGTCGGGTCCGAGCGGATCATCGAGAAGATCACCGACGAGGTCAACAAGTCCAAGCGGCTCTCCGGCATCGCGGACGTCAAGGACCTCACCGACCGCGAGAACGGCATCCGGCTGGTCGTCGAGTGCAAGGTGGGGGTGAACCCGCAGGCGCTGCTGGCCGACCTGTACCGGCTCACGCCGATGGAGCAGTCGTTCGGCATCAACAACCTGGTGCTGGTCGAGGGCCAGCCGCAGACGCTGGGGCTCAAGGCGCTGCTGGAGGTGTTCCTCGCGCACCGCTACGACGTCGTCACCCGGCGGACGAGGTTCCGCCGCCGCAAGCGCGAGGACCGGCTTCACCTGGTCGAGGGCCTGCTGACGGCGCTGCTGGACATCGACAAGGTCATCAAGCTGATCCGGGACAGCGAGAACGCCCAGGCCGCCAAGGACGGCCTGATGAAGCGGTTCAAGCTGTCCGAGATCCAGGCGACCTACATCCTGGACACGCCGCTGCGCCGCCTCACCAAGTTCGACAAGATCGAGCTGGAGGCCGAGCAGGACCGGCTGCGCACCGAGATCGCCGAGCTGACCAGGATCCTCGACGACCCGGCCGTGCTGCGGAAGCTCGTGTCCACCGAGCTCGCCGCGGTGGCCAAGGACCTGTCCGCCGACCGCCGCACCTCGCTCATCGACGGCGACCTCAAGGAGGTCCTCGCGGCGTCCAAGCCCGCCGGGCCGCTGGAGGTCGCCGACGACCCGTGCCAGGTGATCCTGTCCGCGACGGGGCTCGTGGCGCGCACCGCCGCGGAGTCGGAGGAGGCGTCGGAGGCCAGGCGCCGCAAGGGCCGCACCCGGCACGACGCGGTCGCCGCCGTGGTGCACTCCACGGCCCGCGGCCAGATCCTGCTGGTCACGAACCTGGGTCGGGCGTTCAAGACGGACGTGCTGCCGCTGCCGGTGCTGCCGGAGCAGGTCGGCACGGTGTCGTTGAGCGGTGGCATGGCCGCCAGCGAGCTGCTGCCGTTGGAGAAGGGCGAGAAGGTCGTCGGCATCGCCCCGCTCGGCGAACCGGACCCGACGTCGCCGGGCCTCGCGCTCGGCACCCGGCAGGGCGTGGTGAAGGTCTGCGCGCCCGAGTGGCCGGTGCGGTCCGACGAGTTCGAGGTCATCAGCCTCAAGGAGGGCGACGAGGTCGTCGGCGCCACCTGGTTGACCGACGGCACCGAGACGCTGGCGTTCGTCACGTCCGACTCGTCGCTGCTGCGGTACGCGGTGTCGCTCGTGCGGCCGCAGGGCCTCAAGGGCGGCGGCATGGCCGGGATCAACGTCTCGGCGGGCGCGAAGGTCGTGTTCTTCGGCGCCGTCCGCCCGGACGACGAGGTGCACGGCGAGGCGATGGTCGTGACGTCGAGCGGCCAGAGCGTGAAGGTGACACCGTTCGGGGAGTACCCGGCGAAGGGCCGGGCGACCGGCGGCGTGCGGGCGCACCGGTTCCTCAAGGGCGAGACCGGCCTCGTGCTGGCCTGGATCGGCTCCCGCCCGGCGGGCTCGTCGAAGTCCGGCGTCCCGGTGGAGCTGCCCGAGGTGGACCAGCGACGGGACGGGTCCGGCTCACCGCACCCCGGCCCGGACGTGGTGGGGCACGTGATCGAGCGGGGCTGACCGAGGAGGCGCGATGAGCCGGATCAACGACGTCGGCGGGATGCACGGGTTCCCGCCGATCGAGCGGGAGATCGAGGAGCCACCCTTCCACGCGGACTGGGAGGCCCACGTGTTCGCGCTCAACCGCGCCCTCATCGGCCGCGGCGTCTACAACCTCGACGAGTTCCGCGACGCCGTCGAACGCCTCCCACCCCAGGAGTTCCTCGCCTCGTCGTACTACGAACGCTGGTTCCGCGCCCTCTCCACCCTCCTGGTGGAGAAGGGTGTCTGCACCGCCGAGGAGCTCACCGGTGCCTGACCTCTTCGCCCCCGGCGACCGCGTCCGCACCACCAACCTCGACCCGCCGCACCACACCAGGGTGCCCCGCTACGCCCGCGGCGCCCCCGGTGTCGTCGTCGAGGTCGAGGGCCACCACCCGCTCGCCGACGACCGCGCCCGCGGCCTGCCCACCACCCCGCAACCGGTGTACGCCGTGCGCTTCACCGCCCGCGACCTGTTCGGCGAGGGCGACCACTCGGTCACCCTCGCGGTCTGGGAGACCCACCTACGAGCGGAGCCGTGATGAGCGGAGACCACACCGGAACCGACGCCGCCATCGCCGCACAGGTCCGCCACGTCGAAGCCCTGCTCGAAGAACGCGGACTCGTGGACCCCAAGGAACTCGACCGGGCCATGGAAGCCTTCCTCGCCAAGGCCAACCCCGACAACGGCGCCCGCCTGGTCGCCAGGGCCTGGCTCGACCCCGCCTTCCACCACCGCCTGCTCACCGACGCCTCAACAGCACTGACCGAAATCGGCCTCTCCATGGGCGGCGGCCTCCAGGAACAACGCCTCAAAGTGGTCGCCAACACCCCCACCACCCACAACGTCATCGTCTGCACCCTCTGCTCCTGCTACCCAGTAGCCCTACTGGGCCCCTCCCCAACCTGGTACAAGAGCGAGGCCTACCGCTCACGAGTCGTCCGCGACCCCCGCTCGGTACTAGCGGAATTCGACTTCCACCTACCCCCGACCACAACCATCACCGTCTGGGACGCCAACGCCGAAACCCGCTTCATGGTCATCCCCCAACGCCCAAAAAACACCGACAACCTAGACGAACACGCCCTTGCCAACCTCGTAACCAGAAACGGCCTAATCGGCGTCGCACCGCTCTAACCCCCACCCAGTCCGAGCGCAGCGAGGATGCCCTTCCGACGGCGCAGCCGAGGATCCCCAGTTGGGCGAAGCCCGCCAGCGCGCATCCGGCGCGGAGCGCCTGGGGCCTTGTCCGCCGCGAAGCAAGGATGCTCTGTCCGACGCGCAGCGAGGATGCTTTGTCCAACGCGCAGCGAGGATGCCTTGTCCGACGGCGAAGCCGAGGATGCCTTGTCGGACGTAGTCCGATGCCCTGTCGAGCGCAGCTCGATGCTGGCGAAGCCAGACTTCCCCTCTGCCCCCGATCCACAGCGCCCTCCTGCTTGATCTTGCTTGTCAAGACAGCTCTATCGTCTTGACAAGCAAGATCAAGCATTGAGACAATCGCGCGCCGGGGGCCGGGCTTCCCCACAGGTGAGAGGGCAGGAACCGGGCTTCACCGGGAGACGGGCACAACACAGAGAACCGGGCTCAGCTCTTCCCCCGCCCTCCACGCCAAGCTCATGCCACCCTCACCCCATGCCACTGATCTGGATCACCGGCACCTCAGGCGCGGGTAAATCCACCCTCTGCGCCCACCTCAACTCCCTCGGCCACCCAGCCGTGGACGCCGACTGGGAGGGCTACAACCACTGGGTCGACCGCACCACCGGCCTCACCGTCGCCGACCCGCCCGACCCCGTCCCCCCTGGCTGGCTGGACCGCTTCTCCTGGCGCGTCAACCGACAACAGGTCGAAGCCCTGGCAGCAGGCACCGAAGAGACCACCTACCTCTGCGGAACAGTGGAAAACGAAGACGACGTCCGCGACCTCTTCGCCCTCACCATCTGCCTGGTCGTCGACGACGAGACCCTTGAGCACCGCCTGCTCACCCGCACCACGAACACCTTCGGCAAGCACCCCGAGGAACTGGCGGCCGCTCTCCACCACAACGCCGCCGTCGAACCCACCTACCGGAGCCTGGGCGCGACGATCGTCGACGGCACCCGCCCCTTGGACCAGGTCACCCGCGCGGTCTTGGAGGCAGCCCTCAGCTCTGGTTGTCGATCAGCCACGCACCGCCCTGCTGCACCAGCGTGAACGTGAACGTCTCCGGTGGCTGCGTACCGTTCACGGCGACGTAGTTCACCGTCGCGGTGACCACTCCGGGTCCCTGCTCGACCACGTTCGACGTCGACACCGAGCTGAACCGGTTCCAGAAGTCCACGTAGTCCGCGAAGCTCGGTGCACGGGCGGCCTTGAACGAGTTGGTCAGGCGCGCGTAGGACGCTTCCTTGTTCGCCAGCAGCCCCGCGTAGTAGTCCTGCAACGCCTGCGCCGCGGTCCCGTTGGGCGGCGGAGGCGTGTTCGAGGGCTGCTGCGACGTGGTCGTGGGTGGGGTCTCGGAGGTCGTCGTCACCGCTTCCCCGGTGGTCTCCGCGGGCTGTCCGCCTCCGGAGGTCGTCTGGGGCGGCGCGCTCGTGGAGCTGGACGGGTTGCCGCCCTGCCCTTCGGTGCCCTTGTCCCGGTTGGCGATCAGGAACACCACCCCGACGATCACGAGCAGCAGCACCAGCACCCCGGCCAAGCCGAAGATGGCTTTTTTCCGCCGCTTCTCGTCCTCCGTCGGCGGCGGCTTCGCCACGGCGGGCGCCGCGGACGGCGCAGCGGTGGGCGCGGCAGGAGGTGCGACAGGATCCGGGACCACGACCGGTGCCACCACCGGCACGGAGGCCTCCGGTTCGGGCTCGGCCGCGACGGGCTCGGCGGCCACGGGCTCCCCGACGGGCTCCCGGTCCACCAGCGTCGGCACCGGTTCCCGGATCTCCGCCAGGACCGCCAGCTCCTCGGCCGCCTCCGGCATCGTCGGCCGGGTCTCCGGGTCCGGGTCGAGCAGGCGCAGCAGCACCGGGGTCAGCGCCCCGGCCCGCTCCGGCGGGCGGATCGTGCCCTCGGCCACCCGGTGCAGCTGGGCGATCGAGTTCTCCGAGATGCCGAACGGCGGCGTGCCCTCGACGGCGTTGTACAGCGTGGCACCGAGCGAGAACACGTCCGACGGGTACCCGCCGTCCTCGCCCTTGGCGACCTCGGGGGAGAAGAACGCGGGGGTGCCGACGGACCGACCGGTCGCGGTGGCCGTGGCGTCGTCGATGGCGCGCGAGATCCCGAAGTCGGTGATCTTCACGGCACCCGCGTCGCCGAGCAGCACGTTGCCGGGCTTGACGTCGCGGTGCACCACGTTGACCTTGTGCGCGGCCGCCAGTGCGGCGGCGAGCTGGCCGCCGATCTGGATCACGTCGTCGACCGGCAGCGGCCCGTTCTCCGCGATCACCAGCGCGAGGCTCTTGGACGGCAGGTACTCCATGATCAGCCACGGCTGGCCGTCGTGCTCCACGACGTCGTACACGGCGATCGCGTTGGGGTGCTGCAGCCGCGCGGCGATGCGCGCCTCCCGCATGGCACGGCGACGGGCCTGCTGGGCCGCCTTCTCGTCGAGGTACGAGGGCAGCAGCAGTTCCTTGACCGCGACGATGCGGTCCAACCTTTGGTCCTGGGCGCGCCAGACCAGCCCCATGGCTCCACCGCCAAGTCGCTCGGCCAGCTGATAACGCCCGGCGATCCGCCGGTTTTCCTCGCTCACGTGCGACTCCCCGGACTGGCAAACGCTGACGGTACGGCAATGTTAGTGGGGTACCTCCGAGGCTGATCGAATGAGGCCGACAGAATGGCCCGCGTCGAAGTCCTCGGGGGAAGGAACTTGGTGGCGGAGCAGCGCGACGACCGGGATGTGCGGGCCAGGCCGAAGCGGGGGTGGCGCTGGGTCCGGCGGGTCGGTTACGCGCTGCTCGCGCTGGTGGTGCTCGTGCCGGTGGGGGCCTTCGCGGTGGTGGACCGGGTGGTGGACGTGCCCAGCACGACCGAGATCTCGGCGCGGCTGGGCAAGGTCGTCACGATCCTCTACGCGGACGGCTCCGAGATGACCCGGATGGCCGCCGACGGCGCGAACCGGACGCTGATCGCGAACGGGCGGATCCCGGACGACGTGCGGCACGCGGTCTACGCCGCCGAGCAGCCGGACTTCGAGACGTCCTCGGACTTCGACCTCGGCTCCGGCCTGGCGAAGCAGTACCTGCGCGCGGTGACCGAGTCGTACGAGGACTCCTGGCGCCGCGAGTTCGTCGACTTCGTGACCGCGCACAAGCTCAGCTCGAACGAGAGCAAGGACCTGGTGCTCACCGGGTACCTCGACACCGTCCACTTCGGCCGAACGGCCTACGGCGTCGTCGCGGCCGCGCGGATGTACTACGCCAAGGCCGTCGCGGACCTGACGGCGTCCGAGGCCGCGATGATCGCCGGGGTGATCAGGGACCCGGCGAAGGCGGACGACCCGGTCTACGCCGAGGCCCGCTGGAACGCGGTCATGGACGGCATGGTCGAGCACGGCTGGATGACCCGCGACTACCGCGCCGCCCAGGAGTTCCCGAAACCGGTACCGGTCGAGGAGTCGCGGCTCGAGCCGCTCGCGGGCCCGCGAGCGCTGATCCAGGCCGAGGTGCTCCGCGAGCTGGAGCGCAAGGGCTTCCCGGTGGAGCGCGCCGCGCAGCTGGGGCTCGTCGTGCAGACGACCATCGACCCCAAGGCGCAGTCGGCGGCGGAGAGCGCCGTCGACGAGGTGATGGTGGGCCAGCCGGAGGTGCTGCGCCAGTCGATCACCGCCGTGGACCCGGCCAAGGGGGCCGTGCGCGCCTACTGGGCGGGCCGGGACGGCCAGGGGGCCGACTACGCGCGCGACACGCTCCAGGCGCCGGGCACGGCGTTCCTGCCCTTCGACCTGGTGGCCGCCCTGCGGAAGGGCATCGGCCTGGGCGCGAAGCTGGACGGCACGTCCCCGCGGACGTTCCCCGGCAGGGAGGCCAACCCCGTCAGGAACAACGGCGGCACCCCGTCCTGCGCCAAGGAGTGCGGCCTGCGCGCCGCGGTGGAGCAGGACGTCGCCACGGTTTTCTACGACCTGGTCGTCAACCAGGTCGGCACGGTCGCCGTGGCGGACGCGGCCAAGGCGGCCGGGATCCCGGCGTCGGTCAAGGTCTCGAACGTCGAGCGCGAGCTGCTGGGCGGCCACGACCCCGGTTCCGCGCCGGACGGCGACATCGCCCTCGGCGGGGGCCTCACCCTGGTCCGCCCGTTCGACCTGGCGGTCGCCTACGGCACGTTCGCCGCCGAGGGCGTCCGGCACGAGCCGTACTTCGTCGAGAAGGTCGAGGACACCCCCGGCCACCTGCTCTACCAGCACACCGACGCCGCCAGGTCCGCGTTCGACGGCGACCAGGTCAGGAGCAAGGCCGTCGCGGACAACGTCACCGCCGCGCTCAAGGGGGTCCCCGGCATCGCGGGGATCCCGTGCGCGAACCGGGAGTGCGCGGGCAAGCCCGGCGTGCAGACCCTGGACGCGGGCGGGAACTCGCAGGCCTGGATGGTCGGCTACACCCCGTCGCTCGCCGCGTCGGTCTGGGTCGGCACCGCCGAGGGCGCGGTGGCGCTGCGGGACAAGACGGGCCAGGCCGTCACCGGGTCCGGACTGCCCGGTCTGCTGTGGCAGCGGTTCATGGACAGGGCGCTCGACGGCACGCCGCCGGTCGCCTTCCCCGCACCGACCCCGATCGGCCAGTTCGAGTAGTCAGTCCACTTCGGACGGTCACTGGAACGCGTGCCGGTAGGCCTGCGGGCTCACCCCCGTCACGCGCTTGAACCTGTCCCGGAACGACGTGGGGGAGCCGAAGCCGACCTGCAGGGCGATCCGGTCCACGGTGTGCCCGGTCGTCTCCAGCAGGAACTGAGCCTGGCGCACCCGCGCCCGGTGCAGCCACTGCAACGGCGTCGAGCCGGTCTGCTCGCGGAACCGGCGCAGCAGCGTGCGGGTGCTCATGCCGCTGTGCCGGGCGATGTCGTCGAGCGTGAGGTCGCGCTCGACGTTGTCCTGCATCCACCGCAGCACCGGTTCCAGCACGGAGCCCTGCGGGGTGGGCGGCGGCTCGTTCACGATGAACTGCGCCTGCCCGCCCTCGCGCTCCAGCGGCATCACCGACAGCCGCGCGGCGTCCGCGGCGACCGCCGACCCGTGGTCGCGCCGGATCAGGTGCAGGCACAGGTCCAACCCCGCCGCGGCACCGGCGGACGTGAGGATCGACCCGTTGTCGACGTAGAGCACGTCCGGGTCGACGTCGACCTCCGGGTGCAGCTGGGCCAGCATCGCGGCCGCGGCCCAGTGCGTGGTCGCGCGCATCCCGTCGAGCAGGCCCGCGGCCGCCAGCGTGAACGTGCCGGAGCAGATGGACGCGATCCGGGTCCCGGCGGCCGCCGCGGCCCTCAGCGCGTCCAGCACCGGCTCCGGGACCGGCCGGGTCACCGTCGCCGTGCCCGGCACGATGATCGTGTCCGCGTCGGCGAGCCCGTCCAGGCCGCACCGCGCCGTGATGGTGAACAGGCCCGCGTCCACCACGGGCTCCGCGGCGCACACCCGGACCCGGTAGGCGGGGCGCCCGTCGGGCAGCCGGGCTCGCCCGAACACCTCCAGCGGGGTGCCGAGGTCGAACGGGACCACCTGCTCCAGCGCGAGTACCGCCACGGTGTGCATGGCGACAACGTAGAACAACCCCGTGATCCCGCCAAACGTTTGCACCTGGGCTTATAGTTCCTGGCCGCCGTTGGCGAGAACTCGTTGGAACGTGGCGTTCACGCCACTGGCGAACGAGTCGGGAAGGTGTTCGGGGCGCGCCCGCGTGTCATGGCGGTGGGGGAGGGTTAGGTTCCGTCCATGAACGAGACCCCCGACATCAAGCCGCGCAGCCGCGACGTCACCGACGGTCTGGAGCGCACCGCCGCGCGCGGGATGCTCCGGGCCGTCGGCATGGGCGACGAGGACTGGGTGAAGCCCCAGATCGGGGTCGCCTCGTCGTGGAACGAGATCACCCCGTGCAACCTGTCGCTGGACCGGCTGGCCAAGGCCAGCAAGGAGGGCGTGCACGCGGCGGGCGGCTACCCGCTGGAGTTCGGCACGATCTCGGTGTCCGACGGCATCTCGATGGGCCACGAGGGCATGCACTTCTCGCTGGTGTCGCGCGAGGTGATCGCGGACAGCGTGGAGACCGTGATGCAGGCCGAGCGGCTGGACGGCTCGGTGCTGCTCGCGGGCTGCGACAAGTCGCTGCCCGGCATGCTCATGGCGGCCGCGCGGCTCGACCTGGCCAGCGTGTTCCTCTACGCGGGCTCGACCCTGCCCGGCAGCGTCAAGCTCTCGGACGGCAGCGAGCGCGAGGTCACGATCATCGACGCGTTCGAGGCCGTCGGCGCCTGCTCGCGCGGCCTGATGAGCCGCGCCGACGTGGACCTGATCGAACGCGCGATCTGCCCCGGCGAGGGCGCCTGCGGCGGCATGTACACGGCGAACACGATGGCCAGCGCCGCCGAGGCGCTCGGCATGTCGCTGCCCGGCAGCGCCGCGCCGCCCGCGCCCGACCTGCGGCGCGACGGGTTCGCCCGACGCTCGGGCGAGGCCGTCGTGGGGATGCTGCGCCGGGGGATCACCGCGCGGGCGATCATGACCCGCGAGGCGTTCGAGAACGCGATCGCGGTCGTGATGGCGTTCGGCGGGTCGACCAACGCGGTGCTGCACCTGCTGGCGATCGCCCACGAGGCCGAGGTCGAGCTGAGCCTGGACGACTTCACCCGGATCGGCGCGCGGGTCCCGCACCTGGCGGACGTGAAGCCGTTCGGGCGGCACGTGATGACCGACGTGGACCGCATCGGCGGCGTGCCGGTGGTGATGAAGGCGCTGCTGGACGCGGGCCTGCTGCACGGCGACTGCCTCACCGTCACCGGTCGCACGGTGGCCGAGAACCTCGCCGACATCGCGCCCCCCGACCCCGACGGCACCGTGCTGCGCGCCATGGACAAGCCGATCCACCGGACCGGCGGCATCACCATCCTGCGCGGCTCCCTCTCGCCCGACGGGGCCGTCGTCAAGTCCGCCGGGTTCGACTCGGACGTGTTCACCGGCACCGCGCGCGTGTTCGACCGCGAGCGCGCGGCCATGGACGCCCTGGAGGACGGCACGATCACCGCCGGGGACGTCGTGGTCATCCGCTACGAGGGCCCCAAGGGCGGCCCCGGCATGCGCGAGATGCTGGCCATCACGGCGGCCATCAAGGGCGCGGGCCTCGGCAAGGACGTCCTGCTGCTCACCGACGGCCGCTTCTCCGGCGGCACCACCGGCCTCTGCGTCGGCCACGTCGCCCCGGAGGCCGTCGACGGCGGCCCGATCGCGTTCGTCCGCGACGGCGACCGCATCACGCTCGACGTCGCCACCGGCACCCTCGACCTCGACGTGGACCCCACCGAACTGGCCGCCCGCCGCGAGGGCTGGGAACCGCTGCCCGCGCGCTACCGGCGCGGCGTGCTGGCCAAGTACGCGAAGCTGGTCGGCTCGGCGTCGGGCGGGGCGGTCTGCGGGTAGGCATTTCCTGCGGTGTGGAAGGGGGTGTCCGGAAGATGGGCACCCCCTTGACCGTTTCCGCTGGTCGCTTGACGTGTCAACCCCTACTTCAACAAATGGCGTCGCCCATACTTTTCGACGTTCACAAGAACGGGTTCACTCGACCGGGGTACTCGTTAGCGGAAGTGTGAACGGTCAAAAAGACTGCCCGAAGCGCGGGTTGTCCGAAGTGCTCCGGGGTAACGCGCGTGTTTCCCCCGTGTAGGCGATGGTCACGAACTCGTCCCAATTGGGAGTGGAGCCGGTTGCAAGGCGGAAGATCACCGCGAGTCGGTGGTCAAACCGGTACCCGATCGGCCATGCTGCTCGCCGGCACGACCCGTTTCACGCGGCTAACACGCAGGTCAGGCGATCCTGACGGGGTGACACGTGGGGCGGTCCCATCATCGGAGGTGGGCGTGTTTAATCTCATCGCCAGAAGCGGGCACTTCGGCTGGCGCCGATGTCCGTCGTCAACGTCGCACTGCACCCGCGGAAGGACTGAGCACAGGTGACCGGATTCCTGTTGCGGCGGTTGGTCAACTACGTAGTGCTGGCGTTCGTCGCGACGTTCCTAGCCTTCAGCCTGGCCTCCATCACATTCGACCCCATTGGCGTGCTGCAGCAGCGCAATCCTCCGCCGCCCGCCGCCACGATCGATGCCAAGCGCCACGACCTGCACCTCGACCAGCCGATTCCGCAGCGATTCTTCACCTGGATGGGTGGCGTCGTCCAAGGCGACTTCGGCCGGACGATCGCCGACCGGCCGATCACCGACGAGCTCGGCAGGCGGGTGGGCGTGAGCCTGCGGCTGTTCCTGCTCGGCATCACGATCGGCATCCTCTTCGGCGTGCTGCTCGGCGTGGTGAGCGCGATCCGCCAGTACAAGTTCAGCGACTACTTCGCCACACTGTTCTCGTTCGTGGTGCTGTCGACCCCGGTGTTCGTGCTCGGCACCGTGCTCAAGCTCGGCGCCCAGAACCTGAACAACTCGATCGGCGACAACGTCCTGCTGTTCACCGGCGAGACGACACCGGGCTTCGAGGGCAGCTGGATCGCGTCGCTGCTGGACCGGGTGCAGCACCTCATCGTGCCGACCCTGACGATCGCGCTCGGGCAGATCGCGTACTACAGCCGCTACCAGCGCTCGTCGATGCTCGACGTGCTGGGCAGCGACTTCCTGAGGACCGCGCAGGCCAAGGGCCTCACCCGGCGCAAGGCGCTGTTCAAGCACGGCCTGCGCACCGCGCTGATCCCGATGGCCACGCTGTTCGCGTTCGGCTTCGGCCTGCTGGTGGTGGGCGGCACGTTCACCGAGCGGCTGTTCAGCTGGTTCGGCATGGGCGACTGGCTGATCACCGGCATCTCCACGCAGGACACCAACGTGACGGCCACGGTGACGCTGTTCGTCGCGGTCTGCGTGCTCTTCTCCGGATGGCTGGCCGACGTGCTCTACGCGGCTCTCGACCCCCGAATCCGCATCTAGGCAGGGTGACGACGTGACCGTAATCCTCAACGAGGGCGACTCCGCGGGTACCTCGGGTGCCGCCTCGGGCAGCCCCGTCGACGCCGCGCCGGAGCCCGGCAAGTCCACGACCAGGGGCAGGCTCGTCCTGACCCGGTTCCTGCGCAACAGGCTGGCGCTGTTCGGCCTGGTCGTCATCGTGCTGATGTACCTGCTGGCGTTCGTCGGCCCGCTGCTGTCCAAGTGGAGCTACGACGAGCAGGACTACACCGCGTTCCTCCAGGCGCCCTACCCGGCGCACATCTTCGGCACCGACAAGATCGGCACGGACATGTTCGCGCAGACCATGCGCGGGCTGCAGAAGTCGCTGCTCATCGGTCTGCTGGTGGCGGTCATCTCGACCGGGTTCGCGGCGCTGGTCGGCGCGGTCGCCGGCTACTTCCTCGGCTGGGTCGACCGCGGCCTCATGTGGATGGTCGACCTGCTGCTGGTGCTGCCGTCGTTCCTGATCATCGCGATCCTCAGCCCCGCGTTCCGCGGCAAGTCCTGGCTGCTGTTCGTGGTGCTGCTCGCGGCGTTCCAGTGGATGATCACCGCCCGCATCGTGCGCGGCATGACGCTCACGCTCAAGGAGCGCGAGTTCGTCAAGGCCGCCAAGTACATGGGGCAGTCGCCGGGGCGGATCATCGCCAAGCACATCGTGCCGAACATGGCGTCGCTGCTGATCATCGACGCGACCATCAACGTCGGCTCCGCGGTGCTCGCCGAGACGGGCCTGAGCTACTTCGGCTTCGGCGTGCAGCCACCGGACGTCTCGCTCGGCACGCTCATCGCGTCCGGCAGCGACTCGGCGCTCACCTACGCCTGGCTGTTCCTCATCCCGGCGGGCTTCCTGGTCGTGTTCGTGCTCGCCGTGAACTTCGTCGGCGACGGACTGCGCGACGCGCTCGACCCGACGTCCTCCCGCGGCCGCAAGCGCGAGAAGAAGGCCGACCGGGACCGGGACGACGACGCGCCCGCGTCCACGCAGGGACCCGACACCACCACGTCCAGCACCACCACGTCCGGCGGAGGAAAAGCCTGATGTCCAGCGCGGAACTCCTCTTCGACTCCGCCGACCGCCCGGCCCCGACCGGGCCGGTGCTGGAGGTCCACGACCTCGCGGTGTCCTTCCCCAGCGAGTCCGGCCGGGTGCGCGCGGTGCGCGGCCTGAGCTACCAGGTCGCGCCCGGCGAGGTGCTCGGCATCGTCGGCGAGTCCGGCTCCGGCAAGTCGGTGTCCTCGCTCGCGGTCATGGGCCTGCTGCCCCCGCAGGCGCGGATCACCGGCTCCATCAAGTTCCAGGGCCGCGAGCTGATCGGCCTCAACGACGGCGAGCTCTCGAAGATCCGCGGCAAGCGCGTCTCGATGGTGTTCCAGGACCCGCTGTCGGCGCTCACCCCGGTCTACACCGTGGGCGACCAGATCGCCGAGGCGCTGCTGGTGCACCGCGGCGCGAAGATCTCCAAGCAGGCCGCCGCCAAGCGCGCGGTCGAGCTGCTGGACCTGGTCGGCATCCCGAACGCCGTCGAGCGCGCCAAGGCGTTCCCGCACGAGTTCTCCGGCGGCATGCGGCAGCGCGCGGTCATCGCGATGGCCATCGCCAACGACCCCGACCTGATCATCGCCGACGAGCCGACCACCGCGCTCGACGTGACGGTGCAGGCGCAGGTGCTGGAGGTGCTCAAGACCGCGCAGGAGGTCACCGGCGCGGGCATCGTGATCATCACCCACGACCTCGGCGTGGTCGCGGGCTTCGCCGACCGGCTGATGGTGATGTACGCGGGCAAGGCCGTGGAGACCGGGCAGGTCGACGAGATCTACGCCCGCCCCCGGATGCCGTACACGCTGGGCCTGCTGGGTTCCATCCCGCGCCTGGACGTCGGCGAGAAGCAGCCGCTGGTGCCGATCGTGGGCCAGCCGCCGTCGCTGACCGAGCTGCCGCCGGGCTGCCCGTTCGCCCCGCGCTGCCCGATGGAGGTCGACGCCTGCCGCACGGCCGAGCCCGAGCTGGTGGACGTGGACGGCTCGGCCGAGCACCGCGCGGCCTGCATCCGCACCGACGAGCTGGCGGCCAGCGACACCGAGGGCGCCGAGGCGGCCGTGGAGATCTTCGGCGCCGAGGTCGTCGAGGAGGCGCCGATCGCGAAGGTGCCCCGCGAGGAGCGCAAGATCGTGCTCCAGCTCTCCGGCCTGGTGAAGCACTACCCGGTCACCAAGGGCGTCGTGCTCAAGCGCCGGGTGGGCACCGTGCACGCCGTCGACGGCATCTCCTTCGACATCCGCGAGGGCGAGACCCTGGGCGTCGTCGGCGAGTCCGGCTGCGGCAAGACGACCACGCTGATGGAGATCCTCAACCTCCAGAAGCCCATGGGCGGCACGCTGTCCGTGCTCGGCCAGGACGCCGCGGACCTGAACGCCAAGTCCCGCAAGGCGATCCGCCGCGACCTCCAGGTCGTGTTCCAGGACCCGATGGCCGCGCTCGACCCCCGGCTGCCGATCTTCGACGTGATCGCCGAGCCGATGCAGGTGCACGACCTGGACAAGGAGCACATCGCCAACCGGGTCCCGGAGCTGCTCGACCTGGTCGGGCTGCGCCGCGAGCACGCGTCGCGGTACCCGGCGGAGTTCTCCGGCGGCCAGCGGCAGCGCATCGGCATCGCGCGGGCGCTGGCGCTCAACCCCAAGCTGCTCGTGCTCGACGAGCCGGTGTCCGCGCTGGACGTGTCGATCCAGGCGGGTGTGATCAACCTGCTGGAGGAGCTGAAGGCCAAGCTGGGCCTGAGCTACCTGTTCGTCGCGCACGACCTGTCCGTGGTGCGCCACATCGCGGACCGGGTCGCGGTCATGTACCTGGGCAAGATCGTCGAGATCGGCCAGGTCGACGAGGTCTTCGACGCGCCGCGCCACCCCTACACGCAGGCGCTGCTGTCGGCGATCCCGATCCCGGACCCGGTCAAGGAGCGGCAGCGCGAGCGGATCCTGGTGACGGGCGACCTGCCCAGCCCGGCCAACCCGCCGTCGGGCTGCCGGTTCCGCACCCGCTGCTTCCTGCACGCGACGCTGTCGGAGGACAAGCAGCGCACGTGCGTCGAGGTGGAGCCGCCGCGCCAGGAGCAGGGCGAGGACCACGAGGCCGCCTGCCACTTCGCTCAAATCAGGCAAGTCCTCTGAGTCGCACCCCTACGGTGTGATCCACGGGGCAAAGAGGGTTTCCGGACGCGGGGCGTCCGGGCGCACGAACCGGGCCACGACGTACGCGGCCAGGCATGAGGGAGGTTCACGACAGTGAGTCGACGTGTAATGGCCAGGGTGGCCGCGCCGGTGGCCGCGCTGGCACTGGTGTTGACCGCGTGCGGTAGCGGTCCGTCGGGCAGCGACCAGGGCCTCAAGGGCGCTGACCAGCAGGAGCAGGGCAAGGACGACATCAACCCCGTCGAGGCGTCCAAGCTGAAGGACGGCGGCGAGCTCAAGTGGCCCGTCGACTCCCTGGCGGACAACTGGAACTACAACCAGGTCGACGGCACCGTCGCCTCGGGCGCCCGCATGATCGCCGCGGTCATGCCGAACATCTTCAGCCAGAAGGCCGACGCCACGATCGAGCTGAACAAGGACTACCTGGAGGACGCGTCGGTCACGTCGCAGGACCCCCAGGTCGTCACCTACAAGCTCAACCCGAAGGCCAAGTGGAGCGACGGCGCCGCCTTCTCCTGGGAGGACTTCGCCGCGCAGGCCAAGGCCAACAGCGGCGCGGACGCGGCCTACCTGACCTCGTCCACCACGGGCTACGAGGACATCGAGAAGGTCGAGAAGGGCGCGACCGACCAGGAGGTGAAGGTCACCTTCAAGAAGAAGTTCGCGGAGTGGAAGAGCCTCTTCGGTCCGCTGTACCCCAAGGCCCTCAACGCCACGGCCGAGGAGTTCAACAAGGGCTGGGTCGACGGCCCCAAGGTCACCGCGGGTCCGTTCAAGATCGGCACGATCGACCTGACCGGCAAGCTGGTCACCGTCGTGCGCGACCCCGCGTGGTGGGGTGAGAAGCCGAAGCTGGAGAAGATCACCTTCCGTGTGATCGACCGCACCGCGCTGGCCGACTCGCTCGCCAACGGCGCCATCGACTGGTACGACATCGGCTCCAACGTCGACCTGTTCAAGCGCGCGCAGCAGACCCCCGGCATCAAGATCCGCCAGGCCGTCACGCCGGACTACAACCACCTGACGTTCAACGGTGCCGCCTCCGCCGTCATGAGCGACGCGAAGGTGCGCACGGCCGTCATGCAGGGCATCGACACCGCCACGATCGCCAAGGCGATCCTCGGTCCGATCCAGCCCGACCCCAAGGTCCTCGGCAACCACATCTACCTGCTGGGCTCCAAGGAGTACAAGGACAACGCCGCGGTCGCCAAGTTCGACAAGGAAGCCGCGAAGAAGTCCCTCGACGACCTGGGCTGGAAGCTCGAGGGCGACGTCCGCAAGAAGGACGGCAAGGACCTCGCGATCCGCTTCCTGATCCCGACGCCGAACCCGACCAGCGACCAGGTCTCCAAGCTGGTGCAGACGCAGCTCAAGGAGGTCGGCGTCAAGGTCGACATCGTCGCCGTCCCGTCGGCGGACTTCTTCAAGTCGCACGTCAACGTCGGTGACTTCGACATCACGTCGTTCCGCTGGCTGGGCACCGCGTTCCCGATCAGCTCCTCGAAGTCGATCTACGCGCTCGACCCGGCGAACGTGAACCAGAACTACGGCCGCGTCGGCAGCGACGAGATCAACAAGCTGTTCGACCAGGCCAACAGCGAGCTCGACGACACCAAGCGCGGCGAGCTGGCCAACCAGATCGACCAGGAGATCTGGAAGGCGGGCCACCAGCTGCCGATCTTCCAGAGCCCCGGTGCCGTCGCGGTCCGCGAGAACATCGCGAACTTCGGCGCGGTCGGCTTCGCGAACAACCCGTACGACTACATCCACATCGGCTTCACGAGCTGATAGCGATGGTCCCCGACGGCCCGGTGGGTTCTCCCGCCGGGCCGTCGGCCTGTGGAGGAGGAGTTCGCTTGTTCCGGGTCAGGGCGGTGCGCCACGGCGTCGCCGCGGTCGCGGTCGTCCTGGTGCTGTGCGCGGGCGTCGCGGTGACCGCGCTGCTGTCGTTCACCTCGGCGTCGGACCGGATCGGCACGCTGACCGGCCGCGCGGTCGGCCAGGTCGTCCGGGTCGCGCAGAACACCGTCGAGCTGAGCTGGCCGCTGCCCGACGGCACCTACCGGACCGCGCTGGTCGAGATCCCCGGCCGCCCACCGGCACCGGGCCAGAAGACCCAGGTCGCCTACGACCCCGACGACCCCGGCCAGGTCGTGATGCCCGGCGCCGAGCTGCTGGTGCAGGCCGACCGCGCCCTCAGCGGCCTCGCCTTCACCGCCGCCGTCGTCCTGCTCGTCATCGCAGCCACCGCCTGGCGCCTGCTCACCCGTTCCCGCGCCGCCCGCCAACCCGCCCGCAAGGCCCGCGTCCGCCGCGTCCGCGTCCAGTCGGGCCTCATCGTCCGCTCCTGGCTGGAGGTCGACGGCCCCCGCGAGCGCTGGGTCCCCGTCTACTACGACCCCGCCCTCGTCGCGATGCCGTCCCCGGCCGACGTCGTGCTGCACGGCGACCCGAACCGCGACCGGCTCGTCGTGGTCGAGGTCGGCGACGTGCTGCTCTACCCCTCCGGTCCCGTCACCTCCAAGCACCCCCGCGGCCGCCGCGGCGACAGCCCCGCCGAACCGGACCCGGACGTCGTGGCCGCGGCCCGGTCCGCCGGGTGGCGACGCCAGCTCCGCGCCGACGCCGTGCTGGTGATCCCGGCCCCCTTCATCGGCCTGTTCTGGGCCTACCTGGACGGCAGCGGCTTCAGCGGCTGGCTGGCCGCGACGCTCGTGACCGCCGGGATGGGCTTGTGGGTCGCCGCCTGGCGCGGCGCCGACCCGTCCTGACCGGGGCGTGTCCACAGTGGACCCTCGGGGTCACCTACCCGCGGCGAGCACTTGGAGTCCCAGCGGTGTGACGAGGTGCTCGGCGACGTTCTCGTGCCGGTCGGTGGTGATCAGCCCCGCGTCGCGCAGGACGCCCGTGTGGTGGCTGACGGTGGCCGGCGCGATGCCGACCTGCCGCGCCAGCCCGGTCGTGGTGCCGCCGTGGAGGACCGACCGCAGGATCGTCGCCCTGGTGGCCCCGAGCAGCGCGCTCACGTGGTCGCCGCCGCCACGCCCGCCCGCCAGCAGCCGCGACTCGACCCGGATGGGGAACACCAGGACCGGGGGCAGCAGCGGGTCGGCGAGGGCCACCGGGTGGTGCAGGCAGAAGTAGCAGGGGATCAGCTCCAGGCCGCGCCCGCCGAGGTGCAGGTCGCGGTCCAGCGGGTAGTCGACGGCCAGCACCGGCGGCTGCCAGCTCGTCTCCTGGCCGAGCCACTTCAGCAGCCCCTCGGGGCCGGTCTTCAGGTAGCGCTGCGCCCAGCCCGCGCACTCGATGCGCAGCCCGTCGCCGATCACCTGGAGGTGCGGCTCGACCAGGGTCCTGAAGTACACGTGCAGGGCCTGCCGCAGCTGCTTCAGGGCCACCGACCGCCCGCGGGCGAGCTCGGCCAGCCACCTCGCCGCCGGACTCCCCGTCGGCCGCAGCCTGTCGACCTGCTGGCGCAGCGCGCACGGCGGCGTCGACAGGACCGCGTCGACACCGGTGGCGATGTCGGGCACGTGCCGCGCGGGCGTGAGGAAGTCCGGGAAGTAGGCCGCGTGCGGCGCCACCGCCACCAGCGTCCGCACGGCAGCCCGCAGACCGCCGTCCCGGCTCATGCTCTCCCGCACCCCGCGGCGCCAGAGGTCGAACGGCAGACCCCCGTCGGTGTGCTGGAGGACCTGGACGCTGCTCACGATCTCCCACATGAGGTCCACCTCCAGCCTCAACCGCGTCCGCGCGATGTCCGCGTCGGTGAAGTGGATGCGCAACTGCGGCACGTCGTCCCCCCGGACTTGACAGCACCTGTCGACCACCAGGTCGAATCCCCCAGGCCACAACCCCCTGCTACCAGGGCCCGCCACCCTGCCACCCCGCTCCCGCCGACGTGTTGCCTTCGCGGAGGAACAGCCGATAGGAGCAAGCCCTCGGCGCACCCGGTTGGCCCAACGGGGCGGTGGGTTCCACCACGAGCTGTTCTCCCGGATCGGTGCGCCGCCGTTTCGCGGCCCGTGCAACCGTTCGGGCTGTCCGACTTGTAGTACCCGAGTCCGGCGAGTCGGGAGGGACTGCGGTGGGGGTACCTGAGGGGTTCGAGGAGTTCGTGGCGGGCGCTTCGACGCGTCTGCTGCGGACCGCGTTCCTGCTGACACGGGACATGGGGCACGCGGAGGACCTCCTGCAGACCTCGCTGGCCCGCGCGTGGCGGGCGTGGCAGCGGGTGCAGGGGGATCCGGAGCCGTACGTGCGGCGGATCATGGTCAACACCTACGCGACGTGGTGGCGTCGGCGGTGGCGCGACGAGCGGCCGACCGAGGTGTTGCCGGAGCCGGTCGGGGTGTCGCCGGAGGCGGCGGTCGACGAGCGCGAGTGGCTGTGGCAGGCGCTGGGGCGGTTGCCGCGCAGGCAGCGGGCCGTCGTGGTGCTGCGGTTCTACGAGGACATGACCGAAGCCCAGGCCGCCGACGTGCTGGGCTGCTCGATCGGCACGGTGAAGAGCCAGGCCAGCCGAGCGATCGCGAAGCTGCGGCTGGACGACTCCGTGGTACGGGAAGGGATGCGGCGATGAACCTCGACGACCTCGCGTCGGTGCTGCGCGACCGCGCCGACCACCTGCCGGACGCGCCTGCCGGTCCCCGCGTCGCGGGTGTGCAGTCCCTCGTCCGGGCCTCCCGACGGCGCCGGGCGGTGACCGGTGCGCTGTGCCTGGCGCTGGTCGGCGCGCTCTACGCGCTGGTCGTGCCGACGCCACGGGAGGGGCACCTGCCCGCCGGGCCGGTGCGGGCCTACCCGGACCACCACCAGGGAACGCGGATCCTCGCCCAGGCCACGGGGAGGACCGCCGTCACGCGGTTCGTCCCCCGGACGCTCGACCTCAGCCTCTTCCTCCGCTGCGACAAGGAGGTCGTGGTCCGCGTGGTCGTGGACGGCCGGGACGCGGGCCTGGTGCCGTGCGGTCCCGGCGGCGGTTCCACCCTGCCCACGTGGGCGGACTACGGCGTCGCGGTGGGCAAGCCGTCGGTGGTGGCTGTCGCGATCGAGGGCAGGCACGCCCCCGAGCCACCCGCGGAATCCGGCTACCGCCTCGTCCCGGCCCCACCCGACGTGACCGCCGCGATCGCCGTGGGTGAACCCGTACCCCCGGACACCTACCCGTTCCCACCCCGCCCCGCCGAGCTGAGGGCCCTGCGACAGCCCCACCTCGGCACCACCGTCCTCCGCTCCGACCCCACCGACCCGAACCTGCCGCGGCAGCTCACCTGGACGTGGCCCGGCGGCGGCGACTTCCGCGTCCAGTCCACCACTCCCGGCAGGCTGCGCGTGCTCGTGAACGACGTCGAGGTCCAGGACCACTCCTGGTGGGACTACGAGGCCATCGGAGGCGTCGCCGTGATCCCTCGCGACACCAACTGGCAGGGGCTGGAGGTCGGACAGCGGGTGACGGTGACGGTGGTACCGGAGCGGTTCACCGGCGAGTGGATGGTGGAACTGCCGATGTAGGGGGCCCGGCCCGCTTCAGGGTCGGGTGCGCGGACAGGCTTCGGGCGTCGATGGCTCGCCCGCCCGGTGGAAGTGCTGCTCCACCTTCTCGATGTGCCCGGCCTGCACCACCGAAGCGCTGGCGTCGGCGTCCACCTGGTTGGTCGTCGACGTCAGCGCTTCCGGCGGCGCCGTCGCCAACAGCCGCACCAGTCCCGCCACGGGTAGCTCAGCGTCCTGGAGTTGATCGCCGGGGCCGACGCCGCGGACGCACCACTGGGGCCGGTCCACACGGCTCGATCCGCTTACCGGTGGATCCGTGGTGGAGGAACTCGAGGAGGATTCCGCCGTGGACATGTCGGTCGGGTCCGAGGACGGGCTCGTCGAGCTTGAGTTCGGCGGCTTCGGGTCCTTCGTCTTGGTCTTGCACCACGCTGGTGAACGCGATGGCCAGCACGGCCGACGCACAGGCGAGCGGAATGAGGAAGCGGCGGCGCGACAAGGGGATCGGGATTCGAGTCAGCTGACGTTCCACGCCCACGCGGCGTTCTGGCACCGAGCATGACCTACCTCCCCGCGAACACGTACGCCTTCAACGCGGGCTCCGCCGTCACCTGCGGCGCAGTCGCCAGATTCGCGGTGATGGCGGCGTTGGTGGCCGCGAAGTCGTCCGCGAACGTCGCCGGATCCACGCCCGGCATGTACTGCTGCGCGCACAGGTCGGGGGAGAGGCGGGAGGGGGTCGCGGGGCCGGGGTGGGTGAGGGCGTCGAGGGTGAGGGCGTGGGCGATGGGGTCGGAGGTGCCGATGGCGATGTGTTCGCTCTGGTCGGCGGGGCAGAGGTCTTGGAGGGCGATGTTCGTGATGCGGCCTCCGCCGCCGTGCAGGCTGGTGGAGCCGGTGTCGTCCTGGTTCGGGGTGACGTACTGGTCGTGGACGGTGTAGACGTTCGTGTACGAGATGCCCGGGAAGGTCTCCTGGCGGGAGTTGAGGGCCTTCAGGAAGGCCGAGCTGGACCGCATCTGCCAGAACGACGGGGGACAGGAGCTGCCCGCGGCGCAGCCGGAGTCGTTGCCGGTGCTGCCGTGGTTGGGGGTGGCGAGGGCGACGTAGTCGGCCACCATCGCGCGGGTGTCGGGCCAGAAGCGGAGCGCGAAGCGGGGTTCGAGGCCGCCCTGGCTGTAGCCGACGACGGCGATCTTGCGGCCGCTGACCGCGTGGACGTGCCGGATCGCGTGCACGACGTACTCCGAGGACACCTGGATGTCGCCGAGGGCGTACCCCGGCAGCTCCACCGAGCAGTACGGGCGGCCGCTGCTGTCCATCGCGCGGAACCAGTTCCAGGCGAACACGTCCGGGCCCAGCGCGGTGGGCGGGACGAACAGGGCGACCTCCTGGTCGGCGCGGGTGGCGTTCGGGGTGCAGGTCACGGCGGCCGCGAGGGTGGCGGCCGGTACCGAGAGGCGGGGGCCGAGGCGGTCGACGGGCGCGTAGCCGTGGGTGGCCGCCGTGGCAGGGGCGGCTGTCAGGCCCGCGAGCAGGAGCAGGCCCAGTGCCGCGCGGCGGAGGGTGGGGATCATGGCCGGGTTCCTCGTTCCGATGGGTCGGGTCGAACTCGGCTACGCTAAAACCTGACACAGATGTGAGCTGCAATGATCAGTGGCCCAGGTCACGGGTGGAGGGTGTCGTGCGGATCGGTGATCTCGCGGGGAAGACCGGCGTGGCGGTGCGGTCGTTGCGCTACTACGAGGAGCAGGGGCTGCTCACGTCGGTGCGCGGGTGCGGCGGTCAGCGCCAGTACGACGAGTCGGCGGTGGAGCGGGTCGACCTGATCCAGCTGCTGTACTCCGCCGGCCTGTCCAGCAAGGCGATCCGCGGGCTGCTGCCGTGCGTCGTGTCGAAGGCCAGCACGCCGGAGTCGCGCACCGCGCTGGCCGCGGAGCGGGAGCGCATCGACGGGCAGATCGCGGACCTGGTGCGGGCGCGGGACAAGCTCGACGAGATCATCCTGTTTAGCGGCAGCCCGGAGTCCGGGTGCACGTGGGTGGAGACCGCGCAGGTCTGACCTACTCGGCGATCTCCCGCCGGGACAGGCGGACCTCCTCGATGTCCAAAGTGGACTGGATCTGGCGCAGCACGGTGTCGTCGATGCTGCGTTCGTCGCGCAGCCGCACGACGGTCGCCCGCTTGTGCGCGATGACGGCCAGCCGGAGCGCGGTGTACTCGTCGTTGTAGACGCGGAAGCGCTCGGCGTCCTCGTCGTTGCCTGCGTGCAGCTTGCGCAGGTGCTTCTCGTGCTCCTGGCGCAGCCGCTCGTGCACGGCGCCGCTGGTGCCCAGCTGCGCGGCCAGCTCGGGCAGCGCGGCGGTGGCCTCCTCGGACATGATCCGCTGCGCCATCAGCCTTTCCTCCTCGACCTCGGTGTCCGGGCCGAGCCGCGCCCAGCGCACCACGACCGGCAGCAGCAGGCCCTGCGCGACGAGGGTGACCACGACGACGCCGGAGGTCACGAAGATGATGGTGTCGCGGCCGGGGAACTCCTCGCCGGACGCGATCACCTCCGGCACGGCCAGCGCCGCGGCCAGCGACACCGCGCCGCGGAAACCGGCCATGACGCTGACCATCCGAACACGGGGACCGACCCGCCGCAGCCGCTGCTCGGGTCGGCGGTCCAGCGCCCGCACGACGTAGGGCACGGTGAACATCCACAGCAGCCGGGTGCCGAACACCGCGGCGGAGATGACGCCCACCAGCACCAGCGCGGTGCCGATCGTCGTGGTGAGGCCGCGGATCGCGGTCTGCGCCTGGAGTCCGATGAGGACGAACAGGGCGCCGTTGAGCAGGAACGTCGACAGGCTCCAGAAAGCGGTCGACTGCTGGCGGGTGTCCGCGCGCACCAGGCGCGGCCCGATCTGGCTCAGCGCCAGCCCGCACACCACGACGGCGAGCACACCGGACGCGTGCGCGAACTCCGCCAGCAAGAAGGCGAGGAACGGCGTCACGACGCTGAGCACGTTCTCCAGCAACGGGTTGTCCAGCCTGCGCCGGGTCTGCACCGACAGCCAGGCCGCGACCAGACCGGCCACCGCGCCGCCCGCGTAGGCGAGGAGCGTCAGCCCGGCGACGCTGCCGAGGCCGAGCTGCTGCTCGCCGACGGTGACGCCGATCGCCAGTCCGTAGATCACCAGCGCGGTGCCGTCGTTGACCAGGCTCTCGGCCCGCAACGTCGTCACGGTGCGCCGCGGCAGCCCCCTGGCGATCGCGCCCACGGCGGTCGCGTCGGTCGGCGCCACGGCCGCGCCCAACACCCAGGCCGGGGCCCACGGCAGCCCCAGCGCGTGCGCGACCACCGCGACCGACGCCGCCGTCGCGACCACCAGCAGGGTGCTCGCCAGCACGATCGACCGCAGGTTGCTGCGGATCTCGCGCAACGACGTGGTGAGGCTCTCCCAGTAGAGCAGCGCGGGCAGGAACACCAGCAGCATGAGCTCCGGCGGCAGGCTCACCCCGCGCAGCGCCGGGACGAAGCCCAGCAGCGCCCCGCAGGCCAGCAGCACCAGCGGTGGCGCGACGTGCAGCCGGGGCGCCACGACACCGGACAGCAGGATCGCCACACCGAGGACGACGACGATTTCCAGTCCAAGCACCGGCACATAGTGCCCCACCAGGTGCCTTGGGGGCAGGTCGTGCCCGGTGCCGTGGACGGTCGTCCCGTCCACGGCACCGGTCGGTCAGGACGGGACCGGGACCACCGCGGGCACGCGGTCGACGGCGGGCGGCGGTCCCGGCGGGGTGCCGTCGCCGAACGGGGAACCGCCCAGCTGCTCGCGGAAGTGCGGCGTGAGCCAGGCCGCCGGGTCGGGGCCGACGGCGACGATGCTCGTCGGGTTGATCGCCACGTGCACCCCGTAGTAGTGCCGCCGGATGTGGTCGAAGTGGGTCGTGTCGCCGAAACCGGGCGTCTGGAACAGGTCCCGCGCGTACGCCCACAGCGCCGGGTACTCGATCAGCTTGCGCGCGTTGCACTTGAAGTGGCCGTGGTACACCGCGTCGAAGCGGGCCAGCGTCGGGTACAGCCGGACGTCGGCCTCGGTGATCCGGTCGCCCATCAGGAAGCGCTGCCGGGTCAACCGGTCCTCCAGCCCGTCCAGCCCGTCGAACACCCCGCGCACGGCCCGGTCGTAGCTCGCCTGCGACGGCGCGAACCCGGCCCGGTAGACGCCGTTGCTGACGTTGCGGTAGACGTGGTCGTTCAGCTCGTCGATGCCGTCGCGCAGCGCCACCGGGTACAGGTCCGGCGCGCCCTCGCGGTGCAGCGCCTTCCACTCCGAGCCCAGGTCCAGGGTGAGCTGGTCGTAGTCGTTGGTCACGAGGTGCCCGCTGGGCACGTCCACCAGCCCCGGCACGCTCACGCCGCCGTCGTAGGCCGGGTCGCGCTTGAGGTAGGAGTCGCGCAGCGCGTGCACGCCGAGCACCGGGTCGAGGTCGCCGGGGCTGCCGGTCCCCGCGGTGAACACCCAGTGCACCTCGCCCGCGATGAGCTCCTGGATCGGGTCGGTCACGCCGAGGGAGATCGCGTCGTCCAGCCCCATCAGCCTGCGCACGATCACCGAGCGGTGCGCCCACGGGCACGCCCGGTTGACCACCAGCCGGTACCGCCCGGCCTCGACCGGCCAGCCGTCGGCCGCGTCCGCGGTGACCCGGTCCACGAACTTCATCGGCGTGCGCTCGAAGTCGGCGCTGTCGTCCGCTGCCACCGTGCTCTTCTCCCTCGTTCGACGTCGGTCACAATCGTCCGCGTGCCAGGACAACGCTCGCGTGTGATCACCACAGCCTCTCCCTGCCCGTGCGGGCTCGGCAACTCCTACGGCGACTGCTGCGGCAGGGCCCACCGCGGCGACACGACCGCGGCCACGGCCGAGCTGCTGATGCGCTCGCGGTACAGCGCCTTCGCGGTCGGCGACGTGGACTACCTGCTGCGCACCTGGGACCCCACCACCCGGCCCGCGGAGCTGGACCTCGACCCGGCGCAGCGGTGGACCCGGCTGGAGGTGCTCGGCACCACCGGCGGGGGACTGCTCCAGCGCGAGGGCACCGTGGAGTTCCGCGCGCACTACCTCGACGGCGGGCAGCGGTTCGACCTGCACGAGAACAGCCGCTTCCGGCGCGACAACGGCCTGTGGGTGTACCTCGACGCCGTGGTCTGAACCGGGTTCCACCGCACCGGACCCGAGAAGCGCGCACGTTCACGAGAACCGCCCCCAGTCGACCGGGGGGCGGTTCTCGTGGACAACGCGGCGGAGCCGAGCACACCCGAACCGGCACCCGCCGCCTGGTCGCCCGCGCCGACACCGGGGGTGGTCCCGTTGCGCGTCCTGACGATCGACGAGATCCTTTCCGGCACCTTCCGGACGTTGCGCCGCGCTCCTGGTCGGGACGTCCACGGCGGTGCTGCTGGTCGCCCTGGCGCAAGCCGCGGCGGACTGGCGCCGGACCACCCACGTCGTGCCGGACCCATCCGGCGGGGTCGTTCAGTCCGCAGGCCCGAGGCCCTGGTCGGGAAGGCTCATGTCCCCGGTCGCCGGTGTGCCGTCGGCGAGCCCGTAGCTCAGGTGCACCGAGCCCTTGGGGCCGGCCGCGGGCGGTTGGAGGAGCGTGAGGTTCGTGGGCACGGCACCGTCGCCGAACACCTTCTTGCCGACGCCGAGCGCGATCGGGTGCACCCAGAGGTCGAGGCGGTCGAACAGCTTCTCGCGCAGGAGGGTCTGCACGAGGTCCAGGCTGCCGACCACCGTCACGTGCTCGTGCCGGTCGCGGATCCCGCGCACCGCCGCGGCCAGGTCCGGGCCGAGCAGCGTGGACCCGGCCCACGGGAGGTCGGGCGTGCCGCGGGAGGCGACGTACTTCGGGATGCTGTTGAACAGGTCGGCGAACTCGTTGCCCTCCTGGTGCGGCCAGTAGCCCGCGAAGAAGTCGTAGGTCCGCCTGCCCAGCAGCAGCGCGTCCGTGCCCTGGTACGCCGCCACTACCTGCTCCCCGGCGACCTCGTCGAGCAACGGCGCCTGCCACCCCCCGAACGGGAACCCGTCCGGGTCCTCCTCGGGGCCGCCGGGCGCCTGCCCGACGAGGTCGAGTGTCGCGAACATGACGACGTGGACGATGCCCATGGCCTACTCCCGGTGCTTTGGTGTTCGTGATCGGGAGGTAGACCGGACAGCGGCGGGAAACTCATCGCGGCTACGGCTCGGACCCCCGCTTCGACAGGAAGACCCTGGTCGCCAGCACGACCGCGCCCGACGTGAGCGCCGCGGCCCAGCCGATCTTCGCGGCGTTCATCTCGAAGGCGAAGTCGAGCCCCTGGAAGGCGACCTGGAGGACGCCGATCACGGTGACGGCACCGAGCAGCTTGTTGCGCCTGCCGTCCACGTGCCGCTGCCGGGCGTCGCGCAGGTCGTCGACGGTGCGCTCCAGGTCCGCCACGACCTCGGCCCAGTACTCCTCGCGCTGCCGGATCCCGCGCACCTCCTCGATGGACTCGTAGAAGGCGCGCTCGGTGTCGTACCGCAGGACGTTGAAGTAGCGGTGGCGCTGCACCTCCTGGAACGTGGTCAGCCGGAAGCGGCGGAACCGGTCGAACGTCTCGTCGCCGCGCCACCGCCCCAGCCGGTCACCGGGGTCGAGCAGCCCCACGTCGTCGAGGTGCCGGATCAGCTCGCGGACCTGGTTCTCGTAGCGGCGCACCAGGTCCTCGTTGTGCAGCGTCATCAGGTGCACGAGGAAGAGGTACGGGCAGGTGCCGATCCAGCCGCGCCCCGCGTTGAGGCTGCGCGACCGGGAGACGACCTCGTAGAGCGAGGCGGGCGTGGCGTAGACGATGAAGTACCCGGAGTCGTCCTGGACGCCGGACGGCGGGTAGATCGGGTCCGTGCTGTCCTGGATCTCGGAGAGGTCCTGCCGGAAGAAGTCGATGATGTTCTGGAAGTAGCCCGACAGGAAGTAGTAGGCCAGGTGGTCGGGGTGGCAGCGGTCGAGCACCTCGCGGCGGTAGACCAGCACCCCGTCCTCGGTCGGGACGGGGTCCACCGCGTCGAGGTCGGTGAGCCGCTCGCGGATGTCCTGGTCGAGCAGCCGGAAGAAGTAGGGGTCCTCCAGCACGGTCACGCAGGTGGTGTTGGAGTCGGCGGCGTCGGTGGCGGTGACCCGCTCGGGGTCGAAGAACGTCTTCGAGAGCTGGGGGTCACCGGTCGCCGTCACCTTCGTCTTGGCGGTGGTGCGGATCGTGTCGAACAGGTCGACCGAGTCGAGCTGGAAGCGGTGCCGGACGTACTCCGGCAGCGAGCGCGCGACGGACTGGCGGTCGCGGCGCGAGGTGGCGACGGGCGACGCCTCGTCGGACTCGTACATGGCCGAGGTGCCCTCGGTCGGGAAGAAGACCTTCTGCAGCAGGCTGAGCGCGTAGTAGTGCGACGCGCTGTGCTGGTAGGTGAGCTCGAACGACAGGTGGTAGGACAGCGACAGGTTCGAGTGCGCCACCCAGAACGCCCGGCAGCGCACCGACTCGAACCGGACGTGCCGGTCGAGGTCCGCGCGGAGGTCGCGCCCCTCGGTCGACCAGGACACCCGGTCCGGCATCTCGATGTCGATGATGTCGCACACGTTGGGGCCGTACCCGTCCCTGGGCACGATGCTCTCGGTGTCGATGAGGAAGTCCTCGACGAAAAGCCCTCTTTTGCGGTCCGCGATGTCGTTGAAGAGCGGTTCGATGGCACGGGACAGGGCTTTGCTGTCCTGGTGCCCGCGCAGTTCCCCGACGTGCTCCTTATTCCAGGTGAGTCCCGGAAGCCTTTGTGCCAATTCGTCCTGCAACGCCTCGTGGCTGATGAGCAGGGACGTGGTCAGGTGCAGTCTGCCGTCGCGTTGCCGCAGGTCGGCGAGGCCGGAGAACAGGTCCTGCTGGCTATTCTCGTCCGTGGACAACCGATTCATGATCTCCCCGTGGACATCCGACGTGCCGGGGTCGGGTCGGCGGCCCCGAAAGGGATCGTCGGAGAACTCGAGGCGGTTTCACTTCTTGGCGGATCAGCCGGTAACGGTTTGATCACACGGCGTGGGTGGCGGCTTTCGCCAGCTGCTCGCGGACGCCCACGTCCGTCCGGCCTACCTGGGCGCGCAGGTCGTCGAGAGCGGGCAGCGGGTCGAGCAGCGCGACGGGGCCCAGCAGGCGGCACTCGCGGACCTGCGCGGCGGCGAGGTCGTTGGTCGCGAGGTCGCCCGTCTTCAGCACCGAGATGGCGAAGAACCGCTCCAGGTGGTCGGCGAGCAGGTCGCCGTCGAGCTCGAAGTCCTGCTCGGCCAGCACGGCGAGGATCAGGTTCCCGCCCGGCTGCTGGGTGTCCGACAGCGGCGGCTGGACGTAGGGGAAGTCGACGACGCGGACGCCGAGCCGCGCCCAGATGGCCACCCGGTCGAACTGGTCGACACCGGACGCCGCCGAGTCCTGGGCGTACTGCTCGGCGGTGAGCAGCAGCGGGTCGTTCAGCTCTAGGAACACCACGACCGGGCCCGCGGCGGGGTAGAGCCGTTCCGCGATCTCCCGGCAGGCGTCGACGAGCCGCCGCAACAGGCCCCGGCCGCGCATTCCGGGGAGGACGAAAGCGTAGTTCAGGTGCATGGTGACAATGGCGTGCCCCGGCAGCGGTGCGGCCAGGAAATTGGCCCCGCCGATGGTCCGGCCGTCGATTTCCGCGACCACGACGAGTTCGCGGAAATCACCCAGTCGTGCCGATATCCGGGAATACCCCGGTTCGTGGTTGAGGGCGAGGCAGTCGACGAACCCGTCCCTTTCCTCCTTCTCGTCGACAAGGGTGAAGGCCTGGTCGTACCCCTCGTAGAAGGTGGTGAAGACCTCGCTCGCACCGTCGTCGGCGACCAGGACGTCGAGGCCCTTCCTCGACCGGAACCCCGTGTCCATGTCGATTCCTCCCGGTGCGGATGGCGTGTTCCGGAGCGCGTCGATCCGGGACATCGTAACTCCGGTCCGCGCGCTCCGGCCGCCTTCTTCCGCGCTCAGTCGCGCAGCTCCGCGGGAAGTCCGAACTTCTCGAACAGCGAAAGGTCGAAGAAGCACGCGACGTGCGTGACGCCCTCCGGGGAGAGGGTGAGCACCGGCAGGTTGAACGGGCGGTGCACGCCGTCCTCGCCGCGCATGTAGAGCCCGAACGCGGGCTGGCCGTTCGCGACGGTGGGGACCAGCCGCATGTCGCCGGGGCCCTCGGCGGGGCACTGGGTGTCGACGAGCCGGGCGATGTCGGGGCCGCCCTGGTACCAGGCGGTGAACGGCGGCATCTCCCACACGGCGTCGGAGGTGAACAGGTCGACGATCGCCGGGATGTCCTTGGCCTCGAACGCCCTCACGTACCGGTCGAGCAGCTCCCGCTGCTCCGCCGTGGTCGGCTCGACGACCGCGTCCTCGGTCGGCGACACCTCGTCGAGCTGGGCGCGGGCTCGTTGCAACGAGCTGTTCACCGCCGCCGTGGTGGTCTCCAGCAGCTCGGCGACCTCGGCCGCCTTCCACGCCAGCACGTCGCGCAGCAGCAGCACGGCCCGCTGCCGCGGCGGCAGGAACTGCAGCGCGGCGACGAGCGCGAGCCGGATGCTCTCCCGCGACGCGACGATGGAGGCCGGGTCGTCCGGGGTGGCGGTGAGCATGGCGTCGGGGATCGGCTCGAGCCACGGCACCTCGGGCCGTTCGACGAGCTGGTCGTCCGGACCGGAGCGCGGTCCGCCCAGACCGGTGGGCAGCGGGCGCTTGCCGCGGCTGTCCAACGCGGTCAGGCACGTGCGGGTGGCGATCGAGTAGAGCCACGTGCGCAGCGACGACCGGCCCTCGAACCGGTCGTAGGCCTTCCACGCGCGCAGGTAGGTCTCCTGCACCATGTCCTCGGCGTCGTGCACGGAGCCGAGCATCCGGTAGCAGTGCGCCAGCAGCTCGCGGCGCACCGGTTCGGCGAGCGCGAGGAAGTCCTCGTCGACCGCAGGGTCCACTGTCGTCACGGCGGTCCGTCTCCTTCCGGGGCCCGCCCGACCGGCCGGTACCGGTCCGCGGACGAGTTTTTCGTCGGGCGCGATGAGTTTTCGCCACGGGCGCCGTCAACACAACAGCCAACCCCCACCGGAAGGGAAACACACCATGACCGCCACCTCGCTCCCCGCCGCCTCCAGCCGCTCCGCGCACATCGCCGTCGTCGTCGTGCGGGTGCTGGTGGGCGTGTTCTTCGTCGTCGCCTCGGCCGCCCCGAAGTTCTTCGGCCAGGCCGACGCCGTGCGGATCTTCACCGAGATCGGCGCGGGCCAGTGGTTCCGCTACCTCGTCGGCGCGCTGGAGCTCGCGGGCGGTGTCGGGCTGCTGGTCCCGAGACTGGTCGCGCCCGCCGCGGTCGGCCTGGTGGGGCTCATGATCGGCGCCGGGTACACGCAGGTCGTGGTCCTCGACGCGCCGGCACTGGTGACGGCGCCGGTGGTCCTCGGGGTCCTGTGCGGACTCGTCGCGTGGCACTACCGCGCGGGCCTGCGCACGGTCCTGTCCCGGTAGGACGGAAAACAGCTCGACCTTCCACGAACGAGTTACGCGATCACTCGTTCGTGGAAGCTGTCTGCGGTGACTTTCACGTTGTGTGGCAAGAAAAACGCAAACGTTGTCCTTCTACCGTGTTCGCGGTGCACGGCACGTACGCTCCCGCCCCGTTGGCTCGACGACTACCGGTCGAGCGGGGGGCGCCTCAGAGGAGTCGTGCGTGCTCGGTTGTTGGGAACTCGTCGCATCCGCCGTCCTGTACGCGATGGGCATCGTCGCCCAGAGCGTCGCCGCGCGCCGCGCCGAACACCGCCCCGGCGCGGACCTCGGGCTGATCGCCCGGCTGGCGACCGACCGCCTGTACCTGCTCGGGTTCACCGCCCAGGTCGGCGGGTTCGTCCTCGCCTTCCTCGCACGGGGCTCGCTGCCCCTCTACCTCGTGCAGGCCGGGTCGGCCTCGGCCATCGGCATCGCGACCGCGTTCGGCGTCCTCGTGCTCGGCTGGCGGGTCCGCCGGGTCGAGGTGGTCGTGCTCGTCCTGCTGGCCGTCGGCATGGTCCTGCTCGGCGGGGCCGCCGCGCCGTCGACCGCGCGCGACCTCACCCCGACGATGGTCGCCGCCCTGGTCGGGGTGCTCGTGCTGACCGCGCTGCTCGGGGTCAGGACGGGCAGGCCGAACGCCCTCGTGTCGGCCGCCGTGCCCGCGGGCGTCGCGTTCGCCGTGGTCGCCGTCGCGGGCCGGGCGCTCGCCGGGGGCGACCTGCTCGCGCTGCCGTGGCAGCCGCTGGCGTGGGTGCTGGTGTCGGCCGCGGTGCTCGGCCAGGCGCTGCTCGCGGGCGCGCTGCAACGCGGGTCGGCCACGTCGGCGATCGCCACGATGGACGCCACCTCGATGGTGCTCGCCTCGGTCGTCGGCATGGTCGCGATGGGCGACCGGGTCGCGCCTGGCCGCGAGTGGTGGGTGGTCGTCGGCCTCGCGCTGGTCGTGCTCGGCGTGCTCGCGCTGGGCAAGGCGCCCGCGGCCAGCCCGGCCGCCGCACCGGTCGAGGAGGCGGTGTGAGGCCGACCGCGAGCGTGTCGCTCGACCTGGACAACCTCTGGGCCTACCTCAAGACCCACGGCGACCAGGACTGGACCCGCTACCCGAGCTTCCTGCCCAGCGCCGTGCCGCGGCTGCTGGAGGTGTTCGGCGAGCAGCGCCTGACCACGACGGTGTTCGCGGTCGGCGCGGACGTCGAGCGCGAGGACGGCGCCAAGGCCGTCGCGGCGATCAGCGCGGCGGGCCACGAGGTCGCGAACCACTCGTGGGGCCACGAGCCGTGGCTGCACCGGTACTCGCCCGCCGAGCTGGAGTCCGAGCTGGTCCGCACCGAGGACGCCATCGTCGCCGCGGGCGCGCCCCGGCCCATCGGCTTCCGCGGCCCCGGCTACAGCGTCACGCCGGACCTGCTGGCGCTGCTCGTGGAACGCGGCTACTCCTACGACGCGAGCACGTGGCCGACCTGGATCGGGCCGCTGGCCAGGGCGTACCACAACCGGAGCGTCGCCGAGGGCGCCGAGTCCGACGAGCTGTTCGGCGGGTTCTCCCGAGTCCGCGCCCCGGTCGGCGCCTACCGGTGGCGGGTCGGTGCCTCGACGTCGCTGGTCGAGCTGCCGGTCACGACGATGCCGCTGCTGCGCACCCCGATCCACGCCTCCTACCTCCAGCAGCTCAACCAGGTGTCGCCGCGGCTGGCGCGCGGGTACTTCCGGACCGCGCTGCGGCTGTGCCGGGCCCGCGGCGTCGGCCCGTCGCTGCTGCTGCACCCGACCGACGTGCTGGACGCGACCGAGGCGCCGGGCATGGAGTTCTTCCCCGGCATGGCCGTGCCGAGCGCCCGCAAGACCGAGCTGCTGGGCTGGGTCCTCGGCGAGCTGCGCCGCCACTTCGACCTCGTGGGCACCGGCGAGCACGTGGCCCGCGTCCGCGCCGGGGGGCTGCGCCGCGAGCGCGACGCGCTGGAGACCCGCGGATGACGACGCTGGTGGCGGCGCGGCGCGACCTGCGGCTCCCGGAGCGGTCGCTGTGCGCCTTCGCGTGCGCGACCGTCGCGCTGGCGCCGGTCGAGGGGTACCTGCTGGCCGTGCACGGCCAGCTCGCGAAGCTGGCGCCCGCGCTGCTGGCGGTCACCTGGGTGGCCGTCCGGGTCCGCGACCGCGTGCCGCCCCGGCCGCACCCGGTGCACGGCGTGCTCGCGCTGTTCGCCGTCGTCGTGCTGGTGTCCGCCGCGGTGCACGCGGGCGAGCCGTACGCGCTGGAGTACACCCAGCGCTGGCTGCCGTTCCTGGTGGTCACCGCGATCCTGGTCGACGTCGCCGCCCGCGAGGTGCCGATCCGGTCCCTGCTGGTGTCGGCCGTCGCCGGGGCCGCCGTCGCGGGCGGCGGGGCGCTGTACAGCCTGATCGCCGAAGGCGAGTCGCGGGCCAGCGGGCCGCTGGACGAC
Source organism: Umezawaea tangerina (assembly GCF_003002815.1). GTDB lineage: Bacteria > Actinomycetota > Actinomycetes > Mycobacteriales > Pseudonocardiaceae > Umezawaea > Umezawaea tangerina. Next base: position 257,616 of record NZ_PVTF01000009.1, on the reverse strand, counting down.
CCCAACGACCTGGCCCACGTGCTGGTCGCCGCGCTGCCGCTGGTGGTGCCGATCGTGGCCGCGCGGCGCGGGCCCGTGTCCGTGCTCGCGCTGCTCGCGGGCGGGGTCCTGGTGGCCGGTGCCGCCGCGACCTTCTCCCGCGGCGGCGGGCTCGCGCTCACCGCGGCCGTCGCGCTCCTGGTGCTGCGCAAGGTGTTGCCGCTGCGGGTGCTGGCCGCAGCGTGCGGCGTGCTGGCCGTGCTCGCGCTCGGCGGCGCGGTGGTCGCCGAGCAGGAGCTGGCGAAGGCGTTGCAGGAGAAGAGCTTCATCGCCTCGACCAATGTGGACACCCGCGAGCTGCGCTGGCAGGCCGCCGCCCGCATCCTCACCGAGCACCCGCTGCTCGGCGTCGGACCCGGTGGGTTCCGGCAGGAGTACGCGGGCGCGTCGCACAACGCCGAGGTCGACGAGCAGACCCCGGTGGCGCACGACATGTACCTGGAGGTCGCGGCCGAGCTGGGCCTGCCCGGCCTCCTGCTGTTCGCCGGGCTGATCGGCACCGCCGTCGTGGCGGGCGAACGCGCCCTGCGCCGCGGCGCCGACCGGCACCAGGTGGTCGCGGTGCAGGCGAGCCTGCTCGCCGTCGTGGTCGCGTCGACGTTCCTGTCCGAGCAGTACTACCTGCCGCTGTGGCTGATGATCGCGGTCGCCTGCGCGGCCGACATACGAACCGGGAGTGGGAGTGCGCGTCCTGCACGTGATCAGTGAGATGGGCACGGGCGGCGCGGAAGCGCTCGTCGCGGGCATGACCATGGCGGGCCGGGACTTCGGCTGGGACTCCGCCGTCGCCAGCGGCGGCGGCCACCGCGCCGACGCCCTGCGGGTGCCGCACTTCGCCGTGCCGCCCGCCCGGCGCAGCGCGACCGGCGTCGTGCGCGCCGCACTCGCGACCAAGAGCGCCTACCGCGAGTTCCGGCCGGACGTCGTGGTGGCGCACAACGTCGGCGCGTCCGCGGTCGCCCGGCTCGCGATGCTGCCGCTGCGCCGGGTGCCGGTGCTGACCGTGTTCCACGGCGTCTCCTCGACCGACTACACCAAGGCGGCCAAGGTGCTGCGCCGCACGTCCGACTCGGTCGTGACGGTCGCCGCGGCCACCGCCGACCGGCTGTGCGAGGCCGGGCTGAGCAAGCCCGCGGTGATCCGCAACGCCGCGTTCCCGCAGACCCCGCGCGTCGACCGGTACACCGTGCGGGCCGCGCTCGGCGTGCCCGACGACGTGCCGGTCGCGCTGTGCCTGGCCAGGATGGAACCGCAGAAGCGCCACGACGTGCTGCTGGACGCCTGGGCCATGGTGGGCCGCGACGCCGTGCTGTGGCTCGCGGGCGACGGCAGCCTGCGGCCCGCGCTGGAGCGCCGCGCCCACGAGCTGGGGCTCGACGGCCGGGTCCGCTTCCTGGGCAACCGGTCGGACGTGGCCGACCTGCTCACCGCCGCCGACGTCACCGTGCTCACCAGCGACTGGGAGGGCATGCCGATCGCCGTGCTCGAGTCGCTGGCCGCCGGACGTCCGGTGGTCGCCACCGACGTCGACGGCGTGCGGGAGGCGCTGACCGACGGCGGTGGTGTGGTGGTGCCTCGCGGGGAACCGCGGGCCGTCGCCGACGCCCTGCGCGCACTGCTTTCCGATGCCGACATCCGCGCCACCGTCGCCGTGGCCGGGACCGAACACGACGGGCAGACCCTGATGAAGTCCTACGACGAGCTCCTGCGCACGATGGTGGACGGGGGCCGACGGTGAACCGGCGCCTGGTCGAATGCCTGCTGGCCGCTCTCGGCGTCGGCGCGCTGGTGCTGGTGGTCGGCCTGCTGCGGCCCGTCGAGTACCAGGGCCGGGTCGGGCTGCTGGCCGAACCCGCCGCCGCCGTCCAGGACACCGGGTCGACCGCCCAGTACGGCGAGGTCGTCTCGCTCGCCCTGCCCGCGCTGGTCGAGCTGTCCCGCAGCCCCTCGGTGCTCCAGTCCGCCGCGGGCGGGTCCGGCTACTCGGCCGTCGACCTGGCCAAGCACGTGTCCGTGGAGCTGGTCCCGGCTTCCGGGCTCGCCCGGCTGTCCGTGCGCGCCGGGTCCGCCGACCAGGCGGGCGCCACGGCGTCCGCGATCGCGCGCAGCCTCGTCGACGCGGGGCTGCTGGCCCCGGTCGGGAAGCTGCGGATCCTCGACGAGCGCCCGGACGTCGTGCAGGTCGCACCGGACCGCCTCCTGTCCACCGGGCTGGCACTGGCCGCGGCGGTCATGGCCGGGGTGGCCATGGCGGTCGTCCGGCAGCTGCTCACCTCCCGTGGGCACGACGCCGTCCGCAAGGCGCTGACCGCCGCGGGAACCCGCCACCCGGTCCTCACCGCGAACGCCGACGACCCCGAGCTGGCCGACCGCCTCGCGGTGCTGTGCCGGGCCTCCGGGCGGCCCGCCCGCGTCGTGGCCGCCGCGCCGGACCTCGTGGAGCGGGCCGAGGAGCTGTCCGACCGGCTGGTGCTGCTCACCCACCCGGCGCGGGTCCTGGTGCCCGACCACGGCGACCAGCCCGAGCCCCCGGTGGGCGACGCGGTGGTCGCGGTGACCCACCGCGGCTCCGGCGACGACCTGACCGCCGCCGTCGGCGTGCTGCCCGCGTCCGCCGTGCTCGTCGCGGTGGTGCTCGCATGACCTCCCGCCGCGGGCCCGCGTTCGCCGCCGCCGTGGGGGACTGGGCGGCCGTGTCGAGCCGCGTGGTCCGCCCCGCGACCGCCCCCGCACCACCCGCCGACGAGCCTGGTCCCGTTGTCCCGCAAAGTGAGGGCACGCCCGAGGAGCCCGACGGGGCGGTGTGCGCATGAGGCCGGGCGCGTCCTGGGCCGACGGGGGTGCCGCATGATGCTGCGCGAGCTCCGCAGGCCCGGCTCCGCCGTGGCGGTCGGCACGGCGCTGCTCGCCGCCGCCGGGCTGGTCAGCGCCTGGTGGGCGTTGCGGCCGTCGTGGCAGGTTCCCCTGCCGACGCTGGAGAACCGGCCCGAGGTGCGGTTGCAGGACTTCCGCGACGCGACCTACTTCCCGTTGCGGGAGTTCCTCGCGGGCGGCAACCCCTACGACCCGGCGGTGATGTTCGCGCACTGGCCGGTGCGGCAGGACTTCAACCTCTACCAGCCCTACCACCTCGTGCTGCACCTGCCGTTCGCGCTGGTGGACTACCGGGTCGGCGCGGTCGCGTTCGTGCTGACCTCGTTGCTGCTGCTGGTGCTGCTGTCGCTGATGGCGGCGAACGCGGTGCGCCGGGTGGTCCCACTCCCACTGGCGCTGGGCACGGCCGGGATCGCCGCCGCACTGGTGACGAGCCAGATCGGCAAGGCGCAGCTGTACCTCGGGCAGGTGAACCCGCTGCTGGCGGTGGGCGCGGCGGGTGCGCTGGCGGCCCGCGACCGGCATCCGCGGTGGGCCGCCGTCGGCTTGGCGGTGGCGTGGCTGAAGCCGCAGTTCGGGCTGCCGCTGGCGGTGCTGCTGCTCGCCCGCGGGTCGCGGCGGGTGGCGTTGGCCGGGACCGCGATCGCGGCCGTGGCGAGCCTGCCGGTGGTGGTGCTGCTCGTGGTGCGCGGCGGCGGGATCGGCGCGTTCGTCGACGTGGTCGCGGCGAACCTGGCGCACGCCACCAGCACGGACTACGGCGCGGTGGACTCGCCGACCGCGCAGCGGATCGACGTCCCGGCGGTGCTGTTCCGCGTCACCGGGTGGCTGCCGCCGGGGGCGGAAGCGCTTGCGCTGGTGGGTGTCCTGGCCGCGAGCGCGGTGCTGGCGCGACGGTTGGACCGCACCGGCGAGGCGGCCGTGGCGGACCTGCTGACCTGCCTGGCCGTGGTGGTCTGCGTGGTCCACCAGCCCGGTGACGTGCTGGTCGCCGTGCCCGCGATGGCCGTGCTGGCCGCCGTGTGGTGGCGCCGCCGTCGTGAACCGGGGTGGCGCCTGGCCGGGTTCTCGTTGCTGGCGTTGGCCTTCCCGTTCGCGCACCTGTACGTGGTGGACTCGGCGATCACGTCGGTGTTCGGGTCGCGGGTGGCGGTCACCGCGGACGGGGTCGCGGTCATCGCGGCCTGGGTGCTGCTCGTGGTGTTCGCCGTCCGCAGGCGGGGTGATCCGTGACGCGCGGCCTCGCGGTGCGCGGGTCGCTCTGGCTCGGCGCGGTGAACCTGGTCAGCAAGAGCAGCCAGATGGCCGTCACGCTGGTGCTGGCGGCGTTGCTGACCCAGGGCGAGCTGGGCCTGGTGGCGCTGGCCGTGGCCGTGGTCAACCTCGGCCAGGTCGTGCAGTCCATCGGCGTCTACGACGTGATCAGCCGCACCGAGCACGACCCGCGCCGGATGGCGGGCACGGTGCTGACGATGAGCGTCGGCGTCGGCGTGCTGCTGGCCGCCGTCCTGGTGCTGGCTGCCACGCCGATCACCGTCCTGCTCGGCGCCCCGGACGCGGCGCCGCTGGTGCGGCTCGCGGCGCTCAGCCTGCCGTTCTCGGCGGCGGGCGGCGTGCAGATGGGGCTGATGCACCGGGACCTGGACTTCCGCCGCCGGATGCTGCCCGACGCGGGCGGCGCGGTGCTCGGCGCCGCGGTGACCGTCGTGCTCGCCCTGCGCGGCGCCGGACCGTTCGCGCTGGTGGTCGGCCTGTTGTGCACGGCCGTCGCGCAACCGGTCCTCGGAGCGCTCGCCGGCGGGGCCGTGCGGCCCACCTGGCATCGCGACGTCGCCACCGAGGCGCTGCGCTGGATCTCCGTCGTGGGCCCCGCCGCCGTCGTGGCGGCACTCGTGGTGAACGTCGACTACCTGGCCGTCGGGCACGTGCTCGGCCCGGACGCGGTCGGCGTCTACTCGCTGGCTTACCGGATCGCGTGGGTGCCCTACATCATGGTCGGCGTCGTGCTCGGCGCCGTCGCGTTCCCCTTGTGCGCCAAGCTGGTCCGCGAAGGCCGTCGGGCCGAGCTGGCCGCCGCGACGGGCCGGTTCACCCGCGCCGTCCTGGTGGTCACCGGCGGGCTGTACCTGGCGGTCGCGGTGGTCGGCGACCGCGTCGTGGTGCTGGGCGCGCGCTGGGCCCCCGCCGCCGCGCCGCTGGTGCTGCTGTGCGGCTACGGGCTCGGCATCAGCGTGCTGCACATCTGGTACCAGGCCGTGAAGGCGACCGGCCACGCCGGGCTGTACCTGGCGCTGGAGTGCGCCCACCTCGTGCTGATCGCGATCGCGCTGGTCGTGGCGACCGGGCACGGCGTGGCCGCCGTCGCGGGCGCCCAGCTCGCGGTCGTGTGCGTGCTGGTGCCGGTGACCTGGTCGCTGCTGCACAGGCTCGGGGTCGCGCCCGCCGTTGGCGGGATGGCCGCCCGTGTGCTGGCCGCCGCGCTGGTAGCGGTCGTCCCCGCTGTGCTCCTCGACCGGCTTGGGGTCTTCGGACCGGTCGACTCCCTGGTCGGCGCGCTCGCCGAGGGGGTCGTCCTGCTGCTCGGTTACGGCGTCGGCACGCTCCTCGTGCACCGCGCCGCACTCGACGAACTGCGCGGAGGTCTGCGGTGAGGGTCGTGCACGTGACGCAGCCGGTCGAGGCCGGAGTCGCGGCGGTGGTGCTGGAGCTGGCGCTCGCCCAACGGGCCCGCGGCTGGTCCGTCGTCCTGGTGTGCCCGCCCACCGGGTGGCTCGCCGACCGGGCCCGCGGCCTCGGCCTCGACGTGCGCGGCTGGCGCGCGACCCGCCAGCCAGGACCGTGGCTGGTGAAGGAAGCCCTGTCGCTGCACCGGATCCTGACCCGGCTCACCCCGGACGTGGTGCACCTGCACAGCTCCAAGGCCGGGCTGGTCGGCAGGCTCGCGGTGCGCGGCCGGATCCCCACGGTGTTCCAGCCGCACCTCTGGTCGTTCCAGACCGCGCGCGGCGCCCTCGGCCGGGTCAGCGCGGCCTGGGAGCGGCACGCGTCGCGGTGGACGGACCTGGTGGTGTGCGTGAGCGACGACGAGCTGGCCACCGGCCGCGCGGCGGGCGTGACGGCGGACGCCGAGGTGGTGTGCAACGGCGTGGACACCGAACGGCTGCGCCCCGGCGACCGGGCGGCCGCCCGCCGCGGGCTCGGACTGGGGCAGGACGGGCCGCTCGCGGTGTGCGTGGGCAGGCTGGCCTCGCTCAAGGGCCAGGACCAGCTGCTGACGGCGTGGCCCGAGGTCCTGTCGCGGGTGCCCGGCGCCCGGCTCGTGCTGGTCGGCGACGGCCCGGACGGGCACCGCTGGCGGGCCGAGCACCCGGTGTCCGACCACGCTTCCGTGCGGTGGTGGGGGCACAGCGACGACCCGGCCCCGTTCTACACCGCCGCCGACGTCGTCGTGCTCCCGTCCCGCGCCGAGGGCATGGCGCTGGTGCCGCTGGAGGCGATGGCGTCGGGCCGGACCGTCGTGGCGTTCGACGTCGGCGGCGTGCGGCAGAGCGTCGGGGACGCGGGCGCGGTCGTGCCCGCGGGCGACGTCGGCGCGCTCGCCGCCGCCGTCGCCCACCGGTTGGCGGATCCCGGACTCGCCACGACCGAGGGGTGGCGCGGCAGGCGGCGCGCCGAGGCCCTCTTCGACCGGGGCCGGATGGCCGACCAGGTCGCCGCGCTCGTCGACAAGCTCGCCAGGGGACGGATGACATGAGTGGACGGCTGCGCGTCGCTTACCTGCTGACCCAGGACCGGGGCGGACCGGTGGACGTGACGGTCCGGCTGGCCGCGACGCTGATCGAGTCGGGGCTGGCCGACGTCAGGGTCTTCGGCCCGGCACCCGCGCGCGGCGCCGGGCTGCTCGCCGGGCACCACGAGGAGATCTCGGTGCCCCGCAAGGGGGACGTGGTCGCGGGCAGGCGCACGCGCGGGGTCGTGCGGGCGTGGCGGCCCGACGTCGTGCACGCCCAGGACCGCCGGGCGGGACTGGTCAGCACCGGGCTGCGGTCGTCCGCGGTCGTGCACACCTACCACGGCGTCCCCGACGACGTCGGCGAACCGTGGTTCCGCGGCATCCCCGGCGCCACCCCGCCCTCGGCCTACACCCGTGCCGTGCTCACCGCCGACGCGCTGGTCGCGCGGACCGTGCACCGCACGATCGTGCCCGCTCCCGCGATGGGGAGGTTCCTGGCCGACCGGCTGCGGGTGCCCGCGAAACGCCTGGCGCAGATCGACAACTGCGTCGCGACGACGGACGTGCGGCTGCCGTCCGGACCGGTGCGGCACCTGGCGTTCGTCGGGCTCCTGGTGGCGCGCAAGGGAGTCCTGGACCTGTTGACGGCGTTGGCCATGCCGGGGGTGATGCCCGCCGACGGGCGGCTGTCCGTGATCGGTGACGGCCCGCAGCGCGAGGCGGCGGAGCGGCTGGCCGGGCAGCCCGCGCTGGCGGGCAAGGTGGAGTTCCTCGGCTTCCGCGACGACGTGCCGGACCTGCTGCTGGCCTGCGACGCGCTGGTGCTGCCGTCGAGCATGGAGCAGCAGCCGCTGGTCGTGGCGGAGGCGATGGCGGCCGGGAAACCCGTGGTGGCGACCGACACCGGGGGAGTGGCGGACATGGTGGGCGCCTCCGGGTACCTGTCGCAGCCCGGTGACGTCCCCGGTCTGGCCGACCGGCTGCGGACGCTGTTCGCGAACCCCGACCCGGCCGGGACGGGGCAGGAGCTGGCCACGCGGGCACGGGCCCGGTTCACGCCGGAGGCCTGCGCCCGCAAGCACCTGGAGCTCTACGAGGAGCTGCTGGCGTAGCGGTCGCGGGTGGGTAATCCGGCGGACCGGACTACCCCTCTGCGGACCGGGAACGCCGTTACGGCTTGGGTTTCACCAGGACCACGCCGTCGGCGGCGGCCAGGTCGAGGGGAGCCGTGACGGGTCTGCCCTCGATGGTGACCAGGCCTTCGGGGGCGGTGACCTTCAGGACGCCCCCGGTCGGGTTGACCGCGACCCAGCCGTTGGTGAACTGGCGGGTCCACATGCCGTCCGAGCGGCGGTTGGCGGTCTCGATCGCCTCGCCGAGCCCGGATCCCTGCAACGGCGACCACTCCGGGTTGAGGTAGTCGTCCGTGGTGGCCGGGGTCCAGCAGGTGCGGGGGCCCGCCAGCAGCGCGGCGCTGGCGTAGCCCGCCCGGTCCTCGCGGGCCTCCCTCGTGCGGGTCACCAGCAGCAGCATCGACTCGCCGAGCGCGGCCTGGGCGCGCAGCTCGTTGAACTCGTTGCCGCGGAAGGTGAGCAGGCCGCCGTTGCCGCCGTCGTCGCGGAAGCCGAAGTTCTCCTCCATGGCGCCGCCGAACCGCGAGTGCGCGGTCCAGCGGCCGGGTGTCAGGTGCGTCTCGGACACGTTGGGGACGAACAGCTTCCCGGCCTTGGCCAGCGCCTCGCCGGTCACCCCGAGGAAGTCGTCGAGCCCGTCGCGCAGCAGCCGGTCGGTGGCCTTGACGTCCGCGGTGCCCTTGAGCACGGCGGGGGAGTAGTGGCTCAGCGAGTTGAAGTCGTTGTCCGCCAGCACCCCGTCCCAGCCCTCGCGGGTCACCTCGGCGGTCACGGCCTTCGTCCACGCCATCTGGTAGGCCTTGTCCCACACCGCCATCTGCCAGTGCTTCGGGTACCCGGACCACTCGATGCGCTTGCCCGCGGTGTCCAGCGCGAACCACTCGGGGTGCTCGCGCTGCGAGGTGTTGTAGCCCAGCCCGGACGGCAGGTAGGACGCGTCCTGGTCGCCGTTCACCGCGCCGGGGTAGTTGCGGGTGCTGGAGAGGTCCTTGTACACCAGCACCTTGATCTTCGGGTTCAGCTGGTGCAGCTGCCGCATGGCCGCGGTCTCCATGGCGTTGAGCACCACCACGTCGTACCGGGTCGCCGCGAGCCGGATGTCCCTGGCCGTCGGGCTGTCCCCGATCCCGTACCACCACGCGCACGGCGCGGTGGCCTTCGGCGGCGGCCCGTAGTCGTCCTGCGCGGCCGAGCTGAACGCGCACGCCTGCGCGGACATGAGCGCGGCGACCGTGGCCACCCCGGTGACCGCCCGCCTGGTCCGGGAGGCGCCACCGCATCGGGCTACCGTTGTTCGCGACATACCAATTCACCCACCGTCAGCACTAGGATCTTCAGGTCCAGCCACAACGACCAGTTGGCGATGTAGTAGTTGTCGTACCGGGACCGGTCGGCGATCGAGGTGTCGCCGCGCAGCCCGTGCACCTGCGCCAGCCCGGTCAGGCCCGCGGGCACCCGGTGCCGCGCCCAGTACAGCTCGTGGATCGCCGAGAACTCCCGCACGAACACCGGCCGCTCCGGCCGCGGTCCGACGATCGACATGTCGCCGCGCACGATGTTCCACAGCTGCGGCAGCTCGTCGAGCGAGGTGCGGCGCAGGAACCGGCCGACCGGGCCGACCCTGGCGTCACCGCGCACCGACCAGCGCGTCTGCGAGTCGTCCGCGCCGCCCGGCCGGACGCTGCGGATCTTGTAGATGCGGAACTTGCGGCCGTCCAGCCCGATCCGGACCTGGCGGAAGATCACGGGGCGGCCGCTCTCCACGAGCACCGCCACGGCGCAGAGCCCGATCACCGGTGCGAGCACGGCGAGCGCGACGGCGGCCAGCAGGACGTCGACCACGCGCTTGACCCACCAGCTGGGCCTGCTCGTCGGGGCGGTGCCAAGGCGCATCAGCGGGTAGCTGCGCAGCCGTTCGACGTCGTGGTTGTCCTGGTACAGCTCGAGCATCCGCGGCACGACCAGCGTCGTGCAGCCCAGTCGGTGCGCCGTGATCGCCGCGTCGACGGCCGAGGTGTCGCGGGTGTCGGAGAACGCGAGGATGACGGTGCCGACGCCGAGCCGGGTGATGGCCTCGCCCAGCTCCTCCTCGACCAGCGGCACCGGCAGGTCGTCCCGGTCGAGCACGGGCTCGGAGTCGATGAACCCGACCGGCCGCAGCCCGAACTGCGGGTGCTCGACCATGGTGTGCACCAGGTCGGCGCCCACCTTGCCCGCGCCGACGACGAGCGTGCGGTCGCAGCGGCCGAACCGGCGGCGCCCCCAGCGCCCGAGCCAGAAGGCGGTGAACCGGGCGGGCTCGCCGCACGCGGTGAAGACGAGCACGAGCTGCTGCAGGGCGGTCGACACCGCCGCGGGCTGCCCGGTGAGCAGTGTCCAGCAGGTGAGCAGTGCGAACGCGGTCGCGGTCGCGCCGAGCGAGCGCGGCACGTCCTGGAGCCAGGACAGCCACAGCCTCCTGCGGTAGACCCGGCTGCTCGACCGGACGACCAGCAGCAGGGTGCCCGCGACCAGCGCCGCTCCCCAGCCCGGCGCAGTCCGCACCGCCCCCGCGACGAGCGCCGCGAGGTCCACGGCGACCAGCGCCACGGTGACCGCGTTCACCCGCGCCGACAAGGGCCGCGCGGGCGACCCGCTTTCCGGTTTGCGGGCCAACCGGTTCTTCGGGAGATCGGGGGACACGACGGCCGAAACCAGTTCAGTCATCGAAATTCACCCTTTCGTGGGAACTCCACACCGCACTCCAGTGCGGTCTACTCGGTCTCCGCGGCGGCAGCCACGCCGCGCCATGCCACATCCCGAACGACTTCCTCTCCGCATTCGGCTCGGCGGCTGTCCCGAACAGCCGTTCCCTTGCCAGCACAGGACACCCGATGGAGTTCACCCGGTAGGTACTATCGAGCGTCCTCGACCGGGAAAACGGCAAACTCATCGGCAACAATCACGCTTCCGGATGACAAAAAACCCTCCTTCGAGTGACGGGTGTTTGAGCGTCCTGTGGTCTGGTTACGACGCTCGCCGTCACCAGGTTAAAGAAAACACGGAACGTAGCCGAATATGACTCACGACGCGGGCGGGCAATTCCGCCCCGCCGTCCGATTGGCGAACAATGGTGAGGGGCACTGTGGCACTCGAAGAGGCCGAGGTGCGGATCAGACCGGTGTCGGTCGTTCCGCTGGCGGGCAGCGCGACGCTGACCGCCGGGAGGGCGCACGTCGTGCTGCCCGCGTACAACGAGGAGGGCTCGCTGCCGCCGCTGCTGGGCAGGCTCGCGGCGCTCTCGCTGGCGGGCGGGCTGACCGTCTGGGTCGTCGACGACGGCTCGCGCGACGCCACCGCGGCCACCGCCGAGCGCGGTGTCGAGGGGCTCGACGTCCGGCTCGTGCGCCACCCGGTCAACCTCGGCCTCGGCCGCGCGGTCCAGTCCGGCCTGCGCGCCGCCCTGGAGGACGCGGGCACCGACGACGTGGTCGTCGTCATGGACGCCGACGACACCCACGACCCCGGCCTCATCCCGCTGCTGCAGCAGGAGATCGCCGCGGGCGCCGACGTCGTGATCTGCTCGCGGTTCGTCGACGGCGGCGACGACACGACGGCCCCGTTCGGCCGCCGGATGCTCTCGCGCGGCGCGGGCGCCCTGTTCCGCCACACCCTCGACGTCGAGGGCGTCCGCGACTTCACCAGCGGCTTCCGCGCCTACCGCGCGAGCCTGCTGCGCCGCGCCGCCGACCACTGGGGCGAGCGGCTCGTCGAGGAGCAGGGCTTCGCCTGCATGGTCGAGCTGCTGCTCAAGCTGCGGCACTGCGACCCGGTGATCGCCGAGATCCCCCTGCCGCTGCGCTACGACCGCAAGCAGGGCGCCAGCAAGCTGCGGCTGCGGCGCACGGTCGGCCAGTACGTGAAGCTGCTCGCGCGCGACCGGCTCAGCCCCGCGCCCTTCCGGAAGCTGTGACACCGTGACGAACGAGACCCGCCACGTCGTGGTCGTCGGCGGCGGCATCTGCGGCCTCGCCGTCGCGCACCGCCTCTCCCGCTCCGGTACCCGCGTGACCCTGCTTGAGGCGAGCGACCAGCTCGGCGGCCTGGGGACGTTCTTCCCCACCGGCGACCGCTGGGTGGAGCGCTTCTACCACTGCGTCATGCCCACCGACGACGCCCTGCTGTCCTTGTTGGACGAGCTCGGCCTGCGCGACGACGTCCGCTGGCGCTCCACGTCGATGGGCATGGTCGTCGACGGCACCCACTACCGCTTCAACTCCGCCCTCGACCTGCTCCGCTTCAAGCCCCTGCGACTGCGCGACCGCGTCCGCTTCGGCGTGGTGTCCGTGCTGCTGCGCAGGCTGGGCAAGGGCAAGGACCTCGACAACCTGCGCACCGAGGACTGGCTGCGCAAGCTCTACGGCGACGTCATCTGGACCCAGCTCTTCGCCCCCATGTTCGGCTCCAAGTTCGGTGCCGCCTTCGGCGACGTGCCCGCGCTGTACCTGTGGCAGCGGCTGGGGCGCGAGAGCAACGTGGCCACCCGCGGGTACCCCGCCGGTGGGTACAAGTCCGTCATCGACGCGCTGCAGGGGTCGATCGAGGGTGCCGGCGGTGTCGTGCGCACGTCCTCGCCCGTGGTCGGGTTGCGCAGCGGACCGACCCGTTCCTCCGTGACCCTGGCCGGTGGCGAGGTGCTGGAGGCGGACCAGGTCGTGTCGACCGTGCCGCTGCCGCTGCTGCGCGGCGTGGCGGACGCCGACCTGGCGGACCGGCTGCCGGTGCTGTCGTTGTCCTACCAGGGCGTGGTGACGGCGCTGTTCTTCCTGCGGCGACCGCTGTCCGGCAACTACTGGGCGCCCGTGCTGCGGTCGGGCACCGAGTTCGACGGCGTGATCGAGATGTCCGCGTTGGCGGGGACCGAGGTGTACGGCGGACGGCACCTGGTCTACGTGATGCGGTACACGGATCGGGCGTCGGAGCTGTACGGGGAGGAGGCGGAGGTGATCGCCTCGCGGTGGACCGGGGAGCTGCTGGAGCTGTACCGGGGGGTCGGGGTCACGGCCGCGGACGTGGACGAGGTGCGGGTGTTCAAGGCGCCGTTCGTGGAACCTGTTTACCCGTTGGGGTTCCGGGAGAGCCGGCCAGGGGTGGAGGTCGGGGGGACGTCGGTGTTGTTGGCGACGACCGCGCACGTGTACCCGGATGTGACCAGTTGGAATTCGAGTGTGGGGTTGGCGGAGTCGGTGGCGGGGAAGGTTTTGGCGGCCGGGGTGGGGGTGGGGGTTTCGGCTTGAGGGGGTTCGGTGGCCGGGAGTTGTCGGACCTGGTGAGTACCTTGTGCGTTGGGGGGGCTTCGCGGGTGGGGGACCCTTGGGTGGGTGTGGGGTGAGGGGTTCCACCCCGGCTCGCCGAGTGTTCTATGCCCACTCCCGCTTGTCAAGACGGTGAAGCTGTCTTGACAAGCGGGAGTGGGCATAGAGATGGCTTCTCGTCGGGGTGGGTGGGGGGGGTGTGGGTGGGGAGGGCATCCGACGCTCCGCGACGGACAGGGCATCCTCGCTGCGCGTCGGACCAGGCATCCTTGCTGCGCTGCGGACAGGGCCCCAGGCGCTCCGCGCCGGATGCGCGCTGGCGGCTTCGCCATCGTTGTTCTGTGGTCGCGGTGGTTTGTGGTTGGCGGCCAGTGCCGTGTTGTGCTGTGGTTTTGCGCCGTCGGTGCGTGTTTTTCTTGAGGTGGCTTGTGCTTGTGTTGCTGTTGCTGTTGCTGCTTGGGGTTACGGCGCGGCTAGCGCGGGGGCGTGGGCGACTAGGCGTTCTACTGCCATGGCGATGAGCTTCGAGGTGGAGTTGTCGCCGTAGGGTGAGGGGATGCGGGCCAGTCGGGTGCGGTGGCCGGGGATGTCGTGGAGCCAGTGCAGCACCTCGGCGTGCAGGCGGTCCGGGGTCACGAGGGTGCCGAAGGTGCCTTCGATCTCCGGGCGCTCGGTGCTCCGGCGCACGACCACGACCGGTCGCTTGAGGACGCTGACCTCCTCCTGGATGCCGCCGGAGTCGGACACCACGACGGCCGCGCCCCTGGCCAGGGCCAGGAACGCCGGGTAGGCCTGCGGTTCGACGACGGTCAGCCCGGCGAGCACGTGCCCGAGGCCGAACTCGGCGATCCGCTTGGCCGTGCGCGGGTGCAGCGGGAGCACGACGGGCAGGGGGAGCCGGGCGAGCTCGCGCAGGACGGTCTCGAGGTTCGACCGGTCGTCGACGTTCTCCGGGCGGTGGATCGTCGCGACCGCGTACCCGTCGACGGCCAGCCCGTGCCGGTCCAGCACGGCCTGCTGCTCGTCGGAGTCGGGCAGCGCGGCGTCCAGCGCCTCGACGACGGTGTTGCCGGTGAGCGCGATCCGTTCCGCCGCAACGCCTTCCGCCAGCAGGTTGCGCCGGTTGAGCTCGGTGGGCACGCAGCACAGGTCGGCGATGTGGTCGATCATCACCCGGTTGTGCTCCTCGGGCATCGCCCGGTCGTGGCTGCGCAGCCCGGCCTCGACGTGCACGAGCGGAACGCCGTTCGCGTTGGCGGCCAACGCCCCCGCCAGCGCCGACGTGGTGTCGCCCTGCACCAGCACGGCGCCGGCGCCGAACGCCCGCAGCACCTCGTCGACCACCCGGACCGCCTGCGACAGCTGGGCTCCCCGGCCGACCCCGCCGACGGCGAACTCGTGGAAGCGGCCGGGTTCCGGGAGGTCGTCGAGGATCTGGGAGTACATCGACCGGTCGTAGTGCTGTCCGGTGTAGACCAGCGCCGCGTCCTGGCCGAAGTGCCGGAGCAGCGGAGCGAGCTTGATCAGCTCGGGCCGTGTCCCGCACACCATGGTGATCACTCGGTGTTTTCCCTTCGCCCCAACGTCGAACCGCCACGCTACTGACGAGGGCACCCCGAACCCGCATACCTCAGCCCATCGGGTGAACGACCGCGTTCGCGTGCAAGGCGTGGACGGGGTGCTCTCTAGGGTTGGTGGGCAAGGGATCGAAGACAACCGGGAATGGGACGTTCAGCGTGTTGAGAAAGTACGGGGCGCTGGCAGGCGTCGTCATGGCCGCCGCGTTCGCCGTGGCCGCGCCGCGCGCGGGCGCCGAGGCCTCGCCGATGCTGCCGGACCTGCGCCAGGGCCCGGTGGGGTGCCTCGGCGGGTACGGCGGCAACCCGGTGAGGTGCGAGGACTGGGACGTGTGCATGGTCGCGGACCCCGCGGCGCCGCGCGGCGAGTGCCTGAGGTCCGGTCCGGCCAAGGCGGTCCGGATCCGGTTCACCAGTTCGGTGGACAACATCGGCGACGGCCCGCTGCTGCTGTTCGGCCGCCGCGAGAGCGCGGACGAGCCGACCATGCGGGTGCGCCAGGCCTTCCAGTCCGGTGTGGACGGTCCGATCCCGGACGGCTACGCCACCGCCCAGCGCGCGACGACGGCGTTCGCCTACTACGAGCCCGCGCAGTCGCACGAGCACTGGCACCTCATGGGGTTCGAGCGCTTCCAGCTGCGGACGCCGGCGGGCGACGAGCTGGCCACGGACCGCAAGAACGGCTTCTGCCTCGGTGACCGCTACGCGACCCACGACGTCGGCAGGCTGCCCTACACCCCGCAGGACGGCACGGCCGCGGGCCGGGTCGCGGACCTGCTGGACGGCAACATGTGCGGGCACCACGCCCCGGAGGCGCTGGACGTCGTCGAGGGCGTCTCGGTCGGCTCCGGCGACGACTACCAGTACAAAGTGGACTTCCAGTGGCTCGACATCACGCACGTCCCGTCCGGGGTCTACGACCTGGTGCACACCGCGAACCCCGACCGGACGCTGCTGGAGAAGGACTACGGCAACAACTCCTCGTCGGTGTCGATCTCCATCAAGTGGATCGACGAGGTCGGCCCGCTGGCGGTGCCACCGAGGGTCCAGCTCCTGCGCAGCTGCCCCGGCCGAGCGCGCTGCTCCTGACGACCGGTGCCGCGGGGAGCGCGCGACCGCGCTCCCCGCGCCCCGGTCAGCTGGAGTAGGAGTGCGCCCCGGTGCCCGCGAGCTTCCCGCCGTCGACGATCAGGTACTCGTCGCGGATCGGCTCGCCGTCGAGGAAGTCCTCCAGGATCTCGCGGGTGCCCGCCGCGTACCGGGTCTGCGCGGACAGCGAGGACCCGGAGATGTGCGGGGTCATGCCGTGGTGCGGCATGGTCCGCCACGGGTGGTCGGCGGGCGCGGGCTGCGGGAACCAGACGTCGCCCGCGTACCCGGCGAGGTGCCCGGACTCCAGCGCCCGCACCACGGCGTCGCGGTCGACGATCTTGCCGCGCGCGGTGTTGACCAGGTAGGCGCCGCGCTTCATGCGGCCGAGCAGCGCCTCGTCGAACAGGCCCTCGGTCTCCGGGTGCAGCGGCGCGTTGATCGTGACGACGTCGCAGTGCGGCACCATCGAGGCGGCGTCCGGGTGGAAGGTCAGGCCGAGCTCGCGCTCGACGTCCTCGGGCAGCCGGTGCCGGTCGGTGTAGTGCAGGTGCACGTCGAACGGCTTGAGCCTGCGCAGGATCCCGAGCCCGATGCGCCCCGCGGCGACCGTGCCGACGTGCATGCCCTCGACGTCGTAGGAGCGGGCGACGGCGTCGGCGATGTTCCACCCGCCGTCCAGGACGATCCGGTGCGCGGGCAGGTAGTCGCGCACCAGCGACAGGATCATCATCACCGCGTGCTCGGCGACGCTGACGCTGTTGCAGTAGGTCACCTCGGCGACCGTGATGCCGCGCTTGATGGCGGCGGCGAGGTCGACGTGGTCCGACCCGATGCCCGCCGTGACGGCGAGCTTGAGGTTCGGCGCCTTCGCGATCCGCTCGGCGGTCAGGTAGGCGGGCCAGAACGGTTGGGAGATCACGACGTCCGCGTCGACCAGCTCGCGCTCGAACTCCGAGTCCGGGCCGTCCTTGTCCGAGGTGACGACGAGCGTGTGGCCGCGGCCCTCCAGGAACGCGCGCAGGCCCAGCTCGCCGGTGACGCTGCCGAGCAGCGCGCCGGGCGTGAAGTCGATCGCCTTGGGGGTCGGCAGCGCCTGGCCGCCGGGGTAGGTCTCGATCAGCGGGAGGTCGTCGCGGGCGTAGGTCTTCGGGTAGCCGTCGGTCGGGTCGTCGTAGAGCACGCACAGCACCTTCGCCATGGGAGGACTCCTCTTCCGCGCTGATCTGGTGCCCATCACGCTGCTCCGGTGACCCGGCGTGGTCAAAGCGTTCCTCCCTGTCACCTGATAGGCGACGGCTATCAGCCCGCGTGCTCGTCGACCAGCCGCGCCAACACGGCCCGCACGTCGACCTGCCGGGCGACCTCCACCAACGCCTTCGCCAACACCGACTCCGGGTTCCGACGCGCGGTGACCAGCCCGATCCGCGGCGCCTGCGGCGCCCCTTGCAGGCGCAGCGCCCGCATCCCCGCGGGCACGCCGAACATGTGCAGCCACGCGTGCGACACCACGCTGTACCAGTTCCGCGTGGCCACGTGCGCGTAGAGCGCCGCCACCGAGTCGGTCTCGATCGCCGGCGTCACCGTCGCCCCGGCCGCCGCGAACACCTCGTCGAGGATCCGCCGATTCCGCATCTCCTGCGACAACAGGCACAACGGCACCGCGGCGGCCTGCTCCCACGTGGCACCACCCTGCCGTGCGAGCGCGCTGTCGTCCGGCGCCAGCAACAGGTACTGCTCCTCGTACACCGGCAGCCGCCGCACCCGCCCCAGCTCCTCCCCGTCCAGGTAGGTCAGCGCCACGTCGAGCTCGAACTCCGCCAGCCCGTGCGCGATCTCCCGCGAGGACAGCGACTGCATCGACACACGAGCATGCGGATGTCGCTGGCAGAACGGCGCCGTCAGCAGCGACGCGGCGGTCAGCGCGGTCGGGATGGCGGCGATCCGCAACGTCCCGGTCAGGCCCTGCCGCATCGCCGCCAGGTCGTCCACGAGACCGTCGCGCTCGGCCAGGATCCGGTGCGCCCACAGCAGCACCCGCTCGCCCTCCGGCGTCAGCCCGTCGAACCGCCTGCCCCGGTTGACCAGCGGCGCGTCCAGCTCGCGCTCCAGGGTCCTGATCGCCCCGGACAGCGACGGCTGCGAGACGTGGCACGCCTGTGCGGCCCGCCCGAAGTGGCGTTCGCGGGCGAGCGCGACGAGGTATTCGAGCTGGCGCAGCAGCATCGCCGAAGTATCGTCGGGAGACGCCCCCTCCGTCGATGCCGGTGCGCCGACCCCGCCGTCGGCCGAGCGGCGGAGGTCGACACCCGCGGGGCCTCCGTTGTTCCCGCCACGGCTGTGAGGTGTGCGACCGCCAGGATCCGGGACGGCTCGGCAGGCCGGTCACTACGCTGCGAAAGCAGTCGATCTTGAGGGGTGAACGGGATGTCGAACGTCGTCGTCATCGGTGGAACGGCCGGACTCGGTCGCGAGCTGGCCGCCCACTACGCCGGGCTGGGCCACTCGGTCGTGCTGTCCGGGCGTGACGCCGAACGCGCCGAGAAGGTCGCCGCGGAGGTGGGTGGGCGGACGCGGGGCATCGCCCTCGACCTCACCCGCCCGCACGAGCTGGTGGACGCGCTGGCCGACCTCGGGCAGGTGGACCGGCTGGTCCTGGTCGCCATCGAGCGCGACCTCAACACGATCGGCGAGTACGACGTGGCCAAGGCCGTCGGCCTGGTGACGCTGAAGCTGGTCGGCTACACGACCGTCGTGCACGCGCTGGCGGGCCGGTTCACCCCGGAGTCGTCCGTGCTGCTCTACGGCGGGATGGCCAAGGACCGGCCCTACCCCGGCTCCACGAACACCACCATCGTCAACGCGGGCGTGGTGGGCATGGTCAAGACCATGCTCCACGAGCTGAAGCCCGTGCGGGTCAACGCGATCCACCCCGGCGCGGTCGGCGACAGCCCGTTCTGGAAGGACAAGCACGGCGCGCTCGACGCCGCGCGCGCCCAGACGCCGACCGGCAGGCTGGTCACCATGGCCGAGGTCGTCGAGGCGTCCGTCCTGCTGCTGGAGAACCGCGCCCTCAACGGGGTCGACCTCGTCGTGGACGGCGGCCTCACCGCCTGAGACCCGCGGGTGACGGGGGCGGCCCGACCGGCCGCCCACCGCCGCCGAAGCGCGGAACGGGCTGGGCTGGACGCCGAGGCCGGGCGGCGACCGCGGAGGGTCGCGGGCGACTCGGGTACCGGCTGCCCGGATAGGGGTTGACGTCGCAGAACGGCGGTTGTGGACAATGGGCGAGTAGTCGTCCACCGTCCGTGATGTCCGTTCCTGCGGCCATTCGGGCTATCGACGCGGCGAGCACCTACCACCGACGGCCGGTTCGCCACTACGGTCGGTTTCCGACGTGGGAGGTGATCATGGTGTGGAGAGCCGCGGCCAGGACGTTGAGGGTCGTCGCGTTCGCGATCCTGGGTGTCGTGACGATCCTGGGGCTGCTGCCCGTCGCCATCAACGTGGCCACCGGCGGGACCGCGCCCGCGGTGCTGGGGCCGTTGGTCGACTGGCTCTGGCCGCTGATCATCGTGCTGTCGGCGATCATGGTGGGGCTGGTGGTCTGGGACCGCGGCAGCGGACAGGGCGTGCGGATCATCCCGCGCCGCCCCGGCCACCCGTCGCACCGGGTCAACGCGGTCGACCGGGTCGAGCTGGAGGTCCTGCGGCGCAGGCACGGCTCGCTGGCCGAGCAGCTGGTGCTCAAGCTCGGGCTGGCCGCGCCGCCGCACCCCGTGCTGCACCGGATGGACCCCGCCACCCGACCCGACCCGGACGAGCCGCCGTCGGGGATCGCCGAGGTGTTCGCCGAGACGCAGCAGGTGCTGCTCGTGCTGGGCGCCCCCGGTTCGGGCAAGAGCACCCTGCTGATCGACCTGTGCGCCGACCTGCTGAGCCGGGCCCGCGCGGACAACGAGCAGCCGGTGCCGGTGCTGCTGGACCTGGCGAACTGGTCCACCACGGCGCTCAAGCCCAAGGGGCGCGGCCGGTCGACCAAACCCGACGACTTCGTGGAGTGGCTGCTGCGCGAGGTCTCCACCCGCTACCGGATCGCCGTCCCGGTCGGCCGCGCCTGGCTCGCCGAGGGCAGGCTGGCGCTGCTGCTGGACGGGCTGGACGAGGTCGCCGCCGACGACCGCGACCGCTGCGTCGAGCAGATCAACGCGCTGGGGGAGCGCTCGGCCGTGCCGAGGATCGCGGTCGCCAGCCGGGCCGCCGACTACGAACGGCTCAGCGCCACGCTGCGGTCCCACCACGCCGTGCGCGTCGAGCCGTTCGACCGCGAGCAGGTCGAGGAGTACCTGGAGACCGTCAGCCCGCGGCTCGACGGCCTGCGCCACGCGCTGGAACGCGACCCCGAGCTGTGGAGCTCGGTGCGGACGCCGCTGATGCTGGATCTGCTCGCGCTCACCTACCGCACCGGCAAGCCCGGCGACGACGTGTCGACCGGCGGCGAACGGGCGCTGCTCGACACCTACCTGGTCGAGATGGTCGCCCGTGACTCGACCGGCGGCGCACCCTCGGCCGAGCGCGCCTTCCGCTCGCTGCGCTTCCTGGCCAGGCTGGCCGCGAGTCCACTGTGGAACGACCTGGTGGCGCGCGGCAGGCTGCCCAGCCGGGTGGCCTGGCTGGAGCTGCTGCCCGCCAAGCCGATCTGGCTGCTGTTCCTGCGCGTGCAGCCCGCCGTGCTGGCCGGGGCGGTGGGCGCGCTGGCGACCGTGATCGGCCTGAAGCTCGGCCTGCTGTCCGGGTTGCTGTCGGGACTGTGCCTCACCGCGCTGGTGGTCGTGGTCAACCACTTCCTCGTGACGCACCTGTTCGTGTTCCGGCGGCCGCCCGGCACCAAGTCGTGGGGTGTGCTGCCCGCGGCCATCGGGCTGCTGGTCGGGGCCGTGACCGGGCTGGTGCTCGGGGTGCTCGGCGGCTGGCTCGGGCTGCTGCTGGCGCAGCTGCCGACGATCCTGGGATTCGCCGCGGTCATCGTGATCACGTTCCTGGTGGCGTTGAGCGCGAGCGTGCACCTGGAGGCCGTGAAGGACGCCCCGTACTGGGCGGTCGCGGTGTCGCTGCTGCCCGCCGCCGTCATGGTGTGGACGGGTCCGTCGCGGGAGCTGCTGGTGGGACTGGGCATCGGCCTGTTCGCCGGGCTCGCGACGAGCCTGTTCGTCAGCGGGTTCTTCGGCGTCTGGCGGGCCCTGCACGTCGAGCAGTGGACCTCGCTGCAGGGTCGGGGCCGCTGGTGGCTGCGGGTCGCGGTGCCGATGGGCGTCGCCGGGACTCTGCTCGGCACCGGGCTCGCCTTCTGGCTGGGCGCACCGCTCACGACCGCCGTGCTGGCGCCGATGACCGGCGTCCTGATCGGGCTGTTCAGCGCCCCCACGTCGGCGCGCGAGCACCTGCTGCCGTTCGAGCTGATCTCGACCGGCATGGCGGAGCTGCTCGCCCGGCCGCTGGTGCTGGGCGAGCTCCCGTTGCGGCGCAAGGCGTTGCTGCACTTCGCCGGGGACCGGATGCTGCTGCTGCACGTCGAAGGGGAGTACCGCTTCGCGCACGCGCTGGTGCGCGACCACCTGGCCTCGTGCGACCCGGCCGAACTCGGCGCGGCGGTCGAACGCCGCCGCGCCGAGCTGGTCAAGACCGCGTGACGTCCGACAGGAACCTGGCCCACGTGCTCGACGGGAACTCGAGCACGTGGCCGTGGTTCTTCGTATCGCGCACACCGACCGCGGCACCGGTGTGCTGGACCTCGACGCACGCCATGTCGGGCCCGCTGTAGCTCGCCTTGCGCCACCCGATCTCGACGCAGGACTGGTTGGGGTTGCTGTAGCTCGCCTTCTGCCACCCGGAGAACTCG
This sequence comes from Umezawaea tangerina, assembly GCF_003002815.1. GTDB lineage: Bacteria > Actinomycetota > Actinomycetes > Mycobacteriales > Pseudonocardiaceae > Umezawaea > Umezawaea tangerina. The sequence goes on along the minus strand of NZ_PVTF01000009.1, from coordinate 235,978 downwards.
TCCTCCTGGAGCGTCGGGCGGATGTCGGCCATGCGGTCACGTTCCTTCCTGGGTTCTCACCTCGCGAGCAGGAAGGTGCGTGACTGCTCAGGGCCGAGAGCTACGGCGATCTGCTGTTTCCACACCTTGAGGTAGACGGATACCTCTTCCTGCTCGGAGGTGACGTCGCCGTCCTCGATACCCTCGACGTGGACCAGTTGAACCTGTGGATCGCTTTTGTATCCGAATATCGCGAAATTCGACTCCTGCCCCCAGTAGTACCCCACTTCCCAGGGGACCACCTGGACCTCCAGGTTGGGGCGGTCGATCATCTCCGCGATGTGCTCCTTCTGGCCACGCCGAATTGCGTTGCTGCCCGACATGTTCGCCATCCGCTCGAAAGCGGCCTGGTCGATGATGAACCAGAACTTCTTGCCGGGGTCGTCCAGGACGAGCTGGCGCTCCAGCCGGTTGACGGTCTCGCGCTCGATCGCCTCGGGCGTCATCGACGGGCGCACCGACCGGAACAGCTGGCGGATGTAGGCCTCGGTCTGCAGCAGGCCGGGGATCGTCATCGCGGTGTGCTGCCACTGGTAGTGCGCGCTGGTCTCCAGGTCGACGACCTCGCGCATGGTGCCGTGGAACCGGGCGCGCAGGGACTTCGGCGAGTACCGCCCCTCGCGGCCGCGGGCCATGTCGACGAGGTTCTGCCTGGTGGAGATGTCGGGGCCGTAGCCGTCGAGCAGCGTGGTCAGGTCGGGGATCTTGACCCCGCTGTCGCCGCGCTCGATGTTGCCGATCTTGTTCTGCGTGCAGTCGAGCAGCTTGCCCGCCTGGGCCTGGCTCATCTCGCAGGCGATCCTCAGCGCTTCGAGCTTCCGCCCGATGATGATGTTGACGACGCGCTTGGGGATGGCGGCGGTCATCGGCCCTCCGTGGTCCGTGAGCGTAACTTGTGATGACGGAACGTAGCAGGCCACTCCGCTGAGTTAGACTGGTATTCAATGTGGTTAAACAGTTTGGTCGCCTGGCTCCCCCTCGAATGCGTGAACACTACGCGGCGAAAAGTGGTTATCAACATTGTTGAGCGGACATCACCATTTCGGGCGACTCCTCCGGATGCCGAAAACCGCCCCCGCCGAACCGCGGCTGCGGTACGGCGGGGGCGGTATTGGGTAACGATCAGGCCAGGGTGGCGAGACCGCGGGCGTTCGCCCGCGCGCGACCGCGGGACACGGCCACCGGGTCCCACCCCGCGGACCGTTCCGGCATCAGCTCCCGGTTGCCGACGACGGCGCCCTTGACGACCTCGCCGAACAGCAGGGGCCTGCCGATGATCTGGCCCGCGCACACGATCCCGCCCGCCATCACGCCGGTGATGCCGCTGCCGAACTGGGTGCTCTGGCCGACCACGTAGAGGCCCTCCACGCCGGTCTCGAACACCGGCCGCTGGCCCGCGTCGCCCCACTTGGACATGCCGAACGGCGTGCCGCCCGACGAGCGGGTGTAGCGCTCCTGGGTCAGCGGCGTGGCCATCTCCAGGTGCACGATGCTGTCGCGGAACGGGCCGAGCGCGCGCTCGCCCGCCTTGACGACGGCCTCGGTGAAGCGCTCCTTCTCGGCCAGGTACTTGGGGTTGCGCCGGTACTTCTCGCCGTCGACCGGGCCGTTCTCCACGCCCCAGCCCGAGTAGCCGGGCGGGCAGAGGGTGATCAGCTGGAACGTCGAGTGGCCCGCCGGGTGCATGTGCCGCGAGTCGGCCTCGTTGCGGGAGGCGAACGAGATGAACAGGTGCTTGATCTCCTCCGGCTGCCCGTCGTTGTGCAGGGTCTCGTACAGGTGCTCGATGTTGTCCTCGGCGTACCACCACATGTTCGCGTCCTCGGGGCGCGTGTCCAGCTCCCGGTCGAGCGCCACGTAGACGGTCGCGAAGGGCAGGCCCATGGAGGCCTCGCGGGTGTCCTGCACGAGCTCGGGCGGGAAGTGCTCACCGCCGACGAGGTCCAGGATCGTGCGCCGGTAGTCGGCGTTGGAGATGACGATCGGTGAGGTGACCTCGGTGCCGTCGTGCAGCAGCACCCCCCTGGTCCTCCCGTCCTCGACGAGGATGCGGTCGACCTGGCTGTTGGTGCGCATCTCGCCGCCGTGCGCCTCGATGACCTCGGTCAGCGTCGCCGCGATCATCTGGCCGCCACCGACCGGGTGGTAGGCGCCGCGGATGTAGTGGTCGGTGACCATGGAGTGCGTCGCCACCGACACCTCGGTCGGCCCGAGCCCGTAGTTGGGGGACTGGGCGGCCAGCACGGTGCGCAGCCTGGTCGAGAGCTTGCAGTGGTCGAACAGGGTGGACAGCTTGTGCCAGCCCCAGCCCTGCAGGTACTGCGTCCCCTCGATGATCTGCTCGAACGGGACGTCGGGCGACCAGCTCAGCGCCCAGTGCTGCTCCTCGCCGGTGGCCTTGGTGACCGTGCAGAACTCGCGGATGCCCTCCACCTCGTCGGGGAAGGCCTCCTCCAGGCGCCTCTGGTACTCCTCCCAGTCCGACGGCACGTCGAACACCATGCCGGGGATGACGATCTTGTCGAACCCCTCGGGGTTGAGCTGGTGGAACTCCACGCGGTCCTCGGCGCCCAGGCCGCGCAGGACGGTGGGGATGATCCCGTCCTCGCCGCAGTCGCCGAGGTAGTGCACACCGACGTCGAACTCGTACCGACGACGCCTGCGGAACACGTGGCTGTTGCCACCCGCCCAGTCGTGCTGCTCGAGGACGAGCACCTTGCGTCCGCTGGCGGCCAGGTACGAGGCGGTCGTCAGGCCGCCGAGACCTCCACCGACGACGATGGCATCCCAGTCACTTCGTTGTGTCGTCAACGCGACTCCGCTCGAAGATCGGAGCAACCCCTGTGGGCGCTGCTCTCCGGTAAGGGCACCCCACTGAGATTCCTCCCCCAACCCCTCCCCTCCTACCCCTGCCCACCCCTAAAACAGTGTTATCTGACGGTGTTTTTTAGTGAATAACCTTCATGTCCAGGGGGTCTGTACGGGTGCCCGTTTCCGGGCTTCCAGCAGGTAGCGTCGTGCGTGGGAGACGAACGGACCCTCCGATCGGATCCGATCGTGCAGACCGATCAGTTGGGGCCGGTAGCGCTCTGGGGTGAAGCCCGGCACGGTCCACAGGACCTTCCTGAGGAAGTGCACGATCGCCCCGATGTCGTAGTACTCGGCCCTCAGCGATTCGTGCAGAAGGGTGATGACATCGAGCCCGGCGGCGTCCGCGGACTCCGCGATCCCCTCGTCGGTGGGCGCGGGTAGGGGCCCCATCATGGCCTCGCTCAGCTCCCGGTTGGACCCCGCGCCGATCCCCTGCGACAGGTAGGTGCCGCCCGGCTTGAGCACACGGGCGATCTCGTGCCACAGCACCGCCGTGGGGTGCCTGCTCACGACGAGGTCGAACGCGCCGTCCTCGAACGGCAGGTCCGCCGTGTCCGCCGACTCCACCACCGTCCCGCCCAGCGGCGCCAGGGTGCGCCGGGCGATCTCCAGGTTCGGCGGCCACGACTCGGTGGCCCTGAGCACCGGCGGCGGGTGCGGGATGGTCGCCAGCACCTCGCCCCCGCCGGTCTGCAGGTCGAGCGCGGCCTCCGCCTTCGCCATGCGGTCGGCCAGCAGCCCCGCGTAGCCCCAGGAGGGCCGTTCCTCGGTCGCCCGCCCCTCGAACCAGGAGAAGTCCCAGCCCTCCGTGGGGACGGCCGACCCCTCCGCCAGCAACTCCTCGAAGTCGTCCATCCGTCCAGCCTGGCACCGCGGCGCAACCGAATTCGGCGCTCACTGGTGATCACGAGACGCCCTGGACCTCGGCGGTGAGGCGCTTCCGCACAACCGCGCGTCTCGGGTGGCCCGAACACGTATTTATCACCCGTCCGGCCGCTCCTTTCCTGGTGGTACGCCCTTCCACGAGCTTGATGGGGGACTGGGATGAGCATCGCGGTCCACGACGGGTACGAGTCCGCCGGTCGACCGGTCGACGCCCACTCGGACCGGTTCGCGACCCTGATCGCGAACGACGACAGACCCGGCGTCCACGTGGTGGCGGTGACGGGGCGCTCGGACCTCGCGCGCGCGTGCACGCTCGACGCGTACGCGCTGCTGGCGAACGCGCACGAGCTGCCGGTGGTGCGCGGCCGGGCGCCGGAGCGGCCCGTGCCGTACGGGTTGTTCGCCGACGCCTTCGACCGCGCGGCCGCCGCGCCGGAGCCGTTCACGCCGGTGGAGCAGGACGCGAACCTGGTGCTGCGCGGTCTGTTCCGGTCGCTGGCCGAACCGGGGTGGGCGCGCGGGAACGACCACCACCGCGCCGTGTGCACGACGCTCGACACGATGTCCGGGCCCAACGGGACGGTGTTCCTGCTCGACGACGTGCACCGCGCCGACGAGGGTTCGCTGGCCCTGCTCGACCACCTGGTCCGCCGCGGCCCGCGCACCCCGGTCGTCCTCGTGCTCGCCCACGACCCGCACCCCGTGCCCGCCGCCCTCGCGGCGGTGCTGGCCGAGGCCGAACGCCACCGCTGCCCGGACACCCTCGCGCCGGTCGTCCGCCTGGTCGACGCGGGCGGGCACCGGCTGACCCAGCGCGAGCTGACCGTGCTCCAGGTGCTGGCGGAAGGGCTCACCGCCGACGCCATCGCCAGGCGGCTGGACATCTCCCCGCGCACCGTCCACCGGCACCTCCAGCACCTGTACCGCAAGCTCGGCACCACCGACCGGCTCGCCACGGTGCTGCGCGCCAAGTCGCTGGGCCTGCTGCCGTAGCGGATCGGGGGATTCGCGGGAACCGATGGGGTCCTCGGCACGACTACCTGGAGGATGATCTCCTCCGCCATGCCGACCGGACCACGAAGGGCCACCTGATGAACCTCCGACGCCTCGGCGCCGCGCTGCTGCTGACCGGCCTCGCCCTGGCGGGAACCGCGACCCCCGCGCTGGCCCACGCCGAGCTGCTGAGCAGCGACCCGGCGGCGGGCGCGGCGCTGCCCGCCGCGCCGACGCGGATCCAGCTCACGTTCGCCGAGCCGGTCGGGCTCCCGGAGAACCCGATCACGGTGACCGGGCCCGACGGGGCGACCTGGAAGGTGGGGCAGGTGACCGTCGCCGGTGCCGTGATCACCGCACCGGTCATCCCCGCCGGGCCGTCGGGGGAGTACGTGATCGACTACAAGGTGATCTCCGACGACGGCGACGAGGTCGGCGACAAGATCCGCTTCTCGCTGACGGCACCCGCCGCGGTGCCCACGTCCTCCGCGGCGAACACGAGCACGCCCGAGGACACGACCGCGACCACCACCACGACGACGACGAGCACCCCGGCGGCCGCGCCGTCCGCGGACGCGCCCGCCGGTGGCGGCGGGGTACCGGTGTGGGTGTGGATCCTGGGTGCCGTCGTGCTGGTCGGCGCGGGCGCGTTCGGCGCGACGCGGCTGGGCAGGACCAAGTCCGAGCCGGAGGCCCCGGTCGACCCGGAGACCAAGCCGGAGTAGCCGCCCCGCAAGGACCACCGGGTTCCGACACCGGCCCGGCGCCCACTGGCGTCGGGCCGGTGTCCGTCCACGGACCCGTCGCGGGATCAGCGCGGCGACACGAGCGGGTTGACCTGCCAGTGGCCGTCGACGTTCGTGGTGGGCAGGTGCGCGGTGAGGCCGCGGTCGTCGTTCACGGCGAGGAACGTGTCGCCGTCCAGCACGACGACCGAGACGTGCCACCTGCCGTCGTGCGGCTGGCCCACGAGGTACTTCGCCACCTCGTCGCTGCCCTCGACCGGCCCGCCGAGCAGCGTGACGACCCCGTCGGGCTGCCGGTTGTTCAGCGCCGACTCGTAGGCGCGCGCCAATTCGTCGGGCGAGGGCGCGCCCGGCGGTGGCTCGGCGTGGATCCACAGCGCGATGAACACGACCCAGCCCACCACCATGCTGAACGCGAGGAAGCGCAGCACGCGGGTGCTCGTCCGGGAGACCGGACGGGGTTCGGAGCCGATGCCGTACATGGCCCCGATCATGCCCGGCGGACGGCCGTTCCCCAAGACCTCCCGCCGACACCCGGTGTGACCGCGCCGATGTCGGGCGTCCCTCGGACGTGCGGTCCGGCGCGGCGGTCCACGAGGGCCGTCCCGCTACGCAGAGTCGGGGCGTTTCCCGTCCGGGTGGCTTCGGGTCCGGTGGCGCGTGGACGCCGGCGGGACGGGTAGCCCGTCCTGGCGAGGATGTCAGTCCATTCGGGAGAGAGGTTGTCCGATGATCGACCAGAAATCGGTGGAGCGCCTGTACGAGTGCGATGTCATCGACGCGCGGGGTGACCGAATCGGTTCCGTCAAGCAGGTCTGGCTGGACGAGGCGAGCGGGCAGCCGATCTGGGCGTCCGTCCACACCGGACTCTTCGGGATGCGCGAGAGCTTCGTCCCGATCCAGGACGCACAGGTCAAGGACAAGCACATCACCGTCCCGGTCGAGAAGCAGAAGGTGAAGGACGCCCCGGAGGTCGACGCCTCGGGCGGCAGGCTGTCCGACGCCGAGCAGGCCGGTCTCTACGAGTACTACGGCATGATCCCGGCCGCGAACAGCGGTGACCACGACCGGCTGCCGCAGCGCTCCGGCAACCACATGGCCGGGCAGGACCGGATGACCGACCAGCAGCGGGTGGCCGAGCGCCGGCGCACGGCGGGTCTGCAGGACGCCACCGGTACCCGCGACCGGATGGGCCGCGAGCAGGACCGGGCGACCGGGCAGCGGGAGCGCGGGACCGACCGGCAGAGCATGACCCGGTCCGAGGAGCAGCTCAGGGTCGGCAAGGAGCAGGTCGAGACCGGCCGCGTGCGCCTGGTCAAGCACACCGTCACCGAGCAGCAGAACATCACGGTGCCGGTGTCGCACGAGGAGGTGCGGGTGGTGCGCGAGCCCGTCGACCCCAACGACACCTCCGCCCGCGGCGGCAAGGCTTTCCAGGACGACGAGACCGAGCTCGTGCTGCACGAGGAGCGGCCCGTGGTGCGGAAGGAGACCGTCGCCGTCGAGCGCGTCGGCCTCGGCAAGGAGACGGTGACCGAGGAGCGGACCGTGGGCGGCGAGGTCCGCAAGGAGCGGATCGACGTCGTGGACGACTCCAGGCAGACGCCCGGCGACCGCAAGCGCTGAGGCGTTCCCGCGGGGACGGGGACGCCTCGGAGTGCGTCGCCCCGTCCCCGCCGTGCCGGGCGGCTCGCCTACCGCCGGGCACGCGGCCGGGGTGGCTCCACGAGCCACCCCGGCCGCCCTCGCGGTGACACCGGTCGGGTCCGGACGACCCCCAGCAGGCCGCCTGTCCGCACGACCGTCGGCGTGGCGCGCGCGCCCGGACCCGCGGTCACCGCACCCGTTCAGCCGGTCGTCAGGTCGAGTCCCGCCGCGGTGAGGCCCGTCGGTCCGGGGGCGTCCGGGCCGTCGGGCAGCGGGACGCCCTGGCAGCCGCCGTCGATCCGGCCCGTGGTGAAGTACTCGACCAGGTCGGCCGAGCACTCGGGCACCCGCAGGACGGACCCGTGGACGTCGTCCTCGACGGTGTAGGTCCTGCCGCCCACGGCCGCCTTCATCTCGGCGGTCCACTCGAACACCGAGACGCTCTCGTGGCGGTGTCCGACGAGCACCAGCGACCCGGTGCCGCGGCGGAGCCGGTACTCCTGGACGGGCAGCGGCCACCCCGCGCACCCGGCCGAGAACCGCAGGGACCTGCCGGTCACCGGGTTCGCCGCGAGGCGCTGCCGGAAGTCGGCCCAGGCGTGCTCGAAGTCGAGCCTGCTCGGGTCCTCGTTGCAGAAGGCGGCCTGGTTCATCGTCCGGTTCACCGGCTCCGGCGCACCAGGCGGGGGCGGGGTCTGCGGCGGCCCCTCGACGACGTCCTTGAAGACCGGCGGCGCGGTCGGGCCGGTCGACTCCCGCAGCGCCTTGAGCACCTGGCCCACCAGCGGCCACGCCCTGGAGGGCTGCGCGGCGCTCACGGCGATGATCTCGCCGTCGACCGCCCTCGGCAGGTCGGTGTAGTGCCTGGGGTTGGCGTCGAAGTCCCGGACCATGGCCAGGATCGTGGCCCGCACCCGCTCCGGGGTCGCGCCGAGGCCGTAGGTGTCGTCGAACCGGGCGAGCCACGCCACCAGCCGGGTGGAGTCGCGCTCGGCGGCCATGGCGCGGCCGTCCTCGAACTCGTCGATCCGGAAGTGCGGCGGCGCGACGCTGTCCAGGAACACCCGGCCCGCGGAGGCCGGGAACTCGCTGCGGTAGACCGCGCCCAGCCACGTCCCCCAGGACACGCCAAGGAAGCTCAGCTTCCGCTCGTGCAGCGCGGCGCGCACCAGGTCGAGGTCGCGGGCCACGTTCTCGGTGGTGAGCTGCCGGAGGAACTCCGGATCGCTGTCGCCGCAGGACTTGTTGAACGCGACCTCGAGGTCGTAGTCGGCCTTGGCCGCCTCCTTGGTGATCGGGCCCGTCGGCGGCTCGCCCTCGCGGTGGGGCGGTGCGCAGTCCACGTGGGTGCTGTAGCCGACCCCGCGCGGGTCGAAGCCGATCAGGTCGTACCGGTCGCCCAGCCGCGCTGCCTCGTCGTTGGTGAGGGTGCCGATCTGGACGCCCATCAGGTATCCGCTGCCGCCCGGACCGCCGGGGTTGACCGCGAGGCTGCCCAACCGGTGCGCCTGGTCGAGTGCCTTGAGCCTGGTGATCGCCACGTCGATCCGCCTGCCGCCGGGCTCGCGGTGGTCGAGCGGGACGCTGACCGTGCCGCACTCCATCCGGTCGAGCTGGGCCCGGACCGCGGGCAGCCGGTCGTCGGGCACGCCGATGGCCAGCAGCACCTCGTCGGAGTAGGCGGGGCAGGTCTTCCAGGCGACCTGCGGTGTCGGGCCGCGTCCGGTCGCCTCGGCCGGACCGACGCCCAGCGAGGTCAGCGCCACGGCGGCGACGGCCACCGCGGAACCCTTGCGCATCAGCACTTGTCGTCTCATGCCGACAAGGCTGGCGCCGCCCGCGTGCGCCGCGCGTCCGTCTGCGCGCCCATGACCACCTCTGTCGCGAGGGGTACACCGGGTCGCCGATATCCGTCTTGCGACTGACGCGGGCGCACACCGCCGGGTCCTAGGCTCGCGGGTCATGACGAAGCGGCTCCGCGACTGGCCACGTCTGCCCGCGGTGCTCGACGGGGTGTTGGCCGTGGCGTTCCTGCTGGCGGGTACCGCGGTGGACCTCGGGCCCGGCGACGGCGGCTTCCCCTTGGAGAAGCAGGCGGTCGTCTGGTGGGGCGCCACGGTCCTGGCCGCGGTCGCGGTCGGGTTGCGCCGCCGCTGGCCGGTGCCGATGACCTTCGTCGCCGCCGCGTCCGTCGCCACCCACCTGCTCGCGGGGATGCCCCTCGCGGTCGTCGACCTGAGCCTGCTGGTCCTGCTCTACACGGTCGCGGTCCGCTACCGCAGGGTCGTCTCGGTCGCCGTCCTCGGCGGTCTGGTGCTGCTGGCCGCCGGGTGGAGCGCCCACAACGCGTTCGCCCCGCGCCGGGTCGTCGCCCCGCCGGAGACCACACGGGTGGTCGCCCCAGTCCCCGGCCGCGGCGAGCCCATGCGCCCTCCCCCGCCCGTGCCGCCCGACGACAGCGCCTGGGACACCTCGTGGGACGAGCTGCTCGTGTGCGCCTCGGCGCTGCTCGCCGCCTGGGCCATCGGGTTCGGCACGCGCAGCAGGCGGGCGCACCTCGACGAGCTCCGCGCGCGGGCCAGTGAGCTGGAGCGCGACCGGGACCTCCAAGCGGCGTTCGCGGTGGCCGCCGAACGCGGCCGGATCAGCCGCGAGCTGCACGACGTGGTGGCGCACGGGCTGTCCGTCATGGTGATCCAGGCCCAGGGCGGTGCCGCCGCGCTGGACAGCAGGCCCGCCGACACCCGGTCCGCGCTGGACGCCATCGTCCGCACGGGCCGCGAGTCGCTGGCCGACATGCGCCGGGTGCTCGCGGCCGTCGGCGCGGTCGAGGACACCTGGCACCCGCAGCCGGGGCTGGCCCAGCTGACCGCGCTCGTGGGCCAGGTGCGCAAGGCGGGCACCCCGGTGGGGCTGCGGGTCGAGGGCACCACCGTGCCGCTCCCGTCCACTGTGGACCTGTCGGCCTACCGGATCGTGCAGGAGGCGTTGACCAACACCATGAAGCACGCGGGCAAGGGGGCGAAGGCCGAGGTGGTGCTGTCCTACGTGCGCGAGGGGGTCTCCATCAGGGTCAGCGACGACGGCCGCGGCCCGGCCACCCGCACCGGGGGCGGCAACGGGCTGCGCGGCATGCGCGAGCGGGCCAGGCTCCTCGGCGGCAGCCTCGTCGCCGAACCCGGCCCCGACGGCGGGTTCGTGGTCGACGCCGCCCTGCCGATCCGGGGGAGCGCCAGGTGATCCGGGTGCTGATCGCCGACGACCAGACCCTGGTGCGCACCGGGTTCCGGATGATCCTGGAGAACTCCGGGGACATGCGCGTCGTCGGCGAGGCGGGCGACGGCGCCGAGGCCACCGCGATGACGCGCGACCTGCGCCCGGACGTCGTGCTGATGGACGTGCGGATGCCCGAGGTCGACGGCGTCGAGGCGACCCGCCGCATCTGCGCGGGCGACACCGGCGCACGGGTGCTGATGCTCACGACGTTCGACCTCGACGAGTACGTCTACGCCGCCATCCAGGCGGGCGCGAGCGGCTTCCTGCTCAAGGACACCCTCGCCGCCGACCTGCTGTCCGCCGTCCGCGTGGTCGCCCGCGGCGACGCCTGCGTCGCCCCGAGCGTCACCCGCCGCCTCCTCGAACGCCACATCGGCACCGGCGCCCCGCCGCCGTCCGAGGCGCTCGACGTGCTGACCGAACGCGAGCGCGAGGTGTTCGGCCTCATCGCCCGCGGCCTGTCCAACAACGAGATCGCCACCCACCTCTTCCTGTCCGAGGGCACCGTCAAGACCCACGTCAGCCGCGTCCTGGCCAAGCTCGGCCTCCGCGACCGCGTCCAGGCCGTCGTGCACGCCTACGAGTGCGGCTTGGTCCGCGCGGGGACGCCCTAGCGCTCCACCGAGGCGAACGCCTCGCGCAGCCGTCGGGCGAACTCCTCCGGGTGCGTGGTGTACCCGCCGTGGTCGCCGGGGAAGGCGACCGGCTTCAGGGACAGCGACTCGGCCAGTGCCACGGCGGTCCGGTGCGCCAGCTGCCCCTCGGACTCCTCACCGACGGCGATGACGACCGGCAGGGCGGCGACCCGCTCGTCGACCCGGAAGTCCTGCATGGGCCCCATCATCGAGCCGAGGAAGAACTCGAGGTTCCGCATCATCCCGGCCATGGCCTCCGGCGGCGGCTCCGGCATCCGCGCGGACGTCCCCGCCAGCCCGGTCACGTTCAGGAACACCCCCATCGCGGGCCCGACGCCGTCGGCGAGGTAGGTGCCGTGGATCCTGGTGAACCCCGCGTCCACGTCGGCGAGCACACCGGCCGCGGGCGGCTCGTGCGCGACCAGGGCTCTCACCTTGTCCGGGTGGGCCGCCAGCAGCTCAAGGCCGACCACCCCGCCGCCGCTGCTGCCCAGCACGTAGGCGGGCCCGCCGCCGACCTCGTCGAGCAGCCGCGCCGCGTCGTCGGCGAACGTCCGCACCGACACCTGGCCCGGCGCGTCCACCGCGCTGCGCGACAGCCCGCGTGGGTCGTAGGTGACGACCGCGTGGTCGCGGGCCACCACCTCGGCGAACCCGGCGAACGCGTGCGCGTCCGCCGGACCGCCGGGGATGAGCAGCAGCACCGGCCCGGAACCGGTGACCTCGTAGTGCAGCGTCGCGCCGTCGACCTTCAGCGTGCCCATGTCGCCCTGCCTCCGTTGTCGGGATCTCTGCAGGTAGGACACCGCTCACGCCGAAAAGTCATCGTCGCCGGTCAGAAGAGCGGCCGCCCGGCGTTCTTCGCCGCCACGTACGCCTGCCAGTCGCTGGTGACCTGGTCCGCGTAGCCCGTCGCGAACGCCCGCGTCTCGGCCTGCAGCCCGGACACCGACGTGATCGCGCCGTCGATCGCCGCGTCCGCCGAGTAGCCGAGCCCGGTCCCCGCGATGTCCTGGTCCGCCCGCGAGTGCGCCGCCGCCAGCAGCCGGGCCACGTCGCGCACCGAGTCGTCCCACACCGCGGACGAGTCGAGGTCGTCGATCGAGAGGTCCTCGGCGAACGGCGACTTCTCCCGCACCAGCACCGGCGTCGCGCCCACGCTCGCCCAACCCGCCAGCGGGTCGGACTGGTTCACCAGCCACCGCATCGCCAGCGCCGGTCGTTGACCGCCGGTCAACGAGGTCGCGGTGGGTGCCAGCGGCTTCGGCGCCGGGTCGACCTCCTGCTTCAGCTCCAGGAGCACGTCGTCGGCGTTGCTCGTCGTCGGACCCTCCACCAGTGCGTACCAGCGGTAGCGGCCGAGGCTGCCGGTCCCCGCGCCGAGCCTGCGCCGGACGTCCTTCACCGTCGCGGCCTGCGCCGTCAGCGGCGCGGACGCCGTCGTCCGGTACGCCGCCACCGCGGCGACCACGTCGGCACGGGTCGCCGCCGACACGGCCTGGAGCTGCGGGTCGGACTTGAACGCGCCACCGGACGTCCACTTCGCCAGCAGGTCGGACCGCTTGTCGCCCGCGGCCTTGTCGATCAGCTCCTCGGTCAGGTCCGACGAGGTCGAGGCGGTCAGCCGGTAGGTCAGCTCGTCGTCGGTGCCGTGGAACTTGCCGATCCACTGCGCGTACTCGGCGACCAGGGTGTTCAGGTCAGTGGTGATCTTCGCCGCGCTTCGCCCGTTCGCGCGTTCGGCCAGCACCACCGAGACCGCCTCCCGGCGCAGTTCCCACGTCCACGACCCGCGCCAGGCGTCGTCGGTGTCGGTGAGCTGGAACTGGGCGGTCCCGTCGGCGCCCTTGTCGGCCCCGGTGTTCTCCAGGTGCGCGTCACCGGTGATCCACACGTCGCCCGCCGCCGTGGCGTAGGCGGAGGGCGCGAGCTCGCCGAGGTCGCGGTAGAACAGCGGCGACGTGCCCCGGAAGAACCCCCACGCGCTGGCCGCCAGCTTGGTGGTCCGCGCCTGGAGGTCGTCGTCCGTGGCACCGCCGTTCGCGGTGTGCAGCGCGTGGTCGCGCGCGTAGACGACCGCGACCGGGTCACGGGAGAGCAGCGGCGCCGCGTCGGCGGGAACCACGGCCACGGCGAGGGCGATCACGGACAGGGGGACGGCACCGAACCATCGACTCATTCCTCCCGTTGTACCGGCCGCGGGTGGACCGCGGCCGAACTCCGGCTGTCGTGACTACGGGCATCCGATGATCACCGGGGTTCCCGCGCCCTCATCCCCGCAGCGCCCGCAGCGCGCGCCCGTCGGTCAGCCCCACCGCACGGGCGGCCGCCTCCATCGTCGACCCCTGCCCGATCAGGTGCTCGGCCCTCTCCAGCCTCAGCAGCTGCTGGTACCTCAGCGGCGTCATCCCCGTGGCCCGGTGGAAGTGCCGGGTCACGGTCCGCTCGCTGCACCCCAGCTCCCGCGCCATCCCCACCAACCGCAGCCGCTCGGTGAACCTCTCCTCGATCAGGTCCTGCAACCGGTGCACGAGGTCGTCCACGTGGTGGCGGTGGCGCAGCAGCACGCTCGTCTGCTTCTCGTCGCCGTTGCGCCGGGTGAAGATCACCAGGGTCCGCGCGATCCGCGCCGCCGCGCCCGGCCCGTGGGCCTGGGCGATCAGGTGCAGCGCCAGGTCGATGCCGCTCGCGATGCCCGCGGACGTGGCGATCCGGCCGTCCACCACGAAGAGGACGTCGTCGACCACGGTCGCGGCCGGGTAGCGCCGGGCGAGCTCCGGGCGCAGGTCGTGGTGCGTCGTGCAGCGCCTGCCGTCGAGCAGGCCCGCCCGGCCGAGGATCTCGGCACCCGCGCACACGCTGACCACCCGGCCGCCGCGCTGGTGGTGGCGGCGCAGCACGTCGAGGCTGTTCCTGCCGACCTTCACCTTCGCCAGCCCGGTGAGCTGGGACCCCGGCACGACCACGAGGTCGGTCGGCTCCAGCTCGGGCCACGCGGTGTCGACCCGGATCGGCAGCCCCTCCGCGGTGACGACCTCCGGCTCATCGGCCACATAGGACAACCGGTAGGGGAGGCCCTGGTCGATGGCGGCCTGGTACACCTCGGCGGGGCCCGCCAGGTCGAGGAGGTACAACCGTTGCGGCAGCAGGAACACGACGTTGGTCACCGCGGAGCGTGTTCTCATGGAGGATAGATACAAGATCCATATCGAACCGCCAAATCCGGGGGTCCCGACGAGGTGGATTTCAGCCGGATGTCCGTTCCGCCACCAGGGCGAACGGGGTCCGGCCGAACGTCGCGCCGTTCACCTGGAGCTCGATCGCGTGCTCGCCGGGGTGGTAGACGCGGGTCGTGATGGGGCGGAACGAGTGCGTGCGGGCGACCGTGAGCCGCTCACCGGGCGGCAGGGTCTTCGTGGTCAGCTTGAACACCTTGGCCGTGGTCGACCCGTTGGCCTTGCGGTGGTGGACCACGTAGTCGATGGCGAGCTTCACGGGCGCGCCGCCGGTGTTCTCCACGGTGTAGGAGAAACCCAGCTCGCCGCCGACGGCCACGGTGTCGCTCGTCAGCTCCGCGCCGTCCACCACGAGCCCTTCGGCGGGCCCGAAACCCAGCAGCGCCAGCGCGTCCGGGTGCCCCTGCTTGACCAGCGTGCGCAGCCCGTGCCGGACCAGCCGGAGCGTCGGACCGTCCGGGTCGGCGCGCAGCCAGCGCGCCGCGACACCCGCGGCGAGCGCGGGGTCGCGGCGGCTGATGTCGTTGAGGTGGTTGGCCACCGACCGCCGCACGTACTCCGACGGGTCGCGGTGCAGCGCGTCCAGCACCGGCACCGCCGCGGCCGGGTCGTCGAAGATCGCGCGGACCCGCTTCGCCCACGGCAGCAGCGGCCTGGTGCCCTCGCTGGCGAGCCTGCGCACGTGCTCGTCCGGGTGCGCGGTCCAGGTGAGCACGACCGGCAGGGCCCGGCGCAGGTCGTGCTCCAGCAGGCGCCGGATGCCGAACTCGGCCGTCAGCCTCGGGGTCAGCTCGGCGAGCAGGGCCAACGCCCGGTCGAACGCCTCGCCGCCGCCGTCCTCCAGCGCGCGGCTGGTGACGGCCTCGGTCACCGGCCAGATCATCCAGCCGGTGAACCCGCTGTCCGGCAGGGCTTTCCGCACCGCGGCCTCGAACTCCGCGAAGCCCTCCGGCAGGTCGGCCAGCAGCGCGTCGCGCACCAGGTCGCTGCGCTCCCGCAGGCCCAGACCGTCCAACATGGAGGCGGCGGCGAGCACCGCGGGCATCGGCCCGGCCAGGCACCGGGCGAGCCCGGCGACCGCGGTGGCGTCGAGCAGTTCGTCGGCGGTGGGCACGGTGCTCCTCGCGGTGGTGGAACCCCGAGTCTAGGACCGCCCGACGGCCGCTCTCAGGCCGACCGGGACGTGTCGACGGGGCGGGCGCCGACCAGGCCGTGTTCCGGACCCGCCCGTCGACGTCGTCCTCAGGGCAGGCTGCTCGTCAGGAACGGGAACAGGCTCGTGGCCAGCTCGACGCGGGCGGTGCGCACCAGGGCGGGGTCGAAGTCGGCGAACACCTCGCGCATGGTGCGCTTCCCGTCCACCGCCGCCAGGATCGGCCGGACCCGCGCGGGCGGGAGCGCGTTGGGGAACGCGGAGGTGTTCGGCACCTCGTTGTAACGGCCCTGCTCGTCGAGGACCCAGCGCCTGCGCCGCGCCGAGGTGGGCGTGAACACGGTGTCCAGGAACGCCTCGTCGTGCTCGGCGGCGGTGAGCCTGCCGCGGGCCGCGTGCCCGGCGTAGAACCACATCATGGGGGAGCTGTCCATCAGCAGCAGGTTCGACACCTGCCAGCGCTCCCGGTCCGGCAGGCCCTCGTAGCGCTCGCGCACCTCGGGGTCGCGGATCGGCACCTCCCACAGGTAGGACTCGCCCGCCTGGTCGAACGCGTTGACCGTCGGCGCCTCCACGGTGAGCCCGCACTCCTCCGCCATCGCCCAGAACTGCTCGACGGTGTAGTCGTGCTCCAACGGGCTCATCCAGCTGTCGGCCCAGCCCTCGTCGCCCATGTACTCGTACTGCTCCAGCCTGCGCCCCACCTGACCGCCCGGTGGCACCGACTCCGACAGCCTCCTGGCCAGCGAGAGCCTGTCCTGCAACGACTCCACGTCGTCGTAGCCGAGCACGGTCAGCGCCTGCTGGAACCGCACGATCTCCTGGCGGTGGAAGGTGTTGTAGACCATCAGCTCCAGCACGGCGTCGGGCCGCATCGCCGCGGTCAGCCTGCGCAGGCACGCGGGCGGGTCCGGGTTGTGGTGGATCACGCCGGTGCACAGCACGTAGTCGAACCGCTCCCGGTGCTCGGCCTGCGTGATGCCCTCGTGCCGCAGCTCCAGGTTCGTGACGCCGAGCTGGGCGGCGTTGGCCGCGCACATCTCCAGCGACCGCTCGGAGGCGTCGGTGCCGAGCACCGTCGCGCCGGGGAAGCGCAGGGCGGTGATCAGCGCCTGGTTGGTGCCGCAGCCCGCGACCCAGATCGAGGCATCGGGGGCCAGCCGGGTGTGCCCGTAGTCGCCGACGTCCTGCGCGATCATCCTGGTGTAGAACGCCGGGTCGTCCAGCGCGACGAGCTGCCGGGGCGGCCAGGGGTAGGGGAAGGAGCGGTAGAAGACGTTCAGCACACCGCTTTCGTGCCCGTTCACGACGTTCGCGGTCATCGGGACCTCCTGGGTCTCTTGCGGCGCGAGAGTGCCCGGCAGGTCGGCGGCGCCCCGACCGCGGAAAGCGCTGCGGGTCCTTTTCGGATACCAGCGGGTCCTCGGGCGGCCTCCCAGTCCGCACCGGGGGCCCGGTCGGACGGTGCGAGGTCGAGTCGCGCCGGGACGTACCGGGTGGAATGCGGACAGCCTACGCAAATCCCCGTGCCAGCGCGAGGAGTCCGCGGCCGGCTCGTCGGCCGCGCGGGGTGCTCCCGTCGGCCTCCGCTGCCCGCGTCGTGCGGCCGTGCCGGTCGGGAGCGGGAGCCGACGTCCGCCGCCGACCAGCCGCGACGGGTCCTCGTGGGACGTCCGGCGCGCGCCGAGGACCGTCCGGAGTGGACGGTGCCGGGGCTGGCGGGGTCGACCCGGTCCGCCGTCCCGTGCCCGTGACGCCTTTCGGTGTGCCGAACCCGTGGACGGCGACCGGTTGACAACCCCGGAACCGGTCAGCTCGCGCTGGCCGCCGACAGCTCGAACCGCACCGGCTGGCCGAGCACGGCGGCGGCCTGCCGGGTGTACTCCTCCGCTGCCCGCGTGTCGCCGGTGCCCAGGTGGACCGCGGCCAGGTTCCGCAGGGTCACGGCCTCGCTGTAGAGGTCCTGGAGGTCCCGGTGCACCTCCAGCGCCTGCCGGTAGCACAGGATCGCGCGGCTGTGCCTGCCCGCGCGGTCGTGGATGGTGCCCAGGCTGTCCTGGGCCGCGGCCTCGAGCGACCGGTTCTCCAGCTCCCGCGACATCAGCAGGGCCTTCTCGCACAGCAGGACGCCCTGCTCGTGGTCCCCGAGGTCGCTGTGCGCGCACCCGAGGTTGTTGATGCAGTCGGCCTCCATCAGCCGGTCGCCGAGCAGCCTGCTGATCTCGTGCGCCCGGATCTCGTGCTCCAGCGCCTGCTGGTGCATGTTCTGCCGGCCGCACAGGTCCGCGATGTTCTGGTGCGTGCGCGCCTCGCCGCGCAGGTTCCCCAGCTCCACGTACAGCTCCAGCGCCGACCGGAACTGCCCGGCGGCGCGGACCAGGTTGCCGAGGTGCTTGTGGGCGTACCCGAGGCTCCGGTGCACGTAGGCCCGGCCCGCGCGTTCGCCGGTGCGGCCGGTCGCGGCGAGCGCGGCCTCCTGCGCGGTGACCTTCTGGTGCCAGTGCCCGTTGCGGTCCAGGAACGGGTCGAACGTCCAGCCCAGGCGCCAGGTGTGCTCGTCGAAGCGGTGTTCGGCGGACATCTCGATCGCCGCGAACAGCGTGGGGGACATGGTGTTCGTCCACGCCTGCGCGGCCGCGCGGTCCGCGATCGGCTCGACGACCGCGCCCTCGCCGAGCGGCGGCAGCGCGATGGGCGGCCGGTGCGGGTCGATCAGCCCGGCGGCCAGGAAAGCGCTGTGCAGGTAGTGGTCCAGCACCCGGCCGCGGGCGGCGCGCCGGACGCCCACGGTGTCCACGGCCTCCGCGAGCTCGTTCGCGTAGACCCGGACGAGGTCGTGCATCGTGTAGCGGCGCGGCGCGTACTGGGAGACCAGGTGGCCGCGTTCGAGCTCGTCGAGCAGCGGCACGGCCTTGGCGACGGGCACGCCGAGCAGGGCCGCGGCGGCGCGGGCTGGCACCTCCGGGCCGGGGTGCAGGGCGAGCCGCC
Source organism: Umezawaea tangerina (assembly GCF_003002815.1). Lineage (GTDB taxonomy): Bacteria > Actinomycetota > Actinomycetes > Mycobacteriales > Pseudonocardiaceae > Umezawaea > Umezawaea tangerina. The sequence continues at coordinate 217,509 of NZ_PVTF01000009.1, read as the reverse complement.
GGAACATCTCCGCGGCGGCCGGGCCGAGCGCCTGGTAGGACCAGGTGAACGCGGCCCGCGCGTCGATGATCGAGTCCGCGTCGGCGAAGCTGTCCAGGCTGTCCTTGGTGTCGCGCAGCGCGGCGGCGACCGCGCTCAACGGGTGCAGCGGCTGCAGCGCGGCGCGGGCGGCGACGATCGCGAGCGCCAGCGGGAGCCCCGCGCACAGCTCGATGATCTCCGACACCGCCGCCGGGTCGGACGCCGCCGACCGGCTGCCCAACCTGCGGACCAGGAACTCGCGCGAGTCGCCCTTCGACAGCGGGCTGAGCAGCAGCGGCCGGGCGCCCTCCACCGCGACCAGCGACAACAGCTGGTTGCGGCTGGTCACCACGACGTGGCAGCCGGTCGCGCCGGGCAGCAGCGGACGCACCTGCTCGGCGTCGCGGGCGTTGTCCAGCACCACCAGCACGCGGCGTTCGGCCAGCACGCTGCGGTAGAGGTTGACCTGGGCGTCGAACCCGACCGGGATCCGCGCCGACGGCACGCCCAGCTCGTCGAGGAACCGCCGCACGGCGTCCTCGGGCTGCACGACGTCGCCGGTGTGGTCGAACCCGCGCAGGTTCAGGTACAGCTGGCCGTCCGGGTAGAGGTGCGCGATCCGGTGCACGTAGCGCACGGCCAACGTCGTCTTGCCGACCCCGGCCATGCCCCGGATCAGCGTGACCGCCGTCGAGCCCGCTGGGTCGTCGTGCTCGGCCAGCAGGTGGTCCAGCTCGTCCTTGCGCCCGGCGAACACGGCCAGGTCGCGCGGCAGCTGGGCGGGCATGACGGAGGGCGCGGGCATCGGCGCGTCCACCAGCGGCTCGGGCTCGAACCGCACCTCCGCGGGCGCCTCGGGCCCCTCGCGCAGCACCGACTCGTGCGCCGCGCGCAGCTCGGCACCGGGGTCGATGCCCAGCTCGTCGGCCAGCCGGGTGCGGATGGCCGCGTACACGTCCAGCGCGTCCGCCCGGTAGCCCGCCGCGGCCAGCGCCAGGATCAGCCGGGAGTGCGACGGCTCGTCGAACGGGTGCTGCGAGGTCACCCACTGCAACGGCACCAGCAGCGGTTTGGGCAGGTCGCAGCGCAGCGCCAGGTCGGTCGCCTCGTTCACCGCCGCCACGTGCTCGCGCTCCAGCGCGGTGAACACGGCGTGCGCCCGCACCGGCGCGGGCGTGTTAGCGGCCACCGGCCCGTCCCACAGGGCCAGCGCCTCGGCGAACGTGTGCACGGCCTGCCGGTCCGACCCGGCCGCCCGCTCGGCCCGCGCCCTGGTCATCAGGTCGCGGAAGCGCAGCAGGTCCAGCGTCGCGGCGTCGGTGGTGAACCGGTACCCGCCCGCCCCTCTGATCAGCCACCTCCCGGCCTCGCGGTGGCCCAGTTCGGGCTCCAACGCGCGGCGCAGCGCGCCGACGTACCGGTGCAGGAGGTTCACTGCGCTGCCGGGGTGGTCGGCGCCCCAGAGGGCGTCGACGAGCGAGGCGACGCTCACCGGCTGCCCGCCGTGGGCGAGCAGGAGCGCGAGCACCGAACGCTGCTGAGGTGGCCCCAGTTCCACCTCGACACCGTCCAGCCACGCGCGGAGGGGGCCGAGAACGGCCAGTCGCAGGGTGCTGCGTGCTGGTTCAGGGAACAACATCGCTCCGCCGGGGTAGGTGGCTCCCACGAAGGGGGCCACGTGGTCACACTTTAGTCATTGGGTGTCAAGTCGGGCGAATTACGGTTTGCGAGCGGTGGTCGGCCTTCTCCAGACACAGGAGCGGCCCGGCACGCGTCGGATACGAGTCGGTGGATTAACGCTCGCCGCGCGTCTCAACCGGTGGACCGCCGTCAGCACAAGGGCAAGGGGAGGCCGTTCGGCACCGGCACGTCCGCCGGTCGTGGACGGCGGAAGCAGGGGAGAACCGTGACGTCGCGACGAAACGGGGCCGATGCGTTGGTCCGCCAGCTCTACTCCGAGCACGGAGGCGCCATCCTGGCGCACACCACCATCCTGACCAGGGACAGGAGCGCGGCCGAGGACGTCACGCAGGAGACGCTGGTCCGCGCGTGGCAGCACCGCGACGCGCTGGTGAACGGCAAGGGGTCGGTGCGCGGCTGGCTGCTCACCACGGCGACCAACATCGTGATCGACCTGTCGAGGCGGCGGAAGGTTCGGCCGACCGAGGTGGCGATCACACCCGACCAGGCCACGTCGGCGGGTGACCACGCCAAGTCCGTGGTGGACGGTGTGGTGGTGCGGGACGCGCTGGTGCGGCTGCGGCCGGAGCACCGGGAGGTGCTGGTGGAGGTGTACCTCAACGGCAGCAGCATGGCCGAGGCCGCCGACATCCTCGACCTGCCGATCGGGACGGTGAAGTCCAGGTCCACCTCCGCGCGCCGGGCGATGCGGGAGCTCCTCGCCGGCTAGAGCACCTTCCCCAGGAAGGCGAGCACCTCGGCGTTCAGCTCCTCGTGGAACGCCTGCCGGTCGAACCCCGGCGGGTCCTGCGAGGGCGGGAACGCCGGGTTCGCCATCCGCTCGGGGAACGGCGCCAGGAACGAGTAGTGCCCCGCGCCCGGCACGACCCGGTGCTCGACGTCGGCGACACCCGTCGTGACGATCTCCGCGTGCCACGGCGGCGTGTGCTCGTCGTGCTCGGCGGTCAGCATCAGGACCGGCACGTCCACCGCGGCGAGCGACCCGGCCCGCTGGAACCACGCGGTCGCGGGCGCCAGCAGCACGAGCGCCCGCACCCGCTCGTCGGGGGTGACGTCGACCGGGTGCGGCTGGCGGTCGGGGGTCTCGTGCGGGAACGCGGTCGGCGTGCCGCCCGCCAGCGCCAGGCCGGTGCAGCCGCCGAGCGAGTGGCCCACCACGGCGACCGGGCCGATGTCGAAGGCGCCCGAGGCCCAGTCGACGACCTGCCGGACGTGCCGCGGCCGGTTGGCCAGGATCGCGGACGTGCCGCCCAGCTCGTTGTCGTTGCGGTTGTTGAGCGGGTGCTCGGGCAGCGCGACGACGAACCCGGCGCGGGCCAGGTGCGCGGCCAGTGTGCGGTAGAGCAGGTGCGACCCGCCGGTGCCGTGCGAGACGACCACGAGCGGGTGCGCCCCCGGTTCGACGGGGCCGTCGAGGGCCACCTCGGCGGTGTACGGGCCGAACGGCTCGGGCCTCTCGGGCGCCGTGGACGGGTACATGACGAGCACGGGGAACGGCGCCTCCGCCATCAGCTCCACCGTGCGGCACCCCGCTGACCTGGTCATGCGCGGCACGCTAACACCGGACACCGACATCGGCGGGTCCACCGCGCGGCCGCGGGCACCACGACCACCCGGTGCTCTCCCCGCCGGTGACGTGGCAGGAGGTCGTGGCGGGACCCCACGGGCGTTCACCGAACGTTCACCCCGCCTTCCGGGTCGCAGCGGCACCACCGCGCGTCCCACCGGCGGATGATCCGGATCGGTGACCTACTCCACGAGGTGGCTGAGGTGAAGCGCTTGTCGGGCATCGCGCTCGCGGTGGTCCTGCTGGTCGGTGTGGTGTTCGCGGTGGTGCGCGGTCGGTCCGACGAGGCGGGCTCGCCGGACCTGGAGACCGTGCGCGGGGTGATCGGGTCGGAGAAGCTCGCGTTCTTCGCCGACCGGCGGGTGAAGGACGCCTTCGCCCGGCACGGGCTGCGGGTCGAGGTCGACCCGGCGGGCTCGCGGCAGATCGCGACCTCGGTCGACCTCGACCGCTACGACTTCGCGTTCCCCTCCAGCGCCCCCGCGGCCGAGCAGCTCCAGCGCGCCCGCGGCGCGGCCAGGACGTACGCGCCGTTCTCGTCGCCGATGGTCGTTGCCACGTTCGACCCGATCGTGGAGCTGCTGACCGCGCAGGGCGTCGTCCGCCAGGGGCCGGGTCGATACCGGGTGTTCGACGTGGCGCGGTACCTGGAGCTGACCGCGGTCGGCACCCGCTGGGACCAGCTGCCCGCCAACACCGACTACCCGGCGCGGAAGAACCTGCTGGTCACCACCACCGACCCGCGCGACTCCAACTCCGCGGCGATGTACCTGGCGATCACGTCGTTCGTGGCCAACGGCGGCGTGGTCAGCTCACCCGACGCCGAGGCGAAGGTGCTGCCCGTGGTCGGGAAGCTGTTCCTGGAGCAGGGGTACACGCAGAGCAGCACCGACGGCCCGTTCGAGGACTACCTGTCCGCGGGCATGGGCAAGACGCCGCTGGTGCTCGCGTACGAGGCGCAGTTCGTCGACCGGGTCGTGCGCGGCGACTCGACGATCCGGCCGGGCATGACGCTGCTCTACCCCGCGCCGACCGTGCTGTCCAAGCACACCCTCGTGCCGTTGAAGCCCGCGGGCGACAAGGTCGGCGAGCTGCTCACCGGCGATCCGGAGCTCGGGGAGCTGGCCGCCACCTTCGGGTTCCGCACCGCCGACCCGCGCTACTTCCGGCAGGTCGTCGAGGAGCACGCGGTGGCCGTGCCGGACACCGTCGTAGACGTGGTCGAGCCACCCTCCTACGAGACGCTGGAGCGGATGCTCGAAGCGATCGCGAAGCAGTACTGACGTGGACCCCGACTTCGTCCTCACCGCACCGGAACCGGTCGCCGCGGTCCCGGCCGACCGGGCCGCCGGGCTCGTCCCGGTCGACGAGGAGACCCGCCGGGAGTCCGTGCGGCGCGCGGAGGAGCTCGCCGCCGAGCTGACCACGGTCGACTCCCGCTCGCCGGAGTTCGCCCGGCTGCTGGACCGCGTGCTGCTGCTCGGCGAGGCGGACATGCGGGCCGCCGCGCAGGTCGCGTCCAGGCTGCTGGACCGCTCGCTGGCCACGTTGTCCGAGCCGGGCGCGCAGCGGCAGGTCACCGGGGGACTGGGGGAGCTGCGGCGCACCGTGCGCGAGCTGGACCCGAAGGACCTGCGCGGGCTGACCGGCCGCAAGGTGCTCGGCCTCATCCCGCTGGGCAACCGCGCCCGGCGCCTGCTGGCCAGGTTCCGGGCCGCGAACGAGCCGCTCGACCAGGTCGTGCTCCGGCTGCGCGCGGGCCAGGACGACCTGCGGCGCGACAACGCGGCGGTGCGCGGTGAGCGGGAACGGCTCTGGGGCGTGATGACCCGGCTGTCGGCGGACGCCGTGCTGGCGTCGGCGGTGGACGAGGCGGTGGACCGGCAGGCGCGGGTCGTCGAGCTGTCCGACCCGCGCCGGGCGACCGAGCTGCGGGCCGACGTGCTGCACCCGGTCCGGCAGCGGCACCAGGACCTGGTCACGCAGCTGGCCGTGTGCGCCCAGGGGTACCTGGCGCTCGACGTCGTCCGGCGCGGCAACGACGAGCTGGTCAAGGGCGTCGAACGCGCGGTCGGCACCACGGTCGCCGCGCTGCGGATCGGGGTGGTGGTCGCGGCGGCGCTGGCCGACCAGCGCGAGGTCGTGGACCAGCTCGACGCCGTGCGCGGGCTGACCGACGGGCTGCTGCGGACCAACGCGGACCTGCTGTCCCTGCAAGGCGACGACATCCAGCGCATCGCGAGCACCCCCGCGGTCGGGATCGACGCGCTGCGCACCTCGTTCGACCGCGTCTACGCGACCATCGACGCGATCGACACCTTCAAGGCGCGTGCCGCCGAGAACATGGCGGGCACCGTCTCCGCGCTGGACTTCGAGATCCGGCGCGCCCACGACCACCTGACCCGCGTGCGCGCCGACGAGGAGCCCACACCATGATCCGCCGTGTCCTGGTCGGCGTCCTCGCCGCCGCCCTGCTGGCCGGGTGCTCGTCCGACCCGGCCACCCCCGCACGACCGGTCGGCGACCCCCGGCCCGGTGTGCTGCGCGTGCTCGCGGGCAGCGAGCTGGCCGACCTGCGACCCGTGCTGGACGAGGCCGCCAAGGCCACCGGCGTCACGGTCGAGCTGAGCTTCACCGGCACCCTCGACGGCGCCGAGTCGGTGGCCAACGGCCAGGCCGAGGCCGGGTTCGACGCGCTCTGGTTCTCCTCCAACCGCTACCTCGAACTCCTGCCCGACGCCGCCAAGCGGCTCGGTACGCCGACCAGGGTCATGAGCTCCCCGGTCGTCCTCGGCCTGCCCACGTCCAAGGTCGAGGAGCTGGGCTGGAGCGGCAGGCGCGTCGGCTGGGCGGAGATCGCCGAGGCCGCCGGGCGCAAGGCGTTCACCTACGGCATGACCGACCCGTCCACGTCGAACTCCGGGTTCTCCGCACTGGTCGGCGTCGCGTCCGCGCTCGCCGGGAGCGGCTCCGCGCTCGACGCGGCCGCGATCGCCTCGGTCGCCCCGCGGCTCAAGGACTTCTTCGCCGCCCAGACCCTGTCCGCGGGCTCGTCCGGTTGGCTGTCCGAGGCCTACCAGCGCCGCGCCCGCGGCGAGGACCCCGGTCCGGAGGTCGACGGCCTGGTCAACTACGAGTCCGTGCTGCTCTCGCTCAACGCCTCCGGCCTGCTGCCCGAGCCGCTGACGCTGGTCTACCCGAACGACGGAGTCGTCACCGCCGACTACCCGTTGACCCTGCTCACCTCGGCCGGGTCCGACGCGCGCGGCGTCCACGAGCGGCTGTCGGAGTACCTGCGCTCGCCCGACGTGCAGCGGCGGATCTCCGAGGTCACCGGCCGCCGCCCGGCCAACCCGCAGGTCGCGCTGGGGGACCGGTTCGCCGTGCGCGACCTGGTGGAGCTGCCGTTCCCCGGCACCGGGGCCGCGGTGGACGGCCTGGTCACCGCGTACTTCGACCAGCTGCGCAGGCCGTCGCGGACGCTGTACGTGCTCGACACGTCCGGCTCGATGGAGGGCGACCGGATCGACGGCCTCCGCCAGGCCGTCATCGGCCTTACCGGGGCCGACACGTCGCTGTCCGGCAGGTTCAGCAGGTTCCACGGCCGCGAGCAGGTGACGCTGCTCCCGTTCAGCAGTTCGCCCCGCGAGCCCCTGCGGTTCAGCGTCACCGGCGACGCCGAGCTGGGGCAGATCAGGTCCGCCGCCGAGGGGCTGGAGGCCACCGGGGGCACGGCGATCTACAGCAGCCTGCGGCGCGGCTACGACGTGCTGCGCGCCCAGGCCGCCGACGACCCGGACCGGTTCACCTCGATCGTGCTGATGACCGACGGCGAGAACACCTCCGGCGACGCGTTCCCCGCCTTCGCCGCGTTCCACAGCGGACTCGACCCCGCAATGAAGGGCGTGCCGGTGTTCCCCGTGCTGTTCGGCGAGAGCGCCAACGACGAGATGCGGCAGGTCGCCGCCATGAGCGGCGGCAAGGTGTTCGACGCGCGCGGCCGCACGCTCGCCGAGGCGTTCAAGGAGATCCGTGGCTACCAGTAGCTACCTCGGCTCGACGAGGAACATCGTCGGCTGCGTCGGCGGCCTGCTCGGCCTCGGCCTGCACTTCGCGGGTGTCGCGGGCACGTACTGGCTCGCGGTGGTCGTCGGCCTCTACGGCGTCGGCGCCCTGCTCGCCCCACCGGACCGCGTGACCCTCGTGACCGACCCGACGCAGGACGCCGAACGCCTGCGCCAAGACCTCGAAGCCCTGGTCGCCCACGTCCGCACCGCCCGCGTCCCGTCCGAGGCGCTGCCCCGCCTCGACCGCGTCGCCGACGTCCTGCGCGGCCTGCTCGACCGCCCGCACGACCTCCGCGCCGACCCGGACGCGATGCACACCGCCACCAGGGTCATCGGCACCGACCTGCCCCTGGCCGTCCAGACCTACCTCGCCATGCCGTGGTGGTACGCCGCCGCCAGGAACGCCGACTCCGAGCTCCTGCGCCAGCTCGACCTCCTCGCCGCCGACGTGGTCCGCACCGCCGAGGGCTTCCACTCCGCCGACGCCCGTCGCCAGACCGACCACACCCGCTACCTGGAGGACCGGGACCGGTGACCTCATCGGGGGACCGGTAGTCCGGGGACGGGTGATCGGAACCCCCGGATAATCGGGGGCATGGACCGGTCTGAGCTGGCTTCGTTCCTGCGCGTCCGCCGCGAGGCGCTGCGACCCGCCGACGTGGGTCTGGCGCCGGGTGCCCGGCGCCGGACGCCGGGGTTGCGGCGGGAGGAGGTGGCGTTGCTGGCGAACATGTCGACCGACTACTACGAGCGGCTGGAGCAGGCGCGGGGGCCGCACCCGTCGGAGTCGATGGTGTCCTGCCTGGCGCGGGCGCTGCGGCTGTCGACCGACGAGCGGGACCACCTGTACGTGCTGGCGGGGTACGCGCCGCCGGTCGTGCACCACGCCAGCGGGTACGTCGACCCCGGCCTGATGCACGTGCTGGACGCGTTGACGACGGTCCCGGCGGTGGTGGCGGACGACCTCGGCACGATCCTGGCGCAGAACCCGTTGGGCACGGCGCTCTTCGGGCCGTTCACCGGGACCGGGGGACGGGCGGACAACACGTTGTGGCGCTGGTACACCGAACCGGAGTCGCGCGACATCTACCTGCCCGCCGACCACGAGCGGCTGGCGCGCGCTTTCGTCGCGGACCTGCGGGCGTCGACGGTCCGCCGCGGCAAGGACGCCGTGTCCGCGACCCTGGTCGCCGACCTGCTCGAGGTCAGCGCCGAGTTCGCGGCGGTCTGGGAGCTGCACGAGGTGTCGCCCATGCGGTCCGGGCGCAAGACGTACACGCACCCGAAGGTCGGGGTGCTGGAGATGCAGTGCGACGTGGTGCTGAGCCCGGACACCGGAAGGCGGCTCGTCGTGCTGCGCCCCCAGCCCGGCACGGACGCCGCCGAACGGCTGGACCTGCTGCGGGTGCTGGGGACCCAGGCGTTCGCGCCCTAGGGCGTGTGTCGAAGTCTCGTTCGATGGGAGTCGCGCCTGAGGTGGTTCCTGGCGGTGCGGCCGACTGGTCCGCATACCGCTGTTGTATGCGGGCCAGTCGGCCGTGCCCCCAGGGGCCGCCTCAGGCCCGGCTACCGCGAACACGGACTTCGACACACGCCCTAGGCGGTGCGGCGGCGCACGATCTGAGGGTGGCCGCCGACGCCGGGGCGGGTGGCGGGCATCCTGTTGTAGGGCAGCGGTCCCCGGCCGCGGACCGGGGTGGTCGGCACCTGCGCGGCGGACCGGAGCACGGACAGCACGGCGGTCGCCGACGGCAGCCAGCGGCGCTCGTTGTGCGGCTCGACCAGCCAGTCGGACCCGGCCTTCGGGGGCAGCGGCACCTGACCGGGTGTGCGCAGGAGCACCACGCCGGGCGGCATCTGGGACTGGCTGAACACGCAGTCGTTGGTGTCGGCGAGCGCGACGGCCTTGGGCTCCACGTCGTCGAGGAACCCGATGACCGGGCCCTGCACGTCCATCGTGGACATCATCGAGGCGGCGAGCGGGAACCACTTGCGGGGGAACAGGAAGCCGGTCATGCCGTGCGTCAGGGACAGCGCCGGAGCGCCGTCGACCAGCTGCACGTCCCAGCCCATCTGGTTCCGGTACCAGGCCAGCGCCTGCCCCATGTCGGCCGCCTTGTCGTTGCGGCGCAGTGGAACGCGTGACATCAGGGGTGCCTCCTCGGTCCGGTGCGCACCGAGTCCAGCACAGTACCTGGCGGTAGTGGCCGAACTCTGCCCGAAAGACCCATCCGCACTGCCCCCGTGTCAACACCTTCGTGACCAATGTGACCAAAAGCATGTCGCGCGGCGGCCCCGGAACCGCGCGGTCCCGGGGCCTCAACGCGTCAGTTCTTCTTGTAGAAGTAGTAGGTGGCGCTGTAGAAGACGTTCTTGAACGACTTGTCGGCCTGGTCGCACGTGCCCGCGGGAGCGACGCCGCCGACGGTGTTGAGGCGGTGCACGAACGTCACGTCGGAGAACACGCCGGTGCCCGACGTGTCGAGCGCGGTGAGGCGCAGCAGCGGGACAGCGCCCTCGCGGGAGGGCGAGCTGACCGCGTTGCCGCCGTGCACGCGGCTGTGGTCGCGGTTCGACTGCCAGTACGGGCCCGCGGGCAGGTTCGCGTCGACACCGCCGAAGTGGACGCCGGTGTCGCCGTTGCCGCTGAGCCACGCCTTCGGGGCGTGCAGCGTCCACGTCCCCGCGGTGCCGCACTCGTAGACCTGGAAACCGATCGCGTCGTAGCGCGCGGTCACGTGGTTGCCGTCGGGAACGGCGATCTCCGCGGGCACCGACGGCGGTGCGAGGTCGGGAGCCGCCTGGGCGACGGCGGGTGCCATCGCGAGCACGCCACCTGCCACCGCGACGGCGGCGGCCGCGAACCTGGTGCTGGTACGACGAGCGGAAGTCATCAGCAATTCTCCAAGGATGGGGTAAGCGATCGCCGACAACATAGGTGCACCCGGGCCGGGGAGACCGTCATCGGACCGTGATCAGGGGTCCTTCTGGCGAGATGACGCCACGATCGCGTCTTGACCAGTCCCGGGCCCATAGACCGTCCGTACTCCTCCCGGGACCCTGCCCTGCACGCGGTTCTCCCACCTGCGGTTTCTCCCGTTTTTCGAGCTTGGGACGCGGACGGCTATTGCGATGACCAGTTGACCGGATATCCTCATCTGGTCAATTAGGAGGTTCGATGGCGGGCAGACGGGTGCGGACGGACGACGTCGAGGGGCGTCGGGCCCGCGTCGAGGCGGTGCTGGCCGCGGCGGCGGACCTGATCGCGCGGTGGGGGTACGACAAGACCACCATCGACGACGTCGCGCGCACCGCGGGCATCGCGAAGGGGACGGTCTACCTGCACTGGAAGACCAAGGACGAGGTGTTCGTCGCGGTGCTGCGCCGCGAGCGGGTCCTGCTGCTCGAAGCCGTCCGCGACGGGCTCGCCGCGGAGCCGGAGCCGGGTCCGCGCGCACTGTTCCGGCACCTGGCGGCGGGGCTGATCGGTCGCCCGCTGATGCGCGCCGTGCTCCTCAACGACCTGGCCGTCCTCGGACGGCTGGCGATCCGGCTGCGGTCCGCGACGGGGTGGCGCACCACGTTCACCGACTACCTCGACACGCTGCGCGAGCACGACGCCATCGGCGGCGACTGGGACGAGCGCGGCCAGCTGACGCTGATCACGGCGTCGTTCATCGGCGTGCTGACCACGGCGTCGCTGATGCCGGAGCACCTGCGGCTGACCGCCGACGAGCAGGCCGACCTGATCGCCGACGCGGTCGACCGGACGCTGGGGCTCGGCGCTGGCGTCGACCCCGCCGCGCTGTCCCGCGCGACCACCACCTACTTCGACGCCGCGTACGCCGTCGCGCGGCGGGAGCTGGCCGAGTCCACCGGACTCGCCGACGGGGGAGAGTCATGAGCGCGACGGTCCTGGACATGGCCGACCCGGCCGCCGACCTGCTCGCGGTCGGCGGCAAGGGCGAGTCGCTGGCGAGGCTCACCGCCGCCGGGCTGCCGGTGCCGCCCGGCTTCCACGTCACCACCGCCGCGTACCGGGAGTTCCTGGCCGCCAACGGCCTGGCCGCGAAGGTCGTCGGGGCGTCCGAGCGGGAGGTCGCGGACCTGTTCGCCGCCGCGCCACTGCCGCCGGACGTCGCCACCGCCATCTCGGACGCCTACGCGGACCTGGGCGGTGGTGCGGTCGCGGTCCGCTCGTCGGCGACGGCGGAGGACCTGCCGGACGCGTCGTTCGCCGGTCAGCAGGACACGTTCCTCGACGTCGAGGGCCCGTCCGAGGTGCTCGACGCGGTCAAGCGCTGCTGGGCGTCGCTGTGGACGGAACGGGCCGTCGACTACCGCGCCCGGCACGTCGTCGCGCAGGCCGACGTGGCCATCGCCGTCGTCGTGCAGCGGATGGTGCCCGCGACCGCGGCCGGGGTGCTGTTCACCGCCGACCCGGTGACCGGGGCGCGGGACCGGCTCGTCATCAACGCGGTGCGCGGACTGGGGGAGGCCCTGGTGTCCGGCGCGGCCGACCCGCAGGTGGTCGTGCTCGACGACCGCGGCATCACCGACCGGCGCGGCGACCCCGTGCTGTCCGACGACGTCGCACTCGCGCTCGCCGGGTTCGGCCGCCGGATCGAGGAGCTCTACGGGCGGCCGATGGACGTCGAGTGGGCGGTCCGCGACGACGAGGTGTCCATCGTGCAGGCCCGGCCGATCACGGTCACCGCGCACGAGGAGTGGAACACCAGCCTCGTGGGCGACTACCTGTGGACCTGCGCGAACCTCGGTGAGGCGATCCCGAGCGTGATGACGCCCGCGACCTGGTCGCTGGTGCGGATCTTCATGTCCGAGGTCATGTCCGTCCCCACCCTCGGCGGGCATCCGCTCGACGGCAACATCGGCGGCCGCTTCTACCTCAACCTCAGCGTCACGATGGCCGCCGGGTCCGCGCTCGGCCTGGAGGGCTTCGTGCGGCGGGCCAGCGAACAGGCGTTCGGGCGCATCCCGTCCGATGTGGAGGTCCCGCGGCTGCCGTTGTCCCGGTGGGCGGTCCTGCGGGACATGCTGCCCACCGCGCTGGGGTTCCTGCGCCGCATCCGGCCGTACCAGACGGATCTGCCCGCGCTCGTGGACGGCGCGCGGCAGCGGTCCGACGACGCCCGCGCGCGGATCGCGGCGACCACGGACCCCGCGGCGCTCGCCCGGCTGTGGCGGGCGGACGTCGACGCGCTGCTGCGCGACACCAGCCGGATGCTGGCCGCGGGAGCCAGGCTCGACGGGGCCGGGCTGGTCCGGATCCGCCCGTGGCTGCTCGGGCTCGTCGCCGAGAGCGACGCGAACGCGCTGCTCACCGGCCTGCACACCACCGCGGGACCGCTGGCCAGCCTCGGGCCGGTGGTCGGGCTCGACCGGCTGGCCCGCGGCGAGATCACTCGCGAGGAGTTCGTCCGCGACTGGGGCCACCGCTGCCCGGACGAGTTCGAGGTGTCCGCGCCGCGACCGGCGGAGGACCCGGCGTGGCTCGACCGCGAGGTCGAGGGCGTCCGGGGCGCGCTGACCGACGTGCGGACGCTGCTTGCCCGTCAGCAGGAGCACCGCGCCGCCGCGCTCGACCGGTTCCGCGCCCGGCACCCGCGCAAGGTCCGCACGCTGCGACGGCGGATGGCGCGCGCCGCCGCGGCCGCGCGCGGACGTGAGGCGGGCAGGTCCGAGGTGATCCGGGCGTTCTGGGTGCTGCGGACGTTCCTGCTCCGCGCGGGCGAGCTGACCGGGGTGGGGGAGGACGTGTTCTTCCTGGCCGTGGACGAGGTGCTGGCGCTGCTGGACGGCGACCGGAGCGCGCTCGACCACGTCGCCGCCCGCCGCGAGACCCACCGCCGGTACGCGGCGCTGCCTCCCTACCCGACGCTGGTGCGCGGCCACTTCGACCCGTTCCGCTGGGCCGCGGCCGCCGACCGGCGTTCCGACGTGTTCGACGAGACGCGGGACGTGGCACCGCTCGGCGACGCGGTCACCGGGTTCGCGGGCGCGGCGGGCGTCGTGGAGGGGGTGGTCCGCGTGCTCGCGTCGGTCGCGGACGGCGCGGCGCTGGAGACCGGCGAGGTGCTGGTGACGACGGTGACCAACATCGGCTGGACGCCGCTGTTCCCGCGCGCGGCGGCCGTCGTCACCGACATCGGCGCACCGCTGTCGCACGCGGCGATCGTGGCCCGCGAGCTCGGCATCCCGGCTGTGGTCGGCACCGGGAACGCGACCACCAGGCTGCGCACCGGCGACCGGGTGCGGGTGGACGGCGGCCGCGGGACGGTCGAGGTGCTGACGCCCGCGGTGTGACCGGTGCGGTGGCCACGAACCCGGCCCGGAACTCCCCGCCGGGGATCGTGGTCACCGCACTACTCCTCCTTGCGGGCGCGGCGCAGTTCCTCGACGGCCCAGTCCGCCCACTCCCGCTGCATGACCGAGTACCGCAGGGCCCACTCCAGGGCGAGCCTGCCGTAGACCACCAGGTCGCCGTCCTGGGGCTCGAGCTGCTTGTCGATCTCCAGCATGCCCGCGCGCATCTCGGTGGCCGCGGCCGCGCGGTCGTGCAGGTACGCCTCGGCCTGCTCCGGCGTGAGCAGGCCGAGGAAGAACACCCTGAGCAGCATCTCGCTGCGCCTGGTGGGCGCGGGCTTGGTCTCGCCGAGCCAGTGCCGCAGCTCGGCCATGCCCTCGTCGGTGATCGAGTACTCCTTGCGCCCGCGGGGCCCCTCGGCGGCGACGGTGACCAGTCCCGCGTCGGCGAGCTTGCCCAGCTCCCCGTAGAGCTGGCTCTGCGTGGCGGGCCAGACGTTGGCCAACGACTCGCCGAACGTCTGGAGCAGGTCGTACCCGCTGGCCGGGCCGAACGACAGCAGGCCGAGGGTCGCGTGTTTCAGGCTCACCACCTCAGCATACTTCACTGTTGACATGTCTGTGTAGGAAGTTCTACCTTCCACCTGTCACTACTGACATGTGAACGGAGAAACGTCCATGACCGCGTTGTCCAGCGGCACCACCGGCAAGACAGGCGTCCGCGCGCTCGCCGGCCTCATCCTCGCGGTGTCGATGACCACCATCGACCAGACGATCGTCGCGCTGTCCGCCCCGACGATCCAAAGCCGGCTGGGCCTCTCGAACGGCGGCATCCAATGGGCCGTCAACGTCTACCTGCTGGCCACGGCCGCGTTCTTCCTGCTCGGCGGTCGTCTCGCCGACGTGTTCGGGCACAAGCGGATGGTGCTGGTCGGCATCGCCGCGTTCGGCGTGACGTCGCTGCTCTGCGGCCTGGCACCGGCGGGCGGGTACGCCGAGGCGTGGCTGGTCGCGGCGCGGGCGTTGCAGGGCATCAGCGGCGCGATCATGTTCCCGGCCGCCATCGGCATCGTCGTGCAGACCTTCTCCCGCGAAGGCCGGGGCAAGGCGATGGCGCTGTTCTTCGCGGTCACCGGCGCGATGACCGCCATCGGGCCGATCGCGGGCGGCTACCTCACCGCGTGGACGTGGCGCTCGATCTTCTGGGTCAACGTGCCGATCGCGCTCGCCGCGCTGGTCGTCGTCGCGCTGTCGGCCGCCCCGTCACCCCGCCGCGACGAGCGGATCGACTGGGTCGCCGCGGGCCTGGTCGCGCTGGGCATGGGCCTGGTCGTGTTCGGGCTCCAGCAGGCCAGCGGCTGGGGCTGGACCAGCGCGGGCGTGCTCGCGGCCCTGGTCGGCGGTGCCGCGTTCCTGGTCGCGTTCGCGGTCCACGAGCGCCGCACCCACGAGCCGCTGGTGAACCTGCGGGCGTTCCGCGACCGCGGCTTCACGCTCGCGACGCTGGGCAGCCTGTTCGCGTCGGTCGCGTTCGTCCCGGTGTTCTTCTTCCTCAGCGTCTACGGCCAGGTGTCGCTCGGCCTGTCCGCCACGATGACCGGTCTGCTGTTCCTCAAGCTGTTCCTCGGGTTCGTGGTCGCCTCCCGCTTCGGCTCGTCGATGTTCGACCGCGTCGGCGCGCGTCCGGTGCTCGCGATCGGCGGCGTGCTCGGTGCCGCCGGGTTCGGCTGGCTCGCCACCGCGGTGACCGACCTCGACTTCGACGCCGAGGCCTTCTTCAACCGGCAGACCTGGCCGATCGCGCTGGCGGGCGCGGGCATCGGGTTCATGCTCAGCGCGGTCAGCACCGACGCGGTGAACCGGGCGATCGGCGCCTCCTACGGCGAGGTCACCGCGCTGTCCCAGTCCATGCGCAACTTCGGCGGCGCGTTCGGCCTCGCCGTGCTGACCACGCTCGTCACCGGCAGGCTGACCACCGGCCTGACCACGTCGTTCGAGGCCATGGGCGGTACCGCCGAGGACGCCCGCAAGGCCGTGGACCTGGTCACCGGCGCGGGTGGCGACAGCGGCGCCCCGGCGGCCGTGCGCGACCAGATCATGCTCGCGGTCCGCACCGACTACGCGAGCGCGGTGCAGTGGGCGTTCGCCGGGATGGCCGTCGCGATGGCGGTACTCGTCGTCCTCGCCGCGCTCTACCCTCGCGACCGTCGCCAGACCGCCTGAGCCCGGACACGGCGCCGGACCCGGTTGCCGCGCCTCAGGGGGGACACCCGACGACGGTGGAGGAAGAGCATGACGAACGCGGCGAAGCCGAGCCTCTTACCCGAGATCTTCTCCCTGGAGTACTACGCCGACCCCTTCCCCACGCTGGCGTGGCTGCGGGAGCACCGGCCGGTGGCCGAGGTGGCACTGCCGTTCGCGGACCTGGACCTGTGGCTGGTCACCCGGCACGACGACGTGCGGGCGCTGTCCACCGACCCGCGGCTCAGCGCGGACACCCGTTCGGCGAGCGACCGGTTCCTGGCCTCCGGGCTGGCGATGGGCGTGGGGACCGGTTGGGAGAAGGCGTTCGTGCTGGACCCGCCGGACCACACCAGGCAGCGGCGGGTGGTCGGCGGGACGCTCACCCCGCGGGTGATCGCGGGCTGGGAGTCGGTCATCGCCGACACGGCGGCGGCGCTGCTCGACGCCATGGCCCAGGAAGACGAGCCGGACCTGCTGCGGTCGTTCGGCTACCCGCTCGCGATCACCACCATGGGCACGGTGCTGGGCGCGCCGCAGTCCGACCACGCCAGGCTGCGCGCCTGGTCGGACGCGGCGACGAGCCCGGACCGGGCGGCCTCCGGCGCGGCGCTGCTGGCCACCCTCGACTACGTCCGCGAGCAGATCGGGGTCAAGCGCGGGCAGCGGGGCGACGACCTGCTGTCGTTGCTGCTCAGGGCGTCCGAGGGCGAGGACACGCTGGACGAGGACGAGGTGTGCGCGGTCGCCGCGAACCTGCTCGGCGCCGGGTACGACACGACCGCCAACTTCTTTGCCAACGCCGTCGTCGCCCTGCTCGACTACCCCGACCAGCTGGCCGCGACCGCACCGGACGTCTCCGACCGGGCCGTCGAGGAGCTGCTGCGCCACTCCGGCCCGGTCGTGCTGTCCCCGGTGTTCCGGTTCGCGTTCGAACCGATCGAGCTGCACGGCACGACCATCCCCCAGGGCGCCACCGTCGGGTTGATGGTCGGCGCGGCCAACCGCGACCCGGCCGTCTACGACGACCCGGACAGCGTGCGGATCACCCGGTCCGGCCCGCCGCACGTGTCGTTCGGCCACGGCCCGCACCACTGCGTCGGCGCGGCCCTCGCCAGGCTGCAGGCGCGGATCGGGCTGACGGCGCTGTTCAGCCGCTTCCCCGACCTCGGGTTCGGCGTCGACCGGTCGCTGCTCCGGCAGCGGATCTCGCCGTTCATGTACGGCTTCGACCGGCTACCGGTCACCCTCGGCTGAGTCCAGCAGGTCGGCGACCAGCCGTGCGGCCTCGTCGTCGGGGATCGCCTCGGTCGCCTCGCCGACCTGCACCTCCACCGCGGTGAGCCCCGGCACGTCCGTGGTGGCGCCGCGGTTGAACAGCCAGGTGCCCGTGCGCTCGGCGAGCCGCAGGTGCGCGCCCGCCAGCGCGTCGGGGGAGCCGGGCAGGAACACGCGGAACCCGTTCGTCCGCGGGGTGGTCACGCCCGCCCCGCGGACCTGGGCGATGGCGTGCGCGAGCGACTCCGCGCGGTCGCGGTAGGCGGCCATCCTGGGCAGGTACCGGTTCAGGCCGTCGATCGCGGACAGCGCGTACGGGTAGTTCGCGTACACGTTCGCCCCGTGCCTGGTCAGCCACGGCGTCGCGCGGGCGAGGAAGTCCTCGGAGCCGACGAGCGCGCAGCCCGCGAGCCCGTTCAGTCCTTTGTAGAACGACACGTACAGCGAGTCGGCGAGGTCGGCGATCTCGTCGAGCGGCCTGCCGTAGTACGGCGCCGACTCCCACAGCCGGGCGCCGTCGAAGTGCAGCGGCACCCCGTGTCCACGACACCAGTGCGACACGGCGACCAGGTCGTCCCAGTCCGGCAGGGCGAACCCGGCGTTGCGCAGCGGCAGTTCCACCGTGACGACCCCGAGCGGCTCGCCGACCGCCTCCAGCTCCGCCACGCCGAACCCGCGCCCGCCGTCGAGGCGGACCGCGCGCAGCGGGTGCAGGCGTTCGAAGGCGCCCAGCTCGTCGGAGTCGATGTGGCTCAACGGGTGCAGCGCCACGGTGTGGATCCGGCTCGCGTCCGACCAGGTGCGCAGCGCGGCCTGCTGGGCGATCACGCCCTTGACCACGAACCGCGCCGCCGGTTTGCCGAGCAGCTCGGCGACCCGCCGCTCCAGCAGGGCCACGGGGTCGCCCGAACCGTAGACGTCGGGGTACCCCTCGGACTCCGGCATGGCCATCAGCCCGGCCAGCCGCTCCCGCATGGTCGACTCACCGTGGCCGGACAGCCACCGGGTACAGCTGCGCTTGACCTGCAGTCGCTTCTCCGCATCGGACATCGCCCCACCGTGCCACATCGGGGGCCGTTCGGGTCACCCGATATCCGGACAGGAGACCCAGCGCGCGCTGTACGGCTCCTCGACGCAGAACGGCCGGGCGGCGCTCGTCGCGGTGGTGCGCAACGGCTTCCCGTCGTCGTCGACCACGAGCTCACCCCTGCCGACCCCCGAGGACCACGGGATCCGCAGCCGCCACTCGACGTCGTCGGTGGTCGAGAGCGGCCGGATCACGACGTGGCCGGGCTCGGTCCCGCTGACCCGGTGCGGGAACTCGGCGGGCCGGCCGTCCGGCCCCAGGACGGTGGTCGGGCGGTCCAGGTCCACGGTGAGCCCGTCGGTCGGCACCGGGCCGCCGCACGGCGAGGGCAGGAACACCCCCGGCAGCGCGGGCCTGCGGCTGACCACCTCGACGACCGGCGGTTCGAGATCGACCGCGTCACCGGTCAGGCCCCGCACCGTGACCGTCACCGAGCCGCCGCTGCCCAGCACCGCCTCCGCGGGCTTGCCCGCCATCGGGATCGGCCCGTCGCCCGCGTCCGGCACGACCCAGCCCGACTCGCAGTACCCCTTCACCCCGACGCTGGTCACGGCGGCGACCCGGCCCTGCGGGGACAGCACCGATGCCCACACGTAGACGCTCGCGAGCAGCAGCACCGCGATCACGCCGCCGACCGCGAACGTGTCCGGCCGCTGCCGGGCCCGGACGCGCGCCCCGGTCCGCGCGGTGGCTTCCGCGCGTCCGCTGCCCCTCGCGTCGTTCGTCCCGGTCGGCATGACCGTGACATCGGGGCAGGTCCCCTCGGCGTAACGGGGGTGCGTCCGGACGGTGTCGCGGGTGCTACCGGACGGATCTTGTCGCGGGCCGCCTGACCTCGGGCGAAACCGGTCGGTTCGCCCGGTTGGCCGCCGCGCGGCTTCACCCGGAAGGCCCATCGGTTCCACTGTGGACGACCAAACCGCTTGCGCGGCGACGTAGGGTCGAGGCATGTCGGTCGAACCGCAGCACGTCGCCGCGGCCGCGCGAGCTCCCCGCTCGTCGGTCGCCGCCGCTGCCTGACCTCGTTCGACCCCCACCGGCGACCGGAAACGGTCCGTCCGGTTCCGCCGTGGCCCTTTCCGGTCGTCCCACCCCGGAAGGACCCCGCCATGGACACCCGGCACGTCATCGACACGTTCGTCGACTTCTTCACCTCCCGCGGCCACCAGCGGATCACCGGCAGCTCACTGCTGCCGCCACCCGGTGACCCCGTGCTGTTCACGACCTCGGGCATGCACCCGCTGACCCCGTTCCTGGAAGGCCGCCCGCACCCGCTGGGTGGACGGCTGGTCAACGTGCAGCGCTGCCTGCGCACCACCGACCTCGACGAGGTCGGCGACCCGTCGCACCTGACCGTGTTCGAGATGCTCGGATCGTGGTCGCTGCGCTCCTACGACGGCCCGCAGAGCCTGCGCTGGGGGTACGAGCTGCTGTGCGACGGGTTCGGCGTCGACCCCGGACTGCTGCACGTCACCGTGTTCGGCGGCGACGACCAGGTCGGACCGGACGTCGGTTCCCTGGAGACGTGGCGCTCGCTCGGCGTCCCCGTCGAGCTGACCGGGTCGGAGAACTGGTGGTCCAACGGGCCCACGGGGCCGTGCGGGCCGGACAGCGAGATGTTCGTGTGGACCGGCGACGGCCCGCCGACCGGCACTCCCACCACCGACGACCGGTGGATGGAGGTGTGGAACCACGTCATGATGCGCTACCGGCGGCACGAGGACGGCGGCCTCACCCCGCTGTCGGACTCCACAGTGGACACCGGGATGGGCTTGGAGCGCCTGCTGATGTTCCTCCAGGGCAAGCGCTCGGTGTTCGAGACGGACCTGCTGTCGCCGTGGGTGGACGGGCTCCCGTGGGACGTGTCCGAGCCGCGGCTGGTCGTCGACCACCTGCGGTCGGGCGTCGTGGTGATCGGCGACGGCGTGACCCCGTCCACCACCGGTCGCGGGTACGTGCTGCGCAGGCTGCTGCGGCGGACGTTGACGACGCTCTGGCGCGAGAACGGCTCGTACACGCTGTCCGACCTGCCGGAACCGTTGGTGCGGAGCACGTTGACGCACTTCGACCAGCGCAGCGACCGGGTGTTCGACGTCCTGGAGGAGGAAGAACGCCGCTTCCGCTCGCTCGTCACCCGCGGGCGGGGTGTGGTGTCGCGCTACCGGGACCCGTTGACCGAGCAGGACTTCCGCTACCTGCACGAGACCCACGGACTCCCGCGCGACCTGGTCGTGCTGCTGCGGGATTTGTAGGGGCCCCAAAGCACCCCTAGGTGCCGGGTGGTCCGGTGGTCGGGCGCCCATACTCGGACGGTGGAGGACGTGATGCTCGCGGGAAGGCTCGACCTCACGACGTTGGACTTCGCGGTGGAGGAGGTGCCCGTCCCCGTACCGGGTCCGGGTGAGGTCCTGGTCGCCGTCGCGGCGGCGGGCGTCTGCCTGTCCGACCTGCACCTGATCGACGGCACGCTCCGCGTCTGGCAGAACGACCACCCCAAGCTGACCCTGGGCCACGAGGTGTCCGGCACCGTCGCCGTCATCGGCCCGGACGTCCCGTCGTCCGTCACGGTCGGCCGCCGCGTCATCCTGCAGGCCGGTCAGTCCTGCGGCGCGTGCGAACTGTGCGTGCGCCAACGCCCTTGCCTCAACGGCCGGACCAGGGGAGTGCACTACGACGGCGGCTGGGCCCAGTACGCCCTGGCCAGGCACGACACTCTCGTCCCCATTCCCGACCACCTGCCGTTCGACCAGGCCGCCATCATCCCCGACGCCGTCTCCACCCCCTACGCCGCCATCATGTCCACCGCCCAAGTCCGCCCCGCCCAGTCCGTCGGCGTCTGGGGCATCGGCGGCCTAGGCGCTCACGCCGTGCAACTGCTCAGGTTCACCGGCGCCGCCCCCATCATCGCCATCGACCCCCTCCCCGAAGCCCGCGCAAGAGCCTCCACCTTCGGCGCCGACCTCACCCTCGACCCGACCGCCGCCGACTTCACCGACCGCGTCCTCACCGCCACCACCGGCCGCGGCCTCGACCACGCCTTCGACTTCGCAGGCACCCCCACCATCCACGACCAAGCCACCAAAGTCCTCGGCCTCTCCGGCACCCTGGTCCTGGTCGGCCTCTCCAACGGCCCCCTGACCCTCACCGACGGCATCGGCTTCAGCGTCCGCAACCAACGCCTACTGGGCCACTTCGGCTCCACCCCAGAAGACGTAGAGGCCTTGGTCGCCCTCACCACCTACCACCGCCTGGACTTCACCAACTCCATCAGCGCCCACATCCCCCTCACAAACGCCACCGACGCCGTCCACCAACTAGCAACCCGCACCAACAACCCAATCCGCCTAGTCCTCATCCCCTAACCAAACCCAACCCCACAACCCACTCCGACGCGCAGCGAGGCTGCCCGTCCGACGGCGCAGCCAAGGATCCACAGCTGGGCGCAGCCCGCCAGCGCGCATCCGGCGCGAAGCGCCTGGGGCCTTGTCCGCAGCGAAGCAAGGATGCCCTGTCCGCCGCGAAGCGCGGATGCCCCGTCCGACGGCGAAGCCGAGGATGCAGTGTCGAGCGCAGCTCGATGCTGGCGAAGCCAGACTTCCCCTCTGCCCCCGATCCACAGCGCCCTCCTGCTTGATCTTGCTTGTCAAGACAGCCCTATCGTCTTGACAAGCAAGATCAAGCATTGAGACAATCGCGCGCCGGGGGCTGGGCTTCGCCAGTCGGTGGGAGGCCCGAGAGCCAGGCTCGCACGGCGGGAGAGCCGGAACCGAGCTTCACCACGAGGCAGCACCCAACCAAAGCCAGGCACCGCAACGCAATCCACCACGCACACGGCCCCAGAATCAAACCTTCCGCCCAACCCCCACATACACATCATCCGGACTAGTGTCGTAATCCACCTCAGGCCTCCAGTGCGGAGCGCTCACCACCCCCGGCTCCACCACCTCCAACCCCTCGAACATCCCCGAGAACTCCCCATGACTCCGGAAGTACATCGGATCCCGGCTGTTCTTCATCGCCTCCACGACGGCCGCCATCTCCTCCGGCTTCCCGTCCGCTGTCAGGTGCGACAACGCCACCAGGCTCCCCGACGGCAACGCGTCGATGTACTGCGCCAGCACCTCGTGCGGCTTCTTCTCATCCGGCACGAAGTGCAGCACCGCCACCATCAGCAACCCGACCGGCTTCCCGAAGTCCAGCATCTTCCGCACTGCGGGTGCCGACAGCACTCGTTCCGGTTTCGTCGCATCAGCCGCCACCACCGTCGCGTTCTCGTTGCCCTGCAACAGGAGTTCGCTGTGCGTCACCGCGACCTCGTCGTAGTCCACGTACACGACCCGCGCGTTCGGGTCCGCCTGCTGCGCGATCTCGTGCACGTTGCCCACCGTCGGAATGCCCGACCCCAGGTCCAGGAACTGCGTGATGCCCTGGTCGATCATGAACAACACCGCCCGCCGCAGGAACGCCCGGTTCGACCCCGCGATCTGCCCCCCGTTCGGCAGCGCCTGCAACACCTTCTCCCCGACCACCCGGTCCACCGCGAAGTTGTGCCCACCGCCCAGCAGGTAGTCGTAGACCCTGGCGGCACTGGGCAACTCGGTGTTGATCGAGTCCGGCACCCAGGCTGGACGATCGCTCATCGCGCACCTCGCACTAGTCGGGGCCCAGGAGCCTATCGACCCCCGAACCAGCACTGACGACCACTCACCGCATCCATCCGGACACAACCCGCTACCAGCGCCATTCCTAGCCGCAAGGCCACGACCCGATGACCGGCAACCGTCACCAGCACATCGATCCCCACCCCGCCCCGTTATCACCAAGGCCGACCTCACTCATCGGCAACCGCTATCACCAGACCTCACACCCCCGACCAAACCGGCCAGTCCCCCCTCAACGCTCCCCGCCCTCCCAACCGCGTCTGCCTCCCAACCGCGTCTGCCTCCCAACCGTGTCCGCCCTCCAGCCTCCCGCCCTCCAACCTCCCGGTCCCCAACCTCCCGGTCCCCAACGCCCGGCCCCCGGCCCCCTGTGACTCCCGGTCGCGGTCCGAGGTCGTGTCAGCGCAGTAGCGGCAGGCCGCCGACGAGCTTGTCGACCTTGTTGCGCGGCCCCACGACGCTCACCGCGTAGTAGGTCAGGTCCGCCGCCTCGGTGCCCGCGACGGCGGCCAGGTACTCGTCGTACACGCGGCTGGTCTGGGCCTGTTCCGGCATGTCGACGACCAGCAGCCCCTCCTTGGACGCCGCCTTGGCCCGGATCTCCCGCACCTTGTCGGCGTCCCCGGCCAGGATCGAGCAGCCGGTCCACGGCAGGCCGGGGTGGTGGCTGCCGGAGGCATCGGTGGTGCCGGGTCCGAGCAGGGTCGGCACGGCGTTGCCGACGGCGGCCGCCATGCACACGGCGGCGTTCGCGATCAGCCCGGCCCCGAGCGCGACGTCGACGACCATGACCCACTTGAGCTTGGCGTGACGGGTCGGCAGGTCGGTGCGGATCTCGTCGGGTGCCAAGGTGAGCGCGACGGACACTGAAACTCCTCATTCGTTCGACGATGTGCGGACATCTCCGCAGAAGGGATATCGATGTGGCCGATGTTAGGGTCAACATCCCGCTGTTTCCATCCACGTCGAACTTAATTCGGCAAGGAGGCCCCGATGGCCGAGTTGGACGAACTAGATCAGGCACTACTGCGGGAACTGCAGCGCGACGCACGGCGCACCAACCGCGAGCTCGCCGCCGCCACCGGGGTCTCCCCGTCCACCTCGCTGGAGCGCGTCCGCTCGCTCCGCGAGCGCGGCGTCATCCGCGGCTTCCTCGTCGACCTCGACCTGGAGGAGGTCGGCCGCCCCGTCCAGGCGCTGATCGCCGTCCGCATCCGCCCACCGTCCCGCGCGAACATCGAGGCCTTCCGCGAATGGGCCTCCCGGCTGCCCGAGACCGTCGGCGTGTTCGTCGTGTCCGGTGGCGAGGACTTCCTCATCCACGTCGCCGTCCCGGACAACAAGTTCCTCTACGCCTTCGTCATCGACCGCCTCACCCAACGCCCCGAGGTCGCGGACGTCCGCACCAGCGTCGTCTACGAACACATCCGCAGCCCTGTCATCGAACCCGCCACCCCGGCCCGCCGCCGCAGATGAGACCCTTCTCCCTCCGATCCGGCTGACCTGCCTGGCGGGCAAGTTCACCGACCACCGCAAGAGCGGGCCCACGCCGGCCGCCGGTGTCCTGGTCGTCAGCCTGTTCGCCATCAGCGGAGGCGCAGAAGGACTGCTGGCTGCGGAAGGCGCCAGCACCTCCGTGGCCTGGACCGGGTTCCGCACCACCTCCGACAGGCAGGACTTCACGACCCTGATCGACCGCCCCGGAAGCGGCGACCTCCACCCGTTGGGCAGTGCGCTGCTCGGGCTCGGCGACACCCACTTCACCGGCCTCGACTACGGCACAGACACCAACGGCACAGACACCAACGGCACAGACACCAACGGCACAGACACCAACGGCACAGACACCAACGGCACAGACACCAACGGCACGGACGCCAACAGCACCTCGCTCACCGTTGCGGAGGCCGAGACGGCCACCGGCTTCGTGGACCCCGACAGCCCCGACACCCCCGACGGCCTCGCCGAGGTCGAGGCCCGCCTCCCTCCACTCTGATCCGGTCACCCGGACCGTGACGATCGGCTCACCTCCCCGAAAGCGTTCCGCCCCGACCGGGCACGGGAGGATGATCCGCATCCGTGACGCGTCGAACGGTGTTGCTCGCGGCGGTGGGCGTTCTCGGCCTCCTGGCCTTCGTGGTCGGTTCCCTGACGGTGCTCCCCTCGTTGCTGTACCCGGCGCTGCCGGAGGCCGACCTGCACGCGGTGTCCGACGCGGGTGCGCGGATCCAGCTCCAGCAGGCGCAGGGCCAGCTGCAGAACAGCGTCCGGTCCGCGCTGTTGCAGTTGACCGCCGGTCTGCTGGTGATCGGTGGTGCGGCGGCGACCTGGCGGCAGGTGCAGGTCAACCGCGAAGGGCAGATCACCGAACGCTTCACCCGTGCGGTGGAGCAGCTGGGCAGCGACAACGTCGACGTCCGCATCGGCGGCGTCTACGCGCTCGAACGCGTCGCCCGCAACTCCTCCGCCGACCGCGACTCGGTCCAGTTCCTCCTCGCCGCGTTCGTCCGCAACCACAGCCGGTGGACCGTGGGCGGTCCGGACGGCCCGGTGCACCCGAGCGCCGAAGTCGACATGCACCTCCCGTGGTTGCAGATCCGGACCCCGGACATCCAGGCGGCGATGGGCATCCTCGCCCGCCGCCCGTCCACACCGGGCTCGCCCCGCCTCTACCTCTCCCGCGTGGACCTGCGGAGCGTGCAGATCCACAACGGCAGGCTGACGGACACCCAGCTCCGCTACGCCAACCTCGCCCGCGCCTGGCTACCCGGAACACGGTTGGACCGCAGCGACCTGAAGTCGACCGACCTGCGCCTGGCGAACCTCGAGACCGCCGTGCTGACCGGCGCCACCCTCACCTCCGCCTACCTCGGAGGTGCGGTCCTGCGCGACGCCGTCCTGCGCGACGCGGACCTCAGCCACGCCGACCTCACCGGAGCCGACCTGCGCGGCGCCGACCTCACCGGCGCTCGCGTCGAGGACACGACGTTCGCCGGGGCGCTCGCCGACGACACCACCACCTGGCCGACCGCCTTCGACACCGGCCGCCTCGCTCTCCCGGTTCCCTGACCGCGCGACCCGGTCAGGGGCTGGGGAACCGCGAGGCGACCTCGGCTAAGGCGTCGAGCAGCTCGGGGTCGAGACTGCCGCGGGCCGTCTCGGTCTCGGCGATCGCGATGCTCTTCCCGTTGGGCTCGGAGTCGTAGTTGAGCCCGGTGAAGTGGATGTCGGCCATCTCCAGCAGAGCCGTGCCGAGCGGGTAGACGTCGCCGCTGCCGTGCCGGTCCACGACGGACTTGAACCGGGACACGTCGGTGCTGCCGCGGAAACCCACCCACACCACGGAGACGACCGCGCTGTTGCCCGCGCCGTCGTCGAGGGCCAGCACCATCCGGTCCAGCGACGTGCAGGGCGTGCGCAGGAAGAACTCCTGGACCTGGTCGTGCGAAGCGGCGACGCACTCCGCGTCCTTCCGCGACACCTTCTTGGCCTCGCGCATGCCCATCCGACGCCAGGCCGCCTCGGAGTCACCGCTCCGAGCGGACTTCTTCGCGTCCGCTTTGCGCACGGTGACGCTCTCGCCCACCGAGGTACCGGCCACCCCGCCGGTGCCGACCACCCCACCCGTGGCGCCGAGAGCGCCGAACGCCACCACGACGATGCCGACCAGGGCGAAACCACCGCCGCCCTTGTCGGAACCGCCACCCGCTCCACCGATCCTGCGTTTGAACATGCCGCTGATCCTGCGGACGGGCACCGACAAAAATGGCCGCTTTCCCGACCTGAAGGCCCTGCATTCACTCGATCGAGTGGAGTACTAGCCCAAGAGCTCGAGGAACCGCCTGGCGAACAGGTACGCGTCACCCGGCCACCGCGCGGACACGTAGTTGCCGTCCCGCACGACGAACGCGGGCCCGTCATCGGTCGCGGTGCCACGGCGGGACAGCTCCGTCGGACCGCGCTGGAACTGGTCGGGGTCGCGGAGCGCCGCGACCACCTCGTCCTGCACGTACGCCGGATACGTGCGGTAGTACCGGCCCCGGCGCCACGCCGTGAGGAAGTACGCGCCGCGCTCCATGTACTTCGGCAGGCACGTCGTCCGCCGCCCGGCGATCACCGACGCCCCCGTCGCCGGGTCGAGCGCGCGGGCCAGGACGAGGACACCGTGGCAGATCGCCCCCACCGGCCGGTCGAGCGCCCAGAACCGCGCCACCTTGTCCCGCAGCACCTCGCTGCCCAGGTACTGCCGCATCCCCGGCGCGTGCCCGCCCGGCAGCACCAGTCCGTCGTAGTCCGCGGGCTCCACGTCGGCCCACGTCAACGGCTTCTGGTAGGCCTCGTCGGCCAGCAGCTCGCGGTAGAACGCCTTCGGCTCGGGATCGGCGCCCAGCTGCCCGAACAGGACACCGGTCAGCAGCAGCGGATCAGCCTCCGGACGACCACCCTCCTCGGTGGCGAACACGACCTTGTGGCCCGCGTCCCGCAGCATCCGCCACGGCACCGCCACCTCCGTCACGTCGAAGTCCCGGTCCGGCAAGGGCACAAGAACACGCATGCCCGTTGCTTACCACGACCCGCCCCCTACGCCGGTGTGCGCGCCACGCTGAAGTTGCGGCGCGCCACCAGCTCGAACCCCATCGCCGTGTACAGCCTGATGGCGGGCGTGTTGGTGGACGTCGCGTGCAGGAACGGCCGGTCGCCCCGTGCCACGACGCCGTGCGCCACGGCCCTGACCAGTGCGCTGGCCAGGCCGCGACCGCGGAACGCGGGGTCGGTGCAGACGGCGCTGATCTCGGTCCACCCCGGCGGCCGGAGGCGTTCACCCGCCATCGCGACGAGCGCCCCGTCCTCGAAGACGCCGAGGTAGGTGCCCAGCTCGATGGTGCGCGGCCGCAGCGGGCCGGGTTCGGTGCGGGCGACCAGGTCGAGCATCGCGGGCACGTCGGCCGGGCCCAGCTCGCGGGCCTGGGGGAACGGGGCCGTCTCCAGCGCCACGGCCACCATCTGCACCCCGGTGGCCGAGAACAGCACCTCCCAGTCGGCGGGAGGGTCGGCGATCGACACCTCCTGGCCCGGTCCGACGAGGTCGGCCAGGTCGGACCACGCCTCGGCGTCACGAGGGCCCGCCACGGCCGTGAACCCCGCGACCTCCGGCTGGAAGCGGTAGGCCCGCCCCTTGGACTCGGCCAGGTGCGCGTGCGTCGTGGTCAGCGAGGCCAGGACGGGGTCCGCGGGCGGTCGCGCCGTCACGGCAGGTCTGCCAGACCGAGGTGCGAACGCAGCGTCGTGCCCTCGTACTCGGTGCGGAACACGCCCCGCTCCTGCAGCAGCGGCACCACCCGGTCCGCGAACTCGTCCAGGCCACCGGGGGTGATGTGCGGGACGAGGATCGCGCCGTCGCTGGCGTCCTCCTGGACGGAGTGGTCGATCGCCTCGGCGACGGTCTCCGGCGACCCGATGTAGGTCTGCTTGCCGGACACGTGGATGACCAGGTCCCGGATGGACAGTCCCTTCGCCTCCGCGAGTTCACGCCACTGCTTGGCCACGGCGAACGGGTCCCGGTGCTGCCGGACGCTGGCCCGGCCCTTCACCACGGTGTTCTCGCCCGCGATCGGGTCGACGTCGGGCAGCGGGCCGTCCGGGTCGTATCCGGTCAGGTCGCGGTTCCACACCTCCTCCAGGTGCCGGATCGCGGTCGGGCCGCTGACCTGCTGCCTGCGCACCTCCGCCGCGATGTCCTGCGCCTCGGCGTCGGTGTCGCCCAGCACGAACGTCGACGCGGGCAGCACCAGCAGCTGGTCCGGGGTGCGGCCGTACTTGGCGAGCCTTCCCTTGACGTCGGCGTAGAACGCCTTGCCCGCCTCCAGTTCGCTGTGCCTGCTGAAGATGGCGTCCGCCGTCGCGGCGGCGAACTCGCGGCCGCCGTCGGAGTCGCCCGCCTGGAAGATCACCGGACGGCCCTGCGGGCTGCGCGGCACGCCGAACCGGCCCGCGATGTCGAAGTGCGCGTCCTGGTGCGCGAAGGTCCCCGCGGCCGGGTCGTCGAGGAACCGCCCGGACTCCTTGTCCGCCACGACCGCGTCGCGCCGCCACGAGTCGAACAGCTCCCAGGCCGTCCGCATGAACCGCTCGGCCCGCTCGTAGCGCTGATCGGCGGGCAGGAACCCGCCGCGCCGGAAGTTCTCGCCGGTGAACGCGTCCCACGACGTCACGACGTTCCACGCCGCCCGCCCGTCGGACAGGTGGTCCAGCGACGCGAACTGCCGGGCCACCTCGTACGGCTCGTTGAACGTCGAGTTGATCGTGCCCGCCAGCCCGAGCCGGTCGGTCACCGCGGCGAGCGCCGCCAGCACGGTGAACGTGTCCGGCCTGCCCACCACGTCCAAGTCGTGGATCTGCCCGGCGTACTCGCGCAGCCGCAGCCCTTCGGCCAGGAACAGGAAGTCGAACTTGGCGCGCTCGGCGGTCTGCGCGAGGTGCCGGAACGAGCTGAAGTCGATGTGGCTGCCCGACCGCGGGTCGCTCCACACCGTCGTGTTGTTCACGCCGGGGAAGTGCACGGCCAGGTGGACCTGCTTGCGCGGCTTGGTCATCTCGTCCTCACGCGGGGGCGTAGCGGTTGACGGGGCGGGGCAGGCCGAGCAGCCCGCGCAGGGTGTCGGCCTCGTACTCGGTGCGGAACGCGCCGCGCCGCTGCAGTTCGGGCACCAGGGCGCGGGTGATCGCCTCCAGGTCGTGCGGCACGGCGCCCGGTCGCAGCCGGAACCCGCTCAGGCCGGCCTCCCGCCAGCCCAGCAGCAGGTCGGCCAGCTCGCCCGCGGTGCCGGTGAAGACGAGGGCGTCGGACCGGTACTCGGCGCCCGCCAGCTCGTCGAGCCGCGCCTTGCGGGACGCCGCGGCGCCCGGCCGGTCGTCCAGGAACACCACGAGCTCGCCGAACACGTGCGGCACCCCGCGCACCTCGCGGAGGATGCGGTGCACGTCGGAGCTGTCGAACGGGGTGACGTGCACGACGTCCGCGGCCCGGACCGCCAGCTCGTAGGCGGGGGCGACGTGGGCCAGCACGCTCACGACCGGCTGCCCCTGCGGCGGCCGCGGCGTGATCGACGGTCCGCGCACGGAGAACCAGCGGCCCTCGAAGTCGATCCGGTGCAGCTTCTCCCGGTCCACGAACCGCCCGGTGGCCGCGTCCCTGATCTCCGCGTCGTCCTCCCAGCTGTCCCACAGCCGCCGGACGGCCTCGACGTAGTCGGCCGCCTCCTCGAACAGGTCGAGCAGCAGCCGGTCCTCCAGGTCGTCGAGGCGCTCCAGCACCGGGACGTCCCGGCGGCCGAAGTGCTTGGCGTCGCTGGCCCGCGCGGAGATGACCGGCCTGAACCCCGCGCGCCCCCTGCTCGCGTGGTCCACCGTGGCGACCGCCTTGGACAGGTGGAACGGCTCGGTGTGCGTCACGATCGCCGACGGCACCAGCCCGATGCGCGACGTGCTCGGCGCGACCCGTGCGGCGACGAGCACCGCGTCGAGCCGCCCGCGGACCTGGTCGACGCGGTCGTCGAACCCGTCCAGCGCGGTCGACTGCGGTCCCAGCGAGTCCTCGATGGTCACGAAGTCCAGCAGCCCGCGTTCCGCCTCCAGCACCAGGTCGGTCCAGTACCGCCCGGAGAACAGCTCACGCGGCCGTGCGTCGGCCTCGCGCCACGCCGCGGGGTGCCAGCCCGCGCCGTCGAGGGCGACCGCGAGGTGCAGTGGTGACGTGCCTGGCATGCCGTCCTCTTCTCACCCGAACTCCCTGTCCTCATCAGGGTTACCCGGTGGGAGGCCGGAGCGCTGCCACGTCCGCGATGCGGGACGGCGGGCGGCGGGACCTGGTCCGGTCAGGGAATTCGTGCTAGCGCCCGGGCCATGACCTCGGAGCCGCGTTCGACGCGCAGCCGGACCTGCGGCGCGTGCTCGTCCGGCAGCAGGTCCGTGGTCCACACGACCCGGCTGCGGTCCGGGCCGTCGGCGAACACCTGGAACGACGCGTGGTGGT
Organism: Umezawaea tangerina; assembly: GCF_003002815.1. Classification (GTDB taxonomy): domain Bacteria; phylum Actinomycetota; class Actinomycetes; order Mycobacteriales; family Pseudonocardiaceae; genus Umezawaea; species Umezawaea tangerina. The sequence goes on along the minus strand of NZ_PVTF01000009.1, from coordinate 186,530 downwards.
GGGCCAGCTCCGGACGGGACCCCTCGACCACGGCGTAGGCGAGCCGTTTGGTCTCGTCGTCGATGCCCACGATCACCTCGTGGACGACCCAGCCGTCGGCCATCGTGAGGTACCGGTGGACGCCGTCGATCCGGGTGTCCGCGACGTAGCTGGGGATGAGCCGCTCGTGCACGGCGCCGACGTCGCGCAGGCCCTCCCAGACGTGGTCGGGGTGGGCGTGGACGCCGAAGGTGTGGCTGATGGTGGCTATGGGACCAGCTTAGGATCACGACCATGGACGAGGCCGACTGGGGGCGGCGGCTCGCGCTGCTGTGGGACTCGCTCGACGAGCGCGCGGAGGACGACTTCCTCGCCGAGACGGCGAAGCTGGAGCAGCGGCCCGACGACCTCGACGACGCCGTCCGCGCCTTCCTGGCGCTGGCGCTGACCGGCGTCGGCCGGGAACGGGAAGGTGTCGCGATGGCGCTCACGGCGTTGGCGCCGCACCTCACCCGCTACAACCGCTCACTGGCCGCCTACGCCGGCGCGCTCGGCTAGTCCCCGGAAGAACGACCGCACGTCGCCGACCAGCAGGTCCGGCACCTCCAGCGCGGCGAAGTGGCCGCCGCGGTCGAACTCCGACCAGTGCGCGACCGGGTACGCCCGCTCGGCCAGCCGCCGGACCGGCAGCACGATGTCGTGGGCGAACACGGCGACACCCACCGGGACGGGACAGGGCAGGGGGACCCCGCGCGACCGGCCCGACTCGAAGTGCAGCCGCGCCGACGAGTTCGCGGTACCGGTGAGCCAGTAGAGCATCACGTCGGTGAGCAGCCGGTCGTCGGGGACCAGCCCGGCCGGGTCGGCCCACGCCGCCACCCGGTCGGCGATCCACGCGAGCTGCCCGACCGGCGAGTCGGTGAGCCCGTAGGCGAGGGTCTGCGGTCGGGTCGTCTGCACGACCAGGTACCCGGCGGGCGCGGCGAGGTACGCCCGCGTCCTGGCGAGGCGGGCCAGCTCCGCCTCGGACGGATCGTCGAGGTCCGCCGGTGCCGTCGGCAGGTAGTTCAGGTGCACGCCGACCACGCGGTCCGGTGCCAGCGCGCCGATCGTCCGGGCGATCGTCGAACCCCAGTCGCCACCCTGCGCGCCGTAGCGCGGGTAGCCGAGCCGGTTCATCAGGTCGACGTAGGCGCGCGCCATCCGGTCCGCGCCCCAGCCCGCCTCGCGGGTGGGACCGGACAGGCCGTAGCCGGGCATCGACGGGATGACCAGGTGGAACGCGTCACCGGGATCGCCGCCGTGGGCGCGCGGGTCGGCGAGCGGACCGATCACGTCGAGGAACTCCACGACGGACCCCGGCCAGCCGTGCAGCAGAAGCAGCGGCAACGCGTCGGGCTCGGGGGAGCGGACGTGCAGGAAGTGCACGTCCGCACCGTCGACGGTGGTGGTGAACTGCGGGAACGCGTTGAGCTCCGCCTCGTGAGCCCGCCAGTCGTAACCGGTCCGCCAGTGGTCGACCAGTCCTTGGACCCGCGCCAGCGGCACGCCGTGGTCGGTGCCGGGGACCTCGTCGGGCCAGCGGGTGCGGCTCAGGCGTTCGTGGAGGTCGTCGAGGTCGGCTTGAGGGACGTCGATCCGGTACGGCGTGATCATCGCGGGTCCAATCGTTGGTGCAACTAACGTTGGTCACGCAAACGGTAACCGGTAACCGTTGGTGGCGCAAACGATTCGGCTAGGCTGCGCGGATGGACCTGATGGCCGACGACTCCCCGCCCACCCGGCTGCGCACCATGGCGAGCTGGCTGATGACCCAGGTCGCGGTGGGTGCCGACCGCGTGGTGGGGGAGCGGCTGGCGACCGCGGACACCCGTCGCCACCACTACCGGGTGCTCGCCGCGCTGGACGAGTCCGGCCCGTCCAGCCAGGCGGAGGTCGCCCGCAACTGCGGTGTGCACAGCAGCGACGTCGTCGCGGTGGTCAACGATCTCGTCGGGAAGGGCCTGGTTGACCGGTCGCCGGACCCGGCCGACCGGAGGCGCAACACCATCACCATCACGGCGGTGGGTGTCGGCAAGCTCCGCGAGCTGGACGCGCTGCTGGCGGACGTGCAGGACGAGCTGCTCGCCCCGCTCACGACGGACGAGCGCACCGAGCTGGTGCGCCTGCTCGGCTTGGTCCTGGAGCACCAGGGACGATCGTGATCGGTCACCTGATGGGGTGAACCGAGTCGAGACGGGGCTTCCGGCGCCGTTTTTTGTCGGTGCCCGTCGCGAGGATTGGACCCATGAACCTCGACTGTCAGGTGCAGGGTCCACAGCAGGCGCACCATGGAGCACATGGCGCTCCCGGACATGAGCTCGTTGCGGACCAGGATCGCGTCCACCCTGTTCGCGAGGGTCGCGGGCCCGGACGGGCCGGAGACGCGGGCCAGGGTGCACGACACCCCCGGTCCGCGCTGGTTCGACGAGGACCGGCCGATCCGCCGGGTGCACGGGGACGCGGCGATGTTCGTCGGAGGGCTGCGGGCCCTCCTGCTCCAGTCGCTGCACCCGCTGGCGATGGCGGGCGTGGCCGGGCACTCCGACTACCGGGGCGACCCGTGGGGCAGGCTCCAGCGCACCAGCACGTTCCTGGCGATGACGACGTTCGGCACGGCCGAGGACGCGCAGCGGTCGGTCGACAAGGTCCGCGGCATCCACCGCCGGGTCCACGGCACCGCGCCGGACGGCAGGGCCTACCGCGCGGACGACCCGCGCCTGCTCGGCTGGGTGCACGTGGCCGAGGTCGACAGCTTCCTGCGCTGCCACCAGGTCTACGGCTCGCGGGCCCTGTCCCCGCAGGAGTGCGACGGGTACGTGTCGGACGCCGCCCGGATCGCGGAGGCGTTGGGGGTGGTCGACCCGCCGCGCACCGTCGCCGAGGTGGCGGCCGTGCTGGCCGATTACCGACCTGAGCTGCGCGGCACGGCCGAGGCGCGGGACGCGGCGCGGTTCCTGCTGCTGAAACCCCCGTTGCCGCTGGCGGTGCGGGCTCCGTACGCGGTGCTGGCCGCGACCGCGGTGGCCATGCTCCCGGCGTGGGCGAGGCGACCGCTGTGGCTGCCCTACCTCCCGGTCACCGAGGCCACCGCGGTGCGCGTCGCGGGTCGCGGTCTCGTCGGGGCGATCAGGTGGACGCTGGCGGCGTGAGGTCGGTGGCCGCCCGGAACGACCCGTCCATGTAGAAGGGCGTGGACGTGTGCTCGTGGGAGATCATCCAGGTGCCGTTCTCCTTGCGCAGCCCGGTGGTCATCCGGAACCAGAGGGTGAAGCCCTCGGGTGCCCCGTCGGGTGTCGAGGCCATCCTGTTGAGGCCGTGGCAGAACGCCACGTCCTCGCCGGCGGTGATCTCGAGGTCGGTCACCTTGTAGTACACCGGTCCGTCGAACGTCGAGAACCACTTCTCCTTGGCCTCGACGTCGTGCACCTCCGGACCGACGTGCCGCAGGGGCGGTGCCAGGTCGAACGTCACCGCGTCGGCCGTGTAGCGGGACAGCAGCAGCTCGGCGTCCTTGGCCTCCATCGCGGCCTCGACCCCGGTCACCAGTGCGCGGATCTGCTCGATGTCGCTGTTCATGATGTGCTCCTCCCACGTTCTCCGGACGGCTTTCACCGGGGACGTCGAAGCCGCCGACCCGGCTTCGACATGTTCGGTGGAAGGTTTTTTCCCGAGACCCGCGGAGGCGGTCGTGAAGTACCTGATCCTGATCCACAGCAACCCGAAGTCCAGGGCCGTGTGGGAGACGCTGACCGACGAGCAGCGGTACGCGTTCGGCAAGGGGCACCTGGAGCTGTCGGCGGCGCTGGCCGAGTCCGGCGAGCTGGTCGTGTCGGAGGGCCTGGTCGACCCGTCGCTGGCGAAGTGGGTGTCCGTGCGCGACGACAAGACGCTGACCAGCGACGGGCCGTTCGCCGAGGCCAAGGAGCACCTGGCGGGCTTCTACCTGGTCGAGTGCGAGAGCTACGAGCGGGCGGTCGAGATCGCGGCACGGGCACCGGACGCCCGGTACGGCGCGGTCGAGGTCCGTCCGGTGCTCGACATGAGCACCTGGGACCTGTGACCCCGTCGGTCGAGGACCTGCTGCGGGACCTGGCACCGCAGGTCCTCGGGGCGCTCGTCCGGCGTTACGGCGGCTTCGACACGTGCGAGGACGCCGTGCAGGAGGCACTGCTGGCAGCCGCTCTGCAATGGCCGACCGAAGGGCTGCCGGACAACCCGCGCGGCTGGCTGGTCACCGTGGCGTCCCGCCGCCGCACCGAGCTGTGGCGCAACGAGACAGCCCGAAGACGAAGGGAGGAGAACCTCGCGGCCCAGGCCGCACCGGACCCGGAACCGGCGCCCGCGGTCGACGACACCCTCGCGCTGTTCCTGCTGTGCTGCCACCCCGCGCTGACCGGGGTCAGCCAGGTGGCGTTGACGCTGCGGGCGGTCGGCGGTCTCAGCACCGGTGAGATCGCGCGGGCGTTCCTCGTGCCGGAGTCGACGGTGGGCCAGCGGATCAGCCGGGCGAAGCAGCGGATCAAGGCGAGCGGGGCCGAGTTCCGGATGCCGCCGTCGGAGGAGTTCCCGGAGCGCGTGGCGACCGTGCTCCGGGTGCTCTACCTGATCTTCACCGAGGGGCACACGGCCAGTTCCGGGGCGGCGCTGAACCGCGTCGACCTGACCACCGAGGCCATCCGCCTCACCCGGCAACTGCACGCCCGGCTGCCGGACGACGGGGAGGTGACGGGCCTGCTGGCCCTGATGCTGCTGACGGACGCCCGCCGACCCGCCAGGACGTTGCCCAACGGCGCCCTGGTCCCGCTGGCCGAACAGGACCGGAGCCGTTGGGACGCACCCGCCATCACCGAGGGGAAGGAGCTGATCACCACCGCGCTGGCCACTACCCGGATCGGTCCGTACCAACTCCAGGCCGCGATCGCCGCCGTCCACGCGGAGGCCGCGACCTCGGAGGACACGGACTGGCACGAGATCCTGGGCCTCTACACGTTGTTGGGGTCCATCGCGCCCGGTCCGATGGTCAGCCTCAACCGCATCGTCGCCCACGCCATGGTCCACGGTCCGCGCGCCGCCCTGGAGCAGTTGGCCGAGGCGGAGAGGGACCCGGCGCTGGTGGGCCACCACCGGGTCCACGCGGTCCGTGCCCACCTGCTCGACCAGGCGGGCGAGCACGACTCCGCCCGCGAGGCCTACCTGTTGGCCGCCCGAACGACGCTCAGCCTGCCGGAGCAGCGCTACCTGGAAGCGCGGGCCCGTGCGGTGGTCGACGGCGGCGGCGCCAGTGGCAACGGTGGTATCGGCGGCACCGACCGGTCGTCCGGCGACGGGATGCCGTCCACCAGCGGACGGGACTGACGGCAGGGCGGTCCTCCGGCCGGCGGGCAGGTCTGACACCGCCCTTCAGCCGACGGGCGGGAGTGGTGGTCGGTGGTGAGTCGACGGCTACGGCCGGCGGCTGGGCGCCGGGCAAAGCCACCGATCAGTCGACGGTAATCAGCGGGCAGGAGTGGTGGTTGGTCGTCGGTTGATGGGGAGGGCTGGTTGGCGGGTGGTCCGTCAGCCGAGGTTGGGAACCACGAACAGCAGCCAGATCAGGAGAGGAGCCACCGCGACGATGATGCCGCCGTAGATGAGCAGCGTGCGGAAGAAGGCGTCCCGGTCGACGTCCTTCGCGTTCGCCAGCACCAAGGCGCCATTGGTGGAGAACGGGCTCACGTCGACGACCGTCGCGGACACCGCCACCGCGGCGATCATCCCGACCGGGCCGACGGTGCCGAGGGCGAGGAACGGCACGGCCAGCGGGATCAGCGCACCCATCAACCCGACCGAGGAGGCGAACGCCGAGACGATGCCCCCGATGTAGCAGAGCAGCAGTGCGGCCAGGATCGGGATGCCGACCCCGGTGACCGCGTTGCCGACGAAGTCGATGGTCCCCATCGCCTGGAGCACCGCGACGTAGGTCAGCACACCGCAGATCAGCAGGACGGTGGGCCAGGTGATCTCGGCGACGGCCTGGCGGCTGTCGGCGGGCCAGATCAGGCTGAGCACGGCGGCGAGCGTGACCGCCGTGAAGCCGACGTCGAGGTCGAACACGAGCGTGCCGACGACCAGGGCGACCAGGCCGATCAGCGTCGCGGTCCTGGCCGGGGTGAGGGTGACGGCCGGTTCGGGTTCGTCGACCGTGAGGTCGTCGGGCGCGGTGGAGGAGTCGCGGGCCGTCGTGGTGCCGGCTGCCGCGCTACTGCCAGCTCTGCTGGTGCCTGCCGCGCTGGTGGATGCGGTGCTGGAGGTCCGGCTGCTGGTGGTTCCGGCTCCGGCGGTGACCAGGCCGCTGGTCGCCGCGGCACTGGAAGGCGTACCGCTGGTTGTCGCGTCGCTGGTTGTCGCGTCGGCCGTCGCGATGCCGGTCGTGCTGTCCGCTGCCGCCCTGCTGTCCGCGGCACCGGTGGTGGTCGGCTGTCCGTCGGTCGCGGTCCCGTCCACCGTGGTGGTGTCGGCGGCTGCCCGGCTGCGGGTGGCGGGAACCGCTTTCTGGCGGGCCAGTTTCCGGCCGCCGAGCACGAGGAAGAGGATCACGGCGATGGCGGTGTTCACGGCGAGGCTGGCGAGGAACAGGGCGACCGGGTTGCCGTGGATGTTGTTGCGCTCGACCAGGCCGTTGACGATCGAGCCGTACACGCTGATCGGTGAGAACCCGCCCGCCTGCGCGCCGTGCACGACCATCGCGCCCATCAGCAGTGGGTTGATCTTGTACCGGGCGGCGAAGCCGAGTGCGATCGGCGCGACGATCGCCACCGCGGCCGGGCTGACCGCGCCGATGGCGGTGAGCACACCGGTGATGACGAACATGACCCACGGGATCAGCACGATCCGTCCGCCGACCGCTCGGACGGCGGCCGACACGAGCCAGTCCGTCGTGCCGTTGGCCCTGGCCAACGCGAAGAGGTAGGTGACGCCGACGAGGACGACGAAGATGTCGCCGGGGAACTTCGCGAAGATGCCCTTGGCGTCGAGGCCGCCCGCGAGGGTGCCGACCAGGAACGCGGCGGCGAACGCCAGCGCTCCCATGTTGGTCGACCGGGTGGTCGCCAGCACGAAGATCAGTGCCAGTACGACGATCGAGATCACCTGCGCCGTCATCGGGCCTCCTCGACGGGCGGGGCGGCGCTCGACCACGACGGCTCACTGTCCGTCACTGCCGCCTGACTCCGAGCGAGTGTTCCACAATGATCAAGAGAGGTCCATACCACCGTCGCAGGTGGGGGACTGTGTCCAAGGTGGACGTTTCGCAGGCCGCCGAACCGGCTAACCACCGTTCACAGCCAACTGTTCGGAAGGGGATTCGTGGCGGACGCGGGACCGATCGTCTTCGCCGCCGCCGGCGTCGCCACCCTCGCGGCCGCACTGCTGCCGCGACTGCTGAACAGGGCACCCGTCTCGATGCCGATGGTGTTCCTGGCGGCGGGCGCGCTGACGTTCGCGGTCATCGACCCGCTGCCCGACCCGGACCCGGTGCGGCACAGCTCGATCGTGCTCCACCTCACCGAGCTGTGCGTGATCATCTCGTTGATGGGTGCCGGTCTCGCGCTCAACCGGCCCGTGGGGTGGCGGCGGTGGTCCACGACGTGGCGGCTGCTGGGCATCACGATGCCGTTGACCATGGTCGCGGTGGCCGTGCTCGGTTGGTCCGTACTGGGCTTCGGCGTGGCTGGTGCCGTGCTGTTGGCGGCCGCGCTCGCGCCCACCGACCCGGTGCTCGCGACCGAGGTGCAGGTGGCCGAACCCGCTGACAACAGCGAGGAGTCGGACGACAACGAGGACAGCGACGACGAGGCGCGGTTCGCGCTGACGTCGGAGGCCGGTCTGAACGACGGGCTCGCGTTCCCGTTCACCTACCTGGCGATCGCACTCGCGACCACGCCCGGCGACTGGCTGCCGCACTGGCTGGCCGTGGACGTGGTGTGGCGGCTGGCCGCGGGCCTGCTGGTGGGCATGGGGACCGGGTGGCTGCTGCGGAAGCTGTTCTTCGCGGCGCCGTCGGAGAAGTTCCGGCTGGCCAAGCACGCCGAGGGGTTCGTGGCGCTGGCCGCGGTGTTCCTCGCCTACGGCGTCGCCGAGCTGGCCCACGGGTACGGGTTCGTCGCGGTGTTCGTCTGCGCCTGCACGATCCGCGCCGGTGAACGGTCCCACGGCTACCACCGCGTGCTGCACCAGTACGTGGAGCAGGTCGAACGCCTGCTCACGGTGCTGGTGATCTTCCTGCTCGGCGGCGCGGTCGCGACCGGCCTGTTCGCCGGCATCGGCTGGCGGGAGGTGCTGGTGGCGCTGGTGGTCCTGCTCGTCGTCCGCCCGCTCGCGGGCCTGGTCGGGCTCGCCAAGGGGCGAACCGGACCGAGGGAGCGGGTCGTCGTCTCGTTCTTCGGTGTCCGCGGTGTCGGCTCGGTGTTCTACGTCGCCTACGCGCTGGAGGCCGCGAAGTTCGTGGAGGAGGGCGCGATGTGGCGGATCGTCGGGCTGGTCGTGGTCGGCTCGATCGTCATCCACGGCGTCACCGCCACCCCGGTCATGCGCTTCCTCGACCGCAAGCGGGAGACGGTCACGTCACCGTGATCGCGTCCAGCTTCTCCTTCAGGTACTCCGAGGCCAGGACCTCCGGGTAGCTGCCGTCCAGCGCGGCGACGCGGGCGTCGTGGTCGCACTCGTAGAAGTAGATCAGCGACACCAGGTCCTCGTCCGGCGCGCCGGCGTCGGGCGGCAGGACGCGGTGGCGGGTCGAGCGCCAGCGGTCGCCGGTCCAGCGGGCCATCAGGTCGCCGATGTTGATCGTGAAGGCGGCCGGGTCGAACGGGGCGTCCTCCCACTCGCCGTCTTTCGTGAACACCTGGAGCCCACCCACCCCCGCCTGGCGGTCCAGCACCGTGACCGTGCCGAAGTCGGTGTGCGGGCCGATCCGGAACTGGCCGTCCTCCGGCTCCCCGACCACCCCGATCGGCGGGTACCAGTTGATGTTGAACGTGTAGGTCGGATGTCCGGTGTGGTCGGTGAAGAACCCCGACGGCAGGTCCAGCGCCACCGCGAAGATCGTCAGCAGCTCGTCGGACAGCCGCCGCATCCTGGCCATGTACTCGGTCGCCGCCGCGGCGAGCTCGGGTACCTCGGCGGGCCAGGTGTTGGGCTGGAACCAGAAGCCGTCGACCTCGGGGTCGCCGACCGGGGTGTCGGCGCCGACCGAGTACGACTCCTTCAGGTCGGGCGGCGTCTCGGTGCCCTCCGCGTACCCGTTCGCCTCGACGCCCGGCGGCAGCCAACCGCGTCCGCCCACGGTGACGGCGTAGCGCCGCTTCACCTCCGCGGGCAGCGCGAAGAACCGGCGGGCCAGCTCACGGGTGCGCGCTCGCAGTTCATCGGGCACACCGTGACCGGTCACCAGCAGGAACCCCGAGTCGCGCAGCGCGGCGTCGATCCTGGCCGCCACGTCGGCGCGGCCCTCCGGCGTGCCCTCGAACCACGGACCCAAGTCCACCAGCGGAACCGTCATGGGGTCCATGAAACCGCATCCGCACCGCCCAAGCAGTGCGGTACGCCGTGGGGGAGGTGTTCGGATCCCTTCAGGGCCAACGGCTCGGGCTCGCCGCCGACCAGCGCACTGACCAGCGGTTCGAGTGGGACGGCGCCGACGAAGCGCGGCGTTTGCCTTTCTCACATGGGATTCCGGCGAGAAGCAGCCATCTCGGGTGGCAGGCCATCGCCTTGCGCGCCACCCCGGAGATCCCGCACCGCTCCGCGACGTCAAAGCCGATGTGCCCTAACACTTCCGGCCCGGTTCCCGGCGGAGTGGCCTCGTCGGGACGGCGCTCGGTTCGGGCAGGCCGGGGTGGTCGGGCACCCGTCGATCGGCGGGTGACCGCCCGAAGTTCGTCCGATACGTTCGGTTCACGTGTCCCGGCCCACCCTCCGCCGGGACGACCCTGCCGTATCGGAGGTAGTTCATGCTGCGCGGAAAACGCGGCTTGCTCGCCGGTTCGCTCTTCGGAGTCCTGCTCGTCGCCGCGGGCGGCGTCACCGGTGTGCAGGCGGATCCCGCACCGGCGGACTCGGGCCCGAGGTTCATCCGGCTCGCCAACCGCACGTTCGACCCGCTCGACGCCCAGACCGCGGCGGTGGCGACCGCGGGCAACGGCTCCTACCTGGTGCAGTTCCGCGGCAACCTCACCGACCAGCAGCGCAGACGACTCCGCGCGATGGGTGCCCGCGTCGGCACCTACGTGCCCGATTTCGCTTACGTGGTGCGGATGAGCGACACGACCCGCAAGCAGGTCGAGCGGCTGTCGTTCGTGCGCGCCGCGGTCGACTTCCAGGCCGCGGACAAGATGGACGCGACCGCGGCGACCGAAGGCCGCTACCTCGTCACGCTGGCCGAGCAGGACACCAAGGACCAGCGGGTCGTGGCGAACCGGATCGCCGGGCTCGGCGGCAAGGTGGAGCAGGTGTCGGCCAGCGGCCAGCACCTCACCGTGCTGCTCGGCGCCGACCAGGTCGCGGCCGTCGCGGGCCTGCCCGAGGTGATCGCCGTCGGCGCGGACTCCGCGCCGGAGACCGACATGGCGATCGCGCGGGAGACCAGTGGTGCCAACGCGATCGAGGCCGCGGGCGGGTACACCGGCAAGGGTGTGCGCGGCGAGGTGATGGACGGCGGCCTGCGCGCGACCCACCAGGAGTTCGCCGCCCGGCCGCCGCTGCTGCACGGCCCGAACTCGACCGACACCAGCCACGGCACGTCCACCTACGGCGAGATCTTCGCCTCCGGTGTCAGCACCGCGCACCGGGGCATGCTGCCCGAGGCGCAGGGCATCCTCGCCACCTACACCGGCAAGGACCGCTACGCGCACACCAAGGAGCTGGTCGACCCCGCCGGTCCGTACCGGGCCGTCTTCCAGAGCAACAGCTGGGGCGACGCGCTGACCACGTCCTACACCTCCATCTCCGCGCAGATGGACAAGATCGTCTTCGACACCGACCTGCTGATCTGCCAGTCCCAGAGCAACGCGGGGACGCGCAGCTCACGGCCTCAGGCCTGGGCGAAGAACGTGCTCTCGGTGGGCGGGCAGTACCACTTCAACACCGCCGACCGCTCCGACGACAAGTGGAACAGCGGCGGCAGCATCGGCCCGGCCGCGGACGGCCGCATCAAGCCGGACGTGTCCAACTACTACGACCGCATCGACACCACGTCGTCGTCCAACGACGCGTCCTACACGACGTCGTTCGGCGGCACGAGCGGCGCGACGCCGATCACCTGCGGCAACGCGGGCCTGCTGTTCCAGATGTGGGCGGACGGCGTGTTCTCCGGCGGTCCCGGCAAGGCGGCCGACGTGTTCGCGGCGCGTCCGCACGCCTCGACGGCCAAGGCGCTGCTCGTCAACACCGCCAACCAGTACCCCTTCACCGGCACCGCGCACGACATGACCCGCACCCACCAGGGCTGGGGCTCGGCCAGCGTCGGCAACCTGCACGCGCTGGCGGAGGCCAACGGCTGGTCGCTGCCCGTGCTGGTGGACGAGACCGACCTGGTGAGCACCGGTGACGTGAAGAGCTACACGGTGACCAGCGACGGCACCAAGCCGCTGCGCGCCACGCTCGCCTACACCGACCCGGCGGGCACGCCCGGCGCCGCGCTGGCCCGCGTCAACGACCTCACGCTGCGGCTCACCGCGCCCGACGGCACGGTGTACTACGGCAACAACGGCCTCTCGACGGGTGTGTGGTCCACGCCCGGCGGGTCGGCCAACACGGTCGACAACGTGGAGAACGTGTTCGTGGACAACGCGGCCGCGGGCACCTGGACCGTCGAGGTGATCGCCTCGGAGGTCAACGCGGACGGCCACGTCGAGACGGCGGCGACGGACGCGGACTACGCCCTCGTCGTCAGCTAGGGAATTCGGTCATCCCCGTCGTGACAACGTTGTCGCGGCGGGGATCTCCTTTGTCCAGGGACGGTCGCCGCTCGCGGTGTGATCATCGGCACGGCGGACCCGGTCCCACGTCCGGGTGAGCCGTGTGGCGGGGTCGCGCGGGTCGGGGCAGGGTGGTCGGTGACTTCGACACAGGAGGAAACCGCTGCATGATCCGCGTCAAGCCCTCGGCGGGCGGCCAGGTCAACGTCACGTTCGTGCTGTCCGACCCACCGCCGGGACACACCAGCGTCGTGGGGTGCTTCAACAACTGGACTCCGGGACGGCACCGGCTCGTCAAGCGCTCCAACGGGACGTGGTCCACCGCGGTCCGGGTCGACGCCGGAGCCACGCTCTGCTTCCGCTACCTCGCCAGTGAAGGCGTGTGGTTCGACGACCGCGACGTCGACCTGGCCCGTGACGAGCGCGGCCAGCTCATCTCGGTCTAGGGCGTGTATCGAACGAGACTTCGATTACACGCCCTAGCTCAGGCCCGGTGGGCCCCGACCGCGCGCAGTGCGAGCGAGGGGCCCGCCGAGGTCGTGGCGAAGTCCAGCGACACGCAGGCCGCCAGCGCCAGGAACACCGATTTGTGCAGTTCCCAACGGTCGTCGAGGCCGCACGTCTCGATCACTTTCAGCACCGACGGCGAGCACACCAATCGCACCGGCGCGTCCGTCAGCAATGCGCTGATCCCGGCCGCCGAGAACGTTGTCACCCCGCTCAGGTCGACAACTATGTCGGTTAACCAGATTCGGGCGTCGGTGATCGCGGCGGTGAGTGCGCCGACCGATGCCGCGTCCACCTCACCGACCACCGTGATGACTCCCGCGTCGGCGGGCGGGGCCGGGCGCGTGACCACGGACAAGTCGTTGACCTGGGGATCCGGCGCGATGGGCAGGGCGCGGACGTGGGGCCGCCCGGTCGCGCGTTCTCTTGCCATGTGCGTGCCAACTCGCCTTTTCGTCGTGGTGTTCCCGATTGAGACGACCTTCTTCAACCTGAACGCCAGTCCTACTTCTTCGGTGTCGGAAATCACGTGAACAATGCAGACTGTAGACCTGCGAATATCGCGCGTGAATACCTTCGGCGAATTGTTGCACACGTTCGGGTGGGCGGGTCAGGGTGGATACCGAGGCTATCCGTAATCGGAGATACACTGCAGTCGGGCGGTACGACGAAGGAGGGCCCGGATGCGGATGGCCGAGCTGAGCGCCGAGTCCGGTGTTCCAGTCGCCACGATCAAGTACTACCTGCGCGAAGGGCTCGTTCCCCCTGGGGAGCTGACCAGTCCGAACCAGGCCCAGTACCAGGCGAGGCACCTCCAGCGGCTCAAGCTCGTGCGCGCGCTGCTCGACGTCGGCGGACTGTCCATCGTGGACGTTCGCGAGGTCGTCCGGGCGATCGACGAGCAGGCCGCGACGCACGAGCTGCTCGGCGCCGCGCAGCACGGCCTGATCGTGCGCAAGGAAGAGGTCGACGAGGAGAGCCGCGCGTGGGCGATGGGCCACATCGAGGAGATCGCCGCGCAGCGCCAGTGGACCATCGGGCCCGACGACGTGTACGTGAAGTCGCTGGTCGGTCTGCTGTGCACGCTCCGCGACCTCGGGCACGAGCAGCTCATCAAGATCTTCCCGCAGTACGCGGAGTGCGCCGACAGCATCGCCCAGGTCGACCTCGAGGCGATCGGCGGCCTGCCCACGCCCGAGCTGATGGTGGAGAGCGCGGTCGTCGGCACGGTGCTCGGCGACGCGGTGTTCATCGCGTTGCGCAGGCTGGCCCAGCAGCACGCCTCGCGCCGGATGTTCGGCGTGGTGGTCGAGCAGCCGCCCGCCTGATCACCAGTGCGACGGCCGGGTGAGCGCGGCGGGGAACGTCGTCCGCGCGTCACCCCTGGCGGCGTTGAGCTGGACCTGGGTCAGGAAGACGCTCTCGGCGAGGTTCGCGCCGCGCACGTCCGCGTCCCGCAGGTCCGCGCCGATCAGGTCGGCGAGCCGCAGGTCGGCGCCGCGGAGGTCCGCCCCGATCAGGTAGGCGCCGCGCAGGTTAGCCCCGCGCAGGTCGGCGCCCTGGAGCTTGGCGCCGATCAGGTCCGCGCCCCGGCGGATCCTCTTGTTCCTGATCTTCGGCGTGCCCGCGCGGACGAGCTCGCTGGTGCGCAGCAGCAGCACGTTGACGCTCTCGCGGTGGCCCGCGACGTCCACCGCGCCGAAGGCCTCCGGTGCGGTGCGGGTCAGGCGTTCGGTCTCCTCCAACGCGGCCCGGAGGTCGGCGTGGACCGACCTGGCCGCCGGCAGCGCCAACGCCTCGGTCAGGTACCAGAGCAGCTCGTGCAGCTGGCGCATGACGGGGAACACCGCGAACATCGACTTCGCGGTGTCCGCCGACGCGCGCCAGCTCTCACCGCCGAACGTGACCTGGGAGGTCTTCTGGCCCGCGCCGAAGCAGTCGTAGACCGTGCACCCGGAGAACCCTGCGGGGCGCAGCTCCGTGTGGATCCCGCAGCGGTAGTCCGCGAGCAGGTTGCGGCACGGCGTCCCGATGTCCTTGTCCACCGCGAAGTCCGCCGAGGCCGAGAAGGCCAGTGCCACGCAGCAGAGCCCGAAGCAGTTCGAGCAGTCGGCGCGCAGGTCGGACGGGGTGTTCTCGGGCAACGGACCTGATCTCCTGGGGTAGCGGGTCCACCAGGGTAGAGGACCGCGTTCGGCCGGCCGCGTGGGCGGCCGGCCGGTCCGGTCGGGTCAGAGCGCCGCCTTGAGGAAGGCGATCGCCTGGGCGATGGCGGCCCTGGCCGCGTTGGTGTCGGCGAGCGCGTTCAGCATCACGAAGTCGTGGATGATCCCCTGGTAGCGGGCCGCGGTGACGGGCACGCCCGCAGCGCGGAGCTTGTTCGCGTAGGCCTCGCCCTCGTCGCGCAGCACGTCGGCCTCACCGGTGATGACCAGCGCCCGTGGCAGACCCGCGAGCTGTTCGGTGGTGGCGCGCAGCGGGGACGCGGTGATCTCGGCGCGCTGGGCGGGGTCGGTCGTGTACTGGTCCCAGAACCACTGCATGGCGTCGCGGCGCAGGAAGTAGCCCTCGGCGAACTCCAGGTAGGACGGGGTGTCGAAGGCCGCGTCGGTCACCGGGTAGAACAGCACCTGGCCGGTGAACGACACGTCGCCGCGCTCCTTGGCCAGCAGGGTGAGCGCGATGGTCATGTTGCCGCCGACGGAGTCGCCCGCGATCGCGATCCGGCCGCCGTCGAGCCCCTTGGCGGCGCCCTCGGCGGTGCCGATCCACTGCGCGACCGCGTAGCCCTCCTCGATGGCGACCGGGTACCGGGCCTCGGGGGAGAGGCTGTACTCGGGGAACACCACGGCGGCGTTGGCGCCGACGGCGAGCTCGCGGACGAGCCGGTCGTGGGTGTGGGAGTTGCCGAACACCCAGCCCGCGCCGTGGATGTAGAGGATCACCGGCAGCGGTCCGGTGACGCCCTCGGGTCGCAGGATCCGCACCTTCACCCGGCCCGACGGACCGCCGGCGACGGTGAGGTCCTCGATGTCGACGGCGGGCTTGGCGACCTCGCCGGACTGCACCTCGTCCACCGTCTTGCGGCCCTTCTCCGGGCCGAGGTCGAAGAGGTA
Organism: Umezawaea tangerina; assembly: GCF_003002815.1. Classification (GTDB taxonomy): domain Bacteria; phylum Actinomycetota; class Actinomycetes; order Mycobacteriales; family Pseudonocardiaceae; genus Umezawaea; species Umezawaea tangerina. The sequence goes on along the minus strand of NZ_PVTF01000009.1, from coordinate 170,932 downwards.
CGGGGGCTTGGCGGTGGCGTCGGCGAAGTCCCGTGCTGCCTGTTCCAGAACGACGGTCATCTCTGGCTCCTCAACGCTGTGCTGACCTGACACCCACGACGCTAGCGACGAGTTACCTCGTGCACAACTTAAATGTGCACAATGTGTCGGGGCTCTCGCTCTGCGGCGGCCACCGTTGTGCGACAGGGTGGAGGACATGGCCGCAGCGACTCGCGTAGTGATCGTCGGGGGTGGGTTCGCCGGGTTCCAGGCAGCCCGCTCCCTGTCCCGCACCCTGCCGCGCGACGCGCCGGTGGAGATCGTCCTGGTGAACCGCACGGACTACTTCCTCTACCTGCCCCTGCTCCCCGAGGTCGCCGCGGCCGTCGTGGACCCGCGCCGGGTGACCGTGTCGCTGTCCGCCGCGCTGCCGCGGGTCCGGCTGGCGCAGGGCGATGTCGACGGCATCTCGCTCGACGACCGCAAGGTGTCCTACACCGACCCCGAGGGCGGCTCCCACGAGCTGGCCTACGACCGGCTGGTCCTCGCGTCGGGCAGCGTGAACAAGCTGCTGCCCATCCCCGGCGTCGCCGAGCACGCGCACGGCTTCCGCGGCGTGGCCGAGGCGCTGTACCTGCGCGACCACGTCATCCGGCAGGTCGAGCTGGCCGCCGCCACCGACGATCCGGAGGAACGCGACGCGCGGTGCACGTTCGTGGTCGTCGGCGCCGGTTACACCGGTACCGAGGTCGCCGCCCAAGGGCCGTTGTTCACCAAGGCCATCGCCAAGCGGCACCGGGAGCTCCGCGGTCAGCGCATGCGCTGGATCCTGCTCGACGTGGCGCCGAAGGTCCTTCCCGAGCTCGACCCGCGGCTGTCGCGCGCCGCGGACAAGGTGCTGCGCAACCGCGGCGTCGAGGTGCGGATGGGCGACTCGGTGGGCGAGGCGACCAAGGAGGGCGTGCACCTGAAGTCCGGCGGCTTCGTCGCGACCAGGACGCTGGCCTGGTGCGTCGGCGTCCGCCCGGACCCCCTTACCGAGGGCACCGGTCTGGAGACCAAGAAGGGCAGGCTCGTCGTCGAGCCCGACCTGACCGTCGCCGGTCACCCCGAGGTGTTCTGCTGCGGCGACGCGGCCGCCGTCCCCGACCTCACCCGCCCCGGCGAGGTCACCGCCATGACCGCCCAGCACGCCGCCCGCCAGGGCACCCTCGCGGGCAAGAACGTCGCCGCCTCCCTCGGCTACGGCGACCGCCTGCGCGACTACAAGCACCACGACCTCGGCTTCGTCGTCGACCTCGGTGGCACCCAGGCCGCCGCGAACCCCTTGCACATCCCCCTTTCCGGCATCGTCGCCAAGGTCGTCACCCGCGGCTACCACCTCCTCGCCATGCCCGGCAACAGGATCCGCACCGCCACCGACTGGGTCCTCGACGCCCTCCTGCCCCGCCAGTCCGTCCAGCTCGGCCTCGTCCGCTCGAACGCCGTACCGCTGGAGACGACGAGGCCTTGACCTTCCCGCTGCGGGAAGGTCGAGCATCGCTCGGGTAGGTGGAACCGAGTGGAGGAGATAGTCATGAGCGCACCAGCCGTTGTGACCCGTTACCTCAAGGCCGCCGACGCCGGTGACGCGCGCGCCGTCGCGGAGTGCTTCAGCGAGGACGGGACGGTGGTGGACGAAGGGGTGACCTACCGGGGGCGGGCGGAGATCGCGGCGTGGCAGGAGCGGACCTCGGCGCAGTGGACGTTCACGTCCACGGTGACGGGGGAGAGGTCGTTGGGGGAGGATCGCCACCTGGTGACGACGCACGTGGAAGGGGACTTCCCCGGTGGGCAGGTCGACCTGGGGTTCGACTTCACCGTCCACGACGGACTGGTCAGCGCGCTGGTGATCGGGGAGTAGGGGTGGCCGTGGCGGTTCTGCTGTCCATCGGGGAGTTCTCCACGATGACGAGGTTGAGCAGGAAGGCGTTGCGCCACTACCACGATCTCGGCCTGCTGGAGCCCGCGCGGATCGACCCGGTGTCGGGGTACCGCTACTACGACACCGGGCAGGTCGGGGCGGCCCAGCTGATCCGCCGCTTCCGCGAGCTGGACATGCCGGTGCCCGAGGTGAAGGCGGTGCTCGAGGCGCCGGACGAGTCGGCGCGCGATGAGGTCGTGGCGGCGCACCTGCGCAGGCTGGAGTCGCAGCTGGATCGGACCCGCGACGCGATCTCGGCGTTGCGCGGACTGCTCACCTCCGGTCCTCCGGCGATCCGGGTGGAGTTCCGGGAGGTGCCCGCGGTGCGGGCGGCGGCGATCTCGGAGGTGGTCGGCATCGCAGGTGTGGACCAGTGGTACCGGGACGCGGTGGCCGAGCTCGAGGCCGTGGCCGGCGCGGGGCCGCTGCACGGGATGTACGCGACCGAGCTGTTCAGCGACGGCGTGGGCGCGGCCACGCTGTTCGTGCCGGTGGACGCGGACGTCGCGGTGTCCGGGCGGGTGCGGGTGGTGGAGGTCCCGGCGGCGCGGATGGCGGTGACCGTGCACGAGGGGACGCACGACCGGGCCGACCGGACGTACGGGGCGCTGGGCACGTACGTGGCCGAGCGGGGGATCGGTGCGGACGGGCCGGTGCGCGAGGTCTACCTCGGCGACCGGATGGAGATCGGCTGGCCGGTGACCTCGGCTTTCTAGCCGCCGCCCGGTTTTCGTCGGTGTCCGCCCCTATCTTGTGCGCATGGACTTCGACCGGCACCGCGCGGAGATCGTCGCGCAGACCGAGCTGCTGACGGCCTCGATCGTGGACGCGGACCTCACCACACCGGTTCCCTCCTGTCCAGGGTGGAACGCGGGCCAGCTGCTGCGCCACCTCGGCGGTGGGCAGCGGTGGGCCGCCGACGTGGTGCGGACGCGGGCCACCGAGCCTCCGTCGGACGAGTTCTTCCGCGACCTGTCTCCGTACGCGGAGGAGGACCCGGTGGTGGTCGGCCCGTGGCTCACCGTGGGAGCGCTCGCGCTCTCCGAGGCACTGGCCGAGGCGGGCCCCGACGCCGGGATGTGGACACCGGTGCCGGGTGGGTCGCCGCTGTTCTGGGCACGTCGGTTCGCGCACGAGACGGCGGTGCACCGGGCGGACGCGGTGCTGGCGCTGGGGCAGGAGTTCGAGCTCGACCCCGAGGTCGCGGTGGACACCGTGGACGAGTGGATGGAACTGGGTTCGCTGCCGGTGATGCTCGACCTCAAGCCCACCCAGCGCGAGCTGCTCGGACCCGGCCGGACGATCCACCTGCACGCCACCGATGTCGACGACGCCGAGTGGGTCGTCGACCTGACCGGGGAGGTCATCCGGTGGCGGCGGGCGCACGAGAAGTCCGCGGTGGCCGTTCGCGGGCCGTTGGTGGAGTTGCTGCTGGTGCTCTACGGGCGGCGGTCGGTGGACAGGGGAACGGTCGAGGTGCTGGGGGACGGAGGGCTGCTGGACTTCTTCCTGGAGCGGGTCACGTTCGGCTGAGGGCGAGCAGGGCGGTGGCGACGTAGAGGTCCTGCAACGCGATGCCCGAGCTGTCGAACACGGTGACGGTGTCGTCGTCGTGCCTGCCGGGGGCACGGCCGGCGAGGACGTCGCCCAGTGCGGTGACCGGTCGGGCGAGGGCGTGCTGGAACTCGCCGATCGTCGTGGACTGCGCGGGCAGGTCGCAGAACAGGGCGGCCGTGGCGAGGAGGGCCGGTGGGAGCTCCTGCTTGCCACGCGCGTCCGACCCCATCGACGCGAGGTGGGTGCCGGGCCGGACCCAGGCCGCGTCGAACAGCGGTGACCGGGCGGTCGTGGCGGTGACGACGATGTCCGCCGCCCGGACGGCCTCTTCCGCCGGGGTGACGGTGGCCTTGAGACCCTTGGCGGCCAGGTGCTCCACCATGTCCGCGCCGTGGGCGGGGGTGCGGGCCACGACGTGGACGGTGTCGATCGGGCGGATCCGGGCCACGGCCGTGCACTCGTAGCGCGCCTGGTGACCGGTGCCGAAGACGGTCAACGTGGTGGCGTCCTGGCGCGCCAGGGTGTCCGCGGCCACGGCGTCGGCCGCCGCGGTGCGGTAGGCGTTGACGGTCCCGGCCTCCACGACGGCGGCGATCCGGCCGGTCTCCTGGTCGATCAGCAGGATCGTGGAGTTGTGTCGGGGGATGTCGGTGTTGTCGGGCCAGTAGCTGCCGATCTTCACGCCCGCCACGTCGTGGGCCGAGGCCGACTTCATGGTGAACCTGTTGTGCGGCAGCGAACCGTGGGCGGGCAGCGCCGGGAAGGTCGTGCTGGCCGGGTCCACGGCGGCGACCAGCGCGGCGCGGACGGCGTCGTAGGCCAGCTCCTCGGTGACGAGGGCGGCGGACTCGGTCTCGGACAGGAAGCGCATCAGGTCACCAGCCGTTCACCCGCGGCCAGGCGGTGCTGGAGTCCACGAGGTCGTAGTGGTCGTGTTGGGCCGCGGTGGCGCACGCGTGGTTGGGCAGGACGCGGAGCCGGGTGCCCACCGGGAGGTCGGGGAAGGGGGCCGTGCTGCCGTCGCGCAGCGACAGGACGCCGTGCTCCTGGCTGGCACCGGTCATCAGCAGGTCCGGGATGAGCGTGCCGTCCTCGGTCATGACGAGGCCGTAGCCCTGGTCGGTCGGCTGGGCGGCGGTGCCGCGGTCGCGGGAGGTGGCCATCCACCCCGCGTCGGTGAGGATCCAGCCCTTGTCCGGCCGGTGGCCGATGACGGTCGTGACCACGGACAGGGCGAGGTCGTCCACGGTGCACACGCCGATGCCCGCCATCACCAGGTCGAAGAACACGAAGTTGCCCGCCCGCACCTCCGTGACCCCGGTCAGGTCGCGGGCGAAGTGCGCGGTCGGGGTGGAGCCGACGCTGACGACCGGTGCCGGGAAACCGGCCGCCCGCAGGTCTTCCGCCACGCCGACGGCGGTGGTGCGCTCGTGCTCGGCCGCCGCGACCAGTTCCGGCTCGGTGTAGCAGAAGTACGACTCGCCCGCGTGGGTCAGGACACCGCGCAGGTGCTCGCCCAGGACGGCGGCGATCTCCAGGACCTCGGGCGCGCCCGGTGTGACGCCACCGCGGTGGCCGTCGCAGTCGACCTCGACCAACGCGGGCACACCCGCCTCGGCGACGGCGCGCGCCTGGGCGACGCTGTCGAGCAGCACGACCAGGTCCACCCCGGCCCGGCGGAGGGCGAGCACCCGGTCCAGCTTGTGCGGGTCGATGCCGACGGCGTAGAGGACGTCGGTGAAACCGTTGGCCGCAAACGCTTCCGCCTCGCGGAGCGTGGACACGGTGATCGGCCCGGTGCCGCCGTCGAACAGCAGCCTGGTCACGTCCACGGACTTCGAGGTCTTCACGTGCGGCCGCAGGGTCGAACCGAGGCTCGCCACGTGGGTGCGGAGGCGGTCGGCGTTGCGCTCGACCTTGGCCCGGTCCAGCAGGAGGTGCGGAGTGGTCATGGTCGTCACCTCACGTAGTTGTAGACGGTGGCGCGGGAGACGCCGAGGATGTCGGTGAGCACCGGGACCGAGTGCTTCACGTCGAGGAACCCGCCTTCCTTGAGGGAGCGCAGGAGCTCCTTCCTGGCCGCCGGGCTCAGGCTGCGCGGGGTCTGGCCGCGGGCGGCGGCGAACTCCTCGACCAGGGACCGGAGCTCGTCGACGGTCCGGGCCCTGAGGTTCTCGACGAGCGGCTGCTCCTGCTCGTCGGTGCGCACCAGGTTGTGCAGGCTGCGGGCGACGGTGGCGAACAGCGACACGTCCAGGTTCAGGCACAGCGCGGCGACGTAGGTGCCCTCGCTGTTCTTGATGCCGATGGACGTGCTCTTCGCGGGCCGCCCGTCGGGGAAGGTGTTGGGGTAGTTCTGGATGACGTTCGGGTAGTCCGAGTCCTGGATCCGGGCGACGCCGAGCTCCGTCGCGGGATCGCCGATCGAACGGCCGGACAGGTTGTTCTCGATGACCCGGATGGTGTGCTCGGGGTCGCGCAGGTCGTGCAGGACGACCTCGCACAGGCCGGGGAACATCCGGCCGAGCGCGGTGGCGATCGTCCCGGCCTCGCGCAGCAGCAGTTCGTCCTCGGTCATCCGAACAGCCCGCCCATCGCCGTCGCGGCCTTGAGCCCGGACCCGGTCAGCACGACGACGGTCGTGTCGCCGGGGCGGATCGCGCCGCGCGCGGTGAACACGTCGACCGCCGCCGCGGCGGTGGCGCTGGTGGGCTCGGCGTACAGGCCCATGCCCGCCAGACCGCGCACGGCGGCGACGATGTCGGCCTCCGGGATCGCGGCGACGTCACCGCCGGAGCGGCGGATCGCGGCGAGCACCTCGGGCAGCCGGACGGGTTCGCGGATCGCGGTGCCCTCGGCGATCGTCGGGGCGAACGCGACGTCGGCGCGGCCGTGGAAGCCCGCGTCGATCGGCGCGCAGTTCGACGGCTGGGCGACCAGCAGCCGGGGGAGCCGGTCGATCCGGCCCGCCGCCAGCAGCTCGCCGAACCCGAGGTCGCAGCCCAGCACGATGCTGCCCGCGCCCGCCACCGTGACGACGTTGTCCGGCGCGGTGAACCCGAGGTCCTCCCACAGCTCGTAGGCGAGGGTCTTGGTGCCCTGCAGGAAGAACGGGTGCCAGTTGTGGCTCGCGTAGCAGGTGTCGGCCGACTCGCGCAGCGCCCGCGCGGACGTCGCCGAGCGGTCGCCCGGCACGAGCACGACCTCGGCGCCGTAGGCCTTGCTCTGCAACACCTTCGCGGGCGAGGTGCCCTCCGGCGCCAGGATCCGGGCCTTGATGCCCGCGGCGGCTGCGTAGGCCGCGACGGACGAGCCGCCGTTGCCGGAGCTGTCCTCGACCACGGCGTCGACCCCGGCCTGGGCCAGCAGCGACATCATCACGGTGGTGCCGCGGTCCTTGAAGCTGCCGGTGGGGCTGAACCACTCCAGCTTGAACCGCACGACCGTCTCGCCCCACCTCCCCTCGACCAGCGGGGTGCAGCCCTCGCCGAGCGAGACGGGCCGCCCGATCCCGCCGGGCAGCGCGGCCCGGTAGCGCCACAGCGACCGGACGCCGGTGTCGACGTCGTCCGGTCCGATGCCGGGCGACGGGGTCACCGTCAACGGCGCCCCGTCGTCCCCGCGCCACCGCCCGGCGTCGATCGGATAGGTCCTGCCGGACCTGGTGTCGAGGTACATGACCACCCTTCGCCTGGACGTTCGGTCCAACTATAGACCAAACGTCCACCGAAGGTCAGAGCAGCATGCCGCCCGAGGCCTCGATCCGCTGGCCGGTGATCCACGCGTTGTCGTCGGACAGCAGGGACGCGACCACGCCGCCGATGTCGTCGGGCACGCCGACCCGGCCGAGTGCGATCTGCGCCGCCAGGGCGGCGTTCACGTCGGCGTTGTCGCGCACGACGCCGCCCCCGAAGTCCGTCTCGACCGGTCCGGGCGCGATCACGTTCACCGTGATGCCGCGCGGCCCCAACTCCTTGGCCAGGTAGCGGGTCAGCACCTCCACGGCGCCCTTCATCGACCCGTAGGCCGCGTAGCCGGGGCCCGCGAACCGGGCCAGCCCGGAGGACACGTTGAGGATCCGGCCGCCGTCGGCGATGACCGGCAGCAGCGCCTGCGTGAGGAAGAAGACGCCCTTGAAGTGGACGGCCATCTGCTCGTCGAACACCTCCTCGGTGGTGTCGGCGAAGCTGCTGTGGATCCCGATGCCCGCGTTGTTGACCAGGAAGTCGAACGTGTCGCGGTCCCAGGTCCCCTTCAGCACGCGCCGGACGTCGTCGGTGAACCCGGCGAACCCGGCCGTCGCACCGACGTCGAGCGGCAGCGCGACGGCCGTGCGGCCGAGCGCGGCCACCTCCTGGACGACCGCGTCCGCCTCGGCGGCGTTCGAGCGGTAGGTGATGACCAGGTCGACGCCCCGGCGCGCCAGGGCGAGCGCGGCGTTGCGGCCGAGCCCGCGGTTGGCGCCGGTGACGATCGCGATCTTCATGGTGGATCCCTTTCCCGTGAACTGCTTGCCACACCAGCGTGGGCGCGGAACGGGACGGTGACCACGGCTCGTCCATCCCCGGATCGGCGATCAGGGGCTGGGCTCAGCCGCGCAGGCGGCCGACGGTGCTCTGCCGGGCGACGAGCCGGTGGGTGGCGCGCACCTCGATGCCCGGCAGCGGCTCGGTGCTGCCGATGCGCTGGAGCAGCCGGTCGACCGCGGTGGCCGCGATGGCGGTCTTGTCCGGCGAGATCGTGCTGATCGTCGGGTTGGAGTAGCGGCCCTCCTCGATGTCGTCGTACCCGATCAGCGCGATGTCCTCCGGCACGCGGAGCCCGCGTTCCAGCGCGGCGTGCAGGGCGCCGAGCGCCACCAGGTCGCTGTAGCAGAACGCCGCGTCCGGCGGGTCGTCCCGGTCCAGCAGCAGGGTCATGGCACCCGCGCCGTCGGCCCGGTTGAACCGGGGCGTGCCGATGACCAGCGACTCGTCGACGGCCAGCCCCGCGTCCTCGTGCGCCAGCCGGTAGCCGCGGGTGCGCAGCTGCGCCGCCTCGCCGGTCGGGTACGGCTGGTCGCCGATCGCCGCGATCCGCCGCCTGCCCAGGTCGAGCAGGTGCCGGGTGGCCTCCCGCGACGCCTGGACGTCGTCGATGCCGACGTGGTCGAACGTGCTCGCGGAGGTGCGTTCGCCGAGGATGACCAGCGGCAGCGACGCGTCGTGGTCGGAGAGGTCGGCCTGCGCGAGGCCGAGCGGGCTCAGGATCATGCCGTCGAACGCGAACCCGCGCGCGCCCCGGCGGATCAGCTCGCGCTCGTGCACGGGGTCGCCGTCGGTCTGGTCGATCAGCACGTTGTAGCCGCGCTCCCGCGCCCGCGGGATGATGCCCTGGAGCAGCTCGGCGAAGTACGGCGTGTCCAGGTACGGCACGACGACGGCGATCTGCCCCGACCGGCCGTTCGCGAGGTTGCGGGCCAGCACGTTGGGCCGGTAGTCGAGCTCGACGATCGCCCGCTCCACCTTCACCCTCGTGCGCTCGGTGACGCGCGCGTAGCCGTTGACCACGTTGGAGACCGTCCGGGCCGACACGCCCGCGAGCTGGGCTACGTCGCGCAGGGTGGCGTCGCGCATGGCACTCCTCGGTCCGGACCTGCACGGGCGGCGGTTCCCGTTGCAGCGCTGCAAGGGAGTGTGCCCCGCTGTCCGGCGCCGGGACAACACGACCCGCCGCCCTGAACCAATCCAGCACGGGATCTCGCTGGAATTAAGTTCAGGTGAGGTCTTGCAGCGCGGCAAAAGTCAGGCCATAGTCCTTTGCAGCGCAGCAATTCCGGTGCCGCCACGGCCAGGCCAGTCGGTCTGACCGGTCGCGGCGCGAACACCCCTTCGGGGCGTCCGGACGCCCCGAGGCGTCGCCGCACGACTTCCGCGCCCTCACCCGCCCACCGCCGCCCCGGCGGTCCCTCGGCGTGCCCTCATGACCGTCGCGACAGGAAGGTGCTGCTCATGCCCGGTGCTACCAGGGTGCGGAGGATCTTGTCGGTGCTCACCGCCGGGTGCCTGCTGGCGGTCGCGGCGTGCAGCGGCGGTGATGGCGCGAGCGAGGGAACGGGCACGGACGGCAAGCCCGCGCACGTCTCGGTGTGGGCGTGGTACCCGGAGTTCAAGGGTGTCGTGGACGCCTTCAACGCCTCGCACACCGACGTCCAGATCGACTGGACCAATGTGGGGACGGGACCCGACCAGTACGCCAAGCTGAAGACCGCGTTCACGGCCGGGACGGGCGCCCCGGACGTGGCCATGGTCGAGTTCCAGGAGATCCCCACGTTCGTCATCCTCGAAGCACTCGTCGACATGGGCCAGTACGGCGCCAACGACGACAAGGACCTCTACGCGGAGTGGGCCTGGAGCCAGGCCACCGACGGCGAGAAGGTGTACGCGATCCCGGTCGACGGCGGGCCCATGGCGCTGATGTACCGCAAGGACCTGTTCGACCGGTTCCAGATCCCGGTGCCCAGGACGTGGGCCGAGTACGCCGACGCCGCGGTGAGGATCAAGGCCGCGGATCCCGGCGCCTACATCGCGAGCTTCGGCAGCGACGGCGGCTGGATCAACGGGCTGATGTGGCAGGCCGGGTGCAGGCCCTACGGCTACTCCCGGGCCGCGGCGAAGGAGAAGGTGAAGATCAACCTGACCAGCCCGGAGTGCAAGAAGGTCTTCGACCTCCACGGCGGTCTGGTCGAGAAGGGCCTGATGGCCAAGGACCCGTTCTTCACCGCCGACGCCACCGCGGCGCTCGACTCCGGCAAGTACTGGACGTGGGCCGCGGCGGGCTGGACCCCCGGTTACGTCGCCGGGTCGCTGAAGAACACCGCGGGCAAGTGGGCCGTCGCGCCGATGCCGCAGTGGACCGCGGGCGCCGACGACCAGGGCGACTGGGGCGGCTCGACGTTCACGGTCACCAAGCAGGCCAAGAACCCCAAGGCGGCGACCGAGGTGGCCAGGGAGCTGTTCGGCTCGTCGAAGGCGGCCTGGGACGTCGGCCTCAACAAGGCCTTCCTCTACCCGCTGGTCAAGAACGTGGCCGCGGACCCGGCGTTCACCGGCAAGGCCTACGACTTCTTCGCCGGGCAGAAGGTGAACGAGATCTTCGTGCCGGTGTCGGAGAAGCTCGGAGAGTTCCAGTACACGCCCTTCCAGGACTTCGTGTTCGGCGACCTCAACGACCGCAGCGCCGAGGCGATGGCGGGCAGCAGGTCGTGGGGCTCGGTGCTGGAGGAGACGCAGAAGAACGTCGTCGCCTACGCCCAGCAGCAGGGTTTCACCGTCACCCAGTAGCCCGCACGCGGCCGACGACAGGAGGTTCCCCGTGACACGGGCACTGCCGGGAACGGCGCCGAAGGCCGGTGGCGCGCCCGGCCGCCGGACGGTCGAGCGGGTGCCGCGACGCAGGTCGCGCGGCGTCACCGCGCACTCCCTCGCCGGGATGCTGTTCGTGCTGCCGTTCTTCCTCGTCGTCGTGGCGTTCCTGGTGGTACCGCTCGGGTTCGCGCTCTACCTCAGCTTCTTCACCAAGAGCCTCGTGCTGGGGTCGCGGTTCAGCGGCCTCGACGGCTACCTGCGCGCGTTCACGGACCCGTTGCTGCTGGACGGTTTCCTGCGCGTCCTGCTGTTCGGCGTCGTGCAGATCCCGGTCATGCTGGGCATCGCGCTCGCGGGCGCCCTCGCGCTGGACGCGATCACCACCAGGTTCGCGATGCTCTACCGGCTGTTCGCGTTCATGCCCTACGCCGTCCCGGCCGTCATCGGCGCGCTCATGTGGGGTTTCCTGTACAGCAGGACGTTCGGCCCGTTCAGCGGCGTGACGAGCCTGTTCGGCGGGGACCCGGTCGACTTCTTCAGCGGTCCGCTGCTGCTGGTGTCGCTGGGCAACGTCGTCACCTGGGCGTGGACCGGCTACAACACGATCGTCATGCACTCGGCGTTGCAGGGCGTGCCGCGCGAGATGTACGAGGCGGCGGTGATCGACGGTGCCTCACCGGTGCAGATCGCCCTGCGGGTCAAGGTCCCCGCGATCCGGCAGGCCATCTCGCTGGCCGCGATCTTCACCGTCATCGGGACCATGCAGTTCTTCACCGAGCCGCAGATCATGGCCAGGTTCGCGCCGCAGATCTCGGCCGGGTACACGCCGAACCTGTACGCCTACAACCAGGCGTTCGCGTACTCGAACTTCAACTACTCCGCCACGATCTCGTTCACGCTCGGCTTCGTCGTGTTCGTCGTGGCCTACGCCTTCGTGTTCGTCAGCCGCCGCCGGGGAGCGCGCTCGTGACCGCGGCGGTCCGGGTGCGGTCGCGCCGGTTCGGCGAGCCGAACCCGCGGGTGCCGCACGTCGTGATGGCGGCGGGGATGCTCTACTTCCTCGTCCCGCTGCTGTGGGTGCTGATCGCGGCCACCAAGAGCCAGCCGGACCTGCTGTCCAGCCCCGCCCTGTGGTTCGGCCGCGGGTTCGCGCTCTTCGACAACATCGGGCAGCTGTTCCGCGAGGACGACGGAATCTACGGGCGCTGGCTGGTCAACACCGCGCTGTACTCGGGGGCGAGCGCGGTCGGGGCCACGGTGCTCGCCGCGTTCGCGGGCTACGGGCTGGCCCGCTTCTCGTTCTGGGGCAAGCGGTTCTTCGAGACCGCGCTGCTGGGCATGATCATGGTCCCGGCCACCGCGCTGGTGCTGCCGACCTACCTGATCCTGTCCCGGCTGGGGATCGTGAACACGGTGTGGGCGGTCATCCTGCCCTCGCTGCTCAGCCCGTTCGGCGCCTACCTCGTCCGGGTCTACGTCACCGAGAGCGTGCCGGTCGAGCTGATCGACGCCGCCCGCGTCGACCGGGCGTCCGAGCTGAGGATCTTCTGGCAGATCGTGGTGCCGATGATCCGACCCGCGATCGTCACGGTCTTCCTGTTCACGCTCGTGGCGACGTGGAACAACTACTTCCTGCCGCTGGTGATGCTCAGCGACGCCGACCTCTACCCGTTGACGGTCGGGCTCACCACGTGGTTCAACACCGCGCAGCAGGAGGCGGGCACGAGGGTGCTGTTCAACCTCGTGGTCACCGGGGCGCTGCTGGCGATCGTCCCGCTGGTCATCGCGTTCGTGCTGCTCCAGCGCTTCTGGCGTGGCGGCGTTGGTGCCGGTGCGCTGAAGTAGACCCTGTCCGAGAGTTCCGCGACCCCGCAGGAGAACCGTGCTCACCGCCTCCCTCGCCCTCAGCCCCGACTTCGTGATCGCGCCGGTGCGGCGCAGGCTCTTCGGGTCGTTCGTCGAGCACATGGGCCGCTGCGTCTACACGGGCATCTACGAGCCGGGCCACCCGACCGCCGACGAGGACGGGTTCCGCGGCGACGTGCTCGCGCTGACCCGCGAGCTCGGTGTCGCACTGGTCCGCTACCCCGGCGGCAACTTCGTGTCCGCCTACCGGTGGGAGGACGGCATCGGCCCGGTCGCCGACCGCCCGGCGCGCCGCGACCTCGCGTGGCGCAGCGTCGAGACCAACGAGGTGGGGATCGACGAGTTCGCCCGGTGGGCGCGCAAGGCCGACGTCGAGGTCATGTACGCGGTCAACCTCGGCACGCGGGGCGTCCAGGAGGCGCTGGACGTCCACGAGTACGTCAACCACGAGGGCGGCACGGCGCTGTCGGACCTGCGCCGCGCCAACGGGTCCGAGGCGCCGCACGGGGTGGCGCTGTGGTGCCTGGGCAACGAGCTGGACGGGCCGTGGCAGACCGGGCACAAGACCGCGCACGAGTACGGCAGGCTCGCCGCCGAGACCGCGCGGGCGCTGCGCCAGGCCGAACCGGGGCTGGAGCTCGTCGCCTGCGGGAGCTCGAGCTCGGCCATGCCGACGTTCGGCCACTGGGAGTCCACGGTCCTGGAGCTGACCTACGACCAGGTCGACCACATCTCCTGCCACGCCTACTACGAGGTGCACGACGGGGACGTCGACAGCTTCCTCGCCTCGGCGGTGGACATGGACCGCTTCATCGACAGCGTGGTCGCCACCGCGGACGCCGTCGGCGCGCGGCTCAAGAGCGCCAAGCGGATCGGGGTGTCGTTCGACGAGTGGAACGTCTGGTACCAGAAGCGCTTCCACGCCGACCCGCCCGTCCAGTGGCGGACCGCGCCCCGGCTGATCGAGGACACCTACGACGTCACCGACGCCGTCGTGGTGGGCAGCCTGCTGATCTCGTTGCTGCGGCACAGCGACCGCGTGGTCGCCGCGTGCCAGGCGCAGCTGGTCAACGTGATCGCGCCGATCCGCAGCGAGCCGGGTGGTCCGGCGTGGCGGCAGACGATCTTCCACCCGTTCGCGCTCACGTCCCGGCTGGCGCGCGGCGACGTGCTGCGGACGCAGGTCACCGCGCCGAGCCAGGAGACCGCGCGCTTCGGGGACGTCCCGGTGGTCGACGCGGTCGCCACGCACGACCGGGCGTCCGGGGACGCGGTGGTGTTCGTGGTGAACCGGCACCGGACCGAGCCGGTGGAGCTGCGGGTCCCGCTCGCGGCGTTCGGGGACGTGGAGGTCGCGGAGGTGTGGACGGTGTCCGACGAGGACACCACCGCGACCAACACCGAGCAGGACCCGGACCGGGTCGTGCCGAGGCAGGGCACCGCGGACGTCGACGACGACGGCCTGGTCGTCGTGCTCCCCCCGGTCTCCTGGACCGTCGTGCGGCTCGCCCGGAGGTAGTCACGGGTACCGTGCTCGCCGGACGGGCGGGGATGGCCGAGTGGGAGGACTCCGGGTGGTCAGGGAGCAGGCCGGGCAGGTGCTGGCGACGAACCTGCGCGCGCTGCGCGAGCACGGCGGTCTGTCGCTGTCCGAGCTGGCCCGGCGGTCGGGCATCGCGAAGGGCACGCTGTCCCAGCTGGAGTCGGGGACGGGCAACCCGACCATCGACACGGTGTTCAGTTTGTCGAACGCTCTCGGCGTGCCGGTGTCCGATCTGCTCACCGCGCCGGTCGACTCGGAGGTCGTGCTGGTGCGCGCCGCCGACCTGGACGTGCTCTCCAGCAACGCCGTCGACCTGCGCATGGTCCGCAGGCTGACCATCGGCGAGACCGTCGTCGAGGTCTACGACCAGCGCGTCCGACCGGGGCAGACCCAGTACTCGGCGGGCCACCCCGGCCGCGAGCACGTGCTGGTCACCTCCGGTGTGCTCCGGGTCGGCCCGCCGGCCGCGCCGTACGAGCTGGGACCGGGCGACTACGTCTGCTTCCCGGCCCAGACCCCGCACACCTACGAGACCGTCGGCGGCCCGGTGGAGTCGGTCCTGCTGCTGGAACATCCGGACGGTGCGCACCCCGGACGGGCCGCGCACGGGGATTGACCCCGCGCCGGACCCGCGCCTACGCTCGAAGCGTTCACTTCAATGAACGATTGGAGTGCGAGTGCGGTACCCGGACGTGGTCGTGGTCGGCTCCGGCGTCATCGGCGCGGCCTGCGCCGAGGCGTTGAGCGCCGCGGGCGCCGGGGTGACCGTGCTCGACCGGGGGCCGCTCGGCGCGGGCACGAGCGCCGCCGGTGAGGGCAACGTCCTGGTGTCCGACAAGGGACCCGGCCCCGAGCTCGACCTCGCACTGGCGTCGCTGCGCCGCTGGCCCGCGCTGCTCGACGAGCTGGGCGTGGACGTGGAGTGGGACGCCAAGGGCGGCCTGGTCGTGGCGACCGGTGACGAGGCGGCGAAGGCGTTGCTCGGGTTCGCCGCGGACCAACGACCCGAGGGCGTGGACGCGCGCGTGGTCACCCCGGACGAGGCGCACGAGCGCGAACCCCACCTGACCCCTGCGGTCGTGGCGGCCGTGCACTACCCGCAGGACGCCCAGCTGCAACCCGTGCTGGTGACGAAGGCGCTGCTCGCGGCGGTGCGCCGACGCGGCGGCACCCTGCGTCCCGGAGTGCGGGCCACCGGCCTGCGCCGCCGCGACGACCGGGTGGTCGCCGTCCGCACCGCCGGGGGAGACGTGCCCTGCGGCATCGTGGTCAACGCCTGCGGCCCGTGGTCGGGCGAGGTGTCCGCCGCGTTCGGCGCGCCGATCACCGTGCTGCCGCGCCGGGGCGTGATCCTGGTGACCGCCGCGCTGCCGCCGACCGTGCGGCACAAGGTGTACGACGCGGACTACGTGGGCGCGGTCGCCAGCGGTGACGCGGACCTGCAGATCTCCACGGTGGTCGAGTCGACGGCGGGGGGCACGGTGCTCATCGGGTCGAGCAGGCAGCGGGTCGGGTTCGACGACTCGATCCGCGTCGAGGTGCTGCGTGCCTTGGCCCGGCGGGCCGTGGGGCTGTTCCCGGTACTGGCCGACGTGCCGGTCGTGCGCGCCTACGGCGGGTTCCGCCCGTACGCGCCCGACCACCTGCCGGTCGTCGGCGCCGACCCGCGGTGCGCGGGGCTGTGGCACGCGACCGGGCACGAGGGCGCGGGCATCGGCCTGGCGGCCGCGACCGGTAGGCTGCTGACCGAGCTGGTCACCGGCGCCGAGCCGCACCTGGACCCGACACCGTTCCGAGTGGACCGACCGGGGGTGCTCGGATGAGGATCACCGTCGACGGCGAACCGCACGACGTGCCACCCGGCCGGACGATCGCCGGCGTCCTGATCGCGGCGGGCCGTTCCTCGTGGCGCACCACCAGGAACGGGGACCGCCCGCGCGGGGTGTTCTGCGGCATCGGGGTCTGCTTCGACTGCCTCGTCGTGGTCAACGGCGTGCCCGACGTCCGCGCGTGCCTGCGCTATCCCGCGGACGGCGACGTCGTCCGCACCCAGCACGGGGCGGAGCTGCCGACGTGAGGGTAGTCGTGGTCGGCGGCGGACCCGCCGGGCTGGCCGCCGCCGACGCCGCGGTCCGGGCGGGTGCGGAGGTCGTGCTCGTCGACTCCGAGCCGTGGCCGGGCGGCCAGTACCACCGGGGCACCCCGCAGCGGGTGGACTCCCGCGTGCGGCACCTGGCGAGCAGCACCGTGTGGGCGGTGGAAGGCTTGCGGTTGCACGTCCGCCGCGGTCCCGCGGACAGTCCACACCGGACTCCGCACGTGCTCGACGCCGACGCCGTCGTGCTGGCGACCGGCGCGCACGACCGCGTCGTCCCGTTCCCCGGCTGGGACCTCCCCGGCGTCTACACCGCCGGCGCCGCGCAGGCGTTGGCGAAGGGCCAGGGTGTCGCGGTCGGCACGCGGGTCGTCGTCTCCGGCACCGGCCCGTTCCTGCTGCCGGTCGCCGAGTCGCTGGTCCGGGTCGGTACGCAGGTCCTGGAAGTGCTGGAGGCCAACGCCTTCAGCACTTGGGCGCGGTATCCGCACACCCTGGCGAACGTCGGCAAGCTGGGCGAGCTGGCGCGGTACGCGGGCGTGCTCGGACGCCACCGGATCCCGGTCCGCACCCGTGCCGCGGTCGTCGCGGCGCACGGCGACGACCGGGTCACCGCGGTCACGGTCGCCAGGCTGCGGCCGGACTGGTCGGTCGTCGACGGCACCCGCCGCCGGGTCGCGGTCGACGCCGTGTGCGTCGGCCACGGCTTCACCCCGCGCCTGGAGCTGGCCGTGGGACTCGGCTGCCGCCTGGTGGACGGGTTCGTCGCGGTCGACGCCACCGGCGCGACCTCGGTCCCCGGCGTGTACGCGGCGGGGGAGGTCACCGGCATCGGCGGCGCCGACCTCGCGGCTGCCGAAGGCGCTGTCGCGGGCTCGGCGGCGGCCCGCGCACCCGAGCCGCCGATCGCGGCGATGCGCGCGGTACGTCGGGGCAGGCGGTTCGCGATGGCGTTGGTGGCCGCGCACCCGGTGGGCGGGGGACGGCACGGCTGGCTGCTGGCGGACACGGTGGTGTGCCGGTGCGAGGAGGTCACCGCGCACGACCTGGACGTGGCGCTCGACCGGGGCGCGGCCGACGTGCGCACCCTGAAGCTGGCCAGTCGGGCCGGGCTCGGGCTGTGCCAGGGCCGCGTGTGCGGCCGCGAGGTCGCCGACCTGGCCGCCGCCCGGCTCGGCCACCCGCTGCCCGACGCGGACGCCTTCCACCGCCGACCGCTCGCCACTCCGCTGCGGCTCGGCGAGCTCGCCGACACACCCCTGCTGCCCGAGGAGGACCTGTGACCGAACGTCTCGACGGCGTCATCGTGGCGACCGCCCTGCCCTACATCGAGGACCCGAGCGCGCCCGCGGGGCTGCGGCCGGACCTGGACCGCTACGCCGAGCACTGCCGGTGGGTGGTCGACAACGGCTGTCGCGGCGTCGGCCCGAACGGCTCGCTCGGCGAGTACTCCTCGCTCACCGACGCCGAACGCCGGGAGGTCGCCCGGACCGCGATCGCCGCGGTCGGCGGTGACGCGACCGTCGTGGTCGGGGTGCACGCGGCGGGCTCGCACCAGGCGCGGCGCTGGGCCGAGCTGGCCGCCGAGGACGGGGCGGACGGCGTGCTGTGCCTGCCGCCCACGCTGTACCGGGCCAACGCCCGCGAGGTCGTCGCGCACTTCACCGAGGTCGCGTCCGTCGGCCTGCCGGTGATGGTCTACAACAACCCGTTCGACACCAAGGTCGACCTCACCCCGGAGCTGCTGACCGAGATCGCCGCGATCGACAACGTGGTCGCGGTCAAGGAGTTCTCCGGTGACGTGCGGCGGGTGCTGGAGATCCGCGAACGGGCACCGGGGCTGACCGTGGTGGCGGGCGCGGACGACGTGGTGGTGGAGTCGCTGCTGATGGGCGCGACCGGCTGGTTCGCCGGGTTCCCGAACGTCTTCCCGGCCGAGTCCGCGCGGCTCTACGAGCTGGCGACCACCGGCCAGGTCGAGGAGGCGCGTGAGCTGTACGAGCCGCTGGTGGCCGCGTTCCGCTGGGACTCGCGCACCGAGTTCGTGCAGGCGATCAAGCGCGGCATGGACCAGGCCGGGCGCTTCGGCGGACCGTGCAGGCCTCCCCGCGGGCCGCTGTCCGCCGCTCAGCTCGACGTGCTCGACGCCGACCTGCGGCGCGCCTTCGACCACCTGAAGGGGGTCTGACATGCGTTCGGTCCGGACGTTGACCGCCGTCGACTCGCACACCGAGGGCATGCCGACGCGGGTGATCACCGGCGGGGTCGGCGTGGTCCCCGGCGACACCATGGCGCGGCGGCGCCTGCACTTCATCGAGAACATGGACCACCTCCGCCGGTTCCTGGTCAACGAGCCGCGCGGGCACGCCGCGATGAGCGGGGCGATCCTGCAGCCGCCGACCAGGCCGGACGCGGACTGGGGCGTGCTCTACATCGAGGTGTCCGGGTGCCTGCCGATGTGCGGGCACGGCACGATCGGCGTGGTGACCGTGCTGGTGGAGACCGGCATGGTCACCGTCACCGAACCGGAGACGGTCGTGCGCTTGGACACCCCGGCCGGGCTCGTCGAGGCGCGGGTGGTCGTGCGGGACGGGCGTGCGGAGTCCGTGACCATCGAGAACGTGCCGTCGTTCGCCATCAGGCAGGACGCCGTGGTGGACGTGCCGGGCCTCGGGCCGGTGCGCTACGACATGGCCTTCGGCGGCAACTTCTACACGATCCTGCCGATCGCGGACCTCGGCATCCCGTTCGACCGCGCCGAGAAGGACCGGATGCTGGCCGTCGGGCTGGACATCATGGCGGCCATCAACGCGACCGACCGGCCCGTGCACCCCGTCGACCCGGCGATCTCCGGCTGCAAGCACGTCCAGCTCACCGCGCCGGGCGAGGCGGGCAGCGACTCGCGCAACGCCATGGTCGTGCACCCCGGCTGGTTCGACCGCTCGCCCTGCGGCACCGGTACGTCGGCCCGGCTCGCCCAGCTGCACGCGCGCGGCGAGCTGGAGCTCGGCGTCGACCACGTGAACGAGTCGTTGCTGGGCACCAGGTTCACCGGCCGGCTGGTCCGAGCCGAGCGCGTCGGCGACGTGGACGCGGTCGTGCCCACGATCACCGGGCGGGCCTGGATCACCGGCATGGCCCAGTACCTGCTCGACCCGACCGACCCGTTCCCGGAGGGGTTCGTCCTCTAGTCCTCACCGGACCTACACCGGAACCAGGGGTCCGCCAAGAGCCGTGGCCGGTTGTGGTCACGGGCGGCCTTTTTCCGCGCCGACAACGCCACCGACCAGGTGTTATCGCTAACATCGTGGCGCGGCACCAAAGCGATTCACGCGAACGGAACGGCGGTCGACCCGACCGCCCGTTCCCCTTTTGTGGGCAACGGTTTCCGGCCACGAGAACAATTCCCGTCGACCACGGGATCGGAATCCGCCGCGCGGAACACTGCGGTCCTTCGGGAGGAATGCCTGATGTCCACACGACTGTTCGCGGCGCTGGTCGTCGCCCTGTTGGCGGTGTCGGGGTGCGGCGGCTCCTCCGGCGACTCCGACCCCAAGACGTTGAAGCTCTGGCACTACGAGGACCCGGACAGCGCGATGGGCAAGGCGTGGGCCGCGGCCATCGCGAAGTTCGAGGAGAAGCACCCCGGAGTGAAGGTCGCGTTCGAGGAGAAGGGCTTCGAGCAGATCCAGAAGACCGCCCCGATGGTGCTCAACTCCAACGAGGCGCCGGACATCCTGGAGTACAACAAGGGCAACGCGACCACCGGTCTGCTGTCCAGGCAGGGGCTGCTCGCGGACCTGAGCGAACAGGTCTCCGGCCGCGGCTGGGACAAGCTCATGGCGCCCAACCTGAAGACGACCTCGCAGTACGACGAGCGGGGTGTGATGGGGTCGGGCAAGTGGTTCGGGATCCCCAACTACGCCGAGTACGTCACGGTCTACTACAACAAGGACATGTTCGCGGCGCGCGGCGTCGCGGTGCCGAAGACGTTCGCCGAGTTCACCGCCGCGATGGACGCGTTCGTGGCGGCGGGTGTGACCCCGTTGGCCGTCGGCGGCGGCGAGTACCCGGCCCAGCAGGTCCTCTACCAGCTCGCGCTGAGCAAGGCCGACCGCGCGTGGGTGGACCGCTACCAGCGCTACACCGGTGACGTCGACTTCCACGACGCCGCCTGGACCTACGGCGCGACCACGTTCGCCGACTGGGTGGCGAAGAAGTACATCAGCCCGGAGGCCAGCGGCGTCAAGGCCGAGGACATGGGGCTGTCGTTCATCCAGGGCAAGTTCCCGATCATGGTGTCCGGCAGCTGGTGGCAGGGCCGCGTGGCCGCGGGCGCCACGGGCTTCCAGTGGGGCTCGTTCCTGTGGCCGGGCAACAAGCTGAACGCCGGGTCGAGCGGCAACCAGTGGGTCGTCCCGGCGGGGTCGAAGAACAAGGACCTGGCCTACGACTTCATCGACATCACGCTGTCCCCTGAGATCCAGGACGTGCTCCGCGAGGCCGGGGGCATCCCGATCTCCCCCGGCGGCACGCCGTCCACCGACCCCGCGGCGAAGGCGCTGAACGACGACTTCGACACCCTGGCCAAGAACGACGGGCTCGCCTACTACCCGGACTGGCCCGCGCCCGGCTACTACGACGTGATGGTGTCCGCGACGCAGAAGCTCATCACCGGCACCGCGAGCCCCTCCCAGGTGCTCGACGAACTGGCGAAGCCGTACGCGGAAAACCGCGCGAACATCGGCGGATGAGCCTCGCCCCGGCCGTCGACCGGCCGTCCCCCGCGGAGCCCACCCGGTCCGCGCCGCCATGGCGGAGCGGCGGACGCGGGGGCTACCTGGTCTTCCTGGTCCCCGGCGCGCTCCTGCTGCTCGCCGTGGTGGTCGTGCCGTTCGCGATGAACGTCGGCATCAGCCTCACCCGCTGGTCCGGCGTGGGCGATCCCGTGTGGATCGGGTTGGAGAACTACCGGAAGCTGTTCGCGGACAGCGCCTTCTGGGCCTCCTTCCGGCACAACGTCGGGTTGGTCGTCGCCATGGCGATCCTGCCGACGATCGCCGGGCTGGTCGTCGCCGCGGCGCTGTTCGACTTCGTCGGCAAGCGGTTCGGCCCGCGCACGGCCAGCGTCCTGCGGGCGTGCGTGTACCTGCCGCAGGTGCTGCCGATCGCGGTCGCGGGCATCGTGTGGAGCTGGATCCTGGCCCCGAAGGGCGGCGCGCTCAACGCGTTCCTCGACGCCGTCGGGCTCGGCTCGCTGGCGCGGGACTGGCTCGGCGACCCGGACATCGCGCTGTACAGCGTGATGGGCGTGCTGGTGTGGATCCAGCTCGGCTACCCGGTGGTCATCTTCATGGCGGGCATGCAGCGGGTCGACCCGGCGCTGCTGGAGGCGGCCGAGCTGGACGGCGCCTCGTGGTGGGGCCGGTTCTGGCACGTGACCGTGCCCGGCATCCGCCCCGAGGTGTTCGTGGTGATGCTGACGTGCTCCATCGCGGCGCTCAAGGTGTTCGGGCCGATCTACGTGCTGACCAGGGGCGGTCCGGCTGGCGCGACGAACGTGCCGTCGTACTTCTCGTTCCAGAACTTCTTCGAGCGGACCAGGGTCGGGTACGGCGCGGCGGTCGCCACCGTGCTCACCGTCCTGATCCTGCTGCTCACCGCGTTCTTCCTGCGCGTGCAGAACCGCAGGGAGGACAGCTGATGGCGACCGTGCACGCGCGCCGCGAACCGGGGCGCTACCTGGTGCTGATCGGGCTCGTCGCGCTGGCGGGCCTCATGCTGGTCCCGTTCGCGATCGTCGTGCTGAACGCGGTCAAGGCGCCCGCGGACTACGCCGCCAACGGGCCGCTGTCGCTGCCCCAGGAGGTGCGGATCCAGGGGATCGTCGACTTCTGGCAGCGCGTGGACTTCGGCCGGAAGCTGGTCAACAGCGCCCTGATCGCCGGGTCGGTCGCGGTGCTGGCGGTCGTGGTCTCGGTGCTGAACGCCTACGCGTTGGGGATCGGCCGGATCAAGGGGCGGCTCTGGGTGCTGGTGCTGTTCCTGATCGCCAACACGCTGCCGCAGGAGGCGCTGGTCTACCCGCTCTACTACCTGTTCAAGCAGGTCGACCTGTACGACACCCGGCTCGGCGTGGTCATCGTGTTCACGATCGTCCAGGCCGCGTTCGGCACCTACCTGCTGTCGTCCACCTTCGTCGCGTTCCCGCGCGAGATCCTCGAGGCGGCCCGGATCGACGGTGCGAACAAGTGGCAGGTCCTGGTCCGGATCGTGGTGCCGATCAGCAGGCCGACGCTGGGCGTGCTGTTCGTGTTCTTCTTCATCTGGACGTGGAACGAGTTCTTCATCCCGCTGGTGCTGCTCGTCTCGGCGGACAACCAGACCGTCCCGGTCGCACTCGGTGTCCTGCAGGGCCAGCGGCTGATGGACGCCACGACGACCAGCGCGTCGGCGCTGCTGGGCATCATCCCGGCCGTCGCGTTCTTCCTCATCTTCCAACGAACTCTGACACGCGGGTTGACGGCGGGAGCGGTGAAGTGAAGTTCAGCGACGGCTACTGGATGCTGCGGCCGGGAGTGCGGGCCGCCCACCCCGCCGAGGTGCACGACGTCACCACGGGCAAGGGCTCGCTCGAGGTGCACGCGCCGACGGTCCCCATCCGCCAGCGGGGGGACACGCTCAAGGGGCCGGTCGTCACGATCGGGCTGTCCTCGCCGATGCCGGACGTCATCGGCGTCGTGATCACCCACTTCGGCGGCGGGGTGCCGAGGCGGCCGGTGTTCGAGCTGGACGTGGAGGACTTCACCGCCGACGTGGCCGACGAGGACGGCACCGCGGTGCTGACCTCCGGCGAGCTGTCCGTGCGGGTCGGGCGCGAGGAGGGCTGGGGCGTCGACTTCGTCGCCGAGGGGCGGCGGCTGACCTCCAGCCGCACCAAGGCGATGGGCTTCATGACCGTCGACGGCGAGCACCACGTGCGCGACCAGCTGACGCTCGGCGTCGGCGACGTCGTGTACGGGCTGGGGGAGCGGTTCGGGCCGTTGACGCGCAACGGGCAGGTCGTCGACATCTGGAACGCCGACGGCGGCACCGGGACCGAGCAGGCGTACAAGAACGTGCCGTTCTACCTGACCAACGCGGGCTATGGCGTCTTCGTCGACCATCCGGGCAACGTGTCGTTCGAGGTCGGCTCCGAGGTCGTGTCGCGGGTGCAGTTCAGCGTGCCCGGCCAGTCCCTGGCGTACTTCGTGGTCTACGGGCCGACGCCGAAGGACGTGCTGCGCAAGTACACCGCGCTCACCGGCAGGCCCCCGCTGCCGCCCGCGTGGTCGTTCGGCCTGTGGCTGTCGACCTCGTTCACCACGTCCTACGACGAGAAGACGGTGACCGGGTTCATCGACGGGATGATCGACCGGGACATCCCCCTGAGCGTCTTCCACTTCGACTGCTTCTGGATGCGCGAGTTCCAGTGGTGCGACTTCGAGTGGGACTCGCGCGTGTTCCCCGACCCGCCCGGCATGCTGGAACGGCTGCGCTCGCGCGGTCTGCGGGTGTGCGTGTGGATCAACCCCTACATCGCGCAGCGCTCGCCGCTGTTCGCCGAGGGCGCCGCGGGCGGGTTCCTGCTGAAGCGGCCCGACGGCGACGTGTGGCAGTGGGACCTGTGGCAGCCCGGCATGGCGCTGGTGGACTTCACCAACCCGGCCGCCCGCGAGTGGTACGCGGCGAAGCTCGACGCGTTGCTGGAGCAGGGGGTCGACTGCTTCAAGACCGACTTCGGCGAGCGCGTCCCGACCGACGTCGCCTACTTCGACGGCTCCGACCCGGAGCGGATGCACAACTACTACACGCTGCTCTACAACCGCACGGTGTTCGACGTGCTGCGCGCCCGGCGCGGTGACGGCGACGCGGTCGTGTTCGCCCGCTCGGCCACGGCGGGATCGCAGAAGTACCCGGTGCACTGGGGCGGCGACTGCGAGTCGACCTACGAGTCGATGGCGGAGAGCCTGCGCGGCGGGCTGTCGCTGGGGATGTCCGGGTTCGGGTTCTGGAGCCACGACATCGGCGGGTTCGAGGGCACGCCGGACCCGGCGCTGTTCAAGCGCTGGATCGCGTTCGGGCTGCTGTCCTCGCACAGCCGGTTGCACGGCAGCGACTCCTACCGCGTGCCGTGGCTGTTCGACGAGGAGTCCGTGGACGTGCTGCGGCACTTCGCGAAGCTCAAGGCGCGCCTGATGCCGTACCTGTTCGACGCCGCCCGGCAGGCGACCGCGACGGGTGTGCCGATGATGCGGGCGATGGTGCTGGAGTTCCCGGACGACCCCGGCTGCGCCCAGCTCGAACGCCAGTACCTGCTGGGCGACTCGCTGCTGGTGGCACCGGTGTTCAGCGCCGACGGCGCGGTGTCGTACTACGTGCCGGAGGGGACGTGGACGCGCTTCGCGACCGGTGAACGGGTGCACGGCCCGCGCTGGGTGACCGACCGCTGCGACTTCACGACCATCCCGCTGCTGGTGCGGCCGGGCTCGGTGGTGCCGGTTGGCGCGGTCGACGACGGGCCGGAGTACGACTACGCCGACGGCGTGACCCTGCACGTGTACGAGCTCGCCGACGGCGCGTCGGTCACGACGACGATCACCACCGTGGACGGGGAGCCGGGCGCGCGGTTCGTGACCTCGCGCCGCGGTGACGTGGTCACCGTCGAGGCGTCGTCCGCGCCGCCGGGGTGGAAGGTGCTGCTGGTCGGCGCCGAGGTGGCCTCGGTGCACGGCGGGCGCACGACCGGACGTGACCGCGGAGTGCTCATCCAGGCCGACCGCGAGGTGCTGACCGCGGTCCTCGACGACTCGGGAGAACGACCGTGAAGCGATTGCTCGCCCTGCTGGTGACCGCGCTGCTGGTCGCGCTCGCCTCGGCCGGACCCGCGCGGGCGCAGGCGGTCTTCCCCTTCCGCGACCCCGGACTTCCCCTGGCGGCCAGGGTCGACGACCTGCTCAAGCGGCTGACCCTGGACGAGAAGGTGTCGCTGCTGCACCAGTACCAGCCCGCGATCCCGCGGCTGGGCGTGGCGGCGTTCAAGACCGGGACCGAGGCGCTGCACGGGGTCGCGTGGTCCACCGACCGGTCCGACAACGGCGCGGTGGTCACCGCCAAGGGCACGGTCTTCCCGCAGGCGGTCGGGCTGGCGTCGACCTGGGACACCGAGCTGGTCAAGCGGGTCGGCGCCGCGGTCGGCGACGAGGCCCGCGGGTTCAACGCCGAGAACCCCGGCGTGTGGGGGCTCCAGCTGTGGGCGCCCGTGGTGAACCTGCTGCGCGATCCGCGCTGGGGGCGCAACGAGGAGGGCTACTCCGAGGACACCCACCTGACCGGCGAGATCTCCACGGCGTACGGCAGTGGCCTGCAGGGCGACGACCCGCGCCACCTCAAGACCGCGCCGGTGCTGAAGCACTACCTGGCCAACAACAACGAGGTCCACCGGGACACCACGTCCTCGCAGCTGCGGCCGCGGGTCAAGCACGAGTACGACGAGGCCGCGTTCAAGCCGGCCATCGCCGCCGACGCGGCGACCGGGGTGATGACCTCGTACAACCTGGTCAACGGTCGTCCGATGACCGCGCACAGCGATGTCGACGACGTCGTGCGGACGTGGACCGACAAGGACCTGTTCACCGTCACCGACGCGGGTGCGCCGAACGGTCTGATCGGGTCGCAGAACTACTACCCCGACCTGCCCACGGCCGACGCGGCCGTGCTCAAGGCGGGCGTGGACAGCTTCACCAGCGACGACACGAACTCCACCAAGACGATCGAGGCGATCAAGACCGCGTTGGCCAGGGGGCTGATCGCGGAGTCCGATGTGGACACGGCGGTGCGGCACATCCTCGCTGTCCGGTTCCGCCTCGGCGAGTTCGACCCGGGTGGTGGACCGTACGCGAAGATCACCAAGGACGTCGTCGACAGCCCGGCGAACCGGGCGCTGGCCCGCGAGACGGCGGGCGAGGCGGTGGTGCTGCTGAAGAACGAGGGCGGCACGCTCCCGCTCGACCCGCGCAGGTCCCGCAAGGTGGCCGTGGTCGGCCCGCTGTCGGACACCCTCTACACCGACTGGTACTCCGGTGCCCTGCCCTACGCCGTCACGCCCGTCGACGGCATCCGGGCCCGGCTGGGCAGCGGCGGCACGGTTACCAGTGGCGAGGGCGTGGACCGGATCGCGTTGAAGGAGGTCGGTTCCGGCCGGTACGTCACGGCTGGGGCGGGCGAGGGTGGCGATGTCCTGCGGATCGCCGACGGCGGCGCGGGCGCGACGCAGCAGTTCGACGTGTTCGACTGGGGCCAGGGCGTGCTCACGCTGCGCAGCGCGGCCAACGACAAGTACGTCACCATCTCCGGCTCGTCGTTCGTCAACAGCGCGGTCCAGCCGTCCGGGTGGTTCGTGCAGCAGCAGTTCAAGCTGGAGGACGTCGGCGGCGGCCAGGTCGTGATCCGGTACGCCGGGTACGAGAAGGCCTACGACTGGTCCGGTCCCGAGCAGTACCTGACGGTGGCGCAGGACGGCCACCTGGTGCTCGGCGCGGTCACCGCGGCGGAGGCGGCCAGGTTCACCAAGGACGTCGTGCGCGACGGGATCGCCGACGCGGCGGCCAAGGCGCGCGCCGCGGACGTGGCGGTGGTCGTCGTGGGCAGCATGCCGTTCATCAACGGCCGCGAGGACCACGACCGCACCGACATGAACCTCGCCGACGGGCAGGAGGCCTTGGTCAGGGCCGTGCGCGCGGCGAACCCGAACACGGTGGTGGTGCTGGAGAACAGCTACCCCACGACCGTGACCTGGGAGCAGGCGAACGTGCCCGCGATGCTGTGGACCACGCACGCCGGGGCGGAGACCGGGAACGCGCTCGCCGACGTGCTGTTCGGCGACCGCAACCCCTCCGGCCACCTCACCCAGACCTGGTACCGGTCCGCGGCCGACCTGCCCGACATCCTCGACTACGACATCATCAAGAGCGACCGCACCTACCAGTACTTCGACGGGAAACCCCTGTACCCCTTCGGGTACGGGCTGTCCTACACCTCGTTCCGCTACGACGGGCTGGAGGTCGACTCACCGGTGGTGGACGCGCGTGGCCAGGTCAAGGTGAGCGTGCGGGTCACGAACACCGGCAACCGGGCCGGTGACGAGGTCGTGCAGCTCTACACCCACCAGCGGACCTCGCGCGACGAGCAGCCCGACCGGCGGCTGCGCGCGTTCGACCGGGTGCACCTCGATCCCGGCCGGACGAAGACCGTGACGCTGTCGGTGAAGGCCGCCGACCTCGCGGTGTGGGACGTGACGCGGAACAAGTGGGTCGTGGAGAGCTCGGTGCAGGACATCGCGGTGGGTGCCTCCGCCGACGACATCCGGCAGCGCGGCAGCGTGCGCGTGCGCGGCGAGACGATCCCCGCGCGCGACCTGGCGAAGGACACCCGCGCGGTCGACTTCGACGACTACGCGGGCGTGTCGCTGGTCGACGAGAGCAAGGAGCGCGGCGACGCGGTCGGCGCGGCGGCCGGGCAGTGGATCAGGTTCACCGACGCGAACCTGGGCCGCGGCCCGAGGACGTTCAGCGCCAAGGTGTCCAAGGCCTCGGCGGGCAGCGCCTCGATCGAGGTCCGGCTCGGCGATCCGGTGCACGGCAAGGTGATCGGCACGGCCCCCGTGGCGAGCACCGGTGACGTCTACGCCTACGCCACGACCACGGCGGCGTTGAGCCAGGCGCGGGGCAGGCAGGACGTCTACCTCGTGTTCACCGGTGACCTGAGAGTGGCGTCGTTCTCGCTGAAGTGACCCCGGAGGCCCCGGTCCGATGCACCGCACCCGCACGCTCCTGATCGCCCTCCTGCTCGCGCTGGTCGCAGGCGGGGTGGCCACCCCGGTGGTGGCCGCCCCGCCCGCCGGACCGCGGCACGAGGTGGGCTACGACCGCCACTCGCTCACGGTCGACGGCCGTCGGATCCTGCTGTGGACGGGGGAGTTCCACTACTTCCGGCTGCCCAGCCCCGACCTGTGGCGCGACGTGCTGGAGAAGGTCAAGGCGGCCGGGTTCAACGGCGTCTCGCTGTACTTCCACTGGGGCTACCACTCGCCGAAGCCGGGGGTGTACGACTTCACCGGCGTGCGCGACGTGGACCGGCTGCTGCGGATGACCGAGGAGCTCGGCCTGTACGTGGTCGCCCGGCCGGGGCCCTACATCAACGCCGAGACGACCGGCGGCGGACTGCCCGCCTGGCTCAAGCAGGTGCCCGGCCGGGCGCGGTCCAGCGACCCCGGCTACACCGCCGCCTACCGCGAGTGGCTGGACCACCTCGACCCGATCATCGCGCGCCACCAGGTGACCCGCGGCGGATCGGTGATCGCCTACAACGTGGAGAACGAGTACGGCGCGAACGTGGACCCGCTCTACATGGAGCAGCTGCAGGAGAAGGTGCGCGCGGACGGCATCGACGTGCCCGTCACGCACAACAACTGCTGCGGCGGCGACCTGGCGAACTGGTCGTCCGGGCAGGGCGCGGTGCAGATCCCCGGCGTGGACGACTACCCGCAGTCCTTCGACTGCCCCCACCCCGACACGACCTGGGGCCCGTGGGGCGCGGGCGTCACCCGGCGGCTGCGCGACGACGCGCCCGTGTACGCCGCCGAGTACCAGGCAGGCGCCATCGACCTGGCGGATGCCGGGTACGAGAAGTGCAGGCAGCTCACCGGACCCGACTACATGAAGGTGTTCTACAAGACGAACGTCGTGGCGAGCGGCGCGACCATGTTCGGCTACTACATGGCCTACGGCGGCACGTCGTGGGGCTGGCTGCCGCAGCCCAACGACGTCTACACCTCCTACGACTACGGCGCGGCGATCACCGAGACGCGCGGGCTCACGACGAAGTACGACGAGTTCAAGCGGCAGGGCTACTTCGCCACCACGGTCGCGCCGCTGACGAAGACGGACCCTGCCGCCGCACCCGTCCCCGCAGACCCCGCGGTGCACACGGCGGCCAGGGCGAACCCCGACACCGGCACCCAGTTCGTGCTCGTGGGGCACACCGACCGAGCGAGCGCGGCGGACGTGACCACGACGCTGGACTGG
This sequence comes from Umezawaea tangerina, assembly GCF_003002815.1. Lineage (GTDB taxonomy): Bacteria > Actinomycetota > Actinomycetes > Mycobacteriales > Pseudonocardiaceae > Umezawaea > Umezawaea tangerina. The sequence goes on along the minus strand of NZ_PVTF01000009.1, from coordinate 141,459 downwards.
TCCACATCGGACGGTCGGTACCAGGTGCCCGTCCGCGTCGACGGGCGGGACGCGAAGATCCTGGTGGCGGGCTACGACCTCGGCGGCCAGCGGCTGGTGTGGTCGAGCTCGGAGATCCTCACCCACGCGCCGATCGGCGGCCGGGACGTGGCCGTGTTCCACGGCCGCGACGGCGAAGACGGGTCCACGGTGCTGCGCTACTCGTCGCCGCCGACCGTGCGGGTGCTGGAGGGGGCGGTGCGCTCGTCGTTCGCCTCCGGCGACCTCCGGCTCGACTACCGGCACTCCGGCCTGGCCAGGGTGTCGATCACCGGAGGCGGCAGGCCCCCGTTGCTCCTGCTGCTGGGCACCGACGAGACCGCGGCGCAGTTCTGGCGGGTGGACACCGGCGACGGCACGATCCTGGTGCGCGGCACGGAACTGGCGCGGTCGGCCCGCGTCCTCGGCGGCACCGTCCAGCTCCGCGCCGACGTGGCGGAGACCGGGGACGTCGAGGTGTTCGCACCCGACTCCGCGCGGCGGCTGGCGATCGGCGGTTCCCCGGTCCGCGTCGGGCGCACGCCGAGCGGCAGCCTGCTGGGCAAGGTCACCGGGCCGCACGCGGTGGTGCTGCCCGCGTTGACGGACTGGCGGCACCGCGTGGAGGCGCCGGAGGCCGCGCCGGGGTTCGACGACTCCCGGTGGACGAAGGCCGAGCGGACGACCACCGGGAGCCCGATCAAGCCGAGGACGCTGCCGGTGCTCTACAGCGACGACTACGGGTTCCACCACGGCAACGTCTGGTACCGAGGGCACTTCACCCCGACCGGGTCGGAGACCTCGCTCGCGCTGAACGCGATCACCGGCAAACGCGGCGTCTACCTGGTGTGGGTCAACGGCCGGTACCTCGGGTCCGCGAACGGGGGAGTGCAGGCGGACTCGGAACCGGTGAACCCCGATCCGGGGCGCGGCGACTTCGCCCTGCCGCCCGGTCTGGTCAAGCCGGGTGAGCCCGCGACCATCTCGGTGCTCGTGGAGAACATGGGGCACAACGACGACTGGACCGCCGACGACGTCCGGTTCAAGCAGCCGCGCGGGTTGTTCGGCGCTTCGCTCGCCGGGTCCGGCGCGCCGATCTCGTGGCGGGTCCAGGGCGCCGCGGGCGGTGAGGACCTGGCCGACCCGGTGCGCGGACCGCTGAACACCGGCGGTCTGTACGGCGAGCGGGCGGGCTGGCACCTGCCGGAGTACGCCGATCGCACGTGGCAGCGGGCCGACGTCCCGTCGCCGCCGGGGGTGACGTGGCACCGCACGACGTTCCGGCTCGACCTGCCGAGGGGGTACGACGTCCCGGTCGTCCTGCGCTTCCCGGCGACGGCCCGGCCGGGACAGCGCGTGCTGATCTTCCTCAACGGCTGGAACGTCGGTCAGCACCTCGGCGACCAGTCCCCGCAGCGGGACTACTCCCTACCTGGCGGAGTGCTCGCGGAGCACGGGACGAACACACTGGCGTTGGCGGTGATCGACACGGACGGCACGGCGACCGCGCCCGTCGTGAGCCTGGTGGCGGCAGGCGTGGTCCGCGGCGGTGTGCCGGTCAGGTAGCCCACCTCACCCTGGAGGACACGACATGGCCCGATCGAAGTGGGTGTGCGGCCTGGCCGCCCTGGTGCTGGCGGTGGTCGTCCCGGTGCCCGCGGCGGCGGCCGTGGCCGTGGCGCAGGTGTCGTCGTCGCCCGCGCAGACGATCGACAACATCGGCGCGTCCGGGGCGTGGTGGGTCAACGACCTGGCCCGCTTCTCCGCGACGACCCGGCAGCGGGTGGCCGACCTGCTGTTCGGCGCGGACGGCATCCGGCTGTCGGCCTACCGGTACAACATCGGCGGCGGTGGAGTCGGCGTGGCGGCGGGCGACCGCGCGCCGCAGACGCCGCTGACCTCGCCGGGCACCTACGACTGGTCACGCGATCCGGGCGGCACGGAGTTCGTCCGGCAGGCGGCCTCGCACGGCGTCCCCGACCTCGTCGGGTTCGTCAACAGCGCCCCGGCGGTCTGGAAGGACAACGCCAAGAGCTGCGGCGGCCACCTCAAGGCGGGCTCCGAGCCGGCGTTCGCCGGGTACCTGGCCGACGTGGTGGCGCACTTCCGCGCCGAGGGCGTGCGGATCAACCACCTCAGCCCGATGAACGAGCCCCGCAACTCCTTCGACGGGTCGCCGTGCGGCCAGGAGGGCATGCTCGTCGACCCGGCCCAGCGCGACGACATCGTCCGCGCGGTCGGTGCCCGTGGGCTGGGCGTGGGGATCAGCGCGGACGAGTCGAGCACCGTCGGGCAGTTCACCTCCGAGGTGCCGCAGTGGATGAACCAGGCCGGGACCGCCCAGTACGTCACCACGCTGGCCCACCACACCTACGACTTCCCGAACGACACGACGCTCGCGGGCGTCGCCGGTGTTCGACAGCAGTTCGACAAGCCGACGTGGGGCAGTGAGATCTGCTGCTTCACCGGGATCAACGGCGGCTACGGCGCCACCTACGACCCCACGATCACCGGGGCGCTCGCCATGTCGAGCATCGTCCACCGCGACCTCACCGTCGCCGGCGACTCGGCGTTCCACTGGTGGACGGCGCTGTCCAAGGTCATGGGGTGCAGCCCCGGCAGCTCGCCGGACTGCGCGACCCGGACCAACACCAGCGGGTACAACGACGGGCTGATCTACTACGACCCGGACTTCGCCTCGAACGGCAACCAGAACCTGTACCCCACCAAGCGCTTCTACGCGCTCGGCCAGTACAGCCGGTTCGTCCGGCCGGGGTCGGTCCGGTACCCGGTGACCGGGACGCCCAGCGGTGTGCAGGTCATGGCCACGTCGAACGCGGGCCAGTGGACGCTGGTGGTCAACAACCTCACCACCTCCGAGCAGCGGACCGACGTGCGGTTCACGGCGTTGGAGAACGTCTCGGCGGTCTCCGCCTACCGGACCAGCGCCACCGAGAACCTCGCGTCGATCGCCGTGCCACCGGTCTCCGGCGGCACGGCCTCGCTCACGTTGCCCGCGTTGAGCACCACCACGTACGTGCTCAGGCAGAACGGCGGCACCGCGCCCACCGCTCCCGCGACGGCGCTGGTCGGTGTGGGATCGGGGAAGTGCCTGGACGTGCCCGGTGCCTCGACCACGAACGGGACCGCCGTGAAGATCTACGGCTGCAACGGCGGTTCCAACCAGATGTGGACGCCCACCGCGGCCGGTGAGCTGCGGGTGTACGGCGGGAAGTGCCTGGAGGCCTACCAGCAGGGCACCGCGGCGGGGACCGTCGTCGACATCTACGACTGCAACGGCGGAGCGAACCAGAAGTGGACGATCGGCTCGAACGGGTCGATCACCGGCACGCAGTCGGGTCTGTGCCTGGACGTCCAAGGCGCGGGCACCGCCGACAACACGCCCGTCGTGCTCTGGACCTGCGGTGGGGCCACCAACCAGCAGTGGCGCCGCCGTGTCTAGCGCGGACCGGTCCACCTGCCCGCCGCGGTGGGGCCGTCAGATCAGGCCCCGCCGCGCGGCCCACACGATGGCCTGGACCGGGGTGCGCACGCCGAGCTGGTCGCACACGGCCCGCATCCGCCTGCGCACCGTCCGGTCCGACAGCTCCATCCGCCTGCCGACGGCCTCGACCACCATTCCGTCGGCGAGAAAGGCGAGCATCGTCAAGTCCTGTTGTCCCAGCGAGGGTTCCACGGTTTCCAGCATGCGATCACCTCGGTGGGGCGAGCAGCGTTTCCGGCAGTGGACGAATCGAAACGTAGAATACGCGTCGCGGAAACGTCAACACCCATTCACGAGCCGCGAATTCGCTATTCGACCCCTATTGTCGAATAGCTGACGCGCGGCCGTCGAACAGGTGTCGAACGCGTTCGATTACCCGTCGATTACCCGCGACCGGTCACGCGCGCCTGGTGCACCCGCAGCAGACCGGTCGTCAGGCCGAGCAGGGGAGCCGGGGCGCCCACCCGTTCCGCCACCTCGAGCAGGTCCCCGAACAGGGCCTCGACCTCGACGCTCTGGTCGGCGACCAGGTCCCGGTACAGCGACGACGTCAGCGGCGAACCGGGCGTCGTCACGGTCGACCGCGTGGACTCCACCGCGGTCTCCGAGACCGGATGCCCGGCCGCGGCCACGATCGCCGCCACCTCGTCGACCACCGCCCCCGCGAACGCCGCTCCGCCCGGCACCGCCACCACCTCGCCGACCGAGCCGCGCATCAGGCAGGTCACCGCGCCGACGGACGTGATGAACGCCCACTTCGTCCACATGTCCTCGACGATGTCGTCGGACAGCACGGCGTCGAACCCGACACCGGTGAACGCCTTCTCCACCTCGGCCACCTGGTCGGGCACCGACGTGCTCCGCGCCCCGTAGGTCAGCAGGTGCGGCCCCCCAACCCGCACGATGTCGCCCTCGTCGTTCACCGTCGTCACGACCCGCGCCGCCCCACCGAGCACCGCCTCGTCACCGAACCGCTCGGCGAGCACCTCGATGTGCCGCATTCCGTTCAGCACCGGCAGGATCACCGTGCCCGGCCCGACAGCGGGCGCGAAATCCTCGATGGCCGCGTCCAGCCCGGTCGCCTTCACCGACAGGAGAACCAGGTCGTAGGTCCCGTCGAGCCCACCGGCCTCCACCAGATTCGGCTCCACCACCGACCCACCGCCGGGCTCGACAATCCGCAACCCGCGCTTCCTCAACACCCCAGCCCGCCCCGGCCGAACCAGGAACGTCACATCCCGCCCACCCTGCACCAGCCGCGCCCCGAAATACCCACCGGTCGCACCGGCCCCCACCACAAGGATCTTCATACCGCGCGACGCTAAGCCTGCCACCGACCACCCGCAACCGACCGCGAAGACCCCCGTTGTGCAGTGGGTCAGTGGATCGCTACCTGATGACCGAACGAACGGGCGGTGCTACGGGTCACCCACACGCACACCATTCCTGTCGCTCTGAGATGAACGACGATCGGCGTCGGCCATCGGCACGTTTACCGAACGCACCACGCGCTTCACCGTCCTGCTCCACCTGCTCGCTGGCCATACCGCCTGCGAATCTTCACCCTGGACCAGGGCGGTGAGACGGGCCGTCACCACGAGTTCACCAGCGCCGCCAAGATCCGGTCTGCTTCTGCAACCGGGCAGCCCCTGGCAACGCGGGTCCAACGAGAACGTCAACCGCCTGTTACGCCACACCGCACTCGCAAAGGCCTGGGCTAACGACCTCGTGCATGGCTGGCAGTTGGGCGTCGTCGGTGCACGAGTTGTCGCGGTGGCTACCGCACCGTCGTCCGGGCGGCCTCAACGCGGTCGTGGTACTGATGGTCCGACAGCAGACCGGCCACTGCCCGGACCGTGTCGGCGAAGGTCTCACGACGACCGAGATGACGGGTCAGTGATCGCCAGTTCTTCACATGGGCGATGCCATGCTCGACGCGGATACGTCGTAAGGAATGGGCCTTGCGTTGGCGCGTATGGATCTCCTCGTACCAGGATGACGGGTTCTTACGAAACTTCCGGTAGGGCAGGGCGATCACCTGCCCGCCTGTTCGGGCTCCGAGCACCTGGTAGCCGGCATCGGCCAGGACCCGCAGACCAGTGGTGTTCTTGAGGAGGGTGACCAGTTCGGACTGGCGGGCTTGGGTGATGTCCGCGGTCGAGCCGGGTGTGGTGGCGCCGCAGAACAGCATCCGGCCGACCTCGTCGGTGACGATCATGGTCTTGACGGCGTTCTGCCTGCTGTTGCCCGACACGAACCGATCGCGACCGGCAGTGCCCGCTGCGGGGCGACGCACTCTGACCTCGGTCGCGTCGACAATGCTGTCGGTCCCGCTGCGGCCGAGGTGCTCGACCACCTCGGCGAGGGGCCGCAATCGCCGGCCGTCCTCGACCCGGCATCCGCGTTCGGCCGGCAGCGGGCGGATCTCGTTGACGGCGCGGGTGATCGTGGAGCGATCGACCCCGAACCACGCCGCCAGGACGTCATGCTTGGTGCCGTGCCGCAGGTGCACCACCGTCGCCAGCAGGCGGTCCACGAACACCAACCTGTACTTGGCCCCCGCACCCGGCGCGCGGGAGCGGGGTCGGGAGACGAGCCGAGCTTCCTGCTGGGCCTGCCACAGCGGCCCGATCTCGGCCACCAAGTCGAGATCACCACGCTCGACAAGCCTGTCACTCGACGGTTGGACAACACAGCAGTACGACCCACGCCAAGATCATCTCAGGCTGCCCGCCCAACCATGCACGACGTCGTTAGGCAACGCCAGCCCAGGCCTCGCCACAGTCATCACGTCAGCACGTTGACCAGCGGTGTCGCGACGATCTTTCGAATTCGCCCAATCATCACTGCGGCCACACCGCACTCGCAGTACCCGACACCTGCCAGCCGTGTCCTGCACCACTCTGGGCAGCACACTACGGCGGTGTCGGACGACTCCACCGTGGTGCGCCCACCAGCACGGCGTCACGCACCGGGGCAAGTCCGGTCAGGCTTTGAAGCGGAACTCGATGGTGGTGGGAAGGGTGGTGAGGTCCAAGGCTTGGCGTAGGCGGGGGAGGGCGTGGGTGGTGATGTTGGAGCGGATGTCGGTGACGTCGGCAGTGTGGTGGACGGTGACCACGAGTGCCAAGGCGGGGGCGGAGTGCGTGCCCGCCAGCGCTGCCCTGGCTGTGTGGACGCCCTCGTAGGTGGTGATGTCGTCGGTGAGCGGTGCCACGGCCACCGCTGCCGGGAGGGCGGTGGTGCCCGGGTCCGTGGTGGACTCCAGTTGCCAGGTCTGGGTTTTCGGGGAGCGGGCCAGCTGCGCGATCAACCAGCGGAGGCAGAGCAGTCCGATGACGACGCTGGCCGCCGCCGTGGCGTAGAGGACCGGAGTCGTCGGGCTGGTCGAGGGGAGCAGCGGGTCGGTTGAGGGGACCAGCCGCAGCACGTCGAAGTAGGTGGCCAACGCGAAGCCGCCCGCGGCGAGTGCGACGAGCCCCAGAAGGGCCAGCAGGGTGCGGTTGAGACGGGCCGGGCGGTTCATCGTGCGCTCCTGGTCCTGATCCGGGGCGACGGAGGCGCGGTGAGCGGGATCTGGCCCAGGCGTCGCTCGAGCGCTGCCCGCACCGCCTCGTCCAGACCGTCCGTGCTGATGCGGTTGGTGCGCACCCTGGCGATTACCTTGCCGCGCCGCACCTTCAGCTTCGTCGCGGTGACACCGTCTACGGAGTCGGCTGCCGCCTGCAGCGTGCTGCGCAGACTCCGGGTGGACGCACCCGCGTCCGACTCGTCCTCGGTCAGCGGCACGACCATCGGTTTGCCGGGCAGGATCGCCGCCAGCAGCAGGACCAGCCCCAGAACGGCCAGGCCACCCCCGGCGATGGCAACCCCCAGGTCGTTCCAGTGCGGGTTCGGCAGCGCCACGAACGGTGTGCGGCCGATGAGCTGCTGCACGGTCCACGTCGCCACGGCCGCGCAGACCGCCAGCAGCACGACCGCCGTCAGCGTGGCCGGAACGCTTCGGCGAGGCCTGCGGATCATTCGACCCTCCGATGCCGGGCGGTGGCCGTGCGCAGTTCGGTCACCGTGATGTCCACCTTGGACACGACCAGTCCCGTCAGCTCCTCGGTGCGCGCCACGAGATGGGCGCGCACCCGGCTCGTGGTCGCCGCCACCGACTCGGGGTAGACCACCGAGAGCCGCACGTCGAGCTCGGCGCGGTCTCCGGTGACCCGAGCGGTCACCTGGACCGCCTCCTGGTCGCCGACGGCGACCCCCAGCACCCGGTGGGCGGACCCGCCCACACCCGCGACCTCCGTCACCGCCCGCGCGGCCAGCCTTTCGACCACGCGGTCCGCTACGTCGGTGCGGCCCCTCTCCAGCGCGATCGTCATCCCCGGTCCCGGTTCGTGAGCTGGGACAGATCGAGCTTGCCCTCGGCCACCCGGCCCGCGATCAGGCCGATCGCGCCGAAGGCGAGGACGATGAGGAAGGCGCCGAAACCCCCGAAAGCAGCGGCGAAGCCGAGCGCGAGGCCGGACAGCAGTCCGAGTGTGGTGGAAGTCATCAGACCCGTTCTCCTTGCTGGTGGTGACGACTACTGGACGCGGGACGACTCGGGCGTCGCGTTGTCGCCGTCCTCACCGGGGATGTGCACGTCGATGACCGTGATGTTGACCTCGACGACCTCCAGGCCGGTCATCCGCTCGATCGACGTGATCACGTTGCGGCGCACCGAACGCGCCAGATCAGCGATCGGCACGCCGTACTCCACGAGGAGCTGCAGGTCGACCGCGGCCTGCTTCTCGCCGACCTCCACCGAGACACCCTGACCGGCGCTGGCCGACGCGCCGGGGATGCGCTCGCGGATCGCGCCGAACGCGCGGGACGTCCCGCTGCCGAGCGCGTGCACGCCGCCGATCTCACGAGCCGCGAGCCCCGCGATCTTCTGCACGACGGTGTCCGCGATCGTGGTGGAACCGTGCTCGGTCACCAGCTGCCCGTTGGACGTGGTCGCCACGGTCGTCTTCGGGGTGGTGGTCGTGGTTGCGGCCGGGTTGCTCATCGTCGCGCTCCTTCGGTCGAAGTTGTTGTGTTGTAAGGACACCGGGGGACGGGAATCGTCACGTGCCCGATGGTGTGGTGCCGGTCTCATCCCTGAGTGCCGCCGCGTCCAGGTCCGTCACCACGATCCGGAGCGTGGCCGCCTCGAACCCGTGCTGCCGCAGCACCTCGCTGAGCATCACGGTCGCCTTGTCCAGCAGCGGGGGCAGGGGCAGCGCGGTCGCGACCACCCTGACCTCCACGACCTGGGCGCCGAGGTCGACGGCGAGGGCGTCCCAGTCCCAGGGCACCCACGGCGACGTCGGCGCGATCACGGGCGTGGCCGCCCGCAGGCCGGGTACCTCGCGCAGTGCCGCGAGCAGCTTCTCCACGATCTCCTGGGAGCTCATGACAGCTCGATGTCCAGGATCGACACCGCCACCTCGACGACGGCCAGCCCGGTCGCGTTCGTGACCGCACGGGCGACCGCGCGCTGGACGGCCCGACCGACCGCGGCGGCCTGGTCGTCGGCCGTCGTCACGATGTCGACCTCCAGCCGCACCCCCACGTCCATGCGCACCCGCACGCCCTCGGTCGGCGCCGGGTCGAGGCCCTTGATCCGCTGCCGCGCGGTGCGCGCCACCGACCCGACCAGCCCCGCGAGGCCCGCCTCCAGTCGTGACACGCCCGCGACGCCACGGGCGGCGTGCGCGGCGACGGCCGCCACGACGGGCTTGGTGATCACGTGCTCTGCAGTCATCCCGTCCAGTCCCTCAGAGGTCGTACAGGTCTTCGACGGTGACGTCCAAGCGGTTCACCCGCATGCCGACCCGCGCGGTGGCGGCCGTGGTCACCCGTTCGCGCACCATGCTCACCACATCGGGGGCGACGACCTCGACGCTCACCGCGATCTTCAGCTCGACGTTGACCACGTCGACCGAGGCCCAGACCTGGCAGTGCCTGGCGCGCACCCCGGCGACGCTGTCCGCCGCGTACCGCAGCACGGCCGCGATGGCACGTTCGCTCGCGCTCACCGGCCCCAGGTCGCCGACGCCGAGGGGCAGCATGTCGCCGCGCCGCACCTCGGCCCGCACCGCGGACATGATCCGCCCGAACAGCGCGCGCGACGGCTCGGAGGTGTCGCGCGACATCTCCTCGGTGACCGCCCGCAACGCCCGCAGGCTCTCACGCGCGCCGAGGCAGTGCGGACACTCCAGCTCATGCGCGTCGATCTCGTCGAGCCGGTCCCACACCGCCTCGACATCACGACCGCAGGGCAGCAGGTAGCCCTGATCGGTCTCGTTCATCGCCATGGCGCCATCACCTCCGCGAGTTGCACTCTTGCGCGCGCGATCCGGCCGCGCACCGCCGTCACGTTGGCCCCGACGGACTTCGCGATCTCGTCGTAGGACCTGCCGTGCACCTCGCGCAGCAACCAGCACGCCCGCTGCTCGGGGGTCAGCTTCTGCAACGCGGCGGCCAGCGCCGCCATCTGCTCGCCGATCTCGACCGACCGCTCAGGGAGGACACCGGTCGCCTCGTGCTCCTCCGGCTCCACCTCGGCCAGTGGCCGCCGCGACCGGATCACGTTGAGGCAGCGGTTCGTCGTCGTGCGGTAGAGCCACGACATGAACGCCACGTCCTCCTGCAGTTGGCCAAGCCTGCGCCACGCGGTCAGGAACACCTCCTGCACCACGTCCTCGGCATCCGTCCTGCTCGCGAGCATGCGCACCGCGAACCTGTACATCGGCCCCTGGTACCGGAGCACCAGTTGCTCGTAAGCGTGCACGTCGCCCTCCCTCGCACGGGCGACCAGAGTCACGTCGTCCAGCGCTTCGGATCCGACCTCGGTGTGCGACGTCATTCACGACCCCCGACTGCGCACGGCATCGGCGAGTCCCCCTTCCAACGGCTTCCGGTAGGACACGGCCGGGAGCGGAAACGTCACGGCCTCCACCAGCATCGGTGTTGGTGATCGTCGTCACCCGATGGAGACCCGATCGTGGGCGTGACGAATGCGGTGCCGGCCGTGTCCTCCTTGCGAGAAGGCACTCGACCGGGTGCCGCCAGGCGGAGGAGAAGCGCGATGTCGTTGGGTGACAAGATCAGCAACAAGGCCGAGGAGCTCGGCGGCAAGGCCAAGGAGACCGCGGGCGACGCCACGGGCAACGAGGACCTGAAGGCCGAAGGTCAGGCCGACCAGGCGTCGGCGGGCCTGAAGAACGTCGTGGAGGACGTGAAGGACGCCGTGGGCGACGGTATCGACAAGATCAAGAACGTCTTCTCGAAGTAGGCCTCGGGTCGGCAGGTCTGTCGGGGGCCTGCCGACCGGGTGGTGCCGGGATGACGGTGGGACGGCGGTGGGGAGGCGGCGAGTGCCTGTCCACCGGCTGATGTGGGCGGTGGTACCGGTCCCGGCCATGGTTGGTGGTCACTCGTGGGTGTCGGTGCCGCTGGGGTGACGGCGTTGGTCCGAAGAGGACGCTGCGGGTGGTGTCAGGCCCGTGGGTACCGGTGGTCTGCTCGTGCTCGGTGAGGGTGTCGGCAACCCGCGCTGGGCCCCAGGCGCCTGGGGCTCGGTGGGGTGTCGGTGCCTGACCTGGGTGTACTGACCACAGAGGGTGGGAACCGGGCGACACGGGATCTAATGATCTTGGAATAGGTGAGGGCCTCTGGGGTCGGTATGGATTGCGACGTCTGCACCGGCCAAACGGAGGCCTTCACGCCCCACGCTGATGCACCCTTGACCAAGCTCGGCAGACTCCGCCCGACCTGTCACCGCATGGCGCGGCCGCCCACGTGGGCTAGGCAGCTAGCAGGCCGATCCGTCGTTGTGAACTCCCGCTCCCGGCGACTTGGCCCACGTCGACATCAAGTAGCTGGAGGTGTCGCCTGGTGGCGGGAGGGGGCGGGCCGTTGGCTCGCCTGAGGGGTTAGTTGAGGGTGGAGGGGGCGAAGTAGTCGCGTAGGAGGGTGATCTTGCCGTCGCGGACGCGGTAGATCTGGACCAGGGAGACGGGGGCGGCGTTTTCGAAGGCGGCGTCGAGTTCGACGATGAAGACGTCGGGGTTGGCAGTGGTGTGGAGGACGGAGCGGGAGTTGGCGACGTCGATCTTGCGCTGGTCGTCCTTGACCAGCCGGTGCATCGCGGCGAAGCCGGCGCGGAGGGCGTCGTGGCCTTCGAGTCGGTGTGGGGTGGTGCTGTCCTCGGGTTCCAGGGGTGCCTCGTAGACGCCGTCCTCGGCGTAGAGGTTCGCCTGTGCGTCGGCGTTGGAGGTCATGCCTGCGATGACGTGGCGTTCGTAGATTTCCTGCGGTGTCATGGTGTCCCCCTGGGCGTGTGGATCTCTTGATCCATTGTTTCGCATCCGGGGGTGGGTGGGGGTCGGGTTGGCGTACGCCGGTGTACCGGGAGTGGGTCTGGGTGCTTTTTGGGGGATTGGAGGTTTCGTGGAGAGCTAAGAGGTCGGGTCGCCGGACTTGGTGCGGTTGTGGTGTCGGCGGGCCTTGAGGCGGTTGCCGCAGGTGGCCATGGAGCACCAGCGGGCCTGGTTGGCGCGGCTGCGGTCGAAGAGGAAGAGGCGGCACTCGTCGTTGCCGCAGGGGCGCAGGCGGCCGGGGTGGGTTTGCTGCAGTCGGGCCCATTCGAGGGTGATGCGGGCGGGGAGGTCGGCGTTCACGAGGGTCCAGGTGACGCCCGTGGGGGTCAGTTCGGGGATCTGGTGGACGCCGTGGATCGCGGTGGCCAGTGCCGAGGTGTCGGTGGAGCCGCGCACGAGGTCCTGGAGGTGGTCGCGGACCTGGCGGAGGTGGTCGACCTCCGGGTGGGATCCGGTGCCGCCGTGGGCTTTCGCCCAGCGGCCGGCGGCCACGTCGTCGGCGAGGGTGTCGGTCGGCGTGCCGTCGACGATCGGGCTGCTGTTGAGCAGCGCGAGAAGGGTGTCCAGGTCGTCCACGACCTCATCTAACCATACTGGAGCGTTTGACAGGTTAGGAAGTGGTGTGCTCCGATGTGGGCATCACCTAACCGTATTGACCGCTTGAAGGGGTTAGACATGACGTCGATCCACTACCGCACGGCGATCGTCGACGGGCACTCGCTCTTCTACCGGGAGGCGGGGGACCAGGACGCGCCGACGGTTGTGCTGCTGCACGGCTTCCCGACGAGCTCGTACATGTTCCGCGACCTGATCCCGCTGCTGGGCGACCGCTACCACGTGATCGCGCCGGACATGCTGGGCTTCGGCCACTCCGACGCGCCGTCGGTGGAGGAGTTCGAGTACGGCTTCGACGCGTTGGCCGACCTCACCGACGGGCTGCTGGAGCAGTTGGGTGTGGAGCGGGCCGCGTTGTACGTGCAGGACTACGGCGCGCCGGTCGGGTGGCGGCTCGCGGTGCGCGGGCCGGAGCGGGTGACGGCGATCATCACCCAGAACGGCAACGCCTACGCCGAAGGGCTCGTGCCCGAGTTCTGGGCGCCGGTCCGGGCGTACTGGGCCGATCCGAACCCGGAGACCGCCGCGCCGGTGCGGGCGGCGCTGAGCCTGGAGGCGATCCGTTGGCAGTACACGCACGGCGTGCCGGACGTCAGCCTGGTCAGCCCGGACACGTGGGCGCACGACCACGCGCTGGTGTCGCGGCCGGGCAACGACGAGGTGCAGATGCGGTTGTTCCTCGACTACCGGACCAATGTGGAGCTGTACCCGAAGTTCCACGAGTACTTCCGCACGAGCCAGGTGCCGCTGCTCGCGGTGTGGGGTGCGAACGACGAGATCTTCGGGCCCGACGGGGCTCGGGCGTTCCTGCGGGACCTGCCGAACGCCGAGGTGCACCTGCTCGACGGTGGTCACTTCCTGCTGGAGAGCCACGTGGACGAGGTGGCGGCCCGCATCCGCGGGTTCCTCGGCTAGGGCGTGCATCGAATTCCGTGTTCGCGGTAGCCGGGCCTCAGGTGCGACTCCCGTCGAACGAGACTTGGATGCACGCCCTAGTCGGGGAGCCAGATCTCGTCGACGAGGGCCATGGTGCGGCGGACCGAGTCGACGGCGAGCTCCGGGGGTGGGCCCGCGGCGCCGAGCACGCCCAGTGCCATCTCGGCGTAGCGCAGTGCCAGCTGCTCCAACGGGATGGGGCCGTCCGGGGTGTACCAGCGGGCGATGCCGCCGCACATCTCCAGCAGGGCGAGCCGGGCCACCCGCGGGGCGCGGACGTGGAAGGCGCCGGTCGCGCAGCCGGTGTCGATGGCGTCCTGCCAGAGGTGCTCGTAGCGGTCGCGCAGTGCCACGACGGTCGCGCGGTGGTCGGGGGACAGGGAGCGCATCTCGTCGTCGACGACCCTGGTCTCCAGCCTGCGGACGGCGTGGGTGAGGACGTGCAGCTCGACCAGGGCGGTGATCCTGGCCAGCGGGTCGCCGTCGGCGGTGAGGCGCTCGCCCGCCGTGAGCAGGCGCCCCAGGCTCGTGGTCATGATCGAGACGAGCAGGTCCTCCTTGGTGCCCATGTAGTGGTAGAGCGTCGCGGAGGACAGGCCCGCGCGTTCGGCCAGGTCGCGGATGCCGGTGCCGTGGAAGCCCCGTTCGGCGAACAGCTCGATCGCGGCGTCGCGGACCCTCGACCCGGTCGGACTCATCACGCACCTCTTGACCACTTCGGCTGACCCGACCTACGGTCGCCATCATGCCCGATCGATCGATCGATCGGGAACCGGCTACGAGGAGCGCGCGTGGTTGTCGAGTACGAGTGCCGCGACGGGGTGGCGCTGATCCACCTCAACCGGTCGGAACGGCTCAACGCCGTGGTGCCCGCGCTCACCGACGGGCTCGTCGTGGCGCTGACCCGTGCGGGCGAGGACGGCGCGGGCGTCGTCGTGCTGGCGGGGCGCGGTCGGGCGTTCTGCGCGGGCCACGACCTGAAGGAGCCCGAACCCGTCGAGACGGTGCTGGAGACCCGTGCCCGGCTGGAACGGATCCAGGACGTCACGCGGCTGATCCGCCGGTTCCCCGGCGTGGTCGTGGCGGCGGTCCACGGGTACGCGCTCGGCGCCGGGTGCGAGTTCGCGCTGGCGTGCGACCTGGTCGTGGCCGACGAGGGGGCGCAGTTCGGGTTCCCCGAGGTCAGCGTGGGGCTCAGCGTGACCGGCGGGATCTCCCGGCTGCTGCCGCACCTGGTCGGGTTGGCGAAGGCCAAGGAGTTGCTGCTGCTCGGCGAACGGGTGCCCGCTGCGGAGGCGCTGGCGATCGGCCTGATCAGCCGGGTGGCGCCCGCGGGCGAGCACGAGAAGGTCGCCCTCGACCTGGCCACGAGGGTGAACGCCCGCCCGAAGGTGGCGGTGAGCCTGGCCAAGCGGGTGCTGGACCTCGGCCTCGACGCGACCCTGGAGGAGGCGTTGGCCACCGAGGTCGACCACGCCCTGCTGACCAGCCTGTCCGGGGAAGGGGACGCGCCGCGTGAGGAGTTCGGACGTGACTGACCTCGTCGCCGCCGTCCGCCGGGCCGGGGAGCTGTGGGCGGACCGGGTGGCGTGGACGTTCGACCCCGGTGTCCGCCTGACGTTCGGCGACGTGGACCGGCTGACCGCCGGGTACTCGCAGGCGCTGCGGTCGCGCGGCATCGGCGCGGGGGACCGAGTCGCGGTGCTGCTGCGCAACCAGCCCGAGTTCCCGCTGTTCTGGCTGGCGCTGGCGCGCCTGGGCGCGGCGATGGTCCCGGTCAACGTGAAGTACCGGTCGGTCGACGCCGAGCACCTGCTCCGCGACTCGTCGGCGGCGGCCGTGGTGACGACCGCGGAGTTCCGGCCGCTGGTGGCCGAGCTGTCGGCGGTGCCGGTGTTCCTGGTCGAGGACCTCGCGCCGGAGGACGGGTTCGAGCAGCAGGACGTCGACCCCGGCGCGGCGGTGAACATCCAGTACACGTCCGGCACGACCGGCGCCCCCAAGGGCTGCGTGCTGTCGCACACCTACTGGACGACCCTGGGCGGCAGCCTGGTCGAGGAGTTCCCGAACCTGTCTGCCGACGACGTGATGCTGACGGCGCAGCCGTTCCACTACATCGACCCGCAGTGGAACGTGGTCGCCGCGCTGCTCGCCGGGGCCGAGCTCGTGGTGCTGGACGGCTTCCACCCGTCGTCCTTCTGGGACAGGGTGCGCGAGCACGGGGTCACCTACTTCTACTGCCTCGGCGCGATGCCGACGTTGCTGCTGCGCATGCCGGAGTCCCCGCTGGACCGCGAGCACAAGGTGCGCGCCGTGCAGTGCTCGGCGATCCCGCCCTCGTCGCACGCCGCCCTGGAGGAACGCTGGGGCGTCGGCTGGTACGAGGCGTTCGGCATGACCGAGACGGGCGCGGACATCCGGGTCGGTGCCCAGGACCACGACGAGCTGGTCGGCACCGGCTGCCTCGGACGGCCCGCCGCGCACCGCGAGGCGCGGGTCGTGGACGGCGAGCTGCAGCTGCGCGGTCCGGGGATGATGGACGGCTACCTGGGGCTGCCCAGCGTGCTGCGGGACGGCTGGTTCCCGACCGGCGACCTGGCCCGGATCGACGAGCACGGCCGCGTCTACCACCTCGGCCGGATCAAGGACATGATCCGGCGCAGCGGCGAGAACATCGCCGCCTACGAGGTGGAGGAGGTGCTGCTCAGCCACCCCGCGGTGACGCTGGCCGCGGTGGTCGGGGTGCCGGACGAGATCCGCGGCGAGGAGGTCAAGGCGTTCGTCGTGGGGGCGGTGAGCGCCGAGGACCTGGCCGCCTACTGCGCCGAGCGGCTGGCGTCGTTCAAGGTGCCGCGCTACTGGGAGTTCCGCGACGACCTGCCGCGCACCCCGTCCGAACGGGTCGCGAAGCAGCTGCTGGACCGGAGCGCCCCGTGACCTTCTCCTGGGACAGCCCGGTGTTCTTCGACGAGTTGGACCTCAACGGCACGCTGCACAACTCGCGGTTCGCGGTGCACGTCGAACGCGCCCAGTCGGCGCTGTTCGAGTCGTTGGGCAAGGGGTGGGCGCGGTTCGGCGACCGCGACCCGGACCTGCACTACGTGGTCCGGGAGCTGCACGTGGAGTTCCTGGCCGCGGTGACCGCGCCCGGCCCGCTGCGGGTCGAGCTGACGTTCGACAGGATCGGCACGACCAGCGCCGTGTACGGGTTCCGCTGCGGCGACGAGGTCACCTATGCGAAGGGGTACCGGGTGATCGTGAAGACCGATCCCGTCACGGGCAGGCCGTCGCCGTGGAGCGACTGGTACCGCGAGACCTTCCGGGAGAACCAGTCGTGATCGAGGCCGACCTGCTGCTGACCAACGCCGACGTGGTGACCCTGGACGGGCCCGACGTCCGGTCTGTCGCGATCCTCGGCGACCGGGTCGTGGCGCTGGAGGACGTGCCCGCCAAGGAGGTCGTCGACCTCGACGGCGCGACCGTGGTCCCCGGTTTCCACGACGCGCACAACCACATGGCCTGGTTCGGGCTGACGCTGTCCGAAGTGGACCTGCGGGTGTCGGACCTGGACGCGCTGTACCGGGCGGTGCAGGAGAAGGCCGCCACCGTCGCGCCCGGCGAGTGGCTGGTGGGCGCCGGGTACGACCAGAACAAGATCGGCGGCCACCCGACCCGCGCCGAGCTGGACCGGGTGGCGCCGGGGCGCAAGGTGTGGCTCAAGCACACCTCCGGGCACATGTGCGTGGTCAACACGCCCGTGCTGGAGGAGCTGGGGATCGCCTCCGGGCCGGTCGAGGTGGTCGGCGGGGTGGTCGACACGGCGACCGGCATGCTCCAGGAGCAGGCGCAGCAGCTGGTCAACTCGCTGGTGCTGCCCTACTCCGTCGACACCCTGGTCGACGCGATCGACCGCGCCGGACGGCAGTACCTGGCCGAGGGGATCACGAGCTGCGTCGAGGCCGGGATCGGCGGAGGGTGGATCGGGAAGTCACCGGTCGAGGTCGCCGCGTACCAGGCCGCCCGCGACCGCGGCCTGCTGCACGTCCGCGTCGAGCTGATGGTGGCCGTGGACGCGCTGCGCGAGCTGTCCGCGCACCCCGACGACGGGTTGTCGCTGGGGCTCGACCTGGGCATCCGCACCGGCTTCGGGGACGACTGGCTGCGGATCGGGCCGGTCAAGGTGTTCTCCGACGGGTCGCTGATCGGGCACACGTCCGCGATGTGCCAGGACTTCGCCGACACGCCCGGTGAGCGCGGGTACCTCCAGGGCGAGGCGGCGGACCTGACGGAGACGATCATCGCCGCGCACCGGTCCGGCTGGCGGGTGGCCACGCACGCCATCGGCGACGCGGCCATCGACCTCGTGCTCGACGCCTACGAGACCGCGGCGCGCGACCACCCGAGGCCTTCGCCGCGGCACCGGATCGAGCACTTCGGCGTCGCCCGTCCCGACCAGGTGCGCCGGGCCGCCGAGCTGGGGGTGGTGCCGGTGCCGCAGGGCCGGTTCGTGAACGAGATCGGCGACGGCATGGTCACCGCGCTCGGGCCGGAACGGGTGAAGTGGGCCTACCGGCACCGGACGCTGCTCGACGCCGGGCTGGTGGTGCCCGGCAGCTCGGACCGGCCGGTCGTGCGGGGCGCGCCGCTGCTCGGGATGCACGACATGGTGAACCAGCTGACGTCGTCGGGCGCGTCGTTCAACCCGGACGAGGCGGTCACCGGGCGGGAGGCGCTGCGCGCTTACACGCTCGGGTCGGCCCACGCGTCGCACCAGGAGCACCTGAAGGGCACGATCACGCCCGGCAAGCTGGCCGACCTGGTGGTGCTGTCGGCCAACCCGACCACGGTGGACCCCGGTCGGATCAAGGACGTCGAGGTGCTGCGCACGATGATCGGTGGGGAGTTCCGGTGAAGCTGGTCGACGCGGGGGAGCTGGCCCCGGAGGTGCTGGAACGGGCGCGGGCGATCTACGAGGCCGGGTTCCCGCCGCACCTGCGGTCGTCGTTCGACAACCTGCTGCGCGACCACACCGCGGTGCTGGTCGACGGCGAGCCGATCGCCGTCGCGGTGCTCCGGCCGCTGGCCGACACCGGGTGGGTGTTCCTGCGCTACTTCGTCGCCGGGTCGCGCGGGCAGGGCGTCGGCACGCTGCTGTGGCAGCACGTCACGCGGGCCATGGGCGAGGCCGGGCACACGCGGATGGTCTACGACGTGGAGGACCCCGCCGAACGCAGTGTGGACCCGGACGAGGTGTCGGTCCGGAAGCGGCGGATCGGCTTCTACCTGCGGCAAGGGGCGCGACTGCTGCCCGTGCGGGAGTTCGTGCCGCCGCAGGGCGAGGTCGTCCAGCCGATGCTGCTGATGGCGGTCGACCTCGGCGGCGGCCCGACCGCGCCGATCGTCGACGCGGACCTGCGCGCGGTCGTCGAGGCGGTCTACGAGCACCGGTACGGGCTGGTCGCGGACGACCCGGTCGTGTGGCGGACGATCGAGGTCAGCGGGCTCGCCTAGGACCGGTCGCGCCGAGTGTGCGGCGCCAGGACCTGGTGCGGGTCCTCGTGACACCCGTTCGGGTGGAACCCCGTCCGTGTCCTGTCCGTTGGGCATGACGGCGGCCTGCGGGGCAGTGCGGCCGGACGGTCCTGGTCCACCTGTTCGCGCGGTTCCGGAAGGCGCGGGGTGCCCGTGGGAACTCCGGGCGCCGTCGGACCGACCGGTGGGGGAAGACGAGACAGGGAGAGCGGGACCAGCGGATGAGCAACAAGAACGCCGCGCGCAAGCGCGGCAGCAAGGCCGTGGCGCAGGCCAGGAACACCGGGGGGAACCGGGTCGCGATCATCGCGGGTGTGGTGGTCGTGCTGGTGCTGGCCGTCGTCGTGGTCGGCGCGGTGGTCATCGCGGGCAAGAACCGCGACACCACCGCCGAGAACGGCAACATCCCCGTCGTCACGTCGGGCGCGTCCGCCGTGCCGGTGGCGTTGGAGGAGCAGAGCGGCACGGTCGTGGTGGGCAAGGACGGAGCGAAGGCGACGATCGACGTCTACGAGGACTTCCTCTGCCCGGTGTGCGGCCAGTTCGAGGCCACCTACGGCAAGAAGATCGAGGCGGCGCTGACCGCGGGCACGCTGAAGGTGCGCTACCACGTGGTGAACCTGCTCGACGCGAAGTCGACCCCGCCGGGGTACTCGCTGCTGTCGGCCAACGCGGCGCTGTCCGTGGCGAAGAACAACCCGGCGAAGTTCGCCGACTTCCACGACAGCCTGTTCGGCGCGCAGCCCCGCGAGGGCGGGCCGGGCTACACCGCCGACCAGATCGTCGCCCTCGGCAAGGAACTGCAGGTCGGCGGCACCTACGAGCAGGACGTCCGCAACGGCGCGTTCGACGCGACGGTGAAGGCCGCCTACCAGAAGGCGGGCTCCGACCCGGCGTTGCAGCAGACGCAGGGCGGCCAGTCCTACTTCGGCACGCCGACCGTGGCCTCCGGCGGCAAGGTGGTCGACCTCAACGACCCGAACTGGCTGGCCGCGCTGACCGGCTGACTCCCGGTCAGCCGTTCTTGATCTCCGGCTGGATCCGGCCGTCCACGCACCGGAGCCGGACCTCGACGCGCGCCCGGCCGGTCGTGAACCGGATCCTCGGGTGGTCGGCCTCGGACTCCGTGGACGCCTGGTAGCCCTGGCCGGGGTTGGTGGAGACGATCTGCACCTCGGTGCCCGAGCAGCGGGCGATCACGGTGCCGCCCTTGCTCGAGATGACCTCGGCGGCCGCGGTCGTCGTCGTTGTGGTGGTCGTCGTGGTCGGCGGGACGGTCGTGGTGGTGGACGGGGTGGACCGGGCCGCCGACAGCCGGGCGTCCACTTCGGACTGGCTGAGCGGCTGCCCGCCCGCCCCCACGATGCCGCTGCCGATCGCGCCGACGGCGGTCATGCCGACGAGCGTCGCGGCCACCAGCGCGCCCAGCCAGGCGAGCGCGGCGGTGACCGCTCGGGTGCGGCCCGACCAGGGACGGGACATGCGGCAAGTATGCCGTCGGACACCGTTAACGCGCCCCTAACGGACTCCTAAGCCCGGCGCCACCGGCCCGCGTGTGGCTTACGGTTCGACCATGGCCCAGGTGCTGCTGATCGAGGACGACCCGCGGATCCGCACGGCGTTGATCCGCGGGCTGGCCGACCGCGGCCACGCCGTGACCTGGGCACCCACCGCCCTGGCAGGCCTGGAGATGGCGGTCGGCGACCGGCCGGACCTGGTCGTGCTCGACCTCGGCCTGCCCGACCTCGACGGCGTCACGATGCTGAGGATGCTGCGCGGGGTCAGCCGGGTCCCGGTCGTGGTGGCCACCGCCCGCGACGGCGAGGCGGAGATCGTGACCGTGCTCGACGCGGGTGCCGACGACTACCTGGTCAAGCCCTTCGGGGCGGCGCAGCTGGACGCGCGGATCAGGGCGGTGCTGCGCCGCGGCGGTGAGCACACCGAGGACGCGGCGGTCGTGGTCGGCGGGCTGCGGGTCGACCCGAAGTCCCGCCGGGCGAGCCTGGACGGCCTGGCGCTGGACCTCACGCCGCGCGAGTTCGACCTGCTGCACTACCTGGCCTGCCGGGCGGGTGAGGTGGTCGGCAAGCGGGAGCTGCTGACGGAGGTGTGGCGGCTGCCCTACGGCGGTCCGGACAAGACGGTCGACGTCCACCTGTCCTGGTTGCGCCGCAAGCTCGGCGAGACCGCCCAGGAGGCCCGGTACCTGCACGCGGTGCGCGGGGTCGGGGTCCGGCTCAGCGCGCCGGGGGAGTGACCGCGTGCGTCGGCGGGTGCTGCTGCTGGTCGGGGCGACCACGTCCCTGGTGCTGATCGCGTTCCTGCTGCCGTTGGCGCTGCTCATCCGGGACGTCGCTGCGGACCGGGCCGTGCAGGCGGCCACCGTGCGGGCGCAGTCGCTCAGCGCGCTGGTCGCGACCACGGACGGGGAGGCGCGGGCGCTGAGCGTGGCGCAGGTCGACCCGACCGCCACGGTGTTCCTGGCGGACGGGACCCGGCTGGGGGTGCCCGCCGAGCGGACCTCGCTGGTGGAGCTGGCGTTCCGGGGCGCGAGCGAGTCCAGCGACGTGCCGGGTGGCCGCGAGATCGTGTTCGCGGTCGGCGGCCCGACCGGGACCATCGCGGTGATCCGCGCGTTCGTGCCCGACGCCCGGCTGTCGGACGGGGTCGGCCGGGCGTGGCTGCTGCTGGCCGGGCTCGGTGTGGTGCTGCTCGGGGTCAGCCTGGTGGTCGCCGACCGGCTGGCCCGGTCGCTGGTGCGGGCCACGATCTCGCTCGCCGCCGTGTCGCACCGGCTGGCCCGCGGTGAGCTGGACGCCAGGGCGGACCCGGCCGCGCCGGGTGAGATCGGGGTGGTCGCGACCGCCCTCAACGGCCTCGCGGCCCGCATCGCCGACCTGCTGCGCGAGGAGCGCGAGACCATCGCCGACCTGTCGCACCGGGTGCGCACCCCGCTGATGGCCCTGCGGCTGGACGCGGAGGCGCTGGACCGGCCCGACGACGCCGAGCGGATCGGCACCGGGGTCGACGCCGTGCAGCGGGCCGTGACGCTGGTGATCGAGCAGGCCCGCCGCCGCGGCGACGATCCGGCGGGCGACAGCGACGCCGCCGAGGTCGTCCGCGAGCGGGTCGCGTTCTGGCTGGTCCTCGCCGAGGACACCGACCGCGAGGTCGGCGTGGACGTGCCCGGCGGGCCGCTCCCGGTGGCGGTGCCCAGGGCCGACCTGGAGGCGGGCGTGGACGCGCTCCTGGGCAACGTGTTCGCGCACACGCCCGACGGCACCGGCTTCCGGGTCGCGCTGGAGGCCCGTCCGGAGGGCGGTGCCCGGCTCGTGGTGGCCGACGCGGGACCGGGGATGGACGCCGCCGCGGTCCGCCGGGGCAGCAGCGGGTCCGGGTCCAGCGGGCTCGGTCTGGACATCGCGCGGCGGATGGCCGAGGCGTCCGGCGGCGGGCTGCGGATCGGCGCGTCCGAGCACGGCGGCCTGCTGGTGACCGTGGACCTCGGGTCTCGCGCTTAGGCCGCCGTTAACCCTGCGACAGCGTGGCGCTAGGCCCCCGAGCGACATCGTCGGTACCGGCTCGACCACAGCGACGAAAGGGGCCGGACATGTCCAATCGGAGGAACGCGATCCTGGTGGGTGGCGCGCTCGTGCTGCTGGTGACGGCGGGTACCGCGAGTGCCCTCACCGGCGCGGACGACAGCCCGACGGCCGCGGGCGGCACGTCCGCGACCCCGTCCTCGACCACCTCCGGCACCGTGCCGGGGCAGTCGACGATCAGCGTGCGCCCGTCCACGCCGTCGTCCTCCGCGCCGACGACGGTCGACACGCCTGCCGCCGGGGTGACCGCGCAGGAGGCCGAGCGGATCGCAGTCGGCCTGGTCGGCGGCCGGGTGGTGCGGACCGAGCGGGAGTCGGAGCACGGCGGGTGGGAGTGGCACGTGCGGGTCGACGCGGCCGGTGTGCGCCACGACGTGCGGGTGGACGCGACGACCGGGGCGGTCCGCGGGAGCGACGACGACGGCGGGCACGGCGGTGACGACAACGGTGGGCACCGGGGTCGCGGCGGTGACGACCACTAGGACCCGTGCGGAAGGGCCTGGTCGCCGTGGGCCTTTCCGCACAACGCGGTAGGCGCTTTCCCACGACCGGGCGGCCGGTCGGGTGACAATTCCACCCGACCAGGCCCCCGATTGGTCCGAGACTTTCCGCGAAGCGCCTTCGGGCGGTAACCCCCTGTGGTTGAATGGACAGGTCGGTGCGATCATCGGACAAGTGTCCACTGTGGACCTGAATGGTGCTCTTCCTGGTGTGCAAGCGATTCGATCCCGCCTGTGACGTGCGCGGACGGTTGCCCGCGGTAACCGGCGCACGCTTTCGGGTCACGTGTCCACAAAGGACTCAATCGGTTCGTTCACCTGCGAGAGATCACATCACTCTGTTGGCGGTTGCCGTCGGCGTGCGACCATTGGATATTGCGAGCCTTCCCCACTACAGGGAGTCGGTCGCGTCACTGCCCGTGAACGCGAGGGGGCGGCCGTTGAGCCGGTGGACGAGGTGACGACAGCGCACGGCAAGGTCGAGCTGCGTGGAGTGCGAAGGCTCACCAGTGCATTCGCCTGGATGGGCGGCCTCGCCGTCCTCGCGGCGCTCGTCGGGTCCGGTCAGGGCCCGCTGCACTACCCCGTGTCGGCGCTCGCGGTCGTGGTGCTCGCGACCTGGGTCGTGTGGCCGGACAGCGACAGCTGGTGGATCGCGGCGGCCGAGGGCGTGATCGCGGTCAGCGCGTTCGTCGTGCTGCCGGGTCCGCAGCCGGTGATCGGCTTCCTGTTCGGCGTCACGGTCCGGCGGTCCATGCGGGGCGGCACGGCCAGGTTCCCGGTCAAGGCCACGCCCGCGCTGGTCGGCTACCTGGCGGGCTTCGGGGCCGCGTTCGCGTTCGACCTGCACGGCAAACCGGTCGGCATCGACTCGATCGTGGGCTCCACGATGCCGCTGGTGGGGCTGGTGATCGGGTCGATGGCGCTGTACCTGACGGTGCGGGCCTCCCAGATCGCCGACGCCGCGCACCGGACCCTCGCCGCCGTGGTGCACGCCAGTCCCGTCGGGCTGGTCCTGCTCGACGACGAGGGCGTGCCGCGGATGCACAACGAGCGCGCGTCGACGCTGCTCGACTGGGATGAGCCGGGCCCCGTCCCGTGCCCGCACGGGTACGACATCACCCGGTGCGTGCAGGGCTGTCGCACCGCCGGTCAGGAGCCGGTCGAGGTGCGGATCGACCACACCGACGGCACGTCCTCCGTGGTGGCGCTGCACCAGACCCCCGTCGAGCCGGACGAGACGCTGGTCGCCGCGGTCGACGTGAGCAGCCGGACGCTGCGCGAGGACGTGCTGCGGACCCGCAGCGAGCGCGACGAGCTGACCGGGCTGGCGGGCCGGGCGCACTTCCTGCACCTCGTGGAGCGGGCGCTGCCGGACGGCGGCGGCTCGGTCGGGCTGCTGGTCATCGACCTCGACCAGTTCAAGGAGATCAACGACACCGAGGGCCACGAGGCGGGCGACCTCTACCTGATGACGGCCGCGGACCGGATCCGCGCGTCGGTCGGACCGCGCGCGACCGCCGCGCGCATCGGTGGCGACGAGTTCGCCGTGCTCGCCCCCGCCCACACCGCCGACGACTGCCTCGCGCTCGCCCAGCGCCTGCTCGACGCGCTCGCCGAACCGTCGTCCCCGTTCGGCTACGAGCTGGTGATCCGGGCCAGCGTGGGCGTCGCGGTGTCCACCGGCGGCGCGGCGACCGCCGACCTGCTGCGCGACGCGGACACCGCCATGTACGTCGCCAAGCGCGAGGGCGGTGCGCGGTTCCGGCTGTTCCAGCCGGAGATGGGGGAGCAGGTGCTCGCCCGGCAGCGCGACAAGACCGACCTGCGCGCCGCCATCGACGACGGCCAGTTGGTTCTGCACTACCAGCCGATCGTCGACCTGGCCACGTCGCGCGTCACCGGCGCCGAAGCTCTGGTCCGCTGGCAGCGGCCCGGCCACGGCCTGCTCGGCCCGATGGACTTCATCGGGCTGGCCGAGGAGACCGGCCTGATCGTGCCGCTCGGCGGCCGGGTGCTCGCCGACGCGTGCGAGCAGGCCGTCCGGTGGCAGGAGCAGGGCCGCACGGTCGGCGTGACCGTCAACGTCTCCACCCGGCAGCTGTCCACCTCGGGGTTCCTCGACACGCTCGACCACGTGCTCGACAACACCGGCCTGCGGCCGTCCGGGCTGACCATCGAGGTGACCGAGTCGGTGTGGGCCGACGAGGTCGCCATGCAGGCGCTGATGCAGATCCGCGAGACCGGCGTGCGCGTCGCCCTCGACGACTTCGGCACCGGCTACTCCTCCCTGAGCTACCTCCAGCGCTACCCGTTCGACATCGTCAAGATCGACAAGTCCTTCACCGCCGAGCTCGGCGAGTCCGGCCGCACGGCGGGCGTCGTCCGCTGCATCATCGACCTGACCGAGGTCCTCGGCGCCAACGCCGTCGCCGAGGGCATCGAGACCCCCGCCCAGGCCGACTGGCTGCGCCGCGCGGGCTGCGGCTTCGCCCAGGGGTACCTGTTCGGCAAGCCGGACGTCGCCGAGAACTGGGACGAGCAGCCTTCGGTGGTGTGGGCGGCGAAGCGCGGCTGACGTGGTGGGGCTCGGGTGCACTCGCACTGGGGCTGGACAGTCGAATCCGGACGTGTGGCGGCTCACGTACCGGATTCGCATTGTGCGGAAAGCGTGACACGCGGGTCGACGGTTGTTCGAAAAAGGGTTCGGGGTTCGCGTGTGTGAAAAGGTCGGAGATGTGAAATGGGGAGATCCGGACCGCTCGGTTTACCCATGATCGTTGATTCGAACCGGTCGAAGAACCTGTTCCTGGTGGAACATGACCGATCCTCACCTGCGGTTTCGTCGACAGCCAACGGCATTGCCGCCCATTCATCCCGCGGAGGCGGGGTTCGGGAAAGCGGTCAGCTGGGCCGGGCGACGACCGTGATGAAGAAGTCGTCGATCTGCCGGATGGCGGTGACGAACGCGTCGAAGTCGACGGGTTTGGTCACGTAGGCGTTCGCGTGCAGCTGGTAGCTGCGCAACACGTCCTCGTCGGCTCCTGAGGTGGTCAGCACCACGACGGGAATGCGTCGGAGGTCCTCGTCGGCCTTGAGCACCGCGAGCAGGTCGTGGCCGCCCATCCGCGGGAGGTTCAGGTCCAGCAGGACCAGGTCGGGTCGGGGCGCGTCGGCGTGGTCGCCCTCGCGGCGCAGGAACGCCAGCGCGTCGACGCCGTCGCGCACCACGTGCAGCCGGTTGACGACCTTGTGCCGCTCGAACGCCTCCACGGTGATGAGCGCGTCGCCTGCGTCGTCCTCGACCAGCAGCACGTCGATGGCGCTGGCTGCGGGCACGGTCACGGCGCGGTCCAATCCAGGGAGGGGGCTGCTCCCTGCGGTCATCGTGCCACGTCCGGGGCGGGGCGACCGGTCAGTCCGGCACGCCGTCGTCCGACCTGGACCGTTTCAGCTCCTCGTTGAGGCGCAGCGCCTCGGTGAGCTGGTCCTCGAGGATGACGATCCGGCACGCCGCGTCCACCGCGGTGCCCTGGTCGACCAGCTCCCGCACCCTGCCCGCGAGGCGGAGCTGGTAGCGGGAGTAGCGGCGGTGGCCGCCCTCGGAGCGCTGCGGGGTGATCAGCTCCGCGCTGTCGAGGCCGCGCAGGAACACCTGCGTCACGCCGAGGATCTCGGCTGCCCTGCCCATGCTGTACGCCGGGTAGTCGTCATCGTCGAACCTATCGGCCGGTGTGCCCTCCGACCTGCGGCTTGGTGGACCCATGAAGCCTCCGGTGGGGTTGGTCCGGCGTGGTCGCCAAACCAAACCTATGCTGCGAGCACATCAATGTCTACTATCGTCGATGCAGATTTCAGGTACTGCGGACCTGAGGTCCCAGAGGGCGAGGAGAGATCGGCATGCGCACGGTCCCAGGGCAGGACTTCGACGCGGAGCGTCCGCGGCTGCGTGTGCACCACCGGGTCCAGGACGGGGCGGTGGTGGTGGAGGCCGCGGGCGACGTCGACATGAACACGGCGGCCGACCTGGAGGAACGGCTCGCCACCGCGCTGGCGTCGGACACGCCGGTGGTCGCGGACCTGACCGGGGTCACGTTCCTCGACTCCTCGGGGCTGAGCACGCTGGTGCGCTGCCACGAGCGCGGGCTCCGCGCGGGCGGCTCGCTGCGGCTCGTCGTGGCGACCCGCGCGGTCTCCCAGCCGCTGCGGCTCACCGCCCTCGACGGCCTGCTGGACGTCTACCCGACCCTGGAGGCCGCGCTGGCCGCCTGAACGGCCTCGCGCTCGGAATTCGTCCCGGCAAACCGTACGGTCGGTGGGCTGTGGAGGATTATACGGGCTCATCGCGAGTGGGATGGCCGTTCATCGGACAGGTCACCTGGCTCGGTTGTCGGAATGCCCGCCGTGCGGAGCAGCCGTCGTTCGGCCGGGTGGTTCCCGGTGGCGGTCGGGAATGGCGGGTCGGGCACCGCCATCGGTGTGCTGACCTGCGGTGCGCGTCCCGCGGGTGCGCCCGCGGGGCTCTTCCGCATTGTCGCAAATCCTGTTGACCAGCTGTCGATCCGATTCGAATCATCGTCGAATCCGGGACGGTCGTTCCGCTGAAAACGCTCTCAGCTCGCCACGGGTAACATGGTTCTCGTTCGTCGGCGCGTGGCGCGGGCGTGGTGTGCGTATTTGATACCGTTTTCTCCGCAAGGTCGGTTTCCGAACTCGGCACATCCGCTTTCGCCCGCGGTGTGCGAACAATTCCCGAGCACACCGCGGTTCTCGTTCGCCGCGTGCGCTGATGGTGGGGCGAGCGGTAAGGAGGGCGGCAGGTGGCAGGGGTGGACCGCGGCGGCGTCCCGCCGGTTCGCTTCTCCGTGCTGGGCCCGGTCCGAGCGTGGCGAGGCGATGTCGAGATCGACCTCGGCGCGCCCCAGCAGCGGCTCGTGCTCGCCTTCCTGCTCGCCGCGGGCGGGCGGCCGGTGGCCCTCGGCGAGCTCGTCGACCTCCTGTGGGACGAGAGCGCCCCGTCCAGCGCCGTCAACGTCGTCCACCGCTCCGTCGGCCTGCTGCGCCGGATGCTGGAACCCGGTCTGCCGCCGAGGGCGTCCGGTCGGTGGCTGCTCCGCAAGGCGGGCGGCTACCAGCTGGAGGTCGACGAGCTGTCGCTCGACCTGCTGGGCTTCCGCGCGCTGGCCGCCGAGGCGGGACGGCTGGCCGCCCAGGGCGCGCACGCCGCCGCCGTGCCGAGGTTCGCCGAGGCGTTCGCGCTGTGGCACGGCCGGTGCGCGGACGGGCTGGACGTCGGTGCGCGCGCCACCGTGCTGTTCGCCGGGATCGACCAGGAACGGCTCGCGCTCGCCAGGGAGGCCGCCGAGTCCGCGCGGCACGCCGGGATGGCCGAGGACCTGCTGCCCGCGTTGCGCGCGGTCGCCGACCAGGCCCGGCTCGACGAGGCGCTGCAGGCCGAGGTCATGCTGCTGCTCGCCGCCGCGGGCCACCAGGCCGAGGCGCTGGGGATCTACCAGGCCGTGCGCGCGCACCTGTCCGGCGAGCTGGGCATCGGTCCGGGACCGGAGCTGCGGGCGGCCCAGCAGCGGGTGCTGGCCCAGCAGGCCTCGTCCGTCCCGCCCGCGACGGGGATGCGCGGGAACGCGGTCAGGGCGGGTCTCCGGCCCGCGCAACTGCCCGCGGACCTGCCCGCGTTCACCGGTCGCCGGGCCGTGCTGGCCAGGCTGGACGCGCTGCTGCCCGCCGACCGCACCTCGTCCGGCTCCACCGTGATCTGCGCGATCGACGGCATGCCCGGCACCGGGAAGACCACGCTCGCCGTGCACCTCGCGCACCGGATGGCGGGGCGCTACCCCGACGGGCAGCTCTACGTGAACCTGCGCGGGTTCGACCTCAGCGGTGCCGCCATGGACCCGGCCGAGGCGCTGCGCGGACTGCTGACCGCCCTCGACGTGCTGCCGACCAGGATGCCGTCCACTGTGGACGAACAGGTCGGGCTCTACCGCAGCCTCACCGCGGGCAAGCGGATGCTCGTCGTGCTGGACAACGCGCGCGACGCGAACCAGGTCCGCCCGCTGCTGCCCGGTTCGGCCACCTGCCTGGTGATCGTGACCAGCCGCGACCGGCTGACCGGGCTGGTGGCGACCGACGGCGCGCACCTGGTGTCGCTCGACGTGCTGTCGCCGGAGGAGGCGAGGGAGAACCTGGTCCGGCGGATCGGGGCCGAGCGGGTCGACGCCGAGCCGCACGCCGTCGACGAGGTGATCAGGTTCTGCGCCGGGCTGCCGCTCGCGCTCAGCCTCGTCGCGGCGCGAGCCGCCGCGCACCCGGACTTCCCGCTGGCCGCGATCGCCGACGAGCTGAAGGACACCGAGGGCAGCCTGGACGCGTTCGACGACGGCAGCAGCGGCGACGTGCGCACGGTGTTCTCCTGGTCCTACCGGATGCTCGGCGACCAGGCCGCGCGGCTGTTCCGGCTGCTGTCGCTGCACCTGGGCCCCGACATCTCGCTCGCCGCGGCCGCCAGCCTGCTCGGCACCGGCACCAGGGAGGTGCGCGCGCTGCTGATCGAGCTGATCCGCGGCCGACTGGTCACCGAGCACTCGCCGCGCCGGTTCGCCGCGCACGACCTGATCGGCGTGTACGCCGCCGAGCTGAGCCGGGAGCTGGACCGCGACGCCGACCGCGAGGCCGCGCTGGACCGGCTGTTCGACCACTACCTGCACACCTCGCACCGCGCCAACCTGATGCTCAAGCCGAGGCTGCGGTTCGACCAGCCGCCGGGGCCCCGTCCCGGCGTGACACCGGAGACCATCGAGGACGACAAGCACGCCTCCCGGTGGTTCGCCGCCGAACGCCAGGTGCTCATGGCCGCCGTCCGGCACGCCGCCGAGAACGGGCGGCCGGTCGACGCCAGGGAGCTCGCCCTGTCGATGCAGCAGTACCTGCAGTACCAGGGTCTGTGGCACGAGTGGGACGCGACGATGTCCGTCGTGGCGGCCGCGGCCGAGACCGACGGGGACAAGAAGGGGCTGGCGTTCGCGCTGCGCAGCCTCGCCGGCGCCCGCCACTACCTGGGCCGCCCCGACGACGCCATCGTCCTGCTCGACCGGACGTGGGAGCTGCTGGGCGACCTCGGCCTGCACTACGAGCAGGCCCACGTGCTGAGCGGCCTCGGCTCCATCCACGGCAGGCAGCACCACTACGCGGAGTCCGCCGCGCACCACGCCCGCGCGTTCAAGCTGTACTCGGCGGCCGAGGACCAACAGGGGCAGGCGAACTCGTTGCAGGGCATCGCGTGGGCGCGCAGCCAGCTGGGGGCGCACACCGAGGCGGTCGCGTTGGCGCGCAAGGCGATGACCCTGTTCCGTGAGGTCGACGACAGCAACGGAGAGGCCAACTGCTGGGTCGTGCTCGCGGACTCGCACCGGCTGCGCGGCCAGTTCGACAAGGCGGTCGCCTACCGGCAGCGGGCGATCGAGCTGTTCCGCCGGGCCAACATCCCGGTGTACGAGGCCGAGGAGCTGATGGAGCTCGGCGACACGTTCCTGGAGGCGGGGGACAGGGTGGGCGCGCGCACGGCGTGGCTGCGCGCGTTGGCGATCCTGGAGGAGCTCAGGCTGCCCGCCGTGCGGTTGGTGGCCGACCGGCTGCTGCGCATCGAGCACGACGCGTACGACGGGGCCGAGGCGCGGGCGGACTACCGGCACAGCGGCTGAGCCGCGCCGGGCCCTAGTCCACCGGGTAGGCCGCCGTGCGGTTGGCGGCGACGTCGTCGAGGGGCACCTCGCGGCCGGAGCCGTCGACGTAGCCGACGTGCACGGGGCGGTCGTCGGTGCGGGTGCGGCGCTCCACCGTGGGGCCCTCGGGGCGCGGGAGGTAGCGGTCGCCCCACTGCTGGAGGGCGCCCAGGGCGATGTCCAGCTCGCGGCCGGCGTCGGTGAGGTGGTAGGCGTCGCGGGGCCTGCTGCCCGGCTCCTGGTAGGGCTCGCGGGTGAGCACGCCGTACTCCACGAGCGTCGCGAGCCTGGCCGTGAGCACGTCCGGCGCGATCCTGAGCGCGTCGCGGAACTGCGCGAACCGGGTCTTGCCCGTCAGCGCCTCGCGCAGGATCAGGAACGTCCACCGCTCGCCCAGCACGCCGAGGCTGCGCGCGATGGAGCAGGTGGAGTCCACGAGCTTCGGAGTGGCCATGCTCTCATCCTAACCTGGGTTGCCCTTTCCTACCCAGGAGGCTAAGTTGCAAATACCAACTCAGACTGGAGAACGTCATGGACCTCGCAGGCCGCACCGCACTCGTCACCGGCGCCAACCGCGGTCTCGGCAGGCACTTCGCCGAGCAGCTGCTCCAGCGCGGCGCCACCGTCTACGCCGGGGCCCGCAACCCGGCGGCCGTCGACCTCCCCGGTGTGATCCCGATCCGGCTGGACGTCACCGACCCGGAGTCGGTGGCCGAGGCCGCGCGCACCGCGTCGGGGGTGTCGATCCTGGTCAACAACGCGGGGTCGTCCACCGGCGCGTCGGTGACCGGGGGCTCGCTCGCCGACATCCGGCTGGAGATGGAGACGCACTACTTCGGCACGCTCGTCGTGACGAGGGCGTTCGCGCCGCAGTTGGCCGAGCAGGGCGGCGGCGCCGTGCTGAACGTGCTGTCGGTGCTGTCCTGGTTGACCGCGCCCGGTGTCAGCGCCTACGCCGCCGCCAAGTCGGCCGCCTGGTCGCTCACCAGCGCCCAGCGCCTGGAGTTGGCCGCCCAGGGCACGCAGGTCACCGCGCTGCACGTCGGGTACATGGACACCGACATGGCCCGTCACGTCAGCTCGCCGAAGATCGACCCGGCCACGGTCGCGAAGCTCGCCCTGGACGGGCTCGCGGCGGGGGAGGCGGAGGTCCTGGCCGACGACCTGAGCCGCACCGTGCGGACGCGCCTCGCGGACGGGGTCGACGGGCTCTACCCGCGTTCCGCCTGACCACCGCTCTGCCGGGTCGCCCCGCGCACTGGATGATGGTGTTCCCGTCGTGCGAGGAGGTCCGGGCTGAACACCGTCGTGTCCGTGGTGCTGCTGGTCGCGGTGCTGGCGTTCGCCGTGATCCGGCCGCGCGGTCTGCCGGAGGCGGTGGCGGCCGTCCCCGCCGCCGCGGTCGTGCTGGCGACGGGCGCCATCCCGTGGTCGCACGCGGTCGCCGAGGTCGAACGGCTCGCGCCGGTCGTCGCCTTCCTGGCGGCGGTGCTGGTGCTGGCGCGGCTGTGCGCGGACGAAGGGCTGTTCGAGGCGGCCGGGTCGTTGATGGCCCGGCTGTGCTCGGGCAGCCCGAAGCGGTTGCTGGGCGCGGTGTTCGGGGTCGCGGCGGCCATCACGGCGGTGCTCAGCCTGGATGCCACGGTGGTGCTGCTGACGCCCGTGGTGTTCGCGACGGCCTCCCGGCTGGGCGCCCGGCCCAAGCCGCACGTGTACGCGTGCACGCACCTGGCGAACTCGGCGTCGCTGCTGCTGCCGGTGTCGAACCTGACGAACCTGCTGGCGTTCACCGCCGCGGGCATCTCCTTCACCGCGTTCGCCGGGCTGATGGCGCTGCCGTGGCTCGCCGCGGTCGCCGTCGAGTACGTCGTGTTCCGGTTCTTCTTCGCCTCCGACCTGGCCGCGGGCGCCGACGGGCCGCCGATGCCGGTGCCGGACCGCAAGGCGCCGACGTTCGTGCTGGTCGTGCTCGGCCTGACCCTGGTCGGGTTCGCGGTCACCTCGCCGCTCGGGATCGACCCGGCGTGGGCCGCCTTCGGCGGCGCCCTGGTGCTGGGCGTGCGCGCGCTGGTGCGCCGCACGACCACCCCCACCGCGCTGGTCGGCGCGACCAGCGTCCCGTTCCTGGTCTTCGTGCTGGCACTGGGGATCGTGGTCCGCGCGGTCGTCGACAACGGGCTGTCCTCGGCGGTCAGCCACCTCATTCCCACGGGCGGCACCCTGCTCGCGCTGCTGGGGCTCGCGGCCGTCGCCGCGGTGCTGGCCAACCTGATCAACAACCTGCCCGCCGTGCTGGTGCTGCTCCCGTTGGCGGCCTCCGGCGGCACGGGCGCGGTGCTGGCGGTCCTCATCGGCGTCAACATAGG
This sequence comes from Umezawaea tangerina, assembly GCF_003002815.1. Lineage (GTDB taxonomy): Bacteria > Actinomycetota > Actinomycetes > Mycobacteriales > Pseudonocardiaceae > Umezawaea > Umezawaea tangerina. The sequence goes on along the minus strand of NZ_PVTF01000009.1, from coordinate 108,241 downwards.
CCCGAACCTCACCTACGTGGGCTCGCTGGCGACCCTGCTGTGGCGCCGGATCCTGCACCAGCACGACACCACCGCCGACCTGGCCGAGTTCACCAAGCTCGGCCTGCTCACCGTGCCGGTGTCGCTCGTGCTCTCCGTCCTGGGACTCTGGGCGGGGCTGACCGTGATCGGAGGCTGACATCGTGGACGTCGTCGTCTGGGTGGTCGAAGGGACCTGGCGCGCGTGCGTGCGGGCCGCGCGCACGCTGACCCCGCCCGACGCGAACCTGGTCCTGCTGCACGTCACCGCGTCGGACGTACCCGGCGCCGCGCACGGGGCGTTCGCCGGGCTGCTGGGCCGCGGCCACCCGGAGCACGACCCCGGCCACCAGGTCGAGGAGCTGGCCGAGGCCGCCGCCGAGCACCTGCTGCGGGTCGCGGCCGAGGAGCTGGGCCGACCGGCGACGACGGTGAACCGCCACGGCCGTCCCGAGGGCGAGGTGATCGCCGCGGTGGACGGTGCCGACCTGCTCGTCGTCGCCCGCGACGGCGACCGCTCGCGGCTGGGCCCGAAGAGCCTGGGTCCGGCGACCAGGTTCGTGGTCGACCACGCGCCGTGCCCGGTGCTGCTCGTCTGGCCGGAGCAGGCGCCGGACCTCACGTCGATCCCGCCACCGCCACCGCACCGGTAATCCGGATGCGCGACCGGGCGACCGGTGTGACGATGTCGGTCATGATCACCCACCTGTTCCGGTCATGACCGACGACGCGCTGCGCGGGATCTTCGGCGAGGACGCCGAGCTGTACGACCGGTGCAGACCGGGGTACCCGCCGGAGGTGGTCGCCGACCTCTCGTCCCTCGCGGGCCCTGGCGCACGCGTGCTGGAGATCGGCGCCGGCACCGGCCAGGCGACCCTGCCGATGACCCGCCTCGGCTGGTCGGTCACGGCCGTGGAGCTGAACGCGAACATGGCGGCCCTGGCCCGCCGCAACGTCCCCGAGGCCGACGTGGTCGTCTCGGCGTTCGAGGACTGGGAACCGCCCGCGACGCCGTTCGACCTCGTCGTGTCGGCGACGGCTTTCCACTGGGTCGACCCGGAGGTGCGGGTGGTCAAGTCCGCCGACCTACTGCGGCCCGGCGGCTCGCTCGTCGTGATCTCCACCCACCACGTGCGCGGCGGCACCGTGCCGTTCTTCGAGGCGGCCCAGCGCTGCTACGAGCGCTTCGACCCGGCGACACCGCCGGACCTGCGCCTGGAGCCGTCGTCGGCGATCCCGGAGGACTCCGCCGAGTTCGACGAGTCGGGGCGCTTCGGGCCGGTGTCGTTCCGGCGCCACGAGTGGGAGCTGACCTACACCGCCGCCGGGTACCTGGACCTGCTGTCCACCTACTCCGGCCACCGGGCGCTGCCCGCCGAGGCCCGCGACGGCCTGTACCGGTGCATCGCCGGCCTGATCGACGACCGGCACGGCGGTCGGGTCACCAAGCGGTTCATGACCCAGCTGGCGATCACCGAGCGAGGAAGTCGCTGATCAGCGCGTTCACCTCGGCCGGGTTCTCCAGCCCGGCCAGGTGGGCGGTGCGGTCCAGCACCACGAAGCGGGCGCCGGGGATCGCGTCGGCCATCACCCTGGTCTCGGCCACCGGGAACGTGGCGTCCTCGGCGCCCGCGACCACCAGCACGCGGGCGCGGATCGTGGCGGCGAGGTCCCGCTGGTCGGGCCTGCGGGGCACGACGCTGGTCACCGCCCATGCCGCCGACGCGATGTCGACGCGGCGCAGCGCGGCCCGGATCGCCGCGACGACCTCCGGCCGTTCGCGCCGGGTCGTCCTGCCGACGAACGCGTCGACCACGGGCTTGACCAGTGGTCCACGAATGCCGCCGACGAGCTTCGCCACGGCGGTGAGGAGCGCGAACTCGACCCGCTGCCGGGTCGGGGCGGGGGAGGCGGTGCAGTTCATCAGCACGGCGCTGTCGACCCGTTCAGGGAAGCGGGCGGCGACCGTGGCGCCGATCATGCCGCCCCAGGAGTTGCCCACGAAGTCCGCGGTGGTCGCGCCCAGGTGGTCGAGCACCTGCACGACGCAGCGCGCGCACTCGTCGAAGTCGAACAGCCGGGTCAGCGGCTCGCTGCCGCCGTGACCGGGCGGGTCGACCAGCACCACCCGGTGGTCGACGCCGAAGTGCTCGGCCTGCGCCGCCCACATCGTGCCGTCCATCAGCAGGCTCGGCCAGAACAGCATCGTCGGGCCCTCGCCGCCGACCCGCACCTGGAGGCGGCCCAGCGAGGTCGCGATGTCCTGCTCCACGAGGTCCATCGGCGGAGCATGCCGGCTGGACCGGTCCTGCGCAGGGAGGGGGCGGACCCCTGGGTCCGCCCCCGACCCGCTACTCGACGACGACCTGGAACTCGACACCGCCGATGTCGCCGGTCTCGTCGAACTGCACCACGTGCTGCACGAACTCGCCGCGCTGGCGGCCGGTGAACACCAGCGTCGTCTCGAACCGCTCACCGGGCTCGACGACCAGCCCGGTGATCCGGGCCTGCCGGGCGTCGGTGATCTCCAGCGAGGTCTCGCCGACCTGCTTCACGCCCTCACCGCCACCGCCGGTCTGCCGCCAGCGTTCGAACAGCCGCGGCCCGAGGTCGAGCACCAGCGAGCCGCCCGCCCCCACGAAGGGCTTGCCGGGGCTGGTGACGACGAGGTCGGTCTTGATCGTCCGGTCGGTGCCGTTGCCGACCTGGAACGGCGAACCGGTGGTCTGCCCGGTCTTCACGCGGACGCTGTCCACGTTGCGCCAGGCGATGTTGTTGTTGTTCTTGGCGTTGAGGACGGTGTTGCCGACCTCGGCGAAGGTCATCGGGTCGGTCGCCGACACCCACCGCGCGAGCAGGCAGAAGTGCCCCGGCCCCGGCACGGTGACCCACGGGATCTTCACGACCGTCGCCCCGGCCGGGACCGTGACGCCCTGCTGCCCGATGAACGTCCAGTCGCCGCCCGTCACCGGGTTCCAGACCGCCGCGCCGCCCTGCGCGGTGTAGTAGACCTTCAGCGTGCCGAGACCGGGGCCGCTGCCGTAGGGGCCGGGGTTGTGCAGCTTGACGTGCACGTAGCTGGTCGAGCCGACGACCGGTTGGCCGCCGGGGCAGTCCGCGAGCGTCGGGCACACCTTGATGTCCGGGCTGCTCCACACCGTTCCGTTGGGGTTGGGCTCGATCCCGGTGTCGGTGGACTGGTCGTGCATGAACACGTCGGTCTGCCTGCAGTCGCTCAGGAACCGCTGGATCGCCGTCGCGGTCCCGCTCCCGTCCGCGGCCGCCTGGGTGTAGACGCCACCGGTGGTGGTGGCGTAGTTCTGCATGACCGGCACGATCGTCGAGCTGTACGCCGACGACGTGGGCACGTACACCGCCGAGATCTTGATGCCCGCACCGAGCGCGTCCGTCGCGCGCGCCGCCGCGTTCACGTCGTCCGCGCCCACGACGTAGTTGTCGTCGAACCCGCCCGGCCGCGCGTCGGTGACCAGGACGACGAACTTCGTCGCCGTGGACCGCCACACCCCGGTGAAGTCCCCGACCTGCGGCCGCCCGAGCGCGGGCAACCGGTTCACCGCCGTGTTGACCGCCTCGTCCGACGCCTCCGGCTCACCCCCGCCCCCGCCCGCCGCCAATGTGTTCGTCACGTGGCTCGTGATCGCCGCCGCGTTGCCCGGCGCCAGGTCGTCCACCACGGTCACGGTGTCCTTGAAGGTCACCAGCCCCAGCTGGTAGTCGCCACCGGACGCGGTCACGACGTCGTTCACGATGCTGTTGATCCCGGTCTTCAGGTTCGCGATCGTGCCACCCATGCTGCCGGTGTCGTCCAGCACGAAGGCCACGTCCAGCGGCCCGCACTTTCCGGCCGCCGGCGCGGGCGCGGCGGCCGTGGCAGGGACGAGGGTGATGGTGCTCAAAGCGGCCAGCGCCGCGCAGGCTAACGCGCCAAGCGCGCGCCGTCGTCCACGTTGACGAACGGATTCCATCAGTCGTTCTCTTCTCACTCGTGCGACCGGGTGCAAGGGCCCGATTCGCTGCTCCGAATGCACCGGAAGGGGAGTCCGGGCACGTCAGGCGGATGGGTGAGGGTGTCGGGAAATACCGGGATACGTATTTTCCGTGCTTTTGAGCATTGGTTTCCGGAATGGTATGGCTTGGGAAAACCGATGTTTGGACTGTTCGGTCTATGAGGGGTTGTCGGCTGGCGGTCACGCCCGTGCGGGGCGTGGTTGTTGACCATGTGTCACGGTGTGCGGGTGGAGCCAGTGGAGGACGCCGGGCCGGGGCGGGTTGCGAAGGTGGACGTGGGGCGGGGTGATCCGGTGCTGTCGTTCGCGCGGTTGCGGGAGCGCGGGCGGGACAGGTCGTTGGTGTTGTTGTGGGCCATTGGTCAAGTGGCGGCTGGGCGCGACCGGGTGTTCTCGTGGCCGGAGTTCCGGGTCGACGCGGGGCGGGTGCTGGCGGGGTTCGGGGTGGGGGAGCCCGACGAGCCGTACTGGGGGCTGGGGGCGGAGGTCGAGCTGTGGGAGGCGGGTGAGCGGGCCGGGTTCACGCGGGTGGTGGCGGAGCGGTTGGGGGACCGCGGGTTCCGGGCGCGGGCGGTGGAGGTGCTGCACCGCGAGTACCTGGTGGACGTCGACCTCCGGGCGCTGCTGACCTCCGTCGGCCTCGCCGACCACGACCCGGCGCCGCCGAGTGCCCTGGACGTCCTCCGCTCCCTGGTGGGCAAGCAGCTGTTCACCGTGACCGGGCTGCCCAACCGGATCATCCGCGTCGACCCCGAGGTGGTGCGCGTGGTCACCAAGAGGTCCGAGGCGGGCAAGCCGGTGCCGGTGGCCATGGTCCAGAAGGGGCTGGACCTGTTGCGGGAGAACGGGTCCGTGCGGATCCACCCGGACGAGCTCGGCCACCGCAGCTCGTTCGTCGGCGCCGTCCTGGCCACCGTGCCTGGCGCGGTGGCGTCGACGGGGCCCGCCACGGTCAGCATGGCGGGTCCCGCCGAGATCCCCGTCCGCGAAGGCGCCCGGTTCGCGGTGCTGGACGGCAAGGCGCTGCGGAAGTACCGCAAGGAACAGGGCTACCTGCGCCGGTTCCTCGTCGGGGACCGGTCGCGGGCGGCCTGCGACCTGTGCGGCCAGGACTTCCCGGTGGACTTCCTGGTCGCCGCCCACGTGAAGCCGCGGTCGTTGTGCACCGACGAGGAGCGCAACGACCTGCGCAACGTGGCGATGCTGGCGTGCGGCCTCGGGTGCGACCGGCTCTACGAGGACGGGTACCTGGCCGTCGGTGGTGACGGGCGGGTGCTGGTCACGCCGGACGCGGACGGGCTGGGCGAGGCGGTCGGCGGGTACCTCCGGCGGTTGGCGGGCCTGCGGTGCGGGGCCCACCGGCCGGAGTCCGAGCGCTACTTCGCCTGGCACCGGGACAACGCCTACCGCCGCGGCCCCGCCACGGCGTAGGCGGTGGTGCCGAGGACGGCCAGGGTGATGGCGGTCCAGGTCGCCGCGGTGGTGTCGGGCGGGCGGAGCATCCAGGTGGTGATGCGGAACGGGAGGTCGTCCGACATGGGGATGAAGAACGCGATGGTGGGCCAGGCGACGGGCAGGGTCCAGGCGTACTGGGCGCCGAAGGCGGTGGCGGCCAGTGCGGCCAGGCCCGTGAGGCCCGCGGCGTCGCGGATGACGACGGCCGTGGGGGCCAGGTCGGCGCCGATCCGCTGGAGCACCAGCAGCGTGGCGGCGGCGAAGGCGCCGATGAGCAGCACGTGCGCCGCCCGCCGGGGCAGCCAGCGGATGGCGGCGGTGCGGTCCAGTGCCAGGTCCTGGCCGCTCAGGCCGGCGGCCGTGGCGGCGACGGCCGTGGCGAGCACGATGCTCGCCGTCCGCAAGCCCGGTTGGTCGTCGGCGATCAGCGACCACGCCACCGTGGTGCCGACGAGCACGGCCGCGACGCAGGCCGGGACCTGGCGGGAGCGGGCGTAGAGGGTCAGCCACCTCACGGGGCACCGCCGGTGAGCGCGTCGAGCTGGTCGCCCTGGCAGGACAGCCCGACGGACCGCAGGGCGGACATCCTGGCGAGCTGCTCGCCCGCGGGCAGTGCGCGCAGCGAGTCGTAGGTCCGCTTGGCGAGGGTGTTGTTCTCGGCCGCATCGGGGTAGGAGTCCGACCCCTCCGGGTACGGCGGTGCGTATGAGTCGACGAACCAGGACGCGGCCACCGAGCGGGCGACGGTCTCCCTGATGGACTTGGTGTAGTCCTCGTGGGTGACCATCTTGGAGTAGGAGAAGCACGTCGGCGTCCCCGCGCCCGCGACGAGGCGGCGGGTCAGCTTCTCCTTCTTGGCGAGGTCCAGGTCGTCGAACGTCGCGGTCACCTCGGTCGACGACCGCGGCCGGACGCCCTCGTCCTCCCCGACGAGGACCTCGCGCACCGCGGTCGGGTGGTCGGGCAGCCTCGCCAGCAGCCGCAGCGCCTCCTCGGCCTGCCCGGCCCCCGCGTGCAGCTGCGCCTCGTGCATCCTCGTCACGCAGATCGACCCCTGGCACACGAGCTCGGCGGCCGCGTGGTCGAACACGTAGTCCTGCGCGCGGTCGGCGGGCAGGACGGCCAGCGCCACGGCCGCGGCGACCACGGCGGGCAGCAACGACAGCAGGCGTCGCCGGGCGGTGAGCGCGGTCGCCAGCAGGAGACCGGTGGCCGCCAGCCCCGCCAGCCAGACCGCCTGGCCGGCGCTGACCCGGTCCGACACGATGGCGAACACGTCCCGCACGTTGCCCATGGACGGGGACAGCAGGGAGACCCGTGCGGGCAGCGCACCGCCCACCGAGCTGGCGGGGTCGCCCGCCAGCGTCAAGACCGTCACACCCACCAGCGACGCGAGGGCGAGCAGCGGGGGAGTCAGCGGGGAGGGCAGCGCGCGGCCGACACCGATCCCCAGCCACGCCCCGGCGACCAGACCCAGCACGCCGACCAGCAGGGTCGGCACCCACGCGAGGTGGAAGTAGCCGTCGTTGACCACCACCTGGACCGCCGCCACCGCGAAGACCAGCAGGTAGCCCGCGGTCACCGCGATCGCCGTCGCGCCCAGGGTCTTGAGCGCGCGGTGCAGCACCGGCCGCGGCGTGCTGGCCAGCAGCTCGCCGACCCCCGAGCGGTGGTCGCGAAGCCCTTGCAGCGCACCGGCCCCGATCGCGAGCGGCCACAGGATGTTCAGCAGGGAGCGCACCCAGCCCGCCGCGTTCGTCCACTGCTCGGTCCAGTCCTCGGCGCTCTTGTCCCACGGCCCGCTGAACGAGTAGAGGAAGCCGAGCGCCACCCCCGCGACCAGGAAGCCCGCCCACGGCGCGACCGAGCGGCGCAGCTCGATCCCCAGGATCCGCCGGTTCACCACTGCCCCTGCTCCTTCCCCGGCGTGCCCAGCAGCGCCGAGTAGCCGCGTTCGATCGGGCTGTCGCCCACGTGCTCCGACCCGCCCTCGGCGGCCAACCTGTCCGGGGTGCCCTGGAAGACGAGCTTGCCGTCGGCGAACAGCACGACGTCCGTGCACGCCGCCGCGACGTCCTCGACCAGGTGCGTGGACACGACGACGCAGCTGTCGGTGCCCAGCTCCTGCAGGAGCTCGCGGAACCGCAGCCGCTGCGCCGGGTCGAGGCCCGCCGTGGGCTCGTCGAGCAGCAGGACCCGCGGGTCGTTCACGATCGCCTGCGCGATCCCCGCGCGCCGGACCATGCCGCCGGACAGCGTCTTCATCCGGTGGTCGGCGCGGTCGGCGAGGCCCACCCGCTCGACGGCGCGCTGCACGGCCGCCGGGACGTCCCGCTTGGGCATCTCCTTGAGCCACGCCATGTACTCGACGAACTCGCGGACCGTGAAGCGCTTGTAGTACCCGAACTCCTGCGGCAGGTAGCCGATCCGGCGGCGCAGCGCCCGCAGGTCGACCCGTCCCCCGACGGAGGAGCCGAGCAGTTCGAGCCTGCCCTCCGCGGGCCGCAGCACCGTCGCGAGCGCGCGGATGAGGGTGGTCTTGCCCGCGCCGTTGGGGCCGAGCAGCCCGTGGACGCCGGTGCCGAGCGACAGGTCGAGCCCGTCGACGGCCATCTTGCGCAGTCCCACGCGGACCTTCAGGCCGGTGGCCCTGATCTCGTGGGAGTAGGTGGTCGGTGCGGTCTCGGCCGCGCTCACCACTCGGGTCATGTGCTCCTCTTTCATCGGTGTGCGCCCAGGTGCGTGTAGGCGCCCTTGCGGACGACCACGACGACGAGTCCCAGCGCGACGAGCGCGCCCCACACGGGCAGGCCGCCCGCGTGCAGGGCGAGGGGGGTGCGGTTCAGCGCCACGGTCGGCGCGACGATCACGGCCGCCCACACCACGACCAGCGCCACGGCGGCGCGGGTGACGCCGACGAGGCCGCCGAGGGCGAGCGTCGTGGTGGTGAAGGCCAGGCAGGGCAGCAGCCACAGCGCGGTCGAGGCGTCCCACCCCGCGACCAGCAGCGCGGGGATCACCGCGAGCAGCACCGCGAGCGTGCGCCGCAGCAGCAGCGGCAGTCCGGCGCGGGGCGTGGCGGCGGACATCTCGTAGGTCGGGTCGAGCCCCCGCGACCACGACGCGGCCACGCCCAGCACCGGCAGCACGGGTGCGACGAGCAGCACCAGCGACACCTGGTCGGGATCGGCGGCGATGTGGTCGAACACCACGGCCACGACGGCCACCACCAGCATCATGATCAGCCACGGCACCATGGACGGGGTGACCCAGGCGTGGAACCGCCGCACCCGAGGTCTCCGGTACGGCATCTGCGGGACGCCGTCCAGCATCGGCGCGAGGTCCGTCCACACCGCGTCGACCAACGCGCCGTCGCCCGCGTCCGCGAGCCGCGCCCGGCACGGCGCGCACTTCTCCAGGTGCGACTCCACGGCCCACACCTCGTCGGCCGGGATGTCCGCGTCGCCGCGCGCGTACCGCTCGACCAGTCGTCCGGAGGGGTGTTCCACGGTCATGACAGCGCCTCCCGCATGGCGATCCGGGCCCGACGGGCGCGGGTCTTGACGGTGCCCTCCGGCACCCCGAGCAGGACCGCGGTCTCCCGGACGGTCAGCCCGTCGAGGACCATGGCCTGCAACACCTGCCGCAGCTCCGGTGCCAGCTGCCGCAGCGCGTCGCCGACGTCGTCGCCGACCACGCCCGCGAGGACCTCGTCCTCGACCGGCGGCACCACGGCGTCCGCCGCCGCGGCGGGCGGTGGCTCCGCGTGGTGCGCCCGGCGCCGGAACGCGTCGATCAGCCGCCGGGCCGCGATCGTCCACAGCCACCCGACCGCCGTCCCGTCCACCGAGGCCCCGGCGAACGCGCCCGCGGCGCGCCACACCGACAGGTAGGTCTCCTGCATGACCTCGGCGACGATCTGGTCGTCCGCGCACCGGCGGCGCAGCCGCACGGCGATCCACGGCGACGTGCGCCGGTAGAGCTCCTCGAACGCGGCCCGATCGCCCTTGGCGACCAGGCGCACGAGGTGCGCCTCGTCGCGTTCCGCCGATCTTCCCCGTAGTGGTCCCACACCCCGCAAGACGCCCGGAACGGCCGGAAGGTTCTCAGGTGGGTGTGGCATGGGTCACATGGTGCTGTGAACGGCGCGATCACACCGGAACGCGGTCGAACCGCCCCGGCGGAGCGCTCGGGCGCGTGTGAACGCGCCGCCGGGGCAGACCTCTAGCGGGTGCTTTCGCGGATCTCCAACGAGAACGGCGTCTGCACGTCCTCGGGGTCCAGCTCCTGCCCGCCCTTGATCCGGCGCCGGATCAGGTCGACCGCGCTATGCGCGATGGCCGCCTTGTCCGGTGCGATCGTCGTCAACGAGGGCATGCTGTACGCGCTCTCCTCGTTGTTGTCGAACCCCACGACCGCCACCTGCTGGGGCACCCGCGTCCCGTGCTCGGCCGCGGCCCGCAGCGCGCCGATGGCCAGCAGGTCGTTGAAGCAGAAGACCGCGTCGGGCGGTTCCGGCAGCGACAGCAGGTGCGCCATCGCCTCGGCGCCGTCGCGTCGGTGGTAGTTGAGGGCCTGCACGATGAGGTCGTGGCGGACCGGCAGACCGGCGGCGGTGAGCGCGGAGCGGTAGCCCTCCAGGCGCTGCGTCGCGGTGCCGCGGTAGGGGTGCGCGCCGATGGCGGCGATCCGGCGGCGGCCGAGGTCGATCAGGTGCTGGGTGGCGACCCGCGCGGCGCGCACGTTGTCGATGCCCACGTGGTCGATCGGCACGTCGACCGAGTGCTCGCCGAGCATCACGACCGGGATGCCGGGGTCGAGCTCGTCGAAGTCCCTGGAGTGCAACGCTTCCGGGCTCACTATTGCCGCGTCGATCATGTGCGGGCCGAGCGCGGCGAGCGTGGCGCGTTCCCGTTCCCTGGTGCCGAGGGTCTGCTCGATGAGCACGTTCCACTCGTGCTCCTGCGCCGCTTCCAGCACCAGTCCGGCCATCTCGCCGAAGTAGGGGATGCTCAGCTCGGGCAGGACGAGCGCCAGCGAGCCGGTGCGGCCGCGGCGCAGGTTGCGCGCTCCGATGTTGGGGCGGTAGCCGGTCGTGGCCAGTGCTTCCTCGACCCGGCGGCGGTTGTCCGGTTTCACGAACTCGTAGCCGTTGACCACGTTCGACACCGTCTTGACCGACACACCGGCGAGCCTGGCGACGTCCTTGAGCGTGGCCAACCAAGGCCTCCCATCGGCGTCGGTTCATGGGGAACGGGTGTGATCGTAACCTGTTCACCTGGGTCTTTACAACGTTGTACCAACGATGTAAATCTGTCACCGTCCCGTCTCAGTGACGGGGCTCACGCCGTCCGACCGAGGAGCAACCGATGTCCACGCCGCCCGTGCGCCGCACCAAAGCCGCCCTGTTCGCGGTCACCACGCTCACCGTCGCGCTGACGGCCTGCACCAGCCGCGAGGCCGAGACCACCAGCCAGACCGGCTCCGGCCCCGCGGCCTCCGCCGCGGCGTCCCAGGCCAGTGGTCCCGGCTGCACCCTGGAGAAGACCGGCTACCCGAAGGTCGACGTGAAGAGCGCGATCGTCGGCTTCTCCCAGTCGGAGAAGGAGGCCAACCCGTTCCGCATCGCCGAGACCCAGTCCATCAAGGACGAGGCGGCGAAGCTGGGCATCGCCTCCGACAAGCTGCTGGTCACCAACGCGCAGAGCGACCTGAACAAGCAGATCAGCGACATCAAGTCCATGTTGGACCGGGGCGCGCAGCTGCTGATCGTGGCGCCGCTCAACTCCGACGGCCTGCAGCCCGCGCTCGACGCGGCGAAGGCCAAGAAGGTCCCGGTCGTCACCATCGACCGCAAGGTGACCTCCGCCGCGTGCACCGACTACCTGACGTTCATCGGGTCCAACTTCGTCGAGCAGGGCAAGCGCGCCGCCGCCGAGATGGTCCGGGTGACCGGTGGCACCGGCAAGGTCGCGATCCTGCTCGGCTCGTCGGGCAACAACGTGACCACCGACCGCACCAAGGGTTTCAAGGACGAGCTGGCCAAGACGGCGGGCCTGTCCGTGGTCGCCGAGCAGACCGGTGAGTTCGACCGCTCCAAGGGCCAGGCGGTCATGGAGCAGCTGATCCAGAGCAACCCCGACATCACCGCGGTGTACGCCGAGAACGACGAGATGGGCATCGGCGCGGTCACCGCGCTCAAGGCCGCGGGCAAGAACCCCGGCAAGGACGTCAAGATCGTCTCGATCGACGGCACGAAGAACGCCGTGCAGCTGGTCGCCGACGGCGGCTACAACGCGGTCGTCGAGTCCAACCCGCGCTTCGGCCCGCTGTCCTTCAAGGTGCTGCAGGACTTCGCGGACGGCAAGGAGATCAGCGAGAACGTGGTGATCTCCGACGACCAGTACGACGAGACCAACGCGAGCCAGAAGCTCGGGAACGCGTACTGACGTGGATCCCGTGCTGGAGGTCACCGACGTCGTGAAGGAGTTCGTCGGCGTTCGCGCGCTCGACGGGGTGTCGTTCGCGGTGCGGCCGGGGGAGGTGCACGCCCTGGTCGGGGAGAACGGCGCGGGCAAGTCCACGCTGATCAAAGTGCTCACGGGCGTGCACCGCCCCGACTCCGGCGAGGTCCGGCTGCGGGGCGAGGTGGTGTCCTTCGACCGCCCGGTGCGGGCGCAGGAGGCCGGGATCTCCACGATCTACCAGGAGGTCAACCTCGTCCCGCTGCTCAGCGTGGCGGCCAACGTGTTCCTCGGCCGCGAGCCGAAGACCAGGTTCGGGCTCGTGGACTGGGCGGAGATGAACCGCAGGGCCGCGGAGCTGCTGGGCGGCTACGGCATCGACACCGACGTGAAGCGTCCACTCGGGACGCTCAGCGTCGGCGCCCAGCAGATGGTGGCCCTGGTCCGCGCGGTGTCCACCGACGCCGACGTGGTGATCATGGACGAGCCGACCTCGTCGTTGGAGCCGCGCGAGGTCGAGACGCTGTTCTCGGTCGTCGAACGGCTGCACGAGAAGGGCATCGCGGTCGTCTACGTGAGCCACCGGATGGACGAGCTGTACCGGATCTGCGACCAGGTCACGGTGCTGCGCGACGGCAAGCTCGTCCACACCGGGCCGCTCGGGGACCTGTCCCGCATCGAGCTGGTGTCGATGATGCTGGGTCGCAGCGTCAACGACATCCGCGAGCACGGCGCGACCGCGTTCGGCGAGGACCACCAGGCCGGTCGGGAGCCGATCCTGCAAGCGGACAACCTGTCCAGCGGGGTCCGGCTGTCCGACGTGTCGGTGTCGATCCGGCCCGGTGAGGTCGTCGGCCTCGCCGGGCTGCTCGGCTCGGGCCGCACCGAGACCGCCCGCGCCATCGTCGGCGCCCTGCCGCTGGACGGCGGCACGGTGCTGGTCGGCGGCAAGGCGCTCAAGTCAGGTGACGTCGGCGCGGCGATGGCCGCGGGCGTCAACATGCTGGCGGAGGACCGCAAGGCGGAGGGGATCATCCCCAACCTGTCCGTGCGGGAGAACATCGTGCTCGCCGCGCTGCCCCAGCTGTCCCGCTTCGGCGTGGTCAGCAGGGACAAGCAGGACAAGATCGTCGACACCTTCGTGAAACGCCTGCGCATCAAGGTTTCCAACCCCGACCAGCTCGTGTCGGAGCTGTCCGGCGGCAACCAGCAGAAGGTGCTGCTGGCCCGCTGGCTGTGCACCAAGCCGAAGGTCCTGCTGCTCGACGAGCCCACCCGCGGCATCGACGTCGGCGCCAAGGCCGAGGTGCAGGCGCTGATCGACGAACTCGCCCAGGAAGGCTTGGCCGTGCTGCTGATCTCCTCGGAGATGGAGGAACTGCTCGACGGGGCTGACCGGCTGGTCGTGCTCAAGGACGGAGCGGTGGTGGGTGAGCTGTCCGGGGACGACCTGACCCAGGACAAGGTGCTCGCCGCGATCGCGGGGGAGGCGCCGTGACCGCGGTGACGGCTACGGCGGGCGGGATCGACCGCGCGCGCGTCGCCCGGTGGCTGCAGGAGTACGGCGTGTACGTGGCCGTGGCCGCGCTGCTGCTGTTCAACGTGTTCTTCACCGCGAACTTCCTGACGCTGGGCAACTTCCGCACGCAGCTGGTGCAGGCCGCGCCGGTCTGCATCGTCGCGCTGGGCATGGCGCTGGTGATCGGCACGGAGGGCGTCGACCTGTCGGTCGGCGCCGTCATGGCGCTCGCCGCGTCGCTCATCCCGCTGTACCTGGGCGCCGGTCCGGTCCCCGCCATCGCCATCGCGCTGGTGGTGGGGCTCGCCGCCGGGACGTTCAACGGGTTCCTGGTCGCCCACGTCGGCATCCAGCCGATCGTGGCGACGCTCGCCCTGCTGGTCGGCGGTCGGGGGCTCGCGCTCGTGATCGCCAACGGCCAGCTGGTCCAGCTGCACGACAAGACGTTCCTGGAGCTGGGCACCGGCGACCTCGCGGGCATCCCGATCAGCGTGTGGATCGCGGGCCTGCTGTCGGTCGTGATGGCGCTGCTGGTCGGGCGGACCACGTTCGGCCGCAGGCTGGTCGCGATCGGCGGCAACCGCACCGCGAGCGCGTTGGCGGGCCTGCCGGTGAAGGCCGTGCTGGTCGGCGTGTACGCGATCTGCGGCCTGCTCGCGGCCGTGGCGGGCGTGCTGGCGACCGCGCGGCTCAGCGCCAGCGACCCGGCCGACATCGGGATGCTCATGGAGCTGTCGGCGATCACCGCGGTGGTCGTCGGCGGCACGGCGCTGACCGGCGGCCGGGTGCGGATCCTCGGCACGGTGTTCGGCGTGATCCTCATGCAGCTGGTGCGCGCCACGCTCATCAAGCACAACCTGCCCGACTCGACCGCGCAGATGGTCCAGGCCGCGATCATCGTCGTCGCGGTGTACGTCGCCCGTGAACGGAGCACCCGTTGACCGCCGTGATCACCGATCCTCCGGACACCGCGGCCGCCACCCGCCGCGAGCTGATGACCGGCGTCCTGCAACGGCAGGGCGCGGCCATCGCGCTGGTGATCGTGGTGGCCGTCGCGTGGTTCTCGTTCCCGCGCTTCGGCAGCCTGGACAACCTGCGCGACCTCGCCCTGCAGAGCTCGTTCCTGGCGGTGATCGCGCTCGGCATGACGTTCGTGATCATCACCGGCGGCATCGACCTGTCCGTCGGGTCGCTCTACGCGCTGGGCGGCGTGCTGGCGGCCTACGGCTCCCAGTACGGGTTCCTGGTCGCGCTCGCGCTGCCGCTGGCGGTGTGCGGGCTGATCGGGTTCGTCAACGGCGTGCTGGTGGCCAGGACGAAGATGGCGCCGTTCATCGTGACGCTGGCGTCGCTGCTGTTCGCGCGAGGGCTGCTGCTGGCGATCACCGACGAGGGCTCGAACACCTACCGGGTGCCCGCCGACTCGGCGTTCATCGAGCTGGGCCGCGGCACGATCGGCGGCTTCGGGTACCCGGTGTTCATCGCGCTGGTCCTCTGCGTGATCGGCGCGGTCGTCCTGCGCCGCACCAGGTTCGGCCAGTCGGTGTTCGCCACCGGCGGCGCGGAGCAGTCCGCGCTGCTGATGGGCCTCCCGGTCGCCCGCACCAAGATCACCGTCTACACGATGAGCGGTGTGCTCTCCGGACTGGCCGGCGCCCTGACGGCGGCCTACCTGCAGTCCGGCGTCACCGTGATCGGCGTGGGCACCGAGCTGGACGCCATCTCGGTCGTCGTCATCGGCGGCACCCTGCTCACCGGCGGCGCGGGCACCGTGCTCGGCACGGTCATCGGTGTGGGGCTGCGCAACGTCATCCAGAACATCATCAACCAGATCGGCACGCTCGACAGCAACTACCAGTCGGTGGTCAGCGGGGCGTTCCTGCTCCTGGTGGTGGTCCTGCAACGGTCGCTAGCCCGGACGAAACCCGGGAGATAGGAGGTCCCCGCTCCACCAGCACGGCCCGGCTGCGTTCCCCTGCGAAGTCTTGGAGCCAACGATGTCCTCCTTCCGACGCGTCCTGAGCGTCGTCACCGGTCTCCTACTAGCGACGACGGCCGCGGTCGCCGTCGCACCAACGGCTTCGGCTGCCACCTGGCAGCCGAAGCCGTTCCAGCTCACGACCCCCTGGACCGCCCAGGTCTCACCGACCAACGCGCTGCCCGAGTACCCGCGCCCGCAGCTGGTGCGCTCGGAGTGGCTGAACCTCAACGGGGTGTGGGAGTTCGCCGGAGCCCCCAACCTCGACTCGCCGCCCATCGGCCGCACGCTGTCCGAGGGCGTCCTGGTGCCCTACCCGATCGAGTCCGCGCTGTCGGGGATCAAGCGGCACGAGGACAACATGTACTACCGCCGCACGGTGACGGTCCCGAGCACCTGGAGCGGCAAGCGGGTCAAGCTCAACTTCGGCGCGGTCACCTGGGAGACCCGCGTGTGGGTCAACGGGGTCCGCGTCGGCTCGACGCACACCGGCGGCTACGACGCGTTCTCCCTCGACATCACGTCCGCGCTGAAGTCGGGCGCGAACGAGATCATCGTCGGGGCCCGCTCGACCGTCGACGGCGGCCTGTTCCCGATCGGCAAGCAGCGCAAGGACCCCAGCGGCATCTTCTACACCGCCGCCTCCGGGATCTGGCAGACCGTGTGGCTGGAACCGGTCAACGAGGCCAGCATCACCCGGCTCGACACCACCCCGGACGTCTCCGCGGGTGTGCTCGACCTGGTGGTGCAGGGCACGTCCGGCCTGCAGGCCCGCGCCGAGGTGCTCAGCGGCGGGCAGGTCGTCGGGACCGCCACCGGCCCGACCGGGTCGCACCTGCGGATCCCCGTCCCGAACGCCCGGCTGTGGTCGCCGGACGACCCGTTCCTCTACGACCTGCGGGTGAGCCTCACGGGCATCGGGGGAGGGGACGCCGTCACCGGCTACTTCGGCATGCGGTCGATCGGCAAGGCGATGATCGGCGGTGTGCTGCGGCCGACGTTGAACGGCAAGTTCGTGTACCAGCTCGGCACGCTCGACCAGGGCTACTGGCCGGACGGCATCTACACCGCGCCGACCGACGAGGCGCTCCGGTTCGACCTGGAACGCCAGAAGGCGTTGGGCTTCAACATGGTCCGCAAGCACATCAAGGTCGAACCGGCCCGCTGGTTCTACCACGCGGACCGGCTCGGGCTGATGGTGTGGCAGGACATGCCCGCGCTCGACGCGGTCGACGACACCCCGGTCGCCAGCCACGCGAACTACGAGTCGGAGCTGCGCCGGATCGTCGACCAGCTCAAGGGGATCACGTCGATCGTCCAGTGGGTCCCGTTCAACGAGGGCTGGGGCGAGTACGACAACGGCCGCATCGTCGACCTGGTGCGCTCGATCGACAACACCAGGCTGATCAACCACAACTCCGGCTCGAACTGCTGCGCGTCCGACCCGGAACCCTCCAACGGCGACGTGATCGACGACCACGCCTACCAGATCTCCACCGGCACCAGGCTTCCCACGGCCACGCGGGTCGCGGTGCTGGGCGAGTACGGCGGCCTGGGCAGGCGGGTCACCGGCAGCGAGTGGCAGCCGGGAGCCGGGTTCGCCTACGGCGCGCTGTACCCGGACGAGACGTCGCTGACGAACCGGTACGTGGACATCACCAAGGAGGTCGGCAAGTTCGTGCACTCGCGCGGGCTGTCGGCGTCGGTCTACACCGAGCCCTACGACGTGGAGAACGAGGTCAACGGCTTCTACACCTACGACCGCCGGGTGCTGAAGATGACCGAGGCGCGGGTGCGCGAGGTGAACCAGCGGGTGCTGGCCATCGCGCGCGGCACCGAGGTCGGCCGCGGCGAGCTGGTCTCGTTGCGGGTGACCACGACCGGGTACACCGACCGGTTCCTGCGCCACTCGGACTCCTTGGGGCGCACGGACGTCGTCAACGACGCGAGCTCGGACGTGGCCAAGCAGGACGCCACGTTCTGGGCCCGTCCCGGTCTGGCCGACACGGCGTGCCTGTCGTTCGAGTCCCGCAACTTCCCCGGCAGGTTCCTGCGGCACTCGAACTCCCGGATCCGCACCGACTCCAACGACGGGTCGGCCGGTTTCGCGGGTGACGCGACGTTCTGCGCCCGCGAGGGGACCGGTGGTACCGCGCTGGAGTCCTACAACGTGCGCGGGTCCTTCATCCGGCACTACAACGAGGCCGTCTACATCGCCAGCGCGGGCGGGTCGAACGCGTGGGACGGCGGCGGGAGCTACGCCGCCGACACCACGTGGGCGGCGAGCACCGGGCTCTGGCGCAGCGGCGCGGACCTGCCGCTGGACCAGGCGAGGTCGTTCCGGGTGACCACGCCCGGCTTCACCGACCGGTACCTGCGGCACCAGTCCGGACTGGCCCGCACGGACGTGGTGAACGACGCCAGCGCGGCGTTGACCAAGTCCGACGCCACGTTCGTCGTCCGACGGGGTCTGGCCGACTCCTCGTGCTACTCGTTCGAGTCGCGCAACTTCCCCGGCCAGTTCCTGCGGCACGCGGACTTCCGGGTCCGCCTGGCGACCAACGAGAACACCGACCTCTTCCGGAAGGACGCGACCTTCTGCGCCCAGCCGGGAACGGGCGGTGTGCGGTTCGCCTCGGTCAACGAGCTGGGCACGAACGTGCGGCACTACGCGGAGGAGGTGTGGGTCGCCTCCAGCGGCGGCGCGCACACCTACGACAACGCCTCGTCCTACAACCAGGACGTGAGCTGGGCGGTGTCCAACCCCTGGGCACCCTAGGGGCGTGACCGGTGGTGCCGTCGTCCGCGGCGGCACCACCGGTGCTCCCCTTGTCGCGCAACGGGTCCCGGCGTCAGCCGGCCCAGCCGGTCGGGTGCTGCTCGCGCACCGCCGACCACGCCGACGTGCTCATCCGGCCCGCCTTGCGGCTGAACGCGCGGTCGTTGAGCCGGAACGGCTCGGACAGGTCCACGTAGCTGTCGTGGGTGGCCTTGGGGTCCCAGCCCTTGGTGGGGATCCGCAGGTGGTCCGACCGGTCGCTCTTGTCCTGGCTGGTGATCCGCAGGACGTCCACGCGCCTGCGGTGGGTGCGCAGCACGACGCACGGCCGCACCTTGCCGCCGGTGCCCTCGCGGAACGGCACGTCCGCCCACCAGATGTCGCCCGGCTGCGGCCTGCTCAGCCAGGACTCGTCCGGCGCGGAATCCCGGAGCTCCCCCGGTTTCGGCGTCCGGCGCGCGTAGAGCACGCCGGCCACCACGGCCGCGGCGACGGCGACGAGCACGACTGCGTACAACAGGGTCATGGGCGCTCCGGGGGTGTGGGGGCGCGGCACGTGCTCCGCGCCGCCCCAGTCTGCCCTGTGCGCGGCCTGCCCGCGCTTCAGCGGCGCTGGCCGACCCCGGCCCGGCCGCCGTCCCAGCCGATGACGACCTTCTTCGCCAGCAGCAGCCCCTGCCTGGCGCTGATCCCCGGCAGGTAGGCGCGGCTGACCGCGTTCGCGATCCGGGGGAGCGCGGCGGAGTCCGGGTAGGCCATGAACATCGGGTGGTACACCGGCTGGAACTTGGCCTTGAACGCGAACAGCGAGCGGAACCCGTACACCGGCTCCAGCACCCGCCCGGTGAAGTCCAGCACCCGCTGGAGCCCGCCCGGCTGCTCACCGCGGTCCAGCCGGGCGAGCGGCGCGCCGGACAGGCTCAGGAACCCGGCGCCCTCCTCCTTCAGCGTCGACGCGGCCGAGGCGATCAGGAACTCCATCGACCCGCGGAAGCCGTCGGCCCTGCGCCGCATGAAGTCCAGCGTCCACCCCACGACCTCGCCGTCGCGGTACACCGGGAGCCAGCTGGTGATCCCGTGCACGGTGCGGTCGGCGTCGACCGCGATCAGGCAGCGCACGCCCTCGCCGGACAGCTCCTCGATGCCGCCGAGGGTGAACCCCATCTCCGGCAGCCCCTTGTCCGCCACCCACTCCTCGGAGATCGCCCGGATCTGGTCGGTCAGCGCGTGCGGCGCGGCGCGGTAGTCCCACCACTCCGCGGTCACGCCGTCCTTGGCCGCCTTGTTGAGCGCGGTGCGCACGTCCTGCCACTTCTTGCCGGTGAAGGCCAGCTCCGCCAACGGGATCACGGTGTCCTCGGCGACCTGGACGGTGCTCCACCCGTGGGCGTCCACGGAGTCGCGCAGCTCCTGGCCGATGCTGTAGAGGCACGGCGTCCAGCCGTGGTGCGCGCAGAACTCGGCGAAGCCGCGCACGGCGTCGCGCCGGGCGTCCGGGGCGCCGATCGGGTCGCCGATGGTGAGCGCGATCGTCGCCACCACGCGGTAGGCGATCACCGCGCGGCCGTCCTCGGTGAACCAGTAGTGGTTGCCGCGCCAGGTCGTCATGTAGGACAGGGACGTCCCGCCGTAGCGCAGCACCAGGTCCCGAGCCCGTGTCGCGGCGGTCGCCTCGTCCGACGGGGCGGCCCGCCACGCGGCTTGGAGCACGGCGCCCAGGACGAGGGTCCAGAAGACGACGCCGGTGTACTCGAACAGCAGCGTGGCCACCAGGTCGTCGGCGCTGAACCGCATGGGCAGCAGGTTCAGGTAGCCCGGCGGCAGGAACCGCGCGGGCAGGTCCGCGAGCAGGTCGGCGAACGTCGGCGAGGGCGTGAACTGGTCGCGCACCAGGTAACCGCCGCCGACGTACAGCGCGCTCAGCGCCAGCAGACCGCCACCGGTCGGCGCCCAGAACCTGCGCACCGGCGTGGCCAGCGGGAAGTGCGCCCGCGTCAGCAGCAGGACGACCACGATCACCACCGGCAGCAGGAACGGCAGGCCGTACTCCACGACCATGCCGGGGGTCGCCGCGCCGTCGCTGAGCTGCACGAGCTCGACCACGTACCAGCCGAGCAGGCCCGCCATCGCCAGGTTGACCACCAGGGCGGTCCACCACGCGAACCTCCTGCCCCGGCGCAGGCCCTCGGCCAGCACGAGCAGCAGCAGCGCGGGCAGCACCGACATGACCATCAGCGGCAGCCGGTCGTAGGAGGCCTGCACGGTCATGCTGCGGCAGGCCTCGACCAGGTCGGGCTCCGCGCAGACGGAGGCCACCATGTCGGCGTCGGGCTGCGGGACCGCGAGGACGTCGGCGAACCAGGACAGCGGACCGTTCGCGTACGGCGACAGCAGCGCCACCACCGGGCCGAGCGCCGAGGCGGCCAGCAGCAGCGCCACCAGCACCCGCGTCTCCTCGTGCGACGGCGCGGACGGCGCCGACCGGCGGCGCACCGTCAGGGCGCCGACGACCAGACCGGCGATGCCGCCCGCCAGCCGCAGCACGTCCTCCAGGTAGCCCGAGTACAGCGCCAGCACGAGCAGCCCGACGACCAGCAGCAGCCGCACCCGCCGCCGCCACAGCGCGGGCAGCCGGAAGCTCGCCGCGAGCGCCAGCCCCACCACACCCGCCGACGGCACGACCGCCACGTCGCCGTCCAGGAACGTCAGCCAGTCCCACTCGAACGCCGCGCCCAGCCGCACGACCGCCGCGCCCGCGAAGCAGCCGAGCACCTGGCAGGCCGCGAACAGCAGCGCGGTCGGGCCCGAGCCGAACTCGCGCTCGGCGATCGGGCCGAACACCAGCAGCAACGCGGTCGTGCCGAGGTAGCCCAGCATGTTCATGCACCACAGCGCGGACGTGAGCGACGTCCACAAGGGGGAGGACGCGCCGAAGCCCACAGCGGTCAGCAGGTCGTCCGACGGGCCGGAGACCAGGCTGCCGGTGGCCGCGCCGACGCCCCACAGCGCCAGGACCAGCGCTGAGGTGAACGGCGACCGGCGGATCACCCGCCGAGCCCCGTGCGCTCCCCGAGCCAGGGCAGCGCGTCGACCAGACCGGGACGCCACACCGTCCAGTCGTGCCCGCCCGGCAGCTCCCGCCACCGCACGTCCATCCCCGCGCGCAGACATGCCTCGTACACCTCTCGGTCCTGGTCGTGGTAGGTGGAGTCGTCGCGGCCCGCGACCACCATGCCCTGCGTGTCCGGGAAACGGGTCGACTTCAGCACGTCGAGCGGGTTCACCCGGTGGAAGGCCTGCTCGTCCCCGCCGAACGCGGCCCGCACGGTGTCCGCGCGGTTGCCCAGCGTCGGCTCGCGCTGCCCGGAGACGTCGATGAAGCGGCCGTAGACCGACGGTGCCCGCACGGCGAGCTGGAACGAGCAGGTGCCGCCCTGGGACAGCCCGGCGATCGTCCACGCGCCGCGCGACCCGTCGACCTGGAGCCGGGCGCGGACCCAGTCGGGCACGTCCTTGGCCAGGTAGGTCTCGGTCTTGCCCAGCGGCGAGTCGAGGCACATCGGGTTGGCGGTCGTGGATCCCAGCTGGTCGGGCACGACGACCACGGGCGCGAGCCCCTTGTGCGCGCGGGCGTAGGCGTCCAGGTGGCGGACCAGCTCGCCCGCGTCGATCCAGTCGCGCGGCGTGCCGGGCTGGCCGGACAGCAGCACCAGCACCGGCAGCCTCGGCCGCGGCGTGGCGGCGTAGGCGGGCGGCAGGTAGACCATCGCGTCGCGCGGCCGGTAGTCGGTGCTCGACGGGATCGGTGTCCGGGACAGCGTGCCGCGGGTCGGCAGGTCGGCGGGCGGCGTCCACACGTCGACCAGTCTGGCCCCCTCGGGCACGTGGACCTCGTCGGCGGCGGGCTTCGCGGCGGCGTCCAGCGAGACCGTGTCCGAGGCTCCCAGCGCCGAGCGCAGCGTGGAGTACTGGGCGAAGTACTGGTTCACCCCGGACAGGCCGCCCACCAGCACCAGGACCGCCGAGAACACCGCGAGCGCCCGCGCCGACCAGCCCGCGTGCCGCCACCGGGCGACCGCCAGCACCACCCCGAGCACGGCCAGTCCGAGCCACACCAGCAGGACCGGCGGCAGCGGCTCCGGGAACGGCCGCCAGAGCACGTCCACGGCGACCCCGACCCCGACGGCCAGCAGCGCGCACGCCGCCGCGCTGACCGGTACGACACGGGTCCACCACGTCCGCCGCCGGGTCCACAGCAGGAACGCCCCGGCGGCCGCGGCGGAGGCGGTGACGACCACGGGTACCGGCCCGTTGAGCAGAGGGGCGTCGAGCGGGCTGGGCATCGGGGGAATCCTGTCGAGGTGGGTGCTGGTGCACATGAGCCTGCTCCGAACGGGTGGCCCCGCGCATCGGTCGTTCGGCTGCCCGTCGTCATCCTGCGGTCTGACGCGGGATCGTCGCCAGGGCGGACAACCAGCGCGGCCTGTGCGGCGGACCACGCCCCGGCGCCGTGCGGGAGCCCGCGGGTCGCACTAGTGTTCGGTCCATGGCGACCGAGCAGACCGACCTTGTCGAGACCGAGGGTACCGAGACCATCACGGGTCGTCAGGAAGTCCGCGACGGCGCCGTGCTGCTGACCGTGGCCGGCGAGGTCGACGCGACCACCGCCCCCAAGCTGCGCACCTGGATGGACGAGGCGTTCGCCACCGACGCCTCCCCGGTCGTCCTCGACCTCTCCGGCGTCACCTTCTTCGGCTCCGTCGGCCTGGCCATGCTCGTGGAGTACACCGAGCGCGGCGACCTCCGCACCGTCGCCCCGTCCAGGGCAGTCGCCGCCCCGATCTACCTCACCACCCTCGACCAGGTCCTCAAGCTCTACCCCGACGTCGAGGGCGCGCTCAAGACCTGCTGAAAGGCCCACCCATGAGGTACGCCTTCACCTTCGCCAAGGTCGCACCGGCCCTGCTCGGCATCGCGGGCATCACCCCGGCCGGCGCCTACGTGGACGTCGACACCGACACCCTCGCCATCCACTTCGGCCCCTGGTCCCTCACGACCCCCGTGGCCAACATCGCCGAAGCCACCACCACCGGCCCCTACCACTGGTGGAAGGCCATCGGCGCCCGCCTGTCCCTGTCCGACCGCGGCGTCACCTTCGGCTCCACCACCACAGCCGGCACCTGCATCGCCTTCCACCACCCGGTCCCAGCCCTCGACCCCTTCCACCTCCTCCGCCACCCGTCCGCCACCGTCACCGTGACCGACCCGGCGGCACTGACGGCGCACCTCAACCGGCTGGTGGCGGCGCGTTAGCCCAGTTCCTTGCGCACCACGGGCAGGATTTCGGTGCCGAGGAGCTCGATGGCGGTCATGACCTTGGCGTGGGGGACGCCGGACCAGTCCATCTGCATGGCGTAGCGGTCGGCGCCGACGAGGCGGCCGACGGTGATGAGGCGGTCGGCGATCTCGTCCGGGCTGCCGGTGAAGAGGGCCTGGGAGTTGTGGGTGAAGGTGTCGTACTCGGCGCGGGTGGGGACGGCCCAGCCGCGGGCCCTGGCGCCGTACTTCATGGTTTCGAGCCAGTACGGGTAGAAGGAGTCCTTGGCGTCCTGGCTGTTCTTGGCGATGAGGCCGATGGCGCTCATGGTGACGTGCAGGTCCTCCGGCGCGTGCCCGCCCGCCTCGCCCGCGCGGCGGTAGAGGTCGACCAGCGGCGCGAAGCGTTCGGGTTCGCCGCCGATGACGGCGTAGACGACGGGCAGGCCGAGGACGCCCGCGCGGATGGACGACTCGGGGTTGCCGCCGGTGCCGACGGAGATGCGCAGGTGCTCGCCGTACGGGCGGGGGAGGATCCGGGCGTTCTCCAGCGGTGGGCGGAAGCGGCCGGACCAGGTGACGGGGTCCTCGCGGTCGATCCGGAGCAGGAGGGCGAGCTTCTCCTCGTACAGGTCGTCGTAGTCGCCGAGGTCGGCGCCGAACAGCGGGAACGACTCGGTGAACGAGCCCCGCCCCGCCAACAGCTCGGCCCGCCCGCCGCTGAGCTGGTCGAGGGTGGTGAACTGCTGGTACACCCGGACCGGGTCCTCGGTGCTCAGCACGGTCACCGCGCTGCTCAGGGTGATCCGCTCGGTGATGCTCGCCGCCGCGGCGAGCACCGTGCCGGGGTTGGAGATCGCGTAGTTCTCCAGGTGGTGCTCACCCAGCCCGTAGAAGCCGAGCCCAAGCTCGTCGGCCAGCTTGATCCGCTCGAGGGTGTTGGCGAGCGCCTGGGACACGGACAGCTGCTCGCCGGTGAGCGGGTCGGGGTTGCGGTCGGCGAAGCTGTAGATCCCGAGTTCCATGGTTCCTCCGGCGTGCTCGTCACGGCCCCGGATCGGGTGCCACCTCCGAACCTACGCCTGCCTGGTTGACGCGTCCACGCGGGTGTCGGCGGGTGGGGATTCGAGGGAAATGAGGTCTCCTTCGTGTGGTCCTCGCAGGGGCGGGCAGTAGCTCGCGGTCGGTCCTGCCGGAGGTGGACCGCGTGCACGGTGGTGTGAGGTGCTTCGGGGTTGTGCACTGCGGTCGTGGTGGCGTTGCTGATATCCGGGGGAGTGGGTTGGTGCCGCCGAAATCGCTGAGAGCGTGCTGCCGCTCGGGGCGGCGACCTCGGCGCTCGAACAGGTCGGCGGGTCTGCGGATGGAGGGGCGCACGAGAGTCCGGCGAGTCGACCGCGCCGGCATTGGGCCCGCCCGCCAGGGAGCAAGCCACACGTTCGACAACCCGGATGGCTCGCGCACTCCGCGGGTGCATTCTGGCCGTCCAACGTCCTGGGCTCGGACGGCGGCTGGTGGCTGATCGGCCTCGGCCTGGTGGCTGGGGCGGGTGGGCGCTGGAAGTCGGAAACGCCGGTGGTGGAACCAGTCGCGCGGCGAAGGTGGATGACGGGTCGTTGGTGTGGATGGCTTTCGACGCCCCCCTCGATCTCGCCGCTGCCATAGGGCTCGACGGTCTCCTGCCCGACCCCTGGGTGGCGGCTTACACGGGGTGGAACGGGGGTGGGGTCCAAGGGGTGGTGGGGGAGTAGAGCCTGGCCATGACGGTGAAGGGGCCGGGTGGGGCGGGGAGCCAGTTCGGTTCGTGGGTGGGTGGTGGGGTGGCGCTGATGTAGAGGTCGAGGGAGCCGTCGGGGTTGTGGGTGAGGTCGGGGGTGCGGTCGCCGATGGCGTAGCGGTCGATGGGGTTGTCGACCAGGAACATGTCCTCGCCGTACACGGTGAAGGACCAGAAGCCGCCGGCCGCTGTGGGTGGGAGGTCGGCGGGGGTGGGGAAGGTGAGGCGGTAGGTGGTGGTGCCGGTGAGGGCTTCGCCGTTCACGTCCCCGCGCGAGGTGTAGTACAGCGACTCGGCGGGCAGGTTCGCGGCCAGTGCGCGTTTCGCGGTGGCGGCGCGGAGCAGGTAGTCGGTGCCGTAGGTGCCGAGGTCCAGCGACGTGCCCCACGTGCCCGCGGGCGAGAGCGGTGTCCGGGCCGCCTCGGTGACCAGGGCGTCCCCCTCCGCGACACCCGCGGTCAGTGCGGCGACGTTCGCGGGTGTCCCGGTGCTGGGGGTGGCTCCGGCGACGACGCCGAGGGCCGCCAGTCGGTCGAGCAGCGGTGCGTCGGCGGACGGTGGTGGGTCGGCGGCGAGGATGGCGGCCAGCTCGTCGAAGAAGGTCACCCCGCCGTCGGCCGGGTCCTGCGGGTTCGGTGGGTTCCCCGGTCGCGGGGCGGGCAGTCGGGGCGGGGCGCCGACCGGTGGTGTCGTGCCGGGCAGGGCGGCCAGCCCGTAGGTCCGTTGCACGGCTCTGGCCGCGGCGACGTCGTCCGGCCCGCGCACCAGCGTGCGGCCGATCAGCCAGACGTCCCAGCACGGCACCGGGATCGCGGTGACGTCACTGGGCGACGCGCCCGTCCAGCCGGGCGGCACCACGGCGAACCGGCCCGCGCCCTGGCCCGTGGTGCGGGTGCCGACGTTCGCGATGGTGTTGGTCCACACGTCCAGGAACTGGAACACCCGGAACCGGTCCCCACCGTCCGGAATGGACAGCACGACCGGCCCGTCGCGCAGGTCGAGCCACGCACTGCAGTACAACGTGTCCACGTTCGGCGCGACCACGCGGGTCGACCGCGGCGTGGCGAGCGCGACCTGCCGGGCCAGCTCGTTCACACCGGTCGCCGCCAGCCCGGCGGCTCGGGTGCGCGCCAGCGTCACGGGCGCGTACCCGTAGACGTACCCGTCGGCGGCGGCGCTCGTGGGCGGGCTATCGGCCGCGAGCGCGCGGCCCGTCCCGCCGAGCCCGGCCAGTCCCAGGACCGCTGCCGAGCGCAGCACGGTCCGGCGCGTCGGTTGGCGACTCGTCATCATGTCCTCCCCCAGGAACCGGCGTGGGTTGCCGGACAGGGGAGATCGTCGCGCGGGCGGATGAGGGGGCGGTGAGGATCATGTTCGGGGAACGTCAGAACGCCGGCCGGGACCGTGGTCCCGACCGGCGTCCGGGTGACCGCGGGGTGGCGGTTCAGGGGACCGCCACCCCTCAGTCGGCTGGTCAGCCGACGGGGACCGCCGTCGGGTAGACCGTGATCTTCCACTCGGAGGAGGTGCTCGCCAGGCCGTTGGCCCACAGGCTGTTCACCCGTGCGGCCTCGGTGGCGTTCGGCGAGGCGTTGGTGCAGGACGTGCCGGGACCGCCACCCGACATCAGCTCCGAGCACGGGCCGGAGTAGTGGTCCGGCAGACCGAGCACGTGGCCGGTCTCGTGCGCGGCGATGCGCGTGGAGTTGTACTGCCGGGCCTGGGTGTAGTCGATGAAGACCGTCCCGGTGCCGTGGCCGTTGGAGCTGGCGTAGGAGCCGCGGGAGTCGTTGCCCTCGCGGTACCGCAGGGTGGCGGCCGACGAGTTCTCGACGAGCTTCACGTTGGACACGCGGGCGTTCCAGTTGGCGGCACCCGCCCGGATGACGCTGCGGAACGTCGGCGCGCTCGACGTGTCGTAGTAGACGGTGACCGCGGCGGCCGTGATCGGGCCGGACTCGGTGGACGCCTGGGCGACCGACACCGGGGTGGCGACCACCGCGATGGCGAACGCGGCGGACAGGAATGCACGTTTGAACACTGTTGTCTCCTCGCAAACAGGGAAAATCGCAGGGAAGCCGCGAGGCTCGGTTCTCAAAGTAGGGGTTGTGCGGGATCTATCAACCCGTCGATCGGAGGAATCGGACGGCAAAGCCCTGACCGCATCAGTGGATTGACAGTAATGACCGCGCGTTCAACGGAATAGGCCGATTGGGTTGCCGCGACTCCCTGACCTGCGCGGTTCCAGGTGAGTAGGCCATATATCGCGATCATCGCACGGCGGCGCGGAAAAGAAATACGTTAACGTGAAAAAGGCGGGTGGCCTAATGCGGTCACCTTCGGGACCCCGTTGCCCGCGGTGTCGGTTTGTCGTGTTCGTCCGGATCCCGACCTCCGTGTGGAGATCCGGTGAATCCCCCCGACCGGCGCTACCGGCCCTGGCACACTCGCGGTATGCCCACCCGCAGACCCCATCTGGCCGTCAAGGCCGCGGGCTTCGCGCTGCCCCTGCTGCTCATCGCGCTGCTGGTGGTCGCCTACGACCACGACTGCTTCGGGTCGCTCGGCTGGGACGGCGGCGAGTACCTGTCCGCCATGGCGTGGACCGACGTCGGCGTGCTGTTCGTCGGCGCCGCCCTGCTCGCCGCCCCCGCCGCCTGGCGCTCACTGGGCGTCGGGATGCTCGTCGGCGGCAGCGCGGGGATCCTGCTCGGCATCGCGTTCCTGGCGCTGCTGATGGTCGCGATCGCCCGCACGCCCATCCCGTTCTGACCGGTCAGGTCGTCCCGGCGACCAGCGGCTCCAGCAGGAAGCCCTCGTTGAGCCGCAGCGTCACGTTGAGGGCGGTCTGGTCGGTGAACACGACCAGCTCGGTGCCGTCGGCGCGGGTGAAGTACTCGCCGCGGTTGCCGAGGTTGGTGGTGGCGCGCTGCTTCGGGTCGCCGAGCTTGCGGACCATCTTGTACGGCAGGTGGTCGAGCTTGACCTGGCAGCCGAACTCGGCGAGCAGGCGGTGCACGGCGACCTCGAACTGCATCGGGCCGACGGCGCCGAAGACCGGGGTGCCGTCGCCGCGGCGCTCGGAGCTGAGGACCTGCACGACGCCCTCCTGCGCGAGCTGGTCGACGCCCTTGCGGAACTGCTTGGCGCGGCTCAGGTCGGCCGGGTAGGCGACGGCGAAGTGCTCGGGGGCGAAGCTGGGCAGGCCGGGGAAGCGGACGGCGGGCTTGCCCGCGTGCAGGGTGTCGCCCACGCGCAGCGCGGAGGCGTTGATCAGGCCGATCACGTCACCGGGGTAGGCGACGTCGAGCGTGGTGCGCTCGCGGCCGAACACCTGCTGGGCGTACTTCGTCGCGAACGGCTTGCCGGTCGTCGCGTTGGTGACGACCATGCCGCGCTCGAACACCCCGGAGCACACCCTGGCGAACGCGACCTGGTCGCGGTGCGCCTTGTCCATGCCGGTCTGCACCTTGAACACGAACCCGGAGAACGGGGCGTCGAGGCTGCGCGACGTGCCGTCCACGCCGATGCGCGGGGTCGGGCGCGGGGCGAGGGCGACGATGAGGTCGAGCAGGTGGCGGACGCCGAAGTTGAGCACACCGGACCCGAACAGCACCGGCGTCCCGGTGGCGTCGAAGAACTTCGCCACGTCGAACTCTCCGCCGGAGATGTCGATCAGCTCGGCGCTCTCGACGGCGTGCGTCCAGTCCTCGCCCTCCTCGTCGAGCGCGCGGGCGGGCTCGATGCGCTCCTCGGGGGCGGCCGTGGCGCCACCGGCGGTGCGCGTGTAGCGGATGAAGCTGCCGTCGGCGCGGTCCAGCACCCCGCGGAACCGGCCCGCCTCGCCGACCGGCCAGGTCAGCGGCATCGGCTCCAGGTCGATCCGCTGCTTGATCTCCTCGCACAGGTCGAGCGCGTCCCGACCCGGCCGGTCCCACTTGTTGATGAACGTGATGACCGGGATGCCCCGGTGGCGGCAGACGTCGAACAGCTTCAACGTCTGCGGCTCCAGGCCCTTGGCCGCGTCGAGCAGCATCACGGCGCAGTCGACCGCCGACAGCACCCGGTAGGTGTCCTCGGAGAAGTCCGCGTGACCGGGGGTGTCGAGCAGGTTGATCACGGCGTCGCCGTAGGCGAACTGGAGCGCCGCCGACGTGATCGAGATGCCGCGCGACTGCTCCATCTCCATCCAGTCGGACACGACCCCGCGCCGCCCGGCCTTGCCGTGCACCGCGCCCGCCTCGGAGATCACCTTCGCGTGCAGCGCCAACGCCTCGGTCAACGTCGACTTGCCCGCGTCGGGGTGGCTGATGACCGCGAACGTCCGACGCCGACTCGCCTCGCGGAACGCGGTCGACGACGAGGTGTCCACCGGAGTGGTGGCGGTCATGGCGTGGTCCGTCCGATCTGTCGCGGTCAGGGGGGCACCTGAAATCTACCCTGATCGCCGGGCGCGGTTTCGCAGTGCGGCGCGCTGCGACCGCCGTCACCCGTCCGGGAAAGGCGGATGCCGCCCCCGCGAGGCGGGGACGGCATCCGGGGTGGTGATCAGGGGCTCTAGAGCGCCGGGTAGGCGTTCTTCAGGAGCTCCTGGAACTGGGCGGAGAACCACTGGCCCGAGATGGGCGCGTCCGGCAGCGCGCCGGACATGCTGTTGCCGTTGCGGACGTTGCCGGTGTACGTCGGGTCGCACATCCGGTCGAAGCCCTTGCCCTCGTTGTTCGGGATCTCCTTGCTCGCGCCGTCGGACTCACCCGGCGGCTTCACCCACACGTAGGCGTCGATACCCGACGCGGGAGCGGCCGTCGGTCGCGCGCCGAGGCCCGCGCCCTTCTGGTTGCACCAGTTGCCGAGGTGGATGCGCCGGTCGATGCGACCGCCGTCGACGTAGGCGTCAGCGCTCGTCGTCGGGCCGGGGCCCGTCGGACGGGCGGTGCCGCCCCAGCCGTTGCGGGAGGTGTCGATCAGCATGCCGATGTTCGAGTCGAAGCCCGACTGGATGGCGCGCTGGCGGAACGCCTGGGCGTAGGTCAGCTCGTCGACGTACTTGTTGTAGTCGATCCACTTGGCCTTCTCGCGGATCGGCTGGCCGCCGACGGTGTCGCCGATCTTGAAGTACGGCTCGGTGGTGGCGCCGTAGTTCGCGGTGTTGGCGATGAAGCCCTGCACGTTGGCCTTGGTGCTGCCGGAGGCGTTGGCCGCGGTGAACAGCAGGTCGGCCGACGGGCCGAAGTTGTCGTCCCAGCCGAGCCAGCCGTGGTGGCCGATGTCCAGGTAGTTGTAGACGTTCGGCACGGCGCCGAGCTTCGCCAGGGCGTACCCGACACCGGTCACGTAGTTGCCGTTGGCCTTCATGACGTCGCAGGCGGGGACCGCGGTCGGACGCGGGCTGACGTTGGTCAGCAGGTTCGGCAGCGAGTCGATCTCCACGACCGTCACGATCCGCAGCTTCGAGTACGCGGACCTGCCCAGGATCGCCGCGATCGGGTCGATGTACTGGGATTTGTACTTGTCGATCTCCGTCGGACCGAGCTCACCGTTGGACGCGAGCGCGGAGCAGTCGCGACCCGGCAGGTTGTAGATGACCAGCTGGATCGTCAGCGGCTGGCCCGCTGCCTGCCGCACCGCCTCGTCCAGGTGCGCGACCAGGCCCATGGAGGACGACGAGCCCTCGATCGCGGCGATGCGGTCCAGCCACACGGCGGTCGACACGTTCGACACCTTGGAGCCGCCCGGCTCGGCCGCGGCCTTCGACGACCAGTCCGGGTTCACGTACCCCTTGGCGCCCGCGTACGGGTTGTCCACCCGGCCGTTGCCGTTGCCGGGGTCGTTCGGCGTGGTGGTCGTGGTGGTGGTCGTGGTCGTCGTCGTGCCCGGCGCGCCGGTGCACGTGACGTTGTTCAGCGAGAACGACGTCGGCACCGCGTTGGTGCCGCTGTACGTGCCGTTGAACCCGATGTCCACCGTGCCGCCGGTGGCGATGTTGCCGTTGTAGGACATGCTCGCGGCGGTCACGGCGGTGCCGGACTGCGACCACGTCGCGTTCCAGCCCTGGCTGACCTTCTGGCTGCCGGGGAACGCGAACTTCAGCGTCCACCCGGACACCGCGTCGCCGACGTTGGTGATCTTGACCGATCCGGTGAACCCGCCGCCGCCCCAGTTGGACGTGGAGTAGTCGACCTTGCAGCCCGGTGCGGCTGACGCCTGCGTGCTCGTGGCGATGCCGATCATCGTCACGAACAGCGCGACGGTCGCGCCTATGGCCGCGATGCGCGGACCTCGGCGCGGTGGGCTCGGGTGCCCGCTTGAAGGGGAACTCATCTTTGCGATCTCCTCACGACGCCTTTGTCAGGGATCTCATGCGTTGGGGCGGCCATCCGGTTCTGCGTCTGGGAGCGCTCCCAGACAGGAGGGTAACGGCAGTGTTACGCGGTGTACAGACCGCATTTTCCGGACACGCTCCGCAGTCCACAGTGGATGGTCATCCGGTCGGAACGTCGGCATATGGCGGCATTTTCTGGCAAATAGACTGTTCGGGCACCATCGATCGGAGGGTGGTGCGGCCAGTGGGGGCAATGCCTTTTGGTCCGGTTGGTCCTTGTTGTGATCTTGGAGTGCGACCCAATTCCCTGGGAGCGTTCCCAGAAACGAGCTGACCTGCGGATATCTCGTCAGCGATGGGTTCGGACACCGGGTGATCCGCTCAGCCGACGGGACAAGATCGGGCGCGGCGGGTGCCGGTCAGCGCGGCCAGTCGGACCAGTCGGCGAGCCGGTCCAACGATGTCCGCAGGTCGCGGAGCTGTTCCACCGCGTGCACGTGCGCCCGTTCCCGTTCCGGAGCGCTCACCGGTCGGTGGCCCAGCGCCCGCCACAGCAGCCACGCGGCGGAGGCCAGTCGGCCGCGCAGGAGTCCGTCGAACGCCGTCTCACCCGGTTCGACGGGTCTCCCGCCCGCGGCGTGGTAGCCGCGCAGCACCCGGCGGAACCCGTCCCGGTCGGGCGCGAACGCCAGCGCGGTCCGCGTCACCTCCCACTCGGCGAAGTCCGCGCCCGCCCCGTCCCAGTCGACCAGTACCGGCTGTCCGGCCACGACCAGCACGTTGTCCGGCTTCACGTCCCGGTGCGTCGACACCGGGGTGAGCCCGGACGTGGGCGTCCGGTCGACGACCTCCTTCGCTCGCGCCACGTCGGGGAGGTGCGCGCGGACCGCGGCCAGGAAGTCGGCCGACGTGGGCGCGGGCGCTTCGTCGAGCCACACCCGCCACTCCGAGACCGGGTCCAGCGGGTACCGCAGCGGTCGTGGGGACTCCGGTCCGCTGGGCAGCGCGTGCAGGGTCGCGAGCGTCCCGCCGAGCCAGTCGAGCACGTCCTCGCCCGCCCACGGCGTTCCGGGGCACCACTCGTGCACCAGGAAGCTGACCGGCTCACCGTCGACCACGAGGTCGGCCAGCAGCGGAGCGGCGGGATCCAGCGGGGGCACCGGCCGCGGCATCGACACGCCCGCGCGGAAAGCCGCCTCCTGGACGTGCGCCGACTCCACGTGGTCGCGCATCCACCACGGCTCCCGCGACCGGTTGAGGCGCTTGACCGCCCACGTGCCGCGGGTCGTCGTCAGCCGCCACACCAGGTGCGAACCGCCGCCTGCGACCGGTTGCGGATCGCCGAGCGGCGTCCCGAGGGCGAAGGCGGCGGCCACCGCGTCGGCGTTCACCGGGGACCGGGTGCCCACGCCGTGGTGAACGCCGCCCACACGACCGGGGAGTGCGCCGGGTCGCCGGCCCGCTCCCACAGGTCCGCCCGCTCCCGCTGCCACGCCCCGAGCGCGGCCACCGGGTCCGCCGCCGACTGGGCCGCGTCCACCGCGACGACGGCCGGGCCGAGCACGGCGGTGGGCGGGAAGTCGGGGACGAGGTGGGCCAGACCCGCGTCGGTCGGCAGGGTCCACCTGGTCGACGCCACGTACTCGGCGCCGCCGTGCACCATCGCCGCGACCAGGCCGGTCGGTTCGGCGAACCGCACGTCGCCACCGCTCTCGCACGCCACCAGCGCCACCCGGTTGGGGATCCGCCACGGCTTCGGCGCGCCCGGCCGGTGGCCCAGCACGAGGTCCGCCGCGGTGAGCGGCCGATGCGCCCCGAGCACGGCGGCCCGGCCCTGGGTGTCCGCGCGGCACGACAGGTGCAGCCGCGCGTCCAGGCCGTGGCCGCCGGTCGTGACGTGGCCGACGTAGAGGAAGCGCGAGGCGTCGGCGAGCGCGGCCTCCAGGACGTCCCGGTCCACGTCGTCGCGGCGCGCGCCGCCCAGCGACTTCGCGAGGGCGGCGAGGTCCGAGCCGTCCGGGATCGGGCCGAGCACCGAGCCGAGGGCGGACGCGTCGGCGAAGCCGGGGACGCGCGGGTCGAGCACGCCGACGACCGGGCCGCGCGACGGCGACACCCGGCGTTCGGGGGCGTTGCGCACGGTCGCGGGCGGGAGGACCGACACGTCGGCGGCGTGCACGGTGCGTTCGCCGTCGTCGATCCGCAGCGCCTCCCAGGGCACGAGCGCGGTCGACGGCGAGGGCTGGACGCGCAGGTGCGGGCGCACGCCCTGGCCGATCACGGCGTTCAGCTCGCCCGCGAGCTGGTGGGGGAGCAGGGTGCGCGCGAGCCGCTCGGCCAGGGCGATCTCCTCGACCCGGTCGGTCAACGGCCCGTGGGTGAGCGCGCGGACGAGCGCCTGGTCGCCGGACTCGCCCGGCAGCGGCGAGGGGACGGCCCGCGCGAGGTCGTCGAGGGTCTGCTGGACGAGGGCGCGAGGCAGCACCAGCACGCGCGGCTGGTCGAGGGCGTGCTCCCAGCGCCAGGACACGTAGAGCTCGCCCGCGTCGACGAACCTCAGCTGCACGGCTACCACGACGCCACCGCCTCCGCGGAGCGCACCGGGAACCCGTAGCGCTGTTCGGCGACGTCGATCCACCGGTCCAACGTGGACGGAACGGCCGGGTCGAGGCGGACCCGCGGCGGCAGCGCGAACGCGGCCGCGGTGTCGGAGGCCGGTCCGGCGAGCGCGGACGCGGCGTAGGGGAGGTGCGGCTCCTCCCTGGTGCTCGGGGGAGTCGGCAGGAACAGCAGCTCGTCACGGGCCAGGGGTTGGGCTTCCTCGGCCCGCAACGAGACAGTCGCGGCGAGGTGGTCGATGTACGCGGCGGCCAGCTCCACGTCGCCGAGCGCGGCCACGGCCGTGAACGCCGACCGGGTCGCCGGTGCCGCCGCGAGCGCGACCCAGCGCTCCCGCAGCGGACCGTGCGCGAAGCGCTGCCGGACGGCCTCGGCGGCGAGCGCGGCGGGCAGTGCCAGGTCCAGCGCGCGGGCGCACAGCTCCCGCCGGTCGTCCACAGTGGACGACCAGCGCACCAGCGCGTCCGCCCGCCACCACGCGATGCCGAGCGCCACGTGCCACAGCCCGGCCCGGTCCCCGATCGCGATGGCCTCGCCGTACTCCTCGTCCGCCGCGGCGAAGTCGCCCAAGGCCTCCAGGGCGCCACCGCGCACCTGGTGGATCGCGATCAGCTCGACGGGCGTCACCTGGTCGCCGCGCAGGTCGCGCGCGCGGTCGAGCAGCCGCACCGCCTCCGCGGGCTCGCCCAGGCCGATCCGCACGGCCGCCCGGCCGTGCAGGCACACGGCGAGCACCCGCCGGTCCGTCCCGTGCCGGGCCTCGACCTCGGCGTACAGGGCGTCGGCCCGCTCGTTGTCGGAGTCGAGGTAGGCCAGCCGGGCCAGGCCGAGCAGGGCGGCGGCCTCGCTCGCGGTGTCGCCGGTCGCCGTGGCCAGGTCGCGGACCAGGCCGAACTGCTCGGCGCTGCCCGACGCGTCGCCGGTCGCCCCGGCGATCTCGGCCAGCGTGGCGTGCACGGACGCGGCCAGGTGCGGCGCCGTGCGGTAGGCGAGGTCCAGCGCGCGGTCCGCCTCGGCCGCGGCGTCGGCGAACCGGCCCGCGGCGGCCAGCACGCCCGCCCGCACGCTGCGCGCCCCGACGCCGTCGGGGGCGAGGTCGAGCGCGTTGTCCAGGTCCGCCAGCGCCTCGGTGAGCCGGGACGTGTGCCGGAGGTGCTGTGCTCGTGTGACCAGGGCGTTCACCAGCACGTCCGCGGTGCCGTGGACGTCACCGACCGCGGCCAGCACCGACCGGGCGACGTCGACGGCCTCGGTGCTCCAGCGCAGCACGTCCTCGGTCGTGCCGACGACCCCGGCGAGGTTGCCCGCGATGGCCGCCCGGCACACCAGGGCCTCGACGTCCTGCGCTGCCAACGTTTCCCGGTAGGCGGCCTCGAACACCGGCACGGCCCTCGGGGCGCCGGCGGCGGCCAGTTCGGCGCCTTGGGCGTTGAGGTCCGCGCAGTGCCGCCACCGGGGCCCGAGCCCACCCCGGCCCAGCGCCATCCGGGCCGCGTCGCGCACCGAGTCGTCCTCGGCCAGACCGATCGCCTCGGTGAGCAGAGCAGCCGACTGGTCCGGGGTGACCGCGGCGAGGTTGACCAGGGCCGCGGCGCGCTCGTCCGGCGTCGCGGCCGCGTCGAGCGCCGCGCGGAACGCGGCCGCCGCCCCGGTGTGGTCGTCGGCCTGGACCCGCCGGACGCCCTGGTCGGTGAGCTCCTTCCAGGTCACCGGGCCAGCCGTTCGGTCAACGTGGCGGCGGGCGAGCCGGGGCGGGAGCGGGCGTAGGCGATGATCTCCGCCCGCCGCCGTGGACCGTCGGGGTCGAGGGCCTGGTCGGGGTCGGCGAAGTCCGGCGCGTAGACCGTGAGCACGCGGTCGGCGGGCGGCAGCAGGAGAACGGTGGGCGGGACGGCGATCCGGCCGGTGAGCCTGCCGAGCGCATCGGTGCCGTCGATCGGCACGTCCACCCGGCCGAAGCGCGCCGCGAGCCGAGGGCCCGGCCGTGGACCGGGGCTGACCTCGACCTCCAGGAAGGTCGAGCCCTGGCGGCGGACAAGCGTCCACACCGCATCGGCGGCCGCGTCCACGACTCCCCGCGGCACCAGCGCCCAGTCCACGGCGGACGCTCCACTGAGGACGGTCACGCCGTCGCCGCGATCCCCTCCGCCCGCCGCGAGGGCGTAGGACGACCGGGTCGGCGCGGGAGCCGTCGCGGGCACGACGCCGTGGTCCTCGGCCAGCTCCGCCAGCCTGGCGGCCAGCACGGCCGCCGCGGGGTCGGACGGCAGCGCGCCGACCGCGGCGAGCGCCCGTGCCACCGCGTCCTCGTCGTCCAGCAGGTGTTCGACGTCACCGACCGCGACCGCCAGCTCGGCGGCGAGCAGCACCGGGTCGAGCGCGGGCACCTCGGCGGTCGCGGACGCGGGCCACCAGGCGTCGGCCCAGGCCAGGTGGGCCGCGACCCGTGCGGCGTCGAGGACCCGCCGGTCGCCCTCGACGGGGTCCACCTCGTCGGCGCCCGCGAGCACCGCGGCCGCCGCGTCCGGTCCGTAGACCTCCCACAGCCACTCCGCCGCGCGGTCGGGGTCGTGGATCCGGGCGCTGGGCACGACGTCGTCGGCAGGCACGTCCCACGCCAGCAGCGCGCCCCTGGCCTCCAGCAGCGCCGTCCGCTCGGGGTGCGCGGGCCACTCGCCGACGACGATCCCGTCGTCCGCCCGTCCGATCCTCACCACGGGTCTCCCGCCGACTGCCGTTCCAACGCCGACCGCAGCCGGTCGCGCTGGTCGAGGATCACCGACCGCAGCACGCCGTCGAGCAGGTCCCACAGCCCGTCGGCGGTGACCGCGTCGTGCCGCAGCTCGCGGCCGTGCACCCGCACCCAGAGCCGCCGCAGGTAGGCCTCGCGCACACCGTGCACGTCCGCGCGGACGCCGTCGGGCACGCTGGTGGGCATCCGCAGCGCGCGGTGCACGTACGCCTCGCGGTCCCACCGCAGCCGCAGCCTCGCGGTCGCCCCGCCCGCCGGACCGACCGGCCCGCCGACCAGCGCCGCGGCCGCCTCCCGGCCCAGCACCAGCGCCACCCGGCCCGCCTCGTCGGCCAGCTGCCACGCCCCGGCCGACCGGCTGATCTCGAGCCGCACCAGCTCCGGCACGTCCTCCAGCGCGTCCCGGTGGAACGCCGAGGTCAGCGCGGAGAACAGCCGTTCCACGATCGACCGGTCGAACGGCTTGGGCAGGCTGTTCTTCGACGCGGTCCGCCCCAGCACCGGCGGCTCGGGCACGGTGAGGTCGGTCAGCCCGTGCGCTCGCGCCACACCGGGCCGGTTCAGCTCGACCGCCCCCCAGCTGCCCACGAGGTCCGCGACCAGCGCGTCGAACAGCGCCTCGTCCGGGGCAACCGGGCAGCTCGCCAGGAACTCCGCGGCCCGCACGGCGTCCGGCGCGGGCCCCGGCTCGGTGGTGCCCGCCCACGCGGCGTTCAGCAGCCGGACCAGCTCGCCCACGTGGCCGGGGTCGGTCACGAAGTCGCGCAGTCTCGCCACGGTCGGCCCATCCTGCCCATGCACCTCGGCAAGCACGGCGGCGGCCGTCCGCGCGGCCGCCGGGTCGTCGCGGGGACCGCCGTGTTCGCTCGCGAGCTCGTAGCAGCGCTGGAAGTACAGGTCCTGCGGGTTGCCCTCGGTGATCCCGGCCCGCCGCCGTTCCTTCTTCAGGACCAGGAACCACGCGGCGGTCGCGGCCAGCACCGGTCCGGCCGCGGTGATCCGGTCGCGCAGCGCGTCGACGTGCTCGAAGCCGATCGCCCCGGCGGCGAAGCGCGGGTTGAGCACCGGGCGCAGCACCAGCGGGTCGAGGATCAGCTTCACCGTGCGCGCCAGCGGACGGCCCGCCCCGTTGCTCAGCGGCGCCACCGCCTCGCCGAGCCCGGCCCACGCCTGCGCGATCAGCAGCCCCCGCGGCAGCGCCGCCTCGGCGGCTCGGGCGCTCGTGGTGCTCACCCGCCGGAGCCTAATGCGCCGACCCCGGTCCCGGTGCCGCATTCCCCCGGTTCGCGTCGTCGCAGGTCGCGGACGTGCTCCCGGCATTCCTGTGATCGGTAGGCGGGCAGCGCGCCGGAAGCTTCTCCCACAACGACCGAGACCCGGCAGGGAGCCAGTCCCATGTACCAGACACCGCAGCCCTACACCCCGGTAGCGCCCTACGAGGCGCCGCGCCGCGTCCGCCGTCGGTTCCCGAGGTTCCTCGGGGTGCTGGTGCCGCTGGTGTTCTTCGCCTTCATGTTCTTCGGGTTCTCCTACCTCGCCAGCCCCGAGCCCGACGTCCACGTGCAGCCCGGCATCGCGGCCACCTCCGTCGACGGCCACGACGTCGTCCTGGTGCCCTACGAGCGGCACGGCGCACGGGGCATGTTCCAGCTGATGGCGAAGGACATGTTCCAGGTGCGGCTGGCCGCGGCCGACCCGGCCACCGGCGCGGTCCTGTGGGACACGCAGCTGTCCGACGAGCTCATCTGGAACGCCTCGGTGCTGGCGGCGGGGGCGAAGTACGCCTACCTCGCCACCGACTCCGGGCTCGTGGTCGTCGACCTGCACGGCGGGGCGATCGTGGCCCAGGGGGACAAGGTCACCGGGCTCGGCGGCCAGTTCGTCGCCGCCCCCTCGGCCTACGGCTACGACGCCGCGAGCCACCGGGTGGTGGCCATGAACGCCGACGGCGCGGTGCTGGCGATCCCGTTGGACGACCTCGTCGCGGCACCGGCCGACCAGGCCACCGCGGCGGCGTGGGCGGGCGCCCTGTCCACCAGGACGAGCCTCCCGACCACCCCGTCGACGGCGGCCAAGGCCGCGCTGGGCTCCGACGGGCGGATCGAGCTGCGGGAACGGCCGGGCGCGCCGGGCGGTGTGCTGGTCAGGGTCGCCGCCGACGGCACCGAGACCCCGGCGGGCGTCACCGTGTTCCACGGCGCGGCGATCGTGCTCGACGGCGGGAACGCCGCGGGGAGCGCGTCGGGGCACGTCCTGGTCCGGCACAAGCGGTCCGTGAACGACACCGGCACGGCGCTGAGCGCCGTGTCCCTCGCGACCGGCGTGGTCACCGGCTCGCTGGACGTCACCTCCGCTCCCGACCGGGCGGTCACCCTCCCCGGAGGCTCGACCGCGGTGGCCGCGGGGGACCAGGTCGTCGCACTCGGCGCCGACGGCCGCGTGACCGCACTGCACATCGGGGCCACCGACTTCTTCGGTTCCCCGTCCTGACCGACCGCCAGACCCGACCGACCACCAGACCCGATCAGCACAAGAAGAGGGAAGAGACACCACCATGAAGGCAATCGCCTGGGCCGTCCTCGTCGTCGGACTCGCCTGCACCGCCATGTTCGTCGCCACCGGCCTGTCCGCGGACCGCGAGCTGGCCTGGGTCAACGGCTGGATGGCCGGACCGATGATCCTGCTGTTCGTCGCCCCGATGATGTTCTCCCTGGCGGGCAAGCTCGGCGGAGGCTTCGCCGCGCTCCGCGGCGGTGTGCCCAAGGAGTTCCTCGGCGCCCCGATCGCCATGGGCACGGTCGTCGCGGTCTCCCGGACGGGGCTGAGCGTCAACGACCAGCCGCAGCTGGAGATCCAGCTCGACGTCGACACCCCCGACGGCCGGTCGTTCCGCTCCGCCGCCCGCCAGATCGTGGACCTGACCGAGCTCGGCGCGGTCCGCCCCGGCGCGATCCTGCCGGTCCGCTACCTGCCCGACGGCCGGGTCGCCCTGGCCACCGACGCCTCGCAGCAGGAGCTCCAGGCCTCGCTGGACCGCGTGCAGCTGGCCAAGGGCCACGTGACGCCGAAGCAGCTGCACATCGCCGAGCAGGGCGCCGACGCGCAGGCCGTCGTGCTCGCGATGGCGCCGACCGGGCAGGTCCGCAACGGCCGGTCGGTGGTCCACCTGACCCTGCGCATCACCCGGCTCGACGGCACGATGTTCGACCTGGTGCAGGAGAAGGCGATCCCGCCGACCGCCATCCCGCAGCTCCAGCCGGGATCGGCCGTGCGGGTGAAGTACCTCCCGCACGACGAGTCCGAGGTCGCCATCCTCACCACTCTGGTGCCGTGACCGGTGCCGGGCGCCGTCCGCGAGGACGGCGCTTCGCGCTGTCCGGGGCCGGGGAGGCGGAGCACTCGGCCGGGTGGTGGTCGACCTCCGGTCTGGACGAGTGTCAAGATGTCCAGGTGGAGACCAGATCGCTGCGCGTCTACGGCGGAGTCACCGGCCAGGACCGCCGCTCCGACCGCCGGGCGCAGCTGCTGGCCGCCGGTTACGACCTGCTCGCCGGTGTCGGAGGCGAGTTCAGCGTGCGCGGGGTGTGCAAGCAGGCGGGACTCACCGCGCGCTACTTCTACGAGAACTTCGCCGACCGCGACGCGCTCGCCGTCGCCGTGTACGACGGCGTGATCGAGGACATCGTCACGGCCACCCTCGCGGCCGTGGACGCGGCCCCCGCCAACGCCAGGGCCAAGGTCGGCGCCGGGCTCGCGGTGCTGGTCTCCCGGATCCGCGATGACCCCCGTCGGGGCAGGCTGCTGTTCGCCCACGACCTGGGCGCCACCCCCGTCGTCGCCCGCCGCCGCGTCGAGTCGACCCGGCGGTTCGTCCGGCTGCTGGCCGGGCAGGCCAGGGCGTTCCACGACGACGCCCGGCCGGAGGTGGCCGCGGAACTGCTGGTCGGCGGTCTCGCGCAGGTGCTCACGGCCTGGCTGGACGGCGACCTGGTGATCTCCGAGAGCGACCTGGTCTGCCGGTGCACGGACTACTTCGTCGCCGTCGGCCGCCTGGTGTGAGCCGTCGGCGCCGCGTCAGCCCTGGTCGGCCCGCGCGTTCAGCTCGGCGAGGTGGGCGACGAGGCGGTCGGCGCCGTCGGTGAAGTGGCGGGCCATCGCGGCGCGCGCCTCGTCCGGGTCGCCCGCGGCCAACGCGGTCAGCAGGGTGGCGTGGTCGGCGGCGGTGCGGGTCCGCCAGTCCGGGTCGGAGGAGTAGACGCCCGCCGGGGTGTAGCGGGTGGCGTTGTCGAGGAACCACGAGAGCTTGCGGGCGTCGGCGACGAGGTTGACGGCGCGGTGGAACTCGAACTCCCGGCGCTCGACGGCGGTGGTGTCGGCCGTGCGGGTCGCGGCGACGAAGTCGGCGTCCAGGGCCCGCAGCCGCGCGAGGTCGTCGGGGGTGGCCTTCGCCGCGGCGCGGGCGGCGAGCTCGGCCGCGATCCCGGACTGGAGCCAGAACACGTCGCGGACGTCCTGCTCGGTCAGCGGGTTCACCACGTAGCCGCGGCGGGGCGCC
Organism: Umezawaea tangerina; assembly: GCF_003002815.1. Classification (GTDB taxonomy): domain Bacteria; phylum Actinomycetota; class Actinomycetes; order Mycobacteriales; family Pseudonocardiaceae; genus Umezawaea; species Umezawaea tangerina. The sequence goes on along the minus strand of NZ_PVTF01000009.1, from coordinate 66,659 downwards.
AGGTCGACCAGGTCCTCGCCGCGCAGGGCCACCAGCGCCTCGCGGACGGGGGTGGCGCTGACGCCGAGCTCTCGGGCGACCTCCTCCAGGCGGATGAACCGGCCGGGCCGCAGCCGTCCGGACATGATCGCGCCGCGCAGGTGGGCCGCGACCTCGTCGGCGAGCTGGGGGCGCGCGTCGGCACCGATCGTCATGGTGGTCCGTTCCCGTGCACCGGAGTCTTGACATCATATAAAATATCAAACATATTCGGGGTATGTCCCCGCGTGAGGGCATCGCCGTCGAGGTCGATGCCGACGTCTGCACGATCACCTTCGACCGCCCCCACGCCCGCAACGCGTTGACCGGCCCGATGTTCGAGGCCTACTGCGCGGCGCTGGTCGAGGCCGACGCCGATCCCGCCGTGCGCGCGGTCGTGGTCACCGGCCGGGGCGACTGGTTCTGCACGGGCGCGGCCCCGGAGGCGTTGGGCGCCCTGCTCGACCCGGCGGCCCGCCAGACCGCGACCGCCGCCGCCGTGCACCCGCCGGACCTGCCGTTGAGGCTGCGTAAGCCGCTGATCGCCGCGGTGAACGGCGGGGCCGCCGGGCTCGGCCTGGTGCAGGCGCTGAACGCCGACGTCCGCTTCCTGGCCGCCGAGGCCCGGCTGGCGACCTCGTTCAGCAGGCTCGGCCTGGTCGCCGAGTACGGCAGCGCCTGGCTGCTGCCCCGGCTCGTCGGCCGGGCGACGGCGCTGGACCTGCTGCTGTCCGGCCGCAAGGTCGACGCCGGCGAGGCGCTCAGGATCGGCCTGGTGCAACGGGTCCTGCCCCGCGCGGAGGTGCTCCCCGCGGCGGTGGCCTACGCCCGCGACCTCGCCACGTCCTGCTCGCCCGCCGCCATGGCCACCATCAAGGCCCAGGTGTGGGCGGCGGCCGACAGCGGGTCGGACGAGGCGTTCGCCGAGTCGGTGCGGCTCATGGTCGAGTCGTTCGGCCGCCCCGACTTCACCGAGGGCGTGCTGGCCTCGCGCGACCGCAGGACGCCGAAGTTCCCTCCGCTCGGCTAGCCGGAGGAGTCCGATGGAGCTCAGCGCTTTCCCTTCGTACACGGGCGATCCGCGCCAGGTGGTCGAGGGCGGGCTGTCGTGACCCGCCGCCGCTACGACGTGCTGCGCCGGATCGAGTCGTTGGACCCGGTCGCCGACCACCAGGAGATCCAGCGCCTCTCGGTGGGGTACGAGTTCCCGTGGGACTACCGGCGCGCGCTGGAGTTCGCGCTGTTCCGCACCTACTGCGTGCCGTCGATCTCCGCGCTGCTCGACGCGACCGGCGAGTTCGCCGCCCGGCCGCAGCGCCGCTACGACGACACCTCGCTGCTGATGGCCGAGCTCGTGGAGCACGGCTACGACTCGCCGCGCGGCCGCGAGGCGCTGCGGGTGGTCAACCGGGCGCACGGCCGGTACCGGATCACCAACGGCGACATGCTGTACGTGCTCACGACGTTCGTCTACGACCCGATCGACTGGATCGACGACTACGGCTGGCGGCCGCTGTCGGAGAACGAGCGCCTGGCGTCGTTCCACTTCTACCGCAACGTCGGCAAGCGCATGGGCATCACCGCTATCCCGGAGACCAGCGCCGAGCTGCGCCAGTACAAAGTGGACTACGAGCGGGACAACTTCCGCTACAGCGAGACCAACCGGCGGATCGGTGAGTACACCCGCGAGCTGTTCTGCTCCTGGTACCCGGCGCCGCTGCGGCCGGTGGTCCGCCGCACCGTGCACGCGCTCGTCGACCCGGCCATGACCGCCGCCTTCGGCTTCCCCGTGATGCCCGCGTGGGAGACCCGTGCCGGGCGGGCGGCGTTGCGCGCCCGCGGCGAGGTCGTCCGGCTGCTGCCGCCGCGCCGCCGTTCACGGCTCTCCGCCGACCCGCGCAACCGCACGTATCCGGGCTACCCCAACGGGTACCGGCCCGCCGACCTCGGCGCGCCACCACCGGTGGGACTCGACCCGACGTGGCTCGCGTCCGGTCGGGACGGTCAGCGGTAGAGGTCCTCGATGGCGGGGGCGAACCGGTCGGTGATCACCCGCCTGCGGACCTTCAGCGTCGGGGTCAGCTCGCCGCTGTCCACCGTCCACGGGCGGGGCAGCACGACGAACTTCTTGACCTGCTCGGGGCGGGACAGCTTCTCGTTCGCGGCGGCGACCGCGCGGTCGATCTCGGCCAGCACCAGGGGATCGGCCGCCAGTGCCTCGGGACTGGTGTCGGTCACGCCGTGCGCCCGTGCCCACGCGGGTGCGGCCTCCTCGTCGAGCACGACCAGCGCCGTGACGTAGGGGCGGCGGTCGCCGATCGCCGCGGCGCCACCGACGAGCGGGTGGGCGCGCAGCAGGCTCTCGATCCGCGCGGGCGGGATGTTCTTGCCCGCGGACGTGATGATGAGGTCCTTCTTGCGGTCGGTGATGGTGAGGAACCCGTCGGCGTCCCACACTCCGATGTCACCAGTGGGCAGCCACCCGTCGGCGTCGGTGACCGGCGCGACGGAGCCGTCGGCCTGGAGGTAGCCGAGGCAGTTCAGCCCGCCGCGCACCAGGATCTCGCCGTCGTCGGCGAGCTTGACCTCCATGCCGATGTTCGGTTTGCCCACCGACCCCGGCCGGAAGTGCTCCTCGGTGTTGAGCGTCGCCGTGCCGGTCGTCTCGGTCATGCCCCAGACCTCCAGCACCCGCACGCCCAGCCCACCGAGGTAGCGCAGGACCTCGTACGGGATCGGCGCGGCACCGCTGCCCGCCCAGCCCAGGTTGTCCAGCCCGAGCGCCGCGCGCACCGGCTTCAGCACCGCCGCGTCCGCCTGCTCCACCCGGCGCGCCAGCTCCTCGGGAACGGGTTCGCCCGCGGCGACCAGGTCGTAGGCCTCCAGCCCCACGGCGTGGGCCGCGGCGAACCCGGCGCGCCGGTCCTCCGGCATCGCCCCGGTCATGCCCTGCACGCCCGCGACCAGCTTCTCCCACACCCGCGGGACGCCGAAGAACGATACCGGCCGGACCGAGACCAGCGCGGGCACCAGCTTCGCCGGGTCGGGGCAGATCGTCACGTGCCCGGCCCGGTAGACCGGGATGTAGATGCCCAGCACGCGCTCGGCCACGTGCGCCAACGGCAGGTAGGACACGGTCGCCGCGTGCTCGGGCGACTCCACCAGCACCGACACCGACGCGGCCTGGTGGATCGCGTTGCGGTGGCTGATCACCACGCCCTTCGGGTCACCGGTCGTGCCCGACGTGTACAGCAGCGTGACCGGCTGCTCTGGCGTGATCTCCCGCCAGCGCTTCCCGAACTCCTCGGGCTCGGCCTCGTGCGCCTGACGACCCGCCTCGACCACCTCGCGCGCCGACCGGATGCGGGGGTCGTCCGCGGGCACGGCGTCCTCGTCGAGGACCAGCACGACCTTCAGATCGGGCAGGTCGTCCAGCACCGGCCGCCACCGCGCCAGCTGCTCGGCCCCCTCCAGCACCACCACCGGCGCCTTGCTGTGCCTGCCGAGGAACCCCACCTGGTCCGAGCTCAACGTGTCGTAGGCCGAGCACGGCACCGCCCCCAGGTGCACCGCCGCCAGGTCCGCCACCCAGTGCTCCGGCCGCGCCGACATCATGATGATCATCCGATCACCACCCGCCAACCCCACCGCCCCGAGCCCCCGCGCCCACGCCGCGACCTCGTCCCGCACCCCCAGCCACGTCAACGGCGGCTCGTCGGAACCGAACAGCCCCAGCGCGGGCAGATCGCCGAACTCGGTGGCGTTGCGGTGCAGCAACAGGGGAATGGTCAGCTCCGCAGCGGCCTTCATGCGGTCTTCGCCGGCGCTCATGGTCGTCCTTTGCGTCGTCGCGCGGGTAACCGGACCGGCACGGCCCCGCAACGCGAACGACCACCGTGTCGTGCGTCCAGACTGTAGGAGAACCACCGCGATTTGTGAAGACACCCCACACGTCCTGGCAGCTAGTCGCCCCTGGGGAGGGGGAATCCCGGTTAACTTTTCGCCGGCTCGGCGCAGGTGGGGCGCAGTGGTGTGCCGCTTGCGTTCCCGGAGTTCGGGACCACAGGGCGCGGTGACGGGTCAGTGCCGGCGTCGGCCGCACTCGCTGTCGCCGAACAGGTCGGGATTTCGGCGCGACGGCGGGAACCGCAATTCTGCGTTGTCCCGTCGGGGACGGTGTTCCGCCGCTGGGAAACGCATGGCGGAAAACGGTTTCACGCTCTCCACCGGTCCGGAGTGCGCGAGGGGAGTGCATTCCGCCGTCCCGCCGCGTTCTGGTGGCGACCGCCTGGAATAACGCGCGGCAAGCCTTGTCCACCGGCGATTCCCCTGGTTTTGGGCCGATTCGGGGGATTGACGGCCGGCGATTGGTTGGCTGTGCTGAACGGAGCGATCGCAAGCCGTAACGGTATGGCTGCCGCGGGCGAAGAACTCCCGTGGAAGTCGATCCGGAGGCGGGGCGTTGATGACCGGTGCAGAGGTTCCGACCTCCGATCAGCCCGCGGTCAACCCGTTCCTGCTCCCGGCCTCCGGCGGGGCGCCGCTGCGGCCCCTGTGTCCGTGGGACGAGCCTTCGGACGCCGACTACTACGTGGACATCAACCACACCGGTGAGGCGTTCACCCAGTTCCAGGAGCAGATGGGCGAGCTGGCGAGCCTGCGGGGCGACGGTCGCTTCGTGCTGGTCACCGGCGAGAGCACCTGCGGGAAGACGTCCTTGATCAACCGCTGCGCCGCGTGGCTGCGGGACCGCCTCGGCGTCGCCCTCCTGCGCACCCTGATCGTCGACCTCACCCGCGAAGGCGCCACCGCGGCGCAGAGTGTGCACGAGCGCATGACCGTCATCTGCAGGCGTCTGCTGGACGAACTCGGCCAGGAGCGCGTGCCGGACGCGTCGGTCATCACCGAACTGGCCGAGCGCTGCGAGAGACCGGACCTGTTCTACCCCTACCTGGCCAACAACATCCCCGACGACGTGCGGTTGGTGATCCTGCTTCCGCCGACCGACGAACTCATCGAGGAACTGGTCCGCTACGCGACACTGGCCCGGCGCAAGATGGTCATCTTCGCGGAGTCGGCGTACCTCAACCAGGGGCAGGTGAACGACCTCGTCGCCGGTCGCGGCAACCGAGACTCGACGATCGTGCTCGGCGTGGGCCAGTTGCGCGAAGGCGACGTGCGGCGGTTCGTCCGCGACCGCCTGGAAAGGCATTCGGACTCCGGCGAGTACCCGTGGATGGACGACGAGACGATTGAGAAGGTCGCGGTGCCGCTGCGGTCGATCGGTACGGTGCAGCGCATTCTCTACGAGGTCTACGAGGACCGGCGTCGCAGCGGGCTGACGTATTCGCGCGGGGACGTCGTCACCTACCAGGACATCACGGAGTTCGTGTACGAGAAGCACCAACGACGGCTGGGGGTGAGTCGATGAGCTCGCCCGACTTCCGGGAAAACCCCTTCTCCATGAAAGCCGCCGCGCGGTACAAGGACCGCGAACCGATCACCATCGAGACCACGGCTTTCCGCAAGGCGTTCGCCCAGTTGAGCAGGTACTTGGCGGCCCGGCCGTCGGTCCCCGCTGAGAACGGCCGCAACGGCAAGGTGGTGGCGATCGTCGGGGACTACGGCGCGGGCAAGACCCACCTGGGCGTCGAGCTGCAGTTGCGGGCGGAGACCATCCTGCGGGACAAGACCCAGTCGGTGTACGTCGAGGCGAACGCGGACGGCTTCCTCGGCATCTACCTGGAGTTCATCGGGCGGCTGGGGCTGCCCGGAGTCCGTTCGCGCGTGGAGGACTACTACGCCGACATCGTCGCGGACAAGCTGCACGAGGCGGACTTCGGTGCCGATCTGGTGCGGAGGGTCCGTGCCAAGGAAGACGACGCGGCTACCGCCGTCGCGAACTTCGGGCTGGTGGAGAGCACGCTCCTGATCCAGGCGCAGGACGAGCTGAAGTCCGCCTGCGAGCACACCGGATTCGGCATCGCGCTGCCGTTGCTGCTGCGGAAGGGGTTCGACGAGGCGGTGTGGAGCTGGCTGTGCGGCGCGCCGCCGGGCGAGTCCCTGCGCGATCGCGGCATCCACGCGGTGATCGACAACGAGGTGTCCGCGATGGAGGCCCTTGGCGCTTTCGCCCTGCTCTACGGCCGCAAGCAGCGCAAGTTCGTGCTGGTGGTCGACGAGCTGGAGAAGACCCTGCCGACCGGGGACGCGCGCCAGGACCAGGTGATGAACGCGCTCCGCAAGCTGTTCGAGACCATCGGCGCGGCGGACGCCATGCTCGTGCTGATCGGCCTACCGGAGTTCCTGCAGTCGCTCACCAGAGCCGTGCGGGACCGGTTGGCCGAGGAGATCGGCATGTCGGCGTTGGTGCCGACGGACGTCGCGGACTTCATCATGACCGCGCAGGCGCTGCGCTTCGGGGACCGCAGGCTCGCGCCGTTCACCGCGGAGAGCGTCCAGCAACTGGTCGCCGTCACCGCGGGCAACCCGCGCAAGATCAGGAGGCACTGCCACCAGCTCTACGACGAGATCGGCGGGGAGGGCCGCGCGATCACCGCGGAATCGGTGATCGACCTGGTGCGCGGGCAGACGCAGCGCAGCGGCAGCATCGAGGTGCGGGCCGCCGTGCAGCAGGTGGTCGAGGACATCGGCCTCGACTTCCGCACGCAGACCTACCGCCGGGCGGACTCCGAGGTCGAGCACGACTTCATCATGACCGTGGACGGCCGCAAGTGCGCCGTGCTCACGACCTCGTCGATCCTCGTCGAGCAGGACATCGGCGAGGTGGAGCGCAGAGCCCGCCGGATCCGCTCGGAACTGGGCTTCGCCGAGCTCGTGGTGGTCGTCAACGGCCTGCTCAAGGAGGACGTCGCCCAGACGTTCCGGGACCAGTTGGTCACCGAGCCGCTGGTCTTCGTCGCGGACAACTTCGTCGACGAGCTCAAGACGAGGCTGACCGCGGTGGTCGGCCGCATCCGCGAGTCGGTCGCGGGTGAACCGTGGACACCCGCGTACCGGATGCTCCAGCAGCTCGACAGCCAGATGTTCACCCTCTACGGCCACGTGGGCGCCGTTCAGGACGGCCTCACGTCGGTCGACCACCGGGTCGGCCAGATGCAGCGGTTCATGGCCGTCGAACTCCGGGAGATGCTCCGTGCGCCGGCGGCGGATGCGGAAGGGCAGGCTGTCGCGCTGCCCGCCCGAGTCGAACGGCGGTTCCGCGCGATCCTCGAACTGCTGGAGCCGATGGCGGACCTCGCGGGTCTCGTGCGCGGCGCGTTCGCCGCCGATGCGAACGCCGGTGGCGGGGACTCGAGGTTGGTGACTTGGCTCCGCGACCACCGCGACCAACGTCCGGTGATCACGGCGGTGGTGGTGTTCGAGGTGGTGCGCGTGTTCCACGACGAGGTGCTGGCGTGGTACAGCCAGCAGCCCGCCGAGCGCGGTCTCAGCCGGCTCGAGGAGCTGTGCCGGAGCTTCGACTCCTGCATCGAGTACTTGCCGTTGCCCACGCAGGGCCAGTTGCTGGTCGACGCCCCGAACCCCCGCGTGCAGGACGGGGGGTGGCGGAATCCTGGCCTTGACCAGATGATCAGGAACCTGGCCGAGAACGTCGCGAGGGAACTTGAGGAGGCGGTACGGGAGGACTCCGACCTCGAGGACGGATCGTGACCGCGTCCGGCCCACCCCCGCGGAACCCGTTCCTGCTACCGGGATCGGGCGCGACACCGCTGGCACCGCTGTGCCCGTGGAAGGTCCCTGCGCACCGGGACCACTACGTCCCCATCGGCGACTCCGCCGTCCAGCACGCCAAGTTCACCAAGTGGCTGGCCTCCAAGGTGGAGGGTGGTCTGGTGCTCGTCGCGGGCGGGTCGGGTACGGGGAAGACCGCGGTGCTCAACGCCTGTGTGCGCCTCCTGGTGGAGGAGCCGGTCCGGCCCGGCGCGACCGTGCACGTCGTCGACCTGTCGTCGGCGTTGCGCAGCGTGTCGATGACGGTCAGCCAGCGGCGGACCGCGGTGTGCTGGGAGATCTTGGACGTTGTCCGACGGGAGAAGCTGGTCGCCGACGACGTGCTCGCCTCGCTCGAAGCGATCGTCGCGAAGCCGGACCACTTTCACGTCGCGCTCTCCTCGGCGCTGACCGGACCCGCACTGGTCCTCGCGGTCCTCCTGCCCCCGGTCGAGGACCTGGTCGCCGAAGCCGTCGGGTACGCGGAGTCCGCGCACCCGTGGATCTTCTTCTTCACCGAGTCCGCGTACCTGGCCGGGGAGCAGCTCAACACCGTGGACCGTTTGGGGGCCTCCACCGTCGTGCTGGAGACGCGTGAGCTCGGGCCGGGCGACCTGCGGACGTTCGTCAGCTCCAGGTTGGACCACCCGGTGGAGCCAGGTGCCTTCCCGAAGATCAACGACAGCACCGTCACCAGGCTGTCGACGACGTTCAAGACCATCGGCCAGGCGCAGGGGCGGTTGTACCGGATCTACGAGAACCGGTTGCGCAAGGCGGACAGGTACGGCAACGAGGACTGGGTCACGTTCGACGACGTGATGTCCGACGACGGCGCCCAGTTGATCGAGCCGCTCCCGCCGCCGGTCGAGGCACCCGCCCACGTCAGGTGGCTCACCGACGTGCCCACGAAGGAGGACCTGTTCCGACGTGAGGCCCTCGCCACCGTGCTGTCCCAACGGCTGCGGGAGACCAGGGACACCGAGCCGGACACCTCGCTGCTGATGCATGTGGACGGGGCGTGGGGCTCCGGGAAGAGCACGCTCCTCGAACTGCTGGCGGCCAAGTTGACCACCGACGGCTTCACGGTCGTCAGGTTCGACGCGTGGCAGCAGTCCAGGCTGTCGGTGCCGTGGTGGTCGCTGCTGACCGGTCTGCGGCTCGCGGTGCTCAAGCAGCGGACGTGGACACGCCCCTGGTTGCACGTGTGTGAGGCGTTGGCACGCGCTCGGCACTCCGGCGCCCCGTTCGCTGTCGCCCTTGTTGTCTTGTCGCTGTTGTCGGCAGGGGCGTGGTTCGGCGTCTCCCGGCTGCTGGGCACGGGCGTGGCCGCTCCCGACGCGGTCAAGGTCATCGGGGCGGCCGTGCCCGCCGTGGTGCTGCTGTGGTCGGCTGCCCGGTTGACCAGCAGGGTCCTGATGTGGAGGTCGGCCGGGGGAGCCCGGTTGTTCGAGCAGTCCGACAGCAACCCGGCGGCCAGGATCGTCGGCCACTTCGCCTGGCTGCTGCGCCGGTCGCGCAAGCCCGTCGTGTTCTTCGTCGACGACCTCGACCGCTGCCCCGGCGAGTACGTCGTCGACCTGCTGGACTCTGTGCAGACCCTCGTCCGCGACTACCCCGGTCGCGCCGAGCGCAAGCCCAAAGCGGCTAGCTTCGTCGTCGCCGCGGACGGCGCCTGGCTTCGCTCCGCCTACGCCGCGGCGCACCCGACGGCGGACAGTTCGGCGGGCTCGATCGGCTACCGGTTCGCCGACAAGCTGTTCCAGTTCACGATCCCCATGCCGGGGCTGAGCACGACCGATCGCGAGGTTTTCCTGAGGCACCTGCTGGCCATCGACGCCGCGGAGCCCCGCACGGAGGAGATCGCCGAAGCCAGTTCACGGGTGCGGGCGGCGGCCGGGCACGAGCGCGGCATCCTCCAGGTGATCGACAGCATCTCCGACGCCGGGGTGCGCGACGTCGTGGCGCGCGTCGCCGCGGTGGAGATCTCCAAGGCACCGGCGCGGGCGGACGCCGAGCACGCCCTGGCCAAGTTCGCGTCGCTGCTGAGCGGCAACCCGCGTGAGATCAAGCTCTTCCTGAATACCTACGGCATGCTCCGCGCCATCCGCACCCTGGAGGGCAACACCGTCGAGACCGATGTCCTCGCCCTGTGGAGCATCGTCCGCGTGCGGTGGCCCGCCATAGCGGATCACCTGCAGAGCGTCCCTGAATCGGTGCGCGCGCTGAAGGACCCGCGCTGGTTCGCCGCCGACTTCCCCGAGGACCTGCGCACCGCGATCCACGACGAGCAGTTGCGCACGGTCGTCCTGCACCCGGTCGGCGGCCCTCTGACCCCGATCGCCATCCGCCGCTGCTGCGGCAGCCTCTAGTCCTTGGTGAGCTCCTCACAGCGGTCGGCCAGTGCCGCGAGCCGGATCTCGGTGGCGGATTCCCTGCTCTGGTTGAGGGTCACACCCACCAGGTGCACGCCGACGCCGAGGCGGAGGCTGAAGATCGCGCCGAGTTCCACGTCGAAGACCATCCGCGTCAGCGTGCCGTCCAGAGGGCGGTTCAGGGTGCGGTTGAACGACGCGGCGTGCCGGTTGATGGTCCGGCTGAACTGCTGGTAGAACCGGCGCCGCGCGTGCACCGCCACCTGGGTGAAGAAGGGGCCCAGCAGCGGGTGGTCCAGCTGGTCCGCCCAGGCGACCAGGGTGCCGTCGACACAATACGCCGCGAAGTGCAGGTCGTCCGCCCGCACGGCTTCAGCGCACGCCTCGCGCAGCGCAGCTGCGTGTGCGAACCGCTCGTCCCCGCCCAGGTGCCAGGACCTGGGAACCGGGTGCTCGCCCTCGGGCCACGAAGGAGAAGGCAGCGACTCGAACCCGCCGGGGTTCTGCGACAGCAGGCCGATGCGGTTGCGCAGATCGGTGACCAGTTCGCTCAGCCCCCGGTCGACGACGTCGGAGGCCAGGTACGTCGGCGACGCCTTGTCCTGCAGCACCTCCAACGTGAAGGCGACGAGGTGGACGCTGGGCAGCATCGCGTTGCACACCGTCGTACCGTGCGATGACTCGAGGACCAACCGGATCAGCGCACCGGTCCTCGGCTCGCGCAGCAGCTCGTCGAAGTGCTGCAGGTGCGCGGTGAGCTGGCGTCCTGCCCGGCTGAGCGTGGGCCGGTCGTGCGGTGACAGCGCACCCGAGTCGCCCAGCCGGTCGATCGAGAAGTCGTAGACCCCGTTGCTGTAGTGGGCGAGGTAGTGCAGGTCAGGTGTGGCCTCCAGCATCCGGGCGCAGGTCTCCACCGTCTCGTCGAACTCCACGCCGACGTGCTCGGCCCGGTGCCGGTGCGGCGTCGGGTCGGTGGGGTGGACGTCCTGGTCATCGCGAACCACTCGGCGGCCTTCCTGTCACGTCTGCGGGATGTCGACGTCGATGTCGCGCCAGCCCGTCCTGCCCCCGGAGGCCTCCAGCGCGTTCACCCTGGCCGCCTCGGTGCACGGGTGGTCTCCGCTGAGGTTGTCCAGGCACTGCTCGTACGTCTTGTGCGCCTTCACGGCCGCCGCCGCCACGTCCCCCGCCGCCGCCAGCGCGGCGCAGTGGTCGATCGCGGCGGCCAGCGTCCACGGGTGTGCCGAGCTCAGCCTGTCGTCTAGCGCCCTCCACCCCGCCTCCGCCGCGGTCACCGCGTCGTCGAACCGCCTCGCGGCGCGCAGGCTCTGGCCGAGCGCCGTCCGGCACAGCGCGACGAACGGATGGCTCTCCTTGAAGTTCAGCGACCGGGTGTAGACACGCAGGCAGTCCTGCACCAGCTCCACCGACCTGGTCGGGTTGCTCCTCCGTTCGTCGGCCGCGAGGCTCAGTTGGCACGCCACGGTGATGGGGTGGTCGACCCCCCTTGCCTCCTGGTGTCCGCGCAACGCCCTGCTCGTGCGGTCCCTGGCCTGCCGGAGCCTGCCCATCCGGCGGAGCGTGATCGCGTGGTACCAGACGATCCGCAGTTCGAGGTGGTTGTTGGGCACCGGCGCCCCGCGCACGCCGTCGAGCGCGGTGCGCAGCGCGGTCAACGCCTTGTCGTAGTCGCCGATCTCGCGCGCGTACTGGCCGATGTTGCACAGCGACCACCAGGTCATCGTGTCGTCGGCCCCGACGAGCCGGAGAAGCCTGCGGTGGTTGCCCTCCTCGTATTCCAGCGCTTTGACCTGGTCCCCGGCCAGGTACATCGCGAGTGCGAAGTTGTTCGCGGCGTTGCGGGTGCTCGGGTGGTCGGCGCCCAGTTCGTCGCGGAACCTCCGGAAGGTGGTGTCGTCCTCGGTGAGCGCGTCCGCGAAGTGCCCGAGCCCGCGCAGGTCCGCCGCGCGGCCCCTGGCGGTGACGAGTGTCCGCGGGTGGGTCACGCTCAACGAGCGGCGCTGCACCCGCAGCACGGCCATGTCCAGCTCCAGGGCCACCTGGTGCTGGCCCAGTGCGCGGTGGAGGTTCGCGAGCTGGTTGACCAGCCGCGCCCACAGGGTGTCCGTCTCGCGGTCGAACCGCGCTTCCCACTGCTCGACCAGTGCGGCGATCTGCGGGCGCACCGCCCGCCACGCGGCCGCGTGGCCGTCGGTGTAGTAGAACCTGGCCTGGTTCACCAGCCACCGCCGCACGCCGTCGTTGTCGCTGTCGAGCGCGCCGGAAGAGCCGATGTGCCGCTCCAGCTCCCGGAACCGCCCATGGCGGTCGGGGAGCTTCTCGTTGTCCTCGTTCGGTGCGTAGGCGGCCAGGCACACCAGTGCCTGCGCCCGCCTCCTGGCGGGCTCGCCGTCCGTCATCAGCGCTCGCAGGCGCAATTGCACGGACCGGTGCATCCGGAGCACCGGCCGCGCGCTCCAGTCCACTTGGAACAGCCCGCACCTGGTGCCGTTCCAAAGGATGCGGTCCAGTTCGAGCGAGTCCTTGCGCAGTGCGTCGCCGTCGGGGTTGCCGTCGGCGACCAGCTGGTTGGTCAGGGCGCGGATGCGGAGCAGCCGCAGGTCGACGCCGGTCGGCGACAAGAACGAGCAGAGTTCGGCCAGGCGGATGGCCATCCTGCCGTTGGAGGTCGACATCAGCGTTTCGAGCACGAAGTGCACTACGCGGTTCACGGCGCCCGCGCCCGCGTCCCCCTCGTCGGTGGTGGCGAGGAAGTGCTCGACGGCCTCCCGCACCGCCTCGGACTCGGCCGCGCCCAGCGCCTTCCGCCTGCGGACGTGTTCGGCGAGCCACCGCCCCGCCACCTCCGCCGCGAGTGGCAGCCCGTCGACCGCGGCGGCGATCCGCAAGGTGTCCTCGGTGTCGAGTTGCGGTGCGAACCACTTCACGATCAGCGAGGCGTCCGGCGGTGGGCGCAGCTCGATCCCCGGAGCGGTGGCCACCGTGGTGGTCATCAGCGTATGGCCCGCGCCCGAGGTCGGCAGGAGGTCCGCGACGGCTTCCGGGTCCACGTCGTCGTAGATCAGCAGCCAGCGGTCGAACCGGGTGCCAGTCGTGTCGATGTCCAGCGCGTTCTGCGCGGCCGTGCGGCCGAGTTCGCGCTTGTGCAGGTTGCCCGCCAGGTCGGTGAGGGACGCCAGCACCGACTGGCGGTCGTGCGCGGGAATCCACCACACGACGTCGTAGTCCGCAGCGAACCGGTAGGCGTACTCGGCCACCAGGGCGCTCTTGCCGACGCCGCGCATACCGCTGATGGTGAGCGGAGCGCCGCGACCCGACCCCTGCTCCAGGAGGGTGTCGCGCAGGTTCTCGACGTCCTTGTCCCGACCGATCAGCATCGCCGGGCGCTGCGGGCGTCCGACCAGGGTGGGGCCGTCCGCCGGGAACCGGCTGCGCGGTGGGACGACCACCTCCTGCCGGATCAGTCCGAAGTGCGCCAGCAGCCTCTTGACCGCCACCTCTTCGCCGAGCGCGTCCACGGCGATGACCGCGGTGACCCGTGGTAGTTCGACGCTGTGCCCCGGTGGCAACAACTGCACAACATCCGCCGGGTGCTCACGGCCGCGGAGGGCCCGCACCGCCCGGCCGAACGGTTTGGCGTTCGTCTCCCCACCGGTGACGACGACCAGTTCGGGTGGGTTCTCGTCGGCGATCCACTCGTGTCCGGAGCGCAACGCGGTCACCTCGACCCCCGCGCCGATGAGCCGGTCGCGCAGCCATTCGGCCCACAACCGCACCTCGGGCGCATAGGCGATCCCGATGCGGTCCGCCGCTTCCTGGGTCGACAGGCCGAATCCGCGCCGGTAGCGCGCGCGGATCACGTCCGGTACTGGTGTCGGTCTGATCGGGTTCCCTCCCGCGACCTCGTCGGCGAGTTGTTGGTAGGCCTCCGTGAGCACCAAGGGCTGATCCGGATCCTCCGCGAGCACGGCGATCATCGGGTCGAACATCACGCCGTAGGGGTAGTACGGGATCTCGACTATCCGCGGTGTCGTGGTGGTGCCTAGTCGCGGCTCGGCGAGCATGGTCCCGAAGGCGTCTTGGATCGCCTTCTGGCTCTGGTCGGCCTTCAACGGGTACCGGCGGTCGAACATGGTCACGACCGGCACGATCGCGAGGTGGGTCGGTGCGAGCGTGCGGATCATCTTGGCCAGCGTCGCGGAATCCTGGATCGCCTGGTGGCTCGACCTGAAGCACATGACGGTCGTGTCGCACAGAGCCGCCACGGACCTGGCCAGGGTCTCGTCGGTGCCCGGCGGGGCGTCGATGAGGACGTGGTCGTACCCGCTCGTTCTCAACTGCTCCCGGATCTCCAGGTACGCCCTCATGCCCAGCGCGCGGGGCGTGGTTGGCAGCCCGCCGTTCCCGTCCGGGACGCCGACCACGTCGACCCGGCCCCTGCCGCCGGGCATCTCGTGGCGCTCGACTGTGTAGGGCTTGCCCTCGGCACCCGTCATCAGCGTCGTGTACGCGCGGATCAGCGCTTCGCCCGCGTCCGCCGTCCCGATGTGGTACGGCCTGAGGTACTCGTGGACCGAGGTCGCCTCGGCGCTCCAGTCGACGACCAGGACTCGGCGGCCTGCGGCGCCGAGCAGCCAGGCGACGTTGGCGACGCCGCTGGTGCGGCCGCTACCGCTGCCCGCGGCGAGGAAGGCGACGACTTCGGTGCGGGGCTTGGCCGGATCGAGTGGAGCGTTCATCACTACCTCGAATCGCCGTAGCCCGCCCGATGATTACGGGACTCGCGGAGATTCCACGATATCGGACCAATGGCCCCCTCCGAATCGTCCGGAAAGGCGACTGTTCTTCACAGGCGGTTCTGGAACGCGGCGAAGTAGTCCGGCGGTTCGAGGCGTTCGTCGAGTGCTCGCCGCAAAGATGCGGCCAACACCGTTCCCGGTATCGCTGCGAGCGCGTCGAGGTCGAAACGGGCAACGTCGAGGAGATCGGACTCCACGTTTTCCTCGTTGTCCATGCCGACCTTTCTTGAGCGTTCTCGGCCGGGACCCGTGTCCCGACCGCTGTGCGATCGGGACATCGTAGTCATGGAACCGGCCCGCTCGGCCCCTGGTTCGCACTTTGTCGAACCGATCAGCAGATCGGGTGGCTGTGGGCGTGCCCCCGAAGGTCGCGGGGAAGGTCGTCCACCAGGATTGTGACACCGCGGACGCCACGGGCGATCTTCCGTATGTGGTCCAGGTGTGGTGGAGAACGGGGAGAGAGTGGGATCAGCAGTGGTGAGGGCGCCCCTGTCGTTGCGGCAGTTCATCCTCAAGGTGCACGGCAGGTGCAACCTGGCCTGCGACTACTGCTACGTCTACACGATGGCCGACCAGCGGTGGAGGACACGGCCGAGGGCGATGTCCCGCGTGGTGGTCGACAGCGCCGCGCGCCGCATCGCCGACCACGTCCGCGCGCACGGGATCCCTTCGGTGGAGCTGGTCCTGCACGGTGGTGAGCCGCTGCTCGCGGGGCCGGAGATGATCTCCTACTGCGTCGGGGCGGTGCGCGGGGCGGTGGGGGACGACGCGGTCGTCCAGGTGTCCCTGCAGACCAACGGCACGCTGCTCGACCGCCCGTTCCTGGCGTTGCTGCACGACCTCGGCGTGCGGGTCAGCCTGAGCCTGGACGGCGGTCGGGAGGCGCACGACCGCCACCGCCGTGGTCACGACGGTCGCGGGACGTACGACCGGATCGCCGCGCGGCTGGAGGAGCTGGAGGGCGACGAGTTCCGCGCGGTGTTCGCCGGTTTCCTGTGCACTGTGGACATTCGCAACGACCCGATCGACGTCTACGAGAGCCTGGTGGGATTCCGGCCGCCCGCGGTCGATTTCCTGTTGCCCCATGGGAATTGGCTGGAACCGCCGCCGGGGCGCGATCGCGGTGCGGTGGAAACGCCTTACGCGGAGTGGTTGATCGCCATTTTTGACCGGTGGTACGGAGCGCCGGTCCGGGAGACCGGGGTGCGGGTCTTCGACGAGATGATCAACGTGGCGCTCGGTGGCCGGTCGGGAGTGGAGGGAGTCGGGCTCAGCCCGGCCAGGATGATCGTGGTGGAGACCGACGGGTCGATCGAGGACTCCGACATGTTGGCCTCGACGTTCGAGGGGGCCGCGGCGACCGGGCTGCACGTCCACCGCGACCCGTTCGACGCCGCCCTGCGGCTGCCCGCCGTCGCGGAACGCCAGCTCGGTGCCGCCGGACTGCCGTCGGAGTGCCGCGGGTGCCCGGTGCGGCGGGTGTGCGGGGGCGGGCTGCCGGTGCACCGGTACGACCGCGACGGGTTCGACCACCCGTCGGTGTACTGCAAGGACCTCTTCGCGCTCGTCGGGCACGTGCGCACGCGCCTGGTCACCGACCTCACCCGGTTGAGGAGGTCGTCGTGACGGCGAGCCCGTACCGCGTCCCCCGTCGCCTGCTGGACGACCTGGCGGTCGGCGGTGGCGGTCCCGAGGCGGCGAAGCTGCTGGTGGACGTCCGGCGCAGTCGCACGTCGCAGCTCATCGGCGACCTGGTGGCCGAGACGCGGGCGACCGGCCATCCCGACGCGGACGTCGCCGCCGCCGCGGGGCGCGAGCTGACGAGGATCGCGCGGCTCGCCCCGGAGGCGGTGGACGGGGTGCTCGCCCACCCGTCGGTGGGCGCGTGGGCGCGCCAGGAGTCGCTGCTGCTGCGCCGACCGGGAGGGGGCGCGCTCGCCCGACCCGCGACCCTGGCCACGGTGGTGGTGGCCGCCGCCGTGCACGCCGGTGTGGACGCGGCGGTTCCGGTCGCGGACCAACGCGGTGGTGACTTCCCGCTGCCCTCCCTGGGGGTGGCGCACCTGCCACCGACCGGTGGTGAGGTGGAGGTGGTCGCGGGTGGCGGTGGGACTTCGCTGCGCCGTGGCGGCGGTGAGGTTTTCGTGCCCGAGGACCCCCACCAGGACGTGCCGGGGTGGCGCGGCCTTCGGCGGATCGACCTCGGCGCGGTGGGGTTCCTGCTCGACCCGTGGGCGCACGTCCACCTGCCCGCTGAGCTGCGGGCCGGCGCCGACGCCGCCTGGCCGCTCGATGTCGAGCAGTGGTGCGACCGCCTCGCGGGAGGGTGGGCCGTGCTGACCGAACGGCATCCCGAGGTGGCGGCCGAGGTGGCGGCCGCGGTGGGCGTGCTGACGCCGTTGGGTGCCGCGGGCGGTCCGACCAGCGTGACCCTGGCCGACGGGTTCGGGTGCGTGTTCCTGTCGTTGCCGGTCGACGACCGGGCGGCGGCGGAGACCCTGGCGCACGAGCTGCAGCACGCCAAGCTGACCGTGGTGCTGGACCTGTTCCCCCTGGTCGCCTCCGATCCCGGCAGGCTCTTCTACGCGCCGTGGCGCGATGACGCCCGGCCGCTGTTGGGAGTCCTGCACGGCACCTATGCCCACCTGGGCGTGACGGCCTTCTGGCGGCGTGAGCGCGGCCTGCCGGGTGACCGGGCGGAGGTCGAGTTCATCAGGTGGCGGATCGCCACGCTGTCCGCGGCCGGGACGTTGCTCGCCGAAGCCGATCTCACGCCGATGGGGCGGTTCTTCGTCGAGCGCATCGCGGAGACGTTGCGCGGTTGGGGGACCGATGAGGTCTCGGCGGACGCGGTGGCCGCGGCGGAAGCTATGTCCAGGGAGCACCGGGCGACGTGGCTGGCGGCCAACGCCGGGGTCGCCACGGGTTCGCACGCCTGACGCGGAGGCGGTCGAGGGGTTACGGCGGGTGGTGGGGGTCGGTATGCTGGGTGGTGTTGTCAGGGAATGCCTGACAACGTGGGATGGGGGTGGGTGGTGTCCGGAACGGTGTTCCCGCCGAGTTGTTCGTTCTGCGGCAAGGCCGCGGTCGAGGTGCGGAAGATGATCGCCGGGCCTGGGCTGTACATCTGCGATGAGTGCGTGGGGAAGTGCGAGGAGATCCTGGCGTCGGACGACGGTTCGTCGGACGACCGGGTGCCGGAGTGGTCGGTGATGGCGGACGAGGTGTTGTTGGGGCACCTGCCGCGGATCGCGGCGACCGTCACGCAGGTCGAGGCGGGGTTGCGGGAGCGGGTGTTGGAGCTGCGGGCGCGCGGTGTGACGTGGGTGCGGATCGGGGCGGCGTTGGGGATGACGCGGCAGTCGGCGTGGGAGCGCTTCTCCGGGTGACGGTGGTGTTGCCGGGTCTGGTGTGGACGGACGCTCCCGGTGGTGGGGCAACGGGGTCCCGCGCGCACGGCCGCCGGTCTGCGGGTGGCTGTCCTGGGTGTCGCTCTGGTGTCCCTTGGCGGTAGAGCATTTCCACCCGTGGCGGAATAAATCTATTCCAGCGTCGCCGGGAATGCGCGATGGGACGCTTTGTTCAGCCGTATCGCGGATCGCCTGCAGGTGGCGGTTGTCCGATCATGGTGGAACGACCACGTGCGGGCCGGACCGGCTGACTTCGATCGTGCGCAAAAGGGGACAGGGTGCAAAATGGGGGACAGCGCAACGCTGATGTTCCGTGGTACCGGTTCGATCCGGACGACTACCTGGCGCGCAACTACGCCGAGGTCCGCGGCGAGGACCACCGGGTCGTCGAACTGGTGCGGGACTTCTTCGGGGCCCAGTTCCCCTCCGGGCACGCGCCGGTGGGGCTGCGGGGGATCGACGTGGGCACCGGCGCGAACCTGTACCCGGCGCTGTCGATGCTGCCGTTCTGCGAGTCGATCACCCTCTACGAGCACGCCAAGTCGAACCTGGAGTGGCTGGCCGAGCAGACCGCGGCGGACTGGCCGTCCTGGCCCGACGTGTGGAGCGACTTCTGGTCCGTGCTGGGGGAGAGCCCGCACTACGCCGGGCTGGGTGAGCACCCGCGCGACGCGCTCGCCCGCCGGGTGGAGGTGGTGCCCGGCAGCGTGTTCGCGCTGGACCCGGCCGCGGGGCGGTGGGACATGGGGACGATGTTCTTCGTCGCCGAGTCCATCACCTCGCAGCGCGGCGAGTTCGCCGACGCCGTGCACGGGTTCCTCGGCGTCCTGCGCCCCGGCGCGCCCTTCTGCATCGCGTTCATGGAGAACTCGCTCGGTTACGAGGTGGCCGGGATCGAGTTCCCCGCCGTCGCCGTCGACCACCACGACGTCACCGGCTGCCTTTCCGGACGGGCGACGGATCTGGTCGTCGACCGCATCGGGACCAATGGCGGACCACCGCTGCGGGACGGGTACACGGGCATGATCGTCGCCTGTGGACGGGCGTCGGAAACGCCGTGGACCGGTGCCGAACCGGCCTCTTCGGCGGGTGCGCCGCTGCCGTCGGAAGGCCGATGACCATGATACCGTTCGCCACGCCGCGCGGCGGGTCGCTCGACCGCCGTCATTGCGCGCCGCACTCACCTTTGGGACAGCGATGAGAATTCAACCGAGACGACAGATCCTCGATATCTGGCGGTCGGTGATCAAGTCCTCCTATCGCGACGGCACGTGGGTGTGGGGCGGTCGCGAGGAGTCCAACTCGCTCAGCGACACCGAGCAGCTGATCTGCCTGCTGTACCCGGCGACCGAGGTCCCGGCCCTCGCGCTGGAGCTGCCGGACGTGATGGCGGAGGACGCCGCCAAGGCTTTGGAGCGGTTCGGCGAGCCGCGCACCATCCCGCACCGGCTGGTCGAGGTCATCGAGGACTACGTCGAGCGGCACACCGTGGGCGACGAGCCGAGCTTCGGCGGTGGCGGATACCTCAGCACGGACGACGACTCCACGGCGCCGACCGAGGAGCAGCTGGCCATGGGTCTGGTCGACTCCTACTCGCTGTCGCTCACGCTCTGCCTGGCCGCGCTGGGCTTCCTCAACGTCTACAAGCCCCAGGTGGTCCGCAGGCCCGCGCTGGTCGCCAGGATCGAACGCCTCCAGGCCGCGCTGAGCAGGCGGCTCACCGCCGCCCAGATCGGCCTGCTGCGGTCGTTCGTGGTCAACACCGTCGGCCTGGACGACCGGGCCGACCGCGAGGTCCGCGCGGCGATGCTGGACATGGTCAACCAGGGCGGCCTGCCGGAGCAGGTCGTGGTGTCCCGGCTGCGCGAACGGCTGCAGCGCGTGCGGACCCTGCTGCTGGACGACGTCCGCCTCGGCGTCAGCACCGACCGCAAGCTCGAGGAGGAGAGCAGGCTCTTCGAGATCGGCTGGGGCTGGGGGATCGTGCGCAACGCCCCCGAGGTGGAGCTGGACCTGACCAGGAGCGCGTTCGACCGGCAGCCCGCGATCGGGGCGGAGGCGGGCATCGCCGCCGCCCGGCCCTACCTGTACTCGACCGTGCTCGCGCTCGACGGCATCAACGACCTCCGGTCGCAGCGCACCCGTGAGCTCAACCTGCTCGACGACGAGCAGCGCCGCCTCGCCGAGGCGCTGCAGATCCGCTGGGACCTGACCCAGCGGTACTGGTCCGGCATCGCCCGGTTCGGCAGGACGTGGCCGCTGGAGGACATCCCCTGGCGCACCTCCGACGGCGAGGAGTCCGACTACTTCTCGCTGCTGGTGTCCGCGGTGCTGGTGCAGGACCTCGAGGCCAGGCAGGCCACCGACGACGACCTCAACCGCGCCGTGTCCGTGTTCGAGTCGCTCGCCCAGCGCGGCCGCATCACCCGCCGCGTCACCAAGGACGACCCCGCGGTCGACATGCACGTCCCCGGTGTCCGGATGACCCTGGTCGGGTCGGACGAGATCGGGCCGCAGCTCTACTGGCACGCCCGAGACTTCGCGCCGCTGCTGCTCAAGCGCTGCCTCCAGGCCGCCGCGCTGTCGGCCAACCGGGTCGCCCGCGACCGGCTGATGCGGCTGGCCGAGACGACGATGGACCACCTCGACAAGCGCCGGATCCACGACGGCGACGCGCTGGGCCTATGGGACGACCCCGGCGAGACGCTGTTCTCCGACGCCCGGCTGCCCGCCGAGAAGCTCCCGTCGTGGGCGATGACCGAGCGCGTCATCGAGGCCCTGATCGCCGGGTCGCGCACGTTCCAGCAGCAGCCGCTGCGCAGCCCCGGCATGCGGGCCCGCGCGGAGGAGGCGCTGCACGAGGCCGAGCACCTGCTCAACCGGTTGCTGGTCAACTCAGACTCCGACGACACCTCGGCGCGCAGCGCGGAGATCGTCGTCATCGAACGGCGGCTCAGCCGGGCCCGCGAGGTCATCACCGAGCAGCCCGGTACCGCGAACGCGCTGGCGCTGGCCGCGCTGCTCAGCCTGGACGAGATGAACGTGGCCCACAACGACGCGTCGAGGGGGGCGTAGGTGCTCGTCTTCGCGTCATCCGACAAGGGCGGCACCGGTCGTTCGGTGACCAGCTGCAACATCGCGTTCCACCTCGCCCAGCGGCTGGACGTCGCCTACCTGGACTTCGACTTCGGCTCGCCGACCTCGGGGGCGATCTTCGAGATCCCCAGGGCCGAGCGCGGTGTCGAGCGCGAGGGCCTGCACACCTACTTCACCGACGGGATCACCGATCCGCGCAGGCTGGACGTGTGGCGGCAGACCACCCGCCAGGACCTGCGCGGGTCCAACGTCCGCGCGGGCAGGCTCGCGTTCTTCCCCGGCGACAAGGGCGGCGCCGAGTTCGGCACCACCCGCGAGATCCAGCAGCGCTGCGTCGAGCTGTTCACCCGGCTCGACAGCGAGTTCGACGTGGTCGTCGTCGACCTGAGCGCCGGCCGCTCGGCCGCGTTGACGATGGCGCTGATGGCCACCGCCCAGCCGTCGATGCGCGGTGTCACGGCCCGCTGGCTGGTGTTCCACCGCTGGACCCACCAGCACATCGTGGCGGCGAACGGACTGGTCTACGGCGACCGCGGGCTGCTCGCCGTCGGCAAGAGCGCGGGCCACGACCAGGACACCCTGCTGGACGCCATCCGGTTCGTGCGGGTGGCCGTGCCGAACCTCAGGGAGCACAATCCAGGCCAGACCGCCGCCCAGGCGACCTGGCTGCACGCCTGCGACGAGGAGCTGCGCAAGCTCGCCGTGGACAACCGGCTCGGCCGCAGCCGGATCCTGGGCACAACCCCCGTGGAGCCCGTGCTGCAGTGGCGGGAGCAGATCATCGCCGAGTCGGACGTCTCGGCGAAGATCGCCAACGCCGGTACCGTCAAGTCCTTCCGGGAGCTGTCCGTGCGGCTGACCGACGACGCGGTGTGGGAGGGGATGTGACCACCATCGACACGTCCGCCTACACCGAGGCCACCGCCAAGCCGGAGCCGCGCCACGTCGCGCTGTCGCACCTGTCGGTGGAGGTCGGCCACTTCTACATGGAGGACCTGGCCGACGGCGACGAGCGCATCCGCACCCAGTTCCGCAAGGTGCTGCCCTGGCTGGAGGCGACCCGCACGGCGCTGGCGGCCGACCTCGACGGCGTGGTCAAGCCGCGGCTGAGCACGTGCTTCCTGATCGACGACTACTTCCGGACCGACACCAGTCCCGACGAGATCGTCGACCGGCTGCTGGGCATCGCGGACGAGTTCGGCATCACCATCGACTACCTGGCCCGCGAGGCAGGGTGCTTCGAGGCCGACCGGGTGCCGCTGGCCGAGCTGACGGCCGCGATGCTGCTGCCGGAACCCCCGGTCGGCACGACCGGCGCGCGCCCGCCCGTGCAGGACTCGGGCTGGCTGTGCAACGGCGAGCGCGCCCCCGACACGAACTCCGGCAACCAGGCGATGATGCCGGTGACCGACTGGGAACCGCCGGTGGAGTTCGGCAAGCGCAACCACTCGATCTTCCTCGACGTGGAGCTGTGGAAGGACCGGACCGAACGGGTCGACGGCAGGCTGGTCGAACGCCGCCAGTGGTCCTGCCCGTTCCTGGCCTCGGTGTGGCAGCTGCTGCGCCTCGGCGCCCTGCGCTACGAGGGCGAACCCGTGGCCCAGCCCCAGCGCTGGACCGGTGACAGCTGGCCGAAGCGGTGGAGCGACCTGCCCGCCGTCGTGCAGCTGACCCAGAACCCCGCGCCGTTCGCCGCGTACCGGACCACGTCGATCCTGCCGCAGAGCTACCTCGGCATCGAGCACGCGGTCCGGGTCATCCTCGACCACCTCGACATCGACAAGTCCGTCACCGACAAGACCGTCGAACGCGCGCTCCGCGAAGGCGTCCGCCTGCCCGAGCAGCTCAGCTCCCGCGTCTCCCACATCTTCGTCGAGGCCCCCGTCGCCGGTGCCCGGTGGTGATCATCGGCGAGGTCCGCACCGGACTGCTCCGCAACTCCCTGCCGCTGCCCAGGCAGGCCGTCGTCGACCTGCTCTCCCTGCGCCCCGGCAGGCAGGTCGTCGCCACCGACCGCCCCATCAACCGCACGGTGTCGCCGGACTCGATCGTCGGCGTCGACTGCACCCTCGCCACTGAACCGCAGGCGAAGGCCCGCGGCATCGGCACCGTCGTCACGCACGCCGTCGTCGTCGGCGGCGCCGTCCTCCAGTCGTCCTCCCGCACCAGGCTGGAGTGGGTCGACTACCGCGAACGCAAGGCGTGGACCCACTACACGCACCGCCGCGGCGTCGTCGACGTCCTCGGCAACCCCCCGCCGGTCCAGGTCGTCAACGGCAGCAAGAGGTCCTCCCACCAACGCGACACCCTCGACCTCGGCGCCATGTGCCAACGCATGCTCATGCTCGTCCAGGGCCGCCCCCAGCTCGACTACAAACCCGGCCTCCGCACCCAACCGACCCAACTCCGCTGGAACGCCACCGCCCGCAAGGGCGCCCGCCCCGCCGTCCACCTCCACATCGACGACGAGTCCCGCCGCACCGTCGACGTGGTGGTCCCACCCGAACTACTGGGCGAAGCCAGCCGCTTCTGCGAAGACCTCGCACTCCACGACTGGCTCTACACGGCCCTCGGCAACGTCGTCGAACAAGCCGAACGCGACATGGCCGCGGGCACCGACCCCATGAAACTCCTGGGCTCAGCCCTAACCCTCCTCGTCCGCCTCTGGATGCCCGGCGCCCACGTCGACTCCGCCCTACGCCCCCTCTGGGCCGACCTGGAAGACGTCCCCGGCTTCAGCCAGTCCTGGCACCGCAACGTCGCCTGGATCCGCGACCAGATCTCCATGAGCACCCTCACCGCCTGGCAAGACGCCCGCACCTTCTAAACCAACCGCAACAACCCGCCACCCCCACCGCACCCACCCACCCCGCCCCGTTGGGCGCAGCCCGCCAGCGCGCATCCGGCGCGGAGCGCCTGGGGCCTCGTCGGCGCCAGCCGATGCCTTGTCCGCCGCGAAGCGCGGATGCTCTGTCCAACGGCGAAGCCGAGGATGCCTGGTCCGACGGCGAAGCCGAGGATGCTCGAGTCGAGCGCAGCTCGATGCTGGCGAAGCCAGACTTCCCCTCTGCCCCCGATCCACAGCGCCCTCCTGCCCGATCTTCGTTGTCAAGATGGCTTTATCGTCTTGACAACGAAGATCGGGCATTGAGACAATCGCGCGCCGGGGGCCGGGCTTCCCCACGGGTGGGCACCCCGAAACTCACACCCAGATCCGAACTTCCCCCGTCGGTGCACACAACAGCACCCAAGGCCAACCCCCACATCACCTGAACCACCTCCGCACCAACAACGCGAAGAACACGTTCAACGACAGCGCCCCGAAGTAGCTCTCCACCACCAGCACCGTCTTCACCTTCCCGCCCAGCTCATCCGTCCCCGCCGGGTTGATGAAGTTCACCGCGGCCAGGTACAAGCTGTGCAGCCACGTCCCGTCCGCCACCACCAGCAGCATCACCCAGAACACCAGCAGCTGCACCAGCACCCATCCCAGCAGCCGGTACGGCCGGTACCCGTATCCGCAGGTCACCGCGGACACCGTCTGCATGATCCGCCGCCACCAGGACCGTTCGATCCGGTGCAGCACCTTGGTGCGCAGGTACAGGAACCTGTCCCGTTCCAGGTTGTCGTTGGTCAGCAGGTGGATCTCGGCCGCCCGTTCGAAGGCTTCGGCGGCGTGCATCATCATCTTCTCGGCGACGCAGTCGGTGCCCAGTTGTTCCAGGATCTCGGCGAGGTCCTTGTTCTGCCGCATGGTCAGCCGCAGTGGTCCTTGTGCTTCGACCTCCGCCGCCATCAACGCGACGAGCAGGGTCCGTCGCCGTTCGCTCGGGACGGTTTCCGGTTTGCGTTCGTAGAGGGCGTTGAAGATGAGCTGGTGCGACTTGCGCCGTCGTGACGGGTACTCGTCGAGCACGTTGGAGACGTACTGCTCGAACTCGTCGAGCAGTTCCGCTTCCTCGTCGCGCAGCCCGCCCTGGTTCAGCGCGAGCTCGACTTCGTCTGCGTACCGGCCCGCGCGTTGTTCGACGATCCGGCTGAGCCGTTCGTAGCCGGATTCCCGTGCTTCGGAGAAGGTGGTCGACATGACGCCTACGCCAGGGCGGCCGGGGGCGGGATGCATTCACACGGGGACATGTCCCCATTCTCCCTGGGCTCTCGGATGGGCGCCTGAGCCGTTCGGGTCATCGTTTCGCGGGATTTCCCAATCGCCCATACCATTCTGCTCCGCGATTCCGCAGGAAAACGGCGCAAGATTGGTGATCCGAATTCACGCGTCGCGCCGGTGGAAGACCGCGGTCGCGGTGGCGACGGCGATGAGCGCCCAGCAGGCGGGCACGACGAGCGCCTGCCGCCCGTCCACGGTGTCGGGCAGGAGGTCGAGCCTGCCGCGGATCAACGGCGCTGCGACGACGTAGTAGCCCAGCAGCAGCGTGAGCGCGGGCACCGCCGCCCGCAGGACCGTCGCCACGGCGGCGGCGAGCACCGCCGTGAGCACCAGGTGGGCGATCGCGGTCGCCCCCGGTCCGAACGGCGCGAAAGGACCGTCCGGTCGGGCCGTGCGCGCGGTCGCGAGGCTCAGGACGGCGGTCACTGAGGCGACCACGAGGCAGAGCGCGGCCAAGGTGAGGGACTTGGCGAGCTGGAGCCCGACCCGGTTCGGCACGCAGGTGAGGCTGGTCCGGATCTGCCCGTCGTGCTCGGAGGCGGCCACGAGCGCGCCCAGCAGGACGAACCCGAGCTCCGAGTACCCCAGCGGGGCCAGCCCGACGTCCACCGCGGACGCCGTCGTCGCCGTCCTCGCGTACACGAGGTCGAGCAGCGGCGTCACGACCCACGTCGCCACGACCACCAGCCGCACCGACGGCAGCGTGGCGAGCTTGAGGAGCTCGGCGTGGACGGTGTGCCCGACCGTCCGGGCGGTCACGCGTCCCGCCGGTGCACGACGACCGCGGCGACGGCCAGCAGCGCGACCACCCAGGCCGCCATGACGAGACCACCGGTCACCGGGGCCAGGTCGACCGGGGAGGCGATCCGGTGCAGGAACATGTGCGAGCCCGCCAGGTCCGGGAAGTAGGCCGCCAGCGGTGTGACCTTGCTGAGCAGGAACGTCACCGAGACGACGGACGTGTTGAGGATCAACAGGGTCAGCGGCACGACGCCCGTGCGGGTGAGCAGGGTGATCCCGTGCGCGAGCAGCGCGGTGAACGTCCAGTAGACGACGACCCCGACGACGCGCGGGACGGTGTTGTCGGGCAGCGGCCTGGTCAACGCCAGCGTCAGCGTCGCGGTCACCAGCGCCAGCACCGCCACGACCAGTGTCAACGCGCCCGCCTTGGCGGCGAGGAACAGGGTGCGCGACGCCGTGCCCGTGAGGCTGGTGGTGATCTGCCTGCCGCCCGGCGCGTCGTCGCCCTCGGCGGTGTACTCGCTGCTGGTCGAGACGACCCCGAGCACGATCGCGCCGATCACGCCGAGGGTGAGCTGGACGAACCCGGCGTCCTGACGGGCCTCCTCGGGGACCGCGCTGATCATCATCACGCCCGGCGGCAGCACCAGTCCGATCGCGAGCCCGGCGCGGGCCGACGGCAGGGTCAGGAGCTTGCGCAGCTCCGCGTGGAACAGGGTCACCTGCCGTCTCCCGTCAGGGCGAAGAACGCGTCCTCCAGCGTGCGGTGGGTGCCGGTGACCTCGGCGAGGGTGCCGCGGCTCGCGATCCGGCCGTGGTGGATCACGACGACGTCGTGCACGGTCTCGGCCAGCTCGCCCATGAGGTGGCTCGACAGCAGCACCGTCCGCCCCGACGCGGCCCGCTCGCGCAGCAGCTCGCGCATCCAGCGGATGCCGCCGGGGTCGAGGCCGTTGACCGGTTCGTCCAGCACGAGCACGTCCGGGTCGCCCAGCAGCGCCGCGGCGAGCCCGAGCCGCCTGCCCATGCCGAGCGAGTAGGTGCGGACCCGCTTGCCCGCGGCCTCGGTCAGCCCGACCAGGTCCAGCACCTCGTCGACCCGCCCGCGCGGCAGCCCGTTGCTCGCGGCGACCCACCGCAGGTGCGCCCGGCCCGTCCGCGACCGGTGCGCGCCGCTGCCGTCGAGCAGCGCGCCCACCACCGTCAGCGGGCGGGTCAGCCGGTGGAACGGGAGCCCGCACACCAGCGCGGTGCCCTCCTCGGCGCGGTCGAGCCCGAGCAGGATCCGCAACGTCGACGACTTGCCGGCCCCGTTCGGTCCGAGGAACCCGGTGACCCGGCCCGGTCGGGCCTCGAAACTGATGTCGGACAACACCTTCGTGCGTCCGCGCCGCTTGCCCACGTGTTCGACGGTGATCATGGCGAGCAGTCAACGGGGAGCGCGGCGCGGGCGCATCGGGCCGGGGAACGGGGTCGTGCGGCGGTCTCGGCCCACGGGATGTCAGACCCCGGACCGACGTCCTCGCGGCCGCGGAGAAGTAGAGTCCCGGCCCGTGGACGTGCGTCAGCGGCCCTCGTGGCGGTCAGGGGTCGCCCCGACCACCCTCGGGGTCCTCGCGGCGCTCGTGCTCGTGCTGCTGACGGTGGGCGGCGCGGGGTCGGCCGCCGTGGTCGTGCCTTCGCTGCTCGCGGTCGCCGCGGTCGCGGTCGCGGTCCTCGCGGTCCGGCGGAGCCGGGCGGGCCGGGCGGCCTACGAGGAGCGGCTGACCGAGTGGGCGGCGGCCGAGGCGGCGCAGGCCGAGCGGATGCGCATCGCCAGGGACCTGCACGACATCGTGTCGCACGGCCTCGGCCTGATCACCGTCCGCGCCGCCGCGGCCCGCTACGTGACGGGCGCCGACGTCGCGGAGGCGTTGGCGGACATCGAGAACGCGAGCCGCGAGGCGACCTCCGAGCTGCGGCACATGCTGACCGTGCTGCGCGCCCCGGACGACGACGCCGTGCCGCGCCTGCCCGTCGAAGGGCTCGACCAGCTGCCCGCGATCGTCCGCGGCGCGGAGGTCGCGGGGCTGCGCACCGCGCTGACCGTCGAGCCGGTCGGCGAGGTGTCGCCGGGAGTCCAGGTGGCGGTGTGCAAGGTGGTCCGCGAAGGCCTCAACAACTCCGCGCGGCACGCGGGGCCGACCGACGTCCGGGTGCACGTCCACCGCGACGGCGACAGCGTGGTGGTGACCGTCGCGGACAGCGGGCCGGACGGGCCGCGGCGGTCGGCTCCGGGCGCGGGCCACGGCCTGATCGGGCTCCGGGAACGGGTCGTGGGCCTTGGTGGTGCCTTCGCCGCGGAGCCCGTCGAGGCCGGGTTCCGGGTCGTGGCGCGGATTCCGGACGGGGGAGCGGCGTGATCGTGCGGGTGGCGCTGGTCGACGACCAGCCGTTGCTGCGGCGCAGCCTGGCGATGGTCATCGACAGCGAGCCGGGCCTGGTCGTCGTGGGCGAGGCGGACAACGGGGTCGACGGGGTGGCCGTCACCGCGGCGACCCGGCCGGACGTGGTCCTGATGGACGTGCGGATGCCGAAGCTGGACGGCCTCCAGGCCACCAGGCGGATCTGCGCGAACCCGGACCTCGCGGCGACCCGCGTGCTGGTGCTCAGCATGTTCGAGCTGGACGAGTACGTGTACGAGGCGCTGCGGGCGGGCGCGTCCGGTTTCCTGCTCAAGGACACCAGGCCCGAGGACCTCATCGACGCCATCCGGCGCACCCACGACGGGCAGTCGCTGTTCGCCCCGTCGATCCTCACCCGGCTCGTCGAGCACTACGTGTCCACGCCGCGGCGGGCGACCGCCACCCCGGCGGGACGGCTGACCAGGCGGGAGGTCGAGGTGCTCACCCTCGTCGGCCGCGGGCTGTCCAACGACGGGATCGCCGCCCACCTGACGATCTCGGTCAAGACGGTGAAGACGCACGTGTCGCACCTGCTGGCCAAGCTCGACGCCCGTGACCGCGCGCAGCTCGTGATCGCCGCCTACGACGCCGGGCTGGTCACGCCCCGGCGCGACGCCAGCCGCTGACCCAGGCCAGCAGGTCGTTGTCCCGCAACGACTCCACCACGACGTCGGCCGGGAAGTCCTGGTGCGCCAACGTGGGCACGCCGACCACCCGCAGCCCGGCCGCGCGGGCCGAGCGGAGACCGGTCGCGGAGTCCTCGAACGCCAGCGCCGCACCGGGTTCGACGCCGAGCGCGGCGCACGCGGCCAGGTACATCTCGGGGTGCGGCTTCGGCGCGGACACCTCGTCCGCGGCCACGCTCACCGGGAACACCCCGGCGAACCCGCTCCGTGCCAGCGCCGCCTCCAGCAGCGAGCGCGGCGAGTTGCTGGCGACCGCGAACGGGACGGACGCGGCGACCAGGTCGACGAGCGCGACCGCCCCCGGCATCGCCTCGGCCTCCTCGGCCACCACCTCGGCCACCAGCACCAGCAGCTCGGCGGCGATCTCGGCACCGGCGCCGGGCTCGTCGAACAGCCCGGCGAGGGTGTCGCCCGCGGCCGCGAGGGACTTCCCGATCACCGCGGCCTTCTGCTCCGGCCCGAACGCCAGGCCCCGGCGGGCGAACAACGCGGTCTCGGCCACCGACCAGCACGGTTCGGTGTCCACCAGCAGCCCGTCGCAGTCGAAGACCACGGCGGCGGGGGTCCAGTCGTACAGGCGCGTCACGGGGTCGCTCCGGCCACGAGGTCGTCGACGAAACGGAGCGCCGCGCTCGCGTTGGTGTGCCGCCAGGCCAGCAGCACGGCGTCGAACCCGTCACCGCGGTCGGCGCCGGTCGCGGCCACCACCCGTGCCAGCACGGCGCGCTGGGCGGTCAGCAGGCCGGTCGGGTCGAGCGCGCGCCGGTGCAGCAACGCGAGCTTCACGAGCAGGTGCGACCGCAGCTGCCGGACGTGCTCGGCGGGCTGGTGCAGCCACTCGTCGACACAGGCCCGCCCGGTCTCGGTCAGGTCGTAGACGGTCCTCTGTGGACCCGGTCCCGACTCGACGGTGAGCGGCCTGATCAGCTCGGCCTCCTCCAGCCGTCCGAGCGCGCGGTAGACCATCGGCCTCGGCACGGACCACACCCGGCCGAGCGCTCCTCCGGCGGCGGTGAGGGCGGCGATCGCGAAGCCGTGCCGCGGTTCCTCGCGCAGCAGGGCCAGCACCGTCCACTCCGGCAACGCCAACGCCACGGCTAGCCCTCGGCCCGCGCGGGGCGGAGCGGTCCGCGGGCGTCCGCGGTGTGCTCGTCCACGGTCGAGGCCTCCTGCAGCTGGTCCGCGCGGGTGCGCCGATCAAGCATAACAACCGGCGTCCACGCGCCACCGGTGAAGTTGGGCCGTTCGCGCACGCCTTCGACCCCGTTGGCGCAGCACCCGACCCCCGTCGCCGGGCACCCCGTGAGGACCACCGAACGAGGAGACGCACATGGCTGAGGACGACAGGCGGATCGTCGTGGGTGTGGACGGCACCGAGACCGCGGCCGCGGCGCTGCGCTGGGCGGTCCGGCAGAGCGGGTACACCGGCGCGCGCCTGGAGGCCGTGCTGGCCTGGGAGTCGCCCGCGACCTACGAGTGGGCGCCGGACCTGACCGACCCCGCGGACGTCGAGGCCGCCGCGCGGGAGGTGCTCGACAAGGCCCTCGCCGACGTGGCCGCGCCGGTCACCCGGTCCGTGGTGCGCGGCAACGCGGTCCGGGTGCTGCTGGACGCGGCCCGCGGCGCCGAGCTGCTCGTGCTCGGCAGCCAGGGGACCGACGAGCTGAAGGGCTCGGTCGGCCTGCACTGCCTGCACCACGCGACCTGCCCGGTGCTGGTGGTGCGGGGCTGAGCCCCGGTGGGTGACCACGGCCCGTCCGGGTCGGCGGTCACCCACCTCGCCCGGCGGACCGCGAGGTGGGTCGGGAAGTGGCCACCGAGGACTACGCCCCTGGGTGAGTGCCCGAGGTCACCGCGCTAGGCGAGGGTCTGGTCGACGAAGCACCAGCGCCAGGTCTCGCCGGGCTCGAACGAGCGGATGACCGGGTGCCCGGCCTCGGCGGCGTGCTTGCTGGCGTGCTTCTCCGGCGAGGAGTCGCAGCAGCCCACCTTGCCGCACTCCAGGCACAGCCGCAGGTGCACCCAGCCGGTGTCCTGGGCCAGGCAGTCCTCGCACCCGTCCTGGGTGCTCGCCGTGGGGTCCGGGCCGAGCTCGGCGACGTGCTGGCAGACGGCGGAGGTCACGTTTTCTCCTTGGCTGGGGGTCGTCAGGCGCGAACTTACGTCCCGACGCGGTCGTGTGCCATCCCCACCCGGTGACGGCGGCCGGTTCCGCTGCTTGACTGGTGGCATGACGACACCTCCCGCCGAGGCCACCAGGGTCGCGCGCCCCTCGATCCTCACGGTGGACGACGACCCCAGCGTGTCCAGGGCGGTGGCACGCGACCTGCGCCGGAAGTACGGCGAGAACTACCGGATCGTGCGGGCCGAGTCCGGCCCGCAGGCCCTCGAGGCGCTCCGGGAGATCAAGCTGCGCGGCGAGGAGGTCGCGGCGCTGCTCGCGGACTACCGGATGCCGCAGATGAGCGGCATCGAGTTCCTGGAAGCCGCCATGGACCTGTTCCCGCTGGCCCGCCGCGTGCTGCTGACCGCGTACGCCGACACCGAGGCCGCCATCCAGGCCATCAACGTGGTCGACCTCGACCACTACCTGCTCAAGCCGTGGGACCCGCCGGAGGAGAAGCTCTACCCGGTGCTCGACGACCTGCTGCACGCCTGGACGGTGACCGACCGGCAGCCGGTGCGGCAGGTCAGGGTGGTCGGGCACCGCTGGTCGCCGCGCTCCTACGAGGTCCGCGACTTCCTGGCCCGCAACTCCGTCCCGTTCCGCTGGCACTCGCTGGAGGACGCCGACTGCGAGGCCAAGCGCCTGCTCGACGCGGCGGGCCAGGACGGCACCCGGCTGCCCGTGGTCGTGACGCCCGAGGGCGAGCCGATGGTGCAGCCCACGGACGCCGAGCTGGCCGCGCGGGTCGGCCTGAGCACCGAGCCGTCGACGGACTTCTACGACCTGATCGTGGTCGGCGGCGGCCCGGCCGGGCTGGGAGCCGCGGTGTACGGCGGGTCGGAGGGCCTGCGGACCGTGCTGGTCGAGCGGATGGCCACCGGCGGCCAGGCGGGCACCAGCAGCCGGATCGAGAACTACCTCGGCTTCCCCGACGGCGTGTCCGGCGAGCAGCTCACCGAGCGCGCCCGCAGGCAGGCGCTGAAGTTCGACGTCGAGATGCTCACCACCCGCGACGTCGTCGCGCTGGAGCAGCGCGGCGCGGCCAGGGTCGTGCGGTTCGACGACGGCACCGAGCTGGCCGCGCACACCGTGATCCTGGCGACCGGCGTGTCCTACCGGATGCTCGGCGCGCCCGGACTGGAGAACCTGGCGGGCCGGGGTGTGTTCTACGGCGCGGCCACGACCGAGGGCCCGAGCTGCGCGGGCCAGGACGTGTACCTGGTCGGCGGGGCGAACTCCGCTGGTCAGGCCGCCATGTACTTCTCCCGGCACGCCCGCCGCGTCGTGCTCGTGGTGCGCGGCGACTCGCTGGACCGGTCGATGTCGCGCTACCTGATCGACCAGCTGGCGCGGGTCGACAACATCGAGGTGCGCACCTGCACGGAGGTCGTCGGCGGCACGGGCGAGGACCACCTGGAGACGTTGACGCTGCTGTGCACCGCCACGGGTGAGAAGACCACGGTGGAGGCGTCCTGGCTGTTCGCGTTCATCGGCGCCGCCCCGCGCACGGACTGGCTGGAGGGCACGCTCTCGCGCGACGACCGCGGGTTCCTGCTCGCCGGACCGGACCTGGTCGCCGACGGCGGCTCCCCGGACGGCTGGGGCCTCGACCGGCCGCCCTACCACCTGGAGACCAACCTGCCGGGCGTGTTCGTCGCGGGCGACGTGCGCGCGGACTCGGTCAAGCGGGTCGCCTCGGCCGTCGGCGAGGGCGCGATGGCCGTCACGCTGGTGCACCGCTACCTGGAGAGGTCGTGAACGGCATGGCGGAGCTGACCGCCGACGACTTGCGAGGACTGTTCCTGTTCGAGCACCTGGGCGAGGACCAGCTGGCCTGGCTGCTCGACCACGGCCAGGTCGAGACGCGCGAGGCGGGCACCCAGGTGCTCGTCGAGGGAGACGAGGCGACCTGCTTCTTCCTGCTGCTCGACGGCACCGTGGCGCTGTGCCGCAACATCGGCGGCGAACGGGTGGAGGTGAGCCGCACCGACCACCGCGGCTCATACTTCGGCGCGACCCAGGCGTACCTGAAGGACGACGTGGCGTCGAAGACGACCTACCGGATGACGGTCGAGTCGATCACCGACACCCGGATGTTCCAGCTGCCCGCCGACGAGTTCGGCCCGGTCATCCGCGAGTGGTTCCCGATGGCCATGCACCTGCTGGAGGGCCTGTTCTTCGGGATGCAGAACACCCAGCGGATGGTCAACGAGCGGGAGCGGCTGCTCGCGCTTGGCTCGCTGTCGGCCGGGCTGACCCACGAGCTGAACAACCCGGCGGCCGCGGCCGTGCGGGCGACGGCCGCGCTGCGCGAACGGGTCGCGGGCATGCGGCACAAGCTGGCGATGCTGGCCAGCGGCAAGATCGACCCGGAGACGCTGCCCGCGCTGGTGAAGCTCCAGGAGAACGCGGTCGAGCGGGTCGCCAAGGCGCCCAAGCTGGGGCCGCTGGAGACCAACGACCGCGAGGACGAGGTCGGCGACTGGCTCGACGACCACGGCGTCACCGGCGGCTGGGACCTCGCGCCCACGCTGGTCGCGGGCGGGCTGGACGTCGAGTGGCTCGACGAGGCGGCGGCGCTGTGCCCGAGGTCGTCGACCGAGGCGGCGGTGCGCTGGCTGGCCTACACCGTCGAGACCGAGACGCTGATGAACGAGATCGAGGACGCCACCACCAGGGTGTCGACGCTGGTGGGAGCGGCCAAGCAGTACTCGCAGATGGACCGGGCGCCGTTCCAGGTGGTCGACGTGCACGAGCTCCTCGACTCCACCCTGGTGATGCTCGGCCGCAAGATCGGCGACGTGCGGGTGGTCAAGGAGTACGACCGCTCGCTGCCGCCGCTGCCCGCGTTCGCGGCCGAGCTGAACCAGGTGTGGACGAACCTGGTCGACAACGCCATTGGCGCCATGGGCGGCGACGGCACGCTGACCGTGCGCACGTTCCGCGAGGGCGACCTGGTGGTCGTGGAGGTCGGCGACACCGGGACCGGGATCCCGGCGGAGGTGCAGGGCCGGATCTTCGAGCCGTTCTTCACGACGAAGGCGGTCGGCGAGGGCACGGGGCTCGGGCTGGACATCTCGTGGCGGATCGTGGTGAACAAGCACCACGGGGACATCCGGGTCTCGTCGGTGCCGGGCGACACCCGGTTCCAGGTGCGGCTGCCGCTGTCGGTGTCCGTGCCGACCGAGGGGTTCGCGGACCTGTCGGACTGACGGTCCTGGTGGGTGGTTTGTGCTGGAAGTCCGGTTGGGGCGAGTTCCGGCCGTCGCGCGGGTGACTTGGCGACGACCGGTTTTCCTGGTCGAGCCCCGACCCGGACAGGCCTTCCCGGCTCACTCGCGGATGCCGGTCGTCCTGGTGCGGCAACGGTTTGTCCGGTGGTTCCGCGATAGCGCGGCGCGGGTTTCGACCGGCCTTTCGGTGCCGCTTGTTCGGCAATGTCCTTTACCAACTCGGGCCGTCGCGCGAGGTGCCGCGGCAGGTCCCGGTTCGTCCTTTCGCGGTATTCGGTTACCTCTGGACCAGGTGTGCGGGGTTATGGTTGGTCATGCGCTTTCGACGGCGCACCGGAATCCGCACCGTGGCGGCCGGAACGGGCTTCAGGCTCGATCCCGCCACGGCCGAACTGCTGCGGCTGACCACGTTGCTGGAGATCGTCGTCAGGGCCGTTGCGCTGCAGGATCAGGCGAACGGGGTGATCATCGCGTGCGCCCTGCCCGGTGACACCTCCTACGAGGTCGCCCGGCGCGGCCGAAAGGTCGCGGGGGAGTACGGCAGGCTTTCCGGATGGGCCGACGACCTGTGCGAGCAGTACTCGTCGGACTCGGTGCCCGCGCGCATCGGGGGACTGCTCCGCTACCACCTGGGAATGCTCGACACCGCGGTGAAGCTCGCCTTTCCCCGATATCGCACGGAGAGGCTCGAACGCTGTCGGCTCGCCATGACCGGACTCGGTGAACCGGCCCGCGCACTGCGCGTCCAGGAACTCGAACTGAGGTTGTTGATAGCCGGACTCGACGGTGCCTGACACCCGTTGAGCTGCTCCGATCGGGTTGGTCGGGAAAACGCTTGCCCTTGACAGGGGCCATTGGTCTAGTCCAGTTTTGAGCCGCTGACGTGGTCAGCCGCCTCCGGCCCGACGCCGCCCAGGGCTCGCGAGGTGGGTTCCGTGCACTCCCCACGCTGGAGGACCGAATGAAGATCATGCGGCGGCTTCTCGTCGCCTCGACGGTCGCGCTCTCGACCGTCGGGCTGGTGGCACCCGCGGCCGACGCGGCGGTGGACCCCGTCCTGTCGGCGCCCTACCTGTACCAGTGGGAAAGCCCGCCGAACCCGGTGAGCGTCATGCAGGCGACGGGCGTCAAGTCGTTCACGCTGGCCTTCGTCCTGTCGAACGGCAACTGCAACCCGCAGTGGGACGGCCAGCGCTCGCTCACCGGTGCGGACATCACCCGCGTCAACCAGATCCGCGCCGCGGGCGGGGACGCCCTGCCGTCCATCGGAGGCTGGTCTGGCAACAAGCTCGGCTCCACCTGCTCGTCGGCCACCGCGCTGGCGGGCGCCTACCAGAAAGTGATCAACGCCGGGCAGTTCAAGGCGATCGACCTGGACATCGAGAACACCGACGAGTTCCAGAACGCCACCGTGCAGGACCGCATCCTGGGGGCCGTCAAGATCATCAAGCAGAACAACCCCGGCGTCCGCGTGGTCATCACCATCCCCACCGAGGTCTCCGGCCCCGAGACCTGGGGCCAGCGGCTCATCCAGCGCTCCAAGGACCTCGGCGCGAACGTCGACGTGTGGACCCTCATGCCGTTCGACTTCAGCAGCGGCGGCGACATGCCGGGCAAGACCAAGAGCGCCGTGACCGGCCTGAAGAACAAGCTCAAGTCCGTCTTCGGCCTCGCCGACGACGCCGCCTGGCGCAAGTCCGGCCTGTCGTCCATGAACGGCCACACCGACAACGCCGGTGAGGTCGTGTCCGTCAACGACTACCGCGCCATCCGCGACTGGGCGCGCACCGTGCACCTGGCGCGGCTGTCGTTCTGGGCGCTCAACCGCGACTGCGACGGTTGCGCGGGCGTCTCGCAGGGCCAGTACGAGTTCACCAAGATCACCGCCAACTACACGGGCTGATCGCCCAGGGGCGTGGTGCCTCGGCGCCACGCCCCTTCCCGTGCGCGGTCAGGACGACGTGTCGTAGACGAACGGCGTGCCGGTCTGGGTCCACTCGGCGCTGTCGGCGACCGCGTGCACGTCCAGGGTGTCCTGGACGTAGCCGGCGCCGGTAGCCGTGATGGTCAACAACGGCCACGCCTCGCCGGGGACGACGAGGTCCGGGTTCGTGCAGTCCACGCCGCCCTCGACGGACTCGCACCGCCACCGATCGCCCTGGTAGCCGGTCATCCGGATCACGTCGGGCACCGACACGAAGACGAAGAGGTTCTCGTCGTCGGCCTCCCCCACGTCCGTGACGCTCGCCGTGAACGAGAACGTGCCCCGCACGTACCAGTAGTCGTCCGGTGTCACGACGATCCCCTTGCCCGGCGCGATGTCCACGCGCACCGGCCCGCTCTGCGCGGTGTCCGCGGAGGCCGGGAGAGCGGTTCCCGCCACCGTCATCGCGCAGAGGGTGGTCATCGCGGCCAACCTTGATCGTCGCATCTGCATCGCCTTGTCGTCGGCCGCGCGCAGGGAGGTGCGCGGTGCGGCGGAATGAGCCGATGGTGCCCAGTACCCCGTGCCGCCAAACGGGTTCCGCCGTATCGAGACGCGCGACCCGTCCGGTCGGGGGCGAGGAGTGGCGCGCTACGGCCGGTAGATCACCGCGACGGGCTCCGACACCAGGGCGCCTGGCCAGCGGTTCCGGTGATGGGCTTCCCGAATGGTGCTCTCGCCGCCCACCTGTCGTAGGCGGCCGGGTCGCACGAGATGACGTAGATCAGCCGTGTCGACCCCGGCGTGCTGGGCTTCGACTGCATGGTGAACGTCGTCAGGTCGGGTGGCAGCCGGTCGGGCTGCGCGTACCACTCCGTGCGGTCGAGGTCGTTGCGGTCCACGGGGTACTCGACGACGACCCGGTACTCCTGACCGGTTGCCGGCGGGCAGGCCATGACCGCCGTGTAGTCGAACGGACCCGACACCTCGGGGAGTGCCTCGACGGTCGCCCGGACGCCGCCCTCGCACGTGCTGGGGGTGGTGACGGCCGGCGGCGGCACGAGCGCGGCTGTCGGTGACGCGGCTGTCGGCGGTGGGGCCGCCGATGACGACGAGACCGACGACGAAGCGGCCGCCGAGGCGGAGGACGTGGGCTGCGCGCTGGGAGCCCCGGCCACGGCCGGGCGCTCGCGGGCCTGGACCAGCCAGACGACGGCCACCACCGCGGCCAGGAAGGCCACGAGGGCCGAGAGGAACGCGACCGCGGTCCAGCGGTTGTGGTTGACGGTGACGTCGCCGCCGATGCTGCCGCTCTGCACGGTCGAACCGCTCGACTCCGTCGTCGAGTTCGCCACCTCCGGCGCGTCGTGGTCGCCGTCCTCGTTCACATGAGCACTATCAGTGACCAAGCCCCGGTCGTTACGACGAACGCGAACGGCCCGCCGCGACGTGCGACGGGCCGTTCGGCGGGGGTGGGGGTCAGGCGGGGAGGCGCCAGACCTGGTTGCTGCCCGCGAAGCAGTCCCAGATCTGGAGTCGCGTGCCGTCGGCGGAGGAGTTGCCGGAAGCGTCGAGGCAGCGGCCGGACGCGGGGTTGCGGAGTGTGCCGTCGGACTGGGCCCGCCAGGTCTGGGAGCCGGTGGCGTTGCAGTCCCACAGCTGGATCGGGGTGCCGTTGGCGGTGCCCGCGCTGGTGACGTCGAGGCACTTGCCCAGTGCGCGGATGGTGTTGTCGGAGCCGATGGTCCACGTCTGGGCGTTGCTGCCGTTGCACGTCCACAGCTGGACGGCCGTGCCGTTGGCGGTGCCTGCACTGGCGACGTCGACGCACTTGCCCGCGATGCCGGTGATGGCGCCGACCCTGCCGGTGGGCGGGGGAGTGGTGCCGCCGGTGGCGGTGTCGTAGATGGCGCTGACCAGCGAGGTGCTGCCGGTGGTGTCCTGCGACAGCTCCCAGTTCATGATGCCGCCCGCGTTGGCCATGGCCCACTGGGTCTTGCGCTTGATGGTGGGGATGCCGTTGTAGCACTGCTGGGTGCCGTTGACGGTCGTGCAGTCGCGGTTGGCGTTGGCGGGGTCCATCGCGACGAGCTGGGCGTAGGTGAGGTAGGTGGGCCTGCTGTAGAACGGGACGCCGAAGACGGCC
The DNA here is from genome assembly GCF_003002815.1 of Umezawaea tangerina. Lineage (GTDB taxonomy): Bacteria > Actinomycetota > Actinomycetes > Mycobacteriales > Pseudonocardiaceae > Umezawaea > Umezawaea tangerina. Next base: position 27,700 of record NZ_PVTF01000009.1, on the reverse strand, counting down.
TTGTTGGCGGGCAGGCCGCGGCTCTTCCAGAAGTTGACCGACGCGACCGACCAGTCGTAGTTGGCGTGCGGGCTGCCGCCGTCGTAGGCCATGATGTTCAGCCAGTCCACGTAGCCGAACACCGCGGGCTGCACGCCGTTCGCGGTTCCGCCCTCGGACACGACCGCGGCGGTGAGGATCTTGCCCGCGTTGTGCAGCGCGGTGCTCAGCTGCTGCATCAGCGCGGTGTAGTTGTTGCCCGACGTGCCGGGGTCGGGGTACTCCCAGTCGATGTCGACGCCGTCGAGGTCGTACTGGTCGACCACGCTCATCACGCTGTTGACGAACGTGGTGCGGCTGCCGGAGTTCGCGGCCAGCGACTCGAACGCGGAGTCGTTGCCGTCGTTCCACCCGCCGATCGCGAGCGACACCTTGACCCCGTTGCCGTGCCCCTGGGTCACCAGGCCGGTGAGCTTGCCCGTGTCCGGGATCCCTTGCAGGGTCCCGTTCGCGTTGGGCAGCGCGAACGAGTAGTTGATGTGCGTGAGCTTGCTGTACTGGATCTTGCCGAAGTCCGCCGAGGTCGCCCACGACGGCATGTAGCCGACGCTGCGGAAGCCGTTGGGCAACGCGGCGGCACCGGCCGCCGGGGCGGTGGCCACGACGACCGCGGCTCCGGCCGCGACGGTGGCGAGGGCGAGTGCCGCGGCACCCCACCGGGTCCGGGGGGTTGCTGATGGCAGCATGCAGGGTCCCTTCAGGCACGGAGCCGCGCGGCGTTGCGCGTGCTCGACAGCCCCGCGTCCGGGCGGTGCGGCAGGGATCCGCTGCGTCGGACGCGGGTCGTGAGGTGGTGGCAGCCGCAGCCGAGGTTACTGCACGTCTTTAATTAAGTCACGATGTAAGTGGTGGCCCTTCGGACTTTCCGGAAAGCGGTTGCCTGCGGACGCGAAGCGGCCCGGCCCTGGAGGTCGGGCCGGACCGCTTCCCCGCGGGGTTCCTACTTCCGCGTGCACACCTCGCCGTTCACGCTGAACGCGGGCGGGTCGGCGTCGGCGGTCGTGGACGAGGCGACGTAGCCGAGGTGGGCGGTGGAGCCGGGGGCGAGCCCGGCGTTCCACGACAGGTTGGTCGCGGTGACGTCGCGGCCGTTCTGGGCCCACGTCGCCGACCACCCGTTGGTGATCTTCTGCCCGCCGCCGAAGGAGAAGCCGAGCTTCCACCCGGTCCACGGGGTGGCGCCGGTGTTCGTGACCGTCAGCGTGGCGGTCTGGCCGGTGCCCCACTTGGCGACCTGGTAGTCGACCGCGCAGCCCGCGGCGCGGTCGGACTTCTCCGCCGCCCAGTTCGCCACCCAGGCCAGCGCGGAGTTCCAGTTCACCGTGACCTCGTTGAGCGAGTAGGCCTCGATGTGGTCGACGAAGCACTTCTGCGGCTTGCAGCCGGCCAGCAGCCTGGCCGCGACCGGGTCCTGCAGCCCGCTGTTCGGGCCGCCCGACAGCACGCCGGGCGGAGCGGTGGGCAGTGACGCGTCGAGCTGGTTGGCCCAGAAGCGGTGGTGGACGTTGCGGACGGGCTGGTCGCCGTAGCCGCTGACGTAGGAGTAGCTGTTCGGGTTGCGGCCGAGCAGGTAGCCCATGGTCTCGTACACGCCCGCGCGGTACTTCGGCTGCCCGGTGAAGTCGCTCGCCAGCGCGAGCACCATGGCGTTGTTGGCCACCAGGCCGTTGGAACCCCAGTCGTACGAGCCGTCCGAGGTCTGGTAAGGAGCCGGGTAGCCCTGGGTGGCGATCTGGGCGAGGTGGGCGTCCGCGGTGGTGGTGAACGCGGACCTGGTCTCCGCGATGTCGGCGGGCGGCAGGCCGTTCGGGACGACGGCCAGCGTGACGTCGCCGAGCGGGCCGGTGGAGGCCCAGTCGAAGCCCCTCGTGGTGAGGCTCTTCCCCTTGTACAGAGGGGATCCGGTCACGTCGGCGCGGTAGGCGGCACCGCCGGTCGTCGTGTAGAGCTCGGCGGCGGCCCAGTAGAACTCGTCGGTCACGGTGTCGTCGTTGTACGCGCCGCCACCGGTGCCGTCGTTCGGGTCGGCGAGCCTGTTCGGGTCGGCTTTCGCCGCCGCGTAGGCCTTTTCGGCCGCGGCGAGCGCCCTGGCGGAGAACGCCGGGTCGATGGTGCGCCAGATCCGGGCGGCCTGCGCGCCGACGGCGGCGGTGTTGAGCGTCGCGGCGGTGCTCACCGCGGACAGCCTGCGCGGCTGCGGGTCCTGGCTCGGCAGCGTGGGCAGTCCGGTCCACGCGGCGTCGTGCACCTTGTGGTGCACCATGCCGTTGGGCGCCTGCATGCGCAGCAGGAACTCCACCTCCCAGCGGGCCTCGTCGAGCACGTCCGGCACGCCGTTGTGGTTCTCCGGGATCGACAGCGTCCCGTCGCCCAGCGCGGAGGCGTCGCCGAGCGCGACCGCGCGCTCGTAGGTGTCCAGCACCTGCCACGCGGAGATGCCGCCGTTGACGACGTACTTGCCGTGGTCACCGGCGTCGTACCAGCCGCCGCGCACGTCGAGGGTGTAGCCGCAGGCGAGGTCGGCGCGGCAGGGGACCGCGTCGTCGCCCTTGTTCGGCGCCACGTTCAGGTGGCCCGCGGCGCGGGCGTAGGTGTCGCCGACGTACTGCGCCTCGATGGGGATGCCGCTGCGCTGGTGGTAGAAGAACGCGAGCGAGTCCTTGCGGAGGTCCTTGTACGGCTGGACGCCGATGTCGAACGGGTAGCTCACGTCCTCGCCGACGACGAGCGTGTAACCGGTGCCCGCGGTGTCGTAGGCCGAGAAGTCGATGATCTGCACCGGGTCGCCGGACGCCGCGTCGGTGCCCTTCGGCGTGGCCTTGCCGGTGGCGACGGCGGCGCCCGCGGAGTTCCGCAGCGCCCAGTCCTGCGGGGTGGTGGCGTCGGTGACCAGCGTGGCGTGCTTGGGCAGGCCCGGCACGTAGGCCGTCTGGTTGACCTGCACCTTCTTCGTCACCGGCGCGGGGCCGCCGGGCGGCACCGCCCCGCCGACCAGGGACACGTTGTCGACGCACACGGTGTTGTCGAAGGTCTGCCCGCCGAGGTGGAAGGCGACCTGGCCGTTGCCCGCGTCGGGGAAGTCCAGCGCCGAGGTGAACGTGTAGGTGAAGTGCTGCTTCGCCGCCGTGACGTCGAAGTCCTGCTTGGAGATCTGCCGGTACGGGGACACGCCCTCGCCGGTCACCGCGGAGATCCGCTGCGCGGTGGTCGCGTGCGCGTCGAACTCGAAGGTGTAGGACTCGCCCTCCTCGAACGGCACGCCGTTCTGGCCGATCAGCGCGTCCCACGGGTTCGTGGTGCCCCCGGTGACGGCGACGCAGAACTCGCCGCCGGTGACCTGGCCGGTGGTGCCTGCGCCGGTCCACCACGGGGCCGAGGTGCCGTTGTCGAAGGTGCCGTTGACGACCCGCTCGTGGTCGGCGGCCGAGGCGGTGTAGCCGGTTCCACCGGCCACCACCAGGGCTAACGCGACCGCCACCGCCGGGCCGCGGACACGGCGCCGTCGACGTGCAGGGCTGGACCCCATGGGCGATCTCCTCCCGTCACGGCACCCCGCGAGGTGCCGTCGCCGTCCGCGTTGACGGCCGCGTCCCATTTCTGGGAGCGCTCCCAGAAGAACGTAGAGGCGTCTCGGGGGCTTGTACAGGTGCGGTTGGGGCATGCCGTTCGGCCATCCGCACCGGTCAAGAAGATCGTTACCCCGCCGTGGCTTGACCCTCACTGTGTTATCGCTAACACTTGCTCCCACTTGTCACACGGGTGTGCCTGACCGGGGCTTCTCGTTTGGCTCTGGGGTGAGCTCGGACGTTCCGGTGCACTCCACCGGGAGTTGTTAACGCTAACAATTGATCAACGTTGATCGAGGAGTGACCGTGTTCGGAAAGAAGTGGGCCGCGCTGGCGGTCGGTGTCATGGGCATGACGCTGCTGACCGCCTGCGGCGGCGGCTCCGACAGTGCGGGCGGCGGTGCCGTCACGCTCGGGTTCTCCCAGGTGGGCGCCGAGAGCGGGTGGCGGACGGCGAACACCAAGTCGGTCCAGGAGTCGGCGAAGTCCGCCGGGATCGAGCTGAAGTTCTCCGACGCGCAGCAGAAGCAGGAGAACCAGATCTCCGCGATCCGGTCGTTCATCCAGCAGAAGGTGAAGGTCATCGCGTTCTCGCCGGTGGTGGAGTCCGGCTGGGACACCGTCCTCAAGGAGGCCAAGACCGCGAACATCCCGGTCATCCTCACCGACCGCTCGGTCGACTCGGCCGACAAGACCCTCTACAAGACCTTCCTCGGCTCGGACTTCGTGACCGAGGGCAAGAAGGCGGGCACCTGGCTCACCAAGGAGTTCGCCTCGGCGACCGGTGACGTGAACATCGTGGAGCTCCAGGGCACCACGGGCTCCGCGCCCGCCAACGACCGCAAGAAGGGCTTCGCGGACGCCATCGCGGGCCAGGCGAAGTTCAAGGTCGTCGCCTCGCAGACCGGTGAGTTCACCCGCGCCAAGGGCAAGGAGGTCATGGAGGCCTTCCTCAAGTCGCAGAGCAAGATCGACGTCCTCTACGCGCACAACGACGACATGGCGCTGGGCGCGATCGAGGCCATCGAGGCCGCGGGCAAGAAGCCGGGCACGGACATCAAGATCGTGTCGGTCGACGCGGTCAAGGACGGCATGCAGGCACTGGCCGACGGCAAGATCAACTACATCGTCGAGTGCAACCCGCTGCTCGGACCGCAGCTCATGGACCTGGTGAAGAAGGTCGCCGCAGGGCAGGAGGTCCCCACGCGCATCGAGACCGAGGAGACCGAGTTCGACCAGGCGAAGGCCAAGGAAGCCCTGCCCAAGCGCCAGTACTGACCCGACGCGAGGACGGCACGAGATGACCGAGCCCGAAGCGATCCTGCGGATGACCGGCATCCGGAAGGAGTTCCCCGGCGTCGTGGCGCTCGACGACGTCGACTTCCGGATGTTCCCCGGCGAGGTGCACGCCCTGATGGGCGAGAACGGAGCCGGGAAGTCCACGCTCATCAAGACGTTGACCGGCGTCCACGGGATCGACGCGGGCACGATCGAGCTCGGCGGGTCGGCGGTGTCGTTCGCGGGCCCGCCCGAGGCCCAGCGGGCCGGGGTCAGCACGGTCTACCAGGAGGTGAACCTCTGCCCGAACCTCTCGGTGGCGGAGAACATCTTCATCGGCCGCGAGCCCCGCAGGTTCGGCCGCATCCACTGGGCCGGCATGAGACGTCGGGCGGAGGTCCTGCTGGGAGCACTGGACCTCCGGCTCGACGTCTCGGCCGGGCTCGGCTCCCAGTCGATCGCGGTGCAGCAGATGGTGGCGATCGCGCGGGCGCTCGACGTGTCCGCGCGGGTGCTGGTGCTCGACGAGCCGACGTCGAGCCTGGACGCGGGTGAGGTCGAGCAGCTGCTCAAGGTGCTGCGGTCGCTGCGCGAGGACGGGATGGCGATCCTGTTCGTGTCGCACTTCATCGACCAGGTCTTCGCGATCGCCGACCGGATGACGGTGCTGCGCAACGGGAAGCTCGTCGGCGAGTACCGCACCTCCGACATCACGCCGGTCGAGCTGGTGACCAGGATGATCGGCAAGGAGCTGGAGGTCCTCGACGACCTGGAGGAGTCCGCGCACGACCGGTCCGACCTGGCCGCCGCGCCGGTGTTCCTCCAGGCCGACGGGCTGTCCAGGAAGGGCGCCGTGGCGCCGTTCTCGCTGGAGATCCGCCAGGGCGAGGTGGTCGGACTGGCGGGTCTGCTCGGGTCCGGGCGCACGGAGCTGGCCCGGCTGCTCTTCGGTGCCGACCACTCCGACAGCGGCACGCTCACCGTGGACGGCGCGGTCGTCCCGATGCGCACCCCGCGCGCCGGGATGGACCACCGCATCGCGTTCTCCCCCGAGGACCGCAAGACCGAAGGGCTCGTCGGCGAGCTCACCGTGCGGGAGAACATCGTCCTGGCGCTGCAGGCGGCCCGCGGCTGGTCGCGGCCGCTGTCCCGCAAGCGCCAGGACGAGCTGGCCGCGCGGTACGTCGCCGCGCTCGACATCCGGCCCACCTCGCCGGAGACGCTGGTGCGCAACCTGAGCGGCGGCAACCAGCAGAAGGTGCTGCTGGCCAGGTGGCTCATCACCGAACCGCGGCTGCTGATCCTCGACGAGCCGACGCGCGGCATCGACATCGGTGCCAAGACGGAGATCCAGCGGCTCGTCGCGAAGCTCTCGGGTGACGGCATGGCGGTGCTGTTCATCTCCGCGGAGCTGGAGGAGGTGCTCCGGCTCAGCCACCGGGTGACCGTGCTGCGCGACCGGAAGGTCGTCGCCCAGCTGGACAACGAGTCGCTGACCGCCGACGAGATCATGTCCATCATCGCCGAGGGGAGCAGCGCATGACCGGGCACCGGCTGTTCTGGCCGATCGCCGCGCTGGTGGCGCTGCTGCTGGTCGACCTCGCCGTCAAGCCGTCCTTCTTCTCCGTCGAGCTGCGCGACGGGCACCTCTACGGGAGCCTGGTCGACATCCTGCGGCTGGGCGCGCCGCTGATCCTGGTCGGGATCGGCATGACCCTCGTGGTCGCCACCCGCGGGATCGACCTCTCGGTCGGCTCGGTGGTCGCGATCAGCGGAGCGCTGGCGTGCCTGCACCTGAGCGGGCTCGGCGACCAGAACAGCGTCGGCGGCACGCTCGTCGCGGTGGCCATGGCGCTCGGCCTGTGCCTCGCGCTGGGCGCGTGGAACGGGTTCCTGGTTGCGGTGCTGGGGATCCAGCCGATCATCGCGACGCTGATCCTCATGGTGGCGGGCCGCGGCATCGCGCAGCTGATCACCGACGGGCAGATCATCACCATCACCTCCGGCCCGTTCCGGGCGATCGGCAGCGGGTACCTGCTCACGCTGCCGCTGTCGATCCTGATCGCGCTGGTGGTGTTCGTGCTGACGTCGGTGCTGGTGCGCCGGTCGGCGCTGGGGCTGCTGATCGAGGCGGTCGGCGGCAACCCGGAGGCCAGCAGGCTGTCCGGGCTCCGCTCGGGTCGGCTCATCTGGCTGGTCTACGTGTTCGGCGGGCTGTGCGCGGGCGTGGCCGGGCTGATGATCAGCGCCAACACCTCCGGCGCCGACGCCAACCACGCCGGGCTGTGGATCGAGCTGGACGCGATCCTCGCCCTCACCATCGGCGGCACGCAGCTCACCGGCGGCCGCTTCTCGTTGGGCGGCACGGTGATCGGCGCGCTGCTCATCCAGACGCTGACCACGACCGTCTACACGCTGGGCATCCCGGACACGGCCACCCTGCTCGTCAAGGCGATGGTCGTGCTGCTGGTCTGCCTGGTCCAGTCGCCCGCGTTCCGCGCCAAGGTGCGCCGCCGCCGCAAGAGCCCGCCCCCGGCCCCGGCCGACCGACCGGTGAAGGTCGAGGTGTCCGCGTGAGCACGCTCACCCGCGTCAAGGAGTACCGGCCGCAGCAGCGGCACCTGCCGATGATCGCGACCCTGGTCCTGCTGGTCGCCGCCTACGGCTACGGCGCCTCGCAGTACCCGGCGTTCGGGTCGGGGCAGGTCGTGTTCAACCTGTTCATCAACTACTCGTGGCTGCTCGTCGTCGCGATCGGGATGACCTTCGTCATCCTCACCGGCGGCATCGACCTGTCCGTCGGGTCGGTGGTCGCGCTGTCCACGGTGCTGTCCGCCGAGCTGCTGACCAAGCACGGCTGGTCCGCGCCCGCGGTCATCGTGCTGGTGCTGGCGGTCGGCGCGCTGCTGGGCACCGGCATGGGCGCGCTGATCCACTACTTCGAGATCCAGCCGTTCATCGCGACCCTCGTCGGCCTGTTCTTCGCCAGGGGGCTGTGCCTCACGATCAGCACCGAGGCGCCGTCCATCGACAACGCGGTGTTCACCTCGATCGCGCAGACCCAGATCCCGCTGCCGGGCGACTCGCACGTGTCGATCAGCGTCGTGATCGCGCTCGTGGTGGTGGTGATCGCCGGGTACGTCCTGCACTACACCCGGTTCGGGCGGACCGTGTACGCCGTCGGCGGCAGCGAGCAGTCGGCGGTGCTGATGGGCCTGAAGGTGGCCAGGACCAAGGTGTCGGTGTACGCGCTGAGCGGGTTCTGCTCGGCGCTCGGCGGGCTGCTGCTGGTGTTCTACAAGCTCTCCGGCGACCCGCTGAGCGCGATCGGCACCGAGCTGGACGCGATCGCGGCCGTCGTCATCGGGGGCACGATCCTGTCCGGCGGCTCCGGCTACGTCGTCGGCACGGTGCTCGGCGTGCTGGTGCTGGGCATGATCCAGACGCTGATCGACTTCGACGGCACGCTCAGCTCGTGGTGGACGAAGATCGTGATCGGCGCGCTGCTGTTCGGTTTCATCGTGCTCCAGCGCCTGATCGCGCGCCGGGCCCGGTGAGGGGGTGGTCCGGCCGTCGGGGGGAGGCGGCCGGACCCACCGGTCCGGACAGGGGAGCGGGCGACATCAGCGTTAGCGTTGACAACAACCATGCCTGCATCGGCACATCGGCGTTCTTCCGCGCACACGGGAACGGGCCGTCGGAACCGCTCTCGCGGTAGGCCGACGGCCCGTTCCCGTTCCTCCCGCGGAGCGGTGCCCTAGCGCAATGAGCAGGGCGCGAACCGCTCCAGTCCCTCGGGTTTCGCGGCCAGGCGGCCGATGGCGGTCTCGATGCGGTTGAGGGCGGCGACGCGCTTGTCCTCCAGTGGTCCGAGGATGGCGTTGTCGACGAAGTTGGGGCCTCCCTGTCCGGCGGTGTCGACGAGTCGCTTGTTGGCCTCGGCGATCTGGTTGTCGAGGTTGGCCAGCTCCCTGGTCACCTCGGCCTGCGCGCCCGCCGGGACGGCCGGGATCGCGTCCACCGGGCTCGGGCACGCGATGGCCCCGCCGCCCGCCGCCGGGGGTGCGGCGGATGTCGTGGGCTGCTCGGTCCCGCCGGCGCCGGGTGCCTCGGTGTCGATCGTCGTGCTCGGCGCGGGCGCGGCGTCACCGGGGGCGCCCAGCGCGCACGCCGCGAACCGTTCGAGGCCCTCGGGTTTCGCGGCCAGGCGGCCGATGGCGGTCTCGATCCGGTTGAGGGCGGCGATCCGCTTGTCCTCCAGCGGTCCGAGGATCGCGTTGTCGACGAAGTTCGGGCCTCCCTGTCCGGCGGTGTCGACAAGCCGCTTGTTGGCCTCGGCGATCTGCTTGTCCAGGTTCCCGAGCTCCCTGGTGACCTCGGCCTGCGCGCCCGCGGGGACGGCGGGGATGGCGTCCACCGGGCTGGGGCAGGCGATCACCTGGGACGACTGCTGGGCTCCTTGCGACGTTCCGGACGCGAACGCCGCGGCGGCGAGGCCGGTGCTCAGTGCGGCGATGCTGACGAGTCCGATGAGCGCGACGCGTCGCTTCTTGCGCTCGGGGAAGACGTGGGTCATCGGGACACCTCACGGGGTTCGGCGGGAATGCGTTGCACGACGGAATGGGGTCGTGGTCGCGGTTTCTTGCTCGGTTCCCTCCGGAGTACGGCCTCGATTTCATCCGGGTTCAAAGGCGCGCGAAAGGTACCTTTCGGTCTAGGGGCAACGCCTTTGCCGGATCATCGTCGAGGCGATGTGAACGTTCGACACGCGGTCAGCGGTAGACCTCGGCGAACGAGTCCGCGACCCGGTCGATGCCGAACCGCGTCCGCACGGTCTCCCGGCCCGCCGCGGCCGCCGGAGCCGTCGCGGCGCCCAGCGCCACTACCTCGGCCAGCCCCTCGCCCAACGACTCGGCGGACGACGTGTCGACCAGGAACCCGTTGCGGCCGTGCTCGACGTAGTGGGGCAGCCCGCCCCGCCGCGGGCCGACCACCAGCAGACCGGCCTCCATGGCCTCGAGCACCGCGATGCCGAACTCCTCCTTCAGGCTCCCGCACGCGTACACGTGCGGCGCCGGCGCGGGCAGGTGCTCCGCCAGGGCGTGTTCGAGCTGCCGCACCTCGGTGTTCGGCCACGCGGGCAGCACCGCGAGCCTGCCGCGGGCCCGCGGAACGGCTTCGGCGAGCGCCAGCACCTCGTCGAGCACGGCCTGCTCGTCCGGGGTGCGCCCGGCGACCGACCCGCCGATCAGGACCAGTGCCGTGGAGCGGTAGAGGTGCCGGGACAGCCACGCGCGCACCAGCACGCCCTGCTGCTTGACCGGGTGCAGGCGGCCGACGTTGAGCAGCACCGGCACGCCGCGCGCGGAGTCGTCGAGCCGGGGGAGCGAGCGCGACGGCCGGAACAGCTCGCCCACCAGCGCCTCCGGCCGGTGGGGCAGCGGCCGCAGCGGTGAGATGCCCTCCTCGATGGCGACCGCCGTCCTGGTCTCCAGCTGGGGGAAGTGGTCGCGCAGCTCGTCGCTGCGCCCGCCGATCGACACCACCGTGTCCGCCCGGTCGACGAGCAGGTCGCCGAGGTGGACCCGGTGCAGGTCGAACCGCAGGGCGTCGGTGTCGGCCGTCCCGGCGGCGTACCGCTCGGCCAGGTGCCGGTGCGGGTCCGGGGTCAGCGTGAACACGACCCTGGCGCCCAGGTGCCGGGCGGCCTCCGCCATCGCCAACGAGCCGTCGTCGGAGTACCGCACGTGCACGACGTCCGGCGTCAGCCCGCACCGCCGCAGCAGCCGGACCGTCCACCAGGTGATCGCCGCCCGGTGCCGTCCCATCTCCGCCTGGGTCAGCGCGACCGGCGAGTCGACGGGGACGTGCACGGTCCAGTGCTCGCGGTCGTCCTGCCCGGCCACGGCGATCGCTGTCGGGTCGGTGTCGAGCACGACGGTCACCACGCGGCCGATGTCCGCGCGGTCGGCCAGCGCGTCCCCGAGCGACCGCAGGAACACGCCCAGCCCGCCGCTCGCGCCCTCGCCCGGCCGGGCCGTGCCGCCGATCAGCATCGACTGCGCGACGGTCGGGCCGTCGACCCGAGGGGCGACCGGCAGCGCGACCCCGTCCCGCAGCAGGTCGAGCAGCAGCTTCTCGTAGGGGGACTCGGGGTCCTCGTCGACGGCGACCCCCAGGGCGTCCAGGTACCGCCACAGCGACTGCCGCGCGCCCACGGCCCTGGCCTCGTCGGCGTCGAGCGGGGTGAGGCCGTGCAGCGCCGAGGTGTCCAGCAGCCACGACACCACCTGGGCGTCGCGGGTGGTCAGCAGCGCCCCGCGGAGCGCCGCGGTCACGGGCGGTCGGTTCCCCTCGACCGCGAGCAGGTCCGACACGGCCTCGCAGAACAGCGAGAACACGGCCGGGACGGGATGATCCAGCAGGTCGCCGACCACGTGGTCGGGTGATCGGGAGGGGGCGGGACCGCTCAGGCGGCGCCGACGGTCTTCCAGGCCACGAAGCACTTCCGGATGTGTCCGCACGCACCACGTTCGAACCGGGGACCGCCTCTGGATCGAATTTGAATCGAATTGCTCCGCACGTCGAGGAAATGCGAGACGCCCGTGCCCCGTGTCGTGGTGGTCAGCCCGCCGTTCCGCTCGCACGCCCAGCCGCTGTCGGTGCTGGCCCGCTCGCTCGCCGAGCAGGGCGCGGACGTGATCTTCGCGTCCACGCCGGAGTTCGCCGACCTCGCCGCCGGGGTGGCGTTCACCCCGCTGCGGACCAGCGGAAACGCCAATACCGGCGTCGCGGAGACCACCGCCCAGGACGACGGCTCGACCCGCAGGCTCGCCGAGTTCCTCGACTCGACCCGTCGCGGCGCGGTCCCGGCGCTGCTCACCCAGACCTCGCACCGGCGGGCGGACATGCTGGCGGCGCCCGAGGACGTGCTCGCCGACCTCGCCGTCCTGCACGACCGGCTGCGCCCGGACTGGTACCTGGTCGACCAGCTCAACTACCCGGTCACGCTGGCGCTGCACACGCTCGGCCTGCCGTTCGCGTCGTTCTGCCCCGGCCACCCGACCTACCTGGTCACCCGCGACGACCAGCTGTTCGGCCTGCCCCAGCTGTGGCCGTCGGCGATCCGGCCCGCCGAGGCGGAGCTGGCGGCGCTGCGCGAGGCGACCGCGCTGACCGACGCCTCGTTCACCGCCCTGTTCGCCGACTTCGTGCGCCGCCACGGCATCGGGGTCGACCCGCCGCGGCGGGCGTTCGCCCTGACTTCGTCGCGCGCGGTGGTGCTGAACTACCCGCCGTTCCCGTGGCTGCCACCGTTGCCGGACGGCCCCGAGCGGGTGTTCCTCGGGCACTGCACCGAACCCGAGGCGCTCGACGACCGGTGGCTCGACCGGATCCGCGGTCGCCGGGTGGTCCTGGTCGCGCTGGGCACGTTCCTGTCCGCGCGCGACGACGTGCTCCGGGTGGCGGTCACCGGCGCGCTGCGCGTCCCCGACGTGACCGTGGTCGTCGCCGCGGGCGCCCGCGCGGCCGCGCTCGCCGACCTCGCCGACGACCCGCGGGTGGTGCTCGAACCCGTTGTGCCGCAACGGGCCTTGCTGCCGCACGTCGCCGCGGTGGTGCACCACGGCGGCAACAACAGCTTCACCGAGGCGCTGGTCGCCGGTGTGCCCGCGCTGGTGCTGCCGTTCTCCAGCGACCAGTTCTGCGTCGCCCACGACGTGGAGCGCTCGGGTGCCGGGGCGTGCCTCGACCCGAACGCGCTCACGCCCGCAGGCGTGGAGGCCGCGTTGCGGGACCTGCTCGGCCGGGACCAGGCGGGAATGGCGGCGTTGCGGGACGGTGTTCGTGCGGCCGGACCAGACCGCGGGGCGGCCGCACTACTGCGGTCGATGCAACACGCTCACCCGAATGGCCGCTGAACCGGGGCGCGCTCACGGCCGTAGGTAGGGGAGTGTGCGCGTTTTGTCCGGTAGACCGGTCGTTCCGGTTCGAACCGGCGCCCAGGTGGGTAACCCCTCGACCGTGCAGGGACCAGATGAACTCCAGCGCGTCCGGGTGCGGCCCGCGACCTGCGGGCGGTGCGGGCTGACCTGGTCCGATCCGCCGGAGGGTCCGTGTCTGCCCGGCTCTCGGCACGCCCCCTCTCCCCTCTCCCCATGGCCGTCCAGAAGACGAGGTGAACAATGGCCGATGCCGTAGAGCACTTGATCGACATCTCGGTCTACAACTCCGTGAACGACTGGAACGCCGTGCGCGCCGACGGGATCGTCGGCGCGAGCATCAAAGTGAGCCAGCAGGTCAACTACCTCAACCCGTCCTGCGGCGCGCAGGTCGCGGGTGCCCGCGCGGCGGGCGTCGCCCCCGGTGGGTACCACTTCGGCGACCCCCGCGTGGACGCCGCGCAGCAGGCCCGGTTCTTCGTCGACAACGCCCGGCAGCACGGCCTGTTCGACGACGACGCGCTGGCGCCGATGTACGACGCGGAGAACTGGGAGGGCGGCGGCCTCGTCTGGCCGTCCCCGCAGGTCCTCAACAGCCACATCGCCGAGCACATCCGGGTGGTGCGCCAGGAGACGGGTGTGGCCAGGCACCTCGTGTACGGCTCGCTGTCGTGGTGGCAGAGCCGGTGGATCGACCCGGACGTGTGGGCCGACGAGGACGTGCTGCTCTGGGTCGCCGTGTACAACGGGCAACCGGGTTACCTGCAGGGCTGGTCGCACCCGAACGACGCGCTGCACCAGCACACCTCGGACGGGATCGTCGCGGGGATACCGGGACGGGTGGACAAGAACGTCACGCTCAGGGGCCGTCGGATCGGCGACCTCGTCAACGGAGGGAACGACATGCAGTTGAGCGACCGGATGCTGAACGCCTGGGGCGGGACTCCGACGATGGAGGAGGTCTTCCGCTACATCGACCTCCGCTCCACCGAGGCCGCCCAGGCCGCCGCCGCCGCGAACGCGAAGCTCGACGCCCTGCTCGGGCGCGACGTGGGCACGTTCGCCGAGGCGGATCTGGCGCAGGAACTGCTGACGCAGAGCCTCACCGGCAAGCTGGACACCCTTCCGGACGACCAGTTCGACGCGCTGGTGAAAGCCGTCGCCGCCGACCAGGAGCGCCGCGCGCGCACCCGGTCCGCGTGATGTCGTCCGTGACACCGGCGCACGGGCCGTAGCCGGGACCAGGGGCCCTGCTTCCCTTGCGGGAGCGGGGCCCCTGGTCCGCTTGGAGGTCTACAGCGGGATGTAGACGCCGAAGTCGCGGTTCGCGGTGCGGAAGTCCTGGAACCCGATGCGCGACCCGGCGGTGCGCGTCACCGTGCCCTTGGCGATCACGCCACCGGCCGAGGACGGGCCGTAGACGGGGCCGCCGCTGTCACCGGGCCGCGCGGCGGGCTGGCCGTTCTGCTGCTCGCCCTCCACGAGGTCCTCGCGGTCGGCGTAGAAGAACAGCACCTTGATGTTGCACACCGGGTTCCCGGTCTCCCGAGCACTGGTCACCCCGGACTGGCACAGGAACTCGCCGGTGTAGACGTCGCCCCAGCCGCGCACGATCTCGGTGGAGTTGCTGTCGCCACCGCCCACGTACTGCTGGTTCACCACGTTGCCGGTGGGGATCAGCATGATGTCGTGGTCGGACTGCTCCGCGCTGACGTTGCCGATGAATTCGCCCTGCGGGTCGGTCACCCGGTTGCCGGGGTTGCCGCAGTGCGCCGCGGTCAGCAGGAACCGCGCGTTGTCACCGTTGCGGACCGAGAAGCCCGAGGTGCACGCCGCGGAGTTGTTCAGCACGATCGTCGCGCCGCCCTTCCACGGCGGACCGTCGTTCTGCCGCGACACCGGTACCAGCGGCTCCTCGTTCACCACCTCCACCGGCACGTCCACGCCGAGGCCCGCCGTGAACGACCTCGCGTCGCTCTGCGGGTAGACGCCCAGCACGAGCCTGCTGCCGTCCGCCGGGATCTTGACCGCGTGCACCGGCGACCCGAGCGCCCTGCGCGCCTCGACGGTCTTGGCCGCCTCCCGCAGCTCGGCGTTCGAGTGCGCGGCCTGGGAGATGTGCACCGGCGCCACCTTGGAAGCGCTTGCCACGGCGTCGGTGACGGCGGCGGGCACGTCGCCCTTCCACCAGAGCTCGACGTTCGACTCCTCCAGCACGATCCCGGCGAAGCCCGCCGGTCCGTCGCGGTCGACGACGGCTTGGATGACGTCCGCCGCCTTGATCAGGGGTTGCTGCGCGAGCATCTTCGCCTGCACCGGGTCGGGCGCGGGTTGCGCGGCCACCACCGGGGACTGCACCAGTGCGGTGGCCAACACCGCTGTTCCCAGTGCGGCCCAACACTTCTGTGCTGTGTTCACGGTCGGATCTCCTCGGCTTCGTCCTCCTTGACGTGGCAGCGGAACCCTGAGCGTATGGTCCAGACCTGTTACGTGTCATCGACACAACCGGACAAAAAGCATCAGGAACCGACGGTCCGTCGTTACTCCTGAACCGCCTCGGTGGTGGGGTCGGACGCCGGACCTACCGGCGCTGCCGGATCTTCACCAGGTCCACGTCCGTGACGGTGGCCCGCAGCTCCCGGTAGTCCACCCCGAGCCCGTCGACCGCCCGCCCTGCCATCGCCAGCCCGCGGTCGCGCACGGCCCGTTCGTCGTCGCGCACCTCGGCCCGGAACTGCACCCGGTAGCTGAAGAAGTCCAACGTCCGGTCGTACGCGAGCGCGCCGTCCTCGCTGAAGCCGTTCGTGAGCAGGCTGTGCCGGTCCACCTCGGCCAGCAGGCGCTCGCGTCCGGCGTCGTCCAGGTCGGTGAAGCGTCCCCGGACCAGAACCCGGTACGTGTGCTCGGTCATGCGCTCTCCTCGGTGCGGTGCTCGTCGGATCCTCTCCCGCGCGGGCGTCCGGCGCGAACGATTTCCGCGCGGGCAGACCCATCGGTCCGCCCTATGGTCGCAATGGGAATTCGCGCGGTGAGACGCCCACCCTCCGCTCGCGGGTGCTGCGGGTCGTCCCGATCGCGTAGTTTTCCCCGCATCGCGACTCGGCGGCTCGTTCACGAGAGGACCCGTTCCATGACCGACCGCCACCTCTGGATCAGGGCCGACCGCCTGGCCGACCGCCTCCGGGCACGGGCGCGGCTCGACCTCCCACCGGTCCTCGCCGCCGTGGACGCCCACCGCGGCCTGCGCGGCCCCTACACCGCCGCGGGCGCGCTGGTCCGGACCGTCGCCGCCGACGCGTTCGCGCGGTGCCCCGAGCTGGCCGCCCGGCACAACGTCGAGCTGGCCAGCGTCGCGCCCGAGCTGGTGGCCACCGTGCCCGCGGCCTGGCAGACCCTGGAGTGGACGGTGTGCGAAGGGGAGCGCACGCGGTACTACTCCGGCCTGCACACCCTGAACATCGCCAACGGACTGGCCGACTTCCTGCGCAGCTACCTCGGCGCGCACGACGACGGGCCGAGGACGCTGGTGGTCGAGAACGTGCACGAGGCCGACCCGACCGACGTCGAGCTGCTCACGGTGTTGTTGCGCCGCAACGACATCCCGCAGCTGCGCCTCGTGCTGGGCGCGGCGGCCGGGATCGCGGGACCGTTGAGCGCCGCTCTCGCCGCACGGGCCGGGGTCGTGGACGTCCCGACCTCGGCCCTGCCCGGTACGGGAGGCGACGCGCGGGCGTTCGTCGACAGCGACGGCACGAGCGACGACCCGGCCGACCGGGCGGCCTACGACCGGCTGCCGCGGCCCGAACGCGAGGCGCTGCACGACATCCGGTGCGCGGAGCTGCACGCGCTGGGGGAGCAGTCCTTGGCGTTGGGCGCGATCGTGCACCACGCGGAGCGCGGCTCCCGGCCGCGGGTCGCGGGGGTGCGGGCGATCGAGCACGCCATGGGCCACTGCCGCAAGGTCGGCCTGCACCACGCCGCCGCGGACCTCGGCGCGCGCGGCCGGGCGCTGGTGGACCAGGGCGACCGACCCGCGCTGTGGTGGTACTTCACCGAGGGCGTGGCCGCGTCGCTGACGGCGGTCGGGCGGTTCGACGAGGCCGCCGCCGTGTACGAGGACGCCCGTGCCACGTCGGCGGACCCCGAGGTGCACCTCATGTGCGCGTACGGGATCGCGATGCTGCACGTGGACCACCTCTCCCCGCACCGGCGGGACCTCCGCGCGGCCAGGGCGTGGCTGAACCTCGCCTCCGTGCTCGCCACGCGGCTACCCGACCCGAGGACCCGGCTGTCCCGCACGGTGTCCGGCCGCAACGGCCTGGCGCTGCTGGAGCTGCACGAGGGCAGGCCCGAGGAGGCGGTGCGGCTGTTGGACGACTGCCTCGCCGTGCTGGACGGCGAGCTGGAGGACCACCCGCTGCACCGCCTGCTGTTGCGGCACGACCGCGCGCGGGCCTTGGCCGCCGCGGGCAGGCTCGAGGACGCGTTGGCCGACCACCTCGCCGTGGTCGCCCTCGACCCCGGTTCCGCAGAGCACCACTTCCACGTCGGCACCGCGCTGCGCGCGCTGGGGCGTGACGAGGAGGCGCTCGCCGCGTTCGGACGGGTGCTGCCGCTCTCGCCGCCGTTCCCCGGGGCGCACCACCACATCGGTGACACCCTGATGCGGCTCGGCGACCCGGCGCGGGCGCTGGCGGCGTTCGAACGCGCGCTGGTGCTGGACCCCGGTCACGTCGGCGCTCTCGTCGGCCGGGCCGGCTTGCGCTGCTCCCTCGGCGACGCGGCGGGAGCGTGGTCCGACGTGACGACCGGCCTCGCGCTCGCGCCGGACGACGCGCACCTGTTGTGCCTCAAGGCGAAGCTCCTCGCGGAACGCGGTGAGACCGAGGAGGCGGGTCGGGTGGCGACCGGTGTGCTGGAGCTCGACCCCGACCTCGCGGAGGCGTGGGCGCTGCGCGGGCGGCTCCGCTTCGAGGGCGGGGACGTGCGGGGCGCGCTGGCGGACCTCGACCGCGCGGTGGCGCTCGGCGACCGGCCGGAGCTGCGCTACCACCGCGCGGTGGCCTACGAGGAGGCGGGCCGCTACGGCGAGGCCGCGGCCGACTACCGGCTGGTGCTCGCCGTGTCCGACGACGCGGACACCCGTGCGAGGCTGGACTTCTGCCTGCGTTCGGCGGGGTGAGCCCGCCGGGGTGCGCCGCCCGGCCGGCGGCGCACCCCGCGTCCGTCCACGGTGGACGGACTCAGACGGTGCCGGTGAACCGGTCGTCGAGGTAGGCGGCCAGCGCGGCCTCGTCGCGCGCGGAGTAGAGGAAACGGCTCCACCGCTGCTGCTCGTGCATCACGATGCCCATCTCCCACACGCAGTTGATCGACCGGTGGGGGCCGTCGGTGAAGCGGGCGAGCGGCGCGTCGCCGTCCTTGTAGTACAGCGTCTGCCACATCTCGTTGTTGTTGCGCCAGCTGCTCACGATGAGGAAGTAGAACGACTCGCCGCACAGGTGGTGGATCACGAAGCCGATGTCGTCGGCGACGGCCAGGCCGCCGGAGGCGACCTCGTCGAGCAGGAACGCGTGGGCCTGCTCGCGCGTCGCGTCGGGGATCACGGCTTCGGCTTCCCGCACCTCGTACCACTTCAGGTGGCCCACGGGAAGCACGAGGTCGGACGCGGGGAGCGCGAGCGCTTCCTTGGGGTAGTGCCGGTAGTCGGCCTGCACGCTGGTGTTGGCCGTCGGGTTCGCGGGGATCGTGGTCACGCCACCGATCCTAATCGGCCCGACGTCGGCCCGGAGGTGTTCGGGCACAACGGAAAGCGGCTACTGTCCCGGCTGTGAAGCCGAACCTCGCCGCGTTGCGCGCCGCCGTGCTGGAGTTCGGCGGCTACGCGGGCCCCGACAGGTCGTGGACGGAGCTGGCGCTCGCCACGGCGCCCGCGGCCGACCTCGCCCTCCAGGCCCACCGCCGTGCCCTGCACCGGTGGCTGAACGCCTGGGGCTGCCGCATCCGCTACCCGCGCGAAGGCGAGCCGGAGGTGTTCGACCAGGGCGTGGCGGGCTGGTGGGAGCGGTGGCGCGCCGAGCTGCCCGCCCACGACACGTGGATGGCCGACCTGACCGACGAGCAGGTCGAGGTGATGGGCGAGTGCTTCGCCGACCTCGCCTCGGTGCCCGCCGCGCAGACCAGGAGCGTCCGCGGCCTGGGGTCCACGGCGGCCTCCAAGATGCTGTTCGCCTTGCGCCCCAACACGGTCATGCCGTGGGACGAGATGATCGCGCTGAGGCTGCACGGCGCGCGCGACGGTGCCGCTTACACCCGCCACCTGGTGCTGGGCCGGGCGTGGGCGCGGGACCTGCTGGCCGAGGCCGGGATCGACGAGCCCGCGCTGGCGCGGGAGCTGGGCAGGCCGGGTCGTTCGCTGGCGAAGATGATCGACGAGTACTGCTACCTCGTGGTCACGCGTGACGGGGCGGTCACCGTGGGCTAAGCGGCCGGTTGGCGGCTGTCCGGGATCGCGGGGCGGGGATACGGTCTCCCGGGCTCGCGACTCCGACCGCCCCCGGAGCCGTGCCCTGCCGGTGCCCTCGCGGGCCCGTGCGGATCGGAGTCGGATTCCCCTTGGACGCGGTGCCGGTCGGCGCCGCGTCCCGCAGGCGTGCCCGGAAAACGTGAACCTCCGGTTCCCATTCCTGTCCCGCCTTCCCGTGGGGTGGGACACCGGAAATGCTCCTTGCGCCGGGGAACGACCCTCGGTCAATCTGCTCCGGTTCCTCGTCGATTCGCGGAACGAGGGCCTGTACCACTCCTCGTGCGGAAATCCGCATACCTGGCAGACCTGTGCGCCCGAGGTGTATCCGGAGTCGGCCGTCTTCCTCCTACCAGGGGTGATAGGCGTACCGGCGGTCGAGCGGTTCGGTTCCGAATGCACCTGATCGGCCTCATCAGGCTTCCGGATGGCACGAAGAAGAATATGGATAATGAGTCGTTGACTTGGTCGTTGCTGCGCATACGATCCGGGTAACAACCTGTAGGGAGTTTCGGGGATGTACCACTCGTCTCATGTCGAAGATGTCCGTTTGCGCCATTTACCCGCTCCTCGGTGTCCGATTTTTCCGACCCCGCCGGTCGGAGGGGTCAGCACGTGAGGATCGCGGTGGTCGGCGGGGGTGTCGCGGGCAGCCTCCTCGCCTGGCGGCTGCGCGAGCAGTCCCCCGACGTGCTGGTGGACGTCCTGGTCGGGGATCCGTCCACACCGGACGCCTCGGGGGCGTCCGGTGGCCTGGTGCGGGCGTTCGAGACCGCGCCGGACGCGTGCCGGATCGCGGCGGAGAGCCTGGCGGAGGTCAGGGGCAGCCCGATGCTGCGGGAGTGGACCGGCTACCGCGAGGTGGGTGCGGTCTACCTGCTGCCGGAAGGCGTGGACCCGAGCGCGTCCCTGCGCGAGGTCGACGACGTCCTGCCGGGGTCGGCGCGGGTCGGGACCGCGGCGCGGTTGGCCGAGGACTTCGGCTTCCGCGGCCTGGCACCCGACGCGATCGGCGTCGTCGAGCGGTGCGCGGGCTACATCTCACCCGCGTTGCTGCGCGCCCACGCGCTGGTGTGGTTGGCGCACAACGGGTGTGAGGTCCGCCGGACGGTCGTGTCGGAGGTGACGCCGGAGGGCGGCCTGCGACTGGCCGACGGCACCGAGCACGAGTACGACGTGGTCGTCGTCGCGGCGGGGGCGTGGACACCCGCGCTCGTCCCGCACGGCAGGACCTTGCGCACCAAGCAGATCCAGTACGGCGTGTACCGGATGCGCGTGCCGGGGCTCGGCGCGTTCGTGGACGAGCCGACCGGCCTCTACGGGCGGCCGCACGGCGAGGGCACGTTCCTGCTGGGGCTCGGCTGCGACCGCTGGGACGTCGACCCCGCCGCGGTGCGACCGGACGCGGCGCTGGCCGACCGCGTCGTGAGCAGTGCCCGCGCCCGCTTCGGCGTGGACGTCCGGCACAGCTCGCCCCGCGAGGTGGTCGCGTCCTTCGACTGCTACCGCGAACCCTCGGGGCTCGCGCTGCTGCCGATCCCTGGCTCGTCGTCGGTGTTCACCTTCACCGGGGGCAGCGGGGGAGCGGCCAAGACCGTGGTCGGCGTCAGCAGGCACGCCGCGCGGATGCTGGTGCGCGGACTGGCCGGGGTCGCGGGCTGACCCCGTTTCCCCGTAAGCGCGTCCGCGGATGTGAGCACGCGGTGCGCCCATGGTCATGTGGATTTCCGGAGTAGTGGGTTCGGCGCATTCCGCTGTGCGCTGCTCTGCGGGTCCTGTGGTTGTTTTCCGGATGATGACCGACGCTGTGTCGCCGTGAGGAGGCGTATCAGGGCTGCGCTGTGAAAGGGGATTCGATTCCGGCCGGGGCGGTCGGAAACGGCGGCTCGTCGTCCCTCGTAGATGCAGGTCAAACGGCATGCGGCAGCTCCGGGGGCGGAGGTGTCGCCCATTTCGGGAACCCGTGATCGCGACGGGTGTGGTTTTCGGTGAATGGCTCCATGCGATTCACCTATTGGGTAGAAGTAGGTGGATCCATTTCCTGGTCCACCGGTGCTCCGGTCGATTAGCGTCCGCACGGCGCCGCAGGACATCCACGACGGCACCGCACCAGAGGTGTGTCGTCACCACCACGAGTTTGGGAGAGTGTGTTGGACCACCAAGAAGTAGAGCTGCTGGCCATCGGCGCGGGGCCCGCGAACCTGGCCCTCGCCGTCGCGCTGGAGGAGCTGGCGCCCGACGAGCTCTCCACCAGGACGCTCATCGTCGAGCAGTACGACGACGTGGCGTGGCAGCGCGGGATGCTCCTGCCGTGGTCGCAGAGCCAGGTGTCCTTCCTCAAGGACCTGGTGACCCTGCGCAACCCGCGCAGCAGGTACTCGTTCGTGAACTACCTGCACTCCATCGACCGGCTCGACGAGTTCATCAACCTGGGCAGCGCGACGCCCTACCGGCTCGAGATCTCCGACTACCTGCAGTGGGTGGCGCGGTCGTTGACGAAGGTCCGCGTCGAGCACGGCCGCCGCGTGGTGGCGATCGAGCCCAGCGGCGTCGTCGCGGGTGAGGTCACCGAATGGCTCGTGCGCTTCTCGAACGGTGGCACCGTCCGTTGCCGCGACCTCGTCATCGGCGCGGGCCGCGACCCGTTCGTGCCGGAGGAGTTCGCCGCGATCCCGCGCGAGAAGGTCGTCCACAGCACGGAGTTCTCCTCGCGGACCGCGGAGATGGACCCGGCGGCGGCGCACCGGATCGTCGTGGTCGGCGGCGCGCAGAGCGCGGCGGAGATGCTGTGGTCCTCGCACCAGGGCTTCCCGAACTCGCAGTGCACCATAGTGATGCGCTCGATCGGCCTGAACGGCTACGAGAGCAGCAAGTTCACCAACGAGCTCTTCTACCCGTCCTTCGTGGACAAGTTCAACTCGGCCCGCCCCGAGGCGCGCGAGCAGCTGCTGCGGGAGATGCACCGCACCAACTACTCCGGCCTCGCCCCGGCGATGCTCGACAACCTTTACCGCACGATGTACCTGGAGAAGCTGACCGGCGCCGAGCGGCTGTCGATGATCACCATGGCGGAGATCTCGGCCGCGCGGATGGACGGCGACGAGGTCGTGCTCACGCTGACCGACCGCAAGACGGCGCTGCAGGAGGAGATCCGCTGCGACGTCGTCATGCTCGGCACCGGCTTCGCCAAGGAGATGCCGAGGATGACCCGCAACCTCGCGGCCTCCGTCGGCGTGGACAACTTCTCCGTCGACCGCAACTACCGCATGACCCTGCCGCCCACCGTCAGCGCGGGCGTCTACCTGCAGGGCGTGAACGAGGCCACGCACGGGATCGCCGACTCCCTGATCAGCGTGCTGGCGATCCGCTCCGGCGAGATCGTCGCCGACCTGCTGGCGCACCGCCGGACGCCGCTCGCGGAGTCGTCGGTGCTGCCGCGCCAGTCCACCGAGGCCCTCGCGGGCGTCACCACCGCCCTCTGACCGGGAGACGAGAAGACCGATGATGGAGATCCGCAAGCTCGACCGCGAGAACCTCAAGCCCGACAACGGGCTCAACGCGCAGCGGCTGATGCCGTGGGCCGCGGTGAACGCGCCGTTCGAGGGCTCGTGGTGCGTCGTCCCGCCCGGCAAGGAGTCCGGCGCGCACGGCCACCACGAGTACGAGATCTGGGTGGCCGTGTCCGGCGACGCCGAGATCGTCACCAACGCGGGCACGACCCCGTTCGCGGCGGGCGACGTCGTGCACTTCACCCCGCACGAGCGGCACCAGGTCGTGAACAACGGCGACGCCGACTTCCAGTTCTACGCCGTCTGGTGGGACGCCGAGCTGGCGGAGAAGTTCACCGCCCGCCACGAGGAGTCGGCGGTATGACGCCCCCGCCCCGTCCCGCGATCGTCATCGCGGCGACCCCGACGCCCAACGGCGACCTGCACGTCGGCCACATGGCCGGGCCCTACCTCGCCGGCGACGTGTACTCCCGCTACCTGAGGGCGACGGGCAGACCGGTGGTGTACACGACGTGCACCGACGACAGCCAGACCTACGTCGTCGCCACGGCGCACCGCCAGGGCATTACGCCGGAGGAGCTCGTCTCCCGTTCCACGGCGCAGATCGAGCGCTCGCTGGCGGCGATGGGCACGCTGATGGCCGGGCTGCCGCCCATCGACGACCGGTACCGCGGGACCGTGCTCGACTACGTGGCCGAGCTGCACGCCGCGGGCCGGTTCAAGCTGCGCACGGTCCGGCTGCCCTACGCGCGCAACGCGGGCGTCTTCCTGTTCGACGGGCTCGTCTCGGGCACCTGCCCGGTGTGCATGGCGGGCAGCTGCGGCGGTGCCTGCGAGACCTGCGGGCACCCCAACAACTTCGACGAGCTGCTGGACCCCAAGTACACGGTGGACCCGACGGACGTGGTCGTCTACCGCGAGCAGACCATCCTGGTGCTGGCCATGGAGGACTACCGCGAGCGGCTCACCGCGTACTACGCGTCGCGCACGCCGCGCTGGCGCCCGCACGCCAAGCAGCTGATCGGCGAGCTGCTCGCCCGCCCGCTGCCGGAGATCCCGGTGACCTTCCCCGGCACGTGGGGCATCGCGGCACCGTTCCCCGAGACGCCGGGGCAGGTCCTGTACCCGTGGATCGAGGCGATGCCCGCCTCCATCTACGCCACCTGGTGGGCCAACGCCCAGCAGGGCAAGGAGACGGCCGCGACCGACGAGGCGTGGCTCGCGGCCGGTGACGCGGAGCTGGTGTACTTCCACGGCTTCGACAACGTCTACCACTGGGGTCTGGTCGACCTGGTGATGCTGCTGGCCCACGGCGAGCGCTACACCACGCCGGACGCCAACGTGTGCAACGAGTTCTACGACCTCGACGGCGAGAAGTTCTCCACCAGCCGCAACCACCTCATCTGGAGCGCGGACCTGCTGGCGGAGGTCCCGCGCGACCTGGTCAGGTTCTTCCTGGCACTCACCGCCCCCGAGTACCAGCGGACCAACTTCAGCCGGGACGCCATGCACGGCGTCACGACGCGGCGACTGGTGGAGCCGTGGAACGCTCTGTCCGAGGCGCTGACGCTCGGCCTGGTGGCGCTGGACACCGCGGCGCCGCTGCCCACCACCGAGGTCGGACGGCGGCGGGCCGCGGCGATGCTGGAGCGCTTCCGGCTCTGCTACGAGCTGCCGAACTTCAGCCTCGGCCGTGCCGCGGAGACCGTGCTCACCCAGCTCGACCGGCTGCGCAGGTCGGCCGACTCGCTGGACCTGAGCGCCAACGGCAGCGCGCCGGTGCGGCCGGGCGACCTGCTGTTGGAGATCCGCACGCTGCTCTCCTGCGTCGCGCCGATCATGGTCGAGGTCACCGACGCGCTCGTCGCCGAGGGCGTCGACCTCCGCATCACCGGCGACCAGCCGCACGAGATCGCCCCCTTCCGGTTCCCCCGTCTGCCGAACACGGCGGACACCCCCGAGCGGACCCCCGCTCTCGACGGCGCGAGGTAGACGGCAGGCCATGAAACTGCTCACGATCGAGACCCGTCAGTACTTGAACTACTACACCTCCCGCTACGAGCAGGTGCGGGCGCTGGGCGTCGACCTGTTCGTGCTCAACGGCGAGGGCACCGAGGACTTCTGGCCCGCCGACCGCTACCGCCTGGTGGGCAACAGGAACCTCGACGAGCTGATCGCCGCGGCCA
The DNA here is from genome assembly GCF_003002815.1 of Umezawaea tangerina. Classification (GTDB taxonomy): domain Bacteria; phylum Actinomycetota; class Actinomycetes; order Mycobacteriales; family Pseudonocardiaceae; genus Umezawaea; species Umezawaea tangerina. The sequence goes on along the minus strand of NZ_PVTF01000009.1, from coordinate 2,656 downwards.
AGGAGTGGCACGCCACCGAGCACTTCGACGGCGTGCTCACCTTCTCCGAGGCCGCGGTCATCGCGGTCGCCGCCGTGGCGGAAGCCCTCGGCCTGCCGGGGATCGGCGTCGAGGCGGCGCTCAACAGCCGCAACAAGCTGCTGATGCGCCAGGCCCACGAGCGCGCGGCGGCACCGCACCCCGGTTTCCGCTACGCCACCGAGCTCCCGCAGGCGCTGGCCGCCGCCGAGGAGTTCGGCTACCCGGTCATCCTCAAGCCCACCATGGGCGCGGGCAGCAACTTCGTGTTCAAGTGCGACGACGCCGCCGAGCTGACCGAGCACTTCGCGCAGGCGATCGACGGCATCCGCGGGATGTTCTGGGCCAACTCGGAGGCCGACGGCATCGACCTCGGTCCGCAGGGCCTGCTCGTCGAGTCCTTCCTGGACGGTCGCGAGTACCTGATGGAAGCCGTTGCCTGGGACGACGAGGTCTACCTCGGCTCGGTGGTCGACCGGATCACCGCCGAGGGCGGCACGTTCGACGACGACGTGCACCACGCGCCGACGTCGATGAGCGCCGAGGACCTGGCCGCCGTGCACGCGGTGGTCAAGGCGGGCGCGCACGCGCAGGGCCTGCGGCGCAGCGCGATGCACGCCGAGGTCCGCTTCCACGAGGGCAAGCCCTACCTGCTGGAGATCGCGGCCAGGGTCGGCGGCGGCGGGCTCGACCTGATCGCCCGCACCACCGCCGACTACGACCCCATCGCGGCCGTCGTCGACATCGCGGCGGGTCGCAGGCCCGCCGTGCGGCACTTCGAGCCGACCGGCGTGCACGTCACCGCGATGTGCCTGATCTCCGAGGCGGGCGTGGTCGAGCACGTCGACGTGCCCGCGGAGGTGAGCGAGTCCGACCGGGTGTTCCTACTCAAGATCACCGCCCGACCCGGCGACACGATCCGCAGGCCCCCGGAGGGCAACACGATCCTCGGTTTCCTCGGCACCACCGGTACTTCCGAGCAGGACGCCTTCGCCAGGATGACCGACTTCGCCGCGAAGATCAAGGTCACGTTCGCCCCGTAGCGACGACTCCCCGACACCTCCGGCGCCGCGCCACCCGCGGCGCCGGGGGAGCGGTCCGACCAGTCCACCACGAGAGGACTCCCGTGCTGCCCCAGACATCGCCGAGACCGGTCCGCGTCGCCGGACCGCGCCGGTACCTGATGTGCCGACCGGAGCACTTCGACGTCACCTATTCCATCAACCCGTGGATGCGGCCCGACAAGCCCACCGACACCGCCATCGCCCTGGTGCAGTGGGAACGGCTGCGCGGCCTGTTCCTGGGGCTGGGCCACCGGGTCGACCTGGTCGACCCCGTGCCGGGCCTGCCGGACATGGTGTTCGCGGCCAACGGCGCGACCGTCGTCGACGGCCGGGTGCTCTCCGCCCGCTTCCGCCACGCCGAGCGGGCGCCCGAGGCACCCGCCTACCTGGAGTGGTTCCGCGCCAACGGGTTCCGCACCCGCGAGGCGGAGTTCGTCAACGAGGGCGAGGGCGACTACCTCGTCGTCGGCGACCGGATCCTGGCGGGCACCGGGTTCCGCACGGACCCCCGTTCGCACGCCGAGGCGGCCGCGTTCCTCGGCCGCGAGGTCGTCGCGCTGACCCTCGTCGACCCGCGCTTCTACCACCTCGACACCGCGTTGTCGGTGCTCGACGACGACGAGGTCATGTACTACCCGCCCGCGTTCTCCACGCAGAGCCAGGCGGTCCTGCTCGACCTGTACCCCGAAGCGGTGCTGGCCACCGACGCCGACGCCGAGGTGTTCGGCCTCAACACCGTGTCGGACGGCAGGCACGTGCTGCTCGCCCAGGAGGCCGCGCACCTGCACGACGTGCTCGCCGACCGCGGGTTCGTCCCGATCGGGGTCGACCTGTCCGAGCTCCTGAAGTCCGGTGGCAGCGCCAAGTGCTGCACGCTAGAGATCCGCGAGGAGAAGCAGAAGTGATCAACTACGACGGCAAGAGGTTCAGCCCGGTCGCCGACGGCGCCCCGGAGGAGTCCCGTGTCGCGGTCTACCGGCAGGAGGGCGACCTGCTGTGGGGCGAGTTCCTCGGCGGCAAGGCCCGCCGCGGCGCCCTCACCGGGACGTGCGCGCCCGACGGGAAGCTGGACTTCGCCTACTGCATGGTCCTCGACGACGGCGAGGTGGTCTCCGGGCACTGCGCCAGCACGCCGGTCGTCCTGGAGGACGGCCGCATCCGCCTGGACGAGGTGTGGGAGCGGTTCGGCAGCAACGGGAGCACCGGGATCTCGGTCATCGAGGAGATCCGCTGACGGTGGCCTGACGGCACGCGTCCTGGGCGCCGAAACCGTTCCGCCACCGGGAAGAACGGACCTTCCACACCTCTTCGCCACCGCGGGTCCGCGCCTCGGCGTCCCGACCACCGAGACCCGCACGATCACCATCCTGGTCGCCGTCGTCACCTCGTCGACGGCACCGCCCACCCTCCGCCACGCGGTCGGCAGGACCGCCGGGACGTCGGAGGAGCGGGACCGGGAGCAAGCCTTCAGCGCCTAGCTGTTGTGACTAGTGAGGTTGTGAACGGCGTGTCGAGTTGAACAAGCGAGGACCTCTGGGCGAAGTGGATGTGTCTGACGCATCCGATCCGCACAC
>NZ_PVTF01000008.1 GCF_003002815.1 Umezawaea tangerina | reverse complement strand
CGCAAGTTCGACGACCAGGTCAAGGAGATCGCGGCCGCCGCGAAGGACCACGGCACCCCGATCCGCATCGGCGTGAACGCCGGGTCGCTGGACCCCCGGCTGCTGGCGAAGTACGGCAAGGCGACCCCCGAGGCACTGGTGGAGTCGGCGCTGTGGGAGGCCTCGCTGTTCGCGGAGCACGACTTCCACGACATCAAGATCTCGGTGAAGCACAACGACCCGGTCGTGATGGTGGCCGCCTACGAGCAGCTGGCCGAGCGGTGCGACTACCCGCTGCACCTCGGCGTGACCGAGGCCGGACCGGCGTTCCAGGGGACGATCAAGTCCGCGGTGGCGTTCGGCGCGCTGCTGCGCCAGGGCATCGGCGACACGATCCGGGTGTCCCTGTCGGCGCCGCCGGTGGAGGAGATCAAGGTCGGGATCCAGATCCTGCAGACGCTGAACCTGCGGCCGCGCAAGCTGGAGATCGTGTCGTGCCCGTCGTGCGGGCGGGCCCAGGTCGACGTGTACACGTTGGCGGAGCAGGTCACGGCGGGGTTGGAGGGGATGGAGGTCCCCCTTCGCGTCGCGGTGATGGGGTGCGTGGTGAACGGGCCGGGAGAGGCTCGGGAGGCGGACCTCGGGGTGGCGTCGGGGAATGGCAAGGGACAGATCTTCGTGAAGGGCGTGGTGATCAAGACCGTGCCCGAGCACCTGATCGTGGAGACGTTGATCGAGGAGGCCATGAAGCTGGCGGAGGACATGGAGCCGGTGGAGGGGTTGGCACCTGCGGTGTCGGTTGGTTAGTGGGTTTGGTTGGTATCGGGTGTTGGTGTCGAGAGCTCGGCGGGATGTCTGTGCTGAGGTGTGAGCGGGATATTGGTCGCTGAGGTGTAATCGGGGTGTCGCTACAGCGGTCTCCGGGTGCGGCCGACTTGACTTGGGGCCCCTTTTTTGGGCTTCGTCGGGCGAAAAAGGGCAGGTGGTAGAGCCTGCCCGCCGCCGCAAGTTTAAGCCCAAAAACCCCAAGTCAAGTCGGCCGCACGGGCGGACGGGCGTGCTCGGTTTCGTTGTGGTTTCGGGTGTTTGCTTGCTCACCGCTCACCGCTCACCGCTCACCGGCCATCGGTGGGATCAGTGGGCGGTGGGTGTTTTTGGGCTGTGTTTTCAGGCTCTGGCGGTCATGGCGGTGTGCAGGTCGCGTCTGCCTGCGATGCCCAGCTTGCGGTAGATGGCCGAGAGGTGGAACTCGACGGTGCGGCGGGTCAGGCCCATTTTTGCGGCGATCTCGTCGTTGCGGTAGCCGGCGCGGGCCAGTTCGGCGACTCTGGCTTCCTGGTTGGTGAGGACTTCCTCTGGGGTGCCGGCGGCGAGGGTGCGCAGGGCGCGGGTGCAGTGGGTGGTCCAGTAGGCGTTGTGGCACTGCTCGGCGGTGGCGGTGGCGCGTTTGAGGGCTCGTCGCGCGCGGCTGAGGTCGCCGCGGTTGTCGAGGAGCTGGGCGAGGTCGTAGAGGGCGCGGACCAGTTCGTGGCGGGCGTGGGCGAAGTCGAGGAGGTCGACGGCCTCGGTCATCAGGGCGACGCCGCGGTCGCCCGCTTCGGCGAGTGCGGACACGTAGAGAGCCCAGCCGAGGGTGCGGGGGGCTTCCCAGGCGCGGGCGGACTTCAGTTCGGTGTGGGCGAGTTCGACGGCGAGGTCGTGGGAGCGCAGGGCGAGGGCGCCCAGGGCGGCACGTGAGCGCCAGGTGAGGGTGGCGCCGGTGGCGAAACCGGCGTTGGCGAGCTCGCGGCCGCAGAGCAGGAAGTCCTTGACGCCGCGCAGGACACCGCCCTCGGCGAGCCGGAGGGCGCCGCGGGCGGCGAGGACGAGCGGCCGTCCGGCTACCTCGCGGGGCAGGGCGTCCGCGTAGCCGCGCCGCAGCAGCAGCTCGCCCGCGGTCCTGGTGTCGCCGAGCCCGACCAGCGCGTCGGTGAGCCAGGCGGTGGCGGCGGGCTCCAGTGCGGGGTCGACGCCGGCTGCCAGCCGTGCCTCCAGGACCTCGCGGGCGCCCCCGGCGTCGCCGGACAGGAAGCTGATCCGGCCCCGGACCAGGGCCCGGACCTGGTCGCCGAGCGGGGTGGCGGCCAGTCGCACGCACCCGGCGTCGGCGGCGGGGAGGTCGTCCGCCTCGACCAGGGTCACCAGCGCGTGCCACGCGCAGCCCGCGTCGGCGCCGCAGTCCGGGTCGGCCAGTGCCGCCCGCGCGTACCGCACGGCGGCGGCCCGGTCGACGCCGCGGCCCAGCGCGGCAACGGCGAGCGCGGCCGCGCAGTCGGGGCCGTGGGTGCGGGGCGGGCCGGGAGTGCCGAACACGGCGTCGGGATCAGGGGGCCGGTCGTCCCGGTTCGCGGGGACCTCCGGACCGAAGCGCTCCCCCTCGATGCCGAACGCCTCCGCCACGAGGTCGCCCGGCGGGGTCCGGCGAACGGGCCTGCGACCGGGCACGGGCAGCAGGTAGGAGGGTGCGAACACCCCCGGCAGGAGGTCGACACCGGGTTCCCGGTCGTCGCCTCGCGAGGTCGCCTGCCCGTGCGGTGGAGTCATGTGCCACTACTCGCGGTTCCGTGTCGTCGTTCCCGAGCACTGCGCTACCGGGGTGGTCGCCACTCGACCACGGACGAAGCCGCACCTGTCCGGCGACATCCATGATCGTGAGCGGGCCTCCGGCGTGTCAAGATCGGACACATGCGCCACCGAGCCCGTTCCCAGCCCGGCACCCCGACTGCGGGACCGGCCCGGCGGACCGGCCGCCGGAGCTGCCACACTGGTCGGGGCGGCGACTTGTCCCACCTGCGCCGACCGTACGCGCTCGGGCGCCCGCGAGCAGGCCCGCATCCCGGCGGGAACGTGCCCGGTAGGGGCCCGAAGACCGGGCCGCACAGCCGTGGCTGTTGATCGGGCACGCCGTGGCGTCCGAAGGGGCCCGCTCCGCCCGGAGCCGTTTCCAAGGTCCACAACTTAGGGGTTGACTCGGGACGTCGGCCCGGAACGACCCGGTCCGGCACTCGTCGGTCCCTTGTGGACGAACGCGGCGACGGGGGCGGAACGGCGCGGAAGGGGGAAGACCGGTGACCACTCGGTGGCCCCTTCCCCTGCACAGGAGGGTCGACCGGCGGGTGTCCCGCCGAAGTCCGACCACCGGAACGAGGAAGACCACAGCTCAGCCGCGGGCGTGGCCGGGAGGAACCGCCAGGTGTACGGCAGACTTCGAGTCGATGTGCTGGGCCCGCTCAGGGCGTGGCTCGGCGACACCGAAATCGCACTCGGCACCGCACGGCAGCGCGCCGCGTTCGCCGTGCTCGTCGGCAACGCCGCCGAGGAGGTCTCCTACCGCGAGCTGACCGACGCCGTGTGGGGCACGGGGGCGCCCGCCACCGCGCAGGGCAACCTGCACACCTACGTCTCCGGGCTGCGCCGCGCCCTCGGTCCGGCACGGGACCTGCTGGTCACCACCCCGCGCGGCTACCGGCTGCAGCTCGACGAGGCCGATGTCGACAGCCTGTCGTTCGAGCGGTGCCGCGCCGAGGCGGGCAGGCGCCTGCAGAACGGCGACCTGGAAGGCGCGGTCGACTCGCTCACGCTGGGCCTGGGCCTGTGGAAGGGCGAGGCGTACTCCTCCGTCCCCGGCCCGTACGCGGAGCTGGAGGGCCAGCGCCTCGGCGAGTCGCGGATCGCCGCGATCGAGCAGCGCGCGCGGATCCTCATCGAGGCGGGGCACCAGAACGAGGTCGTCGCCGACGCCGCCGACCTGGTCCGCGAGCGACCGCTGCGGGAGTCGGCCAGGGAGCTGCTCGCCCTCGCGCTGCACCGGTGCGGCAGGCACGCCGAGGCGCTCGCCGCGGTGGAGGACGCCCGGCTCACCCTGGCCAGGGAGCTCGGGGTGTCACCGGGACCCGCGCTGACCGAGCTGCACGCCCGCATCCGCGCGGACGCGAGCCCCCTGTCCGGCAGGCCGTCGACGGCCGTCTCCCGGCGCGCGCCCGGCCCGGTGGTGCCCGCGTCGGTCCAGGACTCGATGACCAGGCCGCAGCCCGACCTGGTCGGCCGGGCGGCCGCGCTGGAGCGGCTGCGCGCGCTGGTCGACGACCTGGTCGCCGGAACCGGTGGCGCGGTGTGGATCGAGGGCGACGCCGGCACCGGCAAGTCGGCACTGCTGACCGCGGGACTGGCGGGCGCGGACACCGGGGGCTGCACGCTGGGCTGGGCGCACGCCGACGAGCTGCTCGGCCGGTTCGACCTCCAGGTGCTGATGAACTGCTTCGACATCGACCTGGCCCCCGGCGGCAGGCACGCGCCGGGGCTCGAAGAGGACAGCGTGGACGACCGCGTCGCCGACCTGGTCGTGCGGACCTGCGCCAAGACCCCGTTCGTGCTGGTGATCGACGACCTGCACCGGGCCGACGGCGCCACCATCCGGATGTGGCGCAGGCTGGTCCAGGCCACCCGCGACCTGCCGCTGCTGCTGGTGGCCACCTCGCGCCCGCACGGCGACCGCCCCGACCTCGACGCGCTCCGGCAGGCCGTGCGGCAGGCCGACGGCCACGTGGTCGACCTCGCCCCCCTCGGCCCCGCCGACGCCGAGCTCCTGGTCCGCGAGACGGCGGGCGGCTGCGCCGCGTGGACCGCCGTGCGGCTGGCCACGCAGGCGGCGGGCAACCCGTTGCGGCTGCTGGAGCTCGGCCGCGCGCTGCGCGGGCGCAAGGTGTCCAGCAGGCCGGGCGGCACCACCCCTGTCGAGACCGGGCCTCCGGTGCGGGGCACGGCGTCCGCGGCGCAGCGGACGCTGCTGTCGGTGTCCACCGCGTCGATGTGCGTGGTGCGGTCGGCGGCGGTGCTCGGGGCGGAGTTCACCGAGTCGGACCTGGTCGTCGTCACGGCCCTGCCCGCCGACGCGGTCAGGGCGGCGCTCGACGAGGCCGTCGCCGGGCAGGTCGTGGTCCGGGAGGCGCAGGGGTTCGCGTTCCGCACGACCGCGTTGTGGCGGGCGGCCTACGAGAGGATCCCCGCGCCGCTCAGGACGCCGCTGCGGCGGCAGTTCACCGAGATGCTGGCGGACGCGATGGGCTCGGCGGGCGCGGAGCGGTCAGTCCGCCCGGAGTAAGCGCTTCCCACGGGTGGTCGACCGACGCCGGTCCTGCCCCCGGAACGGGCGGGGCACCACCCGTTCCGGCCGTTCCGGGGCGCCCGAACGGAATGCGTTCGCACCCAGGGGCGGAATAGTCCGTCCGAACGGGCAGACCCACGTGCCCGGACGGTATGGGTCACGCCCGTTTTCCTATAGTGCACAAGCCCGGTATTCCCGACACAACCACCTGGCGGATGTCATTCCCGGATGGGCGACCGTAACGTCTCGGCGGGGTGTGAACGCGCGATCGCCGTCCCCCGCGGGCCGCCGGTGACGCACTTCGATCCTCGTGCGTGCGGAGGTGTGCGTGACTTCGGCGGACCTGTCACTCGAAGTGGTCCTCCTCGGTGAGCCCGCGGCCTGGCACGACGGCAGGCCGGTGCCGCTGGGCGGCGGGTTGAGACGGGCCGTGTTCGCCGCTCTGGCCATGCGCGCCAACCACTCCATGTCGCGCGCGGAGCTCATCGACGCCGTGTGGGGGCCGGAGGCGCCCGCGAGCGCGTCCGGTGGTCTGTACACCTACATCTCCGGTCTCCGGCGCGCCCTGGGGCCCGCTGGAGCGCCCAAGGCCACCGCGCTCACGACGTCCTACGCCGGGTACCAGCTGGCGTTGCGGCCGGACGCGCTGGACGTGCAGCGGCTCGACCGGCTGCGCGAACAGGCGCGCGTGCTCAACGAGGCGGGCGACACCGCCCACGAGCTCGTCGCGCTGGACGAGGCGCTGGCGCTGTGGAACGGCGAGGCGCTCTCCGGGGTGCCGGGTCCCTTCGCCGAGGCGAACCGGTTGCGGCTCAAGGAGGTCCGGCTCTCGGTGCTGGAACGGCGGGCCGAACTCCTCGTCGCCACCGGCAGGCACGACGAGGTGATCGACGAGCTGGTCGACCTGGTGCGCGCGAACCCGGCGCGCGAGGGGCTGCACGGCCTGCTGATGACCTCGATGTTCCGGGCGGGCAGGCAGACCGACGCGCTGGAGGCCTACCGGCGGGCGCGCGACGTGCTGGTGGACCGCTTCGGCACCGAGCCCGGCCACGCGCTGCGCGCGCTGCACCAGCGCATCCTCGCGGGCGACACGACGGTCGGCCAGCCGTCGGAGTTCACCGGGTCGCGGCAGGCGCTCCGGATCGCCGCCCGCACCCGCGCGTCCAAGCCGTTCGTGGGGCGCGCCGACCTGGTCGCCCGGCTGCGGTCGTCGGTGGCGGACGTGCTGGCGGGCCGCGGCGGGTGCGTCTGGGTCGAGGGCGCCCCCGGCAGCGGCAAGAGCGCGCTGCTCGCCGAGGCGCTGGCGGGCACAACGGCCGCGAGCTGCACGGTGAGCTGGACCGGCGCGGACGAGTTCACCCAGGACATCCCCTTCTACACCGTGGAGCGCTGCCTCAGCGACATCGGCGCCGCCCTCCCCCACGTCCCGTCGGCGCACGTCAGCCTCGGCCCGGACACCCCGGTGTCCTCGGTGCTGGACCACGTGCGCCAGGTCGTCGGGTCGCACGTCACCCAGCCGCTGGTGATGGTCCTGGACGACCTCCAGTGGGCGGACCTGGAGAGCCTGTCGGTGTGGCACTACCTGCGCGGGCTGAGCCAGCACCGCCCGCTGCTGATGGTGTCGGCGTGCCGCCCGCTCCCCGGCAGGCGCGACCTCGACCTGATGCGCGAGCTGACCGGCGAGTTCCGGTCGACCACCGTCCTGCTGCCGCCGCTGACCGACCCCGAGGCGCGGGACCTGCTGGAACGGGTCCAGCCGCTGGCGCACACCTCGGTGCGGACCATCGTCGCGCTCGCGGGCGGCAACCCCGCGTACCTGCTGGCCATGGCCGCCGCCGTCGAGCACCACGGCCAGGTGCGCAAGTGGAAAGCGGTTCCCCACTCGGTGGCCGCCGTCGTGCTCGACCACTTCGGGCACCTGTCGGTGGAGGCGCGGGAGGTGCTGCGCGCCATGGCCCTGCTCGGCGACTCCTGCTCGGTGGACGAGATCATGGCCACCACGGGGGCGCGGGCGAGCGACCTGGTCGACGTCCTCGCCGAAGCGCTCGAGGTCGGCGCGCTGCAGGAGTCCGACGACGAGGTCCGGTTCGCGCACCCGCTGCTGCGGCGGGTCCTGTACGAGAGCGTGCCGGTGTCGCTGCGCCTCGCCGTCCACCAGCAGCGCGGCTGCTGAGGCGGTCCTGGCGCGCGGAACGACCCGCTGGCCACCGCGCCCCCGCCGTGCCATCGTCCGCAGCGGCCGTGAGCGCGGACCCCTCACCCGCAAGCACTTGCGCGGACAACAACGCCGTCCGCCGCGGTCTCGGGTCGAACCGCGGGCCGGCGCGGGAGGTTCCCGGTGGCCGTGGGCTCGGGAGGAGATCACGTAGAGAGTTCTTGGAGTGGGTACTCGCACACTTGTCCCAACAGCTGCGAGAGACTTAGGAGGAGGCCACGTGAACTTGGTGAGAGTGCTCGTTCAGGCAGGGGATCCGTTGACGCGCTCGGCAATCAGCGGCCACCTCGACTCCCGACCCAACATCGAGGTCGTCGCGACCGACCGCCACACCCAGGTGGACGTCGTCGTGGTCGTCGCCGACCGGATGACGGTGAAGGTGGCCTCCTCCCTCCGCAAGGTGAAGGCCTCGCTCGGGGCGCCGGTGGCGCTGATCGCGGGCGAGATCACGCGCGCCGACCTGTTCACGGCCGTCGAGTGCAACGTCGTCGCGGTCCTGCCGCGGGGCTCCGCCACCAAGGAGCGCATCGAGGAAGCCGTGCTGACGGCCGCGGCGGGTGGGGGCGTGTTACCCGCGAACATGCTCGGCGAGCTGCTCAAGCAGGTCGAGCGGATCCAGCGCGAGGTCCTCTCGCCGCACGGTCTGCACACCTCGGGCCTGACCCCGCGGGAGATCGACGTCCTGCGGCTGATGTCGGACGGCCTGGACACCGCGGAGATCGCGGTCAAGCTGAGCTTCTCCGAACGGGCGGTGAAGCGGGTCATCTTCGGGGTGACCAGCCGCCTCAAGCTCCGCAACCGGCCCCACGCGGTGGCCTACGCCCTGCGGATGGGCGTGATCTGACCCCTGCCGGACGCCGCGCGCCGACCGGGCGCGCGGTGGACGACGGGGTGGAGCGGACGACGCGCGCCGGGTGTGCACCGCGGGCACACCGGGCGACCGCCGCGGGAACCGTTGCCGCACCGGGGTTCCGGTGGTGTCCGCCGGACCGTCAGTCGCCCAGGGTCATCGTCAGCGCGAGGTCGAGCCTGCCCGAGAGGCCGAGCTTGCGGTACACGCTCGACAGGTGCAGCTCCACCATCCGAGGGGTCACCATCTGCTTCTCGGCGATCTGCTTGTTGCTGTACCCGGCCCTGGCGAGCTTCGCGGCCGCCAGCTCCTGCCGGGTCAGCGGGACCGCGTCGGAGACGCCGAGCTGGCGCACCGCGGTCTCCAACCGCTTGGCCCAGAAGGCGTTCCCGCCGCGCTCGGCGACCTGGCGGGCGCTCTCCAGCACGGACCGCGCCTCGGCCAGCTCCCCCTGCTCGCCGAGCAGCACCGCCAGGTCGTGCCCCGCCCGGTAGAGCTCCGGGCAGGACAGCCCGTCCAGCAGCGCCACGGCCTCCTTGAGCAGGTCGACGCTGCGGGGAGCCCGGCGGGCCACCGCGAGGACGTGCAGCGCGACCGCCAGCCTGCGCGGGGTCGCCCACGTCGCCGCGCGGGCCGCGTCCTCGTTGGCCAGCGCGAAGGCGAGGTCCCGGCGTTCGATCGCCGCCGCGCACAGCGCCGCGCCGGTGCGCCAGGCGATGACGGCGGAGTTCGACACCGCGCGCGCGTCCAGCTCGCGGCCGCAAGCCAGGAAGTCGTCGAGCCCGCGCTCGAAGTTGCCGCCGCTCAGGTGCAGCCCGCCGCGCGCGGCCAGCAGCTCCGCGCGGTCCGGCGCGCCGTCCATCGAGCCGGTGAAGCCGTTGCCCTCCAACAGGTCGTTGGCCGCGGCGACCTCGCCGCGGTCGGCGAGCAGGGACACCGCCCACGCCACCGCGAGCCCGGTGAGCCGTCCGAGCCCACCCGAGGACAGCAGCACCAGCAGGAGGTCGATCGCCTCCTCGGTCCGCCCCGACATGGTGTGGATCCGCGCCCGCAGCAGGCCGACCGTGTCGCGGCAGGCCGCCGTCCCGGTCCACTCGGGCGACTCCTCCACGCGGTCGCACGCGGCCTGGGCGTGCTCCAGCTCGTCGGCGAACGTCAGCACCATGACCGAGGTCCAGAAGCAGACGACGTCGAGCCGCGCGGGCGACTCCAGGACCGCCAGTGCCGACTCGACGGCCACGGCCCTGTCCACGCCCCGGTTGGCCAGCAGCAGCGCCTTCAGCGCCCGCTCACGGCCCTCCAGCCGGCTTCCGCCGACCGGGTGCGCCGCGGTGCCGGGGGCCAGCGCCTCGCCACCGGGCACATACACCAGGCCGGCGAGGTCCACGGCGTCGGCACCGACCCGTTCGGCGAGGCGGTCCGCCTCCTCCCAGCGGCCGCGGGCGATCAGGTCCGCACGGCGGCGCGCGTCACCTGCCGGGCCGTCGGCCCGCGGCTGCGCCACGACTCCCCTCACCACCGGCGTCGACCGGGTGCGGTGGTCACGGCCGGTACCTCGGCAGCGACCTCGACGACGGCACCAGCCGGTCACCGACGTCCTCGTGCGCGGAGGTGTGCGTCTCGACCGGGCGGGACCAGTACGTGGACAGCGCCGTCGTGTCGACGACGCCGACCTCGTGCAACGCGGCCCGGCGCAGGGCGACCGGCACCGACTCGTAGAGGACCCGGCGCACGACCGGGTGGCGGAACCTGAGCCGGGACCCGCCGAGGTCCACCAGCACTCCCCCGGCCAGCGCCTCGTCGACGAAGTTCAGCAGGTCGTGGGCGCGCTTGCCGCTCGCCCTGAGCAGCTCGCCGACCGAGTGCGAGACGCCGAGCAGCGACGCCTGGCGGAGCATGTCCCTGGTGCCCCCGGAGAGGCAGTCGAGGTGGTCGCGGACGACCTCGACGACCGGGTCGGGGGTGGCCGGCCAGCTCCGGACCTGCGGCGCGACCGCCGCCTGCGCCGCGATCGCGTGGACGAACGCCGGGTTGCCACCCGACATCGTCACCACGGCGTGGTTGGCGCGCCGGTCAGCGGTGTGCGCGCTCCGGAGCAGGTCGCGCACCTCGGTGTCGGACAGCTCGCCGAGCTCGAAGGTGTCGCAGCCCGACTCCGTCACGAGCATGCGCAGCAGGTCGAGGTTGCGCCTGCGCGGCAGCGGGCGGCAGGAGGTGACGAGCAGCAGCGGGTGGCGCCGGGTCATCGTGTGCAGGTGCCGCCACACGAGCAGCGTCTCGTCGTCGGCCCAGTGCAGGTCGTCGACCACCAGCACGAGCGGTCGCCCGCCCGCGCACTCCAGCAGCGCCCGCACCCGCGCGATCACGCCGCCGAGCCGGAGGCGGGTGTCGGCGCGGGTCGCCGCACCCTCGGCCACGAGGTCGGGGCCGGACTGGCCGACGTGCGCGCGGAAAGCGCTGTCCAGGTTGCCGACGCACTCCTCCAGCACGCCGAGCGGGACCTGGTGCGACATCTCGTCAGCGACCGCCCAGCCGATCACGCACTCCCCGCCCACCGCGTCGGCGAGCCCTTCCCCGAGCAGCGCGGTCTTCCCGGTGCCCGGAGCGCCGTTGACCCAGAGCGAGCCGCCGCGGCCCGCGCGGACACCGGCCAGCGCGGTGCGGATCCGGGCCAGCTCCCCGGCCCGCCCGACGAACGAGGCCGGGCGCGCGTTCGCGATGCGGAGCCGGACGTCGCCGGACAGCCCGTGGTCGGCCAGTGCCGCGACGCCCGCGGGTCCCGGCACGGTGGCCGCGGGGGCGCTGCCGGAGAGGACCTCCTGGCGCAGCGCGCGCAGGGCGGCGCCCGGCTCGGTGCCGAACCGGTCCACGAGCACGTCCCTGGCCTCGCGGTAGACCTCGAGCGCCTCCAGGCGCCTGCCGGAACGGAACAGCGCCAGCATCAGCGAGTGGTGGATGTCCTCGCGCACGGGGTAGAGCGCGGCCAGCGCCTTGAGCTCGTCGACGACCTCGTCGGGGCGGCCGAGGTCGATCATCAGGGAGGCCCGGCGGGCGCTCAGCGCGAGCTTCACCTCGTCCAGGCGTCCGCGCCAGGACAGGGCGAGCGGGCCCGGCACGCCGCCGAGCGCCTCCCCGTGCCACATGCCGAGCGCGAGGTCCAACGAGGACAGCTCGCCGCCGAGGTCGCCCGCGGCGCGCGACACGCGGGCGTTGTCCCGGTAGCGCTGCAGGAGCGCGAAGTCGAGGTCGTCCGAGGCGATCGAGAGCCGGTAGCCGGAGTAGCCGCTCTCCAGCACCTCCTCGGCACCCCGACCGCCGCCGTCCAGGATCCGGCGGAGCGCGGAGATGTAGGTGTAGATCCGGCTGCTCGCCCCGGTCGGGCGGGTGTCGCCCCACAGGTCGGTGACCAGCTCGGACCGCGTCACGACCCGGTTGGCGCGCAGGGCGAGCGCCACGAACGCCGCGGCCTGCAGACCGTTGCCGAGCTTGAGCGGGGAGTCGCCGCGCCAGGCCCTGGGCTCGCCGAGCAGTGAGACCCTCAATTCCGCGGTCGGAACCATACGCACTCCCCGCATGCACTCGGAGGTCTGGCAGCACTGGCGGAAGATCCCGCGCCGTAACCAGGACACTACGGCTGGTGAGAACACATCGGCAAAGCCGAACAGGCGATTGACGGTGTGCCGATCCCACTCGGTCATCCCCTCACCAATTGCGGAGTTGGGGCTGCCCGTTCGGAGATCACGCTACACCCCCATTGCCCGAACGGTCACCTCCCGTCTCAGCACGATACCGAAACGAACACTGGGAATATCGGGTATTCGGAGATTTCACCGGCCCGAAACACCCGACTTGTTGACAACGCACGGACTCCTCCGCTCTGGCATGAATTCGCCTATACCGTTCCACGATGATCGGAGGTTTTCCGCCCCACCCACGGGGCGGACCCGGACCGCGAGACCCCGCTGCCGCCGGGACTGTCCCGCCGACGGGACGCGAATGCCAGCCCGGACACGCGGATGCCGCACCCGCACGAAAAGGGATCCGCGATACCGGTATCGCGGATCCCTTGGTCATCACGAGCATTGTCCGACAATCGGAGGAACGGACGTCGAACCGTTCGCCTGCCTAACGACCGTCGATCACCAGGCTCCCCCTCGGCACGCCGTCCACGTGCAGGGCGATCGAGGCGGACACCTTCCTGCGGGCGACCTCCCAGGAGTGGCAGATCATCTCCGGGTAGCTTTCCCAGGATTCGCCCGCCGACAGCGACATCTCGATCGACGACAGGGCGAAGTGCGAGTTCTTCTGGCCGTTCCCGTTCGCCTTCGCGACGACCGTGGCGACCTGGCAGGCCGCCTCCATGAGCAGGCTGGCCGGGTGCACACCCGCGTCGGCGGGGGCCGACGGACCCACCATGTCGGCGACCAGGTAGTCCTCGGTCGTCCTGCGCGGAGGCCCGATGAGCACGCGCCACGGTGTGTGTTTGTCCAGCAGTCCGTGGCCCGCCCGCCTGCCCGGACTCATGATCCACGGCGCCAGCAGCTCGTCGTCGTCATCGTCCGAGTGCGACATCCACAGCCTGCCGACGCACACGACGGAGGTCCCCTGGAACACCTCGAAAGGCACGCAGCTGGTACCGGGCCTCAGGTCGGGGAAACCGAGCCGCAGATCCGCGGGCACACCGCGGCCGCACGGTTTCGGGAATCGCGCCTCGACCGACCGGAGTCGGGAGGAGATCCGGTCCGGGTCGATCCGACCGAGCATGGTCGACGCCGCGCGGACGACCGCGTCGAAAAGCGCCACGGCGGGCACGTGGTCGAGCGACGGGTCCGCGAAGAACGAGTCGCGCTCCACTTCGTCGACCCCGACCCACCGCGTCCCGGACAGCACATCCGCGACTTCACCGACTGCAACATCCACGTCAGACAATCCTCACCTCGAAATACGACTCGTGGCTGGAGGACAAACGCTACGCGCATTCCCGCGGCCGATACCTGTGGAAGTACCGAAGTCGGCGGCGGAACAATAGGCGACCTGCGCCGCCGCGGGCGGTCGGACCCACTTCGAGCGGGCGGCGACAGCGACCGGTTACCCCATCAGCCGCAGGGAAAAACCGTGCCCGAGAGGGCAATCGTCGACAATGGCACCTGCCCGAGCGGACTTGGCCGGACAGGCGAAAACCACCGGACCGCGAAGTCCGGTGGTCGCCGTTCGCGCGGAACCCGGTTCTAGGTGTGCACCGGAGTCGGTTCCGCGGATTCCACCGGTACCACTCGGGCGCGCAACGACCAGAGCGGTCGGCCTTCGGCCAGCATTCTCCGGCGCAACACCACGAGGTAGGCGATGTCGAGCGCGACCATCGTCGGCACCAGCACCAGGAACAGCAGGCGGGAGGGGTAGAGCAGGAAACCGGTGAACCCGGCGAAGAGCGACCCGACGAACTTCGCGGTCGCGATGTGCATGGACTGCCCCACCGAGGACCCGCGCCGCTTGAGCATCAGGATGAAGGCGGCGCTGAGCGGCACGTTGATGATCATGCCGATGTACATGCCGTCGAGGTCGTGGAACTCGTTCGCGCCCGCCATCACGAGCAACGACGCCCACACCAGGACACCGACGACCGACCAGCCGAACGCCCGCTTCGTCAGCGTCGGGTAGTCGGCGCGGCCGTACTTGAAGACCTGGTACAGCAGCACGACGTTGATGACCACCCAGGAGAAGTTGATCCCCCGCTGGGTCGGCGTCTGCTCCAGCAGGAAGGTGAGGCTGAACTCCCAGGCGAAGTTCACCGCCACCAGGTACGCGGGGATGCCGACCCGCCGGTCGAGGAAGGCCTGCCGGATCGCCAGCAGGTAGGTCAGCACCCAGCCGACGGCGGTGGGACCGGCGACCGACCAGAACAGCCACCGCGGCACGTCGGCCGGGCCGATCGAGACCGGCGCGACGTCCGACATCGGGAAGAGGAACGGTGGAAGCCAGTCCATGGTGCGCTCCTTCGCCGTGCTGGGTGGTGGGGCGGGTCAGAGGCTGGGCACGATGGAGTCGAGCCCGAAGAACGCGCCGCCGTAGAGCTCGCGGCCGACGTGCACGTTGAGCATGGCGTGCCGGGCCGCGGTGTTGGCGTCGCGCCAGTACTGCTGCATGGGGCTCGACTCGGCGAACGCGGCGGCGCCGTGCAGCCACATCAGCTCGTCGAGCGCGGTGGTCACCAGGTTCACCGCCTGCCCGACGTCGCCGCGGATCCGGCGCAGCTCGCTGTCCGGCAGGGCGATCCCGGCCTCGGCCGCCTCGTCGATCACGTCCGCGGCGCGCCGCACGTGCATCTCGGCCGCGTCGACGGTCAGCGCGGTCCGGCCGAGCGAGGACACGAACGTCTGCGAGTCGGGCTGGCTCTTGTAGACCGTGGGCGCGACCCCGCGTCCCGGTGCCCGGTCGACGACGACCGCCCGCGCCGCCTGCGCGACGCCGACCACGACCGAGGCGCAGATGACGGCCATCGCGGCCACGGCGGGCGTGCGGAGCAGCGGCGGCAGCGAGAGGTCGGTGGCGTTGTCGCGGCCCAGCTGCACCCGGAACGGGATCACCCGGTGCTCGGGCACGAACACGTCGGTGGCCACGGAGGTGTGGCTTCCGGTGCCGCGCATGCCGACGGTGGCCCAGGTGTCCTCGACCGTCAGCGCGGAGACGGGCACGAGCACGGAGACGGGCTGGACGACCTCGCCGTCGGCGTCGGTCTCCAACGCGCTCAGGATCGCCCAGTCGTCGTGCAGGATCCCCGAGGAGTACGGCCACCGGCCGGAGAGCAGGTACCCGCCGTCGGCGCGGACCGCCTTGCCCATCGCCACGAAGACCGAGGCCAGCTTGGCACCGGGGTTGGCGCCGAACACCTCGTCGCGCGCCACCTCGGGGAAGCGCGAGGCGAGCAGGTTGGACCCGTTGATGTTGTTGACCACCCACGAGGTCGACGGGCAGTACCGGGCGAGGGTCTTGGTGACCTCGCTGAGGGTCCGGACGTCGGTCTCCAGCCCGCCGTAGGAGCGGGCGGTCCAGAGCATGCCGACCTGGGACTCCTCGACGGCCCGCACCGTCGCGTCGGGCAGCCGCCGCTCGCGGTCGCCCGCGGCGACGCCGTCCGCGAGGACCTGGCCGATCGAGTGGACCCGCTCCACCAGCTCGACCCGCAGCTCCTTCGTGTCCGTGCGCACGTTCGTCATGTGACTGCCTTCCTGGGTCAGTGGGCGAGGCGGTGGAAACCGCTCGCGTGGTACACCAGCGGGAGGACCGCGGCGTCCGACTCGACGCGCCGGATCCGCAGCAGCGCGAGGACGTGGTCCCCGGCCGGGATCTCCCGTTCGAGCGAGCACTCCAACCACGCGGGCGTCCCGGTGAACCGGATGGCACCGCCCTCGCCCGCGCACCAGTCCCCCGCCGTGAAGCGGTGTTCCGAGGCGGCCGCGAGGCGCCGGGCCGTGGCGGCGTGCTCCGCGCCGAGCACGCTCACCCCGATCCGGTCGGCTGTGCGCAGCCGCTCCCAGGTCCTGGAGGTCTCCATCACGCAGATCGACACGAGCGGCGGGTCGAGGGACACCGTGGTGAACGAGCTCACCGCGATGCCGAGCGCGGAGCCGTCGACCAGTGCCGCGATCGCCGTGACGCCGGAGGGGAACTGGCCGAAGGCGCTGCGCAGGGCGTGCCGCGGCAACGGTGGCGCGGTCTGCCGGTCCTGGATCACCGGGCTCACCACTCCGGCGGGTCGGACACGAGGTTGGTGATGTCGAAGTAGTCCCGCCACGCGCTGATGCGGCCGCCGCGCAGCTCGAAGGCCGCCATCACCTTGAGGTTGCGCGCGATGGCGGTGCCGTCCTCGCGGAGCATGTCCTCGACCCGCTCCACCAGCACGGTGTCGCCGACCGCGACCACGTGCCGGAAGCGGACCTCCAGCCTTGCGAAGTCCGGCGGCATGAGCTTGAGGATCTCGGGCTTGCCGTGGCACGGGGGCGTTCCGGGGTTCTCCCAGACGCAGTCGTCGGTCAGGAATCTGTCCACAGTGGACGCGATGTCGGCGGGGGTCGGCCCCATCCCGGTGAGGAAGTCGCGCACGACCCGCTCGTGTTCGGTGGTGGACATGGTCTTCAGCTCCTGGTGGTCGTGGTGTCGTGGTGGCCGAGGATCCGGCGGAGCACCGCGGTGAGGTCCTCGTCCGCGCCTTCGCCGCCGCGCCAGGCGATGTGGTTGTCCGGCCGCACCAGCACGGCGCCGCCGTCGGCGATCCCGCGCACCGCGGCCCACGCGCCGTCCGCGTCGTGGTAGCGGGCCGCGTCGGGCTCGGCGCCGACCGGCACGACGGTGACGGCCACGCCGCAGGCGTCGGCCGCGCGCTTCGCCGCGACCTCCCACTCCTCGTCCACCGCACCGGTGATCAGCGCGAAGCCGCCGGACGCGCCGACGAGGTCGTGCGAGGAGACGCGGTCGGCTCCGCGGGTCAGCCAGGCGTGCGGCAGCCGGTGTCCCGGCCGGGTGACCGGGTGGTACCGGGCCCCCATGGGGTCGCGCGGTGGCGGCGGCGTCCCGTCCGGCACGAGGGCACCGGTCTCGTAGGCGAACCCGATCTCGATGTCGTGCGCCTGGTACTCGACCCGCTGGGTCGCGAAGACCTCGTCGGCCCTGACCCGCCGGGTCTCCCCCATCGGGGTGTCGGAGAACAGCGCCTCGAAGTTCGCCTTGGTGGCCTCGGGCGGCTGGCCGGGGAACAGGCCGAGCCCCGCGTGGGCGACCGCGTGGTTGCGGAAGGCGTACATCGCCCAGCTCACGTTGCGGTGTGCGGTCGGCAGCCGTTCGACCTCGTAGGAGTCCAGCAGCGACTCGTCGGCCCGGCCGTCGAGCACGGCGGCGAGCTTCCAGGCGATGTTGTGCGCGTCCTGGATGGCCGAGTTCAGGCCGAGGCCGGTGGCGGGCGGCTGGCGGTGCGCGGCGTCGCCCGCGAGGAACACCCGGCCGACCCGGAACGAGTCCGCGATGACCGCCTCGGGGTGGTACTTGCTCACCTGGTGGATCGCCACCTCCAGATCGGGCAGCTTGAGCAGTTCCCGCACCCTGGCGATGGAGGCCTCCTCACCCAAATCAGGGGTCACCCCGGCGGGGAAGTGGAAATGCAATGCCCATTCCTCGGAGGCGAGTCCCCAACTCGGTCCCATCGCCACCATTCCGTAGCGGGAAACAATCCCGCCGTCGGGACTCACGAAATTGGTGATGAGAACGGAATCGCCGGGCCACCACCGCGAGAGGTCCGCGCTGAAGTGAACGGAGATCACGTCGAACGCGCCACCGTCACCGGCCATGCCCACGCCGAGCGCCGCGCCGATGCTCCGGCCGCCGTCGGCCCCGAGCAGGTAGCGGGCGCGGACGGTGCGGCTCCGCCCGGTCACCCGGTCGGTGACGACGGCGGTCACCCCGGACTCGTCCTGGGTGAACCCCTCCATCACCTGGTTGAACAGGACGCTGCCCGGCGCCCGCTCGTCGGCGTGCGCCCGCATCAGCGGCTCCAACCGGTGCTGCGGGAGGTTGGTCGACGGGCAGGGGCTGTCGGCGGCGTACGGACCCGCCGTCGAGCGCCCGCCGAACGCGTCCATGCGGTGGAGGTCACGGCCGTCCAGCGGCCCGTCACCGGCCAGCGACGTGCGCCAGACGACCTCGCCGATGTTCGCCAGCGGGGCGCTGACCCGGTACACGTCGCCCGCGAGGCCGTGCTGCCGGAAGATCTCCATGGTGCGCTGGTTGAGGTAGTGGGCCCTGGGCAGGACGGAGGTCGACTCCCGTCTTTCGACCAGCAGGTGGTCGACGCCGAGGTCGGACAGGAATATGGACGCGGCGAGCCCGCATCCGCCGCCCCCCACAATGAGCACCGGCACTTCGACGTCAAACATTGGTTTCTCCTCGGACGAGGCGAACGGAACACGTGTCGAATCAGCGATCGGGCGAATCCCCTGTTGCTACAGTGGCCGCATGGTCGACCACCAACCCTTTCCACTGAGAGCCGACGCGGCGCGAAACTTTTTCAAGATCGTGAACGCGGCGGAGAAGCTTTTCACCGAACAGGGAATCGACGTCCAGCTGGAGGAGATAGCCGCCGAGGCGGGCGTCGGGACCACCACCCTGTTCCGGCGGTTCGCCAACAAGGCCGCGCTCATCAAGGCCGTGCTGGACCGGCAGACCGACGGCGTCATGGCCCCGGCCCTCCAGCGCGCCGAGCAGGAGCCCGACGCGCGCAGGGCGCTGCTGATGGTGCTGGAACCGGCGCTGGCCACGAACTCCGACAAGAAGCTCCTGCTCGCGGCCGCCGCGTCCGTCGGCCTGATGAACATGGAGCTGCCGAAGGCGTTCATCGACGGCCTGGACGCCATCATCCGGCGGGGCAAGGCCGACGGGGTGTTCCGGGCCGACCTCACCGAGGAGGACACGCCCCGGCTGATGATGATGCTCACCGGGCCGCTGGCCTCGTTCGACCCCGGCAGCGAGGGCTGGCGCCGGTACCTGCTGATCCTGGTGGACGGGCTGACCTCGGCCACGCCGACAGCGCTGCCCGCCGCTCTCCCGGTTCCCAAGGTCTACCCGCCCTTCGACGGTCGTTAGTGGCGGTGACCACGCCCCGCGGGCCGTGGTCACCGGGCTACGAGGTGATGAGCTCGCGGGCCTTGCGGACCCCGCGGGCGCTGTTCCAGCCGACGACGCCGACGACCCGACCGGCCGCCTCCGCCGCCGCGACGAACTTCCGGTCGGCGGGGTCGCCCTCCAGCACCCGGATGGTGTCGGCGCCCGCGAGGTCCCCGAACACCTGCATCCGCACGTCGTACTGGTCGGTCCAGAAGTAGGGCACCGGGACGTACGGCTTGTCGGCGCCCATGATGTTGTCGGCCACCGCCAGCCCCTGCTCGGTGGCGTTGGTGCGGTTCTCCAGCCGGACGCTGCGCGCCTGCCGCTCGTGCCACCACCGCGCCACGTCACCGACCGCGTAGACGTTGTCGGCCGCCCGGCAGCGGGAGTCGCAGACGACGCCGTCGTCCAGGATCAGCCCGCTGTCCTCCAGCCAGTCCGTGGCGGGCGTGGAGCCCACCGCGACCACCACGACGTCCGCGGTGACCAGGCCCGCCGAGGTGAGCACCTCGGTGATCCGGCCGTTGGTCACGACCGGCGCCTCCGCCTTCGTGCCGGTCAGCACCTCGACGCCGTTGGCGCGGTGCAGCTCGGCCAGCAGGGCGCCGATCTCGGGCCCGACCTGGGCGCCCATCGGCACCGGTGCCGGGTCGACCACGGTCACGCCGAGGCCGAGCTGACGGCCCGTCGCGGCGATCTCGCAGCCCAGCACGCCCGCGCCGAGCACGATCAGGCGTTCGGCGGCCAGCAGCTCGCCGCGCAGCCGGGCGACGTCGTCGAGCGTGCGGAGCACGTGCGCGCCCGCCAGGCCGTCGAACGCGCCCAGCCTGCGCGGGGCCAGCCCGGTCGCGATCACCAGGTCGCCGTAGGGCAGGCGCCGTCCTCCGGAGACGACGACCTCCTGCTTGCGGACGTCGACCGAGACCGCCTTGCTGCCCAGCACCAGGTCGATGTCGAGCGCGGCCAGGGCGTCCGGGGCGCGCAGGGCGGCCTGGTCGGCGGCCCACGCCCCGGACAGCACCTTCTTCGACAGCGGCGGCCGGTCGTAGGGCTGGTGGGCCTCGTCGCCGACCAGCCGGATGGAGCCGGTGAACCCACGCCTGCGCAACGACTCCGCGGTGGCCAGTCCGGCCGCCGAGGCGCCGACCACGAGCACGTCGCTCACGGGGCACCCCCGCGGTCGCGGACCAGGATGGCGGCGGCCGGGCAGAGCAGCGCCGCCTCGCGGACGCGCTCGTGCTCGTCGCCCGGCGGGTTCGCGTCCAGCAGGATGACGACCCCGTCGTCGTCGCGCTGGTCGAACACCTCCGGTGCCGCCACGACGCAGTGCCCGGCGGCCACGCACCGGGGCTCGTCGATCTCGACCTGGAGCAGCATCGTCGCCTCCTGACGGGTCACCACGCGACCGGCAGCCTGTTCACACCGAAGACCAGGGCGGTGGTCCGGTAGTCGATCTTCTGGTCGGGCTCGGCCAGCCTGAGGCCGGGGAAGCGCTTGAACAGGGCGGGCAGCGCGACCCGCAGCTCCATGCGCGCCAGCTGCTGGCCGAGGCACTGGTGGGCGCCGTAGCCGAAGGTGACGTGGGGCTGGGGCGGCCTGCGCACGTCCAGGACGTCGAGGTCCTGGTCGCCGGAGCCCGCGTCGCGGTTGGCGACCAGGATCGACACGACGACCCGTTCGCCCTGCTTGATGACCTCGTCGTCGCGCAGGCAGAAGTCCTCGGCCGCCTGGCGCGGCATGATCGTGGCGGGCGCGACGTAGCGCAGCAGCTCCTCGATCGCGCCGTCGACGGCCTCCGGCTCGTCGCGCATGATCGTGGCCTGGTCGGGGTTCTCCAGCAGCAGCGCCGCGCTGGCCGAGAGCATGCTGGCGGTCGTCTCGTGCCCGGCGATCAGCAGCATGTTGCCGATGCCGACCAGCTCGTCGTCGGACAGCTCGGCGCCGTAGTCGCGCACCACGCCGCCGAGCAGGTTGTCACCCGGCTGCTCGCGGTGGCCCGCGACCAGCGTGGCCATGTAGGCGTCCATGTCCTTGAGGTTCTGGATCTGCTCCTCGCGGGTCGTGTTGACGTCCAACCCGACCTTCGCGCGGCGCTGGAAGTCGTCGCGGTCCTCGTAGGGCACGCCCAGCAGCTCGCAGATCACCTGCGTCGGGATGGGCGTGCTGAACACCGTCACGAGGTCGGCGCCGTGGCCCTCCTCCTCCAGCGCGTCCAGCCTGGCCTCGACGATCGCCTCGATCATCGGACGCAGCGAGCGCACCCGCTTGATCGTGAACGCGCCGGTGAGCATGCGGCGCAGCCGGGAGTGGTCGGCGCCGTTGTAGTTGAGCAGGTTGCCCGGCTGGTTCAGCATGGTCCGCGGCTGGTCGGGGTCGAAGACGAAGCCCATCTGGAGGCGGTCGTCGCTCAGCGCGCTCTTGACGTCCTCGTACCGCGTGATCGCCACGGCGTCGAACTCGCCGAGCAGCGGACTGGGCACCTTGACCCGCTGGAGCGCGTCGTCCTTCTGGCTCTCGTAGAGCGCCGCGGCGGGGTCGAAGGGGCAACCGGCGGCGCGGGCCGCGATCGGGAGGACTTTGGGTTCAGGCATGGAATTGCCTCTCTGTCCCAGGAGGAGAAGGGATGAAAAAAGGATAAGTGGGAGTTGACACCCACTTGATTCCGGCAAGTTAGCAGTGGCGGAAGCGCAGTGGCAACAGGGCTTTTCTGGAATTCGGACCGGCATCGATCCACAAAGGATGTCTATTCGGAACGGACCCTCGAAGAGGGCACCGCCACGAGTCCCGGAGAATCGTTTTCGGGAGGCTTCCGGACGTGCCGGACGGGGATCACCCCGCTCACGACGAGGGCCACGACGGAGCTGACGACGCCCGTCACCGCGACGAGCACGAAGGCACCCCGCAGCGGGATGTCCGCTCCCCCAACGGATGTGCTCAACCGGGTGAAGATGACCCCGACCACCGCGCCCGCCATCGACGAGCCGATCGACCGCATCAGGGTGTTGAAACCGTTTGCGGCACCGGTCTCCCCCGGCGACACCGACCCCATGATCAGCGCGGGCATCGCGCCGTAGGCGAACCCGACCCCCGCGTTGGTGACCACCGTGCCGAACACCAGTCCGACGGTGGACCCCAGCCACCCGAGGCAGGCCACGTACCCGAGACCGATCAGGACCGTCCCGAGCACCAACGAGAACTTGGGTCCGCGCGCCGCCGAGAGCCTGGCGCCGACCGGTGAGGCGATCATCATCGCGGCACCCGCGGGCACCATCCACAGCCCGGCCGAGATCATCGAGTGGCCGAGCCCGTACCCCGTGGAGACGGGGAGCTGGAGCAGCTGCGGCACGACGAGGATCTGCGCGTACATCGCGAAGCCCACGACGACGGACGCGGTGTTCGTGAGGAGGACCGGCCGCCGGGTGGCCGTGGCGAGGTCGATCAGCGGGTCGGTCACCCGCCGTTCCCACCAGGCCCAGGCCACCAGCGCGACCGCCGAGCCCGCGAACAGCAGGAGGGTCGTGGGACTGGACCAGCCCCACTCGCCGCCGTGCGAGATCGCCAGCAGCAGCGCGGTCAGCCCGGCGGTCATGCCGAGCGCGCCGACGAGGTCGAAGCGGCCGTGCGCGAGGCCGGGGGCCACCGGGACCAGCCACACCACCAACACCGCGATCACCGCGGTCAGCAGGCCGACACCCCAGAACAGCAGGTGCCAGTCGCCGAGCTGGGCGACGAGCCCGCCGACCGGCAGGCCGAACGCCGAGCCGACGCCGAGGACGGACGACGTCAGCGCGATCGCCGCACCGACCCGCCGCGGCGACAGGACGTCGCGCAGCAGGCTGATCCCCAGCGGGACGATCCCCATGCCCACGCCCTGCAGGGCGCGTCCGGCGACCATCGGCGCGAGCGAGTCGGCCACCGCGCAGAGAAGCGACCCCGCGGTCAGCAGCGCCAGCACGACCAGCACCAGCCTGCGCTTGCCGTAGAGGTCGCCGAGCCTGCCGATCACCGGGCTGGTGACCGCGCCGCCGAGCATCGCGGCGATGACGACCCAGAACGTGCCCGCCGTGCCCGCGTGCAGCAGCGCGGGCAGCTCGCCGAGCAGCGGGACCACCAGGGTCTGCGTCATCGCGGCCACCCCGGCGGCCAGTGCGACGACGACCACGATGGCGCGTTCGGCCCGCTCGGGCCGAGCCCCGCTCACCGTGCCGCTCCGCCGCGGCCGCTCGGGCCACCGCACTCTCCGAACACCATGCCCACCTCACTGGACCGTCAGCACGTGCCGTACCGGGACCGGGCGGGACGACCGGCCCACCGACCGCCGGAGCGGCCGTTCGCGGCCTCGTCGCTCAACCCGTGGGACGTACGCTAGCATTATTTGTCACGGTGTGCCATTTTGACCATGAGTGACACGGCAACTGGGGTCCTGACCACGGACGTGGCGTGGAATCGCCACCGACTGGAGGAGAATGTGCGACGTGACAGCAGAGCCCGAGGAGGAGACGGCGGACCGCGGCCGCGGCCGACCGCCGATGACCAAGCGGCGCAAGGAGATCATCAGGCTGCAGATCGCGACGGTGGCCCTTGACCTCTTCAAATCGCAGGGCGTGGCCGCCACGTCGGTGGAGCAGATCGCCGACGGGCTGGGCATCTCCACCCGCACCCTGTGGCGGTACTCCCCGTCCAAGGAGGGCTGCGTCCTCCCCCTGCTCCAGCACGGGATCGCGGTCGTCGTGCAGAAGCTGCACGAGTGGCCGCGCGACCTGCCGCTGCTCGAACAGCTCCTGCACGAGGAAGACCTCGCGGAGGCGACCCCGCAGTCCACTTTGGACCTGGTCAGGCTGACCCGCACCGAGCCCGCGATCCGGTCGGTCTGGCTGCAGAGCCACCTCGACTCGGAAAGCGCCTTCGCCGGGGTCATCGCCGAACGCACCGGACTGCCCGAGACCGCGCTGGAGACCAAGGTGCAGGCGGGCATGCTGAACGTCGCGCTCCGGATCGCGCTCGAGCACTACGCGTGGACCACCGACGACGCCAACCCCGCCGAAGGGGAGCTGGGCAGCATGACCGACGCGACCCAGGTCGCGCTGCGCACGGCGATCAAGGGCCTCGCCATGTGAGCACCCGGCGCCGCCGACGAGGTCGGTTCGCGCCACCCCGACGGGACGCGCGCGCGTGCCGCGGCCGAGTTCCCCCGGACCCCGGGAATTCGCGCCGAACCGCACTCCGCGCCTGTCGGTCGTCGTCGGTCGACGGACGCACTCGTCCATCCCGCCGCGCTTTCCGGCCCATTCGGCCGCCCTCGCGATGAACCGCGCCCGAACGCGGTGGCGAAAGCAACTCCTTTCGGAGCAGCGCACCGCACGAGCGGGCGACTACCGTTGTGCGCGCACCACCCCGATTCGGGTCCGAAAAGGCGCGGAAAAAACGCCGACAACGGTTGCGTCGACACAGTTCCGGGCCGGAACAGTCCATCGTCCGTTCCCCTTCGGGCCCCCATCGGCCACCTCTGGAGACAATGCCGAGCACCACTCCTACAGTCGGTTGCATGACGGAGACCGATGTGCCTCAGGTAGCCGATCCCGAGATAGCAGCCCTTGTCCGCGCCGAGGTCGAGTACCGGTGGCCCGACGGCATTTCCGGCTTGGACGAGGTAGTGCGCTACGGATTGGTCCCGTTCGGCAAGATGATGGGCCCGTGGATGCTGATCCGGTCGGCTCTCGCCGTCGGCGGTGAAATGTCGCAGGTCCTTCCCGCCGCGGTCGCGGTGGAATGCATCCAGGTCGGCGCGATGATGCACGACGACATCATCGACGGCGACCCGCAACGGCGGAGCAAACGGGCCGCGCACTCCGCGTACGGTTCCTCGACGGCCATTCTCGGCGGCGACGGGCTGTTCTTCCACGGGTTCGCCGCGCTGGCCCGCTGCCAGGAGGCCGGTGTCCCGGTCGACCGGGTCGGCCGCGCGCTGACCATCCTGTCCGAGACCGGTCTGCGCATCGGCGAGGCGGCCCTCACCGAGGTCCGGATGAGCCGCAGCGTCTGCTCCACCGCCACGTACCTGAACATGATCAAGGACAAGAGCGGGGCCCTGCTCTGGATGGCGTGCGGTCTCGGCGCCACGCTCAGCGGAGCCGACGAGGCCGCCCTCGCGGCGCTCAAGCAGTACAGCGACCTGCTCGGAGTCGGCTACCAGATCCGCGACGACCTGATGGCCTTCGACGGGACCAACGCCGGCAAACCGAACATCTCGGACATCCGCAACGGCAGGCCGACCCTGCCCGTGCTGCTCGCGCACCGCCGGGCGCCGCGGGACAAGCAGCGGGTCATCGAGCACCTGCTGGCCGACACCTCCTCCCCGCTGGAGGAGCGCCACGAGGCGATGTCGGAGCTCGCGAACGCCTACGGGGCGGTGGAGTCGGCGCGGGAGATGTCGCACCGGTACGCGCGCCTCGCCGGGCGCGCGTTGGACAGCCTGCCCCCCACCGCGCACCGGGACGCGCTCGCCGGGCTCACCGTGCCGGGTCGTCTGGTGTAGCCCGCGGAAACGCTCGAGGAGGTGGCCGTCGTGACCGTCATGAACTATTCGAGGTATCTGCACCTGAAGGACCTGCTGGCCCTGCAGAATCCACTCACCCCTTCGGAGCAACGGGACCTGCACGACAGCGAACGGCTATTCATCGTCGTGCACCAGGCGTCGGAGACCCTGTTGAGCCAGGCGCTCACCGACCTCCGCCACATCGAGGCCGAAAACTGCGGAGAACGGTGTTCGTCCTACCGGTTGGACCGGGCCACCCACATCGTCCACTCCCTTGTCGGGCACGTCGAACTGCTGCACCGCACGTTGGAGCCGGAGGACTTCCTCAGTTTCCGGGACCGTTTCGGGACGGCGAGCGGTCTGCAGTCCGCGCAGTTCCACGAACTGTTCCGGGCGGTCGACCGGCTCACCTCCGGGGACACCGGTCACCGACTCGGTCTGGAAACGCTCCAACTGCTCGGGCTCAGCGCCGCCGTGCGGCAATGGCGGTACGCGCACCTGGAGATGGTCGAACACATGATCGGCACCCTGCCGGGTTCGGGCGACACCTCCGGTCTCGAATACCTGGAACGCCAGTTGAACGGAACGCCGCGGTGCGAATACGCCGACGGCGCCACCGCCGGAAGGCCACGGACGCATTCCTGAGAGGCGAGAAATGCGCGCGCACTCCCCGAGTTCCCCGCTGGGGCACGTCGTCGTCATCGGCGGCAGCATGGCGGGCCTGCTGGCCGCCCACGTCCTGTCCCGCCACGCCGAGCGGGTGACGGTGCTGGAGCGCGACCACTACGAGGCGGGCAGCGGACCCCGGTCCGGGGTACCGCAGTCCCGGCACACCCACGTCCTGCTCACCAGCGGCATGGAAGCGCTGGAGGAGCTGCTGCCCGGCGTGGTGCGCGAGCTGGAGGACGCCGGGGCGCCGAACCTGTCGATCCCGGCCGACCTCGGCGTGTGGCAGGCCGGGCAGTGGGTGTCGCGCGCCAACCCGTCCCGTCCGGTCATGACCGGGTCGCGACCGCTGCTCGACCACGTCGTCCGCGGCCGGGTGCTGGCCGACCCGCGCGTCGACGTGCGGACGTCCACCGAGGTGACCGGGTTCCTCGGCGGGCCGGACCGGATCACCGGTGTCTCGGTCCGCGGCCGGGGGTCCGACCACCAGGAGTACGAGGAGCTCGAGGCCGACCTGGTGGTGGACGCCACCGGGCGCGGCAGCCGGACGCCGGAGTGGCTGACCGCCCTCGGGGCGGGCGCACCCGCCGAGGAGGTGCTGGAGACCGGCCGGGCCTACGCCACCTGCGTCTTCGAGACCGATGACGCGGGGTCCCCCGACCAGGTCAAGGGCTTCTACATCGTCCCCGACGCGGCGCAGCCGTTCGGCGCGATCATCCTGCCCGCCGAGGGCGACCGCTGGATGGTCACCCTGTCCGGGCCGCGCGGGCAGGCTCCGCCCACCGATCCGGCGGGTTTCGTCGACTTCGCCGCCGCGCTCCCGCACGACGCCCCGCACAAGTGGCTCAGCACCGCGCGCCCGCTCGGCCGTCCGGTCGGGTACCGGCACACCGCCAACCGACGCCGCCGCTACGACCTGGCGGCCCGCGACCGCACCGGGCTGCTGGTCGTCGGGGACGCGCTGTGCATGTTCAACCCGGTCTACGGCCAGGGCCTCTCGGTGGCCGCGCTGAACGCCGTCGCGCTCGGCCGCGCCCTGGCGGCTCCCGACCTGCCGTCGACGCACTCGTTGCAGCGCAAGGTCCTGCGGTCCTCGCGCGGGGCCTGGGACGTCGCGACCGGCGCCGACAGCCCGATGCCGGGGGCGACCGGCGACGCGGTGCGCTCCGGTCTGGTCGAACGGCTCCTCAACCGGTACCTGGAGCGCGTGCGCGTCCGGGTGCCCGGAGACCCGGTGGTGTGCAAGGCGTTCCGGGACGTCCTGTTCCTCAAGGCGCCGCCCACCAGCCTGCTCACCTCGCCGCGGGTCGTCTTCCGGACGCTCCTGCGGCCCGCGATCCCGACACCACCCGACCTGCCCACGCCGTGACCGCGGTCCCCCGCTCCCACCTCGTGATCATCGCTGCCCCCACAGTGGAGGTTCAACCCATGCGACGCACCAGCGCACCCGTCGACCGGCAGGTGGGCCGACCGGCTCACGACCCCACTCCCCCAACGGACCCGACCGCGTCCCGACTGCCCCGAGCGGCGGTGGCCCGATGACCGCGACCCCGATCCGGACGCTGCCCGCCGCCCTCGACACGGGCATGGCGATGGTCGCCCCCGCCCTCCGCGACACGGTGCAGCACTACCTGTGCCCCGAGATGGAGCGGGTCGCCCAGTACCACCACGGCTGGGCGGACGCGGACGGCAGGCCGACCGGCGCCTGGGGCGGCAAGCTCGTCCGCCCCGCGCTGGCCCTGCTGTCGGCGCGCGCCGCGGGGAGCGCACCGTCGGCCGGTGTACCCGCCGCGGTCGCGATGGAGCTGGTGCACAACTTCTCGTTGCTGCACGACGACATCATGGACGGCGACACCGCGCGCCGGGGCCGGGCGACGGCGTGGACGCTCTTCGGCGTCCCCAAGGCGATCCTGGCGGGCGACGCGCTGCTGACCGCCGCGACGGCCGTGCTGCTGGACTCCGACGGCGCGGGTGCCAGGTCGGCGGCGGTGTCGCTGATGACCTCGACCCAGCGGATGATCAGCGGCCAGGTCTCCGACGTCGACTTCGAGCGGCGCGACGACGTGACCCTGGCCGAGTGCCTGAAGATGGCGGGCGACAAGACCGGCGCGCTGCTGTCCTGCGCCAGCTCGCTCGGGGCCGACCTGGTCGGCGCCGACCCGATGCTGGTCGGGCGGCTCGGCGCGTTCGGCGAGCACGTCGGGCTCGCGTTCCAGCTCGTCGACGACCTGCTGGGCATCTGGGGCGAGCCGGAGCGCACCGGCAAGCAGGTCGGGGCCGACCTGAGGGCCCGCAAGAAGTCCCTGCCCGTGGTGAAGGCGCTCAACGCGCCGGGGTCCGACGAGCTGGCCGCGCTCTACTTCGACGCGGAGCCCCTCACCGAGCAGCAGGTCGCGCGCGTGACCCGGCTCGTGGAGCTCGCGGGGGCGCGGGACTGGGCAGAGGACGAGGCCGCGCGGCAGATCGCC
The DNA here is from genome assembly GCF_003002815.1 of Umezawaea tangerina. Lineage (GTDB taxonomy): Bacteria > Actinomycetota > Actinomycetes > Mycobacteriales > Pseudonocardiaceae > Umezawaea > Umezawaea tangerina. The sequence goes on along the minus strand of NZ_PVTF01000008.1, from coordinate 581,380 downwards.
TCGGCGCAGCGGTGCCTGGACACCGCCGGGATCGAGGACGAGGTGCGCGACGACTTCCTGGAGATCGCCGCGTTCATCACCGGCAGGCGGTTCTGACCGCCGTCCCACCCCCGTCACGCGGAGCGCCGCCGGCGTCGTCGGCCTTCCGCGTGCGGTGACCCGGTCGCCCGTCGGCGCACGACCGGACCAGAACGAGGAACACCCGCTGCCGCCCGACCGGGCTCCTGCCCGGTCGGGCGGTGGCGGACGTGGTGACGTCCGGCCGGGCACCGGCCGCGGCGGTTCGTCGAGTCGGTCAGGGCGAGCGGACGTCACCGCGGGCCCGGACCTCGTGGTCCGGAGGATCCGACATGGTCGTACGTCCGCGTGGTCAGGGTGCGCTCGTGCTCTCGCCGGCGAAGCTGGCGGTGTTCGCGCTCCTGCACTCCGTCGTCGTCACCTGGGTGCTGTCCGCGCGGGTTCCCGCGAGCACCACCCCGGCGGGCCGGTCGGTCACCGGGGCGGCCGCGACCGGTCACCACGGCTCGTCCGCCGTGCCCGGTCCGCCGCCGTTCTGCGCCGAACCGCTACCCCACTTCATCGGCACCGCCGTGCTGGCCGCGCACGTGGCACTGGTGCTGGTCGTCGTGTGCGTCCTGGTGGTCCGCGAAGTGCTGCGGCGCAAGGGGAGACCGCACGACTCGCTGCCGGTCCGGTTCGGCTTCGCCACCCTCACCAGCGTCGCCGCCGTGGCGATGACCCCGCTCGTCGCGTCGGTCAGCCTCGGCGCCCTCCCGTCGTTGCGGCAGTTCCTGGTCGACGCCGCGACGGTCGGCCGCTGCGCGTTCCTGCTCGCCCTCGTGCTGACCGTCCTCATCGGACTCCCGTGGCGGCAGCGCGTGCCCGCCCCGGTGCAACTCCCCACCACCTGAACGAAAGGACCCACCCATGGTCTCCCGTCGGGACCTGATGAAGCTCACCGGCCTTGGCGGCGCCGTCGCGCTGCTCCCGTTCGACCGCGCCATCTCGGCGCTGATGCCCACCGTGGCGGCGACCCCGTTCGCGGCGCCGCTGCGGATCCTCCCCGTGGCCAGACCCGTGCGCCAGAACGCGACCACCGACTTCTACGAGGTGGCCGTGGCCGAGACCACCGCGGAGATCTTCCCCGGCGTGCAGACGAAGGTGTTCACCTACAACGGGAACTTCCCGGCCGCGACCATCGTCGCGCGGCGCGGCCGCGAGGTCTCCGTCACGCACACCAACTCGCTGGCCGACCCCACCGTCGCCCACCTGCACGGCGCGCACGTGGCCGCGTCCAGCGACGGCTACCCCATGGACGTCGTCAACCCCGGCGGCAGGCGCGAGTACCGCTACCCGAACACCCAGCTCGGCGGGTCGTTCTGGTACCACGCCCACGCCCACCACACCGAGGCCGAGCAGGTCTACCGCGGTCTGGCCGGGTGCTACCTGCTCAAGGACCCGCAGGAGGCCGCGCTGGGCCTGCCCGACGGGGAGTACGACGTGTCCCTGATGGTGCGCGACGCGCACTTCGACGACGCGGGCCAGCTCGTCTACGTCAACGGCGACTTCAACGCCAGGACGACCCTGCTCGTCAACGGCAGGCCGCAGCCGTACTTCCAGGTCGCCGCCCGCAAGTACCGGCTGCGCTTCGTCAACTGCTCCAACGAGCGCGCGTTCCGGCTCAAGCTCGCCGACGGCTCCGCGATGACGCTCATCGGCTCCGACGGCGGCCTGCTGCCCGCCCCGGTCACCGCCCCGAGCTTCGACCTGTGGCCGGGTGAGCGCGTCGAGGTCGTCGTCGACTTCTCCCGCTACGCCGTCGGCACCCAGGTGGTGCTGGGCAACGACCTCGGCGAGGTCGACAGCACCCGCTCGGTCATGCGCTTCGACGTCGTGCGCACCGCCACCGACACCAGCCTCGTCCCGGCCGCCCTGCGCCCGCTGCCCGACCTCGGCACCCCCACCGCGACCCGCGACATCCAGCTCAAGCTCGACCTGTCGACCGGCGCCTTCCAGTTCGACGGCAAGGTGTTCGACTCCACCAGGGTCGACCAGCACATCAAGCTCGGCACCACCGAGATCTGGCGGATCACCAACGCCGACACCGCCCCCGCCATCCCGCACAACCTCCACCTGCACCTCGTCCAGTTCCAGGTGCTCGACCGCGCGGGTGCCCCGGTCGGCGGCCACGAGACCGGCCTCAAGGACACCGTCACCGTCCCACCCGGCGCCACCGTGCGGATCAAGGTCCGGTTCGACGGCTACGAGGGCCGGTACGTCTACCACTGCCACATGCTCGACCACTCGGCCACCGGCATGATGGGCCAGATGGAGATCACCCGATAACGGACAACCCGGACGTCCGGGGGCGGTCGTGACATGCGTTGCAGCACGTCCCGACCGCACCCGACCCCCGCACGTTCTAGGGTGTCGGCATGATTTTCTACACCGACGAGGAGAGCCGGACCCTGCGCACGGCGGTCTACGGCGCCATGGTGCTCGTATCCCACGCCGACCCCGGCCCCGTCGCCGAGGAACGCTTCGCCGGCCTCCGCGCCATGGTGAACCTCCCCCAGGAACTCCGCCACGTCCTCAACTCCGCCCGCGTCCGCCTCCCCGAAGGCTCGGACCACGAACTGGAGACCAGGGTCCTCGAGGCACTCCGCCGCTCAGTCAAACTCCTCAACGCCAAGGCCCCCGAAGACGCCGCCGTCTTCCCGGACGCCGTCGTCGCCATCTGCCAGGAAGTCGCCACCGCGGACGGCCAGGTCGTCGACACCGAGGACGAAATGATCACCAAGGTCCGAGCCGCAATGGCCGGCTAACCCCCACCCCCGACACCAACCGGAGCGCGGGCCACCCCACCGGCACAACCGCCAGCTCGCCTCCGGCCAAAACGCCCACCAGCCTGGTCCGGCGAAGCCCGGATGCGATATCCGACGCGCAGCAAGGATGCTTTGTCCAACGCGCAGCGAGGACGCCCTGTCCGGCGAAGCTCGGATGCCCTGTCCAACGGCGCAGCCGAGGATCCGTCGTCGGGCGCAGCCCGCCAGCACGCATCCGGCGCGAAGCGCCTGGGGCCTCGTCGGCGCCAGCCGATGCCTGGTCCGCCGCGAAGCAAGGATGCCCTGTCCGACGGCGCAGCCAAGGATCCCCCCGATGGGCGCAGCCCGGCCCCGCGCATCCGGCGCGGAGCGCCCCACCGCCTTGTCGGACGAAGTCCGATGCCCGAGTCAGGCGCAGCCTGATCCTGGCGAAGCCAGACCCCCTCCCGCCCCCGATAAACAGCGCCCTCCTGATCGATCTTGGTTTGTCAAGACAGCCCTACCGTCTTGACAAACCAAGATCGATCATTGGAACAATCGCGCGCCGAGGGCCGGGCTTCCCCGGTCAATACCCGAACAACCCACCAACCCCTCAAGGCACAACCACCCCCACCCTCTCCCCCAACACCTCCAACGTCCTCTCACACCACCCCACAGTCGCCTGCTCCAACAACCTCCCCCCCATCAACGTCAAGTAGGGCCCCACCCTCTCCGCCCTCACCAGGAACTCCTCCTCCTCAAGCCCCCCGAGCAGCCTCTCCCTCAACCGCTCGTACCGCGCCAGCTTCGCCCTGGACCACTCCAACCGCTCCAACACCGCCGCCCGCACAGCCTCGACGTCCCCCACGTCCACCGCCTGCACCTTGATCAACAGATCATCCCGAAGCGCGGCGGGCTTCGCGGGCACGGCGCTGAACGCCAGCAGCTCCCGCCGCCCCTCCTCCGTGAGCGCGAACAGCCGCTTGTCCGGCCGCCGCTCCTGCCGGACGACGCGAGCCGCGATCACCCCCTCGCCCTCCATCCGCTCCAGCTCCCGGTACAGCTGCTGCGGGGTGGTCGTCCAGAAGTTCGCGACCGAGGCGTCGAACCGCTTCGCCATGTCGTACCCCGACGCCTCGCCCTCCAGGAGGGCGGCCAGAACCGCGTTGCGCAAAGCCATCTGGACAATTTAACACCGACCTGATTAATCTCCCATGCGACTACTCAACAAGTTGTCTATGGAGGCCACGATGCACCCGTTCCGCAAGGCCGTCGAAGCACGCGACCAGGACGCGATCGAGGCCCTGCTGGCCGACGACGTCGTGTTCACCAGCCCGGTCGCCTTCTCCCCCTACCCCGGCAAGCCCGTCACCGCCGCCATCCTGCGCGCGGTCATGCGCGTCTTCCAGGACTTCCGCTACGTCCGCGAGATCGGCGGCCCCGACGAGGAGAACCACGTCCTGGTCTTCACCGCCCGAGTGGGTGAACGGGAGATCCACGGCTGCGACATCCTGCACGTCGACGAGAACGGCCTGGTCGACGACCTCACCGTGATGGTCCGCCCGCTCTCCGCGGCCAAGGCCCTGTCCGAGGCGATGGCCGCCCAGTTCGAGCAGATCACCAGGGAGGCCACCGGCGCGTGACCACGACGGGCACCGGCTCGTCACGACGGGCGTCGTCCGGACGTCCGACCGCTGGTCCGCGCGATGTGGCACCATCGCGGACGTGACCAGCAGACCCGCCCCGGCGCAGCGCCTGAGCGACCTCGCGCGGCTGCGCCGGGTCCGCGACCGGATCGACCGCGAGTTCGCGCGGCCGCTGGACGTGGAGTCGCTGGCGCGCGACGCGCACATGTCCGCGGGGCACCTGAGCCGGGAGTTCAAGGCCGCCTACGGGGAGTCGCCGTACGGGTACCTGATGACGCGGCGCATCGAACGCGCGATGGCGCTGCTGCGGCGGGGCGACCTGAGCGTCACGGAGGTGTGCTTCGAGGTCGGCTGCCAGTCGCTGGGCACGTTCAGCACCCGCTTCACCGAACTGGTGGGCGTGCCGCCGAGCACCTACCGGCGGCAGGCCGCGCAGGCGACCGAGGGCATGCCGTCGTGCGTGTCCAAGCAGGTGACGCGACCGGTCAGGAATCGAGAAGCGCGGTCCCCGAGCCGGACTTAGTGTGGCCGCCATGGACATCACGGTGCACACGACCTACCTCCCCCAGGACGACCCCGACGCGGCGGTGGCCTTCTACCGCGACGTCATCGGCTTCGAGGTCCGCAACGACGTCGGCTACAACGGACTGCGCTGGATCACCGTCGGCCCTCCCGGCCAGACCGGCACGGCGATCGTCCTGCACCCGCCCGCCATCGACCCCGGCATCACCGAGGACGAGCGCCGCACCGTCGTCGAGATGATGGCGAAGGGCACGTTCGCGGCCATCAACCTGGCGACCAAGGACCTCGACGACACCTTCGCGCGGCTGCAGGGCAGCGGAGCCGACGTCGTCCAGGAGCCGACCGAACAGCCGTACGGGATCCGCGACTGCGCGTTCCGCGACCCCGCGGGCAACCTGGTCCGCATCCAGCAGCTGCGCTGAGCGCTCCGGCGACCACTGGGAGACACGATAAGCATGGCCACGAGGAAGAGCACGCCGTCGCCCGCACCGCACGAGGCCGACAACCACGACCTGATCCGCGTGCACGGCGCCCGCGTGAACAACCTCAAGGACGTCAGCGTCGAGATCCCGAAGCGCAGGCTGACGGTGTTCACCGGCGTCTCCGGGTCGGGCAAGAGCTCGCTGGTGTTCAGCACGATCGCCGCGGAGTCCCAGCGGATGATCAACGAGACCTACAGCGCGTTCCTGCAGGGCTTCATGCCGACGCTGGCGCGGCCCGACGTCGACGTGCTGGAGGGGCTGACCACCGCGATCATCGTCGACCAGGAGCGGATGGGCGCCGACCCGCGCTCCACGGTCGGCACGGCGACCGACGCCAACGCGATGCTGCGCATCCTCTTCAGCAGGCTCGGCGAGCCGCACATCGGTTCGCCGCAGGCGTTCTCGTTCAACGTGGCCTCGATCAGCGGCGCGGGCGCGGTGACGATGGAGCGCGCCGGGCAGAAGGTGAAGGAGCGGCGCAGCTTCAGCATCACCGGCGGCATGTGCCCGCGCTGCGAGGGCCGGGGCTCGGTCAACGACATCGACCTGACCGCGTTGTACGACGACACCAAGTCGCTCAACGACGGCGCGCTCACCATCCCCGGCTACAGCATGGAGGGCTGGTACGGGCGCATCTTCCGCGGCTGCGGGTACTTCGACCCGGACAAGCCGATCAGGAAGTTCACCAAGAAGGAGCTGAACGACCTCCTGCACCGGGAACCGACCAAGATCAAGGTCGAGGGGATCAACCTGACCTACTCGGGGCTCATCCCGCAGATCCAGAAGTCGTTCCTGTCCAAGGACCCCGAGGCGATGCAGCCGCACATCCGGGCGTTCGTCGACCGGGCGGTCACGTTCACCACGTGCCCCGAGTGCGACGGCACCCGGCTCAGCGAGGCGGCCAGGTCGTCGAAGATCGCCGGGGTGAACATCGCCGACGCCTGCTCGATGCAGATCAGCGACCTCGCCACGTGGGTCGGCGGCCTGGAGGAGCCCTCCGTCGCGCCGCTGCTCGCCGCGCTGCGGCACACCCTCGACTCGTTCGTGGAGATCGGACTGGGCTACCTGTCGCTGGACCGGCCGTCGGGGACGCTGTCGGGCGGCGAAGCCCAGCGCACCAAGATGATCCGGCACCTCGGATCGTCGCTGACCGACGTGACGTACGTGTTCGACGAGCCGACGATCGGGTTGCACCCGCACGACATCCAGCGGATGAACGGGTTGCTGGTGCAGCTGCGGAACAAGGGCAACACGGTGCTCGTGGTGGAGCACAAGCCCGAGGCGATCGCCATCGCCGACCACGTGGTGGACCTGGGGCCAGGCGCGGGCTCCGGCGGTGGCGAGGTCGTGTTCGAGGGCACCGTCGAAGGGCTGCGGGCCAGCGGCACGACCACCGGGCGGCACCTGGACGACCGGGCCGCGCTGAAGGAGTCGGTGCGGACGCCCACCGGGAAGCTGGAGGTGCGCGGTGCCAGCGCGCACAACCTGCGCAAGGTGGACGTCGACATCCCGCTCGGGGTGCTGGTGGTCGTGACCGGCGTGGCCGGGTCGGGCAAGAGCTCACTGGTGCACGGGTCGGTGTCCGGTCGGGACGGTGTGGTCTCGGTGGACCAGACGGGGATCCGCGGGTCGCGGCGCAGCAACCCCGCGACCTACACCGGGATGCTGGAGCCGATCCGCAAGGCCTTCGCCAAGGCCAACGGGGTGAAGCCCGCGCTGTTCAGCTCGAACTCGGAGGGCGCCTGCCCCAACTGCAACGGCGCGGGGGTCGTGTACACCGACCTCGGGATGATGGCCGGGGTGGCCAACCCCTGCGAGGTGTGCGACGGGAAGCGCTTCCAGGCCGAGGTGCTCGACTACCGGTTCGGCGGCCGCGACATCAGCGAGGTGCTCGCGATGCCGGTCCGCGAGGCCGAGGAGTTCTTCGGCGACGGCGAGGCGAAAACCCCCGTGGCGCACAAGATCCTGGTCAACCTGGTGGACGTCGGTCTGGGCTACCTCACCCTCGGCCAGCCGCTCACCACGTTGTCCGGCGGTGAACGCCAGCGGATCAAGCTCGCCACCCGCATGGCCGAGCAGGGCGGCGTCTACGTCCTCGACGAGCCGACCGCGGGCCTGCACCTCGCCGACGTGGAGCAGCTGCTGGGCCTGCTCGACCGGCTGGTCGACTCCGGCAAGTCCGTCATCGTCGTCGAGCACCACCAGGCCGTCATGGCGCACGCCGACTGGATCATCGACCTCGGCCCCGGCGCGGGCCACGACGGCGGCAGCGTCGTCTTCGAGGGCACCCCCGCCGACCTGGTGGCCGCCCGCTCCACCCTCACCGGGGAGCACCTCGCGGCCTACGTCGGCTGAGGACCGGACGGTCGCCGCGGGACACCCGCGGCGACCGTCCACCGACGACAGGTCCCGCTTGCCCCACCGGGTGAACGCACACCACACCACCGGGTGATCTCCGGCCCACCCCGGCGACCACCCGGCTACATTTCCCCCGGCCCGCACCGAGGAGAGGACGGGGTCCAGTGGATCCGCACGACGTCCCCGAACCGGGCACCCTCCTCGGACACGAACCCCTCCCCAGCGCGTACTGGCCGTCCCACACCGCCGAGGCGACCCGCGTCCTCTACCAGGGCGTCGGCTACGACGGCGCGAGCCGGGCCGTCAGCGGGTCGGTTTTCCTGCCCATCGGCGAACCTCCGCCCGGCGGCTGGCCGGTGGTGGCGTTCGCCCACGGCACCACGGGCCTCTCCGACCGCTGTGCACCGTCCCGCACCGGGCTGAGCAGGCTGGAACGCGAGCACGTGGCGCGCTGGCTGGCGGCGGGGCACGTGGTGGCCGCGACCGACTACGAGGGCCTGTCCAGCGCGGGACCCCACCCGTACTTCAACGGCGAGGCCGTGGCCGACGACGTGGTCGACATCGTCCGCGCCACCCGCCGACTGCACGACCGGGCGAGCGCGTCGTGGCTGGTCGCGGGCTTCTCCCAGGGCGCGCACGCGGCGCTGTTCGTCGGCCTGATGGCCAGCCGCTACGCCCCCGACCTCGACTTCCGCGGCACCGTCGCGCTCGCGCCGCTGGTGCACCTCCCGCTGCTCGTCGACGTCCTGACCGGCGACGGCACCCGCCCCGTCTCCATCCTGCTGCCGTTCCTGCTGGCGGGTCTGCGCACCTCGCACCCCGACTTCGACGCGCGGCCGTTCCTGACTGACGTGGGCGGCAGGCTGGTCGACGTGGCGTCCACCGCGACGCTGGTCGACATGTTCCGCGCGATCGGCGGTCAGACCAACGACACCGCGGGCACCACCGGCATCCGCGCCCGTCCCGGCATCGACCCGGTGCTGCACGCCTGCCGCGTGCCCGTCGCCAGGATGGACCGGCCGGTGTACCTCACCGCGGGCGACGCCGACGAGGTCGTGCCGGTCGCCGTGGTGGAGCGGTTCGTCGCGGACCTGCGCGCCACCGGCACACCGGTCCGCTACGACCGCCACCCCGGCGCGACGCACGCCGACGTCCTGGCGGCGGGCCACGACAGCGTCATCGCCTGGAGCACGACCCTGGGCCGGTGCGACGACCCACAGCCCCCGAAGCGGTTCACCGCCCTGGACGCCGACGGCGACGGGCGCCTCACCGAGGACGACTTCGAGGTCTTCGCCCTGCGGCTCGTCCAGGCGCTCGGCCGGTCGCCGGGCTCCCCCTCCGCGCTCACCGTCCGCCACCGGTACCGCGACCTGTGGCGGGCGCTCGCGGCCAGGTCCGACCAGGACCTCGACGGCGCCGTCAGCGGGCCCGAGTACGTCCGCTGGCTGGGCACCACCACGCGCGACGACGGGTTCGACCGCAACGTCCGCCCCTTGGCCGAGGCCGTGGTGCGACTGGTGGACACCGACGGCAGCGGCGTCGTCGACGCCGCCGAGCTCACCCGCGTGCTGCGCGCGTGCGGGCTGTCCCCCGACGAGGCCCGCACCACCCTCGCCGCGGTCGACCGCGACCACGACGGCGTCGTGTCGGTCGCGGAGATCGTGGACGTGGTGCGCGACTTCTGCCTTGACCCCGCGCCGGGCAGGCCCGGTCACTGGCTGTTCGGGCGGTCCTGAGGCGACGGGACCACCCCGTGCGGCTCGGGTAAGGTCCTGCGGGTGGGGGAGATCGTGCGCATCGGCGTGTTCTACGACGGCACGTGGTTCGCCTACGTCAGCGACTTCTACGCCACCGCCCACCCGAGGGCCGCCCGGATCGCGCTCGACGGCTTCCACGACGCGCTGCGCTGGTACGTCCACAACGAGACGGGACGCGCGCTCGAGGACTGCGTGGTGCACGAGGCGCACTACGTGCGCGGTCGCATCGAGACACCCGCGAGGTCGTTCGACGCGGTGCTGGCCGCGGCCGAGATCACCCGGCACGACCTGCCCCTGCACGGGGGCAAGGAGAAGGGCGTCGACGTCCACTTCGCACTCGAGGTGTGGGACCGGGCGACCACCGTGCCGTTGCAGTGGGTCGTGCTGGTCACCGGCGACGCCGACTTCACCCCGCTGGCGACCAGGCTGACCGGTCGCGGCGTGCACGTGGTCGTGCCCGTGGTGGACGCGCGGTTCTCCTCCGGTTCCCCACCGCCCGCCTGGACGCCGCGCACCGCCGCACCGCTGCGGGCCGCGGCGACGGCGACCCCCGCGTTCGACGAGCTGTTCGCCCCCTCCGACCGCGACGACTACCCGCTGCGGCGCGCGTTCGTGCGCTCCACCGAGGCCGTCGCCTCCCCCGCGGGCTCGCCGCGCGGCCGCCGCCGCGGCACGGTGACCGGGTGGAAGGCGGGGCAGCCGCACGGGTTCATCACCGACAGCCGCGGCAGCTCGTGGTTCGTCTCGCGCGACGACCTCCCCGACGGCCGCGCGGGCCTCCCCAACGGCACACCGGTGTCGTTCACCGGCTCCCCCGTTCCCGGCGGGGGCCGGAAGTACCCGCGCGCCTACGAGATCCGCCCGGAGTAGCGCGGTTCGCGGCCGTGGGCCGGATGTCAGATCAGTCCCTCGCGCATGGCGTACGCGACCGCGTGGGAGCGGTTGCGCAGGCAGAACCGGGTCGTGACGGCGTGGACGATGTTCTTCACGGTCCGGGAGGAGTACGCCAGCTTGGTCGCGATCTCGTCGGTGTCCAGGCCTTCCGCGATCAACCGCAGGACCTGCGACTCGCGGGCGGTCAGCCCGGTGAACGCGGGCCGGTAGGGCGCGACCGCGCCGACCTCGAGGGTGGCCACCTGCTGGAACAGCCGGTTGAGCATCGCGGCGGGCAGAGCGGCCTCGCCCTGGGTGGCCCGCAGGACCATCCGCGCGAGCTTCGCCGGGGTGGTGTCCCGGCGCTCCAGCACTCCGCACACGCCCAGCTTCACGGCGGCGCGCAGCTCGGCGTCGTCGAGCGAGGAGGTGAGCAGGATGAAGTGGGTGCAGCCGGTCCGGCCCAGTTCGCGGGCCTGGACAAGGACCTCGTCGGTGACCGCGTCGGCCGCCAGGACGACCACCGTGCCCTGGCCGACCGCCGAGCGCGGGACCACCTCCAGCTCCGGGGACTGGCCGAGCTGGGCGATCACCCCGAACCGCGTCACCGAGTCGGTGGCCTCGACGTGCACTCTCACTCTTTCGCCCATGGCCGTACCCCCAGGTGGCTCACCGTGTTCCCCAGCGCTACCAGGGTCCGGCACCCGGAGCCGTTCGTCTGTTGGGGAAAACCCCAAGGTTTTCCCTAGGGTTTCGGCCGCCGCCGCGCCACGGCACCGGGTGGGCGCGGGCTGATCGGCGGAGTCGTGGCAGGCCGTGGGCCATCCTCCGCAAGGGGGTGTGGGCCGATCGCCGCGCCGGCTCCGGCACGGGCATGCCCGGCACACCCGGCGGTCCCGGAGTCGCTAGGATGACAGAACATGAGCGGCTCAACGATGTTCACCACATCAGCGTGCTGACCGAGCGGAGTGCGGACGTCCGGTGACGGGGCTCGTGGAACGGGACGCCGAGGTGCGCTCCCTCCGGGAGCTCATGGTCCGGGTGAAGGCCGGTCACGGCGGCCTCGCGGTGCTGGAGGCGGGGCCCGGTCTCGGCAAGACGGCCCTGCTGCGCCACCTGCGCGGGCTCGCGGCGGACCAGGGGTGCGTCGTGCTGTCGGCCCGCGGCGCCGAACTGGAGCGGGAGTTCGCCTTCGGCGTGGTGCGCCAGCTGCTCGAACCCGTCCTGCCGCGCGACGACGAGGAGCGGCGGCAGGTGTTCCGCGGCGCCGCCCGCATCACCGAGAGCCTGTTCGGCGCCGGTGACGGGCAGGCCGCTCCGGGGTCGCCGTTCCCGCTGCTGAACGGCCTGTACTGGTTGCTGGTCAACCTCGCCGAGCGGGCGCCGCTGGCCGTGCTGGTGGACGACGCCCAGTGGGCCGACCAGCCTTCCTTGCGGTTCCTGGGTTTCCTGGCCCGGCGGCTCGACTCGATCGGGATCCTGGTGACCGTGACGATCCGGTCCACCGAGCACGGGGACGACGAGCTGGTCGACGACCTCCTGGCCACCGACGACCTCACGTTGCTGCGCCCCAGGAACCTCAGCGCGCGGGGCGTCGCCGACCTGGTGCGGCAGCAGTTCGGGCCGGACGCGCACGAGGAGTTCTGCGCCGCCTGCGACGCGGTCACCGGCGGCAACCCGCTGTTCGTCCGCGAACTGCTGCGGGTGCTGGTCGCCGACGGGGTGCGGCCGGACGCCGAGCACGCCGCCGCCGTCACCGCGGCCGGGCCGGGCGCGGTCCACTGGTACGTCGCCGCCCGGTTGCGCCGCCAGTCCGCGGCCGTGCAGGCGGTGGCGAGGGCCGTCGCGGTGCTCGGCAACGACTCGGACCTCGCGGTGGTCGCGGCCCAGGCGCAGCTGACCTGGGCGCAGGCGGCGGGCGCCGCACGGCGGTTGGCGGGCCAGGGGATCTTCGAGCACGCCGACCCGCCCGCGTTCGTCCACGCGGTGGTCCGGGACGTGGCGCTGTCGCTGATCCCGGTGGAGGAGCGCGCCGCCGAGCACGAGCGGGCCGCGACCGTGCTGCTGCGCGCGGACAAGCCGGTCGGCCAGGTCGCCTCGCACCTGTTGCGGACCGCGCCCGCCGGGACGCCCGACCGGATCTCGACGCTGGCCGCGGCGGCGAGCCAGGCCTTCCAGCACGGGTCCCCGGAGACCGCCGCGGTGTTCCTGCTGCGCGCCAGGGCCGAACCGCCACCGCCCGCGCTGCGGGCCGAGATCAGCAGGCAGCTGGGCAACTGCCAGGCCCACCACCTGGCCCTCGACGACGCCGGAACACGGCTGCGGGAAGCGCTTGCCCTGGCCGACGGCGGCAGGCAGCGGGCGCTCTGCGCGTACAGCCTCGCCCGGTTCCTCAACGGTTGCGGCGACCCCCAAGAGGCCATCCCGCTGCTCGTCCAGGCGTTGGGCGACCTGGAGGGCGTGGACGACCCCGGACTGCTGCTGGAGGTCGAGGCCGAGCTGGTGGGCATGGCGCGTGCCGATCTCGCGAGCCGTTCCCTGCTGTTGCGGCACCTCGACTCCTTCGACCGCAGGCCCGGCCGCCCGAAGGCGGTGCTCGACTCCCAGTGGGGGCTGGAGGCCGTGCTCGCCGGCCGCCCGGCGGACGAGGCGGTCCGGCTCGCCCGGTCGGCGCTCGCGGGCGACGCGCTCACCCCGGAGCGGTGCGGGCTGTGGTCCGCGGTGCACACCATGATCGTCGCGGACCGGCTCGACGAGGTGGAGCGGCGGACGCAGCGGGCGCTGGACACCGCGGTCGACCGGGGCCTGCTCTTCCCGATGGGCATCATCCGGTGCCACCTGGCCAGGATCGCTCTGCTCCGCGGCGATCTCGCGCAGGCGGCCGAGCACGTCGAGCTCGGCACGGCGGCGTCCCCGCGACCGAACATCGGCCTGCCCGCGCTCGACGCGACGGCGATCCACCTGCTCGTCGAACGGGGACGTCTCGTCGAGGCCGAGGCCGTGCTCGCCGGCAGCGTGCTGTCGGGTGACCGGCCCGCGCGGTCGTCGGTGCACCTGTGGCTCCTGGAGGCGCGTGTCCGCCTGCGGCTGGCCCAGGGCGACCACGTCGCCGCGCTCGCCGACGCGGTCGCGTGTGGACGGTTGCTCGAGAACTGGGGCGTGGGCGGGATCTGGGACGTCCACTGGCGGTTGTTGGCGGCGCAGGCCCACCGCCTCGCCGGGAACCACCAGGAGGCCTCCGCCCTGGCGCACGAGCAGCTGCGCCTGGCGCGCGACTTCGCCGTGCCGCGGCACATCGCGGTCGCGCTGCGCGCCACGGCCGCCTCCGCCGCCCCGGCCGAGCAGCGCGGGCAGTTGGCGGAGGCCGCCGACCTGCTGCGCGGCGGACCGGGCAGGCTGGAGCTCGTCCACGTCCTGGTGGACCTCGGCGCGGCGCAGCAACGGGACGGCGACCGCGAGAAGGCCAGGACGACGGTCCGGCGGGCGGCCGAGCTGGCGGCGGAGTGCCACGCGGACGACCTGGCCGAGCGGTTGCGCGCCGGGCTGGCGGCGGTCGGCGGTCGGCTGCCGCGGTTGCGCCTCACCGGCCTGCACGCCCTGACGCCGTCCGAACGCCGCGTCGCGAAGCTCGCGGCCGACGCGCTGACCAACCGCGAGATCGCCGAACGCCTCTTCGTCAGCGAGAAGACCGTCGAGGCGCACCTGAGCAGCACGTTCCGCAAGCTCGGCGTCCGGTCCAGGACCCAGCTCGTCACCCGCATGACCGCCGTCCCGCCGAGCGGCTGATCGCCGGGTGCGCCAAGGGGCGGCCGACTACCGCAGCATCTGCCCGAGCTCCAGCTTGGCGTTCTCCAGGGACATGCCCTCCTTCACCCTCTCGATCGCGATGCCGATCGCCTCCTCAAGGCCGTCCTTCTTGCCCGTGACGGTCTCGGCATGGCGCCTGAGCTCTACGGCCAACGACTTGCGGATGTACTGGCGGTCCATTTCTTGGGCCAGCGCGTTGAGGTCCGTCGACACCGAGTCCGCCAGCGTCCGGTCGTACACCAGACCGTTGCGGACCCTGGCGACCACCGGGTCGACGATGCGCCCGACGGCCTCCTGCTTGTCCCGCAGCTCCGCCGGGTTGTCGTTGTAGGACTCGTCGAGCTGGAGGGTCGAGACGAGCTGCTTCACGTCCTCCCGGAGCGACGCCACGGCGTCCGCGCCGGCCTTTTGCGCCGCGGCCACGTCGTCCTTGATCTGCTGCTGGAACAGCAGCCTGTTCTGCTCCTTCTCCTCCGCTGTCAGGTTCTTCGAGGCCCTGTTCGCGCCCAGCTTGTTGTTGTTCATCTTGTCGGAGGACATCACCGCCACCATGTCGTGGTAGCTGCCGAAGGTGAAGCTCGTCACGCGGCGACCGCTGTCGTCCACGTCGGACATGTCCTTCAGGCTGTCGCCGGTCACCAGGTGCCAGCGGAGGGAGGTGATCGTCTGCAGTCGCAGGAGCTGCGGCAGCTCCTCACCGAACAGGATGGAGTCGGGGTTGTAGTACCGCACGAACACGTGCACCTCCGAAGGCGCCTGGCCCGCGAACTCACGGGAGATCGCCTTCCACAGCCCGCCGAGCACGCTCCAGTCGTCGAACAGCGAGAGCTGGTTGTACAGGTGGCCCGCCCGCGTGGTCTCCAGCGTGACGAAGCGCCGCTCGCTCGCGTACATCCGGACGTCGTAGCCACCCGACCACAGCGCCAGGCGTTCCCCCCTCGGGATCGTCAGGGCCGTCCTGAACTTCCTGGCCAGTTCGGGGTAGACCGGGTTCTTCTTCAGTTCCTCCTCGGTGCGACCCGGTTGTCTGGCCCAGTCGACTCCCTTCAGGGTGAGCTGCCAGAGCTCCTCCACCGCCCCCGGTTCCAGGAAGCCCGCCAGGACGGCGGTGAACTTCGCGTGGTCCGGGTGGTCGCCTACTTCCGGGTGCGTGGCGAAGCCGTCCGCTTCGCGCTCGTCGTCCGTGCCTTCGCTCCAGGTGGTGTCCTCGACCCTCTTCAGGTGGGCAAGCCGATCGGCCACCGCGCCGGCCAGCACCTTCATGTCGTCGAAGTGCCTGCCGTCGTCGTAGAAGTCGTAGATCGCCTTCTCGACGCGCCCGCGCCGCGCACCGGCGTGGAGTGCCGGGAACAGGCTCTCGGCCGTCTTGGCCGTCGCCGACCCCGCTGTCATCAGCGAGTCCACCAGGGCCCCGAGCTCCTTCGACGTGTAGCGCCGCTGCTGTGCGCCGTGCCCCACGTAGAGGGCGCGTCCAGCAGCCGTCGACGGTGCCACGGTCGCCCTCAGGTGTCGCCGGACCGCTTCCTTGAACTCTTCCTGCAGTGCCGAGGTCACGTTCTCCGACCTTTCGTTGGATGCGGTGTAGGGGTGGGGTTCGAGCTCAGACGGCGACCTGCTCCGCGAGCACCTCGTTGATCAGTTCCTGGCGCCGCCGCGGCGCGATCTTCTCGAACTCGGGGTTCTGCGCGACCACCGCCGCGTCGTGGCTCAGCACTTCCCCGATCGGCGCCGCCGGTGTCCGTGCCGGGGCGAGGACGACGTGCATCCACTGGTCCAGGAACGTGACCAGCTGGCCGTCGGTCGCGCTCTTCCACCCGGACCACTCCTTGTCGAGGGTGGCGCGGACGCCGTCGGGCCAGGCGTCGCCCAACCCGGCGAGGAGCTGTTGCCGCTGCGAGCCGGTCGTCCAGTGCAGCGCCGTGACGTCGACGGCGGGCGCGGCCTGCGCGAGGATGGTCGGCATCCACTGGTCCAGGAACGTGACCAGCTGGTCCTTGGTCGCGGCCTTCCAGCCGGACCACTCCTTGTCGAGCGTGCCGCGGACGACTGTGCCCCAGGCGTCGCCGAGTGCGGAGTGCAGCCGCTCCCGCTGGGTGCCGGTCGTCCAGAGCAGCGCGGTGACGTCGTCGGCGGGCGCCGGCGTCGCCTGCCCGAGGATCGTGGGCATCCACTGGTCCAGGAACGTGACCAGCTGGTCCTCCGTCGCGGCCTTCCAGCCGGACCACTCCTTGTCGAGCCTGCCGCGGACGACGTCCTTCCAGCCTTCGCCCAACGTGCCGCGCAACCGGTCCTGCTGCGTGCCGGTGACCCAGGTCAGCCCTTGGACGCCCGACCGGGATCGTTCCTCCGCCGCCCGCAGTCCCTTGAACGTCGTGAGCAGCTCTTGGTTCTCGGTCTCCGCCATCGCTTCGACAGCGGCCAGCGGGTCGGTGAGCGAGTCCTCGACCTTCCGGTGGAACTCCGCGACGAAGTTGTCGTCGAAGGCGAAGTCGAACTCGCGCGCGTTCGAGCTCAGCTCCTCCTTGAAGGAGCTCCACGAGTCATCCGCGTTCGACCGCGTCTCGCGGATCGCGTCGAACCACTTCTCGGCCAGGGTCTCGTCGGTCAGACCGGCGGCAGCCAGCGCTGCCTTGATGTCGTCTTCCTTCATCCACCATCAACCCAATCCTCGGGGCGCCATCGGGCCGCGGGGTGCGGCCGCGTCCGATCGCGGAACGACCTCGTCGGCGGCCACCACTGTCATCCGGATCGCGCGACCGGCACAGCACCCGCCGATCAAGAAAGGAGGCAGCGGGAGTTCCCCTTCGGGTAGGTGCGCGGGCGACCGCACCTCACGGAAGGGCACGAGCCCGGTGAGCTGGTCGGACGGCCGGGGCGCGCGAGGTCCTGCCCTCCCGGTCGGCCCCTTCGTCCGCCGGGTTTCCCGATGGTGCAACGCGGTGCGCGAAATCCGGGCCGATCTCTTCTGGGGCCCGGCGGCGTGCCCGGTCAGAGTGGACGAGTCAGGCACAACAGCGGAGGACGGTATGGCGAGCTACCTTTCACCCGGCGTGTACACCGAGGAGGTGTCGTCCGGTTCCAAACCCATCGAGGGGGTCGGCACCGCCGTCGCCGCGTTCGTCGGGTTCGCCGAGCGCGGTCCGACCGACGAACCGGTGCTGGTGACCAACTGGACCCAGTTCACCCAGTCGTTCGGCGGGTTCCTCGACGACGGCTACCTGGCGCACGCCGTGTACGGGTACTTCCTCAACGGCGGCGGCGCGGCGTACGTGGTGCGCATCGGCGGCGGGACGGGGGACGGGACGGCGGCGGCGCGCGCGGAGATCGCCGGGGTCGGGTCGGGTCGGCCGGTCGTGGTCAGGGCGGTCGAGCCGGGCACGGCGGGCAACGGGGTGTCGATCGACGTGCAGGACGCCTCCGAGCCGGGCGACGACGCGGTGAAGCTCGTGGTGCGCAAGGGGGACGTGGAGGAGGTCTACGACAACGTCACCGTGCGGCGCGGGCCCTCCCACGTCGTGACCGCGCTGCGCCAGTCCAAGTTGGTGGCGGTCGAGGACGTCAAGGGGCAGAGCGCGGTGGCGCTGCCCAGCAAGGGCACCCGGACCGTCCTGAGCGGTGGTGAGGTCGCCGCGGTGGGGCCGGTGCGGGCGTCCGACTACGTGGGCGACTCCGGCGACCGCACCGGGTTCGCCGGGCTGGAGGCCGTGGACGACGTCACCATGCTGTGCGTGCCCGACCTGATGAGCGCCTACCAGCGCGGTGCCATCGACCGCGACGGGGTCAAGGCCGTGCAGCTCGCCATGATCGCGCACTGCGAGCTGATGTCCGACCGGGTCGCCATCCTCGACCCGCTGCCGGACCTCAGGCCGCAGGCGCTGCGGACGTGGCGGGTGGACGAGGCGGGCTACGACTCGAAGTACGCGACGCTCTACTGGCCGTGGCTCGACGTCGTGGCGCCCGACGGCAAGAAGCTCTCCGTGCCGCCCAGCGGGCACGTCGCGGGCGTGTGGGCGCGCAACGACGACACGCGCGGTGTGCACAAGGCGCCGGCGAACGAGGTGGTGCGCGGGGTGATCGGCCTGCGGTCCGGGCTGACGCGGGGCGAGCACGACGCGCTCAACCCGGTCGGGGTCAACTGCATCCGCTCGTTCCCCGGACAGGGGACCCGGATCTGGGGCGCCCGCACGCTGTCCAGCGATCCGGAATGGCGCTACCTCAACGTGCGCAGGCTGTTCAACTACGTGGAGAAGTCGATCCTCAACGGGACGAACTGGGTGGTGTTCGAGCCCAACGACCAGTACCTGTGGGGCTCGGTGCACCGGACGATCAACATGTTCCTCCGCCGGGTGTGGCGCAGCGGAGCCCTGTTCGGCAGCACGCCGGACCAAGCGTTCTACGTCAAGTGCGACGAGGAGAACAACCCCGAGGAGAACCGCGACGCGGGCATCCTCACCGTCGACATCGGCATCGCCCCGGTGAAGCCCGCCGAGTTCGTGGTGTTCCGCCTGGCGCAGTACTCCGAGGGCGCGGCACTGCAGGAGTGAGTCGTGGACCAGTATGTCAGTGCCGCGCGGTTCGTCGTGAACTGCGAGGGGTGGGCGGTGGGCCTGGGTTTCTCCGAGCTGGCGGGGTTCACCTCCGCCGTGGAGCACCAGGAGTACTCCTACAACAACAGGATCGGCAACATCCACACCAAGCAGTTCGGGCGGGCCAGGCCGCCGTCGATCACGTTGAAGCGGGCGCTCGACGCCGCGGGCTTCGGCCAGATCTTCGCCTGGCACGCGCTGGCGCGGATGAACAACCCGTTGGCGAAGGTGCCCGCCGCGTTCATGATCATGGACGCGAGCGGCGGGATCACCGCCTCCTGCCTGCTGGAGAACGCCTGGTGCGCCAGGCTCGAACTGGACGCGGCGACCGCCGGGTCGTCGAACGTCGTGATGATGAAGGCGACCATCGAGTGCGACTCGATCATCCTCGCCTGACCGGCGACCGCCGGACGAACACCGACCAACGAGGAAGAGGAGTCCTGCCATGACCGCGACCACGCAGAGCCAGGTGGTGTCCGCCGCGCGGTTCTACCTGTCCTTCAGCAACCTGGGCACGATCGCCTTCTCCGAGCTGGGCGGCATCTCGTCCAAGGTCGGCGCGCAGGAGTACATCTACAACGACGACAAGGGCAACACCATCCACACCAAGCAGTTCGGCAAGACCGAGCCGCCGGTGATCCAGCTCAAGCGCGGGCTGGACGCGGCGGGCAACACCAAGCTGATGGCGTGGCACGCGATGGCGCGCATCGGAGACCCCAAGGCCCGCGGCGACGGCACCCTCAAGGTGATGGACGCCTCCGGCAAGGAAGCCATCACCTACGTGCTGCACAACGCCTGGTGCTCCGAGATCCTGATCAGCGGCCTGAAGGCGGGCGACTCCGCCGTGGCCACCATCGAGTGCAAGGTCACCTGCGAGCTCATCGAGGTCAAGCCCTAGAGCCCTAACCGATCCCGCGCGACCGCCGACCGGGACGCGCGACCGGTGGACACCGTCGGCACCGCACGGGGTGCCGACCGCAGACTTGGAAGGACATCCCGATGACGCAAGGCCTGACCGCTCCACCGGGCGCGCTGCGGACGGAGTACCCCTTCGTGCTGCCAAGGGGTTTCGTCGACGAACGGGGCGTCGCGCACCGCGAGGGCGTGATGCGGCTCGCCACGGCACGCGACGAGATCACCACCCAGACCGACCCGCGGGTGCGGCAGAACCCGGCGTACCTGACGGTGCTGCTGCTGGAGCGCACGCTGGTGCGGCTGGGCTCGGTGCCGGTGGTCGACGCGCTGGTGGTGGAGTGCCTGTTCGCCTCGGACCTGGCGTTCCTGCAGGACCTCTACCGGCGGATCAACCAGGACGGCCACACCGAGGCCGACGTCGCCTGCCCGGCCTGCGGCCACGAGTTCGGGGTGGACGTCGCCGGTGATGCCTCGGGGGAACGCTGACGTACGCGCTCCCCCGCCTGTGGGAGGAGATCGCGTACGTCGCCTACTACCTGCACTGGTCGTTCGGGGAGCTGCTCGACCTCGACCACCGCTCCCGCACCGCCGTCATCACCGAGGTCGGCCGCATCCACCAGCGCCTCGACGGCGTGGACGCCCCGCCCCCGCCCGCCCCGTACTGACCCCTGCCCGTCACGACCGCGTTCGGAGGACCGATGTGGTGGCCATTGCGCGGTAAGCGGTCCCGGACCGCCGACCACGTCCCGCCCGCGCCCACGCGCGCGTGGCGGCGCCTGCCCGTGCTGCGCACGGTGGTCACGGGACTGCCGCGCACCGCGGTGGTCCTGCTGCGGATGCCCGACGTCGCGGGCACCAGGTCGGTGCTCCCCGAACTGCGGCTGCGCGGGCGCCGGAAGCTCCCCGCGACCGCGGGGAGCCGCACGAACGAAATGTCCACAGTGGACGACTTCGTGCCGGACACACCCGTGGTGGTCGGGCGGACCACCGGACTGCTGGTGGTCCGCCCCGAACCGCCCGCGCCGCTCCCCGAGCACGACCCCGCACCACTGGTCGACCAGGACGGGTCCGACGACCCCGTGCTGCCGGTCGTGCCGTCCGTGCGCCGCCCGGCCGTCCCCCGACGGCCTGCCACCCCGGCGCTGACCACGGCCTCCGCCGAGTTCGTGTCCGAGCCGGTCGAGCCCGACTCGCCGTTCCGCAGCATGACCGAGCTCGACCGGCTGGCCGCCCAGTACGAGGCGATGGGCATCGAGACGGCGCTGGGCATGCTCGGGCTGGGCGAGGCGTCGGGACTCGCCGCGTTCGCCGCTCCGCCACCTCCACCCGAGCCCACACCCGCGGTACGACCCCCGAGGGGGCCGCGGGCACGTCCGACGCTCGGCCAGAGCAGGAGGCGCGGAGTCGGGCTGCCGATCCCGCCCGCCACGCGGGACGACTCCGGCGAACCACCCGTCCCGGACGCCCAGCCCGTCCTGCCTGTCCCGGACGCCCCGGCGGAGCGGTCGACACCGCCCGTGATTCCGCCCGCGACGACCCACGCGGACGTCGACACCACCGTGGAACCGCACTCGATCCCACCGACCTCTCAGCCCTCACCTCTCCCGGCCGTACCGGCACACCCGTTGGTGCACAACGACGAGCAGGACGGCGACGGGCGACCGGACGAACGACGAACCGGCCGGACCGTGGTCCAGCCACCCCTGTTCACCTCGCCCCCGAAGACGAGGCCCACCACGACGTCCGGCGACGCACCCCCACCTCGACTGCCGGCCCCACCACCCGCGAGGACGACCCCACCTCAGGACAGCGGCATACAACCGCACCAGCCCCAGCAACCTTCCGCCGCACACGAACCACTCCCCCACCGGCGCGCGGCGGAAGCACCGACCGTCCGGTGGGACGGCCCGGTCCACCGCGCCCCCATCGGCCAAGGACCGACTTCCTCCACCTTTAAGTCCGATGTGGACGATCACCCCGAACCCCTCGCACCCGAAGTCGTCACGGCCATCGCGCGCGAGCCGGGCACCGACGTCGCGGACGTCCCGGTGCTCGGCAAGCAGGTCGTCCTCCAGCGGACGGTCTCCTTCGCCGAACCCGAGTCCGTCGAGGTTCGGGTGCCCTCCGACGTCGTCGCCGCCTTCCGGCGGGACCTCGGTGTCGACGTCGCCGACGTGCCGGTGCACAGCGGCCGGGCGGTCACCCGGCAGGCGGCCGGACTGCGAGCCCGCGCGTTCACCCAGGGCGGCCGGGTCCACCTGCCGCACGCCGTCGCGACGATGGACCGCGGGGACACCCGCGCCCTGCTGGCCCACGAGCTCGTCCACGTCGTGCAGCAGCGCGTGCTCGACACGGACATGCCCGACGAGGACTCCGCGCACGGCCAGGAGCTGGAAGCCGTCGCCAGGTCGGCGGAGCGGTGGTTCCTCGGCGAGGAACAGGCTCCGGTGTCGCTGGTGCACCGCACCCGACCCGCGACCACGACTGCACAGACGACGCAGCCCATCACCACCCACGCCCTCCAACGCGCGCCGCAGCCGACGACGACGGACTCCCCCACCCCGGTCCACGAGAACACCGACGCGGTTCCCGTGGGCTCCACGATGTCCTGGACGCCGGAGACCGGGTTCACCGAGGCTCACCGTCCGGACGCAGCGGCACCACCGTCGTCCCCGGCGCACCACCAGGACACCGGTTCTGACTCCGCCGGGCTGGCGGAGGCGTTCACCCAGATCGCCGACCTGCGCTCGACGCTGGCGGCGCTGCGGCGGGACCGCGAGGCGAGCCGTGACGACCCGCCGGACGACCTGACGCCCCAGCCGGGCCGTCTGGACGCCGACTCCCTCGCGGACCGGCTCTACGGGCACATCCGCTCCCGGTTGCGCTCCGAACTGCTCGTCGACCGGGAGCGGACCGGTTCCCTCGCCGACCCCGGACCAGGAGGACACCGGTGAAGCCCTCGACGCTGCCCACCAAGGCCGCGGAGTTCATGTTCGACCAGGTCTCGATGGCCCACCGGTTCGTGGTGCACCTGGACCACGGCGAGTACGACCTCGGCAGCTGGTCGCGGGTGTCCGGGCTCAAGGTGAGCTGGGAGCGGCACCACTACCGCGCCGGTGAGGACAACGACGTGGTCGTCGTACCGGGCGACTCGTCGTACCCGGTCGTCGAGCTCTCCCGCGCCGCGTGCTCGGACTCGGTGACGGTCCAGCGGTGGCTGGCCGGCACGTCCCGCAGGCACGAGCCGCTCAGCGGCGGGATCCACCTGCTCGACTTCGCGGGCGTCCCGGTCATCACCTGGGAGCTCAAGCAGTTCTTCCCGGTCTCCTGGTCGATCTCCGCCTTCGAGTCCGGCGGGACCAAGCCCGTGATCGAGACGTTGGAGCTGGCGCACTCGGGGTTCCTGCACGACGAGTCCGGAGGCCGGCGATGATCATCCCCCTGCTCACCCAGCCGCCGCTCGGCGCGTGGGCGGCGAAGCGGAAGCCCGGCAGGCCGGGCACGCACCCGCGCTACGGCACGACGACCTGGTTCCGGGTGGTCGTGGTGCGCCCCACCGGTTCGGAGGACCTGGGCCGGTGGTCCGGCTGCTCCGGACTGGGTGTCGAGCTCACCGTGGACGAGGTGTGGTCCGGTGGCGAGGACGACGCGCCCTACTTCGTCCCCAAGGCGATCAACCACGGCAGGATCGTCCTCGAACGCGCCATGGACCACGCCGACAGCGAACGGGTGCAGGTCTGGCTGCGGCGCGTCGCACGCGAGTGGCACGACAGCGCTGAGGGCGGCGCCGGGCTGGTGGAGTCCGGTGCGACGGCCAAGGGCGGCGAGCCCGCCAAGGCCCTCTACACGGGCACCACGGTGATCATCTCGATGTTCACCTCTCCGGGTGGCGACGACGGGGAGCGCCTGCTGGGCTCCTGGGAACTGGCCAACGCCTTCCCGGTCGCCTGGTCCGCCCCGATGCTGACCGACAAGGCGGGAAGGGTCGCGATCGAGAAGCTGACCCTGGTCCACCGCGGCTTCCTCGGCAAGGGGAGCCTCGGCGACCACGAGTCCGCGCGGTCCGACCAGACCAAGGGCCGCTTCACCATCTCCCACGGGCCGAACGACAGGCTGGAGTTCCAGTACAACCCCCGCGAGGTGACGCTGGAGAAGAAGCTGGACGGCCTCACGCACAGCGGCTACCACGTCTACAACAGCGAGGACTCGTGGCGGATGGACAACAGGCTGTGCTTCAAGGTGCAGGCGTTGACCGTCGAGGGCGCCACCGCCGTGCGCACCACCGCGACGAAGCTGTGGGACTGGCTGGAACCGGAGGGCGAGCCGAAGAAGGGGAGCGCGACGCCGTCCGGTGGCCAGCAGAACGCGAAGCGGCTCACCATCAGCATGGGACCGAGCCACGTCGACGACGTGCACCTGCGATCGGTGGAGATCCGCTACACCCGGTTCACCCGTGCCGGTGTGCCGTGCCGGGCCGTGGTGACCCTGGCGGTGGTCATGGCCGCGGACGTGCGTGCCCAGGACGGTGCGGCACCCACCGGCGCGCCCGGTGGAGGCGGGCGGTCCCCTGGGAAGAACGCGCTCGGCAAGGGCGGCACCGCGGGCCCGCGCGGCCGGAACACCCCGGCGGCCCCTCCGCCCGCCCGCGCGGCGTCCACAGTGGACGACCCGTTCCGGCCCGGCCTCACGAGGGGGAAGCGGTGACCAAGCCCCAGCCCGCGTTCGTCGAGGTCACGCCCCGGATCCTGGTCGGCCCGCGCTCGACCCCGCTGGCCGGGTCCGTCGAGGACCTGGTCGAGAACGTCGTGGTGGACCTGCACGCGCACCTGCCGGACATGTTCGAGATCACCTTCGCCGACCCGGACGGCTCGGTGCTCGACCGCGCGGGCCTGGCTATCGGCACGCAGGTCGCACTGGCGTCGGCCGGGGTCGCCGACAAGACCGCGGCGGACCTCGTCGTCGGCGAGATCACCGCGATCGAGGGCGACTACGGCTCGTGCAGCAGCACGACCGTGCGCGGCTACACCCGCGACCACCGCCTGCAACGGGCTCGGCGGACCCGGACCTTCCTCAACGCCAAGGACTCCGACATCGCGAAGAAGATCGCCCGCGAACACGGGCTCGCGATCGGCGTGGTCGACCAGACCACGACCGCGCACGAGCACGTCGGGCAGGTCAACCAGACCGACTGGGAGTTCCTGCGGTCGCGGGCGGACGCCATCGGCTTCGAGTTCGGTGTGGTGGACGGCAAGTTCCGCTTCACCCGCCCGGTGTCCGCGCGGTCCGCCAAGGCGGTGGGGCTGTCGTTCCCCACGACGCTGCTGCGGTTCGCCCCGCGGGTCACCGCGGGCAACCTCGCACCGCAGACCGAGGTGAGGGTCTGGGATCCCCGCCGGGCCAAGGCGGTCGCGGCCGTCGTCGACACGGCGGCCGGGAACACCCGCCTCGACGACGCGGATCCCGCCGCTCTGTCGCGGCCGTTCCAGCCCCGCGCCGCGGGCCCCAAGCCCGCCGCGGCCGGGCGCGGCTTCGGTCCCGACCCGGTGGCCGCGGGGCTCGTGGTGACCAGCGCCCCCGTCGCCCACGGCGCCGCCGCCGACACCGCCGCCCGCGAGGTCGCGCAGGGCGCCGCACGACGGCTCGGGTCCACGGTGGCCGAGGCCGAGGGCGAGGCACTGGGCGACCCCCGCCTGCTCCCCGGCGTCGCCGTCGACGTCGACGGGGTGGGCGGACCGTTCCGCGGGCGGTGGGTGCTCACCAGGACCACCCACCGCTTCACCGCCGGGCGCTACAAGACCGCCTTCGAGATCAGCGGCGCCAACACCCGGTCCCTGCTGGCACTGGGCGGCGGCACGCCGACGACCGCGCCGATCCCCGGTGTGGTGTGCGGGATCGTGAGCAACGTCGGCGACCCGGACGGCAAGGGCCGGGTGCGCCTCACGCTGCCGTGGCTGTCGCCGCAGTTCGAGACCGGCTGGGCGGTGGTGGCCCACCCCGGCGCGGGCACGCGCGGGGGTGCCGTCCTCCAGCCCGCGGTCGGCGACCAGGTGCTCGTGGCGTTCGAGTTCGGCGACCCGAGGCGGCCGTACGTGCTCGGCGGCCTGTACGACGACCGGGCCACGCACGACCTCGGTGGTCCACCGGTCAAGCGGAGCGGGTCGGCGGCCTCGGTGGTGCGGCGCGGGATCGTCACGCCGACCGGCAACCGGCTCGCGTTCCACGACGAGCAGGGACCGGGCTCGAAACCCTCGACGGTGGCCTCGGACTTCGTGCTGGGCACCGCGGGCGCGGACCTGGCGCTGGTGGTGGACCAGGTCGCCGGGACCGTGACGCTGCGCTGCGCCCCCGCGCCGTCGGGCGGCAGACCCGCGAAGCCGGGGAAGCTCACCATCCAGTGCGGCGACCGCGGCGTGATCGACGTCGTCAGCGGCAAGGGCGGCAAGGTCAACGTGACCGCGGGTGCGGGCGGCGAGGTGAACGTCGGCGGCGGCGCTCGGCTCAACCTCACGGGCAAGGCCTCGGTCAAGATCGAGAGCAGCGGCCCCGTGGAGATCAAGGGACATCCGATCAAGCTGAACTAGGAGGGCCGGGGTGCGCACGGACACCATCGGCACGGGCTGGGGGTTCCCGGTGGGGCTTTCCGCCACCGGGGGCTTCGGCCTCGCGTCCGGGACGACGAAGCTGGAGCAGTCGATGCGGCTGATCCTCACCACCTACCCCGGTGAACGCCGGATGCGCCCGGACTTCGGGTCCCGGTTGCGGGACTTCGTGTTCCAGCCGCCGACCACCGAGGTGCGCGCCGAGCTGGCCGCAGAGGTCGAGCGCGCGCTGACCCGGTGGGAGCCGCGGGCGCGGATCGAGCGCGTGCGGGTCGAGCCCGCCCCGGAGCGCCGGAGCCTGTTGTTGATCGACATCGACTACACCGTCGTGGACACCGACGACCGGGGCAACCTCGTCTTCCCCTTCCACGGCCTGCCCGACGACGAGGAGGACTGAGATGGCGCTCCCCGCGCCCGATCTCGACACCCGCCGCTTCGCCGACCTGGTCGAGGACGCGCACCGCATGGTGCGCGGCCGGTTCCCCCAGTGGGACGACCAGCACCCGTCCGACCCCGGTGTGACGCTGATCGAGACTTTCGCGTTCATGGTCGACCAGCTGGTGTACCGGCTCAACCGCGTGCCGGACCGGCTGCACGTGAAGTTCCTCGACCTCATCGGGGTGCGACTTTTCCCGCCGACCCCGGCGCGGACCGACGTGACGTTCTGGCTCTCGGCGCCCGCCACGACCGCGCTGGTCGTGCCGTCGGGCACCACGACCGGCACGACCAGGACCGAGACCGCCGAGTCGATCGTGTTCACCACCGAGGACGACTGCGTGGCGCTGCCCTGCGAGCTCGCCGCGGTGCGGGTCGGAACGTCCACGGAGGACACAAGTGAGGACCGGACGTCCGCCCTGCGCACCGGTCTGCCGGTCGCGGTCTTCGGCGCGGTCCCCGGTGACGGCGACCACCTGCTGCTGGGGCTGGACACCGCCGTCCCCCGGTGCGCGGTGCGCGTCGAGGTCGAGGGCGACCTCGACGGCGTCGGCGTCGACCCGACGGACCCGCCGCTGGTGTGGGAGGCCCACGACGGCGAGGGGTGGCTGCCGTGCCGGGTGCTGCACGACGGGACCGGTGGGCTCAGCACGGCGGGCGCGGTCGTGCTCGACGTCCCGGCGGGTCACCGGACGAGCCTGCTCGACGGGCAGCGGGCGGCCTGGCTGCGGGCCAGGGTCGTGGCGCACCGCGAGGGCCAGGCCACCTACCACGCCTCGCCGACGGTGCACCGGATCTCGGCGTGCACGGTCGGGGTGAGCGGGTCGGCGGTCAACGCCGAGGTCGTGGACCTCGAAGTGCTCGACGCCGCCGAAGGCGTCGCGGGCCAGGTGTTCGTGCTCGCCGAACGCCCGGTGCTCGCGGGCGCGGGCGAGGTCGTGCTGGAGGTCGAGTCGGACACCGGCTGGGACGTGTGGACCAGGGTCGAGCACTTCGCCGCCAGCGGCCCCGACGACCGGCACTTCGTCCTGGACGCGGCACAGGGCGAGATCTCGCTGGGGCCGGTGGTGCGGCTCGCGGACGGGACGCTGCGCAGGCATGGCGCCGTCCCCCCGCACGGTGCCACGCTGCGCGTGCGCCGGTACGCGACCGGGGGTGGCGCGCTCGGCAACGTCGCGGCCAGGACCATCCGCACGCTGCGGACGTCGATCCCGTTCGTGGCCGACGTGGAGAACGTCCGGCCCGCGACCGGGGGCAAGGACGCCGAGACGGTGGAGCAGGCCCGTGACCGGGGCGGGCTCGCGCTGCGCACCAGGGACCGCGCGGTCACCGCCCAGGACTACGAGGTGCTGGCCCGCGAGGCGGTCCCCGAGGTAGCCCGCGTCCGCTGCGTGCCCGCGTCCGGCCCCGACCTGCCGCCCGGCACGGTGAAGGTGCTGGTGGTGCCGTCGGCCGCGATCGGCGACGACGGCCGCGTCCGGCTGGCCGACCTGGTGCCGCCCGACGCCGTGCTGGCCACGGTGGCCGACCACCTCGATCGGGTGCGGCTGGTGGGCACCACGGTGCTCGTCGAACCGCCGCGCTACCGGGGCGTGACCGTGGTGGCGCGGCTGGTCGCCCGCCGCGGGGCCCGGACCGCCGAGGTCAGGGCGGAGGCGGTGCGGGCGCTGTCGGTCCACCTCAACCCGCTGCCGGGCGGCGGACCGGACGGCGCGGGCTGGCCGTTCGGCCGCTCGGTGCGGGCGGGTGAGCTGCACGCCGTGCTGCAACAAGTGGCGGGGGTGGATCTCGTGGAGGACGTCCGGCTCTACAGCGCCAACCCCGTCACGGGGGAACGCGGGCAGGAGGCGGCGCGGATCGACCTGGACCCGCACAGCCTGGTGTTCTCCTTCGACCACCAGGTGCGGGTGGAGACCCGCTGATGGCATCGAACGGGAGAGGGGGACCGGCCGTGATCGTGTGCCGGGAGTGCGGGCAGCGCAACAAGGACATGGACTCCTTCTGCGGGTCGTGCGGGCAGTTCCTGGAGTGGACCGGCGAACGGTCCGCTCCGACGCCCGCGCCCGTCGTGGTCCCGGTGGTCGAGCAGGACGCGCCGGAACGGGTGGGCTGGCTGCAACGGCTGGCCACGACGATCACGGGCCCACCGACCACTGTGGACGGTGTGCCCGTCGACCAGGAGCGTTCCGGCGGAACGGCTTCCGCCGGTGGAACCGCCCCGGCGGGCTTCGCGGCGCCGGGGAACGGTCCGCCGCCTCCCCCACCGCCACCGCCACCGCCTCCTCCTCCACCGCCCCCACCGCCGCCACCTCCCCCGCCGCCGCCTGGCGGATCCGCTGTGCCGCCACCACCTCCGCCACCACCACCCCCTGGCAGGTCGGCCGCACCACCGCCTCCACCGCCTCCACCGCCAACCGGGTTCGGTGCGCCACCACCTCCTCCGCCACCACCACCGCCGCCTCCACCCGCCCCGAGAACCGCGCTCGACCCCGTGGGCAGCGCGTTGATCGCGGCGGTGGACGTGGCCGAACCGGACGCCGGGCACACGACCGAGGAGGTCCTTCCCCAGGAGGCCCGCCCCGCGCCCAAGCCCGTCCGCCGGGTCCCCTCGACCCGTGCGGTCCGCCCCGGCGACCTGATCTGCGGCGAGTGCGGCGAGGGCAACGCGGCGACCCGCAAGTTCTGCGGGCGGTGCGGCGAGTCGCTGCGCTCCGCCGCGGTCGTCCGCACGCCGTGGTGGCGCCGCCTGGCACCCCGGCGCGGCCCCAAGGTCGTCCCGGCGGCCAAGCGGCCGAAGGCGGGCACGGCGGGACGACGGCGACCGGCACGGAGGATCGGCACGTTCGTCCGCCGCTACACCGTGGTCGTGGTGCTGGTGTCCGGCCTGGTCGTCGGCGTCTACCCGCCCCTGCGCACGTTCGTCCTGGACAAGGCACGCGGTGTCGGCACCGCCGCGACCGCCGTGCTGGGGACCGCGTTGAGCCCGGTGCGCCCCACCGGCATCGCGCCGACCGACACCGAACTGGAAGGACACCCGGCGAAGGCCGCCTTCGACCAGTTCAAGAACACCTACTGGGCCGCGGGGTGGCAGCGCGGCGGGGGTGTGCAGCCCGCCGTGTCGGTGGACCTCGGCAAGGTCACCGCGCTCGCCAAGGTGATCGTCACCAGCGGCGCGAGCGACGCGTTCGTGGCGCACGACCGGCCGTCGATCCTGCTGTTCGCCTACTCCAACGAGAAGTCGGACACCGTCACCCTGACCGACACCCCGGAACCGCAGGAGATCGCCCTGACCAACGGGCTGGCCGCGAAGGTGGTCAGGGTGCAGGTGCTGCAGGTGTTCGAGAGCGAGGGCGCGCAGGACGTCGCCCTCACCGAGGTCGAGTTCTTCGGCGTGGGCTGAGCGCCCGTGCCGGACGAGGGGAAGTGATCGCGTGAGGGGACTCGTGCCGGACCTGGCCACCCCGTTCCCGCTGGCCGGGCTGATGCCGGCGGTGTTCCAGGAGGATCCCGCCACGTGCCTGCTGACCGGGGCGCTGGACGACGTGCTGGCACCGGTCTTCGCCGTCCTGGACTGCCTGGACGCCTACCTGGACCCGCGGCTGGCACCCGAGGACTTCCTGGACTGGCTGGCCGCGTGGGTCGGCATCGCGCTGCACGGCGACTGGTCCACCGAGACCAGGCGGGCCGCGATCGGGCACGCCGTCGAGCTGCACCGGGTCCGGGGCACGCGGGCGGGCCTGCAGTGGCACCTCGACCTGCTCACCGACGGCCGGGCACGCGTGGTGGACAGCGGCGGCGTGGCCTGGTCGTCCTCCCCCGACGGGGCGCGGCCCGTCGGATCGGGCCACCCGGTGCTGCTCGTCCGCGTCGTGCGGGGCACGATGACCGACCACGAGCTGGCCGAGCTGGAGGACGTGCTGGGTCAGGTCAAGCCCGCGCACGTCCCGCACCGCGTCGAGCTCGTCGAGTCCACTCTGGACTGATCGGCCGTCACGGTCCGATGAGGACGGTGCCGCCGCCCTGGACCACCCCGTTGGGCAGCGGCGCCGGGTCGTTGCACGTCATCACCCGGTCGCCGACGCGGGCGGCGGGCTTGCCGCCGATGAGCACGGTGGGGCTGCCGCCCAGGACCGTGCCGCGGTTGGTGGGCGGCGCGCTGAAGCTGCCGGACGGCGGCACGTGCGGTGGCGCGTTGACGGCGGTGGATCCCGCGGTGGCGGCGGGCCTGCCGCCGACGAGCACCGTCGCGCAGCACCCGCCGACGATCTTCCCGCTGAACGGCAACGACATCGGGGTCGGCACCGGTCCACCGGGGGACGGGACGAGCACGACGTGCACGTCGGTGCCCACGACCTGGTCGCCCATCTTGGCGGCGGGTTTTCCCACGGTCACTCCCGGATGCGTCGACTGGGCGGGGGCGGGGTGTTCCGCCGTGGTGCCGGGACGTCGGCGTCGCGCCGCACCCCCAGGTCCACCACGGCGGGCGGCGCGGCGACGGACGTGCGCGCCGGGGTCGCGGTGGCGGTGAGCACCACGTCGAGGTGCGCGCGCGGGGCGACGCCCAGCGCGGACCACGTCTCGGCCGTCACCGACGGCAGCGCCGGGTGGGCCACGTCGAGCTCCACCGGGGTAGCGGGGTCACGCAGGAGGTCGGGCAGGTGCGCGTCCGGCACGCGGACGTGCGCGGCTAGCGCCTCCAGCACGGCACCGAGCAGCGCGTGCTCCGCGCGCCGGTCGCCGCACCACGCGGTCAGCAGGTAGCAGCAGCGGTACCGGCGCCGGGGCGCGGTGCGCGCCGTGACCCGGCCGTGGTCGTCCACGTCGTCCGTCCAGGAGGCCGCGCGGGCGTCCACGTCCTCGACGACGCGGTGCAGGAACAGGCCCACCACGTCGGCCTCGCCGGACCGCGCCCAGCTCGCGTCCGGCGGGTCCACCCGCACGTCGAGCGCGCCGGGGACCGCCGACCGCACCAGGGATCCGAGCGCGTCGTCGAGGAGGTGCAACACGGAGTCCAGTGTGCCCGCGGCGCGGCCGGTCGTCGTGCCCAAAGGGCCAGGAAGTCGGGCACGTCGGCGGCCGGAAGTCGTGCGCGAAGGACTAGCCGATGGCGGGTGCCGGACCGGCCTCCGCGGCCCGACAGTGGAGGCATGAAGACGACCACGCTGCTCGGCGACCCCAGCCTGTCGGTCGACCCCGGCGAGCAGGTGCGCCGCACGATCCGGGTGCACAACACGGGTGGCGTCGTCGACCGGTTCACCGTGGACGTCATCGGGGACGCCGCCGCGTGGACCGAGGTCACGCCGGCCGCGGTGAACCTGTTGCCCGACGGGCACGTCGAGGTCGACGTGGTGTTCTCCCCGCCCCGCTCCACCGCGGTCCTGGCCGGTCAGCACCACGTCGGGGTGCGGGTCCGGTCGCGGGAGGACCCCGACTCCTCGTCGGTGGAGGAGGTCGTCGTCGAGGTCGGCGCGTTCGCCGAGCTGGACGCGGAACTGCTGCCGTCCAGGCGCAGGAGCCGTCGTGGCGCGCGGTACCGGCTGGCGGTGGAGAACTCGGGCAACACGCCGATGCGGGTCGGGATCGACCCGTTCGACCCCGAGGACGACCTGGTCGACATCAGGCTGAACCGCGAGTCGTTCACGCTCCACCCGGCCACCGTCGCACTGGTGGCCGTGAAGGTGCGGCCCTACCGCAGGTTCCTGCGCGGCGAGCCGCGGCCGCACCCGTTCGAGCTCCGGCTGGCCGCGGAGCCCGCGGTGGAGTCCGACGTCGAGTGGACACCGCTGACCGTCAAGGGCGAGCTCGTCCAAGAGCGGCTGTTGCCAGGCTGGGTGCTGCCCGTGCTGGCGCTCCTGCTGGTGCTCGCGGTCGCGCTGGGCGCGCTGTGGTTCACGGTCGTGGCGCCCGGCATCAAGTCCATCGCCTCCGAGCAGGCCTCCGGTGCGGCCGCCGACGCGTCGCTCGCGGCCTCGATCGCCAACGCCGCGGCGGACAAGGCCAACGGCTCGGCCCAGGACGCCGCCGCCGACCTGAGCTCGGCCGCCGCGATCACCTCCACCACTCCCCCGCCCACGCCGTCACCGCTGAGCTTCCGGGTCGCCACCTTCGCGGCGCCGACGACCGACGGGTCGTTCCAGCGCTTCGGCTACGCGGCGCCGGGCGGCAAGGCGCTGGAGATCGGCGACATCGTGCTGCAGAACCCGCGCGGTGACGTCGGCTACCTGCGCGTGCTGATCGGCGAGACGGTGCTGCTGGAGACCGGGCTGGCCAACTTCCACGACCTGACCTACGCCTACAGCACCAGGCTGCGGGTGCCCGCGGGCCAGCAGCTGGTGGTGGCCGTCAACTGCGTGACCCCCGGCCAGGGCTCCGCGCGCTGCACGGCCGCGGCCTCGTTCTCCGCGATGCTCCAGCCCTGAGCGGACTCGCCGAGGTGTTTCCGCCGCCCTACCGGGAGCGACAGCCATGCCGCAGTCCAAGCACGCCGGATCGACGAGCCCGCTGACCGAACTGGTGCACACGGCCGCGGAGGCGGGACACGTCGGCCGGGCCCTGCTGGAGCACGTGGTCGTCCTCGTCGCGGCACGGGTGTCCGACCTGGACTGCGCGGAGAGCGCGGACGGCGTGGTGCCCGACGACGCGGTCGGACTGGCGCTGGTCGTGGTCGACGTGCTGGCCGGGTTCCTCGCCCTGCGGGCGGACACCGACCTCCGGGAGTCCGCGTGCCTGGTCGCCGAGGGCTTCTGCGCCGCGATCACCGACCGGGTGTCGGCCTGGGCGGACCGCCTTGTCGCGGCGGGCAACGCGTCCACCGGCGAGGAGCTGGCCTCGTCGTGGCGGGCCGTGTCCGACGAGATCCGCCACCACGTGCGCGCCTGCCGGGCCGGGAACGGCTGACCGGCCCCACCCGGAAACCGGGAGGGGCCGGTCGCGAGCCGACCCGTCAGGCCCGGCGCTTGCCCGCCCGGCGGGAGACCAGGACCAGTGCGCCGCCCAGGAGCAGCGTCGCGCCGCCGAGCGCCAGCAGCGGTCCGAGCCCGCCCTGACCGGTGTAGGCCAGCCCACCGGGCGTGTTCGCCCGCCCCGGCGAACCGTCCGGGTTCCCACCGGGCTGCTCGCCTTCGGGTGAGCCGTCCGGACCGGTCCCACCGACGGTCTGCTCCACGGCCGTGCGCACGGCGGAGGCCGCCACGGCCACCGGCGTCCCGTCCGGCGTGGTCGCGGTCACCGAGACGACGTTCTCCACGACACCGGCGCCCGCGTCCTGCGCGGTGATGGTGTAGCTGCCGCCGCAGGTCATCGTGGCCGCGGGAGCCAGCACGCCGGGTGCGGCGGGCAGGCACGACAGCGCGGGCTCCGGACCGGCGGGCGCGGTGAGCCCGGCCGCCACCTGGACGGCGTCCAGGGTGAGCGCGCCGGTGTTGGTGACGACGACCGAGTACACCAGGACGTCGCCGGGATCGTTGCGGGTGTTGGAGTTGCGGTCCTCGATCGAGCTGACGGAGGCGGTCGCGCTCATCGCGCCCTTCTTCACCATCTCCGTGGTGACCTGCGCCGGCCCCACGGTGACCGGTGCCCCCGCCGGGTCGACGGCGGACGCCGACGCGGCGACGACCACCGAGCCGCTGTCCACATCGGACTGGGTGACGGTGTACTCACCCGTGCAGGTCAGCTTCCCCTTCGGTGCCAGCGTGACCGGGTCGGCGGCCGAGCAGGCCAGCACCGGGGCAGGTCCGGCGGGGGCGACCACCGACGTGACCGCCGCGACCTTGTCGAGCGAGACCGTACCGGCGTTGGTGACCTCGACGGAGTAGGAGATGACGTCGCCCGCGTCGGTGACCGAGTTGGCGTTGGTGTCCGCGATCCCGCCGGTCGCGGCGGTGACCACCAGCGCGGAAGCGCGCACCAGGTCGGTGCGGACGGGTACCTTGGCCGAGGCGACCGACTCCCGGTCCGGAGACGTGCCGGTAGCCGTCACCGCGTAGACCACCGACCCGCTGTCCACGTCGGCCTGGGTGACCACGTAGGTGCCGGTGCAGGACATCGCGGTGCCGGACGCGAGCTTGGCCGGTTCGGTGGGCGAGCAGGTCAACCCCGGCTCCGGGGACGCGGGCGCGGTGAGCTCGCCCGCGACCCGCACGTCGGCGAGCGTGACGGCACCGGTGTTGGTCGCCGTGACCGCGTAGGTGATCCGCTCCCCCGCGTCCACCCTGCCGTTGGCGTTCGCGTCGTCGACAGCGGAGACCGACACGGCGGCCACCAACGCCGAGGCCGTGGACAGCTTGGTGACCACCTGTGCCTGCGGCGACTCCACGGTCTCGCCGTCGCGCGCCAGGCCGGTGCTGGTGGCGGTGGCGGTGACCTCGCCTTCGTCCACGTCGGCCTGCGTCACGGTGTAGGACCCGGTGCAGGTCATCGTCGCGGACGGCGCCACCGTGGCCGGCGCGACCGGCTGGCAGGTCAGCGCGGGCGCCGGGCCCGCGGGGTCGGCCACCGCGGCGGACACGGCCACCCCGGTCAGGGTCACCGTGCCGGTGTTGGTCGCCACCGCCGAGTAGTCGATCCGGTCGCCGACGTCCGTGCGCCCGTTGGTGTTCACGTCGACGACCCCGGCGACCGACAGCGAAGTGGCCAGCTTCGGGCGCGGGGTCAGCCGGGTCTCGACGCTGTCCGGTGACGAGCCGACCGCCTTGCCGGTGCCCGCACGCCCCTTGCCCGTGACCGACGCCGTGGCGGTGACCGTCGCGCTCGGCGTGTCCACGTCGGCGGCGGTGATCGTGTACACGGCCGTGCAGACCATCGTCGCGGACAAGGGGAGCCGGGCGGGCTGCGCGGGGTCGCAGCGGAAGTCCAGCGGCGTCGTGGTGGCGCCCGCGACCGCACCGGTGGCCCCGACGTCGGCGAGGGTGGAACTACCGCTGTTGGTGGCCCTGAGGCGGTAGTTGACGGTGTCGCCCGCGTCGTTCACGCCGTTGCCGTTGCGGTCGGTCACCGAGGTGGCCTCGAACTCCGCGGACACCGCGGAGGTGTCCTCCAGCTCGACGGTCTTCAGGTTGGTCGCGCTGATCGCCGCACCCGGCTGCTGGCCGTCCACCGACGGCACCGCCCCGCTCGCGGTGACCGAGCTGGTGACCGAGCCGCGGGTGAAGTCCGCTCCGCGGAGCTCGTACCAGCCGGTGCAGGTGAGCTTCGTACCCGCCTCCATCGTCGTCGACCCCGGCATGCACGACAGGGACAGAGGTGTCCGGGTGTCGGGGTCGACCGTGGCGAGCAGGGCGACGTCGGACACCTTGCGGCTGCCGGTGTTGCGCACCTCGACGGTGTACTCGACCTCGTCGCCGATGTCGTCGTGCTCGGTCGAGTTGCTGTCGACGACGACGGCCGTGGTGGTCACCTCCAGCGCGTTGGCGTCGACGATCACCCGGCCGTTCCCCTCCTGCGCCGCACCCTGGTAGGCCTGCTTGACCGCCCCCGGCGCGCAGGAGGTCCCACCGCCACCGCCACCGCCACCACCACCACCGATACCGGCACCGGCGCCGCCCGACCCGCCTTGGCACCCGCCGCCGCCACCGCCGCCACCACCACCGCTGGTGCCGCCGCGAGCGTTCCCGCCGTGGCCGCCGGTGCCGGACTCGACACCACCGGCGCCGCCACCACCGCCGGCACCGACACCGCCGCCGTCGGCTCCGCCGTAAGCACCACCACCACCGCCGGTACCACCGTGGCCGTAACAGCCGTCACCGCCACCGCCTCCGCCACCGCCCGCTTCGACGAGCACGGTGCCCTGGCGCAGGACGGCGCTGCTGCCGCCCCCGTTCGCACCGCCCGCGTAGTTCGAACAGCCCGCCGGCCCACCTGCCCCGTCGCCACCCCAGGTCCCGTAGTGGTACCCCTGGCCACCTTGGCACCCGACGACGAGGTGCAGCGTCTCCAGCGGGGTCACGGGGATCGTGGCGACGACCCGACCGCCGGTGCCGCCTCCTGCCCGGTCGTCACCGGAGTTGCCCTTGGCACCCGTGATGTCGACCTGGAGGCTCGTCGCCCCCGCGGGCACGACGTAGGTGGTGTAAGTGCCGCCGTTGCAGCCCGCGGTGACCGTGCCCGCCGCCAGCGCGATGTCCGGGCCGGTCCCCGGCCCCGCGAACGCGGAGGCGGCGATCAGCAGCCCCACCCCGATCGCGGCCGGGAGGCGCCACACCACGGGAGGTCGGTCCGGGCGCCGGCGGCGGAAGGGGTTCTTGGTCCCAGCAGGCATGGCACTTCCCGTTGTCGTCGACCGGCGGGCACTCGGCCCGAGAGGAGCGCGGTACGCGCGCAAAGGCGAGTCTGCCTCCGGCGGTCGGCCCGCCCCCACCGTCCGAGAGCCAAGAATTCGGGCAGATCCGCGTGCTCCCCGATCACCTCGACAAGACAGAACAGCGGTCATCCGTTGACCCGGCGGGTTCGCGCGGTGAACAGTTCTCGTTGGCCGTCAACGGTTCCGGAGGAACGATGCGACGAAACCCCTGGCACGTCCTGCCCGTCGTCCTGTCCACGCTCGGGTTGGCGCTGCTGGCGCCGGGCACGGCGAACGCCGCGACCGGGAACGAGCTGGCCTACGTCGCGATCGGCAGCTCCTTCGCCGCCGGTCCCGGAATCCCCTCGGCCCAGCCCTCGTCACCGGGCGGGTGCGCGCGGTCGACGAACAACTACCCCAGCGTGCTGGCCCGCGACCTCGGCGCCGCGCTGGTCGACGCGAGCTGCGGCGGCGCCACCACGGCGAACGTGCTGACCACCTCGCAGGCGGGCCAGCCGCCGCAGGCGGACCAGGTCACCGCGACCACGAAGCTGGTCACCGTCACCATCGGCGGCAACGACGTCAACTACCTGGGCAGCCTCGGCGCCTACTCCTGCCAGGACGGCGGGGGTTCGGGGTGCGGCACCGTGGACACCGCCGCGATCGACCGGACTTTCGGTGAGCTGCCAGGACGTCTGCGCGCCGTGGTCGAGCGGATCCGGGCCAGGGCACCGCAGGCGACCGTCCTGCTGGTCAGCTACTTCACCATCCTCCCCGACACCGCGGCCTGCACCGGGGTCCCGCTCACCAGCGCGCACCTCGACTACGAACGCGGGATCGCCGCCCGCCTGGCCACCGCCACCAGCGACGCCGCCACGGCGACCGGTGCCCGGCTGGTCGACCTGGCCTCCGCCAGCCACGGCCACGACGCCTGCGCGGCCGACCCCTGGGTCGAGAAGTACACGGTGGCCTCGGGGAAGTCCAGCTACCACCCCAACGCCAACGGCATGCGGGCCGCCGCTCAGCTGATCGAGCGCAGGCTCGACGAGCTGGCGATCACCGCGACCGGCCCCGTCCGATCCGCGTTCCCCGGCAAGTGCCTGACCGCACCGGCCGCCGTCGAGGGCACCCCGATCGAGCTGGACGACTGCGCGGGCTCGGCCAACCAGCAGTGGACGAAGGTGACCGCCGCACCGGAGGGCACCCTGCGCGCCCTCGGCGGCTGCCTCGACGTCCAAAGCAGCGGAACCGCCAACCACACGGCGGTGCACTGGTGGACCTGCAACGGAACCGGCGCCCAGCGGTGGATCCCCGAAGCGCGGGGAGGCCTGATGAACCCGCAGTCCGGCCGGTGCCTGGACCTGCCCGGAGGCGCCAGCGCCAACGGGACCCGCCTGCAGATCTACGACTGCAACGGCACGGCCGCACAGCTGTGGACCACGGCGGGGTGATCCGAACGGAGTAGAGCCGCGGTGGCGGGCCTGGCCGCCCGTCACCGTCCACTCAGGACCGAAGTGCTCAGTTGAAGCGCGAGTACACGGGGGCCGTCCAGGCCGAAGGGAAGGCGTTCTCGGTCCAGACCGCCTCGGTCACGTGGAAGACGGTCTCCTGGCCGTTGGCCGGCCCGTTCCTCCGTCCGGTGGCCCGGCGCACCTCCGCCGTGCCCGTCAGCTGCAGGGTCGCCCCCGACTCCCAGTCCGGGAACAGCAGTCCCGCCAACGGGTTCACGCCGAGGTTGCCCGCGGTCATCATCATGGCGTTGCCCGCGTAGTCCGGCCAGGACAGCTCGATGGGCGAGACGACCTCGACGAAACCGGGGTTGCCACCGCGGTGCGAGACGTCCGCGCCGACGTCCGCCGACGTCGCGATGAAGAAGGTGTCGGCGGTCGACACGAGGACGGACTGGCGCGTGTCGAGCCGGTCACCGCGCCGGGCGACGGGATGGGAACCCGCGGGTTCGCCGGTCATGGCGCGGGCCTGGATGTACTTGGGGCAGTTGCCGAACGCCTGGTGCACCTCCACCTCGCCGCCCAGTGCGGTCGGCCGCCACCGCCCGTTGACCCGCAACCTCTTGCGCCCCACCAGGTCGATGGCGAGGGTGCCCACGTCCGCCCCGTCCCGCAGGACGTCCGCGAGCGGGTCGGTGGGCACCGCGGTGGCGTCGGCCCGCAACGTGCGCGGGTCGGGCGCCGACAGGAACCCCTGCGGCCCCACCAGTGCGGTGGCCCAGGGCCGTCCTTCGCGGTCACGGGCGCCGAGCACCAGCATCCGCTGACGGGCCAGGAAGTCGGAGGCGCCGCGGGGGATGGCGTCCGAGATGATCGGCCGGACCCGCTCCGCCTGCTCGGAGGTCCCGGCCACCCGTTGCGCTTCGAGCTCGCCGGGGTGGAAGGCGAGCCGGTCGACGAAGTCCGTCACGGCGTCAGAAGGTCAGGACGTGGTAGCCGGACCGGACCAGTTCCGCGACGCTCGCGACACCGGAGGTGCCGGGAGCCCGGTTCTGGCTGATCTGCTTGATGCCCTCGGCGTCGACGCCCCCGGTCGCGCCGAAGACCGCCGCACAGCCGCCGGAGGCCACCGTGGCGACCTGCTCCTTCACCGCGGCGTACAGCTCGTGCGCCGGGTGGGCCGGGTCAGCCAGCACCGCGGGCCAGCGGGTGCCCGTGCCCTGGAAGAGCACCAGCGCCTCGCCGCCCTGCGCGGACTCCCACGCGGTGGCGAGCGCGTTGAAGACGCGGCCCAGCGCCTCCTCGGTGCCGGTCGACGGGTCGGACAGCACCACTACGGCGGTCTTGCTGCTCATGGACGCGCTCCTCGGTCGTTCGGAAGGCTGACGTCCACCATAATTACCGAACGTACGGTAAAAATCAAAGTGGTCGCGGTCACCCGGCCGCGACGACCGGTCCTACCCGTCGAATCCGGGAGTCAGCCCTCCCCCGGCATCAGGATGCGCGGCATGAGCGCCACGCTCTCGGCGAAAGCACCGGTGTCACCCAGCACCCGGCCCAGCACCAGCGCTCCCTCGATGCGCAGGAACGCCTCCCTCGCCGCGCGCGACGCGTCGTCCGGCTCGCGCCCCGCGCGCCGCGACGCCTCGGCCATCGCGTCGATCCAGGCCTTCGCCAACGCCCGCGCCTGGTCCCGGACCTTCTCCGGCGCCCCGGCCAGCGTCATCGTGTCCAGCACGCACGACAACGCGCCCGCGCCGTAGAAGTCGCCGAGCCTGCGGGCGGTCTCCGCCATCCCCCGCGCGAGGTCCTCGTCCTCCCCCATCGGCTGGAGGATCCACCGGAACCGCCGCCCGACCTCGGCCAGCACCGCCTCCGCCATCTCCTCCTTGCCCTGGGGGAACCGGTGGTAGAGGCTCGCGCGCTGCAACCCCGAGGCCGTCGACAGGTCACCGATCGCGGTGCCGTCGAACCCCTTGTCCCGGAACACCGCGATGAGCGCGTCGAGCAGTCCGGCGTCGTCGATGGAGGGTGGTCGTGCCATCCCCCCACGTTACCGAACATTCGGTCAACCGGACGCCGGGTCGGCCCGTGTCCCCACGAGCCGACCCGCGGCCGATGCCGTCACCGCGCTCAGCGGCGGCCGGACCGTGCCTCGGCGGTGTCCTTCAGCCGATGCGCCCAGTCGCTGAGCCCCTGGTCCAGACCGGCCTGACTGCCGGGGATGTCGGCCTCGACCGGAGGGCCCGCCCAGGACTCCTCGGCGGTCGCCAGGACGCCGTCCCGCGTCTGCTTGAAGGTCCACAGGTGCACGCCGGTGATGCCGTTGACGGGCGCGCCCCAGGCGGTGCAGCGCAGCGGGGCGACCGTCTTGACCGTCGACTCGACGTGCATGGCCTGCGGCGACCAGGTGAAGACGGAGCCGGGCCGCAGCGGGCCCGGCGTCTCCTTGTGGGCGGGGGTGATCTCCGGGATCCAGCTCTGCCAGTGGTCGATGTCGGCGTGCAGGCGCCACACGTCGACAAGCGGCGCCTCGATGAGGACGCTGGCGCGGCTGACCACGGGCGCCGTCCGGTCGACCGTGACGCCTCGGCACACCTGGTGCGCCCCGGCGTTCGTCGCCGTGTCGGCGGCCGTCGCCGGCGCCTGCGCCGACAGGACCACCACCGCGCCCAGTACCGCGGCACCCGCACCGTGAACGAGCTTCCGTCGTGCGTCCATCAGACCAGTCCTCCGCGATCGGTTGTGCTTACAGTCGTAACCCTACGACTGTAAGCACAACCGGCGCAAGAGCTAACGGGCATAAGTTTCGCACTGTAAGCCGACCGGTCAGGCGGACCCGGCCGCTTCGAGCACAGCGAGGTCGCGCACCGCGTAGCGGTGGTGCTCGGCCTCCTCCTTCAGCACCACCCTCAGGCAGCGGCGCACGACGTACTCCTGGTCGGGGTACGGGTCCGCGGGCTTGCGGCCGCACACCCGGTCGAGCTCGGCCGTGGTGAGCCCGTTGACGACGTCCCGCATCACGGCCATGCGGGCGGACCTCGCCGTGAGCACCTCGTCGAGCGTCGGGGTGGCGTCGGGGGTGAGCCCGAGCTTCGCCACCTCCTCGGGCGGCGTGCCCCCGGCAGGCAGGCCCAGCGGGTGGTAGGGCGCGTCCTCCTCGAGCACGGCGCTGCCGACCCAGGCGTCGCAGGCGAACAGCAGGTGCCGGTGGGTCTCGACGAACGACCACTCGCCGTCGACCCGCTCGTGCGGCGCGGACTCGGGCAGCAGCCTCGCCCGGTCCACGGTCGC
Organism: Umezawaea tangerina; assembly: GCF_003002815.1. Lineage (GTDB taxonomy): Bacteria > Actinomycetota > Actinomycetes > Mycobacteriales > Pseudonocardiaceae > Umezawaea > Umezawaea tangerina. The sequence goes on along the minus strand of NZ_PVTF01000008.1, from coordinate 539,578 downwards.
GCCCCACTGGGCCTCGATGGCAGCCCAGGTGGCCTGGTAGTCCTCAGGGGACTCGACGTCGCGCGCCCGCACCCGCAGGGGGTGCAGGCGGTCGAGCTCGGCCTCGACGTAGGCGGTCACGTCGACGTCGTTGACGACGACGCGGCCGAAATCACCACCGAGGTGGACGTCGCCGCCGTAGCAGTCGACGATCTTCAGCCCGCTCACCTCGCAGTCGCGGATCTCCAGGCCCGCCAACTCGCTCAGGTGGATGCGGGCACCGCGGAACAGGTCGCTCTGGGTGTACTCGGAAACCATCGACGCAGTCTCGTCCACCCGCCGCGCCAATGCCACGGTCGACCCGAAGCGATCCTCGGCGACCGGTGCCCGGTCGAGCCCCGCGCCGTTCAGCGGGACGGGGTCTCCGGGGCGGCGCCCAGCGCGAGCGGTCCGTCGTCGGACTCCAGCACCAGGACGCCGTCCGACCAGGCCGCGCGGAACGCCTCCGGTCCGACCATCGTGATGCGGACGCCGTGCTCGGCGACCTCCGTCGCCAACGACAGCAGGATGCCCATCAGCGCGAACCTGCTGCCCTGGTAGGACGACATCACGTCGGAGGTGACCACGACGATCGTCCCGCCGCGCCTGCGCATGCCCGGCAGGACCGCCTTCACGACCGCGACCGTCCCGAAGACGTTGATGTCGCGCTGCCTGCGCAGGTCGTCCACAGTGGACTCCCCGTGGTCCGTGCCCGCGACGAGGACGTCGATCGGCGCGATGTCCTCCTCGACGGCCCTGATCGCGGGCTCGATCCCGGTGGCCGACCCGATGTCCAGGACGCGCGCGAACGCCAGACCGGGGTCCAGCGCCTCGAACTCCGCCACCTGCTCGGGCCTGCGGACGATGCCCACGACCCGGTGGCCCGCGCTCACGGCCCGCTCGGCGAACGCCCGCCCGAGACCACCGCCGACCCCGGCGATCAGGAAGGTCTTGCTGCTCGTCACGGGGGACCCACCTCCGAGTGTATCGGTGACCAGTCCGAACCTTAGATCCCATCGGTCCCCATGTCCGCATCCGGCGGTACGCCCGACGCGCACCCTGGACAGCCCGGCGCGGCCCCCTCGACCGCGCCCGGCCGGTCAGTCCGCCCGTGCCCAGGCCTTGGCGAGGCCGACCTTGCCGCCGGTGCGCAGCAGCGAGCCCGCGTAGAGCCTGCCCGCGAGCAGCACGATCGCGGCCACCGAGGCGGCGAGGACGCCCATCGACAGCAGGGCCTCCCACACCCCGGCCGAGCCGGTGAACAGGCGGACCGGCATGGCGACCGCGGCGGAGAACGGGACGTAGGACAGCACGCCCATGACGGTCGCGTTGTCGGAGAAGAACATCACGCCGAAGTACGGGCCCATCACCAGGATGATGACCAGCCCCATGCTGGAGCCCAGGTCCTCCTGGCGGCTGACCAGCGAGCCCGCCACGGCCCACATCGAGGCCAGCAGCACGAACCCGAGCACCAGGAACGGGACGAACCAGCCGAGCGCGGGCGCCACGACGGCCAGCAGCTCGCCCTGGCCGCCCAGGCGCAGGGCTATCGGGGCGGCCAGGGCCAGCACGGCCACCTGCCCGAGGGTCAGCAGGGTGTGCCCGGCGATCTTGCCCGCCAGCATGGCGCGCACCGGGATGGTGGACACCAGGATCTCGACGATCCGGGTCTGCTTCTCGGTCACCGTGCTCTGCGCGATGGCCGCGCCGCCCATGCCGAACATGAGGAACACCAGCGCGAACACCATGATCACGACCTGGCGCCTGCCGGGGCTGACCTCGGAGGCCTCCAGCAGGTCCACCGGTGGCGCGGTGACCAGCGCGGTCAGCACCTCGTTCGGCGGCTCGGTCAGGGCGATCACGCGGACGCCGGACGGGCCGTCGGGCACGACGGCGGCGTCCACGTCGTCGGCGCGCACCAGCTCCTCGGCCGCGGCGCGGTCGTCCACCCTCCGCACGTCGAACCCGGCGTCGGTGAGCGACTCGGTGGCGCTGTCGCCGACGACGGCCACCGACGTGGGGCTGTCGAACACCTTGGGCAGCACGGTGAGCGCGAACAGTCCGATGAGGATGACGGCGAAGCCGATCCAGAACCCCTTGGTGCGGACCAGGACCTTGACCTCGCGCTCGGCCACCAGTCGGGTGGCCGCGCCGAACGGGATGCTCACGACGCCTCCTTGAAGATCTCGTCGAGGGTGGGGACCACGGGGGTGAAGCTGCGGACGGCACCGCGGTCCAGCGCGGTGCGCAGCACGTCCTGGTCGCGGGCGCCGTCGTCGAGCTCGAACACCGCGCGCGGACCGTCGAGCTCGACGACGCGGATGCCCGGCACGTCGCGCAGCCAGCCCGCGTCGGTGTCCACGACGACCTCGAAGCGGCTCGTGCCGTAGCGGGTGCGCAGCTCGTCGCGGGTGCCGTGCGCGGTCACCCGGCCGTCGGAGATGATCACGACGTCGTCGCAGAGCTGTTCGACGAGCGCGAGCTGGTGGCTGGAGAACAGCACCGGGACGCCGCGGGCGGCGTGCCCGCGCACCACCTCCAGCACGACCTCCACGGCGAGCGGGTCGAGGCCGGAGAACGGCTCGTCGAGGATCAGCACGTCGGGCTCGTGCACGAGGGCGGCGGCGATCTGCACGCGCTGCTGGTTGCCCAGCGACAGCGACTCCAGCAGGTCACCGGCCCGGTCGGCCAGGCCGAGCTGGTCGAGCAGCCGGTCGGTGTTGGCGCGCGCGGCGGCGCGGTCGAGGCCGTGCAGCCTGGCCAGCCACGTCACCTGGTCGGCGACGCCCATCTTCGGGTACAGGCCGCGTTCCTCCGGCATGTACCCGAACCGGGGGCGGGTGGCGGGTGTGATCGGCTCGCCGCGCCAGCCCACCGTGCCGCCGTCGGCGCCCAGCACCCCCAGCACGATGCGCATCGTCGTGGTCTTGCCCGACCCGTTGGCGCCGAGGAACCCGGTCATGCGGCCGGGTCGGACGTCGAACGACACGTCGTGCAGCACCTGGTGGTCGCCGAAACTGCGGCTGATCTTGGTGACTGTCAGCATGACGATCACGCTAGGCGGCGGACCCCCTGGTCCGAGTCCTCCGCACGACCTCCTCCGCGCGGAGGACGGCAGCGCGGAGGACGGCCGTCGGTCAGGCGCCGCCGGGAGCGACGATCCCCTGCTCGTATGCGTAGACGACGGCGTGCGTGCGGTCGCGCAGGCCGAGCTTGTTGAGCACCCGCGAGACGTGCGTCTTCACCGTGGTCTCCCCCAGGTGCAGCGCGTGGGCGATCTCGGTGTTGCTGGCGCCCTTGGCGAGCTCCACCAGCACCTCGTACTCCCGGTCGGTCAGCTCGGGCGGGCGACGACCGGGCGCGGGGGCCGCCGGGGTGTTGAACCGGGCGATGACCCGCCGGGTGACCTCGGGCGAGAGCAGCGCGTCGCCGCGGGCCACGACGCGCACCGACTCGACCAGGTCCTCCGGCGACGCGTTCTTCAGCAGGAACCCGCTCGCGCCCGCCCGCAGCGCCTCGAACAGGTAGTCCTCGCGGTCGAACGTGGTCAGGATGACGACCTTGGCGGTGCTGTCGGACCCGAGGATGCGCCGGGTCGCCTCCAGGCCGTCCACCCTGGGCATCTGCACGTCCATCAGCACCACGTCGGGGCGGAGCCGGGCGACCAGCTCCACGGCCTCGGCGCCGTCGCCGGCCTCGCCGACGACCTCGATGCCCTCCTCCGTCCCGAGGATGACCCGGAACCCCGCGCGGACGAGGTCCTGGTCGTCCGCGAGGACGACGCGCAGCGGTCCGGCGGGCGGGTCGGGGGTCACGCGGGCTCCTCGGCGGTGTCGGTCGTGGGCAGGGTGGCGCGGACGAGGTACCCCGCGCCCCGGCGCGGTCCGGCCTCCAGATCGCCGCCGTGCACCGCGACGCGCTCCTTCATGCCGAGCAGGCCGAAGCCGCCGGAGGAACGGCCGGTGCCGCCCCGGCCGTCGTCGGCCACCTCGACCTCGATCGCGCGGTCGAGGTAGCGGACGCGGAGGTCGACCTTGTGCGCCCCGGCGTGCTTGACCACGTTGGTCAGCGCCTCCTGCACGACCCGGTACGCCGACAGCGCGACACCGGCGGGCACCGGCCGCGGGTCGCCGTAGGTGCTGTGCTCGACCTCCAGCCCGGTGGCGCGGGTGGTGGCCACGAGCTCGGGCAGCCGGTCGAGGTCGGGCGCGGCCAGCTCGTCGGACGAGGCGTCGGACGCCTGGTCCGCGGGGTCGGCCCGCAGCACGCCGAGCAGGCCGCGCAGCTCCCGGATCGACACCCGCGCGGTCTCCTCGACCTGCCGCAGCGCCGTGCCCGCCAGGTCGCGGTCGGTGTCCAGCACCCGCCGCGCGGCACCGGCCTGGATGCCCATGACCGACACGTGGTGGGCGACCACGTCGTGCAGGTCGCGGGCGATGCGCATGCGTTCGGCGACGATCGCGCCGCGGGTGTTCTGCGCCTGCGACAGCCGCAACTGCTCGGCGCGGTGCCCCAGCTCGGCCTCGCGGCGCGCCGACACCCAGGCCATCTCGCCGAAGAGGTACGCGGCCAGGAAGAACAGGAGGTTGATCGCCAGGCCGTGCAGCACCGAGGCCAGCACCGGGTCGAGCGGGCCCGCGGCGTCGTCGAACGGGTAGGGCGGGCCGACCAGGAACTTCACCAGGCTGAAGCCCAGCCAGGCGAACATCACCACGATGACGCCGATCCGCGACCAGCGCGCCACGACCCGGTTCCGCTCCCACGCGCCCACGGTGAAGATCGCCAGGAACAGCGCGACCGAGGGGCCCAGGTTGTCGCCGGTCTGCCGGGCCTGCGCGGCGATGAACAGCGCGCCCACCGCCAGCAGCACGGCCAGCGGGTAGCGCCTGCGCACGACCAGCGGCAGGCTCACCGCGACGCTCCAGGCCAGCTGCTCGGCCAGCGACGGCGCACCGCCGAACGCGAACGCGCCCATGCTGTTGATCAGCACGGTCATCCCGAGAGCGCCGAGGACGACGCACAGCGCGACCCACACGTCGCTGCGCCGCTGGGCTGGGGTGGGCCCAGGGCGGCGCCACTCGGCCCACCGGGGCTCCACGGGGGCCGTGGTGACCATGCCGCACAACCTAACAACCCGTGGCCGCCGTTCGCGGGTGGACGGCCGGTGGACCGCTGGTGGACCCCGTCGTCGCACACTCGTCCCGTCGTTCCACTGAGGGGTTGGAACGGCCGGCGGGTCCGGGGAGGGGCGCGCCGGGTGTGCGGGGGCCGCCCGTCGGGGGCGGGCGGCCCCTCGGCGTCGGCGGGTCAGCCCGGCGCGGACAGCCGGGTGGTGCGCGGGACGCCGATCGCGGCCAGCAGGTGGTCGGCGTTGAGCACGTGCCGGTCGGCGCCCGTGGCGTCGCCGTCGCGGGCAGCGGCCTCGGCCAGCAGCAGCAACGCCCCGGCCTCGCCGAGGCGGTGCCCGGTCCCGATGTGGACGCGCCGCGCGCTCTCGACGTGCTCGACACCGGTCCGGTGGTCGCCGCGGCCGAGGTGGACCGCGCCGAGGGCGGCCAGCGCCCGCCCCTGCTGGTGCCGGTGGCCGGTGTACCGGGCGAGGTCGAGCGCCGCGGTCGCGTCCTGCCCGGCGCGCGCCAGGTCGCCCCGGTGGCGGTGCACCGCGACGAGCCCCAGCAGCGCGTCGATCCGGCCCTGGAGGTAGCGCGAGTGGTCGGCGGCCGCGAGGGCGCGCAGGTGCAGCGCCTCCGCCTCGGCGAACCGCGACCGCAGCGAGAGCACCGCGGCGAGCGAGTTCTGCGCGTCGACCCCGACGACGTGGTGCCCGTTGGCCGCCTCCACCGCCTCGGCGAGCAGGTCCGCCGCGTGGTCGTGGTCGCCGAGCAGGGACACCAGCCGCCCGCGCAGGTCCAGGTACCAGGCCGTCTCGTGGTGCACCGGGACCCGTCGGACGTGCGCGGCCAGCACGTCGAGCAGGTCGGTCGCCTTCCCGAGGTCGCCCACGTGCAGGTGCACCTCGGCCAGTGCCAGCAGCGCCTCCCCTCGCGTCCGGTCGTTGCCGGACGCGTCCTGCGCGGCCAGCGCCCTGTCGAGGTACCGGACGGCCTCGGCGGGGCGGCCGAGCTTGAACGCGGTGCTCCCCAGGTTGATCAGGACGACACCCTCCTGCGTCAGGCAGGTCCGCTCGCGGCTCGAGACCTCCTCGGCTCGGCGCAGGTGGTCGAACGCCACCTCCAGCGGACCGGTGTAGAAGTGCAGCAGGCCGAGGTTGGACAGCACCGTGGCCGTGCCCAGCGGCCACTGCGCGGTCACCGACCACGTCAACGCCGTGCGGAAGTACCCGGCCGCCGAGTCGTGCTCGCCCCGGACCAGGTCGAGCAGCCCGGCGCTGTTGTTCGTCGCGAACCGGGCGTGCGGGTGGTCGTCGGCCTCGGCGGCGCGCAGGGCGGACCGGACGACGGTCGCCCACTGCGCGGTGTTGCCCCGCAGGAAGAACCCCTTCGCCGTCTCCGCCACCTGCCAGGCCAGCCGGTGGCGACCGGTGGCCGTGGCCAGCTCCACGACCGCCGCGATGTTCGGAGCCTCCGCCGTGAACCAGTCCAGGGCGGCCTTGGCGTCGTCGAACGACAGCGGCACGCGCGTGCGCCACTCCACGGTCCCCGGCAGCCGGGTCGGTCCGGGGTCCAGCGCCTCCGAGGCGGCCTGCGCGGTGGCCGCGTACCAGGTGAGCAGCCGCTCCAGCGGGTCCGGCCCGTCCTGGGCGGCGCGCTCCGCGGCGTGCAGGCGGAGCAGTTCGTGCTGGGCGTAGCGGCCGGGAGCCGGCTGGTCGAGCAGGTTCGCCGCGACCAGCTCCCGCAGCTCACGCCCGACACCCGCGAGATCGGTGTCCGCGAGCGCGGCGACGGCGGGCGCCGTCGTGTCCGGGCCGGGCACGAGCCCGACCAGCCGGAACACCCGCCGCGCCGACGGGGTGCGGGCGGCGTAGGACAGGTCGATGGCCGGGCCGACCGCGGCGGTCGGGTCGCCGTGCAGCTCCAGCGCGGCGAGCCGGTCGCCGGTGCGCAGCTCGGCGGCGTAGTCGGCGATCCGGCGCTCCGGCTGGGCGGCCAGGTGCGCGGCGGCGACCCGCAGGGCGAGCGGCAGGCCTCCGCACAGCGCGACCAGCTCGGCCGCGGCCTCGGGTTCGGCCGCGACGCGCGGGTGGCCGACAATCCGGTCCAGCACGCCGCGCGCGTCCTCGGCGTCCAACGCGGCCAGCCGCTGCTGCCGGGCGCCCTCGTGGACCACCAGCCCGTCGAGCCGGTTGCGGCTGGTCACCAGCACCGTGCAGGCCTCGGTGCCGGGCAGCAGCGGGCGGACCTGGGCCACGTCCACGGCGTCGTCGAGCAGGACCAGCACCCGCCGGTCGGCCAGCGCGGAGCGGTAGGCGCCCGCCGCGCCGTCCACGCCCGCGGGCCTGCGGGTCGGGTCGACGGCGAGCGCCTGCAGCAGCTCCTCCAGGGCCTGCCGCGCGGTCAGCGGTGCTCCGGCGCTGTGGCCGCGCAGGTTCACGAACAGCTGGCCGTCGGGGAAACGGGACCGGGCGCGGTGCGCCCAGTGCAGGGCCAGCGCGGACTTGCCGACACCCGCCGTGCCAGTCAGGACCTGCACCGCCCCGCCCTCGTCGAGTGCGCGCAGCGCCTCGTCGCGGCCGACGAAACCGCGGGGGGCGGCGGGCAGCTGGGCGACGGGGCCGTGGTCCGGCCCCGGTCCCCCGTCCGGCCCCGGATCGCCGTTCAGCACGAGGGCGTGCAGCCCGCGCAGCTCGGCCCCCGGCAGCAGGCCCAGCTCGGCGTCGAGCACCGCCCTGGCCTCCTCGTAGACCTCCAGCGCCTCCGCCGAGCGGCCCGCCCGGTGCAGCGCGGACATCAGGATGCCGCGCAGGTGCTCCCGGAACGGGTGCTCGGCGGTGAGCTCGCGCAGGGTGGCGATCGCGTCGTCGTGGCGGCCCAGGGCAACCAGTGCCTCCGCCAGGTGCTCGTGGGCGGTGAGCCGCTGTTCGCCGAGCCGCGCCCGCACCGCGTCCACGGCCCCGCCGGACAGCTCCTCGAACGGGGTGCCGCGCCACAGCGCCAACGCCTCGCGCAGCACGTCCACCGCGCGCTCGGGCGGTGCCTGCGCGCCTTCGGCGACGAGGTCCTCGAAGGCGGTCACGTCCAGCTCGGCGCGCCCGACCCGGACGCGGTAGCCGTTGCGGTCGTGGACGATCGCGCCCGGCGGCAGCAGGCGACGCAGCTTCCACACGTAGGTCTTGAGGTTGCCCGCGGCCGACGGTGGCGGCGCGTCGCCCCAGAGCGCGTCCACGAGCCGGTCGACCGGCACCCACTCACCCGCGTGCAGCGACAACAGCGCCAGCAGGACCCGCTGCTTGCCCGCCGCGGGCGTCACCCGTGCGCCGTCGGCGTCCACGAGCTCCAGCACACCCAGCACCCGCATCAGCACGCCCCCAACGTAGCGGTGCCGCAGACTGGGCCCATGACGATCCCGTTGATCATCGACACCGACCCCGGCGTGGACGACGCGTTCGCACTGGCGCTCGCCGCCCGCAGCCCCGAGGTGGACCTGCTCGGCGTCACGACCGTGTTCGGCAACGTGTCGATCGAGCACACCACCCGCAACGCCCAACGCCTGCTCGCCCTGCTGGGCAGCGACGCCCCGGTGGCCAGGGGTGCCGCGCGGGCGATCAGCTCTCCACAGCACGACGCGCGGCACGTGCACGGGGACGACGGGCTGTCCGGGATGGCGCTGACACTGCCCGCCAACGACCGGATCGACCCCCGCGACGCGGTGGAGTTCCTGCGGGACACCATCGACAGCAGCGCGGAACCGGTGACCATCGCGGCCATCGGGCCGTTGACGAACATCGCGCGGCTGCTGGAGACGCACGCGGGGCGGATCGGGCGGTTGGTGGTGATGGGCGGGGGGATCGAAGGCGGCAACGTCACCTCCGCGGCGGAGTTCAACATCTGGAGCGACGCCGAAGCCGCCCACCGCGTGCTGGCCGAAGGACCGGTCCTGGTGCCGATCGACCTGACGCGGCGGTGCGCGGTGGACGGGGCGTGGTTGGAGTCGTTGACCGGAGTGGTGGGGAGGACGTTGGCGGGGCTGACACCGCGGTACCGGGAGTTCTACCTGGAGGCGAACGGGATCGACGGGATCCTGGTGCACGACGCGGTGGCGGTGGCGGAGGCGGTGCGGCCGGGGATGTTGGGGACTCGGAGGCGGATGTTGGGGGTGGATACGTCGGAAGGGGTGGGGAGGGGGGCGTTGGTGAGTGGTGGGTTTGGGGTGGAGGTGGCGGAGGAGGTGGATGTGGAGGGGTTGAGGGGGTTTTTGTTGGAGAGGTTGAGTGGGTAGGGGGTTGGTTGTGGTCGGCTTGTGGGGGTCGGCTGTGGGTTGGTCGGGCGGGGTTGCTTGTGGGGTTGCTTGGGGGCGGGATCGGTGGGGTTGCTTGGGGGGGCAATCGGCGGGGGTCGCATCCGCCGTGGAGGGTGCGGCCGGCTTGACTTGGGGCCCCTTTTTTGGGCTTCGTCGGGCGAAAAAGGGCAGGTGGTAGAGCCTGCCCGCCGCCGCAAGTTTAAGCCCAAAAACCCCAAGTCAAGCCGGCCGCTGGCGGACGAGCGGGCTCGCTTCCAGCGTCGTTGGGCGACTTGCGTTGCTTCCAGCGTTGTTGGGTGACTTGTGTTTGCTTCCAGCGTTGTTGGTGGGCTGGTGCTTGCTTCCAGCGTTGTTGGCCGTTGTCTCCTGTTGACTTGACTTAGTGGTCCGGAGTGGACGGTGGGGGTTGGTTTTACGCTGTGGGAGTGAATCGGACTGATCGTTTGTACGCGTTGGTCGAGGAGCTTCGGGCGGTGTCGCCCAGGTCGCGTAGTGCGGCGTGGTTGGCGCGGCGGTTCGAGGTGAGTGTGCGGACGGTCGAGCGGGATCTGGAGGCGTTGCGGCAGACGGGGGTGCCGATTCTGGGTGGGGTTGGGCGGGGTGGTGGGTACAGCGTGGATCGGGAGCGGACGTTGCCGCCGGTGACGTTGACGGATGTCGAGGCGTTGGCGGTGAGCTTGGCGTTGCGGACGACGGGGGCGCCGTTCGCGGCGGCGGCGCGGCGGGCTGGGCAGAAGGTGTTGGCGGTGTTGCCGGGGGATGTGCGGAGGCGGGAGGAGGAGCTGGCGGCGAGGGTGGGGAAGGTTGGGGAGCACGGGGATGGGAGTGGCAGTGAGAGCGGGGTGGTGGGTGAGGTTGTCGGGGAGGCGATGGTGGCCGGGAAGGTGTTGCGGCTGAGGTATGCGGATCGGCAAGGGGTCGTGACGGTGCGGGACGTGGAGCCGTTGGGGTTGTTGTGGGGGCCGCGGGGGTGGTACCTGGCGGCGTGGTGCCGGTTGCGGGAGGCGGTGCGGGGGTTCCAGCTCGATCGGATCCTGGGGGCGGAGATGTCGGTGGAGCGGGTGGTGCCCAGGGAGCGGGAGTGGGCGGCGGAGCTGGAGCGGTTGGCCGCGGACCCGGTGGCGAAGTGACCTGGAACACCGACAGGACGGTGTCGCGGGTGGTCGGCAGGCTGTCGTCATGGACAACGAGAAGCTGATGACCGTCTGGTGCCGGATGTGGAACGAGGACCCGGCGCTGGCGCACGACCTGATGACCGACGAGTGCGTGCAGTGGTCGGGCAACACCACGGGGCTGGACGCGGTGGTCGGGCCGCGTGAGCAGGAGGAGTTCGTGACCGCCTACCGGGCCGAGCACGTCAACGTGTTCACCCCGAGGGTCCTCGTCGACGGTGGCGACCGGTTCGCCTACCTGTGGGACGTGCGGACGGCCGATGGTCGGGTGTTGACCGGGGTGGACGTGAACGTCGTGCGGGACGGGCGTGTGCACGAGAACTGGACGTTCGTGGGCGAACGGCACGACGGGCAGGCCGACCCGGAGCCGGAGGCGGCCGACCGGGCCGTGCTCGAAGACCTCGCGCTGGGGTGGACGGGGGACGGACCGGTCGCCGACCGGTTCCGCGGGACCGCCGCGGACGACCTCGACCTGGCCGTCACCGCGCACCGGGAGGTCGTCGTCGACCCCGACCGGGGGCGCGTCGCGCTCCTGCGGACGACCGGCGAGGACGCCGTCAGCGGCGTGGACCTGTTCGCGGTGCGCGAGGGCCGGGTCGCCCGCGCGTGGTCGCTGACCGGGGTCCGTCCCTTCCGGTACTGACCGCGAGTCCACAGTGGACATCGGTGGGGCGGGGCATCATGCCACGCCTCGCCGGGAGGCGTCCCACGATGCGATCACCGTTGACCGGCCACGGGACCGGACGTAGCTTCGGTGCGTCGGCAGCGGAGCCGGTGGACCGGGCAACGGGACGACGTGGGCAGGTGGCATGGCGAACGACTCCTTGGACCTCGGGCAGCTCCGGACCTTCGTCGCCATCGCGGACCACGGCGGCTTCGGCAGGGCGGCCACCGCGCTGCACCTGAGCCAGCCCGCGGTGAGCCAGCACGTGCGGCTGCTGGAACGGCGGCTGCGGCAGGTGCTCGTCGAGAAGCACGGGCGGCGCACCAGGTTCACCGCGTCCGGCGAACGGCTGCTGGTCGAGGCGCGGCGGATCATCGCGACGCACGACGAGGCGTTGCGGCGGCTGGACGCGGCGAACCTGCCGCCGATGGTGATCGGGTCCACCGAGACCGCCGCCGAGCAGGTGCTGCCCAGGCTGCTGACCACGTTGCGGGACGCGTACCCCGGCCGCGGGGTGCGGTTCCACATCGACCGCTCCACCCAGATGACCGAGGCGGTGCTCAAGGGCACGATCGACCTGGCCGTGCTGCTGGGGTTCGCCGGTGACACCCACGGGCGGCTGGTGGGCGAGCTGCCACTGCACTGGTACTCGGCGCAGGCGCGACCGCTCCCCCAGCGCGAGCAGTCGTTGGCGCTGGTCGCCTACCGGGAGCCCTGCGGCATGCGCCAGCTCGCGCTGCGACGGCTCGCCGAGGCGGGGTACCGGGTCGAGGTGGCGGCGGAGTCGACCAGTCTGGAAGGGGTGATCGCGGCGGCGCGCGCCGGGCTCGGCGTGGCCGTCCTGCCGTCGGCAGGCGTGACGCCGCACGGGCTCGTGCGACGGCACGACCTGCCCGAGCTCGGCGGGATCGGCGTGCACCTGGCCACCCGCAGGGACCTGGACGACGAGCTGGTGACCACCGCGCTGCACGCGCTGGAGGGCTTCTTCGACACCGCGCCGGTCTCCCGCCTCGCCGGCTAGTGCGGTGACCGCAATCCTCGGCGGGCATTTCCGGGCCCAGCCGCTCGCTCGCTTCTGCGCCCCCGCGCCCCCGTACTGCCAGTACGAGGGCGCGGGGGCGCAGAACCGAGGGACCGCCTGGACGACGGAACTCCCCGGCAAGGGTTCGCGGTCACCCCACTGGAGACACATCAGCGAGCACGATCGGCATCCATCACCGATCTCGCTTGGACGCCGATCCGTTGCGCGGCTTACGTTCGCGTGGTGCCGATCCTCATCTCCGCCGCGGAGCTCCACGCCGTGCTGCCGACCGTCCGCGTCCTCGACGTCCGCTGGACCCTCGCGGTCCCCGACGGGCGGCCCGCCTACCTGGAGGGCCACGTTCCCGGCGCGGTGTACGTCGACCTGGACTCGGAACTGGCCCGCCACGGCGCCCCGGAGGACGGGCGGCACCCGCTGCCCGACCCGGCCGACCTCCAGGAGTCGGCCCGCGGCTGGGGCCTGGACGACGGCGACACCGCGGTGGTCTACGACGGCGGCGGCAACCTGGCCGCCGCGCGGACGTGGTGGCTGCTGCGCGACGCCGGGGTCGCCGACGTGCGCCTGCTGGACGGCGCGCTGCCCGCGTGGACGGCGGCCGGGTACCCGCTCGCGACCGGGCCCGAGCACCCGGCGCGGGGCTCGGTGACGTTGCGCCCGCGCAGGTCCGCGGTCCTGGACATCGACAGCGCGGCGCGGTTCCCCGACGGCGGTGTGCTGCTCGACGCCCGTGCGGGCGAGCGCTACCGCGGCGAGACCGAGCCGGTCGACCCCCGCGCGGGCCACATCCCCGGCGCGGTGAGCGCGCCGACGTCGGACAACCTCGCCGGGGACGGGACGTTCCTGCCCGTCGACCGGCTGCGCGAGCGGTTCACCGCGCTGGGGGTGAGCGCCGACCGGCCGGTGGCCGCCTACTGCGGCTCCGGTGTCACGGCCGCGCACACCGTCGTGGCGCTCACGCTCGCCGGGTTCGAGCCCGCGCTGTACCCCGGTTCGTGGTCGCAGTGGGCGAACCACCCGGACCGCCCGGCCGCCACCGGCCAGGCCCCGGCGTGACCGACCTCGACGGGCTGCTGTCCGGCCTGCCCTCGTGGTCGACCGACCCCGCGGACCTGGCACGGGCGGGCGTCGACCGGTCGGGGGCGGTCCCGGACGGGCTGCCGCTGGTGGTGGTCCACGCGACCGGCACCGACGACGTCGTGCGCACCGTCTCGCACGCCGCCGCGCACGGCATCCCGGTCGTCCCGCGCGGCGCGGGCTCCGGGGTGTCCGGTGGCGCGCTGGCGGGCAGCGGGACGATCGTCCTCGACCTCTCGCGGCTGAACCGGATCGTGGAGATCCGCCCCGACGACGGGATCGCCGTCGTCGAGCCCGGCGTCATCACCGCGGACCTGGACAGGGCGGCCGCCGAGCACGGGCTGCGCTACGCGCCGGACCCGGCGAGCGCGGCCTTCTCCACGATCGGCGGCAACATCGCCACCAACGCGGGCGGGCTGCGGTGCGTGAAGTACGGCGTCACCCGCGACTCGGTGCTGGCCCTCGACGTCGTCACGGGCACCGGTCACCTGCTGCGCACCGGGCGCACCACCCTCAAGGGCGTCACGGGGTACGACCTCACCAGCCTGGTCGTCGGCTCCGAGGGCACGCTCGGCGTGGTCGTCGGCGCCACGGTGAAGCTGCTGCCCGTCCCCCTCGCCACCGCGACCGCCACCGCCTACTTCCCGGACACGCGGACGGCCGTGGAGGCCGTGACCCGGTTGCGCCGCCGCGGTTTGCGGCCGTCCACCATCGAGTTCCTCGACCACGCCACGCTGACCGCGATCGACGACGCCCAGGGCGGCGACCTCGGCACCCGCGGCCGGGCGTTCCTGCTGGTGCGGACCGACGGCTACGGCGCCGAGGACGAGATGGCCGCCGTGGTCGAGGTGCTGAAGGCGACCGCGACCGTCGTGGAGACCTCCGGCGACGCGGCCGCCGCGGAAGCACTGCTGGCCACGCGGAGGCAGGCGCTGCCGTCGATCGAACGGCTCGGGCGCGTGCTCATCGAGGACGTCGTGGTGCCCACCACCCGGCTCGCCGACGCGGTCGCCGGGATCGAGCGGATCGTGCGCGACACCGGCGTGCGGATCTTCACCTTCGCCCACGCCGGTGACGGCAACCTGCACCCGATCGTGCTGGTGGAGGACGACGGGCCGCCGGTGGGCGGCGCGGTGGACGCGCTGTTCGCCCTGGCGCTGGACCTGGGTGGGACGCTGACCGGCGAGCACGGCATCGGCGTGCTCAAGCGCGACTGGCTCGCCGCCGAGCTCGGCGGGACCAGCCTCGACCTCCAGCGCCGGATCAAGTCCGTCTTCGACCCGGCGGGCGTGCTGAACCCCGGCAAGGCGATCACCGACCGGTGACCGAAGGCGTCAGAACCACTCACGACGAGGGAGAACGCGGTGGCAGTGGACAAGGTCGCGGTGTGGGACAACCCCGAGGGGCTGAACCCGCGCGGGACGGTCGTGGTCGTCCCCGGTCGGGGTGAGCACCCCGGCGTGTACGAACGGCTGGGCGCGCGGCTGGGGGCGGACGCCTACCGGGTGCGGGTGGTCGGCGACCCGACGCTCGACGCCGAGGGCGTGACCGAGCAGGTGCGCGCGCTCCGGGCGGACGACACCCTGCCGGGCCCGCACGTGCTCGCGGGCAGCGACACCGGCGCGCTGTTCGCCGCCGTCCTGGTGGCGACCGGCGCGGTCGCCGCCGACGCGCTGGTGCTCGCGGGCCTGCCGGTCACCGGCCCGGCCGCGACCGCAGCGGACTGGGAGGGTGAGCTGGACGCGCGCACGAACTGCCCGACCCACCGCGACCGGCTGACCGGCGACGGGTCCGTCCGCCGCGGCGCGCTCTGGTCCCCGCCGCCGTCGGACTGGTTCGGCCAGGCCGACCCCGCCGCGCTCGACGTCCCGGTGCTCGGCGTGCACGGGGCCGAGGACGTGGTCAGCCCGCTGGAGGCCGTGCGGGACTGGTACGCGAAGGTCGACGTCGCCCGGCTGGTCGGTCTCGCCGGGACCGGGCACGACGCGCTCAACAACCAGACCCACCGCAGCGCGGCCGCGACGGTGGTGCTGTTCCTGGAGAGCCTGCGGACCGGTGCGGAGATCGTCCGGGACGAGCCGCTGCGATGACCCGGTACGTGGTGATCGGCGGCGGCGCGGTCGGCGCGACGGTGGCCGCCCAGCTGCACCTGGCGGGCACGTCCACCGTCCTCGTGGCGCGCGGCGCCCACCTGGCGGCGCTGCGCGGGGGCGGGCTGCGCTACGTCCGCCCGCACGGCACGACCGCCGTGACCGTCCCGGTGGTCGGCGGGCCGGACGAGCTGGAGCTGACCGACGACGACGTGCTGGTCGTCGCGACGAAGGCGCAGGACGTCGAAGGTGTCCTGGCGACGTGGTCGTGGCGCCCGGTCGTCGGGCGGGACGCCGCGGCCGCGGCCGTGCTGCCGATCGTGCTGCTGCAGAACGGGCTGGACAGCGAGCGGTCCGCGCTGCGCCGGTTCGCGACCGTGTTCGGCGCGGTGACCTGGTCGGCCGCCAGCCACCTCGAACCGGGCGAGGTCGTCTCCCCGACGAGCCCGCTCGCGAGCGTCTTCTGGGTCGGCGCCTACCCCTCCGGCACGCACCCGGCGCTGGAACGGCTGGCCGCCGACTTCACCGCCGCCGACCTCGCGGTGCAGGTGGTGCCGGACATCGCCCGGTGGAAGGCGGGCAAGCTGCTGGCGATCCTGCCCAACGCGCTCACCGCCGTGTACGCGCCGAGCCCGCTGCGCGACGCCGCGGCCGAGGCGCTGCGAGCCGAGGCCAGGGCGGTGTTCGAGCTGGTCGGGCAGCCGGTCGCGGACCCGCGGGCGGAGAGCACCGTCGACCTGTCCGGATTCGCGGTGCGGCCGGTCCCCGGCAAGGAACGGCCGGGCAGCTCGACGTGGCAGAGCGTCGCCAGGGGCGGCACCATCGAGTCCGACTTCCTCAACGGCGAGATCGTCCTGCTCGCCCGCCTGCACGGCGGGTCGGCGCCGCTCAACGAGGCGGTCCTGCACCGGGTGAACCGGGCCGTCGCCGCGGGCGTCACCGCCGGGTCGCTCGGCGACGACGACCTCGCCGCCCTCCTGCCGTCGGTGGCGGCGGTGCCGGCGTCCTGATCGCCGACCACCCGGCCGTCACCGCTCCTCCCAGCACGCGAGCCGGTGCTCGGCCGGGTGGTCGACCAGGGTGAAAGCGCTGTGCAGCACGGCTTTGCGGAACAGACCGCTCGACCTCTCCGACACCAGGTGCGCCGCCGCGGACATGGCGCCGGAGGACACCCCGACCAGCGTGACGTCGCCGGGGATCCACACCATGGCCAACATCCCGGTCCCGGACCGCGGTGCGGTCACGTTGAGGTGCAGGCATTCCTCGTCGTCGCAACGGGTGTCCAAATAGGATGGTCCCACCCGCGGGCACGGGCTGCCCGGCCTGGTCGCGTCCCTGGCACCCGACCGCGTCAACGCCGGTACGCCGCCAGCACCTCGGCCTCCTGGTCCGGCGTGATGCCCATCCCGGCCGCGGGTTCCGGATCCTCGGCCAGCAACCACTCCCAGGTGTCGCACACCGTCTCGGCAAGAGATCGGGTCACCAGCCCGGCCGCACGCGCGAGGGCGGTGTCCGCGGCCCACGTCCCAGGGTGGGTGCGCCACATCGGCAGCCCGGTCCACTGCCTGATCTCCCGCGCCACCAGCACCTCGTCGGGCACCCACACCACCTCGGTGCCCTCCGGCGCGGCGCGGTCCGCGCACGCGGCCAGGAAGTCGCCGAACGTCTCGTCGCCCGACCCGGCCACGTTGAACACCCCGGTCGTCCCCTCCGCGCACCGCAAGGCGAAGTCGGCGACGTCGCGGACGTCGACCGGCTGGATCGGGCGGCGCGGGTCGCCCGGTGCGAGCACCCGTCCTCCGCGCCGGACCCGGCGCAGCCACCACGGGCCGCGGCCCACGTACTCGTGCGGCCCGAGGACCACCCCGACCCGCAGCACCGCGGCCCGGTCGGCGCCGAACACCTCGATGACCGCCCGCTCGCAGCCCGCCTTGCCGAAGCCGTAGGTGGACGGACCGGGATCGCCGTCGTACCCGAAGCCGGGACCCGCGTCGGCCGGGGCGTCGAGGACGGGCGAGTCCTCGGTGAGCGGGTCGACCGGCCACCCCGCGTACACCGAGAGCGTGGACACCAGGACGTAGCGGCGCACCGCGTCCCGCAACGCCGACGCGACCGCGAGCGTCTCGCGGGGCACGTACGCGAGCGTGTCCACGACCGCGTCCCACGGTCCGGCCGACGCGAGCCGGACCACGTCGTCCGGGCCGGTGTAGTCGCCGCGGACGCTCCGGACGCCCTCGGGGTCGGCACCGGAGATGCCGCGGCGGAAGACCGTCACGTCCCACCCGCGGGCGAGGGCGTCCGACACCACCGCGCGGCCCAGGAAGTGGGTGCCGCCGAGCACGAGCAGTCGCACCCCCATCCTGACGGGCAGGCGGTGCCGGTGTCAGCGAGGTGGCAGCAGCGCGTGGATGACGCTCGACGCGCGGGCCGCGTCGGGCTCGTCGCCGGTGATCAGGCTGAGGTAGACGTAGGACTCCATGATCCGCACCAGCACGTAGGGCAGGTCGGCGTCGGGCACCGTGCTGTGCAGGTGCCCGGCCTTGCGGTCCTGGTCGACGACCTCGCCGACCCGCTCCACCAGGCGCTGCTGGAAAGCGCTTGCTTTCGTGGTGAGCAGGCGCAGTGCCAGGTCGCCCTCGCGTTCCAGGAACGTCCGCATCCCGGTGTTCGCCATGGTCGCGACGGCCGCTCCGGTGACGACGTCGGCGGCGATCGG
The DNA here is from genome assembly GCF_003002815.1 of Umezawaea tangerina. Taxonomy (GTDB): domain Bacteria; phylum Actinomycetota; class Actinomycetes; order Mycobacteriales; family Pseudonocardiaceae; genus Umezawaea; species Umezawaea tangerina. Next base: position 521,385 of record NZ_PVTF01000008.1, on the reverse strand, counting down.
CCCGTCGCACGCCGAGTCGCGCAGCTTGCCGATCGTCTTGTCCAGCATCGACCACAGCACCTCCGCGAGCAGCTGCTCGCGGGACCCGACCCAGCGGTAGAGGGTCGCCCGGTCGACCTTCAGCGTCGCCGCCAGCGCCCGCATGTCGACCCGCTGCCCCGCCAGGAACATCCGGGTCGCCTCGTCGAGCGCGTCGAGGGCGGTCGGGCGCGCGGCCCCGCCCGTCAACTGCCGTCGCAACGGCGTGGTGCACATCCCGACACCTTCCCACGGGGCTTTCCGTTGACACGTTCGGCGCAACGGGAGCACAGTATGCGACACCTGAAGAAAATGTGGCAATGGAGCGACAGATGAGCGAAACGGTGCAGCATCCGGTGGTGACCGTCCAGTCCGGCGCTCTCGAAGGGCGAACGGTCGACGGCGTGTCGTCGTTCCTCGGGATCCCCTACGCGGCGGCACCGTTCGGCGCGAACCGGATGCGGCCGCCGCGACCCGTGGAGCCCTGGTCGGGGACGCGGGCCGCCACCGAGTACGGGCCGACCTCGCCCAAGGGCGACTACCCGCCGCAGTACCAGCCGCTGTTCCCCGAGGTCGTCGTCCCCGGCGAGGACTGCCTCAACCTCAACGTCTGGACCCCGGACCCGGACGCGACCGGCCTGCCCGTGCTGGTGTGGGTGCACGGCGGGTCGTTCATGAACGGCTCCGGCTCGGTCGGCGGGTACGAGGGGTCGGCCTTCGCCCGTGACGGCGTCGTGTGCGTGACCATCAACTACCGGCTGGCCGCCGACGGGTTCCTCTTCCTCGACGACGGGACCGCGAACCTCGGCCTGCTCGACCAGGTCGCCGCCCTGCGCTGGGTCCGGGACAACATCTCCGCGTTCGGCGGCGACCCCGCGCGCGTCACCCTCGCCGGGGAGTCCGCGGGCGCGATGAGCGTCACCACGCTGCTGTCGATGCCGTTGGCGGACGGCCTGTTCGCGCGGGCGATCATGCAGAGCGGCGCCGACGTGAACACGCTGACGCCGGAGCTGGGGCGCATGGTCGGCGGCTACCTCGCCGACGCGCTCGGCGTGGAGCCCACCCGCGAGGCCATCGCGGCCGTCCCGCTCGACAAGCTGGTGCGCACCGCGTCCGACCTCGTCACCGAGGCCCAGACCGCGCCGGACCCGGCCAGGTGGCGCGAGCTCGCGCTGAGCCTGCTGCCGTTCGCGCCGGTCGTGGACGGCGAGGTGCTGCCGCGGATGCCGATGGAGGCGTTCACCGACGGGCAGGGCGCGGGCGTGCCGGTGCTGATCGGGTCGAACCGCGACGAGGCCAGGCTCTTCCTGGTCCCCGGCGGTGCCATCGACCTCGTCGACGACGCCGCGCTGGAAGCCGGTGCGGGAGCGTACGGCCTGGGCCCCGAAGGCCTCGCGGTCTACCGGGCCAACCGGCCGGGCGCGAGCCCCGGCGACGTGCTCGCCGCGGTCGTCACCGACTGGTTCTACGGCATCCCCGCCCTCCGCATCGCCGAGGCGCGCGCCGCGGGCACGACCTGGGTGTACCGCTTCGACCACCCCGACCGCGCCGACAACCACGGGTTCGGCGCCTGCCACGCGACCGAGATCCCGTTCGTGTTCGACACGATCACCCGCGACGAGCTGCACCCGCTCATCGGCGACACGCCCTCGCAGGCGGTCGCGGACACGATGCACCGCGCCTGGGTCTCGTTCATCACCGACGGCGACCCCGGCTGGGCCCCGTACACGTCGCGGACCCGCACCGCGGCGCTGCTCTCCGACAAGGTCGACGAGGTCGACGACCCGTCCGGCGACGAACGCGCCGTGTGGGAGGGAGTCCGCTGAACCCCGTGCGAGCGGACCAGGCGGGCGCGGCCCGATTATTGCCCGGAAGGCACCGCGAGGCGGGCCCTCGACGACGGCGTCCTCCCCGAAGGCGCACACCGGACACCCCGACATGGGTTACCGTCGACCCGGCGGTCGCGCGACGCGGCCGGACAACTCCATCTCGCTCCTGAGCGGGGGAAGCCGGTCTGAACCCGGCGCTGACCCGCAACCGTGGACGACGGCCGTGCGCCGCCGTGAGCCGGAATGCCCGCCGGGAGCGGTGCTCGTGAGCTGTCGTGGACTGCGGATCACGGGTGGACAGGCCGCCCTTGTGGTGCGGCCGCCCACCTGTGCCGCCTGGGTGGAGGGTGTGGCATGAACGGGTTGTCCCCACGGTGCCGACTGGCGGCGCTGTGCGTTGCGGTGGTGGCGTTCTCACCTGTTCCGGCGGCGGTGGCGGCACCGGCTGCGGCCGGTCCGGTCACCGTGTCGGTGGGCACGCCGGGCTACTGCCCGACCGCCACCGGCGTCACGGTCGTCGTCGACTACCAGGAGCTCGGCGGCACGACCGAGGTCCGCTGCGCGCCGGGCGCGCAGGCCACCGGGCTCGCCGCGCTGGAGAACGCGGGCTTCGCGGTCACCGGGACCCAGCGGTGGGGCAAGGCCTTCGTCTGCCGCGTCAACGGGTTGCCGACCGCGGCCACCGAGGCGTGCGTGAACACGCCGCCCACCACCGCGTACTGGTCGTACTGGCACGCGCCCAACGGCGGCTCGTGGACCTACAGCCAGCAGGGCGCGAGCGGCCGCCAGCCCCCGCAGGGCAGCTTCGAGGGCTGGTCGTTCTCCCTCAACCACGGCGCGAACGACAACCCGCCGCCGGACGTGGCGCCGGTCCGCCCGTGACGGGTGACCCCGGTCGCCGTCTTTGCCGACACGCGAACGTGCGTTAACGTCGGTCTGCTGGGCGGCGACCGCCGTCCGCACGACGAGTACCAGCCCTCGGGCGGGGGAAGCCGGTCGAAGTCCGGCGCTGACCCGCAACCGTAGGCGGCACGGCACCCGCCGCGCCGCGAGCCGGAACACCTTCCCGCGGGGTGACTCGTGAACCTGTCGTGGTCTGCAGGTCGCGGTCGGTGTCGTGGTGGCCGTGCTCCCGCGTGGGCGGAGCGGGCCGTCCGGGCGCTGCGCCGTGACCTCCGTGGTCGAAGGGGGTCGTCGTGGGCGCAGCACTGTCCAGGCGGGTGAGCGCCGTGGTCGGCGTGGTGGCGTTGGTGTCGACCGGGTTCCTGGTCCTCGCCCAGCCCGCGGGAGCGGCCAAGTCCGCGCAGGCGTCGGAGGCCGCGTCGTGGCTGGCGGGCGACCTGGTCGACGGGGCCCTGCCGGGCTTCGCGGGCCCGGACTGGGGACTCACCGTCGACGGGCTGTTCGCGCTGTCGGCCACCCGTGCCGACCAGGACGCGCTCTCCGCCGTGACCAAGGCCGTGGCCGCGCACGTGCGCAGCTACAACAGCTACGACGACTTCGGGACGCCGGACGTGCGCATCGCGGGTGCCACGGCGAAGCTGCTGGTCGCCGCGGTCGCGACCGGGTCCGATCCCGCGAAGTTCGGCGGCTACGACCTGCGGCGGGAGACCCTGGACCTGGTGGCGGCCGACGGCGACAACGCGGGCCGCGTCCGGGACAAGGGCATACCCGAGGACAGCAGCAACACCTTCGCCCAGTCGCTCGCCGTCGTCGGACTGGCCCGCACGGGCGGTGTCCCCCAGAACGTCGTGGACTTCCTGCTGCGCCAGCAGTGCGCGGCGGGTGGGTTCCGGCTCTCCCCCGACCAGTTCGGCACCCCGGCCCCGACCTGCGACCAGGCGACGAACCCCGTGCTCGACCCCGACTCCACCGGCATGGCCGTGCAGGCGCTGCTCGCCGCGGACGCGGCCGGGGCCACCGGGGCGAAGGCCGCGGCCGCCAAGGGAGCAGCGTGGCTCGCGAAGACCCAGCGCGCGGACGGCTCCTTCGGCGGGTCCGGCCCGACCGACCCGTCCAACACCAACAGCACCGGGCTCGCGGGTCAGGCGCTCGCCGCGGCCGGGCTCACGACCGACGCCGACGAGGCCGCCGCGTACCTGGCGGAGCACCAGCTCACGGCGGACAACGCGGGTGAGGCGGCGGCCGAGGTCGGTGCCATCGCCTACAACGACGACGCGTTCGCCGAGGCGGTCGCGGGCGGCATCCCCGAGTTCTCCCGCGACCAGTGGCGGCGGGCGACCGCGCAAGCCGTCCTCGGTCTCGCGATGGTGCCCTTCGGCGACCTGGGCAAGAAGACCGACCCGCCCACCTCGTCCTCGTCCACGACGACGACCACCACGAAGTCCTCGACCACGACGACCACGACCACGTCGGAGGAGGTGAGCACGACCGAGTCCACCAGCGGGACGACGACCGAGTCCACCACCACCGACACGACCTCCGAGACCACTTACAACGACACCGGCACGACGCCGTCCGGGCTCGCGAGCACCGGTGCCTCCGTCATCGGGATCACCGGGCTGGCCGTGCTGCTGATCGGGCTCGGCGCGGTCGTGTGGTTCCTCGGCAGGCGGCGCGGCGCCGGGCGTCCGGAATGACGCGGTTCGCACTGGCCGCCCTGCTCGTGCTCGCCACGACCTTCGGCTTCCCGAACCCCGCGGTGGCACAGGGTTCACCGGGGTTCTGCCCGGACGCGGGCGGGATCACCGTGGTCGTCGACTTCCAGGAGCTGGGCGGCTCGACGATCGTCCGGTGCGCCTCGGGCGACCAGGCGACGGGTCTGGCGGCGTTGAAGAACGCGGGCATCGGGATCACCGGCACCCAGCGGTGGGGCGAGGGGTTCATCTGCCGCATCGAGGGCAAACCGGCGGCCAACTCCGAGGCCTGCGTCGACACCCCGCCCGCCCGCGCCTACTGGTCGTACTGGTACGCGCCCAACGGCGGGGCGTGGACCTACTCCGACAAGGGAGTGCTCAACCGCAAGCCCGCCGCGGGCGGCTTCGAGGGCTGGTCGTTCTCCCTGGACAAGACCGAGACGACCAACCCGCCGCCGCGCGTGGCCCCGGTGCGTCCGGTCGCCGCGCCGACGACCACGAGACCGCCGGTGGTGCCACCGGTCGTCCCCGTCCAGCCTGGCGCCCCCGGTAAACCCGCGCCTCCCACCGCACCCACCGGTGCCACCACGACCACGTCACCGGCGCCGACCTCGTCGTCCGCGCCGGCGTCCTCGTCGTCATCCGCGCCCACCACGACCGGAGCGTCGTCGACGGCTCCGTCCACAACGGACAGCGCGGCGTGGTCCGGCGAGGTCCGCAACACCGCGGCAGAAGAGCGGTCGGACAGCCCGGTCGGCGCGCTCATCGGGGTGGGAGCCGTGGTGCTGCTGGGAGTCGCGGGCGGTGTGGTCGGCTTCCGGCGCAGGCGCGCGGCCGGCCGGTGACCCTGTCCGTCGAGCCGACCCGCGCGGTCCGGTCGTGGTACCGCCTGCCCCGCGCGGTGCACCCGGCCGCGTGGTGGCTGTGGGCGCTGGGAATGGCGGTGACGGCCAGCCGCACCACGAACCCGGTGCTGCTGGCCATGGTGCTCGCCGTCGTGGCCTTCGTGGTGGTCAACCGGCGGGGTGACGCGCCGTGGGCGTTCGCGTTCCGGCTCTACGTCTACCTCGGCGCGGCCGTCGTCGTGATGCGCGTGCTGTTCCGGGTCCTGCTGGGCGGACCGCAGGGCGAGCACGTGCTGCTGGTGCTGCCGGTGATCCCGTTGCCCGAGGTCGCCGCGGGCATCCAGCTGCTCGGCCCGTTCACGCTGGAGGAGCTGCTCGGCGGGTTCTACGACGGGCTGCGGCTGGCCACCATGCTGATCTGCGTCGGTGCGGCGAACGCGCTGGCCAACCCGAAGCGGATGCTCAAGGGCCTGCCCTCCGCGCTGTACGAGGTCGGCGCGGCGGTCGTCGTCGCCCTGTCGGTCGCGCCGCAGCTCGCCGAGAGCGTGCTGCGGGTCAAGCGCGCCCGACGGCTGCGCGGTGGCGGCCAGCGCGGGATGCGGGCGCTGCACGGGATCATCATCCCGGTGCTGTCCGACGCCATGGACCGCTCGCTCGCGCTGGCCGCGGCGATGGACGTGCGCGGGTACGGCCGCTCCGGCGACGTGCCGACCGCGTTGCGGCGCACCACCGGTGCCCTGGTGGTCGCCGGCCTGCTCGGCGTGTGCGTCGGCGTGTACGGGCTCATGGACGGCACCACCCGCGCGTTCGGCGTCCCGCTGCTGCTGGCCGGACTGGTCGTGGCCGGGACCGGGTTCCTGCTCGGCGGCCGCAACGTGACCAAGTCCGCCTACCGGCCGGACCGCTGGCGTGCCGCCGACGTCGTGGTGGCGGCCTGCGGCATCGCGGCGGCGGCCGTGCTGTACCTGACGTCGTCGGTCGACGCGGCGAACCTCTACCCGTCGCTCAGCCCGCTGCGCTGGCCGCAGCTCGCGCCGCTGCCCGCGTCCGGCGTGCTGGTCGGCCTGCTCCCGGCGTGGATCGCGCCACCCCCACCGTCGACCGCGGAGGCCCACCGGTGATCGAGTTCCAGGGCGTCACCGTCACCTACCCCGGAGCCGACCGGGCCACGCTGTCCGCAGTGGACCTCACGGTCGACGAGGGCGAGCTGTGCCTGGTGGCGGGCAAGACCGGCGCGGGCAAGTCGACCCTGCTCGGCGCGGTCAACGGGCTCGTCCCGCACTTCACCGGAGGGCGGCTCGCGGGCCGGGTGGTCGTCGCCGGGCTGGACACCCGCGACCACAAGCCGCGCGACTTCGCCGCCGTGGTCGGCGTGGTCGGCCAGGACCCGCTCGCGGGCTTCGTCACCGACACCGTCGAGGAGGAGCTCGCCTACGTCATGGAGCAGCTGGCGGTGCCGCCGGACGTGATGCGCAAGCGCGTCGAGGAGACCCTCGACCTGCTGGGCATCGCCGAGCTGCGCCACCGTCCACTCAGGACGTTGTCCGGCGGCCAGCAGCAGCGGGTGGCCATCGGGTCGGTGCTCACCGCGCACCCGAGGGTGCTGGTGCTCGACGAGCCGACCTCCGCGCTGGACCCGACCGCCGCCGAGGACGTGCTGGCCGCCATCACCCGGCTGGTGCACGACCTCGGCGTCACCGTCCTGGTCGCGGAGCACCGGATGGAACGCGTGGCGCACTTCGCCGACCGGATGCTCTACCTGACCGGTGACGGCTCGGTCGTCAGCGGAACGCCACGGGAGGTCATGGCGGTGTCCGAGGTCGCGCCGCCCGTGGTCGAGCTCGGCAGGCTCGCGGGCTGGTCGCCGCTGCCGCTGTCCGTCCGCGACGCGCGGCGGGTCGCGCACGGGCTGCGCGACCGGTTGGCCGGGCTGGCCCGGCCGGCGTCCGCGCCGAGCACGGCCGACCCGGCGCTGACCGCGCGCGGGGTCGTCGTGCGGTACGGCACGCTGGTCGCCGTCCGCGGCCTGGACCTCGACCTGGCGCCGGGGCGGATCGTCGCGGTCATGGGCCGCAACGGGTCCGGCAAGTCGTCGCTGCTGTGGGCGTTGCAGGGATCGGGTCCCCGGCAGGCGGGCGCGGTCTCCGTCGGCGGCGCGGACCCCGCCGACCTCAAGCCGCGGGTGGCCCGCGGCCTCGTCGGGCTGGTGCCGCAGACCCCGACGGACCTGCTGTACCTGGACACCGTCCGCGCCGAGTGCGCGCAGGCCGACCAGGAGTCGCACTCGGAGCCGGGGACGTGCCGCGCGCTGCTCGACCGCCTCGCGCCGGGCATCCCCGACGAGCGGCACCCGCGCGACCTGTCCGAGGGCCAGCGGCTGGCGCTCGTGCTGGCCGTGCAGCTCGCGGCCGCGCCGCGGATCGTGCTGCTGGACGAGCCGACCCGCGGCCTGGACTACGAGGCGAAGCGCCACCTCGCCGCCATCCTGGCCGAGCTGACGCGCGAGGGGCGCGCGGTCGTGGTGTCGACCCACGACGTGGAGTTCGTCGCCGACGTGGCCGACCGGGTCGTCGTGCTCGCCGAGGGCGAGATCGTCGCCGACGGGCCGACCGCAGACGTGGTCGTGTCCTCCCCCGCGTTCGCCCCGCAGGTCGCGAAGGTGCTGCACCCGTTGGAATGGCTCACCGTCGGCGAAGTCGCCCGAGCGCTGGAGGAGCGGCCGTGACCGACCACGCCACCGACCCGCGCACGGTGCGGATCACCCCGCGCACCGCCCTGGTGCTGGGTCTCGCGTCACTGGCGGGGCTGGCCATGTTCTTCTGGCCGCTGTTCGCGCCGCCGGAGCCCGCCGCGCTGGGGCACGCCGCAGACGCCCCGCTGATCTTCATCGTCACGCTGCCGGTGCTGATCGCGATCGTGCTCGCCGAGATCTCCGGCGGTGGCATCGACTCCAAGGCGTTGGCGATGCTGGGGGTGCTGTCCGCGATCAACGCCGCCCTGCGCCCGCTGGGAGCGGGGACGGCGGGCATCGAGACGGTGTTCTTCATGCTGGTGCTCAGCGGGCGGGTGTTCGGGCCGGGGTTCGGGTTCGTGCTCGGCTCCACGTCGCTGTTCGCCTCCGCGCTGCTGACCGCGGGCGTCGGGCCGTGGCTGCCGTTCCAGATGCTGTGCTCGTCGTGGGTGGGGCTGGGCGCGGGGTTGTTGCCGCGCAAGGCGTCCGGGCGCGCCGAGATCGCGATGCTCGCCGCCTACGGGGTGTTCTCGGCGTACTTCTTCGGGTTCCTGATGAACATGTGGTTCTGGCCGTTCACCGCCGGGGTCGGCACGCAGCTGTCGTTCGTCGCGGGCGCGCCGGTACTGGAGAACCTGCACCGGTTCGCGGTGTTCACGCTGCTGACGTCGACGGCGGGCTGGGACACCGGGCGGGCGGTCACGAACCTGGTCGCCATCCTGCTGGTCGGCCCCGCGGTGCTGGCGGTGTTCCGGCGGGCGGCGCGCCGGGCGGCGTTCGACCCGGTCGTGGACTTCGTGCCCGACCGGGCGCGGGGCTGACCCGCGCCCGGTCCGCACGTCACGGGCAGGTGAGGACAGGGGCGTCGTGCCGACCGCCCGCGTGCAGGTTCGCGAGGCCGACACCGGCCAGGCCGAGGACGCCCTGCGCGGTGGCGCGTCCGGCCGTCGACGGGTCGAAACCCGACGCGTCGTAGGCGATGGCGCCGCGGTTCCCGGCCGGGGCGGTGCAGCCGACCTGGAGGCCGCGCAGGAACGACTTCGCCTTCGCCGCGGCGAGGAGTCGGCCGCCCGACCTGAGCGCTTGGCCCGCCAGACCGGTGCTGTTGGCGTTGGGGGCGGCCGTGCCGACACCGAACCCGCCGTTGGCGGCCTGCACGCCGGTCAGCCAGGTGAGGCCTTCCTGGGCGTCGAGGTTCTTCCCGGTGGCGCGCAACGCCTGCGTGACCAGGGCCGTGGAGTCGACGTCGCTGACGCAGGGGGTGACGCCGAACGACAGCGGGAAACCGCCGTCGGGGCATTGGGTCCCCACCAGGAAGTCGACCGCGGCCGCCGGCGCGCCCGCGGACGTGCGGTCCAGCGCCAGCAGGGCGAGGGACTGGGTGAAGGCGTTGCTGAAGTCGCCGAATGCCGAGCGGTCGGAGAACCGGCCCGACGGGGTGAGCAGGCCGCGCAGCCCCGCGGGCAGGTCGACGCCGGCGAAGGCGGCAGGGTTCTTGCCGGTGACCTGGGCCGCCAGCAGGAGCTTGGCGTGGGCGCCCGCGTACGACTCGCCGTCGGTTCCCAGGTAGCCCGCGGCGATCTCCGGCCGGGCGAGCCAGGCGATGGCGCGGTCGGTGTGGTCGTCGGAGGCGCGGGCCGCGGCGAACGCGAAGACCGCGTCGATGGTGGCGCCCTGGTCGGGGTACTTCACCCCACCGAAGTCGACCTCGACGTGATCGCCGTCCACGAGCTGGCGGGCCAGCCACCCCGCGGCCGCGTCCGCGGGGTTGTGGGTTGCGGAGGCGGTGGATGGTGCTGATAGGGAAACGACGCACAGCAGTGCGACGGTGAGCAGACGGCGTCTCATCGACGGAGATCCCTTTCCCGCGAGCCACGACAGGAGCTGGAGGCACGCGCGGTGCGGGTGATCGGGCTCGCCGCCGGGCAGCGGCACACCGTTGCGGGTCAGCGCCGGACTCACACCGGACTTCCCCCGCACGCGCGCGATCTTCAGTTGACGAGGCCAAGCCTGCCACCGACCGCCACCGGATCAAGCACCCACCCGGCCGGAAGCGCCGAGCCTTCGGTGTCCCGCACCGCGCCGCCGGTCACCCCACCGGGACGGGGTCGCCGTCGGCCACGAGCACAGCGGTGATGCCACGTGCCCGCGCGGCCGTCCGGAAGCGCTGCCCGATGTCGGGCTGCTCGGTGTAGGTGGGCGGGTTGTGGAAGAGCCCGTGGTGGATCGCGCACGCGGCGGTGGCGCCGAGCACGGCGGCGGCCTCGACGGCGTGCTCGGGGGTCATGGTCACCGAGACGTTGGCCTCGTAGCCCTCGAACCGCGCGATGACCCCGTTGACGGGGACGAAGGCGACGTCGAACGGGCCGTGGTCGCGGGCGATCCGCCACCAGTCGCCGTGCCACATGGTGTCGCCGCAGTGGATGATCCGGCGGCCGCCGCCCTCCACGACCCAGGCGACCTGGTCCGAGTCGTGGCCGCGCCAGTCCAGCGAGGGCACCGGGGTCACGGTGAACGGACCGATCCGCCGTGGCTGGTCGATCTCCTGCGGGACGGGATCCAGGCCGGCCTCGCGCAGTGCGGGTGCGATCAGGGCGTGGCAGCCGAGGGTGCCGGGGGTGGTGATCCGGGCGACCAGGGCGTGGTCGTAGTGGTCGGGGTGCAGGTGGGTGATCAGGGCGTGTGTCCCGGCGGGTGTGTCGACGGCGGGGAGAGGTTGCCTCGGCTTGCCCATGACGGGGGCGAGCGGGTCGGCGTTCTCCAGCGGGTCGATCAGCAGGCGGGTGCCTTCGAGGCAGATCTCCACGCCCGCCCAGGCCAGGCGGCGCAAGCTGATGCTGGTCATGCTGGACCTCCTGGTGCGGCGAGGTGCCGCTCGTGTTGTGGGGTGTGCGAAACGACGAGCACGACGAGCGCGGCGACCCCGAGCCCGGCCATCACCGCGGCCATGGCCACGGCGCCGTGGCCGACGAGAGGGGCGGCCAGGCCGCCGAACAGGAACTGGGCGAAGCCGAGCAGGGCCGCGGCGGCGCCCGCGTGGGAACCGTGGTCCTCCAGCACCAGCGCCGGTGCGTTCGGCAGCACCAGCCCTACGCTCGTGACCACGACGAAGAACGCGGCGAGCAACGGCCACAGTCCCGCCCCGCTGACCACGACGGCGAGCACGGCCACGCCGCCCACCGCCGAGCCGACCACGCCGGTGGCCAGCAGCACCCGCGGGTCCACTTGGCGGACGAGCCGTCCGCTCGCCTGCGCCGCGACGACGAGGCCGACCGCGTTGACGGCGAACACCACGCTGTACCGCTGCGGGGACAGGCCGTGGACGTCCTGGAGCACGAAGGGCGAACCCGCGATGTAGGCGAACACGGCGGCGAACACGAACGCGTTGGCCAGCGCGTACCCGACCAGCCGCCGGTCCCCCAGCAACCGGAGGTACACCGCACCGGTCGCGCGCAAGCCGCCGGACGAACGGCGTTGCGGCGCAAGGCTTTCCGGTAGCACGACGGCAGCGGCGACCAGCACGGCGGCGCTGAGCACGGCGAGGGCGGTGAAGACGCCGCGCCAGTCGGAGAACCGGAGAATCTGGGCGCCCGCAAGGGGTGCGAGCACCGGCGCGAGCCCCGTGACCAGCAGCAGGAGCGAGAAGTAGCGGGCGGCCGCCTTGCCGGAGCAGCGGTCGCGGACGCACGCGTAGGCGATGACGAGGGCGAACGCGCCGCCGACGCCCTGGACACCGCGGCACAGGACGAGGACGCCGACGTTCGGGGCGACCGCGCAGAGGAACCCCGCGGCCGTGTACACCGCGAGCCCGAACAGCAGCGGCCTCCGCCTGCCCAGCGCGTCGCTCATCGGCCCGGCCACGAGCTGCCCGACTGCCAGGCCGACGAGGCAGGTCGTCACGGTCAGCTGCGCCGCGGACGCGGAGGTGCCCAGGTCCTCGGTGAGCCGGGGCAGGCCGGGCACGTAGGCGTCGGTGGACAGCGGACCGAGCGCCACCAGTGCGCTGAGCACCAGCAGGACGGCCGCGCCGGTCATGCCAGCGCTGCCCGCAGCACGTCGGCCACCGCCGTCGGCTCGCGACCGGTCAGGTCCGACACCACGGGGCTCGTGGTGGCCAGGAAGCCGCCGCGGGTCGACGCGCCGAACGAGGTGACCAGCTCCACGGCACCGTCCGGGAGCCCGGCGGCCCGCAGCCCGGCCGCGAACGCCGTGTCGTCGACGTGGACCACCTCGACCTCGCGGCCGCCGATCTCGCGGGCGAGGTCCGCCAGGTCGGCGGCGCTGAGCGCCTCGGGTCCGGTGACGTCGTAGGCGCGATCCTCGTGCCCGTCCTGGGTCAGGACGGCGGCGGCCGCGGCGGCGCAGTCCTCGCGGGTGACGTAGGCGGTCGTGCCGACGCCGCCGTTGGTGACGAACGTGCCGGACGCGATGGCCTGCTCGACGACCGGCACCTGCATGTGGGTGTACAGGTTGTTGCGCAGCACCGTCCACTTCGGACCCGCGTTCGCCAGCACCCACTCGGTGCCCGCGTGGTCGTCGACCACCAGCGCCGGGTTGGCCGGAACCGGGTCGGGCACGGAGGTGTACACGAGGTGCCCGACCCCCGCCTCCGCCGCGGCCGCGATGGCCGCTCGCTGCGGGCCGAGCCGGGCGCCGATCGCGTCGGTGGAGACGAGCAGCAGCCGGTCGACGCCCTGGAACGCGGTGGTGAGAGTGCCCTGGTCGGCGAAGTCGACCCGCCGCACCTCGACACCGCGGGCCGCGAGGTCGGCCAGCGACTCCGGGTGCCGGGTCGTGAGCACGACCTCCCGCGGGTCGACGGTCCGCAGCACGAGGTCGGCGGTGGTCCGTCCCAGTGCACCGGAGGCTCCGGTGATGGCGATCGTCATGGCGGCCCCAATTCGTAGTTGTTGTGATTGCGGATTGACCCAACCGTAGTCACAACAGTTGCGATATGGCAACATGAGGTCATGGCGCGGTCGAAGAACACCCAGTTCGCGGTGGCCGTGCACGTGCTGACCTACCTCGCGGGCGACACCGGCGAGCACCCCGTGAGCTCCGAGGAGCTCTCCACCAGCACCAACACCAACCCCGTCTACATCCGCCGCGTCCTGGGCCCCCTGCGCGAGGCCGGCCTGGTCCGGTCACGACCGGGCGTGCACGGCGGCTGGGAGCTCGCGGCCGCCGCCCACGACATCACCCTCGCCACCGTGTGGCACCTGCTCCAGGGCACCGACCCCGTGCTCGGCCTGCACGGCCCCGACCCGGCGTGCGCGGTCGGCCGGGGCGTGCAGGAGTCGCTGACCGCCCTCGACCGCGCGGTCGCCGGGGCCGTCGCGACCGAGCTGGAGAAGGTCACCGTCCACGACGTGCTGGCGGGGAAGGTGACGAGCCCGTAGGCCTGTCAGACCGCCGTCGGCCACTCATCGGGGCGCCGCACCTGGTCGGGCACGGTGAAGTGCGCCGCGCCCGAGCCCGCCAGGTACGCCGCCACCGAGGTGGGCACCACGTCCGGGTAGTCGGCGTTGCGCACGTCCCGCAGCGAGGCCGACCCGTCGAACATGGCCACCTGGTACTGCAGGGCCACGTACTCGAGCATGCTGGACGCCGCGAACTGCCTGCGCACGACCTCCGCCCTCAGGTCCTGCACCGTCCCCTTGCGCACCAGCGCCCACCGCCGTCCGGACGCCGCCTCGACCGCGTTCCGCAGCTCCAGCATCGACAACCGCTCACCGACGACGTGCACCTCGCGGCCTGCGGTGCCGGGGTCGAGCGCGATCGCCGCCGTGAACGCCGCGGTGTCCGGGATCGTCGTGATGTCGATCGGGCGCGTGCCGTCACCCCACACCGAGAACGTGCCCGCCGCCGGGTCCAGCACCTCGTGGACCGGTCCCAGGAAGTACTCCGGGAACGCGCCGACCGCCACCGACGTGCGCGCGACCGTCGACGTCGCGAACGACTCCGCGAACACCCGGCGGAGGTCGGACAGGATGTTGACGCCGTAGCCGTACCCGTACAGGTCGATCGAGAAGTCCGACGGGACCATCCGGTGCACACCCGCCCGCTCCGCCGCCCGCAACAGCTCCCGCTGCCCGTCGATGATCACCTCCGGCCCGCCCTGGACCGCGGACACGACGACCTCCACACCGTCGACGTGCTGCCGCAAGGCGTCCGCGCCGTCCGCCAGGTCGCCGACGCACACGGTCAGGTTCGGATGAGCCGCCACTTTGTCCACAGAGGACGTTCGGACCAGCGCCCGCACGTCGGCACCGCGGTCCAGCAGGTTCTTCACGACCAGGCTGCCCAGACCGCCCGTCGCGCCCGCCACCAGAACTGTCGTCATTTGCCGTCGCCCCTTGATGTGCCGGTGGACGAGGACGTCGACTGCCGCCCTCCACGGCAAGCCTCCGCTCGCCACTCCGACCTGGCAAAGGTCACCGAAGTTACTTACCCTGGAGAAGTGACCAAGCCACCGCACACCCCTGTCGACGAGGAGACCTGCCGGCAGATCCTGCGCGCCATCGACATCATCGGCACCCGCTGGACCGGCCCGATCCTCATCGCCGCGACCCGAGGCGCCCGCCGCTACAAGGAGTACCGCGCCCTCGTCCCCGGCATCTCCGACCCCCAGCTCACCCTGCGCCTCAAACAACTCCAGGCCCGCGGCCTCATCACCCGCACCGTCACCCCCACCACCCCGGTCCACATCACCTACACCCTCACCCCCGACGCCGAAGAACTCATCACCCTCCTCCACCCGCTATCGCACTGGAGCGAACGCCACCTCCCACCACCCGAGGTGTGACGCGACTCCGTGCGGCGCTTGGCGTTGCCTACTCGGAGGCCTTGTCCACCGCCGCCTTGAGCGGAGCGAACTGGTGGGACTTGAGGTGGTCCAGGGGCGACCAGCGGTTCTTCAGGTTCGCCGCGCGGGTGCTGTAGACATCGCGGACCAGCACCCAGATGTCCCCGTAGAAGGTGTTCACCTCGTGGTAGCGCACGCCGCTCTTCGGCTTGCTCTTGATGAACGGCACGACGGTGACCAGGTCCTCGGGGCCTGCCTTGGGGTCCGCCTTCAGCACGACGACCTTGACGTCCTTGTCGAGCTTGAGCAGACCGGCGCGGATCGCGGGCATCGAGAAGTCCTCCTGGCTCTGGGGTTGCGGGACGGCGGGCGTCCTTCCGCACACGTGCCGCGGAGCTGCCTCGCCACTGCCACCACACTCACCGAAGAACCTCCCGACGCCCCACCCGTTTCGACGACCGGCCCCGCGCGGTCGCCGAGCGGCCCGGCCCTGACCACGCCGGCTGTTCGCCGGACCGATCGGCGATGCGCCCGAAGAGCCGGCGGTGCGCGGTCGTCGGAAACACGGGTGATGCCGCTTCGGCGACCCCCGCTCAGTCGACCCGCAGCGCGAAGAAGAGGAAGCCCAGGAAGCCGGTCCCCGTCATCCCGGCGAAGTCCTCGGGGAACAGCTCGCGGGCCTCGGGTGCGGGCAGTGGTTCGCTGAGAACGTCGATGCGGAAGCCCGCCGCGGTGAAGGCGTCGGTCATGGCGTGCAGCGGGCGGTCCCAGAAGGTCAGCCGGGCGGACTGGCCGCTCAGCTGCCACTCCTCGGTGCGCTCGCGGGTCCGGAAGTAGTCGGGCTTCTCGCCTGCTTCGCGCTGGAACTGGGTGATGACGAAGGGGTGCTCGACCGAGACGATCAACCGCCCACCTGGCACCAGCACGCGGCGCAGCTCGGCCAGCGTCGGCCCCCAGTCCCGCAGGTAGTGCAGCACCAGGGACGCGACGACGACGTCGAACGCACCGTCGGCGAAGGGCAGGGGGTCGGCCAGGTCGACGACCCGCAGATCCGCGTCGTCGCCCAGCCGCCGCCGGGCCAGCTCCAGCATGCCGGCGCTGGCGTCCACACCGGTCACGACCGCACCCCGATCGCGCAGCGCGGCGGACAACGGCCCCGAACCGCACCCCGCGTCGAGCACACGCCGCCCGGCCACGTCCCCGACGAGCGCCAACATCGCGGGCCGCTCGTAGTACGCGTTCATCAAGCTGTTCTCGTTCTCGGCCGAGTACCCCTCGGCGATGCTGTCGTAGCCGGCGTGCTCGGCGGGATCAACAGGAGCCACACGGCTCTCCGGAGTCGACGTCATGCTGGCAGGACGCCCGAGCGGTCGAAAAGTTGCCCGCAGGTCGGGCGCCGTCATCGACCACGGGCGACGCCCGCAGCACGCCGGATACCGCGGACCAGCGGGGACGACCCGCTTCGACGACGTCTACTCGGTCGGACGTCAGGTGTGCCAGGTCCCGATGCCGGTGACGAGCCGGGCGATGAGGGCGTCCGGGACCAGGCCGCGCTGCATGGCCGTGCGGTAGACGATCGGGCCGACCAGCACCACCGCAAGGTCCGACGCGTTCAGGTCGGTGGTCAGCTCCCCGCTCTCGACGGCCGACCGGACGGCGGCGTGGATCCGGTCGGAGATCGTCGTGACCGACTCGTCGTACCGCCGCGCGATCTCCGCGTCCCAGATCGCCGACTGCGCCAAGGTGAGCGAGGCGGCCGCGACCGTCGGGACCGCCAGCTCGTCGGCCATCCGCCGGAGCTGCCGGTGCAGCCACTCGCGGACGGGCGGCTCGGGGTCCTTGAACAGCGGCAGCTCCGCGCCGCCCATGGCGTCGACCAGCAGCTTCTCGGACTGCGGCCAGTGCCGGTAGACGGTCGCCCGCCCCACGCCCGCCTCCTGGGCGATCCGCTGGTGGGTGACCGCGCCGGGACCCTCGTGCCTCAGCAGCTGCCGGGCCGCGGCGAGCATCGCCTCCCGGCTGCGCACCGCCCGCGGGTCCGTCGAGTAGGTCACCGCCGCATGGTACGAGGCCCGCCGATCCGCCGTCGCACGTCACCGTCTCAATTCTATGAGACAGTTGACTCATAGAATGGCGGATGACACAGTGGATCGAGAGCGTTCTTCCGGGCGGGCCGGCGCTTTCGCCGTACAGCACAGACCGGTTCTCCGTGCATTTCGAAAACCAGCGACGAGGTGTTGTCCGTGACCGATTCCGCGATTCCCCCAGTGGTGCAGACCGGCCGCCGCGCGGAAGGCTGCCCGTTCGAACCCTCGGCCGAGGTGAACGCGATGCGCGAGCAACCCGACCTGCCCGTCTTCCCCCGTTTCCACCCGTTCTTCGGCCAGTTCGACGCCCGCGCGGTCACGCGCTACGACGATGTCCGCGCCGTGTTCGCGCACGAGCACGTCGCGGCCGACATGAACGCCGACCCCGACGCTCCGCGCACCCTGTTCAACCAGCCCGGTTTCCTGCTCGCCTACGACGGTCCCGAGCACTCCCGGCTGCGGCGGATGCTCGGCGGCGCCTTCACCGTCCGGCGGTTGCAGCACCTGCGGCCGTGGATCGAGAGCGTCGTGACCGACCACCTCGACGCCATGGAGCGGTCAGGGCCGGGCGTCGACCTCGTCCAGGCGTTCGCCCTGCCCATCCCCTCGCTCGTGATCTGCGAGCTCCTCGGCGTCCCCTACTCCGACCGCGCCGACTTCCAGCACCGCAGCGCCGTCCTCCTCGACACCTCGCGTCCACAGCAGGAGCAGTTCGGCAACTACGCCGCGATGCACGCCTACATGGCCGGGCTCGTCGCGAAGCTGCGCGTCGAGCCCGGCGACGGCGTGCTCGGCGAGGTGATCACCAAGCACGGCGACGAGATCACCGACGAGGAGCTGATCGGCTTCGGCAACCTGCTGCTCATCGCCGGGCACGAGACCACCGCCAACATGATCACGCTGGGCACCCTGGCCCTGCTGCGCGACCCCGACCAGCTGGCCGCCGTGCGCGACGACCACGACGTGGCCACCTCCGCGATCGAGGAACTGCTGCGCTACCTGTCCATCGTCACCTACCTCGACCGGCGCGCCACGACGGAGACCGAGGTCAACGGCCACCACCTCAAGACCGACGAATGGCTCTCGCTGTCCGTCATGGCCGCCAACCACGACCCCGCCCTCGTCGGCGACAACCCCGGCCTCGACGTGCACCGCAAACCGCTCCCCCACCTCGCTTTCGGCTTCGGCGCCCACCAGTGCCTCGGCCAGCAACTGGCCCGCGTCGAACTGAAGACGACCATCCCCGCCCTGCTCCGCCGCTTCCCATCACTACGCCTGGCCGTGCCTTTCGACCAGGTCGCGTTCCGCACCTCCTCCCCCATCCACGGCGTCACCTCCCTCCCCGTGGCCTGGTGACGGTCCGGCTCCCGGATCCGGAGCGGTGCGGCAGCCCGTCTCAGCCAGGCGACAACTACTTGAATAACTCAATGATATGTTCAAGCCTCCGATGAGGAGGCAAGATCATGACCATTGTGTTCGTCCACGGTGTGCCAGAGACGTCGGTGGTGTGGGACGTCGTCCGTGAACGCCTCGACGAGGAGAGCGTCGCGGTCCAACTACCCGGTTTCGGCAGCCCGCGACCGGCAGCCATGCGCGACAACCACGACTACGCCGAGTGGTTGGCCGAGCGGTTGCGCCACGTCGAGGGGCCGATCGACCTGGTCGCCCACGACTGGGGCTCCCACCTGGCGTTGCGGGTGGTCTCCGCCTACGACCTGCCGATCCGGTCCTGGATCAGCGACGCGGGCGAGGCGATCCACCCGGACTACACGTGGCACGAGGGCGCGCAGGTCATCCAGTCGCCGGACGGCGCGAAGTTCCTGGAGGGCCTGCGCAAACCCCACGGCTCCTTCGAGCAGTTCCTCGTGCCGCGCGGCATCGACGCGGAGGTGATGGCGGTGATCGACGAGGTGGCCGACAAGACGATGACCGACACGATGTACGACCTGTACCGGGACGCGACACCCAACCTGTACCACTACCGCGACTGGGGCCCGCAGTTCGCCGCCGCCGCGGCGGTGCCAGGACTGGTCGTCGCACCGGAGGACGACCCGTACGGCAGTCTGCGCTTGAGCCGTGAGACAGCCGAACGGCTTTCCGCGGAACTGGTGGTGTTGCCGGGCAAGTCGCACTACTGGATGCACCAGGACCCGGACGCGGCGGTGGAGTTGATGAGGAAGTTCTGGAGCCGCCTCGACCACTGACCGGCAGAGCCCCGACGCCTTGCGAGGTCGACCGGCGTGGTCGACCTCGCAAGGCATGTCGCACGACACCGCGTGCGATCACCGGTGGCGCACGCGGAGGTCCGCCACCACCCAAGGGCGTCAGACCGGCAGCGGGTTCTGGGCCATGCGCTGTTGTCCTGTCCTTGCCGCGGCGGTGACGACGGCGAAGCCGTAGGCCAGCATGTCGTGCTCGTAAGCCGCCAGAGCCGTGGGCAACTCGGTCCTCCCCTCCCAAACAGCGGCAAGCGCACGACCGAGCAGCGCACCGTCGCGCATCGCCACGTTGGCGCCCCGGCCGAGCGTGGGCGTCATGGCGTGGATGGCGTCGCCGAGCAGGGTGACGCGTGAGGGTGCGTCGAGAGTGCACGGCACGCTGGTGTACATCGCCACGGGGAAGAACGAGTCGGGATCGCCTGCCCGGACGACGTCCGCCGCGACGCTCGGCCAGGCGGCGAGCGCGTCGGCGGCGACGTGCTGCAACTCCCGGGGAGAGTGGACTTGTGCCCCGAGGGTCGGGAAGTACTGGTGGCGGCCGCCGACGATCGCCACGACGTAGTCGTCCTGCTCGCGCATGGCCAGCCCTGGGGCGTGCGCGGTGGCCGCCTCGGTCGGGCGCGTCGGGAACAGCACGGCGCCCAGGCCGAGGAACACCTTGCGGTCGTCGGAGGAGATCGTGAACACGTCGGTGATCACCTCCTTTGGCACCAACGAGGTCGCGACGTCCAACGGGATGCGGCCGTAGATGGCGGTGATGCCGGCGTCGACGGTGTCCGCGTGGGGTGCCCGTTGGCGGCGCACCGCGGACCGGATGCCGTCGGCGCCGACGAGGACGTCGCCGTGCGCGGTGGTGCCGTCGGTGAAGTACGCGGTGACCCCGTCGCCGGTGTCGTCGTAGCGGTCCAGGGTCTTGCCGAAGTGGACCACGTCGTCGAGGCCGTGCAGCAGGATCTGGCGCAGGGTCGCGCGGTCGACGTTGGCGTGGCCGGTGACGCGGCTGCGCCACACCCGGTCGTCGAGCTCGTCGGCGGTGGGGATCCGCTTGATCACCGACAGGTCGGTGCCGAGGATCGTCGTGAAGGTCTCGGTGCGGTAGGAGGTCGCCTCGAACACGGCCCACAGGTCGTCGCTGAGGACCTCCCTGGCGGCGTTGCGGGCGTCGGCGTCGAGGTGGAGCCGGTAGCCCTGCGGGCGGTCCCACGGGTCGGGGTCGCGCTCGAACAGGGCGACGTCGATACCGTGGCCGCGCAACGACTGCGCGAGGGTGAGCCCGCCGAGGCCCGCTCCGACGACGAGGACCTTGAGGATGGACATGGTTGTTCCCGTTTCCGATCTGCTGGTGGTGGAACGTCCCGGACTCAGGCGTCCCGACGGGCGGCCGCGGGACTCGCGGTGACGAGGTCGCCGGGGACGTCCGGTCCCGGCGTAGTCCACTGCTCGACGACGGTGGCGACGTCGTCGCGACCGGGCACGTCGTGGCCGCTCCAGCCGTGCGCCAGATGCCCGTCGGGGCGGACGAGGGCCGCCGTCAGGTCCGACCAGCCATCGTGGGAGGTGACGACGTCCAGCCGCGGGTGACCGTCCGGCAGCAAGCCGGACAACGCGGGATCGAGCGCGCGCCCGCCGAGACCGACCAGCAGGAAGCGGTCGGGCGCGAGCAGCGAGTGCACCCGGCCGCGCCCGGTCAGCAGGTCGGGCAGCCGGTCGCCCTGCGACGGGTGGGCACCCGGCGAGGCCGGGTAGTGGACCTCCAGGCCCGACAACCACCCCGTCAACGTCGCCGCGGTGTCCCCGCGCTGGTCGATCAGCTCACCGAGCAGGTCCCGCAACGCGGCGTTCGCGGCGGTGAAGGTCATCGACACCGCGGCCTGGGCCAGCGTGTTGGCCGCGAGCCGCCGAGCGACCGGCAACCGCTCCGCCTCGTAGCTGTGCGCCCCGACGCGCAGGTGCGCAGGCGCCCAGCCCCGGACCTCGGCGGCGAGCTTCCACGCGAGGTTCGCCGCGTCCTGGACCCCGACGTTGAGGCCCTGACCACCCGCGGGCAGGTGGATGTGGGCGGCGTCGCCGACCAGGAACACCCGCCCCACCCGGTTGTGCTCGACGTGGCGGGTGGTGTCGGTGTTGCGGGATCCCACCGCATCGCGCGCACACCCCAGTCATCCCCGGCGATGCGGCGCATGCTCGCGCGCAGCGCGTCGATGTCCAGGGGCTCGTCGCGGCGACGCCGGACGGTCTGCGGGTCCAGACCGGTGTCGCGCGCCTCCGTTCCGAACACCCGGAACGCGCCGTCGGGGAGCGGGAGCGCGTTGAGCGTGCCCTTCCCGACCTGCCACAGGTGCGGGTGCGACGGCGGCCGGTCGAGCTCCACGTCGGCGACGAACCCGCACATCGACGGTTCGCTGCCGGGGAACGGCACCCCGAGAATCCCGCGCACCGCGCTGCGCGCACCGTCCGCGCCCACGACGAACGGGGCCTCCAGGAAGTCCGTGCGCCCACCGCGGCGCGTCGTCAGCCGGACGCCCCGCTCGTCCTGCTCCAGGTCGACGACCTCGACACCGCGGTGGATCGGCACACCGCGCTCGCCGAGGTGGTCGGCTAGCAGGCCCTCGGTCCGCGCCTGCGGGATCATCAGCACGAACGGGAACTCGGTGTCCAGCCCGCGGTAGTCCAGCAACCGGGTGAGCAGCCCGAAATGGGTCATCGGGAGCCGGGTCCCCTGCTCGACCATCCGCTCGACGATCGACCCCGAGGTGCTGCCCCGAACCCCGCGCAGCACCTCCAGCGTGCGCGGGTGCACGGTGGTGGCCCTCGAGTAGTGGGGGTTCACCCCGGCGGCGAGGTCGACCAGCTCCACCGCCACACCGGCCGCGTCGAGCAACGCCGCCGCGCTCATCCCGACCGGCCCCGCCCCGACGATCACGACATCCGCAGTCATCTGTCCTCCTGTGCCGAATCCAGGACTTGATCTCCTGGACCCGCACAGAATGCGGTTCGAGCCGCGTCGACCACCCCTCGTGACGGCCGAACTGACCGGCTATCGACACGACCGGACACCACGCGACCGGGATTCGACATCGGCCGGACCCGTGCGGCGGACCGTCACGCCCGCCGTGCCCCCACCGACCTGCCGTCCGTGCCCGACACGCGGGCGCTGTACCGGGTGGTGGCAGCCTTGACCGTCCGCAGGACCGGGGTCGTCGAGCTCGACCGCAGCCCCTCCAGCTCCCCGAGCCGCACGCTCAGGTACTCGTAGAGCGCCGGAAGATCCGCGGTGGAGACACTCGCGAACAGGTTCCCGGTCCCCGTCACCGCGGCCGCGAACCCCACCTCCTCGTGGCCGGCGACCTGCTCCCCCGCCCGCTCCAGGAACGCGGGAGCGACCTGCGCGAACACGAGGGTGCGCGTCGTCAGCCGCTGCAACGACGGGTCCACGTCGACGTCGAACCGCAACACACCGCTGGACCGCAGACTGCCCAACCGGCGGCGCACCGTCGAGACCGACGCACCGGTGGCCTCGACGAGCCGGTCGATAGCGGCCCGCCCGTCACCACGCAGGACGGCCAACATCCGGTGGTCGACCTCGTCGAGCTCGACCGCGCCGTCCGGCACGGCGTCGAGCTCGGGGACGTGCCGCGCCAACTCACCCACCTGCTCGTCGCTGAGCGGTCCCGGCTTCGAGTACGGCTGCCCCGCCCCGCCGTAGAAGACCCGCAACACCCGGTCCGCCGACACGTCGAGCACCTGACCGGTACGCGGCAGCACCTCCAGCAGCAACCGCTCCGCCCCCGATCCGTACACCGTGCCGACGATCGACGAACCGCCACCGCACCGGGCCACCCACGAGGTGTCGGGCCGTGCCGCGAGCCCGTCGGCGATCTCCGCCGCGGCCTCGGACGCCACCTTCACCTGGAACAGCCACTGCTGCTCGTTCACCACCACCGGATCCGACAGGCCCAACACCCGCAGCACCCGCCGCTCGCGCAACCGCGCGTACCGGCGCGCCACCGTCTGGTCGGACACCCCGAGCACCTCACCGATCCGCCGGAACGGCGCACGGGCGTCGACCTGCAGGGCGTGCAGGATCCCGCGGTCGACGTCGTCGAAGTCCACCGGCTCCCTCGACATGTGCTCCCTCTCGGCTCGCGGTCCGCCCGCGCGCGAAGCCGGGCGGTGGCGGATGTGACCGGCGACGCCCACCAGTATGTCGGCGAAGCGGCAGCGGGCCGGGGACCTCTACCCCGGCGACGGCGCCGCCGCCTCGATGCCCGCCATCAGCATGTCCAGCGCCTTCTCGAAGTCCTGTTCCGGGTCACCGGCCATCAGCGCGGGCAGGACCCTGGCGAAGTTCGGCAGCGTGGCGGGGTTCACCCGGCGGACGTAGACGTCCATCTGCTCCTGTTCGGCGTGACCGACCTGGTCACGGGCGAAACCGGCGGTCGTCAGCAGCAGCGAGCCGAAGACGAGGCTGTTCAGCGATCCCAGGGCGCGGCGTGTCCCGTCGTCGTCGAAACCCGCCTCGGTGAGGGCGCCGATGAGGTCGTCGAGCGGTTGCAGGGCGCGCAGCGAGGTCGGGTTGGCCTGGTCGGTGGCCAGTGCCAGCGGTACCACCGGGTGGCGGCGGAGCGCACGGTAGGTGCCCATCACCGTGGCGCGCACGCGTTCGGCCCACGGCAGGGCGGGGTCGGCGCGCTCGATCTCGGCGAAGACGTGCTCCGCGAGGCCGTCGAGGATCTCGGTCTTGTTCGCCACGTGGTTGTACAGCGCCATCGCCTCGACCCCGAGGACCTTCGCCAGCCTCCGCATGGACAGGCCGGGCAGGCCTTCCTCGTCGACCAGCGCCAGGGCGGCGGCCAGGATCCGATCGCGGGTCAGCGGCTCTCTCCGCGCCATCCCCACTCCTCCCACTTGACAGATTTACACCGTAAATATCATATTTACGCCGTACGTTTACGCTGTAGTGCGGAGGGTGTCGTGCCGGACGTCGTCGTTGTGGGTGGAGGGCCGGTCGGGTTGTTGCTGGCCGGTGAGCTCAGGTTGGCCGGAGCCGATCCGCTCGTCCTGGAAGCGGCCGACGAGCCCGCTCGTCAGCTCCGCGGCCTGGGCCTGCGCGGGATCAACGGCCGCACCTGCCAGGCGTTGCGCCTGCGCGGCCTGACCGGACCGCTGGCCAGAGCGCAGGAGGAGCTGTTCGACCGACTCGCCGCCGACCAGGGCCCCGCGGGCGCCGACCAGGTCCGCGGACTGCTGCGACTGCTGGTGGAGCACCGGGCCAAAGGGCATTTCGGCGGACTCCCGCTCGTGGAGGACCAGCCCGATCCCCTGGGCACAGCCGACCAGTTCCTCATCAAGCAGCACCAGCTCGAACAGATCCTCGTCGACTGGGTCACCGGACTGGGCGTCCCGCTGCGGTCCGGCTGCCGGGTCGTCGACGTCGTGACCGAGGAGACCGAGGTCCGCGCCCTGCTGGCCGACGGCAGCTCCGTGTCCGCGGCCTACCTGGTCGGGTGCGACGGCGGCCGCAGCACCGTGCGCAAGCAAGCCCGAATCGGGTTTCCCGGCACACCCGCCACGATGACCGGCCGCACCGCCGTGGCCGAGCTCGCCGACCCCGGAGCCGTCACCGCGTCGCTGCACGGTCCGCGCGGACTGCTGAACCTGTCCTTGGTGCCGGGGGAGATCGCCACCATCGAGTTCGACGGCGGCCCGGACGAACGGGACGCGCCGATGACGGCGGCCGAGATGCAGGCGAGCATCCGCCGGGTCAGCGGCGTCGACGTGACGGTCACCCGGCTGGCGGGAGGCGTCCGGTACAGCGACAACACGCGGCAGGCGACCACCTACCGCCAGGGCAGAGTGCTCTTGGCGGGCGACGCCGCGCACGTGCACTCGCCGATCGGCGGGCAAGGCCTGAACCTGGGCCTGCAGGACGCGATGAACCTCGGCTGGAAGCTGGGGCTGGTGGTCCGCGGCCTGGCACCCGAAGCCCTGCTGGACACCTACACCGCCGAGCGGCATCCCGTGGGCGAACGGGTGCTGCGCAACACCCGCGCCCAGGTCGCGCTGATGCGCCCCGGCGCCCAGGTCGCCGCGTTGCGCGAGGTGCTGGGCGAAGCACTGGCGGTCCCGGCGACCAGGCACCACTTCACCGCGATGGTGAACGGGACCGACATCGACTACGCGCCGGGATCCGCCCACCCCCTGACCGGCCGGTTCGCACCACCGCTGGAACTGACCGGCGCCACCCCGTTGCCGGACCTGCTGCGCGACGGCCGAGCGGTGCTGGTGGACCTGACGGGCTCGGCGCAGATCCGCGACGCCGCCGAAGGCCACCGGGTGCGGACGGTCACCGCACGCTGCCCCGCCCACGACGCCCTGGCCGCCTTGCTGATCCGGCCGGACGGGTACGTCGCCTGGGCCACCGCAGACGCCAACCTGACCGGCCTGGCCGAGGCGTTCCGCATCCACGGCTTCTAGAGGTCGCAGGTCGCGCGATCCGTCGACCGGCCGCACCCTCGACCAACACGGCACCTAGATCCCGAGCACCGGCTCCCCCTCCGGGTCGCTCGGCGCCAGTCGAGGGAATGCCGGGAGGTCAACGCGTACCCGCGAGTGCCGGGTGGTACTCGTCCCGATCGGCTACTCGAACAAGTGCCTGTTGGCCTGGCTCCAGGAGATCCTGCCCTCCAGCTCCTCGAGGTGGCCCTCGGCGATCCAGTCGACCTGGGGCTGCATTCCGGCGTCGGCCAACGTGCGGACCTGCTCGATCCCGTCCCGCTGGACCTCGATCACGGCATCGACCAGCCCCGACGTGGACGTCAGGCCGTAGGTGGCGGCGAACAACTCCACGCGGTGCCGTCGGTCGGGCGGATCGGGGTACCGCAACGCCCGGAGGCACTCGGCGTCGTCGCGGAACGGCGCGACGTACTCCAACGCGTAGACGATGTCGTGGATCCGCGACGCGGGACGGGCGTAGTCCCAGTCGAGGATGCCGACCGGATGCCCGCCCTGCCAGACGACGTTCCACGGGCCGAAGTCACCGTGGCAGATCACCTCGTCGTCACCCGCCCCCGCCTTGCCGGTGGACCAGCTGACCCCGTCAGGTGGGACGAAGTCCTGCACCGCGTCGTGGTAGTCGCGCAGCAGCCGGGCGAATCTCGCCAGACCGGCGTCGTCGACCACCTTGGCCCAGCCCTGCGGGCCGGACTCGCCCTCCACGTAGGTCAGGACCTCACGACCGTCCTCGTCCAGCCCCAACACCCGAGGTGCGTACCGGAACCCCACAGCCTCCAGGTGCTGGAGGAGGGCATGGATCGCGGGCGACCACGGGTAGGTGGGCCTGCGGACGGTGTCGCCGATCCGCTCCACCCGCCGATGCGGCCGGTCCTGCAACACCTCGTCTCGCGTCACACTCGCGAACCTAGCCACCGCCGCCGTGATCCTCACACCGATTTCTTCCTACGCCACCACACGGCTACGAGCGGTCGTGGCTGTCGACATGGGCGACGCGGTCAGCACACACGCACACCGCAACCTCCTTCGCACCGGGCGAGCGATGCTTCCCATGCCTACTCCTCGCGGTGGTCAGGGGACCTCGGGAAGTCCGGTGGGACCTTCGGGACGATGTCGTCTGGCGAACTCACCCTGCGCACTCGGGCAGGCGGTCGAGGATGTCGACGATCTGCTCGAACTGCTCGGCGGTCGCGGCGTGGCCGGCGTCCACAGTGTGCACGTCGAAGTGGTTGCGCGGGGTCAGGCGGTCGGCCTCGGTGATCATCCGGTCCTGAAGTGCGAGGGGGATCATCCGGTCCGCAGTGTGCCGGATGTAGGTGCGGGGGATGCAGCCCCAGGTGTCGGCTCGGACCTGCGAGTTCTCCCGGCCCACGGTCAGCGACTCGTCGGGTTGCAGGTGGGCGAGCGTCGAGTAGAACTCGGCGTCGCCTGCGCCGGCCATCAGCGCCTCCTTCAACGCGGCCAGTGCTTCCGGGTCGGCAGTGCGGTAGTTGGCGCGCACGGCGCCGATGACCGCGGGGTCGGCGACGACCAGTGCGGCGAGGGTGCCCGCCAGGGTCGTCGATCCTTCCGGGGTGGTCAGGTAGTCCTCCGGGCAGGCCAGGTCCACGCAGCAGAACGCGGTGTCGTAGACGATCCGGTCGATGAGGTGCGGCACGGCGTTGCCGACCCGGTTCAGCGTCGCGCCGCCCATGCTGCCGCCGTAGAGGACGACCGGGCCGAACTCTGCGACCGCGCGGACCGTCCGGATCGCCGCCGCGGCGTAGGCGTCCAGTCCGACACCCGCCATCGGCGACGGTCGGGTCGCCAGCGATGCCGGATCCTGCGGGCACTGGTAGTCGTGGGCGAACTGGGCATCGGTCGCGCCGTGACCGGGCAGGTCCACCCCGACGGTGCGGTGCCCCCGCAAGGACAGCGCGTCGATCCCACCGGGTGTGCCGCTCGCGCCGGTCACGACCACGAATGTCGTCGTGCCGCCCCTTCCGCGCCGCGCCTGGGCGGTCGTGCCGCCCCCGGCCAGGGTGAGCCCGCCTGCTGCCGCGCCGACCGCGGCCGCCCGCAACACCGTGCGCCTGGAATGCCTCGTGTTCGTCATGACACCGAGTGGACCGCAGTGAGCCGTTGCCCCGGAAGCGGAGAAGGTGGACACCGGTGTCCACGAAAGTTGCACGGGGCTCGGCATCCGGGTGTGGGGCGATACCGTGATCCGGATGAGGGCGAGCCGGGATCTGCTGTGGCTGGTGGTCGCGGTCGTGGTCTTCGGCGGTCTGGACCTGCTCGTCTACGGCCTGAGCCCGCCGACGACGGGCTGGGCGGGGCCCCGTGCCGCGCTGCTCCTGCAACTGTCGGTGGACGTGTCGCTGCTGCTCCTCGCCCGCTTCCCGGCGCGGGTGGCGTCCTGGGCGCTGGTCGTCGCGGTGGTCATGCTCGTTTCGGAGGAGTTCGCACCCGGCCTGTTCACCCCGGTGGACCCCGCAGCGCACGCGACGCTGCCCTACGCCACGCCGGCGATCGTCGTGAACCTGGTGCGGCTGACCGACCGGCGCCACGCGTTCGTGGTGACCGGTCTGCTCGCCGTGCTGGGCACGCGACCGTGGGATCCGGCTTGGGACACCACACCTCTGGGGATCGTCAACACCGTCCTGCCCGCACTGGCCGTGCTCTACCTGCGCGCCCGCCGGGAGTTGGTGGACTCCCTGCGGGAGCGGGCCGAACGCGCCGAACGCGAGCAGGTGCTCCTCGCCGAACGGGCCAGGGCGGAGGAGCGGCGGCGGCTCGCCGAGGAGATGCACGACGTGGTGACCCACCAGCTCACCCTGGTGGTGTTGCACGCCGGGGCGCTGGGCACCGAGTCGGCCGATCCCGCCGCACGCGCCGCGGCCGAGGACATCCGGCAGGCGGGTGCCAAGGCGCTGGCCGAGTTGCGGGACCTGCTCGGGGTCCTCCGGAACACCGAGGTGACGCCGGCGGGCGAACCCGTGCGACCGGACGCACCCGATCCGCGGACGCTGGTCGTCGAGGCGCGCGCGGTCGGCGAGACGGTCTCGTTCGCCGTCGACGGTGACCCCGGGCAGATCGCGCCGACCGTGCTGCGCACCGCGTTCCGGGTGGTGCAGGAGTCGCTGACGAACGCGCGCAAGCACGCCCCCGGCGCGGAGGTGGCAGTGACGATGACCTACCGGCCCGATGGTGTCACCGTGCGCGTCGCCAACGGCGCGCCGAGCCGGGCACCGGACGGCGCGTTGGCCCGCAGTGGTTCCGGCACCGGGCTGCTCGGTCTCGCACAGCGGGTGGAGCTGACCGGCGGCACCCTCCGCACCGGCCCGACACCGGGTGGCGGCTACCAGGTCGATGCGATACTGCCCGCCTACGTGCCGACACGGGGGGACACCGCATGATCCGGGTGGTCGTCGTCGACGACGAACCGATGGTGTGCGCGCACCTGCGGGTGATCCTCGGTGGCGCGGACGACATCGAGGTGGTCGCCGAGGCGCACGACGGCGCGGAGGCCGTGGAGGCGGTCGTCCGGTACCGTCCCGACCTCGTGCTGATGGACCTGCGGATGCCCGGTGTCGACGGCCTCGTCGCCATCGAGCGGATCGGGAGACTTCCCGCCCCTCCCCCGGTCGTCGCGCTCACGACCTTCGACGCGGACAGCCACGTGCTCGCGGCCCTGCGCGCGGGCGCGGCGGGTTTCCTGGTGAAGAGCACCGCGCCCCAGGACCTGGTCGAGCTGGTCCGGGTGGCCGCCGCCGGGCACACCGTGCTGTCACCCATCGCGACCGCTCGGCTGGTCGCGGCATCGGTTGCGGGACAACAACGAGACGCGGGCACCAAGGCCCGACTGCGTCCGCTGACCGACCGGGAGCTGGAAGTGTTGATCTGCCTGGGTCGTGGACTGTCCAATGCGGACATCGCCCGCGAACTGTCGTTGTCCGAGGCCACCGTGAAGAGCTACGTGTCCCGGATGCTCGTGAAGATCGACTGCCGCAACCGCACCCAGGCCGGCGTCCTCGCCCACGAAGCCGGCCTGGTCGATCCACCGGTCTGACTGAGCCGGATGCCCTGCGACAAGAAGGCGGAAGTCTTCTCCGAACACGACAAGTGCCGGCCGTGCTCGGAGTTTGACCGCTCGTCGTGCCGGGGAACCCTGTGGATCATCGGAGCACTGGGAGGCCTCGTGGGACGCATCCGACCGTCGAAACCCGCCGCGATCTTCGGCGCCCTGTTCGGTGCGGCGATCCTGGTGTATGGCGTCGTGCAGATCGGGTCGAAGGCGCCGAGCGGCTTCTTCTGGTTGTGGTTGGTGGCCGGCATCGCGATCATCGTGTTCAACCTGTGGGCGGCGTTCGCCAAGCGCGGTGCGGTGCAGGTGTACGAGGAGGACAGGACCAGCGACGACCGCGGTCGTTAGGTTGGTCTTCGGCACACAACGGAAACCAAAGACGTGGGTATAGGCGTCACCTGGCCGGAACGGAATCCAGTCAGGGCGACGTGGTGTCGACTGGGTCAGCACTGGCTGATGGAGGCGGCGGCGTGCGGTCTGCATCCTGCAGGTCCGGCCTGCCAGGAGGCTCGCCAGCAGGGCGCAGGACTCGTCGCCCAGGATTCCGAGCATGATGAATCCGATGCCGAACGCCGTCAGGAACAGCCCGCGAGCATGGTGAGTCGCGATCGGGATTACGTGGTCGAGGTCAAGGCGAACCAGCAGCGTGTGCGCCGACTGCACAACCGCGAGTCATGCTCCCGGTGCATGTCCAGGACTTCATCCGCCGCCCCTGCGAGGACGGTGCTCCCCCACGGTGCAGCGGTGCAAGACAGCGCTCGGCGCCATGTCCACCACCGCCCTGTCCGACCGCGTCGTACGAATACACCCCTGCGTCGGTGTCCGGGCGCCGGTCGTGCCCAAGCGACCGGGAGGCTCAAGGACATGTCGTGCGGTAGACGGGCCCGGACGCCACGTAACGGGTCCAGTCGTCCTGGCTGAGCGACCGGGACGCCTCCGCGCAAAGGCGATGCGGAAGGTCGTCTGCCAGGTACGAGACGTCCCACAGCCGGACACCCTCCTCGCTCGCGCTGGCGAGGATCCGGCCGTCCGGAGCGAACGCCAGGGACGTGACCTGATCGGTGTGCGGGACGCTGATCTGGAGGTGAGTCCCGGTATCCCACAGCCGGACGCCGTCCGAGCTCCCGGTGGCGAGCGCACGGCCGTCCGGCGAGAACGACAGGGCGGAGACGCCGTCGGCATGACCGGTGAGAGGAGCACCGATCTGGTCGTGGGTGCCGACGTCCCACAGGCGGGCCGTCTGGTCCTTGCTCCCCGTGGCCAGCACCGAGCCGTCGGGCGAGAAGGCCACCGATCTGATCGCGCCGACATGGCCCGTCAGGGGTTTGCCGGTGCGCTGTCGGGTCGCGGTGTCCCACAGCAGCACCTCATCGCCGTGGGCGGTGGCCAGGGTTCGACCGTCCGGAGCGAAAGCGATCCACGTGTCAGCGGCGCCTCGAGGGCTGCCCGGTGAGGCCACGTAGATCGAGTTCCCCGAGTCGGGCAGTGGTGCCACCTGGTCGGCGAGGACGTCCCAGAGCAGGACCGGGCCGTCACCGATGACGGCCAGCGTCCTGCCATCCGGCGAGAAGGCCGCCGAGAAGTAGCGTTCGCGCGGGATGGCGATCGAGGCGGTCTGGCGGTGGGCATCGGTGTCCCAGAGGCGCACCGAACCGTCGACGCCGGCGGTGGCCAACCGCTTGCCGTCCGGGGAGAACACGGCACTCGTGACAGGCCCGGTGTGCCCGGTCAGCAGGGCTAGTCGATCGTGGCTCGCCGCATCCCAGAGGCTGACGGCCGCGTCGTCGCCGACGGTGGCCACGACCCGACCGTCCGGCGAGTAGACGACCGCGTTGGTCGAACCGGCGATCGGAGCGGCGGCCTGGGAACGGGTGTTCCACAGCCTGACCACTCCACCGAAGTCCGCGCTGGCCAAGGTGGCTCCGTCCGGGGAAAAAGCCAGCGACGTGACGTGCCTGCTGGTGGTGAAGCGGGCTCCGAGGGGTCTCTTGGAGGTGGTGTCCCAGAGCCGGATCGTCCCGGCCGCGCCCGCGGCGGCGACCGTCTTGCCGTCGGGTGCGAAGACGACCGCGCTCACCGACGTCTCGTCGTCGGTCGACAGCGTGCCGATCAGCGTCCGGGTGGCGACGTCCCAGAGCCGCACGTCGAGGTCTTCCCCGGCGGAGGCGAGCACCAGGCCGTCCGGGGAGAACGTCGTGACGTTGACGGACTTCGCGCCCGTGACGATGGGGTCACCGATCTGACCGTGGGCGAGCGCGTCCCAGAGCCGCACCGTGCCGTCCTCACCCGCGGTGGCGAGGGTCCGGCCGTCCGGGGAGTACTCCACGGACATGACCGCGCCGGTGTGACCGCCGAGTCGGGCGACCAGGGTGCCGGTGGCGATGTCCCACAGCACGGTCGATCCGTCGTTCTCGGCGACGGCCAGGGTCCCGCCGTCGCGCGAGAACGCGATCCCCGACGTGTAGGCCGCCTGGATGGGCACCGCGGAGACCTGCCGACGGCTGTCGACGTCCCACAGCCGCACCTTGTCGTCCGAGTCGAACCCACCGGCCGCCAGGGTCCTGCCGTCCGGTGAGAAGGCCAGCACGCTCAGGACGCCGTTGTCCCCCGCCAACGGGTCGCCGATCTGACTACGGGTGCCGACGTCCCACAACCGGATGGTGTTGTCGTCGCCGACGCTGGCCACCGTCTTCCCGTCGGGCGAGTAGGCCACCGCCAAGACCCAACCGCTGTGCCCGACGAAGGTCGCCACATCGGGTCGGGCGGCGGCCGCGAGCATGGCGGAGCGGCTCCGCGGGGAGGGGGCGATCCGCCACGCGGCGACGCTCTCCACCTTGGCGAGCGCGGGATCGGCGTCGTTCTCGGTCCGGCTCTTCAGCGCCAGTTGGTCGGAGGCGATGGCGTCGCGCTGGTGCACGGCCTCGGCCCGCGCCCGGTAGGCGACGTACGCGGCGGTGGCCAACGCGAGAGCTACGACCACCAGGAAAGCGGTGAGAGCCCGCTGCCGTCGAACGGCCCGGCGGCTCACGCGTCGACCGGCGAGCACGAAATCCCGTTCCACGTCGGTGACGGACCGGCCGTCCGGGTCGGCGTCGGCGCGGGCGACGCTCTCCACGGCCGCGCGCAGCAGGCTGCCCCGGTAGACGGAGGACTGGTCCCGGCCCAGGCGATCCCATTCCGCGGCGGCCGCGCTCAGGCGCGTGCGGGCGAGGCGGTCGGCCAGGGTGTCGCCGAGCCACGTGTCGCGCAACAGCGGCCACGCCGTCAACAGCACCTCGTGGCTGATCTCCACGGTGTCGGCGGCGAGGGTAAGCAGCCGTTCGGCGGCGAACGACTCCAGCACCGCCTCCACGTCTTGCGGGTCGTGCGGACTCCGCAGGAGTTCGGCGCGACCCGCGCGGCGGGAGATGGTCACGCCGTCCCCGCTGATGGTGGTGAGGCGCAGGAAGACCTGCCGGGCCGCTGCCCGCTGGGCGGTGGTGAGCCGGTCGAACGCACGTTGCGCGCTGCCCGCCACGGCACCCTCGACACCGCCGATCCGCTCGTAGTCGGCCAGCGCCAGCGTGCTTCCCGCCCTGCCGCGCCATGCCTGGTCCAGCGCGTGGGAGACCAAGGGCAGCGCGCCCGCCCCTCTCGTGGTCACCGCGGATCCCGTGACCTGGGTGCCGACCTCGTCCAACAGGGTCCGCACGAGGGAGTCCTCGACTCGCGAACGCACCTTGGCCGCCGGTTCGGTGATCGCCATCCGCAGTTGTCGTCGCGTCATGGCCGTCACCAGGTAGCGGTCCTTGACGGCCTGGGTCAGTTCGGGGTGATCGGCACAGCGAGCCTCGAAGTCGGCGCGCACGACCAGCACCACCAAGGCGGCGGGGATCCCGTCGGCCTCGTGTCCGGTGGTCGCGGCGGCGTGCAGGGCCGTGACAAACTCCCGCTGCTCCTCTTCCGTCCGCCGCAACACCTGCTCGAACTGGTCGACCACCAGCAGGAGTCGCCGATCGGGTGGGCCGGGTTGGGCCAGGGCGGCCTGGCGCGCGATGATCGCGTAACCGGCCGGGTCCGCCTTCATCTTCTCCAGCACGCTCGCGGCGTCGATCCGCGCCAGGGTCGCGGTCCGGACCGCCAGCGCGTCCAGCGGAGACTCGCCAGGGGTGAACACCAGGCAGGGCCAGGACTCCGAACCCGGCGCGGAGGCCAGCCCCTCCCCGCGAATCCTCGGCAGCACGCCCGCGCGCAGCAATGACGACTTGCCCGCACCCGACACGCCCGACACGACCAGGAGCCGCCGATCCCGGAGATGGTGCGACATCCGTTCCAGTACCTCGGTCGCGATCACCTCACGTCCGAAGTAGAAGGGCGCGTCCCGTTCGTCGAACGCGGCCAACCCGCGGTAGGGGGAATCGACCTGACCGGACACCGTCAGGAGGGGAGGCGCGGCGACCCCGTCCGTCACCGTTCGCCGGTAGACGTAGTTGATCTGGGTGTTGGTGATGGAGCCCGCCTGCACCACCGGGCCCATCACGATCCCACTGACCTCGTTGTGCAACGGGTTCTTGGTGCCCTCGGGATCCGGGTCGTCGTCGCGCATGGCCATCACACCCACTCGCCTGTCGAGGCATCACACGGTAGCCACGCGGCGAGGGGGTTGTTCGGAGGTCGCTGCACGTTGACCCGTACGGCTCAACACCGTCTCCTGGTCGCGATCGGTGAAACCGACCTGCCACTCACCCGAACAACTCGTCCGGGCCCGCGACCCACGCGACAAGATCCCCGTGGCCCAGCAGAAGCTCGGCAGGCCACATGATCACGAAGTGCGGCCGGAGTGGTGCCGGACCGGTGAACCCCCACCGGTCCGGCACCAAGGATCACTCCGAGACGGCGATCGCCGCAGACGGGCAGACCGCCGCCGCGTGCCGGACGTCGGTCAGGCGCTCGGGCGGTGGACTCGCGTTCAGCAGGTCCACCAGGCCGTCGTCGCGCTGGTCGAACACGTCGTCAGCGGCCAGGACGCACTGGCCGGACCCGACGCACTTGCCCTGGTCCACCTCGATGTTCATGCCGACTTCCAGGTGACGGGCAGCTCCGACACGCCGCCGGTGAGCGTCGCGCGGACCTTCAGCTGGTCGAGTTCCTTGGCGAGCCTCATCTCCGGCAGGCGCTTGGCCAGCGCGGCGAACACGACGCGCAGTTCCGTGCGGGCCAGTGAGGCGCCGATGCAGAAGTGGGCGCCGTGGCCGAACCCGAGGTGTGTCCTCTCCGGACGGTCGGGGTCGAACTTCTCGGCTTCGGTGTAGACGGTTTTGTCGCGGTTGGCCGCGTTGATGGAGAGCACCAGCGCGTCACCGGCGTGGATGGTCACACCCGCGATGTCGACGTCCTCACGCGCGTACCGCAGCAGACCCAGGTCGCCGGGGGCACCCAGGCGCATGACCTCTTCGACCACCGCGTCGACGCGGCCGTCGGGGTCGGCGACGAAGGCGTCCCAGCGCGAGCGGTCGGTGAGCAGGAACAGCACTCCGAGGCCGATGCGGTTGACCGTCGTCTCGTGGCCCGCGAACAGCAGTCCGACGCAGAGCCGGACCATCTGCACGTAGTCGAACGACGGGTCTTCGGCCTGTGCGCGCACGAGGTCGGAGATCACGTCCTCGCCGAGCGCGCCGCGCTTGCTCTCGACGAGCCCGACCATGTAGCCGAAGAACTCCTCGCGCGCCTTGTGCGCGTCCTCACCGATCTCGGTGCCCGCCATGCGCTCGGACAGCGACGCGAACTTCTCGTTGTCCTCCTGCGGCACACCGAGCAGCCGGCAGATCATGGCCACGGGCAACGGGAACGCGAGACCGCGGTGCAGGTCGACGACGCCGGTCTTCTCGTGCTCGGCGATCAGCCGGTCGATGCAGCCGTCGACGAGCTCCTCCATGTTGTCGCCCAGCATCCGCATCCGCTTGGCGGAGAACGCAGGCGTCAGCAGCCTGCGCATGCGCGTGTGGTCGGCCTCCTCCGTCGTGTACTCGCCGGTCGGGCCGTCCTGCACGGCGGAGGTGGAGATGCGGGAGGCCTTGTCCGGTTCCGGGTGCGACCGGCCGAAGCGCTTGTCGCCCAACAGGAGGCGGACCTCCTCGAACCGGGTCACGAGCCAGGCGGGGTCCCCCGCCGGTGTCGTCACGGGCGCGATCGGCGCTTCACGTCGCAGCACCTCGTAGAGCGGAGCGAGTTCGAGGACGTTCGGCCTGGCCAGCGGCAGCTTCAGGCGCTCTGCGTCAATGCTCATGCACCGACCGTAGCGGTTGTTGGCAGATGGTGCCAACAACTGTTCTCGAACGTGTGTCGTGCTTAAATCGGCCGATGACGGACGTCGCGACAGAAAAGCCTCGCCGTGGCCGCCCGCCGGTGAGTGACGAACAACGTCGACTCCAGCGCCTCGACATCTCCCGTCACGCCGTCCGCCTGTTCTCCGAACAGGGCGTCGCCGCCACCTCGGGCGAGCAGATAGCGCAGGCCGCGGGCGTCTCCGAACGCACCTTCTGGCGCCACTTCCCGCAGAAGGAGAGCTGCGTCGAACCACTGCTCACCAAGGTGGTCGACGCGTTCTGCGCGGTCGTGCGCGCCTGGCCACGCGAGGTCGAACTGATCGACCACCTGCGTGAGGCCTACAGCCCGCTGGAGGACACGGCATCCGACGAGGACATCGACGCTGTTCTGTCGGTCGTGCGGCTGACCCAGAGTGAGCGGGCGTTGCGTGCCGCCTACCTGATGCTGCGGGAGCGGGCGGAGGACGCGCTGGCCGAGGTCCTCGGCGAACGCATGGGACGACCGGCCTCGGACATCAACGTTCGCGTGCGGGCAGCGTCGATGAGCGCTGCGCTCAAGGTGTCCACCGACGAGGTGGCCAGGGCCGCCGCCGGCGGGGTCACCACCGAGACGTTGGAAGGGCACCGGGAGCAGATCGCCACGGCGTTGCGGGACCTGTCGCAGATGCTGTAGTCGGAGTCGCGGGCTCACCAACCGCCTCGACGTGGCCCGCGGACGTTGCGCCTGCCGAAGACCTCATCCGCGCAAGTACCGGAGGGCCCACACGCGGATGCGGTCGTGATCATGCCGCTGCCGATGAGCACGGCATGCCGCTTAGGTCGGCCTGCCTCAGTCGCCCCTTCGAGCCGGACATCCCTCCCCAGACCGGCGTCCGAGATCGGTGTGCCCGGCTCAAAGGAGCAACCACGTGATCACCGACAGGTGATCGCACAACGCGGCGCACAGTTGCCCGGAAAGTCTCACTCCTCCAGGGAGAGGGCCTGGCTGGGGCACACGTGCGCCGCTTCGCGGGCCTTCTCGACCAGCTCACCTTCCGGTGTCCTGTTCAGCACGACGACCGTGCCGTCGTCCTCGCTCTGGTCGAACAGCGCGGGCTCGGTGAGCACGCACTGTCCGGCACCGACGCACTTGCCGGTGTCCGCGATGATCTTCATGACCCTCTCCTCCTGAGGCGGGATGGCAGTTCGTCCTCTACCAGGTCACCGGGAGCCGGTAGAGGCCGTAGATGTTCGCGTCGTCCTTGAACGGCAGCTCGTCGACGTCCACGGCGAGCTTCAGGCCGGGGACGCGGCGGAACAGCGTGTCGAACACGATCTGCAGCTCCATCCGAGCCAGGTTCTGGCCAAGGCACTGGTGCGGCCCGAACCCGAACGCGACGTGGTGGCGCGCGCCGCGCTCGATGTCGAGCTCGTCCGGGTTCTCGAACGCCCGCGGGTCCCGGTTGGCCGAGTAACCCAGCGCCAGCACTCCTTCGCCCGCCCGGATCAACTGCCCGCCGACCTCGACGTCCTCGACGCACAGCCGAGCCGTCGCCACGTCGATGATCGTGAAGTACCGCAGCATCTCCTCGACCGCGTCGAGCGTCTTGGCCGGGTCGGCCTTGATCATCGCGAGCTGCTCCGGGTTGCGCAGGAACGCCATGGTCGACAGCGAGATCATGTTCGCCGTCGTCTCGTGACCCGCCACGAGCAGCAGAAAGCCCATGCCGACCAGTGCCGTCCGCCGGTAGGTGCCGTTCGCGCGCAGCTTGACGATCTGCCGCCCGAGCAGGTCGTCCGGCGGGTTCTCCTCCTTCGCCGCGATGAGGTCGGCCATGTAGCCCTGGATGGCCGCCGTGGCCGCCCACCGCTCCTCGGGCGGCGTCGACTGCTTGATCACCTTCACCGTGTGCTTCTGGAAGAACTCGTGGTCGGCGTACGGCACACCCAGCATCTCGCAGATCACCAGCGACGGAACCGGCAGCGACAGCGTTTCCACCAGGTCACCGGGCCGCGGCCCGGCCAGCAGCGCGTCGATCTGCCCATCGACGATCTCCTGGATCCGCGGCCGCAGCGCCTCCAACCGGCGCACCGTGAACTCGCCGAGCACGGCCTTG
This sequence comes from Umezawaea tangerina, assembly GCF_003002815.1. Lineage (GTDB taxonomy): Bacteria > Actinomycetota > Actinomycetes > Mycobacteriales > Pseudonocardiaceae > Umezawaea > Umezawaea tangerina. The sequence goes on along the minus strand of NZ_PVTF01000008.1, from coordinate 483,274 downwards.
CGCGCCGGCCCGTGCTCGGGCGGGTCCATAGCGATCAGAAAGCGCTCCTCGTCCGGCCGCCGGGACGCCGCCTCGCCCTCGACCAGCGCGGGGAAGTCCGGGTGCTGCCGGTCGGCGCTGAACCGCCGGTCGTTCAACACGGTTCGCACGTCTTCGTGGCGACTGATCACCCAGGCCTGCCCGCCGTCGGGCAGACGAACCAGCGAGACCGGCTCTTCTTCGCGGATCTCCTCGTAGGCCGTCGGCGGCGCGAACGGGCACGTACGGGCCATGGGGAACTCGTGCTTCTCGGTGGTGGTCATGACTTCCTTCCACGACGTCACGGACAGGCGGTAGAGGCTGGACAGCAAGGCCATGCGTGAATGGCAGGCGGTCGACCGACGCGACCGGGTTCGGCTGCGGGATGCGGCGGACCAGGGAGCCGCGACGAACTACCCGGACCGGCAACACCGGCGGAGTCAGACTCGCCCCGCCCCCTCACCGGCGGGCAACCCCACGCCCTGCTCGCCACGGCGAAGGAAGTCTTCGACGGCGGCGGCTTCTTCGACCTGCGCTTCGACGACTTCGCCCGTCTGGCCGGGGTGGGCACGGGCACGCTGTACCGCCACTTCCCCACCAGGGAGGCACTGGCCGAGGCGGTCTACCACGGCGAGATCGCCGCGCTGTGCGACCGTGTCCGCCAGTTGCGGGCCGCACTGCCGGCGGCAGAGGCTTTGGCGACCTTCCTACGCGGCATGATCGACCACATAGACACCCACAAGGGCCTGGCCCGGACGCTGTCCACGCTCATGGCCACCCACTCGACCGCCCTCACCGAAGGCAGCCGGGCGCTGGAGCAGGCTGTCATCGACCTGGTGGCCGCCGCCGTGCGCGACGGCACCGTTCGCGACGACGTGGACGCCGGTGCCGTGATGATGGCGCTGCACGGAATCAGCGCGGGCCACGACCGCCCTGGTTGGCGGGCCGAGGCCGACGGCGTCATCACCCTCGTGCTGGACGGGCTGCGCCGCCCGCTGTGACAACGTGCGACCCGAGGTCGCATGCCTCGGCGAGGACTCCCGACCGATACGGACGCCCTTCAGGAGTCCGTCAACGGAAACCCCGACACGGCAAGAAGTAGCCCCATCGGGCTCCAGGTGCCGCGGACGTCAGGTCCACCATCGACGGACCGTGGCCAGTGATTCGTCCAGCCCGGCGGCCAGGTCTGGTCCGCCGAGGTCGCAGAGTGTCGTCGGCTCGCGGCTCAGGAGTGTCCGCGAACCCCAGCCACGGCAACCGTGATGGATCCGCCTTCCCCGTGTGCAGGTCGATCCGCCGGCCACTGTGTGACTGGAAGCACAGTGGACTTTCCACTGATAACACCGGATGATTATCAGTGGAAACAAGGTGTGCAACCCAAGGAGCCCCCATGTCGGACATCACCGCCAGCAGTCAGGCCGCCGAGGCCGCAGTTCATCGCCTGTACCAAGCGATGAACACCGGAAACACCGAGATCATCGACGACGTCGTGACGAATGTGCTCGCACCCACTTGGCAGAACGCCCCGCTCGCACCGGGCAGCGAACCCGGCGCCGAAAGCTTCCGGGACACCATCGCCTTCCTGCGCCACGTCTTCCCCGACTTCACCATCACCCACGAGGACATCGTGGTCTGCGGAGACCGGGTCGCGGTCCGCTCCGTCAGCAGCGGCACCCACAGCGCCGACCTCCTCGGCGTCGCACCGACCGGCCGCAAGGTCGCCTACCGCGCCTACGACTTCCACCGCATCGAGAACGGCCGAATCGCCGAGTCCTGGCACCTCGAGGACTTCCACGGCCTGCTCGACCAGCTCAACGCCTGAACCTCGACCAGTTCGACGCCGGCACAACGAATCCCAGGAGGAATCGACCCATGACAGATCGACTCAAGGACAAGGTAGCCCTGATCACCGGCACCGGCTCCGGCATCGGGCGCGCCGCCGCCCTGCTGTTCGCGAGTGAGGGCGCCACGATCGTCGGCTGCGACATCAACGCCGAGCGCGACAAGGAGACGGTCGCGCTGGTCGAACGGTCCGGCGGGCGGATGCACTCCACCGCCCCACTGGACCTGGCCGAACCCGACCAGGTCGCGGCCTGGGTCCAGGACGCGATCGCCCGGTTCGGGCACATCGACGTGCTCTACAACAACGCGGGCTTCAGCCCCGCGTCGACCTTCGAGGCCCAGACCCCCGAGAGCTGGCGCTCCGCCATGCGCAACGAGGTCGACGTCGTCTACTACCCCACCCACGCGGTCTGGCCGCACATGAAGGCAGGTGGTGGCGGGTCGATCATCAGCACCTCCTCCATCACCGCCGACCAGACGAACGGCACACATCTGAGCGCGCACGGCATCGGGAAGGGCGCGATCGCCTCGTTCGCCCCGCATCTCGCAGTCGAGGGCGGCCCGCTGGGGATTCGGGTGAACACCATCAGCCCCGGCCTGACCCGCACGAACCAGACCGACCGGTTCATCACCGACAAGGACACCGACCGCACACCACTCGGCCGGGTCGGCACACCCGAGGACGTGGCCCTGGTCGCACTGTTCCTGGCCTGCGACGACTCCCGGTTCGTCACCGGCGCCAACATCGTCGTCGACGGCGGGCAACACGTCCTCATGCCTGCCAACCGGTGACCGCAAAGCCCATACAATGCCCAAGGTGAGCGATCAGAGCCCCGGCAGCACCGTTGAACGCCACCGTGAACGCATCGTCGAAGCGGCGTTCGCGATCTTGACGCGAGAGGGTTACGACGCCGTCTCCACGCGTACGGTGAGCGCCGCCGCCGGCGTCCAGGCGCCGGTCATCTACCGCCTCTTCGGTGACAAGAACGGTCTGCTCGACGCGGTCGCAGCACACGGATTCACCGCACACCTCACGGCGAAGAAGACCCTCGCACCCAGCAGCGACCCCGTGGACGACCTGCGCGCGGGCTGGGACCTGAACGTGTCGTTCGCGCTCGCCAACCCCGCGCTCTACGCACTGATCTGGGGCAACCCCCGCCCCACCGCGCCCATGGCCGCGGCGGAGGAAGGACGGAAGGTCCTGCGCGAGTACGTCCATCGCGTCGCCGAAGCCGGAAGGCTGCGGGTGAGGGAGGATCTCGCCGCTCTCATGGTGCACACCGCCGGCTGCGGCACCGCGCTCGGACTGCTCGCCCAACCCGCCGAACAACGGGACCTCGCACTGTCCACGGCGAACCGAGAAGCATTGATCACGGCCATAACCACCGACCAAGGACACGACACCGGTCCGGTCGAACCGGCGAACGCCGCCGTCACGCTCCACGCCTTGCTGCCTCGGGCCACCGCGCTGACCGAGCACGAACGCGGCCTCCTCGGCGAGTGGCTGGAACGCATTTCCCACCCGGTTGGGCGTTGAGCCGGGGCGCGGTGCCGGGCGCGGGTGCTCGGTGGACGCGCACGGGCGGGTCCAGCAGGGTTTCCTCGACGTTCACGATGTTGCAGGGGCCCATCCGATGTTGCTCCCCGTTGTCGGTCGATCCGACCCTGCCCTCCCCCGCAGAGCGCTTCCCGGAGTAGATCGTCACGGTGACGGCAGCGCGGATGAATGTCCTCAAAGGAGTCGGAATGCCTTCGTGGAGCGTGGGAAACCTGACTGTGCACCGGATCGACGAAACGGAACTGCCACCCGAGACCGGACCGTGGTTGCTTCCCGCGGCGACCCCCGAGGTCGTGGACCGCCACGCCTGGCTCAAGCCCGACTTCGCCACCGAGGACGGCATCCTCCGGCTCGCCAGCCACAGCTTCGTCGTCGTCAGCGATGGCAGGCGCATCGTGATCGACACCGGCATCGGCAACCGCAAGGAGCGCGCCAACCCCGCGTGGCACAACCTGCGCACCGGGTACCACGACCGGCTCGTGGACGTCGGCGTCGAGCCCGGCACCGTGGACCTCGTGCTGCTCACCCACCTGCACACCGACCACGTGGGCTGGAACACCCACGAGGTGAACGGCGAATGGGTCCCCCTGTTCACGAACGCGCGTTACGCGACCTCGAAGCTCGAGCGGGAGTACTGGGCGGCGCAGGACATGGACGAACCACGGCTGCAGATGTTCCGCGACTCAGTTCACCCCGTCGAGAACGCCGGCCTGCTGGACCTCGTCGACGTCGCCGCGGACGGCGTCGAGGTCGCGGACGGGGTGCGGCTGATCCCCACGCCGGGCCACACTCCGGGCCACGTGGCGGTCGAGCTGACGAGCGCCGGCGAGACGGCCCTGATCACCGGCGACTGCGTCCACCACCCGGTGCAGATCGCCGACCCCGAAGTGACCAGCTGCGTCGACGTCGACCCGGCGCAGGCCAGGGCCACCCGGCATACCCTGCTGCAGTCGCTCGCCGGAACCGACACGCTCGTACTGGGCACCCACTTCCCGCCACCGACGGCCGGCCGGATCGTCCACGAACCGGACGGCGTCCACCTGGCCTTCCAGCCCGGATGGCCGTGTCGAAGCACCTCGTCGCGGAAGGCCGGTACCGCACATCAGCCTGCCTGGCGAGGTGCGTGGGCAGTTTTGAGCAGGGGTGAGCACTGCGGAAGGTGGAGATCGGCAGCTCGTGCGGGGCAGGGTAGGCGGAGAGGAGGACGGCGCCGCTGTCCACTGAGTCCGAGGACTGTGCATGAGCATTCCCTACCTCGCCCAGCGGGAAGATCAGCAGCAGCTGGAGTGGATCGGTGGGAGCGTCTTCAGCGTCCTGCTCGATTCCGAGGCGACGGGCGGGCAGCTCACTGTCGGCCGGTTCGACGTCAGCGAGGGCGAAGCTCCACCGTTTCACCTGCACAACAACGAGGACGAGGTCTTCCTTCTGCTGTCCGGTTCGGCCATGGTGTGGGCCGGTGACGAGGAGCACGAGCTGGCCGAGGGCGGCATCGTCTTCCTGCCGCGACGCATCCCGCACAGCTACCGCATCACCTCGAAGAAGGCCGACCTGCTGCTCATCGCCACACCCGGTGGACTGGAGAAGATGTTCCGCCACGCGGGCCGCGACCTGCGTGAGCCGCGTCCGGAAGGCTTCGAGATCACGCCGCGGCTGCTCGCCGAAGCCGCCGAGCTGAGCGGCAACGTCGTCCTCGGACCTCCGCGCTGACGTGTCGGACGCGACTTGCTTGACTTCGAAGCAAGTGCAGCTTGACTCCGCGGTCGCGGCCGCCGCCGGGCCGGGTCACTGGTCGCCGTTGAGCGTGGCGGCGGTGAGCACGGTGCCGCCGATGCCTCAGCCGCCGTCGACGACCTCGTCGACGAGCACGAGCACGTTCTGTCGGGCGGCTTCGCCGTAGAGGTCGGTGGTGCGGTCGATGTTCAGCTTTTTCTGCTCCGGTGTGATCGTGCCGGCAGGGACCTTGAAGTTGGCGAACGGCATGGTTTCCCCTAGGTCTGTCGTGAGTTTTCTTGGTGTTGTTCAGCACTGAGGTGACGCTATGCAGTTGGCGGACGGCCAGCTGGTCGACACGGCATCACCTCGCGCGACGCGCGGCGGCCAGCAGACGTCATGCACCCACGGCCAGCGTATTGCAGTGTGTTCGACAATGCCGTCCAGGTAAATGTTGAGGGTCATCGGTTTCTGCACTGGATTCGACGGCGGTCTCCGACGGTCATGCCCAGTCGGTGAGCAGCGCCGATGTCGACTGCGCGCATGAACAGAACCTCAAGAGGTGTACAATTCCGCCCAAGGGGGATACATGAGTAAAGTTGTTCGACGATTAGCGGACTACCTTGCACCTGCTGCTGGCATCTACGGTGTATGTGTTATTTTTGGGCTGACCGGACTGCCCGACAATACAGGTCTTGCCATAATTATATGCAGTTCACTGTACGTCACGTTTCGATGGTTTCTCCCGGTTCTCGTGGGCCGCGGTAGGCCAGTGGGGCAAATGCCAAGACCTGCCGCGCAACCGGTCGCCGAGGATGGATGTACCGGCTGGATCGGCTGGGTGCGTTTTCAATATCAAAATTTGCATGTCGCAGTGTACGAGGATCGCTTAGTGATCGAAACCATTTTTGCCGAACACACGATCATGTATCATGAGATCGACTCCATCGACAATTCAGAACACTTTCAAATTTCCATCTGGCATCACGACCGGTTGACAAAATCTCCAATTCGCCTATCACTGGTTCGCTACCATGCGGTCCGTGATGCGATAGTTGCACTTGTGGAAGATTGATGGCGATCGTGGCCAACTGGACAGGTCCAGGGCGGCGAACAGGCTGGTGGTGCCGTGGCGCACGTAGTCGTGGGTCATCCGCGCCGGGGTGGTGGGTATCACGGGCAGGATCGGCGCGGTGCGATCGACCGCCTTTCCGCACACGGCGAAGGGCCAGCGGGCGTCCCGCCGGCCCTTCGCACAGCTCGGCTCAGCCGCCCAGGGTGTGGAACAGGTCCGTGTGGTCGTTGGTGCCCAGCACGTCGGTCGCGCGTGGGCCGATGGCCCAGACGGGAACGGCCGCACCGGTGTGCTGCTGGCTCGGCGGGGTGGCCACCGGCGGTGCGCCGGGGCCGCCGTAGCCGGCGGTGTTGTAGGCGAGCGTCAGGGTCTGCCCGTCCTTGGTGACGACGTTGGTCGAGTAGCCGGTCGGCAGTCCGGTCCCGCTCGCGTCCTCGGACACGATCTGGCTCGTGTGGGAGTGATCCGCGGTGACCACGACCAGGGTGTCGGGGTGCGCCTTCTGGTAGTCCAGCGCGACGCCAATGGCCTTGTCGAAGGCCACGGTCTCGCCGATCTGCCCGCACGCGTTGGTGGCGTGGTCCTGCTTGTCGATCGAGGCGCCCTCGACCTGGAGGAAGAACCCGCGACGGTTCTCCAGCAGCTTGATGGCCTTGGTGGTCATGTCGGCCAGGCTCGGCTCGTTCGCGGGACGCTGGTTCTCCACGCACGTCGCGGGCGCGTTGCCCTTGCCGGTGGACGCGGCCGGGCCACTCCACTCCACCGACATCGTGCTCGGGGTGAACAGGCCGAGCACCGGCTTGCGGCTGTCGACCTTGCCCAGGCCCGCGGCGTCGGTGACGTACTGGTAGCCCTGCCGCGTGGCCGAGTCGACCACGGTCCTGCCCTTGTCCGTGCCGCCGGTCACGGTCTGGGTGAACCGGTTGCGGCCGCCGCCGAACAGCACGTCGAAGTGGTTGTCGACCTCCTGCTCGGCGATCGAGCCGAGTCCGCCGACGTCCTTGGTCTCCTTGGCGCACGCCGTCATGTCGGCGGGTCCCTGGCAGCCGCGCAGCGAGATGTGCGCCCCCTGCACGGCCGGGGTGGCGTCGGTGAGCTCGGCGGTGGTGACGTCGCCGACCTTCTGGCCGCGCTTCTTCGCCTTCTCCATCACCGACTCGTAGTTGCGGCCCGGTACGTCGATCGCGCTGCTGGGGCCCTGCGAGATCCGCTCGTCGAGGGTCTTCACGCCCGTGGCCCACATCGTCCCGGTGGACGCCGAGTCGGGGTCGTAGTCGGGGAGGTAGGGCGCCTTCGGCGCGGGCTTGACCGACCAGGTCGTGTCGAACCCGGTCAACGGCAACCGGTCCACGTTGAGCTTGTTCCGCACGCCCTGGTAGTACCGGGCGGCGGTGATCTCCTGGACGCCCATGCCGTCACCGATCAGCACGATGACGTTCGTGGGCTGCCGGTCGTGCAGAGCCTGCTCGACCGCCCGTTCGTCATCACCCCGCCCTGGAGAGCCGTCGGCCGCGACCGTGCTCGTCACGACCACGGCCGCGGCGATGGCCAGTGCGGAAATCGCGCCACTTCTTCTCATGTCCTGCCTTTCGCCGATGTCGAACCGCCCGGATGGTATGCGCGGATGCATGGCGGAAAAGTGGCTGGAACAAGGCCATTGCGTGACAGTGAGCCGCTGACCAGGGATTATGACGACAAATCGTTCATATCGGCGCGAACCGCACAGCTCACCTTATGAGGTTTTGGCGCCGCTGACCGAAACCCGACCAGGCTGCCCATTCCATGTTTTGGGCGTGGACTGCGATGTTCCCGCGAGCACGGCCGCCGGCACGAGTCGACCGCTGGTCACCGGGCAGAATGATGATCGCCGACTGGTCGGTCGCGCGTGGGGTTAGAGGTTGTTCCGAGACGGCGGCAGGTACTCGCGGACGATGGCGGCGATGGCGGCGGGCTGCGCCGTGACCATGCCGTGGGTGCCGTCGACCTTCACGACGGTGAGGTTCGGATTCGCCGCGGCCGCGGTGGTCAGGTCGCGTTCGACGCCGCGGCGGCCCGCGGCCATCAACTCCTCGAAGTCCCGTGCCTGCTGGATGTTCCTCGTCGCCAACAACACCAGGGTCGGGCATTGCGCCTTGGCGAAGGCGTCGATGGTGTCGTCCGCGACGAAAGCGTCGAACACGACCTCCAGGAAGGGGGTCTGCGCTTGCGCCTCGAACACCGTCCGCAGCGCGGCCAGTTCCGATTCGACTCGGGTGGACACCATGCCGGGGTAGTTCGCCGGTGCGGTGAGGCCGCCGCGATGGCCGTCGATGCTGATCACAGCGGGGCACTCCGGGTGTCGTGCCGCCCATCGGCCGGCGATCATGCCGCCGTAGGACATGCCGACCACGGCGGGGTTGTCCAGGTCGAGCGCTTCGATGTCGGCCAGTGCGATGTCCCATGACCACGGCAGTTCCGCACGCAGATCAACGGCGAGCACATGGTGGGTGTCGGTGAGGTGGCCCGCGAACTCACGCCAGTCCTCCGCGCTACCGCCCAGACCGTGCAGCAGGAGCACCTGCGGTCCCGATCCGCCGAAATCGATCATCACAGGCTCCTCATCCGATGTCCGATGGACTCCGTCGTGACGCCGCCGTCGACGTGACGGTCGAGCTTTCCCCTGGTCACGAGGTCGTGCACGCCCTGCCGGGTGATACCGAGCATGGCACCGGCGACGCTGTAGGAGACGTGGTCCACGCCCGGATAGCCGGCCCGCCGCGCGACAACCCGTCCCAACGGCGTACCCCACCAGTCGACCGGCGGCTCGAAGCGATCACCGGGGTAGAGCGCGGCGATCAGTCGGGCGGCACACATCACCGCGGCGGCCTGGTCCTCGCCGAGCAGCTGCGCCCCCCAGTCCTCGGCCGCCGCCAGGACTCGGTCCGCCGGCTGGTCGACGCCCAGCAGGATCTCCAGCGGGTCGAGCAGTCGCTGCCGCACCACGGCGACCAACTGCTCGACCAGTGCGCTGTGCGCATCCGACATCGGGCCACCCCCTTGACGGCCAGTGTCAAGTACTTGACGGCCAGCGTCAAGTAGCGCCGGATCAGTCAACCAGCCACAGGAGGCATGCGGGACAACCGATGAACAGTTGCCCGTCGGGGAACCGGTCGACGCGGGTGCGCGCCCTGTGCAGGGCAAGCCAGGTCTTGCCGATCCCTCCCGTCCCGGCCAACGCTGAGATCATCACCATCCCGGACGCCGACTGCTCCGGTACCGCGGTCAACTGTGCGAGCTCGTCGACGCGGCCGACGAACGCCGATGGGGCGGCGGGCAACTGCCGAGGTACCGGCCGTGCCGGTCCGGAACTCGTCGGCGTCGTCAGCGTGCCTCGCTGAGCCGGGACGCCCGCAGGAGGTCGAGCTGGTCGGCGCCTCTGGTTCCCGTGGCTGCCGTGTAGGTGACGATGCGCAGGTCGACGCCGGGCACGGTCAGCACGTCGCAGTCCAGGGTGATGTCACCCAGCTCGGGATGGCTGATCGTCTTGATGTCACCGGTGAGCTGTCCCATGCCCGCTACCGACCACAGCTCACCGAAGAGGGGCGAGGACGCCCGCGTGCCGTCCACGAGCGCCGCCAGGTCCGGGTCGGCCGGGTAGCGGGAGACCGCTTCGCGCAAGTCCGTGACGATCGCGGTCTCGAAAGCAAGCGGTCCGGCGGTCGACGTGACCGGGCGCAGGTGCCAGCGGCCCTCGCCCGTGCCGAAGAGGGCGCGGACGAGGTTGCGCTCGGCGGGCGGCAGGTCGGATGGATCGCCGTGCAGAGCCGTCCACAGGTCGTTCCACCACAGCAGGCTCCAATCAGCGGCGAACACGCCGATCGGGAGATCGCCGAGGCGGTCGACAAGGCGGCGGATGCTCGGCGGCACGTGGGTGCCGACCGTCTGGTCGCGGGGCGCGAGCTGACCTGCGGCGCGGAAGAGCTGGTCGCGTTCGGCAGGGGAAAGCCGCAGCGCGCGGGCCAAGGCCGACACCACCTGGACGGACGGGTTGGTGGCCCGGCTCTGCTCCAGTCGCAGCACGTACTCGTGGGAAAGACCGGCGAGCTCGGCGAGTTCCTCGCGGCGCAGGCCGGGAGCGCGCCGTCGAGCCGACCTGGCGTAGCCGGCATCGGCCGGGTCGAGGCGGTCGCGCCAGCCGCGCACCAGGGCACCGAAGCTCAGGTCGCTCACCCCTCCATGGTCGCACCCGGCGTGTTCTGCACCACGGTCACCATCCGGGCGAGCGCGGCGCGCATGTATCGGGTCCACAGCGGCTTGAACGGCCCGGCGACGATCCAGTAGCGGCCGGGCAGCGGCTGGAAGTCGTAGGTCCACCGGATCGACGTGCCGGTGCCGTCGGGGAGGAACGACCACTCGCCGCGCACCCCGGAGACCAGCTTGGCCAGCACGTTGGTGAAACCGCTGAGCTCGTAGGCGAACCCGTGTCCGTCCACGATCTCGGTGAGCCGCTCGTCGGCCCTGGAGCCGTCGGTGAACCAGGTCTGGCGCGAGGTCCCCGGCCGGTCCCAGGTGCCGGTCTGGTCGCGCACCTCCGCGACGCCGGGAAACGGTCCCCACGGCTTGAACACCAGGGTGAGGTCGATCGGCACGACGACCCGGTGGGTGTGGGCGGGGCCGGACGTCGCACGCGCGAAGACGGTGATCGGAACGCTCTTCTTCGTCATGCCAAGAGCATCGCGGGCCGTGACCGCCCAAGGCAGACACCTGCCAGTACATACCTTCGAGGGTCTCGCGGACGGGGTGGTGGACCCTGCGCTCGATTTATTGTACCGTCCGGCCGGTACAATACTGGGATGACCCGTGACGACGCCCGTGTGGCCGAGAAGGTGACGATCCCGTATCCGCGCAGGTGGGCGGCACTGGGCGTGCTGGTCGGTTCGATGCTGCTGCTCGCCATCGACGGCACGGTGCTGTACCTGGCGGTGCCCTCGTTGACCGCGGACCTGGCCCCGAGCTCGACGCAGGTCCTGTGGATCGGGGACGTCTACGCCCTGGCGCTGGCGGGCCTGCTGGTCACGACGGGGACGCTGGCCGACCGGTTCGGGCGCAAGCGGGTGCTGCTGGCGGGGACGGCCGCGTTCGGCGTCGCCTCGGCGCTGGCGGCGTTCGCGCCCAGCGCGGAGGCGCTGATCGCGGCGCGGCTGCTGCTGGGCGTGGCGGGGGCGACGATCATGCCCTCCACGCTGTCGATCATCCGGAACACGTTCCCCGACCGGGCGGAGCGAACCAGGGCGATCGCGATCTGGTCGGCGGCCTCGGGGGGCGGGATGGCGTTGGGACCGCTGGTCGGCGGGGCGTTGTTGGAGAACTTCTGGTGGGGTTCGGTGTTCCTGATCAACGTTCCCGTGGTGCTGGTGTTCCTCGTGTCGGGAGCGTTGCTGCTGCCGGAGTCACGCGATCCCCGACCGGGCCGGTTCGACCTGCTGTCCGCGGCGCTGTCGATGACCGCGATCGTGCCGCTGGTCTACTCCGTCAAGCACGCGATCGGTTCGGGCGTCGACGTCCAGGCCGTGGTGGCCGTGCTGGTCGGCGTGGCGTCGGGTGCGCTGTTCGTCCGTCGTCAGCGCCGACTGGACACACCGCTGATCGACGTGAGCCTGTTCGCCAACAAGGCGTTCAGCGGTGCTGTGCTGGCCAACGTCGTCGCGATCTTCGCGTTGACGGGTCTGCTGTTCTTCTTCTCCCAGTACCTGCAACTCGTCCGCGGTCTTGGCCCGCTGTCCGCGGGACTGGTCGAACTGCCCACCACGATCGCGTCGATCCTGGTCGTCGCCGTCGTCGGCGTCCTCGTCGCGCGCCTGGGCACCGGGCGCGCTGTGGCCGCAGGCCTGCTGTTCGGCGCGCTGGGCCTGGCGCTCATCGCCGCCGCCGAGGGGGCCGACCACCACCTCTGGCTGGTCCTCGCGCTGCTCCCGCTCGGCCTGGGCGTCGGGGTGGCGATGACCCTGACCGTCGACGCCGTGGTCTCCGCGGTGCCCACCCACCGCGCGGGCGCGGCCTCCGCCATCGCCGAGACCGCCTACGAACTCGGCGGGGCCCTCGGCATCGCCCTGCTCGGCTCCGGGGTGACCCTCTTCTACCGGGCGTCGCTGGACCTTCCCGTCGACGTGCCGGATCCCGTCCGCGCCGCCGTCGAGGACTCGCTGGCCTCCGCTGTGAACAGCGTCGGCCCCGACTCCGCACTGGGCCATGCGGCCCGCGAGGCATTCACCGCCGCCATGCAGGTCACCTCCCTGGTCGCCGCGGGCATCACCGTGATCGCGGCCCTCATCGCCTGGCGCACCATCCCCTCCGGTAGGAAGACCGGGACCGCCACGACCACCTGGACCAAGGAGTGACCTGATGCCGCGCGTAGCCGGACGCACCCGCGAGGACACCCGCCGCGCGCTGCTGGACGCCGCGGGCGTGTGCATCCGCGCCCGCGGCGCCGCGGCGACCCTCGACCACATCGCCAAGCAGGCAGGCGTGTCCAAAGGTGGCCTCCTGCACCACTTCGCCACCAAGGACGACCTGGTCCGGGCGCTCGCCCAAGACCTGTTCGACCGCTTCCGCGCCGATGTCACCGCCGCGGTGGACCACGGTGACCTCGCACCGGGCCGCCTCACCCGCGCCTACATCCGGGTCAGCGCGGCCCTCTCCCGCGACCCCGACACCTTCCACGACCTGGGGCCCCTCATCGGCCACCTGGCCGCCATCCCCGAGATCACCGACCTCGCCCACGCCGACACCCGCCGCTGGCGCGACGACCTCGCCGACGACGGCCTCCCACCCCACATCACCGCCCTCGTCACCGCCGCGGCCGACGGCATCAGCATCATCCCCACCTGGAACCACACGGACCCCGAGCCCCACCACGACCTCGAAGCCCTCCTCCTGCACCTCACCACCAACACCACCGCGTGGAGCCACCTAGCCCTGCCCTAGCCGTGGTTGTCCGATCAGATGGGCACCTCGCCCGTGCCGTGGCCGGGAACGGAGCCAGGGGTCAGGACGGGTCGAGTGCTTCGTCCGCGATGAGCACGTCCTCGGCCAACGTCGATCGGGCCGTCGCCGCAGAAGCGGCCCGATCGGTACCGGCCAGAAGTGGGTGAGCATCAGCGCACACCGGCCCGGCATTCCGCCTCCTCGGCCGTGAGCAGGTTGCTCGGCAGCGGTGTGCTCACCGCCTAGGCCGTGTCTGGATGTAGCGCAGCCAGATATTGATGGCCGCGACCTGCACCGTGGCTGATAGCGAACGGCGAATTTGTCGTAGCGAGCAGCCACCGCTCGATGCTGCTTGAGCAGACCGATGCCGTACTCGACCGCGTGACGCTGCTGCATGCCGGTGCGCCCGCATGATCGTGGAATCCACACTCACGTCCCACTCGATCAGCCCGGCGACATCCGCACGGGCCTGCAACTCGGTCAGGACCACCGCCCAGACCCCGGCGCGTTGCAACGCCGGAACAATCCGTACACGGTCTGCCAGGGCCCACAGGTCGGCGGGACGTCCCGCCGACGCGATGGAGGCGTGACCAGCAATTCCCTGCCAACCTCACCACCTGGGACCTCACTGCGGGGTGCGGATCAGCTCCGCCCTTTCCCCGCCGCTGTCGCTCACCAACGTCCTCGTCCGCGACCTGGTCGAGCCCGGTAATGGACCGCTGAGCTGAGGCGATGCACGATCTATGAGCGCAAAGCGGGAGGCCCGATGACACTGGACGACGAGATCCGCAAGGCAAGCGCGGCGCACGACCGGATCTTCCAGGTGAGCTACACCGTTGACCGAGCCACCACCCGCAAGGGGGCACGTGCCCTTGGCCTGTCCGAAGGCGGCAGCCACGTCCACCTCGGTCGCTCGACCGCCTCGCGGGGCGGCGCGGAGCAGGTCGAGCTGCGCGACTGCCTGTCCACGCACAGCGGGGAAGGTGGCTGGTTCCGCGGCACCGAGTCTGGCTGCCTCTCCGTGCAGACCGGGAATGATCCCATCAAGTACACCGCGTTGGAGACGGTCATAGCCGGGGAGATCGTGGCCGCGACCCGCGACCGGTTCCAGTAGCGCCCCAGATCGCCCGGCGCGGTGTTCCAGGTCGACACCAGTCGCGGACACCATCGGACACCACGCCGTCGCGATCACCCCGCCACACGCTCCACCCCGGCGGCCGGGTTCACGCCACGCGGGCCGGGACCGTGTTCTCCTCGACCGTCACCCGTTGCCGGCCTTTCGTGCTCATCGCCCTGGTCGTGCCAACGATTCCTCAACAACATCAGGCGCGCCCGCCGGTGCAGCGCGGTGAGTGCCTCCGTGTAGGACTTCACCGTGGCGTGAACATGCGCCCAGAGCGACCTCCAAGCCCGCCCAGCAGAGGCTGGACACTACCGTCATGGGTAGTGCGTCACGTGGCGGTACACCGATCGCACCCGCGGCCAAGAGGGCGAACACCTGCGCCGTGATCGCGGGAGATGCCGCCTGCCAACGTATGCGCGTGAACACGGTCTTCGACGAGCTCGTCGCGGCGATTCGAAGCACTGGCTCGATCGAGCGCGGTTCGGCACCCAGCGCCGCTACGAGGTTGCCCAGCCGGGCGTGGGAAGCGCCGTTGAATCCGCGGGACTCTGCCGACTTCCAGACCTTCTCCGATGTCCACTCTGGCCGAAAAGTCACTCCACCTGATCACGCTCCCCCACCACCTAGGCACAGGCCCGCTGGAAAGACCACCAGGTTGCCCGGCGTACTCGAACTTCCGGGGTGATCGGGCACCGGGCCGTCCGGCGAGTTCCGTCCCCCTATGGTCGGAGAGACGTTTGCCGGCAGGTGGGCAGGAACCGGGGTGGGGCGAGCGGGGCCGTGGCTCCCTTGGCCGGGCGACTCGGGCCTGCTCGCTCGTTTCCGCGCGAAACCACGATCTTGGTTCCCGTTGGAGGTCACGTGAAGATGGCCGGCGCACTGGCCGCAACTGCTGCGGGCGGACTCGCCATGGGGACCGCCGCAGCGTGCTGGCGGTGGCACAACAGACCTGTGCGAGTTCCCGACGGGACCGTGCATCCACCGCTCGCGCTGGCGGGCCGGGATGGCATCCCCGTCTACGGGCTGTACACGCGTCTGCGCTCGGTGCTCACCGATCCGGTGGAGCTGGTGCGGCGCAACGCCGAACAGTACGGTGCCATGTTCACGTTGAGGGTGCCGAAGCTCTACGACATGACCTACCTGCTGTACGACGATGCCTACGCCATGGTCATGAACCTGCCTGCCGACCACGCCACGCTCGGCGCCGTGCTGAGCAAGGTGCCCACCATGGGGTACTGGTTCCCGCGTACCGGGCGGGACACCGAGTCACTGCAGCGCCTCGTGCTGATCGCCCGGCGCACGATCGCCGAAATGCTGTCACAGGAACGGATAGCCCGGTTGCCGGACCTGATCGCCGACGTGGTCGAACAGCGGGTGGCCGCCTGGCCGCGCACCGTCGACCTGACCGAAGCCGTGCATCCCCTGGTGTACGAGGTGGTCGGCCGCTATTTCGCGGGTGACCAGCTCTGGTCCGCGGTAGGCCCGCGGCTGACCGGCCTGTACCGGAAGATCGTCGACGGCAGCGACGTCCTCCGCGCCGCCCTGGCGATGACGCCGATGCACTACGCCATGCCGGAGTACCACGCCACGCGCGGACTGCACCGCTTGCTGAGCGCCGAACTGGGTCGGTTCGACAGCGCGAGCTCGCCGCTGCTGACCGCGATCGACCGGGTGCGGGTCGACGGACAGCCGCTGAGCGTCGCCGACGCGCGCTGGATGTTCATGGCCGTGATCTGGTACGCCACCTCGTACCCCGGCACCTACAACTACTGGACCCTGGTCGACGTGCTTGCCAGACCGGCGCTGGTGGAGCGCGTGCACGGGGCCGACACCCCCGCGGCGCGGCGGGAACTGCTGGCGAGGTGCCTGCTGGAGACGGTGCGGCTCAACCCCGTGTCCTTGCTGATCCGCTTCCTGCGGAAGCCGCTGGAGTTCGAGCGGGAAGGGGTGCGCTACCACCTGCCCGCGGGCTCGTCCGTCGTCGTCGCGCCGGGCGTGATCAACCGCGACAGCACGCGCGTGCACGACCGTCCCGACGACTACGACCCCGACCGGCACCTCCAGGAGCCGGCACCCAGGACGGCGTCGTTCGGGCGTGGTCCCTTCAGCTGTGTCGCACAGCAGTTCAACAAGGTTCTCACCGCGGGCTTGCTGGCGGAACTGCTCACGCGATTCGACGTGGAACTGCTCGACGACGCACGTGGGCGACTGTGCCGGGTGCACCAGATCTACCCCAGTGCTCCCCTGCGCGCGGTGCTCACCCCGCTGTGCGTGCCGACGAAAACCGGTTGAGTCGACACGGTTCAGCTACCGGGTCGACGTCGCGTGTCGAGCCATTCGGCCGGATCGGGCAACGAAGATGGCCGTGCGTACTTCCTTTTCACCGTCTCCTCAAGGGCGCTGTTACGTTCCGAATTGAAAGATCATCCGGCATCAAGCCCTGGAAGGTTCGAATGCGAAAAGTTGCCACCAGCATCGCCATGGCCCTGTCCGTCCTCGCCGGCCTCGCCGCAGTGACTCCGACATCGGCACAGGCGGCCGGAATCTGGGTCTACGTCCAGTCGTGGCGGGCGACCAATGCGACTGAAGCGGCGCTCGCGACGTTCTCCTGCCACTACAAGGCGCAGAACAGCTACCCCGGCCACAACCACGAATGCCGCGGCGACGTCCCCGACTACGTCCAGCTATGGGTGGAGTACTGAGCCCGGCTGGTCATTCGACGCGGTTGCCCTGATCCATCGCGGCACCCGAGCGGACTCCCTTGATGCCGCCGATCCGTGCCTACGGCGAGGATCGGCGGCATCAATCCCGGCCATGAGGACCGGGCTGGTCACGAGGACGACAACCGCGCGAGCGCGGCACGCACCTCGGCAGACCAAGTCGGCAACGCCTTCTCCTCGGACAGGACAAGGGCGAAGTCCAACGCGTCGTGAGCCTTCTCGTGGTCGCCCGCCGCGATCCAGCACTGGCCTTCCCGTAGTCCGGCGCGCACGGCAAGAACATCCGAACCGCTGTCGACGTAGACGTGGCGCGCGGCGGCGTGCCCGGCCGCCGCGTCCTCCCACCGCCCCAGCGCGTACTGGCACTGGGCGACTCCCTCGAGCACCTGGGCTGCGATCAGCAAACGGCCCTCGTGCCGCTCGGCGCTCAGAAGTCGTTCGGCGTGCGCGTACACCCCCTGTTGGACGGCGAGGCCTTCGGCTGCTCGGCCGCTGTCCAGCAGGAGGAAGCCGTACCGGTGACCCACGGGTAGCTGGACGGTCCAGAAATCGAAGTCCGCGGCCAGTTCGACAGCTCGCCGCAGATCCGTCAACGCCTCCTCGCGCTGGCCGAGGCGCAGGCGATTCGTACCCGCGTAGGCAAGTGCCCACGTCTGCTCCAGCAGATCGCCGTTCTCGGTGGCCACCCGCAAAGCCTCCAGGTGGCACTCGAGCGCCGCCCCGTCGTCCTGCACCTTCCGCATCGCCCAGCCCACGAAGTTCAGCTGCTGGGCCTCGGCAGAGGCATCGTCCAGCGCACGGGCCGCGGCCAGCCCGAGCCGGAAGACCTCTTCCCACGGCAGCACCGTCCAGTAGGAGTCGGAGTACCAGTGCATCGCCCTGGCCAGCGCGAGAACCTCGGCGTGCCACCCCATCCGCGCTGCCTTGCGCACCGCCGCGAGCCAGTTGGACCTTTCGAGGTCGAGCCAGTCACGGGCCTGGTCGAACGAGTCGAAGACCTCGTCAGGCGGAGGGTCCGGGTAGAACCGCATCCCTGCCGCGGAAGCCGCCCCCAGCAGGTGGGACACCGTCGCGCGGGTGATCCTGTCCCGTTCGCCGGACTCGTGCTCCGCCTTCCACCGCTCCTTCGCGAAGATCCGCAGCAGGTCGTGGAACCGGAACCGGCCCTCTTGCGGTCCTGTCAGCAACATGCTCGCGTCCACCAGCTCGTCGAGCACGCCCATCGCGTCCCATTCGGTCAGCTCGCCGGCCACCGTCACGAGTTCGATGCCGAAGTCCGTTCCCGGCACCACCGCCAGTCGGCAGAACAGGGCGCGCGCGGGGGGTGAGAGCCTGCGGTAGGACACCTCGAACACCCGTCGGACCTGGAGGTCACCGGCGGACAGCGAAGTGAGCCTGGTGCCCTCGTCCCGCAACTGGTCGACCAGGTAGCCGATCGACCACTGCAGCCTGGTCGCCAGGCGGTCGCCGACGATTCGCAACGCCAACGGCAGGTTGCCGCACAACGCGACGAGCTCGTTCGTCTCCTCCGACTCCGCGTCGATCCGGTCCTGACCGACAAAAGCGTGCAGCAGCTCGCGGGCGGAGAGTTCGGACAGCGGTCCCAGGTGCAACCAGCGCACTCCTTCGAGCCCGGCCAGCGTGCGACGACACGTGACGAGAACGCGGCTGTCCGACGCCGAGGTGAGCAGGGGCCGGATCTGCGCCTCGTTGAAAGCGTTGTCCAACAACACCAGCACACGTCGCTTGGCCAGCGTCGCCCGGTAGACGCCCGCCTGCTCGGCCTCGGTCGCCGGGATCTCGGCAGGCGCCAACCCGAACGCCCTGAGCAGGCGGTCGAACACCATCCGCACTCGCAGTGGCTCGTCATCGACACCGCGCAGGTCGATGGCGAAGCAACCGTCCGGGAACTGCTGACGCAACCGATGTGCCGCGAGCACGGCCAGCACGGTCTTGCCCACCCCCGGCTGCCCCACGATCGCCACGGTGGCGCTGACGGCGAGGAGTTGCCGGAGCCGGTCGACCTCCTCGTCCCTCCCGACCTGTTCGACCGGCAACAGCGGCAGGTCGACCCACAACGAGCCGGGTGGCGGCTGCACACCACGCCTGCGTCCGTCCTGCGCGGCCTTCAGGAAACCGGCCCGGTCACCACCCTCAAGTCCCAGCGCGTCCGCCAGCACTTCCGCTGACCGGCGCTGGGCCGCTCGCGCCCTCCCGTGCTCGAGCTCCCGCAACGCCCGCACGCTGACCCCGGACAGCCGCGCGAGTTCCTGCTGACTCCGACCTGCCCGTTTTCGATACTGGAACAGAAGTTCGCCGAAGTTCGACAGCAGGATCTCCTCCACCACGCCAACGTAACCGGTGAGCCCATCGACACGACTGGTATACCCAGGTGAATTCACCGCTCAGCTCCCCCGTTCGAGTAATCGTTCCGCCGAGCGATTTGAGACCGACGGCACTTCCCCGCACCGCGAAACATCCCAGCGGACAATGCGAGTGCGCCCGGTGGAAGCGAGCACGGGCTGCCACGTCGCGCAGGGGTGGAATGGTGCGCGTAGGCCTCAAACGGTGATGACGTGCTCGGTGCTGGCGCCGAACGGCACCACTCGCACCTCGTCGACCGTCGCGGTGATCACCGACCCGCTGGGCGAGTTGCGCACCACGAGTTCGCCCGCACCGCGAACGAGGTGGCTGACCGAACTGCTCCGGTGGGTCGTCCGCCACACCAGCCCGTCGCGCTCGCAGTCGGTCACGACCACCGAGAACAGGTCACCGCAGGCGATGGTCGACCTCAACGCACGTCCGTCAGAGGTGGGGAGCACACGCAGCTCGGCGAGACCCGACTTCAGCAGGACTCCCCCGCTGTGCCCGATCTCCACCCGTGCGGTCGCCGCGTTGACCACGAGACGCCTCTCGTCACGCTGGGACACCACCGCGCTGTCGGTCCTCGAGGCGGGAGTGAACACCGCTCCGTGCTCATCCAGCACGGTCCGCAGACCAGCGCCGTCGTCCACGAACGTCCCGTGCGACCACATGGAGGCGGACCAGCCGTGGTCCACCGACCGCACGAACACCTCCGTCGAACCGTCGATCGTCGGTCCCGTGGTGACCATGCAGGCGCCCGTGCCGAGGCTGCCGTCCGCCGCGACGTACCAGTTCTCCTCCTCGTCGGCGATGATCACGTCTTCCTGTCCGACGGAGAAGGTCTTGCCGCACCAGCTGATCCGGACTCGGTCGGCGACCACGACGGTGAACCCATCGCCGAGGTCGAACTCCAGGCCGCGATCGGACCAGCGCAGGTGCAGGCCGTCGAGCGGCACGTCCCCGCCGTCGGACAAGGTGCTCGTCCCCCGGTCCCAGCGCACACCCGCGCTCGCGTCCGCGGACTGGACGGTCAGCTCGTCGCGGTCGACCTTCACCCGCCGACCACTGCGCGAGCAGGCGATCATCACGGCGCCTGCGGCGGTGGAGATGCTCGCGGTGCCGTCGGCACAGGTCAGCTCGACGTGGCGCGCACCGGCTTCCAGCTGGAGCGTCGTGTGGCCGCCAGCGAGCAGTGCTTGCACCGCGTCATCCCCCATCACCCGCACCATGACGTCGTCGCTGACCGCCAACGACGCCGAGTCCGCCTCGACCCGCGAGGTGACGCGGTGCCCGCTCGCGGTGCTCGCGCGAACCTCGCCGCTGGCCAGGTCGTGCACCGACTCCGCGTCCGAGCCCGGCAACCGGACGTGCACACCGGTGTGCCGTCGCTCGGCGGTCACCAGAGCGGTGCGCACGACCACGCGATCGCCGTCGAAGGCCACAGCGGCCGCGTCCACGCGAACGGCCTTGTGCGCCAGTGAGAACGTCGTGCGGTCCGGGAAGAGCAGGTGCACGTCCAGCCGCTGTTCGCCTTCGCGGGCGTAGCCGACGACGCGCCCGAAGGTCCCGCTCGTCACCGCCACCACCCCGAGCGTCGCGTCCAGCGTCGTCACGAGTTCATCCGCACCACCGACGGGGGTGACGACGGCACTGCGGCGGGCAGCTCCGACAACGCGCTCGCCCTCGGCGTTCTCGGCCAGGCGATCACGCGCGGTCCTGGCGGCTCCACCGTGGCGCACCACCCAGGGCGAGGGCGGGTGGTCGGACCCGTCCGGGGGGATCAACGCGGTCATGCCCCTCCCGCCGACAGACGACCCCGGGTCAACGCCCACGACCGTATCCCCTGGAAGACGCGCCCAGAGGTAATCGGACCAGGTACTGATCCCCCACCATGTCTGCTCCATCGATCCGGTAGTCGTGGACGGCGGTCAGCTCACCGACGCGAGACCTTCGTCCAGTGACAACGACGGGAGCGCTGACATCGTCAGCGCGCGCAGGTCGGCCTCCGCCAGGGTGCGGGACGCCGCGGTGGTGGCGAGGCGCTGAGCGAGCTGGTGCGCGTCACGGGCGGTGTTCTCGCCGATGGCCAGCAGCCCGCGCAGGGCCTCCGCCACAGGCTCCGGCACCCGGTGGCCGCAGCGCGCGAGCTGCCGCACGGCGAGCGCGGTCAGCTGGTCCACGTCGTAGTCCTCGAAGACCCATCGCTCGGCGAAGCAGTCGCCCAGCCCGGCCGAGACCTCGAACACCCTGGTCAGCGAACGGTCGTCGCCCGACAGCAGCACCACGGGACCCGCCGGGTCGCGCCGCATCGCCTCGGTCAGCGCGTCCACGGCTTCCGTCCGTTGCTCGCCCGGATCGGCCGTCCAGTCACCGTCGGCGTCCAGCAGGAGCACCCCGCCGGTGGCGTCGTCGAACGCCGCGGACACCAGGCTCACCGCCTGGCCGGGCCAGCGCGGACACAGGTCGCGTCCGAGCGACAGCCTGGTCACGTGGCCGGCGCGCACGAGTCCGAGCTCGGCCAGGCTCTGCGCGTAGAGTGCCGCGACCGCACGCCTGCCCATGCCCTTCCTGCCGGACAGCGCGATGTTGGCGCGGTGTCCCATGCCCTTGTTGCGCACCTTGAGGCCGCACAGGGCGACCAGGGTGCGACCGGCGGCTTCCCGCACGTCGGCCAACCCGGACAGGCCGGCGAACCGCTGCCATCCCAGTGTGGCCCGCACCGCCGCGACCGGGTCGGTGTTCGCGTCCGGCGGCGTCGCGCTCGGCGCGACCTCGCCGAGCGCGACGAGCTCGCTCGCGAGGTCCTTGCCGGTCAGCCTGCTCAGCTCGGTGTCCTTGCCCGGCGGTTTCAGCGCCAGCCGCGACGCCTGGTTGTTCACCATGGCCTCGAACAACTTGCGCGCCACGCGGCCGTTGCCGAACGTGTCGTTCTTGGGCACGCGCTCGAAGTAGTCGGTGAGGGTGTCCACCGCGTCGTCGGTCAACTCGTAGTAGTGCTTCCGGCACAGGTTGGCCGTGATCGTGACGAGTTCGTCGACGCTGTAGTTGGGGAACTCGATCGTGCGGGAGAAGCGGGAGGCGAGGCCGGGGTTGGAGGCGAGGAACCGCTCCATCAGCTCGGAGTAGCCCGCCACGATCACCACGATCTCGTCGCGGTGGTCCTCCATCATCTTCATCAGCGTGTCGATGGCCTCCTGCCCGAAGTCGGGCCCGCTCCCACCGGACCCGCTGGACAGGGTGTACGCCTCATCGACGAACAGCACGCCGCCCATCGCCTTGGTGACGACTTCGGTGGTCTTGATGGCCGTGGAACCGATGTACTGGCCCACCAGGTCGGCTCTGGCGACCTCGATCATGTGCCCGCGCTTCAGGATGCCCAGTTCGGCGAGCACGGAACCGTAGAGCCGCGCGACCGTGGTCTTGCCGGTGCCGGGAGGTCCCGCGAACACGAGGTGCCGCGACATCGGCGGCATGGGCAACCCCATCCGCTGGCGCTTCTGGGCCATCTTGATCAGGTTGATCAGGCCGAGCACCTCGCGCTTCACCCCGTCGAGGCCGATCAGCGTGTCCAGCTCGGCGAGCGGCCCCTCCAGTTCGGCTCCCATCGCGCCACCCAGCGTCGGCTCGTCCTCGGACGCCCGCGGCGCCGTCGGAGCGGCCCCGGGCCGGGTCAGGGGCCGCGGAGCCGGGTCCGTGACCAGCCCGCTGACCGAGAGGCGCTCGTGCTCGACCGCCTTGCGCACCGGGCTGCCCCCGTTCCCGGTGCTCGTGGTGTCCACGACGGTCACGGCTTCCTCGGTGTCGAGCAGCAGCCCGTCACCCGCGCTCCCCGTGACCTCGCAACCACGCACATCGCCGCGCGAACCGCTCAGCAGGTGCACACCGTGTCGCTTGGCAGATCGGACGCGGCAGCGCACGACCTCCACGACACTGCCCGCGCCCGCGCTGATGCCGTCTTCCTCTGCGTCGACGACCTCGCTGTCCTGGATCGACAGCGAAGCGTTCTCCACCCGCACACCGCCACCGCGCAGCAAAGCCGACACGAACTCCCCGTGCGCGCCGTTCGCCAGCGTCACGAGGTGCGGTACCGCGCCGGTGACCCGCACGTCGGTCAGCTCGCAGTGGGAGTTCTCGGTCAACGACAACCCGGCAGCGCCGGACACCTCGATCACCGCGTCACCCAGCGCGAGCCGCGACCGGTTCTTCACCGCCACCGCCGGCCCGGACTCCGGCACCGCGCGCAGTCCCCTGATCCGCGCGGAGGACTCGGCGTCGACCAGGACAGCACCGAGCGAGCTGCCCTCGACCCGCAGCGCCGCGAACGTCGGCCGTGACGTCGCGTCCACCAGCACGCCGACCGGGCTGCCGGTGATCACGCAGTCGTCGAACGCGGGCGACGACCCTCCGGTGACGTAGACGGCGTTGTGGCCCGCCGCGTCGAACCGGCAGCCCGTCAACCGCGGTGTGCTGCCACCGGCGATGTGCGCGGACTGCACACCCGCGCCGGAGAACGAGGAGTCGGTGATCACCACCTGTCCCGTGCTGCGCACGTAGAGGTCGAGGCTCGCACTCCCCGTGACGGTGACCTCGCGCACCGCCGCGCTCGCCTCCTGCTCCACGACCAGCGCGGGTTTCGCGGCCTCGATGATCCGGCAGTCCTCGATGGTGACGCGAGCGCGCCCGTTCACGCAGACGCCGTTGCCGCTCGCGTTGCGCACGGTGACGCGGCGCAGCTGGAGCTCGCCCGCCTCCGTCACCACCACGCCGGAGGAACCGACGTCCACGACCTCGGTGTCCTCCACGCTGCTGGGCAGCGAGGAGGTCACCACGATGCCCGCGCCCGTGCTGCTGGACACGGTGCACCCGTGCAGGACCGCACAGCCCTCACCTCGCGCGAGCACGGCAGCCCACGCCGACGCCGACACCCGGCAGTCGTCCAGCGCGACCTCGCCCTGGCGGATGTCCACCGCCGCGGCGGTCGGGTCCGAGCTGGTCAGCACCAGCCCCGAGAATCGGGCCGCGGCGGCGGACACGACAACGGCGCTGCCGGTGCGCGCGACGACCTGTACCGACCCCACTCCCCCTTCGGCGGTGATGGTGACCATCCGCGTGACGACGAGGGATTCCCCGTACCGGCCGGGCAGCACGCTGATCGTGGCCCCGTCCGGCGCCTCCCGCAGGGCGGCCGCGATCGTCGGATACGCTCCCGGCCGCTCAGGGCCCACTACCAGCAACTGGCGGTTCATCGTCCCTCCTCGCCCAGCCGCACGAGGCCGGGCAGCGGTCCGAACCGGGAGGCGGCGGCAGGGGGCGTTCGCTTCTCGTGCTTCGCGTCGGCCCACGAGTCCACGAAGCGGCGCAAGGAGTTCAGCGCCAGCTCGTCGAGGGAGGCGCGGTTCGCGTCCACCCGCCCGGACTCGTCGACCTCCCCTGCCGCGAGTTCGCGCAGCAGCACCCGGCCTCGGCTGCCGTCCTCCGGCTCGACCAGGTCGAGCACCTTGAAGCTGGTTCCGGGCACGAACAGCACCCGGTCCGGAGTCGGGTGCTGCTCGGGTTCGAGCAGCTTCGTGCGGCGCGCGGTCATCGACCAGAGCACGACGTCGACGTCGTGCTCCTGACGTTGCCTCGCGCAAGGCGCGCTCAGCGCGTTCACGAAACCCCAGTCGGTGAAGTACTTCCGGCTCCGGTAGAGATCCCATTCCCGCTCGGTGGGCGAGGCGGCGAACACCGACACACCGCGGTGGGACGGCAGCCTGCTCAGTCCGGACACCACACACCTCGCGAACGGCACGTGGGGCCCGGTGGCCCCCGACCGCAACGACACGTCGACCCCGTCGCCCTGACCCGACAGGTAGAGGCGGATCGCCACCGCGTCGCTCAGCACGCCCGCCGACCGTTCGATCGCCCCCTGGAAACCGGGGTGCTCGGACAAGACCCTGCTCACGGAGTTCGCGACCGCGGCGTACTCACGGCTGAGAGCCCGGCGCAGCCAGGCGCGCTCCTCCTCGACTCCGCGCTTCGGCACGAGGGCGGCGGCGCCGGAGGACGGCGTGGGCTGCACCGAGACGACGGCCTCGCGGGAGGCCGCCACGGGCTGGTCAGACGGCGTAGGCGGAGTGGGCTGGGACATCGCCGTCGGGGCCGGGACGGCAGGCATGACGGCGGATCGCTCCGCGGCCGACCCGTGTTCGGGCGCCGTGGTCGCGAGGCCCGCGACGACCGGGGCTTCGGTGGCCGTGATCCCGGCCACCGGCGGAGCCGCCTCCAGGAACGACGTCCCGGTCGGCGTGGCGCTCGGCTCGGCGACCGCCGGACCAGGTCCGCCGGACGGGGAAGTTCCCGGCGACCCCTCACCGGGCGCCGCAGGCTCGCCCGACACCTCGGCGGCGGGCGGCCCGCTCACGGAGCGCACGTCGATCACGCTGCCACCGTCGGAGGTGCTCTGAGCCGATGTCGCGTCCGGCACCGCCGTCCGCGGCCCAGTACCGGTCCAGGGGGCGGGCCGGTACTGGATCGCCTCGGGCAGCGCGCTCTCCAGCCGCACGCCCATGGTGTCCGCCGACCACGACGAGGCCGGAGACCCGATCGTCGAGACGGGCACCGGCTCGGAGGCCGCCTCGATGACGGGAGGCGCGGCAGCGACCGGTTCGAAGACCGCCATCGCCCTTCCCCCGACCTCGATCCGCTGCCGTACCAGCGAGGTCGCCCGCGTCAGCCCGCTCAGGTACCGCGTCGCGGGCTCCAACCTGCCGAGCACGTCCTCGGCGAGCTCCCGGAGGACATCACCGTGGCCGGCCTCGAACAGCACCAGGTGCCGGGCGGCATCGGGCAACGCGGCGCGCACCGCGGGCGCGTGTGGCAACTCCTGGTCGGGCCTGACCCACAGGCCCGACTGGACGACCTCCAGCACGACGTTCGGCGCGTACCGGTACACGGCGGGCGCGACCTCCTCGACCCCGGACACGGGATCCCGGTAGCTCAGCAACGCGGGCGGCCGCGCCGCTCCGCCCCGTGCGGGGTGGTAGGTCATCTCCTCGGCGAAAGCCCGCCACCCGAGGGCGCCGTCGGGGCGCACGGTGTAGACGTCCGGGTCGATCCGGGAACCGGTGGGCAGCCCGGTGTAGCAGATGACCTTCTCGTGCAGCTCGTCCGCGAGGGCCTGACCGTAGGAGATGTCGTCGGACAACTTCACCGGCCCGAACCCCACCAGCCGCAACCGCGCCCGTGCCTCGACGGGTAGCCAGCTCCAGAAGCGGGTGACGTCGTGCGGCGAGATCGGCAACGCCCCCGGACAACCCAGCACGACCACGCAGACGCCGGGCTGGCTCGGCAGCGACTCGATCAACCGCTTGCGGTGCTGTCGCAGCACGGTTTCCGGGCCGCGCGGCCGCAGCCACACCCCACCCGGCAACGGTTCGGCGACGCCGCCCGCACTCGTCGGCATGATCTCGACCAGCGGCGAGGCCTCCTCCCAGTGCGGGCGGGGGAAGCGCTTGCCGTCCGGCTGGGGCGACTTGCCGGGCTGGAAGCGCACCCATCCGGTGCCCCAGCCCGAGTCGACGAACAGCGAACCGCCGACCCCCCTCATCACCGTGCCGTCCGGCGCGATCACCGTGCGGTTCAGCCGCTCCGACAACCACTGGCCCGCCAGGGTCGTCGTCTCGCGGGACCGACCGCCGATGACCAGCCGCACGCCTCGGCGCTTGCGGGGCAGCAGCTTCGCCGCCGACTCCCACAGTGCGAACGGGCTGTCCACCGGCAAGTCGACGATGACGAGCTCGTGATCCGGATCCGCGGCGAGTCCGAGGGCGAGGTCGCGGATCTCGTCGCGCAACACGTGCTTGGACCGCACGACCAGCGCGTTGCCGATCGTGTGTCCGATCAGGTCCCGATCGCCGCCGGCGTCCTGGTGCTTGGTCAGGAGTCTCATTCAGCCACGTCCTTTCTCCACCACGCCCACCGCGGCCCGGCTCAACGCCGGTCCGCTCGGGATCTCGTCCAGGACGGTCCTGGGCACGGGGCGTGGCTGAACGCCGCCGAAGCCCAGTGCCGAGACGGTCTGGTCGTCGGCAAGTGCGTACTTGACACCGCGATCGGTGATCAGGAACCGGTCCGGCTTGGCTCCCGCGGTGGTGGGGCCCGGTACCGAGGCGGCGAGCAGGCCGGTGCCCGGTTCGAGGTACGGTCCGACCTGGGCGCTCATCCCCGTCCACGCGTTGTCGCGCTCGGTCGTGACCGGCACGCTGAGCAGGTTCGCGCCGTTCGTCTCCTGTCTGAGGCAGAAGGACCTCGTCCCGGTCTGCAGGGAGCTGTCGGCGAGCACGTCGGGGATCCGCGCGGTCAGCGACGTGTCGCTCGACCGGGGTGCCGCCGCGATCGACGCCGGGTCCAGCTCCACCACGACCCGGCCGTTCGCCGCTTCCAGCAACGCGGCCTCGGTCGCGGACAGCGAGGCCAGGCCGTCGTCGCGCAACACCGTGAAGTTCTGCCTGCCGTTGCCCGCGGACTGCCGGAACACCGTGCCGACCGGCCACGGCACACCGGCCACCGCAACGGACTTGCGCCCGTCGTCCGGGATCTGGGCGGCCTTGAGCTCGGGACCGTCGGGCAGGGACCCGAGCCACGCGTTCGGCGCGACCGGCGGGGAGGCGGTGCCGAGCCCCAGTGCCACCGCCACCTTGCGGTCCGCCAGTCTCAGCTTGCGGTACGACCACACCAGGTACTGGTCACCGGACGGCGACCCGACCCACATGTACTCGTGCTCGCCGACCGGAACCGAGGGTGCGGAGCCGAAGGTCATGCTCATCAGGCCCGCACCCTGCTGGTCACCACCGCCGGTGCGGGGCAGGCAGAGCAGCCACGGTGTGGTCACCAGGGCGTCCGCCGCCGGTACCGGGTCGGGGGCGCCCACGATGCCGACGGGCACGCCCCGCGGCACACCGGCCAACGACGCGCGCGAGACCGACTCGACCTTCGCCCCCGAGCCCAGCAACAGCATCGCCGACGCGTGGTTGAGCACCGGGACGAGCACGCCCCGCTGGTAGGCGAACCGGGCTCCGCTCTCCTTCTCCACGACGATGACGTTCGGCTTGCGCCACGCCGTGTTGCCGCCGGGGTTCATCAGCCCGTAGACCCAGAAGCCCACCCCGACGAGCAGGGCGAGCACGAGGCCGAACACCAGTCCCATCAGGGCACGCCGCGCCGGGGCCTCGCTGTAGTTGGTGTCTCCCAGCAACAGCGCGGCGCTCATCCGGCCGACGAGCGTCTGGTAGGCGTGGACGTGGTCCTTCTTGGTCTGCACCGCCTCACCCCGCCAGACCGCGAGCCCAGGCGAAAACTCCCAAGGCCTGCAACAGGAAGGGCACCAACGCGAGGCAGCACGCGTTCTCCAGCACGTCGCTCAGGTGCGGCCAGATCGGCAGCACACGGCGGTGCGCGGGCCGCAACGCCGCCGCCACGAGCAGAAACGCGCCCAGCACGAGCGCGGCGGTACCGACGACCCGCTCGACGTCGTTCATCCCGGCGAGCAGTCCGAGTGAGAGCAGCACCAGACCCCACGTCCCGGCGAGCACCAACGCGGTGCGCTGGGCGATGTCGAGGAACTCCCGTGAACGCAGCAGGATCGCGGCCGCCAGCAGGAGGGCGAGGGTGAAGTCCAGCCAGTGCGGGTCACGCAGGAGGTACCAGAACCCGCACCCGAACACCGCGGAGGATCCGATGGTCAGCACGCCCAGGTAGCGGTCGGCGTGACCGGTCTGCTCGATCACCCTGGCGGCGGGCACCGACTCGATGTCGATCTTCATCTCCTCCGCGTTGCGAGGCAGCTGCGGACCGCGCAGACGAGCGGCGCGAGTCGCCAGCTTCGGCGCGAACAGCAACAGCACGAAGAAGAACACCATGACCAGTGGCGCCGTCTGCAACGCCGTGAAGTCCATGTTCAGGTGCAGGAACATGGCGAGCAGCGCACCGAGTCCGGCCACCGCGGCGCACCCGAACGACACGATCGGGAGGTCTCGCGCGAAGAGCCGCTGGATCAGCAACAACACGGCCGCCGCCAATCCCATGGCGAGCCCGCCGGTGAAGACGGCCCACGGCGGCAACGACAGAGCGCCAGGCAGGCCTGCCTGGCCGATCAACCCTGCCAGGCAGGCGAACAGGCATCCCGCGACACCGAGGACCGCGGCGAGCCCTCGGTCCGCGATCGTGCGCGCGACGAGCACGGCGGCCAGGCAGAGCAGGGTCGCGAGCACCCCGGCGGTCGTCGCGGCGAACGCCGCGCTCGTGTTCGCGAAGAGCGACACCCCGATCGCGGCGAACGCGACACCAGTCAGGCCGAGGAACAGTGCGCGGTTCACCTCGCCGTTCCACCTGTTGCCCTGCCGGTTGACCGCCGCGGCCATTCCCTCCGCCACGTCGTCGAAGTCCAACTCCGGCAACGGGTTCTCCGCGCGGGTGAGGTAGAGCTGCTCACCGTCGAGCCAGTCGAGGGTCTCCGGAGTGCCTTCGGGGTCGAACGGCGCGTCACCGAGCCGTTGCAACGCCCAGGACTCGTGCCCGTCGCCATCGCGGTCCTGGTCCCGCACGACGTGCCGGACGAGTGTCGGCAGCAGCGCGGAGACGTTGGTGGAGACGGGCACAGCGAGATCAGCCCGTCCGCTCGGGCCGAGCACCGTGATGCGGCACGATGCGGGAATCGTGGTCACAGTCCCTCATTCCTTGACGACGCGCTCACGGAACCGGCGCCGACGTGGTGCGCGCCGTCCACCGGCACGACCCCGGTCTGGATCAGCTTCACGCCCCGGCGGGTGACCAGTTGGGCGCGGCCGGGCGGCAGGGTGCGCGGCGGGGCCTCGCCGAGGAACTTGCCCTCCTCCTTCGGGTAGGAGAACAGCAGCGCCGGCGTGCCGAGCTCCCACAGCCGCCGCATCACCGGATCCATCAAGCCGCGCATCGCGTTCGCGCTGCTGCGCGCCAGAACCAGGTGAAATCCGATGTGGACACCCTGCGCCAGCAACGGGAGCAGCGCGTCCATCGGGGTGCCCATCGACATCCCGCCCGCGAACAGCTCGTAGTCGTCGACGACCACGAACAGCTGCGGTCCCTCCCACCAGTCCCGGCGCCGCAGGCGTTCCGACGAGATGTCCGGACCGGGTACGCGCTTGTGCAGCGACACCGCGGCCTTCGTGGCGAGGTCGATCAGCGCGTCGGAACCGACGACGTGCCCGACGCGGTAAGCCTCCGGGACCATGCCGTCGAGGTCGCGCCGGGAGTCGGCCACGAGGATCTTCGCCTGTCCGGGGCGGTAGGCGGACACGATCGAGCGGAGCACGAGCCGCAGCGCGTTGGTCTTGCCGGTCTCCGCGTCACCCATCATGAACAGGTGCGGGACCGCGTTGAAGTCGTGCCACACGGGGGTGAGGCGCTGCTCGTCGAGCCCGAGGCAGATCCGCAGGTCGCCCTCCGGCCGCGGCAGGTCCACCACCGGCAACCGGGTCGGCAGCAGCCGCACGCCGGGTGCGCTGCGACCGGGCCAGAACGCGCGCACCTCGTCCACCACGGACTTCGTCGCCACCGCCAGGTCGTCGGTCGTCGAAGACCCGTCGAGCCGCGGCAGCGCGGCGAGGAAGTGGAAACCCGAACTCGTGAGGCCACGACCCGGCTGGTTCGGCACGGTGGCGGCCTTGCGGCTCTGCACCTCCGATTCCATCGGGTCGCCCAGCCGCAGCTCGAACCGCGTGCCCAGCACGTCCCGCAGCCACGGCCGGATCTCCGACCAGCGCGTCGACGACACCACCAGGTGGATGCCGAAGGACAGACCACGTGCGGCGATCTCGGTCAGCTTGGTCTCCAGGTCGCCGTAGTCCTGGCGCAGCGTGAACCAGCCGTCGATGATCAGGAAGACCTCGCCGTGCTGGTCCTCGATCCGGCCGTCCCGCCGGGCGGCGCGGTAGTCGGCCATCGACTCCAGGCCCTCCGCGGCGAACACGGCCTCGCGCATCTCCATGACCTGCACCACTTCTTCGAGCGTGCGGACCACGCGGTCGCGCTCCATGCGCGTCGCGACGGACCCGAAGTGCGGCAGGCCGCTGACGGACGTGATGCCGCCACCACCGAAGTCCAGCCCGTAGAACTGGACCTCCGCCGGCGTGTGTGTCAGGGCGAGGCCGAGGATCACCGTGCGCAGCAAGGCCGACTTGCCGCTCATCGGCGCGCCCACCACACCGACGTGACCGTCCGCACCGGACAGGTCGGCGACCAGCAGCTCGCGCACCTGCTCGTAGGGCATGTCGACCAAGCCGACGGGCACGCGCAGCCTGCCGCGGGCCATCGGGTCGTCGACGGTCATGCCGAGTCGGGGATCGGGCACCACGCTGGGCAGCAGGGAGTCCAGGCTCGGGGACTCGGCCAACGGCGGGAGCCACACCTGGCGAGCCGCGGGACCGGCTCCCGCCAGGCGCCCGATCAACACCTCCGCGAGGCTCGGCGCGTCCTCGGCGGCCGGCTGGTCCTCGTCTTCCGCCTCGGCGGACTCCTCGTCCTGCTCGGCGGTGGAGAGGAGCTGGAACGCGGTCGGGTTCGGCCCGGTGTAGAACGGGACGATCTCCCCGGCCGCGAGGTCCTCCTCGCTGACAGCTCCGCTGTCGGGTGCGGCGGTCCGGCACGGTCCGGAGACGTAAGCACCCTTGAACCGGACCAAGGTGCTGGTGTCGATCTTGAGGAAGCCGTTGCCGGGACCGGACGGCAGCTCGTAGGCGTCGGCGACGCCGATGACGCTGCGGGACTCCATGGAGGAGAACGTCCGCAGTGCGACCCGGTACGACAGGTGACCTTCGACCCGGTGGATGCGCCCTTCGTCCAGGCGCTGGGAGGCGAGCAGCAGGTGCACGCCGAGGCTGCGCCCCAGCCTGCCGATGGAGACGAACAGGTCCATGAACTCGGGCTTGGCGCTCAACAGCTCGGAGAACTCGTCGACGATGACCAGCAGGGTGGGCAGGGGCGGCAGCTGCCCACCTGCCAGGCGGGCCTTCTCGTACTCGAACAGGGACGAGTGCCCGCTTTGCCGGAGGGCTTCCTGGCGCCGGGTCATCTCACCGTTGATCGAGTCCTGCATCCGGTCGACCAGCGGCAGCTCGTCGGCCAGGTTGGTGATCACCGCCGAGGTGTGGGGCAGCTTCTCCATGTTGAGGAAGGTCGCACCGCCCTTGAAGTCCACCAGGACGAGGTTGAGGATCTCCGACGAGTGCGTGGCGGCGAGAGCGCACACCAGTGTGCGCAGCAGTTCGCTCTTGCCGGACCCGGTGGCACCGATCAGCATTCCGTGCGGACCCATGCCGCCCTGGGCGGACTCCTTGAGGTCGATCTCCACGACCTCGCCCTCCTCCGTGACCCCGATCGGCACCTGGAGGCGGGTCCGTTGCGCGGCCTTGTGGCGCCACTGGGCGTTGACGTCGAAGGTGTGCACGTCCCGGATGGCCAGCAACGCGGTCAGCTCGAAGTCGTTGTCGAACGGGCGGTCGACCACGTCGATGGTCCCGTTGGTGCGCTTGGGGGCGAGCACTCGCGCGAGGGTGTCCGCCTGCGGTAGACCGAGCGAGTCCGCCGTCGCGGTGCCGATCTCGTCGTCGCCCGCCGGATAGGAGACCTGGCCGTCCCGGCAAGTCAACCGGAGCACCTTCGCGCCACCCGGCAACGCACCGGTGGCGTCGAGGAGTGACACGTTGCGCAGACCGGGCCCGAACAGCGGCGAGTGTTCCGGAATGGTGGCGAGGTGCACGACGACCACGACGAACGGTTCCGCCACTCCCGGCAGCACGCCCTTGTCGTGGTCGCCGCGATCGGTGACCTCGGCGCCGAGCAGTTCGACCAGCTCGTCGTGGTCGCAGGTCAGCATCCTCAACGGGCCCGCGGCGTCACGAGCGGTGGGGTGCGCGTTGTGCGGCAGCCACTTCACCCAGTCCCAGTCCGCCTGGTTCTGCGGCGCGGTGAGCACCGCGATCCGGAGTTCGTCCGGCGCGTGGAAGGTGACCAGCTGCCCGACCATGGCCCTCACCAGCCCGACCGCCGCGACGGGGTCGCCCGCGAACTCGACGCTGGTGAAACTGCGCAGGCCGACGGCGATGGGGATGCCGGTGACGGTCCGATAGGTCTCGCTGAAGCGCCGGAGCGAGATCGCGCACAGCGGTTCGAGGTCCTCGATCGGTTTGGTGGACGGGGGCGTGAACTCCATCGCCGCGTGCTGCACGCCGAGGCCGATCCTCACCCTCGCGAAATCGTCGTGGCTGCCCCGCCGCTCCCACAGGCGGGGTCCGGCGGCCAACGACCAGAGCCAGGAGGGGTCGGGGTTGTTCCACGCCACCGCGCCCCGCTGCTCGTCGCTCCTCTCCCTCGCCTTGCGGCGCAACTGGGAGATGTAGCGCAGGTAGTCACGACGCTCGGCGTCCAGCTTCTTCCTGCGCTCACCGGCACCGCGGAACAACTGGTTGGTCGCCATCGCGACCATGCCCATCGCCATCGCACCGGACATGATGATGATCAGCGGTGAGCCGCCGCCCGATCCGACGCTGGAGAACATCAGGACCATCGCGATCGGACCGAGCGCCATCGGCACGAACATCAGCACCGAGCTGTAGTCCCGCGCCGCCGGCTCAGGCACCAAAGGCGGTTCCTGGAGTTCTTCCTGGCCTTCCGGCATCTCGGGGCCGGCAGGCCGAGGCCCGCGCTTGACGGTGACGGTGCTCATTCGATCACCCCGGTAGTCCTCGGACGCGAGGCCTCCGCCCACGCGCCGCCGTCCTGGCGAAGCAGGTCGGCGGATGTGGGCGTCTGCTCCTCTTCCGCCGTTTCCCCCTCCTCGGCAGCACGCGCCACTTCCTCCTCGGCAGGCTGGGCCTCGGCGTCGTGCTCGGCACTTCCGCACCTGCGCAAGTCCTCTGGCCTGTCGGGGCGCGGGAGGAACTCGCTGCCGTCCCTGAAACTCCGACTCCCGAGCGCTTTCACGTCCACCGCCGACCGCGCGGCAGCGTGGTTCGTCACGGACTCCCAAGGCGTTGTCCCGCGCACCGTGTGGTCGGGCGTGTGCGGTTCCGCCTCATCGTCGTCCTCCGCTGTCCGGCCGGGAGCCGGCACGGCCCACAGGAGACCGGTGCTCGCGGGGACGTCCCACGCGCCGAAGTCCTCGTCGGCGTCAGGGGGCCGCACAACGGCGATCCGCTCTTCCAGCGACTCGGGCGGGAGCGGCACGCCGCTCCCCGGACCACCCCGCTCATCCTCCTGCCGGGAAGCGCCGGGATCGGACGGCACGGCCGAGGAGGCGCGATCGTCCGCGATCAACGCGGACGAGTCGGCGCGCGCGGGCACGTTCGAGACCACCGGTGCGGCCGGGGCCGGTAGCACCGGTGCACCGGGCAGGAGGGACGCGGACCGCGTGGCTGTCCCGAGGGGTTGTCCCGGTGCGGACGCGCCCTCCCACGCCGCGGTGTCCCCGTCGGGAACACCGGGGGCGACAGGCCGGCCGTGGACTCGGTCATCGGGTTCGCCGAAACCGTTCACCACCGGCTCGACGGACTCGTTCGGCACTTCCAGGAGCAGACCGTCCACGGGCACACCCGACGACATGACCGAGGCCCAGGTTTGGGCCTCGCCCTCCGGGAGGGCCTCGTCCGCGACCGGATCACCGATCCCGGCAAGGTCGGCACCCTCCCACGAAGCGACCTCACCACCCAGCAGACCGGACGCATCAGACCGCTCGGACCCACCCGCACCAGATCCCGCGGGCGGCGACATCGGCGGCACCATCGGCATACCACCGGGAACACCGGCACCAAGCGACGGCGCCTCCCACTTCTCCTTGCCCTCAGCCAGATCGGCGAGCGCCTCCGGATCACCGATCCCGGCAAGGTCGGCACCCTCCCACGAAGCGACCTCACCACCCAGCAGACCGGATGCGTCCGACCGCTCGGACCCACCCGCGCCGGGCCCCGCGGGCGGCGACATCGGCGGCATCATCGGCATCCCGCCAAGCGCACCACCTGGCACGCCAGCACCACGCTGGTCGGCCGAGTCGAGGCTGTCCAGGGCCTTGTCCGCCGCCCAGTCCGCCAGGTCCGGCGGCTCGGACGGCTCGAACGGCTCGAGCTCCGGCAGGTTCGGCGACGTGGCTCCCGCGCCCGATCCCGGCTTCTGACCCGACGGGAGGTTCACCCGGTTGCCGGGCCCAGACCCGTTCAGGCCACTGCCGGACGGGGGCAGCGACGACGGCGCGAAAGGCTGGAGCGACGGTGGCGCGCCCACCCCTTCCGACGCAGGAGGACCGTCGAACGAAGGCGGCACCATGGCGGGGAAACCCGTCGGTTCGAAGCCCGGTGGCCGGCCCGCACCGCTTCCCGGACCGGTCAGCGCGGCCTGGTCGAACGGAGACAGACCCGGCCCCTCGGCCATGCCGGCGGGGACGTGCATCGCCGACCCCAACTCCGGTGGAATCCCCAGCCCCGGCGGGGGCTGCACCTCCATCGGAGCCTCGATCCCGGTGAAAGGAGGCCCGAGGGCAGGAGGCCGCTCGCTGGTCACGAACGGCTTGTTCGGCGGAGGCGGGCCCGTGCCGGAGCCCGGCGTCGGCACGGACACGAGGGTGTTGTCGAACTTCGACTTCTCGTACTCGGCCGCCAGGATCTTCAGGACCTTCCGCATGTCCGCCTCCATCATCGCGACGATGAAGGGGTAACTGCTGATCTTGACCATCTTGTTGTCCATGATCAGTTCGTCCACTACCGCCGAGCCGAACATCGTGGCGACTTTTATGGCTTCGTTGCCGTAGTGGGCATCGATCTCGTAGATCGTCCGCCGCGCCCAGTCGAGGTACGAACCCGCGGCCCACAACGACTCCGGCACGGGCGAGATGTGGGCCGGACCTCCTGCGAGCTGCCGCGCGTGGCTGGTGAACGCGTTGCCGAACTGCGTCATGAGCTGCAGGAACGCCGTGGCGGCCTCGCCCTTCCAGTAGCCGTCCTCGCCGGCGAGGGTCTTCGCCTGTTCGCGGGTCGTGCTACCGATCTGGAACAGGATCTCCTGCACCGAGCGGAAGGCCAACGCGGCGTTCCACAGGGTCGACGGATTTGAGGGCCCGCTGGAGAAGTCGACCTTCATGTCCGGGGGTACGGACGAGAAGCCGGTGATCGCGGCCTCGATCCGGTGCCAATCCCAGTTGTCGTAGTCCTCCTTCTTCAGGCCCGATCCGTCACCGGTCGCGAAGAAGGTGCCGTTCTGGATCGTGAAGCCCGGATTGTCATCAGCCATGTCGCGGAGCTTTCCTGTCTGGCGGGACTCGTGACCCGAGTGGATGCGGCGACGAACGCAGGGGGAACCGCGGTCAGGTGAGACCGGGGGCGACGCCGACGGCGTTGCCGATGTAGGCCTTCGCGCCCTGGATGTACTCCTCGACATCGTGTCCGGTGGCGGCGTTGAGCTCCTCGGCGCTCTTGTACTGGCGCGCAAGACCTTCGAGCTCGTCAGCGGCGATGGTGACGGCCTGGACCGCCTTCTTGATGAAGTCGAGCGTGGTCGGCTGGATGGCCTCTCCCGCACCGGCACCGGAACCGAGCACCTTGCCGACCAACGCGTACGCGTCGAAGAAGCCGCCGGGGGCGAGCCTCATGCCCTCCAGGCTGTCCTGGGCCGCCTTCAGCGGCACGAGCAGCGAGCGGAGGTTCTGCGCGAACATCCTCAGGGCATCGGTGTTGACGCTGACCCCGCTCGTGGCGTTCTCCGAAGCCTTGGGCAAGCTTCCCCAGACGAACTGGTCGCTGTAGTAGCCGTCGGCAGGGCCCTGCCAGCTCGTGTCGGCCGGCGGGTGGTTGCTACCAGGGCCGTAGTACGGAACGACGGATTCGCCGACGGTGGTCATCGCTGATCACTCCTCACGTGTGTGGCTGTCGGAACAGGTGGCGCTGCCGGGTGTGACCTGGCGGTTCCACCCGCGCTCACTTGACGTCGTATCCGCCCCAGGCGTTCATGCCCGTGTGCTCGATCTTGAGGTAGCCGTCGGTGATCTCGCTCAGCGCGACCTCGGCGGAGTGGAGGCTGTTCGGCATCCGCGCCGCCACCTCGTCCCACTGGGACTTCGCGACCAGGTACTGGTCCTTGGCGCCGTCCTGCCAGTCCTGCAGGGTTGATTGGACCTGCTGGTCCATGCGTTCCAGTTCGCTCCGCAACGCCATGGTGACGGAGGCCATCTGGTCGCGCACCGAGTCCGCCATGCCGCGGTCGAAGGTGTAGGTAGCCACTGCGGTGTCCCTTTCAGCTCGATGTGGACGAGGTCGTGGCGGCGGTTCTAGATACCCGCGAGGCCAGGGCCGGTCGGGATGCGGGAAGCCTGCTGGGTGTTGGCCTGCTCGCCGGCCGCGATGACCTTCTGGTTGCCGTTCATGACGTCGATCATCTCGCCGAGCTTCCCGACGATGAACTTGCAGTCGTCCATCCACGCGCACATCGCCGAGTCGAACGCCGTGGACGCGTCACCGATCCAGGTCGACTTCAGGGCGGTGAGCGAGTCGGTGATCGTCGCCACGCCCTTCTTGGCCACGCTCTGGGTGTCGGCGAGGTGGCCCGCCGCGGCCAGCATTCCGGGGGTGGTAGTCGACACTGGGGCCATTGGGCATCTCCCTTGGGAACGAACTTGCTCGTGTCGCCCGGCAAGCGGAACGTGCGCAGGCGTGCATTCACTGGGACGAGGCAATCACGAGCAGCACCGCGATCAGGCGTACGCACCGGGTACCTGCCCTTCCAGGCCAACTTCCCGACACGTTCACCCTCGACCGGCGAAGCCGTGCTCTCGACGGATGCGGCCCGTCGTGGACGATCGGTCCGCGGCCTCGTCATCCCCGCTCTCCGGCTCGGCCGCGGACGGCCATGGCACGAGCCGCGGCCCGGAGGCGTCCGCGTGGCCCGCGTACAGCTCGGCCACCTGATCGTCGTCCAGCATCAGCGTGTCGCGCAGGAAATCCCCGGTCAGCCGTACCGACGCGGGCCCGCCGGGGTTGACCAGCACGTCCACGCCGTCCGCCAGTGCCACCACCAGTTCGTGGATCTCGATCCGCTGCCAGTCGGGTGAGCCGATCCGCCGCCGGTGCGCCTCACCGGTCGCCACCACGACGCACGGCACGTCGTCCGGCGACTTGGTGATCAACGGTCGTCCATCGCCGTTCAGGGCCAGGTCGAACAGGGAGTCCCGCAGCAGCAGCTGGATGTGCTCGGCCTCGGCCCTCCCCTGCACCACCAGCCGCAGCACGGCGTCCAACGGGTCCGACGGCGAGTTGTCGTCGCTCGGCAGGTACTCCGGGTTGGGTCGGAACTTCCCGGGCTTCCCGTCCTCCTCCACCGGCCACAGTCCGACCACCGATTCCAGCGGCGGCACGTCGTTCTCACCGGCGGGGGTCCAGGCCGGATCGATCAGCAGGAACCAGTTCTCCGACGGTCCATCCCCCCGCGTCTCCTCAGCGGTTCCCGTCATGGTCGTCCTCCTCGTTGCGGACTCGGCGAATTCCGCCTCGTCGTGGGTGTTGGGAAGCCCAGGCGCTCTCGAACCGCCCGACATCTGCTCGCCTGCCGCGGCGTCATCGTCCTCCGCCCTGGAGCTGGGGTGCGTTGGCCCGGGCGCGGTGCAGCGCCCGTTCGGCGTCGGTCTCCCCGGTGCGCAACGGCTTCCGGTCCCGCTGCAGCTCGATCCACTCGGTGTCCGAGACGACGCGCCCGTCCTCGGTCACACCCACCGCTCCTGCGGTGACCAGCACCGGATGGTCTCGGGTCGCGATGGCCAACAGGTGGGCGAACGGCAACGAGGGCAGCGGATCCAAGGTGCCCGGCACCCTCAGGTCCTCGACGACCTGGTCGAGGTCGAGGCCGCGCGCGGCGCCTGCGATCGCGAAGACCACGTGAGGCGCGACGCCCGGAGGAAGCTCCCCCAGGACGAACGCGGCGGGCTTCACCTTGTCCACGGCCACTACGAAGTCGCGGGCGTGGACCGGGGCACCGTGCCACATCTCGACGGTGCCCGCGTCGGGGGACAGCGTCGCCGCGACGATCTCCGCGCCCGCGATCCGGGGCATGGACTCGATCGCCATCAGCGCCTCGGGCACGCTCCGCGCGTTGTCCGGGAAGTAGACGTTCCGGATTCCCCTCCCGATGAGCGACTGGGTGCGCAACCGCGTGT
Organism: Umezawaea tangerina; assembly: GCF_003002815.1. Classification (GTDB taxonomy): domain Bacteria; phylum Actinomycetota; class Actinomycetes; order Mycobacteriales; family Pseudonocardiaceae; genus Umezawaea; species Umezawaea tangerina. The sequence goes on along the minus strand of NZ_PVTF01000008.1, from coordinate 443,698 downwards.
CGTTGGCACCGGTGTGGTTCCACCAGGTGTTCCAAGCGAACAGTCGCACCGCCTGCTCGTGCGCCTCGGGGCTGAGCTGGAGGAGTTCGAGGAAGTCCAGCAGCACGGCCAGTGCCGCGTCCCGGTCGGTGGGGGGCGTGGCCGGTCCCACCGGCTTGAGCGCGGCCATCGCCTTGTCCAGCAGGGCGTGGATCGACCGGTCCTTCGCCGCCGACGCCATCGCCGCCGACAGCTCCGCGCGCACTTGCCACACCGCCGGATCCAGGCTGCCCGCCCAGAACCGGAACTCCAGGCGGTCGGTCTGCTTGCCTTCCACGTGCCGGAAGTTGATCAGCTCGAACTTGCTGCGGTTCAGCCTCTTGACGTCGCCGATCGAGGTAACCCCGTCGGGGTGCGGCGGTATCGGCAGAGGGCCCACCCACATCATGTCGCGTTGCGGCGCGCCTGCGCCGTTGAAGTTCCCCAGCCGGTAGAGCACCATCTCGTTCGCCTTGGCCAACTGCGCCAACCTGGCGTACTCCGCGGGTCCGAGCTGCTGGGTGAAGCTGACGTTCACGTGACCGCCCGTGTCGATCACGTCCGGCTGCTGACCGGCGCGGCCGCGGTGGTTCCGGGCGACCTCGAGCACCCCTGCCAGGCTCGCCCACGTGGTCGGGCTACCCGACAGCACCGACGAGACGAGCTCCACCCCCCACCGCGGGTTGCGCTCCTCCACCATGGACCAGGAGCCCGCTTCGACCTCGTTCCCGGCGGAGAGGTGTCCGGCGGCGACCAGCTTCTGCCCGAGGTCCTGGCTGACATCGGCGAAGGACTCCCCCGGCAGCCGGAGCTCGACCTCGAAGCCGAACCAGGCATCGGGCCTGCCGCTGACCCCGCCGGGCACGCCATCGGGGTAGAACGTCAGCGGGTTGCCGCCGTTCGCGCCAATGGCGGCCGCGGCGTCGTAGGTCTCCTCCATCTGCGCCAACCGCAGCTGCCGCAGGCGGACAACCGCCTCCCGTGCGATGGCCAGGCGGTCGACGGCGGGCAGCCGGGCCTCGTTCTCCCAGACCTGCTTCAGTCGGTGCGCCAGTGGCAGTGCGGCCTCCGCGAACCGTCCGCCGAGCACGTCGAGGTGTCTGCGGCCGAGCGCGATCTGCGACCCGAGCGACACCACCGCGCTCGGCTCCCCGACACCGCCGGGCCGGGTTTGTTCGGTGCCGGGCCCGCTGGACGACGAGCCCGGCTCCGACCAGGGCTGACCCGAGGGGCCCGCGGAGGTGGCGGGCAGCACGCCCGCGGCGGGTTCGTGCCGTTCCACCGGAAGCGGTGCGTCCACCACCGCTCCGAGTGCTCGCGCCCTGGTCTCCAGCAGCCACAGGTTCCGAGGTTTCACCGACGGCGGCGGCAGCTCCGTGTGACCGTTCTCCCGCAGCTCCCGCAGGTAGTGCCCGACGTGCGCGGTGAACAGGCCGTTGTCGGTGACGACCCGGTTCGACCGGGGGCCGCGGAACACCCAGTGCTCACCGTCGTCCGCTTGCACGGGGTACTCGTCGTGCAGACCGAGCATGTGACCCAGTTCCTCCGCGAACACGAGCTCATCGGCGTCGACGGCCCAGTGCAGCATGTCCGTCGCGGTGCCCGCGGGCCCGATGTCCACCGTGGCGTGCGCGTCGGGAGTGGGGTCGTGCAGCACCCGGACGTGAAGGCTGTCGCCGCTGGGCAGGCGGTAGCCGGGGTTGTTGAACATCCTGTCGGCACCGGCCTGGGCACGGGCCACCAGCGCGGGAACGTCGACGTCGGGACCGGCCTGGAACCGCAGCCGGGCCGTGTACTCCTGCACCCACTTCCCCGGCCGGACCTCGTACCTCGCGAGGTCGTAGACGATCGGGTGCCGCCAGGCCTCGAATCGGGGAACCGGGCCCATCACCGCCGTCGTCGGTCCGACGTCCTCGCCGGACACCGCCACCGGCACCGCACCGCGCCGGGCCGCTTCCCGCTCCGACTCGCTCACCGGATCGGGGTCGACCATCCACTGCGCGGTGGGAAGGGTGCTGTGCGCCCAGCTCGGGTCGTCGAGCACGGGGTGCGGCCGGGGCAGCGACTCGGTGGTGATCACCACGGGCGCGGCGACGTGGTCCGGCCCGGACCCGCCGAGCGGCTGACAACCGGGACCTGCCATCTCCCAGTCGATCCTCAGCTCGACGACACCGGAGGGCAGCTCCGGCACGAGCACGACCTCGGCCTCGAGACCGAGGTCGGCCGCCGACACCAAGGTGTCCCGACCCCGGCTCGCGTGGTCCGCGACCTCGCCGCGCCACACCTTCGCCACGTGCTCCGCGGCCGCCGCGGTGGGCGCGTTCACCGTCACGACGGGCGCGGCGAACCCCTTGGCGGATCGCACGGCCGTGTGCTCGACCAGTTGGGCGGCCTGCGCGCGGATCCCCAGCACCTGCACCGGGGTGAGCTGGAGGCCCACCGCTTCCAGGAGCAGGTCTGGGCGGTCGTGGCGCAACCCGCCAGGCCCGGTGGACGGCTCGGGAACCGGTGCCAGCTCGACCGCACCGTGCTCCCAGAGTTCGAGGCTCGCGTCGGCGTGCACCAGGAGGGTGCCGTCCTCGGGACTCACCCCGGACGGGCCCGTGGCGTACACCAGAGGGCGTCCTGCCGGGAGCCGCGCCGCCACCTGTGCCGCGAGTTCCGCGCCCGCCGCTTGCCCGACCAGCACGACCAGCGCCAGCGGAGCGGCGGCGGACAGCCCTTCCACCAGTGCGGAACCCAGCACGTCCGGCACGGCGGTCACGTCGTCGACGACGAGCACGAGCGCGTCCGGCGAATGGTGCGGAACAGGCCGCGACGGCGACTGCACCCGTCCCCCGGCGTCGAACTGGGCGTAGACGTCGAGAGCGACGTCGAGCTGTTCCAGGCGGTCCGCGAGATCGGAGCGCGTGCCCGCCGGGAAGTGGACCAGGTTGTTGCGCCGCACCACCCGGAACGAGGGGGGCGGTTCGTCCTCCGGGGACACGACCTCGACCGTCAGCGGCTCGGGCGCGGTCCACACCTCGATCCGCACCTCCCGCCTGGCCTGCACCTCCCGGATCTCCCCCACGTCGGCGGCCTCGCCCGTCAGCGGCCCTGGCACGGTCGCCTCCTCGACCCGCACCTGCCGCCTGCTCTCCACCTGCCGGATCTCCGGCATCCGGAGGTCCGGCCGCAGTCGTTCGACGACGAGCGCGAGCGCGTCACGCGGCTCGTCCCCGCTGAGGTCGCCTTCCGCGCGCACGTGCACCTCGCCCACGTCGGCGAGACCGTCGAGCGACAGCCGGTCGGACGGGGGCAACGACACCGCATCGGCGGCCACCGTCAGCCGCACCACGCTGTCCGGCTCGTCGGGCTCCACCCACGGAGTGACGTGCTCGGGTGCCACGCCTTCGGGGAACACCACGCCCGACGGACCGCCCCGGTCCCCGTGGCGCGCCATCGTCGCCGCCACGTCCACGCCTCCCGGGGCGCTGACGACGTAGAGGGGTTCGCCCACACCGAGTTCTCGTGCCGCGGCACGATCCCGCCTCATCGTCGGGAAGCCGTCCCCATCCGGCGAGGTGACCTGCGAGTAGAGGTCAAGACCACGATCCGGTGCGGGGAACCCCTCCTCCCGGACGACGTCCGGCGGGCGCGAGTCGGTGACGTAGAGCGGTTCGTCCGAGGTCCGCAGGGTGGGCGGCGGGAACACCGCGCCGCGGCTGGACTCGTCGACCGGCGACTCCTGCTCCTCCGCGGGTTCGAGCGGCACGACCTCCTCGTCCCCGGCCGGCCCCGGCAACCGCGACGGCACCTCCTCCACCACCGGTTCAGGCTGCGCAACCTCCTCCACCACGACCAGATCCGGCGACTGCGGCGGCACCTGCTCCACCACCGGTTCGAGCGGTACCTCCTCCTCCCCCTCCGGGTTCGGCAGCTGCGGCGGCACCGCCTCCACCACCGGCCCCGGCGGCACGACCTCCTCATCCGGTGTCAGATCCGGCAACGCCGCGAGGTAGTCGCCGTACGCGGCCCACCACGCTTCCTCGTCCGCCGCTGCGGCGAGTGAACGAGCGGCGTCGGCCAGTTCAGCCGGGATCGTGTCCTGCCCGCGGTCCTCCGCGACCACCACCGCGTCGCTGATCAGCACGTCGACCACCGCGGTGTCCTTGCGGGTGATCCTGGAGGTCGGCCGGGCCACGAACCGGACCTCGACATCGTTGAGCCACAGTCCGGTCAGACCGTCCGAAGTGGACTTATCGCCGGGCGTCGCGTGGGTGTGGGAGGCCTCGACCTCGCCTTCGGACTCGACTCCGCCCATCGACAGCAGCGGCAGCAAGAACCCGGTTCCACCACCGAAGGCCCGGCGTTCGCCGATTCTCTCGCTCCCAGGGGGCTGGGTGCCACCGAATCCCGCCATGGGCGTGCCCAACAGGCCGAACTCGGCCTTCGTCATCTCCTCCGCGCTTCGCTGCACGGACTCCTCGCCCGAGGTCGTCACGGTGGTGCGGGCCGTTGTTCCGGTCAGCGTCGGTGAGCCGGACCGGCGAACGTGCATCTCGATCGCCAGGCCGGACCAGGCGGGCAGATCGAGCGGGACAGCGCCGGTGCCCGCGGCCGGGAGCAGCGCCTTGACCCGCGGCCCGGTGAGCGAGGCGCGCAGCGCGCGGCTGATCCCGGCCGGGACGACCTCGCTCCCCGTCGCCGTCCGGTAGGCGGTCGCGGCGCCGTCGGCCAGGTCGTCGACGTCGAACTGGAGGCGGCTCACCCAGCCACCGGTGAACGCGGGCTCACCACGCCAGTGCGAGAGCGCGTCCGGGGTGGCCTGCTCCCGCGGACGCACCACCGCGCCCGGCGTTGCACCGGAACGTCCTGGGGCCCCCGCGTCCTCCGGCAGGTGCAGCACCGTCAGCGCGCGTTCGGTGCCGGCCTCCGCGATCTGCCGACCGTGTCGGTGCACCGACACGGTGAACCCGACGCGGGCGCGGTAGGACGCGAGCGGCCCGGACGTCTCCACCGAGCGGTCGCGCACGGTCTTGCGGGTCTCCTTCTTCGCGCGCTTCTTCATCCCCAGCACGACGTCGCCCGTGAGCCCGCCTCCGAGCATTCCGAAGGGGTTGCTGCGCGAGACCTGCTCGTTCGGCGCGGGTCCGCCCACCAGCACACCGGGCACCGCGACGGGTTCCATCCGCAGCGCGGTCCTGGCGAAGGTGCGCACCCTCGTGCCGAGCGACGTGGTGGTCCGCGTCTGCTTGAGCCGGCCGTGGACGAGACCGGTGAACTCGGGTGTGGCCAGCAGCTCGTTGGTGACGACGAACTCGTAGGTCTGTCCGCTCGCGCGGTCCTCGAGCCTCAGGGGGCGCGGTGTGCCGGTCGACGACGAGTCCTCGAGCCAGGTCTGCGAGTCGGCGAGCCACGACGTGATCGCCGCGTAGTTGTCGTGGGCGCGACTCAACGGCGAGGACGGGATGAGCCGCGCCGCGCGCTTGGGGCCGAGTGATCGGGCGAGGTCCTGGCGCAGGGCGGGGAGCACGGACCGCAGGTCCACCACGCCGTCCACCGCGCCGATGCCCAGCGACAGCGGTTCATGGGGACGCAGGAACGCGGGAACGGGCGCGGCCCGCTCAGGTGCCTGTGCCTCGTCGTGCAGGTCGGCACGAGCGTCTTGCGCCGCCTGCCCCGCGCGCAACGCGGCGAGCTGTGCGGTGGTGACCCAGGCGGTGACCGCACGCGGCAGGTCGAACCGCTCGTTGGCCGCGCCCGGTGAGCCTGCGCGGAACAGGCCCCACGCGTGGCGCCAGCGCCGCGACCGCACCTCGGCGGCGACCGTGACCCGCACTCCGAACCGCACGTGGTGCAACCGCTCGGGCTGCCTGCTGATGGTGGTGCCGGTGGCCACCTCGGTGGCCACCTCGTCGTCGCTACCGCCCTCGGTCGTCATCGGGTTGTTCTCCAGGATGGCGAGCGCGCCAGGGATCACGATCTTGTCGCCGGGCGCGACGTCCCTGTAGAAGGCGATGGCCGTGGTGTCGACGACAGGGACGGCCTTCCACGTCGTCCGGGTGCTGTTGCCGGTCTGCGTCTCCGTCGACGTGGTGACCGTGCTCTGCTCCCAACGCTCACCGGGCAGCACCTCGACGTCGCGCGGCACGAACGACACCTCGGCCGCGGCGTGCTGCTTGAGGCGCCGCCGTGGCCAGGTCAGGCCGCGGACACCGATGGTCCGGCTGAACAGGCGCGGGTCCGCTTTGAGGGTGTCGGGGGCCAGCACGTTCTCGATGAGGGTGCTGTTGTCCGACTCGGGGAACGAGAACACGGGATCTCCGGACGCACGGGTGAGCGCGTTCTTCACCGCCGCGCGCACGTACTCCAGTCCCCCGAAGCTGGTCACCCGTACGCCGTCGAGGTCGCGGGACAGTCCACTGCGCAACGCGTCGTCCGCCGCCGGGGTGTCGGGGCCCGGTCGCAAGGTCAGGCCGGGCAGTTCCTGTCCCGGCGTGCGATCCACGGCGATGGGGTCGGGACGGGTGCGCGAGACGTGGGCCGCGGGCACTCGCAGATCCGCCGCGACGGTGACGACGGCTTCCGGAGCCGCCTCGTCCGTCGCCGGGTCCACGATGGACACCGGCTCCACCCGCGGCACGTGCAGACCGCGACTGCCGAAGCTGAGGCCGCGCGTCATCGCGTTGTGGCGGCGGTAGGTCGTGCCGGTCAGCGACCACGCCAGGTTCGCGGTGAAGTGGTGCACCGGCTCGGCGGTGAGTCCGCTGTCCTGACCGATCTTCGACACCAGGGAACGCTTCGCGGTGACACCGGTCAAGCCGGTCTTGGTCCAGGTGAACACGCCCGTCAACGACGACACCAGGATCGCGGCCCGCTCCGCGATCACACCGGTGACCCGGCTGGCGAACCCGGCGCTCGCGGTCGTCGTCCTGGTGCCCTTGAGACTGCTGCTCGCGACGTCGGTCGTGGTGACCTGCTCCACGGCGGCGGGTGTCGTGACCTCACCGGTGTCGCGCAGGTCCGACATGGTCGCCCGGAGGGTGAAGGCCACGTGGTAGTCGTGGCCCCAGCCGTGCCGGGGCACCATCGGGAGTCGCAGCCCGTCCGCGGACAGCGCGCGGTCGGCCAGCATCGACAGCTCGCGGTCGGTCAGCAGCCCCCGCAGCGCGTCCCGGCGGCGCAGTCCCTCCTGGAGCTTGCGCCCCAGTACCCGGCCCGCGGACTTGTCGTCGAACTGGTCGAGGAAGCGGTCACTGCTCAGGTACCACGACCGGTGGCCGGGTACCTTGCGCACGGAGTTCTCGATGAGGTCGAGCATCCGCTCGGCGACACCGGAGACCCGCAGCGACGCACCGGCCAGCGCCCGGCCGGACTCGAGCGCCTCGGGACCGAACAGACTCCGCTGAGGGGCCGTGTCCTGGCCCGTGGACGGTTCTCCGCCCTGCGCGGGGGTCGCCGGCGGCGCTTCCGCGGGTACGGCCGTGGCAGCGTCGGCCAGCACTCGCACCCACTCGACCACCGTCACGTCGTCGGCGAACCTCATCGCGGGTTTGCCCGGTACCCGCACCTCGAGGTCGAACCGCCGCCGCACCCGCTGAGCGGGCCCGCGCCAGGTCTTCGTGGTCTCGATCTCACCCGAACGACCGATGTCCTGGTCGCGGCCACGCTCCGCCCCGACGCCCGCGATCGGCCCCACGACCAGGCTGATCGCCCCCATGTCCATGCCGGGGCCGATCATGATCTTGCCGGTCAGCCCTCGGGCGGCGGTGCCGGTGTCCGAGGTGCCGGTGCCGACCGTGCCGGTCTCGACGAACGTCGCGTCCGGCACGGTCTGCAACACCTGTGGCTCGACCCGTTCGACCAGCCGCATCTCGACCGCGCTGGGGGTGTCGGACCACGACAGGAGCGGGTGCTTGCCGGAGAACAGCGACTCCGAACGCACCCAGCCCCGACCTCGGGCGGCGTCCTCCGCGGTCACGGCGATGTCGTGGTAGTGGTCGTGCACGGTGTCGCCGGTCAGGAACTCCCGCAGTGCCGTGCGTCCTGGCCGCCCCGGTTTCACCAGTGACGACGGCAGCGCGGCGGCGACCTTGTCGAACAACCGGTGGCTGCCGTCCGGTCCGGGCGGCAGTGGCCTGCCGCGGTACACACCGGGTGCGCCGCCCCCGAACTCGACCGACTCGACGTACGACGTCCCGGTGGCGACGGCACCGGTGCCTCCGGTGTCGCTCAGCCCGGCAGGCACCAGCAGGTCGGTGTTACCGGCGACGACAACCGGTTCACCGACCGGGCGCTGCCCGGCGTGCCGCAGAGTCAGCTCGACCCGCACCGGAACCGCGAACTCCCTCGCGGGCATCAGCAGGTCCATCTGGTTGCTTTCCCCGGCCTTGGCGTCCACGGACGAGGTGACGACGTTGCTCGCGTCCGTGGACAGCTGCGCGCTGCCGACCGCGAAGATGCCGGGTGCGGCGGTCAGGACGAACACCAGCAGCCCGGTGTTGCCGTCCTTCACCGTCGCCGACGCCGAGATCGTGCCGGTGCCACCGGGTCCGGTCATCGTGGTGCTCAGGTCCGATGGCGCGCCCTCGACCGCGGTCTGCCAGCCGAAGCGCGCGACGCCGTGCAGCTCGTACGGCCTGCCACCGATCGTCACGTCGGCGGTGTGCCCCCTGCCGAGGAACTTGCCGATGCCGTTCACCAGGTCCTCGACGAAGCCGTCGACGCCGACGCGCGGGCCCGGCGGCAGCAGCTCGTCCAACGCGCCGCCGAAGTCCGCGCGAACCGGTCCGTTCTGCTGGGCGATGCCCAGACTCGTGCTGTCGCGCAGGTAACTCGGCACGCCGGGGATCACGGGCGCGGGCGCGGCCTGGGCCGCCGGCACGGCCGGTTCGGCCGGCGCGACCGAAGACAGCTCATGGCCTGCCGTGCTCGCCACCGACCCGGAACCGCCGGGCTCGCTCGCGCCCAGCGCCTCCGCGAACTCCTGGGCGGCGGGAAGCTCCGGGGCCACACCCTTCGGCCGCACCGGCACCTCGGAACCCGCGGACTCGGCCGCGGGCGTGGTCTGCTGCTGCACGACTGGCCCGGCGGGCGCGGTCTCCTCCTGCACCGCCGGTTCGACGGGCGGGGCCGGTTCGGCCGGAGCAGCGGATGCGGCCGGAGGCGGTCCGTCGGAACCCGCCGCCCCCGCCGCGGGGCCGGGGGGCACCCCAGGAGCCGTCCCGCGCGCACTCGCACCCATGCGCTCCGTCTGCTGCCGACCGGGCGATCCCGCGACCTCCAGCCCGGCGGCGCCCGCCATCCCCTGCTCCGAGTCGGGCTGTGCCGACGGCTCCTCGCCCGGCAGCAGGACCTCCGTGAACTCACCGCCGTCCTCGACGAGGAGGTAGCCACCCATGTCGGCAAAGGCTTCCGTCGTCGCGCCGAACATCTCCACCGGCCCGTGATCAGCCACCCACGCGACTTTGACCTGCTGCGCCCGCGTGACTCCGTTCCCGTCCGGAATGGGCTGGTTGATCTCGCAGTACAGCAGCAGGATCCGGTCGGAACCACCAGCGCGCCGGAAGATCTCGCTGCCGTGGATGGCACCGGCGGCCTCATCGCCGACGAGCCACACGAGGTCACCCCGGACGTGCGGACGCCCGGTCGCCACCGCGAACTGGAGGCCCTCTCGCGAGCCCGCATGACCCATGTTGACCCACACCGGCTTGCCCGCCCAGGGAGTTCTCCGCGGGACATCGGAGATCACTCCGTTCGAGTCCTTCTTCTGCTGGAAGTAGAACTTCTGCCGATCACCCGCGTAGCGCAGGCCGAACAGGGTGTCGAACGGCACCTGGAAGGCCACCGTGGGGAAGGTGTGGCCCCACACCACACCATCGGAGGACACGATCGGGTAGCTGACGTAGGCCTCAGGCCCCAGTGTCGGGGTAACGCTCTGAAATCCCCCCTCGGCCCCGAGGAAACCCCGGGCCCCGAACCCGAACGTGAGCGGGCCGACGCTCGCGTACATCGTCCGCGCATAGCCGCCAGGAACCATCGACTCGGCGAAGACATCCAGGTCGAGAACAGGTCGCTCCCCTTGGGCGACCAGGAGCAGAGGTGTGCTGGCACCCAGGTCGCCCGTCTTTCCTACGTGTCCCATGAGCTCACGCAGCTGAGGGTCGTCGCGCAGCACCTGCGCCAACTCGGCCGTGGAGACCACGACGCCGCGACTGTCGGAACGCTGCCCGCGGAAACCGTCCCCGGTGGACCGGGCGACGACGAGCACGGGCGGGACCTCCTCGCGCCACGGCGCCTTGTGCTGCTTCCAGCCCGCGCCGAGGAAGGTGCTGATGGCCTTCCGATCCGTCCGCGACAGCCAGTTGCGCAGTCCGTCGACGAAGGATTCGTCACCAGGTGACCGGATCACCAGCATTCGCACGTCGTTCTTGGTTCCCGACAAGACCTCGACGCGCAGATCACCCGCCCGCCAGACCGACACCTCCGCGAACGTGGACCCCTCGGCGAGCACGACCTCACCCCCGGCCAGCGTCGCGCCCCCCGTCGGCGCGTAGACGGGGTTGAACAGTCCGGCCGCGCGGAACGCGCCGGCGACGTCGAACCCCAGTCCCCCGAAACCGAGCCGCGCCGCGCCGTGGCCGGACACCAACACCACCGGCCGCGTCGGATCCGCCCGCATCCGTGCGGCGAACTCGGGAAGCTCCAGCAACAACCGCCCGAGCTGCCCTCCCTCTGCCGAGAAGGACTGACCGTTCGACAGCGAGACCCTGGCGTGCCCTTCGGAACCGTCGACCACGACGACAAGGGGCTCACGCCCACCCCACGGACCGGACAGGGCCTGGCCGAGATCCGGATGCGCTCCCGCGAACCTCTTCAGCTGATCAAGGTCCTCGGCGCTTGCCGGAAGGCCGACCACCGAACCGGTCTCGCGGTGCCGAACGTCGGAAAGCGTGAGCGGCACCTCGGTGAACCGCTTGCCCGGCAACACCCTCAGCTGGCCGCGCTTGGAAGGCGCGATCCTTCCCTGGAAGTGGAAACCCGGCCAGGGACCGGATCGAGCGACGAGTTCGCTCCACAGGCCAGGAGTCAGATCCGGACCACCGGTCATGGTGAGGTCGTTGGTGGCGACGACGAGCGTCGGCCGCACGTCCCCGCTCAGGGCCCCCTTGAAAACACTGGTCCCCAGCAGAATCCCGGCGGCCTCGGAATCGCTGACCCGCACGGACCGTGCGCGGTTCCTGAGCAGAGCCGTGTAGTGCCCGTTCTTCGTCTGCAACAGCGCGCGCAACTCACCGCCCCCACTCGGCTCGAGGGACTGCGCCCACGGCGCGACGACCTCCTCCCCCGCCTCCTTGGACAGGCGGTAGTCGAAGCCCTCCTTCTCCTCGATCAGCCTGCGCCCCTCGGGAATCGCGTGCGAGGCGACCTTTTCGAAGGAGCGCTGAGCGGCGACGTCCGAGGGAACCCCGACGCCGATCTCCCGCCGCCCGTCGAACAACGGCACCAACACCACATCGTCCGGCAGCACCGGCGACACCTGCTCGAAACCACCGGCGAACGGTTCTCGATCGACGGGGCGCCGCGCCACCGTCACGTGCCGATACCCTCCGTCGTCCCGCATCGCCACCGCGAACGCCCTCAGCTCCTCGGCGACATCCGCGACCCCGGTCGGATCGTCGAGCACCACGGACACCTCGACACCCGGCGACGCCGACACCGCCGATCGGAACGAGGCGTGTGCCGATACCTGACGAGCGAGCTCCGCACCGGTCACGGCCACACCGTCGACGACGAACGTCTCGCCCCGCACACCCACGAACACGAGGAACGGCTCGGGCCCGTCGCCCTCCTTTCTCGACGGCATCGCCTCGTGCACATCGGACCACTTGTCGAGCACATCGTCATCAGCGGTGAAGGCGACACCACCGGACGTGGTCGCGGTACGCGGAAGGGGTCTGGCCGCCTCCACCACCCGCAGGTTCCCGACCGCGGTCTCGAGGTCCGAGCCGGGATCCGACTCCGCGTCCGAGCTGTCGTCCCCGTTCCGCGACGTGTAGGTCGCCGACCCCGCCGTCGGCCGCACGACCTGCGGCAGGTCGCTGCTCCAGGACGGCGCGAGCTCCGCGAAGGCCTCCTCCAACTCCTGGAGGGCGGCCTCCGACGTGAAGTCGAGATCGCCCTCCAACGCACGCTGACCGAGTTCCGCGGCGGACAACCGGACCTCGACGGTCGCCGCCCGCCCGAACCGGTCGTCCGCCGCGGAACCGGTGGAACGGAGGGCGATGTGCTCGGCACGAACGTCGAAACCGAACTTCCTCAGGCGCAAGGACTCCTCGGTCAACTCCTGGGTGAAGACGGCCGCCACGTCATCCGCGCGCAGTTGGCCCCGCTGCTCGTCGGTGACCCCGCCGGCCGGGTCGCTCTCGTCGCCGTAGCCGGTGATCAGCACCTCCGGGATGCCCGCCCCCTTGATCTTGCGCCACGCCGCCGCACGAGCGACCCTTCGCGCGGTCTCCCGCACCTGCTCGACGTCCCGCGTCCGGATGTTCGGGGCGCGGTGGTCGAACCGGAGCAGCAGCGGGTCGATCTCCTGGGTCACGAGGTCGGCCATCGGCAGCTCCGGCACCGGCTGCCCGCCGTCCGGCCCGGCCAGGGTCATCGCACCACCGGCCTCGTGGAACCCGATCGCCGCGGTATGGTCGGCGACCAGTGCTTTCCCGGTGGCTCCGAACACCTCGACCGACCGCACCAAACGCGCCCATTGCTCCCTGAACCCCGCTGCCGGCGTGGGGGTGTCAGACCCCGGCGTCGGGCGGTTCACCCAGCACTGGAGCAGCACGACCGGCGCGGTGGGATCGAGGCCGGCCTGCCGGTAGATCGCGGAGCCCGCGACGATCATGGCCTTCCGCGCACCGTCCACGGTCGTGGCATCGCCCCAGACATCAGGGTGATCGGTCGTCAACCTCAGCCCGAAGCCGTCGTCGCCCATGTTGTGCCCGTCGACGACCACCGGCCGAGTGGCGCTGCCCGACCACGGTGCCACGAACGCCTCGAACCGATCCTTGCCGCGGAGGAAGTACTGCAGGCGCATCGGCGTGCGGTAGCTCGCGCTCCGCTCCGCCTTTTCGTCCGACTTGTCCAACGGGAAGAAGACCCCGTAGGTGCCGAGGGCCGCGTTGGCCATCACGCGGGCGACGACGTTGTCCGGACCTGGCAACGGGGCCTGGTGGGTGGTGAACGACCCGTCCCCCAGCGTGATCCTGCCGTCGGGGGACAACGTCATCGGGCTGGGGGCCGAGTGCAGCCGGCGGGCGTACCCGCCGTCGAGCAGGGCTTGGTTGAACTCCGCCCCGTCGCCCACTAGCCCGCCGGTCAGGGTGCCGAGCACGATGTCCTTGTGGGAAGCGACTTTCCTCCCGTCGCCGAGCAGGTCGCGCAGGGCGGGGTCGGCACGCAGGACGACGGCCAGCTCCGTCAACGAGACGTCGACCGGGGCACCGTCGGCGCGTACCGCCCGCGCCCCCCGCGGGCTGGTGCTGAGCAGGACGAAGCCCGGTACCTGTCGAGACGACCACGGCGAAGGGGCGAGCCGTCCGCCGTCGACGTCGTGGTCGCTCAGCCCGTTCGCGGTGACGTTGCGCGCCCATTCCCGCGCCTGTTCGAACAGTTCGCTGTCGCCCGGACTGCGCACCATCAGCGCCACCGGTCGACCGGCGGTATCGCGCAACACAGTGATGCGCAGGTCGCCGGCGCGCAGGGTCGACACGAGTTCAACGGCTCCCAGCCGCACTCCGTCCGGACCGACCTGCGGGGTGCCGGTCGTTGCCCGGACATCGTTGAACAGCCCCTCCGCCCGCAGGGCACCGGCGAAGTCGAAGCCGAGCCCGCCGAAGTTGCCCCGCTCACCGGCCTTGTTCGCCACCAGCAACACCTCGTGGCCCTCGTTGACCCTCCGCCGGAACTCCGGGTCGGCGAGCAGCTCCACGGCCAGTTCCCGACCGTCGATCTCGTGCACCTGTCCGTCGCCGGACGCGACTCTCGCTTGCCTGCCGTCCGGCGAGTCGACCACGACGACGATCCGGTCTCCCCCGCTCTGCGGACCGTCGCCGCTCTCGTCGAGGGCGTCGCTCAGAGCGGTCACCACGGAGGCATCGACGCCGCCCGGCACGGGAAACCCGAACACCGGGCCCGAGGACACCCGCGTGAAGCCGGACGGGACCGGCTCCAACGTGGTGGTATCAGCCCGTTCAGCCGAGGGCGGTGCAGGGACGGGGGCAGCAACCGCCTGTGCTTCGCCGGGCCGATAGCCGGGGTTCGGGTGGAAGCGGCCGATGCTGCCGTCGGCGTTGATCTCGTGGGCGCCGACGTGGAACTCGGACCGGATGCCGCCGGCGAACGCGACCTCTTCCTCGTGCTCGTGCAACACCGAATGCAGAATGGGCGAGTCGTTGACGACGATTCCGCCAGGCACGTCGAACAGGTGCCGGTAGCGGATTCGGTAGGCTCCGCGCGCTCTCGGCTCGAGGTGCAGATCGGCATTGCGGGTCGTCGACACGTACACGCTCGCGTCGTCCGCGAGAATTCTGCTCATCAGGTCGTAGTTCGTTCTGCTCAATGGCTGGAAGCCCACACCGAACACCTCGTCCAGCGGACGGTCGTCCAAGCGGTACAGCGGTTCGCGCGATGTCCGCCAAGCGACGTCGAAAACCTCGATCTCGCCCACGTCGACCGGGATGGTCGCCACCAGGTTGAGCTCGTCCACGTCGACTCGGTACTCGCTGGAGTACGGCGCCGCAGCGGAAACCACCGGGCCGTCACTCGGCTCTCCCACGTCGTCTCCAGGCGCGGACTCGTTCGGATCCGCGGCACCGCGGACGGGCGACTCCACCGCGGTATCCATCGTCAGCGCCGAACCGACTCCCGGCGACGGATCGTTCTGGCCCGTCCCACCGAAAGGCCGGCCGACGGTGGCGGGAGTCTCGTCGCTGGTGAAGCTTTCGACCTCGTCCACATCGGAGTCGACCGCCGACCTGGGGGTGTACGAAGCGTGGGCGTGGGCCACGTCGGCCACCAGGGTGGGTTGCGACAACGGCGAGTCCCGCTCCAGCAAGGGAGTACCCGACAACCTGGGCGGGCCCGGCACGGGCAAGTCGACCGGGGCAACCGACGGAAGGCCCGCACGAGTAGTCGGGCCACCTCGGCCAAAGCCCCCCGATGTCTGGCCCGGCTGTGCCTGTCCCTGTTGTGGCGCGGTGGTTTGCGGCTGCCCCGGCAGGGCTTGCCCCGGCTGGTTTTGCCCCAACAGAGCGTGCTCCTGTTGGACGGGAGGCGGCTGGACCCCCGCGTCCGGTGGGACGGCCGACGCGGGCCTCTCGGGCGAAGACCCCGACGTGCCGGGGAGGTCCTGCGGCCCACCGTCGGGCCCGCTCACGTGCGGCGAATCCGTCACCGGTGAATCGGCGGTCAGGCCCGAGTCGGAGTGCACGACCTCATCGGCGGAAGGCGATTCGGCGACAGCGGTCGGTATCTGGGACGGTGCGGCACCATCCGGCGCGGTCGACGTGACGATGCCGTCCACCTGCGCACGCGAACCGGCTTCAGCGCCGGTCGGAGCAGGCGTCTCCGCACCCGGTGCGACATCGAGCGCGTCGCCCTCCGGAACCCCTGTTCCCGGCGTGGCACCGGAGTTCGACGGCATCTGCGCCACGCCCGGCGTCCCCCCAGGCCGATCGCTCGCCACCGTTGTGCCCGACAGGGCGTCCGCCCCGGCCGGTGCCCCTCTTGGCACGCTCAGACCCGCTGTCTCCCCGCCTGTCTGGCCTCCGCCAGGCTGCCCGGTGGGTACGACACCAGCCGCACCAGGACCACCGCCCCCCAGGCTCTTGACCGGAACAGCAGCCGCGCCGACGTCACCGGCACCACCGTCGAAACCGGGTCCAGGGCCGGAGCCGCCGCCCAGCGCCTTGTGCTCCCCCGACAGCGCGGGCGCGTCGGGCATGGCGATGTCGGGGATGCTCAAGAGCTTCGCGGCGGCCATGCCGGCGACGACCTCGCCGATCTTCTGCCCGGCGTGGCCCGCACCCCGCTCCGCCGCGTGGCTGAACGCGCCGTTGACCGTGCCGGTCCACACGTCGTCCAGGCTGCTGCCGAAGACCCCGGCGGTCCCCAGGCCCACGAAGGTCTCCGCGGCGGCCTCGTTCGCCGCGCCGAACACCACCGACTTCGCCACACCCGGCTTCCACTTCGCCATACCCATGTGGCCGCCCTTGATCAGGCCACCCGCCGCGGCACCCGCGACGAACTCGATCAACGTGCTCTCGCCGTCCCACTGGACGCGGTTGCCCTCCGCGAACTGGATCAGCTGCGCGATCGCGCCCTGCACGACCTCCTCCACGCCCTCCTGCACGGCCTCGGCCAGCAACCGCAGAACCCAGTGCAGCTTCTCCAGGATGCGAGTGACGGCAACACGTGCGGCGGTGATGAACGACGGCACCAAGGGGGCGGTGAACGGATTGGACAGCGCCCACACGATGGACGAGGCGAACCACACGATCTCGATCATCATCGAGTAGATCGACTGCTCGACGTTCAACGCCAGCTTCAACAGGCTGTCCGACTGCTGCCGGGCCAGACCCACCAACTGGGGCACGGAAGCGACGACTTCCCGGACCTGACTGCGGAACGCACCGCCCAGCCTGCCACCAAGGGCGTCCTCGACCTTGGCCGCCAGCTCGTCGAGGGCGGCCGTCATCTCGCTGAGCGTGGCACCGCTTTCCAACCAGCTCCGCGCCAACGCGCGAGTGGCCGCCACATCGACCCTCGGCGCCTTCTGACCCGCTACCAGGATCCACAACCAGTCGAAGTCCGGATCGAAGTTGATCTCCACCGCTCACCCCCCGACCGCGCGGCACAAGGCAGGCAGCGACGACTCGCTGACCGAGCACGTGCGGGTGCCGCTCATGGGGATCCCAGTGGTCGTATCGGATCGGCGCGGCGGGCCGGCTCTCCGGGACCACCAAGTGGAAGTGCCGCCGCGGCCCGGCCGCCACCGTGGCCGGACGAGGTCGGACGAGGTCGGAACGTGGGGTGGGGCTAGGGCGTGTGTCGAAGTCTCGTTCGATGGGAGTCGCGCCTGAGGTGGTTCCTGGCGGTGCGGCCGACTGGCCCGCATACCGCTGTTGTATGCGGGCCAGTCGGCCGTGCCCCCAGGAACCACCTCAGGCCCGGCTACCGCGAACACAGACTTCGACACACGCCCTAGGGCGGCGGGTCGTCGGAATCCACCGCGTGCTTCGCGATGGACACGGCGTTGTCCTCGGTCGCTTGGCAGTACTGCGCGAACTGCACGAGGCTTTCCACCAGTGAGCGCACGGCCTGGCCGAGGCAGCGCACGCCCTCCAGGAACGTGCTGGTGCCCTGCTCGTAGTCGCCGGAGAACTGGTTCCAGGTCTCGTCGGCCTGGCCGTCGACCAGCGGCGGACGGGGCAGGATCTTCTGCTGCCGGCTCGCGAAGCGGTCGATGTTGTCGCCCGCTCCCTCGAACTGGCCGGCGCTGCGGACGATCGCGCCGGTGTTGATCGAGATGTGCCCGGCACCGGGGCCGCGGTCGATCGGCCTGCTGCCGGGTGCCGACTTGGTCGGCACTTCGCCGCCGGATCCGGGGACGGAGCCCGGATTGCCGTTGAAGGAGCTCGTGACCATCGTCATCAATCCCTGATGTCCATGAGGTCGCGGGTGACGTCCCGCAGCTCCGGCTCGGGCGTGAGCAAGGACTGGAGGTCGACCTCGCCGGAGAAGAGCTTCTGCGCGTCCATGCCGGGTGGCAGGGTCGGCGCGACCACCTCCGCGGCCGCTCGACGAGCGAGTCGCTGGGCCTCCGCGAGCGTCTTGAGCAGCACACCCGCCAGCTCGGCGGGCGCCATGCGCCGGTAAGCCCCGGAGGGGAACTTGATGTCGGCGACCACGCCACCGTGGGTGACCGTCACGGTGACGGCGTGCCTGGGTGCGCTTGCCGTGCAGGAGATCTCCCGCAGCTTGCGCTGCGTCTCCCCGACCTCTGCGAGTTGTCGCCGGTACTGGCTCGTCAACTGGTGGAGCCGCTCCGAGTGGGGGTAGTCCATCTGCTCAGTAGAAGCACAGCCGATCGGCCGTTCAACGCGACCGGGCGCCGGTTACGTCTGCGGTCACACAACGTTGCCCGAACGCGCCATATTCGACCGCATCGGAGTCGGACACCGCTACGGCGCCCGCCCCGAGCACCACCGGGCGGCGAGGCGGGACCGGCAGGTTTGCCGATTCCCAAACCTGCCGCCCGGCAGCTCTGGTGACACCGCGTGCGAGGCGGTTCCCTGATAGGCATGACTACGAATGTCGCCCGGCTGGACAACCAGCGACGGCCCCTCACTGGACAGGCACGCCGGACGAGCATCCGGGTCGCCATCAACACCGTGGACGCTCTCATGGCCTCGGGACTGCACGCGATGCTCCGCACCACGCCGGGCATCACCATCGTCTCCGCCGAGCAGCAGCCCGAGGTCACCATCGCCGTGGCCGACGACTCCAGCCTGCTCGACCTGCTCAGCACCTTCACGACTTCCCGGCTCGTCCTCATCGCGGACGAGCTGCGGCAGGCCGAGCTGTGGACCGCCATCGAGCACGGCCTCGTCGTGCTGGTGCCCAGGGCGCAGGCCGCGACGCGGTCGCGCCTGCTGCAAGCCATCTCCGATGCCCGCGGGGGCCGCGGCGACCTGCCGCCCGAACTGCTCGGCGCCGTGCTGCGCGGTCTCAAGCAGCTGCACGAGACCACGCTGGGGCCGCGCGAGCTCACGCTGAGCGGGTTGTCGTTACGGGAGACCCAGATCGTCCGGCTGCTGGCCGACGGGCTGGACACCGCGGAGATAGCCGAACAGCTGATCTACTCGGAGCGCACCGTGAAGAACGTGCTGCACAACCTCCTGACCCGGCTCGACCTGCACAACCGCGCCCACGCGGTCGCGTACGCACTGCGCCACGGCTTGATCTGAGCGGAGCGAGCCACCGGTAGGGCAACCGAAACGTGGTGTTCCATGCGGCCACGACACCATCGCCGGACAACACGGCTCGTCCGCAGGAAAGCTCTTCGCCCGTTCCGGTGCCGCCCGTTCCCCTGGGGTCGGTACCGCACGGCGGGAACGTCGGTGACGCACCGTTCCCCCAGTGCCCGGCGCCCTCCTGGGCGCGAGAACCGCTACGTACCAGCGGTGTCCACACCCGTCCGTGAACCACCTCCGACGCGAGCACCACGGGACCACCCGAACCCGACGGCAGTCCGCACCACGTGCGTCGTTCGGCGGCCGCCTCATCACCGCGGCGAAGACCCGTGGACGCAGGACGGTCGGCTGTAGGCCGGACAGGTCCCAACATGCATTCTTCGTTGCCCCTTCACACACGGGCACCGACCGCACACGCCCGAGGGCCCTTCAATCAAGTGTCTTCCCACTGTCAGCGGCAGACCGGAGTTGCGTCATGACCTACAGCCTTGGAATCGACCTGGGGACCACCTGTACCGCCGCCGCGGTGTCGGACGGCACCGGCACCAGAATCGTCCGGCTCGGCCGCGAGGCAACGGTGTCGTCCGCGGTGTTCGTCGCCGAGAGCGGCGAGCTGATCACCGGTGACGCCGCCGAACGGGAGGCGGTCGGTCAGCCCCTGCGGGCGTCGCGAGCGCACAAGCGCAGGCTCGCCGACCCGAACTTGCTGCGGATCGCGGGATCCGTGCGGTCCCCCACGTCGTTGATGGCGGCCCAGTTGCGCGACGTCGTCGACACGGTGACACGGGCACAGGGACGGCCGCCCGGTGTCGTCGTGCTGACCTGTCCGGCGGTCTGGGGACCGTACCGCCGCGAGCACTTCATCCAGGTACCGAGGCTCGCGGGCCTCCGGAACGTGCGGGTGGTGACCGAACCCGAAGCCGCGGCGATGCACTACTCGGTCGAGCGACGGCTCGGTGACGGGGAGATCGTCGGGGTCTACGACCTCGGCGGCGGCACGTTCGACGCCACGATCCTGCGCGCACGCCCCAACGGCATGGAGATCCTCGGCACGCCTGAAGGTGTGGAACAGCTGGGCGGCCTGGACTTCGACGACGCGCTGCTCGCGTTCGTCGACGGACAGCTCGGCGGCGCGCTCAGCTCGATGGACACGCCGCTCGTCGACCACGCACGACTGCGCCACGCCGCACGCGAGGCGTGCCGACAGGCCAAGGAGGACCTCTCCACCAACGCGGAGACGGTCATCCGCGTCGAGTCGCCCGATGGCACCAGGCACGAGACCGCGATCAGCCGCGCGAAGTTCAACAGCCTGATCAAGTCCCACCTCGACCTGACGACCGAATCCTTGAAACGCGCCATCGGATCGGCAGGGCTGAACCCGGCCGACCTCACGGGAGTCCTGCTCGCGGGTGGTTCATCACGCATCCCGTTCGTCGAGCAGATCGTCTCCGACGCGTTCGGCAAACCGGTGCGCGTCGGCCTGCACCCCAAGCTGACCGTGGCGATGGGGGCGGCGGCGATCGCCCGCCTTGAGGCGAACCGTCCCGCCATCCCCGCGCGTCGGGTCGCTTCTCCCCCGCCGCTCGTGTCACTGGCGGCCACGCGCTCCCCCGTGTCGTCGCGGTCGCGAACTGCGGTCGCCGAGGTGCGCGCTCCGCTGTCGTTCCCGACGCCGATCACGTCCGCACGTGGTCGTGGCCCTGCCAAGCGCACCATTCCCAGCCCCGCGCCCGCGACGTGGTCCCGATCTCCGCTCAACCGGACGGGTGTGCTGGCGGCCGCGGCGCTGGCGGCCGGAGTCATGCTGCTCGTCGGTGTGCTCATCGCTGTGATGGTGCTGAACGGAAGTTGACCCGACGACAGGAACGCGGACACCATGCCTGTGGGCGGAACGTCCGCGGACAGCGTGAACACGGACTTCCCGAGCGGGAACACCGGTGTCGCACCATCGTCCGGCACGATCCGGTCGGCGACGGCCCGGACCGCCATCCGCGCGTGGACGCGACCGTGGTGACCTCACCCAAGTCGAGGCCATGTGAGACCCAGCGCGTGCGTCGACCAGCGCACCACGGCGGGCGCACCTTGCGCTGATCGACCCCCGCTTGTTGAATCAGTTGCATGTCCGAGCCGCAGGATGCACTCCCCGCGTTCGGCAGGGCGTTGTTGCGGCACCGACAGGTGGCGAAGCTGTCACAGGCAGATCTCGCGCGCGCCTCCGGACTGAGCGTGCGCACGCTGCGGGACCTCGAACACGGCCGGGCACAAGCCCCCAAACAGCAGTCCGCGTACCTCCTCGCCGACGCGCTCGGACTCACCGCCGATGAGCGCCGGTCGTTCCTGGCGGTCGCGCGGGAAGGCCGTCGCAGGTCGCCCCAGACCGTCGCCCCCTCACTGCTGCACGTGCTCCCGCTGGTTCCCGACCTGGTCGGGCGCGAGGAGGAGTTCGCGTGGCTGCGCGGAGAGGCGATGGCGGGTGGGGTGGTCGCGATCGTCGGGCCCCCCGGCGTCGGCAAGACGACGCTGGCCGTCTCCGCTCTGCACCGGTTGGCCCCGCACTTCCCCGACGGCTGCGTCGCGCTCGACCTGCGCGGTGTCGACGAACAGCCGGTGACCGCGCTCGCGGCCCTCGAACGGCTGCTGACCGCGTTGAACGTGCCCCGCTCGCAGATGCCCTCCGGCGTCGAGGAGTTGTCGTCCCTGCTCCGAGAACTCCTGCGGAACCGGCAAACGCTGGTGCTGCTGGACAACGTCGCCGACGAGGCGCAGTTGCGCCCGCTGGTCGGCACAGGATCGAGCGGGCTCACGATGGTCACGTCCCGGCGCGCGCTCACCGAACTGGCGCAGGTCCGTTCGCTTCCGCTGGAACCACTGCCCGCGGTCGACGCCCTCGCGATGTTCGCGGGGATCGCGGGTGAGCAGGTCGTGCACAGCGAACCCGAGGCGTCCGTCCAACTGGTGGCGTTGTGCGGCAACCTCCCACTGGCGGTGCGCATCGTGGGCAACCGGCTTGCCACCCGCAGGCACTGGACAGTTGCCTACCTGGTCGCGCAGCTGCGCGATGACCGCTCACGGCTCACGACGCTGTCCGCGGGCGACCGGCAGGTGCGCGCGGCGTTCGACGTGTCCTACCGGAGGCTGTCGCCCGACGCACGACGGCTGTTCCGCAGGCTCGCCCTGGTGCCGGGACCGAGCTTCGACGAGGGGCTCGCGAAGGTGGCGGGTGGAATGCCCGGTGAGGCGGCCCCGGTACTCGACGAACTGGCCGAGGCGTCGCTGTTGCAGCACGCGGCCGCCGCTGAGCGGCTCCAGTTCCACGACCTGATCAGGGTCTTCGCCGGTGAGCAACTGGCGACCGAGGAGGACCCGGCTACTCGTGACCGACTGCGGGACGGACTGCTCGGCCACCTGATCGAGCGGGCCACCTCCGCCGCACGACTGTTCTTCCCCAGCGTGCAGGACGTGCCGCAGGACAGCGCGTTCCCGTCGAGGGAAGCCGCCGCGGACTGGTTGTCACGGGAGAACGCGAACTGGGTGGCGGCGCAGCGCGTGGCAGCCCGCCTGGGATGGCACCGCCAGGTGATCGAACTGGCCAAGGCCATGCCCTACTACGGCGACAGCAGGGCACATGTCCACCCGTGGCACGAGATCCTCGGAACCGCGCTCGACGCCGCCAGGGCGGTGGGCGACCGGCAGGACGAGCTGACCTTGCTCAACCTCTTCGGCTGGGCGCAGTACATCTGCCTCAACGACAACGAGGCCGGGCTCGCGACCTACCTGGAAGCACTGGCGCTCGCGGAACAGCTGGGTGACCGGCGCGAGCGCCTGAACGCCCAACGGCGCATACCCTCGATCCTGCTGCGGCTCGGCCAGTTCGACGAGGCGCTGGCGCACGCCGAGGCCGCGGCGGAGGTCTCGATGGAGTTCGGCTTCTACGACGTCCAGGGGCCGACCCGCGTCGGGCTCGGCGTCGCGCTGCGGCAAGCGGGCAAACCCGAGGAGGCGCTGGCGGTGTTCCGCGCGCTGCTCGCCGAGATGGACGACCACCGCGGCGAGATCAACCCCGAAGCCGAACGCTGGGTGCGCATGATCAAGTTGCGCGGCGCCGGTCGGTGCCTGTCCGCGTTGGGGCGATGGCAGGAAGCCGCGAACACGCACCACGAGGCCTGTTCGCTCGCCGAGGCGAACCGCAACGACTACCAGATGGCCGAGGAAATGCTGCACGAAGGCGTCGCGTGGCGCGAGGCCGGTGAGCACGAACGCGCGAGGAGGTGCTTGGAGCTGGCTTTCAACACCTTCGACGAGACGCTCCACGGCGCTGACCGGGAACGCGTCGAGGCCGAACTGGCCCAGCTGCCGCCTCCGGCCTGACGATGCCCGTCACGCGTCGCCGCGACACCGTAGCCCCAGGGAGTTGCCGTGGAACTGCGGTACGGCGAATCGGTGCCGCGTACGACCCGGTCAAACTCATCCCGATCGTCCGCTACGGCGAACAGCCGACGCTGGGCCGTCCGCTGACCGACGTCCGCGGGCGCGCCGTGCTGGACGTCGCTGGTGGCACGGGGTTCTACGCCATCAAGACCATGATCGTCACCGACAAGGTCGGCGGGATGTTGTTCTGCGGCGCCACCACATCCGGCTCGACCGCGAACATCACCCAAGCCCGCCAATCCGGACTGGTCACGTTCCTCAAGAACACCATGGGTGTGCGGATCCTGGCCGACGCCGGCTATCAAGGGCTCGGTACCCACACAGCAGGGCAGGTGGTCGCCCGTGGCCCCGCACGTCAAGCGACGACCGAATTCCAGAACCTCTCCAGCACCCGTGCGGTCTTGGGCCGCTCGAGCATCCACCAATGCCCCAATCCGTCCAAGCTCTGGGTACGGGCGGCGAGCCGGGCGGCCATGTAGTCCGCCATCGCCCGGTCGTCGAACGCGTCGAGAGACGGCTGAAGAACAAGCCCCGGCATGCGGGTGGGCATGGACAGAGCGGCCCCCCAGTAGGCGTGGACATTCGGGGTCGCCGAGCGGTACAGGTCGTGAGCACACCGCACCGACGTGGCAGTCAAGCCCTTGCACAGCGTGTCGACATGCCCAGAGGGAGCCCCCGCAGCGGCGAACTGCAGGGCGAGGTAGCCCTTGTCACGCTCAAGAGAGGAGTCCGACCGGTCTCGGCCAGCATCTCCCGCCTGCCACCACCTGGCGGCGTCGGGCCACGCGTACTCGGGGTGCAGGGCGCCAATCTGATCAGCAGTCCAACTGCGCGCCGCAGCGGGGTGCAGAGTGACCGCCCGCACGACGAGCAGCGCGCCCCAACCGTGCCCCACCAAGTCGACCGGCTTGCCCAAGCCACGGAGTTCTCGTACCAACCAGTCGACGTAGTCGTCCATCGACGCACCGAACCCATCCGGGCGCGGCACACCAAATCCCGGTAGTTCCCAGGCGATCGAGTCGGTGAACAGATGTGATCTGACGTCGTCCCAGAGTCTCGCGGTCTCGAACACCCCGTGGACGAATACGACGGTCATGCGGCGAAGCTATCGGAAACCCACCGCCCGGCATGTCCCCCTGGCGTGGACAGATCACATGACTCTCACGGGGCAAAAAGTCTCGAAAGGGACAAAACGAGAAGTACGGAGCCGCAATCGATCAGCCACTTCACTTGCGCTCTTCGGGCGCGCGGCCGAGGACGGATGGCGCCGAGCAGCGGTACGACGTGACGACCTCACCGTCCTTGACGCACCACACCCCGTCCAACCGCGGCATCAACTCGCTACCAGGCAACCAAGAGCGCTTCCTGGCCACGATGAACGCGTGACCGAAGACCTCAGCTACCCACCACGACACCCGATGAACCCATACCGGACCCGCGTATGTGATCATCTCGGGACCGGCGCATGTGACCACCCTTACCTGCGGTTTCGCGCCGTTAGGCGCAGTTGGGCGCAGTTCGGAAGAGCGCAACTATGTCAACGTAGATCCCAAAGAGCCCTGACCAGCGGAAACAGAGGCACCGCAGGTCGTTATGGTGCCATAGCCGAACCAAGCCGCGGCCGCCGCCGCGAGAGATCTCATTGCTGTCACCCTCGCTCGAGAGACATCGGATCCATCGGCGGCACTTCGAAGAGCAGAACCCCGATAGAGAAGATTCATAGTGCCACCCAGCTAGCCTTGCCTCGCAGGAGATCCACCCGTGCCGAGGTGAGGATTCAGCGTGACCAGAACGAGTTCCCGCGCGTACGCAGTGGTCGGTGTGGCGACGGTCGTGGCCGCGCTGCTGACCGGCGGCACGGCGGCGGCCGACGTCCCGTTCGCGTCCGCGACCTTCCGGTCGACGCACAACAGCTACTCGGGCAACGTCGACGGCGCCAAGAACTCCGTGACCTACCAACTCGACCACGGCGTCCGCTTCCTCGAGTTGGACGTCCACGACAACGGCTACGGGACGTCACACGACTACGCGATCGGGCACGACTCCCCTGGCGACCTGGTCGACCACGCGAACAACCCGGCGTCGAACAACCTGCATGACTGGCTGGCGGTGGTCAACACCTGGTCGGACGGTCACCCGTCGCACGCGCCGATCGTGGTCATGCTCGACCTGAAGGACGACCTGACCGACAACCCGTCGTTCGCGGCGGGCAACATGACCGCGCTCAACCAGGAGCTGACCGAGGCGTTCGGGTCGAACCTGGTGCAGGCCATGGACTACCCCGCCGAATTGCCGTCGGTCGACGCACTGCGCGGCCGGGTGCTGACGTTGCTCTCCGGCGACAGCGGGAGCCGCGCCGAGTACCGCCGCGACCTCGGCTACAACCCGGCGGTGGCGATCAACGGGCGCGGCCAGGTCGTCGAGGTGCACGACTCCGGAGCGGGCGCGCTCTGGTACTGGACCGGCGCCTACGGCGCGGACGGCCGCGTCACGTGGCTGCGCCACGGCCGGTACGACAGCGGCAAGACGCCTGCGATCGCCCTCAACGACAACGGCTGGCTCGTCGAGGTCCACCAGTCGGAGAACGAGACCAGCCTCTGGTCCCGCATCGGCAGGCTGGGTGCGGACGGCGAGATTACCTGGTCAGCGAGCAAGAAGTACGACTCCGGTGTGCTCCCGACAGTCGCCTTCACCGACCTGGCGGGCACGGCGCTCCGCGAGATCCACCGCAGCCAGGGCAGCACCCAGAACTGGGAGTGGCACGGCGCGCTGGACACCGGTGCCTCGACGGTGACCTGGGGCGGGAACGCGAAGACCTCCGATGTCCGCTACGACAAGGCGAACACCGTACGTGGCAGTTCCCGCGTGTCGGTATGGACCGGCGCGGACGGACCGACCCCCGCTCAGACTCTGCGGTACTCCACTGACAGGCTGGCGTCGGACCGGATCCGCTACCGGCCAACGGCTTTCGCCGAGTACCAGGAGGGCGACAGCGCAGAACTCCAGCAGGGAGCGCTGTTCTACGCGGCACCGGCGACAAGCGCCTCGTTCATCACCTCGGCGCGCCAAGCCGGGCGCGTCGTGCGCGGCTGGGACTTCGATTCCGCCGCTCGCGCCACGAACCCGCTGGCGAACTACCCAGCGACGAACCACCCGTGGGACGCCTGGTACCAGTCGCTGCTGACCCAGGCAGGAGCGGTCCAGTAGGTCACGAGCCTGCCGACCACCGACTCAAGTCCGGTTTGGCCAGCACCTTCGCGGCCAGGCACAGGGTATGCCCGTACCACCCCGACAAGCCGCAGGTGGAGCGGACCGAGGACTCGGCGTTCAGCCCAGTCGACCGTATCGGGCAGCTGACCATGTGCAACCTGGACATCGCCGACTCCCGCGCCAAGCTGGAGCTGTACGCCAGGTCCAGTATCGTCGACAGCAGGCACTCGGTGCTCATCAGCGCCGCGCGGGTCACGGCGTTGGTACGCTCCCAGCCGGTACTGCCGATGATGCCGGACTGCCCGAGCGACGCACCCACGACTACGTCCGCAATGGCATCACCAGCCTGTTCGCCGCGTTCGACACCGCCGACGGCACCGTGATCGGCGAGCTGCACCGCCGGGACGCGGAGTTCCGCAAGTTCCTGATCACGGTCGACAAGACCGTGCCCGCCGGGTTGGACGTACATGCGGAGGAGATCGTGGAGTCACTGGCACGCTTTTGCAGGCGAATCCCTGGCGCGCGACACTAGCTCGCCGGCAGGCCGATCTCGACGTGCAAGCCACCGTCCTGGCCGGGGCGGGCGTCGACTGTGCCGTGGTGTGCGGCGGTGATGGATCGCACGATGGACAGGCCGAGGCCTGCGCCCTCCCGTTGTGACGTCCGGTCCGCGACGAGCCTGCGGAACGGTTCGAACAGCGGGGCGACCTGGTGGGCGAGGATTTCCCTGCCGGTGTTGTGCACGGTGACCCCGTTGGAGGTCACGGCCACCTCGACCCAGCCACCGGTGCGGTTGTACTTGATCGCGTTGTGCACCAGGTTGCCGAGCATTCGCTCCAGCAGCAACGGGTCGCCCGGCACGATGCTTTCCTGCAGGGCCCGGCGCAGTGAGACCTCGTGCCGCGCGGCCAGATCCGTGTAGCGGTCCAGCACGGAGTCGGCGAGCTCATCCATGCGAACCGGGATCGCACCGGAAACGCCCCGATCGCTTTCCGCGAGCACCAGCAGGCCCTCGATCAACGCCTCGCTGCTTTCGTTGACCAGCAGCAGTTCCCGGCCGAGCCGGTCCACAGCGGGGTTGTCCTCCTCGGTCACCATCGTCACCTCCACCAGCGCCCGCTGCACGGCGAGCGGCGTGCGCAACTCGTGGGAGGCGTTGGCGGCGAACCGCCGCTGGCCTTCGTAGCTGAGCGCCACGCGGTCGAGCATGTCGTTGATGGTGAGGGTGAGGTCGGTCAGCTGGTCGGGCGCGCCTGCCGTCGGAACGCGTTGGCCCAGGTTCTGCGGCCCGGTGGAGCGAAGGACGCTCTGCATTGTCTTGAGCGGGCGCAAGACGACTTCGTTGACGACCGTGCGGATCAGCTGGTGGAGCACCACCAGCGCGATCAGCAGCGCGATCACGAGCCCCACCGTACCGAGCACCGCCCAGAACGCGCGCCTGTTCATCAGCGACTCGTCCCACCGGTCCCAGCCGTCCCACCACCACCGCAGGTCCGCGAACCGGTCACCGAGCCAGCCGCCCAGGCTCATCACCGGGTGGAACAGCGCGACTCCCAGAGCGAAGCTGCCGAGGACGAGCGTGGCGACCCGGCCCGCCAGCGACGCGGGCTCGCTGATCAGCTGTCGAAGCGATAGCCGGCGCCGGCGACGGTGTGGATCAGCGGTGGGCTGCCCAGCTTGCGCCGCAACGTCATCACCGCCACCCGGACGGCGTTCGTGAACGGGTCGGCGTGCTCGTCCCATGCCTTCTCCAGCAGTTGCTCGGTGGTGACGACCGCGCCCTCGGCCCGCATCAGCACGCCGAGGACCGCGAATTCCTTCGGCGCCAGCTTGAGCGGACGGCCGTCCCGGCTGGCGAAGCGCCGCGCGGTGTCGAGCTGCACCCCCGCCTGGTCGAGCACGGGTGGCAGCGCGGGCCGCACCCGACGGCCCAGCGCGCCGATCCGCGCCACGAGTTCGGCGAACGCGAACGGCTTGGTCAGGTAGTCGTCGGCGCCGATGCCCAGCCCCTCCACCCGGTCCCGGATGGACGCGGCGGCCGTCAGCATCAGAACCCGGCTGTCGCGCTGTCCGCTCATGATCCGACGGCACACCTCGTCGCCGTGCACCTCCGGAAGATCGCGGTCGAGCACGACCACGTCGTAGTCGTGGACCAACGCCTTCTCCAGCGCCGCATCGCCGTCGTAGCAGACGTCGACCGACATCCCCAGATGCCGAAGTCCGTGCGCGACGGTGTCCGCCAGCTTGCGCTCGTCCTCGGCGACCAGAACCCGCATCTCCACCTCCGTCCGCACTGTCTACCCGCGCAAGGATAAGCGCGACATAAGAAATCGTCTTATCGGGTGCGTAATGCGCGGCAAGTACCTCTTCCTCTGCCAAATACGGCAGAAAAGAGGATTCCACGAAATGACGCACCTTCTCCGCTGGGCCCGGCATCCCGCGGTGTTCGCCGCGCTGCTCGCGTTCGACCTCGCGCTGGTCGTGTCGACCGTGTTCACGTTCCACCCGGAGGCGGGCAACCGCTACCTGCTCGACCTCGACGTGTACCGGACCGGGGCGCGGGTCTGGCTGGACGGCGGCGACCTGTACGCCGACCTCCCGCTCCTGGCCGGGTTCACCCTGCCGTTCACCTACCCGCCGTTCGCGGCCGCTGTGCTCGCACCGCTGACGCTGCCGCCGTTGTGGGTGGCCAACACGCTGCTCACGGTGGTGTCCGCGGTCGTGATGGCCGGGTCGACCATGCTGGTGGCGCGGGCGCTCGGCGCGCCGCGGCGGTACTGGTCCGTGCTCGCCGTCGCCACGGTCCCGTTCACGCTGGTGTTCGAGCCGATGCGCAGCAACGTGGCGGCGGGTCAGATCAATCCGCTCCTGCTGCTGCTCGTCGTCGTGGACTGCCTGGTGCTCACCCCGTCGCGGTACCGCGGCGCGTTGGTCGGCATCGCCGCGGCAGTGAAGCTCACCCCCGCCGCGTTCATCCTGTTCTTCCTGCTCAAGCGCGATCGACGAGCGGCTCTGAACGCTGTGCTGTCGTTCGTCGCGTGTTCGGGCATCGGTTTCCTCTGCGCGCCCGTGGATTCGTGGCGGTTCTGGACGGAAGTGCTGTACCAGACCAATCGGGTCGGCGGCCCGGTGTTCACGGCGAACCAG
The DNA here is from genome assembly GCF_003002815.1 of Umezawaea tangerina. Taxonomy (GTDB): domain Bacteria; phylum Actinomycetota; class Actinomycetes; order Mycobacteriales; family Pseudonocardiaceae; genus Umezawaea; species Umezawaea tangerina. Next base: position 413,882 of record NZ_PVTF01000008.1, on the reverse strand, counting down.
TCCATCACCGGCGTGCTCGCCCGGTTCGACGTGCCGCCATTGCTGCACACCGGCCTGTGGCTGGGACTGGGCGCGGTGGTCGTCGGGCTTGCCGTGGTCGGCATCGGCAAGGCGTTGGCCGAAGGTCAGACCACCCTCGCACTGGCGTTGACCGCCCTCGTCCCCCTGCTGTGCTCACCCATCTCGTGGTCGCACCACTGGGTGTGGGCTGTTCCCTTGGTGCTGGCGTTGGGGGTGGCGGGCTGGCGGGCACGTCCGCCGCTGGTGCTGGCCATCAGCGGGATGACGCTGTTCACGTTGGGCGCGCACTGGTGGTTCCCGGCCACCGGCGACGTGGAACGCACCTGGCCGCTGTGGCAGCAACTGGTGGGCAGCGGCTACACCTACTGGGGCTTCGCGGTGCTGGGCTGCGCCGCGGCCGGTCTGCTGGTGCCGAAGCCTCACGTGCATGCGACGCACCCTGCCGTGCCACTGGCGGCGGTGCGAGAAAGCCGTCACACACCATGATATCCGCACGGGAACTCGACCTACCTGTTTCACAATGCCGTTTTCCGGCGGTCCCGGTCACTTCCACTTCGGGCTGATGTGCGGTAGCACGGCGCGCGCGGTAGTTGGCGACCTCGATCCGGTTGCCGCATTCGCTTATGCCGCACCACCGCCGGTTCATGGTGCGCGACCGGTCGACGAACAACCGCGTGCAAGCCGTCCGTTCACACTCGCGCAGCCGGGGCCGGCATACGTCGGAGAACAGGTCGGCGGCGTCCCAGGCGATCGCCCACCCCGCGAAGGAAAGGCCGCCTGAGCGTTCGACGGCCGCACCGGTGAACTCGAGCCTCGGCGGCTGCCCGGCGGCGAACTCCTCGAGCACCCTCTCATCGTCCGGCGCGTCCCTGGGCTGCGCCGCGAGGAAATCGCCCAGTTGGCCGGTGTCGGCACCGCCTACTGCAGACGCCGAAGCCGAGGGTCGGCATCTCGACGCCATTGTTGAGCATGACGTTGCGCACGGCCTGCTTCCTTGCTCGTGTGAACCGGCTCGCCCGCCTTACCTCTGGGCGAAGAGGTCACCCAGACGAGCGACGCCGTCTCGGCCTGGCTGCAACGTCACCCTGCGATGAGCACTCCACAGTCCGATCAGCGGTCAGCTCGGCGCTGTTCACGTGACGGACTCGAGGTCGACCGATCGGCGCAGCACCCTTCCTGGCCAGCGCTGTCCCGACAGACCTGTCATGCGTCCACTATGGATGGTCGACTGAGGTTCCCCCGGCAACACGGAATCCGCCTACGCGGTGGGTCCGGGCCGGATAAGCATGCGCGATCGGGGAAGACATCCCTCACCAGGCCCGACCACGACGTCACCGGCGGTGAACTGATCCGCGCACTCGACAATGGGCGAGCCGTCCCATGTCCACTGCCCTCTTCGGCCACCGGCAGCGTACTCGTGCTACCGCAAGTCCACCCGAAGCCGCCTCGCTACATAGAAACCTTCTATGCTGAGCATAGCAACCGACTCTTTGCGTCTATACCAGTGTCGTGCGTACCTTCTGGATCGCACGACTCACGCAAGGAAAACGGAGAACCGATGCGTCTCGACGACAAAGTCGCTCTGGTCACGGGCGGCGGAGCAGGTCTCGGCCTGGCAATTGCCGCAAGATTCGCGGCCGAAGGTGCCCACGTCTACATCACGGGTCGCCGAAAAGATGTTCTCGACGACGCCGCGGCTTCCATCGAAGGGCAAGTCACGACCGTTGTCGCGGACTCCACGTCGTCGAGTGGTCTCGACGACCTCGCCAACACCATCAGGAGCCGGAGCGGGCGGCTCGACGTGCTCGTCGCCAACGCGGGCATGATCGAGCGGGCCGATTTCGGCGAGGTGACCGAAGACCACTTCGACCGCACGTTCGACCTCAACGCCCGCGGCACGCTGTTCACCGTGCAAACGGTGCTGCCGCTCATGCCGGCCACCGGCTCGATCGTCCTGGTGGGTTCCATCCAAGGGTTCAAGGGACTGCCGGGATCGAGCACCTACAGCGCGGCGAAGGCGGCGGTGCGCTCCTACGCGCGCGTGTGGGCGGCCGAGTTCGGCGACAGGGGTCCGCGGGTCAACGTGCTCACCCCTGGGCCGTTCGACACGGCCATCATCGACGGGCAGGCCGAGTACTTCGGGCAGGAACCGGCGGCGCTGCGCGCCCAAATGGCCGCGCACGTCCCCCTGGGTCGCCTTGGACGCCCCGAAGAACTCGCCGGCGCGGCGCTGTTCCTGGCGTCGGACGAAAGCAGTTTCATGACCGGCGCGGAACTCTGCGTCGACGGCGGAATGGCCCAGGTGTAGCTCCGCGAAGACTGTGAGAAGCTTTCGAACGTGTTCACGCTCGCGAGGAACACGATTCCGCCGCACAGGAAAGGCAAGAAAGCAGCTATGAGATCCATCAGGAAGAACGTCCTGGCCACATCGGAAAGCCGGTGACGTCGACGTTCTCGTGACCAACGCGGCGAGCTCCCTGACCGGCAGACCGCCGTGGTGGACTGCGACCGGGTGGCCGTGACGCCGGATCGGTGACGGCCCGCCACGGGGCCGCGGGTGCGGGAGCAGGACCCCAGTGATCTCGGGGTGCACCGCGCCATCCGTCTTCGCAGTCGTTCGGACTGGCGTCAAGGCTGCGGCTTGCCAACCAGGTGTGGAAGAGGGCCGGCGACGTTGCCCCTGACCTGGTTGGCGGAATCAGTGATGATGCCGGTTCAGGCGAAGAACGTCCTCAGTGCTGCGGCGACGGCGTGCGGGTTCCCGGAGTTCCACGGGCCGTCGTGGCCCGCTCCGTCGATCACGACGTGTCGGGAGTCGGGAAGCAAAGCGCGGAGCGCGAGGGTGGCGTCCCGGAGGAATGCGGGGCTTGTGGTGCCGCTGAGCAGCAGGACCGGCATGGTCACCGTCGTGAACGCGTTCATGCCACCGTCCACAGTGGCGACGTCGTGGAAGTCGTAGCGCACACCGGGCAGCAGGTCGCGGAACGTCGAGCCGGGGCGGGCTCGTCGTTGGTCGACCGCCATCACGGCGGCGGCGAGGAGACGGGCGAGTGGGCGCGGGAGCAGGCGGATCGGGGCGGGGGCGGTTCCGGCCACCAGGAGTGAGTCCAGGAGCGCCGAGGCCAGGTCGCCGCGTTCGATCTCGGAGTTGAGCCGCCGGATGCCGCCGCGGGAGATCCCGGCGGCGTAGAAGGGCGGCTCGTAGAGCGCGATCCGCGCGATCCGGTCGAGGGTGCGCGCGGCCTCCAGGGTGATCACGGCGCCGGAGCTGAGGCCGAACACGCGGTCGGCGCCGGTCGCGGCGAGGATGGCGTCGACGTCCTCGACGTCGCGGGCGATGGTGTGGTCGGAGTCGAAGGGCTTGGGGCTCAGTCCGCGTCCCCTGCGATCCGCGGCGTAGACGGTGAACGAGGACGACAGGGCCGTCGCCAGTGCGTCGTAGGCGTGCAGGTCGGCCATCGCCCCCTGCACGAGCACGAGACCAGGGCCGTTGCCGGAGCGCGTGAAACCGATGCGGGTGCCGTCGCGCGAGGTCACGTGCTCCGTCGACAGGGTCCGAGAGCCGTCAGCGGGCATGGTGGATCAACTCCGACTCGACCGTACCGGTCATCGTGCCGACTGGCGCCGTTCCAGCCGATCCTCGCACCGCTCACGCCAGCCCGCCTCGTACCCCTGGGGGCCAGCGTCGTCGACCAGGGTTTCGAGGTGCTGCGCGCCGGTCGGAAGATGAAGCTCCTGGTCGATCCGACCGGGTGACGTTCGCGCGGGGGTGTGGTCCAGCGGCCGCTCCCGTCGGCTCGATCCGCACCCGGTGAGCGCTACCTGCCGACCGGCCCGGTCTCCGCACTGCCCGCGCCCACACGAGCGCCCGCCTCCGCCATGACCGACCGCATCCACACGTGCTCGGGATCGCGTTCGTGCATCGGGTGCCACCACAACGCCTCCACCAGCGGGACGACGTCATAGGGGCAGGGCAGGGCTCGCACGTCGCCGTTGCGGGTCAGGTGCCCGGCCAGGTGGCCCTGCACCAGACCGATCCGGTCCGTCCCGGCGATGAAGTAGGGCAGCGCGACGAAGCTCTCGACCACCACCTGGACCTTCGGCTGCACGCCGAGGATCTGCAGCTGCCGGTCGGCGGGGGTGAACGCGGTCGAGGAGTTGTAGGTGAGCACCCACGGGAGCGTGGCCAGGTCGTCCATGGTGAGCGAGTCCCCGACACGGGGGTTGTCGGTCGCCACCAGGCAGACCCAGGTGTCGCGGTACAGGTCCAGGTGCGGCATGTCGGACAGGAAGCCGTGCGGGAACACGAGCCCGTCGACCTCGCGCAGGGCCTCCCCCGCGGTCTCGATGATCGACGGCATCTGGTGCTGGAACCGCAGCCGGACCCCTGGGGCGCGTTCGCCCATGATCCGCGCGACCGAGGAGCCGAGCACCACCATCGGGTAGTCGGAGCCGAGCAGGATGAAGTCGCGCGTCGAGGTCGTCGGGTCGAAGCCGGGTTCGCTCGCGAAGACCCGCTCGGCTCCGGTCAGTGCGACGCCGACTCGGCGGCGCAGGGCCACGGCGAGCGGTGTGAGCTCGTAGGTGTTGCCGACGCGGGTCAGCAGCTCGTCGCCGAAGTGCCTGCGCAGCCGCGCCAGTGAGGCGCTGAGCGCGGGCTGGCTCAACCCGAGCGCGGCGGCCGCCCGCGTCACGCTGCGTTCCCGCAGCAGCGCGTCCAGCGGCACCAACAGGTTGAGGTCGAGATTGGCCAGCTGCACCGCGCCCCCTCTCATCGACGTCGCTTATGTCGATCATCAGCAGATTCATCTTCCTGGATGACCGAGGTCGGCGAAGAGTATGCACCGGCATCACCGTCATCGCCGACGAAAGGGGCCGTCCACGTGCCCGATCCCGCAGCGTCGACCAGGTTCGGCATCGGAACCTTCCGCACGACCGTGGACAGCCCGGAGTTCGCCGGGCTCGTCGTCGGGGAGCGCGTGCTCGACCTTTCCGCCCGCTTCCCCGGCGCAGCGGTGAGAGACCTGCTGGACGAGTGGGACAGCGTCCTGCCGGTCCTGGTGGAACTGGCGGACAGCACCGGCGCGTGGCAGCCGCTCGCGGCCCTCGACGTGCGGGCGCCCGTGGCACCCCGCCAAGTGCTCCAGGCCGGGGCGAACTACCGCACCCACGTGATCGACCTGGCCGTCCAGCACAGCGATATCGGCGCCGAGCGGACCGTCGAGCAGGTCCGGGCGGAGGCCGCGGCGATGATGGATCGCCGCGCGGCCGAGGGCACTCCGTACTTCTTCCTCGGGCTCCCCACCGTGATCGGCGGCCCGTACGACGACGTCGTCCTGCCGGACTACTCGCGTCAGCACGACTGGGAACTGGAACTGGCCGCGGTCATCGGACGCCGCGCGTTCCGCATCGACCGCGACGAGGCGCTAGACCACGTCGCCGGATACACCATCGTCAACGACCTCACGACCCGAGACCTGGTGTTCCGCAGGGACATGCCGGAGATCGGCACCGACTGGTTCCGCGCCAAGAACGCGCCGGGCTTCCTGCCCACCGGGCCGTTCCTCGTGCCGAGCCGGTTCGTCGGTGATCCGGGAGACCTGCGGGTGACCCTGACGCTCAACGGCGACACCATGCAGGACGAGTCCACAAAGGACATGATCTTCGATGTCGCCGCACTCGTGGCCGCGGCGTCGCACACGGTTCCGCTGCTGCCCGGCGACCTCGTCCTGACCGGGAGCCCGGCGGGCAACGGGATCCACCACGGACGGCTGCTGCGCGACGGCGACGTCATGGAAGGCACGATCACCGGCGGCGACTCGCTGTCGCTGGGCACCCAGCGGGTCAGGGCGGTGGCACCGTGACCGCCGTCGGCTCCGTGCTCGTGGTCGGTGGCGGCCCGGCCGGGACCGCCGCCGCGATCCTGCTCGCCGACGCCGGGATCGCCGTCGACCTCGTGGAGGTCGCACCCGACGTCACGGCCACCGGATCGGGCATCACCGTCCAGGAGAACGCCCTGCGCGTGCTGCGCGACCTCGGCGTGTGGCCCCTGGTCGAGCAGACCGGGTACGCGTTCAACGGCATCGGGATGCGCGCCCCGGACGCGCACGGCACGCTCCTGTTCGAGACGCCGGAGATCCCCGGCGCCTCGGGGCTGCCCGCCACCGTCGGCATGTACCGGCCCGACCTGGCCCGCATCCTCGTCGACCGGGCGGCCGCGCTCGGCGTGAAGATCCGCTTCGGCACCACGGTCGTCGGACTGGAACAGGACGACGAGGGCGTCGACGCCACCTTCTCCGACTCCTCCCGAGGCCGGTACGACCTCGTCGTCGGCGCCGACGGAGTGCGCTCCTCGGTGCGCGGCCTGATCGGGATCGAGCTCCGGACCCGCTCGACGGGCATGGGCATCTGGCGCGCGTTCACCTCACGCCCGGCATCGGTCACCCGCACCGACCTCTACTACGGAGGCCCCTCCTACATCGCGGGCTACTGCCCCACCGGCGACGACTCGCTCTACGCCTACCTCGTCGAGGACGCGCAGGACCGCAGCGCGCTCTCCCCGAACGAACGACTGGCTGTGATGCGCGGGCTCGCCGAGCACTACCACGGGCCGTGGGACGACATCCGCGCCCTGCTCGTCGACCCGACGCGGATCAACTACACGTGGTTCGAGACCCACCTGCTCGACGGGGCGTGGAACCGCGGCAGGGTGGTGCTCATCGGCGACGCCGTGCACACCTGTCCCCCGACCGTCGCCCAGGGCGCTGCGCTCGCGCTGGAGGACGCGGCGGTGCTCGTCGAACTCCTCCTCGCCGCCGACACCGTCGACGAAGGACTGTGGGCCGCGTTCACCGAACGCAGACTGGAACGGGTCCGCACGGTCGTGGACGCGTCGGTGCAGCTCGGGCAGTGGCTGCTCGACGGCGAGCGCGGCGACGTGCCGGGGCTCATGCGCACCGTCGCCGAGACCGTGGGCAGGCCGGCGTGAACGCCCCCGCCGGTCGGGCGCCGGTGGTCGACGTGCACGCCCACGTGATCGTTCCCGAGGTGGAGGCGGTCGTCGCCGGACAGCCGGGCCTCGACGAGCACCGCGCGCTGGACCTGCGCCGCAACGGACCGGAGTCGACCGCGATCTCCGGCCGCATGGTCGGTGCACGGATCGCACAGCTCACCATGGTCGAACCGCGTTTGGCCGACATGGACGCCGCGGGAGTCGACGTCCAGGTGCTGTCGCCTTCGCCGTCGCACTACCACTACTGGGCCGATCGGGACCTCGCGATGACGGTCGTCAGGGCGGCCAACCGCGGGGTCGCGGCCGTCGTCGCGGAGGAGCCCGTCCGGTTCACCGGCATGGGGCTGGTGCCGCTGCAGCACCCGGACCTGTGCGTCGCCGCTCTGGACGACGCTCTCGACCTCGGACTGCGCGGCGTGGAGATCTCCTCCTTCGCCCCCGGCGTCGAGCTCTCCGACGCGGCGCTGGAACCGTTCTGGGCGCACGCGGCCGCCACCGGCGCGGTCGTGTTCCTGCACCCCTTCGGCTGCTCGCTCGACGAGCGGCTCGACCGGTTCTACCTGTCCAACACCGTCGGGCAGCCCGTCGAGAACGCCGTGGCGCTGTCGCACCTGATCTTCTCCGGGGTGCTCGACCGGCACCCGCGGCTGCGCCTGGTCGCCGCGCACGGCGGCGGTTACCTGCCCACCTTCCTCGGGCGGTCGGACCACGCCTGGCGGGTTCGGCCCGAAGCCCGCGGCTGCGCCGAACCGCCGAGCACCTACCTGCGGCGGCTGTGGTTCGACTCGCTCGTCCACACCCCCGACGCGCTGCGCGCCCTCGTCTCCGCCGTCGGCGCCGACCGGGTGCTGCTGGGCTCCGACCACCCCTTCGACATGGGCGTCACCGATCCCGTCGCACGGCTCGCCGCCGCCGGCCTCGACGACGCCGACCAGCACGCCATCCGTTCCGGGAACGCCGAACTGCTCGGCCTGCTCCCGGTCCTCACCGAGGAGCTCGCATGACCGCGCCGCCCCGACGCCTCATCACCCACCTGCGGCACGTCGACCTCGGCGTCGAGGACCTCGCCGTCCAACGAGGGTTCTACACCGGCCTGTGGGGCCTGACCGAGGTGGAACACGACTCCGGGATCTCGTTCCTGGCCGCCGAGGGCTCACCCGAGCAGTACGTCGTGCGACTGCGGCAGGCGACCGACAAGCGGATCGACCTGATCGCCTTCGGCGCGGCCACCCCCGCCGACGTCGACACCCTCGCCCTCCAGCTGGCCCGTGACGGCGTGCGGCTCGTGTCCGAACCCGGCACGGTGACGACTCCCGGTGGCGGCCACGGGTTCCGGTTCTTCGACAACGAGGGCCGCACCGTGGAGGTCTCCGCCGACGTCACACCGCGCACCCACCGCAGGATCGAGGAGCGGGAGTCCATCCCCGTCCGGCTCTCCCACGTCGTCGTCAACTCCGCCGACCCGGAGGGCACCGTCGCCTTCTACGAGCGGCACCTGGCGTTCGCGCTCTCCGACGTGCTCACCCACCCGCGCATGGGCGACATGATGTGGTTCCTGCGCTGCAACGACTGGCACCACAGCTTCGCCGTCGCCCGCGGCCCGCACCCGTCGCTGCACCACGCGAGCTTCGAGATGCGCGGCATCGACGAGTACATGCGCGGCTCCGGGCGGTTGATGCGCGCGGGCGTCGAGAAGATCTGGGGGCCGGGGCGGCACAAGGCGGGCAACAACACCTTCACCTACTTCCTCGACCCGCTGGGCAACACCGTCGAGTACACGACGGAGCTCGAACGCCTCGACGAGGACACCTGGCACCCCAGCCTGCACGACTTCTCCGATCCCGAGGTCTCCGACCAGTGGGGCACCGCGAACCGGATGGACGAGTTCGTCGCCAGGAAGTCGTTCAACGCCCCGGACAGGGGCCTGTTCGTGGCCCCGCCGGTCTGATGCGCGTCGCGACCGTCGAGGACGCCACCGGCATCCGCTGCGGTGTAGTCGTCGACGACGTCCTGTTCCGGTTCCCCACCGGGACCACCGTCCTCGACCTGCTGCGGTCCGGGACCCTGCACGAGGCCGGGGCGACGGCGGTGTCGGCGAACGACGCCGTGCCCTTCGCCGGGCTGCGGCTGCTGCCTCCGCTCGACGCCCCGACGGTGCGCGACTTCGTCGCGTTCGAGGAGCACGTCGAGGGCATGGTGGCCGCGGCGCCGGGAAACCCCGGCGTGGCACCGGAGTGGTACGAGGCGCCGACTTTCTACTTCACCAACCCCTACGCCCTGATCGGATCGGGCGAGGACGTCCCCGTGCCGGCGGGCTGCGAACTGCTCGACTTCGAACTGGAGGTCGCCGCCGTGATCGGGTCCGGCGGACGCGATCTCTCCCCCGAGGAGGCCCGCGACCACATCGTGGGCTACACGATCTTCAACGACTGGTCGGCCAGGGATCTCCAGTTCCGCGAGATGAAGGTCAACCTCGGCCCTTGCAAGGGAAAGGACTTCGCCTCGACGTTGGGCCCGGTGCTCGTGACGGCGGACGAACTGGAGCCCTGCCGCGACGCCGACGACTTCCTGCGGTTGATGATGGCGGTCGAGGTCAACGGACGAGAAGTCGGCCGGGACCTGCTGTCCAACATGGGGTGGCCGTTCGAGGAGCTGGTCGCCTACGCCTCCCGCGGCGCGGAGATCCGTCCGGGGGACGTCCTCGGCTCCGGAACCTGCGGTGGTGGTGGGTGTCTGGCCGAGTCGTGGGGGCGTCGGGGGATCCAGGACCCGCCGCCACTCGGACCGGGAGACGTTGTGACGATGACGGTGCAGGGCATCGGGACCATCACCAACACCGTCGTGAAAGGACGGACCCCACGACCGATCGCACCGGCGCGGCACCGTCCGCGGGACCGGTCCTGACCTCGGTTCCCCTCTACGACGGGAGGCTCCCATGTCCGACGGACTCCTCGACCCCGCCCAGTCCACCGCGCCCGGTCCGACACGAACCCGGCCTGCTCCAACTCCTCCTGCTCCTCGTGGGGAGCTGCATGCCGATCCTCGGCGCGGCCCTCATCGCGCCCGTCCTCCCGCAGATCACCGCCGCGTCCTCGTCGGGGTCTGCGAGGCCGCGATCATGACGTGCTGCACCACGCTCGGGGTGGGCGCCGGAGTCGGCGGGGTGCGACCGGCGCTGGGTCTGCTCGGAGTCGCCTCGCTCGTCGCGGTACCCGCGGTCCTCATCGGCCTGTGCAGCACCACCAAGGAGGTATCGCCATGACCACCGCGATCGGCGCACCGCGGGTCGAGGACCTCGGCGGCGGGCTTTACGCCTACATCCAGCCCGACGGCAGCTGGATGATCAACAACACCGGTTTCCTCGTCGGGTCCAACGGCGTGGTCGCGATCGACACCTGTTCCACCGAACGCCGCACCCGCGCGTTCGCCGACACCGTCGTCACCCTCACCGCAGCGCCGGTCCGCACGCTGCTCAACACCCACAGCCACCCCGACCACACCGCGGGCAACAGCTGGTTCCCCGGCGCCACGATCGTCGCCCACGAGCGCACCAGGGCCGAGTTGATCGCGGCGAGGGACCTGCCGCCGATGGACGGCGTCTTCGAGCCCATCGACCAGGGCGACGTACCGCCCGCACCGCCGTTCCTGACCTACACCCGTGGCGTCACGCTGTGGGTGGACGACCTCCGGTGCGAAGTCCGGCACGTGGGCACTCCCGCCCACACCACCAACGACTCCGTCCTCTGGGTGCCCGAGCGGTCCGTGCTCTACGCGGGCGACCTGCTCTTCGCGGGCGGCACCCCGTTCCTGTTGTCCGGCTCGATCTCCGGCGCGATCGCCGCGCTCACCCACGTCATCGCGCCGCTCGGCGCGAAGACGATCGTGCCGGGGCACGGACCCGTGTGCGGGGCGGAGACGATAGACGCGACCCTGGACTACCTGCGGTTCGTGCAAGACGTGGCCCGACGCGGTGTCGAGGCCGGGCTGTCCCCGCTCGACGCGGCCCGTGAAACCGACCTGGGCGACTACGCCGGGTGGAGCGAGCCCGAGAGGATCGTCGGCAACCTCCACCGGGCCTACGCCGAGATCCGCGGAGCCGAGCCCGGCGCCCCGCTCGACATCCCCGCCGCGTTCCGGGAGATGGTCGTCTACAACGGTGGTCGCCCGCTCACGTGTCGAGCCTGACGGGCGCGGCCCACCCGGTCCAGGCGGAGGACACCGGTGGTGTTCTCCTCGAAGTACCAGGCGGCCCCGGTCGGCTAGGCGGGGGCGGTGTTGAAGACCAGGCCCTCGCTCTTGAGCGAGGCGCTGCCGGTCGTGTCGCGCGTCACGACCTTCACCCGGTACTGGCCGTCGGGGACCAGCCCGGTCAGAGTCACCTGCTTGTCCACCGGTGTGGCCACCACGGTGTCGTTGAGGTAGACCTGGTAGTAGGCGGTCGGGTACCACCAGCGGTTGGCCTGCCACGTCAACGTCGCCGTGGTCGCCGTGGCCGCGGTGACCGTCAGCGCGGTGGGCCTCAGCGGCCGGTCGGCGTTCAGGCCGAAGGACTGGATGGACCCCAACAAGACCGAGTCACCCGTGTTCGGGGTGCACCGGGCATCGACCTGGGGCAGCGGCGAGCCGTCGGAGGCCTTGGGGCGCAACGACATCGACACCGCGCCGAGGCGGATCTGGTAGGTGCCGGCAGGGTCGAGGTAGAGCGGGGCAAGCCCGCCTGCCGCATGCAGCCACGGCGTGTCCTGCGTGGCCGCGAACTTCAGGGTGCCCTGGACCTGCTTCGTGGTCGGGCCGACAGCGGAGGCCTGGACGACCGCGGTGCTGTCGCCGTCGACCCGGCCGCTCACCAGGCTGGCGATGTCCAGGTCCAGGTCGACGTAGGAGTACTGCGAGTAGGACACGCCGTTGGTGCCGACGTCGTCGGGCAGACCCCCGCCGAAGTGGACGCCGACCGGCACGCTCCGCCCGGTCGAGGTGACGCAGGTGTAGGAGCTGACCACGTCGACACCCGCGGCGGCCGCGGTACCCGTCACGACGCCGGACAGCGCCAGCGCGACGGCCACAACCACAGCAGGACGAGCAGGAACCATCATCGTTTCCCCTCCGTTTTCCTTGCCCCGCACCAGTGTGGCCGCGCCGGGTGGGAACGCGACACCATCAACCGGCGTAAGGCTTCCCGAGGGCGTGGGCCGCAGGGTGCAACACGATCGTCGAACGCTGGATCCGGACCTGCCGCGGCGAGATCCTCGACCGGCACTCATCCGGAACCAACTCGCACAACACCACGTCAGCCGAACTTGGGATGTTCGGCGACGCGGTGCAGGTCGCCGACGAGCATGTCGACAACGAGCTTCTCGTCGCCGACGCTGTCCACGTGGCCGGGCAACGTCGACTCTGCCGAGGCGCAGCAGCACGCCGACCACGTGCGCGTCGACGACCTGCGCGCCCGGTACCTCGTCGCCGCGGACGGGCTGCACTCCTCGACCCGCGACACGGCGGGGCTCGCCGCGGGTAACGGCGCACGAAGGCCCCGCCAGTCCGGCTGACATCGCCCAGTTGACGCGACAGGCCGGTCTGACCGGTCTGTCAGGCGCGCCCGGTCTCCGCCTGCACGAAGCCACGCCGCCGTTCAGCTGATGGCGAGCGTGAGCTTCCCGCCGGGGTGACCGTTCTCGCTCTCGATCTGCGCGGCGGCCGCGTCCTCGAGCGGGTAGCTCCCGCCGTGCGCGATCCGGACCCCGCGGTCGGTGACCCAGCCGGCGATCGCGGTCAGCACCTCCCGCGACTGCTCGGGACCCGAGTACGGGATCCCCAGCTCGAAGGCGGCCTCATCGGCGATGGTGACGATCCGGTCCTTCGTGCCCCGCAGCTTGATCGACCCTGGCAGCACCCCGTGCCCGGAGGCGTCGAGCACGGCGTCCACCGATCCGAACGCGGCCTCGCGGACCCGCTCCTCCCAGCCGTCGCCGTAGAGGACGGGCACGACCCCCAGCGACTTCAGGTCGTCGAGGTTCCGGCTGCCTGCGGTGCCGATGACGATGACGCGCTGCGCGACGGCCGCCTGCGCGGCGAAGCGCCCGGTCGTGCCGCTGGCGCCGTGCACGAGCAGCGTCTCGCCTTCGCGGACCCCGAGCAGCCCGAGAACGCGAAGCGCGGTCTCGCCGGCGACCGGCAGCGCCGCCGCGTCCGCCCACGAGATGCCGGCGGGCTTGGGCGCGAGCGTTTTCGCCAGCGCGTACTCGGCGTAGCCGCCGGTGTCGGGCAGGCCGAACACCTCGTCGCCGACGGCGAAGTCCGCGCCCTCGCCGACGGCGTCGACGACTCCGGCGACTTCGAAACCGGGGGTGTGCGGGAAGGAGACCGGGAAGCTCTGCTGCTTGGTGCCGTTGCGGATCTTCCAGTCGAGCGGGTTGATTCCGGCGGCCCGGACGGCGACCCGCACCTGTCCAGGGCCGGGTTGCGGCACCGGGACCTCGGACAGCTGCAGGACGTCCGGCCCGCCGTAGGCGGAGAAGGTGATCGCTCGCATGGGTTCTCGTCGCTCCTCGAGTTGTGACTTCGACTGGTGGCGGATGCGTTGACGTGCCCGGAGCACCGAGACCGCGGGCATGATCGCGGGACGGTCATCGCGGCCGGAGGCTCAGGAGACCGCGACGTTTGCGGGCGCGGTCCAACCGGTGGATCGGATCCACTCGGCCAGGTCCAGGGTGGCCGGTTCGATCGCCCGCACCGCCGCAAGATCCGACGGGTGTTCCGCCAGCTCCGCGAACTGGCGGAACATCCCCTGTCGAGCTCGCTGGGAAGCACGCTCAAGGGGAGGGCCTCGTATCGTGCCGGGAGCCCGGCGCGCGCGCCGAACGCCGCAGCGATCCGAGGGCCCGTCAGCTCGTCGCCGACGAGCTCGACAGCCCCGCCGGGTGCCTCCGCGGTGTCGAGCAGGAGCGCCGCGACGACCCGGCCGATGTCCCTGATCGAGATCATCTTCAGGGCGGCGTCCTCCGGCAGCGGCAGCCTCAGCACGATCTCCCCGTGCTCCAGGCTCGGCGCCATCTCCTCCATGAAGGGGGCCGGGCGGACCATCGTGGCCCTGAGGCCGGACTTCCTCAGGTGATCCTCGATCGAGTGCTTCGAGTCGTGGTGCGGCACACCCGACGCCCGGTCCGCGCCGATGACCGAGTTGAACACGACGTGCGGGACGCGTGCCGCGACCGCCGCGTCGACGAGAGCGGTGCCGATGCGGATCTCCGTCTCGACCTCTTCGAGGTTGTTCGCCTCCGGGGTCATGAAGTAGAACGCCTCGACCTCCGTCAGCGCGGCGGCCAGTGATGCCGGGAAGTCGGTCCGGATGGCCGCCAACTCGACGCCCCGAGCGGCCAGCGCCCGAGCCCGGTCGGATTGCGGGTCGCGGACCAGGGCCCGAACCGGGGCCTCGTGGTCCAGCAGCGCGTCGACCACCGCCCGACCCTGTCGGCCCGTCGCGCCGAAGACCGCGATCGTGCCGGTGGTCTTCGTGCTCATCGCTGCCACCCTTCACCAGCGGCCTCGACCTTGATCTGTTGTGACATGTCCCCATGGTGCGGTCTGCGGCTTCAGGCGCGCCACTGGTATCACGCCAGGTTCTTCCGATAACCCGCCAGCGGTGGGTAGCCTCAACCGCATGTCCGACCCCAGCGGCGAGCCGACCTTCTGCACCGACGACGCGCCGTTGTCGGCGGCGCTGGCCCATGGCGCCGACGTGGCCCCGCACTTCCACGACTACGGCCAGCTCCGCTACGCCGCGCGCGGAGCCCTGGTCACAGCGACCAGGGCGGGCACCTGGGTGGCGCCGGCCAGTCGGATCATGTGGGTGCCGCCCTTCGCGGTGCACAGCAGCAAGGCGTACGGCGAGACGGACATCCGGGTGCTGTCGCTGCCCGTGGCCCTGACCGGACAGCTGCCGGCCGAGCCGTCGGTCTTCGTGGCGAGCGCGTTGCTGCGCGAGGCCTACCTGGCGCTGATGAGCGAGGGCGAGCCGCTGGAGAGTCCTCGTGCGCGGCTGCTGATCGACGTCGTGCTCGCCGAGCTCGCCCGCGCCGCACAGGAGCCGCTGCGCCTCCCGGAGCCGAGCGACCGGCGTCTCAAGGCGGTCACCGACCTGCTCCACGTGGACCCGGCAAGCCCGGCGACCCTGGCCGAGCTGGGCCACCGCGCCGGCACCAGCGAACGCACCCTGAGCCGGCTGTTCGGCAGCGAGCTGTCGATGAGCTTCCACCAGTGGCGCACCCTGCTGCGCATCCAGCGGGCGCTGATCGAACTCGACGACGGTGCCTCGGTCACCGCCACGGCGATCCGGCTGGGCTGGTCGAACCCCAGCAGCTTCATCGACGCCTTCACCGAGCTGGTCGGTCAGACACCAGGGGGCTATCGCTCGTCGGCCCGGTCCTCCCGCGGCTCCCATGGATGAGGGGCCGGCGGAGTAGCCGTAATTCCTGGCGGAACATCGGTGGCAGCCCAATGGTGCGGGAGCACACGCTGGGTGGGTGACTCCCTCCGCCACCACCCAGAGCGCCTCGCCTGCATCGACGGCCTCGGCCGGTGCGACGCTGAGCGACCTCATCGTCCAGTCGCTGACGCGGCACAGCTCGTCGGAGGCGTTCGTCGCGGGCGACCGGCGACTGAGCTACGCCCAGGTGCGGGACCTGGTCGCGCAGTACATGGGTGCGCTCAGCCGGCGCGGCGTTGGTCTGGGCGTGGGCGTCACCATGCTCAGCCCGAACATGCCTGAGTCCTGGATCGTGCAGGCCGCGACCTACCTCCTCGGAGGGCGCTTCACGGGACTCCAGGCCCTGGCCTCGATGCAGGACCACATCGTGGTCTGCGAGGACGCGGAGGCAGTCGTGCTCGTGGTGTCGGCGCCTCTTGAGGAGCACGGCCGGGAGGTCCTCGACCAGGTCGACTCGTTGCGCCACCTGCTGGTGGTGCCGACCGACGGGGGTCTGCCCGAGGGCGAGTCCTACGCCGCACGGGCGCTCGATGCCGGGCCGGCCACCGAGTCCGACATCGCGTGGCTGCAGTACACCGGCGGCACGACCGGTCGGCCCAAGGGCGTGATGCTGCCGCACCGGGCGATGGCGCAGATCGCGCTCTCGCACCTGGTGGACTTCGAGCAGCCGCACTTGCCGCGCTTCCTGGCCGCGGCACCGCTCACCCACGCCACCGTGCTCAGCGTCGTGCCGGTCCTGCTGCGCGGTGGGACGGTCGTCGTCGAGCAGGGCTTCGAGCCCGGCCGCTTCCTGGACGTGATCGAGGCGGAGCGCGTCAACTGCCTCATGGGGATGCCGACGATGATCTACGCGTTGCTCGACCACGCCAGGCCGGAGACCAGGGACCTGTCGAGCCTCGAGGTGATCTGGTACGCCACCGGGCCGATGTCGCCGGTGCGACTGGCCGAGGCGCGCGAGCGCATCGGGCCGGTCTTCTCCCAGATCTACGGCCAGACCGAGTCGACCGGCATCGGGACTGTGCTGCCCAAGGCCGCTCACGAGACCACTGACCTCGAGCGGCTCGGCTCCTGCGGCCGGCCGGTCCTCGGCAACCGCATCCGGCTGGTCGACGACGGCGGCCACGACGTACCCGTGGGCGAGGTCGGCGAGATCGTCATGCGCAACCGCGGCGTCATGTCGGGCTACCGGAACCTGCCCGAACAGACCGACGAGGCACTGAAGAACGGCTGGCTCCACACCGGCGACCTCGCTCGCCAGGACGACGAGGGTCTGCTCTACATCGTGGACCGCAAGAAGGACATGATCATCTCCGGCGGCTTCAACATCTACGCCAGCGAGGTCGAGACGATCCTGACCGGCCATCCGTCGGTGAGCTCGGCCGCGGTCATCGGCGTACCCGACGAGCGGTGGGGCGAGATCGTCACCGCATTCGTGGTTGCCCGCTCGGGGCAGGAGATCGACGGGCGCTCTCTCCAGGCCTTCGTCAAGCAGGTCAAGGGCTCGATGTACGCGCCCAAGGAGGTCGTGGTCGTCGACTCGCTGCCCCGGACGGCTGTCGGGAAGGTCGACAAGAAGGCACTGCGGGCTCCCTATTGGCGCGACTCGACGCGCAACGTCCACTGACCCATCAGACCCACCCGCAGCATCGAGGAAAGGCGCTCAGCGTTGCGCACGGACACGGCCCCCCGCCTGATCGACTTCCACTCCCACTGGGGCACCGAACGAGGGTGGCGAGGCAGTCCCTACAAAACCGCGGCGGACCGCGAAGCGCTGCGGGGCTACTTCAAGTGGGGCATGAGCTTCGTCAGCGACGAGGAGCAGGCCGAGCAGTTCCGCACGGCGAACGCACGGGTGATGCTGGACTTCGCCTTCACCTACACGTTGGAGGTCGGCGCCGTCCGGGAGCAGCACGACTACGCCTTCGACTTCTCGCGCCGGTACCCCGATGTCGTCCTCGGCCACTGGATCGGCATCGATCCCACGCAGCCGGCCCACGTCAAGGAGTTGGAGCGCTGTCTCAGCGACGGACCAGGGCTGATCGGACTGGCGGTGCACTCGTTCACAGCGGCAGGCACGCCGGACGAGCCGGGCTGGGAGGCCTGCCTGAACCTGTGCCGCGAGGCCGGCCGCCCCGTGCTGATGCACGTCGGGATGTCGGCGACGGGCGCCGGCACCCGCGGCGGCATGGGCATCACCCTGGAGGGCGGCCACCCGCGGTACGTCGATCGGGTGGCCGCGCGCCACCCGGAGCTCAACGTGATCGCGGGCCGCGTGGCCTGGCCCTGGCAGTCGGAGATGATCGCGACGGCCCTGCACAAGGGGAACGTCTGGATGGAGCTCCACGGTTGGTCCCCGCGCTACTTCCCCGACGAGCTCAAGCGCGAGATCGGTAAGCGGCTGCGCAAGCGCGTCTTCTTCGGCGCCGACTACCCGATGCTCAGCCACGAGCGGCTGGTCGCCGAGTGGCGCGAGCAGGGCTATTCCGCTGACGTCCTCGACGACGTCTTCACGGGCAATGCCGCGGCTTTCCTCGCCGGGATCGGGTGGCGTGATGGACCTGGGACTGACCGGCAAGGTCGCCATCGTCGGTGGCGGTAGCGACGGGCTCGGTTTCGCGATCGCCGAGCGCCTCCTGGCTGAGGGCGCCCATGTCGCCTTCTTCGCACGGCGCGCGGAGAAGGTCGCCGCGGCGGAGAGGCAGCTCGCCGAGAGGTACGGCGAGGAGCGGGTCCTCGGCCTGGCCGCCGACTGCTCGAGCGCCGCGGACCTGGAAGGGGTGACCGCCTCGACGCTGGAGCGGTTCGGGGACGCCGTCCACGTGCTGGTGACCAACGACGGCGGGCCGCCGATCCGGCGGATCTCCGAGCTCACCGACGAGGTCTGGTTGCAGGCCTTCGAACGGCACTTCTTCTACGTCGTCAGGTCCGTGCGGGCCACGCTGCCGCACATGACGGCCGAGGGCGGCAGCATCCTCAACGTCGTGTCGGCGGTCGCCCGGCGTCCCGCGGTCGGCATGGCCGCGCCGACGACGGTGTGGTCGGCGGTGATCGGCTACGCGCAGACCCTCGCACTCGAGGTCGGTGCGCAGGACATCAGCGTCAACACGCTGCTGGCCGGCTACTTCGACACGTCGCTGCTCGCCAAGACCATCGAACGTCAGCCCGAACTGTCCAAGGAGCGGCTGGGGACCACGGCGCCGCTGGGTCGCATCGGCGCACCCCGGGAGTTCGCGGACCTCGTCGCCACACTGGTCTCGCCGGGCGCGAGGTTCGTGACCGGCACGGTGACCCCGGTCGACGGAGGCGCCAGCATCGGGATGGGCGCCAGTTTCGACTCCGCGGCTCCCGCACCGAAGGGGTCCCGGTCGTGAGGCTGTCGACCATGCTGGCCCACGGAGGTAATCCACGGGCGGCCGCGGAGCAGGTCGTTGCCTTCGAGGCCGCCGGGCTCGACACGGTGTGGGTCGGGGAGGGCTACGGCTTCGACTCCCCGACGCTGATGGGCTACCTGGCGGCGCGCACCTCGACCGTCGAGATCGGGTCGGCGATCCTCAACGTCTACTCCCGCACGCCGACCCTGCTCGCCCAGACCGCAGCGGGCCTCGACAGCGTCTCCGGCGGCCGCGCCGTCATCGGCCTGGGCGCCTCCGGACCGCGGGTCGTCGAGGGCTGGCACGGCGTGCCCTACGCCCGACCCGTCGGTCGGACCAAGGAGGTCGTGGGGATCATGCGCTCCGCCCTGCGCCGTGAGCCGATCGAGCACGACGGCCCGTCCTTCCAGGTGCCGCTCCCTGGGAGCCTTGGCAGGCCGCTCAAGCTGATGAGCAGGCCGCCGCGTCCCGCGGTCCCGATCTACCTCGCCGCCTTGGGCCCGAAGTCGGTCGAGGGCGCCGCGTCGTACGCCGACGGCTGGCTGCCGTTCCTCTACTCGCCCGAGGACGCCGCTCGGGTATGGGGAGACGCGCTCGCCGCCGGCGTGGCCGCGCGCTCCGCGGATCTCGCGCCGCTGGAGGTCGTGGCCGGTGGCGTGGTGGCCATCGGAGAAGACGTGAAGGGCGTCCTCGACCTCGTCCGCCCGGTGTTCGCCCGCTACGTCGGCGGCATGGGCGGTCGCGGCGAGAACTTCTTCAACGACCTCGTTCGTCGGTACGGCTACGAGGACGAGGCCCGGCGGATCCAGGAGCTCTACCTCGACGGCAAGAAGCAGGAGGCCGAGGCCGCCGTACCGCTCGAACTGCTGGAACGCACCAATCTCGTCGGCCCGGCGTCGTACGTCAAGGAACGCGTCGAGGCCTTCCGGGAATCGGGTGTGACCGACCTCCAGGTGACCCCTGTCGGTGACGACGCCGCCGAACTGGTGCGTCTTCTCAAGGAGTGGGTGGCCTGAGCGGGCTCACACCGGTCCCGCCTCCACGGAGGCGCGGTGGGTGGGCCCGAAGTCGGTGCGGGCGACAGGGGTCAGGGCGACCTCGCTGAACAGCAGACCGAGAAGGTCGGCCATCAGGGTGAGGAGTGCGTAGTGATTCACCACCTGTTGTTCTTCTGGTTCCGGAAGGACTCGCCGCAAGCGGAGGTGGAGGAGATCCTGGAGGGTATCCGGAGTTTCGCCACCATCCCCGCTGTCAAGGACGTCTCGATCGGCGAGAACCGTGGTTTTCCGGAGTCGTCTGCCCCGTTCACCCATGCCGCCATCGTTACGTTCGACGATTTGGAAGGCAGGAACGATTATCTCGCCGACGACCTGCACCAGTCCGTTCGGCGCAAGGCGATGTCCGCGCTTGGTGAGTTGAAGACCATCAGCGTCGACACTGGTAGAGCCTCGGAATCCGCCACGCAGGATGAGCCGACCGAATCGCCCCTTGGAACCTCCGCACAGCCAAAAGCTGGGAGCATCTGATCGTGGCCGAGATTCGACCCCGGTCCGCCCAGGTGTGCCCGTGGGACTCGCAGATGGGTTCTCGTGCGCGGCGATGAGCCGGGCGATCGGGGCCACCAGGGTCCCTGCGGCCGGGGCCGCGATGGCGGAATCAGCCCGGCACCGGATCGGGTCGTGTCCCGCGTTGCTGTTTCACGGGACGGTGGTCCGTGGTTGCTCAGTCGTGTCTCGCGCGGAACATCGCGGTGATCTCGGCCGGAATGCGTCCGCGGTAGTTGATGGGGAGTCCGGCGGCCTGGGCCCAGGAGCGGATCTGCCGGTTGCGGGCGGCTTCTCCGGCTGAAGCGCCTGTCGCGGAGGGAGAACGGCGTGTGCTTTCCGCGCGCCGACCGTGCCGGATGAACAGGGCGAGTTCCTGACGGAGCCTGGTCGCGTTGGCCTCCGACAAGTCGATCCGGTAGTGGACACCGTCCAGACCGAAGGTCACCGTCTCGTGGGCTTCGCCACCGTCGAGGTCGTCGACGAACTCGGTAACCGTGCGATAAGCCATCGATGTCCATTCAAGGTGGTCGTCGCCCACTCACCCCCGTGTGCGGGGTCTTCCACCAAGGTGTCCGGGGTCGTGGCAGCACATCGCCGTTGGCTCTGCCTGTGCGCGTCATCGTCGTTCCGACACCCTTCCGGCGACAAGGAATCCGGACGATTCCGGACGGCTCGACGCGGCGGACCGGACCACGCCGACCTCGTGATCATCGCGGGGGTGGCGACCGCTTGTCGTGACCTGGACAGGTGGATGTTCCGATGTCGTCGGATCAGACGGGTGCGATGTCCGGCGGCAGTACAGCTGCCAGTTCGCGCAGCAGCGGCAGCGGAATCCGGGAGTGCTCCGGGAAGCGGTGGTAGGGCTTGATCATCGGGTGGAAGCGCGTCGGTAGTTCGCCCGATCGGGCCAGTGCGGTCAGTGCGGTGCCGATGCGCTGGGCGGGCACCTTGAACGCGAGGTCGTAACCGTCCACTTCGGACACAGTCGGAAGCCATTCGTCGAGGAACGCCTCCGCCTGGGGGCGGTAGTCGGTGAGGGCGTCGGCGAAGGTCGAGCACAGGGCGAGCGTCGCGGCGTTCGGGTCGCCGTTGAGGTGGCGGACGGTCAGGGTGATCGACTCTTCGGTGCCGTTCGGCTGTCTGGGCGCGAACACCTCGGCGAGGGCGGTCCAGGCGTCTACTTCGGCAAGGGCGGTGAGGGCTGGTTCCTGGTGGCCCTGGGCGAGCAGGTCGGTTTCGAGGACGTACCAGAGCAGGCCTCGGGACGTGCGTCGGGTGAGTTCGCCGGTGGCGGTGCCGAGCAGGCGGTGGGTCGCGGCCAGTGTCGCCGGGGCGTCGATGGACAGGTAGGAGGCGTCGGTGCCGGTGATCGCCTCCGGGGCGGCGCGCAGCGCGGTCTCCAGGGTGGTGCGCTGGTCGGGCGTCACCTCGTCCGGTGACAGCGGGCGGTAGGCGTCGCCGCTGGGGCGGAACTGGCGGGCCATGCGTTCGAGGAGTCGGGAGTAGAGGTTCGGCAGGGTGTTGTCGGGTGCCGTGAGCAGCCCGTCGTCGTCCGTGCCGAAGGTCCACGCGGAGGCGGCCAGGTCGGCGAGATCCGCGGTCCACGCGTCGAGCACGGGGTACTCGCCCTGCGCGAGGTGGTGGAGCAGGGCGAACGCGTGGTCGTCGGGGAATCCGGAGTAGACCAGGCATGCCGCGGCGGCGCCTCGCACGTGCAGCGACGGGCTGCTGGTCATCAGGTCTCGCGCGGCGGCGAGGTGGTCCACCTTCGGGCCGGTGTGCTTCGCGGTGCCGGGGGTGACGTCGTTGTCCCGTGCGGCGAGGAAGGCGTGGGCCAAGCACAGACCCGCGGTGGCGTCCGGGGTGAGCGCGGGGAGTTCTTTGGGTTCCCGGCCCAGGAGGACCAGCAGCCGCAACGCCTCCTCGTCGCCGGTGCGGGTCCACATGGCCTCGACGTCGGCGGCGAACTCGGCCACGGCTCCCGCGTACTCGCTGGTGGCCTTGGCGACGTCGTCGGGTCGGGTCACGAAGTGCGTCTCGCCGACGGCGATCCTGGCCAGGAACACCAACGCCGACGGGGTGTCGCGGCGGACGAGCTCGGCCAGGAACGGGATCGCGGCCTCCGACGCCGTGTACACCGAGCCCTGGTGCGTGGTGGCCGAGTACAGGCCGTAGACACCGAAGTCCCGGTCGCCGGCGTCGTCGCTCGTGAGCGCCTCGATGAACCACGGAGTCATGTGGGCCGTGCCGTACGCGTCCTCTAGGGCGGCCCAGTCCACGTCGTGCACCCCGGCGGGCGGTGTCGTGGTGCCGCGCAACGGCGGCCGCTCGACGTCGTCGCCGTCGCTCTCGTCGTCGAGCTCAAGCGGTTCGAAGGCGGGCAGGTCGTCAGCGTCGAACACGGGTGGTCCCACCAGGTCGGGAACAGTGGCGTGGAGGCTAGCAGGGCGCTACCGCACGCCCTTGATGAACATCACGCACACCGCGCCCAGCGAGACCAGCACGATCCCCAGCGGGAACAGGACGGCGTAGGAGCCGACGGCGCCGATCAGCGCGCCGGCGACACCGACCCCCAGGGTCTGGGAGAGCGTGGTGGTCATGTTGATGATGCCGAGGTCCTTGCCCGCGTCGTCCTGGGACGGCAGCACCTTCGTGATCAGGACGTAGTCCACGGCACCGAACGACGCGAAGCCCAGTCCGATCAGGAAGCTGTAGGCGAGCAGGCCGATGAACGTGGGGAACACCAGTGGCAGCACGAAGGCGACGACCATGATGGCCGAGCTGGCGTAGATCAACGGGCGGGTGGCGCGCAGGCGGTCGGTCAGCCAGCCCGCCAGCGGTGTGCCGATGAGGGAGCCGACCAGGCTGGCGAGGCTGACCGCGGGCATGCGCGCCACCGCCGCGTCGCCGAGGCCGAGGTAGTCCTGCAGCACGTAGAGCAGGTACACGGTGGTCGGGAAGAACCCGGTCATGAACAGGAACCTGCCCAGGAACACCAGCCCGAAGGCGGGGTGCTTGACGGGGTTGACCCAGAACGTCCTGAGCAGGGGCCCGAGGCGGAAGGCTGACGTGGGTGTGCCGACGTTGGAGCGGCGGTTCACCAGGACGAAGGCGGTGACGGCGAGGACCAGCAGCACGCTCACCAGGAGGTAGCCGACGGTGAGCCTGGTGGCGAAGGCCGCGCCGACCGCAGAGCCGAGCAGCATGCCCCCGAGGTGGCTGAGGCCCAAGCCGGCGGAGAAGATCCCGCGGCGGGCAAGCGGGACCCGTTCCGGGATGTGCACGAGCAGCGGGGTGAAGATGAAGTTGGTGCTCGCCTGGACGAGCGTCCAGTAGACCATCAGCTCGGTGGTGCTGGAGGCGCGGCCGATCAGGAACGCGAGCACGAGCGTCACGACGGCGCCGCCGAGCATCCAGGGTCCGCGTCCGCCGATCCGGCTGCGGGTGCGGTCGCTCAGCGCGCCCGCGAGCGGTGCGGAGAGCAGGGCCCCGATCGCGCCGACGGCCAGGACCTTGGCCAGTCCGCCCGCGGCGCCTTCGGGGTCGAGCTGCTTCACTTGCAGGGCAAGGAAAACCGAGGACAACGCGGACCAGAACAGGAACAGCACGACCGCGGTGAGGACGAGCGTGGACAGCAGCGGGAACAGGCGGTTCTCCCGCAGGCCGGGGAGTCCTCTCCCGTCGTGCGGGTCGTTGGTGGTGGCTTCGGGTTCGTGCGACGCGACGGACATGGGTGCTCCTTCACACGGCGGTCCGGTGGCTGGTGGGAGGGTCGGTTCAGGCCATGGCGGCTTCGAGGACGGCGGAGGCCGCGATGGCGCCCCGGACCGACATGGCGACGCTGGTGAGGGTGGGGTTGCAGCTCAGGTCGGCCGGGATCACGCCGTTGCACGCGACGTGGAGGTTGTCGTACCCCCACACCCGTGAACCGCTGTCGCAGACCGAGGTCCCGTCGTCCTCGGCGCCCATCCGGACGGTGCCGAGGTAGTGCAGCGACATGCCGTGGGGTTGCCTCACCGGTGTCACGTCCGACGCGCCGAGCACCTCGGCGGCGCGGACCACGTTGGCGGTGGCGAGGTCGGCCAGCTCGTGGTCGCGGTCGGTCAGCGAGTAGTCGAACTCGATGGCGGGCATCCCGTACCGGTCGCTCTTGTCGGCGCGGAAGCGCACGCGGTCCTCGTAGCGCGCCTGCTTGGGCAGCATGTAGCCGAACATGGTCACCCCCACCGGACGCGGCCTGCCTTCACGCTGGACCGCGGCCTGGCCGAACTGGCTGTGCAGGGGGTGGGTGTCGGGGTTGAACGGGATGGTGCCCAGGCCGTTGGACGCCGTTCCGGTGGTGTTGTTCAGGCTGCGGCCCGCTCCGAAGATCTCGGAGATGTCCTCGGGGGCGTCCAGGTACTCCGGGGTGAACGAGCCCGCGATCACGAGGTGGTCGCCCAGGTAGCGGCCGAGGGCGGGTGGCCGGATGCCTGAGTTCCACAGCAGCTGCGGGGTGCGCAGCGAGTCCGCGGCGACGACCACGACCGAGGCGGCCACCGTCGTCGTGGATCCGTCCACAAGGGACCGCAGGGTCGCGGCACGGACGCGGCCGTCCTCCTCGTGCAGTGCGGTGCAGAGGGTTTCCGCGGCGATCGTGAACGTGTCGCGGGGTTCGGTGGCCAGTGCGCCGAGGATGGTGTCGCTGCCCGACCAGTGCACGGAGCCGTCCGGTGTGCTCCGCCGGGCGACGGGCATGTTGCCCGAGCGGCGGTCGGCGGGGAGGGAGGCGTCGAAGGTGGCCGAGACCCTGCGGAGGCATTCCGCCCAGTGGGCCGCGGTGGTCAGCGGACCGTCGTTCGCCCCGAGCAGGCGACGGCCCCGGTCCAGGACCCGCGCCCATTCCTCGCGGGGGACGAACCGCGGCAGCTCCGCCGGGTGCGGGTCCGGTGTCGCGCAGGCCCAGTGGCGGCCCATTCCCCCGACGTTGGAGGAGAGCGCGGCGGCGGGGAGGGTGCCGGCGTCGTTGCGGGCTGCCGCGTCGCGGTCGACGAAGAACGTGCCGGCCGCGGGGACGGCGCCCGCGCGTTCCTGGCGCAGGTGCGTGCCGACTTCGGCGGAACGGGTCGAGTCGCCGCCCTCGGACCCGACGACGGTGCGGCGGAGCTCGTCGGGGTCGGTGATGTTGCGGGTGTGCAGGCCGGGGACGGTGGTGAGGCGCGGCCCGGCCTCGACCATCAGGATGCGGGCGCGGGGGTGGTGTTCGCTCAGGACGCGGGCGTAGGTGGCCCCGTTCGGCCCGGAGCCGACGATCAGCACGTCGACCTGCGCGGGGATCGGCAGAGGGGTGCGCGGTCCGGCGAAGACGGGGCCGGTGTTCGCTGTCGTGGTCATCGGCCGTGCTTCTCCAGGAGGGCGAACAGCGTGCGCGCCGTCCGCTCGGAGGGCACGTCCTTGATGAACCAGCCCTCGTACTCCCCCGCCACCGAGCCGTCGAACCCGTGGTCGGCGAGCATGCCCATCAGCTCCCGGTAGGGCGTGTTGGGCTCGTCGCCGTTCTCGTCGAACATGTGCGCCTTGGCGTGGCAGTGCACGGTGTACTCGAGCAGCGGCTCGAAGGTGGACAGTTCGTTGGGGTGGATCTGGCCCGGCGCGTTCGGGCCCTGCCAGCAGGAGAAGTCCGGGACGAGCCGGAACCACGGCGAGTCGACGGCCTCCAGCGCCTCCAGGTAGTACTCGGGAGGGTGGGGGGCGTGCAGTTCGACGCCCCAGATGACGCCGTACTTCTCCAGTGCGGGCAGGACGCTGGTGACGTAGTCGACCAGGATGCCGACCGGGCTGGCGTTGAACGCGGGACGCATGACCTTCGCGCCCAGGTAGCTCGTCATGGCGATCATCCGCTTCGCGTGGTGCACCATCTCGTCCTGCGTCTGCGGGCGGTCGCTGCGGACGTTCCTGCCGAAGTAGCAGCTGAAGCAGAAGATCTCCATGCCCAGCGACGCGACGAGCTCGCGGATGGCGGTCAGGTCGTCCAGGCTGGGGTTGGGCCACCCCGGGATGTGCTGTTCGGCGATGATCTCGACGCCGTCGCAGCCGATCTCGGCGGCCGCGCGAATGGCGTCGTAGACGTCCATGCGGCCCGCGTGGACGTCCGCGCCGAACGAGTACAGGCTGAGTCCCAGTTTCATTTCTCGAACTCCATCTCGCCGGTCAACCGGTACGGCAGGGTGTCGTCGGGAAAGCCGTAGCTGAACGTGGTGCGCATGTCGATGTCGATGTTCACGACGTTCTTCTCGGCGAGGACCCCGCTCAAGGCGGGGTCGGTCAGGAACAGTTCCGCGACCTCGCCCATGCCCCACCACAGTTCGTGCATGGCCTTGGCGCAGGCGATGGGGAGCGTCTGGCCGCGCAGTGAGATCAGGGTGTTCTCCTCGGGCACGGGATGACCGTTCACCGTGATCCTCATCGAGGTCACGGTGGACAGGTGCGTGCCGGTGTACCAGGGGTTCCGGATGAGCATTCGCCAGCCGGGACCTGCGGTCTCGAGCCGATTCGAAGCGAGCAGGTCGCGTTGGCCGAGTCCGGAGAAGACGCGAATCCCCTGCTTGGCCCGGTCGGCCTGGTCCCTGTTGGTCCGAGGTGCGCGGTGCGGTGTCTCGATGGGCATCTACCTGGCCTCCAGCAACTGTACCAACTGGTTGGTCTAGTGAACGTGAAAGCTAGCACCGGCCCATTTCCGTGTCAACGGGATGTTTAGCGCGAAGGCGGGACTGATCGGTTTGACAAGTGGTCAAATCGGGCAATACGATTGACTCAGTTTTCGCGAAAACGACCTGGAGGACTGCTTTGACCGGCGCCGCAGAACTGGGGGCAAGAGGAAAGCGCACCCGCGAGCGGCTGGTGGTGTCCGGTTTCTCGCTGTCCATCAAGAACGGGGTGGCGAGCGTATCGCTGGACGACATCCTGCGGTACAGCGAGGTGAAGAAGGGCGCGTTCTACTACTACTTCGACACCAAGGAACAATTCATCCAGGCCTGTTTCGAGGAGTGCTACCTGAAACCGGTCTCGGACGCGTTCGCCGAGTTCGAGAAGAACGAGGCGAACTCCACCGCGGACATCCTGCGCTTCTTCACGACCTTCACCTCCAAGGTCAGGGAGAAGATGGACGCGCGACTGGGCGTGCACGCCGTGGAGCTGGAGGACGTGTTCTCCAACATCGCCTACATGTCACGGCAGGACAACTTCATGGCCGGTCACTTCCTCGAGTTCCACGAGAAGCAGCGGGCGTTCGTGGAGGGCTGTCTGGTCAGGATGCGGGACCGCGGCGAGGTCGCCGAGGGCGTGGACTGCGCGGAGATGGCGAGCATGATGTGCTGCTGCCGCGAGGGTGCTCTGACGATGTCCGCGCGCGGCATGGACATGGACTTCGAGGCCGTGATGGCCGGTTTCATGCGCCACTTCGACCAGCTCCTGGCGGGCCCGCGGTAGGAGCTGCCGCGGGGTCATGGTCGCTCCGCGAACCGTTGCAGGCCCACCGCGCGCAGCAGTTCCAACGCCCGCGCGCTGGGCGTGCCCGGCTCGGCCGAGTAGATGATCAGCACCTGGTCGTCCTTGTCGAGCTGGAGGTGGTCGCAGTCGAGCACGATCTCGCCCAGTTCTGGGTGGTGGATCGTCTTGCGCTCGCTGCGGTGCTCCTCGACGTCGTGCCCCTCCCAGAGGTCGGCGAACCGCGGGCTTCCCGCCAGCAGCGCGCCGACCAGGCGGCGCAGCCCCGGATCGTCCGGGTAGCGCGCGGAGGCGCGCCGCAGGTCGGCCACCAGGTGCGCGCTGATGCGCGCCCGGTCGACCGGGTCCATCCACCTCCGGCCCGCACCGCCGAGGAACGCCTGCCACGCCACGTTCCGCTCGGCGTGCGGCACGGCGGAGTAGTCGCCCAGCAGCGCCGCGGCCACCGGGTTCCAGGCCAGCACGTCGGTCTTCGCGTCGATGAGCATCGCGGGCACGTCGGCGAACCGGTCGAACAGGCGCAGCACGCTCGGTCGCACCGTGGCGCGGATCCGCCCGGCACCCGGTGGGCTCACCCCGGCCAGCCGGAACAGGTGGTCGCATTCGGCCTCGGACAGCCGCAGCGCCCGTGCCAGCGCACTCAGCACGACCTCCGACGGGTGGGGCCCACGGGCCTGTTCCAGCCGCACCAGGTAGTCGACCGACACTCCGGCCAGGTGGGCGACCTCTTCCCGCCGCAGACCGGGTGTGCGCCTGCGCAGCCCGGCGGGCAGCCCGACGTCGGACGGGTTGATCCGCTCCCGCCACATCCGCAGCGCGGCACCCAGTTCTGTCCGGTCCATGGGCCCAGCATGGCCCACGGCGGCCGCCGGAGCGTGGTACCGCCGATCCCTGGCACCGCGCCGAGGCCTGTTCGATCGTGGGGACCATGAAGAACACGACGATCGCGCTGATCACCGGTGCGAACAAGGGACTCGGCCACGAGTCGGCCCGGCGGCTGGCCGGACTGGGGTGGACGGTGCTGCTCGGCAGCCGGGACGCCGGGCGTGGGGCCGCCGCCGCGGCGGAGATCGAGGGGGACGTGCACAGCGTCGTCATCGACGTGACCGACGACGACTCCGTGGCGACCGCGGCCAAGACGATCGAGCGCCGCTGGGGCAGGCTGGACGTGCTGGTCAACAACGCGGGCATCACCGGTCAACGCGTCGGGCCGCGCGACACCACCGCCGACCACATGCGGATCGTCCTCGACACCAACACCATCGGCGTGGTCAGGGTGACGCACGCGTTCCTGCCCCTGCTCGACCTCTCGGCCGCGCCCCGGATCGTGATGGTCACCAGCGGCATGGGCTCCTTCGCCCTGACCGGCGACCCGAGCCGGGAGGAGTCGACCATCGTCGCGCTCACCTACCCCGCGTCCAAGGCCGCCCTCAACATGATCACGACCCAGTACGCGAAGGCCCTGCCGCGCTTCCGCGTCAACGTCGCCGACCCCGGCTACACCGCGACGGACCTCAACGGCCACAACGGCACCCAGACCGTCACCGAGGGAACCGACGGCATCATCGCCCTCGCCACCCTCGCACCCGACGGCCCCACCGGCACCTTCATCGGCCGCTCGGGCCCGTTGCAGTGGTAGCGGCGGCGCCGCGCAACACTGGCGGAACGCCCGCGGTGGCGACGAGGGCGTCGGCTTGACCGGGGCGCCGCCGAATGGGATCAGGTGCCGGTCCTCGCTGTGGAAACAGGTAGCCGACAGACCTGCGAAAACAGTCAGCGCACTGTCATTGTGGACGGTAATGCTCGATACTCCATTTCGGACAAGCCAGAGCGGATCCGGCCGGAATATCCATGGCCGAAATCGGACATCCGCATCCTTTGAAATTCTTGTGGATTACCCTCTCGCAGGACGTAAACCCCACTAGAGTACTCATGTCCGATGAATACATCTCGAGGGGACGCGCGATGAAGTTTTGGAAGATGGCCGCTTCGGCGGCTCTGGTCGTCAGCACCGTGCTGGGTACGGGGTGGGTCGGCGCAGGTTCAGCCGCGGCGGCGACCGGAAGCTGGGTCGCGTACAAGAAGAGCCCGTTCGAAGTCGGCACTTCCACCTGGCACTGCGGTCAGACCTGGCCGGTCGGCAGCAACCTGCTCGCGCAGGTCTGCGTGGTCCGAACGGCCGATGAACACTACGCCCAGTCGGCGGTGATCGTGCGGAACAACAACTCCTTCCTCGTCGGGATGACAGCCCAGTCCGACCTTTCGAGGGGCGATGAGTTCGTGGACCGGTGGTCATGTGCGAGTTCAGGGGTCGCGGCGAACTCGTGGTCGGTCTGCTTCGGAGCGACCGGCAACTACTGGGCGTACTACGTGAAAGCCCGAGGGGATGCCAACCTGGTGTCCCTTCCCGAATCACCTTGGGCGTGACCCGGACCGCACACTGTCGTTGAATTTCAGACAAAACTGGACCAGCGGATGAGCGAACAAAAATGATCAGCGAGGGGTTGGCTCGGGTCATGATTTTCGGATCCGGGCCAACCCAACTGGTAGAAGTGTTCAGCAGACGATCTGCCACGCGTCATCACGGCTTCAAGCCGCCGGGCCACAGGAAGTCGTCCGGGGGCACTGCGGTCCCGTGGAACCAGGCCGCGAGGAACCCGGTGAGGTCCTGTCCGCCGACCTGCTGGGCGAGGTGTTCGAAGCGCGGCCACGACGCGGTGCTGTGGCGGTTCTCCTGTGCCCACCGGGTGAGCAGCCGACCGAACGCCTCCGTGCCGATCTTCCGGTGCAGGGCGTGCAGCGCCAGTGGTCCTCGGTCGTACATCTGGAACCCCGGCTGCTTGCCCGCCTGGTAGAGCGGTTCCCGCCAGAACGCGGCGTCCGCCTTCTTCGCGGTGACGATCGACCGGTAGCGCTCGTCGAGGTCGACGCGGTCCTTGGCCTCCTCCCACATCCAGGTGCTGTGGGAGGCGAAGCACTCGGACAGGCAGGCGTCCTCGGGCAGTCGCGCGCCGACCGAGACCCCGTACCACTGGTGCGCCTGCTCGTGCACGACCTGGAGGAGGTCCATGTAGTCGCTGCGGGCGCCGAGGTACACCGGGCGGGTCTGCGGTGAGGTGCCTGGTCCGTCGTTGTTCACGTGCACGAAGACGTTGCCCGCGGCCTCGAAGGGGTAAGTGCCGTAACGGGTCGTGAGGAAGTCCAGGATCTCGGGAAGCCGGTCGGCCAGTGGCGCGGTCTTCTCGCGAAGCCCTGGGGCGTAGGCGTTGACGACGGGAATGCCGTTGGGGAGCGTGGAGCGGTCGACGGTGAACCGGTCGACGGACACGGCGATGTTGTCCGGCGCGATGTCGAGTGCGGCCCACCGCATCGTGGTCGGCCCTGGAGCCTGCTGTTCCCGGCCGACCGCGACGACGTGCCACCCCGCGGGCGCCGTGCCGGTCAGCCGGAAGTCGGCGCGGTCCCGGGCGTCGCCGACGGGGAACCAGGTGCTGGAGGCGCCCTGGAACGCGGTAGCGCCACCGGAGTCCGTCGGCAGCCAGCCGGGACCGGGCTTGCCCTCGTAGTCGACGCGGACGCGGAACCGTGCACCGGGCCGGATCCGCTCGGACGGCGTGATGGCGAGGTCACCACCATTCTGGGCGAACGACTTCACCGGGGTGTCGTCGAGCGTCACCGCGCTGACCACCGGGCCGTCGAGGTGGAGTGCCACCTCGTCCAGAGCGGAGGGCGCCGTCGCGGTGATCACCGCCGAGCCGCGCAGCACACCGTCGTCCGGGCGGTAGTCGATCGTCACGTCGTACTCGGCGATGTCGAGCGGTCCGGTGGCCGACGTCGGCGTCAGCAGTCCTGTGGCCGCGGCGATCAGCGCGGCTGTCAGTGCGGGTTTCATGACGCCGACCCTGCCGCCGCGGTGTCGGGTTCCCTCTCCGGTCGTGTCGCGGTTGCGTCGCGAAGGCTCCGCCACACGCCGATCGGCGTCAGCCGCCCGTGGTGATCAGCGGGCAGGTCCGCTCGACGTCGGACTCCGCCGCGGGCTGGGTGAAGCGCGCCTGCACCTTCATCGTGCGCGCTCCCCCGCTCTGCACGTGCACGCCGAGAGCCGTGCAGACGATCTGGTCGATGCCCAGCGGTGTCACCTCCTGCACGGTCAGCGGCAGCACCAGTCGGATGACCTGGGAAGACGTCACGACGGTCACCCGTGGTGCCGGGGTGTCGGCGATCTCGCTGTGCAGGCTGGAGGTTCCGGGGCCGGTCAGCAACAGGGACAACGCCTCCGAGATCGACCCGAGCCGGGAGGTCTCGCGCAGTTGCGGTTCCAGTTCTCCGCGTGCGTTCACGAAGTACAGCGTCACGCCGGGCGCCACACCGGTCGGCGGGTCACCACCGTCGACGACACCCGAAGGTCGCACGCCGCAGCCCACCAACAGCAGCACCACCGCCAGCCAGGCCCGCTTCACCCGCGCTCCCCAGCAGGCAACCGCACCACGAACCGCGCGCCGCCGCCGGACCGGTTGGTCGCGGTGATCCCGCCGCCGTGCAGCTTGGCGTTCTCCTGCGCGATGGCCAGCCCCAACCCGCTGCCGGGGGTGCGCGTCCGTGCCGCGTCCGCCTTGTAGAACCGGTCGAACACGTGCGGCAGCACGTGGTCCGGCAGTCCGGGCCCGGAGTCGGTCACCTCGATCGACACCTGTCCGCCCACCGCCTGCACCGCGACGCGCACCGGCGGCGCACCGTGCCGCAGGGCGTTGCCGACGAGGTTGGCCACCACGACATCGAGCCTGCGGCGGTCCAGCCGCGCCCGGAGCGCGGCAGGCGTGTCCACGTCGACCTGGTCGAGCCAGCGCCGGGCCCGCAGGCAGTCCCGCACGGCCACCGCGACGTCCACGTCCTCGATGCGCAGCGCGGCGGTTCCGGCATCGAAGCGCGACACCTCCATGAGGTCCTCCACGAGCCGCACCAGCCGTTGCGTCTCGACGATCGCGAGCTCCGCGGACTCCCTGGCGTCGGCCTGCATCCCGTCCGCGGACATCCCCAGCACCTCCACCACGGCGGTCAGGGTGCTCAACGGGGTGCGCAGCTCGTGCGAGACGTCGGCGACGAACCTGCGTGCGTCGACCTGCATGCGCTGCATCGCGGCCATGCTCGCCTGCACCGACTCCGCCATCTCGTTCACGGTCACCGTCAGGTCGGCGAGCTCGTCCACGCCCTGCGGCTGCGACCGCGCTGCCATGTCCCCCGCGGCCAGCCGCCGGGCGGTGTCCCGCAGGTCGCGCACGGGACGCAGCACGCTCGCCGCCGCCAGCAGCGCCAGGAGCACCGCGAGGGGCAGCGCCAGCCCGGCGGTGAGGGCGGCCGCCCTGGCCATGCCGTCGATCTGCTGCTCGACGGAGGTGAGGTCGCGGGCGGTGTAGACCTCGATCCCGGACGGCGTGCGCGTCCCGTCCACGGCCGTGATCATCACCGGTGTGCCGACGAGCAGCCACGCCGTCCCGTCCGCGGTGATCCGCTGGGTGACCAGCCGCTGTCCCGTGCGCACAGCGGCGCGGAGCTCGGCGGTGGTCCGGTCGGGCCCGTCCGCCGACGCCAGGTCCCGGTAGGTCACCACGGTGTCCGGGCCGACCGCGACGCGCAGCCGTTCCACCGCGTCCTGGTCCGGCGGGTAGGTGAGGCCGGGCGCGACCGCGGCGATCTGGCCGGTGACGGTCTCGGCAAGTCGCTGCTCGCCGGACGTGACGAGCGCGGCGCTCGCGGACCCGGCGCTCGACCAGGCCGCCGCTCCGGCGCCGGACACGGTCACCAGCACGAACGCCACCACCAGCCGGGACCGCAGCCCGCGCGGCCGCCACCGCCCGGTCACACGGGCCCGAACCGGTAGCCGAACCCGCGCACGGTCTGCACGTAACGCGGTGCGGCCGGGTCCTGCTCGATCTTCGCGCGCAGCCGCTGGACGCAGTTGTCGACGAGCCTGGAGTCGCCGAGGTAGTCCTGCTCCCACACCTCCTGCAGCAGCAGCTCGCGGCTGAACACCCGGCCCGGCGCCCTGGACACGGTCAGCAGGAAGCGCATCTCGGTCGGTGTCAGCGGCACCGGCTCACCCCGCACGGTCACCACGAGCCCGGCGGTGTCGATGCGCAGCGCGGCGTGGACCCGGACGTCGGCGGGCACGACGGAGGCCCGGCGCAGGACCGCCCTGATCCGCGCGTCGAGGACCGTCGGCTGCGCGGGCTTCACCACGTAGTCGTCCGCCCCCGCCGCCAGCCCGTCGACGACGTCGAAGTCGTCACCCCTGGCCGTCAGCATGATGACCGGGACGTCGCCGCGGGCCCGGATCTCCCGGCACACCTCGAACCCGTCGATGCCGGGCAGCATCAGGTCGAGCACCACGATGTCCGGAGTGGACGATCGGAACTCGCACAACCCGTCCTCCCCGGTGGGAACGGTCCGCACGACGTGCCCGAGCCGGCTCAGCGCGAGCTCCATGCCGCGCCGGACCAGCGGGTCGTCCTCGATGAGCAGAATCGACGCCACGCGGTCCAGTATCGACAACGACCACCCGGCCCACCGTCGCAGGACCACGTCTTGCTACGCAACCGCGACAAAGCGGCGCAGCCGGCGGCGCGGCCCGGAAGCCGCTTCGACCAAGCTCCAGCCGTGGCGCGGGAGGCACCGGTCAAGGCCACCGTCCTCGACGCGAACGCCCTGCGGGACAACACCTGGCGGAGTGGGCCGCCGAGACCGCACGCCCAGCCGCTCGCTCACGACCACTGTCAGCCTTTCCCCATATGCGACCCTTTTGGTGATTGCCGCGTCGCGGAGCGTGACTAATTCACCTGCGGGTACAATGCGCAAATCACCGTGGCCGCTTCCATAGCACAGCCACGAGGTCGCAAAAGTCTGTTTTCGGCAGCGACGGGATTCGTTGACAACCTTAACCACCGATGAGATGCTCACGGCGTCGGGGGGCACAGCGGATTGCCTTGGGGGGCAATGACCGCGTGCATTTGTTTCCGGTGGACGGATGTCCACCCGGGGGGAATTCACATGTCGCAGCAGGGAGAATTGGACGCTGCCGAACAGGTCGACAGCGGAGATCGAACCACTGAACGGCCGGAGCCCGCGGAGCACCTGATCGACGCCGAGGTCGTCGACGTCGTCATCAGTTCCCTGGGGCCCGCGCTTTCACCGAGGACCGAGGGCGTGAAAGAGGAGCACGTCCGATTGCTGGCCGAATCCGATGATCCACTGCCACCCATCACCGTCCACCGCGACACCCTGCGGGTGATCGACGGGATGCACCGGCTCAGGGTCGCGCAGGCGCGTGGCGAGACCCTTGTGCCCGCGCGTTTCTACTCCGGGGACGAACGGGACGCGTTCGCCCTCGCGGTGCGGCTCAACACCCAGCACGGGTTGCCGCTGTCGCTGCCCGACCGCCTCGCCGCCGCCGCGCGCGTGATGAGGTCCCACCCGGAGTGGTCCGATCGCATGATCGCGGCGTTGGCGGGCCTGGCTCACAAGACGGTCTGGGGCATTCGACACCGGGCAGGCGCCGACCTACCGGAGCGGAGCTTCCGCCGTGGGCAGGACGGCAGGACCAGGCCCGTCAGTTCGGCGGGCGGCAGGCGGTTGGCCGCCGAGCTGATCGTCGAGCGGCCGCAGGCCTCGCTCCGCGAGATATCCCGCGAGGCGGGCATAGCGGTCGCCACCGTCCGCGACGTCCGCGACCGGGTCAGGTCGGGTGCGGACCCGGTGCCCGAACGCCATCGCGGCGACGAGGTGCGGCTGCCGGAACGGCCTCGGCCGCCGCAGACCCAGGCCGTCCAGAACGTCGCCCCGGTCGACCCGCAGGTGGCGCTGCGCGCCCTGCGCCAGGACCCGTCGCTGCGGTTCAACGACGTGGGCCGAGCGGTGCTGCGACTGCTGGAGGCGGGGTCGGTGGATCCCGGTCAATGGGCCAGGTTGGCCACTTCCGTTCCACCGCACTGCGCCGATCTCGTGATCGAGATCTCGCGCGGCTGCGCGGAGGCGTATCTCCAGTTCGCGCAGCAGCTGGAGAAGAAAATGCACTCGGCCATGTGACCGAGGCGCGCGGAAAGATTTCCGTGCACCTCTTGTCCGGACGAGCGGCATCCAGGTGAACTCAACATCGCAAATGGGGAAGTTGTGTCTTTATTAGCTGAGGCTTCAACCATTGTCGACCGCGAGGTGCGTTTCGGCGATGTCGGTTACGGCTTCTACGTCGGACACGGCCGCGGATCGCTTCGCGAGCTGGGCCGGAGGATGAAAGCCCTCGATCCCGACCGCGTGGTGGTCATCGCCGACTCCGCCCTCACCGAGGGGCAGGTCGGCGAGGTCACCCGCCACGTGGGGAAGGTCGCTCCGACAACGGTCCTGACGGTGCACGCCGACGAGCCCGCCAAATCACTGGAGGTGGTCAACTCCCTGGCCGAGCAGGTGTTCCCGACCCGGATCACCCGGCAGTCCGTGGTCATCGCACTGGGCGGCGGACTGGTGGGGAACGTCGCCGGACTGCTCAGCGCGCTCATCTTCCGCGGCATCCGCCTCGTGCACCTCCCGACGACGCTGCTGAACATGTCCGACTCGGTCCTGTCGCTCAAGCAGGCCGTCAACTCCAGTGTCGGCAAGAACCACCTGGGTGCCTTCCACGTCCCGACCCTGGTGTGGAACCACCTGGACTTCCTGCGGACGCTGCCCGTCGACGAGATCCGCTCCGCGCTCTGCGAAATGATCAAGAACGTGCTGTGCGTCGTGCCCGAGCGCTACGACGAGGTCTCCGCCCGGCTCCGCACGGACGGCGTCTACCCCCTGTGCGACATCGCCTGGTTCATCGACCTGTGCGTCGACGCGAAGTCCGCGGTCATGCGGGACGACCCGCGCGAGGAGGCCGAGGGCCTGGTGCTGGAGTACGGGCACACCGTCGGCCACGCCGCCGAACTGGTCACCGGCGGTCGTCTGCGGCACGGCTACGGCGTGGGTCTCGGCCTGCTGGCCGCGGCCCGTGTCTCGCGCGAGCTGGGGTTCCTCGACCAGGCGGACCACGACGCCCACCACGAGCTGCTCCGGCGCAACGGGGCACCGACCAGGCTGCCCGCCGACGCACCGGCGGACGCGGTGTTCGACGCGGTGCGGCTGGACAACAAGCGCGGCTACGTGAAGCCGGCGGAGGGCATGCAGGACATGATCCTGCTGGACGGCCTCGGCAGGCCGCACCGCACCAACGGCACGCTGATCACGCAGGTGCCGCGGGAGGTCGTCCGGCTGGGCATCGACTCCATCGCACGGATCGACGACTCCGGGGAGGTGCTCTGATGGGCACGGTCGTGAGGGGCGCACGCCCACCGTTCGGGCCGATCGTCAACGACACCGGCGGTGCAGGCACCACGTACCGCCACGCGGGCGGGGAAGGCGTCTGCCTGTGGAAGACACTGGTCAACGGCGCGCACCTGGAAGGTGACTGGAACCTGGTCGAACACCTGGTGATCCGGCCGGGTGGATCGGTGGGCGAGCACGTCCACACCCGCACCGAGGAGATCTACTACATCCTGCGGGGCCGGGCCGTGATGACGATGAACGACGTCGAGTTCCCGGTGCGCGCGGGTGATCTCATCACCACGCCCATCGGGGCGGCGCACGCGATCGCGAACCGCGAGGACGAGGACATGCACTTCTTCGTCATCGAGGTCTTCCCCCGCGACGGAGCGGCCGGGCGACCGAGCAGGGTCGCGGTGCCGGAACTGGCGAGCGGCCCGGAGGGTCGGCGGCGCGCCGTCGTCGACCTGCGTCCGCACTTCACCGGTGACTGGCGGACCTTCAGCCTGATCGAGGTCCCCGAGGACGGCACCGCCGTGCGGGAAGCACCACCGGGGAACACCCAGGTGCTGTACGTCGTCAGCGGCACCGTCGAGTTCGAAGTGGACGGTGAGCACCACCGCGGTGGCGCGGGCACCTGCCTCGCGGTCGGGCCCCGAACGACCTGGACGGCCAGGGCGCACAGCGCCCTGACCCTGATCAGCACGGAGGTAGGCGTCCGATGAAGCTGGGACTGGCGGGACGGACCGTGCTGATCACCGGCGCGGCAGGCGGGATCGGCGCGGGCACCGCGTCGGCGTTCGCCGCGGAAGGCGCCCGACTGGGGCTGGTCGACCGGGACGGGGCCGGGTTGTCCGATGTCGCCGACGCGGCCAGGGGGCTGGGCGCCGAGGTGGCCGTGCGCGTCGCCGACCTCTCCACCGCCCAGGGGGTCGCCGAGGGGGTGGCCGGGCTGCTCGACGACCTGGGCGGCACGGCGGACGTGCTGGTCAACAACGTCGGCCAAGCCGTGGTCAGGTCCTTCGACGAGCTCACCGACCAGGACTTCCTGGACACCTTCGAGATCAACTTCCTCAGTGCCGTGCGAGCGATCCGCGTGGTGTTGCCGGGAATGCGCGCCAAGGGGCGTGGCTGCATCGTCACCAACGCCTCGGACCTGGCCCGGCAGCCGGAGGCGGCGCTGATCGACTACCAGGTCTCCAAGGTGTCCCTCATCGGGCTCACCAAGAGCCTGGCGTTGTCCGAGGGGCCCGCGATACGGGTCAACGCCGTGGCGCCGGGCCCGGTCATGACTCCACTGTGGACGCGACCGGGCGGGCTCGCGGACAGCCTCGGCCGACTGCACGGCAGGGAGGCCGCGGAGGCGGTCGAGTACGAGATGAGCAGGCGGCAACTGCCGTTGGGGCGCATGGGCGAACCCGACGAGGTGGCCACCGTGATCGCGTTCCTGGCCTCGGACGCCGCGTCGTTCGTCACCGGCAGCGTCTGGGGCGTGGACGGCGGCACGATCCGCGGCATGGCGTGACCGTCCGGCGGCGCCGGTCCTCGCCCCCGACGAGGACCGGCGCCGCAGGTCAGCCGACGTCGTCGAGCTCCACCGTGAGCGCGTCCTCCAGTCGACGGGCGACGGTGAACACGCCGTCCGCGGTGGGGCTGGTGAGGCACGCCCGCCACAGGCTGCTGAAC
The DNA here is from genome assembly GCF_003002815.1 of Umezawaea tangerina. Taxonomy (GTDB): domain Bacteria; phylum Actinomycetota; class Actinomycetes; order Mycobacteriales; family Pseudonocardiaceae; genus Umezawaea; species Umezawaea tangerina. The sequence goes on along the minus strand of NZ_PVTF01000008.1, from coordinate 374,948 downwards.
CCGCCCATCCGCCAGTCCGGCCTGGTTCCCGCGGGCCAGCGGATGGCGAGGTCGCGCACACCTTCGATGGCACGGGCCCGGTCCTCGCCGTGGACGGCCCGCACCACCACGTCGCGCTGCGGGGAGGCGGGGCTGAGGAACAGCGAGGAGCACTCGAACCGCGGGTTGGCGTGCGGGCGCACGCCCAGCGCGATCCGGCCGAGGTCGGCGATCACGTCGTACCCGGCTGTCAGCTCCAGCTGCCGGGCCACCGATCCGCCGAGGCGGCCGTTGACCTCGATCACCCGCGGTCCGGCCGAGGTGAGCTTGAACTCGATGTGCGTCGCGCCGTGGCGCAGACCCAGCGCGCGGATGGCCGCGCTCGCGGCCTCCCGCAGGACTTCCTGCCGCTCATCGTCCAAAATGGATGGCAACAGGTGCCCGGTCTCGCGGAACGGCCTCGCCAACGGCGTCTTGTCGCTCACCGCGAGGTGGGTGATCTCCCCGTCGAAGACCAGCGACTCCACGCTCGCGTGGTCGCCGAAGCGCTCGTCCTGGTGCCACCGCTCGCCGACGAGCAGGCTTTCCAGCACCAGCAGGGGTTCCCTGCCGTACATCCGGGGGTCGTTGCGGTAGTGGTGCGCAGCCTCGTCCACCGCGGCCGCCAGTGCCTGCGCCGAGTCGACGAGCATGGTGGAGATGCTGCCGACGCCCACCGCCGGTTTGAGCACGGCGGGCAGCCCGACCTTGGCCAGTGCGACCGCCGGGTCCACGCCCGGCTCCAGCACCGCGGTCCGCGGTCCGGGCAGCCCGGCCGCGCTCAGCGCGTCGCGCTGCAGGTCCTTGCGCCGCAACAGCGACGCGCTGTGCGGTGAGTGGTAGGCGAGCCCGAGTCGTTCGGCCGCGAGTGCCACCTCGGTGAGCAGGTGCTCGTTCTGCGCGAAGACCCCGTCCGCGGACCACGAGCGGGCTGTGCGTTCGACGACCTCCGCCACGTCGTCGGGACGGTGGGCCGTCACCACTTCGACGGTGTCCGCCCGCGCGGCCAGCTCGCGTTCCTTCTGCGCGGCCAGATCGGGGAACGGTGGCGGCGAGTAGACCACCTTCAGCTCGGCCAGCGGAGCCAGCGACCTCAGGTAGTCGCGCGGCGAGGCCCCGCCCATCCCATCCACCACCAGCAGACGCGGCAAACCCATTGATCCCCCTGAATTCGTTGGTGGGAAAGAAGTTCCACGGTGTCGGTCGGTCGGATCCGACCTGCGCGACGAGCGCCCCCCGGTGTGCCATGATGCCAGAACAGGCGTCGTGGAGGGGCGGGCGACGAACACCGGGGGCTTGGCTTATGGGTGACGGGCACGTGCGCGGGCGGTCGGCATGACCGGGGTGGGCAGGCTGTGGCGGGCGTCCATCGGCAGCGACGTCTTCACGGACGGACCTCGGCGCAGGCTGGCGATCGGGTCGTTCGTCGACTCGCTCGGCTCCGGGCTGTTCCTGCCGGTGATGGTGCTGTTCTTCACCCGCAGCGCGGGACTCGACGTGGCCACGGTGGGGCTGGGCCTGACCTGCGGGGGCATCGCCTCGGTCGCCATGACGCCCCTGGCGGGGCGCGTGCTGGACCGGTACGACCCGCGGCTGGTCCTGGTCGCGTCGTACGCCCTCAGGACCGCCGTCTACCTGGCCTACCCGTTGGTGCACTCCGTCGGCGTCTTCGTCCCGCTCGTGTGCCTCGACCGGATCTCGTCGCAGGCCGCGCGTTCGGCGCGGACGATGGTGGTCGCGGGCATGGCGGGCGAGGAGGACCGGATCCGGATGCTGTCCGGGCTCAACGCGATCCGCAACCTCGCCGTCGGCATCGGCAACCTGGGGGCCACCGCGGCGATCGTCGTGGACAGCCGCGCCGCCTACCTCGCGGTCGTGTGGGCCAACGCGGTGTCCTACGTGGTGGGCGCGCTGCTCGTCAGGACGCTGCCCGCCGACGGTCACCACGTCGAGGCGGGGACGTCGGACCGCGGGGCGGACCGGAGGGTGTTGCGCGATCGGCGTTTCCTCCTGCTCGCCGCCCTCAACGCGGTGTTCCTCGCCGGGAACTCGGCGCTGCTGGTGGGTGTGCCCGTCTGGCTCACGACCCGGACCTCCGCTCCGGCGGCGCTCGTCGGGCTGCTGTTCGCCCTGAACACCGTGCTGATCGTGCTGCTGCAGGTCGGTCTCGGCCGGATGGCCAGGACCCTCGGTGGAGCGGGCCGGGCCTACCTGTTCAGCGGAGTGGCACTGCTGGTGGGCTGCGCGATGTTCGTGCTGGCGGCCGCGGGCGGCACGGCGGTGGCCGTGCTGTGCATGGTCGTCGGGGTGGTCGGTCTCACGATCGCCGAGATCTTCAGCTCGGCGGCGGGGTGGAGCGTTCCCCTCGCCCTCGCCCCGGACGGCAGGCGGGGTCGTTACCTGTCGGTCTTCGCCATCGGTGAGGGGTTCATGACCTTCGCCGGGCCCGCGGTCGTCACGCTCATCGTGGTCGGGAGCGAGTGGTCGGGCTGGATCGGGCTCGGGGTCGCGGCGGCGGTGGCCGGTGTGGCAGCCCGGTCGCTGTGCCGGACGCGGGCCACCGCACCGGTCGCGGGCGGCTGACGCGCCGAGGTCAGGTCGGCCGCGGGTACGGCCGGAACGGGACGGACAGCACGCGGTCCAGGTTCGCGAAGACCTTCTCCACGGCCAGCACGTACCGGTCCATCAGTTCCGGCTCCTGCACGTAGAGCGGCCGCCACATGGTGCCCAGGCTCAACCCGGTGGCGCAGATCCGCGAGGCCACCGGGAACGCGTCGGAGTCCCACGGGCGGGCGGGTTCGGCCTCGGTGTCCGGTCGCCACACCTGGGTGCGGCGGCGGAACACCGGCTGGGCGGGAACGGGCTGCGGCTGCCAGGTGCTCACCTCGACGCCTTCGGCTCGCAGCGCCCGCATGACGCCGTCGCGCAGGTCGCGCGGATCGCCGTCGAAGCCCAGCTCCTCGGGGTGCAGCAGCAGGTGGTACTTCCAGAAGGAGGACCCGCGGTCGTGGTGCACGTACGGCGTCTCGACGCCCGCCATCCCCCGCAGGCCGCCGCTCAGCCGTGCGGCGTTGTCCTGGGACCGGGTGTTGTGCTCGTCCAGCCTGCGGAGCTGGCTGCGGGCCAGCGCGCACACCATCTCCTGGCCGCGGTAGTTCCAGCCGACGCCGTGCGACCAGTACGGGCGCGGGGCGTCCGCGGGCACGTCCTCGCCGTAGAGGATCATCCGCCGCACCACGTGGTAGCGGTCCTCGTCGTCGGTGGTGAACAGCCCGCCCTCCCCCGCCGGGAGGTTCTTCGAGTGGTTGACGCTGGCTCCCGACGCCTCGCTGAGCGAGCCGGTCGTCCGGCCCCGGTAGCGGATGCCGTGGGCCTGCGAGTTGTCCTCCACCACCGGGACGCCGTGCCGTTCGGCGACGGCCGCGAGCTCGGCCATGTCGGCGGGCTGGCCGTGGGCGTGCACGGCCATGATCGCCTGGGTGCGGTCGGTGATCAGCGCTTCGACCAGTGTGCTGTCCAGGGTGAACGTGCGCGGGTCGACGTCGCAGAACACCGGCTCGGCGCCTTGGTGGATCGCGGCGAACGCCGAGGCGACGAAGGTGTAGGCGGGCACGATGACCTCGCCCCCAGGGCGTACCCCGACCGCGGCGAGGGCGGCGTGCAGGGACGACGTGCCCGCGTTGGTCGCCAGGCAGTAGCGGGCACCGGTGTAGGCGGCGTACTCCTCTTCCAGCGCCCGGATCTCCGGGGCGTTGGGGCCTGCCAGCACTCCGCGTTCCAGCACCGCGGCGACGGCTCGGCGGTCGGCGGGGGTGATCTCCGGCCACGGCCGGTGCTCGTCGGGGCCGATGAGGGCTCGGCCCCCGGTCACGGCGAGGTCGCTGGTGGTGGACATCCGGTCACCTCGTTCCCGTCATCAGAACCACCCGGCCGAGCGGTGCACGTCGAACGGCACATAGTCCGGGCGTTCGGGGTGCGGGATCGGCAGTGTCAGGTCGCCGAACGCCTTGGAGGGCAACAACACCGTCCCGTACCCCAGGCAGTGCACCTCGTCGCGCTGGTTGAGGCCGGTGATCTCCACGGCCACGGCGGCGTACCGCGCGGTCCGGCCGGCCGCGGTGGTCTTCTCCGCGACGTACTTGCGGATCACCCGACCCCGGTAGCAGACCGCGTCGCCGTAGAACACCGGCTTGCGCATCGAGGTGTACATCCGGTGCACGAACGCGAAGTCCCCCGCCCAGTTGGTGAGCAGGCGGATGGGCATCTGCGCGCGCTGGATGCCGAAGTCGAACGGCAAGGGCTCGCACCGGTACGGCGACAGGAACCTGTCCTCGTGCTCGTCCCAGGGCGAGTAGGGCCAGCCGGTCACCGGGTGCGTCCTGGCGAAGTCGGGGCTGGCCACGCCACGCCGGTAGGCGGGCCCGAACGCGCGCACCAGCCTGCTGCCGTCGAAGGCGGAGAGCAGCCCGTGGTCGATCGCCTGGTAGGTCAGCTCGTCGCGGGTGCTGTAGGGCGGCTGCACCAGGTCCGGCAGGGCGTCGCCCTCCCGCACGTCCTCCCAGTAAAGGCGTTCGGCGCCCCGCCACCTCTGACCGTCGAGCGCGGCGCGCAGGCGCGTGATCTCCGCGGCCGAGTACCGGTGCGGTTCGCGGTCGTAGAACAGCCGCTCGCGCAGGCGCTCGACCGGCATGACCCGTGTCGCGCCCATCTGCTCGACCGACATGTGGATCAGTCGCCCGTACGCCTTGCCCAGCAGCGCACCCGTGTTGTCCCAGTAGAAGGTCTCGGAGTGGTGCGAGATGGCCTTGCCCTGCCTGCCCCTCGTGACGACCAGCTCCCTCGGTGTCTTCGACGAGGTGAACCGCGTGCCCGGCCGCAGCACGTCGTAGAACTCCCAGGCGACACCGGACAGGAAGTTCGCCACCGGGTACCCCTGCGGCCGCTGCGCGCCGTGGTCGCCGGGGTAGCGGACGTGGATGAGCGCCGGTCCGGGGGCGATCTGGCTGCCCAGCCAGGAGCGCTCGCCGTGGGCCGGGTCGGTGTAGAGCGGGTTGTCCTCGCCGATCGCGTGCGCGTAGCGCCGGATCAGGTCCGAGGTCAGCATGAGCGCGCTGGGTACCGGCACCGCGGTGCGGTCGTAGGGTCCGGTGGGTGGTGGGAGGTCTTCCGGGCTTTCCGCGTCCAGCAGGTCCCTGCTGCGGTCGATGAACTCGGTCAGGGCTTCCTCGTGGGTCTGCATCAGGTCTCCGGCGGTGTGTCGCGGACGAGTCCGCCGCGGATGGGCAACCGGACCGGTTTGCCCGGATCCGGGAGGAGCACCACGGCGTGCGCGGTGATCACGGGTTCGTCCAGCTGGTCGCGGCCGTCCACTCGCAGGTGGACCGCGTGGTGGCGGCTACCGGCCTCGTCGGTCGCGGTGCAGCGGTCGGTGACGCTCCCGGTGAGGCGCAGGGCGTCGCCGTAGCGGAACGGCCGGTGCAGCCGCGCGCCCACCTGCCGGAGGAACCCGTCGTCGCCCATCCAGTGCGTCGCGTACTGGGTGGCGAGCGCGAAGAGGAGTCCGCCGGGCGCCTGCGGGCCGCCGGGGTCGGTGACCGCGGAGTCCAGTCCGGCTTCGGCGCGGTCCCAGACCGGCCACTGGGTGATCGGGTGCGTCGCCCGTCTGCCCGCCCGTTCGGCCAAGCGCTGGTGCACCAGGTTTCCCGCCCGCACCGGTCGTCCCTCCGCGAAGGTCCACACCATGAGGTCGGCCAGGGTCAGCGGTCCTTTCAGGATGGTCACGCCGATGTCGCCGACGGTCACGTCCTTCCAGAACCGGGGTGTCGTGCCCCTGGGTGGCGGCTCGGTGTCCAGTTCGTGCTTCATCCGGTCGATCTCGGCGGGGTCGTAGCGCCTCAGCGGCCGGATCGGGGGCAGGTCGGCGATCGGTACCAGGTCGACCTGCGCCTGGGCTCGCGCGATCCGCTCGCCGTCCCGCTGGTAGTCCACTGTGGACGTCACCGTCGCCTTCGGGCGGCCTGCTGCGGTGAGCTCCGCGGTGACGCCGGTGACGTGGATCCGCCCGGTCAGGTGGCGGTCGCCGAGCCGGACGACGTCGTCCCAGGTCACGGTCACCGCGGCGAGGTCGGTGGCGAGCTGGTGGTCCACCTGGTCCGCGGCGCCCGCCGAGCCCGGCATCCTCACCGCGAGCACGAACGCCGGTGGCGCGAGCATGGAGTGGTGGGACGACCCGGCTCCGTGCTCCGGGTCGGTGTAGAGCGGGTTCTCGTCGCCCAGCGCCTCGGCGAACCGCGTGACGTTGAGCCAGCTGGCCACGTCCACGCCCGGTTCGACGTCAGGGGCCAGGAAGCCGACCAGCTCCTCGCCCGCCCGCACCACCCGGTCGACGTCGGTCGGCACCGCTTCCTCGGCGGTGCGGTCGTGCTGCACGACCCTGGTCATCCCCGTGTTCCTCCCGGTCGGTCAGTCATGGTGCGCCACCGGCCTCCAGCACGGCGGTGAGCGCGGCGTAGTCGGTCTTGCCCGAACTGGTCCTCGGCAGCGGGTCGACGTCCAGCACGCGGATGTACCGGGTGGGCACACCGACCAGCTCGCGTGCGTGCAGGGACAGCTCACCGCCTGCCCGTCCGCCTGCCGTGGCCAGGACCAGCCGCCCGTCCACCTCCAGGGCCGCGACCCGGCCGTGCCGGGCCAGCAGCGCCTCCAGCTCGTCCAGGTTCACCCGCTTGCCCGCCAGCTTGGCCACTCGGCGTTTGCGGCCGACCACCGAGTAGAAGCCCTCGTCGTCGACCCGGGCCAGGTCACCGGTGGCCAGCACTCCCCTGTTCACGTCGCCCGCGGCCAGGTCCTCGCGCCCCTTCGCGTAGCCCAGCATCACGTTCGGGCCGCGGTAGAGCAGTTCACCGTCCGGGGCCAGGGTCAGCTCGCCCTGCGGGACGGGTACACCGATGCGGTCCGGTTTGTCGAGCACCCGCTCGGGCGGGAGGTACGCGATCCTCGCGGTGGCCTCGGTCTGGCCGTACATCACCACCAGCCGGGCGCCGCGGTCGGCGGCCCATCGGCCGAAGCGCACGACGTGGTCGGGTTCCATCCGCCCTCCCGCCTGGGTCAGCGTCCGCAGGCTCGGGAGGGACTGGTTCTCGAAGCCGATCCGGGAGAGCAGGTCGTAGGTGTGGGGCACACCCGCCAGCGAGGTGCAGGCGTTGTCCCGCACGACTTCCCAGAACCGGGGGCGCACGGGGCTGGTCCCGGGGAAGACGACCGCCGCTCCGGCGAGCAGGTGGGAGTTGAGCACCGACAGGCCGTAGGAGTAGTGCAGCGGGAGGTTCTGCACGGCGCGTTCGCCGCCGTCGATGGTCAGCGCCTGCATGATCTGCGCGGCGTTGGCGTCGACGTTGTCCCGGCTGAGCCGCACGTACTTGGGCGTACCCGTGCTGCCCGACGTCCCCAGCAGGACCGCGGTCGGGTCCGCCACCGGGCCGCTGGAGCCCTGGAGCCGTTCGGTCCGCTCGCCGTCGAGCACGAAGTCGGGCCGGTAGGCCGTGATCAGCCGATCGGTCGTGGCCGGGTCGGCGGAGGCGTCGAGCATCAGCGCGGTGTGGCCCGCGGCCAGTGCGGCGAGGTAGCCGATGGCCGTGTCCGGATCCGTCCGGCACAGGCAGGCCACCACGGACTTGCGCCGGGAGGCCAGTTCGTCGGCTCGCGACAGGACGTCCGCGGCGAGCTCGGCGTAGGTCCACCTCCGGCCCGACGGCGCGTCGACGAACGCGGTACCCGATGGTGGGTTCCCCAGCCACCACAGCAGGTTCTGCCTCATGGCACGACGGGGACGACGGCCTTGAGCACGGCCGCGGCGGACGCGTAGCTGTCGATGGCCATCACGTCGTCCTCGGACAGCTCGACGGCGAAGGCTTCTTCGATCGTGGTGACCAGGGACATGTGCCCCAGGGAGTCCCAGTGCGGATGCCCGCCGAAGGTCAACGCGGTCGCGTCGGCATCGGCGGGCAGGTCGAGGCCCGCGCGGAAGGCAGCGGTCAATCGGTCTTCGAAAGCGGTGGAATCCGTCAACGACATCAGGTACCAACCCCCACAGGTGAACCGGCCCCCGCCGACCGCATCCCGTCGGTCGGCTCCGGTGATCCGCCGGGGCGTTCCGCGGGGAGATCACCGTCGGCCCGCCTCGACACGGCCGAAGGTATTCGGCGCCGTCGTGGTGGGCAAGGCTGGTGTTCAACCGGGTACGAGCGCCGGATGAACACGGGCTCAGCGCGGCTGTTCCCGAACGGCGGAGGCGAAGAACCCCTTGACCGCGGCGATGATCCGGTCCACGTCCTCGTCGTCCAGGCCGGGCCAGACCGGGATGGCGAGGTTGCGGTTCCCGACCGCTTCGGCGTTGGGGAACCGCGCCCGCCCCGCGAATCGCGCGAAGGCCGGTTGCCGCGGGAGCGGGACCGGGTAGTAGACGTGCGTGCCGATCCCCTGCTCCCGCAGGTGCGCGGCGAGGTCGTCGCGGCGGTCGGTCAGCAGCGCGTACACGTGGCAGAACCGACCCGGCGCGGGCTCGGCGGCGGGCAACGTGAGCAGTCCCGCCTCGACCAGCGGTGCGAACGCGTCGGTGTAGCGGCGCGCGATCTCGGCCTTGCGGCGCATCCGCGCGGTGAACCCGCGTCGCCGTCGCAGGAGGAACCGCGCGGTCATCTCGTCCATCCCGCCGCTCCAGCCGTCCGGTCGGTCGCCGTCGCGCGACGCCCGGCACCTCGCGGCGACACCGTCGTCGTCGGTGACGACGACACCCCCTTCGCCGATCCCGCCGAGCGGTTTGAACTGCGCGTGGGAGAACACTCCCGCGTCACCCCACCGACCGGCCGCCTTCCCGTCCAGGGCCGCGCCGTAGGCCACCGCGGCGTCCTCCACCAGCGTCAGTCCGCGGTCGTGGGCCATCGTCCGGAACGCGGGCATGTCGGCCATGGTGGCGAAGATGTGCGTGGGGACGACCGCGGTGGTCCGGGAGGTCACCGCGGTCTCGGCGGCGGCCGGGTCGAGGACGAGCGTCCGCGGGTCGACGTCGGCGAAGACGGGGACCCCTCCCAAGCCCACGACCATGCCCGCGATCGGTTGGCAGCCGAAGGCGGGCACGACGACCTCGGCGCCGGGTTCGACGCCGACGGCGGCCAGGGCCAGCGCGAGCGCGCTGGACCCGGTCGCGCACGCGATGGCGTACCGGGCACCGGTCTCCCGGCTGATCTCTTCTTCCAGCTCGGTGACGGCCGGGCCGAGCACGAACCGCTGCGCGGGATCGAGGCCGATCCGCCGGATCATCTCCAGCGTGGCCTCCCGCTCCTGTTCGAACGCCGCGGGCGGGAAGAACGGGAGGGGCCTCATCCTCGTCCCCCTTCGCAGAACAGGGCGACGGCGGCGCACACGTGGTCGACGTCGGCCGTGGCGAGGTCCGGGTGCACCGGTAGCGCCAACGTCCGCGCGGAGGCCGCTTCCGCCGCGGGGTACGTGCCCGGCGAGCCTCCGGTCAGCAGGTGCAGCGGGACCGGGCAGGGGATCGCGGTCTGGACGCCCGCCCGCGCCAGGTGGTCGGCCAAGGCGTCCCGGCGGTCGACCTCCAGCACGTAGGTGGGCCACACCTGGTCGTCGGTCGTGAGGGGCACGTCCACGCCGGGGAGCCCGGCCAGTCGTCCGGTGTAGCGGGCGGCGACCGCGCGGCGCCGGGCGATCGCGTGGTCGAGCGAGGCGAGCCTGGTCAAGAGGACCGCCGCCTGGATCTCGTCCATCTTGCTGTTCACCCCGACCACCGCGGCCGAGCCGGACACCTCGGACGGTCGGCCGGGGACCTCCCCGGTCCTGCCGTGGTGCCGCAGCAGGAGGCACCTCCGCGCCAGTTCGGCGTCGTCGGTGATGACCATCCCCGCGTCACCGAGCGCGCCGAGGGTGTTCCACGGGGCGAAGGACAGCGCTCCAGCGGCGCCGCCGAGTCCTGAATGGACTCCTTCGGCCCGCGCCCCCATGGCCTGCATGGTGTCCTCGACCACCGCCACGCCCGCCTCGTCGGTGATCCTCCGCAACGCCACCACGTCCACCGGCCGGGCGAACACGTGCACCGGCACCACCGCCTTGGTGCGCTCCGAGAGTCGAGCCGCGACGGCGTCCGGTGCCAGCGTGCCGGAAACCGCGTCCACATCGGCGAACACGGGTGTGGCACGAGTGCGGAGGACCGCCGCCACCGACGACCGGGGACCGAAGGCGGGCACGACCACCTCGTCGCCCTCCCCGACTCCCGCGGCCCGCAGCGCCAGGTGCAGGGCGTCCGCACCGGAGCTCACCCCGACCGCGTACCGCGCACCCGTGTACCGCCCGACCGCCTCCTCCAGTTCGAGGGTCAGCTCACCGTGGGCGAACCGGTCGTTGTCGAACACGCGGCGCACCCGCCCGGCGATGTCCGGCCACTCGTCGCGGAACGAGGCACGACCGTCGAACCACGGCACACGCCATTCGGTGTCAACTGCAGGACCGGACATCGACATCCCCCCGTGCCTCCCTTGCGCCACCGCACTGGAGCACGCACCGACCCGTCCACGCAACGGACCACCTCGCCCACCCGATCGAGCCCCAGGTGCGCCCGGCTGCAACGAAGGACGCGCGGCTTGTCGGATCGGTCAGGATGCTGTTCCGGACCTTCGCGAGCGGGCGTACTCGGCAGGTGTTTGGCCGTACTGCTTCTTGAAGGCACGGATGAAGTGACTGCTGTCGGTGAAGTGCCAATGAGCAGCGAGCTGGGAGACGCTCAACCGCGTGAACGGAGTGTTGAGCACATTCCGAGCTCGTTCCAGTCGCTGGTGGCGGATGTAGGCGGTCACCGACTCCCCCGCCACGGCGAAAGCCCGCTGAAGGGTTCGGGGGGAGACGTGGAGTTCACGTGCGAGCATCGTCGTGGACAATTCGGGATCAGCCAGACGACGGTCCACGATGCCCTTCGCGGCCTGAGCCAGCGCAGGAGCCAATAGTGGTTCCACGTCATCGAACCGACCGAGCAACACCGCTCCGGCCAATTCCACCAGGACGTTGTAGGCGGTACGCACACCGACCGGACTGAGACCGGACATGTTCTCCTGGAGCATGTTCGTGTGGGCGAGCAGCAGACGCAGCTCGGCCGAGTCCGCCGGCCCGGAGGCGCTGCGCCCTCGCAGTAGAGGTGCCAGCGCCGGAGTGGGCAGGTAGAGAATCGACGCCGTGGTGCGCGGCGTCGTCTCGAAGCTCGGCGCCTGCCCGAAATGACGAAAGAAGAACTGGCCCGCCGAAACGTCGTGCTCGTCGAGATCGCGGAGCCCACCCAATGTCCACGTCCCGCGCCGCACCACGTACAGCCGCACCAGGTCCTCGTCGCAGCCAGGGACACCTGCGGTCCGAACGGCCGATACGCCGTGCAGGTTGACGCTCGCGACGTCGTGAATCCTGAAGCCCCTGCTCCTGACTTGGAAGTCGTTCATCGAATCGCGCGTGAAGGCCGGAAGTTGAAATCTTTTGCCGAACTGCGCACCCCATTCGCGTCGAAAATCATCCAGTCCGCTAATTGTGGTCCCGAAAGAAAAATGGGGTGAAGAACCGACACCGAGCGAAGCATCGACCTGCACAGCGACATCGTTCATCGCCGGTCAGCCCATCCCGACTTCGATGATTCGAAGCACTGGTACCGCACGGTGCCCCACACCAAGCTCCTCACCCTCGACTACCGGTCAGGAACCGCAATGCTATTCGCACCCAAGCCCGCACGAAAGCCGAACTCGCGATGTGGCACGTATATGTCATATTAGCGGCATTTCGGTTGCGCGCAGACCCGACCGACATGCCGAGCGCACACTACAATAGAATCGACCAGTCGAAGGCGAAATATTGCAGAGGGCGCAATAGCCCATTTCAGCAAGGGGTTGCGAGGCTTCTGCCGTCCGATGTCGCGGTTCTTGCATAACACGGCATCGTCAAAGGGATTCCTGGTGAGCGGTCACCAATGCGGACCGGCAGCACCGAGGACGTGATTGCACCGGTGGCACCGCTGTAGCGGTCGCGGGTGGCGTTGACCAGCGGCGTCGTCGATGGCGGCACACAAGGCCGTCGGAGGGCCGGACCTGCGCCGGGTGCGGCACTTCCAGCACGACAGGTGGTCGTGGGACGCTCTCCGACCGGAACTCGGTCCTGGTCGAGCCGGTCCCCGACCAGAGGCCGCCGACCTCAATTCCGAGGCGACGGCGTCCTCGGGTCGCGTCGGCCGGGTTCGCCGGGCTTTCATCGCAGAACTACCGTTGGCGACCACATCCGTCATGCGGTCGCCGAAAAGGACCGGCCACCGGACCGACGGGGTCCGGTGGCGCGCCAGTGTGCTGGTTCAGATGTCCTCGACGAGCCGGAATCCGACCGCGTACATGTACCGGTCCCGGTACCAGCCGTGTCGGCGCCGGCACCGGGCGAGGTCGCCGAACCTCGTGAAGCTCCCGCCCCGTGCGACCCTGTACTGCGGGTCGCCGGAAGTGAGGTCGTCGGCCACGGCCACACCACCGGGGTAGGGCGCATAGCTGTCGGCGACGATCTCCTCGACGTTGCCCGCCAGGTCATCCAGTCCGAACGGGCTTCGCCCCATCGGGTACATCCCCACCGGTGTCGTGGTCAACGGCCCGGCCTCGACGGTGTTGGCGGCATCGGGCCGGAACTCCGCACCCCACGGGTAGGCCCGGTCATCACCGCCGCACGCGGCGTACTCCCACTCCGCCTCGGTGGGCAACCGCAGAGCCCGCCCCAACCGCCGGGACGACCAGTCGGCGAACGCCTCGGCCCCGGTCTCGCTCACCGTCCACACAGGATGGTTGGCGCGCTCGTGGGGGTAGGCGCCGAACTGCCACGACGTCGGTACCGGCCAATGCCCGGTGTCCGACAGGAAGCGGTGGTATTCGAGGTTCGTGACGGGGAAGCGCATCATCCGGAATGGTGCGACCTCCACCTCGTGCCGCGGGCACTCCTTGACGATCCAGTCGCGTTGCACGCCGTACGGCCCCCAGCGCCGCAGGACGGCGTCGACTTCCTCCTCGGGGAGTCCGATCGCTGTGGCACCGCCGGGGATGTCCACCATCGCCGGGTCGTCGGGCCGGATCCTCGGGTCACCGAGCAAGGCCAGGAGCTGGCCGGCGAAGTACCGGCGGGATGTCTCCACCGACTCCGACTCCACGATCCCGACGAGTTCGTCCGCGGGCAGCGGCACCAGTTCTGCCAGGTGACCGGCGCTGTCCGCGGGCACGCGGGTGACCAGCCGATGCGGCAGGCCCATCGCCACCCGGTCGTCGGCGTCGTGCGGGTCCACCAGCACCGCTTGGTCCTCGATCGTCATACCGTCCTCGGAATCTCGTAGACCTGGCCGTCGTACGAGCTGGCCAGGAAAGCGTCCCTCGCGGAGGAGAACGTCATCGCGGAAATACCGGCCGCCGTCGGGCGGTCGATGGCGAGCAGGCCGCGGGTACGGGGATCGTAACGGGCGATGTGGCCGTCGTAGCTGCCGATCGCGACGACGTCCCCGTCCGCCGACGCGGCCACGCAGCGGATGGAACGACGGATGGGCAGCCGGATCGTCGTGCACTCGTATTCCGGTGTCCAGGTGCGCAGCGTCAGGTCCCGGCCCACGGTGGCGAAGTGACCGGCGTCGAACGCGACGCAGCCGTTGGCGACCCGCTCGTGGGCTTCCTCGATCCGGTGCAGCTCGCTGAAGTCGGTGATGCGGTGCCAGGCGATCGACTGGTCGGAGCTCGTGGAGAACAGGACGTCCCCCGACGTGACAAGCCCTTTGATCGCACTGGTGTGCAGCTTGAGGTCCTCGACGTGGACGAGGGTGCTTCCCTCCCAGCGGAACACGAGCGCCTCACCGGCGTACGACCCGATGGCGACGTGCTCGCTGCCGTCCTTGGTGAACGTGGTGCCGCAGTTCAACGGCGAGTGGTGCCGATGCAGCACTCGACCGTCGGTCGCGTCCACCACCGTCCCCAGTTGCCCGCCGGTGAGGATGGTCGGGCCTGTGGGGAGGACGAAGTTGCACAGGCTGCCCGTTTCGGAGATGGGCACCCCGTCGCGGTACACCACCCCCGAGTCGCCCACTGTGATCACGTGGTCGTCCCAGACGCACAACCCGTTGATGCCATGGGTCGGCGGGACCTCTTCGGCCAGCCACTCCTGGCGTTCGTAGTCGTAGGTCCGGTACTTGCTGCCGAACGTGCCGAACACGAGCTTCGACTCCCCGGCGAACGCGCTGGAACGAGGCCACACGTCAACGGGGAAGGTCGTCTCGGCGATGTTCTTGGGTATCGTCTCCGAGATGTCCCACAACCGCATGGTCGAGTCGTAGCTGAGGCTGACGAGCAGGTCTCGATCGGCTTTCAGCAGCAGCCGCTTGACACCGGCCTCGTGTGCCGGAACCTGCGCCGTCCCCTGCTCGGAGATCACGACGATCTCGCCTCTGTCGTTCCCCGCGTAGAGGACGTTGCGCGAGACCGCGGTGGCGTCGGTCTGCTCCACCCCGTCGAGCCCGACGTCTTCGACCAGTGCGCCCGTCGCCATGGACCAGCGCTTGATCTCACCGCCGTCGCTGGAGGAGATCAGTTCGTCGCCGTCGTCGACCCATTCGACGGAGACCACGTCGGCCCTGTGCCCCTTGAACTCGCGGAGCAGCTTTCCGGAGAAGTCGTGCACGCGTGCGACGAAGTCGCGCGAGGCGGTGGCCACCCACTCACGGGTCGGGTGGAACACCGCCATCTCGACGTCGTCCTCGGCGCCCCTGAACACGGTCAGCAGGTCGAGTTCGGGTACCGACCAGAGGCGGGCGGTGTAGTCGCTGGACGACGTGACCAGGTATCGGCCATCCGGGCTGAACGCGCACTGGTTGACCAGGTGGTCGTGCATCGACCTGGACAGTGCCCGCCCGGTGGCCTGGTCCCAGAGGACGACCTGGTTGTCGTAGCCCGCGGTGGCGACGTAGCGGTCGGCGTAGGCCGCGATCCCGCTGATCGGGCCGTGGTGTTCGATCACTTCTCGCACATCCCTTCGTGCACGGTCAGGACAGGGACTCCATTCCCGGCAGCAGGTGCCCTGACTGGGCGGCCTTGTCTGCCAGGTAAGCGCGGTTGTCGGGAGTGAGGTACACGCCAGTGCGTTCCTGCGCCACGATGCTGATCCCGTTCTCCTCCAGCTGTCGACACTTGTCCGGGTTGTTGGTCAGCAGGCGAACCCGTTCGACGCCGAGAGCCCGCAGCATCTCCGCGGCGGCACCGTAGTCGCGTTCGTCGCGACCGCGGCCGAGCAGTTCGTTGGCGCGGAAGGTGTCGATGTCGTGGTCTTGCAAGGAATAGGCGTCGATCTTGTTGTACAGACCGATGCCACGCCCCTCCTGTCGCATGTACAGCAGCACACCGTCCTCGGCGGCCAGGCGGCGCAGGGCCTCGTCCAGCTGCGCGCCGCAGTCGCAGCGCGTCGAGGCGAACACGTCGCCGGTCAGGCACTCGCTGTGCAGGCGCACCAGCGCCTCGGGTCGCGGTTCGCCGAAGACGCACGCGAAGTGCTCCAACCCGTCGTAGATGCCGGTGAAGGTGACGAGCTCGGCGACCCGTCCGCCGGCGCGTTGCATCCGGACTTTCACATGGGACCTGATCGCAGCCATTCAACCTCCTGATTCTCGCTGCTGCCGCACACGGAGCGCGGACCCGCGCAGCGCCGCCAGTCCTACGCAGCACAAGGTGCCGAGGACCGCGAAAGTCGCGGTGCTGCCGAAGCTCTGCTGCAGCGGGACCACCAGCAGCGGTCCGAGCACGAACGGCACCCCGCTGATCAGCCGCACCAGACCTGAGGCCCGGCCCAGCGTCTCCTGCGGCAACGATTGGACGATCAGCATCGAAACCGCCGAACCGCAGCTCCCGTTGCAGAACTGGAACACCACGAGTGCCGCGACGCTGACCACCGTCACCTCGCTCCCGGCACCGAAGGAGCCCGCGGCGAGGCCCGCGGCGGACACGGTCAGCAGGCGGCCGGGATCGAATCGGCGCCGTTCGGAGACGAACAGGGCACCGGCGAGGCCGCCCAGGTTGACCACGACGAACACCGTGCTGACCGCGTCGGCCGAGACGTGCGCCTCGTTCCGCAGGTGGAAGGTCGCCAGCGTCGGCACCACGGCCGACGTCACGAACTGCAGCGGGATCAGCGCGAGTGTCGCCGCCAACAAGACCGGCCGGTCGCGAATCGCGGACCAGCCGTTCAGCACGGTCGCCCGGAACCCTTCGGACCTGCTGCTCCCCGGCCTTCCCTTCGGGTGCACGCCCAGCATCCACACCACCACGGGGGCCAGGAAAGTCGCGGTGTTGACCCAGATCAGCCCGGTGTACCCGATCGACCCGACCAGCACGGCCACCAGTGCGGGACCGGCGATGGTGGTGCCCACGTACAGGCTCGAGAGAGTTCCGCGGGCACGGACCGGGCAGCCGGGGAACATCTGCGGGACCCCGGTCATCCACCCCACCCGATAAGCGCTCCCCCCCAGCTGCACCAGCGCTGCGAGGACCGCGAGCAGTGGGATCGACGGCTGGTCGCCCCGCAACGCGACCAGGTTGACCATCGCCGCCGCGAACAGTTGCAGTGCCAGCCCCGGCAGCACCAGGCAACGCGGCCCCCAGCGGTCGGCGGCCGCCCCGAAAACCGGGCCCAGCAAAAGGGTCGCCGGGGTGAACGCCGCCAACACGCCCATCAGGCCCAGCGAGCCGGTCAGCTGGTAGGCCAACAACGGCATGGCGAGGTCGTAGGCTCCTTCACCGACGTTGTTGAGCGCGTTGCCGAGCGCGAAGATCCGGAACCGCGGGTCTTTCCACGGCGAGGGCTCGGAAGAGTGGTCCGGCGTCGTCATCACGCGACGCGGCGCTCAGTGGTCCCGGACCGTGCTGACCGGGATGCGCGTCGAACCTGGATCGGCGTGCCGCGGCAGGTAGATGTCGCGGCCGGCGAGGACGGTGCCGTCCTTGGCCAATCGGTAGGTGCGCAGGAAACCCGATCGGCCCCCGACCACGAGGTGCGATCCGTTCTCGTCGGTGAGAACCGTGATCGCCTTGGGGATGTCCGGTAGGTCTTCCAAGATGCCGATCAGCTCGCCCGAGGCGTAGTCGTACGCGCCCAACTGCTGGTCGTAGGTGACGATGTACATCCTCGCGTCGTCGACGACCGCCGCGTTCTCGCAGGTGTTCGACAACGCCTCGCCCCAGATCGCGCGCACGCTGTTCGTGGCGAGGTCGAGCTGCTGCACACCACCGGCGCCGCTGACCATGAGTTCGCCGTCGTGCAGCCACATCCGCTTCGGGTAGTCGATGAGCTCGACTTCGGCGGTGATCCGACTTCCGGCGTCGAACACGCACACCTTTCCGCTGTGCGTGCCCAGGACGGCGTCGCCGTTCGGCAGGTAGCAGCTGGCCCACAAGGGGTTGTCGGAGATCGACAGGCTCCGCAGGACGTCGCCGGTCTCCAGGTCCAGTTCGAAACCGCCGTTGTTCGTCGCCGCGAGAACGGTCCGGAAGTCCGGGGCGACCGAGATCGTGTGGATCAGTCCGTCGAACCGCTTCTCCCAGGCGATCCCGTCCGGGCCCGAGCGGAGGATGAACTGCTGTCGGGTGGCGGCGACCCATCCTCCCGGCACGGGGACGACTCGGCGCACAAAACCGCGGTCGAGCTCTTCGCTCTCCTGCACGACGAGTGCGGGGCCCGAGACGTCGGAGGCGGTGAACTTCGCGCGCGTCACGCCGTGATCGGTGGCCAGCAGCAGGACGCGCTCGTCCTCAACGGTGGGCTGCATGTCCCAGACCGCCTGCCTGCGGAACGGGTGCCGGTCGCGAATCTCGCCCGACTCGGTGAACGTGCGCAGTTCGCCGTCCTGGGTGAGGACGGTGACGGCCCCGTCCTCACCGACCACCAGGTCGCTGATCTGGTGGGAGAAGGGGCCGTAGGTCCGCGCGATCTTCAGCTCGGGTGTCCGGTTGTCGAACTGGTGCACGACGCCGTCGAAACCACCGACGTAGACGGACGTGCCGTCACGAGACAGCTCCATGCACTCCACGTCGTCGGAGGCGAAGAGGTTGTTCTGGTCGAGCTCACCGGACCTCGTGATGGTGACGACCCCGTTCGCGACCTTTCGCGAGTCCCCGATGCCGCTGTCCTGGGTGACCCAGAACCGGTCGAACGCCCGGTCGTAGCGCACGCGGTGGAGATTGCTCTCGGCGTCGATCTGGACCACCGTGGGGAACTCGAGTGTGTCCAGGTCCCCGAGGAACAGTCGCCCGAGCTTGTCCGACAAGGCGTGCAGCCCATCGGCCTCGGTGCAGATCCACTCTATGGGCGCGTCACCGGTGGGGGACTCGCGCAGCTCCCGCACCCGGAGGCCGACCAGGTCGAGGACGGCGAGTTGGAGGTAGCCGGTGCTGGTGTAGACCTTGTCCCCCCAGATGGCGATCCCACGCGCGAGCGTGAGCGAGGGTTCCTCTTCCTCGGGCAACGAGCTGTCGCGCAACGCGGCGCTGTGCAGGTAGTCCAGCATGTCGAGGCTGTCCGCGTCCCAGCGCGCGATGTTGCCGAGCCGGTCTTTGCCGACGACCGACGTGCCGTCGGTGACCAGTGCGTAGAACGGTTGCCTGCCCGGTGAGTCGATCGAGGACTGCCGTAACGTCAGGTCGTGGTCGAGCCGGTGGATGTGGCCGGCGACGTCGGCCACGAAGAAGCCATTTCCGGGATATTCGATGACACGGACGATCCTGGCCTTGCTTTCCATTTTTGCCCACCACTTCCGACTCAGGAAGAGAAACGAGACCGAGGGGCGTCGCGGGAAGAAGTAGCGGCTCCCCGCGACGCCCTTTCGGTTTAATTACCGCGCTCGACGGGTGAAGCGGCGCACGGGCTTGCGCATACGAAACACCTCCTCTCCGACTGGAGCACCGACCCGCTGGAAAGATGGGCCGGGAATCAGCTCTCGACGTGTGGGCGAGCGAGCCTGACCACAGCACTCCTCAGCCCAGGCCGAGACACCTGGATGGTCAGTCCGGAAACAGCGATGCCTTCCGGGACCTCTATTTCGGCGAGCAGATCGCCGTACTCGTCGCACGGATACCCGCCCAGTTCGACGGTGGTGCCGTCGAGGGCGTCGAGCCGGATCCCGAACGGCAGGTCGTCGTCCACCGGGCCGGTCGCGCACACCCGGACGGTCCGGCCCCCCGACAGGAGCCCGGCGGCCGCGACCACGGCCACACGCTCGACCGGGATGCCGAGGTGGTACATCCCGTCATGCTTGACCAGCGGCGCAGGCTCAGGAACGGTCTCGTGCCAGTCCACCACCTCGCCGACGACCTGACGGTACTGCGGCAGGTCCAGCTCGGCGACGGCCACGCATTCGAAGGCCGCCACTCCCCCGGCGACCCAGGGAACCTCCACGGAGGAGCCGGGCTCGAAACGCAGGCCCGACGTCGTGGACTTGTCCACGTCCCGCCCGGAAAATCCACCGACGAAATCGACGAGATCGGCTTGCCCGCTCGAAGCCAGCGTAACGGTGAAGGAATCACCTAGTCCGACCAGTTCGGCGGTCCAGTTCTTCTCGTTGATGACCACTGCGATGTGCGGCGGCTCACGTGCGACAAAATAGGTCCATTCGGCGGCCATGACATTGGTGCACCCCGATCCGCGAGTGACGACCAAACCAACCGTACTGGTGGCCTTCTTCCAGGGCTGCAACGGGAACATGGATACAATTACTCCTCTGTTGACCCTGACCTGGCAGCGATACCGTTCCTTTTTCCCGACTACTACTTTCATAGACTCGTCGTTACCGAGTGTCAAGCGGATCACACCGGAGGTCGGTTTTCCCCGTGTCCATCCAGCTGGTCGGCGAACCTTTGCCACAACTCCGCGCTCTCCCTCGCAAGGCGAGCCACGATGGTCCGCTGGTGCGCCGGTACACCTTGAGCCAACCGATCCCAGTGCTGCCGGTTGGTCGTGCCCCAGTTCAATAGGCGCAACAGCGTTCGACCAGCCTCGGTGCCGCGCAGCGAAGGGTCGCGAGCAAGCGCGCCGACAATTCGGACAAAAGGCGAACTGTCGACCACCAGTGGCTCGTCGTCGTCTCGCTGTCGACCTTTGAACCCGCTCCTGGTTCGTCGACGAGGCCGCTCCGGCCGCTCCCCTTTGGCGAGACGGGCACGCACGTCGCTCACCGTCGCCGGTGAGATGCCCACTCTTCGGGCGACCTCTCGCAACGAGGCCTCCGGATCAGCCAGGATCAGCTCGGCCGCACGCCGTCGCCCCTCAGCACTGTCGCGAGGACGCGCCCGGCCGTCGCTGCCGATGCGCGTGTCCGACTGTTCGATCCGGTCGGTCGAACGGGCGCGAATCGATCCCACCGTGCTCGCCGCCAGTCCCGCGACCGCGGCGATGCGCCGGTCCGACCATTCAGGGTGAGCCACGACGATGCGATCCGCCGCGGCACGCCGGTCGGCAGTGGACAACGGAAGGCCGTGCGCGTGGTTGAGCTCGACGGCGATGACGAACGCGTCATCCTCGCTCCCGTCGAAGAACACCGCGTCGATGGTTTCCTCGCCACGCCTTGCCGCGGCTCGAACGCGGTGCATGCCATCCACGACACGCATCGTCGGCCGGTGCACCACGATCGGGGGCAGCTGTTTATCCAGTTCCGCCAGCAGGCTTACGTGTTTCGCGCTTTCACCGCCCAGGCGCGGCGAGAACGCGCCCGTGAGCTCCGCGATCGGCACCCGCCGAAGTGGCTGCGACTCGACATCGCTTGACGCGGAACTCGCCGACTGCGGGATCGCAACGTCATCCTTCACCGCACAGCTCCATCTCCATACGAAATCGACCACCACATCCAGCCACCGCATGCCGATGGTCGTACCTTTTCGGGGATGCAGCTCACCATGTGTCGATCACCCCGTCTCGCGGCAGGCAGCACGATTTCCGCAGCGAAAGTGCGTGGAGATGGCGGTGTGTACGTCCAGGTTCTTGGCTTACACTTTACCTGTCCTTTGCAAACCTCCGGCAGGGCAATCGGGGCTGCCCGACTCGACAGACTAGCTGTATTGGACCATCGTCGAATTGGACTACAGCGTCATCGATTAGGACATCCGCGCCACATCGGATCTCGCGTGAACAGCCCATTCCGCGGGATGAACGAGAAGCGACGACAGCGTGAACCCGGTGCCGGAACGGGCCGGCAGCTGCAAGAACTACCTGACCGAGGCTCGTCGGCTGCCGTACCGGGAGTATCGACAACGCCGTTCAAGGCTTGAGCGGATGGGTTGCGGCCCCGACGGGTCGTGCCCGATAGTGCGATTATGGCGGGCGACTGGTTGTCCGAGGTGCTCGACCTGACTGAGGTCAGGGGCCTGCTCCCGGATGAGGTCGAAATGCAAAGAACGCGCGTGTCGCCTTCCGGAAACCAGGCGAGGCCAAATGCCGAATGGACCCGGCGGACGTGGAGCAGGTCGAGGACGTGGTGGTGACGCACCACCTGCCCAAGTCGGAGACAACATCATGACTGATCCGCATGACGTGCGGTGGATGAAGGCAGCAATCGACCTGTCGCGCCGCTGCCCACCCTCCGCCACAGCGTTCTCCGTGGGAGCGATCATCGTCTCTGCGACCGACGAGGAGGTCGCCTCGGGCTACTCCCGCGAGTTCGATCCTCTCGAACACGCTGAGGAGGCCGCGTTGACCAAGCTCGTCGACCGACCCGACAACGCGGTCGGTTCGACCTTGTACTCCACCCTCGAACCCTGTTCCGCTCGCGCGTCACGACTGCTGTCGTGCACCGCCCTGGTACTCCGTTCGGGGATCACGCGCGTGGTGATCGCATGGCGGGAACCTCCGCTGTTCGTCGAAGGACGGGGCTACGAGCTGCTGACCGCGGCCGGGATCGCGGTTGACGAGTTGCCGGAGTGCGCTGACGAAGCCCGACAGGTGAACGACCACCTCGCCCCGGGGTGAACCCCGGGGCGAGGTGGTCGTCATCGGCAAGGTGCGGTACTCGGTCCACCTGCATTCGGCGCGACATCTGCGCTTGAACCGCGCGACAGCAGAGTGGACCTCCGCCGAACCGGTGCCACCGGGCAAGTCGCACTACTGGATGAACCAGGCCCCGGACGCGGTGGTGGAGTTGACGAGGAGCTTCTGGAGCCGCCTCGACCACTGACCGAGATCAAAGGACGGGCCGGTGGCATTGGTCGTGCGCTCCGTGAGGAGCATCGGATGTGGGGTTTCGATGATGTTGGCCGGATCAGGGAATCGGCTCTAGCGGGTCAGCCCCGTGTCAGGGCCGCAGAGTGCGTGGTTGACGAGGTCGTAGGCGAGGTCGGTCGCGGGTAGTTCGGTGCCCTGGTCGGGTTTCGGGGAGTCGGTGTTGATGGAGACGACGACGCTGCGGGAGCCGTCAGGGGTTACGCCGTTGCGGGTTTTGAAGCCGTGGATGTCGCCGCCGTGCGTCCAGGAACCGCCGCAGGCGTTCGGGACGTACATGATGCCCAGCCCGTAGCGCACGCCCGGCAGGATGGTCCGGAAGACGTCGTTGGTGTCGACGGTGGTGCGCATTTCCGCGAGTTGGGCGGGTTTGAGGATCTTGCCGCCCATCAGGGCGCGCAGGAACCGGTTGGTGTCGTCGACGGTGCTGATCATCTCCCCGGCCGCGTTCGCCCAGGACGGGTTCATCGTGGTCGCGTCGATCTCATCGCCGAACTTGGGGTCCTCGGGCGTCGCGCCCTCCCCTGGGAAGCGTTGGTAGCCGATGGCGTGCGGGGTGGGCAGTGTGGTTGACGTTCCGGGGACGGAGGTGTTGGTGAGCTTGAGCGGCTTGATGATGCGGGTGGTCACCTCGCTGCGCCAGCTGGTGCCGGTGACCTTGCCGATGATCATGCCGGCGAGCAGGTAGTTGGTGTTCGAGTAGCTCCACGACGTCCCCGGCGGGAACAGCGGTGCGGACCCCATGGCCAAGGCCATGGCCTCCTGGGGCGTCATGGTCGTGGTGCGCTCGTCCAGGAACTTCGCCTTGTCGCCGAGCCACGGGATGAAGTGGGTGTAGTCGGGCAGCCCGCTCGTGTGCTGCAGGAGCTGCCGCACGGTGATCCTGGTGCCGTCGTTGCCGTTGCCCGTGACCAGGCCGGGCAGCCAGTGGTCCACGGTGTCGTCGAGCGAGAGCTTCCCCTCGCCGACGAGCTGGAGCAGCGTCGCCGCCACGAAGGTCTTCGTGAAGCTGCCGATCCGGAACTTCGCCTCCCAGGGCACGGGCGTCCTGGTGGTGCGGTTCCCCACCCCGCTACGGACCTTGAAGTCGCCGTCCGCGCTGTCCACGCCGACCAGCACCCCTGGAGAACCGAACTTCAGCAAGGCGTCGGCGTCGTGCTGGGCGATGGCGCGGGGAGTGGTGGACGGCGGGCGGGGCGCGGCGTCGGAGATCTGGGGTCCGAGGGCCAGACCTGTTGCCACGGCTACAGTCGCCGCGGTGGCGAGCGCGACCCGTGTCCTGATCCTGGCCGAGGTCGGGTCAGTGCGGGGAATCATGGTTCGTTCTCCTCTGTGGATGGGTGTTGTCGGGACGTTGTCGGTCCTGTTCACATCAGGACGAACAGTGCTGCCGCACCGCCTGCCGCGGCGAGCGTCGCCGCCGCTCCGGCGAGGACGCGCGGGTTGCCGAGGTTGACGGTCCAGCCGCGGCCCACCCGGCTGGGCACCAGCACCGCCGGGTCGTCGGCGTTGATGTAGAGCAGTCCGGCCGCCGCCGAATGACGGTCGTCATCTCGGCGCACGAGGCCGGTTGGTGCCTCCGCCTCGGACGCCTTTCCCCCACCACCGACCCGCAGGACCAGGTGCGCGGCCACCGCGAGGGATGCCGCCAGGGGAATCCCGACGATCGCCGCCAGCAGCCAGCCGGAGTGGTTCCCGCTCCAGACCACGGCGGAGAGGCCCGACAGCATGAGGTTCAGCAGGGTGGCCATTGCGAGGAGGGCGCGAGCCGTGCCCGCGAGGTACTTGCGGTACCGCACGGCACTTCCGCGAGGCTGTGCGGCGTCCAGGTCGGGCCGTGCACGCAGCGCCGAGACGACCACGCCGACCATGAGCGCGGTGAGCAGCACCTGGCCGAAGACCAGACCGAAGGCGGTCCAGACGGTCGTGGGGTAGTCGAGGTAAGCGGTTTCCCCGACCCCACGCCGAGGCAGTTGGAGCGTGTCGGGCAGGTTCGGGTACACGACGACGCCGACCAACGCGGTGACCGCGACGACCAGAGCCGAGGGGATCGTCCACAGCCAGGGAAAGCGGACGGGGTCGGTGCGCAACGAGGTGTCGGCGACCGCGCCTTGGCGCAGGTGTCCGTACCACCTGCCGGTGTCCTTGGCCTGGCTGATCGCGCGGTGAGCGCGTGCCCACAGCGCGGCGGCGACGAGGCAGAGGACGGCGACACCCACGCTCGCGGGCGCCACGCTGTCGAGCAACGCCCCGGCGAGGGCGGTGAGCAGCGAGATCACCGGGATGACGATGAGGAGGACACTGCCGTACCGGCGGCGCTGCTCGAGGATCACCGGATCGTCCGCCCGGTCCGGAGGTGTCCGGACCCCGAACGCGGCGGACGGCGAGCCGAGGCGCGGATGCGGGACGAGGTGGAGGAGGGCACCCACCATCGCGATGATGCCGAGGTTGAGGGCTGCGATGACCAGCACGACGTTCACCTGTTCCGGTTGATGGGAGATCGCTGTGTGACAGGACGGGGACGGGTCCGCACGGACCTTGCGGCGCTCGGGTCACCGGTCACCCGGATCACCGCCTTCACCGCCGGGGAAGCCGTGCAGGGTCGTGCGGATGAACTCCAGGACGTCCGCCTTCGGCAGCCCGCGGACGTCGGCCTCGGCGAGCAGCGTCCGGGCGCGCCGTTTCCAGTCGGTGTCGGCTCCCGCGTCACCGGACGGCTGCTTGACGTCCGGCCGGACGACCGCGCCGCTCTTCCGGTTGATCCGGATGATCCCCTCGCGGCGCAACAGGTCGTAGGCCTTGCTCACGGTGTGGAAGTTGATCGCCAGATCGACGCCCAACTGCCTGGTCGAGGGGAGGTCGGCACCGGGTGCCAGCTCCCCGTCGGCGATGGCCTCGACCACGCGGTCACGGATCTGCTGGTAGATCGGCGTCTCGCTGTCGAGGTCCAGTATCAGATGCACAAGAGGGACTCTATCTGATCTATAGCTACTACAACAGAGGGTCAGGCAGAAATGTGCCGGCGTCGTCCGATCGCCGAAGTCGCGGCAACCGGACTGGAGGGCGAGGACTGGGGAGGGGTGAGGCACCGCGAACAACGGGGTGCACCGAAGGCCAGGAGTGTTCTGTGAACGTACGACTCGTCATCGCCATGACCCTCGGTCTGATGGCGCTCGGCGGCACCACGATCGCCTTCGCCAGCGACGAGGCGCGGCCCACCCCGCCCGCCTCCTCGACGCAGCTCCCCGCACAGCCGGTGCAGGAGCCTGCCCAGCCCATCCAGGAGCCCGCGCAGCCCGAGCAGGAGCCGGCCGAGCCGGTGCAGCTCCCGGCCGAGCCGGTGCAGCTCCCGGCCGAGCCGGTGCAGCTCCCGGCCGAGCCGGTGCAGCTGCCCGCGCAGACGGCGGACCCGTCGGCACAG
Source organism: Umezawaea tangerina (assembly GCF_003002815.1). Taxonomy (GTDB): domain Bacteria; phylum Actinomycetota; class Actinomycetes; order Mycobacteriales; family Pseudonocardiaceae; genus Umezawaea; species Umezawaea tangerina. The sequence continues at coordinate 349,210 of NZ_PVTF01000008.1, read as the reverse complement.
CCGGTGCCGGAGGTCTGACCGGGGACCACGAGGACCATTGCCGATGAGGTCCACCCTGGACGACGCCGAGTTCAGCCGCTGCTACGGCGAGCACGTGGCGTCGTTGACGACTACCGCGTACCTGCTGTGCGGTGACCGGCATCGAGCCGAGGACCTGGCGCAGTCGGCGTTCCTCGCGCTCTACGTGGCGTGGGACCGGGTGGACGAACGCGAGCGCCTGGGCAACTACCTGCGCACCCTGGTGCTGCGCAGGTACCTTGCCCAGCGCCGCGCCTCGTGGTGGCGGCGCGAGCGCACCACCTCCGAACCGCCGGAGCCGCCCGCGCCGCCGCAGGGCACCGGGGAGAACCGGATGGTGCTGTGGTCGGCGATGGGCGCGTTGAGCCCCAGGCAGCGCGCGGTGCTGGTGGCGCGCTTCTGGCTCGACCTCGGCGTGGACGACACCGCGCGGGTGCTGGGCTGTTCCACCGGTACCGTCAAGAGCCAGACCACCAAGGCTCTCGCGGCGCTGAAGGTGAGGGTGGGCACCAGTTTCACCGAGTACACGCGAGGTGGACGGCATGGATGAGGACGACCTCCGCCGAGCGTTCCACCACGCCGCGGCGGACGAGCCGGCGTGTCCTCCGGTCGACTCGGTGCTGCACGAAGGGCGTCGGGCACTGCGGCGCCGCAGGAACGTGACGGCGGCGGTCACCGCGGCCGCCGTGGTGACCGCCGTCGTCGCCGCGGTGGCGCTGTCGATGACGCTGCCGCCCGCGCCGGACGACCCAGCCACCACGACCCCGTCCACCTCGACCACCACGTCGCCGTCTCCCACTCAGCTCCCGGCCTCGCCCGTCTCCCCCATCGAGGCGTCCTCTGTGGATGGACCGCAGCCGACCCGTTGACACGCAGGCACATCGGGGCGTGCGGCACGTCCCAGAGCCACGGCCACCGCGTCGGCGAGGTCGTGCGGTGCCGCGTGGACCGCACGCCAGGCGACCACCAGGTCGGGCCGGAGCAGCAGTGCGCCGTCTTCGGCGATGCCGCAGCGGTCGAGTCCGTGCGGGAGCACCGCCACGTCGAGGAAGGCGCCCACGGGATCGAGCTCGCGAGCAGCCCGCACCCACATGCTGTTGTCCGGGCCGGTGAGCAGCAGGTGACGGCCGTCGCGCACGAGGTCGAGGGTGGAGATGTCGTCGAGCCACAGGTGAGGCAGGCGGGTGCCGGGTTCGCCGCGCCAGTGGTCCGGCTCGGCGAACACCGGCAGGTCGTCACCTCCGGGGTAGCGGTAGCCAACGGCCACGGCCGCCTCGCTCAACGGCGGCCGGTCCGCCGCGTGGTCGCGGACGCGGAGCAGTGCCTGGTCCACGGTCGGTCCGGCGATCGCGCGTCGTTCGGTCTTGTAGTCGTCCAGCAGTCGCGGGTCGGCGTGGCCGCGCAGGACGGAGACCAGTTTCGCGGCGAGGTTCCAGGCGTCCTGGATGCCGAGGTTGGCGCCGAACCCGCCGGTCGGCGGGGTGACGTGCGCGGCGTCCCCGAGGAGGAAGACCTGTCCCGCGCGGTAGGAGTCGGCCACCCAGCCGCTCATCCGCCACGGGGTGCCGCCGGTGATCACGACGTCGGCCGGGGACAGGCCGAGCGCGCGGGTGACCGCGTCCCGGTCCTCCTCGGCGGTCGGGGCCGTTCCCGGATCGCGGGGAACGGACACGGCGCCGCCGTCCTGTGCGGTGTTCCACGAGATGAACGCCTCACCTGCCCACGCCATCGCGAGCCTGCGGTTGTCGAGGACGGGTCGCAGGTCCGCCTCGAAGCCGATCTCCCGTACGTGCGCGACATTTTCCTCGCCTGTGCGGCCGATCCCGAGCGCTTCCCTGATGCTGCTGCCGTTCCCGTCGGCGGCGAGCAGGTAGCGGGCCCGCACCTCGTACGGTTCACCGTCCTCGTCGAGCACGTGGGCCACGACGTGGTCGCCGTGCTGGACCAGCCCGAGGAACCGGTGGCCGAAGCGCAGGTCGGCACCGGCGGCGCGGGCGTGCGCGCGGACGATCACTTCCAGGTCGGCCTGCTTGACCAACGCGCTCGGGCACGGCGAGACGTCCCCGAAGTACTCGGCGGCGGGCAGCCGCCACCGCCGCACCTCCGCCCCTGCCAGCGAGTCGACCACAGCCGCGTGATCGGCCGGTGGAAGGGTGCGTTGCCGGGCGTAGATGTCCTGGCTGGCTCCGACGGCCCGGTAGGCCTCCATCGTCCGCGGGGTGAACAGCTTGGCCCGCAACCTCGTCGACACCGACCGGTGCTTCTCCACGAGGACGGGGGTGATGCCGCGGGAGGCGAGGAACAACGCGGCGGACGCGCCCACGACGCTGCCGCCGACGATCAGCACCGGAGTGCTCTGAGGAGTCATGCCCCGATCCTGTCCACGCGACCGAACCGACCTCCGCCTAGAATCTCCCGCACGCACACATCCGACATCCCTCGGGACCACAGCGATGAATTCCCTCAGCTACGACGTGCTCGACCTGCGGATCCTGCACGCTCTGCACCTCGACGCGCGGGCGCCGTTCGCCCGGATCGCCGCTGTCCTGGGGGTTTCCGACCAGACCGTCGCACGGCGGTGCGCCCGTCTGCGCGCCGAGGGTTCGCTGCGCGTGCGGGGGCTGGCCGACCCGGCCCGGTTGGGGCACGTGGAATGGGTGGTGCGCATCCGGTGCGCGCCCGACTCCGCCGCGGGCGTGGCGTCCGCCCTCGCCCGACGCGGTGACACCTCGTGGATCAGCCGCACCTCCGGTGGCACCGAGTTGGTCTGCGTGACGCACTCCCCGACACCGGCGGGCGACCTGCTGCTGAAGTCGTTGCCGCGCAGTGCAAGGATCCTCGACATCACGGCGCATTGCCTGCTGCACGTCTTCGGCGGCCGCGCTGGTGGCGCGGTCACCAAGCTGGACGCCCTCTCCCCGGAGCAGGTCGACCTGTTGCGGCCGCCCTCCCCCGACCTGGCGCGGCCGGTCGAGCTGGACGAGGTCGACCACCGCCTGCTCGCTCTGCTCAGGGTCGACGGGCGGACGTCGGTCAGCACGCTGGCCGCCGAGACCGGGATGTCGCATTCCGCTGTGCAGCGCCGGATCGCCGACCTGCGGGGCACGGGAGTGCTCTACTTCGACGTCGACACCGACCGGGCCCGCCTCGGCCTGCACGTCCGTACCCTGCTGTGGTTGACCGTCGCACCAGCGCGTGTGCACGCCACCGGCACGGCACTGGCCGCCCACCCGGAGGTGGTGTTCGCCGCGGCGACCACCGGCGCCCACAACCTGTACGCGTCGGTGGCCACGCCCGACGTCGCCGGGCTCTACGCGTTCCTGTCGGGTGCGGTCCCGGCTCTCGACGACGTGCGCGCCGTGGAGAGCTCGCTGGTGCTGCACACCGTCAAGGGCTCCCCCGGAGTCCCCGTCCCGGAGCCGATCCGGTGAAGACGGAGATGGTCCGACCAGCGCGGGACACGATGATCACGGTGGAGGAGCTGGAGGGCCGCGCTCCGACGCGGCCCTCCAGCTCGTTCGCGGGCGCTTGCGGCTCAGCAGGTGAGCGCGACCGACCGCGATCCGGAGGTGGTCAGCGCAGGAACCCGAGCAACAGGTCCGTCAGTTCCTGCGGTCGCTCCTCCGTGACCCAGTGGCCCGTGTCGGCCAGCACTCGGGTCTCGACGTTCGTGGCGTAGGTGCTCCACTGGGCACCGACACCTCCGGCCAACGCCTTCTCTCCCCCGATGGCGAGCACGGGCATCGGCAGCGGTCCTGCCTCGCGCAGCTGCTTGGTCTGGCGGACGTCGGTGTCGATCGCCTGGTACATCCGCATCCAGGCGTGGAAACGGCCGGGCTCGCGGAGGTAGCGGGCGTAGAACTCGTAGTCCGCCGGACCGAACGCCTTCTTCTGCACGAGGTACTGGTCGACGAAGCCCTCGACGAACTCGCGCTCGTGGCCGCGCACCAGCTGCTCCGCGAGCTTCTTCTGGAACAGACCGAAGTGCCAGACGTACAGGTTTCCCTCAGGGGCCAACGAGGGGAACTGGTAGACGGAGTCGTCGACGATGGGCCCCTCCATGACCACCACCCGGCTGACCTCGGTCGGCCACATCGCCGCGTACGGGTAGGCGATCCACGCCCCGATGTCGTGGGCGACGACCTGGACCCTGTTGTTGAGGCCCAGCTTGGACAGCAGCGCGTGGATGTCGGTCGCGAGCTGCACGGTGTCGTACCCGTCAGCCGGGACCCCGGAGTCTCCGGCGCCGCGCAGGTCCACGGCGATCACCGTGTGGTCGCGGGCGAGGGCGTCGAGCTGGGGGCGCCACTCGGCCGAGGTCTGCGGGAAACCGTGGACGAGGACAACAGGTGAACCGCTTCCGCCGCGCAGGTAGTGCATGCGGAACCCGTTCACCTCGGCGAACTCCGACCGGTAGCCGCTGGGCGGCTTCACCGACTCCGCCGCCGTGTCCGCGACGGCCTGCACGGCGTCGAGCGGCTGTGCCACGGTCGCACTCGTTCCGGACGACAGCAGGGAGATCGCGACCACGACCGTCGCGACCACACCGGCCAGTCCGGTCATCTTCTTGCGCATGAACCTTTCCCTTCTCATTCTGCGTTGGTGGGGCAGGCGGGGAGGAGACCGCCTGCTACGGCGGCCGCCTGGGGAGGAGTCGTGCTGCGAGTGGTCAAACCCCGTCCTCCGCGGGGAGTGCGATCCGCCGTCCGGTGGCGGCGGAGTCCGAGATCGCGTCCAGGAGGCGGTGGCGCCTGACCGCGTGGGCGAAGTCGGGAACGAGGCGGGCGCCTCCCCGCAGCTCCTCGCGGATACCGGCATAGGCGTGCGCGAGGGTGTGGATCGGAGAGCCCGCGAGCCCGGGGAACGCGTCGTACCCGGTGGGCGGTGTCAGCGTCGCGAGCGGCAGACCGCCGCGCGCCCCGCGCACCGTCACCGGCGCGATGTGGGGGTGGTCGGCGGCAGTGGCCACGAGGGTGCCCTCGGTGCCGTCGACCGTGACCGAGAATCCGGGGCCCGAGGCCGTGCCACCTCGTTGGTGGGCCGACAGGACAGCGCCGCCCGGCAGCGATCCGGAGATCGCGATCTGGTCGGCCGCTGTCATGGGCACGACTCGTCCGGTGCCGCCGAGCGGGATCTCGGGGCGGCGGGTCGCCGTTGTCGCGACCACGTCGCGCAGCTCACCCAGCACCATGAGCACGGGGTCGATGGCGTGGCCGAACGCGATGCCCAGCATCGCCGCCCCCTGGTCCCGATCGAGCAGGTAGAGCTCCCGCTCCGAGACGGGCGAGCCCCATTCCGCCGCGGAGGACAGGACGGTCGCGGAGAGGACGGTGCCGACGTAGCCCTGCGCCACGAGGTCCGCCAGCCAGCGGAAGGTCGGCGAGGACCGCCCTTGCAGGCCGACGAAGGTGTGGAGCCCCGCGGCCGCTGACGCGAGCTCTTCCGCTTCGCGGTGGTCGACGGCGAAGGGCCATTCGCAGAAGACGGGTTTTCCCGCGGCGGCCGCGGGAAGGACGAGCTCCCGGTGTCGTGGGGTTTTCACCGTGACGACGACGAGGTCGATGTCGTCCGCGGCGGCGAGCTGCTCGACCGAGGCGTACTTGGGTGCGCCGTGCACCTGGCTCGCCACGCGCCCCGATGCCTCGGAGCCGGCCACGAGTCCGCGGAGCTCGAACCCTCCGGCCTCGGCCATCGCGGGCAGGTGGGCTCCGGCTCCCCAGCCGCCGCTCGCGCTCAGGCCGACGACGCCGACACCGATCCGGCGGCCGTCGTCATCGCCGGGTGCTTCCTCCGACCTCATCAAGTCTCCTCGACCCGCTAGTTCTATCCCATTTGGTACAGAATGCGGACATGCGTGATCGCCACGCCTGCACAGTGAGCCGCGGGCGGCGCTACGAGCGCCAGCCGAGCAGGACCTCCTCGACGACACCGAGGAGCTCGTCCGCCTCCGCCCCGCCTGCCGCCTGGACCGCCAGGCCGAAGGAGAGCGTCATGACATAACGGGCCAGGCGGGCGGGGTCGGCGCCCTTCGTCAGGTCGCCCTCCGCGAGTGCCGCCCGGAACCGGACCTCCAGCATGGCGCGCGCACTGTCGCGCCAGGCCGTCAGCAGGTCGTGCACCGCCACCCCGTCATCGCTGGCGGCGAGCGCGGCCTGGACACCCAGGCAGCCGTGCGGGCACTGCGGCCGGGTCGTGGCCTCGACCGCGCCCTTCAGGAACGCCTCGACCACCTTCCTGGCCGTGGGCTCCTCCAACGCGCGGACCGCGTAGGACCCCGGACCTTCGCTGTAGCGGTCCAGCACCCTGCGGAACAGCTGCTCCTTGTTCCCGAAGGCGGCGTACAGGCTGGGCTTGCCGATCTTCATCGCGGCGGTCAGGTCGGCCAGGCTGGTCGCCTCGTACCCCTGCCGCCAGAAGACCTCCACGGCGCGGTCCAGCGCTTGGTCGAGGTCGAACTCCCTCGGCCTGCCCGCCGGAACGCCTTGCGTGACCGCCATGATCCGACCGTAGCACATCTGTACCGACCGGGATATTAGTGCCCGCGGGAGTCGTCGGGGTCCTGGTGGCCGAAGCCCTCCTGGATCCTGCGCACGACGTCGGCCTGCGCGGGATTGAGGAGGTCCGGCAGGACGGCGTCCAGGTTCCTGTACGCGTCCGGGTGCACTGGTCGCGCCTCGACACGGTCACCGGGGTGTTCGAGGAGAACCGCGAGCAGGTCGATCGCCGCTCGGGCCAGCCGTTCCCGTGCGTCGGGGCCCGCGTCGGCGGCGAGCTGGACGAACTCGCGGTCGAAGCTGATCACCTTCTCCCGGTGCTCCTGATCCAGCGCGGAAAGGACTTCGGCGGTGACGGGTCCGAGCAGATGGGAGACCACGATGCCCAGCGATGTCCCGAACGCGGTGCGGTCTCGGGGGTTGAGCGCGTGGGCGAGCTCAGGCGGGACGTCCGGGGCGATACCGAGGCGCAGGACGTCGCGCACGTCGTCGCGGGTCCGTTCGAGCTGGGCGATGGCCAGGGTCAACTCGTCGTCGAGCCGGTGGAGCAGCGCCGTCTGGGTGTTGTCGGGTTCGTCGAGCGCGGTCGCGACCTGGGACAGGGAGAACCCCAGGTTGGTGAGGCGTTTGATGCGCAAAAGCTGGACCAGGTGTTCGGTGCCGTACTGCTTGTAACCCTTCGCGTCGCGCGGCGGCGCGCACAGCAGGCCCAGTTCCTGGTAGTGCCGGACGGTCCGCAGACTCGTGCGGGCGAGATCGGCGAGTTCTCGGGTGCTCCAGGGCACGGGCACGGTCTCCGTTCTCGCCGCGGCGGTGGTCGACGGTCCACGGTGGGTGGTGCCGCCGGTCGTGTCCAGCACTCGCGCTTGTCGCGTAGATCACCCGCCGCGTCCGTTGCGTGTGCCGCGACGGCATGGCCTCCAATGAGCGGACCTGTCGTCGACGGGCAGAACCCTGCGAAAGAGGAAATCCTGATGCGCACCACCCTGCTGATCGCCGCCATCGCGGTACTCGGCGCGACCGTCGTGACACCGACGGCGTCCTCGGCACCCGCCCGACTGGACTGGGCACCATGCCCGGCAGGTCCCCTGCCCACCCCGGACCTGGAGTGCACGACGCTCGAAGTCCCACTGGACTACCGGGACCCCAACGGCCGCAGGATCGACCTGACCATCTCGCGCCTGCCCAGCAAGAACCCGCAGAAACGGCGCGGTGTGCTGCTCACCAACCCCGGCGGCCCCGGCCCTGGCGGCCTGGACTACCCGCAGCTGCTGAAGCTCTTCGAGCTGCCGCAGGACGTGCTCGACACCTACGACGTCATCGGGCTCGACCCGCGCGGAACCGGGCACAGCACCCCGGTCGCCTGCGACTTCACCCCCGAGCAGGTCGCCCGCGGCAACCTGCCCTACCCCAACGGCCCGGCCGACGTGCTGGACCAGGCCGAACGCGCGAAGGCGCAAGCGAAGCGGTGCGCCGAGTCCGAGTCCGGGCCGCTGCTCCCGCACATCACCACGGCGAACACCGCACGGGACATGGACCGGGTCCGCGCGGCTCTCGGCGAGTCGACGGTGTCCTACCTCGGCGCGTCGTACGGCACCTACCTCGGCGCGGTCTACACCGAACTGTTCCCCCGGCGCGGCGACCGGTTCGTGCTGGACAGCAACCTGGGTGCGGGCGGTTACGACATCGAGGCGATGCACGGTTTCGCCCGCGGCATGGAGGACCGGTTCCCGGACTTCGCGGAGTTCGCGGCCGCCCGGCCGCAGTACGGGCTGGGCACCACACCCGCGCAGGTCACCGCCAAGTTCCACGAACTGGCCGCCCGGCTCGACCGGGCCCCGGTCGCGGGCATCACCGGCTCGTTGTTCCGCGGCTTGACCTTCGAAGGGCTGTACTCGGCGGACCTGACGGCCCTCGCGGAGAACTGGCAGGCGTTGGACGCGGGCAAAGCCCCGGACGTGCCGACGACGGACGACCTCGACACCCTGCTGTCCGCCCGGTTCGCCGTGATCTGCGGCGACTCGACGTGGCCGCGGTCGGTGAGGAGCTACCAGCTGGACGTGGAGGTCAACCGACTCCGCTACCCCCTTCTCGGTGCCGCCGCGGCGAACATCTCGGCCTGCGCGTACTGGCCGGCACCACTGGAGCCGCGGGTCCGGATCACCGACCAGGGGCCGTCGAACGTGCTCATGGTGCAGAACCAACGCGATCCCGGCACTCCGCTGGCCAACGCCCGCACGCTGCGCTCCGCACTGGGTGACCGTGCCCGCATGGTCACCGTCGACCAGGGCGGTCACGGCGTCTACCTGTTCGGGACGAACCGGTGCGCCAACACCGCGGTGACCGAATTCCTGGTGACGGGCAAGCAGCCGAGCACCGATGTGCTCTGCGCCGCGGAAACCCGGTGACGCGCTTGCGGTCGATCCTGTATCCGCTACTTGCCCAGTGTTCGTGATCGCCTCCACCGGCGCCTGCTCCACAAAGGACAGACCGTGATCGACCACGCCACGTGGTCACGCGACCGCTGAGGACGCCCACCGGTCGATGAGCGCGGTGGTGAACGGGGCGTTGCGGTGCAGTGCGAGGTCGTGGGCGGCGTTGGGGATGAGGTGCACCCGGACGTCGGTGGCGGCGGCGAACGCGTTCTTCTGGTCGGGTTCGAAGGCGGTCGGATCGTCGCCCTGGTAGAGGTAGTCGTACTCCCCCACGACGACGAGGACCGGTACGTGGACTGCCTTCGCGTAGGTCTGGCCGGTCAGTTCCTGGGCGAAGCCGGGTACCTCGGCGGCGGTGGTGGTCGTCTTCGTCCGTTCGTCGGCGGCCGGGGTGGCGGGGTCGGTGTTGGGCAGGTGGTAGAAGAACGTCCGGGAGTCCGGCGCGGTGGTCAGGTAGTCCGCGGGCAGGTTCCTGCCTCCGAGAACGGGGTCGGTGGCCGCCGGGGTGAGTGCGGGGAAGCCCTCGAACGACGGTGGGGTGCGGCGGTACATGAACCCGGTGACGACCAGGGCGTCGACCTTGTCCGACGCGGCGGCCACGCCCTCTGCGACGACGCTGCCGTAGGAGTGGCCGACCAGGACGATCGGCAGACCCCGGTACATGCGGTCGATCCTGTCGACGACGCGGTCGATCGAGGCCACCTGGACCGCGGTCGTGACGGACGCGGCCGGGGGTGTGGACGACCGGCCGGTGCCGACCCGGTCGAGTGCGATCACCACCCATCCTTCCCGAGCGGCCTGCCGCGCCTGCGAGACGACGCCGACGCCGAGGTCGAAGTAGTGGTGGTCGTAGGTGGTGCCGGGGACCATGACCTGCACGCCGCGGGCGCGCCCGGTCGGGGTGTACCGCTCGGCGTGGATCGTGGCCGAGCTGACGCCGTCGACTCCGACCTCGACCTGGAAGTCGAGATGAGGAGCCTGACCGGCGGACGCGGCGGTCGGCGTGACCGTGGTCGTCGCGATCACGGCGGCACATAGCGCGGCGGCGGCCTTCCAGCGGCGGAAACCGGGTTCCCTCACTGCTTTCTCCTTCAGCGCGGTCCTTCTCGGGTGACCCGCCGAGGGTGCGTCCGGGAGTGCGGTGCCGTCCAAGACCGATTCGCTGCGCTGTGATATCCGTGCGGTATCACAACCTCGAGGCTGTCCGGACCAGCTCGGCCAGTGCGCGGGAACGGCTGTGCGCGGGCCAGGCGATGTGGGTGGTGACCTTGGGGGCGTCGGTCAGCGGGACGGCGGCGTGCTCGTGCCACAGCCACGTGCGGGCCGACTCGGGGAAGACCGTCATGGTGCGGCCGAGCGCGATCAGCTGGGCCAGCTGCGTCTGGTCGTGGACCTCGGGCCCTGGGCCGGGTGGGAAGACGCCGTTGCTGGACCAGCGGGCGAGCGGGAGGTCGGGGACGTCGGCGATGTCGGCCAGCGACAACGTCCTGCGCGTGGCCAGGGGGTGCCGCGCGGGCACGATGGCCACCTGCTCCTCCGTCATCAGCGCGACGCTGTCGAACCCGGCGAGGGTGTTGAACGGCGTGTGCATGAGCGCCACGTCGGCCCGCCCGTCGCGCAGCATCCCCTCCTGTTCGCAGGTGCCGCTGGGCAGCACGTCGATCCGGGCGGCGCCGGGCTCGTTCGCGTAGGCGTCGAGGAGCTTGTTCAGCAGCTCGTGGAAAGCGCCTGCCTTCACCGCCAGCACCAGGTGGTCGCCGGTGTCGCCCGGACCGTCGGCTCCCCCGGCACGGCGGGTGCGGCGGACGGCGGCGGCGGTCGCGTCGAGGGCCGCGCGGCCTTCCTGGCGCAGGACCTCCCCGGCGCCGGTCAGCGAGACACCGCGACGGTTGCGGTGCAGCAGGGCGACTCCGAGGCGGCGTTCGAGCTGCTGGATCGCCCGTGACAGCGGGGGCTGGGCGATGCCGAGGCGTTCGGCGGCGCGGCCGAAGTGCAGCTCGTCGGCGACGGCGATGAAGTAGCGCAGCTCGCGGGTCTCCACGGTGTCCATGCCACAGCGTACCCGCGGTGATACCTGCCGAGTATCACAGCTCACCGGATCGGTGTTGGCCGCCCCGCCCGTCCGCGGGTGACGATCGACGGCATGAACACGAACGGACACGCGGCCTCCCTGCCTGGTGGCACCTGGCCCCTGGGCGATCTCACCGTCACCCGGTTCGGGTACGGCGCGATGCAGTTGGCGGGCCCTGGTGTCATGGGTCCGCCCGCCGACCGCGACGGCGCGATCGCCGTCCTGCGCGAGGCCGTCGACCTCGGCATCACCCACATCGACACCTCCGGCGCCTACGGCCCGCACGTCACCAACGAGCTGATCCGCGAGGCGCTGCACCCCTACCCGGAATCGCTGCACATCGTGACGAAGGTCGGCGCCGACCGCGACGAGCAGGGCGGCTGGCCCCCGGCCCGACGGCCCGAGGACCTGCGCCGTGCGGTCCACAAGAACCTGGAAACCCTTGGCCTCCAACGGCTCGACCTGGTCAACCTCCGGCTCGGCAACGCCCTGGGGCCGCAGCCGGGCTCGCTCGCCGAGGCGTTGGGCACCCTGGTCGAGCTCCGGGGACAGGGCCTGATCCGCCACCTCGGCGTGTCCAACGCCACCGCGGAGCAGATCGCCGAAGCCCAGGAGATCGCGCCGATCGCGTGCGTGCAGAACATGTACAACCTCGCGCACCGGCACGACGACCCGCTGGTCGACGAGCTCGCCGACAAGGGCATCGCCTACGTGCCCTTCTTCCCGCTCGGCGGTTTCAGCCCGCTGCAGTCCTCGGCGCTGTCGACCGTCGCCTCGCGGTTGCGCACGACGCCGATGGCGGTCGCCCTGGCCTGGTTGCTGCGGCGGTCGCCGAACGTCCTGCTCATCCCCGGCACCTCGTCGGTGGCGCACCTGACCGAGAACGTCGCGGGCGCGGGGATCGCGCTCTCCGATGACGACCTGGCCGAGCTCGACGGGATCGGCGCGAAACCTGACGCCACCGGGTGAGGCACGTCGACCGCGGTCCCGTCTCCTCGCCTTGCGCGCGAACGGTTCCCGCGCGGGGAGTGCCCGTCCGGTGCGCACCGGACGGGCACTCCCCTGGTTCGGGTCCTAGCCGAAGTTCACGTCACTGCACCACATGTAGGCCTGGTCGGCGTGCGAGGCCTGCCAGATCGTGAACACGATGTGGTGTCCGCGGTAGGAACCGTTGGTGGTGACGGTGAAGTTGATGTCCTTGGCCGGGGCGTACCTGCCCGTCTGCGTGATGAAGTCGAGGTTGCCCCACCCGAGGCGCTGGGTGGTCGGGTCGAAGCCCTGCTTGCTGACGTAGACCTTGAGGTAGTCGGCGCCGTGGCTCGCCTGGTCGTACAGGTGCATCGAGAAGCTGCTGCCCAGGCTGGTGGTCTTCCACTTGCCGGGGACGTTCAGGGAGTTGTTGCGCGACAAGGCGTTGCTGCAGAGCTGGCCGTCGGGCGTGGTCCCCTGGAAGTCCCCGCGGAGGCCGTCCCGCAGGGCGCTCATCCAGTTCCACATGGTGTCGGCGTTGGCCTGGAAAGCCTGGTAGCACATGGGGTCCTGCTGTTGCATGGCCGGGTTCGTGTGCTGGCTGCCCCACGTCTGCCAGCACTGGTAGGCGCGGGTGGCCGGGCCGACGATCGTGCCGTGCGCCGAGGCGGACGGGGTGAGGACGAACATTCCGACCAGCACGCTGACCACCAGTGCGATGACGCCCCTCCGTCGGGTCGCCGACCCGGAAGTGCTGCGCATGCGCATGAGTGAGCTCCATTCTCCGTTGAACGAGAGCGGCAGCGGCGGTCTGGGAGCGTTCCCAGAACGGAGCCTACAGGTGACCCTCCGAAGCCGCAACGACACCTGGAGTGACAGCGGTCCGGTCGGGTCGGCGGCGCACCCGGTAGCTCAGGTGGAGCACCCGGTCGCCCTGGATCACCTCGGGGTCCTCCAGCAGGTGCTGCGCGTCGACCGACCCGAAGTAGCGCTTGCCGGACCCGAACACGACGGGGACGACGTCCATGCGCACCTCGTCGACCAGACCCGCGGCGAGCACCTGGCCGCCGACGTCGCCCGCGGCGACCTCGACCAGGCGGTCGCCCGCGAGCTCCTGCGCCTTGGCCACGGCCGCCTCGACGCCGTCGACGAAGTGGAACGGCGCCTCGGGGTCCCAGCCCTCGGGCGCCGGTCGGTGCGTCACGACGACCACGTGGTCGATGCCGCCCGGCGGCTTCCCGTCCCAGCCGTCGGTCATGTCGAAGACGTGGCGGCCGACGACGGTCACCCCGATCCGGTCCCAGTAGGACCGGGTGTGGTCGTAGGAGGCCTGCGACACCTTCAGCGCGCCGCTCTCGTCCAGCGGGACGTCACCACCGGTCAGCCAGTCGAACAGCGGTCCGGGCTGGTCGTCCTCGTCCGCGACGAAGCCGTCCACCGACACCGAGCTGTACATGACGACCTTGCCCACGGGACTCTCCTTTTGCTTCGGGAGCCCCAAATTAACGCGTCGCGCCCGCCCGCTCTTGTAAGAAATCAATCGGCGGGCAGCGACCAGCCGTCCAGCACGTGGCCGGGGTGCTCGCGCAGGAACCGGCGCCGGACTTCGACGTACCGGGTCGGCGTGAGCCCGGTGAACGCCCGGAACTCGTGGCCGAAGTGGGCCTGGTCGAAGTAGCCCGCGCCCCCGGCGAGGTCGCCCCAGTCGACCGGTCCGGCGGGGTCGATCGCGAACACGGTGGCGGCGAAGCGGTGGGTGCGGGCCAGCCGCTTCGGCGTGACGCCGACGAGCTCCTTGAACCGCTGGGCCAGGTGGGTGCTGCTGACACCGGCCGCCGTGGTCAGGTCACCGATCGCCACCGCTCCGGTGGTCGCGGCGATGACGCTGCTCGTGTGGCGGACCAGCCCGAGGCCGGTGGTCTCGCGCAGCCGTCGCACCAGCTCGTTCTCGAGCACCGTCAGCATCTCGTGCGGTCCGTCCGCCGCGGCCAGCCGGTCCCGCAGCCCGGCGACGGCGGGCCTGCCCCAGACCTGCTCCAGCGTGACCGGCCGGTCGCACAGCTCGGCCGCGGGCATCGGCAGGAACGGTGCCACGCCCCACGGCTTGACGTGCGCGCCGACGGACCGGGTACGGAGCGGGTAGCCGAACTCGAAGGCACGGGTGGGCGTGGTGACCACGCAGCCGTCGGCGTACTCGGCCGTCTCGACGTCGGTGCCACCGCGGATGCGGAAGGGCTCCCCGAGGTTGACGATGAGCAGCGCGCCCGGCATCGGCGGCAGCGTCAGCCGGGCGTACGGCGGCGTGCCCTCCAGGTAGTAGAGGTCGTCGATCAGCCCGTCCAGCGGCGGTCGCGGCACTCTGGACACGTACTCCACGCCCACAGCATCGCCCACGCCCGCCGGGGTGGTCGAGCGCACTGGCGTGCCGCGCCGGAGACGGGGGATGTCCGCCTCACCGGGACGACAGGCTCTGCTCCGCGGCGTCGAGTGCGGGGACGAGCGGGGCCAGGGTGGCGCGGAGCAGGTCGGGCAGCGAGCCGGACAGCCGCAGGAAGCCGGGGATGGTCGAGGTGGGGGTCGCCCAGCGTTCGAGTGCGATGCGCACCGCGGCGGCGATGCTCGCCGCGAGGACGTGGGCGGTGTGCGGGTCGGTGTCGCCGAGGCGGTGGGTGATGGCGTCGGCGAGCGGGTGTTCGATCGTGGCGGGGCTGGTGACGAAGGCGTCACGGAGCGCGGGGCTGGTGGTGATCAGCAGCAGTGCGTCGCGGGAGCTGTTGCCCTGGTTCGCGTACTGGTCGACGACCGCGTCGACCACGGCGTCGGCGAGTCCGACGGTCGGCGGCCGGGCGGTCACCGCCGCGGCGATCCGGGTTTCCCGTTCGGTGGTGATGGCGGCGACGATGGCCTGTTCGCGGCTGGAGAAGTAGTTGTTGTAGGTCCTCGGCGAGACGCCCGCGGCGGTGGCGATGTCGTCCACGCGGACGTTGTCCGGGCCGACCTCCAGGGCCAGGCGGAGTGCAGCTTCGCGCAGTGCTTCGCGGGTGGCCTGCTTCTTCTGCTCGCGCAGTCCCGGACGGCCCGTGGTCACCGGGTCAGCATCCCAAGGAGTACTGCGCACGCGCAAACTTGCGCATACGCATCCTTCTTCGGGGCTCAGCGGTGTTCGGAGAGCTCGGCCCACACGGTCTTGCCGCCCTCGCCGTCGGGCAGGACGCCCCAGGCGTTGCTGACGCGGTCGACGAGCGGGATGCCGCGGCCGCCGGTGCTGGGGCGGTTGGGGTCGCGGTCGGTCACCTCCACGCGAACGGCGCAGCCCTTGCGGAAGACGCGGACGCGGCCGGGGAGGCGGGCGTGGCGGTGGGCGTTGGCGGCCAGCTCGGAGGCGACCACGAGGACGTCCTCGAGGACGCGGGAGGTGAGGACTGCCTCGAGGTGGCTGCGGATGCCGGAGCGGACCGAGCGCACGTCCTGCCAGTGCCGCAGGTCGGCCTCCCAGGGCAGCACGGCCAGGGTCAGCGCCTCCTCGACCTCGGTGTGCAACGCGGCCACGGCGGCGGTGACGGAGCCGCTGACCAGTGGGGGCCTGCCGAAGAAGTCGAACGGGGGACCGGGGTCGTGCTGGTGATCCATCGGGCGGCTCCTCCGGACGACGGGCAGGGTGCGCCGCGGTGGGTGTACCCCGTAGAGGACCGGCGCACACGGGGAGACCCGCGGACAGGAAACCCTAGTCCTCCCCCGCGGCGAGCCTGGAGCGGACGGCCACTGCGGCGCACGCGACGACCGCCGCGCCGCCCAGGACGGTGGCCCAGGTGACCTGTTCGCGCAGCAGGATCGCGGCCCAGGTGATGGTCAGGACGGGTTGGACGAGCTGGACCTGGCTGACCCGGACCATGGGTCCGATCGCGAGGCCGCGGTACCAGGCGAAGAAGCCGAGGAACATGCTGACGACGGCGAGGTAGGCGAACGCGGCCCACTCCACCGGGGTGCCGGTGGGCGGCTGTCCGGCCACCGAGACGGCGGTGAGGGCGACCATCAGCGGCGCGGCGAGCACCAGCGCCCAGGACACGGTCTGCCACGCGCCGAGCTCACGGGCGAGCAGACCGCCTTCGGCGTAGCCGATCGCGGCGGAGACGACGGCGCCGAACAGGAGCAGGTCGGCCCAGCCGAGGCCGCCCAGGCCACTGCCCTGGGAGGCGGCGAAGCCGAGTGCGGCGAGCGCGCCCGCGGCGGCGGTGACCCAGAAGGCGAGCGGTGGCCGCTCGTGGCCGCGGAGCACGGCCAGCACGGCGGTCGCGGCGGGCAGCAGGGCGATCACGACGGCGCTGTGTCCCGCGGGCGCGGTGGTGAGCGCGAACGACGTGAGCACCGGGAACCCGATGACCACGCCAGCGGCGACGACCGCGAGGCGGCCCCACTGGACGCCGCGGGGCAGGCGCTGCCGGGTGAGCGCGAGCGCCGCAGCCGCGAGGACGGCGGCGACGACGGCCCGGCCGCAGCCGATGAACAGCGGGGGCATCCCGCCGCCGGCCACGGCGACGCGGGTGAACGGGACGCTGAAGGAGAACGCCAGCACGCCGAGCAGACCCCAGCCGAGCCCGGCGCGGGGCGTGGATAGCACTGGGGGTCGAGCGAGAGTAGCGCTACTGTCCGCTGTCATGTCCATTGATAGCAGCTCGCGGATCGTGGCGGAACTGCGGGAGTGGGTCGCCGGGGCGGCGCCGGGTGCGCGGCTGCCGTCGACGCGGGAGCTGGTGGCCCGGTTCGGGGCCAGTCCGGTGACCGTGCAGAAGGCGCTGCGGGCGTTGACCTCGCAGGGGGTGGTGGAGAGCCGTCCCGGTGTGGGCACGTTCGTGAGCGCGGTCCGCGTCGCGCGCCCGAACGACTACGGCTGGCAGACCGCCGCGCTCGGGTCGCCGGACCACCCCGTCCCGCCGCTGTCGTCGGCGTTGCGCACCACCCCGAACGACGTGCTCGCGCTGCACTCGGGCTACCCGGACCGCGAGCTGCTGCCCGAACGGCTGGTGCGCGCCGCGTTCACCCGCGCCGCCCGCGGTGACGCGGCCGTGAGCAGGCCACCGGCGGCGGGGTTGCCGGAGCTTCAGGCGTGGTTCGCGGCCGAGCTCGGTGCGGCCGCCCCGGTCGGGGTGGCGCCGCCCGCGCCGAGCGACGCGATCGTGCTGCCGGGCAGCCAGATCGGGCTCGGCACGGCGTTCCGCGCGCTGGTGGGCGCGGGTCGGCCGCTGCTGGTGGAGTCGCCGACGTACTGGGGCGCGATCCTGGCCGCCGCGCAGGTGGGTGTGCGGCTGGTGCCCGTGCCCAGCGGTGTGCGCGGGCCGGACCCGGAGGCGTTGGCGCGGGCGTTCGAGCGCACCGGGGCGAACGCGTTCTACGCCCAGCCGAACTACGCCAACCCGACCGGCGCCCAGTGGTCACCGGCGTTGGCCGACCAGGTGCTGGACGTCGTGCGCGCGCACGGGGCGTTCCTGGTCGAGGACGACTGGGCGCACGACTTCGGCATCACCACCGACGCGGTGCCGCTCGCCGCGCGCGACGACGGCGGCCACGTCGTGTACCTGCGGTCGTTGACCAAGAGCGTCTCCCCCGCCGTGCGCGTGGCCGGGATCGTCGCCCGCGGCCCGGCCCGCGAACGGATCCTGGCCGACGCGCAGGCCGTGTCGATCTACGTCAGCGGCCTGCTCCAGTCCGTGGCGCTCGACGTCGTCACCGACCCCGCTTGGCGCACCCACCTTCGCGGCCTGCGCAAACACCTGACCGCCCGCCGCGACCTCCTCGTCGACGCGCTCCGCGACCACGTGCCCGAGGCACACCTGGAGGCCGTCCCGCCGGGCGGGCTCAACCTGTGGGTGCGACTGCCGGACACCACCGACCTGGCCGCGGTCGTCCACGCCTGCGAGGCCTCCGGCGTCGTCGTCGCCCCCGGCGACGAGTGGTTCCCGGCCGAACCGACCGGCCGCTACCTCAGGCTCAACTACGCAGGCCCGAACCCCGGCGCCTTCCCCCGCGCGGCACAGGTCATCGGCGGGGCTTTGGAACGGCGGACGTGATCTCCAAACGGAGTCGGAAGGAGGAGTGGACACTCCCTTCCATGTTCAACGTATAGCGCACCGGGGGGCTTGTGGCAAGGCCCCGGTTGTGCCGCAGAATCAGCGCCCTAAGCCGGTCACCTGCGGAAATGGGAGTCGCCCAGTGCGAGTGTTGTTGTCGACGTACGGATCGCGGGGGGACGTCGAGCCGCTGGTCGCGCTGGCGGTGGAGTTGCGGGTGCTTGGGGTGGAGGTGGTGGTGTGCGCGCCGCCGGACTTCGCCGAGCGGTTGGCGGGTGTCGGGGTGGGGTTCGTGCCGGTCGGGCCGTCGGCGAGCGCGTTGACGGTGGCGGCGCCGGCGCCGTCGTCGATTCCGGAGCGCGCGGCGCGGTTGGTCGCCGAGCAGTTCGAGGTGGTGGCCGGGGCGGCGCGCGGGTGTGACGCGATGGTGGTGACGGGGATGACGCCGACCGCGGCGGGGGCGCTGTCGGTGGCGGAGATGGTGGGTGTGCCCGCGGTGTCGGTGACGTTCCAGCAGCTCACCCTGCCCTCGCCGCACCGCGCACCGCTCGCCTACCCCGGTCGGGAGCTGCCGGTCGACGTGACCGACAACCGGGCGCTGTGGGACCTGGACGCCGAGAGCGTCGAGGAGCTGTTCGGCGAGGCGCTCAACTCGAGCCGGGTGGCGAACGGGATGGCGCCGGTGCGGGGCGTGCGCGACCACGTGATCGGCGACCGGCCGTGGCTGGCCACGGATCCGGTGCTGGACCCGTGGCGGGAGCCCGCGTACTTCGACGTCGTGCAGACCGGCGCGTGGGTCGTGCCGGACGAGCGCCCGCTGCCGGACGACCTGGTGGCGTTCCTGGACGCGGGGGCGCCGCCGGTGTACGTCGGGTTCGGCAGCATGCCGATGCATGGTTCGGCCGACGTCGCCCAGGACGCCGTCGAGGCTGTGCGGGCGGTGGGGCACCGCGTGGTGGTGCTGCGCGGTTGGGCCGGGTTGGCGCCGGTGGACCTGCGGGACGACTGCTTCGTGGTCGGCGAGGTGAACCAGCGGGCGCTGTTCGGTCGGGTGGCCGCGGTGGTGCACCACGGCGGTGCGGGCACCACGACGACGGCGACGCGGGCGGGTGCGCCGCAGGTCGTGGTCCCCCAGCTGGCGGACCAGCCGTACTGGGCGGGTCGGGTGGCCGACCTCGGCGTGGGCGTGGCGCACGACGGTCCGACGCCGACGGTCGGGTCGCTGACGGCCGCGCTCGCGAAGGTGCTGGCGGAGCGGACCCGCGAGCGGGCGGCCGCCGTCGCCGGCACGATCCGCACCGACGGGGCGGCGGTGGCCGCGAGGCTGCTCGTCGACCGGGAGCGGGTCACCGCGTGAAGGACACCGCAACGAACGCGATCGCAGTCCAACGGGGTGAGGGGCCTGTGTCGACCCAGGGGTACGAAGAGGAACTGCGGTCCGAGCGCGCCTACGTGGCCGGGCTGTACGCGCGGCTCGACGCCGAGCGCGCGCGGGTGAAGGACGAGTACACGTCGGCGCTGGGCGGCACCGGCGGGACGCCGATGGAACGCGACGTCCAGGTGCGCACGTCGGCCAGGGAGCTCAAGCGGCTGGACTTCGGGTCCAGCGGGCTGTGCTTCGGCCGGTTGGACGCCATCACCGGTGAGCGGTCCTACATCGGCCGGATCGGCCTGTTCGACGAGGAGCACGACTACGAGCCGGTGCTGCTGGACTGGCGGGCACCGGCCTCGCGGCCGTTCTACATCGCCACCGGGGCCTCGCCGGAGGGGATGCGGCGACGACGCCAGTTCCAGACCCGCGGCCGGCAGGTCGTCGACTTCACCGACGAGGTGCTCGGCCGCCCCGACGGCGTCGAACGGGGTGACGCGGCGCTGCTCGCGGCGGTCAACGCGCCGCGCGGCGAGGGCATGCGCGACATCGTGGCCACGATCCAGGCCGAGCAGGACGAGATCATCCGGCTCGACCACCCCGGTGTGCTGGTGATCGAGGGCGGTCCCGGCACCGGCAAGACCGTGGTGGCGCTGCACCGCGTCGCCTACCTGCTCTACACGCAGCGGGAGCGGATGGAACGGCACGGTGTGCTCGTGGTCGGGCCGAACCCGGCGTTCCTCGACCACATCGGCCGCGTCCTGCCGTCGCTGGGCGAGTCCGACGTGGTGTTCACGACCACCGGTGACCTCGTGCCGGGCCTGCGCGTCACCGCGGAGGACCCGCCGGAGGCCGCGCGGCTCAAGGGGTCGCTGAAGATCCTCGACGTGCTCGCGGCGGCGGTCGCCGACCGGCAGCGGTTGCCCGACGAGCCGCTGCCGGTGGGGCTGGGCGGTGTCACGGCGCGGATCGACGCCGCCACGGCCGAGTGGGCCAGGGACGAGGCGCGGGCCAGCGGGCTGCCGCACAACGAGGCCCGCGCGGTGTTCGCCGAGATCGTCACCTACGTGCTGACCGAGCGGGCGATCGGCCGGATCGGCAAGGGCTGGCTGAACCGGTCGGACAAGGCGGCGTGGGAGCGGATGCGGGCGGACCTGGTCAAGGAGCTGGCCGAGGAGGGTGCGTTCACCGCCGCGCTCGACGAGCTGTGGCCGGTGCTGACGCCGCAGGACCTGCTGGCACCGCTGTACTCCTCCCCCGAACGGCTGCGGGCGATCGGGGCGGACCCGGTGCTGGCGCGCGCCGACGGTGCCGCGTGGACGGTGTCGGACGTTCCGCTGCTCGACGAGCTGGTCGACCTGCTCGGCAGGCCGAGGACCGACGACCGGGCGGCCGAGCGGGAGCGCAGGGCGGCGGCCGCGCACGCCGCCGAGGTGCTGGACAGCCTGGTCGGCCGCCAGGACTCGATGGACGACGAGGACCACCTGTTCGCCACCGACCTGCTCTACGCCGAGGACCTCGCCGACCGGTTCGTCGAGCACGACACCCGCACCCTCGTCGAACGCGCCTCGGCGGACCGGGACTGGACCTACCGGCACGTCGTCGTGGACGAGGCGCAGGAGCTGTCCGAGATGGACTGGCGGGTGCTGATGCGCCGCTGCCCCGGTCGTTCCTTCACCGTGGTGGGCGACCTCGTGCAACGCCGGTCCGAGGCGGGTGCGAGGTCGTGGGGCTCGATGCTGGAGCGGTACGTGCCTGGGCGCTGGGTGTACCGGTCGCTGACGGTGAACTACCGCACCCCGGCCGAGATCATGGCCGTGGCGGCCGCCCTGCTGGCCGAGCTGGCGCCGGACGTGCGGCCGCCGGAGTCCGTGCGCGCGTGCGGTGTCCGGCCGTGGTCCCGGCGGGTCACCGACGACGGGCTCGCCGGTGCGATCGAGGAGTTCGTGCGGGACGAGGCGGGCCGCGAGGGCACCAGCGTCGTGATCGGGCCGCCCGACGTGCCGGGGGTGACGGCGGCGTCGGACACGAAGGGCCTGGAGTTCGACGCCGTGCTCGTCGTGGACCCGGACCGCATCCTGGCCGACGGTCCGCGCGGGCAGGCGGAGCTGTACGTGGCCCTCACCCGCGCCACCCAGCGCCTCGGCGTCCTGCACCGGCACCCGCTGCCCGGTGTGCTGACCGGGCTCGCCGACCGCGCGGCGGAACCGTCGTAGAGCCCGCCGGATGCCCGGACCTCCGCACCCCGAGGACCCCTGGGGGTGGGTGCGGAGGCCCGGACGCGCTCCCGGCCCGAAACCGGTCGGGCCACTCGGTCGGCCCGCGCATCCGGACGTTCGCGCCGACGCGCCGCGGGGATCGGTCCTCCGGCGCGACTCACACCATCGGGTCACGCGGGTAGGCGACTTCCACCGACGCGAGCACGGCGGGCCACCGGTCACCGTGGACAGGTGTTCGAACCGCTCTTGCTCACCGACATGACCCTGGCCGTCCTGGCGATCGCCGCCGCCCTCGCCCTCGCGGCCAGGGCGTCCGCCGACGGCCGTCCGCGCAGGCGCTGGCTGCTGGTCACCGCCGTCCTGGTGGCAGCGCGACTGGCGGTCGCCCTCCTGCTCCTCACCGGCGGTCCGGCGCTGGCCGACACCCGGCTGGTGGTGCAGGTCCCGCTGGCCGTCGTCCCGGTCGCCGTGGCGCTCTGGCGACCGGGGACGACGACCGTCCACGTGGGCGCGGCGGGGGTGCTGCTGTCGGTCTGGTGGTTCCTGCTGCCGTTCGGGCTCCAGGACACCGCGGTCGTCCTCGCCGGGTCCGCGGTGGCCCTGGGCGTGGTCACCGGCCTGTCCGTCGCGCTGGGCCGTTGGCGTGCGAAGGGCTCCCGTGCCTCGCGCGCACCTTGGCTGGCGACGGCGTTCCTGCTGGTCCCCGCGGTCTCGCTGGCCCTCGCCAGCCAGGCCAACGCGGTCCCCGAGGAGCACCACCACCCGACCTCAGGGGCCACGAGCGTCGACACGCTCACCGGCCCGCGCGACCGCGAGCCCGACGTCCGGATGACGCTGACCGCGGCCCACACCCAGGTGCGGCTGGACTCGGGCAGGACGGTCGACGCGCTCACCTTCAACGGCACCGCCCCCGGCCCGGAGATCCGCGCCAAGCAGGGCCAGCTCGTCGAGGTCACCCTGGTCAACACCGACGTCGACGAGGGCGTGACCGTGCACTGGCACGGCGTGGACGTGCCCAACGCCGAGGACGGCGTGGCGGGCGTGACGCAGGACGCCGTGCCACCGGGTCAGCGGCACGTCTACCGGTTCGTGCCCGACCGGCCGGGCACCTTCTGGTACCACACGCACCGCGACGCGCTGGGCACCGTGCAGCGCGGCCTGTTCGGACCGCTGGTCATCGAGGACGAGCAGCCGTTCACCGGGATCGAGCGCACGGTCTTCACCCACGAGTGGCCGGACGCGACCAGGCCGGTCGTGGCCCTCGACCGCTCGGACCAGCCCTCCCGGCAGGCCGCGCGGGCGGGTGAGGACGTCCGGCTGCGGCTGGTCAACAGCTCCAGGGAGCCCAAGCACGTCCGGGTCGGCGGTACCGGGGTGGCCGTCGCGGCCATCGACGGGAACGCGGTCCAGGGCGCGACCCCGCTGGAGGAGGGGACGGAGTTCCTGCTCCCCGCGGGCGGACGGCGCGACCTGGCGTTCACGATGCCGGACGGCCCGGTCACCGTGGCCGTCGCCGAGGCACCGGACTCCGCGGTGCTCACGTTCAGCCCCGACGGCAAGGCCGACCCGGCACCGCTGGTCGACGGGCCGCTGTTCGACCCGCTCGCCTACGGCTCGGGCGCGACGCCCGTCCCGGACGGCTTCGACCGGGACTACGACCTGCGGCTGGACGACGGGCTCGGGTTCAGCCAGGGGCGGTTCGGCTACGTCAGCAGCCTGATCAACGGCCGGCTGTACCCGGCGGTGCCCACGCTGACCGTCGCCGAGGGCGACCGGGTGCGGGTGCGCATCGCCAACCGCAGCGTCATCGACCACCCGATGCACCTGCACGGCCACCGCGTCCGGGTGCTGTCCCGCAACGGGACTCCCGCGAGCGGTTCCCCGTGGTGGACCGACACGCTCAACGTCGCGCCCGGCGAGGTGTACGAGGTCGCGTTCACCGCGGACAACCCCGGCATCTGGATGGACCACTGCCACAACTTCGAGCACGGCGCCGACGGCATGATCATGCACCTGGCCTACGTCGGCGTCAGTTCGCCGTACTCCGCGGCGCACCTGCCCGAGTGACGCGGGCTCGCTACCGTACGGGGCTATGCGGACGTCGGCCTCCCCCTCCGGTCCTCTCGTCGGCAGGCGGCAGGAGCTCCGGCGCGTCGACGAGCTGACCGGCGCGGCGCGCGGGGGCCGGGGCGGGGTGCTGGTGCTGCGCGGCGAGGCCGGCATCGGCAAGAGCGCGCTGCTGGACCACGCGCGGCGGACGTCGGGGTTCCGGGTGGTGCACGCGTCCGGGGCGGAGTTCGAGACGGAGCTGCCCTTCGCCGCCCTGCACCAGCTGTGCGTGCCGGTGCTGGAGCACCTGGTGGACCTGCCCGACCGGCACCGGGAGGCCCTGCGGATCGCTTTCGGGCTCGACACGGGGACGCCCGACCTGTTCCGGATCGGGCTGGCGACGCTGGAGCTGCTGGCGGCCGCGGCCCGCGACCGTCCGCTGCTGTGCGTGGTGGACGACGCGCACTGGCTGGACGCCGAGTCGGCGAAGGCGTTGGCGTTCCTGGCCAGGAGGGTCGCGGCCGAGCCGGTGGCCGTGCTGTTCGCGGTGCGGTCGCCCTGTCCGGCGGGCGGGTTGGACGAGCTGCCGGCGCTGGACGTGGAGGGGTTGGCGGACGCGGACGCGCGGGCGTTGCTGGCGGCGGCCGGTCACGTCACGCTGGACGAGCAGGTGCGCGACCGGATCATGGCCGAGGCGCGCGGGAACCCGTTGGCGTTGCTGGAGCTGCCGCGGGCGGGTGGGTTCGCGCCGCCCGACACGTCGTCGGCGCCGACCCGGATCGAACGCGGTTTCCGGGCCAGGCTTGAGGATCTGGACGCGGACGCGCGGCTGTTGCTGACCATCGCCAGTGCCGACCCGACCGGTGACCCCGGTCTGCTGTGGCCCGCCGCGGCCCGGCTGGGCGTCGAGGTGGCGACGGCGGGGGCGGCCGCCGCGTCCACCGGGCTGGTCGAGTTCGCCACCCGCGTCCGCTTCTGCCACCCGCTGGCCCGCTCGGCGGTCTACCGGGCCGCCGAGCCGCACGACCGCTTCGCGGCCCACCGGGTGCTGGCCGAGGTGACCGACCCGGTCGTGGACCCGGACCGGCGGGCCTGGCACCGCGCGCAGGCGGGCACCGGCCCCGACGACGACGTCGCCGCCGAGCTGGAGCGCTCCGCCTCCCGCGCCCTGTCCCGCGGCGGGGTGACGGCCGCGGCGGCGTTCATGGAACGCGCGGCCGCGTTGTCGCTGGACACCACCGACCGGGTCGAGCGGACGCTCGCGGCCGTGCGGGCGCACCTCGACGCGGGCGCCACCGACACGGCGGCGGCCCTGCTCACGACGGTGGAGAACGCGGTGCTGGACGAGCTCCAGCACGCCGCGGTCGACGTGCTGCGGGGCCGGATCGCCTTCGTGCGGCACAACGACGGCAACGGGCCGATGTTCATGCTGCGCGCCGGACGACGGCTGGAGGTGCTGGACCCGCGGCGGTCGCGGGAGACCTACCTGGACGCGCTCGAGATGGCGCTGGTCGTCGGCCGCGCGGGCGGGGTGCTGGACCAGGTCCTGGCCGCGGTGCGGTCCGCCGCGGACTCGGGGCGCTCCCCGGACGTGCTGGACGCGCTGGCCGTCCTGGCCGCGGACGGGCACCGGGCCGCGGTTCCGTTGCTGCGCCGGGTCCTCGACGGCGGCGAGAGTCCGATGTGGACGCGGCGGCCCGCGCTCGCGGTGATGATCGCGGGTGAGCTGTGGGACCCGCACACCCACGCCGCCATCGTCGAGTGGCTGCTCAAGAGCGGCCGCGAGTCCGGTTCCCCGCTCGTGCTGCGCCTTGGCCTCGCCCAGGTGGTCTCCAGCGGGGTGTGGACGGGCGACCTCGACCGGGCGATGGCCGCGGTCGCGGAGGAGGAGGCCATCGCCGACGCGGTCGGCGGGCCCGAGGTGTTCTACCACCGGCTGCAGCTGGCCGCGGTGCGCGGCCGCCGCGCGGAGGCCGTGGAGCTGTTCGCCAGGGCCACGAAGGCCGCGGCCGCGAGCGGTTCCGGGCAGCTGGTCGCCAACGTGCACTGGGCGTCGGCCGTGCTGCACAACGGTGTGGCCGACTACCCGACCGCGCTGGCCTCGGCCAGGCGGGCCACCGCGCACGGCGACCTGTTCCTGGCCGGGGGCTCGTTGCCGGAGCTGGTGGAGGCGGCGGTCCGGTGCGGGGAGACGGGGGCGGCGGTCGAGGCGCTGGAGTCGCTGACCGAACGCACCGAGGCGGGCGGAACCACGGCGGGGCTCGGCGTCGCCGCGTACGCGCGCGGGTTGGTGACCGGGGCGGAGGAGCACTACCGGGAGGCCGTGGACCTGTTGGAGGAGACCCCGTTGGTGCCCTACCGGGCCAGGGCCCACCTGCTGTACGGGGAGTGGCTGCGGCGGGAGGGGCGGCGCAAGGACTGCCGCACCCACCTGCGGACCGCGCACGAGCTGTTGTCGGACATCGGGATGGAGGCGTTCGCCCGGCGCGCGGCCGACGAGCTGCGGGCCACCGGCGAGAAGGTCCGCGGCCGGTCCGGGGACGGCTACGACCAGCTGACGATGCAGGAGCTGTTCATCGCCAGGCAGGTGGCCACCGGGGCCACGTCCAACGAGGTGGCGGCGCGGCTGTTCCTGAGCCCGCGGACGGTGGACGCCCACCTGCGCAACATCTTCCGCAAGCTGGGGATCACGTCCCGCAGGCAGCTCCGGGGGCGGGCGGAGCTGGAGGGCTGAGCGCCCGATCTACGTAGGTACCACCGATGCCGGGACACCTCGCCGCGCGGGAGCGTGGGGCACGGCCGCCACGGAGGCGGAGCCCCACGAGGGAAGGAAAGCCATGGCGAACGCAGTCACCGTCGACGCCCCCAGCGCGCTCGCGGACCGGATCGGGCGGGGGTTGCTGGCGGCGTGCTCGGTCGCGACCGCCGCCGCGTTCGCGGGCGGGATCAAGCTGGTCACCGAGGTGTCCGACGAGCGGGTGCTGACCGAGGCGTGGCGGACGTTCGCCTACATCGTGTTCGCGGGGATGTGGGCGATGCTGGCCGTCGCGCCGCGCGCGCAGCGGGGCGTGTGGGAGCTGCTGCTGGTGCAGAAGTCCGCGATCACCGTGTTCGCCCTGGTGTTCTTCGACCTGCCCGACGCGAAGCAGACCTTCTTCGTCGACTGCAGCCTGGTCGTGGCGACCGTGGTCGCCCTCGTCCTGTGCAAGGGCTGGCACGGGTGGCGGCGCGGCGGTCAGAACCTCAGGTCCGCGGTGTAGTACGGCGAGAGCTGGCACCCCCTGCGGCGCTTGGCGTCCAGGGTTCCGTAGCCGTAGGCGAGCAGCTCCACGCCGCGCGCGGGCGCCAGCTCGATGGGCTGGTAGAACATGCAGGAGAAGTAGCCGTAGGACGCGTCGGGCTCGCTGTAGTCGGAGCCGATCAGCATGACCGTCCACTCCGGACCGTCCTGGATGAACAGGCTGAAGCTGAGCAGCTTGTCGCCGTCGGAGACGGTGAAGACGGTGATGTCCTCGGGTGCCACGTGCTCGCGGATGCCGTCGAAGATGGCGGCCTGGTCGGCGCGGTCGACCTTGCCGTCGTACTTCTCGATGAGGCGGCAGCGCAGGTCCAGCAGCTCGGGTTCGTCGGCGGCCATCGGGCGGTGGGCGCGGACGAGCCCGCGCTCGTCCATCCGGTTGATCTCGCGCTTGGCCTCGTCGCGGTACTTCTTCGGCAACGTGCGCAGGTAGCCGCCGAAGTCGGTCCAGGTGACGGCCATGTCGCAGCGCTCGCCCTTGCGGTGCACGCCGAACCCGGCCTTGGCGAGCTCGTCCACCAGCGGCCGGGCGCGGGGCGTGAGGTAGAGCAGGGCGATCGAGGCGATGCCGCCGGTCTTGGCCCACGCCACCAGCTCGGCCACGAACCGGCGCAGCACCTCGGGGTCCTCGGCGCCGGGACCCGCCTGGTAGGTGGCGTAGTTGGGGTACATCAGCACCAGGCACGGGTGGACCTCGGCGGGGTCGAGGTCCGTCGGCCACGGGTGCTCGTCCTCGGTGAACAACCCGAGGTGCGCCGTGCGGCCGGTGAGGATGTGGTAGGCGTCGCGCCGGGGCACGGCGGCGGGCTCGGGCAGGACGGTGCCGCCCATGGCGACCAGGCACGTGCCGTCCTCGTCGCGCAGGGCGAACGTGCTGTACGGGCCGGGGTACCAGGACTGGCCGAAGCGGACCCAGCGGCCGCGACCGGCCGCGGGGCCGTCGCCTGCCACCGCGTCCCAGTCGTCGGGCAGGCCGGGCGTCACCAGGAGCTCGGTCATCACACGTCCACCACGTACGCGCTGAGGTCCTGGGGCACGAGGCCGTGGCGCATCTTGAACTCGCCGTTGCGCCGCCCCGCCTCCAGCGTCGGCAGGCCGAGCTCGTAGCCGAGCCGCATGAAGGAACCCCACATCAGGTAGTACGGGCTGAACGTCAGCTTCGTCTCGCGGTCGTACCCCAGCGCCCATGCGTGCAGCCGGGTGTCGTCGACGAACAGGATCGCGAAGCCCAGCAGCTTCTCGTCCAGCGCGATCTCGATGATCCACGCGGTCGGGGTCTCGGCGAGGAACTTCGCGAGCTTCTCCGCGTCGTAGTAGCCGGGCGACCCGACCCGGTCCATGGTCGTCAGCAGCAGGTTCAGCTTCGACACCTGCTCGTCGGGACCGGCGTGCCGGGTGGTGATCCGCACCCCCGCCTCGGTGCCGCGCCGCCAGTGCCGCTGGTACTCGCGGCGGTTGGTGGGCTTGATCGACTCGATCACGCCCTCCTCGCTGCCGTACTTGGCCAGGTCGAGCCAGTACCGGGTGTCCAGGTGGACGCCCTTCACCCCGGCGGTCTCCAGCGCCACCGCGCTGGGCGAGCCCTCGGCGACGTTGATGAACCCGGTGCGCGCCAAGCCCAGCGACGCGGCCACCTCGCGCATGGCCGCCAGCAGCTCGGTGGCGATCTCCGGGGTCGCCTCCGCCGCGACCAGCCGGGTGTCCGAGCAGTGCCAGACCTGGCTGAGCAGCGCGTGCTCGCCGGGGCCGAGGCCGAGCGCGCCCAGCGGGTCGCCCTGCACGAAGCACGGCGCGAACGCCACCACCTCGTCGGCGTCGTCGAGCAGCTCGACGTAGTAGTTGCCGTGCACGGCCTGGATCGGGAAGCGCTCGTAGGCGCGCATGAACTCGGTGCTGTAGTTCATGTTCGCGCCCGCCGCCTTGACCACCGCGGCCGTGCCGGGGCTCAGGTCGTCGACGCTGCGCACCACCCGGCGCCGGTAAGCGCCGCTAGTAAGTGGCGAAGTACTCACTGTGCTCCCATTCGGTGACCTCGTCGTCCCGCACCGCACCGCCGCCGGTGCGCCACTCGTCGTACCTGGCCTGCTCGCTGGTCTTCATCAGCCGCAGCGCCTCGTGCAGGGCCCCGCCCAGCGTAACGCGGTAATGATCACTCGCGGTGAAGCCCTCCAGGGCCTCGACGAGCGTCGTGGGCAGCGGCAGCGCCTCCGGGCTGTGCGGGTCGCCGGCGGGCGGACCCGGTTTGAGCTGGTTGTCCACGCCGTCCACGCCCGCGCTGACCTGGCTGGCCAGGTAGAGGTACGGGTTGGCCGACGGCTCGCCGATGCGGTTCTCCACGTGGCTGCCGGGGTCTCCGTTCGCCCCGAGCACCCGCAGGAACGCGCCGCGGTTCTCCGTCGACCAGGCGATCCGGTCGGGCGACAGGCTGAACCCGGTCCGCATCCGCCGGTAGCCGTTGATCGTCGGCACGCACAGCAGGCTCGCCGCGGGGGCGTGCTCCAGCAGCCCGCCGAGGTAGGCCATCCCCAGCTCCGAGAGCACGTCCGCGCCCGGTTCGGCGACGAACAGGTTGCGGCCGGTCGCGCGGTCGGCCAGCGACTGGTGCAGGTGCCAGCCGCTGGGGTCGAACCCCGGCAGGCCGGGCAGTGCCATGAACGACGCGTGGTGGCCGCCGCGGGCGAGCACCTGCTTGGTGACGGTGCGGAACAGCAGCATCGCGTCGGCGGCGTCCAGTCCGTCCATCGGGCTGAAGGTGAACTCCAGCTGCCCCGGCCCCGACTCGTGCTCGACGGTCCTGATCGGCAGGCCCAGCGCCAGCAGGGCGTCGATCACCGGGTCGATCACCGGCATCACGGCGTCCAGCAGCGAGTCGGAGTTGAACTGGTAGCCGCCGTTGACGTGCTCCACCGCGGGCGGCCCGCCCTGGACGCCGAACCCGCCGGGCCGGGCGAGCGGGTCCCCGGTCTTCTTCGTGAGGTACCACTCGACCTCCAGCCCGACCACGTAGCTCAGGCCGCGGGCGGCGAGCTGGTCGCACTGGCGCTTGAGCACGGCCCGTCCGGACAGCGGGTGCGGTGAGCCGTCGCGCAGGTGCTCGTCGCCGATCACCCAGCCGGTGGGGCGGCCGGTGTGCGGCAGGACGCGGAACGTGCGCGGGTCCGGCACCACGATGAAGTCGCCCGCCCCCGTCAGCTCGGGGATGCCGATCCCGCCGCCCTCGGCGAAGAAGTCGACGGCGACGGCGTGCCCGGTGTCGAAGACGAACGGGCCGGGGCTGAAGTCCATGCCGTTGCGCAGGACCGTGCGGAACACCTCCGTGCTCACGGTCTTGGAGCGCGCGATGCCGTGCGGGTCGCCGTAGACGACCCGGACGAAGTCCACCGAGTCCAGCCGGGCCTCTACCTCGGTGGCCGCGGCCTTCTGCTCGTCGTCCCACAACCCGTGGCGGGCGACGAAGTCCGTCTGCCCCGCCGCTTGCGCCAGGTAGCTGTCGCTGTTCACCGCTGTTCCTTTCCGAGGTGCTGCCGGTGCCACGGGCGGGCGTTCCCGAACCGTTCGGCGACGTCGAGGACGAGGTCGTCCTCGTGCCGTCGGCCCGCGAGGTGCAGCCCGACGGGCAGGCCCGCCGCGGTGAGCCCCGCCGGGACGGAGACCGCGGGCTGGCCGGTGAGGTTGAACGGGTAGGCGGCGCGGCACCACGCCAGCCAGTCGAGGTCGTCGCCGTCGTCGGGCCGCCACCGGTCGACGGCGAACGGCTCGACCCACGCGGTGGGCGAGGCGAGCACGTCGAAGCGCTCCATCAGCGCGTCGACCCGTTGGACGAGCCGCTGCCGTTCGGTCAGGGCGTGCGCGAGGTCGGCGGCGCCCAGCCGCCGTCCGTGCTCGACCACGCGCAGCCGGAAGGGGTCGGACAGCGCGTCGTCCCGCGGCCGCTGGCCCGCGTCGAACGCGGCGAGGATGGTCACCAGGTGGGGGTAGGGGTCGGCGAAGGGCAGGTCGACCTCGGCGACGTCGCCGAGCGCCGCCGCCGCGTCCCGCGCGATGGCCGCCACCTCGCCCGGTGCGCCGGTCTCGTCCGGCCAGCGCAGCCACGCCACCCGCACGCGGTCCGGTGTGGGACGCCGGGGCGGTCGGGGCACCGACAGCGGGTCGTCGGGGTGCGGTCCGGCGATCGCGTCGGCGACCAGCCGCGCCGTGGCCACGTCACGGGCCAGCGGCCCGAGGTGGGACAGGCCCTCCGGGCTCAGCGGCGCGTACGGCACGTGCCCGAAGGTCGGTTTGTAGCCGACCACCCCGCAGAACGCCGCCGGGATCCGGATCGACCCGGCGCCGTCGGTGCCCAGTGCGGCGACGCCGATCCCGGCGGCCACGGCCGCCGCGGCTCCCCCGCTGGACCCGCCCGCGCTGCGGGTGAGGTCCCACGGGTTGGCCACCGGCTCGGTGAGCCGGTTGACGGTGCCCGCGCTCCAGCCGAACTCGGAGGTGGCCGTCTTGCCGAGCAGGGCCGCACCCGCCTCGCGCAGCCGGGTCACGGCGGGCGCGTCCTGCTCCGGCACCCAGTCGGCGCGCAGCAGCGACCCGCGGGTCGTGCGCACGCCCGCGGTGGGCGTCAGGTCCTTGACCGACACGGGCAGGCCCAGCAGCGGTCGCCCGTGCCAGGCCTCCTCCCCGTGCTCCAGGATCAGCCGTTCCGCCTCCGCGGCCTGGGCCATGGCCAGGTCGGCGGTGACGGTCGTGAAGGCGTGCAGCTCCGGTTGGGACTCCTCCAGCAGGTCGAGCGTCGCGCGGACGTGCTCGGTCGGGGACAGCTCCTTGGTCGAGTAGCAGGCGCGCAGTTCGGCCGCGCTCGCGTGGCGCGGGTCAACCATGGAACCTCTCGTACCAGCTCTTGCCGAAGTCGACGACCTTCGGCTCGTGCGCGGACATCGCCTGGTAGAGCTGCTTGAGCAGCAGTGCCGTGGCGATGGCGCCGCGCAGCTCCCCCACCGTGAACGCGGGCAGGGAGGTGCGCATGAGCCGCAGGTCGTAGAGACCGGGCAGCGCGCGGCCGTCGTAGTCGATGCCGAACGGGACGCGGATGGCGTACCGGACGCCGAAGGCCACGTGCCCGGTGTGGTGCTGGTCGGACCACGACGCCACGTCCGGCATGGTGGGCGCGAAGAACCAGTCGTCCCGGCCGGGCTCGCGTTCGACCACGCCCAGCGTCGAGGGCAGGTAGTGCCAGGTGTTGAACCGCATCCGGGCGCTGTAGGCGGACAGCGCCCGCGTCAGGCCCGGCGTGAACTCGCGGAACCGCTCCACGAACGCCTGCCTGGGCGCGACGCAGCAGTAGAAGTCCCCGGTGCCCAGCCCGAGCGGGTCGACCTCGTGCTCGGTGCGCAGCGGGTCGAACGTCTGCGGGCCCCTGCTCATCGCCACGTCGGCGTCGAAGGCCTCGGCGGCCGTGGTCACGAACGCGTGCAGGACCGACTCGAACGCCGTGGTGAACCCCTCGGGCGCGGGCGCGGTCACCAGGCGCGAGGCCAGGTCGGTGAACAGCGGTGCCAGGTCGGTGATCCGGGTGTCGACGGGCGAGTCGACCCCGAGGACCTCTGCTAATCGGGCCATCACGGCCTCCGGCGCGTCGCCGAGCACCGCCGGGGTGGGCAGCAGGTGCTCGGACTTGTGCAGGTTGAGGCCGTTGATCACGCGGTAGGGCGTCGAGTCGCCGCCGCCGACGGTCTCCTTGCGCAGCGCGGCGCACCGGACGGCGAGCTCCTCCAGCCGCCGCAGGTCGGTCCCGCCCGGCAGCGGTGCCCCGCCGTAGGTGCCGATGCGCTCGACCAGGAAGTCGCGCAGCGCCTCCGGGTCGAGCTGGGTGCCGTTGAACTCCTCCAGCCGCACCGGCGGCCCGGACACCAGCAGGACGTCGGCGCACGCCACGAAGCAGGCGTCCACCGGGGCCCAGTCCGCGACCGGGGTGGCGCGCAGCCGGTTGAACAGCGACCGGGCGTGCGTCGCGGACAGCGACTTCCCCGGCAGGGTCCCGAACTTGGTCAGGTTGGTGTACACGCGCTCGTCGACGTAGATCACCACGGGTGCCATGTGCACCACGGCGTGCTCGATCCGCTTGAGCCGCGCGTGGACCTCCGCCTCCGGCTGGGCGACCAGCTCGGCGTGCAGCGCGGCGATGCCCCGCGCGGTCCGGTCGTGCTCGGCCCGCGCCCGCGCCTTCACGTCGGTGGGGTCGACGTCGCCCCACCGCACCGCGCCGAGCGGGAACGCGTCCTCGGGGCCCTCGGCCCCGTCGAGCCGCACCGCGAGCCTGCCGGTGCGGGTGAGGAACAGCCGGTCGTCGGCGTCGTCGACGTCGTCGGCGTCCAGGTGGATCCCCGGACCCCGCAACAGCTCCACGACCACCCGGTCCGCGGCGGTGAGCGCCGCCGACCCGATGTCCTCGCCGAGACGGCCGTCCAGGGTCAGCGCGATCTTCGTGACCACGGCGACGTCCCGCGACGACCGCGCGACCTGCGCGACGTCGGCGACCAGTTCGGTGAACCCTTCGGACTTGAGCGAGACCACAGCTCCCCTTCCCGTGGCTGGCATCCACCGGCTCGATCAGGGGAGGCCGACCCGTTGACGAACGACAGGTGGGACAAGACGAACCCGGTCGGCGTGCTCACGCGCGCACCTCCGCTTCGCGGACGGCCGAGTGACCGCGGACCGCGATCGAGGTGGCCACCGCGGCGAGCACGAAGACGAGGATCATCACCAGCAGACCCGGCATGCCCCAGGGCAGCACGACCGAGGTCATCAGCACCGGCCCGACGATGAGCTGGCCGGTGTACCCGAGGCTGAACAGGCTGAGGTACTGCGCCCGCTGCTCGGGCGCCGACAGCAGGAACGACAGCTCCCACCCGGCGATGGCGTGCAGGTTCTCGCCCACGGTCAGCAGCACGACCGCCGCGGCGAGCAGGGCGACCAGCACCCACGTGTCGCCGCCCGATCCCGCGGAACCGAGGAACAGCGAGGCGGTCGCCAGCGCCACCACCGACCACCGGAGCAGTCGCATGGCGCCGCCGAAACCCTTGCCGTACTTGGCCAGGCGGACCTGGATGAGCACGGTGATCGCGGTGTTGAGCATCAGCAGGACCGAGCTCGCCGTGGGCGACAGTCCTGCCCGCTGCACCACCCACAGCGGGATGAGGATGAACAGCATGCTGTCGTGCAGGAGCAGGGCCGCGTTGGCGACCGCGACGACCATGAACCGGCCGTCCCGGTAGACCGTCCTGGGCCGCTTCTCCTTGTCCGGCACGGCGGCGTCGCGCCCCTCGATCCCGCGCGTGGCCGCGACCGTGACGAACGAGACGAGCGCGAAGGCGATACCGCCGACCAGGAACAGCACCTGGTAGGCCAGGCGGGACTGGAACAGCTGGACGCCCGCGGCGAAGAAGAAGCCGGTGGCGAGGCCGATGTTGTTCACCGTCCGCATCGACGCCATCGTGCGCGTCCGGTCGCCCTCGCCCTCCATCTGCCCCACGAGCACCTGCAGCAGCGGCAGGGCCGCGCGGCTGGCGGCGGTGAAGAAGGCCGTGACGAGGAGGTAGCGCCAGTAGCCGTCCACGAGGACGTAGCCGGCCATGCCGACACCGCGCAGCACCAGCAGGGCGACGTAGACCCTGGTCACCCCGATCCGGCGGGTGAGCCGCGCGACCGGCATCGGGACGAGCAGGCCGAACGTGTTGGCCAGCGTGAGGGCGAGCCCGACCGAGGCGGCCGGGATGCCCACGTGCTGGACGAAGTACAGCGTCGCCACGGCCTGGTACAGGCCGGTGGCCACGGCGTCGAGCAGCGCCCCCGCGGCCAGCACCCGGCCCCGGTGGCTGCGCGGCAGCACCGCGCTCAGCACGGGACCCGCCCGGCCGCGGCCGTCGCGAAGGCCTTGAACAGCGACTGGTCCCCGCCGACCTCCGGGTGCCACTGCACGCCGACGACGAAGTCGCGGTCGGTGAGCTGCAGGCTCTCCACCGTGCCGTCCGCGCTGCGCCCGGTGGCCACGAGACCGGCGCCGAGCACGTCGACGGCTTGGTGGTGGTAGCAGGAGACCGTCGTGGACGGGCCGATCAGCGCGCCCGGCATCAGGTCCTCGACCATGGTCACCACGACCGAGCCGAACCGGCTGCCCTCGGGCTGGTGGTCGGTCTTGCCGATGTCCTGGCGCAGGGTGCCGCCGCGGACGACGTTGAGCAGCTGCATGCCCCGGCACACGCCCAGCACCGGGATGCCGGCGTCGAGGGCGGCGGCGAGCAGCGCGAGCTCCCACTCGTCGCGCTTGCGCTCCGCGCCACCGGTGTGCTCCTCGCGCCGTGCGCCGTACCTGGCCGGGTCCACGTCGGGACCGCCGACGAGCAGCAGCCCGTCGAGCCACGCGGCCAGGTCGGCCGCCTCGGCCGGTCCGCCGTCGGGCGGCAGCATCAGCGGCAACGCGCCGGCGTCGGCCAGCGGGGAGAGGAAGTCCCTGGGCACCAGGGACGCACTGCGGTGCCAGCCGCGCCAGGAGGCGTTCTCCTGGTAGGTGGTGACACCGATCCGGGGCGCTCTGCTCGTGCTCATGGGGTCAGCGGATCCATCACCCAGGCCGAGTTGTGCTGCTTGAACCCGACGTGGGGGTAGTACTCCACGGAGGCGGGCGCCGACAGCAGCACGATCTTGGCGCGGGGAGCGGCCTGCCTGGTCTTCTCGATCAGGTCGCGGCCGATCCCCTGGTGCTGGAACTCCTTGTCCACGGCCAGGTCGGACAGGTAGGTCGCGTAGGACCAGTCGGTGACGCACCGCGAGATGCCGACGAGCCGGTCGTCCACTCGGGCCACCACGATGAGGTTCGCGCCGCGCACCATGTCCCGGAAGCGCTCGGTGTCCGCCACCGGGCGGCGCTCCCCCAGCGTCGAGGCGTGGTAGAGCGCCGCGACCTCGGCCACGTCCAGGTCGGCGCCTTGGACGACTTCACACTTCCACATCGAGCAACTTCTCCATTCTGTCGCGGAGGACGTCCCGCCGACCGAGGAACCGCTCCGGCTGGAACTGGGCGGCGGTCGTGGTGATCCCGCGGTCCGCCAGGGTGTCGGCGAGGTGCTCGCCGGTCTCGGTCGACTCCAGCGCGGCGGCCTGCACCACGCGGTAGGCCTTGTCCCGGTCCTCGCCTGCGTTCACGAGGTCCAGCAGCACCTCGGAGCTGTAGATCAGGCCGTGGGTGGCCTCGAGGTTGGCCAGCATCCGGCCACTGTGGACGGTGAGGTTCCCGATGACGTCCGCGGCCTTGCCGGCCTGGTAGTGCGCGATGGTGAACGCGTCGGGGAACACGACCCGCTCCACCGGCGAGTGCGCCAGGTCGCGCTCGTGCCACAGGGCCACGTTCTCGTAGGCGGCGTTGGCGTAGGCGCGCAGGAGCCTGGCCAGGCCGTTGATCCGCTCGCTCGTGGTCGGGTTGCGCTTGTGCGGCATGGCGCTGGAGCCCTGGTACTCGCTGGTGCGCGGCTCCTCGACCTCGCGCACCTCGGTGCGCTGCAACAGCCTCAGCTCCAGGCCGATCTGCTCGACGACCGCGCCGAGCAGCGCCAGCGCGGCCATCAGCTCGGCGTGCCGGTCGCGGGCGACGACCTGGCTGGGCACGGGCTCGACGCCCAGCCCGAGCCGGTCGCACACGTAGGCCTCGACCGCCGGGTCGATGCTGGAGTACGTGCCGACCGCGCCGGAGATCGTGCCGACCGCGACCGCCGTGCGGGCGGCGCGCAGCCGGGTGATGCTCCGGTCGACGGCGAAGGCGTGCAGCGCCAGCTTCTGGCCGAACGTGGTGGGCTCGGCGTGGATGCCGTGCGTGCGGGCCACGCACACGGTGTCCCAGTGCTCCTTGGACCGCGCGACGAGCACCGCGCGCAGCCGGACGGCCTCGGCCAGCACCAGGTCGCACGAGGCGGCCAGGGTGTGGCCCAGCGCGGTGTCCACGAGGTCGTAGCTCGTCATGCCGTGGTGCACCCAGCGGCCGTGGCCGTCGGCGATCGTCTCGGTGTAGGCGGCCAGGAACGCGAGGATCTCGTGGTCGCGGACGCGCTCGAACTCCTCGACCCGCGCGGGCGTGGGCACCTCGCCGTCGCGGATCGCGGGCAGCGCCTCGGCGGGCACGACGCCGAGCCGCACCTGCGCCTCGCTCGCGAGGACCTCGACCTCCACCCACGAGGCGTACTTCCGCTCGGGTGTCCAGAGCCCCTTCATCTCGGGAAGGGCGTACCGGTCGATCACAGCGGCCGCCGCCCCCAGAGCGCGAGGCTCCGCTGGTTCGCCTCGATCGGCCCCTTGGCGAGGTCGGCGCGCAGGGCCGCGATGCCCGCCGCGAACTCCTCGTCGCCGATGAGGTGCAGGCAGGAGTGGGACTTGTCCTCGAACTTGGTGGCCTCGTGCAGCAGGTAGGTGCTCTCGATCATCCGCTCGTACAGGTCGGTGAACCCGGCCAGCGCGAGGTCGCCCGCGAGCGCCGGGACCGGCTGGTAGCGCGCGAACTCGACCTCGATCGTGGCGGGGAAGTACCGGGCCATCGGGATCCGGTTGCGGATGGCCCAGTCGGAGTCGGTGACCGTGAGGAAGTGGCCGCCCGGCTTGAGCGCGGCGAAGGCGCGTTGGAAGTAGCGCAGCGGCTCGCGCACGTAGTGGATCATGTCGACCGACATGACCAGGTCGAAGGTGCCCTCGGGGAAGTCCAGCTCCTCGGCGAAGCCCTCGCGCAGGTCCAGCTCCTCCGGGTGCTCGGCGGCCTGCTTGCGCATCTCAGCCGACGGCTCGACGCCGATGCAGCGCGCGCCCGTCGTGCGGCGCACCGCGGCGAGGTGGTTCGCGGTGCCGCAGCCGACCTCCAGCACGGTCGAGTCGGACGTCACGCCCGCGCGTTCCACGATGTGCTCGACCAGGCCGGGGTAGGGACGCCGGTGCTTGGCGTACTCGGTGGCGAGGTCGTCGTAGTCCAGTGCCGTCACAGCTCTCGTCTCCCGTTGTCGTCAAAGGACTTCCTGGCCCGGTCGAGGTACCAGGCGACGTAGCCGAAGGTGGCCAGCCACGCCTGCGGCGACCGCAGCGACTTCTCGTACTTGAGCCACCCCAGCAGCGAGGTGGCCGCGCCGATGAGCAGCCGGGTCCGCGCGTGCCCGTCGGGACGCGGCAGCCCTTGCAGCATCACGGCTTCCAGCTTCTCCACGGCGTCCGGGAACTCGCCGGGCAGGCGCAGCGAGGACAGGTCGAGCACGCCCGCCGCCGGGCGCACCGGACCGTCGAACAGGTCGGCGGTCGTGCCGGTCTCGACCGCCCGCAGGATCGCGGCCATCGGGAACACGCCGTGCAGCAGCGTGGAGAAGTCGAACACGGGGTCGCCGTAGCCGACGTCGGGGCGGTCGCGGCCCTCCCACACGGTGCGGGGGTCGATGAGCACCGCGCTGCCGTCGGCGCGCAGGAGCATGTTGGCCGCGTAGATGTCGCCGTGCACCGCGCTGCCGTGGTCGGGCAGCAGGCCGGGGACGACCTCGTCCAGCCACCGCACCGACTCCCGGTAGGACGGCAGGTCGACGCCGCCGGGCAGCAGCACCCGCGCGTCGAGGACCTCCTCCAGGTCCGCCTCGCCAAACAGGGCGCGGAACGTGGAGGCGAACACGGGTTCCGCGGGCAGCGCGTGGTAGCGCTCGCGGTAGAGGTAGTCGGCCACGGTGGGGCGCCGGTCGGCGGCGGTGAGCCGGTACCAGGCGGAGACCTGGTCCAGGTGCGCCTCCAGGCGGCCCAGCGCGTCGTCGGCGAGCGTGGTGCGCCGGTCGTCGGCGAACAGCAGCGCGATGGGCATCGGCTCGCCCGCCTCCATGAGGCTGACGGCCTGGCCGCCCTCGACGCGGAGTCCGTGCACCACGGGGAAGAGCGCGCGCCGACCCTCGCGGGCCAGCAGGTCGTTGACCGCGCCCGCGAACCGGACCTCGCCCGCGATCGCCTCCGCCTCGCCGATCTTGGCCACGACCTCGCGGCCGTCCAGGTGGAACTGGACGACCCCGCGCGAGTCGGAACCGGGCTTGTGCAGGGTGGTGAACCGCGGCTCGGCGGCCACGTCGCCCGCGAGGTCGCGCAGCCGGGCCCGTTCCAGCACCTCGACGAAGTCGGGGCCGGTCAGGCACGTCCCGTGCAGCGAGCCGCCGAGGACGTAGACGCCGGGCGCCTGCCCGTCCAGGGTGTGCACGCCGAACCCGAACTGCCGCAACCGTTTGCACACGACCGCGTCGGCGGGCACCCCGACCAGCACGACGGCGGGCGACCCCGCGTCGAACGCCGGGTCCTCCCCCGCCAGCGCGGCGTACAGGCCGCCCAGCTCACCCGCGGTCGCCGACCGCATGACGGCATCCCCCATGACCACCCATTCATGAACGAGGCCCTTCCCCCAGTCGGTCGGGCCTTACCGAGGCCTCACCGTATACACGGCGTGGAACCCTGTCGATGGCCAATGGACATCCGGTGTTAATACGTCAGCCGATTGGCGTACAACTCAAGTCAACCTCCAGTATCACGTGACGGTGGGCTACAGGAAGTCGATTTCGAGCCGCCACCCCCACCGGACGGCCGCACCGGGACACCCGAGGTCAACCCGGTTCCCCGCCCCGATACCCGGTGGCGACCTCCGGGCCGGAAATGGACCACCTGAGGCCGGCGGGCGTACATCACCATTCGGCAGGGCGCCGCGAATTCGGCCGATTGGCCTTTTCCCATCAGCTACCCCTATAGCAGCGATAAACAACGCTGCTCACGGGTGGCGAATCCGCCCGCGGACGCGTACTAGGAATGGCCGGTCGATTTCACCGCGGCGTCGACCGCCGCCGTGTCCGTTTGTCGGACACCCCGACCGACGTCCGGACCCTTGTCCGAATTGCGCGGATCACCTACGGTCGAGGCGAACATGAATCTGCTTCACGTACCTCGGGAGTGCGCATGCGGACGACTCGGCGTTCGGCCCTCGCCACGGTGCTGGCCACCCTGGCGGGCCTGCTCGTGGTCACCGGGCAGCAGTCCGCGCGGGCGGACGCCGAGCCCTACCTGGTCGGCCGCGGCATCTCCGACGTGACCGGTCCCGCCGCCGAGAACGGCATGATGGGGTACTCGGACTTCGACCAGAAGACCACCGGCATCCACCAGCGCCAGCGCTCCCGCGCCTACGTCGTGGTCGACCGGGCCACCGGCGGTCGGGTCGCCTACGTCAACGCCGACCTGGCGATGGTCTTCCGCGCGGTCCAGGAGGGCGTGCTGGCCAAGCTCCAGCAGCGCTACGGGTCGCTCTACACCCGCGAGAACCTGCTGCTGTCCGCGACGCACACGCACGCCGGTCCCGGCGGCTACTCCCACAACCTGGCCTACAACCTGTCGGTCCTCGGCATGCAGCAGCAGACGCTCGACGCGGTCACCGACGGCA
The DNA here is from genome assembly GCF_003002815.1 of Umezawaea tangerina. Taxonomy (GTDB): domain Bacteria; phylum Actinomycetota; class Actinomycetes; order Mycobacteriales; family Pseudonocardiaceae; genus Umezawaea; species Umezawaea tangerina. The sequence goes on along the minus strand of NZ_PVTF01000008.1, from coordinate 308,764 downwards.
TCGTCGAGTCCGTGGTGGCGGCGCACGAGGACGTGAAGCCGGGCTCGTTGTCGCTGGGCCGCGGTGAGCTGACCGACGCGAGCGTCAACCGGTCGCGGGTCGCGTTCGACGCGAACCCCGCCTCGGACAAGGCTTTCTTCCCCGACGCGATCGACCCGTCGATGACCGTGCTGAAGTTCCGGCAGGGCGGGACCGACGTGGGCGCGGTCAGCTGGTTCGCCACCCACAACACGTCGATGGTCGGCGAGAACACCCTGATCAGCCCGGACAACAAGGGTTACGCCTCCTACCAGTGGGAGCACGACGACGCGGGCGTCCGCTACCTCGACGGGCGGCCCGGTTTCGTGGCGGCGTTCCCCAACACCAACGCGGGCGACATGTCGCCGAACCTCGACCTGCGCCCCGGATCCGGGCCGACCGAGGACTACGTCGAGAACACCCGGATCATCGGCGAGCGGCAGAACCGCAAGGCGCAGCAGATCTTCGCGGGCCCGCAGACCGCGGTCACCGGCGGCGTCGGCCACCGGATGCGGTTCGTGGACATGGGATCGGTCGCCGTCGACGGCCGCTACACCACCGACGGCACGCCCGGCACCACCTGCTCGGGCGTGGTCGGCGCCTCGACGCTCGCGGGCAGCGTCGAGGACGGCCCGGCCATCCCCGGCTTCACCGAGGGGATGCAGAGCCCGATCAAGTCGTTGCTGGAGCCGTTGGACATCCCGGTCCCCCAGTGGCTCAAGGACTGCCAGTACCCCAAGGCCTCCCTCGTCCCGACCGGTCTCGTCCAGGCCACCCCGAACGTCGTGCCGCTGCAGATCGTCCGGATAGGACAGCTGCACCTGGTCGCCGTGCCCGGCGAGGTCACGATCACCGCGGGTCTGCGGATCCGCCGCTCGGTGGCCGCGGAACTGGGCGTGCCGTTGCAGGACGTGCTCATCCAGGGCTACGCCAACGACTACAGCCAGTACGTCACCACCCCCGAGGAGTACGACCTCCAGCAGTACGAGGGCGGCTCCACCCTGTTCGGCCGCAACACCACTCCCGCCTACCAGCAGGAGTTCGGCAAGCTCGCCGCCTCCCTGCGCGCGGGCACGCCGTTGACGCCGGGCCCCACGCCGACCAGGCCGCCGTTCACCGAGCTGAACCTGCAGACCGGCGTCGTCTTCGACGACAAGGCCCCGTCGCGGACCTTCGGCCAGGTCCTCACCCAGCCCGCCGCGTCCTACACCGCCGGCCAGACCGTCACCGCCGTGTTCGTCACCGGCCACCCCAAGAACGACCTGCACCGCAACGGCACCTTCCTGGAGGTGCAGCGCCTGGTCGACGGCAGGTGGACCCGCCACGGCGACGACGGCGACTGGTCCACCCGCTACCGGTGGCGCCGGTCCGGCGTCGCCGACTCCGAGGCCACCATCACCTGGACCATCCCGGCCGGCACGCCCGCGGGGACCTACCGGATCGTGCACTTCGGCGACTGGAAGAGCGGGTGGACCGGGCGGATCACCGGCTTCACCGGCGCCACGGGCGGCTTCGCGGTCGCCTAAAGGTTGTCCCGTAATGATCGAGAGTGTTGGTGGGCAGAGGTAACCACGGTGCTGTCTGGGCCTGTTGGCCGCTCAGGTCGTCATGGCCAGGTTCCGCATCTGGGCGATGCCTCGGGTGGCGTGCAGGACGCCGTCGCGTTTGCGGCGGCAGTTGCGCAGGATGTTGTAGGACTTCATCTGTGCCAGGGCGTGCTCCACCCGCGCGCGGACGCTCCGGTGGACGGTGTTGAGGTCCTCCTTCCATTGCGGCAGTGGCGGTTGTCCCTTACGCGGTTTCCGGTAAGGCATGATCACCTCGGGGTTGCCCTGGTAGCCGCCGTCGGCCATCACCGTCGCTCCCCGACACTGCCGGTCCACTCCTGAGTCGGTGTAGGCCCGGCAGTCGTTGCGGTTGCCCGGTGCGGGGTCGCCGACCGCGACGACCAGGCGGGTGTTGGCGTCGATGACGACCTGCATGTTCACCGAGTACCGGTAGTTCCTCGACGAGGCGGACACGCTCCGGTCGTGGGTGGGCACCAGCGTGCCGTCCACGATCAGCACGGTGTCCGGGCCGTGCTTGCGGGTCACCGGCGCGAGCGCCAACAAGGGTGCCAGATGATCCACGACACGGCCCGCGGCCAATTTCGAGATGCCGAACAGCAGCGCGACCTGACGGAACGTCAGGTTCGTCCGGTAGTAGACCGCCACCAGCAGCACCCGATCCTCCAGCGGCAACCCCCAGCGTCGACCGGTTCCGGGCTGCTCGCCGCCCCGACGGGCCACGACCCGCACGAGCGTGCGGAACACCCGCACCGACAAGCCCGTGAACACCGGCACCCAGTCGGGCCGGTCCGCACTGATCACCTGCTCCACACCAGGGGCATCGATCTTGCGGGGATAGCGTTACGGGACAACCTTTAGGGCGTGTGTCGAAGTCTCGTTCGATGGGAGTCGCGCCTGAGGTGGTTCCTGGCGGTGCGGCCGACTGGCCCGCATACCTCTGTTGTATGCGGGTCAGTCGGCCGTGCCCCCAGGGGCCGCCTCAGGCCCGGCTACCGCGAACACGGACTTCGACACACGCCCTAGCCCAGCACGTCCACCCCTTCGGGCAACGCCGAGAACGCCGTCCGGTCGTCGGTGAGCAACGACAGCCGGGCGGCGCCGATGTCGAAGAACATGCCGATCACCTTGAGCCTGCCCTCGGCGACGGCGTCGCGCACGACGGGCATGCGTTCCAGGGAGGCGACCTGGACGGCGACGTTGACCATGGCCAGTCTGTCCACTTCGGACCCCGTGCCGGGGTCGGCGGGATGGCCCGCGCGCAGGGCGTGCAGGCTGCCGACGCCCGAGTGCAGCCAGCGGCCGACCGGACCGTCCGAGCCCGCGTCGCCATCGAGCAGGGCGCGCATCCCGCCGCACCCGGAATGCCCGCACACCACCAAAGCCGACACGCGCAGCACGTCCACGGCGTAGTGCACCGAGGCGCCCACGCCGTCGTCGTCGCAGGGCGCGAGGTTGCCGACGTTGCGGACCGTGAACAGGTCGCCCGGTCCGCTGCTGGTGATCACGTTCGGCACGATCCGCGAGTCCGCGCACGTCAGGAACATCGCCTGCGGCTCCTGCCCGTCCGACAGCCCCTCGAACACCGGGCGCAGCAACGGGGCCGAGCGGCGGTGGTACTCCTGCACGCCCGACACCAGCGGGCGGGCGGCCTCGTCGTGGTCGCTGTGGCGCTGCGCGGGTACCGAGGTCTGCCAGGACGACCAGGGCGCGAACCAGCGCGGCAGCACCGCTCCGGCACCGCGCCGCGACATGCCGCCGCGGATGCCGGACACCTCGTCGACGTGCACCACTCCCCCGGTCTTCTCGTGCTGGTCGCGCCACATCACGAGGTGCTCGTAGGTGGCGTGGTCGAGGAAGTCCACGGCGAGCTCGACGTCCACCGGGGCGCCGTCGGGCACGTGGGACAGCACCCGTGACAGCCGCGGGATCGACAGGAAGCTCAGCGTGCCCTCGACCACGACCGTCCAGTGGTCCGGCCCGCCGGGCACCGGGGTCCGCGACACCCGCAGCTTCGCCCACACGACGCGGCGCAGCATCACCGCCACGGACAGGGCGAACCCGATCAGCACGCCCATCAGCAGGTCGAGGAACACGACGCAGGTGACGGTGGTGACGTAGACCGGCAGCTCGGACTGGCGCAGCGCCGTGCGCACGTCCTGCAGCTTGAGCAGCTTGAAGCCGACGTAGACCAGCAGCCCGGCGAGCGCGGCCATCGGCACCTGTTCGATCAGGCCGACCAGCAGCAGCGAGAACAGCAGCACCCACACGCCGTGCAGGACCGCGGACGCCCTGGTCCGCGCGCCCGCGGCCACGTTGGTGGAGCTGCGGACGATGACGCCGGTGACCGGCAGGCCGCCGAGCAGGCCGGACACCGCGTTGGCCGCGCCCTGCCCGACCAGCTCGCGGTCCAGGTCGGCCGACCGACCCCGGTCCTTGAGCTTGTCCACGGCCACCGCGGACAGCAGGCTCTCGACGCTGGCGATCACGGTCATCGTGAACACCGCCAACGCCACCGCTCCCCACCGCCCGTCGGGCAGCTCCGGCAGCCGCACGGAGTCGAGCAGCGAACCGGGCAGCTCCACCCTGTCCACGTCCCACGACAGCACCCCCGCCAGCAACGTGGCACCCACGACCCCGACCAGCGAGGCCGGCACCCCACGCACGGCCGCCGGCATAACCGGCCACAGCAGCAGCACACCGAGCACGACCAGCCCGACCACCGCCTCCCCGGTGTGCACGCCGAGCAACTGCGCGGGCAGCTGCGTCAGGTTCTCCCACGCCCCCGTACCCGGCTCACCACCCAGCAGCACGTGCAGCTGCGCCAACGCGATCGTGACCCCGATCCCCGCAAGCATCCCGTGCACCACCGCGGGCGAGATGGCGAGCGCCGCCCGAGCCACCCGACTCACCCCAAGCCCGACCTGCAACACACCCGCCGCCACCGTGATGGCACACGTCACCGCCCACCCGAACTGCGCGACGAACCCCGCCACCACCAACGTCAACCCCGCGGCCGGACCACTCACCTGCAACGGCGCCCCACCAAGCAACCCCGCGACAACACCCCCGACAACCGCCGCGATCAACCCGGCCGTGATCGGCGCGTCGGAGGCGACCGCGATGCCCAACGACAACGGCATCGCCACCAGGAACACGACCAACGATGCCGACAGGTCGTACCTCAGGTCCCGCCTGGCCCACCGCCGCACGGCAGCGCGGCGGGTGTGCTGGACGGTCGAGGGCACATCGCGTGGGTCCACGTGGGGTCCTCCGGGAGAGCAGCGGTCCGTACCGGCACAGCACTGGGCCGTTGGGCGGAGCCAACCCCACCCACGAGAGGCAGAACGGCCCAAATGTCCGTTTGGTTCCCACCCTACGTGTTCGTGCGATTGCTCACAGTTCCGAAAGTTGCGCTTCCAAGCCGGCAAAGACGGCGACGGCACGCACCGGGATGCCCCTCAGCTGGGTAGGAACATGCGGAACTCGCAGCATGGGCGGGGATGCCTGCAACCACGGCGTCCAGCACCCCGGCGTACTCCAGGTCGTCGGCGAGCTCGCCGGGGTAGAACCAGGTGTCTCTGGCCGAGTTCCCCACTTCAACCGAGCGTTCGAACAGCGGAAATCACTGTCGATCACCACCCGATGAGCACTACCGTCAACATAAATCCCAAAGAGTTCTGACCAGTGGAAATAGAGACGCCACACGTCATTACGGTGCTATAGCAGGACGTTGAGAGCAGTTCAGCACCATTCAACGCGCTCGACTTCTCCCAATCTGCTCTCACAACCGTGCTCCCATTTCCACGCCCACAGCAGATCCCTACTTCCCGCAGCAGGTCCCTGCTTATGGAACGCCTCGGCAGCCACGATGGTGAATCTACGTCTCGGCACGGGTGTTTGCGGGTATCTGCATCTGCCGCCGGTCCTTTGTAACGAACGGGCGGGATGATCCGAAGTGTGGGTGGTCAGGCACGGTACGAGAGCCGAAGGGGTCGTTCGGTGGTTTGGAAGTATGGACCTTATCGGGTGGAGTCGCTCATCGCTCGGGGTGGAATGGGCGAGGTCGTGCGTGCCTACGACACCCGGCACGACCGGATGGTCGCGCTGAAATTGCTCGCCCCGCAGTTCGCGGAGGACCAGCAGTATCGGGAGCGGTTTCGACGCGAGGCGCACGCGGTGGCGCGGTTGCAAGAACCGCACATCGTCCCGATTCACGCTTACGGCGAGCTGGACGGTCGGCTGTACCTGGACATGCGCCTCGTCGACGGGCAGGACTTGGCCGCGCGGTTGCGGAACGGCGGCCCGCTCGATCCCGGTGAGGCCGTGGGGATCGTCGAACAGATCGCGCAGGCACTCGGTGCCGCCCATGCGCAGAACCTGGTGCACCGGGACGTGAAGCCGTCCAACGTCCTCATCGCCGAGGCCGGGTTCGCTTACCTCGTGGACTTCGGGATCGCGCGGGCGCTGGACGCGACGACGGGGCTGACCGGGACCGGCGCCGTGATCGGCACGCTGGACTACATGGCGCCGGAGCGGTTCGGTGACGGCCCCACCGACTACCGGGTGGACGTCTACTCACTGGCGTGCCTCCTCCACGAGTGCCTGACCGGCAGCAAGCCGTTCCCCGGCACCACCGCCGCGTCGCTCATCGGCGCGCACCTGAACCAGCCGCCGCCTTCACTTGACTCGGTACGACCTGGGCTGCCGCACGCCCTGAACGCCGTCGTGGTGCGTGGGATGGCGAAGAACCCGGCAGACCGCTTCGCGAGCGCGGGCGAACTGGCCGCAGCCGCACGTGCGGCGCTCACCGGACACACGCCGCCCGCCCCGCCGCCGTCGGTCGCGCCCCGGCCGACGTTGGTGTCTGCGGGTGCGCGGCCACGACGGACGCAGTGGCTGGTCGCGGCTGTGACAGTCGTGGTGGCGACGACAGCTGTGATCACGACGGTCGCCCTCTCGGGACGGTCGACATCCGGGACCGCGACCAGCACGGGCGAGACGCGAGCGGAGCGGTTCACCCCGGCGAGCGGCGCCGAGACCACCACGACGGCGTCGACAGCGACGCCTCTGCCGGTGACGACAGCAGCACCAGTGGCGACCTCACCACCGCCGGTCAGCGCGCCGCCGGCTGTCGTGGTGCCGCCCGGTGCGGACCTCGGCCTGACCGAGCCGATGAGCGTGCCCGCCTGCAACGGCGCCTACGTCACGTTCGTCGGGGCGGCCGTCGTACCGGCGCGGTACCGCGCGGACGTCCAGCAGTTCCTGTCGAACCACCCCGGCACGCGGTACCTGCACGCGCCGACGACCGGGTGCGGTTCCCTGCGCAAGCAGCTCGACGGGGTCGACATCTACGCCGTGTACTACGGCACCTTCGCCACCCAGGACGAGGCGTGCGCGCAGCGCGCCGCCGTCGGCGGGGACGCCTACGTGAAACAGCTCGACCACACGACCCCGCCGTCTCAGCTGATCACCTGCTGAGCTCTGCGGCACTCATGGGCCCGCAGCGTGAGTGAGCGTGCGCTGATCCTGATGGTGACGACGATCCGCGAACTGTCGGAACGCACACTGCGGTTCGCCGGGTTCGATGTGGCGGCGGCCGGGCCTGCTTGCCCGGACGCCGACCTGGTCCTGCTCGACGTGATGCAGTCCCACCGCGACAGGTTCGAACTGGCACGGCAGCTGGGCAAGAGTGGTCACAGGCCGTCCCGTAGTCGCTGGCAGCCGGGGCGTTGGGTGAGCCGTCTCTTCACTGGCCACCACCGCTTCGGGCGTCCTGACGCACCCGGTCAGCACCCAATCGGGTTGAACCAGAGCGACCGCGTAACGGCAATTCGGCACAGAAGGATAGCCATGAGGTGACAGAGGATCACCACGACGAACACCCGCCGACGGCGTCGAACTCCGCGACCGAACTGGGGCAGAGCAATGTCGTCCAGAGCGGCAGCATCGGGTCGGTGAACTTCAACCCCACCGACAAGCGGGTGTACACCCTGCTCGGCGCGATTCTCCTCGTGGCACTCATTGGGGCGTCCGCGATCGTCTGGGCGGTTCGGTCGCACACCGGACAGGTGAAGAACGACATCGCCTTGCCGCCGGCCAGTCAGACTGCCAACGCGACAGCTCCCATAGCCGTCGAATCAGTCGCCTATCTGGAAAACAGGGGCAACCACGACTTCGTCTTCCCGGATGCCCAGTCCTTCTCATCCGAGGAGCTGGCAGAACTCGATTCGAAGAAGGGCGACGGCAAGGGCTACGTCGACTGGGTACTCGCTCACGGCGGAGTCTATCCCAACGCAGCGACGATACAGGTTGGGCTCCGCGGTACCGGGCGGGAAACGCTGAACATCACCGACGTGAAGATCGTCAAGCAGTGCCGCGAGCCGTTGACCGGAACTCTGCTGTACTCACCGACAGCGGGCCCCACCGGCAGCATCGCCATGTACTTCGACTTGGACGCCGACTACCCGGTCGCCCTCGACGGCCGTGAGGGGAGCGGCTACTTCACCGGAACGAGCGCGCAGACGATCCAGCTGGTCCCCGGCGAGGTGGCCACCCTGCTCATCAACGTCGCGACCAGCAAAAGCTACTGCGCGTTCCACTTCGACCTGACCGTGAACCCAGGGGACGGGCAGCCGACGCTTACCAAGGCGGTGGACAACGCAGGTAGGCCTTTCGAGGTTTCAGCGATGCCAACCACCGACAGCAGCCCCACTGCCATGGTCGCTTTCGACACCTACCAAGCGATCTATGCCGGAGGAGTGGCCAGCAGAACAGGAAAGTTCGTCGCCGCAGATCCCAAGTCGTTCAAGGGCACGGGTTGATGGTCAGGGCGACAAGGAGAATCCGGTCGGGCTCGGTCGCGCTGCTCCTGCTCGTGGCAACGGCTTGCGGGGTCGACGAGACGCCGTCTCCGGCTGAACCGCCGAGCCCCGGAACGACCGCCACCACATCATTACCGCCACTCGAAGAAGCACCACCTGTCAAGGTGGAGAGCTTGTGTTCGGTCATCGACACCAAAGCCGTGTCCAAGCGGCTCACCGGCATCGAAGAAGCGGTCGTCGCCGTGGCACCGTTGTTGCCAACACCTCCGCAATCCGCCGGGTGCGAGGCGACCGGGTCCAATGCACAACCGGCCGACCTGCTGCGGATCATCCTCACTCCCGCCGTGCAGAACGGGATCGACGTGTTCGCCACCCTGAAGGAAAAACCTGGCGCGGCAACAATGAACGTGAACGGTATCCGCCTGGTGTGGGTGCCAGACGAGAAGACCCTTCACGCCCGGTTCCTGAACAGGACATCTCTGGCGGGCGGCACGTCGAGCGGGAGGGATTCACTCGTGTCGATCACCTGCGTCAACACCTCACCCCAGAACTACACCTCCTGCGATGACGAGGACGTGGTCACCTCGGAATCCCGCGATGTCCTGACCGCCGTCCGAATTGTTCGCGGCATCATGGCGGCGAGCCAGACATCTCCCCCGACCGGCACGGCGCAACTCGATCCGGCGAACTACGCGGGAGAATGGATGTTCCACGGGACCACGATCAAGATTGGCCCTGATCTCAGAGGCAGCGTGTCATCCAACCTCGGACCGTGCACTGGCGCCGTAGGGTTCTGCGAGGAGTCGGGCGAACTCGAGTTCTTGCCCACTGACGATGGCTTGATCGGGTTTTACGTGTCGCTCTCGTACAGCATGAACGGCTCCCCTGTGTCGGAGGTACCCAAGTACGTCCATCAAGTTCAGGACTCGTTCCGGTTCAAGAAGGTCGACGAAGGCCTCTACAGCCTCGTCTTCCTGCGCTCGGCGGGCAGGCCGTTAATCGCTACCGATGACGGCGTTCGCTACCTCTGCGGTATCTCCTCGCCACCGAAGGCCGTACAGAAGTGCGGTGGCGGCTGATGAACGACAAGCCGTCATCTCTCCGTTTCCGACAGCAGGACGTCGGTGACTACGAGATCCCCTTCGCTGCGCCTGCCGGAGGGCCTGGAAGCCATGACCCCAGTGGATTCGGAGTCGTACGTGTACGGCTGACGCTGTCTCGGTGGCGCGTCAGCACCCGTCCTCCTTGTTTGTCGGAGCGTGCCCCGGTACACCCACCCCGTTGAGAAAGCTGACCGTGGGGCGCCCGGAGGCGTAGTCGGTCGGCGTGGCATCGGTGAGGCTGAGTCCGATCGATCCGCTTGGGCCGTTGATGATCACGCCGTTGCTGCCCTGGCCGAAGTCCGCGGCGAGGTGTTCCTCGATCTCGTAGCCTGCGAAGGCCTTCCGCACGTCGGCCAGGGTGGAGCCAACGCGGATCCCGCCGATCTCGGTGCGCAGCGATGGGTCCGTGCCGGCGGTGTTGATGGACAGCACGCGGCCGGTCTTCGACTCGACGCTGAAGGTCAGGGGCGACCCGGATTTGGCGTACCCCACGCACTCCGCGGTCATCCCGCTGTACTGGTTGCCCTTGTTGGCGAAACCCATGGCGCCGAGTTCGGTGGCGGTCAGGCCGAGGGTGAAGGTGCCGACACCGCCGAACCCGATCACCTTCGGGTCCACCGCCGCGACCAGGGCGCGGATCTTGTCGGCGACGATCTCGGCCGACTTCCGGTCGGCCCAGCCGTTCGACAACTCGACGGCGAGGTCGCGCAGGTAAGAGGTGGAGCAGGTTTTCAACGGTCGCACCGCGGTGGCCGAGGCGGAGTCCCAGTCGGGGTACTCCCACAGCTGCTTGGCCGTGTCGCGGAATGCGTCCTGGAGCGCGAGGTTGCGGTAGAGCAGGTTGGCGTCGGCCCGCACGTCACCGCAGCTCGGTGTCCATGCGCCGAGTTGCGGCGGTCGGCCATCGCCGCGGACGCTGAACGACAGCGGACCCACTGCGGCGTTCTGCAACTGGTCGCTGACGTAGAAGGCCATCTTGGCGAAGGTCAACGCCTTGAACGCACCGGCTGCTTGGTAGGCGAGCCGGTTGGCCTTGATGACCACGTCGTCGCCGACCTTGCCGACCTTCTTGATCGCCGCGAGTGAGAGCTGTTCGAAGCGCATGCCGAACTCGCTGTCCGAGCGACGGATCTCCGTGGCGCAGGTGCCGATCGCGTCGATGGCGACCTGCACGAACTGGGCGGCGTCCGACAGGTCCGGACGGGCCAGCAACTGCTGTCCACCGCACTCAAAGGTCGCCTGGACCAAAGCGTTGAGCAGGGGGTTGTCGAAGCCGCCGATGTTCACCTGGTCCAGGGCGAATCGCAGTACGTCGACCAGCACGCTGATCGGGGTCGCGGACGCCTTCGCCGCGATCACGACGCTGCCCGGCTCGGAGGGGCGGTCGATCCCCACCGCCACCTCGGTCAGTGGCGGCAGCAGGTACGCGGTGTCGCTGTCCAAGGCGAGGTGAGCCGCGCCGTCAAGGGCTGCCGACACGTCGAACCCGTCCGGACCCGGCCAGGTCCACGCCCAGCGTTGGCCGCCTTGGGACATCACCAACTGCTGGGTGAAGGTCCGGTTGTTGACGACTCTGACCGTGACGATGTCGTCGTGGTCTGCTTCGAAGCACACCCGGATGGCGGCCGCACTCATGCCTTCGTCCGGGTCCACGACATCGCGGACCCACACGGGAAGCTCGGCACCACCACAAGTCGGCCCGTCCTTGCGAACACCGACGATCTCCCCGACAACCTGGCCCACGTTGGCCACCCAGTCCCAGAAGGAGAACTCGTCGAGATCCGCGACCAGGACGTCGTCCTCGATCCGGAACGGCACCTCTGGTTCGGGCCTCCAGGCGTTTCTCTGGCTGTCCCAGCGCACAAGGACCAGCGATGCCCGCTGCACATCGGACAGCAAGGGGAGGGTCCACCGGACCGTGACCGGCTTGGCCAAGGGGGCGTCGTGGTCCAGTCCGACCGGCTGCCCGTAGATCTCGGCCGCGTTCCGCCGGATCGCCAGCGTGTCGGCGATCCGGAACGTGTGCCCGGCGGGCACCGCGTCCGGCGGCACGACCACCTGCGCGGCACCGACCACGACCGAGGTGCCCTCCGGGCCGACGGCCGTCCCCGAGCCCGCGGTGCGCGGCGCCGGGTCGGACACGGCGAAAGGGGAGGCCCCCGTCGGCTCTGGGGCAACCCGAACCGTGCCGGGGCTCATGGCGGCCATCGCCAGCACCGCGAGGATTGCGGTGAACCGCGAAGGAGCACGCATGTCGACCTGTTTCCTGGGTCGGTGGGGTTTTGAACCGGGTGAGCGCCTTCTGTCGTCGACCGCGAGCTCTAGCACGTGCCTTTCGCTGGACCTGACGTCTGCACAAGTCCGGTCACCGACGCCTGCGACCCGGTCCAGTGGATGCGAGCCGACCATCCCCGTAGGCAGAAGGACGCGCCCTGGTAGGAGTTCCACTCCAGCGCGACGTCACCACCCTCGATGCTCATGTTCCGCACGTTCGAGTGTTCGCCGTCGGTGACCGAACCAAGGTCGACCGAGCCGAGAACCTCCGGTCCCGGTCCGTAGAGGACGACGTGGTGGGGCCAGCCGACGCCGCCGCGTGAGCACATGAACACCGCCGCCGCGTCGGGTGTCCCGTCGGCGGTCAAGTCGCCGACGACGATGGGGTTGTCGACTTCCGAGGGCGAACCCTTGGCGACGAGTTGGACGAAACCGTCGTGCGTGGGGATGCCGGGTAGGGAGCCGTCGACCAGCGTGCCCGCGGGGTGTTGGCACATCCCCGGCACCGGTGCGGTGGAGAGGTCGGCCGCGGTGATCGGTTTGCCGGTCGACTCGACGTCGATCCGGAAGGTGTCCGCCGAGGTCGCGGTCAGGGCCGCGCCGAGGAACCCGCCGACGACCAGGCTGATGCCGCTGGACAAGACGAGCAGGACGAACGCGGCCGCGTCCTTCAGGGCGTCGCCGGCGAGCGGCGCCAGGCAGGAGAGGACCGCGCGGGCGAGGTTCGTCACCGCGTCCACACCGGGTTTGGCACCGAGTTGGGCGGCTTCTACCGCGTCGCCCAGGCACGTGAGCCTGTCCGCGTTCGTGCCCACGTCCTGGTAGTCGACGTGGAACAACGCCATCAACGACTGGACGGCGAACACCAGGTCCATGGCCAGCCAGGTGCCGAGGTCCACCTGCCCCTGCACGGTCGCCGTCGACGATCCCGCCGGAAACCGGTAGGACATGGTCGTTCCGGGGATGAGCAGGCCCTCGGCGTAGGGCCGTTCGGTCACCAGGGTGTGGTAGCCGGCGAGGATCGCGGCCTTGGCGAGGTCAGGGGTGCCCTGTGGGTCGAGGGTAGCTGCCGGTGTGGCGCGGGTGCGCCACGGCAGGGGCGAGTTGCTGGTGAGCTCGACGACCACCTGACCGTCCTTCGTGGACACGCAAGGCCACGCGGCGGGCTTCGCCGTCGGCGAGTAGTCACCCACGGGGGAAATCGTCGTGCCGGACGGGTCGGTGACCTTCTCGCCCGCGCAGTCCGGTCGGGGTGAGGTGATGCCGAGGGTCTGCGTGACGAACTTGTCGAACGTCCGGCCGACCTCACGGAGATCGATGAACGCGGGCCAGAACAGGCTCAGGTGGTTGGTGGTGGCGGTGATCGTGCCGGTACCAGCGTCGAACGAGGCAGGGACCAGATGTGCGCCGGACCCGTCGGAAGGAACGGTGACCAGCACCGCGTGCTGCCCTTCCGGAGGTGTGCCCACCACCGGGAAGCGCACCTCCAACGGTTTGTCGGGTTGTCGCCCCTGCAAGGAGATGTCCACACCCGCGCCGAGGTTCGTGGTGATCGCGGTCGGGAGTTCGGGAGGAGAAGAGGTCGTCGGCGTGGCGGTGACAACCGTGCCGGCGGGAGCCAAGCCTGCCGGGCCGCTGAGGTGGACACCGCTCAACGTCACGTCGAGACCGTCCGTACCCACCACTGCGGAGATCGCATTTTCCTTGGCGGACGACGGTTCCTTGCCGAACCACCCGGAGCGCACCGCGACAACCCCTGCTGCGACGCAGGCCAGCACGAGGACCACCGCCACCGAGATCACCACCCGGCGAGGGAGACGAAGTGCGAACCGCCGCGCCATCACCTCTGTGAGATAGGCCAAGTGGTCGTATCCGTTACGGATCGCGGACACGTTCACCCGAAGAGGCGACTCCGCGGCACAGGCCTCCGATCAGCACAGCGCCACGGTCATGGGAGGACAGCGGATGCGGCTGCATCGACGTTCGGTCATGAGCGAGCGGCGCGTTCTCGGATCAGATCGGCCAACTGCGTCGGATCGCGTCGTTTCAGGTGATCGCGAAGCAGGGCGTGCGCGAACCGGTGCTTTCCCCCGCTGTCCGTGACGAGCACACCGCGGTCGACCGCGTACCGGACGAACGCACGCCGTCTCCATGGGAGGTAGCCGTCCCACACAAGCAGCAACCGCACCACCAACCCACACCACTCCTGACGAAGCCGCTCCAGCCAGGCCCACGTGGTCTCGGTGGCGGTCGGTGCGAGCAGGCCACCGATCACGACCCCGGCGAGCAAGGGCCACTCGATCGAGCCGTTCTCCCCCACGAGCAACACTATTGGAGCCACGGGCGACGAACACACGACAACCCGGATTGTGAAACCGCGCAGGTCCCACTCGGAGTTGAACACGGCGAAAAGGATCATGTCGCCCACCACGCACAGGCTCGCCAACGCCCATCCGAACGTTGCCCCGAAACCGAAGCCGACCATCACGCCATCCACTTCGGACAGTTCGTGGCCACCCAGGATCGCCAGCGGAACCGTGGGAATCGCGAACGGCCAACGAAGTCGAGCCACGTACAACACGATGTTCAGCGCTGCGCACCCGCACAAAGCCGTGAACACCCAGCGACTCAACATGCCGCTCGCGGCATCGCCCAACAGGAACGCACCAGTCCCCAGCGCGAGCCCGCCGAGCAGGCACAGCGGCATCCCTGCGGACAGTCGCCACTTCCTTTCCGGTACAGGGCTGACAACGGTGCCGAGTCCGATGGTGTGGTCCAGCAGCGCAACATGTCCGACACCGACCAGCGCGGTCGCCAGTCCAGCGACCGTGCCGTACGCCAACGCCATCGGCACCACCATCCCAGCTACGCATCCGGCGAGCAGCACGGGCAGGTCTTCGCGGGTGATCCGGCGCCGCGCGCCGGCGGGCAACCCCGCAAGCAGCATCCGACGTCCGTAGTCGTCGAGGTTGGCCAGCATCCACAGCCAACGCGCCACCTGCTCAGCGGTGTACCGGGTGCGCGGGACGCGGCGACGGACCACCATCTCGCTGACGTAGGCGTCGAACAACCAGCCAAGTCGGGCATGTCCGGCCAGCGCCGCTGCCGGACGGTCGTGGTACGCCAGGAACATGATGCTCAGCACGAGCGGGGTCCGAGCCAGGTTCCGCAGCGCTCCGTCGGTGCGCATGGCTTCCCGCAGTCCGTCGAGCCGTCCCTGCGCCTTGTCGAAGTACTCCTCCACCTGGCCGGGATCCACCGGTCTGATCGATACCGCGCCCTGCAAGCGCAGATGTCCCTGGAGCCGTTTGTACACCTCGTCCCTGCTGCACACGACCAAGTGCGGCACGGCGAACGTCTTCTGCAAGAGGTTGAGCTCATGCACACATCGCTCGCGGTCGGCGGGTTCCACCTCGTCCAGGCCGTCGAACAGCAACGCCAACCGCCCTGCTGCCAGCCACGCGCGGGCGATCTGCGGCGGAAAGGTGTAGCGGCGCTGCAGTTCGGCGAACAGCCAACCCGCGAAGTCCCGTGCCACGACGGGCGACCCGTCCACCCGCTGACGAATCACCCCGACGGGCTCGGGGTCGTGTCGGGATCGCACCCTCCCGGACCTCGACCACGCGCCCAGATCCACCAGTACCGGAATGGGTTGGCCGACGTCGTGTTTGGCGCGTTCGACCAGGTGGTGACCCAGCTCCAGGAGCAACGTGCTTTTGCCCGCGCCCGGTTCACCCAGTAGCAGCAGCGATTCCTGGAACATGCCGAACGCGTCGACGATGCTCGAGTTCGGGGGGAGTTGGATCTCGTCCACGGGTTGGACCAGGTGGGGAGTCGGCCGTACGGCGGAAGACGCTTGGTCCAGGACAAGGGTGATGTGCACGCGTTCGGCCAAGGCTTGTGCCGACCTCTTGGTCACGTAGTTCTCCACCTGCGCCAACGCGTTCGCCCGATTCCGGGGATGGTCATAAGCACGCACGGAATCGCGGGAACGCTGGATCTCCAGCACTCCCAACGTGATCAGGACAGCGAGTCCCGCCCCCACGACCGGCCACGCCCACGGCTCGAAACCCGCCAACGGGGCCGGCAGAACCCCGCCTGTGCCGACGTTGATCGCGGTGGGCACCAGCACAGCACCGACGATCGCCGCCACACCGACGAAGACGACCCGACCTCGTGGAATCCGGCCGTCCGCCACGCGTCTCCCCCATCGTCACCCCTACCTAATAGTCAACTCCCCTTATGCGCGGCCGCAAAACTGCGGTCAGCTCAGAAATGTGCGCGGTCTGTCCGGTCTTCACGACTGGTTGCGAACGCGAGAAGGCGCTGCTGGGCTTGGTGTCCTCCCGCACGACGACGGACTCCGGTGTGGCGGTCGGACAGCAGGATGTGGATGTGGGCGGTGTCCAGCCGGACCAGCCGCACCACGGCGTCGTTGTCGTTCTTCTTGCTCAGTGCGGTGCCGACCGCACACACGAACTCATCGGGCACCGTTCGGAGTGCCGAGGAGTCCGCGGGTGGCCAGGTTGTGCATGAGTGTTCTGACGCCGGATGTCCAGGGGGTGGCGGCTTCGCTTTTGACGACGGTGTTCGCGAGCAGGCCGAGGTGGGGGGATTCGATGGTGACGATGTCGCCGTCGTGGTGGGTGAAGCCCATGCCGGGCTCGCCGCGGTCCATAGCCGGGGCGAAGGAGGTGCCGGTGAAGAGGATGAAGCCGTCCGGGTACTGGTGGTGGGGGCCGCAGGTGGCGGCGAGGAGGGTGGGGAGTGGGCGGCTGATGTCCGTGATGCGGCCCGTGTGTTCGGTGTGGAACCCGTCGTTGCCGGTGACGTGGATCGTGATGGTGGTGGTAGCGATGTCCGTGAGGCCGAATTGGTCGTCGAACAGGCGGATGAACGGACCGATGGCGCAGGAGGCGTTGTTGTCCTTGGCCTTGCCCAGGAGCAGGGCGCTGCGACCTTCGTAGTCGCGCAGGTTGACGTCGTTGCCGAGGGTCGCGCCGACCGCGGTGCCGTCTGGACCGGCGACGAGGACCAGTTCGGGTTCGGGGTTGTTCCAGGAGGAGCTGGACAGGACGCCCACGTCGGCGCCGACGCCCACCGCGGACAGGACGGGTGCCTTGGTGAAGATCTCCGGGTCGGGTCCGATGCCGACTTCGAGGTACTGCGACCACAGGCCTTGCTCGACCAGCGCTTGCTTGACCGCGGCGGCTTCGGGGCTGCCGGGGGTGACGGTGAGGGCCGTGCCGACGATGTCGTGCAGGGACGCGCGGATGGCGTCCGCGCGTGCGGCGTCTCCCGCGACGCGTTCCTCGATGACCCGCTCGATCATGCTGCTGACGAAGGTCACGCCCGCCGCCTTGATCACCTGGAGGTCGCAGGGAGCGAGCAGGTGGGCACTCCCCCCGGCACCGGACATGGTCGAGTGGACGACCTCGTGGAGGTTCCAGGTCCGCCCCTCCGCATGGCGGGCGACGTCCAGGACGTCCGGCCGGGCCAGGAGGTCGGCGGAGGTCGGGCCGTGCGGGGTGATGTCGACGAGCTCGTCGCCGCGCCTGACGACCAGGCACGGCCCGTCGGCGTCGGGGTCGAAGACCCTTCCGACGAGCACCGCGGCCGGGTCGGCGAGGACCACCCGGTCAGCCAACTGGTTGAGGGTCACTGGATACTCCCAAGGCCGGTCGTCCGATGACGTGCAGAAGACAGGATCCAGGAGATCGCCGGCGATCGCGATACCCGTGAACGGGCGGCGCCGGGTTCGCGGAACGGCAGGAAGATGCCGTCGTACCCGGTGGGGAGGAGCCCTCCCCCTGGGGAGTGACGCCCCGCCATCCGGCGGTCAGCACAATGTGCGCATGACCAGCAGCGCCCTCGACGTGGGCAGGGCTCTCGCCCACCGGGTGTTCGGGCGCGAGGTGGAGCAGTCCCTGGCACGCCAGTCGTTCCTGGTCGCGGCGGTGTGCCTGGTGACGGACGCGGTGAGCTTCGCGACCAGGGGGCCGGAGAGCATCGGTGTCCTGGACGGGCTGCTGCTGCTGGGGCTCGTCGCCGCGGACGCCGCGCTCGCGTCCTCGCCGCGCTACTCGGGGTGGGTCGCGCTCGCGCACGCCGCCCTGGTGCCCGTGCTGGCGGTCGTCCTCCCGGGGCGCAGCGCGATCACCGCGGGGTTCCTGGTGTCCGCCTACCGGGCCGGTGCCTGGCTGCGCGGCTGGTCCGCGGCGCTGACGCTGGCCGTCCTGGCGCTCGGCGCGTTGACGTCGATGCTGATCGGCGGGTCGACGGCGCCGTTCGCGCTGCTGACCCTGGTGACCGCCAACAGCGTGCTGCCGTGGCTGGTCGGCCGCTACACCACCGCGCGCAAGGCCCACGTGGACGAGCTGCGCAGGCAACGGGAGGACGCGTTGCGCGACGCCGAGGCGGAGGTGGGCAAGGCCGTGGCCAGGGAGCGCGAGACGATCGCGAACGACCTGCACGACGTGATCTCCCACCACGTCAGCGCGATCGGCGTGCACGCGGCGGCGGCCCGGCTGAACCTGGTCGACCGGTCGTCGGCGGAACCGGGTCCGGTAAACACCTCGCTCGCCGCGGTGGAGGCGTCCAGCCGCGCGGCGATGGTGGACCTGCGGCGGTTGCTCGACCTGCTGCACCAGGGTGACGACTCCGAGGGCCAACCGGGACTCGGCAAGCTCCAGGAGCTGTTCGACGGGGTCCGGTCCTCCGGGCTGCGGGTGGCTTTCGCGGTCTACAACGACCCGTGCCCCATCGCGCGGTCCGTCGACACGGCCCTGTACCGGGTGGCGCAGGAGATGATGACCAACGCGCTGCGGCACGGCGACGGGACGGCGGTGCGGGTGGAGCTCGAGTACGGCGGCGACCGCGTGACGCTCACGTCCCGCAACCGGATCGCCTCCGGCACGGTGCTGGCGGGGCGGGGTTCCCTGATAGCGCACCAGGGTTCGTCGCGGGGGCTGCGCGGCATGGCGCAGCGCGCAGAGATGGCGGGCGGGTCCGCGACCTGCGGTCCCGTCGAGGACGGGCAGTTCTGGGAGACGACCGTGACGATGCCGACCGGGACCGGGTCATGACGCTGCGCATCGTCATCGCCGACGACCACGCGATGTTCCGCTCGGGCCTGCGCGCGGTGCTCGACGCGCAGCCGGACATGACCTGCGTCGCCGACGTCGGCGACGGCTACAGCGCCGTGGAGGCCACCAGGCGGCTGCGGCCGGACCTGGTGATCCTCGACGTGCGCATGCCCAAGATGGACGGGCTCGCGGCCACCCACGAGCTGATGGCGGCGGGCAACAAGGACCTCAAGGTCGTGCTGCTCACCACGTTCGACGCCGACGACTACGTCCGCAAGGCGCTGGCGTCGGGCGTGAGCGGGTTCGTGCTGAAGAGCCTGCCGCCCGAGGAGCTGGTCACCGCGATCCGCGTCGCCGCGCGGGGCGACACCTACATCGACCCCTCGGTCACCCGACGACTCGTCCCCCGACTGGCCGACGCCCTCGTCCCCACCGCCCGGCCGCGCGGCGCGGCACCGGGTGTCGACCGGCTCACCGCGCGCGAGCACGAGGTGTTCCTGCTGATGGCGGCCGGTCTCTCCAACGCCGAGATCTGCGACCAGCTCTACGTCGGGAGCCAGACGGTGAAGACCCACGTGTCGCGCGTGCTCGCCAAGCTGGGGCTGCGCGACCGGGTGCACGCCGTGCGGTTCGCCCACCACCACGGGCTGATCGAGCAGACCGACACGTCCGGCCTGTGACGGCCGCGCCCGACCTCAGCCCGTGAAGTCCCAGCGGGTGGCGCCGTGGGGTTCGGCGGTGGCCACGCCGACCGCCCTGCGCAGGGTGAGCCGGTAGAGGTGCCAGGGGGCAGGGCCGGCGCTGGGGGCGCTGTAGGGCGCGGTGAGGGCGTCGCCGTCGACCTCGGCGGGCCAGCCGCCGGTGCGGTAGACGGCGACCAGGCGGTCCAGGGTGGTGGCGTCGGTGACCCGGTGGGCGTCGCCCTCCAGCACCAGGTCGACGCCGCGCAGGCGCACGGACACGCTGCACGCCGGGTTCGCCGCGAGGTTGCGCGCCTTGCGGGTGCCCGGTCCGCTGGTGAAGTACAGGGCGTCGTCCACCCACACCGCGCCGACGCCCGCCGAGTGCGGGCGTCCGTCGGGCCGGGTGGTGGCCACGAAGAAGGTCAGGTCGGCGGTGGGCGTGTCGGCGACGAGGACGTCGCGCGCACGGCTCCACGGCAGCTCGGCGGAGCCGTAGCGGTCGAGGTTGCCGGTCGAGGTCGGTTCGTTCACGGTGTCGGTCATACCCCTGCGTCGAACGGGCCGCCCGCCGATCGACACCCGTCGCGGATTTTTTCCGCCGGACACCGACGCCGAGCTCGCCAGGTGTAGCGCGCCCACGGGCGGGTACCTAGTCTGGGAACGCTCCCAGAAGCCCCGTCACCGTCGCCGCGGGCTCATCGGAAGGAGTTCGATGGTTAGCACCATCCGCGCCCTCGCGCTGGCCGTCCTGCTGGCCGCGGGCACCGTGGTCGCCACGAGCGCTCAGGCGCAGGCGGACACGACGATCTGCGACCAGTACGGGTCGACCACCATCCAGGGCCGCTACGTGGTCCAGAACAACCGGTGGGGCACGTCGGCCACGCAGTGCCTCAACGTGACCTCGACCGGCTTCCGGATCACCACCCAGCAGGGCTCGGCCCCGACCAACGGCGCACCGGTGTCGTACCCGTCGGTCTACCTGGGGTGCCACTACGGCAACTGCTCCCCCGGTTCCACCCTGCCGATGCAGGTGAGCCGGATCCGCAGCGCGACCTCGTCCATCACCTACCAGTACACCGGCGGCACCTACGACGCCGCGTACGACATCTGGCTGGACCCGACGCCGAAGACCACCGGGGTGAACCAGGTGGAGATCATGATCTGGTTCAACCGGCAGGGGTCGATCCAGCCGATCGGGAGCGTCGTGGGGACGACCTCCGTCGGTGGTCGTACCTGGGAGGTGTGGCGCGGAAACAACGGCGGGAACAACGTGATCTCGTACGTTGCGCCGTCCGCGCTGTCCTCCTGGTCGTTCAGCGTCATGGACTTCGTCAACGACGTGAAGGCCCGCGGGGCGATCACCACCTCGTGGTACCTGACGAGCGTCCAGGCCGGGTTCGAGCCGTGGAACGGCGGGACCGGGTTGGCGGTGGCGAACTTCTCCGCGGCGGTCAGCGGGTAGGAGTCGACCGGGTGCGCCACGTACGGATGGGCGCACCCGGTTCAACCGCCCGTCGCGGCGGCTCGAACTCGCCACCGTGCAACTCGGCACGCGCCCGGCGAGTCACGTCTGGTGATGAGCAACGACAGCGAAGTCACGGCGGCGGGCGATGTCGGCGGTGATCCCGCGGACCAGGGGACCACCCGGACCACGCGACCCCGGCACAGAGCCGGCGGTCGCGGGGGCGTGCGGCGGTTCCTGCCGTCGCCGAAGCTGGCCGCGAGCCTCGTCCTGCTGGTGGTGTCCCTCGCCGGGGCGGCGTTCGCGATCGCGCTGGCCGTGGTGGAGATCCCGGAGCCCAACGACTTCGCGACCCGCGAGGCGTCGATCTTCACGTGGGACGACGGGTCGCGCATCACCCACGTCGGGGTGAACCGGCAGCCCGTCGAGTTCGACCGGATCCCGAAGGTGGTGCGCGACGCCGTGCTGGCGGCGGAGGACCGCTCGTTCTACGGCGACCCCGGTGTCTCGGTCACGGGGCTGCTGCGGGCGGTGAAGAACAACATCACCAGCGACGGCGGGAGCCTGCAGGGCGGGTCGACGATCACCCAGCAGTACGTCAAGAACTACTACCTCACGCAGGAGCAGACCTTCAGCCGCAAGGCCGAGGAGATCCTGGTGTCGATCAAGATCGCCAACGAGGTCCCGAAGGACATCGTGCTGCGCGACTACCTCAACACCGCGTTCTTCGCGCGCGGCACCTACGGCGTCGAGGCCGCCTCGCGCGCCTACTTCGGTGTCCCCGTCGGCGATCTCGCCGAGGACCCGGCGCGTGCCGCCTACATCGCCGCGATCATCCAGGCGCCGTACTACTACGCCACCGCGCCGGACGACCCGGAGGCGGCGAAGGCGTTGCGGGAGCGGTGGGACTACGTCCTGGACGGCATGGTCCAGGAAGGATGGCTGGAGGCCGGGAAACGAGCGGGGCTGGCGTTCCCGGAGCCGGTGAAGTACGAGCCGGACGAGCTGACGGGCGTGAACGGGTACGCGGTCGACGCGGCCACCCAGTACCTCAACGGGTTGCACGAGCGGGATCCGTCCGTTCCGGACGCCGCGATGCTGACCAGGGGAGGCTACACAGTCCAGACGACCTACCGCCCCGAGGTGATGAGCGCGGTCGAGCGGGCCGTGACCGCGGGTCTGGCGAACCTCGACCCGGCGCGGCCGGAGGACCGCGACGTCCACCTGGCCGTCGCGTGCGTGGACACCGCCACCGGCGCGGTGGTCGGCTTCCGCGGCGGGCCCGGCTACCTGCAGCAGAGCTTCAACGACGCCTTCCAGGCCAACGGACCGATCGGTCGCCTCGGCGGTCTGCTGGTGAAGAGCCTGCTGGACTCCTCGGAGCGGTCGCTGGAGTCCATGCGGATCTTCGACGCCCGCGACGACGGCAAACCGCCGGGCCCCAACGACTTCGCGACGACCCCGATGCGCGCGGCCGCCGCGTTCGCCGCGATCGGCACCGACTACCACGAGCCGCACCACGTGGTGGAGGTCCGCAAGGACGGCGAGGTCGTGTGGCGCGCTCCCGAACCGGAGCGGGACACGCGGGCGGAAGCCCAGGAGAAGGCCAGGGCGGGCACGTTCGCGGTACCCGCGCAGGGTTTGCACCAGGCCGTGGACGACGGCGGCCAATGGGCGTGGGCGGTGGGCCAGGACCAGGCGGTCACGACCGCCGTGGCGCTGTTCGCGACGGGGCCCGACGGCAAGGGGAACCGCAGGCTCGACGGGATGTCGCCGTCGCACCCCCCGGAGTCGCGGGCACCGGTGGAGAGCGAGTCGGGGCTCACCAGGGCGAGTCTCGTGGCGAAGTTGATGCTGTCGGTGCGGTGACCGCTTTCCCGTAGCTTTCCGTACCAGGGACACGACTCACAGTCAGATAGGGGGTGTGGCGGCGGGCCGGAAGTGCCAAGGTGGTCACCGTGCCGAACCCAGCCGAGACGGAGCCGATCGGCCTGCTCCTCGTCGAGGACGACCGGGAGGTCGCGGCCATGCTGGCCGAGCTGCTCACCAGCGAGGGCTACGCGGTCGACGTGGCCCTCGACGGCCAGCAAGGACTGCACCTGGCGTTGAGCCGCAAGCACCGGATCATGGTGCTGGACCGCGGTCTACCGGGGATCGACGGGCTGGACCTGCTGGTCCGGCTGCGGCGCGCCGGGGTGACCGCGCGGGTCCTGATGCTGACCGGGCTCGGCGACGTGACCGCCCGCGTCGAGGGCCTGAACGCGGGCGCTGACGACTACCTCGGCAAGCCGTTCGAGCTGGACGAGCTGCTGGCCAGGGTGAACGCCCTGCACCGGCGGCACCTCGAGCACACCGACCTGCTCCCCCTGGGCGGCGGCCACCTCGACCTGCAGCACCGCGAGGTGCTGACCTCCACCGGCGAGGTGGTCGGGCTGTCCGCGCGCGAGTGCGACCTGCTCCGCACGCTGGCCACCGCCCCCAACACCATCTACCGCCGCACGGACCTGCGCACGCAGGTCTTCCCGGAGGCGACATCGGAGTCCATCGTGGACACGTACGTGCACTACCTGCGCCGCAAGCTGGGCCGTGAGTCCGTCCGCACCGTGCACGGGCTCGGCTACCGGGCGGGGGCCGTCTGATGGCGCTGCTCGTCCGACCCGCCCCCACCAGGACACCGCGGCGGGAGCACGCCGACCTGCGCCGCGCGCGCTGGTCGATGACCACCCGGATGACCGTGCTGACCACGGTCGTCGTGCTGCTGGTCGAGTGCCTGGTCTACTTCCTCACCGCGGACATGCGCGCCGACGACGCCCGCCGCGACATGGGCTGGGCCGTCGAGCACAGCTCCCTGTCCAGCCCGCCCGCGTGCACCTGGCTGGTCGTCGACCGCGGCGGCATCGCCGAGGGCACCGCCGGGCTGCCCGCGGAGTTCCCGTTGACCGCGAGCCTCGACTCGGTGCGCCGGGGCGGGCCCGAGCTGTTCCAGGACGTCGGCTTCGGCGACCGCGACTACAGCGTGCTGACCCGGCGGCGGGGCGACGAGGTCGTGCAGGTGGTGTTCGACCAGCGGTTCTCCCTGCTGGAACAGCGGAACCTGCTGGTCGCGTTCGGGGTCGCGATGCTGCTGACCGCGCTGGTGGTGGCCGCCGTGGTGTCCAGCGCGACCCGCTTCCTGTGCGACCGCGCGACCGCGCCGCTCACCGACGCCCTGACCCGGCAGCGCCGGTTCGTCTCCGACGCGAGCCACGAGCTGCGCGCGCCGCTGACCCAGCTGCACACCCGCGCGCAGATGCTGGCGCGCAAGGCGGAGTCGCTGGACTGCCCGCAGACCCTCGCCAGCGAGATGCGCAAGCTGGTGACCGGCACCCGCCAGCTCGGTGACGTGGTGGACGACATCCTGCGCTCGACGCTGGTCGGCGGGCCGGGTGAGCGGCCGCCGGACCCGTTGGACGAGGTGGACCTGGCCGCCGTGGCCGACGAGGTCGTCGCCGCGGAGGACGTGCGCGCCGCCGAGATCGGCCTGGTGCTGCGGGTGCGCCGCGAGCCCGGCGGCTACCTGGTCAACGGGGCGGAGTCCGCGTTGCGCCGGGTCGTCACGGCGCTGGTGGACAACGCGATCGGCCACACCCCGTCGGGCGGCCGCGTCGTGGTGACGCTGGACAACCCCGCCCCCGACACCGTGCGGCTCTCGGTGCGCGACAGCGGGGTGGGCTTCGACCAGGCGGAGGGGCCCGCGCTGTTTGACCGGTTCACCCGCGGCCACGACGGTCGCGGCCAGCGGTTCGGCATCGGTCTCGCGCTGGTGCGCGAGGTGGTGGAGAGCCATCACGGCAGGTTGTCAGCGCAGGGCAGTCCCGGTGTCGGCGCGGTGTTCACCGTCGAGCTGCCGTCGGTCGCGACCCCGATCCCGTCGCCGCGCGCGGCGACGAACCCGGTGGCCGCCTGCAAGGCCAAGGTCCAGCGGGGTCACCCGGCCCGCGGGTAGTCGCCGGTCACCCGGTCCAGGACGCGGAACGGCTGGGGGCGCCTGCCGAACCGCTCGTCCACCACCGCCCCGACCAGCTCCGCGGCCAGGTGCGCCACCGGCGAGCCCGGTTGCCAGAGCAGGGACGTGCGGCACCACAGCGGTTCGTCGGACACGGCGCGGAACACCACGCCCGGCACGTGGCCGGTGTGCGCCGGGAAGATCCCGACGGCCGTGCCGGAGGCGACGATCGTGGCGGCGGTGGCCTGGTCGACGCCGAAGTGCCGGAACCGCGGCGCGAACCCGGCCCGTTCGCACGCCGTGCGCAGGCTGCGCCGCAGCCCTCCCGCCCGGTCCGGTGGCGCGATCCAGTCGTGCCGGGCGAGGTCGGCGAGCCGGACCCGGTCGCGGGCGGCGTCGGGGTGGTCGGCGCGCATCCCGACGAGCAGCGGCTCGACGTCGACCTCGCGCACGACCAGCCGGTGGTCGGTCGGCGCGGGCACGTCCGGGAACTCGGTGATCACCGCGAGGTCGAGGCCCCCGGTGCGGACCAGCTCCACGACCTCGGCGGAGCTGTCCTCCACGTAGGTGATCTGCTCGTGGCCGGGCAGCAGGCCGCGCAGCGCGGCCGCGGCCGCGGGGATCCACGGGCTGTCCACGCCGCCGAGCCGGACCGCCGTCGTCGACCCCGCGTGGGCCCGGCGGCGGGTCGACGCGACGAGCTCCTCGAACCCGGCGATCACGCCCTTGGCGCCCAGCAGGACATGCGTGCCCAGCTCCGTCGGCTCCACGCCCTGCGACCGCCGGACGAACAGCGGCGCGCCGAACTCCCGCTCGATCCTGGCCAGCTGCGCGGTGAGCCCCGACTGCGCGATGCGCAGCGCGGAGGCGGCCCGGCTGACGCTGCCCGCCTCGGCCACGGCCACGACGACCCGCAGGTGTCGAAGTCCCAACTCCATGACGCCCTTCACCTCTCCGGTCGAAGACTTCTGGCGACGAACACGACCCCGACCAGGCACAGCAGGGTGCCCCAGGTCGAGGACGTGCGCATCGCGTGCAGGAAAGCGCTGTCCGCCGCGTCGGCGAGCCACGGCTGCCCGGAGGTCGCGGCCACCGCCCTGGCGCCCTGCGCGGACTCCGCCGCCTGGTCGCGCACGGGCTCCGGCAACCGGGCCAGGCTCGGGGTGATCGCGCGGTGGTAGGCCGCCGTGAGCACGGACCCGAGCACCGCGGTGCCCAGCGCTCCGCCGACCTGCCGCATGGCGCTGTTGATCGCCGCGCCCGCGCCGCTGACCGCGGGTGGCAGGACGGCCATCATCGCGGTGGTGATCGGGGCGCTGATCATGCCCATGCCGAAGCCCTGCGCCACCAGGACCGCCACCAGCACCGCGATGGGCGTGCGCTGGTCGAAGAACACGTAGCCCGCGAACGTGGCGATGGCCAGCAGCATCCCGCCGACCACCGTCCAGCGGACCGTGAGGTACCCGGTGACCCGCGGCGAGACCAGGTTGCCGACGACGATGCCCACGGCCGCGGCCACCATGACCACACCGGCGCCGAACGGGGTGAGCCCGCGGATGCCCTGGAGGTAGAAGGCGTTGGCGAAAAGCTGCCCCGTCAACCCGAAGAACGCGACCAGCAGGGCGACGCTGCCGCCTGCGAACCGCCGGACCGTGAACAACGTCACGTCGAAGCTCGGGTGCTCGGCCGAACGCTGCACGCGCACGAACCACGCCAGCAGCAGCACGCCCAGCACCAGCGGCACGAGGGCGCCCGGCGCCGTCCAGTCGGCATGGTCGCCGCCCTCGATGATCCCGTAGACCAGGCTGCCCAGCCCCAGCACCGAGAGCACCAGCCCGGCCGGGTCCAGCGGTCGCCGCTCGGGCAGCCGCAGCCGCGGCACGAAGGCCGCGACGCCCACCAGGCAGACCAGCACGATCGGCACGTTGACCAGGAACACCGAGCCCCACCAGAACCGGGCCAGCAGCGCGCCGCCCAGCACCGGTCCCAGCGCGACGCCGATGCCGCTGGCCGACGCCCACAGCGCGATGGCCTTGGGCCGGTCGGCCTCCGAGGTCGAGCGCACGACGACCGACAGCGTCGCGGGCATCAGCAGCGCGCTGCCCGCGCCCATGAACCCGCGGGCCACGACCAGCTCCGGCATGGTGCTGCTGACCGCGCCGAACGCCGACGCCGTGGAGAACACCACCAGGCCGACGACCATGGTCGCGCGCGGCCCGTAGCGGTCGCCGAGCGCGCCGCCTGCGAACATGGCGGCGGCGAAGACCAGCGAGTACGAGCTGCCCGCCCAGGCGAGCTCGCCCGCGGTCGCGCCGAGCCCGCGCACCGGGTCCGCGAGGGTCTCCAGCGCGATGTTGAGGATGGAGTTGTCCAGCCAGAGCAGCGTCTGGGCTCCCACCGCGACGGCGACCACCAGCCACGGGTGCGCGACCACGCGCTCCCCCGCCGCGGTGCCGCCGATCTCGGAAACCCTTTTCACCCGCCCATCGCCTTCTTTCCCTCGGCGACGATCCGCGCGTAGGAGGCAACCCTTTTCCCCAGGTACTCGGCGGTGGCCAGGTCGGACTCGTGCATCCGTTCCGGCCCCTCGTCGGTGTTGGACTGAGCGGCGACCCCGTGGGAAAAGCCCAGCCGGTTGAGGTCGTCCTCGCTGCCCTTCGTGGAGTTCCAGCCGGAACGCAGGCCGAGGTTGACCCACACCATTCCGTGCTGGGCCGCGAATGTGGTGAGGTACCCGAGCGTGCCGGACTTGTCCCCCGCCTTCGCGCCCGAGTTGGTGAACCCCGCAGCGAGCTTGTCCTGCCACCGGCGGGTCAGCCACCGCCTGCTGCTGGCCTCCGCGAACCGGTGGAACGCCGCCGACGCCGACCCCATGTAGGTCGGGGCGCCGAAGATGACCGCGTCCGCGTCGTCGAGCAGGAACCACTGCTCAGGTGCCATGTCGTCGACGGCGATGGCCACCACCTCGGTGCCCTCGACCTCGCCGGCGCCCTTGCGGACCGCCTCGGCGAGCCTGCCGGTGTGCCCTCGCCCGTCGTGGCTGGCCACGACCAGCAGCACCGGATCCGTCGGACCTCTCAAGACGACCTCCCGCTCAACGCCGAGCCCGGCGACCCCACGAATGTGCCAGCCGGAAATGAGAAACTTCTTAGAGCCCATTCCCTGGGAACCGGATGCGCCGATCGGCGGTATACACCCCGGTAACCGATGCCGACGAATTCGCCCCGACCGGCCATAACTGCCGGGTTATCGGTAGAAGTTATTTGTCCGCGATCCCGGCCCCCGGCTAGCGTGGCGGCGCAGATTCCCCCTCCACTTCCTTCTCTCCGACCAGTTCACGAAAAGGAGGTGTCAACGGCCATGGCGAATACCGGGAAGCTCTTCCGAATGCGCAGGCTGTCCTCGGCGAACGACGGCAGGCACCTGTTCGTCCCCCTGGACCACAGCGTGTCCGACGGCCCGGTCGTCCCCAACGACCGGTGGCACGACCTGCTCCGCGACCTCGTCGCGGGCGGCGCCGACGCGATCATCGTCCACAAGGGACGGGCGCGCACGGTGCCACCGGACGTGCTGGCGACCTGCGCGCTCGTGGTGCACCTGAGCGCGGGCACGTCCCACGCGGCCGACACCAACGCCAAGGTGCTCGTCGGCGAGGCCGAGGACGCGCTGCGGCTCGGCGCGGACGCGGTCAGCGTGCACGTGAACATCGGCTCGGACACCGAGGAGCGGCAACTGGCCGACCTCGGCGCGGTCGCGACGGCGTGCGACGCCTGGGGGCTGCCGCTGATCGCGATGGCCTACCCGCGCGGTCCCCGCATCACCGACCCGCACGACCCCGCCCTGCTGGCGCACGTCGTCAACATCGCGGCCGACCTGGGCGCCGACATCGTGAAGACCTCGGTGACGCTGCCCGTGCACCGCATGGCGGAGGTCGTCGCCAGCTCACCGGTGCCCGTGCTCGTCGCGGGCGGCCCGACCGACGGCTCCGACGTGGTCGCCCACGCCACCCAGGTGATGGCCGCGGGCTGCGCCGGGCTCGCCGTGGGGCGCAAGGTCTTCACCTCGTCCAACCCCGCCTCGCTCGTCGCCCGGCTCGCCGCCGTCGTGCACGCGCCCGGCCCGCGGGCCGACTTCCCCCCTCTTCCGACGATGACGACAGGTGCCGTATGACGCTCGCTTGGATCGACCTCCGCACCGTGGCCCCGCAGCACGTGGAAGGCGTCGTCGACGCCGCGATCCACTCCCGGCTGCACGGCCTGGTGTCCGACGACCCCGCCGTGCTCGCGACGCTGCCCCCGACCATCGCGGGCGTGCTCGTCGGCGCCGACGGCGGTGAGGGGTTCGGCGGCATCACCACCACCGTGGTCGCCGACCAGGCCCAGCTCGACGAGCTCGTGCTCGCCAGCCGCGGCGACGAGAACGCCGCCGCGTGGGTGGACGTGCACGACGACCGCACCCTGCAGCTGGCGTGCGCGGCCGCGGTCGCGCTGCCCTACAGCGTGGTGCGGTTCGCCGACCCGACGAAGATCCCGCTGGAGATCGTGCTGGCGGCGGCCGACCGCGCGCCGGGCAGCCTGTTCACCGTCTGCGCCGACATCGAGGAGGCCTCGATCGTCGTGGACGTGCTGGAACGCGGCTCCGAGGGCGTGATGCTGGCGCCCAAGGACGCCACCGAGGTGTTCGCGCTGAGCAGGCTGCTGGAGGCGACCAGCCCGAAGCTGGAGCTGGCGACGCTGATCGTGGACCGCATCGAGCACCACGGCCTCGGCGACCGGGTGTGCGTGGACACCTGCACGCACTTCGAGGAGGACGAGGGCATCCTGGTCGGGTCGTTCTCGACCGGGTTCCTGCTGTCCTGCAGCGAGACGCACCCGTTGCCCTACATGCCGACCCGGCCGTTCCGGGTCAACGCGGGCGCGCTGCACTCCTACGTGCTCGGCCCGGACAACCGGACGAACTACCTCAGCGAGCTGCACTCCGGCAGCACGGTGCTCGCGGTCAACTCCGAGGGCCGCACCCGCCGGGTCGTGGTGGGGCGGTCCAAGCTCGAGTCCCGGCCGCTGCTGAGCATCACCGCGCACTCGGTGGACGGCGTCGAGGTCAGCCTGACGGTGCAGGACGACTGGCACGTCCGGCTGCTCGGCCCCGGCGGCAAGGTCCGCAACGTGACCGAGCTGCGCCAGGGCGACGAGCTGCTGGGCTACCTGGCCACCGACCAGCGGCACGTGGGCATCCCGATCGGCGAATTCTGCAAGGAGAGCTGATGGGCGGCGGAATGCGGGCCCTGCTCGACGAGCTGTTCGAGGCGCACCCCGGCGGCCTGCCCTACCTCGTGCACGACGAGCGCGTCGTGGACCGCGACGAGGTCCGCGCGTCCGTCGCCGCGGAGGCCAAGGTGTTCGGCGGTTTCGGCATCGGGGACGGGTCGGCGGTCCTGGTGCAGGTGCCGTCGAGCCGGACCCAGGTCGAGGTGGTGTTCGCCCTGTGGTCGTTGGGGGCGCAGGTGATGCTGGTGGACCACCGGCTCGCGCCCGCGGAGGTCGAGGCGCTGCGCGGGCTGTGCCGCCCGGAGTTCACCGTGCGGGCCACGGCGGGCGGCCGGTTCGCGATGGCGTTCCAGCCGACCTACGAGCTGGTCACCAAGCACCACCGCGACGGCGAGCGGGCCGCGACCGACCACCGGCTGGTCCAGTTCAGCTCGGGGTCCACGGGGCTGCCCAAGGTGATCGGCCGGACGCCGGGGTCGCTGGCGGCGGAGGTCGAGCGGTTCACCCGGATCGACCGCATGCCCACGGCGGGCGAACGGGTGCTGCTGCTCAGCTCCACCGCGCACAGCTTCGGCCTGGTCGCCGGGCTGCTGCACTCGCTCGCCGCGGGGGTGGCGGCGGTGTTCACGCCCCGACTGTCCGCGAAGGACGTCCTGGCCACGGCCGAGCGGCACGACGTGCACGCGATCTTCGGCACGCCGTTCCACTACGAGCTGCTGACCACGACGAGGTCCGTGCCGGTGCTGCCGTCCCTGCGGGCGGCGGTGTCCGGTGGCGAGCTGATGCCCGCCGGGGTCGCGGAGGCGTTCCGGGAGCGGTTCGGCGTGGGGCTCGGCGAGTCCTACGGCACCACCGAGACCGGTGTGATCGCGATGGACGTGAGCGGGGACCTGCGGCCCGCGGTCGGCAGGGCCGCGCCCGGCGTCGTGCTGCGGGTCGCCGACGGCGAGCTGGAGGTGGAGCTGCCGGAGGGCACGCCCTACCTGTTCGAGTCCGGGAGCGGCGCGGCCGCGTCCGGTCACCCCGCGACGGAGCGGTACGTCGACGGCTGGTTGCGCACGCACGACCGCGCCTCGCAGGACGAGCGCGGAGCCGTCCGGCTGCTGGGCCGCAGCGACTCGCTGGTCGTGATCGGCGGGCTCAAGGTCGACCTGGTCGAGGTCGAGTCCGTGCTGCGCCAGCACCCCCGCGTCACCGACGTCGTCGTGGTCCACGCCGAGTCCATCGAGGCCTACGTGTCCGCCGAGGACGACGGGCCGGGCGCGGGTGAGCTCGTCGGCTGGTGCCGCGACCGGCTGGCCGCCTACAAGGTGCCGCGGCTGGTCCGGGTGCTGCCGTCGTTGCCGCGCACGCCGAACGGGAAGTTGATCCGGCGCACGCAGACCCTGCGCGCCGCCGTGCCGGAACCGTCCTGAAGTCCCACCACAGAAGGGGTCGACCCATGCCAGCAGCACTCGAGAACGAGATCCGCGAGTTCATCGTCACCACGGTCACCAAGGACATGAACCACCCGATCGACGACGGCGAGGTCGACGTCGCCAGCCCGCTGGGCAGCGGCGGCATCGACCTGGACTCGTTGAGCCTGATCGAGCTGACGATGAGGCTGGAGCGGCGGTTCAACGTGCAGTTCCCGGAGACCGACATCGAACCGCTCGGCGCCATGACGCTCGGCGAGCTGGCGGCCGACGTGGCCGGGAGGGGCGCGACAGCATGACGACCGGATCCTCGGCACGGGTGGAGATCACCACGGACGTGGTGCGGGAGCTGCTGTCCGACCCCAAGATCTTCCCCGAGCTGCCCGCCGAGCTCGACGAGGACGCCGAGCTGGCGCTGGACTCGTTGGGGCTGGTGTGGTTCCTGCACCTGCTGGGCACCAAGCACGACCTGGTGATCGAGCCCGAGGACGAGCTGATCACGGCGTTCGGCTCGATCCGCGGCATCACCGACTACGTCAACAAGGCCGGTGGACGCGTCGATGGGTGAGGTCGTGGTGACCGGGTTCGGGGTGCGGACGGCCTTCGGCCGGGGCGCCGACGCCGTGCGGCGCGGTGTCTTCGGCGGTGTGCACGCGTTCGCGCCGACGACCCGGTTCGACACCGCCCCCTACCGGACCCGGTTCGCCGCCACGACCGGGGGCGACAAGCCCGACGCGCTGCGCGACGTGCTCGGCGAGTGCGCCGACGACGCCGTGGGGATGGCCGGGTTCACCGCGGGCGAGGACACCGCCGTGCTGGTCGGCACGGCGGGCGACTTCGCCGCGCTGACCCGGTTCCGGCGCGGCGAGGCGGGTGTCGAGGTGGCCGACACGGTGCCCTCGCGGCTGGCCGACCTGCTCGCCGCGCGGCTCGGCGCGACGGGGCGGCGGCTGGCGTTCACCAACGCCTGCGTCGCCTCCGCGACCGCGATCATCCACGCCTGCGGGCTGATCGCGTCCGGGCGGCTGGAGTCGGCCGTGTGCGCGGGCGCCTACCTGGTGGAGGAGGAGAACTTCGCCAAGTTCGACTCGGGCCGGGCGTTGTCGCGCGGAGGCGTGATCCGGCCGTTCAGCGCGGACCGCGACGGGCTGCTGCTCGGTGACGGCGCGGCCGCGGTGGTGCTGGAGTCGGCGACGGCCGCGCGGCGCCGGGGCGCGCGACCGCTGGCGGGTGTCGTCGGCTGGGGCGCCGCCTCCGACGCGCACCACATCGCCCGGCCGCACCCGGAGGGCGCCGGGCTGGCCGCCGCGGTCGGTCGGGCGCTGCGCCGCGCCGGCGACCCGGACGGGCTGCGGGTCGACTACGTGAACGCGCACGGCACCGCGACCAAGCACAACGACCCGGCCGAGACCCGCGGGCTGCGCGAGGTGTTCGGCACGCGCGCCGACCGGGTCCCGGTCAGCTCCACCAAGAGCACGACCGGCCACCTGCTGGAAGCCGCCGGGGTCGTGGAGCTGGTGATCGCGCTGCTGGCGCTCAGCGACGGCGTGCTGCCGCCCACCGCGAACCTCACCGGGCCCGACCCGGACTGCGACCTCGACGTCGTGCCCAACCGGAGCCGCGAAGCCGACGTGCGGCGGGTGCTGAGCATCAACGCGGCGTTCGGCGGGGCCAACACCGCGCTCCTGCTGGAGCGCCCGTGACGACCGCGAGCAGCGCCGAGCCGCTGCCCGGCTTCATCGAGTCCACGTTCAGCCCGCTGGTGAACGCGGTCGCGCACCGCTGCCTGGTCGAGCACCCCGGCGACGGCACGCGGACCGCGGTCGTGCTGGGCAGCGTCGTCGGCGACGCCACCACGACCGACCTGGCGAGCACGCTGATGGTCGGCGGGCAGGTGGGCAACCCGCTGCTGTTCATGCAGGCCACCCCGAACGCCGTCCTCGGCTACCTGAGCAAGGAGTTCGGGATCACCGGACCGCTGGTGGCGCTGTCCGCGACCGCGGACCTGGGCTTCGAGCTGCTCGACGCCGCGGCCGTCCTGCTGGACGACCCGGAGCTCGACCGGGTGCTCGTCGTCGGCGTCGAGCTGGCCGCGAACGACCGCGCCACCGCGGCGCTGCGGGAGCTGGACGTCCCGCCCCCCACCGAGGACTACGCGGTCGCCCTGCTCGTCGACCGCGACTCCCCCGCCGCCGAACCCGGCGGCCAAGACCTCCGACAGCTGGCCGCACTGGCCGCCCAGAACAAAGGGTCGACACCATGATCAGCAAAGCGGAACGCGCGCAGGTGCTGAACGACGGCACGCTCGGCGCGGGCAACGTCATCCACCGGCTGAAGGCCTACGGCAGGTCGATGGACGACGACGTGCTCTGGACCGACGGCACCTGGCTCGCGCCCGACGGGACCCACCCCGAGGTGCTCACGCTCGGCGAGCTGCACGCCGCCGTCGAGGCCTACGCCTCCTGGTTCCACGCCAGGGGCGTGAAGCCGAGGGACCCGGTGGCCATCCAGACCCGGTCCAGCACCGAGTTCGCGGTGAACTTCCTGGCGCTGACCTCGCTGGGCGCCATCCCGTCGTTCGTCAACGGCAACCTGCGCCCCGAGATCGCCCGCGAGTACATCCGCCGCCAGGGCGCGGTCGGCGCGGTGGCCGACGTCGAGCACCACCCGACGCTCGCGCACGACGACCTGGAGCTCGGTTTCCTGGTCACGGCCCAGGACATCACCGCGTCCGGGCCGCTGCCCGAGAGCTACCCCTACTCCCACCACAAGACCGACCCGATCATCATCTCGCACTCCTCCGGCACGACCGGCATGCCCAAGGCCGTGCCGCACACCCACGAGACCCTGCTGTACGCGCAGCTGCACCGCCTGCGGCTGTCGGTCGGGGCCGCGATGGGCAGGCTGCTGGTGGCGCTGCCGGGCTCGCACAACGCCGCGATCTCGGTGATGCTGTTCGGCTTCCTGCTGCGCTCGCCGGTGAAGCTGCTGTCCAGCCAGCGCGGTGTGGACGTGCTCGACGCGGCGGAGGGGTTCCACCCGACCACGATCTTCGCGTTCGCCGGCACCTACGGCGAGATGGCCGCGGAGGACCTGTCCGCGCGCGACCTGGACAGCGTCGAGGCCTGGTACAACACCGGGGACGCGGCGCACGAGGCGCACGTGCGGGAGCTGATCGCGCAGGGCAGCCACGAGACCGTGGGCGAGGACTTCCAGCGCGTGCGGGTCGCGGGCTCGGTGTTCACCGACGGGCTCGGCTCGTCGGAGACCGGGTACTCGATCTTCCACAACGGCCACAAGCCGGGCAGCGCCGCCTACGGCCGGTGCATCGGCAAGCCGATCAGCTTCGCCGAGGCCGCGGTGCTCTCCGAGGACGGCGAGCCGCTGCCGCCCGGCGTGGTCGGCAGGCTCGGGGTGCGCTCCCCCACGCTGACCCCCGGCTACTGGAACGACTCCCTGACGTTCCACCGGTTGCGGCTGGGCGGGTACTGGTTGACCGGCGACCTGTCGATGCAGGACGAGCAGGGCAACTTCTACCACCTCGACCGGGCGCCGGACGCGATCCGCACCGCCGAGGGCATCGTCTTCAGCACCCGCACCGAGGAGCTGCTGCTGGCCGAGCTGCCCGTGCTGGCCGACTGCACCGTGGTCGGCGTGGCGCCCGAGGGCGTCCGGGCCGACTGGGACGGCGACGGGCTGGCCGACGCCTACGTGCTGCTCCAGGTCGCCGACGACGGCACCGACGACGCGAAGTGGACCGAGCTGGTCAACGAGGTGTTGCGCGCCAAGGGCTTCCCGACGCTGACGCGGGCGCTGCGGATGGACGCGACCGACGTGGTCAAGGGCGCGACCGGCAAGGTCCTCAAGCGGCTCATGCGCGAGCGCTTCCAGGAACAGCTCTCCGGCGGTGGTCGATGACGGCGGTGGAGGAGGTCGACAGCACCACCCGTGCGGAGATGATGGACGTCTACCGCTCCTGGTGGCTGCACGACGCCCGCTGGTACCAGGGCGTGGCCAAGCGGTTCGGCCAGGAGGTCGCGAACGAGGTCAACGCCGAGGCGCTGCGGTACGTGGCCACGGCCGTGGGCCGCAAGGTCGCGCGCCACTTCGGTGGGAAGCCCGCGCGGGACATGGAGGAGCTGCGGCAGCGCTACGACGCGTGCGCCGACCGGATGTTCCCCCACGAGCTGCGCGACATCCGGTCGGAGGTGCTCGACGACGAGCTGGTGGAGATCACCATCCGGCAGAACTTCGCGCTCACCATGGTGCGGATGGCCGGGTCGACCGAGGGCTACGAGTGCCCGTGCACCGAGGTGCACGCGGGCTGGTCGGACGGTCTCGGCGTGGCCCTGGTGGAGAACTGCTCGACGGGGTGCCTGCGGCACGGCGACCCGGCGTGCAGGCTGCTGATGCGGATCGCTCCGGCGGAAGGGGACTAGCGGTGCGGGTGCTCGTCGCCGGTGCGACCGGCCTTGTCGGCAGCGCCCTGCTGCCGTTGCTGCGGGCCAGGGGCCACCACGTCACCGCCATGGTCCGCGACGGGTCGCGGACCGCCGAGGCGGACGAGGTCGTGGTGGCCGACGCCCTGGACCCGGTGGCGGTGCGGCTCGCGCTGCGCGCCGCCCGCGCGGACGTCGTGGTGCACCAGCTGACCGCGTTGCGGCAGATGAGCGCGGACGCGATGGAGACCACGGCCCGGCTGCGCACCGAGGGCACCGCGAACCTCATCACCGCGGCCAGGGAGGCGGGCACGCGGAAGCTGGTGGTGCAGAGCATCGCGTTCGCCACCGCGCCGCTCGGCGGGCCCGTGCTGGACGAGGACGCGCCGCTGCACCTGGACGCGCCCGACCCGTCGTGGGCGCGGACGGTGCAGGCCGTGGCCGAGCTGGAACGGCTGGTGCTGGGCACGCCCGACATCGCGGGCACGATCCTGCGCTACGGCACCCTGTTCGGCGCCCGGACGCAGTACGACCCGGAGGGCCCGTTCGGCGCCAGGGTCGGCCGCGGTCGGATGCCGTTGCCGGAGGACGCCGTGGGCGTGACGTCGTTCCTGCACGTCGACGACGCCGCGACCGCCGCTCTGTCCGCTGTGGACAGTGAGGTGACCGGAGTGTTCAACATCGCCGACGACGACCCGGCCGAGGGGGCGGCCTGGCTGCCGGAGTACGCCCGGATGCTGGGCGCGCCCGAGCCGCGGGTGCTGGACGCGGAGATGGCGCAGCGGGTGCTGGGGTGGTTCACCAACCACCAGCTCACCGCGATGCGCGGCGCGAGCACCGACCGGGCCCGCGAACGGCTCGGGTGGAAGCCGTCGGTGTCGTGGCGGCGCGGGCTGGCGTCCGGATGAGCGCGCGGGCCACCCTGCGGGTCTGCCTGGTCGGGGCGGGCCCGCGCGGGACCTCGGTGCTGGAACGCCTGTGCGCCAACGCGGACGGCCGCCCGGTGGAGGTGCACGTGGTCGACCCGTACCCGCCGGGGCCGGGCGGCGTGTGGCGCACCCACCAGTCCGACCACCTGCTGATGAACACGGTCACCTCGCAGATCAGCCTGTACACCGACGACAGCGTGCCCTGCGAGGGGCCCGTGGTGCCGGGGCCGAGCCTGTACGAGTGGGCCCGGCTGGTGGTCGCGGGCGCGGTCGAGTGCGCGGAACCCGTTGCCTCCCAGGCGTCCTCGCTCGGCCCGGACGACTACCCCACCAGGGCGTTCTACGGGCGGTACCTGGACTGGGTGTTCCAGCGGCTGGTCGCGACCGCGCCGGGGTCGGTCGCGATCTCGGTGCACGCGGGCACCGCGGTAGCGGTCGACGACGACGAGGACGGCACGCAGACCGTGACGCTGCTGGACGGCTCTCGGCTCACCGGCCTGGACGCGGTCGTGCTGGCGCTGGGCCACGGTCCACTCGCGCGCAGCCGCGAGCAGGACGAGAACCGGCGGTTCGCCCGGCGGCACCGGCTGGCCCACGTCGAACCCGCCAACCCCGCCGACGTCGACCTGAGCGCGATCGCTCCGGGCACGGTGGTGGCGGTGCGCGGTGTCGGGCTCAACTTCTTCGACTACCTGGCGCTGCTCACCGTCGGCCGGGGCGGGCGGTTCCACCGCGTCGCCGACGGGCTGCGCTACGAGCCGTCCGGGCTGGAACCCGTGCTGCACGCGGGATCCCGCCGCGGCATCCCCTACCACGCCCGCGGGGAGAACCAGAAGGGCGCGCACGGCAGGCACCAGCCGTTCTTCCTCACCGAGGAGGTGATCGCCGGGCTGCGCGCGCGGGCCGGGTCCGGGGAGCCGGTGGGCTTCCGCAAGGCCGTGTGGCCGCTGGTGGACCGCGAGGTCAGGGCCGTCTACTACGGGATCCTGATCCGCGCGGCGAGCGGCGACGTGGACTCGGACTCGTTCACCAGGTCCTTCGTGGACGGTGACCCGGCCGAGGACGACGCCCTGCTGGAGAAGTACGGCGTCCCGGTCGAGCAGCGGTGGGACTGGGCGCTGGTCGAACGCCCGCAGGGCGACCGCGTGTTCGGCGGGCGCGAGGAGTTCCAGGCGTGGCTGCTGGAGCACCTGCACCAGGACGTGCGGCAGGCCAGGATGGGCAACCTGTCCAGCCCGCTCAAGTCCGCGCTCGACGTGCTGCGGGACCTGCGCAACGAGATCCGGCTGGTGGTGGACCACGGCGGCATCAGCGGCACGTCCTACCGCGACGAGCTGGAGGGCTGGTACAGCCCGCTCAACGCGTTCACCTCGATCGGCCCGCCCGCGCGGCGGGTCGAGGAGATGATCGCCCTGGTCGAGGCCGGTGTGCTGCACGCGGTCGGGCCGGGGATCAGGATCCGCCGGTCTACCGCGGAGGGGGTGTTCCTGGTGGACTCCCAGGAGGTCCCCGGCGACCCGGTCCGCTGCCGCGCGCTCGTGGAGGCCCGGCTGCCCGACGTCGACGTGCGGCGCAGCGCGAACCCGCTGCTGCGCTACCTGCTCACCACCGGCCGTTCGCGGCCCTACCTGGTCGGGGGCTACGAGAGCGGCGGCCTCGCCGTGACCGGGCGCCCGTACCGCCTGGTCGACCGCACGGGTGCCGCGCACCCCGCGCGGTTCGCCTTCGGCGTGCCCACCGAGGGCGTGCACTGGGTGACGGCGGCGGGCATCCGCCCCGGCGTCGGATCGGTCACGTTGGAGGACGCCGACGCCATCGCCCGCGCCGTGCTCACCATCCACAGCCCGTACAGGAGCGCCACAGCATGAGCCGAACCGCCGCCGGGACCGACTCCGGACTGCTAGCCCCCACCTGGACAGGGACGCCCGCCGAGGCGTCGACGTGCGACGAGGCCTGGTTGCAGGCCATGCTGGAGGTCGAGGCCGCGCTGGCGCGGGCGCAGGCGCGGATCGGCATGGTGCCCGCGGCGCACGCCGAGGTGATCACCAAGTCCGCCGAGGCCGACAGGCTGGACCTGGTCGCGCTGGCCCGCGCGTCGCGGGCGGCGGCGAACCCCGTGGTGGCGCTGGTGCCCGCGTTCACGGCGCTCGTCGCGACCGTCGACCCGGCGGCGGCCGAGCACGTGCACCGCGGGTCCACCAGCCAGGACGTGCTGGACTCGGCGGCGATGCTGGTGGCCCGCCGGGTGCTGGCCGGGATCGACGCCGACCTGAGCCGGGTCGCGGCCGCGCTGGCCGCGTTGGCCGAGGAGCACCGCGACACCCTGGTGGCCGGGCGGACGCTGGCGCAGCACGCGGTGCCGACGACGTTCGGGCTCAAGGCCGCCGGGTGGTTGCAGCTCGTGCTCGACGCGCTGGCGCGGGTCCGGTCGGTGGCCTCCGCCGGGCTGCCCGCCTCGCTCGGCGGCGCGGCCGGGACCCTGGCCGCCTACGGGGAGCACGCGAAGCGGGAGGGCGGGCTGCCGCTGGGCGGTGTGGAGCTGATCGCGCCGTTCGCCGAGGAGCTGGGCCTGGCCGAGCCGGTGCTGCCGTGGCACACCGTGCGCACGCCGATCGCGGACCTCGGCGCGGTGCTGAGCTTCGTCACCGGGGCGCTGGGGAAGTTCGCGGTGGACGTGCAGACGTTGTCCCGCACGGAGATCGGCGAGGTCACCGAGCCCGCGGCCGAGGGGCGCGGCGCGTCGTCGGCGATGCCGCAGAAGCGCAACCCGGTGCTGTCGACGCTGATCGTGTCGGCCGCCCGGCAGGTGCCCGCCCACGCGATGGTCCTGGCGCAGTCCATGGTCGCCGAGGACGAGCGCCCCGCCGGGGCCTGGCACGCCGAGTGGCAGCCGTTGCGGGAGGCGCTGCGGCTGGCCGGGGGCGCGGCGTTCGCCGCCGTGGAGCTGGCCGAGGGCCTGGAGGTCCACCCCGAGCGGATGCTGGCCAACGTCGCCCTCACCCGCGGCGCCATCGTGGCGGAACGCCTCGCGGTGGCCCTGACCCCGTTGGTGGGCAAGGCGAAGGCCAAGTCGCTGCTGACCGGGGCCGCGTTCCGCGCCGCGGCGGCGGACGTCCCGCTCGGCGACGTCCTCGCCGAGGCGCCCGAGCTGGCCGCGGCCGACCTCGCCGAGCTGCTGGACCCGGCCTGCTACACCGGGGCCGCCGGGCCGCTGGTGGACCGGGTGCTGCTGCGCTACCGCAGCTACACCGGTTCGTGATCCACAATGGGCCGATGACCGATCCGAGGGTGTTCGTCGCGGGCCCGGTGTCCTGGAACCGCCTGGTGGAACTGGAGGAGCTGCCCGAGGCCCGTCCGCACAAGGCGTCCGCCCGGCGCCACTGGGAGACCATCGGCGGCACGTCGGCGGGCAAGGCGCTGAACCTCGCCAGGCTCGGCGCGCGGGTCACCCTGCGGACCGCCGTGGGCGACGACGACCACGGGCGCAGGATCGTGGACACCCTCGCGGCGGCCGGGGTCGAGGTGATCGCGGAGATCGCCGACGGGCCGACCGAGCAGCACCTCAACCTGATGGACTCCCACGGCGGCCGGGTGTCGATCTACCTGGAGGTGCCGGTGCTGACGGCTCCCCGGCACGACGACCGGGCGCTGGCCGCCCTGGCCGACGCCGACGCCGTCGTGATCGACCTCGCCGAGCACTCCCGCCCCCTGCTGGCCGCGACCTCCGGTCTCCCCGTCTGGTGCGACCTGCACGACTACGACGGCAGTTCGGCCTACCACCAGGACTTCCTGGACGCCGCCGACTACCTGTTCCTCAACGACGACGGCGTGCCCGACCGCGCCGACCTGGCCGCCCTGCTCGCCTCGGCCGGGTGCCGGGTCGCGGTGGCGACGCTGGGCGCGGACGGTGCCATGGCGGTGGCCGACGGCGTGCACCACCGGGTGGCGGCGGTCCCGGTCGAACGGGTCGTGGACACCAACGGGGCCGGCGACGCGTTCTTCGCGGGCTTCCTGCTGGCCCACCTCGCGGGCGCCGACGTGCCCGCGGCCCTCACCGCCGCCGCGACCTCCGCCGCCCACTGCCTCGGCTCGCCGAACCTGGCCTGAGTCCGGCTCAGCGGTGGCGGGCGACGCGGTCGACCCAGTCGACCACCAGCGCCCCGAACAGCTCGGGCCGCTCGAACTGGAGGTTGTGCCCGGCCAGGTCGAGCACCGCGAAGCTCGCCCTCGGGTAGTGCGGCAGCAGGGCGTACTGGTCGACGTGGCCGACGACGGAGTCCTGCCGCCCGGCGACGATGAGCGTCGGCCGGGTGAACGGGGCCCCGCCCTCCGGGTCCAGCGACAGCCGCCGGTTGCCTTCGAGGCGCGCCAACGCGGTCTCGTCGGCGAGCTCGATGCCGACCATGACGTCCTCGCGGAACCGGCGCAGCGTCTCGGTGGTCCGGACGACGGCGTCCTCGGTGAACTCCTCGGCGACTCGCGGGTCGACCCCGTCCAGCAGCCCCGGTTCGTCCTCCAGCACCTCCGGCGGCGGCAGGACGCGCTCGGTCCTGTCCACCGCCGTGCCGACCGGGCACACCAGCGCCAGCCCGAGCACCCGTTCCGGACGAGCGCGGGTGAGCGCGCGGGCGAGGTAGCCGCCGAAGGACTCGCCGACCAGCAGGAACGGCTCGTCGCCGAGCTCGTCGTCCACGAAGTCCAGCACGGCGTCGAGCAGGTCGTCCGACCCGGCCACGGACTCCGGCGCGGGCGAGCGCCCCATCCCCGGCAGGTCCGGGTAGAGCCGCCGGTAGCCGGGCAGCCCGGCGAACACCGGCTCCAGGCAGCCCAGCACCACCCGGTGGTCCAGCGTCCACCCGTGCAGCGCCAGCACGGGGACGCCCTCCCCCACCTCGATGTGGTGCAGGGTCGTGGAGGTCCGTCGCGGCATCGTCGATCCTCGGTCTCGTGGTCTCGGGGTGATCGGCGCAATCCTGCCCGACACCCCTGACAGGACGGGTGATCGGCGGCATGCTGGACCTCGGGGGAAGGGGGATCCGATGCGTGCCGGGGAACTGCTCGCGGACCGGGACCACGTGCTGGTGGCGTTGGACGGACCGGTGGCCGAGGGGCTGGTGCGGGGGCCGGTCGCCGCCCGGCTGCGGATGATGGTGGCCGAGGACCGGTTGCCGAGGAAGGTCGTGCGGACCGAGGACCCGTTCGCCGTGCTGGCCTACGCGGCGACGATCGGCCCCGCCACCGAGCACGCGGTGTACGCGCAGTGGTGCCGGATCGAGCACGAGCTGGTGGCCGCGGCGCGGGTCACGCCCGGTGTCCGCGAGGCCTTCGCCGCGTTGGCCGCGGGCGGGACCCGGATCACCGTGGTCGGCTCGCTCGACGTGGGCGCGATCCGGGCGTTCCTCGTGCTGCACGGGCTGGTCGAGCACGTGGGCAGGGTGGCGGGGCGGAGCGGGTCCGACCCGGCCGTCCTGCCGCCCGCGCCGGACCTGGTCGCCACGGCGGTGCTGACCGGTGCCACGCCCGCGGAGGCGTGCGCGTTCGTGGGCACCCTGCCCGTGGACCTCGCGGCGGCACGGGCGGCGGGGGTCGACGCGATCCGCCACCGCCGCCCCACCCCCGACCCCGACGCGGTGGTGCCCACCTGGTTCGACGCGCTCACCACCGCGAGGCGGGCCTGACGCCGGTCAGCCCGCGGTG
The DNA here is from genome assembly GCF_003002815.1 of Umezawaea tangerina. Taxonomy (GTDB): domain Bacteria; phylum Actinomycetota; class Actinomycetes; order Mycobacteriales; family Pseudonocardiaceae; genus Umezawaea; species Umezawaea tangerina. The sequence goes on along the minus strand of NZ_PVTF01000008.1, from coordinate 266,018 downwards.
GCCGTGAACGCGCCGACCAGGTCGAGGGTCCGCGCCCGGTCGGCCGCGCTGCCCAGGGGCGTCACGACGGCGTCGGTGACCCCGGCGTCGCGGAACCGGGCGAGGGCGTCGAGGATCGTCGCCTCGTCGCCGACGACGACGGTGTCGGCCGGGTTCGACAGGCCCGCGCGACCGAGCGACGCGCGGTAGGCGGGCATGTCGCCGACGAAGGCGAGGTCCACGGCCAGCGCCTCGCGGGCGGCGTCGGGGTCGGTGGTCAGCAGGGTGATCACCCCGGCCACGACGCGGAGGCCGGGTCCGACGCGGGGCACGACGTGCTCGGCGATGAGCTCGGGTGTCACCCAGGTGGTCACGACCCCGTCGGCGAGCTCCCGCGCGAGGTCGAGCATCCGCGGCCCGAGCGCCGACATCAGCAGCGGCGGGGGCGGTGCGGAGACCGACAGCTCGGTGTCGACGGTGAAGAACTCCCCCGTGTGCCGCACGTGCTCGCCGCGCAGCAGCGGGCGCAGCACGGTGAGGTACTCGCGGGTGTGCCGCAGGGGCGAGGTGTAGGGCAGGCCGAGCTGGTCGCGCACGTACCAGGCGTGGCTGGGCCCGATGCCCAGCGTCAGACCGCCGGTCGCGGCCTGCAGGGTGACGGCCTCGGCCGCCAAGGTCACCGGGTGCCGGGGGTAGGTCGCGACGATCGAGGTGCCGATCTCGGGCGGCCGTTCGCCGAGGGTGGCCAGCAGCGTGAGCGGGTCCCACCCGCCGGGGTTCTGGTTGGTCCAGAAGCTGTCCAGGCCGCGGTGGGCGGCGTCCGCGGCGGCCTCCACCACGTCCGCGGGCGTGGCTGGGCCGATCAGTCCGGTTCCGATGCGCATGGGTCGATCCCAGTCGACCCGGCGGGCCCGAACCAGCCCCACCTAGACTCCGCAGTAATCACATTTCGTGATCGAGGAGGGCGCCGTGGAGCTCCGGGCGTTGCGGTACTTCGTGACCGTCGCCGAAGAACTGCACTTCGGGCGGGCCGCCCAGCGGCTGGACATCGTGCAGTCCGCCGTGAGCCAGCAGATCGCCAGGCTGGAACGCGAGCTGGGCGTGGTGCTGCTGGACCGGTCGCCCCGGCACGTGCGGCTCACCGAGGCCGGTGTCCGGGTGCTGGAGGCCGCGCGCGAGACCCTGGCCGTGGCGGCCCGCGTGCGGGTGGTCGCGGGTGAGTCGGCGGCGCGGGTGCGGATCGGGGTGGCCTCGGGGTTCACCAACCGGCTGGAACGCGGTGTCGCCCGCATGCGCGAGGCGGAGCGGCCCGCGGAACCGGTGCTCGTGGACCTGCCCGTGCCCGCGCGGCTCGACGCAGTCCGCGACGGGGAGCTGGACCTGGCGCTCGTGCGCGGGCAGGTGACGACGGCCGGTGTCCGCGCGGTGCGGGTGTGGTCGGAGGCCCTGTGGGTGGCGGTGTCCGAGACCCACCCGGCGGCCGACCGCCCCGCGGTCGTGCTCGCCGACCTGGACCGCACGGCCGTGCGGCTGCCCTCGCGCGACGTCGACCCGCCGTTGCACGACGCGATCGTGTCCGCGCTGCGCCAGGCGGGGGTGGGTCCGCTGACCGGGCCGTCGGGCGGCACCCCGGTGAACGTCCTGATCGAGGTCGGCGCCGACCCGAGGGCCTGGACGCTGCTGCCCGCCGAGCAGCTCGCCGGGCTGGTCTCGCGCCGCGTGCGCGCGCTACCGGTCGACCCGCCGCTGAGCGTGGACGGTCATGTGGTCACGTCGCTGACCACCCCGGAGAGCTGCGCGGACTCCTACGCGCGTGCTTTCGCCGACCACGCGACGACCCCGGAGTAGACCGACGGGTCCACGCACCGTCCTTTGTGGTCCGGTCCGGACAGGGCCGTCTCAGGTGGCGAACGGTCGACGGCGGGAAAACGCCGGTGGCGCAAGGGCCCCGTCGTCCGACGAAGCCCGCCTCGCCGCTCTCGAGTTGACGGGGAGGCGGACCGTTGGGACAGTGGCCTCCAGGTGGGTGAGAGCGCTTCCACTGGTCCGCCCGCCGCGGCACCGTCGCCACCCGCCTGGTCGCGGAGCCGTTCCCCTCCGCGGCGCCGGGGTCCTCCCACCGTCGCGGTCCCTGTGCGACACCGAAGGAACCCCATGCGACGAAGCACGACGAGGGCCGGGACGGCCCGCCTGCTGGCCATCGTGGCGACCCTGGCGACGATCGCCTCGACCGCGAGCGCGGTGCCCGCCTCCGCGGCGGCGGGGACGGCCGTGGTCGGCGTGGCCTCCGGCCGCTGCCTCGACGTGGTGGGCGGCTCCCGCGAGTCGGGTACCGCCGTCAACATCTTCGACTGCCACGGCCAGGCCAACCAGTCGTGGAACCTCACCTCGACCGGCGAGATCCGGGTCTACGACGACACCCTGTGCCTGGACGTGGTCGGCGCGGACACGACGTCGCCTGCCGACGTGCAGGTCTACACCTGCAACGGAGGCGCCAACCAGCGCTGGTCGCTCAACGCGAACGGCACGATCGTCGGCGCGCAGTCCGGCCTCTGCCTGGACGTGAAGGGCCAGAGCACGGCCAACAGCGCCCTGGTGGGCATGTGGACCTGCAACGGCCAGGACAACCAGAAGTGGCGCACCTCCGGCGGCAGCGTCGACACCCAGGCCCCGACGGTGCCGGGCAACGCCAGGGTCGGCAACCTGGCGTGCGACTCGGTGACGTTCTCCTGGAACGCCTCGACCGACAACGTCGGCGTCGCCTTCTACGACGTCTACCACGACGGCCAGCTGATGAAGTCGGTCAGCGGCACCACCCTGTCCACCAGCCTCGACGTGGTCGCCGGTGTCACCTGGGGGCTGTTCGTGAACGCGCGCGACGCCGCGGGCAACGTGTCGCAGGCCAGCACGACGGTGCCGATCACGCCGCCGCAGTGCCAGGCCGACACCCAGCCGCCGACCGCGCCCTCGCAGTTGGTGGGGTCCGCGTCCGGCACCACGGTGACGCTGTCGTGGGCCGCGTCGACCGACAACATCGGTGTCCGCGCCTACGACGTGTTCCGCGGGGACACCAAGGTCGGCACGGTCACCGGCACCGCCACCGTCCCGCCCGCCACCTCGTTCATCGACAGCGGGCTGGCCGCGAACACCCGGTACCAGTACTCCGTCGCGGCGCGCGACGGGCAGGCCAACACCTCGGGCCGCAGCAACACCGCCTCGGTGACCACCGGCGCCGGGTGCAGCAACCCGGTGTGCGGGGTGACGCAGGTCGGGACCGACACCGACATCCCGTGGGGCCTGGTCACCCTGCCCGACAGCACGGTCCTCTACAGCCGCCGCGACGCGCAGGACATCGTCCACCTCAACCCGGCCACCGGCGCGAAGACGACGGTCGGCACGGTGCCCAACGTGTCCGGCACCGACGGCGAGGGCGGCCTGATGGGCCTGGCGATCTCGCCGTCGTTCGCGAGCGACCACTGGCTCTACGTCATGCACACCTCCCCGAACGACAACCGGATCGTGCGGATGAAGCTGGAGAACGACCGGCTCGACACCGGGTCCGAGCAGATCCTGCTCAGCGGCATCCTGCGCAACAAGTTCCACGACGGCGGCAGGCTGCGGTTCGGCCCGGACGGCAAGCTCTACGCCAGCACCGGCGACGCCCAGAACGGCGACAACGCGCAGAACAAGTCCGGGCTCAACGGCAAGGTCCTGCGGCTGAACCCGGACGGCGGCGTGCCGTCGGACAACCCGTTCGGCAACTACGTGTGGAGCTACGGCCACCGCAACCCGCAGGGGCTGGCGTTCGACTCCCAGGGACGGCTGTGGGAGCAGGAGTTCGGCAACTCGGTCATGGACGAGACCAACCTGATCACCAAGGGCGGCAACTACGGCTGGCCCGCGTGCGAGGGCACCACGAACGGCACGGGGTCCTGCGGCACCGCCGGGTTCATCGCGCCCAAGCGCACCTACTCCACCGCCGACGGCTCGTGCTCGGGCATCACCGTGGTCCGCGACGTGCTGTACGTGGCCTGCGAGCGCGGCACCCGGCTGTACCGGGAGCCGATCTCGGGTGAGAGCCTGCCCGAGGCGCAGGTCTACTTCAACGGCACCTACGGGCGGCTGCGCACGGTGGAACCTGCCCCCGACGGCGGTCTGTGGCTGACGACGTCGACCACCGGCGACAAGGACAGCACTCCCAACAACAGCAACGAGAAGCTGCTGCACGTCGCACTCGGCGGGTAGTGGTCGGGGGCGCGGGCGGACTCCGCTCCCTGCGCGTCCGCGACGCCGATCGCGGACCGCACCGGAGCCCGCCCGCGCCGTTCCGCGGGGCGCTCGTCCCCGCGCTCAGCGGCGGGTCTGCACCACCCCCGCGATGATCGAGGCCGCGGCGGCCATCCCGGCGGCGTTCGGGTGGTACGGGTAGGTCGGGGAAGCCGGGTTCCCGCCCTCCAGCCACCGGCGGGCGGGCTGCTCGCACAGGCCGCGGTCGGAACTGGGCCGCCGGATGTCCACGAAGGTCGCGCCGTGCGCGTTCGCCTGCTGCGCCAGCATCGTGGCGACCCCGTCCATCCGGCTCTGGATGTAGTCCGCGTCGGCGGGCAGGTACGGGTCGGTCGGGTAGCAGCCGCCGGAACGCCAGTAGGTCAGGTACCCGACGACGACCACCCGCGCGTTGGGCGACCTGCGGTGGATCTCCTCCAGCGCGGCCCCCACCTTCGGCGCGGTCGCGGCCGTGCGGGCGGTGTACTTGTCGACTCCGCCCGAAGTGGACTTCTGCTGGCACGTCGGCCCCGCGGGGACGGGCGGCGGTGCCGGGGTCGCGCACTCGGTGAAGGCCTCGTACATCGCGATGTCGTTGGCGGCTATGGCGATCGTGACCAGCTCGGTGTCGCGGCGCAGCGCGTCGTACTGCGGCGGCACCACACCGGACTGCCTGCCCGCGAGGTCGACCGTCCGCGCGCCCGAGCAGGTCACGTCGACCAGCGCGGCGCGCAGCCGCCCGGCCAGCACGTGCGGCCAGTTGCGGTCCGAGCGCAGGCACCGCTCGTCGATCTGGTTGGGGATCAGCGGACCCGAAGCCGACGAGTCGCCGAGGGCCGCGTACCGCAGCGGCGCGCTCGCCACCGCGGGCGCGGTGCCGGTGGCGAACGCCGCCACCACCAGGAGAACCAGCCACCGGGCCCTCATGACGCACCCGCGTTCGCCGTGTCGGCTCCGGCGGTGGGCAGCGGTTCGGCGGTGTCCTCGTGCTGCTTCTCGCGGCGGATGCACAGGGCGAGGACGGGCACGAGGGCCACGCCGACGCAGGAGGCGGCGGTGATCAGGTAGTAGGGGGCGATGAGGCTGCCGGTCGCCTCCTCGACGAGGCCGTAGGCGTACGGACCGGCGAACCCGCCGGTGATGCCGACCATGTTGATGAACGCGAGCCCCGCCACGGCGACCAGGCCGGACATCCGGGACATCGCGATCGACCAGAACAGCGGCAGCGTGCCGAGGGCGAAGAAGTTGGCGACGAAGACGAGGCTGATGCGCCACAACGGGTTCGCGGAGGACAGGAAGCCGACGAGGATCAGCAGCCCCGCCCCGGCGCACAGGCCGATCAGCTGGACCTCGCGGCCGACCCGGCGTTTGAGCCAGGGGAAGAAGAGCACGCCCGCCAGCGCGGTGATGCCGCCGCCACCGGCCAGCAGGCCGATGAGGAAAGGACTCTTGAGGCCCAGCGACTGCAGCAGCGCGGGGAAGTTGAACCCGATGCCGGAGCTGATGGCCTGGTTGACGAAGTAGATCGACGCGAGGACGAGCACGGTCGGGCGCCCGAACGCCAGCCGCAGGTTCCCGCGCATCCGCGTCGGCGACGGCACTCCCCGCGTGACGGCCCGCTCCGCGAGCAGGTCGGCCTCCTCGCGGGTGAGCCACTTGGCGTCGGCGGGACGGCCGGGCAGGACGAACCAGACCAGCACGCCGACGAGGATCGTCACGAGCCCCTCGACGAGGAACATCCACTGCCAGCCGTGCAGCCCGCCCACTCCTTGCAGCTCCATCAGCGCGCCGCCCATGGGCGAGCCGATGACGATGGCGACGCAGGGGGCGGTGTAGATCAGGCCGACCACCGTGACCCGGTGCTTCTGGGAGAACCACAGCGTGACCGTGTACATCAGGGCCGGGAACAGGCCCGCCTCCGTCGCGCCGAGCAGCAGGCGCAGGGCGTAGAAGGAGATCTCGTCCTGCACGAACATCATCGCCGCGGACACCGCGCCCCACGTCACGGCGATGCGGGCGATCCACACCCTGGCGCCGACCCGGTAGAGCACCAGGTTGCTCGGCACCTCCAGCAGCGCGTAGCTCAGGAAGAACAGGCCCGCGCCGAGCCCGTAGGCGGCGGCGCCGAGGCCGATGTCGGCTTCCAGCGAGGTCTTCGCGAGCGCGATGTTCGTGCGGTCGACGTAGGACATGAAGTAGGCGATGCCCAGGACCGGCAGCAGCCGAGCCATCGCCTTCCTGGTGGCGTTCTCGTGCGGCAGGTCGTGCTCGTTCGTCGTCATCGACGGCCCCTCCGGAGTTGGCGCTCCACGGGGGTGTCCGGGTCCTGCGGCTGGTTCAGGCCAGTGCGGCGGATTCGCAAAGACCCCTTCACCTGGGATACTACTGAGTATTACGGTATTTCGAGCGGACTGGTGTGTCAACCGTCACAGTTGACTGTGTGCGACGATGGCCGAGTCGGGCGAGAGGAGATGCCGGTGAGCGCGAGCCCGGAGGCGGCGCCCGACGCCCGGAGCAGGATCCTCGACGCGGCCGCCGAGGCGTTCATGGTCACGGGGTTCGCCAACACCACGATCGACGACATCGCCGACGTCCTCGGCGCGACCAAGGGCCTGGTCTACTACCACTTCCGGTCGAAGTTCGACATCTTCCTCGCGGTGTACGAGGAGGCCATGCGGCGCGTCCGCGACCGCGTCGAGCCGCACGCGACCCGTACCGGGAGCGGGAAGGACCGGCTCGTGGCCATGTCGGTCGCGCACCTGCTCAACCTGATGGAGGACCTGGCGTTCCACCACATCGTCCACCAGGCCGTGCGGGGCGAGGTGTCGACCGCGCTCAAGACCCGCCAGCGCGACGCCCTGGTGGCGTTGAACCAGCTCCGCCGCGACTACGAGCAGCTGTTCCACGGTGTCGTGGTGGCGGGCGTGGACGACGGCTCGCTGCGCGCGGTGGACCCGAGCCTGGCCACCAGGACGCTGCTGAGCAGCCTCAACGCCGTGGACATGTGGTACCGCAAGGTCGAGGGCCAGACCGCCGCCGAGGTCGACGACCTCGCCCGCCGGGTCGTGGCCCTCCTCGTCGGCGGGCTCGCCGCGTGACCGGCACGATGCGCTGACCACCGTTTCGGACCGCACGACGCCCGGAGGATCGTTGACCGACCAGCCGATCGCCACCACCAGCCACGGGAGCGTCCGCGGCGCCGTCGCGGACGGCGGCGTCCTCGTGTTCAAGGGCATCCCCTACGCCGCGCCGCCGGTCGGCCCCAACCGGTTCCAGCCGCCGCGGCCGGTGGAGCCGTGGACGTCGACGCGCGACGCCACCCGGTTCGGGCCCACCGCGCCGCAGGCCGAGGGCACGGGACCGCTGGCCGACCTGGTGCCCCGGTCGATCATCCCCGGCGACGACTACCTCAACCTCAACGTGTGGACGCCGGACACCTCGGGCGCGGCGCCGGTCATGGTGTTCGTCCACGGTGGCGCGTTCACCAGCGGCTCCGGCTCGATCGGCGGCTACGACGGCACCCGCTTCGCCCGCGACGGGGTCGTCCTGGTCACCCTCAACTACCGGCTCGGCGCGGACGGCTTCCTCTGGTTCGGCGACGGCACCCCCAACCTCGGGCTGCTCGACCAGGTGGCCGCGCTGACCTGGGTGCGCGACAACATCGCCGGGTTCGGCGGGGACCCGGCCAACGTCACCGTCTTCGGCGAGTCGGCGGGCGCCATGAGCGTGTGCACGCTGCTCGCCATGCCCTTGGCCCGCGGCCTGTTCCACCGGGCGATCGCGCAGTCGGGTGCGGCGCACAGCGTCGTCTCCCCCGCCACCGCCCGGCTGATCGGCACCCGGTTGGCCGCGATCCTCGGTGTCGCGCCGACCCGTGAGGGTGTCGCCTCCGTGTCCACGGACCGGTTGTTGGCCGCGCAGACCCGGGTCGCCACCGAGGTCGGGGCCCGACCGAGGGCGAAGCTGTGGGGCGAGGTCGCCCGCAACCTGATGCCGTTCGAGCCGGTGGTCGACGGGGACGTGCTCCCCGGCCCGCCGATCGAGCGCATCGCCGGGGGGGCCGGGTCGGACGTGGACGTGCTGATCGGCACCAACACCGAGGAGGCGCGGCTGTTCGTGGTGCCGACCGGGGCGATCTCGAAGATCCGTTCCGCGGTGCTGCACCTCGCGGCGCTCCGCTACGGGCTGCCCGTCGGGAGTGCCGTGCGCCGCTACCGCGCGAACCGGCCGGGGAGCACACCGGGCGACGTGCTGGCCGCCGTGATCACCGACTGGTACTACCGGATCCCCGCGCTCCGCCTGGCCGAGGCCCACGGCCGCACGCACGTCTACGAGTTCGCCTGGCGGTCCCCCGCCTACGACGGCGCTCTCGGTGCCTGCCACGTGATCGAGCTCCCGTTCGTCTTCGACAACCTCGACGAACCCGCGTTCGCCGCCCTCTCGGACGGGCACGCGCCGCAGAAGCTGGCCGACACCGTGCACCGCGCGTGGGTGGACTTCGCCACCTCCGGCGATCCGGGCTGGCCGGTGTACTCCCCCGACCACCGCGTCGCGATGGTGTTCGACACCGACTCAGCGACCGTCGAGGACGACCGGGCGGACGAGCGCGTGCTGTGGGACGGGCGGCGCTGAGGTCCTGGTTGACCTTCACCCTCGGGCAGGCCGCAGAGTGGGCCTCGTCGGGAACGGAGGAGCCGTCCATGGAGCTGGTCAGCATCGGGGAGTTCTCGCGGTTGTCGCGGCTGTCGGCCAAGGCGCTGCGGCTGTACGACGAGCTGGGACTCCTGGTACCCGCCCGCGTCGATGCCGAGACCGGGTACCGGTGGTACTCGGCCGGGCAGCTGGAGCGGGCCGGGCTGGTGGCCGCGCTGCGGCGGATCGGGATCCCGTTGGCGCGCGTGAAGGAGCTGCTGGCACTGGACCCCGCCGCGGCGGCCGAGGAGATCCGGGCGCACTGGGCCGGGACCGAGGCGGAACACGCGGCGCGGCGCCGGGTCGTGGGCGGGCTCGTGGAGAGGCTGCACGAGGAGGAGTCGGAGATGGACGAGGTCGAGGTGCGGGACGTGCCCGCGCGCAGCGTGGTGGGCATGGTCCGGAGGGTGCGGCAGGAGGAGCTGGTGCCCACCGGGCGGGAGCTGTTCATCCACCGGTTGAGGGGTGGGGGTGTCGCGCGGGTCGACGGCATCGCCGGGGCGCCGTTCATGATCTACCACGGCGAGGTCGGCGGGGACAGCGACGGCCCGGTGGAGTGGTGCTGGCCGGTGCCCGACGACGGGGCCGAGGAGGTCGCGGCGCGGTTCCCGGACCTGACGGTGAGGCGGGAGGCGGCGCACCAGGAGGCGTTCATCCGGCAGGGTGCGGCCGGGCGGTGGGACAGCGCGGCTCAGGCGGAACAGGCGCTGAGGTCGTTGGCGGCCTGGGTGGTGCGGGAGGGGCGGGAGCCCGCGGGGGCGTTGAGGATGGTGCTGGTGCCGAATGCCGGTGGGGAGCGGACGGGGCCGGACGGGGAGTTCGCTGTGCCTTTGCGGTGAGCGGGGTGGGGTTTGGTGAGTAGGGGGTCACCGGGGGGGTGGAGCCTGGTCACCGGCGGGGCGAAGCCCGGCCCCCGGTGCGCGATTGTCTCAATGCCCGATCTTGCTTGTCAAGACGATAGAGCTATCTTGACAAGCAAGATCGGGCAGGAGGGCGCTGTGGATCGGGGACAGAGGAGAAGTCTGGCTTCGCCAGCATCGAGCTCCGCTCGACACTGCATCCTCGGCTGCGCCATTGGACCAAGCATCCGCGCTTCGCCGCGGACAGGACATCCTTGCTTCGCGGCGGACAAGGCCCCAGGCGCTTCGCGCCGGATGCGCGCTGGCGGGCTTCGCCCAACGTGGCTGGGGTGGCTGCTCGGCTTTGCCGCCGGGGAAGGGGCGGGCGGTCCGTAGCGGGAGGGGTGGCGGCTGTGCATCGTTTGGCGCCTTGGCTTTGCGGGTGGTTCGGGGGCGGGGCGGGGCGTTGGTGGTGGGGGCGGCGATCGCCGTGGGGGCGTTGCTGGACGGGGTGCCGGAGTCGGTGGTGCTGGGGCTTTCCCTGCTCAGCGGAGGCGGGGTCGGGGTGGCGGTGCTGGTGGCCGTGTTCATCTCGAACGTCCCGGAAGGACTGTCCAGCGCGGCGGGGATGAAGCAGGCTGGGCGCGGGGCCCGGTACGTGTTCGGGGTGTGGGGCGGGATCGCGGTGGCCAGCGGGGTGGCGGCCCTGTTGGGGAACCTGTTGCTGCGCGACGCCTCGCCCGCGACGATCGCGGTGATCACGGCCGTGGCGGCCGGTGCGATCCTGGCGATGGTGGCGGACACGATGATCCCCGAGGCGTTCGAGCGCAGCGGGCTCTACACCGGACTGATCACGACGGTGGGGTTCCTGACGGCCTTCACCGTCGAACGGCTCGGCGGGTAGTCGGGTCCTTTGGCAGGATGACCCCCTGTTGTCCACTGTCGACGATGGGGGAAGCACGTGGGTCTGGTCGCGGTGGAGCTGCCCGCTCCGCGGGAGATGCGAGGGCGGTGGGCGGCGCACTCGGCGGTGCTCGGGGCGCTCGGGTTCGGGGACGGCTCGAACGCGGAGGGCGGTCGGTGGTACTACGACGACGGCGGGGGCAACTGGGCGGAGCTCCACCGGCTCGACGGTGGGCGGGCGGTGCTGATCGGGCACGACCACGAGATGTCGGAGACCTACTACAACCTGGCGGCCGAGTACTTCGGTGAGCCGGAGACCGACCTGCTGGCCGGTGCCCCGGACTGGTGGGGCGGACCGGTTCGGGCGACCGAGGGTCCCGGCCAGTGGATCGGGTTCGTCTACGGCTACGAGGACGGCGGGTGGCGGCGGGTCCCCTACGACCTGCCCGACGGCTTCTCCTCGGTCGACCCGCCGTTCGCGTCCGACGAGCGGTGCCACGAGCTGATCGCCGCGTACGCCGACGCCACCGGGCGGAGCTCCGCGATCGACGCGCTGGTCGCGGCGGACGCCGACGTCACCGAGGAGCTGGTCGCGGCCGTTCTCGGGACCAAGGGCGACGCCGCCGCGGGTGCGGCGGCGGCCCGGAGGTTCCTCGACTAGCCCCGCCCGTCACGCCGAGGTGGCGCGCAGGACCGAGCGGAACGCGGCGCGGTGGGTCCAGGCCAGGCCGAGCTCGATGGCGGCCACGGCGACGGCGATCGGCAGTCCGCCCTGTTCGAGGAACAGGTGGAAGGCGACGATGTTGACGACGACCGGCGCGAGCAGGACGAGTGCCAGCGGGACGAAGCGGTTGGCCAGCAACAGGATCCCGCACAGCACCTGGACGCCCATCGTCATCTGCATCATGTAGCCGGTCTGGGCCAGCGCCATGCTGAACGCGAGCGCCTCGGCGGGCATCGCGGCGCCTTCGGGCTGGGGCAGGAAGTTCAGGAAGCCGTTGAGCCCCATGACCACGAACAGCAGGCCCAGGACGACCCGGCCCGCGGTCGGCAGGTGGCGGGTGAGCGGAGCGGCGGCGGAGGTGGTCGCGGTGCGCTGGGCGGTCGTGGTGGTCATGTCGGGTCCCCTCGGTCCGGCGGGGCTTCCGTCGCCCTGCCTCTACCCCTGCGTCGAACAGGGAGACACCGGATCGACACCGACCTCGAAAAACTTCTCGCCGCTGTCGGACGCGGTCAGCACGGCAGGCCGAAGCGCCGGGGCAGGTCCTCGCCGAGGAAGCGGGTGATGGCGCTGATCCGGTCGTCGCGCACGGTCAGCACGAGCAGTCCGACCGGTTGGTCGAGACCGGCCAGGTAGCAGCCGAACGCGGGCTGGGTGTTGGCGCGGGTGGGCACCAGCAGGAACCGGCGACCCGCGCGCGAGGCGGCGCTCGCGCCCAGGAACCCCGCGATGGCCGCCGGGCCCCGGTACTCGTGGGGCGCGGGCGGCATGGCCAGCCAGGCGTCGTCGGTGAGCAGCGCGACCACGCCCTCCACGTCGTCGGCGGTGTACGCGTCGGCGAACCGCCGGACGAGGTCGCGCTCCCCCGGTGAGCCCGGCCGCGGCGCGTGGTCGGGCACCTGTCCGTCCAGCCGCGCACGGGCGCGTTGCAAGGCTCCCTTGACCGCGGTCGCTGTGGTCCCCAGCAGGTCGGCGACCTCCGCGGTGGAGAAGTCGAGCACGTCGCGGAGCACCAGGACGGCGGCCTGGCGCGGTGGGAGCCGCTGGAGTCCCGCGATGAACGCCAGCTCGACCGCCTCCCTGGCGGAGGACCTGGCCTCGGGGCCGGGCGCGGTGTCCAGGAGGGCGTCGGGGTAGGGCTGCAGCCAGGTGACCTCGCCGCGCCGGGTGGGCGTGGGCGGGTCGAACGGCGGCACCGGCTCGGGTGGGCGGCGTCGGCGGGCGTCGCGCTGGGCGTTGAGGCAGCGGTTGGTCGCGATGCGGTACAGCCAGGTCCGCACCGACGACCGGCCCTCGAAGCCGTCCAGCCCTCGCCACGCCGCGACCAGCGTCTCCTGGAGCACGTCCTCGGCGTCGGCGAACGACCCGAGCATCCGGTAGCAGTGCAGCAGCAGCTCGCGCTCGTGCGCGGTGACGAGCTCGCGGAACGCCTGCTCGTCGACCGTGCGCGTGCTCCGGGTCACCTCGGCATCCTCGCACGGGGGCGCGGGTCGGGCGCGGACCGTTCCGCCGCGCACCCCCGTGGTGTCCAACCAGGGACACCGACGAAGGGAAACCAACCATGACCACCAAGGCTCTCGACACCGCGCTCGCCTACCACCGCGCCTGGACCGCCCACGACTTCGAGCGCGCGATGACCCACGTCGCCGAGGACGTCGTCTGCGACGCCCCGGCGGGCCGCATCGAGGGCGCGGCGGCGTTCCGCGACTTCATGGGCCCGTTCACCCGGCTCGTGACCGGGTCGACCCTGATCGCCGCGTTCGGCGACGACCGGACCGCGCTGCTGATGTACGACACCAGGACCGTCCCGGTGGACCACGCACCGGGCAGCGAGTGCGTGACGGTCCACGACGGCCTGATCACGCACATCCGGATCGTGTTCGACCGGGCGCCGTTCGACGCGGCCCGGCAGGCCGCCCTAGCCCCTGGACAGCGGTAGCCGGACGGCCGGTGGGAGCGGGCTCCGCACGGGGTCGGTCCGGAACGACAGGAGCATGAGGGCGGCGAAGCGGCGGGACGCGGCGACGCGCAGGGCGGGTGACTCGGCGCGGATGCCCTCGTTCGCCATCAGCGCCATGCTGATGTCCTCCAGCACGAAGTCCGACCGCAGCGGGCCCGTCTCCTTCGCGCGCCGCACCAGCTCCAGCAGCAGGCGCAGCGTGCGGTCGCGCTCGGCGGCCAGGTCGACCGCGTGCGGCAGCTGCGAGGTGAACGCGCGGGCGAACCCGCGGTCCAGGGCGTGCACCTCCATGAGCCGGGAGACCACCAGGCTGAAGCCCTCCCACGGGTCGTCCGCGGCCAGCCCCTCCTGCACGATCACCGAGCACGAGGCCATCCGCTCGGCGAACGCCTCGGTGAGCAGCGCCTCCTTGGTCTGGAAGTGCCGGTACACGGTCGCCACACCGAGCTCGGCCCGCCGGGCGATCTCCCGGATCGGCACGTCGAGGCCGTCCGCGGCGAACGCCGTGCGCGCGACCGCGAGGATGCGCTCGCGGTTGTCGCGCGCGTCCGAACGGAGCTTCGTTCCCACTTCAGCCGTCACGTCTCTCACTTCAGCCAAACGGACGGGGTGCTCCGTTACGTTCCCGAACCATGAGAGCAGTCCGGTTCACCCAGTTCGGCCCACCCTCCGTCATGCACGTCGCGGAGGTGGAAGCACCCCACGCCCGCCCCGGCACGGTCCGCGTGGCCGTGCGCGCCTCCGGCATCTCCCCCGGCGAGACGCACATCAGGTCAGGCGAGTTCCGCGACGTCGTGCCCACGACGTTCCCCTACCTGACCGGCTTCGACGCCGCCGGTGTGGTGGACGAGGTGGGCGACGGGGTCACCGGCGTGGCGGTCGGCGACGAGGTGTTCGGCATGACGACCACGGCCGCGCGGGCGGCCAACGCGGACTTCGCGGTGTTGACGGCGTGGGCGCCCAAGCCCGCGTCGTGGAGTTGGGAGGAGGCCGGTGGTGCCGCCGGGGCGGTGGAGACGGCCACCAGGGTGCTGGACCGGCTCGGCGTCGCGGACGGGGACACCGTGCTGATCCAGGGTGCCGCGGGTGGGGTCGGTGCCGTGGCGGTGCAGATGGCGGTGGCCCGCGGTGCTCGGGTGATCGGGACGGCCAGCGAGGGGAACCACGAGTTCCTGAGGTCGCTGGGTGCCGAGCCGACCGCGTACGGAGCTGGGCTGGTGCAACGGGTGCGGGCGCTGGCGCCGTCGGGGGTGGACGCGGTGTTCGACTGCGCGGGCGGGGCGTTGCCGGATCTGGTGGCGATCGCGGGTGGAGCGGAGAAGGTGGTGACGATCGCGCCGGACTTCACGGCGGCGGGGCTGGGCGTGCACATGTCGCACGGCGTGCCCGCTGGTGCCGCGGGGACGTCGGCCGACCCGATGGCGGTGCACGGGTTGGCGGTCGCGGTGGGGTTGGCGGAGCAGGGACGGCTGCGGGTGCCGGTGGCGGCGGCGTTTCCGGTCGGGGAGGTGGTGGCGGCGCATGAGCTGTGCGAGACGAGGCATGCGCGAGGGAAGATCGTGTTGGTGCATTGAGGACGGCTTCGGTGCTTGGGGGTGTCGCCGTGCCCGAGTGGCACCAGCGCATCTCGTGGTTCGACCACGATCGCATGATCATGTGGCGCACGGGCGAAACGCTTCGCTCACGGCGCTGAGCGACAACCTACCCCATCACACGAGCCATCAAAAAGCCGGCTACCGCCCAGCTGGAATATCCCAGACACGCCATCGGAAACTCCCCACCCGAAATTCGGCGGCCTGAGTGCACATGCCCTCGGTTTGCCACTACGGCAAAGATGCTTGCCAGATCCGACCATGACTGGTTTCGTGGGTTTATGTCAATCTCCGTCGACAGGATCGCGCAACGCTTTCGACGCACCTACCTGCTCGAAGAAGTCGACCCCCGATTCGAGGATCTGTTTGCCGAATCCGTCGAGATCAGGCACAACTACGAAAAGTCGATGTCCATGAACGGAGGCGATTTCGCCGCCGCCATGGTTCGCATGCTGCGGGCCACCACCGAGGTGGTGCGAAACCACTCCGACTCCTTGTCTTCTTTTCTCGTCGGCGAGGACGGCTTCGCACTTGCGGCCACACTTCAGGGTGAACTTGAGGACGGTCGGCCCGTCCGTGTCCCACGCTGCCTGGTGGCAGAGGTCCGCAACGGTAAGATCAACAAGATCGACGAATTCGGCGACATGCGTCAACGCGAGTCGCTCGACGACGCCCTCAGGTCAGCCGGTCGTTTTCGCAGCTGATGCGACGGCAGGAGAATCCCATCGATCTGGACTCCCCTCAAATCCCCACCCACCGGACGGTCGAAGATCCATCGCGGGCACAAGGGCGAGCGGCGCCGCTTCGTCGAGACCGACCGCGAGGGGATCGGTGCGGCCACGACCGTGGCCGAAGGGGCCCTGCCGCCTCCCATGCGATCCTTCGCCGGCGAGCTCGCCCCGCACCGTATCCAGGTCAACGCGGTGCCCCTGCGTACGGCACGACGGGCAACTCCCAGGAACGGTCGAGTCCTGAGTGGACAGTCGCTCCCCTCGGCCGCGTCGGAAACCCCCGCCGACATCGCCGGAACCAGATCACGACTCGCGCACCGATCCGCCGACGCGCAAGGCCGTCAGTCCCGCCCCTGGCCGGCGCGCGACCCGTCGAAGGTCACGCGGCAGAACTCGGCGAAGGCCTGCATGCGGCGGGTCAGGCGGGCGTCGCGAGCGTGCGCCAGGACGACGTCGACCTGCCTGACCTCCTCGACGATCTCCCGGTACACCAACGAAGGCCCGGCGTAGGTCGTCTCCGGCGACGGGCGTTGCAGCAGGAGCGAGTACCCGGCTCCGCTCGCGACCAGTGACCGGACGGACTCGAAGTTCGCGGTCGTGAAGCGCACGGCCGGGTCGATGCCCCCTGCTGCCAGCACCTCGCGGAACATCTCCGAGCTGGGCGGCATGTCCAGCATGATCATCGGCTCGTCCCTCAGCTCCGCCAGGGAGAGCGGCCCCGGTACCGCGAGCCGGTGGTCGGACGGGAGCAGGACGTAGGGGCGGACGCGGTAGAGGACGGTCGTGGAGATGTCCTGGCCCACACCGAGGTCGTACATCAGCGCCATCTCGCAGGTGCCGTCCAGCAGCCGCCCGAGCATGTCGGCCACCGACCCCTCGAACAACCGGATGGTGACCTCCGGGTACTCGACCGGGAACCCCTTGAGGATCCTGGGAACCAGGAACGGCGTGAGCGTCGGGTAGCAGCCGAGCGCCAGCTCGCCGCTCACCACCTGCCCCAGGTTCTGCGCCGCCGACTGCACCTCGCCCGCGTGCGCGAGCAGGTTGCGCACCTCCGGGAGCATGTGGCGGGCGGCACCGGTCAGCTCGATACCGCGGGACTTGCGGCGCAGGAACAGCTGCACACCGAGAGCGCGTTCGAGCTTGGTGATCGCCAGCGACACGGCCGACTGGGAGATGTGGTGCCGCTTGGCCGCGGCGGCCATCGTGCCCTCGTCCGCCACGGTGACGAAGTAGTCCAACTGCCGCATGGTGAAGCGCGGGCCCGTACCAGGCATGTCGACGTCCTGCTCTCGCTTGAGTTTTTCTGGACTACCGCTTGAACAACCACTGCTTTACAGGTTTTGAGCAGCCCTGACACTCTCAGGAGCAGTCGGCGGCCGCCGCACCAGGCGGGGAAGACGATCCACTGACCGACAAGGAGCGCGATGCCCAGGGTGACCTTCCACCACGACGGGGGAAGCAGCGAGGCGTTCGACATCGCCGCGGGCATGAACCTCATGCGGGCAGCGGTGACCAATGGCGTTCGGGGCATCGTCGGCGAGTGCGGGGGTCAGGCGATGTGCGCCACCTGCCACGTGTACGTCCGGGAGCCCTACCTCCGGGCACTGCCCAGGCCGGGTGAGGACGAGAACGAGATGCTCGACCGCGTGGCCGCGCCACGCGATCCACGGCGCAGCCGGCTCGGCTGCCAGGTGACGCTCGACGCGGTGGCCGACGAGATCGAGGTCGACATACCAGTGAGCCAGACCTGACATCGGAGCATCACCATGACCACAACGCCGGACACCGCCGCATCCACCCCACCGCCCACCGCGGACTGGGTCGATCCCCTGGCCATGCAGCGGGACCCCTACGACACCTACGACCGCCTTCGCGACCTGGCACCCGTCGTCCACGTCCCGGCCCTGAACCGCTACCTGGTCACGACGTCCGACGCCTGCCGCGCGATCGAGTCCGACCAGGAAACCTACTCGGCACGCGCTGGTGGCGCGGCCGCGACCATGGTCCGAGCCCTCGGAGGCACACCCATGCTGCGCCGGGACGACCCCGACCACGCCACCGAGCGCGGCCCGGTCAACCCGCCGCTGCGTCCCAAGCGGGTTCGCGAGGCCTGGGCTCCGCTCTTCGAACGCAACGCGGAGACCTGCCTCGCGGCGCTGCTCGAAAAGGGCCCCGACGAAGCCGACCTCGACCACGACTTCGCGGCACCGCTGGCCGCGTACAACCTCGTCGACATGCTTGGCCTGCCCATGGCCGACCCGCAGGACGTGCGGCGCTGGTCGCACACCTTCATCGAGGGCATCGGCAACATCCAGGACGACCCGGACATCTGGGTGCGCTGCGACGCCGCCCAACGCGAGGTCGACGCGGTACTGGACGACCTCCTCCCCCGGCTCCGCGCGAAGCCGGACGGTTCGATCACCTCCGCACTCGCGAACGCGGGCCTCACCGACGACCAGGTCCGGGCAAACGTCAAACTCACCATCTCCGGGGGACTGAACGAGCCGCAGCACATGACCACCACCATCGTGCGGGCGTTGGGCGACCACCCCGAGCAGCGCGAACTGGCCCTGTCCGATCCCGCGCGGTGGCCTGCCGTGTTCGACGAGGCCCTGCGCTGGTGCTCCCCAGTGGGCATGTATCCGCGTGAGACCACCAGACCCGCGGTGCTCGAAGGCTTCCGTCTTCCCGCCGGGGCGGCGCTCGGCGTGGTCGTCGCGGCAGCCAACCGGGATCCCTCCGCCTTCCCCCGCCCAGCCGACTTCGACATCACGCGCCCCAGGCAACCGCACCTCGGCTTCGGCAGCGGCGTCCACCGCTGCGCAGGTCACTGGGCGGCCCGGATCGCCGTCGGGGAAATAGCCGTTCCCCTGCTCCACCAACGCATTCCCACCCTCCGCACCGACGCCCTGCGGGCGGGGAACTGGTCCGGCTGGGTGTTCCGCGGCCTCACCGATCTGCCGGTCACCTGGTAGACCGGACTTCTCGTCAGGCAATTGCGGCTGCTGCCGTGAGAGTTGGCGCAACAGCGCCATCGCAGCGACCTCATGCCTTGCACCTGGCAATGCGGCAAGTCCGCGGTAGGGCTGCCCCCACCTGAAACAGTGGGGCGCAGACCATGGAAGCGCCATGCCGGTGACCCTAATTTGATCACGTACCCCCATGAGCCCAGCCTCGGCGGAATCCCCCGCCCCAAACGCGCCAATTCGGCACCGGCACACCAGTCTCGGAGAGAACATGTCCCAGGTTTTTCGCGCGTCTGCCTTGCTCGCCGTCTGCTGTGCAGCAGGAATGGCGCTCACCGGCTGTTCCGACGCGGCAGAGGCAACCGGAGAGGACGCCCCCTCCCACACCTCGGCCGCACCGCTCGGCGAGGAGAACGACTTCGCAGGCAAACCCACGAGGATCCGCGTCGGAGACCGACTGGTGACCGTGTCCTGCTCAGGCCGCTTCGGTGAGAACAAGCCGGTCATCCTCCTGATGGCCGGCCTCGGTGACGGCCTCGACAAGCTCAGCGGAATCCAGACGTCACTCAGCAAGGAACACCGAACCTGTTCCTACGACCGACTTGGTGAAGGCTCGAGCGACCAGCCGACGGGACAACAGGACCTCGAAGACGTCGAGAAGACCTTGTCCGAGGTCCTCGACCACGTGGCCAGGCACCATCCGGTCGTGCTCGCCGGACACTCACTGGGCGGGTTGATCGCCGCCCGGTACGCCCCCGACCACCAGGACCGCGTCAAGGGAATGGTCCTGCTGGACGCCACACCTCCCACGATGCTGACCGACACCACGAGCCTGATCCCCGAAACCGCCACCGGGCCCGCGGCGGAGCTGCGCGCAGGCCTGCTCGCGACGACCCACGGTGAGAATCCCGAGAAACTCGCCCTCGACGACGGACCCGTCCGATCCGCGGGCACGATCCCGGTCGAGATCGTCCGACACGGAAATCCTTACCTCGCCGAGATCCCTGAATACGGCCCTGCCCTGGAACAGGTGTGGGCGACCGGGCAGCAGAAGTGGCTCGCGTTGTCGCCGCGGAGCACGCAGAGCATCGCGGAGGGCAGCGGGCACTACATCTACGTGGATCGACCGGACATCGCGCTACAGGCCATCCAGAACATCGCCGAGGAAATCTGAGCGGTGGGTGGTGCGTGTTCACCGGTCTCACGCGTCGCGGCGTCGGTACCCACTGGCGCCGCCTAGTTCACCGCGGTGACGATCCTGGTGGTGGACGATTTCGCGGCCTGGCAGGGAGTGGGCGCGATGGCGAGGACCGCTTGGGCGACCGGACTGCTCACACCGCCGAGCTTGCCGATGAACGCGCCCAGGAAGGCGGGAAAGTACTCGCGCGGCAACGAACGCAACTTGGTGGACGCCCTGGTGCGACGCCGAACCGCGTCCTGACGGGCGCGAGCGAGGACCGCGGTTCACCGTACCTTCGGTGTCGGCCTACGGCCGCCGGTGGACGTGCATGTCG
The DNA here is from genome assembly GCF_003002815.1 of Umezawaea tangerina. Taxonomy (GTDB): domain Bacteria; phylum Actinomycetota; class Actinomycetes; order Mycobacteriales; family Pseudonocardiaceae; genus Umezawaea; species Umezawaea tangerina. The sequence continues at coordinate 245,852 of NZ_PVTF01000008.1, read as the reverse complement.
GTGCGCAGGATGTCGGCCAACACCATCGCGTCGGCGTGGTCGGACCTCGAGCGCGCAACCGTGTGGCCTACCCGGTAGCGGACCACCGCCATGCCCACCAACCGACTCTGGTCGTTGACCGAGGAGACATCGTGAGGTCAAGCCCGCCGCACCCGGTGGCTGCTCGGCGGTGCGGGCAAGCTCGTCCTGCGACGGTGGGCCGACCAGCTCACCGAGCCCGGTCGACCCTCCCCGGCACCACGACGGGCACCTCTATCGGGTGGATCAGCGCTGGTCGAACGGATAACACCTGCCATCGGGGCTACCGTCCGAACTGGTTGGTCCACAGTGGACGGGAGGGTTCATCGTGCACGTGACCCGTGCGGCTTTGGCGGCACTGGCAGCTTGCGGGCTCGTGGTGCTCTCCCTGCCGGCGGCTCACGCGGATCCGCTTCCCGGCGGTCTCGGGCCGTGCGTGCCGGGTACCTGCCCCGGCACGCACCCGCCGATCGGCAACGGGTCCTTCGCGGGGCGCGACGACGGCATCGACGTGTTCGTCGGCGGCGGGATGCGCGTCACCGGCACAGCGGCCGAGGCCGAGGGCAGAGTGGTCGTCGGCGGTGACTTCAGCCTGCGCAAGACGTCGGGATCGTCGATCTACAACGTCGGTGTCGCCGGGGTCGGCTCACGAGTGCCTCCGTCGGACGGTGCCGATTTCCTCACCGTGGGTGGTGACCTCACCGTGGCCGACGGTCAGCGGCTCGACGCGGTGGGCGACTCCGGCGGTGGTGTGGTCCGCCACGCCGGGGTGGTCAGCGGCACCGTCATCGGGACTGTCGTCCACGACCCGGCGGCGATGAAGCCGTACGCGGGGCTCCGGGACGAGCTGACGGCCGCCAGCCGGTGCTACGCCCGCATCGACGAGGCTCCGAGACCACCGACCGGGACCGTGGTCAACCAGCAGTACCAAACCCTTTTCACCGGCGACGGCAAGTCCGCGCTCCAGGTTTTCATCCTCACCGAAGACATCGCCGGGCCGGGGAACAGCGCGCAGGGCATCGTGTTCACCGGCATCCCGGAAGGCGCCACGGTGCTGGTCAACGTCACCGGCGGCCCTCGCACGATCAACACCTACAGCGGAACCCTCGACGACGGCGACCCGCTCGACAAGCTCCGCTCCCGCCTCCTGTGGAACTTCCCGGACGCGGAGACGGTCACCCTCACCGGCAGCGGAATGTTCCAAGGCAGCGTGCTCGTGGGCAACGCGGACGGCACGACCACGGTGACGCTGCCGGGCGTCAACGGTCGGTTCTTCACCGCGGGCGACCTCGTCCACGGCTCCAGCACGGGCGCGGGCGGCGGGCAGGAGTTCCACGCGTACCCGTTCACAGGCGACCTGCCGTCGTGCACGAAACCACCGGAGCCGACCACGACGACCACCCCCACGACCACAACCGGTCCTGGCACCTCGACCACCGACCAGACCACCGCAGAACCCACGACCACCACGCCCGCCGTCACCACCGCGAGCACGGCAGGCACGTCCACCGTCCCGACAAGCCCCAGTGGCACCGCTGGCACGTCGTCGTCCGGCAACCTGCCGAACACCGGCGCCAACGTCGGTCCGGCGCTTGCCCTGGGCGCACTGGTCATCTCTGGTGGTGTGGGGCTCGTACTGCTCACCAGACAACGCCGGACCCGGTAACCCAGACCCACGACGCGGTGAACGCCCATTCGGACCGAGGTCGACTCGGTCTTCCAGTCGGTGGTCACGACCCCGGCCTGGGCAACGACCAGAACCGGGTGAGGTCGAGGCATTCATCGCGGCCCCGGCCCTGGAACGACTCGATGTAGCCGTCGCGCCACGGTTGACCCGGTGGGATGAACGCCGGCCCAGTCCCGCATCGTCGAACCTGTGCCCGTTGTCGTACCAGGCAAAGCCGGCCGCACTGCGGACGGCCACGCTCGTTTCCGACTCGGGTGGGCAGCTGTCCGCTGTCACTGGTGTGGTTGGGCGGTCTTGTCGGCCGGGTCGATCGGCCGGCTTGGTTGCCTGGTCAGGCCGGGGCGGTCCATTTTTGGGCGGTGGTTTGGTTGCAGTCGTAGATCTGCAGTTGGGTGCCGTTGGTGGTGGTGCTGTTGGGGACGTCGAGGCAGCGGCCGGATTGGGGGTTGAGGAGGGTGCCGGAGGTTTGTTGCCATTGTTGGGCGGCGGAGTTGTTGCAGTCCCAGAGTTGGACCTTGGTGCCGTTGGTCGTGCCGGAGTTCGACACGTCCATGCACTTGCCCATCGCCTGCAACGAGCCGTCGCCGGGGGCGACCCAGCGTTGGGCGTTGGATTGGTTGCAGTCCCAGAGTTGGATGTGGGCGGCGTTGGCGACGGCGCTGTGGTCGACGTCGGCGCACTTGCCGGTGAGTGCCGAGGCGATCGGGCCGGTGGGGGCGACGGGGGCGCCTGTGCCGGGGTAGGAGGGTGGGGCTGAGGAGGGGGTGCTGGCCCAGGAGGTGTTGGCGGTGGTGCCGAGGGTGTAGTCGACGGTGCCGCCGGTGGTGATGATCGATGGCGGTAGGTAGGCGTTGTTCCAACTGGTGCCGTTGAGGGTCATGCTCTGCACGTACGGCGCGTTGTCGGCGGCGGCCGGGGCGTTGATGGTGAGGGTGTTGCCGGTGGGCAGGGTGACGAGGGCCTGGGTGAACAGCGGGCTGCCGAGGGCGAAGTCGGCGGTGCCGGGGGTTTCCGGGAACATGCCGAGCGCGGACCAGACGTACCAGGCGCTCATGGTGCCGAGGTCGTCGTTGCCCGCGAGGCCGTTGGGCTTGTCGGTCCAGATGCCGTCCTGGACCTGGCGGATGATCCGCTGCGCCTTGTACGGCTGGCCGACGTAGTCGTACTCCCAGGGCAGCTCGATGCTGGGCTCGTTGCCGAGGTCGGCCTGGCTGCCGCCGCTGCCGTGGAAACCGGCGAGGACCTTGTCCAGGTAGGCGATCATCTTGGCGTTGCCGCCGAACGCCTGCGCGAGCCCGCCGACGTTGAACGGCACCATTCCCGTGTACTGCCAGGAGGTTCCTTCGACGAAGTTGCTGCCGCTGGCGGGGTTGAAGCCGGAGGTCCAGGAGCCGTCGGCCTCCCTGGGCTGCATGAAACCGGTGGCGGGGTTGAACAGCGCCTTCCACGTCTGCGCGCGGTTGGCGAACTTGACCTGGTCGGCCGTGTCGCCGAGGGAGCCGGCGAACGCCGAGAGCGCGAAGTCGGCGGTGTTGTACTCGAGCTGGGTGGACACCGGGCCGTAGAAGTTGCAGCAGTTCCACTGGCCGTTGGTGGGCAGGTATCCGGGGCTGGTCAGGTAGTTCTGACCGGGCCGGACGTTGTTCTGGGTGTTGGCCTCCTTCACCATCGCGGCCAGTGCGGCCCTGGTGTCGAAGGCGCGGGCGCCGAACGCGTAGTAGTCGGCGAGGATCGCGGTGCCCGGATCGCCGACCATCACGTAGGTCTCGCCGTTGTTGAGCGACCACTTCGGCAGTCTGCCGCTGTGCGCGTAGTCGTTGACCATGGACTGCGCCATGTCGCTGGCCTGCGCCGGTGCCAGCAGCGCGGACAGCTGCGCCTGGCTGCGGTAGATGTCCCAGCCGGAGAAGTTGGCGTACTGCGCGTGCCCGGCGGCGGCGGTGTGGGTGGTGTTGTCGAAGCCGGGGTACTGGCCGTTGGTGTCGGAGTACACGTTGGGGTGCTGCAGGGCGTGGTACAGCGCGGTGTAGAAGACCGTTTGCTGCGAGGAGGTTCCGCCCGCGATCCGGATCCGGTTCAGCATCGTGTTCCACGCGTCGTGCGCGCTCTGGTGCACGGCGTCGAACGTCCGGTCGGCGTTCTCGGCCTCGCGGTTGGCCTGCGCGTTGCCGGTGGACACGTAGGAGATGCCGACCCTGGCCTGCACGACCTGGTTCGCGGTGGTGTCGAAGGTCAGGTACTCGCCGTTGGGTCCGGCCAGCTGCGGTGCCGCCTCCTGGGTGGTCCGCGGCGAACCGGGGCGGGCCTGCGGGACGGCGGCCGCGGCCGCGGTGCTGAAGGTGCCGCTGGTGGTGAACGGGCGGTCGAACTTCGCCGCGAAGTACACCGTGTACGTCGGGCTGGCGCCGCAGAAGTGACCGGTGGTAACGGATCCGACGACCTCGGTGCTGCTGACGACCGTGACGCCGGTGCCGCTGACGGGGGTCTGGCTGCCCGCGAGCTTGATCAGCAGGTTGGCCTGCTTGGTGGCGGGGAAGGTGAACCGGCCCATCCCGGACCGGGTGGTGGCGGTCAGCTCGGTGGTGATGCCCGAGTTCGCCTTCACCCGGTAGTAGCCCGCGTCCGCCTTCTCGTTGGTGTGCGAGAAGGCCTCGGTCGCCCCGCCGTCGACGGCGCCGACGGTCGGCAGGAACGGCACGTCGCCCATCGCGTCGCAGCCGGGTCCCGCGATGTGCGTGAGGCTGAACCCGGTGATCGAGGAGTCGTTGTACTCGTACCCGCCGCCGTCGGGGCGGCTCGGCGTGTCCGGGCTCCACTGGACCATGCCGAACGGCACGTCGGCGCCGGGGAAGTCGTCGGCCGCGTTGCTGGTGCCGATGAACGGGTTGACCACCGCCGCGGGGTCGGAGACCAGGGCGGGTGCCGCCGAAGCGGCGGACGTCGGAACGACCAGACCGATAGTGGTGACCGCGCAGACCGCGGCCACCGAGAGCACTCTCGGCAACGCCATCTCGGGACCTTTCCATGACATCGTTGTCATCACCGGGACGACCAGAGAAGTCCTCGGAGGAAAGGTCCGTCAAGGGCGCCAAAAGGTCCTGTCGCGTTCAGGACACGGCCGATCGCCCGGTCGGCGCAGACCAAAGGCCCCATTCCCGCCGTATTCCCCTGAACGGGAACGGACCGGTTATTCCACGGCGCGTCGGAATGGCAAGTTTCCGGACAGCGCTCAGGCGGTCGTCGTCGCGGCCTTCGAGAGCAGCTCGGCGGTCGCGTCCCACAGCCGCAGCTCGCGGTCGCGGTCGTGGGCGAAGGCGGGCTGCTCGTCGACCTCGTCCACCACCACGTAGGCGCCGTCGCGCAGGTGTGACCACCGGTCGTCCAGGACGATCGACGCGAGGATCCGCCCGGACTTGGCGGCCGTCGCCATGCCGGGGACGCGCTGCAGACCGCGGGCCATCGCCTGGAACGCCTTGGGGGCGTCCCGGCCGAGGTCGGTGCCGGGCATCCAGCCCGGTTCGTACACCGAGACGCCGATCGCGTCGCCGACGCGGCGCTGGAGCTCGTGGGCGTAGTACAGGACCGCCAGCTTGGACGTGGCGTAGGCGACGGCGGAGCCCGCGAGTCCACCGGGCTCGGTGGCGGGCCTGGCGAGGTCCACGGGGTCGCGCCACTTCGCGGGCCGCACGCCCAGCAGCCGCTTGACGCGCCCCGCGCGGTAGGTGTCCGAGCCGAGCAGCACGATCCGCGCGGGCGCCGCGAACGAGCCGAGCAGGTCGCCGATGAGCTGGGCGTGCGCGAGGTGGTTCACGGCGAACGTCAGCTCGTAGCCGTCGGCGGAGGCCCTGCTCACGTCGCCGGACATGGTCCCGGCGTTGGCGAGCAGGCCGCGCAGCGGTCGCACCGCGGCCGAGGCGAGCAGGTCGCGCACCTCGGCCGCGGCCCCGCGGACGTCGGCCAGGCTGGACAGCTCGCAGCCGACGACGTGGGCGTTCGCCCCGGCCGCGCGGGCCTCGGCGGCGACGGCGTCCATGCGGGGGCCGGGCCTGCCGACCAGGAGCAGGTCGGGGCGTTCGGCCTGCGGGCGCCGCGCCATGGCCAGCGCCGCGACCTTGCCGAGCCCTCCGGTCGGGCCGGTGACCAGCACGGTTCCGGGGTCTGTCGATGTCATCGTCGTTCCTCCACTGGGCTGGGGACGTCGACGGCGGGCCGGTTCACCCCGCCGCGATCATCCGGGTGGCGACCTCCGGCAGCAGGCGGTTGGCCTCGGCCTCCGCCTCGACGTCCCCGCGGTCGCGGGCGTCCCACATCGCCGCCTTGACCCGCAGGTAGCCGAGCCGGGCCCGCTGGGCCTCGATCTCGGCCTCGATCCGCTCCGCGTGCCTGAGCAGCAGGTCGCGCTGCTCGGCCGCGGCCGACCGCCCGCGCGTCCGGTTGGCCAGGTAGGAGCGCATCTCCTCGATGCCGACGCCGACCGCGCGCAGGCAGGTCAGCACCTCGATCGAGTCGACGTCGTCGGGGCCGTAGCGGCGGTGCCCGGAGCGCTCGTCCCGCTGGATCGGGCCGATCAGGCCGACCGCCTCGTAGTAGCGCAGCGTCGGCTCGCTCAGCCCGCTGTGCCGGGACACGTCCTGGATGGTCAAGGTCGCCATGGGACCAGCGAACCAGCCTTCAAGCGCTTGAGGTCAAGCGCTCGGGCGGACCGCTACCGGAACGGGTCGGTTCAGCCCGCGGTGAGCTCGGCGATCTGGAGGAACCCGGTGGACGTGCGGGGAGCGCTGCTGGTGAGGTCCAGCCTGACCCGGTCGGTCGGGACGGGGTCGAACGTGATCCGGGTCGGCTGGTTCGAGCCCGCGGCCCACGCGATCTTCAGGCCGCGCACCGGTTCGTAGGCCCGTCCGTTCCAGTAGGTCACGTCGATCGAGGCGGGCAGCGCGTGCGTGGCGTCGGTGGTGAAGTACGCCTGGACACCGCTCAGGCGCTGCTGGCGCGGCAGCGTCAGGGAGACCCATTCGGCGGGGCGGGCGCAGCTGATCGCGGGCAGCAGCGCGGTGGCCTGCTTGACGTAGGCGTTCGACCAGCCGCCGCCGGTGGTGTCGCCGTCGGTCATCGCGGCCGGGACGGTGTCGGGCGAGCCGGAGTAGCTCGCGTCCGCGGTCGGGCTGGTCGGCAGCGCGGTGAGGACCTCGCGGAGCGGACCGGCCGGGGGCGGCAGCGCGGTCCCCTGGTGCCGGGAGCGGGTGGCGATGACGGTGGTGGACGCCGACCGCAGTCGCGGCGAGGTCGCCGTGACCGTGACCGGTCCCGCGTTCAGTCCTGTTCGGACGATCGCCAAGGCCTTGCCGTTGAACGCCTTCCGCGATGTCGACTGGTAGTTCTCCGCGCTCTCCTGCGCTCCGTTGTCCAGGCCGACGAGCGTGCCGCCGTGCACCTGGAAGGTGAGCTGGTCGGCCGCGCCCGGCACGACGACCCCGCGCCGGTCGACGACGTCCGCGGTCACGAACACCAGCGACTCGCCGTCGGCGGCGACCGCCTTGCGGTCCGGGGTGAGCCGGACGGCGGCGGGGGCGCCCGCGGTGCGGATCTCGTCCCTGGCGACCTCGACGCCGTTCTTCCTGGCCACCGCGACGAGCCTGCCGGGGGCGAAGGGGACGTCCCAGGTCAGGTGCAGCTTGCCCGCGCTGCCGTTGGGGCTGGTGTAGCTGCCGGGGTACGGACCGGAGGTGACGTTCTTGTCGTCGCCGGTGGCCTCGGTGGTCTCCAGGTAGCCGGTGCCGTAGGTGGTGGTCTTGCGGTCGAACGACCTCGTGCCGAGCGACCGGCCGTCGAGGAACAGCTCCACGTCCTCGGCGTTGCTGTAGGCCCACACCGACACCTGCTCGCCGGGCCGGTGGTCGGTCCAGTCCACCGGCAGCAGGTGCACGACCGGCTCGCTGCTCCACTGGCTGCGGAACAGGTGGTAGAGGTCCTTGGGGAAGCCCGCGGTGTCGACCGCGCCGAAGAACGACGACTTCACCGGGAACGCGTTGTCGAACGGCGTCGGCTCGCCGAGGTAGTCGAAGCCCGACCAGAGGAACTGGCCCGCGAAGTACTTGCGGTCGCGGTCCTTCTTCAGGCCGTACTCGCCGCTCATCGTCCACGACGCCAGGTTGTTGTCGTAGGAGGACGCGGACCGCTTGCCCGGCGTGTAGTTCTCGCCGGTGTTGAGCTGGTCGGGCTCCTGGTACTCGCCGCGGGTGGACGTGGACGAGGCCGACTCGCTCTCGAACAGGAACTTGTCCGGGTACCGGGCGTGCAGCTCGTCGACCGAGCCCGCGGTGTTGTAGTTCAGGCCCATGCCGTCGAGCAGCGCGAGGATCTGGTCCTGCGCGGAGCCCGGCGCGGGCACGCTGCGGTACTTGTCCGACCCCATCACGATCGGCCGGGTGGTGTCGACCGCGCGGACGTCCGCGATCAGCCGCTTCGCGATCGGCACGCCGATGGCGGCCGACGTCGAGTCGGGGATCTCGTTGCCGATCGACCACAGCACGACCGCGGGCGAGTTCTTGGCCGCTTGAACCATCTCCCGCACGTCGGCGTCGCTGTTGGCGTCGAAGAACCGGCCGTAGTCGTAGGGCACCTTGGGGGTGCGCCAGGTGTCGAACGCCTCGACCATCATGACGATGCCCAGCTCCTCGCACACCTGGACCACCTCGGGGGCGGGCGGGTTGTGTGAGGTGCGCAGGGCGTTGACGCCCATGCCCTTCATGACGGTCAGCTGCCTGCGGACGGCGTCGAGGTTGACCGCCGCGCCCAGTGCGCCGAGGTCGTGGTGCATGTCGACGCCCTGGAGCTTCATCGGCTTGCCGTTGAGCGAGAAGCCCTCGTTCGGGTCGAACACCGCCCAGCGCAGGCCGACCCTCGTCGTGGTGGTGTCGACGGTCCTGCCCGCGACCACGACCCTGGTCTCCACGGAGTACAGGTACGGGTCGGTGGTCGACCACAGGTGCGGCTGGTCGACCCGGATGTCGACGCCCGCCGTGCGGGGCTCGGCGCCCAGGGTGGTCCGGGCGGACCCGGTCGCCACGATGCGGCCGTCGGCGTCCTTGACGGTGGAGACGACGTCGGCGTCGGCCGCGCCGCCCTCGTGCACGGCCTCGGCGTCCACGTGGACGGTGGCGTAGCCGGACTTGGCGGTGTTCGCGAGGTCCGGCGTGGTCGCGGTGACGCCGTGCCGCGTGACGTGGGCCTGGTCGGTCACCACCAGGCGGACGTGGCGGTAGATGCCGCTGCCGGAGTACCAGCGGCTGCTGGGGACCTGGTTGCGGACCTTGACCGCGAGGGTGTCGGTGGTGCCGTCGGTGTGGGCCAGCCGGGTGAGGTCGAGGGCGAAGCCGGTGTAGCCGTAGGCGTGGGAGCCGATGAGCCGACCGTTGAGGTAGACCTCGGAGTCCATGTAGACGCCGTCGAACTCGACGGACACCCTCTTGCCCGCGGTCGACGCCGGGAGGCGGAAGTCCTTGCGGTACCAGCCGAGACCGCCGGGGAGGAACCCGGTGCCCGCGGTCGTGCCGGGACCGGGGGTCGGGTCGAGGCCGATGCTCCAGTCGTGGGGCAGGGTGACCGGGCGCCACGCCGAGGCGTTGGCGGGCTGGGGCGCGTCCGCGCCGGTGGTGTTGACCAGGGCGAACTTCCAGCCGCCGTCGAAGTCCACGGCGCGGTCGGTCGAGCCGACCGCCACGGGGTCACCGGGGGCCGCCGCGGCCGGTGCGGTGGCCAGGCCGAGCACGAGCAGGGCGCAAGCGGCCGCCGCCGCCAGCCGCTTCCCCCGAGAGCCGAACGACATCACACCACCACGTGTCGGTTTCCCCGCAGACCTGACGTGCCCACGTTTCCGGGTCGGCCGGTCGGTGTCAACGTCCGGAACCGGCCACCCGGACACCTGCTAGTACCTGCGCGACCACGCCCTCCACAGCTCCGCGTACCGCCCGCCCAGCGCGAGCAGCTCGTCGTGCGTGCCCAGCTCCTCGATCCGCCCGTCCGCCATCACAGCGATCCGGTCGCAGGCGCGCGCCTGGGTCAGCCGGTGCGCGACCACGATCGCGGTGCGGCCCGCCACCAGCGCGGCGGCCGCCTCCTCCAGGTCGCGGGCGCCGGAGCTGCCCGCCTCGGCGGTGGCCTCGTCCAGGACGACGACCGGCGGGTCGCGCAGCAGGAGGCGGGCGAGGGCGAGCTGCTGGACCTGGGCGGCGGTCAGCGGGTGCTCGCCCGCGCCGACCACGGTGTCCAGGCCGTCGGGCAGCGCGGCGACCCAGGTGGCGGCGCCGACCGTGCGGAGCGCGGCCTCGACCTGCTCGTCGGTGCTGGTCGGGGCGGCGAAGGTGACGTCGTCGCGGAGCGTGCCCGCGAACACGTGGGTCTCCTGGGACACCATGCCGACCCAGTCGCGGACCTGCGCCTGGTCGAGGTCGTCCACGGAGGTGCTGCCCCGCACGTCGGTCAGCGTGGTGCGGCCGAGGGAGGCCGGGAACGCCCCGGCGAGGATGCCCGCCAACGTGGTCTTGCCCGCGCCGCTGGTGCCGACGACGGCGAGCGAGGTGCCAGCGGGGACGTGCAGGTCGATGCCGTGCAGGACCTCGTGGTGGTCGTCGTAGGAGTGGCGGAGCCCGTGCGCGGTGACCGCGACGGGACCGTCGTGGGGACGGCTCGGGCGTGGCGGCGGGGTGGGGATGAGGGTGACGCCGACGATCCGGGCCAGGGCGGCACCGGCCCGCTGGACGTCGTCGAAGGACAGCAGCACGGTGCCGAGCGGGTCGAACAGGCGGTGGAACAGCAGGGCCGCGGCGGTCACGTCGCCCACCGTGACGGCACCCCCGTGGACCAGCAGGTAGCCGACCAGCAGGATCACCGAGAGCCCCAGGGCCTCGGCGGCGTTCATGGACTTGGTGAACCAGATGAACAGCCGCGCCGCGCGCAGACCCGCGGTCAGGGTGCGCCCGGAGGCGTCGGCGACCCGCCGGGTCTGCAGGTCGGCCATGTCGTAGGCGTGCACGGTCGGCAGGCCGTGCAACGACTCCAGGACGACCTGGCCGCGGGCGGCGGCGGCCCGGCGTTCGGCGGCGTAGAGCGGGCCCGCCTTGGGCAGGTAGGCGCGCAGGCTGAGCCAGTAGACCGGGAACACGACCGTGAACGCGAGCGCCAGCCGCCAGTCCAGGGTCGCGAAACCCGCCGTGGAGATCAGGATCGTGATGACGGCGCTGAACACCGTGGCCGCCAACGGGACCGCCTCGACGAAGTTCTCCACGTCCTCGGTGACCCGCGACGAGATGTCGCCGCTGCCGACGCGCTCCAGCACCCGCGACTCGATGCCGAGCGCGCGGACCAGGACGCGGTCGCGCAGGTCGGCGGCGATCCGGGCGCCGAGCCGGTCGGTCGCGCGCTGGGCCAGTGCCGTGAACACGGCGCCGGACACCACGCCCGCGGCGGTGAGCAGGAGCAGCGGCACGAGGTCGGGTCGACCCGCGCGGACGGTGTCGACGAGCCTGCCCAGCAGCAGCGGCACGGCGACGGCGCCGGCGCTCGCGAACGCGGTCAGCACGAACGCCAGTACGCAGTCGGCCGGGTGGGCGCGCAGGGCCCGGCCGAGGCCCGCGAGGGTCTGCGCGCCGGTCGCGATGGGCAGGACGGGGGCGTCGGCGGTGGTCGGGGTCCGCCGCCCGGTCGTGGTCGCGGTCGTGGTCGTGGTCATCGGAGCACCGCCTCGGCGTAGGCGCGGTCGGTGGTGAGGCTGGCGTGGGTCGCGACGACGGGTGGCGCGCCGCCGTCGAGGAACACGACCCGGTCGCACCGAGACAGCAGCGGTGGTGAGGTGGTGATGACGATGGTGCCCGCGGACCCGCTGCGGCGCACCGCGTCCAGGCCTTCGGCGACCGCGTCCTCGGTGACGGCGTCGACCGCCGTGAGCGGGTCGCGCAGCACGAGCACGGGCGGTTCGGCCGCCAGCGCCCTGGCCAGCGCGACGCGCTGCCGCTGGCCGCCGGAGAGGTTCGCGCCGCCTTCCAGGACGTGCTGGTCGAGGTCGTCGGCGCCCGCCGCGGCCAACGCCCGGTCCACGGTCGCGCGGTCGGTGCCGCGGCCGGTGTCCAGGACGGCGTCGAGGGTGCCGCCGAGCAGGTGGGCGGTGTGCGGCTCGACCAGGACGTGGCGCCGCAGGGCTTTCCGGTCGAACGCACCCAGGTCGACGTCGCCGAACGAGACCCGCCCCGCCGTCGGGGCCGTGCGCCCGGCGAGCAGCGCCGTCACGGCGTCCGCGGTGGCGGGGTCGGTGGTCGCGATGCCGAGGACCTCGCCCGCCGCGAGCGTGAAGTCCAGGCCGGTGACCGGTCCGACCGCCACGTCGTGGACGCGCAGCGGGCCGGGGTGGCCGGGTGCGCCACCGTCGGCGGACGCGGTGGGCGGCGCGAGCAGCGCGGCGACCCTGGCGGCGCTGGCGCGCGAGACGGCGACCTGCTCGACGCTGGTCGCGATGCGCCGCACCGGGTCGGCGACGAACGACGCCATGACGACCACGGTCACGAACTCGCCGACGGTGATGCGTCCGGACAGCGCCATGGTCCCGGCCGCGGCGGCGGTGCCGACCAGCACCAGGCCGGTCGCCAGCAGGCCGGTGACCGCGACGACGGCCGTCGCCGAGGCCGTGTCGAGCGCGGTGTGCAGCGACCGGCCGCTGGTCAGGCGGTAGCGGCGGACCGCCTCGGGCACGCCGCCGAAGCTGCGCAGCGGCCGGAGGGCGTGGATGAGCTCGGCGGCGAGTGCGGCGGCCAGACCGCCGGCCTGCTGGCGGGCGCGCACCTTGCGTTCGAGCCACGGGCCGAGCCGGTCGATGCCGAGCACCAGCAGCGGGAGCACCACCACGATGCCGAGGCCCAGCCAGAGGTCCACCCGCAGCAGGACGACGACCGCGACGACCAGGCCCGCGCAGCCCGAGGTCAGGTTGGACAGGACCCGCATGACGTCGGCGGTGGCCTTGGTGTCGGAGGTCAGGATGCTCATCAGCTCCCCCGGCCGCCGGTCGCGGCCCACGAGCGGGTCGGCCAGCACCCGGCCGACCGCCCGCACCCGCAGGTCGTGGGCCTCGGCCAGGCAGGTCGAGCCGAGCACCCAGGCCGCGACCCCGCCGCCCGTCGCGAGCACGGTGAACAGCAGCAGGACACCGGCGACCGCGATCAGGACGGCGACCGGTGGTGCCCCGTCGATCGCGTGGTCGACGGCCAGGCCGATGGCCAGCGGCACCAGCGCCTCGCAGGTCTGGTGGACGGTGGAGGCCGCGCAGCCGGCGACCGCCGGGCGGGCTCGCCGACGCAGGACGTCGACGATCAGGGCGCGCTCAGGGCGCATGGGGACACACCTCACCGCACCACGGCGTGGTGGGGCCGCGTGCGTCGGTCCGGGGGACGGAGGTCGGGGCGGGGAACGGTCATCCCGACGGGTCGACTTACGAGGCTTAATGCCTCGTTTGTACGCTAGCACAGCGCCGATCGGGTGTCTCGGTACAGTTCCCCGGATGGGCAGCGACAACGCGCGGATCGGCCGTCCCCGCAGTGAGCAGGCACGACAGTCGATCCTGCACGCGGCGGACGACCTGCTCGTCGACGTCGGCTACGCCGCGATGACCATGAAGGGCATCGCCGAACGCGCGGGCGTCGGCCGCCAGACGCTCTACCGGTGGTGGACGACGAAGGCCGAGATCCTGCTCGAGGCCACCATCGACGACCTCCTGGAGGAGCTCACCACCCCCGCCGAGCCGGACCCGGTCGAGGACCTGTCGACCTACCTGCGGGCGTTGGGCCGCTTCCTGCTCGACGACCCGGCGGGCCTGGCCTACCGCGCGCTCGTCGGCGAGGCCCAGCACGACCCGGCCGTGCGCGACCTCGTCCGCACGGCCGACCCGTTGGGCACCAGCGCGCGGGCCGTGCTGGACCGCGTCCGCCGGACCGCGCCCGCGATGCCGGACCCGGCCCTGTGCACCGCGCACCTGGTCGGGCCGGTCGTCTACCAGGTGCTCACCGCGCAGACCGCGCTACCGGACACCGAGCTGCGCGCCCACGTGACCGACCTCGTCGCCCGCTGGTCTACAGCCACCGGTTCCGCTTGAACGACCGGTGCAGCACCAGGCACCCGACCGCGATCACGCCGAGCACCCCGTAGTAGCCGAACTCCCAGCCAAGCTCCGGCATGTGCTCGAAGTTCATCCCGTACACGCCGACCAGCAGCGTCGGCACCGCGATGATCGCCGCCCACGCCGAGATCTTGCGCATGTCGTTGTTCTGCTGCAGCTGCACCTTCGCCAACGTCGCGTACAGCAGGCTCGTCAGCAGCTCGTCGAACGCCGTCACCTGCGCCGCCACCACCGCCAGCCGGTCGTCGAGGTCGCGCAACGCCGACCGCACGTCGTCCGGGACCAGCGCGCTCTCCGTGCCGCACAACGCCTTCAGCAACGTCGCCAGCGGCGTCACCGACCGGTTCAGCTCGACGATCTCCCGCTTCATCAGGTACATCTGCTCGGCCTCGACCGGCGCGTCCGGCGCGAACACCAGCGCCTCGATCGTGTCGATGTCCCCTTCGAACGCGCTCGTGACCGACAGGTAGCTGTCCACCACGTGCGCCGCGATCGCGTGCAGCACCGCACTGGGCCCGACCGCCAACCGCTCCGGTACCCCCTCCAGCTCCGCCCGCAGCCCCCGCAGGCTCGAGTGCACGCCGTGCCGCACCGTCACCACGAAGTCGGCGCCGACGAACGCCATCACCTCGCCGGTCTCCACGATCTCGTTCGCCGTCGTCGGCGACTCGTGCTCCACGTGCCGCACGGTCTTCAACACCATGAACACCGTGCCGTCGTGGTACTCCAGCTTCGGCCGCTGGTAGGCCCCCACCGCCGCCTGCACCGCCCGCGCGTGCAGCCCGAACGTCGCCGCCACCTCGCGCATGCACTCCACCGACGGCTCGAACAACCCGAGCCACACGAACCCCGCGCGCCGCTCCCTCACCTCCGCCAGCGCGTCACCGTGCGACCACTCCCCCGCCAACCGCTCACCGCCGACGTAGACCGCGCACCCCACCACCGCGGAGGCCACCTTCGCCACCACGTCGTCCTCATGTCCGCCGGCACCGCCGACGGACGCCTCGCTCACCATCCGGGCCTCCTGTGCGCGCCATGATGTCAAGCAGGGGTACAGGCGCGGAACGGCTGGGGGGCCGGAGCTTCGGCGGGTGGCGTGTTGTCGTCAGTCGTGCGCGGGGTCGGCGCCGTGGGAGAAGGAGGCCGACTCCGAGCCCCGTTGCGGCGCGTTCTGGGCGCGCAGCCGGGGCAGGGCCTGGGCCAGCGCGTCGACGAGCAGGTCGGCGAGGTCGTGGCTGAAACCGTTGCGCACCACGACCCGCAGCACCGCCAGGTCCTCGCGGTGCTCCGGGAACGAGTACGCGGGCACGAGCCACCCGCGTTCCCGCAGCGCCGCCGACACGTCGAACACCGAGTAGCCGCTCTCCCCGTCAGCGAGCGTGAACGCGAACACCGGCAGCTCCCGCCCCCGCGTCAGCAGCCGGAACGCCCCGAGCCCTTCGATCCGGTCGGCCAACGAGGACGCGACCTCCCGGCAGTACAGCTGCACCCGCCGGTACCCGTCGAACCCCAGCCGCAGGAAGTTGTAGTACTGCGCGATCACCTGCGCGCCCGGCCGGGAGAAGTTCAGCGCGAACGTCGGCATCTCACCGCCCAGGTAGTTGACCTTGAACACCAGGTCGGCGGGCAGCGCGTCCACGTCGCGCCACACCACCCAGCCCACGCCGGGGTAGACCAGCCCGTACTTGTGGCCGGAGGTGTTGATCGACGCGACGCGCGGCAACCTGAAGTCCCACACCAGGTCCGGGTCGCAGAACGGGGCGATCATCGCGCCGGACGCGCCGTCGACGTGGACCGGGATGTCCCACCCGTGCTCGTGCTGGAGGGCGTCGAGGACCGCGCAGATGTCGGCGACGGGCTCGTAGCTGCCGTCGAAGGTTGACCCCAGGATCACCACGACACCGATGGTGTTCTCGTCGCAGTAGGCCGCCACCTCGGCCGCGGTGAGGTGAAAGCGCTCGCCCTCCATCGGGACCAGCCGGGCCTCGACCTCCCAGTAGTTCGCGAACTTCTCCCAGCACACCTGGACGTCCACGCCCATCACGATGTTCGGCCGGTCGGTCGACCGCCCCGACGCGCGCCGCCGGTGCTGCCACCGCCGCTTGAGGGCGAGTCCGGCGAGCATGCAGGCCTCGCTGGACCCGGTGGTGGAGCAGCCGGTGGTGTGGTCGGGGTCCGGGGCGTGCCACAGGTCGGCGAGCATCCGCACGCACCGCTGCTCCAGCTCGGCGGTGCGCGGGTACTCGTCCTTGTCGATCATGTTCTTGTCGAAGGACTCGCCCATGAGCCGCTGCGCCTGGGGCTCCATCCAGGTCGTGACGAACGTGGCCAGGTTCAGCCGGGCGTTGCCGTCGAGCATCAGCTCGTCGTGCACGACCTGGTAGGCGGTGTCCGGGTCCAGCTCGCCGTCGGGCAGGCGGTTGCGCGGGATCCGCACCGGCTCCCGCGTGAACACCGGGTTGACCGACACGTCGTCACGGCCGGGATCCGATGGGCTCACCAGCGGCATTGCGGGTCCTCTCGTCGTGGTCCGGCCAGGATGCCGGACCCGGCGCCGGCGCGCCCGGCGGTGACCGCGCCGGCAGGATGGCCGCCATGAAGTACGTGATGCTGATCTACGGCAACGAGACCGTCTGGAACAGCCTCCCGCCCGCGGACATGGCCGAACTGATCGGCCGGGTCGACACCTTCAACCAGGAGCTGAGCGAGTCGGGTGAGCTCGTGCTCGCCAAGGGCCTGGTGCCGAGGGCGCGGTCGGTGCGGATGGGACCGGACGCGCCGGTCGTGACGGACGGGCCGTACCTGGAGGCGAAGGAGTACGTCGGGTCGATGTACATCCTGGACGTCGACGGCGAGGAGCGGGCGCTGGAGATCGCGACCTCCTACCCCGGTGTCGTGCACCACCACGGGATCGGCGGCGGCCTGGAGCTGTGGCCGCTGATGGAGGGCGGTGCCGGCGACCTGTGACCGGGGTCGAGGACCTCCTGCGGGTGCTCGCGCCGAAGGTGCTCGGCGCGCTCGTGCGCCGCCACGGCGACTTCGCGCGGTGCGAGGACGCCGTCCAGGAGGCGCTGATCGCCGCGGTGGACGCGTGGTCGCGCGACGGGGTCCCGGAGCACCCGCGGGGCTGGCTCACCACGGTGGCCGCGCGGCGCTACGTCGACCAGGTCCGGGCCGACACCGCGCGCGAACGGCGTGAGCTGGCGGACTTCGACGCCTCGCGGCGGGAGGCCGACGCCGAACCGGTCGACCGTGACGACCTGCTGGAACTGCTCTTCCTGTGCTGCCACCCCGCCCTGACCGCGCCGTCGCAGATGGCGCTCACGCTGCGCGCGGTCGGCGGGCTCACCACCCCGGAGATCGCCGCGGCCTTCCTGGTGCCGGAGAAGACCATGGGGCAGCGGATCTCGCGCGCCAAGTCGCGGCTGCGCGAGGCGGGCGCGCGGTTCGGGCTGCCGCGGGATCTCGGGCCACGGCTGGAGGTGGTCCTGCACGTGCTGTACCTCGTGTTCAACGAGGGCTACAGCGCCAGCGGCGGGTCCGCGTTGCACCGGGTCGACCTCACCGCGCAGGCCCTGCGGCTGACCCGCGACCTGCACCGCCGCCTGCCGGACTCCGGTGAGACCACCGGTCTGCTCGCCCTGATGCTGCTCACCGAGGCCCGCGCCGCCGCCCGCACCGGGCCCGACGGCGTCCTGGTGCCGCTGGCCGAGCAGGACCGGTCGCGCTGGGACAGCGCCGCGATCGCCGAGGCCAGCGGCCTGCTCACGCACAGCCTGGCCACCTTGTCCATCGGCCCGTACCAGGTCCAGGCGGCCATCGCCGCCGTGCACGACGAGGCAGCCTCCGTGGAGACGACGGACTGGCCGCAGATCCTCGCCCTCTACGACCTCCTCGACCGGCTGGCCCCCAGCCCCGTCGCCGCGCTCAACCGGGCCGTCGCGGTCGGCGAGGTCCACGGTCCGCAGGCGGGTCTGGCCGCGCTCGACGAGCTGCGCACCGGTGTCCTGGCCGACCACCACCGCCTCCTGGCCGTGCACGCCCACCTGCTCGAACAGGCAGGTGACCACGCGAGCGCCGCGGAGCGCTTCCAGGAGGCGGCACGGTTGGCGGGCAGCGTCCCCGAGCAGCGGTTCCTGCTGTCCCGCGCCGCCCGGCTGAGTTCGTCGTCGCCGATGTAGAAACCGCCGCCGCGGCTCCGATCCCCCTGTGAGCGGCGCCCACCGGGCGTCGCCGCGGAGCGAGGAGCAGCACGATGACCAAGGTGACGGCGCAGATGTCCGTGTCGCTGGACGGCTACTACGCGGGACCCCGGCACGAGGGTGACGGCTCCTGGATGGAGTCGGCGGAGGCCGCGGCGTTCTTCCGCGTCACCCGCTGGGCGACCGACGCGGCGGCCTGGCGCGAGCGGCAGGGCTTCGCGGGCGGCGAGTCCGACGTCGACTCCGAGATCATCGCGGAGTCCTTCGCCTCGGCGGGCGCCTACGTCATGGGCAGGCGGATGGCCGAGGGCGGCGAGGTCCCGTGGGGCGACGAACCGCCGTTCCGCGCCCCGGTCTTCGTCGTGACGCACCGGCCTCGGGCGGTGCTGGAACGGCAGGGAGGCACGAGCTTCACCTTCGTCACCGACGGCGTGCAGAGCGCCGTCGACCAGGCCCGCGCGGTCGCCGGTGGGAAGAACGTCGCCATCGCCGGCGGCGGCAGCCTCGTCCGCCAGGTGCTGGAGGCCGGCCTGCTCGACGAGCTGGAGCTGCACATCGCCCCGGTCGTGCTCGGCCGCGGCCTGCGCCTTCTCGACGACGACCTGCGCCTGCCGGACAAGCAGGCGATCGAGCTCACCCCCACCAGGGTCGTCCACACACCTCGCGTCACGCACGTCCGCTACTCCGTCAACGGCCGCGCACCACTGCTCCTCGACGACCGCGGCAGCGGCGGCGGTCCCGTCGAGGTGTTCACCGCCTGAGGCCTGCGCGAGTACCCGGAGGGGTCGTCTCCTCCGGGTACTCGGGCAGGACCCCGGACTTCGTGATGAGAAGGCGTTGCGGTGCCTGCCGCACAGCGGACTGGGCATCCACTTCGGACGGATGTCCGAGCGGTACTCGCCCGGCCCCCTGGGAGTGGGCCGACCGGGTCGCCGGGCGGTCGCGGGGTCTCGGCTAGCGTTGCCGGTCATCGACCACCGACCTCGGGAACGATCATCGTGGCAACGCAAGCTCTGCTGGACGTCCGGCGCCTGACCAAGGCGTTCGGTGGGCTCACCGTGTTGCGGGAGGTGTCGTTCAAGGTGCGTCCCGGTCGGGCCACGGCGGTGGTGGGGCCGAACGGGGCGGGGAAGTCGACGTTGTTGCACTGCGTGGTGGGGTCGGCGGAGGCGGACTCGGGGGCGGTGCTGTTCGACGGGGTGGTGTTGAGGGAGTCGTCGGCGGTGGTGCGGGCGGCGGTGGCGGCGGTGTTGGACGACTTCGACTTCTTCCCCGACCTGTCGGTGGCGGAGCACCTGGGGCTCTACGCCCACGCGCACGGGACCGACGAGCCGGACGAGGTCGTGGCGGAGGTGCTGGACGACCTGGGGCTGGAGGCGGTGGCAGATCAACTGCCCGCGACGTTGTCGAGCGGGCAGCGCAGGCGGCTGGCGTTGGCGTCGTGCTTCGTGCGGCCGCGACGACTGCTGGTGCTGGACGAGCCGGAGCAGCGGTTGGACGTGGCGGGGCGGGAGTGGTTGGCGGAGCGGCTGCTGGCGGAGAAGGCGGCCGGGGTGGCGGTGCTGCTGGCGACGCACGACGCGGCGCTGCTGGAGGCCGTGGCGGACGACCGGGTCGACGTGGGCGCGTGAACGGGGCCGAGCTGCGGCGGTTGCTGCGCTGGTACCGGGCGGACCCGAGGTCGTGGCGGGCGCGGCTGTCGGACCTGTACGGCCAGGCGTTGTACGTGGTCATCGTGGGTGGGCTGGTGGTGTCGGCGGCGCGGACCGGGCTCGGGGCGGTGGTGACGGCGGCGCCCGCGCGGTCGCCGGACGTGTTCCACTGGGTGACGGTGGCGACGGCGCTGCTGGTCGCGGCGCTGCTGTGCCGGATGGCCGTGGTGTTCGGGCCGGTGCTGGTGTCCGGGGCGGCGCAGTCGTGGCTGCTCAGCTCACCGGTCGACCGGCGGTCGCTGCTGGCGCCCCGGTTCTTCGCCCTGCTGGGCGTCGGCGCGGTGGTGGGCGCGGCGCTCGGGATCGCGGTGGCCCCGCCGGTGGGGCTGGTGGGCGCTCCGCTCGGCGTGCTGGTGTGCGCCGCCCTCGTGGACGCGCAGGCCGACCGACGCGGCGCCGCGGTAGCGAGGCACGTCACCACGGCGGTGATCACCACGCAGGTGCTGCTGCTGGCCGTGCTGGCCGTGGTCCCCGACCTGCCGTGGCCGCGCCTGGCCGCCACCACCCCCGTCGCGGTCACGGCGGCGGTCGGTGCCGCGGTGGCCTCCTGGCACGCGCACCGGACCCTGACCGCGCTGACCCGCGGCTCGCTGGCCGCCGGCGCGGAGATCGCCTCCGCCACGGCCACCGCGACCACCTGGCTCGACCCGACGCTGCTGACCGCCACGGTGGTCACCCGGCAGGCCCGTGCGACGGGCGCGGTGCGATCGGTCCGCTTCCGCGGCGGCCGCCTCCGGTCGCTGCTGCGCGCCGACCTGACCCGGCACCGCCGCCGGCCGCTGGGGCTGCTGGTCTTCTGCGCCCTGCTCCCGGTCCCCTACCTGGTCGACCGGGTCGCCGCGCCGACCGTGACCGCGGCGGTCCACGTGGTGTGCGCCTACCTGGTCGCCGACCGGTTCGCCCGCGGCCTGCGGGTCGTCGGCCGGTCCCCCGCGCTGCGCCGGGCCCTCGGCGGCTCCGACACCGCGTCCACGCTGCCGCACCTCGCGCTGCCGACCACGGCGGCCCTGCTGTGGACGGTGGCGACCGCGCCGGTCCTCACACCCGCGCACGCGGTGCTGTCGGTGCTCGGGTCGGTCGCCGCGGTGTACCGGGGCGCGACCAAGCCGCCGATGGAGTACTCCAGTCCCCTGCTGGACACGCCCATGGGCGCGCTGCCGATCGGGATCATCACCCGGATGCTGCGCGGCCCCGGCCTCGTGCTGCTCGCGGCCGTCGTCCAGCTGTCCACCTGACGCGCGGAAGGGGCCGGGGAACGAGTCCCCCGACCCCTTCCGCTGGTCATGTGACTACTCCAGGCCCTTCTCGATGGCCTCGATGATCCGCGGCCGCAGCTCGGCGCAGCTGATGATCGCGTCGACCGAGCCGACGTCCACGGCGCGCTGGACGCTGTGCACGCGGTCGAACTCGGTGGCGACCTCGCTGAGCTTCTCCGACCGCACCGACGAGCGGACCTCGGCCAGCTCGGTGGTGAGCGCGGCGCGCTCGCCGCCGGTGGACCCGGCCAGCTTGGCCTCGACCTCGCGGACGCGGGGGTCGTTGCCGGTGCGCTTGTCGACGTCGCGGGCGAAGACCACGGCCGCCGCGGGGGCGCCGCCGATCACCGAGGCGAACGAGCCCTCGACGGCCAGCACGGTCATGTTCGGGTTGAGCGCCTTGGAGAACACCACGAACGCGCCACCGTGGTAGCGCGAGATCACGCAGAACACGATGGGGCCCTGGAAGTTCACCACCGCGCGGCCGATCTCGGCGCCGTACTCCAGCTGGAGCTTGCGCATCGACTCCGGCGAGCCGTCGAACCCGGAGAGGTTCGCCAGCACGACCACGGGCCGGTTGCCGCTGGCCGCGTTGATCGCCCGCGCCGCCTTCTTCGACGAACGGGGGAACAGCGTGCCCGCGGTGTAGGTGTCCGGGCCGTCGGTGGGCGGGAAGCCGCGGCGCGGCACCGAGCGGGACTCGATGCCCACCAGGCACACCGGGCGGCCACCGAGGTGGACGTCCTGCACGGCCGCGGTCTCGGCGTCCGCCATGCCCGCCCAGCGCTCCAGGACCGGGTGGTCCTGGTCGGACAGCGCGCGCATCACGGTGCGGATGTCGAACGGCTTCTTGCGGTCGGGGTTGTGCTGCGCGGAGAAGATCTGGCCCACGGTGGTGAACTCGCTGTCCGCCACGGCGTGCGGGAACGAGGACACGTCGCGGTCCAGCGGGTCGGTCGTCGGCGTGGTGCGCGGGCCGGACTCGCCGGGCGCGACGTAGCTGTGGTCGTAGTGCGACATCAGCACCTCGCGCGCCGAGCGCAGGTCCGGTGCCCAGTACTGCGCCTGGCCGTTCGGCCCCATGATCCGGTCGTAGCCGCCGATGCCGTGGTTGTCCTCGGCCGAGACGCCGCCGGAGAAGTCCAGCGACTGCTTGCCGGTCAGCACCATCGCCGAGTCCGGCGTCATGACCAGGATGCCCTTGGTGTGCATGAGCATCGTGGCTTCGGCGTTCCAGTACGGCTGGGCGCCGACGTTGATGCCCGCGACGACGATGTTGATCTCGCCGCCGTCCTGGGTGAAGTTCACGATCCGCTTGAGCGCGGCCGCCACCCAGTCCATGTTCTCGGTGCCGGAGTCCATCGAGATCCGAGCACCGGCCGACAGGGCGAACCACTCCAGCGGGACCCGCATCTCCTCGGCCAGGTCCAGCGCGGCGATGACGCGGCGGCACTCCGGCTCGGACAGCGCGCCGAGCGCCTTCGTCGGGTCGCCCAGCAGCACGACGCGGGCCATGCCCTCCGGGTGGCGCGAGGTCGGCGTGGTGACGACACCGGCGACGAGCGCCGCGGTGTTGCCGCCGCGGGCGCGGTCGGTCGGGACGAGCTTGCCGTTCGCGTCCAGGTCGTGCTCGACGAACGTGCCGAACGGGCCCGCGAGCATGCCGGTCAGCTCGTACGGGTAGACCGTGCCGCGGCTGTGCGCCCGCAGCACCTCCTGGCGGTAGTCGTCCAGGGGCTCGACCGGCTCGGTCGGCGGCAGCACCACCGACAGCCGGACGTCCGCGCCGACGTCGTAGCCGATCCGGACGGCGATGTCGACGAGCTCACCGGTCGCCGGGTCGCGGCGCCTGCCGAGGAACAGCACCTCCTCGAGGTCGGCGCCCGCGGTCGTCGGCATGACGCGCTTGGCGACCACGTTGAGCTCGTCCGGGCTCAGGTCGACCGGCGGCCACACGTAGATGACGATGCGGTTGGTGGGCGACCGCTTCGCGCCGGGCTTCTTCGCGCGGCGGATCGCGTCGAGGCAGGTGGCCAGGATGTCCTCGGCCGCGGGCAGGGCGACGAGCCTGCCCTCGTCGTCGCGCAGCGGGGTCAGGTCGCGGACCTGGCCGAGCGCGACGAGGCGTTCGTCGGAGGCGTTCTGCTTGGCCTGCGCCCGGAAGAGGTAGACCTCCTCGTCGGGCGAGGGCAGCCGGGTGAGGTCGAACGCGCGCAGCCGTTCCAGCTGCATGCGCTCGGCGATGCGCGGGTGCAGACCGCGCAGCAGGCGCTCCTCGGTGAAGCCGTCCGGCGAGGGCTGGAAGGTGAAGTGGTGGTGCATCACGGCGCCGCTGTTGCCCGCGACGGTCGTGGTGATCCGGCCGATCCGGTCCGACGGGTGCTGCGCGGCGAGCACCTCGCCCAGCTTCGCGGCCATGGCGTCGATGTCGGCGGGGCCGTCGGCCCAGTTCAGGTACAGGTCGGCGACCAGCTCGCCGTCGCCCGCGAACTCGCCGAGCGCGCGCACGGCCTCCGGCAGCGCCGGGAAGTCGACGGCCGTGGTGACGACCTTGCCCGTGCCCGCGGCGGACCGGTGGTCGGCGACGACGAACGTGCAGCCGCCCACCGTGGCGACCCGGATGTCGCTCAGGGCCCGGTTGCCGTAGTAGCGGCGGGTCAGCACCTCCAGCAGCGGCACGGGGTCCGCGCCGTCGCGGCCGATGCGCTGGCCGACCAGCCGGACGAGCGGTTCGGCGCTGGCGACCATCGCCGAGATGCGCTCGGCGCGGTCGGCGGCGTCCGGGTGCACGTCGAGGTGGCGCAGGTGCTTGCGCACCGCGGTGTAGACCTTGGCGCGGGTGCGGCGCAGCAGCGGCTGGGCGAACCAGCCGAACACCACGCCGCGGGACAGGTCGGACACCGCGGGGAAGCGGACCTGGGTCGCGGCGACCAGGTGCTCCAGCGCGAGGCCGACGGTGACCCGGTCCGACTCGGGGGGCGGGCCCTCGGTCAGCCACTGGCGCAGCAGGGTGGTGATCACGCCGACGTCGGAGGACGAGCGCTGCTGGGCGAGGAAGATGCGGAAGACCGCGTCCTCCAGCTCGGGCGTGCGCTCGAGGCCGTCCACGCCGTAGTGCGCGAGCACCTGCGTGAGCCGCTGGCGGAAGCCGTCGGACAGGCCCGCGCGGTCCGCGTCGAGGCTCTGCAGGTAGGTGTGGAAGTACTCGCGGGGGCTGTGCACCGAGGAGTCGGGCTTCGACTCCTCGCCGACGGGCCGGTTGCGGCTGAGCTCGCACAGGTCGGCGAACAGCTGCACGAGGCCGCTCTCGCCCACCAGCGGGCGCTCGCCCGCCGACGCCAGCTCGGCGCGGGCCTTGAGGTACTCGGTGAGCAGGCGACCGGCGTCGGCGGGGTCGACGTCGTAGCCGAGCAGCATGCTCCGCAGGCCTTGCAGGCCGTTGGCGGCGCGCGTCCGCGCCGGGACGTCGGACGCCTCGGCGGGCAGCTCCAGCGCGGCGGCGGGCGCGGCGGCCGCGGGGCTCGCGGCCTCGTCACCGTCGCCCACGGGCTCCAGGCGCAGCAGGCGCGCGCCCGCCTCGACCTGGCTACCGACCTGCACGGCGATCTCGCGGAGCCTGCCGCGGAACGGCGCGCGCAGCACCGTCTCCATCTTCATGCTCTCCACGACCAGCAGCGGCGCGCCGGCCTCGACCTCGTCGCCGACCTGCAACGGCGTGGCCACCACCAGCGCGGGGACGGGCGAGCGGACGACGCCGCCCTCGTCGCGGCTGATCCGGTGCGTGACGCCGTCGACCTCGACCTGGTGGACGGGACCGTGCGTGCCGGTCACCACCCGGAAGCGGACGCCGTTGACGATGAGCTGGCCGGAGTGCTTGTCGAAGCGCTCGACGTCCACATCGGCGGCGTGCTCGGGGCCGCCCGCGGACACGCCGACCCGGAACCGGGTGCGGCCGACGCGGGACACCTGGACGCGGTAGCCGACCTCGCGCAGCTTCAGCTCCAGCGCGCGGCCGGTCTCGTGCTGGGCCTGGGGACGGCCGCCGTGCGCGGTGGTCAGCAGGCGCTGCCGGGACACGACCTCCTCGTCCTCGTAGGCCTCGATGGCCGCGGCGATCAGCGCGACGGCGGAGTTCTTGTGCGTGACGAGGCCGCCCTGGGCGCGGACCCGGTCGATCCAGCCGGTGTCGGCGGAGCCGTCGACCACCGCGGGCTCGTCGAGCAGGTCGCGGACGAAGCCCTTGTTCGTCACGCCGCCCGCGATGATGACGGTCGTCTCGGTCATGGCGCGGCGCAGCCGGGCCAGCGCCTCGGTGCGGTCGCGGCCGTGGGCGATGATCTTGGCGATCATCGAGTCGAAGTCGCCGGGGATGGTGTCGCCCTCGCTGAACCCGGTGTCGACCCGGACGCCGGGGCCGCTGGGCAGCGACAGCCGGACGATCCTGCCGGGCGACGGCGCGAAGTCGCGGTCGGGGTCCTCGGCGTTGAGCCGGGCCTCCACGGCGTGGCCCCACTCGGCGGGCGCGTCGCCCTCGAGCTTGCCGCCGGACGCGACGTGCAGCTGGGCCTTGACCAGGTCGACCCCGGTGGTGATCTCGGTGATCGGGTGCTCGACCTGAAGGCGGGTGTTGACCTCCAGGAACGCGAACAGCTTCTCGCCGGGGTGGTAGAGGAACTCGACGGTGCCCGCGCCCTGGTAGCCCACGGCGAGCACGAGGCGTTCGGCCGAGGCCTTCAGGTCGGCGACCTGCGAGGGCGCCAGCACCGGGGAGGCGGACTCCTCGATGATCTTCTGGTTGCGCCGCTGCACGGAGCAGTCGCGCACGCCCAGCGCCCAGGCGGTGCCCTGCCCGTCGGCGATCACCTGCACCTCGACGTGGCGCGCGCCCGTGACCAGGCGCTCCAGGAACACGACGCCGCTGCCGAAGGCGCGGGCGGCCTCCTGGCGGGTGAGGTCGTAGGCCTGGGTCAGCTCCTCCTCGGAGGCGACCATGCGGATGCCGCGGCCACCACCTCCGGCGGTCGCCTTGAGCATCAGCGGGTAGCCGATGTCCTGCGCCGCCTTGAGGGCGTCGTCGAGCGTGTCGACCGGGCCGCCGCTCCACGGCGCCACCGGCACGCCCACCTGCTCGGCGATCAGCTTCGAGCCGATCTTGTCACCGAGCTTGCGCATGGCCTCGGCGCTGGGCCCGACGAAGGTCACGCCGATCTCGGCGCACAGCTCCGCGAACTCGGGGTGCTCGGCGACGAAGCCCCAGCCCACCCAGGCCGCGTCGGCGCCGGTGTCGACCAGCGCGCGCTTGAGCACGGCGTAGTCGAGGTAGGGGCGATCGGCCGCCAGGCCCAGGTCGTAGGCGAGGTCGGCCTCCCGAACGAAGGTGGCCGTCCGATCGGAGTCGGTGTACAGGGCGACGGTCTCGATCCGTGTCCCCAACTCCGCGGATAGGTCCCGAACGGCGTGGATGAGCCGCATGGCGGCTTCCCCACGGTTGACGATGGCAACACGACTGAACACTGAACGGGCCTTTCGGAGACAACGAACTGGACGGCCGTCGCCGTCGCAACGGGAGTACACCCTCTCGGCTGCCTACTAGTACAGGTATGGCGATCGCAACGCGTGTCAGGTGCCCTGCGTTGTAAGGATCTGCCAAAAGACAGGGCCCCGACAACCCCTAGCGAGCCCCTTCGGCACCCCCCTAGAGCCCGCCCGGTGTGATCTGGACCCCGTGCCGGGACGGCGTGTGAACCCGGTGTGTGGCCGACCTCCCCGGACGGGCCTGGGGTATCGACCGGTTTGTCGGACTGCGACAAAGGACCGTTCACACGGGCGACACACGGACACGGGTGCGACCCACCCGCCCGCGTGCCTGCGGGTTCCCGAACGCCCCGGTCAACGGCCCACCGCGCGGCCGACGGCGACGCCGGTCCTAGGGGCGCCGGGCGTAGTCGCCGATGCCGGCTCCCGCCAACCGCAGTGAGACGTCGAGCCACTCGGCGAAGGCCGCGCGCCGCCTGGCCCTCGGCCGCGACCGCAGGTGGCCCAGCACCTCCTCGGAGGCGAGCAGCCGGTAGACCAGCACCAGCTGCGCGGCGACCACCCTCGGCTCGGGCGCGTGCCGGTCGGCCCCGGTCTCCTCGGCCAGCAGGTCGGCCACCGCGTCCTCGAAGCGCTCCCACATCAGCCGCATCCGCGACCTCAGCACGACGCTGTCGCCGACCGTGGCGCGCAGCCGTTCGAGCCCGTCGACCGCTTTGGGGCCCGACAGCTCCTCGCGGATCCACCGGCCCATCGCGTCCAGCGGGGTCTGCCCGGACGGGCGGTCCCGGATCGTCGCCACCATCCGGTCGCGCACCTCGTCCTCGCCGTGGAAGACGAGGTCGTCCTTGGTCGGGAAGTAGACGAAGACGGTCTTCGCGGACACGTTCACCGCGTCGGCGATCTCCGCCACCGTCACGTTGTCGTAGCCGCGCTCGGCGAACATCCCCGCGGCCACGTCGAGGATCGCCTGCCTGGTCATCAGCTTCTTGCGCTCGCGCAGGCCGGGCCGAGCGGGGTCAGCGCCGTTGCCGGTCATCGGCCGAGCATAGCGACGCGGAAAACGACAGCGGGTGTACTTCCTCAGTCGACCGCGACGCGCCGGGCGTGCCGGGGCGTGCGGACCTCCCCGCGCGTCATCCGGGCGAGCGGGAGCATCGCGACGAGCAGGCAGGCGCCGGCGAGCGGGATCAGGTCCAGCGAGACGATCGCGAGGCCGGAGCCGACCAGGACCAGCGCCGGGCTCCACCAGGGCAGCCGCAGGACCAGGGTCAACGCCAGCAGGCCCACGTGCAGCAGCGGCGGGCCCACGACGTGGAAGACCAGGTGCGCGCCGGGGAGGTCGCCGAACCGGCCGGAGATCTCGTTCATGCCCGCCTTGTCGGCGGCGAGCAGCCCCGCGACGACGTCGACGGCGAACTGGACCACGGTGGCCGCGACCCCGACGAGCGTCACGACGACCGCCGCGTCGACGCCCCGCGTGCGCGGCAGGGACCGCCGCAGCGCGACCAGTGCGGGGACGAACAGCAGCAGCCCCACCAGGTTCACCAGGTGCGCGGCCTGCCAGTCGGGTCCGGGCCCGTAGCGGCCGTCCATCCGGCCCACCCACCGGATGACCCCGTAGGCGGCGAAACACACTGGCAGGGCGAGGAGACCGGCGGACTTCATGGGAAAACCCTGGCACGCGGCGGATGCCGCCGGGTCGGGGCAAATCCCCTACTCCACCCCGGAGTGGTACCCCTGCGACTGCCGGGGACCTCCGCCGAGCACGCGGAGCAGGTTGCCGCCGAGCACCTTGCGCACCACCGGTTCGGTGAAGCCCCGGCGCACCAGCGCCTCGGTGATCATCGGCATCCCGGCGGGCCCTTCGAGGCCGGGGATCAGCACCTCCGCGTCGACCCCCTCGACGGTCAGCGGCCGGTCGCAGGCCGGGACCTTCTCGTCGACGACCTCCGCCACGAAGTCGCTGCCCAGCCCGACGTGGTCCTCCCCCGCGACCTCCGCGACGTGGGCGATGTGGTCGGCCAGGTGGTCGACGGTCGGCTTCTCCTCGGTGAGGAACCCGGCGAAGAAGTTCACGCACACCACGCCGCCGGTGGCCGCGATGCCGCGCAGCTGGTCGTCGGTGAGGTTGCGGTGGTGGTGGCGCAGCGCGTCGGCCGACGAGTGCGTCGCGACCACCGGGCGGGTGGCCAGCTCCAGCACGTGCCCGACCCCGCCGCGGCCCAGGTGCGAGACGTCGACCAGCACGTCCAGCGACTCCAGCAGCCCGACCGCCTCGACGCCCGCGCGGGTGAGCCTGCTGCCCGCGGCGTTCTCCGCCGACCCGTCGGCGAGCATGGAGCGTCCGAAGTGGGTGAACGACACCGCCCGGATCCCCAGGCGCGCCAACGTGTTCAGCAGCTCCAGGTCGTCGTCGACCTGCGGGCAGCCCTCCAGCGCGAGCACGAGCGCCAGCCGTCCGGACGCGAGCGCGCGGTCGATCTCCGGGCCCGTCCGGCACAGCGCGACGACGTCGGCGTTGCCCTCGGCGATCCGGTGGGCGGCCTCGACCATCCGCAGCGTCGCCCGCCAGGCGCCCTCCGGGCGGAACTCCTCGTCGACGAACACCGGCAGCACCTGCAGGTCCACCCCGCCCTCGCGCAGCTGCGGGTACCAGTGCTCGCGGAAGTAGTCGACCCAGACGGCGCGGGGGCGGCGCGCCACCAGCATCAGGAGGTCGTTGTGGGCGTCCGCCACGACCGCGTCGAGGTGCAGGGCCATCGGGTCCATCGGCTTCCCCTGTCCCGCCGGGAGGGTGTACCGCCTGATCCTCGCGGGTGTGGCAAGACCCGGCATGACACGAATGGCGGACATCGCCCGTGTTGATCTCCCCCGGCGGGTGGGGGCTCGCGGTGTGCCGTCCACCGGGCGCCGCACGCGGCGCGACCTGGAGTCGTTCACGCTCCCGTCACCCGCGGCCGTCGACCGCGGGTGGGTCCACGATGATGCCTCCGCCGCGCGTCGACCGTCGCCACGATCACCTGGTCGGGTGCGGGCCGACAGGTGGTCAGGGGTGCCGGACGGCGTTCAGCCGACCTTCGGCACCGCCCTCATGGCGAAGTGCAGGTACGGACCGGCGCCCGCCGGCGTGTAGAACACCAGCGGCAGCCACTGCTCCTCTTCGTGCAGGCGGCCGGCGAAGAGGGTGTCCGTCACCGGCACGAGGTCCAGCTCGTGCGGCGGCAGCAGGTCCGCCGTCTCCCCGAGCCACCGGTACCGCATGTGCGGCCGCCCGTCCCGGTCGGTCACCTCGAAGTCCATCCCGGCGCTGCGGTAGGTGCCCAGGTACCCGGAGTAGTCCACCACCGGCGGCACCGCGGGTGGCTCGAAGTGCGCCATCCGCACGTCCGCGAGCTCGTCGAGCAGCTCGCCGAGCACCGTCTCGAACAGCCCGCCCACCGCGCCCCCGTTGGTCAGCAGCGCGACCGCGACCCCTCGGTGCGGCACCGCGTACAGGTGCGCGTACTGCCCGATGGTCGCGCCGCCGTGCCCGAACACCGGGCCGCCGGGCCAGTCGAACAGCTCCCAGCCGAGCCCCCAGTGCGTCGCCGCCCGCCACCGGTTCGGCACCTCGACCTCCGGCCGCCGCATCGCCTCGACCACCCCGGCCCCCAGGATCCCGGCCCCGCCGTCGAGGTGCGCCTTCGCGAACCGCACCACGTCCGCCGCCGTCGCGCAGATCCCGCCCGCGGGCCCGATCGACCGCGGCAGGCTCCACACCGGCGCGGGCTGGGGGTCCTCGCCGGGCTCTCCCACGTGCCCCATCGCCGCCCGGAACCGCAGCACCTCCTCGGGCAGCGTCATCGTGCGGGTGAGCCCGAGCGGCTCCACGATCCGCTCCCGCAGCACCTCGTCCCACACCCGCCCGGTCAGCACCTCCACGATCCGCCCCAGGATCTTGAACCCGCTGTTGCAGTAGGACAACGTCGCCCCCGGCGGGTGGTTCTGCCCCAGCCCCGCGCACGCCTCCACGTACCGCGCCACGCAGTCGTCCCCGCGCCCGGTGTCGTGGAAGAAGTCCCCGTCGATCCCGCTCGTGTGCGTCAGCAGCTGCCGCACCGTCACCGACTTCGTCGCCTCCGCGTCCGCCACCGCGAACTCCGGCAGCACCGAGAGCACGGTCGCGTCCAGCTCCAGCTCACCCGCCTCCACCAGCTGCATCACCAGCGTCGCCGTGTACACCTTGCTGATCGACCCCACCTGGAACACCGAGTCGGCCGTCACGGCCACCCCCGTCCCCCGGTGCAACACCCCCGTCGCCACCTCGTGCACCTGCCCGTCGACCAGCACCGCCAACGACGCCCCCGGCACCCGCCGCCGCCGCGCCTCCTCGTCCAACCGCCCCTGCCACCGCGCGACGTCGAACCTCATCCGCACTCTCCCCCCGTAGAGATCATCACCTCCAGGGTGCCGGCGATGGGGAAGATCGGGTCGGCCAAAAGCACAGGCCTACCCCGACAAGTGCGGGCTGGTCGTGAGGAGGGATTTCACGCCGACGTGCCCTCCGATGCGTGCGAACGCCCAAGACGGGGAACCCCTGGGGTGTTCGAGTTCGCGACAAGAGGAGAGTGCATGACGAAGGCAACGACCGGTGGCGAGGCGCATGCCGAGGAGGTGCGGAAGCTGGCCGGGCTGGCTTCGGACATCCGGGTGGGCATGTTGACGACCGTGGACGAGACCGGCAGGTTGATCAGTCGGCCGATGGCGCAGCAGGAAGTGGAGTTCGACGGCGACCTGTGGTTCTTCGCCGAGCGGGACTCGCGGAAGGTCGCGCACATCGCGGCGGTGCCCGAGGTCGGGGTGACGTTGACGTCGAAGGACACCTGGATCTCGATCTACGGCACCGCGGAGCTGGTCGACGACCCCGCGAAGACCCGCGAGCTGTGGAACGGGTGGGTCGAGGCGTGGCTGCCGCAGGGGCCGCAGGACCCCAACGTGGTGCTGGTCAAGGTGACCGCGCGGTCCGCCGAGTACTGGGACACCCCCGGTGGGCGGATCGCGTCGGTGTTGAGCTTCGCGAAGTCGAAGATCAGCGGCGAGCGCTACGACGGCGGCGACCACGGCGCGGTCGAGCTGTAGGCACGGCCGCACCCCCGCGTCACGGCGCGGGGGTGCGCTCAGGCCAGGCGGCCATCGCCCCGTCGACCACGGCCCCCAGCTCCCGCGCCGTGGCCCCGTCGCGCGCCTCCAGCGACAGGCTGCTCAGCACGGCCGTGTAGAACGTCGCCAGCCCGTCCACGTCGACCCCGGCGGGCACGTCGCCTTCCGCCACTCCCCGCAGCAACCGCTGCCGGATCTGGTCGCGCCCCTGTCGCCGGGCGTCGGCGAGGTGGTCGCGGACCGCCTGGTTCGAGCAGTTGAACGCCGCCAGCACCACCAGGCACCCCTTGGGGTGCCCGTGCTCGGCGTAGGACGCCGCGTTGTCCCGCAACGCCCTCTCCACCGCCTCCCGTGCCGTCCCGCCGGAGGCCAGCGCCCGCCCGGTGAGGCTCCCGGCCGTGCCCCGGTAGAGCTCGACCGCCTCGCGGAACAGCGCCTCCTTGCTCCCGAACGCCGCGTACAGGCTCGGTGAGCCGATCTCCATCACGGCCGTCAGCTCCGCCATCGACGCGCCTTCGTACCCGCGTTCCCAGAACAGCCGCATCGCCCGCTCCAGCGCGGCATCGCGGTCGAACGCGCGCGGACGCCCTCGCGGTGACATGGCCCACCTTTCTCTGCCGATCGACACAGAAGTCGTTGACACGCGACTGTACCCACCACGATTCTGTGCCAACCACTACAGAATTGAGGTGTCGTGCTCCCACTCGACGGCAGGACCGCGCTCGTGACGGGCGCCAGCCGCGGCATCGGCGCGGCCATCGCCCTGCGGCTCGCACAGGACGGCGCCGACGTGGCCCTTACCTACGTCTCCTCCGAACGGCAGGCCGCCGACGTCGTCGGGCGGATCGAGGAGCTCGGCCGCCGGGCCGTCGCGATCCGGGCGGACAACGAGGACCCCGCCGCCGTCACCGCAGCCGTCACCACGGCCGTCGAGACTTTGGGCGGCCTGGACGTGCTGGTCAACAACGCGGGCATCGTCGCCTTCGGTCAGCTCGACGAGCTGACCGTCGAGGACGTCGACCGCACGCTCGCCGTCAACGTGCGCGCCGTGCTGATCGCGATCCGGGCGGCGCTGGAGCACCTGCCCGACGGCGGCCGGATCATCACCATCGGCAGCAACGCCGCCGACCGCGTCCCCCGCCCCGGCGGGACCCTCTACGCCACCAGCAAGTCCGCGCTGTCCGGCATGACCAAGGGCCTGGCCCACGACCTGGGCCCCCGCGGCATCACCGCGGTCCTCGTC
The DNA here is from genome assembly GCF_003002815.1 of Umezawaea tangerina. GTDB lineage: Bacteria > Actinomycetota > Actinomycetes > Mycobacteriales > Pseudonocardiaceae > Umezawaea > Umezawaea tangerina. The sequence continues at coordinate 212,900 of NZ_PVTF01000008.1, read as the reverse complement.
CAACCCGGTCCGACCGACACCGACGCCAACCCGGCCGACGGCCCGCGCGCGGCCGCCTCCGTCGCCCGCACCCCGCTGGGCCGCTTCGGCGATCCCGCCGACGTCGCCGAGGTGGTCGCCTTCCTGGCCGGTCCCGGCGGACGCCACATCACCGGCACCGCCGTCACGGTCGACGGCGGGGTGAACGCGTGAGTCAGTCCACCAGCCGCGGGGTGCCGCCCACGACCCGCACGGTGAACCCCTCGTCGTGCCGGTCGAGCGTCACGTAGCTGCACGTGTGGTAGGTCAGCCACAGCCCCAGCCCGGCCGTGGCGGTCTTCGTCGTGGGCACCAGCCCCACCAGCGGGTCCGCGGGCCCGTCGCCCTGGTCGGTGACCGTCAGCACCAGGTGCTGGTCGTCCGACCACAACCGGAACCGGACGGGTCCGCGACCGTGGGTGAGCCCGTTGGTGACGGCCTCGCTGGCCGCGAACACCAGGTCGTCCACCTCGGCCTCCGCCACCGACGTGGCCGCGGCGGCGTCGCGGACCGCGCGGCGCACCGCGGCGGGCGTGGGATCCACCAGCAGCAGCGACGGCGACCTCGACTCCAGGACGTCGGGCCGCGCCCGGCCGCGCCGCACGAAGAACTCCTCCGGCCGTTCGAACCGCGCGTTGCGCACGTGCGCCCCGTCGGCGGAGGCGATCACCGGGTGGGTGCGCTCGACGTCGGCGAGCACCTCGGCGGGCGTCGTGCGCGTGTCGTAGGGGCACAGGCCCCAGAGCTGGAACTCGTCGAAGGCGTGGTTGACCGCGGCCTCGTAGCGCGCCCACCAGTCCCAGGGGGCGCCCGTGCCGGGGTGCGGGACGTCGCCGATCACCCTGATCTGCGGGGCACCGGTCCGCGCGAGCGAGGTGAACTCGTCGCGGAACCTCTTGATGGCGTTGGTGGGCCTGGAGTACTGGTCGGCGGCGGGCAGGAACGTGACCCCGGAGACGTCCCCGACGGCTTCGCGGACCAGCTTCTCGTTGGCGTCCGCGCACGACACGACCGTCGGTTCCCCGGCTTCCAGCCCGTCGCGCACGAACGGCCCCGCGAACGACACGAACTCCTCGTCGGAGCCGTAGAAGGCCGTCTCGTGGAAGTACCCCACGTGCCCGTGCGCGGGCCCCGTCCTCATCGGCGGGCCTCCACCCTCACGTCCGCGATGCCCAGCAGCCCCAGCAGCCTGGCGGGCCCGGACCGCAGCCCGCGCAGCGTCAACGACCCGCCGTCGCGCCGGGCGAAGTCGGACAAGGTGAACAGCCCGTGGTGGTCGGTGAACGTCAGGTCGGCCACGTCCACCACGAGGTCGCCGCCCGGCCGCGGTCGGGTCCGCCCGAGCGCGGCGGGCAGCAGCTCGCGTCCGCGGAAGTCGAGCTCGCCGCCCAGCACCATCGAGTCGTCCGACTCGGCGTAGAGCCAGAACGGGCTGGCACCCGCGCTCGCCACCGGGTGCAGGCAGGCGAGCTCGGCGATCACGTCCGCGCCCAGCTCGCGCCGGTCGTACCCGCACAGCGCGCTGTAGGGCCGCGTGGCGGTGTACCGGTTGACCAGGGGTTCGTAGGCGCAGAACGCGTCGAGCTGCGCGGCGGACCGCACGAGCGCCGTGACGTCGGCGGCGACCCGCAGCCCACCGAACCCGTCGGCCAGCGCGGCCTCCGTCGCCTCGGCGTACGCGCGGACCTGCTGCGCGGGGACCACCGCCTCGGTCGTCCGGTACCGCTCGTCCAGGCTCATGACCTGGAGCGACCCGTCCCGCAGCGCCTCGCCCCCACCGGGCAGTCCGGCCAGGTCACCGATCAGGCCTTCGACCGACCCGGCCCCCACGTAGCAGACGCGCTGGCCGAGCTCCAGCCCTTCGGCGAGGAACTCGACGCTGCGGGCGACGAACTCGGCGGGGTCGTCGTAGGACCAGCACACGTGGTCGTGGGGACCCAACCCACGAGCGCTGTCGACCACCCCCGCTCTTCGCATGCCGCCATTTTACCCGCGAGGCACGTCCGGGGTGCGTCAGGCGGGACCGGTCGAGGTCGGCAGGGCCGCGATGGCCTCCGTCATGGTCTTCGCGGTCGCGTCGCCGAGCATCTCGAACTCGGACTTCAGGAACGGGTCGGCGACCTTGGCCAGACCGTGGAACACGATGTGCGCGTGGTAGGTCACCTGCGTGCCGCCCTCGACCGGGAGCAGGGTGATGTCGTCGGTCGAGGTCGCGGTCTTGTTGTCGCCCACGAACGTCAACCGCCGGTCCTCCAGCCGCTCCAGGCGGTAGGACAGCCTGGTCTCCTTGCCCTTGAACTCCGACACGTTGTGCCACTGCGACCCGACCCCGATCGGTCCGGTGTCGACGCGGGTGCAGCTCACCGTGCCGGGGTCCCACTGCTCGGCGTTGCCGAAGTCCTTGAGGTAGTCGACGACGACCTCCACGGGCCTCGCCACGGTGAAGGTCCGTTCCACGTTGACCACTTGCGCTCCTCTGGTTCTCGGTTCTGGACGGTCGGGTCGAGCCGCTGCCCCGGCGGGCCGGGGGTGGTGTCGCGCTCCTCCATCTCGGCTTCGGCCACGTGCCGGGTGCCACCCACGGCCTGGAAGGTCCACCGGCCGGGCACGACGTCGTGGCCGACCAGGCCCCGGTTACCCCGATCGGCCCGGTTCCACTCGTCCGACCGGCAGTCCGCTCCGCGGTGGCGAGGGCGGAAGTGGACAGCCGCGAGACATACCGGAAGGTTATGTGCGCCGACGGATTGACCGCGGGGCCCGCCGTTGGGACAGTGGCCGGGTCGGGTATGCCGGGTTGCCGGGGAGCGGGACGCTCGTTGTATGGAAGCGCTCTCATCCCTAACCCGTGGTGGGAGGCCGTCGCGCCCGAACGACGGTCGACCGCACTGAGCTCCACCCTCCTGCGGCGGAGCTGCGCCCGACTCCGCGGTGCCGAGCCCCCAAGCCCTCGTCACCGCGATTCCCTGTGCACAGACGAACGGAGAACATCCATGCGCCAACGTGCGTTGACCCGACTGGGTCTCACCGCGCTGCTCGCCGTGGGAGCGTCGGTGGGCCTCACGCCCACCACCCTCGCCGCCCCCTCGGTCGCACCGGACATGGTCGCCGCCATGAAGCAGGACCTCGGTCTGACCGACCAGCAGGCCCGGACCAGGCTCGCTCACGAGTCGGTCGCGACGAAGGCCGCCCCCAAGGCCGAGGAAGCCGCGGGCGAGGCGTTCGCCGGCACCTGGTACGACGCCGACAAGGGCAAGCTCGTCGTCGCGCTGACCGACTCGTCGAAGGCCTCGGCGGTGCGCTCGACCGGTGCCGAGACGACCGCGGCCACCCACACGATGGCCAAGCTCGACTCGACCCGCCGGCAGCTCGACGCCCTGTCCAAGGCCGGGTCCGTCCCGTCCGGCGTGAGCGCCTGGCGCGTCGACCCGCGCACGAACAGCGTCGTGGTCGACGTCCAGGAGGGCGCCGACGTCAGCGCGTTCCTGGACAAGGCCCGCGCGGCCGGTCCCGTCACGGTGAACACCAAGGACGTCAAGGCCCCGCAGACGTTCGCGGCGGGCACGGTCGGCGGCGACCCGTACTACGTGGGTCCGTACCGCTGCTCGATCGGCTTCTCGGTCGCGGGCGGCTACGTCACGGCGGGCCACTGCGCCGCCGGTGACGGCGTCGCGTACGGCTGGGACCGCTCCTACCAGGGCAACTTCGCGGGCTCGTCCTTCCCCGGCAACGACTACGCGTTCGTCCGCACCGGCGGCGGCTGGTGGAACGTGCCCGTCGTGCTGGGCTGGGGCACCGTCAGCGACGCCCTCGTCCGCGGCTCCTGGGAGGCCCCGGTCGGCACCTCGGTGTGCCGCTCCGGGTCGACCACGCACTGGCACTGCGGCGTGATCCAGGGCCGCAACGAGACCGTCAACTACGCGCAGGGCGCGGTCTACGAGATGGTCGGCACCAGCGTGTGCGCCGAGGGCGGCGACTCCGGTGGCTCGTTCATCACCGGTGACCAGGCCCAGGGCGTCACCTCCGGCGGCTACGGCAACTGCAGCGCCGGTGGGCGCACGTGGTTCCAGCCGGTGAACGAGATCCTCAGGGTCTACGGCCTGAGCCTGCTCACCGCGTAACCGACGACGGGGTCGCCCCGCGGGTCACTCCCGCGGGGCGGTCCCCGGTCGGCCCCTCAGCAGGCCCGCGCAGGCGAGGATGGTGTCCGCCACCAGCGCCAGCACCGCGTTGCACTCCCTGGTCACGTCCGCGGCGGTCCGCGGGTGGCGCTTCATGCTCGTGGACCGCGGGTTCACGTAGTCCAGCTGGTGCACGATGTCGTTGCGCGCCACGAAGAACCCGTTCAACGCGGTGAACCGACTGGTCGGCAGCGCCTTGTTGGAGATGCCGAGCAGGTCGCGCACCCGGTCCTTGAGGTCGCGGCTGCCCTGGAAGCTGGCCCTGGTCTTGGCCTCGATGTACCGCTTGACGAGCTGCTCGCGCGGGTGCATCGCGGTGACCGCGTCGAGCAGGCCCTCCGGCGGCTTCGGCTCGTGCAGCTGGTCCTTGAGGTAGGCGACGAACTTGAGCTCGGCCGTGCCGCCGCGGTCGATCAGGGTCGGCAGCGCGTCGCGCACGAGCTGCTGGCAGCACGCGTCCAGCCCGCTGGAGGTGAACACCAGTGCGGCGCGCAGCAGGTCGACCTCGTCGCGTCGCAGCCTGCCGTGGTTGCTGCCCCGAGCCGTGCCCGCCGCGACCCTGACCTGGTTGAAGCTGTCCAGCAGCCCGTTGACGCTCTTGTGGGTCGCGTCGAGGTAGCGCCAGGCGCGTCGGATCTGCGGGCAGGGCCCGGCGAACGGCGGCGGCAACGGCGCCAGTCTCACCACGGCAGGTCCCGCCACATCGCCCCCTCGCCGACAGCCGGGGATCACTGTGGCACACGCCCGCGGCGACGGGATCCGGTGGTCCTGCCCGCGACGCGGCCTCGGCCTTCCACGAGTCCGCAGCCCGTCCCGATCCGCCGCGGACGACCCGCGTCGGCTCACCGGTGGAGGGAACGCCCAGGCTCTGAGTCCACCGTGGACGCTACTTGGGTGCGCGGCGCGGCAGCGGTTTGGTCGCCGGGCCCTCCAGGACGTTGCCGTCGACGTCGAAGCGGGACCCGTGGCACGGGCAGTCCCAGCTGGCCTCGGCGTCGTTGAACGCCACCAGGCAGCCGAGGTGGGTGCAGCGCATCGACACGCCGTGCAGCCCGCCGTCGTGGTCGCGGTAGACGCCCATCTTGCCCAGCCCGTCGCGCACGACGTGGGCCTGCCCGGCGGGCAGGTGCTCGCTCGATGAGGCGTCGGCGGGCCTGATCCGCTCGCCGACCAGGTCGAGGCCGGTGGAGGCGTTCATCTTCAGCAGGTCGGGCAGCGACTTGAGCGACAGCCGGTGCGGGCTGAACGTCGAGGCCCACGGGTTCTCCTCCCCCGCGACCGCGTCGGCCAGGATCCGGGCGGCGAACGTGCCGGTGGCCAGTCCCCACTTCATGAACCCGGTCGCCACCTGGAGCCGGTCCGAGCCGGGCAGGTAGGCGCCGATCATGGGCAGCTGGTCGTAGGCGCTGGGGTCCTGCGCCGACCAGCGGTTCGCGACGCGCTCCACGTCCCAGTGCTCGCGCGCGAACGCCTCGAGCTCCTCGTACGGGTGGTCGGGGCGGTCGCCCGCCGGGTGCGCCCGGCCGCAGACGACCAGCTTGCCGTCGTAGGAGCTGAGCGACCACGACGGCGAGCCCGCGCTGATCGCGAGCCCGGTCGGCGGCTCGCCGGAGGCGAGGGTCACGGCGATGCCGTAGGAGCGGGTCGCCTCCAAGCGGGCGAAGTACAGGCCGCGGTCGAACACCGGGTAGTGCGTGGCGACCACGACCCGGTTCGCGGACACCACGCCGTCGGCGGTGTGCACGCGGCACGGGTCGCCGTCGTGCAGGCGTTCCACGCGGCTGTGCTCGAACACCGCCGACCCGTCGCCGTCGACCGCGTCGGCCAGGCCGAGGACGTAGCGCAGCGGGTGCAGCGCGACCTGGTCGTCGAGCCGCACGGCGGCGTGGACGGTGAACGGGACGTCCAGGCCCGCGTCCGCGGTGACCGGCAGGCCCGCCGCGCGGGTGGCCGCCAGCTCGTCCTCGACGGCGTCCACCTCGTCCGCCCGGTAGGCGTAGGTGAACGCGGGCGCGCGCCGGAAACCGCAGTCGATGCCCAGCTCCCGGACGAGGTCGGCGACCAGCTCGACGCCCGCGGCGCTCGCCTGGGCGTAGGTGCGGGCGACAGCGGTGTCGTGCCTGGCGACGATCTTCGAGTACACAGTGGACTGGAGCGCGGTGACCTTGGCGGTGTTGTTGCCCGAGGCCCCGCCGCCCACCCGGTCGGCCTCCACCACGGCCACCGCCAGTCCTTGCCGCTTGAGCAGGAGCGCGGTCGTGAGCCCGGCGATCCCGCCGCCGACCACCGCCACGTCGAACGCCCGCGCGCCGCGCAAGGACGGGCGTGCCGTCGCCGGCATCGCTTCGAGCCAAAGGGATTCCCGTGCCGCTGTGGTGTCCACGTCCGGCCGGGTACCCGAAAACCCGCTGGGCACTCCCGGTTTGGGGTCGTGGGGACCAGGGCATCCACCGGCCATGGGTACTGACGACAAGATCGATGCCAAGGCGGACGAACTCAAGGGCAAGGCGAAGGAGACCGTCGGTCGCGCGACCGACGACCAGGAGCTGGAGGCCGAGGGTCACGGCGACCAGGCCAAGGGCAACCTCAAGCAGGCGGCCGAGAAGGTCAAGGACGTCTTCAAGAGCTGACTGCCGCACTCCCACCACGAGGACCCGTGTTCAACAGTGAGCACGGGTCTTCTCCACGTCCGGGATCTTCCACGTCCGAGTGGCCCGTTACGCCATCCGTGAGAACGCCTCGGTCGAAGTGCTACCCGGAGTAGACCATCCGGTCGCTCCCGTGAGCCTTTCTCGTGCATCTGCATGAGTACATCCGGACGCACCTCCTGCACAGTTGCCCGGTGGAACGCCTGCGCCCACCTGACGTCGACGACCGCGAGCGGGAGCGCCGCCCGTGATCGCTGTGCTGCTGCTCGCGTTGCTCGTGCTCGGCGTGTCGCTCGCCCTGTCCGGCGCCGCGGCCCTCGTGCGCGGGCCGGGACGCGCGCCCGCAGCACCCGACACCCCGTTCCGCTCCGACGCCAGGGACGTCGCCGTCCTCATCGCCGCGCACGACCAGGAGCACCTGGTCGGCCCCGCGCTGGAGGCCGCCGCGAGGCTGGTGCCGCCCGCCAACGTCCACCTCGTCTCCGACGACTCCGCCGACCGCACCGCCGAGGTCGCCCGCGCGACCGGCGCGCAGGTGGCCGAGACGGTGGGCAGGCTCGGCCGGTCCGGGGCGTTCGACGCGGGCATCCAGGCGTTCCGGCTGGTCGACCGGTTCGAGTTCGTGGTCCTGCTCGACGCCGACACCGTCCTGCACCCCGACTACCTCGACTCCGTGCTGCCGCTGTTCGCCGACGAGACCGTGGTGGCGGTCGACGGACGGCTGGACCCCGACCTTCGCACCCCGCCGCGCGGGTTCGCCGCCCGGCTGCTGTCCGCCTACCGGGCCCGCGACCACGCCCTGGTCGAAGGGCTCCGGCGGTTCCGGCGCGGCGGGACGCCGATGAACGTGGCCCGCGTGCTGCCCAGCGTCGGCCGGGTCTACCGGACCAGCGCGCTGTGGGAGATCGACATCCACTCCTCCGGGCTGGCCGTCGACGACTTCGACACCACGCTGCGGATCTACCGGGAGAAGTTCGGCGCGGTGGCGTTCAGCCCGGCCGCCCGCGCCGCGCCCGCGGGTCCGACGCGGCTGCGCGAGCACCGCCGCCAGCTCTTCTTGTGGGCCAACGGGTTCTGGCAGGGCCTGCGCGGTCACGACCTGCGCCGCGACCCCGGTCTGGCCGCCCAGGCGGTCGAGCTGGCGCTCACGGCGTTCGCACTGCTGCTGGCGCCGGTGGCGATCGTGGTGGCGGCCGTGCCGGGCCTGGTCCCGGTGTCGCCGTTCGCTGTCGCGGCGGCCCTGTCCGTGCCCGACTACCTGCTCACGCTGGTCGTGGCGCTCGCCCGGCGCAAGCCCGGCTACCTGCTGCCGGGGCTGCTGTTCCCGGTGCTGCGGGTGCTCGACGCGGCGACGGTGCTGCGCGGGGCCTTCGGCCACCCGTCGGCGGCGGAGTGGCTCCGGGTCGGCGCGGAGCCCGAGGACCACCCGGTCGACGACGACCGGGAGGAACGGGTGGGTCGGTCGGCTCCGGTCGACCGACCCGCTCGCACGCCGCGGGCCGCCTCCGTGCTGGCCTGGTTCATCCTCGCGGGCTCGGCCGGGGTCCTCGCGGTCCGGGTCGCGCTGACCACCGCGACCCTGCCCGCGACCTCCGTCGAGCCCGGTCTGGTCGACGCGACGTTCGCCAAGGTGGTCGGGCTCGGCGCTCCCCCGGTCGACGGCTCGCTGCGGGTCTTCGGCCTCCAGCTCGACGCCTACGCGACGCTGACCGGCGCGTTCGGCAGGCAGGTCAGCACCCTGGTCAGCGCCCGCGAGCTGTCCGTGGCGGCGGTCGTCGTCGTGCTGCTCGCCCTCGGCGCGATGGCCGCGCTGCTGCGGATCCGACCTCTGGTGATGGCGGTGGCGGTGCTCATGCTCGCGGCGGCGGGCCCGGTCGTCGCGGTGCTGACCCCGGTGGGTCCGGGCGGGACCGCGGCGGCGTGGACCGCGCTGGCGGCGGCGGCCGGGCTCGCCACGGTGCACCGCCACGACGGGCGGTGGGTGCCCGCCGGCGCGGTCGCCCTGCTGGTCGCGCTGGCCACCGCGCCGGTACTCGTGGTGCCCATCGGCGTCGGGACGGCCGTGTGGTTCGCGTCGGCCGCCCGGAAGCCGTTCACCAGGGTGTGGACGGCGCTGGGCGCGCTCGCGGTGACCGCGGCCGGTTGGCTGGTCTGCCGCGAGGCCGGACTGCTGGCGCCGCCGTCCTCGCAGGTGGTGCTGGGTGACGACCAGCGCGTGCTGCTGCTGGCCGTGGTCGGTGCGGCGGTGCTCGCCGGGCTGTCGACCGCCTGGCTGCGCCCGGTCGCGGTCGCCTCCGGGACCGGTGCCCTGCTGGTCGTCGTGGCCGCGCCCGGTGCCGACGCGGTGCTGCCGGTGCTCGTGCTGACCGCGGCGACCCTCGTGGCGCTGGTGGTCGACGAGTCCGTCGGACGGTTCCCGGCGGCCGCGCCCGCACGGGTCAGGTGGGTTGTGGGCGGGATGGCGGCCGTGCTCGCGGTCGTCGGCTCGGCGGCGGGCGTCGTGCTGGCGCCCCGGACCGCGCGGGCCGTCGACCACGTCGGACTGGCCGAGTGGATGGCGAAGAACCTCGACGGCGACACCGGGCTGGCCGCGCCCGCGGGCCTGTGGTCGGACCTGCAGCGCGACCGCGCCAGGGCCGGGCTCCCGGCCGACGCGGTGCGGCCCGCCGGATCCGGGACCGCGCGACCGGACGACCTCGTCGCCGCCGTCGGACCGACCGCGGTGTCCGGTGTGGACCTGGTCCGCTTCGGTTCCGCCCCAACGGATCCCGACAGCATCGTCGTCGTGCTCCCCCGCGACGACGTCGGCTACCTGTCGTCCAACGAACGGGCCGCCGCGGGTGAGCAGCTCGCCGGGAACGTCCGGCTGCACACCACCGAGGACGTGCGGACGGCGTTGCGCGCCGGGCGGGTCGACCTGCGGGCGATGGCCGTGCTCGCCGAGCTGTGCCGCGCGCAGGAGGTGACCGTGGCCTCCACGGGGAAACCGCCGCACGAGAAGGGCTCCAGCCTGCCGGACCGCACCCTCGTCCTGTCCACTGCGGACGACGGGTCCACGGCCGCGGTGGTCGACTGGCTGAAGGCGCAGCAGCCGCCGTTCGCCCCCGACGAGGTGCGGGTGGTCCCGGACGGGGTGGCGATCGGCTGGCGGCTGCCGCCGTTGCGGGACCGGACACCGAAGTGATCAGCTCTCCGAAGGGTTGGTAAGGCCATGGGATCGATCCGATCGACGCGCCGGGTCTCGGCGGCGGTTGTCGGCGCGCTGTTCGCCCTGCTCGCGCTCCCCGTTCCCGCACAGGCCGCCGGGAACTGCTACCTGCGGCTCGCGCACCTGTCCCCGGACACGCCGTCGGTGGACGTCACGGTCACCGCGTTCTCCAGACCCGACTGGTCGGTGACGATCAAGGGCGTCGGCTACGGCGCGCTGTCGGACTACCAGCGCATCGAGACCGGCACCTACACCGTCGCGATGCGGCCCGCGGGCGCCGACCCGGCCAGCAAGCCCGTCATCTCGGCGACGATCGACGGCGCCGACGGGAAGGCCTACACGGTCGCGGGCCTGGGCAAGTTCGCCGACCTGTCACTCAAGGTGCTCGACGACGACATCGGCCTGCCGCCCGCGGGCCAGGCGCGGATGCGCGTGGTCAACGCCGCCCCGCTCGCGGGCGACCTGGCCGTGAGCAGGCTGACCGACCCGACGAAGGTGGAGCACGCGATCTTCGGGCAGTCCGGCAACTACGAGCTCGTGCCCGCCGGCGACACCGTGCTGAAGCTCGCCCCGCAGCAGGGCAGGAACACCGAGCTGCCGGTCAAGCTGGAGGCGGGCTCGGTCTACAGCGTGCTGGTGCTCGAACGCGACGGCGTGCTCTCCGCCGTGGCCCGGCAGGACGCCAAGGGCGCCGAGGTCGTGCCGATGGGCGCCATCGAGGCCGGTGACGGGGCCACGGCACCGGACGGCTCACCGCTGCCGCTGGTCATGCTGGCCGTCGCCGCCGCGGCGGGTGGAGCGCTCGTGCTGGCGGTGCGCCGCCGCCGGACCGGATGACCGGTCGCCACCGCTTGCGCCGACCACCGCGCCACGACCTGCGCCGCACCGCCGGTGCGGCGGGCGCGGTGGTCGTCGCCGCGTCCGCGATCGCCCTGTCCCGGCTCGCCGTCGACGACGTCGTGGCCGGGTCGGCGGTGCCCGTGGCCGCGACCAGGCTCGACCCGAGCTGGGCCACCGGCCCGGCCGAGCAGGACGCGGCGACCGCGGCGGCCCCGGTGCGGCTGCGGATCCCCGTGATCGGCGTCGACAGCCCGATCGTGGACGTCGGCGTCGACGAGACCGGCGCCCTCGTGCCACCCGGCACCCCGGAGGACACCGGCTGGTTCACCGGCGGCCCGGCACCCGGCGCGGTCGGCCCCGCCCTGCTGGCCGGGCACATCGACTCCCACGACGGCCCCGCCGTGTTCTTCCGGCTCGCCGACCTCAAGCCCGGCGACGAGATCTCGGTGGACCGCGAGGACGGCAGCACCGTCGCGTTCGTCGTGGAGTCCAGCATCCGGGTCGCGAAGACCGCGTTCCCCACCGACCTGGTGTACGCCCCGCTGCCGACACCAGTCCTCCGGCTCGTGACCTGCGGCGGGAAGCTCGACACGGCCGCGCACAGCTACTTGGACAACGTCATCGTCGAAGCGGTCCCGAGGTGAAACGCGCAGGGGGTCCGCTTCGAATACCAGGTGAGGCGACGCGGCGTGGAATGCCGCGCGCTGGTGACGCTGGGGGTGTCGGTGGACCGTTCACGCGATCGGAGACGCACCGCGGGTAGGCGGGACGAGGACCGGCGCAACGCGGAGATCGTGCACGCGCTGGACGACGCGCTGACGAGCGTGTCGGACCTGGTGGGCAGCCTGGGATCCGACCCGGCGCTGCCGCCTTCGACCGCCGAACGGCTCCGCGCGCTGGACCGGGAGCTGTCGCGGATCACCACCCGCGGGACCACCGACGAGGCGGCCGAGGCCATCCAGCTCGCGGCCCACCTGACCCGTCGCGAATGGCAGTGCCTGGACCTGCTCGTGCAGGGCCTCACCACCAGCGCCATGGCCGACCGCATGACCGTCTCCACCACGACCGTCCGCACCCACGTGCAGTCGCTGCTCGCGAAGCTCGGCGTGCACTCCCGTCTGCAGGCGGTCGCCCTGACGACCCGGACGTCCCTGCTGTCCGCCGCACCGCGCGACGGCGCGCGGACGCGCAGGACCTGACGACGTCGCCGATGAGCCGGAACCCGGTGTCGCGGGCGTCGTGCCCGGCGGGTCCCTTCGGCGGCTCGGACAGCTCCGGCCGGAACACCGGCCGGACGTGGGCGGGCCGGGACCGGGCGAACCCGAGGTACGCCCGCACCAGGGCGACCAGCGCGTCGCACCGCGGTGAAGCGGTGGTGGCGGCCGTCGCGGCGACCGCCACCACCGTCGGGACCGTCGACCGCTACCGCCGGGTCCACTTCTGGTTGGTCTGGCCGTTGCAGGTCCACAGGGCGACGCGGGTGCCGTTGGCCGTTCCCTGCCCGATGGCGTCGAGGCACAGGGAGGACTGGGCGCTCTTGAGGGTGCCGTCGGATCCGAGCGTCCACTGCTGGTTCGGCTGACCGGTGCAGGTGGCGACCCGGAGGTCGGCGCCCGCCGAGGTGCCGGTGGCGTCGAGGCACCTGCCCGCCGACGTGCGCAGCTCACGGGCCGTGGTGGAGGTCCACTGCTGGGACGTGGCGCCGGTGCAGTCGTGGAGCTGGGTCGTGCCGGCCGCGGCGAGGTCGAGGCAGCGGCCGGACTGGGTGCCGACCAGGGCGGTGCCGGTGGGTGGCGGGGTGGTGCCGGTGAGGAGGGCGGCCAGCGGCGGGTACCAGCGGCTTTCGATCTTCTGGATGCCCGAGGTGTCGTTGGGGTGGACGCCGTCGTAGGTGTCGGTCGCGGTGCTGAACCCGGTCCACTGGTCGACGACGGTGATGGGGGACCTGGTCGTGGAGTTGGCGGAGGCCCAGCCGGGGATGGCGTCGTTCAGGGTGACGACGCGCTGACCGCACTCGGCGCAGCCGGACGGGTTCATCGGGATGATCCGGGCGACCAGCACCTTCGTGTCCGGGTTGCTCGCGCGCATCTGGCCGACCAGCTTGGTGAACGCGGTCAGGATGGTGGACGCGGGGATGTTGTTCCACACGTCGTTGGTGCCCAGGTGCACCAGGACGATGTCGGGCCTGGTGGACGAGAGCCAGCCGGGCAGCTGGTTCTCGTCGGCGATCCGGGTGGCGAGGAAGCCGCCGTGGCCCTCGTTCTCGCCGTCGTAGGTGAAGCCGCAGCCCTGCGCGGGCAGCGTGCCGACGAAGTCGGTGTTGGTGAGGCCGGAGGCCTGCAGGTGCTGCCACAGCAGCGCCCGCCAGCACCCCGGTGAGCCGGTGATCGAGTCACCGAGGGCCATGATCCTGGTCGGTGCCGCGGCCGACGGGCCCGCCGCGGCGGGCTGGGCCGTCGACGACGACGCGGGCGCGGGGACCGCGCAGAGCAGGAGAACGGCCAGCAGGGAGGCCAAGAAGGACTTCATGAACAACCCTCCATCGCTTGGAGCACGGGGAAGGCGGGTGCGCTTCCTCGTCGAGCGAATTCCGGCAGGTTGGTTCGTCCGTCTTGAGTTAACCGGTTAACAGCACGCCCGGCAAGGGGGTCAGGGCCGCGGCGCGGGACCGGTGCTCGACCGCGGCACCAGTTCCGGGTCCGAGGTCTTCACGTGGGCGGCCTCGCCGCCGCCGATCACGTCGAGCAGCAGCCGCACGGCGGTGGCGCCGCGCTCGGCGATCGGGCGGCGCACGGCGGTCAGCGCGGGACGGACGAGGCGGCAGAGCGCGGAGTCGTCCCACGCCACCAGGGACAGCCGGTCGGGCACCGGGATGCCGAGCTCGTGCGCGACGGCCAGCGCGGACACGGCCATCACGTCGTTGTCGAACACCATCGCCGTCGGCGGCTCACCGCTGGTCAGCACGCGCCGGGTGACCCGCGCGGCGACTTCGTCGGAGTAGTCGGCGTGCACCACCCTGGCCTCGTGCAGCCCGAGCCGCCCGGCCGCGGCGGTGAAGGCGTTCGACCGGATCTGGGTGTGCACGAACGTCGTCGGCCCCGCCACCCGCACGATGCGGCGGTGCCCCAGCGCGGCGAGGTACTCGACGACCTCGGACACGGCGGACTCGTCGTCGGTCCACACGCAGGGCAGGTCCGGCAGCACGGGTTCGGCCAGCACCACGGTCGGCAGGCCGAGCTCGCGCACGAGCTCGACGCGCCGGTCGTCGTCGCGGAGGTCGGCCAGCAGCACCCCGTCCACCCGCCGCCCGGCCCACCAGCGGCGGTAGGCCTCCAGCTCGGCGGTGGCGTCGTCGGTGACCTGGAGCAGCAGCGCGGTCGGGCCGTCGGCGAGCGCGTCCTGGATCCCGGCGATGAGCTGCACGAAGAAGGGCTCGACACCGAGCTCGCGGGCGGGCCGGTCGACCACCAGTCCGATGGCGTTGGCCCGGCCGTCCGACAGCGAACGAGCGGCGCTGCTGGGCACCCAGCCGAGCCGGTCGGCGATCTCGACGACCCGCTTGCGCGTCGCGTCGGACACCCCCGGCCTGCCGTTGAGCGCGTACGACACCGCGCCGGTGGACACCCCGGCCGCCTTGGCGATGTCCGAGATGGTCGGACGCTTGTCCCGCACCCGCTCCCCCTCGCTGTTGATCACGGGGAGTCTAGTCGCGGACGTCCGGTCCACACGCAGGCGCGCGCGGGTAGGGTCCCAAGCGGTCAATCGGTTAAGCACCAGGGGGTACACCTTGCCGTGGTTCGATCTGCCCGCCGAGAAGCTGCGCGAGTACCGGACGTCGACCGAGGAGCCCGCCGACCTCGACGGGTGGTGGGCGGCCCGGCTCGACCAGGCTCGGGCGGCGGCGAAACCGACGACGCTCACACCGCACGAGCCCGAGGCCTACGGGCCGCTGCCCGTGCTGGACGTGGAGTTCTCCGGCGCGGACGGCGACCCGATCCGCGCCTGGTACCTCCGGCCGCCGGGCAGCGGTGACACCCCGTTGCCGACGGTGGTCACGTTCATCGGCTACGGCGGCGGCCGCGGCCTGCCCGCCGAGCACGCCCTGCTGCCCGCCTCGGGGTTCGCGCAGTTCGTGATGGACACCCGCGGCCAGGGCGGGAAGTGGTCGATCGGCGCGACCGGCGACCCCGGCGCGGCGCTGGCGGGCCCGGCGTTCCCCGGCATGATGACCAGGGGCATCCAGTCGCCGGAGACCTACTACTACACGCGGCTGATGGTCGACGCGGCCCGCGCGGTCGAGGTGGCCGCGGAGCTGGACGGCGTGGACCGCGACCGGATCGCGGTCAGCGGCGTGAGCCAGGGCGGCGGGCTCTCGCTCGCGGCGGCGGCGCTCAGCGGCGACCTGGTCAAGGTGTGCCACGCGGACGTGCCGTTCCTGTGCGACTTCCAGCGGGCGGTCACGCTCACCGGCAAGGCGCCCTACAGCGAGATCGCCGACTTCCTCGCCCAGAACATCGACCTCGTGGACACCGCGCTGGACACGCTGCGGTACGTGGACGGCGCCCTGCTGGCCCGCCGGATCACCGCGGAGTGCCTGCTCAGCACCGGGCTGATGGACGACGTGTGCCCGCCGTCCACCGTGTACGCGGCCTACAACGAGATCAAGGCGGCGAAGGACATCGCGGTGTTCCCGTTCACCGCGCACTCGGTGCCGCGGACTCACGTGGAACGGCAGCTGCGCCACCTGCGGGCGACCCTGGCGACCTGACCAGGGCGGCGGCGCCGACCAGACCGGAGTCCACGCCGAGCAGGGCGGGCAGCACGTCGACCCGCCGCATGAAGTCCAGGCCCGGCCATCCGCCGAGCGAGTCGGCGATGGCCGGGCCGAGCAGTCCCCACGCCTGCGCGACTCCGCCCCCGACGACGACCCGGTCGACCTCGCACAGCGCCGCGGCGACGGTGATCACCCGTGCGACGGCCTCGCCGGACCGGTGGAACGCGGCCAGCGCGACCGGGTCGCCCGCGTGGGCCGAGGCGGCCAGCGACAGGCCGTCGGCGTCACCGTCGGGCGACCAGCCCCGCTCCAGCGCCCAGCGCACGATCGACGGCCCGCTGGCGATGGCCTCCGCGCAGCCGCGCGCGCCGCACGGGCACAGCGGCCCGTCCGGGTCGAGCACGAAGTGGCCGACGTGCCCGGCGTTGCCCGCGGCGCCGAGGTGGGGGCGGCCGTCGAACACGAACCCGCCGCCGATGCCGGTGGACACGACCATGCCCAGCAGCGCGTCGCTCCCCCGGCCCGCGCCGTGGTGGTACTCGGCCAGCGCCATGCAGACCGCGTCCCCGGCCAGCCGCACCGGCAGTCCGGGCACCAGCGCGGCGACCCGTTCGACGAGCGGGAAACCGCGCCAGCCGGGGATGTTGACCGGGCTGACCGTGCCGGTGCGCACGTCCATCGGGGCGGCGCTGGCGATGCCGACCCCGGTGAGCGCGCCGCCCGCGACCGCGACCAGCTCGCGCACCTGGTCGGCCAGCGCCAGCCACACCGCGTCGGCGTCACCGGGCGGGGTGGCCGCGGACCGGCGGTGGGTCACCGTCCCGTCGACCTCCACCAGCGCCGTCGCGAGTTTCGTGCCGCCCACGTCCACGGCGAGCGCGAGATCGGGGTTCCGCGGCATGCAGCTCACCTCACCATGGGGGGAGGACGGGGGTGGTCGACCGGGCGGGTCGACCCCGGTCACCACCACCGACCCGAATGCCGACGGGTGTCCCCCGTCGTCAGAGCACGTTCTCGATCTCGGCCAGCTCGTCGGCGTGGAACTCCAGGTTCCGGGTCGCCGCGACGGTGTCCTCCAGCTGCGCCACGCTGCTGGCGCCGACCAGCGCCGAGGTGACCCGGCCACCGCGCAGCACCCAGGCGATGGCCATCTGGGCCAGCGTCTGGCCACGGCGCTTCGCGATGTCGTCCAGCGCGGCCACCTTCGCCAGCGCGTCCTCGGTCAGGCGCTCCGAGCTGAGGAACGGGCTGGCCGAGGCCGCACGGGAGTCCGCGGGGACGCCCTTGAGGTACCGGTCGGTGAGCAGGCCCTGCGCCAGCGGCGAGAACACGATCGACCCGACGCCCAGCGAGTCCAGGGTGTCGAGCAGGCCGTCCTCGACCCACCGGTTCACCATCGAGTACGACGGCTGGTGGATCAGCAGCGGGGTGCCGAGGTCGGCGAGCGCCCGCGCGGCCGCGACGGTCTGCTCCGGCGAGTAGTTGGAGATGCCCGCGTAGAGCGCTTTGCCCTGGCGCACCGCGGTGTCCAGCGCGCCCATCGTCTCCTCGACCGGGGTGTCCGGGTCCGGGCGGTGGGAGTAGAAGACGTCGACGTAGTCCAGGCCCATCCGGGTCAGCGACTGGTCCAAAGAGGACAGCAGGGACTTGCGCGAGCCCCACTCGCCGTACGGGCCAGCCCACATGTGGTAGCCCGCCTTGGTCGAGATCACCAGCTCGTCGCGGTACGGGCGCAGGTCGCGGCGGAAGTGCCTGCCGAAGTTCTCCTCCGCCGAGCCGGGCGGCGGGCCGTAGTTGTTCGCCAGGTCGAAGTGCGTCACGCCGAGGTCGAACGCCCGGCGCAGCACGGCGCGCTGCACGTCGCCGGTCCGGTCGCCGTCGCCGAAGTTGTGCCAGAGCCCCAAGGACACCGCGGGCAGCTTGAGCCCGCTGCGGCCGACCCGGCGGTAGGGCATGTCGTCGTAGCGCGTGTCCGCGGCGACGTGGGTCACGGTTCTCCTCGGTGGTTCGGCGCGGGAGCACTGCTCCCCCGGTGGACGAGCGTCGCGGTCGGCGACCAGCGGTCGGCGACGGGCAGGCCGTCGATCAGCTCCAGCACCGAGTCGGCGACCAGGATCCCGAACTGGTGCACGTCCACGCTCATCGTGGTCAGCGCGGGCGAGGCGAGCCTGCACAGGGTCGAGTCGTCCCAGGCGACCAGGCTGAGCTCGGCGGGCACGGCGACGCCGAGCTCCTTGGCCGCGTTCAGGCCCGCCACGGCCATGACGTCGTTGTCGTAGAGGATCGCCGTCGGCCGGTCCTCGCCGGCCAGCAGCGCGGTGGTGAGCTTGGCGCCGGACTCCTCGGAGTAGTCGCCCTCCAGCACCACCGGCTCGATCCCGACGGCCTGGCAGCCGCGGACGAGCGCGTCCGTGCGGGCCCGCGTGTGCAGCAGGGTCCGCGGGCCGGTGATCCGAGCGATCCGCCGGTGGCCGAGCTCCAGCAGGTGCGCCAGCGCCTCCTCGACGGGCCCGGCGTTGTCGGTGCGCACGGAGGGCACCGGCAGGTCGGCCGACGGCTCGCCGATGACGACCGCGGGCAGGCCGACCTCGCGCAGCACCGCGAGCCTCGGGTCCTCCGCGGTCCGGTTGACCAGCAGCACCGCGTCGACCATCCGGCTCGCCGCCCACCGGCGGTAGGCGGCGGTCTCGGCGTCGTGCGTGGCCACCACGTGCAGCAGCACGGACAGCCCGCGCTCGCTGAGCCGTTCCTCGATGCCCGCGATGAACTCCATGAAGAACGGCTCGGCGCCCAGCAGCCTGGCCGGGCGCGCGAGCACCAGTCCGACAGCTCCCGCGGAGTCGGCGCCCGCGGAGTCCGCGCCCGCCACTCAGGACCTGACCACGGGCGCGCCGAGCGCGTTGGCGCAGCGCAGGACCAGCGGTCCGGCGAGCGCGGACGGGTCGTCGAGCACCGCGTCCGTGCGGACCAGGAACGAGCGCGACTCGCCCGCGAGCATCGGCACCAGCATCTCCTCGACGACGGCGTCCGGGGCGACCCGGTCGGCCAGCACCGCGACGTCCCGCGCGAACGACGCGGCGCGGACGTCGACCCGGTAGCCGCCCGGCACGGTCTCCACCCGCGCGCTGAGCGGGGCGGGGTCGTAGGACAGGTCGCGGTCCTCGGCGAACAGGTGCACCGCGCGCACGTCACCCGTGGTCGCCACCAGCACCTCCGCCTCCGGGTCCGCGGCGGTGACCAGCGGGGCCGCCGGTTCGAGCAGGGCCGTGGACCGGCCGCGCACCGCGAAATCGATCCTAGACGCCGCCAGTACGGCGCCCGTGAAGCTCCGCCGTTCCAGGACCAGCTCACCCGACCAGTCGTCGTCGTGGTCGTTCACCACGACCACGACCAGGCGCCCGTCGCGCGGTTGGACGGTCAGCAGCCGCGGCGCGAAGGCGTGCCTGAGCGCGTACCAGAGCGGCTTGCGGCGCTCGTCGCCGTCCACGGCGGCCCACGAGGTGGCGGGCCAGCAGTCGTTGAGCTGCCACACGACCGCGCCCGCGGTGCGCGGCCACCACGACCGGAAGTGCTCGACGCCGAACGAGACCGCGCGCGCCTGGTTGAGCTGGGTCGCCCAGTGCCAGTCGGCGAAGTCCTCGGGCACCGGCAGGTGCGCGGCCAGGCCGCGGTCGAGCTTGCCGTTGCCGTCGTCGGCCTTCTGGTGGTTGAGGAAGCTCGGCGAGGTCGGCGTGAGCGGCTCGTCGTGCACCCAGTCGGTGAGCGTGGACCACGTGGGCGGGCCCTGGAAGCCGAACTCCGAGCAGAAGCGCGGCACGTGGTCGAGGTAGTGGGTGTAGTCGACCCGGTTCCACACCTCCCACTCGTGCCGGGTGCCGTGGTCGGGGTCGTTGGGGTGGACGTCGCCGGGGCTGTACGGGCTGCCCGGCGAGTAGTGCCGGGTCGGGTCGAGCTCGGCGACGATCGACGGCAGCAGCTCCGTGTAGTACCCCAGGCCCCAGGTGCGGCCCGCGAGCTGCTCAGCCCAGCCCCAGTCGGCGAAGCCCCACAGGTTCTCGTTGTTGCCGTTCCACAGCGCCAGCGACGGCCGGGCGACCAGGCGGGCCACGTTCTCGCGCGCCTCCGCCTCGACCTCGCCCCGCAGCGGCTCCTCCTCGGCGTAGGAGCCGCAGGCGAACGGGAAGTCCTGCCACACCAGCACACCGCGCTCGTCGCACACGTCGTAGAAGTCGTCGGTCTCGTAGATCCCGCCGCCCCAGATCCGCAGCAGGTTCAGGTTCGCGTCCACGGCCTGGTCGACCCGGCGGGCCAGCCGGTCGCGGGTGATCCGGGTGAGGAAGTGGTCGTCGGGGATCCAGTTGGCGCCCTTGACGAACACCGGCCTCCCGTTGACCACGAACGTGAACGGGGTGCCGATCTCGTCCGGGGTGGTGTCCACGGTGATCGTGCGGAAGCCGATCCGGTGCTCGGAGGCGTCCACGGCCTCTCCGTCGGCCAGCAGTGCCACGGACAGGTCGTAGCGGGGCTGCGCGCCGTACCCGACCGGCCACCACAGGTCCGCCTCCGGTACGAGCACGGTGGCCACGCCGGTGTCGCCGTCCACCGGGACGCGGGTCTCCTGGCCGCCCACAGCGGCCAGCAGCTCCAGCCCGGCGGTGCCCGCGCGCTCGACGTCCACGTGGACCTCCACCCGGCCGGTGCCGTCGGGGTCCACGGTCACCAGCGGGCGTGTGGAGGCGAGCCGGGCGGAGTGCCAGCGCTCCAGCCGGACGGGCTTCCAGATGCCCGCGGTCTGCAGGTCGGGGCCCCAGTCCCAGCCGAACGAGCAGGCCATCTTGCGGATCATGTTGAACGGGTGCGGGTAGGCGTGGTCGCGCCGGCCCAGCTCCGCCTCGACCTCCTCGGCGTGGGCCAGGGCGGAGCGGAAGGAGACCACCAGCTCGTTCGCGCCCCCGCGCAGCGACCCGCGCACGTCGAAGCGGTAGCCGCGGTGCATGTTCCTCGTGGAGCCGAGCAGCTCGCCGTTCAGCTCGATCGTGGCCACCGTGTCGAGGCCGTCGAAGACCAGCTCGACCCGCTCGTCGGCGCCGGGCGCGTCCGCCTCGAACGCGAGCGCGTAGCGCCAGTCCGCGCGGTGCATCCAGGTGAGGTCCGTCTCGACCCGGTCGAGGTAGGGATCGGCGATCAACCCGGCGGCCAGCAGGTCGAGGTGGGTGCTGCCGGGCACCTCCGCCCGCACGCTCCGGCCCGCCACGGTGGCGGGAACGTCCCCCGACACAGCCGTCAGCTGCCAGCCGTCGTGCAAGGTCTGGTGGATCATCGTATCCCCGCTCCACGAAGTGACTCGACAACAGCACGATTCTTACGTCGGCAACTAAAGTAAGTCAATGATCAGGCCCCCTCGACCCCCAGGGATGTAGCCCACCATGCCCCTCACCCCGATGCCCGACCACGCGCACCTGCGCGCGGCGGGCGTGAGCCTCGTGCTCGACCTCTCCGGCGGGACCCTGCCCAGGGTGCTGCACTGGGGGGCCGACCTCGGCGCGGACACCGACGTCGCGGCGCTGCGCGGCGCGCTGTCGCCGCAGCCCATCGGCAACTCGATCGACGGCCAGGTGCCGGTGGCCGTGCTGCCCGAGCAGTCCGCGGGCTGGCTCGGCACGCCCGGACTGGTCGGCAACCGCTCCGGCGCGGACTTCTCCACGGCCTTCCGGCTGGTGGAGGTGGACCAGGACGGCGGCGTGGTCACCGCGCGCGCCGAGGACGCGGTCGCCGGGCTCGCGCTGGAGCTCACCGTCGAGCTGACCGCCTCCGGGCTGGTCCGGCAGCGGGCGGTGCTGACCAACACCGCCGACTCGCCGTTCGCGGTGGACGCGGTGAACCTCACCCTTCCGGTACCGCCGGTCGCCGTGGAGCTGCTCGACTTCACCGGCCGCCACCTGCGGGAACGCAGCCCGCAGCGGACGGCGTTCACGCACGGCGTGCGGACGCGCGAGAACCGCACCGGGCGCACCGGCTACGACTCCGCGTACCTGATGGCCGCGGGCACGCCGTCGTTCGGCAACCGGTCCGGCGAGATCTGGGCGGTGCACACGGCCTGGTCGGGCAACCACCGGACCTTCGCCGAGCGGACCTTCCACTCCGTGTCGCTGCTGGGGTCGGGCGAGCTGCTGCTGTCCGGCGAGGTGGTGCTGGCCGCGGGCGAGAGCTACGCGTCGCCGTGGATGTACGGCTCGTACGGCATCGGCCTCGACCAGGTGTCCGAGCGCTTCCACGTCGACCTGCGGGCGCGGCCGGGGCACCCGTCCTCGCCGCGACCGGTCGTGGTGAACACCTGGGAGGCGGTCTACTTCGACCACGACCTGGGCAGGCTGAAGGAGCTGGCCGACGCCGCGGCGGCGGTCGGCGCCGAGCGGTTCGTGCTCGACGACGGCTGGTTCGGCTCGCGCCGCGACGACCGCCGGGGCCTGGGCGACTGGTACGTGTCCGACGAGGTGTGGCCGGACGGGCTGACCCCGCTGACCGACCACGTCATCGGGCTGGGCCTGCGGTTCGGGCTGTGGGTCGAGCCGGAGATGATCAACGAGGACTCCGACCTGGCCAGGGCGCACCCGGACTGGATCATGGCCACCGGCGACCGGCTGCCCGGCGCCTCGCGGGCGCAGCAGGTGCTCGACCTGGCAAGGCCCGAGGCGTTCGCCTACATCTTCGAACGGATCGACGACCTGCTGTCGACCTACCCGATCTCCTACCTCAAGTGGGACCACAACCGGGACCTGGTCGAGGCGGGCCACCGGCCGACCGGCCGCGCGGGCGTGCACGGCCAGACGCTGGCGCTCTACCGGCTGCTCGACGAGCTGCGCGCCAAGCACCCCGGCGTGGAGATCGAGTCGTGCTCGTCGGGCGGCGGCCGGGTCGACCTCGGCGTCCTGCAGCGCACCGACCGGGTCTGGGCGTCGGACTGCATCGACGCGCTGGAGCGGCAGGGGATCCAGCGCTGGACGAACGCGCTGATCCCGTTGGAGCTGATGGGCACGCACGTCGGGTCGGGCGTCTCGCACACCACGCACCGCCGCCACCCGATCGACTTCCGGGCGGGCACGGCCCTGTTCGGGCACTTCGGCATCGAGTGGGACCTGACCGCGGCCTCCGCGGAGGACCGCGCCCGGCTGACCGAGTGGGTGGCGCTGTACAAGGAGGTGCGCGGCCTGCTGCACACCGGCAAGGCGGTGAACGGCGACCACCCCGACCCCGCCTACCAGGTGCACGGCGTGGTCGCCCAGGACGGCTCCGACGCGCTGTTCGCGATCGTCTGCGTGGCCACGTCCGCCTTCTACCCCACCGGTCCCGTGCGGCTGCCCGGCCTGGACCCGGACGCCGTCTACCACGTGCGCCCGCAGGCTCCGGGTGACGTGCCGGACGGCAACGCGGCCCGCTGGGGCGTGCCGCTGGGGTGGTGGAACCCCGAGGGCGTCACGACGTCCGGCCGCGCGCTCGCCGCGGCGGGCGTGCAGGCGCCGGTGCTGTTCCCGGAACGGCTGGTCCTGGTCCGGGCGACCAGGACGTAGGGCGTGCTTCCCGGATCCCGTCCCGAGGTGGTTCCTAGGGGCCGTCCCAGGCCCGGCTAGCGCGGACTCGGATCCGGGAAGCAAGCCCTGACCCGCACGGGTGTCGCCGGAGTGCTCCGGCGGCACCCGGCCGCGGGCGGCGGGCGGCGGCGCTACGGTGCGACGATGCCTGGGTCCGCGGTGCCGTCCGGTCGTAGTCAGCGGGAGCGTCGAGCCGACACCGAGCGGGCGCTGCTCGTGGCGGCGGCGGAGCTCGTGGTCGAGTCGGGCCCGCGGTCGACGACGCTGGCCGGGGTCGGGCTGCGGGCCGGGTACAGCCGCGGCATCGCCTCGCACCACTTCGGGTCGAAGCAGGCCCTCCTCGAAGCGCTGACCCGCGGCGTCCAGTCGGGGTTCGTGCCGGGTCTGGGCGGTCTGCCGCCCGGTCTCGACCGCCTGGTCCGCCTGGTCGACGGCTACGTCCGGGCGCTGGCCGACCTCGACGTGACCGGCCGCGCCTACCTGCTGCTGTGGGCGGAGTCGGCGGTGGTCCCGGAGCTGGCGCGGGTCTTCCAGGAGCGCGACGCGTCCTTCCGCGCCGACCTCGTCGCCGACGTGGAGGCGGGGATCGCGGGCGGGGTCGTGCGGCCGGACGCGCACCCGGCGGACGTGGCGGTGGCGGTGGTGTCCCAGCTGCGCGGTCTTGGCCTGCAGGTCCTCGCCGCGGGCCCGGAGCCGGACATGGCCCGGCTGGCCGCCGGGATCGCCGGGGGCTGGCGGCGGTCGTTGGCCCGCACTTGACTTGCTTGTCGACCAACAAGTAAGACTGGAGCATGACGTCCGACAGCGCACGTGCGTTCGAAGTCCGCCGCGACGACCCGATGCACCAGGTGCGGGTGGTCGACGAGGCCGTTCCCCCACCGGCCGACGGCGAGGTCCTGCTCGCGGTGGAGCGGTTCGGCGTGGCCGCCAACAACCTCACCTACGCCCTGCTCGGGGACCTGCTCGGGCACTGGGCCCCCTTCCCCGCCTCCTCCCCCGGCTGGGGCCGGGTCCCCGCGTGGGGACACGCCGTGGTGGTCGACGGCGACCCGGCCCTGGCCGCCGCGGGCACGCGCTGGTCGGGCTACCTGCCGATGGCCACGCACTTCACCGTCCGGGCCGAGCGGCACGGCGACCGGCTGCGGGCCGTCGCGCCCGAACGCGCGGGGATGCTGCCGATCTACCGCGACCTCTCCCCCGTCGCGCCGGACGACGACCGGTCGGCGGTCGCGGTGGCGATGCTGCCCGGCATCGCGGCGGCGCTGCTCGACGACCTGGTGGCGGGCACCGGGATCGGCCGCGTGGTCGTGTCCAGCGCGACCAGCAAGACCGCCCTCACCACCTCGCTGCTGCTGTCCCGGCGCGGCATCGACGTCGTCGGCGTCACCTCGGCCCCGCACGCGTCGGCCGCGGGCAAGGCCGGCGTGTACCGCGAGGTGGTCGCCTACGACGACGTCGACACCCTCGCCCCCTCCCCCGACGTCCTCTACCTCGACGTGGCGGGGCAGCCGTCGGTGACGGCGGCGGTGCACGCGCGCCTGGGCCGGTCGCTGCTGCGCAGCATCGCCGTGGGCGGCAGCCACCGGGCCGCGCGCCCCGCCTCGGAGCAGCCCCCGGCGACGCCCGTGGGGCCGCCGGTCGAGCGCTTCAACACCGGCGACCGCCGGGTCCGACTCGTCGCCGAGCTCGGCGACCAGGCGGTGACCGAGCTGGAGGACAACGCCCGGAGGTCCGTTGTGGACTGGGCCTCGACGCACTACGGGGTGCCGGTCTCGACGGGCGTCGAGAGCACGGCGGCGGTGTGGGACCGGGTCGTGCGCGGCGACGTCGCCCCGCTCACGGCCCCGGTCGTCGACGTCGCCGAGTAGGACCTGGTTACCCGAATCCGTTGGCGCGGATCCGGTTCCGGGGAACGGGGCCCGGCCGTCAGGCCGCCTCCTCCCAGCGCCCGGTGTGGTGGTCGTAGGCCGCGGTGGCACCCGCGGCCTCCACCGCGGCGCGGCCGACCTCGAACACCCGGTCCCGCGCGTCGGGGTTCGGCGAGGCGGCCGCCAGCAGCTTCGTGTACGGGTGCCGGGGGTCGAGGATCACCCGGTCCGAGGGACCGCGTTCCACCACCCTGCCCCGGTAGAGCACCAGGATCTCGTCGGAGAAGTGCCGGGCGGTCGCCAGGTCGTGGGTGATGTAGAGGACGGCGAGGTCCTCCTCCTTCTGCAGGCGGGCCAACAGCTTCAGGATGCCCAGCCGGATCGACACGTCGAGCATCGACACCGGCTCGTCCGCCACGACGATCTCCGCGCCCGGTGCCAGCGCGCGGGCGATGGCGACCCGCTGCCGCTGCCCGCCGGACAGCTCGTGCGGCCGCCGGGACGCGAAGGAGGCGGGGAGGGTGACCCGTTCCAGCAGCTCCGACACCAGCCGCGCGGTCTCCTCCGCGCCGCGCGCCCGGCCGTGCAGCCGCAGCGGTCGGGCGAGGTGGTGCTCGACGGTGTGGAACGGGTTGAGCGAGGCGAACGGGTCCTGGAACACCATCTGCACCCGGTGCCGGTAGTCCTTGTCCGGCACCTCGACGCCGTCCGGTCCGGTGACCGCGATGCTGCCGCCGCTGGGCTTCTCCAGGCGGGCGATCATCTTCGCGATGGTCGACTTGCCGGAACCGGACTCGCCGACGAGCGCGACCGTGCGGCCGGGTTCGAGGGTGAACGACACCCGGTCCACCGCCCGCAGCGACCTGCGGCGCAGGCCGTCGCGGACGCCGAAGTCCTTGACCAGGTCCCGTGCGACCAACGTGGTCATCGCACACCTCCGTCGTGCAGCGCGGGCTCGGTGCCCCGGATGAACCCGCCCCGGTCGCCGGTGAGGCTGGGGAAGGAGTCGAGCAGCTCGCGGGTGTACGGGTGCCGCGGGTCGAGGTGCAGGTCCTGCGCGGTGCCCAACTCGACCACCTCGCCGTCGCGCATCACGGCGATCCGGTCGCTGATCTCCAGCAGCAGCGGGAGGTCGTGCGTGATGAACAGGACGGCGAAGCCGAGCTCGTCGCGGAACTTGAGGATCTCCAGCAGGATCCCGCGCTGCACCACCACGTCCAGCGCGGTCGTCGGCTCGTCCATGATCATGACCTGCGGGTCGAGCAGCAGCGCCATCGCGATCATCACGCGCTGGCGCATCCCGCCGGACAGCTCGTGCGGGAACGACCCCAGCCGGGCCGGGTCGACCCCGACCAGCTCGAACACCTCGACGCAGCGCGCCCGCCGGTCGGCGCGCGACATCCCCGGCCGGTGCGTGGTCAGCACGTCGTCCAGCTGGGCCGCGACCGACGTGACCGGGCTCAGCGCGTTCATCGCGCCCTGGAACACCATGGACAGCTTCGTCCAGCGGAACTCCCGCAGCTCCTCGGGTCCCAGCCCGAGCACGTCGGTGTCGGTGCCGTCGCGGTCGTGGAAGGTGACCGCGCCGGACGTCACCTCGGCGGGCGGCTTGTGCAGCCGGTTGACCGCGTAGGCCAGGGTCGTCTTGCCGCACCCCGACTCCCCGGCCAGCCCGAGGATCTCGCCGCGCCGCAACGTGAGCGACACGCCCTTGACCGCGTGCACGGGCTTGTCCCCCTGGTACACCACGGAAAGGTCCTCGACGGTGAGCACGGCGTCGTCCTCGCCGCGTTCGGCGGGCGTCACCCGGAGCGCCTCGGCGACCTTGCCCGGCCGCCTCGGTACGTCCCGCAGCTTCGGGTTGATGATCTCGTCGATGCTGAAGTTCACCAGCGACAGCCCGCAGCCGAACAGCGCGATCACCAGGCCCGGCGGCACGAACCACCACCACGCCTCGCGTTGCAGCGCGAACCCGTTCTGCGCGTAGTAGAGCATCGTGCCCAGGGTCGAGGAGTTCGACGCGCCGAGCCCGAGGAACGACAGGCCCGCCTCGCTGAGGATCGCCAGGACCACCGCGAAGACGAACTGGGAGGCCAGCAGCGGCAGCAGGTTCGGCAGGATCTCGACGGTGATCACCCGCCAGGTCTTCTCCCCCGCCACCTTCGCCGCGGCCACGTAGTCGCGGTTGCGCAGCGACAGCGTCTGCGCCCTGAGCACCCGCGCGGACGCCGCCCAGCCGGTGATGGCCAGCACCACCGCGATCGTCCACGACCCGCGTTGCGCGGCGGGCACGAACCCGGCGATGACGATCACCAGCGGCAGGCCTGGGATCACCAGCATCACGTTGGAGAACAACGAGAACAGCTCGTCGACGATGCCGCCCGCGTAGCTGCCGACGATGCCGAAGACGGCGGACAGGACGGTCGCCATCAGCCCGACCAGCAGGCCGATCCGCAACGACCCCCTGGTGGCGAAGGCGATCTGGGCGACGACGTCCTGGCCGGTCTGGGTGGTGCCCAGCCAGTGCTCGCCTCCCGGCGCGGTGAGACCGATGTCGCGCACGGCGTTCGGGTCGCCGACCACGAGCGGGCCGACGACGCCGAACAGCGCGATCGCGCCGATCAGGCCGAGGCCGACGCCTAGCTTGGGCGACCAGCGCGGCAGCATCGCCCGCCGGCCGTCCTTCGTTCGCGACGGCGCGGTGACCGGACTGGGGTTCGTCACGTTCGGTGCCTCCTTCTCAGCCGGTCACGCGGGTTCGGGGGTCGATCAGGGCGTAGAGCAGGTCCACCACGAGGTTCGCGCCGAGCACCGCGACCGTGATCACCAGGAAGATCCCCTGCATCAGCGCGTAGTCGTTGTTCTGCACCGCCTGCAGCAGCTTCGAGCCGATGCCGGGGTAGGAGAAGACCTGCTCGGTGATGATCGAGCCGGACACCACGAACCCGAGCGAGATCGCGACCCCGGCCACCGACGGCAGGACGGCGTTGCGGGTGGCGTACCGGATCATGATCCGGCTGTCCCGCAGCCCCTTGGCCTGCGCGGTGAGCACGTAGTCCTCGGAGGCGGCCGACACCATCATGTTGCGCATCCCCAGCAGCCAGCCGCCGATCGAGGACACCACGATCGTCAGCGCGGGCAGCGTCCCGTGGTAGATCGCGGACGACAGGAACTCCGCGTCCCAGCCGGGCGAGAGCACCACGTCGTACCCGCCGAGCAGCGGGAACCAGCCCAGCGCCGAGGCGAACACCGCCACCAGGATCAGCGCCAGCCAGAAGTAGGGCACCGCGGAGAGGACCGTGGTGGCGGGCACCAGCGCGTCCAGCCACGTGCCGCGCTTCCAGCCGACCAGCGCGCCGAGCGCGATGCCGACCAGGAACGACAGCAGCGTCGCGATCCCCACCAGCACCACCGTCCACGGCAGCGAGTCCGCGATGACCTGCGACACCGGCGCCGGGAACGCGCTCACCGAGACGCCGAGGTCACCCCGGAACACGTTGCCCAGGTAGGAGAGGTACTGGCTGACCACCGACTCGTCACCGCCACCGCCGAGCAGCAGCTCGAACGACCGCCGCGCCGCCGGGTCGACCGAGCCGCCGCGCAGCTGGAGCTTGGCGAGCAGGATGTCCACCGGGTTGCCCGGCATCAGCCTGGGGATGACGAAGTTCAGCGTCAGCGCCGCCCACAGGGCGACCAGGTAGAACGCGAGCTTGCGCAGGTAGTACCTCATCGCGCCTCCCGCGTGGCGATGCCCGGAGCGGCTCGGCGCCCACCCGCGCGCCGAGCGGTCTCCCGCCCGCCGGCGGTGACGTGTGCGGCCGGGCGGCTGGGCGAGGGGGATCCGTTGCGCGGCAACGGGAGTTCGCGCGTTCGCGGCGTCATCGCTACTTGCCCGCGGGCTTGAGGTGCAGGTAGACCTCGGAGTTCTCCGGGCGGGACCAGACCGCCGGGAACGCGTAGAGGTCCTCGGCGGTGGGCCAGCCGGTGAACTTCTTGGCGTTGTACTCGCTGGTCGTGCCGCCGGTGAGCACCGGGATGTACGGCATGACCTCCTCGACGCGGCTCTGGATCACGTCGAAGTGCGGCTGCCGGGCCGCGGTGTCCTTGGGGTCGATGCGCTTGAGGGCGGCCAGCGCGTCGTCGACGGCCTGGTCCTTGATGCGGCCGAAGTTCGGGTTGGCCACCTCGCCCGCGGGAGCGGTGTTCGCCCCGGCGAAGAAGTAGCTGTAGGTGTAGTACGGGTCGGGCGCCGGGCCCTGCTGGACGGAGTCGATCAGCAGCTCGTACTGGCCGCGGCCGCGCGCGTCGGACCACTCGTTCCAGGACAGCTGCTGCGGGGTGAGCTTGATGCCGACCTGCTGGAGCTGCTGGCCGATGGTGTCGACGGCGGTGATGTAGTCGGTCCAGCCCGCGACGACCTTGACCGTCAGCTCGAGCGGCTTGCCGTCCTTGGCGAAGACGCCGTCGCCGCCCTTGGTGTAGCCGGCGCCCTCCAGCAGGCTCGTGGCCTTGGCGACGTCGGGGCTCATCGGGGCGGTCTTCTCCTTGAGCTTGGCCGAGAGCAGGCTCTTGTCGCGCTCGACCATCGCGAAGCCGGGCGAGACCTCGCTGGAGGTGTTCTCGAACGCGAGCGCGTTCACCTGGGTGCGGTTGATGCCGTAGTAGACGGCCTTGCGCACCGCCGGGTCGGTCTGCGCGCCCGTGCAGCCCAGCTGGGCGTTGGAGCAGGTGAACAGGGCGGTCTGGTTCATCGGCGTGATGGTGGCCTTGTAGCCGGGGTAGTTCTTCTCGACGTCCTTGATGTCCGGGACGGGCCCGGTCTGCCAGTCGACCTGGCCCGCCTTGAGCGCGTCGGCACCCGCCTGGTTGCCCGACAGCGACAGGTAGCGGACCTTCTTCACGGCCGGCTCGCCGCCGTAGTAGCCGGGGTTCGACTTGAGCGTGAACGCCTGCGCCTTGAACTCGTCGAGCAGGAACGGGCCCGTGCCGACGGGGTTCTTCACCGGGTCGGTCGCGGGGGTCGCGATGTCCTTCCACAGGTGCTCGGGGACGATGTAGATCTTGCCGAGGACCTGCGGGCCCTCCATGTAGGCGGGCTCGTCGAACCTGATCGACACGTGGGTGTCGTCGACGGCGGTCGCCTTGCCCTTGAACCCGGTGGTGTTCATGGTCTTGTTCTTGGTGATCATGTCCAGGGTGAACGCGACGTCCTTCGCGGTGAACGCCTGGCCGTCGGTCCACTTCGCGTCGCCGCGGACCTCGACCGACAGCTCCGTGCCGTCGGCGTTCCAGGAGAACGACTTGCCCAGCCGCGGCTTCGGGGCCGCGTCGCCGCGCAGGTTGTTGAAGAAGAACAGCGGTTCGAAGATCGTGCCGGGGCCGTCGATGAGCGTCGGCGAGAACGGGTTGAAGTTGACCTGGTAGTCGCCCGACTGGCCGGTGTAGACGACGAGCGTCTCCGCGTCCGCCGATCCGCCGCCCGTGGACGACCCGCACCCGGCCGCGACCAGGGCCATGACGGCCAAGCCCGCGACGCGCCGACGCTGTGCCTTCAGGAACATCGTTGATTCCTCTCCTGGCTGGGGCGCGGCGACGTGCCGAGACGGAGGGGCGTCGCCGCGTCTGGAGATTGTTAAGTCACTGAAGAAACGAAGTCAATACCTCTCGGACACCCCGGTGACATCGCCAGCACAGCCGTGCGAGGGCCTGCGGTTGCTACCCTTCGGCCGGTGAACGAAGTAAGTGCAGGCCACAACGCGGAGGACCAGTGAGCGGACAGGCCCGGACGACGCTGCACGCGAGCAGCAAGGCCGCGGTGCTCGACGTGATCCGCGCGGCGGGCACGATCAGCCGGGTCGGCCTCATCAACGCCACCGGGTTCACCGGCGCCACGATCTCCACCGTCGTCCGCAGGCTCATCGACGAGGGCCTGGTGCTGGAGACCGGCCGCGCCGAGTCCACCGGCGGCAAGCGGCGGGTGCTGCTCCAGCTCAACCACGCCTCGCGGTACGCGATCGGCGTGCACCTCGACCACGCGGGCATCACCTACGTGCTCACCAACCTCGGCGGCGCGGTCGTCGCCCGCATCACCCGGCAGGGCGCGGGCACCGAGGAACCCGCGCGGGTCGTCACCCGGATGGCCGCCGAGGTCCGCGCGCTGGTCGACCGGGTGGGTGTGGAGCCGGACCGGGTGCTGGGCGTCGGCCTGGTCACCCCCGGCCCGCTGCGCGCCTCGGGCATGGCGCTGACGCCGCCGTCGATGCGCAAGTGGGAGGACTACCCGCTCGACCGGGCGCTCGCGGAGGAGACCGGCCTGCCCGTGCTGCTGGACAACGACGCCACCGCCGCCGCGCTCGGCGAGCACTGGTCCGGCGGTGTCGGCGGCACGTCCACGTCCGCCGCGCTCTACATGGGCACCGGGATAGGGGCCGGTCTCGTCATCGGCGGCATCACCTACCGGGGCACGAGCGGCAACGCGGGCGAGGTCGGGCACACCTGCGTCGACGCGCTCGGCCCGGAGTGCTGGTGCGGCGCCCGCGGCTGCGTGGAGGCGCTCGCGGGTCCGGCCGCCGTCGTCGCGGCGGCCCGCGCGGACCAGGCGCTGGCGCGGATGGTGGGCCTCACCGGCACCAAGCGCGCCCGCCCGTCGGTGGCCGCCGACTTCGCCGCCGTGAGCCGCGCGGCCCGCCGCGGCGAGCCGCAGGCGCTCGCGATCCTGGAGCGCTCGGCGCGCTACATCGCCGTGGCGGCCAGGAACCTGGCCAACACCATGGACCTCGACGTCCTCGTCCTCACCGGCCCGAGCTTCGCCGTCGCGGGGTCGGTCTACCTGCCGATCGTGCGCGACGAGCTCGACCGCGGCTTCTTCGCCCGCGCGGCCCACCAGGTCGACGTCCGGCTGTCCCGGTCGGCCGCCACCGCCCCCGCGATCGGCGGCGCGGCCATGGTCCTGCAGTCCGAGCTCGTCCCGCTGCACGAGGGCATGCGGCTGCCGGAGAACCTGTCGGCGGCCGAGCCCGCCTTCCTCACCCAGCCCAGCGCCTGACCCCCTGGACGCGCGCACGGGGTGCGGTGTGGAAGTCCGCCGCCTCCCCACCGCACCCCGCGCCCCTCGCCGGACTACCCGGCCGAGCAGGTGGGTGTCATTCCCGCACCGGTTCCCGTCGCCTGGTAACCGAACTCGGTCGACTGCCCCGCGGCGATCGACCCGTTGAACGCGACGTTGGTGAACCGCACCGCACCGGTGTTGCCGCTGCGGTTGACGTTCCACGCGTTGCTGACCGTCGCGCCCGAAGGCAAGGTCATGTCGACGGTCCAACCGGTCACCGCCGACGCGCCCGCGGTGACCTTCACCGTGGCGACGAACCCGTCCGCCCACTGGTTCAGCGACACCGACGCCGAGCAGCCACCACCGGCGGGCGGAGGCGTGGTCGTCGTGGTGGTGGTCGTAGTGGTCGTCGTTGTGGTGGTGGGGTCACCGGGACCGTCGGACAGAGTCGGAGTGGTCCAGTCCCGCCACTGCGCCAGGTTGCCCGCGGCCTTGCCGGAGATCCTGATCTGCCCCGCCGCGTTCCCGGTCTTGAGCAGGAACTTCTGGATGTTCTGCTGCAACGGCGTCTTCCACTCCGCCCGGTTCGCGCAGTGGTTGCCGTCGGTGACGTCGGACCAGTAGGTGATGTTGGCCCCGGCGCCCAACGCCTTGTAGACCTCGGCACCGCCCAGCGCGGCGACGCTGGCGGACTTCGGGCCGAGGTTGGCGATGTGCGGGTTGTCCATGATGAACAGCCCTCGCGGCGCCACCATGGCCACGATCTCGTGGGTGTCCACCGGCAACCCGTTGGGGTTGCCCGTGTACGAGCCGAACGCGTCGCCCAGCCACGGCTGCTCGCCGTAGGCGCTGCTCAGGCTCTGCGCGCCCTCACCGGGGATGCCGCGGAAGATCGGCGCGCCCGCGCTGCCCGACTCGATCGGCATCGTCAACGCGATCCGCTGGTCGAACGCCCCGATCGCGAACGCGCCCTTGCCGAAGCGGGAGCACCCGGTGACACCGACGGCATCGGCCTTGAGGATGGTGCCGCCGGACGTTTCGATCACGTCGATCATCCGGCTCACACCCCACGACCACGCCGCCAGCAGACCGGTCGTGCTGGTGGCGCCGTAGATGCTGTAGAACGCGCCCTGCTTGTTGTTGCGGGGCGTGCCCTCCTTGCCGACGGCGTACGGGTCGTAGTTGATCACCGCCGCTCCCGCGGCCTTGATCGTCGCGGTGTCCGCGCCGAAACCGCCCAACACCACCACGACCGGGAACGGACCGGTTCCGCCGGGCAGTTCGACCTTGGCCGAGAAGCTGGAGGACCTGCCGTTGTGCGACACGTTGACCGTGAGGTTGCTGCTGGACACGGTGCCGGTGACGGTGGTCGGCTTGCCGGGCTTCTCGCCGTAGACGGTCTTCTCCGCGAGCTTGCGGATCTCGGTGCGCCGACAGCGCCAATCCGACTTCGCCGTGATCCTCGTGCCGTTGATCCTCGTGAACGGATCCGGCAACTTCGCGTTCGACGGCGTCGAACCGGGCAACGTCACCGGACAATCGGCACCCTCGTCCTCCACGAGCGCGGCCGCCGGGAGTTCGGCGGCGGAAGCGGGGGTGGCGCCGGTGTTCGCCACGACGGTCACGGCGCCCGCGAACGCGAGTGCCGCCACTGCCAGCATGACGACGGTGGACCGCGCTGCGGGGCGGCCCGAACTGATGCTCACCAGGGTCTCCTTCAGGGTAGGCGTGCCTCCCCGGTGGCGCCGTTGCCAACGGGGCCACCGCGGGTGGTGGGCCCGCGTGCCGCCACGCGCGAGCCCACCGGTCCCGTGGTGGGGTGGAGCAGTACTCCTAGTGGTCGTGCCCCCTGGGCATCGCCGTGTAGACGCAGCCGGGGGCCTCGGCCGGTTCCGGGGACAGCTCGGTGCCGTCCACCGGCGTGCAGCGCAGGTACCTCAGCCCGAGTCGTTCCAGCCCGGTCGTGGCGCTGAGCGCGAACCCCTCGCCGAAGGCGAAGTCGGGGTCGCCGTGCACCTCCCCCGCGGCCACGGAGGCCTTCCAGCCCTCCTGGAACGCGGCGAGGCCGTCCCGCCGGAACACGACCAGGCCGAGCTTCTTGTAGGGGACGACCTCGCAGGTCGCCCACTCGGACACGTAGGGCGCGTAGAGCTTCGCCCGCAGTGGACCGACGAAGTCCGCGAACTCCTCGATCGTCGCCGCCCTCGGGGCCTCGCACTCGCCGGTCTTGGCGCGCACCCAGGCGCCGACGTCCGCGGCCGACCCGGTGGTGGGGTCGGCCGCACCGCAGGCGGACGCCCCCACCACCAAGGCGGTGATCGCGAGGATCAGGCCGAGCCGCACGTCGCTCCGTTGAGGGCGAACGTGCTCGGTATCGCGGGTGTGCCGGAGGACGAGCCGTTGAACCCGAAGGTCACCGAGCCGCCCGCCGGGATGGACGTGTTCCAGCTGACGCCCTTCGCGGTGGCCTTGCCGCTGGCCACCACCACGTCGGCCGACCACGCGGACGTGATCGACTGCCCGGACGGCACGTCCCACACCAGCGACCACGGGCTGACCGGGCTGGTGCTGGTGTTCTTCACGACGATGTTGCCGGTGAACCCGCCCGACCACACGCTGGGCGTGGTGTAGGCGACCGTGCACGCGCCACCCGGCGTGGAGCCGGGGCTCGTGGTCACGGTGACCGGCGAGGAGGCGGACGAGCTGTTGCCCGCCGCGTCCCTCGCCTTGACGTAGAACGTGTACGCCGTCGAACCGGTCAGCCCCGTCACGGTCGCCGAGGCGGTCGTGGGCGAGGCGACCAGCACGTCGGTCGCACCGGCCTCGCGGTACACGTCGTACCCGGCGACGCCGACGTTGTCGGTGGACGCCGACCAGCTCAGCGCGACGGAGTTGGACGTGGCCGTCGCGGTCGGGGTGCCGGGCGCGGTAGGCGCCTGGGTGTCACCACCGCTGCCACCGCCGGAGAACACGACGTCCGAGCAGCTGTAGAACGCCTCCGGGCTGTCCGAGCGCTGCCAGATGGAGTAGATGACGTGCCTGCCGGACTTGTTGGGCAGGCGCGCGCTCCAGCTGTACTCGCCGTTGGCCAGCGCCGGGTTGGTCACCGAGTTGAACGGCGTGGACTCCAGGTCCGACCACTTGAGCGGCTGGTTGACGTCGAAGCCGTCCTTGGTGACGTACTGGTCCCACGTACCGGGGTGCGGGGCCCAGGCGTTGTACTTCATGGTGATCGTCGAGTTCGCCTGGAGCGTGGTGGACGGCCAGTCGCCGCGCGCGAGGTTGTACGCGTCGTACTTGATCGTCGGACCGCACAGGTGGCCGTCCGGGATGATCTCCCGGTGCTTGCCCGCCGCCTGGCTGATCAGGTTGCCGAACCAGTCCCACAGCGGTTGCTTGCCACCGATCGAGACCGCCTGCACGCACGCGGGGTTGGTGGGGTTGAGGTCCCCTCCCCCGCTGCCCGCCTGGCCGTCCAGGTAGCAGCTGTAGGTCCTGCTCTGCGGGAAGGTCATCGAGCCGTGGGCGAGGGCGGTACCGCTCGGCACGACGACGGTCGTGAAGGCGGCGACGCCGACCACGGCCGCGCCCAACGCGACTATTCGCTTGAACCGCAACGACTTCTCCTTTCGGGTTGGACGGTCACGAACCGGCGCACGAGGCGCCGTTGAGGGTGAAGGCGGTGGGGACCGCGTTGGTGCCGGTCCAGGAGCCGTTGAAGCCGATGCCGACCGACCCGCCCGCCGGGATGGTGGCGGTGTAGGGGGCGTTCACGGCGCTGACCTGGGCACCGGACTGGGTGGGCGTCGCGCCCCACATCTGGGTGACGGTCTGGCCGTTGGCGAAACTCCAGCGCAGGGTCCAGCCGTTGACCGCGGTCGTCCCGGTGTTGCGGATCGTCACGTCGGCGCCGAAGCCGCCCTGCCACTGGCTGGCGATCTTGTAGGCGACCGCGCAGGTGCCGGTGCCGCTGCCCGCCGACGTGGTGAACGTCGCGGTGCCCGACCGGGTGGACCGGTTGCCCGCCGCGTCGCGGGCGTAGACCGCGACCGTGTAGGCGGTGCTCGCCGTCAGGCCGGTGAGGGTGGCGGACGTCGTGGAGCCGGACGTGAGCGCGGTCTCGGTGCCGCCGCTGACCCGCACGACGTCGTAGCCCGTGACGCCGACGGCGTCGGTGGAGGCGGCCCAGGACAGGGCCGCCCCGCTGGACGTGACGCCCGTGACGGTGGGCGTGCCCGGTGCAGTGGGCGCGGTCGTGTCACCGCCGCCGCCACCGCCGTAGACCGCCGCCTCGCGCGAGGTCGCCTTGATCCCGTCGGCGCCGTTGAAGATCCGCTGCCCCCAGGTGCTCAGCTGCGCGGGGTCGAACCCGACGGCCATGTCGAGGTACTCGACGCCGCCGCCGTTGCCGCTCCACGACCAGCCGAGGTAGCCCAGCCTCTGCGCCTGGGTGTAGGAGAGGATCGTGTCCTCGTCGACGTCGCCGTCGGAGTGGGTGTTGCCGAACTCCCCCACCAGGATCGGCAGGCCCGCGCTGACGAACCGGCCGAGGTAGTCGGTGATCTCCGCGGCGGTGTCGAACACGCCGTACATGTGGATGGAGAACACCGTGTTGCGCAGGGTGTCGCTCGCGAACACCGAGGCCGCGTTGTCGCGCATGGTGAAAGACCAGTCCTGGCCCCAGTTCGGGGCGTCCACCATCAGCGTGTGGGTGAACCCGGCCGCCCGCAGCCTGCCGATCGCGGTCTTGGTGTCCGCGGTCCACGCCGAGGTGTTCGTGTTGCCCCACGGCTCGTTGCCGATGTTGAGGATGGTGTAGGCCTCCTGGCCGGTCATCGCGCTCTGCACGCTGATCCAGTA
Source organism: Umezawaea tangerina (assembly GCF_003002815.1). Taxonomy (GTDB): domain Bacteria; phylum Actinomycetota; class Actinomycetes; order Mycobacteriales; family Pseudonocardiaceae; genus Umezawaea; species Umezawaea tangerina. The sequence continues at coordinate 175,869 of NZ_PVTF01000008.1, read as the reverse complement.
GTCGACGGCCTTCGCGAGCGTGACGGCGGCGCTCTGCTCGCCGTACCCGGTGGTGTCGTGCACCTCCAGCACGCAGATGAGCTTGTTGGCCTTGCACTGGGAGATCACGTTGGCCACGTCGGTCGCGTCGTTGCGCGTCCACTGGTCGCCCGAGCTGAGCACGACCCGGACCGTGTTGGCGCCCAACGCCTTCACGTCCGACAGCGCCTTCGTGGTCCGCGAGGTGTACCAGGTGTGCGCGTGGTTGACCCCGCGCATCACGAACTCGGCGCCGGTCGCGTCGTACAGCCGTCCACCGGTGACCTTGAACCCGGCCGCGGCCAGGTGCACGGTGCCCGCGGGGGCGGTCGGGGTCAGCACGGTGGCCATCAGGAGCAGGGTGGCGAGCAGCGTGCCCGCCAGTGCCGTCAGTCTTCTCATCTGCGGGGTACCTCTCAGGGGGAGGTGGAACCGGCGAGGGGTGCCTGAGCGCGCAGGCACCCCACACCGGAATCTGCGGCTAGGGCTCGACGCCCCAGACGAGTGCGCCGCCGCTGTAGGCGGTCACCCGGTCGTGGTCCGCCCAGGAGGCGGAGACCCGGTAGCTGTGGTCGTCGGACTGGTCGAACGCCGACCAGTCCGCCTTGGCGAAGCGGAGCTGGAGGTCGCCGCTGGTGGCGCCCGCCGCGACGGACCCGCCGGTGAAGGTGACCTGGAGGTAGGCGTCCGCGCCGGTCCTGGGTGTGGCGAGCCGGACCACCTCGGCCTTGACCTGGGCGCAGCCGATCACCGCCCAGTCGCAGAAAACCTGGTAGGACGGGGAAGTCGCGTCGCCGGTGAACCAGTAGCGCAGGGTCACCCCGGTCAGCGGCAGCGCCGTCGTGCCGCGGTTGGCGACCTGGAGCACAGCTCGGATCTGGCTGTCCCGCGCGGCGCCGTCACCGCGCTGCTGCACCGCCAGCGTGCCGCCGCCACCCCCGCCCGACGTGGTGGTCACGGAGATCGGCGTGCTCGCCGCCGAGGCGTTGCCCGCGGCGTCGCGGGCCCGCACCGAGAACCGGTACGTGGTCGACGGGGTCAGACCGGTCACGTTGTAGGTGGTCCCCGTCGCCGTGCCCGCCGTGGTGCCGTCGGCCTTCAGCACGTCGTAGCCCGCGACGCCGACGTCGTCGGTGGAGGCGGTCCAGCGCAGCGTGAATCCGGTGCCGCCGATCGCGGAGGCGGTCAGTCCACTCGGGACGGTGGGTGCGGCGGTGTCGGGAGTGCTGGTGCCGTCGGGCGGCGTGCCCCACACCACCTTCCCGTCCTGGACGAGCACCAGCCTGCTCGTCTGGGTCGGGGTGACGTTGCCGACCGGCAGGCCCTGGTAGGACCAGTCGTTGGTCGGGTCCCAGGTGCCGCTGCTGGTGAGCCGGAACTGCACCTCCTTGCGGTAGGCCGACTGGCCCGCCGGGGAGACGCCGGTGCACGGGATGTCGACGTAGTACACGTTCCCGCTGTGCCGCAGCGGTTTGCTCGCGGCACCGCACTGGTTGTAGTTGGTGGTGACGGTGATCTGGTCCGCGGTGGTCGTGCCGTCGAGGGTGAAGTAGTAGCGCAGGGAGCCGTTGAACACCCTGGCGGGCCACGCGGACCTGTTCAGGACGTAGGACTTGATCTCGGTGAAGCCGACGTTGCTCTGGCTCACCGCCGCCTGCGTGGTCAGCTCGGGGCCGTCCGCGGTCTCGGCGACCGGGAAGCCCGCCGACGGGGTGCCGCCGTACTCGCGGTAGAGCCGGGCCAGCGCGCCGGTGAACCCGGCGTTGTAGTCCAGCGCGACCTCGTTGGCCACGTAGTCGGTGCGGCTGTCGGTGTAGGCGTCGTTGTTCGTGCTCGGCCCGCCGACCAGCGCGCCGTAGAGCACGTGCCTGCTGGTGGCCGGTTCGGCGATGCTGTCGGCCCACGACCCGTGCGCGGTGCGGTGGTGGGGGTTGCGCGGCGGGTTGGTGCCGAACCCGACGACGTAGCTGGAGCCGCGCGGGTTGTCGCCGAGCGCGTAGTCCACCTGCCGGACGGCGAAGTCGTGGTAGGTGGTGGCGCGGGCGGCGTCCCTGCTCCTGAGCCAGTCGCTGTGCACCAGCGCGACGAACGCGGTGTTGGCCGCGTACCGCAGCGACCCCCAGCTGTCGAGCACGGCCTGGCCGCCCGGCGAGTACCGGACGCGGTTGCCGTTGTAGCCGGTGGTCCAGAAGTCGAGCCAGCGGTTGGCGTCGGTCAGGTAGGTCTGCTCACCGGTCAGCTGCGCCATGAGCACGTAGGCGCCGTAGGACTTGTCGTCCCAGGCGATCGTCCACTTGTAGGACCGCTCGGTGCTCTGCGGCTCGGTGCCGAGCTTCGGGTACTCGTTCTTGGCCTTGGTGAGGTAGGCGGCGTCGCCGGTGGCGCGGTAGAGCCAGATCGCGCCCCACACCAGCTCGTCCTGGTAGCCGCTCCACGAGTTGTAGTACGAGCTCGCGTCGGTGATGCAGGCGCTGTACTTGCCCCGGTAGGTGTCGGCGAAGGAGTAGAGCTGCTTGGCGTGGGTGAGCAGCGTGGCGGCGTAGGTCGGGTCGGTAGGGGCGAACACCATCGACGACGACGCCAGCGCCGCGGCGTACTCGCCCGCGAGGTCGGAGCCGGGGCAGGACGCGTCGACCTTGTAGGCGGGGCGCGCCATCGTCATGACCTCGGCGGAGCCCCACCAGGCGTGGTCGGGGGACCCGGTGCCGACCTGGCCGTAGACCACGTTGGGCGACGGGTGCGCCTTGATGATCCAGTCGGTGCCCCACTTGAGGTTCGCGCGCAGCGCGACGAGCTGGCCGGAGTCGGCGTAGGCCTGCCGGTTCTCCACCGCGCCCCAGGCGAGCATCGACATGCTGGAGGCGAAGGGCAGCCCGAACTTCACGTGGTCGCCCGCGTCGTAGAAGCCGCCGGTCAGGTCGAGGCCGACGTCGGCGCCGTCGGTCAGGGCGGAGTCGCCCCGCCAGGACACGCGGTTGTCGGCGGGCAGCTTGCCCGAGCGCTGCGCGTCGTAGAACCAGACCGACTTCTGCAGCGCCTCGCCGTAGTTGAACGCCGGTGCCGCCTGCGCGGTGTGCGAGGGCACCACCAGCGCGAACACCGCGAGGATCGCGGCCAGGAACCAGGAAACCGATCTCGACGTGCGCCGTTGCACGAAAGCCTCCGGAAGGTGCAGAGGTTCTGGGAACGCTCCCAGTACTGCGGACTGTAACGAGGGGGAAACATCAGGGGAAGCGGGCTTGATCATCGTCGTGGACCGGGACGCACACCGGCCGTGACCGGATCGCGGGACGGCCGGAGGGGCATTTCGGACAATGCTGGTCACCCGTCTCAATTGAGCGGTGCCGGGGCCGCTTTCGTTGACGCACCGTGAAAGCGACCCCACCCCACTGGGCCGAGCGGCTGGTGTTGCGGACGTTGGGCGGTCCGTGCGGCCGACTGCTCCCATCGGCCGCGCGGACTGCGCTCAACGCTCTAGCGACTCCCCTTCCTGGGAACGCTCCCAGTCCTATGTGCAGGCTTTGTCGTTCAGGGTGAAGGCGGTCGGTTTCGAGTTCGTGCCCGTCCAGGACGCCGAGAAGCCGAACTCCGCGGTGGCCCCCGCGCCGATCGTCTTGTTGTAGGCCGCGTTGGCCACCGAGACCGCCGCGCCGCTCTGGGTGACGACCCCGTTCCACAGCTGCGTGATGACCTGGCCGTCGGCGTAGGACCACTTCACCGTCCAGCCGTCGACCGGTGTGGTCCCGTTGTTGACGACCTCGACCTTGCCCTGGAACCCGCCCGCCCACTCACCGGTGACGCTGTACCGCACCGTGCACCCGGTACCGGGCTGGGGCGTGGTGGTCGTCGTTGTTGTTGTGGTCGTGGTGGTCGTGGTGGTCGTAGTGGTGGTGGTCGTGGGCTGCGTGCCCGTCGACTCCCCCAGCACGATGCCGCGCCCGTTGGTGCCCAGGTAGACCCGCCCGTACACGCGCGGGTCGCCGGTGATGGCGTCGCCGATGTTGCCGTACTGGTGCTTGTCGTCGTTGATCCGCGTCCAGCTCGCGCCCGAGTCGTCCGAGCGGAACACGCCGCGGACACCGCCGATCAGCGCGATCGAGTACAGCGCCGGGTAGGTCTTGCCCGCGGCCGCCTTGCCGAACCCGATGTTGGTCGACTCCGTCACGCTGGTGGACTTGGTGAAGGTCGTGCCGGAGTCCGTGGAGTGCCACAGGCCCGAGCCACCCGCCAGCCACACGTCGCCCTCGCGGCCCGCGACGGCCTTGAAGTGGGCGGTGTCCGGCAGCCCGGTCGCCGTCTTCGCGGTGAACGTGGCACCGCCGTCGACGCTGACGTAGAACTTGTTGGCCGCGTAGCCGTAGAACTTCCTCGGGTTGACCCGGTCAGACTCCACGACCGCGCCCGCCGGGATGCCGGTCGAGGCCGTCCACGAGTTGCCGTAGCCCACGGAGTAGTACACGCCGGTGCCCGCCGGGCTCCAGACGAACCTGCTCGCGTCGGCCGCCGCGGCCACCGTGCCGCCGCCGGTCACCCCCGGCGGTTCGGCGCCCTGGAACCAGTTCGACCCGCCGTCGGTGGAGAACGCGACCCGGTTGTCGTTGGGACGGGACGACTTGTCGAACTGGCCGACCCGCACCATCGACGCCGGGGTCAGCTCGGCGTAGTCCACGCTGGTCGTCGAGGTGAACGTGGGCGAGGTGAACACCTTGGCGGGCACCGCGTCCAGCCGGTCGTGCCGGAACCCGCCGATGTCGCCGAGCGCGCTGACCAGCGGCGCCCCGGTGGGCGGGCTCATCAGGTCGAGCACCGCGGTCTCCTCCAGGCCCGCGACCATCGGCGTGATGGTGATCTTCCCGCCCTGGTCCCACGCCGTGAGGTTCCTGGTGCCGTAGACGGTCGCGCCGGTGCCGTACATCATCCGGTTGGAGTCGAACGGGTCGATCTCCATCGACTCGGTCATCCAGCCCAGCTTCGGCGTGGTCTCCGGCGGCTGCGGGTTCATGCCGAGCGAGAGCCACGGGACCGCCGAGATGTCCTGGGTGTAGCGCAGGCTGCGCTCGGGGTAGTTCGCCCAGTCCCAGATCCGCGTCCAGGTCGCCCCGGAGTCCGTGCTGCGGAACAGGATCACGTCCGGCCACCAGGACACCTGGGTGGCGACCATGAGCGTGCCGGGGTGCAGGCGGTCGACGGTCAGGCCGCTGTAGCCGAAGTAGTCGTCGGTGCTGCTCGACGGGATGGGGCTGATCTGCGTCCACGTCCCGGTCGCCGTGTCGAGCCGCCAGACGTCGCCCTTGGCGCCGTCGTAGGGGCCGCCGGTGTCGCTGGTGGCCAGGAAGAGCTGGCCGTTGGCGTCCAGGACGCCCTTGTGCGGCAGGAACCCGGTGGGCTGGCCCGCCACCCGCGTCCACGTCGTGCCGGCGTCGGTGCTCTTGTAGACGTTGTTCTGCTTGTCGGCCACGCCGACGTAGATGGTCCTGGTCGCCTGCCCCGACGAACCGGTGCGCTTGTCGAAGGTGACCCAGAGGACGCCCTGGTTGTCGTTGAGGTACCCGTTGGGATCACCGGGGTCCTGGGCGTAGTTGCCCGCGTTGGGGAACGCGGTCACCTTGGCCCAGGTCACGCCGGAGTCCGTGCTGCGCCACAGGCCGTTGCCGCTGGGCGCGCCGAAGTACAGGGTGCTGTTGCGGTTGGGGTCGATCGCCAGCCGCTCCCCCATGCCCCGGCCCGGCATGTTGCCGCCGACCTTGAACGGCAGCGCGGTCTTCTGCCAGGTGGCCCCGCGGTCGGCGGACCTCAGGACGGCGCCGTTGTTGGGGTCCCAGCTGTTGGTGTACATGCCCGCGGCGACGTACACCCGGTTCGGGTCGACCGGGTCGGTCGCCAGGCTCGCGACGCCGTTGAGGCCCCAGTCGGTGGCTCCGACGTGGTCGAGCAGGGGGATCCACCGGCTGGTGGACTGGTTCCACCGGTACGCGCCGCCGATGTCGGTGCGCGCGTACACCAGGTTCTTCTCGGTCTGGTTGAACACGATGCCGGGGACGAAGCCGCCGCCCGCGATCTCGACGTTGCTCCACGAGTAGGCGGCCTGGGCCTCGGGCGGTTGCGCCGACCCGGTCGCGGCCGCGACGGCCACGAGTCCCGCGGTCGTCACCGCCGCGAGCAGGCAGGCGAGAACTCTCCTCATCGAGGATTCTCCTTCTGTGCAGGGGAGTACGAGCTGGCAGGGGATGCCGGACGCGGTGGGACGCGCCGCGGTCCGCCGGGGAGGCAGGCGGACCGCGGCGCGGGCTCAGGAGGGGTGGTGCGCGTCCGGCCGCGGCGGTGCCGCGCCGTCACCGGGGAAGGAGCTCGGGAACGGCGGCACGTCCTGCGCCGCCTCCGGCCGAGCGGTCTCGACCTGGATCCGCCTGCCCCGCGCGGACCTCGGCGCACGTCCGGCGACGCACGAGGCCGTGCCCCGCGGCGGAGTCGTCCCGATGGCGCTCGGAGTCCTGCCGGTGGCCGTCCGCTGCTCGACACCGGGGCGGAGCCCTGGTGGAGGAGGCCGGTCACCGAGGTCGGGGGTGGTGGGCTCGTGGTCCCACCGGGTGTTCGTCGGACGGGCGGGTACGGCGGTCGCCACGACGCCGTGGGGGACGGGACCGGTCGGCGGCAGCGGGATCGCTGCGGCGCGGCGGCCGTCCGTGAGCGGGGAACCTGGCACGAGTGCTCCTCGGTGAGGCGGTGCCGACGGCTCGGCAGCCGCGGACTCCGCGCCGCGTCGGGCGGTGCGGGTCGAGCGGTCCGGCCGGTGCGGGAACGGCCTTGCGCCGGGGCGTTCCTCCGGTGGCGGCGGAGGAAGGGCCCCGGACCGCCACCCCCCGCCTGCCGGGTTCGGGGGGTGGCGTCCGTCCGGTGCTACCCGAACAGCTCGGTGTGCAGCGAGAACGCGGTCGCGATCTCCGCCTGCGCCCAGAACCTGTGGTAGGTGAACGTCGGGGCCGCCCCGCCGTCCAAGTAGGCCTGGACCTTGGGCCACTCCGGGTCGGTGGTGAACTTCGACCGGATCGACAGGAACGTGGAGTTCTGGTCGATCGTGTCGCCGTTCGGCATCTTCCCGGTCCAGCCGGAGGGGACGTAGGGGCCCTCACCGGTGGAGGCGTTGTACTTGTCGTCGAACCGGTTGTAGTCGGTCCGGGTCTCGGGCACCGCGATGCCCTTGTCGTCCTGGTGGGCGAGCAGCGCGGTCAGCAGTCCCTCGCCGACCGTCTTGGCCTGCGCGTTGCCGGACTTGGCCGCGTAGTTGAGCAGCGTCTTGGCGTACGACGCCGCCACACCCACGTCGGTGCTGAAGTTCAGCACCCTGGCGTGCAGGTTCGAGTTCGAACCGGGACTGCTCGGGTTCCACGTGTCCGGCGCGCCCGACCACTCGATGTCCGAGGGGATCTGGAAGCTGCCGTTCGTGCCGACGGTGGTGTTGGCGATGGCCCACGGGACCCACTTGTCGAGGATCTTCTTGGCCCGCGCGTCACCGGTCATCTGGTAGAGCGAGGCCGTGCGCTCGATCCCCCACGCCTGGAAGCCGAACCACCGGTTGCTCGGCGGGTCGTGCCAGACCGGGTGCGGCTCGTAGAACATGCCGTAGAACGTCGGCGTGCCGGAGGGCGGCGTGCCGTAGTTGCCCTCCCAGCTGTTCGTGACACCACCGGCGATGGCGCCGTCGGCGGACTGCAGGAACTGCAGCATCTCCAGCTGGCGGTCGAGGCTCTTGGCCCAGTCCGCCTGCCCGGTGGACGAGGCGGGCTTCAGCGCCGAGACGTTGGCCAGCGCGTAGGCGGCCAGCGGGTTCTGGTAGCCCTGGTGCGAGGCGCCGTCGCCGATCCGCCACGCCCAGCCCGCGGACGTGTCGGTGGCACCGCCCCACGCGTAGTACCAGGACATCAGGTAGTGGTCGCTGTCCTTGCCGGTGCCCGCCGCGCACGCGGAGGCCCCGACGCAGTTGCCGATCTTCTTGAAGTACTTGTCGAACATGGCGTACCGGAGGTAGTCGCCCATCTTCGACGCCTTCTTCACCTCCGAGGCGATGTCGCCCGCCTTGCCCTGCGCGGTGGCCCAGTTCTGCGCCAGCAGCGCCACCTGCACGGCACGCGCGTCGGCGTCCGGCGCGTTGGTGTACTTCCACTGCTTGGCGTAGGAGGCGTCCTTGGTGAACAGGTCGAGGAAGCCGTTGGGACCGCCGTGCTTGAAGGTGTCGCAGGACGGCTGCGGGATGGTCTCCCACACCGACTCCGACGACCCGCGCTGGTAGGTGTTGATGTAGGCGGGGGTGGTGTTGGTGCCGTCGCCGCAGTGGCCGAAGCCGTAGGTGTTGTCGACGTCGAGCAACCAGTGCATGCCGTAGATGTCGCTCGTGCCGTACGCCGTCTTCAGCTCGTTGGCGATCGGGTCCGCGCCCACCTTCACGCTGGTGTCGAGCACCGACGGGTACTGGTTCATCGCCGGGTGCTCGGGGGCGTAGGTGGCGGGCTTGGACGGGTCGTACTTGCTGTTGGTCGGCTGGTCCGCGGTGGCCGGGATGATGAACTTCTCCATCGACGCCCACGCCGCCTTGAACGGGGCCCAGTCACCGGAGATCCGGCCGTAGCTGGCCTCCAGCCACAGGTAGTAGCTGAACGCCTCCGACGTGGTCTGGTGACCGTGGTCGGGCGCCTCCACCATCAGGGTCTCGACCGAGTGGTAGGGCACCAGCAGGTCGCCGAACTTGCGGAAGTAGCCGCTCGCCGGGTCCTTGATCTTGTTGTACTGGTCGAGGAAGGCCTGGTTGAAGTCCGATGTGGACGACGAGATCTCCTTGACCACCACCGACGCCGAGGCCTGACCACTGGCGCTCGCGGTGAACGTCGCGGTGCCGAGGTCACCGCCGTTGTCCGCCGAGGTCACCGTCACGTTCTGCTTGGTCGCCCAGTTCGACGTGGTGAACGTCAGCGACGCGGGCGAGGCCGTGAGGTCGGTGCTGCCCGAGGTCCGGGCGACGGCGACGGTGACCGACGCCGACGGCTGCATCGCGAGCGAGACGCCGAACGTGCCGGTAGTCCCCTGCTTGACGCTCACCGTGCTGGGCGAGGCGACGACCGCCGGACCGGAGAGGACCTTGATCGTCGCCGGTGTCGAGCTGGTCGTCGCGCCCTTGTTGTCGTAGGCGCGGGCGCTGACCGAGTACTCGCCGACCGGGACCCCGCTCCACGTCCCCGCGAACGGTGCCGCCGTGTCCGTGGCCAGCAGGTTGTCGCCCTGGTAGAACTCGACCTTGCTGATCGTGCCGTCGGAGTCCGCGGCCGTGGCCGCGAGCGGGACGGACCCCGGCGCCGTGTACGTGGCGCCCGTCGCCGGGCTGGTCAGCGTGACCGTCGGGGCCTTGTTCGGCCCGGTGCAGGGGACGCCGTTGAGCGCGAAGTCCGTCGGGGCGCTGTTGGTGGAGCTCTTGGTGGCGTTGAAGCCGACCTGTGCCGAGCCGCCCGCGGGCAGCGTGCGCGACCACTCCGGTGCGGTGACGGTCACCTTGGTGCCGGACTGGCTGAACGTGCCGTTCCAGCCCTGGCTGATCGTCTGACCGTTGGCGAAGTTCCAGGTCAGTACCCAGTTGTTGACCGCGTCACCCTGGTTCTGGATGGTCGCGGTGGCACCGAAGCCGTTACTCCACTCGTTGGTGACCTGGTAGTTGACCGTGCAGGCGACCGCCGCTTGCGCCACCCCGGTGGTGACTGGGAGCACCGCCGCGGCGACGAGCGCCACGGCGGTCAAGACCGGTAATGGTCGTCTCACGAGCGATCGGGAAAACGGAGTGCGCGTCATTGCGGAACCTCCGGGAGATTTCTGGGAGCGCTCCCAAGTTAGGGTCAAACAGGCGGAAAACGCAATGGACCGGCCATTTCCTGGGCCGACCGGACTCTTTCCTTGACACCCGATCGGCGCAATTCAGGAAAGCCGCAACATCAACTTCGGGATCAACGTGACGCCCGTCTCAACGACCCCCAACGGCCTAACGCGGGACGTACCGATTGCTCGACGTAGTCACCGGCGGAGTCGCGGACCGCCACCAACTGAGATTTTCCACGTGATGAAGGAAAGAACTCACCGAGCGTGTCTGAACAACAGCGCTACTTCGACGATTCAGGCCTTCGGGACTCTTTTCGCGCACGTTTCCCCCTGGTTAAAGTCCTGCCCTACCTGGGAGCGCTCCCAGCCCTCTGCCCCACCCGGCCCGCCCGCCGCCGCATCCATCCGTGGTTCCGGAGGGGACAACGACGTCCCCTCCGGAACCCGATCCACCGGGAGAAGACCAATGGCCCACAGGAAGCACGTCCTGCGCATGGGGGCGCTCTCATGCGCGCTCGTGGCGGGTGCCGCGGCGGTGTTGTACGGGCAGACCACCGCGCAGGCCGCGGACTCCGCCTTCTACGTCGACCCCGCCACCGGCGCGGCCAAGTGGGTCGCGGCCAACCCCGGCGACTCGCGCGCCGCGGTGATCCGCGACCGCATCGCGGCCGTCCCCCAGGCCCGCTGGTACACCACCACCAACACCTCCACCGTCCGCGCGGAGGTCGACTCCTTCGTCGGGGCGGCGGCCGCCGCGGGCAAGATCCCCATACTGGTGGTCTACAACGTGCCCAACCGCGACTGCGGCGGCGCGAGCGGCGGCGGTGCCCCCTCGCACTCCGCCTACCGGCAGTGGGTCGACCAGGTCGCCGCGGGTCTCGCGGGCAGGCCGGCGTCGATCGTGCTGGAGCCGGACGTGCTGCCGCAGATGACCAGCTGCCAGAACACCGACCAGCAGAACGAGACCAAGGCGTCGATCGCCTACGCGGGCAAGAAGCTGAAGGCGGGCTCCGCGCAGGCGAAGGTGTACCTGGACATCGGCCACTCCGCGTGGCTCACGCCCTCCGAGGCGGCGAACCGGTTGCGCGGCGCGGACATCTCCAACAGCGCCGACGGGATCTCGACGAACGTGTCGAACTACCGGGCCCGCGACAACGAGGTGAGCTTCGCCAAGGCCGTGCTCGACGCGGTCGGCGACTCCCGGCTGCACGCCGTGGTGGACACCAGTCGCAACGGCAACGGGCCGCTGGGCAACGAGTGGTGCGACCCGGCGGGCCGCGCGATCGGCACGCCGAGCACCACGGCCACCGGCGACTCGCGCATCGACGCGTTCCTGTGGGTCAAGCTGCCCGGCGAGTCCGACGGCTGCATCGGCCCGGCGGGGCAGTTCGTGCCGCAACGGGCCTACGACCTCGCCATCGCGGCCGGTCCGGTGCCGACGACGACCACCACTACTACCACCACGACCACGACCGTCCCGCCGACGTCGGGCTGCCGGGTGACCCAGCGGGTCACCAGCACCTGGAACGGCGGCTACACCGGCGAGGTCGTGATCGAGAACCGCGGATCGGCGATCAGCTCGTGGACGCTGGAGTTCTCCGCTCCCGGCGTGACCCTCACCCAGGGGTGGAACGGCAACTGGACCGACACCGGTGACGTCATCAAGGCCACCAACGTGGCCTGGAACGGGACCGTGGGCAGCGGCGGATCGGTGACGGTCGGCTACAACGCCTCCTACTCCGGTGGCACCCCGCCGTTCGGCGGCGCGAAGCTCAACGGCGCGGTTTGCGGCTGACCGAACAGGAGTGGCGCCCCCGGACGCGGGGGCGCCACTTCGCCGCGCGTCCGGAACATTCCGGAACCCCTGGGGCACACCGGGTGTCAGACTGGAAACCTGCTGATCCTGGGGGAGATTTCCATGACGACACGACGTGCGGTCGCGGTGCTGGCGCTGGTGGTGCTGGGCACCGCCGCGTGCTCGGCGACGGAGGTGGAGCCCGACGCGATAGGGCTGCACTACACCGCGGGCAGCTTCGACGGGAAGGCCTTCGACAGCGTCGTCAAGCCCGGCGACGTGGAGTGGACCTACAACGACGACGTCTACCGGCTCACCACGGCGCAGCGCAGCTTCATCGTGCGCCGCGACGAGCGGGCCGACATCAACGGCGTGATCAGCGTCCCGGCGGGCGGTGACGCGGAGACCAACGGCATGCTGGTGGACTTCGAGATCAGCGTCGCGTTCAAGACGAACACCCGCGACAACGACATCCCCGGCTACGAGGGCGGGACGCTGCGCAAGTTCTTCGAGGACCTGTGCGCCCACTACGCCTGCCAGCTCGACGACGACGGCGAGGAGCCGGACGGCTGGCGCAAGCTGCTGCGGGAGAAGTTCTACCCGCCGCTGGAGTCCGCGTTCAAGGACGAGGCCCGCCGGTACTTCGGCGACGCGATCGTCAACAACGTCCAGGTCGCCAACACCGACAGCGGCACGCTCACCCTGCTGCAGGCCGACGTCGGCAAGCGCTTCCAGGAGTACCTGGAGCGGCAGACCGGCAAGCAGTTCTTCTGCGGCCCGTCGTTCGACCGCGAGGTCCCAGGCGACCCGAACGCGAAGGACGCCCGGCTGCTGCCCTGCCCGCCGGTCGAGCTGCTGATCATCAGCGCCGACTACAACGACCCGGAGATCCGCAAGGGCCGCAGCGCCAAGAAGGTGGCCATCGACCAGTCCGAGGCCCAGGCGCAGCTGTCCAAGGCGCTGGCCGACCCGAACTACCTGGAGTACCTGAGGATCGAGGCGTCCAGGGAGTGCGCGCGCTCCGCGCAGGCGGTGTGCGTCTTCTCCAGCGGCGGCGTGAACCCGTCGGTGTCCGTGCCGCCGAGGTAGTGGAACCGCCCGCCGCGCGAGATCGGGGTACGCGCGGCGGGCGGGGTCTCAGGCGCTGGAGCGGATCACCAGCGAGGTGGGCAGCAGCAGGGAGGGCGGGAGGCCCTCCTCCCCCGCGAGCTGGCCCAGCAGGCACCACGTCATCGTGCGGCCCAGCTGCTCGACGTCCTGCCGGACCGTGGTGAGCGGCGGCAGTGCGGTCGAGGCGATCATCAGGTCGTCGAACCCGACGACGGCGACGTCGTCGGGGATGCGGCGGCCCTTGTTGTGCAGCACCCGCAACGCGCCGAGTGCCATTATGTCGGCGGCCACGAAGACCGCGTCCAGGTCCGGCTCGCGGGCGAGCAGGTCCGCCATCGCGGCCGCGCCGTCGTCCGGCGTGAAGTCCGCGTGCACGACCAGGTCCGTGGCCAGACCCGCCTCGGCCATGCCGCGGCGCCAGCCGTTGAGCCGGTCCATCCCGACCGCCATGTCCCGCGGCCCGGCGATGCTGGCGATCCGCCGCCGCCCCGTCGACACGAGGTAGCGGGCGGCCTCCAGCGCGCCGTTGAAGTTGTCCGAGTCCACGTACCGGATGCCGTCGCCGACCAGCGGCCTGCCGCCGACGACGATCGGCACCCCGGCCTCGGACAGCTTGAGCGGCAACGGGTCCTGGCCGTGCAGGCTGACCATGAGCACGCCGTCGACGTGCCCTCCGGCCAGGTAGCCGACGAGGTCCTGCTCGTCGTCCTGCTGGGTCATCATCAGCACCAGCTGCACGCGGCGCCCGGCGAGCTCGGCGTGCACCCCGCGCAGCACCCCGGCGAAGAACGGGTCGGACAGCACGCGGCTGCCCTGCTCCGACACGACCAGCGCGATGCAGTTCGCCCTGTTGCCCGCGAGGGTCCTGGCCGCCTGGTTCGGGCTGTACCCGAGGGCCCCGATCGCCTGGTGCACGGCGTCCCGTGCCTTGGCGCTGACGTAGGGCTCCTCGTTGATGACCCTGGAAACCGTGGAACGGGACACCCCGGCCGCGCGGGCGACCTCCTCCAGCCGCGGGCCGGGGCGCCGGTTCCTCGCTACATCCGTCACTGGCCACCCGTGGCGGCCAGCGCGTTGTCCCTGGTCACCTTCGCGTACCAGTGGGCGCTGGCCTTCGGGGTGCGGACCTGGGTCTCGTAGTCGACGTGCACGATGCCGAACCGCTTCGCGTACCCCTCGGCCCACTCGAAGTTGTCCAGCAGCGACCAGCAGAAGTAGCCGCGCAGGTCGACGCCCTCGCTGATCGCGGCGTGCGCGGCCCGCAGGTGCCCGTCGATGAACCCGAGCCGCTCCGCGTCGTGCACCCCTCCGTCGCCGTCGAACTCGTCGCGGTAGGCGGCGCCGTTCTCGGTGATGTAGAGCGGGAGCCGCGGGTACTCGTCGTGCAGCCTGCGCAGCACCTTGGTCAGCCCGACCGGCTGGACCTCCCAGTCCATGTCGGTGCGGGGCAGGTCGCGGCCGGGGAAGGACAGGTCGCCCAGCCCCACCCACGGCGAGCCGCTCTGCCGCCTGCCGTTGCGGGGCGGAGGACCCTCGCCGTCGGCGACGCTGCTGACGTTGTACTCGGTGTAGTAGTTCACGCCGAGCATGTCCAGCGGCGCGGAGATGATCTCCAGGTCGCCTTCGCGGACGTTGCCGAGGAAGTCGTACTCCTCGAAGTCCTCGACGACGTCGGCCGGGTAGGACCCGCGCAGCACCGGGTCGAGGAAGATCCGGTTCTGCATGGCGTCCAGCCTGCGCGCGGCGTCCACGTCGGACGGGTTGGACGGGTCCGCGGCGAACACCGGGTAGAGGTTCAGCGTGATGCCGACCTCCGCGGTCGGCTGGACGGCCCGGATCGCGGACGTCGCCAGGCCGTGGCCGAGCAGCAGGTGGTGCACCGCGGCCAAGGCCGCCTTGGGCTCACGGCGTCCGGGCGCGTGCACACCCGCCGCGTAGCCCAGGAACGACGAGCACCACGGCTCGTTCAGCGTCGTCCAGGAGGTGACCCGGTCGCCGAGCGACTCCACGACCGTCGTCGCGTAGTCGGCGAACCGGTAGGCGGTGTCGCGCTCGGCCCAGCCGCCCTTGTCCTCCAGCGCCTGCGGGAGGTCCCAGTGGTACAGCGTGACCCACGGCTTGATCCCGTTGGCCAGCAACGTGTCCACGAGCCTGCCGTAGAAGTCCAGGCCCGCCTGGTTGACCTCGCCGCCGTCCGGGCGGACCCGCGGCCAGGCGATGGAGAACCGGTAGGCCTGCAGGCCCAGGTCCACCATCAGCTTCACGTCCTGCTCGACGCGGCGGTAGTGGTCGGCAGCGGGCTCGCCGGTGTGGCCGCCGACGATCGCGCCGGGCAACCGGCAGAACGCGTCCCAGATGGAGTCGGTGCGACCGTCCGCGGTCGTCGATCCCTCCACTTGGAAAGCGGCCGTGGCCGCGCCCCACAGGAACCCCTCGGGAAAGGAAATCTGGTCCACAACTACCCCTTCACAGCGCCCTGCATGATCCCGGCGACGATCTGCCGCCCGAGTACGAGGAAGACCAACAACACCGGGACCGTGGCCATCGTGGTTCCGGCGAGCACCAGCGAGTAGTCGACGTAGTAGCCGGACTGGAGCTTCTCCAGCGCGACCTGGATGGTCGGGTCCTCGGGGTTGAGCACGATCAGCGGCCACAGGAAGTCGTTCCAGGACTGCATGAACGTGAACACGCCGAGCATCGCCGCGGCGGGTCGCACCGCGGGCAGGCACACGTGCCAGAAGGTGCGCAGCAGGCTGCACCCGTCCATCCGCGCCGCCTCGATGAGCTCGTTCGGGACGGCGTCGACGATGTACTGCCGCATCCAGAACACGCCGAAGGCGGTGACCAGGTTCGGCGCGATCACCGCGCCGAGCGTCCCGGACCAGCCGAACTCGGCCATCGCCATGAACAGCGGGATGACGCCGAGCTGGGTCGGCACCGCGAGGGTCGCGATGACGAACAGCATCAGGCCCTTGCTGCCGCGGAAGCGGAGCTTGGCGAAGGCGAACCCCGCCAGGCTGGAGAACAGGACCACCGACAGCGTGACCGTGCCGGACACGACGACGCTGTTGCCCAGCGCCTTCCAGAACGGGATCGAGTCGACGACCCTGTTGGCGTTGACGAGGAAGTTCCCGCCGGGGATCAGCGGCACGTCGCCGGTGAAGACGTTGGCGTCGTAGCTGGCCACCAGGAACGACCAGTAGAACGGGAACGCCGACCCGAGGATGAACGCGATCAGGATCCCGTACACCACGAAGTTGGGGCGTTCCAACAGGGTCGAGGCCTTCAGCCGCTTGCTGCGGCCCGGCCTGCGCACCGGAGGCGCGGTCGTGAGCGCGGTCATTCGGACTCCCCGGTTGACGCGATCCGCCGGGTGAGGAAGAAGTTCGCGGCGGCGATGACGAGGACGACCAGGAAGAGGATCCAGGCCATGGCCGAGGCGTAGCCGAGGTCGAAGTCCTGGAAACCGGCCTGGTACAGGTAGAGCACGACGGTCTGGTACTGGTGGGAGAACCCGCCTCCGCTGCCGCCCGCGGGGTCGAACAGCTTGGGCTCGGTGAAGATCTGCAGGCCGCCGATGGTCGACGTGATGACCACGAAGATGATCGTCGGGCGCAGCAGGGGCAGCGTGATGCTGACGAACCGGCGGACCGCGCCCGCCCCGTCGACCAGCGCGGCCTCGTGCACCTCGCGCGGGATGGCCTGCATGGCGGCCAGCACGATCAGCGCGTTGTAGCCGGTCCAGCGCCAGTTCACCATCGTGGCGATGGCGACGTGGCTGGCGAACCAGTTGCCCTGCCAGTCGACCGGGCTCAGGCCCACGCCCTCGAGGAAGGTGTTGATCAGGCCGTACTGCTTGCCGAACAGGTTGCTGAAGATGATGGCGAGCGCGACCAGGCTGGCCACGTACGGCAGCAGGACGCCCATGCGCCACGCGGTCCGCGCGCGCAGCGCGGTGTTGAGCAACGCGGCCAGCAGGACCGCGGTGATCATCTGCGGGACGCTGGACAGCACGAAGATGCTGACCGTGTTGAACAGCGCGTTCCAGAACTGGTCGTCCGCCAGCAGCGCGGTGTAGTTCCCGAGGCCGACGAACGGGTGCTCGTCGCCACCGAGCTCCCAGTCGAACAGGGAGACGTAACCGGTGTAGAGCAAGGGGAACAGGCCGATCACCGCGAACAGGACGAAGAACGGCGCGATGAACAGGTACGGCGTGAACTTGACGTCGAGCCGGGTCAACCGGTCGCGCAGGGGGAGCTTCGGGTGTTCTTCGGGGGGCTCACGGCGGACGGGCGGGCGGGGCTCGACGCCCCGCCCGCTCGGAACCTCCGTGAGGTCAGCCGTCACTTGGCTGCCTTCTGGGCGCCCTCGACCGCCTGCTTCCAGGCGTCGTCGACGCTGGTGCCCTGCTCGACCGCCTGGAGCGCCGAGTTGAACACCTTGTCCTGGATGGTGCCCGAGGCCGGGCCCTTGGGCTGGGCGGCCGGGACCTTCTTGGCCTGCTCGGCGAACAGCGCGCCGACCTTGGTGTCACCGAAGTACGCGCTGGTCTGGTCGAGCAGCGCCGGGGAGGTGAGGGCCTGCACCTGGCTCGGGAACGTGCCCTTGGCCGTGAACGCCTTGATCTGCTGCTCGGGGGCGGTCAGCCACGCGGCGAGCTCGGCGGCTTCCTTCGGGTGCTTGCTCTGCTTGGGGACGGTCAGGAACGAGCCGCCCCAGTTGCCGCCGCCGTCGGGGAAGGCGTCGGTGACGGCCCACTTGCCCGCGTTCTCCGGACCGGCCTGCTTCTCGACGACGCCGAGCATCCAGGACGGGCAGGTCTTCGTGGCGAAGGCGGCGTTCTTGAAGCCGGTGTTCCACTCGTTGCTGAACGCGACGAGCTTGGCGGACTGGCCCTTGGCGACCGCGGCGGTCACCTTGTCCCAGTCGGACTTGAGGTCGGGGTTGGTGTCGACGACGAGCTTGTCGCTGGCGTCGTAGTAGCCGACCTTCTCCTGGTTGACCATGGCGTTGAAGACCTGCGCGGCGCTGTCGAACCACGCCTTGTCGCCCGTCTTGGCCTTGAACTGCTCACCCGCGGCGAAGTAGCTGTCCCAGGTCGCGAAGATCGCCTTCACACCGGCAGGATCCGAAGGCAGTCCGGCGGCCTCGAAGAGGTCCTTGCGGTAGCACATGGCCAGCGGACCGATGTCCGTGCCGTAGCCGATGAACGAGCCGTTCTTGGTGGCCGACTCGGACTTCCACGCCAGCCAGCGGTCCGGCTTGACGTCGGCCGGGCCGATCTCCAGGAGGTTGTTGAACTTGTCCGCCTTCGACAGGACCTGCGGGAGGTAGCCCTCCTCGACGGCCTCGATGTCGGACAGACCCGAGCCCGCGGCGATCTTGGTGAACAGGTTCTGGTGGTGGTCGTCCGCCTTGCCGGTCTTGCGGGCGACGACCTTGACGTTCGGGTGGGCCTTCTCGTACTCCGGGAGCAGGTCCTCGTAGCCGAACTCGTTGAAGGTGGCGACGGTAAGCTCGATCTTGCCGTCTGCGGTGGTGCCCCCGGACGAACCGCTCGACCCGCAGGCGGCGGACGCGGCGAGCGCGGCGGTACAGGCCAGTGCGATGGCCCATCGGCTAGAGCGGTACGGCACGAAGAACTCCTCTGCTGAGGGCGGCGGTGCTCGGCAGCCTCGGGAGTGAGGCGGTGCGAGTCTGGGAGCGCTCCCAGGTGGCGAAGTGTGGTCGGCACCACTATTGGGTGTCAAGCACTTGTGTCCAGCCTGTTACCAACAAAGGTCATCCGGACGTCACATGTCGTTGAGCTGCGGTTATGTCCTGTACACCACGGTCAGCTACACGTAACCCCGAGGTGGTCGGTTAGCCGCTCCGAGAGCGCTCCCAGGACGTTGACCAGGTATTACAGGTCAAAAATGGCCGTGGCAACGATCTGCCACCCGACTTTCGCCGCAAGTCAGGCTGCAGGTGAACCTGCCGGTCCTCGACCACGTAGTGCGCAGTGGTCCCCCGTCCACCGCGCAGGAGGTTGTCGACGTGAAGCACATCCGGTCCCTCGGCCTCGTGCTCGCCGCGCTCGCCCTGGTGGCCGCGTGCGGCAAACCCGCCGAGCCCACCCCTCCCGTGCCCGCCGCGGCCGTGTCCACCGCCTCCGAGCAGCTCCGGTTCACCGCGCGGACCGTCGACGACCAGGACTTCTCCGGCGAGAGCCTCGCGGGCAAGCCCGCCGTGCTGTGGTTCTGGGCGCCGTGGTGCCCGTCGTGCAACCGCGAGGCCCCCACCGTGGCGAGGATCGCCGCGCAGAGCAAGGGCGTGACCTGGGTCGGGGTCGCCGCCCAGGACCAACTGCCCGCGATGAAGGACTTCGTGGCCAAGTACGACATGAACGGCTTCAAGCACATCGCCGACCTCGACGCGTCGGTGTGGCGGCGGTTCGGCGTGAGCGCGCAGCCCGCGTTCGCGTTCATCGACGCCTCGGGCAAGGCCGACGTGATCATCGGCAGCCCGACCGAGGAGGACATCCTCGCCAGGGTCGCCAAGCTCACCGGCGCCTGACCGTGGAGACCCTCGGCTTCGCACTGGCGGCGGGCCTCATCGCCGCCCTCAACCCCTGCGGCTTCGCCATGCTCCCCGCCTACCTGACCCTCGTGGTCCTCGGCGACGAGCAGCACGGCAGGCCGCGCGCGGTCGCCAGGGCGCTCGCCGCCACCGCCACCATGGCGCTCGGCTTCCTCACCGTGTTCGGCACCTTCGGCCTCGTCATCGCCCCGCTCGCCACCTCCGTCCAGCGCTACCTGCCCGCCGTCACCGTCCTCATCGGCCTCGGCCTGCTCGCACTGGGCGTCGTCATGCTCACCGGCCGCGAACCCACCCTGCTGCTCCCCAAGTCCGGCCGCGGCGCCCCCACCGCCCGGCTGCGCTCCATGTTCGGCTACGGCCTCGCCTACGCCACCGCCTCCCTTTCGTGCACCATCGGCCCGTTCCTCGCCGTCACCAGCACCACCTTCCGCCACGGGTCCGTTGTGGACGGTGTGCTCGCCTACCTCGCCTACGCCGCGGGAATGGCGCTCGTGGTCGGCGTGCTCGCCACCGCCGTCGCACTGGCGGGCACCAGCGTGCTCACCGGCGCGCGCAGGCTCCTGCCGCACGTGAACCGGGCGGGCGGGGCGCTGCTGGTGGTCGTCGGGGCGTACGTCGGCTACTACGGCGTGTACGAGCTCCGACTGTTCCTCGGCACCGGACCGGCCGCCGACCCGGTGGTGGAGGCGGCCGCACGGGTCCAGGAGCTCCTGGCCTCGTGGGTCGACTCGCTGGGACCGCTGCCGTTGGCGGGGGCGTTGGCGGTCCTGGTGGTGGGGGCCGTGGTGCTGGGGCGGCGCAGGGTGAAGCACTCCGCCGACGTCAGCTGACCGCGTGGAACGCCTCCACGGCCTCCTGAACCCGGTAGGCCACCGGGAAGTCGGCCAGGTTCGGGGCGGAGCCGGTGCGGACGGCCTGGGCGAAGAGGGTGAGCCGGGTGGCGTCGGAGCCGGAGGCGAGGCCGGGGTCGTAAGGGGTCCAGGTGTCGTTGGTGAAGATCTCCAGGTGGGTCCACTGGCGTAGCCGGTAGGACTGCTCGGTGCCCCACAGGGTCCACTCGTAGACCTCGGGGCCCGCCACGCCGGACAGGCCGCTGAAGTGGACGGGGACCTCGCCCGCGCGCAGCAGGCCGCGAGCGGTGGTCTCGCTGCCGGACGACGGGAAGTCGGCGCTGACGTCCACGGCGCGCAGCGGGCCGAGGAGGCGGTCGGTGAGGTAGGCGAAGTGGGAGAAGACCTCGCGGACGAAGCCGCCCTGTTCCCGGCCGTCGAGCCAGAGCGCGTCGGCCTGGAACGCGCGCGGCCACTTCGGGAACTGGAGGCGCACGTCGACGCCGAGGACGGTGCCCGCCTCGCCCGCGCGGAGCCTGCGTTCCAGCTCCAGCACGACATCGCGGTCCGACAGCGCGAAGTTGACGGCGGTGGCCAGACCGCTCGACGCCGCCGCGTCGCTCATCCGGCGGCCGTCCGACAGGCTGACCGCGAGCGGCTTCTCGCAGAACACCGCCTTGCCCGCGGACAGCGCGGCGACGGCCAGGTCCGCGTGGAACGACGGCGGGGTCGCGATGTAGACCGCGTCCACGTCCGCCGCGTCGACGACGTCGGCCGGGTCGGTGCTCACCACCACGGAGGGGTGCGCCGCGGCGACCCGGTCGACCGCGTCCCGCCGGACGTCCGCCGCGCGCACGACCCCGAAGTCCGGATGCCCCACGGCGATGTCGAACACCCGGCCGCCCATGGCCCCGAGCCCGACGACGCCCAACCTCACCCGCTTGTGCTCACCCATGCGACCAGCCTGTCATCCGCGTCCGACGACCCGACCGCCGCACCCGTGTCGCCCCGGGAGCCGAACGCGGGCAGGGGTTCATCCCCCACGATGACCTAGGGCGCGGAGGACAGGACGCGGAGCTGGAGCATGGCGGCGAAGCGGGCCTCCGGGTCGGTGAGGTCGAGCTCGCCGATCTCCGCGAGCCGCCGTAGCCGGTAGCGGAAGGTGTTGGGGTGGACGTGGACCGCGGCCGACGCGGCGATCACGTCGCCGAAGGCGTCCAGCCAGGCGCGCAGCGTCTCGATGAGCCGGGCGCCGTGCCGGGTGTCGTAGTCGATGAGCTTCGCGATGGCGCCGGTCGGCCGGTCGCCCTGGGCGGCGGCGAGGTCGCGCAGCTCCAGCACGAGCGCTTCCACGTGGACGTCGGCCAGGCGCGCGGTGCGGCGGGTGCCGCCCGCGCGCAGGACGCGCAGGGCCCGGTCGGCGGTGGCGCGGACGGCGGGCAGCTCGGCCGTCTCGGCCGCGACGGGGCTGACCGCGATCACGGCACGGGTGCGGTCGCCGACGCGGTCGAGGAAGTCGGAGGCGATGGTGAGGGCGCGCTGCTCGCCGTCGGGGGTCGAAGGCACCAGGCCGTAGGTGACGTCGCCGATGAGCGCGGTGGCGCAGCGCGGGTGCAGCGCGCTCAGGTGCATGGTGAGCGCGTCGCCGAGCCGCTGCCGTTCGGTGGCCAGCGCGGGCTCGGTGGCCGTCGGCCGCTCGGGATCGGCGGTCGCCATCGCCAGCACGACCACCGGACGGCCCGCCAGCCCGAGCCGGTCCAGGGCGTCGCGGGCGCCGGGCCCGCCCTCCAGCGCGGTGCTGAGCAGGTCCGTGCGCAGCCTGCGCTCCACGTCCGCCCCCGCGCGGATGCGGAGCATGTGCAGCGCCACCAGCCTGGCGGCGTCGACCAGCGCCCGCGTGCGCTCGGCGCTCAGCGGCTGCCGCACGGCCGCCCAGATCGAGCCGAGCACCTCGTCGCCCGCGCGCACGGCCACCGCGACGCGCGGCAGCGACGACTGGGTGACCGGTTCGATGTACACCGGCTGGTCGGTGCGGTAGAGCACCGTGAACACCCCGCGCTCGGCCAGCACCCGCGAGTACCGCTCGGGAACCTGGCGGCCCAGGATCGTCTCCACCCTGGACTTGTCCGCCTCGTCCTGGCGCCCGGAGAACGCGAGCACGCGCGACCCGCGGTCCTCGATCGTCACGGGGGCGTCCAGGAGCGCTGCGACGGCGTTGGACAGCGCGAACAGGTCGCCGGAGGGCATGCCGCCCAACGTCTCCGGGCCCACGCCGCCGATGTCGTCCTCGGCGAGCAGGGCCCGCAGCATCGCGGCCAGCTGCGCCCACGAGGCGCCGCGGGTCAGCCCGAGCAGCGCCACGCCGGACCGCTCGACCGCGGTGGCCAGCTCCTCGGACACGGGCACGGGCGAGCGCACCACCAGCCCCACGGCGGCCCGCGGGCCCAACGAGCGCAGCAGGTCGGCGATCGCCGCCGGGTCCCCGAGCCCCACGCCGAGCACGAGCGCGTTCGGCGGCGGCACGGCGTCGTCCAGCGGGTCGTGGATCACGACGCCGCCGATGGCGCGCGACCGGTCGGGGTGGCCGAGGACGAGCTCCAGCAGCGTCGTGCCGAGGTCGTCGAGGACTCGGCCGAGGCCGGCGTGGGGTCGCGGGGTCACGGCCCCGAAACTAGGCCCACCGGTGGCCGAGCGGTTCGTCGGAGCGGACGAAAACCGGCCTCCCGCCCGTACCGGGGGACGATCAGAGGGGCAGCCACTCGGTGGAGGTGGTCACCGCCTCCAGCTCGTCGGTCAGCGGCTCCACGCCGAGACCGGGCCCGGTCGGCACCGGCAGGTGGCCGTCGTCGAGCACGAACGGCGTCGTGATGTCGGTGCGGTAGAACCGGTCCGAGGCCGACGTGTCGCCCGGCAGGGTGAAGCCGGGCAGCGCCGCCAGCGCCACGTTCGCGGCCCGCCCGAGTCCGGTCTCGATCATCCCGCCGCACCACACCGGCACGCCGTGGGCCACGCACACGTCGTGGATCCGCCGCGCCTCCAGGTACCCGCCGACCCGGCCGGGCTTGATGTTCACGATCGCGGCGGCCCCCATCGCGATGGCGGCGGCGGCCGAGCGGGCGGAGGTGATCGACTCGTCCAGGCACACCGGGGTGCTGATGAGCTTGGCCAGCTGGGCGTGCCCGAGCAGGTCCTCCTCCTCCAGCGGCTGCTCGATCAGCAGCAGCCCGAACGGGTCGAGCCGGGCGAGGTGCCGCGCGTCGGACACCGAGTACGCCGTGTTCGCGTCGACCTGGAGCAGCACGTCGTCGCCGAACCGCTCGCGCACCGCGCGCACCGGCTCGACGTCCCAGCCCGGCTCGATCTTCAGCTTGATCCGCACGTACCCGGCGTCGAGGTACCCGCCGACGGCGTCGAGCAGCTCGCCGACCGAGTTCATGATCCCGACCGACACCCCGCAGGGCACCCGGTCGCGGGTGGCGCCCAGCTCGCGTGACAGCGGCCGCCCCTCGGCCCGCAGCTCGGCGTCCAGGACGGCCATCTCCAGCGCCGCCTTGGCCATCCGGTGCCCCCGGAACGGCTCCAGCACGGGCGCCACGGCGTTCGCGTCGAGCCGGGGGTGCGCCGCGAGCGCCGGGACGAGGAACCGGGTCAGCACGTCCGCGGCGGCGTCGACGTACTCCGAGGAGTAGAGCGGGTCGGACATCGCGACGCACTCGCCCCACCCCTCCGCCTCGTCGGTGACCACGCGCAGCAGCAGGATGTCGCGCGCGTTCTGGGTGCCGAACGACGTGCGGAACGGCGCCACCAGCGGCATCCGGACCCGGCGCAGCTCCACTCCGGTCAGCTTCATGAGTTGCCCTTCCCGTTCGTCAGGACGTACCAGCCCGTGCGGTCGAACCCGGTGATCCGCGCCCCGCCCGCCAGCGCGGGGCCGAGCACGGCGCGCACGGCTCCGCGCCACTCCTTCGCCAGACCGGGATCGGTCGACCGCAGCGCCTCCACGTCGCGCGGCACGGCCACCAGCAGCGTCGTGCCGTCGGTCGTACCGGGGATGGGGAGCCCGAGCGGGGAGCGCCCGAGGGCGACCACCGCTCCGCGCGCCCGTTCCGCCTCGGCGTCGGCGGCCGGTCGCGGACCGGCACCGGCCCGCCCGACCGGCTCCGCCGCCAGGTCCCAGTGCACGAGCAGCCGGTCGCTGTCGTCACCGCCGTTGATGCCGTCGTCCATGCCGCCGTAGAAGTTCGCCAGGTACTCGACCGGCACGGCGCCGAGCTTGGTGATGTTGAAGTGCGCGTTCCGCGCGACCAGCGGGTCGTAGGTCCACTCCACCATCCGGACGCCACGCGCCATGGCCCACGCCCGCTGGTGCAGCTTGAGCGCGAACCCGACGTGGCGGCCGAGCGCGGCCGACGACACCCCGGCGACGTGGCTGTGCAGCACGCGGTCCCCCGGCGCGCCGAAGAAGCCGACGCAGGCGCCCACGAGCACCGGGCCGTCGAACGCGCCCGTCACCGGGTTGCCCACTTTGGACAGTGCGCGCAGCAGCTTGGTCGTCACCGGCGGGTTGGTCGGGTCGGGGCGCCAGATCCCGTCGTAGAGCCGGTACACCGCGTCGAGGTCGTCGAGGTCGGTCACGTCGCGCACCTCGACACCGGCGGCGGTGGCCGCGGCGCGCGCGGCGGCCTCGGCGCGTTCCTGGTCGTTCACACCGACCATCGTCGCCACCGCGCGGACGCCCGTCATGGTCTGCCCGCACCATCGGAGGCGGGCGAGTTGGTCGAGTTCGACCGCCCGCCGTCGAGCAGCTGGGCCACCAACGCCGACACCAGCGCGGCCCGGCCCGGCAGCTCGGCCACCAGCACGTGCTCGTGCGCCGCGTGGGCGCCGCCGCCGACCGCGCCGAGCCCGTCGAGCGTGGGCGTGCCGACGCCCGCGGTGAAGTTGCCGTCCGACCCGCCCCCGACCGCGACCCTCGTCAACGGCGGCAGCCCGAGCCCGGCGGCGACCTCGGCGGCGTGGTCGAACAGCGCCGAGGACGCCGACGCCATCAGGGGCGGCCGGTTGGGCACGCCGACCACCTCCAGCTCCGCCTCGGGCAGGACCGGCGCCAACGCGTGCAGCGCGGCGTCGACCCGCAGCTGCTCGTCGACCAGTGCGGCGCGCACGTCCACGGAGAACTCCCCCGCGGCCGGCACGGTGTTGCCGGTGGTGCCCGAGGACATCACCGTGGGCGTGACCGTCGTGCCCAGCGCGGGGTCGGCCAGCCCGTTGGCGGCCAGCACCTGGTGCGCGAGCTCCACGGTGGCGTTCACGCCGCGTTCCGGCTCCAGGCCCGCGTGGGCGGCCCGACCCTTGACCTTGACCTGGTAGAGCGACACGCCCTTGCGCTCGGTCTTGAGCGCGCCGCCGTCGGCGGAGGCCTCCAGCACCAGCGCGGCGGCGCGGCCCCTCGCCTCCTCCTCGATGAGGTCCCGCGAGGTGGGCGAGCCGATCTCCTCGTCCCCGGTGACCAGCAGCGTCACCCCGGACCGGTCGGGCAGCGCGGCGATGGCGTGCATCGCCATCACCACCCCGGCCTTCATGTCGAAGCAGCCCGGCCCGCGCATGACCCCGTCGACCACGGTGAACGGGTGGGTGGCCAGCGACCCGAGCGGCCACACCGTGTCGTGGTGCCCGAGCACCAGCACGGTGGACGGCCCGTCGCCGAACGCCCAGCGCAGGTGGGTGCGGCCCGCCACGACGATCCGCTCCGGCGCCACCCCCAGCCGCTTCTCCCCCACCCGCGAGACTACGTCGGCGCTGGCGGCGACCGCGGCGAGGTCGGCCGACGGCGACTCGCAGACCACCAGCTCCTCGATGTCGGCGAGCATCTCCGGCAGCAGCTCCCGCATCCGGGAGACGAGCGCGTGATCCATGTGTCAGCCCACCTTCGGGGTAGCGCGCACGCCGAAGTGCAGGTACCGCTCGCCCGTCGGCAGCGCGTAGAACCAGACCGGGGTCCACGTTCGCATCCGGGGGTCCCGCACGACGAACAGGTCCTCCGCGACCGCGACCATCGGGTACTCCTGCGTCACGTCCGGGACGAGGGCGGCCAGCGGCCCGGTGACGGTCGTGCGCAGCACCGGCCCGTCCAGCACCTCCAGGCGCGACCCGGCCCGCTCGTAGGTGCCCAGGTACCGGTCGGCGTCCACGGACACCGGCTCGGCGGGCGGCTCCAGCGGGGGCGGCACGGCGAGTCCGGCGAGCTCGGCGAAGACCTCCCGGTACAGGTCCACGAACAGGTCGCGGGTGTGGCCGCCGTTGGTGAGCAGCACGACCGCGAGCCCCTCCTCGGGCAGCACCCGCAGGAACGCGTTCTGGCCGATCGTGGAGCCGTCGTGGCCGATGAGCCTGCGGCCGTCCCAGTCGAACCGGATCCAGCCCAGCCCCCACGAGTCGCCGAGGGTGAACTTCTCCGGCACGTCGGCCTGGTGCTCGGCCATCGCCGCGGTGCTCGCCTCGCCGAGCACCCTGGTGCCGTCGGGCGCGAGACCGCCGGTGAGGTGCATCCGGGCGAACCCGAGGACGTCGGCGACCGAGGAGGTGATCAGCCCGGCCGGTCCGAGCGAGCGGGGCAGGCCCCACTGCGGTGCCGTCGTGCGGTCGTCGCCGTCCCCGACGTGGCCGACCGCGGCGCGGAGCAGCAGGGCCTCCTCGGGCAGCGTCACGGTGCGGCTCAGGCCGAGCGGGGTGAACAGCCGGTCGCGCACGGCCTGGTCCCAGGTCTTGCCGGTGATCCTCTCGATCACCCGGCCGGCCAGCGAGAAACCGGAGTTGCAGTAGGACCAGGTGGCGCCGATCGGGTGGTTCTGCGCCACGTCGGCCAGCAGCGCCACGTACTTCTCCAGGCAGTCGTCGCCGCGCCCGGTGTCGGTGAAGACGTCGCCGTCGATACCGCTGGTGTGGGTCAGCAGGTGCCGCATGGTCACGCTCTTGGTGACGTCCTGCTCGGCGAGCCGCAGCTCGGGCAGCACGTCGGCGATCGGCGCGTCCAGGTCGAGCAGGCCCTCGTCCACGAGCTGCAGGGCGACCGTCGCCGTCCACACCTTCGAGATGGACCCGATCTGGAACACCGAGTCGGTGGTCGCCTCGACCCCGGTCACCGTGTTCAGCAGGCCGTGCGCGACCTCCACCAGCTCGTCGTCGCCGCCCGGCCGCAGCCGCAGGATCCCCAGCGCCGCGCCGGGGACGTCGTGGCGCGCGGCCAGCGCGGACAGCCTGCGCTGCCAGTGCGCGGTGTCGATCCGGGGGCGGCGCGGCCCGACCACGTCGCCCGCGTACCGCCGCACCCAGTCCGCGATCCGCCGGTTGAAGTCGATCCGGTGCGACGGCGGGCCCTCGAGGATGAACAGGTGGCTGCCCTCGGGGTAGAGCACCAGCTGGGTCGGCACGCCCTGCTCGCGCAGCGCCGCGTGCCACTGCTGGGCCTGGCCGATCGGGCAGCGCACGTCGGCGGCGCCCTGCAGGACCAGCGTGGGCGTGCGCACCTGGTCGACCCGCGCCATCGGCGACAGCGCCTCGTAGCGCTCGCCGTCGTCCCACGACAGGGCGCGCAGCTCCAGCTCGGCGAGGAAGTGCCCGCTGTCGGACGTGCCCGCCATGCTGGTGAGGTCGCTGACCACACCGCCCGCCACCGCGGCGGCGAACCGGGTGTCGCGGCTGGTGAGGTAGCAGGTCATGAAGCCGCCGTAGCTGTACCCGGCCACGGCCAGCCGTCGCGGGTCGGCGACGCCCTCGGCGACGAGCTGGTCGACCGGCTCCAGGAAGTCCTTGGCGTCGGCCTCGCCCCAGGCGCCGAGCGCGGCGGTGTGGAACCGCTCGCCGTAGCCGTCGCTGCCGCGCGGGTTGAGCAGCAGCACGGTCCAGCCGAGCGCGGCCAGCTCCTGGTGGTAGAGGTGGGCCTCGTCGGCCGCGCCGTTCCACGCGTTGTGCGGACCGCCGTGGACGTCCACCAGCAGCGGGCCGGGCTCCGTCGAGCCGCCGACCAGCCAGCCGTGCACGACGGTGCCGTCGGAGATCGTGAACTCCCGCTCGACGCGCGGGAACAGGTCCACCTCGGACAGCTTGCCGTGCTCGGTCCGCACGGTCTCCTCGCCCGTGGCCAGGTCCACGGTCACGATCTCGCCGAAGGACTCGGGGGTGGCGAGCACGACCGCCGCCGTGCCGTCCGCGGTGGACAGACCGGCCACCACCCGACCCGCGCCGGCCAGCACCGCGACGGGGTCGCCGCCGTCGACGGGGACCGAGTACAGGTGCGTGCAGCCGCGGTCGCGGACGCAGAACAGCGCGGTCCGGCCGTCATCGACCAGCCGCGGCAGCGCGCCGGGGTAGCCGGGACCGCCGGGCATCACGTTGCGGTCCAGCGGCTTCGCCAGGTCCACCACGTCACCGCCGTCCAGCGGCACGCGCAGCAGCCCCGCGTGGCCGGTCGGCGCGCCCGCGGTGCCGACCACGAGCAGCGCGGACCCGTCGGCGGTCCAGGTGACCGGGCCGCCGAACCCCTCGTGCAGGCCGACCGGCTCGACCGTGCGGTCGGCGAGGTCGAGGACGTGGACCGGCGACCGGAACGCCAGGTCGGCGTCGGGCCCGGTGGCCGCGCTGAAGGCGAGCCTGGTCGAGTCCGGCGACCACGCCGGGTCGCCCGCGTGCCAGTCGCCCTCGGTGACCCGCTCGGTCTTGCCGGTCGCGAGGTCGAGGACGTGCAGGTGCCGGCGCATCGTGCGCAGCAGCCCGGCGCCGTCGGCCTGGTAGTCGAGGCGGTCGACCACGATCGGCGCACCGGCCCGTCGGGTGCGCGCCCGGTCGTCCTCGCCGTCGGCGGCGTGCAGGTCCACGGCGGCGCCGAAGGCGATCCGCGTCCCGTCCGGGCTCCACACCGGCGCGCCGGCGCCCAGCGGCAGCGACGTGACCTGCTCGGGCTCCCCGCCGTCGGCCGGGAGCAGCCACACCTGCGCGGGACCGTCCTGGGAGCGCAGGAACGCGATCCGGGTGCCGTCCGGCGACCACGCCGGCGCCGAGTCCGACCGCCCGCGGGTGAGCTGCCGCGGCGCGCCGTCGCGGGTGCCCGCGGTCCACAGCGCCCGGACGTTCCGGTCGGCCTCGGCGTCGACGGTGCGGAGCACGTAGACGATCCGCGTGCCGTCCGGCGACAGCGCGGGCTGCTCCGGCACGGCGAACGCGGTCAGGTCGTCGATGCGCTGGCGTCGGGTCACCGGATCCTCCTCGGGTGTGCGGAACGGGGTCCGCGGCGGCCGGGCGCACCCCGCCGCCGCGGGGTCACCGCGGGTCCGCCTCCGATGCTGTCGGGCCGCGGGCCGCGGGTGTTCGTCCACTCGCACGAATCGCACCGGTGGGCCCTGTCGGACGGCACAACCCGGCCCGCCCGTCACGTTCCCCGGTGCCACGTCGTCCAGTGGTCATGTCCACGACCGCACGTCGCACGCTGCTGCTCGCCCTGGCCGTCACCGGTCTTCTCGTGGGCGGCTGGGCCTACTGCGCTCCCGTCTCCTGGTACACGACGTTCCCCGGCTTCGGCCACCACTGGCTGCCGCCGCTCGGCCCCTACAACCAGCACCTGGTGAAGGACGTCGGCGCCATGTACCTGGGGCTGGCCGCCCTGAGCGCCGCGGTGTCATCGCGGCCCGCCAACGCGTTCGCGGTCCGCCTCGCCGGCGTGGCCTGGCTGGTGTTCAGCGTGCTGCACCTGGCCTACCACCTGGAGCACCTCCACGTGTACGACGGCGTCGACCGCGTGCTCAACGTCGTCGCGCTGGGCCTGTTCGTGCTCGCGGGCGGTGCGCTCCTGCTGCCGGGCCGCCGACAGGGTCGAGCCGGCGCTGGCCAGCACGACGACGGTCACCGCGGCGGCGGTGACCGGCCCGGCGTCCTGCCCGAGCAGCAGCCGGCCGGTCAGGGTCGCGACGGCGGGCTCCAGGCTGAGCAGGACGCCGAAGACGGGCCGCGGCAGCACGCGCAGGGCCGACAGCTGTAGCGAGTGCGGCACCACCGACGCCAGCAGCGCCAGCCCCAGCGCGGACACCAGCAGGTGCGGCTGCGCCAGCACCTCACCGGCTCCGACGACACCGCCGGGCAGCACGACGACCGCGGCCACCGCCATGGCCACCGCGAGCCCGCCGTGACCCGGCACGACCGCGGCGGTGCGGGCGCCGGCCAGGACGTACAGCGCCCAGAACACCGCGGCGCACAGGGCGAACACGACGCCCAACGGGTCGAGCGCGCCCGTCGGGCCGCCGTCGCCGGACCAGCCCAGCGCGGCCACCCCGGTCGCGGCCAGCAGGATCCAGCCGAAGTCGCGCGGCCGCCGCGACAGCACCGCGGCCAGCGCCAGCGGGCCGAGGAACTCGATCGTGACGGTCGTGCCGAGCGGGATCCGGTCGATGGCGGCGTAGAAGAACCCGTTCATGCCCGCCAGGCTCAGCCCGAGCGGCACCACCGCGCGCCACTGCGCACGGGTCCACCGGCGCACACCGGGCCGGGAGACCGCCAGCAGCACGGCGGCGGCCAGGGCGAGGCGCAGGACCGTGGCGCCCAGGGCGCCGGTGACGGGGAACAGGTGCGCGGCCAGCACGGTGCCGAACTGCAGCGAGACGCTGGAGCCCAGCACCATCAGGACGGCCGTGGGCGTGCGGACGGGGGTGGTCATGTCGTCGTGCGCGGGGAGTGGGTCACGCCGTCCACGCTCGGTCATCCCGATCAGTTCGTCCAGCGAACGTTTCTGCGCGATACTGGTAAGCGGAACTGACCGGAGGGGCCGTGATGCTCGACGTCCACCGCCTGCGCCTGCTGCGCGAGCTCGAACGCCGCGGCACGCTGGCCGCGGTGGCCCGCGCGCTGTCCTACAGCCCGTCGGCGATCTCGCAGCAGCTCGCGCAGCTGGAGAACGAGACGGGTGTGCGGCTGCTGGAGCACGTCGGACGCGGTGTGCGGCTCACCGAGCAGGCCCGGATCCTGGTCACCCACACCGACGCGATCCTCGGCCACCTGGAGGTCGCGGAGGCCGAGCTGGCGGCGTCGCTGACCGAGGTCACCGGCACGCTGCGGGTCGCCTCGTTCCAGTCCGTGCTGCTGGCGCTGGCCCCGGCGGCGCTGTCGCTGCTGGCCGAACGCCATCCCGGCCTGCGGGTGGAGATCACCCAGCAGGACGCGGGCGGGGCGTTCGCGGGCCTGCTGTCGCACGACTTCGACCTGGTCCTCGGCGAGGAGTACCCCGGTCAGCCGCACCCGCCGATGTCCGGTGTGGACACCGAGGACCTGGCGTTCGACGAGATGCGGATCGCGTTGCCCGCCACCGGCCCGCACAGCCGCGCCCACGCGTCGCTCGCGGACCTGGCGGACACCCCGTGGGTGCTGGACCCGCCCGACAGCCCGACCGGCCGCTGGGCCAGGACCCTGTGCCACGACGCGGGGTTCGCCCCGGACGTGCGCTTCGAGAGCTCGGACCTGCTGCTCCAGGTCCACCTCGTGGAGACCGGCCACGCGGCGACGCTGCTGCCCGATCTGGTGTGGACGGACCGGCCGCGCACCGTGGGCCTGCACCACCTGCCGGGGCGGCCGCGCAGGCGGCTGTTCACCGGTGTCCGCCACGGGGCCGCGCTGCACCCGGCCCCGCGCGCGTTCCGCGACGGCCTCCACCACGGACTGCGGCTGGCCCGCGCGGGCTCCTGAGCGCGGGGCTCAGATCGAGGGCAGCACCGCCGACACGACGATGAGCAGGCAGACGATCCCGTTGAGCAGCCAGTGCTCCACCAGGATCGCGACGAACTCGCGGATCGTGGCGCTCGGCCAGAAGTACCAGGCCGTCGGGGCGCCGATGACCTGCCCGTTGACCCGCGCCTTGCGGGCCAGCAGAGCCGCGCGCAGCACGTGGAAGTTGTTGGTGACGACCAGGCACCGGTAGTCGGGGCGCACCTCGGACATGATCGCGCCGCTCAGGCTCAGGTTCTCCAGCGTGGTGGTCGACTTGTCCTCCAGCAGCACGCGGTCGCGGTCGACGCCGCCCGCCACCAGGTAGTCGGCCATCGCGTGCGACTCGGGCACCTCCTCCCCCGGCCCCTGACCGCCCGAGGTCACCAGCGCCGGGCTGCTGCCCTTGGCCACCGCCGCGTCGAACGCCCTGCGGCCGCGGTCGAGCCTGCTCGCCAGCAGCGGCGGCACCTTGGCGCCGTTGAGGCCCGCGCCCAGCACCACGACGAAGTCGACGTCGCGCTTGGGGCGGATCCTGCCGTAGACGAACGAGTACAGCAGGAAGCAGGCGAACAGGAATGACAGGTAGAACAGGACCCCGGTCACCGCGCCGCTGAACACCCCCAGCGGCGCCCAGTCGATGCGGGCGGCGACCAGGGTGAACACCACGTAGCCGATGATGCCGAGCCCGGCGAGCATCGACAGCAGGTTGACCGGCCGGAAGCCCTCCTTGCGGACCATCGTCACGCCGTTGCCCACCAGGAAGACCGCCAGCCCGATGATCAGCAGCGGGATCAGCACGACCACCACGACGAGCACGACGTTCGCGGCCGCGGTGGACAGCGAGGCCAGGGTGGTCAGCAGCCCGAAGGCGAAGAACACCAGTGCCAGCACCAGGTACACGCCGTTGCGCAGCAGCCGCCGGTCGCGCAGGAAGCTGACCAGGAAGAACAGCGACCACACCAGCGCGACGGCGTAGGCGAAGACGCTCACCGCGGTCATCCGTGCACTCCCCCCACCGGGTCGATCTCATCAGGACGGTTCACGATCGGCCTCCCATGGTCGGACGACGTCGCCCGCACCGTCCGTCATGGTCGGTCATCCGGTCGGGGCACGTGCCACCGGTCCCGGTTTGCGCCGCCGGACCGGGAGTGCCGGTGATCATGGGCAGACGCTAGTCGCGCGCGGGCCGGACCGCACGGCGGTGATCACCCGGTCGGGTCGGTGAAGTCCCCGATGGCACGGGTGGCGTCGCGCAGGAAGTCCCGCACCACCACCGCCTGCTCGTCGTCGAGGCCGGCGACGACGTCGGCCAGCGACACCAGCAGCGGCGCCAGCGCGGCCCGCACCTCGGCGCGCGCGGAGTCCGTGGGCCGCAGGACGACGCGGCGGCGGTCGTCGGGGTGGCTGTGCCTGCTCAGGTGCCCGGCGGCCTCCAGGCGGTCGGCCAGCACGGTCGCCGACGCCGACCTGATCCCCAGCCGGTTGC
This sequence comes from Umezawaea tangerina, assembly GCF_003002815.1. GTDB lineage: Bacteria > Actinomycetota > Actinomycetes > Mycobacteriales > Pseudonocardiaceae > Umezawaea > Umezawaea tangerina. Next base: position 142,451 of record NZ_PVTF01000008.1, on the reverse strand, counting down.
CCAGCTCCACCGTGCCCAGCGGTTCGGTGCTCTCGACGAGGTGGCTCACCGCCTGGACGTCGGTGACGCCGACGCCCAGCCTCCGGGCGAGGGTGGCCTGCACACCCCGTCCGGCCTGCAGGAGGTCCCGGAGCGACCGGCTGATGTCCATCGCGATGTCGGGATCACGCTCGTCCACCCCCGCAGTCTAGAGAGCGGTCGCTCGACAAACTAGCTAGACTCTCTAGCGACCACTCGACGACGAGGAGCACGGCGTGACCGACCCCCGGACGATGAACACCCAGATGGCGGCCCGGATCCTCGGCTCGCCCGCCGACCCGGTGCCCGAGGCCGGGTACGCGCTGCGGGTCGTGCGCACCCGCGGCCGCCGCAGCGGCGAGCCCCGCGACACCCCGATCGGCGTGACCCGGCTGCACGACCGGCACTACCTGGTCTCCCCCGACACGGGCCGCGACTGGGTGCGCAACCTGGCCGCGGCCCCGGAGTGCACCGTGCTCGCGGGCGGGGAGAGCAGGCCATGCACCGCCGTGCCCGCGGCGGGCGAGGAGGCGGCGAGCGTCGTGTCGACCTACCTGAACGCGGTGACCGTGCCGTGGGCGCTGCGCGCGTTCCCGGTCGCCCCGGACGCGCCGGTCGAGGAGATCGCCGCGCACCTGGGCTCGATCGCGGTGTTCCGGCTGGAGGACCGGTCGTGAGCGAGCCCGACGTGGTCGTGGTCGGCGGCGGCCCCGGCGGCGTGGTGCTGGCGCTGCTGCTGGCCCGCGCGGGCGTCCCGGTCACCCTGCTGGAGTCGCACCAGGACTTCGACCGCGACTTCCGCGGCGACTCGCTGCACCCGTACACGCTGGAGCTGCTCGACGACCTCGGCCTGGCCGACGCGCTGCTGCGGCTGCCCCACCACCCCGCGCGGTACTTCCGGTTCCACACCCCGACCACGTCCATCACCACGGCCGACTACGGCAAGCTGCGCACCAGGTTCAACTACGTCGCGCTGATGCCGCAGGCCAGGTTCCTGGACTTCCTCGCCACCGAGGCCGCCCGCCTGCCCGCGTTCACGCTCCGGCTCGGCGCGAAGGTCACCGGCCTGGTCGAGGAGGACGGTGTCGTCACCGGCGTGCGCTACCGGGACAAGCAGGGCGAGCAGACGCTGTCCGCCCGGCTCGTCGTGGGCGCCGACGGCCGGTTCTCCAAGACGCGCAAGCTCTCCGGGCTGCCCGCGCACAGCCTCGGCGCCTCCAGCGACCTGCTCTGGTTCCGCCTGCCCCGCCACCCCGCCGACCCGCCCGAGGCCGACGTGGACCTGTACTTCGGCCGCGACCAGTACGTGGGCCTGCTCGGCGGGACGGACGACTGGCAGGTCGGCTGCACCCTCCCGAAGGGCGGCTACCCGGCCGCGCGCGACGCCGGGGTCGCCCCGATCCGCGACTTCGTCGCGCGGCGCGTGCCGTGGCTGGCCGACCGCGTCCACGAGCTGCGCGAGTTCTCCCAGACGACCCTGCTGTCGGTGGACATCGCCCGCGTCGACCGCTGGCACCGGCCGGGGCTGCTGCTCATCGGCGACGCGGCGCACGTGATCTCCCCTGTCGGCGGCAACGGGATCCTGATGGCCATCCAGGACGCCGTCGCCACCGCCAACCGGCTCGTGCCCGCGCTGCGCGACCACGGCACCGTCGACCCGGCCGTGCTCGCCGCGATCCAGGCCGAACGCGAGCCCGCGATCGACGTGGTGCAGGCCCAGCAGACCAGGATCGAACGCCGCATCGCCCGCAGCCGCGAGCGCGGAAAACCGTTGACACCACCGGGTTTCCTGCGCTGGATCACCGCCTTGCCCGGTGTCCGGGCCCGCGCCGCCAAGGCCAACGCCTACGGCCCCAGGCCACCGCGGCTCGACCTGCCGCTGTTCACCGCCGACCAGGTCACCGCGGGGTAAGCCGTCCGGGTGCACTGGGCACGGGGCTGTGGCACCAGCCCCGTGCCCAGTGGTCCTACGAGTCCTGGTGCTTGAGCAGGAACCGGTTCGAGATGGCCTTGAACGACGCCCGCACCACCTGGCCGTCGGCCAGCTCCACCTCCGCGCGGTCGCCCGCCCGCCACACCAGCCCTTCGGCCAGCCGGTCCGGAGAGACGGCCGACCTCATCCCGTCCACGTCGCCCAGCGCCTGGTCCACCGTGGCGGGGAAGGAGAACTCCTCCCGCACCGGCACGGACAGCGCGAGCGCCCACTCGGGCCACTCGCCGCGCGGGACCTCGGCGCCCTCGACCCTCAGCGTGAACGCGGAGAAGCGCTGGTCCCGCAGCTTCAACGGGTTCCCCTGGATCCCGGCCCCGTACGCCTCGCCCTGCACCGCGGCCCGCCTGCCGGGGAACGAGCCGCGCAGCAGCCCGTGCAGGTCCCCCTCGCGCGCCAGTCGCCACAACGTGTTGCCGTCGGCGGGAAGCAGGTCGTAGTTGCGCGAGCAGACACCGTCCACACCGGACTCCGGGTCCACGTAGACGGTCACGCTCGTGCCGTCCAGCTTCTCCGTGGCGACCCAGCGCGCCGGGCACTCCAGGACCGCGGCCACGTTCTGGATCCGCTCCTCGTCGGTGGCCGGGATCCAGCCGGGCCGGGGACCGCGCACCTGGCCGGACAGCTCGGCCGGCAGCGGCGGGTCCCACTTCACCACGCCCAGAGCGGCGGTCACGTCCTCACCCGGCTCGGCCCCCGCCAGCTCCGGGAACGCCGACAGCAGCACCGCGAGTCCTTGCGAGTACTGGCCGCGCAGCTTCGCCGTCCGCAGCACGTGGCCGCGCCGACCGTCCACATCGGTCCGCACGCCGCGCGGCGCCAGGAACGCGAACCTCGGGTCCTCGACGTCGAGCATCGAGTCGACCTCGAAGTACACGCAGGCGTCGCCCACCCGGAACTCGTCCTTGCGCACGACGACGTCCCACCCGCGGACCCGTGCGCGCACGATCGCGTCGGCGCCGGGGATGCCCGCGATCTCGCGGATGGTCTCCACCGTGGCCAGCCTCCGGCTGGTGGTGGTCGCGCTGATCCGCTCCACTGGTCCGCCCCCATCACTCGATCACCGGTATGCCGGGAAGATGGAACCACGGTCGACCACCCCGGAACGACCGAAATACGCGGACCCGGACCGTCCGATCAGGACGGGAGCAGCGCCGCGGCGGCCTGCGCGGCGAGCCACTCGGCGGCCTCGTCCCAGTCCCAGCCGAAGCCGCGCGCGGTGCGCCAGGCCTCGAAGCCGAAGTAGAACCACAGGACGTCGCCGACCCGCCGCTCGGTCAGGCCGGGTGCGAGCCCGCCGATCTCGACGAGCCTGGCGGCCACCCGGTCGAGCCGGTCGCGCACGATCCCGGTGGCGAGGTCGGCCGCGGCGGCGACGTCCGGGTCGGAGGTGCGGTTGTCGAGCAGGATCCCGACCTGCGTCCAGCGCGCGCGGCGCACCTCGCCGGTGCCGCGGGCGGTGATGCGCAGGATCTCCCGCGGGTCGTCGGACTCGACGATCCGCCGCACGGTCTCCACGGCCGTGGTGTCCTCGCCGCCGTCCTCGCTCATCGCCATGATCAGCGCGGACTTGCCGCCGACGCTGGTGTAGACGGTGTTCAGCGCGACGCCCGCCGCGGCGGCGACCGCGGCCACGCTGGTCCGCGCGTACCCCTGCTCGGCGAAGAGCTCCGCGGCCGCCTCGACGATCGAGCGCCGCGTGTCCTCGGCGTGCCGGGCCCGCACCGACGACCGGTAACCGCGCGTTGCCATGGACCCGATGGTACGGCCCGTCCAAATTCGGAGTACGGTCGTTAATATGAATCTAGAGAGCACCCAATCAAATGAGACGGAGCAGGTCCTGGTCGTGGGCGCCGGTCCGGTGGGCCTGTGGGTGGCCGCGGAGCTGGCGCTGGCGGGCGTGCCGACGCTGGTCGTGGAACGCGCGGTCGAGCGCAGCCCGCACTCCAAGGCCATGGGCGTGCACCCGCGCACGGTCGAGGTGCTGGCGATGCGCGGCGTGGAGAAGGAGTTCCTCGCCGAGGGCGGCCGGGTGCCCACCTGGCACTTCGGGATGCTGGACAACCGGCTGGACCTGCGCGAGCTCGACACCCCCTACCCGTTCCTGCTGTCGATCCCGCAGCTGCGCACCGAGCAGCTCTTCGAGCGGCGCGCGCTGGACCTCGGCGTGCGGATCCTGCGCGGCCACGGCGTGACGGGGCTGACCCAGGACGACTCGGCGGTGACCGTCGAGCTGGACGGCCCCGACGGCCCGTACGCGCTCACCGCGCGGTACGTCGTGGGGGCCGACGGGGCGGGCAGCACCGTGCGCAAGGCGGCGGGCGTCGACTTCCCCGGCTCGGACGCGACGACGTTCGGCTACGTCGGCGAGGTCGTGCTGGACGACCCGCCGGTGCCGCCGGTGATCAGCGCCCACAACACCGACGGCGCGCTGATCACGGTGCCGCTGGGCGGCGGCCGGTTCCGGATCGCCGGTCTCGACTCGGTGCGGCAGGGCCGCGACGACGGGTTCACCTTCGAGGACCTGCGCGCCACGACGACCAGGGTCGCGGGCAGCGACTTCGGCATGCGCGACCCCGGCTGGCTGAGCCGGTTCGGCAACACCACCCGGATCGCCGCCACCTACCGGAAGGGCCGGGTGCTGCTGGCGGGCGACGCCGCCCACATGCACTTCCCCGCGGGCGGCGTCGGGCTGAACGTCGGCGTGCAGGACGCCATGAACCTGGGCTGGAAGCTCGCCGCGCAGGTGCAGGGCCGCGCAGCGCCCGGCCTGCTGGACAGCTACCACGACGAGCGCCACCCCGTCGGGCTCGAGCTCGCCGAGCACACGCTCGCGCAGACCGCCCTGATCGGCGCCGCCACGCCCGAGCAGCGCGAGCTCCGCAAGCTGGTGAACGACCTCGTCGGCTCGGTGCCCCAGCTGAACCGGGCGCTCGCCGACAAGCTGTCCGGCCTCGACGTCGCCTACCCCGGCACGCACCCGTTGGTGGGCAAGCGCTTCCCGGCTGCGGCCGAGCACCTGCACCGCGGCCGCCCCGTGCTGCTGACCGACCTGGAGGAGGCCGCCGACCTCGCCGCGCGGCTCGGCTTCGAGACGGCGGGCGGACCGGGCGCGGTGGTCGTGCGCCCCGACGGGCACGTGTGGTGGGCCGCCGACGAGGCGGACACCGAGGCCGACGTCCTCGCCGGGCTCACCGCCCTGGGGACGACGTTCTGAGCAGCTCCAGCGACACCTCCCAGAGCCTGGTCGCGGCCACCGGGTCCAGCGCGTGCTCCAGGACCCCGTGCACGCCGTCGACCACCTCGGCCACCACCTCGGCCTCGTGGCAGTCCTCGAAGTACCGCCCGCCGACACCCGCCAGCGCGGGCGAGGTGGCCAGCAGCACCGAGGTGGCCGCGCCCTGCTCCGCTGTCTTCGGCACCATCCCCGCCTCGGCCACGCGGGCCTTGGTGGCCGCCAGCACCGCCGGGTCCCAGTGGCGCTGGAGGTTCGTCCAGATCCCGCCGGGCATGAGGGCGTTGGAGGTGATCCCGTCGGCCGCCCACCGGCGGGTCGCCTCCACGGAGAACAGGACGTTCGCCGTCTTCGACTGCCCGTAGGCCAGACCGGGGTCGTAGGGGCGGCGGTCGAAGAACAGGTCGTCGAACACCACCGGCGAGCTCGCGTGCCCGCTGGAGCTGACCGAGACGACCCGCGCCGACCCGTCGGCGGCCAGCGCGGGGTGCAGGCCGAGCGCGAGGGCGAAGTGGCCCATGTGGTTGGTGGCGAACTGGAGCTCCCACCCCGCAGCCGTGTACGACTCCGGGGTGAACATCACTCCCGCGTTGTTCACCAGCACGTGCAGCGGTCCCCGCCAGGCACGGGTGAACGCCTCGACCGAGGCGATGTCCGCCAGGTCGAGCGCGGCCGCCCGGACGCCCCGGTTGCCGGTGGTGGCGGTGATGTCCGCGGCGACCCGCCCGCCCGCGGCCACGTCGCGCACCGCCAGCGTCACGTCCGCGCCGGTAAGCGCGAGCGCGCGAGCCGTCTCGACGCCGATCCCGGACGCGGCGCCGGTCACGACGACCGCGCGCCCGGCCAGGTCGACGCCCTCGACGACCTCGGAGGCCGTGCTGGTGGCGCCGAAGGCGGTCGTGGTCACGCGCTGGCCCACGCGTCGCGCAGCACCGCCGGGTAGCGGTCGCCGTAGGCGCCGTGCGGCAGGATCTCGCGCACCCGTGCCAGGTCGGCGGCGGTCAGCACGAGGTCGGCCGCGGCGGCGTTCTCGGCGAGCCTGGTCGTGCTGCGGGTGCCGGGGATGGGCACGACGTGCTCGTCCTGGGCCAGCAGCCACGCCAGCGCCAGCTGCGTCACGGTCGCGCCCTTCTCCCGCGCCAGCTCGGTGAGCCGGGCGATCGCGGCGACGTTGGCCGTGTAGTTGTCGCCCTGCCAGCGGGCGTCGGTGCGGCGCATGTCGTCCTCGGGGTACTCCGCGCCCGGCTTGACCGCCGACGTGAGGAAGCCGCGACCCAGCGGCGAGTACGGCACGAACCCGATGCCGAGCTCGCGGACCACGGGCAGCACCTCGTCCTCGACCTCGCGTTCGAACACCGAGTACTCGGTCTGCAGCACCGACACCGGGAACACCGCGTGCGCCCGGCGGATCGTCTCCGGCCCCGCCTCCGAGAGCCCGAAGTAGCGCACCTTGCCCGCCTCGACCAGCTCGCCGACGGCTCCGGCCACGTCCTCGATCGGCACGGCCGGGTCGACCCGGTGCTGGTAGAGCACGTCGATGTGGTCGGTCCGCAGGTGGCGCAGGCTGTTCTCGGCCACCTCGCGGATGTGCTCGGGCCTGCTGTCCAGGGCGATGCCGACCGCTTCCGGGCGGGTCAGGTCGAAGCCGAACTTCGTGGCCAGCACGACCTCGTCGCGGAAGCCCTCCACGGCCTCGCCGACGATCTTCTCGTTGCTGCCGGTGCCCATGCCGTACAGCTCGGCGGTGTCGATGAACGTGACGCCCAGCTCGTGCGCCCGGCGGATGGTGGCGATGCTGTCGGCGGGGTCGCCACCGGGCCCGTAGGCCATGGTCATGCCCATCGTGCCCAGGCCGAGGGCCGAGACGGTCAGGCCCTGCGCACCCAGAGTTCGTGTCTTCATGGGACCACCCTGCGCCCGGACGACGCGTCCCGCCTGGCCGGGATGAACCTGGGCACGGCATGACCAGGCAGCGTCGACGGGCACCTCGTACGGTGGAGGCGTGCCACAGGACAGAGCCGCGCTGGGTGCCTTCCTGCGCTCGCGGCGGGACAGCCTCACGCCCGCGCAGGCGGGCATCGCCCCGTTCCCCGGACCGCGGCGGGTGCCGGGGCTGCGGCGCGAGGAGCTCGCTCTGCTCGCCGGGCTGAGCCCCGACTACTACAGCCGCCTGGAGCAGGGACGTCAGCCGAACGTGTCGACCGCCGTGCTCGACGGGCTGGCCAGGGCGCTGCGGCTGACCGAGGTCGAGCACGCCCACCTGGTCGACCTGGCCGAGCCCACCGCGCGGCGGCGCGCGACGAAGGTGGTCCCGGTGCAGCGCGCCGATCCAGGACTGCTGCGGCTGATGGTCGCGATGGACCACCTGCCGGTCATGCTGCTCGGGCAGCGCGGCGAGGTGCTGGCCACCAACTCGTTGCTCACGACGGTGCTCCACGACCTGCGGCCGGGGGCGTCGCTGGTCCGCTTCCTGTTCCTGGACCCGGTGGCGCGCGAGCGGATCGTCAACTGGGAGGTGTTCGCCGCGGCCACCGTCGCCACGCTGCGCCGGGAGGCCGCCCGCAGGCCGCAGGACGGCAGGCTGACCGAGCTGATCGACGAGCTGCGCGCCGCCGACCCCGACGTGTCCCGCTGGTGGGACGACCACCGGGTCCTGGAGTACACCTCGGCCGCCAAGCGGATCCGGCACCCCGTCGGCGGCGACCTGTGCTTCGACATCGAGGTCGTGGCCTCGCCGCAGGATCCCGACCAGGTGCTCGTCGTCTACACCGCCGAACCCGACTCGCCCACGGCCAGGCTGCTGCCGATGCTGGCGAGCTGGGGGCGGGAGGTGGTCGGCGGCGAGGACCCGTCCCATAACCTCGGGTCGTGACCGTCCACCACCTCTCCCGCCTCGACGCCCGCCGCGTCGCAGTGCGCGCCCAGCTCCTGGACGCCCGGCGGCCCACCGGGCTGCTCGACGTGGTGCGCGGGCTGACCCTGCTCCAGGTCGACCCGATCGCCGCGGTCGCGCCGAACGCCCACCTCGTGTCCTGGAGCCGCCTCGGCTCGGCGTACGCCACGACCGACCTGGCCACAGCGCTCGCGGACCGGCGGCTGGTGGAGCTGCGGGCGATGATCCGGCCCGCGGAGGACCTGGTGCTGTACCGGGCGGACATGGCGCACTGGGAGGGTGCCGAACCGGGCACGCGGGGCCGTGAGTGGCTGCGGGCCAACGACGCCTGCCGCCGCGACGTCCTCGACCGGCTCCGCTCGTCGGGGCCGCTGCCCTCGCGCGACCTCCCGGACACCTGCGCGGTGCCGTGGCGGTCGACGGGGTGGACCAACAACCGCAACATCACGCAGATGCTGGAGTACCTGGTGCTGTGCGGCGAGGTCGCGGTCGCCGGGCGCAGGGGCGGCGACCGGCTGTGGGACCTGGCCGACCGCGTCTACCCCGCCGATCCGGCACTCCCCCGCGACGAGGCGAAGCGGGTCCGCGACGAGCGGCGGCTGCGGGCGCTGGGCATCGCCCGCGCGAGGACCACCGCGCTCCCCGTCGAGCCCGCGGACGTCGCCGAGGCGGGCGAGCAGGCGGTGGTGGAGGGCGTGAGGGGCACCTGGCGGGTCGACCCGGCCCTGCTGGGCCAACCGTTCTCCGGTCGGGCAGCGCTGCTGTCGCCGTTCGACCGGCTGGTGCACGACCGCAAGCGCGCCGTGGAGCTGTTCGGGTTCGACTACCAGCTGGAGATGTACAAGCCCGCCGCCAAGCGCCGGTGGGGGTACTTCGCGCTGCCGGTACTGCACGGCGACGCGCTGGTGGGCAAGCTCGACGCCACGGCCGACCGCAAGGGCGGGGTGCTGCGGGTCGACGCGGTCCACGAGGACGTGCCGTTCGACCGCGCCACCACCGCGGCGGTGCGCGCGGAGATCGAGGACTTGGCCCGCTGGCTGGAACTCGACCTCGTGCTTCCCGCCTGACGGCCCGAACAGCCCTCCCGGAAGGCCCGAACGGCGCCCGGATTCCCTTTCGCACTAGGGGTACCCGCGGGACAACGTCCACTTGACACGGCAAGAACCCGCCATCACTCTATGGAAGCGCTCCCACCGACGGGCCGCGGCGTCCGTCGGTCGCTGCGCACGCCCTTTCCGCGTCCCCCGTGGAGTCCCTCCGCTCCACGGGACGACGAGACCCTGCCTGCGGAACCGAGGAGCACTCCTTGCGCACCAGAACGAAGTGGTTGAGCGCGCTCACCGCGCTCCTGGTGGCGACGTCCGTCGCCACCGTCACCAGACCGGCGGCGGCCACCGGTCCCGACCTGCTGCCGATCACCGTCACGAACAACAGCGGCCGCGCGGAGGCGGTGTACCTGTACGTCCTGGGCACCGACATCCGCAACGGACGGCTCGGGTACGTCAACCAGGGCGGCGGCTTCACCCCGTGGTCGGGCGGCACCAACCCGCCGTCACCGGCACCGGACGTCTCCATCGCGGGACCCGGCGGTGGCGGCAGCGTCACCGTGCGGGTGCCGCGCTTCATCTCGGGCCGGATCTACATGACCTTCGGCGACAAGCTGAAGCTCTTCCTCACGCCCGACGGTCTCGTCCAGCCCGCGCCGTGGGCGGGTGACCAGAACAAGAACATCCTGTTCGACTGGAGCGAGTTCACCTACAACGACGCGGGGCTCTGGCTCAACAGCTCCCAGGTGGACCAGTTCGCCGTCCCGCACGAGGTCAGCGTGACCGGTGCGAGCGGTGCCACCACGCGCACCGGCAACCTGGTGAACAACGGCCGCGAGAACGTGATCAACGCCGTCCGCCAGGCCTCGGGCTGGGGCAACTCCGTGGTGACCCGGTCCGACGGCACCGTCCTGAGGGTCCTCGCCCCCGGCAAGGCGGCGGGCGCGGGCCTGATGGACGCGAACTACCTCCAGCCCTACATCGACCAGGCGTGGGGCGCCTACGCGAGCAAGACGCTCACCGTGGTCCCGTTCGGCGACCAGCCCAACATCAAGTACTTCGGTCGCACGTCCGGCAGCACGATGAACTTCACCAACACGTCGGGCCAGCAGGTGGCGTCGTTCCAGAAGCCCTCCACGGCGAACGTGTGGGGCTGCGACGGCAACCTGGCCGCTCCGAACGACCAGGTGGTCGGCCCCATCGCCCGCACCCTGTGCGCGGCGCTGCACCGCTCCACCCTCGGCCGGATCGACACGCAGCCCGGTGGTGGTCCCTCGGACTTCTACCAGGGTTCGCTGACCGACCACTACTCGCGGATCATCCACCAGAACATGGTGGACGGTAAGGCCTACGGGTTCGCGTTCGACGACGTGCAGGCCCAGGAGTCCCTGGTGCACGACGGCGACCCGCGGTCCGCGGGCATCACGCTCACGCCGTTCGGCGCGGGTGGCGGCGGCAACCCGCCGCCCACCGGCAACAGCATCGTGAGCGACTGGCACGGCAAGTGCATCGACGTGCCGAACTGGAACTTCAACGACGGCCAGCGCCTCATCGTGTGGAACTGCACGGGCGGCACGAACCAGAAGTGGCAGTTCGTCGACGGCACGCTGCGCACGGAGAACAACAAGTGCATGGACGTGGCGTGGGGCTCGACCGCGAACGGCGCGGCGGTCCAGATCGCCACGTGCAGCGGCAACCCCGCCCAGCAGTGGGTGCTCAGCGGCGCGGGCGACCTGGTGAACCCGCAGGCCAACAAGTGCGTCGACATCGCGGACTGGAACCCGAACAACGACGCCGTGCTCCAGACGTGGGAGTGCGGCGGCACGGCGAACCAGAAGTGGCACCGCGCCTAGCGCGGTGACCTGACGCCGCGGTCGGGACGCACGCGGGAAGTCCTTCGGGGCGGGGTCTTCGGACCCCGCCCCGAAGCCCGTCTCAGGGGGTGCGGCCGATGAACGCGAGCATCCGCGTCTGCGGGTCGGCGTCGGCGGGCACCTCGACCTTGGGCCCGTAGTGCCCGCTGCCGCGCAGCACCTCGTCCATCGGGACCATGCCCTCCAGCAGCTCCGCGCACTTGGCCTGGTCGAGCCGCTCGTCCTGGCCGGTGGCGCGCGCCAGGTCCCACGTGTGCATGAAGACGTCGCTGGTGTAGAACATCGCGACCGCCCGGTCGAGCGGGAGCTCGCCGGTGTTGGGGTTGCTCAGCAGCCTGTCCGCCGTGGCCGGGTCGTCCAGCAGCGCCTGCACGCCGTCGCTGTGCGTCGTCCACGCGGCCACCGGGTCCTCGTCGACCGACGGCCCCTTCGGCAGGTCGACGCCCGCGCCGGACTTCAGGAACGCGGGGAACCACTCGACCAGGTGCCGGACCACGTCGCGCGCGACCCACCCCTCGCACGGCGCCTTGTTCTCCCAGTCACCCGGCGCGACGCCGCGGACCCGCTCGGTGAACGCGCCCGCGATCCGCCGGTGCTCCTCTGCCGCGCTGACCATGTCGTCCGTCCTCCCGCTGCCCGTGGTGCCGGTCGTGCGACATGATGACCCACCCGCGCGGGATCCGCCGCCCGACCTCCCGAAGACCCCGGCTCCGGCGTATCCACGGCCGTCCCGCCCCCTCTGGACCAGTGCGGGCGGCGCACAGGGGGTGCGCCGCCGCGACCGGCGCAGTCGCCGGACCCAGGACCGGGGGGTCTACGTGGGAAAACACGCGCGTGATAGCTTCTTCGTGGTCGGTGAGGGCGTGCTCGAGCTGGACGCCGACGGGGAACCGACCACCCGACAGCCCTTGACGGTGGAGGAGCTGCGGCGGTTCCGCTTCTCCCGCCTCGGCCCGAAGGGCACCAGGACCGACCAGGAGGTCAGGACCGCCCTGGCCACCGCTCTCACCGCCAAGGTGCCGCAAGCCGACTCGGCCGTCCCGGCCGGGTTCACCTACCTCGGCCAGTTCGTCGACCACGACCTGACCATGGACCGGACCGAGGCGCAGCTCGGCGACGACGTGAATCTCGGTGAGCTGCTGCAGGGCCGGTCCCCGGCGCTCGACCTGGACTCCGTCTACGGACGGGGTCCGGACGACCCGCAGGACCGGGTGTTCTACGCCGAGGACGGGGTCTCGCTGAAGGTGGGCAAGACCTCGGCGACGACGTTCCCGGACGAGCGGGTCAACGTCGAGCTGGACGGGTTCGACCTGCCGCGCCGGGGCGGCACCGGGGGCACGGCCGCGGACCGGCGGCTGCCACTGATCCCGGACCCGCGCAACGACGAGAACCTCGCCGTCGCGCAGACGCACCTGGCGTTCATCCGGTTCCACAACCGGGTGGTCGAGGAGCTCGCGCTCAAGGGGCTCTCCGGGCGGCGGCTGTTCGCCGCCGCCCGCCAGCACGTCACCAGGCACTACCAGTGGATGCTGCGGACGGACTTCCTGCCCAGGGTGGTGGACCCGGCGATCGTGGAGGACGTGTTCACCAACGGCCGCCGGTTCTTCGAGGCCCGCGACCACGCGAACCGGCCGACGATGCCGATCGAGTTCTCGGTGGCCGCCTACCGCCTCGGGCACAGCATGATCCGCGACGAGTACCAGTGGAACCGGGTGTTCAACAGCACCGGTCCCGGTCGCATCGCCCCGCTGCTGGCGCTGTTCACCTTCACCGGCGTCAGCGGCAACTTCCAGCCGGGGTCCGCGGTCCCCGTCCTGGACGACCCGGACTCGGGGACGGTCGACACGCTCCCGACGAACTGGGTCGCGGACTTCCGCAGGCTCTACGACTTCGCCGAGGCGGACCGGCCGGACCTCGCGCCGCCCGTCGCGGCCGGTGGCGGCAACGTCACCAAGCGGATCGACTCGCTGCTGGTCGACCCGCTGACCCAGCTGCCCGCGGGCACCTTCGGCGGGCGGGGCACGACGTTCGACGAGATCGAGCGGAACCTGGCCTTCCGCAACCTGACGAGGGCGAGCATGGTCCGGCTGGCCAGCGGGCAGCAGATGGCGGAGCTGTTCTGCGTCGAGCCGCTGACCGAGGAGCAGGTCCTGCTCGGCTCGGGCGGGGCCGACCTGGGCTCGTTGACCGACGAGCAGCGGGACTCGGTGGTCGCCGCGACGCCGCTGTGGTTCTACGTCCTGCGGGAGGCCGAGCTCAACGGCGGCCTGCTGGGCCCGGTCGGCGGCCGGATCACCGCCGAGGTGTTCCACCGGGCCGTCGAGGGCAGCCGCACGTCCATCGTCCGCTCGCCGGCGTGGCGGCCCTCGCTCGGGCCGGACCCGGAGACGTTCCGGATGACCGACCTGCTGCTGTTCGCCTTCGAGGGCAAGGCCGACCTCCTCAACCCGCTGGGCGACTGACAGCCGGGCACGACCGCGCGGCCCCGACCCCCTCCGGGTCGGGGCCGCGCCGCGTACCGGCACCCGTTCCCCGCCGCCCCGACCGTCCGCTTCGGACCTCCGCCACGATCACGCCGAGGTTGCGATGACGTCGACCGATCCGTTTTTGTCGGTGCCCGTCGCTAACGTCTCGCCCGACATCGTGAAGACCTAATCGCAGGAGGAACCGTGGGCTGGCTCGACGCCTCGTCCGGGTACCAGGTGCGGCTCGGGGAGAACGGTCGCGTCCAGTGCCGCAACGGCAAGGGAAAGCTGCTCTCCTCGACGCCCGCGTCCATCAAGGACGATCCCCAGGTGGTGCAGCTGCGCCAGCTCTCCGAGTGGCTCGCGCGCCACGAGGCGGAGTGCCTGGCCGCGGTCGACGGGTGGATGGTGCGCTCGCTGCCCGTGCCCACCGCGCTGCTCGCCGAGGTGTGGGCGGACGCCGCCTGGGCCGCCGTGCTGCGCGACCTGGTCGTGACGGCGCAGGACGGGAGCGGTCCGGAGACCGGGTTCCTGCGCGACGCCGACCCGGAGAAGGGCCTCGGCGTGGTCACCCTCGACGGCGACACCCGGCGGCTGCGGCCGGAGGTCGTGTCGATCCCGCACCCGGTGCTGCTGGAGGACCTGGAGGAGCTGCGCGAGTTCGGCGCGGAGCTGGGCGTCGAGCAGAAGGCGCAGCAGCTGTTCCGGCAGACCTTCGCGCGCCCCGAGGAGTTCCCGGCCGGGCGCACCACCGTCCCCGACTACTCCGGGGGCAAGTTCGAGCAGCTGAACCACGCGCTCGGCCGGTGCCGCACGCTCGGCTACCCGGTGCGCGGCGGTGACGCGGTGTACTCGGCGTTCGAGGACGGCCGGGTCGTGGAGGCCCGCTACTGGATCGGCTCGGACTACCCCGAGGGCGAGACCTGGACCGGCGACCTGCGCTGGGTGCTGGAGAACGGAACCCCGCTGGCGCTGTCCGACGTCGGACCGGTCGCGTGGTCCGAGGGAATGCGCATGGCCGCGGCGGTCCACGCCGGTCGCGTCGTCGAGGAAGCGGTGGTAGCCCCATGAGCAAGAGCACGACCGAGGCCATGATCGCCGTCGGGGCGGTCCTGCCCGGCACGGACGCCGTGGGCGAGGACCGCGACACGATCACCGCCCGCCACTACACCCACCCCGGCCTCGACGACCGCGTCGTGGTCCGGCTGGTGCCCGCCGTCCTCGGCCGCGCCGAGGACCTGACCTGCGAGTTCCTCGGGTTCGAGGCCCCAGGGCGGACGACCGGGGTCGGCACCGGGCGGCGCAGCGCGCTCGGCTTCCCCGCCTGGGCCCTGGTGAACGACCCGGCCAACGCCCACCACGCGCTCAACCTGGTCAAGGACGTCGAGCGGCTGGCCCGCACCGCCCGGTCGCGCGCGGGTGCCGCCAAGGACGGCTTCACCTCGCTGGGCGCCATGCTCGGCCGGTCCGCGCCGCACTTCCTGCCCACGTTCTACGAGCAGGCGGGCCGGATCTTCCTGGAGCACGGCAACCCCACCTACGCCGCCAGCATGTTCGGCAAGGCGCGCGAGGCGGAGGAGGTGCACGACCTCGCCGTCGACCCCGAGCGCACCCGCGAGGTGTTCTTGGAGTTCGCCTTCGCCGGGGCGCTGACGGCCAAGGCCCTGTCGGCGCACGCGAAGGGCCTGGCCCGCAAGCACGAGCCCGACGGCGCCTACGAGCTGTTCCTCACCCTGTGCGTCGAGCGGACCCGCGGCGGCCTGCCGCCCTACACCGGGATGCCGGAGGACCTGCGGCGGCTGGCGAAGGCCGCGAAGCGCGACCTGCGCGCCGAGGACGAGCGCCTGCTGCGCGCGGTGCTGGACAGCTCCGCGATCAGCCGCGCGGGCATCGGCTTCTGGAAGTCCTACCGCGACTCGCTGGTGGCCGTGGCGACCGCGGACGCCGAGGTGCGCGGCCAGCTGCTGGCGTTCGTGCCCGCGGCGGCGGCCGCGCTCGACACGTGGCTGGACATCCTGACGGGCTGCGGCGCCACGAGGGCGCTCGTCGAGCCCGCAGGCGAGGTGGCCGTCTCCCCCGCCGAGTGGCTGTCCTCGGTCATCACCGTGCGCTCCAGCGGCTGGCGCACGACCGGTCGTTCGCAGGCGCTGCTGGAGCTGGTCGACGCGATGGCGGACCGGCTGGTCGCCGACGGCGTCCCGGTCCGCGTGCTGCGCGGCTGGCGCCAGGGCGAGCTGGACCTGCTGGACCTGTTCGCCACCCGCGGCGTGCCGCTGGCCCCGGTCGAGCGGAACGACATGCAGCTCGACGTGTCCGGGTGGCTGTCCGACGAGAACCCCGGCCGCCGCGACCTGGCAGCGCTCGGCGCGTCCGGGCAGTTCTCCTTCGCCCTGGGCGAGGGCTTCGTCGTGCACGCCCGGTCCACCGCCCGCAACGACCTGGCGAGCATCGACGTGCTGTCCGGCGCGATGGCCGTGCCCGGTCTGCGCGCCGCGGTGCGCGGCTGGCTCACCACCCGCGCGGGCAGGGTCGCGGCCACCGGCCTGCCGGACCTCGACCGGCACATCACCGCGCTGGCCGTGCTGCGGGTGCCCGAGGCGTTCGCGGACGTGCCCGAGGCCGCCGAGTCGCTGGCCTCGACCGACGTCGCCACCGCGTTGCGCAGGACGCTGCGCACCGGCCTGGTCGACGAGCTCGGCTGGCCCGCGCTGGAGGAGGCGCTGACCAGGCTGGCCGCGGTCGGCGCGCCCAAGGACGAGGGCGTGGTGATCTGCGGCGAGGGCTGGCCCGCGCTCGTGCTGCGCCGCGGCGAGACGTTCGTCGTCGTCGGCCCGGACGGGATCCTCGCCGAGCACGTCTCCCGGATCCCCGCCGACGCCCGCCACCGCTGGGCGTTCCGCCCGACCGCGCACTGGTACGACGGGGTGCTGCTGGTCCGCTGGCACAGCGACGACGCCGAGCTGGGCTACTGGAGCGACGCGCCCGACCAGATCTTCGCGCGCTCCACCTCCAGCCCGTCCTACGGCAACGACACGCCGACCCCGTCCATCGCGCTGCCCGACGGGGCCCGGTTCGCGGGCCGTCGGGCCGTGCACCGCGGCGACACCCAGGTGCCGGGGCGCCTCAAGGCGGTCGGCGACGGCACGACCGTGTGGACGGTCGTGCACCACGACCAGAAGTGGCGCTGGTTCGAGGTCGACCCGGCCACCGGCGAGATCGGCCGCGCCAGCCTGCCGAGGTTCCTCGAGGACTTCGCCGCGGACGGCACCACCCTGGCGCTGACCGACTGCGACCTGCGTCCCGCGGACCAGTCCACCCGGAGCAGTCCGCTCGGTGTCGCCGACGGCCTGCACGGCTGGCGAGTGCGCACCGAGGCCGACGGGTCCTGGCTCGGCGAGGGCGTCGACGGCCGTCGCGTGCGGCTGCGCCGCGGCCGTCGCCAGCCCGTGGGCGTGCTCCGGCTGCCCGGCGGCGGCGAGCTCGTCCTGGCCAGCGAGTACCAGACGCTGGCGCTGCTCGACCAGGAGGGCACGCTCATGGGCAGCGTGTCCACCAGGGAGGCCCACTCGTCCTACGCCGCCGGCACGCCGCTCGTGGTGCCGCTGGACTGGTGGCACCTGCTCAGGCCGCGCGACGAGGCCGGGTCGGCCGCCCTGCGCGCGGTGAGCACCTCCGCCGTGGAGAAGATGCTCGCCGCGGCGCTGGCGGAGCTGGAGGAGGACGGCAAGGAGTCGAAGCCGTCCCTGCGCGACCGGCTCACCTCGTTGGTCCGCGGCGACCGCGACGACCTCGCCCGCACCGTCGCGAACGCCCTGCCCGGCCTGACCCACCCCGGCCTGCTCGCCGGTGTGCTCGACGTGGTCCGCCGCGCGGCCAAGCAGCTGCGGACCTTCCGCGGCTACGCCCCGATCGCCGCGGCGGCTCGGGCCGTCGACCTCGCCTCGCTCGTGCCCTCCGGGCCCGCGGTGACCGAGGGGCAGCTCAACACCGCGCTCGGCTGGTTCGGCGGCTACCGGTCCAGCAGCGACCACGGCTCCACCCCGACCACCCTGCCCGAGCTCGTCACCGCGTTGGCCCAGACCGCGGCACTGCCCAAGGCCGAGGGCCGGGCGCTGCCGGAGACGACCTGCTCGGACTGGTTCGAGTTCCTGCCCGCTCTCGGCGCGCTCGCGCACCGGGCCGCGTCACCGCTGACCTCCGACGAGCACCGCGAGGCGCTGGTGATGCTGCTGCGCCACCTGGCCGACAGCGGCATGGCCGAGGGCGACGGGCACTGGCGCACGGTCGGGTTCGTGCTCCCCAAGGGCGCGGCCGACCCGAAGGACCGCGTCGTCCCGGTCGCCGGCGGGTTCATCGCCGTGTTCGAGGAGAACTGGCGGCACAACAGCGGCCACCGCTACGACGGGGTCCAGTTCACCCGCACCCCCGGCAGCTTCGACACCCCGCGCGGCTGGGTGCTGGAGACGTCGGAGGACGTGAGCCTGCCGTTCGGGCGCGAGCGGATCACCCGGTTCCTCGACGTGCTCGCCGAGCGCGGTCCCGCGCCGTGGCGCCCGGAGGCGGTGCCCGCGCTGGTCGAGCGCACCGGCCTGGGCAGCGGCGAGGCGACGGTGCTGCTGGCGGGCATGCCCGGCGTCGACCGCTGGGACGCGAACTACCTCAGCACCGCCGAACGGCACCTGCTCGGCCTGTCCGCGGGCAGCGCCAAGGCGGGCAAGGAGCGGCTCAAGCGGCTGGACGACGGCTACCGCCGCCGCCTGCTCGCCGCGGCCGTGCCCGCCGACCCGGTCGAGCTGTGGACCACCGGTCCGGACGTCGAGGCCGTCGCCGCCGTGTGGACCGCCGAGCACGGGCACCGCTCGCCGGTGCCGGACGACGTGCTGGTGGACGCGGCGAAGAGGCTGACGCTGTCGCACACCGGCGAGTACGTGACCGGTGTCGTCAACCCGGACAGCACGTCGTGGCTCACCGTCGACTGCGACGCCCGGCTGGAGGAGGGCTCGCTGAAGTCCAAGAACGGCAACGGGTTCACCAGCCACACCGTGGACGTCGTGGCCCAGGTGCTGCCGTGGCTGGCGCAGCGGCTCACCGTGGGCTCACCGCTGCGGGCGCGGCTGCCGGAGGCGCTGGCGCTGGCCCGGCAACGGGTCGCGCACCCCGGTTTCGTCGTCGAGGTCGGCTCGTGGGTCTCGCTGGAGGACACCAGCAAGCTGCTCGGCATCGAGCCGCCCGCACCGGGCTCGGTCGTGCGGCACCGCCCGTGGCTGACCGTGGTCGGCGTCAACGACTACCACTGCAAGCTGTTCGTGGCGCCCGGCCTGCTCACCCCGCAGGACCGCGACCTGCTGGTAGCGGTCACCGAGAGCACCTACACCCAGCGCCTGCTGCGCAACCTGGACGTCCTGGCCGACGAGGGGCTGGCCGCCGCGTGCGCCGTGACCGCGCCCGAGGGCGTCGACCCGGCGACCTACTACCAGGACCCGACGGTGTCGGTCCCGCACCTGGTGGCGGAGGCCGCGGGGAAGCTCGGGCTCGACGAGGACGCCGCCGCGCTGTACCTGCAGCTGCTGGCGCTGCCCGACCCGACCGACGCGAACGTGGCGCGGTGGACCGGGTGGAAGCCCGCGCGGCTCAAGAAGGCGCGGGCCGCGCTGGCCGCGACGGACCTGGTGCTGACGGCCAAGCGCGCCAGGGCGGGGCGGTCGCTCTTCCTGCCCGGCGGATGGCTGGCCCTCGGCTCGCCGCACCTGCCGCTGGAGTCGTGGAAGGCCCCGATGTTCGGCTTCACCGACCGCGCGTGGGGTGTCATCGCGCCCCACGAGCCGGTCGCCTCCCTGTTCGCCCGCGCCTGGCAGCGCGTGGTGGACGGCGACACCCCCGCCTACGAAGAGCTCAAGACCGGAGGACGCAGGTGACCGCGAGCACCGCCCCGAGGCAGGTCGACCCCGCCGAGGACGCCCACCGCGAGGAACTGGCGTTCCTGGCGGCCTACGACGACGGCCCCCGGCCGCCGGGCTGGCGGCTCACCCCGCGCGCCGTCGTCACGTACGTGACCGGCAGCGGCGGTGACGCGCTGGCGCTGCCCAAGGGCGTGGCGGCCGACGGCGTGCCGTCCCGGCTGGTGATCAGTCCGAAGTTCGTCGGCGAGCGGGCGCTGGTGGAGCGGTCGGTGATCACCCTGGCCGGGGAGCGCGGCCTGCTGCTCGTCGGCGAGCCGGGTACCGCGAAGTCGATGCTGTCGGAGCTGCTGGCCGCCGCCGTGTCGGGCAGCAGCCAGCTGGTGGTGCAGGGCACCGCGGGCACGACGGAGGACCAGCTGCGCTACGGCTGGAACTACGCGCTGCTGCTCGCCGAGGGGCCGAGCCCGCGGGCGCTGGTGCCCTCGCCGGTGTTCACCGCGATGCGCACCGGCGGTGTGGTGCGGGTCGAGGAGGTCACCCGCTGCCTGCCGGAGGTGCAGGACGCGCTGGTGTCGATCCTGTCGGACCGGCGGATCGCCGTGCCCGAGCTGTCGGGCACCGACGGCGCCACCGTGCACGCCGCGCCCGGTTTCACCGTGATCGCCACGGCGAACCTGCGCGACCGGGGTGTGTCGGAGATGTCGGCGGCCCTCAAGCGCCGGTTCAACTTCGAGTCCGTCGGCCCGATCGGCGACCTCGCCTCGGAGATCGCCCTGGTCCGCAGGCAGGCCAGTGCGGCGCTCGACCGGGTGAAGGCGCCGTTCGCCGTCGACGACGTCGTGCTGGAGGCGCTGGTCACCGCGTTCCGCGACCTGCGCAACGGCGTGTCCGAGGAGGGCTGGGCCGTCGAACGCCCGTCCACGGTCATGAGCACCGCCGAGGCGGTGTCGGTCGCCACGTCGCTCGGGTTGGCGGGCACCTACTTCCCCGGCGACCGCGACCCGCTCTCCCTGCTGCCCGGCCACCTGCTCGGCGTCGTCCGCAAGGACGACCCCGGCGACGCGGCCAGGCTGCTCGGCTACTGGGACGGCGCCGTCCGCCGCCGAGCCGAATCCGGCTCCCGCACCTGGCGCCGCATGTGGGAGCTCCGCGACGTCCTGGACGACTGAGGCGCGGGGGTGCCGCGGCCCGACGACCACGGCACCCCCGCACCCCACCCGCCGTCCACGCACCACCGAGCCCGAGGCCCCCACGTGATCCCCCGAACCACCACCCCCGCACCACCCGCCCACCGGCGAGGTGGACGCGCGACTTCCTTGCCCACCAACGCGTCCGCGGTTCCTGGCCACCACGACCGGACACCGCCGCGAACGCCGGGTGTCCACACGACACTCGTGGTTTCCACGAACCTTGTTCGCCGGCGATGCGGAACCCCGAGCACGAGCGAGGTGGGCGCATGACGACCACCTCACCCACCGACGCCGCGCAGGAAGACCCCTTGCACACCGACCAGTCCGCCGTGCTGGAGCGCTTGGCGGCGCACGACGTGCCGCACCTGATCGGGGTGCGGCACCACTCCCCCGCGCTGGCCGCGGCGATGCCCGACCTGCTGGCGGCCGCCGAGCCCGAGGTGTTGCTGGTCGAGCTGCCCGAGGAGCTCGGTCGGTGGTTGCCGCACCTGGCCGATCCGGGGCTGACGGCGCCGGTGGCGTTGTCCGGGGCGGCGCGCGACGGCGGGAGTCTGGCGTTCTACCCGTTCGCGGACTTCTCGCCCGAGCTGGCGGCGGTCCGGTGGGCGCACCGCAACGGGGTGGAGGTGCGGCCGTGCGACCTGCCGCTGGCACTGCGCGGCGAAGGGCACACGGGGTCGGAGCGGGGGCCGTCGCCGTTGACCGACGCGTTGCGCCGGGCCACCACGGGGCGGGACGGGGACGACCTGTGGGATCGGCTGGTGGAGGCGGCGGCACCCGGTCAGAGCGCCGAGGCGGTGCGGCGGGCGGCGTTGATGGTGGGCTGGGCGATGCGCAGCGACGCCGCGGGGGCGGACGGCACCGGGGTCGACGGGTTCGACCTGCGGCGTGAGGCGTGGATGCGGCGGGCGGTGTCGCTCGTGGGTGGTCGGCGCTGCGCGGCGGTGGTCGGCTCGTTCCACGCCGCCGCCCTGCTGCGCGGCCCCGAAGGGGACGCGGTGGAGGCGGAGCCGAGCGGGCCGGAGGCGGTGACCTCGTTGGTGCCGTACGGGTTCTCGCTGCTGGACGAGCGGTCCGGCTACCCGGCGGGCATCCGCGACCCGGAGTGGCAGCAGGCGGTGCTGGAGGCGGCGGGCGACCCGGTCGCCGTGGAGGCCGCCGCCGCGTCGGTGATCGTGCGGATCTGCGTGCGGGTGCGGGAACTGGGGCATCCGGCCGGTCCCGGTGAGGCGCGGGAGGCGTTGCGGCTGGCGGTCGACCTGGCCCGGCTGCGCGGGCTGCCCGCGCCCGGCCGCAGCGAGGTCGTCGAGGCGGTGCAGACCGTGCTGACCCACGCCGAACCGCTGGGACGGGGCCGGGTCGTGGCCCGTGCCGCGGGTGATGTGCTGGTCGGCCACCGCACCGGGCTGCTGGCACCCGGCACACCCCGCTCCGGGCTGGCGCCCGCGGTGGAGGCGCAGCTGGCGGAGCTCCGCCTGCCCGGTCCCGGCACCCGTGAACCGGCGGTGCTGCGGCTGGACCCGTTGCGCTCCGCGCTGGACGCGCGCCGCGAGGTCGCGCTGCGCAGGCTGTCCGTCCTGGGCGTCACCTACGCCGAGCCGACCGCCACGACCGGCGTCGGCGGTGGGGACGCGCTCACCACCCGCTGGACCGCGACGTGGACCCCGTCGACCGCGGCCACCCTGCCGGTCGCCGGGCTGTGGGGCTCGACCCTGCCGCTGGCCGCCTCGGGCCGCCTGCGCGCCCGCCGCGCCGACCGCGAGCTGAAGGGCGGTCAGACCCCCGGCGACGTGCTGGCCGACCTGACCGACGCCGCCGCGTGCGGCCTGCCGGACCTCGTGGGCGACGTGCTGTCGGACGCCGCGACCGTCCTGCCCTCGGCCGCGACGCTGCCGGAGCTGCTGGCCTGCCTCGACCTGCTCGACCGGCTGAAGGCCGGACACCTGCCCGGCACCCCCGGTGACGTCCTGGACGCGCACCCGCGGCTGGCACCGGACCTGGACACCGCGGCCGTGGCCCAGCTCGACGGCCTGGCCGGGTCGGAGGACCCGGCCGACGCGCACGCGCTGGTGGAACTGGGGCAGCGCCACGACAAGCACGGCACCGGGCTGCGGCTGACCGCGACCCTGCGGCGGCTGGGCGACACCGCCGCGCCGTTGATCGCCGGTGCGGCGGGTGCCGCCCAGGTCCTGCTCGGCCTCACCCCGCCCGCCGCGCTGGGCGAACGGGTCGCGTCCTGGCTCGACAGCGCCACCACCCCCGAACGACGGGACGTGCTGCGCCGCGGCCTCACCGGCGTGCTGGCCGCCGCGGCCCCGCTGCTGGAGACGCCGGAGGCGCTGTCGCCGCTGCTGGACCGGGTGGAGGAGCTGGCCGACCGGGCTTTCCTCGACCGCCTTCCCGCGCTGCGCGGCGCGTTCACCTCCGTCGGCCCGGCGGCGCGGGCACGGGTGCTCGCGGTGGTCGAGCAGCGCACGGGCGACCGGGTCGACGGCGCCCACCTGCCCGACCCCGAGCTGCTCGCGGTCTGGCTGGACGCGGAGCACGCGGCCGCGGAAGCGCTGCGCGCCCACGGCCTGGACCGCCCCGCCTACGAGGCACCTGCTCCGACCGCCGAACCCGAGTCCACCGCGGACGCGAAACCCGTGGTGGGGAACGAGCTTCCCGCCGCGATCCGCTGGCGGCTGGTGCTCGGAGCACGGGGTGAACGCCCCGCGGGGGCCGGTCGGTACGCCGCCGCGCTGGACGAGCTGTACGGGCGCGACCGCGGCGAGGGCGCCGAGCGCGGCGACCTCGGCGCCGACCGGTCCTCCCCGTTCCCCGACGTGCGCGAGTGGTCGGACGAGCTGCGGGAGCTGTTCGGCGACCACGTCCGCGAAGAGGTCCTGGCGGCCGCCGCCGAGGGCGGGCGCCTGGAGGCCGCGCTCGAGATCGACCCCGGCTCGGTGCGGCCGTCGGTGGAGCTGCTGCGCAACGTCCTGTCGTTGGCGGGCGGTCTGTCGGAGTCGTCGCTGGCCCGGCTGCGACCGCTGGTCGCCCGGCTGGTGCGCGAGCTGACGGCGCAGCTGGCCACGCGGGTCCGGCCCGCGCTGACCGGGATGCAGCTGCCGGTGCCCACCCGTCGGCCCGGCGGGAAGCTCGACCTGCCCCGCACGTTGCGGGCGAACCTCGCGACCGCGCGCCGGGACGCGAACGGCCGGGTGCTGGTGGTGCCGGAGCGGCCGGTGTTCCGCACCCGCGGCCGCAAGTCCATGGACTGGCGGCTGGTGCTCGTGGTGGACGTGTCGGGCTCGATGGAGGCGTCCACGGTGTGGTCCGCGCTCACCGCCGCGGTGTTCGCCGGGGTGCCGTCGCTGTCGACGCACTTCCTGGCGTTCTCCACCGAGGTCGTCGACTTGACCGACCGGGTGGCGGACCCGCTGTCGCTGCTGCTGGAGGTGCGGGTCGGAGGCGGCACGCACATCGCGGGCGCGCTGCGGCACGCCCGCTCGATGGTGACCGTGCCGGAGAGGACGATGGTGGTGTTGGTGAGCGACTTCGAGGAGGGCGGCCCGGTGGGCGCCCTCGTCGGGCAGGTCCGGGAGCTCGTGACGTCCGGCGTGACGGTGCTGGGGTGCGCGAGCCTCGACGACAGCGGGGTCGCGCGGTACTCCACGTCGGTGGCGGGAGCGCTGGTGGCGGCCGGGATGCCGGTGGCCGCGCTCAGCCCGCAAGCGCTCGCGCGCTGGGTCGGGGAGAAGGTGCGCGGATGACCCCGCCACCGGTGGCGCCCGCGGTCCTGGCCGACGTGCTCGACGACCTCCCGCCGCGGCTGCGCAAGCGGGTCGACGCGTCGTTGGACCGGGCGGGGACGTGGGACGTCGTCGTCGACGGCGACACGGCTCGGGCGGAGCTCGACGCCGACACGTCGCTGACGTGGACGTTGAGCGGCGGGGTGCTCGCCGCCGCCGAGGACCTGGTGTGCAGTTGCCTGCTGGCGCCCAGGTGCCTGCACCGCGGGGTGGCTGTCGCGGCGGCCGAGGTCGCCGACGTGGTCGCCCCCGCCGCGGCCGCTTCCGAGGTCGTGGAGGCGGTCGCGGAGGAGCCGGTCGAGGTCGCCGAGGCGCGCGAGGACGAGCGGGCAGCGGCGGGGGCGTTGTGGGAGGCGTGTGCGACGGTGCTCCGGTCCGGGGCCGCCGGTAGCGGGGCGGTGGTGCGGGCCGAACTGCTGCGGGCGGTGCACGTGGCCAGGGTGGCGGGGTTGCACCGCGCTTCCGCTGGTGGGCTGAGGATCGCCGCGGCGTTGGCGGCGGCGCGGGCCGGGGACTCCTCGTTCGACCGCGAGGTTCTGACGGGTGAGCTGGTCGACCTGATGCTGCTGTGCCACGACCTGCGTGGCGGCACGGTCTCGGCCGAGCTGCGCGGGACGGCTCGGCGGGAGTACTCCCCCGTCGGGGCGTTGCGGTTGTACGGGTTGTGCACCGAGGTCGTGGTGGCGTCGTCCGGGTACAGCGGGGTGGTGACGCACCTCGTGGACGAGACCGGTCTGTTGTGGACGGTGCCGGCGATCATGCCCGGTGGAGCCGAGCGGGTGACGGCGGCCGCGGGAGGTGCGGTGGCCATCGGCGAGTCCGGGCTGACCCAGCGGGAGCTGGGGCGGGCGGGCATGTTGTTGTCGGGCGGGACCGGATCACCGGATCGGCGGCTCGGGGCGGGGAAGGCCGTGCGGGCGGTCGCCGCCTCCGGCGCGGGGTGGGACGCGGCGCCGTTGGCGGGCTTGTGGGAGCAGCCGTTGGCCGAGCAGGTGGCGCGGGCGTTCCACGCGGACACGCGGCCCGTGGGGCATCGGCCTGCCGGGGAGGATCTGCTGTTCCTGGAGGGAACGGTGGTCGGGGCGGCCGGTGCGGCGTTGCGGCTGTCCCTGGGTGAGGCGCACGTGGATCTTGTCGGGGACCAGCGGGTTCGGGAGAACCTGAGGGTGTTGGCCGGAGCCGCCGGGCTTGGTCTTCGGGTGGTCGGGCGGTTGGTACCGGACCGGCCGGGGGTCGTGTCGGCCCTGGCGGTGTCCAGCGCCGAGTTGGCGTTGCCGTCCGAGCTGCGTCACCACGTGGACCTGGCGTTGGACCAGGTTCAGCGGTCGCACGTGAGTGACGGACTTCGGGAGTTGCCGCCTCGGTCCGAAGGGGACGATGGGGTACCGGAGCCGTTGAGGCCGCTGGAGAACGTGGTGCACCGGGTGGCGTTGGGCGGGAGGGCTGTGGCGGCGGTGTCGTCGGCTTCTCGGGACGTGACGGCTCTGGGGCGGATGGGGTTGGTGACGACGGCGGGTCTACTGGCGGATTTGGCGGGGACGTCGAGGGATCGGGAGAGGGATGTGTTCGGGAGGGTGGTCAGGGATGCGGGGGATGCGTTCCCGGTGGCGTGGTTGAGGGCGGGGGTGCACGTGCGGGAGTTCAGGAGGGGGGTGTCGAGGCGGGGGTGGTTGGAGGCTGTGGGGGCTCAGCACTCCTGACGCGGTGGGGTGTCGTCGCACGACCACCGCCGGAACCGGCACAGGCCGTCCTCCACGGCACGTGCCGTTCCGGCAGGTCACGTCAGGACATCCCGGTCTTGACCGTGGACGCCATCCCGTTGACGCCCCGACGATTGGTTCCCGTCGAAGGACGCGCTGATAGCCGCTCTGGCCGACCGCAGTGCGCGCGACCAGTTCGCCGCCGTGGAAGCCGCCGCGACCCGATGCCGGGGTGACGCGCTGGATCGGTTGAACGCACTGCTGCAAGCCGGTTTCGACGTCAAGATGGCGACAGGAACGCCCGAGCGGCTGGCCGCCGCGGTATCGCTGTTGAGGCCTGAGAACGCCCACCTGTACGAACGAATCGTCACACTCGAAGAGGGCCTGCTTCGGCCGGTGCTCACGCGGTTGATCTCCGAGGGTGTGGCGCAGGGGGCGTTCGACACGTTCGACCCCGAGGGCGTCGCCGACATGGTCCACGCTCTGGCCGCGCGCATCAAGGTGACCCTGTTGCAGCTGGTCGACGCCGCCGACGAGTCGGCCCGAGAGCACGCGATCGACGTTCTCGCCACGAGGTTCAGGCTTCACGCCCTGGCCGTCGACCGCATCCTCGGACTCCCCGACGGCAGCGTCACCGCGCTCAGCCGCGAGCAGGTCGAAACGATGGCAGCGCCCTGTCCTCGCAGCACTACATGGAACTGGGCGCCGCGTTGGCCGACCAGTTCACCGTTCACCTCCCCGACCGACGTGGCCGCGGCTCGACGCGATCGTCACGGCCACCGGCGCGCGGTACGTCTTCGGGGTCGCCGACGGCGGGTTGTTCGCGCTGCACGGCGCCATGTCGACACCCGCGATCAGCAAGGTCGCCGTGTTCGAGCCGGTCCTGTTCGTCGGCCAACCGGGCCTGGAGGAGTTCACAGCGGTGATCAGCCGGGGGCGACGCCTGCTCGCCGACGGGGACGTCGGCGGAGCCATGGCAAGCCTCGCCAGGGACGCGCAGGGCTCGGACCCGCGGGCACGAGCCGTTTCAGCGCCGTACCGCCTGATGGGGAGGATCATGACGCGGCCGGCCGTCAACCGGGCGTTGCTGTGGGCCGATGCCCACCTGGCCAAGGGTGACGACGTCCCGCTAAGCGACTTGATCGTGGCGTGGGAACAGGAGTTGGCCGTGGTGGAAGCCAGTGAGGGCACCATCGCCGACTACCGGAACGTGACCGCCGAGGTCCTGCTGCTGTGCGGCGTGGGCGCCCCGGAGCTGTTCACCGGAACCCTGGACGCCTTGGAGGACGTGCTGCCGCGGGCGACTCGCGTCGACGTCCCCGGCGTCAACCACGGCGGCCCTCAGACCCAAGGCGGCAACCCCGCGGTCATCGCCGAGCACCTGCGCCGGTTCTTCACCTCGGGCACCTGAGAGGCCGGAGTCAGCGGCCCCGAGCCCCGCGGGTGGTGGGGTCGAGCAGATCGAGGTCGTCCGGCAGCGCGGCAGCAGCCCGTGTCGTGCCCGCACGAAACCGCCGGTGTTCGCGTGGGGCCCGGTCGCCGACCGGTCCGGGTGGGGGTGGACCGGTCGGCGACGCGGTGGTGGGGTCCGGTGAGGGGGATCAGCCGGACCGGAGTGTCGATTTGATGGCGGTTTTGAGGACCTTCCCCACGGTCGAGCGGGGGAGGTCGGGCCAGATGTGGATTTGCTTGGGGGTCTTGACGCTGCCGATGCGTTGTTTGACGAAGGCCGCGAGCTCTTCGGGGTCGGCGGTGGTGTCGGGGTGGGGTTGGACCACCGCTACTACGCGTTCGCCCCACTTCTCGTCGGGGAGGCCGACCACGCCGCAGTCGCGTACGGAGGGGTGGGCCATGAGGGCCTGTTCCACCTCGGCGGAGTAGACGTTGAAGCCGCCGGTGATGATCATGTCCTTGGCGCGGTCGACCACGTAGAGGTAGCCGTCGTCGTCGAGGTAGCCGATGTCGCCGGTGTGGTGCCAGCCGAACCTGGAGGCTTCCTCGGTGGCCGCCGCGTTCTTGTAGTAGCCGCGCATGACCAGGGAGCCGCGGACGACGATCTCGCCGCGGGAGCCGGTGGGGAGCAGGGTGCCCTCGTCGTCCATGATCGCGACGGTGACGAGGGGGCCGGGGCGGCCCGCCGAGGCGAGGCGGGTGTGGGCGATGGTGCCGTCGGGGAGGAAGTGGTCGGCCGGGGCGAGCATGGAGACCATCATGGGGGCTTCGGACTGGCCGAAGAGCTGGGCCATGACGGGGCCGATGGCGGTGAGGGCCTGTTCGAGCCTGGCCGGGGACATGGGGGCGGCGCCGTACCAGAAGCAGCGCAGCGACGTCAGGTCCGTTGTGGACAGTCGTTCGTGGGCCAGCAGCATGTAGACGAGGGTCGGCGGCAGGAACGTGTGGGTGACGCGGTGCCGCTCGACGAGGTCGAGGAACGAGCCGAGGTCGGGGGCGGGCATGACGACGACCTCGCCGCCCATGGCCATGACCGGGAAGCAGAGCACGCCCGCGGCGTGGGTGAGCGGGGCCATGGCGAGGTAGACCGGGCGCGGGTCGAACGGGTAGGCCATGAGGGTGAGGGCGGTCATGGTCTCGAGGTTGCGGTCGGTCAGCTGCACGCCCTTCGGCCTGCCGGTGGTGCCGCCGGTACCGACGATCATGACGGTGTCGTCGGGCGGTGAGGGGTCGTAGTCGACGGGGTCGCCGGTGAGCCAGGCGTCCAGGTCGTCGAGCGGGACCACCGTGGTGAGCAGGGGCAGGGTGGGGGCGATCTCGGCGACGAGGTCGGCGTAGGCGGGGGCGTGCAGGAGGGCGACGCAGTCGAACAGCTCCAGCAGCTCCCGGTTCTCCCCCGCCGCGTTGCGCGGGTTGATCGGGCACCACACGGCCCCGCGGCGCGCGACGCCGAAGACGCACGCGAACGCTTTCGGGTCGTTGCCCGACAGGATCCCCACCTTGTCGCCCGCCCGGACGCCCGCGCGGGCCAGCGCGCGGGCGACCGAGTGCGACAGGTCCTGCACGTCGCCGTAGGAGAGCGACACGCCGTCCATCGTCAGGCAGGGGGCGTCACGACCGAGCGACGCCCCCTTGTCCAGGTAGGCCGTCAGGGACATGTCAGGTGTGCGCTTCCACGACGGGGTTGAGGACCAGGCCGAAGTTGCGCAGCACGCCGAGCAGCTCGCGGTGGCCGAACGCCTGGCACGCCGACGCGAACCCGGTGCGCCGCGGCGCCTGCTGGAGCAGCGAGTACGCGGCGAACGCCTGGAGCAGACCGGTCTGCTTGTAGTTGGAGTTGCCGTGGATGGCCACGTGCACCCGCCCCAGCGGCCCGGTGGCGTGCACCGAGTCGATGGAGGTGTTGACGCGCGGGTTCTCCCTGGGCGGCATGTCGGCCTGGAGCCCGGCGGCGATGTCGGACAGCGCGGCCTCCTGCGCCTCCGGGTCCAGCGGCCGGATCTGCTCCTCGAACATGCCGGTGGTGGCGACGACGCCGTCCATCACCGCGCGGTCCATGACACCGCCGGTGACCAGGCACGTCGCCACGCGCGGGTCGTCCTTGAACCACACCGGGTGCAGCGTGCCGCCCCACGGGACGGTCAGCGCGGTGCCGTGCTGGCCGGGGACGACGCACTCGCGGGTCGCCCGGTGGTCCCAGGCCACGTACTGGTTGTTCTGCAGGTGGAACCAGTCGGCCTTGAGGATGGTGAAGATCGTCTGGGTGGAGGCGTAGGTCGGGAAGCCCTTCCACAGCACCAGCATGTCCAGCGTGTCCAGGCCGGGCACGGTCTCCAGCGCGATGTTGGCGGCGATCTCGCCGGTGGTGTACATCTGCGCGACACCCGGCGAGAGCAGGAGCCCCGCGTCGGCGAACGCCTGGCCCCACTTCTCCTTCGCCGCCAGCGCCCAGTCCTGCTCGCCGGTCGTGTCGAGGTAGTGGCAGCCCGCCGCGAGGCTGGCCTCCACGGCCTCCGGGCCGAGCTTGATGAACGGGCCGACGGTGTTGCAGACGACGGACGCGCCGGAGAACAACGAGGTGAGCGCATCGACGTCGTGGCTCACCTCGACGACCTCGTAGTCCGCCGTCTCGATGCCGGGGATGCGGTCGACGACCTCCTGCACCTTCTTGCCGTCACGGCCCGCGGCGATGAACGGCACGTGGTACTCGCGGAGGTACTCGCAGATCAGCCGACCGGTGTAACCCGACACGCCGTAGACGACGACAGGCTTGGTGGAGGAGCTCATGTCACATCCCCATCCCGCCGTCGACCGGCAGGCCTGCGCCGTTGACGAACCTCGACGCGTCGGAGGCGAGGAACACCACCGCGTCGGCCATGTCGGACACCTCGCCCAGCCGTCCGGAGGGCGTCAGCTCGACGACCGCGCCCACGGCGGCCTCGGGGCTCTCGAACAGGCCGATGCCCGCGGTCTCGACGGCGAGCTTCATGCCCATGTCCGTGGCGACCAGGCCGGGGTACACGCAGTTGACGCGCACGCCGTAGCCGAGCTTGCCGGACTCGGCGGCCGCGACGCGGGTGAGCCGGTCGACCGCGGACTTCGTGGCCGAGTAGCCGCCGATCGCGGGGAACGCGATGGTGGCCGCGACCGAGGCGATGTTGATGATCGTGCCGCCCTTGCCCGCCGCTCCGCCGGGCCGCATGGCGCGCATGCCGTGCTTGAGGCCCAGCATCGTGCCGAGGATGTTGACCTCGAGCATCTTGCGCGTCTCGTCCGGGTCGACGTCCACGATCAGCGCCGTGACCTCGATGCCCGCGTTGTTGACCACGACGTCCAGCCCGCCGAACTCGGCGACGGTGTGCGCGACCGCGTTCTCCCACGCGGCGTCGTCGGTGACGTCCAGCTCGACGAACCCGCCGCCCTCCAGCCCGGCCGCGGTCTGCTCCCCCGCGTCCTTGAGCACGTCGGCGATCATCACCCGAGCTCCGGCGGCGGTGAGCGCCTGCGCCATGCCCGCTCCGAGGCCGCGGGCGCCTCCGGTGACGAGGACGCACCTCCCGGACAGATCCATTCGGCTCATCCCATGCCGCCTTTCGCCATCGCCAGTGATGTGGACCACACGCTAGGAACGGTTTGGACGACTGTCAAGCTTTTCTTGGACAACCGTCAAGATGCACCCGATCAGCTACTCTGAGCGGCGATGTCCACTGCCGAGAAGCTCGACCGCGTCTCACGGCGACAGGTCGACAAGTTCGAGGAGCGCCGCCGCGAGCTCGCGGGTGCGGCGCTCCAAACGCTGTCCGAACTCGGCTACGCCCGCACGAGCCTGCGGGAGATCGCGCAGAACTCGGCGTTCTCGCACGGCGTCCTGCACTACTACTTCCGCGACAAGGTCGAGCTGATCACGTACTGCGTCCGGCAGTACAAGACCGCGTGCGCGCAGCGCTACGACACGATCGTCGCCACCGCGGAGACCCCGCAGACGCTGGCCGACGGCTTCACCGACGCCCTCATCGCCACGCTCGTCGACGACGCCACGATGCACCGCCTCTGGTACGACCTGCGCTCGCAGGCGCTGTTCGAGCCGTCGTTCCGCGAGGACGTGCTGGAGATCGACGCGATGCTGGAGCGGATGATCTGGCGCATCGTCAGCCGCTACGCCGAGCTGGTCGGCCGGGAGGTCGCGGTGCCGCCCGCGCCGCTGTACGCGATGGTCGACGGCCTGTTCCAGCAGGCGCTGCTGCGCCAGCTGGCCGGTCAGGAGCAGGCGGGCGCCGAGCTGCGCGCCAACGTCCTGCGGCTCGTCGGCACCCTCTTCCCCGCCTGAGCGGGCCCCGCGGACGGCGTCACCGCGGCCCGAAGCGCATCCGGAACGACACCACCGACAGCCCGAGCGCGGGCGTCAGTCCGTCCAGCCACGCGAGCGGGCCCTCCGGCGCGAACCGCCACCCGACCTTCGCCACCCGCACCCGCCCGCTCATCCGCACCGGGGTCCGGACGGTCGAGCCGTGCAGCGTCTGGAACACCGACCCGGCCACCGGAGCCGGGACCCCACGGCCGTAGGAGGAGTGCTCGGCCTCGGCGATGTCGGTGGCCACGGCGGCGAACGCGGGCGCCGGGACCACCTTGAACCCGGCCAGCTCCTTGGGGATGCCCCACAGCTCGCGCCCACCCGCCTTGGAGGCCGGGCTGTCCACCCAGATGTGCGTGATCGACAGCCCGAGCCGCAGGCCGTCGCGCACGACCACCGCGGCCAGCAGCTCGCGGTAGGGCAGCAGGCTGCCCGGCAGGTAGTCGACGAACGCGGTCGCCACCACCGCGCGCCCGAACGCGGTCACCGGCCGGACGCCGGAGGGCAGCGGCGGCAGCATGTCCTGCTGCACCCTCCACAGCGACACGCAGCCGTGACCGTGCAGGTCCCACGGTTCGGGCGGGTACTCGGTGTCCACGGGGACGACCTCATTTCGGGGTGATGGGCAGGTGCAGCGCGCCGGGCGCGGTGCGCGGCACGACGGGGTGGTCCGGCGCGACGGGTGCGACCCGCGCGTACGGCGAGCCCGCCGTGGGCCGCGGGTCGGGGTCGCCCTTGTTGGGCCACAACGACATCGCGCGCTCGGCCAGCGCGGTGATGGTGAGCGAGGGGTTCACGCCGGGGTTGGCCGGGATGGTCGACCCGTCCACCACGTGCAGGCCCTCGTGGCCGTGCAGCCGGTGGTACGGGTCGACGACACCGGAGGCCGCCGTGTCACCGATGACGCACCCGCCGATGAAGTGGCCGGTCATCGGGATGTCCGCGAGGTCGGTCCACGCGCCGCCGGGGATGCCGCCGATCTTCGCGGCGACCCGGCGCGCGGCGTCGTGCCCGCCGGGGATCCACACCGGACTGGCCTCGCCCTCCCCCGCCGACGTGGTCAGCCGCCTGCCGAACAGGCCCTGGCGGGTGCGGGTGGTCAACGAGTTGTCGAGGTCCTGCATGACCAGCAGCGCCACGGTCTCCTCCGACCAGCGCCGCGGGTCGAGCAGCTTGCGCAGGTCCTTGCGCCGCCGCACGAGCTCCCGCACCCCCAGCCGCCACCGGGGCGTGCCCGGTTCCGCGTCGACCAGCACGGTCATCAGCAGCCCCATCAGGTTGCTGCCGCGCCCGTAGCGCACCGGTTCGACGTGGGTGTGGTCGTCGGGGTGGATCGACGAGGTGACCGCGACGCCGCGCGAGTAGTCCGCCGCGGCCGTGCGCGCCCGGACGCCCAGGACGGCCTCGGAGTTGGTGCGGGACAACAACCCCAGCCGCGGCGAGATCGCGGGCAGGCTGCCCCGGTCGCGCAGCCGGTGCAGCAGCTTCTGCGTGCCCAGCGCCGCCGCGGAGAACACGACCTGCCCCGCGGTGAACGTCCGCCGCCCACCGGACAGCACCCCGGTGCGCCGGGTGTCGACCCGGTAGCCGCCGCGGACCGGCCGCACGTCCACGGCGGTGGTCAGCGGGTGCACGACGGCACCGGCGCGTTCGGCCAGGTGCAGGTAGTTCTTCACCAGCGTGTTCTTGGCGTTGTGCCGGCACCCGGTCATGCACTCGCCGCAGTGCACGCAGCCGGCGCGGTCGGGCCCCGCCCCGCCGAAGTACGGGTCCGCGACCCGTTCGCCGGGCGTGCCGAAGAAGACGCCGACCTCCGCGCGGTGGTAGCTCGCGCCGACCCCGAGGTCGTCGGCGACCGACCGCAGCACCCGGTCGGCCGGTGTCGTGCCGGGGTACTCCATGACCCCGAGCATCCGCCGCGCCTGGTCGTACCAGGGCGCCAGCTCCGCGTGCCAGTCGGTGATCCCGGCCCACCTCCGGTCGCGGAAGAACGGCTCCGGCGGCTCGTACAGCGTGTTCGCGTAGACCAGCGACCCGCCGCCGACCCCGGCGCCGCTGAGCACGAGCACGTCGCGCAGCAGGTCGACCCGCTGGATGCCCAGGCACCCCAACCGAGGGGCGAACAGGTAGTCGCGCAGGTGCCACGAGCTGGCGGCGAACTCGTCGTCGGCGAAGCGCCGCCCGGCCTCCAGCACGCCGACCCGGTAGCCCTTCTCGGTCAGCCGCAGCGCGGTGACCGAACCGCCGAACCCCGAGCCGATCACCAGGACGTCGTAGTCGGTCATGGCCTGCCCCCGTGGTCGAAGTCCCGGTGGTCCACCCACCTGGTGCGGCGGCGGTACTCCCACACCAGGCCGGGCCAGTTCGTCGTGATCCGCCCGGTGGCGTCGCGGTACCAGCTCGAACAGCGGCTCCACGCGCTGCGCGCCAGCCTGGCCTGCGTCTCGGCGTCGAACCGCTCGGCGGCCTCGCGGCGGACCTCCACTGTGGACACCCGCATCGCCGCCATGTACCGCAGCACCCGCACCACGTAACGGCACTGCCGCTCGATCATGTACACGACCGAGTTGCCGCCGAGGTTCGTGTTGGGGCCGTAGAGCAGGAAGAGGTTGGGGAAACCCGGCACCGTCATGCCCAGGTGCGCCCGCGCCCCGGCGGCCCACTCGTCGGCCAGCTTGCGCCCGCCTCGGCCGCGGACCTCCATCGGCGCGAGGAAGTCCGTCGCGGCGAACCCGGTGCCGTACACGATCACGTCCGCCGGGTGCTCCACGCCGTCGGCGGTGCGCACACCGGTCGGCGTCAGCCCGGTGATCGGCTCGGTGACCAGGTCCACGTTGGGCCGCGCGAGCGCCGGGTACCAGTCGTTGGAGAACAACAGCCGGTGGCAGCCGACGCGGTGCCCCGGCACCAGCCGGGCGCGCAGCCGCGGGTCGCGGACCTGGCGGCGCAGGTGCAGCCGGGACGCCCCGGCCACCGGCCCGCCGAGCGCCTGCGCGGACGTGAGCGCCGCGGTCAGCCCCTCGCCCAGCAGCCACACGCCCAGCCGGGCGGCCCGCAACACCGAGGGCCAGGTCCGGAACACCCGGTGGTGCCACGGCCGGTAGGCGCGGTCGGGCTTGGGCACGACGTGCGTCGCGGACCGCTGGAACACCGTGAGCCGCGCGGCGGCGCGCTGCAGGTGCGGCACGAACTGGACGGCGCTGGCACCGGTGCCGATCACCGCCACCCGCCGCCCGGTGAGGTCGTGGTCGTGCTCCCAGCGGGCGCTGTGGAACGCCGGGCCGCGGAACGACTCCGCGCCGGGCAGGTCCGGCACGACCGGCCGGGACAGCTGCCCGACCGCGGACACCAGCACGTCCGCCTCGACGACCCCGCCGCCTGCCAGCTCCACCCGCCACCGGTGCGCGGTCTCGTCGAACTCGGCGGCCACCACGTCCGCGCCCAGCCGCACCCGGTCGAGCACCCCGGTGTCCTCCGCGACCCGGCGCAGGTAGTCCAGGATGTCGGGCTGCCGGGCGTACCGGCGCGGCCACGACGGGTTCGGCGCGAACGAGTAGGAGTACAACGAGGACGGCACGTCGCAGGCGGCACCCGGGTAGGTGTTGTCGCGCCACACCCCGCCGACGTCGTCCGCGCGTTCCAGCACGGTCACCGCGAACCCGTCGCGCAGCAGCTCGGCGGCCACGCCGATCCCCGCGAACCCCGCGCCGATGACGACGACACGGGGTCCGCGGAGGCGGCGCGGGGGACGGGGCACCCGGCCGACGTTAGGGATCTCCACACGTCCGGCCCAAGACAGGAGAGGACGGGGAATCGACAATGTCGGCCATGACGTCACTCGCGGAGCCGGTGGTCGGGCACTGGGACTTCCCGCGGAGCGTGGCCGGGGTCGCGCTGCTGGTGCGCTTCGGCGCCGAGCACGGCATCCCCGCCGACCGGCTGCTCGCGGACAGCGGGATCTCCCCCGCCGACCTGACCGACCCCGACGCCGAGGTGGCCGCGGGCCAGGAGCTGCGGGTCATCCGCACGCTGGCCGCGCTGATGCCCGACGCGGGGCCCACCCTCGGCGGCCGATACCACGTGACGACGTTCGGGTTCCTCGGCTACGCCTTCATCAGCAGCCCGACGATGCTGGCCGCGGTCAACGTCGCGCTGCGCTTCCTGGACCTCAGCTTCACGTTCAGCATCCCGCGCGCCTCGCTGTCCGACGGCCGCGCGCACATCGAGCTGGACGACAGCGCGCTGCCCCGGCCGGTGGCGCGGTTCCTGGTGGAACGCGACCTGGCCGCGATCCACACCGTCATCGGCGAGCTGCTGCCCGACGACGCCCCGCTGCTCGCCGTCGACTTCCGCTTCCCCGAACCCGCCGACGTAGACCGCCACGAGCGGGTGTTCGGCCTGCGGCCCCGGTTCGGCCGCCCGCGCACGGTGGCCACGTTCGACGCGGCGTTCCTCGCCCGCCCGCTCCCCCAGGCCGACCCGCACACCGTCGCGCTCTGCGAGGCCCGCTGCCGCGAGCTCGTGGCGAAGCGGCGCGCGCGGGCCGGGATCGCCCACGAGGTGCGCGAACTGCTGGCCCGCCCCGGCGCGATCGGCCTCGGCATGGACCACGTCGCACGCGAGCTGGCCGTGAGCACCCGCACGCTGCGGCGCAGGCTCGCCGACTCCGGCACGAGCTACCAGGAGCTGCTCGACGAGGTGCGCGAGGCGCTCGCGGAGGAGCTGCTGGCCATCAGGGCGCTCGCCGTCGAGGACGTCGCTCTGCGGCTGGGCTACGCGGAGGCGTCGAGCTTCATCCACGCCTTCAAGCGCTGGAAGGGCGTCACCCCCGCCGCCTACACCCGCCGGGCGCGCTGAGCGCGGCATCACGCTTGCCGCGCCGCGGAACGGGTACCCGGAGGCGACTCCCCCGGAAGCCCTGGAGGCACCGCCGTGCGCTCGTTCACCTGCCCCTCGTGCGGAAACCTGCTGTTCTTCGAGAACTACAGCTGCGTGGTGTGCGGGACGGCGGTCGGCTACTCGCGCGACGACCGCGCACTGGTCGCCCTGTCCGGACGGCAGCGCTGCGCCAACTCCGTCGTCGCGGGCTGCAACTGGCTCGTCGACGGCGAGGACGTGCTGTGCGACTGCTGCGCCCTGACCCGCACCCGCCCCGCCGACGGCGTCTCCGCCGAGCCGTTCGCCCGCGCCGAAGCAGCGAAACGACGGCTGCTGCACCAGTTGGACGACCTCGGCCTGCCGGTCACCCCGCGCACCGAGGACCCGGACGGCGGGCTGGCGTTCGACCTGCTGTCCAGCGACCAGGAGCACGTGGTCACCGGGCACGCGAACGGCGTGATCACCATCGACCTCGCCGAGGGCGACGACAGCCACCGCGAGGCGATGCGCGCCCGGCTCGCCGAGCCGTACCGCACGCTGCTCGGCCACTTCCGCCACGAGGTCGGCCACTGGTACTGGGACGTGCTGATCGACCGGGCGGGCTTCCACGAGGCCTTCCGCGCCGTGTTCGGCGACGAGCGCGCCGACTACCAGGCGGCCCTGGAGGCGCACTACGCCAACGAGCCCGCGCCGGGGTGGGAGGAGTCGCACGTCAGCACGTACGCGACCGCGCACCCGTGGGAGGACTGGGCGGAGACGTTCGCGCACCTGCTGCACATCCGCGACACGGTGCAGACCGCGGCGGCCTACGGGGTCCTGGTCGCGGGCCGCGACATCACCCCGCACCCGCACGCCCCGGTCGACGCCGTCCCGTCGGAGGAGGCGGTGGAGTTCGACGACCTCGTCGACACCTGGGTGCCGCTCTCGCGCGCGGTGAACCAGCTCAACCGCAGCATGGGCAAGGACGACCTGTACCCGTTCGTGCTGTCGCCCGTCGTCCTGGGGAAGCTGCGGTTCGTCGACGGCCTCCTGACATGACCTTCACCCGTTCGGGTGACAGGCAGGTGTGCCGAACGGACGGATGGGTTATTCCTCGTCGGTGAGCACACCGCCGATGCGCCCCTCCGACACCCGGTTCGGCCTGCGGTCGGTCCTCGCCCTGGTCGCGCTGGCGCTGGCCGCCGTGCCGTTCGGGCTCCTGCTGTTCTTCGTGCAGGACCAGTGGCCGCCGCTGCAGACCGTGGACGACGACGCCCGCGACGGCCTGCACCGGTTCGCGCTGGCCCACGACGTGTTCGCCACGGCCATGAAGGTGCTCAGCTTCGTCGGGTCCGCCCCGGTCTACTTCGTCGTGTTCACGGTGCTCGCCGGCTGGCTGCTGCGCAGGGAGCTGCACCGGCTGGCGGCGTTCGTCGTGGTGACCCAGCTGGGCGGCGCGGCGCTCAACGAGGTGGTCAAGGCGGTCGTGCACCGGGCCCGACCGATCGTGGCCGACCCGCTGGCCCACGCCTCCGGGCTGAGCTTCCCGAGCGGGCACTCGCAGGCGGCGGTGGTGTCGTACTCGGTGCTGTCGCTGCTGTTCTGGCCCGCGATGAGCCGGGGGTGGCGGTGGGTGGCGCTGGTGCTCTCGGTCGTGATGGTGCTGGGCATCGGCCTGTCGCGGGTGGCGCTCTCCGTGCACTACGTGTCCGACGTGCTGGCCGGGTACACCCTCGGAGCGGCGTGGGTGACCGCGATGACCGCTGTGTTCAGCGCGTGGCGACGGGAACGCGGTGAACGACCGGTCGATCCCGGTGATGGACTAGCACCTGAGCAGGCCTCACAATTGAGGCCTGGTTCGGGGGTCTGAGGGCACTTTCCGGGGATCCCGGCAGTTGACTGGGTGCAGCACCCCGCCGAGGAGGTCCGGTCATGTCCGCAGACACCGCCGCAATCCCCCTTCCCGACGCAGCCCGGATGACGGGCACGACCTGCGAGTCGGCCAGCAGGCGCGGCCCGCGTTCGGTGAACGCCGACGCACTGGCCACCGCGACCGACCCGACCACCGGGCAGACCGCGTTCGTCGTCGCCGACGGCATCGGCGACCACCTGCTCGCCGCCAGGGCGTCGCGGACCGCCGCGCTGGTCGCGGCGCGGGTCGGCGCACGTCGGGGCGCACGCGCGGGCATCATGGCCGCCCAGCGCGAACTGGTCCGGCAGTTCCCCCAGCCCGAGGCCGACACCGTGCTCGTGGTGGCCGTGCTGCCCGCCGCCGACCGCCCGGACGGGCCGTGCGACATCGCCTGGGTCGGCGACTGCCGCGCCTACCGGTGGAACGGCCGGATGCTGCACCTGATCACCACCGACCACACCCTCGCCGAGTTCTTCCGGGCCCGCGGCAACGAGCCGACGCCCCGCATGGAGCACATCGTCACGACGTCCGTGCGCACCGTCCGCCCCGCCGACATGGGCCACGCCAAGACCGGCTCGGCCGTCGGCCGCCTGCTGCTGAGCACCGACGGCATGCACAAGTCCCTGGACATCACCACCATCAAGACCGTCCTCGCCGACAGCCCCACCCCCGGCCACGCCGTCGAGACCATGGTCGACACCGCCTACGCCAACGGCGGCCGCGACAACGCCACCGCACTGGTCGCCGACCGCGTCCTCCTGGGCTGACCCTCCCCGCGTTCCTCCCCGGCTGGTTCTCGACGGTTCGTTTCACTCAACACTGAAGCTATCGTGACCAGGGAACCCCGACCTCACGTTCTCCCCGGTTCGGACGTCTACAAGATGTGACCGTGAAACCGTTCGAACAGGTCGTGGACGAGCACGGCCCCGCCGTCCTGCGGGTGTGCCGCGCCGTCGTCGGCCCCGTGGACGCCGAGGACGCCTGGTCCGAGACGTTCCTGTCCGCCCTCAGGGCCTACCCCGACCTGCCCGACGACGCCGACGTCGGCGCCTGGCTCGTCACGATCGCGCACCGCAAGGCCATCGACATCACCCGCGCCAGGGCCCGCCGCGCCGTCCCGGTGCACGAGGTCCCCGACCGCCCGAGCACCCGCGGCCGCCCCGAGGACTGGGACGGCGACCTGTGGACCGCCTTGGCCCAGCTACCCGACAAGCAACGCGCCGTCGTCGCCTACCACTACGTCGCGGGCTTGCCCTACAAGGACATCGCCACCATCACCGGCGGCTCCACCGACGCCGCCCGCCGTGCCGCCGCCGACGGCATGAAGACCTTGCGCGCCACCTACCAGCAAGGAGCAAAGCCATGACCCACAACCCCTTCGACTCCCTCCCCGAAGTCGACGAGCCCACCACCCGCCGCCTCCACGCCCGCCTGGTGTCCACCGCCACCCAGGAAGGCCTCCTCGACATCGCCTACCGCACCCTCGACTCCCCCGTCGGCCCACTACTCCTGGCCACTACCACCACCGGCCTCATCCGAGTCGCCTTCGAACGCCAGGACCACAACGCCACCCTCACCTCCCTGGCCACCCTCATCAGCCCCCGCGTCCTGCACGCCCCCGCCAAACTCGACCCCGTCGCCCGCCAACTGGACGAGTACTTCGCAGGCACCCGCCACCACTTCGACCTACCCCTGGACTTCCGCCTCTCCAAGGGCTTCCGCCGCGCCGTACTCACCCACCTACCCGCCATCCACTACGGCACAACCGAAAGCTACGCCCAGGTAGCCACCGCCGCAGGCAGCCCCAAAGCCGTCCGCGCAGTCGGCTCCGCCTGCGCCACAAACCCCCTCCCCCTAATCGTCCCCTGCCACCGCGTAGTCCGCTCCGACGGCTCCTACGGCCAGTACGCAGGCGGCGAAACCGCCAAACACACCCTCCTAACCCTCGAAGCCACCCAAGCCAAAACCCAACAGCACTAACAAAAACCACTCCCAAACCACCACCCCCAACACACAGCAAGGATGCCTTCCCCACCCAAAGCAAAGCCGAGCACAGACCACCCCCACGGGCGAAGCCCGCCAGCGCGCATCCGGCGCGAAGCGCCTGGGGCCTTGTCCGCCGCGCAGCAAGGATGCCCTGTCCGACGCGCAGCGAGGATGTCCTGTCCGTCGCGGAGCGTCGGATGCCCTCCCCACCCACACTCCCCCCACGCACCCCGACGAGAAGCCATCTCTATGCCCACCACCGCTTGTCAAGACAGCCCTATCGTCTTGACAAGCGGTGGTGGGCATAGAATACTCGGCAATCGGGGTGCCCCAAGCAACACCCCAACCACCACCGCCTACTCCCCGGCCCGCCGAGTCCTCGCCCCCGTCTCGGCGCGGGTCTCGGCGCGGCACGGCTCTGCCGGGCCTGCACGACCGGGTGTCCGCACTCGACGGCGAGCCGACCCTCCACAGTGGACCCGATGAGGGCACCACCGCCCGTGCGCAACTGCCGGCGGGAGGAGGATGACGGGCACGCCCCCTCTTCGCGTGGCATCCGACCCGGCCGTCGACACCACACGGGAGGCGCCGACCGGCCGCGACGCCGCGTGACCACCGCGGTCACGAAAGCTGCGAGGTGCGGTCACAGCGATGCCCCCAAGGGCGTCGCTAACGTCGATCCGCGACCGCAAACCCATTGGCCGCAACGAGATCGCACCCACCGGAGCAGCATCGATGATCACTGAACAGGCGGTGCGGAGCCCTGACTCAGCGCCGCGAACGGCCGCGGTCGACCGGCGGCGCAGGCTCTGGTGGGGTGTCGGGGCGGTGTTGTGGCTGCTGGCGGTGCACGGCCGGTTCGACGTCGCGGTGGCGGCGTGGCTCTTCCCCGTGTTCCTGCTGCGCTTCACCCGCACCGGACCCGCGGCCTCCGGCCTGCTGCTGGTGTGGCTGGCGTCGGCGGTCAGCGGGCTGTTCTGGATGGTCGAGACGGCCGTGCCGATGACGGTGGTCACCGTGGTGGGCATCGTCGCGTTGACCGCGGTGACAGCCCTGCCGTTCGCGCTGGACCGGCTCGTCGCGCCGAGGGCCCGCGTGCTGCTGTTCCCCGCCGCCCTCGTCGCGTGCGAGTTCCTGATGACGGTGGTCAGCCCGTTCGGCGCGGCGTTCGGCGTGCTGGCCCCGACGCAGCACGACGCCACCGCCCTGCTCCAGGTCGTCGGGGTGACCGGCCCGTACGGCATCGCGTTCCTGATCGGGTGGTTCGCGACCACGGCCAACGCGGTGTGGGCTGATCCGGCCGGGTGGTGGCGGGCGAGCCGCCGCTTCGGCCTGGTGCTCGTCCTGGTGCTGGTCGGCGGCGGTGCCGTGCTCGCGCTCTCCCCGACGTCCGGCCCGAGCGTGCGGGTCGCGGGCATCAGTCCGGACACGCGGGTGACCGACGAGCTGCGCGGGCTGATCGGCGACGACTTCACCCCGCGCAGCGTGCTGGACCAGGATCCCGCGCTCGTGCGGCCCGAGTTCGCCAAGGTCAACGCGAACCTGTTCGCCAGGACGCGGGAGGCGGCGCGGGCGGGCGCGCGGATCGTGGTGTGGTCCGAGCAGGCGGCGAACGTCCTGGCGGCCGACGAACCGGCGTTCCTCGCCGAGGCGGCGGCCACGGCGCGGCAGAAGCGGATCCACCTCGAGGTCGCCGTGTACCTGTACCTGCCGGACTCCCCCTACACGGCGAACCGCACGTACCTGTTCGACCCGGCCGGGACCCGGTTGTGGGCCTACGACAAGTCGCACCCGGTCCTCGGTCTGGAGAGCTACCCGGAGGGTCCGGGGGTGGTGCCGGTGGTCGACACCCCGTACGGGCGGCTGGCCACGGTGACGTGCTTCGACGCCGACTTCCCGGCGCTGACCCGCGTGGACGCCGACATCCTGCTCGTGCCCGCGCGGGACTGGCCCGAGGTCGGCTCGGTGCACAGCGGGAAGGCGGCCCTGCGGGCGGTCGAGAACGGGTACTCGCTGGTCCGCCAGGCCGAGTTCGGGGTGTCCGGCGCGGTCGACCGGCACGGCCGGGTGCTCGCCTCCCACGACTACGCGGGCTCGGACGTGCACGTCGTCCACTCCGACGTGCCGACGCACGGCGTGACCACCGTCTACCGCGTCGTCGGCGACCTGTTCGCCTGGCTGTGCGTGGCCGGTGCGGTGGTCACGACCGGCGCCCGCCTGCGGCGGTCCAGGGCCTGACGGCGGTACTCGCCCGGTGGGATCCCCACCCACCGGGCGAACGCCCGGCGGAACGCGCTGGGCTCGGAGAACCCCAGCCGCCTCGACAGCCCGTCGACCGACTCCCGGCCGCTCTCCAGGCCCGCCACGGCGATGGCGCGCAGCACGTCCTCGCGGATCTCGTGGAACGAAGTGCCCTCCCGCCGCAGGAGCCGCCGCATGTGCTGGGCGCTGATCGCCAACCGGGCCGCGACGTCGTCCGCCGACCGGGCCGCAGGACCGGGCTCGCCTCGCTCCAGGACCTTGCGGACGCGGTCGGCGGTCGTGTCGCCGTGGTCGCGGTGCTCGATCAGGTCCATCGGCGAGTCCCGCAGGAACGCCTCCAGCGCGGGCTCGTCCCGCACGACCGGCGCGTCGAGGTACCGCGCGTCGAAGCCGAACGCGGCCACCGGCGCGTGGAACGACGCGGCCACACCGAAGATCCGCTCGTACTCGGCGCTGTGACCGGGTTCGGCGAACGGGAGGTCGAGGTGGGACAGCACGATCCGCTGCCCGGTGAGCCAGGCCAGGAACCGGTGGGCGAACGCCAGCACGAGCTCCAGCGCGAACGGCTCCTCGACCACTCCCTCGTCGGCGGCAAACTCGACCCGGCACGTGCCGCCCGCCACGACCAGCCCGGTGCGCGTGAAACCCGTCGTGATGGACGCGAACGCCACCGCGCGCTCCAACGCCGTGCGCAGGTCGGGCGCGTGCACCACGCCCATGGCGATCATCCGGAACGTGCCGAGCGGGACCGGCCGCGGGCCGAGCCCGAACAGCTCGTCGCCCGTCAACGCCCACACCGACCGCGCCAGCTCGCTCGCCTTGCCGACCGGGACGCGCGCCGAGCGGGGCGGCACCCCGTCGAGCAGGCGGCGGACGTCGTCCGGGGCGGCCGTGGCCAGCGCGGAGCGCACGAACTGGAT
The DNA here is from genome assembly GCF_003002815.1 of Umezawaea tangerina. Classification (GTDB taxonomy): domain Bacteria; phylum Actinomycetota; class Actinomycetes; order Mycobacteriales; family Pseudonocardiaceae; genus Umezawaea; species Umezawaea tangerina. The sequence goes on along the minus strand of NZ_PVTF01000008.1, from coordinate 98,609 downwards.
CGCGATGTCACCCATGGGCGCTCCCTCGTCCGGGACGACCGACGGTAGCAGTGCGGTCCTACGGTGGTCCCACAGCGACAAGGCGCCCGTCCTGCGCCACGATGAGGTCGTTCGGCCCGCGCCGCCGCGACGTCGTAGAAGGGATTCCCCATGCGATTCGCACACCGGCTGCTGCTCATGGCGCTGGCCCTGCTCACCGCGCTGAGCCTGGTGCCGTCACCGGTATCGGCACTCCCGGCCGTCAAGAAGAAAGGGGTCAGCGCCGCCAACTTCTCCGGCGTCACGGCGGCGCTGAGCGACGTGGGCGCGGGGTGGTACTACACGTGGGCGTCCGACAAGCAGGGCATCAACGCGCCCTCCAGCGCCGAGTTCGTGCCGATGATCTGGGGGTCGGGGTCGGTCAACCAGACCCAGCTCAACCAGGCCAAGTCGCTCGGCACCACGCTGCTGGCGTTCAACGAACCGGACATGGGCGGGCAGGCGAACATGTCGGTCGACCAGGCGTTGCAGCTGTGGCCCCAGTTGCAGGGCACGGGGATGAGGCTGAGCGCACCCGCGGTGGCGTTCGGCGGCGACACGGCGGGCGGGTGGCTGGACCGGTTCATGAGCGGGGCGGCGTCACGGGGGTACCGGGTGGACTTCATCCCGCTGCACTGGTACGGCGGGGACTTCTCGGCGGCGGCCGTCGGACAGCTCCAGGGGTACCTGCAGAACGTGTACAACCGGTACCACAAGCCGATCTGGTTGACCGAGTACGCGCTGATCGACTTCTCGACGAGCACACCGCGGTACCCGTCGTCGGACCAGCAGGCGGCGTTCGCGAAGAACTCGGCGTTGATGCTGCAGGGGTTGTCGTTCGTGGAGCGGTACTCGTGGTTCACGCTGTCGACTTCGACGCATCGGACGGGGTTGTACACGGGGAGTACGGCTAATGCGACTGGGGTGGCTTATCGGTCGGTGGGGTGAGGGGGTGCCGCTGTGACTGATCGGGGACTGTTGCTGATCGTGGTTGGTCGGCGGGGTTGCCGTTGTGGTTTGTCGGGGGCCGTCGCTGATCGTGGTCGATCGGCTGGGGTCGCATCCGCCGTGTGAGGTGCGGCCGGCTTGACTTGGGGCCCCTCTTTTTGGGCTTCGTCGGGCGAAAAAGGGCAGGTGGTAGAGCCTGCCCGCCGACTAATTTTAAGCCCAAAAACCCCAAGTCAAGCCGGCCGCTGGCGGACGGGCGTGCTCGCTTCCAGCGTCGTTGGGCGGCTTGTGTTCGCTTCCAGCGTCGTTGGGCCGTTGGTTGGTTGGTTAGTTGGTTTGCTTGGCTTGCTGGTCAGCTTTCCCGGTCTACGCCGAAGGGTGCGTCGCCGCGGATGGTGACGCGGTGCATGACGCGGTGTTGGTCGCCGTAGTCGTCGACGGCGTAGTGGGCGGTGCTGCGGTTGTCCCAGATGAGGAGGTCGCCGGGGCTCCAGCGGTGGCGGACGCTGTGTTCGGGGAGGCCGATGACGGAGAAGAAGAGGGTGAGGAGGGCGCGGCTTTCGGCTTCGGTGACGTCGAGGATGCGGGTGGTGAAGCCGGGGCTGACGAAGAGGCTGCGGCGGCCGGTTTCGGGGTGGACGCGGACGACGGGGTGAACTGAGGGTTCGAGGGAGGTGACGCGTTCGCCCTCCCAGGTGCTGCCCTCGCCGCCGAGGCGGGTGTGGAGGTAGTCCTCGAAGTCCTTGCGGCCGTCGTGCAGTGCGGTCAAGCGGTCGGCGAGCGAGCGGACGTGCGGTGAGAGGGCCAGGTAAGCGGCTTCCAGGTCGGTCCAGCAGGTGTCGCCGCCGACCGGGGGCAAGGAGACCGCGCGGAGCACGGAGCCCAGTGGTGGACGGGGCATGAAGGTGACGTCGGTGTGCCAGACCGGGGACTTGCCGCCGTCGCCGCTGTCCAGGACGTAGATCTCCGGGTGGTCGTCGTCCAGGCCGGGCACCACGGGGTGGGCGGGGGTGAGCTCGCCGAGGGTGGCGGCGAAGTCGCGGTGGGCCGTGGGGGTCAGGTTCTGGTTGTGGAAGACCAGGACCTTGTGCTGGAGCAGTGCGGCGCGGATGTCCGCGACCTCCGCCGGGGTCTGGGGCCTGGACAGGTCGAAGCCGGAGACCCGCGCGCCGATGGTGGCCGTGAGCGGCACCACCGCGGATACGACAGTCATGGTCGTCCTCTCGTGTCTGGTCGGGAAACGGTCACCCGGACGGCGGCAGGGACCTCTTTGCGGAGCAACGTGATCGGGGCGTCCAACGCCACCCTTTCCCGGCCGGTCGGTGGGCACGACGACGCGGGGGCCTGGAACGGCGTCGGCGACGCTGTGCGTCACCATCACCACACCGTGTCCGGTCTCGTCGGTCAAGAGCCGGATGGGGTGTGGGGGGTGTGCGGGATCGGTCTGTGGTGTGGGAGTTCGGCGGTTGCTACGGGGGTGTCGCTGCGGTGGTCTCCGGGTGTGTCGCTAACCGCGGTCTCCGGGGGTGTCGCTACAGCTGTCTCCGGGTGCGGTCGGCTTGACTTGGGGCCCCTTTTTTGGGCTTCGTCGGGCGAAAAAGGGCAGGTGGTAGAGCCTGCCCGCCGCCGCAAGTTTAAGCCCAAAAACCCCAAGTCAAGCCGACCGCACTAGCGGACGAGCATGCTCGCTTCCAGCTGGGTTGGGTGGCTACCTATTCACTAGACCGTCCGGGTTAGACAGTCCTATGTGGACTTCAGGGTCGGGCTATCGCTTTTACGGTGAGGCTTTGGGGGACGGCCTCGAAGACTGTGGCGATGTGGGTGATGAGGTCGTTCTTCGTGGGGGTTGTCGGTTGTGCCGCCCAGGCTTCCTGGGCCAGGTGGAATGCCGAGAGGAGGAGGTCCAGGGCCAGGTGGACGCGGAGGTCGTCTTGTGGGGTGAGGACGAGGCGGGTGTGGAGGAGGTTCAGGGCGGTTTTGGTGGTGCGGTGGCAGAAGTAGAGGTCGTGGGCCTTCATGGACGGCGTTTCGGAGGCCAGGCGTCTGGTCAGGAGGACGCGGGTGGGCCAGTTGGCGGCGGGCATTTCGGCCAGGGCCGCGAGGAGGGCTTCGTGGAGGAGGGCGATGACGGTGCGGTCGGTCGGGTCGGTGGTGCGCAGCTGGTCGAGGAACGTTGTCCAGAGGTCCTGGGACGGGGCGGCGGCGACGTCTTCCTTGCTGGTGAAGTAGCGGAAGAAGGTTCGTTTGGAGACGCCGACCGCGTCGCACAGCTCGTCGAGGGTGGTGGCGGCGAAGCCGTTTTCGTCGAACAGCCGCAGGGCGGTCTCGATCAGGTCTTCGCGCGTGCGCCGCTTCTTGCGCTCCCGCAGGGGAAGAGCGGTCTGCGACGAAGCGGCGGTGGGCACGGGACCAGGGTAGCGCAGGAGCGTTTGCCTCCCGTAGGCTTATGCCACTGAGTGGCACTTTTGGTCGAGGAAGGTAGGCACTGTGCGCGCACTCCTGGTGGATCCCGCCGCGCCGGGCGGGCTGCGGCTCGGTGAGGCGCCCGATCCGGTTCCCGCGCCGAACGAGGCGCTGGTCAGGGTTTCCGCGACCTCGCTCAACAGCGGGGAGGTGAAGGGGGCGTTGCAGGGGGCGCCGCCCGGAGCGGTGCTGGGGTGGGACGCCGCGGGGGTGGTGGAACGGGCGGCCGCGGACGGGTCCGGGCCTGCTGAGGGGACGCTGGTGGTGACGCTGGGGCTCGCGGGGGCGTGGGCGCGGTTGCGGGCCGTGGACACCGGTTACCTCGGGGTGGCGCCGGAGGGCACCGATCCGGGTGCGCTGAGCACCCTTCCGGTCGCGGCGGGCAGCGCGTTGCGCGCACTGCACCGACTCGGGCCCCTGCTGGCGCGGCGGATCCTGGTGACCGGGGCGACGGGCGGGGTCGGGAGGTTCGCGGTGCAGCTGGCCCGGCGCGGGGGCGCGTACGTGATCGCCTCCACCGGTGCGCCCGACCTGCGCGGGGACGAGCTGCGGGCGCTGGGTGCGCACGAGGTGGTCGACGAGCGGCTGGACTTCGCCGAACCGGTCCACGGCGTGCTCGACGTGGTCGGCGGGCCGGTGCTCGTGCGCGCCTACGACAAGCTCGCCGAGCACGGGACGCTGGCGTCGGTCGGGCGGTCGTCCGACGAACGCGAGACGTTCCTGCAGAGCGCCTTCGAGGGTTCGAGGGGACGGCACAACCGCTCGGTCACCTCGTTCTTCCTCGCGGGCGGCCAAGGGCTGGGGCCGGACCTGACCTGGCTCGCGCAGCAGGTGGCGGCCGGACACCTGGACCCCCAGATCGCCTGGCGCGGCGGCTGGGAGGACGTGGCGACCGCCGCGCAGGCGCTGGTGGGCCGCAAGCTGCACGGCAAGGCCGTGCTCGACGTGAGCTGACGACCGGCCCTCAGCCGGGGGTGACCAGACCGGACTCGTAGGCGATCATGACGAGCTGGGCCCGGTCGCGGGCCCGGAGCTTCAGCAGGAGCCTGCTGACGTGGGTCTTGGCGGTGGCGGCGCTGATGTGCAGGCGGGCGCCGATCTCGGTGTTGTTCCAGCCGCCCGCGATCTCCACGAGCACCTCCTGCTCGCGCTTGGACAGTCCACTCAGGACGTCGGGTACCGGCCGGCCGTTCCGCTCGGGGCGGTCGGCGAACTCCTTGATGAGCCTGCGGGTGACGTTCGGCGCGAGCAGCGCGTCCCCGGCGGCCAGCACCCGGATGGCCTCCAGCAGGTCCTCGGGCCTGGTGTCCTTGAGCAGGAAGCCGCTGGCGCCCGCGCGCAGAGCGGCGTAGACGTACTCGTCGGGGTCGAAGGTGGTCAGCATCAGCACCTTCGTGGCCTCGGTGTCGTCGGCCGCGGTGATGCGGCGGGTGGCCTCGATGCCGTCGATGACCGGCATCCTGATGTCCATCAGCACCACGTCGGGGTGCAGCCGCGCCGCCAGGTCGACCGCCTCCGCGCCGTCGGCGGCCTCGCCGAGCACGGTCATGTCCGCGGCGGCGTCGACCAGGACGCGGAACCCGCCGCGCACCAGCGCCTGGTCGTCGGCGATGACCACGGTGATCGTCATCGGGCGGGCTCCTCCTGGTGGGCGTCGTCCTCGACGGCGTGGTCGAGGTCGTTGGTGCGCAGCACGACGCGGACGCGGTAGCCGTCGCCGTCCGGACCCGCGGTCGCGTGGCCGCCGAACAGCGCGGCCCGCTCGCGGATGCCGATCAGGCCGTGGCCGGTGCCCTCGCGGACCAGCGCGGGGTCCGGCCGGGTGCGGCGACCGGTGTCGTGGACGTCGATGCCCACCTGGTTCGCCCCGTAGGACAGGACGACGTTCGCCCGCGTCGGCCCGGCGTGCCGCACGACGTTGGTCAGCGCCTCCTGCACGATCCGGTACGCCGACAGGTCGACGGCCGGGTTCAGCGCCCGCACCCGCCCCCGCACGTCGAGGTCCACGGCCACCCCGGTCACCTCGACCTCCGAGATCAGCCGGGGCAGGTCGGCGAGCCCCGGAGCCGGCCCCAGCTCGGCGGGCGCGGTGTCGGAGCCGCGCAGGACACCGACCAGCAGGCGCATCTCCTGCAACGTGCGGCGGGTGGTGGTCTCGATGATGCCGAGCGCCTCCCGCGCCTGGTCGGGCTGGGAGTCGATCACCACCCTGGCCACGCCCGCGCGCACCGCGATCACGCTCATCGCGTGCGCCACCACGTCGTGCAGCTCCCTGGCCAGCTTGACCCGCTCCTCGGCCACCGCCCGCACGACCTGGTCGCGCCGGTCGGCGTCGGCGGCCGCGGCCCGCTCCGCCACGATCCCGGCGTACTCGACCGCGCGCTCGCGCGACACCCGGACGTACTCCCCCGCCAACCAGCCGATGACGATGGTCGCGCCCTCCCCCAGGCTCAGGATCGGCACCGGCTCCATGGTGCCCAGGTAGGTCGCGCCCACCACGAGCACACCGGTGACCCCCGCGGCGATCATGCCCGCCCGGCGCGTGGACACCGTCACCACGGAGTACACGACCAGAGCGACGTACTGGCTGATCGGCGCGTGCGAACGCATCCACAGGGCCACCATGCCCAGCACGACGACGAGGACGAGGGCCTGGCGTGGGAAGCGGCGGCGGCAGAGGACGCAGACCGAGACGAGGACCCAGATGGTGATCTCGACCTCGTGGGCGTATGGCATGTCGTAGCGGGTGTGGGCGAGGTAGGGGGCTTGGCCGACTACGGCGAGGGCTGCGACTACGAGGAGGTCGAAGGCGAGGAGTTGGGGTGGGGTGAACCGCCGGGTGGGAGGGGGGAGGGGGTCGGGCGGCATGGGGGTCAGGGTACGGAGGGGGTGGGGTGGCGTCGTGGGCTTGGGGGTGTAGGCCTGGGGGTGTAGTCGGGGGGTGTCGCTGCGGTGGTCTCCGGGGGTATCGCTACAGCCGTGGGCGGTGCGGTCGGCTTGACTTGGGGCCCTTTTTTTGGGCTTCGTCGGGCGAAAAAGGGCAGGTGGTAGAGCCTGCCCGCCGCCGCAAGTTTAAGCCCAAAAACCCCAAGTCAAGCCGACCGCACGAGCGGACGAGCATGCTCGCTTCCAGCGTCGTTGGGTAGGGCGACTTGGCTTGTCGCTTCCAGCGTTGCTGGGCAGCTTGTGTGTTGGTTCCAGAGTCGTTGGTCATGACCGAGACTCTATCTAAGCTTGCTTATATCAGTATCATTAGATACCGTCTTCGCCATGACCACACTTGAGGTTTCGCCGCGTCGTCATCGTCGCGCGGCGCGGTTGGACCGTCCTCAGTGGACGACGCCGGTGTTCGCGTGTGCGGCGATGTTGGTGTCGTACCTGCCCTTTTCGGCGGTGAACGGGGTGTTGGGTGCGGTTCGAGCCGGCACCGGGGCCAGTACGGCGGGTTTGCAGTGGGTGTCGGCGGCGTTCACGGTGGCGTTGGTGGGGGCTGTGCTGTCGGGTGGGGTGCTTGGGGATCTGCATGGGCGCAGGCGGGTCGCGTTGGGTGGGTTGGGGTTGACGGTGGTGGGGACGGTGTTGGGGTTCTTGGCGGGTGGGGTGGCCGGTGGGGTGGGGATTTCGGTGTTGTGGGCGGCGCAGGCCGCTGCAGGGCTGGGGGCGGGGTTGGTGATGTCGGCGACGTTGGCGTTGGTCGCGTCGACGGCGGTGGGGGTGGTGGCGCGCGATCGGGGGATCGCGGCGTGGGCGGCGGCGAACGTGCTGGGGTTGGGTGGTGGGCCGTTCCTGTCGGGGGTGGTGGCGGAGCGGGCCGGTTGGTACTGGCTGTACCCGCCGATCGCGGTGCTCACCGTGGTGGTGATGGTGTTCGGGGCGAGTCGTGCGTTGGAGTCGTCGGCGCCGGAGGGGCGGTCGGCGGACTGGGCGGGGCAGGTCAGCGGGGCGGTGGGGGTGGTGGCGCTGGTGTACGGCGTGATCAGCGGTGGGGTGTCCGGGTGGGGGTCGGTCCAGGCGCTGGTCGGGCTCGGGGTCGGGGTGGTGGTGCTGGGGGTGTTCGTGGTGGTGGAACAGCGGTCGGCGACGCCGCTGCTGCGGCCCGCGCTGTTCGCCTCGCGCGGGTTCAGCGCGGCCGGGCTCGCGGCGATGGTGGTGCTGTTCACGATCGTGGGCGTGGTGTTCGTGCTGAGCCTGTTCTTCGCCCACCAGGAGGTGCCTCCGCTGGGCATCGCCGTGCGGTTGGCGTGCCTGTTCGGCGGGAACGCCGTGGCCAGCTTCGCCGCCGCCCGGCTGCAGGCGGTGTTCGGGCCGAAGGTCGTGCTCACGGCAGGACTGCTGGTCGCGGCGGCCGGGCTCGTCGCGCTGCTGGGGACGACCGACACCAGCGGTCTCGGCGGGTTCTCGTGGCGGCTGCTGGTGACCGGCGCGGGCTGCGGGCTGGTCATCGCCACGAGCACCGCCGTCGCCGTCCAGTCGGTGCCCGGTGAGCTCGCCGGGATGGCGGGCGCGGCCAACAACGCCGTGCGCCAGCTCGGCGGGGCGCTGGGCGCGGCGGTGGTCGGCGTCGTGTTCGCGGCCCGGCTGCACGCCGGAGCCGGTCACGCCGACGCCGTCCACACCTGCGCGACCGCCCTCGCGGCCCTGCTCCTGGGCACCGCGGCCGTGACGGCGGTCCTGCTGTTCGCCCGCCGCGCGCCAGTGACCGCGTGACGCCTCAGAGCGACACGGTCAGGCCCCCGTCCACGACGAGCGTCTGGCCGGTGATCGCACCGGCCTGGTCCGAGGCCAGGAACGCGACGGCGTTGGCGATGTCCAGCGGCGTCGCGAGGCGCAACGGGGTGCGGCTCTGCCTGCGGTCCACGCCCGCGGCGTCGACCACGTCGAGCGAACCCGGAGTGGGGACGAAACCGGGGGCGACCGCGTTGACCCGGATCCCGTTGGGCGCCAGCTCGACGGCCAGCTGCCGGGTCATGCTGGCACCGGCGCCCTTGAGCGCGCCGTACATGGTGGCCCGCGGGAACCCGGTGGTGGAGGTGATCGAGGTGATGTTGATGATGGACCCGCCGTCGTCGCCCATGGCCTTGGCCGCGCCCTGGCTGAGCCACACCATGCCCTTGATGCCGATGGCGATCATCCGGTCGAGGACCTCCTCCTCGACGTCGGGCAGCAGCGCGTAGTGGATCCACGCGGCGTTGTTGACCACGACGTGCGGGCCGCCGAGCCGCTCGTTGACCACCGCGACCAGCTTGAGCACCGCGTCCCGGTCGCTGATGTCGCCGTGCACCGGGTACACGCCCGGCTTCGCCTCGTCCGGCAGGGTCGAGAGGTCGCGGTCCTCCGGGTAGCCGAGGTCGAGACCGACGACCGCGTAGCCCGCCTCGCTCATCCGCTCCGCGATGGCGGCGCCGAGGCCGCGTGCCGATCCGCTGACGACGCACACCTTGGTCATCGCGCACTCCTTGCTTCCGCTGTGGTGTCGGGGTTCCACCGCGGCGGGGCGATGCCCTCGACGGCGGCCTTGATCTGCAACGCGACGAACCTGGAGTAGATGCGGCACATGGCGAAGCTGCCGCCGAGGACGAAGAGGTTGTCCTGACCGGTCCTGGACCACATGCCGCGCTGCTCCCAGTCCGCGCCCGGCCCCCAGATGGGCCCGACCCGGTCGGCGACCTCGTCGCCCAGCATCGCCCGCACGCCCTCCTGCATGGGCTTGAACCCGGTGGCGAGCACGACGAGGTCCGCCTTCACCTCGTCGCCGTCGGCGAGCACGACGCCGTCGGCGGTGAAGTGGTCGACCCCCTTGCCCTGCTTGAGCTTGATCTTGCCCTCGATGATCAGGTCCGACGCGCCGACGTTGATGTAGTAGCCGCCGAAGTACCGGATCAGCTTGAGGTAGAACCCGGTGTCGTCCTCGCCGTTGTCCAGCGCGAACCCCACCGCGCGCAGACCGTCCAGCAGCTCCTTGTCGTCCTCGGCCATCACCTTGCTCAACGGGCCGTGCAGCTCGTGCAGCAGCGCGTTGGGCACGGACGCGCTGCGCAGGTCGGTGTCCTCCAGCGGTCGCACGCCCTCGGCCTGGCTGTACAGCGTGAACACCCTGGCGGCACTGGGTTCCAGGCTCACGACCGTGGTCGAGGAGCGCTGGAGCATCGTCACGTCCGCGCCGCGCAGGTAGAGGTCCTGCGCGATGTCGTGCGCGCTGTTGCCCGCGCCGACGACCAACGCCGTGCGGCCTTGGACGTCCAGGTCCTCGGTGCGCCCGCTGGAGTGCACGACCTGCCCCTGGAAGTCGTCCATCCCCTCGAACGAGGTGACGTTGGGGATGCCGCTGACGCCGGTCGCCATCGCGAGGTGGCCGGGCCGCAGCGTGCGGATTGAACCGTCCGCCCTGCGCAGCCGCACGGTCCACCGGCGGTCGGCCTCGTCGAAGCGGCCGTCGAGGAACTCGGTGCCGGTCCACACGTTCAGCTCGAGGGCCTTGGCGTAGGACTCGAACCAGTCCGCGAGCATGTCCTTCGGGATGTAGATCGGCCAGGTGTCCGGGAACGGCAGGTACGGCATGTGGTTGACGCAGATCTCGTTGTGCAGCGTCAACGAGTGGTAGCGGCCGCGCCAGTTGTCGCCGATCCGCTCCATCCGGTCCACCACCAGGGTGGGCACGTCCAGCTGCCCGAGCCGCGCGGCCAGGGTGAACCCGGCCTGCCCGGCGCCGATCACCAGCACCTCGGGGTCCCGGTCAGCGAACTCGGCCGTCGCGAGCCTGCGGTCCAGCCAGTTCTCCCGGCCCTCGTCGGTGGAGCGCCTGCTGTCGCGGCGCCGGTGGACCCCGGTCTTCTCCGGGTACCCCTCCAGCTCCTGGAGCGTGGTGAGGAACGTGAACGCGCGGACGGCACCGGCCTCGTCCCGCACCAGCCGCACGAACCCCCGGCCGCGGCCCATCGCCGTGCGGAAGCCGAAGAACGCCTCGACCACCCCGGTCCGGTCGCCGATCACCCCCTCGACCGGGTCGCCGTCCTCCAGCACGGGATCGGTGAACCCGCTGGGCTCGTGGGCGGCGCCGAGCGCCGCCTCGACCTCCCCCGGCCCCCGGAACGTGCGGATGTCCCAGGTGAGGGCCAGCAGGTCGCGCCAGTAGCAGTCCGGGGTGAACAGCGACGCCGCCGCGGCGTAGTCGCGGGCCTCCAGCGCGGAGCCGAGGCCTGCCAGCCAGGCCTCGGCGACCCGCCGCCGCTCCGCGCCCTGGGTGTCTTCGGGGATGGTCATCGAGGATCCTTTCCGCGCCGTTCGTAAGGGGTTGCGATCACGACCTGGACCACCGGTCGTCGCCGACGTCGAACCGCGGGGGAATCCGTCTCCGTGCAGGGTTTCGGGGAACTAGGACTCCACCGCGGGTTTTAAGCCGATCCCGGACGCCCACAGGGTGGTCAAGGTCTGGATGACCTCTTCCTCCTCGTAGTCCTCGCCGAGGACGAGCCACACGTAGCAGAAGTTGCTCACCATCGACGTGATGGCCTCCGCGACGCAGCGCGGGGACAGCGTCGGGTCGACCCTGCCCTCACCCTGCAACCTGCGGATGCCCTTCTCCGAGCGGTTGCGGAAGATCTGCCGGATGTTGCGGCGCATCTCGCGGAACCGCGGGCTGATCGTCGCGACCTGCTCCAGGATGGCGAGCAGACCGGCGTTCTCCTGGTAGGCGCGGACGTAGGCCCGCGTCACCAGCTCGAAGCGCTCCAGGGGGTCCCGCGACGACCCGGTGGGGACCGACGCCGCGACGTACAGCCCCTCGTTCACCTTCTTGATGACCGCGGTGAAGATGGCTTCCTTGGAGTCGAAGTAGGTGTAGAACGACCCGCTCGACATCTTGGCCAGCGCCGTGATGTCGGTGATCTTCGCGTCCAGGAAGCCGTCGCGCACGAAGATCTCGCTCGCCGCCTCCAGAAGTCGTTCCTGGGTGCGGAACCCGCGCTCGCTGCGCGGGACCAGGATGCCCTCGTTCCAGTCCGGTTCGGCCACCGCGGGTGCCGGTCCCCCCGTCGACGGATCGCCTGTAGCTGAGCTCACTGCTGCCCCTTTGCCGGAGTGTCGGCGGGGACGCGGACCTCGTCGCGTTCGGACGGAGGTGTACCCAGGTACGCCTCGACGACCTCCGCGTTGCGGCTCACATCCCCGAGGGAGCCACTCGCGATCACCTGGCCCTGGTTCAGCACGACCACGTGGTCCGCCAGTGCCTCGACGGCCTGCATGACGTGTTCGATCATAACGATCGCGACGCCCTGCTCCCGGCACGTTCCGACCTGCCTGATGACCAGGTCCACCTCGTGCGGCGTGAGCCCGGCCATCACCTCGTCCAGCAGCAGCACCTTGGGCCGCGACACCATCGCGCGGGCGAAGTCGACCAGTCGCGTCAACGCCGTCGGGATGCTGCCCAGCTGCTGGTCGCGGTACTCCCACAGCTCGAACCGCTCCAGCTCGGCGCGGGCCAGGGCGTTGGCCTGCCGGTAGCCGCGGGCCTGCCGGTAGGCCGCCACCGCGACCGACTCGAACACGTTGAGCGAGCCGACGTTGCCGGAGATCTGGAAGGTGCGGGTGATGCCCTTGGCGAACGCGGTCGCCGACGGCACCCCGGTCACGTCCTCGCCGTCGAGGTGGACCCGGCCCGCGTCGGGCTTCAGCACCCCGCCGATGATGTTGACCAGGGTGGACTTCCCGGCGCCGTTGGGTCCGATGAGCGCGGTGATGGAGGCGGAGTCGGCGGTGAAGTTCACGTCGTGCAGCACGTGCAGCCCACCGAAGCTCTTCGCGACGTTCGAGACGCTGAGCATCAGCCCACCCTCCCGTCGACGAGCTCCCCGACCGGCTGTTCCGGCGCTTCGGGCACCTTCTCCTTGCGACCGCTCCCGAAGACCGCGCGCACGCCCGCCTCCCACAGCGGCATGATGCCGCCGGTGCCGAACCGCAGGAGGAGGATCACCACCACGGCGTAGGCGATCTGGGTGTAGCTGCTGACGTTGGCCGAGGACACCGAGAACGAGCGGAGGAACTCCTCCAGCACGGCGATGCCGATGCCCGCGACGATCGGACCGGCCAGCGTCCCGGCGCCGCCGATGATCGAGCCGACCATCATGGCCACGCCGATCTCCACGGTCAGCACGGACTCGTAGCTGACGATCTGGACGTACTGCGCGATCAGGGTTCCGGCGATCGAGGTGAGCCCCATGCTCAGCGCCATCGCCAGCGCCTGGTTGCGGACGACGCGGATGCCCATGCTGGCCGCGATCACCGGGTCCTCGCGGATGAACGGCAGCGACCGTCCGAAGTGGGTGAACCTCATCAGCGCCGCGGTGCCCGCGGTGATCACCACGAGGAAGCCCAGCGTCGTGTAGTAGAAGCCGCTCGGGTCGACGTACCACTGCAGGTGGGCGAAGCCCTCCTCGGTACCGGAGTAGGAGATCCCGTTGGTGTCGCCCAGGAACGTCCACGACGCCGCCACGCCCGCGGCCGCCAGGCTGAGCGCGAGCGTGCCCAGCGCGAGGAAGAACGCGTTCACGCCGAACCTGCTCATCAGCAGGCTGATCAGGAAGCCGATGACGGCGGAGATGAGGACCCCGACCACCAGGGCGACCCACGCGTTGACCTCGTGCCGCCAGGTCAGCACGGCCACCGAGAACGCGCCCGTGCCGAACGCCACGATGTGCGACAGGGACAGCTGGCCGACGTAGCCGCCCGCGATGTTCCAGGTGAAGTTGCGCAGCGCGTAGAGCAGCGCGACGAACCCGACGCCGATCATGGGCGGCGGCACCAGCGAGGGGTAGACGACCGCGAACACCAGGGCGACCACGACGACGACGGCGTTGACCCTCCTCAGTGGAGTGTCGAGGTACCGCAGCGGGTTTCCGATCGTCATCCCACACCCACCTTCGTCAGCGACGTCCGCGGCTTGATCCGCGCGGCCGCCCGCACCACCAGGCCCTGCGGCCTGACCAGGATCACCAGGAAGAACAGCCCGTACACCAGCGCCGTGGCGAAGGTCCCCGGCGCGTAGAGGCTGCCGAGCGCCTCGGCGAGCCCGAGCAGGACGCCCGCGGCGACGGTCCCCCACAGCGAGCCCGCGCCGCCGATGACCACGACGATGAACGCCTTGATCGTCAGCTCCAGGCCCAGCGCGGGCGACACCGGCTGGATCGGCAGCAGCAGCCCGCCCGCGATCGCCGCCAGGCCGCAGCCCAGGGCGAAGGTGAGCCGGTAGACGCGCCGGACGTTGATGCCCACGTGGATCGCGCCGTTGAGGCTCTCCGAGCAGCCGCGGATGATGCTGCCGATCCTGGTCCGGTAGACCAGGAACGACACCAGCAGCACCAGCACCAGGCTCAGCACGCCCGCGGCCATCCTGGGCGCGCTGATCGTCACGCCGGAGGAGGTGAACGCCTCGAACGGGTACGGGTTGGGGATCGTCTCGAACGGTTCCGGGTGCAGCACCTGGAACAGGTACTGGATGGCGATGCCCAGGCTCAGCGTGATCACCAGCTGGCTGTGGCCGCCCTTGGCCAGCCCCGACTCCAGCAGGAACCGCTGCACCAGGTACCCCACGAGCGCGCCGCCCAGCGCCGCCAGGACGATCGCGCCGATGAAGGCGGGGAACCCCTGCGGCTTCAGGGTGAGCACCCCGTACATCCCGATCAGCACGAAGTAGCCGTGGGCGAAGTTCACCACCCTCATGACGGTGAACACCAGGTACAGGCCGATGCCGATCAGCGAGTAGATCAGTCCCTGCAGCAGTCCGGTGGACGCCAGCTGGAGAACCGTGCTCATGCCTTCACCACCCCTCCGGTCGCGGCGCTGCCGAGGTACCCGCGCCGCATCAGCTCCGAGTCCGCCAGCTCGGCGGTCGGGCCCTCCCCCGCGATCACGCCGTTCTCCAGGACGTAGGCCCTGGAGGCGAGCGCGAACGCCTGGTGCACGTTCTGCTCCACCAGCAGGACCGTCGTCCCGCGTTCGTTGATCTCGGCGATGGTCCGCATGATCGACGTGACGACCAGCGGCGCCAGCCCGAGCGACGGCTCGTCGAAGACGAGCATCCTCGGCTGGGACATCAGCCCGCGGCCGATGGCCAGCATGCTGCGCTCGCCGCCGCTGAGCGTCCCCGCGAGCTGGTCGGCGCGTTCGGCCAGCCGCGGGAACAGCTCGTAGATCTCGGCGAGCACCTGGTCGGTCGACGTCCGGTCCGCCACGGCGACCGCGCCGAGCCGCAGGTTCTCCTCCACGGTCATGCCGGAGAACAGGTCGCGGTTCTGGGGGACCACGACCAGGCCCCGGCGGACCCGGTCCCAGGGGCGGACGCCGAGCAGCGACTCGCCGAGGAAGGACAAGGTCTTCGCCTTGCTGGGCAGCATCCCCAGCACGCCCTCGATCAGCGACGTCTTGCCCGCCCCGTTGGACCCGACGAGGCAGACGCACTCGCCCTCGCGGACCACCAGGTCGACCTGGTGCAGCACCTCGGACCGGCCCCGCCTGACGCTGAGGCCCTCGATCTCCAACGTCGTCATGGCCGCTACTTGCTTCCGGGACGCGGGTAGACGACCTTCGCGGTGGCCACGTTCTCCGGGTACACCGGGATGAACTCACCGCCCTGCACCTGGGTGACGATGCCCTCGGCCTTGGAGTTCAGGCCCTTCTCGTCGAACTTCACGCCGTGGCCGATGATGTACATGCCGTTCTTGTCACCGCCGAGCCCGTCGAAGTCGACCTTGCGCAGCGCCTGCGCGATCTTCTCCGAGTCGTCGGCCGTGCCCGCGATCGTGATCGCCTCGGCGGCGACGGCGAGCGCGGAGTAGTAGCACGCCCCGATGCCGTCGGGCTTCTGGCCGTCGTAGGCCGCCACGTAGTCGTCGTAGAACTTCTGCGGCGAGAACTTGGAGCCCTCCTTGGCCTTCAGCTTCTGGGTCCAGTAGCTGCCCGCCAGGTCGTTCTCCGCGATGTCGCCCGCCGACTCGACGAACTTGGTGTTGGTGTTGCCGCCGAGCACGCCGACGGTCGCGCGCGGGACGAACCCGGACGCCTTGAGCGCGGGGTAGAACTGGAACGTGCCCTGCGGGTTGCCGCCGAAGATCAGCACGTCCGGGTTGGCCGCCTGCACCTTGCTCACCAGCGGCGCGTAGTCGCTGGTCGACGCCTCGTCGTAGGAGATCGTGTCGAGCAGCTTCACGTCGGGGAACTCGTCCTTGAGCGTGCGCTCCCAGGCGGTCTTGGCCTCCGGGAAGGCGCCGAGGCTCGCGTGGACGATCACCGCGGTCCGCACCGGGCTCCCGGCGGCCTTGGCGCCCGCCATGACGGCGCGGACCGACGCGGCGGCCCAGCCCTTCTGGTCGGGCATCGTGGGCTCGAGCTTGAACGCGTACTTGCGGCCGTCGCCGATGATCGACGCGGCGGCCTCCATCGGGACCAGCAGCGGCACCTTGATCTGGTCGGCGGTCGTCGCCGCCACGACGGTGGGCGGGCTGGCGGACGCGCCGAGCATGATCTTGCAGCCGTCCTGGACGAGCTGCTTCATCAGCGCGGGCACGGCGTCGGGCTTGGACTGGTTGTCGACGGCCTTGATCACGACCTGGCGTCCGAGGATCCCGCCCAGCCCGTTGAGGTCCTTCGCGGCCAGCTGCAGGGCGTTGAGCGTCTGCGTGCCGTAGGCCGCGGTCGCCCCGGTGAGCGAGGCGACGTAGCCGATGGTGATCGGGTTGCCGCCGCCGCTGCCGCCGGAGGCGGAGCCCGAGTCGCCGCAGGCCGCCAGCAGGCCCGTGGCGCCCAGGGCACCCGCGCCGATCAGGAAGCGGCGCCGGGACGCCTGGATGCCGAGCAGACCGCCGGGGTTGTTGGTGACCATCTTGGTACCTCTCGCCATTGGGAGGCGCGTCGCGCCCGAGGAGTTGTGGTGCTGACTTGCTCGCGAAGAACCGACTGTCATCGACCGGTCCAGTGCGGTTTTCGCTTCTCGACGAACGCCGCGGCCCCCTCAAGCCGATCGGCGCTCGTGTACGGGCTCGGACCCGGATCCAGGCGGAGCGCGGTCGAGATGGGCAGCGTCGAGCCCACCCGCACCATCGCCTTGTAGCGGCGCAGGGTCACCGGCGCGCGCTCGACGAGCTGCGCGGCGATCCCCCTTGCCCGGTCCGCCAACTCCGCTCGCGGGGCAAGCCAGTTGACCAGCCCCACCCGGTGGGCGTCGGCCGCGTCCAGCGGCTCGCCCAGGTACAGCATCTGGAACGCGATCCCCATCGGCACCAGCCTCGGCAGCATCTGGCTGCCGAAGTTCGCCCCCAGCCCCACTTTCGACTCCGGCAGCATCAGCCGCGCGTCGTCGGCGGCGATGCGCAGGTCGCACGCCATCGCCAGTTCCAGGCCGCCTCCGACGACCCAGCCGTGCAGCACCGCGAGCGTCGGTTTCCCGCACTCCAGCACGGTTTCGTAGAGGTTGCGCGTCGGCCCCGCCATCGGCAGGTACGCGGCGGCACCCGCCCGGTCGTTCCCGTTCATCTGCTTGAGGTCCGCGCCCGCGCTGAACGCGCGGTCCCCGTTGGCGGTCAGCAGCACGACCCGCACGGAGTCGTCGCGGTCGAGGTCCGCGAACACCTCGACCAGCTCCCGCTGGAGCTCCGTGCTGAGCGCGTTCAGGTGGTCGGGGCGGTTCAGGGTCACCGTCGCCACCGAGTCGGCGATGTCCAGCAGCAGGGGCGCGTTCATCCGGCGTCGCCCCCGCCCACGCTGGCGCTGAGCCGCGGCCAGAGGCCTGCCCCGCCGTCGGCGAGCACGCCCCGGCCCAGCCTCGCGGCCCAGTCGCGGGTCGTGCCGAACTCGTCCTGCCACGCCCACAGCCGCGTGGTGAACCACGGCAGCGCGTGCTCGTCGGTGACGCCGATGGCGCCGTGGACCTGGTGCGCCCGCTTGGTCACGATCCGGGCGGCGCGGCCCGCGGTGTTCTTGGCCGCCGCGACCGCGAACGCCGCCTGCTCGGCGGTCGCGGACACCGCCAGCTGCACGGCCATCCCCGTGCACATGGTCTCCTCGGCGATGGCGACGAGGTGGTGCTGCACCGCCTGGAACGAGGAGATCGGCTGGCCGAACTGCTCGCGTTCACCGGCGTAGGCCAGCGACAGCTCCAGCGCGGACTCCATGGCACCGCCCATGGACGCGGCGCGCAGCACCGCACCCCGTTCGCGCAGGGCGTCGTGGTCGACGGTCGTCGGCGCCACCGCGTCCGCGGCCAGGGCGACACCGTCGAACCGCACGGTGTCGCGCGGCTCCTCGCCGAGGTTGGTGCCGCGTCGGACGTCGTCGGGGATCGGCAGCACCACGGCGAACGCGGTGCCCTCCCCCGTGGCGACGGCGGCCACCTGGTCGCTGTCGCGGCCCCACGGGACGCGGTGCAGCACACCGGTCGCCGTCCAGCCGTCGCCCGAGCGGGCCAGGGTCAGGTCGTCGTCCGGGTGGGCGGCCGCGCAGGTCGTGATGCCCGGCGGCAGGTCGAGACCCGCCCCGGTCACCAGCCAGGCCGCCAGTCCCGCCGTCTCCACCAGCGGCACCGGTGCTGCGGCGCGGCCGACGGCCCGTGCCAGCACGACCAGCTCGGCCAGTCCCGCGCCGGACTCGACGTCGCCGAGCGCGGTCAGTCCGGCCTTGTCGAGCACGGTCCACAGGTCGCGCGGGAACTCGCGGCCGGTGGCGGCGCGGGTGTCCCGGTCGAAGTGCTTGGCGAAGATCGCGCGCAGCGTCCCGTCCAGGAGCTGGAGTTCGTCGCTCACAGTGCCCTCCGCTTCTCGCGCAGCAGGTGCTTGGCCGCGACGGTCCGCAGCACCTCGTTGGTGCCGCCGCGCAGGGTGAAGGTCGGGGCGGTGACGGTCGCCTCGGCCAGCAGCCTGCCGAACAGGTCGCCGTCGGGTTCCTGCTCGCCGCCGGTGAGGTCGCGGACCAGGTCGAGCACGTCGTGCTCGAACGAGGTGCCGAGGTCCTTGACCAGGGTCGCCTCGACCGCGGGGACCTCGCCCTGGTCGAGCGACCTGGCGATCGACAGGGACATGTTGCGCAGCACCCAGTACCGGGCGGCCAGCGCGCCGAGCCGCAGCTCCGCCTCCGGGCCCGACACCTCCCGGAAGTCCAGGAAGTACCGCAGCACCGGGAAGGTGGTCAGGAAGCGGTCCGGGCCGGAGCGCTCGTAGGCCAGCTCGGAGGTGACCTGGTGCCACCCGGAGCCGATCTCGCCGAGCACCATGTGGTCGGGCACGAAGACGTCGGTGAACACGACCTCGTTGAAGTGGTGCTGCCCGTTGAGCAGCCTGATGGGCGACACGGTCAGGCCGTCCGACGTCAGGTCGACGATCAGCTGGCTCAGCCCGACGTGCTTGCGGCCCTCCTGCGGGGACGTGCGGCACAGCGTCATGGCGTAGTGGCAGTACTGCGCGCCCGACGTCCACACCTTGCGGCCGTTGAGCAGCCAGCCGCCCTCGGTGCGGGTCGCCCTGGTGCGCACCGACGCGAGGTCCGACCCGCTGTCGGGCTCGCTCATGCCCAGGCAGAAGAACGCGTCGCCCGCGACGATGCGGGGCAGGAACTCGCGCTTGAGCCGTTCGCTGCCGAAGGACAGGATGACCGGCGCGGTCTGCCGGTCGGCGACCCAGTGCGCGCCGACGGGGGCGCCCGCGGCGAGCAGCTCCTCCACGACGAGGAACCGCTCGGTCGCCGACCTGCCCGGCCCGCCGTACTCCTCGGGCACGACCATGCCCACCCAGCCGCGCGCGGCCAGCCTGCGGCTGAACTCCGGGTCGGCGGCGGCGTTGATGCCCAGCTCCGGCAGGTAGGTGCCGCTGGGGAACTCCTCCGCCACGAACTCGCGCACCTCGGTGCGCAGCTTCTCCTCGTCCTCGGTCAGGCCCGAAGGCCGGAACTCGATCATCGGCCCGCCCCCGCCGTCACGTCGCCGTTCGCCGAGCCGCTGCCGTTGCCGTTCGCGCGGAGCCGCCGGGCCTGGGTCCAGATCTGCACGCCGCGCTCGACCTCGATGGCCGTCGACCACGGCAGCGGCGACGGGTCGGCCTCCGCGCGGAACGACCTGGCCACCCGGCGGGCCAGCACCGGGTCACCGGCGACCCGCCCCGCGAGCTCGAACGCCCTGTCCTCGACCAGATCGTCGTCCAGCGCCTCCCACGCCAGTCCTATGTGGACGGCGCGCTCGCCGGAGACCTCCTCGCTGAACACGCCCATCGCCGCGGCCGCCTCGCGGCCCGCCACGCGGGAGGAGATGGTGAAGAAGCCGCCGCCGGGGTGGATGCCCGCCTTGAGGAACCCCGCGATGAGACGGGCGTCCCGCGCGACGATCCGGAGGTCGGCCGCCAGCGCCAGGTTCAGGCCCGCGCCGACCGCCGCACCGCGCACCGCGCAGATGGTGGGGACCTGGATCTGGCCGACCCGGTAGAACGCCCCGTAGATGTCGTCGGTCTCGGCGTAGGCGCTGTCGCTCATCGGGTCGGCGTAGGTGCCGCTCCACGAGCGGGTGTCCGCGCCGGAGCAGAACGTGCCGCCGTCGCCGCGGACGACCACCGCCCCGATCGTCGGGTCGGCGTCGATCCGCTCGCACAGGTCGGTGAGCTGGTGGGCCATGTCGAGGGTCAGCGCGTTCTTGATGGCGGGATTGCTGACGGTGAGGACGGCGATCCCGTGCTTGCGTTCGAACCGGACTGCGGGCGTCATGTCGTCGTCTCCTCGGTGGGGTGGGGCGCGCCGCCCAGGCGGAGCAGGAAGTCCAGCGCGATCGCGCGCTCCCCCGCGTCGACCAGCCGGAGCGGGTTGACCTCCAGCTCGACCAGCCGGTCGCCCACGAGCACGGCGAGCCTGCTCAGCCGGGCGATCGCCTCGGCGGCGGCGTCCAGCGCGCAGCCGGGCCGACCGCGGAAGCCGGTCAGCAGCGGCGCGGCCTTCAGCTCCAGGACCATCTCCTTGGCGACGGTCGCGTCGACCGGGGCGAGCCGGGTCGTGGTGTCCTTGTACAGCTCGGTGGTGACGCCGCCCATGCCGACGGTGAGCAGCGGCGGGAACCCCGGTTCGGTGTTGGTGATCCCGACGAGCAGCTCGGGCCCCTCCCCCACCTGCTCCTGCACCAGCACGTCGATCGCGCCTTCGGCCTCGAAGCGCCGGACCAGGTCGTGGTAGACCGTCGCCGCCTCCTCCGCGCCGACCCCGAGGCGGACACCGCCCCGTTCCGTCTTGTGCGGCACCTCGGGCGACTGGATCTTCAGCACCAGCGGGCCGCCCAGCGCGCGGGCAGCGTCGGCGGCCCGGTTCGCGGAGTCGACCAGCCGTTCGGCGGGACGCGAGATCCCCAGTGCGGCCAGGACCTCGGCACCCTCGTGCTCGGTCAGCACGCCGCCGTGCAGGCCGCCGAGGACGTCGACGACGGAAATGTCCGATGTGGACGGTTGGACGAGCGGACGCGGTCCCCGCGGGGCCGCGGTGGCCAGGGCGTGCAGCACGCCGACACCGGTGCGCGGCGAGTCGTACACCGGCATCCCGTTGGCGCGCAGGATCTCCCTGGCCACGTCGGTCTGCTGGCGGGCGGCCAGCCACACGACCACGACCGGCTTGGTCGCGCGGGCCCACAGCCCGCACAGGCCGTGCGCCATCGACGTGGCCAGGTCGCCGGTCACCATCGTCAGGACGACCAGGACGGAGTCGACCGTCGGGTCGGCCAGCAGCTCGTCGCAGACCGCGATGAACCCGTCGGTCTCGTTGGCCTTGAACATCTGCGCGGTCACGTCGACCGGGTTGGTCACCGCGCCGAAGTCCGGGACGACCTCGGCCAGCCTGCGCTGCACCGGCTCGGTCAGGTCGTCCACGGTCATGCCGCGCGCCTCGGCCTGGTCCGCGGCCAGGCTGCCCGCGCCGCCGGAGGTCGTGATGATGCCGAGCCGGTTGCCGCCCGACCGGGGCAGCACGCTCAGCGCGTGGGCCGTGGCGATGAAGTCCTCGACGTCGTCGGCCTGCACGACCCCGCGCTCCCGGCACATCGCCGTGAACGCCGCGTCGTCGCCGATGATCGCGCCGGTGTGCGAGGTGGCGGCGCGCGCCCCGGACCGCGACAGCGCGGACCGCAGCACCAGCACCGACTTGCCCAGCTCGGCGGCCCGCGCGGTCAGCCGGTCGAACTCCGCGCCGGGCACCGGGCTCTCGAGGTACATCGTGAGGACCTCGATCCGCGGGTCCTCGACCAGGTGGTTCGCGATCTCGGTGGCGCCGAGGTCGGCCTGGTTGCCGGTGCTGGCCCAGGTGCCGATCCGCAGCCCGCGCTCCCTGGCGAGGCTGAAGATCGAGCCGCCGACCGCGCCGCTCTGGCCGATGTAGGCGATGTTGCCCGGCTCGGGCACGCCCAGCTCCAGCGCCGCGGTGAACGAGGCGACCACGTGGTCGTGGACCGCGACGAGACCCTGGCAGTTCGGGCCGAGCAGCCGGACGCCGTGGTGGCGGGCCAGCCGGACGAGCTCGTCCTGCAGCGCCTGCCCGTCCGGCCCGGTCTCGGCGAAGCCGGACGCGAACACGACCGCCGCCTTCGCGCCCGCCTTGGCCACGGCGGGCAGCAGCCGCACGACCTCGGGGGCGGAGACCAGCATCAGGACCAGGTCGACCTCACCGGGCAGGTCGTCCAGCGACGGGTAGCAGGTGAGGCCTCCGAGGGTCTGGTAACCGGGGTTGACCGGGTAGACGTCCCCGGCGAACCCGTGCTCCACGAGGTAGGTCAGCGGGCGGGCGAAGGGGTTGCCGACCCGGCC
This sequence comes from Umezawaea tangerina, assembly GCF_003002815.1. GTDB lineage: Bacteria > Actinomycetota > Actinomycetes > Mycobacteriales > Pseudonocardiaceae > Umezawaea > Umezawaea tangerina. The sequence goes on along the minus strand of NZ_PVTF01000008.1, from coordinate 76,380 downwards.
GGACGCGCCGAGCACGGCGATCGCCCTCGGTCGGAACAGGGCGGTGAGGCCGTCGGCGGTCGTGCGACCGGCACCGGCTGCGAGTCCGCCGGGCGGGGTGAACGTTGCGGCGTCGGACACCTGGCGGCTCCCTGGGAGGACTGGTTCGGACTGGCGGGGTGTTGCGAGCATGTAACTTGAACCTGAATTCAGTGTCAAGTAGTGTCCTGGAGCACACAAGATCAAGGAGTCGCCGGATGAGATTCGGACTGACCCACGGCAACATCGGCCGCTTCGCGGACCCGGAGGCGGCGGCCGAGGTCGCCGTGGCCGCGGAGGCCTCCGGTTTCGACTCGCTGTGGACCATCGAGCACGTCGTGCTGCCCACCGAGTACGAGCCGCTCTACCCGGAGACGGCCGACGGCCGGATCCCGTTCGCCCCCGACCACCCGATCGCCGACCCGCTGGTCTGGATGGCGTTCGCCGCGGCCCGCACCAGCACGATCAAGCTCGGCACGGCCGTGCTCGTCCTGCCCCAGCGCAACGCCCTGATCACCGCGAAGGAGGTCGCGACCCTCGACCGGCTCTCCGGCGGGCGAACGCTCCTGGGGGTCGGCGCCGGCTGGTTGCGCGAGGAGTTCGACGCCCTGCGGGTCGGTTTCGAGGACCGCGGCAGGCGGATGAACGACACCATCGGCGCGATGCGCGCCCTGTGGTCGGGTGGGCCGACGGACTTCACCAGCGACTCGGTCGACTTCACCGGCGTGGTCAGCTCACCGCGCCCGCACGGCTCGTCGGTCCCGATCCACATCGGCGGTTTCACCGTCCCGGCGTCCATCAGGGCGGGCAGGCTCGGCGACGGCTTCTTCCCCGGCGGCTACGACCTCGACCGGCTCGACGTGCTGATCCGCCGTTGCCGCGAGGAGGCCGTCGCCCACGGCCGCGACCCCGACGCCATCGAGATCACCAGCCGGTGGACCAAGGACCGCGACGCGCTCGCGGACCTCGACGTCCTGCACCGGCTCGCCGACCTGGGCGTGGACCGCGTGACCGTGTCCACGCTGCTGTTCGACCACGAGCACATCACCGACGAGCTGGCCCGCTTCCAGGAATCCGTGATCGCGAAGTTCTAGCCCGCAGAAGTGGAGTACCGGCGATGCCCGCTGTCGAATCCGTCCTCGGCCCGATCGACGCCGACGACCTCGGTCAGACCTTGATGCACGAGCACGTGTTCGTCCTCGACCAGGAGATCGAGTCCAACTACCCCGGCCGCTGGGACGAGGAGGAGCGCATGGCGGACGCCCGCCAGAAGCTCCAGGACGTCGCCTCCCGCGGCGTCCGCACCATCGTCGACCTCACCGTCCTGGGCCTCGGCCGCAACGTCCCCCGCGTCGTCGAGGTCGCCAAGCAGGTCGACGTCCAGATCCTCGCCGCCACCGGCCTGTACACCTACGACGACGTCCCCATGTTCTTCCGCTTCCGCGGTCCCGGAAAACTCGTCGACGGCCCCGAGCTCCTCACCGAGTTCTTCGTCCGCGACATCACCGAGGGCATCGGCGACACCGGCGTCAAGGCCGCCATCCTCAAGTGCGCCACCGACCGCTCCGGCGTCACCGAGGGCGTCGACCGCGTCCTGCGCGCCGTAGCCCGCACCCACCTGGAAACCGGCGTCCCCATCTCCACCCACACCCACGCCCTCACCGAACGCGGCCTCGAACAACAGGCCATCTTCCGCGAGGAGGGCGTCGACCTGACCCGCGTCGTCATCGGCCACTCCGGCGACACGACGGACCTGGTCTACCTCCGCAAACTCATGGACGCCGGCTCCTACATCGGCATGGACCGCTTCGGCCTCGACCTCATGCTCCCCTTCGAAGACCGCGTAGCCACCGTCGCCTCCCTCTGCGCCGAGGGCTACGCCGACCGCATCGTCCTCTCCCACGACGCCGCCTGCTTCACCCACAACTTCGACGTCGAGGTCAAACGCGAACTACTCCCCCGCTGGCGCTTCACCCACCTCCACGACGAGGTACTACCCGCCCTACTGGAACGCGGCACCACCCAACAGCAAATCGACCAAATGCTCATCCACAACCCCCGCACCATCCTCAGCACCAAATAACAAGGACCACAACCACACGCCCACCAGCACGCATCCGACGCAAAGCGAAGCAGCAGCCACCCCTCCCCGATGGGCGCAGCCCGCCAGCGCGCATCCGGCGCGAAGCGCCTGGGGCCTCGTCGGCGCCAGCCGATGCTCTGTCCGCCGCGAAGCGCGGATGCCCCGTCCAACGGCGCAGCCGAGGATGCCTTGTCGGGCGCAGCCCGATGCCCTGTCGAGCGCAGCTCGATGCTGGCGAAGCCAGATCCCCTCCCGCCCCCGATAAACAGCGCCCTCCTGCCCCACCCCCGCTTGTCAAGATGGCTTTATCGTCTTGACAAGCGGGGGTGGAGCATTGAGACAATCGCGCACCGGGGGCCGGGCTTCACCAGAAGGTGGGCACCCCCAAAACCAACACCAAGCCCCACCCGCGCTCTCGCCGAACGCCGCCAGGACCCCACCGACGGCCGCCGCCAGCTCCTCCCCCCGACTGCCGCGGGCCGCGCCATGGTCGACGACAGCCGCGACGCCGGCGACGACCGCCTCACCCCGTCCGGTTCACCACCAACGGCTCCGACGCCACACCCGGCCGCACCGACATGTCCGGCCGTTCGGCGGACACTCCGGCGGAGGGCCGGGACCGGGTCGTCAACAACCTCGCCGGTCACCAGGAGGACATCACCGTCACCAAGCGCAACCGGGGCTCGGTCCAGGCCGTCTTCCCGCTGCTCAGCGAGACCGGCACCACCGACGAGATCATCGAACTGCCGGCGGGCACCAGGCCCTGACCCCCGACGGCGCTACACCCCGAACCCGGCCAGGCCTCCGTCGACCAACCGGGCCGCGGCCCGGACGTCCGCCGTGACGGCCCGCCGGACCTCTTCCGGCGTCCGGGTCCCGTCGAGGTACTTCCGCAGGCCCCCGAACTGCACCTTCCACAACCCCAGCAGCGCCGTCGCGGCGATCTGCGGCTCCGGTGCGTCAGCCGCCATCCCCGCCCGCCCGGCCAGCACGGTCGCCGCGACCACGACGATCCGGTCGGTCATGTCCCGCTGGTGCGCGCGCAGCGACGGCGTCCCCTGGACCAGCTCGTCGAAGCGCCGGATCTTCTCCCCCGCCGCGACGGGGTCCTGCTGGTCGGCCAGCCACGACGTCATGCCGTCCAGCTCGGTGGCGAGGATCCGCAAGGCGGCCTCCGTCGGCGTCACCGCCGGGTCGGCGAACCCGGACCGGACCGCGGCCATCGCGGCCTCGGGGTGGTCGAGGACCAGCGACTCCTTGGTCGGGAAGTAGTTGAAGACGGTCTTCTCCGACACCCCGCACGCCTCGGCGATCTCGGCGACCCGGACCGCGTCGAAGCCGCGTTCCAGGAACAGCTCGGTGGCGACGTCCGTCAGCTGCTGCCTCGTCCGGCGCTTCTTGCGCTCCCGCAGCCCCTCTCCCTTGGCCGCCCCGCCGGGCGGGCTGTCCGGGGCCGTCCAGTCCACGGTCCGCGCGCTCATGGGCACCAGCGTAGTCCGACAGCCGGATAGTTTCTGCTACTGTAAATTTCTAGTCACTGAAACTACTGACTCCGGGAGCCCACCATGGCGGACAACGCCGAACCGCTCGTCCTGATCAACCTCTTCTCGATGCCCAAGGAGGTGGTCGACCGCTTCATCGACGGCTGGGAGAACAGCACCGCCGCGGCCAAGGACGCCAAGGGCTTCCGCGGCACCCGGCTGCACCGCTCGCTCGACCCCGACGCCGAGTTCCCGGTCGTCAACATCGCCCGCTGGGACAGCGTCGAGGAGTGGCAGGAGGCCGTCGGCCGGTACTTCTCCGCGCCGGCGAAGGGCGACCGCGGCCCCGTCTCCGCCAAGCCCGGTCTCTACACGGTCGTGCACGTCACGCCGGACCCGCGGGAAAGCGCTGTCCACGGCTGACGGGCACCGGATGGCGAAGGACCGTGCGGACCGGGGGTCAGGGACGACCTCCGGTCCGCACGGTCAGCGGCGGCGCGGCACCGCATCGGGAAATGCTATCGCCGCCCGGCCGTCCGCTGTCCCGGTCCTCCCCCGGTCACCAGGGACAGCAACGGCCCGCCGACGCCAGGAACGCATGCGACACGTGCGGGGACCTGTGGTCCACGAGGTGGTACCCGGTCAGCAGGTCGGCGTGCTCGACGGACGGGCGCACGCCGTGCCCGCCCGCCTGGTCGCCCCCGCGGCCCCGCAGCCGATGCGGATCGTCGTCCTGGTCATCGCTCCTCCTACCGGCGAGTCCTGATCCCGCGCGGCGCGTCGTTGCCGCCACGCACCCAGGGTGCTGGGCCGAAGGTGCACGATCCTTGTGATCCACTTGAATCCGCACGTCGGACGCGATATTCCAGTCACGATGCCCTCCACACGCGAAGCCGTGGTGCGACTCCGCATGCTCGGCGCCGTCGAAGCGTTCGTCGACGGCCACCGGATCGACGTCGGACCCGCCCGGCAGCAGTGCGTGCTGGCGGCGCTGCTCATGGACGCCAACAGACCCGTCACCGTCGACCAGCTGGTCGACCGCGTGTGGGGCCAGCGGGCACCCCAACGGGCGGTCGGGACCCTGCACAGCTACCTGACCCGCGTCCGGCGGGCACTGGACGGCATCGCCACCATCACCCGCGCGTCCGGCAGTTACGTCCTGGACGTCGAGGAGGCCGACGTGGACCTGCACCGCTTCCGCGACCTGGTGACGCGCGCCCGCGCCACCGACGAGCCCGAGCTGTACGACCAGGCGCTCGGGCTCTGGCGCGGCGAGGCGTTCGCGGGCCTGGACACGCCCTGGGTGGCGATGGTCCGCGAGCAGCTGGGCCGGGAACGGCTGGCCGCCGAGCTGGACCGCAACGACCTCGCGCTGCGGCTGGGCCGGTACGCGGACGTGCTGCCCGCGCTGCGGACGCGGACCACCGAGCAGCCGCTGGACGAGCGGCTGGCGGCCCAGTTCATGGTCGCCCTCTACCACGCGGGCCGCCAGGCCGACGCGCTCGAGCACTTCGACCGGACGCGGCGGCTGCTGGCCAAGGAGCTGGGCAGCGACCCCAGTCCCCCGCTGCGGCGCGTGCACGAGGCCATCCTGCGCGGCCGGGTCGACGAGGCCGAGCCCGCGGCGAAGGTCGTCCGCAACGACCTGCCCGGCGACCTGGCCGACTTCACCGGTCGGGAGGACGAGCTGCGGCAGGTGCTCGCGGCGATCCCGGCCAACCCCGGCGCGCCGACCGCGGTCGTGATCGACGCCATCGACGGCATGGCGGGCATCGGGAAGACCGCGCTCGCGGTGCACCTCGCGCACCTGCTGACCGACCGCTACCCCGACGCGCAGCTGTTCGTGGACCTGCACGGGCACGACCCCGACCGCCCGGCCGTGGACCCGATGACCGCGCTGGAGACCCTGCTGCGGGCGCTCGGCGTGCCCGGCGACCGCATCCCGGCGGGCCTCGCCGAGCGGTCGGCGCTGTGGCGGGCCGAGCTGGCCACCCGGCGCGCGGTCGTCGTGCTGGACAACGCCGCCGACAGCTCCCAGGTCCGCCCGCTGCTGCCCGGCACGTCCCGCGCGCTCACGCTGATCACCAGCAGGAGGCGGCTGGTCGACCTGGAGACGGCGCGGGTGCTGTCGCTGGAGCCGATGCCGCACCGGGACGCGGTCGCGCTGTTCCGCGCGGTGGTCGGCCGCGACGACCGCGTCGACCGGGAGCCCGCCGTCGTGGAGGAGGTGGTCCGGCTGTGCGGCCACCTGCCGCTGGCACTGCGGATCGCCGCCGCCCGGCTGCGCAGCCGTCCCAAGTGGACGGTGGCCAACCTGGCGCAGCGGCTGCGGCAGGGGCTGCCGGAGCTGGCCGTGGGCGACCGCAGCGTCGCCGCGGCGTTCGCGCTGTCCTACGACCACCTGACCGACCTCCAGCGGCGGCTGTTCCGGTTGCTCGGCCTGGTGCCGGGAGCCGACTTCGACGCGTTCGCCGCCGCCGCGCTGACCGGCACCCGCGCCGACGAGGCCGACCGGCTGCTGGAGGAGCTGGTCGACGTGCACCTGCTCGACCAGCCGTCGGCGGACCGCTACCGCTTCCACGACCTGCTGCGCGAGCACGCGCGGTCGGTCGCCCTGGAGACCGAGCCCGAGGCGGACCGCGTCGAGGCGCTCGCCCGGCTGTCCGACTACTACCTGCACCTGGCCACGACCGCGGGCGCGCACCTGGGGCCCGCCGCGCTGCCGCCGCGGATCGTCCACCCGCCCGCCGACGCCCCGGAACCCGCGAACGGCGGGGAGGCGTTGGCGCTGCTGGACGTCGAGCACGCGAACCTGCTGGCGATGGTGTCGCTGGCGGCCGCGGACGGACCGCGCGAGCACACCTGGCAGCTGACGCAGGCGTTGTGGCGCTTCTACTTCATCCGCGGCCACCTGGACGACTGGATCACCACGCACACCTCGGCGCTGCGGGCCGCGCGCGAGCTGGCGGACCGGTTCGCCGAGGCCGAGGTGCTCAAGGGCCTGGGCACCGCGCACTGGCAGGCCAGGCGGACGTCCGAGGCGATGGAGCACTACCAGGACGCGCTGGCGCTCTACCGCGAGCTGGGGCAGCGCAAGGGCGAGGCCGCGGTGCTCGGGAACCTCGGGCTGCTGCTCGACCGGATGGGGCGCTACGTCGAGGCGATCGACCACCACCTGGAAGGGCTCGCCCTGTACCGCGAGATCGGCGACCGGCGCGGCGAGGGCACGACGCTGAGCAACCTCGGGCTGGTCTGCGAACGGCTCGGCCGCTACGGCGAGGCGCTGCGCCACTGCGAGCAGGCGCTGGTGGTCATGCGCGAGTTCGGCGACCGCTGGAGCGAGGGCGAGACCCTGATCCACCTCGGGATCGTCCACCACCGGCTGCGCGACCGCGAGAAGGCCCTGCGCTGCCACCACGAGGCGCTGGCGCTGATGCGGGAGCTGGCCGACCGCGACCGGGAGGGCCAGGTGCTCGCGAACATCGGCCAGGTCCTCAGCGAGTCCGGTCGGCACGCCGAGGCGCTGGAGCACCTGCGGCAGGCGCTGGCGATCACCCGCGAGACGGGCGACCGCGCCCAGGAGACCAGCGTCCTCAACGACTTCGGCGAGGCGCACCGGGCGGCGGGCCTGCCGTCGCAGACCGACCACCAGCGCGCACTGGCGAACGCGCTGGACATCGGCGACCGCCACCAGCAGGCCCGCGCCCACGTCGGCCTCGGTCACGCGGTCGCGCCGACCGACCCCGAGGCCGCCCGCCTGCACTGGGAGCTGAGCCTGGCGGTCTACCAGGAGCTGGGCGTGCCGGAGGCCGAGGAGGTCGCCGCGCACCTGGCCGTGTGGTCGGAGTCCACCGAGCCCGCCTGAGTCAGGGCCGGTCCAGCAGGCCGGTGAGCAGCTGGAGGCGCTCCTCGTCCGGGCTGCCCGGCGGGGCGGTGTAGACGATGAGGAACGGGCCGGGGGCGCCGGGCATCGGGTAGGCGTCCCAGTCCAGCTCCAGCTCGCCGACCAGCGGGTGGTCGACCCGCATCCGGCCGCGGGTCGTGCCCTCCACGTCGTGGCGGGCCCACAGGGTCGCGAACTCGTCGCTGCGCACCGCCAGCTCGCCGACCAGCTCCGCGGCCCTCGGGTGTCCCGGCTCGGCGGCGACCTGGACGCGCAGCATCGCGGTCAGCTCGGCGACGGTGGCCGCCCGGTTCGGGCAGGCGTGGTCGGCTTCCGGGTGCAGCAGCAGCGCCAGCAGGTTCAGCCCGTTGTCCAGCAGGTCGGTGAAGCCGCTGAGCAGCGCGCCCGCCACCGGGTTCCAGGCCAGCACGTCCAGGAAGCGCCCCACGACCAGCGCGGGTGAGGTCGTCGTGCGCAGCAGCCGCAACGTCGTGGCGGGCACCTCCTCCGGCTCGTGGACGCGCGGCGCCCTGGCGGACGTGCGCGCGGCGGCGGCGAGGCTGTGCAGGTGCCGGGCCTCCTCGGCGGAGAAGTTCAGCGCGCGGGCCAGCGCGTCGAGGACCTGGTCTGACGGGCGCACGTCACGGCCCTGCTCCATGCGCTGGTAGTAGTCCGCGCTCACCCCGGCCAACAAGGCCAGCTCCTCGCGGCGCAGACCCGCGACTCGGCGGCGCGGGCCGGGTTCCAGGCCGACGTCACGAGGGAGCAGCCGGGTTCGGCGGGCGCGCAGGAACTCGGCGAGCTCGCGCCGGGCGTCGTCGGTCACCGGCCCAGTATGCCGACGCCCCGGCGGCGCAGGGTGGGTCCGGTTGTCCCAGGAAAAGTCGGCCGACGGTCGCGCCCGCGCCGGGTCCCAGGATCGGTGGCACCACATCCGACCACGGAGGAGCACCACCATGAAGGCCGCTCAGATCACCGGCTTCGGCACCCCGGACGTGCTGCGCGTCAACGAGGTCGACCGCCCGGCCCCCGCCGCGGGCGAGGTCCTGGTGTCGGTCGGGGCGAGCAGCGTGAACGGGCACGACACGATCGTCCGGGCGGGAGGGCTGAAGATCGTGTCGGGGCGGCGGTTCCCGATCGGGGTCGGGCTGGACTTCGCCGGTGTCGTCGTGGCGACCGGTGCCGGCGTCCGCGGTGTCGCCGAGGGCGACCGGGTGTGGGGGACGGTGCACCCGCGCGAGCGGCACGTCGTGGGTGGGGCGGCCGAGTACGTGGTGGTGCCCGCGACCCGCCTCGGTCACGTGCCGTCGAGCCTGACGTCGGTGGAGGCCGCGGCCCTGGTCGTCGGCGGGGTCACGGCGCTGATCGCGCTGCGGGACGCCGTGCGGGTGGCGGTCGGCGAACGGGTGCTCGTGCGCGGCGCGGCGGGCGGGGTGGGCTCGGCCGCGGTGCAGCTGGCGCACGCGCTGGGCGCGCACGTCACCGCGCTGGCCCGCGACCGGCACGCCGACGTCCTGCGTGGACTGGGGGCCGACGTGGTCCTCGACTACGGAACCGCCGCGGCGGAGGGGATCGGGCCGTTCGACGCGGTGGTCGACACGGTCGGCGCCGACCTGGGCCGCTTCCGCAGGCGGCTGGCGCCCGGTGGCCGGATGGTCACCGTCGGCCTGTCCCCCGGCGGGCTGGTGGAGATCGCCGCGTCCGTCGTGCACGGTCCGCGGCGGATCAGGGCGTTCAGCGCCAACCCGGACACCGCGGTGCTGGACGACCTGGCCGGGTACGTCGCGTCCGGGTCCCTGCGCCCGGTCGTGGACGGCGTGTTCCCGCTCGACGGGATCAGCTCGGCGCACCGGGCTTTCGAGCGCGGCGGCGTGGTGGGCAAGCAGGTGGTCGCCGTGGGGTCAGAGCGGGGGTAGACCCCGGTAGACGCGCCTGGCGTTGCCGCCGAGGACGTCGGCCGCCGCGTCCGGGACCAGCGCGGCGACGGCGCGGGCGTTGCGGGCGGTGCCGGGCACGCCCGGCCAGTCGGTGCCGAAGATCCAGCGCCCGGCGAGCCTGGCGAGGTCGAAGTTGCGGTAGTACTCGGGCAGTCGCTTGGGCGGCAGACCGGACAGCTCGATCCAGACGGTGTCGTTGGACAGGGCCAGGAACGCGGCCGCGTCGTACCACCAGCCGCGGCCGCCGTGGGCCAGGACGACGTCCAGGCCGGGGAAGTCGCGGACGACCGGGATCAGGAAGGCGGGGTCGGCGTGCTCGTTGGAGGAACCGGGGAACGAGCTCGTTCCGCAGTGGACGACCAACGGCACGCCGGCCTCCTCCAGGACCTGGTAGGCGGGGTAGAGGGCGGCGGAGTCGCAGCGGAAGCCGCCGTGCACCGGGTGGAGCTTGAGCGCGGCGGCGCCGAGGCCGATCTGCCGCCGCACCTCGGCCGCGATCGGGAAGTGCAGGTGCGGGTTGACGCTGGCCACCGGGCGGAACCTGGTGGGGTCGTGCTCGACGATCGGCAGCAGGTCCTCGAACGCCTGCGTGCCGGTCGCCTTCGGGCTGTACTCGCAGAACAGGAGCGCGACGTCGACGCCCTGCTCCGCGAACAGCTCCGCCAGCCGGGCGGGGCGGGGTGTGCCGTCGGCGTCCCAGACGTCCGCCAGGACGCCGTCGGCCCCGAAGTCCCGAGCCCAGTCGAGCCAGGCCCGCTTCAGCGTCCCGAGCCTCGGCACGTGCACGTGCGCGTCGACCAGCGGCATCCCGTCGAGCACGGTGCGGACCTCCTGGGCAGACTGCGGTCCACGCTAGCCGCGGGCGGCACGTGCCGCAGCGTCACCAGGTGACCGGGAGCCGGTGCAGGCCGAGGATGTCGACGTCCTCGCGCATCGGCACCTCCTCGGCGGGCACGGCGAGCCGGAGCGCGGGGAAGCGGGCGAACAGGGCGGGCATGGCCACCCGCATCTCCACGCGGGCCAGCTGCTGGCCGAGGCACTGGTGGACGCCGTGGCCGAAGGCCAGGTGGCCGGTGGCGTGCCTGCCGAGGTCGAGCACGTCGGGGTCGGGGAACCGCGCGGGGTCGCGGTTGCCCGCCTCGACCGAGATGGTCACCGAGTCGCCCGCCTTGATCAGCTGCCCGGCCAGCTCGACGTCGGCCAGTGCCGTGCGCACGCCGGTGTGGGCGATGCTGAGGTAGCGCAGCAGCTCCTCGACGGCGCGGTCCGGGTCCTCGCGCAGGGCGGGGATCTGGGCGGGGTGGGTCAGCAGCGCGAACGTGCCCAGCGCGATCATGTTGGCGGTCGTGTCCAGACCGGCGCCGAGCAGCAGGAACGCGATGTTGGTCAGTTCCTCGTCGGTCAGGTCGGTGCCGGTCAGGTCGCTGAGCAGGTCGTCGGTGGGCGCCGCGCGCTTGGCCAGCACCAGGTCGTGCAGGAAGCCGGAGAACGCCTCCACCGACGCCGCCTGCTGTTCCGCGGTGGCCTCGTGGTCGTTGAACGACGCCGTGTGCTCCAGGAAGAAGTCGCGGTCGGCGTAGGGGGCGCCGAGCAGCTCGCAGATCACCAGCGCGGGGATCGGCTGGGCGAACGACTTCACCAGGTCCACCACGGGGCCCTGCCGCCGCATGGCGTCCAGGTGCTCGGTGGTGACCTCCTCCACGCGGGCGGTGAGCATCCGCATCCGGCGGACGGTGAACTTCCCGGTCAGCAGCCCGCGGTAGCGGGTGTGCTCGGGGGCGTCGGCGTTGATGAACATGCCCGGCGGCGAGGCCGGGACGGGGCCGTCGTAGCCCTCGCGGGCCAGCGGGAAGTGCTGGAGCTCACTGCGCGAGCTGAAGCGCGGGTCGGCGAGGAGCGCGCGGATGACGGCGTGGCCGGTGGCCAGCCAGCCGAGGTGGCCGTCGGGGTAGCGCAGCGGTCGCAGCGGCTGTTCGGCGCGCAGGCCTGCCAGCTCGACGGGCGGGTCGAACGGGCAGCCCGCGGGGCGGGCGGTGGGCATGGTCACGGGGTGGTCGGACGGGTTCATCTTTCTTCTCCCCCAAGGAGTCCGGTCAACGGGTGCGGGCGTAGAGCTTCTTGGCCCAGAGGTAGCCGCCCAGCGCGATCACGACGCACCAGCCGACCGCGAGGTAGCCGCTGCCGCCGATGGGCGTGCCGAGCAGCAGGCCGCGGAGCGTCTCGATGACGGGTGTGAAGGGCTGGTACTCGGCGAACCACCGCAGGCCGGCGGGCATCGAGTCGGTGGGCACGAAACCGCTGCCCAGGAAGGGCAGCAGGACCAGCGGCATCGGCAGGTTGCTGGCCGTCTCGACGCTCTCGGACACCAGGCCGAGCGCGACCGACAGCCAGACGAGCGCGAACGTGAGCAGGGCCAGGACACCGATGACGGCCAGCCACTCGACCGGGGTGGCGTCGGGGCGGAAGCCGATCAGCAGCGCCACGGCGAGGACGATCGCCATGCTGATCATCGTCTGCACCAGGCTGCCCAGCACGTGCCCGGTCAGCACCGACGCGCGGGAGATGGCCATGGTGCGGAACCGGTTGACGATGCCCTCGGTCATGTCCATCGCGACCGAGATCGCCGTCCCCTGCGCGGCGGAGGCCACGGTCATCAGGAGGACACCGGGCACGAGGTAGTCGATGTACTCGGCGCGGCCGCCGGTCGGGCCGCCGATCCCCGCTCCCAGCGCTCCGCCGAGGACGAAGGCGAACAGGAGCAGGAAGACGACGGGCATCCCGGCGAGCATGAACGTCAGGGACGGGTAGCGCTTCATGTGCCGGAGCTGCCGCCGGAGCATGGTGGCGGAGTCGGCGACGGCGTGCGTGCTCATGGCGCTGGTTGCCTTTCGTGCTGGGGCTTTCCGGTCAGGGCGAGGAAGACGTCGTCGAGGTCGGGGGTGTGCACGGTCAGCTCGGAGACCTCGATGGCGTTGGCGTCGAGCCGGGCGAGCAGACCGCGCAGGGAGGCCACGCCGCCGTCGCTGGGCACCCGCAGCACCAGCGCGTCGTCGTCGCGCGGCACGTCGCCGAACGCCCGGACGGCGGAGTCGAGCGCGGCCGGGTCGGCGAAGCGGAGGCTGACGTGGCCGCCGGGGACGAGCCGCTTGAGCTCCTCCGCGGTGCCCTCGGCGACCAGCTTCCCGTGGTCCAGCACGGCGATCCGGTCGGCCAGCTCGTCGGCCTCGTCCAGGTACTGGGTGGTGAGGAAGATCGTGACGCCGCCCGCCACGAGCTCGCGGATCATCCGCCACATGTCGCGGCGGCTGCGCGGGTCGAGTCCGGTGGTCGGCTCGTCGAGGAACACGATGCGCGGGGCGCCCACCATGCCCATGGCGAGGTCGAGCCGCCGCCGCATGCCGCCGGAGAACGTCGAGGCCAGGTTCTTCGCCGACTCGACGAGGTCGAACCGCTCCAGCAGCGCGGCGGCCCGGCGGCGGCCCTCGACCTTGCCCAGGTGGTGCAGGTCCGCCATGAGGACCAGGTTCTCCTCGGCGGTCAGCAGGTTGTCGACGGCCGAGAACTGGCCGGTGACGCCGATCGCGGCGCGGACGGAGTCGGGGGCGCGCTCGGGGTCGTGGCCCCCGACCGAGACCTTGCCGCCGTCCGCCTTGATCAAGGTGGACAGGATCTGCACGGTGGTCGTCTTGCCCGCCCCGTTCGGGCCGAGCAGGGCGAAGATCGTGCCCTGCCGGACGTCGAGGTCGATGCCGTCGAGGACGACCTTGTCCCCGTAGGACTTGCGCAGTCCGGTGGTGGTGATCGCCGATGGCGTGGTGTGCACGGGACTCCCCTTTCAGGAACGGTGGATCGTGATGTCGCCGAACGAGGTCTGCGCGCGCACCTCGACGGTCCCGGCCCGGTCGGGTCGGGCCTCGGACTGGTCGAGCGAGTTGCGCACGCGGCCGCTGGAGGTGTGCACGTCGAGCCAGGCCGCCGTGTCCTCGGCGATGCCGACCTCGATGTCGCCCATGGAGGTCTTGAGCACGACCGAGCCGCGCGCCACCTCGCCGACCCGCAGGGAACCGTTGGCGCTCTTGGCGTCCACCCCGCCCGCGGCCTCGGCCACGGAGATGTCGCCGTTGGACGCCCGCACCCGCAGGTCGCCCGCGACCCTGCCGATCGTGGTGGGGCCGTTGGAGTTCTTGACGACCGCGCCGCCGTCGACCCCGCCGACGCGCAGCGTCCCGGACGCGGTGGAGATCTCGGCGTCTCCGTCGACCGCGTCCACGGAGACGTTGCCGGTGGACGTGTGCAGGTGCAGCGGTCCGGTCCGGTCGACCTCGATGTTCCCGGTGCCGGACTTGAGCCTGCACTCGCCGAGCCGCCCGGTCAGCCGGAGGTCGCCCATCCCGGTCTGGCCGTGCACCCGCGACCCGGTGGGCAGCTCGATCAGGACGTCGACCGAGCGGCTCCTGCGGGGGTTCGGGATCCCGCGCTGCCGCGGCGTCTTGACCAGCAGCTTGCCGTCCTGGAACTCGACGCGGGTCTGCTCGGCGGCCTGCACGTCGCTCGCGTCCCCCGCGTCGCTCGGGCGGACCTCGACGAGGGTGTCGAGCCGGTCCCCCGCGGTGACCCGCACGTCCCCGCTGGGGATCTCGACCGTGACGTCGACGGGCTGAGGAGTGTCGAAAATGGGCATGGCTGTCCCCTGTGGTGGTGTCGGATGTGCGTTTCGGCTGGTGAAGGGGTTGGGCTACTGCACCCAACCGGTGTAGCGGTTGTTGCCGCGCTTGCCGTTCGGCTCGGCGGCCGGGGGCCTGCCCGGCTGCCGCAGCGCCGCCGACGCGACCCGGCCGAGCCACGCGTTGACCGAGCGGCCCTCCTTGGCGGCGGCCTCCTCGATCGAGGCCTTGAGCTGCTCGGGGAGCCGGAAGTTGATCCGGGCGGTGGCGCCGTCGTCGGCACCCACCGCCGGGGCCTCCTCCACCCGTGCCACCGGCGCGTCCTCACGGGCGCCCGCGGCGTCGGCGGGCCGGTCGGACGGCGGGAGCGTGACGACGAAGTCCGGGTCGCGGCCGCGCAGCCGCAGCTCCACGGAGCCCGGCGCCAGGTCGAGGGTGATCTCGTCGGCGGCGGCGGACAGCGTCTCCAGCAGCGTGAGCCGGATCGCCGACTCCAGCGACCCGCTGAGGCGCTCGACCAGCGCACGGGCCTCCTCGCCGCCGGTCTCGGCGAGCAGCGCGAGCTCGCGGCCGAGGTTGTCGATGTACGTGGTCAGGTCCATGGCACAACTATGACGCATGGGTGGCGCCAGCGCAAGCCATCGTGGCGCCACTTTGGCGCCATTGGCGCCGTCCGGCGATGCGAACCACCCGTGACCACGGAATACGCCGAGCACGACTAGGCCGAACGGGTTACGGTCGGACGGGCTCGACGGGCAGACTGGTACGTCGTGGGCATCGGAGGTCGGACATGGAGCGGATGTCCGGTGGTGGCGGATCCGCCGCCGTGCCCGGCTGGGTCCCACCGATGCTCGCCAAGCCGGACGGCGGGCGGCTGCGCAGCGGCCCGGAGTGGGCCTACGAGTACAAGCTGGACGGCTACCGCGCGCTGATGCGGGTCGCCCCGGACGGCACGACCACGCTCACCAGCCGCAACGGGATCGACTTCACCGCCGAGTTCCCCACCCTCGTCGGCGTGCTCGACGGCGAGTCCGCGCTGATCGACGGCGAGATCGTCGTCTACAACGACGCCGGGCAGGTCGACTTCGGGCTGATGCAGGAACGGCGCGGGCGCTACCGCAAGCACAGCGGCTCGGCCGTGCGCGACGAGGTCTTCGACGACGTGCCGGTGCGCTTCCTCGCGTTCGACCTGCTCCGGCTCGGCGACACCCCGCTGCTGCGCGAGTCCTACGACCGGCGGCGCGCGCTGCTCGCCCGGCTCCCGATGCCCGACCCGCACCTGGTGTCCGTGGTCCCGGCGGTCACGTTCGACGAGCTGGCCGCCGACCGGCTGACCCCGGCCACCCTGCTCGACCGGCTCACCGCCGAGGGCCACGAGGGCCTGATCGCGAAGCTGCGGTCCTCGCCGTACCTGCCCGGCGAGCGGCCGGGCTACTGGCTCAAGCACCCGCTGGTCCAGACGCGGGAGGTCGTCGTCTGCGGCTGGCGGCCCGGCAAGCAGAGCTTCGGCGGCACGCTGGGCGGGCTCCTGCTCGGCGGGCACGACCCGGACACCGGCGACCTGGTGTACCTGGGCGACGTCGGCACCGGCTTCACCCACCGCGACCGCGACGAGCTGCGCGACCGGCTGTCCGCGATGGAGCGCCGGACCCACCCGTTCGCGGCCGCGCCGCCGCGCGAGGACGTCACGGGCGCGCGGTGGGTCGAGCCCGCGCTCGTCGGCGAGGTCCGGTTCCGGCAGTTCACCAAGGGCGCCGGACGGCTGCGGCACACCAGCTGGCGCGGGCTGCGCGAGGACCGCGACGAGTCGGAGGTGCTCGCCCCGCGGGCGAGTCGACCCGCCGTGCCGGAACGCCCGCCGGCCCCGGCGCCGACGCGGGTCGCCGTGCGGGTCGGCGACCGGCGGCTCGCGCTGTCGAACCTGGACAAGGTGATGTACCCGGAGGACGGGTTCACCAAGGCCGAGGTCATCGACTACTACAGCCGGATCGCCCCGGTGCTGCTCCCCCACCTCGCGGGCAGGCCGGTGACGTTCATCCGCTTCCCCAACGGGGTCGGCGGGCAGCGGTTCTTCCAGAAGAACGTCCCCGCGGGCGCCCCGGCGTGGCTGCGCAGCGCCCGGCTGCCGAGCACCGGCTCGCGCGGCCGCGGCGAGTCGGTCGACCACCCGCTGATCGACGACCTGCCCGCACTGGTCTGGGCGGCCAACCTGGCGTCGCTGGAACTGCACGTGCCGCAGTGGACCATCGGTCCCGACGGCACCCGAGGGCTCCCCGACCGGCTGGTGTTCGACCTCGACCCCGGACCCGGCACGACGGTCGTGGAGTGCGCCAGGGTGGCCGAGCGGCTGCGCGACCTGCTGGTCGCCGACGGCCTCGCCCCGGTCGCGAAGACCAGCGGGTCCAAGGGCATGCAGCTCTACGCCGCCGTGCGGGTCGCGCGGGCCGAGCGGACCTCGGCGTACGCCAAGGCGCTGGCCGAACGCCTGGCGCGCGAGACGCCGGACCTCGTGACGGCCAGGATGACCAAGGCGCTGCGACCGGGGAAGGTGCTGGTCGACTGGAGCCAGAACAACCCGGCCAAGACCACCGTCGCCCCGTACTCGCTGCGCGGCCGCGACGAGCCCACCGCGTCGACCCCGGTCGGTTGGGACGAGGTCCGCGCCTGCCTGCGCGCGGAAGACCTGCGCTTCACCGCCGGGGACGTCCTGGAGCGCGTCGCGCGGACGGGCGACCTGTTCGCGCCGCTGGCGGACACCGCCGCCGACCTGCCCGAACCGTGACCCGTTGCTCCGTTCAGGTACACGTGGGGCGCGGGCCTTCAGGTCCGGGCCCTCACCGCCGATGGAGAGGATGAGCGCCGGGCCCACGGGTCACGGCGCTCGACCAATGAACGGGCCCTTTCCCACTCGGTGCCATTACCCGAGAACAGCCGGAAAACGCCTAGTCAGCACGTTTTCCCACCAACGCGGTGCATCTCACCAGAAATGGTTACCCATTTTCTGCACCTATAAAACATTGTAACGAACCACTGCGTCGGCAGCGATATTTCAGGCGTGATGAACGATGTCGCGAAAACACGGACTAATGCCCACAAGGCGTTAATCAGCAACCGATGTCGAGCCCGGCGGATGGAACGCCCGCTGTGCTGACCTGCACTGTTCCCCACCTCGACCCGGAGTGCCGTTGGCCGCGAAGACGACGAGAAGGAGAGCCGCCCGTGGTGGTGCAATCGGAGGACGAATTCTTCGTAGAAGTGACGCACACCCCTGCGGCCGTTCTGGTGACGGTCACGGGAGACCTCGACGCCGACACGGCGCCGGAGCTTGACTGGCACCTCGAACGGATCGACACCGGATCCGGGGTGGTCGTCCTCGACCTGACCTCGGTGTCGTTCTGCGACTCGGTGGGCCTGGCCTCGTTCCTGACCGTCGTGCGCCGCGGCGTCGACGTCCGCGTGGTCGGTTCGCGCCAGGTGGTCCGGCTGATGGCGCTGGCCGGGATCACCGACCACGTGACGCTGGCGGCCTCGGTCGCCGAAGCGGTCCCGCCCGACCCCGGTGGGCGTCCACGCCCCTGAGGGTTCCTCCCGGTCGACCGCGGGTACCTGCGGGTATGACGACCGTCGAGCTCGACATCCCCCGTCCGCCCGCCGAGGTGTTCGCCGTGCTCGCCGACGGCTGGACCTACGCCGGGTGGGTCGTGGGCGCCACGCACATCCGCGCCGTCGACAAGGGCTGGCCCGCGGTCGGTGCCCGCATCCACCACAGCGTCGGCACCTGGCCGTTGCAGCTCAAGGACCAGACCGTGGTCCGGTCCGTGGTGCCGGGCGACTCGCTGGAGCTGCACGCCAAGGCGTGGCCGTTCGGCACCGCCCTGGTGCGGTTCGAGCTGACCGCGACCGCGGACGGCACCAGGGTCAGCATGGCGGAGAAGGCCGTCGAGGGCCCCGGCGCGCTGGTGCCGGAGGCGGTGCAGGCCCTGGTGCTGCAACCGCGCAACAGGGAGACCCTGCTCCGCCTCTCCGACGTCGTCGTGCGCGGCGATCACCGGTAGACGGCCCGCAGGGCCGCCCCGACCACCGCGCGGTAGGCACCACCGGCGTGGCCCTCGCGGGCCAGCGCGGCGCGGGCGGCGTTCGCGCCGCACGCCCCGTGCACACCGCCGCCCGGATGCGCCGAGGCGCCCGCCAGGTACAGCCGGTCCACCGGTGTGTCCGCGCGGGACAGCCCCGGCGTCGGCCGGAACACCAGCTGCTGGTGGATGCCCGACGTGCCCGCGTTGATGGCGCCGCCGACCACGCTGGAGTTGCGCTCCTGCAGCTCAGCCGGCCCGCTCACGACGCGGGCGAGGACCAGGTCCCGGAAGCCCGGCGCGTGCCTCTCCAGCACCTGCTCGACCCGGTCGGCCCGCCGCCGCAGCCGGTCCTGCGACCACACCTCGCCGCGCGGCACGTGCGTGTAGGCCCACACCGACTCGGTGCCCTCGGGCGAACGGGTCGGGTCGGCCGTGGTCATCTGGCCCAGCAGCAGGAACGGCGTGCGCGGGACCCGGTCGCACGCGAGGTCGTTGGCGAAGCCCGCCAGCCCGTTCAGGTCGGCGCCCAGGTGCACGGTGCCCGCCCGCCGGGCGTCCTCCGAAGTCCACGGGATCGGCCCGGACAGCGCCCAGTCGACCTTGATCGTGGCGTCGTCCCACTCGAAGGCGGCCAGGTCGTCGACCAGCCGGGACGGCAGGTGCTCCTCGCC
This sequence comes from Umezawaea tangerina, assembly GCF_003002815.1. GTDB lineage: Bacteria > Actinomycetota > Actinomycetes > Mycobacteriales > Pseudonocardiaceae > Umezawaea > Umezawaea tangerina. Next base: position 57,567 of record NZ_PVTF01000008.1, on the reverse strand, counting down.
GACCAGGTCCAGGTACAGCGCGGGCGCGGGCACGTCGGCCAGCACCGCGCGGCGGGCCCGGACCAGGCCGCCCTGCGCGTCGCGCACACCCAGCGCCCGACCGCCCGCCACGACCACCTCGCGCACGGGTCGGCCGCACTCCACCCGACCGCCGCGGGACTCCAGCCTGCGCACGAGCGCGGCGACCAGCTCCCCCGCGCCCCCTCGCGGCACCGGGAAGCCGACCTCCTGGCCCAGCATCGCGAGCAGCCAGCCGAACACGGCGCCGCCCGCCTGGTCCGGGCCGAGGTCGGTGTGCAGCGCGTTGCCCGCCAGCAGGATCTTCGCCCCGTCGCCGCGGAACCGCTCGTCGCCGAACCGCCGCACCGGCTGCACCGCCATCCGCGCGAACCGCAGCCCGTCGGCGGCCCCCAGCTCGCGCAGCAGGCGCGCGCCGGAGCGGACCGGCGGGAACGGCCCGAGCAGCGAGCCCAGCACGTCGTCGCGGACCCGCCGCCACGTCTCGAACTCCGCCAGCCACGCGTCGGCGTCGCCCGCCGCGAACGTGCCGACCGACTTCGCGGTCCGCTCGGGGTCGCGCGACAGCAGCGCGGACCGGTCGTCGGGGAAGACGTGGGCGAGCACTTCCGGGGCGTGCGACCAGCGCAGGCCGTGCTCCTCCAGGTCGAGCGCGCCCAGCGCGGGCGAGGCGACGCCGAGCGGGTAGAACGCGCTGAACAGGTCGTTGCGGAAGCCCGGCGCGGTGATCTCCGCGGTCCGCACGGCCCCACCCGGCGTGTCCGCGGCCTCCAGGACCAGGACGTCCCAGCCCGCGTCGGCGAGCACGTTGGCGGCGACCAGCCCGTTGGGCCCCGATCCCACCACGACCGCGTCGACCTCGTCGTTCACTGCGCCTCCCGACCTCGGCTCTGGTGAGTGGGCGTGCCGAGGCGGAGCCGTCCGACCCTCGTTCCGGTGGGTACCACCGTCACGACCGGTGGAGTACCCGTTTCCCCCAGCATGACGCGCGGGCGCGCCGGGTCAGGCGGGTGGGTCCTGCGCGGCCGCCAGCAGGCGCTGCGCCACCAGGCGCGCGCTGCGCCGGACCTCGGCGCCGCGGACGATCCGGTAGGACGCCGGGACCGCTGCCAACTGCTCGGCGTACCACCGCGGGTTGCTGGTGCTGCCGACCAGCCGGGTCGTCCCGGCGTCGACGGCCGTGAGCCTGCCCAGGGTGCGCGGCAGGCAGCGCTCCAGCGCGGCGACGGGGGCGTCGACCAGGACTTCGACGTCGTAGTCCCACCCGCTGCCCAGGTGCTCCTCGAGCATGTCGACCGGGTCGAGGTCGGCGGGTGGCTCGAAGGTGTCGTCGAGGACGTCCACCGCCCGCACGCGGTCGATCCGGTAGGCGCGCACGGCGTCCTTGGCCACCGACCGGCACAGCAGGTACCACCGGCCGTGCCGGACGACGACCGCCCACGGGTCGGCCTCGACCGTCCACTCCGACCCGGCCTCGGAGCGGTAGCCGACCGACACCCTCCTGCGGTCGGAGCAGGCCCGCACGAGGGTGCTCGCGGTGTGCGGGTCCGGTCGGGCGGCGGCGCGGTCGGGCGCGGGCGCCGTCGTGCGGCGGACGGCCTCCGCCTGGGCCGCCACCGGCTCGGGCAGCGCCCGGACGAGCTTGCCCAGCGCGTTGCCCACCGGGTCGGTCGGGTCGCCCGCGTCGTGGTGGCCGTCGAGCACGGCCATCACCAGCCCCAGCGCCTCGTCCGCGCTGAACGTCAGCGGCGGCAGCCGCAGGCCGCGACCGAGGCGGTAGCCGCCGTGCGGCCCGCGGACGGCCTCGACCGGGATGCCCGCCTCGCGGAGGATGCCGACGTAGCGCCGGGCCGCCCGCTCCGTGACGCCGAGCTTGTCGGCGAGCCGGTCCGCGGTGATGCCGGGCGCGCCCTGGAGGATCTCGAGGGCGAGCAGCGCGCGTGCGGTGGGGCTCGTGTCGCTTCTCATGTCGACCCCGGCAATCCGGAAGTGGAACGTCCGGAATGGAGGTTACCGTGCCCGTCATGACCAAGACCCCCTTGGTGGACACCACGATCCACGAGCCGTCACCGACGGCGGGCGAGACCGAGATGATGATGTTCGCGCTGGAACGGGTGCGCGGCCAGTTCGCCTGGAAGTGCGGCGGGCTCGACGCGGCGGGCCTCGACCGGCGGCACCCGCCGTCGACGATGACCATCGGCGGCCTGCTCAAGCACATGGCGCTGCTGGAGGACAAGTTCGTCGCCCTCGCCATCACCGGTGAGCCCCTCGGACCGCCGTGGGACGCGGTCGACCTCGCCGCGCGACCCGAGTGGGACTGGGAGTCGGCGGCCGAGGACTCCCCCGAGGAGCTGTACGCCCTCTGGAGCCGTTCGGTGGAGCGGTCCCGCGCCGCGTGGGGCGCCGCGCTCGCCGACGGCGGGCTGGACCGGCCGTCGCTGTTCACCACCCCGTCCGGGGAGCACCCCAACCTGCGCCGCGTGCTGGTCGACCTCGTCGAGGAGTACCTGCGCCACACCGGCCACGCGGACCTGCTGCGCGAGGCGTTCGACGGCCTCGTGGGCAACGACCCGCCGCAGGCGCGATGACGTCCGCGCGCACACCGGTCCCCTTGGAGCGGCTGAGGATCGTGCCCGCCAACGAGTCGTCGCAGGAGGACCTGACGGCGGTGTTCGGCACCGCCGACTACTCGGGCCGCTGCCGGTGCCAGCGGTTCAAGGTCATCGGCTGGATGCCGCGCGACTCCACCCAGGAGCAGCGGACCGGGATGCTGTGGGAGCAGACCGGCTGCGGCGAGCCGGACGCCGAGTCCACCAGCGGACTGGTCGCCTACCTCGACGGCGAGCCGGTCGGCTGGGTCGCGGTCGAGCCGAGGACGGCCTACCCGAAGCTGCGCACCTCGCGCGTCCCGTGGAAGGGCCGGACCGAGGACAAGGACGACGACGGCGTCTGGGCGGTGACCTGCTTCGTGGTCCGCAAGGGCTACCGGGGGCGCGGCCTCACCTACCCGCTCGCCCGTGCCGCGGTCGACTTCGCCCGCGACCGCGGCGCACGGGCGCTGGAGGCCTACGCGATGACCACCCAGCCCGGCAAGGAGATCACCTGGGGCGAGCTGCACGTGGGTGCCGTCCAGGTCTTCGAGGAGGCCGGGTTCAGCGCGGTCACCCGCCCGACCGTGCGGCGGGTGGTCATGCGGGTCGAGTTCGACGGGTGAGCGGCGTCAGGCCCTGCGCAGCCGCTGGGCGGCCAGGCGACCGGAGATGAGCACCGGCGGGATGCCGACCCCCGGTGTGGTGCCGCTGCCCGCCAGCACGACGTTGCCGTGCCGGAACGGCAGGTTGCGAGGTCGGAACGGGCCGGTCTGGGCGAACGTGTGGGCGGCGGAGAACGGGGTGCCCGCCGCCTGCCCCGCCCGCGCCCAGTCGTCCGGGGTGACCAGTGCCAGCCTGGTCACGTCGGCGGTGGAGCCGACCAGCTTGCGGCGCACCACCTCCTCGACGATCTCGTCGGCGTAGCGGGGTCCGACGGCGTCCCAGTCGATCGCGGCGGCGTCGAGGTTGGGGCACGGGGCGAGCAGGAACTGGGTGTGCTTGCCCGCCGGTGCCAGGTCGGGGTCGGTGAGCGTCGGCGTGGTCAGCAGCAGCGACGGGTCGCTCATCAGCCTGCCCTGGCCGATGATCTCGTCGAACGTGGTCTCCCACGCCCCGCCGAACGAGATCGTGTGGTGCGCGACCTCGTCGGTGACGCGGTCCGCGCTCAGGTGCACCACCACCGCCGACGGCGACCAGCGCAGGGCGACCGGTCGGCGCGGGCCGCCGCGCAGCAGCCGGGTGCTCTGCGCGGGACCCGTGGCCAGCACGACGGCGTCGCAGGGGAACCGGTCGGTGTCGGTGCGCACGGCGCTCACGCGGTCGCCGGAGCGTTCGAGGGCGACCACCTCGGCGCCGCGGACGAACCGGACGCCCGCGTCCTCGGCCGCGGCGGCCAGCGCCGTGGGGACGGCGTGCATGCCGCCGCGCGGGAACCAGACCCCGGCCACGGTGTCCATGTAGGCGATGACGGCGTAGGCGGCCAGCGCGTCGCCGGGCGCGACCCCGGCGTAGAGCGACTGGAACGTGAACACCCGGCGCAGCCTGGGGTCGCGCAGGTACCGGCCGACCGCGGTGTCCAGGCGGCCGAAACCGCCCATGGCGGCGAGGGCGACCAGGTCGCGGCCCGCGAGGTCGAGCGGGCTGTCGAAGTTCGCGCCGATGAACCGGTCGCGCTGCACCTGGTAGAGGTTGGTGAGCCAGGCGCGCAGCCGCCGATAGCCGTCGGCCTCGGCTCCCCCGGCGAACTCGGCGACCGCCTGCTCCATCGCGGCCTGGTCGGTGTGCACGTCCAGCGCGCTGCCGTCGGCGAAGGCGGCCCGGTAGGCCGGGTGCAGCGGCAGGAGCTCCAGCCGGTCGGCGAGGGTCTCGCCGACCGCGCCCAGTGCCTCGTCCAGGAGCTCCGGCATGGTCAGGACGGTGGGGCCGGTGTCGAGGTGGTGCCCGGCCAGGTCGAGCCGCCCGGCCAGACCGCCGGGCTCCTCGCCCTTGTCCACGACGGTCACCTCGTGCCCGTCGCCGCGCAGGTGCAGGGCGGCCGACAGCCCGGCGAGCCCGGCACCCACCACCACGACCGAGTCGGTGCGGCCTTCGACGACGTGGACCACGGGGGGCTCCTAGCTTCGGCGCGCGGTGACGACGGTGGCGAGGTGCCGCAGCGCGGCCCTGGCCTGTCCGGTCATCCGCGCGCGGTCGAGTGCGTGCAGGGCGCTGGCGGTGAGGACCGCGATCTGCTCCTCGACCGCCCCCACCGCGCCGAGGTCGTGCAGCAGCTCGCGGACGTCGGCGACCACCTGGTCGGTGACCTGCGGACCGTCCAGGCACGAGTGCAGCAGCCGCACGGCGTCGGTGCGGCCCGCCGCGCGGGCGAGCCCGATCGCGACGGCCATGAGCGGGGTGCGCTTGCCCTCGCGCAGGTCGTCGCCGACCGGTTTGCCGGTGGTCGAGGAGTCGCCGAACACGCCGAGCAGGTCGTCGCGCAGCTGGAAGGCCACCCCGATGTCGCGGCCGAACTCGCGCAGCGCGTCGACGAGGTCAGCCGGGGCACCGGCGAGGGCGGCGCCGAGGTGCAGCGGGCGTTCCACGGTGTAGGCGGCGGTCTTGAACCGCGCCACCCGCAGCGTCCGCTCCAGCGACTCCTCGCGCCGGGCGCAGGCCAGCAGGTCGAGGTGCTGCCCGGCCATCATCTCGGTGCGCATGGCCTGCCACGGGACCCACGCCCGTGCCAGCGAGGCGCCGTCCAGGCCGGCCGTGACCAGTGCGTCGTCGGCCCAGGCGAGGGCGAGGTCACCCACCAGGATCGCGGCGGAGTCGCCGTAGAGCCGCCCGTCGCCCGCCCACCGCGCCCGCTGGTGGTGGGCCGCGAAGCGGACGTGCGCCGCGGGCCTGCCCCGGCGGGTGGTGGAGCGGTCCATCACGTCGTCGTGCACGACCGCGCAGCCCTGCAGCAGCTCCAACGCCACCAGCGCGCGCACGGTGGTCTCGGCCTCGGGCCCGTCGGGGGTGCCGCCCGCGGCGCGCCAGCCCCACCAGGCGAACGTCGGCCGGACGCGCTTGCCGCCGCCGAGCACCAGCCGGGACAGCTCGTCGACCAGCTCCGGCGCGAGGTCGGCGTGCGGCCTGGTGTCGAAGAAGGCCGCGAGCGCCGCGGGCAGCCCGCGGAAGGCGCCCACGTCGGCCAGCGCGAGCGGGCCGTCCGCGCGAGCACTGGGAGCCAGCGACATCATCGCCTCCTGGGGTGGACGGACGGTGGCGACCGGACCAGCGGTGGCGCGCGCGGGTCCGTGGGGTGTCGTGCTGAGCTAAGCAGCGCCCGGCCGGGTCCGCATGACGAGCCGCCCGTCGTGCGGACCGGCACCCGCCGCCTTAGCGTGGGGCCACATCCCCCGCGGAAGGATCCCCAGCGCCATGTCCGTAGACCGGGAGCTCGACGCCGCCGCCATCACGGATCCCGTGCTGCGGCGGGCGTACGCGCGCTGCCGCGCGCTCAACGCCGAGCACGGGCGCACCTACTTCCTCGCCACCAGGCTGCTGCGGCGCGAGCAGCGGCCCGCCGTCCACGCGCTGTACGGGTTCGCCCGGTGGGCCGACGACATCGTGGACGAGGTGCACGACGGCCGGACCCCGGCCGAGCGCGCGGCGCAGCTGTCCACTGTGGAGGGGAGCCTGCTCGCCGGGCTGGCCGCGGGGCGCAGCGACGACCCGGTCATCGCGGCGGTCGTGGACACCGCGGGCCGCTACGACATCGACCACCGGCACTTCGTCGACTTCCTGGCGTCCATGCGGATGGACCTCACCGTGGCGGAGTACCCGACCTACGCCGACCTCGCCCGGTACGTGCACGGGTCGGCCGCCGTGATCGGCCTCCAGGTGCTGCCGGTGCTGGGCACCAGCGTGCCGCGCGCGGAGGCCGAACCCGCCGCGGCGGCGCTGGGCGTCGCCTTCCAGCTGACCAACTTCCTGCGCGACGTGGGCGAGGACCTCGACCGCGGCCGGGTCTACCTGCCCGCCGACGAGCTGGCGGCCTTCGGCGTCGACCGGCCGATGCTGGAGCACGCCCGCCGGACCGGGCGCACGGACCAGCGGATCCGCCGCGCGCTCGCCCACCAGGTCGCCAGGGCCCGCGCGGTGTACCGCGACGCCGAGCCCGGCATCGCCATGCTCGCGCCGCGGTCCAGGCCGTGCGTGGGCACCGCTTTCCGCCTGTACGGCCGGATCCTGGACCTGATCGAGGAAGCCGACCACGACGTGCTGTCCGGCCGGGTGGTCGTGTCCGGCGGCCGCAGGCTGGCCATCGCCCTCCCCGCGCTGGCCAGGTCCGTGCTGGTCCGCTCGGCCTGAGCACCACCCCGAGGAGTGACCGCATGCCCGTCCGCATCCCGTTGCGCGTGTTCGGCAGTCGACCGTGGCCGGAGCAGGAACCGACCTGGCGCGACGCCAAGCCCGCGCTCATCGCGTCGGCGCTCAAGCGCGCGCTGGCCCGGCCGTCCGGGAACTGGTTCGTGCTCGGCGCCAGCCGCGACGTCGTCACGGGGAAGCCGTTCGGGCTGACCGTCGCGGGCCGCGAGGTCGTCGCGTGGCGCGGAGCCGGTGGTGAGCTGCTGGCCGGGCCGGGCGCGTGCCCGCACCTGGGCGCGCCGCTGTGCGACGGCGCGGTGCACCAGGGCAAGGTCGTGTGCCGGTGGCACGGCCTGGCGTTGGACGGCAAGCGGTTCGGCGGCTGGAGCCCCTACCCGGCGCACGACGACGGCGTGCTGGCGTGGGTGCGGCTGGACGAGGTGGGCGGCGAGGAACCGCTGCCGGAACCCGTGCTGCCGGTCCGCCCGCCCGCGGGCTCGGTCGACGCCGTCGCGACCGTCGTCGGCCGGTGCGAGCCGGAGGACGTGGTCGCCAACCGGCTCGACCCGTGGCACGGCGCGTGGTTCCACCCGTACTCGTTCGCGAACCTGAGCGTGCTGGAGACGCCGACCGAGCGCGACGACAAGTTCCTGGTGGAGGTCACCTTCCGGCTGGCCGGGCGGGTCGGCGTGCCGGTGGTGGCCGCGTTCACCTGCCCCGAGCCGCGCACGATCGTGATGCACATCGTCGAGGGCGAGGGCACCGGCAGCGTCGTGGAGACCCACGCCACTCCGCTGTCCCCCGGCCCCGACGGGGTCGCGCGCACGGCGGTCGTCGAGGCGACGATCGCGCACTCGCCGCGGCCAGGGTTCGCCGTGGCCAGGTCGACCGCGCCCGCCCTGCGGCCGGTGATGCGGTGGGCCGCGAAGCGGTTGTGGCGCGACGACATGGCCTACGCCGAGCGCCGCTACGCGTTGCGCGCCACCGGTCGGCTGCCCGGCTGACCGGGGTTGCGGCCCCAGCGGCGCGCCGCCGCGCGCAGCAGCGGTCCGCGACCGGAGGTCGGCACCGTCCACAGTGGAGTCCCGGCCACGCCCCACCGGGAGAGCAGGTGGTTGGCCGCGGCGAAACCGGTCGTCGCGGCGCGTTCCATCAGCGCGACCGGCAGGTCGATCCGCACGAGATCGCCCGCCAGGACCAGGAAGTCGTCGGGCGTGCCGACGGTCGGGCGGTCGGCGAACCCGCCCGGCGGGAACAGCGGGCAGTCCGCGCGCAGCTCGTGCCGCTCGTCCACGATCCCGGCGGCCTTGGTCTCCGGGTACACGACGTGGAGCTGCTCCAGCAGCCGGGCGCGGGCCGAGGCCTCGTCCAGGTCGTCCGGCAGCGCGTAGCCGTGCAGCTCCACCACGGAACCACCGGTGCGCGCCGCCCAGGCACGGGCCTCGTGCTCGTAGTGGTCAAGCACGGACACGTTGTCCAGCAGGTCGTACCCGGTCGTGCCGAGGAACCCCGCCCGGTCCGCGCGCACCGGGCGGTCGAGCCAGTAGCGGGACACCAGGAACGGCGGCGTCGTCTCCAGGCGGGAGATCCCCGCCCGCCACCCGGACGTGCCCAGTCCCGGCGAGGCGTCGACGACCCGGCGCAGGCCGTGCACGTCGGCGGCCAGCACGACCGCGTCGGCCTCGACCGACTCCCCCGGCAGCCGGACGGTGAACCGCCTCCCGCCGCCGGTGTCGACGCCCTCCACCGGGGTCCCGGTGCGCACCGAGGCGCCGAGCGAGTCCAGGTAGCGGGCCAGCGGGTTCCACAGCGCGTGCGGGAACGGGTCCGCGGCCACGTCGAACAGCAGCCCCTCGGCCGAGCCCAGGAAGTAGATGTGGAACATGGTCGCCAGCTCGGCGGCGGACATCCGGCTCGGGTGGGCGAAGAAGCTGCGGGAGAACACCTCGAACGCCAGCGCGTGCGCCGCGCGCGGGAAGCGCACGTGCCCGAGGTAGGTCGCGGCGTCCAGGCCGTCGAGCTCGTCGTAGGTGCGGGGCACCGACACGTCGAGCAGCGGCAGCGCGGCGCGGGTGTTCACCGACGGCAGGTCGCGCCACGCGAAGGTGGGGCTGCGCCGCAGGAACGCCGCCGCGTTCCACGGCACGGCGCGCGGCAGCCCGGCGAAGCCCTCGCGGTGGCCGCCCGCGTGCCAGAGCGGGTAGTCGGGCAGCCCGACCAGCGCGGTGCCGTCCGGGTCTACGCGAGCCAGCAGCGAGCGCAGGTTGTAGTACTGCCGGAAGAACGCGTGGAAGCCGCGGGTCATCGTGGCGGTGCTGCCGTCGGCCAGCTCGGTGGCCCACCCGCCGACCCGGCCGCCCAGGTAGTCCTCGCGCTCGCACAGCACGACCCGCGCGCCGCGTTCGGCCAGGATCGTCGCGGCGGACAGTCCGGCGATCCCGCCGCCCACCACCGCGACCACGGGTTCGTCGTGCTCGAACGAGGTGCGCCCCACCGGTCCGGGGGTGCGGACGGCCTTGCGGTCGCGGGCGGTCATCCGTGCTCTCCCCTGGGTGCGTGGGCTACGAAGGTGTGCACGACGCCGCGCTGCCAGCCCGACACCGTGTCGCTGCGGACGCCGGTGAACCCGGTGCGGCGCAGCCGGTCGCGCAGCGCGCCCGCGCCGTCGAAGGCCAGCGCGCTGCGCCACAGGTAGGTGAAGATGCCCGGTGTGCGGGTGGCGACGGCGCCGCTGGGGATGACCACCGCCCAGCACACCGCGGTCCAGATCACCGTGCGCGGCAACGAGTCGCGCACGGAGTACTCGTGGACCACGAACGGCGCGCCCGGCCTGAGCAGGTCCCGCACGACCTCCAGCACCGGGTCCGGCTCGGGCAGGTTGCGGACCAGGTAGGCCGCGAACACGCCGTCGAACGGCCCGCGCACCCCTACCGCGAGCAGGTCCTCGGCCCTGGCGTGCACGAAGGACACCGTGTCCGGCCAGTGCTTGCGGCGGGCGCGGGCCAGCATGCCCTCGGACGCGTCCACGCCGACGATCTCGGCCTCCGGCGCCACGGCGAGCAGCGCGGCCGTGGACGCGCCCGTGCCGCAGCCGAGGTCGAGCAGCCGCAGGCCCTTGCCGCCGCCGGAGAGCCGCAGTCCGCTCGCCGAACGGCGCAGGGCCTCGTGGTAGCCGGGGTTCATGCCCACCAGGAAGTCGTAGGCCGGCGCGGCGGCGTCGAACGCGCCGGGCACCTCCGCCGTGGTCGTGGACCGCACTCAGACCTCCGCCTTCCGCCCACGCGCCCGCTCCCACAGCAGCAGCGTCAGCGTGACCATCGCGAACCCGAAGAGGAAGTCCTCCACGGGGATGTCCCACGGCACCCGCACACCGCTGATCGCCCAGTCCGCGTAGCGCACGACCGGCGCGCTCAGCTTGGTCAGCCACCCGTCGACCAGCACCTGGAACGCGAAGACGATCGCCATCGTGACCCAGTAGGCGGTGCGGCGGAACAGGCCCGTGCGCAGGACCAGGAGTTCGAAGAGGACGGTCAGCACGGCGGCCGCCAACGCCGCCACCAGGTACTCCCGGCCCATCAGCCGCGGCGCGCGGCCAGGTCCGGCACCGCCCCGTCGAGCCTGATCCCCTTGGGCCGCAAGGCGAGCACGGCCTCGTAGGTGAGCACGGCGCAGAGCGGCACCACGACGAAGAACAGCAACTCCTCGACCGGCAGCGCGCCCGGCAGCCGGATCCCGGTCACGAACGCCGGGTTGTAGTCCCAGTGCCGCCTGGCGATCGCCACGACGTCCCACGCGGTGAACAGCAGCACCACCGGGAGGATCGCCCGCGCGAGCGCGGCCGGTCTCCGGTACACACCGTCACCCCGCAGCTCCAGGGGTGCTGTCACAGCAAGACATCCGAGCAGCAGGAGCACGTACTCCCAACGACCGTCCATCACCCGACCTCCGCGGCTCAGCCCCACCGTAGGTCGGGTGGTGGCGGTCCGCATGACAAGCGGACCCGCCGCTCACCCGCCCGCGCCGGGTCCGACGCCGCCGGACACCGAGACCAGCTCGAACTCCCTCGCGGTTCCGGGAGTGGACCCGGCGCAGGTGAGCGGGCTGTCGGCCCGGTGGAACCCGGCCTTCACCTCGACCACCGCGTCCGGTCCGGTGAACCGCACCCGCCAGCGGTGCCGCTCGACCTGCTCGACGGTCACCAGGCGGAGCCGGTCCAGCCGGTCCTCGCCGAGGTGTCCGCGGGCGAAGTGCTCGGCGGCCTGCACGGGCGCGGGCACCGAGGACCGGCCGCGGGCCACCGGGCCGAGCACCAGACCCCGCTCGTGCGCCTCGGCGACCTCGACGGCACTCCGCTCGTCGAGCCTGCCGTAGTAGAGCCCGTGCGGCAGGACCACGAGGTTCGCGGCGAACCGGTCGCCGCCGACGTGCGAGCACTCCCAGGTGTCCTCGGGCCGGGCCGCGGCCAGCGCGGCGGCGACCGGACGGCCGCGCACCGCGCAGCACAGGTCGTGCCTGCCGTGCGTGCACACCAGGTACACCGGCCGCTCCGAGGCCACGCCGTCGCCCGGCCGGATGCCGGCCAGCTCGGCGGGGTCGTCGAACTCCCCCCACGAGATCCGCTCGCTCCCCGGCGTCGAGTCGGCGAACGCCCACCGCCTGCGGCGACCCGGTACGGTGCGGCCGGGCCGCCGGATGAACAGCACCCTGGCACCGACCGCGCCCGCGAAGGGCGTGACCGCCACCCCTTCCGAGGTCAGCCGCAGCGGGTCGGGTCCCCACGGGCCGGGCAGCTCCACCAGCACCCAGCGGCCCACCGGCGGCGCGGTCGCGGTGGGCGGGTCGTCACGGCGGACGCACCCGTCCGCGCACCGCTCGCGGTTCACGACGGTGGTCCGGCGGGGACCACGACCCCTTCTTTGAGCAGCCTGCGCACGAGCACCCGCTGGTCGTCGACCGGCAGGCCGGGCAGGTCGCCGAGCACGACGACGTCGCCGGTCGCCAGCCGCTCCAGCGCGGCGGCCGTGGACACCGGCAGGGTCAGGCGGTCGTGCGGCAGGTCGAGCACGACCCGCTCACCCGCCGTGCCCAGCCGGAAGCGCAGTCCCCGCCGCCAGCGCACCGCGGTGCCCTCGTCCGCCTCGCGCGCGGCGGTCGCCTGGGCCAGCGGCGCCACCGGCGTGGGCCGGTTGCCCGCCCACACGTGGCGGCGAACCCGTTCGGCGACATCCGCGGGATCGGCGTCGGCCAGCACACCGGCGAGGAGCTTGACCACGTCCGCGACGTGCGGCGCGAGCTGCTCCGGGTCGGCCGGGTCGATCCCGAGGGGCAGCGACGTGCGCAGGTCGACGTCCCGGCCTGCCAGCGCGAACAGCGCTTCCACCAGCGCGTGGCGGGTCACGACGTGCACGCCCACGGTGAGGTGAGCGCTGATCTCGCCCTGCGCCACCGCCGAGTGCAGGTAGCCGCGCGGCAGGTAGAGCGCGTCGCCCGGTGCCAGCACGCGGTCGATCAGCGGTTCACGACCGGCCTGCTCGGCGACGGCCTCGGCGTGGTCGGCCCACGGCTGGTCGCGCAGCGGGTCGGGGTGCACGGGCGCGTGGACGCGCCACCGCTTGTGCCCGGCCACCTGGAGGACGAACACGTCGTGGACGTCGTAGTGGGCCGAGAAGCCCTGCGACTGCGGGGGCGTGATGTAGGCGTTGACCTGCACCGGGTGCCCGAGGTCGGCGTTCAGCTCGCCCGCGAGGTCGATCAGCGGCGGCCACAGCCGGTGCAGGCCCTGGAGCACCAGCGTGCTGCCCTCCGCGAACAGCGCCGCCACCAGGTCGTCGGCGACCTGGTCGGCGATCTCCGCGCCGACCCCGCCACCGCGGGTGAACTGGGACGACCCGAGCACGGTGCCGTCGCGGGCGACCCGCAGGAACGGTGTGCGCAGGCCGCGCCGGGACAGCAGCTCGTCGACCTGGGCCAGGTCGAGCAGGTCGTCGAACGCCCTCGGCAGGTCCGCGGCCGGGGTGAACAGCGGGGTCCGACCCCAGTGCTCGGCCGCGAACACCTCCGGGTCGACCCCCACGCAGCGGCGCAGCGCCTGCCGGTCCGAAGACCCGCAGGCGCTGCGCCCGGTCGGAAGAGCGGTCATCAACGCCCGCCGCCCGCACCGCCGTCGGCGCCGCCGTCGTGCTCGTTGGGCACCGCACCGGCACCGCCGTCGGCCGGACCGTGCTCGTCCGGGCTCGCGCCGCCGTCGGCGCCGCCGTCGTGCTCGTTCGGCACGCCGTCAGCACCGCCGTCAGCGGGGCCTTCCGGGCCGCTCGTGCCGGTGATGTCGTCGTCGTTGAGGCCCATGTCCGTCTCCTGTGGATCGAAGTTGGTCCTGGATGCCCTTGTGCGACAACCTCAAACCAGCCGATACCCGTCCGTGGGACGGACGTCAGGGAACGAGCACGAGCTTGCCGACGACCTGGCGCGCCTCCAGCAGGCGGTGCGCCTCGGCCGCGCGCGCCAGCGGCATCGTCGTCACGACGGGGCTGACGGCCCCTTCGGCGAGCAGGTCGAGCAGCCGCGCGAGGTCGGCGCGGAACGCGGCGGGGTCCCGGTCGGCGCTCGACAGGACGAGGTAGTCGACCACCTTCGGGCCGGGGGTGAGCTTGGCCCGCGCCAGCGCGGCCACGGCTCGGACGAGGCCGCCCGCCTTCGACAGGTCCGCGGCGATCGCGAAGCTCATGCCGTACCCGACCACCACGCCGGTCGGCTTGGCCGCCCGGCGGCTGACGGCCAGCGAGGGTCCGCCGACGGAGTCGAACACGGCGTCGACCGGTTCGGGCACGGCGGTCTGGTCGGCGACGACGGTGACCCCGGCGGCGGTCAACGCCGCGTGGCGCCGTGGCGACGCGGTGCCGTAGACGCGGATCCCGTCCCTGGCCGCCAGCTCGACGAGCGCGGATCCCACCCCGCCCGCCGCGCCGAGCACCAGGACGGAGCCGCCCGGCCGGACCGCGGCGGCCCGGTGGAGCATCTGCCACGCCGTCAGGTAGTTGAGCACCAGCGCCACCACCGACGCCGCGGGCAGGCCCTCCGGCACCGGCACGACCCGGTCCGCCCGCGCCGCGGCGCGGGTGGCGTAACCGCCGGTGCCGGTCAGCGCCGCCACCCGCTGCCCGACCGCGATCCCCCGCACGCCCGGTCCCACCGCCGAGACCCGGCCGACCACGTCGTAGCCGGGGACGACCGGGAGCTTGCCGGGCAAGCGCCCCTGCCGCAGCTGCACGTCGCCGAAGGCCACTCCCGCGGCCTCCACCTCGACGACGACCCCGCCCGCCGCGGGTGTCGGCGCGGCCATCTCCTCGACCTGGAGCACGTCCGGGCCGCCGGGTGCGCGCACGACCACCCCGGTCATCCTGTCGCCGTTCAAGGGATCCCTCTCCGGTACATGGGCAACTCACGGAGATACTTGACTAGTTCATGGATTAAATCAAGCTTCTGGGTTGGTCCGACCGCCAATCGGGACGACCCCCGATTCCGTACGTTCGGCAGTTCTCCCCGGAGCCGGACACCGCGACAATGTGAGCCGCCCTCATACCGGTTCGGACGGGAGAGACCCACGTGGCACCACGTTCCTCGACACGCCGTGGCCTGACCGCGTTGGCGGTCGCCGCCACCGTGAGCGCGCTGATCCCGCCGACGGGCTCGGCCGCCGCGGCGGCCAACCCGTGGACCGGGGTCGACACCGCCTCCGCCGCCAGGTCCGACCGGCCCGCGGAGGTGCACACCGACCGGTTCGCCGGGTTCACCCTCGACCGGTCGGGCATGGCGGGCGCCCTGCGCGGGTCGACGGACCCGGAGGTCGTGCTGCCGACGCCCTCGGGCGGGTTCGAGCGGTTCGAACTGGTCGACACGCCCGTGATGGAACCGGGGCTCGCGGCGCGGCACCCGGAGATCCGGACCTACGCGGGCAGGGGCCTGGACGACCCGACGGCGACGGTCCGCGCGGACCTCACCCCGCTCGGCTTCCACGCCTCCGTCCGGTCGCCGCGGGGCCAGTGGTTCGTCGACCCGTACTTCCACGGCGACCAGAGCCTGTACGCCAGCTACTACGGCCACGACCTCACCGCCGCGGAACCGCTGCGGGAGACCGAGGTCAAGCACGTGGCGAGGCAGGTCGAGGCCGCCGCCACCGGGTCGGCCGTGCGGCTGCGCACCTACCGGTTGGCGCTGGTCACGGACCCGTCGTACGCGCGCTACTTCGGCGCGGAGAACGTGACGGCGGCCAAGGCGTCACTGGTCAACCGGGTCGCGCAGGTGTACGAGGACGAGACCGCGATCCGGCTGCTGCTCGTCGACGCCACGGACAAGACCAACCTCAACACCGACGCCGAGGCGAGCAGGCCGAACGGGCCGTGCGGCGCGACGGCCTGCTTCCTCCCGGAGGACCTCGAGTCCTGCCGCACCGGGACGTTCGTCGACAACATCACCGCCCTCGGCCAGCTCGTCGGCGCGGGCAACTACGACGTCGGGCACATCGCCATGGGCGTCCGCGGCGGTGGCGCCGCCGCACCCGGTGTCGGCGGCCAGGACAAGGCCGTGGGGTGCACCGGGCTGACCACCCCGGTGGGCGACTTCTTCGCCGTGGACTACGTGGCGCACGAGATCGGCCACCAGTTCGGCGCCGACCACCCGTTCAACGGCGACCAGTGGAACTGCGGCAGCGGCCAGCGCAGCGCCGAGGACTCCTACGAGCCGGGCAGCGGGTCGTCGATCATGGCTTACGCCGGGATCTGCCAGCAGGACAACCTGCAGCGGCACAGCGACCCGTACTGGTCGCACCGCAGCCTCACCGAGATCACCTCGTTCACCTCGGCCGCCCCGTGGTCCGACGACGAGGTGCAGAACGTCTCGCTGCGCGACTTCGACGGCACCGACTCGTTCCGGCTGACCTTCCGCGGCCACCGGTCCGCCCCGATCACCCACGGCCCCGGCTACACCCCCGAGACGCTCAAGGCCGCGCTCACGTCGATCCTGCCCGCCGGCGCCGAGGTCGAGGTCGCGGGCTACGGGAACAACACCTACAACCGCCCGTCCGAGGTCGACGACACCGGTTTCCAGGTCACCTTCGGCGGCACGTTGGCCGGCGTCGACGTCCGCCCGCTCGGCATCGAGACGACCGGCACGACCGCCCTCGTCGGCGAAGCCGTCCAGGGCGGCCCTGAGGACAACCAGGGCCACCGCGTCACCACCACCCGCAACCACCGCCCCGTCGTCACCACCGCCGCCCACCACACCATCCCCACCCGCACCCCCTTCGCCCTCACCGGCCGCGCCCACGACCCCGACGGCGACCCGGTGACGTACATGTGGGAGCAGAACGACCGCGGCGGCGAGACCGGCACCTCGTTGGTGGACAACAGGAAGACGAACGGCCCCCTGTTCCGCCAGTTCGGCACCGCCGCCACCGTCACCGACTCCGACGCCCTGACGTACTACTCCCCCGGCGAGAACACCGCCACCCCCAACCCCACCCGCGTCTTCCCCGACCTCGCCCAGATCGCCGCCAACAACACCAACGCCCCCACCGGCACCTGCCCCACCGCACCCCCACCACCCGCCCCGGAAACCGGCGGCGGCACCAACCTCAGCCCCGAGCTGATCGACTGCTACTCCGAGTTCCTCCCCACCCCCGACTGGGTGGGCATCACCGAGGACCGCACCCTGCACTTCAAGCTCACCGCCCGCGACGGCAGGCAGGGCGGCGGCGGCATCGGCAGCGCCGACACCGCACTGACCATCACCCCCACCGCCGGCCCGTTCCTGGTGACCTCACAGACCTCCACCCCCACCTACAAAGCCGGCTCCCGCCAAACCGTCACCTGGACCGTCGCAGGCACCAACACCACCCCCATCAACACCACCGCCGTCCGCATCACCTTCTCCACAGACGGCGGCCTCACCTTCCCCCACACCCTCAGCCCACGAACGCGAAACGACGGCACAGCAACCGTGACCCTGCCAAGACTCCAAACCACCAAGGGCCGAATCCGCGTGGAAGCCATCGGCAACATCTACTTCGACCTCAACGACACCGACATAACCATCACCAGGTAAACACCCACCAAACCAACCAAACCAACCCCGCACCCCCACCACGTCGGGCGCAGCCCGCCAGCGCGCATCCGGCGCGAAGCGCCTGGGGCCTTGTCCGCCGCGCAGCAAGGATGCTCTGTCCGCCGCGAAGCAAGGATGCTTGGTCCGACGGCGCAGCCGAGGATGCCTTGTCGAGCGCAGCTCGATGCTTGGTCAGGCGAAGCCTGATGCTGGCGAAGCCAGACTTCCCCTCTGCCCCCGATCCACAGCGCCCTCCTGCTTGATCTTGCTTGTCAAGACAGCTCTATCGTCTTGACAAGCAAGATCAAGCATTGAGACAATCGCGCGCCGGGGGCCGGGCTTCCCGACTTGGTGGACACCAACACAACCAAAGCCAGCCCCCCAAAGAACCCGCACAACCCCACCTACACCACCACAACCTCAACCCCCGCCGCCCTCAACCGGTCCACCCCCTCCGCCGCCGCACTCCCATCCGTGATCACCACGTTCACCTCACCGATGTCCGCGATCCGCGAGAACGCCCTCTTCCCGATCTTCGACCCGTCCGCCAGCACGATCACCTGGTCGGCCGTGCGCATCAGGCAGTGGTCGGTCTGGGCTTCGACCTCGTCGTGGGTGGTGATGCCGCCGCGGGCGTCGATGCCGTCGACGCCGAGGAAGACCACGTCGAGGCTGATGCCGGAGAGGGCGCGGTCGGCGATGGGGCCGACCAGTTCGTAGGTCTCCTGGCGGACGCCGCCGCCGGTGACGACCAGGTCGATCATCGGGCGGACGGAGAGGTCGGCGGCGATGTTCAGGGCGTTGGTGACGACTTTCAGGGAGCGCCCGGTGGCCAGGAGCCTGGCGAGCTCGGTCGTGGTGGTGCCGCCGTTGAGGCCGACCGAGTGGACGGACTCGTCGACGCGGTGCGCGGCCGCTTCCGCTATCCGCCGCTTCTCCTGCTCGCGCCGCCCGACCCGGTAGCGCATGGGCAGCTCGTAGATGACCTCGGCGGCCACGGCGCCGCCGTGGGTGCGCTTGAGCAGCTGCTGCTCCTCCAACGACTGGAGGTCGCGCCGGATCGAGGCGACGGACGCGCCCAGCTCGGAGGCGAGGTCGACGACGCTCACCGAGCCGGTGTCGGCCAGCCGCTCGAGGATCGCGGCGAGGCGCTGTTGCTGGAGCATTCGCTCACCTTAGTGCATGGGTGGTGCCCGTACGTTCAGAATTTCGCATCAAACACGCACCACCCATGCTCGTTCAGGCCAGGCGCCTCACGTGCTCCTCAACGCCGGGGGCAGCAGGTCGCCGTGGGCGGCGGTCATCGCCGCGCACAGCTCCCAGATCCGGTCGACGGTCAGCGCGGCCGCGGTCGCGGGGTCGCACATCGCGGCGTGGCGGACGTGGGCGGGGTCGCCCTCCACCGCCGCGGCGACGGTCAGCTCGACCACGTTGAGGAAGCCGCGGTTGAGCGCGGCCAGCTGCGGCGGGAGCGCGCCGACGCGGTGCGGGTGCACGCCGAGGCGGTCCAGCGTCGCGGGCACCTCGACGGCCGCCCCGGCGGGCAGGTTGTCGATCAGGCCGTGGTTGACCGTGTTCACCTGGATGGTGCGGAGCTTCCCGGTCACCAGGCTGTGCACGACCTGCGGGGCGTACTCGGTGGCGTCCTCGTCGAGCACCGGCGGCGGGGCCTCGCCGGACGCGATCCGGTCGCGCAGCCCCTCGTACTCGGCGAGGTTCGCCGCGCTGATCCCGGCGTAGTCGCGGACGGGGATGCGCAGCCGCTCGACCTCGGAGTCGTGCCGCAGGTACCAGGGCACGTACTCGGAGGAGTGCTCGCTGGTCTCGGTCGGGTAGCGGCCCAGGCGCCGGTACATGTCCACCCGCACCCGCCGGGCCAGCTCGGGGTCGGCGGCGATCGCCGCGTCGAGCGCCGGGTAGAGGTCGCGGCCCTCGAACTCCCAGCGCAGCACCCACGCCTGGTGGTTCACGCCCGCGGACAGGTAGTCGACCTCCTCGTACGGGACGCCGACCAGCCCGCTGAGGTCGCGGATCGTCCAGTAGACGGAGTGGCACAGCCCGACGACCTTCAGCCGCGGCGCGACGGCGGCCAGGTACTGGACGTTCATCGCCATCGGGTTGGTGTAGTTGAGCAGCCACGCGTCCGGGCACACCGCGAGCATGTCCGCGGCCAGCCCTTCCAGCAGCGGGAACGTCCGCAGGGCCCGGAAGATGCCGCCGATGCCGAGCGTGTCGCCGATCGTCTGCCGCAGGCCGAAGGACTCGGGCACGTCGAAGTCGGTCAGGGTGGCGGCGTGGCCGCCGACCGCGACCATGTTGATCACGACGTCGGCGCCCTCCAGCACCTTGCGGCGCGACAGCGAGGACACGACGTGCGGCTTCGCCCCGCACGCCTCGGCGGTGTGCCGGGCCAGCGCCTCGGCGACCGCGAGCCGTTCGCCGTCGATGTCGTGCAGGGCGATCGTCACGTCGGCCAGCTCGGGGAACGACAGGAGGTCGCGGAGGAGCTGGCGCGTGAACTCCACGGAGCCCGCGCCGATGAACGCGATGGTGAGCATCTACCGACCTTCCAGTACCCGGATGAGGCGGGCGACCTCGGTGGTCATGGCCTCGCGGCCCGCACCGAGGTAGCGCCGGGGGTCGACGAGGACGGGGTCGTCCCCGAGCCCGGCCCTGATCGCCGCGGTGAAGAACTTGTTGAGCTGGGTGGCGATGTTGATCTTCCGCATGCCCGCGCGGACCGCCGCCGCCAGGTGCTCGTCGGCCACGCCGGACGAGCCGTGCAGCACCAGCGGCACCGGAACGGCCGCCTTCAGCCGGGCGATGAGGTCGAAGTCCAGGGTGGCGGTCCTGGTGAGCATCGCGTGCGACGACCCGACGGCCACGGCGAGCGCGTCCACCCCGGTCGCCTCGACGTACCGGGCGGCCTCGTCGGGGTCGGTGCGCGCGCCCGGCTCGTGCACGCCGTTCTTCCCGCCGATCTCGCCGAGCTCGGCCTCCACGGACACGTCGCGCCCGTGGCAGCGCCGCACCACGGCGGCGGTGCGGGCCACGTTCTCGTCGTGGCCGAGCGCGGACCCGTCGAACATCACCGAGCCGAAGCCCAGGTCGACGGCCTCGCGGATCAGGTCCTCGGACGTGGCGTGGTCGAGGTGCACCGCGACCGGCGACACCGCGGACGCGGCGATGGCGAGCGCGGCGCGGCTGATCGGCGCCAGCGATCCGTGGTAGCGGACGGCGTTCTCGCTGATCTGGAGCACCACGGGGGCGCCCGTCTCGTCGGCGGCGGCGGCGATGGCCTCCGCGTGCTCGATCTGGATCACGTTGAACGCCGCGGTGGGCGCGGACCGGTCGAGCAGGTCCCGGAGGGGAACCAGCGGCATCTTCTACTCCTCGGTCACTCGTCGCGGCTGTACACGGGTCCTGCGGTGTTCGTAGAAGTCGCGGTCGAAGTCCCCGGCCAGCGGGGAGCGGACGGCGGCCGCCGACAGGGCCACCGCCTCGGCCAGGCGTTCCGGCCAGCTCAGGTGCCACCCGGCGACCAGGGCGGCGACGGCCGCGTCCCCGGCACCGGTCGGGTTGCCGACGACCCGTTCGGGTGGCGCCGCGGTCCACACGCCGTCGGCGGTGTAGGCGGTCATCCCGGCCGGGCCGTCCGACACGACCGCGGCGGCCGCGCCGAGCGCCAGCGGGTCACCGCCGCCGTTCGCGGCGACCAGCTCCAGCCGGTTGGGCGTGATCACCGCCGGTCCGGCCGCCGCCCCCGCCGCCAGCGCCGGGCCGTCCGCGTCGAGCAGCACCGGGACGTCGGCGGCGCGGACGAGGGTGGCGTAGGCGTCGGCGGGCACGCCCTTCGGCAGCGACCCGGACAGCACGACCAGGTCGGACTCGGCGGCCAACCGGCGGTAGTGCCGGAGGAACCCGGCCCACTCCGCGGCGGTGACGCCGGGCCCCGGCTCGGTGAACATCGTCGCCTCGCCGGAGTCCTCGACCACCGCCAGCGTCCGGCGGGTCTCGCCCTTGATCGGGAACATCGCCTCGGCCACGCCCGCCGCGGCGAGGTCGGCGGCGAGCAGCGTCCCGGCGCAGCCGCCCGCGAGCCCGGTCGCGACGACCGCCACGTCGAGCGCCCGCAGGACCCTGGCGACGTTGACGCCCTTGCCGCCCGCCCGGACGGCGGGGTCGCCGACCCGGTGGGTGGCGCCCGCGGTGAGCCGGTCGACGGGGTAGGTCACGTCGAGGGCCGCGTTGAGCGTGACGGTGAGTGCCCGCACGGCGGTCAGGCGGTGCTGCGCAGGATGACGGACCTGGTCAGGTTGCGCGGGGTGTCGGGGTTGAGCCCGCGCGCCAGCGCGACCTCCACCGCCAGCCGGTGGATCGCGACCAGCTCGGCCAGCGGGTCCCGGTCGCGGGCGACCCACAGGCCGCCGGTGGCTCCGACCTGCTGGTCGAGGCCCGTGGGCGGGGTGCCGAGCACCCACACCGCCGAGCCGGAGTCGGTGATCGCGATGGGACCGTGCCGGTACTCCGCGGCCGGGTAGGACTCGGCCCAGCTCAACGACGCCTCGCGCATCTTGAGCGCCGCCTCCGCCGCGAGACCGGTGGTCCAGCCCGCGCCCAGGAAGGTGAACTGCCCGCGCTGGGCGACCCCGGCGGGCAGCGGTTCGGCCAGTGACCGCTCGGCGTCGGCGATGGCGCGGCTCAGGTCCTCGCCGAGGTGGGCGCGCAGCAGCGCGACCGCCGTCGTGGCGAACCGGGTCTGCACCACGGACCTCTCGTCGGCGAAGTCGAGCACGACGACGTCGCCGGCCAGCGCCATGACCGGGGTCTCCGGGTCGGCCACGACCGCCACCGTCGGCGTGGACGGGGAGTCGGCCCGCAGCCGGGCGAGGACCTCCAGGATCTCGGTGGTCGTGCCCGACCTGGTCAGCGCCACGACGCGGTCGTAGGAGCGGCCCGCGGGCATCTCCGAGGCGGCGAACGCGTCGGTCTCGCCCTGGCCCGCGTCCTCGCGCAGCCGGGCGTAGGCCTGCGCCATGAACAGCGAGGTGCCGCAGCCGACCACGGCGACGCGCTCACCCCGGCGCGGTAGCGCCCGCGCGGTCGCGGGATCGGCCGCCACCTCCGCGGCCCGTCGCCAGCAGTCGGGCTGCGAGGCGATCTCGACGGTGGTGTGGAGGCGGCCGGACACCTCGTCGGACTGATCACCGGACGGCTGAGGCTGTGCGCGCATGAGAGTTTTCTAGCACAACCGCTCATAACCAAGCAATGAGCTTGAGCGTTTGACGAAGTTGCCCGTCGAACACCCACCGGGACAGGACGGAAGTCGGGACGGGCCGCTGCCCCGCCCCGACCTCCTCCCCCTCCCCCGGCCCGGTGGTTACTTGATCCCGACGGACGCGACGGACCGCACGAAGAACCGCTGCGCCACGAAGAAGACGAGCAGCACGGGGACCTGGCTCAGCACCGTCCCCGCCATGAGCTTCGGCCAGTTCGTCGTGTGGGCGCCCTGGAAGCTCTGCAGCCCGATCTGCACCGTCATGCTGCCGGGGCTGTGGATCGCGATCAGCGGCCAGAGGAAGTCGTTCCACGTCTGCAGGAACGTGAGCACGGCCAGCGTGGCCAGGGTCGGGCGCATCAGCGGGAGCAGCACCTGGAGCAGGATCCGCAGCCTGCTCGCCCCGTCGATGCGCGCCGCCTCCTCCAGCTCCCTCGGCACGGTCATGAAGAACTGCCGCATCAGGAACACGCCGAACGCGGTGGCCAGGTTGGGCGCGATCAGCGCGCCGAGCGTGTCGCTCAGGCCCACCTCGCGGACCATGATCAGCAACGGCAGCATGACGATCTGGAACGGCACCATGAGCGTCGCGAGGATCGCCAGGAACGCCACCCGCCCGCCGATGAACCGGATCCGCGCGAACGCGTAGCCCGCCAGCGAGCAGAGCACCAGGTTGCCCACCACGCAGACGACCGACACCACGGTGCTGTTGTAGAGCCACGAGCCCAGCGGCACGTCGTTCCACGCGTCGGCGTAGTTGTGCCACTCCAGCCCACTGGGCAGGCCCGGCGGGAAGCGCCGCGCCTCCGCCTGCGTGGAGAAGGACACCAGCACCATCCACACCAGCGGCGCGATCATCACCAGCGAGATCGGCAGCAGGATCAGGTGCAGCGCGCTGGGACGGCGGCTGCGGCGACGGACCTGGAGCGCGGTCATCGGACCTCGAAGTGGGACGTGCGGCGGTTGAACCGCAGCTGGACGACCGTGAACACCAGGATCACCAGGAACACCACGCACCCGATGGCCGCGGCGTAGCCGCCGTCGAAGCTGACGAAGGCCTCGTTGTAGAGGTGGTAGACGAGCACCGTGGTCGCCCGCAGCGGACCGCCCTTGGTCGTCACGTAGACCTGGTCGAACAGCTGCAGCCCGTTGATCGTGAGCCACACCAGCAGGAAGCCGGACGCGGGCGCCGCTTGCGGCAGCTCCACGTGCCAGAAGGACTGCAGCCTGCCGCACCCGTCGAGCGCGGAGGCCTCCATCAGGTCCTGCGGCACGTTCTGCAGCGCCGCCAGGAAGATGATCACCGCGAAGCCCAGCCAGCCCCAGACCGTCATGCCCACCACGACGTAGAGCGCCTGGCCGGGGTCCTGGAAGAAGCCCTGCTTGGGCAGGCCGATCCCCTGGAGCAGGGCGTTCACCAGCCCGAACTGGGGGTTGCCCAGCCAGCTGAACACGATGCCGGTGGCGACCGTGGACGTCACCAGCGGCACGAACACCGCCATGCGGTACAGCGTGATGCCGCGGATCCGCTGGTTGAGCAGCACCGCGATGGGCAGGGCGAGCACCATCGTGATCGGCACGAACAGGACCGTGTAGACGAGGGTCCGGCGCGCGGCGTCCCAGAACATCGGGTCCTGCGCGAGCTTGGCGTAGTTGGCGCCGCCCGCGAACGTGCCGGGCGAGGTGAGGTCGGTCTCCTGGAACGACAGCACGAACGACCAGACGACGGGCACCAGCCCGAACAGGCTGATCACCACCATCGCCGGGGCGGCGAACCCCCACCCCGCGAGGTGGTCGGCGGTGCGGGTCCGCCGGGGCCCCGGCCGTCCGCCTTCGCGCACCGGTCCCCGCGGCGGCGGTGCGAGGACAGCGGTCACGAGCCGGCCAGGATCTCGTCGACCTCGGCGCGGGCGGTGGCCAGCGCGTCGGCGGGCTGCGCCTGTCCCAGTAGGACGGACTGGACGGCGGTGCCCAGCGACTGGGAGATCTTGGGGTACTGCGAGATGTTCGGCCGGGCCTTCGTCACGTTCTTCGCCAGGTTCTCGACGAACACCTTGTTGCCGGGGAACTTCTCCTCGAACTTCGGGTAGTCGGGCAGCGACAGCTCGGACTGGCGGATCGGCAGGTGGCCGGTCTCCATCGCGAACTCCAGGTGGATCTCCGGCGACAGCAGCCACTTCAGGAACGGCCACGCGTCGGCCTTCCCCTTGTCGCCGAACACCACGAACGTGTCGGGGCCCGCGATCGTGGCGTGGGTGACCTTGCCGGGCAGGAACTGCACGCCGTAGGACACGTCCTCGTTGATGCCGCCGAGGTCCCACGGTCCGGTCCAGAGCATCCCGACCCGGCCGGAGTTGAAGAGGTTCACGTACTGCTGGTCGCCGGTGTCGAGGTAGACGGACTTGTCCTCGACCGCCATGTCGTGCAGCAGCTGCATGGCCTGCTTGCCCGCTTCCGAGTCGAACGCGGCCTTCTTGCCGTCCGGCGAGAGCAGGTCGCCGCCCGCCTGCCAGAGCAGCGCGAGGTAGCGCCAGACCGTGTCCTCGGAGCCGTCGTTGACGTAGGCCCAGCCGAACCGGTCGCTCCCGGCGGTCAGCTTCGCCGCGGCGGAGCGGAACTCCTCCCACGTCCACGTCTCGGTCGGGTAGGCGATCCCGGCCTCGTCGAAGAGCTTCTTGTTGTAGACCAGGGAGAGGTTGTCCACGAGCGCGGGGACGCCGTAGACCTTGCCGTCCACGGTGGCCGCCTCGCGGCCCGCCGCGAACAGGTCGTCCCACTTGAAGTCCTTGTCGTCGCGGACGGTCGACGTCAGGTCCTGGGTCTGCGGGCGCTCGGCGAGACCGGACAGCGAGGAGCCGAACTCGTAGGACACGGCGGGCGGGTTGCCCGCGACGAACGCGGCCAGCGTCTTCTGCAGGACGCCGTCGTTGCCGCCGTTGAAGACCATCTCGACCTGGTTGTCGGGGTGCTCGGAGTTCCAGCGGGCGGCCAGCTTGTTCAGCGCCTCGCCCTCCTTGTCGGTGTAGCCGTGCCACACCGTCACCTTGCCGCCGCCACCGCTCCCGCCTCCGGGAGAGCCACCACAGGCCGCGGTCAGTGCGAGCGTGGCCGCCAAGGTCAGGGCCGCCCGCCGACTCAGTCCGCTCCCCTGTGTCATCCGGGCCTCCTGGTGGTGCTTGGTTTTGGTTGAGGCCGGTCACGCTAGAACAGAACCGCTCATATCAGCAAGGGAACCCTGGTAAAAGCTCAGAATCGTTCACTTCCTGTGCCCGAACGATCAAACCGTCCCATCTGGACGTGAACCACTCGCGCCCTCGGGGCTCGCCGACTTCCGTATCCCTTTCGTAGTCCCACGAACGAGAGTCGACCCAACCCCTACCGGCAACCGGGGGCTACCCAAACGTGACGCCGTTGTAGTTTAATCGATCACAAGCAATCAACCTTCATGAGCGATTAAGGAGCTTCGTACGTCTATGGCACCCCTCACCTCAGTGCTCGGAAAAGCAGCGGTGACCAGCCTCGTCGTGGCGCTCTGCACCACCGGGGCCTCCGCGCAGGCCGCGCCCCAGCCGTTGGTCGCCGACTCCGGGATCGCGGCGGCGGCCGTCCAGCTGCCGCCCGTGCCCGCGGTCCTGGACTACCAGCTCGGCGCCGCCTACACGCCCCCGGCGGGGGTCACCCTCGTGACGCGCGACAGCACCGCGACCCCGGCGCCCGGCATCTACAACATCTGCTACGTGAACGGCTTCCAGACCCAGCCCGAGGAGCACGACCTCTGGCTGAACCAGCGCAAGGACCTGCTCGTCACGGGCTCCAACGGCAAGCCGATCATCGACCCCGAGTGGCCGGACGAGTTCATCCTGGACACGTCGACGGCGGCCAAGCGGACCAGGCTCGCCGCGATCGCGGACGAGGCCATCACGCGCTGCTCGCAGCGCGGCTTCAAGGGCCTCGAGATCGACAACCTCGACTCGTACAGCCGCTCGAAGGGCAAGCTGACGGTCGACCACAACCTCGCCTACGCCAAGCTGCTCCAGCAGCGGGCCCACGCCCTGGGCCTGGCCATCGGCCAGAAGAACTCCGCCGAGGTCAGCCGGCGCGCCCGCAACGAGGTCGGCTTCGACTTCGCGTTCGCCGAGGAGTGCTTCGCCTACGAGGAGTGCGGCGACTACAGCGACGTCTACGGCGCGCTGGTGATGGACGTCGAGTACACCGACAACCTGCCCAAGGGCCCGTTCTCCACGGTCTGCCGCAGCTCCGACCGCCCGGCCACCACGACCCTGCGCGACCGCCAGCTCGTCGGCCCGAACAACGGCGCCTACCGCTACGACCACTGCTAGGAACCCGAAACCCCCTGCCCCCTTTCCCAGCGCCCGCCGGTCGTCACGACCGGCGGGCGCTGCGCGTCGAGGGGTGCACGGCGAAGGGCCGGGGCGGTGGTCGCCCACCCACCGCCCCGGCCCCGTGCACGACTACCTCAGCGCTTCTCGGACGTGTAGAGCGCAGCCACCTCCTGGTCGGTCAGCGCACGGCTGTACGCGTGGACCGTGTCGACCGCGCCGGACCAGAAGTCGACCTTGTTGCCCGCGTACTTCGCGCGCCCCACGGCCAGCGGACCGGTGCTGGTGGCGTCCGGGCCCGCGGGCGCGGTGCCCACGCGCTGGCCGTCGAGGAACAGCCGGACCTCACCGCTGGTGTGGTCGCGGACGCCGACCAGCTGGTACCAGCGGTTGAGCTCGGGTGCGACGACCAGCCTGGCCCGGTTGCCACCGGGGGTGCTGAAGGCGAACGCGCCCTGCCCGTACTGGAGGTAGAACGGGTTCTCCGCCTGGCGGCCGTCCTGGCTGACCGCGGTGGCGTAGTTGCCGGGCAGCTTGTCCAGCGTCACCCACGCGGAGACGGAGTAGTCCTTCGTGGTGTCGAGGACCGGCCCCGCCGTCTCGGCGTAGTCGCCGTCGCCGTCGAACGACAGCGCCGACCCGCTCTGACCGGGGACCCACTTGGTGTCGCCCTTGAGCGCCAGGTCGCTGCGACCGCCGCTGCGGTCGCGCGACGCGGTGCCCTTGCCCTCGTCGAGGGCCCAGGTGCCGCGGCCGGGGTACGTGACGGGCTTGCCCGCCTGGGACCCCGCCTTGATGACCTTCTGGTTGACCTCGCGCACCGGCTTCGGGTCGACCTTGATCTCCCGCCGGTCGTAGGTCCACAGCCCGTTGAGCTCGGTCTCCAGGTCGGTGATCTGGGTGTAGACCGATCCGGACAGCTCCGCGCGCGCGGCCTCCAGGTAGAAGGTCTGCGTGTTGTCGACGTACTTGGCGGTCAGCGCCGCCTTGTCCTTCACACCGCTGTAGATCGCGGCCGGCGGGCCGGGCCACATGTGCCCCGGGGTGCGCAGCGTGAAGCCGCCGTGCTCGCCGTCCATGGCCACGCGGGTCGCGTCCGGGAACGCGGGGTCGTTGTTGTTGTAGTCGTGGTGGTCGATCACCTCGCCCTTGCCCGAGTCGCCCTTGGACGAGCAGCAGTTCACGCCGCTGTGCGCGTTGACGATCCGGCTCGGGTCGGAGGCCTTGACGGCTTCGGCCAGCTGGCCGGTCGCCGTGCGGTCCCACTCGCCCCAGCCCTCGTTGAACACGATCCAGCCGATGATCGACGGCGAGTTGTGCAGCTGCTCGACCTCGCGCCGACCCTCCTCGACGAACTGGTCCTGGCCGGCCTTGGTCCGCAGGTCACCGGACACGAAGTCCTGCCACACCAGCAGACCCAGCTCGTCCGCGTGGTGGTACCAGCGGGCGGGCTCGACCTTGATGTGCTTGCGGACGGCGTTGAAACCGAGCTTCTTGGTCTCCTCCAGGTCCCAGCGCAGCGCCTCGTCGCTCGGCGCCGTGTAGAGCCCGTCGGGGAAGAAGCCCTGGTCCAGCGTGGCCAGCGAGAAGATCGGCGAGCCGTTGAGCACGAGCTTCGGGTAGCCGCCCACGTTCTCGACCTTGATCGAGCGCATGCCGAAGTAGCTGCCGACGGTGTCCTTGGACCGGCCCTGCTCCAGCGTCACCTCGAGGTCGTAGAGGTACGGGTCGTCCGGGCTCCACAGGTGCGGCTTGTCGATCTTCAGCGTGAGCGCGGCACCCGCGGCACCGGTCACGCTGCCGACCTTCTTGCCCTTCTTGTCGCGGGCGGTCGCGGTCACCTTCGCCGAGGCCGACGCCTTGGCCGAGCGCACCTGCACGGTGAGCGAGCTGGTCGACAGGTCCGGCGTGGTGACGACGTCGTCGATGGCCGCGTCGGGCACGGGCTCCAGCCACACGGTCTGCCAGATGCCGGAGGTCGGCGTGTAGACGATGCCCTGGGGGTTGGTGGACTGCTTGCCGATCGGCTGGTCGGGGCCGGTCGTGTCGGTCACCGCGACGACGATCTCCTGCTTGCCGCTGCCCTTGAGGGCGTCGGTGATGTCGGCGGTGAACGCCGTGTAGCCACCGGTGTGGTCGGCGACCAGCTTGCCGTTGACGTACACGCGGGCGTGGTTGTCGACGGCGCCGAAGTTGAGCTTCAGCCGCTGCCCGGAGCCGATGCGCCAGTCGCGCGGCACCGAGACGAGCTTGCGGTAGAACATGTGGTCCTCGTGGCGCTCGAGCCCGGAGAGCTGGGACTCGATCGGGAACGGCACGGTGACCTTCTCGGCGAGGGTCTTGCCGAACACCGGCTGCTCACCGGCGGCGGCGCCCGCGAACTCCCACGGCCCGTTCAGGTTGACCCAGTCCTTGCGGGTCTGCTGCGGCCGGGGGTACTCCGGGAGCGGGTGCTCGCGGTCGAGGTCGTCGCCCCACTTGGTGGTCAGGCGGTGCGTCGAGTTGTTCGTGGCGCTGCGGACGATCTGCGGCACGGTCTCGCCGCCGACGACGAGGCCGCCGGTGCCGTCGTAGTTGACCCGGACGCGCTGCCCCTTCTGCACGGGCTGGGAGAGGGTCACCACGACCTGCGACTTGTCACCCGCGAGCTTGACCGACTTGATCGGCATCGGGGTGGTGTCGGCCTCGACGACGAGGTGCGAGGCCAGCTGGCCCAGGCTGGTGACGTTCTTCTCGAAGTCCGCGGTGAGCTTCAGGCCGTCCGCGGCGAGGGTGAAGTCGACGGGGTAGACCTGGAAGCCGTCCGGCGGGGTGAACGCCGACTCGGGCACGATCTGCTTGGCCAGGCCGGGAGCGGCCCAGCGGAGGAAGAGGTTCGCGCCGCCGACGTCCTGGAACATCTCCATGCGCAGGTTGTGGGCCTCACCGGCCACCAGGTGCACCGGCTGGCTGTTCTGCTCGACGTCCCAGTCGCCGACCCAGTGGTCGATCACCGGCTGGTCGTCGATGAAGAAGCGGAACCCGTTGTCACCGATGAGCGAGAACGTGTAGTCGCCGGTCGCGGGGGCGGTGATCTTGCCCGTCCAGCGCGCGGTGGTGTGCTCCGTCTGCCCGGTGAGGGACTCGAACGTCCCCACCAGCCCCGGCAGGTCGAAGTTCGGGTCGAGCAGCACCCCGCCGAGCTGGGCGAAGTCGCGGGCGCCCGGCGCGGACATCCGGTAGTACTCGCCCTTCAGACCGTGCACTACCGCCGTGTCCTCCGGTGCGGCGGAGGCCACCCCCGTGGGTATCGCGAGCACGGAGAGGATCATCAGGAGGACCGCGACGAGTGGTCGCAGGGGTGGTCTAGGCATGGAGCGTTCCCTTCCTGGCGGCGCAGGGCGTGAGACACCTCACAAACTTCCTCGATTACTAACATGTTTCAACAGAGGACAACAGCACTGCACATCAATTTGTCTTGCTCGGACATACCGGACATGACGAACCAGCCCTGCTCCCGGACGGCCGGAAAAGCCCCTGACCGCGCCCGGAGCACCTCGTGGGACCAGGGTGGGACGGCCGGGTGGGAACGACAAGACCGACCACGCGCCGTGGGCCGGTGTGGCCGGTTCGTTACAGGCTGATGTCACCCGGCGGGCACGGGGCGCCGTACAGGTCGCCCATCGCCAGGTCGGCGCCCGCGGTGCGCCAGGACGCCTCCCGGTCGGCGGTGTCGACGCCGTCGACCACCACGACCGCCGCGGTGTCGTGCACCAGGGCGGTCAGCTCGCCCACGAACGGCGACGGGGCCAGCCGGACCGACTTCGCGGGCAGGTCCTCCAGCAGCGCGAGGTCGGCCGTGCCGCCGCCGAACTCGTCGATCATCGTGGTGACGCCCATGTCGGCGAGCACCCGGAAGTTGTCGAGCGCCTCGGCCGCCTGGAGGGCCCGGACGGGCATGCCGATCGTCAGCAGATCCGGGCGCAGTCCGGTCTCCTTGAGCACGCGGACCACGCGGGAGACCAGGTCGGCGTCGGCGGCCTGGTAGGGCGTCAGGCAGACGACCAGCGGGTACTCCTTCCACCACACCGCCTGCCCGACCGCGGCGCGGATCAGCCACTCGCCCACGGGCAGGATCAGGCCGGTCTGGTCGGCCAGCTCCGCGCACCGGTCGTGGCCGAGCACGCCCAGCTCGGGGTGGTCCCAGCGCAGCAGGGCCTCGACGCCCGCCGTGCGGCCGTCGGACAGCCGCACCGCGCGCCGGTAGACCACGCTGACCTCGCCCTGCTCCCAGGCACCCGGCATCGACACCGCGAGCGCCTGCGCCTCGCGGTCGTGGGCGTCCTGGTCGGGGTGGAACATCTCCCACTGGCCGCGCCGGGTCTTCGCCCGCCGCAGCGCGAGGTCGGCGGCGCGCAGCAGCTCGGTCGGGTCGAGGTCGCGCGCCGGGCGGTGCACCACGCCGACGCTCACCGACACCGCGAGGCCGTGACCGTCCACAAAGGTCGGTTCGGCCAGGTCGGCGTTGATGTTCGACACGATGGTCGCGACGTCCGGTGTGGTGGCGGTGTTCTCCACCAGGATGCCGAACTCGTCGCCGTCGAACCGGGCGACCATGGACCGCTCGTCGGCCATGACCTCCTTGAGCCGCTGGGCGACGTGCACCAGCAGCCGGTCGCCCACGCGCCTGCCGAGGCTGTTGCACACCATGCCGAACGCGTCGAGGTCGAGGTGGAACAGCGTCACGCCGCGGGCGGGGTCGGCGCGCCGCAGCGCGCTTTCCAAGTGGGTGCTGAAGTACTGCCGGTTCGGCAGGCCGGTCAGCACGTCGTGCAGCACCTGCCGCTTCAGCTCCCCTTGCAACAGCATGAGCTCCGTGCCGTCCTCGACGACGATGACGAGGTGGCTCGGCTCCTCGTCGGCACCGCGCAGCAGCGACGTGGTGAGCGAGATCCGCGCTATCTCCCCATTCTTGCGGAGAAGGCGCTGCGACTGCCTGATCCTGGTCTCGGTCCCGGCGAGCAGCTTGTCCATCGCGTCGCGCAGGACGTCCGCGGAGTCCGGGTGCACCAGGTCGAACAGCGTCGTGCCGGTCAGCTCGGCGGGCAGGTACCCGAGGATGTCGCCGATCGCGGCGTTGGCCCGCACCAGCTCGCCGTCCAGACCGATGATCATGATGCCGCTGGTGGAGGACGTGGCCACCTCGTCGAAGCGCGCCTCGCTCTCGCGCAGGTTCGACTTCGCGTCGCGCACCGCCTTGAACAGCGACAGCTGCATGCTCTCCTGCTGCGCGATCACCGCACGGCGGTCCGCGGCCAGGAACCCGACGGCGAACGCGCCGAGCCCGAGCACGATCCGCTCGGCGGAGGACTCCACGGGCTGGAACTCCGGCAGCGCGAGCAGCCCCTTGCCCAGCACCTCCATGGTGCAGCGCAGCCCCTGCTCGCCGATGTAGCCCAAGCCGCACAGGCGTTCCCCCGCGACCTCCAGCGCCGCCGGGCCGTACGGCTCGGCGCGCAGCCCCTCGCAGAGGGCGTCGAGCTGGAAACCGAGCTCGCGCCCCAGCTCGTCGCCGGTCAGCGGGACGACGACCAGACCGCTCAGGAGGTAGGTCCACTTGCGGGCGAGCGCCGCCCGCTTCCGGACGTGGTCGGACGACGGTGGGACAGCATCGGAGCCCTGGCCTGCATTGCGCATAAGTGTTGGCCTGCTTGAGATGTCGGGGTGCGCGAGTTTACCCACTCGTGGTCTTCACTGGCTCGGCCGTCAGCGTGAAGCTCTGCCACACGATCGTGTCGGGTGGGCCGAACAGGTGACTCTCCGCTAGTGCGGCGGACCGTCCTCACCGCGCCGCGCGGTCGTCGTCCAGCGTGCTCGCGACGGAGATGCCGATGTCCTGGAGGACCCGGTCCTTTTGTTTCGCCACGGGGTACCCCATTCGGATCGTGGATCGGACGATAGTAGCCACAAGCGGACCGCGGACGTTAGCGCAAGGGCGTGGACGCATCCCACCCCATCGGGCGCTGTGCGATTCGGCCGACCGGCACCTGGGGTGGCATTTCCCCATCGGGCTCTCGCGCGGAGCAATGACGTCCGACCTGGTGGTTCCCGGCCACTGGCCCCTCGTCGGACACACGCCGTCGATGTCGCGACCGCGTTTCCGGTCCACCCACAGCGCGTTGTCAACGAAGTATTGCGGATCTGCCCGATCCTCTTTATTCCATTCGACTCGGGCACGGAGCAGTGCGTCGGCGGGGTTCCGTCGAGATGGATTACGGCGAAACCGGTCGGAGGTGGTTCTCCGTGCTTTCGTCGCGTCTCCGCCGGTTGTGCGCCGCCGCACCGCGGCTCTTCGCGTTGTCCTCTGCTCGGCGAGCAGTGGCTGGGCGCGACCTTGTTGGCTTCACTGGACCGCAGCACGCTCGTTGTGAGGCCGACGAGAGGTCGGCGGAATGGCTCGCAGCCGAGGAGAAGCGATGACGACGAAGTGGACCGCCGCCGACCTGCCCGACCTGAACCGCCGCACGGTGGTGGTCACCGGTGCCACCAGCGGGATCGGGTTGGTCACCGCGCGGGAGCTGGCGAGGGCGGGTGCACGGGTCGTGCTGGCCGTGCGCGACACCGCCAAGGGCGAGCGGGCCGCCGCCGACATGCCAGGGCGCACCGAGGTGCGCGAGCTGGACGTGAGCAGCATGCGCTCGGTGCGCGCGTTCGCGCGGGCGTGGACCGGGCCCCTCGACGTGCTCGTCAACAACGCCGGGATCATGCAGGTGCCCGAGTCGCACACGGAGGAGGGGTTCGAGCTGCAGTCCGCGACCAACCACCTCGGCCCGTTCGCGCTCACCAACCTGCTGCTGCCGCACATCACCGACCGGGTGGTCACCGTCGCCTCGCAGCTGCACCGGTTGGGCAAGCCCGTGTTCGACGACCTGGACTGGACCCGCCGCGAGTACGACGACCTCCAGGCGTACAACGACTCCAAGCTCGCCGCCGTGCTGTTCGCGCTGGAGCTGGACCGCAGGATGACCGGTCCGCGCCGCTCGGTGGTGGCCCACCCCGGCATCGCGACGACCTCGCTGACCTCCCACGTGCGCCGCGGGCCGTCCGCGCGGATCGGCCGGATGTCGTTCCTCCTCAACGACGCCGAGCACGGCGCACTGCCGACCCTGTACGCGGCCACCCAGGACGTCGCGGGCGGCTCCTACGTCGGGCCGGACGGGATCGGCGGGATCAAGGGTCACCCGGCGCTCGGCAAGCCGTCGAGGACCGCGCGCGACGAAGGGCTGGCGCGCGAGCTGTGGGAGCTGTCGGGCAGGCTGACCCGCACGGGCACCGAGCTCGCGGTCTGAGCGGCGACCAGGGGCAGCGGCGGGCGAGGAGGACGACGTGGAGTACACCGGGCTGGCGGACTTCCTGCGCAGGCGGCGGGAGGCGCTGCAACCGGAGGACCTGGGGCTGTCCCGCGGCAGGCGCAGGCGGACGCCGGGGCTGCGCCGCGAGGAGGTCGCCGCGCTGGCGTCCATGTCCACGGACTACTACAGCAGGCTCGAAGGCGGGAAGGGACCGCAGCCCTCGGAGCCGATGCTGACCGCCATCGCGCGGGCGCTGCACCTGACGCTCGACGAGCGCGACCACCTGTTCCTCCTGGCCGGTCACGGCATCCCGGCCAGGGCCGGCCGGTCCGACCACGTGAACCCCGGCCTGCTGCGCATCCTCGACCGGCTCGACGACACCCCCGCCGTCGTGCTCAACCGGCTGGCCGAGTCGCTCGTGCAGACCAGGGCGCACGTCGCGCTGGAGGGCGACCAGACCGGCTACACCGGACTGGAGCGCAGCGCGGTGTACCGGTGGTTCACCGACGAGGCCGCGCGGTCGTTCTACCACGAGGACGAGCGCGCGAACCACGCCCGCGTCCTGGTCTCCAAGCTGCGGTCCGCGCACACCGTCGACGGCCCCGCCTCACGCGCGGGCTCGCTGGTCCGCGCGCTGACCGAGGAGTCCGCCGACTTCCGCGCCGTGTGGGCCGCGCACGAGGTCGGCATCCTGCACACCGACGCGAAGCGGTTCCACCACCCGAGCGTGGGCGACCTGGAACTGCACTGCCAGGTGCTGTTCGACAACGGTCAGCAGCAGGCCCTGCTGGTGTTCACCGCCACGCCGGGCAGCGAGAGCGACGAGAAGCTGCGCCTGCTGTCCGTCGTCGGCGCCCAGCACCTCGCCCACCAGGACTCCTGACGGCTTTCCGGAAAGCCGCCCCCTCCCGACCCGGCCGTTCCCCGCGGCGCTGTCCACCCGATCCGAAGTGGACGGTGCGCCCGCCCCGCGCGGGCGCACCGCCGTGCTCAGGACTCGCGTTCGTGCGGCAGCTTCTCGCCCGCCTCGACCGCGAAC
This sequence comes from Umezawaea tangerina, assembly GCF_003002815.1. Classification (GTDB taxonomy): domain Bacteria; phylum Actinomycetota; class Actinomycetes; order Mycobacteriales; family Pseudonocardiaceae; genus Umezawaea; species Umezawaea tangerina. The sequence goes on along the minus strand of NZ_PVTF01000008.1, from coordinate 22,537 downwards.
GCCAGCCGGTTGCCCTCCGGCGGCAGCGGGCAGGTGGCGAAGTCGGTGAACGCGCACGGCAGGTTGACCGCGCGGTTGAAGTCCAGCACGACCCGGCCGTCGGCGTCCGGCGCGGGAACGCTGAGCGAGCGGTTCGCCGGGTAGGTCGTGACGCCGCTGGTCGCGTCGGTGAACAGGATGCTCAGCCCGTCGGCCTTCCCGTTGAACGCGGTCAGCGCGTGCTCGACGCCGTCGTGCTCGAACCGCACGACGCCGGGCGCGGTGTAGACGTGGCTCAGGCCCGGCACCACCGCGCCGACGGTGGTGGGGCGCGGCTCGTCGAACGGCTCGAACACGCCGGTCAGCACCCAGTCCGGGGCGGGCTCGTAGGCGGGCACGCCGTGGAAGTCGCGCAGCACCGGCGCCTTGGGGTCGTGCACCCGGATCAGGTAGCCGGAGCGGCGGGCGACCTCGATCTCCACGTCACCGGCCGACACCCTGGTGCCCGCGCCGCTGTTGACCAGCTCGAACCGGCGCACGCCGGTGACGGGCGCGCCTTCGTGGGTCAGCTCGGCGTCCTCCGGGTCGAGGTAGGCCGCCTCGGCGTCCTGCCACCACAGGCCGGGGATGCCCGCGTACCGCCGGGGCACCTCCTGCAGCCAGTCCAGCGACACGAGCGCCAGCCACCCGTGCGGTGCGGCCAGGTCCTCCTCGCGCGCGGTCTTCCAGTCCCGCCAGTCGTGCACGAACTGCTCGGTGCTCATCGCCAGCCCCACATCCCGTTCGCCGTCAACGTCACCGGTGGCAACGACCGCGTCGGGCGGCTATTCCCCGTCCCACGGGGTGGACATCCAGGAGGTGGGACGAAGGATCTTCGACATCTGGGCGCGTCGACGCCCGGACGTCCGCGTCCGGGGTTGATCCTCCCCGTCGCGGGTACCTCCAGTGGAACCGACGACAAGGAGTCGACCGTGCACCTCGCGACCTACCTGGGCATGCTCCGCACCGCGGAGCAGGGTCTCGCGGACGCGTTCGGCCGGGTCGCGACGGGTCACGCCGCCGTCGTCGAGGTCGCCGACACCTGTCGCGGCCTGGCCCGCGTCAGCGAGTCCCACGTCGAACGCCTGACCCCGGTCGTCCGCCGCTACGGCGCCCGGACGCGGACCGAGGTGCCCTACGGCATGCCGGCCGACAGCCCGCGGTCCGGTGAGGTCGGCCTGCTCCGCGACCTGCTCGACCTCTACGCCCTCACCTCGTTCGTCGACCTCACGTGGGCGGTCGTCACGCAGGCCGCACGAGGGGTGCGCGACAGCGCGCTGCTGGACGTGGCCGAGGGGTGCGAGCAGGACACCGACCGCCAGCTGGCGTGGCTGCGGTCGCGGGTGAAGCACAGCGCGCCGTCGGCGTTGATCCCCACCAGGTGAGGGCCGGGGGCTCAGGCGGGCGTCACCGCGGTGGACGCCACCTCGGCCCAGATGGTCTTGCCCCAGGTCCTGACCTTGCTCCCCCACCGCTGGGCGAGCTGGTCGACCATGACCAGTCCCCGCCCGCGGTTCGAGCCGAACCGCGAGACGCCGATCACGGGCAGGTGGGACGAGTCGGAGTCGTCGACCTCCAGCCGGATCACCTTGCTGTGGTCGGGGCGCCAGAGGCGGGCGAAGAGGGGGCGGACGCCGTGGTCGTAGGCGTTGGTGACGAGCTCGGTGGTGAGCAGCTCGACGTCCTCGACGCACTCCGGGTCCTCAGCCGCCAGCATCACGCGGATGTGGGCGCGCAGCTCCGCGAGCGGTGGTGTCCCGTGGCGTCGGAGATCCACGTCTATCCGCGTCCGGTAAGGCTCTGGACCAGTCATCGCACTTCGACCTCGAGCCTGTCGTCCTAGTGGGTCACCGCCTCGACGGCCGGGTGGCTACCCGTTGTCCAACGAGTGCAACGCCCTGAGGATGCCCTGCGGCGATCGCTCCCATTCGACGGTCGAATGGGCGGACCCGTTCCTTCCCCGGCTCGGCGAGCAAGCACAATCAGCCCGGATGCCCCGTCGGTGGCGGGTCGAAACCTGCCGCGGTCGACGACTTCCCCGGCCTCGCCCTCCGGGACCCGGTCGGGTACCGCACGAGATTGGCACTGCTCCGATCAGGGTATTCGGCGCGGGTCGAAGACGACCCGAGCACCAGGAGAACACCATGCGTCTGCCCCACCCCCGCGGACCGGTCAGCGCCGCGGTCATCGACGCCCTGGGCCACCCGTGCCCGTACCCGCTGGCGGTTCCCCCGGCGGACGGCCCGGTGGACGGGATCGTGCACGACGAGGACCTGCAACTGGCGCTGTGGACCTGCTACGAGATGCACTACCGCGGCTTCGACGGCGTCGACGACGACTGGGAGTGGGCGCCGTCGCTGATCGCCGTGCGCGGGGCGCTGGAGGAGCGGTGGCTGGCCGGGCTCCGGCTGCTGGCTCCCCCGGTCGAGGTGGAGCCGGACGCCGTGCCCTCCGCGCTGGCCGAGCTCGTGGCGGCCGACGACGGACCGTCGTTGGCGGGGTTCCTGCAGCGCAAGGCGACGCTGGAGCAGTTCCGCGAGTTCGTGGCGCAGCGCTCGGTCTACCACCTCAAGGAGGCCGACCCGCACTCCTGGGGCATACCCAGGCTGGAGGGGTCCGCGAAGGCCGCGCTGATCGAGATCCAGGTGGACGAGTACGGCGGCGGCCGGGTGGAGCGCATGCACTCCGAGCTGTTCCGCGACGTCATGCGCGCGCTCGACCTGGACGACGACTACGGCCACTACGTCGACCAGGCACCCGCCGTGACGCTGGCTGTGACGAACACCATCTCGCTGTTCGGCCTGCGCCGGAGCCTGGGCGGCGCGCTGATCGGCCACCTGGCAGCGTTCGAGATGACGTCGTCGCTGCCGAACCGGCGCTACGGCAACGGGCTGCGCCGCCTCGGCGGTGACGCGACCGCGACCCGGTTCTACGACGAGCACGTCGAGGCGGACGCCGTGCACGAGCAGATCGCCGCCCACGACCTGTGCGGCGGTTACGCGCGCCAGCACCCCGAGGCGGCCTCCGACATCCTGTTCGGCGCGACGGCCTGCCTGGCCGTCGAGGCCGAGTTCGGGCGCTACCTGTTGGGACGCTGGGAAAGTTCCCCGGAACCGCTGTCGCGCACAGCGTAGTCCCGTTGGTGTAGAAGCGGTCCGGCGCGGGTAACCACCCCACGTGGACACATCAGCGGGAAGCCGCGCCACCATAACGTCCTATCAGGACGGACCACTGCTCGTGCGCGGTGACTTCGAGCTGCGCACCCAGTCGGGCGAGGTCATCGACGGCGGTCGCGGCACGGTGGCCCTGTGCCGCTGCGGGCTTTCCGCGATCAAACCCCTGTGCGACGGGACCCACAAGGTCGGTGGCTTCCACGCCTCCGGCGGGGACCGCGAGCGCTAGACCGGGTGTGGGACCCGACCGCAGGGGGTAAGTCCCCGAACACGACCTGAACGCAGAACCAGATCGGCAACGGAGGAAACGTGACGACGATCGAGAAGCACGTTGACGTGGAAGTGCCCGTCACGACCGCCTACAACCAGTGGACCCAGTTCGAGTCGTTCCCCGCCTTCATGGAGGGCGTCGAGAAGATCAACCAGCTCACCCCGACCCGCACCCACTGGGTCACCAGGATCGCCGGTGTCAGCCGCGAGTTCGACGCGGAGATCACCGAGCAGCACCCGGACGAGCGGATCGCCTGGCACACCACCGGTGACACCGAGGAGGGCACGTCGCACGGCGGCGTGGTGACCTTCCACCGGCTCGACGACAACACCACCAGGGTCAACCTGCAGATGGAGTACGAGCCCGAGTCGCTGACCGAGAAGGTCGGCGCGGCGCTGGGCGTCGTCGGCGTCCGCATCAAGGGCGACCTCGACCGGTTCAAGGACTTCATCGAGAAGCAGGGCACCGAGACGGGCGCCTGGCGCGGTGACGTCGACGCGGCGCCGCAGAACCCGGCCACGCCGGAGAAGCACGTGGCGCAGAGCCCCGACCACCACCTGACCCGGAACCCGGCGTCGACCGACCCGCTGACCGGCAGGCACGACGACGGCCGCGAGCCGCCGCTGGCCAACGGATCGCCGATCCTGTAACGGATCCCCACAACGCGAAGGGCCCCGCGCACGGTGCGCGGGGCCCTTCGCGTCGCTCCCCAGCGGACGGTCGTCAGTTGTCGGGGCTGAGGACTTCCTCGTTCCACCAGTACCCCAGCTTGTCGAGGTCGTCGTCACCGGTGGCCCTGGTCGAGAGCAGCGACCCGACCACCAGCGTCTTGGTGTCCACCCACCACACCTGGCCCACCCCGTCCTTGACGAAGCAGGTGGTGAACTCCCCCTCCAGCGGACCGCTCTGGTTGCGGTAGTAGGTGGAGTAGTGCGCGCCGCGGACGAGCGGACGGCAACCGCCCTGGCTGTCGTCGCGCGGGATGTTGTTGTCACCGACCAGTTTCAGGAAGAACGCGTCCTGGGCCCCGCGGTCGGCGAAGTGGTGGAACACGGCCTTCTCCGGCGGCGGGAAGAACGGGCTCGTGCGGTTCGCCCCGGTGCAGGCGACCGAGGCGACGGCTCCGGCCGCGGTGTCGACGCCCGCGCAGCCCGGGTTGTCCTTGTACGCCGAGGGGAGCACGGCGAGCAGGGCCGCGACCTCCGGACCGGGGCCGGGCGGTGTCGTCGTGGTGCTCACGGGCACCGACGAGGACGGCGCGGTGGTCGTGGTGGTGCCCGACTCCGCCGTCGTGCTGGTGGTCGCGGTCGAGGACTGCGCGCCCGAGTCGAGCCGGTCGCGGGCACCCTTGCTGAGCGCCACCGCCACCACGACCGCCGCGATCACCACCACGGCGGCGACGGCGCCGAGGACACCCGCCCGGTTCTGCCACGGCGGCCCCGGCGCGACGACCGGACGCGGCGGGGGCAGCAACGGCGGCGCGGGCACCGGGGGCGGGGCGGTGAACACGGGCCTGGGCGCGTCCAGCGCCGCCGCCGCGGCCGACGCCAGGGCGCCCGCGGTCGGGTAGCGCCACGCGGGGTCCTTGGCCATGCCCTTCGCGATCACGTCGTCCAGCGCGGGAGGGACGTTCGGGTTCGACGACGACGCCCTGGGCGGCGGCTCCTGCATGTGCGCCCAGATCTGCGCCGCCGTGGAGTCGGCGAGGAACGGGCGGCGGTCCGCGACGCTGCTGAACAGCACGCAGGCCAGCGCGTACACGTCGACGCGGCCGTCGACCGGACCGGCGCCGAAGCGCTCCGGCGCCATGTAGTCGAGGGTGCCGACGATGTCGCCCGAGGCCGTGTGGTGGGTCGCCGCGGGCGAGGCGCTGCGGGCGATGCCGAAGTCGACCAGGTACACGAAGTCGTTCGCGCCGACGAGGATGTTGGACGGCTTCACGTCGCGGTGCACGAGACCGTCCTCGTGGGCGGCGTCGAGCGCGCTGGCCACCTGCTCCAGGATCCGCACCGCCCGGCGCGGCTCCAGCGGGCCGTGCTCCAGCAGCTTGGTGAGGTCCTGGCCCTCCACCAGCCGCATGTCGATGTAGAGCCTGCCCTCGATCTCGCCGTAGGCGTGGATCGGGATGACGTGCGGCTCCCGCAGCCGGGCCACGATCTTGGACTCGCTGCGGAAGCGGGCGCGGAAGTCGTCATCGGCGTGGTACTGCGCGGACAGCCGCTTGAGCGCGACGACCCGGTCGTGCGCGGTGTCGTACGCCCGGTGCACCTCGCCCATGCCGCCACGACCCAGCAGCTCACCTATCCGGTAGGGCCCGAAGGTCTCCGCGGCCATCACTCCCACCTCTGCGTCCACCACCTCATCGACGCAGATGGTAACCACGCGGTTCCCCCGGAACCGCACGTCAGCCGGTGTGGCGCGGCCGCACCTATGATCGGGGCGGTCGACTGAGGAGGCTGCGGTGACCGGTGTCGTGGTGGTGACGGGGGCGGGGTCCGGGGTCGGGCGCGCGGTCGCGCGGACCCTCCTGGAAGCGGGGTACCGGGTGGCGCTGGCGGGACGCCGACCCGAGGCGTTGGCCGAGACCGCCACCGGCGACGACGTCCTGGCCGTCCCGACGGACGTCACGTCCGAGACGTCGGTGGTCGCGCTGTTCGACGCCGTCCGGGAGCGGTGGGGGCGGGTGGACGTGCTGTTCAACAACGCGGGGACGAACGTGCGGCCGACCCCGGTCGAGGAGTTCACCCTCGGGCAGTGGTCGAAGGTGGTGGACACGAACCTGACCGGGGTGTTCCTGTGCGCGCGGGAAGCGTTCCGGGTGATGAAGGAACAACGACCGCGAGGTGGGCGGATCATCAACAACGGGTCGGTGTCGGCCCACGCGCCGCGGCCCCACGCGATCGCCTACAACGCCACGAAGCACGCCGTCACGGGGATCACGCAGTCGTTGTCGCTGGAAGGGCGGCGGTACGGGATCGCCTGCGGGCAGATCGACATCGGGAACGCGAGCACGCCGCTGACGGAGAGGATGGCGTCGGGGGTGCTGCAAGCCGACTTCAGCGTGGCTGCGGAGCCGACGATGGATGTTGGTGGGGTGGGGGAGGCGGTTCGGTACATGGTGGGGCTGCCGTTGGAGGCGAACGTGCAGTTCATGACGGTGATGGCTACGAATATGCCGTTGGTGGGGAGGGGGTGAGGGGGTGGGTTGTGCTCACGCTCTGGGGAAGCCCAGCCCCCGGCGCGCGATTGTCTCAATGCCCGATCTTCGTTGTCAAGACGATAGAGCTGTCTTGACAACGAAGATCGGGCAGGAGGGCGCTGTGGATCGGGGGCAGAGGGGAAGTCTGGCTTCGCCAGCATCAGGCTCCGCCTGACTCAGGCATCCTCGCTGCGCGTCGGACCAGGCATCGGCTGGCGCCGACAAGGCCCCAGGCGCTCCGCGCCGGATGCGCGCTGGCGGGCTGCGCCCAACGTGGAGGGGGTTGTGCTCGCTTCTTGTTGGGGTTGGTTTTGCAAGTGCTTTTGGGGTTTTCCCGCACAGTGGACGGCCTGGTCACTCCTGTGTTGGGTGGTTACGGTCGTCGTGTGTGATCAAGTACGGCGGAGTGGCCGAGTGGTTCAGGCGCAGGCCTGCAAAGCCTGTTACGCGGGTTCGATTCCCGTCTCCGCCTCTGGAAGGGCGTGGTTGACGAGGCCTCTGGAGGGGCGTGGTCGGTCTGGTCGGTGAGGTGGCCGGCTGGCCTGGTGTTGACCGGCGACGCTTTGCACCTGCTGTGCCCTGCTCGCGCGGTGACGACGAAAATGTCGTACCCCTGTCGTACCGTGTGGATCGGGGGGTCTTGCCGACGGGGGACCTCTGGTCTGGTGTGGGCGGTCAGCGAATTCCGTCCCACACGGCGGTTTCCTTGCCGTCGGCCTCGGTGGTGAGTGTCCATTCCGCGTCGATCCTCTGCACCACGGCGTGCTCCGGTGTGTACCTCGGCCAACCGGGGTCGCCGTCGTGGGCGAAGCGGACCCAGGCCTGGTGGACGGTGGTGGCGAGGGTGCGGGTTTCGGGGGTTGGGGTGATGCCGAGGAGGCCGAAGTCGACGCGGTCGACGGCGTCGAACACGAACGGCAGTTCGATGCCGTGGCAGGCGCCCAGGCGTCCGTCGAACGCGGGTGAGCGCCAGGTGAACTCGTAGCGCCACGTGCCTGCGGTGTGCGGGGCGTGGGCGTCGGCGATGCGGGCGGTGGGGACGCCGAACATGTAGTCGGTGCCGATCGCGGAGAGCAGTTCGCCGGGAGTTCGGCCGCGGCCTGCGGTGCGGTAGGCCTCGATCACGGCGGCCGGTTCGGGGTGGAGGCGGGAGACGGCGAGGGCGAGCAGCTCGGGTGTGACCTCGGGAATGGTGGCGCCCAGGCCGACGAGGTAGAGGTTCATCTCGTCGGTGTTGTGGCCCACGAGCAGGTCGATCCCGGACGCGGCGCCGGCGCGGACGGCGTCGACGGGTTGGCGGTCGAACAGGTCGCCGTCGAGGACCGGGCCGATCGGGGACAGGCCCATCAGCGGGTCGGCCAAGCCGTCGACGGCCAGGTTCGGCTGTCCGGCGGTGACCTTCGCCAGCGCACCGACGAGATCGGCCTCGGCCACCGACGCGAACGCCTCCGCGGTGGCCGGGACGCCCAGCGCCTCGGCGACGGCGCGGGTGGTCACCGCGGCCTGCGCCGGGGTGAGCAGGTGCGAGCCGCCGCCGCTCTCGCTGACCGCGCGGCGGACCAGGCCCGGCGGCAGGACCGCCAGCAGGTCGCACACGCTGAGCGCGCCCGCGGACTCGCCGCACACCGTCACGTTGTCCGGGTCGCCGCCGAACGCCGCGATGTTGTCGCGCACCCACCGCAGCGCCGCCAGCTGGTCGTGCAGGCCGCGGTTCTCCGGCACCCCCGGCAGGGAGCCGAACCCGATGACGCCGAGCCGGTAGTTCACCGTCACCAGCACGACGCCGTCGCGGGCGAACGCGCTGCCGTCGTAGCCGGGGGTGCGGCCGGAGCCGCCGGTGAACGAGCCGCCGTGCACGAACACCAGCACGGGCAGGCCGGACGCGCCGGGGTCGGGCGTCCACACGTTCGCGGTCAGGTACTCCTCGCCGCGCACCCAGCCGGGTCCGACGATGGCCTCCAGGTCGACGCCGGGAATGCGAGTGGAGCCCTGCGGCGCGGTCGGCCCGTACTCCCCCGCGTCGCGCTCGCCGGTCAGCACCGCGACCTCGGGCAGCCCGAACCGCTCGGCGTGGGCGTAGGGGATGTCGCGGAACGCGTGCACGCCATCGCTGTGGCGGCCGCGCAACGCGCCCTCGCCGATGCGCACGACGGTCATGTGGACTCCTTGCCGGTCGTGAAGACCTTGCCGGGGTTGAGGATGCGGTGGGGGTCGAGCGCGTCGCGCACGGCGCGGTGCAGGTCGAGCACGGCCGGGTCGAGCTCGGCGCGCAGGCCGTCGCGCTTGAGCAGGCCGACGCCGTGCTCGCCGGTGACCGTGCCGCCGAGCTCCAGCGCCTCGCGGACGATGTCGTCGAACGCGGCCTGCGCGCGGAGCCTGGCGGCCTCGTCGCCCTCGGCGGTCAGCAGCATCGGGTGCAGGTTGCCGTCACCCGCGTGCGCGATGTTGGCGATCCTCGTGTCGTGCCGGACGCCGATGTCCTGGACGCGGCCCAGCATCTCCGCGACCCTGCCGACGGGGACGCAGATGTCCTCGGTGAGCACCGGTCCGAGGCGTTCCAGCGCGGGGTAGGCCAGCCGTCGTGCCGCGAACAGCGCGTCGGCCTCCTCCTGGTCGGACGACCGGACGCTCCAGGTGGCGCCGGCGGCGGTGAAGCAGGCGAGCATCGCGTCCGCCTCGGCCTCCCCCGCCGCGCCGGGGGCGTCGGTGCGGCCCAGCAGCACGGTGTCCGCGTCCGCCGAGAGCCCCATGTTCTTCCACGCGTCGACGGCTTCCAGGCACTGCCGGTCGACCAGCTCCAGCGCGGACGGCGTGAGCCCGGCGGCGGCGACCGCCTCCACGGCCCGGCCCGCGGCCACGACCGACGGGAAGTACCCGGCGACGGTCCGCTCCGGCTCGCGGCGCGGTCGCAGCCGGACGGTCACCTCGGTGATGACGCCGAGCGTGCCCTCGGAGCCGACCAGCAGCGACGTGAGGTCGTACCCGGCGACGCCCTTGGCCGTGCGGCGACCCAGCCGCACCAGCTCACCGGTCCCCGTCACGACCTGGAGGCCGAGCACGTAGTCGCCCGTGACGCCGTACTTCACGCAGCACACGCCGCCCGCGTTGGTGGCGACGTTGCCGCCGATGGTCGACCACGGCGAGCTCGCCGGGTCCGGCGGGTACCAGAGGCCCTGCTCGGCGCAGGCGGCGCGCAGGTCGTCGTTGACGACACCGGGTTCGACGACCGCGAGCTTCTCCAGCGGGTCGATCTCCTTGATCGCGCGCATCCCGTCGAGCGCGACGACCACACAGCCGGCGACCGCGTTGGCGCCACCCGACAAGCCGGTGCCCGCGCCGCGCGGGACGACCGGGACGCCGTGCCGCGCGCAGTACCGGACGACGACCTGGACCTCCTCGGCGGTGCGCGGTCGCACGACGGCGGCGGGCGTGCCGTACGGGGCCCATTCGGCCTCGTCGTGGCGGTAGGAGGCCAGCACGTCCGGATCGACCAGCACGCGCCCCGGCGGGAGCAGTCCGACCAGCTCGTCCACGACGCCCGTCCTCTCCCCCGGTGACCCCGGTGTCCCGGAACCCGACGCTAACCCCGGCACCGGGACCCGGCAATGTGCGTACTGTCCAGTGTTGACCGGACCGAGTGGAGGGAACGCCCGGTGACCACGTGGCTCGACCTGCTGCTCGAGGGCGCGTCGACCGAGACGCTGACCCGGCACCAGCGGGCCCGGCGCGCGGCGGGCGACCAGGGCGCCGACCGCGACGCCCGGTCGGCGCTTGCCCTGCGCGCCCTGCTCGCGCAACGGCAGCAGCGGGCCACCGAACTGGCCGCGCTCAACGACATCGCCCGCCGCCTGGCGGCCCTGCACGACCCGGACGCGCTCGTCGGCGAGGTCGTCGCCCACGCCCGTCGGCTGCTCGGCGTCGACCTGACCTACCTGGCCCTGGTCGAGGACGACCACCTGCGCATCGACATCGCCGACGGCGCGCTGACCCCGCACCTGCTCGGCCTGGCCATCCCGCCGGACACCGGGCTGGCCGCCGCCGTGGTCGCGCGCGGCGAACCCGTGTGGACACCCGACTACCGGGCCGAACGCGGTCTGCGCCACGACGCCGCGGCGGACCGGGCCGCCGCCGCGGAGAACATGCGCGGCCTGCTGGGCGTGCCGCTGACGTCGCGCGGCCGGGTGCTGGGCGCGCTGCTGGCGTGCAAGCGGCAGGAGCGCAGCTTCGACGAGGACGAGATCACGCTGCTGTCCGCGCTCGCCGCCCACGCGGCCGTGGCGATCGACAACGCCCGGTCGATGCAGGCCTCGCGCGCGGCCGTCGACCGGCTCGACCAGGCCAACGCCGACCTGGAGCGGACGCTGCACTGGGACCGCCGCCTCACCCGCGTCGTCCTCGACGGCGGCGGGGTGGACGACCTGCTGGCGGAGGTCGCCGCGTCGGCCACCGACCGGGTCGACTTCGTCGGCGTCGACGAGGAGCCGCCCGACGGCCACCGGCTGGTCCAGCCGGTCATCGCGGGCGGACGGACGCTGGGCGCGCTCGTGCTGACCGGTCCCGGTGAACCGAGCGCGGACGACCGGCTGCTGCTGGAACGGGCCGCTCCCCCGCTCGCGCTGGTCCTGGTCGGCCAGGAGGCCGTCGAGCGGTCGGCGCGGCTGACCCGCGACGCGCTCCTGCTGGACCTGCTGTCCCGCGCCGACGACGACCCGCCGAGCCCGGCGCGGCAGGTGCGGGCCGCCGGGCTCGACCCCCGGCGGACGTACAGCGTGCTCGTCGTCCGCACGCACGACACCCCACCGGCCGCCGCCCGCGCGCGGCTGTCGGCCGTGCTGCCCGAGGGGTCGGCGGTCGCCGCGGACGGCGGTCGGCTGGTCGCGGTGGTGCCGGTGGCCGACCCGGACTCGCTGGCCGCAGGCTGGCCGGAACGCGTTGGCGGGCAGCGGTTCACGGCCGGGGCTGCCGGTCCCGCGACCGGACCGGACGACCTGGCCCGGTGCCGCCGGGAAGCCGAGCAGGCCCTGGACGCGCTGCTCGCGCTCGACCGGCCGGGGCGGCTCACCACGGCGGCCGGGCTGGGCATCTACCGCGTGCTGCTGACCCACCAGGGCCACCGCGACCTGCGGGAGCTGTTCGAGCGCGAGCTCGGCGCCGTCGAGGCGGAACAGCGGCGGCGTTCGGTGCCGCTGCTGGCCACCCTGCACGCGTTCCTCGACCACGGCAGGCGTCCGGCGGCCGCCGCGGCCGAGCTCGGTGTGCACGTCAACACGCTGTACCAACGGCTCGCGGTGCTGGACCGGCTGCTGGGCGAGGACTGGCGGCTGCCCGAGCGCGCGCTGGACCTGCACCTGTTGCTGCGCCTGCGTCGTGGCGCCGACGCGCTGGACGGGTGAGTGGTATGGATGGGGGCATGACTCGCGCACTTGTGCTGGGCGGCGGCGGGATCGCCGGGATCGCCTGGGAGATCGGTCTGCTCAACGGGCTCGCCGAAGGCGGGGTCGACGTCACCGGGGCGGACCTCGTCGTGGGCACGTCCGCCGGGTCGGTGGTGGCGGCGCAGATCACCAGCGGCGCGGCGCTGCCGGGGCTGCTGCGGGCGCAGACCGATCCCGACGCGCAGGCACCCGAGATCGCCGCCGAGGTCGACATGGACCGCCTCGTGGAGCTGTTCGGCGTCACGGCGGACCAGGACGCCGACCCGCTGGAGGTGCGCCGCCGGATCGGCAGGGCCGCGCTGGACGCCCCGACCGTCGCGGAGGAGCGGCGGCGCGAGGTGATCGCGGGCAGGCTGCCGGTGCACACCTGGCCCGCCACGAAGGTGCTGATCGTCGCCGTGGACGCCGAGACCGGGCAGGAGCGGGTGTTCGACGCCGACAGCGGCGTGGAGCTGGTCGACGCCGTCACGGCGAGCTGCGCCGTGCCGGTGGTCTGGCCGCCGGTCACCATCGGCGGCACCCGCTACGTCGACGGCGGCGTGCGCAGCGGCGAGAACGCCGACCTCGCCACCGGGCACGACGTCGTCCTGGTGCTGCAGGCGATGCGGGTGGAGGGGATGGACGCCCTCGGCGGCCAGGTCGACGCCCTGCGGCAGGAGGGCTCCTCCGTCCTGGTGATCGGCACCGACGAGCCGAGCGTGGCCGCGATCGGCCCGAACCCGCTGGACCCGGCCACGAGGGAGCCCACCGCCCGCGCGGGCCGCGAGCAGGGCCTGCGGATCGCCGCGGAGGTCGCCGCGTTCTGGAAGTGACCCCCCGGGCACCGGTACCAGGGGGAACGGCACGGGGGTGCGGCGGCGGTCCATGATGGACGGGTGACGACACTCGACGAGCTCGCCCGTGAGCGCTACGTCAGCCTCACCACCTACCGGAAGTCCGGTGTGGGGGTGCCGACGCCGGTGTGGCACGCGGTCGACGGCGGTGAGCTGTTCATCTGGACCTCCCCGGACAGCGGGAAGGTCAAGCGGATCAGGAACAACGGCACCGTCGACCTGACCCCGTGCGACCGGCGCGGGCGGGTCGCGCAGGGGGCGCCCACCGTGCGCGGCACGGCCCGGCTGCTGAACCAGGCCGACACCGACGAGGCGCGGGCCCTGCTGGCGAGCAAGTACTTCCTGGTCCGGGTGGCCGAGTGGGCCACCAAGGTGCTGCGCAGGCCGAAGCGGCGCGGGATCGCCATCGCGGTGCGCTGCTGACCGGTCACCGGCGGACACCCCGCCCCTCCGGGGGTTGCCCCGCGGCCGGTGGTCGTCGAAGGTGCGAGTAGTGGACCGACCCTCGACGAGGAGGCGTCATGTACCCCGGACACTGGGCGCGGACCGAGCCCGACCAGCCCGCCGTCGTCATGTCCGACACGGGCGAGGCGCTCACCTACGCGGAGCTGGAGGAGCGGTCGACCCGGCTGTCCCGGCTCCTGCACGACCGGGGGCTGCGCCGGGGTGACACGGTCGCGGTCATCGCGGAGAACGGCCCGCGCTGCTTCGAGGCCTACTGGGCGGCGTTGCGCGGCGGTCTGTACATCACCGCGATCAACCACCACCTCAAACCCGCCGAGATCGCCTACATCGTCGGCGACTGCGCGGCGAAGGCGCTCGTGGTGTCCGCCGGGAAGGCCGAGCAGGCGCTGGCGATCGCCGACCGGACACCGACCGTGGTGTGCAGGCTCGCGTTCGGCGGCCCGGTGGACGGCCACGAGGACTACGAGACCGCGCTGGCCACCGCCGAGCCGGTCCCGTTGCCGGACAACAGGGTCGGCAACGACATGCTCTACTCCTCGGGCACCACGGGCGTGCCCAAGGGTGTGCGCCCGCCGCTGCCGGACCGCAGGGTCGACGAGTGGGGTGACCCGTACGTCGCCGTGTTCGGGAAGATGTACGGCTTCGACCGCGACACGGTGTACCTGTGCCCGGCGCCGCTGTACCACGCGGCCCCGTTGCGGTTCGGCGGGTTCGTGCACGCGTTGGGCGGCACGGTCGTCGTCATGCCCGCGTTCGAGCCCGAGGCGGCGCTGGCGGCGATCGAGCGGCACCGGATCACGCACAGCCAGTGGGTGCCGACGATGTTCGTGCGGATGCTCAAGCTGCCGCGGGAGCAGCGGACGGCGCACGACCTGACGAGCCACCGGCTGGCGATCCACGCCGCGGCGCCGTGCTCGGTCGAGGTCAAGAACGCCATGATGTCCTGGTGGGGTCCCATCCTGCACGAGTACTACTCCTCCACCGAGGGCAACGGCGTCACGTTCGTCGGCCCCGAGGAGTGGCTGGCGAAACCGGGGACGGTCGGCACGGCGGGCCTCGGCGTGCTGCACATCTGCGACGACGAGGGCCTCGAGCTGCCCGCGGGCGGCATCGGCTCGGTCTACTTCGAGCGCGACCGGCTGCCGTTCACCTACCACAACGACCCGGCCAAGACCGCGGCCGCGCAGCACCCGGACCATCCACTGTGGACGACCACCGGCGACGTCGGCCGCGTCGACGAGGACGGGTCGCTGTTCCTCACCGACCGCAAGGCGTTCACGATCATCTCGGGCGGGGTCAACATCTACCCGCAGGAGATCGAGAACGTCCTGACGCTGCACCCGAAGGTGTTCGACATCGCGGTGATCGGCGTGCCGGACGAGGAGATGGGCGAACAGGTCAAGGCGGTCGTCCAGGCCGCGCCGGGCGTCGTCACCGGTCCCGAGCTGGCCGCCGAGCTGCTCGACCACGTCCGCGACCGGATCGCCCACTTCAAGGCCCCGAGGTCCGTCGACTTCGTCACCGAGCTGCCCAGGACACCCACCGGGAAGCTCCAGAAGACCAAGCTGCGCGCCCAGTACACCCGACCCCAGTGACGAGGATGCCGATGCCCACCGAGACGTTCCACTTCACCGGCCGCGACGGCCAGGACCTCGTCGGATACCGCTGGGACCCGGCCGGTGCGCCGGTCGCCGCGGTCCAGGTCCTGCACGGCATGGGCGAGCACGTCCTGCGCTACGCCGGGCTCGCCGAGGCCCTCACCGCGGCGGGTGTCGTCGTGTACGGCCACGACCAGCGCGGCCACGGCGCCAGCGCCCCGTCACCGGAGCAGCACGGCGTCCTCGGCCCGGACGGCTGGTCCGCGCTGGTCGAGGAGGTCGGTGTGCTGAACGCCCGGATCCACGCCGAGCACCCGGACCCGCCGGTCGGGCTGGTGGCGCACAGCATGGGGTCGTTCGCCGCCCAGCAGTACCTGCTCACCGGCAGCGGGAGCGTCGACGCCGTCGCGCTCACCGGCACCGCGGCCATCGACCTGCTCGAACCGGCGCTGGACCTCGACGCCCCGCTGGACCTGGCGATGTTCAACGGCGCCTTCCAGCCCGCCCGCACCGAGTACGACTGGCTCAGCCGCGACGAGGCCCAGGTCGACGCCTACGTGGCCGACCCCGCGTGCGGCTTCGGCCTGGACGGCGAGTCCGTGCGCGCCATGTTCGTCGGCCTGCGCTCCACCGCCGACCCCGCGCGGCTGGCCGACGTCCGCCCCGACCTGCCCGTGTACCTGGCCGTCGGCGACCAGGACCCGGTCAACGGCGACCTGGCGCTGCTGCACGCGCTGGCCGACCGGCTGCGCCAGGCGGGCACGAAGGACCTCACGACCAAGGTCTACGCGGGCGCGCGGCACGAGATCCTCAACGAGACCAACCGCGAGGAGGTCACCGGCGACCTGGTGGCCTGGCTCGGCGAGAAGCTCAGGCGTTAGCGGGCTCCTCGTGCGCGGCGGCCGTCGACCACCGGTCGGCCGCCGCGCACACCGCACCGCCCGCCAGCAGGAACCCCGCGGCCGCCGCGAGCAGCCGCGCCTCGTGGTAGCCGCTCGCCAGCAGGTAGCCCAGCACCGCTCCGCCGACACCCGCCACGGCGGCCGCGGCCAACCACCCGAGCAGCCGCCTGGGCCAGCCGAGCCGCAGCGCGACCGCCGTGACCACCACACCGGCCGCCAGCGACACCGCCGTCGTCCCGAAGTTCACGCCGTAGCGCAGCGGCAGCGAGGGCACCAGGAACAGCACCAGGAACCAGCCGAGCGACGACGTGACCGCGCCCGTCGCCGGACCGGCCGCGGGCGCGGGCCGACGCGCCCACCAGCGGGCCGCCGCCAGCACGACCGCCGCCGCCGCGGCCACCGGCAGCCAGTCGTCCAGGTCGCCGAGGTTGTAGAGCAGCGCCGTGTCGTACACGGTCAGCACCAGCGCTCCCATCGCGGCCACCGACACGACGAACGGCACCAGCCGCGGCGGCCCGACGGGCCCTTCCGACAGCCTGCTCACCGCCAGCGGCACGACCACGCCGGACAGCACCCGGATCACGATGTCGTCGGTCGTGTACGGGGTCGGCAACGCCCACTCGATCAGGCAGAACGTCACCGTGAACGACGCCGACACCGCCCACCGCGCGTGCACCGCCCTGCGGTACACCTCGGCCCCGAACCAGCGGCACACCAGCAGGTAGAGCAGCACCGCGAAGGCCAGCTCCAACGACGACTGCGCGCGCATCACCGTCCACGGCAGCAGCTCCGGCGCCGGGAACCGGTCCGCCAGCCACCCCAGGTCCGCCAACGCGAACCAGCCCTCCGGCAGCAGCCGCGAAAGACGCGTGACGTCCCCGCCCCACTCCCGCCGCACGTACACGGTGAACAGCACCTGGTTCAGGTAGACCAGCAGCACCAGGACCAGCAGCCACGTCCCCGGATGCCGCGCCCACCCCCGCCCAGGCCGTTCCGGCGCCCCGCCACGGGTCGGCACCAGCACGCCGTACGCCGTCGCCAGGACGATGACCGCCGCCAGCAGAACCTTCTCCACCGGCGTGACACTAGCGATACCGGGCTACGAGACACGCAGGTGTCGAAAATGGATTTCCGGGGTAGCCACTCCGCACGATGTCCGAGGAACGGAGCGGCCGATGAGGGCACCCCACATGATCGCCGAACGGGCGCTCGACACCATGAAGGTCGCGGCCCGCGAGCAGGTGCTCGTCGCCATGCTCGGCATCCCCCGCCTGCTCCGCCACTCCGTCTGGACCACCGTCGACACCACCCAGGGCCAGGGCCTCGGCGTCCTGCTCGTCCCCGGCGACCACACCCTCTCCCTCACCAGCACCTGGCTCCGCGCCCGCGGCTACCGCCCCACCGGCGCCGGCATCGGCTTCACCGTCGGCTGCACCACCGACCTGGTCGACAAGCTGGAGCGCCGCCTAGAAGCCCATGCCGAAACCACCGGCGGCCAGGTCGTCCTCATCGGCCAAAGCCGCGGCGGCACCCTGGCCCGCCTCCTCACCACCCGCAGGCCCGACCTCGTCCGCGGCCTCATCATGCTCGGCAGCCCAGTAGTCGAACCCCTCAACGCCCAACGCGACGTCATGGCCATCGCCGCCCTCCTCACCCGCCTCTCCACCCTCGGCATCCCAGGCCTCATGAACACCGACTGCCTCTCCGGCACCTGCTACAACACCAACATCACCGCCCTCACCACCCCACTGCAAACCCCAGCCCTCTCCATCTACTCCCGCTCAGACGCCATCGTCCCCTGGCAATGCAGCCTCGACCCCCACGCAGAACACCTGGAAGTCCACACCACCCACACCGGAATGGCCTTCGACCCAACCGTCTACAAAGCCCTAAATCACCAACTAATCGCCTGGGCAGACTCCCCAGCCCTCGCACCCGCCTGCTAACCAACAACCAACAACCAACAAAGGCGAGCAAACCCCTCCACATTGGGCGCAGCCCGCCAGCGCGCATCCGGCGCAAAGCGCCTGGGGCCTTGTCCGCAGCGCAGCAAGGATGCCCTGTCCGCCGCGAAGCGCGGATGCCTTGTCCAACGGCGAAGCCAAGGATGCCTTGTCGGGCGGAGCCCGATGCCCTGTCAGGCGCAGCCTGATGCTGGCGAAGCCAGACTCCCCCTCTGCCCCCGATACACAGCGCCCTCCTGCTTGATCTTGCTTGTCAAGACAGCCCTATCGTCTTGACAAGCAAGATCAAGCATTGAGACAATCGCGCGCCGGGGGCTGGGCTTCCCCCAATACCTGGTAGCACCCAACCGACACACGCAAAGTGCCCACACCCCAACCCCTACGGATGCAACCCAATCCCCATCACCTCCCCACCGTGATGCAAAGGCGTAGGCGACAGATCCGTCTCATCCTCCCCCGACTCCAACAACGTCGCCGCCGCCCCAACAATCCTCGTATCCGGCCTCCCCACCACCTCCTCATCCCGATCCTCGTACTCGTACCGCACCAACAAGCTCCTCATCGCCTCCAACCGCGCCCTCTTCTTGTCGTTGCTCTTCACCACCGTCCACGGTGCTTTCGCCGTGTCGGTCTCCCGGAACATCGCCACTTTCGCCGACGTGTAGTCGTCCCACTTGTCCAGCGACTCCAGGTCCATCGGGCTCAGCTTCCACTGCCGCACCGGGTCCACCTGCCGGATCACGAACCGGGTGCGCTGTTCGTCCTGCGACACCGAGAACCAGAACTTCACCAGCAGCACGCCGTCGTCCACCAGCATGTGCTCGAAGGCGGGCGCCTGCACCAGGAACCGCTCGTACTCCGCCTCGGTGCAGAACCCCATCACCCGTTCCACCCCGGCCCGGTTGTACCAGGACCGGTCGAACAGGACCATCTCCCCGGCGGCGGGCAGGTGTTCCACGTACCGCTGGAAGTACCACTGGGTGCGTTCGCGTTCGGACGGTTTCTCCAGCGCCACGACGTGCGCGCCGCGCGGGTTCAGGTGCTCGGTGAAGCGCTTGATCGTCCCGCCCTTGCCCGCCGCGTCGCGCCCTTCGAACACCACGACGAGCCGCTGCCCGGTCTCCTTGATCCAGTACTGGAGCTTCAGGAGCTCGATCTGGAGGAGCCGCTTCTCGCGGTCGTACTCCTCGCGCGACATCCGCTCGTCGTACGGGTAGTTCTGCCGCCACGTGTCCACCGGGGCTCCGCCGCGGTGCAGCAGCACGGGGTCGTCCCGGTCGGTGTCGTCGACCTCGAACTCGGCGAGCAGAGCGGGCACGTCGGGCAAAGGGCGCATACCGTCGGTGTTACCCCGGCATGTCGCTGGTCATACCTCTCCGCACCAGGCTGGCGCCGACCACAACGCGTCACCCGATAAGGTGAACCCTTCAGCTTGATCAACTTCACGGAAGGGTGTGCAGCATGGCCATCACCGCCGACCTGGACAAGCAGCTCGACAAGGCCTACGAGAACCTGACGGTCGCCGAGGTCCTCGACGCGCCGGTCGCCGCCCTCGCGGGCGTCAGCGATGGCGACGCGGAGAAGCTGGAGGCCGCGTTCGGCATCAAGACCGTGCGCGACCTGGGCACCAACAAGTACTTCAAGCTCGCGGCCGCGCTCGCCGACCTGGGCACCGCCGCCAAGTGACGCGCGTGACCGGGTGGAGGTCGTGACGGCACCGACCTCCACCCGGTCATCACCCGCACCGGACGTGGTCGCACAGGCCGCGCCCGTGCAACGCACAGGGCGGGCACAGCGGCGGCCGGGACCGTGGTCCTCAGCAGAGCCGACCACGAGGAGCACCCGATGACCACGACCGAGCAGTTCACCCCGCCCGCGCCCCGGCAGCCGAAGGCCCCGCGGTCGAAGGTCCGCCAGGGGGTCGTCGCCGCGGCCGTCGCGCTCGTCATCGCCGGTGGCGGTGGTGCCGCGGTCTGGGCGACCTCCGGCTCCGACACGTCGTCGGCGATCGGCCAGGCACCAGCGGGCATGGGCCCCGGCGGGACCGGCGGTGGACCCGGTGGCGCGAACGACCTGCTGTCGGGCGTGTCGCACGGCGAGATGCAGACCGGCGCCGTCACCGCGATCACCGCCACGTCGCTCACCGCGACCAGCACCGACGGGTACACCAGGACCTACGTCATCGACTCGGCCACCGTGTTCGCCGCCGCCACCGCGCCGGGCGCGGGCATGGCCACCGGGAGCGCCGCCGACATCGCCGCGGGCGACACCGTCACCGTCGTCGCGACCACCACCGGGGACACCGCGACGGCCGTGCGGATCTCCGAGACCGCCTGACGTACGTACGCTCGTGGGGTGCGGACAAGACCAACCCTCAGCTGGGCGTCCACCGGGGCGCCCCTGCCCAGGACGACCGACCTCGACGAGGTGGTGCGGACCGTCGCGCGGGGCCGGGTCGTCGTGCTCAGCGGCGCCGGGCTGTCCACCGAGTCGGGCATCCCGGACTACCGCGGCGCGCAGGGCAGCCTGCGCAGGCACACGCCGATGACCTACGAGGAGTTCACCGGGAACCCGGACGGCCGACGGCGGTACTGGGCGCGCAGCCACCTCGGCTGGCGCACGATCGCCCGCGCCGCGCCGAACGACGGCCACCGCGCCGTCACCGCCCTGCACGCCGGTGGCCACCTGTCCGGGATCATCACCCAGAACGTCGACGGCCTGCACCAGGCCGCGGGCGCGCCGGACGTGGTGGAGCTGCACGGCAGCCTGGACCGGGTGATCTGCCTGGACTGCCGCCGGACCAGCGACCGCGAGACCCTCGACCGCAGGCTGCGCGCGGCCAACCCCGCGTTCGAGGGCACCGCCACCCGGATCAACCCCGACGGCGACGTGGAGCTGCCCGACGACGTCGTCCGCACCTTCACCCCGGTCCCGTGCGCGGACTGCTCCGGCGTGCTCAAACCGGACGTCGTGTTCTTCGGCGAGAACGTCCCCCGCCCCCGCGTGGACCAGTGCTACCGACTCGTCGACGACGCCGAGGCCCTGCTGGTGCTGGGCTCCTCGCTGACCGTCATGTCCGGCCTCCGGTTCGTCCGGCACGCCGCCAAGACCGGCAAGCAGGTCCTCATCGTCAACCGCGGCGAGACCCGCGGCGACCCCTACGCCACCACCCGCGTCGACCTCCCCCTCGGCCAGGCGCTCACCGACCTGACCCGACGGCTCGGGGTGGACCGGCCGGAGGGTCCGGTCACCGCGGCGGGGTGACCGGACCCAGTCCGGGTCAGGCGGGCACGGACTCCAGGGCGGGGACGACGTCGAGGGCGGACTCGGCGGCGTCGAGGCGTCGGGTGACCTGGTCGCGGGACTCGCCGACGGCGATGGCGAACGCGATGCGGCCCCACACGGTGCCCTTCGGCGGCGGGGAGACGACGGCGCCGGGCTGGGCGACGACGACCACCTTGTCGAGGCCTTCGGGCAGTGCGGTCTCGTCGAAGCCGAGCGAGCCCAGGGTGGTGTCCTCCTCCTCGACGTAGAAGAAGCGGATGCCCGCGACCCGGTTCGCGGTGGGGGTGAGGTCGGCTTCGGCGCCGGTGGCGGCGGCCGCGGCGGCGAGGCCGGGGTCGATGCCGGTGGCGAGCAGGCCGAGGTAGGGGATCATGTCGCCGCCGAGGCGCCCGTTGACCTCGATGACCTTCGGGCCGTCGGCGGTGAGCATGAACTCGGAGTGGGTGATGCCGTCGGTGAAGCCGAGCGCCTCGTGGGTCTCTTGGAGGGCCGCCCGGAGCACAGGGTCGGTGAGCAACGGGTCGGCGGCGTCGACGAAGTGGCCGATCTCCTCGGCGTAGGGCGGGTAGCCGACGACCTTGCGGCCGACGAACAGCGGCGTCACCTTGCCCTCGCGCACGACGGAGTCGACGCTGATCTCCTCCCCCGACACGAACTCCTCGACCAGGATCGGCCGGTCGGTGTCGAACACGACCGGCTCGGGTCCGCGCGCGCCCTCGGTGAAGGCGAAGTTCGCGCGGACCTGCTCCTCGTCCCCGACCTTGATCACGCCGAGGCTCGCCCCGAGACCGCGGGGCTTGAGGATGGCCGGGTAGCCGACCTCGGCCGCGGCGTCGACGGCGTCCTGCACGGTCTTCACCGGGATCGACCGCGGCTGCGCCACGCCCGCGGCGTCCAGCGCGGCACGGGTCTGCCCCTTGTCCCGCAGTCGCCAGATGACCGCCGGGTCGCCGTTGCGGACGCCGAGCGCCCCGGCCACGAACGCGGCCGCGTGGATGCGGACCTCGTCCCAGCACAGGACGCCCGCGACCGGGTCGGTGGCGTGCAGCTCCAGCACGGCGGCGGCCATCGCCGGGCCGTCGGTCGTGCTGGGCAGGACGGTCCACCCCGTGACGTGCTCCTTCTCCCACTCGGGTTCGGCCGACAGGAACAGGTGCACGCGGTAGTGGGCGCCGATCGACCGCAGCAGGTACTCGCGGTAGAGCCTCATGCCGGTGCCGATGAGCACGAGCAGCGGACGTTCGGCGGGGGTGGGAGCCGTCATGGCCAGATCCTCAATCTCGGGTGGGGCGCGCTAGGTGTAGTGATTTGTGACGTTGTTGACGGTTAGGCGGCCAGTCGGCTGATCGGTGGTCGACCACCGAGGGCGCTGTGGGCCCGTCGGGTGTTGTAGT
>NZ_PVTF01000007.1 GCF_003002815.1 Umezawaea tangerina | reverse complement strand
ACTACAACACCCGACGGGCCCACAGCGCCCTCGGTGGTCGACCACCGATCAGCCGACTGGCCGCCTAACCGTCAACAACGTCACAAATCACTACAGCTAGGGCCCGGCGCCCCGCCGTCGTCGGGGTGCCGGGAGACTCCTACGCCCTGGCCTCGGCGAGCGCCTTCAGCTCGCCCATCCACTGCTCGAGGCCGCCGTCGAGCAGCGCGGTCGCGGTGGGGACGTCGGCTTCGACCTGGGCGCCGGTCCAGGTCTCCTGCGTGCGCACGCGGACGCCGCCCGCGACCTTGGTGAAGGTCCAGACGTGGACGCCCTCGTCGATGCGCAGTCCCTCGCCGACGGCGGGCCCCGTCCACCGGAGGCAGGACTGGTGCTTGGCGTCCTGGACGGTGGAGGTGACCTCGAGGACGGTCTCCGGGGTGGTGGGGGTCGGCGGTGCCGGGGTGGTCCAGCGGAACCGGGAGCCCTTGCGGAGCGGGCCGGGGTCGAGGCGGTCCATCGTGAGGACGCCGGCCTGCCAGGTCGGCCAGCGCTCGACGTCGGTCTGGAGCGCCCAGATCGTGCGCAGTGGTGCGTCGATGACGGCCTCGGCCTCGGCGCGGATGAGGGCGTTCGGGTCGACGCCGTGACCGCGGCACTCGATCGGGTGATTTCCCGCCGGTGCAGCCTGGGCGGGGGCAGCGGCGCCGAGGGCGCTCGCCGCGAGCGCGACCGCGGTGGCGCCCGCGCGGAACCGGCTGTTTCGCTGGCTGGACATGGTTTCCCCTCGTTGCGGCTGGTGTCGGTGACGACGATGCCGCCGAGGTGGACGTGGTCGCGTCGGTGACGACTACGTAGATCGACCGGGTGCGGCGACGCGCACCACAACCGGTTCCGGTTGACGTGCGTAGTCCCAGGGGATAGCTTCAGTGGCGTCAAACTGACATTCGATGCACAGAACGTCAGTTCGTCAGACCGCCGGGACAGCCCCGGTGGGCACTGGTTCGGGAAGAGGCGACAACCCATGGCGAAGGTCCTGTTCGTGATGACCGGGGTGGACTACTGGACGTTGAAGGACGGCACCAGGCACCCCACCGGGTACTGGGCCGAGGAGTTCGTGGCGCCCTACGTGGCGTTGACGGGGGCGGGGCACGAGATCACCGTGGCGACGCCGGGAGCGGTGGTGCCGACGGTGGACCAGGCCAGCCTGACGCCGGACATGGCGGGTGGCGAGGAGATCGCGAAGGAGCTCGGAGCGGTGATCGACTCCGCCATCGAGCTGGCGATGCCGGTGGAGCTGAAGGACGTGCGCCTGGCGGACTACGCCGCGGTGTACTACCCCGGCGGGCACGGGCCGATGGAGGACCTGGCGGTCGACGCCGACTCCGGCAGGCTGCTGGTCGAGGCGCTGGCGTCGGGCAAGCCGCTCGCGGTGGTGTGCCACGCGCCCGCGGCGCTGCTGGCGACCCGCGACGAGAACGGCACCAGCCCGTTCGCCGGGTACCAGGTCACCGGTTTCACCAACGACGAGGAAGCGGCGACAGGCCTCGCGCCAAAGGCCAAGTGGCTGCTGGAGGACGAGCTCGCGAAGCTCGGCGTGCGGTTCAGCCGGGGCGAGAGCTGGGCTCCGTACACCGTGGTCGACCGCAACCTCTACACCGGGCAGAACCCCGCGTCGGCCGCGAAGCTGGCGAAGGAGCTGCTCGCGGTGCTCGAGTAAAGTGACCTGGTGGACCAGGGGAATGGAGCGGGCGGCCGAGTCGTGAGCACCACCCGGCTCGACGAGGTCCTCGACGCCACGTACTACTGCCTCGCGCGGTTCGGGGTCAAGCGGACGACCATGGACGACATCGCGCAGGCGGCGGGCATGTCCCGGTCGGCCGTGTACCAGTACGTGCGCAACAAGGACGACGCCGTGCGCAGGCTCGCCATGCGGCTGCACGACACGGCGACCGACAAGGCCGTCGCGGCGGCCGCGGCCGACCTGCCCACGGCGCAACGCGTCCACAACGTGCTCCAGGCCAAGCTGGACCTGGTGCTCGCGTTGGCGGGCGACTCGCCGCACACCGCCGAACTGCTGGACGCCAAGGCGCGCCTGTACGGCGACGTCTGCACCACGTTCACCCACCGCGTCACGGACCTGCTGGTGGACCTCCTCGCCGAGGCCGGAGCCAAGAAACTCACCCCCACCGACGCCGCCCAGGTCCTCGTGGCCCTGGCCGTCGGCATGGAATCCAACCCCGACGCGGCCCACCTCCTCCGCCCCACCGTCGACCTCCTCCTCTCCGGCCTGCTACCCGACAACAACTCCTGACCGCGCCGACCAGGGCCACCCCTTGGCCGCGCTTACCAAAGCCGACGCCAGGAACCACCCCCGACCAAGGCTCGAACGCCTTCCCACGCCAACAGCCCAGGCCGGGCTCCATCCCAAGCCGCCAGCTACTCCCCCATTACGGATCCGCAGCCACCCAGATTCCTCGCGGACCCCGTCCCCCGACCCACACTCTGTTCCCACCTACCGCCGTCCGGATTCCCGGCGACGACAGACCCCCGAATGGAGGCGATATCACGGAGTGGCAGCTGTGGCGGTACCAAACATCCCCCCTGTGGCATCGCCCTGACGATCCTGCTCATCCGGCGAGGCGGTGGCGAGTATCCGGGCCAGGGCGTCGGCCAAGGGGACGTTCGAGGTCGAGTGCCAGGCGATGATGGTGTCCGGGCGCAGGAGCAGGGCGCCGTCGGCGGGGAGGGCGACCTCGTCGAGCCAGCTCTGGACCTGGACTCGGACGTGGCGCAGGCCGAGGTGTCGGGCCTCGGTGCTCCAGCGTTCGTCGTGGGGGCCGCTGACCAGGGTCAGGCCTGGTTCGGCGAGGTCCACTGTGGACGTGGTGAAGTCGAGCCAGGCGTGGGGGATGCGAGTGCCAGGGCGGCCCGCGGGGGCGTAGTGGTCGGTGGGTGCAGGGCCGCGGTTGTCGGGGATGAGGGCGCCGTCGGTGTACTGGGTGCCGAACAGGGTCGCCATGCGGTCACCGGACTGGTTCGCGCCCTGGCCGAAGGAGGACAGCATGTCGCCGACGTTGCCGACCACCTGGCTGGAGCGCTCCGCGGTCGCGTAGCCGACCGGGTGCCGTTCGACGTGGTAGGTGTCGAGCAGCGCGGGCCCGGCGGTGCCGTCCAGGACGGCCGCGAGCTTCCAGGAGAGGTTGGCGGCGTCGGCGATGGCGGTGTTCGCCCCGGCCGCGGCCATCGGTGGCATGACGTGCGCGGCGTCACCCACCAGGAACACTCGGCCGGTGGCGAACCGGTCGGCCACCCGCATCGCGGACTCCCAGGGCATCCTGCCGAGCAGGTCGACCTCGACGTCGGGCACGCCGATCGCGGTGCGGAGCAGGTCGTGCCAGTCCTCGTCGTCCAGTCCCGCCGCGTCGGGGAAGTCGGAGGTGGAGAACAGCCAGCGGTCGGTGCCGTTGACGGAGAGGAACGCGCCGGGGAGCTCGGGGTTCGTGATGCGGCAGAGGTTGAACGGCCTGGCGCGCGCCAGGTCGGTGAGGTCGGCGCGGAAGTAGAGGTCGAGGTTGTCGGCGAGGTGGCCGTGGCCGCCGAGGGGGATGCCAAGGGAGGTGCGGATGGGACTGCGTGCGCCGTCGGCCGCGATCAGGTAGTCGGCGGTCAGCTCGTACGGGTCGCCGTCCACCGGACGCAGCAGCGCGGTCACGCCGGTGTCGTCCTGGGTGAACGACACCAGCTCGGTGCCGAACCGCACCGACACGCTCCGCTCCTCGGCGGCCCGCCGTAGCACCGGTTCCAGGACGTTCTGCGGGCACAGCACGTTGGGCGCCGGGCTCAGCGCCGACATCCTGTCCGCCAGCCCCCGTCGGGCTGCCATGTTCTCGGGCGCACGGGCCTCGGCCATGGTCGGGCCGACGAGCACGTCGTCGAAGCCCGCCAGCGGGGCGCTCGCGCGGTCGACCTCGTCGGCGAGGCCGAGCAGGCGGAACACCTCCGTGCTGCGCGGGTCGATGCGGCGCGCCTTCGGCAGCGGAGACGTGTCCGCGTGCTTCTCCACCAACACGGCCCGCACGCCTTGGCGGTGCAGCTCCAGCGCCGCGGTCAGTCCCGCGATACCGCCACCGCAGATCAGCACCGGAATCCTCGTGGTCATCGGTAGCTCCTCGGTTCACCAGGGAATGTACGTCGTACATTAAACGTACTACGTACATTCCCGCTAGGCTGTGCGCAACCGACGGGAGGTGGCATGGCGAAGCGGGAAGCGACACCGCCGATCTGGGTGCTGCCCGAACCTCCCGAGCGCAACTGGGGGTTGGGTCGGCCCGAGATCGTGCGCGCGGCCGTGCGACTGGCGGACGCGGGTGAAGGCGGGGGTGACGCGCCGCCGATGCGCGCGATCGCCAAGGAGCTCGGCGCCTCCACGCCGATGTCGCTGTACCGCTACGTGCACAACAAGGACGGCCTGCTCGACCTGATGCTGGACGCCGCGAACGCCGAGGTCCCGACGCCGGAGCGGCCGGGTGACGACTGGCGCGCCGAGCTCGCGGTGCTGGCCGCGGACATGTGGGCCATGACGAAGAGGCACCCCTGGTTCGCCCGGCTCGTGCACCAGCGGCCCCCGGTCGGTCCGCACGCGAGCAGGCGCGAGGAGTTCGTGCTGGCCACTTTCCACCGCCTCGGGCAGGACCTGCACACAGCGCACAGGTACGCCCGACTGGTCGAGGGCCACGTCATCGGCCAGGCGTTGCAGTGGGCCGACGAACGGAGGATGTGGCAGAACAACGCCATCGGCGGCGTGGACGACGCACGGCGACAGGCGCGGTCGTGGTTCCCCGAGAACGGCGACGCGCACCCGCTCGTGGACCGCGCGCGCAACGACTTCCTCACCGCCACCACACCACCCGTCGACGAGAATGCCCAGTTCGACCTCGGCCTGGCCTGCCTCCTGGACGGCATCGCCAACCGCCTCCCCCAGCACGGGTGACACCACTGGACGTGGAGGTGCTGCACCACCACCGCCCCGCCTTGGCACGCCCAGTCACCGTCAACCACGACCGTCCTATTGCGACGAACTCGCCCACGACGGGCCTGCCGCAACGGCCTACTGCGGTTGGGGTAGGTAGGTGCCGGGTGTGTGGCCGGTGGTTCGGCGGAACGCGGTGATGAACGCGCCGGGTTTGCGGTAGCCGACTGCTCGGGCGGTGGTGTTGACGGGGGTGCCGTTGGCGAGCAGGGGAATGGCGGCGCGGATGCGGGCCAGGGTGCGCCAAGTGGCGAAGGTGAGGCCGGTTTCGGCGGGGAACAGGCGGGAGAAGGTGCGGACGCTGGTGTGGACGTGGTCGGCCCAGGCGGTGAGCTCGCGCTGGTCATCCGGGTGGGCGAGGAGTTGTTCGGCGACCGCGCGGGTGCGGGGGTCGGTGGGCAGCGTGAGGTGGATGTGGTGCGGGGGCAGCGGGGTGAGCAGCTCGACCATGAGCGCCTCGGCAACCGGACGGCTGCGGTCGTCGGGGGGCGTGCGGTGCAGGTGCCTGATGATCTCGCGCGGCAGTGACCCGACACTGACGCAGGTGGGCTCGGTCCAGGCGATGGGACAGCCATCGGCGGCGAAGGTGATGGTCTGCATCTCACCCGCGTGCAGCACGGAGCCCGCGTGCTCGACGCCACCGGGCACCCAGAGCCCGTAGCCGGGCGGGATCATCCAGTCGCGACCGGCGACGGTGCCCATCAGGGTCGCGGCCGAGCTCCACGTGAGCATCGGTTCGGGGTGCGAGTGCAGGTGCGGCAGCTCGTGGTCCTGGGCGGTGTCGCGGCACGGTTGGACGTGACGGGGCCTGGTCCTGGCCTTCGCCGGGATCGTGGGCATCACCTGCGGTCTGGCGGAGGTCGGCGTCGCGGCCGGGCTGGACGCGGTTGCCGCCATCGCGCTGCCGGTCGGGCTGGCCGCCTTGGCCGGCTTCGTCGTGCACGCCCTGCGGGCGGAGCGGCCGCTGCTCGACCTCGGGCTGACAGGGGGCGGGTGTTCACCGTGGCGTCGGTCGCCACGTTCGCGCTCGGTGCCGCGAACTACGGCGGGATGATCCTGATGCCGCTGTACTTCCAGACCGCGCGCGGCGAGAGCGTGGTAACCGCCGGGCTGTTGCACGTACCGACCGGGCTCGGCGCGCTGCTCGCGGCGCCGCTCACCGACCGCTTCGGCGCCGGGATCACCGCCATCGCCGGCGGGTGTACGGGCACGCCCGTGCCGAACACCGCCGTGCCGAGCAGCCCCTCAGGACCCGAACGGACTGAGCTCCTTCACCTTGTCCAGCAGTGGGGCGAGGAGGTTGAGAGCCGCTTCGCGGAGGGCCGGGACGAAGATCACCACCGCGATCAGCAGGGCCACGTACGGCGCCATGCTGCCCTTGCGCTTCTTCGCCACGCGCACCCCCCGTTCCGACCGCCTCGACCAGCATGGCACGGCGCCGGGGCGGGGGCAGCGGCACTTCGGGGACGCGGTCCGAAGTGCCGCGCGGGGAAGTCGTCGGGACCCCTGCGGAGAAGAGGCCACAACCTGGCCGCTTCGGTTGCGAAGCTCCTGGTGCTCGAGAACGAGCGCAGAGAACGATCCGAGGAGCCCTTCGATGGCCATCACCACCACGACCCACCTGAACTTCCGCGGTGACGCCCGCGCGGCGCTGGAGTTCTACCAGTCCGTGTTCGGCGGCGAGGTCGCACTGATCACCTTCCGCGACGCGGGCATCCCGGTGGCACCGGAGGAGGCCGACCAGATCACCTGGGGCGAGGTCCGGGGTGCCAACGGCTTCCACGTCATGGGCTACGACGTCCCGTCCGCGCTGTCCTACGACCAGGGCGACAAGCCCGTGTACGTGTCGGTCCGCGGCGACGCCGACTCGGCCGACGAGATCCGGTCCTACTGGGACGGTCTGGCGCAGGGCGCCAAGATCGAGGCCGACCTCGGTCCCGCGCCGTGGGGCGCCCCGCTCTACGGGATGCTCAAGGACCAGTTCGGCGTCGTCTGGGTCCTCGACGTCCAGGGCAGCTACTGACCCCTGTCCGACGACCGGCGGCGGCCGCGTGCCGCCGCCGCGCACCACTCCCCTGTCATGCCGACCGCCGCACCGGCGCGGTCGAGCCGTTCGGAAATGTCGGAAAGAGGAAGAAACCCATGTTCGGCAGTGTCTCGGTCAACTGGTGGGGCGTGCTCGTCGCCACGGTCGTCATCAGCGTCCTGGCGGGCCTGTACTTCACCGTCGTGGTCGCGAAGGCCTACGCCAAGGCCGTCGGCCACGAGCCCGACGCCCCGGCGCCGTCCGGGCCGCTGTTCATCGCCGGGCCGATGGTGTGCAACCTCGTGACGGTCCTCGCGAGTGCCGTGCTGGTCAGCGCGCTGGGGATCGACACGCTCGGCGACGCGCTCGTCTTCGGACTGGTCGTCGGCCTGGGCTACCTGGTCGCGATGACGTTCCAGATCGCCGTCAACCCGGTCTTCGCCCGACCGCTGCTCTACGGCCTCGTCAACGGCCCGTACTTCCTGGTCGCCAGCCTCGTCACCAGCGCCAGCCTCGTCCTGGTCGGATGACCACCGGGTGCGGGGCCGCCCGGCAGGGAACCGGGCGGCCTCACCCGCCGTGCCCGCGCCGCAGGGCGCGGGCACGGTCCAGCTCGTGGTCGAGCAGGTCGTCCACGTCGGGTGCCCCGGCGAGCGCCTCGTCCAGCAGCGGCACCGCCTCCGCCGCCCGACCGAGTTCGCACAGCAGGTCGCCGAGCACCACCAGGGCGCGGACCCGCGCGGCACTCCCCCGCTCCGCCACCGCGAGCACCTCGCGCAACGTCGACTCGGCGGCGTCCAGGCGTCCGAAGTCCGCCTGCCGCAGCGCTTTCCGGTACAACAGCGTCACGTCCACCGCCCGAACCTAGCCGGGGAACCGGAGCGTGAACGTCGTGCCCTCGCCGACCGCGCTCGTCACCGCCACCGACGCCCCGTGCGCCTCGGTGAGCTTGCGGACGATCGCGAGCCCCAGCCCGCTGCCCCCGGTGCTGCGGGTGCGGGACCGGTCGGCGCGCCAGAACCGGTCGAACACGTGCGGCACGTCCTCGGCCGCGATCCCGACGCCGGTGTCCGCCACGGTCACCAGCACGTCCGCGCCGTCACGGGCCGCCGCCATCGACACCGACCCTCCCGCGGGCACGTAGCGCACCGCGTTGGCCACCAGGTTGTCGAGGATCTGCCGCAGCCGCACCGGGTCAGCGCCGACCACGAGGTCCGGCGGGGCGTCGGCGGACAGCACGACCCCCGCCTGGGCGGCCCGCGGCTCGTGCGCCGCGCGGACCTGCTCGAACGCCTCGGCCACCGGCACCGGTTCGACGACCAGCCGCAACGCGCCCGCGTCCGCGATGGCCAGGTCCTGGAGGTCGTCCACCACGTGCTGGAGCACCAGCGCCTCCTTGAGCAGCAACGCCGTCAGCTCCGGCCCCCGGTCGCTGACACCGTCCTCCGCGGCCTCCAGCCAGCCGCGGATGTTGCTCAACGGGGTGCGCAGCTCGTGCGCGATGTCGCTGACCATCGCCTTGCGCGCCTGCTCCAGCTGCGCGCGGTTGGCCGCCATCGTGTTGAACGCCCTGGCCAGGCCCGCGACCTCGTCCTGGCCGCTGACCCGCACCGGTGGCGCGTCACCGCCGTCGGACATGTGCTGCGCGGCCGCCGTCAACGCCCGCAGCGGACGGGTGATCCGCGCGCCCACCAGCGCCGTCACGACCGCGGCGACGAGCAGCACCGCGCCCGCCGCGCCCGCCACCTGCCACCCGTTGCCCGACAAGGAGATCGCGGTCGTGGGGGCGCCGGACGGCGAGGACAGGTAGAGCAGCGCGGGCGGGGCGACGTAGGGCGCGAGCTGCTCCTTGCGCGCGGCGGTCACGCACCCGGCCACGGCGGGCTCGTCGGGGATCCCGAGTCCGCTGCTCTGCCTGCGGGCCGGGGTGAAGTCCGGGTCGAGCTCCACCCCTGGCAGCTTCTTGCGCTCCAGGCAGGCGTCGACCATGGTCTCCAGGTCCAGCAGGGCGGCGAAGTCGGCGGCCGTGTCGAACGGCAGCTGCGAGTCCCGGCAGTCCCGGTCGCCGCCCTCCTTCCTCTTGGTCCGCAGGCACCCCAGCGACCCGGTGGTGTCCTCGCGCTCGCGGAACTGGATCGGCGTGCGGAACGGTCCGAGCACGCGTTCGTCGATCCGGTCGGCGGGCGCGTCCGACACCAGCACCGGGTCCACGGCCAGCGCGTCCACCACCGCGGCGGCCGTGGCGGGCAGCGGCCCGCCGTCGCCGCCGAGGTCCGCCAGCGTGCGACCGTCCTTGCCCACCAGGGTCACCCGGCGGTGCGGGGTCGGTTCGAGCAGCGGGCCGAGCAGGCCGCCCACGTCCGACCAGTCGCGGTTCTTGGTCGCGTGCTCGAGCAGCACCGCGTAGATCCGGTTGTCCACCGACAGCTCCCGCCCCTGCTCGCGGGCGATGGACGCGCGGGTCAGCTGGGTGGCGAGCCAGGCCGTCGCCGTGATCGAGCACAGGGCGACCAGCACCGCGACCACGAGCATGCGGGCGAAGACGCTACGGCGCATCCGGGCGCCCCGCCGTCAGCTTGTACCCGATGCCGTACACGGTGAGCAGGTGCTCGGGCTCGCGCGGGTTGGCCTCGATCTTGCGGCGCAGGTTCTTCACGTGGGTGTCGATCGTGCGGTTGGTGATGTAGCGGTCGTAGCCGTACATGCCCTTGAGCAGCTGCTCGCGGGTGAACACCCGGTCCACCTCGGACGCCAGGATCTCCAGCAGGCCGAACTCGCCGGGCGTGAACTCCACCGCGCTGCCGTGCACCCGCACCTCGTGGCGGACCGGGTCCACCTCGATCGGGCCCGCACGCAGCAGCGGTTCCGGCGCCTCGTCGCGCCGCCGCCGCAACAGCGTCCGCACCCGCGCGACCAGCTCGCGCGGGCTGAACGGCTTCGTCATGTAGTCGTCCGCGCCCACTCCCAGGCCCAGCAGCAGGTCGTCCTCGGTGGACCTGGCCGTCAGCATGAGCACCAGCACGTCGGACTCGGTCCGCAGCGCGCGGCAGACGTCGAGCCCGCCCAGGCCGGGGAGCATCAGGTCCAGCACCACGAGCGCGGGCTGCCGCGCGCGGGCCACGTCGAGCGCCTCCCGGCCGTCGCCCACGACGACGACCCGGTGGTGGTCCTGCTCGAGGTAGCGCCGCACCAGCTCGGCCTGGTTCTCGTCGTCCTCGGCGACCAGGATCAGGGGGTTCACCCGGCCGATCCTAGGTTCGCCCTCGCCACGATCACCGGTCCCGCACAGGTCCCTCACAATCGGCGTCGATCATCGACCCATGCGCTCCAACCTCCGTCGAGCGGCCGTGGTCACGGTCGGGGTGCTCGTCGTGACCGCCACGATCGGCGTGGTCGTGCTCCTCGTCCGCAACCGCCCACCCGTCGCCGCTGCCCCGCCCGCCCCCGCGGTCAAGACCACGACCGTCCGCAAGGCCGACCTCGCGAACACCAGGTCGCTGTCAGCGGACCTCGGGTTCGGCGCGCCCCGTCCGGTGAAGGGCACCGGGACCGGCACGGTCACGAAGCTGCCCGCCGTCGGCCAGGTCGCGCGACGCGGCGAGGCGCTGTTCCGGGTGGACGACCAGCCGGTGACCGCGTTCTTCGGCGCCACCCCGTTCTTCCGCAAGCTGGAGACGCCCGGCACCAAGGGCTCCGACGTGGCCGTCCTGATGGACAACCTCGCCGAGCTCGGCTACCAGGTCGGCACCCGGCCCGACGACGACACGAAGGCAGAGCTCACGCCGAGGGTCGTCACCGCGCTCAAGAAGTGGCAGCAGGCGATCGGCGTCGAGCAGACCGGCACCCTCGAACCCGGCCGGGTACTGGTGCTCGACGGTCCCGCGCGCGTCGCGTCGGTGAAGGCGCAGCTCGGCGCCACGCCCACCGAGGAGCTGTTCGACGTCACGCCCACCACCCGCCTGGTCACCGCGCGGGTCCCGCTCCCGGAGGCCGGTGACGTGCGGACCACCGCGCCGGTGCTGGTCGTGCTCCCGAACGGGACCGAGACGCCCGGCAGGATCGGGTCGGCCACGCCCCTCGCGTCCACCCAGGACGGTGGTGGCGGCGACCCGAAGGTCGAGATCGTGGTGACCCTCGACCGGCCCGACGACGTGGCGGGCCTGGAGACCGCGCCGGTGCGGGTGGTGATCACGACCGAGAGCCGCACCGGGGTGCTGACCGTGCCGCTGGAGGCGCTGATCGCGCTCAAGGAGGGCGGCTACGCCCTGCAGCTGCCCGACGGCGGGCTCAAGGCCGTGCGGACCGGTCTGTACTCGCGGAACACGGTGGAGGTCAGCGGCGACGGGATAGTCGAGGGCTTGACGGTGGTGACCGCCCAGTGACCCCCGTGCTCGAGGTGAAGGACGTCAGCAGGCACTACCCCGGCGGCGTCACCGCGCTGGACTCGGTGTCGCTGCGGGTCGAGCGCGGCGAGCTGCTCGCGATCGTCGGCCCGTCCGGGTCGGGCAAGTCGACCCTGCTGCACCTGGTCGGCACGCTCGACCTGCCGTCCACCGGGGTCGTCGAGATCGGGGGCCACGACGTGTCCCGGCTCTCCGACCGGCAGCTGTCCGGGCTGCGCGGCCGGGAGCTGGGGTTCGTGTTCCAGCAGTTCCACCTCTCCGACGGGCTCACCGCGACCCAGAACGTCGCCACCGGCCTGCTCTACGCGGGCGTGCCGCGCCGGGCCCGCCGCGCGATGGCGCTGGAGGCGCTGGACCGGGTCGGGCTCGCCCACCGCGTGGACCACCTCCCCCACCAGCTCTCCGGTGGCGAACGGCAGCGCGTGGCCATCGCCCGCGCCGTGGTGAACGAGCCCGCGCTGGTCCTGGCCGACGAGCCGACCGGGGCGCTGGACACCGCCACCGGGCGCGCGGTGCTGGACCTGCTCACCGGGCTCAACCGCGAGGGCACCACGATCGCGGTGATCACGCACGACCGGGAGATCGCCGCCCGCCTGCCGCGTCGGGTCGAGCTGCGCGACGGCCGGATCGTCGCCGACACCGGGGGCAAGCCGTGAAGCCGACCCGCCTGTCGCCGCTGGACCTGCTGCACCTCGGCACGATCGGCCTGAGCACCCGCCGGGCGCGCGCGGCGCTGTCCGCGCTGGGCATCGCGCTCGGGATCGCCACGATGGTCGTGGTCACCGGCATCCCGGCGTCCAGCCAGCGGGCGCTGCTCGACGAGCTGACCGCGTTGGGCACCAACATGCTGCGCGCCCAGCCCAGCCCGCGCCAGGACGACCCGGTCCTGCTGGCGGAGGGGTCGGCCGCGATGGCCGCCCGGATCGGGCCGGTGACCGCGTCCGCCGCGGTGGCCAACACCCACACCCGCGTCCGCCGCTCCGACCGGCTCGACCCGGCCCGCAGCTCCGACATCACCGTGCTGGCCAGCAGCCCCGGTCTGCTGGAGACCGTCAACGGCCGGGTGCAGAGCGGCCGGTTCCTCACCGACGGGGCGTTCCCCACCGTCGTGCTGGGCTACGTCGCCGCGGGCCGACTCGGCATCAGCGCGGTCCGCGAGGACGCGACCCCGGCGGTGTTCGTGGGCGACACGTGGTTCACCGTGGTCGGTGTGCTCGCCCCGATGCCGCTGGCCCCCGACCTCGAACGCTCCGTGCTCGTCGGCTGGCAGGCGGCCCGCGACCGGCTGGGGTTCGACGGCCACCCGACCGTGGTGTACGTGAAGGCGCGGGAGGAGTCCATCGAGGACGTCCGCTCCGTGCTGCCCGCCACGTTGCACCCGGAGGTCCCCGGCCTGGTCCAGGTCAGCCGCCCGTCCGACGCGCTGGCCGCCAAGCGCGCCACCCAGAGCTCCTACTCCGCGCTATTCCTCGGCCTCGCGGGGGTGGCGCTGCTGGTCGGCGGCGTGGGCGTGGCGAACACGATGGTGATCTCGGTGCTGGAACGCCGCCGCGAGATCGGCCTGCGGCGCGCCCTGGGCGCCACCCGCGGCCACATCCGCGGCCAGTTCCTCACCGAGGCCGTCCTGCTGTCCGGCCTCGGCGGCCTGGCGGGAACGCTCCTCGGCGTGCTCGGCGTCGTGGGCTACGCCACCGTCCACGACTGGCCGACGGTCATCCCCTTGCCCGTCCTGGGCGGCGGACTGCTGGCGGCGCTCGTCGTCGGCGCCGTCGCGGGCCTGTACCCCTCGATCCGCGCCGCCCGGCTCACCCCGACCGCGGCGTTGTCCGCACCGTGAAAGGACATCCGATGAAGACGCCCGTCCTGCTCGCCGCGCTGCTGGCGCTCACCGCCTGCTCCGCGCAGGCGCCGAAGGCCTCGGAGGTCGCCTCCCTGTCGACACCCGCGAACGCCTCCGCGTCGGCGGGGGCGTCGGCGTCCGCCGCCGCCAAGGAGGAACGGCCGCGCGAACGGCTCGACATGACGCCGGAGGACTTCGAGGCGCTTCAGGCACCGTGGCGGCAGTGCATGGCCGAGCACGGCATGGACCAGAAGGGGCGCGCCGAGCCCGGACGGCCCGAGCCCGCCAAGGAGGACGTCGACAAGGCGCTCGTGGAGTGCGAGTCCAAGGACCCGCTGCCGCCGTGGGAGAAGGACAGCACGAACCCCGAGGCCGTCGACTTCGCCAACCGGGTCGTGCAGTGCCTGCGGGAGAAGGGCGTCCGCTACGTGGAGGTCGTCAACGAGCCCGGCGCGACCATGGTGTCCTACGCGTTCGGCGGCCCCAACAACGACCCGGAGTCGATCACCCTGGGCCTGGACCACGTCAAGGAGTGCGAGATCGCGTCCTCCGCGAAGTGACGCGCGGTCCACTGGCGACGGACCGCGGTCCGTCGCCAGTGGCTCCTCAGTCCTGCGCCAGCAGGTCACGCAGCGGGGTGTTGGCCCGGCCGGGGTTGGCGATCAGCAGCGCCACCAGCATGCACGCCACCACCAGCGGCAGGCTCAGCGCGCTGAGCAGCACCGGGATCTCCACCGGCGGCCTGATGCCGCTCTGCACCGCCTGCGCGTCCAGCAGCGCCACGATCGCCAGCCAGCCCACCGGCAGCGACACCGCCGCCGAGCCCGCCGCGATCAGCACGACCTCCACCGTCAGCTGGGTGCGCACGCCCTTGGCCGTGGCACCGCTGAGCCGCAGCAGGGCGTTGGCGCGCCTGCGTTCCACCAGACCCGACGCCAGGGTCGCCGCGCCGATCAGCACCGCCAGCACGAACATCACCCAGGCGAACACCTCGAACGCGCTGACCAGCCGCGCGGTGATGTTCGCGACCGTGTCCCGCAGCGTCTGCTGGGTCACCACCCGCGACCGCGGGTGGCCGTCCTTCACCACCGCGGCCAGGCCGTCGCGGACGGCCGACTTGTCCGCGGATCCCTTGACCCCGACGAAGAACGCGTACACCTGGGTCGAACCGGTCATCTCCGCGTAGAGCTCCGGACCCGCGACGAGCATCCCGCCGTCGGAGGCGGAGTCGTCGACCACCGCCTTGATCGTCACCGTCCGGTGGCCGGTGGGCAGCGGCACGTCCATGGTGTCGCCGACCGCAACGCCCTGGGCGTTCGCGTAGTTCACCGACACCGCGATGTCCTTGTCGCCCAACTGGTCCAGCACGTCGGCGGGCCCGTCGGTGACGGTGAGCCTGGACAGCCGCGCGAGGTCCGTCCTGCTCCAGCTCCACACCTGGACCCGGCGCCCCTCGATCTCCAGGTAGGTGAACGAGAACGTGGTGACCGCCTCGACGCCGTCCACCGCCCGCAGCCGCGGTTCCAGCTCCCTGGGCAGGGTCTCGTTGCGCAGGTTGGTGCCCAGCGGGGCGGCCTGGACGTAGAGGTCGCCCGGCGTCCACCGCTCGACCGACGCGGCCACCTCGTGCTTGATGCTGCCCGCGACACCGGCCATCGCCACGGCCGACACCACCGACACCGTGAAGGTCACGCACAGCGCCGCGTTGCGCCGCCACCCGAGCTGGAGCTGCCTGCTCACGGCCAGCCGCACCACGCCGGGGTCGCCCTTGCGCAGCCCGAGCCCGATCGCCACCGGCAGCACGACGCTGAACAGCGCCGCGCCGCCCAGCAGCGGCACGAGCCCCACCGACTGCACGCCCGCGGGACCCAGCAGGACGACCAGCACACCGACGGCCAGCAGCGCGGCGCCGATCGCGAACGGCTTGCGCACCCCGCCCGGCAGCACCGCGATCTCGCCGCGGCCGGACACCGCCTCGATCGCCTGCACCCTGGTGAACCGCCGCACGCCCGACACCCACGCCGCGAGGAACATCAGCACCGCGGCCAGGAACGCGCCGAGCGCGGGCAGCTGCCACGGCGTCCCCGGCGTGACGGCCTGCTGGCTCAGGTCGGTGATCTGCCGGGCGAACGACCCCAGGTTGCCGCCGACCAGCACGCCGAGCACGACGCCGATCCCGTAGCTCACCAGCAGGATGGGCACCATCACCGCGGCCGAGCCGAGCATCAGGTGCGAGGTGCGCACCCCGGTCAGGCGCATCCGCGCGAGCGCGGGACGGGCGTCGTCCAGTGCCAGCCGCCAGGTCAGGAACAGCACCACGCCCGCGGTGAGCACGGCGATGACCGCGAACATGCTCAGGATGGTCAGGAACGTCTGGAACGACTTGCGGTAGCCCGACAGCAGGTCCTGCGGGTCCTTCACCGCGCCGGAGCCGTCCACCGCGGCCTCCGCGGCGGCCACCACCTCCGCCCGGTCGTGGCCCTTGGCGTCGACGAGGACCGCGTCGGTGAACGTGCCGCGGCCGAACGCCTCGGCCACCACGAGCCTGGGCGCGACGATCACCGAGCCCCGGTTGGCGACCTCGCCGCGCAGCAGGGCGGCCACCTTCCAGGTCCGCACGTCCGTCGTGCCGCCGACGCGGATCGTGTCGCCCGCCTTGATGCCGCGCGGTTCGGCCCACGCGCTGGCCAGGTAGACCGTGTCGGGGCCCAGCGGTGTCTCGCGGGTCTGCTCGGCGAGGTCGTCCTCGACGAAGTCGCCCAGCGTCGGGTCGACGCCGAACACCAGCATCGGCGTGGTGGCGCCGTCGTCCTCGACCCGGCTGGCGCTGACCACGAGCATCGTGGTGGTGGGCAGGCCGGTGCGCTTGCCGACCTCCTCGACCACCGAGGGCGCCATGCCGCCGGGCGCGCTCGCCTCCACGGCGACGATCCCGTCGCGCACGGCGGTGATCGGCGCGCCGCGCAGCGCGTCGTAGACGGCGAAGTAGACCACCAGCACGGCGGTGGTCAGCAGGACCCCGGCGATGCCCGCGGCGACCGCGGCGGCCAGCCGGGCGGGCCGGAAGTACCAGCTCCGCATGAGGGAGCGGGAGACGAGCCTGGTCGCGTCCGCCGCCATCAGCCGAACCACCCGGAGGCGACCAGGGTGCCCTTCGCCATGCGGACGACCACGTCGGCGCCCTGCGCCAGGTCGAGGTCGTGCGTCACGATCACGCTGGCCGCGCCGCGCTCCTTCACCATGGCGCGGAACAGCTTCTGCACGACCAGGCCGTTCTCCTCGTCCAGCGCGCCGGTCGGCTCGTCGGCGAAGACGATCGACGGTTCGTTCACGCACGCCCTGGCGACCGCGGCGCGCTGCGCCTCGCCACCGGAGACCTGGCCGGGCCAGCTGCGCGCCCGGTGCGAGAGGCTGACCTGGTCCAGGGCTTCACGGGCCCGCTTCAGCGCGGCGGACAGCTTCACCCCGGACATGATCAGCGGGGCGGCGACGTTCTCCTCGATGTTGAGCGTCGGCACCAGGTTGTCCTTCTGCAGCACGAAACCGATGTGCTCCGCGCGCAGCCTCGCCATCCGCTTCTCGTCCAGGGTGGCGAGGTCGTGGCCGAGCAGGGTGATCCTCCCGGTGGTCGGCTTGTCCAGCCCCGACAGGCAGTTGGCGAAGGTGGACTTGCCGCTGCCGCTCTTGCCGACGATGGCCACCG
Source organism: Umezawaea tangerina (assembly GCF_003002815.1). Lineage (GTDB taxonomy): Bacteria > Actinomycetota > Actinomycetes > Mycobacteriales > Pseudonocardiaceae > Umezawaea > Umezawaea tangerina. Next base: position 593,690 of record NZ_PVTF01000007.1, on the reverse strand, counting down.
TCTGTCCCGCGAACACCTCGACGCCGCAGTCGTGCAGCACTCGCGTCACCGCGTCACCGCTGCCGAACTCCCGGCTCACCCCCTCGGCGCGCAGCACTGGGCTCCCGAACACTTAACCCCTTTTCCTGGTAGCGGAGGACGTCTGGTCGGCGGTGCGGTACGAGCGCATCGCGGCGGGCGCGTGCGCGGGCACGACGGGGTTGGCCGGGAACACCGGCTCCACCCGCCGGTAGGCCTCCCCTGGCGCGGGCCTCGGGTCGGCCTCGCCGCGGTTGGGCCAGAACGACATCGCGCGCTCGGCCTGCGCGGTGATGGTCAGCGACGGGTTCACGCCCGCGTCCGCGGTGACGGTCGAGCCGTCCACGACGTGCAGGCCCGGATGCCCGTGCAACCGGTGGTAGGGGTCGACGACGCCGGTCTCCGGCGTCTCGCCGATCGGGCAGCCGCCGACGAACGGCAGCACCACCGGAACGTGCGCCAGGCCCGGCAGCGTGCCCGCGGGGGCGCCGCCGATCTGCTCGGCCGTGCGGCGCACGACGTCGCCGACCAGGTCCGAGGTGACCGTGGGCAGCGCGCCGGGATCGCGGCGCGCGGTCAGGCCGCGGCCCTTGGCCGACCGCGGCGACACGGTGAAGGTGCCCGCGCCGCGGCGCACCACGAACACGATGACCGACCGCTCCGACCACCGGCGCACGTCCAGGAACCGCGCCGCGGCCAGCGGTCGGCGGGCGACCTGGCCGAGCCAGCGCAGCCAGCGGGGCGACGTCCCGGTGGCGTCGACGAACGGGGTCGTGGCCAGGCCCATCGAGTTGGAGCCGCGGCCGTAGCGGCCCGCCTGGATGAGGGTGTCCTCGTCCGGGTGGAACGCGGAGGTGGCGGCGACACCCGTGCTGTAGTCGTCGCCGGTGACCTTGGGCGCGACGGCGGCCAGCAGGTCCGACGGCGCCCTGGTGAGGCTGCCCAGCCTCGGCGAGACACCGGTGAGCGCGCCGTCGCCGACCAGCCGGTGCAGCAGGCGCTGGGTGCCCACGGCGCCCGCCGCGAACACCACGTGCTCGGCGGTGAGCACCTTGGCCGTGCGGCCCGCGAACCACGCGCCGGTCCGCACCGTGCGGACCTCGTACCCGGTTCCGTCGAGCGGCCGCACCGAGGACGCGGTGGTCTGCGGCAGGACTTCCGCGCCTGCCCGTTCGGCCAGGTAGAGGTAGTTCTTCACGACGGTGTTCTTCGCGCCGTAGCGGCACCCGGTCAGGCACTCGCCGCACTCCCGGCAGCCCGCGCGCCGCGGTCCCGCTCCCCCGAAGTACGGGTCGTCGACCTCCTCCGGCCGTCCGAAGTGGACGGCCACGGGCAGCGGGCGGAACGTGCCGCCGACGCCCATGCCCTCCGCCACCGCCCGCATCGCCCGGTCGGTGGGCGTGGTGGTCGGGTTCACCGCCGAGCCGAGCATCCGCCGCGCCTGGTCGAAGTGCGGCTCCAGCTCGGCCTTCCAGTCCGTGATGCCGGACCAGTGCGGGTCGTCGTAGAAGCCCTGCCCCGGCTCGTAGAGCGTGTTGGCGAAGACCAGCGACCCGCCACCGACCCCGGCGCCGGTGGGCACGATGAGCGGGCCGAGCCGGGACAGGCGCTGGAACCCGCGCAGCCCCAGCTTCGGCGCGAACAGGTACTTCCGCACGCGCCACGAGGTCTTCGGGAAGTCCGAGTCCTCGAAGCGCCAGCCCGCCTCCAGCACGCCGACGCGGTAGCCCTTCTCGGTGAGCCGCAACGCGGTCACCGCGCCGCTGAACCCGGACCCGATGACGAGCACGTCGTAGTCGTGCTCGGGGGCGGCGGCGGTCACCGGACGCCGGCCGCGAGCGCGGCGGGCACGAACTTGACCGTGCCGTCGAACAGGCCGAGCAGGATGTCCTTCATGGACTCGGTCAGCACGCGGATCGCGACCGGGTCGATGATGCTGGCCAGCGTCGGCACGCCGAAGTCGAACTCGGCGTGGAAGACGACGTGGGCGTCGCCGCCGTCCTGGCGCACCGTCCACTCGCCCTCGAACGCGTCGAAGTCGCCGGTGGTCTGGGTGAAGCGGCTGACCAGGTCGTCGCGGTCGAAGGTGTCGACCTCGGTCCAGCGCAGGACGCCGTTGCGGAAGTTCACCGCCCAGTGGCTGACGACCGAGCCGTCCGCGGCGGGCGGCTCGGTCACGACCTCGCGCACCGCCTCGACGAGCTCGGGGTAGCGGCCGAAGTCGACGACGGTGTCGAACACCTCGCTGGCCTGCCTGGCGGGCACGATGGCCTCGATCCGGACGATCTGCATGTCGTTCCTCCTCACCGGTTCGCCGGGAAGCGCCCGGCGAGCACGGAGAACGCGCTGTCGAAGACGGTGGTCACCTGGTCGAGCTCGTCCGCCGAGATGGTGGCGGGCGGGGTCAGGCGCAGGACGTGCGAGTTGTTCATCGAGTGGTTCACGAGCACCCGCCCGTCGATCAGCTCGAGCACCAGCTCACCGGCGAGGCCGGGGTCGGCCATCTCGACGCCGATCAGCAGGCCCTCTCCGCGCACCTCGGCGACGAGGTGCGGGCAGTGCAGCGCGGCGGAGTCGGCGATGCGGCGCTTGAGCTCGGCGCCGATCTTCGCGGACTTCGCGACGGCGTCCTCCATCACGATCGCCTCGATCGCGGCCTTGGCCGCGGCCACCGCGATCGGGGCGGCGGAGAACGTGGAGGTGTGCAGGAACGGGTCCTTGTCGAACGGCGCGTACGCCTCCGGCGTGGCGACCGCGGCGGCCACCGGCACCACACCGCCGGAGAGCCCCTTGCCGACCAGCATCACGTCCGGGGTGACGGCCTCGGGGTCGTGGCCCCACCAGCGGCCCAACCGCCCGAGCCCGGTGAGGATCTCGTCGACCACCAGGAACGCGCCGTACTCCGTGCGCAGCCTGCCGAGCTCGGCGAGGTAGCCCTCCGGTGGGAAGACCACACCGCCCTCGCCCTGCACCGGCTCGACGATGACGCAGGCCGGCGGGCCGTCGCGCAGCGCGGCCTCCATCGCCTCCACGTCGCCGAACGGCACGGCGGTCACGTCGGGCAGCAGCGGCTGGAACGAGTCCTGGTAGACCCCGCGCGCCGTGACGCTGAGCGCGCCGAGGGTCTTGCCGTGGTAGCCGTTCACTGTGGTGACCAGCCGCCGCCTGCCGTTGGCCCGCGCCATCTTGATCGCGGTCTCGGTGGCCTCGGTGCCCGAGCCGACGAAGTGCACCTTGCTCAGTCCGGGCGGGCAAACGTCGGCCAGGGTCTTCGCGGCGGCGGCGCTCACCGGCTCCAGCAGCAGCCTGGTGGCCAGCGGGTTGGCGCGCACCTGGGCCACGACGGCCTCGGTGACGTGCGGGTGGGTGCCGCCGAGGATGAACACGCCGTACCCGGCGCAGTTGACGAACCGCTGCCCGTCGGAGGTGTGCACGGCGGCGCTGTGGGAGGTGGACTCCCAGAAGCCGCCGAACATCTCGCCGAGGGAGGCGCGTCCGCTGCTCAGGTGGCTGCGGTAGGCGTCGAGGAGCTCGTGCTCCGCGGGGACTGGCTGTGTGGAGGTCATCGGTTCCAGGATTCGTGTGGCGGGGCGGAGGACACGGCTAGTCGATGCGCAGCGGGCTGCCCGCGTGGTACCGGTCGAGGCTCGCCGCGGTGGACGTCCGGCCGGGTGGGTGGAACGCCAGCGCGTGCACGCTGGCCGCGAGCAGCGCCACGTCCGGCGACGACACGAAGGCCATGCCGCCCAGCAGCTCCACGGTCGTGCCGACGACCCGGCGGATGGTGCGCTGCATGCTGTAGCGGGCGGTCAGCGCGTCGGCCAGGGTGTCGTTGCCCGACTCCCCGGAGTCGACGGCCCACGCGACCCGGTCCAGCGCGAGCGCGCAGGCCTCCAGGTCGGTCACCACGTCCACCCGCGTCGCGGTGTCGCCGCGCCCGGACTCCAGCAGCCGGGCCACCAGCGCGCTGGCCGTGCCCAGGTAGACCGCGGAGACCAGCAGGGTGAACCAGACCAGCCCGGTGGTGTTGAGGTCGTCGAGGTTGGTCTCCGGGTCGAGCACCGGCTTGACCATCAGCTCGTCGGGCACCAGCACGTCGTCGAGCACGACCTCGTCGCTCTCGGCGCCCGCCAGCACGAGCGAGTCCCAGAACGGCCGCACGGAGATGCCCGGCGTGCCCGCCGGGATGACCGCGATGCCCAGCGTCGTCCCGCCGTCCTCGTCGGGCAGCGCCACGCTCGCCGTGATCAGGTCCATCGACGCCGACAGGCTGCACGGCTTCTTGCTGCCCGACACCAGCCAGCCGCCCTCGGCGCGCCGGGCGACCATCGTGGGCGTGAGCACGCCCTGCCCGGTGCGGCCCTCGGCGAACGCGCTGCTCATCATCCGCTTGTCGCGGGCGACCGCGTCGAGCAGCAGCCACTCGAAGCCGGTGCTGGTGGCCGTGAGGGTCACCAGGCTGGCCACCGAGAAGTTGTGCATCGTCGCGGCCACCGCCACCGACGGCGACCGGGTGGCGATGGCGCGGGTGCAGCGCACGGCGTCCCGCGCGCTCGCCCCGATCCCGCCGTGCTCGGCGGGCACCAGCAGACCGGACCCGCCCGCGTCGCGCAGCGCGGCGATGCCGGGACCGCCGCGCCGCTCCAGCTCGCCGAGCGGGACCGCGCTCAACGCTTTGTCCAGCCCCGGAAGCAGGTCTTCCAGGGTGTCGTACTCGCGTTGCAGGAACTTCACCGCGCCACCTCGGGGGAACCGGCGGGCGGCAGCGCGCTCTCGAACACCCGCGAGCGCGGGGAGACGCCCGTGGCGATGCTGACGGCCTGGAGGTGGCTGGTCCGCAGCATCGGGAAGTTGACCTCGCCGAACGGGCCGCCGGACAACCCGGTGCCGCCGTGCGTGGGCAGCCCCGGCACGAAGCCGAGGTGGCTGTCGTTGACCTTGAGGATGCCCCCGTTGTCGAGCTGGGCGCAGAACCGCTCGACCACCTCCGGGTCCTCCGACCACAGCGAGTTGCGCAGCCCGTAGGGGTTGGCGTTCATGAACCGCAGCGCCTCGCCGAACCCGTCACCGGCCTGGTCGGCGTCGGGGACGACGATGGACAGCAGCGGGTAGAAGGTCTCGCTCCGCACCGCGCGCATCTTCTCCGCGCGGTCGTAGCCGTCGACCCGCAGGAGGGTCGGCTGCAGGAACACGCCCGAGGAGTCGGGGGTGCCGTCCTCCGCGATGCGCTGCCCGCCGCACAGCAGCTCGGCGCCGTCGGCCACGGCCTCGTCGAGGACGGTGAAGAACTCGCTGGTCCGCAGCACCGGCGACAGCAGCACGTCCGGGTCCTCCGGCCTGCCGGGCCGGATGTCGGCGACCAGGGTCCTGAGCCGCTCGACCAGCCCGTCGGCGACCCGCGGGTGCGCGATGACGTACTTGGGCACCATGCAGATCTGGCTGGAGCCGTAGAAGCACTCGGTGATCGCCCGCGCGGCGTTGTCCAGGTCGGCGTCCTCCCAGACCAGCACGCCGTCGTTGCCCGCCAGCTCCAGCACGGACTTCTTGCCGTGCTCGACGCAGCGCCGCCCGATCTCGACGCCGCGCTCGCTGCCGCCGAAGTACATGATGTCGTCGACGTCCTCGCTGACCAGCCACTGGTCCAGCAGCACCTTGGGCACACCGCACACGATGTTCAGCACACCGGCCGGGGCGCCGACGTCCTCCAGCGAGGTCGCGACCAGCTCGCGCCACGCCCACGCGACGCCGTAGGGGGCGCTCCTGGGCGCCTTCACCACGAGGCTGTTGCCCGCCATGATCGCGGACACGCCGAGCATCGAGTTGGACGCCGCCGCGTTCTGCGGCGGGCTCAGGCACACCACGCCGTCCGGCTTGCGCACCAGGCGGATCTCGCGGTCGCCGACGTGCTCGCGCTGGTCCATCATCCGCGCGTTCGCCGCGAAGGTCTCCGGGGCCGACCCCTGGATGACGCCCGCCACCTCCCACTCGGCGAGCCTGCGGGGGTGCCCCTCGGCGATGAGGACCTCGACGAACTCCTCCCGGCGGGCGATGACCCGCTCGTGGAAGATCGCGCCGAACCTCAGCCTCTCGGCCAGCGGCATCGCGGCCCACGCGGGCTGGGCGGCCCGCGCGGCGCGCAGGGCCTCCGCGCACTGCTCGGGCCCGGTCAGCGCCACCCGGCCGACGACGCGCTCGTCGGTGCCGTCGGGCTCGCCGTCGCCCGCGAGCTCGCGCTTGAGGCGGATCGCGCCGAAGGCGTCCTCGAAGAGGCTGGACGCCCGGATGGTGTAGATCCACTTGTTCGTCGGGGCGTCCTGCCCGGCGATGTAGGAGGGGTATGTCTTCACGTTGTCACCTGTTCCGGGTTCGCAGGGGGAGGTCGTTCGCTGCCGCGCGCGGGGAGGGCGGTCGGCGACGGCCTAGAGCACGCCCATGTAGCGCAGGCGGACGTCCTGCGTCTCCTGGGACCAGGTGGACGCCGTCACCATGCGCTCCTCGGCGGTGGTGTCGACCAGCTTGCGGCCCGGCCAGACCTCGTAGTCGGCGACCAGGTGGCCCCACTCCTGAAGGCCCTGCTGGAACAGCGACTCGCGCTGGAACAGGAACGGCTGCATCGGGAGGTTCTCCCAGAGGGCGCGGCCGCGGCCGATCAGCTCCAGGATGCGCATCCGCTCGCCGGGCTGCTCCTGGAGGTGGCGGCGGATCACGCTGCTGCCCACCGACAGGTGGCGGATCTCGTCCATGCCCGCGCCGCGCTCGATCTCCGCGCCCGCCGGGTCCAGCTCGGCCCACTTGCGCTCGCTCAGCTCGCCGAACGGGGCGAGGACGCCCTCGACGAGGACGGTGAGGGTGATGACGCCGCCGTAGAAGTCGCGCTGGTCGCGGATCACGGACAGGCCGAACTCCTCCAGCGGGTCGAGCACGGCCTCGATCGCCTTGCCCGCCACCGCGGAGATGGTGTCGTCGACCTCGGCCTCGGGGATGCCGATCTCGACCAGGTGCTCGCGGAACACGCGGGCGTGCCGGGCCTCGTCGAGCAGCTGGGTGGCGAAGAACTCCGTCAGGACCCGGTCCGGGGCGGCGGACACCAGGTGGCCGAGCGCGCGGGTGACCTTCTCCTCGGCGACGCTGCGGAACGCGAACTCCTCGATCAGCGCCTCGCGCAGCGGGCCGGGCTTGAGCACCTGCTCCGGGACGAGCGCGTCCGGCGTGTGGCCCGTCGGGATGCGGCGCAGCAGGCGGCCCGCGACCTCGTCCAGCCAGTACTGCAGGTCGCACGACTCGGGCGTCAGCTCCAGCGACCGCGCGCCCTCGAGCACGGGGACCGTGTTGTCCCAGTCGACCTCGAGCCTGATCTTGCTGTCCATCGTGGTGTTCCTCCGTCGGGTCGGGTGGGTCAGATGGCTCTGGTGAGCCGGAGCAGGTTCCACAGCGCGGGCAGCGAGACGCCGTCCTCGAAGGCCACGTACTCCGGCTCGACGACGTGCGGCGCCCACTTGCGCTTGAAGGCTTCCTGGGTGCGCGAGGGGTAGATCGCCTTGCCGCGCCGGGCGATCAGGTCGGCGACGCGGGTGACGACCCCGCTGGCGGCGCCCGGCACCTCGTTCACGGGGTCGAGCCCGGCGAACGGGGTGTGGCCGAGGTGCAGCCAGCCCGCGCCCTCCTCCTGGAAGCGCTGCAGCGCGGTGACGTTGACCAGCTCGATCGTCCCGACCGGTGCGTCGGGGTCGCGGCGGGTCAGGTCGTAGAGCCACCCCGGCCTGCCGCCGAACGCCGGGGAGTAGGAGATGTAGGCGACCGGGCGGTCGGCGACACTGGCCACGAAGATCCGGCGGTGCTCGGCACCGCGGCCGCCGCGCTCGCCGATCATGAAGTCGAGCTCCTTGACGTGCCACCCCTTGGCGCGCAGCCACCGCGCGTCGATCGTCGCCAGCAGGTCGTCCCGCCCGGCGCTCTCCTCGACGGTGACGCCGTCCCGCTTGGCGCGGGCGATGTTCTGCCGCACCTTGGCCAGCGGACCGCCGCGCATCGTGAACCGCTCCAGGTCCACGCTGTAGGTGCGGCCGAGCTGGTTCACCGCGAACCCCTCCGCCGCGTACAGCTCGGCGTCCTGCCGGGACAGCTGCACGGCGCAGATCCGCCGCCGCTCGCCCTTGGCCCACGCGCGGAAGTCGGCGAGCAGTGCGGGCCGGTGCTCCCGCGCCGTCAGCGGACCGCACAGCTGCACGACGTGCCTGCGGCTGAGCCGGTAGGCGATCGTGCCGGGGACGCGGTCGCTGCGGAAGTGCCGCGTGGCCTGGTTGTAGCCCAGGAAGGCGCTCGGGTGGTCCGAGTGCTCCCGCAGCGACGCCAGGACCTCCTGATCCTCCGTGGTGATCATGTGGTCGGGACCTTCTCCTCGACCCGGTCGACCTGCACCTGCCGCTGCGGCGGCCGACCGGTCAGCTGGGCCACGAACGCCTGGAACGCGGGCAGCGGCTCGGGCTCGAACGCGATGCTGAACGGCTTGAGGGTGTTGCCGAGCAGGCCGCGGTCGGCGCACAGGTGCAGCGGGATGGCGAGCAGCGCCCACTCGGGACCGGCCACGAGCACCCACAGGCCGCAGATCGCCGCGGCGGCGAACCAGTTGTGCATCGTGTTGTAGATGACGTAGTAGCCCTTGTGGATGGGCCCGCCCTTGGCCCGCCGGAACGCGAGCGCGCCGGGGTAGTAGCCGATGACGTCGATGGAGAAGAACAGCACGATGGCCGCCCACCACCGGATGTCGCCGAAGTGCAGCAGCATCAGCACGACGCACGCGGCGAAGCCGACGAGGTACTCGGCGCGCATTATCCAGTACGTCGCCTTGGTGTCGAAGTGGTTGACGTGGTCCACGGGTGTCCTCTCCGGGGGTGGCAGCCCCTCGTCGGGGAGCCGGCATCGATGTGGTTCGGGGGTGGTCAGGGCATGACGACGGGCGGAGCCGGTCGCCGTGGTGGTCCGAGGTCGACGGCGGACCGGGCGGACGGGATCGCGGGGCCGGCGAGGTCGACGCGGAGGCGGTCCACCGGGCGCCGCACGACCTCCGACCCGGTGGCGGTCGTCCCGCGCACGCGCGACCGCGGCGGGAGGGCGCACTCGTCGGCGAGCGTCGCCGTCACGGCCGTCCTCCCCCGTGGTCCGCGGCGTCGCGCCACCAGTCCTTGATCCAGGTGGGCAGCGGGCCGGGGACGCGGACCCAGCGGTAGCGGTCCAGCTTCCGACCCGCGTCGGCCGCGGTGTAGCGCAGCCTCGTGACCCGCGTGCTGCCCAGCTTCCCGGTGAGCTCCGCCATCGCGGCGGGCGTGTGCATCAGGTCGCCCTCGACCGACACGACCAGCACCGGCACGTCCACGGTGGACATCGCGCGCTCGTAGTCGAGGTCGGCGCCGTCGGGGCGGAACCGGCCGGTGCGGGCGAACCGCGCCCAGTCGGTGATCACGCCCGCGGCCTCCCGGCCGCCGAAGCCCACCCGGTCACCGGGGAAGTAGCCCCACGCCCTGCCCAGCAGCGCGGCGGTCTGCGTCCCCAGCAGCACGCGCAGACCGCGCGGTCCCGGGTAGACCCGGTGGTGCGGGGTGCCGGAGGCGATCAGCGCGAGTCCGTCCACATCGGCCTCGGGCCTGCCCAGGTAGGCGACCCCCAGCTGACCCCCGATGCTGTGGCCCAGCAGGACGAGCGGCCTGCCGGGGAACTCCCGCCGCGCGGCCGCCACGGCCGCCGGGAGGTCGACCGCCACCAGCTCCTGCTGCCCGAACCGGGAGGCGCGGGACACCGGGGGCGTGCTGCCGCCGTGTCCGCGCAGGTCGCAGACCACGACGGGGAAGCCCGCGAGGGTCAGCCCGCGGGCCAACGGGTCGTAGTAGGTGGCGACGATGCCCATCGCGGGCACGACCAGCACGACCGGCGCCCGGTCGTCCTCGACCGCCTGCGGGAACACCCGCAGGCACAGCTGGTCGCGCTGCCCGACCGGGACGACCAGCAGCCGCGCCTCGACGTCGTCCGCGAGCTCGAACCCGGTCACCGGGACCACCTCGACGACGTCGTGGCGGCGCGGTCACCGCACGACGGATGCATCACGACACTCCTCCACGTGGCATTTCCCAACCGGTTGCACCGACAAATTTGTAACGTTTCACAACGAACTAGGTCATTAGCCCCGCTAATCTCTTGGAACCTCCGACCGGCCCACCGCCGACCACTCCCCGTCAACGCCGGATACGAGCCTCACCCTAATCAAAGAAACTCCAGGCCCCTTCGAGCGGGCACCCCTAATCTCCCTGGACAACTCCCCTAGCGAGCGGCCCGCCCCCTACCCCGATGTGCACTCGCAATTCGCGCGTGCACATCTTTGAAACGGGCACCAAATCACGTACCGGGGTGAGCCGAGACGGGACGCTAGCAGCAGTTCACCGCCTTGATCGCACCGACGGGAGCCGCCACCGCAAATGAAAGTCCAGGTCAGGTGGCACTTTTTGCGGCGATGGCATTTATTTGCCACCCGTGCGGCGGGTGATCCAGGTCACGCAGCTGCATGTTCTTACACCGATACATTCCCGTTCCACCATTGCGCGGGCGCCGCCCGCCGCGATCGGATATCAACCGCGAACAACCCCACGGCGCCTCCGACACGGGTCGTTCGTGGTGGACATCCGAAATATCCATCCACCAGGCGCGAACATCTTGGAGTTCACCATGCGCGAGGTAACCACCGCACCGCTGTCCGCTTCGCCCGTTGTGGGCGGGCTGGCCGAGCTCGTGCACGCCAACGCCGAGCGGATCCCCGACTCGACCGCCTTCCGCCGGAAGACGCCGTCGGGGTGGACACCGGTGACCGCGCGGCAGTTCCGCGACCAGGTCGTGGAGGTGGCGCGCGGACTCGTCGCGTCGGGGGTGCGCCCCGGCGACCGGGTGGTGGTGCTGTCGTCGACCCGCTACGAGTGGACGCTCTTCGACTTCGCCATCTGGGCCGCCCGCGCGGTCTCCGTCCCCGTCTACGCCACCTCCTCGGCGGAGCAGGTGGACTGGATCGTCGCGGACTCCGGCGCGACCGCGGCCGTGGTGGAGACCGAGCAGCACGAGCACCTGGTGCGGGACGCGTTCGCGAAAGCGGGCCGGGACGCTCCCGTGTGGAGGATCGACACCGCGGTCGGGGAGCTGACCAGGACGGGCATCGCGGTGCTCAGGTCCGCCGTCACCGGCAACCGCGGGCTGACCGACAACTCCGAGCCCGCGACGATCATCTACACCTCGGGGACCACCGGGCGCCCCAAGGGATGCGTGCTCACGCACGCGAACTTCCTCGCCGAGGCCCGCAACGCCGTCGGGGTGCTGCACCCGCTGTTCGGGGAGGGCGGCGCGGCGGGCGCGTCCACGCTGCTGTTCCTACCGCTGGCGCACGTGGTCGGCCGGATGATCCAGATCGGCGCGGTGTGGGCCGGGGTCACCCTGGGGCACACCTCGAACGTCCGCGACGCGCTGGGCGACCTGGCCACGTTCCGCCCGACGTTCGTCCTGGCCGTGCCCTACGTGCTGGAGAAGATCTACCACGGCGCCTGGCAGCGGGCCCACGGCAGCGGGAACGGGCGGATCTTCGACGCGGCGGTCGACACCGCCGTCGCGCACTCGTCCGCGGGCTCACCCGGTCCGCTGCTGGGCGCGAAGCACGCGGTGTTCGACCGGCTGGTCTACCGGAAGCTGCGCGAGGTGCTGGGAGGCCGGTGCCGGTACGTGCTGTCCGGTGGCGCCGCGCTGGCACCCAGGCTCGTGCACTTCTTCCACGCGGCCGGGATCACGGTGCTGGAGGGGTACGGGCTGACCGAGACGACCTCGACGGCCACGATCAACACACCCGACGTGTTCCGGGCGGGCACGGCGGGTCGGCCGCTGCCGGGGATGTCCATCAGGATCTCCGACGCCGGGGAGGTCCTGGTGAAGGGGCCGACGGTGTTCCAGGGGTACTGGCACGACCCGCTCGCCACGGAGGAGTCCTTCCAGGACGGTTGGTTCGCGACCGGGGACCTCGGCAGGCTCGACGAAGCCGGATTCCTGGTGATCACGGGACGCAGCAAGGAGATCCTGGTGACCAGCGGCGGGAAGAACGTGTCCCCCGGCGTGATGGAGGACCGGATCACCTCGCACCCGCTGGTGGGCAACGCCGTGGTGGTGGGCGACGGGCGGCGGTACGTGGCGGCGCTGCTGACGGTGGACCGGCAGTACTTCCCGGTGTGGAAGGAGACGAAGGGCAAACCGGCGGCGGCGACGGTGCGGGAGCTGGCGGAGGACGCGGACCTGCTGGCGGCACTGCAGGAGGCGGTGGACCTGGGGAACGAGGCGGTGTCGCGGGCGGAGTCGGTGCGGAGGTTCCGGGTGCTGGAGGAGGAGTTCACGGCGGAGAACGGGTACCTGACGCCGTCGTTGAAGGTGAGGAGGGGGGTGGTGGTGGAGGCTTTCGCGGGGGAGGTGGAGGCTTGTTATCCGCAGGATGTGGGGGTGTTTTGAGGGGTCTGGGGTGCGGCGGTTGGGTATGGGGTGGCCGTGGGGGTCGTTCGGTGTTCGAGCCGCGGTGTGTCTCGCCCGGTGTCGGTGCCGCGGTCTCCGGGGGTGTCGCTGCGGTGGACTCCGGGGGTGTCGGTGCGGTGGTCTCCGGGGGTATCGCTACAGCGGACCCAGGTGCAGTCGGCTTGACTTGGGGCCCCTTTTTTGGGCTTCGTCGGGCGAAAAAGGGCAGGTGGTAGAGCCTGCCCGCCGCCGCAAGTTTAAGCCCAAAAACCCCAAGTCAAGCCGACCGCACGAGCGGACGAGCACCGCTCGCTTCCAGCTGGGTTGGGCCGTTGGCTTGGTGCTGCTTCTAGCGTCGTTGGGCCGTTGAGGGCTTGTGTGTTGGTTCCGGTGTCGTTGGGGCGTTTGGCTTTGGTTGGCTTGCAGTGTTGTCCGGTGGGAGCGTGAACGTGGCCGATCGACGGCGGCGGGATGGTGGGTGGTGGGTCAGGATCTTGGCTGACAACCGCACCGATCGAAGAGGAATCGACATCATGTTCATAGCCATCGTCGACTTCAGGACCACGCCTGCTGATCGGCCCGCCGCGCTCGCGCATCTCGACGCCGAGGGTGTGGTGGTGCGGGGGATGCCGGGGAACCTGGCATTTCGGGTGTACGCGGGCAGGGAGGGTGGGGGTGGGGTCACCATCGTGCACGAGTGGGAGGACGAGGGGGCGTTGGGTGGGTATTTGGGGTCGGAGGCGTTCGCGCGGATGGGTGAGGTGGTGCGGCCGATGATGGTCGACGTGCCGGTGAGCAGGCGGTTCCGTGCCGAGCTGGTCGAGTCGGTGGGGTGAGTGGGCCGGTGAGCGGTGCCGTGCGAGCGCGTCGATGACCCGGCAGGCGTACAGCTTCGTCCGGTCGTTCGATGCCGAGCCCGCGCGTGAGCTGTGCGTGGACCACCATTACCTGCTGTGCGCCTCCGCCGGTGCGCTCCGGTTGGAGGCGCGGGGCAGGGCGTGGGTGTTGCCGCCGGCGCGGGCGGCGTTGATCGAGGCGGGTGAGCCGATTCGGGTGAGCATCGGGCGGCCGGTCACGACGGCGTCGGTGTTGTTCGACACGGGGTTCGTGCCGGTGCCGTCCGCGCCGCTGGCGGTGTTCGACCTGAGTCCCCTGGCGCGGTGCCTGGTGGCGGAGGTCGGTAAGTGGGGTGCGAGCGACGAACCGCTGCCTGCCTACGCGGAGACGTTGTTCGCGGCGCTCGCCGCGGTGAGCTGGCGGCTCGCCGAGCGGCCGAGCCCGGTGGTGGTGCCCGCGGGGCGGTCGCCGGAGCTGCGCCGGGCGTTGTGGTTGACCGAGGAACGGCTCGGTGGCCCGGTGCGCTTCGAGGACGTGGCCGACGAGGTCGGTCTCGCGCCGCGGTCGTTGGCACGCCGGTTCGCGGATGAGACCGGCATGACCTGGCGGGCGGTCCTGCGGCGGCTGCGGCTGCTGCGCGCGATCGAGGAGCTCGCCGCGGGCGACACCCCGGTGACCACGATCGCGTTCGCGGTCGGCTACACGTCCCTGTCGGCGTTCAACGCCGCCTTCCAGGAGCTGACCGGCCGCACGCCGACCGAGTACCGGGCGAGCTTCCGGCCCTGACGCGGCGGTCCACTGTGGAAGTCCGCCGACGGCTGATCTGCTGACAGCAGCACGACCTCCACAACGCGGTGCGGTCAGGGCACTGTCGGGGCATGACGAACAACGAAAGGCAGCCGCTGTTCGACCACCGGCTCCGCGAACGGTTCCTCGGCCAGCGCGTGCTGGTCCTCGACGGCCCGCTGGACGACGACAACGGGACGGTGCTCGCCACCCAGATGCTGTCGCTGGCGAGCGACGACCCGGTGAAGGACATCGCGCTGTGGATCCACTCGCCGGGCGGCTCGGTGCCCGCGATGCTGGCCATCCGCGACGTGATGCGGCTCATCCCGTGCGACGTGTCCACGCTCGCGCTGGGGCTGGCGTGCAGCGCGGGGCAGTTCCTGCTGTCGTCGGGCACACCGGGCAAGCGCTTCGCGCTGCCGCACGCCCGCATCCTGATGCACCAGGGCTCCTCGGGGATCGGCGGGTCGGCGGTCGAGGTGGAGGTGCAGGCCGACGACCTGCGCCACACCAGGGACACGGTGCTCGGGCTCATCTCGCAGGACACCGGCCAGCCGATGGACCGGATCTTCACCGACTCGCTGCACGACCGCTGGTTCACCACCGCGCAGGCGCTCGAGTACGGGTTCATCGACCACGTCGTCTCCGACCTCGACCAGGTCGTGCCGGTGCGCACCCACGCGCTCGGGCTCGGCATCGCGACGGGAGCCCGCGCATGAGCACCTACACCATCCCCAACGTCATCACCCGCAACCTCGGCGGCGAGCGGATCATGGACGTCTACTCGCACCTGCTGTCGGAGCGGATCGTCTACCTCGGCACCGCCATCGACTCCGGGGTGGCGAACGCGCTGATCGCCCAGCTGCTGCACCTGGAGGCGGACAGCCCGGAACGGGAGATCAACCTCTACATCAACTCCGAGGGCGGCGACCCGTCCGCGATGCTCGCGCTGTACGACACCATGCGCTACATCAAGGCCCCGGTGTCCACGACGTGCGTCGGCCAGGCCGTCGCCGCCAGCGCCGTGCTCCTCGCGGCGGGCGCGCCGGGCCACCGGTTCGTGCTGCCGCACACCAGGGTCGTGCTGCACCAGCCCGCGGCGCAGGGCCGCGGCACCATCCCCGACCTCATCCTCCAGGCCGACGAGGTCGTCCGGGTCCGCACCCAGCTGGAGGAGATCCTCTCCAAGCACACCGGGCGCGCCGTCGCGGACCTGCGGCACGACACCGACCGCGACCGCGTGTTCGACGCGTCGGGCGCCGTCGCCTACGGCCTCGCCGACCACGTCCTGGACCACCGCGGCTGACGCCGGGTCCGTCAGGCAGCCATGAGCACGGGTCCCGCGGGCCGCCGCCCGACAGCGAGACCCGCGCCGTGGCGGCCGCGGACCGCACCCGCGACACCGATCAGCAGATCCGCCAGCTCGACGCCCAAGGCGCCCGTCACCGCCGCGATCATCTCGCTCGACGGCTCCTTGCGCCCGCGCTCGATCTCCGACAGGTACTGCGGCGAGATCCCCGCCCGCTCCGCCACGTCGACCAACCGCCCGCCCTGCTCCTCCCTGGTGGCCCGCAACCGCTGCCCCAACGCCTCCCGCCACAACGGCTCGGGCTCGGGGGCGCGCTTCTGGTGGAAGGGGAGGATGTCCGCCATGCGCTCATCCTGACACCGGACGGACACCGGCGAGCACGGGGTTCGCTCCGGGCGGAACAAGGGGATCGCGTCGGAGGACACCTGTCAGTGCACGACGCGGGTTCGCCGGCCGCGAGCACGGTCCTCCCCGATCGCCACTCCGCCATCGCAGACCAGGATCCGCACCGCGGCCGCAGTCCCTCCACATCCAGCAAGGCGGTTCGGGAGCACCCCAGGTCAGCCGACGCGGTCGGGTGACCGGTCGTCGTGCCGCCGATCGAGTCTCGCGGCGTAGCGCTCCGCGAGCCTGCGCTGGAGGTCGACGTGGCGGAACTGGTAGGAGGCGCCGTTCTGCCTCAGCACTCCGTGGACGGTGTGCGCGTCCCGCAGGAAGCTCGTCAACGCCCAAGGGACGCTCCCCGCCGCGGTGAGGGCGATGCGGTTGAGGGTGTAGCGCGGCCACTGCGTCCTGCTGAAGGCGACCACCGCTCCGGCGGCCAGGCCGTAGGTGAGGCCGCCGACCGCCGCTGTGGTCGGTTCGAACTGCGAGCCCGCCCCCGCCGCGACACCCACTGCGAGGGTGATCGCCACGGCGACCGCGGCGGCGTTGACCAGGAACACCATCCGGTCCTTGGCCAGCACCTGCTCAGGCGAGCGAACAGGTGTGATGGTCCTCGGCACGTCGAGCCCGTAGGTGACGGCGGCCGCGCCGCCGATCGCGAGTCCCAGCAGGAGCACGTTCGACACCGCTTGCCGCCCGGTCAGCAGGAGCCATACGGCCGCGCAGACCAGCACGCCCACCATGGCACCGCGTCCCGTGAGCCGCAGGCCCTGCGCCGGGGTCTGCGAGGCCAGCAGCGGTGAGCCCAACTCGACCACGAGCGCCACCGCCACACCAACCGCGAGCCCGTAGAGCGGGGAGAAGTACAGGGCGTGGACCAGTCCGTAGCCGGTGCCCGCGCGGAACGGTCTGGTCAACCAGTCCTCAGGAGTGCCGACAGCCGACCGACCACGACGGGCGTACGCACCCCGAAGACCCATCGCGCCGATGAAGCCCACGACCAGGAAGAACGTGACCACGTCGTCCCACAGGAGCACCTTCAGCGCGAGGACCGACGCCACCACCACGGCGAGCTTCACCCGATGGCGGGGAGCGCTCCGACCGGCCCGGCTCGCGCCGACAGCCGCCACGACGACGACCGACAACACGCTGTTCATCCAGTCGAGGGAGGACCTCTCGCCTTGACCGAAGTCGGGCCAGTAGGCGATCAAGTGGAGCGCGGTGGCCGTCGAGGCTGCCACCACCCAGTCACGGCGGGAGGTGACGAGCACGTCCACCGGCGCGGACAAGGTCATCGCCGCCATGACGATCAGCCCTGCCAATACGCCCTCGGTCACCGCCCAGTCCAGAGTGGACAGCGCGGGCAGGTTGGCGGCGTTGAGCCCGGCGGACATCAACGCGGTCATGGCCATGACCGCGCCTCCGGCGACCAACGGACGTGGGCCGTCCGACCTCAGGGGATGGGCGAACCCCGCCGCCAGGCCCACGGTGATGATCAGGGACGGCGAGGTCGCGGCCAGGCCGGAGAAGTCCCCGCCGAGATCCGCGGCGAGTCCACCCCCGATCCCCGCCACCACGACCGACACCACCGCCGCGTCGAACCGACCGGTGAGCCACAGGATGGTGCCGAACACCAGAACCACCGTCGCGGCGACCGCCGGTCCCAGGACGCCGACGAGGTTGTACCCGAACGCCGAGGAGTACAGCGCGGCCGCGGCGGCGCCTGCCAGCACAGCGATCCCGCCGCACACCAGCGCCGCGAAAACCTTCGACGGCGACCGCGGACGGGCGCGCAGGTGCAGCTGCCACCACGCCAGGTCGGGGAAGCCGTTGCGGTCGTGCTCGAGGTGGTAGGCCAGGTACCCGAGCCACCGTTCGGCCTGGTCGGGCTCCCACCGGGTACGCCGGGTGGGGTGCGGGCGGTAGGAGGCCGGGACGAAGCCGTCGAGCAGGTGCCGTTCGACCGCAGTCGAGTCCTCGAGCTCCAGGAGATCCGCCGGGTCGGGCAACGTCGTCGTGCTCGCCATCGACGTCGGGTTGTAGACGGTGCGGGCCAGCGTGGTCATCAGCGGGGTGACCAGCGCCTCGGCCAGCGGGCCTCCGGACGCGAGCGCGTCGGCCACGCGGTCCCACCGCCGTCTGCCGGTCGCGCCTCCGGCGCTGCTGCGGAGGTAGTCGACCACGTCCTGCGCGTCGAGCGGGCGTAATCGGATACCCGCGGCACCGGTCAACGCCACCCCGATCCCGCCCGCGGGCCGGATCGCTTCGGAGTACGCGTCGGTGCGGCTGCTGACGATCAGCGGCTGTCCGCTGTGCAGTGCCTGGTTGATGGCCACGACGGCCTGCGCGCGCAGTCCCTCCGGGATCTCGTCCAGCCCGTCCAGGACAAGGGTGATCGAGCCGTTGTCGAGCAGTGCCCTGGCCAGCGGGCCTCCCCGCGCGTGCTTGCGATCCAGGGCCGGGTGGTCGATCACCAGCTGCTCGACCAGCCAGGACAGGAGGTCCTGGTCGACCGGGTGCCACGACGCGAGGGAGACGAGGACGGGCACCGGGTCGCCGGCGGCGCGGACCGCCGGGTCCAGCAGGTCGATCACCAACCGGGCCAGGAGCATGGTCTTGCCCGAACCAGGGTCCCCGAGGACGACGAGCCGCCTCGTCGGCACCTTCCGCCACACCTCGACCAGCTCACCACCCGTACCCGCCAGGCCCTCCGGGGTGGCCGCCCACCCTTCGCGCCCGGTGCGCGGCCACCCGGCTCCGTTCGCGGCCAGCTGCGTCACGTCGCCCCAGCCCGCCACGTCGTCCGCCGGGGCGGGCTCCCACCTGACGGGCAGCGGGTACGGGTCGTTCAGCGCGCGCCGTGCGACCTCGTCCCGCCACTGCTTCCGCACCACCGCTGCGAGCTCGTCGACCACCGGCGCGAGATCCCGCCCGTCCGCGGGCGACGGCCCCCGCTGGCGCAACAGCTCCATCGCGACCGCCGAGGTCGCCAGCACCCCCACGGCCGTCCACACCACGACGGGCCACCACCCGGCCTTCACGGACACCGTGCTGGTCGCCATGTTGCCCGCCAGCGCGACCGCGATGGCCGCCACGGAGACCGTGGCGTTGGAAGGTCGCCAAGCCACCAACTGCTTCTCGTCTCCTCGATCAGGTCAAGCCCCCTACGACTGCGTGGAAGATCGCCTGCGCCCAATCGGCCGTTACGCGGCAGGCCCGTGCCGGGCGAACGCCCGTACCCACCTCGAAGCGGTGTCGCGTCGGCGCGACCCTCCCCGACAAGGCCGGCGTTCCGGGCTGTGAGGATCAGACCGGGCGCGTCGGCATTGCCGCCGACCACGCCACCCGACGCCGAACTGGATGACAAACCCCTTTTCCGACAAGGCCAATCATCTGTCCACTGTGGTATGTGCGTCCGGACCGCGACTTCCAACGACGTGGCTGCCGCGAACTCCCGCTCCGCCGAAAACCGGTCGGCGGAGGTGGGGCGGTCGACCTACCCTGGTGGGGTGATCGAGATCGGTTCGCGGGCGCGCACGTTGCCCGCGCCGCCGTCCGTCGTCTGGCGGTCGCTCGTCGAGCCGCGTCGGGTGGGTGCGCGGCCGTGGTTGGTGTTGTTGGCCGACGAGGTCGAGCCGGTGGTGCTGGTGGCGGAGGAGCCGTCCGCGGTGGTGTGGTCGTCGTTGTGGCCGAGCAGGCCGGATGACCGGGTGCGCTTCGGGTTGGTGGCCGCCGGGGACGGGGGGACGGTGTTGCGGTTCACGTTGCTGACGCCGGACGGGATGCCGGACCCGAGCAAGACCGGGCACCTGCGGCGGCGGATGAACGAGCTGCTGTTCGCCGGTCTGCGGTACTCCTACGGGCAGTGACCCGGCCGCACGGTGACCGCGCCTGGCGGACGACCCGGTAGCGCAGGTGGGTCACGCCGCTGCCCGCCTCGACCACACAGCCGCGGTGGCGCCGTGCGTGCGCTCCCCCGACACGGCGTTGACCTTGGCGACGGCGCTCCGGATGCCGTCGGTGACGAAGGTGACCACGTCCGGCGCGATGGCGGTCCTCCCGAGCCAGTGGTGCAGTTCCGGGCCCGACTACCCCGATCCGGCCCCGACCGGTTGCGCCCGCCCACGCCGTCGAGGCCTCCGTCCTGCTCGACGACGACGGTCCCGACGTCCGAGTCCCTGTCGGCGTTCCGCTGTGACCGGCCGGTCGGGGGATCCCCTCAGGAGGCGGCGGCGAGGGCCGCGTCCGCGTCGGCGGTGACGAGGTCGGCGTTGAGGTGGGCGCCGGCCAGGGCACCGGCGGCGGCGGAGGCGCCGACCTGCGCGGTCGGGTCGGTGGCGTTGCCCGCCACCCACACGCCCGGCACGGTCGTCGAGCCCGCCAAGCCAGCGACGAGGCGGCGGCCCATGCCGCCCGGCAGGTCCTCCACCGGCAGCCCGAGGCCGTCGAGCCCGTCGATGCGGGCGAGCATCGTGGTGGCGACCGCGAGGACGCGCCGCGGCACGACCTCGCCGTCGGTCAGCCGCACGCCGGTGACGGCGTCGCCATCGGATACGACCTCCGTGACCGGGGTGTCGACGACCCGGATGCCGCGGGCGGCGAACCGGGCGCGCGTGTCCGCGTCCAGGTCGGTGCCGCGGGTGAAGAACACGAGGTCGTCGGTCAGCTGGCGGAACAGCAGCGCGTGGTGCGCCGACGCCGGTCCCACGGCGAGGACGCCGATGGGCTCGTCGCGCACCTCCCAGCCGTGGCAGTACGGGCAGTGCACGACGCCGCGCCCCCAGTGCCGGGCCAGGCCGGGGACGTCGGGCAGCACGTCGCGCAGCCCGGTGGCGACCAGCACCCGGCGCGCCCGCACGGTCCCGCCGCCGGCCAGGGTGACGGTGAAGCGCGGGTCGGCACCCGCGGACCCGACGGCGGAGGTCACCTCGCCCGCCACCACCGTCCCGCCGTAGCGGCGGACCTCCTCACGGCCGCGGCGCAGCAGCTCGTCCGGCGGGGTGCCGTCCAGGCCGAGCAGGCCGTGCACGCCCTCGGCGGGCGCGTTGCGGGGCGTGCCGCTGTCGACCACGACGACGGAACGGCGCGAGCGGGCCAGCACCAGCGCGCCGTTCAGCCCCGCCGCGCCACCGCCGATCACCACGGCGTCGACCGTCCGGTCCGGCAACGGGTCTGTCGGTGTCACGGGCATGGCGCACTCCACTTCGTCGGGCCGGGGTCCCTGCGCCACGACCGTATGCGCACCTTGCCACTAGCGCATACACTCTTGCGCATGGAGCAAGAAGATGGCGAGCTGGACAGCCTGGTGCGCAAGCGGATCCGGGCGCTGCGGATGGCGCAGGGCTGGTCCCTGGACGACCTGGCCGCCCGTGCGCGGATGAGCCCGTCCTCGCTCAGCCGCATCGAGAACGGGCGGCGGCGCCTCGCGCTCGACCAGCTCGTCGTCCTCGCCCGCGCCCTGGACACCTCGCTCGACCAGCTCGTCGAGACGGCCACCGACGACGTGGTCTCCAACCCGATCGTCGACGGCGCCCACGGGCAGCTGCGGTGGCCCGTCAAGGCGGACCCCGGCATGACCGTCGTGCGCCAGCGCATGACGACCCCGCCGCCGGACAACCCCGCCCGCCTGCGCGCCCACCCCGGTCGCGAGTGGCTGGTCGTGCTGTCCGGCACCGCCGTGCTGCTGCTGGGAAACCGCCGCTTCCGCGTGGAGACCGACCAGGCCGCGGAGTTCCCGACCATGCTCCCGCACGCGATCGGCGCCGAGGGCGGACCGTGCGAGGTCATGGGCATCTTCGACCGCGACGCCCGCCGGGGACACCGCTCCTCCCCCGAGGAGCCCGTGCCGAGTTGACCTTGCGCGTGCGGCAGCGGGAGCACCCACCTTCTTGCGTTTTACGCAAACCCCCGTGCGCATGGCGCATGACCGACCTACCGTGGTCGCATGACCCACACGCACCACACCCACCAGCACGGCCACGGTCACGGCCACCAGCACGGCGACACCCAGGCCGAGGTGCTCGACCTCGACGCGGAGGTCCTCGCCGAGCACACCGCGTCCATCACCGCGTGGCTGCCCGTGCGCACGAGCCCCCGGCGGATCGTGGACCTGGGCTGCGGCACGGGTGCGGGCACCTTCGCCCTGCTCACCCGCTTCCCCGACGCCCACGTCACCGCCGTCGACTCCTCGGCCGACCACCTGCACCGCCTGCGCGACAAGGCCGAGGCGGCCGGCGTGGCGGACCGGGTGGACCTCGTCCAGGCCGATCTCGACGCGGACTGGCCGGACCTCGGCTCCCCCGAGCTGGTGTGGGCGTCGGCCTCCATGCACCACATGGCCGACCCCGACCGGGCGCTGCGCCGGGTCCACGACGCGCTCGCGCCGGGCGGCCTGTTCGCCGTCGTCGAGCTCGCGGGCTTCCCCCTGTTCCTGCCCTCCGACGCCCCCGCCGAGCGCCCTGGCCTGGAGGAGCGCTGCCACGCCGTGAGCGACCGCTTCCACGCGGAGCACATGCCCCACCGCGGCGCCGACTGGGGACCCAAGCTGACCGGCGCCGGGTTCACCCTCGAAGGCGAGCGCACGATCACCGTCCACATCGAGCGGTCGGGGTCGGAGGTGATCGGCCGCTACGCGCTGAACAGCCTCCAGCGCCTGCGCGGCTCCGTCGCCGACGCGCTCCCGGCCGACGACCTCGCCGCGCTGGACCGGCTGCTCGACGCCGACGCCCCGGACAGCGTGCTGCGCCGCGACGACCTCGTCGTGCGCACCGAGCGCAAGGTGTGGGCCGCACGCCGAGCCTGACCGCGCCCCGGCGGAGGTCGGCTTAGGCTGTCGGGGTGGCAGGCCCCGGAATCCGCGAGATCAAGAAGGCGCGCACCCGACGGCTCATCGCCGACACCGCGGCCAGGCTGTTCGCCGAGCGCGGCTACGAGAACGTGTCGGTCGGCGACGTGGCGCGCGCGGCCGAGGTCGCCGAGCAGACGGTCTACAACTACTTCCGGTCCAAGGAGCACCTGGTCACCGACCGCGAGCAGCAGGTCCAGGACCGGCTGTGCGACCTGGTCCGCTCCCGGCCGCCCGGCACGAGCCCGGCGGCGGCCATCCGCGAGTTCACGCTCCGGTCGGTCGCCGCGATCCGCGACGTCCCGCCGGAGGTGTGGCGGGGCGAGCTCGGCCACCTGGCGGCGGTCAGCCCCGCCGTGCACCGACTGGCGCTGGAGCTGACCGACCGCCAGGCCGCCGCGCTCGCCGCCGCCGTCGCCGAGACCACCGACGTCGCACCGGAGGTGGCCGAGGTGCGTGGGATCGCGCTCGCGGGCGTGTTCCGGATCATCATCGGCGACGCCGGGCGGCGCACCCGCGAGGGGCAGGACCAGGAGCGGATCGCCGCCGAGCTGTACCCGGTCGTCGAGAACGTCCTCGACGAGCTCGACCGGTGGTTCGGCGGCGCGGCACCGCGGTGATCGTCAGACCTCGCTGACGACCTCCCCCTATCACCCGATCGGGCCACAGGGGTCGTGGCAACGCGTCCGGTGGTTCGCGCGTCCTCTTCCCGGACGCTGACCGCGTCGTGGACAAGCGGCTCCGCAGGGGGATCTGCGCGGGGCCGCGCCATCGAGGGGGAACTCGATCATGAGGACTACCGCACTGCTGCTCGCTCTCGTCGCCTCCGCCACGTTCGCCGCGCCGGCGAACGCGGCGGTCCAGGAGTCCGTCCAGGCCGACCTGGACGGGGACGGCGTCCTGGAGACCGTCACCACCGAACAGGTCGCGGGCGACTCGACCAAGCAGCTCCTGAGCACCACCATCCGGGGCTTGCGACTGACCGCGCTCGTGCCGCTCGACTCACACGTGGGCCCGCTTCCGTTGCGGGTGGTCGACCTGGGCGGTGACGGCACCGACGAGGTCGTGGTGGCCGAGTCGGTCGGCGCGAACACCGTGGGCTTCGGCGTCTGGGGGCTGTTCGGCGGACTTCGGCCGGTGACGGCGTCCGACGGTTCGGCGCTGCGGGTTTGGGAGGGCGGCGGCATCAGCGCCCTCAACGGGTACGGCTGCGAGGACAGCGGAGGTGGCCGCTCGCTCGTCACCGTCGACGCGCGGCTGACCAACCGGCCGCAGGGCATCTACACCGGCAAGCGCGTGACCTACTCCGTCGTGGACGGCGTGGCGACCGAGACGTCGCGTGCCGCGGTCGCCGGAGCGTGGGACGCGCCGGGCTTCCAGGTGGACCCGGCCGCCTGCGCGTGACACCGGGCCACGGCCGCCGCGGGACGCCGCGGCGGCTGTGGCGCCGGTCACAACGAGAACCGCAGCATCGGAACCCGGCGTCTTGCCGGGCATGACCACCACGAGCACCTCGCGACGAGCGCTCGCCGCCGTCGCCGCACTGACCGCGGGTCTCCTCACCGCGACCGCCCCGACCGCGTCCGCCACCGGGCACCCCCTTCAGTGGGCGGCCTGCCCGGACGTCCCGGAGGCGGACTGCGCGACCCTCACCGTCCCGGTCGACTGGTCGGACCCGCACGGTCCGACCGTCGACCTCGCCGTGGCCAGGCGCGCGGCCACCGACCCGGCCCGCCGGATCGGCGTGGTGGTGGTGAACCCCGGCGGCCCTGGGGGCTCGGGCGTGGAGTTCGCCCAGGACGCCCCGTCGACGTTCAGCCCGGAGGTGCTGGCCCGGTTCGACGTCGTCGGGTTCGACCCGCGCGGTGTCGGCGCGAGCAGCCCGATCCTCTGCGACCTCGGCGCGGTCGGCGTCGCCTACCCCGACGGCAGGCCGGACACTCCCGAGCGGTTCGACCAGCTGGCCGCCTACAACCGGGCGCTGGCCGCCGAGTGCCGCACGCACACCGGTCCCGTCTTCGACCGCGTCGACGCGCAGAGCGCCGTGCGGGACATGGACGCGCTGCGCGCGGCACTGGGCGAGCGGAAGATCAGCTACTTCGGGCAGTCCTACGGCACGCTCTACGGCCAGGAGTACGCCGAGCGCTACGGCGACCGGCTGCGCGCCATGGTCGTCGACAGCGTCGTCGACGCCGGCTCGGGCCAGCCCGGCCTGCTCGTCGCGAGCGCGCGGGCGGCCGAGGACGTCTTCGCCACGTTCACCCGCTGGTGCGACGCGACCCCGTCCTGCGCGCTGCACGGCCGGGACGTCCCGGCCCTGTACACCGACCTGCGGGGCAGGGCAGGGCGCGGCGAGCTGCACGAGCCGGGCAGGCCGGACTACCCGCTCACCGCCGCGAAGCTGGCCGACCGGACCGTCCGCGCGGGCTACGGCCCCGACTGGGCGCGGCTCGCCGACTTCCTCGTCGAGCTGGAGACGCAGACCCCCGAGACCGCGTCGGTCGAGAGCTCCGGGCCCGACGAGCCCCAGCTGTCGCGCAAGCCGGGGTTCGCCGTGCTGTGCCAGGACTTCGGCGGGCACGCCGGGTCCGCCGCGGACGTCGCCCGGCTCGACGCCGAGGTCCGCGCGGCCGCTCCGACGATCCAGGCCGCGCCGATCTGGGACCTCGCCCTGCTCTCCTGCGTCGGCTGGCAGGGCCCCGAGCTCAACCCCGCCGCCCCGTGGACGCCGCGCCGCGCGCCGGAGGTCCTGATGCTCAACTCCCTGCACGACCCGGCGACCGGCTACGAGGGCGCGGTCGAGGCGGCCCGGCAGGCTCGCGGCAAGGCGACCCTGGTGACCTACGAGGGGTCCGGCCACGGCGTCTACACCCGCACCGACTGCACCCGCGCCACCGTGGACGCCTACCTGCTCGACCTGACCGTCCCCGCCGCGGGCACCCGCTGCCCCGCGGCCGGATGAGCACGGGCCGGGCCCGTCGGCTTCCCGACGGGCCCGGCCCGGTTTCCGTTTCGGTCACACGGTTCCCAGCACGGGCTCCGGTCCACTGTGGAGCCTTGGGGCGAGGAGCACGAGGAGCAGGTTCGCCGCCGCGGCCGCGCCGAGGATGGCCGTGAGCGGAGCCATCAGACCGGGAAGCGCGGCGGAACCGAGGAAAGCGCCCACGAGCGCCGCGCCGACCGAACCGGCGAGAGCGGCCCGGCGGGCCTGGACGGGCACGTCACGGCGGACCCAGGTGAGGTAGGCACCACCGCCGATCAGCAGACCCACGCCGGGCGCGATGACGGTCGCGCTGGCGACGAAGTCGTCCGGGTTGACCGTCCACACCAGCAGGACGCCCAGGAACCACCCGCCCAACCCCAGCGGCACCACCGTCAGGACCCGCAGCCACACACCCGCCCGCGGCCCGAACCCACCACGGCGACGCCGCCTGCGGGCCATCAGTCCGAGCACGGCCAGCCCCAGGACCACACCCGCGAGCGCGACACCGACCAGCAGCCTGGCGATCGTGGACATGCTCAGCGGCACGGCGCCGAAGTCGACGGGTCGGGTGTCGTACTTCGAGCTGTCGGCCTGCCCGGTGTCGTAGAAGCTCGTCAGCAGCTGCTTGCTCGCCTCCGGGCGGTGCTCCCAGAAGTCCGCGGTGTGCCCCAGCTCCGGCAGGACGACCTGCTTGCCGCGCGTCAACGACGGCAGCAGCTCCTTGGCCGCCAGCTGCGACGGGGTCGAGAAGTCCACCGAGCCGCTGACCAGCAGGGTCTCGACGTCCGTCGGCCGCACGGTGCGGTACTGCGCGTTGTCCGGGCTGTCCGGCCACACCGTCGGAAACCCCGAGGGCCCCGTCCACAGGAAGTCCGTCGACGCGTTGCCGAGGATCGACCCCGGATCGCCACCCGCGGCGTAGTACGCCTTGGCCGCCGGGGCGTCGATCATCGCGAACGAGGCGAACTCGCCCCACACGATCGAGCTGGGCAGCGTGACGTCGCCGAGGAACGACATCGCCCACAGGGCACCGGCGTCACCGCTGAGGTAGGCGTCGATGAGCGTGGGCGCGTTGTTGGGCGCCGAACCGGGACCGTTGTGGTGCATGGCGTACTGGCTCAGCACCCGCACGTTGGTGTCCTTGATCCGGAACGGCCCCCACCGGTCGGGGATGGCCGCGGCGGCCTGCCGGACCGTCGCCGCAAGGTCCGGGGTGCGCGCGGCGCAGCCCGCGTCCGCCCGGCACAGCTCGGCGTACTGCGCGAACTGCGAGTCGGTGATGCGCGGGTCCCAGACGAAGTGGCCGGGCGGGTTGACCGACACCATCGCCGAGCGGTGCAGCGAGTCGGGGTGGCGCCAGGAGTAGACCATCGCGGTCCGCGTCCCGGCGCTGGAGCTGAGCAGGTCGATCCGCGAGTACCCCAGCGCGGTGCGGGCGGACTCCATGTCCTCGACCCGTTGCACCACCGAGTAGGCGTTCAGGTCGACGCCTTCGCGGGTCAGCCGGTCCGCGCACAGCTTGAACGCGCGGGTGGTCGCGGGCAGGGCCTTGGCGGCGGTGAGGTCGTCTGCCCCCTGCATCGCGCCCGCGACCTCGGGGCAGTCCAGGCGGCGCGACCCGTCGACACCGCGGTAGCCGACCAGGACGACGTCGTGCTTGTCGGTCAGCCGACTCGCCTGCGGGAACACCATGTTCGTGCCGCCGGGACCGCCCGCCAGCCGGAAGACCGGCTCGCCGGGATCGGACCCGGTGGCGCGGATCCTCGTCACCGGCAGCGCGATCAGCTCGGACGACGGGTCGTCCCTGGTCTCCCGGACGACGAGCGTGCCGCACTCGGCATCGACGGTCCCCGACTCGGCGGCGAAGTCGCACGGCCGCAGGGAGATCGACCCCGGAGCGGCACCGTCGGGCACCGCCAGTGCCTGCTCGGGGCGGACGGCGAGGTAGCCGAGGGACAGGAGGGCGACGCCGGTGACCACCAGGGCGACGACGCGGGAACTGGGCTTGGACAGGGCCATGGGAGAACCGTAGGAACTCCGCCCGGTCCGATCTTCCCTCCGCGGGTTTACCACCTCTCCCCCGCGAGGGTGACGCGCTCCGGGCCGGTGATCGGGACGGCGACGGGCTTGTCCGCCGTGCAGACGTCCGGACCGGCTCTTTTCACCGCGCGCTCAAGCCTTTCCGGCACGGCGGCCTCGACAATCCCCACCATGGCACGTCAGCGCGTCCTCATCATCGGCGGTGGCATGGCGGGGGTCTCCCTCGGCAGCGAGCTCGCCCTCGACCACGACGTGGTCCTGCTCGAGGCGGAGTCCTCGCTCGGCGTCCACAGCACCGGCCGGTCGGCCGCCCTGTTCCTGTCCGGGTACGGCCCGCCGCCGGTGCGGGAGCTGACCCGGCGCAGCGAGGCGGCCTTCGCCCGGCTGTCGGACCTGCCCGGAGTGCCCGCGCTGCTCCGGCCGCGCGGCGGGCTGTTCACCGCGTGGGACGAGCCCGCCGCGGCCGCGCTGGCTGCCACCGTCTCGCGCCGCCCGACCATGACCGTGCCGACGGCCGACCGGGTCCGGGAGCTGTGTCCGGTGCTGCGCGTGGACGACGTGGTGGCGTGCGCCTTCGACGAGGACGTGCGGGACATCGACGTCGCCGCCCTGCACGGCCACTACGCGACCGCGCTGCGGCGGCGCGGCGGGCGGATCACGACCGGTGCGCGCGTGGTGGGGGCGACCAGGTCGGGGTCCGGGTGGGAGGTCCGCACCGCCGACGGCCGGACGTGGCGGGCCGACGCCGTGGTGAACGCCGCGGGCGCGTGGGGCGACCGGGTCGCCGAGCTGTGCGCCGGGATCGGACACGGGCTGTCGCCGCGGCGGCGGACCGTGGTCGTCGCCCGCACGTCCGCCCCGGTCCCGGCCGACTGGCCGGTCGTCGCGGAGGCCGGGGAGGCCTGGTACTTCCGCCCCGAGGGCGGGGCGCTGCTGATGTCCCCCGGCGACGAGACCGAGGTGCCGCCGGGGGACGTCCACCCCGACCCGCTCGACGTGGCGCTGGTGCTGGAGCGGGTGAACGCCGCGACGACGTTGGACCTGCGCGGCGTGCGGACGAGCTGGGCCGGGCTGCGGACGTTCACACCGGACCGGGCGCCGGTGGTCGGCCCGCACCCCGAGGAGCCGACGCTGTTCTGCTTCGTCGGCCAGGGCGGCTACGGGATCCAGACGGCACCGGCGCTGGCCGAGGTCGGGGCCGAGCTCTTCCGGACCGGCACCCTCGCCGACACCGCGCTCGCCGCCGCCATCGACCCCGACCGGACGCGGGTCCTGGTCGCGGAGGAGCTGGCACGACCGGCAAGTCCGCGCTCACCAGCGTGATCCACGACGGGACCGTCCACAACGGACTCGGCGACGAACCGCGCCGCGCCGACGTCGGGATCGCGGCGCCCGCCACCGGGCTGGTCGTCGCGCCCGACCTGGTCACCGTGCTCAGCCGCGCCCGGCAGTCGGTCCAGCTCGACGGCGGCTGCCGGCCGGACCTCGCGCGGGGCGTCACGACGGAGGACTTCGGGGAAGCGGTTTCCCTGGGCCCCAGCGGTGAGGTGCTGCTGGACAAGGTGCCGGTGCTCGCCCACGGTGAGGTGCTGCCCGTCCCGGCAGACGGCTGCGCCGCGGGACCGTCAGCCGCGGCCGGACAGGTGCGCCTTGAGCCGGATGTCCACCATCAGCGCGAACCGGGTGTCGGCGTCGGTCAGGTCGAGGCCGAAGATCTCGTGCAGCCTGCGCAGCCGGTAGCGCAGGGTGTTGGTGTGCACGTTCAGCGCCTTCGACGCCGCGGTCGGGTCGCCGAACGAGGCCAGGTACACCCGGAGCGTGCGGCCGTAGTCGGCGGCGTGCGCGGCGTCGTGGTCGTCGATGTCGTCGAGCACGTTGCGCTGCCCGGCACGCCGGGCCGACTCCAGGTCCGCCAGGCGCAGCACGCTGACCGCCAGCCCGACCTCGCCCACCTCGGCGCACCCCTCGTGGCTCCGGTCGCGGGCCAGGACCTGCAGGACGCGGTCGGCCTCCTCCCTGGCCTCGCCCAGCTCGGCCAGGGTCGTGACCGGTCCGCTCATCCCGATGGTGACCAGCTCCGGGGAGTCGGGACGGGCCGCGGTCCGGACGGCCAGCAGCACCGCGCGCAGCTCCCGCAGGCTCCTGGCCGGGTCGGCGGGACCGGGGACCACGCCGTACACGGTGTCCGCGATCCGCGCGGTCGCCCCGACCGTGCGGGCCAGCGACAGCCTCCGCACCAGAGCGGTCGCGCACTGGTCGAGCAGCCGGTCGTCGCGCCCGCCGCCCGCGCGGACGGCCGTGATGGCCGCCAGCCGGTAGCCGGGGCCGGTCATCCCCAGCCGGTGGCCCGCCTCCACCGCCGCGGACCCGCCGCGCAGCAGCAGTCCCATGGTCGCGGTCCGCTGCTGGTGCTGGAGGTCGGTGGTGAGCCGGTGGTGGGCAAGCCGGATCGCGATGTTGCGCGCCGCCTCGGCCAGCGCCGCGGTGCGCGGCTCGTCCAGCGGGGTGTCGGTGACGGCCCAGATCGAGCCCAGCAGCTCGTCGTGCGCGCGCAGCGCGACCACCGTGCGGGAGCAGATGCCGGGGGTCGTGGAGAGCAGGAAGAAGGGCTCGGTCTCGGTCAGCAGCCTCTTGACCACGCCGAGGCGGCGCACCTGCCTGAGGAACGCGTCGGGCACCCGGTGGCCGAGGATCGTCCCGGACCGGGCCACGTCCGCCACGTCGTGCAGCGCGGAGTAGGCCAGCAGCCGCGACTGGTTGTCCTCGATGGTGACCGGCGCGCCGAGGGCGTCGGCGAGCGCGTTGGCGACCACGAACAGGTCGCTGACCAGCTCCGAGCCGGACAAGGAGTCTGCGCGCACCGGTGGCATCCGCACGGGCAGCGAGGTCGCGATGGTGTGCAGGTGCGACCAGCCGCACCCGGCGGGCACGACGAGCAGGCACACGCCCGCGCTCAGCGCCTCGGCCAGCAGCGCCTGCCCCAGCGGACCGTCGTGGCGCAGCACCAGCACCGCGGGCCTGGCCGCCGCCAGCCGGAGCGCCTGCGGCGACGCCTCGTGCACCCCGACGGCCAGCACCAGGTCGCCGGGGTCGAACGCGGGCACGTCCAGCGGGTCGTGCACGACCACCGAGGTGAAGTCGACCGCGAGGTCGGCGGGGCCGACCGGTGCGGTGACCAGGTCGGGTCCGAGCCGCGTCACGAGATCGCGCACGGATGGCAACTGGCCCCCTCCTCGACAGCCGCGACGCGGCCACTCGTCCACAGCCGCGACGCGACTCCTGCCGGAGGCAGCGAACCACCTTCGACGGTCAGGCGCTCCCCTGGGTCTCCACCCCACGCCATAGACCCCCACGCGCGCTTGGTGGCGAGGCACAAACCCCGACCGCCGGAGTTGTGCCCGCGCACAAGGACGCTGGTGGGGCCTCGCGGATAGCTTGCCTGCATGACCCTCCGCACCGGGGAGCCGCCGATGACCACGGCGTTCCGGTGCCCCCGCCCGACCGGGCATCGGCGTCCCGGCCGAGCTCGGCCAGGACGGCGCGGTGGCCGGGCTGGTGGTCGACACCGTCGGTATCTTCGTCAGGGAGGCGTGATGGACCAGCTCGCACTGCGGGACCGGCTCGCCGGGCTCGCCGAACGGCACCACGTCGTCGGCGCGAGCGTCGCCGTCGCGGTCGGCGACGACACCGCGACCGCCGCGACGGGCGTGCTCAACCTGCGGACCGGCACGCCCGCGACCGTCGACAGCGTGTTCCAGATCGGGAGCATCACCAAGATCTGGACCACCACGCTGGCGCTGCAGCTCGTCGACGAGGGCCTGCTCGACCTGGACAGGCCGCTGGTCACCTACCTGCCCGACTTCCGCGTCCTCGACGAGGCGACCACGGCGGCGGTGACCGCCCGGCACCTGCTCAACCACACCAGCGGCATCGCCGGGGACTTCTTCCCCGACACCGGCCGCGGCGACGACACCCTGGCCCGCTTCACCGCCGAGCTGGCCGACCTCGCCCCGAGCCACCCGCTGGGCGCGACGATGAGCTACAGCAACTCCGGGTTCACGCTGCTGGGCAGGCTCGTCGAGGTGCTGCGCGGGGCGACGTGGGACGCGGTGCTGCGCGACCGCCTCCTCGACCCGCTCGGCCTCGACGCCGTGGGCACCCTCCCGGAGGAGGCCCTGCTCCGGGGCGCGGCCGTCGGCCACATCGGCGGCGAGGTCACGCCGACGTGGGGGCTGCCCCGGTGCGTCGGCCCGGCCGGGCTCATCCACGCCCGCGCCGCCGACCTGGTCACCTTCGCCCGGCTGCACCTCGCCGACGGCGTGACGGCCTCCGGCGAACGGCTGCTCTCGGCGGAGTCCGCGGCGGCCATGCGCGAGCCCGAGGTGGCGATCCCGGAACCGTGGACGTCCGGTTCGCACGTCGGGCTCGGCTGGATGCTGTTCGACTGGGGCACATCGGTGTACGGCCACGACGGGTCGACGCTCGGGCAGCACGCCTACCTGCGGGTCGTCCCCGGACCGGTGCCGGTGGTCGTCGCGCTGCTCACCAACGGCGGCGACCACGACCAGCTCTACCAGGACCTGTTCACCGAGCTGCTGGCCGAGCACGCGGGTGTCGCCGTGCCGCCGCCGCTGCGACCGCCGCCGGGGCCGTCGGACCGGACCGCCGACGACATCGCGGGCACCTACGAACGCCCCTCCATGACGCTGGTCGTGCGGGAGCACACCGACGGGCCGGTGCTCATCGCCCGGCCCAGCGGCGTGGTCGCCGCCTCCCTGGGCACCGACGAGATCCGGGGCCCGCTGGTCCCGTTCGCGCCGGACGCCTTCCTCACCCGCTTCCCCGGCCACCCCGGCTGGCTGCCGGTGGTGTTCCACCGGCTCGACGACGGGACCCGCTACGTGCACGTCAGCGGTCAGGCCACCGCACGCAAGGAGACGTGATGACCTCGCTCGACCAGCGCTACCTCGCCACCGAGGGCGTCGTGCACCTGACCGGCGTCCAGGCGCTGGCGCGGCTCGCGCTGGACGTCCGGCGGGCCGACGAACGGGCGGGCCACGACTCCGCGGTGTTCGTCTCCGGCTACGAGGGCTCGCCCCTGGGCGGCTACGACCTGGAGCTCAACCGGCACGGCGACCTGCTCGACGCCCACCGCGTGGTCTTCCGGCCGGGGGTGAACGAGGAGCTGGCCGCGACCGCCGTGCAGGGCACCCAGCTCGCCGCGACGATGGCCGACAAGGTCGTCGAGGGCGTCACCGGCTTCTGGTACGGCAAGTCGCCCGGTGTCGACCGCGCCTCCGACGCGCTGCGGCACGCCAACCTGTGCGGCACCCACCACTCGGGCGGCGCCGTCGCGTTCGTCGGCGACGACCCCAGCGCCAAGTCCTCCACCGTGCCCGGCGCCTCCGAGATGCTGCTCGCCGACCTGGGAATCCCGACGCTGTACCCGGCCGACCCGCAGGAGGTCCTCGACTTCGGCCTGCACGCGGTCGCGATGTCGCGCGCCAGCGGGCTGTGGACGGCGTTGAAGATCGTCACGAACGTCGCCGACGGCTCCGGCACCGTCCGCGTGGACCCCGACCGGCTGACCCGGCGGGCACCCGACCGCGAGGTGGACGGCGAGCCGTTCGCGCACACCGTCACCGCGAAGCTGCTCGGGCCCACCCTGCTCGCGCTCGAACGCACCCGCAACGGGCAGCGGCTGGAGCTCGCCCGCCGCTACGCCGCGCTCAACCACCTCGACACCATCAGCGGCGCCACCGCGGGCGCGCGGGTGGGGATCGTCGCCGCGGGCAAGACGTTCGCCGACGTGCGGCAGAGCCTGCGGACGCTCGGGCTGGACGAGGCCGAGCTGGCCGCGCGCGGCATCAGGCTGCTGAAGCTGGGCATGATCCACCCGCTGGAACCGGGCATCGTCACCAGGTTCGCCGACGGGCTCGCGGAGATCGTCGTCGTCGAGGAGAAGCGGCCGTTCATCGAGGCCGCGGTCAAGGACCTGCTCTACGGCCGTCCCGACGCCCCGGTCGTGACCGGCAAGAGGACCCCCGACGGCGGTGAACTCCTGGCAGCGCAAGGAGAGCTGGGCCCGGACGCCATCGCCACCGCGCTCGCGGCGCGGATCCTGGCCACCGTGGACGCGCCGACCGTCACGGCCTGGCGGGAGAACCGCCGCCCGCTCACCCCCCGCTTCCCCCTCCCCCTCGCGGTCCGCACCCCGTACTTCTGCTCGGGGTGCCCGCACAACAGCTCCACCAAGACGCCCGCCGGGTCGATGGTGGGCGCCGGGATCGGCTGCCACGCGCTGACCCTGGTGATGAGCCCCGACCTGGTCGGCGACGTCACCGGGCTGACCCAGATGGGCGGCGAGGGCGCGCAGTGGCTCGGGATGGCGCCGTTCCTGTCCCGCGACCACCTGCTGCAGAACCTCGGCGACGGCACGTTCCACCACTCCGGCAGCCTGGCCGTGCGCGCGGCCGTGGCGGGCGGCGCGAACATCACCTACAAGCTGCTCTACAACTCCGCCGTCGCCATGACCGGCGGGCAGCGGGCCGAGGGGCAGATGACCGTCGCCGAGATCACCAGGGCGATGACCGCCGAGGGGGTCAGGAGGATCATCGTCACCACCGAGGACACCAGGGCCTACCGGCGTCAGCGGCTCGCGCGCGGGGTGGAGGTGTGGCACCGCGACCGGCTCGTCGAGGCGCAGGAGGCCCTGGCCGCGGTCGAGGGCGTGACCATGCTCATCCACGACCAGGAGTGCGCGACCGAGCTGCGCCGCAAGCGCAAGCGCGGCCTGGCACCGGATCCGGCCGAGCGGGTCGTGGTCAACGAGCGCGTGTGCGAGGGCTGCGGGGACTGCGGCGTCCAGTCGAACTGCCTGTCCGTGCAGCCGGTCGACACCGAGTTCGGCCGCAAGACCCGGATCGACCAGTCCTCGTGCAACAAGGACTACTCCTGCCTCAAGGGCGACTGCCCGTCGTTCCTCACCGTCACCCCGGCGAAGAACGGGTCCGCGCGACCGGCCGCGTCCACTGTGGACAGTTCTTCGCTGCCGCAGCCGCCGACGACCCTGCCCCGGACCGGCCATCACACCACCCGCGTGCTCGGCATCGGCGGGACCGGGGTCGTCACGGTCGCCCAGATCCTCGGCACCGCCGCCACCCACGCCGGTCTGCACGTCCAGGCGCTCGACCAGACCGGTCTGGCGCAGAAGGGCGGCGCGGTCGTGTCCGACGTGAAGATCGGTCGCAGCGCACCCGACGGCGCCAACAAGGCCGCGGCCCGCGAGGTGGACCTCTACCTCGGCGCCGACCTGCTCGTCGCGGCCGACCCTGCCCACCTGGGCGCGGCGGACCCCGGCCGCACCGCCGCCGTCGTCTCCACCGGGAAGGTCGCGACCGGCGGCATGGTCTCCGACCCCAGCAGGACGTTCCCGGACGTGGCGGCGCTCGTCGACCGGGTCCGCGAGTCGACCGACGGCGAGCGGGGCGTGTTCCTCGACGCCCGCGCGGTGTCGAGCGCGTTGTTCGGCCACGACCAGTACGCCACGCTGCTGCTGGTCGGCGCCGCCCACCAGTCCGGCGCGCTGCCGATCCCGGCGGAGTCGATCGAGCACGCCATCGGGCTCAACGGCGTGCAGGTCGCGACCAACGTGCAGGCGTTCCGCCGGGGCAGGCAGCTCGTGAGCGACCCCGCCGCCTTCCACGCCGCGGTCGGCCCGCTGCCGGGAGGCGCGCTCCCCGCCCCCGCCGTCCCGCCGGAGGTGCGGCGGGTGGTCGACCTCGTGGCCGCGCCGCCGGACTCCGAGCTGGCCAGGCTGGTCGCGATCCGCGTCCCCGACCTCGTCGGCTACCAGGACGCCCGCTACGCCGAGGAGTACGCCCGCCTCGTCGAACGGGTTCGCGGCGTCGAGGCCCAGCGGGTCCCCGGATCCACCGCCTTCACCGAGGCCGTCGCCCACCACCTGCACCGGCTGATGGCGTACAAGGACGAGTACGAGGTGGCGCGGCTCTCGTTGCTGCCCGACGTGCTCGACTCCGTGCGCGCCCAGTTCGGTCCCGACGCCCGGATCTCCTACCGCCTGCACCCACCGGTGCTGCGGGCGATGGGCCTGCGCGGCAAGATCACCCTCGGCCCGTGGTTCCGCCCCGTCTTCCGGCTGCTGGCCGCCATGCGGCGCGTCCGGGGCACGCGGTTCGACCTCTTCGGCTACGCCGGGGTCAGGAAGGTCGAGCGCGCGCTCGTCACCGAGTACCGGGAGGTCGTCGAGGCGTTGTCGGCGACGCTGAGCCCGGAGAACGTCGACCGGGTCGTCCGGATCGCGAACCTGCCGGACGGCGTGCGCGGCTACGAGGGGATCAAGCTCGCCAACGTCGAGACCTACCGGCGCGAGCTCGCCGCAGCCCGCCACGAGCTCGACGCCGTCCTCCACTAGCGGTTCCCCTTGCCCGGCATCGCCTGCCGGGCAAGGGTTCCAGTCCGGTCGACGTACGGTCAGCCCAACATCCACAAGCGACCCGCCCGCCCGTCCCCCGCCGAACAGGCCGCGGCAGAACCACCCCCGTGGTCCACTGTGGACCCGTCAGGTCGGAAGCCGCCTCAGCGGTCCCGCGTGATGAACTCCATCACGAGCTTCGCCCCGTCCGGAGTCGACGTGGGCGTGTGCCCGGCGTCCCGCACCTCCGCGAACTCCGCGTGCGGGAACTGCCCTGCCGCCTCCTTCGACGACGCGGTGGACGTGTTCGCGTCCAGATCCCCGGACAGCACCAGCACGGGCACGTCCGGCAGCTTCGTCCCCTTGGCGACCGGAGCCGTCGCCGTCGGGTCGTCGGGCCACTCCAGGCAGGCGCCGACGTCGTAGAGGTCCCTCGTCAGCCAGGCCGTGGCCGAGAAGGGCGCGAAGTCCTGGGAACCCTGCCGCCCCAACGACTCCGCGAGGTCCCGCTTGCGGTCCTCGGCGCCGTCGGAGTAGGCGAAGTCGCGCGGGTAGTCGTGGCACGAGGTGGCCCACAGCTGCGCCACCGACAGCGCCCCCGGCCCCAGGGCGAAGATGTCCGCGATCTCGACCAGGTGCGCGGTCACCAGCGCCCGCACGGGTCCGAGGTCACCGGTCCTGGCCACGGCCAGTGCCTCGACCAGCTCCTGCTGCTTCGCCGGATCGGCGGGTCCCGAGTGGATCTTGCCGACCACCCCGGCCAGCCGCGCCTCGTCCAGGAGCACCGGGTGGCTCTTCCCACCGTGGGTCACGTCCACGGTCACCGGTGCGGTGCGGAGCGCGGCCGCCAGTGCGCCGAGGTCGTCGAGCACCGCGGCGCCGGAACACGAGCCGGACCTCTCGCACACCAGCCCGACCGCGCGCTTCAACGCCGCCAGGGCGAACGGGCCGGAGGGGTTGTTGTCGGTGTTCACCGGGTACGCTCCGGACAGCACGACGGACCGCACGTGCTCCGGGTGCCGCGCGGCGTAGGTCGCCATCAGGTACGTCCCGTAGGAGTCGCCGAGGAGGTCGACCCGGTCCAGCCCCAGCGAAGCGCGCACGTCGTCGAAGTCGTCGGCGACGGCCGCGGTCCCGTAGTAGCGGGCCTTGTCCCCCAACTGCTTCCCGCACTCCCCGATCGCCGCGCGCTGCGCGTCCACCGGGCCGAAGAAGAAGTCCGGTGTGGACAGTGCCGGACAGGAGAGCGGATCGGACCTCCCCACACCGCGGGTGTCCACCAGCAGCAGGTCACGCCGGTCCAGGATCGGCTTGAGGCCTTCCGCGTAGCGGTGGCCGACGAGGTCGACGGTCGCGGTGCCGGGCCCTCCGGGGTTGATCACGACGGTGCCCAGCGAGGGGCGGGACTGGTCGGTGCGCGGGACCAGGGCGAACCCCACCTCCGTGGTCCCCACGTCCGGATGGGCGCGGCCGAGCGGGACCGCGATGCTGCCGCACCTCGCCGTGGGGATCTCCGGGACCTCGCACGGGGACAGCTCGACGGGCGCGGCCGAGGACACCGGGGCGGCGGGCGACACCGCGTCCTCACCGCAGCCCGCCACCACCAGGACGACGGCGCCGAGGACAGCCGCGACTCTTCTGCTCATGGGGAATCCCTTGTGGTCGTTCGTCGGACAGCGTCGGACCCCGCTGGGTCCGCGCCGGGTGATCGCACGGCGGCACCAGGGCTCGCCGGCTCCTCCGAACCTATCGAGCCGATCACCGCGGCGGTTTGGGCTCGGGCGCAAACCCGCGCGGCCGGGTTGTGCGCGGACGACCAGCCGCGCCGGCCAGATCCCGGTGCGGGCCTCCCCGGCGGCGCGCTCCCGTCCTCACACCGCGCGGTGGCCCCGTCTCACCCGCGGGGGTGACTACCGGCAAGTGGTGGGGAGGCAGACTGTGCCGCGGAAGACGAGCGCCGAGCGGGAGAACGCCCAGATGACCACGACAGCGAGCACCATCGACCGGTTCGTCGAGAGCTTCAACGTGCAGGACCTCGACCGGGCCATGGAGTTCTTCGCCGAGGACGCCGAGTACCTGCCCGGCGACGGGAAGACCCACCGCGGGCGCGGTGAGATCAGGGCGGCGTTCGAGCCGCTGTTCTCGGGGCGGTTCGGCCTGATCACGTTCGACGAGCACGACCGGCTCATCGACGAGCCCGCCCGGCGGGCGGCCATCCGCTGGACGTGCAGGATCGACCTCGCGCCCGAGCACACCCGCGGTTCCGGTGCGGTGCTGCGCTGGTTCCTCCGCGCGGGCTACGGCAGGCGGATGAGCTGGGAGGGCACGGACCTTTTCCACTTCGACGAACAGCTGCGGATCACCGGGAAGTACACCTACGGCAGCTTCCGCCGTCCGATCATGAACCGGGAGCGCTGACGGCGACGGGGTGGCGCGGACCGCCCGCGCCACCCCGTCCACCACGCGCCCCGACCGGGAGCGCGCGGCCCGGTCAGAACCTGATGTCGCGCAGGTACTTGTACCCGACCTCGGCCGTCACGAGCGCGTCTACCGGCTCGTCGTTCTCGACGATGTACTCGTCCACGTGCTGGTGCCAGGTGCCGCGGAAGATGCGGGCGAAGTCGATCGTGCCCTTGCCCAGGTCGGCGAAGCTCCCGTCGGGCTTGCGGTCCTTGACGTGGAACTGGCGCACGCGCGGCAGGTTCTGCCGGAACACCTCCACCGGGTCGACCCCGGCCGTGATCGCCCAGTACAGGTCGATCTCGAGGTGGACGTCCCGGCGGGACGTGCCCTTGGTGATCACGTCGTAGGGGCGCTTGCCCTCCAGGAGCGCGAACTCGTGTGCGTGGTTGTGGTACCCCAGCTTCAGCCCGGCCTTGCGCAGCACCTTCGACGCCGCGTCCAGCCGCTGGGTGAACGACACCCACTCGGCCAGCGTCGGGTAGTTCACGTAGGGCACCACGACGTAGGTGTTGCGCAGCGCCTTCGCGTCGGCGACGACCTTGTCCAGGTCACCGTCGATGCCCACGTGCGCGGACGTCGACGCCAGGTGGTAGCGGCGCAGCAGCTTCGCCAGCTCCTCCGCGGTGCGGCCGTAGGTCCCGGCCAGCTCCACCTTGCGGTAGCCGATGTCGGCCAGCGCCTCGAAGACCGGCGCCGGGTTGTCGCCGATGATCCCGCGCAGCGTGTAGAGCTGGATGCTGATCGACTCGCGGGGCACGCGGTGGTGGCCGCCGCCGGTCGCGGCGGCGGCGCCGGGGAGCGCCGCGACGGCCGCGGCCGCCCCCAGTGCGCCGAGAACTGCTCTTCTGGACGGGCTGTGCGTCATTGCAGGCTGTCCTCTCAGGATTCTTCGCGGGTGGCGAACGCGGCGTCGAACGCCGCGGCGGGCGGGTCGAACACGAGCCCCCTGATGAACTTCACGGCCTCCTCGGCGCCGCGCAGCCGGTCCATCCCGGCGTCCTCCCACTCGACCGAGATGGGTCCGGTGTAGCCGATGGCGTTGAGCGCGCGGAACGACTGCTCCCACGGGACGTCGCCGTGGCCGGTCGACACGAAGTCCCAGCCGCGCCGCGGGTCCGCCCAGGCGAGGTGGGAACCGAGGCGGCCGTTGCGGCCGTCGAACCGCTTCTTCGTGTCCTTGCAGTCGACGTGGTAGATCCGGTCGGCGAAGTCGAGGATGAAGCCGACCGGGTCGAGGTCCTGCCACACGAAGTGCGACGGGTCCCAGTTCAGGCCGAAGGCCGGGCGGTTGCCCAGCGCGTCCAGCGACTTGCGGGTCGTCCAGTAGTCGTAGGCGATCTCGGACGGGTGGACCTCGTGGGCGAAGCGGACGCCCACCTCGTCGAACACGTCGAGGATCGGGTTCCACCGGTTGGCGAAGTCGGTGTAGCCGTCGTCGATCACGGCCTGCGACACCGGCGGGAACATCGCCACGTACTTCCAGATCTTCGACCCGGTGAAGCCGACGACGGTGTCCACGCCCAGCTTCGCCGCCGCGCGGGCGGTGTCGGCGATCTCGGCGGCGGCGCGCTTGCGCACGCCCTCGGGCTCGCCGTCGCCCCAGATGCGGGCGGGCAGGATGTTGCGGTGCCGCTCGTCGATCGGGTCGTCGCACACGGCCTGGCCGACGAGGTGGTTGGAGATCGCGAACACCTTGAGCCCGTGCGACTCCAGCTGCGCCAGCTTGGCGGGCACGTAGTCGGGCTCGGCCAGCGCCCGGTCGACCTCGAAGTGGTCGCCGGAGCAGGCGATCTCCAGCCCGTCGTAGCCCCACCCGGCGGCGAGACGGCAGACCTCCTCGAACGGCAGGTCGGCCCACTGGCCCGTGAACAGGGTGACGGGTCGGCTCATCACAGCTCTCCTCTCGTGTGCACCGCGGGTGCCCGCAGTCCCTGCAGTTCCAGCAGGAAGTCCTTGACCTCGGTCGCGGCGATCCTCTCGCGCGGCCCGACGGTGGTGTCCGAACACAGCAGCACAGGTCCGTCGGCGGCGCTGTCCGGGAGGCGGCCGTGGGTGCCGCGCACGGGTGCGGGGTCGAGCGGCACGACGTTCATCGCGTACCGCAGCCCGACCTTCTTGCGCACGAGGTTCAGCCCCGCCTTGGCCTTGGCCAACGGGTCGGCGGGGTCGAAGAACAGCTCGGCCGGGTCGTAGCCGGGTTTGCGGTGGATCTCCACGCCGCGCGCGAAGTCCGGCGCGCGGTCGTCGTCGAGCCAGTAGTAGTAGGTGAACCACGCGTCGGGCTCGGCGATGGCGACGAGCTCGCCGGAGCGATCGTGGTCGAGCCCCTCCGCGGCTTGCCCGGCGCGGTCCAGGACGCGGTCGACGCCGGGCAGCGCCTCGACGACCGCCTTGGTCCTGGGCAGGTCGGCGGGGTCGGCGACGTAGACGTGCGCGACCTGGTGGTCGGCGACGGCGAAGGCCCGCGACGTCCACGGGTCCAGGTACTCCATGCCCGCCTGGGTGTAGACCTCCAGCAGGCCCTCCGCGCGCAGCGCCCGGTTCACGTCCACCGACCGGCGCGCCGCGGTGATGCCGTACTCGGACAGGGCGACCACGGTGGCGCCCGCGCCGAGCGCGTCGACCAGCAGGGGCGTGACCTCCGCGTCCACGGCCCTCGCGGCGGCCACCGCCTCCGGCGAGTCGGGGCCGAAGCGCTGGAGGTCGTAGTCCAGGTGCGGCACGTAGACCAGGAGCAGGTCGGGGTGCTGCTCGGCGAGGATCTTGCGGGCCGCGCCGACGATCCAGCGGCTGGAGGCGATCGACGCCGTCGGCCCCCAGTACTGGAACAGCGGGAACTCGCCGAGGTCCGCCACGAGCCGGTCGTGCAGCTCGGGCGGCCGGACGTAGGCGTCGGGCGACTTGCGGCCGTCGGCGTGGTAGATCGGCCTCGGGGTGATCGTCACGTCGGTGGTCGCGCCCATCGCGTACCACCAGCAGACGTTGGCGGCGGTGTAGCCGGGGTGCGCGCGGCGCGCGGTCTCCCACAGCTTCTCCCCGCCCACCAGGCGGTTGTGCTGCCGCCACAGGTGCACCTCGCCGACGTCGCGGAAGTACCAGCCGTTGCCGACGATCCCGTGCTCGGCGGGCGTGAGGCCGGTGAGGAACGTGGACTGGGCGCTGCACGTGACGGCGGGCAGCACGGTGCCCAGCTCCGCCCGCCAGCCCAGTCCGGCGAGGTTGGGCATGTGCGGCAGCAGCGCCGGGGTCATCCCGACGACGTCGATCACGACCAGCGGTTTCACGGGCGCGCTCCTTCTCCTGCTGTCGACGGGACGGTCTCCAGTGCGCCGAGGTGCTCGCGCGCCCAGCGCAGCTCGGCGGCGATGCCGCGCACCAGCCCGGTGTCGTCCTGCCCGACGGCACCGGGCAGGACGCTCCACGTGTAGGTCTCGACCTCCACGTGCGGCAGCGGCCCGGTGGCGGCCAGCGCCCGCACGGCCTCGCGCAGCACGTCGGTGGTCGCCGACAGGGGCGCGGCGGGGCGGGCGTGCAGCGGCACGTGGAAGTGCACCCGCCACGGGTCGCGGCCGGGCAGCTCGCGGCGGGCCTGCGGCAGGTCGTCGGAGGCCAGTACCACTCCCCCGCTGAGTTCGCGGACCTGGTGCAGGTAGCGCGGTTCGGTGAACGCGGCCAGCGCGCGGCGGCCCTCCGGCGTGCCGGGCCGGGTGACCTCCAGCGCCGCGGACGCCTGCACCTTGACCACGCGCAGCCCGGCGGCGGCGATCTCGGCCACGGCGGCGGCCGGGTCGGCGAAGGACACAGCGAGGTGGCAGGTGTCCAGGCAGATCCCGATGTGGTCGGGGTCCACCCGTCCGGCGAGCCGGGTCACCGCGTCGTGCACGGTGTCCAGCACGCACCCCGGTTCGGGTTCCACGGCCAGCGCGATCGGCTTGCCTGTCCACGCCGCCTGCGCGCGCAGCACCCGCGTCAGCTCGTCGAGCGCGGCGAACGCGGCGGCGTCGTCGGCGGAGGTCCACGGGGTGCGCCAGCCCAGCGGCAGCGTGGAGATCGTGCCGTCCACGGCGGTGTCGGGCAGCAGGTCGGCGAGCACGGTGGCGCAGTCGGTGGTGTAGCGCAGCCGTTCCGGGTCGGTCCAGCGCGGCCGGTACACCGAGTGCTTCACCACGGCGTCGTGGAAACCGCCGTAGGGGAAGGCGTTGAGGGTGCGGACCTCCAGTCCGCGCGCGTCCAGCTCGGCGCGCAGCCGCCGCCGCGACGCCGGGTCCCCGGCGAGGCCCCCGGCGACGTCGGCGGACAGCCACAGGCCGAGGCCGAGGTGGTCGGTGCCGAGCAGGCGGCGCACCGGCAGGGCGAACCGGTCGAGCTGGGCGAGGACGCCGCGCAGGTCCTCGGCGGGGTGGACGTTGGTGCAGTAGGACAGGTCCATCACCGGTCACCCCCGCGCGGCGCGAAACCGGGGAACAGGGCCGCGGCGCCGGGCAGGTCGTCCGGCACCGGCCTGCCGCTCCACCCCGGGAAGCCGGCGGGATCGGGTCGCGGCGC
Organism: Umezawaea tangerina; assembly: GCF_003002815.1. Lineage (GTDB taxonomy): Bacteria > Actinomycetota > Actinomycetes > Mycobacteriales > Pseudonocardiaceae > Umezawaea > Umezawaea tangerina. Next base: position 550,528 of record NZ_PVTF01000007.1, on the reverse strand, counting down.
GCCGTCCACTTCGGACTGGACGAGGCCGTCCGCCGGTGCCGTCACGGGCAGGTCGGCATGGCACATCTCACTCACCCCTCCCGAGCAGGCGGGCCGCGTCGGCGGGCACGTCGCGCCCCGCGGCGGTGCGTTCGGCGGCGTAGTCGGAGACCATGCGCAGCAGCTCGTCGTCGGTGCGCCGGTCCAGCCCGGCCACCGCGGTCAGCGGCACACCGGTGAACAGGCACTTGAGCACGCCGTGCCGCCAGCCGTGGTCGTCGAGGTGCCCGGCGGCGAACGGGCCGAGCGCGGCGGCGACCAGCCGGGTGTCGTTGGCGCGCAACGCGTCCCGGACGATCTCCAGGCCCGCGGCCACGGCCCGGTCGCCGACCAGGGCGAGCCCCCGCAGCACGCCGCGCTTCTCCGCGTCGTCGCCCTGCCGGTAGAGCGAGAGCAGCTCGGCGGACAGCGCGGCGTCGTCCAGCACGGTGGCCAGCGCGCCGAGCAGCTCGGCGCGGGCGGCGTCCTCCACGCCGCCGTGCACCAGGCCCTGCGGGTCGTCGTCGGGCCGGGCGGGACCGCGGCCGACCCGGCGGCCCACCGCCGGGAACAGCCTGCCGACCACGGCGGGGTCGCGGCGCACCGCGCGCTGGGCGTCGGCCAGCCACGGGTGCCGGGGCCGGGCGGGCTCGTCGGGCATGGCCGCGCGCAACGCCTCCACCGCCCGCCGCGCCACGTCGGGCGCGGCGTGGCTGTGCCGGGGCAGCTCCACCGCGGCCACGCCGACGTAGCCGACGGAGGCCAGCGCGGCGAGGGTGCCGCGCAGGTCCAGCTCGCCCTCGCCGAACTCCAGGTGCTCGTGCACGCCGGGCAGCATGTCGTCGAGCTGCACGTTGACCAGCAGCCCGCCGGCGCGGCGCACGCAGGTGGCCGCGTCGTCGGGTTCCACGGCCACGCAGTGCCCCACGTCGAGGGTGACGCCGAACAGCGGCGGCGCGCCCAGCTCCTCGCGCAGCCGCAGCGCCTGGGTGAGGTGCTGCACGAACATCCCCGGCTCGGGTTCCAGGCCGAGGGTGACGCCGAGCGGTTCGGCGCCCTCCAGGACGGCGGCGACGCCGGAGCGCATCCGCCGCCACGCCTCGTCGGCGGGCACGTCGGAGGGTTTGATGCCGGACCAGAACGACACGCAGTCGGCGTTGAGCTCGGCGGCGATCCGCACCGCGCGCAGCAGGAAGTCCACCCGGACCTCCTGCGCCTCGCTGACCAGCGTCGGGTGGTGCTTGCGCAGCGGGTCGAGCAGGAACCGGGCGCCGGTCTCCACGACGCAGCGCAGCCCGAGCCGGTCGAGCTTCGCGGCGACGTGGGCCACCCGCGCGGGCAGGTCGTCGGCGAACGGGTCGAGGTGGTGGTGGTCCAGCGTCAGGGCAACCGACGTGCAGCCGAGGCCGGCGATGATGTCGAGGGCGTCGTCGAGGCGGTGGTTGGCGAAGCCGTTGGTGCCGTAGCCGAGGTGGAAGGTCATGTCGGGCTCACCTTCCGGCTCAGCCGCCGGGCCAGCGGCAGCGCCAGCGCCACGGCGGCGGCCGCCACGACCGACCCGGCGCGCGCCGCGAGCGCGGACTGGAGCGGGACCATGCCGTGGATGCCCGCCTTGGTGGCGGTCCGCACGGACGCCGCGTCGGGCGTGCGCGCGGCGGCGAGCTGGGCGCGGCCGACGGTGACGGCGTAGCCGGTGGCGGCGGTGAGCCCGGCGAGGCGGTGCCGCCAGGACGCCGACGGCCCGACGACGGCGGCGACCGCGCTGAGCGCCGTGCCGCCGAGCACCGCGCGGGCCACCGACGCGGACGCGCCGTGCACCTCGCCGCGCGACAGCGCCGTCACGCCGAGGGTGTGCCCGGCCACGGCCGCCGCGGCGGGCAGCGCTCCCCCTGCCCCGCTCGCGCCGAGCAGGACGTCCAGTCCCCGGCACGCGGCCATGCCGAGCGGTCCGGCCGGAGTGGACTTCAGCACGGTGTCGTAGGACCAGATGGCCAGCGCGAGCGGCACGGCGACGCTCAGCGAGTCCCGGCCGCCCGCCCACGCCGCGATCCCGAGACCGGTGGCGCTGAGCCCGGCGGCCACGGCCAGTGCGCGGTTCGGCGTGATCCGCCCGGACGGCACCGGCCGCTCCGGGCGTTCCACGGCGTCCAGGTCGCGGTCGGCCCAGTCGTTGAGGGCCATGCCCGACCAGTACAGCGCCACCGACGCCAGCGGCAGCAGCACCCGCCTGCCGCGCAACGGGTTCCCGGACGCGGCGGCCCCGGCGACGGTGTCGCCCAGGACGGTGAGCGCGGCGGGCGCGCGGACGAGCTCGACGTAGGCCCTCACGCGCCGTACCTCCCCAGCCCGCGGGCCCACGCGTGCAGCTCGCGGGTCTGCTCGGCGAAGCGGTGCTCGTCGTGGCCGAGCGGGTCCTTGAAGAAGAACGCCAGCGCGCCCAGCGCGCCGGACTGCCCGTCGGCGTGCGCGGCGGCCACCAGCCGGGCCAGGTCGAGCACGAGCGGCGCGGCCAGCGAGGAGTCCAGGCCGGTCCAGGTGAACTGGAGGCTCATCCGCGCGCCGAGGAACCCCTCGAACGACACGTGGTCCCACGCGGTCTTCTGCTCGCCGAGGTCGGGCACGTTGTCGATGTGCAGCGGCGCGGTCACCGGCTCGCCGAGCAGCGCGGCCAGGCCGCGCGCCTTGGACTCCAGCTTGCTCGCGGCGTGCTCCGCGTCCTGCAACGTCGCGCCGTCGCCGCCGCCGAGCAGGTTGGTGCCCGACCACGAGCGCACGCGCAGGCCGCGCGCGGTGAACATGGGCGCGAGGACGGTGCGCAGCAGCGTCTCGCCGGTCTTGCCGTCGCGGCCCGCATAAGGCAGACCGAGGTCCACGGCCAGCCGGTCCAGCGCGGGCAGCGCGACGCCGGCGGACGGGGTGAAGTCGACGAACGGGCAGCCCGCGCGCAGCGCCGCGTAGGCGGCCAGCGAGCTGGGCGGCAGGACGGCCCGCTCCGGGTCGGCCAGCGCGGCCTCCAGCAGCGCGAGGTCGTCGTGCTCTGGCACGTGCGGCACGGGCGGTTCGGTGGAGGACACGTTGACCACGACGACGCGCGCCAGGCCGTGCCGCTCCCGGAAGGACACGAGGTCGGCGGTGAGCCGGTCGGCCGCGGTCGCCTGGGCGCCGCGGTGGGTGGCCGGGTGGTAGCCGTCGCGGATCTCCGCGTCGGCCGCGCGCAGGCCCTCGGCCAGCGACGGCAGCAGGTGGTGCGGCAGCACGCCCGCGTGCGCGAGCTGCTCGGCGCGCTTGTCCAGCGAGGTGGTCACGACGTCGTGGCCGCCGACAACGATGTCGTCCCACGACGGCAGGTCCACCTCGGCCAGCTCCGGTCTCGCGGTGACGCACCCCGTGGGCGGCGCGAGCCCGGCCCGCAGCGCGAGCAGCCCGCTCACGGCGGTGGTCGCCACCGATCCGCGCGCCCCGATCAGCCACAGCCCGGTCCGTTGGTCCGACATCACGACCGCCCTTCTCGCAGGGGAAAGCTGGGTGGTGCCGGGTCGGGCGGACGCGGGGTGACCGCGCCCGCCCGACCCTGTGTGCGACCTACTCCCGTCGCAACGGCGCAGGGTCGCCGTTGATCAGGGCGATCACCGCGTCGGTGTCGCGGACCAGCACGGAGCGCACGCCCGTGTCCGCGACGCCGACGGCCAGGGTGCGGAACGCCCGCAGCTCCTGGAGCGCCTTGTTGTCCTTGCCCTCCGCCTCGGCCTTGCGCGCCTTCGCCAGCTGCTTGGTCAGCTGGTCGTAGGAGGCCTTCGGCAGCCTGTTGGTGGCCTTGAACCGGTCGAGCAGCTGGGACACGTCCCGCAGCGACGTGGTGACCGCGAACGGCACCGTCCTGGTGGTGGTGTTGCCCGCGACGTCGGCCGCGGTCACCCGCAGCTCGTGCACGCCCAGCGGCAGCTCGTGCAGCGCCACCGCGTACCCGGAGGTCAGCGTCCGCCCGGCGAGGGTCGCGGTGACCGCGCCGACGCCGGAGGTGGCGTCACCGGCCTCCCACGACACCACCACGTCGGTCGCGTCCCCGTACACCCGGCCGTCGGCCACGCCCGTGAGGAGCAGCGTGGGTGCCGTGCCGTCGATCTCGATCGTCGCGGCCCGGTCGACCTCGGCGTTGCCCGCGGTGTCCACGGACCGGTGCAGCAGGGTGTGCGAGCCGTCGCCGGACACCGGGACCGGGCGCAGGTAGCCCGTCCACGGCCCGCCGTCCAGGCTCCACTCGGTCCGCGCCACCCCGGAGGTCGGGTCGGCGGCGGTCAGCACCACGGACACCGCGCCGGTGTGCCAGCCGCTCTCGCCGGGCGCGGCGAATGTGGCGGTGGTGACCGGGGCCGTGCCGTCGAGCTTGACCTCCAGGGACTTGACCTGCTCGACGTTGCCCGACGTGTCGGTCGAGCGGTACTCCACCTTGTGCACGCCGTCGCCGGTCAGCACGACCGCCTCGGTGTAGGTGGTCCAGGCACCGCCGTCGACCCGGTACTCGGTGCGGGCGACCGCGCCGCCGGCGTCGGTGGCCGACAGCTCCACCGAGACCGGAGCCGCCGTGTACCAGCCGGAGCCGCCGGGGGCGGTGCCGGTCGTGGCGGTGGTCACCGGGGCCACCACGTCGAGGTCCTTGACCCGCACGTTGCGGAACTTCACGTCGTCGGAGGCGCCGTGGTTCTGCAGCCCGATGAAGCCCTTCGTCAGGTCGCGGGCCGGATCCGTGCTCGTGTAGTCGTTGATCTTCACCCCGTTGAGCAGCACCTCGATGCGCTGGCCGGTGACCACGATCTCGTAGGCGTTCCACTGCCCCGCGGGCTTGAGCGCGGCGTCGCGGGCGGCCAGGTCGGCGGCCTTGAAGGTGTAGACCGACCCGGTGGTGCGGTCGTCGGCGTCGGTCGGGTCGATCTGGATCTCGTAGCCGTGGTCCACCGCCACCCACGGGTCGTCGCCGGGGTCGGGGAACCCGATGAACACGCCGGAGTTGTCGTCACCGGCGAGCATCCAGTCGAGCTTGAGGCTGTAGGAGCCCAGCTCGGCCTCGTGCCACAGCAGGCCCATCCCGCCCTCGGAGCGGATGGAGCAGTCCGGCTGGTGCACGAAACGACCGGGACCGGCCTGGTTCCACGCCTCCAGGCTGCCGGGCGTGCCGTCGTAGAGGCTGCGGTAGCCCTCCTCGGGCACCACCGGCGTGCAGCTGGCGGGCGGGTCCGTGCTGAAGGTGAACGAGTCCACGTCGAACAGCGCGCCCGAGCCGCCCTTGAACACGAAGTACATCTCGTGCGTGCCACCGGGGTCGCTGACCGGTGTCGGCGCGAGGTCGACGTAGTTGTCCCAGCCCCCGGTGTTGGCCACGTACGTGGACTGCACCAGCGGGCCGTCCGGCGCGTCGAGGCGCACCTCGAGCGTGCCGCCGGAACCGTCCGAGGAGACCCGGTAGCCGATGCCGGTGACACCGACGAGGTTGACCGGGCCGAACTTGATCCAGTCGCCGTTCTCGATCTCGCCGACCCGCTTGCGGCCCTCCGCGGTGTCGCGTTCCAGCGCCCGCGCGCCCTGCGCGCCGGTGTAGAACTCGGCCTGCTTGTGCTTGGGCTGCAGCACGGCCTCGTCGGACCCGGTCAGCGCCGGGGCGCCCGGCGCGCCGTTGTCGGTGTAGGTGGCGTTGATGACGCCGAAGACGTTGGCGTCCGCGCCGTGACCGCCGTCGGCCGGGGTCGGGATGGTGCCCTCGCAGCCGGTGGCCCGGCTGAGCGGGTGGCCGTGGCTGTCGTGGCCGAGGATGTACTCCACGACCACCTTGGAGCAGTCGACCGGCTGGTCCTCGGGGTCGACGACCGTGACCGAGAACGGCACCTGGTCGCCGAAGCTGAACACCGAGCCGTCGAGCGGGGTGTTGAGCGTGACCACCGGCGCGGTGTTGCCGACGTTGACCACCACGCTGGCCGAGCCGGTCAGCCCGGTCGGGTCGGTCACCGACAGCTTCGCGCTGTACTGGCCCACCGTGGTGTAGGTGTGGCTCACCGGTCCGGCCTGCGTGGAGTCGGTGGTGCCGTCACCGTCGAAGTCCCACGCCCAGGTGAGGTCGGGGCCGTCCTCGTCGGTCGTGCCGGCGGGGTCGAAGTTGACCGTCAGCGGCGCCGGGCCCGACGTCTTGTCGGCCGCCAGCTTCGCCACGGGCGTGTGGTTGCCCTGGGTGTAGTCGATCCGGTAGACCGCCGAGTCCGCGGCCCCGCCGAAGTAGCCGCTGCCGTAGTCCAGGACGTAGAGCGAGCCGTCCGGCCCGAACTCCAGGTTCATCGGCCTGGTCAGCGTCATCGAGTCGAAGAACGGGGTGATGTCGCCGCGCTCGCCGTCCGGGCCGACGTCGATGGTCTTGATCCAGCCGCGGTCCCACTCGTAGGCGAAGTTCTTGCCGTCGAAGTACTCCGGGAACTTCGTGACCTTGTTCAGGCCGGGGTCGAAGTGGTAGGTCGGGCCGCCCATCGGCGACTCGCCGCCGGTGCCGAACTCCGGCACGGACCCGCCGTCGTAGGGGATCCACGCGGCCTTGGCGGGCGGCAGGTCCACCAGCCCGGTGTTGTGCGGGCTGTCGTTGCGCGGGTGGGCGCAGTCGAACTTCGGGCCCGACGTGCCGGTGGCGAAGTCGTAGTCGTTGTAGGCCAGGTTGTCCCCGACGCACAGCGGCCAGCCGTAGTTGCCGGGCTCCTTGATCAGGTTGAACTCGACCGTCCCACCGGGACCGCGGTCGGGGTTCGCCGCACCGGCGTCGGGACCGTAGTCGCCGAGGTGGATCCAGCCGGTCTGCCTGTCCACGGAGAACCGGAACGGGTTGCGGAAGCCCATCGCGTAGATCTCGGGACGGGTCTTGTCCGTGCCCGGCGCGAACAGGTTGCCCGCGGGCACCGAGTACGAGCCGTCCGCGGCCACCGCGATCCGGACGATCTTGCCGCGCAGGTCGTTGGTGTTGGCCGAGGAGCGGCGGGCGTCGAACGCGGGGTTGCGGTCGGCGCGCTCGTCGATCGGGTTGTAGCCGTCCGAGGCGAACGGGTTGGTGTCGTCGCCGGTGGACAGCAGCAGGTTGCCCTGCGCGTCGAAGTCGATCTCGCCGCCTGCGTGGCAGCACAGGCCGCGGTCGGCCGGGATCTGGATGATCCGCTGCTCGCTGCCCAGGTCGAGGGTGCCGTTGTCGGCCAGCTTGAACCTCGACAGCTGGTTGTGGCCCTTGAACGGCGCGAAGTCCGCCGCGGTGCCGTTCTCCGGCGCGTCACCGGCCGGGGTGTCCAGCGGTGGCGCGTAGTACAGGTAGACCCACTTGTTCGTGGCGAAGTCCGGGTCGACGGCGATGCCCTGCAGGCCGTCCTCGTCGTGGTTGTAGACCGCCAGCGTCCCGGCCAGCGACGTCGTCGCCTCCGGCGTCGTCAGCCACACGCGACCGTCGCGGGAGGTGTGCAGCACCCGGCGGTCGGGCAGGACGGCGAGCGCGATCGGCTCACCGGTCTTCTCCTCGCCCAGCGCCAGGGTGATCTGGTCGAAGTCGGCGTCGGTCGGCGGCTGGTTCGGCGTCGTGCCGTCCGGCGCGCAGTCGGCCGCGACGGCCCCCGCGGCGTACCTGATGCCGCCCAGCAGGTGCTGCCGGAACGCGGGGTCCGAGTAGGACTCCTTGGTGTGCCCCATCCCCGTGTACCAGGACCGGCCCGAGCCCTGCGGGTGGCACCACGCGATGGGGTGGTCGCCCGCGGGGTCGGTGGGCGTGTAGCTGTGCTCGTCCAGCGCCGCCAGCACGTGCACGTCGGTGCGCGGGTTGCTGCGGTAGCTGTACCACTCGTCGGTGCGGGTCCACTTGTCCGGCAGGTGCGCCGTGGACGGGTGGTCGTGGTCCTCGACCACGACGTCGGCCTGCTGGATGGCCGGGTGGGACTTGAAGTAGGCGCCCACGAGGTCGCCGTACCAGGGCCACGAGTACTCGGTGTCCGCCGCGGCGTGCACCCCGGCGTAGCCGCCGCCGTCCTGCACGAACCGCTCGAACGCGGCCTGCTGCTGGTCGTCGAGCACGTCACCGGTCGTGGACAGCCACACGACCGCGTCGAACCGGTCCAGGTTGGCGTCGGTGAACGCGCCCGCGTCCTCGGTGGCCTCCACCGAGAACTCGTTGGCCGCCCCGAGCGCCTGGATGGCGGCGATGCCGTCCGGGATGGAGTCGTGCCGGAAGCCCGCGGTCTTGGAGAACACCAGGACGTGCTCGCCGTCCGGGTGGGCCGCGGCGGGCGCGGCGGCGCCGACGAGAGCGGTGCCCACTCCGGTCAGCAGGGCGAGAGCGGCGACGCCGAGCCGCCGCACCGATCGGGTTGGGTTCGGGGGTGGAGGTCGCAACTGCGGTTCGTGATGGACGCTTCGGTTACCACGCACGGGTACTCTCTCCTCGTTCTCACGGAACTGGGGACCGCGGAAGGCAGGGCTTTCCTTCGGGGAGACCTCCTCTCGTGTCGCGGTACCGACCCGGCCCGTCCGCCGGGTCGGTACCGCCTTCTCAGCAGGGCGTGCGATTCCGTCGTCTCAGGCGGGGACCGACTGCCAGCTCCCCGCCGCCGCGCTGTCCTCGACCGCGGCGAGCACCCGCTGCACCCGGAGCCCGTCGGCGAAGCTCGGCGCCGGGTCGGTCCCGGCGGCGATGGCGCCCACCAGGTCCACGACCTCGTGGACGAACGTGTGCTCGTAGCCGAGCAGGTGGCCGGGCGGCCACCACGCGCCGACGTAGGGGTGGTCGCCCTCGGTGACCAGCACCCGGCGGAACCCCGCCTCCGCGCCGGGGGCGTCGCCGTCGAAGAACTGGAGCTCGTTCATGGACTCGAAGTCGAAGGCCAGGCTGCCGCGCGACCCGTTGACCTCCAGCCGCATCGCGTTCTTGCGGCCCAGCGCGTAGCGGGTGGCCTCGAAGCTGCCGACCGCGCCGCCGTCGAAGCGGGCCAGGAACAGCGCCGCGTCGTCCACGGTGACCTCGCCGGTGCCGCCCGCGCCGTCCGGGCGCGTGGTCGTGAACGTCTCGGTCAGCGCCGACACCCCGGTGATGGTCAGGCCGGTGACGAACTGCGCGGCGTCCACGATGTGCGCGCCGAGGTCGCCCAGCGCGCCGGAGCCCGCCTTCTCCCTGTCCAGCCGCCACGTCAGCGGCGAGGCCGGGTCGGACAGCCAGTCCTGGAGGTACACGGCCCGGACGTGCCGCACCTCGCCGATCCGGCCGTCGGCCACCAGCCTGCGGGCCAGCGCCAGCGCGGGCACCCGGCGGTAGTTGAACGCCACCATCGACCGCACACCGCGCGCGGCGGCGGCCTCCGCGGCCGCGGCCATCTTCTCGGCCTCCGCGACCGAGTTCGCCAGCGGCTTCTCGCACAGCACGTGCTTGCCCGCCTCCAGCGCCGCCACCGCGATGTCGCAGTGCGTGTCGCCGGGCGTGCAGATGTCGACCACCTGCACGTCGTCGCGGCGGACCAGCGCGGCCCAGTCCGTCTCCACGTCGGCCCAGCCGTACTTGTCCGCCGCGGCCCGCGTGCGGGCCTCGTCCCGTCCGCCGAGCACCGAGAGCCTCGGCACCAGCGGAAGGTCGAAGAAGCGGTGCGCGTTGCGCCAGGCCTGGGAGTGCACCGCGCCCATGAACGCGTGCCCCACCATCCCGACGCCGATCTGCTCGTTCATCCCTGGCCCTTCGTCGATCGTGTGTTCCCACCACGGCCCGGAAGGCCCCGGCGCCGCCGCGCTGCGACGCCGGGACCCGGTCAGGAGTCGAAGCCGACGTCGAGGTAGGAGTCCACGTTCTCCTTGCTCACGACGGCGGAGTAGGTCGTGATGAGCGCCGGGATCTCGTGCTCGGCGAGGTCGCCGATCCCCTTGGCCTGGCCCAGCATCCGGGCCAGCGCGATCGCGGAGGAGGCCATCGACGGGCTGTAGAGCACCGTCGCCTTGACCACGCCGCTGTCGGCCTTGATCAGGTTCATCATGTTCCGCGACCCGGCGCCGCCCACCATGATGAAGTCCTTGCGGCCCGCGCCGTCGATCGCCGCCAGGACGCCGATGCCCTGGTCGTCGTCGTGGTTCCACAGCGCGTCGAGCTTGCTCGCGCCCTGGAGCAGGTTCGCGGTCTGCTGCTCGCCGGACTCCGGGGTGAACTGGGCGGACACCCGCGGGCCGACGGAGAAGCCCGCGCGGGCCAGCGCGTCCTTGAAGCCCTTGCTGCGCTCCTGGGTCAGCGGCAGCGAGTCGATGCCCGCGACCTCGCCGATCACCGGGCTGGAGATGTTCTTCGCCTTCATCTGCGCGGCGATGTAGTTGCCCGCGTTGACGCCCATCCGGTAGTTGTCACCGCCGATCCACGCCCGGTAGGCCAGCGGCGTGTCGAAGATCCGGTCCACGTTGACGACCTGGATGCCCGCGTCGGTGGCCTGCCTGCCGACCTCGGTGAGCGCCTTGCCGTCGAACGGCAGGATCACCAGCACGTCGACCTTGTCGTTGATCAGCGTCTCGACCTGGGCGATCTGCTGGTTGACGTCGTTGGTGCCCTCGGTGGCCTTCAGCGTCACGTCGGAGAACTGCCCCGCCTGCGCCTTGGCGTTCTTCGTCATGGCCGCCATCCAGCCGTGGTCGGCGGCGGGCGCGGAGAAGCCGATGGTGACGGCCTTGCCGGGCTGGCTGTTCGCCCCCGACGCCCCGGCCACGGCGGCGTTGGAGGCGCCCGCCTGCGGCGCCTCGTTGGACGTGCAGCCGGCCAGGACGGCGGTGGCGCCGAGCGCCGTGGTGCCCCACAGGAAGCGGCGGCGGTCGAGTGATGGCATGGCGAACTCCAGCGGTGTGAGGTGGTGAGCGGAGCGGTCGGGCGGGTGCGGGCCGTGCCCGGTGGGCGGGCCGGGGTCGCGCGGGTCAGGTCTTGCGGATCCGGCGGCGCAGCTTCGTGCTCTGCAGCAGCACGGCGGCGACGATGATCACGCCCTTGGCGATGTTCTGGATGTCGGTGTCCAGGTTGTTCTGGGTGAAGATGCTGTTGAGCACCGTGAAGATCAGGACGCCGACCAGGGTGCCGATGAGGCTGCCCCGGCCGCCGGTGAGCAGGGTGCCGCCGATGACGACGGCCGCGATGGCGTCCAGCTCGTAGAACAGGCCGTTGGTGGAGGCACCGGAGGTGGTGCGGGCCACGACCATGATCGCGGCGATGCCGCAGCACAGGCCCGCGATGCCGTAGACGAGCGCGGTGTGCCGCTTGACGTCGATGCCCGCCAGGCGGGCGGCCTCGGCGTTGCCGCCGACCGCGAGCGTGCGGCGGCCGAAGTTGGTGCGGTTGAGCAGGACCCAGCCGACCGCGAACACCAGCGCCAGCATCCAGATGAGCACCGGGATGCCGAGGAAGGCGCCGCGGAAGAAGGTGGTGAAGCCCGTCTCGGACACGACCTGCGTGCGCCGCCCGGACAGCCGTTCGGCCAGGCCGCGCGCCGAGGCGTACATGGCGAGGGTGGCGATGAACGGCACGATCTTGCCGTAGGAGATCAGCAGCCCGTTGACCAGACCGCAGGCCAGGCCCACGAGCAGCCCGCAGAGCACCATCACCACGGGCCCGTAGGACTGGGTCGCGAGCGTGGTCATCCACACGCTGCTCAGCGCCACGATCGACCCGACGGACAGGTCGATGCCGCCGCTGATGATCACGAACGTCATGCCGACGCTCACCACGCCGATGGCCGCGGCGAGGCGCAGCATCGTGGAGATGTTGGCCTCGGTCAGGAAGCCGTCCGGGCGGGTGATGTAGCCGACCAGGCACAGCAGGAGCAGCACGCCCACCAGGCCCGCGAGGCGCACGTCCACGGGGAAGCCGCCGCGGCGCGGGCGTTCCCGCTGCCGCGGTGGTGGTGTCGGGTCGTCGGTGCCGGTGGCCAGCACCGGGGTCGAGGACTTGCTGGTCACGACGAAGCCTCCTCTGCGACGCCCGCGAGCTCGGTCGCGGCGCTGCCTTCCATCACGATGTCGAGCACGTCCGCCTCGGTCAGCTCGGCGGCCGGTCGGTCGGCGAGCACCTCGCCCTCGCGCAGCACCAGGACCCGGTCGGCGAGGCCGAGCACCTCGGGCACCTCGCTGGACACCAGGACCACGGCCACCCCGTCGGCGGCCAGCTCGTGCACGAGCCGGTACAGCTCCGCCCGCGCGCCGACGTCGACACCGCGGGTGGGCTCGTCGAGCAGCAGGACCCGGCAGCCGCGCACCAGCCAGCGCGCGACGACGGCCTTCTGCTGGTTGCCGCCGGAGAACGTGCCCACCAGCCGACGCGGGTCGGCGGGCCGCAGCTCCAGCTTCTCCAGCACCGCGCGCGAGTCCGCCATCTCCCGCGCCCGGTCGGTGAACCCGGCCGTGCTGTAGGTGCCCAGGCTGGCCAGCGTCACGTTGTGCGCGACCGGCAGGTCCAGCAGCAGGCCCTGGCTCTTGCGCTCCTCGGGGGCCAGCCCGATCCCGGCCTTGACGGCGGCGGAGACGCTGCCCGGTTTGAGCCGGACCCCGTCGACGCTCACCGTGCCCGCGTCGGGCCTGCGGGCCCCGAACACGGTCTCCAGGATCTCGCTGCGCCCGGCGCCGACGAGCCCGGCGATGCCGAGCACCTCCCCCGCGTGCACGGTGAAGCTGACGTCGGCGAACTCGCCCGCCCTGGTCAGCCCCTCGACCTTGAGCACCTCGACCCGCTCGTCGGCCGCGGACTCCTCGCGGACCGGAAACACCGTGCTGACCTGGCGGCCCGACATGAGGTTCACCAGCTCCCCGGTCGGCGTGCCCGCCGGGAGTCCGGAAGCGACGGTGCGGCCGTCCTTGAGGACGGTCACGCGGCTGCCGATGCGGCGGATCTCCTCCAGCCGGTGCGAGATGTAGACGACGGACACCCCGTCGGCCGCCAGCTCGCCGACGATGCGGAACAGGTTGTCCACCTCGTCGGAGGCCAGCGCGGCGGTCGGCTCGTCCATGACGATGAGCCGCGCGTCGTGGGCCAGCGCCCGCGCCATCGACACGAGCTGCTGCCCGGCGGCGGACAGCAGGCCGACCTCGCGCTCCGGCGGGATCTCGGCGTGCCCGAGCCTGCGCATCAGCGCGGCGGCCTCGGCGCGCGCGGCGCCCCGGCGGCTGAACCCGAACCGGGACCTCTCGTGCCCGAGGAACACGTTCTCCGCGACGGAGAGCCCCGGCACGAGGTCGAGCTCCTGGTACATCGTCGCGATCCCCAGGCGCAGGGCCGCGACCGGCGACGCCAGCACCGCGGGCTCGCCCCGCCACAGGATCTCGCCGTGGTCGGGCCGGTGCGCCCCGGCGAGGACCTTGATCAGCGTCGACTTGCCCGCGCCGTTCTGGCCCAGCAGGCAGTGCACCTCGCCCGGCAGCACGCTCAGCTCCACGCCGTCGAGCGCCCGGACACCGGGGAACTCCTTCACGATGCCGGTCATCCTCAGCAGCGGCTGCCCGAGGTCGTCCGGTCCGACGTCCTGCCCTGGGTGGGCCAGTACGGGGTCGTCCGCGCCAGCGGTCACGGGGCCACCATCCCTTCCGGCACGTTCGCCGTGTTCTCAGCGTGTTCGTCGACCGGGACCACGGCCGGCTCGTCCAGCACCCGGCGCAGCGCGTGCACGGCGCCACCGGTGGACGGGCCCCGGAACCCCAGCCGGGACGCGACGACCGTCGCGCCCCCGGCGCCCTCGGCGAGGACGCGCGCGGCGACCTCGGAGCGGACCGGTTCCACCAGCCACTCGGGCAGGGCGGCGAAGTAGCCGCCCAGCACCACGGCGGCCGGGTTGAGCAGGTTGACCAGCACCGCGGCGCCCGCGCCGAGCGCCGCGCCGATCTGGTGCAGGGCGTCGAGGGTGCGCCGGTCGCCGGTCTCGGCCCGCGCCCTGACCAGCACCATCCGGGCGTCCGGGTCGAGCGCCGGGTCGTGGACCGGGTCGTCGGGGGTGGCGCAGGCGTGCAGCAGCGCGCCGAGGCCGACCTGCGTCTCCCAGCAGCCGCGCCGTCCGCACGAGCACCACGGGCCCAGCGGGTCGAGCATCATGTGGCCGACCTCGCCCGCGTAGCCGAGGTGGCCGCGCACGAGCTCGCCGCGCGAGAAGACCCCCGCGCCGACGCCGTGGCCGCCCGCGAGGTGCACGAAGTCGTCGAGGCCCGCCGCCGCGCCCGCGTCGTGCTCGGCGACGGCAGCCAGGTTGGCGTCGTTGTCGGCGCCGAAGAAGTCGAGGGCGAGCCCGGTGCGGGCGGCCAGCCCGTCGCGCAGGGCGACCTCGCGCCACCGCAGCCGGGAGGCGAACCGCACCACGGCGCCGTCGGTGTCGACCAGACCCGGCACGGCGGCCGTGGCCCCGACGACCCAGCCGCCGCGCGCCCGCACGTCGTCCAGCACGCCGGTCAGCACGTCCGCGAGCAGGTCCAGCACGCGCTCGTGGCCGGAGGAGGGGACGTCGCAGGCGATCCGCCTGCGCAGCAGCACCTCGCCGGTGAGGTCCACGACGGTCGCGCCGACGTGGTCGACCTGGAGGTCGAGACCGACGCCGCAGGCCGCGGCCGGTCGCAGCTCGACCAGCTCACCGGGCCTGCCCTGCCCGCCCGCGGTGATGCCCGCGGGCCGGACGACGCCGCGCCGGGCCAGGTCGCCGACCAGGGAGGAGACCGTCGCCTTGGAGAGCCCGGAGTGCACCGCGAGCTGCGCGCGGGAGACCTGACCGCGCTCGCGCAGCATTCGCACGAGGAGGTCCAGGTTCGCCCTGCGCAGACCTGCGCGGTCCGCCGGGCCCGGGGTGTGCGGCACGGACGCTCCACTTCGTTGAGGAGCCGATCGAACTTGGGTGTTTCAGCTCACAAAGGAGCCTGACCTACTGCCCATATCGGACGCAATAGGCCATCCAGAGCAAGAAGTAGGGGGTACTTTCGCTTTTTTTAGACGAAAGCCGGTCGGAAAGGCGCGAAACTTCTCACCGATGCCGGGAACACCCCGTCGACCGCCCTGGCGATGACAACGTTGTCAAGATCCAGGCCCGCACGCCGGGAGTCCACCGGGAGGGGAATCAGGTGACGGTGCTGAACGCCCGGTCGGTCGCGGACCAGGCCGCGCCCGTCACGCCCGCCAGGTCGCCCAGCTCGGACAGCACGATCGGCAGGTTGCCCGTGGCCAGCGGCAACGAGCGGCGGTAGACGGCGCCGCGGACCTCGGCGAGCAGCGAGTGCCCGAGCCGGGACACGCCGCCGCCGATCACGACCATGCCGGGGTTGAGGAAGCTGACCAGCGACGCCACGACGTGGCCGAGCCGCCTGCCGCCCTCGCGCACGAGGCTGGCCGCGGCGAAGTCGCCGGACCTGGCCGCCATGCCCACGTCCTCCGCCGTCAGCTGGCCGCGCTCCTCCAGCACGGCGGCGAGCAGCGTCGACCGGCCGCTGCGGGCCAGCGTGAGCCCTTCGCGGGCCAGCGCGGCACCGCCGAAGTACGCCTCCAGGCAGCCGACCTCGCCGCACACGCACGCGGGGCCGAAGTCGTCCAGCCTGATGTGGCCGATGTCCCCGGCCGTGCCCGCGACGCCCCGGTAGACCCGGCCGCCGAGCACGATGCCGCAGCCGATGCCCGTGCCGACCTTCACGAAGATCAGGTCGTCGAGGGACCGCGCGACCCCGGCGTGCCGCTCCCCCAGCGCCATCACGTTGACGTCGTTGTCGACGGTCACCGGGCAGCCCCACTTGCCCGCCAGCTCGTCGCGCACCGGGTAGCGGTCCCAGCCCGGCATGATCGGCGGCGCCACGGGCATGCCGTCCCGGAAGCTCACCGGCCCCGGAAGCCCTATCCCGGCCCCGATCAGCCGCCCCGGCGCCTGCGCGAGCACCTGCTCGGCCAGCGCGGTCACCCGGCCCAGCACGGCCACCGGCCCTTCGCGGACCGCGCACTCCTCGCTCAGGTGGGCCAGCACCTCGCAGCGCCCGTCGGTGACCGCCACGGTGATCGAGGTCGCCCCGACGTCCACGCCGAGCAGGCGCAGGTCGTCGGCGAGGTGCACGAAGTTCGAGCGCCGCCCGCCCCGGCTGGCCGCCGGGCCGCCGACCTCCACCAGGCCCGTGTCCACCAGCTTGCCCAGCTCCGCGGTCAGCTTCGCGCGCGGCAGACCGACCCGTTCACCGAGCGCGACCCTGGAGGTGGCGCCCTCGTCGCGCAGCAGTGCGAGCAGGTCCGCCTGCTGGCGCGACCCGACCCGCGGCTGCCGCGCCGTGCCCGCTGCGCCCATCGCGCCGCCCTCCCGAGTGCTGCTGATCACCGTCCAGTGTGCAGGTTCCCCGCCCGTCCGCGACGACACGGCCCTCGCCACGCCGCCAGGACGACCCGAACAGAGCACGGCCGGGGCCCTCGCGACCCCGGTCCCGCACCGCTCGGCGGCGCGGCCGCGTGGCCGTGGCCACCGGTCCGCCGCCACCGGGTCGGCGCAGGTCACCCGGTCGGGTGACACCACCGGGGCCGCCCGTCCACAGAGGACCGATCGGTCGGTGCGCGACCGGAAGGCCGCGCACCGACCGGGAGCCGGCCCGCGCGTCCTGTGTGGGCGATGGACGTGGCGCGGCTCACCAGGCGTTCCCGACGCCGTGCCGGAGTTGATCATCCGTAGGATGGAGGCGGCCTCACCGGGGCGCGTTCCGCACGACGGACGCCGGAGCACCGGGACCGGGGCACCAGCCGACCTGCTCGAAGGGGTTAAGCGTGAAGCCGCTCGGAGCGTCCGACCCGACCACGATCGGGCGGTACCGGATCCTGGCCGAGCTCGGCCGGGGCGGGATGGGCCGCGTGCTGCTGGGGTCCGGCCCGGACGGGCGGCTGGTCGCGGTCAAGCTGATCCACGGCGCGCTCGTCGCCGACGAGGGGTTCCGGGTCCGGTTCAGCCGCGAGGTGGAGGCGTCCCGGAAGGTCTCCGGGGCCTACACCGCGGCCGTCGTCGAGGCCGACGCGGACGCGGACGTGCCGTGGCTGGCGTCGGTGTTCGTGCCCGGCCCGTCGCTGCACGACGCCGTCGCGGTGGCCGGCCGGCTGCCGGAGGCGTCGGCGCTGCGCCTGGCGGCCGGGCTGGCGACGGCGTTGCAGGAGATCCACCGGGTCGGGCTGGTCCACCGCGACCTCAAGCCGTCGAACGTGCTGCTGACCGACGACGGCCTGCGGGTGATCGACTTCGGCATCGCCAAGGCCGTGGACGACCCCGGCAACAACCTCACCCACACCGGCTCGATGGTCGGCTCGCCGGGGTTCATGTCCCCGGAGCAGGTCGAGGAGGGCGTGGTCGGCCCGGCGAGCGACGTGTTCGCCCTGGGCGCCGTGCTCGCCGCCGCCTGCACCGGGCGGAGCCCGTTCACCGGCGCGTCCACGTTGCAGACGCTGAACAACGTGGTCGGCGTGCGACACGACCTCTCGGCGCTGCCGCCGCGGGTGCGCCTGATCGTGGAACGCTGCCTGCAGAAGGACGCGAGCAGGCGCCCCACACCGGACCAGGTCCTCGACCTCGCCCACCCGGTCCCGCCGTCGGTGCAGCCGTGGCTGCCCGCCGTGCACCGGATGATCGACGACCAGCGCGCCGCCGTGGCCCGGTTCCTGCCGCCCGGCCCGCACAACGTGCCGATCGCGGAGCGGACGGACCGCATCGCCGTGCCGCCCCCGCCCCGCCCGAACCCCACGTCGATCTTCGCCCCCGGCGAGCAGCTGCGCACCGGCGCCCCCGCCACGCCGCCACCGCCGGCCCGCCGCCGCCCCGGCTGGGTGGTGCCCACGGTCTCGGCCGTCGCCGTCGTCGCCGTGGTGGGCGCGGCCGCCGTCGTGTGGCAGACCTGGCCGTGGTCGGCCACCGCCAGCGGCGGCCCCGCCCCGACGTCGCAGAGCACGACCTCCTCCAGCACGACCAAGTCGTCCGCGTCGTCGGCGTCGTCCTCGGCGCCACCGTCGTCCTCGTCGAAGCCCACGCCGACGTCCGCCTCCAACGCGCCCGCCCAGAAGGAGCTGCGGCTCTACTGGAACGGCACCCTCCAGGACAACGCGACCTGCTTCGACGAGGGCTGTCTCGGCAAGCACCGCGCCGAGTACGGCGTGGCCACCGCCGAGGGGCGGCTGCTGTCCTCGCGGCAGGACGGCGCCGTGCCGCTGAAGACGTACTGGAACGAGGCCCGCGGCGACATCGCGAGCTGCGCCACCGACGCGTGCGTCCACGAGCAGGAGCTCGTCGGGTACGTCTTCGTGCGGGACGAGGGTTTCGTGTACCCCACCCAGCGTCCCGGCACGGTCCCGCTGCGGCTGTTCTGGCACTCCGGGCGCGAGGACAACGCGACCTGCGTGTCGGACAAGTGCGCGGCGGACCAGACCGAGGTCGGCTACACCTACGTGCGCGACGAGGGTTTCGTCTACCCGGCCCCGTGACCGGTCAGTCGAGCCGGTAGACCACTTCGGTGATGGTCTGCTGCCGCGCCTCGGCGAACCCCTCCGCGGTGCCGATCCGGACGAACCCGTTGCGCTCCAACACCCGGATCGACCCTTCGTTGTCGTGCGCGGCGCTCGCGTGCACCGGCCGCACCGCCAGCTCGGCGAGCAGCAGCGCCAACGCCCCGGTCGCCACGCCCTGACCCCAGCAGTCCTTGCGGATCCAGTAGGTGACCTCGGTGCGACCCTCCAGCGGGAAGGCGGACACGCTGCCGACGACCTCGCCGTCGCGCTCGACCACCTTGTTCACGGTGGCCTCGGCCGCCAGGTTCCGCCGCGCCTTGACCAGGTAGGACTCGCGTTCACGGGCGGCCTCGCCGACGAACGCCGCCATGTGGTGGGCGGTGTCGTCGAGCTGGATCTCGAACAGCACGGGGAGGTCGTCCTCCCGCATGTCCCGGATCGACAGGGGTCCCGCCACGGTCCTACCTCCACGTCAAGGGTCGTCCCGACCGACCTGCACCCGGAAATCATTGGGAGGGCGGGAGATTAGCACGGCGGCGCATGGTTCCGCGGTGGAACGGAACGGCATCCCGAAGTTGCCCAAGAGGTAACATCGAGGCTCGGCTAGGTCGGCGGTGCCGTCGACCCGCGCGGTGGCCTAGGGTCGGACCCCGGTAGACCGAGGAGGTCCGCGCGTGCGGTTGCATCCGGGTGAGGTCCAGGCGACGGGGTGGCGGGTCGAAGCACTGGCCGAGGTCGTGCGACGACTCCGGTCGGCGCCGGTCACCGGACGCCCGTCGCTGGTCGCGGTCGACGGTCGCGGCGGCGCGGGCAAGTCCACGCTCGTCGACCGGCTCCGCGCGGCGGTCCCGGTGTCCGGCGTCGTGCACACCGACGACATCGCCTGGAACCAGGCCTACTTCGACTGGGCGGACCTGCTCACCGAGCACGTCCTGCGCCCCCTGCACCGCGGCGCACCGGTGCGCTTCCGCCCACCCGCCTGGGTCGCGCACGACCGCCCCGGCACCATCGACGTCCCCGCCGGGGCTGACGTCGTGTGGGTCGAGGGCACCGGCGTCATCCGCACCGCCCTCGCCCCGTGGTTCGACGCCTCGATCTGGGTCCAGGGCGACCTCGACGATCAGGAACGCCGCCTGGTCGCGCGCGACGGCGACTCCGAGGAGCAGCGGCGGCACATCACCGCGTGGCTGGCCGAGGAGCTGCCGCTCCTGCTGCGCGAACAACCGTGGCGCAAGGCCACGATCGTTGTCGCGGGCACGCCCGACCTCCCCCACGACCCCACCACCGAACTCGTCACCGCTCCCCCGGTCGACAGCTAGACCAGCCCGGTTGGGCCGCCACCGGTCGGCGCGGCTAGACCGGTGATGCGCAACTCGCGGCCAAGACCCAGGTGATCGGCAGTAGCCGTAGTCCGCCCAGCCAGCCCGAACTCGGAGCTCTGCGGTGGAGCGGGATCGGACTGGCCGGGTAGGTGCGGAAGCGCTCCGGACATCCGGACGGCGGGAATCGCGGCCACCTCGCCTCGAAGGTGAAGCCCAGCAGTGCTCGGGCCACCGCCAGGGTGACCGGTTCCGCGTCGGCGAGCTTCGGCGGTCTGCCTACGCGCATTACTCGTCGAAACCACCCGGCCACCTAGACCACCAGGGCGGTCCGCCATCGGTCGGCGCGGCTAGACCACCCCCGTCTCCCGGCGGGCGGCGGGAAGCGGTGTGGAGCCGAGGGCGGTTTCCAGTTGTTCCCACCGGACCACCAGGTCCTTCATCATCAGCATCAGGACGTCCGGGAAGGCGTAGAGGAAGCTCTGGTAGCGGTAGTGGTCCAGGTAGAACACGACCACGTCATCGCCCAGCGCCGTGACGGAGGTGGTGCGGGCGTCGAAGAACAGGTCGTGGTGGCCGAGCAGGGCGCCGCGGCCGAGGACGGCGCGGTCGTAGATGCCGCCGAAGTCGACCTCGACCTGACCGCTCGCGACCAGGAACACGCCGTGCGCGGCCTCGTCCTCCCGGCAGATCGCGTCGCCCGCGGCGAACGGGATCTCGTCGAACATCGACGCGAGCGTCTCCAGCTCGGAGTCGACCAGCGACGTGAACAGCCGGACGCCGTGCGGGTCCGCGCTCTCCCGCAGGCAGGCCACGCGTTCGGTCAGCTCGCGGTCGGTGATGTGCGCCATCCGCATCCGCACGAACCGCAGCATCCGGTCGGTGTTGCGCGACTGGCGGCGGGACGTCCCGGCGCTCGGCGGGGTGTAGACGCCGGAGTCGCCGCTGATCCGCGCGGCCTCGCGCCTGCCGGTCTCGTACGCGCTGTGCACGCAGCCCCAGTGGTAGGGGTTCGTGCCCTCGCCGGCGAAGAACAGCCGGTCCCCCACGGGTTCGGCGAGCGTGGCGATGTCCTTCGACGAGGCGTCGACACCGATGCACGTGTAGGAGCCGAGCGCGAACGGGTCGGTGGACCACGCGGTCCGCGAGACGTGCTCGGGCGCGGGGGCGTCGGCGCCGAAGACGTCCTCGACGACCGTGGTGGCGTAGGCGGTGACGTCGTCGTCCGACCAGGACTCCATCCCGCGGCCGAGCGAGGCGCCGAGCAGCATCACCAGGACCGGTTTGCCGTGGGACCTCCACATGCTGATCACGACCGTGGGGTAGCGGTCGGTGTCCCGGCACAGGTAGCCGAAGACGTACTGGTCCTTGGGCCAGAACGGTTCCCGGAAGTGCAGGGCGATCTTGTTGAGCGTGCCGAAGCCGAGCCGCGCGATCGCCGACCGCTTCGCCTCCGGCAGCGGCGGCTCGAACCGCACCGCGTCGGCCTTGAGCACGCCCAGCGGAAGGGTCACCAGCACCTTGTCCGCCTCGAACACGCCCCGGTCGGTCACGACCCGGACCCGATCGCCGCCGGTGTCGACGCCCGTGACCACGTGCCCCAGCCGGACGTCCAGCCCCTCGGCCAGCGCGTCCACCACGGACTGGTAGCCCTGGTGCAGGGTGCTGTCACCGTAGCCGTAGACCAGGTAGCCGTCCTCCCAGTACTTCAGCGACAGCTTGTCCGCGTCCTCGCCCACGTCCTCGCGCAGGATCACGTTGAGGTGGAACCTGACCGCCTGTTCGTCCTCTGTGGACATTCGCCGTTCGGCCATGATCCGCCGCACGGCCTCGCCGAGCGGCATGTCCGGGTGCCCGGCCTTCCGGGCCGCCGCCGCGCGCTGCTCCAGCTCGTGCAGCACGTCGTCGGCCAGCGCCAGCGTCCGGCTCTTGCGCCGGTGGCCCGCCACCCGGTTGTCCGCGCCGACCAGGTCCATGCTGTCGAAGCCGCCGGTGTACGCGCTGTCCCCGCCGACGTAGCTGTACGGGATCCCCAGGTCCTCCACCAGCTCCGTGATCGGGTTGCCGTCCGTCCCGTGGATCCAGTGCGCCCCCAGGTCGACCCCGTGCTCGTCGGTCCAGATCCGACCGCCGACCCGGTCCCGCGCCTCCAGCACCACGACGGGGTGCCCGAGCTCCCCCAGCACCCGCGCCGCCGCCAACCCCGCCATCCCGGCCCCCACGACCAGAACCTCGGACAACCCGCCCTCGCCAGCGTTTTCGGCCATGGTCCGATTGTCGACCGGCCCGCACCGCCCGGACAGTCCCGGATCGTGTGCCGGCACTGGTCCGTCCGGGTAGCCTTCGCGACCGTCCGATCAGGACCGCGGGGAGCGCTTCGCCTCGAACCGGCGCACCAGCTCGCGTCCGCGCGCCTCCTGCACCTTCTTCGCCTGCCCCACCGCGAACCGCAGCAGCCCGAACGGCGCCGACAGCCGGTAGTGGTCGGTCACCCTGGTCCCGCCGGGGACCGGTTCGACGCGGTAGGCGTAGGCCACCCGCACGCCGCCGGGGCTGACGACGTCGCCGGAGATGGTGCCGTCGCCGAGGTTCAGGGTGACCTCGATGACGTTGTCGTGGTGCAGAGGGCCGAGGGCGAAGCGCTCGACGGCGGTGAAGCGGACCGCGTCCGGCTCGCGGCGGATATCGCGCACCTCGACGACCAACGGCGAGAGGCCCACATGGTTGTCCGGGTCGGCGAGGTGGTCGAAGACCTCGTCGGGTGGGGCGGGCAGGGTGGTCGTGGTGCTGAACTCGACGCTCTTCACGTGGCTTCCCGGTAGAAGGGCCTGCGACGGCGCGGTCGGGTTCCCGCCGCCCGCCACGACCGTAGTGCAGCGGGGGCTGTGCCCGGTCGGGGCCCTCAGGGGGGTGGAGAACCCCGACCGGCGATCCGGCGGCTGGGGGGTAGCCGCCTAGGCGATTGTCGCGCATCCGCGGACTTCCGTTACCCCTATTTTTGCGGACTTTCCGGTCTACCGGACTCCGACCGCCCGGTAGACCTCGGTGACGTACTCCGCGGCCCGCGCGGACCCGAGGACGTCCGGGCCCATCCGGTTCATCACGTACGCGACGGTCATCCGCCGTTCGGAGTCCACGATCGCCATCGACCCGCCCCAGCCGCCCCAGATCGAGAAGACGGTGGTGATCGTGTCGCGTTCCCACGGCAGCGACCGGGCGACGTCCCGGTACCCGCCCCACACGTCCAGCACGAGCTCCCCGTCGACCTCGACCGCGATGGACGCGCCGAGCTCCGCACCACTCGCGAGGTTGCGCTCCAGCGCCGCGTGCACCGCGGCGAACCGCTTTCCTGTCGTCATGCGGCCGGCCTCCGGGTTCACACCGGTGGGAAGGTCGACCCCGCATGGCCGAGATCACGTCGGCGAGCTCCGGGAGCGCCGCCCGCCGCGCGGGCAGCTCCTCGACGCGCGTCCGCAGCGCGGCGGCCTTTCATCGGCCCGGTGTCCACTTCCGCCAGCAGGCTCGGCGACCTACCGTGACGCACGTGGACGAGGCGCTGTCGAGCGGTGAGCGGCTGCACGGGATCAACGGCGTGGAGCTGTGCGTCGAGACCTTCGGCAGGCCGGGCGACCCGGCGGTGCTGCTCGTCGCGGGCGCCGCGGCGTCGATGCTGTGGTGGGAGGCCGAGCTGTGCGAGCGGATCGCCGCCCACGGCCGGTTCGTGGTCCGCTACGACCACCGGGACACCGGCCGGTCGACGAGCTACCCGCCGGGGCGGCCGGGGTACGCGTTCACCGACCTGACCGCGGACGCGCTCGGCGTCCTGTCCGCGGTCGGCGTCGAGCGCGGGCACCTGGTCTGCCAGTCGATGTTCGGCGGGATCGGGCTCATCGCCGGGGTGGACCACCCGGAGCGGGTGGCCTCCCTGGTGTTCGTCAGCACCTCCACCGGAGGGCCCGACCTCCCGCCACCCTCGGCGGACCTGGCCGCGCACTCCCCCGCCCAGCCGGACCCGGCCGACCACGCGGCGGTGGTGGACTACGTCGTCGCGTCGGCGAAGGCGTACTCGGGCGGCTCTCCGCACTTCGACGAGACCGCCGTGCGCGCGCTGGTCGAACGGGACGTGGCCCGCGCGAACGACATCGCGTCGACCCTGGCCAACCACTACGCCGCCGACTTCGACGGCCCGGCCAGCGGCGGGTTCGGCGACATCACCGCGCCGACGCTCGTGGTGCACGGCGGCCTGGACCCGGTCTTCCCCCTCCCGCACGGCGAGGCGCTGCGCGACGCGGTCCCCGGCGCGGAGCTGCTGGTGCTCGAGGGTGCCGGGCACGACCTGCCGAAGGCGCTGTGGGACGTGCTCGTCCCGGCCCTCGTCCGGCACACCGCCGAGGACCGCTGACACCGGGCGTCAGCCGGACAGCAGCGGGAGCAGCACCTCGTCCACGACCCGGACCACCTCGTCGTCGCCGACGGCGTCCGAGCGCCACGCCTCCACCAGGAGCAGCCGGGGGCCGATCGAGGCCGTCCGCTCGGTGACCCGCGCCGGGTCCGCCTCACCCCGTTCCACCGCGTCGCCCAGCACCCGCATCAGCACCTCCTGCGCGGGCCGGGTCACCGACTCCCACACCCGGTCGAACAGCCCCGGACTCTGGTGGCGGTAGGCCAGCAACGGCCGCAGGGCCCGGCCGCGCGGCTCGTCGAGCGCGTGCACGAAGCCGGTGAGCAGCGCGATCAGATCGGCTCGCAGGGAACCGGTGGCGGGTGGGACGGGCGGCCGCCCGAAGCCGGTCGCGGGGTCGGTGAGCGCGGCCAGCACCAGCTCCTCGGGGCTGGACCAGCGCCGGTACAGGGCCGCCTTGCCGGTGCCCGCCGCCGTCGCGATCCGGTCGAACGACAGCTCGGCGAAGCTGGTGCGGGCCAGCTCCTCCAGGGTGGCGAGGTGGATCGCCGCGGTCAGCGCGCTGCCTCGACGACGGGTCGCGGGTGGCGGGGTCACGACCCCATGATGACCGCCCGTGGATATAGTGAACAAATCTGTTCACTATGACGTCCGGGAGGACCACGATGTACCGCATCGCCAACGTCTCCGTCGTCGATCCGCGCGACGGCGCGGTCACCCCTCACCAGGACGTGCGGATCGCGGACGGGCGGATCGCCGGGATCGGCGCCACCGAGGGGCCAGACGGCGACCCGACGACGGTCGACGGCCGGGACCGCTTCGTCGTGCCGGGGTTCGTGGACATGCACGCCCACCCGCTCAACCTCGCCGACCCCTCCGCCGAGCTGGGGCTCATGCTCGCCTTCGGCGTCACCGGCTACCGGCAGATGAGCGGCACCCCCGAGCTGCTGCGCCTGCGCCGCCAGGACCGGGTCCCCGGCGACGGCGCCTCAGCGCCGAGGCTGCTCGCCACGCCCGGCACGGTGCTCACGCCGCTCAACGCGGGCAAGCCGGACGCCGCGGTCGCGGAGGTGCGGCGCCAGGCCGAGGACGGCGCGGACTTCATCAAGGCGGGCCTGGTCACCCCCGAGGTCTACGCGGCCGTCCAGGTCGAGGCCGACCGGCTGGGCGTCCCGGTCGTCGGCCACCTGCCCGCGGGCATCGACGTGCGCGCGGCGTCCGACGCGGGCTTCCGGTCGATCGAGCACGTCGGACCGGGGATCGGCCTGCTGACCGGCTGCTCGTGCCACGAGGAGCACCTGCGCGCCGCCGGCGCCCGCGGTCCGATCAGGACGCCGCCGTTCCGGATCCCGTTCGCCGACAAGGTCGCCGCGAGGGTGCTGGGCCGGATCGTGGTCAACCCCTCCCAGCTGGCGGGCCCCGACACCCTGCGCGCCGCCCGTGACGCGGTCGACAGCTTCGACGAGGAGAAGGCCCGCGAGCTCGCCCGGCGGTTCGCCGCGAACGGCACCTGGAACTGCCCCACGCTGATCCGGGTCAAGGCCCAGTACTCCTGCGACGACCCGGCGTTCGCCGCGGACCCCGACCTGCGCTACGCCACCGCGAAGGAGCGCAAGGCCTGGACCGCCGCGGCCGCCGCGTTCGGCAAGAAGTTCGACGAGGCCCAGCACGCCGTCTTCGCCGACCAGTTCGCGCTCCTGCTGCGCGTGGTGCGGATCCTCGACGAGGAAGGGCGCCCCTCTCCTGGCGGGCACCGACGCGGTCGGCGCGGCCTGGGTGGTCGCGGGCGCCTCCCTGCACGACGAGTTCGACCTGCTCGCCCAGGCCGGGCTCGGCCCGCTGCGGATCCTGCGGAGCGCCACCACCGACCCGGCCCGGTTCCTGGGGCGGGAGGCGGACGCGGGCACCGTCGAGGTCGGCAAGGAGGCCGACCTCGTCCTGCTCGACGCCGACCCCACCGCGGAGGTCGCCAACCTGCACGCGGTCAGC
Organism: Umezawaea tangerina; assembly: GCF_003002815.1. Classification (GTDB taxonomy): domain Bacteria; phylum Actinomycetota; class Actinomycetes; order Mycobacteriales; family Pseudonocardiaceae; genus Umezawaea; species Umezawaea tangerina. The sequence goes on along the minus strand of NZ_PVTF01000007.1, from coordinate 524,319 downwards.
GGTGTCGTCCGCGCGGGCGGGCACCACGACGCGGCGGCGCTGGCCGCCTTGAAGGAGCGGGCCGTCGGGCGGTAGCGGGACCGGCCCACCCCGGAGTTGCCGTCGACCGCCCCACGGGGCAGTGTCCTGCGGTGGCGCGGCCCGCGGATCTCCCCGCGGTCGCCGCACCCACCCAGGAAGGAAGATCCGCCATCCCCACCAAGACCGCCACCATCCCCACCGCCGACGGCCTGGCCGACGCCTTCGTCGCCTTCCCCGACGGCGGCGGGACGCACCCCGGCGTGCTGATGTACTCCGACGCCTTCGGCCTGCGCCCCGTGATCGAGGACATGGCCCGCGAACTGGCCGGGCACGGGTACTACGTGCTCGTCCCGAACGTCTACTACCGGCACGGCCCGCCGCCCGTGGTCGAGCTGCCCGAGCACATCACCGCCGAGCTGCGGCCCGCGCTCTTCGCCGAGCTGATCCCGTTGATGCAGGAGCACACCCCCGAGCGGGCGCTGGTCGACGCGGAGGCCTACCTCGGGTTCCTCACCAGCCAGCCGGAGGTCAGCCCCGGACCGGTCGCCGTGACCGGTTACTGCATGGGCGCCGTCCTCGCGGTGCGCACCGCGGCGGCGCACCCCGACCGGGTCGCCGCCGTCGGCGGGTTCCACCCCGGCCCCCTGGTGACCGACGCGCCCGACAGCCCGCACCGCCTGGTCGGGCCGCTGACCGCCGAGGTCCACCTCGGCCTGGCCGTGACCGACCTGGCGCCCGAGGCCCTCAAGGAGCTCGAGCAGGCGTTCGACGAAACGGGCGTCACCTACTCCTGCGAGGTCTACCCGGACACCGTGCACGGCTTCACGATGGCCGACACCGACGCGTTCGACGCCGACGGGCTGCGCCTGCACTGGGACCGGCTGCTGGCACTGCTGGGCCGCGCCCTGCCGCGGGGCTGAGGTCCACCGGGCGGCGTGCGACCACCGCACGCCGCCCCCGCGGGCGGCTACACCGCCAGGTCCGACAGCGGCCGGAGAACCAGGTCGAGGGCGGGGGTGGCCGTCCAGCCGCGGACGGCGGCCTCGGCGATCAGCGCGGCCTCCCCGAGGTAGTCGGCGGCGGCGACCGGCGGGTCGGGCAGCAGCTCGGCCCTCCCCTGCTCGCCCGCCACCTCGACCAGCACCTCGGCCAGCGCGCGACCGGTGCGACGGGCCCTGGTGGCCGCCTCGTGGACCAGGTCGTGCGCGTGCTCGCGGCCCATCGCGGCGGCCAGCGACATCATCCGGGCCTCGGCCATGACCAGCCCGCCGTCCAGCTCCAGGTTGGCGCGCATCCGGTCTGCGTCGACCCGCATCCCGCGCACGACGGCCAGCGTCCCGGCGAGCGCGGACCCGGCCAGCACGGCGAGCTGCGGCACCACCTGCCACTCGACCTGCCACTCCCCCGCGGACCGCTCGTGGCCCGCCTCCTGGATCCGCGCCAACGAGGACGCGAGCGCGCCCGCGGCGCCGGACAGCCCGATGACGACCTCCGACGAGATCGGGTTGGCCTTCTGCGGCATGGTCGAGGACGCGCCGCGGTGGTCCCCGGACGGCTCGAAGACCTCGGCGATCTCGGTGCGCGACAGGTCGACGACGTTGCGGGCCAGCCGGGCGCAGGTGGCGGTGATCGTGGTGCAGAGCCAGCCGAACTCGGCCACGCCGTCGCGGTCGGCGTGCCACGGCACGTCGGCGGGGAACAGGTCGAGCCCACGCGCCATGCTCGCCCGGACCGCCGCGGACCGGGGTCCGAGCGCGGCCGCCGTGCCGCCCGCGCCGAACAACGACACCACGGCGACCCTCGGCACCGCCTGGGCCAGCCGGTGGCGCTGCCGGGTGAGCTGCGCGAGCAGGCCCGCGAGGGTGGCGCCGAACGTGGTGGGCACCGCCTGCTGGGCGTGCGTCCTGGCGGCCATCACGGTGCCGGCGTGCTCGGCGACCCGGACGGCGAGCGCGTCGCCGACCTCGCCGAGCCGCCGGTCCAGCGCGGCCAGCGACCGCGCCAGCTGCAGGGCCAGCCCGGTGTCCATCACGTCCTGGGTGGTGGCGCCGTAGTGCACCCGACCGTCCGGGCCCTCGGGCAGCGCGGCGCTGATCTGCCGGACCAGCCCGAGGATCGGGTAGCCGACGGTGCGGGCGGTCGCCCACAACGCGTCGGCGTCGACCGTGCCGACCACGGCGGCGCGCGCGATCGCGTCGGCGTCGGCCTGGTCGATCACGCCGTGCTCGGCCTGGGCGCGGGCCAGGGCGCGCTCGGCGGCGAGCCAGCTCTCCACCGCGCTGCCCGCGGAGAAGAGCGCCAGCTGCTCGTCGTCGCCCGCGAGGTGGGTGAGCAGGGAGAACGGCGACCGTCCCGAGTGGAGGGTCGCCGGTGGCCTCGCGTTCCGTTCCATGTCACCAGTGTGCGGCGCGGAACGCGGTCGCCGCCCGGTGGACGTGGCCCTACCGGGACGAGGACTGCCGGACCCGGGACCCGCAGACCCCGTTGTGCGCTCCCGGAGTGCTCCGGGGACTGGTTGCATCGACGGTGGCGGTGACCGGCCACAGCGGACGGACCGCGCCTGCGAGGAGGGAACCCCCTTGAGCACGATGACATCCACCTCCGACCCCGGACCGGTCGACCGCGTCCCCAAGTTGCTGTTCATCGGCGGGCGGTGGCGCGCCGCCACCGGGGGCCGGACCTTCGCGGTGGAGGACCCCGCCACCGAGGCGGTGCTGTGCGAGGTGGCCGACGCGTCACCCGAGGACGGCCTGGCCGCGCTCGACGCCGCCGCGGCCGCCCAGCCGGGGTGGGCCGCCACGGCACCGCGCGACCGCGGCGAGGTCCTCCGCCGCGCCCACGACCTCCTCGTCGGGCGCACCGAGGAGATCGCCCTGCTGATCACGCTGGAGATGGGCAAGTCGCTGGCCGAGTCGCGCGCGGAGGTCGCCTACGCCGCCGAATACCTGCGCTGGTTCTCCGAGGAGGCACCGCGGATCTCCGGCGAGTGGCGGGTCAACAGCGCCGGGGACGGCCGGATCGTCACCCTGCGGCAGCCCGTCGGCCCGTGCCTGCTGATCACGCCGTGGAACGCGCCGCTGGCGATGCCCGCGCGCAAGGTCGGGCCCGCGATCGCGGCCGGGTGCACGATGGTCGTGAAGCCCGCCGAGCAGACGCCGTTGACCACTCTGGCGCTCGCCGCGGCGCTGGCCGAGGCCGGACTGCCGGACGGCGTGCTCAACGTGGTGCCCACGACCGCGCCCGGCCCGGTCACCGCTCCCCTGCTGCGCGACCGGCGGCTGCGGAAGGTGTCGTTCACCGGGTCGACCGCCGTGGGCCGGACCCTGCTGGGAGCCGCGGCGGGCAACGTCCTGCGCACGTCGATGGAGCTGGGCGGCAACGCGCCGTTCATCGTGTGCGCGGACGCCGACGTGGCCGCCGCCGTGGACGGCGCGATGACCGCGAAGATGCGCAACGTCGGCGAGGCGTGCGTCGCGGCGAACCGGTTCCTCGTGCACGCCGACGTCGCCGACGAGTTCGTCGCGGGGCTGACCGCGCGGATGGCCGCGCTGACCGTCGGGCGCGGCGTCGACGACGGCGTGCGGGTCGGGCCGCTGATCGACGCCGTCCAGCGCGACCGGGTCGCGGGCCTGGTCGACGACGCGGTGAGGCGCGGCGCGCGGATCGCGACGGGCGGGCGGGTGCCGGAGCGCGCCGGGTACTTCTACCCGCCGACCGTGCTCACCGACGTCCCGGCGGGCGCCCGGCTGGGCAGCGAGGAGATCTTCGGGCCGGTGGCGCCGATCACGACGTTCACCGACGAGCAGGAGGCCGTCCGCGCCGCCAACGACACCGAGTTCGGCCTCGTGGGCTACCTCTACACCCGTGACGTCGGTCGGGCGGTCCGGCTGGCCGAGCTGCTCGAGACGGGCATGGTCGGGCTGAACCGGGGGCTGGTGTCGGACGCCGCCGCCCCGTTCGGCGGGGTGAAGCAGTCCGGTCTCGGCCGCGAGGGCGGCACCGGTGGCATCGACGAGTACCTGGAGGTCAAGTACGTGGCACTGGGCCTCTGAGCCGAGCCGGCGCCCGCCCGCTCCGGGAAGCGGGCGGGTGCGTCCGCAATGGACTGTCCGAAAAGGATGAACGGATGCTCACTGGTCCGCGGCGGAACCCAGGTGCTCCACCGGGACCGGCCGACCGGACCCGGTCCAGCTCGCGAGGAGGTCCATGGCCCGGCGCGAGGGAGACCCGGCCTCGGTAGTGTAGACGAACAGCGTGGTGTCGGGGTCACCCGGCGGGGTGAGGGACTCGTACTCGACGGTCAGGTCCCCGACCAGCGGGTGGCGCAGGCGCTTGGTGCCGTGGGTGCGCTGGTGGACCCGGTGCTGCTCCCACCACTGGTCGAACTCGGCGCTGTGCTCGCGCAGCTCGGCGACGAGGGCGACCGTGGTGTCGTCGTGGGGGTCGCGGCCGATCTCGAACCGCAGGCTCTCGACCGCGGCGCGGGCCTGGTCGCGCCAGTCCGCGAACAGCGCCCGCGCGTGCTCGTCGAGGAACATCCAGCGCGCGTAGTTGCGCTGCCTCGGCGGCATCCCGTCGAAGTCGGCGAACAGCGCCTTGGCCATCCGGTTGGCGGCCAGCACGTCGGTGCGGCGCCCGAGGACGAGCGCGGGCTCGCCGTCGAGGGAGTCCAGGAGCTGGTAGAGGCCGGGCCGCACGCGCTGCACGGCGCGGGACGACCGCGGCGCCGCCACCGCGGTCAGCCCGATGAGGTCGTCGAGGTAGGCGCGGCCCGCCGTGTCGAGCCCGAGCGCCCGGCCGATCGCCTCGACCACGGCGGCCGACGGCGTGATGCGCCTGCCCTGTTCGAGCCGGGCGTAGTAGTCGGTGGACACCCCGGCCAGCAGCGCGACCTCCTCGCGCCGGAGTCCGGGCACCCGGCGCACGCGCCCGTCTGAGGGCAGGCCCGCCCGTGCCGGGTCGACCTGGCCACGCGCCCGGCGCAGGAAGTCGGCGAGTTCGCGGTTCGTCCGTGCCACGGCGTCGATTGTCCACCACGTCGCGCGATCGCGAGTGGACCTGCGAGTCCTAGGCAGCCGGGTCCGAGGTCGCGCAGGGCACGCGATGGGCGTCCACGGCGGCTTGTGCTCGACCAGGCTTGAGCCGTGCCGGAACCGGGCTCCACCCGGTCCGCGCCGATCCCGGACTCCTGACCGCGAAGGACGAAGATGAGCTTCCCGACGACCCGACCCGCGACCTGGTTCGTGACCGGCACCTCCCGCGGCCTCGGCCTCGAACTGGTCCGGATCCTGCTGGAGCGGGGCGACGACGTGGCCGCGACCACCCGGTCGACCGAGCGGCTGCTCGCCGCGCTCGGCGACCGGGTCGACACGTCCCGACTGCTGCCGCTGGCCGTCGACCTGCGCGACGCCGAGGCCGTCACGCGGGCCGTCCAGCGGACGACCGAGCGCTTCGGCGGTCTCGACGTCGTCGTCAACAACGCGGGCTACGGCTTCCTGGCCGCGGTCGAGGAGACCGGCGACCGCGAGGTCCGCGACATGCTCGACGTCCAGGTCGTCGGCGTGTGGAACGTCCTGCGCGCGACGCTGCCGGTGCTGCGCGGCCGCGGGAGCGGCCACGTCGTGAACGTGTCGTCGGTCCTCGGGCTGACCGCCGTACCCGGCTGGGCGCTCTACTGCGCGGGCAAGTTCGCGTTGGAAGGGCTCAGCGAGGCCCTTGCCGCCGAGGTCGCCGACTTCGGCGTCCGGGTCACCGTCGTCGAGCCCGGCTACTTCCGCACCGACTTCCTCACCGCCGACTCGCTGGCGCTGCCCGCCGACACCACGGACGCCTACCCGGCCGTCCGCGCGATGACCGCCGACCACCTCGCCCTGCAGGGCTCCCAGCTCGGCGACCCGGTCAAGGGGGCGCGGGCGATCGTCGAGCGGGTCGTCCACGGCGGTGACGGCCCGTTGCGCCTGCTGCTCGGGTCGGACGCCCACGCCTACGCCACCGCCAAGGTCGACGCCCTGCGCGCGAACCTCGACGCCGCCGCGCCGACCGCGGGTGCCACCGACTTCCCGACCTCCTGAAGTCCCACCACCATCCGGAAGGACCAGCTCATGAGCAAGATCCTGATCGTCATGTCCGCCGCCGACACCTGGGAGCGCACCGACGGGTCGTCCTACCCGACCGGGTACTGGGCCGAGGAGCTGGCGGCCCCGCACGAGAAGTTCGTCCGGGCCGGGTACACCGTCGACTTCGCCTCCCCCGGCGGTGTGGCGCAGCCGCTCGACCGGCACAGCGCCGACCCGGAGGTCGCGGGTCCCGACTGCGCGCACTACGTCGAGCACGCCGAGCGCGCCCTGCGCGAGTTCGGTCCGCTGCTCAAGCTGGAGGAGGTCGACGTCGCCGACTACGCCGCGATCGTGCTGCCCGGCGGCCACGGACCCGTGGTCGACCTCTACCGGGACGCCGACCTCGGCAGGCTGCTCACCGCCGCGGACTCGTCCGGGAAGCTCATCGGAGCCGTCTGCCACGGGCCCGCGGCGCTGCTCTCGGCCGTGGACCAGGACGGGAGGTGGGTGTTCGCCGGGCGTCGGATGGCGGCGTTCACCGACGAGGAGGAGCAGCTGTTCGGCACCGCCGAGGGCGCTCCCTGGCTGTTGGCGAGCAGGCTGCGCGAGATGGGGGCGGAGCACTCCGGCGGCCCCGCCTACCAGCAGTACACCGTGGTCGACGGGACCCTGTTCACCGGTCAGAACCCGGCGTCGAGCGGACCGCTGGCCGACGCCATGATCGCCGCGCTCGCGGGGTAGCGCACCGGTCCGGCGGGCCGGAACCCTTACCGGACAACGATGTGGTCCAGGGGCGACCGGTCCTCGTACGTGCGCCGTCCACAACGGACCAGTCCGCGACACGGGCTCGCGTGGTGGCGACTTCACGCCAGTTCCGTTGCGCCGCAGCGGAGATCGACATCCGCCATCGCGGCAGGACAGCGGGGAGGGCGGCGCCGAGACCGCCGCCGGCCTCCCCGCGCCGCGACGTTCCCCCTGTCCCGCAAGCGTTCCACGCCACTCCCGCCGGACCGCAGTCTCCGGTCATGACCGACGTGATCATCCTGCACGGGGCCTGGCACCGACCCGCCCACTACGACGACCTCGCCGGGCTCCTGCGCTCGCGCGGCCTGACCGTGGAGGCACCCGACCTGCACGGCCTGCCACCCGACGACAGCACCGCACTGGTCGAGGAGGTCGTCACCGCCTCCGCGCGACCGACCTGCTCCGGCCGGAGCCCGTCGCCATCATCGCGGCGACACCGAGCCGGGTCACCTGGCACGACACCCCGACGCACTACATAGCGGGCTCCGACGACCGGGCGATCCCCGCCCCGCTCGTCACCTGCTTCGCCGCGCGGTGCTTGTCGTCGCGCACGTGGGAGGCGGGGCACTCCCTGCACCTGGGCCGCACCGACCGGCCCGACGGCTCAGTCCTCGGACGGACGCCAGCGGTACTCGCCGAGGTCGACGCGCTGCCCCTTGGCCAGCACGCCCTCCGCCCGCAGCCTGGTCAGCTGCTCGTGCGCGAGGTGCGGCGCCGGTGTGCCGTTGGCCCGCAGCACCCGGTGCCACGGCAGGTCGTGGCCGTCCTCGGAGAGCAGCGCCCCGACCATGCGCGGCGACGGCGCGCCGGTCAGCGCCGCGATGTCCCCGTAGGTGGTCACCCTGCCGGGCGGGACGTCCAGGATGGCGTCACGGATGCGGTCGTGCAGGACTTCGTCCACGGTGTCTTCCAGCGGTCGGGAGGGGTGGGACGAGGTCGGCCGTCCCGGCCGGACCACCCTACTACCGGACACCGTCCGGCCTGCTCAGCCCGCGGTCCCCGACCAGGTGACCGGCAGCGCGTGCACGCCGTAGATGTTCATGTCCGCCTTGACCTCCACCTCCTCGGCGGGGACCGCCAGCGCGAGCGTCGGGAACCGGCGCAGCAGCCCGTGGAAGCCCGCGCGCATCTCGACGCGGGCCAGCTGCTGGCCGAGGCACTGGTGCACGCCGTGGCCGAAGGAGACGTGGCCGCGGGCCGTGCGGCGGACGTCCAGGGTGTCGGGGTCGTCGAAGCGCAGCGGGTCGCGGTTGGCGGCCAGCAGCGAGACGATGACGGTCGACCCGGCGGGGATCGTCTCGCCGCCGAGCTCGACGTCCTCCACGGCGTAGCGGTAGAAGATGTCGGCGATGGACAGGTAGCGCATGAGCTCCTCGACGGCACCGGGCAGCAGGTCCGGGTCGGCGCGCAGCCCGGCCGCCTGCGCGGGGTTCTCCAGGAGCGCGAAGGTGCCCAGCGCCAGCATGTTCGCGGTGGTCTCGTGGCCCGCGAGCAGCAGCAGGAACGCGATGCCGGTCAGCTCCTCGACGCTCAGGTCCTCGTCACGGGCGAGGTCGGACAGGATGTCGTCGTCGGGTGCGGCGCGCTTGCGCGTGACCAGGTCGGCCAGGTAGCCGGTCAACCCCGTGTAGGCCGCCATCTTCTCCTCCAACGGCTGGTCCTTGACCAGGAACTTGGCCGAGTCGGCCTGGAAGCCGCCCCGGTCGGCGTACGGGACGCCGAGCAGCTCGCAGATCACCAGGGACGGCACCGGCAGCGCGAACTCCTCGACGAGGTCGACCGGCGGCGTCAGGCGGGCCATCGCGTCGAGCTGCCGTTCGACCACGTCGACGACATGCTCCTCCAGCTCCCGCATCCGCTTCACCGTGAACGCCCCGGTGAGCTTGCGCCGCAACCGGGTGTGGTCCGGCGGGTCCATGGCGATGAACACGCCGGGGATCTGCGGGGACGGCTCCGTCGGCACGGGCATGCCGGGGACCTCGAACGGCATGTGCAGGACGCCGATGTCCTGGCGGGAGCTGAACCTGCCGTCGGCCAGGAGCCGCCGGACCGCGTCGTAGCCGGTGACGACCCAGCCCACGTGGCCGTCGGGGAAGAGCAGCGGGCTCACCGGGCGGGTCTCGCGCAGCCGGGTCATGCCGCTCGGCGGGTCGAAGGGGCCCGCGTCGCGCTGCGTGAACAGGCCCTGCGGGACGGGAACCACGTCGTTCATCGGAGTCCTCTCCTGGCGGTCGGCGCATACCGCACCGGTAATGGCGCCATAGTGGCACAACTTTGGCGCCATTGCGAGCCATATTGGCTCACCTGCGCTTCTCGTGGCGCCGAGCCAGCCAGGAAGCGACCGCGCCGGCCGAGTCGGACGCGCGGCGGACCAACGCCTCGCCGGAGTCGGTGCGGACCACCCGCTTTGATAACTTCTCGCCATGCCCAGCAGCGCCAAGCCCAAGCGGGCCGCGACCGGTGCGGCCGTGTTGAGCCAGGACGTCACGGGCGCGATCCGCGCGGCGGTGCTCGACGAGCTCGCGGACAAGGGCTTCGCGGCGATGTCGATGGACTCCGTCGCGCGCCGCGCGGGCGTCGGCAAGAGCGCGATCTACCGCCGCTGGACGTCGAAGGACGCGATGACGGTCGAGGTGCTGAGCGACCTCATCGTCGTGGGCGACGGCGAGCCGAGGGACACGGGGAGCCTGCGGGGCGACGTCCGCCAGTCCCTCGACGAGATCGTCTCCTGGATGGCCGACGACCGGATCGGCCGCATCTACGTCGACATCCTCGCCAACGGCATGCGCAACGCCGCCCTCGCCGAACCGCTCACCACGAGGATCGGCGTGCCGCGGCGGGCCCGCGGCACGGCGATCCTCGACCGGGCGGCGAAGCGGGGCGAGCTGAACACGCCGGTCGACCGCGAGGTCGTGCTCGACCTGATCGCCGCCATGGTCTTCTGGCGGGTGGTCGCCCGGCGCGAGCAGGTCTCACCGGCCTACCTCGACGAGGTCACCACCCTGGTCGTCGGCGTGATCACCGGCCGGTTCTGACCCCCGCCGTCGCGACGACCGCCACCCTCACGACGACCCCGGCGGTCACGACGACAGCGCGGCGGCGTGGTCGTCGAGGAAGCGCCGCAGGGACCGGGGAGCCCGGCCGGTGAGCCGCTGGACGGTGTCGGTGACCCGGTCCTCGCCGCCGTGCCGGATGCCCTCGTCCAGCCCGGCGAGCAGGGGCGCGTACGCCGCCGGGATCCCGTTCGCCGCCAGGTGGTCGGCGTACTCCCCGGTGCTCACCGACACGTGGCGGACCTCGCGGCCGGTCGTCCGCGCCACCATCGCGCACAGCTCGGCGTAGCTGTGCGCCGAGGGGCCGGTGAGGACCAGGTCGGCGTTCACGGGCCGGGGCGCGAGCAGGACCTCGACGGCGACGGCGGCGATGTCGTCCGGGTCGACGAACGCCACCTTCCCGTCCCCCGTCGCGGTGCGCACCTCGCCCGCGCGCAGCCCGCCCGCCAGCGGCGTCGACCCGATCGTGTTGGTCATGAACCACGACGGCCGCAGGACCGCCCACTCGGGCGCGGTCGAGCGGACGAGACCGGGCAGGGCTCCGGGGCCCGTCGGGACCTCGGGCAGCGCCGACGAGCTGAGCAGCACGACCCGGCGCACGCCGAGCCGGACCACCGTGGTCAGGAACCGCGACACGACCGGGACCGGGTCGCCACCGTCGGTGGGCGACACGAGGTAGACGCCGCGCACCCCGTCCAGAGCCGCGGGCCAGGTGCTGTCGTCGCGCCAGTCGAAGGCGGTCATGCCCGCCGCGGAGCGACTGGCGGGCCGGACCTCGGCGCCCGCCTCCCGCAGCCGCCCGGCCACCCGCGACCCGGTGGTGCCGGTAGCACCCAGGACCAGGACCGGACCGCTCACGCCGACACCGCCGCGGCGGGCAGCGACGACGCGATCCTCGCGAGCGTCCAGTAGTCGCGGTAGCTCGTGATCCCCTCGTCCCCGACGGTGATCACGGCGATGTAGGGCATGGCGTAGTCGAGGCCCGTGGCGACGACGACACCGCTCGCCTCGAACTCGACGACGATCGTGTCGGGGTCCAGCATCGGGTGGACGGCGTGCACCTCGACGGCGCGGACGTCGACCATGTCGGTGTAGTGCGCGAGGTAGTCCACGACGGCCTGCCGCCCCTCAAGCCGTTCGGGCTGGCCGTCGACCGCGAACGGGAAGTCCATGGTCCCCTCCGGCGCCCACAGGTGCGCGAAGGCCTCCATGTCGTGGTCCACGAGCAGGGCCAGCGCCCGGTCGAACCGCTCCCGCGCGCGCTCGCGGCGTGCCTCGTCGGACAAAGCGTGCATCAGTTCCTCCTGGAGATGACTTTCTGGTCGAGACGATACCGTCCCGTCCTATCGATAGCTACCTCGCACCCACCCCGTGGGTCCGCGGGCGGACTACCGGGAGGCGACGCCGTCGACCAGCAGCCCGAGGGTGAAGTCGAACCGGTCGTGCCCCGCCCCCGAGGTCAGCTCGGCCGCGTAGCGGGCGGTGTGCGGGAACGTCGCGACGGGCAGTGCGGCCAGCCGCCGCCGGAGCTCGTCGGGATCCACGACCCAGGCCGCGTCGTCGTCGACCCTGCGCTGCTCCATGACGGAGATCTCCAGGCAGTAGGCCGCCACGTACAGCAGCATCGCGTCGATCGCCCACCCCGCCGCCCGCGGGGCGACGCCGCCCGCCAGCAGGATGGCCAGCATCCCCTCGCTCACCCGCACGGTCTCCAGGTCGGTGGGGACCATCGCGAGCGCGGCGCGGGAGACGCCGGGGTACTTCAGGAACTGGTCGCGCAGGTCGGCGCACACGGAGCGGATCTGCTCGCGCCAGGCCGCCGGGTCGGGGTCGGGCAGCCGGATCCCCGCGCACAGCCGGGCGATCAGCAGCTCGTCCAGGTCGGCCTTGTTGACCACGTGGGCGTAGAGCGAGGCGGGCCCGGTGTCGAGCGCGGCCGCCAGCCTGCGCATGGTCAGCGACTCGTAGCCCTCCGCGGCGATCACCCCCAGCGCGGTGTCGACGACCTGCTCCACGGTGATCGGGACCTTGCGCCGCCGCGGCTTGGCGTCGGCCTCCGGGGGCGGCAGCTGGTGACGCGCCGCACGTCGCTCTCTCGGGTTCACCGCACCACCTTAGCTTGACACGAACGTCGTTCGTATATAGAACAGTGTTCGTGTCTAACGATGAGAACGTGGACGTGACCGTGGTCGGAGCAGGACCGGTGGGCCTGGTGCTCGCCGCCGAGCTGGCGCTTTCCGGGGCGTCGGTGCGGGTGCTCGAACGACTGGCCGAACCGGAGACCTCGCTGAAGGCGCAGGGCATCAACATGCCGACGGCCGAGGCGCTCGACCGCCGCGGCCTGCTGCCCGCCGCCGAACAGGTGCAGCGCGACGTGCTGGAACGGGTCGGGACCTACGGCCGCGCGCCCGAGCCCGGCGACCGGCGGGCGCCCGACGCGCGGTTCACCGGGCACTTCGCCGGGATGGTGCTCGACCCCGACCTGGTGGACTGGGCCGATCCCGACATCGCCGCGCACACCGCGGCCGCCGGGGCGCGGATGGTGCCGCAGCGCGAGCTGGAGGCCCTGCTCGCCGAGCACGTCGCCGGGCTCGGCGTGCCGGTGCACCGCGGCGTGGAGGTCACCGGGCTGCACGACACCGGCGACGGCGTGCTGGTCGACACCACCGACGGCCCGGTGCGCACCGGCTGGCTGGTCGGCTGCGACGGCGGGCACAGCGCCGTGCGCCGCCTCGCGGGCATCGCCTTCCCCGGCACCGCCCCCGAGCTCACCGGGTACCAGGCGGTCGTCGACATCGCCGACCCGGAGAAGCTCGCCAACGGGTGGACGTGGTCGTCGGCGGGGGCCTACCGCTGCGGGCCTCAGCCGGGCCGGGTGGCCATCGTCGAGTTCGACGACCCGCCCGCCGACCGCTCGACGCCGATCACCCTCGAGGACGTGCAGGCCAGCCTGCGCCGCGTCTCGGGCACCGACGTCACGCTGACCGCGCTGCGCGCCACCCCGACCCGCTGGACCGACAACACCCGCCAGGCCGCGGCCTACCGGTCGGGACGGGTGCTGCTGGCGGGCGACGCCGCGCACGTGCACCCGCCGTTCGGCGGCCAAGGGCTCAACCTTGGCGTCGGCGACGCGATGAACCTCGGTTGGAAGCTCGGGGCCGTCGTCGCCGGATGGGCGCCCGAAGGGCTGCTCGACACCTACGACGTCGAACGCCGTCCCGTCGGCGCGTGGGTCATGGACTGGACGCGCGGCCAGATCGCGGTGCTGCGCGGCGACCTCAAGTCCGCCGCGCTGCGGGGTGTCGTGGCCGACCTGCTGGGCACCCGCGACGGCACGACCTACGCGGTGCGCAAGATCTCCGGGGTCGACCAGCGCGTCGACCTGCCCGGCGACCACCCGCTGGTCGGCAGGCACGCCCCCGACCTGTGGCTCGCCGACGGCTCCCGGCTGGCCGACCACGGCCACGGCGGCGGGTTCCTGCTGCTCGACCGCACCCCGGACGGCGGGTTCGCCCGCCTCGCCACGGCCTGGGCCGGGCGGGTGACCACCGTGACCGACGACCACGCGACGCCGACCGGCGTCCTGGTGCGCCCGGACGGCGTGGTCGCCTGGGCCTGCGACACCACCGACAGCGCGGGGCTCGCGGACGCCCTGCACCGGTGGACCGGCACACCCGTGCGCGAGCCGGTTGGCTGACCACCGAGGACGGATAAGGTCCCGGCGTGCCCCAGACGCGCCTCGACCTCGACCGGATCCACGCGGCCCGCCGGGTCGTCGACCCGATGTTCCTCGACACCCCGCTCTACCCGTGCGACGCGCTCGGCAGGCAGCTCGGGTGCACCGTCAGCGTGAAGCTGGAGACGGCGAACCCGGTCCGCAGCTTCAAGGCCAGGGGCACCGAGCTCGTGACGAGCCTGCTGGTCGAGCAGGGCCGGACCGCCGTGGTGTGCGCCAGCGCGGGCAACCTCGGCCAGGCGCTGAGCTGGTCGGGCCTGCGCCGAGGCCTCGACGTCGCGGTCGTGGCGTCGAAGCGGGCGCCCGCCACCAAGCTCGACCGGATCCGCGCGCTGGGCGCGGAGCTGGAACTGGTCGACGGCGACATCGAGGTCGCCCGCGCTCGGGCGGCGGACATCGCGCGACAGCGCGGGATCCGACTGCTGGAGGACAGCCTGGACGTCGAGACCTGCGAGGGCGCGGCGACCATCGGACTCGAACTGGCGGGCGCGGGCCCCGCGTTCGACGCGGTCCTGGTCGCACTCGGCGGTGGCGCGATGGCCAGCGGCGTGGGCCACGTCCTCAAGACCGTGGCGCCGGGCGTGGAGGTGATCTGCGTGCAGCCGGCGGGAGCGCCCGCGATGACCCGGTCGTGGCACGAGCGGCGCGTCGTCACCACCGACTCCCTCGACACCATCGCCGACGGCGTCGCGGGCCGCTTCCCCATCCCGGAGGTGCTGGACGACCTCCTCGCGGTGACCGACGACGCCGTGCTCGTCCGCGAGTCGTCGATCATCGAGGGCATGCGCCTGCTGCTGGAGCACACGGGTCTGGTCGTCGAGCCGTCGGCCGCGCTCGGCGTGGCCGCGGTGCTGGAGGACCGCGAGCGGTTCGCGGGCCGCCACGTCGTGACGATCGTCTGCGGTGGCAACGTCGACCTGGACGCCTACCACCGCTGGGTCCGCCCGTGACCGGGCGCCGGGAGGACTGACCGGAGCGCCAGGCAACCTCGGCGGCGGCGGGCGCGTGACGAACTGCATGGAGCCCGTTCTCCCGACCCTGCGCCCGATCTCCACCATCCCCCGACCACCGGTCGCCGCGACACCGCACCGCGCGTCGCGGCTGGGGTGGCTGGACGCGTTGCGCGGCATCGCGGCGCTCGTCGTGGCGTTCGCCCACTCGTCGTCCTCGTTCCAGCCCGAGCTGCAACGGGAGCTGATGCCGACGTTCAACATCGGCCGGTTCGGCATCATGGTGTTCTTCCTGGTGAGCGGTTACATCATCCCGGCCTCGCTGGAACGCCGCGGTGACGTCCGGGCGTTCTGGATCGGCCGGGCGTTCCGCATCTACCCGCTGTGCGCGGTCGCCGTCGGCGCGGTCGTGGTCGCGGGCCTGGCCGGGCTGACGGAGATCCGCGGCGGGCAGGACAACGCCGCCTTGGCCGTCGCCCACCTCACCCTGTTCCAGGAACTGCTGGGAACGCACAACCTCCTGCTCGTCCTGTGGACCCTCTCCTACGAGATGGCCTTCTACCTCTTGGTGGTGGCGCTCTTCACCGTCCGCCAGCACCAGCGTTCCGGTGCCGTCGCGATCACGTTGGCCGTGCTCGCCGCCGTGAGCGTGGCGGCGGGGGTCGTGCTGCCGGTGTCCATGCTCTCCCACGTGGTCGGCACCGGCCCGCTGGTCGCGCTGACCTCGGTCACGATGGCGGTGGCCATCGGCTGCGCGTGCTCGGGGTCGTCCGCCCTGCGGGTGTTCGGGGGTGTGCTGGGCGGGGTGCTCGGGCTGACCCTGGTGCTGCTCAACGGAACGGTCCCGGTGTGGGAAGGGCTGGTCATCCTCGCCGTGATGTTCCTCGGCACGGCCGTCCACCGGGCCGAGAGCGGTCGGAGCACCTGGCGGTACGCGGCCTGCGCGGCCGCCGTGGTGGTCGTCTGCGCCGTGGGCAGCGCCTACCTGCACGGTGACGACCCGCACTTCACCCGCCGCGGCTGGATCGTGGCGTTCCTGCTGGCCCTGCTCACCTTCGGGGTCGGTCTGGCGTCCCGCCACCGACGGGTTCCGCGCTGGCTCACCGGGTTGGGGGCGATCAGCTACTCGGTCTACCTCGTGCACCCGCTGCTGCTGGCCGTGCACGACGGCACCTTCGGCCGGTCGCGGCAGGACAACTTGGTGCTGGAGCTGGCTTTCTACGCCGTGCTGCTGCCGCTGTGCGTGGTGACCCACCGCTTCATCGAGGTACCGTGCCAGGCCTGGGGCCGGAAGGTCGCGCTCCGCCCGCCGAAGCTCTTGGGAGAGGTCGTCGACATCCGGCGCGGTAGTCGGTCAGTCCACTGAGGACAGCCGTCCTCCGGAGGTCTCGTCGTCGGCCAGGAAGGCGTCGACGAGGCTGTGCGGTGCGTTGGCGCCGAACAGGAACTCGTGGAGCTGAACGCCGTCCGCCGCGGCTTCGGCACCACGGGGGAACAGGTCCTGCTCGTACTCCGCGAGCGCCGCCTCGACGTCGTCCGGGTGGGCCGCGATGGCCTTGCCGAGCTCGGCGCCGTCGTACATTGCCAGGTTCGCGCCTTCGCCGTTCGGACCCGACAGGTGCGCGGCGTCGCCGACGAGGGTGACACCGGGCACCCGTTCCCACCTGTGCCCGATCGGCAACGAGTGGAGCGGGCGCAGGACCGGCGGCGTGTCGCTCTCGGTGATGAGCGCGGTCAGCTCGGGCGCCCAGCCGTCGAACTCCGCCGCGATCCGCGCGGTGGCCGCGTCGGCGTCGGTGAAGTCGATGCCCGCGAACCACTCCTGCGACTCGCACAGCGCCACGTAGGTGTGCAGGGTGTCGCCGCTCTCCCGGTGCGCCTGGATCCCCTTGCCCGGCGCCAGGGCGAACAGCGACCCGCCGCCGACCGCCTTCGCCGCGGCGGGGTGCCGGGTGTCGCCGTCGTGGAGGTGGGTCTCGACGAACGACCTGCCGATGTACTCGGGCACCGCGTCGGACAGCAGCGGCCGCACCCGCGACCACGCGCCGTCCGCGCCGACCAGCAGCTCCGCGACGACGGTGTCGCCGTCGTCGAAGGTCACCTCGTGCCGCCCGTCCCCGAGCGCCCGGACACCGCCCACCTTGCGTCCCCAGTGGACGGTGCCCTCCGGCAGCGAGTCGAGCAGCAGTCGGCGCAGCTCGCCGCGCTGCACCTCGGGACGCCCGCCTGTGCCGTCATCGGCCTTGTCGAACAGGAGGTTCCCGTCCCGGTCGAGGACCCGGATCGCCTGGCGGCCCTCCAGCACGAGCGCGCGGAACTCCTCGGACAGGCCCGCCGCCTCCAACGCGGGTTGGCCGTTGTGGTCGTGGATGTCGAGCATCCCGCCCTGCGCACGGGCGGTGGGCGAGGCCTCGGCCTCGTAGACGGTGGACGGGATGCCGTGGACGTGCAGGACGCGGGCCAGGGTGAGGCCGCCGAGTCCGGCACCGATGATCGTGACGTGGCTGGTCATGGTGACTCCGTTCGGGCAGGTTCGAGTGCACGCCCGCGGGGGGCGGGCGTGGCGTTGAGGGGAGTTCGGTCCGTGCGGCCGGCGGTTACGACCGGGTGGGCCGGGGCAGCTCCGCGGTGATCTTCGTGAGCAGGGCGTGCAGGGTGGTCCGCTCGTCCTGGTCCAGCGGGGCCAGGATCGTCTCCTCGACGGCGGCCATCGCCGCGCTGAACCCGGCGATGAGCTCACCGCCCTCGGGGGTGGCGTAGACGCGCTTGCTGCGCACGTCCCCGCCCTCCGTCCGGCGCTCCACCAGGCCGCGGCGTTCGAGTCCCTGCACCAGGCTGGAGACGCTCGCCGCGCTCGTGCGCGTCATCTCCGCGATGTCGCGCTGGATCGCACCGGGGCTCTGGACCAGGTATCCGAGCACGAAGCTCTGCTCGTGGCTGAGCCCGCGCTCGCGGATCCAGTCCTCCCCCGCCTTGCGCTGGGCCCACACGACCCAACGGACCAGGTCGAGACTGGTGGTGAGCTCGGGTGCGTCCATGATGAGAACTCTAACCGTTAGGCCTCTAACAGTCAATGTTCGAACTATTCGCCCGTGCGGACCGGGCGGCGGCCGGACGTCGATCTAGGATGACCACCGTGAGTGCCCGAGGTCAGCGCCGGATCGACGAGATCGGCGACGAGAGCCGCCGTCGCATCCTCGACGCGGCCGAGGAGCTGTTCGCCGAGCGCGGCTTCGACCGCACGTCCTTCGTGGACATCGCCGAGCGCTCGGGCATCAGCCGCGGCTCGATCCCCTGGCACTTCAAGAACAAGGCCGGTCTCGTGGTGGCGGTCCTGGAACGCGCGATCGACCGCGCCATGCCGCCGGGCCTCTACAAGTCCGTGCCCCCGCTCACCGAGGTGTTCGAGGACTCCGCCACCTTGGTGCGCGAGGGCAACGCGGGACTGCCGTTCATGATCCTGACCGAGGCCATCGGCACCACGGGTGTCGTCCACGCGCAGTACCAGGACTTCTTCGCCCGGCGGCGGGACGGGCTCGAGCTGTGGCTGCGCGTGCAGCGGCCCGAGGGCGCGGACCCCGAGACCGCCGCGAAGCAGGAGCGCGCGTTCGCCGTCGCGCTCCACGGGACGCTCGTCGGCATCCACCTCCAGGCCCTCATCGACCCCGACGGCTTCGACCTCGACGCGGCCCTGAGGTCGATCTCGGCCATGGTCGACAAGAACCTGGCCGACGTGTGGACCACCCCGCTCACCCCGCACCGCCGCACCGCGAACGACCGGAAGGCCCGCAAGCGCGCCGACTAGGGCGTCCCGGCCGCCGGAACCGGGATGGAGTCCAGGATGGCCGTCATCCGCTGCTCCACGTGGGTTCGCACCACGGCGTCGGTGTGGATCCACGCCGACCGCGCCTCCATGCCCGCGACGACCATCTCACCCACCTCGTCGATGCTCACACCGCTCTTGAGGAACGCCTCCACACCCTGCACGGCACTGTCGCTCAACCCCGTGAACGCACTCTCGTCCAACGCCCGCGTGTTGCGCACGATGCCGGTGTCGACCGGACCGGGGCACAGCACGCTGACGTCGATCCCGTGCCCCTCCAACGCCAACCGCAGCGACTCCGACAACCCCACCACCGCGAACTTCGTCGTCACGTACAACACGTTCGCATCCGCGACCAACCCCGCCCCCGACGCCGTGTTCACCACGTACCCACCCCGCCCCCGCCCGATCATGCGCGGCAGGAACGTCTGGATCCCGTTCACCACCCCGACGACGTTGATCCCCAACGCCAGATCCCACTTCTCGTACCCCAACTCCGACACCGCCGAGTAGGGCACAACCCCAGCGTTGTTGAACAACAGATCAACACCCCCGAACCTCCCCTCGACCTCGTCGGCCACCGAGGCGAACGCCGCCCGATCACGCACGTCCAACCGATAAACCTCAACCTCCCCCACCTCACCCAGCTCATCCCCACACCGCCCCAACGCCTCCTCGTCGATGTCAACCACCGCCAACCGCACCCCCCGCTTCCCCAACGCACGCGCAATCCCCAGCCCAATCCCCTGGGCCCCACCGGTGATGAACGCAACCGCCCCGTCCCACTCCCTCACAACCCCACCTCTCCCCCAACACACCTCTGTGCTGGCCTGCCGTCACTGTGCTGACCAACATAGTAGCGTCAGGACAAGCAGCACCACCAAAGCCAGAAGCAGCAGGCGAATGACCCAACGACACCGGAAATGACCACGGCGTATCGATCACAAGCTGACCCAGCGACGCCGGAAGCAAGCAGACTGCCAGTGACGCCGAAACAGCCAGCCAGCTACCCAACGATGCTGGAAGCAGCAGACAAGTCACCCAGCGATGCTGGAAGCGAGCACGCTCGTCCGCTCGTGCGGTCGGCTTGACTTGGGGTTTTTGGGCTTAGACTTGCGGCGGCGGGCAGGCTCTACCACCTGCCCTTTTTCGCCCGACGAAGCCCAAAAAAGGGGCCCCAAGTCAAGCCGACCGCACCTAGGTCCGCTGTAGCGACACCGGGCGAGACAACACAGCAAATCCCCACAGCCGCCCGAGGCACCAGCACCCCCTACCAAGCCACAACCCCCGCACCATCGAACAACCCCCCACTCGGCCCGTCATCCGGCAAAGTCGCCAACCGGATCGCCACCCGAGCCCCCTCCTCCGCCGCACTGGTCCCACGAAAGCCGTTCAACTCCGTCGCCACATACCCAGGACAAGCACAGTTGACCTTCACCCCCACCAGCTCCTTGGCGTACTGAACGGTCACCGCGTTGAGGAACGTCTTCGTCGGCGAATACACCCCGTCCACCCCACCGAGCTCCACACCAGGCGCGGTCTGCAACGCCAACGACCCCACATGGCTCGACTGGTTCACAATCCGCGGGCTCCCGGAGCGCCGCAGCAGCGGCAACATCGCGTTGGTCACCCGGATCACGCCGAGCACGTTCGTCTCCACCACGTCCCGCACCGCGTCCACCGACATCGTCGACGGCACAGCGGGCCACGGCCCCGCGACACCCGCGTTGTTCACCAGCACGTCCAACCGCCCGGCACGCTCCTCCACCAACGCCGCGGCGGCAGCCACGCTCGCGTCATCGGTCACGTCCAGCGGCACGCCGAACGCGTCCACCCCCGCCGCGCGCAGCTTCTCCACGGCGTCATCGCGCCGCTGCCCGTCCCGCGCCCCGACCCCGACGCTCCACCCCAGCGCGCCCAGCCCCGCCGCGATCTCGTACCCGATCCCCTTGTTCGCGCCGGTGACCAACGCGATCGTCCGCTCACTCATGACTCGATCGTGACCGCGCACCGACGGGACACCAACACCGTCTGGGTGGTGCGACGATACCCTGCGGATATCGATCCGCGGGTAGGCTGAAACCCGTGGAGACGCGGGAGTTGCGGTACTTCGTCGCGGTCGCCGAGGAGCTGCACTTCGGTCGGGCGGCCCAACGGCTGGGCATCGCCCAGCCGCCGTTGTCGCGGACGATCGCCCAGCTCGAACACCGGCTCGGGGTCGCGCTGCTGGAACGCACCAGCCGCAAGGTCTCGTTGACCGAGGCCGGGTCCGTGCTGCTGACCGAGGGCCGCGCGATCCTCGGCGCGCTGGCCGCCACCGAACGGCGGACCCAGCAGGCCGCGACCAGCAGGCCGTCGTTGGTCCTGGCCACCAAGGCGGGCGCTTCCGGCGAGCTGCTGGCGAAGCTGCTCGACGCCTACGCCGCCGAACCGGACGCGGTCGCCGTCGACCTGCTGCTGTGCGAATCCCAACCCCAGCGGCCGCTGCACGACGGGCGCGCCGACGTGGCGCTGCTGCACCTGCCGTTCGACTCGACGGCCGATCTGGACACCGAGATCCTGACCACCGAGAGCCAGGTCGCGGTGCTCCCGACCTCGCACCCGCTCGCGAGCAGGTCGCATCTGCGGACGGCCGACGTCAGCGCGCTGCCGGACCTGCCGCTCGCCCGCTGGCCCCGCGCCGACGGCAGCTACCCGGAGGGCCCCGGCGCGGAGGTGCACAACCAGACGCAGCTGTTCCAGCTGATCGCACTGGGCCGCACCACCGTGGTGCTCCCCGACTCCTGCCGCGCCAACCTGCTCGAAGGCCTCACCGCGGTGCCGGTGCTGGACGCGCCGCCGGTCACGACCGTCATCGCCTGGCCGCCGCACAGCCGCTCGCGGGCGCTGGCCGACCTCGTCCGCGTCGCCACGCAGCGCTGAGCCCGCGCCGGGCGCGGCTCAGTAGGCCATGAACAGGATCTCGTCGCGCGAGTAGTCGTGGCCGGGGTGGTTCTCCTTGAGGTGCTGCTGGGTCTTCGCCACGAGGTCGTCCTCGTCGTCGCCGGTGATCCGCTCACCGCACGGGCAGCTGATGTTCTTCTTCATGTCGACCTCCGCTGGTGATCTCCGATCCGACTGTACTCAGGTTCGCCGGACGTCGATCAGGACGCTGCGGGACCCCGTCGGGCCCCGAGCCCCACCACCGCCACCCCGGACCGACCGGGAGTCGCGCCCGCCACCCGGTCTACCTCGGCCTGACCGCACCGTCTTGCCCTCGACGCAACACCAGCCCGAGCAGGGAAAGCCCCGTGGCGCAACGACATCCGTGGCAGGAACTCGCCAGGCCGCCCGCAGCACCGGGAAGCCGTGCCGAAAACCCAGTCCCACCAGCGAAAACGGGCATTCCTGCTCAGCCGGACAGATCATTGCGGACCCGCGACGGCCTCGCTTACGTTCGCGGCGGCCCGTTCGCACCACCCCCCGAAGCACGGCTCTGACCTCCCGCGCCCCACGGCCGGGTGGACGGCGCCGAGTGAGGAGCCCGGTTCATGAAGGCGACCGCCACCTCCACCAGTGCCCCTCCTCTCGCGCCGGGCGGCGCACCGCTGCTCGGGCACGTCGTGCCCCTGTTGAGACACCCGTTGGCGTTCATGGACTCGCTGCGCCGCCACGGCCCCGTCGTGCGGATCATGCTCGGCCGCATCCCGGTGTTCGTCGTCACCGACGCGGGCCTCACGCACGAGATGCTGACCGCGCAGGCGTCCTCCTTCGGCAAGGGCGGCAGGCTGATCGAGGCGCTGAGCCGGTTCGCGGGCAACGGCTTGGCGACCGTGGCCGACGGCGACCTGCACCGCACCCAGCGCAGGCTGGTGCAGCCGATGTTCAGCCGGGCCTTCATCGCGGGCCGCGGCGACACCATGATCGAGGTCGCCAGGTCCGTCGTGGACGGGTGGGCGGCGGGCGAGCCGCGCGAGCTCCACGACGACATGCAGGAGCTGACGCTGTCGGTGTTCCTGGCCGCGCTGCTGGGAACCGAACCGCCCGAGGCGACCCGGCGCCGGATCCAGCGGGTGCTGCCGGACGTGATGGCGGGGACGATCCGGGCGACCATCCTGCCGCCGTGGCTCGGCTCGGTCCCCACACCGACGCAACGCCGCCAGCGCGACAGCTTCACGGAGCTGCGCGACGCCATCGGCGACCTCGTCGACGAACACCGGCGCCCCTTGCGGGACAAGGGGTTGCTCGACCTGCTGCTGGACGCCCGCGACCCGGACACGGGGCAGCCGATGAGCAGGCGCCAGCTGGAGGACGAGGTGATCACGTTCGTGACCACCAACGGCCAGGCGTCGACCGCGACCGTCCTCTGGGCACTGCACGAGATCGGCCGTCACCCCGCCGTCCGCGACCGGATCGTCGCCGAGCTCGACGAGGTGGCGCCCGGACGGCCGCTGGTCGGCGCGGACCTCGGGTCGCTGACCTACACCCGGCGGGTGGTGCACGAGGCGATGCGGCTCTACGGCCCGGCGTGGCTGCTGACCAGGACCGTGACGGCGCCCGCCAGCCTGGGCGGGTTCGACCTGCCGCAGGGCGCCACCGTCGTGTTCAGCCCGTACATCCTGCACCGCGATCCCGTGGTGTACCCGGATCCCGCGGCCTTCGACCCCGACCGGTGGTCGCCGGAGCGGGCGCGGTCGATCCCGCGGACGGCGTTCCAGCCGTTCGGCGGCGGGGCGCGGCAGTGCGTGGGCGAGTCGTTCGCCTGGAGCGAGATGGTCATCATCCTGGCGGAGACGACCAGGAGGTGGCGGATGGTCCCCGACCCCGCCGTCGTCCCCCGACCGGTGCCGCGGGTGACCATCCACCCCCACCGGCTGGTCATGACCCCGAGCGGGACCGGCCGATGACCGCCGTGCGCACGGCCGCGCCGGAGGTGCCGCCCCTCTACTGCCCGCTCCCCTCCGCCGTGCACCCGCTCGCCGCCGACATCGGACGGCGCAGCATCGCCTGGCTGGACGGGCTGGGGCTGTTCGAGCAGGAAGGCCTGCGGGAGCACATGATCCGCACCCGCGCCGCGGAGTGGGCGTGCCGGATCGCGCCCTTCGGCAGCGAGGAGCGGCTGCAGATCGTCTCGGACTGGACGCACCTGGGTTTCGCCATCGACGACTGCAGGTTCGACGCGGGCGCGCTGGTCGAGCGGCCGGGGGTCCTGATCCCGCTGATGATGCGGCTGATGCCCAACCTGGACCACCCGGAGGTGGCCGCCGACGACCCGTTCTCGGCCGGGTTCCGCGACCTGTCCGCCCGCGCGCGGGCCGCCGTGCCCGCCGCGGTGGTCCGCCGGTGGGTCGAGGGCAACATGGAGTGGTTCTTCGCGGTCGCCTGCCTGACCTCCTACCGGGTCTCCGGGTCGATGCCGTCGCTCGCCGACTACGTCAACCTCGGTCCCCGCGACCGCGCGATGAGGCTGACCGGGTCGCTGATCGAGATCGCGGAGGGCACTTACCTGCCCGACGAGGACCGTGAACGGCCCGAGGTCCGCGCCGCCACGCAGGCGGCCAACATGCTCGTCACGATCGGCAACGACCTGTACTCGCTGTCGAAGGAGACCGAGCACGACGTGCTGGAGTCCAACATCGTCGGCGTGATCGGGCACGAGGACGGCTGCGACGCGCCGGAGGCGGTCCGGCGCGCCGTAGCCTTGCACGACCGGATCATGTGCCGGTACCTGCGGCTGCGCCGTCGGATCGGGGCACGGGGCGGCGACCCGGTGCGGCGGCACCTGAGCCAGCTCGACCACCTCGTCCGCGGGAACCTGGAGTGGAGCGCCCGCGTCCCGCGCTACCGCCGCGCGGAGCACGGCGAGCGGACGTCCTCGCCGTGGGCCGACGTGCCGTCCGACGCGGACCCGACCGCGCCGCCCATCCCCGGTATCGCCTGGTGGTGGGACGAGATCGAGGAGGGCGCTCAGTCCCCGAACGCCGCCACGTAGGACGCCACGCGCGCCGCGGGCGTGGCGAGGGGCGTCACGACGGAGCCGTCGACGCTCAGCGGCGGGTCGAGCGGCACCTGGACCAGCCGCGCGGAGTCGGACCCGGTGGTCTGCTCGACGGGCAGCAGCGTCCAGCCCTCCGGGTCCTGGCCCACCTCGACCAGCACGTTGAGCGTGTCCACGACGGGTGGGCGCCGCGGTGCCTCCGGAAGGGCGGCCAGCACCGCGTCGTGCATCGGCGGGTCGGCCGCGCGGGTGAGGAGCCGCAGGCCGTCGGGGTCGAGGTCGTGCAGCCCGACGGCGGGCTTGCCCGCGGCGCGGTGCTCGCGGGACAGCACCACGTGGACGGGCTCGGACCAGGCGCGCACGACCGTCATCGCGGTGGACGTGAGGGTGCCGCGGACCAGTGCCAGGTCCAGCTCGCCGTCGCGGACGGCGTCCAGCCGCGCGGGCACCGGCAGGTCGACCAGGGTCGGCTCGGCGAGCTGTCCGCCCTCGCGCAGGCGGGTGAGCGCGCGGTCGACGCGCGGGGTGAAGCAGGTCGCCATCCCGATCCGCAGGGACGCGGCCGACTCCCTGGCGACCACCCGCACGCGCGCCGCCGCGGCCAGGGTCGCGCGGGCCGTGACGAGCACCCGTTCACCGGCCGGGGTGAGCCGCACCCGGCGTGAGGTGCGGTCGAACAGGCGCGCGCCGAGCTCGCTCTCCAGCCGGGTGATCTGCTGGCTCACCGCGGGCTGCACGATCCGCAGCCGCTCGGCGGCCCGGCCGAAGTGCAGCTCCTCGGCCACGGTCACGAAGTAGTGCAGCGCCCTGAGTTCCACTCCTCTGATCTATCACACGATGTGATCACTGCCGAGCCGGAACGGCCGTTGTCGGCTAGGACCGCTCCGGATGGGATTGGGCGGAAGCCCCACCCGAACGGAGAACCCGAACGTGAGTACAACAACCGTCGGCATCATCGGCACCGGCTCGGTCGGCGCAGGGGTCGCCCGGCTCGCCGTCGACGCGGGCCTGGAGGTCGTCCTGGCCAACTCGCGCGGCCCGGAGACGCTGACCGCCCTGATCGCCGGGCTCGGCGACCAGGCCCGCGCGGCCACCCCCGCCGAGGCGGCGCGCGCCGCCGACCTCGTCCTCGCCGCCGTGCCGCTGTCCGTCCACGAACGGCTGCCCCGCGCGGAGCTGGCGGGCAAGACCGTCATCGACCCGATGAACTACGTGCCGACCCCGGCGTGGCGGTCCGCGGAGCTGGACGGCGACGAGCTGACCTCCAGCGGGCTGGTGCAGCGCCATCTGGCGGACTCGCGCGTCGTGAAGGCGTTCCACTCGATCGGCCCGAAGCAGCTGCTGGACCTGCGCCTCCCGACCGGCGCCCCGGACCGGACCGCGCTGCCGCTGTCCGGCGACGACCCGGCCGCCAAGGCGGAGGTGGCGGCGCTGCTGGACGCCCTCGGCTTCGACGCGGTGGACCTCGGCGGGCTCGCGGACAGCTGGCGCGGCGAGCCCAACACCCCGCTCTACTGCATGCCCTACGTCGGCACGCCGCCCGCGGACCTCTCCGTGCCCGAGCTCGTGGCGTGGGTCCAGGCAGCACCCGGCGTGCCCGTGTCCGCGGCGCGGGTGGAGGACCTGGCCGCCGCCGCGGTGCGCGGGCCCGCCGGGTTCCGGCTGTAGCGCGGCGGGGCCCGTCCACGTCGTCCGCGGACGGGCCCCTGGCTCACACCGGCTCGCCGAACCACCGGCGGGCGGCCCGCCCGAACGCCTCCCGGTCCGGCTCGCGGTCACCCGCCCAGGCGACGACGCCGTCGGGGCGGACGAGCACGGCGCCGTGGCCGAGGTCGTTCCTGGCGGGTCCGGCGACGTACCGGATCCGGTCCTCCCAGCCCGCCGCCGAGTCGCGGAGGCGGTGGTCGGCGGTGAAGTCGAGCACCACGCCCCGGCCGTCCTGGAGCAGGTCGCCCAAGCGGGTGCCCTCCCGGAGCCGGAACTCCGGGGCGTTGCGGCCGACCAGCGGGTCGTCCTCGCCGAGGTCGTAGCGGATCGACAGCCCGGACAGCCGGTCGTGCACGTAGGTCGTCCCGTCGCGGGTCCCGAGCAGGTCGCGCAGCACGCCCAGCAGCGCCGGGGTGTGGGGACCCGGCGCGATGGCGGCCACCTGGGCGCGCGACCAGTCCAGCACCCGCGCGCCGACCGGGTGGCGTTCGGCGGTGTAGGTGTCCAGGAGGCCGTCGGGGGCGTCGCCTCGCACGGTGGCCGCGAGCTTCCACCCGAGGTTCACGGCGTCACCGATGCCCAGGTTGAGCCCCTGGCCTCCCAACGGGGAGTGGATGTGGGCGGCGTCGCCCGCGAGCAGCACGCGTCCCCTGCGGTAGGTGGTGGTCTGCATCGCCCGGTCGGTGAACGTCGAGGCGAGGCGGATCCCGTCCAGCGTCACGTCCACACCGGACACCCGGCGCATGACCTCCTGGAGGTGCTCGCGGGTCGGCGGCCGCGACCGGTCGTAGGCGCCGCCGTCGAAGTCCTGCACGGCGAGGTGCCCTGGGAATGGCATCCGCAGGTACATGCCCCTCGGGGTCAGCGTGAACCCCTGGCGCAGCCGCTCGGCGTCGGGGGAGTCGGCGTGCATGACGTAGCCGGTGAACATCGGGTCGGTGCCGACGAAGTCGAAGCCCGCCAGACCCCGCACCGCGCTGCGCCCGCCGTCGCAGCCGACGAGCCAGCGCGCCGCGTGCTCGTGCTCACCGTCGTGCGCGATGACGCCCTCGTCGTCCTGGGTGACGGCCGAGACGGCCACGCCGCGCCTGATCTCCACGCCGAGCTTCGCGGCCCGCTCGGCCAGCACGGACTCGACCGCCTCCAGGCTGGTCATCACGCCCTCCAGCGCGGGGCCGGGGAGCCGGAACGGCAGGCTGTCGACGTCGACGTCGGCCGGGTCGAGCATCATCCCACCGAAGTGGCCCGCACTGCGGGGCGGCGGTGCCTCGTCCTCGGCGGCGGCCGACTCGACGTCGAGGTCGGTGCCGGGAGCGGCGTTGCCGCCCGACGCCGTCAGCAGCCGCGGCAGCATCCCGCGGCGGTGGAAAGCCTCGACCGACCCGGCGGACAGGCCCCGCATCCCCAACGGGTAGGCCCTCCACGGGGTGGTGGGCTCGGGCTCGCGTTCGAGCACCAGGACGGAGCAGCCCGCGAGGCCCAGCTCGCAGGCGAGGAACAGGCCGACCGGGCCCGCGCCCACGACCAGTACGTCGTGCATGGGAGTTCCCCCTTCTTCGAAGTTCGTCGATGTGCCGGTGGAGAAGGCCGCGTCACCCGGACAGCGGCAGGTCCGCGGAGTCACCGGGGTCCGGTGGCCTCGATCGCCGCTGACGCGCCGGGGTCGTGTCCACGAAGGACGGCGACGGCTCGGACGGGTGGGTCGTGAAGCCCCACCTCGGGCCGTGGTCGGTCACCGGCCGCCCCAGCCCGCGACCTCCGCGGTGCCGAAGAAGGCGATCAGGTCCTCGACGGCGGCCTCGCCCGCGAACCGCGCGTTGGTGTCGGCACTGCGCGGGAACATGGCGCGCTCGTACTCCGCGAACGCGGTCTCGACGTCGTCGGGGTGCGCGGCGATGGCCTCGCCCAGCTCGGCGCCGTCGAGCATCGCCAGGTTGGCGCCCTCGCCGTTCGGCGCCGCGAGGTGGGCCGCGTCGCCAACCAGGGTCGCCCCCGGCACCCGGTCCCAGGTGCTGCCCGGCGGCAGGGCGTGGAAGGGGCGGTGCACCGGTGGCGTGTCGCTGTCGGTGATGAGCGCGGTCAGCTCCGGCGCCCAGCCGTCGAACTCCGCCACGACCCGCTCGGCCACCGCGTCGGCGTCGGTGAAGTCGATGTCGGCGAACCAGTCCAGCGGCCTGGTGAGCGAGATGTAGCCGTGCAGGGTGTCGCCCCGCTCCCGGTGGGCGTGGATCGCCCGGTCCGCCCCCGTCGCGATCAGCGAGCCCCCACCGACCACCCGCGCGGTGGCCGGGTGCCGGGTGTCGGCGTCGAACAGGTAGGTCTCGACGAACGACTCCCCCGTGTACCGCGGGGTCGCGGTGGTGAGCAGCGGCCGCACCCGCGACCACGCGCCGTCCGCGCCGACCAGCACGTCGGTGACGACCGCGTCGCCATCGGCGAAGGTCACCTCGTGGCGGCCCTCCTCCAGGGCCCGGACACCGCCCACCTTGCGTCCCCAGTGGACGGTGCCCTCCGGCAGCGAGTCGAGCAGCAACCGGCGCAGCTCACCGCGCTGCACCTCGGGACGACCACCCGTGCCGTCGTCTCCCTTGTCGAACAGGGCGTTCCCGTCCCGGTCGACGATCCGGACCGCCTGGCGGCCCTCCAGCACGAGCGCGCGGAACTCGTCGGTCAGCCGGGCGGCCCGGACGGCGAGCTGCCCGTTGTAGTCGTGGATGTCGAGCATCCCGCCCTGCGTGCGCGCCGCGGGCGAGGCTTCCGCCTCGTGGACGGTGCACGGGATGCCGTGGACGTGCAGGACGCGGGCCAGGGTGAGGCCGCCGAGTCCGGCACCGATGATCGTGACGTGGCTGGTCATGTGCTCCTCCTTCGGTTCGAGGCCTCCGAAGGCTGACGCGTGCCGCTCACACCGGGTGCACAGCGCGCTCACACGGCCTCACGCCCTGGTTTGGGGACTCGGGGGCGGGCAGGCGAAGATCGTGGGATGGACGGGGACACGCGGCTGCGCGCCACGCTGCTCGGCGCCTTCCGGGTGTCCCGCGGTGAGGTCGACCTGCCCGTCGCGGGCGCGCGGCTGCAAGGCCTGCTCGTGCGGCTGGCGCTGGCCGGTGGCCGTGCGGTCGAGCAGGGGGTGCTGGTCGACGCGATCTGGGCCGAGGACCCGCCCGCCGACCCGGCCCACGCCCTGCAGGCCCTCGTCTCGCGGCTGCGCCGGGCCCTCGGGTCGGCGGGCGACGTCGAGCAGGCCTCGGGCGGCTACCGACTGGCCGTGGACGACGCCGACGTGGACGCGCCGCGGTTCGAACGGCTGGCCGCCGCGGGCCGCGACCACCTGCGCGCGGGTGACCCGAACGCCGCGGCGGAGGTCCTCGGCGAGGCCGTCGCGCTGTGGGGCGACCGCCCCGGTGCCGAGCCCACGGCCGTCGTCGCCGTGGCACCCGCCGCCGCGACCCGGCTGGCCCACGCCTCGGTCGAGGCCGTCGCCGACCTCGCCGCCGCGGAGCTGTCCCTCGGGCGGGCCGACGCCTCCACCGTCCGCCTGACCGCCCTGCTCGCCGAGCACCCCGTGCACGAGCGGGCGGCCGCGCTGCTGATGGACGCGCTCGCCGTCCAGGGTCGGCAGGCCGACGCGCTGGCGGTGTACGAACGGGTCCGCGAGGCGCTGGCCGACGTCCTCGGCACCGACCCCGGTGCCGCCCTGCGCGAGCGCCACCTGCGCCTGCTGCGCGCCGAGCCACCCACCCCCGCCCCGGCCGCGGTCGCGCCGACCCGTCCCAGCACCCTGCCCACCCCGTTGACCAGTTTCATCGGCCGTGAGGACGACCTGGCCAGGATCACCGCGCTGCTCGCCGCCGGGCGCCTGGTCACCGTGCTCGGCCCCGGCGGAGCGGGCAAGACGCGCCTGGCCGTCGAGGCCGTCCGCTCGCACCGCCACGACCACCGGGACGGCACCTGGATGGTCGACCTCGCCTCGGTCACCGAGCCCGCCAAGGTGGGCGCGGCCGTGCTCGCCGGGATCGGGCTGCGCGGCGGCGCGATGTTCGAGGCGCGAGTGCGGCTCAGGGGCGACGAGCTGGACGTGCTCGTCGACCAGCTCGGCGGCCGGGAGTGCCTGCTGCTGGTGGACAACTGCGAGCACCTGGTCGACGCCGTAGCCCACCTGCTCACCGGGCTGCTCACCCGCTGCCCCTCGTTGCGCGTGCTCGCCACCAGCCGCGAACCCCTGGCCGTGGACGGCGAAGCCCTCGTGCCACTGGGCCCGCTCGCCCTGCCCGACCCGGACGACGACGTCGAACAGGCGCGCAAGGCGGCGTCGGTGCGCCTGTTCACCGAACGGGCCGCCGCCGTGCGCCCCGGTTTCACCGTGGACGCCACGACCCTGCCCGACGTCCTGCGCGTGGTGCGCGGCCTGGACGGGATGCCCCTGGCCCTCGAACTGGCCGCCGCCCGCCTGCGCACCCTGTCCCTGCCCGAACTGGCCGACGGGCTCTCCGACCGCTTCCGCCTGCTCACCACCGGAAGCCGCACCGCACTCCCCCGCCACCGCACCCTGCGCGCCGTCATCGCCTGGAGCTGGGAGCTGTTGAGCGAGCCGGAACGCACGGTCGCCGAACGCGTCTCGATCCTGCCGGGCGGCGTCACCCCGGACTCGGCCGCCGCGGTCTGCGCGGGTACCGCGGTGCGGGCCGACGGGATCCCCGAGCTGCTGGCGGGCCTGGTCGACCGGTCGCTGCTCCAGCTGGCGCCCGACCCCGGCCGCTACCGGATGCTGGAGACCATCCGCGAGTACGGCACCGAACGCCTCGCCGAGGCGGACGACCTGGGTGCCGTGCGCGACCTGGCCGCAGGCTATTCCGCCGGGCTGATGGCCCGGTACGACCCGCTGCTGCGCGGACCGGGCCAGCTGACGGCGTTGCGGGTCGTCAGCGCCGAGTACGACAACACCCTGGCGGCCCTGCGCAGGCGGTGCGACACCGGCGACGCCGACGGCGCGGTCGCCCTCGTGCTGACCCTGACCTGGTACTGGCAGATGTTCGGCCGCCACCCCGACGCGGCCTACTGGCTGGGCGAGGCGCTGGCGGTGCCCGGTGGACGGCCGTCGCCGGACCGGGACTGCGCCCTGGCGGTCCACCTGCTCAACCGGGTCGACCCCAGACCGGGGATGAGCGCGCAGGACGCCGAGGCCGACCGGGCGCGGGTGCGCGAGCTGGCCGACCGGCTGCTCGCCCACCCGGAGCTGCCTGGACCGCACGGCCTGCTCAGCGCGTTCACGTTGGCGCTGCTGGAGAAGGTGGACGCCGCGGTCGCGGCCATCGAGCGCGAGACCGACGGCGAGGACCTGTGGCTGTCGGGGCTGGCCCGCATGCTCCGGGCCGAGTACGCGGAGAACTCCGGCGACCTCGACCGGGTCCGCACCGACGTGGAGGAGGCGATCACCCGCTTCCGGCAGGCCGGTGACCGCTGGGGCCAGGCCACCGTGCTGCCGATGCGCGCCCAGCTGCGGCAGTACGACGACGACCTCGACGGCGCTCTCGCCGACCTGCGCGAGGCCCGCTCGCTGGCGGGCGAGTTCGGCTCCCTCAGCCTCGGCGACGAGGTGTTCGTCGACCTGCGCTGGGTCGACCTGCACCTGCGCCGGGGCGACACCGACCTGGCGCTCGCCATGATCGACTCGGCGCGGGAGCGGGCGCGCCCCGCCCACTCCCCGGCGACGGTGATCCTGGTCGACGCGTGGGAGGCCGACTTCCGGATCCGGGTCGGCGACCTGGACCGGGCTCGCGAACTGCTCGACGAGGCCGACCTGGGCCTGCGCGACCACCCCAGCTTTCCCGGCGACCACGCCCTGACGTTGACCAGCAGCGTCCGCTCCGCGCTCTGCCTGGCGCTGGGCGACCTGCCCGGCGCGCACCGGGCGCTGACGACCGCCTACGCCACCGCGCTGGTGATCGACGACCTGCCGCTGCTGTCCGTCGTCGCGGTGCACGTGGCCGCACTGGCCGAGGCGCGCGGACTGCACCACGAGACCGCCGTGCTGCTCGGCGCCGCCTCCCGGCTGCGCGGCACCCACGACCGCACCGACGGACAGGTCCGCGACCTCACCCGTCACGGCCGGGCCGCGCTGGGCGAGGACGCCTTCGCCGCCGCGTACTCCAAGGGCTGGGAGCTGGACCGGGCGACGGCGCTGGCCGAGGCCGACCCGGCCCGGTTGGGCCGGTAGCCCGGCGCCCGCGCGACCCGGACCGGTCACCCCGGCTCAGGAGAACATCTCGGCGAGCAGCTCCGGCCCGATCGGGATGGGCGCGGGGCGGTAGGCGGGCGGGCGCACGCCCATCAGCTCGCGGACCAGGAAGTCCCAGCAGTGCTTGCGGACGTAGGACAGGCAGTCGATGAAGGTGTGCTCGGCACCCGGCACGACCAGCAGCTCGAAGTCCTTGTCCGCGGCGACGAGCCGGTCCGCGAGCCGCATCGTGTGGTGCGGGTGCACCTGGTCGTCCATCTCGCCGTGGACGAGCAGGAGCCTGCCCCTCAACCGGTCCGCGCTGTCCACAGTGGAGGAACGCGCCCAGGTCCCGGGAACGTCGGCACCGTCGTAGGTCTCCACGAAACCGGGGTTGAAGCAGCGGGGGTCGTGCGACCCGGAGAGCGCCGCCCCGACCTGGTACACGTCGGGGAAGTCCAGCAGCGCGCGGACGGCGGCGAACCCGCCGCCGGAGTGGCCGAAAGCGCCCACGCGGTCGAGGTCCATCCACGGCCGGGTCTCGGCGAGCTGCCGCAGCGCCGCGACGTGGTCGGCCAGCCCGCCCGCGTCGGCGAGCCTGCCGTAGGAGGCGTCGTGGAAGGCCTTGCCGCGACCGGGCGTGCCGCGACCGTCCAGCGCCACCACCACGAAACCCAGTGCGGCCAAGGGCTCCGCGTCCAGGCCCATGCCGCCGGGGTCGAAGGACGGGGCGACCCTGGTGACCTGCGGGCCGGGGTAGAGGGTGTCGACGACCGGGTAGCTCTGGGCGGGGTCGAAGCCGTGCGGCCGGTACAGCACGCCGTAGACGTCGGTGACCCCGTCGGCCGCCTTGACGCGGAACCGTTCCGGCGGCGTCCAGCCGAGTGCGGTGAGCCCGGTGACGTCCGCGCGTTCCAGCTCGACCAGCACGCGCCCGGACCAGTCGCGGACCGAGGTCACCGGCGGGGTGTCCACAGTGGACGCCGAGTCGAGGAACCACTCCCCGTTCCCCGACGGGGTGACGACGTGGTCCAGCCCGTCGTCGGTGACCACCGCGAAGCCGGAGCCGTCCAGCCCGACCCGGCACGCGGTGCGCCGGTACGGGTCCTCCTCGACCAACCCGGTCGCCGTGAAGTGGACCACCCGTTCGGACTCGTCGACGCGCAGGACCTGGCGCACCGCCCACTCCCCCGAGGTGACCTGCCCGAGCAGGTCCCCGGTGCGCAGGTCGTACCGGTACAGGTGCCCCTGGCCGTCCCGCTGCGAGTACCACAGCACCTCGTCGGCCAGCACCCGCACGATCGGCGGCTCGTAGAGCCACTGGGTGGGCTCGACGCGGGTGGCGCCGGTCTCGCTGAGCACGGTCGTGACCTCGCCGGTGGCCGGGTCCAGCCTGCGCAGGGAGAGCGTGCGCGCGTCGCGCGACCGGTCGAGGTAGTACACCGCCGAGCCGTCCGGCGCCCACCACGCCCACCCTGCCGTGATCGGCGACGTGGTCGGCATCAGCAGCGGCTCCGCCTGCGCCCGGACCACCGCCCCCTCGGCGACGTCCAGCACTACCAGCTCGGCCAGCGGCAGGTGCTCGTCGCCCGCGTGGGCGTACCGCTGGGTGTGCGTCACCGGGGCGCCGCCGTCGGCGGGCCTGGCCTGCACCAGGTGGGCGAGCCGGACGGCGCGCTCGTCGGTCCGGTGCGCCAGCACCTTCGTGGAGTCCGGCGACCAGGCCACCGCGGGCGGCAGGTGCGGCAGGCCGAACTTGCGCAGCAGGGTGCCGTTGCCGGTGGCGGCGGGTCCGGGGCCGTAGCGGTGGTCGGGTGCGCCGTCGGTCGTCAACGGCCACTCGCGGCCGTCGGTGAGCGACCGCGCCCACAGGTCGTGACCCCGTTGGGAGACGGCGACCTTCCCGTCGGGCGACGGCACGTCCAGCGGGTTGCCCGGCGGCGTGAACTCGGCCCGTTCGCAGGTGCGGCCCTCCGGGTCGCAGCGCCAGTACTCGCCGAACGCGGCGAACTCCACGGCGTTCCCGGTCAGCTCGATCGCTGTGAACGGCAGGGCTTCCGGGTCGACCCGCTGCCCGGAGGCGGAGGCCAACGCGGCGGCGAGCCGGGGGTGGTCGAAGGCGGGTCCACGGGTGCCCGCGGCGGGGTCCACGAGCACGAACCGGCTGCCGGTACCGGTGCTCACCGGGTACCAGAAGCGGGAACCGCCGTCGACCCACCGCGGCCGGACCTTGTCGCCGACGACCAGCTCGCCGGGGGCGGCCGGTCGACGCAGGAGCTTCTCCGCGGCCTGGTAGTGCTCGGTGGTGCTCATCCTCGTTGGTCCTTCCTCGGTTCCCGCGCAGGACGATGCCGCGGTGGCAGGCGTTCGGCGGGAGCTTCTTGCTCGATGTTTCTGACATCACAAACGCTACGTTGCGTTTGCGGAACTCACAACGCCAACGTTGCTTTACAGGGTCATATATGCAGCTCAAAGACTTGACATCATTGCAATGGGTCTGATTTCAACGCAACAAGTCCTTCGTTCTCGTTGCAACAGATCGAGAGTGAACGCTATGCTGCCGCTCCCGATGGAGCAGTGAGGAGACCGCGATGCCGGGAGGCAGGCTCACCCAGGAGGAACGCAGGCGGATCGCGCTGGGCCTGGCCGACGGCCTCGCCTACGCCGAGATCGCCCGGCGCCTCGACCGCCCGACCTCGACGATCACCCGCGAGGTGCTGCGCAACGGCGGCCTCACCGGCTACCGCGCCGACCTGGCCCACCACGCCACCGAGCGCCGCGCCCACCGCCGCAGGCAGGCCGCGCCCCGCGGACCGCGAGCACACCCGCAGCCCCACGGGCGCGACGCCGAGGCCTTGCGGGAGTACGAGGAGTCGTTCACCGCCCTGCTCATGCGATCGGGCCTGCCCAGGATGACCGCGCGGGTGCTGACCAGCCTCTACACCACCGACGCCGGCACGCTCACCGCCGCCGAACTGGTCGCCCGCCTCCAGGTCAGCAGCGCGTCGATCTCCAAGTCGGTCGCGTTCCTGGAGGGCCAGGGCCTCGTCCGCCGGGAGCGCGACGACCGCCGCCGCGAGCACTACATCGTCGACGACGACGTCTGGTACCAGTCGATGATGGCCACCGTCCGCTCCAACGCGATGCTCGCCGAGACCGCGCGGCAGGGCGTGAGCGTGCTCGGCGCCGACACCCCGGCCGCCGTGCGCCTGGCGAACATCGCCCGGTTCGTCGACTTCGTCGGCGAGAGCATCACCCGCGCCGCCGAGCAGGGCCGCGAGATCCTGTCCGCGAAGACCGCCCCGGACACCTCCGACCGCGGGTAGCCGACCCCATCGTTGCGTACATCTGTTCCTATCGGGTGTACGGTCGTCCCCATGGCCCCACCCGACCCGGCGGACGGCACCGCTCGGCGTCCCCGCAGGCACGACCCGGACCGCAAGGCGCGGATCCTGGACGCCGCCCTGGACGTCCTGGTGGAGCAGGGGACGGTCGGGATCACGCACCGGCACGTCGCCGCCCGCGCCGACGTGCCGCTCGGCTCGGTCACCTACCACTTCGCGAGCCTCGCCGAGCTGCAGGCACAGGCGTTCGCCCGCTTCGTCGAGCAGCGCGGCAGCGAGTTCGCAGCGCTCTTCGACGGCGTCCGGACCCGTGCCGAGCTCGTCGACGTGCTGGTCGACCTCGTCCACGGGAGCCCGTCCCGGCACCGCAGCGCCGTCCTCGGGTTCGAGCTGCACCTCGCGGCCCTGCGCGACCCCGGACTGCGCGCGCTGGCGGCGGGGTGGACCAGGAGCAGCCAGGAGGTCCTGGCCCGCTTCACCGGCCAGGACGACGCCGCCCGGCTGGACGCCCTCCTCGAAGGGATGATCATGCACGCGCTGCTGACCACCGAACCGCGGTCGCGGGAGGCCACGCGGACCGCGATCGCCAGGACCGTCGACCCGCGAGAGCAAGGGGGAAGCCGTGCCACCCGTTAGTCCCGTCCTCGCGGTCACCGACGCCGAGCTCGACGAGCTGCGCGCCCGGCTCACCGCCACCCGGTGGCCGACCCCGTGGCCGGTGAGCGGCTGGGCCGCGGGCACCGATCCCGGCGAGCTGCGGCGGCTCGTCGCGCACTGGGCGTCCGACTACGACTGGCGCGCCCAGGAGGCCGCCGTCAACGCGCTCCCCCACCACGTCGCGGACATCGCCGGGACGCCCCTGCACTACCTGCGCTTCGACGGCGAGCACCCCGACGCGCTACCCCTCGTGCTGACCAACGGGTGGCCCAGCTCGTTCCTGGAGCTGGCCGGGTTCGCCCGCCTGCTGGCCACGCCGTCGGCGCACGGCGGCGCCGCGGAGGACTCGTTCACCGTCGTCGTCCCGTCGCTGCCGGGGTTCGCCTTCTCGCCGCAACGGCCGTCGCTCGCGGATCCGCTGCAAACCCACGACCTGTGGCACCACCTCATGCACGACGAGCTGGGCTTCACCCGGTTCGGCGCCCACGGCGGGGACCTGGGCGCGGGCATCACCTCCCGGCTCGCCGAGGCCCACCCCGAGGCGCTGGTGGGCATCCACCTCACGGCGGTGGCGAGCCCGACCTCCTACGACCCCGCGGGGCTCACCGACCGGGAACGGGCCTACCTCGACTCGGTGGCGGCCTGGTCGGCGACGGAGGGCGCCTACCAGCACCAGCAGAGCACCCGGCCGCTCACCCTGGCCTACGGCCTCGCCGACTCGCCGACCGGCCTGCTCGCGTGGATGCTCGAGAAGTACCGCGCGTGGAGCGACTGCGGCGGTGAGGTGTCCACGCGGTTCAGCGACGACTTCCTGCTGACCCAGGCGTCCCTCTACTGGTTCACCAACACCGTCTCGACCTCGTTCCGGCCCTACTACGAGTACGGGCGGCACCTGACCAGGCGGGTCGAGCGGGTGGACGTGCCCACGGCCGTCGCGCTGTTCCCGGCCGACCTCGCGCTGCCGCCGCGCAGCTGGGCCGAGCGCACCTACGACGTCGCGCAGTACACGACGATGCCCCGCGGCGGCCACTTCGCCGCCCACGAGGAACCCGAGCTGCTCGCCCACGACCTCGTCGAGTTCTTCCGACCGCTCAGGTGAGGACCGGGACCGCGGACCGGACGGTCACCGACCACGTCCACGACGTGCCCCCGGACCCGACGGCCTGAGCCGTCGACCGGTCAGGGCGAGACCTCGGCCGCCCACTCGTTGCCCCACGCGGCGACCGCGTCCAGCACCGGGGCCAGCCGGTCGCCGATGGGGGTCAGCTTGTAGCGCACCTCGACCGGGCGGCTCGTCGTCGTCACGACCCGCTCGACGAGCGCGGCGGCCTCCAGCTCCTTGAGCCGCTGGGACAGCATCGCGTCGGTGACCCGCGGGACGCGCTCGCGCAGCTCCAGGAACCGCAGGGGGCCGGTGAGCAGCTGCTGCAGGATCACGCCGTTCCACTTGCGACCGATCAGCTCCACGGCGGCGTGGAAGTTCGGGCACGCCCCCGGATGCCCGCTCGGGCGGTCCTCGTCGGGTTCCCGCGCTGCCTCGCTCACGGTCGTCAGCGTAGCCCACCACGTTTTCCCGCGTGCTACTCTACTTTTCATAGTTCACTATGAACTAACTAGCACACTATGCAGAGGAGTGGACATGGCCGACGACAGCGCACCGGCGCCGCACGGGCGGATGCGGGAGCTCGACTTCTTCCTGGGCGAGTGGGAGGCACCGGGGGTCTTCCACGAGACGCCGTTCGGGCCCCGCAAGGAGATCGACATGCGGACCGAGGGGGCGGACGACCACCGCGGCTGGTGGATCACCCTGCGCACCACCGAGCTGCCCACCCCGCACAACCCCACACCGCTGACCGCCCGCTACGTGTGGGGCTACGAGCCCGAGACCGACGAGTTCGTCGCCGACTGGTTCGACAGCAACGGCGGCCGCGCGCGGCAGCGGTCCAGGGGCTGGGTGGGCGACCGGCTGGAGTTCGTCGGCACCATGACGGTGAACGGGCGGACCGTGCCGCTGCGGGACACCTTCACCCGCCGCGGCCCCGACGCCTACCACCACGTCGGCGCGGTGGACCTGGGCTCCGGCTGGCTGCCGGTCGACGAGGAGGACGCCGTCCGGAAGTCGGGGCGATCGTGACCCTCGACATCGGCATCGCGTCCCTCACCGACGTGCAGCCGCGCACGGTCGACGGGCGCGACCGCACAGCGGCGGACCGGATCGCCCAGGTCGTCGCCCTCGCCGAGCTGGCCGACCGCGAGGGCCTGGACCACGTCGGCGTCGGCGAGCACCACAACCCCGACTTCGCCGTCTCCTCCCCCGCCGTCGTGCTCGCCGCCATCGCGGCGCGCACGACACGGGTCCGGATCACCAGCTCGGTGAGCACGCTCAGCGCCCTGGACCCGGTGCGGCTGCACGAGGACTTCGCGACGCTGGACCTGGTCAGCTCCGGCCGCGCCGAGCTCACCGTCGGGCGCAGCGCCTACCCGGAGCCGTTCGCCCTGTTCGGCTACGACATCGCCGACTACGAGGCCCTGTTCGACGAGAAGCTCGACCTGCTCCTGCGGATCCGGGCCTCCGACCGGGTCACCTGGCGGGGCCGGTTCCGCAGCCCGCTCGCCGACGCCGCCGTGGTCCCCCGGCCCGTGCAGCCGGTCCTCCCGGTGTGGCTGGGCGTCGGCGGGACGCCGGGCAGCGCCGCCCGTGCCGGACGGCTCGGGCTGCCGATGATCCTCGGGTACATCGGCGGGAGCCCGGACCACTTGGCCCGCCTCGCGGACGTCTACCGCGAGGCGGGCGAGCGGGCCGGGCACGCCGACCGGCTCCGGCTGGGTGTCGGCCTGCACTTCTTCGCCGCGCCGACCATGCGCGAGGCGTTGGCGACCTACCCGCACTACCACGACTTCCTGCGCCCCAAGCACCCCGGCGGCGGCGGTTTCACCGTGACGCCCGAGCAGTTCCGCGCGGGTGTCGAACCGGGGCGCCACCTGATGGTCGGCACCTCCGAGCACGTCGCGGAGAAGCTCGTCGACCTGGTCGACCGGGTGGGGGTCGACCGCGTCCAGGCGCTCGTGGACTGGGGCGGACTGCCCGAGGCGGCGGTGGAGGACTCCGTCACCCGCCTCGCCCACGAGGTCGCGCCCCTGGTCCGGGCGCACACCGCGCGGGCCACCGCCCGGTCGTGACGTCCGGCTAGCGGATCCCGTCCCACAGCAGGCGTTCGCCGCGGGCCAGGTCGTGGACCACCTGGACCTCGTCGGTCAGCAGGGCGGTGGTGCGGGTGTGGGGTGTGTAGGGCGCCCAACCGGGGTCGCCGTCGGTGATGAACGTGACCCACGTGCCGTGCAGGGTGTCGGCCACGGCCTGCGACGGCGTGTCGCCGATGAGCGGGCGGAAGTCCTCGCGGGCGATCGTGTCGAACACGAACGGGAGGTCGACCGCGTGGCAGGCCCCGAGCCCGTGGTTGGCCTCGGGCTCGGGGTGGTCGAACCGGTACACCCAGGTCGTCGCCCCGGCCCGCGCCTCGGCCAGGCGGAGCGCGGGAACGCCGTAGTACCAGTCGGTGAGGATCGCGGCGAGCACGTCGCCGGGGCTCGCACCCGGCCGGTTGGCCCGGTAGACCGCGACGGCCTCGGAGCCCAGCCCGTAGGCGCCCGCGGTGCTCAGGAGGGCGGCGTCGTCGACGAGGACGATGCCACCGCCGGGAACCAGGACCAGCCGCGCCTCGTCGCGGTTCGACCCGACCAGCACCGGTACGCCCGCGCCCTGCCCGTCGGCGAACGCCTCCACCGGCATCCGCGGCAGCACCTCGCCGTCCACCACCGGCGCGAACGGCAGCAGGCCCACCGCGAGCTCGCCCCACCTGGCCGGGTCCGGCGCGGTCCGCACCTCGGTGACGAGGTCGGACGCGGTGCGCACCAGCCTGTCCAGCGGGACGGCCGCGATCGCCTCGCGGGTCGGCTCCACACCGAGCGCGTCGGCCAGGCTCTCGCCCATCATGACGCCCAGGCGCGGTGTGAGCACGGCCGCGGCGACACCGCTCTGCATGATCGCCCGCGCGAACAGGCCGTCCGCCAACGGCATCGACAGCAGGGCGGCGACGCTCGTGGCGCCCGCGGACTCGCCCGCGAGGGTGACCCGTGACGGGTCGCCGCCGAACGCGGAGATGTTGTCCTGGACCCAACGCAGGGCGGCGACCTGGTCGAGCAGGCCGAGGTTCGCGACCCCGTCGTCGAGGAACAGGAACCCGTCGGCGGCCAGCCGGTAGTTGATCGTCACGCACACGACGCCGTCACGGGCGAACGCGGTGCCGTCGTACCCGCCCATCGAGCCCGACCCGTTCATGAACGCCCCGCCGTGCACCCACACCAGCACCGGCAGACCGGACGCGTCCGGGTCCGGGGTCCACACGTTGAGGTTGAGGCACTCCTCGCCGGGGATCACGACCTCCGGGACCAACGGCCGGAACCGCGGCGGGTGGTCGCCCTTCGGCGAGGTCGGGCCGTACTCGGTGGCCGCGC
The DNA here is from genome assembly GCF_003002815.1 of Umezawaea tangerina. Classification (GTDB taxonomy): domain Bacteria; phylum Actinomycetota; class Actinomycetes; order Mycobacteriales; family Pseudonocardiaceae; genus Umezawaea; species Umezawaea tangerina. Next base: position 483,459 of record NZ_PVTF01000007.1, on the reverse strand, counting down.
GGACGCCCGACCAGGGCTCCACGGGCCGGGGCGGCCGCATCCGGTTCGCACCGAACGGTGCCGCCGCGTAGGGGATCCCGAGGAACGACGACACCCCGTCCAGCACCCTTCCCGCCAGCGCCCCGGCGCGGACCTCCACCACGGGGCCCGTCGACCTGCCGTCCACTGCTCCGCTCCTCCACCGCTCCTCCACCGCGAAGAGGTGCGGCGCGACGGTCGGATCGTCGCGCCGCACCCCGGTCGACGCGGTCGGTGACCGCGTCGACGTCCTGGGGTTACTTCAGCTTCGGCTTCGCGTCCGCGCAGTCGACGTCCTTGTCCGGCAGCGTTCCCGCCACGAGGAAGTCCACAGTGGCCTTGTCCGCGCAGTCGGACCCCTCGTCGTAGACGTAGTGGCCGCCGTTGTCGACACCGACGAAGGCCGCGCGACCGCCGAGCGCCTTGCGCAGTCCGAGCCCCGAGTCCCACGGGGTCGCGTTGTCGCGCCGGTTCTGCAGGACCAGCACGTTGCGCGGTCCCTTGTCGGACACCACGACCGGGCGTTCGACGGGTGCCTGCCAGAAGGCGCAGGCCGTGATGTTGACGGGCATGCCCGCGGTGAGCGGCCACTCCTTGCGGTCGGCGGCGATGCGGTCGGCGTAGTCCTTGACCTCGTGCGGCCACTCGGCGTCACCGCAGGTGATCGCCAGGAACATGGTGGACTTGTTGTCCGCGGGGATGCCCGCGACCGGGGGCTGGTCGGCGAAGACCTGCTGGAGCACCGCGGTGTCGGCCTCGGTGAGCTTGCCGTCGGCCAGGTCGAGCGAGGCCTTCCAGAACTGGGCCAACACCGGGAGGTTCTGGTTGTGCAGCAGCAGACCGTAGGTGACGCTGCGCAGCATCCCGCCGGACAGCGACAGCGGGGTGCCCGCCAGCGGCGCGGGTGTGCGGTCCAGGCGGTCGGTCAGCGCGAGGTAGGTCGCGGTGACCTCGTCGGCGGTGGCGCCGAGGCCGAGGGCGGCGTTCTCGCCCGCGGCGACCTTGGCGGCGTCGGGGAAGCGTTCGGCCATGCCCTTGCCCCACAGGCCCGGCGACTGGGCCCAGACCTTGGTGGGGTCGACGTTGCCCTCCAGCACGACCCGGTCGGTCCGGTCCCCGAACAGGCCGAGGTACACCGAGCCCAGGTAGGTGCCGTAGGACTGGCCCCAGTAGGAGATCTTCTCCTCGCCGAGCGCCTGCCGGATGCGGTCCATGTCCCGCGCGGTGTTGGCGGTGGTGAAGTGCCGGAGCGTGTCGATCTTGGTCTTGCACTGCTCCGCCGCGGCGCGGCCGTACGCGACGTTGCCGTCGATGGAACCGTCCGCCGCCGGGTAGGGGAACAGCGAGAACACGTTGGTGTCCTTGAGCCCGCAGCTCTGCGGGGTGCTGTTGAACACGCCGCGGGGGTCGAAGCCGATCAGGTCGAAGCCGTCGAGCACCGACGCGGGCAGGCTGCTCGCGAGCTTGCCGGGCATGTCGAGGCCGGAGTCGGCGGGGCCGCCGGGGTTCATCAGCATGACGCCGTGCCGCGAGCCCTGCTTGGCGGTGGGGAGCTTGGACACCGCCACCTCGATCGTCGGACCGCCCTCGTTCTGGTAGTCCAGCGGGACGGTGACCTTGCCGCAGGTCAGGCGGGGGTCGCGGGTGGCGCCGTCGACCACGGGCGGGCACTGCCCCCAGGTGATGGCCTGCGCGGTCGACCCGGACGTGGTGGCCGCGGCGGAGCTCCCCGCCGGGCGCGGCGAGTCCTCGTCGTCCGAGTCGGAGCAGCCCGCCACCCCGGTTCCGACCAGCGCCACCGCCACCGCCACCGCGGCGAACCCCGAGCTCCGGAGGAGACCGGGTTCTCCCCTGCCGCGTGTCGTCTTCATCGTCCTGCGCCCCGCTTTCCGACCTGGCCGGACCCCGTCGATCCGCCGCTGTTGTGGTGCGGACGAAGCTAACGAGCGACCGACCCCCGGCACGTCCCCTCGGCGTGGACACTTCGGGTAGCTCTCTTGGGGGACAAAGAACTCGACACGGGCGCGCGGCTGGAACGGGACCGCTGCGCGACTTCCGGCCGACCAGCGCGCCGTCCGGATCCGCGGCGACGGCAAGGGGATGACGACTTCGTTGCCCACCAAGGAGTTCCACGCGGGAACGCGCTCTCGGCGCGCCCCTCACGATCCGAGGACGTCCCGGTAGACGTCCGCGGAGACGTTCCGCCCGGTGAGGACGAACACCGTCGTGCGGCCGGGCTCGGGCACCAGCTTGCCCGCCAGCGCGGCGGCCACCCCGACGGCGCCCGAGCCCTCGACCACGAGACCGTGGTGCCGGAACAGCCAGCGCATGGCCGCCCGGATCTCGTCCTCGCTCACTGCCAGCAGGCGTTCGGCGTGCGCGCCGATGACGCCGAACGTGACGCACGGGTCGTCGAGGTTGCCCGCCAGCCCGTCCGCGAGGGTCGCGCCGACCGGCACGGGCACCCGTCGGCCCGCCCGCACCGCGGCCGACACGGCACGCGAGGCCTCCGCCTCCACGCCGACCACCGCCATGTCCTCTCGGTCCGCCGCCCACAGGGACAGCCCGGCGCACAGCCCACCACCCCCGACACCGCACACCAGCGTCACCGGGCCCGCCACCTGCGCGGCGACCTCACCGGCGATCGTGGACTGCCCGGCGATGACGTCGACGTCGTTGTAGGCCGAGACGAACACGCCGGACTCGGCGGCCAGCGCCAGCGCGTGGCGTTCGGCGTCGTCGTAGCCGTCACCGTGCCGCACCACCTCCACCGGGAACGCCCGCAAGGCGGAGACCTTCGCCCGCGAGGCGTTCTCCGGCACCACCACGGTCACCTCCCGGCCGAGCGCCGCGGCGGCGAACGCCATGCCGAGCCCGTGGTTGCCCGCGCTCGCGGTCACGACCCGCGTGCCGTCGTCGACCGCGTTCGCCGCGACGAGCGCGCCGCGGACCTTGAAGGACCCGGTGGGCTGCACCGTCTCCAGCTTGAGGACGGCGTCGCCCAGCCCCGGTGCCGGGATCACGGGAGAGGGCACGAGGTGGCGCCGGACCACGTCACGGGCGAGAGCCAGGTCTGCGGTCGAGGGGACCCGCACGCGGTTCGCCATGGTGGTCACCCCTCGACGCTAAGTCCGACGACCTGGATGTTATTTCCAGTCTGGACGAAACGTCAAGACGCGGTCTTCGCCTCGTTGAGCAGCGTGTACACGGTCGCGCGCGAGACCCTGAGCGCGGTGGCGACGTGCTGGGTGGCACCGCGGGTGGCGAACAGGTCGGCCTCCCACAGCTCCCGCACGACAGCCAGGCGCTGCTCACGGGTGAGCGCGTCCCGCGTCAGGTGCCGCTCCCGGCACCAGGTGTCCACCACCAGCGCGATCTGCTCGCGCCAGTCGCGGTCGAACAGCACCGCGGGCCGCGGCTCGGCAGGAACAGGGGCGAGCGCGGCCAACGCCGCGATCGCCTGGTCGACCGGTGAGCGGTCCAGGTTGACGCACAGGACTCCCCGCGGCGTCCCGCCGGCGTCGGACAGGATCGCGCTCACCGACGTGGTCCGGCGGCCGTCGATCGTGACCCGCTCGTACGGACCCAGCGCGACGGAGCCGTCGTCACCCGCCGGGAGCTCGGAGAGCAGCGAGTCGTCGCCGGGCCGCCGGTTCGAGGAGCCGTTCCAGACGGCCAGGACGCGGTCCCGTTCCAGGTCGTGCAGCACGATCTCGCCGTGGGGGTGCAGCAGCAGCGCCAAGGCCTCGACAACGGGTGCCACGGGGTCGAACCAGCTCGGCAGCGACGTCATCCGGACACCTTAGCCGGCGGCCCGCCCGTCGGACCGAGTCCACAGAGGACTTGCCAGCCCGCGCCGCCGGGCGGTGCCATGTTGCCCTGCCGCTCGCGCAGCAGGTTCAACGTCCGCCGGTCCCTGGCGATCGAGCTCCGCAGCCGGTCGATGTGCGCGGCGAGGATCTCGCGGGACCGCGGGCACCCGTCGAGCTCACCGTCGGCGGTCAGGCACGGGCGCAGGACCACGACGTCGTCCACGGTCAGCCCGGAGGACAGCAGGCGCTTGACCACCCGCACCCACTCGACGTCCGACTCGGCGAAGTCGCGGTAGCCGTTCGCGCACCGCGTCGAGTCCAGCAGCCCCGCCCGGTCGTAGTGCCGCACCGACCGCGCCGACACACCGGACCGCTCCGCGAGCTCACCGACCGGCGGGCGGGCGACGCCACCGCGGTCTTCGACGCCCTGCTGCGCTTCGGGCTGGCCCAGGACCGCCGCTACGACCCCGGCGCCGTCGCGCTGTTCGAGTCCGCCTCCACCGAGGACGCCGTCCTCGACTTCCGCCCGGCGGCCGCGACCTGCGGCATCGACGTACCGCTCATGCGCGGCCGCGACATGATCACCTCGATCATCATGGACCCCGCGACCCGCCTGGACACCACGCACGCCTTCGGGAACCCCCGGATCCACGTCGACGGCGACACAGCCCACCTCACCGCCCTCGTCGAGGCGCAGCACCTGCCGACCGGCGACCACACCCGCCACGCCCTGCTCAAGAACCACTACGCCGCCACGCTCCGCCACGTCGACGACCTCTGGCGGATCCACGAGGTCCGCATCGAGTGCGCCTGGTTCACCGGCGACCCCCTGGTCATCCTCGGCCGGTGACCCGCGCGGTGGACCTCAGCCCATCCACATGCCGCCGTTCACGTCGATCACAGCACCGGTGATCGACGCCGCGCCGGGCGAGCACAGCCACCCGACCGTCTCGGCGATCTCGACGGGCGAGGTGATCCGGTCCAACGGGATCGTCGCCCGCAGCGCCGCCATCTCGTCGTCCGCGAGGCGGTCGATCATCGGGGTCGCCACCGGTCCCGGCGCCACGCAGTTCACCCTGACCCGTCGCCGCGCCTGGTCCTTGGCCAGGTGCCGGGTCAGCCCGATCACCCCCGCCTTGGCGACCGCGTAGGCGGGTCCCGACAGCCGGTTCCCGCCGTGCCTGCCGTTGACCGAGCTGAACAGGACCACGGATCCGCCGTCCACGAGCAGCGGCAGCGCGAGCTTCGCGACCACGACCGCCGAGGTCAGGTTGTCGTCGAGCACCCGCCGCCACTGGTCAAGGTCGAGGTCCTCGATGCCGCCGTGCCCCACCGATCCCGCGGCGTGCACCACGGCGTCCAGCCTCGGCACGTCGGCGAGCACCGCCGCCACGGAGTCAGGGTCGGCGGCGTCGTGGCCGAGCGAGCGGTCCAGGGCGACGACGTCGCCGCCCGCGCGGCGGAACCAGTCCGCGCACGCGGCGCCGATGCCGCCCGCGCCGCCGACGACAAGTGCTGTGTGGGTCATGTCCGTTTCTAACACGCCTGGTCACGACCTTCCCGGTGACCAGGGCCACGTCGACGCGGGTGATCACCTACAATCCGCGTCCAGGGATTCGGCGCGGCGAAGGGGTGAGCGGTGAGCAGCGGACCGGGCGCCCTCACGACGGAGCCCGAGGAGGGCGAGACCAGCAGCGGCATCGCCCGCGCGCTGCAGGTCGTCTTCGCGGTGGCCGAGTCCCCCGAACCCGACGTCGGCGTCTCGGAGCTCGCCCGCACCCTCGGCATGAGCAAGACCGTGGTCCACCGGGTCGTGCGCACCCTGGTCGCCACCGGCTTCTTCGTCGTCGACGAGAAGACCCGCCGCTACCGCCTCGGCCCCGGCGCCGTCAGCGTCGGCCTCGCCGCCCTTGCCCGCCTGGAGGTCCCCAAGGTCGCCCAGCCGCACATGGAACGCCTGGTCGCCCGCACCTCCGAGACCGCGACCCTGTCGGCCCGCTACGGCGACCAGCGCATGTACCTCGCCCAGGTGCTGTCCCCCCAGGAGATCAGGATGGCCGTCCAACTCGGCCACCTCTTCCCCCTCCACGTCGGCGGCTCCTCCAAAGCCATCCTCGCCTCCCTCACCCCCGACGAGATCGACGCCTACCTGGACCGCACCCTCACCGCTGTCTCGATCACCAGCCGCGAGGAACTCGTCGCCGAGCTCTCCCGCATCCGCAGACGCGGCTACACCGTCAGCCGCGGCGAACGCCAGGTGGATGCCGGCTCCGTAGCCGCCCCCGTCTTCGACGCGACCGGCCGCGTCTACGGCTCCCTCTCCATCTGCGGCCCCGTCGCCAGGATCAGCGACGACAAGATCGCCGAATACGGCACCCTCATCACCGAAGCCGCCGCCGCCGTCTCCACCGGCCTCGGCTACCGCGGCCGCGACGCCTGACAAGAGCACAAAACCCGCCACCACCCATCCGGCACGAAGCCACTTGGGCCCCGTCCAACGGCGCCAGCCGCTGCCCTGCCCGACGGCGCAGCCGAGGCCCCCACGATGGGCGCAGCCCGCCAGCACGCATCCGGCGCGGAGCGCCCCACCGCTTTGTCGGCGCCAGCCGATGCCTCGTCCGACGGCGCAGCCGAGGATCCCCCCGATGGGCGAAGCCCGGCCCCGCGCATCCGGCGCGGAGCGCCCCACCGCCTTGTCGGACGAAGTCCGATGCCCGAGTCAGGCGCAGCCTGATGTCTGGCGAAGCCAGATCCCCCTCCGCCCCCGATAAACAGCGCCCTCCTGATCGATCTTGGTTTGTCAAGACAGCTTCACCGTCTTGACAAACCAAGATCGATCATTGGAACAATCGCGCGCCGGGGGCCGGGCTTCTCACGGGCGATCCCCGTTCCGCCTAGCGGACCCCCACGAACCCCCACCGGACACACGGGACACACCCCCACCCAGCGCTCCCCGAGCACATCCCCCCATCCCGTGCCACAGTCCAATCTCACCGTCCGCAACCAGTCCACTCCGGACTGTCCACCCACCCATCTCTTCTTGCTGAATAAGCCCCCCACCTCCTTGACCCTGCCCAAAAACGATGCTTAGCATACCGCAATCCGGTACGGCGTTCCGCTAAGCGACACAGGCGGGACATCCAGGGTTGGCGTGGAGGTCACCGAATGGCGAGCGAACCGCAGGCAACGAAAGCCCCGCATGCAGCGACCGACCCGCAGACAGCGACCAACCCACAGACAGCCACCAACACACAGACAGCCCCCGACCCACGGACAACCACCCCACCCGGAACACGCCGCGACACCGGCCCCCGGTGGCTGCTCTGGGTCACCACCCCGCTGATCCTCGCGGCCTTCATCGGCGGCTGGAAGCTCTACACGATCTTGTTCGACATCGGGGAGCTGATCCTCCCGCCGCCGGAGGACGTCTGGTCCGCGCTGGTCGAGCTGCTCGGCCAGCCGATGATCTACCAGGCCACCTACGTCACGTTCTACGAGACGATGGTCGGCTTCCTCATCGCGGTCGTCGTGGGCGTCACGTTGGGCATCGTGCTCGGCAAGGTGCGTTCGCTGGAGAGGGTGCTGTCGCCCTTCCTGGTCGCGACGCAGGTCGTCCCCAAGGTCGCCATCGTCCCGCTGCTGCTGTTGTGGTTCGGGTTCGGGCTGACCTCGAAGATCTTCATGGCCGCGATCATCAGCTTCTTCGTGATGACGCAGAACACCATCCTCGGGATCCGCTCCATCGAGCCCGGCCACCGCGACCTCATGCGGGTGATCCAGGCGCCGTGGTGGAAGCGGGTCGTCTCGCTGGACATCCCGGCCGCGCTGCCCGCCGTGCTCACGGGCATCGAGCTCGGCATCGTCTTCGCCATCACCGGCGCCATCGTCGGCGAGTACCTCGGTGGCGACGAGGGGTTGGGGGCGCTGGCCACGGTCATGCTCGCCAGCCTGCGGACCGACCAGCTGTTCGCCGTCGTGATCATCATGACGCTGCTCGGATTCCTGCTCTACGCCGTGGTCGCCGGCATCCGACGATTCGCGATCCCCTGGCACGAGTCGTCGGGGCGTGCCACCTCCCTCTAAGCCGGAACCCAGGAGAAGCACCATGGACAGACGTTCTTTCCTCCGCGCTGGCGCGTTCGCCGTCACGACCGCCGCGGGCGGCACGTTCCTGATCGGATGCGCACCCACCACCCGCAACGACGCCGCGAACAGCACCGGGGACCAGACCCTCCCCGAAGTGGCGTTCGTGACGCCCTTCCAGCACATCATCAACTACATCGACGTGTACGTGGCCGTCCAGGAGGGCTTCTTCGAGAAGGAGGGCCTGCGGGTCAAGCCGATCGGCGGCACCGGCACGGCCAGCTCCATCTCCCAGGTCACCGCCGGGCAGGGCATGTTCGGCAAGGGCGCGGCCGTGATCACCTCGCCGCTCATCCTCGACACCGGCGCCGAGATCATCACCATCGGGCAGAACGACCAGGTCAGCCAGTACAGCGTCGCGTCCGACCCGACCAAGCCGCTGAACAGCCCCGCCGACTGGCAGGGCAAGACCATCGGCGTCATCTCCAAGGGCGGGACGACCGAACTCCTGCTCGACGCCATGTCCGTGACGGCGGGGCTCGACCCCACGAAGGTGCGCAAGGTGGTCACCGGCGCCGACGTCGGCTCGCTGGAGTTCCTCAAGCGCGGCGAGGTCGACGGGTTCATCACCTTCCTCGGTTCCGAGACCGCGCTCCGGCAGCGCGGCGTCGAGCTGAACTACCTCAACACCGACAAGTTCGCCAAGATGCCGGGCGACTCCTACTTCGTGAAGAAGTCCGACGCGCAGTCCAAGGGCGAGGAGATCACCGGCTTCCTGCGCGCGTGCCGCAAGGCCTACGAGTTCACCGAGGACAAGGCGAACCTGGACAAGGTGCTGTCCGCGATGGGCGCGTTCAACGCCGTCGAGGTGTCGGACAAGGAGGTGGCACGGCTCAAGATCGAGGCGCAGGCGAAGCTGTGCAAGCCCGCCAACGGCAAGTACCTGTCGATCGACATGCCCGCGTGGGAGTCGGCGCTGGAGCTGATGCGCAAGTCCGGCATCGTCAAGGACAAGAGCCGCCCGCTCTCCGACATCGTCACCGCCGAGTTCGTGGACAAGGTCTGACCCGGATGGCCGAGCACATCCGGACGGACCTGCTGGTCGTCGGCGCGGGCACGGCAGGTCTGCCCGCCGCGATCGAGGCAGCGCGGCACGGGCTGCGGGTGACCGTGGTCGAGCAGGCGGACCAGCCCGGCGGCACGCTCTGGCGCTCGTGGGCGCAGATGTCGGCGGGCGGCACCGCGCTCCAGCTCTCGCGCGGCATCCACGACACCCCCGAGCTGCACTTCGACGACGTCATGCGGATCAGCAAGCGGACCGCGGACCCGGCGCTGGTGCGGCTGGCCGTCGGGCACGCGCCGGAGGCGGTCGACTGGCTCATGTCGGCCGGGTTCGACATGGACCCGGACGCGCCGGCGATCCTGTACTTCCACGAGCCGTACTCGGTCCCGCGCACGTACTGGGGCCGCAACGGCGGCCGGTCCGTCCTGGAGGTCCTGCTCCCCCGGCTGGAGCGGGCCTGCGCGGACGGCACGGTGACGCTGCTGCTCAACACCACGATGACCGCGTTGCGCACCGACGGCCCGGACCGGGTCGCGGGCGCGACGGTCACCGGCCCCGACGGCGCGGTGACCGACATCGACGCGACCACCGTCGTGCTGACCAGCGGCGGGTACTCCGGCAACGCCGAGCTGTTCCCCCGGCTCACCGAGGGGGCACCGCTGGCGGGTCCCGGCGCGCCGACGTCCACGGGCAGCGGTCTGCTGGCCGCCGTCGAGGTCGGCGGGAGCGTGCGCGGCGGCGACAAGTTCCTGCCCACCTACGGCGGCGTGCTGCTGCGGGACAGTCCGTCCAGGACGGTGCCGCTGGACGACTACCCGTCGCTGACCCCGCAGTCGCGGCAGCCGTGGGAGATCCACGTCAACGAGAACGGCGAGCGGTTCGTCGCCGAGGACGCCGAGAGCGTGGACGTCCGGGAGAACGCCCTGCTGGACCAGCCGGGGCTGCGGTTCTGGATCGTCTACGACGACGTCGTGCGGCGCAAGGCTCCCCCGCTGCTGCCGGGGTGGTCGTCCGAGGACCTGGCCGCCGCGTTCGCCGACCACCCGTCGTTCACCACGGCCGACACTCTCGTCGGACTGGCCGAGGCCGCCGGGATCGACGCGGTGGGCCTGGTCGGCGCGGTCGGCGAGTACAACGCCGCCGTCGCCTCGGGCCGGGACGCGCTGGGGCGCGCGCACCTGCCGCTGCCCATCGAGCACGGACCGTTCTACGCCGTGCTGAACCACGGCACGACGCTGAAGAGCCCCGCCGGGCTCGTCGTGGACGGCGACCTGCGGGTCGTCGGCCGGGACGGGCCGTTCACCAACCTCTTCGCCGCGGGAGAGGTGCTCGGCGGCAGCGCGCTGTCGGGCAAGTCGTTCGTCAGCGGCATGAGCGTGACCCCAGCCCTCGCCTTCGGCCGTCTGCTCGGCCGTCGCGCGGCGGGCGTCGACACCACCTCCGGGAGGCAGTGATGTGGGACCGGTCCGATGTGGACTTCATCCACAGCTCCGACGTGCCGTGGCTGGCGGTGCCGGACGGCGAGTTCGGCGCCGCGAGCGGCGGTCGCAAGCGGCTGCTCAGCCGCGACCCCGGTGACGGGGCCGAGACGTCCGTGGTGCGCCTGGTGGACCGCCACCGCGGTGTGCTGGCCGCCGAGGCCGACGTGTTCGTGCTGTCCGGCGCGGGCACGCTGGACGGGAACCCGGTGGAGGTCAACGACTACGTCCACCTGCCCGCGGGCAGCGAGGTCGACCTGGTCGCCGGTGTGCGCGGCCTGGTGCTCTACTGCGGCTTCTGGGGACCGCCGGTGTTCGGGGCGGGTGCGGGCGGCGAGCGGGCGAAGGTGACCCGCACCGAGCTGCTGAAGTGGAAGCCCGCCGAGTGGAGCGGCGACGTGAAGCTCGACCCCGGTGCGATGGCCAAGCCGTTGCGCGAGGACGACAGGGCGTTCATCTACCTCGCGGGGATGATGCCGGGCTGGCGCTCGGAGGCCGAGGAGTCCCACCCGGTCTACGAGGAGTCGTTCAAGATCCACGGTGACGTGCTGATGGGCGCGCGGGGTGTGATGCGCGAGGGCGCGTACTTCTTCCGCTCCCCCGACGTCTTCCACGGGCCGCTGTACTCCCGCGGCGGCACGATGTCGTTCATCCGCTCGGACAAGGCCACCACCACCGAGTACCGGGACCCGCCCGCGGGCGGCGCGTGGGACGAGCTGGCGAGGCGGGCGTATGGCGACTGACACCGCGGGCACCACGACCACGACCAGCCAGGGGAGTTCGATGAGCGAGGCGAACAGCGGCCCACCGAGGGTGGCGGGCTCCGGCGCGGCCATCTCGGTGCGCGGGATCGGCAAGACCTACCAGGCGAGCGCGGGTCCGGTGCGCGCGCTGCTGCCGACGGACCTGGAGGTCGCGCCCGGCGAGTTCGTGGTGCTGCTGGGCCCGTCGGGGTGCGGCAAGACCACCCTGCTGCGGATGCTGGCCGGGCTGATCTCCCCGACCGAGGGCACGATCGGCATCGGTGACAAGCCGCTGTTCACCGGTCGCAACAGCACTCCCGACCGGGACGCGCTGGGGTCGCTGGGCTTCGTGTTCCAGGCGCCGAACCTGATGCCGTGGCGGAAGGTGTGGCGCAACATCGCCCTGCCGTTGGAGGGCAAGGGGACCACCCGCGCCGAGCGGCGGGAGCGGGCCGCCGAGATGGCGCGGCTGGTGGGGCTGGGCGACTTCCTCGACCACTACCCCAAGGCGCTCTCCGGCGGCATGCAGCAGCGGGTCGCCATCGCCAGGGCGCTGATCCACCGGCCGTCCATCCTGCTGATGGACGAGCCGTTCGGCGCGCTGGACGCGATGACCCGCGACCAGATGAACCTGCTGCTGCAACAGCTCTGGCTCGACACCGGCAAGACGATCGTGCTCGTCACGCACTCCATCACCGAGGCGGTGTTCCTGGCCGACCGCGTGGTGCTGCTGTCGCAGCGCCCCGGCCGCGTGCAGGACGTCGTGGACGTGGACTTCGCCCGGCCGCGCGACCTGGCCGTCACCGCGGAGCCGCACTTCGGCGAGCAGGTCGGCCACCTGCGCAAGCAGCTCGGCGGCCACCGGTGACAGCGGTGCCGGACACCCTGGCGCTGGCGGAGTTCACCGCGGGGCTGTCCTACGAGGACCTCCCCGCGGAGGTCACGGCCAAGGTCGGCGCGCTGGCGCTGGACTTCCTCGGCGCCGCGGTGGGCGGGTCGACGACCGCGGAGGTGGCGACCCTGGTGGACCTGGTGCGCCGCCGCGGCGGGACGCCCGAGGCCACCGTGCTCGCGGCCGGGTTCTCCGCTCCGGTGGCGGACGCGGCGTTCTGCACGGGCGTGGCGGCCGACGTGCTGGAACACCAGGACGGCTACCGGTTCGGCGGGTTCCACCCATCGCACACCCTGCCCGCGCTGCTCGCCGTGGCCGAGCACGTGGACGCGGACCTGCGGACGCTGCTGACCGCGGCGGCGGCCTCCTACGAGGTGGCGAACCGGATCGGCCGGGCCGTGCACCCCAGCGCCACGCGGGCGGGGTGGTTCCCCATCGCCGCGTCGTTCGGGGCGGCGGCGGGGTGCGCGAAGCTGCTCGGCCTGCCCGCCGAGCGGATCGCGGACGCCATCGGCGCCGCCGCGTTCTTCGCGCCCGCCGTGCTCATCGAGTCGATCTTCGCCTCGCCGTCGGCCAAACCGGCGTTCGCGGGCCAGATCGCCCGCGCAGGCGTGGAGGGAGCGCTGGCGGCGGCCGCGGGGCTGACCGGGTGGCGCGAGGTCGTCGAACACCCGCGCGGCCTCGTCTCCGTCCTGGGCGGCACGCCGGTCACCGACACGTCCGCGGCCGGGCTCGGTGTCGAGTGGACGGTGCTGGACGTGCACCAGAAGCGGTGGGCCGGGTGCAGGCACACCCACGGCGCGGCGCAGGCGGCCATCGAGCTGGCCGTGGAGCACGACCTCGACCCCGACCACGTGACCGCGGTCGACGTGGAGACCTACGACATCGCGCTGCTGCTGGTCGACCGGCCGGTGGGCGCCGAGCCGAGCACGGTCGCGTGCACGCTGAGCCTGCCCTACACGGTGGGCGCGGCGCTGACCGACCGCGACCTCGGCGGCGCGCAGTACGCCACCGCGCGGCGCGAGGACCCGAGGGTGCTGCGGGTGGCCGACCTCGTCCGGTTGCGGCCCGCGGCGGACCTGGAGGCGCGGTACCCGGAGTTCACCGCCACCAGGGTCACGGTCACCACCGACGACGGGCGGAGCCTCACCCGCCTGGTCGACGTGCCCGCGGGCGACAGCCGCGCTCCCCTGACCGCGGACCTGCTGACCGCCAAGTTCGGCGGCTACGCGGGTGCCGCGTTCGGTGCCGACACGGCCGACCGCGTCACCACCGCGCTGCTGGACCGGCCCGCCGGGCTGCCCGTCCGCGTCCTCACCGGCCTGCTGGCCGGATCCCGAGCCTAGGAGCAACGATGTCCGAGACGGACGTGCGGATCCACACCATCGTCCCCGAGCCGGTGACCGCCGAGGCGTTCGCGCCCTTCGGCGAGGTCGTCTCGCTCGACACCACGCCGAAGCTGCCGATCGACCTGTACTCCGGCCTCAACGCGGTGCACGGCCCGGTGCTGCTGGAGGTCGACGAGGCGCCGGAGTTCATCCTGTTCCGGGTCGGCTACCGGGGCGGCGACATCCGCTACCTGGAACGGCACCTCGGCATGACGCAGACGTTCATCCCGCTGGGCGGGGTGCCCTACGTGTCGGTGGTCGCCAGGCCCGACGCGCCGCTGGTGGACGGGTTCCCCGACTTCGCCGAGGTGCGGGCCTTCCTGGTGCCCGGCGACGTCGTGCTCAACATCCGCCGCGGTACGTGGCACGAGCCGCCGTTCCCGACCCGCGACGGGCAGAAGTTCTTCATCACCAGCACCCCCGGCGTGACCGGCGGGCTCCAGTCCGCCGTGGACGGGAACGGCGAGGTGCACAAGCTCGACGTGGACAAGCGCAACCCGGTGCACCGCACGGGCGCGCGCCTGCGGGTGGAGATGCCCTGATGGCCGCGCCGACCCAGCCCGACTCCGCGATCGGCGGCTCCGCCCGCAAGCGCGACGGCGCCGCGCTGCTGACCGGTCGCGCCGTGTTCGTCGACGACCACCAGCCCACCGGGATGCTGCACGCGCAGGTGGTCCGCAGCACCGTGGCGCACGGGCGGATCCTGTCGGTGGACACCGCCGCGGCCGAGGCCGCGCCGGGCGTCCGGCTGGTGCTCACCGGCAGGCGGGCGGCGGAGTCGGCCGGGCCGGTGCCGTACTTCATCGACCCGGCGGCGCGCGGCGGCAACCGCACGGACATCCGCTGCCTCCAGGTCGACGAGGTGGTGTACGTCGGCCAGCCGGTGGCCGCCGTGGTCGCCGAGACCCGGCGGCAGGCGCTGGACGCGGCGGCCCTGGTCGCCGTGGAGTACGAGGTGCTGCCGCACGTGCTCGACGCCGAGGAGGCCATGCTCCCCGACGCGCCGAGGCTCTACCCCGAGTGGCCCGGCAACGTGGTCATGCACAACCGGTACGGCACCGGCGACACCGACGCGGCACTGGCCGCGGCGGACGTCGTGGTGAGCGGGGAGCTGCGGATCGGCCGGTCGACCACGTCCCCGATCGAGCCGCGCGGCTACCTCGCGTCGTGGAACGCGGCCGAGGGCAAGCTGACCGTGCACGCGTCGTGCCAGAACCCGCACCAGATGCGGTGGATGCTGGCGACCAGCCTCGGGCTCGACGAGGGCGACATCCGGATCGTCACCGCGAAGGTGGGCGGCAGCTTCGGGCTGAAGATGCAGGGCCACCCGGAGGAGACCCTGGTGGCGCTGCTGAGCATCCTCACCGGCGCACCGGTGAAGTGGATCGAGGACCGGCGCGAGACGCTGATGGCGGGCGCACGCCAGCAGGTGCACCGGTTCACCGTCGGCGCGATGGCCGACGGCCGGATCGTGGCGCTGGTGGACGACATCGTGGCCGACGTGGGCGCGCTGACCGCGCAGGCCGGGTGGGCGATGCCGAACATGTCGGCCACCACCCTGCCGTCGGGCTACCTGGTGCCGGACTGCCGGATCGGGCTGGACATCGTCGTCACCAACAAGCCGCCGGTGAACGCCGCGCGCGGCTTCGGCAAGGACGCGGCGCACTTCGTGATGGAGCGCGCGGTCGACATCGTGGCGCACGAGCTGGGCCTGGACCCGGCCGAGGTGCGCAGGCGCAACTTCATCCCCGCCGACCGGTTCCCGCACCGCACCTCCACCGGCCTCAACATCGACAGCGGCGACTTCGTCGGACTGCTGGACAAGGTCCTCGACGAGGTCGGGTACGCGGGGATCCGCGCGCGGCAGGGCGGGCTGCGCCACCGCGGCCGGTACCTGGGCGTCGGGCTGGGTTTCGAGCTGACCCCGGAGTCCTCCGACAGCCCCGGCACGTTCGTCTCCGGCTTCGACACCACGACCGTGCGGATGAGCGTCACGGGGATGGTCACCGTGCTGACCGGCGTGACCTCCCCCGGTGGGGGCAACGACACCGGCATCGCCCAGATCGTCGCCACCGAACTGGGTGTGCCCATGGAGTGGGTCGAACTGGTGCAGGGCGACACCGACCGCTGCCCCAACGGGTTCGGCAACTTCAGCGGGCGCAGCATGGTCGTGGGTGGCGGGTCGGCCACGCTGGCCGCCCGCGACGTGCGCGACAAGCTGGCGCTGCTGGGCTCGCGGATGCTGGACGTGCCGGTCGACCGGGTGGAGGTCGCCGACGGCGTGGTCCGGGTCGTGGACGACCACTCCCGCGCGCTGGCCGTGCCGGACGTGGCGCGCGCTCTGCTCACCAGGGCGTTCGCCGTCGCCGACGGCATCGAGCCGGTCCTGGAGTCCACCAGGGCCTACAAGCCGGGCAACATCGACCACGTCCCCGACGAGTTCGGCCGCATCCAGCCCTACCCCACCTACTCCAGCAGCCTGCACGCCGCGGTGGTGGACGTGGACGTGGAGACCGGCAAGGTCGTGCTGCTCGACTACGTGATGGCGCACGACTGCGGGACCATGATCAACCCCGCGCTGGTGGAGGGCCAGGCGCGCGGCGCCGTGGCGATGGGCCTGGGCAGCGCGCTGTCCGAGCAGCTGGTGTTCGGCGAGGACGGGACGCTGCTCAGCGACCGGTTCAAGACCTACCTGCTGCCGCGCGCGGGCGACGTGCCCGAGCTGCGGATGGTGCACCAGGTGACGCCGAGCCCGTTCACCATGCACGGCAACAAGGGCGCGGGCGAGGCCGGGGTCGGCGGGGCGCAGGCCGCGGTCGCCAACGCGGTCGAGGACGCGCTCGCCGCACTGGGTGTGCGGGTGCGCGGGGTACCGCTGACCCCACCGGCCGTGCTGGCCCTGATCGACGAGGCGGCGGCCCGGTGACGCCGCGCTACTCGGCACCCCGCGACCTCGTCGGCGTCACGGCCGCGCTCGCCGACGGCGACGGCGTCGTGGTGGGCGGCGGCACGATGGTCGTGCCGGACATGACGCACGGCCGCACCCGCGCCGCGGCGCTGGTCGACCTGTCCCGCGCCGGGCTCGCCGGGGTCACCGCGGGCGCGGACGGCGTGGTGGTCGGCGCGATGACCACGTACACCGACCTGGTCGAGGCCGGGGTGCCGCTGCTGTCCTCGGTGGCCACGGGCATCACGGGCGGCCCGCAGATCCGCAACCGCGGCACGGCGGGCGGCTCGGCCTGCTACGCCAACCCCGCCTCCGACGTGCCCGCGTGCCTGGTCGCGCTGGACGCCCGGATGCGGCTGGCGAGCGCGGGAGGGAAGCGGGAGGTCCCCGCGGCCGGGTTCTTCCTCGGCGGGTTCCGCACCGCGCGCCGGCCGGACGAGGTGCTGGCCGAGGTCGTGCTGCCCCAGCTGGGGAACGCCCTGCTGGGCTACGTCAAGTTCAAGCTCGCCGAGAGCAGCTGGCCGATCGTCACGGCGGCCACCGTCGCGGTGCCGGGAACGGCGCTGCGCGTCGTCGTCGGCGGAGCCGCGGCGGTACCGGTCGTGGTCGCGGTGGACCGGCCGTCGGCGGGCAGCGGCGACCCGGCGTGGCGCGACCACGTGCGCGAGGCCGTGCACACCGCGCTGGACGCCGCCGAGCCGTGGTCCGACGTGCTCGCACCGGCCGCCTACCGACGGCGGATCGCCCCGGCGATCGCCGCCAGGTCCGCGGCCCACGCCCTGGAGGAGGACCGGTGACCGGCATGAGGCTGACCGTCAACGGCGTCGACCGCGAGATCGACGTGGACCCGAGCACCCTGCTGGTGCACGCGATCCGCGAGCAGGTGGGCCTGACCGGCACGCACGTCGGCTGCCTGACCGGGGACTGCGGCGCCTGCACGGTCGTGCTGGACGGGCGCACCGCGAAGTCCTGCTCGGTGCTCGCGCTGTCCGCGGACGGTTCCGCGGTCGAGACCGTGGAGTCGCTGGCCGACGGCGACGAGCTGCACCCCGTGCAGCGGGCGTTCTGGGACGGGTTCGCGTTCCAGTGCGGGTTCTGCCTGCCGGGGATGCTGCTGACCGCGAAGGAGCTGCTCGACTCCACCCCCGAGCCCGACGACGCGCAGATCCTCGCCGCGATCAACGGGAACCTGTGCCGCTGCACCGGTTACAACACCATCGTCAGCGCCGTCCGCCAGGCCTCCGGGTGCGCCCGGACGTGCGCGAAGGAGACACCGTGCCAGGAGAGCTGATGACCGCGGTGGCCGTGGTGGAGGACTACCTCGCCGCGGTCGGCGCGGGCCGCACCGCCGACGCCCGCCGGTTCCTGTCGCCGGACGCGACCCTCGTCTTCCCCGGCGGGAAGACCTACCGGAGCCTCGACGAGCTCGCCGAGGGGTCGGCGGGCCGCTACCGCTTCGTCGACAAGCACCGCGACGAGTACGACACCCTGTCCACCCCGGACGGGGACGTCGTGTACTCGCTCGGCAGGCTGCACGGCGAGAACGCGCACGGCGTCGCCTTCGACGGGGTCCGGTACGCGGACCGGTTCCTGGTCCGCGACGGGCTGATCGTCGAGCAGCGGGTGTGGAACGACCTGGCCGAGACCGGAGTGCTGACGGCGCGCACGCCCGACGACCTCGACGAGCGCTGGAGAGCGCCGTGAGCGCCTACCCGCGGGTGTTCTCGCCGGTGGAGATCGGCGGGATCACCTTGCGCAACAGGGTGTTCGTGTCGGCGCACACCACGAACTTCGGCGTGGACTTCCTCCCCACCGACCGGCACGTGGCCTACCACGCCGAACGGGCCCGCGGAGGGGTCGGGCTCGTCGTCATGGAACCGCTGCGGGTGCACGGGACCAGCCTGGGGCGCGCGGGCGGCCTGTCCGCCGCCCCCGCCGCGCTCCCGGTCCTGGCCCGGATCGTGGAGGCGGTGCGCGCGGAGGGAGCCGCGGTCTTCACCCAGATCACCCACGCGGGCAGGCACAGCGAGAACGTGTTCCGCCGCGCCGCCGCGTGGGGTCCCTCGCCGCGGCCGTGGACGTCCTCGGGCGCCGTGCCGCACGTCATGTCGCGCGGCGACATGGCCGAGGTGCGCGACGCCTACGTCGACGCGGCCCGGCTCGCGCTCTCGGCGGGGTTCCAGGGGGTGGAGGTCCACTTCGGACACGGCCACCTGCTGCACCAGTTCCTCTCCCCCGCCTCCAACGACCGCGCCGACGCCTACGGCGGGTCCGAGGAGAACCGGCTGCGCTTCCCGCTGGAGGTGCTGGACGCGGTGCTCGACGCCGTGGGCGGCGACCTCGCGGTGGGCGTGCGGATGAGCGCCGACGAGCTCGTCGACGGCGGCCAGGACCTCGCCGCCGGACGGCGTCTCGCGCACCTGCTGGACACCACCCGGCCGCTGGCGTTCCTGAACGTCTCGGTCGCGTCCTACACGGTCCCGTCGATCGGCCACCACGTGGCGGACATGAGCGAGGGCCACACGCCGTACCTGGCGCAGACCCTGGCCGTGGCGGCGGAGTGCGCGACCACGCCGGTGCTGGCGGCCTGCCGGTTCGTCGACCTCGACGACGCCGAGCGCGGCCTCGCGGGCGGGCTGGCCGCGGTCGCCATGACCCGCGCGCACATCGCCGACCCGCACCTGCTGGCCAAGGCCGCCGCGGGGCGGGTGCGGGACATCCGGCCGTGCGTGTCGTGCAACTTCTGCATCGGTGAGATCGCGGGCCACCGGCCGATGACGTGCATGGTCAACCCGGCGGTCGGCAACGAGGAGCGGTGGCCGCAGGTGCCCGAGCCCTCGGCCGACCCGAAGCGGGTGCTGGTGGTCGGCGGCGGTCCGGCGGGGCTGGAGGCCGCGAAGATCGCCGCCGAACGCGGGCACGACGTCTCGCTGCGCGAGTCCGCGGCCGAGCTGGGCGGACAGCTGCGGCTGGGTCGCCGGGGCGCGGGACGGGGCCACCTCGACCGGTTGCGCGACCACCAGCAGCACCGCCTGGCGGCGCTCGGCGTCCCCGTCCGCGCGGGTGCGCCCGTCACGGCCGAGGACGTCCTCGCCGAACGGCCGGACGTCGTCGTGGTGGCCACCGGCGCCACCCTCGGAGCCCGTGACGTGCCGGGGTGGGGCCGGGCGCTGACCGCGGCGGACGTGCTGGCCGGGCGGTCCTGGGTGGGCCGCACGGTCGTGGTGCTCGACGAGGACGGCGGGTGGACCACGTCGTCGGTCGCCGAGACGGCCGCCCGCGGCGGAGCGGCGGTGCACGTGGTCGGCCGCGCCGGAACCCCGCTGTGGGGTGTCGGCGAGTACAGCCGGATGACCGCCGTCCAACGGCTGCGCGACCTCGGCGTGCAGCTGTGGACCTCGGCGGAGGCCGTGTTCGCCGCGGGCACCGCCACCGTGACCAGCGCGCTGGTCTCCACGACGACCACCTTCACCGCCACCGACGTGGTGGCGCTCGACCGGCCCCGCGCCGAGGACGGCCTCGTGGCGCCGCTGCTCGACGCCGGCGTGCCGGTGCACCTGATCGGCGACGCCGTCGCCCCTCGCTCCCTGTTGGAAGCCGTGGCCGAGGGGCACGCCCTCGGCCGCGCGCTCTAGGTCGACCGGAGGACACCTCATGGCCCGCAAGCTCGTGCTGCTCACCTACAACATCAAGCCGGGCGTCCCGCTGGAGGAGTACGAGGAGTACACCCGCTCCATCGACTACCCGATCTTCCGCGCGAACCCCGGAGTCGTGGACTACTCCAACTACGTCGTGCGGCGCAACGCCCGCGGCGAGGAGTGGTTCAAGCACTTCGACCTCATGTTCGTCGAGGACCTCGACGCCTTCCACGCGGACGGCGCCCTGCACCACGGCGACCCGGCGGTGCTCGCGCACGCGGCGGGCTGGCGGGCCAAGTGGGGCGCCGACCCGGCCACCGGGTGGCGGACCGACGTGAACATCACCTACGCCGACGAGATCCAGGGGTGACGAGCCCGCCCGCCGACGACAGCGCCGGGCGGGTCGTGGTGCTCGCCGTCCTGATCGGCGCGAGCTACATGTTCCCGCTGTACCTGACCGGGGCGGTGGGCGTCGCCGTCCGGGCCGACCTCGGACTGGACTCGACCGCGTTCGGCGCGGCGATCTCGGTGTTCTTCGCCGTGGGGGCGGTGCTCATGCCCGTGGGCGGTCGGATCGTCGACCGCACCGGGCCGGGCCCCGCCGTCCGGCTGGCGCTCGCGGGCGCGGCCACGTGCCTGGTGGCCGTGGCGGCGCTGGGCGGCTCGTACGTCGGACTGTGCGTGGCGATGGCGATCGGCGGGGTCGGGTCGGCGGTCGCGGCACCGGTCGGCGGCATGCTGATCGCCCGCGGCGTGCCGCCGGGCCGCCGGGCGCTGGCGTTCGCGCTGGAGCGGTCGTCCATCCCGGCGGCGACGCTGGTGGCGGGCGTCTGCGTGCCGACGCTGGCGGCGGTGCTGCCGTGGCGGGCGGTGTTCCTGTGCGCGGCGGTGCTGGTCGCCCTGGTCCTGCTGCTGCCCGTCCCCCACGTGCGGCGGGCCGTCGCCACGTCGTCGGCCAGTGCGCCGCTGCGGCCGTTGGGGCCGCTGCTCGTGGTCGTCGGCATGTTCGTGCTGGGGTCCGCGGCGGCGACGGCGCTGAGCACGTTCCTGGTCGGCTACGGGGTCTTCCTCGGCCTGTCCGCGGGCACGGCCGGGGTGGCGCTGGCCGTCATGAGCGCGGCCACGATCGGCGTGCGGCTGCTGTCCGGCGTGGTGGACGCGCGGGTGTCCGCCCGGATGGCCGTGGGCGTGCTGCTGTTCCTCGGCGCGGCCGGGTTCCTGCTGCTCGCGGTGCCCGTGCCCGTGGCCGCGCTGGGCGGCGCGCTGGTGGCGGGAGCCGCGGGCTGGGGCTGGACCGGAACGCTCGGGCACGCCGTCGTGCGGGCCCACGCGGACGCGCCCGGAGCCGCCACGGCGCTGGTCCAGGCGGGCGGGTGCGCGGGTGGCGTGCTGGGTCCGCTGCTGATGGGCGTGCTCGTCGAGCACCGCTCGTACGCGGTGGCGTGGACGGTGCTGGCGGCGTTGGTGGCGGTCGCGGGGGTCGCGGCGCTGGCCAACCGGGGGATCTTGGCGCCACCCGCCGCCGTACCGGGTGTTGACCCCGACAAGGACACCGACCTAACCTCTGAGCGGACCAGCGTTCGCCTCAGCGGAACAGGCAACGCGACGAAAGGGGCCGCTGTGCAGGACGGACCGCTCACCGGAGTGCGGGTGCTGGACGTCTCCACGATCCTGGCGGGCCCGCTGTGCTGCCGGATCCTCGGCGACCACGGGGCCGAGGTCATCAAGGTCGAACACCCCGAGGCGGGCGACGGGATGCGCGGCCACGGCCAGGCGAAGGACGGCGTGCCGCTGTGGTGGAAGGAGATCTCCCGCAACAAGCGCACGCTCGGCCTGAAGCTGTCCACACCGGACGGTGCCGACCTGCTGCTGCGCCTGGTCGCCACGGCCGACGTGATGGTGGAGAACTTCCGCCCCGGCACCCTGGAGCGCTGGGGGCTCGGACCGGACCGCCTGCACGAGGTCAACCCCGGTCTGGTGCTGGTGCGGGTCACCGGCTTCGGCCAGACCGGCCCCTACGCCGGGCGCGCCGGGTTCGGCACGCTCGCCGAGGCCATGAGCGGCTTCGCGCACATGACCGGCGAGGCCGACGGTCCTCCCACGCTGCCCGCGTTCGGCCTGGCCGACAGCATCTGCGGGATGGCCGCCTCCACGGCCGCCATGACGGCCCTGTTCGCGCGGGAGCGCAACGGCGGCCGCGGCGACGTGGTCGACATCAACCTGCTGGAGCCGATCATGGCCGCGGTCGGGCCGGGCCCGACCGTGTACGACCAGCTCGGCGAGGTGGGCGTGCGGCACGGCAACCGCTCCACGCACAACTCGCCGCGCAACACCTACCTGACCAAGGACGGCCGCTGGGTGGCCGTGTCCAGCAGCGCGCAGAGCATCGCCGAACGGGTGCTGCGCCTGGTCGGGCACCCGGAGGTCGTCGAACAGCCGTGGTTCGCCACGGGACTGGGCCGCGCCGGGCACGCCGACCTGATCGACGAGTGCGTCGGCGGCTGGATCGGCGAGCGGACCGAGGCCGAGGTGACCGAGGCCTTCGAGGCGGCGGGCGCCGCGGTGGCCCCGATCTACTCCGCCCGCGACCTGGTCGAGGACGAGCACGTGCGCGAGACGGGGATGCTGACCAGCGTCCCCGACGACGACCTGGGGCCGGTGCTCATGCAGAACGTGTTGTGGCGCAGCGCCGGGGCTCCCGGCCGGATCAGGTTCACCGGACGGGCGCCCGGCGCCGACACCGACGACATCCTCGCCGAGCTCGGGGTGCGCGCGCCCGAGGTGGCGCGGCTGCGCGCGGACCGGACCGTGGCGTGATGGGGGCGACGATGACGACAGCACAGGGGACGGCCGCGCTGCTGGCCGCGGTCGAGGGCGGCCTGGCCGTGCACGACCTGGGCAGGCAGCTGGTCCAGGGGATGCCGCAGTCCCCCAACCACCCGCCGTACTGGCACGCCCTGCCGCGCAGGCACGGCGACGTGGTGCGCGCGGACGGCGGGTCGGCGGCCAACGACCTGATCACCATGGGCACCCACGTGGGGACGCACATCGACGCGTTCGCCCACGTGTCCCACGACGGGAAGCTGCTCGACGGCTCCGACGCGGCCGAGGCCGGTCGCGGCGGCCGGTTCGCCGAGCTGGGCGTGCACACGATCGCGCCGATGGTGCGCCGCGGCGTGCTCCTGGACGTGCCCGCGGCGCTGGGCGAGCCGACCGGCTGCCCGGCGGGCTACGAGATCACCCCGGACGACCTCGCCGCCGCCGAGCGCGCCCAGGGCACGCCGGTGCGGTCCGGTGACGTCGTGCTGGTGCGCAGCGGCTGGGGCAGGCTCTTCGACGACCCCGACCGGACCGTCTACCAGGGCAAGGAGTCCGGTGTGCCGGGCGTGGGCGAGGCGGGCGCGCGGTGGCTCGCCGACCGGGGCGCGCACGCCGCGGGTGCCGACACCATCGCGTTCGAACGGCTCGCCCCCGGCGGCGGGCACGCCTCGCTGCCCGCGCACCGCGTGCTGCTGGTGGAGCGCGGCGTCTACATCATCGAGACGCTGGTGCTGGACGGGATCGCCGCGGCGGGGGTGCGCGAGTTCCTGTTCGTGCTGTCCCCGCTGCCGCTGTTCGGCGCCACCGGCTCCCCGGTCCGGCCGCTGGCGGTGGTGGGCGCGTGACGACCGTCGTCTCCCCGTCCGCGGCCCAACGGCTCGCGGCCTTCGCCTCCACCGCCCTGGCCGACGGCGTGCCCGACGACGTGGCCGCCAGCGTCCGCGGCCGGGTGCTCGACGTGCTGGGCCTGTGCGTCGCGGCGCACCGGCTGCCGACCAGCAGGGCCATCGCCGGGCACGTCGCCGACCAGGGCGGCACGCCCGAGGCCACCGCGATCGGCGTGGCCGCGCGGGTCCCCGCCGTGGGCGCGGCGTTCGTCAACGGCGTGCTCGCGCACTCCCTGGACTACGACGACACCCACCTGCCGTCCGTGCTGCACCCGAGCGCGAGCGTGGTGCCCGCCGCGCTGGCCGCCGCCGAGGCGTCCGGGGCGAGCGGCCGGGACGTGGTCGCGGCCATCGCGGTCGGCCTGGAGGTCACCGTCCGGCTCGGGATGGCCGGGTACGACAGCGACCTCGGCAACTCCGTCTACTTCGAACACGGCCAGCACGCCACGTCGATCTGCGGTGCGATGGGGTCCGCGGCGGCCGCCGCGTTGCTCTACGGGCTCGGTGAGGAGGGTGTGCTGCACGCGCTGGGCGTCACCGCGTCGTTCGCCTCCGGGGTCATCGAGGCCAACCGGACCGGCGGCACCGTGAAGCGCCTGCACTGCGGGTGGGCCGCGCAGTCCGGGGTGACGGCCGCGCAGCTCGTGCGGCGCGGGTTCACCGGGCCGCCGACCGTGCTGGAGGGCCGGTTCGGGTTCTTCCAGTCGTTCCTGCGCGGCCAGGTCGACCTCGACCAGGTGACCGACGGGCTGGGCGAGGACTGGGCGGTGCCGGGCATCTTCTTCAAGCCCTACCCCGCCAACCACTTCACCCACACCGCGATCGACGCCGGGCTGCGGCTGCGCGCCGACGGGGCCCCGACCGACCCGGCGGACATCGCGTCCATCGAACTGCGCGTGCCGTCCGCCGTCATCCGCACCATCGGCCAGCCCATCGAGGCCAAGCGCGCGCCCGAGACCGGCTACCAGGCCCAGTTCAGCGGCCCGTACGCCGTGGTGACCGGCCTGCTCGGCGGATCGGGCCTGGGGGCCGGACTGGCCGACTTCACCGACGAGCTGGCGGCGGACCCGCGCAGGCGGGCGCTGATGTCCACTGTGGACGTCGTGCCGGACGGCCGCTGCGACGCGATCTTCCCGCACCAGTTCCCGGCGATCGTCACCGTGCGCGGGACCGACGGCCGGGAGTGGACCGCCGAGGTCCTCACCAACCGGGGCGGTCCCCAGCGCCCCCTCACCGACGCCGAGCTCGCCGCGAAGTTCGCCGACAACGTCGCCGACCGGCTCCCTCCGGGGGTAGCGGCCACCGTCCGCGACCTCGCGCTGGACCTGGAGTCCGCCACCGACGTGGGCGCGCTGCTGCGCCCGCTGACCCCGTCCACCGACCACACCCCGACGACTGGAGACGATCACGATGTCCCTTGACCTTCTCGTCACGAACGTCCGCGTCGTCCACCACGACCGGCCGGAAGCCGAACGCGCCGACATCGGGGTCGTGGACGGGCGGATCGTGCGCGTCGCCCCCGGCATCGACCCGGCCGGGGCGAAGATCGTCGTCGACGGCGGCGGCAGGCTCGCGTTCCCCGGCGTGGTGGACGCCCACCAGCACTGGGGCATCTACAACCCGCTCGCGGTCGACACCGCCACCGAGAGCCGCGCGTGCGCGCAGGGCGGCGTCACCACGGCGCTGAACTACATGCGCACCGGCCAGTACTACATGAACAAGGGCGGCGACTACGCCGACGTGTTCCCGGAGGTGCTCGCCGCCTCCGACGGGAAGTCCTTCGTGGACTACGCCTACCACCTGGCGCCGATGTCGCGCAGGCACATCGAGGAGATCCCGGACCTGGTCGCCGAGCACGGCGTGACCTCGTTCAAGGTGTTCATGTTCTACGGCAGCCACGGGCTGCACGGCCGGTCGGCCGACCAGAACTCGTTCCTGATGATCCCGGAGGGCGAGCGCTACGACTACGCGCACTTCGAGTTCGTCATGCGCGGCATCCAGGCCGCGCGCGAGCGGTTCCCGGAGCTGGCCGACGAGATCTCGCTGTCGCTGCACTGCGAGACCGCCGAGATCATGAGCGCCTACACGAAGATCGTCGAGGAGGAGGGCTCGCTGTCGGGCCTGGCGGCCTACAGCGCCTCCCGCCCGCAGCACTCCGAGGGCCTGGCGGTGTCGATCGCGTCCTACCTGGCGCACGAGACCGGCCTGCCCACGATCAACCTGCTGCACCTGTCCTCGGCCAAGGCGATGGACGCGGCGCTGCGGATGGCGACCGCGTTCCCGCACATCAGGTTCCGCCGCGAGGTGACCGTGGGGCACCTGCTGGCCGACATCGACACCGCGTCCGGCATCGGGGGCAAGGTCAACCCGCCCATCCGACCGCGCGAGGACGTCGAGGCGCTGTGGGGCCACGTGCTGGCGGGCGAGGTCGACTGGGTGGTCAGCGACCACGCCTGCTGCCGCGACGAGGACAAGTTCGGCGACCCGCGCGAGGACGTGTTCCTGGCCAAGTCCGGGTTCGGCGGCGCCGAGTACCTGCTGCCCGGTCTGGTCACCGAGGGCACCCGGCGCGGCCTGTCGCTCGGCGACATCGCGAAGCTCACCTCGTGGAACCCGGCCACCCGCTTCGGCCTGCGCACCAAGGGCGCCATCGGGGTCGGCTTCGACGCCGACTTCAGCCTGGTCGACCCGGCCGTCGACTGGACGGTCCGCGCGGCCGACTCCGAGTCGACGCAGGAGTACACGCCGTTCGAGGGCTTCTCGATGACCGCGGCGGTCACCGACACGTTCGTGCGCGGACACCACGTGCTGGCGGCGGGCAAGGTCGTGGGCGAGCCGGTCGGCCGTTACCTCAAGCGCCCCACCGGCGCATGACCCCGCGCAGCTACCTCTACGTGCCCGGCGACCAGCCGGGCAAGCTGGCGGGCGCGGCGGGGCGGGGCGCCGACGCCCTGATCCTGGACCTGGAGGACGCCGTGTCGCCTCCTCGCAAGGACCTCGCCCGCCGCGCGGTCGCCGACCACCTCGCGGAGCCGGGCGCCAGCGCGTGGGTGCGGATCAACGCCGACGCGGCGGCGTCCGACATCGCCGCGATCGGCGGCACGGCGGGCCTCGCGGGTGTCGTGGTCCCGAAGGCGGAACCGGAGTCGCTGGCCGAGGTCGACCGGCTGCTGGCGGCGTTCGACCGCCCCGCCCTCCCCGTCGTCGCGATGCTGGAGACGGCGCGGGGGATCCGGCTCCTCGACGCGGTGGCCGCCGCGCCGAGGGTCGTCCGGCTCGGCCTTGGCGAGGCGGACCTGGCCGGGGAGCTGGGCATCCGCCCGGACGCGCTGCGCACCGAGCTGTGGCCGATCCGCTCCCAGGTCGTGGTCGCCTCGGCGGCCGCCCGGCTGACCGCCCCGGTGGGCCCGGTCGACACCGACACCCGCGGCACGGACACCCTCCGGGCGACCACGACCCTGTTGCTCAACCAGGGTTTCCGGGCCCGCACGGCGATCACCCCGGCCCAGCTGGCCGTGATCAACTCGGTGTTCTCGCCCACGGCCGAGGAGGTCGCCGCGGCGAGGCGGGTCCTGGACCACCTGGCCAACTCCCCGTCCGGCATCGCCGTGGACGACGACGGCAGGCTCATCGACGCCGCGGTCGCGCGCACGGCCGAGGAGGTCCTGAGCCGGGCGGGCTGACCGCCGCTACTCGACCCGCATCGCCGCGACCGGGCTCGCCTTCGCGGCCTTGCGGGCGGGCAGCAGGCCGGACAGGGCGGTCAGGGCGACGAGGGAGGCGGTCATCAGCGCCAGCAGCGGAACGGGGACTGACGGCGGTGTGTCCACGCCGAGTGCCAGCACGCCCAGCCACGCGTGCGGAACGCCGATGACGAGCCCGGCCACGCCTCCGAGCACCCCGTGCAGCGCGGACTCGGCGACCGTCGTGGAGCCGAGCGCGAACCGGCTGAACCCGAGGGCGCGCAGCACCCCCGACTCCTTCGTCCGCTCCACCACCGACAACGCGGCCGTCGTGCCGACGCCGACCACCGCGATCAGCAGCGTCAGACCCAGCATCGCGGCGGCCAGCGCGAACAGCAGGTCGACCACGTCGCGCACGTCGTCGCGCCGGTCGGCGAGCACGTCCACCTCGGTCCCCTCCCCCGCCGCGGCGCGCACGGCGTCGTGCGCGGCGAGCAGGTTCGCGGGGTCCTTCGCGGCGACCAGGACACCGGTCGGCGCCGGTCCGCCGAACCGGTCGAGGTCGGCGCGGTCCACGAGCACGCCCGCACCGCCGATCGACGTGCCCTCGACGACGGCCACCACCTCCAGCCTCCGGCCCGCGATGGTCACCCCGTCACCGACGCCCACCTGGTTGATCCGCGCGTAGGCCTTGGTGAACACCACCCTCCCCGGTCCGAGGTCGGCGGTCGACCCCGCGGTGGCGACCAGGTCGGCCGCGGTCGGCAGGGACCGGAAGTCCACATCGGACACCGCGAGGCCCGCCCGGCCGCGCGGCACCTCCACGTCACCCGGACGGTCCGGAAAGCCAGCACCAGCCCCAGTTCCGGCCGGTCCCGCAACGCCTCGACCACACCGGCGGGCAACGGCTCGCCCTCCTTGGCGGTGACCTCGACGTCGGCCGGGAACGACGCGGCCAGGTCCGCCCTGAGGTACCCGCGGACGGTGTCGCCGGAGACCAGCACACCGGTCAGCAGGCCCGCGCCGAGCGCCACGACGGCGGACACCGCGGCGGCACGGCCGGGTGCGCCGCCGACACCGCGAACGGCGACGCGGCCCACGACCCCAAGTGGCAGGGCGCCGAGCGCCCGGAGCACCGGCCCCACCAGCAGCGGTCCCCACGCGAGCAGCGCACCGAACACGAGCGCACCGCTGGCGACGGTCGACAGCAGCAGCTCCTCGGTCCTGCCACCGGGCCGGTAGGTGCTGGTCAGCCCGTTGGCGAACATCGAGCCGACCACGAGCCCCGCCCCGGCCAGCAGCACCGCACCGACGCCGACGCGCACGGCGGTCGTCGTGCCGGTCTCCCGCGGGCTCGCCGCCGTCCGCAAGGCCTCCAGCGGTGCCACGCGCGCCACCGTCCGCGCGGGCACCAAGGCGGCGAGGACGGTCACCAGCACCGACACCAGCACCACGACGGGCAGCGCGAGCGGCGACCAGCCCGGCGCGCTCACGTCCACCACCAGCGGCACGAGGTAGCCCACCCCGAGCGCGACGACCGAGCCGACACCCCCGGCGGCGAACCCGGTCAGCGCGCCCTCGGCGACCAGCGCCCGCACCAGCTCCCGCCGCGGGGCACCGACCGCGCGGAGCAGCGCGAGCTGCCGGGTGCGCTGGGCGAAGACGATCCGGAACGTGGACGTGGCCACCATCAGCGCCGCCAGCCCGGCGACCAGGACGAACGCCCCGAGCACCGCGAAGAGCTGGTCGGCCGAGCCGGTCGCCGCCGTCAGCGCCCGGTCGCGTGCCTCGTCCGCGGGAGTGGCCCCGACCAGCGCCCCGACCAGCGCCGCGGCGTCGGCACCCCGGACGTCGATCCTGGTCAGCTCGGTGTGCACGAGCGCGAGCGCCGCCACGTCGGTGGTGTAGACGGCCTTGCCGTCGGCCGACGGGGCGTCCACGACGCCCGTGACGACACCCAGCTCCGTGCTGGTGCCGACGGCGAGCCCGAGCCGTGACGACGCCGCGATCCCGCCGCTTTCCGCCGGGTAGGCGCCGTCGACGAGCCGCACCCGGCTCAGCGGACCGCTGCCGGGGTCCGCGACCAGCGTCACCGGGACACCGCCGACCGACGTGCGCGCGGCCAGCCTGCCCACTGCCTCGTCGACCCCTGACGTGGCGCGGACCTCCGCCAGCAGCGCGACGGGGTCGCCGTCCGGCTCGACCACGACGGTCGTCGCGGCCGGGATGTCGGTCACCGCCGCCAGGAACGTCGCCCCGGCGATGTCGCGGGCCACGACCGCGCCCATCGCGAACAGCGCCGCGACGGCGATCGCCAGGCCCGTCAACACCAGCCTGGTCGGCCTGCGCAGCACCCCGCGCAGGTGGGTCCGGGTGAAGCTCATCGGACCGCCCCCGCGTGCCGGAGCGCGGCGGTGACCCGGTCGGGCGTCGGGTCGTGGACCTCGCCCGCGACCCGCCCGTCGGCCAGCAGCACCACCCGGTCCGCGTAGGAGGCGGCCACCGGGTCGTGGGTCACCACCACGACGGTCTGCCCGAACTCGCGCACCGACGTGCGGAGGAGCCCGAGCACCTCCGCCCCGACGCCGAGTCCAGGTTGCCGGTCGGCTCGTCGGCGAACACCGCCTCGGGCCGGGACAGCAGCGCCCGCGCCAGCGCGACCCGCTGCTGCTGGCCGCCGGACAGCCGCGCGGGCCGGTGCCCCAGCCGGTCGGCGATCCCCAGCGCGCCGACCAGGTTCGCGAACAGCACCCGGCCCACCGGGCGCCCCACCAACTCCAGCGGCAGCCGGATGTTCTCCAGCGCGGTCAGCTCGGGCAGCAGGTTGAACGACTGGAACACGAACCCGACGCGGTCCAGCCGCACCCGCGTCAGCGTGGCGTCGGACAACGCGGTGAGGTCCGTGCCGCCCAGCAGCACCCGCCCCGACGTGGGGGTGTCCAGGCCCGCCGCGCAGTGCGTCAACGTGGACTTGCCGGACCCCGACGGGCCCATGATCGCCGTGAACGCGGCGCGTCCGAACGCGACCGAGACACCGTCCAGCGCGCGCACGGCGGCCGCCCCGTCGCCGTGCACCTTGACCAGGTCGACCGCGGACACCGCCGCGGCTCGCGAAGCACGCTCTGCCATGTCCCTGACGCTGGCAGTCCACAACGGACGCCCGCATCCGCCCGCCGACCGGGACACCTCTGCCGTTCGGCTGATCCGGCCCCGGACGCGGGCGGTTAGGCTCCCCGCATGGAGGTCACCCGCCTGCTGCGCGCGCTGGGCTGGGCGGCGACCGGGTTCGCCCTCCTGGTGGCGGTGGCCTTCGACCACGTCTACCTCGACTGGTTCCGCCAGGTCCCCTACGGCCCGTTCGAGCTCGCCGCGGCGGTCCTGCCTGCCCTGGCCCTGCTGGCGGCGCCTTGGCTCGGTCCTCGGGCCCTCCCCGTCACGGCGGGCGTGCTCGCCGTGACGGTGGTGGTCGTCCGGGTGCTGCACCGGACGACCGTCGAGGCGGACGACCACCTGCCGCCGTTCTCCGCGACCGCGGTCCTCGCCCTGCTGGGCCTGCTGGCGCTGCTCTCCTGGCGCGGCACGGCGCTGCCCTCGGCGTTCGCCGCCCCGGTCGTGGTGGCCGCCGTCGCGCTGCAACCCGTCCTGGTCAGGCAGACCGACGTGTACACCATCTTCACCCTCGTGCTGGCGCTGGTCGCGCTGGTCGTGCTCGGCGCGGGCGTCGCGGCCCGCCTGGTCGTGGCCGGGCGCCGTACCCAGGCGGTTCGCATCCGGCTGGAGCAGCGCGCCGAGTTCGCCCGCGACCTGCACGACTTCGTCGCCCACCACGTCACCGGCATCGTCGTGCAGGCGCAGGGGGCCAGGGCCATCGCCGCCAAGCGCCCCGACCTGGTCCTCCCGGTCCTCGTCCGGATCGAGAAGGCGGGGGTGGAGACCCTGGACTCCATGCGCCGCATGGTCGGCCTGCTCCGCGACGACGACCACCTGGCCCTCGCCCCGGTCGCGGGCGTGCCCGAGGTGCGCGCGCTGGTCGCGGACTTCGGCGCCGCGCTGGTCGAGGACGGCGACCTCACCGACCTCGCCGTCGAGGTCACCTCCACCGTGCACCGCGTGGTCATGGAGGCGCTCACCAACATCCGCAAGCACGCCACCGACGTCCACGCGGTGGAGGTCCTGCTGTGCCAGGCGAACGGCTGGGTCGTGGTGAAGGTGACCGACGACGGCACCCCCGGACGCGGGTCCTCCGGCGGCTTCGGCCTGCGGGGCCTGGACGAACGCGTCACGGCGCTCGGCGGCAGGATCCACACCGGCCCCGTCGCGACCGGCGGCTGGGCCGTCGAGGCGACCCTGCCCGCGAGGAGGACGACGTGACGATCACGGTGGTGGTCGCCGACGACCAGGCCATGGTCAGGGCGGGCTTCGGCATGATCCTGGCCGCCGAGGACGACATCGAGGTCGTCGGCGAGGCCTCCGACGGCGTCGAGGCGGTCGAACAGGCCTTGCGCCTGCGCCCGGACGTGGTGCTCATGGACATCCGCATGCCCCGCGTGGACGGCCTGGAGGCCCTGCGGCGGCTGACCGGGCCGAAGGTGCCGAACCCGCCGAAGGTCCTGGTGGTCACCACGTTCGACAACGACGAGTACGTGCACCGCGCCCTGCACGGCGGCGCCTGCGGGTTCCTGCTCAAGGACTCCGGCGCCACCCTGCTGGTCGAGGCGATCCGCGCGGCCGCCTCCGGCGAGGCCCTGGTCAGCCCGTCCATCACCGTCCGGCTCCTGCGCGCCTTCACCGCCTCCACCTCCGGCCCTCCGCCGCGCACCGACCTCTCCGCCCGCGAGACCGACGTGGTGCGGTTGGTCGCGAGAGGACTGACCAACGCGGAGATCGCCGCCCGGCTCCACATCTCCGTCGGCACGGTCAAGACCCACCTCGGCAGCGTCCAGACCAAACTCCCCGCCCGCAACCGCGTCGAGATCGCCGCCTGGGCCTGGCAGTCCGGCCTCGCGGGCCGCTGACCGCCTCCCCCGCACGACCGACCGCCGGGCGCACCACCCTCGGCCGAAAGGCGGAGGCGGACCGGTCTCCCGGCAGAGGCCGGCGGACGCCCGTCGCGACCACGCTGGTGCCACAACATCCGCCGGCGGCACAGGAGGTTCGGCAGTGTGGGACGACGTCGGCTACGCAGGTGTGGGCATCGAGTCCTGGTGGCTCCTCGCACCGGCCCTCGCCCTGTTCGCGATCGTGCTCGCGGTCAACGCCGCCCGACACCGACCGGGCTGGACCGGTAGCCACCTCCTCACCCGCGGCGCAGTCGCCCTGTACCTGGCGGGAGTCGCCCACTTCACCCTGTTCCCGATCGACTACGCCCTGGGTCCCCGGGGCAACCAGTCCCCCTGGTACGAGCAGATCGCCCCCATCCCCCTGCTCACCGCCGACCCCGCCTCCTTCACCCTCAACATCGCCATGCTCGTCCCGTTCGGCGTCCTGCTCCCGTTGGTGAGCACCAAGGTCCTGGACATGCGCGGCGTCGCACTCCGCGCGCTGGCGTTCAGCGCCGCGATCGAGACGACCCAGCTCCTCATCTACACCATCGCTCGCAGCGGCCGCGCCGTCGACGTCAACGACCTCCTCGCCAACACCCTCGGCGGCCTGCTCGGCTACTTCCTCCTCCGCACCCTGCCACCCCTGCACCACCTCGCCCTGCCCACCTCCCCCCTCGCCCCCGCCGCGCGTTGATCCAGCCCGCTCGCCAGGGCGCGGCGACGGTGGGACCACGCCGCCGCCCAGGGGGGCGAAGGTGGAATGGCGGCAACATGCAGCTGGGCAACGGCTACGTCGTCTGGAGCGTGCGCCGCGACCCACCGAACTGCTCGCGGCGAGCTGATCGGTCAGCGGCGAAGCACCTTCCTGGCCAGCAGGTTGCCAGCGAACTGCGCGACCTGCACGATCACGACGATCGCCACCACCGCGCCCCAGGTCACCGCCGGGTTGAACTGGCGGTAGCCGTAGACGAGCGCGAAGTTGCCGAGTCCGCCGCCGCCGATGACGCCGGCGATGGCAGACATGTCCACGAGGGCGACGAAGACGAAGGTGTAGCCCAGGACCAGTGGGCCGAGGGCTTCCGGGATGAGCACGCCGAAGATGATCCGCGGCCGACCCGCGCCCATGGCCCTGGCCGCCTCGACGACACCGGGGTCGACGCCGACCAGGTTCTGCTCCACGATGCGGCTGATGCCGAACGCGGCGGCGAGCGACAGGGCGAAGATGATCGCCTTGTTGCCGATGCCGATGCCCACGACGAGCCGGGCCAGGGGTTGGACGGCGCCGATGAAGATGACGAACGGGATGGGCCGGAAGAAGTTCACCAGCAGGTTGAGCCCCACCGACACCGGGGCGTTGGCGAGGATCCCGCCGCGGCGGGTGACGTACAGGGCGACGCCGATGACGAGACCGCCGACCCCGCCGAACGCCAGCGTGATCCCGACGATGTAGAGCGTCTCGAGGGTCGACTGCCAGAACAGCGGCTGGAGCTCGACGAGGCGGTCCATCACCCCACCTCCGTGGTCGGCACCTTGGCGCGCAGCCTGATCAGCGCGAGGTCGATGGCGGAGTCCCGGCCGCGCAGCGCCAACGTGAGGTTGCCGAACGACCGGCCCTGGACGTCCTCCATGCCTCCGTGGACGAGCTCGAAGCCGATGCCGCCCGCGATCAGCTCCGCGAACGCCTCCGACTGCGGCAGCGAGTCGTCGCGGAACGACAGCGTCACGAGCCTGCCGGTGTGGTTGGCCCGCAACGACTCCAGGGCCGCACCGGTGGGGACGTCGGCGACCAGCGTGCCGACGAACCGCTTCGTGGTGGCGTGCTGGGGGTGGGCGAACACGTCGAACGCGCTGCCGTCCTCGACGACCCTGCCCCGCTCCATCACGACGACCCGGTCGGCGATGGTGCGGACCACCTCCATCTCGTGGGTGATCACCACCGTGGTGACGCCCAGCTCCGCGTTGACCTTCTTCAGCAGCCGCAGGACGTCCCGCGTGGTCTCCGGGTCGAGCGCGCTGGTCGCCTCGTCGGCGAGCAGCACCTTCGGCGAGGTGGCCAGCGCCCTGGCGATGCCGACCCGCTGCTTCTGCCCGCCGGAGAGCTGGTCGGGGTAGCTGTGCGCCTTGTCGGCCAGCCCGACGAAGTGCAGCAGCTCCGAGATCCGCTCCCGGTGCTTCGCCTTGGGCACCTTGGCGATCTGCAGCGGGTAGGCGATGTTGCCCCACACCGTGCGCGAGGACAGCAGGTTGAACTGCTGGAAGATCATGCCGATGCCCAGCCGGACCTGCCGCAGGCGCCGTTCCGGCAGACCGGTGATCGTGGTCCCGGCCACGGTGACGGTTCCCGAGGTCGTCTTCTCCAGGCCGTTGACCAGGCGGACCAAAGTGGACTTCCCCGCGCCGGAGTAGCCGATGACGCCCGCGATCTGCCCCTCCTCGACGTGCAGGGTCACGTCCTCGACCGCGCTCACCGGGGCGGCACCCCGGTGGGCGCGCGGGAAGACCTTGGACACGTTGTCCAGTTCGATGATGGCCATCGCGGCTACTTCCGCTCCGCCGTGATCTTCTCGACGTCGTCCAGCGACTTCCGCAGGTCGCCCGCCGGGGTCTTGGCGAACACCGCGGTGCCACCGGAGACCTCCTTCACACCGTCGAGCACTTCCCGGCTGTTCTGGTAGATCTCGACGAGCTTGGTGTAGGTCGGGTTGTCCTTGTCCTGCTCGCGGGCCGCGAAGACGTTGACGTACGGCACCGCCTTCGGGTCGGCCGGGTCGTCCTTGGCGATCGCCTTGTCGAAGGACAGCCCCGCCTTCTCCACGAAGTCGTTGTTGATGATCGCCGCGGCCAGGTCGTCCAGCGAGGTGGCGGTCAGCGCGGCGTCGAGCGCCGTGACCTTCACCTTGGACGCGGCCTCGTCGACGTCGGTGAGGTCGGAGAAGATCGTGCCACCGGACTTCAGCTTCACCAGCCCGGCCGCCTGCAGCACCAGCAGTCCCCTGCCCTGGTTGCTGGCGTCGTTCGGCACCGCCACCGTCGCACCGGCCGGGACCTCCGCCGCGGACGGGTACTTCTTCGAGTACAGGCCCAGCGGGTAGATGGCGGTGGCCCCGACGGGCACCAGGTCCTTCTTGTTCGACACGTTGTAGTCGGCGAGGTAGACGATGTGCTGGAACTGGTTCAGGTCGATCTCACCCTCGGCCAGCGCCGGGTTCGGCTGGGCGTAGTCGGTGAAGTCCACCACCTCGACCTTGATCCCCTGGTCGCCCGCCGCCTTCACGTAGGCGGACCAGTACGGGTCGCCGGCACCGACCACACCGATCCGCACCGCCTTCTCCTCGGCCCCACCGCGGGTGACCGCGAACACGATCCCCGCGACCAGCACGACCACGACCACACCGACGACCGCGAACAGCCCCAGCCTCTTCTTCGGCGCCTCGACGAGTTGCTCGGACATCGGATCCCTTCTCCCTGGACTCCGCGCGACCACCGTGGACACGGGTGCGCGCCGGTGACAGTAGAAGTCCTTGCCCGGCAAAGCATGTCGTCCTGCCATGCGAGATCGTTCGGCCGGAAGGCGGATCCGTGATAAAGGACCGGGAACGACGAAGGCCCCGACGCGCGACGCGTCGGGGCCCTCCGTCCCACCGGATCAGGGGTCGTTCGGACTTCGCCCGTTGCCCTGTCCCGCACCGGCTGTCGCGCCGGACGTGCCCGTGATGACGGGCGGGCAGGTCGGCTTGCCGCAGCCCGCCGTCGTGGTCGTCGTCGTGGTGGCGGTGGTCGTGCTGGTCGTGGTCTCCGTCGTCTCCTCTTCGGACTCCTCGGTCGTCGTCACCTCGGTCGTCGTCACGACCGACGACACCTCGGTGGACGGCGCCGGGGGCTCCGACTGGCCGATCATCTTGGGTTTCGGGAACGTGTCCTTCGGGGCGCCGTCCAGGGCCTTGTCCATGAAGGCCTTCCAGATCTGGCCCGGCAGGCCGGATCCGAAGATCGGGGCGTCGTCGGCGTTGCGCAGCGCGACGTTGCCCGCCT
Source organism: Umezawaea tangerina (assembly GCF_003002815.1). Classification (GTDB taxonomy): domain Bacteria; phylum Actinomycetota; class Actinomycetes; order Mycobacteriales; family Pseudonocardiaceae; genus Umezawaea; species Umezawaea tangerina. The sequence continues at coordinate 446,933 of NZ_PVTF01000007.1, read as the reverse complement.
CCGTTCCCATGTAGACACCCGCGGCGAGCGTCGGCACGTAGCCGACCATCCACGCCTTCGAGTTGTCCACGCCGTCGAGCTCGTGCGTGCCGGTCTTGCCGGCGCACTCGCGGCCGCCGGCGCAGATCGTCCGGGTGCTGGCCTTCGGGATGTCCTTGAGCACGTCGGTGACGTTGTCCGCGATCTGCTCGCTCTTGGACGCCTCGGCGTCGAACGCCGGCTTGGACTTGTCGGCGTGCTCGTGCAGCAGCTTCCCGTCCGGGCTCTCGATCTTCGTGATGAAGAACGGCTCGTGGTAGGTGCCCCTGGCCGCGAACGTGGCGTACGCCACCGTCATGTCGAACGGGCGCACGAGCGTCTTGCCACCGCCGATGGAGATGTTGCCGTCGGGCGCGTCGCCGTTCTCCCCCGCGAGGAGCTTCTGCGGGTCGCCGCCGTTGACGGAGACCTCCTCGGGGATGCCCGCCTGGAACGCCGCCTCGGCGACCTTCTTGGTGGTGACCTTGTTCACGGCCATGTCGTAGAACACCGTGTTCACCGACTTGACCATCGCCTCGCGCACGCTGCACTGCTTCGGCACGTCGCAGTGGACCCCCTCGGCGTTCTTCACCGGGTTCGTCTCACGACCGGGGAACGTCCGCGGGGAGCTGCCGTCGTAGACCTCGCCGACACCGTGCCCCTGCTGGAGCGCGGCGACCAGGTCGAACGGCTTGAACGACGAGCCGGGCTCCTGGAGCGTGCCCTTGTTGTAGTCGATGCCCACCCCGTCGTTGCCCGCCCAGTAAGCGCGCACCGCACCGGAGGTCGGGTCGATCGCGGTCAACGAGTACCGGAGGTTCTCCGGCTGGCCCTGCATGACCTCGCGCACGGCCGCCTCGGAGGCGTCCTGCATCTTCGGGTCGATGGTCGTGTGGACGACGACACCCTGCTTGAGCGCCTTCTCCATAGTCATCCCGATCCCGGGACTCTCCATCTCGGCCTCGACCTGGGCCTGGATGTGGGCGCGAACGCCCTCCAGCGCGTTCTGCTGCACGTCGGCCAGCGGCACGGGCTTGGGGAAGGACTGGCTGTCGCGGTACTCCTTGGTGATCCACCCCTTGTCCACCATCTGACCCATCACGAACTCCCACCGCTTGACGGGGTACTTCTCCTCCTCCGAGCGGCTGGGGTTCTGGATCATGCCCGCGATCAGCGCGGCCTCGGACGCCGTGAGGTCCTTGACGTCCTTCTTGTAGTACATCTGCGCGGCGGCCTTGATGCCGAACGCCGACCGTCCCTGGTAGATCGTGTTCAGGTACGCGGCCAGGATCTCCGACTTGCTCTTCTGGTTGCTCATCTTGTAGGCCTTGACGACCTCGGTGAACTTCCGGGAGAGGGTCTGCTCCTCGTTCTCGGTCGCCTTCTTCACGTACTGCTGGGTCAGGCCGGAGCCACCGCTCTCACCGCCGGTGACCTGGATCCAGACCGCTCGCCCGATGGCCTTGAAGTCGAAGCCGGGGTTGGTCTCGAACGTGGCGTCCTCGGCCGCGAAGACGGCGTGCTTGACGTCCTCGGTGAGGTCGGGGTCGTCGATCGCGAGCAGCTCGCGGTTCGACCCCTGCGGCGCGATCTTCGCCATCTCCGAGTTGTCGGAGTAGAGGATGGTCACGGCCTTGTCCTGGCGCGAGGCCACCTCGGCCGGGTCGGGGACGTCCACGACCTGGTAGGCGATCGCGAAGGCGACCACCGGGGTCAGGATCGCCAGGCCCGCGGCGACGTAGGTGATCCGGCGGACGCGCCGCCAGATCTTCTTCTTGCGCAGGCGCCGCTCCTCCTCCTCGCTCAGCTCCTCGGCGTCGAGCTCGTCGTCGTAGACGTCGTCCTCGACGTCCAGCGGCGGCTCCTCGGGCTCGCGGTGCGTGAGCAGGTCCGGTTCGCGCGCCGAGGGCGGGCGCACCGGCTCGAGCAGGTCGGTCAGCTCGTCGGCCTTGTTCCCCGTGGGCGGGGGTGCACCGGGTCCACCGGGCCGGGGGCCGCCGGGAGGCACGGGAGGACGCCCGCCGGGACCGGGGGGTACCGGGGGACGGCCGCCTGCGCCAGGGGGCGCCTGGGGCCTGCGGGGAGGCATCGGCGGACGACCGCCCTGGGGTGGCGGACCACCCGCGCCGGGGGGCACGGGTCCGCGTGGGGGCGGCCCCTGGTTCATGGCGCCGGGCGGAGGGCCCTGCCGGGGGCGGCCTCCACCGGGGGGCGTGTCGGGACGCGGGGGGACGCCGCCCCTGGGCGGGAGCCCACCGGGCGGTGTGCCCGGCCGCGGGGAGGGGTTCCGGGCGCCCCCGCGGTCCGGGGCGTCGTGGCGCCGCCCCGCGGAGCCGCCGTCCGGGTCGTCCCCGGTCGGCCACTGCGGCTCCTCGCCACGCTGTCTGTCGTCGTGCTGGTCGTTCACTAAAAGGCCTCCCAGACCGGCGCACGGGCGTGCGCGGTTCGGTGGTCGTCCATCGCCTGTTCTCGGGGTGTGGAGGACCTCCGCGAGACGGGTTCACCCCGCGGCGGGCCTCCGGTGTGCCCGGAGTCCATCCGGGCACACGTTTCCCTAGACGTCCGACGCACCATGTGGTTGCACCACTTGTGCGACGAACTTTCCACAACGGGCTCCACCACCGGGCAACCGGCCCGGTGACACGCGCTTCCCGGCGCCGGGGTAAGGCGCGGCGGGCATCACCCTCGGTGGTCGGGAACAGCCGTAGCGCGACGATGTCCTTGCGCTGCCCGTCGACGTTGGCGAGAGGTGGCGCCGCGGAACGGCCTGGTCGGCTCGCGATGGGTACCCGGCCGGACCACCAGAGTGGTGGTCACCCGCCCACGACGTCGCCGACCAGCCGGTCCACGCGGAGCCCGCCGTCAGCGGCGCGGTCGGCCCTACGCCGTCGCGCCGATGAGGTCCGCCGCCCGTTCCGCGATCGCCACCACCGTCGCGTGGGTGTTGGCCGACGGGATCCGCGGGATCACCGAGGCGTCCGCGACCCGCAGCCCGGCGATGCCGTGCACGCGCAGCTCCCGGTCCACCACGGACATCTCGTCCTCGCCCAGCGCGCACGTGCCCGCGTAGTGGTAGTACGACGTGAGGGTGGCCTTCAGGTACTCCTCGCCACCCGACTCCAGCTCCGCTCCGCGCCACGGGGTGAAAGCGCTTGCCGCGCCGATCTCGCGCACGAGCTCCAGGCCGGCGACCATCGCCCGCACGTCCCGCGGGTCGGTCAGGTAGCCGGGGGACAACGCGACCCCGTTGTCCGTCAGGCGCAGTCGGCCGCGGCTGTGCGGGGTCATCAGCGCGACGCTGAGCGCGTAGAGGCCGTCGGCCGCCGGAGCGGTGAGGAACGACTGCAGGTCGGGGGCTTCCAGCGCGGGGTCGCTGCGCAGCAGGCCGATGGCCTCGATGTTGTTGTTCACGCCCCGCGGGACCGGCCGCGCGGCGCTGTGCACGACGAAGCTGACCGGGTGGTCGTGCAGGTTCTCCCCCACCCCCGGCAGGTCCGCTACCACGTCGATCCCCTTGTCCCGCAGGTGGTCGGCGGGCCCGATCCCGCTCAGCAGCAGCAGGTGCGCCGTCCCGATGGTGCCCGCGCAGAGCACGACCTCGGCCGCCCCGACGCGGACGTGCTGTCCCCCAACGGTGTACTCGACGCCGGTGGCCCGGTCACCGTCCACGACGAGCCGCCGGACCTGTGCGCCCGCCACCACGTGGAGGTTGTCGCGTGCGCGCAGGTAGGCGTCCGCGGCGCTCTGCCTGCGGCCGTCGACGATGTTCAGGTCCACCCAGCCGAACCCCTCCTCGAGGCCTCCGCTGATGTCCGTCGCGCGCCGGTGCCCCGCCTCCGCGGCGGCGTCCAGGTAGGCCTGCGCGGTCGGGTGCCGCCGCGCCGCGGGCGCCACCCGCAGCGGGCCGCCGACCCCGCGCAGCCCCGGGTCCCCGGCGGGGGCGTGCTCGCTGCGCCGGAAGTACGGCAGCAGGTCGTCGAACTCCCAGCCCTTCCCCCAGTCGTAGCCGTCCCGGTGCCCCCTGGCGAACACCATGCCGTTGATCGCCGACGACCCGCCCAGCCCCTTCCCGCGCGGCCAGTCGAAGGGGCGTCCGTGCTCCGGGAGCGTCTTGTCCCGCCAGTCCGCGTCCGACCCCCTCAGCGACAGCCAGTCGACGGGCGCGACGGTGCGCGGGGTCGCGCTTCCCGCCTCCAGCAGCAGCACCCTGGCGTCGGGGTTCTCGGCCAGCCGGGCGGCGACCACGCACCCCGCGCTCCCCGCGCCCACCACGACGTGGTCGTAGCCGCCGTCGGGGGTCCGGCCGTCGCGGGCGTGCGGCACCGTCATGAGATCTCCACGGACACTGGTTCGGACAGTCGGACTCCCCATCTCCAACGTGGCACTGTGGACGGACGCGGTCAACGAAGATGACCAAGGTCTGCCACGGGTCCGCCCGCGTCAGCTCCTCGCCGCGTCGGCGACCACCGAGGGGTGCCGGGCGAGCAGGTCGTCCAGCCGGGAGCCGACGTCCGAGCAGTTGAGGCGCACGACCGACAGGAACGCCGCGAGCACCGGGGACCTGTCGGCCGCCCGGAACGACATCGCCAGGTCGGGCAGCCGGTAGCGGGGCTCGACGTCGCAGAACCGGATGTCCGTGCGGGCGATCAGCCGCATCCGGTTCGGTCCCAGCCCGACGCCCGCGCAGCACGCGGCGAGCCCGGCGATCGTGTGGACGTCGCGGGCGAGCGTGGCGCCGTCGAGCGGCGCGCGGTCCGCCCCGAAGACGGGCCGCAGGTAGGAGGCCGCCGCGTCCGGGCTCACGATCAGGTCCTCCGCGGCCAGCTGGTCGAGTTCTACGGCCGACCGCCCGGCGAAGGGGTGCGCCACCGACACGACCGCGACCAGGTGGTCGGTCCCGATCGACACGGTGAGCAGGTCCTCCGCCCCGACGCCGCGCGGGTTCCCGCGTCCCACCGCCACGTCGAGCTCGCCCGCCAGCAGCGCCGCGGTGCCGGTCGCGCTGTCCAGCTCCTGCAACGCGAGCCGGACGCCGGGGTGGGTCCGGCGGAACCGGCCGAGCACCCCCGGCAGCGGGTCGAGCAGCGCGGACCCGGTGAACCCGATCCGCAGCCTCCCGGTCTCCCCGCGGGCCGCGCGGCCCGCGTCGACGGAGGCGAGGGTCATCTCGGCGAGGGCGGCCCGCGCGCGGGCCAGGAACGCCTCGCCCGCGGCGGTCGGGACGACCCCGCGGGACGTGCGGTCGAACAGCAGTTCGCCGATCTCCCGTTCGAGGGCGGCGATCTGGGTCGACAGCGGGGGCTGGGCGATGCCGAGCGAGCGGGCGGCGCGACCGAAGTGCTGGTGCTCCGCGAGGGCGAGGGCGTAGCGCAGGTGCCGGGCTTCCACCCCGTCACGATACGTCCTGGGTATCGCGGAGACCCCAGTGAGATATCGCGGTGGATGGAGGTGGGGTCGACGGTGTGGCCTTGACGGGCAACCAGCACCCCGTGGAAAGGCCGTTCCCGTGATCCGTCCCTCCTCGTCCGAGACCGTCGTCGTGCTCGTCCACGGCGCCTGGCACTCCGCCCTGCACTGGGCGGCGACGCAGCGGGCACTGGCCCGCCACGGCGTGGCCGGCGTCGCGGTCGACCTCCCCGGCTGCGGGCTCGACGCCCCGGTGCCCACCGGCTTCTACCGGCCGGGCCAGCCGGGGATCACCAGCGAGAGGTCGCGGCTGGGCGACCTCGCGCCGCAGGACGGCGTCGACGCCGTGCTCACCGCGCTGGTCGACGTGCGCACGCGCTACCGCAACGTGGTCCTGGTCGCCCACAGCGCGGGCGGCGGCCCCGCCACCGCCGCGGCGGAGCAGGCCCCCGAGCTCGTCGACCGGGTCGTGTACCTCTCCGCGTTCGTCCCCGCGGGCCGCCCCCGGTTCCAGGACTACATCGAGGCACCCGAGAACTCCTCCGCCGCCAAGCTCCCCATGCTCGGCGACCCCGCCGCCCTCGGTGCCTTCCGGATCAACCCGCTGTCCCCCGACGAGACCGAGGTCGACCTGATCCGCCAGGCGTTCCTGAACGACCTCCCGGCCACCGCGTCGGACTCCTGGCGCCAGTTCCTCACCCCCGACCACCCGTTCGCGAGCTTCACCACGCCGGTGCCCGTCACCCCCGACAACTGGCGGCGGGTCGCCCGCACGTTCGTCCGGCTGACCGAGGACCGGGCGCTGCCGATCGCCGTCCAGGACCTGATGGTCGCCGAGGCCGACCGGTTCGCGCCGGACACCCCGGTGCAGGTGCGCTCCCTGCCCGGCGGCCACTCGCCGTTCGCCACCCGGCCCGCCGAGCTGGCGACGCTGCTCGCCACGACCGCGTTGCAGCGGACGCCCCGGTGAGCGCCCACCACCCCCGGCTCCTGCTGCCGATCGTCCTGTCCGGGACGTTCGTCCAGCTCTTCAGCGTGACGGTCATGCAGGTGGCGGTCCCCGACGTGCAGCGGGACCTCGCGACGGGCTCCGGCACGGGCCAGCTGGTCCTCGCCGGGTACACGCTGACCTACGCCTGCTCGCTGGTCGTGTCGGCGCGGCTGGGCGACCGGTACGGCTACCGCGGGATGTTCGTCCTCGGGATGGCGCTGTTCACGCTCGCCTCGCTGGGGTCGGCCTTCGCGCCGTCGGCGTGGCTGCTGGTCGCGGGCAGGCTGGCGCAGGGCGTCGGCAGCGGGCTCATGGCCCCCCAGACGCTGTCGCTGATCCGGTCCTCGGTGCCACCGGACCGGCGGGCCGCCGCGTTGAGCGCGTTCGGCGCGACGATGGCGGCGGCGTCGATGGCGGGCCCGGTGCTCGGCGGGGTGCTGATCCAGTTCGCCCCGCTGGGGCTGGGCTGGCGGGCGGCGATGCTGCTGACCGTGCCGGTGGGGCTCGCCGCCCTCGCGCTCTCCCCCGTGCTGCCCGCCTCCCGCGGCGGCGCGGACGGCGACCGCGTCGACCCGGTCGGCGCGACGCTGAGCCTGCTCGGACTGGGCCTCCTCGTGCTGCCCCTCACCGTCGGCCGGGACGCCGGGTGGCCGCCGTGGACGTGGGCGAGCCTGGTCGTGGCGGTGGTGCTCCTGGTCGGGTTCGCGCTGTCGCAGCGCAGGGTGCCGCACCCGCTCGTGCACCCGAGCACGATGTCCGACCCGGCGACGAGACGGGGACTGGGGATGGTCCTGGTCTTCAACGCCGGGGTCCCCTCGTTCAGCCTGCTGCTGGCCACGCACCTGCAGGTGGCGGAGGGCGCCAGTCCACTGCGGACCGGGCTGACCGCCACCCCCTACGCGGTCGGGGCGCTGGTGGGCAGCGGGATGTCGGCCGCGCTGAGCGCGCGGTTCGGCCGCTGGGCGCTCGGCGGGTCGTCCGCGACGCTGGGGCTCGTCTGCCTCGCCGTCGCCGCGACCATCCACGAGCCCGCCCTGCGGTGGGTGCTGTGGCTCGCCCTCGGCGCGGGCGGGTTCGCGTTCGGCGCCTTCACGTCCTCGGCGTTCACCCGGATCATCGCCGAGGCCCGCCCCGAGGCCGCCACCTCGGTCTCCGGTCTGCTCCCGACCGCGCAGCAGCTCGGGGGGACGGTGGGCGTCACCTTCGCGGGCATGGCCTACGCGGTGCCCGCGAGCCCCGGCACCGCGCTGTGGCACGCGATGACCTACGAGGTGGTCGTGTTCGCGTTGGCGGCGCTCCTCGCGGTCGTGCGGGCACCCCGTGCGGCGGACACCTCCACCGCACGGGCTCGCACGCCCTCAGTCCCGTTGTGACCGAACCACCGGGCCCGTCTCCGGTTTTCCGTCACGCACAGCGGAAGCGGTCACCGTGCCGGGCGGCGAGCTCGTCGGCACGGGCCAGGAAGGCGGCGGCACCACCGGGGTAGGCCGCGACGTACTGCGCGGCACCGCCGGTCCAGATCGGGAACCCCGCGCCCACGATCGACCCGATGTTGGCCTCGGCCTCGGTGACGGCGCTCCCGTCGGCGACCGCGCGCCGGGCCGCGACCGCCGCGACCATCGTCAGCCGTTCGACGGCATCGCGCAGGTCGACGGCGGAGTCCCCTTCGCCGCGGTCGACCTGCGCGACCACTGGGTCCTTTGTGGACAGTGCCGGGGCGGCGAACCCGGCTCGTGCCAGCGCGAGCCGGACCTCCCGTTCCGGGACGCCCTCGTCCAGCAGGGCCGCGCGCTCCGCCGTCACGGCGTCCACGACCCGCCCGACGAACGAGCCCTGGCAGCCCCGCACCAGGAGGGGGATCCCGGCCAGCCCGATGGCGACGTCGAACGCCTTGGCCACCACCGCGTCCGGAGTGCCGTCCGGGCAGGAGAGCTCGACCAGCGGTGCCGACCGGGCGAAGTACAGCGCCAGCAGCGGTGGCCGCTGGGTCGGGTGGCGCAGGCGCAGGCCGATCCGGGTCGACCCGATCACCATCGTGCCCGCCGTGGCGTCCAGGACGACGTCGTGATCGGCGTCGACCGTCCGCACCACCGGCCACCCCGCCCGCGCGCACCGCTCGGCGAGGTCCGCGGCCGTCGCGGTGTCGCCGAGCACGGCGACGCGGGCCGGTGTCCACCGGGCGTGGCCACCGGGGCGGGCCACGCCGTCCGCGACGGCCTTCGGGTCGACCATCGCCCTGGACAGGTTCATCCGCCGCGGGCCGTCGAACAGCTCGAAGAAGTGCTTGGTCTCGACGGCGAACGCCGTGTCCGGGTCCACCCGCGCGATCTCGACGGCCGCCGCGAGGACCGCGCGCCGCGCGGGTTCCAGCGCGCTTTCCGGCCGGGCGTCGAGATCGGCTTCCAGCCGGCGGACCAGGGTGTCGAACTCACGGGTGCCGGGCGTGGGGCCGGGGACGCGGTAGCCGGGCCGGTCCCAGCGCTGGGTGAAGTCCTGGTCGCCGTCGGCCCGACGCGCGTGGACCCACGCGCGCGCCCGTGCGACGCACTCCTCGCGCGTGGACGCGAGCTCGTCGACGATCCCGGCCCGTACCGCCTCCGCCGGGCCGAGGACCGCGGCGGGGCCGACGACCTGCTCGACGACCGCGGCGATCCCGAGCATGCGGGTGGTGCGGACGAGTCCGCCGCAGCCCGGCATCAGCCCCATCGCCACCTCGGCCAGGCCCCAGAAGACGTCCGGCGCGTCGAGGCCGACCCGGTGGTGGCAGGCCAACCCGAGCTCGAGGCCGCCACCGAGCGCGGAGCCGGTCATCGCGGCGGCCACGGGGATCCCCAGCGTCTCCAGCCTGCGCAGCTGGTCGCGGACCGGGACCACGAACCCGTACGTGGCGGCGAGCTCGTCCAGGGGGATCTCGCCGATCTCGACGTCCTGGCCGGAGAAGAACGACCGCTTCGCCGAGGTGAGCACGATCCCCCGGACCTCGTCACGGCGTGCCTCGACCTCGTCGAGGCACGCCCCGAACCCGTCGTGGTGCCGCTGGTTGACCATGTTGGCCGTGCGGCCGGGGTCGTCGAGGACGACCGTGACGATCCCCTCGGCGTCCAGCTCCCACCGCACCGCGCTCCGCCGGTCTGCCACTGCCGCTCCTCGGGGCCGGGGTCGGTTACCATCCGACCAACTGGAAGATTCCTCCACTTAAAATATGGAGGATTCCTCCACTTGGCAAGGAGGAGTGCATGGCCGACCCAGCGCGCCCGCTGCGCGCCGACGCCCGGCGCAAGCGCGAGGCGATCGTCGAAGCGGCCAAGGACGTGCTCGCGGAGTGGGGCGCGGACGTCCCCCTCGACCACGTGGCCAAGCGGGCGGGCGTGGGGATCGCGACGCTCTACCGGCACTTCCCGACCAGGGAGGAGCTCATCGCGGGCGTCTACCTCAGCGAGATCGACCCGTTGTGCGACACCCTCGACGACCTGCTCGCCGCGATGCCCGCCGACCGCGCGCTGACCACGTGGATGCGGCGGTTCGTCCGCCACGTCGGCTCGAAGCCGTGCATGCCGCTCGCGGTGAAGTCGATCATCGCGCCCGACGGCCCCGCGGTGGTCCGCCCGGCCCACGACCGCCTCCTCACGACCGTGACCCACCTGGTCCGCACCGGCGAGAGGGCGGGCGTGTTCCGCGAGGGAGTGGTACCGGAGGACCTGCTGATGGCGATGACCGGGTTCTGCCTGGCGTCCGACCGGACGGACCTCCCCGACCAGGGCGACCGCGTCGTGCTCATGCTGGTCGACGGCATGCGCCCGCGGGAGGTCTAGACCCCGTCACGACGGGTCACACCCCGGCCCGCGAGAGGATGCCGCGGACGAGGACGTCGACCGACCAGGCGAACCTCTCCTCGCCGGTACCGGAGACGAGGTCTTCCCGCGCGGCGTGCACGCGCGGGTACCGGCTCGCCGGGGCGCGGTCGAGCGCCTGCGCGACCGGACCTCCCGGCGCCACCGGGTCCGCGCCCTGCGCGTGCTCCGCGGCCACCGACGTGACGAACGCGGACAGCATGTCGACGGCCCAGGCCGCGGTCAGCCGGTCCACCCCCGCGTCTTCGAGGATCCCCAGCAGCGCCTCGGCGATGCGCAGCGCGTTGGGGCCGACGGCGATGGTCTGCGACGACATCCGCGCCAGCGCCGGACTGGTCATCAGGACCCGGATGTAGGAGCGGAGGAGCGCTTCCAGCCGTTCCCGCCACGGGCCGTCGCCCTGGTCGACCTCGACGGCCGCCAGCGCGCGGTCCAGGACCAGCGCCCGCAGCTCGGCCATGTCGTCGACGTAGGCGTAGAGCGAGGCCGGGCCCGTGTCGAGCGCCTTCGCGATCTTGCGCAGGGTCACGGCGTCGCCGCCCTCGGAGGTGAACTGGCGCAACGCCTCGTCGACTATCGCGTCGCGGCTCAGCGGGGACTTCGCGAGTCCGGTGCGACGGCTCGCGACCTCGGAGACGCGAAAAGGATCACGCTGGGGCACCGCCCGACGGTAATCGTGACGAACCGCGTTCGTCAACCGCTTGACGAACCTGGTTCGTGACGAATAGCGTTCGTGAAGCGGCCGCCGAACCACCCGGCGAACCCGGCGGGCACCTCCGCCGCCGCGACCACTCTCCAGCTCGTGAAGGAGCGCTCCTCCATGCCCGAACGCAGAACCGCGATCGTGGGCGCGGGCCTCAGCGGCCTCGTCTGCGCCCGGATACTCCAGCGCCACGGAGTACCCGTCACCGTCTACGAGTCCGACACCTCCCCCGACGCCCGCCAGCAGGGCGGGTCGCTCGACATCCACGAGGACACCGGCCAAGTCGCGCTCAGGCAGGCCGGTCTGCACGACCGGTTCCTCGCCCGCACGCACGTCGGCGGCGAGGACATCCGGCTGCTCGACAAGACCGGGCGGGTGCACGTCGACAAGCGCGAACCGCCGGGCGGCAACGGCAGGCCGGAGATCGACCGGACCGACCTGCGGCGGCTGCTCGTCGAGTCCCTGGAACCCGGCACGATCGCCTGGGGCCGCAAGCTCACCGCCGCGCGGCCCGTCGAGGACGGGCACGAGCTGGAGTTCGCGGACGGCTCCTCGGTGCGCGCCGACCTCGTCGTGGGCGCGGACGGAGCGTGGTCGGCCGTCCGGTCGCTGCTGACCCCGGTCAAGCCGGTCTACACCGGGATCACCATCGTCGAGATCCGGTTGACCGACGCGGCCACCCGGCACCCGGAGGCGCTCGCGGTCACCGGGCGGGGCAGCCTGTTCGCGCTGTCGGACCACCGCTACATCGGCGGGCACGGCGGCGACACCATCTCGCTCGGCTGCGGCCTGCGCGTCCCGGAGGACTGGGTCGCCGCGAGCGGGATCGACTGGGACGACCCGGACTCGGCCCGAGCCGGGCTGCTCCGCCACTACCCCGACTGGGTCCCGGAGCTCACCGACCTGATCCGCGGGTGCGACGACGACGCCATCTGGCCGCGCCCGATCTACGCGCTGCCGACCGGCCTCACCTGGGAGCGCGTCCCCGGCGTCACCCTGGTCGGCGACGCGGCGCACCTCATGTCGCCGTTCGCGGGCGAGGGCGCGAACATCGCGCTCATCGACGGTGCCGACCTGGCGCGGGAGGTCCTGGCGGGCCCCGACCTGGAGGCCTCGCTCACCCGGTACGAGAAGGCGATGTTCCCGCGTGGCGCCAAATCCGCCGCGGGGTCGCAGAAGGGCCTCGACATGCTGTTCGTCGACGGTCCCCCCAGGAAACTGATCATGTTCTTCAAAGCCATGTCGCTCGTCTCCAGCGTCACCAGGCCGTTCGAACGCGTCTTCGCGTCCAAGAAGGGGAACCGACCATGAGCCTGCTCGACCCGACCCTGACCCTCGGCGCCGTCGAGCTGACCGTGGCGAGCCTCGACCGCAGCCTCGACTACTACACGAGGGCCATCGGTCTCCAGGTGCACGACCTCCAAGGGGACAGCGCGACCGTCGGCGTGCCCGGACAGGAGCTCGCGGTGCTCCGCGAACGCCCCGGCGCGGGCCTTCCGCCCGAGTCCAGCCCCGGCCTCAGCCACTTCGCGCCCCAGCTGCCCACCCCCGCCGACCTGGCCCGGTTCGTCGCGCACTACACCGCGCGGCACTCCGAGTACCAGCTGGTCGACCACACCCTCGCCCACTCCTGCTACGTCGTCGACCCCGACGGCCACACCGTCGAGCTCACCTGCGCCCGCCCGCGCGACGAGTGGCGCTGGCAGGGCGACCAGCCCGCGGTCGTGGCGGAACCGTTGCAGCTGGGCGACTTCGCGGGCGAGGCGGGCGCGGACGAGCCGTTCACCGGGCTGCCGCGGGGCACCGGGATGGGGCACGTCCAGCTCAAGGTCACCGACGCCGCGCTCAAGGCCAGCGAACCGTTCTACGCCGACCTGCTCGGTTTCGACGTCCAGGGCCGCCTGGGCACCATGTTCCTCGCCCTCGGCGTCGTCGACCACCAGGCCCTGCTCGTCCTCACCAACCGCTTCAGCCCCGACGGCGGCGACCCGGCCCCCGACGACACCGCCCACCTCCTCGGCGTCGACCTCCTCCTGCCCACCGCGCAGGACCTGCGCGCGCTGGCCGACCGGCTCGACGGCGACGGCTACCCGCACGAGCTGTCCGCCGACACCCTGGCGGTGCGCGACCCGTCCGGGAACCTGTTGCGCTTCAAGGTGAACGCGGCCTGACGGTGCGGTGCGCGGTCAGGCGCCCGGTGGGTGCTCGCGCACGGCGCAGCGGCGGCGGAACCACGCCAGGTAGCGGTCCGGTGGGGCACCTTGCAGCAACGTCCCCGTCGCACCCTCCAGCGGGAACAGCGCCGCGTGGACCTTGGCGCGTTCGTAGACCTCGGCGCTGACGGCGCGGCGCAGCGCGGACCACCCGAAGGAGGCGAGGGCGGCCGCGTCGAGCGCCGGGTCGCCGACGTGGGCGAAGTCCCAGTCGAGGAGCCCGGTGACGGTGGTGCCGGTCCACCGCAGGTTCACCGGCGCCAGGTCCCCGTGCACGAACCGCGGCGGGACCGGCTCCAGCGCCTCGAACCGGGCCAGCACCTCCGCCGCCTGCGCCCGCTCGTCGGCGGACAGCACCGGGAACACGGTGTCGGTGATCACCGCGACGGCGTCGGATCCCCCGGCGAACCCCAGCGGTTCGTCCAGCACCGCGAGGAGGTCCGGGTCCGGCCGGACGGCGGCCAGGGGGTCGAGCAGGTCGTGGACCAGCCCGACCGCGGCGCCCTCGGCCAGCGTGGTCGGACCCGGATCCCCCGGCACGTAGGAGACGACGACGTGCGCCTCGCCCAACGGGAGGTCCAGCCGCTCCTCGACCACCTCCGGCACGGCGAACGGCAGGTCCAGTCCGGACACCCGGCGCAGGGCCGCCGTCCGCCGGGGCGCCTCCCGCAGGACGGTGGCGGTGCGGGGGAACCGCGCGACCCACTCCCCCGGCAGCACGACGACGTCGTTGAACGTGCCGCGGGCGAGCCGGGGTGCGTGCGACCGGACCTCGGGACGGCTCGCCGCGAGGACGTCCACCAGCCCGCCCAGCAGGTCGTCATCCGACACCGCGCCCACCTTCCGTCGACGTGGACGGAAGCAGGCCGGTCCCCTTCGGCGAGCCGGACGGAATCCGCTCCGACATGATCATGCGGGCGAGTCTAGTGACGGGTGACCACGGCCGACGTCACCCAGCGGCCGTGGAGGTTCCTCCGGGGCAGGGCCTGCGGTCGCGCGGGACGACCGGCCCCGGTCGAAAACCCGGTGCGGTCGTCGGCCCGGTGGTGTGTGATCCCGGCATGGCGATCGAGGTGGACCGGCCGGGGGTCGACGGGCTGGGTGGGGCTGTGGACGCGCTGCGGGAGTGGCAGGACGACGGGGCGCCGGTGCAGCTGCACCCGGGCGACGTGGGCTGGTTCTGGCGGTTCGGGGCGGAGGCGACGGCCGCGGCGGTGCGGACCTGGAGCCGGGACGGGCGGGTGCTCGCGGTCGGGCTGCTGGACGGGCCGGGGGTGCTGCGGATGACGGTGGCGCCCGACGCGCTGCGGGACGAGGAGCTGGCGCGGCGGGTGGCCGAGGACGTGTCCCGGCCGGACCGGGGCGTGTTCGAGGCGGGGCGGGCGAACGTCGAGGCGCCCAAGGGCGCGCTGGTGAAGGACCTGCTGGTCGCGGACGGGTGGCAGCTCGACGAGCCGTGGACGCCGTTGCGCCGGGACCTGGCGGGGCCGGTGGAGGACCCCGGTGTGCGGATCGAGGTGGTCGGACCGGAGCGGGTGCCCGAGCGGAGCGCCGTGCAGCGGGCGTCGTTCGAGAAGTCGACGTTCACCGACGACCGCTGGCACGCGATGGCCGGTGGACCCGTATACGCCGACGCCCGGTGCCTGGTCGCCTACGACGACAGCGGCGAGGCGGTGGCGACGGTGACGGTGTGGTCGGCCGGTCCGGGGCGGCCGGGGCTGCTCGAACCGCTGGGCGTGCACCGCGACCACCGGCGGCGGGGCCACGGCCGGGCGATCACCCTCGCCGCGGCGGCCGCGCTCCGGGAGATGGGCTCGTCGGCCGCGGTCGTCTGCACCCCGAGCTCCAACGTCGGCGCCGTCGCCACCTACGAGTCGGGCGGTTTCCGGCGGCTCCCCGAGGTCCGGGACCACTACCGGGAGGCCTAGGGCGGTGGACCGCGGACGTCCTGCGGGCACTCACCTCCCCGCAGGACGTCCGCGCGTCAGACCTCCAACGCCCAGCGCACGTACCGGGTCCTCGGCACGAAGCCCGCCCGCTCGAAGATCCCGGACGCGCCAAACGGGCTCGCCGAGTCGACGCTCGTGCTGGCGCGGTGGTAGCCCGAGTCCGCCGCGGCGCGCAGCGCGTGCCCGACCAGCGACCCGGCGACACCCCGCCCGCGGTGCTCCCGCAGCGTCCCCACGACCATGAAGTGGGCGTCGCGGATACCGGTCGCCTCCGTGTCGGCGTCCCAGGACATGGTCACCAGCACGCCCACCGGTGTCCCGGTCGCCACCTCGCGGAGCAGGAAGCTGACGTCGGGTCGGAAGGTCTGGTTGGTGATCTTGTTGTGCCACAGGTCCGCGGGCATCGGCGCGGAGCCCCAGTGGTCCCGGAACGACTCGTTGCGCACCGACCGGAAGTCCTCGTCGGTCCGCTCCGACCACGGCTCGACGCGCAGCCCGTCGGGGATCGCCGGGTCAGGGACCGCGGCGCCGAGCGGGTGCTCCAGGTACCGGTAGTAGCGGACCGGCTCGAAACCGCGTGAGCGCAGGAGCTCGGGCACCCCGGCGATGTGCTCGCACTTGTGGACGTCGACCACGAGCCGCAGCGCCGGGTGGTGCAGGGCGTGCAGCGCCTTCGCCGCCGCGACCCCGGCCTCCACCAAGGCGGTGCCGACACCCCGACGGCGGTGGTCGGGGTGGACGCCGCCGTCGAGGAAGACGCGGTGGACCTCGTCGGCGGACGGCCGGATGCGGACCTTCATGTAGCCGACCATCAGGTCGCCGTCGAAGGCGGCGAGGCTCCCGCGCTCCAGGTCCGCGGACGGGTCGACGAGCTCTTGGAGGGTGTCCTCCTCGGTGTAGTTCTCGCCGATCCGGTCGACGGCCTCGACCGCGTTGAGGAGGTCGGCCGACACCGCGGCGTCCCCGCTGGTCAGCGGCCGCCAGGTGAGCTCTTCGCGCATGCGGGCGACGGTAACGCCCGCGGGTGCGGGCTGTCGCCCGGTTTCCCGGCCGGGGCGGACGTCCGGCGGGTGGAGGGACAGCGCCCCCGGCGCGCCGTGCCGGAACTGGTATCGCCCCTGGGCAGGTCGCTCGTGGGTCGGTCCGCTCCGCGCCCGTCAGCCGAGCCGGAGGTCGGCCACCCGGATCGGTGAGGGCGTGGTGCCGGTGGAGGCCTGCTGGTACTGGATGGAGAGCACGCCGTCCACCGCGAGTCGGGAGGTGTCGACGTTGACCTCGCCGAAGGCGTTCATGTCCGCGCGGTCGAAGACGAGGGTCCAGTCGGTCCAGCCGCCGGCCTTGCTCGCGGACACGACGCGGGCCCTGGGCATGACGAGGTAGGCGTTGTCGGCGCGGTCGAAGACGATCTTCGTGCGCTGGGTGGAGCCCGGAGGGACGGGGATCTCCCGTTTGGTCCAGGTGCCGCCCGCGCCGCGGACGAGGTGGAAGGTGCGGCCGTACTGGGCGCGCTGCCGGGCGTAGTCGGAGACGCACTGGGTGAAGCGGCCGGGCACGTAGCTGATGGCGACGTGCGGGGTGCCGGTCGAGTCGGTCGCCTGGCTCTCCTGGTTCATCAGGCCGTGGTCCGGGTCGAGCGGGTCGGCGACCAGGCCGGGCGAGGTGACGGAGACACGGGTGCCGCCGGTGGTGCCGACCACCGCGCCCGAGCCGTTGCGCCAGGTGCGGCCGCGGTCGTCGCTGTAGACGTAGCCGGTCTCGTGGTTGGTGAGGCCGCCGCTGTCGCACAGCACGGCGGTGTTGCCCTCGCGCCAGGTGAAGGAGGCGTGCAGGCGCCCGGCGCGGTCGTAGGTCAGGCCGTGCAGGTACATGTTCCTGGTCGTGGACACGACCCCGTTCGGCCCGGTCCAGGAACCGGTCGCGGACGACCAGGCGCCGAGCTTGCGCCAGGTGCCCGCGTCGTACTCGGCGAGCTCGTTGACGCCGTTGCCCGAGCCGCCGGTGCGGTAGCTGAACTGGAGCCTGCCCTCGGGCGTGACCACGAACTGCGGGTAGGTCATCCCGCCGAGGTCGACGCCGTCGAGAGTCCGCTGCACGGCACCGAACCGGGCGGCGGTCCAGTCGCGCGACGCGGGCTGGGAGACCAGGCCGGCCTCGGACCTCAGGTAGAAGACCGGGGTGTTGTGGGTGTCCATCGCGATGTGCAGCCTGCCGTCCTGCGGCGAGACGCCCAGTGAGATCACGTTGTGCGAGTCGTCGACGCCGAGCTGGTGCGGCAGCACGACCTGCTGCCACGCGGTGTTCCCGGTCAGCGCCCGCCGCGCGACCACCGCGTGACGACTTGCCGTGTACCAGGCGGTGTACTGGTAGCCGGCGTGGGTGAGGATCGCGTCCTGCTGGAACGAGTCGTTGTTGACCAGCCCGTCGTAGGACACGAAGTAGAGCGCCGAGGGGTCGAGCACGGTGTCCGACAGCAGGGTGGCGCGGGGTGCCGCGGTCGCGGAGCCAGTGGGCGCCAGGAGTGCCGCGGTGGCCAGGAGGACGACCACCGCGGCGTCGAGGACGGCCGATCTCACAGCCGGGCCTTGCCCTTCACCGCGACGGAGGCGTCCACCAGGGCGAGGCGGTCGTGGGCGCGCTGGCGGGCGGTGCCGCGGGGACCCTCGGTGGCGGCCTTGGCCGCGGTCGGCGTGGTCCGCTCGCCCACGACCCCGTTGCGGATCCTGTTGTTGTCGGCCACCTCGGCCACCGGGTTGTTCGCGGTCAGCGCGAGCGAGCCGTTGATCACGTTGTCGTCCAGGGTGGTCCGGCCGCCGGTGGTGTTGGAGATGCCGACGTCCCTGGCGAAGTAGCCGCCGGAGGCGCAGGAGTCCAGGCCGCCGTTCGGGCCGAGCTGGACGCCGCCGACGTTGCCCGCGAACGTGGACCTGCCCTGGACCGCGCTGCCGCAAACCACGCTGCCGGTCGCGTTGTTCAGCACGGACAGCGTGCCGTCGACGAAGGTGCCGTGCAGGTCGGTGAGGTAGGCGCCGTTGGTGCTGACGTTGCCGGTGACCTCGCTGTCGCTCACCGAGACCTCGCCGACCCCGGCGGTGACGGTGCCGTCGACCTTGGAACCCCGCTCCGCGTAGAGGAACCCGTCGATCGTGGCCGAGCCCCTGGGCTGGAGCACCACGCCGCTGGTGTCGGTGTTCTTCAGGTAGACGCCGAACCCGCCCGCCGCCAGGGTGACGTCGCCGTCGATCCTGGTGTCGGTCGCGTCCAGGTAGCCGTTGGCCGCGACGCCGACCGAGCCGTTGACCGTGCCGCCGTCGACCACGAGGTTGGCACCGGCGGCCACCCGCACGTTGCCGGTGATCACGGTGCCCCGCAAGGAGCACGACTCGCCGGCGGGCACGTACAGGTCGTTCGGGACCGTGACGGCTCCACCGCCGCCCACGCAGTACGTCACCAGGTCCGCGTTCGCGTTCGGGGCCGTGCACATCACCGTGGCGGTGATGACGGCGCCCAAGATCGCGGCGGCGGATGCGGTCCGTGTGGCCATCTGAGTTCTCCCTGCTCTGCGAAGCTACCTGCCGATGTCGGATCGCGAGGCCGCGCGCACGATGACGACCTGCTGCCTGCGGGTCAGCGCACCGCTGCCGACGAGGGCGTCGGTGACCTGTTCGACGTGCCGGACAAACGCGCCGTGGTCCGGGTAGCCGCGGTGCTGGTCGACGAGGTCGCTGATGGTGCAGCCGTTGCCGGTGTCGACGTTCGCGACCCCGGTGTCGTCCTGGCCGATGACCACGGTCGGGCGTTCGTCGGAACCGGGGCAGGCGTCGGACCCGCCCTGGACGACGGTGAAGGTCACCGACCGCTCCGCGGCGGCGTTGCCCGCGTTGTCGGTGGCCCGGTACCGCACGGTGTGCGCGCCGAGGACGGTCACCACGACCGCCGCCGAGTACGGCGCCCACGCCCCGCCGTCCACCGCGACCTCGACGAGCCGCACACCGGACTCCGCGTCCGTCGCGGTGACCGTCACCGTCGCCCGGTCGACGTAGGCACCGCTCGGGGTCGTGGTGCCCGACACCACCGCGGACGTCGTGGGTGGCGTGGTGTCGCTCGGCTGCGGCGCGACGACGGTGAAGCTGACCATCCCTTCCGGAGACACGTTCCCCGCCCGGTCCGTCGCGCGGAAGTGCACCATGTGCGACCCGACCTCGGTCACCTCGAACGGCGCCGTGTACACCGTCCACGTGCCGGAGTGCGTCTGGTACTCCCGAGACGCCACACCGGAATCGGCGTCCGTCGCGGTGATCGTGACCGTTGCCTTGCCGACGTAGTTCCCGCTGGAGTCCTTGGTCCCGGTGACAGCCGCCGACACCACCGGCGGCGTGGTGTCGCTCGGCTGCGGCGCCACCACCGTGAAGCTGACCATCCCCTCCGACGACACGTTCCCCGCCCGGTCCGTCGCCCGGAAGTGCACCATGTGCGACCCGACCTCCGTCACCTCGAACGGCGCCGTGTACACCGTCCACGCACCCGAATGCGTCAGGTACTCCCGAGACGCCACACCGGAATCGGCGTCCGTCGCGGTGATCGTCACCGTCGCCTTGCCCACGTAGTTCCCGCTGGAGTCCTTGGTACCGCTCACATCGGCGGACACGACGGGCGGAGTGGTGTCGGAAGGCGGTGCGACGACGCGGAAGGACACCGAGCCCGCCGCGGAGGTGTTGCCCGCCCGGTCGGTCGCCCGGTAGCGCGCGGAGTGGTCGCCGAGCGCGGTGACGGTGACCGGCTGGGTGTAGGGGGTGAACCCGGCGCCGTCCAGGTCCTGCTCGACGAGCTGCACACCGGAGCCCGCGTCGGAGGCGTTCACGGTGACCGTGGCGGAGCCGAGGAACTCGCCACCGGCGTTCTTCTGGCCGGTGACGACCGCGGACACCGTCGGCGGGGTGACGTCCTCGCCCGCGGCGGTGACCGTGAGCTCGCCGACCATCGAGCTGTGCCCCGGGATCGAGCAGAAGTACCGGTACTTGCCGGGGGTGAGCGTGATGGTGGCCTCGTGCCTGCCGTTCTGGGTGTCGAACGGGTTGGCCAGGACGTTCAGGTCGACGTCGTGGTTGTAGCCCTCGGTCGAGGTGTCGAAGGTCAGCGTGTGCGGCATGCCCGTCGTGTTGCCGGTCGCCTCGCTGTTCTCCCAGACGACCTTCGTCTCCCCCGCCAATGCCGTGGTGGGCGCCGACTTGTACCGGGTGATGTCGTTGTCGGCCGTCCAGGTCAGGACCTGCTCCAGGGCGACGGCGGAGTCGGGCAGCTCCGGCGCCGCGGAGGCCGGGACGACGGTTGTCAGCGACATCCACAGCAACGCGGTCGTCG
Organism: Umezawaea tangerina; assembly: GCF_003002815.1. Classification (GTDB taxonomy): domain Bacteria; phylum Actinomycetota; class Actinomycetes; order Mycobacteriales; family Pseudonocardiaceae; genus Umezawaea; species Umezawaea tangerina. The sequence goes on along the minus strand of NZ_PVTF01000007.1, from coordinate 426,444 downwards.
CACCGGCGATCAGACGTCGGAACATGCTGCACCTTTCCCGAGTGCGGTGGCCGGCCGGTGCGCCCGAACGCGCACCGGCCGGCCGTGGACCACTACAGCGACCGCACGCGGATGTTGCGGAAATCGATCACGTCGTTGTCGCTGTGGTTCTGCAGCCCCAGGAACCCCTCGGTGAACTGGCGCAGGTCCGTGGGCGGGTCACCCGCCCTGGAGGACTGCTTCCCCGGCGTGTTGTCGAACTCGTTGATCACCACGCCCTCGCGGAGGACCGTGTAGTGCTGCCCGACCACCCGGACCTCGTAGTTGTTCCACTGGCCCTTCGGCGGCACGCCCGCCTGGGGCAGCCCGACCGGGTCGAAGTTGTAGATCGACCCCGTCTTCTGCGGCTCGCCCGTGGCGCCGTCGTAGATCTGGACCTCGTGCCCGCAGAAGATCGCGACCCACGCCTGCGAGGTCCGCGCCGACCCCACGGTCCCGCAGCTGCCCGGCGGGCGTTGGGCGAGCGGGGTGCGCGGGTCCGGGAACCTGGTGAACACGCCGGTGTTGGCGCGGCCGCCCTCCGGTGCCATGTCGCGGAACTGCAGGCGCACCGAGAAGTCACCGTACTGCTTGCGCGCGTACCAGAGCATGCCCAGCCCGCCCGCGGAGCGCAGCGTGCCGTCCGGTTGGATCGAGAACGACCCGCTCGGCGCCTGTTCCCAGCCCTGCAAGGACTGCGCGGTGCCGTCGAAGATCGGTTCGTACCCGGTGTTCCCCGGCTTGCCGACGTCCGAGCCCGCCGCGGTGCGGACGATCGCGCCGTTCTCGCGGCCGGTGATCACGCCGTCGTGTTGCAGCTGGTCGGCTACGGCCGTGGCGTGCCGGACGAAGGCGCCGTGGTCGGGCCACTGGCTCTCGTCGTCGATCAGGTCGTTGATCGTGCACCCGCCGCCGACGGACTTGTTGGCCACGCCCGAGTCCGAGTCGCCGACCCACACCATGTCGCGGTTGTCCGCCACCGCGCAGCCTACGGTCACGGCGACCGGGACGACCTGGGTCTCCCCGTCCGCGTAGGTCACGGTCAGCTTGGCCTGGTAGCTCCCGACCCTGGCGTAGGTGTGCCGCGGGTCGGCCTCGGTCGACGACGAGCCGTCGCCGAAGTCCCAGCGGTAGGACGCTCCACCGGAGCGGGAACCGGTGAACCCGATGGTGAGCGGCTTGTTCTGCACCTCGACGGACTTCGCGGTCGGCACCGGGGTCTTCGCCCCTCCCTGGTAGGAGATCCGGATCAGCTTCTGGTTCGGGTGCAGGGTGAAGAACCCGCCGCCGTAGTCGAGCAGGTAGAGCGCGCCGTCCTTGCCGAACTTCGCGTCCATCCAGCTCTGCAGCCGGTCGTTGCCGTTGCCGTTCGGGATGATCGCGCGCAACGACTCGGCGAAGACCGGTGGTGCGGCGGTCGGGACACCGGCCGGGTCGACGGTCACCGCGATCCGGTTGGCCGGGTTCGACTCGTCACCGATGAACCACTTGTCGTCCCAGTACTCCGGCCACGCGACCCCGCTGCCGGTGTCCGCGAGCTCCCGGTGGTAGGTCGGGCCGGTCATGACCGCCTGTCCCCCACCGGTCAGGTACGGCTGGGTGTACACGGCGTCGGCCGCCTTGTACGTCGGCACGCCGCTGCCGTCCGGACGCGCCGGGAACACCGGGCCGCCACCGCCGGGCGAGTACCAGATCATGTTGTTCTTGACCGGAGGCAGGTCGACCAGCCCGGTGTTGCGCGGCGAGTTGTTCTTCGGCGCGTCGCAGTCGTACCACCCGGTCAGCTTCGTCGCGTCGGTGTTGCTGCGGTCGCGGTAGGGCTGCTTGTTGCCCATGCAGTACGGCCACCCGTGGTTGCCGGCCTCGGTGATGATCGTCGCCGTCTCGTACTTGGCCGGACCGAGGTCGGGGCTGGGCGCGGTGGCGTCCGGGCCGACCCACGCGGCGGTCAGCCACTGGGTGACCGGGTCGATCTGGAGGCGCGAGATGTTGCGCACGCCCATCACGTAGATCTCCGGGCGGGTCTTGTCCGTGCCTGGCGGGAACAGGTTGCCCGTCGGGATCGTGTAGGTGGCGTCCGGCTCCGGGTGGATCCGGATGATCTTGCCGTTCAGGTCGTTGGTGTTGCCCGCCGTGCGCCGGGCGTCCTGGAAGGACAGTCCCTGCCACTCCGCCGTCCAGTTGTTGCCGGAGTAGCCGTCGGAGCCCTGCGAGGAGTTGCTGTCACCGGAGCCGACGTACAGGTTCCCCTTGGCGTCGAAGGCCATGCCGCCGCCCGCGTGGCAGCAGCTGTGCTGCTGGACCTCCCACTGGAGCAGGTCCTTGCGGGTGGCGAGGTCGATCGTCTGCGCGGTCCGGTCGTAGGTGAGCCGTGAGATCGTCCGCTTGCCGGTCCGCTTCTCCCGGTCGACGGTGTCGTGCGGCATCCAGTAGACGTAGAGCCAGCCGTTCTCGGCGAAGGCCGGGTCGGGCACGATGCCCAGCAGGCCCTCCTCGTTCTTGACCAGCTCGGACCCGCTGCCGCGGTTGCCCATCACGGGCAGCGTCGCCAGCAGCGAGACCTTCCCCGTGTCGGGCTTGTACTGGTGGATCGTGCCGCAGCCCAGGCCCACGTTCGGGTTGGTCCAGTCGACGACCGCGCCGCTCGGGCAGGCCGCCTTGCCGACGTAGAACACCGTGCCGTCGGAGGCGACGGTGAGGCCGTGCGGCTCGCCGATCTGGTCGAGCTGACCGGTCTGGTTGGCCGCGGTCAGCCGCTCGACCTTGTAGTTCGCGGCGATGGTGGCCTGGCAGTCTCCGCGCACCAGACCGGTCGTCCACTTCAGGGCTCCGGCCAGGTGCCCGCGGAACGCCTCCTCGCGGAAGCTGTCCTCGGTGTGGCCCATGCCGGTGTAGAAGGACCGCCCGCCCTCGTAGTCGCGGCACCAGGACACCGGGTGGAACGGCCCGTTCGCGCCCTGGCCGGGGTTGTGGTGCCACTCCTCGACCTGGGCGACGGTGTGCACGATCCCGACCGGGTTCGGCTCCCAGTTGTACCAGCGGTCGGAACGCTTGACGGTGAGCGGCAGACCCGCGGTGGCGGGGTGCTGCCGGTCGAGGACGTCCACCACGGACTCCTGCACGTCCGGCGTCGGCGGTGCCTCGCCGGAGACCAGCCGGAGGTCGGCGAGCTGCAGCAGCGGCTCACCGGAGTTGGCCGTGACGTTCAGCCGGTAGTGCTGGAACGGCTTCGGGTCGGTGATGTCGAACGTCCGGGTCTGCAGGCGTTCCGGGAAGGTCTGCCCGGTCCGGCGGTCGAGGTCGGTCCAGGTCGTGCCGTCCGCGGAGCCCTGCAGCGTCCAGTCCTTCGGGTCGCGGCCCTGGGAGTCGTTGGCCGAGGTGAGCGTGTAGCGCTTCGCCGCGGCGGCGGCGCGCAGCCGGTAGGCCACCCAGCCCGTCGGGGTGCGGGCGAGCCACTTGGTGCTCGGGTTGCCGTCGGTCAGCTTCTCCTTGGTCTCGTTCGGCGGGTTCTCCCCGCTGGCCGTGACGGTCTCCACCACGGGCTCGCTGCCGACCGGCCGGGTGCCGATCAGGCCGGTGAACCAGGTCGACTGCTCCTGCGCCTTGGCCGCGTCGGCCACGCCGAGGAACCCGCCACCGGCCTTCAGGTAGGCCTGCAGCACGGCTTCCTGGTCCGCGCTGAGGGTGACGCCCTTCGCGGACAGGAACACCACACCGCGGTACTTCGCGAGGTTCTCCGCGGTGAACGCGGCGGGGTCGGACGACTCCCGCACCCCGATGCCGTTCGCCGCGCCGATCTCCTCGATCGCCGCGACCGCCTGGTCGACGGGGTCCTGCTGCTCGGCCGCGGCCCCGTGGAAGACGAGGACGGACACCGACGTCGCGGCGGTGGCCGCGGGCGCGGGCGACGGTTGGGCCGTGCCGGCGGTCACCGGGGTCAGCGACCCGCCCACGACCACCACCGCGGCGATCATCGTCAACAACGCTTTCCGGCCGGTCCTCCCGCGATACCGGCGTGGAGACGTCCTTGGCCCCATCCCTCACTCCTTAGCCGTGGCCGGGCCACGAGGTCATCGTGATGGCGAGTGTTGGTGCTGCCCCTCGGCCGAGCCCTGCGTCGGCTCGGCCGCCTGCGCGCCCGCGGTGCCGTGCTGGTGCCCGCGGAACCGGTCGATGGCCTCCTGCGCGCCGGGCGGCATCCCGCCGTCGGCCGTGCGCACGAGGAAGATCCCGGACATCCCGGTCTCCGAGTGGTTCTGCACGTGGCAGTGGTACATCCAGGCACCGGGTCCGACGCCCTCGCCCGCCAGCACCTGGAACCCGAACGAGCTGCCGGGGTTGAGGTCCTTGTTGTCGACCACCTGGCTGGGGTCGGTCGGGCCTTCGAGCATGCCGGTGCGGTTGTCCGCCCACCGGTGCGCGTGCAGGTGGAAGGTGTGGAACTGGTTGCCGTGGCCGATCGCGATCCACTCCACCCGCTGGCCGAGGTTCGCCTCGAAGATCGGCGTGTTCGGCGCGACCTGGTTGTTGATCGACATCTCGTTGAACACGGCGGTGAACTGCTTGTCCGGCAGGATGTCGCCGCGGCGGCGCACGACCAGCGCCCCGTAGAGGCCCCGCGCGATCCCCAACGTGCCGTGGTCGGTGCCCATCGCGTGGTCGTGATAATGCCAGTAGCCGGCACTTCCGGGCATCCAGCGCCTTCCGGCGGCGGCGAACATCTCCCGTGAGCGCCAAATGTAGGTGCGGGTCTCACCGGGATTGTTGAAAGAGGCGTTGAGCGGGCTTCCGTCGGACTCCACGCTGTAGTCCACGCCGTGCGGGTGGATGGACATCCGCCGGTCGGTGTTGTTGACGAGCGTGATTTCGAGCGTGTCACCCTCGTAGATCTCCAGGACAGGTCCGGGAATCGTCGCCTGACCAGGTGCGAGACCGTACCCGTACAGGTTTCCGGGCAGTGCCTCCGCGTAGATCGCGACCTTCCGGACGGTGCCCGTCTGCGCCGTGGCGGACTCGTAGGGTGCCGCGACACCAAGGGTCATCGCCACCGGCGCCGCCAGCCCCGCCGCCCCGGTGGCCAGCACCGAACGACGGGACACCAGTGCCGAGAGCCAGCCGGGCCGAGTGCGCTCGTCCATCATTCTCCATCCGGTCGACTGGAATCGGTTCAGAACGGGACTGGGAGTTCCTGAACCCGGAAGTCGGCATGAGGGCACGGTGGTACGGCAATTGTGGGAATAGGCTTTTCCGCTCTCGGGGCACCATCCGCCGGACACTCGCCGACGTTGTTTGCCCGCGCTCAGGACAGTGGATCCTGCGGCACTTCTGCATCAACCATTCGAAACTTATGCATGTTCCAGACAAAAGTGTAGAGCCAAGTGGCCCAATGGACCGGACAGCTCTTGTCATATCGCGGGCATCCGGCCGCCCGACACCCCGTACGGCCTTGTCCGGATAACTCCCCACACCTTCCCCCGCCGTTGCGCGGTGCCCGATCGTCGTCGCACCGACGAGCGGAGGAAAGGACGCGGCGGACATGCGACTGCTGTGGATCTCGGACAGCCCGGACACCCCGTCCGGGTTCGGGACCGTCACCCGGTTCGTCTGCGCCGGGCTCGCCCGGCTCGGGCACGACGTGGACGTCGTGGGCTGGCAGACCACCCGCGGACGCCGCCGGCACGGCACCACCCTGCACCCCGTCCGCAGGCACCACCTCGGCTCGGACGCCCTGTACGCCTACCTCCTCGAACGCAGGCCCGACGCGATCGTGCTGCTCGCGGACGTCCCCTGGGTGCCGGAGATCATCACCCCGGAGGTCCGCCGTCTGGTGGACCTGCACGCGGTGCCGGTGGTCCTGTACTTCCCCGTCGACGGTGCCCGGCCCGACGGGAGGCTGCCCGCGGACTGGGCCGCCGTGCTCCGCGACGTGGACCTGCCGGTCGCCATGAGCCGCTACGGCGTCGCGGTCGCGGCGCGGGACGCCATCCCGGTCGAGTACCAGCCGCACGGCGTGGACCTGGCGGTGTTCCGGCCGCCCCGCGACCGCGAGCGCGCCAAGGCCGCCGTCGGGCTGGCCGGGAGGTTCGTGGTCCTGTCGGACAGCCGCAACCAGCCGCGCAAGATGCTGCCGCGCCTGCTGGACGTGTTCGCCGCGTTCGCCGAGGGCCGTCCGGACGCCGTGCTGCACCTGCACACGGACCCCGACGACGGCCGGGACGCCGCGAACTACTCCTACGACCTGCGCGCCGACGTGGCCCGCCTGGGTCTGGGCGGCCGTGTCCGGTTCACCGAGGGGTTCCGGATGCGTCGCGGCGGCGGGCTGTCCGCACGTGCGCTGGCGGCGCTGTACCGGGCGGCCGACGTGCACCTGCTGGCCTCGCTCGGCGAGGGGTTCGGGCTGCCCACGCTCCAGGCCGCCGCGGCCGGGGCGGTGCCGCTGGCGGGCGCCTACAGCGCGAGCCACGAGCTGGTCGCGGGCCACGGCGGGGCGATCGCGGTCGGCGACTGGTTCGAGGACGAGCACGGCATCCGCCGCGGCCTGGTCGACGTCGAGGACGCCGTCCGCCTGCTCGCCCGCCTCCACGACGACCGGGTGGCGTGGCGCGCGAGCTCCGCCGCGGCACGGGAGTTCGCCCGCGCCTACGCGTGGGGACCGATCGTGCGGCGGTGGGACTCCCTGCTCGCCGCCCTCCCCGAACGCGGGCCGCGCGCGGGCGAGGCGGTCGTCCGGCGCGCCGGGCCCACCACCGTGACGCTGACGGTCGCCAGGTTCGCCGACGGCAGGCCGCGCACCGATCCGCGCCACCGCCTCGGCGTGCCCGCCGGGGCGGCGCCGCACACCGTGGTCGCGGGCCCGAACGCCGACGTCGCCGCCCTGCGGCGGATCTTCCCCGCCCTGCGGACCACCGACCGGGTCGCCGGCGCCTCGCTCGTGTTCGACCCGCTCGGCGAGCTGCCCGCCGAGGTCGTGCTCGCCGCCGCCCGCGCGGGTGTCCCGTACGTGGGCGGCTCCCCGTTCCCGGAGGCGGCGCGCGACGCCGTCGCCCTCGCCCGCCAGGTCCTGATCAACCCCGCCCTCGCCCGACGCACGGCGGAGTCCCACCTCGCACACCAGGAGATGACCGATGCAGGTTGACCACACCCGCGGCTTCGAGGCCGTCGTGGAGACCATCACCTTCGCGCCCGCCACCGACCAGGCCACCGGCGACCTGCCGCTGGCCGAGGTGGTCGGCGCCCTCGCCCGCGCCATCGGGCAGGCCCAGCTCGCGATCGACGCCGAGGCCGCCGACGGGATGCCCGACACCGACCGGCTCGCGGCGGGGGCGCTGCCACCGTGCTACCAGATCACCGAGTCCACAGTGGACATGAACCTGGTGCTGCGGTTCCCCGGCTCCGAGGCCCGCGCGTCGTACCCGGACCTCGGGGCGCCGCCCGGCGCGGTGAGCACCGTCCGCGTCGTGCTGCGGCCCGTCGCGCCGACGGGGATCGTCCTACCGCCACCCGCGGAACCGTCCGCCGTCCGGATCATGGCGGACTGAGGCGGGGCCGCGGTGGACGTCGCACTGGTCGTCGTCGCCTACGGGCTGCCGTTCGGGACGGCGCCCTTCGAGTCCGCGCGCAGGTCGCTCCAACCGCTGACGACCTACGTGTTCCGGCACTCCACCACACCGTCCGTCGTGGCCGCGTGCGAGCGGGTGGCCACCTCCCCCGACGTCGTGTACCTGCCCTACGGCGTGAACCGGGGGCTCGCGAACAGCTGGAACGAGGGCATGGTCCGGGCGTTCGAGTGGGCCGACGTGGTGCTGTTCGCCAACGACGACGTCGAGTTCGCCGACGGTGACGTCGACCGGCTCGTCGCGACCGCCGCGGCCCACCCCGAGCACTACGTCGTCACGTGCGCGGGCGTGGAGCTGTCGCGCCGGGAACGGGCGCCGAGCCTGGGCTACGCCTGCTTCGCGATGAACCGGGTGGCGTTCGACGAGCTCGGCTGCCTGGACCAGAACCTGTTCCCGATCTACTGCGAGGACGAGGACCACTCCCGCCGCGCGGCGCTCGCCGGGCTGCGCGAGGCGAACTGCCCGGACACGGCGGTGCGCCACTTCGGCAGCGCCGCCATCCGCGGGCATCCGGAGCTGGACCGGCAGAACCGGGTCACGCACGCCGCCAACTTCGCCTACTACCAGCGGAAGTGGGGCGGTCCGGCCGGGCACGAGCGGTTCCGGAACCCGTTCGACGACCCGTCCCTGGGCCCGCGCATCGACCCCGACCGGCGGCACACGCCGTACGGGCCGGGGCGGGACCGCACCGACCACCACATCGTCGCGATCTAGGAGCCGTCATGGAGCAAGCCGCACCGCGCGTCGTCGCGTTCCTGTCCGACGTCGGCACGCACGACGAGGCCACCGGGCTGTGCAAGGGCCTGATGAGCCGGATCTGCCCCGGCGTCACGATCATCGACATCACCCACCAGGTACCCGCGTTCGACGTCGTCGAGGGCGCGCTGATGCTGGAGGACGTCCCGGAGTTCTTCCCCGAGCACACCGTGATCTGCGCGTACGTCTACCCGGAGACCGGGTCGGGCACGCCGACCGTGGCCGTGCGCAACGACAAGGGGCAGCTGCTGGTCGCCCCGGACAACGGTCTGCTGACCCGCGCGCTGGACGCCTCCGGGGTGGCCGAGGCGCGGCTGGTCACCAACCCGGCCGTGATGAACCACCCGCCGACGCCCACCTGGTACGGCCGCGACGTGGTCGCCGCGTGCGCCGCGCACCTGGCCGCGGGCACACCGCTGGCCGACGTCGGGCCGGTCGTGGACGACCCGGTGCGGCTGCCCGACGTGCCGTTCACCCGGCACGAGTCGGGACTGGTCGGGCGGGTGGCCAGGATCGACCGGGCGTTCGGCAACGTGTGGACCAACATCCCGAGCGCCGCACTGGGCCTGCCGTCCACTCCGGACGGTCCGGTGACGCTGGACGCCACCGTGGGCGGCGAACGCGCCCGCTGGCCGTGGTGCACGACGTTCTCCCAGGTGGCGACCACCGGACGGCTGGCGTACGCGAACAGCCGGGGACGGCTGTCGTTCGCGCTCAACCGGGGCAGCCTGGTCGCCGAGCTCGGCGTGGCACCGGACGCGCCGGTGGAGGTGCACCTCCCGCGGGTGCCGGGATGACCTGGCACCTGGTGGTCGTGCTGTGCAGGCCACCGGACGCGCCGGACAGCAAGACCCGGCTGCGCCGCGACCTCGGCGACGCACTGGCCGTGGCCGTCTACCGGCGGTGCCTGGCGGACGTGGTGCTCGCCGCGCACCGCACCGGGGCCGCGGTGCGGCTCGCGGTCGCGGGCGACCCGGACGCGGTGGTCGCGGCGCTGGCCGCGGTACCGGGTGTCCCCCGCACCGCCGCCCACCGCCAGGCGGGCAGCACGTTCGCCCGCCGCCAGGTCAACGAGATCGCCGCGGGACTGGCCGCGGGGCACCGGGTGGTGACCCTGGTCGGCTCGGACCTCGTCGGGCTGACCCCCGAGCACCTCACGGCGTGCGCGGACCTGGCGGCGGGCACGGGGGTGGCGGTGCTGGCGGCACCGGACGGCGGCTACTCGGCCCTGTCCGCCTCCCGGCCGTTCGACGCGCTCGCCGACGTGCCGATGAGCAGCACCGGCACCCTGGTCGCCCTGCTGGGCACCGCCGCCCGCCACGGGATCCGGGCCCGTGTCGTGCCGGGGGCGGCAGTGCCGGACGTCGACACCGGCGAGGACGCGCGCCGGTACTGCCGACCGCTGGTGACGCCGGGGGCTACGGGCACGGGGGCCGGTACCCGACGTTCGGGAAGTGGCGGTCCCACGCCGCGCGGTCCAGCGGCGGGTCCGCCATGACGCAGACGCGCGACGCCACGCGGTCGACGTCGGTGTCCCACAGCCGGACGGTGGCGTCGTCGCCACCGGTGGCCAGCGTCCGGCCGTCCGGCGCGAACGCCACGGCGTAGACGGCGTCGGTGTGCCCCGACAACGATGCCACGGCCGCACCGCTCGCCACGTCCCACAGCCGGGCGGTGTGGTCGCCGCTGCCGGAGGCGAGCGTGCGGCCGTCGGGGCTGAACGCCACCGCCGCGACGCTGTCGGTGTGGCCGACGAGCACCCGCGGTGGCCGCGTCGGGTCGCCGACGTCGCGCAGCCGCACGGAGTGGTCGGCACCGCCCGTCGCCAGCGTCCGGCCGTCGGGGGCGAACGCCACGGCCTTGGCGTCGTCGGCGACCTCGGCCGCGGTCGTGCGGCCCGCCACGTCCCACAGCCGCACGGTCCGGTCCCGGCTCGCCGTGGCGAGCGTCCGGCCGTCCGGGGCGAACGCGACCGCCGACACGGCACCGGTGTGCCCGGACAGGAGCCCGACCTGCTCGGGGTGCGAGGGGTCGGACACGTCCAGCAGGTGCACCTCGCGCGCCTCCCCCGCCACCGCCAGTGTCCGCCCGTCCGGCGAGAACGCCGCCGCGAAGAGGTTCCCGGCCCCGACCTCGACGGTCGCCGACGACGTGGCCGTCCGCAGGTCCCACAGCCGCACCGTGCCGTCGAGGCTCGCGGTCGCGAGCAGGGTGCCGCCCGGCGCGAAGACCGCGGCGAGGACGCCGTCGGTGTGGCCGACCAGCGTGGACCGCGGCGAGACGGCGTGCGGATCGGTCACGTCCCACACCCGCGAGGTCCGGTAGCTGCCGCCGACCAGGGTCCGCCCGTCGGGGCTGAACGCGACCGCGTTCACCTCGGCGTTGTTGCCCGCCAGCACTGGTTGCCGCAGGTCCCACAGCCGGGCGGTGCCGTCGTCGCTGCCGGAGGCCAGGACGCGGCCGTCCGGGCCGAACGCCAGGCCGTACACGGTGCCCGCGTGCCCGGCCAGCGTGACGGGCGCGCTGGGCGTGGCGGGGTCGCTCACGTCCCACAGGGCCACGCCGAGGTCGTAGCTCCCGGTGGCGACGGTGTGGCCGTCGGGGCCGAACGCGATGGCCGCGACACCGCCGCCGTGCCCCGTGAGGACACCCAAGGCGGTGCCGCTCGCCACGTCCCACAGGCGCACGGTGTTGTCGAAGCTCCCGCTGGCGAGCATCGTGCCGTCCGGGCTGAACGCGGCGCCGAGCACCCGGTCGGTGTGCCCGGTCAGGCGGACCGGTCCTCGCGGGGCCGCCGGGTCGGTGAGGTCCCACAGCGCCACGACCCCGTCGGCGCCGGTCACGGCCAGCGTCCGGCCGTCGGGCGAGAACACCGCGCGCACCGTGCCCTCCCGCCGCTCCAGCACCCCGAACCCCTTGGGGGACAGCGGATCGGTCACGTCCCACAGCCGCACGGTGCCGTCGTGGCTCCCGGTGGCGAGGACGTGACCACCCAGGGCCACCGACGTCACGCCCTTCTCGTGACCCGCGGCCACGCCCAGCGACCGGGGCCGTCGCGGGTCGCCGATGTCCCACAGCCGCGCGGCCCGGTCCGCGCCACCGCTGACGAGCAGCCCGTCCCCTACAGCCAGGGAGGTGACGCCGTCGGTGTGGGCGGTGACGACAGCCGACGACGCGGGGTGGTGCGGGTCGGTCGCCTCCCACAGGCGGATCGTGCCGTCCAGCGAGGCGGTGGCCAGCACCGTGCCGTCCGCGGTGAACGTGGTGGCGCGCACCGACCCGGTGTGGTCGGTGAGCCGTCGCGCGTACGGCGTGCCGGAGGTGCTGAGCAGCGCGGATCGCGACTCGACCGTGGAGGCGACCCGGTAGGAGGCGAGCGCCAGGTGGGCGGCGGACGCGGGGTCGGCGGCCCGCAGCCGCACCGCCTCGTTGGCGACCTTGCCCGCCAGGGCCGTGTCTCGCTGGTCGCGGATCACGCGCTGCCCGTCCAGGGCGAAGGCGACGGCGGCCGCGGTGAGCAGCACCAGCACGAGCAGGCCCGCGACGAACCGGCGGAGCCTCCGGGTGCGGCGTCGGGCCGCCTGCCGCTCGGCGCGTTCGCGGTCCACCGACAGGCGCAGGAACTCGGCGGCGAGCACACCCGGCACTCCGCCGTTGTCGACCCACTCCTCCGCCACGGCGAGCCGCGTTCCCCGGTACAGCGCCGTCGGATCGCGGTTCTCGTGGTGCCACGCGGCCGCCGCCTCGCCCAACCGGCGTCCGACCACCAGGCTCGCGCGGTCGTTGTCCAGCCAGCCGCGCAACAGCGGCCACGCCCACAGCAGTGCCTCGTGGCCGAGCCGCACGGAGTCCTCGTCCGCCGTGACCAGGCGCTGCGCCACGAACCGGTCCAGCACCTCCGCCGCGCCCGGCACGTCGCCGACCAGCTCGGCGCGGTCGACCCGGCGGCGGGTGTCGGCGATGTCCGGCGCGACGCTGACCAGGCTCAGGAACAGCCTCCGGGTCAGCTCGCGCCGCGGCTCGTCCAGGCTCTCGTAGATGTCGTCGGCCGTCGCCGCGACGGCCTCGTGCACCCCGCCGACCCGGCGGTAGTCGGCCACGGTCAGCCGCCGGTCGGTGCTGTGCCGCCACGTCGCGTACAGGACGTGCGACAACAGGGGCAGCACGGCGGCCTCCCGAGCTTGCGGCGCCGCCTCCACCAGCAGCACCTCGACCAGCCCGTCGTCGACCTCGAACCCCGCCCTGCGCGCCGGTTCCACGATCGCCCGCCGCAGCTCGGCCCGTGTCATCGGCCCGACGGCGAGCTGGTCGGACCGCACCGCCGCGACCAGCTCCGGGTGGCTCAGGGCCTGGCCGTAGAAGTCCGCGCGCAATCCGATCACCACGACCGCGCCCGCGTCGGCGCGCTCCCGCAACGCCTCCACGAACGCCCGCTGCCCGAGGTCGTCCGCACCCGCCGTGAACAGCTCCTCGAACTGGTCCACGACGAGCACCCGCGCCTCACCGGCCCGCTCCAGCTCCTCCACCGGACGCGGGCCGGGCGCCATCACCCGGATCGTCCACTCAGGACTCATCGCGGGCACCAACCCGGCCCGCAGCAACGAGGACTTGCCGGAACCGGACGCCCCCACGACCAGCCGGATCCCCCCACCCGCCTCGACATCGGCCCGCACGCACGCCACCAGCTCGGCGGTCAGCGCCTCACGCCCGAAGAACCACTCGGCGTGCTCCGCGTCGAACGACGCCAACCCCCGGTACGGCTCGACCCCACCCGGCCGCGGCCCCGGCACCAGCCGCACCCGTTGCCACGCCTCCAACCACGGTCCCGCCTCCACCACCCCGCAGGCCCGCAGCACCCGCACCAGCAGGTCCCGCGACGACGTCGACGGCAACCCCCTCCCCGAGAACCAGTCCCCCACGGTGCTGTGCGCCCCACCCGCCCCCGCCCGCACCGCCACCTGCCGCACCGTCAGCCCGACCCCCACCCGCACCCCGGTAAGCGCCTCCGCGAACTCCCGCCGACTCCTGATCCCCTCCGGCCCCACCATGCGTTACCTGATAACACGGACGAGGTCACCGGTGACGGCTTGTCCCCCCAACAGCCCTGCGGGACAACACTTTCGGCCCCCGACTCCCGCGGCAACCCCTGCGCCTCAGCACGGCACAGGTCACTCCGCCCGCTACTCGGCGTCCTGGATCCAGTTGCCGTGGAAACCGAGCGGGACCCGGCGGGGCAGGTGGACGGTGGCGACGGGGCCGGCGGAGAGGTTGTCGGCGGCGAGGACGACGAGGGCGGCGGTGTCGGCGGTTTTGTGGGTGGTGATGGAGAGGAGCCAGCCGTCGTCCTCGCGGGTGGCGCCCGCGGCGGGGACGAACTCGGCTTCGCCGGGGAGCCAGGACGGGTCGAGGTGCCAGGAGTCGCGGGTGCCGGAGGCGGTGTCGTACTTGACGATGGCGGGCCGGTCGGTCAGCAGCGGGGCGGTGACGGCGTAGACGTGGTCGCTGGGCAGGCCGGTGCGGTTGTCGTCGATGGTGGGGAACTCGACGTCGAGGTCGTCGACCGCGCCCTCGCTCACCGTTCCCGCCGCGACGTCGAGCGTCCACCGGTACAGGTTGGCGCCGGTGCCGCTCGTGGCCAGGGAGCGCGAGGGCTCGCCGCCGAGGCCGGTCCAGATCCGGTCGAACGTGGTGGGGGTGTAGCGGACGCCTTCGAGCACGATCCGACCCGGCGCGGTCTCCTTCGCGTTGGCCACGTGGAAGGCGTAGCCCGGCTCGACGTCGATCCACCTCACGTCCGCGTCGCCGCCGTCGCGGGGCATGACGCCGATCCGCGCGCCGTGGGTGTCCGACCAGCGGAAGGGCATGCCCGGCCGGGTGCGGAGGTCGAGGTCGAACACCACGGGCAGGTCGAGCCAGACGACGTGGTGCTCGGTGATCGCGAAGTCGTGCATCATCGTCGGCCCCGGCACGGTGACCTCCGTGCTCCGCACGAGCTCACCTGCGGCCGTGACGCGGTGGTAGGTCAGGAACGGCGGCCGCAGCCCGACGCCGAACAGGTGCAGGTCGCCGGTCAGCGGGTCGACCTTCGGGTGCGCGGTCATCGCGGTGCGCAGCTTCCCGCCGAAGTCCACCGGGCCGACGGTGTCGAGGTCCTCGGTGACCTCCCACGGCAGGCCGTTCTCCACCAGCGACAGGATCCTGCCCGCGTGGTGCAGGACGCTGGTGTTGGACGTGGTGCACGTCAGCGCGCTCATCAGGTCGGTCCGGTCCGGCCGCGCGCCGTCCACCAGCGGCGTGTGCACCCACCGGTTGCGGTACCACTCCGCCCGCCCTCCGGCGATCCGGACGCCGTGCAGCATGCCCTGCCCGAGGAAGTTGTGGCCGGGGTCCGTGCCCGGCAGCGGGTTGGCGCCGTTGCGGAAGTAGCGCCCGGCCAGCTCGTCGGGCAGCGTGCCGGTCACCTCCAGGTCGTGGGCCTCGATCTCGTCCGGAACGGGGGCGAACTCGCCGCTGAAGTAGGCGGGTGCGACGTCGGCGGTCATGGTGGAACTCCTTCTCGGATGGGGTGACCGCCCGACCATAGCGCGCTACTAAACGCCTGTATAGATCCCATTCCGCAGCACTGCGACCCGACGGTTTGCCGTACCGCCTAAACGGCCGTATAGTTCGCGCGATGAGCGGTCGGGACAAGCCCCAGCGTCGGCGCAACAAGCCCGGCGAGGGCGGAAGGCTCCGCGAGGAAGTCCTGGTCGCGGCGTTCGGGATCCTGCAGCAGGAGGGCACGATCGAGGCCGTGACGCTGCGCGCGGTCGCCGCGCGGGTGGGCATCACGGCCCCCTCGCTGTACGGGCACTTCCGCGACGTCACGCATCTGCGCGGCGAGCTGCGCAACCTCGCCTTCGAACAGCTGCTCGAGGCCTGCGACACGGCGGCGGCCGGTATTTCCGACCCCGTCCTCGGCCTTTTCGTGCGATCCGAGAGAATAGTGACCTGGGGTGTCGAGTTCCCCGGTCGGCACCGGCTCATGTTCACCAGGATCGACAGCGCGTCCGACGCCGCGGGCTACCGGTCCTTCGACGCTCTCGTCGCGACGATCAGGGAGTGCGTCCGCGCAGGCCGGTCGGCCAGCGCGGACCCGGCCGAGGACGGCGCCTACCTGCTGGCCGCGCTCAACGGGCTGGTCATGACGAAGACCACCATGACCGGGTTCCCGTGGCCAGAGCTGGGCCTGGCCGTCCGCGAGGTCACCAGCCGGATCGTGCGGATCGTGGAGCCGCCTCGACCCGCCTGAGTCACACCCGCGGCGGGTACTGCTGCTGGGGCGTGCCGTACCCCTGGGGCGCTCCCTGCGCCTGCTGGACCATCCCGGTCGCCTGCTCCTTGGACAGGCCGCCGGCGAGCCCGCAGAAGGTGCACTGCGTGGAGTACTTGACCCTGATCGGGAACAGCGGGACGAAGAACAGCGTGAACTTCGTGACCGCCCGGTGCACGGGGTGCGCAGCGGGGTTGCCGCACCTCGGGCAGAGCAGGGTCAGCACCGCCAGGACGAAGACCTTGGTCCGAAAGCCGAAGATCACCACGTCGCACTCCGATCGACTCGTCCGGACCCCGTGCCGCCCTTGGACGTCGTTGCTGGTCGCGCGGCGTTTCCGCACGTGGTGACGAGCCTACGCACACCTCTCGCCGCGCTGTCGGTGCCCCGTGGCACGATCGGCGGAATGGCGTTCATCGACGATCACACCGTGGCGGAGCTGGCCGAGGAGCACGGCGTCCCGGCCGACGTGGCGCGGGAGCTGACCGGGCTGCTGCGGCCCTGCGTCCTCCTCGTCGCCCAGGAGAACCTGCCCGAGGGGAGCCGGACGCCCGCCGCGCGCACGGGTGGGCTGCCCGCGCTGCCCGAGGACGTCGGGTGGCCGGAGGGCGCGGGCCCCTTCGTGCTGTCCGTGGACTGCGCGGCCCTCCCCCGCGACTGGGTCGACCTCGACCTGCCGTCCACCGGGAACCTGTTGTTCTTCACCGACTTCCGCTACGAGCCGGAGGACGCCGTCGTCCTGCACGTCCCCGCCGACGTGCCGACCTCCGAACGCGGGCCCGAAGACCCGGAGGACGTCGAGACCTACGAGCCGCAGCCGCTGTACCCCGTGCCCTCGTTGACCATCGACCACGACTGGTACACCGCCCCCGCCACGACGGCGTCGCGGGAGAGCGGCTCGGCCGACGGGGTGGAGGCCTTCGTCCAGGCCGTCGTCGACAGCGTCCACGACGGGCCGCGGCCGCACGCCGTCGCGCAGGTCGGCGGGTTCTCCGACCAGTGGCAGGTCCCGCCCGACCAGGACGGGCTGGTGCTGCTGGCCCAGATCTCGGGCAACGGCGTCGACCACGACCTGTTCACGCTCAACCTCGTCGTCGGCACGCGCGAGGACATCGCCGCGGGCAACTGGTCGGCCCTGGAGGTCGACCAGCAGTGCTGAGCTATGCGCCCGCCCGGCGGAGCCGTTCGGCGGCTTGCGCCCGGACGGCCTCCACCGACACCGGCGGGTCGTCGTGCAGCACCTCCCAGCGGGCGTTGTGCGCGGCCGTCCACAGGCCAGCCGCCCAGGCGACCTCGACCTCGTCCGCGGTGAACCGCCGCCCGCGGAGGTCCTGGTACGCGGCCAGGAACGCGGCGGAGCTGTCGACGGGGGCCAGGCTCGGCGGTGAGGCGTTGGCGAACGCGGCGCTCGCGGCGCCCACGAGTGCGGCTTCCGGTTGCCAGGCCAGGCTGTCCCAGTCGTGCACGGCCCACACCCGGCCGTCGCGCCAGCGCAGGTTCTGCGCCTCGAAGTCGGCGTGGCCCAGCACGCGCGGCAGGTCGGTGGCCAGCAACCGCCGCCGCACCCGGTCCGCCGTGTCGACGACGAACGCGGGCACGCCGCTCTGGTCCCGCTCGTCGAGGAACCCGATCGCGGGCCACGGCCCGGAGTCGTCGTGGTCCCACCGCGCCCACCGCGGGTTCGGCAGCGGCGACGCGACGGCCACGTCGACCAGGGCCGCCATCAGCCGGGCGAACACCGCCGCGTAGCGGACGGCGACCTCCGGCGAGTCGCCGCCCAGCACCTCGCCGCCGGGCAGGGACTCCTCGGCGTGCACGGCCAGCGCGCCCACCCCGACCGCGGGCGTCAAGGGCAGCGCGCACGGGAAACCCCGCCGTGCCAACAGGGTCTGCGCGGTGACGCACGACGCGGCCCGGCCGTCGTCCTCGCGCGCCTTCACCACGACGTCACGCCCATCGTCCAGCCGCAGCCCGAACACGGCCGAGATCGACCGCGCCTCGAACAGCACGGCGACCGGCTCGGCCCCCAGGTGCTCCGAGCACCAGGCGGGCAGCCAGTCGGGCAAGTCGTTCAGCGACACGGGGACGACTGTGCCAGACGAGGCACCGGATCCATTGTGGACCACTTGTCCGAGTGGTCCACCAGCCATGCGCCGGGCGCATGTGGATCATCCGCAACTTGCGTTGGCACCCCTCCGGACGGCCCAGGACGCTGGGTCGCATGACGCAGTACGAAGGCATCACCAGGCGCGGCCTGCTCGGCCTGGTCGGCACCACGGCCGCGGCCGCCGCCGTCCCGTTGAGCGGTGGGAGCGCCGCGGCCCAGGCCGCCTCCGGGGACGTGACCGTGCGCATGACGGTCAACGGCGCGGACACGTCGCTCACCGAGGACCCGCGCGTGACGCTCCTGGACGCGTTGCGGGACCGGCTGGACTTGACCGGTACCAAGAAGGGGTGCGACCGCGGCCAGTGCGGCGCGTGCACCGTGCACGTCGACGGGCGGCGGGTCGTCTCCTGCCTGACGCTGCTGGCGACGCTGGACGGCGCGACCGTGAGGACGATCGAGGGGATGGCCGACGGCGACCGGCCGCACCCGCTCCAGCGGGCGTTCGTCGAGCACGACGGACTCCAGTGCGGGTTCTGCACGTCCGGGCAGATCATGTCCGCGGCCGCGGTCATCCAGGAAGGCGGCGCGGACACGGACGCGGAGATCCGCGAGCGGATGTCCGGCAACATCTGCCGGTGCAGCGCGTACCCCGGCATCCTGGCCGCGATCCGCCAGGCGCGGGCGGAGATCCGCTGATGCGCGA
The DNA here is from genome assembly GCF_003002815.1 of Umezawaea tangerina. Lineage (GTDB taxonomy): Bacteria > Actinomycetota > Actinomycetes > Mycobacteriales > Pseudonocardiaceae > Umezawaea > Umezawaea tangerina. Next base: position 407,932 of record NZ_PVTF01000007.1, on the reverse strand, counting down.
GTACACCTTCGAACGGCCCCGCAGCGTCGACGAGGCCGTCCGGCGCTCCGGTTCCGGCACCGCCTTCCTGGCGGGTGGGACCACGCTCGTGGACCTGATGAAGCTGGAGGTCATGACCCCCGGCCGCGTCCTCGACATCAACCGCCTCCCGCTGCGCGGGGTCGACACGACCGGTGGCGTGCTGCGGATCGGGGCGCTGGAGCGGATGAGCGACGTCGCGGCCGACCCGCGGGTGCGCCACGGTCACCCGCTGCTGAGCCGGGCGCTGGAGCTGAGCGCGTCCGGGCAGCTGCGCAACATGGCCAGCATCGGCGGGAACCTGTTGCAGCGCACGCGGTGCGGCTACTTCCGCGACGTAACCACGCCGTGCAACAAGCGGCAGCCGGGCAGCGGGTGCCCGGCGGTCGAGGGCGAGAACCGGATGCACGCCGTGCTGGGCACCAGCGACTCCTGCGTGGCCACCCACCCCAGCGACCTGGCCGTGGCGCTGGTCGCGCTCGACGCGAAGGTGCGCCTGACCGGCGCGGACGGCGTGCGCACCGTCGACCTGGCCGACTTCTACCTGCTCCCCGGCGGAACACCCCACCTCGAGCACGACCTGCGCCCCGGTGAGCTGGTCACCGACGTCCTCGTCCCCCGGCTCGACCGGGCGTCCCGCTCGACCTACCTGAAGGTCCGCGACCGGCAGTCGTTCGAGTTCGCCCTCGCGTCCGCGGCGGTGGTGGTGCGCCGCGACGGCGACGTCATCCGCGAAGCGCGCGTGGCGGTCGGCGGCATGGGCACCCGGCCGTGGCGGCTGCCCGCGGTCGAGAAGGCCCTGGCCGGGCAGCGCGCCACCGAGGCCACCTACACCGCGGCCGCGGCCAAGGCCGTGGACGGAGCGCGGCCGTTGCGGCACAACGCCTTCAAGCCCGAACTGATGAAACGCACGCTGATCCGCGCACTGCTGGAACTGGAGCAGACCAGATGACCTCCCCCATCGGACGCGAGACCGACCGCGTCGACGGCCCCCTCAAGGTCACCGGCGGCGCCCGGTACGCCGCGGACCACCGCCCCGAGGGCCTGCTCCACGGCTACCTCGTCCAGGCCACCGTCGGCAAGGGGACCGTCCGCGCCATGGACGTGTCGCGCGCCGAGGCCGCGCCGGGCGTCGTCGCCGTGTTCACGCCGTTCCGCCCGCTCCCGCTCAACCCTCCGGGGCCCCAGCAGAGCGGGGAGAACTACAGCGCGTTGCAGGACACGTCCGTGCGGTTCCGCGGCCAGGTGATCGGCGTGGTCGTGGCCGACACCGCCGAGCACGCCAGGGACGCGGCCGCGCTGGTCACCGCCGACTACGCGGTCGCCCCGGCGCGGACCTCGTTGGCCGACGCGGGCCCCGGTGCGTCGACCGGCGTCCTGCAGAAGCTCGCACCGGACGTGGCGTCCATCGAGGCCGCGCTGGCGTCGAGCCCGGTCACCGTCACCACCACGGTCTCCCAGAACGCCCAGCACCACATCGCGATGGAGCCCCACGGCACGACCTCGGTGTGGGTGGACGACCAGCTCACCGTCTACATGGGGGCGCAGGCACCGCAGCAGGCCGCCGCGACGATCGCGTCCCGGCTCGGTGTCGACGCGACCAAGGTCCGGGTCATCTGCCGCTACACCGGCGGCGGTTTCGGCCAGCGCTCACCGGTGTGGAACGAGGCGCTGCTCTGCGCCGCCGCCGCCCGCGCGCTCGGCCGCCCGGTCAAGCTGGTGCTGAGCCGGGAGCAGGTGTTCACCGCCATCGGACACCGGGCGGCCGTCCGGCAGACGATCCGGCTCGGCGCCAGGACCGACGGGACGCTCCTCGCGCTCGCCCACGACACCGACGGGGAGCTGCCCGCGGCCGGTGGCTGGCGGATGCTGCCCGGCCGCGACACGTCGGCCGTCACCTACCGCACGCCGAACATCCGGATCGACCAGAGGCTGGTCACGCTGGACACCCCGCCCACCTGGTCGATGAGGGCACCCGCCGAGGCACCGGGCATGTTCGCGCTGGAGACGGCGATGGACGAGCTGGCCGTGGCGACCGAGGTGGACCCGGTGGAGCTGCGGCTGCGCAACTACGCGACGGAGGACCCGATCGAGGGCCGCCGCTTCTCCACCAAGCACCTCGACGAGTGCTACCGGATCGGGGCCGAGCGGTTCGGCTGGGGCAAACGCCAGGCGCGACCACGGTCACGGACCGACGGCGACTGGCTGGTCGGCATGGGCATGGCGAGCGCGATCTACCCTGCCTGGCGGCAGCCGGCCTCGGCGCGGGCGCGGTTCCGCGACGACGGTCGGGTCCTGGTCTCCTCCGCCACGTCCGACCTCGGCACCGGCGCACTCACCATGCTGGCGGTGATCGGGGCCGACGAGCTGGGCCTGCCGGTCGGCGAGGTCGTGTCCGAGCTCGGCGACTCCACCCTCCCGCCCGGCGGCGTCGGGGCCTACGGGTCCAGCGTCACGACGAGCACGGTGCCCGCGGTGCAGGCCGCGTGCCGGGCAGCCGTCGCGGCGCTCGTGCGGGCGGCCGTGGACAACCCGCGCTCCCCCTTCACCGGCCGCGACCCCGCGACCGTGCGCTACCGGCGGGGCCGGGTCGAGTCGGGTGGCCGGTCGGTCGACTACGGCACCCTGCTCCGGGCCATGGGCGTGCCCCACGTCGAGGCGGTCGGCGACACCGGACCGCCCGACAACCCGTCCCAGTGCCGGTTCCACTGCTTCGGCGCCCACTTCTGCGAGGTGCGGGTGCACCGGCTGACCGGCGAGCCGAGGGTCAGCCGGGTCACGTCGGTGTTCGACGTGGGGAAGGTCGTCAACGCCAAGGCCACCCGCGGCCAGCTCATGGGCTCGGTCATCTGGGGCATCGGGCACGCGCTGCTGGAGTCCGACCCGATCGAGCGGAACGGGAGGTTCGCGGCGGCGACCCTGGCGGACTACCTCGTCCCGGTGCACGCCGACACACCGGACATCGACGTGCACTGGCTGGACCGCCCGGACCCGCACATCAGCGAGCTCGGCGCCAAGGGCCTGGGCGAGATCGGCCTGGTGTCCACGGCCGCGGCGATCGGCAACGCCGTGTTCAACGCGACCGGCGTCCGCGTCCGCGACCTGCCGATCACGCTCGACAAGCTGCTGTGAGGCGGACCGTCAGTCCCGCGGCCCGCCGGAGGTCATCTCCTCCGCGGCCGCGCGGATCATGCGGCGCAGCCAGGAGTGCATCGGATCGGACTCCAGCCGCGCGTGCCACACCATGCCGTAGGGGAAGGCGTCGAACTCCTCCGGGGCCTCGACCAGCCGCGCCCACGGGTGGGCCGCCACCTGCCGCTCCGCCATCCTGCGCGGCATCGTCGTCAGCAGCGTCGTGCCGGGCAGGGCGGCGAACGCCGAGCTGAAGCTCGCCACCCGCACGGCCGCCGTCCGGTTGTGGCCGAACTCCTGCAGCCACCGCTCGATCATCGGCTGCTCGCCGTGCACCAGGGTGACGACGACGTGGCGGGCCTCGGCGTAGTCGGCCAGCGCGAACCGGTCGCGCACCGGGTGGTCCCGGTCGACCACGCAGACCACGTCGTCGGTGAACAGCTGCTCCCAGCGCAGCGGGGCGGCGGGCTGGAGCACGGACATGGCGATGTCGGCCCGGCCCCGTTCGAGGTCCGCGAACGCGCCCTCGTCCCGTTGCTGGACGCGGACCTCCAGGTCGGGCGCGGCCAGGAACAGCTTGGGCAGCAGGTGCGGGCCCAGGGTCGTGATCGTGTAGTCCGTGGCGATGATCCGCACGACCCCCGACGCCGTGGAGGGGTCGAAGCCCTGGCCCGCGACGAGCCGTTCCAGCCGCGGCAGGAGCTGGGCGAGCTCGCGCTGCATCTCCCGCGCCCGCGGGGTCAGCTCGTACTCGCCGCCGGTCCGGACCAGCAGCTCGTCGCCGAACAGCGCCCGCAACCGCTGCAACGTCCGGCTCATCGACGACTGGCTCAGGTGGAACCGCCCCGCGGCCCGCGTCACGTTCCGCTCCTCGAGCATGATGGACAGGGCACGCAGGTCGTGCAGCAGCCCGAGATCACTGTGCGGCATGCGCACAGTATGCCCGCGGGTCGCACCCCCACCGTCCACGTCGCACAGCGGACGGCGAGGTCTCGCCGGAGTCGGGAAGCGTTGCCGCCGCACGACTTCCGGCACCGGTCTCAGCCGGTCCGCCCGCTCCGCTGCTCCAGTTTCGCCTCCAGGGCGCGGAACTCGTCCTCGCCCTCGACGTGGTCCCCCATCCCGAGCAGGAAGTCGGCGGCACCGTCGAGCGCCAGCGCCATCTCCGTCGACCGGGGCAGCATCGTCCGCTCGTAGGCGCGCACGCCCTCGTCGACGGTGGTGGCGCCCGCCAGCGCGAGCGCCAGCTCGCAGGCGTCGAGCATGGCCAGGTTGACGCCGACGCCCACCGGGGGCATGAGGTGGGCCGCGTCGCCGAGCAGGGTCACCGTCGGCACGTGCTCCCAGGTGTGCGGTGCGGGCAGCACGAACAGCGGGCGGTCGACGTAGGGGCCGTCGTTGTCGACGATCATCCGGAGCATGTCCGGCGACCAGTGGCCGTACTCGGCGAGCAGGTGCGCGCGCAGGCCGTCGGTGTCCCCGACGTCCAGGCCCGCCGCGGCGATCCAGTCGACCGGTGCCCGTCGGATGAGGTAGACCCGCATGTGCCCGCCGCTGTTGCGCTGGGAGAACACGGCGCGCTCGCCGTCGGTCGCGGCGCCGCTGCCCCGGCCGACCATCGCGGCGAGGTCGGCGTGCCGGTTCTCGACGTCGTCGAACCAGGCCTCCAGGAACGTCACGCCGCTGTAGTGCGGGGTCGCGGGCGAGACGGCGGGGCGCACCTTGGAGAACGCGCCGTCGGCGCCGATGACCAGGTCGGTCTCCACGGTCGTGCCGTCGGTGAAGCGCAGCAGCCGTGGTCCGTCGTGGGGACCGCCGACCGACTCCAGTGCCCGTCCCCAGTGGACGGTCCCCGGTTCGAGGGAGTCGAGCAGCAGGCCCCGCAGCTGGCTCCGGTCGATCTCCGGCTTGTAGAGGTCGTCCTCTTCGGGCACCTGGCTGTTGAGCAGGATCCCGGCTGCGTTCCACCGGCGCATCTCCTGGCCCTCCGGGCGCGCCAGCTTCCAGAAGCCGTCGAGCAGGCCCGCTTCGCGCAGGGCCAGCTGGCCGTCCTCGGCGCGCAGGTCGAGGCTGCCGCCCTGGTCCCGTGCGGCCGGGTCGGTGTCGTGGTCGTACACGGTCACGGCGATGCCGTGCCGTTGCAGGATGCGGGCGCAGGTCAGCCCGCCGGGGCCTGCCCCGATGACGCTGATCCGGGCGCGCGAGGGTGCTGGGGAGCTCATGGCCGGTTCCTTCGGTCGTGGGGTGGAGGTCGCCGGACGTCCCGGCTCGGAGCCGCCGAGCGGCGACTGCGACACCAGAAAACCAGATCGAGTTAAAAAGTGCAACCAGTCCACTTACGGCACGATGTAACCTTCGACTCCTCCACGCTCGACAGCGGCCGAGGACGGCCACCGCGCACGACCTCGCGGCCGGACCTTCAGCCACTGTCCGCGGTGCGCCTCCCACGGTGCGAGCGGACCCGCGCACGGGTCGCGCAGCGCGGACCGCAGTAGCGCTGACGAGCGCCCCCGCGGTCGGAGAAGACCTTGCCGCACACGTGTTCCGCACAGCTCGCGAACGCCAGGACGGGCCGCGCGAGGTCCACAGCGCAGCTGCCGACGATCCGGGAGAGCGCCTGGGCGCACGAGTCCGGCGGCACGAGGGGGTCGTCCTGCGGCACCGACGCGGCCAACCGCCGCAGCACGTCCGCCGCGGACGCCGGTTCGGGCGACCCCGGCGGCAGCGGGAAACCCAGACGGGTCAGCACCACCGTGCGCAACGCCTCCCGGACGTGGTGGACCGCGACCAGGTCGTCCGCCCGCGGCCCACCACGCGGAGCCAGTCCCACCTCGGCGAACCAGCGCCACGCGACCTCCGGCGTCGCGAGCCACTCCGCGGGCGCGGACCCGTGCACGTTCGTCCTGGTCGCGAGGAAGTCCGCCCAGGTGTGCCCCGTGTCGACCACGAACTCGTCACCCATGGGCTGGAGTGTAACGCCAACTAGCGTTACATTGACTCCACAGGCCTTCGGGGACCCAGGCTGACTAGGAGAGCGACATGGCGACGATCTTGCTGACCGGCTTCGAACCGTTCGGTGGAGAGGAGGCGAACCCGTCGTGGAACGCGGTGCGCGCCGTGCGCGACAGCTGGTCCGGGCCGGGCACCGTGCACGCCGTCGAGCTGCCCGTCGACTTCCGCGGCCTGGACGCGGTGCTGCTGGACGCCTTTGAGCGGTACCAGCCCGACGTCGTGATCTGCACCGGCCTCGCGGGCGGGAACGCGGACATCGCCGTCGAACGGATCGCCATCAACGTCAAGGACCCCGGCGTGCCGGACAACGCGGGCTACCTCCCCGTGGACGAGCCCGTCGACGAGGACGGACCCGCCGCGTACTTCAGCACCCTGCCGATCAAGCCGATCGTCGCCCGGCTGGCCGAGGACGGGATCCCGGCGCGCGTGTCCGACAGCGCGGGGACCTACACCTGCAACTACGTCTTCTACCGGCTCATGCGCGCGCTCGCGGAGCTGCGCCCCCACGCCATCGGCGGCTTCGTCCACGTCCCCTACGAGCTCGCCCAGGCCGTGGGGTCGGTCCGCCCGCGGCCGTCGATGTCGCACGAGACCATCACCCGCGCCATCGCCCTCGCCGCCACCACCGCCCTGGAGTCGCTCGAGCAGCGCCTGGACACCGCGGTGGGCCTCACCTGAACCGACGTCATCCCGTGTGCCCCAACGCGACGGACAGGTCGTGGGCGGCCGCGGCGACGATGCGGCCGAGCTTGTCGAGCTGGGAGCCGATGCGCTCCTTCGGCGCGGAGACGTTGAGGGACGCCACGACGCGCGAGGTGAAGTCGTGCACCGGGGCGGAGGCCGCGACGACACCGCGTTCCAGCTCCTCGTCGGACGTGCTGTAGCCGCGGTCGCGGACCTTCGCCAGCTCGGCGAGCAGCGTGTCCAGGTCGTGGACCGGGGAGTCCGCTGTGGACGGTCGGGGTAGCACCGCGAACCCGGAGCGGACGGCGCCGGTGTGCTCCTGGGGTTCCAGCACCGGTTCGTCGCGACCGTGCTCGGAGTACCACAGCGCCACCGACTCGCGGTCCCAGTCGCTCAGGAGCACCCGACCGGACGGCGTGCACCAGGCCGCCGTGGTGACGCCCTCCCAGCCGGTGGTCTTGAACTGGTTGGGGCTCAGCTCGCTCAGCAGCGTGAGCACGTTGCCGCCGCGCAGCACGCACAGGTGCGCGGTCTCCCTGGTGACCTCCGTGACGTGCTTGAGGTGCGCCCTGGCCTGCCGGGCGAGGGCGCCCTCGGCGGTGCGGGCGGCCAACGCGTAGAGCCGGGAACCGAGCCGGTAGCCCAGGGTCTGCGGGTCGCGGTCGACCAGTCCGGCGTCGGCGAGGGTCGCCAGCGTGCGCGACACGACCGCCTTGTCCCGTCCGGTGAGGGCGGCGATGCGGACCACGCCGAGCCCGCCCGCCTCGACCGCCTCCGGTCGGCCGAGCGCCTCCAGGACCTCGATGTCCCTGGCCAAACCCGCCGAGTTGCGCCGTGAGCCGCCCTGTTCCATGGCCGCATCGTAAGTCGTGGTTGCCATATCGCCAACGGCCGTTGTGCATAAGAACACCCCCTCCTTATCGTCCTCGACCATCGGCAACGCGGCCGAGAAGGAGGGCACCTCGTGACCGGACTCCACCTCGTACGACTGGACGACTTCCTGGCCCGCCGCTGGGAGGACGTCGTCGACCTGACGTTGCAGCACCTCGCCGCCGTGGCGGTCTCCCTGGCGCTGGCCACCGCGATCGGTGTCCTCATCGGCCTGCTCGTCTGGGACCGCCCGGTCCCCCGCGCGGTCTCGCTCACGGCGGCGGGCATCGCGATCACGATCCCGTCGCTGGCGCTGCTGGCGCTGCTGAGCCCGGTCCTCGGGCTCGGGTGGGCGCCGACGATCGTGGCGCTGGTCTTCTACTCGCTGCTGCCGATCGTGCGCAACACCGTCGTGGGCCTGCGGGAGGTCCCCTCGCACCTCGTCGAGTCCGCGCAGGGCATGGGGATGACGCCGGCGCGCGTGCTGCTCTCCGTGCAGCTGCCGCTGGCGTGGCCGGTGATCGTGACCGGCATCCGGGTCGCCGCGCAGCTCACCATCGGCATCGCGGCGATCGCGGCCTACGTCGCCGGCCCCGGCCTCGGTGTGTACATCTTCCGCGGGCTGTCCTCGCTCGGGTCGGTCAACGCCCTCAACTTCGCCCTGACCGGGACGCTGTGCGTGGTGCTGCTGGCGCTGCTCGTCGACGGCCTGTTCGTCCTCATCGCCCGCCACAGCACGCCGAGGGGCCTCCGTGTCTGAACCCACCACCACCGCGGGCGTCGGCATCGAGCTGGACGGCGTCACCAAGCACTACCCCGGCCAGCGGCAGAGCGCCGTCGAGGACTTCTCGCTGCGGGTAGAACCGGGCGAGCTGCTGATGTTCGTCGGCCCCAGCGGCTGCGGCAAGACGACCACGATGAAGATGATCAACCGGATCATCGAGCCGACCTCGGGCTCGATCACGATCGACGGCGAGGACGTCCTGTCGCTGGACCCGCACGAGCTGCGCCGCCACATCGGCTACGTGATCCAGCAGATCGGGCTGTTCCCGCACATGACCATCGCGGAGAACATCGCCACGGTGCCGAAGCTGCTCGGCTGGACCAAGCAGCGCACCGCCGAGCGGGTCGACGAGCTGCTGCGCACGGTGGCGCTCGACCCGGCCGTGTTCGCCCACCGCTACCCGAAGCAGCTCTCCGGCGGTCAGCAGCAACGCGTCGGGGTCGCCCGCGCGCTGGCCGCGGACCCGCCGGTGATGCTGATGGACGAGCCGTTCGGCGCGACCGACCCGATCACCCGGCAGGGCCTCCAGGAGGAGTTCCTGAGGCTGCAGGCCGACATCGGCAAGACGATCATCTTCGTCACCCACGACTTCGACGAGGCGGTCCGGCTCGGCGACCGGATCGCGGTGCTCGGCGAGCGCAGCCGGATCGAGCAGTGCGACACGCCCGCGAACATCCTGGCCGCCCCGGCCAACGACTACGTGGCCGGGTTCATCGGCCGCGGCGCCGCCCTGATGCGGCTCGCCCTGATCCCGATCGGGACGGTGGCGCTGGAGCCACCCGGCGGTTCGGCACCCAGGCTCGACGCGGACGGCTCGCTGCGCGACGCCCTCGACCTCCTGGTGCTCACCGGGGCCGAGCGGGTCGACGTCACCGACGCGACCGGTGCCGTGGCGGGATCCCTCACCCACGCCGGGATCTCCACCGCGCTGGGCGCGTCCCGGCAGGCCGCGGGGTCGACGCCATGACCGTCCACACCGGACCGCAGCGCACCCGCTTGCTGCGCCACGTCGCGACTCCACTCGCCGTGACCGTCGTGCTCGTCGCCCTGTTCGCCTGGGTCGGCACGCTCCGGCTCGACTCGATCGAGTCCCGCACGCTCAACGCGGGCTACCTGCTCGACCGCACGCGGGAGCACCTGGTCCTGACCGTCACCTCCTCGGCGCTGGTCGCGCTGCTCGCCATCCCCACCGCCATCGCGGCGTACCGGGTGCGGTCGCGGGTCGTCAAGGCGGTCGTCATCGCGCTCGGCAACATCGGCCAGGCCACGCCCGCCGTCGGCGTGGTGATCCTGCTGGCCATCGTCTGGCGGACCGGCTTCACCACGGCGCTGGTCTCGCTGGTCGCCTACTGCTTCCTCCCGGTGCTGCGCAACACGCTCACCGGCCTCGAACAGGTCGACGCCGCCACCCGCGAGGCGGCGCTCGGCATGGGCATGACACCGCGCCAGGTGCTGTGGCGCGTCGAGCTCCCCCTGGCCTCGCCGGTGATCCTGGCCGGGCTGAGGACGGCGCTCGTGTTCTCCGTCGGCGTCGCCACCATCGCCACGTTCATCAACGCGGGCGGTCTCGGCGACATGATCATCAACGGCCTGAAGCTCCAGAGGTTCTCCGTCCTGCTCGTCGGCGCGGTGCTCGTCGCCGCCATCGCCGTCCTCATCGACTGGGCCGCGGGCCTGGTCGAGGACTGGACCCGCCCCCGCGGTCTCTGACCCACCCCACGACACCTCCAAGGAACAGCCATGCCCAAGCACGCCCCCGCACTGCTCTGCGCGATAGCCGCGAGCGCCCTCGTCCTGTCCGCCTGCTCCGGCTCGTCCTCCCCGGCGGGCGACGCGAGCAAGGGCGAGGAGCTCAAGGGCCTCAGCGGCCAGATCGGCTCCAAGGACTTCGCCGAGCAGTACATCCTCGCCCACCTCACCACCAAGCTGCTCAACGCCCACGGCGCGACGCTGGAGGCCAACACCAAGCTCGTGGGCTCGGCCAACGTGCGGCAGGCGTTGGAGAACAAGCAGTTCGTCGGCTACTGGGAGTACACCGGCACCTCCTGGATCACCTACAACAAGCAGACCCAGCCGCTCAAGGACGCCAAGGAGCAGCTCGACGCCGTCAAGACCGCCGACGCCGCCAAGGGCATCGAGTGGGTGGCGCCCGCGCCGTTCAACAACACCTACACCTTCGCGATCCGCAGCGAGAAGGCCAAGGAGCTCGGCGTCACGAAGATGAGCCAGATCGCCGCGCTGCCCGCGGACCAGAAGACGTTCTGCATCGAGAGCGAGTTCTCCACCCGCGACGACGGCTGGCCGGGCGTGTCGTCCACCTACGGCTTCGGCGCGGGGAAGGACGACGTGAAGCTGCTCGACACCGGCGTGATCTACACGGCGACGAAGGACGGCAAGGACTGCAACTTCGGCGAGGTGTTCGCCACCGACGGCCGGATCGCGTCGCTGGGGCTGACCGTGCTGGAGGACGACAAGAAGTTCTTCCCGATCTACCAGGGCGGGTTCACCCTCCAGGCGCAGGTGCTCAAGGACCACCCGAAGATCGCAGAGGTCCTCTCCCCCATGGCGGGCAAGCTGACCACCGAGGAGATGCAGAAGCTCAACTCGAAGGTGGACGTGGACGGCGACGAGCCGGACAAGGTCGCCGAGGACTGGCTGACCGAACAGGGGCTGATCTAGGTGCTGATCGGGGAGAGCTTCGTCGGCGAGGGCGTCAACGCCGCCCACGTCAACACCGTGCTGGGCCACCGGGACGGTCCGGCGGGCACGGCGTGGGCGACGGCGCTGGCCACGCCGAGTGCCGGGCACGTGCCGTTCGTGGCGGTCCTGCGGCCGTCGCTGCCGGTCAAGCCGCTGACGTTGTTCGTGACCAAGGCGGCTCCCGCCGACGACGGGCACGGGCTGCTGATCTGGGGTCCGGCGCAGGCGGGGATCGCCGCGGGGGTGGCGGACGCCGTCGCCGCCGGGTCGATCCCGGAGGCCCACGCGTCGACCCACGTGCTGATCGCGGCGGTGTGGGTCAACCCCGCCGCCGACGACGCCGACGCCGTGTACCGCAACAACCGCGAGGCCACCCGGACCGCGCTGGCCAACGGCGCGGCCGACCTGCCGCCGTTGCACGCCGTGCTGGCCGCGCGCGACGAGCCGTCCAACCCGTTCTACACACCGGCGAAGGAGAGCACCTAGTGGCAGGCGACGCGCGACCGACCGTCGGGTTCATCGGTCTGGGCAGCATGGGTTCGGGCATGACGCGCAACCTGCTGCGCGCCGGGTACCCGTTGGTGGTCAACGACATCCGCCCCGAACAGGGGGCCGGCCTGGTGGACGCGGGGGCGCGGTGGGCCGACACGCCCGCCGAGACCGCGGCGCGCAGCGACCTGGTGATCACGATGCTGCCGACGCCCCGGCACGTCGCCGACGTGCTGGGCGGTCCGGCGGGGGTCCTGGCGGGGATCGCCGACGGCGGCACGTGGGTCGACATGTCCACGTCGGTGCCCGAGGTCGCCGACGGCATCCGGCTCGCCAACCCCGGACTCCACGTCCTGGACGCGCCGGTCAGCGGGATGTCGAGCGGCGCGGCGGCGGGCACGCTGCAGATCTTCGTCGGCGGCGAGGCCTCCGACGTCACCCGGCTCAGACCCGTGTTCGAGGCGATGGGCTCGCCGGAGCGGATCCTGCACGTCGGCGGGCACGGCGCGGGCTACGTGGTGAAGCTGCTGATCAACCAGCTGTGGTTCTCCCACCTGGTGGCCACCGCCGAGGTGCTGGCGGTCGGCGTCAAGGCGGGTGTCGACCTGGGGGTGCTGCGGTCCTCGCTGGTGGCCAGTCCGGCCAACAGCGCGTTCGTGGAACGCGACGTGCTGTCCGTGCTGGAGCAGGGCGACTACGACGAGGGCTTCGCCATCGCGCTGGCGTGCAAGGACCTCGGCCTGTCGATCGACCTGGCCCGCGCGGTCGGCGTGCCCACGGAGCTGTCGGCGCTGGTCGAACAGGTGTACCGGCGGGCCCGCGCCAGCTACGGGGACCGCGCGGGCGAGATGACGCCGATGCGGCTCTACGAGGACCTGATCGAACGGGAGCTGCGGCTGTGACGACTGAACGGGACCTGCTGGACCGGGTGCCCACCGGACTGCACGTCGACGGGGCGTGGAGCGCCGCGGGCGACGACCGCGTGTTCGACGTGCTCGACCCCTCCACCGAGGAGGTGCTCGCGAGCGTGGCCGACGCCGGTCCCGCCGACGGGCTGCGCGCGCTGGCCGCCGCCCACGCCGCCCAGTCGGCGTGGGGGCGGACCCCGCCGCGCGAGCGGGCCGAGGTGCTGCGGAGGGCGTTCGACATCGTCGTCCGCCGCACCGAGGAGATCGCGCTGCTCATCACGTTGGAGATGGGCAAGCCGCTGGCCGAGTCGCGGGCGGAGGTGGCCTACGGCGCGGAGTTCCTGCGCTGGTTCTCCGAGGAGGCGCCACGGATCTCCGGCCGGTACACCACCGCTCCGGACGGCCGCAACCGGTTGCTGGTGACCAAGAGGCCGGTCGGGCCGTGCCTGCTGGTGACGCCGTGGAACTTCCCGCTGGCGATGGCGGCCCGCAAGGTGGCGCCCGCCATCGCGGCGGGCTGCACGATGGTGCTCAAACCCGCCGAGCTGACCCCGTTGACGGCCCTGCTGCTGGCCGAGGTGTTCACCGAGGCCGGTCTGCCGCCGGGTGTGCTCAACGTCGTGCCGACCAGCGACCCGGCCGCGCTGACCGAGCCGCTGCTGGCCGATCCCCGGCTGCGCAAGCTGTCCTTCACCGGGTCCACGGCGGTCGGCAGGCGGCTCATCGCGGGCTGCGCCGACCAGGTGCTGCGGATGTCGATGGAGCTGGGTGGCAACGCCCCGTTCCTGGTGTTCGCCGACGCCGACGTGAGCGCCGCCGTCGAAGGGGCGCTGGTGGCCAAGCTGCGCAACGGCGGCGAGGCCTGCGTGGCCGCCAACCGGTTCCTGGTGCACGAGGACGTGGTCGAGGAGTTCACCTCGCGGCTGGTGGCGCGGATGCGGGAGTACCCGGTGGGCCGCGGCACCGAGGCGTCCACCCGGATCGGCCCGCTGATCGACGGGAAGACCCGGTCGAAGGTGTCCGGGCTGGTGGCGGACGCGGTCGACCGGGGAGCCACCGCCGCGATCGGCGGGAACGCGTTGGAGGGCAAGGGGTTCTTCTACGAGCCGACCGTGCTCGTGGACGTCCCGGCGGACGCCCGGATCCTCGCCGAGGAGGTCTTCGGACCGGTCGCGCCGATCACCGCGTTCGGCTCCGAGCAGGAGGCCGTGCGGCTGGCCAACGCCACCGAGTTCGGGCTGGTCTGCTTCGCCTACACCCGCGACCTGGACCGCGGCCTGCGCCTGGCCGAGGAGCTGGAGACCGGGATGCTCGGGCTCAACACCGGCGTGGTGTCCAACCCCGCGGCGCCGTTCGGCGGCGTCAAGCAGTCCGGGCTCGGGCGGGAGGGCGGCGCCGAGGGCATCGAGGAGTACCTCGAGACCTGCTATGTGGCCGTGGCCGACCCGTTCGCGACGCTGCCGCACGACAAGACGGGGGAAGCCTGATGGACTTTGACGACTTCGGCCTCGACCTGTTCTCCCTCAAGGGCCGCAGCGCCATCGTCACCGGCGGCAACACCGGGCTCGGGCAGGCGTTCGCGGTCGGGTTGGCCAAGGCGGGCGCCGACGTGTTCGTGCCCAGCGTGGTGTCCGACGACGGCGAGACCCAGCGGCTGGTGGAGGCCGAGGGGCGCCGGTTCGCCTCGACGACCGCCGACATCACCCGGCCCGGTGTGTGCGCGGAGGTGGTCGACATGTGCGTCGACCACCTGGGGTCGGTGGACATCCTGGTCAACTCGGCGGGCATCAGCCTGCTCGACGACGTCGAGTCGTTCGACCGCTCCAAGTGGGACCCGATGGTCGCGGTGAACCTCACCGCGGCGTTCGAGATCGCGCACGAGGCGACCCGGTACATGATCCCGCAGCGCTCCGGGAAGATCATCAACATCGCGTCGCTGTTCTCCTTCCTCGGCGGCCGCTCCTCCCCCGCCTACGCCGCGACCAAGCACGGCATCGTCGGGTTCACCAAGGCCTACTGCGACGAGCTGGCCCAGCACAACATCCAGGTCAACGCCGTGGCACCGGGCTACTTCGACACCAGGATCACCGAGGCGACGCGCGCCGACCCCGAGGCCAACCGCCGCATCGTCGAGCACATCCCGGCCGGGCGCTGGGGCAGGGCGGGCGACCTCATGGGCGCCGTCGTCTTCCTCGCGGGCCGCGCCTCCGACTACGTCAACGGGCACGTGCTGGTCGTCGACGGCGGTTACCTCGTCCGCTGAACCACCCCCGAACGAAAGCGAGACCGCACCGATGACCACCATCCCCGCCCCGACGCCGTCCACGGCGTCCGCGTCCGACCTGGACCGGGGCGAGATCGTCGCCGGGCTCGTCGACCTGCTCGGCCCCGAGAAGGTGAGCGTCGACGAGCAGGAGCTGCGCGAGGCGAGCGTGGACCGCTTCCGCAAGTACACCGCGGTGCACGGCATCTTCGACGGCCCGATCCCGGCGGCGGTGGTCCGCCCGTCGAGCACCGGGGAGGTGGCGGCGGTGCTGGCGTTCGCCGACCGGCACCGGGTCAACGTGGTGCCGCGCACCGGCAGGACCGCCACCGAGGGCGGGCTGGAGACCGTCGTGGAGGACACGATCGTGCTCGACGCGTCCACGATGGACCAGATCGTGGCGGTCGACCCGGTGAACATGATGGCCACGGCGCAGTGCGGGGTCCCGTTGCAGCGCCTGGAGGACGCGCTGCGGGAGCAGGGTCTGACCACCGGCCACTCGCCGCAGTCCAAGCCGCTGGCCCAGATGGGCGGGCTCGTCGCCACGCGGTCCATCGGCCAGCTCTCCACGTTGTACGGCGGGATCGAGGACATGGTGGTGGGCCTGGAGGCGGTGTTCCCCGGCGGTGCCGTGAGCCGGATCAAGAACGTGCCGCGCCGCGCCGCCGGTCCGGACATCCGGCACGTGGTGATCGGCAACGAGGGCGCGCTCTGCGTCATCACCGAGGTCACCGTGAAGGTGTTCCGGTACCAGCCCGAGCACAACCGCTACTACGGCTTCCTGCTCGACGACTTCGGCGCGGCCGTGGACGGGCTGCGCACCCTGGTCACCGACGGGTACCGGCCGTCGGTGTGCCGCGCCTACTCCCCCGAGGACGCGGGCCAGCACTTCGCGCACTTCTCCCGCGGCAAGAACGTCGTGGTGCTCGTCGCCGAAGGGCCTGAGGGCATCGCGCGGGCCACCGGGGAGGCCATCGAGCAGGTGTTCGCCTCCGCCGAGGCCGTCGACCCCCAGTTGGTCGAGGACTGGTTCGCCGACCTCAACTGGGGCCAGGACAAGATCGACGCCGAGAAGCGGGCCATGCTCGACACCCGGCACCTCGGCTACACCACGGAGGTGTCGGTCGACTGGTCGAACGCCGCGCCGCTGTACGAGGCGGTGCTGCACCGGATCCGCACGACGTTCCCGCGGGTGGACGACCTCACCCTGCTCGGCGCGCACTCCTCGCACAGCTACCAGACCGGCACGAACCTCTACTTCGTCTACGACTACGACATCTCCTGCCCGCCGGAGCAGGAGATCACCGAGTACCACATCCCGTTGAACGCGATCATCGTCGAGGAGGCGCTGCGGCTGGGCGGGTCGATGGTGCACCACCACGGCATCGGCAAGTACCGCACCCCGTGGACCCGCGAGGAGCACGGCACCGCGTACCCGATGCTGGAGGTGCTCAAGCGCGGCTTCGACCCCAACGGGATCATGAACGCGGGCACGATCTTCCCGCTGGCGGGTCCGTGACGGCGTACCTGGTCGCGATCGACAACGGGTCGCAGAGCACGAAGGTGTCGATCGTCGACGAGGTCGGGGCGGTGCACGCCTCGGCGCAGCGGCCGCTGCGGCCCTACGCCCATCCCCGACCGGGGCAGGTCGTGCACCCCGACGACGACCTGTGGGACTCGATCGCGGCCACCTGCGCCGAGGCGATGCGGTCGTTCACCGGCGACGTGTCGCGGATCGCGGGAGTCGGGCTGTGCACGATCCGGTTCTGCCGCGCCCTGCTCGACCACGACGGCGGCCTGCACGAGCCGTTGTTGAGCTGGATGGACGAGCGGCTGGCGCGCGCCCAGGAACCGAACCCCGCGATCCGGCACGTCACGACGTCCTCGGGCTACGCGACCTACCGGCTGACCGGGCGACGGCGCGACACCGCCGGGAACTACCAGGGCATGTGGCCCATCGATCCCACGACGTGGCGCTGGTCCACCGATCCCGAGCCCTACACCGCGACGGGCATGCGCCGGGACCAGCTGTTCGACCTGGTCGACCCCGGCGACCTGCTGGGGCACGTCACCGACGCCGCCGCCGCGACGACCGGCCTCCCCACCGGGCTCCCCGTGTTCGCCACGTCGAACGACAAGGCCGTCGAGGCGCTGGGCAGCGGCCTGCGCCGCGACGACGAGGTGCTCGTGTCGTTGGGCACCTACATCGCCGCGATGACCACCGGTGACCACCACTCCGTCGACGACTCGGGCCGCTTCTGGACCAACTTCGCCTCGGTGCCCGACCGGTACCTCTACGAGAGCGGCGGGATCCGCCGGGGCATGTGGACGGTCAGCTGGTTCCGCGACCTGGTCGGAGCCGACCTCGCCGAACTGACGGCGGACGCGGCGACCGTCGAACCGGGCAGCGGCGGCCTGATGGCCGTCCTGGACTGGTTGGCACCCACCGACCACCCGCACCGCCGCGGCGCTCTGCTCGGCTTCGACGGCACCCAGGGCAGGCACCACGTCTACCGCGCCATCGTCGAGGCGATCGCCCTGACCATGCACCAGCACTGCACCGCCATGGCCACCGCCCTGGACCGGAACTTCACCGACATCATCCTGTCCGGCGGCGGCTCCCGCTCAGACCTGATGGCCCAGATCTTCGCCGACGTCTTCGCCCGCCCAGTCCGCCGCACCCGGATGAGCGACGCCGCAGGCCTAGGCGCCGCCATCTGCGCCGCCGTCGGCAGCGGCATCCACCCCGACTGGAACACAGCCATCCGCGCGATGGCAAGCACCACCGACCTCACCACCCCAACCACCGACGGCATCCACGCCTACGCCTCGATCGCCCCCAGGTACGCACGCATCACCGAATTCACCGACCCCCTGTTCACCGCCCTCGCGACCACCGAGGACCACCCAGCCGGATAGGCCGGACGACCCCGCGCCCCTGTTCACCTCACCCACGACCACCCAGCCAGGTAGACCGGGTACCCCGCCCCCTGCACCGCACCCGCAACCACCTAGGGCCACCCGGCCGGATAGGCGGGGCGCCCCCGCGCCTATCCCTACGCACGCGCGACCTCACCCTCCAGCTTCTGGACGGTGGAGTGAGAACTGGTGTCAGGGTCTGCCTCGGTGCCAAGGGTTCCCGGTCCGGTGTCAGGGACGGGGAGGGATCTGACCGGTGCGCACCACCCGGCGCAGCAGCACCACTGCGGCCACCAGGCACACCACCAACGACACCAGGCTCGCTTCCGGACCGAACCCACCATCGGTCAACGCCACCGGACCGGTCAACGAGGTGTGCAGCAGCCCCTCCGGAGCCTGGTCCGAACCCGACACCACCGTGCCGAACCCACCCAATACCAGGATCAGCGCCATCACCGCGGTGAACAGGCCACCGCCGAGCAGCGCGCCCCGGCGCAACCCCGACCACATGTCCCGCCGAACCAGTTCGGGCACCTCCAGCCGCCCCTCCACCGGCGTGGTCGGCCGGCGGTAGACCAGCACCCCACCCACTCACAACCGCCGATTCCCGCCGCGCCCCCTTGGGCATCACCGCGACCAACCAAGCACAGCCCGCGATCAGTGATCCGATGTGGACTCGTGATGACCTCCCGAAGCAGTGAGTACAGCCGCGATCCACTCTTCACGCGCCCCGCGCCCACCTCCAGTTCGACCTGCCGGTGACCCCCGAACCACTCGACCATCGACGGCGAGGTCACCACCAGCCCGTCGGCGAGGGGAACGCAGCGGGTAAGACCCTGCGGACTGAGTCGCGGAATGCGCTGTCCCGCACCAGATCCGCTAACTTGATCCACGCCTGGAGCTGCTCGGTGATCTGCTGTCGCCATCAGGTATGACCAGTCAGGCCCTGAGGGGGCGGGGGTTACTGGGTGCAGGTCAGGTCGGTGGTGGGTAGGTTGCCGGTGTCGAGGTAGGCGTTCACGGCGGTGTCGACGCAGTCGGAGCCGCGGAACAGGTAGACGCCGTGGTCGCGGGCGCCTTCCAGGGTGATCATGCGGGAGCCGCTGAGTGCCCGGTGCATGGCTTGGCCCATCTCCAGGACGGCGTTGACCTCACCGGCAGCTTGGACCACCAGTGCTGGTGTGCCGTTGCGGACGCGGACCGGACGTTCCCGTGGTGGGTTCGGCCAGAACGCGCAGGGGGTGATGTTGTTGCCCAGCGGACCGAACAGGGGATTCCCAGTGCGCGCCGCCTCGATGTCGCGCCAGTACGCCTCGACGTCCCGTGACACTGGTGCGTCACCGCACTGCACGGCGGTCGCGGCGCTGTGTTGCGCGGACTCCCGACCGGTCAACTGGCCCGCCAACGTGTCCGAGAGGGCCTGGGTCGGCTCGGCGCCACCGGTGTCGGCTGCCTGCGCCAGCACCTGAACGGTGGCCGCGAGTTCGACCGCGCTCTCCTCGCTGTCGTCGACCAGGAGGCCGAGGACGAGTGCGGGGACGACGGTGTCGTCCACCAGGTACGGGCCCACCCGCAGCGGTGTGTCGGCGGCGGCACGGTAGACCCGGTCCACCGTGGCCAGCACCTGCTCGGCGGTGGTGCCCAGGTGGAACAGGTCGTCGTGCTGGGCGGCCAGCGCGGCCCACTCCCCCAGCGCCGCCGCACGGCGGGAGGCGGCCGTGCGGTCCGACAGGATCGTGACGCCCGGACGGTCCGGGTCGATGGCGCTGTCGAGCACGACCCGCCCGGCTCGCCCGCCGAACCGCTGGAGGTACTGGGCGCCCAGGTAGCTGCCCTGCGAGTAGCCGAGGAACGACAGCTTGGGCGCGCCGAGCGCGGCCCGGACGACGTCCATGTCACGCGCGGCGTCGGCCGTGGACGCGTAGGGCAGCACGTCGGCGTTGGTCCGGGCGCACCGGTCGGCCAGGTCCTTCGACAGCGCGACCATCCGGTCGAAGCTCTCCCGGTCGGTACCCGCGGACCGCGGCAGCCAGCCTGCCTGCCAGCCGCAGTCGATCGGCGAGCTGCGCCCGGAGAACCGGACGTCCATGCCGATGACGTCGAACTTGGCGCCGGTCACGCCCAGCCCTTGCCTGGCGAGCGGCACGGTGGACAGCACCGGGGTGGCTGGGCCACCGAGGTTGAAGAGCAGCGGACCGGCGTAGTGGGCTGTATCGGTGGCCTTGCTGCGAGCGATGGCGACGGTGATGGCGCGCCCGCCGGGGTGCGAGTAGTCCAGCGGCACCCGGATGTCGGCGCATTGCACACCGGCTTCGTCCAGCGCGCGGCCGTCGCCGTCGTCCGGGCCGCGTTGGCACGCTCTCCAGTCGACGTGTTGCCGGTGGTACGGACCGAGCCCCGCGTCCTGCGTCGTGTCGGCGCCCGCGACGGGGGCCGCAGCGAGTCCCGCAGCCGTGGCCAGCACCGCGCCCAGCAGTGCGCGTCGTGATCGGTTCATCGAATTCTCCTTGGGTGATGGGGTGACCAGGTCAGACGTCCCGGTGGTGCGGTCGCCACGCGGCGAGCCCGAGGATCATCCGCATCGTGGTGGACTTGCCCGCGCCGTTCGGGCGGAGGAAACCGGTCACCAGCCCAGGGCGGACCGTGAAAGTCAGCCCGTCGACGGCCAGCGCGCCGCCGTACCGCTTCGTCAGTCCCCGCGTCTCGATCATCGCCTGTGCTCCTCCGCGTCGTCCGGCAGGCATAAACGCTGCCAGGGCGGGAAGGTGCTGTAAGCCGGGCTACCAGCCCCACGGGCTTGGGGTTTTCCCCACCCTCG
Source organism: Umezawaea tangerina (assembly GCF_003002815.1). Classification (GTDB taxonomy): domain Bacteria; phylum Actinomycetota; class Actinomycetes; order Mycobacteriales; family Pseudonocardiaceae; genus Umezawaea; species Umezawaea tangerina. The sequence continues at coordinate 387,335 of NZ_PVTF01000007.1, read as the reverse complement.
ACAGCAGGCTTTCCCGGTGGTCGGCCGACGGCGGGATGCCTAACGTTGTGCCCATGACCTCAGCGAGCACCGATGCCAGGACGGACGCGCGGACCACCGGCCCGCTCGCCCTGCTGCGACCGCTGTCGTCGCACCGCACCTGGCAAGCCACCTTCCACGCGGTGGCGGGGATGTTCCTCGGCGCCGCGACGGGTGTGGTGGTCGTGCTCCTGGGCGTGTTGTGGTGGGCCGCCGTGATCAGCCTGGTCCAGGGGGCGAACGGCCACTGGCTGCTCACCGCGCTGTACGTGGTCGTCGCGCTGTTGGCCCCGCTGGCGGTGCCGCCGTGGGTGCGGTTCATCAGCGCACTCCAGCGGGAGCGGTTCCGGGCGCTGCTCGGTGTCGAGATCGCCGCGCCGGGGCACGCCCCCGGCTCCGGGTGGCGGTCGATCCTGCGGCCGTGGACCACGGGGGCCACCTGGCGCCAGCTCGCCTACCACCTGCTCACGCCGCTGCTGGGCGGTCTTGGCGGGGTGGTCGTCCTGGCCTGCTGGTCAGCGCCCGTGCTCCTGCCCTTGTCCGTGGGCACTCCGTCCGGTCCCGAGTACCTCCTGCGGTTCGTCGGGGCCATCGCCCTGCTGTTCGCCGCGCCGTGGGTCGCGCGCGGGGTCGCCGGAGCGGACACGGCCGTGGCCCGGCACCTGCTCGGTCGCGGCCAAGCCGAGGAGCTCGCCGAACGGGTGGAGTCGTTGGCCCGCAGCCGGGCCGACCTGACCTCCGCCGCCGACAGCGAACGGCGCCGGATCGAACGGGACCTGCACGACGGCGTCCAGCAGCGCCTCGTCTGCCTGGCGATGAACCTGGGCATGGCCCGCGCGACGCTGACCACACCAACGGAGGAGGCATTGGAGGTGATCGCTGCGGCCCATGACGAGGCCACCGCGGCGCTGGCCGAGCTGCGTGACTTCGTGCGCGGGCTGCATCCGGCCGTGCTCGACGACCGGGGGCTCGACGCGGCGCTGTCCGGCGTCGTCGCGCGGGCGCCGTTGCCGGTGAAGTTACGCGTGGACGTCCCGCGGCGGTGCTCGCCGAGCATCGAGGCGATCGCCTACTTCGCCGTGTCGGAGGCGCTGACGAACGTCGCCAAGCACGCGGAGGCGAGCCGGGCCGAGGTCGTGACGGAGCAGGTCGGCGACCGGCTGGTCGTCACCGTGACCGATGACGGTCGGGGCGGGGCGTCGTCCGAGGGCGCAGGCACCGGTCTGCGTGGGCTCGCGCAGCGGGCGGCCGCCGTCGACGGTGGTCTGACGGTGGTGAGCCCACCCGGTGGCCCGACGACCGTTACCGTGTCCGTCCCATGCGAGTAGTGCTAGCCGAAGACTCCGTCCTGCTGCGGGCAGGCCTCACCAAGCTGCTCACCGACGGGGGCTTCGAGGTCGTCGACGCGGTGCCGGACGCCGACCGGTTGCTGACCGCCGTCGACGCACACCGGCCCGATGTCGTGGTCGTCGACGTGCGGATGCCGCCGACCCACACCGACGAGGGCATCCGGGCCGCGCTCGTCATCCGGCGGTTGCACCCCGAGATCGCGGTGTGCGTGCTGTCGCAGTACGTGGAGGAGCGGTACGCCACGGATCTGCTGTCGGTCGGTACCAGTGGTGTCGGGTACCTGTTGAAGGACCGGGTCGCGCAGGTGTCGGACTTCCTCGACGCGCTGCGCAGGGTGGCCGCCGGGGGCACGGCGCTGGATCCGGAGGTGGTCGCCCAGCTGCTGGTGCGTCGCGACGATCCGATGGAGCGTCTGACTCCGCGGGAACAGGAGGTGCTGCGGTTGATGGCGGAGGGTCGCTCCAACAACGGCATCACGGCGGCGCTGAAGGTCGGCCACAGCGCGGTGGAGAAGTACGTGACCAACATCTTCGCCAAGCTCGATCTGCCGCCGACCGACACCGACCACCGTCGGGTGCTGGCCGTGCTCAAGTACCTGGGCACCTGAGAACAGTCAGGTTCCACCGTGGCGTAGCGAGGGTGTTACGCGGCCGACTGTTCGCCGTGGTGTCGGGCAGGGAGTGCAGTGCTGGGGGTGACCGATGAGTTCGGGGGCGTGCGGAGGTCATCACTGGTAGGACCGCTTGTCGACCGGCGCGGTCGTGATGGAGGAGGAGCATGGCGAAGCTCATCTACTCGATGATCACCTCGCTCGACGGCTACGCCGAGGCGGCGGAAGGCGGCCTCGGCACCGGGCCTGCCGAGGACGAAGAGGTGCACGCGTTCATCGGGGACGTCTTCCGTCCTGTCCGCACGTTCCTCTACGGCAGGCGGATATACGAGACGATGGTGTTCTGGGAGACCGCGCACACCGAGCCCGACCAGCCGCCGCAGTTCGTGGAGTACGCGCGCGACTGGCAGGCCGCGGAGAAGGTCGTGTACTCCACGACGCTGGAGTCGGTGTCCAGCGCGAGGACCAGGATCGAGCGGACGTTCGACCCGGACGTGGTGCGCAAGCTCAAGGCCGAGTCCGACCACGACCTCAGCATCGACGGCCCGACCATCGCGGCTCAGGCGATCGCTGCCGGTCTGGTGGACGAGTACCACCTGTTCATCACGACGACCGTGGTCGGTGGTGGCAAGCGATTCTTCCCCGACGGCGTGCGCTTGGACCTCGACCTGGTGGAGGAACGCGCGTTCGACAGTGGGCTGGTCTACGCGCGCTACCGCACCCGCTAAGCCACAGCGGTCGATGGCGCCGCTGGCGGCAAGGCCAGGTCAGGTGGGACCGAGACGCGGGGCGCAGGCGGGTCGGGTTCGTCGGTGCGCTGGCGCACCGACGACGGTGGACTTTGGCCAGGAGTGGTGGGCCGAGACGGTGGTATGGACTCCCCTTCGGCCACGAGCACAGGCAGAGCGAGTGCGTCGGTGTGCTGGTGGACCGCGATGGTCGACTTCGACCAGGTGTCTGGGCCGAGGCGGTGGCACGGTCTTGCTGGCGGCTGTGGAGCGCGGGTGGGGCGAGTGTGTCGGTGGGCTGGAGGACTACGACAGCGGGCTTCGACATAGCGACGCAGGCCGAGATGGTGGCACGGATGGCCTTGGGGCCACGGGGTGCAGGCGGGGTAGGTGTGCTGGGGCGGCATATGGCGGTGGATTTTGGTTGGGAGTGGGCGGGTTGGGTTGGTGGTATGGGATCCGTTCGGCCAGGGGCCGCTGGTGAGTAGGTGTGTTGGTGAAGCGGGTGCGCCTCGGTGGTGGTCGTCGGCGAGGAGTGGGTGAGGTGGTGGGGGCTTCTTTGGCCTTGGGGTGAAGGTGTATCGGTGGTAGCTGTTCTGGTGTGGGTGCGCTGGCGAACTGCCTTCGCGGGACTCGGTGACCCAGTAGGGTTGATCCGGTTCTGAACTCACGGAGGTCGGATGCGTGACCGCCCCAAGTCGGGCACTCGCCGCCCGTACCAGCAGCGGCCTCGGCCGGCTGCGGCATCAGCCGCCGCACCGCCCGCCACCCCGGTGTGGAAGCGGGTGCTTGGCAAGCCGGTGGTGTGGTTGGTGACGTTGTTGCTGGCGGCGACGGCGGCTTACTTCTCCGACTACGTCAAGAGCTTCTTCGGGGCGTTGTTGCCTGTTGACGAGGCTGAGGAGGCGTCGGGGCGGGCGCCGGTGGAGGTGCGTGACGTGCACTACCTGAACCTGAACTCGGCGTACTTCCTGAGCAGGCCACCGTCCGAAGAGGACATCGCGGGGTGGGATCGGAAGGCGGGTCCGCCGTCGGCCGAGTGGCTGGAGCGGCAGGGGGAGGTGCCGTTGGACGTGGCCCGGTGGGAGGTGACGTTGGAGGGCAGGCGGACGTCGGAGGTGGTCGTGACGGACATGCGGCCGAAGCTGGTGGCACCGTGCGAGCCGCCGCTGGACGGAAGTCTGGTCGAGACGCCGGCCCAGGGGGCGGGTGACAAATTCCGGTTCGGTGTGGCCGTGGACCGGCCCAATCCGGTCATGATGACGATCGGGGGTGGTACGGCGCCGTTCCCGTACTTCGAGCAGAAGACGATCAGGCTGCCCAAGGGTGAGAAGAACGTGGTCACCGTCGAGGCGACGACCTCGGGCCCGCACTGCCGTTGGACGATCGAGGTCGACTACATCGCCGACGGCAAGCGCGGGCAGATGTCGGTCACCGCGCCGGGCGGCAAGCCGTTCGAGGTGACGGGGCACCTCGACCCCGCGCGGTACTCGTCGGTATTCCTCGCCGCCCTGCGCAAGTGCCCGCAGCCCTACCGCCGAGTGTCCGGCGCCGAGTACGCCGAGATCCAGGCGGGCACCAAACCCGAGTGCGGGTAGGGAGAACGGTTCACGCCCTCCTCCGCCTGAGCACCACCACCGCGATCACGGCGGGCACCCAGCCCCAGACCACGCCGAACCTCGTCGCGTGGAGGACGTCATCGGTCGACGGTGGGAACGCCACGGCGTCGACGACCCCGCCCAACGCGCTCGCGATCACGACGACTCCCCACACCGCCACGAACACCGCGGCACTCCCGGCGGTCGGTCGGATGCCGCCAAGCGCCCAGCGCAGCAACAACCACAACACCACAAGGGACAGGACCGCCGACACCGATCCCGGCACCCACCGCTCCGCGCCGACCACCTCGCCGAACCCCGCCTCAGGGTCGGCCTGCGGCCGGAGCTGCAACCGCGGGTGCAGCACGACACCGGCCACCTCCTCGACCAGCCGGATCTCCTGTTCGGACTTCCCGGAGTAGGAGAAAGCACCGCCCAGCAACGCGAGCGCCACGATCGGCAGCGAGCAGGCCAACGCCAGGTTCCCCGTCCGCACGGGGCCGGCGTCGGTGGCGGGCGGGTCGGCGAGGGCGTCCCACGGGCGTCCGGCGAACGTCCACAGCAGCCGTTGGAGGAGGAACCCGATGACGACGATGCCGGTGCACAGGAAGCCGAAGTACAGCGCGTCGTAGGTCCAGAAGATCCCCGCGCTCGCCAGGTCGACCGCGACGCTCCCCGCCCCGTCCGACCGCGCGACCACCACCGCCAGCCCGACCAGGTCGGCCAGTCCCGCCGCCAGCAGCACGGCACCCGCCTGGAGCACCGCGACCCGCGCACGCCCCGCCGCGACCGCGCGGGTGGCCAGGTAGGCCGTGAACACCAAGGCCACCAGCAGGACGAGGCGCGGCAACCACTCCCACCCCCGCGTCTGCGCGAAGTAGGCCTCCTGCGGCGTCCGGTCGACGAAGTAGACCAGCAGGTGCGGCAGGACGGAGGCGGGCCCGCCCCGGTGGGACCGCGCGTCCGGTGCGGCGGCCCAGATCGTCAAGGGCAGCAGCGCCGCCACGTACAGGCACGCGTACGTCGACACCGCGAGCAGCGCGGCCGACAGCCCCCAGGCACGCCTCATCCCCCACCCCAATCCCCCAAGGCACCATTGTCGCCGACACCGGACCGGTCCGACACCGGTTTTCGATCAACACCGGTCCGGGAGGTGACGCGCCGACCGGGCGACGTCAGTGCCGGTTCGCCACGGCGGGTGGGATCGGCGGGTCGGCGTCGTAGGCGGACCGGGCCGCCTGGATGGCGGGCCCGTGCCGGTCGGCCCACGTGACGAGGTCCACGAGGCGCGGGGTGAGGTCGGCGCCGAGCGGGGTCAGCTCGTAGGTGACCTGGATCGGGACGGTGGGGGTGGCGGTGCGGCTGACGAGGCCGTCGCGGGTGAGGGTGCGCAGCGTCTGGGACAGCACCTTCTCGCTGATGCCGTCGAGGCGGGCGGCCAGTTCGGCGAAGCGGTGCGGGCGGGTCGTCAGCGCGGCGAGCAGCAGGGTGGCCCAGCGGCCGGTGATGTCGGCGCGGATCGGCAGCCTGGGGCAGTCGGCGCCGAAGAGGTCGCGCGGAGGACCCGACGGCTCGCTCATGGGAGGAGCTTACCGAAAGGTATGTACTTACCTTTGGTAGGTCGGGTCGCTACCTTTCGCCGGTCGGCACAGCGGCGAGGAGCGGAACATGATCGACCTGAACGGGCGCGTGGCACTGGTGACCGGCGGCGGGAAGGGCATCGGGCGGGGGATCTCGTCGGCACTGGCGGCCGCCGGGGCCGCGGTCGCGGTGAACTACGCCGCCGACCGCTCGGCCGCCGAACGGACCGTGGCGGACATCGTCGCGCACGGCGGCAAGGCCGTGGCGCTGGCCGGGGACGTCGGGGAACCCGATGACGTCGAGCGGCTGTTCGACCGGGCCGCGGCGGCGTTCGGGCCGGTCGACACGCTGGTGAACAACGCGGCGACCTACACGTTCGGGCCGTTGGAGGACGTGACGCCGGAGGAGTTCGACCGGCAGTACCGGACCAACGTGCTCGGCACCTTCCTGACCTGCCGGGCGTTCGTCCGGCGGGTGCCCGCGACCGGCGGGTCGATCGTCAACGTCTCGACCTCCGGCCTCGCGGGCAACCGGCCCGGCGCGGCGCTGCACCTGTCGACCAAGGCCGCCGTCACCACGCTGACCAGGGTGCTGGCCAACGAGCTCGGGCCGCGCAACGTCCGGGTCAACGCGGTGGCACCGGGCGCCACCGAGACCGAGGGCTCCCGCGGCCTGGTCGCCGACGAGGGGCTGGTCGCGGGCGTCGTCGCGGCCACCCCGCTGGGCCGTCTCGGACAGCCGTCCGACATCGGCCCCGTGGTGGCCTTCCTCGCCTCCCCCGACGCCGCGTGGATCACCGGTGACGTCGTCTTCGCCTCCGGCGGGCTGCGCTGACCTCGCAGGTCAGCGCCAGCCGAGCGCGGGGGCGACGTGGGTGAGGACGTTGTCGATGACATGGGTGTTGTAGTCGACGCCGAGCTGGTTGGGCACGGTCAGCAGCAGCGTGTCGGCCTCGGCGATGGCCTCGTCCTCGGCCAGCTGCTCCGCCAGCACGTCGGGCTCCGCGGTGTAGGTGCGGCCGAAGATCGCCCTGGTGTCGGCGTCGATGTAGCCGACGTGGTCGGCGCTGCCGCGGTCGTCCCCGAAGTAGGCGCGGTCGAGGTCGGAGGTGAGCGCGAAGATGCTGCGCGACACCGAGACGCGCGGCTCGCGCTCCCACCCGGCTTCCGCCCACGCCTTGCGGAACGTGCGGATCTGCTCGGCCTGCTGGACGTGGAACGGTGCCCCGCCCTCGTCGTTCTTGAGCGTCGAGCTCATCAGGTGCATGCCCTGCCGCGCGGCCCACACCGCGGTGGCGTTGGAGCTCGCGCCCCACCAGATCCGTTCGCGCAGCCCCGGCGAGTGCGGCTCGACGCGCAGCAGCCCCGGCGGGTTGGGGAACATCGGGCGCGGGTTGGGCTGGGCGAAACCCTCGCCCTGCAGCACGGTCAGCAGCACCTCGGCGTGCTTGCGCGCCATGTCCGCTTCCGTGTCGCCCTCGCCCGGCTGGTAGCCGAAGTACCGCCAGCCGTCGATGACCTGCTCGGGCGATCCCCTGGAGATGCCGAGCTGGAGCCTGCCGCCCGAGATGAGGTCGGCGGCGCCCGCGTCCTCGGCCATGTACATCGGGTTCTCGTACCGCATGTCGATCACGCCGGTGCCGATCTCGATGCGCCGGGTCTTGGCGCCGATCGCGGACAGCAGGGGGAACGGCGAGGCCAGCTGCCTCGCGAAGTGGTGCACCCGGAAGTAGGCGCCGTCCGCGCCCAGCTCCTCCGCGGCCACGGCGAGGTCGATCGCCTGCAGGAGCGCGTCGGACGCCGTCCTCGTCTGCGAGTGCGCGCTGTCGGACCAGTGCCCGAAGGACAGGAAGCCGATTTTCTTCACGCCCGTGGAACGCGCCACCGCGCTGATTGATTCCTCAACTACCCGCGGTCCGCCCGAAGTGGGACCTCAGCCCACCTTCGCGGCGCGGAGCTCGGAGAGGACCGTCGCGGCGAGCTCTCCGGTGTCCAGGTGGACGGTGTCGCGGCCGCTCATGACCCAGAAGAACATCGGCCCGACCAGGAGCGCGGTGACGTGCTCCGGAGGGGACGGCAGGGCCTCGTGCTCGGCGACGCGCTCCACGACCACGCGGGCGCTGTCGCCGAGCACGTCCTTGGAGGCGAGCAGGGCCGCGACCGCGCGGTCCTGCTGCGCCGCGGCGATGAGCGCGCGGTAGGCCGCCCCCGCGGCCGATCCTTCGAGGAAGTGCTTGAGGGAGTCGAGGTAGCCGACGAGGTCGTCGAGCGAGCTGCCCGTCGGCGGGACGGCCAGCTCCTCCTCCGCGTCCGCGACGGTGGCCTCGAACAGGATCTCCGCCTTGGTGGACCACCAGCGGTACACGGTCTGGCGTCCCACCCCGGCGCGCTCGGCGATCCCCTTCATGGTCATCGCGGAGTAGCCGACCTCGAGGAGGAGGTCGTCCACCGCGTGCAGGACGGCGTCGCGCGCCTGCTCGCTGCGGGGGCGGCCACCTCGGTTGACGGGCGTGTCCATGGCGCGGACCCTATCGCTCGACACGGCACCGGACGCGCCGCCGTGCGGGGCGACGCGTCCGGCGGACCTTCACGCGTTGACGGTGGCGAGGGCTTCCACGTCGTAGTTCTTCGCGTAGCCGTTCTCGACGCCGACCAGCAGCTCGACGACCTCGAAGTACTGGTCCCAGAAGGAGGTCTCGCGCAGCGCCTCCACGAGGAGCTGGTAGGAGTGGTGGTCCCGCGCCTCCCACATCCACACGTCGGTCACGCGCGCGGAGTAGAACTCGGTGTCGAAGAAGCGCGACCGCACGCCCTGCACCTTCTCCTCGATCGCCGGGAGCACCTCGGTGCGGAACACCTCGATCCGCCGCGGGACCGAGAGGGCGAGCCATTCGGAGGTGGTCTTCACCAGCATGAAAGCCGTCACGCCGGCTTCGAAGGGTTCTGCGGACATGGACTTGCCTTCCTGTAAGGGGTGTTCGAGCTAGTTGTGACGACCGGACCGGGCGGCGCGGAGCGCTCCGGCGACGACCACGGCACCGGCCAGCAGGGTGAGGACGCTGGTGACCCGCAGGGCCGTGTCGGCGCCGGCGACGAAGGCCGCGACCACGGCGTCGTGTTCGGCGGGAGCCGCGGCGAGCGCCTCGGCGACGGTGTGGGCGGCGGGCTCGTGGCCCTTCAGGCCCTCCGGCAGCTTCCCGGTGAACGCCGCCGTCAGCACGGTGCCGACCACGGCGACACCGAGGGCGCTGCCGAGCTCCCGTGTCGCGGCCTGGAGTCCTCCGGCGACGCCCGCCTGCTCGGCGGGCAGGGCCGCGGTGAGCTCGGCCGTGAGGCACGGCAGGGCGAGCGCGAAGCCGATGCCGACCACGACGAGCCACGCCGCGTAGGCCGGGTACGGCTGTCCGGTCGCGGTGGACAGTCCGAACAGGCCGGTGCCGATGGCGGCGAAGGCGGCCGTCAGGACGACGGGGATGCCCGTGCGCCGCACCAGGTCCGGGACGAGCCTCGACACCAGCAGCAGTGGCAGCGCCAGCGGCAGCGTCCCGAGCCCGGCCTGCAGGACGGTGTACCCGCGCCCGTACTGCAGGAGCGAGGCGTTGACGTAGAACAGGCCGAAGCTGCCGAAGAACATGACCGACATGCCGAAGGCCGCGCTGCTGAGCAACGGGATGCGGAACAGCCGGGGGTCGAGCAGGGGGTGGGTGGCGCGGAGCTCGAACACCACCCATCCGGCGCCCACCACGACGGCGAGCACGAGGGCCGTGACGACCACGGCACTCCCCCACCCCTGTTCCGGCGCCTCGATGACGCCGATCAGCAGCGCCACGACCGCGGCGACGAACAACGCCGTCCCGACCGGGTCCAGCGCACGGGAGGCGCGGTCGCTGCGGGACGTGGCCCGCACCACCCACACCGCGCAGACCAGCGCGATCGACGCGACGACCGCGAACAGCGTCCGCCACGTCCCACCGGTCAGCAGGGCCCCGCCGCCGATGTTGCCGACGATGCCGCCCATCCCGGACACCGCGCCCCAGACGGCGAGAGCGCGCCCACGCCGTTCGGGCGGAGTGGCGTGGACGAGCACCCCCACGCAGTTGGGGAGCACCATCGCCGCGCCGAGACCGGTGACCACCCGGCCGACCAGCATGATCGCCACGGTCGGCGACGACGCCGAGACCACCGCGCCCACCGCGAAGGTGACGAGTCCGGCCACGAGCACGCCCTTGCGGCCGAACCGGTCCCCCGCCGCGCCGCCGGGGATCACCAGGCAGGCGAAGACGACGACGTAGGCGTCGACGATCCACAGCAGCTGCGACGAGCTCGGGCTCAGCCCGCTGGCGGCGAGCTGCGGCACCGCCAGGTTGATCGCGGCGACCAGGCCGACGACCAGGACGGTGCAGACGCACACGCACACCAGGACCAGACCCGGACGCGACGGTCTGTCCACAGTGGCGGGCATCGCTTGGGTGGCGTTCATCCGTACTCCTCCACGCACCGGCAGGGCGTTGTCAGGCCGTGCCGTACGCGCCGGACTCGATGTCCTCCACCAGCGTCGGCCCGGTGGGGTTCCAGGACAGGGCTTCGCGGGTGCGGGCGCTGGACGCGGTCATCGTCAGGCCGAAGAAGTGCCCGACGAAACCGAAGTGCTCGGCCGCGTTCTCCTCGGGGACCGACTCGACCGGGATGCCGAGCACCTTCCCGATGGCCTCCGCGATCGTCCTGGTGGTGATGGCCTCCTCGGCGGTGGCGTGCAGCCGGGTCCCGGCGGGCGCGTTCTCGATGCCCAGCCGGATGAGCCTGGCCGTGTCGGAGCGGTGCACCGCCGACCAGGTCGTCGAGCCGTCGCCGATGTACCCGGAGACGCCCTGCTTGCGGGCGGCCCCGAAGAGGAAGTTCACGAACCCCCAGTCGCCCGCGCCGTGGACCGACGGGGCGAACCGGATGGCCATCGACCCCACCCCCTTGCCCACGTAGTCGAGGGCGAGGTTCTCGCTGCCGCCGCGGTCGGAGTCGGGGCCGATGGCGGGCGAGGCGTCCGCCTCCAGCACCGGGCGTCCGTCGCACAGTCCGGACAGGCCGTTGGCGACCATGAACGGCCGGTCGGTGCCGACCAGCGCCTCCAGCATCGTCTCGACGGCGGCCCGCTCGGCGCGGTCCGACTCGGCCGGGTTGCCCCAGTCGTGCTTGTTCGCGAGGTGGACGACCGCGTCGGCCTCGGACGCGCCGCGACGCAGCGAGTCGAGGTCGTCGAGGTCGCCCAGGAGGATCCGCGCCCCCTTCTTCTCCAGCTTCAGGGCCGAGTCCGCGGAGCGGGCCAGCCCGACGACCTCGTGCCCGGCGTCGAGCAGGTCGTCGACGGTCGCGGATCCGATCCAACCGGTCGCTCCGGTGACGAAAACACGCATGGGTCTGTCCTCTCCATCGCCCGTGAGGGCTTCAACGACGTGCGGGGCGGTCCACTCGGAACTGCGCGACGTCCCGAGGACGTCAGTTACGAGGCACCGTGTATTGGAACCATAACAGTATCGAGACACGGTGTCTAGCAACCCCGCACGAGGTCGGTCAGGAGCGGTAGTACCCGGCCAGCGCGGTGAAGGCGGCCTTGGGCTCCCAGGGCAGGTCGGGGTAGGCGTCGCCGGTGCGGCCTTCGAGGACCTTGACGACGCCGAAGCTGGCCAGGTCGAGGTCCCGGCGGGGGTCGTCGGGGCGGTGGGGGTAGCCGGACAGCGCGAAGAGGTAGACGAAGGCGCTGTCCACGCCCTCGGCGTCGAAGATCTCCAGGAGCTCGAGCAGGTAGGCGGCCTGGCCCGCCTCGTCGCGGACGTAGTCGCCCTTCAGCCGGACCGGGAGACCGGACTCGTCGTGCTCGACGATCCCCATGCTGCGCGGCGCCACGTCACCCGAGCCGCGCCAGGTGGCCGTGCCGAAACCGGTGATCGCGACCGGCTTCCCCTGCGCGACAAGGGTCCGCACCCCCTGCTGGTACTGGTCGGCGACCTCGGCGGAGCGGATGAGCTCGACCGAGACGATGTCGAACGGCGTCCAGTCGACCCGCTCGAACGGGATGCAGGCGTAGGTGAGCCGCCCCCGGAACAGCTCGCGGACCGCGGCGACGGCGTCCCGCAGGAAGGCGTTGACGCGGACGCTCGCCTCGGCGACGCGCTCGGCCCGCCCCTCGGGCGTACCCAGGAGCAGGTCGAGCCGCCGCGCCAGGCCGTCGCCGGGGAGGAAGCCGCGGTTCATGATGGTCAGCTCGACACCGGTCACGAACACGACCTCGCCCCCGGCCTCGCGGACCACCTCCGCCCGGCGGGCGCAGTCGGCGAACAACGCCAGGATCTCCGCGGGCTCCAGGTCGATCGGGTACGGCGAGAACCAGACCTCCAGCCCGAGGTCGGCGGCACACCGGGCGGCGAGCTCCAGCCGCTCCGGGTCACCGCCCACGACGTGCACGGCGTTGCAGTGCAGGTCGTCGCGGATGATGGTCAGCTCCCGCCGCACCACGTCGGGGTCGAAGGTCTCGACGGAGATCCGGCCGTCGACCACGAAGCCCGTGTCGTACGCGATTCCCTTGGCGCGCATGGGGTCCTGCCTTTCGTGACGGGGTGGGAGCGCCGAGAGTAGAACGAGAAAGTGCGTACACGCAACTTTGCGTGCACGCACTTCAACCGTCGGGCTCTCCGGCGGAGGACGGTCACCCAGCCCGCTTGACCCGTCCACCGCGGACCGCCGAGCGGAGCAGGAAAGCCGCCGCGACAAGGCAGGACAGGATCCCGGCCACGCCCGCCTCCGGGCCGAACGACCCGCCGGTCAGCACGGGGGAACCCGACAGGGCGGTGTGGACCAGGCCGCCGAACTCACTCGTCTTGCCCGACACCGCGGTGCCGAACCCGGCCTCGACGACGTTCCAGGCGAAGTGGACGCCGATCGGCAACCACAGCGCGCCGGTGGCGACGTGCGCCGCGGTCAGCAGGATCCCGCCTTGCAGGGCGATCGCGGTCGCGCCCCACAGCGTCGCGCCCACGCCCGCCTCGGACGTCCCCGCCAGGTGCGCCGCGCCGAAGACCACCGAGGACACCGCCAGTGCGGGCCAGGTACCGAAGCGGTCCTCGGCGAAGCGGAAGACCACGCCGCGGAACACCACCTCCTCGGTGACCGCCACGCAGGCCATCACGCCGAGCGTCGCCAGGAACCTGCGGGGGTCGCCCGCCGTCACGTGCCAGCCGCCGAAGACCAGGATCAGCAGCATCGTGGCCAGGAAGGCGGCGGCACCCAGGGCGCTTCCCAGCAGCAGTCCGGACAGCGCCCGGTCACGGGGCAGCTCGGCTACCGGCCGCCGTCCCTCCACGAGCCCGCAGAGTCCCGCGTAGAGGAGCAACGACACCGCCGCGACGACCACACCCACCACGAGGTCGACGACGCCGAGGTCGCCCAGGGCGACGACAAACTGCTGCGCCACCACCATGACGGCCACCGTCATGACCAGCAGCACCGGGAACCGCCACGCGGGTCGGACTCCGGCGGTGGAGCGCAGTCGCCGTCGGGCGCGGGACAGGGCGGACTCGATCACGGGGTGCCTCCGTTTTTCCGTGGTGCTCTGGGGATGGCGGAAAGGTAGGAGGCGAGGGCGTGGTCGCGAGTCCCCAGACCGAGGACGCCACGGGTAGCTCGCACGGGGGACAGTAGGCTGTCCGGCCATGCCGACGACGTGGTTCGCACACCGGTCTCGGGTGGTGCGGACCTGGTGGCGCGACCACGACAGCGCGGGGTGGGACCGGTGGCTCGCGGTCCTGTTCACCGTCCTGGCGTTCGTCCCCGCGCTGTCCGGCATGGGCGCGGAGTTCGGTGACCTGCCGCGGCGGCAGGCCGACCTGTTCTCGCTCGTCCTCGTGCTGGCTCAGACGGCGCCGCTCGCCGTGCGCAGGACCAGGCCCGCCACCTGCCTGGCGATCACCGGCACGGCCTTCGCGGTCCACGAGTCGCTCGCGTACGCGCCGCAGTTCAGCACCGTGACCGTCTACCTCGCGCTGTACTCCGCCGGTGCGCACCAGCGGCGGTTCCGGCGCACGACGGTCGTCGCGGCGACGGCCGCCCACGTCGTGCTCTGCCTCGTCCTGACCGCGCTCGGCTCCCCGGACCGGATGACCGAGTTCCTGGTCTTCTACCTGATCTTCGTCGCGTTCTGGGCGCTGGGCGCCCACGTGCGCCGCCAACGGGCCCAGGAGGCCGAACGGCGACGGCTGGCCGCGATCGCGGCGACGGCCGCCGAACGGTCGCGCATCGCGCGGGAGCTGCACGACGTGGTGACCCACCACGTGACCGCCATCGTCGTGCAGGCCGACGCCACCCGATTCCTCGCCGAGTCGCCGGAGCGGGTCCTCGCCGCGCTGACGGCGATGGGAGGGGCGGGCAGGCAGGCCCTCGCGGAGCTGCGGCACCAGCTCGACGTCCTGGAGGCCACCGGCGAGTCCGAGCCGCGGTCGCCGGTCCAGGGCAGCGTGCGGGACCTCGTGGAGCGGATCCGGACCAGCGGTCAACCGGTCGGACTGATCGAGGACGGCGACCCGACCGCACTCCCGGCCGACGTGGGGCTGGCGGTCTACCGCGTGGTCCAGGAAGGACTGACCAACGCGGTGAAGTACGCCGCCGGGCAGCCGACCGAGGTGCGGACCGGCTACCGGGACGACCGCGTGGAGGTCGAGGTGACCAACACCGCGGCCCCGGTGCCGATCCCGGTGGGCGCCGGGCGGGAGCTGTCCGGCGGGCGCGGTCTGACCGGGCTGCGCGACCGGGTCGCGGCGCTGGGCGGCGGGCTGACCGCGGGTGAGGAGCCCGACGGCCGGTTCCGGCTGCACGCGGTGATCCCGATCGCGGGTGGCGCGTGACCATCCGCCTGCTGATCTGCGAGGACCAGGAGCTGGTGCGCACCGGCTACGCCACGGCGTTCCGGGCGCAGCCCGACATGGAGGTCGTCGGGGAGGCCGCGGACGGCATCACCGCGGTCGACGCCGCCGAGCGGCTGGCCCCGGACGTCGTCGTCATGGACATCCGCATGCCGGGGCTGGACGGGATCGAGGCCACCAGGCGGATCGCGCGGCCCGACGTCGTGCGGCCGCCGAAGGTGCTCGTCGTGACGACGTTCAACACCGACGAGCACGTCTACGACGCCCTGCGCGCCGGGGCCAGCGGTTTCCTGCTCAAGGACGCCCCGCTCGCCGAGCTGGTGAACGGGGTCCGCACGGTCGCCGGCGGCGACTCGCTGCTGTCGCCCGCCGTGACCCGGAGGCTCATCGGGCGCTTCGCCGACCGCGTCCGCCCGGCCGCCGCCGTGCCCGCCCGCGACCCCTTGGCGCCGTTGGCCCCTCGGGAACGCGAGGTGCTGCGGCTGATCGCGCGCGGCCTGTCCAACAACGAGATCGCGGACGAGATGGGGCTCGGCTTCGAGACGGTCAAGACCTACGTCTCCCGCGTCCTGATGAAGCTGGGCCTGCGCGACCGGGTCCAGGCGGTGGTGTTCGCCTACCGCACGGGTGTCGTGCGCGCCGACGACTGACCGTCCCCGCCCAGGTAGCGGGTCAGCATGGCGACGAGCTCGTTCTCGAACACCTCGACCGGGATCGTCCCCGGACCGGCCATGAACTTGTGGACGTTCATCTCCACGGTGAACAGGATGATCTCGGCGGCGGCGTCGACGTCGTCCACGTGGACGTCGGGGTGGCGGGTGATGACGTCGCGGACCTGGGCGGTGCGCAGCTTCCCGTGGCGGTCGATCGTGTCGAGCAGCTCCTTCGAGACCGGCGCCTCCTCGATCATGACCCGGAGCAGCTGGGGGTCGTCGCGGTGGTTGTCGACCGCGTCGCGGACGAGGGCCTCGACCGCCGTCCGCAGGGTGCCCGGTGACAGGTCGAGGTCGTCGGCCCCGGCCCACGAGCCGCGGTCGATGTGCTGGATCAGCAGCGCGGCGAGGATGGAGTCCTTGTTCGGGAAGTACTGGTACAGCGAGCCGATGGAGACGCGGGCGCGCTCGGCGATGCGGTTGGTGGTGCCCGCGGCGTAGCCGTGCTCGGCGAAAACGTGAGCAGCCGCCGTGAGGATGCGCTCGCGGGTGAGCTCGCCGCGCACCTGGCGGGGCTTGCGACGTGGGTCTAGGCGGCGGTCCGACGACGACATCCCGGTCCTCCCCGAAGGCGGCGAAAGCGAGTAGTCAAATACCTGAGCGAATGCTCACAATATACCCATGAACTGCGAGAACACGACGTGATCCCCAAGGTGCGACGGCCTGGGTCGCGGACGATGACCACACTGGAGGTGCGCCGCCGGGAGGCGCTGTCGCCGGGCTTCGCGAGCCTCACGCTCGGCGGTCCGGCGCTGCGGGACCTGGTGGTGGCGGGCGGCGACCAGGCCGTCCGGCTGTTCTTCCCGCGTGCGGGCCAGACCGCGCTGCGCATGCCGACCGCGTCGAGCGAGGCGTGGATGGCCCAGGTGCTGCTGATGCCGAGGTCGGTCCGCCCGCTGGTCCGGAACCTGACGATCCGCCGCGCCCGACCGGCCGACGACGAGATCGACATCGAGTTCGCCCTGCACGGCGACTCGCCCTTGTCCTCCTGGGTGCGCCAAGCGCGGCCGGGTGACGCGGCGGGCGTCTTCGACATGGGCACCACGTACCGGCCGCCCGCGCACGCCCGGTGGCAGCTGCTCGTCGGCGACGAGACCGCGCTGCCCGCGATCCTCGCGATCCTCGACCAGGCCCCGCCGTCGCTGGCCGCGGAGGTCTACCTCGAGGTGCCGACCGCCGCCGACGTGCGGGACGTGGCGGCACCGCCGGGGGTGCGGGTCCGCTGGTCCAACCGCGACGGCCGCCGGGGCGTGCGACCGGGATCCCTTGTGCTGGAGGCGGTCCGCCGCGCGGTGCTGCCTCCCGGACCCGTGTACGCGTGGGTCGCGGGCGAGTCCCGGCTGGCCACGTCGGTGCGACGGCACCTCGTCGGCGACCGCGCCGTGCCCAAGGCGGACATCTCGTTCGCGGGGTACTGGCGGCACGGCTGGTCGGCACCGGGCTGAGAGGGGACTTCCGATGCAGTTGGGCACACTCCACCGCATGACGACCGTCGACGAGGTCGAGGCGACCCTCGGGAAGCCGCCGTCGAAGGTCATGCTGAAGCAGATCAGCACCCTCGACGAGGGCTGCCGGACCATCCTGGCGCACAGTCCGCTGGCGGGCTTCGGCTACCGCGACGCCGACGGCGTCGGCCGGACCACGTTCATCGGCGGCACACCGGGGTTCGTGCGCCCGCACTCCCCCACGCGGATCTCGTTCACCCTGCCCGACGGCGAGGCGCACGGCCCGGTGTCGTTCGTCTTCCTCCTTCCCGGTGTCGGGGAGACGTTGCGCGTCAACGGTTCCGTGGCCGAGCGGAAAGGCGCCGAGACGTTCGTCGACGTCACGGAGGCCTTCGTGCACTGCGCGCAGGCCGTCATCCGCTCGCGCCTGTGGCAACCACCCGGCCCGCCCCCGCAGGCACCCGAGGTCCAGGGCGACGGCCCGTTGCGCGGCCCCGGCATCGCGGACTTCGTCGCGGCCGCCCAGTTCCTCGCACTGTCCACTTGGGACGACGTGGGCGGCAGCGACACCAGTCCGCGCGGTGACCAGCCGACCGTGGCGCGGATCCTCGACGGCCGGACGCTCGTCATCGCGGACCGCAAGGGGAACAAGCGCACGGACAGCCTCCACAACCTCGTGCGGGACGACCGGATCTCGTTGGCCGCGCTGGTTCCCGGCCGGACCGGTGTGCTGCACGTCAGCGGCCGGGGCGCGATCACCGACGACCCGGAGCTGCTGGCGACGATGGCCCTGCGCGGGACTCCCCCGCACGCGGCTCTGGTCATCGACGTCGACCGCGCCGAGGTGACCGCCAGCGATGCCGTGGCGCGGTCGCGGGTGTGGACCGCGGCGACCCACCTCGACCGCGGCACCGCGCCGGACCTGATGGTGGTGGCCGGGGACCACCTCGCCGCGAACCTCGCCAAGGGCGACAACGGCCTGGCCGCGCGCCTGCTCAAGGGCGTCGCGAGGATCCCCGGCATCGGCCGGTTGTTGCGGCGGGTGATGAACCGCGCCTACGGGTCCGGGCTGCGCAAGGAGGGCTACGACGACCTCGAGGTCGACTCCCGGCGCACCGGGCCGTCGGACGGCCCCGGCGCGGCGACCCCGTTGCGGGAGGTGCGGATCGCCGAGGTGCGCCGGGAGACGCCGAGCGCGGTCACCCTCGTGCTGGAGGACGTCGAGCGGCCCAGGTCGTTCGACTTCCGGCCGGGGCAGTTCTTCACCCTGGTCGCGTACGTCGACGGCCGCCCGGTGCGGCGCGCCTACTCCGCGTCGTCGGCGCCGGGGGCCGCACGGCTGGAGGTCACCGTCAAGCGGGTCGACGAGGGCCGGTTCTCGACCCACGTCCACACCCTGCGGGCGGGTGACCGGCTGTCGCTGCGCGGCCCGTCCGGGTCGTTCCACACCGATCCGGCGGCGGCGCACGACGTGGTCATGGTCGCCGCGGGCAGCGGGGTCACCCCGATGATGAGCATGATCCGCACGCTGCTGGCGGCACCCTCGGGCGGCCGGATCTCGTTGCTGTGCAGCAACCGCGGCGAGGAGGAGGCCATCTTCGCCGACGACCTCCTGCGGCTAGAGGAGGAGAACCCCGAGCGGCTGTCGGTCACGCACGTCCTCACGTGGGCCCGCGGACGGCTCGACGCCGCCGGTGTGCGCGACTGGCTCGCCGGCCTGCGGTCACCGCGGGACGCCCGGTACTACCTGTGCGGGCCCGAGGCGCTGGTGGACGTGGTGCGGGGCGTGCTGACCGGGCTCGGCGTGCCGGACGACCACGTGCACCACGAGCGCTACACCAGCGGTGCGGACACGACCGCCACGACCACCGCACCGCAGGGGATGGTCGTCCTGGACGGCGCGCACGACGTCGGCACCGCGGTCGTCGAGCCCGGCCAGACGCTGCTCGACGCCGGGCTCGCGGCGGGGCTGCCGATGCCGTACTCGTGCACGGTAGGCAACTGCGGGGATTGCATGGTGCGGCTCCGCGAGGGCGAGGTGGCGATGAACGGGCCGAACTGCCTGACACCGCGGCAGAAGGCCGACGGTTTCGTCCTCACCTGCGTGGGCTGTCCGCTGTCCAAGGTCACCCTGGACATCGCCGAACCGTGACGGGAGTGGTGCCCGGTGGCGACACCGGGCACCACTCGCGCCGCCCGTTCGTCCGGGAAGATCGCCCCGCGGTCACCGGCGGACCGGTGGCCGGACCGGACCCCGCACCGGTTGCCGCCCAAGGCTTTCGCGCGGCACCAAGAGGGCTCGGTGCCCGCGCTGCTTTACTTCCCGCCATGGACATCCCGTCGATCATCACCAGGACCCGCGGACTGCTGGTCGAGCACTACGTGTTCCCCGAGGTCGCGGCCGCGCTGGACGCCCACCTCACCGCGCGCGGCGACCACTACGCGACCGCCACCACGCCCGAGGAGCTGGCCGTGCTGGTCACGGAGGACCTCCAGTCGGTCAACGGCGACCGGCACCTGCGGCTCAAGCACCACGTCGACGAGGCGCACGAGGACGACGAGGCGACGCGGTCGCACGTCGCCAAGGAGTTCGCCGAGAACATGGGCGGTGTGCCGCTGGTCCGCCTGCTCGACGGCGGTGTGGCGCACCTGGAACTGGCGTCGCTGCTGTTCCCGCTGGAGATGGCGGCGGAGTCGATCACGGCGGCGTTCACGCTCGTCTCGCACGCCGACGCGCTGGTCATCGACCTGCGGCGCAACCGCGGCGGCGACCCGCACACCGTGGCGTGGGTGTGCGGCTACCTGCTCGACGAGCCGACCCACCTCAACACGTTCCACACCCGTGAGGACGAGTCGTACCAGCAGTTCTGGAGCCCGGCGCACGTGCCCGGCAAGCGGTTCGGCGGCACCCGGCCGGTGTACGTGCTCACCAGCGGCGCGACGTTCTCCGGCGCCGAGGAGCTGAGCTACGACCTCCAGCAGCTGGGCCGCGCCACGATCGTCGGCGAGACGACCGGCGGCGGGGCGCACCCGCGCCGCGGCTTCGCCGTCCACCCGCACCTGGAGGTGACCATCCCGACCGCCCGCGCGGTCAACCCCGTGTCCGGGACGAACTGGGAGCTGGTGGGCGTCATCCCCGACATCGCGGTCCCGGCCGACGAGGCGCTGGACCGCGCGCACCGCGAGGCGCTGACCGCGTTGGGGCGCGGCTAGAACTACTGTCCCGCGCATGGTCGAACACGACACCCGCGAGGCCTACGACGCGGCCGCCCACACCTACGCGGCGCTGTTCCGCGACTCCCTGCGCGACAGCCCCCTGGACCGGATGGCGCTGGCCGCCTTCGCCGAGGTCGTCCTGGCGGGCGGGAACGGCAGGGTCGCGGACCTGGGGTGCGGCCCTGGCCACGTCACCGCGCACCTGCGCGGGCTGGGCCTGGCGGCGTTCGGGGTCGACGTCTCGCCGGTGATGGTCGAGCTGGCCCGACAGGCCCACCCGGACCTGCGGTTCGACGTCGGCTCGATGGCCGCGCTGGACATCGCCGACAGCGAGCTGGGAGGCGTGCTCTCCCGCTGGTCCGCCATCCACGTCCCGCCGCCCGAGCTCCCCGCCGTCCTGGCGGAGCTGCACCGCGTGCTGGCACCCGGCGGCCACCTCCTGCTCGGCTTCTCGGCGACCGACGGCCCGTCCCACCCGACGCGGGTGTTCGACCACGCGGTCGCCCCGGCCTACCGGTGGGCGCCCGACCACCTCTCGGCACTGCTGCGCGAGGCCGGGCTGTCCGAGGTGGCCAGGGTGGTCCGCGAGCCGGTGCCCACCGACCGCAGGCAGTTCCAGGAGGTCCACCTGCTCGCCCGCAAGGGCGCGCTCACCGGGTGACCTGACGGCCAGGGGAAGCGTTCGTCGGCCGGTGCACGACGGGCGGGTGTGCGGTCGCACCGACCACGCACCCGCCCGTCCTCGACTCACCGGACCGCCGTGACAGCCTTCACGGCCGTCGAACGTCCTACTTGGACTCCAGCACGAAGACCGGGATCTGGCGGTCGGTCTTCGTCTGGTACTCGGCGTAGTTCGGGAAGGCCGCGACAGCGCGCTCCCACCACCGCGCCCGCTCCTCGCCCTCGACCTCGCGCGCGGCGTAGGTCTTCTTCACGGTCCCGTCCTGCAGCTCGAACTCGGGGTGCGCCTTGATGTTGTAGTACCAGGTGGGGTGCTCGGCGGCACCGCCCTTGGACGCGACGACCGCGTACTTGCCCTCGTGCTCCACCCGCATCACCGGCGTGTAGCGCAGCACACCGCTCTTCGCACCGCGCAGCGTCAAGAGCACGATCGGGGCCCCGACGACCTCGATCCCCTCGGTGGTCCCGGTCTCCAGGATCCGCTTGGTCTGGTCCTGCACCCACGACGTGGGGCTGAGTGCCACAGTTTCGTCCGACATGCCCGGCAGAACAGCCACCGCCCCGCGTCTATTCCACGGGCGGGTCCACGACCGGGTGAAGTCGGGGCGACGGGAGCCCGTCAGCCCAGTGACGCGCTCGCCGCCCGCAGCTCGTCCAAGGCGGCCAGGGCGTACCCGGCGAACTCGTCCTCGGCACCGCGGTCGCCCTCCGACCACTCGGCGAACGCGCGCTTGAAGGCGAGGACACCCAGCTCGCTGGCCAGCGCGGCGGTCGGGTCCGGCACGCCGCGGGCGACCAGGGCGGCGGTCATGGCGGCCGCGAGGCTGACGCTCTTGAGGGCGTCGCGCTCCTGGAGCTCGGTGCTGGTGGCGATGGCGGCCTTCATCCGGGGGGCGAACTCGCGGTTGGCCGGGCCCATCGCGGTCGAGGCGCGCACGAGGCCGCCCGCGACCGCCTCGAGCGGGCTCGCGCCGTCGGGCGCCTCGGCGATCCCCTCGGTCAGCAGCCTGCTCAGCGCCTCCTGCCCGGCGACCAGCAGCTCGCGCTTGTCGGGGAAGTGCCGGAAGAACGTGCTCTTGGTGACCCCGGCGCGCTCGGCGATCTGCGCGACCGTCGTGGCGTCGTACCCCTGTTCGGTGAACAGGTCGACGGCGGCCAGGACGAGACGTCCGCGCGCGTCCGGCTCCCATCGACCCATGCACCGATCATAGCGACGGGACTCTTGTCCCATCACTCTGGTAGCGTGACGGGACAAGAGTCCCATCACCTCAGGGAGAGATCCATGCGCGTCTTCATCACCGGTGCCACCGGCCTGATCGGGTCCGCCGTCGTCGCGGAGCTGATCGACAACGGCCACCGCGTGCTCGCACTCACCCGCTCCGACGCGTCCGCCCAGGCCGCCGAGGCGGCGGGCGCCGAGCCGCTCCGGGGGTCTCTCACCGACCTCGACGTCATCCGCGCGGGCGCCGCCCAGGCGGACGGGGCCATCCACCTGGCGTTCGGCAACGACTTCAGCAGCCCCGAGGCCCTCGCGACCTGCATCGCCGAGGAGAACGCCGCCCTCACGGCCATCGGCGAGGCGCTCGTGGGCAGCGGCAAGCCCTTCGTCACCTGCTCGGGCACGCCCTACGCGCCGGGTCGCGCCTCCACCGAGGAGGACCCGGTGCCGACCGACGGCCCGGTCGGCGGTCGTGGCCGCTCGGTCGCGGCGGTGCTGGAGCTGGCCTCCAGCGGGGTCAGGAGCTCGGCCGTCCGCCTGCCGCGCACCGTCCACAACGAGGGCAAGGGCGGCTTCGCGGGCCTGCTGACCACCATCGCCCGGCAGACCGGGGTCTCCGGCTACCCCGGCGACGGCACGCAGCGCTGGCCCGCCGTGCACGCGCTCGACGCGGCCGTCCTCTTCCGCCTCGCCCTGGAGGGGGCCGAGGCCGGTACCGCCTGGCACGCCGTGGCGGACGAGGGCGACCAGGTGCGCGACATCGCGGCGGTCATCGGCCGACGGCTCGGCCTGCCGGTCGAGTCGGTGCCCGCGGAGGGCTTCGGTGCCCTCGGCCCGATCTTCGCGGCCGACCAGCCCTCGTCGAGCGCGCGCACCCGGCAGGCCCTCGGCTGGGAGCCGAAGCACCCGAGCCTGCTGGAGGACCTGGAGAACATCCGGGCCTGACCGACGCGAACACCGACCCCGACCGACAGGAGATCACCTCATGGAGTTCGTCGTCCTGGGCGCGCGCGGCAACGTGGGACGCCACGTCGCCGGTGGCCTGCTGACCGCCGGCCACCGGGTCAGAGCGGTCGGCCGGACCGCGCCCGCGATACCGGGGGCGGACAACGTCGCCGCCGACCTGGACCACCCCGAGACGCTGCCCGCGGCGTTCGAGGGTGCCGACGGGGCGTTCCTCTACGGGATGCTCGACCCGATGAGGCCCTACGACATCGGGAAGGTCACCGCCGCGGTGGTGGCCGCGGGGATCCGGCACGTGGTCCTGCTGTCGTCGGTGTCGGTCGTGGACCCCGACGCCGACAGCCCGGTCCCGCGGGTGAACCGGGCGATCGAGCACGCCGTCCAGCGGTCCGGGGTGGACTGGACGTTCCTGCGGCCGGGGTCGTTCGCCACCAACACCCGCACCTGGTGGGCCGAGTCGATCCGCACCGACGGCGTCGTCCGCCTCCCCTACCCGCTCGCGTGGTCGGCACCGGTGCACGAGAAGGACATCGCGGCCGTCGCGGTGACCGCGCTGACCGAGCGGGGCCACTCGCACCAGGCGTACACGATCCACGGTGCCGAGTCCCTCACCCTGCGACGCCAGGTCGAGCACATCGGGGAGGCCCTCGGTCGCCCGGTCCGGGTCGAGCGGGTCTCCGAGGACGAGGGGCGCGCGGAGGTCGCCAAGACCATGCCGCCGTTCGTCGCCGAAGCGATCGTGCGCCAGTGGGCCGCCGCCGACGGCGTCCCGGCGCTGACCTCGGTCATCGCCGAGAAGGTCACCGGCTCGCCAGCGCACACCTACGCCCAGTGGGCCGTCGACCACGCCGACGACTTCCGCTGAGCGCGGCCGACGGTGGGCGCGGTCAGAACCAGTGCACGCAGTGCGGTGGGCGGTCGGCGCGGAAGAGGGCGTCGGCGCGGGCGGCCGCGTCGGGGTGGTGGGCGCGGACGTGGCCCGCGCGCACGAGCGTGCTCGGGGCGGTGCCACCCAGGTAGACCGAGCCCAGGTCCCTGATGTCCAGGGACAGGTCGGGCTCCCGGTCGGTCGGGACGCAGTCGGCCTTGCCGTCCAGCACGGTCAGCAGGTAGCGGTGGTGCTCGCCCAGCGCCGGGTCGTCGACGTCGAGGACCAGCTCGCCGTCGGCGGACCAGCCCCGCGCGGCCAGCGCGCGCGGGACGTCGAGCAGCCGCACCCAGAGCCAGTCGGTGTCGTCGCCCACCTGGCCCGCGCGGAAGTCCGCGAGCTGCCAGCGCAGCGGGTGCCCTGGCGGTACGTGCTTGAACACCACCTCGGTGACCAGGTCGTGGTCGAGCACGTACCGGGCCAGCGCCGTGAAGACCGCGTCGTCGGTGGTGACGGTCTCGTCGACCGTCACCGTCACCGTCGCGCCCTCGCCGAGGGAGTAGCTGGCGTACCCGTCCGGGACACCGCCGGCGTCGCGGTGCACGACGACGTAGCGCGGCGTCGAGGAGACCGGCGGCTGTCCCGCGCCCGCCGCCCACCAGCGGGGCGGCCGGGACAGCGCGCCCGGCTGCGCGCGGCGGTACCGGTCGTAGACCTCCTCCAGGATCCCGCCGCACTCCGACCGGCGGAACAGCTCGACCGAGCCGGTCGCCGGGGCGCCGGCCTCTCCCCGTGCCCGCGGGGGCGTGAAGGCGGACTGGTGGCGGGACACCGTGAGCCGGGACGTGTAGGTCGCGGGTCCGTACCCGAACCTGCCGTAGATCGCGGCCTCGGAGGCGAGCAGCACGGAGGCGATCTCGCCGCGGGCCCGCAGGTCGGTGAGCTGGCGCCGCATCATCGCGGTGAGCACGCCCTGGCGCCGGTGCGACGGCACGACGCCGACGACGGTCACCCCGGCGACCGGGACGACCGCCTCGCCGGGGAGGGTGAGCTCGAAGGAGTACGCGCCCGCGGTGCCGATCGGCCGCCCGTCGACCGTGGTGGCGAGCAGGCCGCGGTCCATCTCGAGCGCCGACCACCAGGCCCCGCCGCCGTCGGCCGGGGTGTTGGGGAAGCGCCCGATCGCGGCGTGGAACGTGCCGACGAGGACGTCGAGGTCCTGGTCCGTGGTGGGTCGGATCTCCATCGTCGCCGCTGCCTCCTCGGTTGTCGGCACCACGACGTGCGGTGCGCCAGTGCAGTGTCGTCGACGGGGCAAGCGAATTACCGCGGTGGCACCGGGATTTCCGTTAACTGACAACGTGTCCGCGCGACCACGCGGAGCGATCACCGGTGGCTAGCGTGTGAGTCGACACCACGGAGGTGGCATGGACCGCACACACGTCCGTCGTGGGACTCGGCGCCCTGCCCTGCTGATCACCGCGCTGTTCTCGGTCGCCGCGCTCGCCGCAGGCAACTCCGGCGTGGCCGCCGCTCCCCTCGACGACCCCCTGCACCACTGGCAGCTCGACCACTGGCCGCGCCGGCAGCCCTGGCAGCAGTCCCCCGACTCCGCCCGCGTGGCGGCCCAGGCCGGGTTCCCCGGCCCCGTCGACCCGCAGAACTGGGTCAACCCCGACCACATGACGTGGGAGGGCGACTACCGGAAGATCCCCGGCACCAACTGGGCCGACCCCGCCGTCAAGGGCTCGGTGCGCACCTTCAAGGGCGCGCTGGTCCTGCTCGACTACCCCAACCAGCCGTTCGTCGTGACGCAGCCCGAGCGGTCCACCGTGTTCGGCAACCCCAGCGCGGAAGCCAGTGGCGTGCCCCGCGACCAGGTCGCCCAGTTCTACCAGGACTTCCTGAACAAGCCGAACGCCGTCAACCGCGGCCACACCGTGCACGAGTACTGGATGGAGGACTCCGGCGGGCGCTACGGCGTCGACCTCAAGGGGTTCGGCCCGTACACGATGCCGGGCAAGGACCACGAGTACGCCATGGAGTTCCAGGGCGGCACCGCCTGCCCCGCGGGCGACACGTGCAACCGCAACATCCGCACCGACGGCAACGCCGCCTGGCTCGCCGACGTGGGCGCGGAAGTGCCCAAGGGCTACGACTTCGTCTACTTCCTGTCCGCGGGCCAGGACGAGTCCGGGACGTGGCAGGAGTTCGGGATGATGAAGTTCCCGACCAAGGAGGCCGTGACCGACGACTTCGGCCCGCCCGACCCGGCCCTGCCGAACTGGTCGCGCACCCGTTACGTCGACTGGACCTCGTGGGCCGCGGGCTCCAGCATCTGGCCCAACGCGGGCGGCGGCTCGTCCACCCAGGCCGAGAGCTCCGGCCAGGGCGTGTACGCGCACGAGCTGAGCCACCTGCTCGGCATCGGCGACAACTACGGCAACCCCTACGGCAGCCCGCCGCGCCGCGACTACAACGGCATCTGGGACATGCTCTCCCGCGGCTCGTTCAACGGCCCCGGCGGCCCGCACTCGCGCTGGGTCATCCCGGCGACCGCGGGCGGGTCGATGGGCTCGCAGCACATGCTCCGCAACAAGATCAAGCTCGGCATCGTCGACGAGCGCAACGTGCTGCGGCTGTCCAGGGAGGCCCTGGCCGACTCCGGCCTGGTCGTCGCCAAGGTCACCGCCCGCACCGTCCAGACCGGGCCCGAAGGCCTGGCAGGCGTCAACATCGCCCTCGGCACCGGCGACCTGTCCCCCGCCTGCGACATCCGGACCGACCCGTTCTGCGACGGCGGCGGCTACCAGAACTACACCGTCGAGGTCGTCGACCGGATGGGCGTCGACTCCTTCACCCCCGACGCGGGCGTGCTGCTCGCCAAGACCAAGAACGAGGACCAGGCGCCGTTCGCCTGGGTCGTCGACGCCAACCCGCAGGACATCGGCATGACCGACTACGTCCTGCCCGACGGCACGAACGTCCCCATCACCGTCGGCGACTACCGCCAGCTGTCGGACGCCCTGTTCCACGCGGGCACCAACTCGGGCAGCGAGTACGAGTACGTCGACACGGCCAACCGCCTGCACTTCTACGTCCTCGACGTCAAACGCGACCCCCAGGGCCTCCTGTCCTACACCGTCGCCATCCGCTCCCTAGACGGTGCCGGTCCCCAACAACGCGGCGTCCGCGTCCTCCCCACCACCGGCCGAGCCGCCTCGAACGACATCGCCACCTGCAACTTCCCCCTCCTCAACACCGGCCGCACCACCACCCCCGCAGGCCAACACCCGGAACCCGTCACCCAGTACGTCGACGGCGACGTCTACCGCGTCTCCGCCAAAGCGGAGAACTCCGGCTGGACCGTCTCAGTCCCCAACGCCTTGACCACAGCCAAGTTCGGCACCCAGGTCAACGTCCCAGTCCTGGCCAAACGCACCAACGGCCCTCTCATGTCCAAGATCACCCTCACCGCCACCTCGGAAAGCAACCCAACCAAAACCACCACCGCCTCCTGCACCGTCGTGGGCAGGTAACGACACAAGCCAAGCGAGTAAACGCAAACGCAAACGCCCTACACAGCAACGCTGGAAGCGAGCCAACGCAAACGCCCCACCCAGCAACGCTGGAAGCGACAAGCCGCCCTACCCAGCGACGCTGGAAGCGAGCGGCGCTCGTCCGCTCGTGCGGTCGGCTTGACTTGGGGTTTTTGGGCTTACAATGAGTCGGCGGGCAGGCTCTACCACCTGCCCTTTTTCGCCCGACGAAGCCCAAAAAAGGGGCCCCAAGTCAAGCCGACCGCACCTGGGTCCGCTGCAGCGACACCCCCGGAGACCACGGCTAGCGACACCCCGGGAGTCCGCGCTACCAACACCGGGCGACACACCGCGCCTCCCAAACCAAGCGAGACACCCCCCTCAACGCCTCCCCGTCACCACATCCCCACCCCACACCCGCACATCCACGAACCCGTTCCCCTCCAACAACCCCACCGCCTCCTCATCCCCCAACGTCCCACCCCCGAACATCAGGTTCTCCAGCTCCCCCGCCCTCCCCAACGCCATCACCAGCGTCCCCCCGCCCTTCATCGCCCTCAGCACCCGAGGCAGCGCCTCGACGAGCACCTCACGCGGGATGAACTGCTGCGGCACCCACACCAGGTCGAAGGCCTCCACCTCGGCCAGTTCCCCCACCGACTGCTCCCGGATCTCGATCCGATCCCCGAACCCGGAGGCGGCGACCTCCTCCCGCGCCACCTCCACCGCCACCGGGCTCACGTCGATCCCCACCGCTCGCAGACCGGGGAACTCACCGCACAGCCGGATCGGGATCCCCGCCGCGCCGACTCCCACGTCCAAGAGCGAACCGGCGTCCGCCAGTGCCTCCCCGCAGCACCTCCCCATGATCGCCCGCACGATCCCCCCGCTGGTCCGCCCCCGGAACCGGACGAGCTCACGATTGCTTTCCGCCCACCCCGGCCCCGCACCGTCCGCGAACCGCACGGCCTGCGCCAACCGCTCCCGCACGTGCCCGCCGAGCGCCGACAGCGGCGCCCCCTGCGGCAGCCCGGCCAGGACCGCCGCACCGGGCCGAACCGGGTCGGTGTCCAACCAGCCCGCCTCGACGAGCAGCTGTTGCGCCAGCACCGACACCTCGTCGTCGGGGTCGGCCTCCCGTTCGAGAAGCCCTCGCCCCGCGAGCCGGCCGACCGCGGCGACCACCCAGAGCTGCTTGTTCAGATCATCGATAAGCGTCACACCGGGAAGGCGTAAACCGGCACCGAACGATCCGTTCGCTCACACCCGCCAGCGCGCCGGACCACCCGGCGCGGGCGCGTACCGGCACACCAGCCCCGTCCGCACGGACTCCTGCAGGTGCGCGCCCGCCCGTGGCGCCGACTCGGCGATCCGCGCCAACGCCGCCCGCAGCGTCCGCGTCACGTTGACGCGCGCCCGTTCCGCCTCCGACGGCGCGGCTCGGCGCCTCCCGCCCAGCCCGGCGGCCCGGCGCAGCTCGTCGAGCAGCGCCTCCCGTTCGGGGTCGTCGGGGTCCAGCACCGCGAGCCGCGCCCGGTAGGCCTTGAGCGCCGTGTCATCGAGCACCGGTTCGGCACCGGCGGCGACCAGCCCGGCCCCGCCCGCGGCGAGGTCGAGAGCGGAGATCTCCTGGCCAGGGGCGGAGACCAGCGCCCGCAGGTAGTGCAGACCGCGCGAGTCCCGCAGCCGGACGACCTCGGAACCCGCCTCCAGCAACCAGTCCTCGCCGTCGCGGCCCAGCCGCCACTCGTCGGCCGGGCGCGCCAACCGTTCCAGCAGCAGCACCATCCCTAGCCGTTCGGCGGTCGCGCGGGCTCGGCTCCGCAGCTCCTCGTCGCCGGTCAGGTCGGCGAGCGCGGCCTGGCTGTGGGCCAGCGCGGGCAGGGCGCCGATCTCCTCCTCGAGCACCGCGGCCGCCTTGAGGTGGACCAGGGCCTCCTCCCGCCGCCCGAGGACCTCGGCGAGCCGACCGAGCCGGTGGGAGACGCTGCCCCAGACCGTGCTCGCCCCGCTCCACACGACGAGCCTGCCCGCGAACGGTTCCAGCGCCGCGTACAGGCGTCGCGCGGCGGCGGTGTCGCCGGTGACGACGGCGACGTGGCCGAGGTCGGCCATCGCGGCGACCCACCGGGGTCCGGAGCCCGCGAGCACGCTGGGGAGCACCCGTCCCAGCTCCGCCGCGGCCTCGGCGTCGCGGCCGACCAGCGTCAGCATGCGCGCCGCGGTGGCCTCGAAGAAGTGCCCTGGGAACCGGCGCGCCATCGCGAGCACCGGCCCCAGCTCGGCCTCGACCGCGACGCGGTCGGCGCGCTCCCACCCCACCATCCCGAACCTCACGGTGGCGACCAGCCGCCGCGTGTCCGGCACGCCGAACCGCATGCCCAGCCGCACGACCTCGTCGGTGACCGCCTCGACCTCGTCGAACCGGCCGCGCAGCGCGGCGATCATCGCGTGCCTGCTCAGCGCCATCACCACGTCGCCACCCGACCCGGTCGCCGCCGCCAGTCGTTCGAACGTGCCGAGCACGGACTCCGCGGCACCGAGCCGACCGAGCTCGGTCAACGCGACGAACTGCCAGAAGAGCCCTTTCAGCTCAAGGGTCGCGTCGGCGGTGCTCCGGGCGAGCGCGACGATCCGCGCGCCGGTGTCGAGGCGGTCCTGTGCGGGCAACGGGTCCCAGCACGCGGACAACCGGGCGTCGAGCACGTCCGCCGAGGCCGACGGGTCGTCGCCCGCCAGCCGCAGGGCCTCGGTGACCAGGTCGTGGCGCCGGTCGCGCGCCGACGCGTCCCCGACCAGCTCGCGGGCCAGCCTCGCCAGCACGCGCGCCCGTGTCGGGTCGTCCGGCGCTCGCGGGACGGCGAGCTCCAGCAACCGGACCAGCGCGACGTCGATGTCGAGGAACTCGTTGGCGGACAAGGCGTTCAGCGCCATGGTGACGATCGGGTCGCCGGTCCCGTCCAGCGCGGCGAGCCGGTGCGCGACCCCCGGCAGGCCGCGCGAGGCCACCCACAAGGCGTTGGACGACGGCAGGACGGCGGCGAGCTCGTCCTCCGCCAAGCCGCCGATCCTGAGCTCGCGGCCGGTGTCGAGGGAGGTCGTCGCGGTCGCGACCACCACGGTGCGGCCCGCGCCGACCCGGCCCGCCAGCACGGCGAGCAGCGCGACGGCCGCCGGTCCGGCGCGGTCGACGTCGTCCACCACGACCACCGTGCGGTCCGGCGACACCAGGCGGCGGGCCACGTCGTCCAGCTCCAGCGGACCGGGCTCGCCCAGCAGCGGCGCGACGACCTCGTCCGGCACTCCCAGATCACGGGCGACCTGGGCCCACACCAGGGGTCCACCTCCCCGCAGGACGCGGAACCCGCGCCCGTGCGCCAGGTCGACGGCGGCGTCGGCGAGCGCGGTCTTGCCCGCGCCGCGCGGGCCGGTCACCACCAGCACCCCACCGTGCCCGGCACCCGCCCGGTCCAGTGCGCGGGCGAGCTCCTCGAGCTCGACGTCCCGGCCGACCAGCACCACTCGTCGACACTAGCCGACGACCTCTCGCCGACCGGCCTCGACGTCGAACGGGGAGGAGGAGTGCTGACGGCGCCGCATCATTATCGATACAGTGAAGTCGTACGACAACGAGGTCCACGTCAGAGCAGGGAGAGAAATGACTGCCATCGTCCGTGTGGTCGGCCGACAGATCCTCGACAGCCGGGGCAACCCCACCGTGGAGGTCGACGTCGAGCTGGAGGACGGTTCGCTCGGCAGGGCCGCGGTCCCGTCCGGCGCGTCGACCGGCACCAGGGAAGCGGTCGAGCTGCGCGACGGCGACAAGAAGCGCTTCCACGGCAAGGGGGTGCGCGCCGCGGTCGACGCCGTGAACGGCGAGATCGCGAAGACCGTCGTCGGCATGGCCGCCGAGAAGCAGGCCGAGGTCGACAACGCGCTGATCGCGCTGGACGGCACGCCCAACAAGGCCAGGCTCGGCGCGAACGCGACGCTGGGCGTCTCGCTCGCCGTGGCCAAGGCCGCCGCGGCCGCGCACCGCGTGCCGCTGTACCGCTACGTGGGCGGCGCGTACGCCCACCTGCTGCCGATGCCGATGATGAACATCATCAACGGCGGCGCGCACGCGGACAACGCGATCGACTTCCAGGAGTTCATGATCGCGCCGATCGGCGCCGAGACGTTCTTCGACGCCGTGCGCGTCGGCTCGGAGATCTTCCACACGCTGCGCAAGGAGCTCCACGAGGCGGGCCACAACACCAACGTCGGCGACGAGGGCGGTTTCGCGCCGAACCTCGGCTCCGCCGACGAGGCGCTGGAGTTCGTCGTCAACGCCGTCGAGAAGGCCGGTTACGAGCCCGGCACCGACGTGGCGCTGATGCTCGACCCGGCCGCCTCGGAGTTCTACCGCGACGGCGTCTACGACTACACCGGCGAGGGCCGCAAGCGCTCGGTCGAGGAGCACGTCGGGTACCTGGCCGAGCTGACGGCGAAGTTCCCCATCCTGTCCATCGAGGACGGCATGGCGCAGGACGACCTCGACGGGTGGAAGCTGCTCACCGACACCATCGGCGACCGCTGCCAGCTCGTCGGCGACGACGTCTTCTGCACCAACGTGGCCCTGCTGGGCGACGGCATCGAGCGCGGCATCGCCAACTCGATCCTGGTCAAGGTCAACCAGATCGGCACGCTGACCGAGACGCTCACGACGACCGACCGCGCCCACAAGGCCGGGTACTCGGTGGTCATGTCGCACCGCTCCGGCGAGACCGAGGACACGACCATCGCCGACCTCGCGGTCGCGATCAACTGCGGCCAGATCAAGACCGGCTCGCTGTCGCGCTCCGACCGCACCGCGAAGTACAACCAGCTCATCAGGATCGAGGAGGAGCTCGGCTCAGAGGCCCGCTACGCCGGGCGCTCCACCATCCGCACGCGCTGACTGCCGGGATCCTCGGGGGTGGCGCTCCCCTGTCGCTCGCGGCAGGACGAGCACCACCCCCGAGGGTCTGCCCCGGACACCGCCGCTCGTGATGCCACGGACGCCCTGGGCGAACCCGGTCATCTCCCAGTGTGGTCGCCTCCATGATCACCCGTGGAGCGGATTCGCTAGCATCGACCCGGTGACCGCGACGGACAACCCCATCAGGCGACTGCTCCGAGGCCTCCCCTCGCTGGCCGGTCCGCTCCCCTCCTTCGACCTCGACAGCGCGCCGGACGACCCGGACGCGCTGTTCGAGGAGTGGCTGCGCGACGCGGTCGAGTCCGGCGTCACCGAGCCGCACGCGATGACCCTGTCGACGACCGACCACGGCGGACGCCCGTCGGCGCGGGTGCTGATCCTGAAGAACCTCGACGGCGGGCTCTGGCAGTTCGCGTCCGGGTCGGGCAGCCGCAAGGGCAAGGAGCTCGCCGACAACCCGTGGGCGGCGCTCACGTTCTACTGGCCGAGCCTCGGCCGCCAGGTGCGCGTCCGCGGCGCGGTGGTCGTGGCCGACGCCGAGGACAGCGCGCGGGACTACCTGAACCGGTCCCCGAGCGCGCGGGCGGCGGCGAAGCTGTCGCGGCAGAGCGACGTGCTCGGCAGCCGCGAGGAGAGCGTCGCCGCCGTGGCCGAGGCGACCGAGGAGATCCTGCGGGACCCGGACTTCGTCGCTCCCGAGTGGACGGTGTACGGCGTGCGGGCCGACGAGGTCGAGTTCTGGCAGGGCGACGAGGGCCGCAACCACACCCGGCTGCGCTACACCGCGACCGGCGACGGGTGGTCCGCGGACCTGCTCTGGCCCTGACCGGTCGGCGCTACCGGGTGAAGGACCGTTCGTAGAGCTCGCGCAGCAGGTCGGTGTCGGGGTCCGGGATCGGGTCGTTGTCGAGGTTCCCCGTCACGGCGGCCACGAAGTCGTCGACGTGCTTCGGCTCGAACCCGTGCTCGCGCAGGTCGGCCTCCAGCCCCGCGACCCGGCGCAGGGCGGCGATCGCCTCGGCGGGGTCGTCGTGCCCGAGCATGCGGGCCACCTCGTCGAGCCTGCCCGCGGCGTGCGGGCGGACGCGGTCGACCCACGCCGGGTAGACCGCGGCCAGCCCCCGGCCGTGGGAGATCGGCACGCCGGGCACCGACCCGATGGCCTGCTGCAGCCGGTGCGGCAGGCAGGTGCTGGCCAGCGCCACGTTCGCCCCGCCCAGCAGCGCCGCCATCGCCATGTCGTCCAGCACGGCGTCGTCCGCGCGACCGGCGGCGACCTCGGGCAGGCGCGCCCCGAGGATCCCCAGCGCGCGCACGGAGAACTCGCGGGACTGCTCGGTCGAACGCCGAGCCAGGTAGCCCTCCACGGCGTGCGCCAGCGCGTCGAACCCGGACTCCACGGCCACCGCGAGCGGCACGGTGGCGAGCAGTCCGGGGTCGACGACCGCGAGCCGGGGGAACAGGGCGGTGCCGCGGATGCCGGACTTCAGGTTCCGCTCGGTGTCGGTGATGATCGAGCCCTTGGTGACCTCGGCCCCGCTGCCCGCGGTCGTCGGGACGGCCACCACGGGCACCAGGTCGGTGACGTCGTCCAGCGTCCGCCCGACCAGGGGGCCGATGGGGCCGAACCGCAGACCGACGGCGATCGCCTTGGCGGCGTCGATGGCACTGCCACCGCCGAGCCCCACGACGACGTCGCAGCCCTCGCGGGTGGCGACCGCCACGGCGGCGTCGACCTCGCTCGCCTTCGGGTCCGGGGACACCGCGTCGAACGTCGTCGTGCGCACGCCCGCGTCGTGCAGGACACCCAGCAGCGCGTCGAGCACGCCCGCCCGGCGCAGGGCGTGGCGCCCGGTCACGACGAGGGCGTGGCCGCCCAGCGCGCGGGTCCGCGAGCCGAGCTCCAGCGAGCTCCCCCGACCGAAGACGACCTCGGTGGGAACGGGCAGGTCGATGATCATGTGTCGCCTTCCTCGGTCGCGGGTGACCCGCGCAGCGCGTCGAGCGCCGGGCAGGTGCCGTGGGCCAGGTAGTGCAGGGCCGATCCTCCGCCGGTGGACACCGGTCCGTCCCAGGGCAGCTCCGCCGCGGTGTCCCCGCCGAGCAGGAGCAGGTCGACCGCGGGTGCCGTCAGCAGGTCGACCAGGTGCCCCGACCCCGTGGTGAACCCACGTGCGCAGTGGCCGGGTGGCCCCGCGACGAACGCCCTCGCGCCACGGGTCGCGAGGTGGGTGAGCCGGGCCCTCGTCGCGGCGGACACCACGAGGTCGACCACGGCGTGACCGGGTGGCACACCGTCGGACACCCGGACCGTGCGCGCCGGTCCGGTCGGGGGTGCCACGACGACCTCGTCCGGGAGCAGCAGCTCCGCCCGGTGCGGCCGTCCCAGCACGTCCCGCGCCACCGCCAGGCACTCCTCCGGCCGGGAGCCCAGCTCGGACCCGCCGACGTCGTACCCCTTGGCGCGCAACAGGGTGTTGAGCACGACCCCACCCGGGACGACGACGTCGTAGGTGTCCATGACGTGGGCGAGCCCCGTCAGCGTCTTCTCCGGTTTGCTCCCGCCCAGGACCGCGACGGAGGCCAGGTTGTCGCGCGCGCCCGCCCACGGGGCCAGCAGCTCCACCTCGCGCACGACGCTGTCGGCCAGGAAACCCGGTCGGAACGCCATGATCCCCACGTTGGAGGCGTGGGCGCGGTGCGCCTTGGAGAACCCGCCCGCGGCCACGAGGTCGCCCAGCGCGGCGAACTCCGCGGCCAGGGCGGGGTCGCCCGCCGTCTCGCCCGCGTGGTGCCGGGTGTTGCCGAACACCACCAGCTCCCCCGGCCCGATCCGCTCCGCGCGCCGCGCGGCGTCCGGACCGGTGTTGACCGGGTGGTAGTCCACCGGCGCGGCCAGCCGGGCGCGCAGGTGGTCGGCGACGAAGTCCAGGGCGAGCGCGGTGCCGTGCTCGCCCTGGTGCGAGAGCAGGGCGACCCGGCAGCCCGCGCGCAGCAGGAGGCCGAGGTCGGCCAGCTCGGTGTCGAGGCGTTCCGACCGGCGCGAGGAGGGGGTCACGTTGAAGCCCGCCGAGTAGATCCACCGCTGCCCGCGGCCGAGGGGGGCGTCCCTCAGCAGCGGCACTCCGCGCAGCGCCGGGGCGGTGCCGGTCTCAGAGCGCATACGCGCGCAGCCCCGCCGTCTCGGGCAGGCCCAGTGCGACGTTCATGTTCTGGATCGCCGACCCGGCCGCGCCCTTCACGAGGTTGTCGGTGACCGCGACGACCTTCACCACGTTCCGGTCGGCGTCGTGGTCGAGGCCGAGGTGGCAGAAGTTCGAGCCGACCACGTCGGCCAGCCTCGGGTACAGGTCGTACTGCTTGTCGTTGATCTTCCCGGTGCGGGCGTTGTCGTTGACCAGCACGAAGAACTCGCCGTCGTGGCCCGCGCCGTAGAACCGGGTGTAGGTCTCCAGCAGCTCCGCGCGCGAGGTCGGTCCGGTGAGTCGGACGTTGGCCTGCAGGTGGATGCCCCTGGCGAAGTTCCCGTGCGTGGTGTTGAGGTCCACGCCGACCTCGTGGCCGGTCAGCGCGCCGAACACGGCCTCGAGCTCGGGTCCGTGGCGGTGGCCTTCGAGGCTGTAGGCGAGCATGGACCCGAAGACCTCGGCGTGGGCCAGGTCCTTCTTCGGCGTGGTGCCCGCCCCGGTGGTGCCGTTGACGGCGTGCACGGCCACGTCGTGGATCCCGTCGCCGCGGGCGTCGAGCAGCGGGGCCAGCGCCAGCACGGCGGTGAGGGCGTAGCAGCCGGGGTTGGCGATGAGGCGCGCCTTGCGCACCAGGTCCCGGTTCAGCTCGGTGGCGCCGTACACGGCCTCGTCGAGCAGTTCGGGCGCCGCGTGCACCACCCCGTGGGCGCGTTCGAAGGCGGCCGGGTCGGCGAACCGGAAGTCCGCGCTGAGGTCCACCACGACCGCGCCCGCGTCCAGGTAGTGCCGCGCGGCCAGCATGGCGTGGCCGGTCGGGGTGCAGAAGAACACCACGTCCAGGTCCACCGCCCGCGCCTCCAGCTCGTCCACGGTGGTGAACACGAGGCCGGAGCCCGCGAGGTTGGGGTGGGTCCGCTCGAACGACCGGTCGTCGCGCACCGCGGGCAGGATCGTGCCGACGTCCGGGTGGCCGAGCAGCAGCCTGCACAGCTCGCCCCCGGTGTACCCCGCCGCGCCGACCACGCCGACCACGAGGTCACGTCCTCCGCCGCTCATCGCCCACCCCTCCCGTCCGAGACCGCCAGGACGACCTTGCCCACCGGGCCGCCCTTCGCCAGCACGCGCATCGCCTCGTCGGCGGCGGCCAGCGGGAACCTGTGCGTGACCATCGGGCGCGGGTCCACCTCGCCGCGCTCCAGCCAGCCGATCACCTCGGTGAAGTCCGCCGCCGTGGACAGCGCGGAGAACCGGACCACGACCTCCTGCGACACCAGCGGGTTGAGGTCGACGTCCTGCGGTCGGTCGAAGTAGCTGACCACGACCACCTCGCCGCCGGGCCTGGTCATCGCCGCCGCCTGCGCGAGCGCGCCGGGGTGACCGGAGGCCACCAGCACGACGTCCGCGCCGGTGGGCACCGCACCGGGGTCGGCTCCGTCCACGAAGGACTCGGCGCCCAGTTCCAGTGCCAGGGCGCGCTTCTGCGTCCCGATGTCCACGCACGTGACGGCGCGGGCGCCCAGTCGGACCGCGGCCACCAGGCAGCTCAGCCCGATGCCGCCGGTGCCGAGCACCGCGACGTCGCCGCCCGCCACGCCGGTGGCGAGCCGCACGGCGTGCAGCCCGATGGACAGCGGTTCGACCAGCGCGCCGAGTTCGTCGTCCACCTCGGCGGGCAGCCGGAAGGCCATGTTCGGGCGCAGCAGCACGTACTCCGCGAACGACCCCTCCCAGCCGAGGTGGCTGAGGTTGAGCCTGCTCGTGCACCGGTTCGTGGCCCCGGCCGCGCAGTCGACGCACTCCCCGCAGTGGGAGAACGCGGCCGAGCAGACCCGGTCGCCCTCGGCGAACCCCTCGACGTCCGCGCCCACCCTCACCACGTGGCCGCTGAGCTCGTGGCCGAGCACCACCGGCGCGGTCTTGTACGGGTGGTGCCCGGCGTAAGTGGCCAGGTCGGACCCGCAGATCCCGGTGCGGCTCACCCGCACCAGCAGCTCGCCGGGTCCGGGCTCGGGGCGGTCGACGGACCGGTGCTCGATGACCCGGTCGCGCGACAGGACGGCGGCCGCCATCGTCGTGGTCGGCACGCTCAGCACACCACGTTCGCGATGTCGCCGCCCGTCAGCGCCGTGCGGATCGAGTCGACCACGATCTCGCCGATCCGCCGCTGCGCGTCCAGCGACATCGCGCCGATGTGCGGGGTCAGGACGACGTTGTCGAGGTCCGCGAACGGGCTGCGGGTGCGCTCGTTGGACACCACGTCGAGGCCGGCACCCGCGATCGTCCGGTCCCGCAACGCCGCCAGCAGCGCGTCCTCCTCGACGACACCCGCACGGGCGACGTTGATCAGGAACGCGGAGTCCTTCATCAGCGCCAGCTCGCCCGCACCGACCATCCCGCGGGTGGCGTCGGTGAGCGGGACGGCGAGGCACACCACGTCGGAGGAGGCGAGCAGGTCCTTGAGGCCGACCGGTTCCGCGCCGCTCGCCGTGACGCCGCGGCGGTACTCCTCGTCGTCGCGGCGCGAGGTGACCAGCACCCGCATCGACAGCGCACGCCCCAGCGCGGCGACCCGCGAGCCGATGGCGCCGTGGCCGACCACACCGAGCACGCTGCCGCCCAGCTCGCGGCCCGCGAGGCGGGGCTTGTCCCAGATGCCCTCCCGCAGCTGCCGGTCGGCGAGGGCGATCTTCCTGGCGACGGCGAAGGTCAGGCCCAGCGCCAGCTCGGCCACGGCCGCGGACGAGCCGCCCGGCACGTTGAAGACCCGCACGCCCGCCGCGGCGAGCGCGACCAGGTCGAGGTTGTCGGTGCCCGAACCCGCGCGGCACACCAGCGACAGCCGGGTGGCGGCGGCGACCACGGACGCGTCGATCCGGACACCGCTGCGCACGATCAGCACGTCGACGTCGCGGACCAGCTCCCGCAGCTCCGCCTCCGGCGGCTGGAACCGGACGCGGACGTCGAAGTCCTCCTCCAGGCTGCGCAGCGCGGTCTCGTCGATCGGGTCGAGCACCAGGATCGACCGCTTCAACGTGGTGGTGCCGGTGCCGGGTCGTTCGGCCCTCGATGTCGTCAACTGCGTTCCTCTCCGTCGCGCCAAGAGATCGTCTTGCCGGGGTCGGTCAGAGCAGGTCGGGGGTGCGGCCGCCGGGCGGTCCAGCCGTCGCCGTCGGCGGTGCGGGGGTGCCTGCGGTGCAGGCGGCTCGCGTGGCCGTGCCAGAACTCGACGCGCCAGGGCACCAGCCGGTGGGCCGCCCACCCCTCGGGCCGAGGCAGGTCGTACCCTCTCGCGGTGCCCGCCGCGGTGGTCTGCCGGAGGGTCTCCCGCCAGTGGAAGGTCAGCGCCGCCCCCTGGTCCGCGGGAGGGTCGTCGAACTCGGGCAGGACAAGGGCGGCGCCACCGCCGAGCGTGTCTTGTGCGGACATTCTCGCTTTCCGTTCGAAGGGCGGCCTGGTAGGTCCGCCCTTGACCGTCGGGGCGGTTGCGATACTTCAGGTCTAACCACTTTCTTCCCGGATCGCCACCGACATGAGGGGTAGTGCGATACAGGACACATTTGCTTGGCGCGAACGCACCCCATTGATTTGTCGATACGCGACAGCAGTGGCCGAAAGTTTCGTAAAGTAGATGATTCCGCCTTTCGACGTCAAGTTAACGGCGAGTGTCGACAACAACTCGCCGTCCGCCCGGCATCGTGCCGCCGGCGACGGCCACCTCGCGTCGCCTGGCCATAGCATGATCGGTACAGGCGTTGCGACACAAGGGGAACCCCTCGAACACCAGAAGTCCGGAAGTGGACAACATGTCACCGGACATGCACTTCCCAGTCACCCGAACGGAGCAGGTACAGCAGGCGGCTTTCTGGTTAACTGCTGATATCCGCCGAACGCCGAATACGCGCGTTTATTCACCGTGCAATTCAGCGAGCAGCGGAATCGGCATTGCCGGTCCGGGAGGTATGTCCATTTTGCCGGACTGGCGTCCGGTGGATGTCGCACCCGGTTCCGAACCAATTGGGACGGTATCCGCGCGTTTAGCCGCCTGTCCAGTAGACGAAAGCGAGCACTTCATGCCGGACGCATTCGCGTCGAAGTACGGAAAGGCCGCACCTCCGCCGTCCAGGACGGTCCTGCTCAACCCCGGCCCGGTCAACGTGCACGAGCGGGTCCGCTCCGCGCTGGCCTACCCCGACGTCTGCCACCGCGAGCCCGAGGTCGCCGACCTGATGACCAGGGTCCGGGCGAAGGCCACCGCGGTGTGCGGCGGCGACGAGACCTGCACGAGCGTGCTGCTGGCGGGGTCGGGCACCGCGGCGCTGGAGGCGGCCGTCTCGTCGGTCGTCCCCGCCGACGGCCGGATCCTGGTGCTGGACAACGGGAACTACGGCCTGCGCATCCACCTCATCGTGGCCACCCACGGCATCGACGAGACGTACCTGGAGTTCGGCTGGACCAACCCGATCGACCCGGCGGCGGTCGAGCGGGCGCTGGTGGACGACCCGACGATCACCCACGTGGCGATGGTCCACCACGAGACCAGCACCGGGATGCTCAACCCGGTCCGCGCCATCGGCGAGATCACCCACCGGCTGGGCCGGTCCCTGCTGGTCGACGCGATCAGCAGCGTCGGCGCGGAGAGCTTCGACATGCTGGCCGACCACGTCGACTGGTGCGTGGCCACGGCGAACAAGTGCCTGGAGGGCCTGCCCGGCGTCAGCTTCGTCTGCGCGCCGAGGTCCCGCTTCGAGGAGCTGGCCGACGTGCCGGCGCACACGTTCTACCTCGACCTGCACGGCCACTACCGCGGCCAGGCGATCGTGGGCGCGCCGCTGTTCACGCCCGCGGTGCAGGTGATGTTCGCCTTCGAGCAGGCGCTCGACCTGGTGCTGGAGGAGACCGTCACCGGCCGGGCGGCCCGCTACGCCGAGCTCGCGGCGCAGGTCCGCGCGGGGCTCGCCGAACGGGGCATGGAGTTCCTGCTGCCCGCCGAGCACTGGAGCAACAGCGTCACCAACGTCATGGTGCCCGACGGCGTGCGCTACGCCGACCTGCACGACGGCCTGAAGGACGAGGGCTACGTGGTGTACGGCGTGCAGGAGGAGCTGGGCGCGGTGTTCCGGGTCGCGAACATGGGCCAGCTCGACGAGGCCGACATCAAGGGCTTCTTCAGCGCGCTCGACCGGGTGCTGCCCGCCGTCCGGACCGGGGGTGCCGCCTGATGGGCAGGACCGTCCGCCTCGCGGTGATCGGCGCGGGCCCCAGCGCGACGTACGTGATGGAGCGGCTCGCCGCCACCGCGGACTCGCTGGGCGAGGGGACCTCGCTGGAGATCCACGTGTACGACCGCTCCGGGCACTTCGGCGACGGCGAGGTGCACAGCGCCGAGCAGCCGACCACGAGCTTCCTCAACCGGATCGTCGGCCAGGTCGCCTTCGCGGCGGACGAGAGCGTGTCGGACGCGGGCCCGCTGCTGCCCAGGGAGCTGCGCCCGACGCTGCACGAGTGGTGCCGGACCAAGTTCGACGAGACGGGCGACCCGTCGTTCGACCTGAGCCCGGAGGACTGGCCCAAGCGCTACGTCCACGGGCTCGCGCTGCGGGAGCAGTTCGGGACCTACCTCGACCTGCTGCGGGCGCACCCCCGGATCGACGTGCTCCTGCACGGCACCGAGGTGGTCGACCTGGTCGAGCAGGCCGACGGCCTGCGCCCGGTCACCGCGGACGGCGCCGCCCAGGGGGTCGTCGACCACGTGCTGATGCTCACCGGGCACTCCGCGAACGACCCCGCGTCGCTGCCCCGGCAGCGCGCGTGGGCCGAGTTCGCCGCCAAGGGCCCGGCGACCTTCGTGTCCTCGGTGTACCCGCTGGAGGTGGGGCTGCCGGAGGACGTCGTGGCGCCCGGCCAGTCCATCGGGTGCGCCGGCATGGGCCTGACGGCTATCGACGTCGTCCTGCACCTGACCGAAGGCCGGGGCGGCACCTACGACGAGGTCGACGGCCGACTGGTCTACCGGCCGTCGGGCCGCGAGCCCGCGTCGATCCTGGCGTTCAGCGGTTCGGGCCTGTTCACCTTCGCCCGCCCGTTCAACGCGAAGGAGCGCGACCTCGCGAACCTGGAGCACCGCGGCGTGTTCCTCACCGAGGGCGCCGTGGACCGGTTGCGGGCCGCGGTCGGCTCCCCCGTCCTCATCGGCGACCGGGTGCGCCGCCAGCTGGACTTCGAGCGGCACATCCTCCCGATCGTGCTGCTGGAGATGGCGCTGCTGCAGCACACCACGCTGCTCGGTCCCGACGCCGGTGCCGCGCTCGCCGACGCCGCCCGGCCCGCGTTCGAGGCGTTCCTGCGCGACGCGGGCGGCGACGTCGACCCCGAGGGCGCCCAGCGCGTGCTGCTGCGCCCGCTGGAGCAGGCGTTCACCACGATGGCGGCCGTCCTGGACGCCGTCCTGCGCGGTGAACGGCCGATCGCCGGGACCGACCCCCTGCTGTCCGCGGCGCTGCGCCGCTTCCTGCACGTGGTGTACGGCGAGGCGGCCGCCGCGGAGCTGGCGGGGCTGCTCGACGACCCGGCCTCGTTCGCCGCGGCCGTGGCGGCCGCCACGTCGCCGTGGGGCAACGAGACCACCGTGGCGGGCAACGCGTTCTCCTGGAAGGACACCATCGAGCCGGTCGACGGCACGGTGGGCGAGGACGGCTTCCGCGAGGCGCTGCTGGAGTTCATGCGGCTGGACCACCTGCGGGCCGACCAGAACAACGTCGACAACCCGGTCAAGGCCGCAGCCGACGGCGTCTGGCGGGACCTGCGGCCGGTGCTCGCGCACGCGGTGGACTTCGGCGGGCTGACCGCCCGGTCGCACCGGACGTTCCTCGACGTCTACATGCGACACCACAACCGGCTGGCCAACGGCGCCGCGCTGGAGGTCATGGAGAAGATGCTCGCGCTCGTCGAGCACGGGCTGCTCGACGTGTCCGTCGGTCCCGGCGCGAGCGTGCGCGGGGTGGACGGCCGGTGGCGGGTCACCGGGCGGGACACCGGAGTCGAACGGGACTTCGACGTCCTGGTCGACGCCAGGGTGCACTCCTTCGACCCGGAGGCCGACCTCTCACCGATCTACCCGAACCTGCTGCGGCGCGGACTGGTCCGCAAGTGGCGCAACCCCGGCCAGGACGGCGCGCCGGACTTCGAGCCCGGTGGGCTCGACCTGACCGACGGCTTCCACCCGGTCCGGTCCGGCGGTTCGGCCGACGAGCGGCTCACGTTCCTCGGGCCGCCCAGCGAGGGCGTCATGTTCTTCCAGCTTGGGGCGCTGCGCCCGAACCAGGACCACCACATCATGCACGACGTCCTGCGCTGGCTCCACGAGTTCTGGGGCCACGTGCGGACCGCGGACGACCTCGACGCGGCCCTCGTCCGCTAGCCGGACCCGGTCCCGCGACGCGACGGACCGGCGGACCCGGTCCCCGAGAAACCACGGTCCACGAGACACACAGGGAGAACACCGAATGCTCAGGCGCGAACACCAGAGCTTCCGCACCGTGCTGGCCGCCAACAAGGTGGTCCGGCTCGCCGGCGCCCACGACGCCATGGGCGCCGCGCTGGCCGAACAGGCGGGGTTCCAGGGCGTGTGGGCCTCCAGCCTGGAGATGTCCGCCGCCCGCTGCCTGCCCGACGCGAGCGTCATGACGATGACGGAGTACCTCGAAGGCGCGTCGAACATGCAGAAGGCGCTGTCGATCCCGGTCGTCGCCGACTGCGACACCGGCTACGGCAACAACCTCAACGTGGCGCACATGGTGCACGAGTACGAGGCCGCGGGCATCACCGCCGTGTGCATGGAGGACAAGCTCTTCCCGAAGATGAACAGCTTCGCGGGCGGCGCGCAGACGCTGCTGAGCACCGAGGCGTTCGCGAGCAAGGTCGAGACCGCGAAGAACGCGCAGCGCGACCCCGACTTCTTCGTGATCGCCAGGACCGAGGCGCTGATCAGCGGGCTGAGCGTCGAGGAGGCGCTGGAGCGCTGCCACGCCTACGCCGACGCGGGCGCCGACGCCGTGCTGATCCACTCCAAGGCCAAGGTCAACGACCAGGTGCTGGAGTTCCTGCGGGCGTGGAACGGTCACCGCCCGGTGGTCGTCGTCCCGACCACCTACCCGGAGTGGCACGTCGACGACGCCGCCGCGGCGGGCGTGTCCGTGGTGATCTACGCGAACCAGGGGCTGCGGGCCACCGTGTCGGCGCTGCGCGACACGTTCAAGACGATCCTGACCCTCGGCGAGACGACCTCGCTGGAGTCCCGGATCGCGTCCGTCACCGAGGTCTTCGAGCTGCAGAACCTCGACGACTGGCAGAAGCTGGA
Organism: Umezawaea tangerina; assembly: GCF_003002815.1. GTDB lineage: Bacteria > Actinomycetota > Actinomycetes > Mycobacteriales > Pseudonocardiaceae > Umezawaea > Umezawaea tangerina. The sequence continues at coordinate 343,397 of NZ_PVTF01000007.1, read as the reverse complement.
GGTGTGAGCGTGCCTCCCGCCACGAACGCGGTGAGCGGGAGCGCCCGGCGGTGGCTGTCCGCGGTGGTCCCCGAACCGGGGGCCGCCCGCGGACTGGCCGTGCTCGTGCTCGCCCAGTCGCTGGGCACGGGGCTGTTCCTGACCTCCAGCGCGGTGTTCCTCACCCGCGTCGTCGGGCTGAGCCCCCAGCAGGTCGGTCTCGGGCTCGGTGTCGCCGGGCTGTGCGGCATCGCGGTCAGCACCCCGGCGGGCGCGCTCGCGGACCGGTTCGGGTCGAGGCGCCCGCTGGTGGCCGCGCACGTGCTGTGCGCGGCGGTGGTGGCCGCCTACGGGCTGGTCTCCTCGTTCACGCCGTTCCTGCTGGCCGTGGTGGCGATCGGGGTGTGCGAGGGCGCGGCGGAACCGCTGCGGGCGACGCTGGTGCACGAGCGGGTCGGCGCGGCCGCCGCCGTCGTGCGCGGCAGGCTGCGGGCGGTGTTCAACATCGGCTTCGCCGCGGGCTCCGCGCTCGCGGGGCTGGCGCTCACCGTCGGCACGCGCGCGGCGTTCGTCGCGGTCGTCCTCGCGACGGCGGCCACGCACCTGGCGTGCGCGTGGATCGCCGCGCGGCCGTCCGACGGCTCGCCGCGCGCCACCGGTCCTCGCGAACGGACGACCCGCGGCGCGTTCCGCGACGTGCGGTTCCTGGTGCTGACCGCGGCCAACGGCGTACTGGAGCTGCACTCGGTCGTGATCACCCTCGCCGTGCCGCTGTGGATCGTCACGAGCACGGCGGTCGGCGCGGGCTTCAACGCGGTGCTGCTGGTGCTCAACACGGCGCTGGTCGTGCTGTTCCAGGTCCGGATCGGCAAGGCCGCCGACGACCTGGCCGATGCCGCGCGGGCGCAGACCAGGGCCGGTCTGCTGCTCGCGGTCGGCTGCGCGGTGACGGCGCTGTCGGGCACCGGCGGCCCGCTGGTCGGCATGGCCGTGCTCCTGGTGGGCGCGGTCGTGGTCGCCTGGGGCGAGATGGTGCAGAGCGCGAGCGCGTTCACCCTGTCGTTCGAGCTGCCGCCACCCGGCAGGCAGGGCGAGTACCAGGGTGTGTTCGCGATGCGCAAGGGCGTTCGCCAGTCCGTGGGCCCGCCGCTGGTCACCTGGCTCGTCATCGGGACGGGCGTGGTGGGCTGGTTCGCGCTGGCGCTGGTGTTCGCCGCGGCCGGGGTGCTCGGCTCGTCGGCCGCGAGGCCGCGCCCGGACGCGACGACGTAGGAATTCGGAAGGAAACCCATGCAGGACAAGGTTGACCCGCACGTTCCCGTGCACGGGCTGATCGCCGAGCAGATCAGGGTGCGCCCGGACGCGGTCGCGGTCAGCGACGCCGAGCGGTCGTGGACCTACCGCGAGCTGTCGGAGAACGCGGACCGGCTGCTCGACGCGCTGCCCGGCCACATCGGGCGCGGCGACGTCGTGGGGGTCCACGTCGGCCGGACCGTCGAGGCGGCCGCGGCCGTGCTGGCGGTGCTCAGGTCGGGTGCGGCGTACGCGCCGCTGGAGCCCACCTACCCGCTCGACAGGCTGCGGTTCGTCGCGCAGGACGCGAAGTTCAGCGCCGTGATCAGCGACGACCCGGAAACAGCGGCACTGCTGTGCCCCGTCGTGGTTTCCACGTCGGACGTCCCCAGCGGACCGCGGCGCGAGCCCGCCGACGTGCGCCCGGACGACGCGGCGTACGTGATCTACACCTCCGGCTCGACCGGGCAGCCCAAGGGTGCCGTCTCGGCGCACCGCGGAGTGGCGAACATCGTGGCCCACGCCAGGGACAACTTCGGGTTCGCGCCGTCGGACTCGGTGCTGGCGATGGCGTCGTTCGCGTTCGACTTCGCCGCGCTGGAACTGCTGCTCCCGCTGGTCTCCGGCGGCACGCTGCACCTGCTCGACCGGGCCGTCGCCCGCGACCCCGACGCGCTGTCGGCGGCGTTGCGCGAGCGGTCGGTCAGCTACCTGATGGGCACGCCGTCGATGTTCGCCGCGATGCTCGGCGCGGGCTGGGAACCGCCGGGCACGCTGACGGTGGTCGCGGGCGGCGAGGTGCTCCCCCGCGCACTCGCCGACCGGCTGGCCGTGGTGAAGGCGACGTGGAACATCTACGGGCCCACGGAGACCACGATCTTCTCCACCTGCGAGCGGGTGGCACCGGACGGCGACGTGACGATCGGCCGTCCGGTGTCCGGCACCGTCGTGCACCTGCTCGACGGCGTCGACCCGGTCCCCGACGGCGAGGTCGGCGAGATCTGCGTCGGCGGCGTCGGCGTGGGCCTGGGCTACCTCAACCGGCCGCAGCTCACCGCGCAGCGGTTCGTCGAGGACCCGACGGGCGGCGACCACCTCGTGTACCGGACCGGCGACCTCGGCAGGCTGCGCCCGGACGGGCGGATCGAGTACGCGGGCCGGACCGACGACCAGGTGAAGATCCGCGGGTTCCGGGTCGAGCTGGGCGGGATCGAGGCCGCGCTGCGCGAGCACCCGGCCGTCGCCGAGGCCGCGGTGGTCGTGCACGACGGGCCGGTGCTGGCCGCCCACGTGGTCGCGCGGCCCGACGTGGAGAACCTGGACGCGACACTGCGCGGGTACCTGCGGGAGCGGCTGCCCGCGCACGAGGTGCCGCACCGGATCCTCGTGGTGGAGTCGCTTCCGCGCAACGGCAACGGCAAGGTCGACCGCCGGGCGCTGCGCCTGTCCCCCGTCGAGGCCGAGGTCGCGCGGGACGGCGACCTGCTGGCGATCTGGCGCGACGTGCTGGGGCGCCAGGACGTACGGCCCACCGACGACTTCTTCGACATGGGCGGCGACAGCCTCTCGGTGCTGCGGCTGGTGACCCGCGCGACCGCGGCGGGCGTGCCGATCTCGGTCCGCGACGTCTACCGGAACCCGACCGTCGCGGGACTCTCGGCGGTCGACGGCACCACCGCGGCCGCACCGGTCGCGGAGACCGCGACCCCGGCGCTCCTCCCGTCGCAGCACTGGTTCTTCGGCCTCGGCCACCCCGACCCCTCCCACTTCGTCGAGCCCGTCGTGCTCGCCGTGCGCGACCGGCTCGACCGCGACGCGCTGGCCAGGACGCTGACCGACCTGACCGTCCGGCACGCGGTCCTGCGGTCCCGGTTCTCACCGGACCACGAAGGCGTCTCCCTGGCCGCGCCCGACGCGTCGTTCCCGCTGTCCTGGCTCGACTCCACCGGCCTGGACGAGCGGGAGGCCGAGGCGGCGTACCGCGCGGCCGTGGACGGGCTGTACGGCCGGTTCGACATCGGGTCGGCCCCGGTGTGCCGCGCCCTGTACGCCGCGTCGGACCACGGCGACCGGCTGGTGCTCGCCTTCCACCACCTGGTGGTCGACGGGGTCAGCGTGCAGACGCTCGCCCAGGAGCTCGACCTGCTGCTCAGGGGCGAGCCCGTCGCCGCGCCGTCGCTGTCCGCGTTCGGGCACGCGGCCTCGTTGCGCCGGTCCGCGCTGGGCACGTCCGGCGCGCGGATGGCGCGGGAGTGGCTCTCGTTCCCGTGGCGCGAGGTGGGCCGGCTGCCCGCCGAGGCACCGCGGGGCGGTCTGGCGCGGTCGGAGATGGCCTCGTTCGCGCTCCGCTGCGGCGAGGGGCTCAGCGCGGACGTCCTCGGGCTGGCGCGGGGCTCGGCGACGAGCACCGAGCAGGTCATGCTGGCCGCCGTCGCCGCCGGGACCGCGGACTTCTGCGGGCACGACACGGTCGCGATCGACGTCTTCCGGCACGGCCGCACCCCGCAGCCCGCGGGCCCGGACGTCACCCGCACGGTCGGCTGGCTCGCGGGCGTGGTCCCGCACGTGCTGACCGTGCCGCGGCAGGCGGGTCCGGCGGGCGCGGTCAGCGCGCTGCGCCAGCAGCTCCTGCACGTCCGCACCGTCGAGCAGGCCTGGGGTCCGCTGCGCTACCTCGGCGCGGACACCGAGTGGGGACCGCGCTTCGCCGCGCTGCCGCGACCGCAGGTGTACGTGCACTACCGCGGTCGCGGCCTGCACGACCTGCCGACCTCCGACCTGTTCCGCCGCACCGACGACCACGTCGGCCAGGGCAAGTCGCCGGAGAGCAGGACGTTCTCGCAGATCGAGGTCAGGATCGACATCGTCGACGAGCGCCTGTCGTTCGACTGGAGCTACAGCCCGCGCATGTTCGCCGAGGGGGCGGTCCGCGACCTCGCCGCCGCCACCCTGCGGCACCTGGAGCTGTTCACCCGCGCGGTCCTGGCGGGCTGACGGGTGGGCGGGCCCCGTCACCGGGGTCCGCCCGCCCGTCGCGCGCCCTGCCGGTCGAGCTTGCCCGACGCCGTCCTGGGCAGCTCGTCCACCACGACCACGCGCGTCGGCACCATGTGGCGCGGCAGCCACAGCGCCGCCTCCTTGCGCAGCCCGCGTGCCGTGATCGGCGCCTTCGCCTCGACGTAGGCGACCAGCTCGGGTTCGGCCCCGGCGCGGTCCTCCACCACGACCACCGCCTCGGCGACGTCCGGGTGCGAGCGCAGGGCCGACTCCACCTCCCCCAGCTCGACGCGGAACCCGTGGAACTGCACCTGGTCGTCGAGCCTGCCGTGGAACACCAGTCCGGTGCCGTCGGGGGACCACGCGGCGGCGTCACCGGACCGGAAGTACCTGCGGGCCACGCCGTCCGGGCCGATGAGCTCCGGGAACCGCGCCCGGTTCAGGTCCTCGCGGCCGAGGTACCCCGGCGAGAGACCGGTCCCGGCGATGTGGATCTCCCCCCGGACGCCCGGCGGCACCGGGTGGCCCTCCTCGTCGAGCAGGAGCACGTCCAAGTGCGCCAGCGGTGTCCCGATCGGGGTTCCCGGTCCCTCCCGCCGCAGGTCCGCCGAGGTGACCCACCGGTGGGTGACGTGCACGGTGGTCTCGGTGATGCCGTACATGTTGCTGATCGCGGGCAGCCGCCGCCCGTCCGCCGCCCCGGTCCACGCGGCCACGGTGCCGGCGTCGAACGGCTCGCCGCCGAACACGACGTGCCGCAGCCGCGGCGCGGGGTCGATCACCAAGTGCCGGAAGGCGGACGGCACCATGCTCAGCACGGTGATCCCCTCCCGGTCGAGCAGTTCGCCGAACGCGCGGGGGTGCACGCGTGCCGCCTCGGGGACGACCACGACCCGGCCGCCCGACAGCAGCGGGCCCCAGATCTCCCACACCGAGAAGTCGAAGCTGTAGGAGTGGAACAGCGTCCACCGGTCGTCGTGGCCGAACCCGAACAGCGGTGAGGTGGAGGCGAACAGCGCCAGCACCTGCTCGTGCCGGATGAGCACGCCCTTGGGCCTGCCCGTCGAGCCCGAGGTGTAGATGACGTAGGCCGGGGCGGAGGCGCCCACCGGTGGTCGGGCCGGAGCGGGCCGCGGAGCGTCGTCCACATCGGACATCGCGACCACCCGGCGGCCCTCGCCCAGCGACGCGGGGGTGCTGTCGTCGCCGAGGACCACCTCGACCCCGGCGTCGTCGGCCATGTACGCCAGCCGCGCCCGCGGGTAGGACGGGTCCAGCGGCACGTACCCCGCTCCCGCCTTGAGCACGCCGACGACCGCGGCGACCACGGCGGCCCCCTGGCGGGCGCTCAGCCCGACCAGACCGCCGGGCCGTACGCCCGCCGCCAGCAAGTCAGCGCAGACGCCGTCGGACCACCGGTCCAGCTCGGCGTAGCTGATCCCCCGACCGGCGTCGACGAGCGCGACCGCGTCGGGCGTCCGCCCCACCTGGCGGCCGAACGCGGCGACCAGCGACGTCACCGGTGCCCCAGCCGCAGACCCGGAACGCTGCGGAACGTGCGGCCGCGCGGGGTGGGGTCGTCCGGCGCGGTCGTCCACAGCCCGTCCAGGCGCCGGGTCAGGCCGCGCAACACGCTCTCCAGCTCCAGCTGCGCGAGACCCATGCCCAGGCAGTGGTGCCTGCCCAGGCCGAAGGTCAGGAACGTGCGCCGGTCCCTGGTGGGGTCCCAGGTCCCCGGATCGGGGTACACCTCGGGGTCGCGGTTCGCGCTGGCGATGCAGACCTGCATCGACGCCCCCTTCGGGATGTCCACGCCCGCCAGCGCCACGTCGTGGGCCGCGTAGCGCAGCGTCACGTGCAGCGGCGGCTCGTGCCGCAGCGTCTCCGTGACCACGGCCGGGATGCTCGCCGGGTCGGCGCGCACGGCGTCGAACAGCCCCGGCTGGCCCGCGACGCGCGCGATGAGGTTGATCGTGGCCGAGCAGGTCGTCTCGGTGGCGGCGGCCAGCAGCAGGATCGCGTTGTCGATCGCCTCGGACTCGGTGAGGGTGTCGTCGGCGGTCAGCCTGGCGAGCATCCGGTCCGGTGCCACGCCGTCCCGCACCACCCCGCGGAGGTACGCGCGCAGCCGGTCGCGGTGCTCCACCGCGGTCGCGAACGCCACCGGGGCGTGGTCGACGAACAGGATGAGCGGGCGCATCAGGTCGTACACCGTCGAGTCCTCGGACTCGTCGATGCCCAGCACCCGGCAGGCGACCCTGGTCGGCAACCGCCAGGCGAACTCGTCCACCCAGTCGTCGGTGCCGCGCGCCAGCACGTCGTCGAGCAGCCGGTCCACCACCGGTTCGACGATCGCGCCGCCGTACCCGGCCACCTGGCGCGGCCGGAAGGGCCCGTTGAGCGCCTCGCGCATTCGGGCGTGGTCGGGGCCCTCGCTGTCCAGTGTGGACGGACCGAAGGCGGCCCTGCTGCGCCGGAACGGGTGGTAGGCGGTGAACTCCGGCGAGGTGAGGACGTGCCGCACGTGCCGGTAGCCGAAGACGAAGTACGACTTCATGCCCTCCGACCACGACACCGGCTCGTGCTCGCGGTACCAGTCGTAGAGCGGCCACGGGTCGGTCTGGAACGCCTCGTCCGCGAAGTCGAGCCCGCCCGGTGTCAGCTCACGCACCCGCACGGAGCGCCTCCTCCGCCAGGACGACCTCGTACAGGCCGCCGATCGTGTAGAACCGCTCGACGCCGTAGCGCGACACGTCGATCGGGTGCCCGACGAGCCCTTCCAGGTGCGTGATCATCCCGACCACGGAGAAGGAGGTGACGAGCCCTTCGTCGAACAGGTTGTCGTCCGGTCCGACCTCGACGGCGTCGCCGTCCTCGTCGAGACCGGTCAGGAAGTCGGTCATGGTGCGGTGGAACTGGTCGCGGTCCATCTACCCCTCATCTCGTGGCGGTGGCGGCGGTGGGCGAGTCCGCCAGTCGGTGCCGCCGGGCCGGTCCGGCGGCGAGGTGCCCGAGCGCGCACAGCAGTCCCAGCACCAGGCACCCGGTCCACACAGCGCCCGCTCCCAGGTGCTGGAGCACCACCCCGCCCAGCGCGGGCCCGACCAGCGCGGCGACGGGGAACGCCTGGGCGAACAGCCCCTGGTAGCGGCCGCGGGCGGCGGGCGGGGACAGCGCGGCGACCAGGCTGGGCACCAGCGAGGCCTGGAGCATCTCGCCCGCGGTCCAGACCACGGTGGACAGCACGTAGCCCCGCAGGTCGTGCGCGAGGGCGAGCAGCGCGAACCCGCCCCCCATGAACGCGGCGGCGAGCGCGAGCACGCGGGCCGGGTCGCGCCCGGCCACGGCCTTCGGCACCCACAGCTGCAGCGCGATGATCAGGCCCGCGTTCAGCGCGATCAGCCTGCCGTACACCGAGGAGCCGAACCCGTCCTCGCGCAGCGCGAGCGGCAGCGTGCTGATGTGCTGCATGAACACGACCCCGAACAGGACGGTCAGGCCGACCAGGGCGAGGAACGGCCCGTCGCGCCGGATGCGCGCGAACCCGGCGCGGGTCTCCGCGCCGGTGGTGCGCGCGGTGGCCGGGTGGGTCTCCCGGACCTTGGTGAACACGACCGCGGCGGTGACCACCGTCGTGGCCGCGTCGATCACGAACAGCGCCCGGTAGTCGGTGTCCACCAGCAGGCCGCCGACGACGGCCGCGCAGGCGAACCCGGCGTTGACGGCCCAGAACTGGAGAGCGAAGGCGCGTTCCCGCTGGGCGCCCTCGGTGAGGTCCACGATCATCGCGCTCGCCGCGGGCCGGGCCGCGTTGCTCGCCGTGCCCGCGACCAGCGCGCACCCGACCAGCACGGCCGGGTGGGCGACGAAGCCCATCGCCAGCGTGGCCGCGGCGGTGCACAGGTGGGCGACCAGGATGGTGACCCGCCTGCCCAGCAGGTCGGCGAGCACACCGCCCGCGAACGTGCCGACCAGGCCGCCGCCGCCGTAGGCGAGGCTGACCACGATGCCTGCCGCCGAGGCGGAGAAGCCCCGCACCTGGGTCAGGTACACGGCGAGGAACAGGATCACGAAGGACCCGAGCTGGTTGACCAGGATGCCGGTCCACAGGAACCAGAACCCCTTCGGCATCGGGGTCCGGCCGGTCACGACCCCGCCGCCGCCAGGTCGGCGGCGACCGCGTCGGCGAACCCGGTGCCGAGGACCGCCGCGTCCGCGACGACCCGGACGTCGACCGCCCCGGTGCCCTCCCGCTCGGTGCCGTAGACCCGGAGGCCGCCGTGCAGGACGTTGCCCGGCACCGGCGGCACGGTGAGCACCCGCCCCAGCCCACCCGCCAGGCGCGGTGGCTCGGCCGCGCCCTGGAAGTTGAACAGCGCGTACGGCGGGAGCGCCTCGGTGCGCCGGTAGCGCGCCCCGTAGTGGTGGGGCTCCAGCCGCCGGACGATCTCGGCGTGGTGGACGCTGTGGGCGCCCATCGCGCGCAGCAGTGCGCCTGAGGCCTGGTCGACGGTCGCTCCCACAGGGACCTTCGCGAGCAGCCACGTGGACAGGAACCCCGCCATCCGCAGCTCCGACCGGTTGGTGCGGCGCGCGCCCTGCACCAGGGTGGTGAAGTGCCCCGACCCGGTGCCGGTCGTCCGGGCGAGCGAGGCCGTCACGGCCGCGAGCAGCGCGGCGGCCCGTGACATCCGGGCCCGGTCCGCCGGTCCGGACAGGTCGACGGCCGTCACCGAGGTCTCCGGCGCGGCGGGGACGGCGGGGTCGCGCTCGAGGTCGGCGAAGAACGGCGGGTAGGTGAGCCCACCCGACGTCTCGCGCCAGTAGTCGAGGTCACGCTCGACCGCCGGGGACAGCGCGGCGTCGCGTTCGCGCCTGATGAACGCCTCGTCGGACAACGGCGCCGGACCGGCCGGCGACTCATTCCGGAGCAATCCCCACAATTCGGACAGAATCATCCGGAGCGTGTGCCCGTCGATCACGAGGTGGTCGAAGCAGACGCCTATCAGCGTCTCATCACCGTCGATCGAATGGACCATCCGAGTGAGTGCGCCACCCAGTACGGTCAACGGTGCGCACAATTCGTCGAAGAAATGTCCGCCATCAGTGGCGACGAACGTGGCGTCGATCGCACCCGAAAGCGCGGAATCAACCCGGTGGATGTCGTCGACGGAGTCCGCGACGAACCTCGCGCGCAGATTGCCAAAACGGGACAGAAGTCGTCCCCAAGCGACCTCGACGACCTCCACGTCGATCCTGCCAGGGAATATCCACGCGTAAGTCGGCTGGTCGAGGCAGTACTCGTTTCCCCACCACAGCAGCAGCCGTTCGCGCTGGGCCAGTGATATCGGCATCTTGTCGCCGAATATCGGCGTGGTCACCGACAAAGTCGGAGAACCCGTGCTCATGTCAAGCGCCTCCCCGATGGAAACACACACGGTTACGCTTCAGACGGCGGAACTGTTCCACGAATCCACATAGGCCAGGAAGAGAAACCGGCCGTGATCCACATCACGCTGCACTCGCTGTTCACCTCGTGTAGTTCTGGATTTCAGATGTGGTCCAGCGGCAACGGTCCGGGGGATCTGAATGCGAACGTGGAAGCCGACTCGAATCAGGTTCGGCAATCCCGTTGTCGATGACAATGGGACAAATCTCGACGGGATTCCATTCCGGGTCGTGCGCGAGGCGACCCGGAATTCCGGGAGCCCGCCGCGGACGGCGTGGGAGGTGCGGGCACTGGCCGCGTGGTCGTTGGCGCTGGTCGAGCTGGCCGGGGAGGCGGAGGTCCGGTTCCACCGCGGCGACGCCGGTGTGGACGTGCCCTTCTGGCCGGACACCCCGGTGGCCGAGTACCTGGACCGGGTCGCGGCCGCCGCCGGGGTGGACGTCGGCGAGGCGACGATCTCGGTCGGGCCGGACCGGACCGGGCCGCACCTGGACGTCCGGCTCCCGACCGACGGCACCGACCACCTCGGGCACGCCTCGTTCGACCCGTCGGCGCAGGCCGAGGTGGACGTCCGGCGGGTGCTCGACCACTTCCTGCGGCTGCTCGACCAGCTCGCCACCGCCGCCCCGGTCACGCCGGTGGGCGCGCTGAGCGGCGTGGGCGAGTCCGACCGGGCGCTGGCCGTCCGGTCCGGGCCCACCACCGCGCGGCGGACGGGCGCTGTCCACGACCGCGTCCAGGACCAGGCGCGCGCCACCCCGGACGCGGTCGCGGTGGTGGGCGACCACCGGTCGCTCACCTACGCGGAGCTGGTCTCGACCGCGGACCGGGTGGCCGCCGCACTGCACCGCCTCGGCGTGCGGACCGGTGACCTCGTGCCGCTGGTGGTCGACCGCGGTCCGCTGGCCGTCGCCGCGATGCTGGGGATCATGCGTGCCGGAGCGGCGTACGTGCCCGTGGAGCGCACGTGGCCGCGGCGGCGGGTCGAGCAGGTCCTGGCGGCCGTGGCCGCGGACGTCGCGGTCGTGTCGCCGGACCGGGCCGAGGAGCAGTTCGCCACGACCGGCCCGGCGCACCTGGTGTGGCTCGACGACGACGAGCCCGCCGGGACCGTCCACGCCGCCGCCGGTCGAGCGGGTGTCCGCGTGCACGGCCTGCCGGTGGCGGGGACGCCGTGGAGCCCGCCCGAGGTCGGTCCCGACGAGCTGGCCTACGTGCTGTTCACCTCCGGCTCCACCGGGGTCCCCAAGGGCGTGCAGGTGCCGCACGGCGCGGTGACGAACCTGCTGGACTGGGCGAACGACACGTTCGCCGTCGGCCCCGCCGACCTGGCGCTGCTGGTCACCCCGCTGGCGTTCGACCTGTCCGTCTACAGCGTGTTCGGTCCGCTGCTCGTCGGCGCCGGGGTCCGGATGCCCGCCGAGGAGGCCGCGGTCGACCCCGCGAGGCTGCTCGACCTCCTGCGCACCGAGCCGGTCACCGTGTGGAACTCCGCCCCGGCGGCGCTGGCGCAGCTGGAACCCCTCCCGACCGGGGGCGCGCCGGCGCTGCGGCTGGTCCTGCTCAGCGGCGACTGGATCCCGGTCGCGCTGCCCACCGCGGTCCACGAGGCGTTCCCCGGCACCGAGGTCGTCGCGCTGGGCGGCCCCACCGAGACCACGGTGTGGAGCAACTACTTCCGGTTCGACGAGGTCGACCCGGCGTGGACGTCGATCCCCTACGGGCACCCCATCCGCAACGTGAGCCGGTACGTGCTCGACTCCGCGCTGCGCCCGGTGGCCCAGGGCGTGCCGGGGGACCTGTACGTCGCGGGCGACTGCCTCGCCCGCGGCTACCTCGGGGCGCCGGAGCTCACCGCGGCCGCGTTCCTCCAGGACCCGTTCGGCGAACCCGGATCCCGGATGTACCGGACCGGCGACCGGGTCCGGCTGTGGCCGGACGGGACGATGGAGTTCCTGGGCAGGCTCGACCACCAGGTCAAGGTGCGCGGCCACCGGGTGGAGCTCGGGGAGGTCGACTCGGCGCTGGCGTCGTCGCCGCTGGTCGAGCGCGGCGTGGCGCACGCCCGCCGCGACGGGGACACCGCGGAGCTCGTCGGGTACGTCGTGCCCGCGTCCGACACCGTGACGGCGGCCGACGTCCGGGCCGCGCTCGCCCTGGTCCTGCCGCCGCACGCGGTGCCCACCGCGGTGGTCCTGCTGGACCGCATCCCGTTGACCGACAACGGGAAGGTCGACCGGCGGGCGCTGCCCGCCCCGACCGGCCGCGGGGGTGGGCGGGCGCTCAGCGCCACCGAGGCGAGGATCGGCGAGGTGTGGGCCGAGACGCTGGGGGTCGGCGGCATCGGGGCGGACGACAACTTCTACGACCTCGGCGGCCACTCGCTGGCCGCGACCCGCGCCATCGCCCGGCTCCGCCACCACCTCGGCGTCCGGGTGCCGCTGCGCGCCCTGGTCACCGAGCCCTCGCTGGCCGGGTTCGCGGCGCTGGTGGACGAGCTGCTCGAAGCCGAGCAGGCCCGGTGACGGGTCCGTTCCTGGGCAAGGGGCGGCCCGGCGCGTCGACCCGGCTGTTCCTGCTTCCCCACGCGGGTGGGAGCGCCGCGGTGTTCCGCGACTGGCTGGACGCGGGAGCCGGGCTCGAGGTCCGCGCGGTGCGCTACCCCGGCCGGGCCGAGCGCCTGGCCGACCCGCCGCCGGAGTCGGTGCAGGAGCTGGCCGACGACGTCGCGGTCGCCATCACCTCGTTGCCGCGGCTGCCCTACGTGCTGCTGGGGCACAGCATGGGCGCGCTCGTCGCGTTCGAGACCGCCCGCGCGCTCGTGCGCCGGGGCCACCCCGGTCCGGAGTCCCTGGTCGTCGCGGGCTGCGCGGCGCCGCGGTCGCCGCGCCCGCCGTTCCCCGACCACCTCCCGGACGACGACCTCGTCTCCTTGCTGCGCAAGGAAGGCGCGGACGTGCGGGCGTTGGCCGACCCCGAGATGCGCGAGCTCGTGCTGCCCGCCGTGCGCGCGGACCTGGCGGCGACCGCGCGGTACCGGATGGCGCCGGGTCCGCCGTTGGACTGCCCGATCACCGTGCTGTCCGGAGTGGACGACCGCGGGCTCGACCCCGCGCGCCTGCGGGACTGGCGGGCGCACACCACCGCGCGGTGCGACCTGCGGCAGCTGGCGGGCGGCCACCACTTCCTGCACGAGCACCGGGACGCGCTGCTGGGCGAGCTGCGCCCGCGGCCGACGACACCGGTGTGAGTCCGCACCCCGAACACGGAGGACACCCCACCATGGGCAGCAGTCTGGTCGACCTCTTCGCGCGCCGCGGCGCCGAGTTCCCGGAGCGGGTCGCGGTCGTGGACGACGACCGCGCGCTGACCTACGGCGAGCTCGACCGGGAGTCCGACCTGTGGGCGGGCGCGCTGCGGTCCACGGGCGCCGGACCGGGCGCGCTGGTGGGCCTGTGCGCGGACCGCTCGACCGGGCTCGTCGTGATGATGCTGGGGATCCTGAAGACCGGCGCCGCCTACGTGCCCCTCGACCCGGCCTACCCGCCGGCGCGCCTGGGGTTCGTCGTGTCCGACACGGGCTGCCGGGTGGTCGCCGGACAGGACCGGTTCGCCGGGCTGTTCACCGGCACCGGCGTCACCTTCGTCTCCGCCCCCGCCACCTCGCCCGCGCCACCGGTCCCCGTCGACGGGGACGCCCCCGCGTACGTCATCCACACCTCCGGCTCGACCGGCACGCCGAAGGGCGTGGTGGTCTCCCACCACAACGTCCTGCGGCTCTTCGAGTCGACCGGGGACGACTTCGGCCTTGGGCCGCGGGACGTGTGGACGCTGTTCCACTCCTTCGCGTTCGACTTCTCGGTGTGGGAGATCTGGGGAGCACTGCTGTTCGGCGGGCGCCTGGTCGTCGTGCCGTACGCGACGAGCCGGTCGCCGGAGGAGTTCTGGCGGCTGCTCAAGCGGGAGCGGGTGACCGTGCTGAACCAGACGCCCACCGCGTTCCGGCAGCTCTCGGCCGCCGCGCGGGACGAGGGCTTCGCGGGCCACTCCCTGCGGCTGGTGGTGTTCGGCGGCGAGCGCCTGGACCCGGCGGCGCTGCGCGACTGGTTCGACCACCACGGCGACGTCTCGCCGCGGCTGGTCAACATGTACGGGATCACCGAGACCACCGTCCACGTCACCGCGCGCACGATGCGCGCCGCCGACCTCGACCGCGCCGACAGCCCCATCGGCGAACCGCTGCGGGACCTGCGGGTGCACCTGCTCGACGCCGACCTCCGACCGGTCGCCGACGGCGAGAAGGGCGAGATCTTCGTCGGTGGCCCCGGTGTCGCGCTGGGCTACCTGGGCAGGCCGGAGCTGACCGCGGCCAGGTTCCTGCCCGACCACCTGGGCGGTGGCGGGCGGCTGTACCGCAGCGGAGACCTGGCCAGCCATGCCGCGGACGGCGAGCTGGTGTTCCACGGCCGCGCCGACGACCAGGTGCAGCTGCGCGGGTTCCGGGTGGAGCTGGGCGAGGTCGAGCACGCGCTGGCGTCGGCACCCGGTGTCGGGCAGTGCGCCGTGGTGCTGCGCGAACGCGACGGCCACGCCGAGCTGGTCGGGTTCGTCACCGGCGGCGCCGTCACGTCCACCGCCTTGCGGGCGGCGGCCGCCGAGGTGCTGCCCGCGCACCTCGTGCCGCGCGCCTTCGTCACGGTGGACGCGCTGCCGATGACCGCCAACGGCAAGGTCGACCGGGCCGCGTTGAGCGCGCTCGACGTGCGGGGACGACCGGCCGAGCTGCCCTACAGCGCGCCCAAGGGCGAGGTGGAGGGCGCCGTCGCCGACATCTGGGCCGAGGTGCTCGGCGTGCGCCCGGTCGGCAGGCACGACCCGTTCACCGGGCTGGGCGGGGACTCCCTGCACGCCACCGGTGTCCTCGGCAGGCTGCGCCGCCGCTTCGAGCCCGCCCTGTCGCTGGGCGACCTGTTCGCCGCGGGCACCCCCGCCGCGGTGGCCGCCCTGCTGTCCGAGCGGACGGCCGTCGACCCCGCGGAACCCTCGCCGGGCGACCCCACGGCGTTGTCGTCGAACCAGGCCAACCTGCTGTTCCTGGCCGAGCTGTCCCCGCAGGCGAGCAGCGCCTACAACATCACCGCCGCCGTCCGGGTCCACGGGGACCTCGACACGGCGCGGCTGGCACAGGCCGTGGACGAGGCGGTCGCCCGGCACGAGTCGCTGCGCACCGGGTTCACCCTGGGCGCCGACGGCCCCGTCCGGTCGGTCGGCACCGCGCCGCGCGGGCTGGCACGGCTGGTCCGCGTGCCCGACGAGCCCGAGGCCGCGCGGCGCGCCAGGAGCCTCGCGGCCCGGCCGTTCGACCTCGCCCGCCCTCCCCTGCTCCGCGCCGAGATCATGGCGCTGCCCGACGGCGACCACCTGCTGGTGGTGGTCGTCAGCCACCTGGTCGCCGACGGCTGGTCGGTGGACGTGCTGTCGCGCGAGCTCGCCGACCGGTACAACGGCACCTTCCGGGAGGACGGCCCGGCGCGGACGTTCACCGACCACGTGGCGTGGGAGCGGTCGGTCGACCCGTCCGCGGGGCTGACGTTCTGGAGGACCACGCTCGACGGGGCGCCGGTCGCGCTGGAGCTGCCCGCGGACCACCCCCGACCGCCGGAGCCCGCGTTCGCCGGGCGCAGGCTCACCCGGTTCGCGCCCGCCGACCTGCGGCAGGCCGTGGCGGCGCTCGCCCGTGCCGAGAACGCCACCCCGTACGCCGTGCTGCTCGCCGCGTACGGGCAGGTCGTGGCCGACCTCGCGGGGGTCGACGACGTGGTCGTCGGCTCACCGTCGTCCGGCCGTCCCGGCCCCGAGCTCGACGACGTGGTCGGGTACTTCGCGAACACGCTGCCGATCCGCCTCACCGCGGCGCCGGGGTCGACGTTCCGGCACGCGGTGCGGGCGGCGCACCGACAGGCGCTGGCCGCGGTGGACCACCAGTACGTCCCGTTCGACCGGATCGTCGCGGAGGTGGTCGGCCGGGACCGCGACCGCTCGCACCGGCCGCTGGTGCGGGTGGCCTTCACCCACCACGGCACGACCGGGTTCGAGCCGCGCCTGGACGGTCTGCGGACACGGATGGTGGACGTCGACGCGGGCACGTCCCGGTTCGACCTCCTGGTGGAGGTGCGGGAGGCGCCGGACGGCACCGCGTTCTCCGCCGAGTACGACTCGGCGCTGTTCACCGAAAGCACCGCGAACGCGATGCTCGACGGGTACCTGCGGTTCCTGCGCACCGCCGTGGACTCCCCCGACACCGTGCTGTCCCGGCGGAGCGCGGCACCGCGATCCGAGGCCGCCCCCGCACCGGTCGACCGGACGACCCCGCCCGGCCAGGGCTCCGACACCGAACGCGTGCTGGCCGGGATCTGGGCGGAGGTCCTGCGGCTGCCCGCCGTCTCCCCCACCGACGACTTCTTCGCGCTCGGCGGCGACTCCATGACCGCGCTCGCGGCGGTCGGCGCGGCCCGCGCCCGCGGGCTCGACGTCACCGTCGCCCAGCTGTTCCGCACGCCGACGGTCTCCGGGCTCGCGCACGTGTCGCGCACCGCTCCCGTACCACCGGCGGACCGGACCGCGCTCCTGTCGCCCGCCGACCGCGCCGCGCTGCCCGACGACGTCGAGGACGCCTACCCGGTGTCGGCGTTGCAGATGGGGATCGCCTTCCACTGCGAGATGGCGGACGACCCGACCCTCTACCACGACCTCGTGTCCGTCCGGCTGCGCGGACCGCTGCGCCCCGACGCCCTGCGCCGCGCCCTGCGCGACCTCGCCGCCCGGCACGACGTCCTGCGCACGTCGTTCGACCTGGGCGCGTACTCCGAGCCGCTGCAGCTGGTGCACCGGTCGGTCGAGGTCGCACCGACCGTACGGGAGGCGACGTCCGCCGACCCGCACGAGGCCCTGCGGCGGTGGTGGGCCACCGAGTGGCAGCGCGGCTTCGACCTGGGGTCCGCCCCGCTGTGGCGCTGCCACGTCCTCACCCACGCCGACGGCACCCACCACCTGTCGGTGACGGCCCACCACACGATCCTCGACGGGTGGAGCTTCGCCTCACTGATGACCGAGCTGCTGCTGCGCTACGACGAGCGCGACCTGCCCCTCGCACCGCCCGACGTCCGGTACCACGACTTCGTCCGGCTCGAACGCGCCGACCTCCGGTCCGCGGAGATCCGCTCGCACTGGACGGCCACCACCCGCCCCGCTCCCCCGCTCCCCCCGACCGCCGCCGGGAGCCGACCGCCCCGGATGGACCCCGACGCGGTGGTCACCGTCCCTTCCGGACTGTCCGAAGAGGTCAGACGGGTCGCGCTCGCCTTGGGCGTGCCCACCAAGTGCGTCTACCTGGCCGCGCACGTGCGGGCCGTCCGACAAGTCCTCGACGTGGACGAGGTCGCGACCGGCGTCGTGGTCAACGGACGCCCCGAGTCACCTGGCGCCGACCAGGTGCTCGGCCTCTTCCTGAACACCCTGCCCCTGCGCGTCCGCCCCGCGGCGATGGGCGACCACGAGCTGATCGCCGCGGTCGCCGCCTTCGAACGCGACAGCGCGCCGTTCCGCCGGTTCCCGCTGGCCGAGGTCCAGCGCGACCACGGCGCGCCGCTGTTCCACGTGCGGTTCAACTTCGCCGACTTCCACGTCCTGGACCGGCTGGCCGACCTCACGACGGTCGAGCCGGTCGACTGGTGGTCCAGCGACCGCAACGAGATCCCGTTGTCCGTCGAGGTCGACAGGAACCCCACGACCGCCGACTTCGAGATCCGCGTCCGCGTCGACGAAGCGCTGCTGCCCGCCGACACGGCACATCTCGTCGCCGACGGGCTGCTGGCCGCGCTCGGCCGGATCGCGGGCACCGCGGCGTAGCCGTCGGGTGCTCAGGTGCGGGTGGCCGACGGGTCGTGCAGGGGCGTCCTGGTCGCGCGGGTGACGGTCCGGGCGAGGGTGTTGCGCACTGCCAGGCCCGCACGGGTCCGGGGAACCAGCAAGGCGGCGGCCACGCCGGTGAGGCGGTGTTTCGCGTCCGCTCGGGGCCGGTGGTCGGCCTCGTAGGCGCGGAAGGCACCGGCGTGGTCGCCGGGGTGGGCGGCGAGGGCCGCGGCGAGGCCGTGCGCGCCCGCGATGGCGAGGCTGGAGCCGTCGCTGAGCAGGGCGACGGCGGAGGCGGCGTCGCCGACGAGGGCGACCCGGCCGCGCGACCAGGTCGGCAGCCGGAGGTTGCCGAGCGGCTGGAAGAACGGCGCGGGGTGCTCCTGGTAGGTCGCGACCAGCTCGGGGACGCGCCAGCCCAACGGGGCGTAGGCGGCGGCCAGCATGCGCTTCTGGAGCGCGGTGTCGTGGCGGTCGTAGCCGTCGTAGCCGTCCACGCGCGGGCCGCGGAAGGTGAACAGGGCGACCGGGGTAGTTCGTGACGGGTGGATGGCCAGCATGCGGCCGGGCGCGTTGAGCAGGAGCATCTCGCGCGGGTCGTCGACCAGGTCCGGCGACACGGGAACGCTCGCGGCGTACAGGGGCAGGTCGGTGACGAAGTCGCGTTCCGGCCCGAACACCAGCCCGCGGATCGCCGAGTGGACGCCGTCGGCGCCGACCACCAGGTCGAAGCGGCGGGGCGCGGCGCGGCGGAAGGTGACGTCGACGCCCTCCCCGTCCTGCTCCAGGGCCGTGACCGTCTCGTCGAAGAGGAACTCCGCGTCGTCGCCGACGGCGTGGCGGAGCACCGCGGACAGGTCGGCGCGGGTCACCTCGACCGACGGGGACCGGTCGGAGGACGTGGGGATCCGGGCGATCCGCCTGCCGTTCGCGTCCAGGAGGGCCATGGCGTCGACGGTGGTGGCGAGCTCGCGCAGCCGGGGCAGGACGCCCATCTCCTCGACGACCGCGTGGGCGCGGTCCTTGACGACCACGGCGGTGCCGCCGGAGCGCAGCTCGGCTGCCTGTTCGACGACGGTGGGGCGCATCCCGTGGCGGGCCAGCCAGTAGGCGAGTGCGGGGCCCGCGACGCCCGCGCCGAGGACCAGGACGGTGGGTGGGGTCATGGGCAGAACATATCGGCAGTGAGTGCAGAAATGCAATGATTGCAGTTCTGCCCCCGCTGCGACCGGCGGTAAGCTGGGCGGATGACCGTCCGTGACCGCAAGCGGGTCCGCACCCGCCGCGCGCTCGTCGATGCCGCCACCGAGCTGTTCGGGCGCCAGGGCTACGAGCGCACCACGATCGCGGAGATCGCCGACGCCGCCGACGTGGGCGCGCGCACCTTCTTCAGCTACTTCGAGAGCAAGGAGGAGCTGCTCTTCCCCGACCACGAGGCCAGGGTGCGCGCGGCTCTGGAGTGCGTCGAGCGGCGAGGGCCGGACGAGCGCCCCGCCGAGGTGCTGCTGCGGGCGATCGCGGAGATCGACGGCTCCGAGGACCTGGGCGGCGGGCTCGCCGCGCTGCGGTTGCAGCTGATGCGCGAGGTCCCCGCGGTGCTGGCCCGAGGCCTGCAGCTGTGCTGCCGGGCGCAGCTGGAGGTCGCCCGCGGCCTGGCCGCGGCCTTCCCCGACGAGCTCGACGAGGTGACCGCCGCGGCGTTGACCGGTGCGTTCGCCGGCGCGTCCGTGCAGAGCACGATCCACCTGCTGCTCACCGCACCAGGGCTCGACGCGGTGGCGCACCGGGACGCGGTCCGCAAGGCCACCCGCGCGGCACTCGCCCCGTGGTTGGCACCGGCGACCGTCACCGGTTCCTGACGACCCCTTCCGGCCCGTGTGGACGGAAGGGGCTCACGCGGGCTCGAAGTCGGTGGACAGGGCCAGCGGGCGCCAAGCGGAAAGCTCCTCGGCCACGGCGGCGAGCTTGCCCTCGACCAGTGCGACGCTGTCGCTGCCCAGCTGGAGCCGCGACGGCGGTTCGGCGGCGGCCACCAGCCGTCGGATGGCGGCCGCCGCCTTCACCGGATCTCCTGGCTGGCGGCCGTCGTTGCCCTCGATCGCCGTCCGCAGCACGCCGACCGTGCCCGCGTAGGCCGGGATGGTGGTCGCCGGGCCGCGCCTGCTGTCCGGGGTCAGGAACCCGGTGCGGAAGGAGCCGGGCTCCACGACCGTGACGCGGATGCCGAGCGGGGCCAGTTCGCCGCGCAGCGCCTCCGTGATGGCCTCCACGGCGAACTTCGAGGCGCCGTAAAGACCTCGGCCCGCGCCCGCGGCGAACCCGGCGCTGGAACCGATGTTCACGACGTGCCCCCCGCCTTGCTCCCGCAGCGTCGGCAGCACCGCCCTGGTGACGGCGAGCAGGCCGAAGACGTTGGTGTCGAACAGGTCGCGGGCCTCGGCGTCGGAGATCTCCTCGACCGCGCCGAAGATCCCGTAGCCCGCGTTGTTGACCACGACGTCGATCCGGCCGAAGCGCTCGACACCCGCGGCGACGGCCGCGGCGGCCCGCGCCTCGTCGGTGACGTCGAGCGGCAGGGCCAGCAGCGCGTCGCCCGCCTCGGGGAAGGCGTCGGTGACCGCCTCCGGGTTCCGGGCGGTCGCGACGACCCGGTCGCCGTGGGCGAGGGCCGAGGCGGTCAGCTCGCGGCCGAAGCCGCGCGAGGCACCGGTGATGAACCAGACGGACATGTCGACTCCAGGGATGCGGGCGCCCAGGGGACGCTTGTGGACGACGGATCGCTCACCGTCGGGGAGGGGACCGCCGGATCTCAGACCCGGTCGGAGGCGGCGGCGCTGCCGAGCAGGGCGAGCGCCTGCTCCTCGGGGCTGCCCGGTGCGGCGTGGTAGACCACCAGGTGCTGGCCGGGGGCGTCGGCGACGGTGAGGTTCTGGAACGACAGCGCGAGCGCGCCGACGGCCGGGTGGACCAGGTGCTTGGTCGTGGCCATCTTCGCCCGCACATCGTGGCGCGACCACAGCCGCGCGAACTCGGGGCTCCGCACCGACAGCTCGCCCACCAGCTCGACCAGCCGCGGGTCGTCGGGGTCGCGGTTCGCCGCGCGCAGCGCCGCGACGCACCCCTCGGCGATCCGCGCCCAGTCCCGGTAGAACAGCCGCGCCCCCGGCCTGAGGAAGATCCCCCGCAGCAGGTTGGTCTCCTCACCCAGCCAGGAGAACAGCGCCCCGCCGAGCGGGTTCGCCGCCAGCAGGTCCATGTACCGCCCGTAGACGAGCGCGGGTGTGGCGGGCCAGGCGTCCATCAAGGCGACCAGCCCCGGCGAGGCGTACTCGCGGCGGCCCGTCCGACGACGGCGCGGCACCGCGGGACTCGCGAGACCGCGCAGGTGCTCGGCCGCTTCGCCCTCCAGCAGCAACGCGCTCGCCAACGCCTCCACGACCTGCGGCGACGGGTGCCTGTCCCGCCCTTGTTCGAGCCGGACGTAGTAGTCGGTGCTGACCCCCACGAGCATGGCGACCTCTTCGCGCCGCAGGCCGGGCGTGCGGCGCGGACCGGTGGGCAGCCCGTGGTCCTGCGGCCGCACCAGCGCCCGCCGGGCCCGCAGGAACTCCCCCAGCCGGGGAACCACCTCCTGCTCGACCACCGCTCCACCTCCCTCCGGGGATGCTCCCCCGCCGCACTCGCGCCTGCCACCTGACAGCCAAGGTAGACAAGCGGCGGAGGATCCGGGTGGACCCGCGACACCCACCCACGCCGGACGTGCTCAGGGGGCGACGGTCGCGGCCAGGGTGGCGCGCACCCTCTCGCGGAGCCAGGCGTGGGCGGCGTCGGTGTCGTAGCGCTGGTGCCAGCTGGAGATCATCGCCGGGGGCGGTACCGGGACGGGCAGCGGCTCGGTCCGCAGGCCGAACGTGTCGATGAGGGGGCGCCAGATCGCCGCGGGCGCGCTCAGGACGGCGTCACCGCGGCTGACGATGAGCATGGCGCTCGCGGCGGTGCCGACCGAGGCGACGACGCGGCGGCGGAGGCCGTGGGTCGCCAGGATCTCGTCGACCGGGTCGGCGAGGCGGCCGCGGCGGGAGATCAGGATGTGCGGCTGGGCGGCGTAGGCGGCGAGGTCGAGGGCGCCCGCGCACGGGTGGTCGCGGCGCACGATCGCGACGACCCGGTCGTGGCCGACGGTCTCGGAGCGGAACTCGGGCAGGTCGGGCGCGGAGGAGCCGATCGCGAGGTCGACGCGACCGTGGCGCAGGTCGTCGGTGTCGGACGCGGGCTCGGCCAGGAAGCGCAGGCGCACACCGGGAGCGAGCTCCGCCACGGTGGTCAGCAGCGGCGGCGCCAACGCGGTGGTGAGGGCGTCGTGGCACTGGAGCGTGAAGGTGCGGTCGAGCTCGGCCAGGTCGAGCTCCCGGTTGGGGACGAGCACGCTCCTGGCCTGCCGCACCAGGTCGCCGACCTGTTCGCGGACTGCCAGCGCGTAGGGCGTCGGCGTCATGGTGCGGCCGGTGCGCACCAGGATGTCGTCGCCGGTCAACCGCCGGATGCGCCCCAGTGAGCGGCTGACCGCGGGTGAGGAGAGCCGCAGCCGGTCGGCAGCGCCGAGCACGCTGCCCTCTTCCAGCAGCGCGTCGAGGACCGTGAGCAGGTTCAAGTCCAATTGCATGACAGTAAACCCTAGCTTAGCAAGAGTGCATTGGACTTAATGGGCGTCGGGCTCGAAGGTGGACACGAGCCGCTCGACGCGACGGCGCAACCGCACGAGGAGCCCAGGAGGAAGCCCCGTCATGGAGAACCTGCTCGAACAGGTCAAGGCCGTGGTCGTCAGCGCGGGTGCCGCACTGCACGACCAGTACACCGACACCGCCCGCCCCACGACCAAGGCGGAGATGGGCGCGGTCGGCAAGCGCCTGGACGACCTCGTCTCCGGCATCCTGCGACCCGCCCTCGCCGAGATCCGCCCCGAAGCGCGCTGGGTCGGCGACGACGAGGAGATGGCGGAGCTCCCGCCCGGCGAGTGGTGGGCCGTCGACCCGATCGAGGGCGGCGTCAACTTCGTGCACGGCACGGACCAGTGGGCGGTGACGGTCACCCTGCTCAGGGACAACACGCCGGTGCTCGCGGTCGTCCACCAGCCGGTCGGCTTCCGCACGTGGACGGCGGTGCGGGGCGGGGGCGCCTTCCTCGACGGCAGGCCGCTCACCGTGTCCGCCAAGACGGAGGTCGACGCGGCGGTCGTCGCGATGACCCAGCCCCGCACCCGCAACCGCGACTTCGGCGACGCCGTCGCCGCGCTGCTCGACGAGGTCCTGCTCATCCGCTCCACGGTGCCCAGCACGTTCCCGCAGCTCGACGTCGCCGAGGGCCACGTGGACGCGTACTGGCAGTACGAGTGCGACCTGGTCGGCGTGGCCGCGGGCGTCCTGCTCGTCACCGAGGCGGGCGGCGTGGTGACCGACCTGCGCGGCGAGCCGTGGCGGCCGGGGCACGCCGACGTCCTGGCCGCCGCACCGGGCGTCCACAAAGGACTGCTGGCGCTACTGGGAACCGGGGACGGCCGCTGACCAGGTCCCCCGTGCGAGCCACCCGCGGGTGTCCGCTCCGGCGGGATGTGCCGGGACGCGCGGCCGCCTACCGTTGGTGGCGCGGGGAAAAGCGCCACCACGGAGCAGTCGGAGGAACGGACCATGACGTCAGCGGCGTTGAGCAGGCCGAGGGACAACCGCAGGATCGCCGGCGTGTGCGCGGGGCTCGCCGAGCGGTGGGGCATGAAGGCCGGCACGGTCCGACTGCTGTTCGTGCTGTCCTGCCTGCTGCCCGGACCGCAGTTCCTCGTCTACCTCGCGCTGTGGGCGATCGTCCCGTCGCGGTGAGGTCCGATCCGGGCGGTGGCGCGAGGTGGTCCGGCGGGCGCGGTCAGCCCAGCTTCATCCGCCTGCGCAGCATCCGGTCGAGGAGGCGGTCGGGGACGAGCCGGGCGACGCGGACGATGACGGCGGCGTCGCGGCCGACCTGGTAGCGCGTGCGCGGTTTGCGCGCGGTGATGGCCCGTGCGACCACGGCGGCCGCGCGTTCGGGTTCGACACCGTCCTTGTCGAACGCCTCGATCTGGGCCAGGAAGGCGTCGGTCAGCTTGTCGTAGCGGGCGTGCTGGTCGGGGGTCATGGTCCCCGCGAGCCGCTTGGCGGTGGCGACGCCGCTCTCGTTCATGGACGTCCGCACGGCGCCGGGGGTGACGACCACGACCTCCACCCCGAACTCCTCGACCTCCCGGCGCAGCGCGTCGCTGACGGCCTCCATGGCGAACTTCGCGCCGGAGTACGGGCCGAAGCCCGGCATGGCGACCTTGCCGCCGACCGAGCCGATGTTGACGACGCGGCCGCCGTGGGCGAGCAGCGCGGGCAGCAGCGCCTGGGTCACCGCGATCTGCCCGAACACGCCGACGTCGAACTGCCGCCGCCACTCGGGCAGCGCCACCGTCTCCACCGGCGCGTTGACCGCGATGCCGGCGTTGTTGACCAGCGCCCGCAACGGCCGGTCGCGGTCCCGCGCCACCCGTTCGGCCAGCGCGGCCACGTGGGCCTCGTCGGTGATGTCGAGGATGACGGGCTCGATGCCGGGAGCCGCCAAGCGGTCGGCATCGGCCTGGCGGCGCACGCCCGCCAGCACGTGGAAGCCGTCGGCCGCCAGGCGCTTCGCCGTCGCCCGGCCGATCCCGGTGGACGCGCCGGTCACCACCACCAGCTCCGAGGTCTCGTGGCGGGTGGAGTTCGCGTCGGTGTGGTGCTGTCGGTTCATGGGGACCACCGTCCACCAGCGCGACTGCCCGTGGCAGCCAGGGATCGTCCTGGTACAGCCGGTACCAGGCTGCGGACGGGGTCGTGCGGGAGACTGGCCGGATGAACGACCTGGGTGACGCGCTCCGCGCCTGGCGCGACCGGCTCGCCCCGGAGGCGGTGGGGCTCACGCGGAACTCGCCCCGGCGCGCCTCCGGGCTGCGGCGCGAGGAGCTGGCCGTGCTGGCGGGCATCTCGATCGAGTACGTGGTCCGGATCGAGCAGGGCCGGGCCTCGACCCCGTCAGCGCAGGTGTGCGTGGCACTGGCCCGCGCCCTGCAGCTGTCCGACGAGGAGCAGGCCCACCTGATGCGCCTGGCCGGGCACACCGCCGACCCGAACCGCGTCCCGCGGCTGGTCCCCGGCAGCGTGCACCGGATCATGGACCAGCTCTCCGGGCACCCGCTCTCGGTCTACGACGCCACGTGGCAGCTGCTCCACTGGAACCCGCTGTTCGCGGCCACGTTCGGCGACCCCACCGCCGTGTCCGCGGACGAGCGCAACATGCTGCTGCGCCAGTTCGAGGGCTCGACCGGGCGCGTGCGGTACACCCCGGCCGAGCTCGCCGCGTTCGAGGGGTCGCTGGTGGCGGACCTGCGCGCCACCACCAGCCGGTACCCCGACGACCGGGAGCTGACCGCGCTGGTCGCCCGGTTGGAACGCGGCGCGCGGTTCCGCGAGCTGTGGGCGCTCGGGGCGGTGGCGGCGCACCAGAGCGGGCACAAGGTCGTCGAGCACCCCGAGGTCGGCGACGTCGACCTCGACTCCGACACCCTCACCACGCAGGGCTCGAACCTGCGGGTGGTCGTCTACACGCCGCGTCCCGGAACGGACGCCCGGAGCAAGCTCGACCTGCTGTCCGCGATCGGCACCCAGCAGCTCACGCCGCGCGGCACGTGAGCGCCCTCTGCGGTCAGGTCCCCATGAGCTCGGCCGCGAAGACGTCCTCGCTGCGGAGCAGGCGGTCCGAGAGCCCCTGCTCGTGGTGGTAGCGCAGGAAGGCGTCGACGGCGGCGCGGTTGGCGGCCATCCCGTAGTCGTCGCGGCCGTCCTCGAAGAGGCGCCCGTCCCGGTCGAGCATCTGCGGGAAGTACCAGGGCGCGGCCGGGTCCGGGGTCCGCCCCTCGCGGTAGGCCCGTTCCGCCAGTGCCTTCGACGCGCCGAACGCCCGGTGCACGGCGGTCGCCAGGCCGGGGTTGGCCTCGACCAGCTCCCGGCGGGCCACCACGACGTGCATGATCGGGAAAATCCCGGTGCGCCGGTGGTAGTCGGCCTCCCGCTCGTCGGCGTCGGCGAACAGCCGCCGCACCCCCGAGCCCTCCCGGTGCACCGCCTCCGGTGCCACCGCGGAGATCAGCGCGTCGATCTTGCCCGCCTCCAGCATCGGGCCGAGCGCCTCGCCGTCGCCGACGTGGTGCACGTCGACCGCGTCGGGGTGCCGCGGCGGGACGAAGTCCATGGGGCCCATGGGCTCGTTCGTCCCGCCGACCAGCCAGCGGCAGCGCTCCGGCGCGAAGCCGAACTCGTCGGCCAGGATGCCCTTCGGCCAGATCCCCATGTCGTGGCCGTACACGGCGAACTCGCCGATGGTCGCGCCCGCGAGGTCCGCGGGGCCGGTGATGCCGCTCGCCTCGTTCACGTAGACCACCGAGTGCTGGAACTTCCTCATCATGAACACCGGGATCCCCACGAACGGCGGGTCGTCGAGGTCCATGGTCCGCAGCAGGAAGGTGAAACCGAGCTCGGCCACGTCGAACTCGCGGCGCTCGACCACCCGCCGGAACAGGTCCGCGACGTCGTCGCTCGTCTCGGTGCGGAGCGCGAAGCCCGGCACGTCCACCTCGCCGTCCAGCAGGGCCGCGGTGTGGTCGTAGCGCATGCAGCTCGCCGAGATCGTGATCGGGTCCGCCATGTCTTGTCACTCCAGGTGTCGTGGTGGTGGCACGTCGTCGGGGTCACAGCCAGGTCGTGGCCAGCCAGGCGGTCACGGCAGCGACGACGACGAGGGTGGCGTTGAGGGCGATCTGCCGGTCGCCACTCGTGAGGTGGACGGGGATCGCGCCGAGCTGCAGGAGCACGAACCCGATGGCCGCGGCCAGGGCGAGCCAGGGCGCGACCCCGGTGAGCGGCGGCAGGACCAGCCCGACCGCGCCGAGCAGTTCGAGCACGCCGATGGCCCGGACCGCGGGCAGCGGCATGCGGTCCACCCAGGCCATCATGGGCCGGAGCCCGTCGCGGCTCCGGACGATCTTGACGCCGCCCGCGTAGGCGTAGAAGAGGGCGAGCAGGCCTGCGACGATCCAGTACGCGATGTCCATGTCTTCCGTTTCGCGGTGGTGCGGGTGGGGGTCAGGCGGGGTCCGTCGCGGGCACCGTGGCGTAGCGGCTCATCACCCGGATGTTGGCCTGCGGCGTCATCGGCTGACCGCTCGCGATCATGTCCTGGAGGTCGCGGAAGTACTGCACGTACAGGTCGGGGGTGAAGGTGCTGAGCATGACGGCGGGCTCGTCGGTCACGTTGGCGAAGGTGTGCGGTGCGCCGGGCGGGACCATCACGAGCGTGCCCGCGGTCGCGTCGTAGTCCTTGTCCCCCACCGTGAACCGCACCGCGCCGGAGATGACGTAGAAGCCCTCGTCGTGCTGGGCGTGGCGGTGCTGCGGCGGTCCGGGCGTGTGCGGGGCGAGCACGGACTCCGCGATCCCGAGGCGGTGCCCGGTGTTGCTCCCGTCCTCCAGGACGCGCAGTCGGGTGGTGCCCAGGACGATCGTCTCGCCGTCGCCGGGACCGACCACCGACACGGCGGGGTCCTCGGCGGTCTTCTGTTCGTCAGCCATGGTCCGATTCCACAGCCGGGGCGCGGCGGCTGTCCAAGACCCGTTCCGCGCTCCCGATACCCGGCGGGTATCGTCACAGCGTGGAGCTACGCACCCTGCGCTACTTCGTGACGGTCGCCGAGGAGCTCCACTTCGGCCGGGCCGCCTCGCGGCTGCACATGAGCCAGCCGCCGCTGAGCCGGGCCATCCAGCGGCTGGAGGGCGAGGTCGGCGCCCCGCTGTTCGACCGCTCCCCCGCGGGCGTCGCGCTCACGTCGGTCGGGACCGTGCTGCTCGACGAGGCGCGGGCCCTCCTCGACCAGGCCGACCGGGTGCGCGTGCGGGTGGCCGCGGCGGCGGGCACCGCGGGCATCACCGTCGGCATCCTCGGCGACGCCACCGACACCGGCGCCACCCGGCTGGCCGCCGCCTACCGCCGCGAGCACCCCGACGCCGACATCCGGATCCGCGACACCGACCTGACCGACCCGACGTGCGGGCTGCGCGCGGGGTCGGTCGACGTCGCCCTGACCCGTGCGCCGT
The DNA here is from genome assembly GCF_003002815.1 of Umezawaea tangerina. Classification (GTDB taxonomy): domain Bacteria; phylum Actinomycetota; class Actinomycetes; order Mycobacteriales; family Pseudonocardiaceae; genus Umezawaea; species Umezawaea tangerina. The sequence goes on along the minus strand of NZ_PVTF01000007.1, from coordinate 315,578 downwards.
TCGACGGGACCGCGCTGGCGGTGCGCGAGCTGCGTGCCGACCCGGTCGGCGTCGTGCTGCGCGCCGACGACCCGCTGGCCCGCCGGGACCACCTGCGGCTGGCCGACCTCGCCGACCGCCGCTGGTTCCAGTTCCCACCCGGCTCCGACCCCGCGTGGCAGGCGTACTGGAACGGCGGCAAGCCGCGGGAAGGTCCTGTGGTGCGCGTCGTGCAGGAGTGCCTGCAGGCGGTGCTCTGGAACGGCACGATCGGCATCGCCCCGCTCGGCCACGACCTGCCCGAGCACCTGGCCGTGGTGCCGCTGGTCGACATGGCGCCGAGCCGCGTCGTGCTGGCCTGGAACGAGGGCGACACCAACCCGCTGATCCGGTCCTTCGTCCGGATCGCCACGGCGGTCTACCGCTCCACCGCGTCGTAGGCCTCAGCCGTCCTCCACGCGGACCAGGAGCGCTTGGTCGACGCGGTTGCCGATGCCGCGCGCGGACCGTCCACTCAGGTGTCGGCGCCGAACAGCCCGGCCAGCAGGTGGGCCGCGGTGTCCGGGGCCCGCACGGTGAGCTCCAGCGCGGTGGGCGTCAGGTGCAGGGTGAAGTCGAAGAACGCGCAGCACTCCTGTTCGGCCGCCGCGAGCGCCGCGAGCTCCGCGGCCGCCCCTGGGCCCGCGGGGAACGTCAGGGTCACGCCGTCCGCGGTGTCACGCCGTCCGGTGGCCCGTGCCGCGACCCGACGCCACTCGGTGGTCCGCTCGGCGAGTCCGGGGCCGTCGAGCGTGCACGCCACCGGACTGCCCTGCCGGGACGCCGCCGGTGCGGTGGTGCACCCGCAGTCGGGTCCGCACGCGCCCGCCGGTGCCGGTGCGGACAGCCGCTCGTGGACCGCGGCGAGCCGGGTGGAGAAGGCGGCGAGCTCGGCCCGGCGGCGGTCGGCGGCAGCGAGGCGATCGGCGACCAGCGGCAGCATCCGGTCCCGCACCGCCGCGCACACGCCCCGGTCCCACACGCCGAGCAGGTCGCGGATCTCCTCCAGCGGCAGGCCGAGGACCTTCGCCGAGGTGATGAACTCCAGCCGCCGCACCGCGTCCTGCCCGTAGATCCGGTAGCCGGCGGGGGTGCGGGCGGCGGGCAGCAGTCCGGCGGTCTCGTAGAAGCGCAGGGTGGTCGCGGGGACACCGGTCCTGGTCGCGAGCTGGGAGATCCGCAGGCTGGTCACGCCGCGACCGTAGACCTTCGACCCGGCTCGAAGGTCAAGCCCGCGCCCCCTACGGGACCTGCCAGAAGTTCTCGAAGAGCACGGCCCCGGTCGCGTCACGGGCCACCGCGTGCACGGCACCGGAGGACGTGGGGCTCGCGCTGACCTCCGCCCGGAGCACGGCGGCGAAGGTGCCGCCCGCCACCGCGGCCGGGCGCAGGGGCTCGTCGTCGGTGCCGATCTCGACGGTCGCGACCTCCGGCGCGAGCTCGCCGCCGATGGCGATGCCGCCGTCACCGACGAACCGGGCGTCCCTGACCACCGCGGGCGCGCTGCTGTGCACGAGCAGGACCCGGACGGCCGTCGCCGTGTCGCCGGTGGACTCGCACGTCACGAGGCTGCTGGAGCTGCGGCCGAGCACGACCGCGCCGCCGGGGTAGGTCACCGCGGCCCCGGTCTGGTAGGAGTCCGGGTCCGGCAGCGGGACGGCCGAGCGCGCCAGGCAGTCCCCGAGGGCCCTGCCCGCCTCGGAGGTGCGGTCCGGCGCGGGGCCGTCGGGGCGGTCGCTCGCCACGACGGCGGGCGTCGTGGGCGCGGTGAGCACCCGCACGGCCGTGGGGTCCTGCGAGCCGGTCTCGCTGATGGTCATCGCGACCCCGGTCGGGTTCACCCCGGTCCTGGCGACGAACAGGTGGTCACTCGTCTCGGCCCGGACCGCGACGACCCCGTTCGGGCCGCTGCCGTCGAGCCCGACCAGCCGCCAGTCCACGTCGGTCACCCCGGCGACGACCCCCTCCCGGCTGACCAGGACGGCGGACGTCCCGGTGGCCGGTGCCGCGTCCGGGTCGCTCACCGTGGCCGTGGTGGGCGTGGTCTGGCAGAACAGCGGCTTGCCGTCGGCTCGCGCGGCGACCACGCCGACCTGGGCGTCGCCCACCGTGAACACGGGCCGCCAGCGGGAACGGTCGGGGTAGCGGCCCGCCGTCCCCCGCTGCCCCACGGCCGTCCAGCAGCGGTCGAGGGCGGCCGCGGCCACCGCCTCGTCCAGCACCGGGCCGACCGCCGCGGCCTGCTGGGGCGCCCGCGTCACGGCCTCCGGCGGCTGTCGGAGCACGAACACCGTCCCCGCCAGCAACACCATCGCGGCGGCGACGACCAGCAGCCGCGCGGACCTCCGCGGCCGGTGCTCCGGCCCGTGGTCGAACTCGGCCCGCAGCCGCGCCTTCAGCTCGGCCGGAAGCGCGCGCGGGGTGACGACCTCGACGACCGGCAGGTCCTCGACGGCGAGGGCGAGGTCGGCACGCACCGCCGCCTCGGCGACCCCGAGGTGCGCGGCCACGTCGGCGACCGGCAGCCCACCCAGCAGGCACAGCTCCGCGACCTCGCGCCGCCCCCGTGGCAGCCGCCGCACGGCGTCGGCCAGCTCGTCGACCCGGTGCACCAGCACGTCGTCGTCATCGTCCACGGGCGTCGACGGCGGACGCCGCCGCGCCGTGCCCGCTTCCTCTCCCGCCATCGAGTACAGCAGCGGCAACGCGCTGTCCCCGACCGGGGCCGTCCCGGCGCGGGTAAGCCACGCGGCCAGGAACGTCGCCGACGTGACGTCCTGCGCCCGCTCCCAGGACCCGGTCAGCCGGTGCGCGTGGTTCCACACCGCCTCGACGTGCCGGTCGAACAGCACCCCGAAGGCCTCGCGGTCACCCCGGCTCCACACCTCGGCGTCGCCCGGTGTCGTCCCACTCGTCACCCCCGACAATCTGCCGGCACCCCGGCCCGCGGTCGACCGAAGGGTCCACTCCGCCCAGGCGGCCGGTGGTGCGGGGACATCGGTCCCGCACCACCGACCGGACCCGTCAGCGGAGTCCGTGACGTCGTACGAGTGGCCGGAACGGCGGACTGGCGCGACGTGGCGGAGCCAGGACGCCCGCGCGCACCCGTGGGTGCCCGACGCGCGTCCGGAGGTCGAACCGCGCGGAACGGCCGACACAGCAGGAGTCGTTCCCGCGGCGCGTCGGGTTCCGACGACTTCGCCACCTCATCCGATCGAGGCCGTCACGACGTGCGGACGACCGGTCAGCGGGTGCGGCACGACGGCGCTGCGCACCCCGAACACCTCGGCGACGCGGTCGACGTCGAGGACCTCGGCCGGGGTCCCCTCGGCCACCGCCTTGCCGCCGTGCAGGAGCACGAGCCGCCGGCAGTACGCGGTGGCGTGGTCGAGGTCGTGCAGCGCGGCGATGGTGGTGAGCCCCAGCTCCCGCACCAGGTCGAGCAGCTCCAGCTGCGCGCCGATGTCGAGGTGGTTGGTGGGCTCGTCCAGCAGCAGCACGGGAGCCTCCTGCGCCAACGCCCTGGCCACCAGCGCCCGCTGCCGTTCGCCGCCCGACAGCGTGGCGAAGACCCGGTGCGCGGCCCAGCCCATGCGGACCCGTTCCAGTGCGTCGTCCACGATGGTCCGGTCGACCGCGGTGTCCCGGTCGAGCATCCCCTTGTGCGGGGTGCGCCCCATCGCGACGATCTCGCGCACGGAGTAGTCGTTGTCCAGGTCGTGGTCCTGCGCGACGACGGCCGTGCGCAGGCCCGCCTTGCGCGCGCTGGACCGCCACACGTCGTCCGGTCCTATGTGGACCGCGCCGGTGGTCGGTCTGAGCGCGCGGTAGACGCAGCGCAGCAGCGTGCTCTTGCCCGACCCGTTCGGACCGATGATCCCGGTGATCGTCGAGGCCTCCGCGACGAGGTCGACGCCTCCCAGGATGGTGGTGTCGTCGACGACCACCGAGACGCCGTCGACCCGCACCCTCATCGCAGGGCCCGCTTCCTCTTGCGCAGCAGCACCAGGAAGAACGGCGCGCCCAGTGCGGCGGTGAAGATCCCGACGGGCATCTCGTTGGGCCGGTCGACCGTGCGGGTGACGAGGTCGACCAGGACCAGGAAGACCGCGCCCGCGACCAGCGACACCGGGATCACCTTGCGGTGGTCGGGTCCCACGACCAGCCGCACGGCGTGCGGGACGACGAGACCGACGAAGCCGATGCCGCCCGCGACGCTGACCACCGCGGCGGTCAGCAACGAGGCCGCCACGAGCAGCAGGACGCGCAGCCGGTGCACGTCCACGCCCAACCCCGCCGCCGTGTCGTCGCCGACCGACAGGGCGTTCATCGACCGCCCCTGCGTGGTCAGCCAGACCGCGGTGACCGCGGTCGCCACCACGACCACGGGGAGGTCGTCCCAGGACGCCCCGGCGACCGAGCCGAGCATCCAGAACATGACACCGCGCAGCTCGGCCGGGTTCGCCTGGAGCTGGAGGTAGCTGGTGACCGCGGTGCCGAGGTAGGCGACCGCGACACCGGCGAGCACCAGGCTGCTGCCGATCAGCCGTCCGCCGCGCTGCGCCATGGCGAACACGACCCCGAGGCTGACCAACGACCCCGCGAACGCCGCTCCCGCGACGCCGAGTCCGGCGACCAGGCCGACCCCGCTGGTGAGCGCGATGACCGCGCCCAGCGACGCCCCGGCCGAGACGCCGAACAGGTAGGGATCGGCCAACGGGTTGCGCACCAACGTCTGCAGGCACACCCCGGCGACGCTGAGCCCGCTGCCCGCCAGCCCGGCGAGCAGGACCCTGGGCGTGCGGAACTCCCAGACGATCTGGTCGGTCAACGGGTCCAGCCCCGCCGGGTCGCCGCGCAGGTGGCCCCAGACCACCCTCGCCACCCCTCCGACCGGCACGTCGACGGTGCCGACCCCGATGGCGAACGCCGTGATGCCGACGAGGGCCACCGCCAGGACCACGAGCAGCACCGCGAAACCCGCACCGGACACCAGGTGCGGGCCGCTACGCGCCGTGGGCCGCATCGGCGATCTTCCGCACCGCGATGGCGTTGAGCGGCCCGAGGTAGATGCTGTCCGACACCGACGTGAACGTCCTGGTCTTCGACGCCTCCCACTGCGGGAACTTCCTGAACAGGTCGTCGGCGAACAGCTCGGCCTTCTCGGAGGCCTGGAAGAGGCCGATCACCAGCACGTCGACCTTCGCCGACGCCAACGCCTCCGCGTTGATCTCGGCGAGCTCGGCGGTGCTCTTGCCGCCGAACGGGTTGGTGCCACCGGCTCGCGCGATGATGTCGTCGTAGACACCACCGCCGAAGACCGCGGGCAGCCCGTTGTTGTTCATCATGGACATTCCGGGGTAGACGACCAGCACGCTCTTGGTCTGCTTGCCCGAGATCCTCCGCGAGACCTCGGCGAGCTCGCTCCTCGTCCCGTTGACCAGGTCCGCGGCCCGCTGCTGCACGTCGAAGACCTGCCCCAGCTGCATCAGCAGCTCGGTGGACGACTCGACGGACTGGGCCCGGTAGCGCGCCTCGTCCTCCGGGCGCGGCACCGGTGCGCCGAACGCGCAGTTGGCGGGCGTGACGAAGCTGTTGATGCCCGCGGCGGCGAGCTGGTCCCGGTCGGCCGACCCGATCTTCTCGTCGAACCCGCCCGCCCAGGTGGAGATCACCAGGTCCGGCTTGAGCGCGAGCACCTGCTCCCGCGGGACCTCGTAGTTCTGGTTGAGGGTCAGCCCGCCGGTGGGGACCGCGGCGACCTTGGCGACCATCGCGGGGTCGTCGGACACGCCGTAGGACTGGCTGTTGGCCAGGACGCGGTCGACGATCCCCAGTGCGATGAAGCTCTCGACCTCGGCGACCGACGTCCCGTTGAGCAGGACGACCCGGCTGGGCGCCCGGTCGAACGTGACCTTGCGGCCGCAGTTGTCGATGGTCAGGGGATAGGCGGTGGGTGCCGCGGTGACCGGGGGCGGCGCACTGGCCTGCGTGACGACGGCGGAGGCCGTGTCCCCCTTGCCGCAGGCCGAGGTCGTCATGAGCATCGACGTGGCGAGGGCGAACCAGGCGACCGCACGCGGACCGCGACGACCGCGCGCCGTGGGTGATGTGGTGTGCACGGACAGGTAGTCGGCTCTGCCCGCGACCTGGTTCCCGTGACGTGGCAACAGTTCTAGGAGCTGTTTGGGTTTGGATCATGTGGTTGAGGTCAGGGTCCTCAACCACATGACCGCAGCTCGTAGACGTAACCCGGCCTCGTAGCTTTCCGCTGACTTGTCAGAGCGGGTGGCCGGCCCACGCCATGTCTTGATCTTCTGAAAGCAGCTTTCGACGGTGTTGCGTTGTGCGTAAAGCACGGGATCGAACGAGACCGGGCGTCCGCTGGTGGAGCCCTTCCTCTTCCGGTTGGCCTGCTGGTCGGACTTCTCCGGGATCACCGCCGTGATCCGACGACGACGCGGACAAGCCCGATTTGCCTTGGAGGAGCAGGCCTTGTCCGCGGCCACCGCGCCCGGACGGGTATGGGGCCGACCGACCTCGCCCGGGACCCGGATCTTGTTCAGCACGGCCTGGAACCGTGGGGAGTCCGCGGCCTGACCAGGCGTGAGCACGAACGCCAACGGCATCCCGCCCACGTCGACCACGGCGTGGATCCTGCTGCTCAGCCCGCCTCGGGACCGGCCGAGCCCGGCCGCCTCCGCCCGCGCCTTGCGACGTCGCCGGAGACCGGCACGATCCTGACCGATGGATGTGCCCACGCAGTCCTTGTCCGTCTTGGCCTGCGGCTGATCACCCGCAGCACCCACTGCCGCGTAGGCAACAAAGCCCCTTTTTCCTCGGTCGGTGCCTGTTCCAGCGCATCGAGGGTCCCACCGGCGACCGCGAGCCCGGCCGATTCGTGGTGCGCCCGCACGATCGTGGAGTCCACGCTGACCAGTTGCAACCCGAGCTGCCCACGAGACACCGCCAGCCCGAACCGGTTCCGTGTTCTACCAGTCCTAGAAGCTTCTATCTAGATCCGAACTCCAAACAGCTTCTAGGAGGAACCGGGGGCGAGCACCGTGGGCTTCGCGAACGTCTGCCGGTACTGCGTGGGCGAGACGTCGAGGTCGCGCAGGAACGCGCGGCGCATCGCCTCGGCCGTCCCGTACCCGCACCGGCGCGCGATGCCCACCACGCCGTCGCGGGTGTCGGTCAGCATGCGCTGCGCGGCCTCCAGGCGCACCAGGTCCACGTAGCGGCCGGGCGTCACGCCGACCTGCTCGGTGAACGCGCGCGAGAACTGCCGCGTGGACAGGCCCGCGCGCTGCGCCATCGCGGGGATCGACAGGTCCGAGGTCAGGTTGGCGACGGCCCAGTACTGGACCTCCCGCAACGGGTCCGAGCGGGCGATCTGCGCCGAGAGCTGCACGCTGAACTGCGCCTGGTTGCCCGGCCGTCGCAAGTAGACGACCAGGAGCCGGGCGATCTCGTGCGCCACCGCGCGGCCGAAGTCCTCCTCCACCAAGGCGATGGCGAGGTCGACCCCGGCCGTCACGCCCGCCGACGTGGCGATCGGGCCGTCCCGGACGAAGATCGGGCTCGGGTCGACCTCGATCGACGGGTACATGCTCGCCAGGATCTCGCAGGACCCCCAGTGCGTCGTCGCCCGGCGGCCGTCGAGCAGTCCCGCCTGCGCCAGCAGGAACGCCCCGGTGCACACCGACACCACCCGCTCCACACCGGGAGCGCGCTCGCGCAGCCAGGTCACGAGCCGGTCGTCGACGTGCTCCACACCCGGTCCACCGGGGACGAGGACGACGTCCGCGTCCTCGACGTCGAGCAGGTCGAGGTCGGGGACCACGTGCAGGCCGCCCGCGCAGCGCACGGGCCCGCCCCCGAGCGAGGCCGTCCGCACGACGTACGGGGGCGTGCTCTCGCTCCCGGCGAAGTTGACCGCCGTCGTGAACACGTCGAGGGGACCGGCCACGTCCAGCGGCTGCGCCCCGTCGAACAGGACGACGAGCACCGAGCGGGATCTCACCTCCGCGATACTCGCACCGCGCCGGGGGTTGCTCAACCCGACTCCTCCACCAGCCGCCGCTCCCCCGGGTCGCCCGCGCGTCCGATGAGGTCGTTCACGGCGCCGACGAGACGGCCGAAGGCCCGGTCCGCCGCGGGCACGCGGGGCGCGAACTCGATCCACCCGTGCACCAGCTCGGGGTCGAGCTGGACCACCGCGGGCACACCGGCTTCCAGCAGCCGCCGGGCGTAGTCCTCCTCGGCCGACCGCAGCATGTCGTGCCCGGCGACCACCACGACGGCGGGCGGCAGCCCCGCCAACGACGTCGCGCGCCCCGGCAAGGCGTAGGGCGAGCCGAGTGCCCGTTCGTGCGAGGCGTACTGCCGGATGACGAACGCGATGTCCTCCAGGCGCATCCCCGGACCGTCCTGGAACGCAAGCATGCTCGGCGTGGCGAAGTCGTCGTCGACGCCGGGGTAGACCAGCACCTGGGCGTCGATGCGCGGACCTCCCTCGTCGCGGGCCCGCAGGGCGACGCAGGCCGCGAGCGTGCCGCCCGCGCTGTCCCCGGCGACCAGGAACGGCAGCTCCGGCCGCAGGGAGGCCGCCCAGACCGCCGCGTCGTAGGCGTCCTCGAAGGGAGCCGGGAAGGGGTGCTCGGGCACCATCCGGTAGTCGACCGAGACCACGACGGCCCCGGTGTCGCGGCACAGCCGCCGGGTGACGAGGTCGTGGGTGTCGACGCCGCCCGCGAGCCAGGAGCCGCCGTGCAGGTACACGACGACCGCGGTGGGGGTCCGCGGACGGTAGACGCGGACGGGGATCTTGCCGCCGCCACCCGGCACCTGCTCGTCGGTCACGTGGTGCACCGCGACGGGGTCCGCGCCGCGGGTGAAGATCGCGATGGCGTCGCGCATCCCCTGGCGCAGGTCCTCCGCGCTCAGGTCGGCGGCGCGGACCGGCGAGGGCGGGCCGAGCTCGTCCAGCAGCGCGACGACGTCGGGGTCGATGGGCATCTCGTGCATGTCACTGCTCCGGGTCGGGTCGTCCTGGGAGGTGGGGGTCTCGGGGAAGCGCGGCCGTCAGCGCTTCCGGTAGATCCGGGCCCGGCGGAGGTGGTCGACCGCCACCGCGCTGACCAGGATCGCGCCGATCACGATGCTGTTGTACTGCGGCGGGATACCGGTGAGCACCAGCGCGTTGTCGATGAGGGACAGCAGGACGGCGCCGACCGCGACGCCCTGGACGCTGCCCATGCCGCCCATCAGGCTGACGCCGCCGATGAGCACGGCCGTGACCGCGTTGAGGGTGGTCGACGTGCCGCCCGCGGTGACCTGCCCGGCACCGACCTGGGCGGAGTAGACCACGCCCGCGAGGGCGGCCGTCGCGGCGGCGATCACGTAGAGCGCCAGGTCGAGCCGGAACACGCGCAGCCCGTTGCCGACCGCGGCCTGCCGGTTGCCGCCGAGCGCGCGGACGTTGACCCCGAACCGGGTGCGCTCCAGCAGGAACCAGAACAGGACGCCGACGGCGACGGCGATCAGCACGTCGTTGGACACGCCCAGGACGCTGCCCTGGGCGACCCGCTGGAAGCCCGCCGGGAGCGGCAGCACGTCGGCGCCGTCGGTCACCAGGTTGTCGATGCCGGTGAGCATGTAGAACGTCCCGAGCGTCGCGATGATCGGCGGCACGTGCAGGTAGGTGACCACCGCGAAGTTCACCGCCCCGACCGCGCAGCAGACCGCCAGACCGGCCGGGACCGCCAGGGGCCAGGGAACCCCCTCCACGAGCAGCTTGCAGGTCGACAGCGCGCCGAGGGTGAACACCGCACCCGCGGAGAAGTCCAGGCCACCGCCGATGACGAGCAGCGCGGCACCGCAGGCCATCACGAAGTAGATGACGCTGCTGCGCAGGATCGAGGTCAGGTTGCTCTCGGAGAGGAACAGCGCGGAGCGGGCCGTGGCGAAGACCCCGATCGCGATCATCACCAGGACGAGCGTGGTCTCCTGGCGCACCAGCACCTTCGTCAGCAGGCTGTCCCGCGCGCCGCCGTGCTCCGCCGGGCGGTCCTGTGTGGACGGTGGTTTCGCGGTCACGGTCATCACGCCACCTCGTCGTGGTGCGGGGCGTCGGGCGGGACGGCGCCGGTGATCATGCCGACGACCTCCTCGCGGCCGACCTCGTCGACCCGCCTGGTGCCGACGGTCCGGCCGAGGCGCAGGACCGTCACGCGGTCGGCGTGGGAGAACACGAAGTCCAGGTCGTGGCTGACGATGACGACCGCCTTGCCCGTGGCCCGGAGCTCGTCGATGATCCCGCCGACGTGCGCGGTCTCCTGCACGCCGAGCGCGGCCGTCGGCTCGTCCAGGAGCATGATCGGCTTGTCCATCCGGACGGCGCGGGCGACCGCGACGACCTGCCGCTGACCACCGGACAGCAACCCGGCCGCGGTGCGCACGTCGCCGACCCTGACCTTGAGGTCCTTCAGCACCCTGGCCGCCTCGCGCTCCATCCGGCGGCGGTCGAGCACGATGCCGAACCTGCGCGGCAGGTTGCCCAGCGCCATGTTGTGCGCGATGTCGAGGCACTCGACGAGGGCGAGGTCCTGGTACACGACCGCGATGCCGCGTTCCTGGGCGTCGGCCGCCGACCGGACGTGGCCGATCTCCTCGCCGTTGACGAGGACCTCGCCCTCGTCGGCCCGGTGGACACCCGCGACGATCTTGATCGTCGTCGACTTCCCCGCGCCGTTGTCGCCGACGATCGCGTGCACCTCACCGGCGTGGGCGTCGAAGTGGACGTCCTCCAGCGCGGACACGGAGCCGAACCACTTGCGGACGCCGCGCAGCCGCAGGGCCGGGGCGGGCATCAGACCCACCCCTTGTCCAGGAGCCCCTGCACCTGGTCCTTGCCGACGACCTGGATCCTGACCGGCGCCTCGGCGGGCTTCTTGCCCTGGTGGACGTCGACGACCCCGTCGACCAGCTGCTTGCCGAGCGTGCAGACGTCCTGCATCAGCATCAGGTTCGCCGTGCCCTCCTCCATCGCCTCGGAGCCGCCGTTGTCGTGGCCGCCCGCGAGCAGGAACGTCCTGCCCAGCAGACCGCGGGACTTGATGGCGGAGACGGCGCCCGGCGTGGTGGTGCCCATGTGCGTGACGATCGTGGTGACGTCGGGGTGCGCGGTCAGGAGCGCGTTGACCTGCGGGAGGGCCTTGGCGGCGTCGTCGCCGGTGTACACCTCGCCCGCGATCGTGACGTTGTCGGTCTTCGCCACCGCGCCCTTGACCCCGTCCAGCCACGACTTGCCGAGCCCGGTGTCGGCCGCCGCGACGAGCCCCAGCACGTGCTTGCCGGGCTGGGCGGCGACCGCGCCGACCAGCGTCTCGCCGATCGACGCCCAGTCCGGGCCGATGTTGTAGTCCGAGCCGCTGCCCTCGCCGCCGGGGCCGTAGATGGTCCCGGTCACCACCCCCGCCGCCTTGGCCTGCTTGAGGACCTCCGCGAAGCCCTCGCCCGCCGGGAACGTGATGATCGCGTCCTTCTTGTTGGCGGTGGCCTGCCGCACCTGCTGGATCATCGCGGTCGCGTCCAGCGCCTGGCCGGTCGGCCCGCTCTGGGCGAGGTCGGCGCCGCGCTGCTTCGCCTCGTCCGCCATGCACTCCCCGATCTGCCGCCACGTCGGGTAGCTGGGCAGCGGGTTGACGAACTGAATCGTCATGGCGCCCTGGCCCCCCGCCGACGAGCCGCCGCCCGCCCGGTCCGCGCAGCCCGCCAGTCCGGTGACCAGGATCGCCGACGTGGTGATGGCCGCCCATGTTCGGACACGACCCGGACGCGCGGTTGTGGTGGTGGTCATCGGAGCTCCTCCTCGAGCGGGACCGCGGCACGGGCCGTGTTGGTTTTTCCGGTGTTCATCCTTCGCGCGGTGCGGTGGTCGACGGGAAAAGTGATGTCAGGTCGCGCGCGCGGAAAGCAGCCCCATCGCGCTTTCGACGACTTCCGCCGGAGCGGAATCGAGGGTGCCCGCGTTGTAGGGCGGTTCCGGCGCGTATTCGATGATGAGCTGGACGGTTTGCGCGGCCACGTCGCCGACGAGCAGACCGGCCACGGTCAACGCCATGTCGATACCCGCCGACACGCCCGCCGCGGTCGCGTAGTGGCCGTCGATGACGACCCGCTCGCTCACCGGAGTCGCACCGAAGTCGGCCAGGTGCTCGAGCCCGCCCCAGTGGGTCGTCGCCCGACGCCCCTCCAGGAGCCCGGCCGCGGCCAGGACCAGCGACCCCGTGCAGGCGGAGGTCGTCCACTTCGAGGTCCGGTCGACCTTCCGCAACCACCGGTGCAGCGGTCCGTCGGCCATCTGGTCCAGCTGACCAGGGCCTCCGCCGACCACCACCACGTCCGGACTCGGCACGTCGTCGAGGCTCGCCACGACCTCGATCGTCAGGCTCCCCAGGTCGTTGAGGACGAGACCGGGGTGCTCGGCGACGAAGACGACCTCGGTGTCGGGCAGCCTGCCGAGGACCTCGTACGGACCGATGACGTCCATCGAGGTGAACCCGGGGTAGAGAACGATCGCGACCTGCATGGAAGGAATCCTCCGGATGTCCGGTTGTGCGCGTTTCCGAGTGGGGGAATTCCTTTCGCCGCCCGACCGACCGATGAGCGCAACCCCTTGCGGGCACGATCGTGTGCACCGCGTTGACGTTCCGCTCCACCACGGGAATTCCGCGGCTCTTGTCGACCGGCCTGGCCCAATGGCGTTCCGGATCCACCGAATTCGATGGTGTCATCCGGTAGGGGTCACGACAACGACGCGTGCCCCACCATTTCGGCCATGGCTGAAACGGTGGGGCACGCGTCGGGACGGCAGGCGGTCGGTCTCACCACTCCACGGGAACGGCGGCGATACCCCCGCCCAGCTGGAGGTCGTTGATCATGGGGATCCGGTCGATCGGCACGGCGAGGCGGTAGTCCGGGAGGCGGGTGAAGAGGGCCGCGTAGACCTCCTGCATCTCCATCCGCGCCAGGGGCGCGCCGATGCAGTACCAGGAGCCGTAGCTGAAGGCGATGTGCGGGTTGGGCGAGCGGGTGACGTCGAAGCGCTCCGGGGCGTCGAACACCCGGTCGTCGAAGCCCGCGGCGTAGTGGTCGCACAGGACGAGCTCGCCCGCCTTGATCGTGACACCGGCGATGTCGATGTCGGCGTGCGCGTAGCGGGGCTGGCAGGACTCGCTGGTCTTGCTCATCCGGACCACCTCCTCGACGGCGCCCGGCAGCAGCGACGGATCCTTGACGACCAGGGCGCGCTGGTCGGGGTGCTCGGCGAACAGCGCGATGCCCGCGCTCAGGTTCTTCGGCGTGACCAGGTAGGAGAAGCTGGTGATGGCGATCAGCTTGGTGATGAAGTCGTCGTCGATGCCCGCCGCGCACAACGCCGAGATCAGGTCGTCGCCGGGGTTGGCGTGCTTGTACCCCACCAGCTCCAGCAGGTGGTCGAACAACACGAGCCTGCCGCCCTCGGCCTTCTCCGAGTCGACCACGTCACCCGCGGTGGACAGCATCATCATGAACTTGTCCGGGTCCGGCAGGCCCAGCAGGTCGCAGAGCACGAGGAAGGACACCGGCAGCGAGAGCTCGCCGTGCAGCTCGGCGGACGAGCCCTTGGCGATGATCCCGTCCAGGAGCCTGTTCGTCGTCTCGGCGATCCTCGGCCGCAGCGCCATCATGCGCTTGGCGGAGAAGTGCGGCGTGAGCGCCGAGCGCATCCGGCCGTGGATCTCGGCGGCGACGGCGGGGTCGTCGCTCAGGATCCCCATGTCGAACAGCGGGTTGTCCAGGTAGCGAGCCCGGTGGGCCGGGTCCTTGTGCGACGCGCCGAGCCGGTCGTCGACCAGCAGCTGCTTCAGCTCCGCGTAACGGGTCACGAGCCATGCCTCGTCCCCGGCCAACGTCCGCACCTTGACGACCGGGCCGATGGCTCGGGCGTCACGAATCATCTCGTTCAGCCGGCCCACGAGCGGCCGCTGGGAGCCAAGGAAAGGGAGTTCCCTGGTCGTGGTCATCGATACCTCCGAAGCTGTGCCTGGACTACGCCAGGATCATCCAGCGGATCGGGCCGAGAAATCCCTAGTCTCACCGGCTTCGGCGGCTCGCGGACCACCCGCCGGGCGGGTCAGTCGAGTCCGCGGACGATGTGCTCCTCGTCGTCGTGCTCATCCTCGACGGCCACCGGCGCCACCGGTGCCGTCCCGTGCTCCAGCAGGTCCGGGGTCGTGTCCACAGCAGACATCGTCGTCTCCTCATGGTCGGGCGGCACGGCGGTCGCCGGTCACCTCATCGGACGCCCTTGATTCGCGCCACCGAGAGCGACGACAGGGCGGAAAGGACGAGCGTGAGCAGGAAGATCGGCGCGTAGGTGCCGAAGGCGTGCACGACCGCGCTGCCCGCCAGCGGGGCGATCGTCGCGGGCACGGCCACGGCCAGGTTCAGCAGTCCCATCCCCGCCCCGGACTCCGCCCGCGACGGCAGGGCCTCGGTGACGACGGCGAGGTCGACGGCCTGGTAGATGCCGAAGCCCAGGCCCGAGCAGAACACGAACACGATGATCGCGGGCAGCGTCGGCGACAGCAGGGGGACCACCGTCGCGGCGGCGACGATCGCTCCCGCCGCCGCGACGAAGACCCTCCTCCGGCCCACCCGGTCCGACAACGGGCCGCTGAGCACCGTCGTCAGCGTCATCCCGAGCAGCGTCGCCAGGCCCACGAGGGGGACCACGCCGACCGCGCTCTCGCCGAGGCCGACGTAGTCCTGGAGGATGTAGAGCATGTAGGTCGTCGTCATCGCGTAGCCCAGGTTCATCAGGAACCGGCCCGCGAAGGCCCAGGCGAAGTCCGGGTACCGGGTCGGGCTGACCCAGTACGCCGACCGGAAGTGCTTCCAGGTCAACGGTTCCGGCCGGTCGCCGAGGGTGGAGTCGTCGCGGTCGAGGACCGCGAGGAGCACCGCCGCCAGCACCAGGACCCCGGCCAGCGAGGTCCACGCCAGGAAGACGTCGTCGGCGAGGAGGGCGGCGAAGACCGCGCCGAGGATGCCGCCCGCCAACGACGCCGCGCCGTAGACCGCGGCGAACGTGCCCAGCAGCGGCTGCGGCACGCGGTCGGGGATCATCGCGTGCAGCAGCCCCGGCACGAAGTTGAACGCCAGGTGGAACAGCGTCCACAGGACCACGAGCTGCCCGAGGCCCGTGGCGCCGCCCACGCCGAGCAGGCACAGGCCCGACAGGACGGAGCCGCCGAGGATCCACGGGACGCGCCGCCCGAACCGGCTCCTCGTCCGGTCGGACAGCGCGCCCGCGAACGGCTGGACCACCATGGACACGACGGCGCCCGAGGTGGTCAGCAGCGCCAGTGCGTCGACCTTGCCCGCTTCGCCGAACCTCATCGCTTCCAGTCCGAGCAGGACCGAGGACGCGCCCAGCACCAGAGCCTGGGCGAAACCGTTGAGCCCCAAGGTCCAGATCAGCGGGCGCAGCGGCCCGCCGATCCTCGGCCTGGACACGGGGGCGGTGTCCGCCCCGTCGACAAGGGAAACAGGTGGCGTCATGCCGCCATGCCCTCTCCTACCAGCTCGTGGTGAGCAGGTCGCCGTAGTCGCGCTGCTGGGAGGCCGAGCGGAGGTCCGCCTCGACCATCATCACCATCAGCTCCTCGAACCCGACCGTCGGCTGCCAGCCCAGCGCGGCACGTGCCTGGCTGGAGTCGGCGCACAGCGTCTCGACCTCGGCCGGGCGGACGAGGGACGGGTCGATGTGGACGTAGTCCTGCCAGTCGAGGTCCACGCTCTCGAAGGCGATCCGGACGGCGTCGCGAACGGAGTGCATCGTACCGGTGCCGATCACGTAGTCGTCCGGCTCGTCCTGCTGGAGCATGAGGTGCATCGCCCGCACGTAGTCGCCCGCGAAACCCCAGTCGCGCACGGCGTCCAGGTTGCCCAGCGCGAGCTTGTCCTGCATCCCCAGCTTGATCCGGGCGACGGCGAGCGAGATCTTCCTGGTCACGAACTCCGCGCCGCGGCGCGGGGACTCGTGGTTGAACAGGATCCCCGAGACGCCGTACATGCCGAACGACTCGCGGTAGTTGCGGGTGATGAAGTGCCCGTAGGCCTTGGCGACGCCGTACGGGCTGCGCGGGTGGAACGCCGTCGTCTCGCGCTGGGGCGCCTCGGCGACCTTGCCGAACATCTCCGACGACGAGGCCTGGTAGAACCGGATCCGACCACCTCCCGTCCCGGACCCGTTGAGACCGCTGACCATCCGGATCGCCTCCAGCATGCGCAGCGTGCCCATGCCGTTGATCTCCGAGACCAGCTCGGCCTGCTGCCAGGACAGCGGTACGAACGAGATCGCCCCGAGGTTGTACACCTCGTCGGGCTGCACCAGGTCCACCGCGGCGACCAGGCTCCCCTGGTCCATCAGGTCGCCGTTCACCAGGTTCACCTCGGACACGAGCTGGCTGATCCGCATCTTGTGCGGGTTCGCCTGCCCGCGGATCAGCCCCCACACCTGGTACCCCTGCGCCAGCAGGTGCTCGGCCAAGTAGGAGCCATCCTGACCGGTGATCCCGGTGATCAGCGCACGCCTCGACATCTGTTCCTCCACACGAAGAAAGAGTTACGTCTACGGCGGGCGGAAGAACCCACCGAACCACGCCCGACCGGGCCACGAGGGCCGAGACTCGCAGTGATCGCGGCGCACTGTCAACGACATCAACGGGTTGCTAGGGATTAAGCAGGACTCGTCGGCGCGGTCCGGGTTTTCCCTACAGTCCCCCGGACCCGACCGGACGCGCAGGACTAGCCATTACCGAGCCCCGGATGGGATCTACTCGCAGTGAGCGGACCCGGCACCAAGCCCTCGACGCTTCCCCGAGGGCGCGGAAGCCTTGTCCCGCAGGGAAGTCGCACCGCGCCAGGACCGGCGCCCGCGACATCCCGTGCACCGAACGACGATCGATACCCGCCTCCGGAGGACGCAGTGGCAGACAACGACACCGCCGAGGACAGGTGGCTGCGCCGCTACCTCCCGTCCGAGAACGCGGCCATCCGGCTCGTCTGCTTCCCGCACGCGGGCGGGTCGGCCAGCTTCTACCGCCCCGTAGCGCTGAGCCACGCCCCGCGCACGGACGTGCTGGTCCTGCAGTACCCCGGACGGCAGGACCGGCGGCACGAGCCCTTCGTCGAGACCGTCGAGGAGTACGCGGACCGGATCGCCGAGCTGCTGGCCGCCCTGCCGCCGAAGCCGACCGTCTACTTCGGCCACAGCATGGGCGCGGTGCTCGGTTTCGAGGTGGCGCACCGGCTGGAGCCGGACGGCCGGGGCCCGCGGTCGTTGGTCGTGTCGGGCCGCCGAGCGCCGTCGACCTCGCGCCCCGAGGAGGCCACCCGCACCGATGACGCGGGGATCCTGGCCGACATGTCCCAGCTGGAGGGCACGGGCTCGGCCGTCCTCGGAAACGAGGAGATCGTCCGGCTCGCCCTGCCCGCGATCCGCAACGACTACCGCGCCATCGAGCTCTACCGGCCCAACGACCGGGTGGTGCGCTGCCCGGTCACGGCGCTGATCGGCGTGCGGGACCCCAAGTCCACTGTGGCCGAAGCCGAGCGCTGGCAGGAGCACACGAGCGGCCGGTTCCGCCTCCGCCGGTTCCCCGGCGGGCACTTCTACCTGACCGAGCAGCACTCCCAGGTGAACGGCGAGATCGCCGCCGAGCTGGCCGAGGCCGCGCTCGCCCCGGTGGGACGCGGGGCCTGACCGGCGGACGTCGGCGGACAGCGCTGTCCGCGGACGTCCCACTGCTCGGTCAACGGGCTCCACCGCCGCGGGACCGCTCGCCGCCTTCCGCGTTCGCGGTCCGCCGGAGGGGTCGGGCGGGCGAAGCCCTCCGGGTCACTTGACGAACTCGGTCGTCACCTTGGGCGGCCACTGGCCGATGCCGAGGATGCCGGTGGAGTAGCTCTTCGACACGAGCGCGGGCCGGTTGGGCACCTTGAGCTTCCTCATCAGCGTCGCCACGTAGTACTCCACCGCGCTGCTGCTCAGCAGCAGCTTCTCGGCAAGCTGCACGGTCGAGTCGCCCTTCGCGACGCCTTCGAGGATGCGCGCGTGCAACGGGTTGAGCAGCTTCTTGTTCTGCCCGGCCGATCTGGGCTCCTGCTCCGCCTTGTCGGGCTTCACCAGGACCATGATCGAGCCCGCCAGGCCGACGCCGTCGGCGACCGCGATGCCCGTCAGCTCGCCGACGAACATCCGCTGTCTGGCTCTCACCGCGACCATCTGCTCGACGAACCGCGGCCGCTCGCCGAGGGCGAGCGAGGTGAACTGGGGTTCGATCCGCGACAGCATCCCGGGGTGCAGCAGGTCGCGGAAGTCCTGCCCCACGACGTCCTGCCTGCTCCAGCCGAACTGCTGCGAGAAGTACTTGTTCGCGGTCAGCACTCTCAGGTCCAGGTCGAGGTTGGCCATGGATATACCTGATTGCTCGAATATCAACCCAAACACGTTGGGGCAATCACAGGATTGCTGACTGACATCACCGAGCAACACAAATTCCTCCCAATTTCTTTCGGGTTGGGTTCTCGATTTCGACCTCGGCCTGAGCGTACGTGGCAATAAACGACCCGAACAGCGGCGCAACCCGTTCTTTCCTAACTATGCGGGCGGCGCGGGACGAGGTGTGGTCCGCCCGAAACCCCTGGACCTGCACAAAGATGACCCACCCTTGCCGCACCCGCACGCTTGTGACGCCACCCACACCAACAGGTGAACCATTATTCCCACCCAGTGGGCACACTCTCAGCCGCCGAAAATCGGCGGACGACCTGACATAAAAGTGCCATTGTCCGAATGCGCATTCCACCGGACATGCGGTGAAGTGGGCTCCGAACGCCGACAAGCCGGGCGCCTCCGTGGAGGCCGCCCGGCTTGTCGGGTGGATCCGCGGCCCCGACCGGACCGGTCGGGGACACCGCGTGGTGGGCGTCAGGACAGGCCGAGCTCCCGGTCCAGGTAGTCGAAGACGTCGTCGTCGGACGCCGACTGGAAGTCGAGGTCCCCGGTGGCCGCGACCGGTACCTGCGTCGCCGCCCACTTGGTCTTGAGCACCTCGATCCGGGAGGCCACCTGCTTGTGCACGACGTCGTCGACCCGCATGTCGTCCAGCAGCTTGGCGAGCCCGTCCAACTGGTCGAGCAGCGCCGACGGGCCCATCTCCACGCCGCCGGTGACCAGCTGCGGCATCAGGTACTCCACCAGCTCCGCGGGCGTCGGGTAGTCGAACAGCAGCGGCGCGGGCAGCCGGAGACCGACGGCCGTGCCGAGGCGGTTGCGGAACTCCACGGCGATCAGGGAGTCGAAGCCCAGGTCCTGGAACCGGGCGTCCGGCTGGAGCGCGGTGAGGTCCTTGTGGTTCAGCACCGCGGCGGCGTGGTCCCGGATCACGTCCAGCAGGATCGCGTGCCGCTCCTGCCCCACAACCCCGCTCAGCCGCCGCACGATGGTGTCGACCTGCTGGGCACCGGCCACCGCGGCCCGGCGGACGGGCCTGCGGACCAGACCCCGGAACAGCGCGGGGATCTCGACCGGCCCGCCGAGGTCGAGCCGCACCGGGACCAGCACCGGTTCGCCCGCGGCCGAGGACGCGTCGAACAGGGCGAGGGCCTGCGCGGCGGACAGGTCCAGCACCCCGGACCGCCGCATCCGCTGGACGTCGACCTCACCGATGTCCGCGGTCATCCCGTCCCCGCGCTCCCACGGTCCCCACGCCAGCGACAGGCCGGGCAGGCCCTGCGCCCGGCGTGACCTCATCAGCGCGTCGAGGAACGCGTTCGCGGCCGCGTAGGCGCCCTGCCCGGCGGCACCGGACAGACCCGCCATGGACGAGAAGACCACGAACGCCGTCAGGTCCAGGTCGCGGGTGAGCTCGTGCAGGTGCCACGCGGCGTCCACCTTCGGGTCGAACACCCCGTCCACGCGGTCCGGCGTCAGCGACGCGATCACGCCGTCGCCCAGCACGCCCGCGGTGTGGATCACCGCGCGGACCGGGTGGTCCTCGGACACCGTCCGCAGCGCGTCGGCCACCGAGGAGCGGTCGGCCGCGTCGCAGGCGACCACCCGTGCCTCCGCGCCGTGCCCGGCCAGTTCGGCCACGAGGTCGGCGGCACCGGCGGCCGCCGGGCCCCGACGGCTGAGCAGGAGCAGGTTCCGGACGCCGTGCCCGACGACCAGGTGCCGGGCGACCAGCCCGCCCAGGCCGCCGGTGCCGCCCGTGATCACCACGGTGCCGTCCGGGTCCCATTCCTGTCCGGCGCCCGAGGTGTGCGCGGGCACCAGCCTGGCCGCGCTCAGCTCGTCACCGCGCACCACGACCTGCGGCTCGTCCATCCCGAGGATCCGGGCGAGCGGCAGCGCCGCGTCGCCCTCGTCCAACAGGTCGACCAGCTGGAAGGCACCGGGGTTCTCCGTCTGCGCGGACCGGACCAGGCCCCAGGCGGCCGCCGCGGCGACGTCCTGCCCCGTGGTCGCGCCCCTGGTGACGAACACCAGCCGCGACCCGGCGAACGCCTCCTCGGCCAACCAGTCCTGGACCAGGGCCAACGTCCACGCGGTGAGGCTGTGCGCGGAGGTCACCACCTCGCCCGTCCCCGTCACGGGGACCAGGACCGCCGAGGGCACCGGTTCGCCACCGAGCGCCAGCGAGGGCAGGTCGGGGACGGACGAGGCCTCGACACCCGCGGAGGCGAGGCGTTCGACCAACCCGAACGCGTCCGGGCCGAGGACGGCCGCCGTGGCGACGTCCACGCCCGCGGTGCGGACCGGCGTCCAGTCGACGCGGTAGAGCGAGTCCCGTGCGGTCGAACGAGCCGCCGCCACCTGCTCGGCGCTCACCTCGCGCAGCACCAACGAATCAACCGACACGACGACCTCGCCCGCGCCGTCGACCGCGACGAGGGACAACGCGTCCTCGCCCACCGCCACCAGGCGGACCCGCACCGCGGACGCGCCCGAGGCACCGAGCGACACGCCCTGCCACAGGAACGGGAGCCTGCTCCGGTCTCCCAACGACATCACACCGGCGGCGTGCAGGGCCGCGTCGAGCAGGGCCGGGTGGATGCCGTACGCGCCCGCCGCCTCCTGCTCGGTGTCGGGCAGGCCGACCTCGGCGAAGTACTCCTCGCCACGCCGCCACAACCCCCGCAGACCGCGGAAGACGGGACCGTACTCGAAGCCCGCGTCCACCAGGCGGTCGTAGAGCCCGGCGACGTCGAGGGTTTCGGCGTCGGCGGGCGGCCAGGTCCCGGAGTCGAACGCGGTCTCCCCCGCGCCGGAGGCGAGGAACCCGACCGCGTGCCGAGTCCACCGCGCACCGTCCTCTTCGGACCGGGTGAAGATCCCGATCTCCCGGCGGCCCTGCTCGTCGCCGGCTCCCACCCGCACCTGCACCGGGACCGAGCCGACCTCCGGCAGCACCAGCGGCGAGGCCAGCGTCAGCTCCTCGACCAGGTCGCACCCGACCTCGTCGCCCGCGCGCAGCGCCAGCTCGACGAACCCGGTGCCGGGGAACAAGGTCCGCCCCATCACCACGTGGTCGGCCAGCCACGGCGACGACCGCCGCGACAACCGCCCGGTCAGCACGACGTCGTCCTGACCCGCCAGCTGGACCGTGGCGCCGAGCAGCGGGTGCCCGGCGGAGGCCAGTCCGGCGCCGGTCACGTCACCGGTGCCCGCCCCCGGCTCCGGCCAGAAGCGCTGGTGCTGGAAGGCGTAGGTGGGGAGCTCGACCAGCCCGGCGCCCGTGTCGGCGAAGAAGGCGTCCCAGTCGACCCGCACCCCGCGGGTGTGCAGCGACGCCAACGCCGTCACCGCCGCGACCTCCTCGTCGCGGTCCTTCCGCAACGCGGCGACGGTCGCGACACCGGGTACCAGCTCCTGGACCATCGCCGAGAGCACACCGTCGGGTCCCAGCTCCAGCACGACGTCCACGTCCATGGCCGTGACGCCGTCGGCGAACCGCACCGGCTCGCGCACGTGCTCGACCCAGTAGGTGCCGGTGCACAGCATCTCCGCCGTCGCGACCTCGCCGGTCACGTTGGACACCACGGGGACCACCGGCTCGTGGAACGAGACCGACGCGAGCGCCGCCTCGAAGTCGGCCAGCATCGGGTCCATCAGCGGCGAGTGGAAGGCGTGCGACACCGCCAAGGACTTCGTCCGCACCCCCCTGGCTGCCAGCTCGGCCGCGATCGACTCCACGCCGTCCAGCGTTCCGGAGATGACCACCGAGGACGGCCCGTTGACCGCGGCCACGGACACCTCGTCCTCGTGCCCGGCCAGCAGCGGCAGCACGTCGGCCTCGGAGGCCGCGACCGCCACCATCGCCCCGCCGGACGGCAGCGCCTCCATCAACCGGGCACGAGCCGACACCAGCGCGCACGCGTCCGCCAGCGACAGCACCCCGGCCACGTGCGCGGCCGAGATCTCACCCAGCGAATGCCCGGCCACGACCTCGGGCCGCACACCCCACGACTCGACCAACCGGAACAACGCCACCTCAAGGGCGAACAGCGCGGGCTGGGCCCACCCGGTCCGGTTCAGGACCTCCTGGTCCTCACCCCACACCACGTCCCGCAGGCCCTCGAACTCCCCCACCACCGCGTCGAAAGCGGTGGCGAACACCGGGAAGCGCTCGTACAGCCCACGACCCATCCCGAGCCGCTGGGAACCCTGACCCGAGAACACCACACCGACCCGACCACGCCCGGCGACACCCTCGACGACCGCGTCGCCGACCAGGGCCACGCGGTGGTCGAAGTGGGAACGCCCCACGGCCAACGACAGGCCCACGTCCGCGGCACTGAGCCCCGGCCGGTCACCGACCCACGCCCGCAGCCGCTCGACCTGCTCGCCGACCGCGGCGGCGGACTTGCCCGACAGCACCCACGGCACCACCCGGTCGACGACGGCCGGGGATTCCTCGGCCGCCACCGCGGGAGCCTGCTCCAGGATCACGTGCGCGTTCGTGCCGCTGATGCCGAACGACGACACCGCCGACCGTCGAGGACGGTCGACCCGCGGCCACTCGGTGTGCTCGGTCAGCAGCTCGACCGCGCCCTCCGACCAGTCCACGTGCGTCGACGGCTCCGTCACGTGCAGCGTCTTGGGCAGCAGCTCGTGGCGCATCGCCATGACCATCTTGATCACGCCGGCGACACCCGCGGCCGCCTGGGAGTGGCCGATGTTCGACTTGATCGACCCCAGCAGCAACGGGCGGTCGCGGTCCTGCCCGTAGGTCGCGAGCAGTGCCTGCGCCTCGATCGGGTCACCCAGGGTGGTGCCGGTTCCGTGCGCCTCCACAGCGTCCACTTCGGACGGTGAGAGCCCGGCGCCCGCCAGTGCCTGGCGGATCACCCGCTGCTGCGACGGACCGTTCGGCGCCGTCAACCCGTTGGACGCACCGTCCTGGTTCACCGCCGAACCACGCACCACGGCCAACACCCGGTGGCCAAGGCGCTGCGCGTCCGACAACCGCTCCAGCACGAGCATCCCGACGCCTTCGGACCACCCAGCGCCGTCGGCGGAGTCGGAGAAGGACTTGCAGCGGCCGTCCGGGGACATGCCCCGCTGCCGGGAGAACTCGATGAACAGGTCCGGCTTCGACATCACGGTCACCCCGCCTGCCAGCGCCAGCGAGCACTCCCCCGCCCGCAACGCCTGCGCCGCCAGGTGCAGCGACACCAACGACGACGAGCACGCCGTGTCCACGGTCATCGCCGGGCCCTCGAACCCGAACGAGTAGGAGACCCGGCCGGAGGCGACGCTCGGGGCGCTGCCGTTGCCGCGGAAGCCCTCGAACTCGACGCCCGACAGCAGGTCGCCGTAGTCGCTGTACATCACGCCCGCGAAGACACCGGTCCTGCTGCCGCGCAAGGACAGCGGGTCGATCCCGGCCCGTTCGAGGGCGTCCCACGAGGTCTCCAGCAGCAGCCGCTGCTGGGAGTCCGTGGCCATCGCCTCGCGCGGGCTCAGCCCGAAGAACCCCGCGTCGAAGTCACCCGCGTCGTAGAGGAAACCACCCGTCCGCGCGTAGGACGTGCCCGCGTGAGCGGGGTCCGGGTCGTAGATCCCCTCCAGGTCCCAGCCACGGTCGTCCGGGAACTCCGAGATCGCGTCGACACCGTCGGCCACCAACCGCCACAGGTCCTCGGGCGACCGCACCCCGCCGGGGTAGCGGCACCCCATGCCCACGATGACGATCGGGTCGTCGGTGACCGGGGGCAGGGCGCTGAGCGGGACGGCCGCCTGCGCCGCACCACCGAGCAGGCGGTCCAGCAGGTAGGCGGCCAACGCCGACGCGGTCGGGTAGTCGAACACCAGCGTGGCCGGGAGCTTGAGCCCGGTCGCCGCGCTGAGGCCGTTGCGCAGCTCCACGGCCGTCAGCGAGTCGAGCCCGAGCTCCTTGAACTTGCGGTCCGGGTCGATCGCGGCGGAGTCCCCGTGCCGCAGCACCGCCGCGACCCGGGTCCGGACGACGTCCTCAAGCAGTTCTTGCCGGTCGGCCGCGGACAGCGCCAGCAGGCGCTGGACGAAGCCGCCCGCGTCGACCCGCGTCCGGGCCGCCGCCCGCCGCTTCGACGCGGGAACGAGGCCCTGCAACAACACCGGGACGTCCGAGCGCGTGCGCATCCCCTTGACGTCCAGCACCATGGCCGGCACGACGGGGTCACCGCACGCGATCCCGGCGTCGAACAGCGCCATCCCCTGCTCGACGGTCATCGGCGGCATCCCGGCCTGGCCGATCCGCGCGCGGTCCGCGGCGGCCAGCCCCGTGGTCATGCCCGTCTCGGTCGCCCAGGTGCCCCACGCCAGCGACACGGCGGGCAGGTCGTCCCGCTGCCGCCGCTGGGCGAGCGCGTCCAGGAACGCGTTCGCGGCGGCGTAGTTGGCCTGTCCCGCGGCGCCGAACGTCCCGCCCATCGACGAGAACAGCACGAACGCGGTCAGGTCCAGGTCGCGGGTGAGCTCGTGCAGGTGCCACGCCGCGTCCACCTTGGGCCGCAGCACGCGGGAGACCCGCTCCGCGGTCAACGAGTCCAGCACGCCGTCGTCCAGGACACCGGCGGTGTGGACCACAGCGCGCACCGGGTGCTCGACCGGCACCTCGGCCAGCGCGACGGCGAGCGCGTCGCGGTCCGCGACGTCGCACGCCCGCACCACGACGGACGCGCCCAGGTCGGTCAGCTCGGTCACCAGGTCCTCGACGCCGGGGGCGTCGGGGCCGGACCGGCTGAGCAGCAGCAGGTGCCGGACGCCGCGGCGGTTCACCAGGTGCCGCGACACCTGCCCGCCGAGGCCACCACCGCCGGTGATCACCACCGTGCCGTCCGGGTCCCACCGGACGTCGGACACCGGGTCGGCGTCCGCACGGGCCAGCCGTGCCGCGTGCACCTGTCCTCCGCGCACCAGCAGCTGCGGTTCGCCCGATCCCAGGACCACGTCCAGCGGCAGGTCGCCGCCGTCCCAGTCGACCAGGACGAACCGGTCCGGGTTCTCCGTCTGCGCGGTCCGGACCAGTCCCCAGACGGCCGCGGCCACCAGGTCCTGGCCGGACATCGCGCCCTGGGTCAGGACCACCAACCGCGAGTCCACGAACTCCTCGCCCGCCAGCCATTCCTGCAACAGGCCCAGCACGCTCGCCGCGGTCTCGTGCACAGATGTCACGACACCGGCCTCACCCGCGACGGGGACCAGGACGACACCGGGTACCGCGGCCGACCTCAGCGCGGCCAGGTCGGCGTGCGCGGTCGTCGTCACCCCGGCCGACTCCAGCGCCTCGGTCAGGTCGAACAGGTCCGGTCCGAGGACGGCGGGTACGCCGACCTCCGCGCCGGGAGCGGTCACCAGCGACCAGTCCATCCGCAGCCGACCGCCCGACGGGGCCGGGTCCGAGCTCGCCAGCTGCTCGGCGGTCACCGCCCGGAAGTCGAGCGAGTCGACGGACACGACCAGCTCACCCTCGGCGTCGGCGGCGACGATCGAGACGCCTCCGTCCGTGCGGACCAGCCGGACCCGCAACGTCGACGCGCCGGTCGCGTGCAGGGAGACGCCCGACCACGCGAACGGCAGCAGGGACGTGTCCGAGTCGTACCCCGTGAAGACCGCCCCGTGCAGGACGGCGTCGAGCAGGGCCGGGTGGATGCCGAACGCGTCCACACCGGGTTCCTGGTCGGACAGTGCCACCTCGGCGAAGACCTCGTCCCCGAGCCGCCACGCGGACTCCAGGCCCTGGAACACCGGGCCGTAGTCAAGCCCGCGATCGGCCATCCGGGCGTAGAAGTCGTCCAGCGCGACCGGTTCGGCGCCACGGGGCGGCCACACCCCGGCGGCGAAGGAGTGGTCGGCGGTGGTTCCGGTGCCGGTGCTCACCACACCACCGGCGTGGCGCACCCACTCGTCGTCGGCTCCGCGGGAGAACACACCGATCTCGCGGTGGCCCTCCTCGTCGGCCGGTCCCAGCCACACCTGGACCGCGACCACACCCTGGTGCGGCACCACCAGCGGTGCCGTCAAGGTCAGCTCCTCGATCCGGTCGCACCCGACCTCGTCGGCCGCCCTGGTCACCAGCTCCACGAAACCCGCGCCGGGGAACAGGATCCGGTCGAGGACCAGGTGGTCGACCAGCCACGGCAGCGACCGCACCGACACCTGTCCCGTGACGACCGTGCCCTGACCGCCGCCCAGCTCGACGGCGGCGCCCAGCAACGGGTGGCCGACAGCCACCAGGCCCGCGCCCGACACGTCACCCGTCCCGGTCGTGGCCTCCGGCCAGAAGCGCTCGTGCTGGAAGGCGTACGTCGGCAGGTCGACCCGCACACCGGCACCGCCGAACACCGAAGCCCAGTCCACCGCGACCCCCGCGACGAACAACGACCCCAGCCCCGTCAACACCCGGTCCAGGCCACCGTCGTCACGACGCAACGACCCCACCAGCACCGCATCCGCACCCGCATCCTCGATGGTGTCCTCGACGCCGACCGTCAGGATCGGGTGCGGGCTCGACTCCAGGAACACACCGTGGCCCGTCCCGAGCAGGATCCGCAGGGCGGTCTCCAGCTGCACGGTCTCGCGCAGGTTCCGGAACCAGTAGCCCGCGTCCATCGTCGAGGTGTCCAACCAGTCACCCGTCACCGTCGACAGGAACGGCACCTCACTCGACCGCGGCTCCAAAACCGCCAACCCATCGAGGATCGCGCCCTCCAACTGCTCCATCTGGGCCGAGTGCGACGCATAGGCCACGGCGACCTTCTTCGCCCGCACACCATCGCCCACGCAGGAGTCGATCAACTCCTCCAACGCCTCGACCTCGCCCGAGACCACGACGTTCGACGGCCCGTTCACCGCGGCCACCGACAGCTTCCCGTCCCACCGCAGGAGCCGCGACTCCACGTCGACGCGGGACGCCGTCACCGACGCCATGCCACCCTGGCCCGACAGTTCCCTGGCGACCAGACCACTGCGCAGGCAGACGATCCGCGCACCGTCCTCAAGGGACAGAGCACCCGCCACACACGCAGCCGCGATCTCACCCTGCGAGTGACCGACCACCGCAGCGGGAACCACACCCCACGACCGCCACACAGCGGCCAACGACACCATCACAGCCCACAACACCGGCTGCACCACATCATCACCCGCAAGCGGCGGCGCACCTTCCACACCCCGCAGCACGTCCACCAACGACCACCCCACGAACGGGCGCAACGCCCGCTCGCACTCACCGATCCGCTCCGCGAACACCGGGGACGCGTCCAGCAGCGCGACACCCATGCCCACCCACTGCGAACCCTGACCGGGGAAGACGAAGACCACCTTCCGGTCGGCCGCGGCCGGACCCCCACCGCCGACGACCAGGTCGCCGGGCAGGCCTTCGGCCGCGGCCCGGAGCCCGGCCACGAGCTTGTCCCGGTCACCGCCCACCACGACCAGCCGGTGGTCGAAGGTCGACCGGGACGACACCAGCGAATGCCCGACGTCCACCGGCCGCACCTCGGGCCGGTCCGCCAACCAGGACACCAGGTTCCCGGCCTGCTCCCGCACCGCGGCCGCCGACTTGCCCGACAGCACCCACGGCACCGCGACCGGCTCTTCGCCGAGCGGCTCCGCCACCTCGACGCCGGGTGCCTGCTCCAGGATCAGGTGCGCGTTCGTGCCGCTGATCCCGAACGAGGACACCGCGGCCCGGCGCGGCCTCCCTACCTCCGGCCAGTCGGTGCGCTCGGTCGACAGCTCCACGGCACCGGCCGACCAGTCCACGTGGGACGACGGCTCGGTCACGTGCAGCGTCTTCGGCACCACGCCGTTGCGCATCGCCATGACCATCTTCACCACGCCCGCCACACCCGCGGCAGCCTGGGAATGCCCGATATTCGACTTGACCGACCCCAGCAACAACGGTCGGTCACGATCCTGACCGTAGGTCGCCAGCAGCGCCTGCGCCTCGATCGGGTCGCCCAAGGTCGTCCCGGTGCCGTGCGCCTCCACGACGTCCACGTCGGCCGGGGACAGCCCCGCGCTCGCCAACGCCTGGCGGATCACCCGCTGCTGCGACGGACCGTTCGGCGCCGTCAGACCGTTCGACGCGCCGTCCTGGTTCACCGCCGAACCACGCAGTACGGCCAACACCCGGTGGCCGAGGCGCTGGGCGTCCGACAGCCGCTCCAGCACGACCATGCCGACGCCCTCGGCCCAGCCGACGCCGTCCGCGGAGTCCGAGAACGGCTTGGACCGGCCGTCGGGCGCGAGCCCACGCTGGCGGGAGAACTCGATGAACAGGTCCGGCTTCGAGATCACCGTGACACCACCGGCCAACGCCAGCGAGCACTCACCGCTGCGCAGGGCCTGCGCCGCCAGGTGCATCGTCACCAGCGACGACGAGCACGCCGTGTCCACAGTCACCGCGGGACCCTCGAACCCCAGCGAGTACGACACGCGGCCCGAGGCCACGCTCGGGGCGCTGCCGTTGCCGCGGAAACCCTCGAACTCCACCCCCGACAGCAGGTCGCCGTAGTCGCTGTACATCACACCGGCGAAGACACCGGTCTTGCTGCCGCGCAACGACAAGGGGTCGATGCCCGCACCTTCCAGCGCGTCCCAGGACACCTCCAGCAGCAACCGCTGCTGCGAGTCCGTGGCCATCGCCTCGCGCGGGCTCAGCCCGAAGAACGCCGCGTCGAAGTCACCGGCCTCGTGGAGGAAACCGGCCGAGCGCGCGTAGGACGTGCCGGTGTTGTCCGGGTCCGGGTCGAACAGCACGTCGAGGTCCCAGCCGCGGTCGGCGGGGAAGTCTGATACCGCGTCGACCTCGTCCCGGACCAGCCGCCACAGGTCCTCCGGCGACCGCACGCCACCGGGGTAGCGGCACCCCATGCCCACGATCACGACCGGGTCGTCGGCGACCGACGGCAGGGCGCTGACCGGGATCAGCTCCTCTCCCCCGGCGCTGAGCAGCTCGTCGAGCAGGAAGCCGGTCAGGGCGGCCGCGGTCGGGTAGTCGAAGACCAGCGTCGCGGGCAGCGTCAGGCCGGTCGTCGAGTTCAGCCTGTTGCGCAGCTCCACGGCCGTCAACGAGTCGAGCCCGAGCTCCTGGAAGTTCCGGTTCGGGTCGACCGCGGTGGAGTCCGCGTGCCCGAGCACGCCCGCGACCTGGGCGCGGACCATGTCCCGCACCAGGACCTGGCGTTCCGGTGGGGACAGCGGCGCGAGCCTGCGCGCCAGGCCGTCCGCGGTCTGGGCGGACGACCGGGCCATCGCCCGGCGGGTGCGGACCGGGACCAGACCGCGCAGCAGCGCGGGCACGTCGCCCTTCAACCGCACCGCGGGCAGGTCGAGCAGCGCGGGCGCCAGGACGGCCTCGTCGTGGCCGAGTGCCGTGTCGAACAGCTCCAGCCCCTGCTCGACCGTCAGGGCGACAACGCCTTCCCTGGCGATCCGGCCGCGGTCGCTGTCCGTCAGGCCCGCGATCATCCCGATCTCCGGGTCCCACGCGCCCCAGGCCAGCGAGACCGCCGCCAGGCCGTGGTTCCTGCGGTGTTCGGCCAGGGAGTCCAGGAACGTGTTCCCGGCGGCGTAGCTGCCCTGCCCCGCGTTGCCCAGGAGTCCGGCGACGGAGGAGAACACGACGAACCCGGCCAGCTCGCGGTCGCGGGTCGCCTCGTGCAGGTTCCAGGCGGCGTCCACCTTGCCGCGCAGCACGGCGTCCAGGCGGTCCGGGGTGAGCGCGTCGATCACGCCGTCGTCCAGCGTGCCCGCCGCGTGCACCACGACGCTGACCGGGTGCTCGTCCGCGACGGTCGCCAACGCCGCGTCCAGGGCGGCGCGGTCGGCCACGTCGCAGGCCACGAGCGCCGCGGTGGCACCGTGCTCCACCAGCTCGGCCACCAGCTCCGCCGCGCCCTCGGCGGCCGGACCTCGGCGGCCCAGCAGCAGGAGGTGCCGCACGCCGTGGGCGGTGACCAGGTGTTTGGCCACCTCCCGGCCGAGGCCACCGGTCGCACCGGTGACCACGACCGTGCCGGCCGGGTCCCAGGAGAACCCCGACGGCGCGGCGGAGACTCGGGCCAGCCGGGGAACGAGGATCCCGTCATCGCGCACGAGCACCTGCGGCTCGTCGGTGCCGAGGGCGTCGAGCAGCGCCGGGGTCCCGGCGTCGACGTCGACCAGGCGGAACCGGCCGGGGTTCTCGGTCTGCGCCGTCCGCACGAGTCCCCACACCGTCGCCGCGGCGGGGTCGGCACCGGTCGTCGCCCCTCGGGTCACGAACACCAGCCGTGACCCGGCGAACGCCTTGACGCCCACCCACTCCTGCACCAGCCCGAGCGCGCGGGCGGCCAGCTCGTGCGCCGACGCCACGACGTCATCGTCCCGACCGGACAGGGGAACCACGACCGCGGGTGGGACGTCGTCGAGCCCGGCCAACGTGGCGAGGTCGGCGGTCCAGGACGCGTGGAGCACCTCCTGGACGCCGAGGACGTCCGGCCCGAGCACGACCGCGCGCGGGCCGGAACCCGTTGCCCGCACAGGCGTCCAGTCGACGCGGTAGAGCGCGTCCCGGCCGGGGGCACGGGACGTCGACAGCTGGTCGGCGTCCACCGCGCGCAGCGTCAACGAGTCGACCGACACGACGACCTGACCCGCGCCGTCCACCGCCACCAGCGACACGGCGTCCTCGCCCACGGCCACCAGCCGCACCCGCAGCACCGAGGCACCGGCGGCGCCGAGGCTCACGCCCTGCCAGGCGAACGGCAGCCTGCTCCGGTCGCCCAGCGGCATCAGGCTGGTCGTGTGCAGCGCCGCGTCGAGCAGCGCCGGGTGCAGGCCGAACTGGCCCGCCCTGCCCGCGGCGTCCTCGGGGAGCCGCACCTCGGCGAAGAACTCGTCGCCTCGCGCCCAGGCGGAGTGCAGGCCCTGGAACACCGGGCCGTAGCCGAACCCCGTGTCGAAGAGCCGTTCGTAGAAGCCGTCGAGCCCGATGGGCCAGGCTCCCGCGGGCGGCCAGGTCCCGGTGTCGAACGCCTCGTCCGGCTCGCCGGAGCCCAGGACGCCGGTCGCGTGCCGGGTCCACTCCGCGTCGTCGTCGGTGGGGCGGGCGAAGATCCCGATCTGCCGGTGGCCCCGGTCGTCCGCGACGGCGACCCGCACCTGCACCGAGACGGTCCCGTCCTCGGGCAGCACCAGCGGGGACGTCAGCGTCAGCTCCTCCAGCCGGTCGCAGCCCACCTCGTCACCGGCGCGCAGCGCCAGCTCGACGAAACCGGTGCCGGGGAACAACACCCGGCCCAGGATCGCGTGGTCGGCCAGCCAGGGCTGCGCCCGCGACGACAGCCGTCCGGTGAGCACCACGCCGTCGTCGACGGCCAGTTCCACGACGGCACCCAGCAGGGGATGTCCGACCGACACCAGTCCGGCACCGGTCACGTCCCCGGCACCCGTCCCCGGCTCCGGCCAGAAGCGCCGGTGCTGGAACGCGTAGGTCGGGAGGTCGACGACCTCCGCGCCCGTGTCGGCGAAGAACCCCCGCCAGTCGACCCGCACCCCGTGGGTGTGCAGCGAGGCCAACGCCGTCACCGCGGCGACCTCGTCACCCCGGTCCTTGCGCAGGACCGGCACCGCGGCCACACCGGGCACGATCTCGGCGACCATCGCCGAGAGCACACCGTCGGGTCCCAGCTCCAGCACGACGTCCACGTCCATCGCCGCCACACCGTCGGCGAACCGCACCGGCTCGCGCACGTGCCGCACCCAGTACCCGGCCGCGCAGATCTCCGCCGCGGCCGCGACCACACCGGTCACGTTGGACACCACCGGAATCCGCGGATCGTAGAAGGAGACCGAGGCGATGGCCGCCTCGAAGTCGGCCAGCATCGGGTCGACCAACGGCGAGTGGAACGCGTGCGACACCGCCAACCGCCGGTGCTTCCACCCGCGATCCGCCACCTCACTCGTGATCCGCTCCACCGCGGCCAGCGCCCCGGAGACCACCACGGACGACGGGCCGTTGACCGCGGCCACCGACACCTCGTGCCCGGTCAGCAGCGGCAGCACGTCGGCCTCGGCGGCCCCCACCGCCAGCATCGCCCCTCCCGGCGGCAGCGCCTCCATCAACCGGGCGCGTGCCGCCACCAGCGCGCACGCGTCCGCCAGCGTCAACACCCCGGCCACGTGCGCGGCGGAGATCTCGCCCAACGAGTGCCCGGCGACCACCTCGGGACGGATGCCCCACGACTCGACCAACCGGAACAACGCCACCTCAAGGGCGAACAGCGCGGGCTGGGCCCAGCCCGTCCGGTTCAGGACCTCGGCGTCCTCACCCCACACGACGTCCCGCAGCGACCCGTCCAGCACACCGTCGAACTCCGCCACGACGGCGTCGAAGGCAGTGGCGAACACCGGGAACCGGTCGTACAACCCACGACCCATCCCCAGCCGCTGCGAACCCTGACCCGAGAACACCACACCGACCCGACCACGCCCGGCGGCACCCTCGACGACCGCGTCACCGACCAGGGCCACCCGGTGGTCGAAGTGCGACCGCGCCACGGCCAGCGACAGACCGACATCCACAGCGGTCGCCCCAGGCCGCTCGTCCACCCACGCCCGCAGGCGCGAGAGCTGGTCCTCGACCGCGGCGGCGGACTTGCCCGACAACACCCACGGCACCACGACGTCCGTCCGCGTCGCCCGGTCGACCGGCTCCACCGCGGGAGCCTGCTCCAGGATCACGTGCGCGTTGGTCCCGCTGATGCCGAACGACGACACCGCCGACCGGCGCGGGCGGTCCACCTCGGGCCAGGACGTCCGTTCGGTCAGCAGCTCCACGGTGCCGGCCGACCAGTCCACATGGGACGACGGCTCCGCCACGTGCAGGGTCTCCGGCAGCACCCCGTGCCGCATCGCCATGACCATCTTGATCACGCCCGCGACACCCGCGGCCGCCTGCGTGTGGCCGATGTTGGACTTGACCGACCCCAGCCACAGCGGGCGGTCGCGGTCCTGGCCGTAGGTCGCCTGCAACGCCTGCGCCTCGATCGGGTCACCGAGCTTGGTGCCCGTGCCGTGCGCCTCGACAGCGTCCACTTCGGACGGTGAGAGACCGGAGTTGGCCAGCGCCTGCTTGATCACCCGCTGCTGCGACGGACCGTTCGGCGCCGTCAACCCGTTGGACGCGCCGTCCTGGTTGACCGCCGACCCACGCACCACGGCCAGCACCTTGTGGCCGAGGCGCTGGGCGTCCGAAAGCCGCTCCAGCACGAGGATCCCGACACCCTCGGACCAGCTCGTGCCGTCGGCGGCGTCGGAGAACGCCTTGCAGCGGCCGTCCTCGGACAGCACCCCCTGCTGGGAGAACGCCACGAACACGTCGGGGGTGGACATCATCGACACACCACCGGCCAGCGCCAGCGAGCACTCCCCGCCGCGCAACGCCTGCGCCGCCAGGTGCAGGGACACCAACGAGGACGAGCACGCGGTGTCCACGGTGACCGCGGGCCCCTCGATCCCGAGGAAGTACGACAGCCGCCCGGACATGACGCTGGCCGCGGTCCCCGTGGCGGCGTGCCCTTCGAGCTCGTAGTCGGTGCCCGCGAGGACCGAGCTGTAGGTCTGGCCGTTGGTCCCGACGAACACCCCGGCCTGGCTGCCGTGGATCGCCTGCGGGTCGATCCCGGCCCGCTGCAACGCCTCCCACGCCACCTCGAGCAGCAGGCGCTGCTGCGGGTCCATCGCCGTCGCCTCACGGGGCGACAGCTCGAAGAATGCGGCGTCGAAGCCCGTCACGTCGTCCAGGAAGCCGCCGGACCGGGTGATGCTGGCGTTGCGCCCGTCGCTCGGGGTGAAGACGGCGTCCAGGTCCCAGCCGCGGTCGGAGGGGAAGCCGGAGATCGCGTCGCCGCCCGAGGTGAGCAGCCGCCAGAGGTCTTCCGGACTGGCGACCCCCGCGGGGAACCGGCAGGCCATGCCGACGATCGCGATCGGGTCGTCGGTCGTCGCCGACGCGACCGGCGTGGTCGCACCCGGACCTTCGGCCCGACCAAGAACCTCCTGGAGGACGAAGGTGACGACGGCCTCCGGGGTCGGGTAGTCGTAGACCAGCGAGGCGGGCAGCCTCAGCCCCGTCACGACCCCCAGCCGGTTGCGCAGCTCGACCCCCAGCAGCGAGTCGAACCCCAGCTTCCGGAACTCCCGCGTCACCTCCACGTCACCGCCGGAGCCCAGTCCCAGCACCACGCCCACCTCGGCGCGCACCAGGTCCGTCACGACACCGCGCGCGTCCGCCGCGCCCATCCCGCGCAGCCGCCCGGCCAGGCCGCCCTCGGCCGGAGCCGTCCCGGTGCCCGCCACCCGGCGCCGCACGCCGACCAGGCCGCGCAGCACCCACGGCGTGGTCAACCGCGAGCGCAGGGCGCTCCAGTCCCACTTCACCGGCACCGCGTTGGCCACACCGCAGCCGACGGCCGCGTCGAACAGGCCGAGGCCCTCGTCTACCGACAGCTCCGCCAGACCGTCCCGGCCCAACCGCACCAGGTCCCGCTCCTGCAGGCCGCCGGTCATCCCGACACCGGACTCCCAGGCGCCCCAGGCGAGCGAGACGCCGGGCAGCCCTTCCCGCCGCCGCGCCGCCACCAGACCGTCCAGGAACGCGTTCGCCGCCGAATAGCCGCCCTGGCCACCGTTCCCGACCACACCGGCCAGGGACGAGAACACGACGAAGCCCGCCAACCCCAGGTCGCGGGTCAGCTCGTGCAGCGACCACCCGCCGTCCACCTTGGGGCGCAGCACCCCCGACACCCGGTCGCGGGACACCGACGCCACGACACCGTCGTCCAGGACACCCGCGGTGTGCACCACCGCGGTCAGGCCGCGACCGGCGCTCTCAGTGGCCACCAGCTCCCGCAGGGCCTCGCGGTCGGAGACGTCGCACGCGACCACGCGGCATTCCGCGCCCGCGGCCGCGATCTCCGCCACGAGGTCCGCGACGTCGTCGGCGAGCGGGCCGCGACGGCTGGCCAGCAGCA
This sequence comes from Umezawaea tangerina, assembly GCF_003002815.1. Lineage (GTDB taxonomy): Bacteria > Actinomycetota > Actinomycetes > Mycobacteriales > Pseudonocardiaceae > Umezawaea > Umezawaea tangerina. Next base: position 279,932 of record NZ_PVTF01000007.1, on the reverse strand, counting down.
CGTGCCGCATCCCGTGCGCGTGGACGAGGTGCCGCGCCACCCGGCCGCCGATCCCGCCGCCACCGGTGACCAGCACCGTGCGGTCCGGGTCCCAGCCCAGCGGATCCACCTCCACGTCCCCGGCCAGCCGGACGAGCTGGGCAGCCCGCGCGACGCCGTCCCGCACCGCGACCTGCGGCGCGCCCGAGCCGAGCAGGGCGGCCACCCCGGCGGCGAGGTCGTCCTCGTCGTCCAGGTCCAGCAGGAAGAACCGGTCCGGGTTCTCGGTCTGCGCCGACCGGACCAGCCCGCACACCGCGGCCGCGCCCAGGTCACGACCGTCGGTCGCGCCGCGGGTCACGAACACCAGCCTCGACCCGGCGAAGTCGTCGTCCGCCAACCACTCCCGCAGCAGGTCCAGGGTGTCGCCGACGCACTCGTGCGCCGCCGCGACCACGTCGTCCCCGCCGACCACCGGGACCAGCACCACGGCCGGCGCGCCGCCCACCCGCAACGAGGCCAGGTCCGGTACCTCGACGACCGGACGACCCGCGGCGGTCAGGCGTGTGCGCAGGTCCAGCAGGTCCGGTCCGAGCACCGCGGGCACGCCGAGGTCGACCGCGGCCACCGCGGCCACCGGCGCCCACCCCAGGTGGTAGACCGAGTCCTGGGGCCTCCCGCCCAGCCCGGTCACCTCGTGGTCGGACAGCGCCCGGAAGCCCAGCGAGCCGATGGCGAGCACGGCGTCACCCGCGGCGTCCGCGGCGACCAGCGAGACCCGGTCGCCCTCGCGCGTCACGTGGACCCGGAGCGCGGTGGCACCGGTCGCGTACAGCGAGACCCCGGTCAGCTCCGACGGCACGACGACCTGGCCGGGCGCGGTGTGGTCGAGGGCGGCGACCGCCCGCGTCAGGGAGTCCAGCAGCACCGGGTGGATCGCGTACGACTGGTCCTTGGTGTCCTGCTCGGGCAGGCCCACCTCGGCGAAGACGTCACCGCCGCGCCGCCACAGCCGCGCGTGGGACACGCCGTCCGGCACCGCGACCGGCTCGGCGCCCTGCGGCGGCCACACCCCGGCGGCGAAGCCGCACTCCGCCGCGGTCCCGGCGTCGCGGACCACCGCGCCGCCTGCGTGCCGCACCCACTCGTCCTCGGAGGTCTGCGAGAACACGCCGAGCTCACGACGGCCGGACTCGTCCGGTGTCCCCAGCCACACCTGGACCGACACCGCGCCGTGCTCCGGCACCACCAGCGGCGCCGTCGGCGTCAGCTCCTCGATGCGACCGCACCCGACCTCGTCCGCCGCCCTGGTCACCAGCTCCACGAGACCGGCGACGGGGAACAGGACCCGGCCCGCCACGACGTGGTCGGCCAGCCACGGCAGCGACCTGGCCGAGAGCTGGCCCGTGACGACCGTGCCCTGACCGCCGCCGATCGTCACGGAGGCACCCAGCAGCGGGTGTCCCACGGCCACCAGACCGGCGCCCGACACGTCGCCGACGCCCGCCGTCGCCTCGGGCCAGTACCGCTCGTGCTGGAAGGCGTACGTCGGCAGGTCGACCCGCACCCCGGAGCCACCGAGCACCGACGCCCAGTCCACGGGGACACCGGAGGCGAACAGGGACCCGAGCCCGGCCAGCACCCGGTCCAGGCCACCGTCGTCACGGCGCAACGAGCCCACCAGCACCGCGTCCGCGCCGGCGTCCTCGATGGTGTCCTCGACGCCGACCGTGAGGATCGGGTGCGGGCTCGACTCCAGGAAGGCGGTGTGCCCGGACTCCAGCAGCACCCGCAGGGCGGTCTCCAGCTGGACGGTCTCGCGCAGGTTCCGGAACCAGTAGCCCGCGTCCATCGTCGAGGTGTCCAGCCAGTCGCCCGTGACGGTCGACAGGAAGGGGATCTCACCCGCCCGCGGCCGGAGACCCGCAAGCCCGTCGAGGATCGCGCCTTCCAGCTGCTCCATCTGGGCCGAGTGCGACGCGTACGCGACGGCGACCTTCTTGGCCCGCACACCATCGCCCACGCACGAGTCGATCAGCTCGTCCAACGCCTCGACCTCGCCCGAGACCACGACGTTCGACGGCCCGTTCACCGCCGCGACCGACAGCCGCCCGTCCCACTGGGCCAGCCGCGACTCCACGTCGGCGCGAGATGCCGTCACCGACACCATCCCACCCCGCCCGGAGAGCTCGTTCGCCACCAAACGGCTGCGCAGGGACACGATCCGCGCACCGTCCTCAAGGGACAGAGCACCCGCAACACACGCCGCCGCGATCTCACCCTGCGAGTGACCGACCACCGCGGCAGGAACCACACCCCACGACCGCCACACAGCGGCCAACGACACCATCACAGCCCACAACACCGGCTGCACCACATCATCACCCGCAAGCGGCGGCGCACCATCGCCCCCACGCAGCACGTCCACCAACGACCAGCCCACGAACGGCGCCAGAGCCTCGGCGCAGCGGGCGATCGACTCGGCGAACACCGGGGACGCGTCCAGCAGCGCGACACCCATGCCGACCCACTGCGAACCCTGACCGGGGAAGACGAAGACGACCTTCCGGTCGGCGTCGTCCCGTTCACCCGTCACCACTCCCGGCGCCGAGGCACCCGCCGCGGCGGCCTCCAGCCCGGTGACCAGCTCGTCGCGGTCACCGCCGACGACGACCACCCGGTAGTCGAACAGCGCACGCGTCGACACCAGCGAGTGCGCGACGTCGACCGGTCGCAGGTCCGGCCGTTCGGCCAACCAGGACACCAGGTTCGCGGCCTGGTCGCGCGCCGCGGCGGGCGACCTGCCCGTCACCACCCACGGCAGCAGGGAGGCAGGGGCGTCCGACGGGACGACCGGGTCCTCGTCGGGCGCCTGCTCCAGGAGCACGTGACCGTTGGTGCCGCTGATCCCGAACGACGACACAGCGGAGCGGCGCGGCCTGCCCGTCTCGGGCCAGGCCGTCCGCTCGGTCAGCAGCTCGACCGCGCCTGCCGACCAGTCCACGTGCGAGGACGGCTCGCTCACGTGCAGCGTCTTCGGCACGACGCCGTTGCGCATGGCCATGACCATCTTGATCACACCGGCCACGCCCGCGGCGGACTGGGAGTGGCCGATGTTGGACTTCACCGACCCCAGCAGCAGCGGGCGTTCGCGGTCCTGCCCGTAGGTCGCCAGCAGCGCCTGGGCCTCGATCGGGTCGCCCAGGGTGGTGCCCGTGCCGTGCGCCTCGACGACGTCCACTTCGGACGGCGAGAGGCCGGAGTTGGCCAGCGCCTGCTTGATCACCCGCTGCTGCGACGGACCGTTCGGTGCCGTCAGACCGTTGGACGCGCCGTCCTGGTTCACCGCGGAGCCGCGGATCACGGCCAGCACCCGGTGACCGTGGCGACGGGCGTCGGACAGCTTCTCCAGCACGACCATGCCCGCGCCCTCGGACCAGCCCGCACCGTCCGCCGAGTCGGAGAACGACTTGCACCGGCCGTCCGGGGACATGCCCCGCTGCCGGGAGAACTCGATGAACAGGCCGGGCGTGGACATCACCGCCACACCACCGGCCAGCGCCAGCGTGCACTCGCCGCTGCGCAGTGCCTGCGCGGCGAGGTGCAACGCCACCAGCGACGACGAGCACGCCGTGTCCACGGTCACGGCGGGGCCCTCGAAACCGAAGGAGTACGACACCCGGCCGGACGCCACGCTCGGAGCGCTGCTGGTGCTGCGGTAGCCCTCGAACTGGTCACCGGTCAGCAGGTCGGTGTAGTCGCTGTACATCACGCCCGCGAACACGCCGGTCCGGCTGCCGCGCAACGACTTCGGGTCGATCCCGGCGCGCTCCAGCGCCTCCCACGACGTCTCCAGCAGCAGCCGTTGCTGCGAGTCCGTGGCCATCGCCTCGCGCGGGCTCAGCCCGAAGAAGCCCGCGTCGAAGTCGCCCGCGTCGTGCAGGAAGCCGCCGGACCGGGCGTAGGACGTCCCGAGGTGGTCGGGGTCCGGGTCGTAGAGGGCCTCGACGTCCCAGCCGCGGTCGGCGGGGAACTCCGTGATCGCGTCGACCCCGTCGGCCACCAGCCGCCACAGGTCCTCCGGCGACCGCACCCCGCCCGGGTACCGGCACCCCATCCCCACGATCGCGATCGGCTCGTGGTCACGCAGCTCCAGCTCCTGCACGCGCTGGCGGGCGTTGCGCAGGTCGACCGTGACCCGCTTGAGGTAGTCGACGACCTTGTCCTGCTGTTCTTCCTGCATGTCAGAGTTCCTCACCGTGAAGCTCGGGCAGAATGGTCGTTCAGGCGGGGCCGAACTCCTGGTCGATCAGGTCGAGGAGCTCGCCAACGGAGCTCGACTTGATCTCGTCCTCGGATCGCGCGGCCGTCGACCGCATCGGCTGCCGGAACCGCAGCACGAGCACTTCGAGGCGGTCGGCGATCGCCTTGTGCTCGTCGTCCTCCGGTGGTGACGCGTTCAGCGCGCGTTCCAACCGGTCCAGCTCGTCCAGGGGTGAACCGGGGCGCGCCGTCGGGTCGCCCGCGGTGACGTCCTTGAGGATGTAGTCGGCGACGGCCTCCGGTGACGGGTGGTCGTACACCAGCGTCGCGGGCAGCCTCAGCCCCGTCACCACGCCGAGCCGGTTGCGCAGCTCCACGCCCAGCAGGGAGTCGAACCCCAGCTTCCGGAACTCCCGCCCCATCTCGACCCCGGCACCGGTGCCCAGTCCCAGGACGACGCCGACCTCGGAGCGCACCACGGCCATCACCGCGGTCCGCGCTTCCTCCGGTCCCAGCCCGCGCACGCGTCCGGCGAGACCTTCGGCCGCGGCACCAGGGGATCCGGACCCGACCGCACGGCGTCGGACGCCCAGCAGCCCGCGCAGCACCCACGGCACCACCAGGCGCGTGCGCAGCGCGGTCCAGTCCCAGCGCACCGGAACAACGTTCACCGCGCCGGACCCGACCGCCACGTCGAACAGCCCCAGCCCGTCGGGCACGGACAGCACACCGACACCGTCGCGGCCCAACCGCGCCATGTCCCGGTCCAGCAGGCTCCCCGTCATCCCCGTGCCGGAGTCCCACACGCCCCACGCCAGCGACACGCCGGGCAGTCCCGACGCACGCCGCGTGACCACCAGGCCGTCGAGGAACGCGTTCCCGGCGCCGTAGCCGGACTGACCGCCGTTGCCCATCACGCCGACCACGGACGAGAAGACGACGAAGCCCCGCAGCGGCATCCCCAGCGTCAGCTCGTGCAGGTGCCAGCCGCCGTCGACCTTGGGCCGCAGCACCCCGGACACCCGGTCCCGCGACAGGGACTCGACCACACCGTCGTCCAGGACACCGGCCGTGTGCACCACGGCGGTCAGGGGGCGGTCGGCCGGGATCCGCGCCAGTGCCGCGGCGAGGTCGTCGCGGTCGGCCGTGTCGCACGCCGCGACCTCCACGGAAGCACCGTTCGCCTCCAGGTCGGCCACGAGCTCGGCGGCTCCCTGCGCGGCGGGTCCCGACCGGCTGAGCAGCACGAGGTTCCGCATCCCGTGCTCCACGACCAGGTGCCTGGCCAGCGCCCCGCCGAGGCCGCCGGTCCCACCGGTGACCAGCACGGTGCCGTCGGGGTCCCAGCCGAGGTGCGGTCCGGGGTCGACCCCGGACATCCGGCCCAACCGGCCGACGCGGACCTCCCCCTTCTCCAGCAGGGCCTGGGACTCGCCCGACCCGAGGACCGCGGCCAGCGGCAGGTCCCCGCCGTCCCAGTCGACCAGGACGAACCGGTCCGGGTTCTCGATCTGGGCGGACCGCACGAGTCCCCAGACCGCCGCGGCCGCCAGGTCGTCCCCGGACACCGCGCCCCGGCTGACGACCACCAGCCGCGAGTCGGCCAGCTCCTCCGCGGCCAGCCACTGCTGGATCATTTCGAGCACGTCGCCGGCCAACCCGTGCGTCGACGCGACCACGTCGTGGTGGCCGACGACCGACGTCACCACCACCTTCGGCACCACACCGCCCGCGCGCAGCGCGGCCACGTCCGCGGCCTCGGCGCAGGAGACACCCGCGGCCCGCAGTCCGGCGCGGACGCCGAGCACGTCCGGTCCGAGCACGACCGGCGTACCGAGGTCGGCGGTCGTCTCCGGCCGGACGGGCGTCCAGTCCACCGCGAACAACGAGTCGCGGCCGGGACCGCCGGAACCGGCCGCCCGGTCACCCGACATCAGGCGCAGGGACAGCGACTCGACGACCACGACCGGTGCGCCAGCGTGGTCCGCGGCCACGATCGACACGGTGTCGCCGGTCCGCGTCATCCGCACGCGCAGCGAGGACGCACCGGTCGCGTGCAGGCCGACACCCTCCCAGGAGAACGGCAGGGCGCCCGGCTCGACCCCGAGGTCCGCGATGAACACCGGGTGCAGCACCGCGTCGAACAGCGCGGGGTGCAGTCCGTAGGCACCCGCCTGGTCCTGGATGGCCTCGGGCAGCGCCGTCTCCGCGAAGACCTCGTCACCCCGCTGCCAGACCGCCACCAGGCCGCGGAACATCGGCCCGTAGGCCAGACCCGCGTCCACGATCTCCTCGTAGAAGCCCTCGATCGGGACCGGCTCGGCGTCGCGCGGCGGCCACTGACCGGCCGCGAAGGCCGTGTCGACGGACTTGGTCCCGACCACGACCGCGCCACCGGCGTGCCGCACCCACTCCTCGTCGGCACGGGAGAACACACCGAGCTCGCGGCGGCCCTCCTCGTCCGCCGGGCCGAGCCACACCTGCACCGGGACGACGCCTTCGGCGGGCAGCACCAGCGGTGCCGTCAGGGTCAGCTCCTCGATCCGGTCGCACCCGACCTCGTCGGCCGCCCTGGTCACCAGCTCCACGAAACCGGTGCCGGGGAAGAACACCCGGCCCGCCACGACGTGGTCGACCAGCCACGGCAGCCGCCGGATCGACAGCTCTCCGCTGAGGACCGTTCCCCGTCCACCCGCGACGTCGACCGACGTCAGGGTCAGACCGGCGCCGGTCGTGGCCTCCGGCCAGTACCGCTCGTGCTGGAAGGCGTACGTGGGCAGGTCGACCGTCACCCCCGCACCGCCGAACACCGAAGCCCAGTCCACCGGGACACCGGCCACGAACAGCGCCCCCAGCCCTGTCAACACTCGGTCCAAGCCACCGTCGTCACGACGCAACGACCCCACCAACACCGCATCCGCACCCGCGTCCTCGATGGTGTCCTCGACACCGACCGTCAGGATCGGGTGCGGGCTCGACTCCACGAAGACGCCGTGCCCGGACTCCAACAACACCCGCAGAGCGGTCTCCAGCTGGACCGTCTCCCGCAGGTTCCGGAACCAGTAGCCCGCGTCCATCGTCGAGGTGTCCAACCAGTCACCCGTCACCGTCGACAGGAACGGCACCTCACTCGACCGCGGCTCCAAAACCGCCAGCCCCTCCAGGATCGCGCCCTCCAACTGCTCCATCTGAGCCGAGTGCGACGCGTACGCGACGGCGACCTTCTTCGCCCGCACCCCCTCCGCGAGACAAGCGGCGATCAACTCGTCCAACGCCTCGACCTCGCCCGAGACGACCACGTTCGACGGCCCGTTCACCGCCGCGACAGACAGCCGCCCGTCCCACTGGACCAGCCGCGACTCCACATCGGCACGGGACGCGGACACGGACGCCATCCCACCGCGACCGGACAGCTCGTTCGCCACCAAACGGCTGCGCAGGCAGACGATCCGCGCACCGTCCTCAAGGGACAGAGCACCCGCCACGCACGCAGCCGCGATCTCACCCTGCGAGTGACCAACCACAGCAGCGGGAACAACACCCCACGACCGCCACACAGCGGCCAACGACACCATCACAGCCCACAACACCGGCTGCACCACATCATCACCCGCAAGCGGCGGCGCACCATCAGCCCCACGCAGCACGTCCACCAACGACCACCCCACGAACGGCGCCAGAGCCTCGGCACAACGGGCGATCGACTCGGCGAACACCGGGGACGCGTCCAGCAGCGCGACACCCATGCCCACCCACTGCGAACCCTGACCGGGGAACAGGAACGCGACCTTCCGCTCCCCCTCCCCCCGCTCGCCCGACACCACTCCGGGTGCCGAGACACCCGCCGAGGCCGCGAGCAGGCCGGCCACCAGCTCGTCGTGGCCGGAGCCGACCACCACCACCCGGTGGTCGAACAGCGACCGCGTCGACACCAGCGAGTGCGCGACGTCCACCGGCCGCACGTCGGGCCGGTCCGCCAACCAGGACACCAGGTTCCCGGCCTGCTCGCGCACCGCGGCCGCCGACTTGCCCGACAGCACCCACGGCACCGGACCGGTCGACTCCCGCACCGGTCGGGCACCGGTGGCACGGGCCTGCTCCAGCACCACGTGCGCGTTCGTCCCGCTGACGCCGAACGACGACACGGCCGCCCGCCGCGGCTTGCCGGTGGCGGGCCACTTCACCTGCTCCGTCAGCAGCTCGACCGCGCCGGCCGACCAGTCCACGTGCGAGGACGGCTCGGTCACGTGCAGGGTCTTCGGGAGCAGTTCGTTCTGCATGGCCATGACCATCTTGATCACACCGGCGACACCGGCCGCACCCTGGGAGTGCCCGATGTTCGACTTCACCGACCCCAGCAGCAACGGCCGATCGCGGTCCTGCCCGTAGGTCGCCAACAACGCCTGCGCCTCGATCGGGTCGCCCAGCCTGGTCCCCGTGCCGTGCGCCTCGACGACGTCCACTTCGGACGGCGAGAGGCCGGAGTTGGCCAGCGCCTGCTTGATCACCCGCTGCTGCGACGGACCGTTCGGTGCCGTCAGACCGTTCGACGCGCCATCCTGGTTCACCGCCGAACCACGCACCACAGCCAACACCCGGTGGCCAAGGCGCTCGGCGTCGGAAAGCCGCTCCAGCACCAGCATCCCGACCCCCTCGGACCAGCCGGTGCCGTCGGCCGAGTCGGAGAACGCCTTGCACCGGCCATCCGACGACAGCCCGCCCTGCCGGGAGAACTCGACGAACGTGTCCGCGGTCGACATCACGGTGACCCCGCCCGCGAGCGCCAACGAGCAGTCACCGGTGCGCAGCGCCTGTTCCGCCCAGTGCAGCGCCACCAACGACGACGAGCAAGCCGTGTCGACGGTGACCGCGGGCCCTTCCATGCCGAGGAAGTAGGACAGGCGACCGGACAGCACGCTCGGGGTCGTCCCGGTCATGACGAAGCCCTGCGCGTCGTCGCGGTCGGCGACCAGGGAGGCGTACCCGCTGCCGAACGTCCCGATGAACACCCCGGACCGGGTGCCGCGCACCGAGGACGGCGCGATGCCGGACCGCTCCAGCGCCTCCCACGAGGTCTCCAGCAGCAGGCGTTGCTGCGGGTCCATCGCCAGCGCCTCGCGCGGCGAGATGCCGAAGAAGTCCGAGTCGAACGCCGCGACGTCGTCGAGGAAACCGCCCGACCGCGTCGAGCTGGCCCCGGTGAACAGGCCTTCCAGGTCCCAGCCCCGGTCGGTCGGGAAGTCGGAGAGCACGTGCTGCCCGGAGACGACGAGCTGCCACAGGTCTTCCGGCGAGCTGATCCCACCGGGGAACCGGCACGCCATGCCGACGATCGCGATCGGCTCGCCCGCGTCGGCCGGGGCCACGGCGGTCGTGCCACCGGCGTCGGCAGCATCGCCGAACAGCTTGCCGGACAGGAACTCCACGAGGCGGTCGGGGGTGGGGTGGTCGTAGATCAGCGACGTCGGCAGGTCCACCTCGAGCGCCGCGACGAGCCGGTGGCGCAGCTCGACCCCGGACAGCGAGTCGAAGCCCAGCTTGCGGAACTCGCGCGTGCGGTCGAGCCGGTCGGCGGCGGAACGCCCCAGCACCACGGCCGACTCCGCCAGCACCAGATCGGCCAAGGCCCGGTGGCGTTCGTCGACCGGCAGGTGGGCGAACCGCGTGGTCGCGACCGGTTGCGGCTCGACGACCTCCGGCTCCTGGCTCCTGGTCTCCACCAGGCCGCGGAGCAGGGGCGGCACGTCGCCGCGAGCTCGCAGCGCGCGCAGGTCGACGGCCATCGGGAGCACCACCGGCCGGTCGGCCGTCATGGCGGCGTCGAACAGGGGCACGACCTGCTCGTCGGTCAACGGCGGCAGTCCGGCGCGGACCAGTGCCGCGCGACCGGTCTCGGTCAGCCCGTCCGCCGAGGTGCCCCAGGCCAAGGCCCGCGAGGGCAACCCGAGCGCGTTCCGCTGTTGTGCCAACGAGGTCAGGTACGCGTCCGCCGCGAACTCGGCCCCGGCGGCCTCGCCGGTCACGGCGGCCGCGGAGGAGAACAGGACGAACGCCCGGAGGTCGAGGTCGAGCGTGGCCTCGTGCAGGGCCCAGGCCAGGTCGGCGTTGTCCCACGACGACCCGTCGGCGTGGTCGGGGGCCACGACGACGGCCGTCACCGGGTGTTCGGCCTGCTCGGCCGCCACGACGTCGCGGACCGCGCCGCCGTCCCAGGGGTCGTAGAGCACCACGTACCGCATGCCGTGCTCGGCTTCCAGGTGCCTGGCGAGCCGTCCGGCCGCCCCTTGGGGGTTGCCCGCGACCAGCACCGTCCCGTCCGGGGACCAGTCGACCGGCGTGCGCCCCGCGGTCACCCGGCCGAGCACGGGGACGAGCAGCAGCCCGTCCCGGACCGCCAGCCGCGGTTCGTCCGCGGCCAACGCCCGGAGCAGCAAGGCATCCGCGGGGGCGTCGAGGTCGACCAGGTGCACCCGGCCGGGGTGCGACGCCTGCACGGCGCCCAGTGCTCCCCAGACGGCTCCGGCGGTCAGGTCCTCTCCGGTGTGCGCGCCGCGGGTCACGACCGTCACCCGGTCCGACCCGTTCCGGTCGAGGCACTGCCGCACCACGTCCAGCGCGGCGTCGGCGGACGCACGCGCCGAGGCCGGGTCCTGGTCCCCGCCGGGGACGCACATCAGCACGTCGACCGGCTCCGCGTCCGCGGGGAGGTCTGCCGCGCCCGCGGCGGTGATCGCCCAGACCCCGTTGTCCCGCAGGACGTCCGCGAGCCCCAGCACGTCCGCCCCCAGGACCACCGGCGCGGACGCGGGCTCGCGCGCCCCGGACCGCGCGGGCACCCAGTCGAGGCCGAACAGGCCGCCCGGCACCGCGGCGACGTCGACCAGCGTCTCGGCCGCGACCGGCCGGGTCTCGAACGCACCCACCGAGACGACCGGCACGCCCTGGTCGTCCGTCGCCACCAGCGACGTGCTGTCGGCCCCGGTGGCGGCCATCGTCACGCGCAGGACCGACGTCCCGCCCGTGTGCACCACGACGTCCGCCCAGGACGTGGGGTACGGCACTCCTTCGGCGTCGTCGGCCGTGGCGAACGACCAGGCCCTGGCGGCGGTCTCCAGCAGTGCCGGGTGCAGCCCGAAGGCGCCCGACCGCGTCCGCTCGGGCAGGACGAGCTCGGCGAACACCTCGCCGCCGCGCCGCCACAGCGACCGGATCCCGCGGAACGCCGGTCCGACGGCGAGTCCCGCCTCGGCCAACCGGGGATAGCGGCTCGCGGGCTCCACCTGTTCCGCGCCCACCGGTGGCCACACCCCGGAGGAACCGGCCACGGCCTCGTCCCCGACGGCCGAGAGCGCGCCGGTGGCGTGGTGAGTCCAGTCGGACGCCGAGTCCGGCCGGGAGTGGATGTCGACGCGGCGGCGGTCACGGCCGTCCACGCCGTCGATCCGCACCTGCAGCAGCAGGGTGTCCTGGTCCGGCAGCACCAGCGGTGCGGTCAGGTCCAGCCAGTCGATCCGGTCCAGGCCCGCCTCCCGTCCGGCCCGCAGCGCCAGCTCGACGAACCCGGCGCCGGGGAACACCGGCCTGCCGAGCACGGCGTGGTCGGCCAGCCACGGCTGCTCGGCCACCGACAGCCCGCCGGTCAGCACCACGACCTCGGACCCGGCCACCGGCACCACCGCGCTCAGCCACGGGTGCCCGACACCGGGTCCCCGGTCACCGGTGCCCGCGGGACTCGCGTCCATCCAGAACCGCAGGTGCCGGAAGGGATAGGTGGGCAGCTCGACCCTGGTCCCGGCGCCGCCGAACACCGCGGCCCAGTCCACCGGGGCACCGGCCGCGAACAGGACACCCAGCCCGGTCAGCACGCGGTCGAGGTCGCCGTCACCGCGGCGCAGGGACCCGACGGACACGGCTTCGGCGCCCGCGTCCCGGACGGTGTCCTCGACGCTGATCGTGAGCACCGGATGCGGGCTCGACTCCAGGAACAGGTCGTGACCGGACTCCAGCAGCAGGCGCACGGCGGGCTCGAACTGCACGGTGCAGCGCAGGTTGCGGAACCAGTAGTCCGCGTCCAGGCCCGCCGTGTCGACCCAGCCGGGGTCCACCGTGGACATGAAGGGGATCTCGCCCGTGCGCGGGCTCAGCCCGGCCAGACCGGTCAGCAGCTCGTCGCGGACGGCCTCCATCTGGGCCGAGTGCGACGCGTAGTCGATCGGCACGCGCTTCGCGCGCACCCCCTCGGTCTCGCACCGGGCGGCGAGCTCCGCCAGCGCCGCGAGCTCACCGGCGACCACCACGTTGGCCGGGCCGTTGACCGCCGCCACCGACAGCAGGCCGTCCCAGCGCGCCAGCATCGCGTCCACCCGCGCGCGGGAGGCGGTGACGGACAGCAGCCCGCCCATCCCGGCCAGCTTCCGCGCGACGATCCGGCTGCGCAGGCACACGATCCGCGCGCCGTCCTCCAGCGAGAGCGCGCCCGCCACGCAGGCGGCGGCCATCTCGCCCTGCGAGTGCCCCACCACGGCCGCCGGTTCCACGCCGAGCGACCGCCACATCTGGGCCAACGAGATCATCACGGCCCACAGCGCGGGCTGCACGACCTCGTCGCCCTCGAGCGCGGGCGCGCCCGGAGCACCACGCAGCACGTCCACCAGCGACCAGTCGACGAACGGCGCCAACGCCTTGTCGCACCGGGTGACCCAGTCGGCGAACACGGGTGAGGTGTCCAGCAGCGCACTGCCCATCCCGGCCCACTGCGAACCCTGCCCCGCGAAGACCATCACGACCTTGCGGCCGTCCGCGGCGGCGTCCGCACCACCGACCACACCGGCCGCCGGGAGACCGTCGGCGGCCGCTCGCAGCCGGGGTACCAGCTCGTCGCGGTCCCGGCCCACGACGACCAGCCGGTGGTCGAACGCGGTCCGGTCCGCGACCAGCGACCGCCCGACGTCGACAGCCCCCAGGTCCGGACGTTCCTCCAGCCACGACACCAGGTTCGCGGCCTGCGTGCGCGCCGCGGCGGCCGACTTCGCCGACAGGACCCAGGGCACGACGGCCGGTCCCCCACCGGTCGGTCCGACCGGGTCGACGGCGGGAGCCTGCTCCAGGACCACGTGCGCGTTCGTCCCGCTGATCCCGAACGACGACACCCCGCAGCGCCGCGGGCCGTCCCCGCCCGCCCATTCGCGGTGCTCAGCCAGCAGGGCGACGCCGGAGGTCCAGTCGACCTCGGGGGTCGGGGAGGCCACGTGCAGCGTGCTGGGCAGCACGCCGTGCCGGAGCGCCTCGACCATCTTGATGACGCCGACCACCCCGGAGGCGCCCTGGGTGTGGCCGACGTTCGACTTGACCGAGCCGATCCACAGCGGGTCGTCCGCGGTCCGGCCGTCGCCGTAGACCGCTTGCAGGGCGGCGACCTCGACCGGGTCGCCCACCCTCGTGCCGGTGCCGTGCGCCTCCACCGCGTCCACATCGGACGGACGGAGCCCGGCGTCGGCGAGGGCGTCGCGGATGACCTGCTCCTGGGCGGCCCCGCTCGGAGCCGTGAGCGACGGGCTGGCGCCGTCGTGGTTGACCGCGGACCCGCGCAGGACGGCGAGCACCTCGTGGCCCTGCTCCCGCGCGTAGGACAGCCGCTCCACGAGCAGCAGGCCGACACCCTCGCTCCAGGCCGTGCCGTCCGCGTCCGCGCTGAAGGGCTTGCACCTGCCGTCGGGGGCCAGGGCGCCCTGTCGGCTGAAGGCCAGGAACGGCCCCGGCGTCGGCATGACGGCGACGCCGCCCACGATGGCCTGCTTGCACTCGCCGTGGCGCAACGACCGCGCCGCCAGGTGGAGGGCGACCATCGCGCCGGACGAGGCGGTGTCCACGGTCATGGCGGGCCCGCGCAGCCCGAGCTGGAAGGCCAGCCGCCCGGAGTTCACGCCAGCGGAGGTGCCGGTGTGCAGGTGGCCTTCCGCGCCACCGTCGGCGTTCGCCGTACCGGGGCCGTACTGGTGGTTCTCCGAGCCGATGAACACGCCCACGGCGCTGCCGTGCACCCGCGTCGGGTCGACGCCGACCCGTTCGAGCAGGTGCCACGCCTCCTCCAGCAGGAGCCTCTGCTGCGGGTGCATCGCCTCGGCCTCGCGCGGGGAGATCCCGAAGAAGTCGGCGTCGAACCCCGCGACGTCGTCGAGGAAACCGCCGCGCCGGACGTAGGTCCGACCCGGCTTGCCCGGATCCGGGTCGTAGATCCCGGCCACGTCCCACCCGCGGTCGTCGGGGAACGGCCCGAACACGTCACCGCCGTCGACCAGCAGCCGCCAGAGCTCCGCGGGCGTGGTGACACCGCCGGGGAGGCGGCACGCCGTACCGACGATCACGACCGGATCGTGTCGGCTGTCCATCGTGTCCTGGGACGTGCCGGTACCGGACGGCCTGCGGACGTCGTTCGTCATGACGCCGAATCACCCCAACCACTGTAAGCATGGACAGAGAACTCCGTGCTGGAGCGTAGGAGCGGTCCGACCGCGCTTTCCCTACACAATCGGGGCGCTCGGCGGAGCCCGGCGCGACCGACCGGCTCCTGCGGGCTCTTCTAGGGGATTCCGGGCCGCTGCCGTGAGATCAAGGTCTCGTACGACTGCGGGACCGGCCTCCGGCCGCGCGCTCGCGGCCCATTCTGGAAAGGAAGCCCATGGATTCCCCTCGGCGGCCGATCATGTTCGTCACCCTGCCGGAGAGCGGGCTGATGAACTCGTTGCGCGTGCTGGCCGGCGAGCTGGCCCGGCGCGGTGTCCAGGACATCTGGTTCGCCACCGACGAGCACCGGCGCGGGGACGTCGAGGCGCTGGCGGACAAGTCCAAGGTCGAGTTCTGGTCGCTCGGCGAGGTCGAGCCCCGGCTGTCCGCGCTGACCTGGAGCGACGAGGTCTACCGCGCGGTGACCCAGCCCTCCCGGTTCAAGTCGCACAAGGCGATGATCAAGCACAGCTACGACCCCGGCGTGCACCTGCCCAAGTACGAGCGGCTCAGCGCCGCCGTCGACGAGGTGGAGCCCGCGCTGATGGTGATCGACACCACCGCGGCGTTCGGGGTGGACGTGGCCGTCACCAAGAACATCCCGTACGTGCTCAGCGCCCCGTACCTGCCGAGCAACCTCGTCTCCACCTACATGCCGTTCGGCAAGTCCTACACCTCACCCGACTTCCCGGTGCCCCACTCCGGTCTGCCGTTGAGGATGACCCCGTTGCAGCGCCTGCAGAACAGGCTCTTCCGCTGGCGCACGCTCGGGATCTTCCTCGACCCGAGGATGGCGCGGATGATGATCGAGGACTCGCGCAAGCGCAAGGAGCTCGGGATCGACTGGAAGGCCCGCAAGCCGATGGGCGCCGTCGAGCTCGCCGAGATGGTGCTGTGCTACTCGGTGGCGGAGATGGACTACCCGTTCACGCCGCCGCGCAACATGCGGCTCGTCGGCGCCGTCGTCCCGCCGCTGCCCGAGGCGCCGGACGACGTGGAGATGTCCCGGTGGCTGTCCGAGCAGGACTCCGTGGTCTACATGGCCTTCGGCACCAACACCCGGCTGACCAAGCCCCAGGTCGACGACCTGCTCGAGGTCGCCCGGCGGCTGGAGGGCAGGCACCAGTTCCTCTGGAAGCTGCCGACCGGGCAGCAGCACCTGCTGCCGACCGACGGGTCCATGCCGGGCAACGTGCGCGTCGAGGACTGGATCCCCTCGCAGTACGACGCGCTGGCCCACCCGAACGTCAAGGCCATGTTCACCCACGCGGGCGGCAACAGCTTCCACGAGAGCCTGTACTTCGGCAAGCCGCTGGTCTCGCGTCCACTGTGGATCGACTGCCACGACCAGGCCCTGCGCGGGCAGGACTTCGGCGTCAGCCTCACCCTCGACCGACCGGCGGGCTTCGACCCCGACGACGTGGTGGACAAGCTCACCAGGGTGCTCACCGAGAGCTCGTTCCGCGAGCGCGCGGAGCACTACCGGGACCTGCTGCGCGGGGCGGGCGGTCGCGAACGCGCCGCCGACCTGCTCGTGGGGCTCGTGTCCGGCCGCGAATGACCTTCCCACCCCTGTCCCCCAACAGAACCGAGGATCCGATGGGATTCAAGTACCCGGTCACGAAACCCAGCCTCACCGGACGTGAGCTGCAGTACGTGACCAGCGCGGTCTCCAACGGCTGGATCTCCGCGCAGGGACCCTACGTCAAGCAGTTCGAGCAGGCGTTCGCCGACTACAACGGGGTCGCCCACGGCGTCGCGTGCTCGTCGGGCACCGCGGCGCTCACGCTCGCGCTGCGCGCGCTGGGGATCGGCCCCGGCGACGAGGTGATCGTCCCCGAGTTCACCATGGTGGCCTCGGCGTGGCCGGTCGACTACGTCGGCGCCACGCCGGTGTTCGTCGACTGCCGCGACGACCTGACGATCGACCCCGCGCTGATCGAGGCGAAGATCACCCCGCGCACCAAGGCCATCATGCCGGTGCACGTCTACGGCCGCCAGTGCGACATGGACGCGATCATGGACATCGCCTTCCACTACAACCTGCGCGTGGTCGAGGACTCCGCCGAGGCGCACGGCGTCAAGCCGGTCGGCGACATCGCCTGCTTCTCGCTGTTCGCCAACAAGATCATCACCGCGGGCGAGGGCGGCATCTGCCTCACCGACGACGACAGGCTGGCCCGCCAGCTCGCGCACCTGCGGACGATGGCACCCACCTCCGACCGGCTCGTCCCCGGTGACGAGCAGCGGCACAGCTTCCTGCACAAGAAGGTCGGCTACAACTTCCGGATGACCAACATGCAGGCGGCGGTCGCGCTGGCGCAGACCGAGCGCCTGGACGAGATCCTCAAGATCCGCGGCGAGATCGAGCTGCGCTACGACAAGGGCCTCAAGGACGTCCCCGGCATCATCCTCATGCCGCCGCGGGACGTGCTGTGGATGTACGACGTGCGGGCGCAGCGGCGCGACGACCTCCGCGCCTACCTCGCGGAGGAGGGCATCGACACGCGGCTGTTCTTCAAGCCCATGAGCCAGCAGCCCGGCTACCTCTCCCCGGACTGGGAGTCGCTGAAGGCCGCGCGCTTCAGCCGCGACGGCCTGTACCTGCCGACCCACGCGGAGCTCACCGCGGACGACCAGGACCACATCATCGGCAGGATCCGCGCCTTCTACGGCGTCGGCTGACCCACGGAGACGAGGCGCGTGGCATGACAATCCAAGACACGGGCGTCACGGAGTTCCCGGTGCGCAAGCCGGACGTGCCGTTCCCACCCCCGCAGTACGCGGACTTCCGCGACCGGGACGGCCTGGTGCGCTCGGTGCTGCCCACCGGGTGCCCGGTGTGGCTGGTGACCCGGCACGAGGACGTCCGCACGGTGCTGACCGACCGCCGGATCAGCTCCAACCCGTCCCGGCCCGGCTTCCCGAACGTCGCCGTCACCGGCGGTGTGCCGCGGCAGGACCAGATCCCCGGCTGGTTCGTCGGGCTGGACCCGCCCGAGCACGACCGGTTCCGCAAGGCGCTCATCCCGGAGTTCAGCGTGCGCCGGGTCCGCGAGTGGCAGCCGACCATCCAGTCCATCGTGGACGAGCAGATCGACGCGATGCTCGCGAAGGGCGACTCGGCCGAGCTGGTCGCCGAGCTGGCGCTGCCAGTGCCGTCGCTGGTCATCTCGACGATCCTCGGCGTGCCCCCGATCGACCGGGACTTCTTCGAGTCGCGGACGAAGACCCTCGTCAGCGTCCAGACCACCACCGAGGCCGAGCGCGACGTGGCGGTCCGCGAGCTGCTGCGCTACCTGGAGCGGCTGATCGCCCTCAAGCAGAAGCGGCCGGGCGACGACCTGGTCAGCAGGCTGCTCGCCAACGGGAACCTGGAACCGCGGGAGCTCACCGGTGTGGTGATGCTGCTGCTGATCGCGGGCCACGAGACCACCGCGAACAACATCGCGCTCGGTGTCGTCACGCTGCTGGGCAACCCGCGGTGGATCGGCGACAGCCGCGCGGTCGACGAGCTGCTGCGCTACCACTCCGTCGCCGACCTGGTGGCCCTGCGGGTCGCGGTCGAGGACGTGGAGGTGGGCGGGCAGCTCGTCAAGGCGGGCGAGGGGATCATGCCGCTGATCGCGGGCGCCAACCGGGACGACCGCAACTTCGGCTGCCCCGAGGACTTCGACCCCGGCCGGAGCACGCGCAACCACGTGGCGTTCGGCTACGGCGTGCACCAGTGCCTCGGGCAGAACCTGGTCCGGGCCGAGATGGAGATCGTCTACCGGACGCTGTTCGAGCGCGTCCCGACGCTCGCCCTGGACACCACGCCGGACCTGTTGCGGTTCAAGCACGACGGGACCCTGTTCGGCCTGCACACGTTGCCGGTGCGCTGGTGACCTGGCCCGGCCCACCGCCGGAGTAGTAGAGGAGAAGGACGATGCGGATCGATGTGAACGACGGCCGGTGCGTCGGCGCGGGCCAGTGCGTGCTGAACGCGCCGGGGCTGTTCGACCAGGACGACCAGGGCATGGTCAAGGTGCTCGACCAGCACCCGTCCGGCCCCGACGCGGCCGCCGTGCTGCAGGCCGTGGACATGTGCCCGTCCGGCGCCATCAGGGTGACCGGTTTCTGAGGCAGGACGCGCGAAAGGGGGGTGGTGCCGGGGATCCGGCACCACCCCCCTTTCGTCAGGTCAGCGGACGCGGGCCGCCGTGGTGCCGATCCTCGTCAGCCAGTCCTCCACCACCCGCGCGGTGACCGCGGAGTCCTCCTGCGCCAGCGAGAAGTGGCTGGCGTCGATGGTGACGACGTCGTCGGCGGGCACCAGCTCCTCCTGCTGCTCGTGCGTCGACGCGGCGTCGGCGGAGTCGAACAGCGGCCTGCTGCACCGGACGAGCAGCTTCGGGGCCGTGGTCGGCTCGGCGTGCAGGCCGGACATCCGGTTGAGGTAGTGCGCCATCGCGGACAGCCTGGTGCTGTCCACCGTGGACGTGGACGCCGACTCGTCGCCGATGTAGGTCTTGGCCAGCATCCGGTAGTCGGTGCTCTCCTCCCGGCCGTGCCGCACGCTCAGGGTGTCCAGCATGACGACGCCCTCGGCGCGCACCCCCCACATGCTCTCCAGCAGGCCCGCCGCCGCGAGCGCGATGGAGCCGCCGGAGGAGTGCCCGACCAGCACGAACGGCTCGCCGTCGCTGGCGTGCAGGACGCTCTCGGCCACCACCCGCGCGATGGCCTGCGCCGACGCGGGCAGGCTCTCCCCCGCGCCGAACCCCGGCAGCGGCAGCGCCAGGATCCGTCGGGTGCCGCCGAAGTGCGCCGCGATGCGCGCGTACTGGTGCACACCACCGGTCATCACCGGCGCGCTGACGCAGATGAGCAGCGGTTCGGCGGCTCCCTGGGCGAGCGTCACGGGTGCGGGCAGCTCGTCGAGCTCGGCGGGCATGTCGAACATCGGCCGGACGCCCGCGAGCGCCTTGAGCAGGGTCCAGCCCTCCTCCAGCTTGCCGCCGTTGACGGCCTCGAAGAACGTCCTGCCGATCGTGTCCTCCGGCGCGCCGGACGAGGTCGCGGCGGCCGAACCGGCGCCCGCGGCGACCTGCTCGCGCAGCCACCGGGCCAGCAGGGCGGGGGTCTTGTGGTCGAAGGCCACGGTGGCGGGCAGCCGCAGCCCGGTCGTGTCGGCGAGCTTGTTGCGCAGCTCCACGGAGATCAGCGAGTCGAAGCCCGCCTCCAGGAAGTCCCGCTCGGGGTCGATCTCGCTGGAGTCCGGGTGTCCGAGGACCACGGCCGCGTAGTCGACGACCAGCTCCAGGAACACCCGCTCCCGTTCGGTCGTGTCGAGGCCGCGCAGGCGGTCGTGGAGGGTGGCAGAGGAGACCTCGCCCGCCGCGGCGGCCGCCCTCCGGGGAGCGCGGACCAGGTTGCGCAGCAGCGGATGCGGAGCGACCCCGCCGCGCGCGCCGGACTTCACCGCCAACGGGATGAGCACCGGCTCCGGGCTGGCGGTGGCCTCGTCGAACAGCGCCATGCCCTGCGCGCCGGTCAGCGGCACCGAGCCGGAGCTCGCCATGCGCCGGATGTCCGCCTCGCTCAAGGCCCCGGTCATGCCGCTGCCCTGCGCCCAGGCTCCCCAGGCCAGCGACAGCGCGGGCAGCCCTTCGGTCCGGCGCTGCGTCGCCAGTGCGTCCAGGGCCGCGTTGGCCGCCGCGTAGTTGCCCTGCCCAGGGCTGCCCATCACGCCGGAGAGCGACGAGAACAGGACGAAGTCCACCAGGTCGGCGTCCCGCGTGAGCTCGTGCAGGTGCCAGGCCGCGTCGGCCTTCGGGCGCAGCACGGTGGCGAGCCTCCCTGGCGTGAGCGCGCCGATCACGCCGTCGTCCAGGACGCCCGCCGTGTGCACGACGGCGGTCAGCGGGTGCTCCGCGGGGACGGTGGCGAGCAGTCCGGCGACCGCGGCCCGGTCGGACACGTCGCAGGCCGCGATCGTGACGTCCGCCCCGTGCGCGATCAGCTCGGCCTGCAGCTCCAGGGCGCCCGGCGCGTCCGGGCCGCGCGTGCCCACCAGGAGCAGCCGCCGCACGCCGCGCTCGGCGACCACGTGCCGGGCGAGCTGGGCACCCAGCGCGCCGGTGCCGCCGGTGATCAGCACGGTGCCGTCCGCCGCCCACTCGCGGGGCGTGGCGTCCGGGTCCGCGGAGTACCGCGCCAACCGGCCCGCTCGCACGTCGCCGCCGGTCACCACGACCTGGGTCTCGCCGGCGGCGAGCAGGGCGGGCGCGCACGCCACCCGCGGCCTGGACGCGCCGGCGTCGTCGATGTCCATCAGCAGCAGACGGCCGGGGTTCTCCGACTGCGCTCCGCGCACCAGCCCCCACACGGCGGCCGCGGCGGGGTTGCCGCCGTCGGTCGCGCCCCTGGTGAGCAGCACCAGCCGCGCGTCGGCGCAGTCCTCGCGGGTCAACCAGTCCTGGAGGAGGGCCAGCACGGACGCGGTCGCGTCGTGGACGGACTCAGGGCCGCCACCGGGCGCACCGCTCACCGGGACCAGCACGAGCTCGGGGTCGTTGCCCCGGCCGAACACCTCCCCCAGCGAGGCACCGTAGCCGACCACCGGGCAGCCCGCCCGGACGAGGTCGGAGCTGACGCCGAGCTCGTCGGTGCCCACCACGGCCCACCGGGTCTCCGGGACCACCGCCGCGTCGACGGGGGCCCATTCGAGCCGGAACAACGACTCCTGCCCGCCGCGAGGACCCGTCGTGGCACCGGCCGCCAGGGGGCGCAGGCCCAGTGCCTCGACCGAGACCACGGGCTGACCGGCGGAGTCCACGGCCGTGATCGACACGACGTCGCCGCCCGCGGAGGAGAGCCGGGCCCGCAGTGCCGTGGCACCACCGGCGTGCAGGCCCACCCCCTCCCACGAGAAGGGCGCGAGCGGCCGGTCCGGCTCACTGGAGTCCAGGAACGCCACCGACTGCACGACGGCGTCCATCAGCGCCGGGTGCAGGCCGAACATGCCCGCGTCCCGGACGTCACCGGGCAGCGCCACCTCGACGAACACCTCGCCCGGCGCCCGCCACACGCGTCGCATCCCCTGGAACACGGGGCCGTACTCGGACCGCTCGTAGAAGCCGTCCAGCTCGCCCTCGACCGCGCCCTCCGGGGGCCACGCGCCGATGTCGCGGGCCGCGGGCGCCCCGACGGCGAGCACACCGGCCGCGAGCCGGGTCCACTCGCCGTCGCCGTCCTGGGGCGTCGCCGAGATCCGCACCTGCCTGCGGCCGTGCTCGTCGTCGGCGTCCACCTGGATCTGCACGCGCATCGCGCCCTCCCGCGGCAGCACGAGCGGCGCGGACAGGGTCAGCTCCTCGATCCGGTCGCACCCGACCTCGTCGCCCGCCCGCAGGGCGAGCTCCATGAACCCGGTGGCGGGCAGCGCCGCCTCGCCCATGATCGTGTGGTCGGCCAGCCACGGGTGGGTCCGCAGGGACAGGCTGCCGGTGAGCACGGTGCCCTCCCCCGCGGCCAGCGTCATGGTGGCGCCCAGCAGCGGGTGTCCCACCGACGCCAGACCGGCGCCGGTCACGTCACCGGCGCCCGCGAGGCTCTGCGGCCAGTAGCGCTGGTGCTGGAAGGCGTAGGTCGGCAGGTCGACCAGCCGCGCGCCGGTGTCGGCGAAGAACCCCTCCCAGTCGATCCGCACGCCGCGGGTGTGCAGTGCCGCCAGCGCCGTCATCGCCGCCTGCTCCTCGTCCCGGTCCTTGCGCAGGATCGGCACCGAGGCCAGGCCGGGCACGATCTCGGCGACCATCGCCGAGAGCACACCGTCGGGTCCCAGCTCCAGCACGACGTCCACGTCCATCGCCGCCACACCGTCGGCGAACCGCACCGGCTCGCGCACGTGGTCGACCCAGTACCCGGCCGTGCACAGCACCTCCGCCGTCGCGACCTCGCCGGTCACGTTGGACACCACCGGGATCCGGGGGGCGTGGAACGACAGGGGCGCCAGTGCCGCCTCGAAGTCGGCCAGCATCGGCTCCACCAACGGCGAGTGGAACGCGTGCGACACCGCCAACCGCCGGTGCTTCCACCCGCGATCGGCCACCTCGGCGGCGATCCGCTCCACCGCCGCGACCGCGCCCGAGACCACCACCGACGACGGCCCGTTCACCGCGGCCACCGACACCTCGTCCTCGTGCCCGGCCAGCAGCGGCAGCACATCCGCCTCGGCGGCGGCCACGGCCAGCATCGCGCCGCCCGGTGGCAGCGCCTCCATCAACCGGGCGCGAGCCGACACCAGCGCGCACGCGTCCGCCAGCGACAGCACCCCGGCCACGTGGGCAGCCGAGATCTCGCCCAACGAGTGCCCGGCCACCACCTCGGGCCGCACGCCCCAGGACTCCAGCAGCCGGAACAACGCCACCTCGACCGCGAACAACGCGGGCTGGGCCCACCCGGTCCGGTTCAGAACCTCCTGGTCGTCACCCCACACCACGTCCCGCAGCCCGTCGAACCCGGCCACGACCTCGTCGAACGCCGCCGCGAACGCCGGGAAGCGGCCGTGCAGCCCACGGCCCATCCCGAGCCGCTGGGACCCCTGACCCGAGAACACCACACCCACCCGGCCGCGGCCGACGACACCCTCGACGACGGCGTCACCGACCAGACCGACCCGGTGGTCGAACTGCGACCGGGCCACGGCCAAGGACAGGCCCACGTCCGCGGCGTCCAGCCCCGGCCGCCCGGCCACCCACGACCGCAGCCGCGCGACCTGGTCGGCGGCGGCAGCGGCGGTCTTGCCCGACAGCACCCAGGGCACAACGCGATCGACCGCGGCGCGAACGTCCTCAGCCTCCGCCTCTGGAGCCTGTTCCAGGACCAAATGCGCGTTCGTGCCGCTCACCCCGAACGAGGACACCGCCGACCGACGCGGACGGTCCACCTCCGGCCACTCGGAGCGCTCGGTCAGCAGCTCCGCTGCACCGGTCGTCCAGTCCACGTGGGACGACGGCTCGGTCACGTGCAGCGTCTCCGGCAGCACGCCGTGCCGCATCGCCATGACCATCTTGATCACACCGGCCGCGCCCGCGGCGGCCTGGGTGTGCCCGATGTTCGACTTGACCGACCCCAGGCGCACCGGCCGGTCGCGGTCCTGCCCGTAGGTCGCGAGCAGGCTCTGCGCCTCGATCGGGTCACCCAGGACCGTGCCGGTGCCGTGCGCCTCGACCACGTCGACGTCGGCGGCGGACAGGCCCGCGTTCGCCAGCGCCTGGCGGATCACCCGCTGCTGCGACGGGCCGTTCGGCGCGGTGAAGCCGTTCGACGCGCCGTCCTGGTTCACCGCGGACCCGCGGATCACCGCCCACACCGGGTGGCCGTTGCGCTGCGCGTCCGCCAGCCGCTCGACGACGAACATCCCGACGCCCTCGGACCAGCCCGTGCCGTCCGCGGAGTCGGAGAAGGCCTTGCAGCGCCCGTCGGAGGCGAGCGCGCCCTGCCGGGTGAAACCGGCGAACCGCAACGACGTGGTCATCACCGTCACGCCGCCCGCCAGCGCGAGCGAGCACTCGCCCGCGCGCAGCGCCTGTCCCGCGAGGTGCAGCGACACCAACGACGAGGAGCACGCCGTGTCCACGGTGACCGCCGGGCCTTCGAGCCCGAACGTGTAGGACAGCCTGCCCGCGATCGCACTGGCGGCGATGCCGGTGCCCGCGTGGCCCTCCACGTCCTCACCGGAGGTCAGCACGAGGTTGGCGTAGTCCTGGCCGTCGGTGCCCGCGAACACCGCGGTCCGGCTGCCGCGCAACCGGGTGGGGTCGATCCCGGCCCGCTCGAACGCCTCCCACGAGGTCTCCAGCAGGAGCCGCTGCTGCGGGTCCATCGCCATCGCCTCGCGGGGCGAGATCCCGAAGAACGCCGGGTCGAAGTCCGCGACGTCGCGCAGGAATCCGCCCTGCAGCGTCGCGCTGCGGCCGGGCCCCTCCCCGGCCAGCAGGGAGAAGTCCCAGCCTCGGTCGGTCGGGAACCCCGAGATCGCCTCGCCGCCGGAGGCCACGAGCTCCCACAGGTCCTCCGGCGAGGCGACCCCGCCGGGGAACCGGCACGCCATCCCCACGATGGCGACCGGCTCGTGCCTGCCGGACTCCAGTTCCTCCAGGCGACGGCGGGTCTGGTGCAGATCCGCGGTGACCCACTTCAGGTAGTCGACGAGCTTGTTGTCGTCCGGCATCGTGCGTACACCTTCCTTCTCAAGGGACAAGCCGCCGGGTCACCGCCGGCCGGAACGGCCGAGTTCGTTGTCGATGAAGGCGAAGATCTCGTCCTCGCTCGCCGAGGAGATCCGTTCGGTGACCTCCACCTCGCCGGGCTCGTCGCCCGGCGCGCTCCACCGGGTCAGCAGCCGCCGCAGCCTCGTCACCACACCCGCCCTGGTGGCCTCGTCGAGCGCGGTCGAAGACCTCTCCAGCCGGTCGAGGTCGGCGAGCGGGTCGGAACCGCCACCACCGTCCACATCGGACACCAGCTCGGCGAGCAGGTGCTCGGCCAGCGCCGTGGGGGTCGGGTAGTCGAACACGAGCGTGGCCGACATCCGCAGTCCGGTGGCCGCGGCGACGCGGTTGCGCAGCTCGACCGCGGTGAGCGAGTCGAAGCCCAGCTCCCGGAACTCCCGGTCCACGCCGATCGAGTCCGGTGACGGGTGCGCGAGGACCGCCGCGACCTCCGTGCGGACGAGGTCCACGAGCCGGGTGTGCCGCGCGTGCGCGTCCAGACCGGCCAGCTGCCTGCCGATCGGGACGACCGGAGCCGCCGCGTCGGCGGCCGTGCGCCGGGTGCCGCGGACGAGACCGCGCAGCACCGCGTGGGCGACGGCACCGGTGCGCGCGCCGGACGTGTTGACCGCCAACGGGACCAGCACCGGTTCGGTCGAGGACGTGGCCGCGTCGAACAGCGCCATGCCCTGCCCGACGGTCAGCGGGGCGGACCCGGACCGGCTCATCCGGCGGATGTCGGCGTCGCTGAGCGTGCCGGTCATCCCGCCCTCCTGCGCCCACGCGCCCCAGGCGAGCGACAACGCGGGCGAGCCAGACCTCAGCCGGTGCCGCGCCAGCGCGTCCAGTGCGGCGTTGGCCGCGGCGTAGTTGCCCTGGCCCGCACTTCCGGTCACGCCGGCCGTCGAGGAGAACAGCACGAACGCGGCGAGGTCGCCGGTCAGCTCGTGCAGGTGCCACGCGGCGTCGATCTTGGGGCGCAGCACGGTCGCCAGGCGGTCCGGTGTCAGCGAGTCGACGACGCCGTCGTCGAGCACGCCCGCGGTGTGGACGACCGCCGTCACCGGGTGCTCGGCCGGGACCCCGGCCAGCAGCCCGGCCACCGCGGCGCGGTCGGCGACATCGCAGGCGGCGATCGTGACCTCGGCACCCCCGGCGGTCAGCTCGGCCTTGAGGTCGACCGCGCCGGGCGCGTCCGGGCCCCGCCTGCTGACCAGCAGCAGGTTGCGCGCTCCCCGGTCGGCGACGAGGTGGCGGGCCAGGTGGGCGCCGAGGCCGCCGGTGCCGCCGGTGACCAGCACCGTGCCGTGCGGGTCCCACTCCGGCGCGGTCGTGGCGTCCGCGGTGAACCGCTCCAGCCTGCCGACCCGGATCGTCCCGTCGGTGGCCCGGGCCTGGGTCTCCCCCGCCGCGAACAGCGCGGGCACGGCCTCCAGCGCGGCCTTCGGGTCGTCGGCGACGTCCACGTCCAGCAGCAGGTACCGGCCGGGGTGCTCCACCTGGGCCGACCTCACCAGGCCCCACACCGCCGCGGCGGCCACGTCCTGGCCGTCCACCGCGCCGCTGGTGACGAAGACCAGCCGCAGGTCGGCGCACGGCTCGGCGAGCGACTGCCGCAGCACGTCGAGGGCCCACGAGGTCTGCTCGTGCACCGCGCCGAGACCGGTCCGCTCGGCGGTCGGGACGCAGACCAGCACCAGCTCCGGGTCGGCCCCGGAGTCGACCACGTCCCGCAGCGCGTCCCCCTTGCCCACCAGCGACCGCAGGCTCCCGGTCAGGCCCGGTGCGTCCTCACCGAGGACGGCCCAGCGGATCTCCGGCGTCGGGGCGACCGCGAGCGGGGTCCAGTCCAGCCGGAAGAGCCAGTCCGACTCCCGGCCCGGCCGGGCCGCCCGCTCACCGGACGAGGCCCTGAGCACGAGGTTGTCCACCGACACCACCGGGTTGCCCGCACCGTCGACGGCGGTGATCGACACCGCGTCGGTGCCGGTCCGGGTGAGCCGGACCCGCAACGCGGTGGCGCCGGTCGCGTGCAGGGACACGCCCTCCCAGACGAACGGCAGCACGCCGTGGCCCGGCTCGTCGGAGTCGAGGTAGCCGACCGAGTGCAGCACCGCGTCCAGCAGCGCCGGGTGCACGCCGAAGAGACCCGCGTCGCGCGCCTGGCCGGGCAGCGCCACCTCCACGTGGATCCCGTCGTCGTCGCGCCACACCCCGGTCAGCCCCTGGAACAGCGGCCCGTAGTCGGAACGCTCGTAGAACCCGGCGACGTCCACCGCGGTGGCGTGCGCGGGCGGCCAGGCGCCGGTGGGAACGGCGACCGCGGCGGGGGTGCCGGGGACGAGGTACCCCGACGCGTGGCGGGTCCACCGGTCGCCGACCCGCTCGGGGTCCAACGCGTACACGCCCAGCTCACGGCGGCCGGAGTCGTCCGGGGAGCCGACCCGGACCTGGACCACGACCGCGCCGCGGTCGGGCAGCTCCAGGGGCGCCGAGATGGTGAGCTCCTCCACCCGGTCGCAGCCCACCTCGTCACCCGCGCGCAGGGCCAGTTCGACGAACCCGGTGCCGGGGAACAGCACCCGGCCCCCGACGGTGTGGTCGGCCAGCCAGGGGTGCGTCCGCGACGACCACCGGCCGGTCAGCACGGTGCCCTCGCCGTCGGCGAGCTCGACCGCCGCGCCCAGCAGCGGGTGGCGCACCGCACCCAGGCCCGCGCCCGTGACGTCACCGGACGCCGCACCTGCGGCGTCCGGCCAGTACCGCTCGTGCTGGAACGCGTAGGTCGGCAGGTCGACCACCCGCGCACCGGTCCCGGCGTAGAAGCCCGACCAGTCCAGCCGCACGCCCAGGGTGTGGAGCCTGCCCAGCGCGGTGACCGCGGCGACGTCCTCCTCGCGTCCCTTGCGCAGCAACGGAACCGTGGCGACGGACTCGCCGCGGACCTCCTGGGCCATCGCGGACAGGACGCCGTCCGGGCCCAGCTCCAGCAGCACGTCCACGTCCATGGCCGCGACGCCGTCGGCGAAGCGCACCGGCTCGCGCACGTGCTCCACCCAGTACCCGGCGGAGAACGTGTCGGGCCCGGCGAGCGCGCCGGTCACGTTGGACACGATCGGGATCGTCGGGGCGTGCGAGGGGATCGAGGCGGTCGCCTCGGCGAGGCCTGCCAGCACGGGGTCCATGAGGGGCGAGTGGAAGGCGTGCGACACCGGCAGCCGCTTGGTCCGCACACCGCGGTCCGCGAGCTGCCCGGCGATCCGCTCGACGACGTCGTGCACGCCCGCGACCACGACCGCCGACGGGCCGTTCACGGCGGCGAGGGACACCTCGTCCTCGTGCCCTTCCAGCAGCGGCAGCACGTCCGACTCGCCCGCGGCGACGGCGAGCATCGCCCCGCCGGGCGGCAGGGCCTGCATCGACCGGGCGCGGATCGTCACCAGGGCGCAGGCGTCGCGCAGGGACAGGACCCCGGCGACGTGGGCGGCGGTGATCTCGCCCAGCGAGTGCCCGGCCACCACCTCGGGGCGCACGCCCCAGGACTCGACCAGCCGGTACAGCGCGACCCCGACGGCGAACAGCGCGGGCTGGGCCCACCCGGTCCGGTCCAGCTCCTCGGCGTCCTCGCCCCACATCACGTCCAGCAGCGGACTGTCCAGCCACCGGTCGAGCTCGGGGACGACCTCGTCGAGCGCCTTGGCGAACACCGGGAACCGGTCGTGCAGGTCCCGGCCCATCCCCAGCCGCTGGGAGCCCTGGCCGGTGAACACGACCCCGACCCGGCCGCGGCCCGCGACGCCCTCGACCACGGCGTCGCCGACGATGGCGACGCGGTGCTCGAAGTGCGACCGCGTCGACGCCAGCGACCACCCCACGTCCACGCGGTCCAGCCCCGGCCGTTCGCCGGCCCAGGACCGCAGCCGGTCGGCCTGGTCCCGCGCCGCGGCGGCGGACCGGCCCGACAGCACCCACGGCACCGGGTGGCGGCACCCGTCCCCGGCCTCGGGCAGCGGGGTGTCGGGGGCCTGTTCGAGGATCACGTGGGCGTTCGTGCCGCTGATGCCGAACGACGACACCGCCGACCGGCGCGGCCGGTCCGCCTCGGGCCAGGCCTTCTGCTCGGTCAGCAGCTCGACGGCGCCCGTCGACCAGTCCACGTGGGACGACCGCTCGGTGACGTGCAGCGTCCTGGGCACGATCCCCCGGCGCATCGCCATCACCATCTTGATGACCCCGGCCACGCCCGCCGCGGCCTGCGCGTGACCGATGTTCGACTTGACGGACCCCAGCAGCACCGGGCGTTCGCGGCCCTGCCCGTAGGTGTCCAGCAGGGCCCGCGCCTCGATCGGGTCGCCCAGCCTCGTGCCCGTGCCGTGCGCCTCCACGACGTCCACTTCGGACGGTTCGAGGCGGGCGTTGGCCAGTGCCTGGCGGATCACCCGCCGCTGCGACGGTCCGCTGGGCGCGGTGAAGCCGTTGGACGCGCCGTCCTGGTTCACCGCCGAGCCCCGCAGCACCCCGAGCACGCGGTGGCCGTTGCGCTCGGCGTCCGACAGCCGCTCCAGCAGGAGCATCCCGACACCCTCGGACCAGCCCGTGCCGTCCGCGGCGTCGGAGAACGCCTTGCACCGCCCGTCCGGCGCGAGGCCGCCCTGGCGGGAGAACTCGACCAGCGCGCCGGGGGTGGACATGACGTTGACGCCGCCCGCCAGTGCCAGCGAGCACTCGTCGGCCCGCAGCGCCTGCGCCGCGAGGTGCATCGACACCAACGACGACGAGCACGCCGTGTCCACGGTGACCGCCGGGCCTTCGAGCCCGAACGTGTAGGACAGCCTGCCGCTCGCCGCGCTGGCCGCGATGCCCGTCCCCACCTCGGCCGCGGCCTCGGAGGCCGCCTTGACCACCAGGTAGGCGTAGTCCTGGCCGTTGGTGCCGACGAACACACCGGTCCGGCTCCCGCGCAGCGACGCGGGGTCCACACCGGCCCGCTCGAAGGCCTCCCACGACACCTCCAGCAGCAGGCGCTGCTGGGGGTCCATGCCGACGGCCTCCCGCGGCGAGATGCCGAAGAACCCGGCGTCGAACCGGTCGGCGCCCGCGAGGAACCCGCCGCGCAGCGTCGCACTGCTGCCGCCGCCGTCACCGGCGAGCGAGTCGATGTCCCAGCCCCGGTCGTCCGGGAAGGGCACGATGCCCTCCCCGCCCGCGGCCACCAGGTCCCACAGGTCCTCCGGCGAGGCGACCCCGCCGGGGTAGCGGCACGCCATGCCGATGATCGCGACCGGCTCGGTGGCGGCGGCCACGAGCCGCCGGTTCTGCCGTCGCAGCCGGTCCGTCTCCTTCACGGCCGTGCGCAGTGCTTGGACAACCTGGTCGTCCGGCGTCGTCATGGTCTGCTCCATCAGTCGGGCTGTCCGTTGAGGGCGGCTTTCACGAGGTCGGCGACGTCCATCGAGTCGATGGCCCCGCCCTCCTCGGCCCGCGGTGGTGCCGAGGCGCGGCCCGCGAGCTGCAGCAGTGGTTCGAGCACGCCGATCTCCCGCAGCTGGCCGAGCGACACCGAGACCAGCAGCTTGCGGACCGCGGCCTCCTCGCTGTCGCCGCCGTCGCCCGCACCGCTGTCGGGCACCAGCCGGTCGAGCACGTGCGCGGCGAGCGCGGCGGGTGCCGGGTGGTCGAACACCAGCGTCGACGGCAGGGTGAGGCCGGTGGCCGCGTGCAGCCTGTTGCGCAGCTCCACGGCGGTCAGCGAGTCGAACCCGAGGTCGCGGAACGCCTTGTCCGGCGAGACGACGTCGGTGTCGGCCAGTCCGAGCACCTCGGCCGCGAGACCGCGCACGAGCTCCAGCACGACCTCCGTGCGCTGCGCGGGCGACCTGCCCGCCAACCGGTCCCGCAGGGCGAGGCCCGCCGCCTCCTCGTCGATCGTGGCGGTGACCCGCGGGGCCTCCGCGTACCCCGGCAGGTCGCGGAGCAGGGCACCGGAACGGGCGGCCAGCGTGCCGCGGGCGAACCGGTCCGCGGACACGTCGACGACCACGGCCGTCGGCTCGTTCTCCACGACCAGCTGGCGCAGCGCCAGGACCGCCAGGTCCGGGTCCATCGCGCCGATGCCCGCGCGCTGGGAGCTCTCGGACGCGGACGCCGTGCCCGCCATCCCCGCTCCGCGCCAGGCGCCCCAGGCGATCGCGGTGGCCGCCCTGCCGTTCGCGCGGCGCCGCTCGGCGAGGGCGTCGAGCATCGCGTTGGCCGCCGCGTAGTTGCCCTGGCCGGGGTTGCCCATCGTGCCCGAGGCCGAGGAGAACAGCACGAACGCC
Organism: Umezawaea tangerina; assembly: GCF_003002815.1. GTDB lineage: Bacteria > Actinomycetota > Actinomycetes > Mycobacteriales > Pseudonocardiaceae > Umezawaea > Umezawaea tangerina. The sequence continues at coordinate 248,611 of NZ_PVTF01000007.1, read as the reverse complement.
GACAGGTCGGCCTCCGCCGTCAGCTCGTCGAGCAGCAGGGCCGCGGTGACCTTCGACCGGAACACGGCGTCGAACCGGTCCGGCGTCATGCCTTCGAGGATCCCGTCGTCGAGCACACCGGCCGTGTGCACGACACCGGTGAGCGGCCTGGACTCCGGGATGTCCGCGAGCAGGGCCGCCAGCGCGTCGCGGTCGGCCACGTCGCAGGCGACCACCGTGACGTCGGTCCCCAGTCCGACGAGCTCGTCCCGCAGCTCGGCGGCTCCCGGCGCGTCGGCGCCGCTGCGACTGGCCAGCACCAGGTGCTCGGCACCCTGCCGGGCCAGCCGCCGGGCCACGTGCGCGCCGAGCGCGCCCGTGCCGCCGGTGACGAGCACGGTCCCGGTGGGGTCCCAGAGCCGGTCCGGAACCGGTGCGGGAGCGGGTGCCAGGCGCCTGCCGAACGTCGCGGACGAGCGCACGGCCACCTCGTTCTCGCCGTTCGCGGCGGCCAGCACGCCGGGGAGCCGGGACGCGGAGTCCCCGTCCAGCGTCCGGGGCAGGTCGACCAGACCGCCCCAGCGGTCCGGGTACTCCGCCGCGGCCACCCGGCCGAGGCCCCAGACCGCCGCCTGCGCCGGGTCGGGCACGGTGTCGTCGGCGGCGCCGACGGTCACCGCTCCCCTGGTGGCGCACCACAGCGGGGCGCCGATCCCGGCGTCCCCCATCGCCTGCAGCAGCGCGACGGTGAGCAGCACGCCGGTCGGGGTGTCCGCCGACGCCGTGTCGTCCAGGGCGAGCAGCGAGACCACCCCGCCGAACCGGCCGTCCACCGAGCGCAGCAGCTCGGCGATCGCCGCCCGGTCCGGTCCGGCCACCTCGACCGCGACCACCTCGGTGCCGAGCGCGGCGAGCACGCCGGACACCCACTCGTCGGCCAGGCGACCCGTCGGGACGACCGCCAGCCACGGGCCGGACGGCCCCGCCGCGGAACGACCCGACAGCGGCCGCCAGACGATCCGGTGGCGCCATCCGTCCACAACGGACCGGGAGTGGTGCGCGGCCCGCCAGTCGAGCAGCGCGGGCATGACCTCCGACAGCGCCTCCCGCCGGACGTCGAGGATGCTCCCCAGGGACTCGATGTCCTCGTCGCGCACCGCGGCCCAGAACCGCTCGTCCTCGGGCGCGGCGGTGCCGCGGACCGGTGCGGGTTCGGCCGAGGACCAGAACCTCTGGTGCTGGAACGGGTAGGTCGGCAGGTCGACCCGGCGCGGTGCGCCGTCCGCGTGGAACGCGGACCAGTCCACGTCCACCCCGCGCACGTGCAGCCGGGCGACCGCGGCGACCAGCGTGGGCTCCTCGTCGCGGTCGCGGCGCAGCGCCGTGACGGCCAGCTGCGGCCTGCCCGACGGCGGGATGCTGTCGTGCGCCATCGCGGTGAGCACACCGTCGGGGCCGAGCTCCAGCAGCTCCGTGACACCGAGGTCGAGCATCGTGCGCAGGCCGTCGCCGAAGCGCACCGCCTCCCGCACGTGCCGGACCCAGTAGTCCGCGGTGCCGATCTCGTCGGCCGCGACCACCCCGCCGGTCAGGGTCGACACGATCCGGACGGTCGGGGCCTGGTAGGTCACCCGGCGGGCGACCTCGGCGAACTCCGCCAGCATCGGGTCCATCAGCGGCGAGTGGAACGCGTGGCTGACCCTCAGCGTCCTCGTCCTGCGTCCCAGCGCCGCGAACCGCTCCCGGACCTGCTCGACGGCGGCCGCCTCACCGGCGACCACGACGGCGTTCGGCCCGTTCACCGCGGCGATCGACACGGCCTCGCCGAGCAGCGGAACGACCTCGTCCTCCGAGGCCTCCAGCGACGCCATCGCGCCACCGGCGGGCAGTGCCTGCATCAGCCTGCCGCGGGCGGCGACCAGCTCGCAGGCGTCGGCCAGCGAGAGGACACCGGCCACGTGCGCCGCCGCCAGCTCGCCGATCGAGTGGCCCGCGAGGTAGTCCGGGCGCAGGCCCCAGGACCGCACCAGCCGGAACAGCGCCACCTCGACCGCGAAGAGGGCGGGCTGGGTGTAGCCGGTCTGGTCGAGCAGGTCCGCCTCCGGCGTGCCGGGCTCGGCGAAGACGACCTCCCGCAGCGGGCGGTCGAGCCGGGCGTCCAGCTCGGTGAGCACGGCGTCGAAGGCCTCCGCGAACGCCGGGAAGCGCTCGTGCAGCTGCCTGCCCATCCCCGCGCGCTGCGCCCCCTGGCCGGTGAACAGGAACGCCAGCTTCCCGCCTCCCACGGCCCGGTCGGTCACCGCGAACGGACTCGGCCGACCCTTGGCCACGGCGTCGAGCCCGGCCGCCAGGTCGTCGGGTCCGGTGACCAGGACGGCGGCGCGGTGCTCGAACGCGGCCCGCGTCGTCGCCAGCGAGAACGCCAGGTCGGCCGGGTCGACGTCGGTGTAGGCGGGCTGCCGCAGCCGCACGGCCTGTGCGCGCAGCGCGGCGGGCGTGGCCCCGGACAGCGGCACCAGCACCACCCCGGACCGCCGCTCGGCGGCAGGGGCGGCCTCCTCGACCGGAGCCTGTTCGATGATCATGTGCGCGTTGGTCCCGCTCGCCCCGAACGCCGAGACCGCGGCCCGGCGCGGGCGGTCGACCGCGGGCCACGGGGTCTGCTCGGTCAGCAGCTCCACCGCACCGGCCGACCAGTCCACGTGGGACGACCGCTCGGTGACGTGCAACGTCCTGGGCACCACGCCCCGCCGCATCGCCATCACCATCTTGATCACACCCGCCACGCCCGCGGCGGCCTGCGTGTGACCGATGTTCGACTTCACCGAGCCGAGCAGCACCGGACGTTCACGGCCCTGCCCGTAGGTCGCCAGCAGCGCCTGCGCCTCGATCGGGTCCCCCAGCTTCGTGCCCGTGCCGTGGGCCTCCACGACGTCCACGTCGGAGACCGCCAGCCCCGACACGGCCAGCGCCTTGCGGATCACCCGCTGCTGAGACGGTCCGCTGGGCGCGGTGAGGCCGTTGGACGCGCCGTCCTGGTTGATCGCCGACCCGCGGATCACCGCGAGGACCCGGTGGCCCTCGCGCCGCGCGTCGGACAGCCGTTCCAGCACGACCACGCCGACGCCCTCGGACCAGCCCGTGCCGTCGGCGGTGTCCGAGAACGCCTTGCACCGGCCGTCGGCCGACAGCGCGCCGAGCTCGCCGAACTCGACGAAGTTGGTCGGCGAGGACATGACGGTCACGCCGCCCGCGACGGCCAGCGAGCACTCGCCGTTGCGCAGCGCCTGCGCGGCGAGGTGCATCGCGACCAGCGAGGACGAGCACGCGGTGTCGACGGTGACCGTCGGCCCCTCGATGCCGAACGTGTAGGCCAGCCGCCCGGACAGCAGGCTCGCCGACTGCACGTTCTGCCACTCGCCGCCGTCGGCCGCCGGGCGGTAGTCACCGCTGCCGCCGCCGACGAACACGCCCGCGTCGCCGCCGCGCAGCCCGGCCGGGTCGATCCCGGCCCGTTCGAAGGCCTCCCAGGTCGCCTCCAGCAGGATCCGCTGCTGCGGGTCCATGATCATGGCTTCGCGGGGCGAGATCCCGAAGAAGCCGGGGTCGAAGTCCGCGGCGCCGGCGAGGAACCCGCCCGAGCGGGCGACCGTGCGCGGGGTCGTGCCGGGCTCCGTGCCCAGCAGGCCCGCCAGGTCCCAGCCGCGGTCGGCGGGCAGCTGGCCGACCAGGTCGACCTCGCCGTCGACCACGTCCCACAGGTCCTCCGGCGAGCCGATGCCGCCGGGGTAGCGGCAGCTCATGCCGACGATCACGATCGGGTCGTCGGTGTGCGCCACGACGCCCGTCCCGACGGGGGTGTCGGGCTGCTCGTCGAGCAGTTCGGCCAGCAGGTGCCGGGCGAGCACGGCGGGGGTCGGGTAGTCGAACGCCAGCGTGGCGGGCAACGCGAGCCCGGTCGCGGTGGCCAGCTGGTTGCGCAGGTCGACGGCGGTCAGCGAGTCGAAGCCGAGGTCCCGGAACGCCAGGTCGACGTCGACCGCGGCGGCGCCTGCGTGGCCGAGCACGACGGCCACCTTCTCCCGCACCAGGTCGAGCACGTCCGCCGTCCGCTCGTCCGCGGGCCTGCCGAGCAGCGCGAGCCGCAGCTCCTGGTCTCCGGGTCCGGTCGCCTCCCCGGTGGTGGGCGGCGCGACGGCCGCCTCCGGCAGCCCGGCCAGCAGCGGGCTCGGCCGCGACTCGGTGAAGACGGGCGCGAACTGCTCCCACACCACGTCCACGACGGCCACGTGCGTGCCCTCCGCGACCGCGCGGCTCAGCTCGCCGAGCGCGAGGTCCGGTGCCATGGCGGGAAGTCCGGAGAGCCGCAGGTGCCGGACCAGGCCGCTGTCGTCGGGTGCCCCGAGGTCCAGCGCGCCCCAGGAGATCGCCGTGGTCCCCCGTCGCCGGGTGGCCAGGGCGTCCAGGTAGGCGTCCGCCGCGGCCTGCACGCCGCGACCGCGGATGCCGAGCACACCGGCCACCGAGGTGAACAGCACGAGGGCGACGTCCGGCCGGTCGCGCAGCGCCTCTTCGAGGTGCGCCGCGTCGGCCACGGCCGCGGTCAGGCCGTCGGCGACCTGATGCCCGGTGGGGGTGTCCGGGAGCACGCCGACCCGGTCGCCGAGGACGACGGCCGCGGTGAGCGGCGCGTCGCCGCCGATGGTGGCCAGCAGGGCGGCGAGCGCGTCCTGGTCGCCGAGAGCCGTCGGGCTCGCGGTCACCTCCACGTCCAGCGCGGCCAGGTCGGCCCGCAGGGCGTCCCCATCGGTCGTGCCGGTGAGCACGAGGTGCTTCGCGCCCGCCTCGGCGAGCCTGCGGGCCACCTGGGCGGCACCGGATCCGGTGCCGCCGGCGATCAGCACGGTGCCCGACGGCCGCCACGGCGCGGTGTCCGCGTCCGGGACCGCGCGGACGAGCCGCCGTCCGGACAGGACCGCCCCGCGGATCGCCACCTGGTCCTCGACGGCCGTGCCGTGCGGCACACCGGCGAGCGCGGTGACTACCAGTCCGGCCACGCGCTCGTCGAAGTCCCTCGGGAGGTCGACCAGCCCGCCCCAGCGGGCGGGGTGCTCCAGCGCGGCGACCCGGCCCATCCCCCAGACCGCCGCCTGGCGGGCGTCCGCGACGCGCTCGTCCTGGTCGACCGCCACGGCACCCGTGGTGGCGCACCACAGCGGCGCGTGGATCCCCGCGCGGTCCAGCTCGTCCAGCAGTGCGGACGGCCAGGCCGGAGCCGGGACCCCGCCCACGGCCAGGGCGAGCAGGGACAGCACTCCGGCGACGTCCACGTCCTGCGCCGCCGCGGTGAGCCGCGAGCCGAGGTCCGGGCCCTCCTCAACGACGAGCGCGTCGGCGCCCATCGAATCGACCACTGTGGACAGTCGACGGTCCTCCCGCCAGCCCGTGGGGACGACGGCCAGCCAGGTACCGGACAGCACCGCCGTGCCGCCGGACAGCGGCGTCCAGCCCACCCGGTAGCGCCAGCCGTCCGTGACCGCCTGGTCGTTGCGCTTGCGCCGCCACGCCGAGAGCGCGGGCAGCACCGCGGCCAGCTGCTCGCCCGCCACGTCGAGGCTCGCCGACAGCGAGTCGACGTCCGAGCTCTCCACGGACGCCCAGAACTCCGCCTCGAGCGGGTCCGGGGTGGTGTCGCGCGAGGCCGCGGGCAGGGCGGCGGGCCAGAAGCGCTCCCGTTGGAACGCGTAGGTGGGCAGGTCGACCTGCCGCGCGCCGGTACCGGCGAAGTACGCCGTCCAGTCGACGGCGACACCGGCCGCGTGCAGCGCGGCGAGCGCGGCAGTGATCGCCCGTTCCTCACCCCTGTCCTTGCGCAGGGCGGCGATCGCGGTCGGCGGGGCGTCGTCGTACTGGCCCACCATCGCCGACAGCACGCCGTCCGGGCCGATCTCGACGAACGCGCCGACACCGGCGGCCCGCAACGCGCTCACGCCGTCCGAGAACCGGACCGCCTCGCGCACGTGGCGGACCCAGTAGCCGGGGGTGGCCAGGTCCTCCGGGAGCGCCCCGGCGACGTTGGCCACCACCGGGACGACGGCCGGGGCGAAGGCGAGGCCCGCCACGACGTCGGCGAACCCGGCGAGCATCGGCTCCATCAGCGGCGAGTGGAAGGCATGGCTCACCCGCAGCCGCCGGGTCTTGCGCCCGTCCGCCTCGAACCGACCGGCGATCCGGACGACCTCGGACTCCTCGCCCGCGACCACGACGGCGCTCGGGCCGTTCACCGCGGCGATCGACACGCCCTCGCCGAGCAGCGGGGCGACCTCGTCCTCGGTCGCCTCCAGGGCGACCATCGCGCCGCCGGTCGGCAGCGCCTGCATGAGCCTGCCGCGGGCGGCGACCAGGGTGCAGGCGTCGGCCAGCGTCAGGACACCGGCCACGTGCGCGGCGGCGATCTCGCCGACCGAGTGCCCGGCCAGGTGGTCGGGCCGCACGCCCCACGACTCCAGGAGCCGGTGCAGGGCGACCTGGAAGGCGAACAGCGCGGGCTGCGCCCAACCGGTCCGGTTCAGCTCCTCGGCGTCCTCGCCCCACATCACCTCGCGCAGCGGGCGGTCCAGCTCCAGGTCCAGGTGCGCGCACACCGAGTCGAGGGCGTCGGCGAACACGCCGAACCGCTCGTAGAGCTCCTTGCCCATGCCCAGCCGCTGCGAACCCTGGCCGGAGAACAGGAACGCCGTCGCGCCGGCGGAGCCGCGGACCGTGCCGCGCACGGTCTCCACGACACCGTCCGGGGTCGCCAGCAGGACCGCCCGGTGCGGCAGGGCGGCACGGCCGACGGCCAGCGAGTAGCCGACGTCCACAAAGGACGGTTTGGGGGCACGGCGCACGAACCCGTCAAGCCGCTCGGTCTGCGCGTCGAGCGCTTCCCGCGTGCGGCCGGACACCGGCCACGGCACGACGGTGGGGACCACCGCGGCGGCGGCGACTGGCGCCTCGACCGCGGGTGCCTCCTCCAGGATGACGTGGGCGTTGGTGCCGCTCACGCCGAACGCGGACACGCCACCCCGGCGCGGCCTCCCCGTGACGGGCCACTGCCGGGCCTCGCCCAGCAGCTCGATGGCGCCCGAGTCCCAGTCGACGTGCGACGAGGGCCTGTCGGCGTGCAGCGTCCTGGGCAGCAGCCCGTGCCGCATCGCCATGACCAGCTTGATCACCCCGGCGACACCCGCCGCGGCCTGCGTGTGCCCGATGTTCGACTTCACCGAGCCGAGCAGCAGCGGCTCGGCGCGGTCCTGGCCGTAGGTGGCGAGCAGGGCGTTCGCCTCGATCGGGTCGCCCAGCACCGTGCCGGTGCCGTGCGCCTCCAGCGCGTCGACGTCCGCGGCCGACAGGCCCGCGTCGGCGAGCGCGTGCCGGATCACCCGCTGCTGCGCGGGGCCGTTGGGCGCGGTGAGCCCGTTGGAGGCGCCGTCCTGGTTGATCGCCGTGCCCCGGACGACACCCCAGACCTGGTGGCCGTTGGCGCGCGCGTCGGACAGCCGTTCCAGCACGAGCATGCCGACGCCCTCGGCCCAGGAGGTGCCGTCCGCGTCGTCGGAGAAGGCCTTGCAGCGGCCGTCGGGCGCGAGGCCCTGCTGGGCGCTGAACTCGACGAAGGAGTCCGGTGTGGACATCACCGAGACGCCGCCGGCGAGCACCATCGAGCACTCGCCGTCGCGCAGGGCCTTGACGGCCCAGTGCATCGCCACGAGCGAGGACGAGCACGCCGTGTCGACGGTGACCGCGGGCCCCTCCAGCCCGAGCGTGTAGGACAGCCTGCCGGACATGACGCTCGCGGTGTTGCCGGTCGCCATGTGGCCGCGCAGGTCCACGACGTCGGCGTTGCGCAGCACCGTGGCGTAGTCCTGGCCGTTGGTGCCGACGAAGACGCCGGTGTCGGTCCCCCGCAGTCGGGTGGGGTCGATCCCGGCGCGTTCCAGCGCCTCCCAGGTGGTCTCCAGCAGCAGCCGCTGCTGCGGGTCCATCGCCAGCGCCTCGCGCGGCGAGATCCCGAAGAACCCGGCGTCGAACTCGGAGGCACCGGTGAGGAAACCGCCCTCGGCGGTGGCCGACGCGCCGATGGCCCGCGTGCCGACGTCCCAGCCGCGGTCGGTCGGGAACCCGCTGATGGCGTCCCCGCCGTCGGCGAGCAGCCGCCACAGGTCCTCAGGCGAGGACACCCCGCCGGGGAACCGGCAGCTCAGGCCGACGATGGCGATGGGGTCGTCCGCGACGGGCCGGGCGGTGGTCCGCGGCGTGCCGGTGTCCGCGATCGAGCCCAGCATCTCGTCGAGCAGGAACCGGGACAGCCCCAGCGGGGTCGGGTGGTCGTAGACCAGCGACGCGGGCAGGGTCGTGCCGGTCGCCGCGGCCAGGCTGTTGCGCAGCTCCAACGTGGTCAGCGAGTCGAAGCCCAGGTCCTGGAACGCCTGGCCCGGCTCGATCTCGGCGGTACCGGAGTACCCGAGGACCGCCGCGACCCTGGACAGCACCAGGTCGAGCACGACCCGGCCGCGTTCGGCCGCGGGCAGCCCGGCGAGCCGACCGCGCAGCTCCGGCAGCCCGGTCCCGACCGCGGCGACCGCCGTGCTCTCCACGGCGTCGAGCGCGCGCACCTCGGGGAGGTCGGCGAGCAAGGGCATCCGGCGGGTGGCCGAGACGGCGGGCGCGAACCGGGCCCAGTCGACGTCCGCGGCGGTGACCGCGGTGTCGTCGGACTCGATCGCCCGGCGCAGCGCGGAGATCGCGATGTCGGTGGGCAGCGGCTCGAACCCGCCGCGCCGCATGCGCGCCGCCGCCGCGGCCGCGTCGGCGACCATGCCGGACTCCGCCCACGGGCCCCAGGCGACCGACGTCGCCGTCAGCCCCAGGTCCCGGCGGTGCTCGGCGAACGCGTCCAGCCAGGCGTTGGCGGCGGCGTAGTTGCCCTGGCCCGCGGCGCCGATGACGCCGGAGGTCGAGGAGAACAGCACGAACGCCGAGAGGTCGATCCCTGCGGTGGCCTCGTGCAGGGTGAGCGTCGCACCGACCTTGGCGCGCAGCACGGTCGCGAACATCGTGGGCGTGAGGGCGTCCAGCACCCCGTCGTCCACGACACCCGCCGTGTGGACCACGGCGCTGAGCGGGAGGTCCGCGGGCACGGCGGCGAGCACCGCGTCCAGCTCCGCCCGGTCGGCGACGTCGCAGGCCGCGACGGTCACGCGGGCACCGAGCCCGGTGAGGTCGCGCACCAGGTCCTCGGCACCCGGCGCGTCGGCGCCGCGCCTGCTCACCAGGAGCAGGTGCTCGGCACCGCGGCCCGCCAGCCAGCGGGCCACGTGCCCGCCGAGACCGCCCGTCCCGCCGGTGACCAGGACGGTCCCGGTGGGGGCGAACTCCGGAGCCGTCGAGTCGGCGGGCACCGGGCTGTGCACGAGCCTGCGGGCGAACACACCCGAGGCCCGGACGGCCACCTGGTCCTCGCCGGGAGCACCGGCGAGGACGCCGCGCAGCCGACGGGCGCACGTGCCGTCGAAGTGGGCGGGCAGGTCCACGAGCCCGCCCCACGTCCCGGGGCGTTCGAGCGCGGCGACCCGGCCGAGCCCCCACACCATGGCCTGCGCGGGGTCGAGCAGCTTCTCCGATCGCCCGATCGACACCGCGCCGCGGGTCGCGCACCACAGCGGTGCCGTCAGCCCGATGTCGCCGAGCGCCTGGATGGCGGCCGTGGTCAGCGCGAGCCCCGCGGGGACGCCGTCGGCGTCGGCGGAGTCGTCCAGTGCCAGCAGCGAGAACACCCCGGCGACCTCGCCGTCCGCGCACCGCTCGCGCAGGATCCGGCCGATGTCCGCCCGGTCGGGCGAGACCAGCTCGACGTGGAGGGTGGGGACGCCGAGCCCGTCGAGCACGGCGCCGGTCCAGTCCCGGTCGCCGGTGCCCGCCGAGGTCAGCACGAGCCAGCGCCCGTCCGGCGTGGCCTCGGCCCCGCCGGTCACGGGCTGCCAGGCGATCCGGTAGCGCAGCGCGTCCACAGTGGACGACTCGGTGCGGCGGCGCCGCCAGGAGGACAGCGCGGGCACCATCGCGGCGACCGTGTCGTCGTCGAGGTCCAGCGCGTCGGCCAACGACCTCAGGTCGGCCCGTTCCACCGCCGTCCAGAACTCGCCGTCCAGCGCCCCGCCCGTGTCGACGTGACCGTCCACAGTGGAGTCCGGCCAGTAGCGGCCGCGTTGGAAGGCGTAGGTCGGCAGGTCCACCGTCCGCGCACCACCGCCCGCGAAGAACGCACGCCAGTCCACCGGAACCCCGTGGACGTGCAGCGCGGCCACGGCCGCGACGATCGCGGGCACCTCCGGGCGGTCCTTGCGCAGGGCGGGTAGCAGGACGGCTTCCGAGTCGGCGGGCAGCGTGTCCTTCGCCATCCCGCACAGCACGCCGTCGGGGCCGAGCTCCAGGAACACCCCCACGCCCTGGGCGGACAGCGCCGTCATCCCGTCGGCGAAGCGGACCGCCTCCCGCACGTGCCGCACCCAGTACTCGGCGGTGCACACCTGTTCGGCGGTGGCGAGCGCGCCGGTCACGTTGGACACGAACGGGAGCCGCGGCAGCCGGTAGTCCACCCGTCCGGCGACCTCGGCGAAGTCGGCGAGCACGGCGTCCATCCGCGGCGAGTGGAAGGCGTGGCTCACCCGCAGCCGCTTGGTGCGGTACCCCTGCGCCCGGAACCGGTCCGCCAGCTCCAGCACGACGTCCTCGTCACCCGCGACGACCACCGACGCCGGGCCGTTGACGGCCGCGACCGACACCCGGTCCTCGTGCCCCGCGAGCACCTGCCGGACCGCGTCCTCGGTGGCGCCCACGGAGAGCATCGCGCCCCCGGCGGGCAGGGCCTGCATCAGCCTGCCGCGGGCCGCGACCAGCCGGCACGCGTCCTCCAGCGAGAACACGCCCGCGACGTGCGCCGCGGCGATCTCGCCGACGGAGTGCCCGGCCAGGTAGTCCGGCGTGACGCCCCACGACTCGGCGAGCCGGTACAGCGCGACCTCGATCGCGAACAGCGCGGGCTGGGTGTAGCCGGTCTGGTCCAGCAGCTCGCCCTCCGGCGTGCCCGGCTCGGCGAACACCAGCTCGCGCAGCGGGCGGTCCAGCTCGCGGTCCAGGTGCAGCAGCACCTCGTCGAGCGCGTCGGCGAACACGCCGAACCGCTCGTAGAGCTCGCGCCCCATGCCCGGCCGCTGGCTGCCCTGGCCGGTGAACAGCACCGCGAGGCGGGTGCGGTCGGCGCTGCCGGTGACCACGCCCGAGGCGGGTGTGCCGTCGCGCAGCGCGGTCAGGCCGAGCACCAGCTCGTCGCGGTCGGCCGCCACGACGGCGGCCCGGCGCTCGAACGCCGACCGGGACGTGGCCAGCGAGTAGGCGAGGTCGGCCGGGTGCAGGTCCGGGTGCTCGCGTAGCAGGTCGAGCAAGCGCCCGGCCTGTGCCCGCAGCGCCTTGTCGCCGCGGGCCGACACCAGCACCGGCACGGCGCCGTCCACCGGCTCGCCGGTGGGCTCGTCGGCGGCGGGTGCCTGTTCGAGGATGACGTGCGCGTTGGTACCGCCCAGTCCGAACGACGACACGCCCGCACGGCGCGGCCTGCCGGTCGACGGCCAGTCGACCTGCTCGTTGAGGAGCTCGATCGCCCCGGCGGTCCAGTCCACGTGGGACGACGGCACCTCGGCGTGCAGGGTGCGCGGCACCACGCCGTGCTCCATCGCCTTGACCAGCTTGATCACGCTGGCGACGCCCGAGGCCATCTGCGTGTGGCCGATGTTCGACTTGATCGACCCGAGCAGCAGGGGCCGTTCCCGGTCCTGGCCGTAGGTCGCGAGCAGCGCCTGCGCCTCGATCGGGTCGCCGAGCGCGGTGCCCGTGCCGTGTCCTTCCAGCACGTCCACGTCGGCCGCGGACAGACCCGCGCCGGTGAGCGCCTGGCGGATCACCCGCTGCTGCGACGGGCCGTTGGGCGCGGTCAACCCGTTGGACGCGCCGTCCTGGTTGACCGCCGACCCCCGGACGACCGCGAGGACGCGGTGACCGTTGCGCTCCGCGTCGGACAGGCGTTCCAGCAGGACGACGCCGACGCCCTCGGCCAGCGTCATGCCGTCGGCGGAGTCCGCGTAGGCCTTGCACCGGCCGTCCTCGGCCAGCACCCGCTGCCTGCTGAACCCGACGAACGCGCCGGGGCTCGACATGATGCTGACGCCGCCGGCCAGTGCCAGCGAGCTGTCACCGGTGCGCAGCGACTGCACCGCCAGGTGCAGGGCGACCAGCGACGAGGAGCACGCGGTGTCGAGGGTGACCGCCGGGCCCTCCAGCCCGAGCAGGTAGGCCACCCGGCCGGACAGGATGCTGCCGAGCGAGCCGGTGATCATGTGGCCCTCGGCGCCCTCGGCGGTGTGCGCGACGGCGGTCGTGTAGTCCTGGTAGCTCGCGCCGATGAACGTGCCCGTCATGCTGCCGCGCAACCCGTGCGGGTCCAGCCCGGCGCGTTCGAACGACTCCCAGACCGCCTCCAGCAGCAGCCGCTGCTGCGGGTCCATCGCCAGCGCCTCGCGCGGCGAGATCCCGAAGAACCCGGCGTCGAACTCGGCCGCCTCGTGCAGGAACCCGCCCTGCACGGAGTAGGTGTGGCCGATCCGGTCGGGGTCCGGGTCGTACAGGTCCTCGGTGCGCCACCCGCGGTCCGCGGGGAACTCCGAGATCGCGTCCACGCCGTCGGCGACGAGGTCCCACAGCAGTTCCGGGGTGTCGGCCCCGCCGGGGTAGCGGCAGCTCATGCCGATGATGGCGATCGCCTCGTCCGCGTCCGCCCTCGACCCCGCGGAGACGGGTCCGCCCGCCTCCGCGCCGGTGAGCTCGGAGAGCAGGAACGCGGTGAGCGCGGCGGAGTTCGGGTAGTCGAAGACCAGCGTGCTCGGCAGCGTCAACGCGGTCACGCGGGCGACGCGGTTGCGCAGCTCGATGGCGGTGATGGAGTCGAACCCGATGTCGCGGAACGCGCGCCGCTCGTCCAGCGCCTCCGCGGAGGGCAGGTTCAGGACGGTCGCGGCCTCCTCGCGCACGAGGTCGAGCACGAACCGGTGGCGTTCGGCGGAGGGCAGGGCGAGGACCTTCGAGGCGAACTCGCCGCCGGAGACCTGGCCCGCGCCCTGCGCCTCGGCCGCGGCCAGCCGCCGCACCTCGGGGATCTCGTCGAACAGCGCGGTGGCGCGGGACGAGGTGTAGACGGTGTGGTACCGATCCCAGTCGATGTCGGCGATGGCGATGGCGGTGTCGTCCTCGTCGAGCGCCCTGCGCAGACCGGCCAGCGCGAGCTGCGGCTCCATGAAGACCAGGCCGCTGCGCTTGATCTGCTCGGGGTCGACGCGGCCGGAGCGCATGTCGTCGTTCCAGATGCCCCACGACAGCGAGGTCGCGGGCAGGCCGCGCTCGCGGCGCCGGGTCGCGAGGGCGTGCAGGTAGGCGTTGCCCGCGACGTAGGCCGCGTGCTCGCCGGTGCCCCACATGCCCGCGGTCGAGGAGTAGAGCACGAAGGCGTCGAGCTCACCCTCGTCCAGGACCTCGCCGAGCAGCTCGTCCAGGTTCCGGGCGCCGGTCACCTTGGCGTCGAGCACCCTGGCGAAGGACTCCATGTCGGTCTCGGCGATCGAGTGCAGCTCGATGACCGCGGCGGTGTGCACCACCGTGCGCAGGGTGTGCCCGGCGGACTTCAGGCCGGTGAGCAGCCCGGCCACGGCGTCGCGGTCGGTGATGTCGCACGCGACCACCTCGACCCTGGCGCCCAGCGCGGTCAGGTCGGCGTGCAGCTCGGTCGCGCCGGGGGCCTCGGGCCCGCGGCGGCTGACCAGCACGATGTTCTCGGCGCCCTGCCCCACCAGCCAGCGCGCGAGGTGCGGGGCCAGCGTGCCGGTGCCACCGGTGATCAGCGTGGTGTCCCGCGGCGTCCACGTGCCCGTGCGGGCGTCGGACGCGGCGGGTGCCCGCACGACCCGGCGCGCGAGCGTGCCGGACGCGCGGATGGCGAGCTGGTCCTCGGCCGTGCCGCCGGACAGCACGGCGGCGAGCCGTTCCTCGGCGCGGCGGTCCAGCTCGGCCGGCAGGTCCACGACACCGCCCCAGCGCTTCGGGTGCTCCAGCGCGGCCGTCCAGCCGAGCCCGAGCACCTGCGCCTGCACCGGGTTGGCCACCTGGTCGGAACGGCCGGTCGACACCGCGCCCCTGGTCAGGCACCACAACGGTGCGTCGATCCCGCGGTCGCCCAGTGCCTGGACGAGCGCGACCGTCAGGCCGAGGCCGTTCGCGATGGCGGGGAAGGCCGTGCTCGGCCGCTCGTCGGCCGCGAGCACGGACACCACACCGGCGAACCCCTCCGCCGACAGCGCGTCCAGGCGGGCCGCGACGACCTGCCGGTCCAGGCAGTCGTCGTCCAGGACGAGGCGCCGCACCTCCGCGCCGTGCCCGGTGAGCGCGGCCGTGACGTCGGCGTCGTCGATCCCCTCGGCGGTGACGAGCAGCCAGGTCCCCTGGAGGGCGGCCGGGGCGGCGGCCCTCACCGGCGACCAGGTCACCCGGTAACGCCACGAGTCCGCTGTGGACCGCTCACGCCGCTGCCGCCGCCACGACGACAGCGCGGGCAGCACGGCGGCGAGCGAGTCCTCGTCCACGTGCAGGCCGGACGTGAGCGCGGCGAGGTCGCCGTGCTCCACCGCGGCCCAGAACTCGGCGTCCACCGGGTCCCCGGTCGACGCCTGGCCCGCCACCGCGGCCGGGATCCACAGGTGCTCCTGCTGGAAGGCGTAGGTCGGCAGGTCGACCCGCCGGGCGCCGACGAGGTCGCGTGCCCAGTCGACGGCGACACCCCGGACGAACGCGGCGGCCAGGGAGGTCTCGAAGCGGTCCGTCCCGCCGTGGCCGCGGCGCAGGGTGCCCGTGACCAGTGCGCGCTCGCCGACGTCGTCCACGGTCTCCTGGACGCCGACGGTCAGCACGGGGTGGGGGCTGATCTCGATGAACGCCTTGTGGTCCTGGGCGAGCAGGGACCGGATGGCCGGTTCGAAGCCGACGGTCCGGCGCAGGTTCCGCAGCCAGTACCCCGCGTCCATGCCGGTGGTGTCCAGCCAGTCGCCGGTGACCGTGGAGAAGAACGGCGTGGTGGCGGGGCGGGGCGCGATCGGGGCGAGCACGTCCAGCAGCTCGTCGCTCAGGTCGTCCACCTGGGCGGAGTGCGACGCGTAGTCCACCTGGATGCGCTTGACCCGGACGCCGTCCGCCGTCAGCTGTTCGTGGATGGTGTCCAGCGCTGCAGGGACGCCGGACACCACCGCGGACCGCGGTCCGTTGACCGCGGCGATCGAGAGGCTGCCGTCGGCGGGCAGCAGCGCGGCGAGCTCGTCGGCGGGCAGCGCGACGGACATCATCCCGCCCGCTCCGGCCAGGCTGCGGGCGATCGCCTTGCTGCGCAACGCGACCACGCGCGCACCGTCCTCAAGGGACAGCGCACCCGCCACGACGGAGGCGGCGATCTCGCCCTGGGAGTGGCCGACGACCGCGTCCGGGCTCACGCCGCGCGAGCGCCACAGCTCCGCGAGCGCCACCATGACGGCGAACGAGACGGGTTGCACGACGTCGACCCGGTCGAGGCCGGGGGCGCCGTCGGCCTGGCGCAGCACGTCGGTCAGCGACCAGTCGACGAACGGGCTCAGTGCCATGGCGCACTCGGCGATCCGCTCGGCGAAGACCGGCGACTCCTCCAGCAGCCGGGCGCCCATGCCCTCCCACTGCGCACCCTGGCCGGGGAAGACGAACACGGTCTTGCCGTCGACGTCCGCGACGCCCTCCACCACCGCCGCCGACGAGCTCCCGGTGGCCAGCGCGGCCAGCGCCGCCCGGTGGTCGGGGCCGAGCACCACGGCCCGGTGCTCGAACAGCGACCGGGACGCGACCAGCGAGTGGGCCACGTCGGCGGGGGCGAGGTCGGGTTGGGTGTCGAGGTGGGCGCGCAGGTTGGCCGCCTGGCCGCGCAGCGCGGGCTCGGTCCGGGCGGAGAGCACCCACGGCAGTCCGGGTGCCGGGACGTGCTCGGGGACCTCCTCGGCCGGTGCCTGGGGCGCCTCCTCCAGCACGGTGTGCGCGTTGGTGCCGCTGATCCCGAACGAGGAGACGGCGAACCGGCGCGGGCGCTCGCCCGCGGGCCAGTCGACCGCCTCGGTCAGCAGGGACAGCGTCCCGGACGACCAGTCGATGTGGGTCGACGGGTTCTCCGCGTACAGCGTGCTGGGCAGCAGGTCGTTGCGCAGCGCCATGACCATCTTGATCACGGCGGCGACCCCCGCCGCCGACTGGGTGTGGCCGATGTTCGACTTGACCGAGCCCAGCAGCAGCGGGCGCTCCGGGTCGCGGTCGCGGCCGTAGGTCGCCTGCAGGGCCTGCGCCTCGATCGGGTCGCCCAGCGCGGTGCCGGTGCCGTGCGCCTCCACGACGTCGATGTCCGAAGAGGACAGTCGGGAGTTGGCCAGCGCCTGGCGGATGACCCGCTGCTGCGCGGGGCCGTTGGGCGCGGTGAGGCCGTTGGACGCGCCGTCCTGGTTCACCGCCGAGCCGCGGACCACGGCGAGCACCGGGTGCCCGTTCGCGCGGGCGTCCGACAGCTTCTCCACCAGCAGGATGCCGACGCCCTCGGCCAGGGTCATGCCGTCGGCGCCCTCGCCGAAGGCCTTGGAACGCCCGTCCACGGCCAGCGCGCGCTGGCGGCTGAACGCCGCGAACGGCGTGGTGTTGGGCATGACCGTCGCGCCGCCGACGATGGCGAGGCTCGTCTCGCCCTGGCGCAGCGACTGGCAGGCCAGGTGCAGGGCCACCAGCGAGGACGAGCAGGCGGTGTCGACCGTGACGGCGGGCCCTTCCAGCCCGAAGACGTACGCCAGCCGCCCGGACAGCACGCTCGGGATGGCGCTGGTGACGACGCGGGTGTCGACCTCGGCGCCCGCCCCGTACTCCTGGAAGCTGGAGCCGATGAACGTGCCGGTCGCGCTGCCGCGCAGCGTCGCCGGGTCGATGCCCGCGCGCTCGAACGCCTCCCACGAGGTCGCCAGCAGCAGTCGCTGCTGCGGGTCCATCGCGAGCGCTTCGCGCGGGGAGATGCCGAAGAAGCCGGGGTCGAAGTCGCCCGCCGACTGGAGGAACCCGCCGCGCGTGGTGTAGGTCGTGCCGGGCTTGTCCGGGTCGGGGTCGTACTGGATCGTCCCCTCCCAGCCGCGGTCGCCGGGGAAGTCCGACACGGCGTCCACGCCCGCGGCGATGAGGTCCCAGAACTGCTCGGGTGTGGTGACGCCGCCGGGGAAGCGGCAGCTCATGGCCACGATCGCGATCGGCTCGTCCGGTGCCGAGGCCGACGCCGCGGTCACCTGTCCCGCGCCCGCCCCGGAGCCGACGACCTCCGTGCGCAGGAACTGGGCCAGCGCGGCCGGGCTCGGGTAGTCGAAGACCAGGGTGCTGGGCAGGGTCGTGTCCAGCAGGTCGCCGAGCCGCTTGCGCAGCTCGACCGCGGTCAGCGAGTCGAAGCCGATCTCCTGGAACGCCCGCCGTTCCGGCACGAGCTCCGCCGAGGGGTGCCCGAGCACCGCCGCGGCCTCGGTGCGGACCATCTCGACGAGCTGTCGGGTCTGGTCGGCCTCGGACAGCCCGGCCAGCCGCCGCAGCACCTCGGGCCGGTCGACGGCGGGTCCGGTCGCCTTGCGGGCGGCCAGTGCCCTGACCTCGGGCAGGTCGCCGAGCAGGGCGCTGGGCCGCACCGCGGTGAAGATCGGCGCGTACCGCGACCAGTCGACGTCGGCGACCGTGGCGGTCACGTCGCCGCGCAGCACCGCGCCGCGCAGCTCCGCCATCGCCAGGCGCGGCGGGAGGAACACGAGCCCGCGGCGCTGGAAGCTCTCGGTGGCCTCGGGGTTGGCCGCCATGCCGGAGTCCGCCCACGGGCCCCAGGCCAGCGAGGTGGCCGCGAGCCCTCGGGAGTGCCGGTGCTCGGCCAGTGCGTCGAGGTAGGCGTTGCCCGCGCCGTACGCGCCCTGGCGCCCGGCGCCGATGGTGCCCGCGATGGACCCGAACAGCACGAACAGGTCCAGCTCGCGGACGCCGAGCAGGGCGTCCAGGTTGACCGCTCCCGCCACCTTGGCCGCGACGGCCTCGGCGAAGCCGTCCAGGTCGGTGTCGACCAGCGGCACCTGGGTGCCGGTGCCGGCGGTGTGCACGACCCCGGTGAGCGGGTACTCCGCCGGGATGCCGTCGAGCACCGCGGCGAGCGCGGCGCGGTCGGCGACGTCGCAGGCCACGACCTCCACCCGAGCGCCCAGCGCCTCGAGCTCGGCGCGCAGCTCGTCGGCACCCGGCGCGGCCGGGCCTCGACGGCTGGTCAGCACCAGGTTCTGCGCACCGCTGCCCGCGAGCCAGCGGGCGACCTCGCCGCCCAGGCCGCCGGTGCCGCCGGTGACGAGCACCGTGCCGCTCGCGGTGAACTCGCCGGTGACCGCCGGCGCGGGGCGGCGTTCCAGCCGCCTGCCGAGCAGACCGGTCCCCCGGATCGCGACCTGGTCCTCGTCGCGCGGGTCGGCCAGCAGTGCCATCAGCGCCTCGGCGGCGCCGACGTCCAGCGTGCGCGGCAGGTCGACCAGACCGCCCCACAGCCTGGGGTGTTCGAGGGCGGCCGCGCGGCCGAGGCCCCAGACCGCGGACTGCGCGGGGTTGGTCAGCGGGTCGGTCTCCCCCGTGCCCACCGCACCCGAGGTGAGCGTCCACAGGGGACTGCCCAGGCCCAGGTCGGCCATGGCCTGCACCAGCAGGACGGTCAGCGCCAGTCCAGTGGTGAGCCCCGACCGCGCCGGGAACGGCCGTTCGTCCAGCGCAAGCATCGACACGGCACCCACGAGGTCGTCCGCGGACGCCTCCGCCGTGATGAGCGCGGCGAGCGCGGTGCGGTCGGTGGTGGTCTCGTCGACCACGACCCGCCGCACCTGGGCGCCCCACGCGCACAGCGCGTCGCGGACCTCGGTGTCGTCGACTTCCGGGGTCGTCACCACCAGCCAGGTACCGGACAGCTCGGCGGGCACGGCACGCCGCAGCGGCGTCCACCCGATGCCGTAGCGCCAGGAGTCCAGCGCGGTCCGGTCGACGCGGTCGCGCCGCCAGGACGACAGGGCGGGCAGCAGCGACGCCAGCGACGGCTGCTGCTCCTGCTCCAGCCCGAGGATCGTGGCCAGCTCACCGGCGTCGCCGCGCTCGACGGCCGCCCACAGCCGGTCGTCGGCCGGGTCGGCCACCGCGACGGGCGCGGCCTGCCGCGGCCACAGGAACTCGCGCTGGAAGGCGTAGGTCGGCAGGTCGACCCGCCGGGCCCCGCTGCCCGCGAAGAACGCGGTCCAGTCGACTCGGACGCCCACGAGGTCCAGCCGCGCCAAGGCCGTGACGGCGCCGCGCTCCTCCGGCCGGGACGCGCGCAGGACGGGCACCAGCTCCACGTCCGCCTCGTCACCGAGGGTGTCCTGGACCATCGCGGACAGCACGCCGTCCGGGCCGATCTCGACGAAGGTGCGCACCCCGCGCGCGGCGAGCTCGCGCACGCCCGCCTCGAAGCGGACCGTCGCCCGCACGTGCTCGACCCAGTAGTCCGGGGAGCGGAGCTGCTCGGCGGTCGCGGGCGCGCCGGAGACGTTGGAGATCACCGGGATGGTCGGGTCCGCGTAGGCCAGGCTCTCCGCCACCTCGCGGAACCGGTCCAGCATCGGGTCCATCCGCGGCGAGTGGAACGCGTGCGACACGCGCAGCCGCTTGGTCTTGCGGCCCTGTCCGGCGAACGTCGCCGCGAGCCCGTCGACGGCGTCCTCGTCACCGGAGACCACCACGGCGGTCGGTCCGTTGACCGCGGCGACCGCGACCCGGTCGGCCAGGCCCGCGAGCTCGGCCACGACCTCGGCCTCGGTGGCCTGCACGGCGAGCATCGCGCCGCCCTCGGGCAGCTCCTGCATCAGCCGGGCACGCGCGGCGACCAGCCGGCACGCGTCGGGGAGGGACAGCACGCCCGAGACGTGCGCCGCGGTCAGCTCGCCGATGGAGTGCCCGGTCAGGTAGTCCGGCCGCACACCCCAGGACTCGACCAGCCGGTACAGCGCCACCTCGATCGCGAACAGGGCGGGCTGGGTCCAGCCGGTCAGGTCGAGCAGGTCGGCGTCCTCGCCCCACACCACCTCCCGCAGCGGGCGGTCCAGGAGCGGGTCCAGCTCCGCGAACACCTCGTCCAGCGCCCGCGCGAACGCGGGGAACCGGCCGTGCAGCTCGCGGCCCATGCCGAGGCGCTGGCTGCCCTGGCCGGTGAACAGCACCGCCGTCCGGCCGGGCGAGGACTCGCCCTCGACCACGGCGGGGTCGGGTCGACCGGCCGACAGCGCGGACAGCGCCCGCACCAGGGTGTCGCGGTCGTCGGCGACGACGGCGGCCCCCAGCTCGAACCGGGACCGGGTGGTCGCCGCCGAGAACGCGATGTCGGCGGGACTCGCCTCCGGCGCGGCCTCCACAGCGGACAGCAGGCGGCCCGCCTGCGCGCGCAGGGCGGCCCGGCCGCGGGCGGACAGCAGCACCGGCACGGTCCGCTCGACCGGCACGGCGGCGGGCTCCGCCACGGCGGGCGCCTGCTCGAGGATGGTGTGCACGTTCGTGCCGCTGAAACCGAACGAGGACACGGCCGCGCGACGCGGGCGGTCCACCTCCGGCCACGGTGTGGACTCGGTCAGCAGCCGCACCGCGCCCGCGGTCCAGTCGACCTGGTTGGACGGCTCGTCGACGTGCAGCGTCCTGGGCAGGACGCCGTGCCGCATAGCGAGCACCATCTTGATCACACCGGCGACACCGGCGGCGGCCTGGGTGTGGCCGATGTTGGACTTCACCGAGCCGAGCAGCAGCGCTTCCTCGCGGTCCTGCCCGTAGGTCGCCAGGATCGCCTGCGCCTCGATGGGGTCGCCCAGCGCGGTGCCCGTGCCGTGCCCCTCGACCACGTCGACGTCCGCGGTCGTCAGGCCGGCGCTCGCCAGCGCCTGGCGGATCACCCGCTGCTGCGAGGGGCCGTTGGGGGCCGTCAGGCCGTTGGACGCGCCGTCCTGGTTGACCGCGGAACCCTTGACCACGGCCAGGACCTCGTGCCCGTTGCGCCGGGCGTCCGACATCCGTTCGAGCACCAGGATGCCGACGCCCTCGGCCCACGCGACACCGTCCGCGGCGTCGGCGTAGGCCTTGCAGCGCCCGTCCGGGGACAGGCCGCGCTGGCGGGAGAACTCCAGGAAGGGCGTCGGCGTCGACATGACGGTCGCGCCGCCCGCCAGCGCGAGCGTGCACTCACCGGCCCGCAGGGCCTGCATCGCCCAGTGCATCGCCACCAGCGACGACGAGCACGCGGTGTCGACGGTGACGGCGGGACCTTCCAGGCCCAGCGTGTAGGAGACGCGGCCCGAGGCGATGCTGGGCGCGGTGCCGGTGCCCTGGTAGCCCTCGAACTCGCCGCCGCCCAGGACGTTGGCGTAGTCGCTGTACATGAGGCCGGTGAACACGCCGGTCCGGCTGCCGCGCAGGGACGCGGGCGCGATCCCGGCCCGTTCGACGGCCTCCCAGGCGACCTCCAGCAGCAGGCGCTGCTGGGCGTCGGTGGCCAGCGCCTCGCGCGGGCTCATGCCGAAGAAGGCCGCGTCGAAGTCCCCGGCGTCGTGCAGGAAGCCGCCGGAGCGGGCGTAGGAGGTGCCCGTGTGGTCGGGGTCGGGGTGGTAGAGCCGGTCGATGTCCCAGCCGCGGTTGGCCGGGAAGCCGGAGATCGCGTCCGTCCCCTCGGTCACCAGCCGCCACAGGTCCTCCGGCGAGGACACCCCGCCGGGGTAGCGGCAGCCCATGCCGACGATGACGATCGGGTCGTCGTCGGCGGCCGCGAGGGCCGGGGGCAGGTCGTCGACGGGGGTCGCCGAGCCCATCAGCTCGTCGAGCAGGTGCGCGGCGAGGGCGGCCACGGTCGGGTAGTCGAAGACCAGCGTGGCCGACATCCGCAGGCCGGTCGCCGTCCCCAGCTGGTTGCGCAGCTCGACGGCCGTCAGCGAGTCGAAGCCCAGGTCCTGGAACGACCTGGCCGGGTCGACCCGCTCGGTGGTGGTGTGCCCGAGGACGGCCGCGACCTGGCCGCGGACCAGCTCGGTCACCAGGTCCGCGCGTTCGGCGTCGCCGAGCCTGCCGAGACGCTGGGCGATGCCCGCGGACGTGCCGGACACCGCGGAGGCCGTGCGGCGGGTGGTGGTGCGGACCAGGCCGCGCAGCACGGCCGACACGTCACCGCGCGCCCGCAGCGCGGGCAGGTCGAGGCGGACCGGGACCAGCGACGGCTCGCCGCCGGCCAGCGCGGCGTCGAACAGGGCGAGGCCGTGCTCCTCCGACAGCGGCAGGGTGCCGTTGCGCGCGAGGCGCTGCCTGCTCGCCTGGCCGAGGGCACCGGTCATGCCGGCGTCGGGCGTCCACGGTCCCCAGGCCAGGGACAGGCCCGGCAGCCCGGAGGCCGCGCGGGCGCGGGCCAGTGCGTCCAGGAACGCGTTGCCCGCGGCGTAGCCGGACTGGCCCGCGGCGCCGAGGACACCGGCGACCGAGGAGAACAGCACGAACGCCGTCAGGTCGAGGCCCCGGGTCAGCTCGTGCAGGTGCCACGCGGCGTCCACCTTGGGGCGCAGCACCGCGTCCAGCCGCTCGGCCGTGAGGGCGTCGAGCACGCCGTCGTCCAGCACGCCCGCGGCGTGCACCACACCCGTCAGCGGATGGGCGTCCGGCACGGTCGCGAGCACGCGCTCCAGCGCGGCCCGGTCGGTGACGTCGCACGCGCTCACGGTGACCTCGGCGCCCAGGCCGGTCAGCTCGGCGACCAGGTCCGCGGCGCCGGTCGCGTCGGGGCCCCGGCGGCTGAGCAGCAGCAGGTGCCGCGCGCCGTGCCCGGTGACGAGGTGGCGGGCGAGCAGCGCGCCGAGGCCGCCGGTGCCGCCCGTGATCAGGACGGTGCCCTCGGGGTCGAGCGCGTTCCCGGCCGCGGGCGGGGTGTGGCGGGCGAGCCGTGCCGCCCACGCCACACCGTCGCGGACGGCCAGCTGCGGCTCCCCGGCGGTGAGGGCGGCCGCCACGACAGCGGCGTCGGACGTGCCGTCGAGGTCCAGCAGGCCGAACCGGCCGGGGTGCTCGATCTGGGCGGACCGCACGAGCCCCCACGCGGCGGCCGTGACCGGGTCCGGCGACTCGGCGCCGGTGACCGCGACCGCGCCGCCGGTGACGAACACCAGCGTCGACCCGGCGAACCGGTCGTCGGCCACCCACGCCTGGGCGTCGGCGAGAACCCGTGCGGTCAGCGCGTGCGCGGCCGCGACCGGGTCGTCGTGCCCGCCGGCGTCCACGGCCAGCAGCACCACCGGCGGCACCGGGGCACCCGCCAGGGCGTCCAGGTCGGCGACCACGTCGGCGGACAGCGGACCGGCCAGGTCGAAGACGTCCCGGCCGAGCACCGCGATCCGCTCCGGCGCGGTGCCCGCGGTCGCGGGGACCCAGTCGAGCCGGAACAGCGAGTCCCGCACGACCGGGGAGCCCGTCCGGTCGTCGCCGAACGGGCGCAGCCCGAGGAACCCGACCGAGGCGACCGGGGCGCCACCGGCGTCCGCGACCTCGACCGACACCGCCGACCCGCCAGCAGGCGACAGCCGCACTCGCACCGAGGAAGCCCCCGTCGCGTGCAGGCGGACGCCCTCCCAGGAGAACGGCAGCAGGCCGGTGCCCGCCGTGCCCAGGTCGAGGAACCCGGTGGCGTGCAGCGCGGCGTCGAGCAGCGCGGGGTGCACGCCGAACGCGCCCGCGTCCGGACCGGCCACCTCGGGCAGGACCACCTCCGCGAACACGTCGGACCCGCGCCGCCACGCCGCCCGCAGCCCGCGGAAGGCCGGGCCGTAGCCGAAGCCCTGTTCCCCCAGGGCTTCGTAGAACCCGTCCACGGACACCGGCTCGGCACCGGCCGGAGGCCAGTCGACCAGCTCGGGCAGCGGCTCGTGGTCCGCCGTCCGGTCACCGCGCGCGAGCACACCGCCCGCGTGCCTGGTCCACGGGTGGTCGTCGACGCCCTCGGCGCCGTCCGGCCGGGAGTAGACGCCGAACGTCCGGCGACCGGCGTCGTCGGGACCGCCGATGGACAGCTGGACCTGGACACCGCCCTGCTCGCCGAGGACGAGCGGCGCGGCCATGGTCAGCTCCTCGACCAGGTCGCAGCCGACCTCGTCCCCGGCGCGCAGCGCGAGCTCCAGGAAGGCCGTGCCGGGCAGCAGCACCGCGCCGCGGATCGCGTGGCCGGCGAGCCAGGGGTGGGACTGCAGCGAGAGGCGGCCGGTGAGCAGCACGCTGTCCGCCTCGGCCAGCGACACGGTGGCCGTCAGCAGCGGGTGCTGCGCGGCGCCGAGACCGGCCGAGCGCATGTCGCCGGGCGCGCCGTGGCCGTCGCGCGGCCAGAACCGCCTGCGCTGGAACGGGTAGGTGGGCAGGTCGACCCGCGTCGCGGTCGTGCCCGCGAAGAAGGCGTCCCAGCCGATCCGGACGCCGTGGGCGTGCAGGTTCGCCGCCGCGGCGGTGATCGTCCGGACCTCGTCGCGGCCCGAGCGCAGGGCGGCGACCGTCCCGACGGTGTCGGCGTCCACGCCTTCCAGGCAGGTGCGGGTCATCGCGGTCAGCACGCTGTCCGGACCGAGCTCCACGAACTGGGTGACGCCGTGGTCGCGCAGCCAGTCGACCCCGGCGGCGAACCGCACCGGCAGCCGGACGTGGTCGGCCCAGTACTCGACCGACGTCAGCTGCCGCACGGTCGCCTGCTCGCCGGTCACGTTGGACACCAGCGGGACCAGCGGCTCCTGGGGCGACAGCCCGGCGAGCACCGCCCGGAACTCCTCGAGCATCGGCGCCATCAGCGGGGAGTGGAACGCGTGCGAGACCCGCAGCCTCTTCGTTTTGCGCCCCAACGCCTCGAAGTGCGCGGCGACCTCGACGACGGCGTCCTCGTCACCCGAGACCACGACCGCGGACGGCCCGTTGAGGGCGGCCAGAGACACCCGCTCGGCCTTGTCCTCGAGCAGCGGCAGCACCTCGGACTCCCGCGCCTGCAAGGAGACCATGGCACCACCGGCGGGCAGCCGCTGCATCAGCCTGCCGCGGGCGGTGACCAGCGCGGCGGCGTCCGCCAGGTCGAACACGCCCGCCACGTGCGCGGCGGCGACCTCGCCGATGGAGTGGCCCGCCAGGTAGTCCGGCGTGACGCCCCAGGACTCGGCGAGCCGGTAGAGGGCGACCTCCACGGCGAACAGCGCGGGCTGCGCCCACTCGGTGCGGTCCAGCAGGTCGGCGTCCTCGCCCCACATCACTTCCCGCAGGGGGCGGTCCAGGTGCTCGTCCAGTGCGTCGCACACCGCATCCAGGGCGGTGGCGAACGCCGGGAACCGGTCGTGGAGCCGCCTGCCCATGCCCAGGCGCTGCGCGCCCTGGCCGGTGAACAGCACCGCGACCTTCCGCTTGCCGCGCACCACACCGCGTTCGCCGCCGACGGGCTGTCCGCCACCGGCCAGCTCGGCCAACGCCGCCCGCGCGTCGTCGAGGTCCTGCGCTACAAACGCGGCACGGCACTCGAAGGCGGACCGCGTGGTCGCGAGCGAGTACGCCAGGTCCTCGACCGTCGGAGCACTGTCCAAAGTAGACAGCAGGTTGGCCGCCTGCGCGCGCACGGCGTCCCAGCTCTTGCCGGACAACAACACCGGGACCGGACCGGCGGCCACGCCGGGTTCCCGCTCCTGCACGGGCGCGTCCGGGGCCTGCTCGATGATCGCGTGCGCGTTGGTCCCGCTGAGCCCGAACGAGGACACGCCCGCCCGGCGCGGGCGGTCGTGGGCAGGCCACTCCTGCGCCTCGGTGAGCAGCCGGACGCCGCCCTCGGACCAGTCCACCTTGGACGACGGCTCGTCGACGTGCAGGGTCTTGGGCAGGACGCCGTGCCGCATCGCCATCACCATCTTGATGACGCCCGCGACGCCCGCGGCGGCCTGGGTGTGGCTGATGTTCGACTTCACCGAGCCGAGCAGGAGTGGCTTGTCCTCGTCGCGGTTGCGCCCGTAGGTGGCCAGCAGCGCGTGCGCCTCGACCGGGTCGCCCAGCGTGGTGCCCGTCCCGTGCGCCTCGACCGCGTCGACGTCGGAGGGGGACAGCCGCGCGTTGGCCAGCGCCTCCTGGATCACCCGCCGCTGCGAGGGGCCGTTGGGGGCCGTCAGTCCGTTGGACGCCCCGTCCTGGTTCACCGCGGAACCCCGGACCACGGCGAGGATCCGGTGCCCGTTGCGCTGGGCGTCGGAGAGCCGTTCGAGCACGAGCATCCCCGCGCCCTCGGCCCAGCCGGTGCCGTTGGCGGAGTCGGCGAACGAGCGGCAGTGGCCGTCCGACGCCAGGCCGCCCTGGAGGCTGAACTCGACGAAGGTGACCGGGCTCGGCATCACGGTGACGCCACCGGCCAGGGCCAGCGAGCACTCGCCGGAGCGCAGCGCGTGGCTGGCCAGGTGCAGGGCGACCAGGGAAGAGGAGCAGGCGGTGTCGACGGTGAGCGCGGGTCCGATGACACCTAGGAAGTACGACAGGCGCCCGGAGATGATGCTCGTCGTGCTGCCGGTGAGGCGGAAGCCGTCGACGTTGTCCGAGGGGCCGACCCGGTAGTCCTGGGGCATCGCGCCGACGAACACGCCGGTCCGGCTGCCCTTGATCGTGGTGGGGTCGATCCCGGCGCCTTCCAGCGCCTCCCACGAGGTCTCCAGCAGCACGCGCTGCTGCGGGTCCATCGCCAGCGCCTCGCGCGGCGAGATGCCGAAGAAGTCGGCGTCGAACGCCGGGGCGTCGTGCAGGAAGCCGCCGGACAACGTCGAGGAGGCGCCGAGGGCCTCGACGTCCCAGCCGCGGTCGGCCGGGAAGTCGGTGATGCCGTGCTCGCCGCGGCTCACCATGCGCCACAGGTCGTCGGGGCTCGCCACACCGCCGGGGTAGCGGCAGCCCATGCCCACGATCGCGATGGGTTCCTGCGCCGCCTGTTCCAGCTCGCTCACCCGGTTGCGGGTGGTGCGCAGGTCGGCGGTCGCACGCTTGAGGTAGTCCCTGAGCCTCTGCTCGTTGTCCATAGCTCTGTTCAACCCATCTCGACAGGCGGGGCGCGAAACATCCGGAACACCGCCGGAAACCTGGCGGACGCCAACGGGAAGTGTCATCGGGTCCCGCCCGGTAAATCCCTAGTCTTCGCACCGACCCCGGCCGGACACCCCGGAAGACTAGGGATTTACCGGTCGGCGGCCGACTTGACTGGGCCGGACCCGTACCCGGGAAGGTGCCCTTTGCTCAGCCGAATACTGGGGACTTACCTCCGCCCCCACCGCCTGTCGATCGCAGTGCTGATCCTGCTGCAACTGGTGCAGACGATCACTTTCCTGCTGCTGCCGACGATGAACGCCCAGCTCGTCGACCGGGGCCTGCTGCGCGGGTCCGTTGTGGACATCCTGTGGATCGGCGCCGTGATGGTGGGCGTGGCGGCGGTGCAGGTGGCGGCGAGGATGGGCGCGCAGTACTTCGGCACGAGCGTGGCGACCGCGCTGGGTGCCCGGCTGCGGTCCGCGATCTTCCGCCGGGTGCAGGACTTCTCGGTCCACGAGGTCGAGCGCTTCGGCGCCGCGTCGCTCACCACCCGCACCGTCAACGACGTCCAGCAGATCCAGCTGGTCACCGTCGACGGCTTCGGCAGCATCGTGTCCGCGCCGATCATGTGCGTGGCCAGCATCGTGCTGGCGTTGCAGCAGGACGTGCCGCTGACCCTGGTGCTGCTGGTCTTCATCCCGCTGGCCACGGTCACGGTGCTGGTCGTGATGGCCAGGATGGGCCCGCTGTACGGCCTGATCCAGCACAGCGTCGACGGGATGAACCGGTTGCTGCGCGAGCAGATCACCGGTGTCCGGGTGATCAGGGCGTTCGTCCGCGAGGACCACGAGCGGCGCCGCTTCGGCGCCGCGAACGAGGAGCTGTTCCAGCTCACCATGAGGGCCCGGCGACAGGCCGCGATGATGTTCCCGATCGTGTGGTTGCTGGGCAACGTGTTCACCGTGGTCGTCGTGTGGGTCGGGGGTCGGCGGATCGGTTCCGGCGACCTGACGGTCGGCGCGCTCAGCGCCTTCACCGGTTACGTGATCCTGATCCTGACCTCCATGCTGATCGCGATGTACGTGTTCCTGACCGTGCCGCGCGCGCAGGTCGCCGCGCGCCGCGTCTGCGAGGTCCTCGACGCCGCACCGGCGCCGTCGGCCGACGGCGGCGCGGACTCCGGTCCCCGCCCCGGCCACGTCGACCTGCGCGGCGCCGGGTTCCGCTATCCGGGCGCGGAGGAGCCGTCCCTGCGGGACATCACCCTCTCGGTGCGGCCGGGCGAGACGCTGGCGGTCATCGGCAGCACCGGCAGCGGCAAGACCACGCTGCTCAACCTGGTGCTGCGCCTGTACGAGACGACGACCGGCTCGGTGCTCGTCAACGGCACCGACGTGCGGGAGCTGGACCGCGACGCGCTGTCGGCGACCGTGGGCCTGGTGGCGCAGAAGCCGTACCTGTTCGCCGGGACGATCGCCACGAACCTGCGCTACGGCAGGCCGGAGGCCACCGACGACGAGCTGTGGCACGCGCTCGGGGTCGCGCGGATCCGGGACTTCGTGGCAGGGCTGCCCGCCGGGCTCGACTCGGTGGTCGAGCAGGGCGGCGGCAACTTCTCGGGCGGGCAACGACAACGGCTGTCCATCGCGCGGACCCTCGTGCGGCGCCCGGACGTCTACCTGTTCGACGACTGCTTCTCGGGCCTGGACTACGCCACCGAGGCCGCCTTGCGCGCGGCCCTGGCCCCGGACATCGCCGGGGCGACCACCGTCGTGGTCGCCCAGCGGATCAGCACCATCCGGGACGCCGACCGCATCGCCGTCCTGGACGAGGGCCGGGTCGTCGGGCTCGGCACGCACGACGAGCTGATCGCGGGCAACGACGTCTACCGGGCGATCGCCCAGTCCCAGCTCACCGCCCAGGAGGCGTTGTGACCACTCCGGCCGCCGCACCCGAGGCGGAAGTCGAGAGCCCCGCGGACAGGCCGCAGGACACCCGGCGCACGGTGCGCAGGCTCGTCTCCCTGCTGCGGCCCTACCGGCTGCCGACCGTCGCGGCGATGGTGTGCTGCGTCGTAGGGGTCGCCGCGAACACGATGGGACCGCTGCTGCTCGGCAAGGCGACCGACCTGGTGTTCGCCGGGTACGCGGGGTCGACCCTGCCCGCGGGCCTGAGCAAGGAGGAGGCGATCGCCCGGCTGCGCGAGGCGGGCGACACCACGCTCGCCGAGGTGTACGGCACCGTCGACCTGGTGCCCGGCAGCGGTGTCGAGTTCGGCCGGGTCGCCGTGCTGCTGGCCGTCGCCCTCGCGCTCTACCTGGTCGCGTCCTCGTTCATGTACCTGCAGGAGCGGATCGCCGCGAAGGTGGTGCAGCGGGTGGCCTCCGACGTGCGGGAGCGGGTGGAGGCCAAGCTGCCCCGGCTCCCCCTCGGCTACTTCGACCGCCGTCCGGTCGGCGAGCTGCTCAGCCGGGTCACCAACGACGTCGACAACCTCCAGACGGTCATGCAGCAGACCTTCAGCAAGCTCGCGTCGGTGGTGCTCGCCCTGCTGACCGTGCTGGTGATGATGCTGGTGATCTCGCCGCTGCTCACCTTCCTGATGCTGCTGAGCATCCCGCTGTCGGGGTACATCGTCGCCCGCGTCAGCAAGCTCACCAAGCCGCACTTCGTCGAGCTGTGGTCGGACACGGGCGCGCTCAACTCCCACGTGGAGCAGATGTACACCGCGCACGCGCTGGTCCGGGTGTTCGGCAGGCGCGAGGCCGCGCTGGCCGAGTTCGACGAGCGCAACGACGCGATGCGCGCCTCGGGACGGCGGGCGCACTTCCTCGCCGAGGCCATCGAGCCCGCGCTGCTGTTCGTGGCCAACCTGAACTACGTCATGGTGGCGGTCGTCGGGGCGCTGCGGGTGGCGGGTGGCGCGCTGTCGCTCGGCAGCGTGCAGGCGTTCATGCTCTACACCACCCAGTTCAACAACCAGGCGGGCGAGATCGGCGGCGTGATCGGCAAGCTGCAGTCCGGCTTCGCCTCCGCCGAGCGGGTCTTCGAACTGCTCGACGCGGAGGAGGAACGGCCGGACCCGCCGGACGCCGACCGCGTGGACACCGTGCGGGGCAGCGTCGAGTTCGACCGCGTGAGCTTCCGCTACACCGCCGACCGCCCGCTGATCGAGGACCTCTCGCTGGTGGCGCGGCCCGGTCAGGTGGTCGCGATCGTCGGTCCGACCGGTGCGGGCAAGACCACGCTGGGCAACCTGCTGATGCGCTTCCACGAGGTCGACGGCGGCCGGATCCTGGTGGACGGCCGGGACATCGCGACGATGACCCGGCAGGACGTGCGGTCCAGGACCGGGCTCGTGCTGCAGGACACCTGGCTGTTCGAGGGGACGATCGCCGACAACATCGCCTACGGCCTGCCCGGTGCCACGCGCGAACAGGTCGTCGCCGCGGCGAAGGCCGTCCGGGTCGACCACTTCGTCCGCACGATGCCCGACGGCTACGACACCGTGCTCACCGAGACGGCCGCGGTCAGCGCGGGCGAGAAGCAGCTCATCACGGTGGCGAGGGCGTTCCTGGCCGACCCGGCGATCCTGATCCTGGACGAGGCCACCAGCTCCGTGGACACCCGCAGCGAGGTGCTCATCCAGCGGGCGATGACGTCGTTGCGCGCGGGCCGCACCTGCTTCGTGATCGCGCACCGGCTCTCCACGATCCAGGACGCGGACCTCATCCTCGTGATGGGGGACGGGCGGATCGTCGAACGCGGTACCCACGAGGAGCTGTTGCGCGCCAAGGGTTCCTACGCGAACCTGGTCGCCGCGCAGTTCGCGCGGACCGCGGACGAAGGGGAGCGGCCGGACCGGTGAGGCCGGTCCGGCCGCTCCCCCGCGCGGGCGGTCACCAGGCGATCAGGAGCCGGTCCATGGTGGAGCTCAGCCGGGCCTGCTCGGTGCCCGCCGCGGCCTCTTCCGCCGCGTCGGGCAGGCGCAGGGTCGGGAACCGGGCGAGCAGCGCCCTGACCGCGATGGCCAGCTCCATCCGCGCCAGCGGGGCACCGAGGCAGTGCCAGACGCCGTGCGCGAAAGCCAGGTGCGGGTTGGACTTCCGGCCGAAGTCGATCTCGTCGGCGTTCTCGAAGACGCGCTCGTCGAAGTTCGCCAGCGCGAAGTCGGGCAGCACCAGGTCCCCGGCGCGGATCGTCACCCCGGCGATCTCGATGTCCTCCGCCGCGTAGTGCGGGTGCGCCCCGCCGCCGTAGGTCGCGGTGCGCAGCAGCTCCTCCACCGCCGCCGGGACCAGGTCGGTGTCCTTGATCAGCGCGTCCCTCAGGTCCGGGTTGGCGGCCAGGCGGCCGAGTCCGTAGCCGATGCTGTTCGCGACGCTGTCACCGCCCGCGAACATCAGCATGGTGCCCAGCCTGGCGACCTCGTCGTCGGCCAGGCCCGCCGCGACCAGCCCGGACAGCACGTCGTTGCCGCGTTCCAGCCGCTTGCCGGCCACCCGCTCCTGAAGGTACTGGCCGACCTTGGTGGCGTGCTTGCGCGCGTGGTCCTGCTCGTCGAGGACCGCCATCTCGTAGAGCATCCCGTGCAGGGAACGCCACTCCGAGTCGGGGATGCCGACGAACGCGCACAGGACGCGCATCCCCATCGGCACCGAGAAGTGCTCCTGGAGGTCCACCGGCGGCGTGCGGGCCGCCAGCGAGTCGACCAGCTCGTCCACGATGGACACGACGAGGGGCTCGATGGCGCGCATGGCGGACTGGGAGAAGAACGGCGTGAGCACGGCCCGGAACCTGGAGTGGTCGATCGGCTCCGACCGCACCATGTCGAAGATGGGGCTCTGCACGTACTGCGCCGCGTTCGTCGGGTCCGGGTGCGACCGCACCAGCTTGCGGTTCACCAGCAGGGCCCGGATCTCGGCGTGCCGCACCACCAGCCAGGCCTCGTCGCCCGCGGGCGTGCGCACCTTCCAGATCGGCTGCTTGGCCTGGAGCTCGCGCAGGTAGTCGTTCTGCCCGAACAGGGGCGAGAACATCTCGGTCATCCTCGGCAGCTCATCGGCTGAGGTCACTGTTGTTTCCTCTCAAAGATGTTGCGGATGACCAGTCTCAAGGGGTGCCCGTCCGGAAAACCCTAGTGGTTCCAACGACTTGCTACCGCGACCACCAGCCGCTGCCCGGCGTCACGGGCACCTGCGCCGGTTCGCGGTCGTCGCCGTCCGCGGAGCGCAGGCCGTCGGCCAGCGCCGCCCGGCCCGACACCTCCAGCTTGCGGTAGGCGCTCGTGAGGTGCTTCTCCACGGTGCGCAGGGCCACGGCCAGCTCGTCCGCGATCTCCCGGTTGGTCCTGCCGTCGACGACCAGCCGGGCCACCCGCAGCTCGGCGTGCGTCAGCTCGAGCCGCCCGGTGCCGCGGTCGGCCCCGGCCAGGTGCGCGGTCGCCCGCCTGGCGAGCCAGTCCGCGCCGCACCTGGTGGCCAGGTCGCGGCCGTCGCGCAGGACCTGGTCGGCGCGGGGGTCCCCGTCGGCCCGCAGCATGCCGCCCAGCTGCGTCAACGCCTTCGCCCTGAGCAGCGCGCTGGCCGAGCCCGCCAGCACGTCGACGGCGCGCTGGGTCAGGTCGACGCCCTCCGCTCCCCCGGCCAGCATCCCCCGCAGCAGCAGGGCGCTACCCATCGCGGCGGGCGCGCCCCACCGCACCGCGAGCGCGTGGTCCTCGTCGGCCAGCCGGTGCGCGGAGTCCAGGTCGCCGAGCTTCAGGTACGAGGTCGCGGCCCACTTGCGCCAGGGGTGCAGCACGGGGTTGGTCCACCCGGCGTCCTCGAGCAGCTGTCCGCAGTCCAGGACGTAGCCGAGCCCTCCGCGCGGGTCGGTCCGACCGACGAGGAAACCGCGCAGCAGCAACAGGACCGCGTTCCTGCCGACCCGCGGGTACGCGCCCGCGCGGCGCGAGGTGCGTTCGAGCACCGCCTCGCCCAGCTGCACGTCCCCGGTCTCGAGCGCGACCGCGGCCAGGGTCACGCTCGCCGCCCCCAGCCCGTCCGACCAGCCGTCGTCGGCGAGGTTCCACGCCTCGGTCGCCATGGCCTTGGCCGCGCGCAGGTCGCCGAGCCCGATGTGCACGAGCGCCTGCTCGCAGCGGATGCCCACCTGCGCCGTCAGCGAGTTGCGCAGGCGCGCCTGGTTCAGCGCCACGTCCAGCCAGGGGACCGCCCGCTGCACGGCGTCGGCCGCCAGCAGCACGGGGGTGAGCATCGGCAGCAGGGTGTGCACGTGGGCGAAGTCCGGCCGTTCCGCGGCCAGCAGGCGGCTGCTCATGTCCGCGACGACCCGCGCGGGCAGCCGCAGCCGCACGGTGCCGGTGTGCAGCAGCGCGGTGGCCAGCTCGCGCGCGCCGCCGGTGGACAGGTCCGGTCGGGCGTCCGGCTCGCCCAGCGCGTCGACGTCGGCGAACAGGTCGGACACCGCCCACTCGTTGACCAGGCTCAGCCTGCCCTTCAGCCGCAGCGCGAGGTCCCTGGTCTGGCCGGTCAGCGCGTCCGGGGTGCCGAGGTCGGCGGCGGCCCGCTCGACGACGTTCCGCGCGCGCTCGGAGACCCCGACGAGCAGGAGCGGCGCGATCCGGGAGACCGCTAGGGCCCGGTCGTACGCGGAGGAGAGCAGTGGAAGGGCCTGCATGACGTGCCGGATGGCCGCGTTGGAGTCGAACTCGCGCTCGGCGGTGGCCAGGTCGACCAGCAGCGCCGCGCGGTCGGCCCCGTCGGGTGGGCACACCTGCAGCGCCCGGCGCAGGCAGTGGGCGGCCAGGACGGGCGCGCCCCGGTCCAGCGCGTCGGTGGCGGCCGACCTCAGCGCGGCGGTCGCCCGGTCGTCGCCCTGGCTCATCGTCGCGAGCAGGTGCGTCGCCGTCTGCTCCGCCGAGCGCCCGCTGTCGTGCAGCAGCAACGCGGCGTTGAGCTGGATGTGCTCGCGCTCGGTCGCGGACATGACCTGTTCGACGGCCTCCTGCACGACGGGGTGGCAGAACCGGTGCGGCAGGCCCGCCGCGAGCAGGCCGAGCCTGCTCAGGACGGTCAGCGCCTCCGCGCACGCCTCGGCGGTGATGCCGAGGAGCCTGCAGAGCAGCTCGCGGTCGGTCAGTTCGCCCAGCACGCTCATCGCCTGGGCCACGTCCCGCACCCCGAGCGGGAGGGCCATCAGGCAGGCGGTGAACCGGGCGCGCAGCCGTTCCGGCCGGGAGGTGCGCACCAGTGCCGCACCCTCGGCGGTCGGCGGCACGCCGCGGGCCGCCAGCGAGGCGAGCAGGCTGACGAGGAACAGCGGGTTGCCGCCGGAGGTCGTCTGGCACGCCCACACGAACTCGTCCTGCCCGGCCGTGTAGAACTCCGCGTGCACCAGCACCCGCGTGCTCGCGATCCCCAACGGGCCCAGCGGCAGCACCCGCGTCGCGGCCTCGACGATCCGCCGGACCGCCTCCTGGTTGACGGGCTCCACCCCTTCGCGCAGGGCGAGGACGACGGTGGCGGCGGTACCCGCCAGGTGCTCGGACAGCAGCCCGAGCCAGCGCAGCGACGCGGCGTCCACCCACTGGAGGTCGTCCACGAGGATCAGCAGCGGCGTGTCGGCGCTGAGGTTGCGCACCAGCGCCAGCAGCCCCCGCAACGCCTCGGGCGTGGCGTACTCGGACTCGGGCACGTCGTGCTCGAAGGCCCGGTAGGTGAACAGCGGGCGGCAGGCGTCCGCGCCCTGCAGCCACCTCTCCCTGGCGGGCTTGGGCGAGGCGACCATGACCGGGTCGAGCAGCTGGTGGACCACACCCAGCGAGTGGTCCTGCTCCAGCCACGCGCCGTTGGCCCGCAGCACCCGGATGCCCTCGTCCGCCGAGTCGCGCCCCACCAGGGTGGGCAGCCCGCCCAGGAACGTCGTGCGCCCGGCACCGACCGCACCGGTCACCAGCAGCAGCGAGCCGTTGCCCTTGCGGGCCTCGCGCACCGCGTCGGTGACGGCGGCCAGCCCGCCCTCCCGCTCCAGGAACACGCTCAGCCCCTCTCGGCGCCGGTGGGGACGCCGAGGTGCGCGTCCCGGCCCGGCGGACCGTCGTCGTGTCCCCGGTGCCGCGGCGGCGTGCCGGGGAGCATCTCGGCCAGCGCGGACCGCCTGGAGACGCCGAGCTTGCGGTAGATGTTGGTCAGGTGCATCTCGACCGTCCGGACGGTGACGAAGAGGGCCTCGGCGATCTCCTTGTTGCTGCTGCCCCGCGCGGCGATGTCGGCGACCCTGCGCTCCGCCTCCGTCAGGTTGTCCACGGCGGACCGGCCGGACTGGCGGCGCCTCCCGCCCGCGGCGGCGTGGAACCGGCCCGCCGTCCGCACGAGCGCGGTGGACCCGCACAGGGTGGCCAGGTCCATCGAGACGCGCAGGTGCTTGCGGGCCGCCCCGGCGTCGCCCAGCCTCAGCTGGGCGGCGCCCAGCCTGCGCTCGGCGTGCGCGAGATCCAGCTGCGCGGGGCTCGTGGACAGCACGCGCACGGCCTCCTCCAGCAGCTCCACCGCGCGGGTGCCCGCACTGGCGGTCCCCTCCGCCAGCAGCCCCAGCCCGATCGCGCGCGGCGTCGGCCAGCGCCGGGCCAGGTCCTGCCCCTCCTCCGCGACGCGGCGCGCCTCCGCCGTCCGCCCCAGCCGGGTCAGCACGCTCACCGCGCCGACCCACCACGGCGCGACCACCGGGTTGGTGACACCGCACTCGGCCAGGGCGCGTCCGCAGGCGAGCAGGTGCTCCAGAGCGGCGTCCAGGTCACCCGCCACCCACCGGGCGTGGCCCCTCGCGAGCAGGTAGAACCGCCACTCGTCGACCACCTCCTCGATGCGGGGCCCCTCGACCAGGTCCAGCAGGTGATCGGCCCGGTCCGGTTGGTCCTGCGCCGTGAAGGTGAGGGCGCGCACGATCTCCGGCATCGCGGTGCGGGCCTGTCCGGGAGTCCGCGCGGCCAGCGCGCGGTCGCCCTCCGCCGCCGCGGCGTGCAGGTCGCCGGTCGAGTTGTGCAGGAGCGCGCGGCCCGCCAGGGCGAGGACGTGCCCCGCCGACGTGTGCTCGCCGCCCCGGTCGGCGATCCAGCCGTACACCGCGTGCGAGGCCTCGACCTCGTCGGCCAGGCGCAGCGCGCGGGCGGCGTGGAGGATCGCCCAGTCCCCGGTGTCGGGCAGCACGCGCGTCGCGCGGGTGGCCCAGTCGACCACGCGGCCCACCGGCTGGCACTCGTCCGCGGCCAGCGCGGACATGACGGCGAGCACCTGCCGTTCCCCTGGGCTGTGCCCGGACGGCGGGGTCGTCGCGCGCGCCCTCGCGCGGACGAGGCCGACCGTCGACCGCTCGACGGTACCGGTGGCGAGCAGCACCCACTCGACCATCGCGAGCAGCTCCCGGTCAGCGGGCGACGGACGGTCGCCCACCACCAGGTTCAGCTCGTCGAGCACCCCGCCGACCACGCGGACGCCCTCGGGCGCCCGGCGCGCGACGAGCGCGGTGCAGCCGAACTGGGCGGCGATGACCGCCCTGGTCCGCGGGTCGGTCGTCTCGGAGATCGCGATGTCCAGCTGCCTCAGCGCCGCCACCGGGTCGGACTCGGCCAGCGACCGGGCGAGGTCGACCCGCAGGTGCGGTCGGGCGGCCTCGTCCCGACCGAGGGCGATGGCGCGGCGCAGGTAACCGACCGCGACCCCGTGGGCGTGCCGCCGCTGGGCGCACGCGGCCGCCTCGACCAGCACGCCCAGCATCCAGGACTCCGGCAGGTCGGACAGCAGCATCAGGTGCCCGGCGATGTCCTCGGCCGCCCACCCGGCGTCGTTGAGCAGCCTCGCGGCCTTGGAGCGCAGCCGCTCGACCTCCTCCCCCGCGATCCGCCCGATCATGCTGGCCGACAGGGAGTCGTGCGCGAACCCGAGCGAGCCGGGCTGGAGCACGTCGATGCGGCGCAGCGCGTCCAGCGCCTCGGAGACCTGTCTGGGCGGGACCCCGGCCAGCTCCCCGAGCGACTGCGGGCCGACGTCCCCGGACATGCCGTCCAGCACCGCCACCGCCGTGGCGACGGCGCGCACCGGCTCCGGCTGCTCGACGAGCCGGTCCAGCGCCGACTCGACGACGACCGCGCCGCCGACGCGGGCCACCGCGCCCGCTCCGGTCGCGTCCGTGCTGACACCGGACCGCGCCAGCTCCTCCAGCAGCCGGCGCAGCAGCAGCGGGTTGCCCCTGGACACGTCCGCGCACGAGCGGACGAACAGCGGGTCCAGCCGGTCGTCCAGGGCGATGCCCGCCAGCTCGGCGACGTCGGCCGGGGCGAGCGGCGGGAGGTCCACGGTCTCCGCGCGGGAGTCGGCGACCATGCCCGCCAGGATGTCCTGGGCGAGGCCGTGGGTGTCGGTGCGCTGACCGAGCACCACCAGCAGCGGCAGCCGGTCCGCGCGGCGCAGCAGGAACTCCAGCCAGCGCAACGAGAGCTCGTCGCACCACTGCGCGTCGTCGAGCACGATCGCCAGCGGCCGGTCGGTCATCACCTCCGCGGCGAGCCAGAACAGGCCGTAGAGCACCTGGTAGTGCAGCAGCCGCGGCATGTCGGCACCGGCCGAGCGGCTGGCGGTCAGCGCCTCCCGCGCCCACTTGGCCCCGACCCTGGCCCGGTGCCGCGCGGTCACGTCGTCCGCGGCGTCGGCGACCTCCGCCGGAGCGAACAGGGCGCGCACGGTGGAGTACCCGATCTCGCGGTCGGTCTCCGGGCAGGTCGCGTCCAGGACGAGGAACTCGTTGTGCCGGAGCACGTCCCGCCGCACCGCGGCGAGCAGGCTCGTGCGGCCCACACCCGCGGGGCCGCGCACCACGACGAGCCGCGCGTGGCCCGCGTGCGCGGCCTTGGCGCACTCCGACAGCCGGGACAACTCGGTCGACCGGCCGAGCAACGGCCAGTCACTCGCTGCGGGCTTGTCCGGCATCCCTTACCCTTCGGTCTTCCAGCGTGTCTGCTGACAACCCGCGGGACCGCACGACAAGGCCGCGGAAACCTCGTGCACAGCCCAGGGGTGAAACGCGAGCCGGTCCTCCGACCGCACAATCCGCTCAGTGCATGAATACCAGATGCGCACCCGCGGAGCCCGTCCGCCGGTAAACGCCTTCGGTCACGGGCGACGCGCGAGCACGCGCGAGAAGGGGGAAGGAAAATTCCCGTTCAGCTCGCCGGGTCGACCCGCCAGGAGGGCGCTACCCTCGGCGGCCACACACCGACGCTGAGAATGCCCAACTCGTAGGCCTTGGACACCAAAGAAGCGCGGTTCGGCACTTCGAGCGCCCGTAACATCGCGCCGACGTGGTATTCGACACCCTGTCGGCTCAAGTACAACTGCGTCGCCAGCTGCATGGTGGAGACACCGGCGGCGACGCCTTCCAGGACGCGTCCGCCCATCCCGGTGAAACGCAGTCCTTTCTTCCCCGACACCGACAGCGGGCCGACCGCGTGGTCGTAGGGGACGAAAACGGCGAACATGCTGATCGACCACTCGGACCGGCCACCCGCCGGGATCACGCTCAGGTCGCCCAGCACGGCGCCGTCGCCCTTGCGCAGCAGCACGACGTTCTCGACCACCTGCCCGCGACCCCCGTCGGCGAGCGTCGCCAGCCGCTGCCGCACGTTGACCAGGAACGCGGGGTGCAGGAAGTCGGCGAGGGCCAGGCCCCGCACCTCGTCGGCGGACCGGTTGACCACCCTCAGGAAATCGTCGTTCGCCTCGACGACGCGGTCGTCGAGGTCAATGCAGAAAATACCGAGTCCCGACCAGTCGAACAATGACCTGTACAGGCGATCCGAGGACCCCACCCGATATCGGTCGTCGTCGCCGGCAGACCCCGGATCGGCCACCGTGGGGTCGATGAAACCAACATCCCGCTCGAACAAGGTACCTCCACTGACCAAGACACTGCCATACACCGGGACACTGCCGTGCACACTTTTCCGACGACTCG
The DNA here is from genome assembly GCF_003002815.1 of Umezawaea tangerina. Lineage (GTDB taxonomy): Bacteria > Actinomycetota > Actinomycetes > Mycobacteriales > Pseudonocardiaceae > Umezawaea > Umezawaea tangerina. The sequence continues at coordinate 209,320 of NZ_PVTF01000007.1, read as the reverse complement.
ACATCAGGTTCGAATCGGGCCGGGATCAGGACCCCGACAATTATTACGGGAGGATCCGTAACGATGCAATGATTCGAGACGGGTGCCCCGCCTAAGTGTGCGGCAACCAGCCGTCAAGTGCGGTCGCCGTTAGGCCGTTCGGACGTACTCCGCTGTACCGGACAGTCGAGTAAATGTGACTCACGGTGACCAATGTCCGGGCGGACAACGGTGTCCACCGCCACATCGGTCACGAAATGTGACCGCGAGCCGCCCGCCGCGGAATGCACACCCATCCCCTCGCGACAGCCGCACCCACCCCGGACAACCCGGCAACCTGCACGAACACCGAATCCGCGGCACAACGGTCGATATCGCCCCACCGGACTCCGCACACCCCGGTGGCCGAACTAGCCAAGCCCCCTACCAGGAGGGCGGCTCCACCACCACCGCGGGTGGCGAGATCGTGCCACCCCGGAACCGCGGACAGACCGAACTATCCACTTTTCCAGCGTGACTGCCATCACAAACTCCTGTTCCGGCAATTGTTGCAACCGTTCGCATTCGGCGGACCACTCCGGCTTCGGGCGCGGCGGCGGACGCGATATCCACAGCGCGTCACCACGGGTGGCGGACACCTCGTCCACAATGCGGGAATCGACCGGGTGCGTCTCGAATGGCGCGGTCGCGCGCGGCACGTCGAAGGCGTTCCTGTCAACGCACGGCGGGTGAACAGCGACACCGGGCCGGAATCGGCACGCGGGAGTCCTCAGGACCGCGGGACCAAGGCGAAATTGATTCGGGAATTGCCCGAAGCCGATCCACTGGGCGTGGTGGTCTACCGTCGGCCACCGCGTTCGCGCAGGTGAGCACGGGCGCGCGGGTACCGCGCGGCCCGGATGCGGGCCGCGCGGTACGGCGTCCCGACGTCAGGCGATGTGCGGTCGACGACCGCCGATGCCCTCGTCGTCGGCGTTGCTCCACAGGTCGGGGTCGTACGGCGCGTCCGGCACGTAGACCACCTCGTCGGGCGCGTAGCCGGGCACCGGGACCAGGTTCGGCAGGTCGGCGGCGTCGATCTCCAGCCGCTCCACGCCGTTCACGAGGCGCCGGATCACCGCGTGGTCGCCGTGGGCGGCGCGCAACGCCCCGAGGCAGCGGCGCAGCTCACCGAGCGCACGGTGCAGGTCGGAGTTCTTCGCACTCGTCACGGGAACCTCCCAGTTCGTCCTACCGGCTCGTCCTCGTCGCATTTCGACGGGGTGTCGCAGGACACCCCGCACCCCGACCATTCAGGCCCACCGACGAACTGACAAGGACCTCCGGCATCTCCTGGTGATTCCCCAGCAAGGATCGCCCGGAAGGCTCTCGAGTCCCGGTGCGGGAGCCGAGGCGGAATGCGTTTTCGCCACGGCTCCCGGTGAACTCCCGACCACGGGGCGGATCTTCGCCATCGTCTTCCACCCGAGACGCGGACCGGCGAGCGATGACGCACTTCCACCGGATCCGCACCTTTGATTTCCCTACACATCCGCACCGGGAGCCGTCGGGCGAAGAATCGTCGATAACATCGGCGGCACACCGCAGCCCGCATCTCCCGAACCGACGGGAAAGCACCCGACGACGATCGGGAGCGCATCCGCTCCGACCATTTCCGGAGCGGTTCCCACCGAATCCGGTCGCTTCTCCGCCGTCCCCGCAACGGTCCGGAACCCGGTGCTGCCGCCGCTTTCCCGCCACGCCCCGCGCGGACGGGGTCGCCATGACAGCGGCCCCGGCCTCCGACCCGCCGCGCGGCGAGCGGGTGCCGGGACCGCCAGGCTGAGGAGGTCGTCCCATGTACACGGCGAAGAACACCGCACTGCACCACACCCTCGCGGAGCTCCGCCGCTGCCTCGTGCTGCTGCACGCCAAGCACGGCAACCACGCGGTGATCCAGCGCCTCGCGAGCGGGCTCGGGCGGTTGGAGATCGACGCGGCGGACCTGCCGGGCCCCCGGCGCGGACCGGCCGACGCCGTGCTCCCGGACGCGGGCGGCACCACGGCGCCCTGGCTCCACGTCGTGCACGAGGGCGAGGACGGCGAGCCCGCGAAGTGGGCCCTGCTCGACGACCAGGTCGAGGACGCGCTCGAGTACCTGGAGCTCGCGATCCGCGACCGCGCCGACGAGGTCCCCGTCGAGCTCACGATGATGCTGGCGCGCCTCAGGCTCCGGCTCAGCCCGGCCACCGCGCTCCAGCAGGTGCCGGTGCTGGCCGAGGCGATGCGCGAGGGCAGGCTGCACGGCCGCGGCCTGCTCTGGTTCGTCCGCTTCCTCGTCCTGCACGGCCGCGCCGACGACGTCGCCGAAGGTCTCGCGCGGCTCGTCGAGAGGATGGACGAGCTGGACGAGCACAGCAGGGCCGAGCTGGTGAGCACCCGGATGTGGGCCGCCTACTCGCACCCCGAGCTCGCCCGCGGGCTGCCGCCGGTGCCGTCGGGCCCCGACCGGGCGCCGGTCGAGGTGGACGTGCCGGTCAGGGCCGCCACGGCGTTGACCGACCTGATCGGCCGCGAGCTCGACGACGCGGCGACGGACGCGGAGCGCGTCCTGAAGGAGGCCGATCCCAGCGAGGAGCCGGGCGAGCCCGTCCGGGAGGCGCTGCACACGCTGCTGTACCTGGAGAAGCTCGGCAGCGTGAAGTCGTGGTGCGACACCTTCCTCACCGAGGGGCCCGAGGCGTCCGGCGCCCCCGAGTGGCGGCGGGAGCTGGCGGTGGTCCGCGCCCAGGCCGCGCTGCGGACGGGCGACCTCCCCGCCGCCCGCGAGTACGCCCGGTTCGCGCTGGAGGGGATCGGTCCCGGCACCAGCGGTGCCGACATCGGCATGGCGCTCGGGACGCTGGTGCGGGCGAGCACCGCGATGGGGAAGTTCGCCGAGGCGGCCGAGACGCTGGAACTGGGTGTGCCCCAGCACCTCTACCGCGTCCAGCACGGGTTGCAGCACTACCTGTTCGCCAAGGGCTGCCACCACCTGGCGACCCGGCAGCTGCCCGCCGCGCTGAACGACTTCCTGTCCTGCGGCGAGCTGGTGGTGGAGTGGAAGGTGGACTCGCCGGGGATCCTGCCGTGGCGCACCGGTGCCGCCGAGGTGTACCTGTTGCTGGGCAACCAGGCCAAGGCCAGGGAGCTCGTCGACGAGCAGCTGGCGCTGCCGGTGGCCGGACCGTCGCCCTCGCGCGGCACGGCGTTGCGGATCAAGGCCGCCACCGTGCGGTCCCGGCGCCGCTCCCAGCTGCTGCACCAGGCCCTGGACGAGCTCCAGGCCGCGGGCGCCCAGCTGGAGGTCGCCCGTGTGCTGGCCGACCTGAGCAGGCTGCACCACGAGCTGGGCGAGCGCGACCGGGCCCGCGTGACGATCCGGCGGGCCTGGTGGCTGGCCAAGGACTGCCAGGCGGAACCGCTGTGCGACGAGCTGATCCCCGACCGGAACCGCCGTGCCATCGGCAGACCCGAGGGCACCGAGGCGGAGGTGGGGCTCGCCGCGCTGTCCGACGCCGAACGGCGGGTCGCCGGACTGGCCGCCCTCGGGCACACCAACCGGGAGATCGCGAACAAGCTCTACGTCACGACCAGCACCGTCGAACAGCACCTGACCAAGGCGTACCGCAAGCTCAACGTCACGCACCGCAGGAGCCTGCCCGCCGTGCTGCGCAACGACGTCATCTCCACCGCCTGACGGCGCTCGGACCCCCTAGCCGAACATGCTGCAGTTCGGGAACTGGTACGGCTCGTCGTCGCCGATGTCGAGCTCCGCGCTGTCGTCCACGGGCCGGTAGCCGAGTTCGGCGCGCGCGTTGGCGATGTCCCAGCGGGCCGGGGTGTTGGCCGAGACCCCGAAGTAGGCGCCGAACCGCACGTCGGCGGTCAGCGCGGACAGGACGAGCTGCCGGGCGTCGCGGTCGGAGAGCCACAGGTCGGCGTACCGGCGTTCGAGCAGCGGGTAGCCGGTGGAGCCCAGCCGCAGGCAGACCACCGACACGCCGTACCGCTCGGCGTGGCGCCTGCCGAGCTCCTCGACGTCGACTTTGCTTTCCCCGTAAGCACAACACGGTCCGGGAGTCCACTCAGGACTGATCAGCCCAGCGCCTGCCCCGTGGTAGTGCCCCATCGCGTGCACCGAGCTGGCCAGCACGATCCGCGGGACCTGGTCTCCGCACGCCGCGAGCAGGGTGTCGGTGACGACGGTGTTGCCCTGGTGCGCGGTCTCCCGGTCCTGGCCGGGACTGGGGCTCCCGGCGAGGTGGAGGACCGCGGTGGCGCCGCGGACGGCCTCGGCGGCCTGGTCGGGGTCGGACAGGTCCAGCCGCAGCGCGCCGGGTCGGTTGTCCACCAGGCGGACGTCCGGCGGCAGCACGGGCCCCAGCACCGTCGCCACCCGGCCCAGGCCACCGGTCACGATCAGCATCCCGCACCTCCGGTGGCCCAGCCTGGCCCATCGACCGGCGGCGCGTCCAGGCGGTTCGCCACCGATGTCGTCCGGTCGGCTTCGGTGATCCGCACCCGCGACCGGATCGCGCTACCCGAGCAGGCCGTCCATCAGTGCGCCGACCCGGACGTGGACGGCGGCCGCCGTCAGCCCGGAGGCCTCGGCCAGCAGCAGCTCACGGCTCCGCCGGTCCCCCAGCGCGGCCGCGAGCCGGTCGCCGCGCCCCTGCGGGAAGAACCGGCTCGGGCTCGCGCCGACCCGCGTTCCGATCGCCCACAGCTCTCGCGCGGTCGCCGTGTCACCGCGGAACGCGGCCAGCTCGGCCCCACCCATCGCCCACGCCCCGAGCAGCGGGCGGTCGTAGGTGCTCAGCACCTCTGCGCGGGACTGCCGAAGCGCGTCGGCGGCCCGCGCGTCCGCACCGGCGGACGTCCCGTCAGCAGCTCCTGCGACCCACAGGCGGAGGACGGCGACCGCGACCCGGAACACGGTCCGGCGTCGTGCCGGGCCGGGAGCACCGGTGTCCGCGACCGCCCGCAGCAGCTCGTCGGCGTGGGTCAGCACGTCGTCGTACCGACCGCGCCGCCAGGCCAGCTGGGCCAGGCCGAGCGCGGCCTGGCAGGCGTCCGCCTCGTCGGGCCGCTCCGAGCCCGCGATCTCCACCAGCCGGTGCTCGGCCTCGACGTCGCCCGCCAACGCCAGCTGCGTGTCCAGCAGCACCCTGGTGGACCGGGCGTCCTGGGCCGCGCCGACCAGCGCCAGGTGCCGTTCGCTGCGGCGCAGCCACTCGTCGGTGCGCCGGTCGGGGTCCGCGCCGGTCGAGTGCCCGGCGGCGTGGGCGGCCATCCCCATCCCCCACGGGTCGCCGACGGCCTCGAACCGGCGGTAGGCCAGCTCGGCGTCGCCGACCGCGTCCCGCGGGGTGCCCGCGTCCTCTACCAGGACGGCCCGGACGAAGTACCCCATGCCCTGGACGTAGGGGTCGGGGTGCGCGACGAGGGCGTCGGCCAGGCTCCGGTCGGGGTCCGTCCGCTCCAACAGGGGCAGCGCCGACGCCAACGCGGTGGTGCGGGGCGACACGTCGTCGGGGCGCTCCGCGAGCAGGGTCCGCAAGGCGCGGCGGGCGAGCACGGTGAGCCGTGCGGGGCCGGTGTTCCCGGCGTTGACGGCGACCAGCACGCACAGCAGCGCGAGCCGGTCGGCGTGCGGCAGGGGGCGGCCGCTCGCCCGGCCGCGCAGGACCGCCGACCGCGACCGCGCCGCGGGGTCGTCGACGTGCAGCAGCGTGCGCGCCCGCGCACTGGCCTCGAAGTGCCTGCCGCGCACGGTCCACAGCTGGAACAGGGCGGTGGCGACGTCGACCGCGGCGACCTCGTCATCGTGGTCCTGCGCCCACTGCAAGGCCGCGACCAGGTTGTCCTGGTCCGCCGCGCACGACTCCAGCGCGGCGACCTGGGCGGGGCCCACGAAGTCGGCGGCCAGCGCCACCGCGCGCCGCCGGGCCCAGCCGAGCAGCCCGGCCATGGCGGCCTCGCGCCCGCCCGCCGCGTCGAGCCCGGCCTCGCCGTACTCTCGGACCGTCTCCAGCATCCGGTAGCGGGCGGTGCCGTCGCCGTCCTCCAGCCGCAGCAGGGACTGCTCGACCAGGATCGCCAGCCCCGCGGGTGTGCCGCCCGCCGTGGCGAGGGCGAGGTCCGCGGTGAACGGGGCCGGGAGGACGGCGAGCCGTTGCAGCAGCCGCTGTTCGCCGGGGTCGAGCAGCTCGCGGCTCCAGTCGACCATCGCCCACAGCCCGGCGTGCCGTTCGGGCAGACCGCGCAGCGCGTCGTCGAGCAGCGCGAACCGGTCGCCGAGCCCCGCCAGCACGTCGTCGATGGGCATGTGCCGCAGCCGGGCGGCGGCCAGTTCGAGGGCGAGCGGCAGGTTGTCGAGGCGGTGGCACAGCGCCAGCGCCCGGTCCCGGCCCCACGCGGGCACCGCTCCCCCGGCCCGCACCCGTGCCCCGAGCAGGGCGAGCGCCTCGTCGTCGGGCAGCGCGGGCAGCCGGTGGACGACCTCGCCGACCAGGCCCAGCGGCGCCCGGCTGGTGGCGAGCACGCCGACCTCGGGCGCCGCCACGGCCAGCAGGTCGGCCACGACGGACGCGGCGGCGTCCAGGACGTGCTCGCAGTTGTCGAGCACCAGCAGCCCGTCGAGCTCCGGGCCGATGGCCCGCAGCCGTTCCCGCGGGTCGAGCACCCTGCGGTCCACCGGTGGCGTGCCCGTGCCGGCCAGGACCGCGAGGACGGTGGGCAGCACCTCGGCCGGTGACCGCAACCCGGCCAGCTCGACGACGCGGACCGTCCGGGAACCGGCGGCCGAGCGGACGACCTCGGCGGCCAGCCGGGTCTTGCCCGCCCCGCCGGTCGCGACCACGGTCACCAGCCGCGCCTCCAGCAGCGCCGTGGTGACCGCGGCGAGATCCTCCTGGCGGCCCACCAACGCCGTCGTCGCCCGACGCCAGGCCGCGGGCAGCCCGTCCGTCCTCTTCGGACGGTCGACCGTGAGCTGTCCGCGCAGCAGAGCCAGGTGCGCCTCGGCCAGCACCGGTGACGGGTCGGTGCCGTACCGGTCGGCCAGCTCGACGCGCACCCGCTCGACGACGTCGAGGGCTTCCGCGTCACGCCCCTGCGCCGCGAGCACCCGCACGAGCAGCGCGGCGGCGGGCTCGTCGGGCGGGACCCTGGTGGCCAACCGGCGCAGGTCCGCCTCGTCGAACGGGCCGCCGCGGGCCAAAGCGGCCTCGGCCCGCAGCGCGACGACGTCGGCGAAGAGCCGGGCGCCACCCGCGTCGGCCAGCTCCGGGACCTCCGGGAACAGCGCCCGCGCCTCGTCGGCGCGGCCCCGCGCGCGGACCGCGTTGCCCTCCGCCAGGGCCTGGCGGCCGCGGTCGGCCAGCGCGCGGACCGCGACGGCGTCGACCTGCACCCCGTCGGCCGGGATCCGGTACCCGCCCGACGCGGCCACGACCGGCACGCCGAGCCTGCGCACGCGGGCGACCAGCGCCTGCAACGCGCCCGCCGCGTCGTCGGGTGGGGCGCCCTGCCACACCGCGTCGACCAAGGCGCCGGTGGAGACCGTGCGGCCCCTGGCGTCGACGAGCTCGCGGATCACCGCGGCCAACCGGTCGCCCCGCACCGGGCGACCGTCCACCGCCAGTGGGCCGAGCGTCGTGATCCGCACACCACCATCATCGCCCACCCGCTCCCGTGCGCCGGGCGGGTGCCACCGCTCCGCCGGGGTCGCGGTGCGCCTCGGCGTGGTGGCCGCGCGGCCGACCGGTCCCGCGGCCACCACCGCTACCCGACCCGCGTCACCGGTGCGATCCCACGGTGCTGTCGAGCAGCCCGAGGAGGTTGCGCCAGTGCCGCTGCTCCGCCTCGGCGTGGTAGGACACCGTGTCGGTCATCGTGAAACCGTGCGGCGCGCCCCGGTAGACCTCCGAGCGGAACCGCACGCCCGCCGCGGCCAGGGCTTCTTCGAGCCGGTCGATCTGCTCGCGCGGCATGCCGTGGTCCTGGTCGGCGTGCGCGAAGTAGACCTCGCCGGTGATCCGGCCGACCCCCAGGTGCGGGCTGTCCGGTTCGCCGGTGGCCAGCCCTCCGCCGTGGAAGCCCGCCAGCGCGGCGATCCGGTCCGGGAACGCCGTGATCGCCTTGAACGCGTTGTTGCCGCCCATGCAGTAGCCGACGATCGCGTCCGGCCCGAGCGCCATCCCGTCCCGCGCGTCCAGGAAGTCGAGGTACGCCAGGGTGTCGCGGGTGATCGCCGCGGTGTCCAGCGCCTTGATCAGCTCCACGAGCCTGCCGATGATCCCGTCGCGCCGCTCGGGGTCGCCGAGGCCGGCCGGGTCGGCCATCCGCCCGCTTCCGCTGCGGTAGAACAGGTTCGGCGCCAGCACGGCGTACCCGTGCCCGGCGATCCGCTCGACCATCTCGAACAGCCGCGGCCTCAGCCCCAGCGCGTCCATGTAGAACAGCACCCCCGGGAACGGTCCGTCCCCGTCGGGGCGGGCGAAGTACGCGTCGGCCACCCCGTCGGGAGTGCGCACGCCCACTGCCGTCTTGTGCATCTCCCTGCCTCCTGTGGAAGTCCCGGACCGCTCAGGCACCCGCGAACCGGTCGGCCAGCAGGTTGATCAGCTTCGGGGCCGCGTTGTCGCCCAGGAGGATCTCGTTGTTGGCGACGCCCGCGGCCGAGGACGCGGCGCTGCGGGGGAACATCGCCCGCTCGTACTCGGCGAGCGCGGCCTCGACGTCACCGGGGTGCGCGGCGATGGCCGCGCCGAGCTCGGCGCCGTCCTGCAGCGCCAGGTTCGCGCCCTCCCCGTTCGGCGGCTGGAGGTGGGCGGCGTCGCCGACCAGGGTCACCCCCGGCACGCGGTCCCACCGGTGCTCGACGGGCAGCGTGTAGTGGGGGCGGTAGACGGGGACGGTGTCGCTGTCGGTGATCAGCGCGGTCAGCTCGGGCGCCCAGCCCTCGACCTCCCGCGCGACCGCCGCGGTCGCCTCGACGGCGTCGGTGAAGTCGATGCCCGCGAACCAGTCCAGCGGCCTGGCCAGCCAGAGGTAGGCGTGCAGGTGCCCGTCGGCCTCCCGGTGGACGAGGAAGACCTTCCCGCTCGCGGTCTTGTCGAACACCATCAGCGCCCCGTCACCGACCGCCTTCGCGACGGTGGGGTGACGGGTGTCGCCGTCGAACAGGAAGGTCTCGATGGACGAGTTGCCCGCGTACTCGGGCCTGACGTCGGTGAGCAGCGGCCGCACCTGCGACCACGCGCCGTCCGCGCCGACCAGGACGTCCGCGACGACGGTCGTGCCGTTGCCGAAGGACACCTCGTGGCGGCCCCCGCCGAGCGAGCGCACGCCGTCGACCCGGTGCCCCCACCGGACGGTGCCCTCCGGCAGCGAGTCGAGCAGCATCCTCCTCAGCTCGGCCCGCTGCGCCTCGGGGCTGTCGCCGGTGCCGTCGTCGGCCTTCTCGAACAGGACGGTCCCGTCGGTGTCGACGACCCGCATGGCCTCCCGGCCCCGCAGGACGATGCTCCGGAACTCCTCCATCAACCCGGCCGCCTCCAGTGCGGGCTGGCCGTTGTAGTCGTGGATGTCCAGCATCCCGCCCTGCGCCCGCGCCGTCGGCGACGCCTCCGCCTCGTAGACGGTGGACGCGATGCCGTGGACGTGCAGGACGCGGGCCAGCGCGAGGCCGCCCAGGCCCGCGCCGACGATCGTGACTGGAACGCTCATGGTCTTGTTCCTCCGGTGACTGCCGTTGGTGTGGTCGTGACGCCGGTCAGGACGTCATGCCCACGACAGTGCGCGGCTCCACCGACACGGCACCGACATGCCACCGACACGGCCGCGTGGCCGTGTCGGTCGGGGAAGAGCGGTGAATGGCGGGGAGGGCTAGGGCCTGTATCGAAGTCGATCAGAACCATTCGTTGATCGCTGCGACATGCACGGTGGCCTCGTAACGCACGGCAAGTTTGTCGTACCGAGTAGCCACCCCACGGTGACGCTTGAGCCGGTTGATACCGCACTCCACCGCATGGCGTTGCTTGTAGTCCTCGGGGTCGAAGGCCGGTGGCCTGCCGCCCTTGGACCCCTTGGCCTTGCGATGCGCGTCCTGATCGACCTTGCTCGGGATCGTCGCCTGATCCCGCGTCGGCGAAGGTGCTCGCGGTTGGCCTTGGACGTGTACGCCTTGTCGGCCAATACCCGGTCCGGGCGAGTCCGGGGCCGACCACCGGCCGCCCGAGGAACCCGGATCCCCCGCAACACCGGGATGAATTGCGGGCTGTCGCCCCGCTGACCGGCGGTCAGCACGATCGACAACGGCTTCCGGCCCTGCTCGCAGCCCAGGTGCAGCTTCGTGGTCCACCCGCCGCGGGAACGGCCCAACGCGTGATCATCGGGCTCGATGACGATCCCGCCCGGCGGCTCCGCCTGCAGATCCCCCTTTTCCGGGCACCCGCCGCATGCTGGTGCGCCCGCGCGATCGTGGAATCCACACTGACATCCCACGTGACCCGCCCGGCGGCATCGGCTCGGGCTTGCAGCGCGGTCAGGATCACCTGCCACACACCGGCCCGCTGCCAACGCCGGAATAACGCGTACACCGCCGACCAGGAGCCATATGTCGCGGGAATGTCGCGGGAATGTCCCGCCATGGCGCACCGACACGGACCCGCCACCGGATCCCGTCGACCAGTTGCCGCTTGCTCCACAACGACGGTCGACCCGACCGGGACGGTTGGGGCAACAACGATTCCAGCATCGCCCACTGCACGTCGGTCAGGTCGAACCGCCCCGTCACCGCTAGGGTGTTCACGAGGTCTCCGGTGTTCAGGTTCTTCTTGGTCGACGAACCGATTACCGGAGACCTCGCTCATTTTTGATCATCAACACGCTGAACAGCGCCAACCTAGATCGAAGTCACCTCAGCCGACTTCGATACAGGCCCTAGGAGACGGCTTTCAGCGGTTGGCCGTCGCCGCGCCAGGCGAGCGCGAGCTCCTGGACCGGGAGGCCGAGGGCCTCGCCGATGCACACGATCGTGCCGAACCCCGGTGACGGCAGCCTGCCGGTCTCGATCTTGCGCAGGGTCTCCGGCGAGATGCCGGCCGCGTGCGCCACGTCGGCCGGGTCGCGCTCCGCCCGCGCCCGGCGCAGCAGCGCGCCGAGGCGCCTGCCTGCTTCGATCTGCTCGGGGGTGAGCGGTTGGCGGACCATGCCCCCAGGATACGGTTGGTATTACTATACCGGCAAGTGCTAACGTGATCGGTATAGTAATACCAACCCCTGGTGACGCGAGGTACCCGTGATCGAGCTGAAGACGCCTGCGGAGATCGACCGCATGCACGTGACCGGGCGCTTCGTCGCCGAGGTCCTGACCGAGGTCGGCAAGCTCGCCGACGTGGGCGTCAACCTGATGGACCTCGAGCACCACGTGCGCGGCATGATCGAGCGGCGCGGCGCGGAGTCGTGCTACTGGGACTACGCGCCGTCCTTCGGCCGCGGCCCGTTCCGCAACGTGATCTGCCTGTCGGTCAACGACGCCGTCCTGCACGGCCTCCCCCACGACTACGTGCTGCGCGACGGCGACGTGCTCAGCGCGGACATCGCGGTCAGCATCGACGGCTGGGTGGCCGACTCCGCGCGCACGGTCATCGTCGGCACCCCCGCCGAGGAGGACCAGCGGATCATCCGCGCCACCGAGGAGGCGCTGGAGGCCGCGATCGACGCCGCGCGCCCCGGCAACCGCCTCGGCGACATCTCGGCCGCCATCTGGGAGGTGGCCCGCGGCCACGGCTACCCGGTCAACACCGAGTTCGGCGGCCACGGCATCGGCCGCACCATGCACGAGGAGCTGCACGTCTCCAACAAGGGCAAGGCGGGCCGCGGCCTGAAGCTGCGCCCCGGCCTGACCCTCGCGCTCGAACCGTGGTTCGCCGCCACGACCGACCGCATCGTCTACGACCCCGACGGCTGGACCATCCGGTCGGCCGACGGCTCGCGCACCGCCCACTCCGAGCACACCGTCGCCATCACCGAGAACGGCCCCGTGGTGCTCACCAGGCGGGAGGACGAGACCCCCGCGTCGAAGACCGGTTCCGCCGGTCGGACGTCCACGAAGGACGCTTGACCCCGACCGCGGAGGTTGTCCGCCATCGCGCGTTTGCACCTGACACAGGGCAGGACACCCGCGCGGTGACCATTGGATTCGGTCGACGCTGAAGCCACGGAGATCACAAACGCGGCTACCCGGACACGGTCCACGCGGGATGGTCAGGCCGAGGGGCCGTCCGCGTCCCGGCCCGCCTCGAACAAGGTGACGGTTTCCGCGAGGTGGGCCTGGGTGGCCGCCACGGCGGCGTCCGGGTCGCCCGCTTCGATGGCGTCGACGAGCACCTCGTGCCGGTCGTTGGCCCGGCGCAGCTCGACCACGTCGGCGACGACGAGCAGGGCGGGCTCCAGCGAGCGGCGCAGCACCTCGTACAGCTCGACGAGCACGGAGTTGGCGGAGGCCTCGGCGGCGATGCGGTGGAAGCGCGAGTCGGCCTCGATGAACGCGGTGACGTCGCCGGTCTCGGCGTGCCCTCGGCAGTCCCGCACGGCCGTGCGCAGCGCCGCGACCTGCTCGTCGGTCCGCCGCAACGGCGCCGTGCGGGCCACCAGTGTCTCCAGGGCGGCGCGCACCTCGAACACCTCCGGCACCCTGGCGGCGGCGAGGCGGGTGGCGAGGTCGTCCTCCCGCGGTCGCCCGACGTAGGTCCCGCTGCCCTGCTTGATGTCCAGGACGCCCGCGTGCCCGAGGACCCGGATGGCCTCGCGCAGCGTGGAGCGCCCGACGCCGAGCCGCCGGGCGAGGTCGGGCTCGCTGGGCAGCCGGTCCCCCACCTCCAGGCCCTCACCGCTGATCAGCTCGCGCACGCTGGCGATGACCTGGTCGACGAGGGGTCTGCGCTGCGGTGGTGTCGACGGCCGCCACTGGTCGATCATGGTCGCCAGGTTACGGCAGCACCACCGACCGGGGACGGCTCCGGATCGACGGGGGGCGAGGATTGACAAGCCGGACGCAAAGTTGTCTGATGACCTGACGATTTTGCCGCCGAAGGAGCTCCCGTGGCCGTCCACCGCATCGACCCGCCGGCACTCGCCACCCCTGTGCGGAACCTGTACTCGCAGGTCACCGTCTCCGCGCCGGGCGACCGCCTGGTGGCGATCGCGGGCCAGGTCGCCCTGGACACCGACGGCGCGCTCGTCGGCGCGGGCGATGTCGCCGCGCAGGCCGAGCAGGCCTTCCGCAACCTCCGGGCGGCCCTCGAGGCCGCGGGCGGCACACCCGCCGACCTGCTCAAGTACACGATCCACGTCGTGGGCTCGACCCCCGACCTGATCGAGCCCGTGTTCGACGCGCTGCGGCGCGCCTTCGGCGAGGTCCCGCTCGCCGCCAGCACCTGGGTCGGCGTCGCCGCCCTCGCCCTGCCCGAGTGGCTGGTCGAGGTCGACGGTCTCGCCGCCATCGGTTCCCGACCCCACCGCACGACGGAGAGGACGACACCTTGACCACGTTGGACATCCCGGCCGCGCAGGCCTCCGGCTCCGTCGAGGACGAGCGCAGGCACCGCAAGCAGCAGCTCGCCGCGGCGCTGCGCGTGTTCGGCAGGCTCGGCTACGACGAGGGCGTGGCCGGGCACATCACGGTCCGCGACCCCGAGGACCCGCGGCGGTTCTGGGTCAACCCGTTCGGCGTCTCCTTCGGCCGGATCAGCGTGAAGGACCTGGTCATGGTCGACGCCGACGGCGAGGTCCTGGAGGGCGGCCGCCCGGTCAACCGCGGCGCCTTCGTCATCCACTCCGCCATCCACGACCTGCGCCCGGACGTCGTCTCGGCGGCGCACGCCCACTCCATCCACGGCCGCGCGCTCGCCGCGCTCGGCACGCCGCTGCGCCCGGTCGTGCAGGAGGCCTGCGCCTTCTTCGAGGACCAGGGCGTCTACCGCGACTACAACGGTCTGGCCCTGGAGACCGAGGAGGGCAGGCGGATGGCCGAGGCGCTCGGCCCCCACCGCGCGGTGGTGATGCGGAACCACGGCGTGATCACCGTGGGTGGCAGCGTCGAGGAGGCGGCCTACTGGTTCGTCAGCTTCGACCGGGCGGCGCAGGTGCAGCTGATCGCCGAGGCGGCGGGCACCCCGGCCTACCTGGACACCGACGCCGCCCGTGTCGCGCACTCCCAGTTCGGCAGCCCGGCACTGGCCAGGTACAGCTTCCGGATCCTCTTCGACGACGTCGTGCACGCCCAGCCCGACCTGCTCGACGAGTGACCACCCCCGCACGACCGCCGGATCGGAGGAGCTGATGACCACTTACGTGCTCGTGCACGGCTCGTGGGCCGGTGGCTGGAACTGGGCCCGCTTGAGACCGCTGCTGGAGGCCGAAGGACATCGGGTGCTGTGCCCGACCCTGTCCGGCCTGGCCGACCGCGGCCACCTCGCGGGTGACCACATCGGACTGTCCACCCACATCGAGGACGTCACCCGGCTGCTCACCTGGGAGGACCTGGACCGGGTCGTCCTGGTGGGGCACAGCTACGGCGGCATGGTCGTCACCGGTGTGCTCGGCACCGTGCCCGAGCGGATCGCGCACGTCGTCTACCTCGACGCGTTCCGGCCGGAGCCGGGCCGCTCCGCGTTCGACGTGCTCCCGATGCTGCCGGACCTGTTCGGCGAGCCGCCCGCCGAGCACCCGTGGGGCTGGGCGCCGGTCGACCTGACCGCCTTGGGCCTCACCGACGCCGCCGACCTCGACTGGATGGCGGCCAAGTGCACGCCCATGCCGACCCGGACGCACCGGGAACCGCTGCCGCACCCCGGACGGGACGCGTCCGGGGTGCCGGTGACCTACGTGCAGGCCGCCGCGGCGCCCTTCTTCACCGAGACGGCGCGGCAGGCCGCCGCGGCCGGGGCCACCGTGCTCACGTGGCCGGACGCCGCGCACTACGTCCACGTCCAGCACCCCGAGCGGACCGCGCGCGTGCTGCTGGACCTCCGCTGAGGACGCGCGGGCCGGTGGTCAGGACTCGCCCGCCAAGGCCTTGCCCGCGCTCTCGAACGCCAGGTACGGGTTGAGGTGGGGGTGGCGGCTGCCGACGGCGACGTCGCGCCAGAAGCGCTGCAACGGGTTGGTGGTGGCGAATCCGCTCGAACCGTGCAGGTCGAGCATCCGCTCCACGGCGGCGCGGCAGTCGGCGCCCGCGCCCGCGAGCTCCATCTGCAGTCGGGGGTGGTCGCTGTCGGCCGGCCCGCCCGCGTCCGCGGCCCGTGCGACCGAGAGCATGGCGGTCTCCGCGCGGTCGACGAGGTGGTTCGCCTCGGCCAGCCAGTGCCGGGCACCCGGCGACTCCCCCATCCGGGAGTACGCGCTCATGAACGGCTTGCGGTCGGAGGCGAACATCGCGTCGACCACGTCCAGCGCGCCCCGCGCGGCACCGACCACCGGGCCGAGCACCGTCATCGCGTAGAGCAGCCGGTCCTGGAAGGGGAACGGGGCCACCGCCACGACCCGGTCGGCGGGCACCAGCAGGTCGTCGGCGACGAGGCTGTGGCTGCCCGTGCCGCGCATGCCCGCCATGTGCCAGGTCCGGTCGACGGTCAGGTCGGCCACCGGGATGGCCGCCATGGAGAACCTGCCGTCCACCAGCAGCCCCAACGTCGCCCAGGTCGCGTCCTCGCAGCCGGAGACGTTCCGCCAGCGGCCGGTGACGCGCACGCCTTCGGCCACGGGGCGGCCCTGGGCGCTGGGGACGCCCGATCCGCAGAAGAGGGCGTCCGGGTCGGCGAAGAGCTCGTGCGCGGGAGCGCCGGGGAAGATCTTGGCGGCGAGGTCCTTCGCCGTCACGCAGGTGCCCGCGACCCACGCCGTGGAGGGACAGGAGCGGCCCAGGACGGTCAGCCTGCGGGCCACGGCCTCGCAGCCCACCCAGGCGCCCCCGTGCTCCTGGGGCGTCCGCAGGGCGAAGACCCCGTCCTTGCGCAGCGCGTCCAGGCTTTCCGCGGCGGGCCGGTCGTCCTGTTCGCTCTGCTCGGCGTGGGCGCGCAGGACCGCGCCCGTCTCGTCCCCTGTGGAGTGATCGATCATGGAGCCGACCCAACCACCGGGCGCGCACGCGCGACCATGCGCGGACCGCACCGGTCCATACGAGATCGTGCTCGGTGGGCCCGCGGGCCGCCGTCGATACCATCGGGGCATGGACCTGATGAGCGAGGTGATCCGCGCCGTCCGGGTCGGCGTCGTCGGCAGCCGGGTGATCAGGCAGTCCGGCTCGCGGGGACTCCGGTTCGCCACCTTCGCGGGCAGCGGCTTCCACGTGGTGCTGACCGGGACCTGCTGGCTCGTCACCGCCGACGAGGCGCCGGTCGCGCTGGAACCGGGCGACGTGGTGCTCGCCTCGTCGGGCGCCGCGCACGGCCTCAGCCGGGTCCCCTGCGCGCTGGAGGACCTCCCGGTCGCCGAGATGGGCCAGTTCCCGCCCGCGCCGGGGCCGTTCGACTTCGAGTTCCTGTGCGGCGCCTACCGGCTCGAGCACGGCCGGGCTCCGCAGTACCTGCGCGCGCTGCCCGACCTCATCGCGGTGTCACCGGACTACGGGCGGCACCCCGAGCTGCGGGCGCTGGTCGACCTGCTGCGCGCGGACGTGTCCGGGACGCGGATGGGCGGCGGGGCGGCGCTGCCCGCGATGCTGGACCTGATCCTGGTCACCGTGCTGCGCCTGTGGCACGAGCAGCAGGACACGGTCGGCTGGCCGGAGACCGACGACCCGGCGATCGGCGCCGCGCTGCGGGAGATCCACGACGACCCGCGGCGGCCGTGGACCGTGAGCCAGCTCAGCGCGGTGGCGGGGCTGTCCAGGGCGGCGTTCACCCGGCGCTTCGGCACGGTGGTGGGCCAGCCGCCGATGAGCTACCTGATCGGCTGGCGGCTGGGGTACGGCGCCCGGCTGCTGCGGGAGTCCGACGCCACCCTGGCCACGATCGCCCGCGAGGTCGGGTACTCGAGCGAGTTCGCCTTCTCGGCCGCGTTCCGCCGCGAGTACGGGGTGTCGCCGAGCCGGTTCCGCCGCACCCCGGCGGCCGCCCTGCTCTCCGAGGTCGCGGGCACGCGCTGACTACGCGGCCCCCAGCAGCAGCGGCCTGAGGTCGGTCCACGCCCGCAGCCGGTCGGCGATGGCGCTCGACGTGACGTGCGGCCCGTACGCCCCGATGTCGTGGATCCGGTTGCGCAGCGCCCGCGCCCGGCGGACCTCGTCGGCCCCGACCGGCCGCCTGCCGCTCAGCTCCCGCGCCTCGGCGTACTCGCCGTCCACCGCGTCCAGCCACCGCCGCACGGCGTCCTGCACCGGCGGCACGTCGGCCAGGCCGAGCCCGTGCCCCTCGGCGGAGGTCGCGGCCAGCGCGAGCGCGGCGTCCGCCTCGCCGTCGACACCGCGGTCCACGGCGAGCCGGTCGAGCGCGGTCAGCAACCGCAGGCGCCGCACCGCTTCGGCGGGCGCGACGCCGTGGCGCTGGGACGCGACCAGCCGCAGGTGGCGCCACCAGTCCGTCCGCTCGGGTCCCGGCGCGGGCTCGTGCCCGTCCAGCCACGGCTCCAGGTCGGCGTCGTCGAGCTTGAGCAGGTGCCTGACCCGTGCGGTGGTGGACCGGTGCTCGTCGGCGTCCCAGCGGACCGACCGGCGGTCGTCCCCCGAGCCGAGCATCTTCGCCACCCGCCCCGCCGGTCCGGGCTCCCCCGCCTCGTCGGGGTCGACGAGGTGCAGGACCCCCATCCCGGTGGAGGGCTCGCGGTACTCGGCGTAGCCCGCGTTGCCGTCGCCCCACCGCGGGACCGGCTCCGGGTCGAACCCGCGTGCCCGCACGGCCGTCAGCAGGTCGTCGACGTCCAGCAGCTCGCGGAACGGCCCGTACCGGTCGACCAGCGGGCCGCCCGGCTCCACACCGGACCGCAGCCGGTGGACCTGCGCGCCGAAGTAGGTCACCCGCTCGTCCCACCAGCCGAACTCGACCAGTCCGGTGTCGGTCATCCGGCCCGACGGGGCGGCGTAGGTGTGGGCCGGGCCGAACACCCGCTCGACCTCGGCCGGTGTGCTGGTGTGGTCGAGCCCCAGCACGGTTCCGGTGGTCAGCAGGTCCGCGAAGAACTCCAGGTCGTCCACGCGCGCATCGTGCCGGCACCGCGTCCCGCCTGTCGCGGGCGTTTCGACCGCCGGTGGTCCCGGCCGTCCGGGGCGCGCCGGAAGCCGGGGTGGTCGCGCCGCGGCGACCACCCCGGCCCGGCGGCTACGGCGCCCAGGGTGCCGCGAGGGTCCAGCTGCTGTCGGCGGTGAGCGTCTGCGGCCGGTCGAAGCCCGCCTCCGCGGCGCCGGAGGCCACGTACACCTGCGACTCGAAGTGCCGCAGGTACGAGCCGGGCTTGTTGATCGACTCGAAGGTCACGCCCGTGCCGCCCACGCCCGGTCGGGCGCAGAACGTGGCGTCGGCGCGCAGCAGCGCCGAACCGTCGTCGGGCGAGTTGCGCACCCGGCTGTCGGCGTGCCGCAGGAACTGGCCGGGGAAGTTGACCGACTCGAACGAGTAGCACGACGAGTCGGCCAGCCCGCGCCGCACGGTGTAGGTGGCGTCGGCCTTGAGGGTCGCTCCGCTGCCGCTGCCGACGACCTCGGTGTAGGCGAGGCTGTCGGCGTGCCGGAGGTAGCGGTCGGTGTGGCCCCACGTGGTGACGCGCAACGACTGCCGCACGTTCGTGGCCAGCTGCACGGAGCTGCGCCACAGCGCCGGGTCGGCCGCGCCCCACGTCGCGTCGGCGGCGAAGCCCGTCGCGGTGTCCCAGGCGTTGGGGCCGCCGCTGCGCGCCAGGTAGGCGTTGTCGGCGTAGTGGCGCAGGTAGGAGCCGGGGAAGTTCAGCGACTCGAACGACGTGCCGCCCGCGGCCAGACCGGTGCGGGCGCACCAGGTGGCGTCCGACGCGAACGAGCCGCCGGTGCTCGCCTCGACGCGCACCCGGCTGTTCGCGTGCCGCAGGTACCGGCCGGGGAAGTTGACCGACTCGAACGAGTGGCAGCGCGCGTCGGCCAGGCCGGCCACCGTGCGGAACGACGCGTCCTGCCGGTCGCCGTCGGCACTGGCCGCGCTGATGACGTCGGTGCGCCCCACCGAGTTCGAGTGCCGCAGATACCGGTCGGTGAAGCCCTGCGTGGTCACCCGCAACGACCGCACGTGCCCGAGGGTGAGGTCCACCGGGGAGTCGAGGTTGCGCGAGGCGTTCACCAGGTCCGCGTGCGCGGCCCGCACCAGGGCGGTGTCCACCTTCTGCACCTTGCGGTCGTAGGTGAACAGCCCGTTGTACTCGCCCTCCACGTCGGTGATCTCCGTGTACACGTAGGCGGAGACGCCCTTGGTCGTCATCAGCTGCTTCACGTCGCGGACCATGCCGGTGTACCGGTCGTTGAGCTGCGCGGTGCTGGACACCTGCTCGTAGGCGAAGAACTGGCCGTTCGGGCTGTACTCGTGGCCGGGGTTGCGCAGCCCGATCCCGCCGAACTCGCCGAGCACGGACACCCTGGTCGCCGACGGCCGCGGCGCGTCCGGTCCGGTGTAGACGTGCCAGTCGACGATGTCGCCGGTGCCGGGATCACCCTTGGAGGCGCAGCAGTTGTAGCCGCTGTGGGCGTTCACCAGCCGGGTCCGGTCGTAGTTCTTCAGGTCGGTGGTGACGCGCCGGGTGTCGGCGAGGTTCCACTCGCCCCAGCCCTCGTTGAACGGCACGTAGGTGATCACCGCCGGGGAGAACCGGTGCTCGTCGACGATCTCGCGGGCCTCGGTCTCGAACTCCGCGATCTGCGCCGCGGTGCGGTTGGCGTCGAACGCGGGCGTGGACGGGATGTCCTGCCACACCAGCAGTCCCAGCCGGTCGGCGTGGTAGTACCAGCGCGCAGGCTCCACCTTGATGTGCTTGCGCACCATGGTGAAGCCCAGGTCCTTGTGCTTCTGGATGTCCGAGGCCAGTGCCGCGTCGGTCGGCGCGGTGTACAGGCCGTCGGGCCAGAAACCCTGGTCCAGCGTGCCGATCTGGAACGCGAACTCGCCGTTGAGGGTCGGCCGCAGCACCCCGTCGACGAGCTTCGTACCGACCTCGCGCATGCCGAAGTAGCTCACCACCTGGTCGACGGTCGCGCCCGAGGAGTTGCGCAGCGAGACGCGCAGGTCGTACAGGAACGGGTCGTCGGGCGACCAGCGGCGGGCGTTCGGCACCGGCACGGTGAACTCGGTGAAGCCGCCGGTCGCGCTGCCCACCACCGTCGACCCGGACATCGCCTCGGCCAGCACGGTGTGCCCGGTGGTGCTCCCGCGGGTGAAGACGCGGACCCTGGCGGTGTTGTCGGCCAGGTTCGCGTAGACGTCGACGGAGTAGACCGACGTCGCCGCCGTGGGCTCCAGCCACACCGTCTGCCAGATCCCCGACGACGGCGTGTAGAAGATGCCGCTGGGGCTGTTGACCTGCTTGCCGATCGGCTGCTTCTCGCCGCGCGCGTCGGTCGGGTCGTACACCCGGACGACGATCTCGTTCGTGCCGCCGTTGAGCTGCGGGGTGACGTCGACCTCGAACCGGTCGTAGCCGCCCCGGTGCGCGGTGACCTGGGTTCCGTTGACCCACACGGTCGCCTCGTAGTCGACGGCGCCGAAGTGCAGCTGCACGCGCCTGCCGCTCCACGCCTGCGGCACGGTGAACGTGCGCCGGTAGAACATCAGGTCGCGGTTGTCGTTGCGCATGATCCCCGACAGCGCCGACTCGACCGGGTAGGGCACCAGCACGCGCTCGGGCAGCGTCTGCCCCAGCGGCGGCGCCGCGTTCCGGTTCACCCCGCCGGACCCGTCGGTCGCCGGGTTGAGGAACTCCCACTCGCCGTTGAGCGACTGCCAGTCCGGACGGGTCATCTGCGGGCGCGGGTACTCGGGCAGCGGGTTGGTCGTGGACACCTGGCCCGTCCACGGGGTGGTCAGCGGCGGGGTCTTGGGCACGACCGCGGCGGAGGCTGTGGTGGGGGCGGTGGCGACGAGGCCACCGGCCAGGGCCAGCACAGCCGCCGCGCAGGCGACGAGGCGGCGCATCGGACTCCTTCGGGGCAGGGAGGCGCGCGGAACCAGCGCGCCACCCCCGACTCGACGGCTTCGGTGACGTGCGGAGTCCGTGCGGTGGGAACGGGTCGAACGGCAGGGGACGCAGGGTTGTGACCAGCACCGGACCCCGGAACAGGGACCTCCGGGCTCGGCTTGGCGAACGTAACACGAGACATTGACAAACGGAACAAATCAGAAACAACCACCAATCAACAGAACCCACCCGGCCCACCGGTCGGAGGGTCACCACGGCGGCCATGGGCACCTCCCCTCGTCGGCGGGGTGGAGCCCGGTCCTCTGTGGACCCGGCCATTCGACCGGGTGTCACACCAAGGTGTGGTTTGACCGGTGGACGATCAGCCGACGCGGTGCTGAGCTGCCGGTTCGCGTTCCGGACGCGTCCTGCCCAGGTGCCCGCGGGTGGCCGGTCCGCCATCATCGACACGGCGTTCGGCGACGTCACGAGGAGGTGTGCGGCGTGGGCAGGACCAGGTGGGACGTCGAGCTGGAGCGCACGGCCGCGGTGCGGTCGCTGGAGCTGCTCGACACGCCCGAGGAGGAGCGGTTCGACCGGATCACCCGGCTCGCGCAGCACGTGTTCGACGTGCCGATCGTGCTGGTGTCGCTGGTGGACCTCGACCGGCAGTGGTTCAAGTCGCGGATCGGGCTGGACGTCCGGGAGGGCCCGCGCAGCGAGTCGTTCTGCTCGAAGGCGATCGAGAGCGGCGACCTGATGGAGGTCCCCGACGCCACCCTGGACCCGCGGTTCGCCGACAACCCGTCGGTGCTGGGTCCGCCGCACGTCCGGTTCTACGCCGGGCAGCCCGTGCACGGCCCGTCCGGGCACCGGGTCGGCACGCTGTGCCTGGTCGACCGGCGGCCCCGCGCGCTCGGCGTCGAGGACCGGCAGCGGCTGCGCGACCTGGCCGGCTGGGTCGAGGTCGAGTACGCGGTGGCGCAGGCGCACCAGGACAGCGCGCGGGCGCGGGACGTGCGCGCCGAGTTCATCTCGATGATCAGCCACGAGCTGCGCACCCCGCTGACCTCGATCCACGGGTCGCTGGAGCTGGTGGGGTCCGGGCGGTTCGGCGAGCTCGACCAGCGCGCCGAACGGCTGGTGGGGATCGCGGCGAAGAACACCGACCGGCTCATCCGGCTGTCCGACGACGTGCTGGACCTGACCCGGCTGCAGAGCGGACTGCGGCTCGCGCTGTCCGATGTGGACGTGGCCGACGCCGTCGAGAACGCCGTGCACGCGGTGGAGGGGGTGGCCGACCGGGTCGGGGTGGCGCTGGACGCCCAGTGCCCCTCGTGCCCGGTCCGGGGCGACCTGGACCGGCTGGTGCAGGTGTTCACGAACCTGCTCGCCAACGCGGTGAAGGCCGCCCCCGCGGGCAGCACCGTCTCGGTGCGCCACACCCGGTCGGGCGACCGGGTGGAGGTGGCCGTGCGCGACCGGGGACCGGGGGTGCCGCAGCAGGACGTCGACCGCATCTTCGAGCCGTTCGTGCAGCTCGGAGGCCCCAGCGCGGGCGGGATCGGGCTGGGCCTGTCGATCACCCGCGGCATCGCCCGCGCGCACGGCGGCAGCGTGCGGGTGTGCTCCGCGGTGGGCGAGGGCAGCACGTTCACCGTCGTGCTGCCGGTGGCGGGCCCGGACACCGACCGGCCGTGGTGGTGACGGCTCAGGCCGCCCAGTCCAGCACGTCCGCCAGCTCGTCGGCGATCCGCAGCGGGTCGAACGGCTTGGCCAGCACCGCCAGCGCGCCCAGCTCCCGCAGGTCGGGCCCCAGGTCGGGCGCGGCGGTGATGAACACGACCGGCAGCGCGTCCAGCCTGCCCGCCTCGCGCAGCGCGCGCAGCGTGCGGCGGCCGTCCAGGCCGGGCATCTCCACGTCCAGCAGCACCGCGTCGATCCCGCCCGCGAGGCAGCGGCTCACCGCCTCCGCCCCGCCGGTCACCGTCTCGACGACCCAGCCGTCCCGGAAGCCCAGCGACAGGCTGAGCACCTCCAGCACGTCCGGGTCGTCGTCCACGACCAGCAGCGTCCTCACAACACCCTCCGGTCCACCCGGTAGCCCACCCCGCGCACGGTGGCGATGAAGCCGTCGACGCCCGCGCCCGCGAGCTTGCGCCGCAGGTTCGACAGGTGCACGTCCACCGCGTGGTCGTCGGCGAGCCACGCCTCGCCCCACGCGGCCCGCCGGAGCCGGTCGCGGGAGCTCACCAGGCGCACGTTCTCGGTCAGCGCGTCCAGCAGCGCGAACTCCAGCCGGGTGAGCACCAGGTGCGTGCCGTCGACGGTGACCTCGTGCGCCTCCACGTCGATCCGCAGCGGCCCCACGACCCGTTCCGCCGAGACCTGCTCGGGCACGGCGACGCCCAGCTCCTTCGGCCTGCGCAGCATGGCCTGGATCCGGGCGACCAGCTCGCGCGGCGAGAACGGCTTGGTCAGGTAGTCGTCGGCGCCCGCGGAGAGCCCGACCAGCTTGTCGACCTCGTCCGCCCTGGCGGTCAGCATCAGCACGTAGGCGTTGGAGAAGTCGCGCATCCGCCTGCACACCTCCAGCCCGTTCGGGCCGGGGATGTTGAGGTCCAGCACCACGACGTCGGGCCGCCACGCGCGCATCTCCAGCAGCGCGCGGTCCCCGTCGCCCGCGGTGCGCACGTCGAAGCAGGCCTCGTCCAGCGCCATCTCGACGACCTCGCGGATGCTCTCGGTGTCCTCCACGACCAGAACCCTCGACATGGCTTGGAGTGTGACCGGCTCCGGCGTCCGCGGCAGCGCCGCGACGACGGTCACCGCCGGTCCCAGAGCGCGCGCTTGGCGCCCACGAGCACGCACAGACCGGCGAACACGACCAGCGCCGCCTTGAGCCACGCGTACTGGCCGAGCAGCGCGACCCGCCCGATCCACGGCACGTGCCCGACCACGACGGGCACGGTGTCCGAGGTGAGGCGCAGTCGCTGGGGGTCCGCGGCGGTGTTGTTGTCGCCCTTGGTGCGCACGAGCGGTTCGACCTGAGCCCGGTCGACCTCGACCACCCGGTGCGCGTACCGCTCGCCCGGCGCGTCCGGGCGGGGCAGCACGACGACGTCGCCGACTTCAACCGATCGAGCGTCCACCGGTCGGGTGACGAGCAGGGCTCCGGGGTCGAACGCGGGCGACATGCTCGGCGAGAGCACCGGGGCGAAGCCGACCCGGAACCCGACCACGAGCACGGCACCCGCCACGGCGGCGAGGGCGAGCACGGCGAGGACGGCACCGGGGAGGCGGCGGGGCTTGCGCCCGGTCGCGGCGTGGGCGGCGGTCATGGCGGTTCCCTACGAGTTCGTGGTGGTGGCGGCGCGGGTGTTCGCGCCGTTGGTGACGGAGACGCCGATCGAGGCGGTGGTGGACCCGCTGAGGGCGGCGGTGAGGCTGACCCGGAGGTCGAGCTGGCCGCCCACCGGGACGGCCGTGGCCGCCGGCGCGGACCCGGCGGAGGAGGTGACCAGCTGGGTCACCGTCCCGGAGCAGGTGTTCGCGGTCGTGTTCCACGTCCCGCCGACGCACGCGTCCACCCAGACCGGGGAGGGCAGCAGCCCGCTGACCGCCGCGGTGTAGGTCTGCCCGGTCAGCGCCGCCGTACCGGAGTTGCGGACGCCGCCGAAGCGCGGTGTGCGGTCACCGATCCCCCACGACACCGAGAGGGGCTTCCCGGTCTGGACGGCCCCGGCGCCGTCGACCAGCACCGCGGACCAGGAGAGGGTGGCCGTGCCGACCGGGGACCCGGCGGCCGCGCCGCGCGTGCTCCCGAGCGCCGCGCCGGGGAGGGCGGCCACCAGCGCGACCGCCACCCCGAGCACCACCGCGACCCGTTTCGACATCGGCCACCCCTCGTCAGGCGCGGGTCAGGAGTTGGACGTGGTGGCGGTGCGCTGCGCCTCGGCGAAGGTGTAGGTCAGGTTCGCCGTCAGCCCCTGCACGGTCGCGGCGGGCAGCACCCCGTTGACCGTGGTCTCGTTCTGGTCGGGCAGCTGCACCGACACCTGGAGGTGCTGCACCGCGCCCGCCGCCATCGCGCCGGGGACCAGCGACTGCGCGCCGGACAGCGTGCTCAGCGGGGTCGCCGCCAGCAGGGTCGACGCGGTCCCGCCGCACACGCCGGTGGCCGCGTTCCACGTCCCGCTCGCGCACAGCCGCACGGTCACCCGCAGCGCCTTCGTCGTGGCCCCGTCGGTCACCAGGTTGGCCGAGCCGGTCGCCGCCACCTGCATCGTCAGCGCCTGCGCGTCCAGGGTGCCGCCGCTGGTGAGGTCGACGTAGCGGTTCACGACGTCGCCGGGGGCCATGTTCGCCACGGCCTGGTCGAAGCCCGCCCCGTTGGCCGCCATGGTCAGCTTCAGCGTGCCGGTGGTCACCTGCTCGGGCGTCCCGTTGGCCGTGGTGGCGCTCAGGGTCGCCCAGACCCCGCCGCCGATCGCCGCCACCACCGACAGCGCGACCGCCGCGAAGGCGATCGGACGCCAGGCGGAACGACGACGGCGGGTGACGGGGAGGGAGTGGTTCGCCATGGCGTGTCCTTGTCCGGTCCTGCACCGCCTGCCGCGGTGCGATGGGACAAGCCTGGGATCGGACCCTCCACCCTCCCTCCACCGTTCCTCAAGCCACCGTCAAGTTGCCCGACGCCGCCCACCACGCCCTTGCCTGTCGCGAAATGTCCAGTTTTGTTGCTTTCCGTTGACACTGCCGGACCGCTGCCGTAGGCGTGGAGGGGTAGGCCGCCGCCTCCCGACATCCAGTCCGGACGACAAGGAGATGCGGATGTCACCACGGAAGCCAACCCGTCGCGACTTCCTCAAGGCGGCGGGCATCACGTTCGGCGCGGCCGCGGGCGTGGCCCAGGCGGTGCCCGCGAACGCGGTGGCGCAGGCGGCCGAGACGCTGGCGGACTACGGCAGCCACACCGCCGACGGCCGTCGGGTGGCCGTCACCAGCACCACGGGGCAGCACCTCACGATCACCGCCTACGGCGACCACGTCGTGAGGGTGCGGGCCGTCCGCGCGGGCGAGACGTTCTTCGCCGACGACCGCTACGAGATGGTCGACCCCGCGAACCACGCCGGGATGACCGGCACGCTGCGCGTGACCGACGACGGCGACCGCCTCACGATCACGACCGCGGCCGACGACGGCGTCCGGGTCGTCCTGCGGAAGAACCCCCTGCGCCTGGAGTACCGCCGCAAGGGCGACGACTCCCTGCTGGCCGGGGAGGACGCCACCCGCAGCATGAGCTGGAGCGGCACCGGCGTGGTCACGCAGGCGTTCACGCCCGCCGCGGGCGACGAGCGGTTCGTCAAGGGCGGCCACGGCCTCTACGGGCGCGCCCCGCGGATCGACCGGACCTCGGAGGTCGTGTCGCACAACTACGGCTCGCGCAGCGACCACGCGGACCAGGCGCCGGCGATCGTGCCGCTCTACCTGTCGTCCAAGGGGTACGCGGTCTTCTTCAACACCACGTTCGACACCACGTTCTCCTTCGGCGGCGGTGGCGCGTACGCGTTCTGGGCGGACGGCCACAACGCCCCCGGCCCCCAGCCGCAGCTCGACTACTTCGTCATCGAGGGCCCGGAGTTCGCGAAGCTCCTCGACCGCTACACCCGCCTGACCGGTCGGCCGCGCTTCCCGCAGATCGGCGTCTTCGGCCTCCAGCTCTCGGACAAGAACTACCCGACCGCCAGCGACCAGAACTGGTGGACCACCAGGATCACCGCGTTGCGGAACGCGGGTTACCCGTTCGACGTGCAGGTGCACGACAACCGGTGGCGCGCGGGCTCCGGGAGCTGGAGCGGGTCCTGGTTCGAGTTCAGCCCGGTGCGGTGGCCCGACCCCGCGGGCTTCAAGGACTGGGCGCGGGAGAACGGCGTGCTCACCACGCTGGACTACAACCGCAACAACTCCAACGAGATGGCGGGGTGGGTCCCCGGTCCCCCACCGGGGTACAGCTTCGCCGCGTCCGCGCTGACCGGCGTCAGCGACAACGACGCGGTCCCGGACTGGAGCAACCCGGCCACCCGCGCGTGGCTGTGGCGCGTCTTCTGGACCAAGGCGCTCGACCCCGCGCTGGGGTTCCCCGGCGACGCGCTGTGGATCGACGAGCCGGACGAGATGGGCCCCATCCCCCACGACGCGCTCGCCGCGAACGGCCAGCGCTGGTCGGAGCTGCGCAACGCGTTCTTCCTCTTCTGCCAGAAGGGAATCGGCCAGGAGGGCTGGGACACGGCCATCGGCACCGCCAAGCGGCCGTGGACGTTCACCCGCGGCGCCACCGCGGGCCAGCAGCGCTACGGGCACCTGTGGACCGGCGACATCGACTCGACCTACCAGGAGATGCGGGAGCAGATCCGGGGCATGCAGAACTCCGGCCTCGGCGGCTTCCCCTACTCCAACGTCGACGCGGGCGGCTTCCTCGGCGGGGTGCTCCCCGACGCCTTCTACCGCAACTGGGTCGCGGCCTAGGCGAGCGTCTCCCCGATCTGGCGGCCGCACTCGACGGGCGACACCGCGGCGCTGGGCACCGCCGCGTCCCGCTGGCCCATCGACCAGGGCGCCGCGGAGCAGGCGGACTTCCTGCGCTACAGCAGGGTCCGCTACACGCTGCTGCCCTACATCTACACGATCGCCCACGCCGCCCACGCGATCGGGATGCCGATGGCCAGGGCGATGGTGGTCGACCACCAGCACAACCCCAACGCCTACTCCCACGACCTGCAGTACATGTGGGGGCCGTCGATCATCGTCATGCCGGTCACCACCGACGTGGACGGCGCCGTCCAGAACGTGTGGCTGCCCGCGGGCGACACCTGGTACAACTTCTGGTCCGACGCGAGGAACGTCGGCTCGGACACCGCCGACAAGGCGTACACCACGCACACCGGCGAGATCATCATGTACGTCCGGGCCGGGAGCGTCCTGCCCCGGTACAAGTACGCGCAGAGCACCGCGTTCCTGGACCGGACGCAGCTGGAGGTCGACGTCTACGCGGGCAAGGACGGGTCGTTCACCGTCTACGAGGACGACGGCGTCACCGAGGAGTTCCGCGTCGGCTCCGCCTCCAGCACCACCACCGTCACCTACACCGACTCGGCCACGCGGGTCGTGGTCGGCCACCCCGTCGGCACCTACCGGGGCGCGCCGACCGGACGCCGCTACGTCGTGCGCGTCCACGGTCTCGCCGCGCCCGTGGGGATGCGCGTCGGCGGCGGTGCCCCGCTGCCCGCGTTCACCGGCGAGTCCGCCGCCGTGCTCGACGGCGGTGGCCAGGTCTGGGACGCCACCCGCAAGGTCCTCTCCGTGGTCACGCCCGTGGTCGCCGTGGTGACCGGCGGCGGCACCGCGGTGACCGTCGAACCGAGCGGGACCGCGTTCCCCACCCCGGTGGACCGGACCGTCCACGCCGCCGAGGACGCCGCCGTCGGCGGTGCGGTGATCGGCTCGCGGCACGCCGGGTACACCGGCAACGGCTACGTCGACTTCGCGGGCGCCACCGGCGACTTCGTCGAGTGGACGGTCGGCGTGCGCACGGCCGGGTCCCGGACGCTCGGCTTCCGCTACGCCAACGGCGGCACGGCCGACCGGCCGTTGGCGGTCTCGGTCGACGGCACGGCGATCGGCACGCTCGCCTTCCCGCCCACCGGGTCGTGGACGGCGTGGGGCACCGCCCGGCTGACCGCGGCGCTGCCCGCCGGGAGCGGGGTGCGGATCCGCGTCACCGCCACCGGTGCCAGTGGCGGGAACCTGGACTGCCTGGTCATCGGGTGAGGCGGCGGGTCACAGTCCCAGGGAGGCCAGGACGAAGGCGGCGACGGCGTCGCGGTGGGCGGGGGTGTCCTGCCAGCGGAGCCTGCGCCCGGCCTCGACGACGACGCCGAACCCGGCGTGCACCAGCACGCGGGCCTGGCGCGAGTCGAGCTCCGGGCGCACCAGCCGCAGCTGCTGCTCCCACACGGCGATGTGCTCGCGCTGCGCGACGACCAGGGTGCGCTGCAACGCGGCGGGCAGGCCGATGACCTCGGCGTCGGCGACGCTGGTGAGCGCGGTGTGCTCGAAGCTGTAGGCCACGTAGGTCGCCGTCAGCGCGACCACGGCCTCGTGCGGGTCGACCACCCCGCGCAGGTTCTGCTCCACCGCCTGCGCCAGCAGCCCGGCGGCCTGGAGGCAGGCGGCGGCCAGGATGTCGGCCTTGCCGGGGAAGTAGCGGTAGATCGCCGACGACACCACGCCCACGGCCTCGGCGATCATGCCGTTGGTGACGTTGGCGAACCCGTCCCGCTCGAACAGCGGGACGGCGGCCGCGAGGATCTCCGAACGCCGGGTGCGCGGCACGGGCGGAGTGGGCAGGTCGACCAGGCGGGCGCCGCGGGGTGCCGTCGTGGGGTCGGTCGCGACCACGCGCAGGGCGGACGCCAGCAGCAGCTCCTCGACCCGGCGCTGCGCGATCGAGGCGTGGTGCATCGTGATGGACCCGATCGCGCCGAGGGCCGCGGTGGCGCGCAGGTGCTCGTCGGGCAGCGGGTGCTCGCGGCGCACCGCGTCGGCCACCCGGTCGACGACGTGGGCGAACTTCGCCGCGAGCGCGTGGCGGTCGGCGCGGTCGAGGTAGCGGGCCTCCCACCGGTACAGGCCGCCCGAGGCGCGGTGGGCGACGGTGACGCGGGTGACCGGGGCGAGCACGTCGGCGGGCGGTGCCTCGGCGGGCACCTCGACGAGCGCGGCGACGAGCCGGTCCGCCATGACGTCGGCGCACTCGGCGAACAGCGCGTACTTGTTCGGGAAGTGCCGGTACAGGGCGGCGGCGGTGATGCCGACCGCGGCGGCGATCCCGTCCATGGACGCCGCGTGGTAGCCGCGCTCGCTGAAGACCCGCCCCGCCGCCTCGACGATGAGCTGCTTGCGGTTGCGCGGTCGGACGGCCGCGGTCGACTCGGCGGTCACCGCGGCACCCCGGCGGACGCACGCGGGAACAGGGCCACGGGCGCCAGTCAACCACGTGTCCCCGCGTGACTCGCGGTTGACATGGCGCGCCTCGACCGGTCGTGCGACGACGCGGCTACAGGCCGAGGTCGCGGCCGACGATCTCCTTCATGATCTCCGTGGTGCCGCCGTAGATGGTGGAGACGCGGGAGTCCAGGTAGTCGTGGGCGATGCGGTACTCCAGCATGTAGCCGTAGCCGCCGTGCAGCTGCAGGCACCGCCCGACCACGGAGACGTACTGCTCCGTGGTCCAGAACTTCGCCGCCGCCGCGTCCACGGCGGTGAGCTCGCCGCGGGAGTGCCGGGCGAGCAGGTCGTCGACGTAGCTGCGGCTCACCCGGACCGCGGTGACCATGTCGGCCAGCTCGAAGCGGGTGTTCTGGAAGGACCCGATCGGCTGCCCGAACGCCTTGCGCTGCTTGACGTAGTCCAGGGTGCGCTCCAGCACGCCCTCGGAGGAGGCCACCGCGTTGGACGCGATCGAGATCCGCTCCTGGGGCAGGTTCCGCATCAGACCGGCGAAGCCCGACCCCTCCTCGCCGAGCAGGTTGGCCGCGGGGACCCGGACGTCCTGGAAGAACAGCTCGCTGGTGTCCTGGGCGTGCAGGCCGACCTTCTCCAGGTTGCGGCCGCGGGAGAAGCCCTCGCGGTCGGCCTCGACGACGAGCAGGCTGATCCCCCGGTGGCGGTCGGGGCCGGTCCGCACGGCGGTCACCACGAGGTCGGCGTTCTGGCCGTTGGAGATGAAGACCTTGCTGCCGTTGACCACGTAGTCGTCGCCGTCGCGCACGGCGGTGGTCGCGATGCCCGCCAGGTCGCTCCCGGTCCCCGGTTCGGTCATGGCGACCGCGACGACCAGCTTCCCGGCGGCGATGCCGGGCAGCCAGCGGGCCTTCTGCGCGTCGTCGGTCAGGTCGGTGAAGTAGGGGATGACGATGTCGTTGGACAGCGCGACCCCGGCGAGCCCGTCGGACACCGGGTCGCGGGAGAACTCCTCGCCGATCACGGCGTTGAAGCGGTAGTCGGTGATGCCGCCACCGCCGTACTCCTCGGGGATGCCGAACCCGAGGATGCCCGCCTTGGCCGCCTCCTCGAACAGCACGCGGTCGACCTTGCCCTCCGCCCGCCACCGCTCGGCGTGGGGTGCGGCGTGCTTGTCCACGAAGGCGCGGACCGTGTCCCGCAACAGCTCGTGGTCGTCGTCGTAGAGCGACCGTCCTGCGGGGATCGCGCTGCTGCTCATCCGGGGCTCCGATCTTGGGCTGTCTCGGTGGCGCACTGGGGGGACGACTCCGTCAGCATGACGGCACCAGCCCGGCGTCGGCGATGGCGAGGCCGGCCCACGGGGTGTCGAGCAGGTCCGCGTCGACCGGGACCGCCGCCGGCGGCCTCATCGGACGCCCAGCCTGCGCAGCAGGGTCAGCCGGCGGTTGGTGCGGCGGACGAAGGCGCCCGCGGACGACTTCGGCGAGGGGCCCAGCGGCAGGAGGCGCTGGGCGGCGATCGTCTGGCTCTCGGTGAACTTGAGGATCCCCTCGGCGCCGTGCCGCCTGCCGAGGCCGCTGTCGCCCATGCCGCCCATCCCGGCCTCGACGCTGCCCGCCGCGGCCGCGGCGCCGTCGTTGATGTTGACCGACCCCGACCGGATGCGCCGGGCCATCCGCTGGGCCTCGCGGCCGTCCTTGGACCAGATCGACGCCGACAGGCCGTAGCTCCCCTGGTTCGCCAGCGCGACCGGGTCGCTGCCCTCGGCGTAGGGGTGCAGCGAGACCACCGGGCCGAAGGTCTCCTCGCCGAACACGGCCATGGCGGGCGTGACGCCCTCCAGGACGGTGGGCTCGTAGTGCAGCGGGCCGACGTCGGGCCGGGCGCGACCGCCCACGAGCACCGTCGCCCCGTGGCCCACCGCGTCCTCCACGTGCGCCTCGACGGCCGCCAGCCGCGCGGGCGAGACCAGCGACCCGATGTCGCAGGAGTAGTCGTAGGACCGCCCCAGCCGCAGCGCCCGCGTCACCCGCACGAGCTCGTCGCGGAACGCGTCGTGGACCCGCTCGTGCACGTAGACGCGTTCGACGTGCACGCACATCTGCCCGGTGTTGGCGAAGGCCGCCACCGCCGTGCCCGCCGCCGCGGCGGCGACGTCGGCGTCCTCGCGCACGATGAGCGGGTTCTTGCCGCCGAGCTCCAGCGACGCCCCGACGAGCCGCCGCGCGGCGCGCTCGGCCACCGCGCGACCGGTGGCGGTCGAGCCGGTGAAGCAGACGAAGTCGACGGTGTCGACCACGGCCGTGCCCACCACCGGCCCCGGACCGGTCACGACCTGCCACAGGTCGTCCGGCAGACCGGCCTCGGCCATCAGGGCGCGGGTCCACAGCATGGTCAGCGGGGTCTGGGAGTCCGCCCGCGAGACGACGGCGTTGCCCGCGAGCAGCGCGGGCAGCACGTCGCCGACGCCGAGGTAGAGCGGGTAGTTCCAGGGGGAGATGACACCGACTACACCCCTGGGCACCCGCACCTCCCTGACCTTCGTCAGACCGGGCACCATCCCGCGCACCCGCCGGGGTGCGAGGTGGTGCCGGGCGCGGCGGGCGTAGTACCGCGCGATGGTCGCGACCTGGGCGACCTCCTGCCAGGCGTGGTAGCGCGCCTTGCCCGTCTCCCACTGGACCAGGTCGAGCACCTCCTCCTGGCGTCGCAGCAGCAGGTCGTGGAAGGCGAGCACGACCGCGCCGCGGCGCGCGACCGGTGTCCCCGCCCAGGCGTGCTGGGCCCGTCGGGCGCTCACGACCGCGGCCGCGACGTCCTCCGGGGCGCACGCGGGGACGGTCGCGGTCGGCGACAGGTCGTAGGGCGCGACGGCGGTCGTCGGCTCCGGCGCGGAGCCCCCGTGCCGCGTCACGTCGCGGCGCACCCGCTCGCACCACCCCGCGACCACCTCGTCGGTCACCCAGCCGGGACGGGCGACCACCACCGCGGTGGTCGGGGACGCCGGGATCCTGCCCTGCTCACTGGTCATGCGGACTCCTCCGGAGTAGCGGACCGATTCAGGGCGACGATGCCCTTGCCGCCGGGCGACCCACTTCGATATGTTAACCAGCAATCTCGCGTTGGATCAAGCGGCGTCGCGGCCGGTTCGTTCCAGTGATACATGACTTGCGCTGCGCCTATGCCTACCAGGGAAGCTAGGTAAGTAAATGGGCAATCTCAGTCGACGGAACCTTCTCTCGCTCGGTGTGGCACTCGGTCTGGTGAGCGTGGCGGGCGCCAACGCCGCCTCCGCGGCCCCGCTGGGCCCGGCGGCCGCGGGCACCGACCCGTGGTGGGTCTGGGACGACGACCTGGACCGCGTGGTGGCAGGACTCCTGGACACCGGCCGGATCCCGGCGGTCAACACGGCGATGCGGCCGTGGGTCGACAACGACCACCCGCTGCCCAGCGGGTTACCGGCCGACCTCGCCGCCCACCTCCAACAGGCCACCAGGCTGCCGTCCTGGGCCGACCGCGCCAAGCTGCGCCTGGCCGCGGACTTCAACCGGCGCAAGGACACCTACCTGTTCATGCTGTACGGCCTGGGCAGCGGGATCATGAGCACGGTGATCCCGCGCGAGGCCAAGTCCGTCTACTGGTCCGCGGGCGGCGCCGACATGCAGGACCGCGCCGCCAAGACGTTCACCTTCGGCTACGACCTCAGCGAGGCCACCGCGTTCGAGCCCTCGGGCCAGTTCGTGGTCACCGCCAACAAGACCCGCGTGGTGCACGCCGCCGTGCGCCACCTGCTGCCCCAGTCGCCGCACTGGAAGGCGGTCGCCGAGGAGCAGGTCCCGATCAGCAACGGCGACATCCTGGTCACCTTCCACAGCCTCGGCACCTTCGTGCACCGCAAGCTCGTCGAGTGGCGCGTCCCGATGACCGCCGCGGAGGAGGACGCGTTCCTGCACATGTGGCAGGTCGCCATCCACCTGCTCGGCGTCCGCGACGACTTCATCCCCCAGACCTGGGCCGCCGCCGACGCCCAGGCCGCCCGCGTCCTCACGCCGATCCTCACCCCCTCGGTGGAGGGCAGGGAGCTGGCCGAGGACCTGCTCGGGCTGACCGCCCAGATCGACCTCGGCGTCACCCGCGGGTTCCTCAACGAGTTCGTGCGCTACGTGCTCAGCGACGAGATCGGCGACTGGCTGGACCTGCGCCGTGACCACGTCGCCGCCGCCACCATCCGCACCGGCTGGCCCGCCTACATCGCCTTCCGCGAAGGCCTGATCCCGATCGCGCCGGTCGGCTTCTACCTGTTCGACCAGTTCGTCCGCGCGCTGGCGATGCTGTTCCTGAACAAGGGCACCTCCCCCACCACCACACCCATCACGATCCCCACCGGGAACCGCGCGGGCGCCTGACGCCGACGGAGCGCCCCTCGGACCGATCACGACCCGAGGGGCGCTCGTCGTCCGGGACCGTTGTGCCCCTTGTCGGACAAGCGATACGGTCCCCGTCGCGAAAGGGGACTGCCGATGATCACGGAACCGGTGCTGCTGCGGATCGGCGAGGCGGTGCAGCTCGGGCACAGCGGCGAGCGGGCGGCGGCCAGGGTGCTGTTCACCCAGATCTGGGACGAGATCGGTGGTGGGCAAGGGGATCCGCTGCACGTCTGCACGCTCGCGCACGGGATGGCCGACGTGCAGGACGACGCGCGGCAGGAGCTGGTCTGGGACCAGCGGGCGTTGGCGGCGGTCGACGGGCTGACCGACGAACGGGTGGCGCGGGCCGGGGTGCCGCTGAGCGTCGCCGGGCTGCTCCCCTCGTTGCACCTGAACCTGAGCGAGTGCTACCGCAAGCTCGGCGAGCTCGACAGCGCCCGCGAGCACCTGCGGCACGCGGAGGCCACGATCGGGGCGCTCGGCGACGACGACTACGGGCGGCTGATCCGGGACGGCCTGGCCAAGGTCGCCGAAGGACTGCGCGAGGCCTGACCGCCTGGTGTCCCGCGTCGTGGCCGGGAGCCGGTTCCCCCGTACCGCGCCGGTCGTTCCTTCACCCCCCGCGGAACGCCCACACGACCCCTCGACAGGGTCGATACCCCAGGCCGGACCGATAAACTGCCCGAATGGCTACCCTCCGCGCGCTGGAGTGCCTGGTGGCGGTCGCCGACACCGGGTCGATCACGCAGGCCGCCCGGTTGCTGCACCTGTCGCAGCCCGCGGTGTCCCACCAGCTCGCGGCGCTGGAGCGCGAGACGAGGACACCGCTGCTCCGCCGCGAGGCGCGGGGTGTGACGCTGACCCCGGCCGGGCGGGCCGCGGTGGCGGACGCGAGGCGGGCGATCGAGGCGTCGGCGGCCGCGGTGAGGTCGGCGCGGGCGGCCGGTGAGGCGGTCGGCGGTGTGCTGCGGCTGGCCTGCGCGCAGAGCCTGAGCGTGCCGGTGCTGGCACCGGGGATCCGCGAGTGGCGCCGCCGCCACCCGGAGGTGACGATCGCGCTGCGCGAGTCCACGTCGATGGAGGAGCTGCTCGGGCTCGTCGAGTCCGACGAGGTCGACGTGGCGCTGGTGCCCGCGCCGGTCCCCGACCGCTTCACGACCACGGCCGTCGCCGAGGAGGAGATCGTGCTGGCGGCGCCCGCCGACCACCCGCTGGCGGGCCTGCCCGCGGTGCGGGTCGCCGACCTCGAGGGCGCGCCGCTCGTCCACTACGCACCGGAGAACGGCCTCAGCGGCTGGCTCGACCGGGCGCTCGCCAAGGCCGGGGTCCGCGCGGAGCCCGTGATGAGGACGGCGGTGACGACCGCGGCGCCGCAGCTCGCCGCGGCGGGCCTCGGGGTGGCCGTGTGCCCGGTGAGCGCGGTCAGCGCGGGCTTCCCCGGCGCGGTCCGGTCGTTCTCGCCGCGCTGGGTCCGCGGGCTCGTGGCGGTGACGCCCGCCGCGCCGGACCCGCTCGCCGCGCGGTTCATCGACACCTTGCGCGCCCGCGGGGTGCACGTGCCCGGCGGGGTGCGGCGGCAGCTCACCGAGGACGACCCGCCCGCGCGCTGACTCACACCGTCGCGAAACCTGTGGCGGCCCTTCGTTCTCCGACGCCCGCGACGGGAAGCCACGGGAGGCCCGCGGCGCTGTTGTCCACGAAGGACGGCACATCGCTAAGGAGAGTCGGATGGCACGGGCGTTCGTCACAGGTGGTTCGGGGTTCATCGGCCGGGCGCTGGTCCGCAGGCTGCTGGCCGAAGGGCACCAGGTCCGCGTCCTGGTGCGCGGGGACGCGGCGGCGGAGAAGGTGGCGGCACTCGGCGCGGACCCCGTGCGCGGGGAGCTGACCGACCCGGCCACGTGGCGCCACGCGGTCACGGGGCACGACGTGGTCTTCCACCTCGCCGCCGAGACCGACATCGACGCCGACCGCGCGCGGCACGAGCTCGTGACGGTCGGCGGCACCAGGGCCGCCGTGGACGCGGCCAGGCAGGCCGGGGTACCCCGGTTCGTCCACTGCGGAAGCGAGGCCGCGCTCCTGGCGGGTGACCCGCTGCTGGAGGTCGACGAGACCGCGCCGCTGCGGCCGGACTCGGCGGCCGCGTACTCCGCGACGAAGGCCGCGGCCGAGCGGATCGTGCTCGACGCGAACGCGCCGGGGTTCACCACCGTGTCGATCCGCCCGAGGTTCGTCTGGGGTCCGGAGAGCATTCTCGTCGACGGGCTGGTGGCCGCGGCCAAGGCCGGGCGGTTCGCCTGGATCGAGGGCGGTCGGCACACCACCGACGTCACGTTCGTCGACAACGCCGTCGAGGGCCTGGTGCTCGGGTGGCGGCGGGGCCGACCCGGCCAGGCCTACTTCGTCACCGACCGGCACCGCGTCGTGCTCCGCGAGTTCCTGGAGACCCTGTTCGGGATCCACGGCGTCGACACGCCGATCCCCGACCTGGACGCGGGCACCGCCGACCGCGAGATCCCCGTGCCCGCGAGGTGGTTCCTCGGGCAGGACTGCACCCTGCGGACGGACAAGGCCGTGTCCGAGCTCGGGTACGCGCCCGTCGTCGGGCACGCCGCGGGGCTGGCGGTCGTCCGGGAGCGGGCGGCCGCCGCCAACGGGTAGCGCCCGGCCGTACGACTACGATCACCGGTGCTGGTGGTTCACCCGCCCCTCGGGGCGGGTGAGGCAAGAGGGAACCCGGTGCGACTCCGGGACTGCCCCGCAGCGGTGAGCGGGAACGACCGCCGTCAACGAGCACTGGACGCGAGTCCGGGAAGCGACGGCCAGTAGGCACGAGCACGACGCCCGCGAGTCCGAAGACCTGCCACCGGTGCGCACGTCGTTCGGCGTGCGCTGGTCCGGAGCCTCTCGGGTGGGCTGCCGCGCACTGGTGCGCTGCCGTCCTCGGTCTCCGGTGACCGCGGACGAGGAGCAGCGGTGGACGGCACGACCCCGACGCAGGTGGGCTCGGCGCTCACGTGGTCCGGACTGGCGGCCGTCGCGGGCCTGCTCGTCTTCCTCCTGGCGTGCCGCCTCGCCGAGGGCGGCCCGCTGCGCCCCCGCGACGCCCGCCGGATCGCGGCCTGGCGCCGGGCGGCGCCGTGGCTGCTCGCAGTCTCCGCGGCGACCGCGGCCGTCGGACTGGGCCTGCTCCGGTTCGCCGGGCCGTGACCACGACGACCGGCGGCCGTCGTGGTCGCGGTGACCGGCGGACCCCTCAGCCGCCGAGCACCAGCTCGCCCGCGAACCGCAGGTCCTCGACCGAGTGGCCGATCCTCGCCAGCAGCCGGTCGCGGCTGTCCTCGCCCCGCCGCACCAGGTCGGCCCAGTCGACGCCCACGAGCTCCCCCGCCCACTTGCGCGGGCGGCCGTCGACCACCACCGCGGTGACGTCCCGGACGGTCGCGTAGCTCACCGCCGCGCCCAGCT
The DNA here is from genome assembly GCF_003002815.1 of Umezawaea tangerina. GTDB lineage: Bacteria > Actinomycetota > Actinomycetes > Mycobacteriales > Pseudonocardiaceae > Umezawaea > Umezawaea tangerina. The sequence goes on along the minus strand of NZ_PVTF01000007.1, from coordinate 171,263 downwards.
CGGAGGTGATGGGGCGCAGGCGGTCGGTGCCCAGCAGCACCAGGTCCGCCTTCGCGCCGGGCGCGAGCACGCCGACGCGGCCCGGCAGCCCGGCCGCGAGCGCTCCCCCGACGGTGGCCGCGCGCAGCGCGTCGCGCACTCCCCAGGGCCGCGGCACGTCCTGCTCGCCCGCCTGCGTCGCCGCGGCGGCCGCGCCGCGCTGCGCGCTCATCAGCTGGCGCATCTCCTCGAACAGGTGCGAGCCGTACTCGAACTCGTTGTCGCTGCTCAGCCCGACCTGGACGCCCACCCGGTCGGCCTGCAGGACCGGTGCCGCCGCGGCGAACCCGTAGTGCGGGTCCGAGCGCGGCGCGAGCGCGACCGCCGCGCCGGAGTCGGCGACGCGGGACCACTGCTCGGCCGACAGCCCGGCGCAGTGGTCGAGCGTGAACGACGGGCCGAGCAGGCCGCTGGTGAGGTAGCCGTCGAGGTCGTCCAGCCAGGTGCCGAACTCCGCGACCGCGCCGAAGCCGTGCTCGACCGCGAACTTCCAGCCGTCCAGCGTGGGGAAGGCCTGCATCAGCCGGATCCGGGTCATGTCGTCGTCGTGAGCGGAGCGCAGCTCCAGCAGCAGCGGGAGGAGGTGCCCGTCGGGCTGGCCCATCCCGACCCCGGCGGCGAAGACCGTGCGGACGCCCGCGTCGCGCAGCGCCGTGAGGGCGGCGTGCGCGTGCTCCCGCGAGCGGACGTTGTGGTTGTTGTCGACGATCGTGGTCACGCCCTGGTCGAGGGCCCGCGCGGCGGTGAGGGCCTGCCCGACGGCGACGTCCTCGGGACTCATCAGCGGGCCCAGCGTCGAGTGGGTGAGCGCCATGTAGGACATGAAGTCGCTGTCGGGCGACACCCCGCGCAGCGCCCCCTCCCAGGCGTGCACGTGGCTGTCGACCAGGCCGGGGATCGCGATCGCGCCACCGGCGTCGACCACCAGCGCGTCGTCGGGTCGGTCGGCGCCCGCGCCGGGCCCGAGGTCGCGGATGGTGTCGCCCTCGATGACGACGTCCCCGACGAAGTCACCGACCCGGCTGTCCATGCTGATCACGTGGACGTTGCCGAGCACCACCGTCCGCCCCGTGCTCCACCGCTCCGGGACCGAGCTGTCAGCGAGGTTCATCGTTCCTCTTCCGGTGTCGTGTGCGGGCCGGCGGCGTCGCGGCCGCCCGCGCACCGGGCTCGCCCACCGCCGTCCCACCTCTGTCGAACGCCGGTCCATGACATCGCGAACCTGTCGTCAAGGCAAGGGAATATCGATATTCTTGCTTTTAGTGACTAATCTTCGCCACGGCGGTACCGATCACAACACGGGATGCGTTGAGGGGTCCGCCAGGATTGTCGGAACCTGCTCTACCCTGTCACCGCTCCGACGACCCGAAGAGGCGAGATGACCGCGACCACCCGCACGGCCAGCCGGACGCAGATGGTCTACGACGGCCTGCGCGCCGACATCCTCAGCGGTGTGCTGCGGCCCGGCAGCCCGTTGCGGCTGCAGGTCGCCGCCGACCGGTACCAGGTCAGCATGTCCGTGCTGCGCGAGGCTCTGACCAGGCTCGTCGAGCACCGCCTCGCCGTGCTCACGCCCAACCGCGGGTTCCGGGTGGTCGAGGTGTCGCGGGCCGACCTGCTGGAGCTGGGCGAGCTGCTGCAGCTGCTGGCCGGGCTCGCCCTGGAGAAGTCGATGCGCCTGGGCGACCTGCGGTGGGAGGCGCGGGTGGTCTCCGCCCACCACGTGCTCGAGCACACGGCCCAGCTCCACCAGGACGGCAGCCCGACGGACGAGTGGGTGCGGGCGCACGCGGACTTCCACAACGCCCTCGGCGAGGCCTGCGGCAGCCCTCGGCTGCTGGACTACCTGCGGACGCTGCTGCACAGCTCCGAGCTCTACCAGCAGCTGGCGGGCACCCCGGACGTCGACATGGCCGAGCACGCGCTGGCCGAGGACCGCGAGCTCATGGTGCTCGCGACCACCCGCAAGACCGACGAGGCCCGCGCGCTGCTCGACCGGCACGTCCAGCGCAGCGTGGACTGGCTGCTCGACAACCTGCCCGTCGAGGACTGACCCGCCGACTCAGGGCAGCGGGCTGTGCCGGACCGCCAGCAGCGCGATGTCGTCGGGCGCGGGCCGGTCGCCCACGAGGGCGGCCATCACCTGGATGCAGGCGGTCTCCGCGGGCTCGGGCATGACGGCCAGCCGGAGCATCTCCAGCCCGCTGTCCAGGTCCTGCTCGCGGCGCTCCACGAGCCCGTCGGTGTAGAGGACCACGAGCGCGCCGCGAGGCACGTCGACGCTCCCGCTCCGACGGCCGGTGACGGCGAGGTCGTAGCCGACGGGCGGGCCGACCGGGGCGTCGACGAACTCCGCGGGGCGGCCCGGCACGGCGAGGACCGGCGGCGGGTGGCCCGCCAGGGCGAGGTCCATGCGGCGGGCCGCCGTGTCGATGACCGCGTAGGCGACCGTCGCCATGGTGTTGTCCTCGAAGTGGCTGGCCTTGCGGTCGAGCTTGCCGAGCACCTCGGCGGGGTCGGTGAACTCCAGGGCGTAGGCGCGCAGCGCGCTGCGCAGCCGCCCCATGACGATCGCGGCGGACAGCCCGTTGCCGACCACGTCGCCGATCACCAGTCCGATGCGGTCACCGGGCAGGTGGAACACGTCGTACCAGTCGCCGCCCACCCCGCTGTCGGTGCCGGGGACGTAGCGGGCCGCCATGTCCCAGCGGTCGGTGGCGGGCAGCCGTCCCGGCAGGAGGCTGTCCTGGAGCATGGCGGCCGCGGCCCGCGCGGAGCGCGACCGGTGCGCGTGCGCGGCGGTGGCGAGCCGGTCGGCGACGATCTGCAGCAGGTCGACCTCCTCGTCGGTGAACCGGCGGGCCGCGGTGCTGCCGACGTGCAGGACCCCGGTGAGGTCGCCCTGGGCGACCATCGGCACGCCCACCATCGACCGCAGACCCCGTTCCCAGAGCAGGGGGTTGACCACCGTGGACCGGTCGACGTGCTCCAGCCGCACCGGCTCCCGCCCGTGGGCCACCCGCCCCGCGAAGCCGGTCCCGACCGGGATCCGGACGCCCTGGAAGATCTCCTCCTCCAGGCCGATGGTCGCCTTGGCCACCAGCTGCTGGCCGCTGGGGTCGGTCAGCAGGATCGTGGCGGTGTCGATGGACAGCAGCTCCTGCACCCGCCGGAGCAGGACCTCCAGGAGCTTCTCCAGGTCGAGCTCCCGCAGCGAGCTGTCCGTCACCGCCTCCAGCACGCGCTGCCGCAGCCGTGAACTCCGAACGCCCATCCACCAACCTCGTCCCACCCGACCGTGCGCCTCCGGAGAACACTACGAGCACGGGGCGGTGCGGTGCGCACCTGTCCGGGGGAACGGACAGCGAGGCCGGTAACGCTTCGGGTACCCGCCTACGAGCCGCGGACGGTGACCATGGTGGCCAGTCCGGAGAAGGTCAGGACGGGCACCAGCACCGGTGAGGCGACGACCTCGATGCGGGAGGCGTGGGCGAACAGGACGCTCAGCCCCGCGCTGTCGAGGTACTCGCACTCGGAGAGGTCGACCACGAGCCGTCCCTCGATGCCGTCGAGGGCGGCGTCGAAGGCGTCGGTGTTGCTCATGTCGATCTCACCGACGACCTTCAGGACCGCGGCCCCGTCCGGGGCACGACCGGGCGTGAGGGTGAGTGGAGTGGTCATCAGGGGATCCTCAGGTGCATGTCGACGGTGGTGCCGTTCGGGCCGGGGGTGATGGTGACCTGCTCCATCATCGCGTGCATCAGGGCGACACCGCGCCCGCGGTGCGCGTTGGCCTCGGGCTCGGGCGCCTGCCAGCGGCCGGTGTCCGCGACCGTCAGGTGCAGGTCGCTGACCAGTGCCTCCGCCCGCAACCTGACCTCGTCGGGGGTCGTGCCGCGGTACCCGTGCTCGACGGCGTTGGCGCACGCCTCGCCCGCCGCGACCAGGACGCTCTGCACGGCCCGAGGGGGCAGCCCGCACTGGGCGAGCCATCCGCGCAGGGTCTTGCGGACCGGCGCGAGCCGGGAGGACTCGGCGGGGAAGGTCAGGTCCAGCGGGGCCGGGTGGCGGTAGAGCAGCAGGGCGACGTCGTCGTCGTAGCCGCCGGTGGGGGCGAGCCGGTCCATCACCTCGGTGGCGAGGTCGTCGAGCGCGGTGTCCCGGCCCGCCTGGACGGCCTCCCCCGCCTCGTCGATGCCCGCGGTCAGCGGACGGCGGCGGCGTTCGACCAGTCCGTCGGTGTACATCAGCAGGGTGGCGCGGGCGGGCAGGTGGCACTCCGCCTCCGGGCGCTGGGCACCGGGCCGCACGGCGAGCGGGGTCGAGCCCGCCTCGTCGAGCAGCCGGGTCGTGCCGTCGGGGCTCGCGAGGATGGCGGGCGGGTGCCCGGCGCTGGAGTAGGTCAGGCGACCGGTCTCCGGGTCGAGGATCCCGCAGAACACGGTGGTGCACAGCGCGCCCGGCAGGCCCGCGGCGAAGTGGTCCAGTGCCATCAGGGTGCTGGCGGGGCCCGTCTGCTGCAGGAGCAGGGCGCGGCAGGCGCTGCGCAGCTGCCCCATCACGGCCGCGGCCTTGAGACCGCGGCCCACGCAGTCGCCGACGACGATGCCGATGCGGCCGTCGGGCAGCGGCACGGTGTCGTACCAGTCGCCGCCGATCTCCAGCGGCTGGGCCGCGGGCTCGTAGCGGACGGCGAAGCCGTTGGGCAGCTGCGAGGGGCCGAGGATGGCGCGTTGCAGCGCCAGCGCCGTCTCCCGCTGCTGGTCGATCTGGTGGGCCCGTCCCAGGCCGTGCGCGAGGTGTCCGGCCAGCAGCGACAGCAGGACCTCGTCCTGGTCGGTGAAGGGGCGGCGGCCGTCCAGGTCCAGCCAGAGCGCCATCAGGCCCTCGGGGTGCTCCAGGGTGATCCCGGCGCCGCTGCCACCGTGGACCACGGGGCTCAGCACCGGGCGCTCGCGCAACGCGCCGAGCCGGGCGCGCGCCTCGACGTCCAGGTCGCCCCAGGACAGGTCGGGGTCGGTGCCCGTGACCGTCGGCGTGTCGCGGTCGCCGAAGACGACAGCGAGCACCCCGCGCGCCTGCCACAGCCCCTCGAGCTCCTCCAGGGCCCCCGACAGGGCCTGCGGCAGGCTGGTCGCCTCGGACAGGCGTATGCCCAGGGCCGCCAGCGCGGTGTCCCGCTGGATCGCGTAGTGCTCGGCGGTGACGTCGCGGAAGGTGCCCACGACCACGGTGCGCCCGGTGTCGGGGTCCTGGGCCGGGTTGAACATGACGCTGATCCACAGCAGGTGGCCGTCCCGGTGGGTCGCCGGGATGGTGTGGCTGCCCCGGTTGCGGCCGAGCAGGTCGGAGAAGGCGTCGGCGAACCGCCGGTGGCCGTCGGGGTGGGCCTCGGCGTCGGGCCACCACGGGTGGGCCGGCGTGTAGGGCAGGTTCTCGGGCCCGTAGCCGAGGATGTCGGTGAACGCGGTGTTGATCTCGACGACCGCGCCCTCCTCGTCGCAGACGAAGAACGCCTCCTGCAACGAGTCGATCAGCGCGGTGTGCCAGCGGGCGTGGTGGTGGCGCAGGCGGGACAGCTCCACGTTCGCCCGCACCCTGGCCAGCAGCTCGGCCGCGGCGAACGGCTTGACGAGGTAGTCGTCGGCACCGGCCTGGAGGCCCTCGATGGACGCCTCCTGCCCGGCGCGCGCGGACAGCAGCAGCACCGGCACCGCCGCCGTCCTCGGGTCGACCCGCAGCGCCGCGACCAGGGACAGCCCGTCGAGGCGGGGCATCATCACGTCGCTGACGACCAGGTCGGGCAGCTGGGCGCGGACCGCCTCCAGCGCCTCCACGCCGTCGGTCACGGCCCGGACGCCGTAGCCGGCGTCGGACAGCAGCCGGGAGAGGTACTCGCGCATGTCGGCGTTGTCGTCGGCGACGAGCACCGTCGCGGGCACCGCGGGGCCCGACGCGGTCGCCGCGTCGTCCGGCGCCTTGACGTCCGCGAGTGCCGCGTCGCCGTGCCCGGTGGGCAGCCAGCGCAGGGCCTCCTGCACGTACGGGGCGGCCGTGGTGGACACGGCGGTGGAGCCCGCGACGTCGGACAGCGCCTCGGCGGGCAGGTGGGCGGTGCCGAACGGCACCCGGATGGTGAAGCGGGTGCCGCTCCCCTCCGCGCTGTCGGCGGTGATGCTGCCGCCGTGCAGGCCCACCAGCTCCTGCACCAGGGCGAGCCCGATGCCGCTGCCCTCGTTGGAGCGCGAGCGGGAGTTCTCGATGCGGTGGAAGCGCTCGAACAGCCGGGGCATCTCCTCGGGCGGCACGCCGACGCCGGTGTCGGCGACCGTGACCACCGCCTCGCGGCCGTCCGCGCGCACGGCGACCCGGATCGAGCCCTCGAAGGTGAACTTCAGCGCGTTGCTGAGCAGGTTGAGGACGACCTTCTCCCACATGCCCTGGTCCAGGTGCACCGGCTCGGGCAGCGGCGGGCAGTCGACGTCGAAGTCCAGCCCCGCCTTGTCCACCGCCGAGCGGAACACGCTGGCGAGCTCGGCGGTGACGGCGGCCAGGTCGACCGGTTCGTAGCGCGCCTGCGTCCGGCCCGCCTCGATGCGGGAGAAGTCCAGCAGGGTGTTGACCAGCTTGCCGAGCCGCAACCCGTTGCGGTGCACGATCTCCAGCTCGCCGCTGGTGCGCGGGTCCGACTCGGCCAGCCGGTCGCGCAGCTCCGCCACCGGCCCCATGATCAGGGTCAGCGGGGTGCGGAACTCGTGGCTGATGTTGGAGAAGAACGCCGTCTTGGCCCGGTCCAGCTCGGCCAGCTCCTCCGCCCGGCGCTGCTGCGCCTGGTAGCTGCGGGCGGAGGCGATGCCCGCGGCGACGTGCCCGGCGACCAGGTCGACGAACCCGCGGTAGCCCTCGTCCAGCTGCCGGTAGCGGTTGAGCCCGGCCACCAGGAAGCCGTACGGCATGCCGCCCTGCTGCTGCAGCGGCACCACCAGCGCCTGCACCGGTGGCAGCGGCCAGCCCCCGGCGGGCAGCCCGTCGAACGCGGGCCCGTCGAGCTCCACCAGCGCGGACTCGCCGCGCGCCAGCTCCGCCGCGGGCCACAGCGCGTCGGGGACGCCGGCGGGCAGCACTTCGGGAGCGCCCGTGTGCCCGGCGGTGACGCCGGTGGCGCCCGCCAGCCGCGCGGAGCCGTCCTCGCCGAACAGGTAGGTGGCCGTGAACGGCAGGTCGCGCGGGTTGCGGGCGAGCTGGTCGCGGGCGAAGGCCAGGGTCTCCTGCTCGGTGCGCACCACGCTGGGGTCCGACCCCAGGTCCCGCAGGGTCGCCATCCGCCGTTCGGCGATGACCCGGTCGGTGTCCTCGCTGACCACGCACAGCATGCCCACCACGACGTCGAGGTCGTCGCGCAGCGGGCTGTAGGAGAACGTGTGGTAGCTCTCCTCGGGGTAGCCCGACCGCTCCAGGAACAGCAGCAGAGCCTGGTCCCAGGTTGCCTTCCCGGTGGTGAGCACGTTGTCGATGCGGGGGCCGATGTCGCCCCAGATCTCGGCCCACACCTCGTCGGCGGGCCGCCCGAGCGCCCAGGGGTACTTGCGGCCCAGCGTGTCGCGCCGGTAGGCGGCGTTGCAGAAGAACGTGAGCTGCGGGCCCCAGGCCATCCACATCGGGAACCGGGAGGACAGCAGGATGCTCACCGCCGTGCGCAGGCTCTGCGGCCAGTCGGCGGGCGGCCCCAGCGGCGTCCTCGTCCAGTCGACCGCCGCGAGGTCGGGCCCGACCTCGTCGTCGGCGGCGAACACCTCGGCCACCGCCGCCGTCGACTCGTGCCCGGCGTCGTCGGAACGCGTCACCGCAAACCCCTTCGTCCACGCCGACCACACCGGAGCCGATGCCCTGGCACTGGTGGCCGCCCAGCTCCCGCCACCACCGCGCGCCGGTGGGGCGATCCGTAGGATAGGTCAGCCGTCCAGGGTGCGCGTGATCGTGGCAGACCCCCGGAGCACGGGACATCGCCATCCGTCCACGATCCAGCCCGAACCGCGACACAGGAGCACCGGTGACCGACGAGACGTTCACAGTCACCCTCGACCAGCACCCGGCGGGCTCCACCGTGCTCCGGGTCGAGGGCGAGCTGGACCACCACACCGCACCCAGGCTGACCGAGCTGCTCGACACCGTCCCGGTCGGTCCCGGCGGCGGTCTGGTCATCGACCTGACCGGTCTCGCCTACTGCGACTCCACCGGGATCAGCGTGCTCGTCCTGGCCTACCAGCGTTCCCAGGCGGCCGACAGCCCGTTCGGCCTCGCCGGGCTCAACCAGGAGCTGACGCGCGTGTTCCAGATCGTCGGGCTGGACAAGGTCCTCCCGTTCCACCGCACGGTCGAGGAAGCCGTCGACTCCCTGCGGTCGTGAGGTCCCGCCCCGCGCCGCGCTAGGTACCGGACAGCGCCTCGGGCACGGTCCGGTACAGCTCCAGCGTCTGGTCGAGCATGGTGGCCCGCAACGCGCGCAACGGGTTGCGGGCCGGTGCGACCACCCGCAGCGGCCTGCTCCGGCGGACGCCGAGCAGGTGGTACTCCACCAGCAGCGACAGCCCGACCGAGGCGAGGAAGTCGACCCCGGTCAGGTCGACCACCACCGGACCCGCGGCACCCGCCGCGTCGCCGTACGCCGCGGCCAGCTGCTCACCCAGACCCGCCGCGGTGTGCGAGTCCACCTGCCCGGCGGCGCTCACGACGACGGCGTCGCCCCGCACCTCGCGCTCGACCCGCAACGGGTCGACGTGCCCGTCCTGACGACCATCACCGATCGACACCCGGCCTCCTGACACCTCTGTTCCGCCCACCGCAAACCTAGCCGTTCGGCACGCCCGCGGCTGGTCGCCGCGGTGCCGCGACCAGCACCGGGACGCCGAATCGCCCGGACGGTCCCAGCTCAGGGCTCGAGAGGAACGCGCGGTTCATGTTACCTTGAGTAACTGCAACTTCGGGTAACACCAACCTCGTCATCAGGGAGTCCTCGTGACCAGCGCAGATACCCAGGACCGAGACCGCCGAGCCGTCGCACGCAGGTTGTTGGAGTCGTCACGCGCGCTGTCCTACGACCCCGTCGAGGAGGTCGACTGGGAGACGCCGCTGGACAAGGGTTTCCACGGCGCGAGCCCGGAGTGGAGCACGCTGTACGGGACCTCCTACTGGGAGGAGATGTCGGCGGCGCAGCAGCGCGAGCTCACCCGCCAGGAGGCCGCCTCGGTCGCGAGCACCGGGATCTGGTTCGAGATGATCCTGCAGCAGATGGTCCTCCGGGACTTCTACGCGAAGGACCCGACCGACCCCGCGTTCCAGTGGGCGCTGACCGAGATCGCCGACGAGTGCCGCCACTCCGTCATGTTCGCGCGGGGTGCCGCGAAGCTGGGCGCGCCCGCGTACCGGCCGCGCCGACTGGTGGTCGAGCTGGGCCGGGTGTTCAAGACCGTCGCCGCCGGCGAGGCCGCCTACGCGGCGATCCTGGTCGCCGAGGAGGTCCTCGACGTCATGCAGCGGGACTGGATGCGCGACGAGCGCGTGGCGCCCTTCGTCCGCACCATCAACAACATCCACGTGGTCGAGGAGTCGCGCCACATGGAGTTCGCCCGCGTCGAGACCAGGGACCGCCTCAGGGGGGCGGGCCGGCTGCGCAGGCAGGTCAACGCACTCGTCGTGGCGGTCGCCGCGTACTGCATCGTCACCAGCATGGTCAGCGCGCGGGTGTACGCCAACGCCGGGCTCGACACCGAGCGGGCCCTGCGCGAGGCGGGGGCCAACGAGCACCACCGGGCGATGCTGCGCTCCAGCTGCTCGGGGCTGATGGGGTTCCTGCACTCCGCCGGCCTGCTCACGAAGGCCGCCACCTGGTTCTACCGACGCGCGAACCTGATCTGACCCATGGCCTACGCGATCACCCAGACCTGCTGCAACGACGCCTCGTGCGTGGCCGTGTGCCCGGTCAACTGCATCCACCCGACGCCGGACGAGCCGGACTTCGGCACCACCGACGTCCTGCACGTCGACCCGCGGGCGTGCATCGACTGCGGGGCCTGCGCCGACGCGTGCCCCGTCGACGCGATCTTCCCCGTCGACGCCCTCGCCGGCCCGCTCAAGCCGTACGCGCGGATCAACGCCGACTACTACGCCGACCACCCGCCCGCCGGGGCGTCCGCGCCGAACCTCCACGCGTGGGGGCCGCCGGTGTTCGCCCGACCCACCCCGAGCGACCTGCGACCGCTGGACGTGGCGGTCGTGGGCACCGGTCCCGCGGGCATGTACACCGTCCAGCACCTCCTGCTGCGCACGAGCGCCCGCGTCACCCTGTTCGACCGCCTTCCGGTCGCGGGCGGTCTGGTCCGCTACGGCGTCGCACCCGACCACCCGTCCACCAGGAGGATCGGCGAGTCCTTCGCGCGCCTGCACGACCACCCCCGGCTCCGGCTTCGGCTGGGCGTCGAGGTCGGGGTGCACGTCACCGCGGACGAGCTGGCGGCCCGGCACGACGCGGTGGTCTACGCCGTCGGCGCCGCGTCGGCCAAGCCCCTCGGGGTCCCCGGCGAGGACCTTCCGGGCAGCATCGCCGCCACGACCGCGGTGTCCTGGTACAACGGCCATCCCGACGTGCCGGACGACGCCGTCGACCTGTCGTGCGACCGCGTCGTGCTGGTGGGCAACGGCAACGTCGCGCTGGACGTGGCGCGGATCCTGACCGCCGACCCGGAAACCCTTGCGGGGACGCCGATCGCGCCGCGGGCGTTGGCGCGGTTGCGGACCAGCCGTGTGCGCGAGGTCGTCGTGCTCGGCCGCCGCGGCCCGGCCGCCGCCGCGTGCAGCGCGTCGGAGCTGCTGGCCCTCGTCGAACGCGACGGCGTCGACCTGGTGGTCGACGCGCAGGACCCCCGCACCGCGCACGCCGTCGACACCTCGGCACGGGACGGCAAAGTCCTTGTGCTGCACCGGGTCGCGCGGGAGGTCGTCGACTGGTCGGCGCCTCCCCCGGCCGACCGGCGTCGCGTCGTGCTCCGCTTCCACTCCGCGCCCGTCGCCGTGCTCGGCGACACGCGGGTGCGCGGGCTCCGCGTGACCGGCCCCGTCGGGGACGTGGAGATCGCCGCGGGCCAGGTCGTCCGGGCGGTCGGCCACCGCGGCACCCCGTTGCCCGGACTCCCGTTCGACGAGGACACCGGCACCGTCCCGCACACCGCGGGACGCGTCCGGGACCGGCCGGGGACCTACGTCGTCGGGTGGGCCAAGCGCGGGTCCACCGGCGGGATCGGCGCCAACCGGACGTGCGCTGAGGAGACCGTGGACGCGCTCGTCGAGGACGCCGCCGACGGCGGGCTGCCCGCACGGGGGCGACGCTCCGGCCGGGCCCGCTGAGGCCCGGCCGCGGTCGTCGCCCCGACTTCCGCGTAACTTCGCCTCCATCCACCGCCGGTGCGGACGGCGGATGTCGACGTGGAGGTGGCGATGAGGGTCGTGTTCGTGCACGGGGCGTGCGTGCGGGACGGGTCGTGGTGGTGGCACCGCATGACCGGGCTCCTGCTGGCGCACGGGGTGTCGAGCGCGACCCCGGCGCTGCCGAGCTGCGGCGAGGCCGGTGTGCCCGGAGGCGCCACTGGTCCGGGGCTGCCCGAGGACGTCGGCGCGGTCCGCGAGGTGCTGCTGGAGGGCGACGAGCCGACCGTCGTGGTCGCCAACAGCTACGGCGGCATCGTGGCGGCGGAGGCGGCCGCGGGCGTGGCCTCGGTGCGCCACCTGCTGCTGGTCTCCAGCTACCTGCCCGAGGTGGGGCAGTGCCTCGCCGACTTCGGCGACGGCACCCCGGCCCCGTTCCTCGACGTCGACCCCGACGCCGGGACGTTCGGGGTGCGGCCCGAGCTGCTGGTGGACACGTTCCTGCACGACTGCGACGCCGACGTCCGGGCGCAGGCCCCCGACCACCTCGCCCGGCAGAGCGTGCGGGTCACCGGGCAGCCGGTCGGTGCCGCCGCCTGGCACGACATCCCCTCGACGTACCTCGTGTGCACGCGGGACCGGGGCACGCCCGTCGCGAAGCAGCGCGAGCTCGCCCGTGCCGCGGGCCGCGTCGTCGAGGTCGACGCGGGCCACCACCCGTTCCTGTCCCGGCCCGAGGTGGTCCGCGACCTGCTGCTGGACCTGTAGGGCGACCCCGGCGAGGACGACCCCCGCGGTCGGTCGGCGATCAGGTCCTCACCCGCGGACCGCTTCGGGCCGGTCCCGCGGGATCGTCGGTGACCACGCCCGGAGCCGTCGACGACCCGTCATCCACGGCACCGGCCGGGCGACGCGGTCTCGGCGTCGACCTCGCGCTGGTCAGCCCTCTCCTCGCGCCGGTCCGCCCTCTCCTCACGCCGGTCGGCTTCCTGCTCGCGGTGACGGGTCACCGCGTCGCGCGCGCCTTGGGCGGCCTGGCGGTCGTCGAGCTGCCGCTCCCGGACGTCGAGCCTGCGCTCCTGCTCGTCCGAGGCGACCTCGCGGATGTCGAGGTGGCGGTTCCGCGCGTCCGCGTCGGCGCCCGGTGCCGACGCGGCCACCTCGTCGTCGATCTCGTTCTGCTGGCGGATCCGGTCGTCGTCGTCCGGACGTCTGGTCATGCCCCACCTTTCCGCCGAGCGGTCGCGCCGTCGTCCCGAAAGGTCGGTCGGCGCGCCCGCGGCGCGCCCGCCGTCCGGCTGATCACCACCAGGTTCCCGTCGGGGTCGCGCACCTCCAGCCTGCCCCGCGCGGCACCGGCGCCGGTGTCGATCCCGAGCGCGCGCAGCCTGCGGCACAACAGGTCCGGGTCGGGACTGGTCAGGTCCATGGCCGAAGGCGGCTCACGACGAGCACCCTGGACCTTGACGAGCACGAACCGCGCGTCGCCCTGGCGCAGCCGCACCCACCCGTCGTCGACCAGGCAGACCTCGCAGCCCACCGCGAGGTAGAAGTCCACGGCCGCCGGGATGCTGCGCACCCCGAGCCGCGGCTCGCCCTGGTCCACCGCGCCGCGCGAGAACCCCCGGTTCGCTCCGGAGCGGGTCATGACCGGTGGACCGGGTCGGCCAGGGCCCCGGCGCACGTCCCGTAGACGGACAGGTAGCCGTCCAGGCCAGTCAGCGCCAGCGGGCGGCGCGTCACCCGCGTACCGGCCACCACCCGCACGCGGGTGCGGTCCTCGGCCAGCCGGTGCGCGGCGACCAGCGCCGACAACCCGGCGCAGGCCAGCAGGCGCACCGCCGTCAGGTCGACCACCAGCAGCCTGGGACAGGTCGTCAGCACCGACCTGAGGGCCCGGTGCAGGTGTGGCGCGGTCTCCCGGTCGATGCTCCCCGCCACGGTGAGCAGCACGGCCTGGGTGCTCTCCCGCACGACGACGGACAGGGGCGGCGGGTGGCCGTCCGGGACGACGTGCAGCACCCTGCGCGGAATGGGCACGGTCGCGGACGAGGTGGTCTGCCGGTGGAGGTCGGAACGCGGGTGGACCCGCCCGACGGGGTCATGTCCAGGAGAGGTCACGGCGAACTCCTGGTCGACCGCTCCCCCGGCGCACGGCGGAGGCAAGGGGACGGTCGACTGCTCACGGTACGAACGGCACGTCGTGAGGGCGAGGTCAAGGCGCTCCCGGCGGGGACCCGATGATCGTACTACCCCGCCTACCCGTTCGCCCCGCGTCGGCATCACCCATTCCGGTGACAAACGGCCGCGGTACCAGGTCGTGTTCCCAAGGCATCCGATGACGAGCACGGGTCAGCTTCCCTTGGCGGGGCTTCGCTGTTGTCCACGGACCTGACGGACCGTCCGCGGGCTGTTCCGACACCGACGCGGACGGCAAGTGCGGTACACCTAGGCCTTGCGGCGCCCGAGGATCACGTCGGGGTCCACGGCGCCCTCGACGACGGCGAGCGCGAGCGGGGTGAGCGGTCGGTTGTTGGCGCGCGCGTGGCCGCGCAGCAGGGTGAACGCCTCGGCCATCGACAGCCCGCCGCGCTCGGCGATCATCCCGCGGGCCTGTTCGATCACCACGCGGCTGGTGAGCGCGGTCTGCAGCTGCTCGGCGACCTGGTCCCCGCGTTCGATGGTGCGGTGCTGCAGGATCCCGATGGTGGCGACGTCGGCCAGGGCCTGGCCGAGCTGGACGTGGTCGTCGCCCAGCGGTCCCGGTTCGGTGTTGAGCAGGCTGAGGGCGCCGACCGCCTGGTCGCGCAACCGCATCGGGAGCGCCTGCACGGCCCGGAAGCCGCATTCGCTCGCGGCGGCGGCGAACCTGGGCCACCGCTGCCCGTCGGTGGCCAGGTCGTCGCAGGAGGCCGGGCGACCGGTGTGGACGCACTCGATGCACGGCCCGTTCTCGGTCTGCACCGCGAACAGCTCCAGCAGCTCGGCGCGCTGCGTCGAGGTGGCCACGACCCGCAGGCCGCCGCCGCGCTCCGACAGGATGACGCCCGCCGCGGACACGTCCAGCAGGTCGACGCAGCGCCGGGTGAGGATGTCGAGGAAGTCCGCGATGTCGAAGTCGGCCACCAGCGTGTCGGCCAGCGCGACGAACGTGCGCGAGACCAGCTGCTCCCGGCCGCCCGACGTCGGGTCGGAGGACCCGGTGCGCGTCGCCCGTCCCCGGTCCGCCGTCACGACCCGGCCGTCCGGGCGTCGGCGTCCCACGCGACCATGTCCGCCGCGTCCACGGCGCCGGTCGCGACGTCGCGGGCGAGGTCGGACAGCCTCAGCTGGTGGGCGCGGGCGTAGTCGCGCAGCAGCACGTAGGACTGGTTCATGTCGAGCCCGCCGACCTCGGCCAGCACCCCCTTGGCCTGCTCGACGACGGTGCGGTGGTGCAGCGCCGCCTGCAGCTGCTCGGAGACGACCTCCTCGCGGCGCACGGCCCGCTGCTGCAGGATCCCGATGGTGGCGATGTCGGCCAGCGCCCGCCCCAGCGCGACGGTCGAGTCGTCGATGGTGATCGGCTCGACGTGCAGCAGCGTCAGCGCCCCGATGATGTCGTCGCGCAGCCTCATCGGCAGCGCGCACGCCGCGCGGAACCCGGCCTCCACCGCGGCGGGCGCGAACAGCGGCCACCGGTCCTGCTCGGCGACCAGGTCCGCGCTGGCGACCACCTCGCCGGTGCGCACGCAGTCCAGGCAGGGACCCTCCCTGGTCTGGGCGGCGAGGACCTCGACCAGCTCGGCGTGCTCGGAGGACCCGGCGGCGGGCCGCCAGCCGCCGCGCTGGTCGGACAGGATCACCCCGGCGGCGTCGACCTCCAGCAGCTCCACCGCCCGTTCGGTCAGCAGGCCGAGGAAGTCGAGCACGTCGAAGTCGGCGACCAGGGTGTCGGCCAGCGACACGAACGTGTCGGCCAGCCGCTGGTCCCGTCCAGTGCTCATCAAGACGCCCTCTCCTCAAGACACATCATTATCGGCCCTCGTCCCGTGCGAAGCGCAGCGTGCGGGCGACGACCCGGCGGGCGACCTCGGCCAGCGGCAGGTCGTGGGTGAACGCGTGGCCCCGCAACCTCATCAGCGCCACGTCGGTGCTCACGCCGAGCTGCGCCTGCACCATGCCCGCCGCCTGGTGCACCTCGACGTGCGGGTCCAGCAGCCAGCTCAGGTCCGCGGTGGCATGCCCGTCGAGGTCCTCGACGACGCCCTGCGTGGCCATGTCGGAGAGGATCAGCGCGTCGGTCACCTCGGTCCGGGTCAGCGGGCCGGGCACGTCGCGGTAGAGGTCCAGCGACCCCAGCCGCACCACGCCGAACTGGAGCGGGAACGAGAACACGGCCGCGGCCCCCAGCGCCAAGGCGCCGGGCGTGAACGCAGGCCACCGCGCGCCGTCCGCGGCCAGGTCCGCGACCAGCACCGGACCGCCCGACTCGAAGCTGTCCAGGCAGGGCCCCTCGCCCACGGTGAGCTGCAGGTCCTCCAGTCCGGCGCTGACCGGGTCCGTGGCGTGCACTAGGCCCCGGTTCGCCGGCGCGGCGCGGTCGCCGTCGACATGGTGCTCGCTGAGCACGGTGGCACCGGCACCGGTGACCGACAGCTCCACCACGCACCGCGCGCAGACCAGCGCGACGGTGGAGACGGCACCACCGGCGGCGCGGTCGGCGACCAGCAGCTCCCGCAGGCGGGCACGGCGGTTGTGCACTGCGCCACCCTCCGCGCTGGACGCCCTCACGACCTGACGAACCCTAGTGGTCTGCCGGCGGTCCCGTGGTCCGACCCGGCCGGGGCCCCGTGACCGGGCGGTCCAGGTCAGGGCTTGAGCAGCCGGGCGAAGCGCTCGGGCTTGGGCCAGCGGACCTTGCTCGCCCAGAGGAACGCCGTCAGAGCGCCCCACCAGCTCCAGCCCAGCAGTCCGCCGGCCACCGCGGGGGCGAGCAGGGTGACCGCGGTCAGCAGCGGGAAGAGCCGGTCCACGCGGTGGATGTCCTTGTCCGCCAGCAGGTCCGGGGCAACCGGGCGAGGGTCGGAAGGCCGACCCCCGCCGTCATCGGGTACCCCCGCCACCTCCGATCGAACCCGTTCGCGTCAGACCCGTTCGTGTCGGAGGTGTTCGGTTTGCCCGTGCCCGACGCGGGGCATCCGGACCTCGGAACCGCCACCGCGACGGACGAGGAGCAGACCATGGGGCTCGACGGCAAGTTCGACGCCAAGACCGACCAGCTCAAGGGCAAGGCCAAGGAAGGCGTCGGCAGCGCGACGGACGACCAGGGCCTGGAGGCCGAGGGCAAGGGCGACCAGGCGAAGGGCCACCTCAAGGAGGCGGCCGAGAAGGTCAAGGACGTCTTCAAGAACTGATCCACCAGCACTTCCGTGGCCGGGCGGCGTCGCGTCGCCCGGCCACGACGTGTTCGGGGGGCTTTCCCCTCCGTCCACAACGGACCGCCGGTCGACTTGTCCCGGCCAGCGGGACCGCCGCGTGGCGATCGGCGCGGGCGAGCCCATACTTGGAAGATCATCGGCGCGGCACCGGGTGCCGGACTTCCAGGAGGTAGACGTGGGCGAGGCGCACGACGACGTGCTGCGGCCGGGCGACGGGGAGGACGTCGGCGCGATCGGGCTGGGCATCCTGGTGAAGCTGACCGGAGCCGACACCAACGGCGCGTACTCGCTGTTCGAGTACGTCGTCCCACCGGGTCTCGGCGGTCCGCCCACGCACGTCCACAGCCGCGAGGACGAGCTGTTCACCTGCGTGGCGGGCAAGGTCGTCGTGGAGCTCGCGGGCGTGAAGCACGTGCTGGAGCCGGGATCGGTGCTCCTCATGCCGCGCGGGGTGCCGCACATGTTCTACAACCCGTTCGACGAGGAGACCAGGGTCGTCGCCGTCGTCTCGCCGCCGGGGCTGGAGAACTACTACCGCGACCTGAGCCAACTGCCTCCCGGTCCCCGCGACATGACCAAGGTCGCGGCCGTCATGAGGGAGCACGGCCTGTCGCTGGCTCCGCGGGACGAGGCCTGAGCCGTGGACACGATGACCGACGCCGAGCGCATGGTGCACACGATGTGCGCCGCGGCCGACGCCGACGACGCCGAGACGTTCGCGTCGTTCTTCAGCGACACGGCGTACTTCCGCTTCGCCAACGCCGAACCGCTGACCGGCCGGGCCGCCATCGCCGCGGCCACCGCCGCCACGGTCTCCGCCACCCTCCCGATCCGGCACCGCGTCGACCAGGTGGCCCAGGTCGGCTCGCAGCTGTTCTGCCGCTTCACCATCCAGGCCAGCAGGCCCGACGGCGAGGTGCTGGACCTCCCCTGCGTCACCGTGATCGGGATGGAGGACGGGAAGATCGTCGACTACCGGGTGCACATGGACATCGCGCCCGCGCTGCTCGACGTGCGGTAGCGGGGACCACCGGCCACAGCGGAAGTCCACAACGGACGGCGTGACCTCCTTGCCCGACAGGCCTTTCGCCGACTGTCCACTCGGGCGCGCGGTGACCGGAAGCCGTGGTCACCGCGCGCCCGAACCGACTGCGTGGCCTGCCCACGCCCCGGTCAGCCCAGCAGCTCGGCCGGTCCGATCGGCAGGCTCCGCACGCGCTTGCCGGTGGCGTGGTGCACGGCGTTGGCGATGGCCGCCGCCACCCCCACCACGGGCAGCTCGCCGACCCCCTTGACACCCAGCGGGTTGACCAGCGGGTCGGGCCGGTCGAGGAAGTGCACGTCGATGTCCGGGACGTCGGCGTTGGTGGGCAGCAGGTATCCGGACAGGTTCGGGGAGGTGTACTTGCCCAGCCGCGGGTGGGTCGTTGTCCGCTCCATGAGCGCCATCCCGATCCCCCAGGTGATGCCGCCCACGGCCTGGTTCCGCGCGGTCCTCGGGTTCAGCACGCGGCCGATGTCGTACACCCCGACGACGCGGGAGACCCGGACCACGCCGAGGTCGGGGTCGACGCGGACCTCGACGAACTGCGCCCCGAAGTCGTAGGTGGAGTACCTGCCCGCGAACGGTCTCGTGGCGACGCGCAGCAGCGG
Source organism: Umezawaea tangerina (assembly GCF_003002815.1). Lineage (GTDB taxonomy): Bacteria > Actinomycetota > Actinomycetes > Mycobacteriales > Pseudonocardiaceae > Umezawaea > Umezawaea tangerina. The sequence goes on along the minus strand of NZ_PVTF01000007.1, from coordinate 152,733 downwards.
CCCGACCGGCCACGGCGCGATGCCGGACGCGGTGGAGTGCAGGAAGGGCATGACGCCGTAGCCCTTGCGCTCCTCCACGTGCCCCAGGCCCGCGCGCTCCAGCACGTCGACGAAGGTGTCGTACCGCTCCGGGTCGTCGGCCCTGGCGAGCCTGCCCCCGCCGATCGCCCGCACGGTGGCCGCGTCCGCGCCGAACAGCGGCGACTCGCGGTCCTTGACGGCGAGCCTGGCGACCCTGGTGCGCACCGCCAGTGCGGCCGCGCGGACCGCGGGGCCGATGCTGCGCGCGCCCGACGAGCTGACCGGCGGGAAGGCGAACGGGTAGCGCGTGTCGCCCGCCTCGAACGTGACGTCGCCCGGCCGCACGCCGAGCGCGTCCGCCGCCACCTGGGCCATCACCGTGTACGTGCCGGTCCCGATGTCGGTGGTGGCGCACCGCACCACCGCGGTCCCGTCGGCCCTGATCCGGACCCGCGCGAACGTGGGCCACGTGTGGCTGGAGTACGCGGCGGTCGCCATGCCGTACCCGACGAGCCAGCGACCGTCCCGCATCGAGCCCGGCTCGGGGTTCCGCGCGCTCCAGCCGAAGCGTTCCGCTCCCTCGGAGTAGCACTCGCGCAGGCCTTTGCTCGACCACGGCCGGTCGTGCTCGGGGTCGGTCTCCGCGTAGTTGCGCAGCCGCAGCTCCAGCGGGTCGAGGGACAGCTCGCCCGCCAGCTCGTCGAGGGCGGACTCCAACGCGAACGACCCCGGTCCCTCGCCGGGCGCGCGGGTGAAGGTCGGCACCCCGACGTTCTGGCGCACCAGGCGGTGCGTGCCGGTGACGTTCGGGCAGGCGTAGAGCATCTGGGTGATCTGCGCGCAGGGCTCGGGGAACTCCCCCATGTCCGACCCGGTGGAGGTGCTCTCGTGCACGATCGAGCCGAGCCTGCCGTCCCGGTCGGCGCCGAGCCGGAGCCGTTGCACCGTCTCGGACCGGTAGCCGCCGGAGGTGTACATCTGCGCGCGGGTCAGCTCCAGCTTCACCGGTCGGCCGAGCAGGCGGGCGGCGACGGCGGGCAGGATGTTGCGGGGCCACATGAACCCCTTGCCGCCGAAGCCGCCGCCGAGGAACTTCGAGACCACGCGGATCGACCCGGCCTTGCGGCGCGGGATGCCCAGCGCCTCCGCGAACCCGAGCCGCATCATGTGGACGCCGCCCTGGGCCGCCTCGTGCACGGTGAGGCCGCCGTCGTCGTCCCAGCTCGCGATCGTCACCGGGGGCTCGATCGGGTTGTGGTGGTGGACGGGGGTCCGGTAGGTCCGCTCGACGGTGACGGCCGCGTCCGCCAGCGCGCGCTCGGCGTCGCCCCGGCGGTAGTCCGGCGGCTGACCGTTCACCTTGGCCGGTGGGTACGCGTCGCCGTGCAGCCCGACGGCGGGCGGCTCCTCGTCGTACTCCACGCTGATGAGCATGGCGGCGTACCGGGCCTGCTCCTGGCTCTCGGCCACGACGAACGCGACGGTCTCGCCCGCGAAGCGCACGCGGTCGTCCTGCAGGGCCGGGACGGTCTGCTGGGCGCTGCCGCCCTTGGCGAACGCCCTCATCCGCGGGAGCCTCGGCGCGTTGAGGTGGGTGAGCACCAGCAGCACCCCCGGCGCGGCCTCGGCGGCGGAGGCGTCGATCGAGGCGATCCGGCCACGGGCGATCGTGGCCTGGAGCAGGACGGCGTGGGTCAGGTCCTCGAAGGGGATGTCCGCGGTGTACCGAGCGGTGCCGGTCGCCTTGAGCAGACCGTCGACGCGCGGCACCGGTGTCCCGACGCTGGTCATCCCCGTTCCCCGATCTCTTCGAGCACGCGGCGCACGGCGCCCCTGGCGATCGCGACCTTGTACCTGTTGCCGGGCAACGGGTCCGCGTCCCGCACGGCGGCCTCCGCGGCGTCCGCGACGCTGCCGTCGGCGAGCGGCCGACCGAGCAGCGCGTCCTCCGCGGCCCGCACCCGCCACGGCCGGTGGGCGACGCCGCCCAGCGCGATCCGCGCCGACCGGACGACGCCCTCGACGACCTCGACCGCCGCGGCGACCGACACCAGGGCGAACGCGAACGACCCGCGCTCGCGGACCTTCAGGTACCCCGACGTGCGGGCCCTCGGCCCGGAGGGCACCCCGATCCCGACGACCAGCTCCCCGTGCCGCAGGGCGGTCTCGCGCCTCGGGTCGTCGCCCGCGTGGGGGTAGAAGTCCTCGATCGCGACCTCGCGGCGGCCGTGGACGCCGAGGACCTCGACCCGCGCGTCCAGCGCCAGCAGCGCCACGGCCAGGTCGGAGGGGTGCACCGCGACGCACGCGTCGCTCGCGCCCAGGATGGCGTGCATGGCGTGGTCTCCGTCGCGGGCCGGGCACCCGGTGCCGGGAACCCTCTTGTTGCAGGGGAAGGACGGCTCCCGGAAGTACGCGCAGCGCGTCCGCTGGAGCAGGTTGCCGCCGAGCGTCGCCATGTTCCGCAGCTGCGGCGAGGCCCCCGCCTCCAGTGCCCGCGCGAGGACCGGGAACTCCGCGCGGACGTGCCGGTCGCGGGCGACGTCGCTCATCCTGGCACCGGACCCGAGCCGCAGACCGCCGTCGGACACCTCGACCGCGTCGAGGCCGAGGCGGCCGACGTCGACGAGCAGCGCCGGGTCGGCCAAGCCGTCCTTGAGCCAGTTGAGGATCTCCGTCCCGCCTCCCACGAACGCCGCCGACAGGTCGCCCGCGACCAGCGCCGCGGCGGCCTCCGGGCTCTCGGCGCGGACGTAGCCGAACGGCCTCACGACGCACCGCCCGCGGCGGCGCGCACCGCGGCGACGATCCCCGGGTACGCGGCGCACCGGCAGAGGTTGCCGCTCATCCACTCCCGGATCTCGTCCTCCGACCCGGCGTGGCCCTCAGCGATCAGGGCGACGGCCGACACGACCTGCCCCGGCGTGCACATGCCGCACTGCATGCCGTCGTGCTCGACGAACGCCGCCTGCACGGGGTGCGGCGACTCGGGCGTGCCGAGCCCTTCGACGGTGGTCACCCGCCGCCCCTCCTGCATGACCGCCAAGGTCGTGCAGGAGTAGATCCGGCGGTCGTCCACCAGCACCGTGCACGCGCCGCACTCGCCGTGGTCGCAGCCCTTCTTCGCGCCGGTCAGCCCGAGGCGCTCGCGCAGCGCGTCCAGCAGGGTCACGCGGGGCTCGACGACGAGCCGCCGGGCCTCCCCGTTCACGACCAGCCCCACCTCGACCGCGGCGGGCACCACACCGCCCTCGGACGGGACAACTTCGATCATCGTCACAGCTCTCTTCGACTGGTCGGCCCCCGGAAACCCCTGGGAGGGAAGGGCTCGACCTGGTTCGCCACCGACTGTAGGAACGGCGACCACCCGGCACAAACGATCTCTGACGATGACCGGCATCGATGGGATCGATACCCTGGGCGGGTGGACCTCAGGCGCGTGGACCTCAACCTGCTCGTCGCGTTCGACATGCTGATGACGGAGCGGAGCGTGACCCGTGCGGCGCGGCGGCTCTCCATCGGGCAGTCCTCGATGAGCGCGACGCTCGCCAGGCTGCGCAAGCTGTTCGACGACCCGATCCTGGTGCGCGACGGGCGGGGCTCGGTGCCCACCCCGCTCGCCGAGTCGCTGGCGACCCCCGTCCACGACCTGCTGACCAGCGTCGAGGCCGTGCTGGAGCCCCAGGACTCGTTCGACCCGGCCACGGCCGTGCGCTCCTTCTCCGTGATCGCGAACGACTACCTCACGATGACGTTCCTCCAGCCGTTCATCGCGGGCCTGGCCACCGCGGCGCCGGGCATCCACCTGACCGTCCAGCCGATGGGCGACGACGCCGTGGACCGGCTGCGCCGCCACCAGGCCGACCTCCTGGTCATCCCGCGCGAGGAGCTCCAGGAGCACGCCTCGTTCCCGCACCGCACGCTCTTCCACGACCGGTACGTGGTCGCGGCCGACCGCAACCACCCGGAGATCGGCGACCGGATCACGCTGGAGCAGTTCAGCACGCTCCCGTACCTGGCCGCCTCCTCCGGCCGCCGGCGCTCGCTCGCCGACAAGCAGCTGGACTTCCTCGGCATCCCCCGCAACGTCGGGATCACCACGGGGCTGGGGGTCGCCCCGTTCCTGATCCGCGACACCCGCCTCATCGCGCTGGTCCACGAACGGCTCGCCAGGCTGATCGCCGACGCCGCGGGCATCCGCCTGCTCGACCCGCCGATCCCCGACCTGCACCCGATCACCGAGATCATGGTGTGGACACCGCGCACCGAGTCCGACGCGGGCCACCGCTGGCTGCGCGACGCCCTCACCACCCTCGCCGAGACCGACCCCGTCGGCGGCCGGACCTGTCCGAGCGGGGAGGGGTCGGCCTCGTGACGGCTCAGCCCTTGCGCAGCGCCGCTCCCAGGACGATGAAGCCGATCAGGAACGGGTAGACGATGCCGCGTTCGACGAGGCCGATGAGGATCCCGGCCTCTGAGGAGGCGACGGACAGGTAGGCCGGGATGGACACCAGGCCGTAGATGCCAGCCACCACCAGGCCCCTGCCCAGCCCGCGGGAGAGCCCGAGGGTCCGGTGCGCCCTGCCCAGGACGATGGCGAGCACGTTGCCGCTGACGAACGCCAGGAGGGCGCCCAGGCTGTGGAAGTCGGTCGAGCCGTTCTCGGCCGTGTCCCCGGATCCGGGGAAGAAGCCGAGCACGACGGCACCGGTCGCCAGCAGCACGCCCAGTGCGAGCACGACGCCGCGACGTCGACCGGGAAGTCCCCGCAGCAGCAGGACCGCGGTCAGCGCGACGAGTCCGAACAGGACGAAGCCGGAGTTCATCACCCAGAACAGCGGCGAGCGCATGAACTGGCCGAACGCGGTCGTCGGACCGCGGACCCCTAGGTTGCTGATGAAGTGGTGGGTGTAGCTGTAGGGCGGGTCCGACCAGGCCGCCGCGGCGATGAACTCGGCGGTCAGGTAGACGACGCCGCTGGCCATGAGCGCCGCCCCCGCCTTGCGGTTGCGCGGGGTCGTGGCCGGTCGGTGGACGGCTGTCTCGGACGTGGTGTCGTGCACGGTCTCCCCTTCGGGGTCAGTGGTCCACGGGTGGCTCAGGCGAACAGCGACAGGTCGACGGAGTCGGCGAGGGCCCGGTAGCCCGCGTCGTTGCCGTGCAGGTGGTCGCCCGCGTGGAGGTCGTCCCTGATCCGGCCGGGGTGGGCCGGGTCGCGCCAGACGGCGTCGAAGTCCAGGACCGCGTCGAAGGCGCCGCTGGTGCGGATCCACTCGTTGACGGTCCGACGGGCGTCCTCGCCCTCCGGCGTGTAGAGGTCCGCACCCTCGAAGGGCGCGATCGTGGTGGCGTAGACCAGGACGCCGCGGTCGCGCGCCCTGGCGACCAGCTGGAGGTGGCCCGCGATGACGTCGTCGGTCGTGACCGGGTCGCCGGGGAACATCTTCAGGAAGTCGGCGAGGGGGCCGTCGTGCGGGACGGCGGAGATGAGGAGGTCGTTGCCGCCCACCGAGAGCACCACGCGGCCGAGGCCGGGTGTGGCGAGCACGTCGCGGTCGAAGCGGGCCAGCGCGCCGACCCCGATGCCGTCGTGGAGCATCCGGTTGCCGCTGATGCCCTGGTTGGACACGTAGCTGTTGGCCATCCCCCGCTCGACCAGGCGCGCGGCCAGCAGCTCGGGCCAGCTGTGGTTGGTGTCCGGGGTTGACCCGGCGCCGTCGGTGCGGGAGTCGCCGACCACGACGACGGCACCGGCCGGGACGTCGGGGAGCACGTCGACGGCGGAGATCAGCGCCCGCACCGGCAGGACCAGGGCGCCCTCCGGCAGGGCGGGGGCGGCGACCGCGTCGCCGGGGATCGTCCAGCCGGTCTCCAGCGCCGGGTCGTGGCAGGTGCAGGTCTCCACCCGCCCCGGCACGTGCAGGCTGACCGACAGCTTGGCCAGCGCGGGAACGGGCAGGTCGACCGGGTCGCTCAGCAGCGGCGCGCCGACCGGGACGGTGGCGCCCGGCGCCCCCGCGAAGGTCAGCACGCGCTCGCTGCCCGGCCGCACCCCGCCGCCGGGCAGCGCGAGGCCGACCCGCGCCGCGCCGACGGTGAGGGGCGCGGTCCCGAACTCGTTGGTGAGCCGGACGCGCACCCGGCTCCCACCGCCGCTCAGGCGCACCACCTGGCGCAGGGTCACGTCGGCGAGCGGCGGGTAGCCCTCGAGGGAGCCGATGCCGTCGTGCGCCGACTGGGGCGAGGCGCCCCAGCTGCGGACCCAGCCCGCCGTGTTCTTCGTGGTCATCCGTGCCTCCGTTGTCCGTGGTGTCGGTGCGACGGGCGAAGACTGCGGCGGGTCGCTCACACGGGACGGACACCGCGCTGACACGACCTGGTCCGGGGTCTCGCGGGCCGGAGCGCGAAGATCTGGGGATGGACGAGGGCGCACGACTTCGCGTCACGCTGCTCGGCGCCTTCCGGGTGTCGCGCGGTGACGTCGACCTGCCCGTCCCCGGCGCGCGGTTGCGGGGCCTGCTCGTGCGGCTGGCGCTGGCCGGTGGCCGCGCGGTCGAGCAGGACGTGCTGGTGGACGCGGTCTGGGCCGAGGAGCCGCCCGCCGGCACCGCGGCCGCCCTGCAGACCCTCGTCTCCCGGCTGCGCCGCGCCCTGGCTCCGACCGACCCGGCCTCCGACGTCGTCGCGAGGACCGCGGGCGGGTACCGGCTGGCCGTGGACGCCGCCGACGTGGACGCGCTGCGCTTCGAACGGCTCACCGCCGCCGGTCGGGACGCCCTGCGGGCGGGTGACCCGGCCGCCGCGGGCGCCGCGCTCGCCGAGGCCGTGGCGTTGTGGGGTGACCACCCCGGCGTCGAGCCCGCGGTGGTCGCCGCGGCGGCCCCGGCGGCCGCGACCCGGTTGGCGCGGGTGTCGGTCGAGGCGGTCGTCGACCTCGCCGACGCCGAGCTGTCGTCGGGGCGGGCCGACCTGGCCGCCGCCCGGCTCGGCGCGCTGCCCGCCGAGCAGCAGGTCCACGAGCGGGCGGCCGCGCTGCTGATGGACGCGCTCGCCGCGCAGGGCCGCCAAGCAGAGGCCCTGGCCGTCTACGAGCGGGTCCGCGGGAACCTGGCCGACGTCCTCGGCGTCGACCCCGGCACGGCCCTGCGGGAACGCCACCTGCGCCTGCTGCGCCCCGGAGGACGTGTCCCGGCACCGGACACCGGCCCCGGCGGGCCGAGCGCGCTGCCCGCGCCACTGACCAGTTTCATCGGCCGTGACGACGACCTGGCCAGGATCACCGCGCTGCTCGGCTCCGGGCGCCTGGTCACCGTGCTCGGCCCAGGCGGGGCCGGGAAGACCCGCCTCGCCCTGGAGGCCGCGCGGCGGCACCACCACGAGTACCGCGACGGCGCCTGGATGGTCGACCTCGCGTCCGTCACCGAGCCGTCGAAGATCGCCACGGCCGTGCTCGCCGGGATCGGGCTGCGCGGCGGCGCGATGCTCGACGCCCGCGGGCACCACGGGGGTGACGGGCTCGACGTCCTCGTCGGCGAGCTCGGCGGCCGGGAAAGCCTGCTGCTGGTGGACAACTGCGAGCACCTGGTCGACGCCGTGGCCCACCTGCTCACCGGGCTGCTCACCCGCTGCCCCTCGTTGCGCGTGCTCGCCACCAGCCGTGAACCCCTGGCCGTGGACGGCGAAGCCCTCGTGCCGCTGGGCCCGCTCGCCCTGCCCGACCCGGACGACGACGTCGAACAGGCGCGCAAGGCGGCGTCGGTGCGCCTGTTCACCGAACGGGCCGCCGCCGTGCGCCCCGGTTTCACCGTGGACGCCACGACCCTGCCCGACGTCCTGCGCGTGGTGCGCGGCCTGGACGGGATGCCCCTGGCCCTCGAACTCGCCGCCGCCCGCCTGCGCACCCTGTCCCTGCCCGAACTGGCCGACGGACTGTCCGACCGCTTCCGCCTGCTCACCACCGGAAGCCGCACCGCGCTCCCCCGCCACCGCACCCTGCGCGCCGTCATCGCCTGGAGCTGGGAGCTGCTCGACGAGCACGAACGCACGGTGGCGCAACGGATCTCGATCCTGCCCGGCGGCGTCACGACCGCCTCGGCCGCCGCGGTCTGCGCGGGCACCGCCGTGCCCGCCGCCGCGATCCCCGACCTGCTCGCCGCCCTCGTCGACCGGTCGCTGGTGCAGCTCGCGCCCGGCCGCCACCGGATGCTGGAGACCATCCGCGAGTACGGCACCGAACGCCTCGCCGAGGCGGGCGACCTCGGCCCGACCCGCGACCTGGCCGCCGCGCACGCCGCCGCGCTGATGGCCCACCACGACCCGCGGTTGCGCGGACCGGACCAGCTGGCGGCCATGCGGGTCATCGGCGCCGAGTACGACAACACGCTCGCCGCCCTGCGCCACCTGTGCGCCACCCACGACGCCGCGGGCGCGACGGCGCTGGCGTTGTCGCTGACCTGGTACTGGCAGATGTTCGGCCGCCACTCCGACGGCGCCTTCTGGCTGGGCGAGGCGCTGGCGGTACCCGGCGGCGCGCCGAGCCCGGAACGCGACTGCGCCCGAGCCGTCCACCTGCTCAACCGCGCCGACGCCCTGTCCGGGACCACCACCGGGACCACTCCGGGGGACACCGGCGACGACCGGGCGGAGATGCGCGGGCTGGCCGACCGGCTGCTCGCGCACCGGGACCTGCCCGGCCACTACCGGGTGTTCGGCCCGATCCTGCTCTTCCTGCTGGACCCGGACGCCGCGCTCGCGACCTTCCGGCGCCTGGCCGACGGCGACGACGAGTGGCTGGCAGGCCTGGCGCACCTGTTCCTGGCCGAGATCGCCGAGGGCTCCGGCGACCTCGACCGGACGCGCGTCCACGTGACGGCGGCACTGGCCTGCTTCCGGCGGGTCGGCGACCGCTGGGGCCAGTCGGCCGTGCTGCCGATGCGGGCCCAGCTGCGGCGCTACGACGACCTCGACGGCGCGTTGGCCGACCTGCGCGAGGCCAGGGCACTGGCGGGCGAGTTCGGCTCGCTCAGCCTCGGCGACCAGCTCTACAGCGACCTGCGCTGGGTCGACGTGCACGTGCGGCGCGGCGACACCGACCTGGCGCTGGCGCTGGTCGACGCGGCCAGGCGGCGGGCGTCCTCGGCGGAGATGCTGGTCGTCGTCGACGCGCGGGAGGCCGACCTGCGGGTGCGGCTCGGCGACCTGGCGAGGGCGGGCGAACTGCTCGACGCCGCCGAACGGGGCCCGCACGGCGACACCGGGGTCCACACCCGGTCACTGGTCTGCGGCACGCGGGCCGCGCTCCGCTTGGCGCTGGGCGACCTGGCCGGCGCGGACAGGGCCCTGCGGGAGGCGTACACGGCCGCGCTGGCGACCCGTGAGCTGCCGGTCCTGGCCCCGGTGGCGGTCACGGCGGCCGCGCTCGCCGAGGCGTCCGGCAGGCACCACGAAGCAGCCGTCCTGCTCGGCGCCGCCTCCCGGCTGCGCGGCACCCACGACCGCACCGACGGACAGGTCCGCGACCTCAGCCGCCGCGGCCGGGCCGCGCTGGGCGAGCAGGAGTTCGCCGCGGCGTACGCGAAGGGCTGGGAGCTGGACGCGAGGTCGGCCGTGACCGCGGTCGACCCGACCTCGGCGGGGTACGGCACCACCGAGGGGTGACGGCCGGCTCGCCCGAGCCTGCCGACGCGGTCGGCCGCGGTACCCGGCTCAGGCGCCGACCAGTTCGTCCCGCGGGGTGCCCGCGAGCCGGAGTCGCCTGCGCTCCACGAGACCGCGGCCGACGGCGATCATCGGCTGCTCCACCAGCCGGTGCGCCAGGTGCGCCATGGCCAGCGCGACCGCGCACACCAGCGCGGTCCGCGCCGCGCCGGCCACCGGGAGCAGCGCGACGGCCAGCCCGGCGAAGTTCTGCACCAGGTAGACCGAGTACGACCGGGCGCCCACGAAGGCCATCGGCCGGGTGGACAGCACCCACCGGACCGGTCCCCGTGCGAGCACCGCGGGCAGCAGGAACGCCGCCGCCACCGCGTACACCGGGGTCACCGCGATGTGGCCGGGCATGTGCAGCCACCCGCCGAGGAGCCCGGCGCACGCGGCCACCGACAGGTGCGCGCCGACGAAGGCGACGCCGATCCCCAGCGCCACCAGGGGATGCGTCAACGGGCGCACGAGCGCGAAGCCGCGCGGGTGGTGCATCACGACCGCCAGCAGGCAGCCGGCCAGGATGGAGAAGTAGCCGAGCGTCCAGTTGGGAGTCGACTGCGGCAGGGTGACCGGCAGCAGCGCCAGCGCGAGGACGAGACCGGCGACGGCGACCAGCAGGCGGCGCGCCGTCGAGACCGCGCCCACGAACGCGAGCAGCGGCCAGCACAGGTAGAACTTCTCCTCGGTGCCCAGGGTCCAGGAGTGGCCGAACGGGTTGTTCTGGGTGAACTCGTTGAGGAACGTCAGCTGCAACGGCAGCGAGGCCGCCATCCCGCTGCTGCCGAACGTGCCCGCCAGCAGGCAGCCGGTCACCGTCAGCACGAGCACCACCAGGTACACCGGCAGGATCCGGAAGGCGCGGCGCAGGTAGAACTCCGGCAGCGACACCCGCCCGGCGCGCTGGTGCTCGCGCAGCAGCAACGTGGTGATCAGGAAACCGGAGAGCACGAAGAACAGGTGCACGCCGATCCACCCCTGCAGGACCTCCGGGCCGCCGAAGTGGAACAGCACGACCATCGTCGCGGCCACCGCGCGCAGGCCGTCCAGACCGGGAAAGCGCCGTGCGGCAAGGAACTCGTCGTGGGTGAGCGTCTGCATGGCGCCCACCATCGGCAGCGCACGTCCGGGTCTCGTCAGGGTCGTGTCATGGTTTCGCTACAGACCCGATCACCCGCGCGTCGGGTGCGGGGCGCCCCCTCCATACTCGCCACCGTGGCCAAAGTTCTGCTGATCGAAGACGACCGCGCCGTCCGGGACAGCCTGGAGTTCGCCTTGCGCCGCCAGGGACACGTGATGGCGTCGGCGGCCAGCGGCGAGGCCGGACTGGCACTGCTGCGCGACGCGCCACCGGACATCGTGGTCCTCGACCTGATGCTGCCGGGGATGGACGGCTTCGAGGTGTGCAGACGGGTGCGCGCCATGGGGGACGTCCCGGTCGTCATGCTCACCGCCCGCGGCGACGACCTCGACGTGGTCGGCGGACTGGAGGCGGGCGCGGACGACTACGTGGTCAAGCCGGTCGAGCCGAGGGTCCTGGACGCGCGGCTGCGCGCCGTGCTCCGGCGCAGCGAACGCGACACGACCAGGACCGTGGCGGCGTTCGGCGACCTGGTGATCGACCGGGCCGCGCTGACCGTCCACAAGGGCGGCACCCAGGTCGGTCTGACGCCCACCGAGCTCCGGCTGCTGCTGGAGCTGTCCGGGTCGCCGGGGCAGGTGCTGTCGCGCGAGCAGCTGCTGCGGTCGGTGTGGGAGCACGACTACCTCGGCGACTCGCGGCTGGTCGACGCCTGCGTCCAGCGGCTGCGGCTCAAGGTCGAGGACGTCCCGTCCGCGCCGGTGTTCGTGCGGACCGTGCGCGGCTTCGGCTACCGGTTCGGTCCGGTGTGAGGGCGCTGGGGCTCCGTTCGCGGCTCGTCGTCGCGTTCGCCGTGGTGTCCGTCCTGACCGGACTGGGCGTGGCCGCGGTGAGCTACCTGATGGTGCGCGACCTCGTGCTGCAGAGCGCGCAGGACGCGATGGTGGAGCAGCTGCGGGCCGACGTGTCCCGGCAGACCACGCCCGCCCACCCGCCGACCCGCGCCGAGCTGGACACGTTGGCGTTGCGGTACAACGCGGTGGTGGTGTTCGGGAACCTGCACGCCAACGGGAACGGCATCCGGCTCGAGGACGTCCCCGACCACCTGCGCGGCACCGTCCACGCCGGGAGGTCGGTGGTGGTCCAGCGCGCCGAGCTGGCCGGTCTCCCCTACGCCTTCGTCGGGACCGCGCTGCGCGCCTCGACGGGCCGCAGCACCGGCATCGAGCTGTACCGGGCCCAGGGCCTGACGGTGCAGCAGGGCACCATCAACGAGCTGCCGGCGTTGGCGCGGATGGTGATCCTGCTGGCGCTGCTGCCCGCGGTCCTGCTGGCGCTCATCGCCGCGCGGGGTGTGCTGCGCCCGGTCCGGGACCTGCGGGCGGCCGCCCTGCGGGTCACCGGCGGCCACCTCGACACCCGGTCTGTCGTGCGCGGCTCCGACGAGCTCACCGACCTGGCGCGGTCGTTCAACACCATGACGGCCGAGCTGGAGCGCACCGTGGCCGAGCTGCGCCGGATGGAGGAGAACGCGCGCCGGTTCGTCGCCGACGTCTCCCACGAGCTGCGCACCCCGCTGACCGCGATGACCGCCGTCGCCGAGGTCCTCGACGACGAGGCGCTGGAGCTGACCGGGGACGCCGCGACCGCCGCCGGGATGGTCAGCGGCGAGACGCGCAGGCTGCGGCGGCTGGTGGAGGACCTGGTGGAGATCTCGCGGTTCGACGCCGGGGTCGCCTCGCTGCGACCGGAGTCGGCCGACATCGGCGAGATGATCGCCTCGACGCTGCACGCCCGCGGCTGGACCGGCCGCGTCGAGACCACCCTGCCCGCCGAGGTCGTGGCCCCGGTGGACCGGCGCAGGCTGGACGTGGTCGTGGCCAACCTCGTCGGCAACGCGCTGCGGCACGGCGACGCGCCGGTGACCGTCGACCTGGTCGCCGTGGGCCCCGAGGTGGTCATCACGGTCACCGACGCCGGTACCGGACTGCCGGAGGAGGTGCTGCCGCACGTGTTCGAGCGCTTCTACAAAGCCGACTCCGCGCGTGCCCGGTCCGAGGGCAGCGGGCTCGGGCTGGCCATCGCCTGGGAGAACGCGCACCTGCACGGCGGGTCGCTGGCGGCCGACAACTCCCCCGGCGGCGGCGCCCGGTTCACCGTCCGACTCCCCCGAGGCCGCTCATGACCCGCCGTCGGCCCGCCGTCGCCCTGCTCGGCCTGCTGCTGGCCGGGTGCGGCATCTCCGGCACCGAACCGTTCACCTACGGCGAGCCCCTCAAGGGCGACGACGAGGGCGGCGGGGTGCAGCTGCACTTCGTCCTGCGCCACGCCACGCACCCGGTCCTGCGGCCCGGTGCGGCCGACCTGCCCCTGCAGGACCGGCTCGACCTGCTGGCCGCGGGACCGACGGACACCGAACGGGCGGCCGGGCTGGAGACCTCGCTGCGGCCGGGCGTCCGGCTGTCCCCGGAGGACGTCGGAGTGCCCACCGCGGACCACGCCACCGTGCGGGTCGACGGGGCCACCCTCGACGACCTGGACCCGGTCGCGTCCCTGCAGATCGCCTGCACGGTCGGCGCGTTCCTCATCCCCGCCCACCAGGCTCTGGGGATACCCGCCGTCATCGTGATCAAGGCCGCCGGGCAGGAGGAGGTCGTCAAGTCCACCTGCCCTGACTGACGCCCGTGCCACCGCCGGGAGACCGGGTCGTCCCGGTCTCCCGGCGAGCGCGCTCGGACATCGGCGGGTTCACCGGGCCGCGGGGTCGTCCCCGTCGGAGGCGGGGACGCGGTCCAGCACGACGACGGGGATCTGCCTGCCGGAGGCCTCCTCGAACTCGGCGAACCTCGGGACGAGCGCCACCTCGGCCGCCCAGAGCCGCTCGCGCTCGGCGCCCTCGGCGAGCCGGGCCACCACCGGCACCGTCTCCGTCCCGGTCTCGACCGCGGCCCGCGGGTGGGCCATCAGGTTGTGGTACCAGACCGGGTTCCGCGGACTGCCGCCGTGGGTCGCGAAGACGGCCCAGCCGTCGTCGACCGGCTGGAAGAACAGCGGGCTGATCCGCTCGCGCCCGGTCTTGGCGCCCGTGTGGTGCACCAGGACCAGCGGCACGCCCCGGTCGGCGAAGCCGGGGATCCGGGGCGGGAGCGGACGCCCCGCGGCGAAGTCCTCGTCGCTGCTCCACGACACGTACCCGCCGTTCGCCCGGAACTCGGCGATGATCCGGTCGTTCCAGCCGGTGGTGCCCTGTACCTCGGTCTCGTCGGACACTACGTCCTCCCCACTATCCGGAGCAGTTGCTCCGCCAAGGTAGCAGAGGGGAGCACATGCTCCGGATAAGGAGGTAGACTCGGCCGCATGGCACTGGCCGACCCGCAGGACACCGCACGGCGGCGCGCGCCGCGCGTGGACGCGATCCGCAACCGGGAGGCGATCGTCGAGGCCGCCGCCGAGGTGCTGGCCGAGCAGGGCACGGCGGTGGACGTGCGCGAGATCGCCCGCCGCGGCGGGGTGGGCATGGGGACCCTCTACCGGCACTTCCCGAAGAAGGAGGACCTCGTCCGCACGGTCCTGCACCAGGACTTCACGAGGTGGGCGGACTCCGCGCGCCGGGCGGCCGCCGACGCCGAGGACCCCTGGGCGGCGCTGACCGACTTCTACGAGCAGGCCCTCGCCGGGTACGCGCGCCACCGCGCGATCATGGAGAACTTCGAGCTGACCTGGGCGGAACCCGACCTGGACGGCATCCGGCAGCTCCGCCTGGTGATCGACGAGCTGTGCGCCCGCGCGGGTGCCGCGGGCCTGTTGCGCCCCGGCGTGACCACCGACGACCTGCTGCTCCTGCTGGTGTCGCTGGGCCACGCCGTCCGGATCACCGACGACTGCCGCCCCCGGATGTGGACCCGCCTGCTGCACATCTCCCTCGACGGCCTGCGCCCCGACCACCGCGGGCCGCTGCCCGACGGCACCGCGCCCGTCGGGCGGACACCCGAAGCCCCCGAAAGCCCACCGTCTCATTAGCACCGCCCGCGGGGCGCACGCGGTAGAACCACTCGCGTGATGCGAAGCCGTTCCAGAGCACTGTGCGCCCTGCTGGCCGCGCTGGCCCTCGTCCTCGTCCCCGTCCCGGCCTCCGCGCGGACCGCGCAACCGGGGTTCGTCGCCCTCCGGTCGGTGGACCCGACGATCGTGCAGGAGATCCGCTACCACACCCGCCACAACTTCGTCGGCGTCCCGATCGACGGCTACCTCGAACCGACCTGCCTGCTCACCAGGCAGGCGGCGCAGGCGCTGCGGACCGTGCAGCAGCGGGTGCGCCCGCTCGGCCTGACCCTGAAGGTCTACGACTGCTACCGCCCGCAGCGGGCCGTGGACCACTTCGTCCGCTGGGCGGAGGACCTGGCCGACACCACGATGAAGGCCGAGTTCTACCCGCAGGTCGACAAGACCAGGCTCTTCCTCGACGGCTACATCGCCGCGCGCTCCGGGCACAGCCGGGGCAGCACGCTGGACGTCACGCTGGTGCGGCTGCCCCCGGCGCCGCAGCGGCCGTACGTGCCCGGCGAGCCCCTGACGCCCTGCTACGCGCCGGTCGGGGTGCGCTTCCCGGACAACATGGTCGACATGGGCACCGGGTACGACTGCTTCGACCCGCTGTCGCACACCGCCGACCCGCGGATCACCGGTGTCGCGCGACGGAACCGCGACCTGCTGGTGGACGCGATGGACGCGGCGGGCTTCACCAACCTGGCCGAGGAGTGGTGGCACTTCACCCTGCGCGGCGAGCCGTTCCCGGATACCTACTTCGACTTCCCCGTCGCCCGGTCGTCCGTGGGGTGACCGCCACCGGGGAGCCGCGGCGGCGCGGCTCCCCGGCCGGTCGGCCAACCAGCGGAACCCGGTCCGGTGCACCAGGCTGGTGGTCGTGCGCGTACTCGTGACCGGAGCGTCCGGATTCATCGGCGGCAGGCTGTGCCCCGTCCTCGTGGAGGAGGGGCACGACGTGCGCGCCATGACGCGCCACCCCGAGGAGTACCGGGGCGAGGGGACGGCGGTGCGCGGCGACGTGCACGACCCGGACTCCCTGGCCGACGCCCTGGAGGGCGTCGAGGTCGCCTACTACCTGGTGCACTCGCTGGACGACCCGCGCTTCGCCGACCGCGACGCCGAGGCCGCGCGGACCTTCGCCAAGGCCGCCGCGGACGCGGGCACGCGCCGCATCGTCTACCTGGGCGGCCTGGGCAACGACTCCGACGACCTGTCCGAGCACCTGCGCAGCCGCCGCGAGGTCGAGTCGCTGCTGGGCGGGTCCGGTGTGCCGGTCACGACGCTGCGCGCCGGGATCGTCGTCGGGCACGGCGGGATCTCGTGGGAGATGACCCGCCAGCTCGTCGAGCACCTGCCCGCGATGATCGCGCCGCGCTGGGTGCGCACCCGCTGCCAGCCGATCGCCGTCGCCGACGTCGTGCGCTACCTCGTCGGGGTGCTGGACGTGCCGGAGACCGAGGGGCGCCCGTTCGACATCGGCGGCTCGGAGGTCCTCGAGTACGTAGAGATGATGCGCCGGGTCGCCGCGATCGAGGGCCGCCGCGTGCCGGTCGTGCCCGTGCCGCTGCTCACGCCGGGACTGTCCTCGCGGTGGTTGGCCCTGGTCACCGACGTGGACGTGCAGACAGGGCGGTCGCTGATCGACTCCATGGCCAACGAGGTCGTCGTGCGCGACGACTCGATCCGCTCGCTGGTCCCGTTCACACCGGTGGACTTCGACACCGCCGTGCTCACCGCACTGGGCGAACGGGCGAAGGCCCGGCGCGGTGGTGACCGCGGATGACGCGGACGCTGCGCGAGCGCGTCGTGGCGCGGATGCCCGCCTGGCTCGTCGAGAAGGTCCCGCGCGAGCACACCGAGTCCGACGAGGCGTTCCACCGGCGCCGCCGGGTGGTCGCCGCGACGTCGCTGGCGGGTGCCGGGCTGCTCGGGGCGTCCCTGCGGTCCACACCGGACTCGACCCGGTTCTACGGCCTGACCGCGGCCACCGCGGCCACGTGGGTGGTCGGCGGTCTGGCGTCCGGGCCGCTGCACCTGGGCCGGACCCGCTACCGCGACGCGCTGCGCCGCCCGGTCGTGACGCCGGTGCTGGTGGGCGTGGGCGCGTTCGGCGTGTTCTACGGGTGCGCCCTGGTGTGCAGGCACGTCCCGTTCCTGGACCGGGCCATCTCGCGGGTCCTGCGCTACGCCGACCGCGGCTCGACGGCGCCGGTCCTGGCCACGACCCTGCTCAACGGCGCGGCCGAGGAGGTCTTCTTCCGCGGCGCGCTGTACGCGGCGACCGGCAGGCGGCACCCCGTGCTCGCCTCCACGGCGGTGTACGCGCTGGCGACCACCGCGACCCGCAACCCGTCGCTGGTGCTGGCGTCGGGGGTGATGGGGGCGCTGTTCGGCCTCCAGCGCCGGGCGACCGGCGGCATCCAGGCCCCCCTCATCACCCACCTGACCTGGTCGGTGCTCATGCTGCGGTTCCTGCCGCCGCTGTTCCGCCGCGACGGCCTCCCGGTCGACCCGACCGAGCCTTCCGACGCCCCCTGACCCGCGCGGCGGACACCGCGCGGGTCACTCCGCGATCCGCACCCCGGACAGCGACTCGTCGAACACCGCCTCGTCGAGGAAGCCGCCGGACTGGTGGCGCCACAGCTTCGCGTACATCCCGTCGGTGGTCAGCAGCTCCGCGTGGGTGCCCTGCTCGACGATCCGGCCCCGGTCCAGCACGATCAGCCGGTCCATCTGCACCACGGTGCTCAGCCGGTGCGCCACCACGATCGCCGTGCGGCCCTCCATGAGCCGCCACAGCGCCTCCTGCACCAGCACCTCGCTCTCCGAGTCGAGCGCGCTGGTCGCCTCGTCCAGCAGCAGGATCGGCGCGTCCCGCAGGATCGCGCGGGCCAGCGCCACCCGCTGCCGCTGCCCGCCGGACAGCTTCACGCCGCGTTCGCCGACCATGGTGTCGAACCCCTCGGGCAGCGCGTCCGCGAACTCCGTCACGTGGGCGGCGCGCGCGGCGCGGTGGACCTCCGCGTCGGTCGCGCCCGGCCGGGCGAACGCGATGTTCTCCCGCAGGGTCCGGTGGAACATCGCCGGTTCCTGCGGCACGTACGCGATCAGGCCGCGCAGGTCGGCCTGCCGCAGGGTGGCGATGTCCTGGCCACCGACCAGGATCCGGCCCCGGTCGACGTCCATCAGCCGCAGCAGCAACCGGGTGAGCGTGGTCTTGCCGCCGCCGGAACGGCCGACCAGCCCGATCCGCGTGCCCGCCGGGATGTCCAGGTCGAGCCCGTCGAACAGCGGCTCGCCGCCGCCGTGCGCGAACACGACGTTGTCGAACCGGACGGCGGAGTCGGTGGCGCGCAGCCGTTCCGGGTGCTCCGGGTCGATCACGGTCGGCGGGTCGAGCAGCAGCGCGGTGAACTGGGCCGCCTCGGTGAGCGTGCTCTCCACCCGCCGGTAGATCTGGTTGAACTCGAACATGATCCGCGTCGCGTTGCCGAAGTAGGCGAACGTCACGACGATCGCCTCCACGCCGAGGCCGCCGCTGACCCCGACCGCGACCGCGAGGCCGAGGGCGTTGGTGAGCACGGACAGCGGCGCGATCACGGTGTCGATGCGCAGGTTGCCGTAGTCCCACGAACGCAGCATCAGCGTCCGCTGCTCGGCGGCGCGGGTCCGGTGCTCCGCGCTCTCCCGCGGCTCGGCGGCGAACGCGCGCACCGTCTCCATGTTCATGAGCGTGTCGGAGACGTGGCCGGACACCTTGGCGATGGCGGCCTCGCGCCGGTCCACCAGCCGCTGGCGGCGGCGGATGAGCGGCGCCACCACGAAGCCGGTGAACAGGATCAGGCCGAGCAGCACCAGCACCAGCAGCGGGTTGTAGCCCCACAGCACGACGCACGCGAAGCCCAGCGGGACGACGTTCGCGACGATCTTGAACGACAGCGCGTCCACGAAGTCCTCGAAGCGGAACGCGAAGCTCAGCACCCGTTTGGTGAGCGACCCGGCGAAGTTGTCGTGGAAGAACGCCGCGTCCTTGCCCAGCAGCTCGTCCATGGCGAGCGCGGACAGGTGCTCGATCCCGTGCCCGTCGGTGCGGTTGAGGCAGTGGATTCCGATGCGCCACAACAGCTCCGAGAGGAGCATGAGGCCACCGAAGGCCAGCACGTACGGCAGCACGACACCCGTGCTGGTGTCGCCGCCGGCCGCGAGCTTCCCCACGAGCGCGCCCACCGCCAACGGCGCGAGGTAGAGTTGGCACGTGACGCCCAGCGCGGGCGACACCAGGGCTCCGACGGTGACGAGCCCGTGGCGGCGCAGCTCCTTCCCGTACAGGCGCAGGGCCAGTAGTACAGCGTTCTTGCGGGCAGGTTTCTCCGAACCCGGCGCGACCATCCGACTCCCTTCGGGGCACCTTTCATGGTGCCGCAGAAGTCCTCGTCGCAGCGATCGAATATCGGCCCCTCGCGAACCGCCGGGAACAAAGTCGTCACGACAGGTTTGAACGGCCGCTCCCGAGCCGATCTGGTGTGCGCGACATTCGTTCCGACGATGGTGGAGTGGGCCGATGTGGGACACGCTTTGGCAGTACCTGCCGCTGATCGTGCTCGCGATGAGCGCGACGGTCTGGATGCTGCGCGACCTCGCCCGCTCGACGACCAGGCCGACGACGCGCTCCAAGACGGGCTGACGCCGGCGGTGCGGTCGGCCGCCGCGGCGACCTCGGACCGTCCGGACACCGCGACCGGTCGAGTGGTCCGGCCGCGGTGAAGCCCGCCGGTGACCGCGTGGGCGGCTCGGCACACCCGTCGTCCGCTTCGGCGGCGGGGAAGCCGGTCGGTCAGCGGGCCCAGAGCCGTTGCAGCGCGACCCGGCTCCGCTCGTCGGACGGGCGGTGGATCGCCAGCAGCTGGTCCGGGTCCTGCAACGGCGTCAGCACCTCGAAGTCCACCGAGACCAGGCCTGCGACCGGGTGCCGCATGAGCTTGCGCCCCCGGCCGCCCACCTTGACGGGCTGCCGCGTCCACTGCCGCGCGAAGTCCTCGACCTCGGCGCTGAGCTCGGCGATGAGGTCGGTCAGCTCCCGGTCCTCCGGGTGCGCGGCCCACGCGGCGCGCAGGTGGGCGACGCTCTCCCGGACCACCTGGTCGCGGTCGACGTAGAGGTCGCGGGTCCGCGGGTGCAGCAGGCAGATCCGGATCGAGTTGCGCTGCGCGGGCGGCAGCTCGCCGAAGTCCAGCACCAGCTCCGCCATCTCGTCGTTCCAGGCCAGGATGTCGGAGCGGTGGTTCATCAGCATGGCGGGCAGCGGCGCCAGGTCGGCGACCAGCCGGGCCAGCGGCGGTGCCGCGGCCGTGGCGGGCTTGTCGGTGGCGGGCTGCCGCTGCTGGGCCAGGTTGAACAGGTAGGTGCGCTCGTCGGGGGTCAGGCGCAGGGCGTCGGCCAGCGCCTCCACCACGTCGGCCGAGGGCCGCAGGCCGCGGGCCTGCTCCAACCGCACGACGTAGTCGACGCTCACCCCGGCCAGCTCGGCGACCTCTTCGCGGCGCAGTCCCGGCGTCCGCCTCGACCGCCTGCGGACCGGGAGACCGAAGTCGTCCGGGTCCAGGCCTTCGCGCCGGGCCCGCAGGAACGCGGCCAGCTCCTGGGTCGTGTCCACGGTGCGGGTCATCGCCTCCGATGCTACCGGCAGGGTGGGACCGGCCTTCCCAGGAAGTCCTTTCCCTTATCCCCGACCGGTGGCGCTCGCAGACTTGATGCTCGACAACGGATCACGAGCACTGGAGAACACGATGCCTCTCACCCTCGACAGCTACCGGCTGCTGGGCCGCTCGGGGCTGCGGGTCTCACCGCTGGCGCTGGGCACGGCGACCTTCGGCACCGAGTGGGGCTGGGGCGCCGAGAAGGCCGAGGCGCGCAAGCTGTTCGACACCTACGTCGGGCGCGGCGGCAACTTCCTGGACACCGCCAACACCTACACCGGCGGCAGCTCCGAGCGGCTGCTGGGCGAGTTCGCCCGCGACGACCGCGAAAGCCTGGTGCTGGCGACGAAGTACACGACGCTGCGCAGGCCGGGCGACCCCAACTCCACGGGCAGCGGCCGCAAGAGCCTGTTCGCGTCGGTGGAGGGCAGCCTGCGGCGGCTGGGCACCGACTACGTCGACCTGCTCTACCTGCACGTGTGGGACTTCACGACGCCGGTCGAGGAGATCCTGCGCGGCCTGGACGACCTGGTCCGGCAGGGCAAGGTGCTGCACGTGGCGATGTCCAACGTGCCCGCCTGGGAGGTCTCGCGCATGCAGGCGATCGCCGACCTGCGCGGGTGGACGCCGCTGGTGGCGCTGCAGATCGAGTACAACCTCGTCGACCGGACCGGGGAGCGCGACCTCATCCCCATGGCGCGGGAGATGGGCCTGGGCGTGACCCCGTACTCGCCGCTGGCGGGCGGCCTGCTCACCGGCAAGTACAGCCGCGCGGACCTCACCGGGTCGGGCGCCGACGCGGAGGGGAGCAACCGGAAGA
Source organism: Umezawaea tangerina (assembly GCF_003002815.1). Lineage (GTDB taxonomy): Bacteria > Actinomycetota > Actinomycetes > Mycobacteriales > Pseudonocardiaceae > Umezawaea > Umezawaea tangerina. The sequence goes on along the minus strand of NZ_PVTF01000007.1, from coordinate 131,369 downwards.
GCTTCAACACCGGTCTCGGCCTGGTCACCGAACGCACCCTCGCCATCGCCGACGTGGTGCGGGAGGTCGCCGACGAGCTGGGCCGCCTCCCGGCCCAGGTCGGGCTCGCCTGGCTCCTGCACAACCCCGGCGTGACGGCACCGGTCCTCGGCGCCCGCACCCCCGCGCAGCTGGAGGACAACCTGGGCGCCCTGGACGTCGAGCTCACCGCCGATCAGCTCGCCCGCCTCGACGCCGTCAGCGCGATCGCCCTCGGCACCCCGCACGACGCGCTCGCCGGCGACCACATCCGCGCGGTCATGCGCGGCGACATGACGTTCGAGCCCCGCCGCTGACCCCGCCCGACCCGCACCGCGAACCCGTTCGGGCCGCGGTGCGGGTCGCACCCGGAAAGCGTTGCGGCACTGGAGGATCATCCACAGGTCCATTGTGGACGGAGAGGGTCAGGCGTCGTCCCCGGTCGACCGGTCGGCGGCCAGCAGGCCGATGAGCCGCCGCAGGAGCTGGTCGCCGGTCGCGTGCCACTTCTCGACGCCGAGGTGGCCCGCGTTCTCCATGCTGACCACCCCGTGGACGCTGGTCATGAGCAGCGCGCCGGACTGCCGGGCGCGGGCGGGGTCGCCGATGACGCCGGACACGATCGAGAGGAACTGGTCGTGCGTCCGCGACACCGCGGCAGCCGCGCCCGCCGACGCGTTCGAGGCCGGGCCGAACATCAGGGCGTAGGCGTGCGGGCGGCGGCGGCCGATGTCCAGCAGTCCGGCCAGTGCGCGCTCCAGGCGCTCCGCGGGAGGCAGGTCGTGGTCGGCGAGCAGCCGGTCCAGCTCGTCGCCGATGCCGGTCCAGCACTGCTCCGCGACGGCGGCGAGCAGGTGCTCCTTGTCGGGGAAGTGCCCGTACGGAGCGCCGCGCGAGACGCCCGCCCGTGCACCGACCGCCCTCAAGGTCACCCCCTCGGGGCCGCTCTCGTCGAGCAGTTCGGCCGCGGCGGCGACGAGTTCGCGGCGGGTGGCCGCGGCGCTCTCCGTTCTGCTGACCACCGCCGCAGTCTACTTGACGCTGTCACACGAACTGCTACGGTCTTCATATGACAACGTCACATGAACTAAAAGAGCTCGTCCTGATCAGCGGCGCGTCCACCGGGATGGGCGCTGCCGCGGCCCGCGAGCTCGCGGGCCGCGGCTACCACGTGCTCGCGGGCGTGCGGCGCGAGGAGGACGGGGCCGCCCTGCGGACGGGGAACCTGGAGCCGGTCGTCCTCGACATCACCGACGCGGAGCAGATCGACGCGGTCGCCGCGCGCATCGCGAACGACCCGGCGGGCCGACCGCTGCGGGCCGTGGTCAACAACGCGGGCATCGCGATCAACGCGCCCGTCGAGGTCCTGTCGATGCCGGAGTGGCGTCGGCAGTTCGACGTCAACTTCTTCGGCCACGTCGCCGTCACCAAGGCGGTCCTGCCCGCACTGCACGCCAGCGGTGGGCGGGTGGTCAACATCAGCTCGATCGGCGGCCGGGTCGCCATGCCGACCTACGGCGCCTACGCCGGGGCGAAGTTCGCCATGGAGGCGATGAGCGACGCCCTCCGGCGCGAGCTGGAGCCCCACGGCGTGCAGGTCGTGGTCGTCGAGCCCGGCGGTGTGCGGACGGAGATGACCGGGCGCGGCGTCGAACGCGCCGAGAAGGTGCTCGCCTCGATGAGCCCGGTGAACGCCGCCCGCTACGGCGGTCTGCTGCGCGCGATCATCAACCAGGCCAACGCCTTCACCGCGTCCGGCCTGCCCGCGGCGAAGGCCGCCCTGGTCATCGCCGAGGCCACCACGGCCAAGCGGCCCCGTTCCCGCTACACCATCGGCCGCGACGCCGCGTTCCTCACCCGCGTGGCGCGGTTCGCGCCCGACCGCGCGCTGGACCGCATCCTGGCCGCGAACCTCCGCCCGCACTTCCCGAGGGCGTCCTGACCGACGGCCCGCGCACCGCGGAACGCCTGCGCGCCAACAGCGGGCACCCGCCTCACCGCCCGTGCCACCACCGCACGACCGGGTTGCGCGAGCGGGACCGCACGCCGACCTCCCCGGTGACCGGGCTCGGCGGAACCGGCGCGGCGGGCGGCACCACCTCAGGTGCCACCGGATCCGGCACCGGCACCCGCACCGGTGTGAAGCGCGCGGGCAGCGCGAGCAGGCCGCGGCTGAACGGGCTCTCCCGCCACCGGACCGGTCCCGCGCCGCCGTCCAGGCCGAGTCCGGGCAGCCTGTCCAGGACCCGCTCCACCGCGGTCGCCCCCAGCAGCCGCGCCAGGTCCGGGGCGGGACAGGCGTGCGGGCCCGCGCTGAACGCCAGGTGGGACCGGTTCCCCGTGCGGTGCGCGGGGTTCAGCGACGGGTCGGTGTTGGCGGCGGCCATGCTGATCACCACCGGTTGGTCGGCGGGCAGCAGGACACCCGCCAGCGCCACCGCCTCGCGCGGGTAGAAGGTGCTGTAGTTCGCCATCGGCGGGTCGACCCACAGGACCTCGTCGACCGCGTCGTCGACGCGCACGACACCGCTGGACAGCCCGCCGCCGAGGCCGTCGTCGGACAGCATCCGGTACAGGGCGTTGGCGATCAGGTCGGCGGTCGGCTCGGACCCGCCGCCCATCAGCACCAGCACGGTCTGGCGCAGCTCCTCGTCGCTCAGGTCGGCCGCCAGCAACCGGGTCACGAGGTCGTGGCCCGGTCGGCGCCGCTTGAGCTCGACCAGCTCCTGCAGGGTGGCGTTGAGGGCGCGGTCGGCGGCCTCGGGGTCGCACCCGTCGAACAGCGCCTTGGTGTTGGTCGCGAGCCGTTCGCTCAGCTGCGGCGGGCACCCGAAGAGGTTCGTGAACAGGATGAACATCAGGGGCCGGGCGTAGTGCGCGAGCAGGTCGACGCGCCCGGTCCCGGCGAAGCCGTCGATGAGCCCGTCGGCGACGCGCACGGTGTCCGCGCGCAGGGCCGTGCGGTCGACCCGCTCCAGGCAGGTGGTGATCGCGCCGCGCAGCCGGGCGTGCTCCGCGCCGTCGGCGAACATGCAGTTGGGCCGGTACCGCATCACCCCCAGCGCCGGGCTGTCCGGCGGGACGCCGTCCTGCCAGCGGCGCGGGTCCCTGGGGAAGGTGGTCGGGTCGCGCAGCACCTGCAGCGCGGTCCGGTAGCCGACGACCAGCGACGCCGGGACGCCCGGTGCGAGCTCGACCGGCGCGATGTGGCCGTGCTCGCGCAGCGCCGCGTACGTCCCGGCGGGATCGGCCGCGAACGCCGGGCCGTGCAGGGCGGTGCGGTTGTGCGCGGGGCATCCCGGCGGTGGCGCGTCGGCGGGGAGGTGGCGGGTCACGGGTGCTCCTGCGGGAGGTGGAGGAGGAGGTGGTCGACCAGCCCGATCACCGCGCGCACCGACGAGGGGCGGTCACGCGCGTCGCAGGTCACCAACGGGGTGTCGGGCAGCAGGTCGAGGGCTTGGCGGAGCTCGTCGTCGGGGTAGCGCGGGGCGCCGTCGAAGTGGTTCACGGCCACGGCGTAGGGCAGCGCCATGTCCTCCAGGCGGGCGACCACGTCGAACGAGTCGGCGAGCCTGCGGGTGTCGACCAGCACGAGGGCACCGAGCGCGCCGTGGGCGAAGCCCTCCCACAGGTGCACGAACCGGTCCTGGCCCGGTGTGCCGAACAGGTACAGCACCAGGGTGTCGCTCAGCGTGCGGCGGCCGAAGTCGATCGCCACGGTGGTCGTCGTCTTGCCCTCGACGCCCGCGAGGTCGTCGACGAGCTCGCCCGCCCGCGTCATGACCTCCTCGGTCCGCAGCGGCTCGATCTCGGACAGCGTCCGCACGAACGTCGTCTTGCCCACGGCGAAGTGCCCGGTGACCAGGATCTTCGCCGCGCGCCGCACCGTGGGCGGCAGGTAGGCGGGGTCAGAGGAGAGCGCGGAGCCCATCGAGCACGTCCTTCAGCAGCTGCGGCGAGGGGGCACCCGCCGGCGCGGCGGGCGCGGTTGCGGTGACGTGGCCGCTGTCGACGAGGTCGGCGACCAGCACCTTGGTCACGCTGACCGGCAGTCCCAGGTGGACGGCGGCCTCCGCGACCGACAGCCAGCCGCCCAGGCACAGCCGCACGAGGCGCCGCGTCTCCGGCTCGAGGCCCTCGACGTCCTCCCTGCTCGCGGTGATCAGGGTGACGTGGTCGAGGGTGTTGCGGCTGGGGGTCCCGCGTCCGCCGGTGACCACGTGGGAGCGCACCAGTGCCCTGCCACCGGGGACCGGGGTCATGACGGGCTGCCGGTGTCCTGCCGGGGAGGACTGGTCAGCTCCTTGCCGACTCTCTGCACCAGCTTCTGGAGCTGGTAGGTCAGCTCGCCCAGGTTCACCCGCGTGCTGGCCGTGGCGGCGAGCATCGCGCCCGGTCCGGCAGCCATGAGCAGCCGGTAGCCGCCTTCGTACTCGTCGATGCTCTGCCGCCACCCCCGCGGTCCGTCGGCGAGCGTGCCGCTGTTCTGCCTGGCGAGCGCGGCCGAGGCGGACAGCCCGGCCGCGAGCGGTTCGGCGTCGTCCCGGCCGAGGCCCGCGGAGTGGGCGATGAGCAGTCCGTCGGTGGAGAAGAGGATCGCGTCCAGCGCGTGCGGCACCCCTTGCAGCGCCTGGTCGAGCATCCAGCCGAGGGCGTTGTCGGTCACGGCGGGCATCATGGTCGGAGGTCCTCCGTTGGCTGGTCGCCGAGGTTCCCGGCGAGTGGTCGATCGGTCATGCCCGTCGCGCTGGCCCGCTGCCACGACCTGATGGCCGACGCCGTCTCCTCCGCGGTCCGCGGTTCGTCCCGGACCTCGTGCCTCGGGGCCGACGGGACCGACGGGGCCCTGGGGGTCGGGGCGCTCGCGGTCACCGGGCGGTGCCGTCGGCGGATGGGCAGCCCGTTGGGCGTGGTGCCGTTCGCCGCGGCCGACGTGCCGGGCACGACGCGGTCCGGTCGGGACGTGGGCGTCGCCCTGGTCCGGCCCGCGGGCGCCTGCGCGTCCGCCTTGGCCGTGACGAGCAGCGCGTTGGGCAGGAACAGCACGGCGCGCACGCCGCCGTAGGGCGAGTTCCCGTCGACGGAGACCTGGAAGCCGTACTTGCCGACCAGCACGCCGCACACCGCGAACCCGGTCTGCGGCGGGTTGCCCAGCCTGCGGATGTCCACCGGTTCGCGGCCGGACAGCAGCCGGGTCGCCCGTGCGATCTGCTCGGCGGTCATGCCGACGCCCGCGTCGTCGATGATGACCGACGTGCCGTTGTGGCCGAGCTCCGCGTGGACCCGCACCAGCGTGCCCGACTGCGACGAGCGCGCCGCGTTGTCCAGCAGCTCCGCGACCGCCAGCACCACGGGCTCCACGTGGGTGTCCACGACGGCGACCGGCAGCTCCACCCGCACCTCGATGCGCAGGTAGTCGCGGATGCGCGAGACCGCGCCGCGCACGACGTCGGACAGCTCGGCGGCGGAGCGCTGCGTCCCCGGCCACGCGCCGCACAGCACGGCCAGCGCCTGGGCGCGACGGCCGAGCTGGGAGTTGGCGTGGTCGATGCGCAGCAGCCCCTCCAGCACGGCGGGGTCGTTGTGCTGGTCCTGCATGCCGGACACCGCGACCTGCTGCTCCGCGGCCAGGCTCTGCACGGCGGCGGCCATCCCCCGCACCGTCTCCTTGGCCTCGTCGCTGGAGCGCTTGTGGGCGTCGGTCTCGTAGGTGCCCGCCATCACGAGCAGCGCCTGGCACAGGTCCCCGAACCGGGTGCCCCTCAGCTGCGGGTGGCGCGCGGCGGGCACCTCGACGTCGGCGCCGCCCGCGCGGTCGACCTCCGCGGGCAGCCGGCTGTCGACGAGGTGCGCCAGCTCCTCCTCGCGCATCGAGATGCCCAGCTCGGCGGCCAGGGTGCGCTGCCGCTGCACGGTCGTGACGTGTCTTTGGCGGACCAGCAGCACCAGGAGGACGACGACGAGCGGCAGCCCTGCGGCCAACACCCACGGATCGGTCGTGGTGAAGCGGGTCAACAAGTCATGCCCTTCGGGAACGGGGACGCGTCGGGAGCTCCCGCGGGGCAACGACTTCCGCCGCCTCGGGAGCACCGCGCAATCCTTGCGGACCCCGCGGCCGCGCGGGTACGTGCTTCCCGCAGTTTCCCGGTCCCGGCGACACGCAGGCGCCCCGGCCGACACGTACGTGCTCGACCCGCCCACGTACGTGTGCCCGCCGTTCCCGCTGGGCCGACCGGAAAACGCCACGTGACCCACCCGGTCGGAGAACACGTACACCTCCGGCAGTCCCGAGGACGATCATGTGGAACGGCTCCCCCGAGCCGATCACCCCACTGCCACAAGGAGAACTCCCGTGCCTGGTCCTGTCACCGCGGCCGAGGTCGACCGCGTCGTCGGCGTCGCGTTCGACCCGCTGCGCCACAAGTGGGTGTTCGTCGCGGACGCGGCGGAGGGCCAGGTGGTGCCGACACCGAAGCTGGCCGGGTCCTTGCTGATGTCCGGGACCGTGCTCGACGAGCACAGCGGGGACATGGGCAACATGGTGTTCGGCCGCCCCGGCGCGGTGCTGCGTCCCCGCGGCGTCGAGGACGTCGCCGCCATGGTCGCCTTCTGCGCCGAGCGCGGGATCTCCGTCGCCGCCCGCGGTGCCAAGCACACGGTCTTCGGCCAGGGCCTCGTGCCCGACGGCCTGGTCGTCGACATGACCTCCCTGCGCGCGGTCCACACCATCGGCGAGGGCGTCGCCGACGTCGACGCGGGTCTGCTGTGGCACGACCTGGTCGTCGAGGCCGCGGGCCGCGGGGTGCGCTTCCCCGCGCTGACCCACTTCCTGGGCCTCACCGTCGGCGGGACCCTCAGCGTCGGCGGCATCTCCGCGGCCTACCGGTTCGGAGGGCAGGTGGAACTGGTTCGCGAGATGCAGGTCGTGACCGGTCGCGGTGACGTGGTGTGGTGCTCGCGGGAGCGGCAGCCCGACCTGTTCCGGGCGGCGCTGGCGGGTCTGGGGCAGGTCGGGATCATCACCAGGGTCCGCCTGGAGGTGGTCGCGATGCCGGACACCGTGCACACCCACGAGCTGGTGTTCGGGGCCGAGCGCATGGGCGACGCCTTCGCGGTGCTGCGCGAGCTGATGGATCGGCGCGAGGCCGACGAGCTGTTCCTCTGGGTGTGGCCGCCCACCGGGTCCGGCGGCCCGGAGTTCCGGGTGCACGTGGCCCGGTTCGGGGACGGCACGACCGGCGACCGGCACCTGCTGCGCGACCTGCCCGAGCCCGACCGGCACTCGCGGGGCGAGCAGGACTACCTGTCCTTCGCCCTGACCCACGACACGATGTTCGAGCAGGTCCGCCGGGACGGCGCGTGGGACCGGCTCAAGAAGCCGTGGTTCGACGTGTTCGTGGCCGACGAGGACGTCGAGGACCACCTGGGGGCGCTCATCCGGTCGATGTCGCCGGAGGACTGGTCGCCGGGCACGGGGTTCGTCCTGGCCTTCCCCCACGAGGCCGACGGGTTCACGGCTCCGCGCCTGCGGGTGCCCAAGGGGACTTCGCGCGTGTGGCTCTGCGACGCGCTGACGACCAACAGCGCCGACACCGGCTCGCCCGCGACGTTCAGCGCCCGCGCGTTGGCGCGCAACGCCTTGTGGGAGCAGCGGTTCGACGTCGTGTCCGCACCGGACACCGGCGCCGACCCGGACGAGGGGTCCTTCGTCTACCCCATCGGCGCCAAGGAGTGGACCGCGCGGGCGTGGCGGCGGCACTACGGCAGCACCTGGCCCGAGGTGGTCGCGGCCAAGCACCGCTACGACCCGCGGCGGATCCTCACCCCCGGTCCCGGCATGGTGTTCGACGCCGACCCCAGCGGCCCCGCGGCGCCGTGAGCCGACGGCCCGGCGGTCGTCCCCTCCGGGCACGGGCCGCCGCCGGGCGCGGTTGAATGGACCGGTTTCCCGGCGATGGAGTGCGGACGAAAGCGATGATCGTGGCGAGTGGGGTCGAGACGACCAGGAGGGACCCGTCGAGGTCCAGTGCGGCGCTGTCGCGGCTGGTCGGGCGCGACGAGGCGGTGGCGGAGGTCCTCGGGGCGCTGCGGGAGGTCGACGCGGCCGGGCGGCCGGTCCGGCGGCTGATCACCCTGGGCGGTCCGTCCGGCATCGGCAAGACGCGGATGGCCCAGGAGGTCATGACCGTCGTGGCCGCCCGGCAGCGCCGCACCGCCTTCGTCTACCTCGCCGACCTCGACGGCGGGCAGGACCGGGCACCGCAGCAGGGCGACCTCGACCTGGACACCATCGCCCGGATGACCCAGGAGGCGCTGGGCATCACCAACGTGTCCTCCCAGGACCCGCTCGACGTCCTCGTCACGCACCTTGCGCAGCACCAGGACCCAGAGGACGCAGAGGACGCCCAAGACACCGCCGACCGGTCACCCGAGGAGCTCGCCGGGCCGCTGCTGGTGCTGGACAACTGCGAGAAGGTGCGCGACGCCGTCGGGGACCTGGCCTCGATCCTGCTGTCGGAGGCGCCCGCCCTGCAGATCCTCGCGACGTCGAAGATGGAGGTGGGGCTGCCGCTGGAGCTCCTGGTCCCCCTCGCGCCGCTGTCGATCCCCGGTGAGCACGCGGACGTCGACGACACCTCGGAGTCGATGACCCTGCTGCTGCACCTCGTCACCGCGGCGGGGCGCAAGATCCCCGTCGAGCAGCTGCCCGACGCGCTGGACCTGGCCCGGTGGTCCGGCGGGCTGCCCCTGGTGCTCGAGTTCATCGCCGCGCGGATCAAGTCCGGCTTACCGCCGGCCGTGGTGCTGCAACGGCTGGCCGGTGGCGCGCTGCTCACCAGCCGTGGCACGCGACGGCCCCAGCCCCACCACAAGACGCTGCGGATGGCCCAGGACGACACGTTCCAGCTGTGCACCGAGCCCGAACGCGTCCTGCTCGGCCGCATCGCGGTGTTCACCGGAGGATGCGACCTCGAGGACGTCGAGCACGTGTGCAGCGGCGACGGCATCGACCGCGACGAGGTCATCGACCTGCTCGGCGCGCTGGTGGACCACACCATGCTCCAGGTCGACACCCCCACGGGCCGCTACCGGATGCTCCCGCCGACCCGCGACTACGCCCTGGGCAAGCTCAGGGAGAGCGGTGGGGAGGCGCGGGTCCGCGATGCGCACGCCCGGCACTTCGGCGGGCTGGCGCGCCGGGCCGCCGACTCGTGGCTCAACGCCCGCGACGGGATGGACGAGGTCGCGTGGCTGGCCCTGGGCGCGCGCGAGCTGGACAACTTCCGCAGCGCCATGACCTGGTTGCGGGACAACGGGGAACCCGAGCTCGGCCTGGAGATCGCGCTGGACCTGGCCCGGCTGCGCTTCTGGTGGTTCTCCGGCCTGCTGCCCGAGGGCGGCACGTGGCTCAGGCGGCTGATGGAGCGGTGCCCTCCCGACCCCAGCCCGCTGCTCGTCTCCGCCGCGGCCATGCGCGGCTGGATCCTGCTGTGCCAGGGCGACCACGAGGAAGCCGCGGCCATGCGGGACCGCTGTCGCGACATGGTCGCGGCGCTCGGGCTGACCGCGTGTCCGCCCGCGGCCGCGGACTTCGTCGACGGCGCCTACGGCCTGCTCGCCCTCGGCGAGCCGCGGTCGCTGGACCTGCTCAGGCGTGCCGTCGGGAAGCTCACCGCCGCGGCGCGGACCGCGACCGAGCTCACCGGTGACAAGCACCAGGCCACGCTGGTGCTCAGCCTCGGCGCGGGCCTGCTCGGCCAGGACCGGCACGAGGCGGAGTCCACGGCCCGGACGTGCGTGGCCGAGGCCGAGGCGGGCGGTGCGCGGTGGGCCGGGAGCTGGGCGCAGTGGGTCACGGGGCTGGTGCCGCTGCGGTTCGGCGGCGACCCGGAGGACGCCCTGCGGCGGTTCCAGGACGGTCTGCGCACCCAGGTCGCCCTCGGTGACAAGTGGGGCAGCGCCTGGTCCGGCACGGCCATCTACTGGGCACTGGCCCGCACCGCGTCGGCCGAGCTGGCCGCGACCCTGCACGGGGGCGCGGTCCGCCAGCAGGTCGACGCCGGGTCGAAGGTCAACTACCTGATCCCGCTGCGGGACCAGACCGCGGTCGCCGAGCGGATGGTGACCGACCGGATCGGGCGCAGCCGCTTCAGCACCCACTACGACACCGGTCGGCGGCTGCCCACCGACGACGTCCACGCCCTCGCGCTGCGCCCTCCGTCCGCCGGGGCGCCGCCTGCCGCCCGCGGCACCGCGGGCGGCTGGCAGGACCTCACGCCCCACCAGGAGCGCATCGCCCTGCTCATCGCCCGCGGCCTGAGCAACGAGGAGATCGCGCGGGAGGTGAAGGCCACCAAGCGCACCGTCGAGACCCACCTCAGCCGGATCTACACCAAGCTGCGCGTGGCCAACCGCCTCGCCCTCGCCGCGTGGGTCGTCCAGCGCGCCCCCGACCGCCCGCCGCGGCGTTAGGGGCTGTCTGGGATTCGGATCCAGGTAGGGGCCGGTGGTGAGCTGGTCGGGCTGGTAGAACACGGATGTGGCGCGTTTTGATCTGACCGATGCCCTGGTCCACCGTCTACCCCCGGTTCAACGCCTGGGTCAAGGTCGGGGTGTTCCAGGTGTTGATGGACGCGCTGATCGCCGAGGCCGCGTCTCGTGGACAGGTCGGATTGGAGTTGGTCAGCGTGGACTCCACGATCGTGCGGGCCCATCACGAATCGGCCGGGCTCGCGATCGCCGGTGAGACCCTCGATGCGCTGGAACAGGCACTGACCGAGGAAAAAGGGGCTCCATTGCCTACGCGGCAGCGGGTGCTGCGGGTGATCAGCCGCAGGCCAAGGCGGACAAGGACTGCGCGGGCACATCCATCGGTCAGGATCGTGCCGGTCTCCGGCGACGTCGCAAGGCGCGGGCGGAGGCGGCCGGGCTCGGCCGGTCCCGAGGCGGGCTGAGCAGCAGGATCCACGCCGTGGTCGACGCGGGCGGGATGCCGCTGGCGTTCGTGCTCCCGCCCGGTCAGGCCGCGGACTCCCCACGGTTCCAGGCCGTGCTGAACAAGATCCGGGTCCCCGGCGAGGCCGGTCGGCCTCGCACCCGTCCAACCGGAAGAGGAAGGGCTCCACTGGAGGACGGCCGGTCTCGTCCGATCCCGTGCTTTACGCACAACGCAACACCGTCGAAAGCTGCTTTCAGAAGATCAAGACATGGCGTGGGCCGGCCACTCGCTATGACAAGTCAGCGGAAGGCTACGAGGCCGGGTTACGTCTACGAGCTGCGGTCATGTGGTTGAGGACCCTGACCCCAACCACATGATCCAAACCCCAAACAGCTCCTAGGACGGGTGTGGGGCGCCGGTCCGGGACCTCTCCCGTGCCGGCGCGCGGCGTGCCCTGGAGGCCCGGAGGTAGCGCATCACCAGCGACACCAGGTCGGGGTGCTCGGCCTGCCAGCCCTCGGGCTCGGGACCGCCGCGCAGCAGCACCGTGGTCTGCCTCGACGTGTGCGAGACGTCGACCACCGCGCCCTCGGTCGGCAGCGCGGTGCCGACGGGGCCGACCAGCACCCGGTGGTCGGCGAGGATCCCGTCGACCTCCCCCGTGAGCTGCACCCGGCCCTCGTCGAGCAGCAGCAGGTGGTCGCACACGTCGCCGAGGTCGGTGAGCAGGTGCGAGGACAGCAGCACGGTGGTGCCGCGCTCGGCCACGTCGGTCATCACGATCCGCAGCGTCTCGTCGCGCGCCAAGGGGTCCAGGTCCGACAGCGGCTCGTCGAGCAGCAGCACCTTGGGCATCCGGCCCAGCGCCAGCGCGATGGAGACCTGGGTGCGCGCGCCCGCGGACAGCGCGCCGACCTTGGCGTCCCGGTCCACTCCCGCCAGCAGGTCGAGCACCTCGTCCGCGCGCTCGGCCGACCAGCGGTCGTTCAGCGCGCCGCCGGCCCGCATCATCTCGCGCACCGTGATCCGGTCGTAGAGCGGACGGCGCTGGATCAGGAACGAGACGTCCGGGTGCATCCGGCCGCGCACCGGGGTGCCGTGCACGGTGATCTCACCGCGGGTGGGGGTGACGAGCCCGGCGACCAGCGACAGCAAGGTGCTCTTGCCCGCGCCGTTCGGGCCCACCAGCGCCGTGACGCTGCCCTCCGGCAGGGTGAAGGTGCAGTCGCTCACCGCGGCCTTGCGCCCGAAGTGCTTCGCCACACCCCGCACCCGCACCAAGCCGTCGTCCGGACGCGTCGAGTTCATGACCGGTGTTCCCCTCCGAAGTCACCATGACGTCCACAGGGACCCTCCACTGTGGACACGGGCGGCGCTAGGCCTCGTAGTGCGCCGATCGCACGTCGGTGTAGATCGCGTCCACCACGTCGACCACGAGGCCGTCGGACACCGCGCGGCCCATCCACAGGTCCAGCTCCTCCCGCAGCGGGGCACCGGCCTTCGCCGCGTCGGTCGCCAGCGAGGCCATGACGAAGGTGCCCACACCGCGACGGCCCTCCACGAGCCCCTCGTGCTCGAGCTCGCGGTACGCCTTGAGCACGGTGTTGGGGTTCACCGTGGTGCTCTCCACCACCTCCCGTGCCGTCGGCAGCTGGTCGCCCGGCCCCAGCAGGCCCATCCGCATCGCCTGCTTGACCTGTGCCGCGATCTGGAGGTAGGTGGCCACCCCGGAGTGCCGATCGATGCGAAACTCGATCATGCCGTCCAGCATAGGTCTCCCCCCGTCCCGCGCTCGCCACCAGCACCTTCAGACCTGCCTGCGCACCGCCCACACCGTGCCCGCGACGAACACCGCCGACAGCGCCACGAAGATCGACGCCTCGGCCAGGTGCAGCGCCCCCACCGCGTCGGCCGGGATGATGTCGTAGAACGACTTCACCAGCCCCTTCTCGTGGTAGCACGTCGTGGAGTCCTTGGTCGCGCAGTCGCTGAAGTCATACCGGGAGGTGTCGGTGACCTCCTTCCCGTCCGCGGTGAGCCAGCCACCGTCCACCGTCAACCCCGCGCTCTTGTCCACCCGTTCGAACGGGTCGTCGAAGGTCACCCGCGTGGTCGTGCCGAGCGACTCCCTGAACCCGTCGACCACGAAGCGGATCACGACGAACGCGCCGAGCGCCAGGCTCATGCCCACGAGCGTCCGCTTGGACACGGCCCCGACGAACATGCCGAGGGTGTAGGCGCACAGGGCATAAGCGGCGGGTGACACGCCCGCGACACCGAAGCTGATGGCGGTGAACGGGCCGGACTGCTGCGGCCCCAGCTCCCCCGCCGCCGCGACCCAGTGCGCGACCGCGAGCTGGATGACGACCACCGCGGTCAGCGCGGGCAGGACCGTGACGAGGAACTTGGTGACCATCCACCGGGTGCGGCTCACCGACTGCGTGAACGCCAGCGCGTGCGTGCCCTGCTCGTACTCGCGGGCGAACAGCGGCGCGCCGACGAAGACCCCGACCAGCACGGGCAGCCCGAGGACCAGCACCTGCGCGACCCACATCCGGTTGCCCCAGGCGTTCTGGAACTCCATGACCTGCCTGCTGCCGCACGCGCCACCCACGCCCCGCTGCAAGCCTTCCCGGACGCAGTCCGCCAATCCGGCCGCGGCGATATCAGCGGTCATCACGGCCCGCAGCAGCAGCGCGCCCCCGACGGCAAGCACGATGCCCGCGGCGAGGGTGATGAACAACGGGCGTTGCAGGCGCCAGACGATCCAGGTCATGCCGCCACCTCCGCGGAACCACCGCTGCGCATGTAGGCGAGCGTGAGCTGACCCAGCCGCGGTCGCAGCGACCGCCAGCCGTGCTGCGGGGGCATCGGGTGCGCGACGGCGTGTACGACCTGCGCGCCGTCCACCGTCTGCACGTCCACGACCGACGCGGGCGGCGCGGGGCACGGCACGCCGAGCGGGCCCACCAGCAGGACGTGGCCGTCGAGCAGCGCGGTCACGTCACCGGCGAGCTGGATCCGTCCCTCGGACAGCAGCACGAGGTGGTCGCACACCCCTTCGAGCTCGGCCAGCACGTGCGAGGACAGCAGCACCGTGATGCCCTGGTCGCGGCACTCCGTCAGCAACGTCCTCAGCACGACCTCCCGCGCGAGCGGGTCGAGGTCGGCCAGCGGCTCGTCGAGCATCAGCATCCGCGGCCGCTTGCCCAGCGCCACCGCCAGCGCCACCCTGGTGCGCTGCCCGCCGGACAGCGTGCCCACCTTCGCGGTGAGCGGCACGCTCGCACGGGCCACCAGCTCCTCCGCGTACGCCTGGTCCCAGCCGGGGTTCGAGTTCCTGCCGAACCTGAGCGTCTCGGCCACGGTGATCTGCGGGTACAGCGGCTTCTGCTGCGTCAGGTACGACACCGCCGGGTGCATGCCCCGCCCGTTCGGCGTGTCGCCGAACACCTCGATCCGCCCCGTCGTCGGCCGCAACAACCCGGTGACCAACCCCATGAACGTGCTCTTGCCCGCCCCGTTCGGCCCGACGAGCGCCACGACCCGCCCCGCCGGGACCTCCAGCGCGCACTCCCGCAACGCCCACCCCCGCGGGTACTTCTTCCCCAGCGCGTCAGCCCGCACCGGCAGCTGTTCGTCCGTCATGCGACCACCGTAGCACTTGTTCCCTAGGTAACTAGTGAAAGGGTGTTCTCCCCCTGCACCCGAGGTCCCGCACCGGTTTGCGCACCACCCCCACCGGGGACCCTCCGACCGCCAGGGCACCCCGCCCGGCCCGAACGAGGAGCCCACATGGCCGAGGACAAGCCGGACGTCGACATCGAGGCCATGGAAGAACGGCTCGCCGACAACCAGGACCTCATCGACGAGGCCAAGGCCTCCGCCGAGGAACTCGCCAAGACCAACCCCGACCCCTACGAGACCGACCGCGAGGACGACGCTCCTTCGGGGTTCGAGTCGTCCCAAGACGACTCGGTCGACTCGCACGGGGACGTGCGAACGCGCTGAACCGCCGCTACCAGCCGGGTGGCAGGTGGTCCGTCACGGGGGCGAGGTCCTGGAAGGTGCGGGCGTTGACGGCCGCGTCCAGGCGGGTCTCGTACTCCCACAGGGTGAGCGCGCCACCGGCCATCGCGCGGTCGAGGCGGTCGAGCGCGGTCTGGCGCTGGGCCGGGGTGAGCAGGTCGTCGGCGTGCGCGTCCGGTCTGCGGTCGCGCAGCGGCTCGTCGGCGGGCAGCGGTAGGTCGACCACGAGTTCCGCGAGGTCGTGGGAGGTGGTCGCCGACCACACGGCGACGGTCCGGGCGGAATACTCGCCCGGACCGAGCCGCTCGTCGAACAACGCCTGCTCCAGGTACTTGGCGATCCGGGCGCGGTCCAGGTCGAGCGCCGGCGGCTCAGCGGCCACGGGGGCCACAGCCGGCTCGATGTCGACGGCTCGCTCGGGTTCGGCGGCAGGCTTGGATTCGGCGACCGGATCGGACTTGGCGACTGGCCCGACTTCGGCGACCGGCTTGGCCCGGACGACCGGGCAGGCCTCGATCTCCGGGTCGACCTTCGCGACCGTCTTCGGCTTGGCGACTGGTTCGGGCTTGGCGACTGCTCTGGCCTTGGGCACCAGCTTGATCTCGACGGGCGGCACCGGCCTGATCACGGGCTCGGCCACCGGCTCGACCTCGGCAACCGGCTCCGGCTCAACCACCGGCTCCGGCTTGGCCCCAGGCACCCGCCTGGTCTCGACCCGCGGCTCCGGCTCGGCAACCGGCTCCGGCTTGACGACCGGCTTGGCCCTGGGCACCCGCCTGGTCTTGACGCGCGGCTCCAGCGTGGCCACCGGCTCGACCCCAGCTGGATCCACTTCGGTGGGTTCCGCCTTGGCGCCTTCCCAGGTCACGTGGTTCGACGACAGGTCCGCGGAGCCCGAACGGTCGGCCTGACCGGGGTTGTCCACCTCCGCACGCAGCACGTCGAGGTCATCACCCGCGGCCGTCCGTTCGAGGAGGCCGTCGAACTCGGCTCGACTGAGCCTTCCGCGCCCCCTGGCCTTGAGGATCGTCCGCACGAAGGCCAGCCGGTCCAGCCCCGCCACCATCGCCGGGTCGTCGCGGCGGTGCCGCAGGTGCGGTTCGAGGTCGAGGAACAGCACGAGCAGGTCGGCCGCCGTCCGCGCCTTGGCCGCGAACGCGGTCCGCCACCTGCGGTCCGAGCCGTCCACCAACCCGTACCGCGCGGCGATGTCCAGCAACGTGGCCGCGAACGCGCGCTGGTGGTCGTCCACGGGCGCGCCGACGGGCATCGTGTCCCACCTCGGCGCGGGCACGTCGGCGACCACGGCGGGCAGGTCGTGGTAGTCCGCCGTCAGCACCACCTGCCGGAGACGCGCGTAGCGGTCCTGGTCCAGGCCTCCGCACGCCAGCCCGTAGTCCAGCACCGCCACCGCGTGCAGCCGCCTAGCCCCCTTGCGCGCCTGCGCGTTCCACCACGCGACCACAGAAGCCCGCACCCCCCGAAACACCCGGCCGGACACGAGTGTGGCGGGGGCGGGGTCGTGGATCAACACCCGCGTGGCGGCACGGGCGGTCAGGTCGCCGGGTACTGCTCCGCCTTGAGCAGCCGGGCCAGGTGGGCGGCGTTGGCGGCCAGGGTCTTCGTCGTCCCGGCGGTGGCCTCCGGGGTCTCGTCGAGGTCCTTGTAGTCCTTGCCCTGCATCGCCTCGCCGTTCCAGTACGTCACGCCGCCCGCGGGGATCGTGAAGCCGACGTCGTTGAGGCACTGGTAGAGGTCCGCGCTGATCTTGTGCGCGCCGTCCTCGTTGCCCACTACGGCCACGACACCGACCTTGCCGTAGGTCAGCAGCCTGCCCTCGTCGTCCTTTTCGGACAGCTCGCCGTCCAACCGCTCCATCGCCCGCTGCGCCACGCTGCTGGCCTGGCCCATCCACGTCGGGGTCGACACCAGCAGGATGTCGGCGGCGAGCATCCGCTCCCGGATGGACGGCCAGTCGTCGCCCTCGCCCATGTCGGTGAGGACACCCGGCTTCACGTCGTGGTCGACCAGCCGGACGCTCTCCCCCGTCACCCCGTGCTCGGCCAGCGCTCCCAGCACCTGGTCGGCGATGAGCTGGCTGCTGGACTCGGACGGGGAGGGCGACAGGGTGCAGACGAGCGCGAGTGCGCGCAGCGGCGGTTTCGTGGTGGTCATGCCCGGCGAATACCCCGGCCTCGCGGGTTCACACCGCCGCGACCCGATCGGGCGGTGTCGGTGTGGAGCGCGGCCCGCCGGGTAACCGGTCCGCGGAGGACCGGGGCAGGAGGTGCGATGGCCGGGAAGGAACCCCCGCCGAAGACCGACGACGGGCACTTCGTCGTCATCTCCGGCCGTCGCTGGCGGGCCACCGACCCGGAGGTGCCCGAGCCCGCGGCCGCGGTGCTGCGCAAGGCGCTGATGGCCGCGCGCCGCGATGTCGGACGGGCGCTGCGCGCCGGTGACGACCCCGCCTCGGCACGTGCACGGGTCCAGGTCGCGAAGGTGGCGCTCGGCGAGCGCGGCACCCCGTGGTGGGAGCAGACGTCCGAGCAGCGGCGACACCGGTGGGAGCACGGCTTGGCCGAACTGGGGGAAGCGCCCGCCACGGGGTGAGCCCCGCCCCCGGCAGCGGCCGGAACGCGGCCGCCTCGGCAACGTGAAAGCATGTCGGCAAACCATGGGGAAGCGGAGCCGATCTCCCGGGAGCGATGTGGAAGACCTGGACGTCGGGGAAGGCTCGGACATCGTCGCCTTCGTCGGGCCCGACGGTCGCTTGGCGCACCTGAACCCGGTGGGACGGGCGCTGCTCGGCCTGGGGGCCGACGCGGACGTCACCGGGACCCGCTTCGACCGGTTCCTGGTCGACGGGGCACTGGCCGCGGCGTTGGCCTCGGCCGACCGGGTCTGGTCGGGCGACACGACGCTGCGGGGCGACGGCGACGACGTCGCGGTCTTCCTCGTCTGCGCGACGGCACCCGACGGTGGTCTCACCGTCGTGGCGCGCGTCCGGGCGGACACCGGCGCCGACGGGCGCTTCCTCGCCGACCTCGAACGCGAATGGCAGGCGCTGGACGACGCCGAGGCCGTCATGGCGCTGGCGACGCGGCGGCTGGGCAGGCACCTCGGCGCCGACCGGTGCGCCTACGCCAGGACCGAGGCCGACGAGGACCACTTCGTCATGAGCGGCGACCACGCCACCGGCCTGCCGCACCTGGCGGGGAGGTTCGCGATGTCCCAGTTCGGCGAGGGCTGCCTGCGGGCCATGCGCGCGGGCGAGCCGTGGGTGGTCGCCGACAGCCTCGACGACGACAGGCTGCGCGACGACGACCTGGCCGCCTACGAGGTCACCGGCATCCGCGCGGTGATCTGCCTGCCGCTGCTGAAGAACGGCCGGTTCGCCGCGGCGATGGCGGTGCACCAGGCGACCGCGCGGAAGTGGACGGCGGCGGAGGTCGACCTGGTCGCGGCCGTGGTCAACCGCTGCTGGGAGTCGGTGGAGCGGACCCACGCGGACCGGGCGCTGCGCGACAGCGAGCAGCGCTACCGGCTGCTCGTGGAGCGCGCCACGGACGGGATCTGGATCGTCGACCGCGGACTGAGGTTCGTCGAGGTCAACCCGGCGGCCTGCGCGCTGCTCGGCTACGAGCGCGCGGAGCTGCTGGGCACGTCGGTGACCGACATCGTTGTCTCCGGCCCGGAGAACGCGCTGGACGGGCCGTCGGCCGAGGTCACCGACGTCTGGGACGTCCGCCGCGCCGACGGCACCGTGCTCTCGCTGGAGCTGGGCGTCCAGGGCACGCCCACGGGGTGGCAGGCCATCGCGCGGGACGTGACGGCCCGTCGGCGCGCCGACGCCGAGCGGGAGCTGCTGCTGCGGCACGAGCACGAGATCGCCGAGACCCTGCAGCGCAGCCTGCTCCCCCGGCGGCTGCCCGACCTGCCGCGACTGGCGGCGTCCGCGCGGTACCTGCCCGCGTCGACGTACGGGCGGACCGGTGGCGACTGGTACGAGGTGCTCCAGATCGCGGACTCCACCGTCGCGCTGTCGGTGGGCGACGTCGTGGGCAAGGGACCCACCGCCGCCGCGGTGATGGGGCAGCTGCGCAGCGCGCTCGCGAGCTACCTGCTGGACGGGCACTCCCCCGCCGGGGCGCTGGAACGCCTGGACACCTTCGCGCTGCGGGTCAACGGCGCGGCGGGCAGCACGTGCGCGTGCCTGACGTTCGACTGGTCCAACGGCCTGCTGCGCTGGGCCGTGGCCGGGCACCCGCCACCTGTGCTCGCCGACGGCGGCGAAGCCCGGTTCCTGGAGGGGCGGGCCGGACCGGTGCTGGGGGTCCGCGGGCGGACGACCTACCGCGAGGAGACGGCGCTGCTGGCGCCGGGTGCGTCGATCGTGCTCTACACCGACGGGCTGGTCGAACGCCGCGACGTCCCCATCGACGACGGGTTGGGCAGGCTCCTCGACGTGGTGCGCGCAGGTAGCGGGTCCGCGCCGGACGCGCTCACCGGAGCCGTCACCGACGCGATGCTGGCCGACGGGCACGACGACGACGTGGCGCTGCTCGTCGTGCGCTACCTGCCCGCGTCCTTGCGCGGGCTCGGCGTGCCCGCGGAGTCCGCCCAGCTCGGCGTGATGCGGCGCGCGGTCGACGGGTGGGCCGCGCAGGCCGGTCTCGCTCCGGACACGGTGGACGACCTCCAGCTGGCACTCGGCGAGGCGGCGGCCAACGCGGTCGACCACGCCTACCCCGACGGTGGCGGCGACTTCGACTACGAGGTCGCCCGCACGACCGCCGGCGGCGTCGACGTGGTGGTGCGCGACCACGGCCGGTGGCGCCCGGTCCCCGCGGACAACGGGACGAGGGGCCGCGGCCTGAAGATCATCAAGGCGCTGGCCGAACGCTCGACCTTCGACCACGGTGACGGCACCGGCACGACCGTGCGCTTCCGGCTCGCCCCCGAGAAGACCGAGCTCCCCGCCGAGTCGCACCCCGCCCCGGAGCAGCCGCGGACGGACGCGGACGGGGCGGGACTGGTGCTGGAGCTCACCGGCGACCTGGACCTCGCGGAGGTGCAGGAGGTGCGGGCCGGGCTGCTGGCGCGGATCGCCGCCGCGGCGCACCTGCGGGTCGAGGTCGACCTGACCCGGTTGCGGTACCTGAGCAGCTCCGGCATCGCCCTGCTGCTCGACCTGGCCGCGGCCGCCACCCGCGTGGACGGCACGTTGGGCGTGACCGCGGCCCGTGGCAGCGGTCCCGCGCGGATCCTGGAGCTCTCGGGGCTCGACGGGATCTCCACGGGGAGCAACCTCTCGGTGCGCACGGTGCCCGTCACGCCGTGACCGCCCCGGTCAGCCGCCGGCCCTCGTCGCCTCCGCCACGAGGTCCACCACGGCCGCCCCGCCGCCGACGGCCGCGCGACGCTGCCGCTCGGCACCCGTCCCGTCGGCCACGAGCTCCTTGAGCAACCTCCGCACCAGGGCGTCGTCCCCCGTGTCCTCCAGCGCCGCCGCGACGTGGCCGAGCATCCCCGCCACCAGGTCACCCACCGGTACCGCCCGGCCCGCGAGCACGTCGACACCCGGTCCGGTGACGCCGTGCCGCGCGGCCGACCACACCGCGGCGGCCGCGACCTGCTCGTCGACCACCGGCCCCTCGACGCCCCGGTCCAGGTCGGCCAACGCGGTGCGCACGAGCGCGCGGGTCAGGACCGCTTGCAGCACGGCGCCGTCGACCGTCAACGCGGCGTCGGCCGCGCGCACCTCGACCGTGGGGAACACCGACGACGGCCGGGCCAGCCAGAAGCTCATCCGCGGGTCGACCAGCACACCGCAGTCCACCAGCCGCGCGACCCCGGCGTCGTACCCGGCCGCCGACCCGAACCGCGGCGGCACGCCGAAACCGGGGAACGCCGACTGGCGCACCACCCGCCAGCTGCCGTACCCGGTGTCGCGCCC
Organism: Umezawaea tangerina; assembly: GCF_003002815.1. GTDB lineage: Bacteria > Actinomycetota > Actinomycetes > Mycobacteriales > Pseudonocardiaceae > Umezawaea > Umezawaea tangerina. Next base: position 110,424 of record NZ_PVTF01000007.1, on the reverse strand, counting down.
GCCGCCGAACGGGGAGTTGACCGACAGCGCCAGCAGGGTCGGCAGCCACGGTCGCAGGTGGTCGACCACGGCGACCGCCGTGTCGCGGTCGGGCACCCCGACGTGCACGTGCAGACCGCACGACTCGTAGTCGTCCACCACCGCCCGGTACCGGTCCGCGATCGCGTCGAACCGAGGTCCGGGGGTGTTCCGGACGTCCGCACCCGACAGGCACGGCATGCCCGTGGCAAGCAGCAGGCAGTCCTCCTCGCGGGCCGCCTCCACCAGCCGCGCCCGCCCCGCCACCAGGTGCGCGCGCAGCTCCTCCGCGTCACCGCACACCCCGGTGGTCGCCTCCACCTGCGACGTCAACAGCTCGGCGTGCACCAGCCCAGGACCACCGGCACCCACCCGTGCCAGCACCGCGGGCGCTCGGGGCGCGGTCAGCCGGGTGGTCCGGTCCGCGAGCAGGAACTCCTCCTCGACACCCATCGTGACACCACCGCGGCCGGTCACCCGGACACCCGCGCGGGAAGTTCGTTCTGCTCCATGGCTCGGGGATAACCGCGTGCGCCGGTTCGAACCCGACTGGGCCCCTGTTCCCCGGTCACCGTCCCGTTTCGCCACGTGCAGGATTGGCCGACTGTCCACTTGGGTACCTCGTGGTCGCGTCAAACAGTCGGCGCCTCCGTTTTCCGGACACGTGGTGAGGCAGGTCGTGCTGTGGATGTCGACTTCGACTACGAGGCAACGCAGGAGCTGCGCAGGCACGCCCGGCAGGTCAGCGAGGCGCTGGGCCTGACGGGCGAGAGCTGGTGCGTGGAGTCCGAACGACCCGGCGCGCTGTACCTGGCCGTCGACGGGCACGTGCCCACCTTCCCCGACGACGACCTCGCCCTGGTCTGGCGGGAGCGCCGCGGGTGGTCCGCGGTGGTCGAGCGGCCGGACGGGCGGGGTCTCCAGGAGATCGCCCACCTCCGCGGCCAGGTCGACCCGTCCCCGGCGGCGGTCGCCGAGTGGGTCGCGGGCCTGGTGGACGACTTCGGGGCACTGCCCAAGTCGGCCTGAGGCGACTCAGGTATCCGCGACCGGCCCCGCGGTGTCGCGCTCGAAGATCAGGTCGACGCCGTTGGCGTGGTCCTCGACGTGGCGGAAGCCGTGCCGTTCGTAGAGCGCCCGGACCCGGCTGCCCCGGTTGATGGACAGCCGCACCGGAAGGTCGGGCGCGCACCGCTCCAGGACGGCCGCCAGCACCCCGCTGCCCAGGCCGCGCCCCTGCACCGACGGCGACAGGTAGAAGTGCTCCAGCCACCGCGCGTCCGGCTCCTCCCGGACGGCGACGCACCCGACGTCCTCATCGTCCAGGACGACGACCAGCGTGTTCGCGGGCACGAACGCCGCCAGGAACCGGTCCCGCGCCCACGGCGGGTCCCAGTAGCCCAGCCGTTCGAGATCCGGCCGCATGACCTCGACCTTCAGGTCGGCCAGCCACCCGGCGTCCTCCGCCGTCGCCTGCCTGAACTCCCACACGTCACCCAAGAGGCCCTCCTGCCACCCGAGCACCGAACCCCGCTCCCGGTCACGATCGACAGTACCGAGCGGCGCGCCGGTGGGCCTGTCTTCGCCTGGTGTTCACGACCGCCTGCGCACCACCCCTGCCCCCTAGGAGGGCAGGTCGATCTCCTCGTGGCGGGCGGCGAACGTGGTGGCCAGGTCGGCGAGCTTGACGTTGAGCCGCTGGGAGGTCGAGCGCAGGGTGTCGAACGCCTCGTCGGCGGTGATCCCCCTGCGGTGCATGAGGATGCCCTTGGCCTGGCCGATGACGTCACGCGAGTCGACCGCCCTGCGCAGGTGCTCCAGCTTGAGGTCGGCGGCGGTGACCGCCCTGGTCGCGGCCAGCGCCAGCGAGCCGTGGGTGGCCAGCAGCAGCGCGGTGTCGCGGTCGGCCGCGGTGAACGCCGCCGTCCTCGCCGAGTACACGTTGAGCGCGCCCGACAGCAACGGCGGACGGGAGTCGGGCATCAGCGTCGTCGACAACAGCGAGTGCATGCCGTGCGCGGCGGAGGCGGGGCCGAACGTCGGCCACTTCGGGTCGCGGGCCAGGTCGTCGCTCTCCGCGATCCCCGGACCCGGCATGCGCGCCATGTCCACGCAGGGCCCTTCACCGGTGGCGTACTGGATCCGGTCGATCTCGTCGGCCAGCGGGTCGGTCTGCACCGGGGTGTGGAACGTGCCGTCCGGGGCGCGCAGCGTCACGCTCACGACGCTCGCGGCGGGGATCGCCTCGAGAGCCGCGAACACGACGCGGTCCAGGACGTGCGCCACGGACGGCGCGTCCAGCAGGGACCTGGTGAGCCGGGCGAGCTGCCGCACCAGCGGGCTCGACGCGGGTCGCGCGACCTCGTCGGTCTCCTCGACGAAACGGGACTTGTCCTGCTCCCACTCGAGTTCGTCGGACACGCGGTCCCCTGTTCAGCAGACGGGTTCCCCGGACGGACTCCCGCCCCGGGACTGGTCACGGCATCCGCTCGCTGCTGAACACGCGACACGGGCCGGAACCACGCGTCGCACCACCGCGCGGGAAGCCTACCCCGACCACCGCCGCGAGCACCCCCGCGGTGGAGGCGACTGTCGCCGTCGTCACAGCAGACTGTCCACAGTGGACTAAAGGTGTCGTCTTGAGGGGGTCCTGCCACTCCCCCGGCCGGCCAGGGCACTGGTCGGGCGGCACGACCGGGCGCAAGCTCGACGTCGTCGACCGCCGCGGCCCCACGACCGACGTGGACCGGGCCGGGCACCGCGGTCGACGCGTGGACAAGGAGTCATCCCGATGGACAAGCTCGCACTGGTGACCGGCGCGTCCTCCGGCATCGGCAAGGCGTTCGCCGAGCGGCTGGCGGCCGACGGCTACGACCTGGTCGTCGTGGGCAGGCGGGAGGACCGCCTCGACGAGCTCGCCGCCTCGCTGTCCTTTGTGGACGTCGAACCGCTGGCCGCGGACCTGGCGACCGAGCGGGGTGTCGAGGCGGTCGCCGAGGTGTGCTCGTCCCGACCGTTGACGATGCTGGTCAACAACGCCGGTGTCGCCCACTACATGCCGCTCGCCGACCTGCCCGCGGACAAGGCGCGGGAGCTCGTCCACGTGAAGGTCGTCGCCCCGACCATGCTGACCCGCGCCGCCGTGCCGGGCATGCTGGCCCGCGGCACCGGGGCGGTCGTCAACGTCGCGGGCATGATCGCGTTCAGCGGCCCAGCCCCGCACACCCAGATGCCCCGACGCGCCGTCTACGCGGGCTCGCTCGCCCACCTCGTCACCCTGTCCCAGACCCTCAGCGCCGAGCTCGAAGGTACCGGCGTCCGGGTCCAGGTCGTCTGCCCCGGCGTCGTCGCCACCGAGTTCCACACCCGCCAGGGCCTCGACCTGAGCACCGTCCCCCGGATGAGCGCCACCGACGTCGTCACCGCGTCCCTTCGCGGCCTCGAACTCGGCGAGGTCGTCTGCGCCCCCGGCATCGAGGACACCACCCTCCTGGACACCGTCTTCACCGCCGAGCTGTCCGCCTTCACAGCCCAGAGCCCCACCCTCGCCACCCGGTACCGGACCTCCTGACCCCCTGGGCCCGCAAACCCTTGGCCCAGCGGGTATTCCTGGTGCCGTGGACTTGCGACCGTTGCGGCGGAACGCTTTCCCGCGTCGGGTAAGTTCGGCCGCCCTGGTCATCGGCGGCGGGTCGGAGCGACGTGGCGGAAGTGGAACCGGAAGAAGAGTCCGGCGGTGCCGACCGGGAACCGCCGGTCAACTCGCTGACGGGCCAGGTGAGCGGGCAGTCGTTGCAGGTGGGCACCGTGTCCGGTGATGTCCTCGTGAACGGGTCGGGGTCACGCGGGGTGGCGGTGGCGGCGGTCGTGGCGCTCGTGCTGGCCGCCGCGGCGGTGACGCTGGCGTTGACGCGGTCGACCGCCCCGACCACCACCGCGACCGCCTCGACGTCCCCGGTTCCCGCGCCGGTCACCGACGTGTCCAGCTCGACCGGCCAACCCGCCACGACATCCACCACGACGACCGCGAACGCCTCGGCGGCGGAGTACGTGATGCCCTTCAAGACGTGGGGCGTCCCGCACCAGTTCCTCGACCTGGACAACGCGAACGCGGTCGAGGACACCGGGGCCGCGTGGGACGTCGACCTGGGTTGCCGCGAGGTCGAGGACCGGTCGACCGGGTGCACGCCGGGGCAGGCCGCGCACTACGACATCGGGGCCAACAAGGGCGTCGAGATCCTCGGGGTGACGTCCGCGGACCCCCGCTCGTGCCCGGACACCGGTTACACGACGGGGTTCCTGCCGTTCGTGCCCGGTGACGTCTTCTGCGTGCGCACGTCGGCCACGGTCGGCACGGTCGCGATCACCTCCGCGTCCCCGACCAGACCCGCGACCAGGCCGACCACCGTGCGGGTGGCGGTGGAGCTGCGCCGGATCGGGCGCTAGCGGGCCCGGACCACGGCGACGGCGTGGCCGGAGGCCCGGCAAGCACCGGACCCCCGTGCCGCGGCTCAATCGGTCAGGGAAGCAAGCTCGGCCAGCAGTTCCGACGCGGTGACCGGGTCCAGTTCGGCGAACGTCCTCCGGCCGCGGAAGAGCGCGACCTCGCGCAGGGTCTGGGGGCCGAGCTCGTCCGGTGTGCCGACCGGGATTCCCGGATCCAGGGCCGCCTCGACCGTGCCGCCGCCGGGCAGCGGTCGGATGATCTCGTTCTCGATGCCGGCGTCCATCGGCGCCCCGCGCTGCCACGCGCCCCTGGTCAACGCGAACAGCCTGCCCACCTCCACCTGCACGCCCGTGAACCTGTCGAGCACCCTGGAGGTCAGCTCGGCCTCGGTGAACCGGAACACCGGCCGCCCCAGCTGCACGAACGGCTGGAGGATCTCGTAGTCGGCGAACAGCTCCGCCCACGCGGCCACGTCGTCGCCGAGGTGAACCGGGTGCGCCACGCCGACCACCGCGTCGTCCGCCAGCGCGAACACCTCGTCGCGCACGTCGGCGAAGGTGCCGTCCTCGGCCACCCGGAACGAGTGCCCGTCCTCGGTCACCCACACCAGCCGCCGGACCAGGTGCCGCAGCAGCGGGTGCCCGACCAGCAGGGTCCGGAACCGCTCGGCGGGCCACCGGCGCACCAGGACCATCGCCCGTTCCAGCCGGACGACCTGGTCGCCGGCGATCGTCCGCACGTCCTTCTTCAGCTGCGCGAACCGCTTGTGCTCCGCCGCGGCCCGCTCACCGTCCTTCGCCCCCGGCTTCGGCAGGTCCTTGAGCCGCTTGCCGGACGCGTCCAGCACGAACGGCCGCAGCTGCTCGTCGAACCCGACGGTGAACCGCCGGGTCCCGTAGTCGACCACCAGCGTCGCCGCGTCGTCGAGCCCGAGGTCCGGGACGAGCCGGTCGCCCAGCTCCTCGGCGGTGAGCCCCATCGCGGCGGCGACCTCGTCGACCTTCTGCCGCGCCCTGTTCTTGATCCCGCCGAACTTCACCCGCTGCGCGATGCTGTTCAGCCCCGCCAACGCGGTGTCGGTGCCGATCGCGGCCAGCACGTCGAGCCCGGTCACCGCGCGGGCGTGCTGCGCCTCACCGGGCCACGCGCGGATCAGCGGCACCAGCCCGCGGGCCACCTCGTCGTCGCCCAGCACGCCGAGCGCGGTGAACACCCAGCCGTCCTTGGGCGGCATCCCGTTGGTGCGCCACACCTCGAACAGCTCCCACGCGAACCGCGCCAGCGACTCCTCGTCACAGGCCTCGCGCACGGCCCGCACGTCGGCGTGACCGTCGTCCGGCCCGCTCAACGCCAGCAGGGTCAACAGGGTGGGCACCACCGCGGCGGGCAGCGCCTGCCTCGTCCCGCGCAGCAGCACCGGGGGCAGCACGTCCAGGTCGACCCACTTGCCGAGCGCGGGGGCCTTCACCGGCACCACGACCTCCGTCGCGAGCAGGTCGGCGACCACCTTGGCGGCCTCGGGCCCGTACTCGCGCGCCACGTCCGCGGCCTGGTCCGGGATGACCCGCAGCGCGGCCTCCGCGGCCCGGCGCGCCGCACCCGTGGGCCCCACCGCGTCGGGCACCAGGAAACGGGCGGCGTGCACGGGGTTGCGCGTGAGCCACGCGACGCAGAGGTCGCGGGTGGACTTCAGCTTCACCAGCCACTGCGCCACCAGCCTCGCCGTCTCCAGCGACACCAGCGGGAGCAGCAGCCCGTCCTGGTCGCCCTTCAGCGCGGGGGCCAGGGCCAGCGCGTTCGGGATGGCGTCGACCTCGAAGCGGGCCACGACCACCTTGGCCAGCGAGGCCGACCGGTACCACCGGGAGCAGTCGAACCCCGGCACCAGCGGGCGCAGCTCCTCCACCGGACCGTGCACGAACAGGCCGATCTGCTGCTGGACGTCGAGCTCGCCCGCGCGGTACGCGTCGATCCGCGCCGACCAGTCCTCGTCCGGGCGGGGGAAGGCGAACTGCCTGGTCCACGCGTCCCGCTCACCGGGCTCCCACTCGACCGCCCGGAGGTCGGGCGCCGTGATCCCCCTGAGCACCACGGGTTTCGCGGGCTTGGGCGGGTCCTTCACCACCCACGGCGGGTCGACCAGGACGGCGGGCAGCGCGTCCACCGGCGCGTCCTCGACACCCGCCTTCGCCGCGCGCGTCCGGTCGACGAACGCCCGCACGTCCTCGGGGAGGTCGACGCGGTCGGCCAGGTCGGGATGGCTCCTGAGGTGCCGTTCCAGCAGCGGTGCGACCTGCGGCGCCTTGGCCGCGACGAACCGCTCCAGCGCCACCACCGGGTGGCGGCGGGCCATGTCGAGCACGGTCGGCAGCGCCCGCTTGGTCTTGAGCCGGACCAGCAGCCCGTCGAACGCCTCGGCGGTCGGGAACTCGGCCAGCGTCGCCAGGAGCAGGTCCCGGAAGTCGCCTTCGAGGTCCAAGTCCAGCAGCGCGGCGAGCACCGGCACGACGTCGGGACCGATGCCGTCGACCGCCGTGCACACGGCGTCCCTGGTGGCGAAGTACCCCTTCACCCCGTCGACCGCCAGCACCCGGCGCAGCCGGTCGGCCGTGCCGCAGGAGTACGACAGCAGCCCGTAGGCGGCCCCGCGCCGGTACCAAGGGAGGTTCGTCCGCTCGATCTCGTCGAACGCCTCGTCGACCCAGTCCTGCCGGTCGGGGAACAGGTACGTGGCGGCCAGCGTCGCGCGGAGGTCGACGCGCCCGTCCCGCACGGCCGCCATCGCGGGTTCGCGCTCCTCGTCGGACGCCACCGCCAGCAGCGCCCGCACCCTCCGCACGCTCGCGGTGTCGAAGCGGTGCTCCAGCGGCAGCCGTCGCAGGTGGGACGCCACCTTCCCGTAGTCGTTGCGGTGCAGCTCGACGCCGTGCGTCTCGACGGCCGCGCACGCGGCGAACGCAAGCCCGTGCTCCAGCACCCACGCGTCGGCCGACCGCGGCTCGGATCCCAGCAGCACACCCAGCACCGCCGCGCCCAGCGGAGTCGGCTCACCGGCCAGGTGGGCGCGGGCCGCGGCGACCAGGTCCGGCTCGCTCGCCGGGTCGGCCAGCACCGCCTCCACCGTCGGCAGCCGCTCGGCCAGCGCCTCCCGCTCACCCTGCACGGCGTCCGCCGCGACGACCGCGTCACCGAGCAGCCCGCCGCCGCGCCGCACGTGCACGTGCCGTCGCCACTCGGCGGGCATCGTGAAGGCGGGCACGCTCGTGTAGCCCTCCTTCTCCTTCCCGGCGACCAGCTCCTCGACGTGCGCGGACGCCGCCGCCGCGGAGTCGAAGGACATGGTCCCGGAACTGCCCGCCGTGCCCAACCGTCCACATCGGACGGTCACCTGCGACCCGTCGACCGCGACTTCCCAGAACTCCGCCACGCCGTCACCAACGAGCTGCCACCTGCGCACGCCATGCTCCCCACTCCAGTCGGTGCCGCAGACCCTATTGCGGGGGTCCGACAAGAACCGACATGTGGACCACCGCGCGCAGTGGACCAGCTCCGACCGCCACATCGGCGAGGCGCGGCCAAGGCGATCACGACGCGCGCGTGTCCCCGTCGTCGGTCGGCGGGCGGTCGCTCTGCCGGAGTCGTGCCGCGGCGATCCCGGCGGCGGTCAGTCCCACGGCGGTCAGGACCAGGACGCCGGAGGCCCCTGTCCCCGCCGCTAGCAGGCCCGCCGCACTGGGGACGACGACCTGGCCGACGCGGTTGCCGGTGAGCCGCAACGACATCGCGCGGCCGCGCAGGCCCGGCGGGGTCGACTCCGCGAGCCAGGACATCGTCAGCGGCTGGCCCACGCCGAGGCCGAGGCCGATGGCGAGGACGACCAGGCCGAGCAGCCAGACCGGCATCGGGACGGCCGCCGCGAGGAGGCCGAGGGCGGACAGCGCGATGCTGCCCACCAGCAGCACGCGTCGACCGAGCCAGGCCGCGAGCCTGCCGAGGAACAGCCTGGACCCCATCGACGCCACCGCACGCAGGGTGAGCAGCACCCCGACCACACCGGAGGCGATCCCGCGTTCCGCGCCCAGCGCGGGCAGGTACACCAGGGTGATGTCCACGGCCGCGATCACCACGCAGCTCACGGTGAGGGCTCGCAGGAGTCCGGGGCGGCGCAGCAGGTCGCGCAGACCGGCCGGTTCACCGTCCACAGCGGCCGGACGGGCGGTGGCGGGCGGACGCAACGCGACCGTGACACCCAGCAGCACGAAGGTGATCGCGATCGTCACGCCGAAGATGGTGTCGGTGTGCGGGATCGTCCGGTCACCGCCGAACAGCAGGATCAGCCCCGGCCCCACGGCCTGGCCCAGCGAGGCGGCGAACGTGTAGTAGCCGAACGCGGCGTCGTAGCGGTGCGGCGCGGTCACGTTCGCGACCAGCGCCTGCTGCGCGACGACGGAGCACAGGTGCCCGGTGCCCAGCAGCACGCTGCCGACCAGCAGTCCGACCACACCGTCGCCGAGGAACTCGAACACCCCGGCCGAGGCGCACACCAGCACCGCGCCCGCGAGCAGCACCCGGCGTTCACCGAGCCGGTCGACGGCCTGCCCGGACGGGATGGCCAGCAGCAGCGGAGCCACCGCGAACGCCGCCGAGAGCACACCCAGCCACGCCGACGGCACACCCAGCTCCAAGGCGCGGTAGGTGGAGGTGGGGCGCAGCACGAACGTCACGAGCTGGACGAGCACGGTGTGCGCGAGCAGCAGTGCCAGCATCCCGCGCGCGGGCCCGCGCTCGCCGTCCACGCCGGTCAGGACAGGGCGCGCGGTGTCGCGACCGGGCGCACGCCCAGTCGTGCCGCGGCCTTCGCCCCGAGACTGGCGGTGACGTGCCGGTGCATCACGGCCGCGGCCGCGTCGGAGTCACCCGCGACGACGTGCTCCACCAGAAGCTCGTGCTCGGTGGCCGTCCGCTCGCGCTCCTCCTCGCCGCGCACGTCCTCCAGCGCGAGCCTGCGGTAGCGGTCCGCCTTGTCCCACAGGCCGTCGAGGGTGGCGATCAGCAGGTCGTTGTGCGACGCCCGGTACAGCGCGGCGTGGAACCGCCGGTGCGCCACCAGGTCGTCCACCGCCGGGTTGCTCGGCAAGGGCTCCAGCCCGCGCGCCGCCGCCCGGATCTCCTGGATGTCGGCCTTGGTGCGGCGCTGCGCCGCCAACGCGACGGCCAACGGGTCGAGCGACCCGCGCAGCTCCAGCAGGTCACGCGCCTCCTCCGCGGTCAGCTCCGCGACGCGGGCGTCGCGGTGTGCGTCGAGCTCCACCAGCCCCTCGGCCTTCAACCGCCGCAGCCCCTCGCGCAGGGGAGTCGTGCTGATGCCGATCGTGCGCGCCAACGTCGCCTGGTTGAGCACCTCCCCCGGCCCGAACTCGCCGGACAGGATCTTCTCGCGCAGGGTCGCGTACGCGAAGTCGCTCTTCGTCGTGAACGGCTCGGCGGGCTCCGCCATCACAGGTCCTCCCTCGCGGCTTGGTTATAACCTACCCCGAGGTGGGATGACTCCACCATCGAATGTGATGGCTCTAGCTGGTTAAACGTGGGTGAACGAGGTTATAACCTTCGGCTAGCGCCTATCCGACGCTCGGGGCAGCGTCCGCGCCGGCCGTTCGATCCAGGCGAGCAGGCGCAACACCTCGGAGCCGACGAAAGCGGTCGCGCCGGTCGGAACCACCTTCACGGTCCACAACCTTGGGTAGGCCGCACTCTGAAGTGGGTCACTCACCTTTCTGCTCTCGTCAGCCAGTCGAGGCCAGGTGCGCTCGGAACTCTTCTTCGCCCCTCCCACCAGGCCCGCTTCGCCGCCGGCTCCGAGAGCGTCGCCGACGGCGGCTTCGGCCTCAGTCCCCTGTCCTGGCGGACGAGCCCAGCGGGTGGGCGGTTCCCCCTTGTCGCGGCGGGGATCCGCCCACCCGGTGGGCTCAGCGGCGGCGGGCGTGCACGAGGTGGGCGTCCAGCGGGAGCGGATGGGTCTCGACGACCTCGAAGCCCGCCTCGGCGAGCAGTGCCCGGTAGTGGGAGGCGGTGCGTTCGCGGCCGCCGGTGTTGCACAGCATGTGGACGTCCCACGGCACGGCCAGGGACTCCGGACCGCCCGGCTCCGGCAGCAGGCGTTCGACCACCAGCAGCTCCGCGTGCGCGGGCAGGTCCCGTGCGAACGTGGCCAGGATGGCGCGGCACCGTTCGTCGTCCCAGTCGTGCAGCACGCGGGACAGCAGGTAGACGTCGCCGGTGTCGGGGACGGACTCGGTGAAGTCGCCGGGGACCAGGGTGACGCGGTCGGCGAGGTCGGCCAGGTGGGCCTCCGCGGCCGTCAACGCGTGCGGGCGGTCCATCAGCACGCCGTGCAGCGCCGGGTTGGCGCGCAGGACGCGGGACAGCAGCTCGCCGTTGCCACCCGCCACGTCGACGACCGTGCGCGCGGCGGAGAAGTCGAAGACCCTGGTGACACCGGCGAACATGGCGTTGCTGGCGGCCATGGACCGGTGGAACAGGTCGGCGAGGTCGGGGTCGGCGGCCAGGTGCGCGAAGTGGTGGGCGCCGAAGACCTTCGCGTAGCCCTCGTCACCGCTGCGGACGGCCTCGGTGAGCGCGCCGAACGACTGGTAGAACGGGCCGCCGTACATCTGCGCGAGCGACCGCATCGAACCGTCCACATCGGAGCGCAGCAGCTCGCCGAGCTCGGTGGGGCAGTACCGGGTTCCCGAGGTGTGCACCACACCGAGCCCGTCCAGGTAGCGCAGCAGCCTGCCCAGGCTGTGCTCGTCGGTCCCGGTGGCGGCGGCGAGGCCCGGCAGGTCGCCGGTCGTGTCGAGGTGGTCGAGCAGCCGCAGCTCGGCGGCGGTCGCGAGGGCCTGCGTCGCCCACGCGCCGGTCAGCAGGCGCAGCAGCCCGGTACCCGCGCACGACTCGCGCCGGTGCGTGGCCAGCAGCTCGGCGAACCGGCCCGCGCAGACCAGCTCCAGCCTGCGGAACGACGGGTCGGTGCCGTGCGCGTCGCGGAAGTAGAGGACGGTGGAGTTCTCGTACCCGTTGTACCCGCCCCCGTCCGGGCGCATCGCGGTGCGGATGGCGGTGCGGAGTCCTTGCAGCAGAACGGGGTCCGGCCGGCGGACGGTCAGCGCGAAGTGGTTCTCCCTGCCGTGCGCGCGTTCGTCGTCGGCGATGTGCGCCAGCTCCGGCGGTGTGACCATCGCGAAGATCTCGACCTGGCGGGGCAGGCCGGTGCGGTCGGTGGCGCAGGCGCGCAGGATGCCGACTCGCAGCTCGTGCGGCGGCACGCCGTACCGGTGGGCCAGCCGTTCGCGGACGACGACGCTGGGCGCCATCCCGCCCACCCGGACGCCGTGCTCGGCCAGCTCCTCGGCCAGGCCGTCGAGGGTCTCGGGGAAGATCAGCAGGGCTACGTGGTCGACGGTGACGTGGCCCGCCACAGCGGCTCGGTGGTCCTCGTCCAACGACGGCAGGGCGGCGGCGAGCACCGACGCGGTGTCGTTGGCGCCGAGCAGGTCGATCGCCGCGGTGACGCGGGCGAGGTCCGCTGTGGCGAGCACGGGTGTTGTTGTCGCGATCATGGTTCTTCCCGGTGGTCAGATGCCGACGTAGTGCTCGGCGAAGAAGTTCTGGTGGGCGTGGGACTCGCGCAGGCTGTCGAGCCGGGCGTGGCGCAGTGCGCGCTGGAAGTCCGCGTCGGCGGAGGCGGCCGCCGGGCCGTGCAGGAGCTCGATCATCCAGCGGGAGAACTCCTGCGCCCGCCAGATGCGCGGCAGGCAGGTCCGGGAGTACTCGGCGAGCGCGCCGTGGTCGTCGCGCACGAGCGCGTCGGCCAGCGCGCGGGCCAGCAGCTCGGCCTCCATGATCGCCAGGTTGGCGCCCTTGGCCGCCGACGGGCTGATCAGGCTGGCCGCATCGCCGACGAGGAACAGCCGCTCGTGCTGGATGGGGTCGACGACCTCGGAGCGCAGGTGCACGATCCGGCGTTCGGTGATCGGGCCCCGGCGCAGCGGGCCGAACTCGCCGGTCCGCATCCGGGTCTCCAGCGCGGCCCAGATCCGGTCGTCCGTCCAGGCCCGCGGATCGTCGTCCGGCGGGACCTGGAGGTAGTAGCGCGTCACCTCGGGGCCGCGGGCCATGTGGCCCGCGAACCCGTCGTCGTGGATGGCGTAGGTGACCGCCGCCATGCTCTGCGGTGCCTCGGCGAGCACCGCCAGCCAGGCCACCCCGTGGTCCTGGCGGTGCCGGGTCACCGACTCCGGCATGGCCCGCCGGGTGGCTCCGTTGCCGCCGTCGCACCCGGCGACGAACCGGCCCGTGACCCGGCCCGTGCCGTCGGCGTCGCGGTAGCCGACCGCGCCCGTGCGCGGGTCGACGTCCGTGACCGTGACGCCGAACCGCAGGTCACCGCCCCTGTCCAGGTACTCCGCGACCAGGTCGGTGACCAGGTCCTGCTGCGGGTAGACGGTGTGCGCCTCGCCGCGGCCGAGCCGGGAGTAGTCCAGCTCGAACTCACCGTTCCCGGCGCGGAACGCGCACACGCCGTGCGATCGTCCTTTGTGGAGCATCCCGGCGCCGAGCCCGTTCCCGGCCAGCACCCTCGCGCTGTGCGGGCCGAGGAACCCCGCTCTCGCCCTGGCCTGCACCTGTTCGCGGCCGGACCGCTCCACCACCACGGTCCTGATCCCCGCCGCCAGCAACAGGTTTCCCAGCACCAACCCCGCCGGCCCCGCGCCCACGATGAGCACGGGTGTGTCGTCGACCACGCCTTCCGGTCCCTTCTCCGCTCCCGCGCGCCACTGCGGCGGGTCCCTGTGCGGCAGCACTGGACCTCACCGGCAGCGGCGGGTGCCTGCGGCTCGCCGACACGGAGGAGATGACCACTCCATCGTGTTGGACGACCCGGTCCGAAGAGGACGGCGGAGGGGCCGGAGGCGCGGTCGGGCTCGGGCGGGCTACCCCCAGGCGACCGGCATCTCGGTCATCCGGCGCATGAAGCCGCCCTCCTTCCAGCGCAGCCCGTCGACGGGCACGGCGAGGCGGAGGTCCGGGAGGCGGCCCAGCAGGGTGGAGAGCGCGACCTGCAGCTCCATGCGGGCGAGCGGGGCGCCGAGGCAGTGGTGCGCGCCGTGGCTGAAGCCGATGTGCGGGCCGCTCTTCCTGGTGACGTCGAGGGTATCGGCGTGCGGGAACGCGGACTCGTCGCGGTTGGCCGACCCGATCGCGGCCAGGACGGCCTCGCCCTGCCTGACCAGCACGCCGCCGACCTCGATGTCCTCCTTGGCGTAGCGCGGGAACGCGGAGCCGAGGCCGAGCGGGATGTAGCGCATCAGCTCCTCGACCGCCTGCGGGATGATGTCCGGGTTCTCCCTGATCCTGGCCATCTCCGCGGGGTGCTCGATGAGCGTGAGGACGAAGTTGGGGATCTGGCTCATCGTCGTCTCGTGCCCGGCGGCGAGCAGGCCCGCGGAGAGCTGGAGGATCTCCTGCCCGGTGAAGCGGTCGTCGTTCTCCCGCACCTGGGCCAGCGCGCTGAGCAGGTCGTCCTTCGGGTCGGTGGTGCGCTCGGCGAGCAGGGTGGCCATGTACTGCCACAGGTTGCCCTGGTACTCGGCGATCTTCGCGGGGCTGAGGCCGGTCGCGGACAGGAAGCCCTCGGACCACTCGGCGAACAGCGGGTGGTCGTCGACCGGGACGCCGAGCAGGGTGCAGATGACGGTCACCGGCAGGGGCAGGGCGAACGCGCTGACCAGGTCGACCGGCGGCCCCTTCTCGACCATGGTGGTGACGAGCCCGTCGGCGACCTCGACGGCGACCTGGCGCAGCGACTCGACGCTGCGGTTGGTGAACGCCTTCGTGGCCAGGCGGCGGATCCTGGTCTGCTCCGGCGGGTCCATCGACAGCATCCCGGCCGCCAGGGTCTGCTCACCCAGCCTCGGCTCGTCGCGGCCGGGTGGTGTCACGCGGCTGAAGCGCGCGTCGCCTAAGACGAACCGCGCGTCCGCGTACCTGGTGGCGAGCCAGGCTTCGTCGCCGTAGGCGAGCTTCACCCGTGCCATGGGCTCTTCCGCGCGCAGTCTGGCGTAGCGCTCGTCGAGCTCGAGGGTGTCCGACCGGTTGAACGGGTAGGACAGGGGTTCGGGTCGAGTGATGTCCACGTGTTCCTCCTGGGTGGAACCGCATTCCGAGCCAAGTGCGACACCCCGTGGCGAGACCGCCGGAACGGGGTTCGGACCCAACCCTACAAGCGGCGCCATCACCCGCGACGCCCCGACGCCGGTCGGTTCCGCGCTGTCCGGGTGCCCGCCGCGAACGGCGCAACGCCTACCCCCAACAGGCCCCTTGCGGCCCAAGGTGATCGTTGCGTCAGTCGGCGGCGGCCGGTACCGCGACCGGCCTCACCCGAGCCCCGCCACCGCGGTGATCACGACCGGGACCGCGACGACGATCACCAGCTGCCACAACGGTAACGTGACCGGGACGCGGAAGCCGCGACACGCCCGGCAGGATTCCCAGCACTGCTCCGATGGCGCCGTGCGGACCGGCCCCGGTGTGATCATCACTCGCACCCCGGCCTATTGAGACCCGGTGCCCGCGGCAAACCGATCCCACCGGTGCGCTCGTGCCCGAAAGCGCGGTGGTCGTACTCCCGTACCCGACGGGCCGTGCGGTCGGTTCGGCGACGGTGATTGGATCGCACCATGCGGATCCTGTCGCTGCTGCCCGCCGCCACCGACATCGTGGCCGAGCTCGGCCACCTGCCCGACCTGGTCGGCCGCACCCACGAGTGCGACTGGCCCGCCCCGGTCGGCACGGTCCCCGTCGTCACCGCGGGCGCGTTCGACCCGGACGCGCTGTCCAGCAAGGAGATCTCCGACGCCGTCGGCGGCAGCCACCGCGGTTCCTCGCTCTACACCCTGGACACCGACCTCGTCGCCGCACTCGCGCCGGACCTCGTGCTCACCCAGGACCTCTGCGACGTCTGCGCGCTGTCCTACCAGCGCGTGTCCGACGCCGTGCGGGTGCTCGACGCCGACACCCGCGTGCTCAGCCTCGAACCCCGCACCCTGGCCGAGGTGCTGGACTGCCTGCGCGTGGTGGGCGAGGCGCTGGGCAGCGCGGACGTGGCCGCGGACCGGATCGGGACGTTGCGGGCCAGGTTGGACGCCGTGGAAACGGCCGTCCGGGGCCGGAAGCGGCCTCGGGTGGTGGCCGTCGAGTGGCTCGACCCGCTGTGGCCCGCGGGGCACTGGGTGCCCGAGCAGATCACCACGGCGGGTGGGACCCCGCTGTTGGCCGCACCGGGCGAGCACACGAGTCCGATGACCTGGCAGCAGGTCCGCGACGCCGAGCCCGACGTGGTGCTGCTGCTCCCCTGCGGCCTGGCACCCGAGCGGACCGTGGCCGAGCTCGGTGTGCTCACGGCCCTGCCGGGCTGGTCCGACCTGCCCGAGGTGTGGGTGCTCGACGGCCCCGCCTACTTCAACCGCCCCGGTCCGCGCGTGGTGCGCGGCGCGGAGGTCCTCGCGCACGTGCTGCACGGCGTGGGCGAGGTCGACCCCACCGAGGCGTTCAGACTCGACGGGCCGTCGCCACGCTGAAGGTGCCCGTCACGCCGCTGTCGCCGTTCCGGGCGACGAACACCCTCCCCTCCACACGAGTCGCCGGTTGTCCGGACATGAGGAGCACACGATGGTCGACGTATCCGGGATCCGTCCCGAGCACTTCCCCGTGACCAGGACATGCCCGTTCCTCCCGCCCGAGGAGTACACGAGGATCCGGGAGGAGGAGCCCGTCGCCAAGGTCCGCCTGGTCGAGGACAGGTGGGCGTGGGCGGTGACGCGGCACGAGGACGTGCGGGCGGTGTTGGCCGATCCGCGGTTCAGCTCCGACCGGGACAACCCGGACTACCCGCGGCTGGTGCCGGGTGGGCGGGTGCGGCCAGGGGGTGGGAAGACGCTGACGACGATGGACGCGCCCGAGCACGGGGTGGCTCGGCGGGCGGTGCTCGGGGAGTTCACGGTGCGCCGGATGGAGGCGTTGCGGCCGCGGGTGCAGGCGATCGTGGACGAGCGGGTCGACGCCGTGCTCGCCGGGCCCAGGCCCGCGGACCTGGTGCGCGAGCTGTCGCTGCCGGTGCCGTCGCTGGTGATCTGCGAGCTGCTGGGCGTCCCCTACGACGACCACGAGCTCTTCCAGGGGCACACCTCGACGATGGTGGACACGCGGTCGTCCGGCGAGGACCGGCAGAACGCCGTCCTGGCGATCTCCGCCTACCTCGACGACCTGGTGTCCCGCAAGGAGAAGAACCCGGATGACGGGGACCTGCTCGGCAGGCAGGTCCTCGCCGGCCGCGCGGAGGGCACCTACCGGCACGAGGCGCTGGTGGCGATGGCGTTCCTGCTGCTGGCCGCCGGGCACGAGACCACCGCGAACATGATCTCGCTCAGCACGGTCGCCCTGCTGGAGAACCCCGACCAGCTCGCCGACGTCAAGGCGAACCCACCAGGACCCTGCCCGCCGTCGAGGAGCTCCTGCGGTACTTCACCGTCGTCGACTCGCACATCGCACGGGTGGCCGTGCAGGACGTGGAACTGGGTGGCGTCACGATCCGGGCGGGCGAGGGCGTGCTCGGCCTGCTCCACTCCGCGAACCGCGACCCGGAGGCCTTCGAGAAGCCCGACGAGCTGGACATCGCACGCGGGGCGCGGCACCACGTCGCGTTCGGCTTCGGCCCGCACCAGTGCCTCGGCCAGAACCTGGCCCGCATCGAGCTGCAGACCGTCATCGACACGCTGTTCCGCCGGATCCCCGACCTCGCGCTTGCCAAACCGCTGGAGGAGCTGGACTTCAAGGACACGGGCGTCATCTACGGACTGCACTCGCTGCCGGTCACCTGGTGAGGCCCGCGCTCCGGACGAGCGGCGGCCGGCCAAGCCGAAGGCTGCTCGGCCACGAGGTCGAGGCGTCGGCCGGCACCGGGGCGAGGTGCTGCGCGGAGTTCACGCTCGTACCGACGTGCCGGGCTACAGGCCGAACGCGCCGCCCTCGACGAGGATGAGCAGGCCGATGCCGATGAGGACGACCGGCAGGAGCACGTGGCCCCAGCGCGACAGCGCCTTCGCGATGGTCGGGCGGGTGGCGAAGTAGCGGCCGGCCGCGACCCAGACCGCGACCAGGACGAGGAACACGGCCGCGTAGACGCTCATGCCGCCGATGCCCGCGGTGGCGAGGACCGGCACGTACACGCCGATGTTGTCGCCGCCGTTGGCGAAGGTGACCGCCGCGACCTCCAGCGTCTGCGGGGCGGTCTGCCCGGCGGTCCGCTCCTCCTCCGTTTCGTCGCGGTGCCGCCACGCCCGCACCGCCGACCTGATGCCCAGTGCCAGCGGCAGCAGGCCGAGGTAGGGAACGGCCCACTCGGGCAGGAAGGTCGCGCCGAACGCGGCGGCCACGGCGACGACGAGGATCGCCGCGAAGCCGAGGTACTGGCCGAGGAGGATGTTGCGCGTGGTCCGGGCGTGCCCGGCTCCCTGGGCGAAGAACAGGGCCAGCACGAGGATGTCGTCGACGTTCGTCACGGCGAACAGGCCGACCGCCTGGCCGACGACGCCGGGGGTCACGACCGGACCGCCCTGTCGACGGCGGCGCGGACGAGCGATGACTGCATGGTCGCCCTTCGGGTGGTGGCGTCCGGGGGATCCGGGATCACGAGCCGCCCATGATGGCGGCGGCCGCGGGCACGACGACCACCCACCCTCCTGACACCGCGACTTGACAGGACCCCGCCTCTTACTTCTACAGTCCTGTAGAAGAACTGAGGCAAGCCTCGCCTAAGCAGGTGGACCGGGGGGATCGGCGTGCTCGTCAACAACGGACTCATCGGGCTGCGGGAAGGCCTGGAGGCGGCGCTCGTCGTCAGCATCCTGATCGCCTTCCTGGTCCGCACCGACCGCCGCGCCTCGCTCCCCCACGTCTGGGTCGGCGTCGGGGCCGCGGTGGCGCTGTCCGTGGCGGTCGGCGCGGTCATCACGTTCACCACGGCGACGATGACGTTCCGGCAGAAGGAGGTCTTCGGCGGCGGGATGTCGATCCTCGCGGTCGTGTTCGTGACCGGGATGATCTTCTGGATGCGCGGGGCGGCCCGCACGATCGCCGCGGAGCTGCGCGGGAAGATGGCCAACGCGCTGGACATCGGACCGTTCGCGGTCGTCGTCGTCTCGTTCGTCTCCGTCGGCCGCGAAGGCCTGGAGACCGCCGTGTTCTTCTACTCCAGCGTGCAGAGCGCGGGAGTCGGCACCACCGAGCCGCTGATCGGGTTCCTGGTCGGGATCGCGGTCGCCATCGCGCTGGCGTGGCTGCTCTACGCGGGCGCGATCCGGTTCGACCTGGGCAAGTTCTTCACCTGGACCGGCGCCCTGCTGGTGTTCGTCGCCGCCGGGGTCCTCGGCTACGGGCTGCACGACCTCCAGGAGGCCGCGGTGCTGCCCGGCCTGCACACCCTGGCCTTCGACCTCACCACCACCGTTCCCGAGGCCTCCTGGTGCGGGGCGCTGCTCAAGGGGATCTTCAACTACTCCCAGCAGACCACCGTGGTCCAGGCCGTCGCCTGGGTCGCCTACGTCGCGATCGTCCTGCCCCTGTTCCTGATCCGCCCCCGCACGCGCGCGCTCACCGCGCGCTGAGACAGGAGAAGCCCTTGTCCACCGCATCCCGGAGCAAGGTGGCGCTGGTCGCCGCCGCATCCCTGTCCGTCCTCGCCGCCTGCGGCACGTCGTCGACCCCCGCGGGTGCCGACGGCCCGATCGCCGTCGAGGCGAGCGACAGCGCGTGCAAGGTGGCGCGCGACAACGCGGGCACCGGCAACGTGACGTTCGAGATCACCAACAAGGGCACCAAGGTCACCGAGTTCTACCTCTACGCCGAGGGCGACCGGATCCTGGGCGAGGTGGAGAACATCGGCCCCGGCCTGACCCGACGGCTGATCGTCGAGGCGACGGACGCGGGCAAGCTCCAGACCGCGTGCAAGCCCGGCATGGTCGGCGACGGCATCCGCGCCGACTTCACCGTCACCGGCGAGGGCCGCAAGTCCGTCGACACCGACCAGAAGCTCGCCGACGCCACCAAGAGCTACCAGCGGTACGTCAACTCCCAGGCCGACAGCTTCCTCGCGAAGACGACGGAGTTCGTCGACGCGGTCAAGGCGGGCAAGGTCGAGGAGGCGAAGGCGCTGTTCCCGATCGCCCGCACCTACTGGGAGCGCGTCGAACCGGTGGCGGGCAGCTTCGGCGACCTCGACCCCAGGGTGGACGGCCGCGAGGACGTCATCGCGGAGGGCACCGAGTTCACCGGGTTCCACCGGTTGGAGAAGGACCTGTGGGAGACGGGGCTGCTGGCCGACTCCCCGTCGATCGCCGACCGGCTGCTGTCCGACGTGAAGGAGATCGTCGACCGGTCGAAGGCCGTCGAGCTCACGCCGCTGGAGCTGGCCAACGGCGCCAAGGGCCTGCTCGACGAGGTCGCCACCGGCAAGATCACCGGTGAGGAGGACCGCTACTCCCACACCGACCTGTTCGACTTCCGCGCCAACGTCGACGGCTCGCAGGCCGCGATCGCCGCGCTGCGACCGGTGGTGCAGGACGCCCAGCCCGCCCTGCTGACCACTGTGGACACCGGCTTCAAGGCCTTGGACGACCTGCTGGAGAAGCACCGCAAGGGCGACGGCTTCAAGCTCTACACCGAGCTGACCGAGGGCGAGGTCAAGGACCTGGCCGCCGCGCTGGACGCACTGGGCGAGCCGGTGAGCAAGGTCGCCGAAGCGGTCGCGAAGTGAGCGCCCGCAGGCTGCTCAGCACCAAGACCGCGGGGCCGCGCGACCTGTTCGGCTAGGGCGTGAGCCTGCCCGCGGCGACGAGCTCCACGACCACGAGAGCCGCGACGGACTCGACCGCCAGCAGGGAGATCAGCACGAGCACCTGGGTGGCGCCCGCCTGCAAGGGCGTGGCGCCGCCCAGCAGCACCCCCACGAACGCCCCCGGCAACGTCACCAGGCCCACCGTCCGGGTCTGGTCCAGGGCGGGCACCAGTGCGTCGCCCGCGCCACGGCGGCAGATCAGCAGCACCGCGTCCCGGCGGCCGAACCCCAGTGCGAGCGCGGCCTCGTACTCGCCGTGCCGCGTCCGCAGCTCCTCCAACGCCCGCCGCCCCGCCAGCGACGTGGCGGTCATCGCCCCGCCGACGAGGATGCCCGCCACCGGCACGAGCGCGATCGGCACCGGCGGGACCAGCCCCGATCCCACGAGCAGCCCCAGCACCGGGGCGACACCGGTCCCGAGCGCCACCGCCGTCCACCCGACGACGCGCAGTCCACCGACCCGCCGCGCCGAGGTCGCGGACGCCACGCCGAACATCACCGCGATGAACAGCGCGGTCAACGGCACCGACCCCAGCACCGCGGCCACCACCGACGACACGACCCCGAGCTGGACGACCGCGCGCGCGGAAGCCGTGACGGCCGCGGGCCACCGCCCGATCCGCCCCAGCCCCGTCACCAGTGCCGCGGCCGCCACGAGCACCAGCAGCACGACCGCCAGCACCGGCCCTGGCGCGATGATCCCGTCGGTCCCCACGGCGTCAGGCGCGCAGCAGCGGCCGCAGCCCGCCTCGGCGCAGGTCGGCGACGAGCGGTGGCAGGAACGCCCGCGCGGCCAAGCCGACGGCGGCCGCGACGATCCCGCCGACCAGCAGCCCCATGACGACGTCGTGCGGGTAGTGCGCGCCGACGTACACGCGGGACGCGGCCATCGCGAGGGCGAGTGCCACGGCGAGCGCGCCGAGGAGCCGGTGGACCAGCAGCACCCCCACGGCCATCGCCGCCGCGAGGGCGGAGTGGTTGCTGGGGAAGGAGTAGTCACCGGGCGGGTCGCACGGCAGGACGGTGGCGACGCCGCCGAGGACCTGGCACGGGCGGGGCTCGGCGAAGACGAGCTTGACCGCGTCGTCGACGCCGAACGCGGCCAGGGTGGCCACCGGCGCGGTGAGCACGACGGCCATCGTCGCGTCGTCACGCGACCGCGCGCCCCACCACGCGGCCACCAGGAGTGCAGCGGACAGCACCAGGCCCCAGGTGGTGAACAGCACGACCGGCCCGTGCAGCCGGCCGGTGGCCGCCGCGAAGCGGGTGGCGGCCTCGTACCAGCCGCTGTCGAACAGGGCCGTCACCGGGCCCTCCGCGCGCGCACGACCTCGATGCCGACCGGGACCAGGGATACCAGAACGATGAGCACGATCACGGGCAGCAGGTAGCGGTCGACGTCGGGGACCGACGTGCCCAGGACGTACCCGGCGACGGTCAGGCCGACCGTCCACAGCAGACCGCCGAGCACCTGCCAGCGCAGGAACACCCGCGGCGGGACCGACACCGCGCCCGCGACGGGGTTGAGGACGGTGCGGACGATCGGGAGGAACCGGGCCAGCACGATCGCCTTGCCGTGGCCGTAGCGCTCGAACAGCTGCTGGGCCCGTTCGACGGCCTCGTGCAGCTTCGGCTTGCGGGTGCGGTCGAGCAGGGCCCGGCCGCCCCTGGCCCCGATGTGGTAGCCGACCTGGGCACCGATCAGCGCGCCCGCCGCGGCGGCGACGAGCACCCACGGCAGCGACAGGTGCGGTCCGGTCGCGCACAGCAGACCCGCGGTGAACAGCAGCGAGTCGCCGGGCAGGAAGAAGCCGACCAGCAGCCCGGTCTCGGCGAACAGCACCAGGAACACCCCCAGCGTGCCGAAGGCCGACAGCAGCGACGTCGGGTCGAACGGGTTGAGCGCGGCGGTCATCCGTCCTCCTGTCATATCTACAACGTTGTCGATGTTCTACACCACTGTAGATTGAACGGCGTGGAGGACGACGTGAGGGAGCAGACCGACCGGCGCGCGCCGGGCGAGCTCGAGGCGGCGGTGCTCACCGCGCTCTGGGCCGCCACCGGGCCGCGCACACCGGCCGAGGTGCAGCAGGACCTGGGCGACGCGCTCGCCTACAGCACCGTGGCCACGATCCTGTCCCGCCTGCACACCAAGGGGGTCGTGGGCAGGGTCAAACGCGGTCGGTCCTACGTGTACGCGCCGGTGGCCGACGAACCGGGCGTGGCGGCCCGGCGGATGCACCAGGTGCTGGACGCCCGCGCGGACCGCGACACCGTGCTGGCCCGGTTCGTCTCCGACCTCTCCCCCGCCGACGAGCTGCTGCTGCGCGGACTGCTGGAGGAGGGCTGATGGACGCCACCGTGTACCTCCCGCTGCTGCTGCCGCTGCTGGCGGTGCCCGTGACGCGGTGGCTGGCCGACCGCTGCCACCCGCGCGCGGCCACCTGGGCACTGGTGGTCACCGCGGTCGTCGTGGCCGCGGCGAGCACGCTCTCGCTGGGTCTGCTCGCGGTCGCGGGCCTCACCCGCGTGACGGCGTCCGCGGTCCCGGTCGGTGTCGTCGCGGGCGTCGCGCTCACCGCGGCGGCGGTCGCCTTCGTCCGCGTGGGCGCGCGCCACGTCCGCACGCTGCGCGAGGCCTACGCCGAGGCCCGCCTGCACCCCGACTCCGACCTGGTGGTCACCTCCGACGAGGCCCCGATCGCCTACGCCCTGCCCGGCGCCCCCGGCCGGGTGGTCGTGTCCACGGGGATGCTGGCCGCGCTGGACGCCGTCGAACAGCGGGTGCTGCTCGCCCACGAACGCGCCCACCTCGCGAACCGCCACCACCTGTTCCTCGCGGCCGCCGCACTGGCCGCCGCGGCGAACCCGCTGCTCCGCCCGCTGCGCGCCGCCGTGGCCTACACCGTGGAGCGGTGGGCCGACGAGACCGCCGCCGAACGGGTGGCCGACCGCCGGTCCACCGCGCGAGCCGTGGGCAAGGCCGCGCTGGCCACCCGCCGCACGGCCGCGGGCCACCCGGCGGCACTGCACGCGGCCGCGGGTCCTGTCCCCCGCCGGGTGGCCGCGCTGCTGGCCGAACCGCCCACCGGGAGGGGCACCCGGTTCCGGGCGGTGGCGCTGGCCGCGGTGGCGCTGCTGGCCCTGACCGCGTTCTCCTCGCTGGACGCCGCCGACGACCTGCACGAGCTGTTCGAGGCCACCGGCCTGACCGCCCGCTGACCACCGATCCGGGAGCCCCCCGTGCACATCGTGATCGTCGACGACGAGGCCGCCGTCCGCGAGTCCCTGTCCAGGACGCTGCGCTTCGAGGGCTACCAGGTGTCCACCGCGCCCGACGGGGCGCAGGCGCTGGAGCTGATCCGCTCCCGACGCCCGGACGGGGTGATCCTCGACGTCACCATGCCGGTGCTCGGCGGCTTGGACACCTGCCGCGTGCTGCGCGCCGACGGCGACGCGACCCCGGTGCTGATGCTGACCGCGCGCGACGACGTCACCGACCGGGTGGCGGGCCTGGACGCGGGCGCCGACGACTACCTCGCGAAGCCGTTCGCGTTGCAGGAGCTCCTGGCCAGGGTCCGCGCGCTCGTCCGCCGCGGCGGCTACGCGGGCGCGAGGCCCACGACCGACGAGGGCGAGCTGCGCTTCGCGGACCTGGCGCTGAACACCGGCACCCGCGAGGTCAGGCGCGGGGACCGGCAGCTGGGGCTGACCCGGACCGAGTTCTCGATCCTGGAGACCTTCCTGCGCAACCCCCGGCAGGTGATGACGCGCGGGGCGATGTTCCTCGACGTGTGGGGCGTCGACTTCGGCGGCACGTCCAACGGGCTCGACGTGTACGTCAGCTACCTGCGCCGCAAGCTGGAGGCCGACGGCGAGCCCCGGCTGCTGCACACCGTGCGGGGCGTGGGCTACGTGCTGCGCGAAGACCCGCTGTGAGGCTCCGGTCCGCGGCCGGGCGGTGGCGGCGGACGTCGCTGCGGTCGCGGTTCACCCTGCTCGCCGCGGGCGCCGCGGCGGTGGCCGTGATCGGGGTCGCGGTCGCGTCGTGGTCGGTCGTGCAGGTCAAGCTCAACCAGCAGTTCGACGACCAGCTCCGGTCCTACGCGGAGCTGGCCGCCAAGTCCTCGACCGCGGCCGACGCGCTGGCCACGGTGCGGCCCGCCGACCGGCCGAGCACCGACGAGGACCACCGCTCCGCCGAGCTCGTCGTGCAGTTCGTCGACTCCTCGGGGGCGGTGAGCACCGCGGGTGCCGACGGTGCGGACCGGATCCCCGTCACCGACCAGGCCCGGTCGACCGGCGCCGGGCGCACCGGGCGGGTCGAGGTGCTGCGGATCGGCCACGACCAGTACCGGGTGTGGACCGTCGCCCGGCCGGACGGCGGGCTGGTGCAGATCGCCCGCGACGCCGAGGACATCGAGAAGACCCTCGCCGAGCTCGGCCTGCTGCACGCGGTGATCGGCCTCATCGGGGTGCTCGGCGCCGCGGTGCTCGCCCGGTCGGCCGCGCGCGCCGCGCTGCGCCCCGTCGACACGCTCACCGCGGGCGCCGAACGCGTCGCGCGCACCCAGGACCTCACCGCCAAGATCCCGGTCGAGGGCCGCGGCGAGATCGCCAGGCTCGCGGAGGCGTTCAACGCCATGCTGTCCGCGCTCGACACCTCCCGCGTGGCGCAGCGCCGACTGGTGGAGGACGCCGGGCACGAGCTGCGCACCCCGTTGACCAGCCTGCGCAACAACGTCGAGCTGCTCGTCCACGCCGAACGGCAGCACCGGGACCTGTCCGCCACCGACCGGGCGCGGCTGCTCGCCGACCTGGGCACCCAGGCCGTGGAGCTGAGCACCCTGGTCGGCGAGCTCGTCGAGCTCGCCAAGGAGGACACCAACCCCGAGCCGTTCGTGGCGGTCGACCTCACCGAGATCGTGGAGGGCGCGGTCGAACGGGCCCGTGCGCGGGCTCCGCACGTGGGGATCGAGACGGACCTGACGTCCGCGCGCGTGGTCGGCGACCCGGTGTCGCTGGAGCGCGCGGTGCTCAACCTGCTGGACAACGCCGCCAAGTGGAGCCCGGCCGACGCCACGGTGCGGGTGGCCGTGCGGGCGGAGGCCGGGCGTGCGGTGGTAACCGTGACCGACGGGGGACCGGGGATCGCGGAGACCGACCTGCCGCACGTGTTCGAGCGCTTCTACCGCGCCGAGTCCGCGCGCTCGCTGCCCGGTTCCGGGCTGGGCCTGGCGATCGTGGCCCAGGTCGTCGCCGCGCACGGCGGCACCGCGCGGGCGGGCTCAGCGGACACCGGCGGCGCCTTGGTCGAGATCGGGCTCCCGTCGGTTTCTCATCCAAACCCTTGAGGATCTTCATCGTGCTCTAACGATCGCCCGGCATCGTCGAGGACATGACGGCACTGCCGCTGACCGCGGCCACCACGACCCCACGGGTGACCGGATGACCGACCTCCTCTTCGCGGTGCTCCTCGCGGCCCTCGCGGCGTGCTGCTTCGCCGCGGCGATCCACCTGCAGCACCGCACGGTGCGCGACGAGGGCCGCGTGCGGGTGGGCAGGCTGCTGCGCACCCCGACGTGGCTCGCGGGCACCTCGCTCGCGGTCGTGGGCGGCGGGCTGCACGTCCTCGCCCTGGCCACCGCACCGCTGGCCGTGGTGCAGCCGATCGGTGTGCTGAGCCTCGTGCTCACCACACTGGTCGGCGGCCACTCCCGACGCGCCGCGCTCGCGGTGTGCGTCGGCACCGCGGGGTTCGTGGTGCTCGCAGCGACGTCGGTTGCCCCGGCATCGTCCACTGTGGACTCCTCGCGGGTGCAGCTGGTCGTGGCGATAGCCGCTGTGGTCGCGGTGGCCGGGTTGCGGACCGGCGGGCGCGTCCGCTGCCTGGTGCTCGCCTCGGCCGCCGCGGTGCTGTTCGGCCTTGGCTCCGCACTCATCCGGGGCGCCGTGCTCAACGGGTCCCCGCTGCTGGTCGGCGAAGCGGGTGCGCTGATGCTCACGGGTGGCTGGCTGGTCCACCAGGCCTACGCAAGCGGTCCGCCCGCCGTGGTCATCGCCGCCGTCACCGTGCTCGACCCGTTCACCGCGGTCGCCGTCGGCATCGGCCTCTACGGCGAGACCGGCGGTATCGCCCTCCCGCAACTGGCCTGCGCCGCGCCGGCCATCGGGGGTGTGGTCGCGCTGACCAGGTCGACGCCGGTGGACAGTCCCTCGTGGACCCGCCCGGAACCCGCCGCGGGGCAACGGATCCTGATCGCCGCGGACACCTACCCACCCGACGTCAACGGCGCGGCGAACTTCGCGAACCGGCTGGCCGAAGGCCTCGCCGCCCGCGGCCACGAGGTCCACGTGGTCTGCCCCTCACCGACCTCCCAGGACAGCTCGACGGTCGTCGGCGGGGTGGCCGTGCACCGGATCGCCTCGACCCGCACCCCGTTCCACGCCGCGTTCCGGGTCTGCACCCCCTGGCAGGTCGGGCGCGCCCTGCCCTCGCTGCTCGCCACCGTCCGACCCGACGTCGTCCACGTGCAGGCGCACTTCGGGGTCGGCCGGACCGTGCTGCGCGCCGCCCTCGCCCACGACCTGCCGGTGGTCGCCACCAACCACTTCATGCCGGAGAACCTGCTCGACCACAGCCCACTCCCCCGCGTGCTCAACGGGATCGTGTCGGACTGGACCTGGCGCGACCTCGTCCGGGTCTACCGCCGCGCCCACGCCGTCACCGCGCCGACCCCGCGCGCCGCGGACCTGCTGCGCGACCGCGACCTGCCGACCCGTGCGATCTCCTGCGGCATCGACCTCGACCGGTTCGGCTCGGCCGGCGCCCACATGTCGACCACGACCACCGCGGTGTTCGTCGGCAGGCTCGACCCGGAGAAGAACGTCGACGAACTGCTGCGCGCCCTCGTCCTCGCCCCGGCCGTGCACGCCGAGGTCGTCGGCGACGGCGTGTGCCGCACCGACCTGGAGTCGCTGGCCCTCGACCTCGGCATAGCCCGCCGGGTCCGGTTCCACGGCTACCTGCCCGACGACGACCTCGTGGCCGTGCTGCGGCGGGGCGACGTGTTCTGCATGCCCGGCACCGCCGAGCTGCAGAGCATCGCCACGATGGAGGCCATGGCCGCCGGTCTGCCGGTGGTCGCCGCGAACGCGATGGCCCTGCCGCACCTGGTCCACCACGGCACCAACGGCCGCCTCTACCCGCCCGGCGACCCGGCCGCGCTCGCCGCCGCGCTGCGGGAGCTCGACGCCGACCCGGTCTCCCGCGTGGCCATGGGCACCGCGAGCAGGCGGATCGTCGCCCGGCACGACCTCGCCGACACCCTCGACGCCTTCGAAGACCTCTACCTGCGAGTGCAGGAGGAAGCGACCGGTCATGACCACACCACGACAGCCCCCGCCCGACCCCGCCGAGCCGACCGGGAGCGCACCGCCACCGCGGGCTGACACCCCGCCGCCCCGGCGCCGCCGGATCCGCGGTGCCGTCCGCCACCGCACCACCCAGCTGGTCGCCGTCGTGGTGCTCGGCCTCGCCATCGGCGCGGGCACGACCGCCTTGGCCGCGCACGAGGAGGGACACGACGAAGGCGGGCACAGCGTCCGGCACGACGGGGACCACGAGGAGCACCAGGGTGAGCGCTGACCACCGCACCGCCGAACGGGAAGCCACCCGGTGGTGAGCTCCCCGTCGACGGGCACGACACCCCCGGACGCCCGGTTCGGCGTCCGGTCGGTGCTCGCCCTGGTCTCCCTGGCGCTGGTCGCGGTCCCGTTCGGCCTGCTGCTGTTCTTCGTGCAGGACAACTGGCCGCCGCTGCGGGCGGTCGACCAGGGAGGCCGCGACGGCCTGCACCGGTTCGCCTTGGCGCACCACACCTTCACCGCCGTCATGAAGGCGCTGAGCACCATCGGGTCGGCACCGGTCTACTTCGCCGTCTTCGCGGTGCTCGTGGCCTGGCTGCTCCACCGGCGGCGGCGCGGGCTCGCCGCGTTCGTCGCCGTCACCGAAGCGGGCGGCGCGGTGCTCAACGAGCTCGTCAAGACCGTCGTGCACCGCGCCCGCCCGGTCGTCGCCGATCCCGTGGCACACGCCTCGGGCCTCAGCTTCCCCAGCGGCCACGCCCAGTCCGCCGTCGTGTCGTACTCGTTGCTGCTCCTGCTCTTCTGGAACAGCGCGGGCCGCCGGTGGCGCCCGGTCGCCGTCGCCGTCGCGGCCGTGGTGGTCCTGGGCATCGGCCTGTCCCGCACCGCGCTGTCCGTCCACTACGTCTCCGACGTGCTGGCCGGCTACGCCCTCGGTGCCGCCTGGGTCGTCGCGATGACCGCGACGTTCGGGGCCTGGCACCGGGAGAACCCATCCCGATTCGAGGAGGAACCATGACCGCGTCCACCGACGAGACCAGGGGCATGCGCTGTTCCGACGCCGAGCGCGAGCAGGTGGGCGCACGGCTGCACGAGGCCGCGGGCGAGGGCAGGCTGACCCTGGCCGAGGTCGAGGAACGCCTCTCCCAGGCCTACGCCGCCCGCTACCGGCACGAGCTCGACGTCCTGACCGAGGACCTGCCGCCCGCCCGCAGGCCGGTCACCGGTCGGCGCGACGCCGTGCTGCGGGTGCGCACCCACCTCCTCGCGTTCATCGCCGCCCTGCTGGGCCGCGGCGGCACGCCCCTCGCGCCGCGCGGGCGGCTGCTGGGACTGCTCGCCGTGCTGGTGGTCTCCGCGTTCGTCGGCGCCGTCGTCATGTCCGTGCTGCACGGCGTCTTCTTCGAAGGAGGTGTGGAACCGTCCGGCTTCGGCGAGCGCTGACCGGCCCGGTCAGCTGTCCGGGGTGCCGAACCAGCGGGTCGCGGCCCGCTCGAACCCGGCGCGGTCGGGGTCGCGGTCGCCCGCCCAGGCGACGATGCCGTCGGGGCGGACGAGCACGGCGCCGCGGCCGAGGTCGTCGCGCGCCGGACCCGCGGCGTACCGCGTCCGCCCTCCCCAGCGGGATGCCGGGCCCCGGAGGCGGTGGTCGGGGGTGAAGTCGAGCACCACGCCCCGACCGTCCTGGAGCAGGTCGCCCAGGCGGGTGCCGTCCCGGAGCCGGAACTCCGGGGCGTTGCGGCCGACCAGCGGGTCGTCCTCGCCGAGGTCGTAGCGGATCGACAGCCCGGACAGCCGGTCGTGCACGTAGGTGGCCCCGTCACGGGTTCCGAGCAGGTCGCGCAGCACGCCCTGGAGAGCCCCCGTGTACGGCCCCGGCTTCATGGCCGCCGCCTGGGCGCGCGCCCAGTCCAGCACCCGCGCGGCGATCGGGTGGCGCTCGGCGGTGTAGGTGTCGAGCAGCCCGTCGGGGGCGTGGCCGCGCACGGTCGCGGCGAGCTTCCAGCCGAGGTTCACCGCGTCGCCGACACCGAGGTTGAGCCCCTGGCCGCCCAACGGTGCGTGGACGTGGGCGGCGTCGCCCGCGAGCAGCACGCGCCCCTTGCGGTAGGTCGTGGCCTGCATCGCCCGGTCGGTGAACGTGGACACGGCCCTGACCTCGTCCACCGCCACGCCGGTGCCGGACACCCGGCGCAGGATGGCCTGGAGGTGCTCGGCGGTCGGCTTCCGCGACCGGTCGTAGGCGCCGCCGTCGAAGTCCTGGAAGGCGAGGTAGCCGTTGACGGGGTTCAGCAGGTACAGGCCCTCCGGCGTGAGGGTGAAACCGGGGCGCAGCCCCTCGGTGTCGGTCGTGGTGGCGTCCAGGACGTAACCGGTGAACTGCGGCTCGGTGCCCGCGAAGTCGAAGCCGAGCAGGCCGCGCACCGCGCTGCGCCCGCCGTCGCAGCCCACGAGCCAGCGCGCCGCGTACTCGTGCCCGCCCGCGTGCGCGACCACGCCCTCGTCGTCCTGCGTGACGTCGGAGACCGCGACCCCTCGCGCGATCTCCACACCCAGCTCGGCAGCCCGCTCCACCAGTACCGACTCGACCGCCTCCAGGCTGGTCACCAGGAACTCCAGCGCCGGGCCGGGCAGCCGGAACGGCAGGGCGGCGAGGTCGACGTCGGCCGGGTCGGGCGTGATCCCGGCGAAGTGGCCCGCGCCGCGCGGGGCGGGAGCCTCGTCCGCGTCGGGGACGTCCTCGGCGGCGACCCCCGTCGCCGCCGACAGCCGCGGCAGCATCCCCCGGCGGTGGAACACCTCGACCGACCCGGCCGACAGGCCCCGCATCCCCAGCGGGTGCGCCTTCGCCGAGGTGTCCGGCTCCCGGTCCCGTTCGAGCACCAGCACGGAACAGCCCGCGAGGCCCAGCTCGCAGGCCAGGAGCAGGCCGACCGGGCCCGCGCCGACGATCACCACGTCGTGCATCGGAGGACTCCTTCGTCTCAGGTCGTGCGGAACTCGGAGGTGGTCGGGCGTCACACCTGGTTGCGGCCGCCGTCGACGAACAGCTCGCCGCCGGTGACGTAGCTGCTGTCGGAGGAGGCGAGGAACAGCACGGCCGCGGCCACCTCCTCGGGTCGCCCGACCCGGTGCAGCGGGATGCCCGCGGCGCCCGCCTCCTGGAAGGCGTCGACGGCGGGGTCGTCGCTGGTCCGGATGTAGCCGGGGCTGATGGCGTTCACCCTGACGTCCCGCTCCCCCAGCTCCGCGGCGAGCGTGCGGGCGAACGAGCGGATCCCCGCCTTGGCCGCCGAGTAGACGCCGAGGCCGGGCAGTCCGGCGGTGCCGCCCGCGGACGACATCAGGACGACCGAGGCCTTCGGGTTCAGCAGGGGCGCGAGGGTCTGGACGGTGAAGTAGACCCCTCGCATGTTGCTCGCCAGCGTCTCGTCGAAGTCCTCGCGGGTGACCCCGCCGAGCGGCGCGAACCGACCCCCGCCCGCGTTGGCGAACACCACGTCCAGGCCTCGGCCGTACTCCTGGACCGCGAGCCGCAGGCGGTCCAGGTCCTCCTCCGCGGTGACGTCGCCGCGCACGCCGACGACGGCGGGCCCCAGCTCGTTCTCCGCCGCGGCCAGCGGTTCGGCGCGCCGACCGAAGAGGAACACCCGCGCTCCCTCGGCGACGAACCGGCGTGCGGTGGCCAGGCCGATCCCGGTCGCCCCGCCGGTGATGACCGCGACCTTGCCCTCCAGCTGCCCCATGGTTCAGGCCTCCGGAGCCGGGCGGTGGCGGTTGGGGGACGTGCCGCCCACCGCGGCGGAGCGGTCGGAGGGCGGCGGGCCGATGTCGAACGGGGAGAAGGCGTCGGTTGCGGTCATGATCGCAACAATTCGCCACCCCCTGGATCTTGCCAACGCGCCGATAAGGTCCTTACTTTTTGTAAGTGACCAATCCACCCGAGGTCGGGGTCCGCAAGATCGACGTCGACGCCTGCGAGCACGCGGGCAACGCCATCACGTTCCTCAACACCCGCTGGACGTCGGCCGTCCTGCTCGCCGCGGCGTTCGGCGCGGTCCGGTTCGGCACGTACCGCCGCATGGTGGAGGGCATCTCGGACCGCATGCTGTCCTTGCGGCTCAAGGAACTCCAGTCGCGCGGGCTGATCCGCCGCGAGGTGGTGCCGACCATGCCCGTGCAGGTGCTCTACCGCATCAGCGAACACGGCCGGTCGCTCATCGACGCGATGGACCCGGTGGCCCGGTGGGTGCACGCGCGGCGCTGAAGACCACCCTGCGGCTTGCCGTCCCGCCGAACTCACCGTCCACAATGGAGCGGAACGGGCCGGCGGGGCCGGAGAGCCGGCCTCACTACGATGGCGCGATGGACCACGACGACGGCACGGACCTCGTGGGCTGCGCGCCCTGCGACATGACCCGCGGCCGGGTACCGCTGCCCGGCGGGCGGATCCACGGCACGCCGCGGTGGCTGGTGGTGCACGTGCTCGGCGCGTTCGGCCTCGGCGCACTGGCCGTGGTGCCGCGGCGGCACGTCGTCCACGTCGCCGCCCTCACCGGGCAGGAGGCCGCGGAGCTGGGCGGTCTGCTCAGGGACGTCGCCGCGGTCGTCACGGCGTTGACCGACCCGGTGCAGGTCTACACCTGCCAGTGGTCGCACACCGGCGGAGAGGCCGCCCACGTCCACTTCGTCCTCCAGCCGGTCCGGCGGTCGGACATGGAGCGCCACCCCGGCAGGTTGGGGCCCGCACTCCAGTCGGCGATGTTCGACGACGGCGACAGGCCGGACCCGGCCGCCGTGGAGTCCTTCGCCGAGCAGGCACGTGCGGAGTTCGCCCGGCAGGCGGCGGGTCGACCCACCGGCGTGGAGGACTCCTCCTGACCTGACGGCGCGCACGGGCACGGCGGCGTGGTGCACACGGTGGGCGGACCGCGGGGCCCGTGGCGCGGGCCCCGCGGTGTGCTCAGCCGATGCCGCCGTTGGCGAACAGCACCTGGCCGTTGACCCAGCGGGCCGAGGGGCCCGCGAGGAACGACACGACGTCGGCGACGTCCTCGGGGCGGCCGAGGCGTTCCAGCGGTGCGGCCTTCGACAGCCGCTCCACCTCCTCGTCGGACTTGCCGTCGAGGAACAGCGGGGTCGCGGTCGGGCCGGGGGCGACGGCGTTGACGGTGATGCCGCGGCCGCGCAGCTCGCGCGCCAGGATCAGCGTCAGCCCCTCGACGGCCGCCTTCGACGCGACGTACGGACCGTAGGTCGGCATCTGCAGGCGGGTCACCGACGTGGAGAAGTTGACCAGCGCCCCGCCTTCGCGCAGCCGTCGCGCGGCGAGCTGCGACACCACGAAGGTGCCGCGGATGTTGACCCGGTGCATGCGGTCCAGTGCGGCGAGGTCGAAGTGCTCGATCGGGTCGAGGACCATGACACCCGCGGTGTTGACCACGACGTCGACACCGCCGAACGTGCTCTCGACCTCGTCGAACAACCCGCCCATGGCCTCCTCGTCGGCGACGTCGCCGCCCACCGCGACCGCCTGGACCCCGCGTTCGACGGCGGCGTCCACCGCCTCCGCGGCCCTGGCGCGGTTGCCGGAGTAGTGCACGGCGACGTTGAAGCCGTCGGCAGCGAGCCGGTCGACGACCGCGCGGCCGATACCCCCGGAGCCACCCGTGACGATCGCGACCCTGGCGCTCACGCGTCCGCCCCCTTCGCCGTGACCGGGACGAGCAGCTCCGGCATGCCGATGCGGTCGTAGAACTCGCGCCGCACGGTCTCGCCGACCTCGTAGACGCGCTCGGCGCCGTCGTCGGCCGGGTCGATGTAGACCCGGAACGGCCGTTGCCCTGCGGGCAGGTCCACCACACGGGTGATCTCGCGGGCGACCTCGGCCGGGTCCGCGTCGGCCGGGGACAGGCCCGCGAGCCGCTTCAGCACGGTGTCGATCGTGTCGCCGAACCGCTCGGCGTACTCGGCCGCGACGTCGTCGCGGTCGGGCGAGCCCGCGTGGGCGAAGTGGTTGGTGCCGGTGGTGAACGAGCCCGGCACCACGATCACCGAGTCGATCCCGAAGCGGCCCAGCTCGACCGCGCAGCTCACGGCCAGCGCGTCCTCGGCGGCCTTGGCGGCGAAGTACGGGCCGAGGTACGGCGGGGTGCCGCCGCGGGCGCTCGACGACCCCACCCACACCACCAACCCCTCGCCGCGCCCGCGCAGGTGCGGCAGCACGGCCTGGTTGAGGCGCTGCGTGCTGAGCACGTTCACGTCGTACACGGCGGCGACCTGCTCGACGGTGAAGGCCTCGACCGGGCCGAGCACCATGTGGCCGGCGTTGTGCACGACCACGTCGACGCGCCCGCTCTCCTCGACGATCGCGGCGACGGCGCGGTCCACCGAGGACTGCTCCGCCACGTCCATCTCGAGTGGACGCAGGTCGACGCCGTGGTCCGCGGCGTACTCGCGCGCGTCGGCGACCGCGGGCGCGTTCCTGCCCTCGGTGGCGCGCATCCCCGCGTAGACGCGGTGCCCCGCGTCGGCGAGGGCGCGCGCCGTCATGGCTCCGAAGCCGCTGGAGGCTCCGGAGACGACGACAACCTTGTTCATGCGTTCTCCCGTCGGTCTGCGGTCCAGGAGATCGAGTCTCGGCTCGCGGACGCGGACGGGGTGTCGTCTGGTTGCGCCGTTCTGCGGTGTGGTGGCCGTTCTCGGCCTGCGGGCGGCGTCAGGTGTCCAGGACGCGGAACCTCGACGGGGTCACGCCGTGCTCGCGGCGGAACACGCTGGTGAAGTGGGTGGGGTTGCGGTACCCGCACCGGTCGGCGACGACCTGCACCGCGAGGGTGTCGTCGCGCAGCAGCTCGCGGGCGCGGCGCATCCGCAGCGACGTGAGGTAGCGCATGGGTGTCGTCCGGGTCGACGCGGTGAACTGGCGCAGGAAGTGGTGCCTGCTCAGGTGCGCGACCGCCGCGAGGTCGGCGAGGGTGATCTGCTCGGCGATCCGCTCGTGCATGGCGTCGACGACCGCGCTCAGCGCCCGCACGCCCAGACCACCGCCGTTGCCGCCGTCGTCGTGGACGTCGGCGAGCAGCAGGTAGCTCGTGATCGACTGGGCGAGCGTCCCGGCGTGCAGGGCGGGCAGCCCCTGCCGGGCGGCGCGGCCCAGCTCCAGCACGGTCTCGCGCACGAACGGGTCGTCCCGTCCCAGGTAGTCGGGGTCGGCTCGGCGCACGTGGCGGGGCAGCGCGTCGCGGGTCGCCGCGAGCGAGGCCGCCGGGAGGACCAGGTGCACCGAGCGGAACTGCTCCCCGAGGCCGGACCGCCACCGCGCCCGCACCTCCTGCCGCGGGGCGTTGACCGCGGAGGTACCGGGTGAGACGAGCGCGTGGCGGCGGCCGGACCCGGCACCGCTCTCCACGACGTAGCTGCCCGCCGTGACGAGCAGGACGGTGAGCGAGTCCACCGGGGGCAGCACGAAGTCCGCGACCGGCGGGTCGGCGAGCTCGCGCACCCGCACCCCGTCCCACCCGAGCCCGGCGCTGTCGACCAGCACCCGCGACGGCAGGCCCGCGGCGATCGGCACGGTCTGTTCGGTACTGCTCATGGGCGGCGACGTCCTCCCCGGTCGACTGCCGACCAGGCTAGTTCGCGCGACCGCCCATCGCCCCGGACGCGGCCCCCACCTGCGGTGACGTCCGTCCTGGTGGCACGGTCCCCGCTGCCGCACCGTCCAGGTCGGACGGTCGCGCCGCACCGGCCGGGCGCGGCTAGCCCGCGTGCTGGTAGGTCGGGTAGGTGAGGTAGCCCTGGTCGGCGCCGGTGTACCAGGTGGCCTGGTCGTGCGGGGCGATCGGCAGGCCCTGGCGCAGCCGTTCGACCAGGTCGGGGTTGGCGATGTAGGCGCGGCCGAAGCTGATCAGGTCCGCGCCCAGCGCGAGCCAGTGGTCGGCGGCGGCGTGGTCGGTCTGGTCCGGCGAGGCCGGGTGCACGGGGTTGACGATCAGCGTGCCCGGCCACACCTTGCGCAGGCCGAGCAGCACGTCCTCGTCGGTGGTGGCCTCCAGGTGCACGTAGGCCAGGTCGAACTCCGCGAGCGCGGTCAGCAGCGCCCCGTAGAGCTCGGGGACCTCGGTCTCCTCCGCGCCCCAGATGCCCGAGCCCGGCGAGAGCCGGATGCCCGTGCGCCGCGCGCCCACGGCCTCCACGGTCGCCTCCACCGCCTCCACGGCGAACCGGATCCGGTTCGCGATCGACCCGCCGTAGACGTCGGTGCGCAGGTTCGCGCTGCTGGAGAGGAACTGGGTGATCAGGTAGCCGTTCGCCCCGTGCAGCTCGACCCCGTCGAAGCCCGCCTCGACGGCCCGGCGCGCGGCGTCGCCGTAGGACCGGGCGTGCTCGGGGACCTCGGAGGTCGCCAGCGCGCGGGGCACCGGCGCGGGCGCGAGACCGGTCGGCGTGAACACCGACCCGGTCGCGGGGACCTCCGAGGGCCCGACCGGCCGGAACCCGGTCGTGTCCGGGTGCGACACCCGGCCGCCGTGCATGATCTGGGCGAACAGGCGTCCGCCGTTGACGTGCACGGCGTCGGTGACCTGCCGCCACGACTCGGTCTGCTCGTCGGTGTGCAGACCGGGAGTACCGGGGTTGGACTGCCCGACCAGGCTGGGCTGCACCCCTTCCGTGACGATCAGCCCGGCGGTGGCGCGCTGGGCGTAGTAGGCCGCCATGGACGGGGTGGCCAGACCACCCGCGGCCGCGCGGACCCTCGTCATCGGGGCCATCACGACCCGGTTGGGCAGCACCAGGTCACCGAGCGGGAGGCGGTCGAAAAGGCTGGCCATGACTGTCGTCCTTAGCTGTCGGGGTGGTTCTGCGGACCACCGCCAAGCTAGGACCTGACATCAATGTCAGGGTCAAGCCGGTGCGAAGTGGATCACACTCGCGGGTCGGGGAGCCCTCGGCGAGGACGTCCGCCGTGAGCGCACTTGACCGCCTCTCGGCGACGAACCGGGAGCACCCCCACCCGACGAGCCGCGGTCAGGTGCCGTCGATCCGGCGGGGCAGGACCGAGATGACCGCGGAGAAGTCCTTGTGCCCCAGGCCCGCCGGGCCGAGGCGGGCGTAGAGGTGGCGGGCGGCGGAGGTCAGGGGCAGGTCGAGGCCCGCGTCCACGGCGGCGCTCAGGGCCAGCTCGAGGTCCTTGCGCATGAGGTCGCTCCGGAAGCCCGGCTCGAAGTCGTGGTCGGCGGGACCGGCGGCCAGCACCCCCGGCACCGGCGGGCGGGTCCGCAGGGGCCAGCTGTCGCCGGAGCTGGACGTGGTCACCTCGTGGAGCAGCCGCAGGTCGACGCCGAGGGCCTGGGAGAGGCGGAAGCCCTCCGCCACGGCGACCATCGAGATCCCCGCCATGACCTGGTTCGCCAGCTTGACGGTGGTGCCCATGCCGGTCGCCCCGCAGTGGACGATCTTGCCGCCGAGCAGGGACAGCAGCCGCCTGCTGCGGTCCAGCACCTCGGCGCTGCCACCGACCATGATGGTGAGCGAGCCGTCGACGGCTCCGGCGCTGGAGCCGCTGACCGGTGCGTCCAGCATCCTCACCCCCTCGCGCTCCGCCTCGAAGGCGACGGCCCGGCTCGTGGCCGGGTCGACCGTGCTCATGTCGATGAGGACGCTTCCGGGTGGTGCGCCGGACAAGGCGCCCGTCGGACCGGTGGTGGCCTCCAGGACGCGGCGGCCGTCGGGCAGCATGGTGATCACGAAGTCGGCGCGCCGGGCCGCGTCGGCCGGGGAGGCCGCCGCTCGGGCCCCGGCGTCCAGCAGCGGCCGCATCGCGGCGGGCGCGGTGTCGAACACTGCGAGGTCGCAGCCTCCCGCCAGCAGCCGTCGGGCCATCGGCCGCCCCATGGTGCCCAGGCCGATGAAGGCGACCCGTGGTCCGCCTCCCGCACCAGTGGTGTCCATTGTGGTCGTTCCTCCTGAGGTGGTGGTCGGGTGTGCTAGTGCGGCTCGTGCCCGTCCAACCAGACGATCTTCCCGTAGGTGACCGCGAGGTGGGTCATCCCCGGACCTTCCGGGGTCGCGCCGTGCCAGTGCTCCTCGTCGGGCGGGCACGCCACCGCGTCACCCGCGCGGACGAGGACCGGTGCCTCGCCGCGCGCCTGGACGTAGCCCTCCCCGTCGGTCACGAACAGCAGCTGGCCGCCGGTGTGCGAGTGCCAGTTGTTGCGGGCTCCCGGTTCGAAGCGGACGAGCAGCACGCTCGCGTCGTCGGGCGTGGCGCCGGCGTGCAGCTCCTCCAGCGCCGTTTCGCCGGTGAAGTGCGCGTGGTACTGCTCGGGCAGCGGCGGGATGTCCCGCATCTCGGTGGAGCTGATGAACTTCATGGTGGTACCTCCTGTTTCGGTGTGGGTCAGGTGTTCCTGGTGCAGAGCGCGGCCAGCGTCGCGGCGGTCGGCGACCGGAGGAACTCGTCCAGCCAGAGCTCGTAGCCGTACTCCCGGCGCAGCCGCGACAGCATGCGCACGGCCAGCAGCGAGGTGCCGCCGGCCTCGAAGAAGTCCGCGGCGCCCGCGGGCGGGGTTCCGACGGTGCGCTGCCACGCCTCCACGACGCCCGGCACCGACTCGGGCGCGACCAGACCGGCGGCGCTCTCCGGTGGTGGTCCCGGACGCACCTCCAGGTCGACGTCGTCGGCGCCCGGCAAGCCGTGCAGGGCCAGGCGCAGTCGTTGCCGCGCGGTCAGGGGCGGGATCGGTTCCGGCGACAGCGGTCCCGTCCGGACGGTCGTCCGCCGGGACGCGTCCGGCCGGGTGGCGTGCAGGGTGGTGAAGCCGGTGCCCTCCAGCGCCGCCACCTCGGTCACCTCGCAGGTGAACCCGGCGTCCTCCAGCAGTGACAGGAGAACCCGCCGGTCCTCGGGGGTGTGCGCCTCCATGACGACGTTGCCGATCCGCGCCCAGTCCTGCGGGCGCAGGCCGCGCAGGATGTCCGGTTCGGCGCCCTCCGCGTCCAGCTTGAGCAGGTCGACCCGACCGATGTCCAGCTGGTCGAGCACGTCGGGCAGTCGGCGCACCTCGACCGGCACGTCGACCGCGCTCCCGACCCGGTCCGCGGCGACCCGGTCGACGATCTCCGCGCTGCTGTCGTCGTCCACCGCGCCGCCGACCGCGGCCCGGATCGCCGACCGGTCCGCGTCCGGGTCCGCGTGCAGACCGGAGAACACCGAGGCGGTCGGGTAGACGGTCATGGTGGTGCGCCCCGACTCGGCGCCGAGCGCCCACGGCAGGCACACCACCGGGAGCGCGAGGTCCTCGACGTTGGCGACCAGCGCGGCGTACGCGTCCGGCGCCGGTTCGAAGGCCACCACCCGGCACCGCGGCAGCGTGCGGGCCACGGCCAGGGAGAACATCCCGATGTTCGCGCCGACGTCGAGCACCACGGCGTCCGGCGGCAGGTCCAGGACGTCGAGGCGGTAGGCCTGGTCCACCAGCACCTCCTGGTGCAGGTAGGTGGTCTCGTACCGGTTCAGCTCGGTGAGGACGGTGCCGTCGGGCAGCTCGCGCTTCGCCAACCCGCTCGGTGTGGGGGCCACCCACACCACCGCGCGCAACCGGCCGGAGGACTCGACCCGCACGTCGACGTGCTCCACGCCGTTGTTGAGCGCGAGGAACCGGCGCACCCGCGCCGCCCGGTCGGCGGACGCCAGGTGCTGCCGCCGCACGGCGGCGACCAGCGCGGCGGGGCTCGTCTCGTTCCACTCGGTCATCCGCGTGGTCCTTCCGCTCGCGCCGGGTCCGTCCGGGCGATGGTCATGAGGAGTCCACCGTCCGCCTGGACGCTGACGTCGGTGGACCGCTGGGTGAGGAAGTCGACGGCGAGCGCGTTGCGCCCGGTGGGGTGGACCGAGACGCGCGTCCCCAGGAGCCCCGCGCTCTCCCCCGCCCGGACCACGGTGGCCAGCAACGCCTCCGCGACTCCCCGGTTCAGCGCCCGGCAGCTCATCATCAGCGCGTCGACGTGCCAGTGGCCGCCGCTCTCGGCGGCCACCGCCGCACCCACGACCCCGTAGTCGCCGAACCGGTCCCGCAGCGAGACGACCCAGCCCGCCGCGCCCTCGCGCAGCGCCGCCGCCACCCGCGCGGGTGTCATGGTGGCGCAGGTGAACTGGTTGGTCCGGGCGGCCAGCTGCTCGACGCGCCGCCAGTGCTCCCGGCGCACCGGGACCACCTCGATGTCGGTGCCCAGCCGGGCGTTGAGCTCCTCGGGACTGCTGATGGTGCCGACCTCCCGCGCCCGCAGCACCTCCCCGCGGTAGCTCTGGTTGCGCAGCCGGTCCTCCCGCG
Organism: Umezawaea tangerina; assembly: GCF_003002815.1. Lineage (GTDB taxonomy): Bacteria > Actinomycetota > Actinomycetes > Mycobacteriales > Pseudonocardiaceae > Umezawaea > Umezawaea tangerina. Next base: position 70,304 of record NZ_PVTF01000007.1, on the reverse strand, counting down.
TGACGAAGAACCGGTCGAAGTGCGGGCTGCGCTTCAGGCGCACGAGCGGGTCGGCGTCCACCGGCAGCCGCACCACTCCGATCGACGGCAGCGCCTCGGCCGTCTGCGCGCAGGTCAGCGGGTCGTCGTCGACGAGCACGAAGCTGTCCACGCCGACGCCGAGCTCGGCGGCCAAGGAGTTGAGGTTGCGCCACTTCGGTTCCCAGTCGACCCGCCTGCCGACGAAGTGCTCCGGGGTGAGCAGGAGGTCGTCGGCCCGTTCGGCGAACACGCGGTCGACGCTCGCCGGGTCGTTGCGGCTGCAGACCACCAGCATGAACCCGGCGTCGTGCCGTTCGCGCAGGAACCGCTGCACACCCCGGTACCGGTCGTCGATCGTCAGCTCGGCCGGGTCGAGGTCACCGCAGGCGCCACCCCACAGCGTGTAGTCGCAGTCGACGGCGATCACCTTGCGCGGCCTGCCCCGCAAGGAGGCCACGACCCGCGTCAGTCCTATCGCGACGGCCGCGAACGCCTCGTCGGTGAACGGCACGTCGGCGAGCGCCGCGGCGTGGGAGTCCGCGGGGTCGTCGATCCCGTAGGCGAGGAACCAGTCCTCGGCCCTGACGACCGCGACCCCCTCCACTCCCGTGAGCAGGTCGACGAGCTCGGTGCCGAGACCCGCGGTCCGGCGCCCCGGCGGGTCCGGGAGCACGCAGACCACCAGGTGTCCGCGGTGGCGCCCGGCGAAGTCGGCGACGGCGGAGGCCATGTACCGCAAGGACTCCCGGAAGTCGTCGGGTGGGGATCCCTCAGGAGCCCAGTCGCCGGGACGGGTCAGGCAGACGTCCAGGCCGGTCGTGTTGCGGGCGAACGCGCTCGCGGGGTTGAGCAGCTGTTCGACCACCTGGCCGTAGGGCGCGGACGTGACCGTCGCGTCGAAGCCGCGCTTCTTGTTCAGGTGCTCCAGTAGCGGGACCACGGGCGTGCTCGTGAAGGTGGAGGCGACCACGATGTCGAGTCCGTCCGGGGCTTCCTGTGCCGAAGTCCCGATCACAACGCCTTCCTTTCTCGTGGTGGGTCGTCCGCGGTGGCGCCTTCGCGGCGGGTGAAGGCCTCTTGTGCCGCCGCGCGGGCGGCGCGGGGCCGGTCGAACAGACCGGCGCCGCGCCGCCCGCGGGTCGGGGCCACCGGGGACTAGTGGGCGATGGTCGTGTCGACCGCCGGGAAGTCGAGCGTGGTCTCGCCGACGGAGTTGAAGTAGTTCGTGAAGGTGTTGAGCGCGACGGCGGCGACGATCTCGCCGATCTCGCCGTCGTCGTAGCCCGCGGCGCGGACGTCGGCGAGGGCGTCGTCGCTGACGAACCCCTTGGTGGTGATGACGGCGAGGGTGAACCGCAGGGCGGCCTCGACCTTCGGGTCGGCGGCGCGGGCGTGGCGGCCCGAGACGAGGTCCTCGTCGCTGACCCCGGCCTTGGCACCCAGGACGGTGTGGGCCGCCAGGCAGTACCCGCACTCGTTGGCCACGGCGGTGACGAGGGCGATCTGCTCCCGGACCGCGGCCGACAGCCGTCCCTTGGCCAGCGCGCCGCTGAAGGACAGGTAGGCGTCGAGCACGGCGGGCGAGGTCGCCATCGACTTCATCATGTTCGGGGTCACGCCGAGTGCGCGTTCGACCTTGCCCAGCAGTGCGCGGGCCTGGGGCTCGGCGGTGGCGGGGTCGACGACGGTGAGGCGGGGCATGGCATGTCCTTCCGGAGTTCCAGTTTGTTTGGCAGTGCCAAATGTATCGGTCGGAGCGAGGCGCGCAAGAGGTCGTGCGACACGTCACAAAGATCGTCGCGGGGGAATTTCCTTGGCGCGCAACGAGAACGGGCTTCGCGAACGGGTGATCCCGTTGCCGGCGCCCGAAACGCGGGACCGCGGTGCGTACTATGAAATTGAGAAGGAGTCCTACCTCGAGGCGGTTCGATGACGGGCGAGACCACCGGCGGCGCGGCCGACCTGGACCGGCGGCTGGCCGACGCCGTCGAACGGTTGGGCCACGGCCTGCGTTCGCTGGCCCAGCGCAGCGCCCGCGCGCAGGGGCTGTCCCCGTTGCAGCAGCAGGTGGTTCTCGCGCTCGCCGGGCAGCCCGCGGCGCGCCGCGAGGTCAACGCGCTCGCCGCGGAGTTCGACGTCACCACGCCGACCATGTCCGACGCGGTGGGAGCCTTGGAGCGCAAGCTGTTGCTGGCCCGGTCGCCCAGCTCCGACGGGCGCAGGCGCCTGCTCACCCTGACCGCGCAGGGCGAGGTCGTCGCCCGCGAGCTGGCCACGTGGGACGAGCCGTTGCTGACGGCACTGGCGAAGCTGCCGGTGGAAGACCGGGCGACCACATTGGACACCCTGCTCCACCTCATCGGCGACCTGCACCGCCGCGGGGTGGTGAGCGTGGCGCGGATGTGCACCACGTGCCGCTTCTTCAGCCCCGACGTGCACCCGGACCCGGCAGCGCCGCACCACTGCAACCTGCTGCGGACTCCGCTGCCGCTGGCCGAGCTGCGGACCGACTGCCCCGAGCACGAGCCCGCCACCGCGTAGCCGCGCGGACGGCGGGCGGACGCGGCGCGTTCAGAGCGCCCCGATCACCTCGCAGGCCTTGCGCACACCGGCCCCGTAGGCGGGATCCGCCTTGGCGCAGTGGGCGATGTGCCGTTCGACGGTCTCCGCCAACGCGCCCTTGATGGACCGCGCGGTGTTGTCGAACAGGGCTTGGCGCTGCTCCTGCGTCATCAGCCGGAAGAGGTCGCCGGGCTGCTCGAAGTAGTTGTCGTCGTCCTCGCGGAAGTCGAACCGGTCCGCGGTGCCGCCGACCGCCATGGCCGGTTCGGCGAAAGCGGGCTGCTCGCCCCAGCGGCCGAAGCTGTTCGGCTCGACACCGGGGACCCCGCCCTGGTTGCCGTCCACGCGCATGGCCCCGTCGCGGTGGTAGGAGTTGACCAGCCGCGCCGCCCGCGGGTGGTTGACGGGGATCTGGTGGTGGTTGACGCCGAGCCGGTAGCGGGCGGCGTCGCCGTAGGAGAACAGCCTGCCCTGCAACATCCTGTCGGGACTCAGGGAGATCCCCGGAACCACGTTGGCCGGGGTGAACGCGGCCTGCTCGACGTCGGCGAAGTAGTTCTCCGGGTTGCGGAGCAGTTCGAGCTCGCCCACCTCGATGAGCGGGTAGTCGCGCTTGCTCCACACCTTCGTCAGGTCGAACGGGTGGAACCGGTACCCCTGCGCGTCGGCCTCGGGCATGACCTGGACGTGCAGCGTCCACTTCGGGAACTCGCCGCGTTCGATGGCGTCGTGGAGGTCGCGCTGGTGCGACTCGCGGTCCCGGCCGATGAGGGCGCCCGCCTCCTCGTCGGTCAGGTTCCCGATCCCCTGCCGGGTGCGGAAGTGGAACTTCACCCAGTGCCGCTCGCCGTCGGCGTTGATCAGGCTGAAGGCGTGCGAGCCGAAACCGTGCATGTGGCGGTAGGACCGCGGGATGCCGCGGTCGCTCATCACGATCGTCACCTGGTGCAGCGCCTCGGGCAGCCTCGTCCAGAAGCCCCAGGTGTTCTCGGGGCTGCGCAGGTTCGTCCTCGGGTCGCGCTTCACCGCGCGGGCGAGGTCGGGGAACTTCAGCGGGTCGCGGAAGAAGAAGACCGGGGTGTTGTTGCCGACCACGTCCCAGTTGCCCTGCTGGGTGTAGAAGCGCACCGCGAACCCGCGGATGTCCCGCTCGGCGTCGGCCGCGCCCCGCTCCCCCGCCACCGTGGAGAAGCGCACGAAGGTCTCGCACTCGTTGCCGACCTCGCCGAACAGCGCGGCCTTGGTGTAGCGGGTGATGTCGCCGGTCACGGTGAACCGGCCGAAGGCACCGGACCCCTTCGCGTGCATCCGCCGCTCGGGCACGACCTCCCGGTCGAAGTGGGCCAGCTTCTCCAGCAGCCACAGGTCCTGGAGCAGGACCGGACCACGGGGTCCCGCGGTCACGCTGTTCTGGTTGTCGGCGACCGGGGCACCCGCGGCCGTGGTCAACGGGTCGATGTTGTCGTCGGAGGTCATCGCGGCTCTCTCGCTGTCGGGCCGTCGCGGATCGCGAGGCCAACTAGTTAGGACTCCTAGCGAGTCTGGCACGCCGGAGAGATCCGACGCAACAAGTCTTGATTGATTCCAGAAAAGACCTAAACTAGGTAGGAGTCCTAGCTAGATTGTGCCATGCTGCGGGAGACGACGCCCCGCGGCGGAAGGAGGTCACGTGCGAGCGGCAGTGGTCCAGCACGTCCCGTTCGAAGGTCCCGGCCTGATCGCCCCGGCGTTGGCGGCCGTCGGCGCCGACGTGCGGGTGGTCCGGGTCGACCAGGGGGAATCCCTGCCGGACGCGGCGCGGCTCGACGTGCTCGTCGTCCTCGGCGGCCCCATGGGAGCGCTCGACGACCACACCCACCCGCACCTGGCCCGTGAGCGGGAGCTCGTCGCGGAGTGCGTCCGCCGGGGCCTGCCGGTCCTGGGCGTCTGCCTCGGCGCCCAGCTCCTCGCCGCGGCCCTGGGCGCACGGGTGTGGCGCGGCCCCGAACCCGAGGTCGGCACCGGCCACGTCGAGCTCACCCCCGCCGGGTTCGCCGACCCGGTCCTGGGCCCGTCCGGCCCGCGGCTGCCGGTGGTGCACTGGCACCAGGACACCTTCGACCTGCCCGAGCACAGCGCCGCGCTGGCGTCCTCCGACCGGTACGCGCACCAGGCGTTCCGGGTCGGCGACTCCTACGGCCTGCAGTTCCACGTCGAGCTCGACCTCGACGCGCTCGGCCACGTCGCGCCCCACCTGCCGCCCGGCACCACCATCACCCCGGACGGGATCCGCTCGGTGGCGGTGCGGGGCGAGCAGGTGCTCAAGCGCTGGGCCGCGCACGTCGCCACCGTGACGGGCGACCGATGAGCCACCGCGCGGCCCGTGTGCTGGTCGTGTCGACGGGTGCCGTGCGGTCGGTGCCCTGGCACGGGCGCACCGTGGCCTCGGGCATCGGGAAGACGCCGGTCCACGCCCCCGTCGACGTCGGCGCGGCCGGTCTGGCGGGTGACGAGCAGGCCGACCTGGAGCACCACGGCGGGCCGGACAAGGCGGTCCTGGTCCACCCCGGCGAGCACTACCGGGCCTGGGCCGGACGGGTCGGCGACCTGGTGCCACCGGCGTTCGGCGAGAACCTGACCACCAGCGGACTCCTGGAGACCGACGCGGTGATCGGCTCGGTGTACGCCGTCGGCACCGCCGTGCTGCAGGTGACGCAGCCCCGCCGCCCCTGCTACAAGCTCGCCGCGCACAACGGGGTCGCCGACCTGGCGGTGCGGACCCAGCGCACCGGCAGGACCGGGTTCTACTGCCGGGTGCTGTGGCCGGGCACGCTCGAGGCGGGCCAGGCCATCGAGCTGCTGCACCGGCCGGACCACGGCGTCACCGCGGCCGAGGTGCACCGGGTCGTCAACGTCGACCGCGACGACCTGGCCGCAGCCCGCCGCCTCCTCGACCACCCCGACCTGCTGCCGTCCTCGTGGGTCGGCCTGCTCGACAAGCGCCTGGCGGGCCACGTCGACGACCAGGCCGCCCGGCTGCACGGCCGACCACCAGAAGGAGCTTGAGATGACCGTTCCCGCCACCGCGACGCAGGCGCCCCCGTGGGCGACCAGCCGCTGGTTCAACAGCGACCCCCTGGAACTGGCCGACCTGCGCGGTCGGGTTGTCGTCTTGGAGGCGTTCCAGATGCTCTGCCCCGGCTGCGTCGGGCACGCCCTGCCGCAGGCCACCCGGCTCGCCCGCACGTTCGGCGACGAGCTGGCCGTGGTCGGGCTGCACAGCGTGTTCGAGCACCACGAGGCCATGACGCCGACCAGCCTGGAGGCGTTCCTGCACGAGTACCGGATCGGGTTCCCGGTGGGGGTGGACGCCTACCGGGACGACGACCCCACGCCCGTCACCTTCTCCCGCTACCGGATGCGCGGCACCCCGTCCACGGTGCTGATCGACCAGGACGGTGTCGTCCGGAGCCACCAGTTCGGATCGGTCGACGACATGGCGATCGCCGCGGCCGTCGCCCGCCTGGTCGCGACCGGCCCCGTGGCCGACCTCGGCGGGGACGCGACGGGCGTGTGCGCCGTCGACAGGACCTGTTCCTAGCACCTGCATGATGACCGTCTGGTCCGAAGTGAGGAGTGCGGCGGTGCAAGAGGTCGAGTCGACGTCGGTCTTCCGGAGTGCGCCCTTCCTCCGGCTCTGGACGGGGACGACCGCGTCCGGTCTGGCGACCTGGGCGCTGCCGTTCATCCTCGGCCTGGCGGTGCTCGACCGGTCGATCGGCGCGGTGGAGCTGGGTGTGGTCCTGGCGGCGCGCACGGTGGGCTTCCTCGCCGCGGCGCCGGTGGCGGGGGTGTTGGCCGACCGGTACCCGCGGCGTCGTGTGGTGCTGTGGGCGGGCCTGGTCGCCGCGGGCGCCTCGCCGCTGATCGCGCTGGGCCTGGGGCGTTCGACGGTGCTGATGGCGGTGGCCGCCGCCGTGGCGGGAGCGGGGCAGGGCGCCTGCCGTCCCGCGTTCCAGGCGTTGACGGCCGAGGTCGTCGCGGCGGACCAGCGGCAGCGGGCGAACGCGGCCATGACGCTGTCGGTGCGGGTCACCACGCTGGTGGCGCCCGGACTCACCGCGCTGCTCGCGGTCGTCGTCGACACCTCCGCGCTGCTGGTCGGCACCGGGGTGCTGTGGCTGGGCGCCGCGCTCCTGCCGCCGAAGGGCACGGCCGCGGTCGTGGCGACCGGCTCCCGCTTCGCGGCCGACTTCGTCGCGGGTGTCCGGGAGGCCCGCGGGCACCCCTGGTTCCTGGCCGGTCTCGGCGCGCTGACCGCGGTGATCGCCACCGGGTACTCCGCCACCGGGGTGGCGCTGCCCCTGGTCAGCCGGGACCGGTACGGGACGGAGACCGTGCTCGCGGGCGCCCTGACCGCCTACACCCTCGGCGCGCTCGTCGGAGCGGTCCTCATCGCCCGCTGGCGACCGCGTGCCGAGGGGTGGGTGGCCCTCGCGGGTCTCGGCGTGTACGGGTTCGCGCCGCTGAGCCTGCTGCTCCCCGTCCCGGCGGTGGTCGTGGTGGGCGCCTACGTCGTGGCGGGGGTGGGGATCGAGCTGTTCAACGTGCCGTGGTTCACCGGGACGCAGCGCGAGGTCGACCCGAGGATGCTGGCGCGGGTGTCGTCGTTGGACTTCCTGCTGTCCTACGGCCTGGCACCGGTCGGCCTGGCGCTGATCGCCCCGGCGATCGACCACTTCGGACCGCGCCCGGTGCTGGCGGTGTGCGCGGTCGTCTGCTTCGCCGCACCCGCCGCCGCCGCGCTCGTGCCGTCGACGCGCGGGTTCCGCACGGTCACCCGTCGGCAGGCTGGTGGTCCGGGCAGGTGACCCGCAGCTGGGCGTCGCCGAAGGGCGCGTCCACGAAGTTGCAGTGGTGCGGGCGCGCCGCGTCGCGCGGGTGGGCGTCCGGGGCGAAGAACCGGCACGTCAGGCACATCCGCGAGACGGGGATCGCGTGGCGGTCCTGCAGCCCCTTCATGACCGCGGCGGTCCCGCGCAGCATCGCGGCGAGATCGGCCTCCGACAGCACCGCGAACGCCTCGCTCATCACCTGCGACGCGGCGCCGAGCCGGCGGGCCTCCTCCTCGCCTTCGGGGGTCAGCCGCACGACGACCGCCCTGGCGTCCGCCGGGTCGCGGACGCCTTCGACGAGCTTCTTGGCGCGCAACACCTTCACCGCGTCGGAGACCGTCGGCGGCGTGGACGCCAGCGCCGCCACGACGTCCCCCTGCCGCCTCGGCCCGGCCTGCTCGTCGAGGAACGCGATGATGTCGGCCTGCAACGGCGACAGGGTGTACGGCCCGCTGTTGCGCCACGCGTCCATCCGGATCGCCTGCCCCAACCGCGCCAGCCCGACCAGGAGCTGCTGTGCCGGTGGCACCCCTGGCACCTCCGACATGCGGCTCCTCCGCCGTGCGAACAAGGTGTCCCCGCGGGACGGTCACATCCTACGTGGCGCCGATCGCCCCGCAGGTCGGGTGCGGTACCCGTTCAGTCCACGATGGAGGAGACGTTGGCGCGATCCGCTCCGAGCCGGACGTAGAGCTCCGCCCACGCCTTGTCGTCGGCGGACGCGCCCGCGCCGTCGCAGAACGGCTTGCGCCCGTGCGCGGTGTAGTACCGCAGCAGGGGCAGCACCTCGTCCGAACGCCTCATGCCCTCGTCGGAGTACCGCGCGCCCGGAGCGGCCGGTTGGTGCCCGAGGCAGGTGATGTCCGCCTTGCCCTCGTCGTCGAAGACCGGGCCGGGTTCGGCCTGCGCGGTGCAGGCGGTCAGCGCGAGCAGCAACGCGCACAGAGCGGTGGTTCGGCGCACTGGTGGCTCCCTATCCGAGTCCGAGTGCGGCTCGTGCGGCCAGACCGAGGCCGACGACGAGCACGAGGGTGGCGGTGAGGACGGGCATCAGCGCGGTGAGGCCGCCGAGCCGGGCGCGGAACCGGTCCACGCGTTCCGCGGTCTCCAGCCGGTCGCGCAGGCGGACGAGCACGAGGCCGACGGCGGTCAGGGTGGCCGCCATGCCGAGTCCGTAGCCGAGGACCAGGAGGACGCCGAACCAGGTGCGGCCGAGGGCCACCGCGCCAAGGAGGACCACGAGTGCCGACGGACTGGGCACCAGTCCCCCGGCGACGCCCATGCCGATCAACCCGGATCGCCCGATCCCATGTCCGTGGCCGTGCCCATGTCCGTGGCCGTGCCCATGTCCGTGCCCGTGCCCGTGGCCATGCCCGTGTCCGTGGCCGTGCTCGACAGGTGCGCCTGCTCCGACCAGCACCGGTTCCGGGAGGTGCGCCGCCGCACGCTCGGCGGCGCGGCGCCGCAGCGCCGACACCAGCAGCGCCACCCCGATCCCCGCGACGAGCAACCCGCTGACCACACCCAGCAGGCTCAGCACTCCCTCGCCCGCCACGGCGCTGGAGGCGCTGATGAGCAACCCGAGCACGAGCACACCGGCGGTGTGGGTGATCGTCACGGTCGCCCCCACGACCACGGCGTCCTTCGTGGACCCCCGCTTGCCCGCGAGGTAGGCCGCGATCACCGTCTTGCCGTGTCCCGGCAGCGCGGCGTGCGACGCGCCGAGCAGCAGCGACAGCAGCACGGCGAGCAGCCCGACCACGGGCGTGAGGTCCCTGCTCCCCGCGAGGTCGGTGAACGTCGAGGTCGCGGACCCCACCACCGAGTCGAACGGACCGCTCCCCCGCCGAGGGGCGCCGGCGACCGCGCCGCTGGAGCCGGGACGTGCCCGCAGCTCGACGGAGCGGACGTCGAGCGGGTCGGCTAGCAGGTCGTCGGGGTAGCGGCGCAGCTCGTCGCTGGTGCTGGAGGTGGGCACCGGCGAGTCGGTCAGCGCGACACCGTCCCCCACGGCGGTCATCTCGCGCCAACCGATCCGGTCGGACCGGTAGGAGTCGCGCACCGACACCGTCGACTCGCGGTCGAGCGCGGCCGGGGCGTCGAACCGGCAGGTCAGCCTCGTGGTGGCGAGCCCGACCTCACCAGGTGGGAACTCGACGGCACTCGCGCGCACGGTCAGCGCGGCCGTCTTCCCGTCAACGGACACCTCGGTCCTGTCCCGCAAGGCGGCGCACTCGCGGTCGGCGTCGGTGACGGGCTCCTGCAGCGTGGGGATCTCCGCGATGTCGACGACCACGCGCAGGTCGACCCGATCGGGGCGCAGGGTGATGCCGGTGTGGTGGTTGACCGTGAAGTTGCCCAACGGGTGCGCGTCGGCCTGAGCCGGGGCGAACAGCAGGGCGGCGGCGCACAGGACGAGCAGTGCCAGGGGTTTCCTCATCGTGGGCTCCGCAGGTCGTCGAGTGCCCGCTGCGCCTGTGGGGCGTGCAGCGGGGAGAAGTGCGGGTTGGTGCGCAGTGCGGTGTCCAACGCGGTGACGGCCTCGTGGGAACGTCCCAGCGCGGCGAGGATCATGCCGCGGTGGAAGGAGAAGCCCGCGTCGACCTTGCCGAGCGCGGCGGCCTTGTCGGCGTACTCCAGGGCTTCCGCGTCGCGTCCGCCGAGGTGCAGCGCCCACGCGAGCGCGTCGGCGACCAGGACGTTGGGGCGCCTGGACCACTCGGCTTCGGCGTGGCGCAGCGCGGTGGCCGCGTCGCCGCGGTCGGCGGCCACCGCGGAGGCCGCCAGGTCGTCCACCGAGCCCGCGGCCGCCAGCACCTTCTCCTGCTGGGCCAGCACGTCGTACTGGTGGGCGGCGTCGTCGCCGCGGCCCGCGCTGGTCAGCAGCGCGGCGTACTCCTGGAGGTACTGCGGCAGCGGCACCCGGCTCGTGATGACCCGGTAGGCGGCGAGCGCCTCGTCGGTGCGACCGCGAGCCGCGGCCGTCTTCGCCTTGCCCTGGGCGAGACCGGTGTCGTTCGGGTCGGCCAGGAGCCCCTGGTCGTAGTGCTCGTCGGCGAGGTCGAGGTCACCGGAGCCGAACGCGAGCTCGCCCAGGTAGTACTGGCAGAAGGCGATGTCGTCGGGTCCGGTGGCGTCCTGGAGTGCCCGGTCGAGCGCTTGGCGGGCCTCGTCGGTGCGGCCGTGGAGCTCGAGGTCGTAGGAGGCCCTGGTGAACGCGGGCACACCGGGTTCGAGGTCGAGCATCCGCTGGACGGCGGCGGTGGCCGCGGCGGTGTCGCCGAGCTGGGTGTAGGCGTCCGCGAGCACGCCGTGGGCCTCGGCGGTGTCGGGCAGCGCGGTCCGCGCGCGCAGGCCCCAGTCGCGGGCGGCGGCGAAGTCGTGGCGGGCGTTGGCCAGCGAGCCCATGCCGATGAGCGCGGGCCCGTTCTCGGGACGTTGGGCCAGCGACCTCTCCAGTGCTCCCTGGGCCTTGGCGTAGTAGGAGGGGTCGGCGGTGATCCGGGCCTGCTCCACGTACGCGGAGCCCAGCTGGGCCCACGTCGCCGGGTCGTCCGGTGTCGTGCGCAGCCTGGACTGCGCGGAGGAGATGGCACGCGAGAGAGCCGTCTCGGCGACCGGCGCGGACGCGGGTGGCGGCGCCGCGGGGGCGGGGCGCAGGAGGGTGGCGGCGGTGGTGCCGAGCAGGACGGCGCCGCCGACGATGGCGACGATGGCGAGCAGCCGCCTGCGGCCGCTGGGGGAAGGCATCGGGGAGACCTCCGGGTCGGTGCAGGCCCCGTGGCGCGCGGGAGAGGCGCGCCACGGGGAGGAACAGCTAGGCCGTGGCCGGAGCGGTCGTCCACCGCGGACGCCGCCGGAGCAGCCACGCGCCGGACCCGATCAGCAGGGCCGCGAGCAGCACGTTGAGCACCGGACCGGCCGGGAACCCACCGCCGCCACCACCGGGAGGCGTCGCGGCGCCACCCGACTGCGTGTTGACCCCGGTGTTGGCGGGCAGTGCGACGTACGGGAACGACGTGCCGAACGCCTTGTCGTTGGCGTTCACCGCGTCACCCGCCGCCAGCGCGGGCACGATCCCGCTCACGGCCGCGCCCTCGAGCGCCTGCACCTCGATGTCGACCACGTCGTCGGTCAGCCTGCGACCGTTCGGGTAGCCCTGCAGGTCGTTCGCCAGCACGCCCAGCCGGTTGGGCTGCGCGGCCACCGGCACCGAGGTGTTGAGCCGCAGCTGCTCGGAGGGCACGAACCGCTTCGGGTTCACGTCCGCGTTGTCGAGCTGCGAGTTCAGGTCCGCCTTGATCGGACCCGGCGTCTTCGTGGTGATGCCCGTCAGGAAGATCTCCACCAGGTCGGTGCGCGGAGCGGCGGGCGCGGGCAGCCCGTAGATGCCCTGGATCAGCCTGGGCACCTCGGGGTCGGTCACCCGGCTGACCAGGTCGGGGACCTTCGCGTCCTGGTCGGGGGTCAGGGAGTTGAACTTGTCCTTGAGCCCCGCGGGCACGACGACCTCGTTGACCAGCGGGTTGCCCAGCCGCGAGACCTGGACGAACGGTCCGAGCGGCTTGGACTGGCCCGGCGTGAGCAGCATGGACTGCCGCTCGGTGTCGCTCCACACGCCGATCACCGGGTTGCGCGTCGCGTCGCCCTTGAGCGCCAACGCGGACTTCGGCACCTGCAAGGCGATCGTGTTCACGTTGTAGCCCTTGAGCGTGTCCTGCCCGACCTCGGACAGGTTGCCGCCGTAGAGCAGGTCGAACACCCGCAGGTCGAGGAAGAACGAGTCGTCGGCCTGCCCGACGAACGACTTCCCGCCACCCGGCACGTCCGTGATCGCCTGGTTCCGCAGCGTCCCGTAGTCCGGCATCGACGCCGCGCCGGTGTTGGACGGTGCGACCGGGCCCGATCTGACCAGCCGCTTCGAACGCCCGTTCCCGTCGATGACCTCCAGCGTGTAGCTCTGCCGGAACAGCAGGTTCTCGTCGTCGAGCGAGGTGACGGGTCCGTTGTCGTAGAGGAAGGTCGACTTCCCGCGCTTGTCCTGGTTGGTGAACGTCCACCGGTAGGTCAGGTCGGGGCGCGCGTCGCCGTCGTTGTCGATGTTGATGTCGTAGCGGGCGTCGGTCGCCCACGGGTAGAAGTTCGGGCCGCCGTTGGGCTCCTGGAACGGGTACCAGTTCGCCACCAGGGTGACGGTGTCCGGCTTGTCGGGGCTGACGAACGCGTACACGTCGGTGTTGTCCACCGGCGGGTCGCCCGCGATCAGCGGGGCTTCCCGGTGGCTCGACGCCCCGGCCGTGCCGGGCCCGAACCCGACCAGACCGGCGGTGAGCAAGGTGCTACCAGCCGCGATCAACGCGACCGCCACACGTCGCCTGCGACGTGGGCGAGGCGGTGCTGACATGCTCCATCCCTTCATCCGCGGACGGCACGACGCCGCGGCCCGCGGAGTTCACGATCAGATCGAATACCGCCCGACTCCCTCGTCGGACGATCGCATGTCATTCGAAACGGGGCGTGACGCGGTTCACTTTTCGACGAAAAATCATCCGCACGAGGTTATCGCAGAACTTTTGCAACAAGAGCGGCGGATTCTTGCACGAATTCTTCTCCGGCTCAAATATGAATGCTGTTCGTCAATTTGTCCCGGTGACCCGGAGTGGACGAAGTGGACGGTCACCGCCACGAGCGTGGACCCCGACCAGGGCACGCACCCACCACCCTCGGCACCAAGATCGGCCTCGACCCGCGAATTCCGCCGCCACACCGCGGGAGCGCCCCGGAAGATCGCCCGATCGGCGGACGTGTTTTCGAGCGCCCCTCCGCACAGCGGATCAGGACCGTTCTTCAGACCTCATTCCCCACCCCTGACGGACGAGGACTTGCCGGTAGGCGGAAATCCCGGACCCGCGCAATTCGCGAATCCGGGATTTCCGCACACCGACCCGAGCGACCTCGGCGTCGACGTGGAGCGGCTGCGCCTACCCCTTGTTGCCGGTGAGCGCCAAGCCCCCGGCGAGGCCGACCATCATGACGCCGCCGCTCGCGCGCATGGCCGACATGCGGCGCGGGGACCGGGCGAACCACGCGCGCGCGGTGCCTGCGAGCAGCGCCCAGGCCGCGTCGAACACGAACGCGATCGTGATGAACAGCAGGCTGAGGACCAGCATCTGGAACGGGATGGAACCCGCCTCGAAGCTCACGAACTGCGGCAGCACGGCGACGAAGAACACGATGGTCTTCGGGTTCGTCACGCCCACGGCGAAACCCTGGCGCAGCATGGCCGCGGGCCTCACCACGCGCCGGTCCGACTCCACGTCGCCCGCGCCGCCCTCCTTGCGGTGGCGGATCGCCTGCACGCCGAGGAAGAGGAGGTACACCGCCCCGAGCAGCTTGATGGCGGTGAACAGCATGATGGACCCGGCCACGATCGAGCCCACTCCGAACGCGACCGCCGCCGCGAGCACGAGTGCCCCGAGCTCGTTGCCCAGCACGCTCATCAGAGCACCGCGCCGCCCGTAGGACAGCGCGCGGCCGATCACGAAGAGCACGCTCGGTCCGGGGATGACGATGAGCACGAACGAGGTCAGCGCGAACGCCACCAGTGCTTCCGACGTGGGCATGGGGTGATCCTACCGATCCGGGGGTGCCGCCGGGCAAGCATCACCGCCCCCTAGCCGCGGACCACCGCGTCGGTGACCCGGTCCGCGGCCGCCCGGAAGCGGTCGTCGTCGATGCCGACCCTCGCGCACACCGCCGCCGTGGCCACCCCCGCGGCTGAGGCGATGTCCTGGACGGTCGTGGCGACGACGCCCTGGTCGACCGCCCCCGTCGGCGCTTCTCCTGGAACCGCTCTCGCCCCTACCGTCCGGCGGACCCTCGGTACACCCCCGACTGCTGAGCACAGGAGCGCCCGTGGAAGACCTGACGACGGACCGGCGCGGATCCGCGGTGCGGTCGACGCTGGCGTCACCGCTGTACCGGGGCGCCGCGATGGCGTTGTTCCTGTCCGGGCTCGGGTTCTCGGCCGCGGCGCCGCGGATCGCGTCGTTCCTGGTCGACGAGCTGGGCGGGTCGCTGACCGCGGCGGGGCTGTTCTACCTGACCAACCTCACCGCGCCGGTGGCCGGTTACCTGGTGGGGGCGCGGTCGGACCGCACCGGTCACCGCCTGGGGCTGTTCCGCGGGTGCGCGGTCGCGGGCTTCGCCGGGTGGGTGGGGATCGCGTGCTCGACGCGGCTGTGGATGCCCTACGTCCTGAGCGCCGTCGTGCTCGCGTTCGCCGGTGCCGCCACCTCGCAGCTGTTCGCCGCCGTCCACGACGAGATGACGGCCCACCCCCGTCCGGGTGACGACGGGGTGGTGGCCGTGGTGCGGATGGCGTTGACGGCGGGCTGGGTGGTCGGCCCGGTGGCGGGCTCCTTCCTGGCCGCGCACACGTCGTCGCGCACGATGCTGGTCGCGACGGCGGTCTGCACGCTCGCCCAGGTGGTCCCGATCGGGACCCTGCGGGCACCGCGGGTCGAGGCGGCGCCCGCGGCGGTGGGAGAGGTCCTGCGCGGCCCCGGTGTGCGGGCGATGCTGCCGCTGCTCGCCTTCACGGCGCTCTACGTCCTGGTCTACGCCGGGGAGTCGATCAAGTACGCGTACCTGCCGATCTACATGGACGACCGGCTCGCGTTCCCCGCCGGGCTCAGCGGCGCGGTGATCGGGATCCAGCCGCTGGTCGAGATCGTCCTGATGCCGCTGGCCGTGGTCGTGGCGCGGCGGACCGGGATGCTGCGCCTGATGGTGCTCGGCGCCGGTCTCGGGGTCGCCGCGAACCTCTGCTTCGCGTTGACCGGCACCGCCGCGGGGCTGTTCGCGGGACAGGTCTTCATGGGCGGGGTGTGGGGCGTCTTCGCCGCGCTCGGGATCATCGTCGCCCAGCGGCTGCTCCCGACGGCCGTGGCCACCGCCTCGGCCGTCTTCCTGAGCTCGACCGCGCTGAGCTCCGCGCTGGGCGGGCTGGCGGGCGGGATCGGCGCCGCCGGGATGGGGCTGCCGCTGGTGTTCCTCATCCCGGCCGCGCTCGCCCTCGCCGCGACCGCCGGCCTGGCCGTCATGGCCCGCTCAGCGGGGCGCGACCGCTGAGCCCGGCCCAGTGCTGTCGCGCACCACCAGCTCGACGGGCAGGCGCCGCCGGTACCCGGAGGCGATGGTGCCGTCGAGCAGCAGCCGGGTCGCCGCGACCGCCATCTCCTCCACCGGCATGCGCATCGTGGTCAACGGCGGGTTCGCGCACACCGCGGCCACGCTGTCGTCGAACCCCACGACGGCCACGTCGTCGGGGACCTTCCGGCCGAGCGCGGTGATCGCCTGCACGGCGCCCGCCGCCATGAGGTCGCAGGCCACGAACACCGCGTCGACCTCCGGGTGCGCCGCCAGCAGCCTGCGCGCGGCGAGGTGGCCGTCCTCCCGCCGGAACTCCCCGCGCTCGACGAACTCGGGCAGCCCGAGCTCACGGATCGCGCGCAGGTAGCCCTCCTCGCGCTCGCGGGCGTCCGCGCTGTGCCCCGGACCGTGGACGGCCGCGATCCGCCGCCTGCCCGACCGGTGCAGGTACTCGACGGCCGCGTGCGCGCCACCGGCGTTGTCGGCCTCGACCGCGGGCATCGACGACGACGTCGCCGCCAAGGACACCACCCGGCGGCACCGCTGCCGGAACCTCAGGGCAGCGGCGAGCGGGACGTCGGCCAGCACCACGCCGACGGTGGCCCGCGCCGCGATCGCGTCCACCGCGGCGAAGTCGTCGGGACTGGACAGGGCCTGCACGCGGACCTGCACGTCGGTGCCCTCCAACGCCGAGGTGACCCCGGCCAGCACCCGGCTGTAGTACGGGTGCGACCCCAGCCACTCGACGACCGGCCCGTTCGTGATGGCCACGACGTCCACCGCCCGCTGCCGCCCGGACGCCAGCGCCCGCGCCGTCTGGTCGGGCTCGTACCCCAGCTCGGCCATCGCCCGGCGCACCCGCTCCCGCACCCGCGGGGAGGCACCGGGCTCGTTGTTCATGACCCGCGACACCGTCGCCCGCGAGACGTCCGCCCGCTCCGCGACATCGCTGATCGTCGGCTTCGACCTGCCCACCCCGCACCCCTTCCGCACCGCGCCACCGGGACTCTGCCAGTTCCCGGCGCGGCGGGTCGGTCCGCCGCGGGAACGGGTGCGTCAGGAGAACGCGGCGAGGTGGTCGGTGGCGAACCGCTCGAACGACCGCGCGCGCCTGCCCAGGATCGCGGGCACGTCGTCGGTGACCCAGTCGGAGTCCCCTTCGGCGAACAGGGAGAGCGCCTGGGCGTTCATCGCGGCGACCGCCTCCGGGACGCCGACGTCGACCATCGCCCGCTTCTGCTCCTCGAACGTGAGGGGGTGAAAGGTGATCGTCCTGCCGAGCACCCTCGTGAGCACGGCCGCCGCGTCCGCGTAGGACAGGCTCTCGGGACCGGTGGGCCAGTAGGTCTTCCCCGCGTGCGCGGCGGGCGCGACGGCGATCTCCGCGGCGACGGCGGCCACGTCGCGCGTGTCCACCATGCCGACGCGACCGTCGCCCGTGGACGAGCCGAACCCGTCGGTCCTGGCGATCCCTGGTGCCAGCATGAGGAAGTTCTGCATGTAGGCGTTGTTGCGCAGCAGGGTGCAGCCGAGACCGGAGGCGGTCAGGGCGTCCTCGATCCCGGCCTGGTGGCGCCGCCGCGGGATCGGCGAGTCCGCCGAGGCCTTGCTGGTGATCTTCACGACGTGACCGACTCCCGCGTGGACGGCGCTGTCGACGACGGCCACCTCCTGGGCGGGGACCGCCGGGCTCACCAGCACGACGGCCGAGACGCCCTTGACCGCCGCGTCGACGTCGGCCCGCTCCGCCAGGTCGCCCCGGACGACCTCGACGCCGTCCCGTTCCAGCGCGGCCGCCTTCACCGGGTCGCGGACCAGGACCCGCACGGGCACCTCCCGGCGGGCCAGCAGCCGCGCCGCCTCCGCGCCGACCTTTCCCGCGGTGGTGATGAGGATCATGACGGCTTCTCCTGTCGGTCGACGCGGGGGTGGTCCCCGGACATTCGTAGAGTAGACCCCAATTTTAGGGTTGACTACAAATATCGACCGGCGGAAGCGGACGATGGTCTCCGGGGTCGCCCTCGGAGACCGTCCGCGCGGAGGAGCCCGCGGCGCGGCCGGCGCTCAGACGCTCTGACCGCCGCTGAGGTCGACGATGCTCCCGGTCGCCCACCGGAAGCCGTCGGACAGGATGGCCGGGACGGCCGCGGCGATGTCGTCGACCGCGGCGATCCGGTTCCACGCGATGGTGTGCGCGGCCAGGTCCTGGACCTGCGGCGAGTGCATGATGCCGCCGCCGAAGTCGGTGTCCACCGCTCCGCCCATCAACGCGTTCACCGCGATCGACCGGTCCGCCAGCTCGACGGCCTGGTAGCGGGTGAGCACCTCGACCGCGCCCTTCACGGCCGCGTAGGCGGACATCCCCGGCACGACGCCGCGGGTCAGCGCGGTGGTCACGTTGAGCACCCGCCCGCCCTCGTTGATCAGCGGCAGCAGCCGCTGGGTCAGGAAGTACGGGCCCTTGAGGTTGGTCGCCACCAGCTCGTCGAACTGCTCGGGCGTTGTCTCCGCGTACGGCGCGTGGATGCCGATGCCCGCGTTGTTCACGAGGTGGTCGATCCGCTCGACGCCGTACCGCTCGCGCACGGTCGCCCGCACCGCCTCGACGAACTCCGGGAACGTCTCGTGCCGGGCGGTGTCGAGGCGCAGGAACGGCAGGTCCGCGTTCGGCGGCTCGGTGGTCCGGTAGGTGCCCAGCACCGCCATGCCCGCCTCGGCGAGCCGTCGGGCCATGCCCCGCCCCAGCCCTCGGCTCGCCCCGGTGACGAGCACGATCTTCTGGTCCGCCATGAGAAGCACTCCTCCGTGATGTGTGTAGGCGACACACGGTGGCGGAGTCGGCGGGCGGGTTCGAGGCGTTGTCCGCTCAGCGGACGAGAGCGGCGGCCCGCCGCTCCAGGGCGCGCGCCGCGTGGTGCACCGCGGCGGCGAACCGGTCCGCCGGGCGGGCCGCCGGGGTGGCGATCTGCAACGCCGCCCGCCCGCCGCCGGGCAGCGCGACGGTCGTGGCGTAGCAGGTGAGCCCTTCGAGCACGTCCTGGTCGTCGACCGCGGCGCCGAACCCCCGGCGGCGCGGGGACGGTGTCCGGCCGTCGTCGAGCACGATGCCCGCGGCGGTCGTGGTGGGCATCGCCGCGCCCGGCCGCGCGTCGATCGGCAGCGCCTCCTGCCCCGGCACCATCTCCAGCGCGACGAACGCCGCCCGGTCCGGCACGACCAGCGACACCGCCGCACCGGTCTGGGCGCGCAGCCCCCGGATCACCGGGGCGGCCGACTCGCGCAGCCCGCCGAGCGGCTCGACCCGCCGGGCCAGTCCCAGCAGGTCCGCGGCGAGCACCCACCGGCCGTCCACCAGGTCGACCGCCCCGGCCTGGCGCAGCTGGCCGAGCAGCCGGTGGACGGTCGGCCGCGGCAGTCCGGTGAGCTCGGCGAGCCGCGCCACCTGACGCGGGACGCCGGTCTCCGGCAGGGCGTGCAGCACGCGGAAGGCGCCGTCCACCACGCCGCGCCCGGCCCCGCCGGTGGGCGGGACCGGGCCGCGGGTTCGCTCCTGGGTCACCGGCCCATTGTCCGCCGGACCGGGCGGCGGTCGGCTAACCGGTCGTGATGACGAGCTTGCCGCCCTTCGGCGTGCCCTTGAGCTCCAGTTCGGCGAGGGCGTCGACGGCGTCGGCCAGCGGCACCGTGCGGGCGATCGGCAGGCGCAGCGCGCCCTGCCCGGCGGCTCGCGCGACCTCCTCCAGGTCCCCCGTGACCGACTGGGCGATCAGGACCTGGTAGCGCGCCGACACCGCGCTCCTGGCGAACTTCGCGGGAGTGGGGGTGATGTCGACGACGCGGCCGCCGGGCGTCAGCATCGTCCGCGCGGCCTTGGCCGGGAGCGTGCCCGCCGTGTCCAGGACGACGTCGAACCGCTCACCGAGCCTCCGCGGGTCGAAGTCGAACCCCACGACCGGGGACAGGCCGAGGTCTCGGGCGACGTCGGCGGAGGCGGGGCGGCAGCTGCCCCCGACCACCGCGCCGCGGGCCAGGGCGAGCTGGGTGGCGGCGCGGCCGACCCCGCCCAGGCAGCCGTGGACGAAGACGGCCTGCCCCGACCGCACCCTGTTCTTGCCGAACAGGGCCTGGTACGCGGTGATCCCGACGGTCGGGAGCACCGCGGCCTCCTCGAACGAGAGCCCCTCGGGCTTGCGCACGACCGCCTTCTCCTCGGCGACGACCACCTCCGCGAACGCCCCCGAGGCCTTGAGCTGCGCCCCGCCGAGCACCTCGTCGCCGACCCGGATCCGGGTCACGCCCTCCCCCACGGCCTCGACCACACCGGCGAAGTCGTTGCCCATCGCCCGAGGGAAGCTCCGGCCGGTCATCAGCTTCATCGTGCCGTTGCGGATCTTCCAGTCCAACGGGTTGACCGCCGCCGCCCGCACCCGGACCAGGACCTGGCCGGGACCGGGCCGCACCGGCTCGAAGTCCTCGAGCCGCATGACCTCGGGCCCGCCGTACTCGTGGTACTGGATCCGCCTCGTCGTAGCCATTCAGAGCCTCCACCTCAGTGACGTCATCACGTGACATCACCATACCCCCCTGATGTCACGTGATGACATGACGGTGTCGCGCAGTGACATCACCTAGACTCGACCACCATGGGACGGTGGGAGCCAGGGGCGGACAGCCGGTTGCGCGAGGCCGCGATGGAGCTGTTCCTGGACCGCGGCTTCGAGCAGACGATGGTCGCCGACATCGCCGAACGGGCCGGTGTCACCGCCCGCACCTTCTTCCGCCACTTCACCGACAAGCGCGAGGTCCTCTTCGACGGGTCGCCCGACCTGCTGGAGCGCTCGCTCGCCGCCCTGGAGTCGGCGCCCGCCACGACCTCGGTGCTGGACGCCGTCGCGCTCGCGCTCGACGCCGTGGCCGGGCTGATCGGCGGCGACCGCGAGTACTCGAAACAGCGGCAGGCGGTGATCATGGCCAACCCCGAGCTGCAGGAACGCGAGCTGATCAAGCTCGCGCACATGTCGGGGGCACTGGCGGCCGGGCTGCGCCGACGCGGTGCGGAGGCCTCGGAGGCGGAGCTGGCCGCCGAGGCGGGCCTGGCCGTCTACCGCGTCGCCTACGCGCAGTGGGTCGACGCCGCCGAGGACGGCGACCTGCGCGACGTCATCCGCGAGTCCATGGCCCGCCTGCGCTCCCTGACCGCGGGCGCGACGCCCGACCAACCGTCCACCGCGCCGGATTCCGACACCGTTGGGACGGGTGTCCTCCAAGGAGTGGAGAGACCCTCCTAAGAGGACGGACAGCGGCCGAGAACACCTTTCTCCCAAGGAGAAAGGACAGGCTCCCCTAACAGTTCGCCGAATTGCGCGCCCCGGCCCGCGGTGGCACCGTTCGAACCAACCCGAACGCGTTCCCACCACGGAAAGCAGGAGCGGACATGACCACCCTCGAGAACCCGGCGATGCCCGCCGTCCACGAGTGCACGGTGAGCGGCTGCTCGTACAACCACGACGGCTGCCACGCCTTCGCCATCACCGTGCGCGGCGAGAACGGCGCCGCCGACTGCGGCACCTTCATCCCGTTGAGCACCAAGGGAGGCCTGGACAAGGTCGTGGCGCAGGTCGGCGCGTGTTCGCGCGGCGACTGCGCCCACAACGCCGCGCTGGAGTGCACGGCGAAGAGCGTGCGCATCGGCGCCGGGCAGGGCGACCACGTCGCGAACTGCCTGACCTACCAGAAGAACTGACCGCACCGGCGGGAGCACGGTGATGCCCACGACCGGGCCACCGTGCTCCCGCCGCGTCCGGGCTGCCACCGGGGCCGGCGTCCACCGCTCGCGGCTCACCAGTCGTGGACGGTCCCGTCGGCCAGTCGGTTCACCGGCAGGTACGCGGCGCGGTAGGGGAACCGCGCCGCCGCGGCCAGGTCGAGCTCGACACCGAGGCCTGGTGTGTCCGAGGGGTGCAGCAGGCCGTCGGCGAACGTGAACGAGGTGCGGAACACCTCCAGGGTCTCGGCGGTGTGCGGCATGTACTCCTGGATGCCGAAGTTGTGCACCGCGATGTCCAGGTGCAGCGCGGCGGCCATGCCGACCGGGGAGATGTCGGTCGGGCCGTGGATGCCGGACTTCACGCCGTACACCGCGGCCAGGTCGAGCACCTTCTTCAGCCCCGTCACCCCGCCGGCGTGCGTCACGGCCGACCGCACGTAGTCGATCAGCCGCTCGCCCAGCAGCGCGGTGTAGTCGTGCACGCTGTTGAACACCTCCCCGATCGCCAGCGGCGTCGTGGTGTGCTGCCGGACCAGCCGCAGCGCCGCCTGGTCCTCGCCGGGGGTCGCGTCCTCCAGCCAGAACAGGTCGTAGGGCTCCAGGGCCTTGCCCAGCCGGGCGGCCTCGATCGGCGTCATCCGGTGGTGGCCGTCGTGCAGCAGCGGCAACTCCGGCCCGAACTCCGCGCGCACCGCTTCGAACACGCCGGGCACGTGCCGCAGGTAGGCGCGGGTGTCCCAGACCTCCTCCACCGGCAGCGCGGTCGGCCTGGCGGGCTCGTAGTCGTAGCGCTGGCCGCCACCGGCCTCGGACGCGGCCACGCCGTACACGGTGTCCAGGCCGGGGATGCCGGTCTGCACCCGGATGGCCCGGAAACCGCGCTCCAGGTGCAGCCGGATCGAGTCGAACAGCTCCGGCACGTCCCGTCCCGAGGCGTGGCCGTACGCCAGCGCGCCGACCCTCGACGCACCGCCGAGCAGCTGGTAGAGCGGCATCCCGGCGGCCTTGGCCTTGATGTCCCACAGGGCGGTGTCGACCGCGGCGACCGCCGCCATCGTCACCGGCCCACACCGCCAGTAGGCACCCCGGTACAGGTACTGCCAGGTGTCCTCGACAGCCCCCGCGTCCCGCCCGATCAGCAACGGCACCACGTGCTCGCGCAGGTACGCCTCGACCGCCAGCTCACGCCCGTTGAGCGTCGCGTCGCCCCACCCGGTGAGCCCGTCGTCGGTGGTGATCCTCAACGTCACGAAGTTGCGCCCAGGGCAGGTCACCACGACCTCGGCCGACTCGATCCTCATGCTGGCTCCTCCGCGGTCCCGGCACGATCACGCCGTGCTCCTCCGACTCCACCCGACGGCGGAATCACCTAGGCTCCAGCTTCCAGGTCCCGGCCACGACGCGCTCCCGCGGGTGGCGTGGTCGAGAAGGGCGGCGGACACATGAGCGACCTCGTGCTGCGCGGTGGCCGGGTGGTGGACCCCGGTTCCGGTCACGACGCCGTGGCGGACGTGCACGTGCGCGACGGCCGCGTGCTGGAGGTCGCGAGCGCGGTCGGGCCCGTGGCCGGCGCGACCGAGGTCGACGTGGCCGGGCTCGTGGTCGGGCCGGGGTTCGTCGACCTGCACAGCCACGTGAACTCCGTGGCGGGGCACCGGTTGCAGGCGTTGGACGGGGTCACTACCGCGCTGGACCTCGAGTCGGGGCTCATGCCGCTGCGGCGCGCCTACGCCGAGGCCGCGGCTGAGGGGCGGCCGTTGAACTACGGGTTCTCGGCGTCCTGGGCCGGTGCGCGGGCGCGGGTCCTGGCCGGGATCGAGCCCGACGCGAGCCGGACCGGGATGCTGGCGGTGCTCGGGGAGCCGCGGTGGCAGGCGACGTCCACCCCCGAGCAGCTCGGCCGCTGGCTGGGCGTGCTGGAGGACGAGCTGGCCGACGGCGGGCTGGGCATCGGTGTGCTGATGGGGTACGCGCCCTACTCCGACCCGGCCGAGTTCGTCGCGGTGGCCCGCCTGGCCGCCCGTGCCGCCGTGCCCACGTTCACCCACGTGCGGGAGATCGTGGAGGCGGACCCGTCGATCCCGGTCGACGGCAGCGAGGAGATCGCGATCGTGGCGGCCGAGACCGGCGCCGCCATGCACCACTGCCACGTGAACAGCACGTCCCGACGGCACGTCGACCGGGTGCTGGCGACCCTGGACAAGGCGCGCGCCGCGGGCTCGCGGATCACGGTGGAGGCCTACCCCTACGGCGCGGGCAGCACCGGCATCGGCGCCTTCTTCCTCGAACCGGACCGGCTCGCCCGCTGGGGCATGAGGCCGAGCGACATCACGATCGTGCGGACGGGTGAGCGGGTCGCGGACGAGGCGCGGCTGCGGGAGCTGCGCGCCACCGACCCCGGTGCCGCGTGCGTCCTGGCCTACCTCGACGAGGACAAGGCCGTCGACCGGGAGCTGCTGCTGCACTCGCTGGCGTTCCCCGACTCGGTCGTGGCCAGCGACGCCATGCCGGTGGTGTGGCCCGACGGGACCAGCGAGAGCTTCGAGTGGCCGCTGCCCGCGGGCGGGAGCACGCACCCGCGGACGGCGGGCACGTTCGCCAAGTCGTTGCGCCTGATGGTCAGGGAGACGGCGACGTGGACCTGGTCGGAGGCGTTCCGGCGGTGCTCCTACCTGCCCGCCCGCGTCCTGGACGAGGTGGCTCCCGCGATGCGCCCGAAGGGGCGGCTCGCGCCCGGCGCGGACGCCGACATCGTCGTGGTGGACCCGGAGGCCGTCACCGACAACGCCACCTACTTCGACTCGGTGCGCCCCTCGACCGGGGTCCGGCACCTGCTGGTGGGCGGCACGCCGGTCGTGCGCGACGGCGTGCTCGACACCACCGCGTTCCCCGGCAGGCCCGTGCGCGGCGAACCCCGCTGAGCACCGGTCAGACGCGTGCGCCCCGCGCGTCGGCGACCAGCTTGAGCAGGTCCGCGTCCTGCTCCAGGTAGTGCGCGTCGACGGGGTGCGCGGAGAACGCCGACCAGGCGGCGTAGTAGCGGTCCGCGGCGGTGTCCGGCGGGTGCACGCCGCTCCGCGCGGCCACAGCCGCGGCGTGCGCGACCGCACCGGCCGACGCGGCGGTGCGGGCGGCGGCAGCGGCGCGGTCGGCGGCGTTCGCGGCGGCGATGCCCGCGGCGACGTTGTGCACGCCCGTGAACGCGGCCGTGAGCGCGGCGGCCGCGTCGATGGCGTCGGCGCAGACGTGGGCCGCGTAGGCGGCACCGGCCGCCGAGGCCGCCCAGGACGCGGCGTTCCCGTTGGCGGCGCGGGAGGCGGAGAGCGCGGCCGCCAGGGCGCGCCCGGTGTCGGGACCGGTGGCCGGGTCCTCGTCGAGGACGGCGCCCGCCGCCCGGCGGGCCTCCAGCAGGTCGGCCTCGCCGACCGCGCCGTCGAGGAAGCCCTCGGCCGCCCGGACGCAGTGCCGGATCCGGGCGTCCACCGGGTGCCGCCGTTCGAGGTGGTCGACGGCGCGCCGCGCGCACACCACGGCGAAGCGGCGCAGGACGACCGCCGGGATCTCCTCGACCAACCTCATCCCCGAGGCCGCGAACTTGGTGTCCTCGTGGGAGAGCTCGCCCCTGGCCTCCGCGAGGAACCACCGCGTGCCGCGGACGTTGCGGACGGAGTCGCGCGGCGTCAGCGACGCGTGCAGGCCGGAGGAGCAGCAGGCGATCCTCCCGCCCACCTCGTTCCACTCCCCCACCCGCCAGGACAGGTCCCCGTCGACCGAGGTCAGGTCGTCCTCGACGAACCGGTAGCACTCGACGATCGCCATCGCCACACCTTCCTGCCGTACACCGTATCGCTGTTCGTACACCGTATCAGGATCCGATACGGAGTATCGCCGGTGCGGTCGACCTAGGTACCCTCGGCTCGTGCCCACACCACGTCCCCCCGCCGAGGGTCGCGGCGAGCCGATCTGGCTCCGCGAGGCGACGCGCGAGCCGAAGACCCGGCCGCTGACCCGCGAGCGGATCGTCGAGGCGGCGATGGCCGTGGCCGACGACGAGGGCCTCGACGCCGTCTCGATCCGCCGGATCGCGGCCGAGCTGGACGCCCGCCCGATGAGCCTCTACGGCCACATCGGCGGCAAGGACGACCTCCTCGACCTCATGCACGACGCCGCGGCCGAGGAGACGCTCGTGGGCGAGGTCCCCGCCGACTGGCGCGAGGCGCTGCGCAAGCTGGCCCGCTGCAACAGGGCCGCGGCGCTGCGCCACCCGTGGCTGCTGGTCACCCGCGACACCGGGTGCGCGATCGGCCCGGCCTCGCTCCGGCGCATGGACGAGTCCGCGGCCGCGGTCCGCGGGCTCGACGTCGACGGCGCCACGCGGCGCGCGCTCGTGCTCGCGGTCGAGACCTTCACCTACGGTCACGTGAGCGCCGAGCTGGCGGGCCGCATCCGCCGCCGGGCCACGGAGGAGGTGGACGTCGCCCGGCGCGAGGCCGCCGCGCGGTACGTGCGGGAGCAGGTCGACGCGGGCGGACTCCCCCACCTCGCCGACGCGGGCCCGTCCGAACCGCCGTCCGCGCAGGAGTCCGAGCGGAGCTTCGAGCTCGGTCTCGACTGGCTGCTGGCCGGGGCCGCCGCGTCGTTGGGCCGGTAGGGGTTCGCGGAGGCGGGTCGGGGCGCGCGGCATCGGTCGGACGACCGACCCCCTCGCCCCTCCGGGCGAGGCCGCGCGAGAGTTTTCCCGGCCCATCGACCGAAGAAGGCCACCTCCGCTCGTCAGTACGTTCCACGCATGCACACCACAGGTGTACGAGCGATACGAAAATCGTTGGGGCGCAAGGGAATGGTCGTGCTCGCCGTCTCCGTCGGCCTGGTGGTCGCGGGCGCGGCGCCCACGCCGTGGGCGCGGACCGCGGACGCCGGGGCGGCCCAGCCGGGCGCGGCGCGCCACGACATCACGCTGATCACCGGCGACCGCGTCGTGGTGGCGGGCGACCAGGTCGTGTCCTACGAGCCGGGGGCGGGGCGGGAGGAGGTGGCCGTCGACACCTACCGGGACGGCGGCCGGCTGTACGTCCTCCCGCAGGACGCCGCGGCGCCGGTCGCCGCGGGCAGGCTGGACCGGCGGCTGTTCGACGTGACCTCGCTGGTGGAGTTCGGTTACGACGACGCGCGGCGCCCGACCGTGCCGGTGATCGTCCGAACGGCGGCGGGCGCGCGGGCGGAGGTCGGCGCGCTGTCGGTCGGCACGCGACTGGACGCGGTGGGAGCGGTCGCGGGCACCGTGGACAAGAACGGCGGCGCGTGGGAGGCGCTGCGCGACGGCGCGGTCGGGAAGGTGTGGCTCGACGGCAAGCGCGACCTGGCGCTGGACCGCAGCACCAGGCAGATCGGCGCACCGGCGGCGTGGCAGGCGGGGCTGACCGGCAGGGGCGTGACCGTCGCGGTGCTCGACACCGGGGTCGACGAGGAGCACCCGGACCTGGTGGGCAGCCAGGTCGCCGAGCGGAACTTCACCGACGACCCGGACAACACCGACACCGCGGGGCACGGCACCCACGTCGCCTCGATCATCGCCGGCAGGGACGAGCGCTACCGCGGTGTCGCGCCCGAGGCCCGGCTGCTCGACGGCAAGGTCTGCGTGGGCGCGCTCGGCGGCTGCTCCGACTCGGCGATCCTCGCCGGGATGCAGTGGGCCGCCGACCAGGGCGCGCAGGTGGTCAACCTCAGCCTCGGCGACACCGACACACCCGACACCGACCCCCTGGAGGAGGCCGTCGACCGGCTCTCCCGCGAGAAGGGGATGCTGTTCGTGGCCGCCGCCGGGAACGACGGGCCCGGCGCCGGGTCGATCTCCTCACCGGGCAGCGCGCGGAGCGCGTTGAGCGTCGGCGCGGTGGACCGCTCCGACGTCGTGGCCGCGTTCTCCGGACGGGGCCCGACCGCGACGGGCGGGGTGAAGCCGGACGTGACCGCGCCCGGCGTGGACATCACGGCCGCCAAGGCGGGCACCGCGGACCACCGGTCCATGACCGGCACCTCGATGGCGACCCCGCACGTGGTGGGCGTCGCCGCGCTGCTCAAGCAGCAGCACCCGGACTGGTCGGGCGAGCGGATCAAGTCGACCATCACCGCGTCGGCCGTGGCGTCCCCGGCGGTCCCGGTCACCGACCAGGGCTTCGGCCGGGTCGACGTGCCGCGGGCGCTGGCGCAACGGGTCGTCTCCGAGCCCTCGAACCTCGACCTCGGCCTCCAGCGGTGGCCGCACGGGGACGACCCGACGATCACCCGCGAGGTGACCTACCGCAACTCCGGCACCGAGCCCCTGGTGCTCGACCTGGCGGTCGACGTCACCGGTCCGGCGGGCGCGGCACCCGCGGGCATGATCACCGTCTCGCCGACCAGGCTGACCGTGCCCGCGGGTGGCGAGGCCACGACGACGGTCACCGCCGACACGACCGTCCCCGCCGCCGACGGCCGGTACGCGGGCGCGCTGGTCGCGTCCGGCGGCGCGGGGCCGCGCACGCTGGTCACCGTCACCCGCGAGACCGAGCACTACGACTACACGATCGCCCACCTCGACCTCGCCGGGAACCCGGTGCCCTACTCGCGGACGACCGTCGTGGACGTCGCCACCGGGCGGAGCAGGCTGGTGGACGGCGGCACGGAGCCGTCGACCACGGTCCGCCTGCCCCGCGGCGACTACCGGGTCTACACGAGCATGACCGGACCCGACCGCGAGCGCGTCGTGATCGCGCAGCCGAAGCTCTCGCTGACCGCCGACACGCGGTCGGTGTTCGACGCGCGCGAGACCAGGCCGGTCGTGCTCGCCACCCCGGACCCCGCGGCGCGGCAGCGGGCGGGGTACGTGACCTTCACCGGGTCCGGCGACGGGCAGGCCCCCTTCACGACGTGGTTCCAGTCCGGCCGCCTGCACACCGGGCGGGTCGGGCCGGACGCGCCCGACCTCACCACCTCGTTCGGCGCGCAGTTCACCGGCACGCCGAGGGGATCCACCCCGGTGACCTACCGGCTGCACTGGTCGGAGACCGGCAGGCTGCCGGTCGGCTACGAGCGCACCGCGACGCCGTCCGAGCTGGCCGAGACGACCACCGTCGTGCGTCCCGGCGGGCCGGACAAGCAGTACCGGCTCGCCGTGGTCCCGGAGGGGATCACCGCCGGGTGGTCGTCGACGACACCGGCGGGCCCGTCGGTGGACCTGGTCACCGCGGGCGGCGGACTCCGGTGGCGGTGGGCGTTCGAGCAGTGGTCGGCGGACCTGCGCACCGAGGTCGTGCTGGCACCACCGGCACGCGCGGTCGAGCCCGGCGGCGCCTACGACCAGACGCTCAACGCCGCCGTGTTCGGTCCGTCCACAGCGGACCGCGCACTCGTCCGGCGCGGTGACGACATCGGCGTGCGGGTGCCGATGCACGCCGACACCAACGGCGGCGAGGGCTCCCGGCCGTCCGCGGCGAGCCGGATCACCCTGTACCGGGACGGCGTCCGGATCGGCGAGGAGGCCAAGCAGGCCGCGGACTTCCCCGTACCGGCGGCCGAGGGCGGCTACCGGGTCGAGGTCGAGCAGACCCACACCGCGTCGAACCTGTCCACCAGGACCAGCGGCACGTGGACGTTCCGCTCCGCCCACGACCGCGAAGGCCCGTTGCCCATGTCCGTGCCCCGGTTCCGGCCGGAGCTCGACGGCGACAACGCCGCGTGCGGTGCGACGGTGCCGGTGCCGTTGACGGTGGAGCGGCAGCCGGGCACGCCCGCGGTGACCGGTGTGGAGGTCGAGGCGTCGTTCGACGACGGCACGACGTGGACGGCCGTGCCCGTCGACGGCGGCACGGCACTGGTCCGGCACCCGACGGGCGCGAGGTTCGCGTCGTTGCGCGCCAGGACGACCGACGCGGCGGGCGACACCGCTGAGGTGACCGTCGTCCACGCCTACCGGATCGCGGAGTCGACCGGCGGGTGCTGAGCCGACCGGCGTGACGAGCGGGGGCGACCACCGTCGCCCCCGCTCGTCGTGCGACGCCTCGGGCTTTCCGCCGTCCGGTCCGGTGGTCCTCGATCGGACTGCCGGACCGGACGGGGGCACCGTCTAGTCCTGGTAGTCGGTCGTGGGCGTGACCCCGCGCAGCGCCAGCCCGCACGCCGTGGCGGCGACCAGGGCGACGAGCGACCCCGCGGCGACCGGGGCGAGGATCCACGGGGTCATCGGGGTGCCCGAGTGGTGCGGGATGCCCGGTGTGATGGAGAGCAGTCCGAGGCCGACGCCGGTACCCGCCGCGCACGCGGCGAGCGTCGCGGTGACCACCGGCAGCACCACCTCGCGCCGCAGTGCCGCGCGCAGCAGCCGCAGGGGCGTGCCCGTCGCCAGCAGCGCGCCGAACGCGCGGCGGCGGTCGACCACGGAGCCCACGGCGGACACGGCCGCGCCCGAGCCGCCCAGCAGCACGGCGAACGCCAGGCCGAGCAGGACCGCGCGGCGCAGGTCGTCGAGCACCGTGCTGCCCAGCACGTCGGCGGTCTCGCCGTCCTCCAGCGCGACTCCGGGGAAGGCCCGGACGAGGGCGGTGTGCAGCACCTCGCGGTCGCCCGGTGTGGTCAGCACCGCCACGCTGGTGGGCCGCGCGGCCAGGGCCGGTGCGAGCTCGGGGTCGACGACGGCGTAGGAGCCGCCGGGGTAGGGCCGGACCTCGACGTCCGACGGCAGCTCCGTCCTGGCCGCGGCCTGGCGGCTGGTGATCCTGAGTGGACCGTCGAGGGGCTGCGGCAGGTACACCGCGGGCCCCGGCGCGCAGCTGAGTCCGGTGAGGACCCTCGTGACGTCCTCGCACCGGCCGACCAGCGCGGGCTGCGACCGGCCGCCCGCCGCGAGCAGCCCGTAGGTCAGGGGCAGGACCGGGGCGTCCGTGGCCGCCCGCAGCGCGTCGACGCGGCTCGGGTCGGTGACGCCGTGCGCGACGATCGCGTCCGGCGACCACGTGCCGTCGTCGAAGCGGACCTGCCCCTCCAGCGTCGGCATCATGGTCAGCGCCATCGACGCGGTGAACACGGCGACGACCACGCCCGCCGACCCGCGGAACGCCGCGACCGGGTCGCCGACGAGCCGTCGCCCCGCGAGCAGCGTCGCCGGTCCGCGCCAGCACCCGACGAAGAGCCGTCCGACCAGCGACGTCACCAGGGGCCCGGTGAACACCAGCGCCAGCGCGACCCCGCCGACCCCGGCCAGCACCACCTCGAACCGCCTCGGGCCGCCGACCTCCCGTGCGACCACGACACCGGCGGAGAACAGCACGAACGCCGCCAGACCGATCAGCAGCCGCCTCCCGCGGACCCGGCGGAGCACCGCCACGCCCGGCGGTCGGGTGACGACCCGCCAGTGCCCGAGCACCGCGGCGCCCACGACCAGCACCGGCGCGCACACCTGCACCGCGGCGGCCACGAGCGGGTCGGAGGTGAAGTCGCCGGGGAACCAGGTCCCGCCGCCCCAGGGGATCCGCGCGACCAGGCCGCTCGACGGCCAGGCCAGTGCGCCGCCGAGCAGGCTGCCGATGACCGCGCCCGCCGCGATCTCCACCGCGACCACCACGGCGGCCTGGACCGGCGTGGCACCCGCGAGCCGCAGGGCGGTGAGCCGGCGTTCGCGCCTGGCGGCCGTGAGCCTGCCGACCGAGGCGACGAGCACCAGGCAGGGCACCACGAGCACCACCAGGCCGATCCTGGTGAGCAGCCACAGCATCCCGGCGGAGCCGTCCACCGGCACGCGCGACCCGAGCAGGTCGCGGACCCCGCTGCCGTCGACCACTCCCGGCGGGTGGCCGACGACCACGACCAGCTCGTCGGGGAACCGCAGCGCCTGGTCGCCGATCATGCCCACGACGACACCGGGGAAGCGGTCACCGAGCTCCGCCGACGGCGTCGTGCGCACCAGGTCGGCCAGCGCCGGGGAGAACAGCACCTCTCCCGGACCGGGCAGCCGCGGGATCCCCTGCGCGACGGCGACCTCACCGGGGTGCTCCGCCGCGACGTCGAAGCGCTCGATCATCCTGCCGCGGAACTCGTCGCGCGTGGCCGAGACCGCCAGCGGCCCCGGCTCCCCGCCGACGCGCCAGGCGGCGCGGTCCTCCCGCGCCCTCAACGCGGTCGGCGCCGCGAGCAGCCAGAGGACCAGCAGGACACCCACCGCCACACCGAGGGCGACCAGCGCGGCGGAGATCCGGCCGCGGCGGTCCCTGCGCAGCAACGTCATCGCGAGCCTCATCCCGACCTGCCGTCCTGGAGTCCGACCACCCGGTGGGCGCGGTCGGCGATGGTCCGGTCGTGCGTCACGACCACCACCGCGGCACCGGTGTCCCGCGCGGCCTCCAGCAGCGCGGACATGACCTCGTACCCGGTCCTGGTGTCCAGCGCCCCGGTCGGCTCGTCGGCGAAGACGACCCGCGGCCGGTGCACGAGCGCGCGGGCGATGGCGACCCGCTGGGCCTGGCCGCCGGACAGCGCGGCGGGTCTGCGCGCCTCCAACCCCGACAGACCGAGCCTGCCCAGGCACTCGCGGGCCGTGCGCAGCGCGAGCCCGCGGGGCGCGCCGCCCAGCAGCATCGGCAACGCCGCGTTCTCCTCCGCGGTCAGCTCGTCGACGAGCATCCCGGACTGGAACACGAAGCCGAACGCGGTGCGCCGCAGCCTGCCGCGCCCCGCCTCGGACAGCCCGCCGAGCGGGGCGCGGTCGAGGAACACCTCTCCCCCGTCGGCGGGCACGATCCCGGACAGCACGTGCAGGAGGCTCGTCTTGCCCGAGCCCGACGGCCCGACCACGGCCAGCACCTCCCCTTCGCCGATGTCGATGTCCACACCGTCGAGGGCGGGTGTCCCGCCGTACCTCTTGGCCAGTCCGCGGCCGCTCAGCACCGGATCCATGCCGAGGATGCTGTCGGCCCCGCGGTGGTCCCCGCCTCGGCCGCACCGCCATCGCGGGTCGGTCAGGTGACCGAGGTGGCGGGCGGGCCGGATCAGTAGCGTTCCCACCGTGGACGGACTTCGCAGACAGTGGCCGACCGCGCTCGCGCTCTCCGCGTTGCTGGTGACCGAGCTGACCTGGCTCCTCCCCCGGCACGGCCCCGGCCCCGACCTCTGGGTGTGGCTGCTGACGCTGCCCGCGTGCGCGGCAGCGCTCCTCGCGCACCGCCACGCGGTGGCGGCGACGGCGGTGGCGGCCGCGGCGGTGGTGCTGGTCACCCTGGTGCTGCAGGGGTTCAGGCCCGTGGGGACGCACCTGGAGGGCCTGTTGAGCCCGCTCACGCTCGCCGAGACCGCGGCGTGCATGGTGCTCGTCGCCGTCGTGGTGCGGCAGGCGACCCCGCGGGCGTCCGCCGCCACCGTGGCGGTCTTCATGGCGGTCAGCCTGCACGCCGCCGTCGTGCGCACGACCTTCGTCTGGACCCAGTCGAACGTCGTCGGGTCCCTGCTGCTGGGCACGGTCGCGGTCGGGACCGGGTGGTACTTCCGGTCGCGCGACGAGGACCGGGAGCGGCTGCTGTCCAGCTCGGTGTCCGGCGCGCAGCGCGAGGAGCGCATCGCACTGGCCCGCGAGCTGCACGACGTCGTCGCGCACCACGTGACCGGGATGCTGGTGCAGGCGCAGGCCGCGCTGGACGTGGCGGAGGACGATCCGGGGGCGGCGCACCGGCTGCTGCCCGGCATCGTCGGCAGCGGGAAGGACGCGGTGGGCGCGATGCGCAGGCTCGTCGGGACGCTGCGCGGCGGTGGGCCGGACGTGGCGACGACCGACCTCGGCGCCGACGTCCTGGCAGTCGTCGAACGCGCCCGCGAGCAGGGGCTGCCCGTCCGGCTGCGCGCCGACCTCCCGCCCGACCTGCCACCGGAGCTGGGCCGGTCCGTGCTGCGGCTGGTCCAGGAGTCGTTGACCAACGCCCACAAGCACGCCGTCGAGCCGACCGAGGTCGACGTGGCGCTGTCCTGGACGCCGACGGCGCTGCGGGTCGTCGTCACCGACGACGGCAGGCAGCGGTCGGCGGGCCCGGCGGGCTACGGCATCGTCGGCATGCGGGAACGGGTGGGCATCCTGGGCGGCCTGTTCTCCGCGGGTCCGCACGACACCGGCTGGCAGGTCCTCGCCGAGCTGCCGCGGGAGGGACGCGGGTGATCTCGGTCCTCATCGCCGACGACCAGGAGATGGTGCGCACCGGGTTCCGGCTGATCCTGGAGCGGCGGCCGGACATCACCGTGGTCGCCGACGTGGCCGACGGCGTCATGGCCGTCACCACCGCCCGCGAGCTGCGCCCCGACGTGTGCCTGCTGGACATCCGGATGCCGGGGCTCGACGGCCTCGAGGTCACCAAGCGGCTCTCGCCGATCTCGAAGGTCGTCGTCGTGACGACCTTCGACCTCGACGAGTACGTGCACACCGCGCTGCAGCACGGTGCCAGCGGCTTCCTGACCAAGGACGCCGGGCCAGAGCTGCTGGTGGAGGCCGTGCGGGCGGCGGCGAAGGGCAACGCGCTGATCTCCCCGGAGGTGACCCTGCGGCTGCTCGAGCAGTTCTCGCGGCCGGACCGCGCGGCCGAGCGGACCAGGCTCACGGCACGGGAGCAGGACGTCGTGCGCGAGGTGGCGCGCGGGCTCACCAACCAGGAGATCGCCGTCGAGCTCCACATGTCGCTGTCCACGGTGAAGACGCACCTGACCTCCGTGACGTCCAAGCTCGGCGCGCGCAACCGCGTCGAGATCGCCTCGTGGGCCTGGCGGACCGGTCTCGCCGGGTCGTGACGGGAGCGGCGGGGGTGCCGGGTCAGGTCCTGGCGCGAGCCACGACGTCGCGGACGGCGGCGAGGGTCTCGTCGGGGTGGTCCAGGTGCGCGCTGTGGGTCGCGCCCGGCCAGCACACGACCTCGGTGCCGAACGCGGCGGCCAGGCGGGTGTGGGCACGGCGGACGACGGAGTCCGGTGCGCGGTCGGCGGTGACCACGACGGCCGGGACGCGGGGCAGGTCGGCTTCCCGGAGGCCTTCGGACAGCGCGGTGATCCCCCGGACCGCCGCGGCCAGCTTGCGGAGGTCGGCGCCGCCGGTCCTGACGAGCGCGGCCGCGCAGTCCGGTCGCAGCCGCAGCCGCCGCGCGGTCCGCCGGGTGGCGGCGCCCAGGGCAGCCGACAGCAGCCTGCCGACGCCGGGAACCGACGCGAGCGCGCCGACCGCCCGCATCGACCGCTCCAACCGGGAGCAGACGCGCGGGTCGTTGACGGGCGTCGGGTCGATCAGGACCAGACCCGCGACCTTCTCCGGGTGCGCGGCGGCGAGGAGCACCGCCACGGCGCCGCCGAGGCTCTGGCCCGCCAGCACCACGGGGCCGGAGTCGAGCTCGTCGATCAGCCGGGCCAGGTGGGCCGCCGCCCCGGCGAGGGACCCGGCCGCCGCGGAAGTCCCGGTTCCGGGGCGGTCGTGCACGACCACCCGGCAGCCGGGGTCGGCGGCCAGGCCCTCGGGCAGGCCGGGGAAGAAGCCCTCGCAGGCTTCGGCGCCACCGGGCAGCAGCAGTACGGGTGGTCCGGTGCGGACGTCGTCGATCGGCATCGTCACTCCTCAGCGCCCGGCAGGTGGGCCGGCCACCGTGCTCGACTGAATTTGTACAACAATACTGGCGATTTTGTAGCACAATCTGCCCGTGTATCGTCGTCGCGGGTGGAAGGCACGTGGGGGGATGGCATGACCGTGGCACCGTCGACCGGCGCGCACACCGCTCCGGAACGGGTGGCGGCGACCCTGCGGGACGAGCTGCTCGACGGCGCGCACCCGGTCGGCACCCGCTTCCGCGAGGAGGACCTGGCCGAGCGCTTCGACGTGGGCAGGCACACGATCCGCGCGGGGCTGCGGCTGCTCGTCGAACGCGGCCTGGTGATCCACGAACGCCATCGCGGCGCCGTCGTCGCCCCGTTGAGCAGGCAGCGCATCGACGAGGTGTTCGACTACCGCAAGCTGCTGGAGCTCGGCGCGCTGCGCATGGCGCTCGACGCGGGCGCGGACCTCGGCCCGGTGCTGGCCGAGGTGGAGCGGCTGGAGGCGCTGGCGGAACGGTCGCCGGGCCCGTCCTGGCGGGAGCTGACGCAGGCGCACAGCGCCGTGCACCGCGCGATCGTCGCCACGGCGGGCAACGCGCACGTGCTGGAGAGCTACCGGCGCTGCGAGGACGAGGTGCGCCTGCTGCTCACCTTCGTCCGGCCCGACTTCGACGCCCGGCGCATGGCCGCGGTCCACCGCGAGCTGGTCGGGCGCCTGGGGACGGGCGGGGAGACCGCCGTGCGGGCGCTCACGCAGGACATCGACCACACCGGCCGGGCGGCCCTGCTGACCGCGCTGCACCGGGCCGAGGAGAGCGCGCGCCTGCTCGGCCACTGACCGCCCGTGCCGCTTCGGGCGGACGGGTTCGGGCGGACGGGTGACATGATCGAGTTCGACCGGCCGACACACCGGACTCGAAGACGCGCACCGGGTGACCCCGCTCGTACTGTCGGGTGGGCCCCACGCAGGAACGACCACCGGACGAGGCACGAGGAGACCCCAGGCACCGTGAGCACCTCCAGGCTGCACGACGCGCTCGCCGACCCCGCCGCCGACGCCCGCGCCCGGTTCGGCCACGGCGACAACGGCTACCTCGAAGGCTCGAAGGTGGTCCACGCGGTCCGGTTGCAGGACTGGCTCGGCGTGTCCGTGCCCGGACCCGGCTGCCACGTCGGCACCGGCGGGTGGGACTTCACCCGGTTCAAGCCGACCCGGTCGCCGGTCGACTGCGGCCGCTGCTCGAAGTCCCGGCTGCACGGACCGGTCGCGGAGGGCGACCTGCCCGGCCAGCTCGGGCTCGACCTCGGCCCCGACTACCACCGCGGCCCCACCGGGTGACCTCACCGGGTGCGGTGGTCCGCCGACACCACCCACCTGTCATGCACCCGGCCGCCGGGTCAGCGCCGCCAAGCCCGCCGAACGCGCGCCCTAGACTGCCCGCGCGGATCTTCGGGACCTCTTGGGGGAGGACGTCGTGGCGACGACAATCGTGAACGCGAAGGTGTTCGACGGGACGACGACGCGGGACTGGACCTCGGTCCGGTTCGCCGACGGCCTGGTCACCGCGTGCTCCCCCACCTCCGCCGCCCTGGAGGGCGACGAGGTGGTCGACGCGGGCGGTGGGACCCTGCTCCCCGGTCTCCTCGACGCGCACGCGCACCTGTTCCCCGGCGCCCTCGCGCAGTCGCTGACCTTCGGCGTGACCACCGTCCTGGACATGTTCAGCACCCCCGACCTGCTGGCCGCGGCCAAGGAGCAG
Organism: Umezawaea tangerina; assembly: GCF_003002815.1. Lineage (GTDB taxonomy): Bacteria > Actinomycetota > Actinomycetes > Mycobacteriales > Pseudonocardiaceae > Umezawaea > Umezawaea tangerina. The sequence goes on along the minus strand of NZ_PVTF01000007.1, from coordinate 33,585 downwards.
GCGGGGTCCCGCCCGGACGTGGCCGACGTGCGCTCCGCGGGGGTCGGCGCCACCGCGCCCGGCGGGCACCCGTCGATGATGTACGCCCCGTTCCCGACCCTGACCTCGGCCGACCAGGCCGAGCGGTTCGTCGCCGACCGGGTCGCGGAGGGCTCGGACTACCTGAAGGTCGTCTCCGGCGTCGGGGGCCTGTGGCCGTCGCTGGACGCCGGGACCATCGCGGCGCTCGTCACCGCCACGCACGCCCGCGGCCTGCTCGTCGTCGCCCACGTGAGCTCGACGGCCGGTGTCGCGGAGGTCGTGTCCGCCGGTGTCGACGTGATCGCCCACGTGCCCGCGGACACCGTGCTGGACGACGCCCTGGTCGCCCGGATCGCCGAGGCCGGGATCGCGGTCGGCCCGACGCTGGCCACCATCGAGAACACCCTGGGCGAACGGGGTGGCGCGGCGGTGGCCGGGGACCCCCGGCTCGCCGAGGCGCTCGGGGACACCTGGAGGCGGCGGTTGACCGCGGACGCCCCAGCCCTCGGCAGCCGGATGCCGCCCTACTCGCGGGCCGAGGACAACGTGCGGCGGCTGGCCGACGCGGGAGTCACCCTGCTGGCGGGCACCGACGCCCCGAACCCCGGCACCGTGTTCGGGGCGAGCCTGCACCGGGAGCTGGAGCTCCTGGTCCGGTGCGGCCTCAGCCCGGCGCGAGCCCTCGCCGCCGCGACCGCGGAGCCCGCACGGGTGTTCGGCCTTCCCGACCGGGGAGCCATCGCGGTCGGCGGGCGCGCGGACCTGGTCCTCGTGTCCGGTGACCCGTTGGCCGACATCACCGCGACGCGCGCGATCGAGCGGATCTGGCGCGCGGGCACGGCCTGCGACCGACGCGCCTTCGTCGCGAGCGGTGCCGAGGCCGAGCAGCTCGACGCCTTCGACGCGCAGGTCGCCAAGGTCGTGGCGGCGGTGCGGGAACGGCGGTCCGGCTTCGCGCCCGGAAGGGCCCGCTGACCGCGCGTCCGTCGCCGGACGTCGAAGGGGTCACCCGGAGAATCGACCGGAGAATCGACCCGCCGACGATCGTGGTCGAATACCGGGATCGAATTCATCGAATACGTGAATAAATGCGCATGGTAATCCATTCTTGTTGACACGAGGTTACCTCCGCGGCGATAGTCGTCGGTACCGCCCCGTCATCGACACTCGCCCGGCGAATCGGTCGGAACCATTCGACCGCGTTTCGTCGCGACCACTCGGGCGGACACGCCCCGGAAAGCGGAGCCATGGTCAACGGAATTCGATCGACCGTTGTTGCGGTCCTCGTCGTGCTGGGTCTGGTTGTCGCGACCGGAATGGCGCGGGCCGCCACCTGGTCGTCCACGGACAAGTGGGGGACGTGGTCCAACGGCGGCTACACCGTCCGCAACGACGTGTGGGGAAGCGGCGCCGGACCGCAGACGATCTGGGCGAACTCGTACAGCAACTGGGGCGTGTGGGCAGACCACCCCGACACCGGCGGCGTGAAGGCGTACCCGCACTCGGCGAAAGCGGTCAACAAGAAGCTCAGCGCGCTGGGCAGGCTGTCGAGCTCGTTCGCGGTCAGCAGGCCGGGATCGGGCGCCTACACCACGGCCTACGACATCTGGGCGGACAACAACGCCTACGAGGTCATGATCTGGGTCAACAAGCAGGGCGCGGTGGGCCCGATCGGGTCGAAGCAGACCACGGTGACCGTGGGCGGCCACACCTGGGACGTCTACCGCGGGTCCAACGGCGCGAACCAGGTGTTCTCGTTCCTGCGCACCGGCAACACCAACTCCGGCACGGTCGACGTGCTGGCGGTGCTGAAGTGGATCGGGTCGCGCGGCTGGTACGGCGACGTGACCGTGGGAGAGGTGCAGTTCGGTTTCGAGATCACCTCCTCGGCGGGCGGCATGGACTTCGCGTCCAGCAGCTACTCGGTGACGACGTGAGGGCGCTCGCGGCCGTCGTCGCGGCGGCACTGCTTACCGGGCTGTCCACCGCCACCGCGCACGCCGCCGCGGTGACGGTGGCCGCCGACGGCAGCGGCGACTACCGCACGCTCCAGGCGGCGGTGAACGCGGTGTCCGCGGGCACGACCATCACCATCGCCCGCGGCACCTACCGCGAGCCGGTGACCGTCCCGGCCGCCAAGTCGAACCTGCTCATCCAGGGCGCGACCGGCACCGCGTCGGACGTCGTGCTCGTCATGAACAAGGCCGCCAAGGACACCGGCAGCACGCTGACCTCGGCGACGGTCACCATCAACTCGCCCGGCACGACGGTGCGGGCGCTCACCGTGAAGAACGACTTCGCCGAGACCGGGGCGCCCTCGGAGCAGGCGGTGGCGCTGGCGGCCAACGGCGACCGGCAGGTGTACGACAACGTGCGCGTGCTGGGCAACCAGGACACGCTGCTGTCGTGGGGCCCGTCCTACACCTCGCGCTACCGGCAGTACTTCCGCAACTCCTACGTCGAGGGCGACGTGGACTTCGTCTTCGGCCTCGGCACCGTGGTGTTCGACGGTTCCACCATCCACTCGCTGTCGCGCGGATCGTCGAGCAACAACGGCTACGTCACCGCGGCCGCGACGGACCGCAACAACCCGTACGGGTTCCTGTTCCACAAGTGCGCGTTCACCTCGAACGCCCCCTCCGGCACGGTGTACCTGGGCAGGCCGTGGAGCCCCAACGGCACGGCCAACCAGGCCCAGGTGGTCATCCGCGAGTCCTCGCTGGGCGCGCACGTCCGCACCTCGCAGCCGTGGACCGACATGGGGTCCACGACGTGGAAGTCGGCGCGGTTCTTCGAGTACGCCAACACCGGGGCGGGCGCGGGCACCAACGCGAACCGGCCCCAGCTGTCGTCCTCGCAGGCCGCCACCTACACCCGGCAGAAGTACCTCGCGGGTTCCGACGGCTGGAACCCCGTGGGCTGAGCGCGCACCCCGGCGGCCGCACTCCCCCGACGGCCGCCGGGGTGCGCGCGGTTTGCGACTCCCGGCGGCGGGGCAACCCGGCGGTGTCCCGAGTCGCGACGAGAGGTGCAGCGGTGACCGACGAACTGCTCGCCGACCGGTACGAACTGGCCGAGGTGATCGGGGTCGGAGGCATGGCGGAGGTCCGCCGCGCCCAGGACACCCTGCTGGGGCGCGAGGTCGCGGTGAAGCTGTTCGCGGCCGACACCGACCTCGCCAACGCCCGCCGGTTCGACAACGAGGTCCGCATCCTGGCGGGGCTGTCCCACCCCGGCCTGGTGTCCGTGCACGACGCGGGCACCTCCGGGCGCACGCGGTTCGTCGTGCTGCGCCTGGTCGACGGGCCCACGCTGCGCCACCGGATGGCCGAGGGACCGCTGCCCGTCGAGGAGGTGCGGACGCTGGGTGCCGCCGTGGCCGACGCGCTGGCCCACGTGCACGGTCAGGGCGTGGTGCACCGCGACGTGAAGCCGTCCAACATCCTGCTCGACGCCGACGGCACCCCCTACCTCGCCGACTTCGGCCTGGCCCACACGATCGGCAGCACCCGCCTCACCCGCACCGGCCTGCTGGTCGGCACGGCCGCCTACATCGCCCCCGAACAGGTGCGCGGCGCCGGGGTCGACTCCCCCGCCGACGTCTACGCCCTCGGCCTGGTCCTGCTGGAATGCCTCACCGGCCACTGCGAGTACACCGGGAGCGACGTCGAGACCATCGTCTCGCGCCTGCACCGCTCCCCCGTCGTCCCCGCGCACCTGCCCGCGGACCTGGCCCGGTTGCTGACGCTGATGACCTCGCAGTCCCCCGCCGACCGGCCCACCGCCCGCCAGTGCGCCGACACCCTGCGCTCCGGCGACCTCCCCACGACGGTGATGCGCGCCCCGCGCCGGACGGCGCTCGTCGCCACCGCGGCGGGCATCCTGGGAGCCCTCTGCCTCGGCTGGGCCCTCGCGCCCGACTCCGCCCCGCCCGTCTCCGAGTCACCCGGCACCGCCGACCCCGCGGTCGTCGTCGAGTCCACCACGACCGCACCGCAGCCCGCCGCGATGTCCGACACGAGTCCCCCGGCCACCCAGCAGCAGACGTCCGACCAGGTCGGCGCCGCGGCCGCCCAGGCACAGGACACCGCCCAGGCGCAGCAAGCCGCACCCGCCCAGGAACCCGCACCCGCCCAAGGCCCCGCGCCCGTCCAGGCCGACGGCCCCGGACAGGGCGAAGGGCACGGGCCGGGCAAGAAGGACGAGCCGCCGGGCCAGGCCAAGAAGGACAAGCCCTAGGGGCTCCTCTCGCGGCAGGGCGGTCAGAACGCGCTAAGCGCCGTCGTCACGCAGGGAACCGATCATGCTGCGCAGGATCCGGAACGCGCCCGCCTGCTCGGCCTCGGTCATGCCCGCCAGCATCCTGACCTCGACGGCCCGGACGGCCGCGCTCGCCTTCGCCAGGCTGCGCCTGCCGCGTGGCGTGAGCTGCGCGGGGAGCGCCTTCCCGACGGGTGCCTGCTCGGGCCTGGTCACGTAGCCGTCCCGTTCCAGGGCCTGGAGCAGCACGTTCATCGACTGCCGCGTCACGAACGCGCCGCGCGCGAGCTCGGAGTTCGACAGGCCCGGTCGTTGGGCCAGCAGTTCCAGGCAGGAGTAGTGGGTCACGCTCATCCCGAGCGGCCGCAGCACCTCCTCCATGGCCGCGCGCAGGACGCTCGACGCCTCCTTGAGCAGGTAGCCCAGTGACGTCCCCAGGTCGACACCGTCTTGACTCATGTCAGCATTCTGACATAGATTGTCTCGTGTCAGAAAGCTGACACATAGCGGAGGAGCACACCATGCCCGTCACCGGACCCGACTTCATCTCGCTGCAGGCCCGCGACCTCGACGCCTCGCAGGCGTTCTACGAGCGCTACCTCGGCCTCGTCCGCTCCCCGGCCGGACCCCCGCACGCCGTCGTGTTCGAGACCAAGCCGATCGCGTTCGCCCTGCGCGACGTCGTCCCCGGCACCGACCTCGACTCCGCCGACCACCCCGGCGTCGGCGCCGCGATCTGGCTGCACGCCACCGACGTGCAGGCCATCCACGACACCCTGGTCGCCGACGGCCACACCATCGTCGCCGCTCCGATCGACGGACCCTTCGGCCGGACGTTCACCTTCGCCGACCCCGACGGCTACCGGATCACCCTCCACGACCGCGGCTGACGCACCGGACGGAGGGGTCCGGCCCGCGGATGCCGGGGCGCTGCACGTCGTAGGGTTCCGGGATGGGCAAGCGGGGTGTGCGACTGAGTCGCGAGGCGATCGTCGGCCGCGCGGTCGAACTGGCCGACGCCGAGGGGCTGGCGGCCGTGACGATCCGGCGCCTGGCGCAGGAGAACGCCGTCACCCCGATGGCCATGTACTGGCACTTCGACGACAAGGACAGCCTGCTCGACGCGATGGCCGAGCACCTGATCGCGTCGGTGGACGTCCCCGAGCCCACCGACGGGCCCTGGGACGGGCAGCTGCGCGCGATCCTCGCCGCGCTCCTGGCGGCACTGCGGCCCCATCCGGCGGTGGCGGGGCTGGCGTCGGCCAGGGTGCTCGCCACCGAGCCGGGTCTGCGGTTGGCCGAGCGGGTGCTGGAGCTGCTGGGCCGCGCCGGACTGGACACGCGCCGCGCGGCCGAGGCCGCGATGTTCCTGGTGTCGTCGGTGATCGCGCTGGTGACGGCCGCCCCCGCCGACCGCCGCGGGCCGGAGGACGAGGAAGACGCGGTCCGGCAGCGGAAGGCGCGGCTCCAGGCGCTGCCGCCGAGCCGCTACCCGCACGTCGTGGCGGCCGCGCCGGAGCTGGCGAACTGCTTCGACCGGGACGGCTACTTCGACGACAACCTGGACCTGCTCGTCCGGGGCGTCCACGGCATCGCCTGACGACCACGACCACCTCCCCTTGACGCTCCCCCGCGCCGTGGCTATACGTTGTACATGTACGTCGTACAGCCAAGCGTCGGAGGAACGTCATGACCACCCACGGGTTCATCGAGACCAACGGCATCCGCCTGCACGTGGTGGAGGCGGGAGAAGGACCGCTCGTCCTGCTGCTGCACGGGTTCCCCGAGCTCTGGTACTCCTGGCGCCACCAGATCCCCGCGCTCGCCGCGGCCGGGTACCACGTGGTCGCCCCCGACCAGCGCGGGTTCGGCCGCAGCGACCGGCCGGGGTCCGTCGACGACTACACGATGCTCCACCTGGTCGGTGACGTCGTCGGGCTCGTCCACGCCTTCGGCGAGGAGCGGGCCACCGTCGTCGGCCACGACTTCGGCGCCCCGGTCGCCTGGCAGACGGCCCTGCTCCGCCCCGACGTGGTCCGCGGCGTCGTCACCCTGAGCGCGCCGCCCCGCTACCGCCCGCCCACCCCGCCGTTGCGGACGATGCGCGAGCTCCTGGGCGGCGAGTTCTACGTGAACCGCCTCGAGGAGCCCGAGGCGGACGCCGAGTTCGACCGCGACCCCCGGACCACCTTCCGCCGCCTGCTCTTCACCCTCTCCGGCGACAACCCCGCCAACGACCCGACCCCCATCCAGCTCGTGGTGCCGCGGGACACCGCCATCCTGGACTACCTCGACGAGCCCGCGGAGCTGCCCTCCTGGCTCGACGAGACGGAGCTCGACGTCTTCGCCGACACCTTCGCGGAGTCCGGCTTCACCAGCGCCCTCGACTGGTACCGCGCGCTGGACCGCGGGTGGGAGCTCACCGGCGCGTGGGCCGGTGCGACCGTCCGGGCGCCCGCGCTCTTCGTCGGCGGCGACCGCGACCCCAGCCAGGTCATGCCCGGCGCCCAGGAGCTCATCTCGGCGCTGACCATCCCCAAGGTCATCCTGCCGGGGGCCGGTCACTGGATCCAGCAGGAGCGCCCCGACGAGATCACCGGGCTCCTGCTCGACTTCCTCGCCGAACACGGCCGGACGGCCCCGTGAGCACACACCTCGAAGAGCACCCGCGACACCCGCGTCAGCGCTGACGCCATCCACGTACAAACAGGACGTGGTTGGCCCGGATCGGTACTCCTACCGTCGGTCCCGTGCGTGATGCCACGGTGGGAGACGGGACGCGGGCAGTCGACCGGTTCATCGACGACCACTCGATCGAGACCGTCGAGCTCGCCGTCGTGGACGTGATGGGGGCGATCCGGGGCAAGCGGATCCCCGCGCAGGTCTTCCGGCGGACCGCGGAGTTCGCGCTCTCCTCCGGGGTGTTCTGCCTCGACTACGGCCTCGACGTGCTGCCGCCCGCGGGCGGGTACAGCTGGGAGAGCGGCTATCCGGACGTCTTCCTGGTGCCGGACCCGACGACCCTGCGGCTGGTGCCGTGGCGGCCGGGGACGGCGCTGGTGTTCTGCGACGTCGTCGACCGGGAGGGCCTGCCCGTCCCGCTCGACCCGCGGCTGGTGCTCCGCCGCGCGCAGGACCGCGTCCGGCAGGCGGGGTTCGAGCCGGACGTGGGCCTGGAGACCGAGTTCTACCTGCTCGACCGGGAGACGCTGCGCCCGCGCCACGGGCGCAACCCCATCTACAGCCTGCACGACGACTCCTACCTGTGGCCGGTGATCCGGGACGTCCAGTCGGCGCTGCACGCCGTGGGCGTGGTGGTGGAGGCCAGCGGGGCGGAGTACGGCGCGGGCCAGGTGGAGATCAACCTGCGGTACTCCGCGCCGCTGGCCGCAGCGGACGACCTGGTGTTCTTCCGCTACGCGGTCAAGCAGGTCGCGGCCTCGCACGGGTACCTGGCCACGTTCATGGCCAAGCCGTGGGCGGAGTCCTCCGGCAGCGGGCTGCACGTGCACCAGAGCCTGCGCGACCGGCGGACGGGCCGCAACGCCTTCTGGGACGAGGAGACCGGCGGGCTCAGCGAGCAGGGGCGGTCCTACCTGGGCGGTCTGGTGCACCACGTCGCCGAGACCTGCCACGTCGCCGTCCCGACCCCCAACGGCTACAAGCGGTCCGTGGGCTACTCGTTCGCGCCGACCCACGTCACCTGGGGGTTCGACCATCGCTCGGTCGCGGTGCGCGCGCTCGTGCACGGCGACGCCGGGACCCGGCTGGAGCACCGGGTGGCGACGGCCGACGCCAACCCCCACCTGCTGGTGGCCACCCAGCTGCTGGCGGGGCTCGCCGGGCTGGAGGACCACCGGGAACCGCCGCCCGAGTCGACCGCGGACGTCTACGCCGGGGGCGACGCCGAACCGCTGCCGCGCACCGTGGCGGAGGCCGTGACCCTGCTGGACCGGAGCAAGTTCGCGCGGTCGGCGCTGGGCGACGAGCTGACGCGGCTGCTGTGCCTGCTGGGCCAGGCGGAGCAGGCGGCCGCCGACGCCGAGGTGACCGGCTGGGAGCGGCGCCGCTACCTCGAGTCGGTCTGAGTTCCACCCGTCCATCACTCGACAAGGTGGGGTACGTCCATGTGCGGTGTCGTCGGTTTCGTCAACAGCGGCAAGCGGAAGGAGGACCGGATCACGAACCTGCGCCGCGGTGTCCGGGCGATCGCCCACCGCGGCCCCGACGAGGTCGGCATCTACGACGACGCCCGGCTCAGCTTCGGCACGGTCCGGCTCTCGGTCATCGACCCGCTGCTGGGCAAGCAGCCGATGGTCACCGCCGACGACCGGTACGTGCTCGGGTTCAACGGGGAGATCTTCAACTACCTGGAGCTGCGGCACGAGCTGGAGGCGCGGGGGGTCTCGTTCGCCACGAGGTCGGACACGGAAGTCCTGCTGCACAGCCTCGTGGTCTGGGGTGAGCGGGCGCTCGACCGGCTCAACGGCCAGTTCGCCTTCGCGTTCTACGACCGCGAACGGCAGGAGCTGCTGCTGGGGCGCGACCCGTTCGGCGAACGGCCGTTGTTCTACACCGAACAGGGCGGCTCCCTCTACTTCGCCTCCGAGATCAAGGGCCTGTTCGCGTTCCCGGAGGTGCGCCGCGAGCTGTCGGCCGACGGCGTCCGGGCCAACGGCCGCTACTGGACACCGGTGCCGGGTGAGACGTGCTTCACCGGTGTGCGCAGCCTTCCCCCCGGCCACTTCGCCCGCGTCGGCCCCGCCGGGGTGGTGGTGTCGCGCTACTTCGAGATTCCGGTGGACCGGGGCGCGGGAGCACGGCCGGGCCTGACCTTCGAGGCCGCCAAGGAGGAGCTGCGCGACCGGCTCGACGAGGCGGTCCGGTTCCGGCTGCGCGGGGACTACCCCCTCGGCGCGTTCCTCAGCGGAGGGCTGGACTCGAGCGTCATCGCCGCGATCGTCCGGGAGCGCACGACCGGCACGCTGCCCACGTTCTCCATCACCGTGCCGGGGTCCTGGGCGGACGAGTCGGCCTACCAGCGGGTCATCGCGGAGAAGCTGGGCACCGACCACTCGTCGGTGGTGGTCACCGGCCGCGACATCCGCGACCGGTTCCCGAACCTGGTCCGCAAGTGCGAGGCGCTGCTGCACTTCTGCGCGCCGGTCGCCTCCGAGATGCTCGCCGAGCACGTCGGGAAGGCCGGGGTCCGGATCGTGCTGGGCGGCGAGGGCGCCGACGAGTCGTTCTTCGGCTACGACATCCTCAAGGAGGCCACCGTCCTGGACTCCTGCCTGGCCGACGGGTTCACGGCGGAGCGGGAAGCGCTGCTGGGCAAGGGGTTGAACGACGTCCTGCTCACCGACCCGATGACGGCGGGCGACATCCTGCGCTTCTTCCAGGAGCGGGCGGGCGACGGCGGCCCGGTGCTGGGCGCCCACCTGCGCCGGTTCGAGGCCGAGCTGCTGCCCGGTCTGCTGGCGGCACGCGACGGCGTCGCCGACGACGACCGGCGGCTGGCGGAGTTCGCGCGCGCCCAGGTGAGCGGGTACGACGACCTGGACGTGGTCGGCCGATCGCAGGTGCTCGACTTCGTGACCCTGTTGTGCGGCTACGGGATGACCTGCCTGGCCGACCGTCCCGGCGCCGGGTGCCGCATCGAGGCGCGCTACCCCTTCGTGGACAGGTCGGTCGTCGAGTTCGCGGCCGGGCTGCCCCGCGAGTGGAAGCTGCGCGGGCTGACCCGTGAGAAGCACGTCCTGCGCGAGGCGTACGCGGACGTCCTGCCCGCCGAGATCCGCGACCGGCCGAAGTTCGGGATGCGGGTCCCCGGCGCGGAGCACCTGCTCCCGACGGGCACGGGCGACTGGGTGGACGAGCTCCTGTCACCGCGCCGGGTGCGCGACTGCGGCGTGCTCGACCCGCACGGCGTGCGGCGGCTCGTCGACCGCGTCAAGTCCACTGAGGACGGATCGGTTCCCTTCCCGGACAACCACGCCTACCTCCAGGTGCTCAGCACGTTGCTGCTCCAGGACAGCCTCGTCGACGACTTCCGGGTGCCCGACCTGGACATCGACCGGATCCTGCTGCGGGAGTTCGACGGCACGGGCGGGGCGCTGGTCCGGCGATGAGCGAGCAGTACGACGCGATCGGCGCGCGGTTCGAGGAGTCCAAGTCCACCGCCGCCTTCTCCGCCGCGGACACGTTCACCCTGTGCGGCGCGCTCGGCGACCTCACCGGGCTGTCCGCCCTCGACCTCGCCTGCGGGTACGGCTACAACACCCGGTTGCTGGCCGAGAGCGGTGCCCGACCGGTGGTGGGCGTGGACGTCTCGGTGGAGATGGTGCGGCTCGCCCAGAAGTACGAGGCGAGGGCACCGCTGGGCATCGAGTACGTCATCGCCGACGCGACCGACCTCCCGCCGCTGGGGCGCTTCGACCTGGCCACCGCGGTCTACCTGTTCAACTACGCGTCCAGCCGCGCGGCGCTGCACTCGATGTTCCTCAACATCCGGGCGACGCTGACCGACGGCGGCCGGCTGCTGGCCATCGTGCCCAACCCCACCCCGTTCCCCGAGGGCAACTACGAGGAGTTCGGGCTGCGCCTGCTCGACCGCGTGCCCGGCGAGGAGGTCCCGCTGATCCGCCAGGAGTTCACCACCGACCCGCCGACGCCGCTGGAGGACTACGAGTGGCAGCTCGCGGACTACGAGCTCGCCGCGGTCCAGGCGGGTTTCGGCACCGTCAGCTGGTCACCGGTGCGCACGCCGCCGCCCGACGGCGACCGCGACGAGTCCTTCTGGCTGAGGTACCGGGAACACCCGGTCAGCTCCCTGATGACCTGCGACCGGAGGTGAGACCGGTGTCCCGGTGCGTCCTTGTCCGCTCCCGCGCGGAACTGGCCGAGGTGGTCGACCGCGGCAGCGGTGGCCTGGCCCTCGTGATGACCATGGGATCGCTGCACGCCGGGCACGCGGCGTTGATCCGCGCCGCCCGGCGCGAGGCGGCGACCGTCGTGGTCAGCGTCTTCGTCAACCCGCTCCAGTTCGGGGCCGCGGAGGACTTCGACCGCTACCCGCGCGAGCTCGACGCGGACCTGGCGCTGTGCGCGGCGGAGGGGGCGGACGTGGTGTTCGCCCCGACCTCGGCCGAGGTCTACCCCAACGGCGGGCCGGTGGTCCGCCTCGACCCCGGTCCCATCGCCGCCACGCACGAGGGCGCGCTGCGGCCGGACCTGTTCCCTGGGATCCTCACCGTGGTCACCAAGTTCTTCCACCTCGTGGCCCCCGACGTGGCCGTGTTCGGGGAGAAGGACGCCCAGCAGCTGGCACTCGTGCGGCGCATGGTCGCCGACCTGGACTTCCCGCTGCGGATCGTCGGCGTGCCCACCGTCCGCGAGCCCGACGGGCTGGCCATGTCGAGCCGCAACGCCTACCTGTCCCCCGCCGAACGGGTCACCGCCCTGTCGTTGTCGCGCGCGCTGTTCGCCGCGCGGGAACACCTGGATACCGCGAAGGACGCCCTCGCCGCGGCCGAGGAGGTGCTCGACGCCGCGAGCAGGCTCGACCCGCCGCTGCTGGTGAAGTCGCTGACCGTCGTGGACGCCGACACCTTCGCCGCCGTCCCGGACGACTTCCGCGGCGACGCGGTGCTGGGTGTGATCGCCAGGGTGGGCGGCACGCACCTGGTCGACCACCTGCCCGTCGTCATCGGTGGCTGACCCCCGGAGGAACGGCTTCGCGATGCCGAACGCACTGGAGGGCACCAGGTTCCACGCCTACGGCCCGCGCCACCTCGACGCGATCGCGGACCGGTACGGGCTGCCGCCGGACGTCCGCGAGTCGATGCGGCGGGTCTCCCTGGTGCTCCCGTTCCGGGTCAACGACTACGTGCTGGACAACCTGGTCGACTGGGCGGCCGTGCCGGACGACCCGATCTTCCGGCTGACCTTCCCGCAGCCCGGCATGCTGCCCGACTCCGACGAGCGGCGGCTGGCGGCGACGACCGGCGGGCGGCTGCGGGAGGTGGTCGACGACATCCGCGCGGGCCTCAACCCGCACCCGTCCGCGCAGCGGTCCAACGTGCCCGTCCAGGCGGGTGCGGCGGTGCCGGGGTTGCAGCACAAGTACCGCGAGACCGTCCTCTACTTCCCCGGACAGGGGCAGACCTGCCACGCGTACTGCACCTACTGCTTCCGGTGGGCGCAGTTCATCGGGGATCCCGAGCTGCGGTTCGCCGCACCGGAACCGTCAGGGCTGGTCGCCTACCTGCGCGCGCACCCGGAGGTCAGCGACGTCCTGGTGACCGGCGGCGACCCGATGGTGATGTCCGCGCAACGGCTCCGCAGCCATATTGCGCCGCTGCTGGCCGTCGAGACCGTGCGCACGATCCGGATCGGCACCAAGTCGGTCGCCTACTGGCCCCACCGCTTCACCACCGACCCCGACGCCGACGAGGTGGCCCGCCTGTTCGAGGACGTCGTCGCCTCGGGCAGGCAGCTGGCCGTCATGGCGCACTTCAGCCACCCGCGCGAGCTGGAGACCGACCCGGCGCGGCGCGCGTTGCTGCGGATCCGCGCCACCGGTGCCGCGGTGTACTGCCAGGCCCCGCTGATCGCCCACGTCAACGACGACGCCGCGGTCGTGGCCGAGCTGTGGCGGGCGGAGCTGGCGGCGGGCACCGTGCCGTACTACCTGTTCGTGGCACGGGACACCGGACCGCACGACTACTTCAAGGTGCCGCTGGCCAGGGCCGTGGACGTCTTCCGGACGGCCTACCGCACGCTGCCGGGGCTCGCCCGCACCGTCCGCGGCCCGGTGATGTCGGCGGCACCGGGCAAGGTCGTCGTGGACGGGGTCGACGGCGGCTTCTTCCAGCTGCGCATGGTGCAGGCCCGCGACCCCGCCCTGGTCGGCAGGCCGTTCCGCGCCCGCTACTCGGCCACCGCGGCGTGGCTCGACGAGCTCGACCTCGCGCCCGACACACCGCCTGACCTCGCCGCGGCGTGCAAGCCACCGAGGAGCGCCCCATGACCACCGACCTGTCACCCAACCTCGCGCTCAACCAGATGGTCGACCGGCGCCGGGCCGACGGGGAGTCCCTGGTGCACCTGGCCTTCGGCGAGGCCCGGCTCCCCCTGCTCCCGGAGCTGGCCCGGCAGCTCGCCGCGGGGGCCCGCCGCACGGCGTACGGACCGGTCGCGGGCGCCGAGTCCGCCCGCGCCGCGGTGGCGGGCTACTTCGGTCGGCGGCGGCTGCCCACCGACGCCGACCAGATCGTGCTGGCGCCCGGCAGCAAGGCGCTGCTGATGGCGCTGCAGCTCGCCGTGCCCGGCGACGTCCTGCTGCCGCGCCCGGCGTGGAACAGCTACGCCGCCCAGGTCCGGTACGCGGGCAAGGAGGTCATCGGGGTGCCGATCCCGGACGCGTGCGGTGGTGTGCCGGAGCCGGGGGCCCTGCGGCGGGCCGTCCACGCCGCCAGGGCGCGCGGCCGCGACCCGCGGCTGCTGGTGCTCACGCTGCCGGACAACCCGACCGGCACGCTCGCGCCGCCCTCGCTGGTGCGCGAGGTGTGCGCCGTCGCAGAGGCCGAGGACCTGCTGGTCGTCTCGGACGAGATCTACCGCGACCTCGTGCACGACCCCGCGGCGACCCCGTTCCTCAGCCCGGCCGAGGTCGTGCCGGACCGGACCGTGGTGACCAGCGGCCTGTCCAAGTCGCTGGGCCTGGGCGGCTGGCGGATCGGGGTCGCCCGGTTCCCCGAGGGGGACCGCGGCCGGTGGCTCCGGGACTCCGTGGTGTCGGTGGCCGGCGAGGTCTGGTCGACGCTGGCCGGGCCGATGCAGCACGTCGTGGAGCACGTCTACGCGGAGCCGCCCGAGATCCGCGAACGGCTCGCCGCCGGCACCCGGCTGCACGGTGCGGTGGCCAGGGCGGTGCACGACGTCGTCACCAGGTCCGGTGCCCGGTGCAGGCCGCCGACGGGCGGGTTCTACGTCTACCCCGACTTCGAGCCGGTCCGCGGGCTGCTGGCGGGCAACGGCATCGGGGACTCCGCCGAGCTGGGCAGGCGGCTGCTGGACGACTCGGGCGTCGTCGTCCTGCCGGGGCACCTGCTCGGCGACGACGTGCGCGGGCTCCGCTTCAAGGCCGCCACCAGCCTGCTCTACGGCGACGAGGACCAGCAGCGGGAGGCACTGGCCGCCGACGACCCCGTCCGCCTGCCGCACCTGGCCGCGGCGCTGACCAGGATGGAGGAGGCCTTCACCGGGCTGACGACCCGACGATGAGCGCGGTCAACCGCTGCTGGGTGGGGGTGCCGGTGACCGCGTGCAGCGAGTACAGGCGTTGCCCCAACCGCGAGTTGACCATCAGCGCGCCCTCGAAGTCCAGCCTGCCGACCCGGTCGTCCAGCACGCTCAAGACCGGGAACGGCGAGCTGGAGACCCGGTGCTCGTCCCACATCCGCAGGAACTCCTCGCTCGCCGCGCACAGGTCCGCCACCAGTGCCGCCGCGGCCACGTCGTAGCCGCGCTTGGCCACGACGACCCGCAGGTAGGCGACGAAGTTGCGGCCGATGGACTCCTGGTGCTCCGGCGGGTTCAGGACCGACCGGCGCAACCGGCCGGAGGCGAACCAGCCCCAGAACAGGTTTCCCTCCCGGCGGGGCCGTCCGGCGACCCGGCCGAACAGCCTCGTGTACAGCTCGTTCTGCGCCGCCACGGTGCCCAGGTCGTCGGTGACGAACGCCGGGAACGTCGCCGCCATCGCCCGCATCACCGACAGCAGCCGGGGGTCGACGGCGGCGGCCGGTGCCGCCACCACGGGCTCGGCGTGCCCGGCCAGCAGGTGCAGGTAGGCCCGCTCGTCCGGGTCCAGCCGCAACGCGCGCGCCAGGCCGCCGAGGATGGCGGCCGACGGCTGCGGGCCGCGCCCCTGCTCCAGCCGCTCGTAGTAGGTCGTCGACATGTTCGCCAGGCGCGCCACCTCGTCCCGGCGCAGGCCCGGCGCGCGGCGCCGCAGACCGGCCCGCAGCCCCACCACCTCCGGTGACAGCGCGTCGCGCCGCTGGCGCAGGAAGTCGGCCAGCGCGCCCCGCGTGATCGCCTCGGTCTTCCCCCGCATCGGCTGCACCGCCCGTCCGAGCCGGTTCCCCGGCCGCGCCTGTGGTGTCCGCCGGATTCCCGGCCGTCCCGCAATCGACGCCGCGGTGGAGGACTAGGGAATTCCGGGTGTCCACGGCACGTCATTCCGCATAAAATGCGTGACCCTCGACGATCCGACGGCCATTGACGTGAATACCCGGTTCTCCCACGTCAACGACGACTCGCGACTCAATCCCCTAATTGTCTTCCCATTTGTCGGAATTTAGCCCGGCGACGTCGAGGGCGTCAAGCACGCCGTTGGGCGAGATGTTGCCACCACGCACACCGGGTGAAATGAGAAAGGGGAATTGGTTCGCGCACCCGAATCACGGCGGGCCCTGCGGAATTCGGCCGACGCTCCCGGTGGGCGGGCACGCCTCGAAGGAGGGTGACCGCCGTCACAGGCATACCGTGTCGAGACCACCGCGCCGGGTTCGTCCCAGGGTCGCCGACCACCCGCCAACCGGAAAGGACCGCCGCCATGGCCGTCGCCGATGACCTCGACCGCGCCACCGACTCCCAGTGGGACTGGGTCGCCGAGCAGACCCGCGAGTACCTGGCCTCGGGCGGCACCGAGGGGTACGAGTCGAACGGCGTGTTCACGCTCGTGCTCGCCACGACCGGGCGCCGCAGCGGCATCGCGCGCCGCACGTGCCTGATCTACGGCACCTCGGGCGACGACTTCGTCGTCGTCGCCTCCAAGGGCGGTGCCGACGAGGACCCGGAGTGGTTCAAGAACCTGGTGGCGGACCCGAGCGTCGGCGTGCAGGTCGGCGCCCGCCGGTTCACCGCCACCGCGAGGGTCTGCTCCCCCGCCGAGCGCGAGCCGCTCTGGGCGCTGATGGCGGGCATCTTCCCGCTCTACGACGAGTACGCGCACAAGACCGACCGCGAGATCCCGATCGTCGTGCTCACCCCGCGGGACTGATCCCGACCACCCGTGAACGGTCGAGGGGCGGCACCCCTCGACCGTTCCCACCACCTACCAGGCCAGCTCCCCGGCCTCGTCCCGCAACGTGCCCGTCGGACCGTCCGCGCCGAGGGTGGCCAGGCGCACGACGACCGCGGCGCTCTCCTGCGGCGACCTCCCGATCCCGAAGGCCGCGGTCATGTCGGTCGCGGTGGTGCCGGGCTCCAGCGCGTTGAACCTGATGCCGGGCTGGGACTTCGCGTACTGGACCGTCAGCATGGTCGCCGCCGCCTTGGACGCGGAGTAGAGCGCGAGCGGCAGCCGGAACTCCGGCCGGTCGGGGTTGGTCACCGCCCAGAACGACCCGGCGCTGCTGGAGACGGTGACGACGTTGGGGTTGTCGGACTTGCGCAGCAGCGGGAGCGCGGCCTCCGTGACGCGGACGATCCCCACCGCGTTGGTGTCGAAGACCCGCAGCGCCGCGGGACCGTCGACGCCCTCGTCGCCGAGGACACCCGCGTTGTGCACCAGGACGTCGAGCCTGCCCTCGTCCGCCCCGATCGTCGCCAGCGCGGCGGCGACCGAGGCGTCGTCGGTCACGTCGAGCCGCACGAACCTCGCGCCGATCGACGCGGCCGCCTTCCCACCCCGTTCGACGTCGCGCGCTCCCACGTAGACGACGTGGCCCAGCTCCCGGAGCTGTTTGGCCGTCTCGAAACCGATGCCCTTGTTGGCGCCGGTGACCAGTGCGACGGACATGCCCCTCCTCCGCGGATGTGCGGTCCGGCAGGCCTGCTGCCCGCGCAGATCGCTTTCGAGTTGTGCATCGATCGATGCACAACTCGACCGTAGCACGTTCTGCATCGATCGCTACAGAAGTCGGAGAGGCGTGGGGGTCAGGTCAGCGGCCAGTTGCGCAGCGCCGCGTCGGCCAGCTCCTGGAGCTCGTCGCGCCCGACGCCGCCCGCGGCCTGCACGGCGATGCCGAACGACAGGGTGGTGACGTAGCGGGCGAGCAGCGCCGGGTCGGCCTCCCCCGGCAGGTCGCCGTCCTCGACGGCGCGCTCGAACCGCTCCCGGATGGCGCGGAAGCCGTTGTCCCGCCAGGCGACCAGGACGTCGCGGACCTCGCGCCCGGAGTCGCTGGTGACCAGCGCGCTCTGCACTCCGAGGCACCCGTTGGGCTGCGCCGGGCGCGTGGTGGTGCGGACGGTGCCCGCCAGGACCGCCGTGGCCACGCCCAGCGCGGTCGACTCCTCCAGGGCGCGGTCCAGGTACGCGCTGGGCCCCTCGGTGTAGCGCCCCAGCGCTTTGCGGAACAGCTCCTCCTTGTTGCCGAAGGTCGCGTACATGCTGGTGGTGGAGATGCCCATCGCCGCGGTCAGGGTGGCCAGGCTCGCGCCCTCGTAGCCGTGCTCCCAGAAGACCATCATCGCGCGTTCGAGGGCTTCGTCGACGTCGAACCCCCGCGGACGGCCGGTCGGGCGGCGCTGTTCGGTCCTCATCCCCGCAGGGTACGCCTTCCGCATCGATCGATGCGGAACGTGCTAGCGTCGGGCTCCGCAACGATCGACGCGGAACCGGGAGGTCGAGCGAGCCGTGGCGCGGCGGATCAGGAGGGCCCACGTGGGACGCGCCCCGTGCCGAGCAGACCGGGGCGCACCGGACCACCTCACCGCGAGTCCTCTTCGGACTGTCCACAACGGCTCGTGGTCACGGGAACAGCAGCAGCTTCCCCGTGGTGGCCCTGGACTCGATGTCGGCGTGGGCCCGTGCCGCGTCGGCCAGCGGGTAGCGGCCGCCGATCCGGACGACCAGCTCGCCCGTCCCGACGAGCGCGAACAGCTCGGCCATGTGGGTCGCGAGCGCCCCCTCGCCGCGGAGGTGGTCGTCGGTCGTGGGGTAGGTGAGGCGGACGCTGCGGGGGAGGTCGTCGACGCGGATGCTCGGCACCTCACCGATCAGCGGCCCGTAGAAGACCAGCGTGCCGTGCGTGCGCAGCGCCTCCAGCGACGCGTCGAACGTGGTCGCGCCCGCGCCGTCGTACACGACGTGCACGCCCTCGCCGCCGGTCAGGTCGCGGACCGGCCCGACGAACGCGGCGCCGGTGGAGACCAGGACGTGGTCGGCGCCCGCCTCGGTGGCGATCCCGACCTTCTCCGGCCGCGACACCAGGCCGATGACGGTGCCACCGCGGGCTTTCACGAGCTGGGTCAGCAGCATGCCGACCCCGCCCGCGGCGGCGTGCACGAGTGCGACGTCCCCCGGCCGCACGGCGTGGGAGACGGTGGCGAGGTGGTGCGCGGTCAGGCCTTGCAGGACCAGGGCCGCGGCCGTCTCGTCGTCGACGGTGCCGGGCACCGCGACGAAGCAGGTCGCGGGGAGCACGACCTGCTCGGCGTAGCCGCCGTGCCGGGTGCTGTCCATCCACGCGACGCGGTCACCGGGCGCGAACCCGTGCACACCCTCCCCGGTCTCCAGCACCACACCGGCGCCTTCCGCGCCCGGCACCTCGACCAGGCGGTGCTTGCGGACGGAGGTGTCGAAGAAGTTCACGCCCGCCACGCGGACGTCCACCAGGATCTCGCCGGGGCCCGGACGGGGTGCCTGCCGCTCACGCAGCCGCAGGACCTCCGGACCACCCGCCTCGTCGATCTCGATCGCTTTCACCCGACCCAAGCTAGGAGCCGCAGAATGTACCGGCAAGTACAGTCCGGGGGCGTGGCCACCGCCAAGGGCGCGGCCACCCGACGGCGCATCGTCGAGGCGGCCGCGGCCGAGATCCGGGAACGCGGCACGCTCGCCACCACGCTCGACGACGTGTGCAGGCGCAGCGGAACCGGGAAGAGCCAGCTGTTCCACTACTTCCCGCGCGGTCGGGAGCAGCTGCTGCTCGCGGTCACCGAGCTCGAGGCCGGGCGCGTGTTCGACGACCAGGGGCCGTACCTGGACGGGCTCGACTCGCGTGCGGCGTGGGCCGACTGGCGCGACACCGTCGTCCGGACCTGCCGCGACCGGGGACCGCACTGCCCGCTCGGGGTGCTGATCGCCGACGTGGGCCGGTACGGTCCGGCGGCCCAGACCGTCACGGCGCAGCTGGTCCGGCGCTGGCAGGCGGCGATCCGGGTCGGCATCGAGGCCACCCAGGCGGCAGGCGAGGCCGACCCCGCCCTCGACGCCGACCGCACGGCCGCCGCCGTGGTCACCGCCGTCCAGGGCGGCGTCAGCGTCCTGCTCTCCACCGGCTCCGCGGACCACCTGGAGGCCGCGCTGGACTTCTGCCTCGACCGCCTGCTGCTCGCGGACGCCCCCGAGCGCACCTGACCAGGGGGCGTCCGGCTCCGGTCAGCAGAAGGGCACGAGGAGGTGCGAGGGGTGCTCCGCACCGGCGTGGATCTCGTACCCACCCCGGTTGACGGTGTCGTCGTGCCCGAACCGCGCGTGCTCCACGATGTCGCGGCCGCTGACCACCAGGCGCAGCGACTCCCCCGCCTCGAAAAGGGTGCTGGACGGCAGGACCTCGATCTCGACCGGGACGATCCCGCCCGGCCGCACCGGCTCGCTGCGGTCGTGGCTCAGGAAGGGCCGCCACGGCGAGGACCGCTCCCGGTCCGGGTGGCGCTGCGACACGCGGAGCCAGCCGAGTGCCACGACCCCCTCGCGGTGCCCGTCCTTGCCCGCGAAGTGGACCTCGCGGCCGTCGCGGTCGAACTTGCGGACGGCGACGAAGAGGTCGAGGTCGTCGGTGTCCACAGTGGACACCCAGAGCCTGGCCACCATCGGGCCGGTCACCTCGGTCCTGCGGTCGAACGACAGCTCGAACCCGGCGGTCTGCCCCGACTCCGCGTCGAGGAGACGGGACTGGCCCGCGGACGGCGCGTCGGGGGTCAGGCTCCCCTGGCTCAAGTCCAGGTAGTGCGGGACGAGCTGCGTCCGATCGGGCGGCCACGAGTCCTCACCCCGCACCTCGACGGCCTCGCCGTCGAGCCGCACCTCCAGCCGGACGCGGGGACGCCGGGGGAAGCCGTTGTCCTCGCCCTTGAGGAAGTGGTCGAAGAACGACCTCTGCCACTCCAGCGCGTCCGCGCTGTAGTAGACCTCCCACTTCTTGCCGCCGTGCGTGTACAGCCACTTGTCGCCCGACGACATCCGCGCGAACCCCTCGACCGACCCGCGGGAGTGCAGCCCGTGGTCGGACCAGGAGGCGCAGACCAGGGCGGGCACGTCGATCGCCTCGAGCGGGAACGGGTCGCGCTCGGCCCGTTCCAGCATCGCGGGCCCGCGCGCGACGATGTCGTCCCCGGCGCCGCGCGCCAACGACCCGGCCAGCCACGCGGTGCGGAACCTCGTCTCCGGTATCCCGCCGTGGTGCGTCGCGTCCCGCAGCAGGTCGCTCGCGCCCTCCCAGGGGATGATCGCCTTGAGGTGGGCCGGTTTCGTCCGGGACGCGCACATCCACTGGGTGATCGCGAGGTAGGACACGCCGTTCAGGCCGACCGCGCCGGTGCTCCAGGGTTGGCCGCCCGCCCACTCCACCAGCTCGGCGTAGTCCTCGGCGTCCTGCTCCGAGTAGATGCCCGCCCGCCCTTCGGACTCGTAGAACCCCCGTGCGTCGGCCACCACGACGACGTACCCGTTCGGCACCCAGAACGCGGGGTCGGGACCTTCCCACGTCGTCACGTCGGAGATGTGCATCGTCCCGACGGCCATGCCGGCGTCCCGCATCCTCGGGAGCGTGGAGTAGTCGGCCGGGCCGAAGTCCTTGCCGTAGGCCGTAACGCACAGCACGACCGGGAACCGGCCCGCCTCCCGCGGCCGGTACACGGTGACGGCCAGGCGCACGCCGTCGCGCATGGCGACGCGGACGTCCCGTTCGACGACCACCCCGTCGGGCAGCGGGTGGGTGACCGCTCCCAGGTCCTGGCGGGCGTCCTCGGGTGTCGGCTGCGGCACGGTCGGGTCTCCTTCGTTCACGGCGTCGCGGCGACCAGTGGTTCCCGGTCGTGGTCGAGGAAGGCGAGGATCTCCCGCGCGGTCATGGCGGGGCTCTCCTGCGGCAGCATGTGGCCCTCGGTGGAGAAGGCCACCTCCTTGCAGCGCCTCAGCTTCCGCGCCAGGTCGTGCTGCCGCTCGGGCGCGATGACGGTGTCGCGCTCCCCGCGGACCAGCAGCGTCGGCGCGGCGACCTCCCCGAGCCGGTCGTCGACCGAGTGCGTCGAGTTCTGCTCGGACAACGCGCGGTGCACGCCGCTGTCGACCAGGACCGCGGCGTCGACGGCGAGCTCCAGCATCCGCCCCGGCGGGCGGGCGAACATCCCGCGGAACCCCTCGCGCACCGCGTCCCGGTCGTGCCCGTGCTCGACGAGGAACCGGAGCATGTCCACCGGGTCGCGGCGGGTGTCGGCCGGCCCCGGCGCCAGCAGGCACAGGGCGGAGAAGGTCCCCGGATGGCGGATCTCCGCGAAGACGCCGATCTGGGCGCCGAGGGAGTGCCCCGCGTAGGCGGGCGCGTCGAGCCCGAGCGCGTGCGCGAAGGCCACCACGTCGTCGGCCACCGCCGCGAGGGTCCAGTCCGCCGGGTCGCAGGGGGACGCGCCGTGCCCCCGGAAGTCGAGCGCGTAGACGGTGCGGCTCGCGGCGAGCAGCTCCAGCACCTCCTCGTAGGACCCGGAGGTGGAGCGCATGCAGTACCCGTGGACGAACACCAGCGGCGGTCCGCCCGACGCCGCCCCGTGGACCCGGTAGCCCAGCTCCACGCCGTTCACCGCGATCTTCGCCAGCTCGTCGCCCATCACCGCGGCTCCTCGTCCCGTGTCCGCGCGCCGCTCACGACTGCGGCGCGATCAGGTACTTCTCGCCGGTCGCACGGCGGTGGTAGGCGGCGACGACCTCGGGGTCCAGGGCCTCGCGCAGCGAGATCGTGCGCGCGTAGCGGCTGGCGAACGTCGTGGTGAGCTCGTCGGCCACGCGGTCCTTCAGACGACCGACGACCTCGGGCCCCACCTGGGCGAGGAAGGTGGTCAGCAGCCATCCGCCGACACCCCAGGCCAGGCCGAAGGTGTTCGCGAGCTCCGTCGGGCGGGTGTCGAGGCGGCCGCAGACGTAGACCTGCTTGTGGACGCTCGACCCGTAGCGGTGGTGCCCGGTCAGCTTCGCCGCCTGGACGGTCTCCATCGCGGTCAGCACGCGCGAGACCATGTCGCCGCCGCCGATCACGTCGAAGCAGAGCGTGGCGCCGGTCGCCGCGATCGCGGCGGTCAGGTCCTCCGGGAACGTCGGCGTGCTGGAGTCCACGACGTGCTCGGCCCCGATGTCCCGCAGGATCCCCGCCTGCTCCTGGCTGCGCACGACGTTCACCAGGCCGACGCCGTCGGCGAGGCAGACCCGGTTCAGCATCTGCCCCAGGTTCGAGGCCGCGGCGGTGTGGACGAGGGCCGTGTGCCCCTCGCCGCGCATCGTCTCCAGCATGCCCAACGCCGTCAGCGGGTTCACGAAGGAGGACGCGGCCTCGGCCGGTGTCGCACCGTCCTTGGTCACCAGCAGGTCGTCGACCTTGGCGACGCGGTGCTGGGCGTACATGGCGCCGGTGCTGGTGGCCACCACCCGTCCGACCAACGCCCGTGCCCGTGGGGACGAACCGGCCGCAACGACCACACCCGCGCCCTCGACGCCCGCCGGGACCGCGGGGCCGACCCTCGCGGCCAGCGCGGGCATCGCCTCCGGCGGCATGGGCATGGAGATCTCCGGCGCGTCGCCGGACCGCTCGACCCGCGTGCGCGAGACGTCGGCCGGGCCGATCATCGCGCCGATGTCGGACGGGTTGACCGGCGCGGCCTCCACGCGGATCACGACCTCGTCGGCGGCCGGTCGGGCGACCGGCACGGTGGCCAGCCCCAGGTGCAGCCGCGCGTCGGGCGACAGGCGGGACTGGAGCTGCAGACTGGTCTCGGGTACGGACACCGACATCCTTCCTCCGGTGGACGATGACGTGGACCGCACGTCCTACTGCGCGGTACACGTCCCTCACAGTAGGACGAACTGCTCCCCGAGGCAAAGCCCGTTCGCGGCACACACTCGCCGAACTCCCGAGATGTCCGAGGTTCTGGACGGGAACGCGTCCCCTGGTTAAGGTCCCACCCAGCAGAACTCCCCCTTTCCAGTGGGACGCCTGATCGGCGGGCCGAACACGGGCCGCGACCGGAGCCCGACCACCAGATGGGATACTGGGTCCATGTCCACGGCCGACCGCCCACCCGCCGAGCCCACCCGAGGCCCGTACACCATCGAGGCCGTCGACAACGCCGCCCGGATCCTGCTCATGCTCATCGAGCGGCCGTGGCTGCGCACCAGCGACGTCGCCAAGGGCCTCGACGTGGCGCGGTCGACCGCGCACCGCATGGTGACCACCCTGCTCGACCGCGGCCTGCTGCGCTACAACAGCGACGACAAGTCCTACGGCGCCGGGTACCGGCTGGTCGAGCTCGGGATGTCGGTCATCGGCGTCGGCGACCTGAAGAGCGAGGCGACCCCGTTCCTGGCGCAGGCCGCGGCCGAGACGGGCGAGACCGCCCAGCTGATCGTGCTGGAGGGCACCGACATCGTCTTCGTCGCCGCGATCGAGGGCGGCCACGTCATCCGCGCCGCCTCGCGGGTCGGCGCCCGCATGCCCGCCCACGCCACCGCCGCGGGCAAGTGCCTGCTGGCCCGGCTGAGCGAGGACGAGCTCCAGCACGTGTTCCCCTCCGCACGGCTGGCCGTGAGCACCTCGGCGACCATCCGCTCCCGACGCGCGCTGTCGGAGGAGCTGAAGCTGGTGCGGTCGCAGGGGTACGCGTTCAACGACGGCGAGAGCGAAGACGACCTGGCCGCCGTGAGCGCGCCGGTGGTCGACACCAGGGGCACCGCGCACGGCGCCATCAGCGTCTCCGGTCCGAGGGAGCGCGTCCGGCAGAACCGGGAGCGCTGCGCCGAGGCCGTGCGCACGGCCGCACACGACCTGGAACGCACGATCTTCGGCCGTCCCTCGACCTGACCGCGACCGCCGGACGCGCCGTCAGGGCAGGACTTCCGTGTCCACGGGGACCAGGCGGGTGGTGGACGGTCGGCCCGGCGCGAGCAGGTCCCGCACCGCCGGGCCGATCCCGTCGCGCCAGCGCGGGTCGTCGTGGACCGCGTCGAGCACGGCGCGGCGCTCGTCCTCGTGTGCGAACCGGCGGACCCACACGTAGGCGTCCTCGTCGTCCAGGTCGACGAACGCGGCGACCACCTCCATCCCCTTCTCCACGTGCAGCGGGATGACCTGCTCCCCCATGCACCGCACCAGGTCCGCGCGCCGTCCCGCCGCGGCCCGCTCGCGGCGGACCTCGAAGTACCCGCCGTCGTGCTGTCCGCGGCGGGTCCGGACGCGCTCGGCCGCGAGCCGGTAGACGTCGGGCGAACCCTCCCACGGTTCCGTCCGCACCACGGCCCACCGGTGCACCAGCCAGCGGCCGGACTCCTTGCGCAGAGCCAGGTCCCAGTGGCCGCGCATCGTGCACTCCCCCACCGCTCCGGGTGCGGTCGGCACGTGGTGGTAGGCGATCACCTCTGCCCGGCAAGTCGCCTCGACACCGTCCACAGTGGCCACCAGGTGCCAGGGCGTGTGGACCGTGCGGTCGAAGCCCTCCAGCACCGACCGCGCCCTGGCGACCAGCGCGTCGGCGGTGACGTCCTCGGCCGGGGCGCCGGGGTGACCGGACAGGTCGAGGTGCGTGCGATCGGCGAACAGCGCCCGCAACGCGGTCCAGTCGCGGCGGTCCTGCGCGTGGGCCAGCCCCGCCACCAGGCGGGCGATGTCGTGGGAGTCGGTCACGGCCTCGGATCCCCTCGGTCGATCACGGGCAGGACCAGGCGGCTGGGGTGCGCGGGGCCGTGGAACACGCGGTTCACCGCGACGACCAGGTCGGCCTCCCCGTCGTGGGCGACGGCGCCGCCGGTGTTGGTGTTGCGGTCGTAGCGCGGGAAGTTGCCGCTGGACACCTCCAGCCGGATCCGGTGGCCGGGCAGGAAGGCGTTCGACGTGACACCGACGTCGACCACCAGCTCGGTGACCTCGCCGGCGCGCAGGGGTGTGGGTTCGGCGGGGGAGTCGCGGTAGCGGGCCCGTCGGACGCCCTCGCACAGGATGATCGCCCGGCCGTCCGGGTGGACGTCGACCAGCTTGGCCGTGAAGTCCGTGTCCAGGGCCGAGGAGCTGACGTGCAGCACCAGCCGGACGTGCCCGGTGACCTCGACGGCGGCGCGCAGCACGGGGGTGGTGAAGCAGAGCACGTCGTCGCGACCCTCGACCGGGGACTGGTCGGCCGGACCGGCGAACTCGCCGGGACCGGTCGCGAGCACCGTGCCGCCCAGCGTGGGCACGGGCCTGCGCGGGTCGTACAGGTAGGTGTCGTGCGCGTCGGCGGTCGGCGGCGCGGTGCCCAGCTCCCCGTCGCCCGCGGCGGTGTTGGCCCCGGCCCGGCTGGAGAGGTGGTAGTCGGTGTAGCGGGTGTCGGGCAACGGCCAGTCGTCCTCGTCGCGCCACTCGTCCAGGCCCATCACGAAGAGGCGCACGCGCTTCCCGTCGTCCGGCCGGTCGTCGCGGCCGCGCACCCAGCGGTCGAAGAAGCGCAGGTGCGCCTCCGTGACGCCCGCTGCCTCGATGCCGCCCGCCGGCCCGAACGAGCGGTCCGGGAACCGACCGAGGTCCGCGCCGTCGGGATGGGCCCACGGTCCGATCACCAACCGCTGCCCCTCGCGCGCCTCGACGCTGCCGCCGTGCCGCCGCATCTCCGCGTAGGCCCGGACGGTCTCGCCGATGAACACGTCGTACCAGCCGCCGATGCTCAGCGCGGGCACCGTGATGGCGGCGCAGCGCTCGGTCGACGCGAGGTCACGCCAGTACCCGTCGCGCGACGGGTGGTCGAGCACGTCGCCGACCCACGGCAGTGCGTCGCGCAGCACCGGGCGCTCGGCGACCGGGAGCGGGTCGAGCAGCGGACGCCGTCGTACCAGCATCTCCCGCAGCAGGGCGACCTCCGGCGCGTCGGGGGTACCGCGCAGCGAGCCGAGGGCGGCGAGCGCACCCCAGCTCAGGACCGCGTCCAGCGACAGCGCGCCTCCGGGCGAGTACCACGGTGCCCGGTAGAGGTCGGCGGACGTCATCACCGGTGCCATCGCGCGCAGGCCCGCAGGCCCGCCCACCGCGGTCTGCCACTGCACGAACCCCATGTACGAACCGCCCCACGTGCCGATGTTCCCGTCGCACCAGGGTTGGGCGCGCAGCCAGGCGATGGTGTCCACGCCGTCGTCGCCGTCGGTCAGGTGCGGGACGAACGTGCCGGGCGACCGGGACGTGCCGCGCACGTCCTGCACCACGATCGCGTACCCCGCCCCCACCAGCGCGAACACGTCCGGCAGCTTGGGGTTGCCGAACAGCCCGGCGTCGTCCTTGCCGTAGGGCGTGCGCAGCAGCAGCGCCGGGAAGGGCCCCTCCCCCGACGGGCACCAGACGTTGGTCGCCAACGCGGTCCCGTCGCGCGTCGGCACCTCCACGTCGACCGTCACCGTGAACGTCATGGCCGCACCCCCAGGTCCCGCTCGGCCACCGGCTCCTGGTTGGTCATCCAGTGGCTGAAGGCCGCGTAGCTCCGGGCGAACTCCCACGGGGAGGCCGAGTCCTCCACCACCTTCGAGAGCGCCGCGACGTGGGCGTAGTGGGGGATGCGGTCGGCCTCGTAGGCCTTGAGCGCGACGGGCACGTCGTGGTGGGTGGTCAGGTAGCGCGCGAGCAGGGCGGCGTCCTCGACGCCCAGCGAGGCGCCCGCGGTGATGTGCGGCGACATCGCGTGCGCGGCGTCCCCGACGAGCGCGACCCGGCGCGAGGTCCAGTGCGGCAGCGGCGGCACGACCATGATCTGGTTGTGCAGCACCAGCTCCTCCGGGGTGGCCTCGATGAGCTCGGCCAGCGACGAGTTCCAGCCGCCGTCGTCGAGGTCCCGCGCGCGCTCCAGCGCCTGTTGCTTGGCGGTGCCGGTCAGGGCGGGCGAGCCGAACTGGGACAGCAGCCAGAACACGCCGCCGTCGTAGGACCGCGTGTACCCGCCGCGGGAACCGTTGCGCCCCAGCACCATCACGTCCCGCTCCACCTCCGGCCCGCCGGGCGGCAGGACCGCGCGCCAGGCGTGGTGGCCGACGTGCTCCCGCGCACGGGCGCCGGGGACGAGGAGGCCGCGCACCGCGGAGAACGCACCGTCCGCGCCGACCAGCAGGTCCGCGTGCTCGGTGCGGCCGTCGGCGAAGTGGACGGCGACCCCGTCGTGGTGCTCCTCGTAGCCGACGAACTCGGCGTCGAGCCGGATGTTCCCCGCGCCGACGGCGTCGGCGAGCAGGACGTTGAGCTTGGCCCGGTGGGCCAGCAGGTACTCGTGGTCCGCGGCGGTGGACCCAGGGGTCTCGATCGGCGCACCCGTCCGGTCGTGGAACCGCATCGCGGAGGGCTTGCCGATCGCGCGGACGCCGTCGCCGACACCGAGGGAGTCGAAGACGGCCAGCGCGTTGCGCCACAGCCCCAGCGACGCCCCGGCGGCCCGGATCTCCGGCGCCCGCTCGCACACCAGCACGTCGGCTCCGGCACGGCGCAGCGCCAGGCCCGTCGTGAGACCGACGATGCCCCCGCCGATCACGATCACCCGCGTCACCGGTCGCTCCCCAGTGGACGCGCACGGCGGTGGGACCTGTTGTGGTTCAAGGGAATCCTCCTGTGGTGGTCGACAGGTCCACCGTAGGAGCGGTCGCCGGTTGACTCCAGTGCAACGTTGATAAGGAGTCATTCCACCCCTGATAATCGGCAGGTGGAGTCCCTGGACATGAACCTGCTGCTGGCGCTGGACGCCCTGCTGACCGACAACAGCGTCACGGCCGCGGCCGCGCGCACGCACACCTCGGCGCCCGCGATGAGCCGGTCGCTCGCCAGGCTGCGCCGCGTGTTCGACGACCCGCTGCTGGTCCGCGCGGGCCGCGACCTCGTGCCGACGCCGCGCGCGCTGGAGCTGCGCGGTGAGGTGCGCGCCGTGGTGGCGCGGGCGACGGCGCTGTTCGGCCCGGCACCGGACGCCGACGTCGCGACCACCGTGCGGACGTTCGACCTCCAGGTCACCGACCTGTACTCGACCACGGTCATCCCGCGGCTGATCGGCGACGTCCGCGGCCAGGCGCCGGGCGTCACCCTGCGGTTCCGGCCGGAGGGGGTGGAGGGCGGTCCCGCGTTGCGCGAAGGCGTGGTCGACCTGGAGATCGGCGTCATCGGCGCGACCGACCCCGAGATCCGCACCGAGGTGCTGGCCACCGAACACCTCGTCGGCTTCGTCCGCCGCTCGCACCCGCTCGCCGCCGTCCGCAGGGTCACCCCGCGCCGGTTCGCCGCGGCCGACCACGTCGCCCTGTCCCGCCGCGGCCGGGCCCGCGGGCCGGTCGACGAACGCCTGGACGAGCTCGGCCTGAGCAGGCGGGTGGTGGCCGTGGTACCGACCTACGCCGCGTCGCTGTTCCTGGCCGGGGAGACCGACGTCGTCTGCCTCGCCCCCGCCGTCACCGGCCGGGCGACGCTGGAGCGGTTGGGGCTGCACGCCTTCGAGCTGCCCTTCGACCTGCCGCCCGTGCCGCTGGGCATGGCGTGGCACCCGCGCAACGACGCCGACCACACCCACCGGTGGCTGCGCGACCGCGTCCGCGACGTCGTCACCGGGTCGCCGGGCTGAGGCGCCTCCCCCGGACTACTCGGCGGCCACGGGGTCGCCGGCCCGGCGGCGTTCGAGGAACACGGTGTCGCGCCAGCGCCCGTGGTGCCGCGCGACCCGCTCGCGGACCCCGAGCGTCCGGAAGCCCGCGGCGTGGTGCAGGGCGAGGCTGGGCCGGTTCTCCGGGAAGATGGCCGTCTGCAACGTCCAGAGCCCGGTCTCGTCGGCGGCCGTGACCTGCTTGCGCACCAACGCCTTGCCGACCCCGCGACCGCGGAACCCCTCGCCGATGTACACCGAGGTCTCCGCGACCCCCGCGTAGCAGTCCCGCGCGGACACGGGCGAGGCCGCCGCCCACCCCGCGACCCGGCCGTCGACCTCCGCGACCCACCGGTGCCCCGGTAGCCACCTGCCGTCCAGCGCCGCGCGGTCGGGCACCTCGGTCTCGAAGGTGGCGTCCCCCGTGGCGATGCCCTCGCCGTAGATGCGCAGCACAGCCGCCCAGTCGCCGCGGCGCAGCGCGCGGACCACGACGTCGGCGGGCACGTCGGTCGGGCAGCACGGTCGGGGTGCGAGCACGCCCATCACGACGTCGGCGGCGTGCGGGAGACCGGTGCAGCACGCCGGGTTGACGGTGACCAGCGTGGTCGTGCCCTCCTTGCGCAGCGACAGGAACCCGACCTCGGCGAGCTTGCGCAGGTGGTGCGAGCAGGTCGACTGGCTGATGTCCGTCCACCCGGTCAGCTCGCCCACGGTCACCGGGCGGCCCGCCGTCGCGACCGCGTGCAGGAGCCGCACCCTGGTGGGCTCGGCCAGGCAGGCGAACCACTCGGCGTAGGTGGCCGCGTCCTGCGGCGCGAGCTGCCCGTGGACGGGCGTCGTGGTCATGGTCCGGATTATCGGCCCGGTTCGACGGTTGCGTCAATCGACGCCCGTCGATAGAGTCCGCCGCGTCGGATCGATCCCCATCGATGAATGGTGCCGTGATGGACGAACTCCCCGTGGTAGTGGTCGGAGCCGGTCCCGTCGGGTTGGCCGCGGCGGCGCACCTGGCCGAACGCGGCCTGCGCCCGCTGGTGCTCGAAGCGGGAGCCCAGGCCGGTGCCGCGGTGCGGCGGTGGCACCACGTCCGGCTGTTCTCGGCGTGGACCGAGCTGGTCGACCCCGCCGCGGCCCGACTGCTGGCGCCGACCGGCTGGCAGCGCCCCGCCGACGGGTACCCGACCGGCGCGCAGTGGGCGCAGGAGTACCTGGAGCCGTTGGCCGACGCCCTGGGCGACCGGGTGCGGTTCGGCGCGCGGGTGGTCGGCGTCGCCCGACGCGGACGTGACCGGCTCGTGGACTCCGGCCGGGACACCGAACCGCTGACCGTGCACGTCCGGCACGACGACGGCACGGAGGAGCGCGTCACCGCACGGGCCCTCGTCGACGCGTCGGGAACCTGGGGTGGCCCCAACCCGCTCGGGGGTGACGGCCTGCCCGCGGTCGGCGAGCGCGGACAGGCCCGCGTCTCCTACCGCGTCCCGGATCTGCAGGACCCGCAGGTCGCCGCCCGGTACGCGGGCGGGCGGGTCGCGGTCGCGGGCAGCGGGCACTCGGCGTTGACCGCCCTTGTCGCGCTGACCGCGCTCCCCGACACCGAGGTCGTGTGGCTGCTGCGCCGCGGCGTCGTCGGCAACGCCTTCGGCGGCGGGGACGCCGACCAGCTCCCCGCACGCGGCGCCCTGGGGCTGCGCGCCGAGCAGGCGGTGCGCGCCGGACGCGTCCAGGTGGTCACCGGGTTCCGCACCGCCGCCGTCGAGTCCGCAGTGGACGGTCGACTGGCGCTGGTGTCCTCGGCGGGACACCGGGTGGAGCCGGTGGACGAGGTGCTCGCGCTGACCGGGTTCCGACCGGACCTGGCCTGGCTCTCGGAGCTGCGCCTCGACCTCGACCCGGTGCTCCAGGCGCCGACCGCGCTGGCACCGCTGATCGACCCGAACGCCCACTCGTGCGGTTCCGTCCCGCCCCACGGCGCGACCGAGCTCGCCCACCCCGAGCCGGGGGTGTTCCTCGCCGGGATGAAGAGCTACGGCCGCGCGCCGACGTTCCTCGCCCTCACCGGGTACGAGCAGGTCCGCAGCATCGCGGCCGAGCTCGCGGGCGACCACGAGTCCGCCTCGCGGGTGGAGCTCGTCCTGCCCGAGACCGGCGTGTGCGGCGGTGCGGGCGTCTTCGACGCCCAGGACGACGACACCACCGGGTGCTGCGCCCCGACCGGACCGCAGGTCCTGTCCTTGAGCGCTCCCGCTCCCCAAGGCCCGTGACCACCCAGGGCCGTGTCCGACGTGGCGCGGCCCGGCGCACGAGGGGTGGCGCCGGTCCGCGCCGCACCAGCCCGCGTCCGAACCCCGAGGAGCCAGTGTGACCGGCAAGCCGGAAGTCCTCTTCGTCTGCGTCCACAACGCGGGCCGCTCCCAGATGGCCGCCGCGCTGCTGGCCCACCACGCGGCGGGCCGGGTCACCGTCCGCTCCGCCGGGTCGGCGCCCGCGAGCAGCGTCAACCCGGCCGTGGTCGAGGTGATGGCGGAGCTCGGCCTCGACCTGGCGCGGGAGTTCCCCAAGCCGCTGACCGACGAGGCCGTGCGGGCCGCCGACGTCGTCATCTCCATGGGCTGCGGCGACGCCTGCCCCGTCCACCCCGGCAAGCGCTACCTCGACTGGGACCTCGAGGACCCGGCCGGACAGGGCGTCGACGCCGTGCGACCGATCCGGGACGACATCGACAGGCGGGTGCGCGACCTGCTCGCCGAACTGCTCCCCGACGACGTCGGCTGACCGGCCGGGATCACCTGTTGCCGTAGTCCACGGCGTCGACCGCGCGGACGAACGTGCCGGGGCGGGTGGCGGTGTCCTGGCGCAGGATCGCGCCGAAGTCCCACGTCAGGCGCTGGGTGTCGGTCGTGTTCGGCGGCGTGACGAGAACCGAGTCGGGCGTCCAGTGCGAGGTGCCCTCCCTGGTGCCCGCGCTCAGGAAGACCAGCGTGGCGCTGGTCGACTCACCGGGTGCGAGGCTGACCGGCTTGATCGGGTCGTCCCCGCGCCCGAGGTCCCAGGGATCACCGTTGATCGTCTGGAACTGGACGCCGGGGAAGCCCTGGATCGTGCAGCGGGCGGCCGAGCTGTTGGCCAGCAGGACCGGGACGCTCAGCTGACCTTCCACCCCCTGGACCGGGAACTCGAGCCCGAGGCTCACCTTCGCGGTGGCGCACAACGGCTCCCCGCTGGGGGGCTTGTCGCCGTTGTCGCGCAGGGCGTCGGAGCCCCCGGCGCTCGCACTGGCGGAGGTCTGGGTCTGCTTCACCGTCGAGGAGGACGGCGTGACGTCGTCTCCGCCGGCCGACCCCCCGGTCTCGCCGGCGGAGCAGGCCGTCAACGCGCCGAACGCCGCCAAGACGACGACGGCCGCACCGCGGACAACCCGACTGCTGTTCTTGCCCATCGCTGTTCCCGACTCCCTCTGGATTGCCCTGTGGTGTCACGCGACCCGCTCCGCCGAAGGTAACACCGGGAGGTTGAGCGCTACACCTGACCAAGCCCGACCAAGACGTGCGGAGATGTCGGCCGTCGGCCGAACACGCAGGCCAGAAGGCGGAACAGCCCGCGGAGATCGGCACGATGTTGCCAGCAGGAGCAGGGGTGTCGGACTCGGGCGGCGCGGGCCGCGGCAACCGGCGGGGAACACCTGACGACGACCGCCTCGACGAGGGTGCCGGCCGAACGAGTCCACATCGGACAGTCCGACGTCCGGGACGTCCGACCGGCGGTGGTCTCGACACCATCCGCGCCGGGCGGTCACGCCGGCGTCCCGCGATGCGACAGGAATTCGACAGCCGACCGACAGCAAAGTGGCCTTGCCTACTCGAGTGCCCGCGCAATACCGGTCCATTGTGGACACTTTATCGTTACAAATGGGAGCCGACTTCCATTTAGACCAGGGTCGTCACCGTCGAACGGCGGCGGTGTGCGACCCCTGACCTCCAGTCCGCGAGAACACCCCTGCCCGAAACCCGGTGATACCGCCGGAGATATCCTGCCCGGCGAAGCGGCGCAAATAGTTCGCCGCGCAAAGAATATGTTGGCTTATTCCACTGTTGCGGATACCGAGGGCGGGCCTGTTCGGCGTGGGAACGGCGAGAACCCTTGTCCACCCGGTATATGCGCGCGCACCGGACAACGCGACGGACCACATGCAGAATGACCGGCAGAACTGCTCGTCGTCGTGTGGTCAACGTTGAA
Source organism: Umezawaea tangerina (assembly GCF_003002815.1). Classification (GTDB taxonomy): domain Bacteria; phylum Actinomycetota; class Actinomycetes; order Mycobacteriales; family Pseudonocardiaceae; genus Umezawaea; species Umezawaea tangerina. Next base: position 219 of record NZ_PVTF01000007.1, on the reverse strand, counting down.
ATGCGGCAGGTAAGCGCCATCCAGATGGTCATGCATCCTTTAGCTTGGGACACTGCGGACAACCTCTGCCCGGAAGATGCACCCGTCCACGCGCGCCGTGCTGCGCTCCACACGCCGACGCAACGCGGCTCCTCGTCCAGAAAGCCAGTGGTGAAGCGGATGCCCACCGACACCAGTCGGGAGTCCCCACTCCGGATCAACATCCTGGGACCGGTGGAA